>NZ_CP188261.1:0-3270000 GCF_049995385.1 Solidesulfovibrio sp. DCME
ATGCCCATGACCGCATCCGGCGGCGGCGTGCTCGAAAACGATTTCCGCCAGCATTTGTCGCGGACCTGCCCCGAGCAGGATCTGCGCCGCTGGTTCGATCCGCTCGACCTTTCGGTCAGCCCGTCGGACCAGTCCTGTTACGTGCGTTTCCCCCACGCCTATTTCGCCGCCTGGTTCGAAGCCTCGGCCAAGGACCTGTTCGAAAAAGAGGTCCGCCGCTTTTTCGGGCCTTCCTTCGCCGTGCGCTACGAAACCCCCGGCGGCAACGGCCAGGCGAGCCATCCCCTGCCCGGCCTGGTCGCCGCCCGGGAATTCCCCTTTGGCCACCGCTTCACCTTCGACACCTTCCTGGCCAACGAAAAGAACCACTTCCCCCTGGCCCTGGCCCGGGAAGTGGCCCAGGGCGCCGAGGTCCGCTACAACCCGTTCCTTATTTGCGGGCCGCCGGGCTCGGGCAAGACCCATTTGCTGCGGGCCATGGCCAATGCCGCCTCGCGGGCCAAATCCGGCAACGCCGTCTTTTTCGGCTCCATCGCCGACATCCAGAACCGCTTCGCCGACGCCGGCCAAAACCGCCACGAAACCCGCAGCGCCATCGCCGGCAGCGATTGGCTGTTCGTCGACGAACTGACGGACCTGCGGCGCACGCCGGAACTGGAACAGGAGCTGGTCTTTTTGTTCAATGCCTTCCACGACGCCGGCAAGCAGATGGTTTTTACCAGCCGCGAGCGGGTGGCGGCCTGCGGCTTTTTCGGGGCGTCGCTCAAGTCCCGCCTGGAGTGGGGGCTCATGGTTCATTTGAAGTCCCCGGACCTGGACGTGCGCCTGGCCTGTGTGGAGCAGGCCAGCCGGGACAAGCGCCTGGGCCTGTCCCGGGACCAGGTTGCCACCCTTGCCAGCCGCTTCGAGGGCTTCCGCCAGCTCGAGGGCGTGCTGCTGCGCATCGAGGCCTACTGCCGCCACACCGGCCGGGACCTGACCGAGGCGGAATTCGCCCGCCATATCCGCCTCACCGAGGACCAGGCCATGCCGGAACTGTCGCCCGAGCGCGTGCTGGCCGTGTGCGCCGAGCATTTCGGGCTGCCCGTGGCCGATATCACCGGCACCTCCCGGCGCAAGGAACTGGTCTTCGCCCGCCAGGCGGCCATGGCCCTGTGCCGCACGCTGCTTGGCATGTCTTACCCGGCCCTGGGCAAGGTCTTTGGCGGCAAGGACCACAGCACGGTGCTGTATTCGATCCGAAAATTTCAAAAATTGCAGGATGATAACCGAGAAACGAAACTTCTTTTCCGGCAGTTGGCGAAAAAATGCCGCCAAGGCGGCCCGGCTTGAGGCCAAGGCAAGACGCGCCATCCCTTCGCGCCTTGCCCGTTCCCGGGAAGTTTCCTTTTTTCATGTACGATAACACTATGTTAACCGAAAAAGTGACATACGGGGCCCCCTCTATTGATCCCACAAAAAGAGTTCCATTTTTTATAAGAGAAGAATCTTCCCCCGCCCGATTTCCCGGTTCGGGAGCCCAGAAGGCGCGAGCCCTTTGGCCGCCGGAGGCTTTACGCCCGGCATCCTACGCAACAACGCCGCGCGGCAGCGCTGGTTAAGGAGACGCCCATGCAACTGAAGGTCTTTCGAAACGACATCATCGACGGCCTGCAAAAATCCTCGGCCATCATCCCGGCCAAGACCGGTGCCGCCTTCCTGCGCACCATCTGGCTCGAAGCCGCCCAGGGCGTCCTGCGCATCCTGTCCACGGACTCGAGCCTGGAATTCACCGGCCAGTACGCGGCCAAGGTGACCGAGGAAGGCCTGTGCGGCGTACAGGGCAAGAACTTCTTCGAACTCGTGCGCAAGCTCCCGCCGGGCGAGATCGGCCTGACCCTCGATGCCGCCTCGGGCAACCTGCTCATCAAGCAGGGATCCCGGCGCTACAAGCTGCCCGTGTCCGACCGCAACTGGTTCCAGAGCTTCGCCCCCTTCCCGGACGAGGCAGCCGTGACCTGGTCCGGCGACTTCCTCCAGGAGCTGCTCGACCGGGTGGCCTATTGCATTTCCGACGAGGATACCATGGAGGCCATGGCCTGCATGTACCTGCGCCCGGCCGGCGAGGCCCGGGTCGAAGTCTGCGGCCTAAACGGCCACCAGTTTTCCCTGGTCGGCTTTTTAAACGACGACATCCACGCCCTGCTGCCGGCCGAAGGCATCCTCATCCAGAAAAAATACGTGGCCGAACTCAAACGCTGGCTCACGGCCGACGAGATCGAACTGGCCATCAGCCAGAAGCGGCTGTTTTTCCGCTCCCAGCAAAAAGACCCGGCCGACGAAACAGCCACCCCCAAGATCGAGACCTTCAGCCTGCCCTTGAGCTACTACCAGTACCCGGACTACAACACCTTCGTTTCCAAGCTCAAAACCGACGACGTTTCGACTCTGACCATCGACCGCCTGGAACTGGTGGACGCCCTGGAGCGCGTGGCCATTTTCAACACCGACAACAACCGTTGCGCCTATTTCCTGTTCGAAGGCCCATCCGAGCTGTCCCTGCGCAGCCAGGGCCAGGAAGCCGGCGAAGCCAGCGAAACCCTGGAGTGCGCCTTCGCCGGGAGCCTGGACAAGGTGGCCTTCCCCACCAAGGACATCATCGATATCCTCGGCCATTTCGGTTCGGCCAAGGTGACCCTGACCCTGACCGGGGCCGAGGGGCCCTGCGGCATTACCGGGGAAGAAGACGCCGACAGCCTGGTCATCATCATGCCCATGAAAATCGTGGAAGAGACGTACTATAGCGAGGAAGACATCGCATGAGTCAGGAGAAGACGCCCCAGGCCTACGACGCCAGTTCCATCACCGTCCTGGAAGGCCTCTCGGCCGTGCGCAAACGCCCGGCCATGTACATCGGTTCCACCGACGGCCGGGGCCTGCATCATTTGGTCTACGAGGTCGTGGACAACTCCATCGACGAGTCCATGGCCGGCTACTGCGACCGCATCGGCGTGGCCATCCACCTGGACAACTCCGTGACCGTGACCGACAACGGCCGCGGCATCCCCGTGGACATGCACCCCAAGGAGGGCCGGCCGGCCGTCGAGGTCGTCATGACCGTGCTGCACGCCGGCGGCAAGTTCGACAACGACACCTACAAGGTGTCCGGCGGCCTGCACGGCGTGGGCGTCTCCGTGGTCAACGCCCTGTCGGAATACCTCGAAGTCACGGTGCGCCGCGACGGCAAGAAGCACCACCAGCGCTACGAGCGCGGCGTGCCGGTCACGCCCGTCACCGTCATCGGCGAGGCCGAATCCACCGGCACCACCATCCGCTTCAAGCCCGACGAGGAAATCTTCGAGACCAACCAGTTCTCCCACGAGACCCTGGCCAAGCGTTTCGAGGAACTGGCCTATCTCAACCGAGGCCTCGAAATCGACTTCCGCGACGAACGCACCAGCGAACGCGTGACCTACCGCTTCGACGGCGGGCTCAAGCGCTTCGTGGCCGACCTCAATGCCGGCGAACAGACCATCCACGACATCATCGAGGGCCTGGGCGAAATCGACGGCGTGGTTACGGACTTCGCCCTGCAATACAATGCCAATTACAAGGAAGAAGTCCTCACCTTCGCCAACAACATCCGCACCCGCGAAGGCGGCACCCACCTGGCCGGTTTCAAGACGGCGCTGACCCGGGCGATCAACGCCTATATCGAAAAAGCCGACATCCCCAAGAAGTTCAAACAGAAACTCACCGGCGACGACGTGCGCGAAGGGCTTACCGCCGTCATTTCCGTCAAGCTTCCCGGCCCCCAGTTCGAAGGCCAGACCAAGACCAAGCTCGGCAACTCCGAAGTGGCCGGCATCGTGGCCAAGGTCGTCTTCGAAGCCATCAACGTCCACTTCGAGGAAAACCCCAAGGACGCCAAAGCCATTGTCGAAAAGGCCGTGGATGCGGCCCGGGCCCGCGAAGCGGCCCGCAAGGCCAAGGAACTGGTGCGGCGCAAGGGGGCGCTGTCCGACCATTCGCTGCCCGGCAAGCTGGCCGACTGCCAGAGCAAGAACCCCGAGGAATCGGAACTGTTCATCGTCGAGGGCGACTCGGCCGGCGGCTCGGCCAAGCAGGGGCGCGACCCGCGCTTCCAGGCCATCCTGCCCCTTCGCGGCAAGATCCTCAACGTGGAGCGCACCCGCACCGACAAGATGCTTGGCAACAAGGAGATACGCAACCTCATCACGGCCATGGGACCCACGCCGACCATGGGCGATGACGAAAGCGAAGAGAAGGAAGCGGAAAACTACGCCCGCTTGCGCTACCACAAGATCGTCATCATGACCGACGCCGACGTGGACGGGGCGCACATCCGCACCCTGCTTTTGACCTTCTTTTTCCGCCGCTACGAAAAGCTCATTGAAAACGGCTACGTCTACATTGCCCAGCCGCCCCTGTACCGTGTCTTCAAGGGCGATTTCGAGCGCTTCATCAAGGACGACGAGGAACTTTCCTCGTTCCTCATGGGCCGCATAGGCCAGGACGTGACGGTATTTTCCGGCGAAAAAGCCTTTGCCGGCCAGGTGTTGACCGATCTCCTCGATCGCATCCGCTTCCTCGAGGCCCGCGTCCACGAAGCGGCTAGCTACGGCCTGCCCGACGACCTGCTGACCGCCTTGCTCGGCTATGTCCGCCTCACGCCCTCGGATTTCGCTGGCGAGGCCCTGCCTGACGGGATTTCGGCCTACATGGCGGAAAAGGGCTTTGCCGTGGAGATCGAAACCGAGGAGATGGACGAGGAAAAGCGCCTCTACGCCGTGTTCATCAGCCCCTCCCAGGCCAGGCACCGCATCGCCGTGGAGTTTTTCAGTTCCAAGATCTACCGCCGGGCCCACGAGACGTACGGGCAACTCCTGGCCGACTGCCCGGAACTCCCCTTGCGCATCGTGCGCAAGGAGGAAGGCCGCGAAGTGACCGGCTTCTTCGATTTATACAAGGCGGTGATGGACGATGCCTTGAAGGGGATCAATATCCAGCGTTACAAGGGCTTGGGTGAGATGAACCCGGAACAGCTCTGGGAAACCACCATGAACCCGGAAAAACGCAGCTTCCTCAAGGTGACCATCGAGGATGCCGGCGAAGCCAACGACATCTTCGACCAGCTCATGGGCGAAAAGGTCGAAGGCCGCCGCACGTTCATCGAACGCAACGCCTTGTCCGTGCGCGAGTTGGATATTTAGAAGAGGAAGATTTGGGGGAAACCTTTCTGGAGAAAGGTTTCCCCCAAACCCCCTTCTCAAGACTTTCAATGGGGTGATGGTACGCGAACCAAGTCAGGTTGCATCGCCCACTTCGCCCCCTTTCCAGGGGGTCCGGTGGGGATGATCCCCCCCGGTGGGGTCCAGGGGCAAAGCCCTTGGCCGCCGGAGGCATCAGCGCATCAGCGCATAGCATAGCGGCGCAGCGCGCATATCCATGGAGCGAACCGTGAGCAATGTGATCAACATCGAGGAAGAGCTCAAGAAGTCCTACCTGGAATACTCCTTGAGCGTCATCATCGGCCGGGCCATCCCGGACGTGCGCGACGGGCTCAAACCCGTGCATCGGCGCATCCTTTTCGCCATGCACGAGTTGTCCAACTCCTACAACCGGCCCTACAAGAAATCCGCCCGCGTCGTCGGTGATGTCATCGGTAAATACCACCCCCACGGCGACCAGTCCGTATACGATGCCTTGGTGCGCATGGCCCAGGATTTCTCCATGCGCGACCCCATCGTGGACGGCCAGGGCAACTTCGGCTCCATCGACGGCGATGCCGCGGCGGCCATGCGGTACACCGAAGTGCGCATGTCCCGCCTGGCCGGCGAATTCCTGGCCGACATCGATAAGGAAACCGTCGACTACCGGCCCAACTACGACAATTCGCTCAATGAGCCGCAGGTCCTGCCGACCAAGGTGCCCAACCTGCTGCTAAACGGCTCCTCGGGCATCGCCGTGGGCATGGCCACCAACATCCCGCCACACAACCTGGGCGAACTGTGCGACGGCCTGCTCCATCAGCTCGACAACCCACACTGCGACGTCCGCGAACTGACCGGTCTGGTCAAGGGGCCGGATTTCCCCACCGGCGCGGCCATCTACGGCGGCAAGGGCCTCGTCGAGGCCTACACCACCGGTCGGGGCAGCATCAAAATCCGGGGCAAGGTCGAGATCGAAGAGCGCAAGAAGGACCTGCAGGCCATTGTCATCCGCGAGATACCGTATGCGCTCAACAAGTCCTCGCTGGTGGAAAAGATCGCCGCGCTTATAAACGATCACCGTATCGAGGGTGTGTCCGACCTGCGCGACGAATCCGACCGCCGGGGCATCCGTATTGTCCTCGACCTTAAAAAGGGCATCATCCCGGACATCGTCGTCAATGCCCTGTACAAGTATACGCCGCTGGAAACGTCGTTTGGCATCAACATGCTGGTGGTGGCCGACAACCGGCCGGCCCTGCTCAATTTGAAGCAGGTCCTGGAGCACTTCCTGTCCCACCGCCGGGAAGTCATCCTGCGCCGCACGGCCTTCGACCTGCGCAAGTCCGAGGAGCGTGCCCACATCCTCGAAGGCCTGCGCATTGCCCTGGACAACATCGACGAGGTCGTCTCCATCATCCGCGCTTCCAAGACCGTGCAAGAAGCCCGGGAACGCTTGATGGAACGCTTCGAACTGTCCGAGCGCCAGGCCCAGGCCATTTTGGACATGCGCCTGCAACGGCTGACCAACCTGGAGCGCCAAAAGCTCATCGACGAGTACAACGAACTCATCAAGCTCATCGAGTACCTGCGCTCGATCCTCGAAAACGAGGAAGTGCTCCGGGGCGTCATCCGCGACGAAATCAAGGAACTCAAGGACCGCTACGCCACGCCGCGCAAGACCGAGATCCTCGAAGACCTGGAAGGCATCAACATCCTGGACCTCATCCCCGACGAGGATGTGGTCATTACCCTTTCCCGTCGCGGCTACATCAAGCGCACGAAGATCGACAACTACCAGCAGCAAAAACGCGGCGGCAAGGGCGTGGCCGGAGTTTCCACCTCGGGCGACGACTTTGTCCAGTCCTTTTGCGCCACCACCAACCACCAGCAGTTGCTATTATTTACCAACCTCGGCCGCATGTTCATGCTGCCCGTGCACCAGATCCCCGAAGGCCAGCGCACGGCCAAGGGGGCGCATATCGCCAACCTGCTGCCCATGGACAAGGAAGAGTTCGTGGCCACGGCCCTGGCCATTCGCGAGTTCTCTTTCGAGCGCTACTTCCTGTTTGTCACCAAGCGCGGCATGGTCAAGCGCTCCTGCACCGACCTCTACAAGAACTGCCGCAGCACGGGCATCATTGCCGTGACCTTGAAAGAGGGCGACGAGCTTTTGACGGTCAAGGAGATCGATGAAAACGCCGAAGTCCTGTTGGCCACCCAGCACGGTCTGTCCAACCGTTTCCGCATTGCCGCCATACGCCCCACGGGTCGGGCGGCGGCCGGCGTCAAGGGTATCGCGCTCAAGGGCGCCGACCGTGTGGCGGCCGGCGTCATCATGTCCGGCAAGGGCCGCGATGAAGTACTGACCATCTCGGCCAACGGCTACGGCAAACGGACCTCCATCGAGCATTACCCCTTGCGCAGCCGGGGCGGCTTTGGCGTCATCAACATGCGCGTCACCCCGAAAACCGGCCAGGTCATCGGCGCGGTCATGGTCACCGCGGACGACGAACTGTTGTTGCTGACTTCGGCCAACAAGATCATTCGCCTTTCCGTTTCCGGCATCAGTTCCGTCGGCCGGGCCACCCAGGGCGTCATGCTGGTGCGTATGGAAGACGAGGCCACGGTTACCGGATTCGATCTGGTCGATCCCAGTGACCTCAACCAATGCACGCCCACCGACGCTTCCTGATGCGGGCAGCCATGGCCTGCGGCCTGGTGCTTTTGCTTTTGTGCCAGGCCGCATGCCAACACGATGCGAGCACACGCGAAGCTTTGGCCCTCGAACCGGCGCGCAATGCGTTTTTGCACGGCGCGTATTTGCAGGCCGAGGAATTGTATCAGCACTATTTGCAAACACATGCCAAGGGGCCTTTCCGAGCCGAGGCCTGGCAACGGCTCGCGGATATCAATCAATACGTCCGCAATACCCCGGAGAAAACAGTCACGCTTCTGGAAACCGGTTTGCTGGAATTTGAAGCCAACCCGGAACTTTCGCGCCAGTTTCGCCTGCGTATTGCTCGGTTGCGGCTCCAAATGCATGAGTATGACGCCGCAGCCCGGTCGTACAGCCAACTCTTAGCCGACCCCCCCTTGGATCCCTCTTTATCGGCTGCCCTTTTTCAGGAATTTTCCCAGGCTAGCCTCCAAGCCGGGCATCCCGGCACTGCCCTCGGTCTTTTGCGCACCTGCCGTCAAACACTGCCTTCCGGCCCACCCCGGTTTGACTGTTCACTATCCTTGGCCCGGTTGTTTGTGCAGCAAAACCAATTGGCCGAAGCGGAATCTCTTTTGCATGAGCTTTACGAGGATCCCGCAGCCCCACCGGCATCCCAAGGCCAGGCTGGTTTTTTGCTGGCCATGTTGCTGGAAAACCGGCTGGACAGGACGCAAGCAAAAAGCATCTATCACAAGATATTAGCATATTATCCCAACCCGTTGGCGGTTCAGATTCGACTGCGGCACTTGCAATAAATGAGGACTCGTTCAAAATGGCTGGATGCCTTTTTTGTCATGAAGGAGTCTTCAAGGAAGGTTGCTTTCGGCTTGAGAGTTTTTACCATTGTAGAAGTGTTTGAAACTTTGAAATTTTCTCCTGGGCGAGTTGATTTTCTGTAGAATAATATTGAGTATTACTATTTCTTGAGTAAAGTGTTCTTGTTTTCTACCATTGGAAGCTATTATGGTTTTGGATCTTTTCCGAAAAAATATTTCTTCCCGTGAAGAAGAACAACAACGGCAAAAAAATGCCGCAATTCTCGATTTGGCCCTTTTACAACGATCAAAGATCCATATTCAGTTCGACCAAACTTTGACAAATCTTTCTGGCGTCAGTGGTACCATCCTGGCTTTGAATACAAATGGTATCATCTTGGAATTGAGCGGTGTTTCCAGTCTGAAGGACCGATTTATCGGTCAACCATTGACCTGCTTTCTCAAAATCGTGGAACGTGATGATCGTCACCGGGAAATTTTTTATAATTTCCAATCCACTATTTTACGAGTCAAAAATCTTGCTGATAAACCTCCGCAAATAGCTGTTTCTTTTCCGACGCATCTTCAAGGCGCGCAGCGACGTAAAAGCTTGCGCATGAAGCCGGATTTACAGCAATTTGCGCATATCGCTTTATGGAAATATGATTCCAGCGGGGGGTTTGATATCGCAAAACCCACCGTAGGCCTCAGTCACTTCAAGTCGACCCATGCAAGTATCGAAAATCTTTCCGCAGGTGGCCTCCGTATCACGCTTCGAAAGGCCTTGCTGAAAGAACAAGGCATTGCGCCCCAGAAAGGGCATCGATTTATCCTTTTTACCACTTTTTCCGAAATCATCCCTAAAATACGCCATGAATATTGGCTTGTCTGCAAAGTCAACAATATTCAGCCCAATCCCGTCAGCGGTGATATTATTTTGGGCCTCGAGTTTGTCGCCAATGGCGTACGCCAACCGGAATCCGGCAAAGTCGAATGGTCCAAGATCGAAGACAACGTCATCGATGATCTTGCCCAGCGTATTTATCAGTGGCATGTCAACCTGTATCGCAACAAAGGTATCTCCGGCTGACCCCTCCCGGATTACCGGCACGACGGAATTCCCATGTCTCACGCCCATTGCGATTTTACCGGCTATCACGGCCGGCGTGTGCATTTTGGCGTCACCGGTTCCATTGCCGCCTTCAAGACGCTTTCCTTGATGCGGCGCATCCTGGCCAGCGGTGCCAGTGTGGGCATTACGCTGACCGAGGCCGCCACCCGGTTTGTCACACCCCTGTCCTTCGAAGCCTTGGGCGCCGATCCGGTGCAATACGACATGTTTGCCCCCGAGGCCGCTCATTTTGCCCATCTGGCCCCGGCCCAGGCCGCCGACGTGTATGCCGTTGTGCCGGCCACGGCCAATACCCTGGCGAAACTGGCTCATGGCTTGGCCGATGACCTGCTTTCCTGCCAGGTTTTGGCCTTCGAGGGTCCTCTGCTTCTTGCCCCGGCCATGAATCCCAGGCTGTGGCGGGCGGCAGCCACCCAGGCCAATTGGAACACCCTTGTCTCGCGCGGCGCCGTCGGCATCGCCCCGGATTGCGGCGAAATGGCTTGCGGGGAATCGGGCCAGGGCCGCCTGGCCGAAGACAACGCCATTGTCACGGCCATCCTCAAAGCACTGACCTCCCAGGACATGGCTGGCAAACGCGTGCTGGTGAGCCTTGGCCCCACACGCGAATATTTCGATGCCGCCCGGTTCTGGTCCAATCCCTCGACCGGGCTGATGGGCGCCTGCCTTGCCATGGCCGCCTGGCTGCGCGGCGCTGCGGTCACGGTTGTCAGCGGGCCGGTTTCCTGGTGGTTTCCCGCCGACATCCCGGTCGTTTCCGTCACCAGCGCAGCCCAGATGTACGAGGCTTGCCTGGAAGTCTGGCCGCAAAGTGACATGGGGGTCATGACTGCGGCCGTGGCCGATTTCAGCCCCCTCCCCCACCCCGGCGGCGGCAAATTCAAAAAGGAAACGGCAAACGGCCAATCCCCTCTGGTCTTTTTACCGACGCGTGATATTTTACAAGCCATGGGCGAGGCCAAGCGCGCAGGGCAGATCCTTGTGGGGTTTTGCGCGGAAACGGATGATTTGGCTGCCAATGCCCAAGGCAAACTGACGCGCAAACACTGTGACGTGATCGTAGCCAATCCCATTGGTCGGCCGGAGAGCGGCTTCGCTTCCCCGCGAAACGAGGCCATGATTTTTTCCGCAACGGGCCGTCAGGAAACCTGGGAATCCTTGGCTAAAACGGAAATGGCCTGGAAGATATGGGACTTCACGATTCCATCCTAGACGTGCCGGAACGGCTGCGCATCTGGCAATTGGCCGGGGTTCGGTACTTCTACTGCGATCCCGACCTGGCTGCGGTTGCTTCCGTCGCGCCACCTTCCTTTGCCCAGGAGCAGGTGCCCCCTGCTGTGCCCGTCTTGACGACGGTTGCCGATGACCCCGCTACCTGGCCGGCTCCCTGGCCGGCTTTTTTTGCCAAGGCCCCAGCCCAGCCCCGCGTGGTGCTCACCTACGCCGCCTTGGGCGACGACTTGACGGGCAACCCCGACCCGCGGCGTGGGCCTATGTGGCGGCGCCTTTTTACGGACAGCGGCCTGGCTGGAAAAAACCTGTTGGCTTTTTGGCCGGTTTGCTTGCCTCGGGAATCCGATCCCGCCCTTTCCCTTTCCCTTTTTTTGTCCGGGTTGCGCCTTTTGCGCCCGCGTTTGTTGGCTGTTTTTGGAGATGGCGCCGCAAGCCGCCTGACGCCTTTGGCACCAGGGCTGCTTCCGGAAAATACGCGCTACCTGCCTGACCCGAATGTCTTGCTTGAAGGCGACAAGGAGGTCTGGGACCATGTGGCATCGATTCTGGGTTCCGTGTAGCTTTGTCCTTTGTTGCCTCCTTCTGCCTCTTCCCTGCGCGGCACAACCTGTTGCGCTCAACGTCGGTCCGGTCCCTGTCCTGAGCCTGTCCATCGACACCGCCTTGACGCCCCTTCAGGCCGACGCCCTGGACCAGGCCCTGCGCAAGGCCCAGGACATGTCCGCCGCTTTCATTTTACTGCGCTTGGACACGCCCGGTGGCAGCGTGGACATCATGCGGCGCATGGTCAAATCCATCCGCCAAAGCCCTGTGCCGGTAGCGGTCTGGATTGGCCCATCCGGCGCCCATACCGCTTCGGCGGGCGTATTTCTCGTTGCCGCTTCCCCATTCGCGGCCATGGCCCCGGAAACGACCATCGGTTCGGCCTCGCCGGTGGGCCTTGGCGGCGGGGATTTGGGGAAAACACTCGACGCCAAGATTCGCAACGATCTGCAAAGCCTGGTTCGTTCCCTGGCCGAGGCCACGGGCCGCAACGCCGCCTGGTATCAACGCTCGGTGAGCGAAGCCGCCAGTTTGACGGCTGCCGAAGCGGTCAGGGAGCGCGTGGTCGATTTCCTGGCCATCAGTCCCGAGGATTATGCCCAGCAACTCGGCAAGCGTGGCTTGGCCACGGCGGATGGCCTCATGCGTTTTCAAGGCTCCCAGGTGCGTTTTGAACCCTTCGATGCCGGCCTGCGCCATACACTCTTGTCCTGGCTCCTTGATCCGCAAATAGCTTATATCCTGCTGCTGGTCGGCGTAGCCGGCCTCTTTTTCGAACTGACCACCCCCGGGGCCGTCCTCCCTGGGGTCGTCGGCGGACTGTGCCTGCTGCCGGCGCTTTACGCCTTGTCCATCCTGCCGACCAATGCCACCGGCCTGCTGCTGCTTTTTTTCGGCGCCGGCCTTTTTCTCCTGGAAATCCACATTACCAGTTATGGCCTGCTCAGCCTCGCCGGCTTGGCCGCCCTTTTTACCGGGTCGCTGCTGCTTTTTGACGGCCAAGGCGCCGAACCTCTTTCCCTTGGCCTGGTCAGCCCTACCGTTATTGGCGTAAGCCTTATCCTGGCCGGGGCTGGTTGGCTTCTGGCCAAGGCCCAACGCCAAAAACCCCGGACCGGACGCGAAGCCTTGCCAGGGCAGGCCGCGCAGGTGCGCCATTGGGAAGGCTCGCAAGGCAAGGTGTTTGTTCGCGGCGAATTATGGGATGCTGTGTTGGATGCGGACGCTGCCGGCAACCGGCCCGTCGTTGCCGGCGATACCGTCCGCATTGTGTCCATACAGGATATGGTGCTCGTGGTGGCACCGTTTCCGCAACCCTGAAGGCTGTCGCGGCCCGTAAAGGAGGTGCCCATGCTGGCCCTGCTTCCCATTCTCGCCATAGTGGCCTTTCTCATCGTCACTTCGTTGCGCGTGCTCAATGAATACGAGCGTGGTGTGGTCTTTCGCCTAGGCCGGGTCATCGGCGCCAAAGGCCCTGGCCTGATCCTTCTTTTTCCAGTCATTGACCGCATGACAAAAGTATCCTTGCGGACATTTGCCATGGATGTTCCGAACCAGGATGTCATTACCCGTGATAATGTCAGCATCAAGGTCAACGCTGTTGTCTATTTTCGCGTCATTGAACCGATCAAAGCTATCCTCGAAGTCGAGGATTACATGTATGCAACCTCACAAATTTCGCAGACAACATTACGCAGTGTCTGTGGTGGCGTTGAGCTCGACGAGATTCTTGCGCATCGCGACAAGGTAAACGAGCAGGTTCAAAGTATTTTGGACCTGCACGCCGGCCCCTGGGGCATCAAGGTCGCTAACGTCGAACTCAAATACATTGATTTGCCCCAGGAAATGCAACGCGCCATGGCCAAGCAGGCCGAAGCCGAACGGGAACGACGGGCCAAGATCATCAACGCCGAAGGCGAATACCAGGCTTCCCGCCGCCTGGCCCAGGCCGCCGAGATCATCGCCGTTCGCCCGGAAGCCCTGCAATTACGGTACTTACAGACCATGCGCGAGATGGCTTCGGAAAGTCAGGCCGCCACAATCTTGCCTATTCCACTTGATTTTATCCGCTCTTTTTTTCATGTTCCGGGCCGTGTCGAGGGGGTTGCCCAGCAGTCCCCCCCGGCTGCGGCAGACCCCATGCGGACTTCCACCCCAGCAACGGAGCCTGAGCCTACAAGCCCACTCCAAGACGGCGATGCGCGAATCTGACCCGCGATCTTTCCGGTAAGGCCGATCGCGCGCGTTTTTTTTCGTCAGCAAAAGGAACCATGAACATCCTTGTCACCGGCGCGGCCGGCTTTATCGGCTTTCATCTGTGTCGCCGTTTTCTTTCCATGGGCTTTTCTGTTACCGGCCTTGACAATTTGAGCCCGTATTATTCCGTCGCTTTGAAAAAAGACCGTATTGCCATGTTGTCCCAGAATGCCCACTTTTCCTTTATTCAGGCCGAGATGGCCGATCGGGCAGCCATCAACGCGATTTTCGACAAGGGCGGCTTTACGCATGTGGTCAACCTGGCCGCCCAGGCCGGCGTCCGCCACAGCTTGACCCATCCCGACGACTACATGAACGCCAATGTGATGGGCTATTTCAACATCCTGGAAAATTGCCGGCAACATGCGGTAAAGCATTTCGTCTTCGCTTCTTCCAGTTCCGTCTACGGGCTCAACACGTCCATGCCTTTTTCGGTCCACGACAATGTGGACCATCCCATCAGCCTCTATGCCGCTTCCAAGAAATCCAACGAGTTGATGGCCCACTCCTACAGTTATTTGTTTGGCCTTCCCTGTACCGGGCTGCGCTTTTTCACGGTCTACGGCCCCTGGGGCCGGCCGGATATGGCCTTGTTTCTGTTCACCAAGGCCATTTTGGCGGGCGAACCCATCCAGGTTTTCAATCATGGCCGCATGGAACGTGACTTCACCTATATCGATGACATAGTCGAAGGTGTGGTCCGCGTTACCCTCAATACCGCTGCGCCCAATCCCGATTGGAACCCGGCCCAGCCCGATCCGAGCACCAGTGTCGCACCGTATCGGCTCTATAATATTGGCAATAATACCAGTGTTTCCCTTTTGCGCTTCATCGAATGCATCGAGGAGGCCCTGGGCAAGAAAGCCATCATGGAAATGATGCCCCTGCAACCGGGCGATGTACCGGCCACCCGGGCCAATGTGGACGATCTTGTCCGGGATGTGGGTTTCCAACCGGCTACCCCCTTGGAAACGGGTATCGCCCGTTTCATCGACTGGTACCGTGAATATTACCTGCAATGATGTTGACAGGATGGCGTCGGTCCTCTAATCGAACTTGGGAAAACTTCACAAACCGCCTCAAGGACGGACTCGGGAGATGGAATTCCAGACCACGAAACGTGATCTCGAAACTGTTTTCACGCATATCCAGAACCAGGTCGCGGAAGCGAGTCTGCCTGACGAGGCGTCGGTCAATCGACTCGTCCGTTTGGCCCGCAAACTCCATCAGCTTGCCGATGAGGATTGGGTGGACGAAGCTGAGGATTTTTCGCATCTTGCCGGCCAACTCCTCAACGCCGTCAAAAAGGGCGATGTGGAAGACTGTGTCATGCTCGTCGAATCCTTGGACGATGCCCAATCCTTTTGCCACCGGATGTTCCGCGACTAGACCCGTCGGCCTGTTTCACGTGAAACAGGGGGCGCGCGGACCCGGTCACTGGGAAAAGGGCCGGTAGCGGCCAAGGAGTCGATACATGGCCCGGGTCATCGTCATCGCCAACCAGAAAGGCGGCGTGGGCAAAACGACCACCGCCGTGAATCTGGCCGCTTCCCTGGCGGTCATGGAAAAAAAAACCCTGCTCATCGACTGCGACCCGCAAGCCAATGCCGGCAGCGGATTGTCCATCTATCCGGAAAAAGTCCGCGACAACCTCTATTCCGTGCTCTACGAACCCGAGCGGGCCAGTCAGGCCGTGCTGGGCACGGAGTTGCCCTGCCTCAAGGTGCTGCCGTCCGGACCGGACCTCGTGGCCGCGGATATCGAACTCGTGGACAAGCCCGGCCGTGAATACTATCTGCGCACGCTCGTCCAGGGCCTGGTCGACGCATACGACTACATCCTGCTCGACTGCCCGCCGTCCCTGGGCCTGGTGACCCTCAACGCCCTGTGCGCGGCCACGGAAATGCTTGTGCCGCTGCAGTGCGAATACTACGCCCTGGAAGGCATCGCCCAGTTGCTGCGGACCTACGACCTCGTGCGCAAACGGTTCAACAACCGCCTGGCCCTGCTGGGCGTGGTCCTGACCATGTACGACGGGCGTAACAAGCTCAATCGCCACGTCAAGCGGGAAGTCTGGAAGTGTTTTCCCAAGCTCTATTTCCAGACGCTCATTCCCCGCAACATCCGCCTGTCCGAAGCCCCGAGTTACGGCAAGCCCGTGCTCACCCATGATATCAAATCACGCGGCGCCGAAGCCTATCTGTCCCTGGCCCAGGAAGTCGTCCGACGCCGGCCGGCCGGGAATTGAAGGGCGCCCCGACAAAAAGGCCGCTTCCGGAAGGAGGCGGCCTTTTTTTGTGTACAAAGGGCGTTGCCTGGGTTGGAGAAGCGGTCTTTTCAAAAGGGAATGATCGCGTAAAGGGCCGGGGATCAGGAACACCGTTCCACGTAGGGAAGGCATTCCACGGTCAGATGTTTCTTGAAATGTTTTTTGAGGATCAAGGACTTGCACGACTGGCACTGGAAGGTTACGAGTCCTCCCAGGTTGGCGCCGCGCAGGCGGAACCTGCGGGGTTCGTCGGCGCGCCAGTCCGGCGTGGACGCGCCGCAGTGGGCACAGGCCACATCGTAGGCCGGGGGATAGGTGAAATCCCAATAGGCGAGCAGGGATTCCCATTCGGCAACCGGCTCGGGCCTCTCCTCGGGTTGGGGCCGACAGGACGGGTCCAGTTCGTACAGGGCGCGTTCCAGGATCGGCAAGGCCTTGTCCCGGATGCGCGACCACAGTTCGGCACTGATGTGGACGCCGCGGGCCTGGCCGGCGGCATCGAACAGTTCCAGGAAATGCGAGGAAATCGGGGGCACGAATTGCTCCTGGTTGCGGGTCGTTGGGAGAGGGGCGCGGTGCTGGGCAACCGCCCGTCGCATATGGTAGCGCATGGGCCGGGCGCGTCAAGGGACGCGACAAGAGACGGTCGCAGGGCCGCCCATGAAAACGGGACCAGGAAAAACGTCACCGATCCGTCGCCCGGTCCCGTTGCTTTGCCCGCGACAACGACGCGGTAAACGGGTAAGAGAAGGCAATGCGGCCGGGTGTGCACCACGGCCAACGTTGCGAAGAAGGAAGAGCCTGCATGGCGCAAGCCCAAAAAGGACTGGGCCGGGGCCTCGATGCCCTGCTCGGCGGTTATCGTGAAGAGCAATCGCGGGAAAGTTCCGTCAGCCTGCCGCTGGGTGTCATCCGGGCCAATCCCGATCAGCCCAGGCGGGTGTTCGAACCTGGGGCCTTGGCCGAGTTGGCCGATTCGATCCGGGAGCAGGGTTTGTTGCAGCCGGTGCTGGTGCGGCCCGTGGCCGGCACGGACGGGGTGAGTCACGAGATCGTGGCCGGCGAACGTCGCTGGCGCGCGGCAAAATTGGCCGGGTTGACCGAGATCCCGGTCATCGTGCGCGATGTGGACGACGAGCAGGGCCTGGCCCTGGCCCTGGTCGAAAACCTCCAGCGCGAGAATCTCAATCCCATGGAAGAGGCCACCGGGTTTCACCTGCTGACCACGCGTTTCGGCCTGAGCCAGGAAGTCTTGGCCAGGACCGTGGGCAAGAGTCGCCCGGCCGTGGCCAATGCCCTGCGCCTGCTGCAATTGCCCGAGGCCATGCAGGCCGATGTGTCCGGGGGCCAGCTCACGGCCGGCCATGCCCGGGCGCTTTTGGCCGTGGCCGAGGCCGGGCTGCGCGAGGCTTTGTGGCGGCGGATCGTGGAGCAGGGCTTGAGCGTGCGCGAGGCCGAGGACGCGGCCAACCACGTCAAGGCCCATGGCGTGTTGCCGGTGGCTTCGGAAAAAACCCCCTCGGCCACGACCCGACGGGAGAAAACCAAAGCCGCGCCGGATAAGCTGCTGGCCGACCTCGAAGGCGTGCTGACGCAGCGGGCCGGGGTCATGGCCAAGGCCGCGGGTTCGGTGGACCATGGCCGCATCACGTTCCATTTCAGTTCGCGCCGCGAACTGGAGGGGTTGCTCGATCATTTCGGTCTGTCCGGGCTGGTCGTGGCGGACGGCGACGGTGTCTGACAAGCGGTGGGCGATGGGGTCCGGTACCCCGGTCCCGAAGTAGGACGGTGGAGCGCGGCGCTTCGGGGGCGCCGGAAAGGCTGGGACGGATTTGAGCGAATCCAAGGGGCAACAGGCTGTCGGCTGGCGTTTGACCGCCGGGGAGGTGCCCGGTGTGGTGGTCTTTGCGGGCGAAATCGATTTTTCGGTGACGCCGCGGGTCCGGGAGCGGCTGTGGGAACTCCTGGGCGGCACAACCGGCGAGGTCGTCCTGGATATGGCCGACCTGGCCTATATTGATAGCTCCGGCCTGGCGCTGCTGCTGGAACTGCGCAAGCAGTTGCTGGAAAAAAACCGGACCGTGCGCATCCGTACCATCGGCTCGCAGGTGCGCAAACTGCTCCATCTCACCCAGCTCGGCGAGATGTTCGGGTTGCCGGAATAGGACGCCGCGCGATGCCGGGGGCTGCCAGCGATACCGGGGTGTTTGTCTGGCTCGTCATGCGCCTTTGGGGCTGCATCCGGTCCAGCCTCCGTTTCTGGCGCCGTTCCAAGGCCTACCAGCGTTCGCGCCTGTGGTCCCACCTCTCCTGGATCGGTGCCGATTCGCTGGGCATCATCAGCGTCATCGCCGCCTGCGTGGGCATCATCCTGGCCCTGCAATCGGCCACCCAGCTGGAAAAGGTCGGCGCGCTCAGCTATGTGGCCAATCTGGTCGGCTTTTCCATCGCCACGGAACTGGGGCCGCTGTTGACCTGCCTGATCCTGGCCGGCCGGGCCGGGGCGGCCTTTACCGCCGAGATCGCCACCATGCGCATCTCCGAGGAAATCGACGCCTTGGAGGTCATGGGCATCGACCCGGTCCGCTTCCTGATCTGGCCGAAGTTCGTGGCCATGGCCGTCATGGCCCCCCTGCTCACCTTGTGGTGCGATGGCGTGGGCATCAGCGCCGGCGGCATTTTTTCCACCCTGGCCTTGGGGCTGTCGGGCAAGGCCTATTTCCTGCAAACCGCCCATTTCCTGACCCTGCGCGACATCGCGTCGGGGCTGGTCAAAAGCGCGGGCTTCGGCGTCGCCATCACGCTGATATCCTGCTGGCAGGGCTTGCTGGCCCGGGAAGGCGCGGCCGACGTGGGCCGGCGCACCACCCGGGCGGTGGTGCAATCCATTTTTTTCATGATCCTTTTGGATTTGTTTTTTACGGCCCTCAATTATATGTTCCGATGAGTTGGGAAAAATACGGCACAGCCGACACCGGATGTTGGGCTGCCTGGGCCGTACCCGGTAAGGGTGTGTTGTCGCGGGCGCGATGGGGTGCGGCCGCCGGAGGTGCGACTGCCGTTCCCCGTTTTGCCGCTGCCATGGTCAAAAAGGAGTGTTGCCGTGTCTGGCCGCCTGGAGTCGCCGGAAATCGCCTTGCGCGACGTGAGTGTGGGCTACGGCGAGCGCACAGTGCTCTCCGGCGTGCGCACGGTGCTGCCCGGCGGCCGCATCAGCGTGATCCTCGGCGGCTCGGGCTGTGGCAAATCGACGCTGCTGCGCAACATCATCGGCCTTGTGCCCATCCAGTCCGGCAGCATCGCCCTGAATGGCCGGGACATGGCCGCCATGGACGCGGCCGAGCGGCTGGCCATGCGCCGCCGCATGGGCGTACTCTTCCAGGATGGGGCGCTGCTCGGTTCCATGCGCCTGGGGGAGAACATCGCCCTGCCCCTTCGCGAACACACCGACCTGTCGGATTCGCTCATCGAGGAAGTGGTGCACCTCAAGCTGCGCCTGGTGGGGCTGGCCGACTTCATGGACTATTTTCCCAGTGAACTGTCGGGCGGCATGCGCAAGCGGGCCGGGCTGGCCAGGGCCATGGCCCTCGATCCGGCGGTGCTGTTGTGCGACGAGCCGACCTCGGGCCTCGACCCGGTCACGGCCGCGGACATGGACCAGTTGGTGCTGGAGCTCAAGGCCACCTTTGACATGACCATTGTCGTGGTCACCCACGATCTGGCCAGCCTCTACGCCATCGCCGACCATGTGGTGGTGCTGCGCGACGGGCGGATGCTGTTCGAGGGCAGCCTGCCCGCCTTGGCTGCCTGCGACGACCTCTTTATCCGCCAGTTCCTGGGGCGGATGCCGTCACGGGAAAGCAAGGTGTTGCCCGGGACCTGGGCCGAACTGGTCGCCGGGCGTCATCCGGGGCCTGCCGGCCCCGGCGAGCTAGGGAGGGCCTGATGCTGTCGGCACGGGCGAGCAAGTCCGAATACGCCAAGGCCATTGGAACGCTGTTTCTGGGGTTGTGTATCCTCGGCGCGTTCATGGTGGTGCTCGGCGGCAATTGGTTTTGGGTCAAATACGACAAATTCCGTATCTATTTCACTTCGGTCAAGGATTTGAGCCCGGGGCGGACCGTCAAATACGCCGGGTTGGACATCGGCCGGGTGGCCGCCATTGACCTGGATCCGACCAATCCCCGGCGCATCGCCGTGGACATTGATGTCCGCAAGGGCTTTCCGCTCTACACGGGCACGGTGGCCCGCATCGCGCAAAAGGGGCTGGTGGGCGATTATTACGTGCTGCTGGAGCTGCGGGGGGAACCCGGCCCGCGCCTGGCACCGGGGGCCGACCTGCCGGCGGTTTCCACCATGGACATGCAGGAACTGGCGGCCAAGGCCGGGGAAATGCTCGATGACGTCCGGCCCAAGATCAACGATATCGCGGATAATATCGCCAAGCTTTTCACCCCCGAAAATACCGAATCCCTCAAGCGGGCCCTGGAAGGGACACCCCAGTTGGTGGCGGACCTGCGCCTGGCGGCCAACGATTTCCGCCGCAACTGGGAAACGCTTTCGGCCAAGGGCGGCACGGCCGCGGACAGCCTGGACAAAACCCTGCGCCGCATGGAAAAGGCCGTAACCAGCCTGGAAACCGAGTTGACCAAGACGTTGACGAATTTCCGCAAGCAGGGTGACAGCGTGGGCGGGCTCATCGGCGACGTGCGCCAGGGGTTTGCCTACGATCAGGAACAGTTGGAGGACATTCTCAAAAATCTCAACCGGACCAGTCGCGAGATCAAGGAGCTTTCCGGTCGGCTGCGCGAGCGGCCCTGGGAGTTGTTGCGGCCGTCCACGGGAAAATAGGCATGACTATCGTGCAATTCGGCTGGCGTTGTCTGGTGGGCCTGCTTGTCGCGGCCAGCCTGGCCGGGTGTTTCGGCAAACCGCCGCCCCCCCCACGCTATTTGCGGGTGGAACTCGACGGGGTCCCCTGCCCCGGCGAAACCGGCGCTCAGCATCGGCTGCCGCTCGGTTTCAAGGGGCTGACGGCCCTGGAGAACCTGGACCGCACCGCCGTGCTGACCGCCCGCGACCGGGTGCTCACGGCCAGCCTCGAATACTATTGGGAAGGCCCGCCCCAGGACGTGGTCGGCCGGGCCCTGCGCCAGGGCATCGAATGCCAGTCCACGGGCCTGACCCCGGTGGACTATCAGCCGCGCGTGGCCCACGAGGCGGTGCTCACCGGCCAGGTCACGGCGTTTAACGTCGAGGAGACCGAGGGCGGCCGGTTCGTGGTCTCGGTGCACCTGGACCTGTGGACCAGGAACCTGACCACCCGGGTTTCCTCGGGCGATTTCAATGCCTATTATCCGCTGGAGAACTTCAACGGCCAAACCGTCGCCGCCGCCGCATCCAACGCCCTGGGCCGCATCGTGCCCAAGGTGGTGGAATGGCTCGACGGCGGCATGCCCAAGCTGCAAAAAGCCTTGGCCCAGTAAAGGGGGACGCCATGCTGCGGGCGGTCGCATTCATTGCCGAGCAACGCATCGCCGAGGCCATGAACCGGGGGGAGTTCGACAACCTCGAAGGCCAGGGCAGGAAAATCGTCTACGAGGACGAGTCATTGATCCCGGAAGACCTGCGCATGGCCTATAAGATCCTCAAGAACGCCGGGTATGTGCCCCAGGAGTTGCTGGAGGAAAAAGAGATCGTCACGGCCACGGAACTGCTCGCGGCGGCTACCGACGAGCAGGAACGCTACCGCCAGATGCAAAAGCTCAATTTCCTCGTGACCAAGGTCAATGCCCGGCGCCGCCGGCCCGTGGACCTGGAAAAGGACCAGGTCTATTACCAGAAGGTCGTGGAGCGCGTGTCCGTCAAGAGCCGCGATCCGAAATAAGCAGGCCACGCAGCAACAATTCGCAGGCCGATTCGCTCACCGCCCTGCCCTCTTCCCGATCCTCGCCGCACGGCGCGAGCCGCCCGGCAATGGCCAGTTCAGTAAGCCCGTGGACCATGGCCCAGACTGCCATGGCCAGGCGCTCCACAGGTTCGTCCCGGAAAATGCCGGCCGCCTTGCTGCTGGCAAGGGAGGCAAGCAGTGCTTCGAACGCGGCGCGCCCGGCTTCGATCAACTCCGGTTGTTCGCCGACGCCGCATGGGCGCTGGCCGAACATCAGCCTGTACATGGCGGGATGCTTGCGGCCAAGTTCGATGTAGCGTCGGCAGGAAGCGAAATAACGCGCCCGGGGGTCTTCGGGATGCTCTCGGGCGCAGATGCCCAGGGCATGGGTGAGGCGCGTAAAGCCGCGTACCGCCAAGGCGGCAAGCAGATCGGCCTTGTCGGTAAAATGCCGGTAGGGCGCGGCGTGGCTGACGCTGGTCTCCCGGGCCAAAGCGCGCAGGCTGAGGGCCTCTGTGCCTTCCGATTCCAAAAGCCGCTCGCCGGCATCAAGGAGAGCTTGGCGAAGATTACCGTGATGATAGGGAGATGGGGACATGGAGCCTCGGCGGCGCTTTTTCGCAACGTAATGTTGACAATGACAACATAGGGTATTAAGCTATGTTGCTGTTAGCAACATACGCGAGATCGGAGGATGCGGCAATGGGGGACACATGGCTTGTTCTGGATGCGTTGCCGGAAAACACGCAAGGCATGGATGCGGTGCGCGCCGTTGTAGGTGATGCGATCAGGGCCAAGGGGGTCGATTGTGATAGCATCGTTCTAGAAAGGTGCGATGTTTCGCCATGCAAGGGTTGTTTCGGCTGCTGGGTGCAAACGCCTGGTATATGCAGGGGCAACGATCCCGCCAGAGAGCTGTGCGCGCGCATCGCCCGCGCGCCTACCATCGTGCTTCTGTCGCCGGTATCCTTCGGCGGCTATGCCAGCGCACTGAAAATACCGCTTGAACGGGGGGTCTTGCCGGTACTCCTGCCCTTTTTCCAGAAAGTAAACGGGCGGACGCGTCATTTGGTCAGATACGCGCAGACGCCAGATATGGTGGGCATTGGCTGGCTGCCGCGGCCTGATGCGGAGCTCGAAACAACATTTCGAGGCGTGGTGGCCAGGAATGCGGCGAATATGCTTTCCCGCCGGCACATGGCGGTCGTCCTTAACGGCTCGCAGACGCTGATGGAAATGCGGGCGCAGGTGGAAGCAACTTTGGGCGAAGAGGCATTGAAGAAGGTAAAAAGACGACAAAAAATAACATTGATCAATGGTTCGCCCAAAAAATCGAAAAGCCATTCCTCGGTATTTGAATCGTATTTGCACAAGAAAATGGAAGAAGCCGGAGCAGCTGTTTCCCGGGTGCATGCGTTGGCTGCGTATACGGACGGACAGATGTTTTCTCGACTGGCCGAGAGCCTTGACGAAGCGGACGGGGTGGCCCTTATCTACCCGCTTTATGCCGACCAGTTGCCGGGCCATCTCGTGTCCGTGCTGGAGAGGATTGCGGCCAGGCGCGGGGAAATCGCGCCACCTCGCCGGCAACGGTTCATGGCCGTGGCCCAGTGCGGTTTTCCGGAAGCGGTCAACAACGATGCGTCCCTGGAGATCTGCCGCCATTTTGCCCGGGAAGCCTCGTTTACCTGGCTGGGTGGCTGTTCCATCGGCGGTGGTGGCCTCTACGAGGGCAAGGATTTGGACAAGCTGGGCTGGCTCGGCCGCAAGGCGCGAAAAGCCCTGGACGCCAAAGCCGCGTTGCTGGTCGCCGAGCAGGAAGCTGATGCCGTGGCGGTACGAAATAGCGAGGTGCCCTGCCCCGTGCCGTCCTGGCTGTACCTGGCCATGGCCAGTCGGGCCTGGACGCGATCCCTTCGGGCCGACAAGGGCGGTATCGACGGCTATGCCAGGCCCTACGCCGATGAGACGGCCAAAATGGCTTAAATGGTCCGTATGGGCTGATCCTGGCTTAACGAAAGGAAAAAGCGGCGGTCGGCGTCCTTTAGGGGCAACTGTTCGTCCGTGGCCAGCATGGCGTAGGCCTTGCGGACTTCGGCGCGCACGGCCGCGAGCTGGTGTACCCGACTGGCCGGGGCGCCCGATGCGGCCAGGCGGCTGGCCAGGGCCAGGATGGTCTTGGCCCTGGCTTGGACCGTGTGCCGGGAGAGCACCTTCCCCTGCCCCGCTACGGCGATGTCCGCCAAGTTGGGGTCCGCAAGGGCCCGCAAGGCCAGGCGGGCGGCCTCGGCCGCATCGCCGCGCCGATAGGTGAGCAGGTCCTGGCCCGGGGTAAACAGGTCGGTCAAGCCGTTGCCGATCGCTTCGGTCAAAAGGGCCGCGCCGCAGGCCATGGCCTCGAAGACCCGGAAATTGATTTCCCCGGCCGCGCTCTGGTTGAGTACCAGGCGGCTGCGGGCAAATACCGGGGCAAAATCGCCGGACGCCATGACCAGGGGGGCTTTTTTGCGAAAGGCCCGCAAAAAGGGTTTGCGTCCGGCATTGACGCGGCCGTCCAGGGTGCCGACAAAGGAAACCGGGATATCGCGGGGCTGACCCGGGTCGGCCGCGCGGGCGGGGTCGCAAAAAAGCGGCAGCCAGTGGACCGAACGGCCCTGTGGTGAGGAGGCGAACAGGGGGAGATAGTCCTTCTGGGCCACGCAGACGGCGTCGAAACCGGCGCTGTAGGGCATGTGCCAGGGATGCATGTACTGATCCACGGAATAGCCGATAACGACCGCCGGTGCGGTTTCGAAGCCGAAAATCCAGGGTATCTGGCAGGCGTCGTACCAGAAGACGAGATCGGGGACGAAGCCGCGGCCCGCAAGCAAGGCCGAAAATCGACGGGCGGAAAGGGGTTCGGTCAAGCGAATGTCACAACCGGGGTCGGCGCCAAGCGACAGGACGTCATGGCCTAACGCTCTGAAAGTGTCAACGAATCCCGTGTGATGCAGATTGACGATGCGCATGGCGTCAGGACCGGTCCCGGCCGGGAAACGGCGCAAGCCGACGCGGGAAACTTGCCAGAAGCCGCCCGCGTGTGGAAAACTTCCCGCCTCGGCATGTCGCCGAAGCCAATCGCACCAAGGATACCGCCATGCGCAGCTCGCAATTCAAATCCGGACTGGAAAAAGCCCCCCACCGGTCCCTGCTCTACGCCCTGGGCCTGACTCGGGAGGAAATGGAACGGCCGCTTATCGGCGTGGTCAATTCCGCCAACGAGGTCGTGCCCGGCCATATCCACTTGAACACCATCGCCGAAGCCGTCAAGGCCGGCATCCGCCTGGCCGGCGGCACGCCCATGATCTTCCCGGTCATCGGCGTGTGCGACGGGCTGGCCATGAACCACGCCGGCATGCACTATTCGCTGGTCAGCCGCGAGATCATCGCCGATTCCATCGAGATCATGGCCATGGCCCACCCCTTCGACGCCCTGGTGTGCATCCCCAACTGCGACAAGGTCGTGCCGGGCATGCTCATGGCCATGCTGCGGCTCAACATCCCTGCGGTCATCGTCAGCGGCGGGCCCATGCTGGCCGGAACGACCAGCGAAGGCTCGTGCGACCTCATCGACGTGTTCGAGGCCGTGGGCAAATTCAAGCGCGGCGGCATCGACCAGGAAAAGCTTGAGGAGCTCGAAGAAAACGCCTGTCCGGGTTGCGGCTCCTGTTCGGGCATGTTCACGGCCAATTCCATGAACTGCCTGTCCGAATCCGTGGGCCTGGGCCTGCCGGGCAACGGCACCATCCCGGCCGTCACGGCCAAGCGCGTGCGCCTGGCGAAAAAAGCGGGCATGCGCGTCATGGACCTGCTGGCCAACAATATCCGCCCCCGCGACATCGTCACGGAAAAAAGCCTGGAAAACGCCGTGACCATGGACATGGCCCTGGGCTGCTCCACCAACACCGTGCTCCATTTGCCGGCGGTGTTCGCCGAGGCCGGCTTGCCGCTGACACTCGACATCTTCGACACGATTTCCCGCAAGACCCCCAACCTGTGCAAGCTCTCCCCGGCCGGCCACCACTACCTCGACGACCTGGAGCGCGCCGGCGGCATCCCGGCCGTCATGAGCGTGCTGGCCGAAAAAGGCCTGCTCCACCTCGACGTGCTGACCGTCACGGGCAAGACGCTCGGCGAGAACCTGAGGGACCTCAAGGCCCGGGTCAAAAACTTCGATGTCATCCGGGCCAAGGAGCCCTACGCCAACGAGGGCGGCATCGCCATCCTGCGCGGCAGCCTGGCCCCCGAAGGGGCCGTGGTCAAGCAGTCGGCCGTGGCCCCGGCCATGATGCGCCACACCGGCCCGGCCCGGGTCTTCGACGGCGAGGAAGCGGCCAACGCGGCCATCCTCGGCGGGGAAATCAAGCCCGGCGACGTGGTGGTCATCCGCTACGAAGGTCCCCAAGGCGGGCCGGGCATGCGCGAGATGCTCTCCCCCACCTCCAACATCATGGGCATGGGCCTGGGCGAAACCGTGGCGCTGATTACCGACGGCCGGTTCAGCGGCGGCACGCGCGGCGCGGCCATCGGCCACGTCTCGCCCGAGGCGGCCGACGGCGGGCCTATTGCGCTGGTGCGCGACGGCGATGTCATCGCCATCGACATCCCCGGGCGCGGTCTGGAATTGTGGGTGGACGCCGCCGAGCTGGAAGCGCGCCGTCAAAGCCATGTGGCGCCTCAAAAGGACATCCCTTCCCCCCTGCTGCGCCGCTATGCCTCCCTGGTCAAATCCGCCGCCCAGGGCGCGGTCTACAAGGACCCGGCCGCAAAGTAGCCGCCCGCGTCGACGGAAACGACAACGTCTCACCCGGCCAAGCGGCCGGAAATGGGTGCAAAGACGCCTCTCCCGTCCAAGCGACGGGAATGGGAACGAAGATGCCTCTCACGGCCAAGGGGCCGGAAATGGGAACGAAGACACCTCTCCCGGCCAAACGGCTGGGAATTGGAAACGAAAACGCCCCTCCCAGCCAAGCGGCCGGGAGGGGCGTTGTTTTATGAGCAGGAGGCAAGGTGCCATTATTTGCCGGAAAGCTCCTGAATGGCTTCCGTGACGGTATGGCCGTCGGGTAGCTTGGCATTGGGGTTTTTCAGCGCCAGGGCCTTGAGCACGGCCAAGGCGCCGGCCTTGTCGTTCTTGTCGTGGGTCAGCACGATGCTTTTATTGAACGAGGCGATGACGTGGCCGGGCGTGATGGCCAGGGCCTTGTCAAAGGCGTTGAGGGCTTTGTCGAATTGGCCGATCTCCCGGTACATGACGCCCTGGTCGGTCAGCACATCGGGCTGGCGGGGATCGAGGGTCAGGGATTTCTCGTAGGCCTTGATGGCCTGTTCGGGCTGGTGGGTATCGAAATAGAGGTTGCCCAGTTCCGTCCAGGCGGCACTGTTGGCCGGTTCGAGCTGGGTCTGTTTTTCCAGGGCCTTGATGCGGTCGGCCAGGGCGGGGTTGGGTTCGGGCGCGGCCGAGGGCGGCGGCATTTGGGCCGTGGGCTGGGAAGCCTGGGTAGGCGCGGCTTTGCCACCGACGAGCCCGTGAACGGTGAATCCGAGGAAAAAGCCGACCAGCAGGGCCAAAACAATGCCCAAAATGGCGGCGCTGCGGCTCATGACCGGGGCATGGCTGTTTGCACGCATGGGGTCTCCTTAGGCGGTCCGGGAACGTGTCGGCCGGAACCTAGCAACGTCGCGAACGAATGTCATCGGTTCGTTGAAAGCCCGAAGCGGCGGGGACCGCTTCGGGCTTGGGGCGCGCAAAGAGGGTGGGGTCGCGCGCTGTATGCAGACAATGCGGGGTAAAGGCCCGCCGCATCGATTGCAAGGGATACGATCAGGACTCAAGGGAACGGCGCAACCGTTCGAATTCCGTTTGGGAAATGGCTCCACATTCCAAGCGGCTGCGTAACAGGCGCAAGGCGTCGTCACGGTCGGCTTTGGCAGAGGTTTGTCGGCGCTGGTGATGGTGCTGCCGGCGAACGCCCAGGCCGACAACAAGCAACAAAAAGAGGAGTACGGCCGAAACCAGAAGAGCATCCAGTGGTATGCCGAAGATCGAATGTGGGATTCCGGCGAGTTCCACGGCGATGCTCCACGTGCTTTTCACGGAAACGGGGCCGAACCCATGTCCGGCCCCGGCAAGGTGCTACTGGCAGCCGCCGCCGGCGCACGGCCCGTAGCCACCACCCATCATCCCACGGTGATACCCGCCGCCCATGACATTGGGTCCGATCTCCTTGGCCACCTGGATGCGGAACTGGGTCTTTTCCGCCAGCAGCTGGCCTTCCAGGTCGCCAATCTGCTTGGTCAGGGCCGTGATTTTGGCCTGGTCAGTGTTCTGGAGAACGACCAGGGCGTTGAGTTCGGCCCGCTTGACGCCCAGGTCGGCGCGCAGTTGGGCGGTCTTGGCGGCAAACGCGTCATGCAGCTTGGTAAAGGCGGCCTGCTGTTCAGGGGTCAGTTTGGCCATCATGCCGGCGCCATAGCCGGGGCAACCGCCGGCTCCGGGGCCGCCGCCGGGACCACCGCCGGGGCGGGCCAGGGCCAGGGAAGCGGTCAGCGCAACAGTCGCCATAGCCGCCAAAACGATGCCGAACGTCTTGCCTTGCATGGAAATCCTCCAGGGTTTGTCGGCCAAAGCCGAATGGGTTCGTCTTGCCGCCTGGGCCAAGATGCTGCATGGCCCATCACTGCGGCGGTTACCCCTCATTTGCATGTTCCATGCCAAATTATAAATAAAATGATTTAAGATTGTTAGGAGAAATGATCTGCAACGAGGAACGTTCGGTGACTAGAATGCATACACCTGGTCCCAAGAGAATTTCCTGGCCGTAAGAAAACTATACATCGGGGGGAGCAGGGAAGGGATCGGCGCAGGTGCCGTCGGCTGTCAGGGAGTCGATAATGCGGGCCGCGGCCGGTTTGGTTTTCTCCGTCAAAGGGGAGGCCAAGGGGCGGGCCATGCAGACATGGCAGGCCTCGTCATAGATGTGGTCCTCGGCATGGGTGTCGATGTCCTCGACATTGTGCCGGTCGGTGGAAAGCGCGGGAATGGTGCGGATGAACTGTTCGCAGACATCGTAGACAACGAGCATGGGCAGGCTGTGGCTTCGAGGCCGCAGGCGCTCGTGGAACTGGCGGATCTTGGCCGTGCGGCTGGGGTCGCCAGGCACCAGGTACAGCCCAGCCGCGGCAAAGGTTTCGGCCGTGCTCGGGCCCTGGCCGCCGCCCCGGTAATCCGGCTTTTTGGCGAAACAGTCCGGCCCGGCCAGGCGGGTCATGGCCCGCCCCGCAATACCCAGGCGCTGTTCCTTTTCCACGATGCCGGCGGCGATGCGGGAATCGGTCAAGCGCAACCCCTGGTTGGGCTGGCCGTTCCAGCCGTACCACTCGGCAAAGCGCAACAGCCGCCCGTCGGCATCCACCCACCACCAGCCCACGGAAAAAGGGGCGCCGTAGCCCCAGTCAAAGGTCATGAAAAGCGGCGCGTCCGAAGGAATCGGCCGGGGCGGGACGACATGATGGCGCCTGGAAAAGGCGAAAGCCTGTCCGAGGAAGATGTCCCAGTCGCCGTCGCGGTAGGCCGATCGGTAGGGTTCGGGCAAAGCTTCCAGGCGTTTGGCATAATGGGGGTCGCGGGAGAGCAAAATGGGATTGTCGGCCAGTTTGGCCGGGATGAAGCAGCGCACCATCCCCCCCTCGGCGTCAGGTGCGCGTTTGGGCACCGCAGGCGGGGAAAAGTCCACGAAGCGGGCCTTGACGAAGGCGTGCCCGGGGCCGCCAGGATTGGAGGCGCAGACAATGCCCGGGATCTTGTGGCGGTAAGGCGGCGGCACGTCCAGGGCGCAGCGCAGGCGGCCGCGCAGGTAGTCATACTGAAATTCCGTGAAATGCGTCAGTTCGTCGATGAGCAGCAAATGGATTTCCACGCCCTGGTAGGCAAACACGTCCGCCTCGCGATGGCAGCTGCAAAAGGTCATGCGGGAGCCGTTTCGAAATTCGAAAGCACGCCTTGAGGCAACATAACGGCACAAAGCCGGGGGAAACTGGGACAAGGACGGCAGGATGTGATTGCGTTCCAGTTCGGGAAGGGTGCGGCGAAAAAAATAGGCTTGCAAACCCGGCACGCGCAGGCAGGACAGCAGGCCCTCGAAGCGCAGGGCATGGCTTTTGCCGGGGCCGGCCGCGCCGCCGAACAGGATTTCGTTGGCCGGACAGGCGTGCAAGGCCGCCTGGCGGGGTTGCGGGACATAGTCCAGGGAAATGGTCGCGGGAGGTTCCGAAATGTCGTTAAAATAGCGCGCCATGGGACTCCTGCCGGAAAGAGGATTTCATAACAAGCATATATGATTAATATTTTTATATGGCACGGTTTGGGCAGTGCCGAAGAGGCAAGACAAGGAACGATTGCGGAGGATTGGTGCGATGGAAACGCGTCCGCGAGCTGGGCTGATGCTGTTTTTGGGGGCATTGGTGGTGGCCGCGCTGCTGGGCGGCAGCGTCATGCGCCGTCCGCAGACAGGGCTTGGCGCGTATGGCCGGGTGTTGGCCGCTGCCCGGTTGGCACCTGTGGCCGGGCAGCGGACCGGCTCGGATTGCCTGATGCGCATGGTGCTGCTGCGCCAGCAGGAGCGGGAAGCAAGCCGCCGCAACGTCGCCCGGGACCGCGGTTGCGCCACGGATGGCAAGGGCACGCAACGCATGTGCGCCGTGGCGGATGGCCCGGCCTGGGAACAAGGCGCGCCGGCAATCTAGGTCGAACTCCCCTCCCCTGCCCGGTCTGCGGGACAGGCCGCATCGTCGAGCAAAGGGGCCGGGTCCGGCGGCGGGACGCTGGTGATCACGGTGATGGACGTTGGCTGGGGGGTGTCCGCGGCAGGTTTGTCGCGCGTGCCCAGATGCCGCGACAAGGCGGCCAGGGCTTGGGGCTTGCCGTGGAGCTTGATGCGCAGCCCCTTGCCGGGGGTTTCCACGATTTCCGCCACACAGGCGGTCTGTTGCGGGCCGAGTTCCCGGGCGGCGCGCAGGGTCACGCCGCTTTCGTCCCAGTCCACGAAATCACGGATGTCGGCAAAGGCGATGCGGGCCAGTTCCGCCACCACCCGGTCCTGGGTGATGCCGGTGCGGCGGCTGCGCCTGGTCATGGCCGCTTCGATGGCGTCGCGCACATGGGGAAGGTTTCGCAGGCGCGCCCCGAGTGTTTCGGCGCTTTTTTCGCTGTAGCCGGCCCGGATGGCGGCCGCACCCGCCTTGAGGTCGACAAGGTATTCCTCCACGAACCGCCGCTGGCGGTCGGTGAGCCGTTTGGGATCGGATTTGGCAGGCATGGCGATGCTCCGGAGAAGGTTAGGCTACGGGTGCGGCTGCTCCGGTTCAATGGATGCGCCGGGACGGGCCGGCCCAGCTCCACAGGGCCAGGATGTCGGCCAGGGACAGATGGGGATTGAGGGCGGAAAGCGCATCGAGGCTGACGGGTCCGGACAGGGCATGGGGCATGCTCGGCTCCTTGGCGGGGAAAACACGTGGAAAGGGGGCTTAGGCGGCCAGATCGCGTTCCTCGAGGATGGTCAGGCGGGTGGCGTGGTTTTCCAGGCGTTCCACCAGGCGTTCCAATTCGGGCCGGGTGGGATAGCCCTTGGCCAACTCCAGACGGCATTCGGCCTGGGATTTTTCCAAAAGGCGCAGGCGTTCTTCCAGGGAGTCGATGGCCCTGGCCACGTCAGCCACCCATTTGCGGGTAAAAAAGAGGACCAGCCCGATCAGGAAGGACATCCAGAGGGGCAAGAAGGCCTGATCAGGCGCCATGCGGGCCTCCGTCCGGTGTGGCGGCGGGTTTGCGGCCAACCAGGGGCAGCACCCGTTCGGCCAGGTCGATGCCGGCCTGGGAACCGATGGTGGCCAGGGCGATATCGGTGACGGACCGGATATCTTCATCGCTAAGGCCTAGCGTCCATTTGCGGTTGACGGCGATGACGGCGATGGAGCAGGCGGCGGCCAACAGTTTGCGGGACAGGAATTTGTCGAGGGTGTTCACGACAGCCGCCCCCTGACCACGGGAGCGCAAGCCAGGGCACCGCAGAACGGACAGGTCGGCGGCCCGGCGAAGGCCGCACGGTAGGCCGAACCGACGAAGACCGTGCCGCAGACGTCGCAGGCGCGGTAGATCTTGTCGGACACGAAACAGATGGTGCCGTCCTCGGCGATGTTGGCGTAGCTGGACAGGACCGCGCTGCTTATGTCGTTGGAAAAGGCTGGCAAGTTCGATTGCGTTTGCATGTTGCACCTTCCTTGAAAGCCAAGTGACCATGGAAGGCGGACAAGAACAAGCCAGTCTATGTCAAAATAAAAAAACATGTTAGAGCAAAGGACATTTTCAAATCGGAGGGCTTTACAAGGAATTGCGCCTTGGGCATCCTGTCCAGCAGATGGCCGGGAAGGAGGAAGGCATGTCCTTGCGTTGCTTCGTTGTGGTGGGCCTTGTCGCATGGTTGGCCGGCTGCGCCGGCCAGGGGATGCGTCAGGACGGCGGCGACAAACCGCCTGTCATGACGGTTTCGGACTATTACGGCTACTGCTCCGCCCTGCCGACCCCCGGGAGCTGCCTTTCCGACCCCATCTGCCAACGCTACCGCGCGGAGTTGGCTTCGCCGCCGGCCGACCTGCCAAGCTGCCTGGCCATGTGCCGGCAAACCTACGATGCCCTCTACGTCGACAACCTGATGAACGGCTGCGCCGGCATCCTCGAACGCGCCTGGGACCTGTGCGACCAGTTTTGCCGGCGTCGCGACGGGTCCTGACGGCGCCTCACCGCGAGCGCCCCACCTGCCAGCGGGCCCTGTGCCGCGCCGCCTCGGGCTACAAGCCCGGCCCGGCGGGGTCTGCCGCCCGAGGCGGCCGGCCCGGCCGACCGGAATCGCCAGAAATGACCCTGGGAAAGACGGAAATCGGGGCCATGTCCTTGCGGGGGCGCCGTGCTGGGGGTATGCTGGCTGGCACTCGTACCGAACCGTTGGGTGATCCGGGGGGCAAGCCATGACGGCGTGCGTTCAGGACGACGACGAGACGCGGCCTGGCAACGGGCAACAGCACCCATCCGCGCGGGAAACGGCCGGCCAGGCGCAGTCCCGGCCGCTCGCCCGTGGCGGCGACGGGGAGGCGCCCGGTTGCGAGGCATTGCCCGCAGCCGAGGCGGAAGCCCTGTTCGACAATGCCCTCATCGGCCTGGTCCTGGAACGCAACGGCCGCATCGAAAAAAGCAACAACCAGGGCGCAATGATGCTCGGCTATACGCCCGAGGCGCTCCTGGGGCGGGACGTCGCCTTGCTGTTTCCCGGGCCGCACGCGCGGCAGGCCTTTCTCCAGGCGGCGGCACCGGACATGGCGGCCAGCGGCGGGCATGTCGGTACATACGGGCTGCGGCGCAGCGATGGCGGGGTGCTCGACGCGCACTGCCAGTTCAGGCGCGTCGGGGCGGATGGGGCGCGCCATGTCCTGGCTTTCGCGGACTTGACCGGCACCAAGCGCCTGGAAGCGGACCTGCTGGCCACCAAACAGGCCGCGGCCGCGGCGAGCGCGGCCAAGGCGCAGTTCGTGGCCAACATCAGCCACGAGTTGCGCACGCCCCTAAACGGCATCATCGGCCTGTCCCAACTGCTGCTGGACGGTGCCGCGGAGGGCGAAACCCGGGAGCACCTGACCGTGATCCGGCAGTCCGCCGGTATTTTACGGGACATCGTCGACGAACTGCTCGATCTATCCACGGTGGAAAGCGGCCGGATGGCCCTGCACCCGGTGGCTTTCGACCTGCAGGACGAACTGCTGCCGCTTCTGCGCAATTTCGTCAGCCAAAGCCGCATGCGGCCCTTTACCTTCATCTATCATTTCGATGCGCGGCTGCCCGCCCGGGTGATCGCCGATCCCCATCGCCTGCGGCAGATGTGTATCACGCTGCTCGGCAACGCCTTCAAGCATACCCGAAAAGGGTCCGTCACGGCGCGCTTCGCCCCGGGCGAGGCCGGGCCGGACGGGGCTGCCCCGGGGCAGGCCCGCATCCGCGTCACGGTGGCGGATACGGGGGTGGGCATCGCGCCCGAGGTGCAAGCCAGCCTTTTTGAGCCTTTCGGCATCGGCGAGGACCGGCTGACGAAGCAGTACGACGGTGCCGGGGTCGGCTTGACCGTGGCTCGGCGGTTGGCCCGGCTCATGGACGGCGACATCGCCCTGGAATCCACGCCCGGGCAGGGCAGCACCTTCGTGCTGACCGTGACCTGCGGCCTGCCTGCCGACAGCCCGCCGCGCCCACGGCCGGAGGTGGTCGGGCCGCGCCTGGGCGGCCCGACGTCCCTGCGCATCCTTTTGGCCGAGGACGAGCCCGTCAACCGCATTTACACCGTGCGCGCCTTGCAAAAGCTCGGGCATCAGGTGAAAACCGCCGCGGATGGGCGCGAGGCGCTGGTCATGCTGGCTCGGGAGCCCTTCGACCTGGTGCTTATGGACATCCAGATGCCGCGCTTAAACGGCCTGGAAGCCACCCGGCTGATCCGGTCGGGCCAGGTGGCGGATGCGGTGGCCTCCATCCCGGTGGTGGCGCTGACGGCCTATGCCATGGACGCGGACCGGGAGCGGGGGCTGGAGGCCGGCATGGACGAATACGTGGCCAAGCCGTTCGAGCCCGGGGAGTTGGCCGCGGCCATGGAACGGGCCATGGCCAAATAAGGCGCGTCAGTGGGTGCTGGCGACAATACGGCGCAGATGGCGGTCGGAAAGGCCGAACTGGTCGCGCAGGGCGAACAGGTCGACGCCGGCGCGGTACATGCGCCGGATTTCGCTGTCCCGGCGGCGTTTGCGGGCCGTGGCCCCGTTGGGGATATCGAGGCGGCAGCCGCCCCACTCGGCGATGAGGGCATCCACGGCCGCCCGGGCGGCGGGCTCGCCCAGGCTGGCCGCCAGTCTCTCCTCCAATTCGGCTTCGCGCATGGAACCGTCTCCACGGGTTTGGCTTGGCAGAAAGGGTCTTGCTGGATTCCATAAGTATTCCTATTAGGAATACTTGTCAAGAATAATATTCCTAAAAAGGAATGGACATTCCCCCTCCACCTAGGGCACAAGAGGCGTCATGATCCGACCATCCCTGGCTGAGTTGCCGCCCGATGGACCGGCCCTGCGCACCGAGGAAGATCGGTGTTTCTGGAAGGCGCTGGTGGAACTGGTAGGCAGGGGAAACCCCAATCAGGGGGATCTGGCCGCCTTTGCCGGGGTTTCCCAGGGGTATGTCAGCAAGATCCTGGCCGGCAAGCAGTCGCCCAAGTCGGCGGTGCGGCGTCGTTTCGCGGAATTTTTCGACCTTTCCTACGAGGAAATGATCGCCCTGGGCCACAAGCAGCTGGAGAGCCAGGACTATGTGCCGGAGGGGCCGCTTTCCCGGCGCTACCATGTCCGGGAGTCGCGCTATGGCGGGGAATCGGGCCGCCAGGCCGGGCTCGGCGGGGAGGCTACGGCCCTGCAGGCACTTCTGCGCGACATCCGGACCCGGGAGGCCCAGCAGCTCCAGTACACCGAGGTACCGCTGCGCGAGGCCACGGGGTCCATGGGCGGCGGGTCGACGGAGACCGGCGACCGGACGCTGACCTATCTGAGTTTTCGCACGGAATGGATCCGGTCCAAGGGCAATCCGGAATACATGACCGTCATCCGGGCCTTTGGCGACAGTATGGAGCCGACCATCCCCGACGGCAGTGTGGTGCTTGTGGACGAGGGGCGGCGACAGTTCGTCAAAAACAAGATCTACTACCTGCGCTATAACGGCCAGATGTACATCAAGCGTTTGGTGGATCGCGACGGCCATTTGTGCGTGGCTTCGGACAACGACCCCAATTTGCTGCTTGTCGCCGATGCGGACGATTTCGAAATCATCGGCCGTTGCATCTGGACGGCCAAGGAATTGGACTGACGCCCGGGGCAACAAGGAATATAAGTATCTCGATTATTCCAATTAAGGAATATTTTGACCTGGCCAAGGGCATACCCCGGGCCAGGGGACGCCTCAGCATTCCTCGCCGATGCAGTTCTGACGAAACGCCGCCACCATCTCTTCCAGCGCCTCCACCTGACGGCCCATGTTGTCCACCACGCCGGACGATTCGCGCATGCCCCGGGCGATGTCCGCCGACAGGCGGCTGACGTCCTCCTCGGCCTTGCTGATCTCCTCGCTGGCCGCCGACTGCTCCTCGGCGGCCGTGGCGATGCCCTGCACCTGGGAACTCGTGTTGTCCACCAGGGTCACGATGGCCCGCAAGGCCTCCCCCGAGGCGCTGGCCAGTTCCGTGGCCCGCACCACCGCCTGGGCCGCCTCGTCCACCTTGGCCCGGCTTTCCTGCACGCCGGCCTGGATGGCGCTGATGGACGCCCCCACTTCCTTGGTGGCGGTCATGGTCTTTTCGGCCAGCTTGCGGACCTCGTCGGCCACCACCGCGAATCCCCTGCCCGCTTCCCCTGCCCGGGCCGCCTCGATGGCCGCGTTTAAGGCCAGCAGGTTGGTCTGGTCGGCGATGTCCGAAATCACGTTCATGATGGCGCCCACGGCCTGGGCCTTTTCGCCCAGGGCATCCATGCCGACCTTGACCTCCCGGGAGACCGCCTCCACCCGGCTGATGGCCGCCAGGGACTGCTCCACCACGTCGCGGCCGTCCTCGGCCCGGGTCCTGGCCTCGCCGGCCTTGATCGCGGCCTGGGCGGCGTTGCGGGCCACCTCGAGCACGGTGGCGTTCATTTCCTCCATGGACGTGGCTGTTTCCGCCGTGCGGTGTTCCTGTTCCTCCACCGAAGCGACCACGGCGGACACCTCCGAGGCCAGCTGGGCCGAGCCGTCGGCCAGGGCCTGCATGACACCCTGCAGCCGGTCGGCGGCCAGAAGCAGGCCCCGGGTCTGGGCCTGGGCCGCCTCGGCCTGGGCCTGCCGGGCTTCGTCGAGGGCCTGGGTGGCGCGGGCGGCCTGGGCCTGGGCCTCGTCGCCCTTGGCCTTGGCCTCGTCCAGGTAGGCCCGGATGCTGCGGCTCATGGCCGTCAGGGACTCGGCCAGGGTTTGCAGCTCGTCCCCGGAGCGGATGTCCAGTTCGTGGTCCAGATCGCCCCGGGCCACGGCGGCGGAAAAAGCCATGCACCGGCGCAGCCCCCGCAGCACGGACAGCCGCAGCACCGTCACGATGGCGAGGACCATGGCCACGGTGAAGGCCACGGCGATAAGGATGTTTTGCCTCGTGGCGGCGTCGGCAAAGGACTGGAACTCCCGAACCGGGGACTCGACCACGAAAAACCAGCCGGTCCTGGGCTCGCGCGTCACTGCGGCCAGATGGGGGCCGCTTGCGTCCGTGTAGGCGATCACGCCCGTGCCGGTGACGGCCAGGATGCGCTTCCCGGTTTCGCTTTGCGCGAAATCGCCTTGCATGAGCAGGGACTTGTCCGGATGGGCCAGGACCATGCCCTGGCCGTCGAGGATGAAGGCGTAGCCCGTCTGGCCGATCTTGGTGGCGGCGAGGTCGTTGGTCAGGGACTCCAGGTCCATGCCGGTGTTGACCAAGCCCACGAGCCGGCCCGAGGCGTCGCGCAGGGGCTGGGCCAGGACGATGGCGGCCTTGCCAGTGGTGCGGCTGACGATGGCCTTGGAGATCACGTCGGCCCTGCCCTGGCCGATGACTTGGCCGAAGTAGTCGCGGTCCGCCACGTTGATCTTGCCGATGGTGTTCGGATTGCTCGAGGCCGTGGAGACGCCTTGGGCGTTGAAGATGTTGGCGTAGTCCGCGCCCGGCATGCCCCGGCTCATGATGGTGAGCAGTTCGTTGGCCGCAGCGGTGTGTTCGCCCGAGGCGGCGGCGGCCAGGAGAGGCAGTTTGGCGAAACTGCCGAGAATGCCCAGGTTGGCGCGCACGGTCCCGGAAATGTCCTTGGCCATGGACTGGCACAACAGGACCATGGCCTGGCCTTCGACATGCTCCAGGGCTTGTTTGGAGGCGCGCTCGTTGAGGGTTACCAGGACGGCCATGCCGAGGACGACCAGGGCGAGGATGGGTGTGAAGAACTTGGCGTGCAGTGACAGGCGCATACCGTTCCCTCCTAACGAGGTTGCGAGATGGCCGTGAGAACGCAACGGCGGGCCTTAAAGAGTGCCATGAAAGCCGTATCGTGTCCACAGCCGGATATTTTTCCCGTGGCAACGATTGGAATGGGGAAAACGGGGTTGCCTCCCCTGCCCTCTGGCGATACTCGAGTAAGTCAAAGGCGGCATTGCGTCGGATTCGGGGAAACGAGCATGGCAAGCACGGGCATACGTCGCCGGTCGAACCGCCTGGCCCGCAGGCAATACGGGCTGGTCGCGGCGATGGTTGTTGTCGTTTTTTGCCTGGCCTGCCGGCCAGGCAGGGCCCAGCAGGTGGCGCTTACGGCCGAGGAACAGGCCTATGTGCAGAACCATGGCCCGGTGCGCCTGTGCGTGGACCCGGACTGGGTGCCGTTTGAAAGCATCAACAGCCAGGGCGAGCACGAGGGCATTGCCGCCGATTTGCTGCGGCTGGTGTCCGAGCGCACCGGCGTCACCTTCCGGCTCGTTCCCACCACCGACTGGGACGAAAGCCTGGAGGCTTCCAAGGACGGGCGCTGCCAGGTCCTAAGCTTCCTCAACGAGACGCCGGCAAGAAACGAGTGGCTGCTATTCACCGCACCCGTCTTCAACGACTCCAACGTGTTCATCACCCGGGAGGAACATCCCTTCATCGACGACCCGGCCGGGCTTACGGGCGAGTCCATCGTCTTCCCGCGCGGCACCTCCATGGAGGAACGCGTCCGGTCCGAGTACCCCAACCTCAGGATCGTGACCACGGACTCGGAAATGGACGCCCTCAACATGGTTTCGGACCGCAAGGCCGACATGACCATGCGCTCGCTTATCATCGCCGCCTACACCATCAAGAAGGAAGGGCTTTTTAACCTCAAGATCGCCGGCCGGCTGCCCAACTACGCCAACAACCTCCGTCTGGGCGTGGTGCGATCGGAGCCGGTGCTGCGCGGCATCCTCGACAAGGGCGTGGTTTCCATCACCCCCCAGGAACGGGGCCGCATCGTCAACGAGCACGTGGCCATCAACGTGCAGACCGGCCTGGACAAGGCGCTGGCGCTGAAAATCGGCCTGGCCTTCGCCCTGGTGGCTGGCCTGGGCTTTGCCTGGAATTACAAGCTGAAAAAATACAATGCCGAGCTGATGCGCCTGTCGCGCACCGACCTGCTGACCGACCTGCCCAACCGCCGCCAGGTCATGGACCGCCTCGACGAGGAGTTGCAGCGGGCCACCCGCTACCACCGGCCCTTTGCCGTCATCATCCTCGATATCGATCACTTCAAATCCGTCAACGACCGCCTGGGCCACCAGGGCGGGGACCGGTTCCTCGTCGCCTTCGGCCGGATCCTGCGGGAGGCCGTGCGTTCCTGCGACCTGGCCGGCCGCATCGGCGGCGAGGAGTTCCTGGTGTTGTGTCCGGAGACCGACCTGGAACAGGCGGTGCAGCTGGCCGAGCGCATCCGGGCCGCCGTGGCGGCTTACGATTTCGAACCCGGTCGGCACCATTCCATCAGCGCCGGCGTGGCCGCCCACCTCCCCGGCGAATCGGCCGATGCGCTGCTGGCCAGGGCCGACGCCGCCCTGTACCGTTGCAAGGAAGGCGGCCGCAACAAGGTTTGCGTCCTCTAGGCCCGTCGGCCGCCCCGCTGCCCCCGGGCTGGCCCTTGACCGCCGCTTGGGGTATGCGGACCGCACCATGCGACGCGCCCTGGTCACCCTGGTCGTCGGCGAGGCCTGCCGGCGCCGTTTCGCCGCCCACGCCGCCCCGGCCCTGCGGGCCTACGCCAAGGCCCATGGCCTGTCCCTGGTGGTCCTCGACAGGCTGCTCGACGATTCGGACGTCGGCCGGTCGCGTTCGCCGGCCTGGCAGAAATGCCTGCTCTTTCGCCATCCCAGGCTGCGAGCCTGCGGCCAAGTGGCCTGGCTCGACGCGGATATCGTGGTGCGCCCCGGCGCGCCGAGCGTCTTTGCCGACGTGGCGCCCGAAGCCTTTGGCGCGGTGGACCATTTCGCCAGCCCCACGCCCGAGGTCTTCGCCCAGGCGGCCGCGGCCATACGGGCCTATCAGGAACGCCACGGCGTCACCGCCGCCGCCGAGGCCACGGCCGAGGCCTTTTACGGCCGCTATGGCTACGCGAACGGCCCGGATCGGGTCGTCCAGACCGGGGTGCTGGTGCTTTCCCCCGAGGCCCATGCCCCGCTGATGGAGGCGGCCTACGCCGAGGGCCGACAGCCGGACAGCCGGGGGATGCTGTTCGAAATGCGCCCGTTGAGCTGGCATCTGCTGCGCGGTTCGCCGGTGCGCTGGCTCGATCCCCGCTTCAATACCCTCTGGTCCACCGCCCTGTTCGCCCACTACCCCTTCCTGGCCGACCCGGGCTTTCAGGCGGCCTGGCGGGAGCGGCCGGACCGGTTCGCCGACCTCAAGGCCCGCTGCCTGGCCGCGTGTTACGCTGGCGCCTATTTCCTGCATTTCGCCGGAACGGCCGCGGACATGGACGCTTTTTGCCCCCCTGCCCCGGAACCCCCTTCCCCGCCGCACGCATAAGGAGCCTTGTCATGGGAAACGCCTGGGTTTTCCTGTTTCTGGCTGGATTGTTCGAAATCGGCTGGCCCATCGGCCTCAAGCTGGCCCAGGCCCCGTGGCGCCTGGGCCCGGGCGTCGGCTTGGCCGTGTGCTGCATGGCCGCCAGCGGCCTGTTCCTCTATCTGGCCCAGCGCGTCATCCCCATGGGTACGGCCTATGCCGTCTGGACGGGCATCGGCGCGGCCGGGGCCTTTGCCGTGGGCGTGCTGGCCTATGGCGACGCCGCGAGCCTCTCCCGCCTGGCCGGGGTCGGGCTCATCGTTGCCGGCGTGGCCACGCTCAAGCTCGCGTCCTGACCAAGCCCCCTCCTCTCCCCCGCCGCGAAGACCGCCGCCTGGAAACATCGCGTGCGAACGGGCGCGCGCAAGGTGTTCCTGCCGGAAAAACGGGGCGATCGGGGCGTTCGGCGGTGGGCGCAGGCCCCATGTGATTTGGCCCAGGGCGCTGCAGCTGGCCCAAGGAGGCGGCGCAGGCCGCTTAAGGTTTCTTGAGCACCGCGCCGTAGAAGGCCTCGCCAAGGCCCGCTTCGGCCACGGCCGGCACCTCGGCTTCGAGCACGAGTTCCCGGTGGCGGCTGCCGAGGCGGTCCACGGCCTGCTCGTTTTCCGCCGGATTGGTGGTGCAGGTCACGTAGACGAGGCGCCCGCCCGGGGCCAGGTTGGCGTAGGCGGCCTCCAGCATGGCCCGCTGGAGGCGCACGAGGCCGGCCAGGTCCTCGGGGCGGCGGCGCCATTTGGCGTCGGGCCGCCGCGACAGCACGCCCAGCCCCGAACAGGGGGCGTCGAGGAGGATCGTCCCCGGCGCCCGGGCCAGGGGCATGCGCGTGGCCGAGGCCCGAAAGGCGGCGATGGGCGGCAGGCCCAGGCGGTGGGCTTCCCTGGACAGGCCGGAAAGCTTGGCGGCATGCATGTCGCCGGCGAAAACATGTTTCCCGGCCTCGGCCAGGGCCAGCGTCTTGCCGCCCCGGCCGGCGCAGGCGTCGAAAACGGGTTCGGGCCAGCCGTCGCGGCCAAGCCTGGCCAGGACCAGTTGGGCGGCGGCGGACTGGCGCGACAGGCGCCCGGCGGCCAGGGCGGCGCCGAGGTCCACCCCGGCCGGCGTGGTGTCGCTGCCGGCCGGCAGGGCCAGGGTGGGAAAATCCGCCACCGTGCACTCGGGCAGCCCGGCCAGGGCGTCGAAGAGTTCCCGGGCGCCGGGTTTGGTCGCGTTGACCCGAAGCCCCAGGGGCGCCGGTTCGATCTGGGCCCGCAGATGGGCCTCGGCCGCCTCCCGGCCGCCGTCGCGCAGCCACATGGCCACGATCCACTCGGGGCAGGCATAGAAGCGGCTTAGAAATTCCTGTTCGGTGCAGCGGTCGCGGCAATAAAAACCCGGATCGGCCAGGACGCTCGGATCGGCGGCGATGCGGCGCAGCACGGCGTTGGCCATGCCCGAAAGGCCCTTGCCGCCCCGCTTGCGCACGGCCGAAACGGCCCAGTCCACCGAGGCATAGGCCGGCACCTTGGAGCAAAAAAGGATCTCGTAGGCAGCCAAGGCAAGCACCCGGCCGACAGGCATGGGCACGGCGTCTGGGTTTTTGAGGAACCGCGACAGGATGTATTCCAGCCGGCCGCGCAGGCGCAGGTAGCCGTAGACGAGTTCCGTGGCCAGGCCCCGGTCGCGCGGGTCGAGGCCCGGGGTGTCCAGGGCGGCATCCAGGGCGGCCTGGACATCCTGCCCGGCGCCCGGCCCCCGGGGCGGCCGCGTCGGATCGGGCAGGACGCGGCCAAGGACGGCCAGGGCGATGGCGCGTGCCGGCGGGATGCCGGCCTGCCCTTCCCTGCTCAACGGGGGCCACCCAGGGCGGAAGCCGGCTTGCCCAGGGGCGCCAACCCGGCAAACCGATCGAACAGGGGGTTTTGGGCCTCGCCGTTGACCAGGAAAAAGCGCAAGGCGCCCTCCAGGTGCGGCAGGGCCACCCGGGTGTCCAGGCAGGGGCCGTTGGGCCGTTCGTTGAGCACGCCGTAGACCGGGATGGGATAGGTATCCTGGATGCCGCTGGTCAGGTCGCGTTCGCAGGCCACGGCCAGGATGAGCCGGGGCCGTTTTTGCACCACGATGCGGCGGGCGATGGTGCCGCCTGTTGCGATGGCGATGTGCACGCCGTAGGCCTCGGACAGGCTGATGAGCCCGTCCACCGGGCACTGGCCGCAGCGCTTGCAGTTGTTGATGTCGTAGGTGAGCCGGTGCAGGCAGCGGCTCGATTGCAGGCAGTGCGGCAGGAGCACCAGGATCTGGGACGGGTCGTAGCGCCGGTTCTCGGCGGCCACCATCTCGTTGTTGACCTTGATGAAGGAACCCCGCACCCGGCTTTTGGACAGCCGAAACAGCCGGGCGAAGATGGTCATCAGCGGCAAGAAGACCTTGGCCATGACCCCGCGCAGATGGTCCGAGCCCAGAAACGGCCGGGCCAGGGCGACGCTGATGGCCAGGCCCAGGGTGGCCCACAAGACGAGCAGGATGGCGGCGGCGAAAAAGGCGCCCAGCACCCAGGGCACCAGGGGATGGATGTTGGCCAGGCCGATGTAGGGCACGATCCAGACCAGCGCCAGGACGGCGCACACGGCCAGGCCCGTGCCGCACAGCAAGCCGATGAACAGGCGCTTGCGCGAGGGTTCGTTACGTTCCACCAATGCGTTGGTCCCTTCCGACGGGCCTCGTGTTGTGTCCCTTAAAAAATACGCGCGTATTTTTTAAGAAAAAAGTCAATTTCGGTCTTGCCCTCAACAAACGGCCACGGCTTTCGCGGATGCGGCACTCAAACGGCCCCACCCGTGCCCGGCGGGCCGCACACGGCCATGGCGTCGTCGTCGCATTTGCCGAGGTAGCCGCAGGAAAAAGCCTTGGCATCCATGGGCCGCTTGCCGGCCGGGACGACCGTGGGGATGAAATAGACGGCGTCGGCGCAGGCCACGCCCAGATGGCATTCCAGCAGGCCCAGGATATCGCCGGGCCTGGCCCCGGGGGGCAGGGGGCAGCCCACCCGGCCGGGATGGGCGATGATGCGCAGCGCCTCCCTGTCCGGGGCGGGTTTCCAGAAGAAAAAGGCGCCCGGATGGGGCGTCATGGCCCGGATGAGGTTGTGGACCTCGGCCGCCGGCCGGTTCCAGTCGACCAGCGCCTCGGCCTTGTCGATCTTCCTGGCGTAGGTGACCTTGTCCGGGTCCTGCTCCACCATGGGCACGCCGCCGGTGCGCAGGCGCTTGAGGGTGTGGGTGAGCAGGCGCCCGCCGAGGTCGGCCAGTTCGGCCCGCAGCTCGCCGGCCGTGTCGTTTTGGCCGATGGCCAGCACGCGCTGCAGGATCATGGGGCCGGCGTCCAGGGCGGCCACCATGCGCATGATGGTCACGCCGGTGAGCGTATCGCCGGCGGCGATGGCCCGCTCGATGGGTGCCGCCCCGCGCCAGGCCGGCAGCAGCGAGGCGTGGACGTTAAGGGGCATAAGGCGCGGGATGTCGAGCACGGCTTGCGGCAGGATCATGCCGTAGGCGGCCACGAGCAGCACGTCGGGGGCATAGGCGGCCAGCCGGGCCACTTCGGCCGGGTCCTTGAAGGTCTCGGGCTGGTGGATGGGCAGGCCGGCGTCGAGGGCCAGCATCTTGACCGGCCCGGGCAGGCACTTCTTGCCCCGGCCGCAGGGCCGGTCGGGCTGGGTGTAGACCGCGGACACGGCCACGTCGTCGCTTGCCAGCACGTGTTCGAGGACCGTGGCCGCGAACTGGGGCGTGCCCATGAAGACGGCGTTTAGCTTTCCTGGTCCGCCGTTTCCCGCTGTCTGGTCCATCGTTTCACCCGCTTGTCGTACATGGCGCGTTTGAGGCGGCTGATGCGGTCGATGAAAAGCACGCCGTTTAAGTGGTCGATCTCGTGCTGGAGGCAGACGGCGAAAAGGCCGTCGGCCTCGATTTCCATCTCCTTGCCGTCCAGGTCCAGGGCCTTGACCGTGACATGGGCCGCCCGGCGCACGTTGGTGCGGTACTCGCGCACGGACAGGCAGCCTTCCTCGTCCTCCTGTTCGCCGCTGGCGGCGGTGATGACGGGATTGACCAGGGTGATGCGCCCTTCGCGCTTGTCCGGCCCGGACAAGTCGATGACGATCAGGCGCAGGGAATGGCCCACCTGGGGCGCGGCCAGGCCGATGCCCTGGTTGGCGTACATGGCCTCGGCCATGCCGTCGGCCAGCTCCCGGACCTCCGGGGTGATGGCGGCCACGGGCACGGCCAGCCGCGCCAGGACCGGATGCGGATACTTCAATATCTCGAGAGGCATGAGTCTTACGCCTTGTCCTTGTCCTTGTCCTTGTCCCGCGACCGCAGCTTGATGCCAAGCTCCCGCAGTTGGCCAAGCGACACTTCCCCCGGCGCTTCGGTCAAAAGGCACATGGCCTTCTGGGTCTTGGGGAAGGCGATGACGTCGCGGATGGATTTCGCGCCGGCAAGGATCATGATAAGGCGGTCCAGGCCAAAGGCAATGCCGCCGTGGGGCGGGGCGCCGTACTCCAGGGCGCGCAGCAGGAAGCCGAACTTCTCCTCGGCCTCCTCGGCCCCGATGCCGAGCACGGCGAACATGGCCTTCTGGGTTTCGCGGTCGTGGATGCGGATGGAGCCGCCGCCGATCTCGCTGCCGTTTAAAACCAGGTCGTAGGCCCGGGACAGGGCGCCGGCCGGGTCGTCGGCCAGTTTCTCCAGGTTGCCGGGCTGGGGCGCGGTGAAGGGATGGTGGCGGGCGGCGTAGCGTTTGGCCTCGGGGTCGTATTCCAGCAGCGGAAAGTCCGTGACCCACACCGGGGCGAAGGTACCCTCGGGGATGAGCCCGAAGCGCTCGCCGAGCTGGATGCGCAGATAGCCCAGGGCGGTGTTGACCATGTCGGCGGCGCCGGCCTGGAAAAAGACGATGTCCCCGACTTCCAGGCCGAAGGCCTCGGTCAGGCCGGCCTTTTCGGCCTCGGACAGGAACTTGGCGAAGGGCGACTGCCATTCGTCGTCCTTGATCTTGATCCAGGCCAGGCCCTTGGCCCCGTAGATCTTCACGAATTCCGTGAGGTCGTCGATCTCCTTGCGCGACAGGGCCGCGCCGCCGGCCACGCGGATGCCCTTGACCAGTTCGGCCTTGGCAAAGACCTGGAACTGGCTTTCGCGCACCACGGCGCTGACGTCGACGAGCTTGAGGCCGAAGCGGATGTCCGGCTTGTCCAGGCCGTAGTCCCGGATGGCCTCGGCGAAGGTCATGCGCGGGAAGGCCTCGGGCAGGGCCACGGCGGCGGCTTCCCGAAACATGGTGCGCACCATGTTTTCGGCCATGCCCATGACCTGCTCCTCGTCCACGAAGCTCATCTCGATATCGACCTGGGTGAATTCCGGCTGGCGGTCGGCCCGCAGGTCCTCGTCGCGGAAGCACTTGACCACCTGGTAGTAGCGGTCAAATCCCGACATCATGAGCAATTGCTTGAACAGCTGGGGCGACTGGGGCAGGGCGTAGAACGAACCGTTGCTGAGGCGGCTTGGCACCAGGAAGTCGCGGGCGCCCTCGGGCGTGGACTTGGTCAGGACCGGGGTTTCGATTTCCAGAAACCCCAGGCCGTCGAGGTAGCGGCGGATGCTCTGGACGGCCTTGTTGCGCAGCAGGAAGTTGGCGGCGAGCTTGGGCCGGCGCAGGTCCAGGTAGCGGTACTTGAGCCGCAGCAGTTCCGAGGCGTCGATGCGGTCCTCGATGGGGAAGGGCGGCGTGGCGGCGGTATTTAAGAGCTTGAATTCCGTCACCTCCACTTCGACCTCGCCCGTGGGCATGGTGGGGTTGGCCATGCCTTCGGGCCGGGCGCGCACGCGGCCGCGCACGGCCAGCACGTATTCCACGCGCAGGACGTGGGCGCGCTCCAGGGCAGCCTGGCTGCCCTCGGGGCAGAAGACGACCTGGGTCAGCCCGCCGCGGTCGCGCAGGTCGATGAAGATCAGCCCGCCGTGGTCGCGGCGAAACTGGGCCCAGCCCATCAGGCAGACTTCGCTGCCGACATCCGAGGCCCGAAGCGCGCCGCAATCGTGGCTGCGCCGCCAGTCATCCAGCCTGTCGAGGACAAGCGTCTCGCTCATGGAATGCATCCTTTTTTCACGAAGGCGGGGAAAAACCGTCACAACCGGCTTTTCCCCTGGCCTTTTGTTCTTCTTTGCGCCCGATGCCGGGCATTCCCGCAAGCAGCAACCGGCCCCCATTCAGGGGGTCCGGGGGGGATGATCCCCCCGGCGGGGCCTGGGGCGCAGCCCCGGTTTTCAACCCAGCCCGCCTACTCGCCCTTGGCTTCTTCCAAACGCGCCCGCAAATACGCTTCGAGCAGGTCCTGGGCCACGGTTTCCTGGCCGCCGGCCCGCATGTCCTTGACCACCACCGTGCCGGCGGCCAGCTCGTCGGTGCCGAGCACCAGGCAGAAGCGGGCGCCGGACTTGTCGGCGGCGCGCATCTGGCTTTTGACGCTGCGCGGGGCAAAGGGCGCCTCGCCGGCAAAACCGGCCCGGCGAAGGCCCTGGGCCAGCAGCAGGCCCAGGGCCAGGCCCGAGGCGTCGAGCACGGCCAGGAAGAAATCCGGGGCGACCTCCAGGTCGCGGTCGATGAGCAGGGCCAGGCGCTCCATGCCGCAGGCAAAACCCACGCCCGGCACGTCCGGCCCGCCGAGCGACGCCGTCAGGCCGTCGTAGCGCCCGCCGCCGGCCACCGAGGACTGGGCGCCGATGTCGCCGGAGACGATCTCGAAGGTGGTGCGCACGTAGTAGTCAAGCCCGCGCACGAGCCGGGGGCTCAGCGTATAGCGCAGCCCGGCCGCGTCCAGCACACCCTTGACCACGGCGAAGTGCGCGGCGCACTCCGGGCAGAGGTGGTCGGTGATTTTCGGCGCGTCGGCCGTGAACTCCTTGCACTGGGGCACCTTGCAATCGAGCACGCGCAGGGGGTTGGTGAGCTTGCGGCGCAGGCAGTCCTCGCACAGGTGTTCCTTGTGCATGCCCTTTAAAAATTCGCGCAGCACGTCGAGGAAGACCGGCCGGCATGCCCGGCAGCCCAGGGAATTGAGTTCCACCGTGAGGTTGTCCAGCCCCAGCGCCCGCAGGTACTCGTCGAGCATGAGCAGGACCTCGGCGTCGAGCAGGGCGTCGGGGGAGCCCACGGCCTCGACGTCGATCTGGTGGAACTGGCGCATGCGGCCCTTTTGCGGCCGTTCGTAGCGGAACATGGGGCCGTAGGCGAAATACTTGAGCAGCCCTTCGCCGGCGCGCTTGTCCTCGATGACCGCCCGCATGACCCCGGCCGTGGCCTCGGGGCGCAGCGTCAGGGAGCGGCCCTTGCGGTCCGGGAAGGTGTACATCTCCTTTTGCACCACATCCGTCTCCTCGCCGATGGAACGGGCGAACAGTTCGGTGCGTTCGAGGACCGGCAGGCGCAATTCCTTGTAGCCGTAGCGGGCGAAAACGTCGCGGGCCGTGCCTTCGATGAAGGAGAAGACGCCGGAATCCGGCGGAAACAGGTCGGCGAAGCCTTTTATCTTCTGTATCTTGTCCATGGAGCGTGGTCCGGGGGTGGCGCAGGGCCGCGTTATTGGGAAAGGCACACGAGAGTAGACGAGACGGCCCGTGATGTCAAAAGGCCGTGGCCTAGCCCATGCAGGCCTTGGGCTTGAAGGCCGGCAGGGGGGTCATGACCGGCTCGTCGGTGAGGTTCACGACGCTGGCGCAAAAGGCGCCCACGGGCAGGGACAGGATGGGGGCGTTGAGCAGGCGCCAGGGGGCCTGCTCGCGCCAGGAAGCCATGGGGCCGGGCAGGACGCAGCCGGTGCGCGCCGGGCGCCGGCCCAGGGCCTTGCGGAAAAGCCGGCCCATGGCCCAGGGCGAAAACCACCTGGCCCGGGCAAGCGCTCCCCGGGAGCGGCCCGGACACAGGCGCACGGCCAGGCCGTAGCAGGAAAACGGATTGAGGTGGCCGACCAGCAGGGCTTTTTTGGTCACCCGGGCGGCCTCGCGCAACACCAGGGCCGGATCGGGGCAGAATTCCAGGACGGTCAGGAGCACGCCGAACTCGAAGGCCTTGTCGTCGAAGGGCAGGTGGCCGGCGTCGCCCAGGTGCAGGTCGGCCTTGGCGCCCAGGCGGCGGCGGGCCGCCTCGAGCATGGGCGGGGAGAGGTCCAGGCCCGTGACGTCGAAGCCGGCGCCGTGCAGGACCTCGAGGAAGATGCCCGTGCCGCAGCCGATTTCCAGCAGCCGCTGCCCCCGCCGCGGCCAGCCCGCGGTCAGGCGTTCGATGAGCCGTATTTCGCGCGCAAGGGCGAACGCCCCGGGCGGCGTCTGGAACCAGGCGTCATAGCGCTGTGCGGTTTGGCTGTCCCACATGGTGCTTTTGCCTGCCGCGAAGCGGCCCTCCTTCCTCTCACATCGCAACGTACGGGCCCGGTCGCCGGGCCCGTGAGCCCGGGGGCGCCCAAGCGGACGCCGGACCGGATCGGCCGGCCGCCGCGCCGGCGGCCGCGAAACGAACACTGCGGACGGCGGCCGGTGCGGCATTCCGGCCCGGGCCGGCAGCCCGGCGGCCGCCGCGCCTACTGGGGCAGCATGGGATGCAGCGTGTCGCGGCCGGCGTAACTGTGCCAGACCCGGCCGTCCTTGACGAGGTAGGTGCTCGGCTCGGTGTCGCTGGTCATGCGGTCGCCGTTGATGGTAAACGCCATCCAGCCCTTGTGTTCCTCCAGGGACTTGCCGTCGCGCCAGTCGTAATACACGGCGTATTGGCCGCCCTTTTTGACCAGGCAATAGCTGTAGGTGTTGGGGCGGTTGTACTCCGAGGGCCGCGAGCGGTGGTAGCAGCCCACAAGCAGCGGATCGGGCTCCTTGAGGACCTTGGCGTAGACCGTGGGCTCGCCGGCCAGCTCCGCTCGGGAGGCGGCGGAACCGGCGCATCCGGCAAGCAGAAAAACCGCTGCCGCGAGCAAAAGGGCGCGTCGCATGGAAAGGCTCCTTGGCTGCTGTGTTGCGGGCGGCGTCTTCCGCCGACTTCGCCCCTCTTAGCCGTGTCGGCCACGGGCGTCAACGCGGCGGCGAGGGGGGGCCGTGTCGCCGCCCGGCCATGGGATATCGCGCCAGCACGTTCAGGCTTGCGGGGAAGAAGTCTCGTCGCGCTCCAGCGCGCGGTTCACGGAGGCAAGCAATTCCTTGATCTTGAAAGGCTTCGGGAAAAAATCGTGCACCTGCCCGCGAAAAGCCTCGATGGCCGTGTCCAAATGGGCGAAGGCCGTGATCATGATCACGTGGACATGCGGATAGTCGCTCTTGACGATCTTGAGCAGCTCCATCCCATCCATGCCCTTCATCTTGAAATCCGTGATGATCAGGGCGAAGCGCTCCTCGGCCAGCCGCCGCAGGGCGGCCGGAGCGTCCAGGAACGTTTCCACCGTGAACCCCTGCTTGGCCAGGTGGATGCGCAGCATGTCGCCGACGACCTTTTCGTCGTCGATGACCATGATCCTAACCGGTTGCGTGTTCATGGGAAGCCTCCGTCGGGGCGATGGCCGTCAATTCGACAAAGCAGGTGGTCCCCGCTCCCACCGTGCTTTCCACGCGCAGCCGTCCCCCGTGGTTTTTGATGATGCCGTAGCTGACCGAAAGGCCGAGCCCCGTGCCCTCGGTGCCCTTGGTACTGAAAAACGGGTCGAAGATGTGGGGCAGGGCGTCGGGAGCGATGCCCCGGCCGTTGTCCGCGATGACGATGCGCGCGGTGTGCGCCGCCAGGCTCGTGGACACGCGCAACTCGCCGCCGGGGCGCATGGACTGGATGGCGTTGGTGATGAGGTTGACGAGCACCTGGTGCATCTGGGCGGTATCGGCCAGGACGAGGGCTTCCTGGGGGGCGAGGTCGAGGCGCAGGTCGATGTTGGAGACGTGCAGCATGTTGCGCACCAGCGGCAAGGTGTCGGTGACCATCGCGTTGATGCCGACCGGGCGCATGCTGGCGGCCTTGGGCTTGGAGAAGTCGAGGAGATTGGTCACGATGCCGTGGATGCGCCCGCATTCCTTCTGGATCTGGCGCACCATCCCCAGGCGTTCGGCCGGCGGCAGTTCGTCGGCCATGGCCTCGAAGGTTTCGGCGATCATGGAGATGTTGTTGACCGGGTTGGTGATCTCGTGGGCCACGCCGGCGGTCAGGGTGCCGAGCGAGGCCAGCTTTTTCGACTGCAGGATCTCGGCCTCGCGGGAGCCCAGGCGCTCGGACATGGTGTTGACGGCCCGGATGACGGAATCCAGCTCGTCGTGGCTGCCGGGCTCCTCGATGCTTTCGAACTTGCCGTCGGCGATGGCCCCGGCCAGGCGCTCCACCTTGGCCAGCGACACCAGCACCTTGCGAAACAGCAGCGGCGCGCCCAGTACCGCCGTGCAGACCACGGCCGTCAGGGACAGGGTCATGGTGCTGCGGGAGGAGGCGATGATCTCGCTGACCTGGGCCCGCTCCCGGGACACCAGGGTGGTGGAGAACTCGCGCAGGGCCCGGCCGGTTTCGCGCATGGCCGCCTCCACGCCGCTTGCGGCCGCCTCGTCGGCGGCAGCCCGCTCCACGGCGGCCGCGTAGGCGTCGAGGTGGCGCATCAGGGCCAGGGCGTTGGCCTCCCCGGCCCCCCGGACGATGCGGTCGTGGGATTTGGCCAGCACCGACCGCGTTTCGTCGATCTTGGCCGCGATTTCGCGAAGCGCCGCCTTGTCCCCGAACAGGAAGAGGTTTTTTTCCGCCAGGCGCATTTCCAGGAAGCCGGCGTTGAGGTCGTCCTGGACCTCGACGAAGCGCAGCTTGTCCACCACCCGGTCCATGTCGTGCCGGGCCAGGACCGCCAAAAGGAGCAGCAGGGCAAGGCTCGTGCAACTGCCGACGATCAGCTTGGTCTTGATCTTCACGCCCGCTCCCCCGGCGGGTCCATGCACCTGGGGGTGCGGACCGGCTCCTGACGCACCGGCCAATACCACAGAAGGCCGTCGACGACCATGGCCGCGCCGACCACGGCCAGCAGCCAGTCGAGCAGCGACAGGGGGCCGTCGCCGTAATAGCGCAACAGCCCGATGCCCAGGCTCAGCACGGCCACGCCGGTCCGGATGAAGGCCAGGCCCGTGCGCGCCCGGGCGGCGATGGTGCGATAACAGGCGCACACCGTGCGCTGGGCGGCCAGGACGTTGCGCTCGCGCGCCAGATGGATGCGTTCCGGCGCGCCCGAGGCGATTTCCAGGATGGTGGCGTGATTTTCCAGCATATCGCCCAGCCGGCCGAGCATGGTGCCCTTGGAAGCCGGGCGCCGGCGGCCCGGCGCTTCGACGAAATGGTATTCCTCCAGGAACTGCAGGCTGGCGGCCGAGACCTCGACCAGGGTCTGCACCCCGGGCAGGCGCCGCCTGGACAGGCGCAGGCGCAGGTAGGCCGTGGCGGCGAACCCGGCCAGGCCCAGCCCCAGTGCCAGGCAGGCGCCGTCGGCCAGGCGGACCGACGGGGACTGGGCCGAGCGCAGGAGCGTGTTGCCAAGCGCCATGAGCCCGAAGCCGAAACGCGAAACCCCAAGCCAGGTCCGCCCCATGGCCATGTCCGTGCGCCAGCAGGCCAGACGGGTGCGCCACTGGGCCATGGTGTTGCGCCAATACGCCAGATTGGTGCGCACCACGCCCACGGCCGCGCCGGTCACGGCCGGCTTGTACTCGCCGGCCAGACGGGCGATGTCCTCGGCCGAGGCGGCGACGAAGCGCAAGGCCCCCTGGGTCAGGGCTCGGCCGGCGGCGGCCCGGGCGGCCGCGTCGTCGAGGTCGGCCAGGGCGACCACGATGGTTCCGTCGTCGTCGCGGCAAAGGGGAAACCAGCGGTCCTGGGCGAAATCCGGCGGGGCCAGGCGGCCGAGCAGGTCGGCCGGGAGGCGCCGCGACTCGTCGAACCGGAAGGAAGCGGTGTCGTCAGGCGGCATGGCCTCCCCCCAATCCGGTCCCGGCCCGGCCCCAGGTGTCCTCGGGCGCGGCGTAGTCCGGCACCGCAAGCTCGAAATCGTCCAGGCAAAGGCCCGATTGCCGTCGCGCCCGCGCCGCGGGCAGATACCAGTGCAGCCCGTCGCCGATCAGCACCAGCCCGCCGGCCAGCAGGCACAGGTTGAAGACCGTCCAGCCCGTGGCGGCCGTGCCGAACCAGGCCAGGAGCCCGAGGCCGACGGCCACGGCGTTAAGCCCCGTGCGCACGAAGGCCAAACCCGTGCGGCCCCGGGCCATCTGGGTGCGCAGCCGGGCCAGGACGTTGCGTTCCTCGGCCAGGCGGGTGCGTTCCAGGGCCAGGCCCGTGGTCCCGAGCAGGCCCGGGCCGTGCGCGTTGCGGTCGTGGTCATGCGGTTCTTCGGGGCCTTGGCCCATGGTCCGGGGACTCGGGCAGGCGTCGGCCCGGCACAGGGCGGCGTGGCAGGCCTTGCCGACGCGCCGGGCCGGCAGATACCAGGACAGGCCTTCCAGGGCCATGACCGCCCCCAGGCCGATGAGCCCGAAGCTGGCGATGTCCCACGGCCCGTGGTGGAACTGGCGGACCATGGCGATGCCGACGCCGGCCACGGCGATGCCCGTGCGGCCAAGGGCCAGGCCCGTGCGCGACCGGGCCATGATGGAACGCAGTTCGGCCAGGGAGGTGCGTTCCAGGGCCAGGGCCGTGCGGTCCAGGGCGAGGAAGCGCCGCCGGGCCGCGGGGGAGAGCGTGGCCCAGGCCGCCCGCATGGCCCCGGCGCCCGGTACCGCCGCCAGCCAGCGGAAACGCGGCCAGGCCAGGTCGGCCGAGACGGACAGCACGCCCGTGTTGCCAAGTGCCGGATCCGGATCGGGCACGCAGGACGGCAACCCCCGGTGGGACATGCGCCGGGCCGGCAGATACCACAGGATGCCGTCCGCGATGAAAAAGAGCCCCGAGCCGAGCAGCAACGCCTCGAAGGGCAGGGCCGGCCCCAGGCCGAAAACGCGCAGCAGCACGAGCAGGACCGTCAGAAAGGCGATCCCGGTGCGAAACATGGAAAGGCCGGTGCGGCCCCTGGCCAGCGTGGTGCGGAACCCGGACAGGAAGGAGCGGCGGGCGGCCAGGTAGGTCCGGACCTTGGCGAGCTCCAGCCGGGACGCCTCGGGCGGGAAGCCGGGGCAGACGTCCATGGTGTTGTCGAGGATGCGGCGCACCGTTTCGGGGGGCGTCGCGAAGATCCGGGCGGCCCCCGCACCCAGCGCGTCCTCGACGGCGCGGGCCAGATGCTCGCGCCGCGGGTCGGCCGCGGCGACCAGCACGGTCTCGCCGTCGCGGGCGATGGGGACCCAAAGGCCTTCGCGCATGGCGGACAAGGCCCCCCGACTACGAAAAGTCCGAGGGACCTCGAACGCCGGGTCCCGCGAGGCAGCTTCCATTGCCCGCGCCAAGTCGCTTTCGCCCATTCTTCCCTCGCTACAGCGGCGTCCAGCGGCGAACGGCGGATGCGCATACACCCAGTTCCGCGTTAACAGGTCGATACGTTATGCTTTTTGCCATCGAAACGGCGCGCCTGCCTACGGCTTGATGCCCGTGCGTTCGTAATCGGCATTTTCTACCAAGGCAAGGTCGGGATACCCAGAGGGAGGAGCGCGTCACGACCAGCCTCGCCGCAATACGCCGCAAGGTGCCGGCCACGGAACGCCATTTTAGGCCGCAAGGGCGGCGGGCTGACGGTGCAATGTTGCGGCGCGAGATCGGCCGTGGCTGGCGGCGACAATTTGCGCCGCGAGGTGGCCGGGGCCGGGGAGAATTTTGTGTCGCGCGGGGGGGCTCAGCGGAGAGCATCCTCTCCGAATCGCGCCTTATCGGGAACGCCCTTTTGTTATCTGGTAGGACTTATTTTGAACAGTGCGTGTGGGGGAGGGCATGGGGGATGAGATTGGGCAATCTGCCGACGAGCCTCGGGTTGCCGTAGAACCCTTCAGAGTTAACTGGCGCGCCCGGAGAGATTCGAACTCCCGGCCTGCGGATTCGAAGTCCGACGCTCTATCCGGCTGAGCTACGGGCGCGTCAGGCATCCCTAAATGGCTCGAGCCGTTTCCGTCAAGGCGCCCGGCCGGTCGCAACGCCCCATCCCCGGCGCCCGCCGCCAGGCTTGCCTCCCCGGCCAAAACGAAATACCCCGGTTCGAGTTCGGTGAACCCGCCGGTGTCCGGGCCGCGGCCAGGCGACACAACACGGAGCATTGCCCATGCGCTTTCTCATCGTGGACGACGATGAAAGCATCATCCTCTTTTTGCGGACCTTCCTGTCCGCCTATGCCGAATGCCTCACCGCCGGCGACGGACAGGAAGCCATGGCCGCCTTCGAGGCCGCCCTCGAAGAGGAACAGCCCTTCGACGCCGTGTTCATGGACATCCTCATGCCCGGCATGGACGGCAACGAGGTTGTGTTGGCCCTGCGCCGCATGGAGCAGGCGGCCAAATCGGCCAGCCCCTTCAAACTCATCATGATTTCCGTGCTGACCGATACGAAAAACGTCAGCGAATCCTTTTTCCACGGCCGCGCCGACGCCTACCTGCCCAAACCCCTGCGCCGCGAGATCCTGCTTGCCGAACTGGCCAAGCTCGGCTTCATCGACCCGCCGTTGCGGCCGCAATAGCTGGGCAGGCGACCGGGTCGCCATTGGGGTCAGCGGCGTTTGGCCGGTTCGGGGGCGGCGGACTGGGTGGCGAAAAAGGCGCCGCTCCAGGCCATGGCCTCGCTGGCGCAGGCCTTGACCGTCTCCAGGTCGAAGCCCAGGTTCTGGGTCAGCTGGTCCAGCCGGGTCCAGTCCGCGTCCTCGATGCAGGCCACCAGTTCGAGCAGCGGCTCGTATTCGCTTTGCGTTTCCCGGCGAAGCGCCGCCTTGAGCTTTTCCTCCAGGGGCAGGTGCTCGGTCACCTTGGCCATGGGCAGGCCGAGAATGGCGTCGAGCAGCGAAAAAAGGCCCAGCAGAAACAGCGAGCCCGGATGGAAATCCCAGAAATCGTAGCGCGTGGCCACCAGCTCCAGAAAACGCGCCCGTTGCAGCGACAGTTCGGCCAGTTCCCGGGGCATGTCCCCGTGCTGGGCCATGTCGGCCAGGAGCACGGCCCGCAGCCAGTTGCGGATCTTCACCGAGCCCAGGATCATGATGGCCTGGCGGATGGACTGGATCTTTTGGGAAAAACCGAAGGCGGCGCTGTTTAAATAGGACAGCAGGCGAAAGCTCACGGACACGTCGGCCGAGATGGATTCGGCCAGGGCGTCCACGTCCGGGTCCTCGGCCTCGATGAGGCGCAGCAGGTTGAAGCGGCTCATCTGGTGCGAGGTGAGCTTGCGTTCGGCCAGGATCTCGGGCTCCTTGAAAAAAGGGCCCTGGAACAGGGTGAACCCCGCCGCCTTGAGGGCCTCGAACTGTTCGAGCCCCCGCACCCGGGCGGCCAAAAGGAGGACCTGCCGGCCCTTGACCCGGTCCAGGAAGTTGCGGGGATCGGCGCCGCCGGCCGCGTCGAAGCACAGCATGTCGGCCAGGTGGGCCAGTTCCGGCGCCGCGGCCAGTCCCGGCCCGTCCTCCAGGGCCAGGGCGTAGCCGTCGGCCCGCAGCTGCCGCGCCGCGGCCGCGGCCGCCGCCGGGTTGCGGACCGAACCCACCAGTTTGACCACGCCGTGGGCGGCGGGCAGGGCATAGGGCGCCTTGGCCAGAAGGCCGGCCTCGTCGAAGGGGGCCACGACTTTCTTGCCGCGCTCCACGGCATGCTGCACGCCCATGTAGGACGAAGAGGCCAGGGAATCGGCCACCTGTTCCCGATCGGCGAAGCAGGCCAGCTCCGGGCAGGCCTCGTTGCCGCCCTGGATCTCATAGCCCCACAACTTGCGCTTGGCGTCGAAAAGGGCCTGCTTGGTGAAAAAGAAGGCAGCGGCTGCGGCCGCATCCTGATCGTTCATGGCCGTACCCCGGGTTGTCGGTTGGCCGCAAGGGACTCCTGCCTGAGGGAGCGTAACACGACCATGCCCCAGCCGGGCCGCCTTGACAACAGGGATTTGTCAGGGAAGCCGGCCCGGCTGGGGCGGCAGGGGAGCCTCCGGGGCGGCGGGCAAGGTGATGGTGAAACGGCTGCCCGCGCCGGGCGCGCTTTGCACGTCGATGGCGCCGCCGTGGGCGTAGAGCACGGCCCGCACCAGGGAAAGCCCCAGCCCCAACCCGCGCTGGGACCGGCTCTTGTCGGCCCGGTAGAGGCGGTCGAAGATGCGCGGGATGTCCTCGGCCCCGATGCCTTCGCCGTTGTCGGCCACGCACACGGCCGCCGAGGCGGCTTCCCGCCAGGCCGAAACCACGACCCGGCCGCCGGGCGGCGTGTACTTGACGGCGTTGTCCAGGAGGTTGCCGAGCACCTGGCGCAGCCGGTCGGCGTCGGCCACCACCGGCAGCCGGTCCACGGGGGACATGACCAGGTCCACGCCTTTTTCCTCGGCCGCGTACAGGTAGATCTCGGTCATCTCCGTCACCAGGGTGGCCAGGTCGGTGCGGCCCAGGTGCAGGCGCATGGCCCCGGTCTCGGCCTCGGAGATGTCCATGAGGATGCCAAGCATGCTGACCATGCGCCGGGTTTCCTCGGCGCAGTCGAGCAGGGCCTCGCGCAGGGATTCGGGGTCGTTTTTGGTGGAGGCGGCCATTTCCACGGCGGCCAGGGTCCGGGTGGCCGGGGTGCGCAGGTCGTGGGCCACGTTGTCCAGGGCCTCGCGCATGCCGGTGATCAGGATCTTGATCTTGTCGAGCATGGCGTTGAACAGCCGGGCCAACTCGTTGAGTTCGTTGTCCGCGCCCTCGTCGGGCACCCGGGCGTCCATGCGGCCGGTGTCGATGGCCCGCACGGTGTCGATGAGCCCCTGGATGGGCTTGAGGGTGCGCCGGGCCAGCAGGAAGCCCGCCGCCAGGCCCACCAGGGCCACCAGGGCCATGATGCCGGCGAAGATGACCCGGAACTGCTTGAGCAGCCGTTCCCGGTCGCTGGCGTCCTTGCCCATGTAGACCGTGCCGCCGCCGGGCAGGCTGCGGCAGGCCAGTTCGATCAGGCCCTCGCCTTCGGGCCGGGGCAGAAAGGCCCACTGGATGCCCGGCCCCAGGTCGCGGGGCAAATCGGTCGGCAGGGGCGTGGCGTCGGACGGGGTCACCTGGGTCAGCGGCTTGCCCTCGGCGTCGTCTAAGCGCAGGTAGTACTCGTCGGCGTCGAAATCCTCGCGTTCCTGGCGCACGAAATCCACCAGGGCGGGCAGGCCGCGCTTGATGGCGATGGAGGTGTATTCGCGCACCTTCTGGGCCATGGCCAGCCGGTCGCCCTCGCGCACGGCGTCGGAGAGCAGCGAATAGGCCAGAAGGAACAGGATCAGGGCGCTGGAGATGAAGATCAGGGAATACTGGGCGGTGAGCCGGAAGGTGGTCGAACGGAAAAAGGCGCTACTCCTTGAGGACATACCCGACCCCGCGCAGGGTATGCAGCATCTTCTTCTCCCAGTCCCGGTCGATCTTGTTGCGCAGCCGGCACACCAGCACGTCCACCAGGTTGGTCTGGGGGTCGAAGTGGTAGTCCCAGACGTGCTCCATGATCATGGTCTTGGACAGCACCTTGCCGGGATTGCGCATGAAGTATTCGAGCAGGGCGAATTCGCGGGGCTGGAGCTGCACGGTGGTCTCGCCGCGGCGCACCTCGCGGGTGAGCAGGTTCATGGACAGTTCGCCGACCGTCAGCCGCGTCGGTTCCGACACGCTGGAGGAACGGCGGATCAGCGCCTGGACCCGGGCCAGCAGTTCGGAGAACGAGAAGGGCTTGGACAGGTAGTCGTCGCTGCCCGTTTCCAGGCCCCGTACCCGGTCCTCCACCGAGCGCTTGGCCGACAGGATGATGATGGGCGTGTTGATGCCGCGCCGGCGCAGTTCCTCGATGACCTTGAGCCCGTCGAGGCCGGGCAGCATGACGTCGATGACGGCCAGGGCGTAGGGTTCGGTGGAGGCCAGGTGCAGGCCGTCCACGCCGTTGGCGGCGTGGTCCACGGCGAAACCGCTTTGCCGGAGTCCGCCGATGATGAAAGACGCGATTTTCTCGTCGTCCTCGACGAGCAGAATGCGCATGGGCCGTTTTTCCTTTCGCTTCTCGCCGTCTAAGCGGCGAGCGCCAGCCTCGGGCTTTTGGTGCGGGATGTACATGTAACGCCTCATAATGACCAGTGGGCCGGGACGCTACGCATTTTGAGAGTTTTTCACATCTGTCATCGACTGGCAAGGTTGTTGTAACTCCTTGGAATAAACGAATATTTCAATTTCACGTCTGTAATGGTCACGTAAGAGGCCAGAAAGGGGTGAGGGCATAGACCCCAATGTGTCGGCCCGGGGGAAAGCGTCCGGACGACGTCGGGGGAGGGGCCCCATGGGGGACGCCGCCCTGTCGGCCGGAAACTGGCCAGCACAAATCACCGCTCAAGGAGCCAATATCATGAAGAAGATCGTCATTTTTACCGTCATTTCCTGCCTGCTCGCCACCTCCATGGCCTTCGCCGGCACCAAGAAGAAAACGAAAAAGACCACCAAGGGCGACAGCTACTCCGTGGTCGAGATCCTGAAGGCCAAGAAGAAGGCCAAGAAGGCCACCCCGGCCCAGTAGTTCGGCACCATCGCCAACAGGCAAGGGGCCGGGAGCGATCCCGGCCCCTTGTTTTTGTGGTGTAACCGCAGGGAGTCATGCGCTGGCGTCGCCGGGCCGTCCGCCACGACAGCGCCCCGGACCGCGCAGAAAAGCCCCCAAGACCGCGGCGACAGGCCCGGCGTGGATCGGCCCGCGAGGCTTGGCCCCCTGTCCGGCTGGCCGAAGCCATTGCGGCACGGACGTGGCCGGCCTGGCTCCCGGGCCGCGTCGGCCTGTCGGGGCGGCCGTCCGCGTCAATCCTCCTGTCCCGCGCTCCCCGCTTTTTCGGCCGGCCGTATGCCCCGGCCCGCCCAAGCCGCCGTCGGCTGGCTGGACGTCTTGCCATTGCCAGGGTTACGCCGTTAAGAACCGTTGCAGAAGTAAATAATTCTTCGGGACGGCTCTATGCTGGAGCTACCAGGCTATGCCATCCACCGGCTTGCCCGGGAGGATGGGAACGCGCGCCTCTATGCGGCCACGCGGCTGGCCGACGGCCTGCCCGTGACCCTCAAGGTGGCGGCCGCCGCCTTTGTCGACCGGGCCTGCCTGGCCGCCTTCGAACGGGAATACGCCATCCTGCGCCGCCTGGACGGCCAGGGCGCCCTGAAAACCCATGGACTTCTGCGGTCCGGGCCCCAGCCGGCCCTGGTCCTGGAGGACTTCCCGGGCCTGCCCTTGTGCCCCCCGCCCGGCGGGCAAAGGCTGCCCCTGGACGCGCTGCTGGCCGCCGGAGCGGCCGCGGCCGAGGCCCTGGGCCGTATCCACGCCAAGGACATCCTCCTTGGCGGACTGAGCGCCGAAACGCTGCGCTACGACCCGGCCGGCGACCGGGCGGTCTTCACGGATGTGAGCCTGGCCCTGCCCATGGCGGAAGGGTCCGTGGCCGACGGGGCGCCTGCGAGCCTGGCGCACCTGGCCCATCTCGCCCCGGAACGTTGCGGCCGCCCCGAGGCCGGCCCGGACTGGCGCGCCGACCTCTACGCCCTGGGCGTGGCCTTCCATTTCCTGCTCACGGGCCGTTTCCCGTTTACGGCCGCCGATCCGCTGTCCTTGCGACATGCCCACATGTCCAGCGCGCCCGTGCCGCCGCGCCTGCGGGACGCCTCCATTCCCGAGGCCGTCTCCAAGGTGCTGCTCAAGCTGTTGGCCAAGGACCCCGAGGACCGCTACCAGAGCGCCTTCGGGCTCAAGGCCGACCTCGAGGCCTGCCGCCGGGCCCTGGCGGCGGGCGTGGACGACGGCCGCTTCGTCCCCGGGGCGGCCGATTACAGCGACCTGTTCCGCCTGTCCCGGCGATTCCACGGCCGGGAGCCGCAACGGCGGGCCTTGCTGGAGGCGGTCGGCCGCCTGGGGGAGGGGGGGCGCGAACTGGTGCTCGTGTCCGGGTACGCCGGCATCGGCAAGACCGCCTTGGTGGGGGAGATGCGCCAGCCGGTCGCGGCCCTGGGCGGGCGGCTGGCGGCCGGCAAGTTCGAGGCCCTGCGCCGCAACGTCCCCTTTACCGCCCTGGCCGACGCCCTGGGCCGGCTCGTTCGGGACATCCTGGCCGAGTCGCCGGAGGGCGTTCGGGCCTGGCGAAAACGGCTGGGCGCCGCCCTGGGCGGCCTGGGCCAGGTTCTTGTCCCCCTGGTCGCGCCCCTGGAAACGCTGCTTGGGCCGCAGCCGCCCGTGCCGCAGGTGCCGCCCCGCGAGGCGGCCAGCCGCCTGGCCGTGGTTTTTCGCAACTTCCTGCGGGCGCTGTGCCGGCCCAAGGAGCCCCTGGTCCTGTTCCTCGACGACCTGCAATGGGCCGACGCCGCCAGCCTCGACCTGCTGGCCGGCATCCTGGCCGATGCCGGGCTGGGGCATTTCCTGTGCCTGGGCGCCTACCGGGACGACGAGGTGGATGCGGGCCACCTGCTCACGGGCTTTCTGGCCGGCCTCGGCCAGGCGGGGGTGGCCGTGGGGACCATCGGCCTTGGGCCGTTGAGCCTGGACGCCGTCGCGGCCCTTTTGGCCGATTCCTTCCAGGCCCCGCCGGAGAAGCTTCGGGAGCTGGCCGCCATCCTGCACGGCCAGACCTGCGGCAATCCCTTTTACCTGCGCCAGGCCCTGGCCGCCCTGCATGCCGAGGGCGCCCTGGCCTTCGCGCCACGCACGCGGACCTGGTCCTTTGACGCCAAGGCCATCGCCGCCCGGGGGCTGGCCGAAAACGCGGCCGCCCTGCTCGCCCGGGACATCGGCCGGCTGCCGGGGCAATCCACGCAACTGCTGCGCCTGGCCGCCTGCCTGGGCGGTGCCTTCGACCCGGCCGACCTGGCCTGGCTGACCGGGATGTCCCTGGTGGACGTCCGGGCCGCCCTGTCCCCGGCCCTGCGCCGCGGGCTGCTTTCCGCCCCGCCGGCGGAGGCGGCGTCCCTGGCCTGGCCGTCGCGCCGGGTGGCCGGGGGCATGCGCCTGGCCTTTGCCCACGACCGGGTCCGGGAAGCGGCCGCCGCCCTGTGGGAGGCCGGGGAACTCGCGGCGGCCCACCATCGCGTGGCCGCGATGCTCCTGGCCATCCTGGCCCCGGCCGAGCAGGAACAGCGGGTGTTCGAGATCACCGACCACCGCAACCGGGCCTTGCCGGCCATCGACACGCCGGCCGAGCGCCTGGATTTGGCCGGCTGGAACCTGCGGGCCGCCCGCCAGGCCCGCCAGGCCACGGCCTTCGCCGCCGCCCTGACCTACGCCCGCCAGGCCGCGTCCCTGTTGCCGGACGACGCCTGGGCCGCCGCCTACGACCTCGCCTTGGCCTGCTGCAAGGAACGCGGCCTGGCCGAACACTTAAACCTTCATTTCGAGGAGGCCGAGGCCTGCTACGCCACGGGCCTCGCCCAGGCGGCCTGCCTGCTCGACCGCTGCGATTTCGTGAACATGCGCATCAATCAGCGCGCCATGACCGGGCGGGTCGCCGAAGCCGTGGCCGAGGCCAAGGCGGAGCTGGCCCGCTACGGGCTGCCCATCCCCGACCGGGATATCGAGGGGGCCGTGGCCCGGGAGTTCGAGCGGGTCGGGGCCATCATGGCCGGGCGCGGGCCGTCGGCCTTTGCCGACATGCCGGCCATGACCGATCCCATGCTCGTTGCCGCCAGCGCCATCATCGACGGCGTGGCGCCCGCCACCTATTTCTACGATCGCACGCTCTTGGCCCTGCTCGGGGCCATGGTCGTGCGCCTGTCCCTGACCCACGGCTACACCAAGGGCACGTTTCCGGCCCTGGGCAGCCATGGCCGGATGCTGGCCGCCCATTTCGGGCAATACCGGCTGGGCCACGAATTCGCCCGACTGGGGATCGATCTGTGCCGCAGGCACGGCTTCCTGGCGACCCTGGCCACGACGATCTCCACGTTTGTCGACACGGCCTATCTGTTCCAGGACACCGATTCCATTTCGGCCCTCCTCAAGGAGGGTGTGGCCGCGGCCCTGGCCAGCGGCGACCTGTACCATGTCGAACTGCTCCAGGCCATGCAGTTCCCCTTCGATTATTTCTCCGGGAAGCATCTGACGAAAACCATGCAGGAGATCCGGACCCTCTATTGCGGCCAGAGCAAGCTGGTTTCATTGATCGGCTATTGCCTGTCCATGGCCTATTACTTCGGCGTGCGAACCCTGGCCGGGGAGGACTGCCCGGAACAACCCGGCGACCTGGACGAAAAGGCCTTCAGCGAACGGGCTGCCCAGAGCGGGCAGGTTTCCTCCCTGGCCTATCTCCATGGCGTCAAGGGAACCGCCCACTACATCCTGGGCAACCTGGCCGAGGCCCGGGCCTGCTTCGCGCGGGCCGACCAATACAGCCCGACCCGGGAACTGTTCATGAGTTGCGACCTGGCCACGTTCAAGTCCCTGCTCGAGCTCGCCACGGCCGAGGACCCGGACGCCCTCGCGGGCGAGGCCGGCCGGGAGCTGGAAAAAAACAGGGAGGAATTGCGCCTGTGGTCCGGCAACTGCCCCGAGTCCTTTCTGGCCCGCCACCTGCTGGTGGAGGCCGAAACGGCCCGGGTCCGGGGCGAACCCCTGGAGCCGGTCCTGGCCCTCTACGACCGGGCCATCGCGGCGGCCGAGGCCCATGGCCTGACCCACATCGCCGCCCTGGCCGAGGAGGCGGCCGGCAATTTCTGGCTGGCGCGGGGCAAGCCCGACTTCGCCCAAGCCCACCTGACCAGGGCCTGGCAAGGCTATCGGGCCTGGGGCGCGGCCCGCAAGGCCCGTGAACTGGCGGCCGCCCACGCGGCGCTTTTCGCCCGGGCCCAACCCTCGCCCCTGGCCGGCCCCGGCCCCGATCGAGCCTGGCGCCTCACCCCGGACGCCCTCGGCCTGCGCTCCCTCATGAAAGCCGTGGGCGCCATCTCCGGCGAGATGAACCTGCCGCGCCTGGCCGCCACCCTGACCAGCCTGGCCGCCGAGAACGCCGGGGCCACCGGCTGCCTGCTGCTCCTGCGCCGGGGCGAGGGCCTGGTCGTCCTGCCCGGGCAGTCCTTCCCGCCCGATCCGCTGGCCGTGTCGGCCGAGGTCCCGCTGGAGGATTTCCCCGGCGCCCCGGCCGCCATCGTGCGCCACACGGCCGCCACGGGCATGGCGCTGCTTTTGGCCGACGCGGCCGCGGACCGGCGTTTCGCCGCCGACCCCTACGTGGCCCGGGTCAGGCCGCGCGCGGTCTTGTGCGCGCCCATCGCCCGCAAGGAGCGCCTGGTCGGCATCATCTACCTGGAAAACACCCTGCTGCGGGACGCCTTCACCGAGGAGCGGCTGGAGGCCGTGGGGCTGCTGGCCGCCCAGGCCGCCATTTCGCTGGAAAACGCCGGCCTCTACGAGGAATTGCGCCAGGCCGAGGCCCGTTACCGGGGCGTGTTCGAAAACGCCCTGGTGGGCATCCTGCGCGTCGACGCAAGCGGCCGCATCCGGCTGGCCAACCTGGCCGCGGCCCGCATCCTCGGCTACGCCTCGCCCGGGCTGGCCGCCCGGGCCGTCACCGCCATCGGCGACCGCGTCGTGGACCGGTCGCTCTACCGGCGGCTGCTGGCCGGCCTGCGCCGGGGCCGGCCGATCCTGGAGCGGGAGCTGCGCCTGCGCCGCGAGGGCGGCGAAACCATCTGGGTGGTGGTCAGCGCCAGGCCCATCGTCGACGAGGCCGGGCGGACCGTGGCCGCGGAAGCCCTGTTTACCGACATCACCCGGCGCAAACAGGCCGAGGCCCGGGTGCACCGCCTGGACAGGGAGATGCTGCGCCTGCAGGAGCGGGAATGGTCGCGCATCTCCATGAACCTGCACGACGACGTGGCCCAGAACCTGCTCGCGGCCAAGATCCAGGCCAGCCGCCTGTTCGCCGGCCAGCCCGGGCCGGCGCCCGGCCCGACGGTGCGGCAGCGGCTCGACGAGCTCATGGCGACCCTCGGCGAGGCCACGGCCACCATCCGCGACCTGTCCCTGTCCCTGCGCCCGCCCAACCTCCAGCGCCTAGGCCTGGCCGGCGCCCTGGCCGGCCTGTGCGAGGAACTGGCGGACAAAAGCGGCCTGAGCGTCGTCTGCCTGGCCGACGGCCTGGACGGCCTGGGCCTGGACCACGAGGCCCAGGTCAGCCTGTACCGGCTGGTCCAGGAAGCCCTCAACAACATCCACAAGCACGCCGGGGCCAGCCGGGTCACGGTGCGCTTCGAGCGAGCCCCCCTGCCGGCGTGCCTGCGTATCGACGACGACGGGCGGGGATTCGACCCCGAAGCCGTCGCCGGCGATGCGGCCCGCGGCAGGCGCATGGGCCTTTCCACCATGCGGGAACGGGCTCGGCTCATCGACGGCCGCCTGGAAATCGCCTCCCGGCCCGGCCAAGGTACTTGCCTGTCCCTTGTCTTGTCCCCTCCAGGAGCAGCGTATGAACAAGACGTGCCGTGTCCTTCTCATTGACGACCATACCCTGTTTCGGGAGGGGCTGCGTCGTATCATCCAGGGCGAAACGGGCCTGGTGGTGGTGGCCGAGGCCGGCACGGCCGGCGAGGGCGAGCGCCTGGCTTTGGCCCGCAAACCCGACCTGATCGTGCTGGACATCTCCCTGCCGGACGAGAGCGGTCTGGAGCTTGTGCCGCGCCTGCGCCGCGACCTGCCTCGGGCCAGGCTCCTCGTGGTCAGCATGCACAGCCGCACCGAGCATATCGTGACCGCCTTCCAGGCCGGGGCCCACGGCTACGTGACCAAGGAGGCGGTCTCGGAAAACCTGATCGCCGGCATCCACGAAGTGCTGGCCGGGGAATGCTACCTCGACCCGGCCATTTCCCAGGGCGTGCTGGCCCGGCTGCTGCGGGGCGAGCACGAGTCGAAGCCGGTCGACCCGGCCGGGGGCCTGCTCACCCCGCGCGAGCGGGAAGTCATGCGCCTGATCGCCGAAGGCCACCAGGCCAAGGTCATCGCCGAACGCCTGGGTGTCAGCCCCAAAACCGTGGACAGCCACCGGGCCAACATCATGCGCAAGTGCAACCTGGACAACACGGTGGACATCGTGCGCCAGGCCGCGCGCCTGGGGCTCATCGATGTCGACGCCTGGAAGGTCTGATGGAACGTCCTCGAAATGGATAGCTATTCAAGCCACGGGTGGCTTGCCGGTGTACGCCCCCGTGAAAGGCTTTGCCCGCAACTGTTGTTGATCCTGATAGACTGCATGACCTGGCCGACGAACGGCGGCTTTGCGCCCGCAACACCCGTATGGTTCGCGCCCGCAACGTACCGGTTTTCGACGGGTCCGGCCTGAACGGCCTGAACGGCCAGGAGGCCGGTTGCGCCGTGGCGTGTGTCGGTGGCGGCCAGTCGCTTTGGCGTTGCCTGAGCCCATGGGCAGCAGGGGCTGGGCCCGGTCGAGAACCTGGGCTTTACGGCTTCTTGTCCACGGAGGGAAACGGTGCGTTTTCCGGCAGCTTCAGGGACAGGACGCGTTCGGGCGCGCCCGGGTCGGCGGTGCGCAGGTACAGCGTCGCCGTGCCCGAAGCCGGCAGGGCCACGGCGAAGGTGGCCATGGTCCGCGTGGCCGTGGGCGTACTCCCCGTGCGCCAGATGCCGTTGTCCGGGCCGCCGGCCGTATCGCGCGACACGGCCAGCAGGGCGTCGAGGCTGGCGGGCTTGCCGACCTGGGCCAAAAGCGCCTGGATGCGGGCCGCCCGGGCTTGGCTCGAGGCGCCGAGGCGCCGGTTGTCGGCGGCAAGGGCCGGTTCCAGGTAATGGTTGGTCTGCCACAGCGGCCCGGCGGCGAGGCGCGTGACGGCAAACTTGCCGCCCGGGGCCGTTTCCACCCGGGCGATGCCGTGGCGGTCGGCCAGCATGTAGAAGCAGGGCTTGGCGTTGGCGAAAAGGTCGGCCCGGGCCACGGCCTCCTCCACGCTGGCGCACTGCGCAAGCAGCCGGCGCAGGATGCCGCTGATTCCCTTCTCGGCCTTGCGCTCCTCCCGGGGGATGCTCGACACGGTGGCCGTGACGGCCGCCAGGCCCTTCTCGTTGACCCCGGCCTTGAGCCCGTCCGCCCCGCCGCCCACGGCGAAAAGCCCCAGGTAGCGGTAGCCGTCCTCGGGCGTGACCAGGCTGAGGGATTGGGTCTGGTCGGGCCGCCAGTCCCGGTTTTTCACGATAATGGTGCCGCCGCCGGCCACGTCGGCCGGTCCGGCCAGGCCGAACAGCGTGCAGGCCGCGGCCCTGCCCGGCGGACAGCCAAGGGCCCCAAGGAGCAGGGCGCACCCAAGGAGCCGGCCGAGCCGGGTTACTGGAGGCGCTGGCCGTTGTCGCAGCATGTGTCCTTCTTTTCCGGGCTCGGGCAGCCGCCGCTGCAACCGCAGCCGCAGCCGGCGCTTTTCTTGAAAACGAAGCGGCGGATGACGTAGCCGGCCGCCAGGGCGATGATCAGGAAAACGATGATCTTGTCCACGGGCGCCTCCTTGAGATTGAAAATCAGCATCGGATATGAGAATAACCCCTTTCCAAGTTCGCGCAAGATGTTTTATTGGCATAAAAAACAATCCCCTTGAAACCGGGCCGTTGACCGGCCCAGAGGGCGCGTCGCATGGAAAAGCACCTGCTCGTGGCCGTCGGCGACGAATACCAAACCTCCCAAAGCCTGCGCTTCGTGCACCAGTTTTTCACGGCGCGCCCGGACCTCAAGCTGACGCTTTTCTATGTCGTGCCCCGGCGCCCGGACTGGCGACTGGACCCCATCAATTTGGAAGCCAATCCCGAGGCCATTGTCCATATCGAGCAGGACAAGGCCGCGCACGGCCTGCCGGCCATGGAGAAGGCCAAGGAATGGCTTTTTTCCATGGGTTTTGCCAAGGAGCAGGTGCGGGTCAAGTTCTCCCAGGGCAAGCTCGGCACGGTCAAGGAGATCATCAAGGAGTCCGAGGAAGGGCTCTATGACGCGGCGGTGCTGGGTCGGCGGGGGCTGTCCTGGTTTGAGGAGATGGTCACGGACAGCGTGTCCCACCGCATCCTGTGGGAGCAGCTGACCTTTCCCATCTGGATCTGCCGCAATCCCCAGCGCGAGCGCAAAAACGTGCTGGTGTGCGTGGACGGCTCCGAGGAGTGCATGCGGGTGGCCGACCACGTGGGCTTCATGCTGCGCAACGAGCCCGGCCACGACATCACCTTGCTGCATGTCTGCTCCGACGACCGCTGCATCGACGCCGAGATGATCTTCGGCCGGGCCATGTCCGAGATCAAGGCCAACGACATCGCCGACGACCGGATTTCCATCAAGGTGCTGACGTCGCCCAATCCGGCCAAATCCATCCTGCACGAGGCCGAGGCCCGGCGGTATGCCGCGGTGGCCATCGGCCGCACCAGCCACAGGCCGTCGACGCTCAAGCATATTTTCGCCAGCACCAGCCTCAAGATCCTGCGGGGCATCGAGGGTGCGGCGCTTTGGCTGTGCAAATAAACGGGAAAGGAAGGAGGCGGGCATGGCGGCTGGCGTCTGGGACGGCCTGGACAAGGAACGCGTGTCCAGGGCGCTGGTCACGGCATTCATGAGCGACGAGTACCTCGAGGTGCTGGCGGCGATCAACAACGCCGAATCCATCGCCGCCATCGACGCGGCCCGGGAGCGCGTCAAGGAACTCATGGCCCTGTGGCGCGAGGAAGTGCCGGAGTACGCCTTCGCCATCGACGCGCTGTATCTGTTTTCCGAAAAGATGCGGCTGCAACTGGCGGAGGACATGCGTTAGGTTCTGGGGCAAGTCTGGGGCGGCCCGGGGCGGCCGGGCAGGGGCTCGGCCCGCCGACCGGGCAGCGGAAACGTTAACAACGAGGCTATTATGAAACACCAAGCGATACGGGATCTTGTGCCGCATGCCTAGCAAAGGCTGGTGCATGCGCGTCTGATGCGCGGCGCGGCCTTTGCTCGATCCTCAAGACACCTTGGGAGGGAGCATGATGGCCTATACGAAAGCCGCCGCGGTTTTACCGTCCAGTCTGATCGAAGCCATCCAGCGGCATGTCGATGGCATTTGTCTGTATGTCCCCCGCAAGGCGGGGGGCCGGAAAGGGTGGGGAGAAAAAAACAACAGCCGCGAGCTGTTGCGCCGGCGCAACGCCGCCATCTGCGAGCAGTACCGCAGCGGCGTTGCGGTCGCGGCCATTGCCGCAGCCCACTGTTTGTCGCCAAAAACCGTCTACAAGATCCTGGCGTCCCAACCGGCGCGCTAGGTTCGGCCAGGCCCGCTTCGCGAGAGGCGGGCCTTTTTGCGTCCGCGCCCGGGGCAGCCCTGCCGGGCCGGTTGCGCCGTGGCCCGCCTGGCCAGTCGCCAGTTCGCTTCACAACGGGAAAGGAGGTTTCCCTGGCCGGGGGGGCTGCTATGGTCGCGGCGAATCGAAACGCACGCGAGGGTTTTATGGAACTGATGACCACCGACCTTTTCGACGCCGCCTTTGTCCGCGACAACCTGATGGGTCCCAACTGCCTGCGCCTGCTCGACGAGCTCCTCGGCGACGCCGACATCCGGGACGCCGCCCGGCTGCTCGATCTCGGCTGCGGCACGGGCCTGACCTCCATGTCTCTGGCCTCGCGCTCCACGGCCCAGGTCGTGGCCTACGACCTGTGGATCGATCCCACGGAAAACGGCAAGCGGTTCGCCCGGTGCGGCTTCGCCGACCGGATCGTGCCGGTCCAGGGCCGGGCGCAGGCCATGCCGCTGGCCAGGCGTTACTTCGACGCCGTCTTTTGCGTCGACGCCTACTGTTATTTCGGGGCGGCCCCGGGCTTCCTCGAATACGCCCTGGCCCCGTTCGTCAAACCCGGCGGCCTGCTCGCCCTGGCGATCCCGGGCCTCAAAAAGGACTTCACCGACGCGGTGCCGGAAGCCTTGCGGCCGTACTGGCAGGAGGACATCAACTTCTATTCGGCCGCCTGGTGGGCGGACCTGTTCGGCCGCTGCCCGTCGGTCAGGCTGGAGCGCTGCTTCTCCATGGCCTGCCACGACGCGGCCTGGCGGGACTGGCTGGCCTGCGACCATCCCTACGCCGTGCGCGACCGGGACATGATGCGGGCCGAGGCCGGATTGTACTTCGACACGATCGGTGTCGTGGCCCGGGTGGCCTGAAGGGCTGGCCGGTCCGTCCGGCGCAAGTGGCTCAGCGACCGGCCCGGCGCCCCTCAGGTGGCGCCGGGCCGGTCGCGGCCTTCGGGATGGCGGGCATAGAACACCCTGCCGACACGTTCGATGTGGCCGCGCAAGGGGGCATGGCGCAGCCGCTCGAACACGGACAGGTCGATGGTGTAGGGCAGGTCGAGGTCCTCGAGCTCGTCGAGGATCCGGTCTGTTTCCCGCTGGGTGATGGCGTTGCCGTAGAGCGTCAGGTCGATATCCGACCCCGGCTTGTGGGTCCCCTTGGCCCGCGAACCGTACAGCACCGCTTTCTCGACGGCCGGGTGCCGTGCGAAAACCGCGTTGATTTTGGCGATGGTTTGCTCGCTGAGTCCGAATGGCATCAGGCGTTCCCGGGCCGCTCACGCAGCGGGAGGAATGTATCGGCCAGCCTCAAAAACGCGGGATGATGTTCCGTGAGGATCCTCGCGACGATTTCCCGGGCGGTCTCTTCGTCGTAGGTGTGCGGGGAGCGGTTTCTGTCCTGGATCATGGTCATCCATGTCTCGCCGTCCGCAAGCAGCCCGTTCTTGAATGCTTCGCGAACGGCTCCCCTTGAGCCGACAATGCCATGGATGCCTTGGAATTCGAGGTAATCCTTCAAGACATTCCAGGCCAGCTCGTGGGTGAATTCGAAGGCCTGGATGACTCCCTGCCCCTCCAGCGTCGACAGTGGCTGGCTGTGGGCCAGTTCCACGGCGTCGGTCAGGGCCTTGAGGGCCTTGCGGTAGTTGTCGAACCGCTGTTTCCAGCGAAGGTCTTCCGGCATTTTGGTCCTCCCCAAGCGCACGGAAGGTCACGCGCCGGGCGTAACGTCGGCACAGGCCCGTCGCCGTAGCGGCAGGCCTGCTGCACAACGGGAAAAAGGGTCGCGGAAAAGGGGACGGCCTGTCAAGCGCGAGTCCCCGGCATACGCGGCCACAATAGGGCCGGTGGTGTGGCGATGCGCTGGCCCTGGTTGGTTGTCATGACGCCGGGGCGCCCTGCGCCGGTTGACGCCGGCCGCGATCCGATCTATGGGAAACCCACCAAAGGGGAGTAGCTGTTTCGGACAGGGTCAACATCCCTGCGGCGTCATCCGCCGCCTGGCCCTGTCGTCGGTCCTGCGGAACCGATCGGCGAGACCTTTGGCATGCGTGCGCGTGCCAAAGGTTTTTTTGTTCGCCGGCCGCGCCAAACCGAGGAGCGATCATGCGCAAACTGCTTCCCTTGTGGCTGGCTGTGGCCGCCTGTCTGCCCGGCCTGGCCTGTTCCCTGCTTGGCCTCCCCCTGTCGCCGCCGGCCGCTGCCGCCATCGCCGGCGGGGCCATCCTTGGCGCCTCCTTCCTGCTGCTGTGGGCCTGCGACGTGGCCCAAAACGATATCCCCCAGGCCCTGGCCCTGGCCGTGGTGGCGCTCATTGCCGTGCTGCCGGAATACGCCGTGGACATGTATTTCACCTGGATGGCCGGACAGCACCCCGAGTCCGACTACGCCCATTTCGCCATCGCCAACATGACCGGCGCCAACAGGCTTCTCATCGGCGTGGCCTGGACGGCCGTGGCCGCGGTGGTCTGGTGGCGCACGCGCCAGCCCGTCATCCTCGAACCCGAGCGCAAGACCGAGGTGCTGTTCCTGGGCCTGGCCACGGCCTACGCCGTGAGCATTCCCTTGTCGGGCACGCTGACCTGGGTGGACGGCCTGGTGCTCATCGGCCTCTACATCGTCTACATCGCCATCGCCGCCCGGCGGGAGTGCGAGGAGCCGGAACTGGAGGGCGTGGCCGCCTGCCTGGCCAGGCTCGCGGCGGGCCGGCGCCGGCTGGCCACGGCGGTGCTGTTCCTTTTCGCCGCCGGGGTCATCGTGGCCAACGCCGAGCATTTCAGCGAGGGCCTGGTGGCCACGGGCCGGCTGCTCGGGGTCAACGAATTCCTGCTGGTCCAGTGGCTGGCGCCCATCGCCTCCGAGGCGCCGGAATTCATCGTGGCCATCATGTTCGCCCTGCGCGGCATGGCCGGATTGGCCCTGGGGAGCCTCATTTCCTCCAAGCTCAACCAGTGGACGCTGCTGGTGGGCATGATCCCCGGGGTCTATGGCGTCTCCGCCGGCAGCTTCGCCACGCCCATGCCCCTGGACGCCGTGCAGATGCACGAGGTGCTGCTCACCGCCGCCCAGTCGCTGCTGGCCGTGGGCCTTCTGGCCGGGTTGCGCCTGGACATCCGGGGGGCCATGCTGCTTTTTGGGCTCTTTTGCGGCCAGTTCCTGGCCCCGGCCGTGCCCGAATCCTTCTGGAGGCTTTTGCCGGGGCACCTCGACGGCACCCAGGTCCACTTCTTCTTCACCTTCCTGTATGTCGGGGCTTTCGCCCTGATGCTGCCGCGTATTGTCCCGCAACTGGCGGCGCTGGTGCGGCGCGGCGACCGCCGGGCCTCTTGACGCCGGCCCGGCCCGGCCCTATGTGACGCGCCCGCCCGGACGCCACGCCCGGCGCGGGCGCGTTGCCCAAGGAGGCCGCCGCCATGGACCAGGCATTCCAGCTGCCGCTGTCCCTCGACCTGTTCGCCGTGTTCCTCATGGCCGCCACGGGCGCCATCGAAGCCATCCGCCGGGAGTTCGACCTGGTCGGGCTGCTCGGCCTGTCGCTGGCCACCGGGGTGGGCGGGGCGCTGATTCGCGACGGCATCTTCCTCCAGGCCGGCGTGCCGGCCGTGGTGCGCAACCAGGACTACCTGCTGGCCGTGGCCGGGGCGGCGGCGGCCTGCCTGATCTTCGGCCGGCGGGCGGTGCTGTCGGAAAGGCTCGTGGCCGTGGTGGACGCGGCCGCCCTGGGGGCCTACGCCGTGGTGGGCATGGAGAAGTCCCTGGCCTTTGGCCTGGATTTCGCCCCGGCTGTGCTGGTCGGCACGGTCAACGCCTGCGGCGGCGGCATCCTGCGCGACGTGCTCACCCGCGAGGCGCCGCTGGTTTTTCGGCCCGGGCAGTTCTACGCCTTTGCCGCGCTCATCGGCTGCCTGACCTATCCGCTGCTGCGCCAAAGCGACGCCCTGCCGCCCCTGGCCGCCGCCCTGGGGGCCATCGGCGTCACCTTTTTGCTGCGCATGCTGGCCATCACCCGCAACTGGCGCACGGCCCCGGTGCGCGACACCGGGCTTTTCGGCTCCCACCGCCCGCCGCCCGTGGCTTGACGCCGCGCCGCCGAACGGGTCTATGCAGGGGCAGTACCCGCCTGGCGGCGGGGGAGGAGCCCTCATGCACCAGCCCATCAGCACCCTTTTTTGCGACGTCGGCGGCGTCATGCTCACCAACGGCTGGGACCGGGCGGCCCGGCGCCTGGCCTGCGAAACCTTCGGCCTGGACGGCGCCGAGGTCGACGAGCGCCACCACCTGACCTTCGACGCCTACGAGGAAGGCAAGCTCAGCCTCGACGCGTACCTCGACCGCACCGTCTTTTACGCGCCGCGCGCCTTTTCGCGCCAGGACTTCGTGGACTTCATGCTGGCCCGGTCCCGGCCCCTGCCGGCCATGCTCGACTACCTGCGCGACGTAAAGGCCCGGCACGGCATCAAGATCGTGGCCGTCAACAACGAGGGCCGCGAACTCAATGTGCACCGCATCCGCGCCTTCGGCCTGGGCTGTTTCATCGACGCCTTCGTTTCTTCCTGCTTCGTGCACTCCCGCAAGCCCGACGCCGACATCTTCCGCCTGGCCCTGGACATCGCCCAGGCCGCCCCGGAAACGTCGGCCTACATCGACGACCGGGCCCTGTTCGTGGAAGTGGCGGCCACGCTCGGCATCCGGGGCGTGGTGCACGTCGATGCCGCCGCCACGGCCAAGGCCCTGGAAGCCCTGGGCGGGTTCGCCGCGTATTGCGCGCCGCAGCCGCAAATGGGGTAGGGGGGTGGCGCGGGGCTTCCCGGGCGGCGCGTATTCCGCTATGCCCGGGCGGGAAATCGACAGGAGGTCAGCATGACCAAGATCGCCATTCCCTCCCGCGACGGCCAGGTGGACGAGCATTTCGGCCACTGCGGCTATTTCACGGTGCTCACCGTCGACGACGGAAAAAAGATCGTCGCCGAGGAGGCCTTCACCCCGCCGGCCCAGTGCGGCTGCCGGTCCAACCTCGTGGAAACCCTGGTCGGCATGGGGGTTTCGGCGCTGATTGCCGGCAACATGGGCCAGGGCGCGGCGGACAAGCTGCGCCGGGCCGGGCTGACGGTGGTGCGGGGCGCCTCGGGCCCGGTGCGGGCGGCGGCCGAGGCCTTCCTCGACGGAAAACTCACGGACACCGATGCCGGCTGCGCGAGCCACGGCCACGACTGCCTGCATCCCCTCCAGTAGCCCGGCCACCAGGCGTCCACTCCCGGGGCGGCCAGGCCAGGCCGGCGCCGCCCCGGCTGCCTTCCCTCACAGCAGCCCGCCGAACGCCGCCGCGCCGGCAGCGCCCACTTCCCCCACCGGACGGTCCGGGTCGTAGCCCAGGCGGGCCATGGCCTCGCGGCAGATGTCCACCACCAGCCCGTACTCGCCGTAGGCATTGACGTGGGCGACCTTGCCCGTGCGGGCATAGAGCGCCGCCATGGCCGGGTTGTCGGCCGGCAGGGGGGACAGGCGGCAGAAATCCAGGATGCGGGCCACGCTGCCGGCCGGGTCGGCCAGCACGGATTCGAAGCGCACGGTCAGGAGGTTGGGCAGGCTTGGGGCCAGGCCCTCCATGAAAAAGGCGGCGTCGCGCCACAGCCGGGCCGTGGCGCGCACGTCGTCGGCCCCGTAGCGGCCCACGTATTCGGCCAGGCGCGGCAGGCGCGGATAGGGCACGAAATCGTCCAGGCGCATGGCAAGCGGCCGGCCCGAGGCCTTGACCTTGGCCAGCTGGGTCCGGCAGGCCCGCAGGAGCTTGATCATGGAATTGGCCGTGGGCCTGGGGTCGCGCACCAGGTGGATGATCCGGGCGTCCGGGAACAGGCCGGCCAGGGCCGGCACGGCGGGGATGAAGGCCGGATTCTTGGTGAAAAAGCGTTTGCCCGGGCCAAAAAGGGCGACCACGCGGGAGATCGTGTCGTGAACGTCGCGGATGGTCGCCGGGCCGAGGTCGGCCAGGCGCACCGGGTCGTAGGTCAGGCAGGCCGGATCCCAGCCCAGCCACTCGCCCCAAAAAAGCGTCCCTTCGGAAGGGCTCCTCAGGGAATGGACCACCGAGTCGCCGATGAAGCGCTCCCCCTTGGCGTCGATGCCGAGCAGGCCCGTCACCAGGTTGGCCGCCCGGAAGCAGGTCGGGAAGTGGTGGGTCAGGTGGTTGATGTAGGCCACGTCCGGGTGGGCGCACAACAGCGTTTGCAGCCAGGTCGAGCCGGTGCGGGGCAGGCCGGCCACGATGATGGGGGCGGCAACCGGCTCCAGGTGGCGGGGCCGGGGCAGGAGGCGTTCGAGGATTTCCAGGCGCCGGGTCAGTTTGCGGCTGTCCGTGATGGGGAAGGCGAACTGGGAGGCGAAGCCGCGGCGCAACAGCAGGCGCGAAAGCAGGTTGGGGTACTCCGTCACCAGGGCATCCTCCCTAGGGCCGCGGCGCGGCGTCGAAGAGGTGGAAGGGTTTGACGCCCAGGCGCCGGGCCAGGGCGGCCAGGGGCGGTGTCAGGCGCAGCAGCCCGGCCAGCAGCGCCCCCGCCATCGGCCCCGGCTGGCGCAGGCCGAAATGGGTGGCCAGGGGGATGGTCAGGTAGGGCTCGGGCGTGTCGGCCAGGGCCAGGAGCCGGTCGATGGCCAGGCGCGTGCCGTCCACGGGCCGGCCCGGCGGCAGGGCGCCAACCAGGGGGGACAGTCCCCGGCCGTTGCCCGCCTCGAGCCAGGCGAGGGCCGCCTGGGGCGCCAGGCCGTGGCAGGCCAGGGCCGCCCGCAAGGCCGGGGCGATGCCGGCATAGGCCAGAAGCAGCAATCGGCGCGCGGCCCGGGGCACGGCCGGGTTTTGGCCGTAGAGGATCGGGGAGAACCGGGGCAGCAGCTCGCAAAACCCCGGCGGCAGGGTGGCGGCGGGATAGCTGGTCAAGGCCGTGAGGCCGTGGGCCTCGGCCAGGGCGTAGAAATCGCCGCCCGCGCCGCCGGGGATGGCGGCGTAAAAGCCCTGCCGGGCCAGGCCGAAAAACCGCGTCAGCACCTTGGTGGTGACGTCCCGGGCAGCCAGGGCCGGCACACAGTCCACGCCCGAATCCTCCAGAAAGGCCCGCGCGAAGGCCGAACAGTTGGCCGCCGCGCCGAGCCCGTGCCCCAGCCGTTCCTCGCGGTCGAGGACCAGGGAAAAGCGCGGCTTGCTGGCGATGAGGGCATCGAGCGTGGGTGCGGCGCGTTCGGGATCGATGGCCGGGTGGCGCAGGATGAGCCAGTGCAGCACGTCGGCCGGGCCTTCGCGCGTCGTCCAGGCGGCTAGGGGCAGGCGCCGGGCGCCGCCGACGTGGCCGTTGAGGGCCGGGTAGCAGTCCTCCACGAAAAGCCCTTCGGGGAGAGCGCGGACCACGCCGCAGTGGGAATAGCCGGACAGGTTGCTGGAGGCCAGGCCGATGGATTCCGGCAGGGCGAGCAGGCGCAGGATCACGTCCCCGGTGCGCGGCCGGGCCACGGGTTGTCCGGCCTGATAGTTCCTGGAGGCGCCAAGGAGTCCCCCGGCGCGCAGTACGCCCATGTCCCGGGCGAAGGCTTCACCCGGACCGGCTGCGGCAACACACGGGTTCATGCGGTTGCCTCGGGCGTCAACGAGGGCGCGGACAGCCGCAAGGGCAGGGCCAGGCTGAAGCGGCTGCCCTGCCCGGGGCTGCTTTCCACGGTGATGTCGCCGCCCATGAGCCGGGCCAGCCGCCGGGCGATGGCCAGGCCCAGGCCCGCGCCGCCGAAGCGCCGGGTGGCCGAGCCGTCGCCCTGGGCGAAGGCCTCGAAGATGCGTTCCAGGCTGTCCCCGGCGATGCCGATGCCGGTGTCGGCGACGGCGATGGCGACGACCATGCCCGTGGCGCCGCTTTCCTCGTCGGGGCAGGCCTCGCGGCAGCGCGCCGTCACGGTCACGCGGCCCTCCCGGGTGAATTTGACGGCGTTTGCGGCCAGGGCGAGGACGATACGGCGCAGCTTGTCGCCGTCGGCGTAGACCAGCGGCGGCAGGTCCGGGGCGGTGTCGACGGTGTATTCGAGGCCCTTGGCCGCCGCCCGATGACCGACTTCGGCCGTGACGGCCTCGAGGATGCCGCCGAGGCTGAAGCAGGCCTCCTCGAGCGTCACCTGGCCCGTCTCGAGCAGGGCCAGATCGAGCAGGTCGGTCATGAGGGTGAGCAGGGCGGTGGAGGCGCTGGCGATGTCGTCGAGGCACTGGCGCTGTTCCTCGCTGGGGGAAAGGCCGGCCAGGACCTGGGCCATGCCGAGGATGCCGTTTAAGGGCGTGCGGATCTCGTGGCCGAGGTTGGCCAGAAACAGGCTCTTGGCCCGGCTGGCCGCCTCGGCCTCCTCCCGGGCCCGCACGAGCGCCGTGGCGTCGCGGGCGAACATGGCGGCCCGGCGGCCGGGCAGGGTGTCGCTTTCGGGCAGGGGGGCGATGATGTTGTCGAAGACGATGCCGTCGCGCTCGTCGGTGAAGCGCTGGATGCGCCCCGTCTCCAGGGCGCGGCGCAGGTGGGTCAGGCGCGAGGCGGCCAGTTCCTCGGTGAACAGGTCGTGGAAGCGGCGGCCCACGGTTTCGTTGGGCGTGAGGCCCAAGCCCGTGGCCGCGGCCTGGTTGGCGGCCAGGACGTGGCCGTCGGCGTCGGTCAGAAAGACCCGGTCGAGGGTGGCGTCGAGCAGGGCCGCCAGGGTTTGGGCGTTCTGGCGGGCCGAGGCCTCGGCCCGCTTGCGGGCGCTGATGTCTTCGATGACACTGATAAAATGCAGGGGCGCGTCGTCCTGATCCCTGGCCAGGGAAACCGTCAACTGCACCCAGACCGTTGCGCCGTCCTTGCGCAGGTAGCGTTTTTCCATGGAATAGGTGGCGATTTCGCCAGCCAGCAGGCGGCCGACGGAGGCCATGTCCGCGTTGATGTCCTGCGGGTGGGTGATGGCGGCGAAGCCCGTGGCGGTCAATTCCTGGGGGGAAAAGCCGGTGATGGCGGCGAACCGGCTGTTGACCCGCAAAAAGGCGCCCTCGAGGCTCACGTGGGCGATGCCCACGGCGGCCAGTTCGAAGGTGTCGCGAAACCGGCGCTCCGAAGCGGCCAGGGCTGCCTGGGCGGCCATGGCGGTGTCGGTGTCGCGCCGGGCCCGGCGCACGAAACGGTGTCCCGCCAGGCCGAAAAGGGGCGTGAAGACGGCAACGCACCACAGGGCGGCGGTGTTGTGCCGCTCCTGGGCGGTCAGGACGTTGTCGGCGCTGGCGGCGCTGGCGGCGTCGCAGTCGTCGAGGCAATGGCGCAGCAATCCCAGGGCCTCCTCGTAGCCCAGGCCGCGCAGGATGGCCCAGGCCTGCCCCTGTTCGTACCGGGTGGCGTGCGCAAGGGCCTTTTGCTGCAACGCCTCGACGGAGGCAGTCCGTCGGGCGAGGCGTTGGGGCTCGGCGCCGATGCTGGTTTCCCGCGCCTGCCGCTCCAGGGCGCGCAACTGCTCCTGGGCGCTGGCCCGGGCGTCGCCGTGGCGGGCCACGAATTCCTGTTCGCCCGTGGCGGCCGCCAACAGGGCCATGTGGTGCATTTGCTCGACGGCCAGGCGCAGACCGTCGATGGCCGCCTCCGCCCGCATGAGATGATCGTGGAAGCGCCTGGCATTGCTGTTGGCGGCGAGCAGCAGACTGCCCAGGACGAGGTACAGGCATACGCCGGCCCCGAGCAGCAGGTAGGCCTGACGCGTGGGAAACGGGCGCGGGAAGGGGCTCGCTTGGGGCATGGCGGCGGGTGCGGGTGAGGCGGGTTGAAGTTGACCGGGGCATCGATGACGCCGCACGAGCCGTCTTCGGGGCGAGAAACGCCGCCCAGGCGTTACGTAAGGGAAAAGCGCCCGATTCGCAAGGAAACCTGGTCAGGTCCGCTTGTCCACGATGGCCTCGGCGGCCATGGCCCGGGCGGCGCGCACGATCCTGAGCCAGTCGCTGTCCGGGAATTCCCGCAGGACTTGGCGCGTGGCCGGGTCGAGGATCTCGATCTGGGTGATCCTGGTGGCGGCGTCGACCACGAGCCGCGAAGCCGTGGCCCGGACCAGGGATTCGATGTGCACGGTATCCCGGTCGGCCTGGGCTGCGGCGGCGGCCTGCTGCCCGGGCGTCCCGGCCGCGGCCGGCCGCGTGTCGGCGCTGCCGGCGTGCTCGGCCTGGCCGAGGGGGGTATTGGGGTCGATGGTGCTCATGCCGCGTTCCCGCCGCCTGCCCCGGGCCAGGGGCGGCCTCCTGCTTCTCGTCCCATCGGCCGGCGGCGCGCCGATCTTTAGCCTGTCGGCCCTTCGGCCGATGCGCGCGGCAGCGGGGCGCGCAGCCGCTCCCGGGCGCCGTCCCAGATGGTCAGCAGCACCGAGCCGATAATCAGCCCGGCGCCCAGGTAGCCGACGAAGCTGAAGCGTTCGCCGAACATGGCGTAGGCCAGGATGGCGGCGATGACCGGTTCCAGGGTGGCCACCACCGCCGCCCGGGTGGCCTCCAGGCGCTTGAGGCCGGCGTAGTAGATGGAATAGGCGCCGTAGGTGGACAGCAGGGCCAGGGTCAGGCAGGGGACGGCCCCGGCCAGGGTCGGCCTGGTGAAATGGACGAAGGGCAGCAGTGTGAGCGAGCCCACGGGCAGGGCGTAGAGGAACAGGGTGGGCGTGCGGTAGCGGCCGAGGTAGTATTTGCCAAAGAGATAGTAGAGCGCGTAGGTCACGCCCGAGAGCAGGCCGAAGAAGATGGCCTTGCCGCCAAAGGCCGCCTCCCCGGAAAAGCCCGGGCCGAGGCTGATGCCGGCCACGCCCACGATGGTGGCCAAAACGGCCGCGATCTTGTAGCCGCCCATGGGTTCCTTGAGGAAAAACCAGGACAGAAGCGCCACCCAGGCCGGGGCGGTGTAGAGCAGCACCGAGGCCAGGGCCGCGCCGCCGGCCTCCACGGCCACGACATAGGCCCCGAACAGCCCGGCGATGCCGGCCACGCCAAAGCCGGCCACGGCCGGCAGGTCGCGCAGGGCGATGCGGGTCTCGCGGCGCGCGACGGCCTGGGCGGCGAAAAAGACCCAGGCCAGCGTGGTGCGCCAGAAGGCCACCTCCACCGTGTCCATGCCGGCGGCGAAGGACAGCTTGGACAGGGGGCCGATGAGCCCCCACAGCGACGCGGCGGCGAGGACATAGAGGTATCCGGACATGGGCGCTCCCGATTTGCGATACTGGCGGCGAGGCCTGCGGTAGCAGAATCGGGTGGCGAACGAAAGGAAAAACCCCAGTGCCGGGAGGGGAATGGGGCCTGGATTTGTTGCGTGTTTCGCCGGCTCGTACTATGTGTCGCAGGATGCGCCCGGTGCCCGGGCAAAAGGAGCGAGCATGCTGTCGCGCAAGCTTTTCTGCGTAAACGACCCGACCCATGCCGATTTCGGCTGGGCGGCCGAGAGTGTCTTTTTCCACATGCGCAAGTTCGACGCCTGCGGCAACACCACGTCGCACTGGACCTTGCCCGTGGCCGGTACGGTTGCCGGCGAGCTGTCCTGCGCCGTGTGCGGCGGGGCCGTGTACGTGGCCAAGGTGCCGGCGGCCACGGTGGAGGACGTGGTGTCCTGCGACCTCCTCGGCCGCTGCCGCACCGCCCCGGCCGACGCCAACCTGGCCCGGCTGGAGGCCCTGGCCGGCCGCCTGGCCGCCATCGGCTACCCGGCCGAGCGGGCCCGCATCGCCCCGGCCGTGGCCGCCCTGCTGGCGGCGGCCGCCGACGATCCGGCCGCCATGGCCATCCTGGCCCGCCACGGTATCCAGGAAATTTTCCCCGGCCCCTAGACCTGGCCGCCCCCTTTTGTCACATTTCGGCGATACGCCCAAAGCCCCATTCGCGCCCGAGGCCACGGCCCGGCGTCAAGCCCAGGAGGACTGCATGACCAAGCCCGATACCGCGTTTGAACAGGCCCTGGCCGTGGGCCGCCCACCCAACGTCAAAAAGCTGTTCCCCCATTCCCGGGCACTGCTGGTGAGCGGCAAGGCCATCGACCGGGCCATGCGCAAAAAGGGCCAGGCCATGACCATCGCCGCCAACGCCCGCAGCAACTTCGTGCTGCGCGGGGCACTCATGGCCGCCCAGCGCGCCGACGCGGCCATCATCCTCGAGATCGCCCGTTCCGAGTCCAACTACTGCGACGTCAACATGTGGAACATCGCCCGCCAGGCCGACCAGGCCGTCAACGAGCTGGGCGTGACCGTGCCCGTGGCCATCCACGCCGACCACTACGGCATCAAAAAGCCCGGCGACGTGGCCGAGGCCAAGGTGGAGATCCCCACGCTGTTCGAGGCCGGCATCACCTCCATCGCCATCGACGCCTCCCACCTGCCCGACGCCGAGAACCTGCTGGCCAACATCGACCTGGCCCCCTTCGTGCCGGCCTGGGCAGGCTACGAGACGGAAGTGGGCGAGATCAAGGGCTCCTCGGGCCTGTCCACGCCCGCAGAAGCGCTCTTCCTCATCCAGGGCCTCAACGCCCATGGCATCCACCCCGACTGGATCGCCCTCAATAACGGCACCACCCACGGCATCGAGGCCTCGGCCACGGGCATCCAGGTGGAGCTGACCGCCCGCATCCACGCGGCCCTGGCCCCCTACGGCATCTCCGGGGCCCAGCACGGCACCTCGGGCAACTCCTCGGAAAAGCTCAAGGAGATTGCCGCGAAAACCGCCACGACCAAGGCCAACGTGGCCACGGCCCTGCAGATGATTTCCTGGGGCGTGGCCGTCAACGACTACGGCAACGCCATCATGGACGCGGCCGGCGCCTTCATCAAGGAGCCCGGCAAGGGCCTCGACGATGCCTTGTGGTCCGAGATGACCTCCTATGCCGACGGCAAGGCCATCAAGGCCGGCGACTACAAAAAGCTCAACTGCGTCTTCGAGAAAAAGCTTCTGGCCCAGCCCACGGCCATTCGGTCGCGCATGGCCGATGCCGTGGCCGAATTCGTCTATTGGCTTTTGACCGACGTGTTTGGTGCCGGCGGCACCGGTTCCCTGGGCATCGAGGCCCTGCTCGCCGCCGGTTCCTACGACCTCGGCCCCAAGGCCGGGCGCATCGAGGACCCGGCCGCCTGGACCCGCGAGAAAATCCTGGAGCGGGCCGCGGCCATGACCCGCGACAAGGGGCCGGAAGGCGATTTCGACGACTAGCGGCGCGGGCTAAAAAATATGCCGATATTTTTTAGAAAAAAATAATTATTTAAACATGTTATTCTCGAAATTCGTCTGCACGGGTTTCGAGAACGCGACACGAGGGAGCGGCTGCGAGCCGCTCAGGGGTGCGCCCTGGAGTTGCCGGGGGGAGGCTCCTCCCCCCGGCCCCCGGATGGAGGACATGCAAACCCGTGCCGGGACCGGAGACGGCGCAAGGGAGCCCGCCATGGCCATGACCCTTTCCTCCCCGGCTTTTACCCATGAAGGCGTCATTCCGGCGCGCCACGCCTGCGACGGCGCCGACCTGTCGCCCCCCCTTGTCTTTTCCGGCGTTCCGGCCGGCACGGCGAGCCTGGCCCTGGTGTGCGACGATCCCGACGCCCCGGGCGGGGTGTGGGACCATTTCCTGCTCTACAACCTGTCCCCGGCCACGCCCGGCCTGCCCGAGGGCCTGCCCGAGGCGGCCCGCCATCCCGACGGCAGCCTGTCCGGGCGCAACAGCTGGGGGCGCCTGGGCTACGGCGGCCCCTGCCCGCCGCGCGGCATACACCGCTACTTCTTCACCCTCTACGCCCTGAACACCATGCTCGACCTGCCCCCCGGCGCGACCAAAGCCGAGGCCCTGCGCGCCGCCAAGGGGCATATTTTGGCCTCGGCCACGCTCATGGGGCGCTACGGGCGGCCCTGACCGACACCGTTTCGTCGGGTTGGCGGTATACAAAGGCGGCAACGCCACCATGTTGGAGTCCCCATGTCCGCCGCCTTTTTCGCCGTGTGCGCCACGGCCCTGGCCGCCTCCGGCCTGACGCTTTTTTCCGGCTTCGGCCTGGGCACCATCCTCACCCCGGTCATGGCCGTCTTTTTTCCCATCGAGGCGGCCGTGGCCATGACCGCCCTGGTCCATTTCGCCAACAACCTCTTCAAGCTGGCCCTTTTCGCCAAAAATGCCGACCGCGCCGCCTGCCTGCGCTTCGGGTTGCCGGCCGTGGCCGCCAGTTTCGCCGGCGCGGCCGTGCTGCTGTGGCTGTCCGACCTGCCGCCGCTTTGCGCCTACACGCTGTGGGGGAGGGCCATGGCCGTGACGCCCGTGAAGCTGGTGGTGGGGCTGCTGATCGCCGTCTTCTCCGTGCTGGAGATTACGCGAAGCCTCAAGGGGCGCGGCCTGCCGCCGGGGCTCTTGCCGCTGGGGGGGCTGGTGTCGGGCTTTTTCGGCGGGCTTTCCGGCCACCAGGGCGCCTTTCGCAGCGCCTTTTTGCTGCGCCTGGGCCTGTCCAAGGAGGCGTTTATCGCCACCGGCGTGGTCGTGGCCTGTATGGTCGACGCCAGCCGGCTGACCGTTTACGCCACCCATCTGGGCGCGCCGGAAGTGGCGGACAATCTGGGGCTTTTGGCCGCCGCCACGCTGTGCGCCTTTCTGGGGGCCTTCCTCGGGGCACGGCTCTTGGGCAAGATGACCATCGCCTCCCTGCACAAGCTGGTGGGGGCCATGCTCCTCGCCCTGTCCGGGCTGCTCGTGGCCGGCATCATCTGAGCTTTACAGCCTGCCCGGCCGGGTGTACCTGCCCTGGGACTGTCCGCGTTTCGTCCCTTCCACCGCATTGGTCTGTTTCATGAATATTTCCTTGCGTTTCCATCGTCCGTTCCTGCCTGCCTTGCCGGCGCAAGCGCTGCGCGGGCTGCTGCTTGCCCTGCGCGGGGCCGTCGTCTTCATGGTGCCGTTTTCGGTTGGGCTGGCCCTGGGCTCGCCCCGGGACGCCGTGTTCGCCGCCTTTGCCGCCCACAGCATCGCGCTGGTCGATGTCGCGGGGTCGTATGCGCTGCGGTGCAACCTTTTGTGCCTGCTGGCCCTGGCCTTCGCCGGCAGCGCGGCCCTGGGCTGCCTGGCCGCCGGGTCGCTGCCCGGGGCGGTACTGGCCACGGGGCTGCTGGGCCTTTCCGTCGGCGCCTGGCGCCAGGTCTGCCGGGATTACGGCCCCATGGCCGCCGTGCCCTGCGCCCTGGTCTTTTTCACCGCCCTGGGCCTGACGCCGCTTGGCACGCCGATGGCCGCCCTGGCCCCGGCGGCGGTCAGGCACGGGTTGTCCACCCTGGCCGGCGGTCTTTTCGGCGTGGCCTGCCTGCTGGCCTACTGGCCGCTGCGGCCGCACGCGCCGTTGCGCCGGCTGGTCGGGCGCAACTGGCTGGGCCTGGCCGGCCTGGCCCGGTGCCTGGCGGCGGGCCTTGATACCGACGATGCGGCCGTGGCCGCCCGTTTTGACGCCGAGGCCGCGCAGTTGCGCACGACCCTGGACGCCGCCTTCGCCCAACTCGCTCCCCTGGCCGGCCGGCAAGCCCATCCCTTCTGGGGCGACCTGGAAGCCGCCAACCTGGCCGCCGCCCGCTTCATCACCCGCCTTGTCGGGCTGCGCGCGCTGCTCTCCGGCCAGGCGGCCCTTGCCGAGGCCGACCTGCCCGCGGCGCTGCGGCACCTGGCCGTGGCCGCCCATACCGTGGCCCAGGCCGTGGTGCGTCCCCGACCCGGGTCGCGGCGCATTGCCACGGATGCCCTGGACACGGCGCGGCGTGCCCTGGCCCGGGCCGCCGCAGCCTATGGCGCGGCCGCCGCGCGGCCGGGGGTGGACGGCCGCCTGGCTTCGCTGTTGGCCGAAAGCGACTGCCGGTTCGGCCAAACGCAAAAGGCCCTGCGCCGCATCAGCCGGCCGGATGCCGGCCGGGCCGCCTGGCGCGGCCAGTGGCAGCAGGCGCTGCCCTGGCGTGACTGGCCCCTGCGCGGCACCTTTGCCCTGCCCGGGCGCCTCGATGCGGCCCTGGTGCGCTATACGCTCGGGCTTTCGGCGCTGCTTATGGCCGCAACCGCCGCCTTCAAGGGCCTGGGCCTGCCCCACGGCGCCTGGCTGCCCTTTTCCATGCTGGTGGTGCTGCAACCGAGCGCCGGGCTGACCCGGTCGCGGATGCTCCATCGCATCTGCGGCACGGTGGCCGGGGCGCTGGTCGCCGGCCTGCCCCTGTGGCGGACGCTGCCGCTGCCCGGGCTGCTCGCGGTCATCGCCGCCAGTTGCGCCGTCTTCACCTATCTGATGCGCCGCCACTACGGCACGGCGGTCTTTTTCATCACGCTGACGGTCGTGCTGATGACCGGCCTCGACGCCAGCGCCCCCTGGCCCCTGGCCTTGGAACGCCTGGGCTGTGTCGTGGCCGGGAGCCTGGCGGCCTGGGCCGTGGCCAGGGCGCTGTGGGCCGCGCCGTCCGAGGCCCGGGTGCGCGCGCTGCTGGCCGAGGCTTTCGAAGCCAACCGCCGCTACCTGGACACGGTCCGAAACGCCCTGGCAGTGGGCGGGGACGCCTTCCACGACGCCAGCGTCGCGGCCAAGCGCCGGGCCGAGCGGGCCGACAGGAGCCTGCGGGCCGTACTGGCCCAATGGCGGCAGGCCGTCCCCGGGGCGCCGTCCCGGGCCGCGTTGGAGGCCATGACCGCCTCCTGTTCGCGGCTGACCGGCCTTGTGACGGTCCTTTTTTTACAGCAGGAAGCCGACCCGGCCCCGGTGCAGGCGCCGGAAGTGGCGCTGTTCGTGCAGCAGGCCTTGGAAATCCTGGATTTCCTGGCCGGCGATCGCCCAGCCCAGGCGGAAGTCCCGGAATTTCCCACACCGCCGGCCGGCGGCCAGCCGCCGCACCTGCGCCGGCAGCTGGCCGATATCCGCGACACCGCCCTTGCGGCGGCCGCTTGTGGGGCCTAGGTCGTGTCGACATTCATTCGGCTAGTTGCTAGAATTGCGCAACAAGGAGTTGCGCATGGAACGGCGACATCATCTGCGAGACGATCAATGGGATATCATCAAAGACGCTCTCCCAGGAAAGCAGGGTGACCCGGGAAGGACTGGCGATGACAATCGGCGTTTCGTCGAAGCCGTCATGTGGATCGCCAGGACTGGTGCTCCTTGGCGCGACCTGCCTCCTGAATATGGGAAATGGTCAGGTGTCCGCAAACGATTTGTTCGCTAGTCAAAGAATGGCGTCTGGCAAATGATCTTCAATAGCTTGGCCGTTGATGCCGACACGGAGTGGTTGATGATCGACAGTACAATCGTGCGTGCTCATCAACACGCCGCCGGCGCAAAAGGGGGCAGCAAAATCAGGCGCTAGGACGATCCCGGGGTGGATTCAGCACGAAAATCCACAGTGTTGCTGACGCTCTTGGAAACCCTGTGAGCTTCATTTTGACCGGCGGCGAGGTGCATGACTGTCGCCAAGCTTTGAATTTGCTGAAAGAAAAGAAAGCTGGAGCTGTCTTAGCCGATAAAGCATACGATTCCAATCAGATCGTGGCGGCTGTATCCGCGATAGGGGCAGAAGTTGTTATTCCACCCCTATCACACCGGAAGTCGCCGCGCCGATATGATTCCGCCCTTTATGAAGAACGGAACCTGATTGAGCGCATGTATACAAACTCAAGCACTTTCGGAGCGTTGCTACTCGCTACGACAAGCTTGCGGCCACCTGTCTCGGTTTTGTGTTGATTGCAGCCGCATGGCTTTGGCTGAAGTGAATGTCGACACAACCTAGGCCCTGCTGGCTTGGCCCGGCGGAATGGCGACAGCCTATTTCTGCCTGGTCAACACCATATAACAGGCCATGGCCGGCTGCTTCTTGCCCAGGCCATCGTGGAGGTAGGCGATCTGCAACGTGTCCGGGGTTGTCAGGACGGCGAAATTGTACCCGGCGTCCGCATCGCTGAAATAGACGGTTTTCCCGTCGTCGAGGATCACGCCGGTGAAGGTTTCCTTGGTTTTGACCCGCGTGGGTTCCTTGATGTAGTTCTTGACACCTGTAAAAAGATGGCCTTGCTGCTTGAGGATGACGAATTCCACCTCCTGGTTGGTGAAGCCCTTTTTTTCGAGCAGGACTTCGCTGGTGCCGCGCCAGGTGCCGACGAGTTGCGGCAGGGCGCCTTGGGCCAGGGCCGAGGCGGCGTACCATCCGCTTATTCCCAGGACGGCCAGGGCCATGATCGCGATACGGAAACACCGCATATCCTTATCCTCCGGTTTGGGGTTGCCCGACGCGTAGGCGGGTACGGGACCGGTCCATGCTTGCTGCATTGCAGATCAAGGGCCGTTTGGCAAGCGGGATTGGGCGCCCGGCCCATCTCGACGCCGGCCGGCCATGATGCTAGGGGTGTTCCATGCTTTGCGGCATCGACGTCGGCGGCACCCACACGGACGCGGTCCTGATCGGGCCGGACGGCGTCGTGGCCTGCGCCAAACTGCGCACCAACCACGAGGACCTGCTGGCCTCCATCCGCGAGGCCCTGGCCGGCATCGTGGCCGTGGCCGGCCCCAAGGCGGTCACGCGCCTCAACCTCTCCACCACGCTGTCCACCAACGCCATCGTCGAGGGCACGGCCGATCCGGTGGGGACCCTCGTCTCGGGCGGCCCCGGCATCGACCCGCAGGCCTATCGCCTGGGCGAGCACTATTACGTCCTGCCAGGGGCCATCGACCACCGGGGGCGCGAGACCGCCGCCCTGGACATGGCCGCCGCCGACGAGGCCCTGGCCGCCTGCCGCCGGGCCGGGCTGACCGCCTTTGCCGCGGTCACCAAGTTTTCCCCCCGCCACCCCGAACAGGAACTGGCCTTGCGGGCCCTGGTGGCTCCCCAGGCAGGCTGCGTGTCGCTGGGGCACGAGTTCTCCGGCCGCCTGGGCTTTGGCCGGCGCATCGCCACGGCCTATTTCAACAGCGCCGTCTGGCGGGTCTACAACCGGTTCTGCAATGCCGTCGAACAGTCGGTGCGCGAACTGGGCATCGCGCCGGAGGTCATCGGCGTGCTCAAGGCCGACGGCGGCACCATGCCGCTTGCCGTCTCGCGCACGCTGCCCGTGCAGTCCATCCTGTCCGGGCCGGCCGCCTCGGTCATGGGCATCATCGCCGTGTGCGACATCGCCGAGGACTCGGTCATCCTCGACATCGGCGGCACCACCACCGACATCGCCGTCTTCGCCGCCGGGGCGCCGCTGATTGAAAACGAGGGCATCGCCATCGCCGGCCGGCCGACGCTCGTGCGGGCGCTGCGCACCCGCTCCATCGGCGTGGGCGGCGATTCGGCCATTGCCGTGGACCGCGAGGCCGTGCGCGTGGGGCCGCGCCGCCTGGGGCCCCCCATGGCGCTCGGCGGGCCGGTCCCGACCCTGGTCGATGCCCTGAACCTCCAAAACGTCATCGCCGTGGGCGACCCGCGCGCCTCCTTCGCCGGCATGGCCGCCCTGGGCGCGCCCTACGGCCTGGAGGCCGACGAGGTGGCCGAGGCGGCGATCCTCAACGCCGTCAACCAGATCCGCTCGGAAGTGGCGGCCTTTGTCCGCGAGATCAACGACCGGCCGGTCTACACCATCTTCGAACTCCTCGAAGGCCGGCAGGTGCGCCCCAGCCGCGTCTACGTCATGGGCGGCCCGGCGCTGGCCCTTTCGGCCCTGCTCCAGGACGCCTTTTCCGAGGAGGTGGTGGTGCCCGAAAGCTTCGCCGTGGCCAACGCCATCGGCGCCGCCCTGGCCCGGCCGACCTTCTCGGTGGAGCTTTTCGCCGACACGGCCGCCGGCCGCCTGACCATTCCCTCCCTTGGCGTGGCCCGGGCCGTGGCCGGCAACTTCAGCCCGGCCGCCGCCGAAGGCGAGGCGGCCACGCGCCTTCGCGGCTACCTTGCCTCCATCGGGGCCGACCTGGGCGACGCGCCCATCGAAACCGTGGAACTGTCCTCCTTCCCCATGGTCGAGGGCCAGCGCCAAGTCGGCCACAACATCCGCGTGGCCTGCCAGGTCCGGCCGGGCGTTTTGGCCGCGTACAAACAGGCGGTCTCCAAGTCATGCTGAAGGCGCGCCATCCGCTGGGCATCGTCTTTTTCCCGGCCTTCGACTGGGCCATCACGCCCACCCACCCCGAACGCCAGGAACGCCTGCTCTACACCCAGGACCAACTGCGCGAGGAAGGCGTCTTCGACATCGCCGGCATCACCGAGCTCAAGCCCGACCTGGCCACGCCGGCCGACGTCGCCCGGGTCCATTTCTGCTTTCCCGACGTGGCCGCCGTGACCACCCCCTCCCACATGATCTCCGCCGGCGGGGCCATCCGCGCCGCCCGCACGGTCCTGGAAAAAGAGGCCGAGAAAGCCTTCGCCCTGGTGCGCCCGCCCGGCCACCACGCCATGAAGGTGGTCCACGGCGCCCGGGGCTTTTGCAACATCAACATCGAAGCCGTCATGGTCGAATGGTTGCGCGAGCGCTTCGGCCCCCTGCGCGTGGCCATCGTGGACACCGACTGCCACCACGGCGACGGCACGCAAGACGTCTACTGGCACGACCCGGACACCCTTTTCATCTCCCTGCACCAGGACGGCCGCACCCTCTACCCCGGCACGGGCTACCCCTACGAAATGGGCGGCCCCAAGGCCCTGGGCACCACCGTCAACATCCCCCTGCCGCCCGGCACCTCGGACGAAGGGTTCCTGTTCGCCATGCGCGAAGTGGTCATGCCGCTCATCGAAACCTTCAAGCCCGACCTGGTCATCAACTCCGCCGGCCAGGACAACCACTTCTCCGACCCCATCACGGACATGTCCTTCTCGGCCCAGGGCTACGCCAAACTCACGGAAATGCTTCGCGCCGACATCGCCGTGCTCGAAGGCGGCTACGCCATCCAGGGGGCGCTGCCCTACGTGAACCTCGGCCTGGTGCTGTCCATGGCCGGCCTCGACTATTCCCACGTGCGCGAACCCAACTTCGACCCGGCGGCCGTGCGCCAGTCGACCAAGGTCACGGGCTACATCGAGGAAGTCTGCCGGGAAATCGCCGCCCTGGCCCGCCATCCCAAGGGGCCGGGAAAAGGCGATGTCATCAATGGCTGGTTCACCCGGCGCAAGACTTTGTATTACGATACCGATGCCATAACAGAGTACCAAACGGAGTCCGTCCGGTTGTGCAACCACTGCCGGGGCGTGCTCAAGTTCGAGACCGAATCCACGCGCAACCCGCTGTGCCTGGGCGTGGAAGCGCCTGTAGGCGCCTGCGGGAAGTGCGTGGAGGAAGCTTACCGTATCTACGAGTCCGGCCAGATCAAGGGCGAGTATAGGCACCTGCAGCTGATCGATAGGGTCGGGAAGAACTACGCCAGCTACACCGGGTAGGGCGGGGGAGAAGAGAAGATGCCTCCGGCGGCCGGGGGGCATGATGCCCCCCGGACCCCCTCGATGGGGAAGCGGGATCGCGGGGAGGCGGCAGGCGGGTGGAGGCTTGGTCGGTGGGCGGTTGTCCGTCGGCGAGGCCGGAATTTTCCCGGCGATGCCGTCGCTGCGCTCCAGGCTCGCCGGGAAAATTCCGGCCTCGCAGGGCCGTCGCCCCTTCGGGGCGAGGGGAGTCGATTTTTTGCTTTGAAAGCCTCTCCAGAGGCAAAAGGCGTTCTTTTACCTGCGGCGCTTCGCCGCTGGCGCCCGTGGTCGCGGAAATGGGGGCAACGTGCTGGCCGGCTTTGCGGCCTGCGGGTTGCCCCCATTTCCGCGACCACAGACCCCGACGCACCGCCCGCCGACCACGCTTCCACCCGCTGGCCAAGCCCCCGTCGGGGAGGTCCAGGAGGGGATCATCCCCTCCTGGCCGCCGGAGGCATCTTCATTCCTCTCGCCGTCGCCTGCCCATCCGCCTAAAAATTCGGGCTCGGGCTGCTTCCCCCCTTTCCGCCTACCGCTCCTCCTCCACCACTTCCCCCACCTGCGCCGCCACCACCGCCCGTGCCGCCTGCCGGGCGGGCGGCGACCAGGCCGGCGGCCTTGAGCTTTTCCATGACGCCGGTGAGCATGGCGTAGGATTCCACGAAGCCTTCGGTGGTCATGACCAGGCGTTGCCTGCGTTCCTTGGCCGGCTGGCCCTTGGCGTCCTGGCCCTCGCCCAGGGCGAAGAAATCGATGCGCACGGCGCCTTTGCCGAAGCCGACGCCGAGGATGCCATCTACGAAGAGTTCGTCGCTCATGGAATGCTCCTTGGGGGATCAGGGTTCGCGCAGGCTTTCGTCGAAAGCGCGCACCAGGGGGTAGGCGAGGTAGGTGATGACGCGGCGCTGGCCGACCTTGATTTCGGCCGTGACGGTCAGGCCGGGGAAGAGGTGGAAATCCGGCGGTACGCCCGTAAGGCCGATGTCGGTGAGGGTGGCGCGCACGCGGTAGAAGAGGCGCTGGCCTTCGGGGGTTTGTTTTTCCAGGGCGTCGGGGCTGATGGTGGCCACCACGGCCTGGGCCGTGCCGTGGCGCTGAAAGGGGAAGGCCTCGAACTTGACGCGTGCCGCGTCGCCCGGGCGCACCAGGCCGATGTCCTGGGCGGCCACGTCGGCCTCGACCACGAGAGCGTCGTTTTCGGGCACGATGGTGAGAAGTGTTTCACCGGCCCCGATCACGGCGCCGGCGGCCTTGGCGGCCATGTCGAGAATGGTGCCGGCTTCGGGGGCGCGTAGGGCCACATGGTCGCGCAGGTGGGCGGCCTTGCGGCGCTGTTCGTCGGCCCCGGCCAGGGCGCGGCTGGCCTCGGCCAGGTCCTTGGCGGCCTGGGCGTTCCAGTTGCTTTGGAAATCCCGCTTTTCGGCCTCGGCCTTGGCCAGGGATTCGCGCAGTTCGGCCGCCTCGTTGCCGAGCTTGGCCAGCTGGCCCTCGGCCTCGATGCGCTGGCTTTGGGCCTTCATGTATTCGACCTTGGAGCTGGCGCCCTGGTTGTAGACGTCGCCGTGCATGCGTTCCAGGTCGCGGGCCAGGCCGATCTGTTTTTTGTTCTTGGCCGACTCGGTCGCATTGGTGGCGAGTTTGGCCGACAGTTCGCGGCCGACCTGGGTCAGGGCGTCGCGTTTGGCGGCCAGTTCCTGGCGGCGGGCGGCCAGCAGGTCGCGTTCCAGGCGCAGGTCCTCTGGGCTAAGGTCCGGGGGCGGGGCGCACTGGCCGGAGGTTTCGCAGGTCAGGCGCCAGACCTTGGCGGCCAGGGAGCGGCGTTCCTTGTCGCGTTCGGCCAGGCCGGCCTCGGCCAGGGTAGGGTCCAGGGTGGCGAGGACCTCGTCCTTGGCCACGCGCTGGCCGGCGGTGACGCGGATATCGCGGATGGTGCCGGCTTCCAGCGGCGCCACGGCGATGTTTTTCCCGGCCGCGACGAGTTTGCCCGGCGCGGCCACGATGCGGTCGACCTTGGCCAGGCAAGCAAAGCCCAAGGCGCACAGGATGAAGGCCAGCAGCAGGTAGAGGGTCGCCCGGTAGCGTACGGGCGTGGGCGCGGTGAGGATCTCGATGGCCGGCGGCTGGAAAGCGGCGAATTTCGCGGCCGGCGGCGATGCCGCGGGTCCGGCCGGCACGGCCGGCGGACGGCTGTCTGTGCGTTTCCACGGTGCGTTCACCGCGTCGCGCCCCGCTCCCGATCCATCCGATGCATGGTTTCCCTTGTCGGGAGGTCCAGGAGGGGCAGTGCCCCTCCTGGCCGCCGGAGGCTTATTTCCTACAATTTCACGGCGCGCACCGCGTCGAGGGTGCGGGCGTAGTCGTCTTCGGTGTGGGCGAAGGAGGTAAAGGCGCATTCGTAGGCAGACGGGGCGAGGATGACGCCGGCTTGCCGCATCTGGTTGTAGAAGGAGGCGTACCGTTGCGTATCGCCGGTCTTGGCCGTTTCGAAGTCCGTGACCGGTCCGTCGCAGAAAAAGAGGGTGAAAAGCGAGGCGACCTGGGTGAGGCACACCGGCGCGCCCTTCTCCCGCAGGATGGCGGCCATTTCCTCGGCCAGGGCCTTGGTGCGGTCGGCCAGGGCGGCGTAGTCGCACTGCTTGAGGGCGTTTAGGGTGGCCAGGCCGGCGGCCATGGCCAGCGGGTTCCCCGAGAGCGTGCCGGCCTGGTAGACGTCGCCGCAGGGGGCGATGCGTTCCATGATGCGGCGTTTGCCGCCGTAGGCGCCGACGGGCAGGCCGCCGCCGATGATCTTGCCCAGGCACGTCAGGTCCGGGTCGATGCCGTAAACGGACTGGGCGCCGCCGTAGGCCAGGCGGAAGCCGGTGATGACCTCGTCGAAAATGAGCAGGGCGTCGTTTTTGGCCGTGATCTCCCGCAGCCCCTCCAGGAAGCCGGGCGCGGGCGGCACCAGGCCCATGTTGCCGGCCACGGGCTCGACGATGACGCAGGCGATGTCCTCGCGGTCGGCGAACAGCGCCTTGACGGCGGCCAGGTCGTTGTAGGGGGCGAGCAGGGTGTGGCGCACGGTGTCGGCCGGCACGCCGGGCGTGCCGGGGATGCACAGGGTGGCCAGGCCCGAGCCGGCGGCGGCCAGAAAGGAGTCGGCGTGGCCGTGGTAGCAGCCGACGAATTTGACCACCATGGATTTGCCGGTGAACCCCCGGGCCAGGCGCAGGGCGCTCATGGTGGCCTCGGTGCCGGAATTGACCATGCGCACCATGTCGATGCCGGGCACGGCGTCGACCACGGCCTGGGCCAGGTCGACCTCGGCCGGGCAGGGTGCGCCGAAGCTCACGCCCTTGTCGGCGGCGGCGTGGATGGCAGCGTTGACGTCGGGGTGGTTGTGGCCAAGGAGCATGGGGCCCCAGGACATGACGTAGTCGATCATCTCCCGGCCCTCGACGGTGGTCATCTTGGAGCCGGCGGCCGAGGCGATGAAAAGCGGGTCGCAGCCCACGCTGCGGCAGGCGCGCACGGGGCTGTTGACGCCGCCGGGAATGAGTTGCTGGGCTTTCTCGAAAAGGGTCGCGGAATCGGTCATGCCTGGGCTCCGATCGTTAGCTGTTGGCGGGGGATTCGCACAAGGTCAGGACGTAGCCGTTGATGTCCTCGATGCTGCATTCGCGGCAGCCGTGGAGGGGCCGGTGGGGGGCCTTGATGAAGGGCACGGTGTCGCCGAGGCGCTCGGCCAGGGCGTCGAAGTCGTCGCACGAAAGGGTGACGACCACGGTGCCGCCGATTTTGGCCTCGGCCAGGCGGGGCAGTTCGGCGGCCAGGGAGGCCCGGGACTGGAAGCACAGGCGGGCCTGCCCGGAGCGCACCTCGGCAAAGGCCAGGCGTTCGCCGGCCGGCCAGCCGGCCGCGGGTTGGCGGCTGGCCTCGGTGAGGCCGCCGGCGAAGGCGAAGCCGAGGAGGTCGCAATAATAGGCCACGGCTCGGTTGACGTCTTCGACCATGAGTTTGGCTGTGGCCTGGATGACGGGCATGGCGGCGCTCCTTGAGGCGATAGCCTCGATAACCATGGTAGCCGGGAGGGGCGGGCGGCGCAAGCCCGGTGGCCGGCGGCGGCTTTTCCGTGCAAGCTGGGGAGATGTATTGGCTTTCCGCCAGGGGGAAGCCGCCATGGGAGGGCGTCTTTTTTTGGGGCTTGAAAAGGCTTTTTATTGAATTTGTTGGATAATTATTTTCTCCGCAGTGGAAAAAACGGGCCGTTTCGGCTTGACAAGGTCTCCTGCCTTCACTAGGTAGCGACGCTTCAAAACGGACCGAGAATCACTCCGTATCACCCCCGCGGCTCGCTTCATCTCCGAGAGTATTCCTCGCATCGCCGAAAACCCCCGATCCAAGCCCGCCGCAGCCAGGATCGACCTGCCAGCGTCCGCGACGGCCCGCTCATTTTACGAGCGGCGTTGCAGTGACGCTGCATGGAGATATGTGCAGCATGAGAGTTTTTGTTTTTGCCATGGCGACTCTTGCCCTAGCCGTTACTGTCGAGGCATCGCAAAGCAGAAACATTTCCTATGGAAAGCTTTCCCCCAAAAAACGCATCGAAGCCACGGTCACGGCCTACACCCCCGACCCGCGCGAAAACGGCGGCCGGGGTCGCAAGGCCGGCACGGCCCTGGGCACCCCCATCCGGCCGGGCATCGTGGCCGTCTCCCGGGACCTGCTCCGTTCGGGCTGGGATTTCGGTGACAAGATCCACATCGAGGGCCTGGGCGTGTTCATCATCGAGGACACCATGCACCAGCGCTTCCGCCGCACCATCGACGTGGCCGTGCCCAACCGGGCGGCCGCGGCAAAAATCGGGAAAATGAAGAACATCGAGGTGACGCTCCTGGAGGCCGCGCCCGGCGCCGCGGGCTGACCGGGCGGGATTCGGGTTGCGCCCCTTGCGAAATACGCCTTCGCGGCTGTTGCGCCTGCCCAGGCCCCTCTCCCCTCAAGGGCGCGGCCCTAGGCCTTTTTTATCACCATGAGCGTCACGTCGTCCTCCTGGTGGGCCGCGCCGCGAAAGGCGGCCAGGTCGGCCAGCACGGCCTCCAGGATGGCCTGGGCCGGCCAGCCGGCCGTGCGGCGTATGACATCCATGAGCCGCTCCTTGCCGTACATGGCGCCCGTGACGTCGCGCGCCTCCCAGATGCCGTCCGTGCCGATGACCAGCACCAGCCCCGGCCGGTCGAAGGGCATGGCCGCCTCGGCGTAGGCGTAGCCGGGTTCGATACCCAGCGGCAGCCCCTTGGGCGCCCATTGCGCGAAGGCGTCGGCGGCCGGGTCGTAGACCATGGCCGGGTCGTGGCCGGCGCGCACGGCATGGGCGATGCCGGCCACGGGCCGGACCTCCACGGCGAAAAGCGTCATGAACCGGCCCGAATCGCCCACGTCGCGGCACAGCAGCCGGTTGGCCCGGGTCACGCGCTCCGCCGGGGTCTCGCTGTCCTCGGTGGCCAGAAGCAGCGCCCGGGCCGTGGCCATGAGCAGGGCCGAAGGCACGCCGTGGCCGGTGACGTCGCCCACGGCCGCGTCCAGGCAGACCTCGCCGCCGCGGGTCACGGCCCGGTAGTCGAAATAGTCGCCGCCGGTTTCGTCGCAGGGCAGCGCCGCGCCGGCGATGTCGAGCCCGGGCACCTCGGGCGGGGCGGCCGGCAGCAGGTTGCGCTGCACCTCCTGGGCCAGCTCCAGGGAGCGTTGCAGGCGCAGGTGGTCGGCCAGGACCGGCACGGTTTCGTTGAAGGCGTTGACCAGCAGCTGCCGCTCGTCGGACATGCGAAAGGCCAGGCGCACGGAAAAATCGCCGTTGCCGAGCTTCTTCCAGGCCTCGATCATGCCGGCCATGGGCCGGGTGAAGGACTTGGTGATCCATAGCGCGGCCACGGTGGCCGCGCCCAGGGCCAGGACCATGGCCCCGCCGAAGAGCTGGGACAGCCGGGAAACCGCGCGCACGATCTCCTGGCTGGCCTGATCGGCCAGGGGGGCGAGCATGGATTTGGGCACGATAATAAGGAAAAAGGCCTCGTTCAGGAACCGGGAGTAGGCCCAGAAGGCGTCCTCGTCGCCGAAGGCCAGTTCCGCCGCGCCCGAGCCGCCGCGTTTGATGGCCGCGACCAGGGCCTCGAAGCCGGCCCTGTCGGGCGAGGCGATCCTTTCGAAATTGAGGGCGCTTTTCCAGTCCGTGGCCAGCCGGTCCGAGGCGCGCTGGGCCCAGGTGAACAGCGCCGGCCGCCCCGTGGCCGGGTTGACGGCCGGGGCGACCACGAAGGTGCGCATGGCCTCGGACCATTGGGAGGCGATCTCCTGTTCCTGGAGCACCCGGGCCAGGGGCACGTCCAGGCTGGCCACGCCGAGGAACCGCCCGCCGGGGCCGCAAAGGGGCTTGGACAGGGTGATGGTCACCTGGCCCGTGACCGCGTCCACGGCCGGGTTGTTCCAGACCACGGCCCCGCCCGTGGGCGCGCCCGGGTCGAAGGCCTCACGGGCCGCCTGGTACCAGGGGCGCTGCCGGGGATCGTAGCCGGCGGGATAGGCGGCGGTGCCGGGAAAGGTGACTTGACTGCCGTTGGCCAGGGTCACCTTGGCAAACAGCAGCAGGTCGCCCAGTTCCGCCCGCAGCATGGCGAAGGTCGGCTCCAGGGAGGCCAGCCGGGCATCCGTGTCCCGGGAGGCCCTCGTCCCTTCGGGCCGGAAAAGGGCCAGGCGCTCCAGGGTTTCGGGCTGGCGTTGGCGGCTGTTGTCGCCCGGCGGGTCGGTGGTGTCGCGGACCGGGTCGGGGATGCGCGGGGTGGGGGGCTCGGGCTCGGGCCGGTTGCCGGCGGGCCGCATCCCGGGGCCGGCCAGGCTGCGTTCGGCCTCGGCGGCCAGCACCGTGAGGCTGAAATCCATGGCGCTTTTGGTGCGGCGCAGGACCAGGGCGTAATCCTCGGCCGTCTGGCGCAACTCGTTTTTGACGATTTCGGCCATGATGGCCCGGCCTTCGTCGGCAATGGACCGGCCCAGGCGTTCCATGTGGCCGCGGGTGAACCCGGTGACCGCCGCCAGGGGCAGCAGGCTGAAGCCCAGAAGCACCAGGAAGAATTTCCAACGAAGCCGCATGCGCTTTCTCCGTTTGGGACTGTACGGAAGCCCCTCGCCCGGCGCAACGGGAAAAGGGCCGCCAACCGGCTGGTCAGGCCGCCCGCCGCATTTGACAAAATGGCGGTATTATCCCATTTTGAGCCATTAAGGATTGCCTTGACGTCTTACTCCTGCCGGGCCGGCTCGCCGCCGTGGCCGGCGGAAAAAGGAACCCGCGCGCCCATGCCGATGATCGAATTTCACAACGTCCACAAGTGGTATGGCGAATTCCATGTGCTCAAGGGCGTCACCGACGCCGTGGAGCCCGGCGAGGTGCTGGTCATCTGTGGCCCGTCCGGTTCCGGCAAGTCCACGCTGATCCGTTGCGTCAACCGGCTGGAGGAATACCAGCAGGGGCACATCCTCTTCGACGGCCGCGACATCCACGGCGACGACGTGGATGTCAACAAACTGCGTTGCGACATCGGCATCGTCTTCCAGCAGTTCAACCTCTACCCCCACCTCTCGGTGCTCAAAAACATCACCCTGGCCCCCCTCAAAGTGAAAAAGATGGCGCGCAAGGAGGCCGACGACCTGGCCCTGGCCCTGCTTGAGCGGGTGGGCATCCACGCCCAGGCCAAGAAGTTCCCGGCCGAGCTGTCCGGCGGCCAGCAGCAGCGCGTGGCCATTGCCCGGGCCCTGGCCATGCGGCCCAAGGTCATGCTGTTCGACGAACCCACCTCGGCCCTGGACCCGGAAATGATCAACGAGGTCTTAAACGTCATGAAGGACCTGGCCCGCGACGGCATGACCATGCTGTGCGTGACCCACGAGATGGGGTTCGCCCGCGAGGTGGCCGACCGGGTGGTGTTCATGGATTACGGCGAAATCATCGAAGGCGCGCCGCCCGGGGAGTTTTTCAGCAATCCCCGCCACGAACGCACCAGGTTGTTCCTCAAGGAAATTTTGTAGCCCAGCCCGAGGCCCGGAGAAACCAACCCCAACTCGTCCCAAAGGAGGCTCCCATGCGCAAGACCGCCTGGATCGCGGCCATCGCCTGTCTGCTGACCCTGTGCCTGGCCCAGGCCGCCCTGGCCGGCAAGCTCGACGACATCAAGTCCCGCGGCGCCCTCGTGGCCGGTGTCAAGGATTCCCAGCCGCCCTTCGGCTACGTGGACGAGAAGACCAACCAGATCGTGGGCTTCGAAATCGACCTCATGGAAGCCCTGGCCAAGCGCCTGGGCGTCAAGCTGGAGCTAAAGCCCGTGACCTCCTCCACCCGCATCCCCATGCTCGGCCAGGGCGCGGTGGACATCGTGGCCGCCACCATGACCCATAAAAAAGAGCGCGAGGACCAGATCGACTTCTCCATCACCTATTTCATGACCGGCCAGAAGCTGCTGGTCAAAAAGGGCGGCGGCGTGGCTTCCGTGGCCGACCTGGCCGGCAAGAAGGTGGCCTCGGTCAAGGGTTCCACCTCCGAGCAGAACGTCAAAAAGGCCCAGCCCGACTGCACCGTCATCTCCTTCGAGACCTACCCCGAGGCCTTTTTGGCCCTCAAGCAGGGCAAGGTCCAGGCCATGACCACGGACGAATCCATCCTGGTCGGCATCAAGAACAGCGACGACAACCCCGAGGCCTGGGAGATCGTCGGCGACTACATCTCCCCCGAGCCCTACGGCCTGGGCCTGCCGGAAAACGACTCCGATTTCCGCGACTTCGTCAACCTGGCCCTGATGAACATGTGGGAGACCGGCGAATACCAGAAGATCTACGAGAAGTGGTTCGGCCAGGGCAAGAAGGACTATCTGCCCCTGACCTGGAAGATGGAGCTTTGGCCCTAGGCGGCCGCATCTGACGGACCGGCCGGCGTCGGATCGCCCGGGAGACCGGGGGATCGCGTCCGAACGCCGGCCGTCGCGCGCGCCGGGAGAGGAACCACTTCTCCCGGCGCGTCCAATGTGAAACGAGGCAGCGGGGAAGGTCCTTGGCGTACACTTTCGACTTCGGCCAGGTGGTCAGCGGCGAATACGGGCAGTGGCTGGTCTCGGGGCTGGTGACCACGCTCCATATTTCCGGCATTTCCATCGTACTGTCCCTGGGGCTGGGGACGCTCATTGCCGTGTTGCGCCTGTCCAAGGTCAGGCCGCTGGTCTGGTTCAGCGCGATCTACACCGAATTTTTCCGCAACACGCCGCTTTTGGTGCAGATCTTTTTCTGGTATTTCGGCTCCTACAACGTGCTGCCCACGGTCGTCAACGAGTGGCTCTACAAGCGCGACTTCGAATTCGCCTGCGGCGTCATCGCCCTGACCGTCTACACCAGCGCCTTTATCGCCGAGGAGATCCGCTCGGGTATCTTCTCCATCCCCAAAAACCAGTTGGAAGCCTCCCGGGCCTGCGGCCTGTCCTTTCTGCAGGCCATGACCTACGTCATCCTGCCCCAGGCCTTCCGGGTCATCATTCCGCCGCTGATCTCCCAGTTTCTCAACCTCATCAAGAACTCGTCCCTGGTCATGACCATCGGCGTCATGGACCTGACCTACATGGCCCGGCAGATCGAGGCCCACACCTTCCATGGCTTCGAGGCCTTCACCGTGTCCACGGCCATCTACCTGTGCATCTCCCTGATCGTGTCCCTTGGCGTCAACCTCTACAACCGGCGTGTACTCCACGCCCGGGCTCGCTGAGGGAGGGCGCCATGCATTGGGACATCGTCGCCAGGAATTTCGACTACTTCCTCATCGGGGGCTATCCCAAGGGGCCGCTGGGCGGGCTGGCCATGACGGCGCTTCTGGCCGTGGGCGGCATTTTCGGCGCCTTCTGGCTGGGGCTCGGCATAGGGCTTATGCGCATCGCCAAGTCCAGGCGGCTGCGCTGGCCGGCCATGGTCTATATCGAGATCATCCGGGGCACGCCGCTGTTGATGGTCGTGTTCTGGTTCTACTTCCTGGCCCCGGTCCTTCTGGGCAAGACCCTGCCCGAGGCCGAAAGCGCGCTGATCGCGCTCATTGTCTTCACCAGCGCCTACATCGCCGAGATCGTGCGGGCCGGGGTCGAGGCCCTGCCCAAGGGCCAGATGGAGGCGGCCCGGGGCACGGGGCTGTCCCACCTCCAGACCATGGCCCACATCATCCTGCCCCAGGCGCTGTTCAACATGATCCCGTCCTTCGTCAACCAGTTCGTGTCCTTAACCAAAGACACCTCCCTGGCCTTCATCATCGGCGTCAACGAGCTGACCAAGGCGGCCACGCAAGTCAACAACCGCACGTTGACCGCGCCGACGGAGATCTTCATCACCATCGCGCTCCTCTATTTCGTGATCTGCTTTTGCCTGACCGAACTGTCGCGCTGGCTGGAGAAGCACATCAACCGCTACCAGGCCCGGGGCCGGTAGCCGGCCGCTTCCCCACTGTCGCGCAGACTGGAGAAGCACAGCAACCGCGACGAGGCCCAGGGCCTGTAGCTGACCGCTTCCCCAACCTGGAGGCCAGGCTGGTCGAAACGCGTCGACCGCAGCCAGGCCCGGGGCCGGTAGCGGCGCGCCGGACGGCCCATGGGCGAACCCCGGCGCCAGCCATGGCCGTCTCCGGGCCCATGGCCGTCCTCGGGACGGGGCAGGGATTTGCCCGTCCGGGATGGGGCCAGGGATTTGCCCGCGTGGGATGGCGGGCGGCCATGCGGCCCGGTGGCGGCCTCAGGGACGGCCGTCCGGAGCCGGCGTTTCCGGGGCGCGGGTCAAGGGAAAAGCGACCTCGAAGCGCAGTCCCCCGCCCGGGGGGCAGCTCAGGGCGGCTACGCCCTCGAGCTGGCGGGTGAGCTCTTTGACGAGGGTCATACCCATGGTGCCGGCCGCGTCGTAACGCAGTCCCGGCGGCAGCCCCCGCCCGTCGTCTTCCACCCAGATCACCGCCCGGTCGCCGTGCCGGCGGCAGCCCACCCGCAGGTTCCCGGCCGTCTCGCCGGGGAAGGCGTGCTTGCAGGCATTGGTGAGCAGCTCGCTCAAAAGCAGGCCGCAGGGCACGGCCTTGTCCAGGGGCAGGCGCACGGGCTCGGTTTCGAAGTCAAGGCGCACCCGTTTGGCCACATCCGCATAGATGCGCAGGACGCCCTCGGTCAGGGTGCGCAGGTACTCGTCCAGGTCGATGGCCGCGATGTCCTCGTGGTTGTAGAGTTGCTGGTGGACCAAGGCCATGGACCGGATGCGGATTTCCAGGCGCCGCAGGCGGTCGCGTTCGGCCGGGTTTTCGGCGTCCTCGGCCTGGAGCCCGATGAAGCTCAGGATGATCTGGAGGTTGTTTTTGACCCGGTGGTGGATCTCCTTGAGCAGGATGGTCTTTTCCTCCAGGGCCTGTTCGCGGTCCGTGACGTCGTCGAAGCGGATGACCACGCCCTCGGCGCCGTTGGCGATGAGCGGATACAGGAGCATGTCCAGGAAGTGGGTGTCCCCGCCCCGAGGCAAGGGCAGTTTTTCCACCACCAGGGCCCGGCGTTCGCGCAGGGCCCGTTCCACGGCGTGCATGTAGTCGGCCAGAAGGGGCAGGGATTCGGCGGCCTGGCTCCCCATGGCCGCCTGGGCATCGAGGCCGAAAAGGTGGCTGGCCGTGCCGTTGATGTGCGTGACGTGGCCTTTCTCGTCGAGGCCGATGATGGCCGAGGGCATGGATTCCAGGATGTTGCTCAGCATGGCCCGCATTTTGGACAGGGCCACCACGGCCTGGGCCAACTCCTGTTCCCTGGACTCCAACGCATCGGCCATGGCGTTGAAGCTCTGGCCCAGGCGGCGGATTTCCAGGCTGTCGTCGCCGGTGGCGACCCGGGCCGAGAGGTCCCCGCCGGCCAGGCGGCTGGCCGCGTCGGCCAGGGTTTCGATACCCCGGCCGATGGCCGCCCGGCCGGCCAGGCGGGCGATGACCAGGGCCAGCAGCAGGGCCACGAGGGTTGACGTCAAGCCCCGGCGCAACTGGATGTCGGCGTTGTGGAACACCTCCCCGCGGTTGCTGGAGGCCAGGACCGTCATGTACGGTGGACGACCGGGGCCAAGCCGCAGCCGGGCGAAGGTGAAGAGCCCTTCCTGGCCGGTCCAGCGGCGGGTGATGAAAAATCCCCGGTCGGGCCCGCTGTCGCGACAGCGCTCCCAGACATGGGGCATTGCCGGCTTGCCCAGGGGAAATTCGGGGATCATGGGATGGGCGACCATGCGCAGGCCGTTGCGGTCGAGCAGGGTGATCCGGGCATGAGGAGGCAGTTCCAGCCCGCCCAGGAAACGGTCGTAGCGTTCCAGATAGTAGGACAGCCCGAGGATGCCGGCGGGAGGGGGCGCGTCGGCATCCTCGGCCGTGGCGAACACCAGGATGGGTTTTTGGGTGGCCCGGCCGAAGAGCAGCGAACTGACGCCAACTCCCCGATGGGTCATGGCGTCCTGGAAATAGTCCCGGTCGGCCAGGTTCACGCCGAGAAAGGCCGGCAGGCCCGAGGCGATCACCCGGCCGGCGGCATCGGCCAGGAAAATGTTCGACAGTTCCGGGTGCTCTTCCAGCAACTCGGTGAAAAGGCGGTTACTGGCCGCAAGGTTGCGCCCGCGCACCTCCTCGGTGTGGGCCAGGGCGACGAGCAGCAGCTTGGCCTGGCTGGCGATGCCTTCCTGGATGGCGGCCAGGCTGCGGGTGAGGTTGCGCATCTCCTCCAGGGCTTGGGCCTCGGCCTGGTCCCGGGCCGCGAAACTGGAGGCCACGATGACGGCCATGGCCGGCAGGGCGGCCAACAGCACGATCCCGGTCAAAAGGGCGGTAATGGACCGGCCCAACAGCCACCGGCGCATGGCGCGCGCAACGGTTCCCATCGTTTCCCTAGACATGATTTACTGGGAAATGTCCAGGGAGCCGGGGGCGGGGTACCCCGTGGCGCGGTCAGCCGCCACGGGCGCCGGCGGTCAGGCGGCTGAACAGGGCGCGCAGGCAGTCGCCCGAGTCCTCCACCTCAAGCCGCCAGCCGGAAACCGTGGCCAGCTGGTCGTCCAGGATCGGGCGCGCGTTTTTGGCCACCAAAAATTCCAGTTCGCTGGCCCGGGAGAGGCGGAGATACCAACCTATCTCCAGGCCCAGGCCTCAGCACTTGTCGCGCAGGTCCAGGTGCAAACGGGTGTCGGTCACGGCACCGGCTCCTTACAGCTTGTCGAAATAGATGAGCACGCCCATGACCACGAAGGCCACGGCCGCGACCTTCTTGATGATGTCGGGCGAGACGAAGTTGCAGATAAATTCCGCGAAGATGACGCCCAAAAGGCTCGTGGCCACCAAGGCCAGGGACGAGCCGGCAAAAACGATCCAGGGCTTGCGCGAATCCGCCGCCGTCAGCACGCAGGCCAGCTGCGTCTTGTCGCCCAGTTCGGCCACGAAGATGGTGGCGAAGGTCGTGAAGAGAAGCTTCCAGTCCATGCATCCCTCGTTGCGTGCCGCGAAGCCGCCGCACCCTCGATCCGGGGTGGCGCCGGCCCGGGCGGCACGGGTTTTTCCCTCAAGAGCGCCTTGCCGATCCGCTGCACCCGGCACGGGCCGACGCATCGCCCGCCCGCCTGGCCAGGCTCCGTCCGGCTGGCCCCGGCGAGGTCCGGCCAGGTCCGTCCAGGCTCGGTCAGGCGGCCGGCTCGCCGGGCAAGCCCATGCCCGGCTCCATGACCCGGCCGGTCCAATCCGTTTCGTAGCCGCCCAGGGCCTGCACCCGTTCGCCGAACGCGGCCCCGCGCACCACCTCGAGCACGGCGGCGATCTTGGCGTCGTCGGCAAAGGCCGTGGGCATGACCAGGTCATAGCGCTCCCGGGCCAGGGGGACGAAATCCAGGCCCAGGGCCTTGGCCGCGGCGTAGACGCCCAGGCCGCAGTCGGCCGCGCCGGTTTTCACGTTGACGGCCACGGCCATGTGGGTGTGCTCCTCGCGGCCGTAGCCCTGGATGCGTTCCGGCTCGATGCCGGCCTTGGCCAGGTGGTGGTCGAACAGGATGCGCGTGCCGGCCCCGCGCTGGCGGTTGAGGTAGCGCACGCCCTCGCGCACGAGGTCGGCCACGCCGGTGATGCCCTTGGGGTTGCCCGGGGGCACGATGAAACCCTGCTGCCGGATGGCCAGGTTGAACACGGTCACGGCCAGCCCCGGCAGGTACTTGGCCAGGAAGGGGAAATTGTAGTCCCCGCTGGCCGGGTCGAAGAGGTGGGAGCCGGCCAGCATGGCCGCGCCGTTTTTGAGCGCGATCAGCCCGCCCATGCTGCCCACGTGGCTGGAGGCCAGGCGGATGGCCGGGGCGCGGCGCATGAGCATGTCGGCCAGGATGTCCAGGGTGTTGTCGTGGCTGCCCACGCACACCAGGGTGCGGGCCAGTTCCCCGGCGTCCACCAGCAGCTCGGCCGTGACCTTGGCCCCGGATTCCAGGCCTTCGGCCTCGGGCGGCAGCTGGGTCACGGCTTGCGCCTTGGTCATGCTGGAGATGCTGCCGGCGCCGCGCGACAGGGGCAGGGCCACGTAGGCGGTGCCCACCTGGCCCACGGCCAGGCGGACGATGTCCAGCATGCCGATGCGCGAGGGGACGCTGCGGGCCAGGGTGGCGGTGACGGTCTGGCGGATTTGCGGCTCCTGGCGGGTCAGCCAGCAGGCCAGCGGGTAGAGCAGCCGCTCGAAGCAGACCACGGAGCTGACCGGATAGCCCGGCGCGCCGACCACCAGCTTGCCCCGGGCCACGCCCAGCAGCGAGGGCTTGCCCGGCATGACTGCCACGCCATGCACCAGCACCTGGCCGAAGCGTTCGATGGTGGCCCGGGTGAAATCCTTGCTCCCGGCCGAGGAGCCGGCCACGATGACCACGATGTGGGCGTCGGAGTCGAGGCCCTCTTCCAGGGCGGCGGCGAGCAGCTCGGGGTCGTCGCGCACCGGGGCCACCCGGGCGCAGTCCATGCCCCAGCCCGCGGCCAGGGCGCACAGCAGCATGGAATTGCTCTCCACCACCTGCCCCGGCCCGGGCTCGGGCCGGCCGGTGAAGTCCATGACCTCGTCGCCGGTGGGGATGACCCGCAGGCGCACCCGTTCGTAGACGGAAATGTCATACGCGCCGCAGGACAAAAGCGCGCCGATATCGTAGGGCGTGATCCGCCGGTGGCGCGGCAGGACCATTTCCGTGGCCACGATGTCCTCGCCGATGCGGCGCACGTGGGCAAACGGGGCCACCGGCGCCTCGATGGTGGCCGTCTCGCCGTCCATGACCACGTTTTCGATCATGACCACGGCGTCGAAGGCCGGGGGCAGCGGATGGCCGGTGTTGACGAAGACGAAGCCCTCGCCCGGGGCCAGGCGCACGGGCGACCCTTCGCGGGCCAGGAAAGTGTCGGCGGCCCGCACGGCGATACCGTCCATGGCGGCGCTGTGGAAGGTGGGCGAGGAGTAGCGGGCGATGATCGGTTCGGCCGTGACCCGGCCGGCGGCGCGGGCCGCGTCGACGCGCTCCACGCCGACCAGGGCCTTGCGGTCCAGGGCCTCGCGCGTCCTGGCCAGGGCCTCCTCGATGGGGATGGTGCGCAGGTAGATGTTGCGCCTCACGATGTGCCTCCCTCGTTATAAAGCCGGCCCAGGCCGCCGTAGGCGTCGGTGCGCCGGTCGCGCAGAAAGGGCCAGTGCCGCCGCTGGGTCTCCACGACGCGGGGGTCGATGACGGCGGTGACGATGGCTTCCTCGGTGATGCCCGCCTGGGCGACGATGCGCCCCGACGGGTCGGCCACGAAGGACGAGCCCCAGAATTCCAGGGTTTCGCCGTAGGCCTGGCCCGAACCCTCGATGCCCACGCGGTTGATGGCCGCCACGTAGACGCCGTTGGCGATGGCGTGGCCGCGCTGGACCGTGATCCAGGCGTCGCGCTGGCCTTCGCCGTAGACGGCCTTTTCCGAGGGGTGCCAGCCGATGGCCGTGGGGTAGCACAGGACCAAGGCCCCTTGCAGGGCCGTGGCCCGGGCCGCCTCGGGGAACCACTGGTCCCAGCAAATCAGCGTGCCGATGGGGCCGAAGGGCGTGGCGAAGGTCTTGAACCCCAGATCGCCCGGGGCGAAGTAGAACTTCTCCTCGAAGCCCGGGTCGTGGGGGATGTGCATCTTGCGGTAGATGCCGAGGTGCCGGCCGTCCGGGCCGAGCACGGCCAGGGAATTCTGGTAGCAGCCCGGGCCGCGCCGCTCGAACAGCGGCGCCACGACCACCACCCCGGCCGCCTTGGCCGCGGCGGCCATGGCTTGCGTGGTGGGGCCGGGGATGGGCTCGGCCAGGTCGAAGGCGGCGTGGTCCTGGTTGCGGCAGAAATACGGTGTGGCAAACAGTTCCGGCAGGCAGACCACGTTGGCTCCGGCCTTGGCCGCCTCGGCCACGCGCGCGGCGGCTTTTTCCAGGGAATCGGCCACGGTGGCTTCCGGGGCCATCTGGATAAGGCCCAGGGTAAAGGGCGCGGTCATGGGCACTCCTCGATAAAGGGGACTTCCTGTAGGGAGCTTAGCATCATACGGCGCATCCCGGCAAAGGACAATGCGGCATCAGGCCCCAAAAAGCAGCGAAAACGCCTGGCGCAGGAAACTGACGGCAAAATAGAACAGTGACAGGCCGAGCGCGGCCATAAGGAGCCGGTAGCCCCGGCCGGACAGGAACCGGCCGCAGCGGCCCGTGACCACGGCCGCCGTGACCTTGGCCCCCACGATGGCCAGGTAGAAAACGGCCAGGAAAACCACCACGGCGGCGCTGCCGTCGGCGGCGGCGTCCAGGAGCAGGGGCACGCCGATGGCCACCCAGAACAGGTAGGGGTGGGGGTTGGCGAAATTGGCGGCCACGCCCCGCAGGAGGGAGCGGGGGGCCTCGCCGTCGGCGCCGGCCGTCAGCGGCGGCGCGGTGAAGCAGGCCAGGCCGTAGCGGACAAGCAGCCCCGCCCCGGCCAGGGACACCAGGCCCAGCACGGCCGGCGTGCCGGAAAAGCGCGACAGGACCAGCCAGCAGACCAGGATGATGGGCGCGTCGGTGATGACCGGGGCCAGGGCGACCTTCACGCCTTCGGCCGGGCCGTGGCGCAGGGTCTGGGCCAGGACCAGGGAAAACAGCGGGCCGGGCGAGAAACCGGCGGAAAGCCCCAGGCTCGCGGCGGCTAGGGCCAGGGAAGGAAGGGATTGGGCCATGCTTGCGTTTCCGGCTGCCCCCCGGCTATGCTGCCCGGGACGCGCAGGCAAAGTGCCGCAAAACACGCGACAGGGCAAGGAGACGGCCATGGGCGAGCCTGGGACGGGGGCCATCCGGCAGGTGCTTGCCGTCGACATCGGCGGCACGAGCAGCCGGTTCGGCCATTTCACGGTCGACGCCGACGGCTGTCTGGGGCTGGTGTCCACGGTCTGGCTGCCCACGCGCCAGGCCGGTTCCTTCGAGGCGTTGCTGGCGCAACTTCCGGGGGCCGGATTCTGCCTGGACCTCCGGGAGGCCGACGCGGCCGTTTTTGCCGTACCCGGCGCCGTGGTCGGGCGGCGCGTCCACTTCGCCAACATCGGCTGGACGCTGGACCTCGACCGGCTGGCCGAGGTGTTTGGCCTTTCGCGAAGCGCCTGCGTCAACGATTTCCTGGCCCAGGCCCACGGCTGCCTGCTTTTGGGCGAGGCGGCCGAACCCGTGCTGCCCGGGGCCATGGACGCCGGGCTCGTGCGGGCCGTGGTCGGGGCCGGCACCGGCCTTGGCCACGCCGCCCTGGTTCCCCTGGCCGGCGGCGGCGTGCTGGCCCTGCCCTCCGAGGCCGGCCAGGCGGCCTTCAGCTTCACCGGCGCCGAGGAAACAGCCTACGGCGACTATCTGTGCCGCCAGACCGGCGAGGGTTATGCCCGGGCCGATTCCGTGGTCTCCGGTTCGGGGCTCGTCCATCTGCACCGGTTCCTGACCGGCGAGGAACGCGCCGCCGCCGACATCGGCGCGGGGCTCACCCCGGACAGCCCCACCACCGCCCTGTTCGCCCGGTTCTACGGCCGGGCGGTTCGCCAGTATGTCCTTGGCCTCGTGGCCGCCGGCGGCGTGTATGTCAGCGGCGGCGTGGCCGCCAAGAACCCCCTTGTGGTCAGCCATCCGGAATTCGCCCGGGAATTTTACGATTCGCCCACCTATGGGCACTTGCTGCGCACCGTGGCGGTGCGCCTCGTGCGCGACGAGCGGGCCGGCCTTTTCGGCGCCGCCCGCCTGGCCCGCGACCTCCTGACCGAACATTCCTAAAGGATCCCCTCATGCGCGAAGGTTTTTTCCGGGCCGTGTCCACGGCCGAATTCACGGACTTGCTGCGGGCGTTTTCTCCCCTTGGACCCGAAACCGTCCCCCTGGCCGCGGCGTGGGGCCGCTTTCTGGCCGCCGATGTCATGGCCGGGGAAAACCTGCCGGCCCATGCCCGCGCCGCCATGGACGGCTACGCCGTGCGCGCCGCCGACGTGTTCGGGGCCACGGAGTCGAACCCGGCCTACCTCGACCTGGCCATGGACATCCCCATCGGCGAACTGCCGCCGGCCGCCCTGCCGGCCGGGCACTGCGCCCGCATCGTCACCGGGGCGCTTTTGCCCGACGGCGCCGACGCCGTGGTCATGGTGGAATACACCGAGGACCTGGGCGCCGGGGCCATCGAGATGCGCAAACCCGTAGCCCCGGGCGACAACATGCTTTTCGCCGGCGAGGACGCCGTGGCCGGCCGGTGCCTGCTGCCGGCCGGAACGCGGATCCGGCCCCAGGAAATCGGCATCCTGGCCGCCCTGGGCCACGACCGGGTCACGGTCGGCCTGCGGCCGACCGTCGGCGTGCTCTCCACCGGCGACGAACTCGTGCCGATAACCGAAACGCCCGCGCCCGGCCGGATTCGCGACGTCAACAGCCACGCCCTGGCGGCCATGATCGAGGCCGCCGGCGCCGTGCCCAGGCTGTCCCCCCTGGTGCCGGACGACCTGGCGGGCATCGGGGCCGCCCTGGGCGCGTCGTGCGCGGCCAACGACCTGACGCTGCTTTCCGGCGGCAGTTCCGTTGGGGCGCGCGATTTCACCATCGAGGCCCTGCGGGGGCTCGGCGCGGAGATCCTGGCCCACGGCGTGGCCCTAAGCCCGGGCAAGCCGACCATCCTGGCGCGCCTTGCCGGCAAGCCGGTCATCGGCCTGCCCGGCCAGGTCACCTCGGCCCAGATCGTCATGCTGGTCTTCGGGCTGCCGCTTCTGGCCCACCTGGCCGGCGATCCGGCCGCCTTCGACCGGCCGGCCCGGACCTTTCCGGCCGAACTGGCCCGCAACGTGGCCTCCAAGCAGGGGCGCGAGGACCACGTCCGGGTGCGCCTGGAGGACCGGCCGGGCAGGCTTCCCCTGGCCCATCCCGTGCTCGGCAAATCCGGGCTGCTCAAGACGCTGCTCCTGGCCGACGGCTGCATCGTCATCCCATGCGACCGCGAAGGCTTCCCCGGCGGCGAAACCGTCGCCGTGCGGCCTATTTAATTCAAGCGAAGATCGGGGCGCCGCCCCGAACCCCGCCGGGGGGCATGATGCCCCCCGGACCCCCTCCATGGCGAAGCCGGCCATGGCTTGACGTAGCGTCAGGCCATGGCCGGCTTCGTGTATCCCCCGCATCTTAAAATGGATTGATCTCCTGGGTGCGGGTGTAGTGCTGGTAGCCGACGTTGGCGCCCAGGCGCAGGCCCACGCCGAAGCGGATGGGGGCCAGGGTGATCTGGTCCGAGCGCTGATAGTTCATGCCGAAGCCGCCCAGGATGTAGGCACTGCCGTCCACGCCCGGGAAGCGCTGGAAGATTTCGTTGGGGTTGGTGGTGCCGTAGACCAGGGTGAAGACCTTGACCGCGTTGACGCCGAGGTCCAGGCCCAGGGACGGGCTTTGCCAGTAGACGGGCACAGGCTTTTGCCCTTTGAGGTTGAGGGTGCCCGTGCCGTAGCGCAAGCCGACCACCAGCGCCCCGCCGGCCTCGTTGCCCTTGATGAAACCCGTGGGCTGGCCCAGGTCGTTGAAGGCCCGGGCCACCATCTCGGCCAGGCCCCGGGAGCCGCTTTCGAAAAAGCCCATGACCTCCTTGTTGACCTCGGCCCGGTTGTAGGTCTGCTGCCGGGTGGGCAGCGGCGGTGGTGGCGGTGGTGGCGGCGTGAAGTTGGTCTGGCCGTTGATGGGCGTGCCGCCGGTCGGCGGTGGCGGCGGCGTGCCGGCGGGCTGTCCGTAGGGGGGCGTGCCGGCCGGTGGCGGCGGCGGTGTACCGCCCGGCGGTGGCGGCGGTGTACCGCCCGGCGGGGGCGGCGAGAGGTTGGTCTGGCCGTTGATGGGCGTGGCGCCGTTCGGGTGTGGCGCGGTTGGGGGGGCGCCGGCCGGGGTGGCCGGGGCCGGCGGCGCGGCCACGGGCTGGGGGGCCGCCTGGCCGGGGGCCGGTGTGACCGTGGCCGCGCCGGGCTGGGAGGCCGGTTGTTGGGCCGGGGCGGGTTGGTAGGCCGGTTGCTGCGCCGGGGCCGGCGCGGGGCCGTCGGTGAGCGAACGCTCCTTGAGCGTGGATTGGGCCGAAGCCGGTGTCCCGGCAAGCAGGGAAACGAGCAGGGCCAGGGCGAAGGCGACCGTTTGGCGCGTCATTGCGGACCTCCGTCGTCGTGTTCCGGTTTGAGGGCGAGCCGGGCGCGGATGGCCGGCAGCAGGGCTGCCGTGATGGCCTCGCGCCCGGCGTCGGTGTTGTGGACACCGTCGGCGGTGTAGGCCGGGGCGTTACGCCCGCACAAGGCGTCGCGCAGGTTGACGAAATAGGGTTTGCCGGCCAGCCCCCGTTCCAGGGCGGCATAGACGGTCATGAAGTTCTCCCGCACGTGGGGGAAGGTTTTGCGCCCGAGGATGGCATCCTTTTCCTTCTGGCCGACGCCGGCGTCAAGGCCCGGGCAGGTCTCGACCCAATAGAGCGGTTGCAGGGCCAGCAGAAAGGCCGCGCCCTCGGCGGCGCACAGGCGGTTGATGAAGTCGTAGCGCTTGACCGTCAGTTCCACGAAGGTGGCCAGTTCCGGGGAATCCGGGTCCACGGGCTTGGCCGTGTACAGGAGTTTCTGGAGCAGCTCCCGGGTGAAAGAGGCGAAGTAGGCGGCGTTTAAGGGTTTGAGGATGCCGTAGCCGGATTTGTAGTAGCTTTCGATGACGCCCTGGACGCGTTCGCGGCCTTCGTGGGCGTAGGGGGTCTTTTGCACGGCGAAGTAGTTGGCGTCATTGGCCCCGTCGTAAAAAACCACCAGGTTTGGCCGGATGGGGAATTCGATGAACTGCTTCTCCAGGTACTTGGACTCGAGCAGCGAATTGAAGGAGTTGACGCCGAAATTGAAGCAGTTGAAGGCGTAGGGTTTTCCCGTTTCGTTCAAGGCCTTGGCCACCAGGCTGGGGATGGAGTGGGCATAGGGCGCGGCACTGGCCCGCATGGTGGAACCGCCGAAAAACCAGAGGACCTTGGACAGTTCCGGATACCCCTCGGCCACGGCGATATTGGCCGTGGGCCACACGCCGTTTCCCATCAGAAACAGCGCGTAGGGGTCGTAGACGGCCTTGGGCCCCTCGCGCAGGTTGCCGTAGATGACCCAGTTGGTGGTGGTGATGACGGCGAAGGACAGCGCCTCCAGGCACAGCACGCCGATGATACCCCATTTGATTGTTTTGACGGCCGTTGCGAAGAACCGTTTCACCGCTGGTCGTTCCTTTGGCGCTTGGGGTTATTTGGGGATGCGCAGGAGCACGCCCTCGGGCACCCGTTCGAGCGTCGGTGCGCCGCGCAGCTTGGCCGTGGCCTCGGGCGACATGTCGAGGACCACGCGGAACATGTCCGGGTGCCTGCCCACGCGGATGTGACGGATAAAGGCGTCGCCGGTGTCGCTGGCCGCGGGGCCGGTGTAGTTCCAGGCGCCGGCCACGTCCACGACCAGGCGGGGGGGATCGGTCAGGAACATCTTGGTGAACGTCCCCGGGGCCTTGCTGGTCTGGATGAGGAGCTCGTACTGGCCGGGCTTTTCCTCGGCCACGATGCGGATGACGGTGCCGGAGGCGGCCGTGGGTGGCGTTTCCACCTTGGCCACTGGCTTGGCTTCGGTTTTGGCCGCGGGTTTGGCTTCGGCCTTGGCTGCCGGTTTCGGTGCCGGGGTGGCTGGCGGGACGGCGGCCGTGGCGGCGGGTTTGGCTTTGTCCTTGCTTTTTTCCTTGCCCTTGGCCGGTGGGGCCGGGGCCGCCGGCACGGGCTCCACGGCCGCAGGCGTGGCCGTGTCCATGGCCGGGGGTGTCTCGGTCGGTGCCGGGGCGGCCATGGGCTCAGCCGGGGTGGTGGCCAGGGGAGGCGCTGGCGCGGGTTCGGCCGGCGCGTGGGGAGCGGCCTTGTCGCCGGTCTTGGCCTGTTTGCCCTTGGCCGGGGTGTCGCTGGTGATTTCCGCGAACATTTTTTCCAGGGTGTCGTCGCCGGCCACCGTGGGCAGGGGCGCCGGCTTGGCAGTGGGTGGCGTGCCCCCGGCCGGTTTGGCGGGCGTCGGCGTGACGCCATTGGCGGTCGGTGCCGGGTTGGCCGCGACCGGGGCCGGTACTGGCGGTGTCGGCGCCGGTGCGACAGCCGCAGGCAGGCCCGTTGCCGGGCCGGCCGTGGCGGGCGCGGCCGGGATGGGGGCGGAAGCCTGGCCCACGGCGCCGATGGGTGCCTGTACCGTGGGCACGGGGGCGGCAGCGGTGGGGGCCGGGGGGATGGCCGCGACCTGCTCGGCCGCGCCGCCGGAAAACAGCCTCGGTTTCTTGAGGATCGCCAATCCCACCACCACGGTCGCGGCCAGCGCCACCGCGCCGATGATGATCATTTTGTCGCCGCGCGTCAGGGCCATGTGTTTTCTCCCGAATCGTCGCCGCACTTTCGGTTCCGGCTTCGGGCGGCCACGCTACCCGAGCTTGGCGATTCCCTCAAGGGGCAGGACTTTCCCGGCAACCGGGCCGGATGCGTTGACAATCCGTCGCCTTTTCGTGTTTCGTCGCGAAAACGGGAGCAGGGCATGCAAAACAAGGTCCGTTCCGTGCGGGTTCCGCCGGAAATCGAAACCATCGACCTGGCCAGTCTCATCAAGGAGTGCGCCCGCCATCTGCGCGACCTGGAGTCGGCGAGCCTGCTCAACTCCCAGGGCAACCCCGAGGCGGCCGAGGCGCTGGTGCGGGCGCGCCAGACCGATCTGGGCCGGCGCATCGGCAAGCTGGTGTTCGAGGCCGGCAAACGCGGCCGCGAGAAAAAATAAACCAGCCTTCACTTGCGCGGCGCCGGGTCGGGGCGTAGGCCACGGCCGTTGCCAGACCGCCGCCGCAGGAGCCAAGCCATGTCGCGTCCGTTTTCGCTTTCGATCGCCGTTTTTTGGGCGGCCCTGGCCTGGGCCGTTGCCGCCCCGGCCGGAGTGACCCTCGATGGGGACACCTGCCGCCAGGTTTTCGACAATCCAAGGGCCGAGCACATCGCCTGCCGCACCGGTTTTCGCCTGGACGAAGCCACGCGGGCCAAGCTCGAATCCTCGTCCTTCGGCCTCATTTCCGATCTGGCCTGCGCCGCCGACCTCACGGCCAACCGTTCGGACGTCCTTGGCCGGGTGCGGGCCGGTGGCGACGTGGCCCTGCCCCAGCAGGAAGTGCGCTGCCGGCTGACCGCCGGCGGCGATCCCGTCAACGTCCGCTTCCACCTGGCCCCGGTGGTGCGCATCGACAAAAAGTCCCGACGGGCCGTGGATGCCCGGCTGGGCGTGCGCGACCTGACGGGCATCCCCGAACCCCTGGCCACGGCCGTGGCCGAATTCCTCAACAGCGAGCCGACCCTGCGCAAGAGCCTGGTCGGTGCCGCCAACGACATCCTGCCCAACCTGCCCAACCGCTAACGGCGCACCGGGCCTGGGCGCGGCCCCGGGGCACGCCGCGCCGGCACTGCCGGCCCGTGTCGCGTCCTTGAAGCGGACAGCGGCTTGTCCACGCGCAACAGCCTGTAACGGGACGCTCCCTAGGGCGCCCCGGCCGTAGCCACGGGCAGCCCCAGGATGGCGAACCGGGTGAAGGCCACCGCGTAGGGGCTGGCGTCGCCGGGCGGGGCTTCCGTGCCGTGGCCGTTCCATTTGCCGTAGCGCACGGTGATGGTATTGGCCCCGGCCTTGGCGGCGATGGGCAGGCGCACATCCGTTCCCTCGGTCAGCCAGGCCTGGCGGCCAAGCCCGGCCAGGCGGGCCTTTTCCTGGCCGTTGACGAGGATGATCACGTCCTGGCCCGGTATGCCGTTGGTCAAACGCGCTTCCAGGGTCAGGGGGGTGTCCCGGGCAAGGGTGAAGGCAACAGTCGATTGCGGCCCGAAACCCCAGCGCCAGGTGCCGATGGTGTCGTGTTCGATGCCGCCCAGGCCCGAAAGCGCCAGGTCGGGGCGCAGGGTGTTGGGGCTGAGCAGATCCCCCGGCTCCGGTGCGGGAAAGGGCGTCGGCACCACGGCCGGCAGCGGCGCCGCCGCCTCCAGGGAGGGGTAGAAGGACAGGGAAAACGGCCGTGGCGCCGCTCGGTTTTCCCCGGGCGTTTCCGTCAGCAGCGAAGCCTTGGCGGCCAGCACGAAACGCAGGGCAAGGCGCAGGTCGGGCGTGGGGCGCAGCGGGATGGCGGCAAAGGCGGTGCGCGTTTCATTGCCGTCGCCAGGCACGGGTTCCAGGCGGGCCAGGTGCTTGACGGGCACGAAGGGGCCGCCATCCTGGGAGGCGAAGACGCTGACCGTGGATTCGGGCCGGGGCAGGCTGTAGCGGAAGGCCAGGTCCAGCACGGCGGCCGGGCAGCCGGGCGCGGCCCGCACCTCCAGCACGCCCGGCCGGGCCGGGTCGACCTGGGCCAGGGCGGTCAGGCCGAGGGCGCCGTCGGGTGTCAGGGCCAGGTTGTCCCGCAGGCGCTCGCCCAGGATGGCGTGGGGGTCGCCGACCGGCACCGGGGCATTGGCCCGGGGGTCGAAGCGCAGGCCGGCCGTGCGCAGGCCGGCGAAATCGCGCACCGGCAGCCGGCCGCCCGTCCAGCGGGGGCGGTTGCCGTCGAAGGTCAGGCCATCGGCCAGGCGGCGGGCGATAAAGGCGTTGCCGGCCGGCGAGCAGTGCGGGTCGTCGTGCAGATACAGCGGTTCCCCTTGATCGAAACGCCGGGCCATGAAGGCGAAGGTCAGGTCGAGCACGTCCACGCCCCGGGCGACGAGCGGGGCGACCAGGGCGCGGCTGGCCGCCGTGCGGGCGTTGTCGAGCTGGTTGGCGTCGGGCACGATCAGGAACAGGAACCGGCCGCCGGCCTGCTCGACCTTGGCCCGCAAGGCCAGGGCCTTGTCGATGTATTCCTGCCACAGCGGGGCCAGGACCGACAACGAGTCGTCGGAGACGATGCCTTCGTAGGTGGCGACCAGGCGCTGTTGGGCCTCGGACAGGGAGGCGCGGTAGGGGCCGCCCGAGAGCAGCACCTCGCGCTCCTGGGCCGAGGCATAGGCGGGATGCGCCCCGGCCCAGGCGATATGGAGCTTTTGGGCGAAGCGGTAGAGCTCGGTGCGGCAAAGCGCCCGCTCCAGGTCGCCGCGCGGCGCCGGCTTGGCCTGGCCGAGCAGGAACAGGCCGAAGGGCTGCCGCCGGACCATGTCCTGGATGTCGTTGAGGAAAAATTGCAGGATGACCAGGTCGGGCCGGCAGGCCTTGCCTTTTCGCTCGAAAAAGGAGGCTTCGTCGTCGATGCCGTAGCGGGGGTACCCGGCGTTCATGACGTCGAAGGCCAGGTCGGGCCGGGCGGTGGCCAGCATGGCCTGCAACTGGGCCGGATAGGTGTAGGGGTCGTCCACGCCGTAGCCGAAGGTGTAGGAGTCGCCCAGGCACAGGATGCGGATGGGCTCGGCCCGGCCGGGAGCGGCTTGTGCCTTGCTGTCCCGAAAGCCTCGGCCGTCGCTGGACAGGGTGTAGGACAGCGCCGCGTTGACGGCGTCGCGGGCGCGCAGGTTGGGCTCGAGGTCGCCCGGGGTGTCCGTCTGGAAGCGGGGCACGAGCATGCCGGGCGGCGTGTAGTCCACCAGGCGCAGCACGATTTCCGCCGCGCCGAGGGCCAGGCAGAAAACGCTCAGGAACAGCAGCCAGGGGAGGAGTTTTTTCATAGGGGAAGCGGCACCTGGCGCCCCGGCGAGGGAAAGCCGCGCGCGGGCGTTTTTGGCCTTCGAATGTGCGCAACCCGCCCGCCGCCGTCAAGGCCCGGCCGTGGGGCCATGGCCGGGCGCTGACGGCGGCGGGCAAGAAAAAGCCCCGAACCGAGGCCCGGGGCTTTGCGCGCCTTGTGGCGATGTGTTCCCTAGATGACCTTGTTGAGCGCGTATTCGATGATGCCTTCGGCGCCCAGGTCGTGGAGCTTGGGGATGAGGTCGCGCACGGTGCCCTCGGCCACGACGATTTCGATGGACAGCCAGTTCTTGTTGTAGAGGCCCGCCACGGTGGGCGAGGTCAGGCTCGGCAGCAGGGCCATGATCTCGGGCATTTTTTCCTCGGGCACGTTCATCTTGAGCCCGACCAGCCCTTCGGCGCACAGCGCGCCCTGCAGCAGCATGTTGAGCACCTCGATCTTGCGGCGCTTGAACGGGTCTTCCCAGGCCTTCTTGTTGGCAATAAGCTGGGTGTTGGTCAAAAGCAGCTCGGAGATGATGCGCAGGCCGTGGGCCTTTATCGTGGTGCCGGTTTCGGTCACTTCCACGATGGCGTCGGCCAGGCCCTCGACGACCTTGGCTTCGGTGGCGCCCCAGGAGAATTCCACGTCCACGGGCACGCCGGCGCCGGCGAAGTACTGCTTGGTGAAGTTGACGAGTTCGGTGGCGATCTTCTTGCCGGCCAGGTCCTCGGGCCGCTTGTAGGGGGCGTCGGCGGCCACGGCCAGGACCCAGCGGGCCGGCCGGTTGCTGACCTTGGAATAGACGAGGTCGGAGACGATAACCACGTCGGACTCGTTTTCCAGGATCCAGTCCTTGCCGGTCAGGCCGCAGTCGAGGGTGCCGGATTCGACGTAGCGGGACATCTCCTGGGCGCGGCACATGGAGCAGGTGATTTCGGGGTCGTTTATCTCGGGGAAGTAGTTGCGGTGGTGCATCCGGATTTTCCAGCCGGATTTCTCGAACAGCGCGATGGTGGCGTCCTGGAGCGAGCCTTTGGGGATGCCGAGTTTGAGCATGTTGTTGCCGGACATTTATTTATAGACCTCCTTGGGATCGAAGACCATGGGCGAGCAGGTACGTTCCTGCCCGTCGCTTGTGAGTTCGGTGAAAAAGCAGGATTTGCGGCCGGTATGGCAGGCCGCGCCGCCGATCTGTTCCACGAGCACCAGGATGGTGTCGTTATCGCAGTCCAGGCGCACGGATTTGACCTTTTGCACATGGCCGGAGGTGCCGCCCTTGTGCCAGAGTTTCTGGCGGCTGCGGCTGAAATAATGGACCTCGCCGGTTTCGAGGGTTTTGTCGTAGGCCTCTTCGTTCATGTAGGCCATCATGAGCACCTCGCCGGTGCAGGCTTCCTGGGCGATGGCGGGGACGAGGCCGCCGCACTTCGCGAAATCGGGTCGTTTCATGGAAGGGTTCCTTTGGCCGTTATTTGCGCGAAAAAGGAGAGCTAGCTTACATAAACGCCAAATGGGTGACAAGCTCCGCGTCGCCAGCCGAATTTTATGCGCCGCCCTCGGCCTGGCAGTCCGCCTCGGCCCGCAACTGGCCGCAGGCGGCCGCGATGTCCGTGCCCTTGCTCTTGCGGATCGTGGCGACAATCCCCTTGTCCTTCAGGATATTTTGAAACGCCAAGACCCGCTCGGGGCGCGGTTGGCGAAAAGGCAAACCCGGCGTGGCATTGTAGACGATCAGATTCACCTTGGCCTTCACGTGGGAAAGCAGCCGCACGAGCTCCCGGGCGTCGGCGTCCGCGTCATTGACCCCGGCCAACAGCAGATATTCGAAGGTCAGCGATTCCCGGGACTTGAGCGGATACTGCCGCAAGATTTCCATAAGTTCGCCAAGAGGCAGCCTGGCCGCGGCCGGCATGATCTGCTCGCGCTTTTCCTGGGTCGGCGCGTGCAGCGAAATCGCAAGCGCGCACAAGCCCGTTTTCCCCAAATCCAGCAGATGCCGCTTCACCCCGGCCGTGGACACCGTGATGCGCCGGCTGGAAAAATCGAGCCCCTGGGGATGATGCAAGGCCTCCAACGTCTTGAGCAGATTCTCGTAATTGAGCAACGGCTCGCCCATGCCCATGAAGACGAGGTTGCGCAAGGACAGCGCCTCACCCCTGTCCAGCAGGTACTGCCGGGCCACCAATACCTGGCCCAGCATCTCGCCCGGCGTCATGTTGCGCCGAAACCCCAGCATGCCCGTGGCGCAAAACCCGCAACCCATGGCGCAGCCGACCTGCGTCGACAAACAGGCCGTATAATGGTCCTTCTCGGGAATGAGCACGCACTCGACCGCCTCGCCGTCGGTTAGCCCCAACAGGAACTTCACCGTGCCGTCGCCGCTCTCGCGCACGCGTACGACGCGCGGCCAGGCAATGGTAGCTCGCTCGGCCAGCCGCGTCCGCAAGGCCTTGGACACGTCGGTCATCTCGCTTATGTCGCGGCAGCCCTTCTGCCACAGCCACTGCCAGACCTGGCGCGCCCGGTACGGCGGCTCGCCCAGGGACACGATCAGGGCCTCAAGTTCATGGAAAGTCAGGTCGGTGAGATTGGTCATACGGTTGGGGCTGGTGCGTTTGCGGGTTGGTGGTTGCTGGGTGGCGGTTGGCGGTTGCAGGTTGGTGGTCAGGGTCGGTGGTCGGGGGTTGGTGGTTGCTGGTTGGGGGTTGGGGGGCCGGGCAATGCGGGGCGGCGAGGGGAATGCCTCCGGCGGGCAGGGCGCTGCCCTGCACCCGCCAGGAGGGGCAAAGCCCCTCCTGGACCACCCCACTGGGGGGCGTCACGCCCCCCAGGCCCCCCGTCCGGCGTCGGTTGGCGGCGAGGCTGCGGTCACCGGGGCGGCCGGAAGATGCGGTGCCGGAATGTGGCCGTCGCTGCCGCCGCTTTCGCGGCAGGCTCGACGGCCACATTCCGGCACCGCGAGCCGTCGGCCCTTCGGGCCGAGTTCTTGGAATTTTACTTTGAAAGCCTTCTGATCGGCCTTTTCTTCAAATGCGGCGCTTCGCCGCTGGCGCCCGTGGTCGGGGAATTCGGGCCGGCGTGCTGGCCGGCTTTGCGGCCAGTGTCGCCGGCCCGAATTCCCCGACCACAACGACCGACGTCCCGCCGCCCAACGTTCCCGCAACCGTTCCCGCCGCCCCGACGAGGGGGGCCGGGGGGGATCATCCCCCCCGGCGGGGCCTGGGGCAGCGCCCCAGTCTTCCTCTTCCTGCCGTCTCCCGCCTCTCTGCTCGCTTCACTCGCCTCTCGCCTCTGGTCTAATGCAGTTCCTGCTTGTCCCAATAGGCCCGCACGAAGCCTTCGGCCTCGGCGAGGCTCGTGACGTCGCCGCTGATTTGGGCCTTGAGCAGGGCGTCGCGGATGAGGCCGACGGCCGGCCCGGGCTTGAGGCCGAGCAGTTGCATGATCTGGGCGCCGTTGAGCAGGGGTTCGAGCATTTCCTCGGGCGTTTCGGTGCGCTCGAGCATTTTCTTGTTGTGGTTGAATTCCTTGTAGGTGCCGCTGACGGCCTTGATGTCGGCCCGGGCCATTTCGATCAGGCGCGGGTACTGGTCCAGGGCCTTGAAGCGGCGGATGCCCCGGTCGGTGAGCATGAAGTGGAAGCGCATGTGGTTGCGCACGAGGTTGCAGACGAGGTCGGTTTCGTCGGGCGGGAACCCCAGGCGCGAGAGGATCTTGCGGGCGACTTTGGCGCCGACCTGATGGTGCTGGTAGAAGCGCAGTTCGCCGCCGGCGTATTCGGCGGTGTGGAGCTTGCCCACGTCGTGGAACAGGCAGGCCAGGGTGCCGTACCAGTCGTAGGGCAGTTCCTCGGGGTAGTGGCGCATGACGGCGAGCGTCTGTTCGAAGAGCGTGTATTCGACGCCTTCCTCGGTTTTCTGCTTGATGCGGGCGAGCGTCGCCACTTCCGGCAAAAACCAGTGCAGGATCATGGTGTCGTAGAGCAGTTCCACGAAGGTGGCCATGTTTTCGGCCTCGACGCGGCGCCATTCGTCCATGACGTCCTTGACGGACACGTAGTCGAGGATGCGGCGCGAGGCCCGCAGGATGGCCATGAGCGTATTGGCCTCGACGGGGATGTTGTAGTTGGCCGAGAAGCGCAGGGCCCGCACGGCCCGCAGGTAGTTCTGGCGGATGCATTCGTCGGGGATGCCGACCAGGCGCACTTCGCCCGAGGCCAGGTCGGCGAAGCCGTCATGGTCGTCGCGCTGGTGGGGCAGGTAGGGGCAGGCCTGGTGCGGCGGCAGGATGCCCAGTGCGTCGAGGCGGTCGATGAGGCGCGGGGTGAGCCGGGCCACGGTTTCCTCGGGGTGGGAGGCGTCGGCGGTATCGGCCGGGTGGAAATGGAAGAGGGTGTCCCCCTGAAGGACACGGGCGAAGGCGCCGCTGGCGGTGGCGGCTTCCGTATCCGGAAAAAGCTTTTGCAGTTCGGCCAGGGGCGCGTCGGTGGCCAGGTCGAGTTCCGGCGCGGCCGGGTCCAGGGCTTTTTCCTGCAGCACGGCGTTTACGACGTAGGCGTCGTAGCCGTTGCGCATGATGGTCTTGCAGATGGCGGTGGCGTCCTTGAAGGGTTGCGCCATGGATTCCTCCGGGGGCGTTTTCGGGTCGTCTCGTTGGATGGGGTCAGTCCCGGGCGGCCGTGCGGTCGTGGACCACGACGCCGTCGACGGCGGTCAGGACCACGCGGCCGGTGAGCGGCTGGCCCAGGAGCGGGGTGTTCTTGCCTTTGGAGCGCAGGGAGTCCGGCGTGACGACCCAGGAGTCTTCCGGGTCGAAGAGCAGGAAGTCGGCCGGGTCGCCCGGGGCGAAGCGGTTGGCCGGCAGGCCGAATATTTCGGCCGGCCGCCAGGCGAAGCGGGTGACGATGTCCTCGGGGCTGAGCCTGCCCTGGCGCACCAGTTCCCACAGGGCGGCCAGGGCGGTGTCCAGGCCGGAAATGCCGTTTTTGGCGTCCTCGAAGGGGGTTTCCTTTTCGTGGGCGGCGTGGGGGGCGTGGTCCGTGGCCAGGATGTCGATGACGCCCGCGCGCAGGGCGTCGATGAGGGCCAGGCGGTCGGCGTCGGTGCGCAGCGGCGGATTGACCTTGGCCATGGTGTCGTAGCCCAGCAGCGCCGCGTCGGTCATGAGCAGGTAGTGTGGGCAGGTTTCGGCCGTGACCGGGGCGCCGCGTTTTTTGGCGGCACTGATGAGTTCCACGGCCCGGCGGCAGGAGACGTGGGCCAGGTGGATGGGGACGTTCAGGTATTCGGCCAGCAGGATGTCGCGGGCGACCTGGATGGCCTCGGCGGCGTCGGGCTGGCCGCGAAGCCCCAGGCGGGCGCTCATGGCCCCTTCGTTGGCCCCGGCGCCCTTGGCCATGAACGGGTCCTCGCAGTGGTCGATGACCGGGGCCAGGTCGGCGGCGTATTCCATGGCCCGGCGGAAGATCTCGGTGTCGGCCACGGGCTCGCCGTCGTTGGAAAAGGCCACGCAACCGGCGTCGCGCAGTTCGGCCATGGGCGCCAGTTCGCGGCCCTTGAGGCCGACGGTCAGGGCGCCGATGGGAAAAAGGCGGGGCCCGTTGGGCCAGGCGTCCTTGGCCCGGCGCAGCATGAACCGGGTGATGGCGGCGTTGTCGTTGACCGGGTCGGTGTTGGCCATGCACAGGATGTTGGAAAACCCGCCGGCGGCCGCGGCGGCCAGCCCCGAGGCGATGTCTTCCTTCCATTCCTGGCCGGGCTCGCGCAGGTGGGTGTGGGCGTCGGTCAGGGCCGGCAGGAGAAGGAGGCCCCGGCCGTCGATGCGCCGGTAGCCGTCGTCATCGGCCGTTTGGCCGTGGGGGGAAAGTTCCCGGACCTTGCCGCCTTCGACGAACAGGTCGCAGGCGTCGTCGCGGCCGGGGACGTTGACGTTGGTCACGGCCAGGGCTTGGGCGGTCATGCCGGTCCCCCTTTGTCCTTGCGGGTGATGTGCAGGTAGAGGATGGCCATGCGCACGGCCACGCCCGAGGAGACCTGGTCGAGGATGAGCGAATTGCCGGCATCGGCCAGGTCCGAGGCGATTTCCACGCCCCGGTTGATGGGGCCGGGGTGGAGCACCTTGACGCCGGGGTTGGCGCGCCCGAGCCGCTCGGTGGTGAGGCAAAACCGCCGGGCGTATTCGCGCAGGTCCGGCAGCAGCCCGGCTTCCTGGCGTTCGAGTTGCAGGCGCAGGCACATGACGGCGTCGGCGCCGGCGAGGGCTTCGGCCGGATCGTGAAAGATTTCGGCGTCGAGGGCCTTGGCGTCCCTGGGCAGGAGCGTGCGCGGGGCGCAGATGCGCACCCGGGCGCCGAGCATGGGCAAAAGGCGGCAGTTGGAGCGGGCCACCCGGCTGTGAGCCACATCGCCCAGGATGACGATGGTCTTGCCGGCTAGGCTGTCCCAGACTTCCAGGAGGGTGAACAGGTCGAGCAGGGCCTGGGTCGGGTGAGCGTGCCAGCCGTCGCCGGCGTTTATGACGGCGCAGGACACGCGCTTGGCCACGAAATCGGCCGCGCCGGACGAGGCGTGGCGGATGACGATGGCGTCGGGGTTCATGGCCTCCAGCGTGAGCACCGTGTCCTTGAGGGTTTCGCCCTTTTGCAGGGAGCTGCCGGTCTTGGCCAGGCCGAAGGTGTCGGCCGAGAGGCGCTTGCCGGCGATGTCGAAGGAGGTCTTGGTGCGGGTGCTCGGCTCGGCGAAAAACAGCACGACGCTTTTGCCCTTGAGCGTCGGGACCTTCTTGACGGGGCGGGTGTTGATTTCCCGGAAGGAGGCGGCGGTGCGCATGACCACGTCCACGTCTTCCCGGGACAGCTGGGAAACGTCGAGCAGATCCTTGTGGGGCCAGTTCATGTGAAGAAACCTCGGGCGGTTTTCGGCCGCGCACCCATGCGCGAAATCCCACCGATATTTTCACAAGGCCCTGGCCGCGTCAATGCGCGCGAAGGGGGGCAAGGCGACGAAAGGAACCGGGGTACCAGCACGGGCCACACCGATCCCCAAAGGGGCAGGGTCCTGCCTGGGCGTTCCTGCCGGGGGCTGGATGCCCCGGCCCTCCTTGCCAGGGCTACGGGAGCCGGGCCAGGGCGGCGTCGAGGTGCTCGCGCCAGATGGCCGTCATGGCCGGTTGCTCGATGAGCCCGGAGAGCAGCGACGTGCAGCGGATGCCGGCCGCTTCCAGGACGGCGCGCCAGGAGGCCGGGCCGTCGCCGGCCAGGTCGCAGCAGGCATGGGCGCCGGCCACGGTGAAAAAGGGGAGCAGCCAGGCGGCGCCCAGGCCGTCGCGGACGAGCCTGTCGCGGATGCGGCCGATGTCCGGGCAGGGGGCACCCTTTTCCCGGGGCATGGTGCCAAAATGAGCCAGGGGGTCGCGCTGGCCGAGGGCCTCGGCCAGGGCGTCGTAGAAGCCGGCCCCGGGCGGCGGCGCGCCGTGGCCCATGACCACCACGGCCTCGCCCGGCCGGCGCGCGGCGGGCAGGTTGGCCAAAACGGCCTCGGCCACCCGGCCCACATCGGCCAGGCTGGCCAAAAGCGGCGCGCCAACCGAAACGGTCAGGCCGGCGTCGTGGCCTTCCAGGGAGCGGCCAAGCCCCGAAAGCATCTCGTGGTATTCCTCGCCCGGCACCACGTGCAGGGACTGGACAACCACGCGCCGCAGGCCCTGCCCGGCCAGGGCGGCCAGGACGTCGGCCACGCGCCGGGCGCCGCCGAAATCGTGGCGTCCGCCGTGCTTGCGGCCGACGGTGCGGGCGATTTCCACCTGCGTGTCCGGGAGTTCCCGGGAAAGCCGCGCGCCAAAGGCGGCCAGGGCGGCCATGGCCCCGGGATGGCGCGAGCCGTGGGCGGCCAGGACAATGCCGGTCGGCATCAGGCCCGGGACTCCATGGCCGCGGCCAGGCCGGCCAGGGCGGCGATGGCCATGGCCGCAGCCACGACGGCGAGGCACAGCCAGGGGGGCAGGAAGGACAGGCGCAAAAAAAGCGGCGGCACGTCCAGGGCCGCGAGAAGGGCCAACTGGGTGAGCTTGAGCAGCCCCAGGGCCAGCACCGCGCCGGCCGCGCCCGCAAGGCCGGCCCCGGCCACCAGCGGCCAGCGGATATAGCCTTCCGAGGCGCCGACGAGGCGCAGGATGGCGAGCTCGTCGCGCCGGCGCAGCAGGATCAGGCGCACCATGGCGCCGACCGTGAGCCCCAAAAGGAGCGTGAGCACCCCGGCCAGGGGCAAGGCGGCCCGGCGGGCGACGAGCCCCAGGGCCGTGGCCGCGTCGAGTTCCCGGGGGTCGAAGCGCACCTCGGCCACGCCCTCGACGGCCTTGAGCCGGTCGTGGACGTCCCGGGCGAAGCCTTCCTCGGCCACGGGCGGCCGGAAGGTGAGCAGCATGGTGTAGGGCAGGGGGTTGCGCCCGGAAAGGGGGGACAGGTCGACTTCCGGGCCGAGGTCCTGGGCCATGACGGCCAGGGCCTGGTCCGGGTTGAAGGCCCGGGTGTCGACCAGGCCGGGCAGGGCGCGCATCCAGTCCATCTGCCGGGCGACCAGGCGCGGGTCGGCCCCAGGTTTCCAGTAGACCTGGAAGCGCACGCGGCCCTGGTTGCGGGCGGCGGCCGTCTCCAGGTTGACGCCGGCCAGGGCGAACAGGCCGCCCAGGTACAGGGTCGCGGCCACGCCGAGCACGGCGGCGACCAGGGCGCCGGGGCGGCGCAGGGCGTCGCGGGCGCCGGAAACGACCAGCCGCCAGGCGGTCATGGTTTGCCTCCCGGCTCGGGCAGGGCGAACACCGTGGCGTCCTTGGCGGCGGCGACGAGGTCCCGGTTGTGGGTGGCCATGAGCACGGCCGTGCCGTGGGCGGCGAACTGGCGCAGGATGCCGAGGACCTTGAGCGAGAGGGCGCCGTCGAGGTTGCCGGTGGGCTCGTCGGCCAGCATGATTTTCGGGCCGGCGACCACGGCCCGGGCGATGGCCACGCGCTGCTGGCCGCCCCCGGGCAGTTCGGCCGCCGGGCGGTCGGCCTCGGCGTCGAGGCCCAGGGCGAGCAGCGCCGCGCCCACCCGCCGGGTGAGCACCTCGCGCGGGGCGCCGCGAACGACGAGCGGCAGGGCCACGTTGTCGAAAACCGTGCTGTCGGGAAGGATGCGGAAATCCTGGAAGACCATGGACACGTCGCGGCGCAGCCGATGCAGGCTGCGCGGGGTGGCGGCGGCCAGGTCGTGGCCGGCGATGACGGCCTGGCCGGCTTGGAGCGCCAGGCTGCCGTGGAGCAGGCGCAGCAGCGTGGTCTTGCCCGAGCCCGAGGGGCCGGTCAAAAAGGCGAAGCCCCCCTCGGGCAGGGCCAAGGACACATCGGCAAGCACCCGTCGGTCGCCGAAATCGTGGTTCAGTCCCTCGACGCGCAGCATCATCCAATGCTCGGAAACGTGTTGTTCGAGTCCATGTATTACCGGATAGGGAGGTCCAGGAGGGGGTTACCCCCTCCTGGCCGCCGGAGGCATCTTTCCTCTTCCCACCCCTTTCAGGCCCCGGCTTCGAGCAAGCGGCGGGCCATTTCCGAGCCGGCTTCGCCGCCGCCGGCCATGCGGGCCAGTTCGGCGGCCACGTCGTCGCCGGCCAGGCGCCGGCAGCGGGTGCTGGTCTGGCCGTCCTCCACGGTCTTTTGGACCTGGAAATGCCGGTCGGCCAGGCTGGCCAGTTGCGGCCAGTGGGTGATCAGCAGGATCTGCGAGGTCGCGGCGAGCTTTTTGACATAGGCGCCGACGCTGCCGAGCGTCAGGCCGCCGATGCCGGCGTCGATCTCGTCGAAAATGAGTGTGGGGCCGCCGGGTTCGGCGGACAGGGACATGAGCGCCAACAGAAAGCGGGACAGCTCGCCGCCCGAGGCGATCTTGTCCAGGGGCTGGGGCGGCTGGCCGGGGTTGGGCCGCCAGAGGATGCGGGCCCGGTCCTCGGTGAGCGCCCCGCCCGGCGCGGCCACGGGGGCGTAAACCTCGGCCGGGGAAAATTCGAAGAGCACGCGCACGTCCTTGGAAAACCCGAGCCCCCGCAGGATGCCCTCCAGGGCGGCGGCCAGGGTGTCGGCGGCTTGTCGCCGGGCCTGGCCGAGCGCGGCCAGGGCCTGGGCCAGCTCGGTTACGAGCGCCTCCTCCTGGCGGGCCAGCTGCTTGCGGTCCAGGGCGCAGGCGTCGAGGAAATCGAGGTTGGCCGTGATCTCGGCGTCCATGTCCACGATTTCGGCCAGGGTCTTTTTGAGCTTGCGCCGCAAGGTCGCCAGCGTAAACAGGCGTTTTTCCACGGCCTCGGCGTCGTCGGCGGAAAAGGCGGCGGCGGGTTTCTTGCGAAGCCGCGCGGCCACGTCCTTGACCTGGTGGCGCAACGCGGCCACGGCCTCGGCATCGTCGGTAAATTCCGGAAAGATGGTGCCGGCATGAAGCAGTTCGCGGTGCAGGTCGGCCAGCACGTCGAGGACTTTCGGCTCGCGCTCGATGGCGTCCTTGGCCCGCGAGAGGGCTTCGGAAGCCTTGCGCGATTCGGCCAAGGCGGCCCGGCGGGCGATGAGCGCGTCCTCCTCGCCGGGCAGGGGCGCGACCTTCTGGATCTCGGCGTGCTGGAATTCCAGGAACTGGCGTTTTTCTTCCAGCCTGGCGGCCTTGGCGTCGAGATCGCGGATGCCGGCGCCAAGCGCGGCCAGCTCCCTGGCCAGCCGGTTGCGGGCGGCCAGGGGGGCGGGATCGGCCAGGAAACCGTCGAGCAGGGCGGCCTGGAAACCCGGCTGGAGCAGGCGCTGCTGGCCGTGCTGGGAGGCGTGGAGGAGCAGTTTGGGGCGCAGGGCGGCCAGGGTTTCCCGCGAGGCCAGGGCATCGCCGACATAGATGCGGCTGCGGCCGGATTCGGCGGCCAGTTCCCGGCGCAGGATGACGTCCTCGCCGTCGATGCAAAACAGCGCCTCGACCACGGCTTTTTCGCAGCCCCCGCGCACGAGGTCCGGGTGCATCTTCTCGCCGGTGAGAAAATTGACGGCCGAGATGATGAAGCTCTTGCCGGCGCCGGTCTCGCCGGTCAGGACATTGAGCCCGGGGCCGAATTCCAGCTCCAGGTCGTCGATGAGCGCCAGGTTCTTGATGCGCAGGACTTCGATCATACGCGCCGCTCCGCCTATTGCCGCAGCCTGGGGTCCAGGATGTCGCGCAGGCTTTCGCCGATGAGATTGTAGCCGAGCACGGTGAGCAAAATGGCCAGACCCGGGAAGATGGACAGCCACGGGGCCACTTCCAGCACTTCCTTGCCTTCCATGAGCATGTTGCCCCAGCTCGGCATGGGCGGTTGTACGCCAAGGCCCAGGAAGCTCAAGGACGATTCCGTCAGGATGGCGCCGGCGACGCCGAGGGTGGCCGAAACCAGGACCGGCGCGGCGGCGTTGGGCAGGATGTGGAAAAAAAGGATGCCCGGCGCGCCCATGCCCGAGACCCGGGCGGCCAGGACGAATTCGCGGCCGCGAAGTGTCAGCGTCTCGGCCCGCACGAGCCTGGCCACGCCCATCCAGGACGTCAGCCCGATGACGATCATGATATTGGAAAGCGAAGGCGTGAGAAAGGCGATGACGGCCAGGATGAGGAAAAACGAGGGAAAGCACAGCATGACGTCCACGCCGCGCATGATGCCCTCGTCGACCAGGCCCCCGAAGTAGCCGGCGCACAGGCCAAGGACCAGGCCGATGGACACGGACAGGCCCACAGCCACGAAACCGACCCACAGCGACACCCGGCCGCCATAGAGCAGTCGGGCCAGGACATCGCGGCCCAGGGCGTCGGTGCCGAGGATGTGCTGGGGGCCGGGCGGGGACAGGATGGCGTTGACGTCCAGGGTCGTGGGGTTGTGGCCGGTGAGGGAGGGGGCGAGCAGTGCGGCCAGGGAGATGCCGCCGACGAGCAGCAGGCCCGACCAGAGCATGCCGTGGCGCGGCAGGAAGCGGCGCAGGCGGGAAAAAAGCGCCTCACGCACGGGTGCGGCCCCCCAACCGGATGCGCGGGTCGGCCAGGGCGTAGCCCACGTCGGCCAGCAGGTTGCCGGCGAGCGTCAGGATGGCCCCGAGCACCAGGTTGCCCATGATCAGTGGGTAATCCCTGGCCATGACCGACTGGTAGAAAAGCTGCCCCAGGCCCGGCAGGGCGAAGATGGACTCGATGATGACCGAGCCGCCGATGAGCCCGGGCACGGACAACCCGAGGATGGTGATGACCGGGAGCAAAGCGTTTCGCAGGGCGTGCTTGTAGATGACCACATACTCGGGCAGGCCCTTGGCCCGGGCGGTGAGGATGTAGTCCTGGCGCAGGACCTCGAGCATGGCCGAGCGCAGGAAGCGGGACATGCCGGCCAGGCTGCCGAAGGTGTAGATGAAAATGGGCAAGACGAGGTGCCTGGCCAGGTCGAGGAGTTTGCCGGCGGGGGAGAGGGCGGCGTAATCCATGGACGTGAGCCCCGAGATGGGCAGCACGGGCCAGACGATGCCCAAAAGGAGCATGAGGAGCAGTGCCAGCCAGAAGCCGGGCATGGCGAAGCCGATGAAGACGAAGACGGTGGCGGCCCGGTCGAAAAGGCCGCCCTGGCGCCTTGCCGAGGCCACGCCGATGGGGACGGCCACGGCCAGGGTGAGGGCCAGGGAGACGATGTTCATGGAGAAGGTCAGGGGCAGGCGTTCGCGGATTTTTTTCCAGACGGGCCTGTGATCGCCGGAAAGGGATTGGCCGAAATCGAAGCGGACGAGCTTGCCGAGCCAGTCGGCGTATTGGACGTAGAGTGGCCGGTCGAGGCCGTAGAGTTTTTCGAGCCGGGCGCGGGTTTCGGCGGTGGCCAGGGGGTTGAGGGTGGTTTGCATGTCGGTGGGCGAGCCCGGGGCCAGGTGGATGACGGCGAAGGAAATGAGGGTGATGCCGAGGAATATGGCGGCGACCCAGAGGGTTTTTCGCAGCAAGCGAGTGGCCAGGGCGAGCACGATTGTGGGACTCCTTGGTGGCTTTGACGTGGTCTCAGCCTGGGCGGATATGTACGGGAAACGGGGTTGGAAGGAAAGCGGGCGAAAAAAAGTGAGCGGGCTTGGTAAAAGCGCTTGACTTTTTTCGGGCCGAGCGTAAATTCTCTTCTCGCTGCGGGGCTGTAGCTCAGTTGGGAGAGCGCTTGAATGGCATTCAAGAGGTCGTGGGTTCGATTCCCTCCAGCTCCACCACGAAGCATGCCAAGGGGTTACCGAGAAATCGGTGACCCCTTTTTCTTTGGCCCCGTGCCAACTAACCGCCAACGCTCCCGTTGGCTCTGACAGCCAAGGCCCCGGCCGGTTGACTCATCTCCTTCCCCACCCCGGGGGAGACCTCTTGAAAATTTTCAACAGGTTACCTGGAAAAAATTCCAATAGTCCTCCCAATTTCCTGTCTCGATTTGGACATTAGGACTTTTCGGGTGCGTTGGCGGCGCAAGATTGCACGCCACATCGCGTCACCGGGCCGAGTCAGCAATTCCAGGATGTTATCGACGGCCTAGGCGGCTATCAGCGCCGAAATCGAGCCCAACAGCCGCGCCGGCCCATGGGCAACCCGGCCCCCCCTTGTTCCCGGCTGCACCCTTCCCCTGTCCCCCGGGTGCGCTCGGTACACCCCCGTCCTGGGGTTTTCCCCTGGCCCGCCCGGGGTTTGTTCCCCTGGCCCTCTCTCGCCCAGGAATGGGGCCGTATGGGGGGATGTACGATTTGCTGGCGGGTCGACTCGGTCTTGCCTGGGCGAAATGTCACCATGTCCTCGCTGGTTTATCCGTAATACAAGAAAATTATTTGTTTAAATTTCCAGGGACAGTTGTCAGTGCAAAAAAAGTCGGGGATTGCGGGAGGTGTATCTTTGCGGCATCGCCAGGGTGGAGGTGGCTGACTCGCGCCTATGCCCAATTGTCATGCGGAGGGTTGGTCATTTTAAGTTAATATACTAATTTTTCGGGGATTCATCGACGGTGACGTTTGTGACATCTCCGACATAAAGTTCACTTCGCTGTGGCCCTGACAGCCTCCGCTGTTGCCGGGCTGCCCCCCCCCCCATTCCGACTTTCTGCGCCTACCCATGCTCATCTTGGCCGAGAAAATGCGCGCCCGCCGCCATTTTGTATGGGCCGAGCAGTGATTCGTCGAAAGATATCTCAAGCCGCTCTATTCACAAACAACCTCTATTCCGTCCTCCCGTGATTGTCTCTTGCAGATGTCAACTAATTTTGCGAAAATTCCTGAAGAAGTGGATGATAAAGGTATGTTTTTCTGCGTAGCCTTTGGGGGAATAATCAATGGTTAAGGGACAGGGTTGGATATGATTTTGCACACTCACAATCCCGATCAGTACATGGCAAGCTTGAGGCAAATTATTGCACAAGGAAGAAAGCGTATCGGGTTAATTGTCGGCGCTGGTGCCCCAGCAGGAATTTGTGTGCCTGGCACCAATGAGCCTCTAATTCCCGCTGTTGCTGGGCTTACATCAAAGGTACTTGAGGCGTTGTCGGAGAATTATAATAGTGTGTTCACCTCAATTATGAAAGATTTAAGTAGTCCAAATATCGAGAACATCCTATCTCGCATTCGTAGTCTCGCGAATGTTATAGGAGAAACCCAAGTATATGGCTTGAACGGTTCTGATTACAAGAAATTAGGTGATTCAATATGCGATGAAATTGGAAAAATTGTCAGCAAAAGGCTTCCGGCGGTATATGGGCCTTACTCAGAGCTTGTTACATGGATTAGTGGGACAGCAAGGGAACACGCTGTCGAAATTTTTACAACAAATTATGATCTGCTTTTTGAAGAAGCGCTCGAACGTGCAAAGGCTCCGTTTTTTGACGGATTCACAGGCGCTAGTGAACCGTTTTTTGATCCGTCTTCAGTGGCGAACAATGATCTTCCCTCGCGTTGGACTCGTTTGTGGAAGTTGCATGGCTCACTATGCTGGAAGGGTAACGATCAAGGTGAGGTCGTACGTGTTGGGAAATGCAACGCAACTCACCTCGTATTTCCTGAGCATCTAAAATATGATCAAACACAGAAGGCTCCTTACGCTGCTCTTTTTGACAGATTGCGTTCTTTCTTAATGACACCTGATACATTGCTAATAGCTTCTGGGTTTTCATTTGCCGATGCACATATTTCAGCGAGGATAGATGAGTGCCTATCTGCCAATCCTTCTGCTAGCGTATTCGCCTTTCAGTTTAAATTATTGGATGATGAGACTTTCGCTTGCGACATTGCAGGCCGTCGTGCAAATATGTCAGTATATTCACCAGATAAAGCTATGATCAATGGTGTCGTTGGAACATGGGTCCCTGGTGATCTTCCGACACGGGACTGGGGATCTATCCGAGCAGGCTACTGGGGTATTGAAGATGGAAATGATGTCGAGCAATTTTTGTTGGGACGGTTTGACAGGTTAGCACGTTTTTTTGCATCCTCACGTTCAGATCGACGACTCCCAACTGCTTCGCCTATTTCAAGTGTGGAGTCGCTAGCATGACTGCTAAGCCCACACTGCTTGGTTATGTAGGCGCGGTAACGGGAGCAGCGGTGAGCGTCAAGCAGGCCCAAGGTGTAGCCTCGGGCATTTCGATTATTGGGGGGAAAAGCTATCGAGTCGGTCAGGTTGGTAGTTTCGTACGAATTCCTCAAGGATATCATGATTTGTATGGAATCGTTGCCGAGGTAGGGGCAAATGCGACCCCAGTAGCTGTGAGAGGGCCGCATGACCAAAGTGAACGCTGGATGACAGTGCAGCTTGTTGGCGAAATTGTTGATGTTTCTTTTGAACGTGGCATCAGCCAATATCCAAATATAAATGATGAAGTTCATCTCGTTACAGAAGAGGATTTAGCTCACATATACGGGGCGTACGACTCTGGTCAAATCGTAATTGGTAGGCTTTCGAGCGCAGAAGGTATTCCTGTGCGGATTGACTTAGATAAGTTGATAACCAGACACAGTGCAGTCCTTGGTGCTACAGGGGCAGGTAAGTCAACAACAGTTGCTAGCCTTATTCGTTCAATAGTTTCTGGTGGAGCCGATCAAGTCGAGAAAATATTTCCGGGCGCAAGAATTGTATTGATCGACATTCATGGTGAGTATGGGCGGGCGTTGAAGTCAATATCGACGGTATTTCGCATTAACCCAAGCGATGGTGAAGAGCCCCTTCACGTTCCTTACTGGGCGCTTGATCCCGCTGACCTTATGTCATTCCTAATGGGGAATATTGAAGACAAAACAAATACTCAAATTTTAGATAAAATATTTGACTACATGACAAAGCGATGTGAAGCATCTGCGGTTGAAGGTGTTGACCTGACATCTATGACGGTTGATACACCGATTCCATATAGCTTAAAAAAATTGTGGTTTGAGCTTGTAGATCCAGAAGTCAAGACATGGGATGATAAAGATCGAACGATCCCTGCTCTTGTTGAACAAGGAGACGCAGCGACACTTAAACTCCCGAAATACAAACCCCATAGTACAGGCAACTCTGCTCCATTTATCAATTCTGTTGGAGTCCTTGGCATACGCCGACAGTTGGGTCTAATGCGGTCACGCCTCCTAGACCGTCAATATGACTTCCTTTTGCACCCCGGCCCGTGGGAGCCTGATTTAGATGGAAATGTGGCAAAAGACATTCCTGACCTCTTGGCAACATGGCTAGGTCATGAAAGGTGTGTAACAATTCTTGATCTGTCAGGGATTCCTAGTCTAGTACTTATGAGACTGATCGGAGCGATCCTTAAAATCATTTGTGATAGTCTGTTTTGGGGACGGGAGAAAAGCGAAGGGGGAATTTGTCGGCCTGTCTTGATTGTCATGGAAGAAGCACATCGTTACCTCTCCAAGGATTCTGACGGACCAGCAAAATTGTTGGTCCAGCGTGTTGTCAAAGAAGGGAGGAAATTTGGAATTGGGGCAATGATTATCAGTCAACGCCCATCAGAAGTAGATGAGACCGTTCTTTCTCAATGTGGAACATTTGTATCACTGCGCATTTCAAACTCAAGTGATCGCAGCAAAATTCAGACTGCTCTTCCGGATAGTCTTGCTGGAGTTGTAGATGGCCTCCCAGTTTTACGCACCGGGGAGGCTATCATCACTGGTGAAGCAGCCCGCTTGCCTATACGATGTCGGATTACATTGCCAGCAGAAGAGCATCGCCCAAACAGTGAAGACCCTGAAGTTTCAAAAAGGTGGCAAACTCCACTGCCAAAAGAAGACTATGCCCGGGTTGCTGCCTCATGGCGATCCCAGAACCCCAGGTGGGCGGCCATTCGTCCAGAGCGTGCCCCGCTCCCAGACAAGGAGATGAAACTTATGGAACGCGAGTTTGTAGAGTCATCCAGCATTATGTCAATTGGTTATGATGCGTCTTCTGAAACGCTTGAGATTGAATTTAAAAATGGAGTTTATCAATACTATAATGTTCCGCTTATTATTTATGAAAAGATGATGGAGGCCTCTTCTAAGGGGCAGTTCTTTCATCAGTATATTAAAAACAATTACGCGTTCTCACGCGTTTGAGCCCTGTTTGTAGTGAATTCAGTATTTCGCTTTGATTAGAAAGTACGAAGGCGTTGTCATAACAGTCCCGGGTTTGATTAGAGAGTGGAGGTTTATATTTTTTTATTTAAAACTAAGTTGGTAGTGGAGCTGTTGTCGCTTTTGGCTCGGACTTTGGTGCCAATATTTTCAGCTTTGGACGGATAGATCTATTTTGAGTTTTCGATCATCTTCTAGTGTGGCGTTCCACAAATAAGCATGTGTTTATTTCGCCTCAAAAATGTGCATTCAAGCCATTTTTTGGCAGTTACGACTGCGATATAATGCATAGCTATTTGCGGAACGTGACACTAGCTGCCGGCAGGTGCCTGTATGCCGCAGCCTAAACAGTGATGGTGAGATAAAAACGGGCCAAGGAGGAGCCCCCCCCCTGGCCCGTCTCTTTCATCTTATGAATACGACGCGAGCTACACCGTGATCAGCATCAACCCGGCGTCGTTCTTCTCCAGCCGAAATTTCTGCCCTTCTTCGAACTCGATTCCAGCGAGCATGTTGGCGGTCAGCACGATCTTGCCACCGCGATAAACCGGAGAGCTACTTCTGGTCCGGGTCGAAGAGCCTGTGATTTCCAAGTATTCTTTTTTTTCCTGCATGAGCTTAAGCAGGTGGTTCTTCAAAGTCGGTTTCGACTGGATGCCAAGCTCGGCCATGATTTGGGCTTCATTGCTGCCAGCCTTGATAAGGGCGTAAAGCTTTTCCCCGTCGTATTTGGCTTCGATCCTTTGGCCTTTTGCAATAGGCATGTCTTGACCTCCAAACGATATTTATTTTTGGAGATAGTATCGTTTCTTCGATGCTAGTCAAGTCAAAGATAAGGGGCGCTTAAAATATGTTGCTGCAAAAATGATTAATGCTTGTTTAAGAAGGTTTCGAATGGCACAGCCTAAAGGCTTCGGGATTCAGTCGATGAGTTGCTAGAGTTGGATAACTTGCGGCAGGGGCTCTCAATCTTCGTTTTTTTGTTTGTCTTTTTGTCTTATGATTCTATTGTTTTTTCTGTCATCTATACCGTATTTCTTCTTAACAGATCTTACCATCCCTTCAATTGGACTTTTTCGCAGCCCACGAAACGCATCTATTGTCATGACATATTCAACCATTTGCTTTGTAGTAAAAAGAGACCCATTGGCATATTCTGTGTCAACAAACTCTTCGACTGCGCCAAGCCACTCCTTCTTTCGTTCCGAATTTAGCGTGGAACCTTCCCTTATTCCCCGAGACTGCATGGCTTTAAGTGATGTATAAAGATACATCTCGCTTTCTCTGACAATTTTCCCATCAAGATAAGCCGCTTCCATTAAGGTTGACATTAAATAGAATCGTGATGTTTTGCTGTATTCTGGTGACAAGTGGGTGGCAAGTTCGATGTAGATGCAAAATCTTTCGCCGACTATTCGAAAATACCGGACGCCGGATATTGGAATCTCGTTGTCGAAATTCAGTATAATATAATTTGTGAGCCCTCTCATGCCACTAATGGCAATGTCAGAAAAACATTGTTTGATTTTTCCGGAGTCGTTACTCAGGTTTATCTTCAAGAAGCAATTATCCCAAACTTCAAGGTCAAATCCAATCCACCTCAATAAATGCATTTGCTTTTCGAAGTTTTCATCTTCTTCTTCAAACAAAAAATCATATAACAGGTTGGCGTCTTCTTCTGCAACGGGCACTTCGTTTAGTATGTTGTTTTTGATTAAAATTAATACCTGGCTCATGTCTCTGCCGCTCTTCTTGTCAATTGGATTGCCAAAATCTTGAAAGAGTTCGTTGCAAATATTTGAGAAGCGATCGACAGGATTGTCTTCCAAATTTTTCTTAAGTGTCAGCATGAACACTTTGTAGGCATCGACGATAGGAAAAGATTCTTCTCTGAGGTGAGATTTCCGGTCAGACAGGAACATTTTGAAAATTTTTGAGTCTACAGCTCTGAAACTTGACACTCGATAGCCTGGTTCACCAAGATAGAAAGGGAAAGTTGCATTTTTCATATATTAGATGCCTATGGTAAACCCAAAATAAATATTGCGAAGTGTTTAGCCTTCTAAATACCTGACGAAAATCCGAAGCCACTTACCAGCCTCACAGTATCTCTTTTATACCGCCAAGCGGGTGGATCTGAAGAGCCTCTCTGCTCCGGGAAATCAACGAAAAGTTGGTCGATTCGTCCTCGTTGCTTTAAACCCTATCTAGCTGACGCGCCCATGACTTTTTGAATTATCTGTAGTCTCTGGTAGTTAGACTGTGGCCTGGCTTAGAAAACGACGAAAACCGGCTTTCCCCTCGATTTTTGGAAAAGCCTTTTTTCAATTTCGTGCCCGCAAGGCGGCCCGCGTAATGGGTAGCTCACCAGCCCGCCCTTCGGCCCGCTGGGTTTGTGGAGGAGGCGCTACTCGCCATCCAAACCAATCCACATGAGGAGCACCATATATGGAAAAGGCCCTCGAAGACAATTTGGAACCCTCGGAAACGGAAAAGCCTGAACCGTTCCCCGAAACTAACGCCACGCCGGATACTGCGCAAGAGCAAAGCCAGGATCACGCGTCGTCTGCCGTGGACGAACAACAGTCTGCCGATGATGAGCAACAGCCCGTCATGGACGTACAGCCCACTTCTTCGGAAAACCAGGGCAATGAGCCGGAAAAGTCGGAGACGAAGGCTTCTCCTGGCAAGCGGTCGAACCGCAGCAAGGGGCAAAAACGCACGAAGCCCATTGGTTCCGCCAAGTGCGACAGTGACGCCTCTACGCCTCCCCACGTGCCCGCTTCGGACATTTGGACTTTTGGGATGCAAACTCCTGCTGAGGAGCCGAAACCGAAGTTCGTTTACCCCATGACGGATTTGGGGAACTCCCAGATGTTCTTCCGTCTTTTCAACAAGTCCTTCCTCTATGACCAGGAACGCGGGCAATGGATCGGGTGGGACGTCGACAGGAAACGTTGGCTCACTGGCAAGTTGGCCCACAAAGTGTTGATGCGGCTCATCAAAAAGCTGGTAACCGAACTGTACCGTCAAGCCAAGTCCCGCCACCCCCTGCGCACCCGCAACGGGGAGACGGTGACGCCGGAAGAGGCACTGGGCTGGGCAAAGTCCACCTCGCAGAAGGGTCGCCAAAAGGCCATGCTGGACTTGGTCCGTGACCTGCCGGGTGTGCGGGTTTCCAAGGCAGAACTTGATCGGGACCCCTACCTGCTTGGCGTAACGAACGGCGTCCTTGATTTGCGGACCGGAACTCTGATTGAGAATCGCCCTGATCTGCGCATCACCCGCTATGCCAATGCTGCGTATCACAAGGATGCTGACGCACCTATCTTCCGGCGTTTCATGGACGAGATTTGCTTAGGCCGCCAGGATCTCGTGGACTTTATCCAGGAAGTTCTCGGTTATTCCCTGTCCGGGCTCGTCACGGAGCACGCCTTCTTTCTCCTGGTGGGGACCGGCGCAAACGGGAAATCGACCCTCGTGGAAGCCTTCCTGTATCTGCTCGGCGAATACGGTATTGGGATGCCTTCGCACGCATTCCTGAAGTCCAATTCGCGGGCGATCCGCAATGACATGGCCCGGCTTCCTGGAGTGCGGTTCGCACCCTGTGCTGAGGTCAACACCGGCATGAGCCTCGACGAGTCCATGGTAAAACGCGCTACGGGCGGCGACATCATGACTGCCCGCTTCATCGGGAAGGAATACTTCGACTTCCATCCCAGCGCTAAGTTCTTCTTGTCTGTCAATACGTTGCCCAAGATTACGGGGGCGGACAACGGGATTTATCGCCGCCTCGTCGTGATCCCCTTCGAGGGCAATTTCGAAGCCACCATGGACGGAGACCTCCCCAAAAAGTTGAAAGACAAGATCGACGGAATTCTGGCCTGGGCCGTTCAAGGCTTTCTCCGTTGGCAGGAGCGCGAGAAATTGGTCAAGCCCCAGTGCGTCGTGGACGCCTGTGCCGCCTACCGTGCCGAGATGGATACCGTTCAAAGCTTCCTGGACGAGTGCTGCATCCTTGAGCCAAAGCTCATCGGTTTCGTCCAGGAAGAAATTGCCCGTCGCCGGGCAGGGGGAGACCTCAAAAACGCAAGCTCACTTGGGCCCCTCAACATCTACAGCCACCGGCAGGTGAACCGTTTCTTCGAGCACGTGGTCGCCGCGCATGGCCTCGCGGAGGTCTTCTTCCAGGAATGGAGTCTGACCAAAATCAACGGCCATTTTAGGAGCGTCCTGGGGACACTGGCAAGAACCTGTCCAGCGCTGTTCACAGCTCACTTGTGCGACTCGATCATGCGGAACGTGGCGATCACCTACGAGTTCCACCGCTGGTTCGTTAATGGCCACTCCCGGGCTGGGCTGGATGAGCTGATCCAGGCCAACATCCGCAAGATCAGGTTCCCGGACGACCTGAGGTAGGCGCCCGCGGCCTCTGCTACCTTCGTCGGTCAGAATATATCATGAGGAAATACCCCATGTTCAAAATAGTTGAACGGAAGTGTGCGCTCACCCGGTCGCCGGAATTCGAGAAAAAGCAGTTGGCGACCCACGCGCTCAACGTTGGGGTCCTGTGCGGCCATGGCTGCCTGTACTGCTTCACCCCTGCCACCTTGAGGCTGAAGTCGAGTCTGTTCAAGGAATACGATGGTTCAGCGTTCAAGGCCTTCGCTGCCGGTGCGGCCGTTGTCGATCCCACGACGCCGGATCGGCTTAGCCGCCAACTCGCGGCGTTGAAACCGACAGATACCGTGATGCTGAGCACGCTCACCGACGCCTGGAGCCCGGAGGCGCAAGCATACGGCCTCGGCCGGAAGTGCTTGGAGAAGCTCCTGCGTGAGTCGAAGGCCCGGGTGCGTATCCTGACGAAAAATGCCGCCGTGGCGAACGAACTGGATTTGCTGGCCGAGTTTCGGGACCGCGTTGATTTGGGGCTGAGCATCACTGCTCCGCTTTCCAAAGCAAAAATCATCGAGGTGTTGGAGCCGAGGACGTCCTCCATCCAGGAACGCTTGGACGCTCTCAAGGCCGCCCACGAAGCCAAAGTGCCTGTCTTCGGAATGCTTTGTCCCTGCCTGCCGGGCGTGGCGGATCGACAGGAGGACCTGGCAGAGATGCTGGCAATGGTTCAGCCTTTCGAGCCGGTAGCGATCTGGGCCGAGCCGGTAAACCCGCGCGGTCCTGGACTCCACCTGTGCCAGGATGCCTTGGTAGCTGCCGGGTATCTCAGTGTCGCGAACGAAGTCAGGTTCATCCGGGGGCAGCGGGCGCATGCAGGCTATACCGCTAGGCTGATTGGGACGCTGAATACGGCGGCGGCCGGCATGGGACTCAAAGCCCTGCTGAAAATCCTCGTCTACGAAGACGGGGAGGGCTTTCGCGGCGATGGAAGCTCCGTTATTTGGCTGAAGGCCTGATCGTCATCGACCAGCCAAGCCACGTCGACGTAGGGGGAGGTGATCCTCCCCCGCGCGTGGAGGCCCCGCAAGGGGCCTTCTTTCTGTCGCGTCCCGGCCGGCGGTCATCGTGGCTGGTTGTCCAGGCAGCCCGGTCCCGTGATGGGCCTCCCAGTACGCACTGCGCTGCCGAACAAGGACCGCGAGGCATAGAACGACAATGACTCCACGCTGATTCTGGACTTTTGGACTTTTCCAGCGCCTGTTGCGAAAACGACGCTCCTGCCTGTCCGCTTCTCCATGCCTTTGCGCTTACGGTGTCTTCCCTTGGCTGGTCATGCTGGCCTGTATGTCTGGCTCTCACATCTGCCTGACTGACGGGACACTGATGCGCCATCTGCCGCTGGGGCAAAACCGTAAATCCTAGGGGTGAGCCATCCCAGCCTGATCCTGGACTTTTGGACATTTCCTGTACCTGCCCGAAATAAGCCGCTTCCGGTGACTGGGTGCTGCTGCCAAGGCGTCCGTCAGCAACATGACGAGCGTGCCCCCGCCCCTGCCCCTTGCACATGCCCCGGCCACGGCCTTTGCCCCGGCCCATGCCCGTGACCTCGGCTTTGCCCCGAGGGTATCCTCTCTTGGCCCCGATTCTCAAGATCACGAGGTGAGCATGCCGCCCAATGCTGAATCCAACGACAAGACGCCCGAACTGGTCGAGGACATCGTCCAACGTTTTCGCCCCATCGAACAGCTCTTCGACGTCATGGGCGCGGCGGACTCTGGCGTCCAAGGTGTCTTTGTGCGCCGTTGGGCGGAAATAGGCATGCAGCTCGCCACAAGCTTTCGGGAATACCTCGACCAGATCGTCGCAACGTCCAGGAAGGACGACTGAAGTCCTGGTCATTAAATTAAGTTCACGGAGGTTGAAAGTATGAAGCTTCTTGAATTAATCGCCGGTATTGTCTTTGGTGCTGTAGCTGGTGGAGTCCTCAAGATGATTACTAGTGGTGGCGGTGTCATTGTTGGTCGGGACAACATTCGAAATGCAATTAAAAAAGAAGAACGGAATCTTCGTGGACGATTCGACAACTTGAAAGTCACCGAAGACGACCCGAAGTTCTACGAGTAACAGCGAACTTGCCCCGAGGAGAACCTGCTATGGACGACTGGCCAATCATTTTCAGCTACACCCGCGCCCAGGCTATCGCCGACGGTGTTTTGATCGACGTCACCGCCAAAGCCGCCGAGATGGGCTTCAAGGTGAATACGGTGGTCACCGACCACCTCTATGGGGATTACATTGTGCCGCCGGCCGGGTTGGAAGGGGAAGGGCAATCCATTGAGGGCCGGCTTCACGATCTCCTCTTCCGCACCCTGCTCGCAGCGAAGGCTATCAGGGACAGCGACCGCGTCGAATTCGACGTCCTGTTCCTCATGGCACCGGGACGTTGGGACACGGCCCATGTCGTGGCGGTCATCGGCCCCGGCGACCAGGGCGAGCCGGTCATGACGATCATGCTGCCAGAAGACGACTGATTGTTCAAAGATACCTGATGGATGGTTTTAAAATGACACGCACGAATTCTATACGAAATTACGATGAAATTGCTGCGTGGCGCTCAAATCCCGCTTTGCGCAAAGTGGAGGGAAAGCAGTCCATACGAAGGCAAATTCGAGTCAAAATGGTAAATTGAAAAGTTATGAGCCGGAATTTTGAGCACTCATACCTCAGAAGACATGGCAAGGTGGGAATAGGGGGATGCGCTAGCGAGGTCGATGCAGCGTCGAAAAAGCATTGACGGTCAAGAGCATCTTCTTCGAGTGTAATATCTTGGGATGGTCGCAGTAAAGTTAGATGTTAAATTATAATAACGCAAAAGAAGCGCGTTGGTTCGATTTGGAATATTTTGGCTCAAGGCTATTGTCTTTTGTCATAAAATATACAGAAATAATTGTTATAGAAAGACAATTTTTGTTTTGGTTCACTTTTAACAGGAGGATAATGGATGTCTAGCATTTCAAAAATTAGCTGGACAGATGCGTCTTGGAATCCGACAACAGGTTGCACAAAAATAAGTCTTGGCTGTGACAATTGTTATGCAGAGTCAACAGCCAGAAAGTTGCACGGAATAGGTTTTAAAGAGTATGAAGATGTTTTCAGTGTTAAGACTCATCAGCACAAATTATATCAGCCGCTCAACTGGAAGAAGTCGAAGAAGATACTTGTGAATTCGATGGGTGACTTATTTCATCCTGAAGTGCCGCTGTCGTTTATCGTCGATGTTTTTTCTGTGATGAACCAAGCTTCGCAACATACATTTCAATTGCTCACAAAATATGCCGACAGGATGGTTGAAATCGCTCTTGATTTAAAATGGAGTGACAACATATGGGCCGGGGTGTCGGTTGAAAATCAAGATTATGTGTGGCGGATTGACAAATTAAGAGAAGTGCCAGCCGCACATCGATTTGTTGTTTTCGAGCCGCTCATCGGTCCAATTACAGAATTTGATCTAGCCCAAATACACTGGGTTATCGTTGGAGGTGAAACTGCAAAAAATTCCAGATTAATGGATATCGGCTGGGTTCGAACCATCAGAGACGTTTGTACAAATCAAAATATTCCATTCTATTTTTCAAAATGGGACAAAGTAAACGCCAAGCGATTTGGAAGAACATTAGATGGTATTGTTTACAATGAATTGCAAGATACAGGTGTAAAATTATGCAAAAAAGAGAATCAAAATCTAAGTGCCTCAGAAAGTTGATTGCAGAAATAATTAAGTCGCCATCGAGCAGTCCTTACACATTGTCTTATGACTTAGCCGCTCGCAAAATAGATATGTCGCCGCAGGTGATATATTATTACCTTAATAGATGGAACTTGAGATCGGAAAGTAGTCGAGTAGAATTGCAAAATGATTATGAAAATAGAAAGAAAAACAAATCGAGCAAAACAGAAGAGACTCACTCGCGTCTGTCTTGTTGAAAAGATCGGAGAAAAAATATGAATAAACTGCTGTTTAATGAAGAAGAAGCTGCCTTAATTAATAAAGTGAATTGTGGCGCGGACGAAAGAATTTTGAAGTTTTCGATACTGGCGAGAGAGTTTTCGCTTATCCCTCTTTATCTCGCGCATGAGAATCGAAAAATGTTAAAATGTCCAGCCGAGTCAGGGTGGCTTGTTTACTGTGCATATAAGAGAGTATTTGAAATTAAAGATTTTGTTAATAGGAATGCAGGAATTACTTGTGGGCATGCAAGCCGGTTGATTGTAGTTGATGTAGATAATCCGCGCGAATTTAAATTGTGGTGCCAAGAGAATGCTGTTTCAAAAAGAACATTAGAAACATTTACTGCCAAAACTGGCGGGAAAGGTCATCATTTGTATTATCAATATCCAAATAGCCAAACTTCTTATGTCTGTAAATGTGTTAAAAACGATCATGGCAAAGCTATATTTGAAGTTATGGGAATCGGCGGCTATGTCGTTGCCCCTGGATCAATTCACCCAAACGGCAATATGTACTTTATCGAAAAAAATATTCCAATGCTCAATGCTCCAAACTGGATATTGGACCTAGCTCATACAAGCAGCTTTGTACGGTGCTTTTAGAAGTTAAGCGTTAGAAAGAAAATGGGTAGAGGGGAGGCAATAGGCGTTGTCTCCCCTTTTTTTTGGAAATGGAGAAATTTATGTCTGAATTACTATTTGACGATGAAGATGTCGAGTTTATTAATAAAGAGAATTGCACAGAGAATGAACGATTGTCGAAGTTTTCAATGTTGGCGCGAGTGTTTTCAGTAATGCCATTACATATGAAGCACGTCGACCCCAAAAGGCTCAAATCGCCCATAGAAGATGGCTGGCAGCGCTATTGTTCCAACAAGAGGACTTTTGCTTATGAAGATTTTAGGGACAGAAATGCCGGTATCGCTTGTGGGATAGCAAGCCGGGTTATTGTTCTTGATATCGATGAACATGACGAATTCCCTCTGTGGCTTAAAGCTCATGGTGTTGAATCGTATCCGCCAGAGACATTTACAGTACGATCTGGCGGTAAAAGTCTGCACCTTTATTACCAATATCCTGGAGAAAGGGGAGTTGTCTACGGGTGTAAAAGCGTCAAGACTGAAAGTAAAACAACAATTTTTGATATTAAAGGATGGGGTGGTCAAGTAGTTGCGCCTGGATCAATTCATCCAAGTGGCTGCATGTACTCCATCTTGAAGAATATGCCCATAAAAGAAGCGCCTCAGTGGATACTAGAAATGGCTAGGCGTGACAACAAGAGAAGGGCTATGAAGGTAGATGTTAAGAAGAGTGTCGAAACAGAAAATAAAGTATTGCAGAAAGTAAATATTTTCGATTTGCCAATCCCGGCTGAACAAAAAATCAACATCTTAAAGCAATATCCCGTTGGAACTCGATCCGAAGCTGAAATGTCTGTCATCTGTAGTTTGGTGCGCGCAAGTATTGATGAAGACACTGTCTCCGCAATTTTCGAAGATGCTACTTACCCAATCGGAGAAAAGCATAGAGAATCGGGGCAGCATCGGCATGAAAGATTACACAGTCAAATTGAAAAAGCTAAAAATATTGTTGCTGTAGAATCTGCGCCGAAAGAATTGAAGCTCATGTCTCTCGGGTCGATATATGATAGGAACCTGAAATTAGAATATCTTGTCGAAGGACTATGGACTGTTAATGATACGCTGATGCTTTTCGGTGCTGGGGGCACCGGCAAGTCACTTTTCGCGCTGAACTTGGCGATTGCTCTGACTGATCCGTCTATCACGTCATTCATGGGCAAGTTCCCGGTGAAAAAGAAGTGCAAAGTCCTTATGCTGCAGTCAGAAGTAAGTATAGCTGGGTTTAATGATCGAGTCAAAAAAATATACGGGAACAAAATATTGCCGATTGAAGTAAGAGAGAATATCAAAATGGTGGCATATTCTGACGACATCATGACTTCGGGAGATTTTAACAACGACAAGTTTTTCGAAAGTATCAAGAAAATATTAACTGAAAATGATCAGGACGTACTTGTCATAGATCCGCTGATCAGCTTTCACAATGAAGACGAGAACGCTAATACGCAAATGCGTCGAGTACTCGACAGGATCAAGATCTTAGGACAAGAGACAAAAACATCTATCTTGATAATTCATCATTCTGGCAAATCAAATCTTGGCAACAATAATTCGGGAGGCCGTGGAGCAAGTAGCATCGGCGATTGGGCTTCGAGTAGCATCGAACTGAAGGTTAAGGACAAAAGTAGCGATATTTACGAATTAGTTCATCGAAAGTCCAGAGATTTTAAAGAATTTGGTAGCATCATCCTTCGTAGAACTGAAAGTCTCGAATTTAAACTCTATGAGATAGCTGGAATTGACCTAGATAGTCATGACAAAATCGTTTTGAAAGCCCTAAATGAGTTTGAAAATACGCCTGTCAATCAAAAGACACTCGCCGAAAAGATATGTGAATTAGTGCCAGGAAAAGGTGAAAAATCAATTTCTAGAAATACTGCGATCAAATGGATAAAAAATGCGATTGAGCATTCGGCAATACGAATTGAGGATGCTGATACTATGCAGAGGATTGTGTTATGCAGCTAACCATTTGGAATTATTTGTAATCCAAATAATCCTTTTTGGATTGGACTGGATTCATTTTGGATTGAAAACTGAAATAAAAATAATATGTTACCGCTGCGATCCAATCCAATCCAGAAATCCCTTGGATCGTGTAACATGTTAATATAATTTGAAATCCAAAATCCAAAACGCTTAATATTTATAGGGGGAAACTTTTTGTTTCCCCTCCCTATTAAATATGATGCATTGTCCTGAAAAACAAGCAAAAGATGTGTGTTTTTGAGTTGTGACAATATTTAAGATGTGTTCCGCGTGGATTTGGATATGCGATCCCTAGGTATACTTTTATTGGCTCCATCCAAATCATTTTGGATTGGAGATAGTGTAATACAAAATCATTCAGATCATTCTGCTTGAGAATATTGTCTGACATTATTAAGTTATTTAATCTCAACAAAACTTTAACACACAGAGGGGCGCTTGGAAGTAGCTACTATTAATATTTGGCAACATTCTCTTTCTACAGACAGAAATAAAAGACTATATTATTGGATATAATAGACGATCTGGACGTTTTTAAAAAATAACCAGCAATCAAGTCTTGATGAAACATTATGCGCAAGCTGAATTGATTTTTAACGTATTCAAATAATTTAACAAATATTAAGCGTAGTTAAAGTGTCATGGGTGCCTTGCATTAAGTTGTCGGTCAAGTGTTGCTGAAAGTGCAAACGAGAGATTCAACCTAAGAATCTTTCGCGGTCAAGAAATAAAAATGACTCAAGGTCAAAATTACCTGTCGGCTCCATCGAACAGGAATTCTTGAGAGTTATCTAAACAATATGAAGCGATTCAGTTGTGAAAGGGATTGAGACCGAAAGATTGGCCCGTATTCATGATTTTCATGAAGAAACCACGGTGGCGCATATGATGAACGAAGTTCATGGCAAACTGAAGTTTACTGATTATATTCAGTTCTGAAGACATAGATAGGTATAATGCCTTCTGGCCATATGTGTGATTAGGTTCGGGACGGTTTTGAAAGACCTGACTTGAGACCAAGGGAAGTCCTCTTTAAAAGCCTTAGGGCAAAAGCGTTGGAGTCGCTAGTTTTTAAGGAGGATGGCTGCGTATCTGTAAGGGATACGGCAAGAGATGTAATATTTGTAAATTATTTGAAGGTTAAAAGAAAATTTACGCAACCGCGATTGTTCAAGGCGTGACTGCTAGTGAAAACTTACAATCATGGTCGACGAAGTAATTCAATAAGAGCAAAAACATCTCTTGCTATAGCCGAATACGGGCAAACCGTCTGTTCGGTTGTGAAGGGCGCTTGATCCGGCGACGAATCATTCGATCCTGAAACTGCTGTCTTCCCTGGTGCATCATGAACACCAGGGCGGCGGCAGGACTACGTAAATCTATTCAGAGGACCTCGCCTTCGGGCCGGGTCCTTTTTTTGTTTCAGAAAATGATCAGGGACAGCTCTCCACCCATGCCCGGGAAATCTCCTGCCCGGCAGACCCCAAAACCGACCCTCTATACTCCCCGTCCTGGGCCGTTTGGGGATTGACCCATGACTTACCCTCCCCCGTGACCGAAAACCCCGGAAAATTGATCCTGGGGCCAATTCACGTTTTGGCCCCGGGGAGAGCAAGCTCATCCTGCGCAAGATAATGCAAAAAGCATTATTGAGCCTAAATTCTTGAACTATCTTCCAGCCAATACAGAAATTATCAATCAAACCAAACAAAGGAGCTTGTATGAGCAAGAAGAACGATAACTCGTCTGCGGATGAACAGGAAGTTCCTGAAAAGAAGAAGATCGAATCGAAGTACAATCCTTCGATGCTTCGCGAGTGCATCTTCAATGGCATGGATGCTTCGGCAATTCTGGCAAGAATGGAAATCAAACACCGCCAGACTCTGAAGCAATACGTCCTCAAGTTGATGAGTGATGACAAGACCTACTATGAGGTCAAGGGGCTTTACCTCAAGAACTCGCGGCGGCCGAAGGTGAACAACAAATTGGAGCTCAAGATTTATCTGAAGAATCTTGACCTTCAAGGACTTATCGTCAGCGACGGTGATGAGTTCTCGGTTCTCGCTGAAGATGGAAAGATCATTTTGACGAAGGTCTAATTCGTTTGGTCTTTAACATAGTCATATCGAAAGATGTGGCTATTTTTTCGCTATTCGGCGCAAGGTTATGTTTATTTGTCTAAAATTATACAGAAATAATCAATGAGGGGAAAGTACGTTTATATGTAATAACGTACATTGGGATTTTTGAAATGGTTTTCTGGAAGAATTTTAGAGGGTTATTGTCGAGTCTCCCAAGGGCTTCCCTTGAGGAGCTGATTTGTAAGTACGATTTTCAACTCCCTGGAAGAGAACAGGGAATTGGAGGGGGAAATGAAGGTTGAACCGATCATTGATCTGAAAAGTGTGAAGAGCATCAAGAAGATTCTTAGTGACTCATGGAACACGCGGAACCGCACATCAAGTGGGCCATGGAGGTTTGCTTCAACCTGGGAACGCGCCCCGGCCCGTCGGAGCTCTTCGCCCTGCGCTGGGAACACGTTGACTTTGACGATGGCACGGTGCGGATTTATGCGACGAAAACGAAGACCTACCGGACGGTACCCGTGACGGCGGCATTTCTGACGCGCCTTAAGGAGGTGCGTGAAACTTCGACCTCCGGGTTTATCGTCGAGTACAAGGGGAAGCCGGTGACGACGATTAGGAAGGGATTCGGCAAAGCCTGCGAGCGAGCAGGGATCACGGTGGATGCCAGGATGTACGATCTGCGGCATCTCTTCGCCACGACCATGCTGGCCAATGGCGCTGACTTGGCGGCGGTGTCGAAGCTGATGGGACACTCGACGGTGAAGATGACCGCCGATGTCTACTACCACTACCTTGAAGGAGAAAAAGAACGGGCCGTTGAACTCTTGCCTGTTTTAGAAAGCGTTTAGAATGAGGGGGTATATTGGCAAGAAGCTGTTGCTGTGGTTGGTTTTTTGTTGTTTTGTGGTTTAATGTCTAACATAAAGTGGGGTTTTTATGGCTACGCAGAAATGTTTATGGGACAGCTCTCATGTTTTTGAATCACCAGACGACGGCGTTAGCCGTCCGCTTTGTCCGACTTGTTATCATAATGTTTACAAAGGCGTATACCAAAAGACGATGTCGTTGACTGATTTTCTTTCAGATATAAAGGCAATCAAAAAAGGTCATAAGTACGTTGTTGCGACAGAAAGTTACTATACTAAAGTGATTGCAAAGATGGCTATCTTGAAATTAGATGTGTGAATAATGTTATCATTTGAATATTTTCTGAAACGTGAGTCGTAGTAGCGCTAGTTGTATTTGTGCAAATATCAATACAAGCAATATTGAGTGGTTAAATTTGACCTTTTGTATATCGATGGTGAACTTCTCTGGCTGGGAAGTTCACCATTTTTTTACGATGAGATGACTGTGTTGTGGCCGTGATGAAGGAGATAAGATGAAGGCAGTCTCGCTTTGATGCAACACATCGGCCATTCTCACCAGTATTACAGAGCAAAGTGCTTCCCGCAATTTACTGAAGTTGATGGACACGGTCCTTTGTACGTCCAAGGATGGGATGGGCTGGGCTGGGAATGTACAAACTCCGAGGTCAGTCAGCTTGGCCAAAGAACAATTGTGCATTCCGACTTCCACTGGCCTGAGTTCACAGACGCGGCGGGGACTCCTAGCCGAGGCTAGAGCCTGCGAATTAGCAGAGTTGGAGGCTTCAATGGGATGAAAACAGTTTGTTTCAGACTTCACGAGTTCGACAATTGACACCAAGGGGACGGTGTTCATCCGTTTGGCCAGCGGAGGGACAATCCGCGACACGGGAAAGCAAATCACATATTCCGCGCATGATGAGGTCGCTCGGGAGGCCGCCTTGCTTTTTGCTCAGACCAAGTGGGGCAAGGCCTTACGGCACAAAGGGAACGTCTTGTTTCCTGCAGGCCGATTGAAAATAAGTTTATCTCGGAAGCTCGAGGAAGATGGCCCTGTGATTGAGTAATAATTGGGCAGTATCCCGGAATCCATAAGTCGATCTCCCGACCGATAGCTTCAAGGCATCTCGTGCAGACCAAACGGTCGTGTCCGTCAACGTTTCGTACGGGGCATCGTATCCCAATCATAGGCCAACATATCCCCTCTTGGGCCGAGAGCCAAGCCATCAAGGCCATGCCTGCCCATCCAGATTCGCCCCGCGAGTCACCGATCACACAAATCTTTGACCCCTCGATTGACATCCCAAGCGGATTCGATATGTTTCGTTTAACTCACACGTAAAAAATAAAATACGTGTGAGCCATTTTCCCTTCCGGAGGTCGCCATGTTCTTCCCCACCGCCGGCATTGAAGTATCCTTCTGGGTTCCTCCTCTGGTGGCTTTCGGAGTATCTTTTTTTGCCTCAATGGGCGGAATTTCCGGTGCTTTTCTCCTGCTCCCCTTTCAGATGAGCATACTAGGCTACGTGAACCCTTCCGTCAGTGCCACAAACCAAGTCTTTAACGTGGTTGCTATTCCCAGCGGAGTTTATCGCTACGTCAAAGAGGGGCGTATGGTCTGGCCTCTGGCGTGGGCCGTGATAGTGGGTACTCTTCCCGGGGTGTTCATCGGTGCCATCATCCGGGTTGCCTATTTGCCCAACGCCAGGACATTCAAACTGTTTGTGGCGTGTGTCCTTGCATATATTGGACTGCGTCTTGTTCAGGGATTGCTAAAGAAGACCACGGGTAACACTGCGGTTGCTGAGCGTAAGTTCCAAGATGCTGCGAAAAGAGGGTGCGGGACTGACGCGAATGAATCTTGCGCCAAAGTGATCCAATTTAATGTGACGAGATTAGTGTATGAATTTCATGGTGAAGTGTTCGACGTCTCAACAATCGGTATTTTCACTTTAAGCTTTGTGGTCGGTATCGTTGGCGGTGTCTATGGAATTGGAGGAGGAGCCATTATAGCCCCTTTTTTTGTCTCTGTTTTTGGGCTTCCGATTTACACGGTTGCTGGGGCGGCTTTGATGGGCACATTTGTAACTTCAATCGCCGGGGTGACTTTCTACCAAGCTATTGCGCCATTCTACCCGACGATGTCTGTTGCTCCCGATTGGGGACTCGGAATTCTCTTCGGCATTGGGGGAATGGTTGGCATGTATTTTGGTGCGCGGTGCCAAAAGCACGTCCCTGCCAAGACAATCAAATGGATGCTTGCATGCGTCATCCTGTCAACCGCGACAAAGTATGCGTTTGATTTTTTTCAATAACGAAAGGTCCGCACAAGCTATGTCGTCGAAGCACAATAGACTCGGAAATGAAAGATATGCCCAGGCGGCTATTCTAATTATTCTCTTTGATAGAAACATGCACGGCTATGAAATTGCACAGAATCTTCATGGAATGAGTCTTTTTAGCGGTGGATCAGAAGAAAGGCCAGGGTCAAAATCCAGCAAAATATATTCACATCTTCGCAAAATGGAAGACGAGAGCTTGCTCATATCGCAATGGAAAACCGAAGGTCCAAATAAACCGAGGAGGGTCTATTCTATCTCGTGTCAGGGAAAGATTAGACTAAGTCAGTTGATGACAGAAATTGCATTTGACCTTTCTTCGCTATTTGAACTTGTCGAACGATACAGAATGCTGGCTAGTCAACATTAAAGACCGATAACGCTTTGTCTTGTAACGCATTTCCCCGCCGCCCAGAAAGTAGGGGTTGAACCGGTTCCTTGGTCACTTCTTTCCCGCCAGTCAAAATTCCCTGGTCCCAGGACCACGTGGCGCGCCGCTCGTCGCATCCATTCGCATTGATCGTACCGATGACCAGCAAAAGCCCCATGGGCCAAATCTATCATCAAAAGGCCGGCCCACTTAAAACAGTTCCTTGGAATAATTGAAAAATTTTATTCCAGCGATTCAGTCGCTTTGCCTAGTCGTGCCTAGTGACACAAGTTACAATCATGGCGACTTCTCGCTCGGGAATGCCTCCCGCCATTGACAGTAAATGCAAGAAACATTAAATAAATAAAAATTATCTAAATTAAATGAGGTGGCGATAATGCAATCCGCTGTCCAGGTTTTCAAGGCGTTAGCGGACGAAGGAAGATTCGCGGTGATTAACCTACTGCTATCTAATGACTTATGTGTCGGAGGGCTGGCCCGCGAATTAAAGATAAGCGAACCGGCGGTCTCCCAGCACCTCAAGAAATTGCGGGAATGTGGCCTCGTAACCGGGGAAAAACGCGGCTATTGGACGCATTATTCTGTCAATACTCAGAAACTGCTTGATATTACACGAGAATTATCGAGCATGGCTGCAAAAACACGGAATCCGGAAGGGACCTGCAGGAAGAGTTCTTCGGCCGGGGAATGTTGTTGTGCCGCTCATGGCACAAGTCCGGTGATTGAAGACTTGCGAAGCCAGACGAGTGAAGGGGCAACCGATGAATAGTCCAATAAATTGCCATGAAAATGATGAATCCACACATCCGGAAAGTCTGGTAACATTATTTCTTAATTTCATCCGACTCGGTTTAACTGCCTTTGGCGGCCCGGCCATGATTCCCTATCTCCGAAAAATGGCTGTCACTCGATGCCATTGGATTGATGAGGATGATTTTCGGGTCGGTCTGGCCCTTTGTCAGGCAATTCCAGGGGCCACGGTCATGCAGCTTGCTGGTTATATCGGTTTCCGGGCGAGAGGCATCGCTGGGGCGTTAAGTGCCTTTTGTGGTTTTGGGCTCCCGGCGTTTGCCCTCATAACAGGCTTATCTGCCATATATTTTCGATTCCATAATCTCCCTGCCCTTTTGGCCGCTTTTGCCGGACTCAAGGTCATCGTGCTGGCAATTCTGCTCAGTGCCTCCATCGATTTCGTCGGCAAATACATCCATGGGCTGCCCGATAAATTCTTGGGCCTAGGCGCAGCGATAGCCTTTTTAGGAAATATGCATCCGGCCTTGGTCATCCTGGTGGCGGCGACTCTCGGTATTGCCACGTTTCGCAAGGATGTCGAACCGAAAACTGTAAAAATCAGAAGACGAGAGGATGCACGCCAACGCGACGCCCTCGTGGTCCTTACGCTGCTGCTCCCCCTGGCAATTCTCTTTTTGTGGCTGTATCATCAAGAATTATATCAACTGGCGATCATTATGATGGGCGTCGATATCCTGGCCTTCGGCGGCGGTTTTGCCGCGTTGCCCATCATGTTGCATGAAGTGGTCGTACACATGGGCTGGCTCACGGAGCGAGTCTTTCTAGACGGCATCGCTCTGGGACAGGTCACCCCTGGCCCCATCGTTCTTACTGCTGCTTTTGTCGGGTATGGGTTGTGGGGAGTGTTGGGTGCGTTTGTTGGCGCTGTAGCCATCTTTACGCCCTCTTTCTTGTTGTTGCTTTGGAGCATCCCATTTTGCGACCGTCTATTGGGCTCACGATATTTCCGACGTGGCCTGCGGGCAAGCTTGGCTACGCTGGCGGGACTGATGGCCGCCGTTACCGGCACACTGTGCCTTGCCGTCCCCTGGACAGTCCCTGCCGCCTTGCTCGGTGCAGCCGCGTTTGCGGCCCTGCGGCGCAATGTCGACGTGCTCTGGGTGGTCTTGACCGGAACGGGCCTGTCCCTGGTCCTATTTTGAGCCATTGATGTTATGCAGCGATGCGAGCACATGTAGAACATCGTGAAAAGAGATTGCACTGGCCTGTCCAGCGAAGAACTCATGTCCTTGGTGCAGGATGGCGACAGGATGGCTTTCACCTGCCTGATCCGTCGCCATGAGACCTCCGTTTTCAGAATCATCTATCGATTTTTCGGAAAAGAAGACGTGGCCAATGATCTGGCCCAGGAAGTCTTTCTACGGGTTTGGCGTCATTGCGGGAAATACGTCCCGGCAGCCAAATTCACCACATGGCTATACACGGTGACCGCGAATTGTTGCCGTAGCGAAGCGCAATCGCTATGGCGACGTAATATCCGGCTCATCGGATCATTCTGGACTGCCGGCGACGCTGCCGCTCCGGAATTCCCCGAACCCATCGCCCCGACGCCCTCGCCAGAAGACGCGCTCCTCCAGGCAGAGCAAAGCCAGCTGGTCCTGGCCGCCATCCGGTCCTTGCCCAACAACCAGCGACTGGCCCTGGTGCTCAAGCGATATGAAGAATTGTCCTACCAGGAAATTGCGGCAATTCTGGGCTGCTCGGTCCCTGCCGTGGATGCCCTCCTGGCCAGGGCCAAAGCCAGTCTTTTGAAAAAATTGGCCGCCCACCACAAATAAACCGCAGGTTTTTTCTCTTTCGCCGGTTCCACTTTTTAGGAGCGGCCAAAAGTCAGTCCCGGCCAATGGTAGTGGCTCCTTTGGCATCGGGCTTGGCGCGGTCATGCCCCTTTCTGTCCTTGGCGTTCAGGCTGCTGCCTGACCAACCGGTTTGAGGAATCGTACCCATGCAACGACCCGGCAAAAAGTATTGGATTGCGGCGGCCGCTCTTGTAGCAGCGGCTGTTTTGGCGAAGACAACCTTTTTTGCGCCCGTTTCCGTAAAGGTCACCAAGCTTGCCAGCCGTGATCTGACGGCACAGGTTTATGGTAATGGAACGGTCGAGGCCAAGATTGTCGTGGGGATTTCCAGCAAGATCACGGGGAAGATTGTCGAACTCCAGGCGGACCAGGGTGATCTGGTCAAGCAGGGCTCGCTGCTGGCCCGGTTGGAAAACGACGATTTGTCCGAGCAGGTGCGCCAAGCCGAGGCCTCTGTGCTCAAGGCCCGGGCAGCCCAGAACGTCGAGGAAGCCACCTTGCAAAAGGCTCTGGCCAATGTGGAGTTGGCGAAAAAAAACGCCGAGCGCTTCGAACGCCTCCTGGAGAAGGATTATGTCCCCAAAAAAGATACAGAAGAACTTCAAGTCGCTTTCCATGTAGCGAAAGAGGAAGTCAGCCGGGCAAAGGCCGCCCTTGAATCGGCCCGGATGGACGAGAAACTGGGAACAGCCAGTCAGCGGTTTGCTCAAGCGAAACTCGCAGATGCCCGGATATACGCCCCCAGTGATGGATTGATTCTGTCCAGGGACTTGGAACAGGGGGCCATCGTGACCCCGGGACAGACCATCTTTCAGTTCACAGACCCCAGAACGGTATGGATCAAAGCCAATGTCGATGAATCGCACATGGCGGGGGTGCTGGTCGGAAACACCGCTGTCATCACATTGCGGAGCGCCCCTGGCGAACAGTTTCCAGGACGGGTCGCCCGGATTGGCCGGCAAAGCGACCGGGTCACCGAGGAATCCGAAGTGGATGTGATCTTTGAACCACCCATTGAACACTTCCGACTGGGAGAGCAGGCCGACGTGTTCATTGTGACGGGCGCGAAAAACGGCGTCCCCTCGCTTCCCTCCGTAGCGGTTGCCTCACGCGGTAAGACACGCGGGGTATGGGTTCTCAAGGACGGTCGGCTTAATTTCAAGACCGTGGACATAGGCATTGAGGATCGGCGGGATTTCGTGGAGGTGCGAAACGGCCTTGAGGAGGGTGAGCAAATCGTTGTCGCTCCAACGCAGGCCATGAATGCGTTTGCAGAAGGGCAGCGGGCCAAGGTGTTGCCATGAATCTGGCCGTACGCGACATCCGCTACAACAAGGGGCGTTTCATCCTGACGTCTCTGGGGCTCGGGCTGCTCATCGGCGTAGTGATGAGCATGGGCGGCATCTATCGCGGCCTGTTTGCCGACGCCATGTCCATCAGCGAGGCCACCGCAGCGGACATCTGGGTGGTGCAGCAGGACACTAATGGCCCGTTCGCTGAAAATTCCCGCGTTCCAGAAGACCTGAAATACCGCATTGCCGCCGTGCCCGGCGTGGCTGAGGCTTCGCCTTTATCCTTCCAGACCATTCAGGTTGATCGCCAGGGCAAGTTGTTCCGGTTCTTCCTGGTCGGCTACGACTTGCAAGGCCTTGGCGGCCCTCCGGCTATCCTGGCTGGCCGGGGCATTCGACAGAAGCATTACGAGATGGTGGTTGCTCAGGGGATGCAGATGAAGCTGGGTGATACCATCCATCTCGGCTTGCATGACTATACGGTGGTGGGCATAACTGGGAAAATGGTCTCTTCCGGTGGAGACCCTCTCGCTTACGTGAGCTTGGCTGATGCCCAGGATATTCAATTTAAAAAAGACAACAATGCCATTCGCAATGATCGGGCCAGGAACGCGGCTACCTTAAGCGACATTAAAACACTTTCTCCTCCGCAGGCTGAAGCTATGGCCTCGGTTATTTCCGGCATCACCGGATCAACCCACGTGGTGAACACTGTTGTGGCTCGACTTGCCCCGGGGGCGAATCTCGAAGTCGTGCAGGAACGGATCAGTCGCTGGAATCACTACCGGGCCATGTCCGAAGCCGAACAAACCCGCATCCTGACGATGGGCCTGATCGAAAAGGCGCGAATGCAGCTGGGTCTCTTTCGGATTATCCTGCTGGTTATCTCGGCGGTCATTATTTCGCTTATCATCTACACCTCGACCATCGACAAAATTCGGGTCATCGCCACACTCAAGCTTATTGGTTCTCCCAATGGGGTGATTGTGGGTATGATCCTGGAGCAGTCCCTGCTCATGGGGGTACTGGCCTACGGCATCGGCTATGCCCTGATCACCTTGACCTATGAAAAATTCCCGCGCCGCATCGTTCTGGATGCTTCTGACCTCCAAGGACTCTTCGTCCTCATCCTGGCCATCTGCACCATTTCAAGCTTGGTCGGCATCCGCAAGGCCATGCGGGTCGAACCGGCGGAAGCCCTGGGAGGCTAGCCCATGTTCGCGGTCGAGATCGAAAATCTGACGAAAATCTACGGCAAGGGCGAGACAGAGGTGACGGCTATCGCGGACGCCACGTTCCAGGTCGCGCCCGGAGAACTGGTGGCCATTCTTGGTCCGTCTGGCTCTGGGAAAACCACGCTTCTGACCGCTATTGGACTTATCAATGAACCCACCCGTGGCAGGGTAGTCATTGACGGGACAGTCGTTGCCGAGAATGGTTGGACGCCGGGGCAGGATCTCAAGCGTATCCGGCGGGAGAAACTTGGGTTCATCTTTCAGTCGCACAACTTGATCCCTTTTTTGACCGCCATGGAAAACGTGATGGTGGCGCTCGAAATCAATCACATCAGCCGCAAAGAAGCCAAAGAGCGGGCTGCGGAATTGTTGTCGGCGCTGAATCTGGGCCATCGGCTCAGCAACTACCCAACGGCCCTCTCGGGCGGCGAGTCGCAACGCGTGGCCATTGCCCGGGCGCTGGCCAACCGGCCCAAAGTGATCCTGGCCGACGAACCCACCGCCGCCCTGGACACGGAAAACGGCCACAACGTCATGGCCCTTCTTAAAAAGCTGGCCGTGGAGAACCGCTCGGCCATCCTGGTGGTCACCCACGACCACCGCATGGTTGAGGGGTTCGACAGGATATTTGAAGTTCGTGATGGCCGGATCACCCATGAAGTGCATTGAATGTCCGCGACAAATGGAGCGAGGATCATGAACGAGCCGACCACCCCGCAAAGGGACTGCGCTGCGATTCGTAAGAAGCTTTCAGCATTTGCGGACGGTGAAGTATCTTCCGAGTGGTGCTTGAAGATCGAAGCGCATCTGGAGACCTGCCCGGACTGTCGGCAAGCCCTGGCAGAGTTCCGACGCCTTTGGCTTCAGCTTGATACTCCCATGCGGGTCCAGACACGACCCGGATTTACGCAGGAGGTCATGCGGAAGGTTTCGGAGGCATCACGTCCCCGGATCTTTGACTGGAAGGTTGCCGTGGCGAACTTGTTTCCCGCTCCTGCCGCCATAGCCGCCATGGTCCTGTTCGGGCTCATGATGGGGGGCTGGATGGGACGGACGCTTTGGGGAGAGGGCATCAATCCCGAGGCCATAGTGGCCAGCGCACCGGGGCAAGCCGCAACACTGGACGCTCTGGATGTTTTTGCGCCAACCCCGAGAGGCTCTCTGGCCCAGGGCTATTTTGTGCTGGCGAGCGAAGCCACACGGGTGAAACAATGAAGAACAAAATATTGATCTCTGTTTTGGCGGCTTCTTTGGCCATGAATTTGGGTGTTGCCGCCATGTTCGGTCTGAGACTTATTCAGACAAAAAACGACGGCAACTCGAAAGCATGCCCGTTTGTTTCGAATGATGAACGCTTGTACACTATGCTTGGGCTTACCCCGGATCAGCTCGCCTCGATAAAGCCTTTAGCTGAAAAGTTCCATTCGAACATAGAAAAACTATCTGCTGACATTCATGTAAAACGCGATGATATGATTTCAATTATAGATTGTGACGCCGTTGATATGGTTTTAGCCAGTCAGGTTAGACAAGAAATTTTGGGACTTCAGTCAATATTGCAGGAAAATGTGTTCACTCACATTCTACAAGTAAAGCAGGTACTGACCCCGGATCAAAGGCAATTATTCTTTCAGATCATACGGCGAAGCTTTATTCCGCAGAGCCCAACAATTAGCCAGTGAACCTCTGTAGGGGGGCAAACAATACGATTTCCATGGGTCTGGCGTGATGTTCCCATGCGAAGGCGGCTACTCCACCTTCAAGGGCGGCTCGGATGCCCCCAAGAAGATTGGGGTCCGAGTGGCTGACGCGCCAACATGACCGTTGGCAGGCGCGCCACAGACGTGTTGGCTGTCCGTTGGCGGTCTGTTGGCTGATGCGCCACAGGCCTACTGGTGACTGTTGGCAGGAGCCAACAAAGGCTCTGTGGCTCTCCTTCAATTTTTTTAAAAAAGGTAATAATTTCAATGGGATGCTGGCATGGCATTCATGCGTGCTGACGACTATTAAACAATCATATCAGGTGCTTGAAAAGCCACGTTTTCGGACACTTGATGCTCTATTCAAGCGGTCCTTCGACCAACCCTGACCTCTTGACTGAAATTCCAACGATCCCTTTTTTATTTCCATAGACCAGATATCTATTTGTTTTCATTAAATAAATTTAAATAAATTCCGACTGTTTTAAGGGGGGATCGCTTGAAAGATATTCAAGCAATCCTCCTCACCGGCCCTGGTCTCCAAAATCCGTTGCCGGTGCTGAGGAAAACCTCTAACCTTTACCCTGCTGTCATTGCGCTAGACTCGCTTTGGTCCGTCTGTCCTGGATAGACATGGGTTTTCGCACATCAGATTATTTCTCGGCCCAGAGCAAAGTGGCTTTTCTCAATGAATTCAGGTATGATAGGAAATCCTGAAAGCCAGCCACGTAAGAGGGCGCTCCATGAGCCAGCAGTATCAGCCGCCTTTCTCCATCGCGCCAGCCATAGTCACCCTTGTCGGTAAGATCAGCGAAGCCGTCGGGCGGTTAACTATCCTCCGTGAACAGGCAATATCGCTCCGGTTGCGGCGCATCAACCGTGTGCGCACCATACGCGGGTCGCTGGCTATCGAAGGGAATACTCTCACCGAAGCGCAGGTTACGGCCATCCTGGACGGGAAACGGGTCATTGCGCCACCTCGGGAAGTCCAGGAAGTGCGTAATGCTCTTGCTGCCTATGAGCGCTTTGAAGATTGGAATCCTGATGCTGAAAAGAATTTGTTGGAAGCGCATCGCATCCTGATGTCCGGTCTTATCGATGAGGCCGGAACCTATCGCCGTGGTGGGGTCGGCGTGATGGAAGGTTCCCATGTCATCCACATGGCTCCGCCGGCGGATCGCGTCCCAGCGCTGATGGGAGATCTTTTTCACTGGCTGGCTACAAGTGATGCGCATCCACTGATCGCCAGTTCTGTGTTCCACTACGAGTTTGAGTTCATCCACCCCTTCGCCGATGGAAATGGTCGCATGGGGCGGTTGTGGCAGAGCCTCATTTTAGCCCGTTGGAATACCTTATTTGCCGATCTCCCGGTGGAAAATCTGGTCTTTGAGCATCAATCCGAGTATTATCAAGCCTTGCAGGAAAGCACGCAAAAAACGGACTGTTCTCCCTTTATCGAGTTTATGCTCACGATGATTTTCGACGCGGTTGTTACCTCTGCCCCCCAAGTCACCCCTCCAGTCACCCCCCAAGTCGGCCAGCTATTACTGGTCATGGACGGCGAAATGTCCCGGGAAGCATTGCAAGATTTACTTCATTTGCAAGACCGGAAATCATTTCGAGCCCGCTATCTCAGACCAGCCCTGGCAGATGAATTCATTGAAATGACCATCCCTGACAAGCCCAATAGCCCCCTGCAGCGATATCAAATCACGGAGAAAGGGCGACAGTGGCTGCAACTTCGTCGGGAACGATAGGAAATCTGGCGAGATAGATAAATCTTTTCCAATAGTTTCGACAAAGTATGTCTTCTGTACAAAGCACTTTTACGCTCCATCCTCTGGTACCCATTGTGTCCTTTTTTTGACATGGGCATTAGGACATTCTTGATGCACTCGCTATCCAAAACGTTGTACAAGATAAAGCCGCACTCCGCCCCGATTTGAGATTTGCCTGTGCGTTGGCTGCGACCCACCCGCATAGTCCTCGGTCACGAAGGACACAGAGGGTTGCATGCGGGACACCCGAGAAACTGCACGATGGGTTACCGTTTCCGTGTCTCTTCTGAGAAATCAGAGACGGCATACATGCCCTATAGGGAACAACGGATGGAGGTCGCTTGGAGATGAGAATTAACCACCTCACCCGACGCGAACTGTATGAAGCAGTCTGGAAAACTCCGAAGTCCAAACTCGCGGTCGAATATGGTATTTCAGATGTAGCTTTGGCAAAAATTTGCAAAAAAATGAAAATACCCATTCCTGGTCGAGGGTATTGGCAGAAACTAAAGGCAGGGAAGGGCGTACAATCCGAACCACTGACCGACTTTAGCGGAAATAGTCATATCTCAATACGAGATTTGCGTAGCGAAATGTTAAAGAAAGATGCAAAGAGCATAGCGTCTCTGAACGATGACCGCTATGCTTAAAAAATCTATAATAAAAATTTTATTAACATAGCGGACATTGCTAGTCCTCATTCCTTGGCCAGAAAGGCTAAAATAATTCTTGAGAAGATCAAAACAAACGAAAAAGGATTACTTTCAGCTCCAGACAGGGATTGCCTCGCCATTCGTGTATCTCCAGCTCAATTGGACCGAGCCTTAGCGATTATGAGCTCAGTCATTTTAACGTTAGAGAATCGAAAATACAAAGTCACACTAGATAAAGCTGAAAATGGATGCGACACAATAGCTTCTGTAGAAGATGAAAAACTCTCGTTTAGAATAGAAGAGAAAACTTCCCGTACTAAAAGGATTCTCAGCAAGGATGAACTTAAGAAAAGATTTCGATGGGGACCAGAATATGAGTACATATTCAATCCTACAGGCGAGCTAGTCCTGAAAATAGTAAACATTGAATATGTTCATACACGCAGACTTTGGTCAGATACAGCAACGCAGCGTGTTGAAAGTCAGGTAGGCTCTTTTGTTTCTGGACTTATCAAAGCTGCAGTAGCCGTCAAAACCAGAAGATTGGACCTGGAAAAACAAAGAGAAGAGCAAGCTGTATTCGAACAAAAGCGCTATGAAATGTTGGAAAAAATTCGGAACGAAGAGATCAAAGTCGCCCAATTAGAACGAAAGGCGGCTTTATGGAAGAAAAGCCAAGACCTACGCCAATATATTGCGGCCGTTATGGAAAAGGCAAAACAGGATGAGGAATTTGCCGTGAAAATAAATGCAGAAAGCTGGCTCGCATGGGCTCTACAACAAGCTGATCGGCTTGATCCTTTAACCAAGAGTCCACCATCCGTCTTGGATCAAAAAGATAAATATTTAGGATCATACTACCACTATTAGCAGTCGGTAATGATATTAAAATACCGTTGGCAGGCGCGCCACAGACGTGTTGGCTGTCCGTTGGCGGTATGTTGGCTGATGCGCCACAGACCTACTTGTGACTGTTGGCTGGAGCCAACAAAAGCACTGTGGCTCCCAGGATTTTGTGCAAAAAAATATAATATTTTCAATATGTTATGCTTTTTTGTTGGCATGGCATTCAGGAGCGCTCCTGACTAATCGTTAGTCATATCAGATGCTTGAAAAAGACGCGTTTTCGGACACTTGATGTTTTATTCAAGCGATCCTTCGCCCACCCCCGACCTCTTGACTAAAATTCAAGCGATCCCCTGTTTTGTTTTTATCTATATGTTTTTATTTGAAAAATTTTGTAAATTTGAGGGGGGATTGCTTGAAAGGATTTCAAGCGAGCGGTGACTAGAGTATCTCATGTATCAAGAGAGTAGTAGCTCTAAGTTTTCTCGGGTCAATGAGCTTATTATTGATGTTGCTCCATCTTCCAGCATTTCTGCCAGTTCACGCTTGTCCTGCTGTAGATTGAGAACTTTTTCATCGATGGTACTCCCAGAGATGAGCCGGTAGGCGAACACCTTTTTGTCTTGGCCAATACGATGAGTACGATCCACAGCTTGGTTCTCTACAGCGGGATTCCACCAGGGGTCCATGATAAACACATAGTCGGCTGCCGTCAGATTGAGGCCAACGCCCCCTGCCTTAAGGCTAATACAGAAGACAGGCGGACCTGATGGATCTTGGAAAGCAGCCACCCGTGATTCTCTTGCTTTGGGAGGGGTCCGGCCATCAAGGTACTCGTAGGCTATCCCCTCGCTTTCTAACCGCTTGCGGATAATCGCCAAGAATTTCGTGAACTGGGAGAATATAAGGGCCTTGTGTCCTTCCTCTACGACTTCGTGAATTAAGCGAATGAGCTCTTCCAGCTTCCCCGAACCAGCAGCTTCCTCGCCGACGAGACCGGGATGACAGGCAACCTGACGCAGCCGGAGAAGGCCCTCCAGCACTTTCATTTTCGAACGATTCAACCCTGACTCATCCACGGCGCTGAGGATTTCAGCTCGATAGTGATCACGCAGTCGAGCATAGACCGCAGCTTGAGGCGTGGTCATTTCGCAGTGGATTATAGACTCTTGTTTCTCCGGCAGGTCTGCTGCCACCATTTCTTTTGTCCGTCGAAGTACAAAAGGCTTGATGACGCGAAGAAGTAAGTTCTTAGTAGCCTCGTCACCCTGGCTGATGGGTTTAGAAAATCGGTTGTCGAAACCAGTTCTTGACCCCAGCATATTAGGATTCAAGAAATGGAGTTGTGACCATAGCTCATCGAGCTTGTTCTCCAGGGGGGTGCCAGTCATGCAAAGTCGGTGCTCCGCAGAAACCACTTGCGCGGCTTTGGCAGTCTGGGAATCAGGATTTTTTATAGCTTGGCTCTCGTCGAGGATTAGCCACCGCCAGGGCACCTTTCGCAGGATCGCCACGTCGCGCCGCAACAGACCATATGTAGTTAAAATCAGGTCGTGTTTTTCGAGGGAATCAATGTGGATGGATCGGTCCAAGCCGGCGTAGGTAAGGACACGGATGTCGGGCGTGAATCGTGCTGCCTCGTCTCGCCAGTTAAAAAGCAGCGAGGTGGGTGCAACGACCAAACTCGGACCCGATTCCCCGCGTTCCTTTTCCAGGGCAATCCATGAGAGAACCTGGACAGTCTTGCCTAGGCCCATATCATCAGCCAAGATGCCACCGAAGCCGAAGGTCTTCAGGAAATCAAGCCAGCCCAGAGATTCGAGTTGATAGGGACGCAATACCCCTTGGAATTTTGCTGGTGGTGTGAAGCGCGAGATGCTGGAGAAGTCCTTCATGCGCCGTATTTTTTCGGCAAACCCGTTGTCCATGGACACCGCCCCGGACTCGGCTAACAAGCCATCCAAGAGCAATGCATGGGCTGAATGGAAGCGTAGGTTGAGATCCTTAGCACGGGTTGTGTCAGCCATAGACAAGGCGGGAGCATTGGCGGCGAGCCACTCTTGTGGCAGAATACCCGTTTCGCCATTGGGTAGGGGCAGAGTTTGTTCACCGCGCAGAAATGCGCGCATCGCCGTTGGCAGTGGCACAATTACATCACCAAAAGCAACACTTCCTTCCAGCTCAAACCAGTCTAGGCCGCTGGTGACGCGCATTCCAGAAATTTTACCGGCGTGAAGTTTGCGTTTGTCCCGACTGCGGATGGCCCAACCATCTTCCACAAGGGGTGTTAGGCTATTTAGAACCTGCCATGACGAAGCCTGTGGCAAGGTGAACCCGGCTCCATTGGAATCGAATCCCAACTGAGTTATGCGCTTGAAAAAGGTCTTTTCAATTTCTGAGTGGCGTTCAGTGCGGGTCCATTTTTCAATATCTAAAATTGCGGACCGGGCATCGTCAAAAAGAATCTCGGAACCATCATAGTCCAGCCAAAGTCGCGCGACATGTTCATCATTGGTAAACTCAATTTCCAAGCATGGTTGCGGTTCAATTCCGAGCACTGCCTTTGGTTCCAATTCTTTAGGGACAACCAAGTCAGTAGGGGCGTCGGTCGCATCAACAGCTTGGAAGAGCTCTTTTATTTCATCTTTTGGTACTTTAACTTTGTGCTTATGGCTGCGTATCTGTTTCACCCATTCTATGGATGGGCCCGGGAGAGATTGCAGGTGTTCTTTGAAAATGAAAAACAGAGGATCGGTATTCAGAAAAATAGGAATTTGCGCACATGGAACAGTTGAATCTCCAATGTGAACTTGTGGTTCATAGACGAGGTATTTTTTGCGATTGCTCTGAGAATCTGGCTCAAGTGTAAACTCTAATTTACCTTCGAACGGTTCGCCAAGACGCAAAGGGTCAGCTATCTTTTGCCCGTCTAGCAAGACAACACAACGACCAGTTGCTGCTATATTAGGGAGCAACATTTTCATAGAGACTGGCTCTAAGTTGTAACTGTCGAATTTACGCGTAGAATAGCTTCTCGACCAGTGGTTCCCGTCATACATGCTACGGTAATAGAGGGATAGAAGCATTTCAAGGACAGACCGGTCTGCTCGCGGCAGGTCTTGTTCGTTCAGAATGTCATGGGAAGCCGGTTGGACTTGTCTGCCTAATCCACCATCCTTCAGAACCTTATGCTTAAGGGCAGAGAATGTGATCTTAGAGCGAGTGATGGCAAGCTCGTAGCGAAGCATGAACTCGCCCGGTACACCTTCCCACCTGTTTCGGCGATTTGATTTGTCGATTTGGCCTGGAAATAGGAGGGAGCGCCAAGGAGTACTGGGCTTGCTCTGGGCAACATTGGCTATGACGGTCTTTTCCTTTGCAAGGAATGCATCAGCAGCAAGGATGGTCGCCCAAAGATGTTTACAAGGATATCCACGCTTAAAATGGGGACATTCGCACAGCGCCTGTGCAGAGGTGCCAGACTTGCTCTCATCAATTAGTTCGACAAAATAATCTTGTGAGCCTGTTACAATAGAAGAAATTTCCGAATCAGTGGCCTTGTCGAGACCAACGGCATGCCGTCGAAAGTAGCTCTCGCCTCGCCGTTGTATGTCGGGGGGGAATAATTTCTGAAATCGGCTTTTCCAAGTCATTACAACTCACATTTTATTCGAAAAAGTTCAACATTCCTGGGTTGTTATGCATTTAAGCGTGCCTATTCTAGCTAAGGCAACGATTTTATTTCATAAACTTGTCAAGGAAGAGGGGGCTTTACAACTCAGGACTGCTGAATAGGATGGATTGCAGAAAGGGTCAATCTTCGGTACGAGGCGCACTACGTCACAGCCACTAACGCGCCAACATGACCGTTGGCAGGCGAGCCACAGACGCTTTGGCTACCGTTGGCAGCCTGTTGGCTGTCCGTTGGCTGATGCGCCACAGACCTACTGGTGACTGTTGGCAGGAGCCAACAAAGGCTGTGTGGCTCTTTTGCAATTTTTTTAAAAAAGGTAATAATTTCAATGGGCTGCTGGCATGGCATTCAAGAGGTCGTGGGTTCGATTCCCTCCAGCTCCACCAAGAAGAATGCCAAGGGGTTACCGAGAAATCGGTGACCCCTTTTTCTTTGGCCCCGTGCCAACGCGCGCCAACTCAAGGTTTTGGCGGGTATGTATCAGGGCAGAACCATTTGCCAGCCCACCTGTTAGACCAAGAAACTATTCGCCGGTCGCTTGAATTTTTTTCAAGAGGTCGCCCCCCCCCTCCGTCTTTTTCGCTCCTGCCAAAAATATTCTCTAATTTTACCTATAGTTACACAAGCAAAAAGACCACAGCTGCTTGTGGGATTTTCAAGAGGTCGCCCCCTCCCCCCCCATTTTGGACATTTGGACATTTGGACTTTTCGGGTGCATCCTCTGAAAAATTTCTGACCCCGTTTTGCTGCTGACGGTGGTTTTGACTGACCCGGCATCAGGAAAAGCCGCAGGAACTGGCCGAGTAAGGCACAGGGTCTGGGATTTTACCGGGGCCGGTTGGTCTTCCTAGGCCTGTCCCGTGTCGCCCGCTGGACCACAGGGCCACGGTTTCTACCCGTCCCTGTCAGTCTTCCTGGTCCTGCCCCATCCTCGTCCCCGGCCGCCGCCCCAGACACCCCCTGGAATCGCGCGGTAGGCCCCCTTCCTGGGCTTTTCCCTTGGGCCTGGAGGATTAGTCTCCCCGGTCCCATCCCCGCTCCAGGGTGGACCCCCTAGGGTGAATGACCGATTTCTCTAGGGCTTGCCCCATCGTCAGGGAAATGCGCACAGATTCCTCAGCGAACTTGCTGAGCTTTTTTCAGCCTGCCTGAATTCACCTCAAAAAAAGCACTAGACAGCGTTGGGCCGCGAGCCTATATGTTAGTCGTGTCCCTAGTGAAGGTTGTTAGCAACCCTAACGGAGGAGATGCCATTGGGTGAATCAATTGTCGGAGAGTTTCCCTCGCAGTAGAGCACTTGAAGGCCAGTTATAAATAAAATCTGGCAAGCTGCATGTGTGGCAAACACAAGCTCTACGTTCATAGTCGAGGCGCAATCGTCAACCCATAAGTCTTTTAAAGTAAAATAACCTTACTGGCCCCGGCTTGTTCAGTCGGGGCCTTTTTTTTTGCGGTGTGAGAGCTGAAGGAATACCCGAATGTCGGTCTGGGATGGACTTTCGGACATTTCGGGTGTGTGGGCTGAGAAAATCAGACGACAAGCGGCGTCAGCAGGCCGGGTGTGCGATTCCAGCAGGTTGTGATCGATCCGGGCGACAGTCAGCGCTGAAATCGAGTCCAAGAGCTGCGCTGGCCCATGGTTCGCCCGGGCCGGCCCTCTCCTTCTTCCTAATGTGTCCGATGCCAGCTATACCGGGATCAGCATCAATCCGGCGTCGCTCTTCTCGATCCGAAACTTCTGCCCTTCTTCGAACTCGACCCCAGCGAGCATGTTAGCGGTCAACACGATCTTCCCGCCGCGATAAACCGGAGAGCTGCTTCTGGTCCGGGTCGAAGCGCCAGCAATTTCCAGGTACTCCTTTTTCTCCTGCATGAGTTTAAGCAGGTGATTCTTTAAAGTCGGCTTCGACTGAATGCCAAGCTCGGCCATTATTTGGGCTTCATTGCTGCCAGCCTTGATAAGGCCGTAGAGCTTTTCTCCGTCATATTTGGCTTCGATCTTTTGGCCTTTTGCAATAGGCATGTCTTGACCTCCAAACGATATCTATTTCTGGAGATAGTAGCGTTTGTTCGATGCTCGTCAAGTCAAATATAAGAAGCGCTTAAAATTTCTTGCTGCAAAAATTATTAACACTAACTTTTGGATGGTTTTGAGTAGCATGAGTTAGCTGCTTTAAAAATTTCGTAGGCTGGCTTTGCCGACCGACGTATTGTTGTGGGTGTTGTCAGTATTGGTTTCTTTTTGCGTTAAATTGCATTGTTTTTATTGCGTCGAAGCGTGATGTTTGCTGACATGTTTGGCCATTAATTTGAAATTTTCTTCTGGTGATTTTTTAAAAGGATCTTTAAGTTTGACAAAATATTTTATTTTTTTGCAGAAAGATTAGGTCTCATTTATGTATTCTTAGTCAATAAATTCTTCTGCTTGATCGGCAAGATCATTGGTTGCCTTTTTGACCCTCTCCCGCGTTTGTATTTCTGACTATGAGAAGGCATGGCTGCACGTGATTCATCCAGAATGCCGCAGGAACTGGATGGATGAGGCATATAGGGCTTGATTGCTACTCGGCCCTTTTAGTCTCCTGGTCCTACCCTATCCCCCTCTCCGCTCGCCCCGGACACCCCCCCCTGTGAGTTGGAATAAATTGGTTGATAAATTTCCAATTATTCCGGATAACCATCTGACTTCTTAGGATTCCGCGAGCGAACCTATTCAACGATGGTTTTTTTTGTAAGTATATACGAGTACAACTCTTGTACTTGACCACTATTGAAATTGAACCTAATCTCATAAAAAACGTTCAAAAGGGTATACTATGAGCAAAAAACAGGGGAAGATTACAAATGCAGAATGGAAACCTCGGAAATGGGTAGTTCCTCCAGACCTATATAATTCGCTTAATCGATTTTCTATTCGCTGCCAGCTAATCATAAGAGACTTCTTAGAATGTAAAAGCCGACCATTACTAATTCATGGCCCAACTGGGGTTGGGAAAAGTTTGTTTAGTGAGTTTTTTGTATACGAGTTTCAAAAAATTACTACAAATAAGAACGTACTATTCGTAAATTGTGCTGCCTTACCAGATACGCTTCTCGAATCAGAACTATTTGGTTTTGAAAGAGGGGCGCACAGCACGGCTTTTAATGTTAAACTGGGGTACTTTGAAATAATTGGAGATGGAGTAATTGTTCTTGAAGAAATCGGTGAAATGGCAAAGCATCTCCAGGCTAAGTTACTAATGGTGATTGAGAATAAAATATTTTCTAGACTTGGATCAACTACAAACATTCCTTTTAAGGCACAAATAGTAGCAACATCTAACGCCGACAAGAAAAAGTTTAGAAACGACTTCATATACAGATTCAATACTTTTTTCATACCTCCAATACATGAAAGGAGGCGTGACATACTTTATTACATTAACCATATCAACCCAGGAACAATTAGAAACCTTACAAAAGGAGCGGTCTTGTCTTTGCTTTCATATAATTGGCCTGGGAATGTCCGGGAAATCGAACATATTTGCAACGCTATGCTCGAAAATTTTATTGAAAATAGTGTGATAAATAATCATAGTGAAGAATGCTTTGGGTCAAAATATGAAACAAATGCATTGGAAGAGCAAAGGCAAGTGATGCAAATAGACAATGAATTCTCAGACTTTAAATTTGACAATTTAGCAAATCTTGCAAATAACCTGAAAAAATCTGGCATAGATATTAAAAAAATAGAAGGCATTTTGCAATCGAATTTATTAAGTTTTGAATCGTACGCCGAAAAATTCTACCAAGGTGAAGGAGTTTTTGATTCTGAACTAGGCCGTGTAGACATTTGATCTGTCCCATGCTATTCCTCTCTACAGGAGGGATACAATGGAGCTACGACACACCATTACTGATGAGCAATGGGACAAGATAAAGGACGCTCTTCCCGGAAAAGCCGGTGATAGAGGAAGAACGGCGGAAGACAATCGGCTTTTCCTTAACGCGGTGATGTGGATGGCCAAGACCGGAGCACCATGGCGCGACTTGCCTACTTGTTATGGCAAGTGGTCAACAGTACACAAACGATTTATTCGATGGTCAAAAAATGGCGTCTGGCAAATGATCTTCAACACCTTAGCAGCTGATGCGGATACGGAATGGCTTATGATTGACAGCACCATTGTTCGGGCACATCAACATGCCGCTGGCGCAAAGGGGGCAGCAGTTTCAGGAATTCGGTAGATCAAAAGGTGGGTTCTCCACGAAAGTCCATGCTACAACTGATTCATTAGGTTGTCCAACAAAATTTATCCTTACAGGTGGCAATGAATCGGATTATAATCAAGCTTTGCCTTTAATAGAAGATCAACAAGCTGATTTTGTGCTTGCAGACAAGGGATATGACTCGCAGGCTATCGTTGATGCCATCAGATCGAAAGGGGCCGAGCCTGTTATCCCGCCCCGTTCTCTTCGGAAGATGCCTCGCGATTATGACCGCCATATCTACAAGGAAAGAAATGCGATCGAACGCATGTTCAATAAGATCAAACAGTTTAGGAGAATTGCCACACGATATGACAAGCTGGCCATCGCATACTTGTCGTTTCTCCATGTGGCGGCGATAGCTGTCTGGCTACGGTAAATGTCTACACAACCTAGAGAATAGTCCGGGGAATGAATATTTTAGCGTAGAAATAAATGAATTATTTGATATGGCTTACAAGAGACCGCTGCACAAATTCTTTGAGGTCTCTGCTATCCGCCTTTCGGGACTTTTTTGAGCGTAAAACCGGCGGTTTCCCGTGCTTTTCCGCAGCGACAAAGCTGTTTCCCGCCTCCTTTGGCCGCTTCCGCCGCCAAAGGAGACATCTATCCTCAGCAGGCTGCCTTTAGAACGGCTTTTTTCAGGTTGAAAGCCATGGCGTTGAGGAGAAACTCCAGCTCGACCTTGGCCCGTCCGAGGTACCTTGCGCGGTGAAATCCATAGCCGCGCTTGAGTGTGCCGAAGGCGCGCTCGACTTTCGCCCGGACGCTGCTGATTTGACGATTGGCAAATTTTTCCGCAGGGGTCAGCGCCCTATTGCGAGCAGCCTTGTACATGATGCCGTCGGCAAGGCCTCGAACCTGGAGCACATAGCGGTTGAGTTGGCTGCTGTATCCCTTGTCCGCAAAAATGCTCTCGCCGGCTTTCGCGTCGACCTCATCCAGGACGGCGACAAATTCCTCCGTGTCGGACCGGTTTGCCGGCGTGGCATGGCCGCCGAGGACAAAGCCGTCCCGGTTGTCCGTGGCGGCGTGGATTTTGTATCCGTAAAACGCTCGGTTGCCTTTGCGAAGCCAGGCCGCCTCGGCATCATCGGAATAGCTGATCGTCACATCCGTTCCGTCATCGTTGTCTTCTTGGCGATCCTGCGGGAGGACATCGAGCACCTTGAGCGGCCGGCGCGCGGATGACACGACACTGGCGTCGACGATGGCTCCTTCACGTACCAGGAGGCCGCGTCGCTGCAACTGGTGGTTGAGTTTGTCCAGCAAACGTTTTTGCACATTGCGCTCAACGAGGCTCTGGCGGAAGCGACAGATCGTGGTGGCGTCGGGCACCTCGTCGTGATCCAGGGAAAGGCCCACGAACCGGACGAAGGAGAAACGATCGTACAGAGCCTCTTCCACCGCCGTGTCGCTGAGGTTGTACCACCGCTGCAGCAGAAGGATCTTGAACATGGGAAGCGGCGGATAAGCCGGATTGCCCACGGCGTTGACTACCCGCTTGAGCGTTTTACGCAAAAGCTTTTCCAGCGGGTTCCAGTCGATGAGGCGATCAATCTCGTCGAGAAAGCACTCTTTGCGTTTGCGACGGGCAACAACGTAGTCGGCAATGCCGGGCTTGGAAGAAGTGCGTTCGCTCATGCTCGCCTCCATCAATTTCGATGGAGAAAATATACACCAACTGCATATATTTACAAGATTTTATCGTAAATTGCCGTGCATCGGTCTCAATGATGGTTTCAAAACTGTTTTTGACACGCTCAATCGGTGGTAAAGACGCATCGTTAAGAATAGGGGAGAGCACTTCAGCCCTGCCTGCAACAAACTTGTCGATAACCGCAAGGGAAAATTCTTCCTTGCTTGAGAAAAAGTTGTAAAATGAACCCTTTGGAATTTTTGCTTCCTTCAGAATCGCCTCAACACCGGTGCCGTTGAACCCTCTGCTCCATACGAGATCGAGCCCAACCTGGAGGAGCGTGTCTTTACTGTGAATGCGTTTCATGGCTGACTAATTAGACCGGTCGTTCTAAAGAGTCAACATCTATTTCGTCCCTTGGTTCTGGCTATTCGCTGCGACTTGACGCGGCAGTGGCATGAGGATGGGATTGGGCCTAAGGAGTCACAGGGGCTGGTATTTACCCGGAGCCGGTCGGTCTTCCTAGGCCGTGTAGACATTTGATCTGTCCCATGCTATTCCTCTCTACAGGAGGGATACAATGGAGCTACGACACACCATTACTGATGAGCAATGGGACAAGATAAAGGACGCTCTTCCCGGAAAAGCCGGTGATAGAGGAAGAACGGCGGAAGACAATCGGCTTTTCCTTAACGCGGTGATGTGGATGGCCAAGACCGGAGTACCATGGCGCGACTTGCCTACTTGTTATGGCAAGTGGTCAACAGTACACAAACGATTTATTCGATGGTCAAAAAATGGCGTCTGGCAAATGATCTTCAACACCTTAGCAGCTGATGCGGATACGGAATGGCTTATGATTGACAGCACCATTGTTCGGGCACATCAACATGCCGCTGGCGCAAAGGGGGCAGCAGTTTCAGGAATTCGGTAGATCAAAAGGTGGGTTCTCCACGAAAGTCCATGCTACAACTGATTCATTAGGTTGTCCAACAAAATTTATCCTTACAGGTGGCAATGAATCGGATTATAATCAAGCTTTGCCTTTAATAGAAGATCAACAAGCTGATTTTGTGCTTGCAGACAAGGGATATGACTCGCAGGCTATCGTTGATGCCATCAGATCGAAAGGGGCCGAGCCTGTTATCCCGCCCCGTTCTCTTCGGAAGATGCCTCGCGATTATGACCGCCATATCTACAAGGAAAGAAATGCGATCGAACGCATGTTCAATAAGATCAAACAGTTTAGGAGAATTGCCACACGATATGACAAGCTGGCCATCGCATACTTGTCGTTTCTCCATGTGGCGGCGATAGCTGTCTGGCTACGGTAAATGTCTACACAACCTAGTCCTGTCCATTCATCCCGCTTGGCCGTTGCCCTGGATACCCACCCCAAAATTGAACAGGGGACAACAGCGGGTCGGATAGGAATGTTAGCCATTGTCGCAAGATGCGATGTTTGCTAACTGTTAAAGAAAGAGCATCTGGAAGGAATAGCCGGAATAGGATGAAGTGTGGACAAAAGAGTGCAGAAATCGGCAAAGTATTTTTTGCCGTCGACACTGGGTATCTACGGAACCATGTTCGTTCTTCTCGCCGTTGTCGGGGTCTGGCTGGGCATCGATCTTGCTGAAGGGCGCTCCAGGATAGTTGCTGAAAGATTGGACCTCGCGGTTCAGAAAAGCCAATTTATGAGCCAATGGTTCGGTACCACAATCATCTCTGCAGAGTATGTTCTTCGCGATATTCTCGACAAAGTGACTCCCGAAGAAATCAACGAACCCAATGGGGAGTTGCAAAATTCTGCACGTCTGTCTCTTTGGCTGGATGGAAAACGTGCGACTGTGCCGGGCGTTATTGGCCTAGCTCTATACGACCAGAATTGTATTTTTAGGGCGGCGGCGGACCGGACTAAGGTCAATATAAAAAGCAACCTTTCCTTCTGCGTCGACCCCTCGATAATACCCGAAGATCGTGCCTACGTTCAATATGTTCCCATGGGCAGATCTGTGTCGAAAAGTCCTGCTATTCTCGTTTCAAGGCCGTATGTCTCTCCGAACGGGCACCTCCTTTACGGAGCTTTGGCCGCGTTCGATCTCAGCGAAGCACAGAAGTGGTTAATGTCCTTTCCCGTTTCTGCAAATGACATATTGGCGATAGCGGATGGCGACGACCTTCTCTTGGCTCGCAATCCGCCCCTACCCTCGGAGATCGGCAAGCAATTACCAGGGTTGAGAGGGCCAATAAGTATGGCAGAGCAGAGGTCCAGCGTTAGCTTTGTCGCTGTTTCCCCTCTGGATGGAAGGACGCGAATTTATGGTCTGAGCAAGATAGAAAACATTCCGCTCGTATTCGTGGTAGGCTTCGACCTCGCGAACAGTTTGAGCGAATGGACGAGGCGCGCATGGCAACTTTCAGCAGGATTTCTTGGGTTAATAATATTATACTCGTTTGCGCTGCGCACTCATCTGGTGACTGTAAGTCAACGGGATAAGATGCGCGAACTGGCGACTACAGACCCGCTGACGGGGGTGGCCAATCGTAGGCACATCGTCCAGGTAGGGAATCAGGAGTTTTCTCGGAGTCTTCGCTACAGAAAGCGGATGTCTCTGATCATGGTCGACATTGATAAGTTCAAAGCCATCAATGATCAATGGGGCCATCCCACTGGTGACCGCGTCATCAAGGCCCTGGCTGACACCATGACTGCCAACGCACGGGAGCAAGACACAGTTGGCCGCCTGGGTGGTGAGGAATTCGTGGTGGTCCTCGCTGAGACCAGCGGGAAAGGTGCTGTTGCAAATGCTGAGCGGTTGCGGGAGATCATTCAAAACTCAATTTCCGTGGCGTCAGACAACAATTGTGTTGTGAATTTTACTGTTAGTATTGGTGTTGCTGCGATAAGTATTTGTGATACTTCATTTGAAGATATGCTGATCCGAGTGGATAAGGCACTATATTCCGCCAAAAATATGGGTAGAAATAAAGTTATTTATTTGTTTGATGATTCGGAATAGTGCCATGCGGGCAGCCAGACAAGACAAAACTTGGCACAAGAGCCGTGATAATCATAGTCACTGGCAAGTATGATAGCCATGCGCTGGACATGCCGTCATGGATAGGATCGCGGCCAGCATCATCCGCCGCATAAAATCTGCCCCAGGTACACTCGTTGCCGAAACCTTCTCGCTTGACAGTGCTTGGCACTGTGAGCGATATTAGTCATATCTTGAATTTTATTCAATAAAGTCTAAATTGCTAAAAAGGAGAATGCTATGCGAGTGGTTGTCATTGCCTGCCTGTTCCTTTTGTCAATTTGCACTTGTAACATCTCTTATGCGTTTGATTGCACCAAGCTCGATTTTGGCGCAAAGCTCACAGACATAGATGATGGAAATTTTGTTCTATACAAACAAGCGGATGGCATTTCATATTATAACTACGTTGGAAATTGTCGCCTTCAGGTGCATAAAGACGCATGTCCGGCCATCTCCTATGCTTTTGTCGATGGGCAGTATTATGCCAGAATAATCCGGGTATCCGACAGAAACAAACAAGACACTTTGAATAGAATGAGGGCTACCTTTGGCCCTGATGTAAAGATCAAGAACCATGGAGTCTGGACTGTATATAGCGTCAATGTGTCTGATGATATAAAACTTAAGATAAAATGCAATGATCGCACTGGCGAGGTTAAGAGCGCAACGTATAGTACAAAATTGCGTGCGCAGCTTGCCAAGAATCTCAAGAAGGATCCGATTGGCCAATATGACAACTAGTTAGGCGGCTTTGGGGTTGACGAGGCTTTTGGCCTTGGCTGCCGCGAAAAGTCTTCGACGTGCATTTTTCTCTATGCACTTCGAAAAGCAGGGAACTTGCCATGGTTTGTCGTGTACAAGTTCCCTGCCATTCTCCTTTGAGCGTTTGGGAGGTTGGCATGCTGATCTGGGATATTGTTGAGCGCACCGCCGCCCTCATGCCTGACCACATCGCTGTGGCCACCGACGATCAGGAAGTGACGTATCGCCGCCTTGCCATGGATGTGAATCGGTTGGCGGCTGGTTTTTGTGCTTTAGGGCTGCAATCTGGTGACAGGATCGCTTTATTGCTTCCAAGCGGCATTGAACTCGTCATGGCGTTTCTCGCCGCAAGCCGTGCTTCATTGATTGTAGTCCCCTTGCCGCTTGATGCCCCTCCTTCATTGCATGGTTTATATTTGTCAGATGCCTGTCCAAAAGCTCTCGTGACGGACCATACGTTGCTTTCGACCTTGCCTGAGGCGTCGCTCTCGCAAGTTGAGGCTGTTGTTCTCACGGCAGGGCAAGCCCCCGGGAGCACGGATTATGCCCATCTCATGGGCCTTGAGCCGAATAATTCCCCAAAAGGAAACACCCTCTGCAAGGATCCCCTCGGATTGCTCGTTTTCAGCTCCGGCACGACCGGACGCCCCAAAGGGATAGTGCACACGCAAGCTCGTCTTGTGGAGCGGGCTGAACACCTCGTCAACACACTGATGCTGACGGACAAGGACAAAACGCTCCTGGTGTTTTCCCCCATGCGGACACCCTGTCTCGTCTATCAGTTGTTGGCCATGTTGCGCGTCGGGGGAACCGTGGTCCTGGCCGGGCAGCCGGACAGCGACATGTTTTGGAAGCGCTACGCCCAGGCACGACCGACATACACCGTCGTCATGCCCGCCTTGGCCCGCCGGCTTTTCGAGCATCCGGCCGCCGCCTCGGTTGACCATTCCCACGTCCGGTTCTGGATAACGACGGGGGATCATCCAGGGCCAGAATTGGTTCGAAAGGCGGAGCAGACGACGGGAAAGCCCATGCTCAATCTGTACGGGTTGACGGAGACCGGGCTCGTCGTCGCCCATCCCCTCAATGGTCCTCGAAAAATGGGGGCCATGGGCAAGCCCCTTTGCGGCGTTGACACGTGTCTGGTGGATGCGGCCGGACGCGATGTCAAACAGGGAGAAACCGGCCGCCTGCTGGTGCGTACGAAAAACTGGATGGTTGGATATTGGAACGACACGTTGCGTACCCATCAAGCCATCGGTTCGGGGTGGTTTGATACCCAGGACCTCGTCTGCATGGACGAAGACGGCTACTATTGGTTCCGGGGCCGGGTCCAGGATGTGATCGTCCGCAACGCCATCAACGTCGCTTCCGCGCTTGTGACGGATGTGCTGCTCGAACATCCCGCCGTTGCGGAGGCTGTCCTTGTGGGCGTGCCCGACGTCATCGCCGGCCAGGTTCCCGTGGCGTTCTATTGTCTCAAGCAGAGGTGCGACGACCCTGGAGAGGCAACCCTTCGCGCTTTGGTGGCCGCCCGGGTCGATCCCGAATCCATTCCGGCGTCCTTTCACCGGATTGCCCAATGGCCCCTGTCCCAACGGGGCAAGGTCGACCGGGCAGGCCTTATCCGTATTGCCCAGGCCAGGAGCCAGACGAATTGACGCCAAGGCGCAGGGGCGACCGTTTTGTGGCAAACCTCAAGTCTGGTTCATTTTGACAGGTCGCGGACGCCCGGTTCCGGCAGCCAAAAAGAGGCCACGATGTTGAGGAGATAGCAGGAGAAGGCTATTGCGGCAGCCGCATAAGCGATCCTGGTGGGATTTGCGGCGCTTCCCGGCAGCCAATAGGCAATCCATTGCGTGAGGGCGGCGAAGGATGTGCCGATCATGCGCCCGCCGATGTTGGCGGCGAAGCTTTCCCCTGTGCCCCGCAAATGGAGTGGAAACGCCTGCGGCAGATAGTTGCCCCAAAAGCTGAATTGGCCAACGGTCAGGAATCCAGCCAGGAAAATGCCGTATTCCAGCCAGGAGATGCTGGTCACCCCGGCCCAGGCGAATGTCAGAGGCATCACGACAAGGCCCGGCAGGAGGAACATGCGCAGCAGCCGACGTCGACTGACGACAATGACGGCCAGGGCGGCCAGGGCAAAACGCCCCAGGAGTCCGCCGAATTCCGGGGCCTTCATTATCTGCGCGGCGTGCGCCTGTTCGACAGCCGAAGCGATGCGGCGCTCTTCGGCTCTGAGCAACTGCGCTGTTTCCGCTCCGGTTTTTCCCGCGCCACGCCATTGCGCGACGAATTTGTCCCGCAGAGAATCCGGCAATCGCTGCCGCAACGCGGCGGCGACATCCGCCTGCACCTCCGGCAGACCGGGTATGATCTGTGTTGCCTGCGCGATGGCGCCATAAAATGCCGCGTAGCTCAGCATGAACATCAGGGTGACGACAAGGGTGGTCTTGCGTAGACTCTGGCTGAAAAGTTCAGTGATATTTGGACGTTGTAGCTGTCCCGTTTTCCGTTTCTCCATCCACAGCGGCGATTCCGGGAGAAACGGCCTGACCAGAAGCAACGGAATAGCCGGAAGGAGGCCGGACATCAGCGTGTAGCGCCAATGCGCGTGCGGGTTGGCAATGGAGCCAAACAGGTCGAGGACAGGGGGTGTGGCAATGGCCGGCAATTGCAGGGCCGGAAGATGGAAACCGAGTAATAGCGGGGCGGGGCTGTTTGTGGACCAGGCTGTCACGATGCCGTTGGCCACGGCGACCATAACGCCCCCCAGTGAAGAAAAAACCTGCGTTATCCCCAATATTCCCTCCCGTTGTTGTTCGGGAAAGAGTTCTGCGAGCCAGGCTACCGCCGCCACGAATTCCACGCTGACGCCGATGAAGACCAGGCAGCGCAACACCAGGAGCATCGGCAAGGAGATCGAGAATCCGGCAACAAAAGCGGCGAAGGCATAGAGAAGGATGCTGATGGTCAGGACTTTCTTTCGTCCATAGCAGTCCGTCAGGTAGCCTCCCAGGAGACCAAATGCTCCTCCGGCCAAGGCGGGGATGTAGAACAGCAGGCCGAACCACAGGCTATACGAGGGTGAACCCGGCTGAATTCCTCCGAGTTCGAGAAGCGCCGGCTTTACGATCAAGGGCAGCATCAACAATTCATACGTATCAAAAGCAAACCCTGTAGCGGCTATTGCGCAGATCAGCCATTGATTCCAGGAAAAATCCGGAAGACGTCGCGATATGAAAAATGCTGACATTGATACAGCACCTCGTTATATGTAACACGGCGATAATCTTAAACATGCGATAAATCAATTTAAATTTAATGGACTCAATATGGTGAGATTTCTTGAGATTATGTCTAGTCTGGAACGGAAGTTGGCGTTGCTGCAAATTGCTGCCTTGCCGCTTGGTCGTTGGCATACGCGCCACAGACGCTTTGGCATTCTGTTGGCTGTCCGTTGGCGGTATGTTGGCTGAAGCGCCACAGATCTACTGGTGACTGTTGGCTGGAGCCAACAAAGGCGTTGTGCCTCTCTGGAGTTAATTTGCAAAAAATATAATATTTTCAATATATTATCTTTTCAGTTGGCATGGCATTCAAGAGGTCGTGGGTTCGATTCCCTCCAGCTCCACCACGAAGCATGCCAAGGGGTTACCGAGAAATCGGTGACCCCTTTTTCTTTGGCCCCGTGCCAACTCACCGCCAACGCTCCCGTTGGCTCTGACAGCCCAGGCCCCGGCCGGCTGGCTCATCTCCTTCCCCACCCCGGGGGCGACCCCCTCTATTTTTTCCTTCGACTCCACGTGAAATGAAATGATTCAAGCGCTCTCCCACCTGAGCGACAGCCCCGCAGCGAGGTCCGTTTCTACGCGAAGGAATGGCCTTCCAAAAAATTGTATTGGAACTTCGGGCTGAATCATCGAAAAAAAGTTCGGGCCATTGGCCGAGAGCAAGAGCAGTCCACTTATTCGACCAAGAAACTATTTCGGGGTAGCTTAAATTTCTTCAAGAGGACGAATATTTTCTATGAATTTATCGCTAAAAGCTAGATTTGATGCCTTCTTGCATAAGGTTAGTTCTAAAGTCCTTGTTAGGTCATATTGAAGGTTTTTTCTCAATGATTTTTGATCTTTGTTTGTCTGTAGGGTCGTATGATTCAAATTCAATATTGTATGCAAGTCGTTGAACACCAAGTGCAAAAATAGATTTATGGTATTTTACATATCCATTTAATCTGGCATGATATTCTTCGCGCTTTTTGCCACTCAACCCTGTCTTTCCTGGTTCTTCGGTGCTGGTTGTTTTGCTACTTTGTGTTTTGAGGCTGTACCTCTTTCCTTTGAAAGAGTTTACAGCAGGTTTCACACAGCTAAGAGATAGTATTCTCGACTCTATTTCGCAAGAGCTAATATCTATTTCGTTGTAACAGTGCGCGACGATATTTCTGATTTTTCTAATAATGCATATGTCAGAGTATGACTCTTTCGAAATTAATCCAAATGCATGGCAAATAGCACTCTTTGATGAAAAACTTGAAAGAGGCCCGGATAGATCAAATAAATTTTTTACGAACTCTTTCGAGGGATTAATTTTGTTTATTTGTGATTTTAATATATTATCAAGGATGTTTTCAATGTACGCGGCTGCTACGATAAAAATTCCACGGTCTGATTCATTGATTAAATTAGGTTCGCCCATCTGTATCCTCCGTTTTGACTAGAGTGTAAGATGCTTTACAGTCAAGATCGAGAGAAATCAATTAGTAGGTTAGTTTGGCAATATAATTAGCCTATTGAATATTGTCGGGGAAATCGGTGGCCCCTTTTTCTTTTGGACAATCACCCGCGCAACCCGGCCCCGTTGGCGGACCCGGGCGGGGCTGCATGGTGTTTCGCACCATCAATCCAGCCTGATCATCTCGAAGATGACCACTTTGGTTTGTTAAGAGCCCACCCCACCCTTCGACTTTTTGCTTTAGAAACGATTTTTTCAGGACTTTTCCGCAGCGGTGTACGAGGCGGGAGGATGATGGGCGTTTGGCAGATTTTTCGGTAGCGTCCACGGAGGTGGTGTAAATTCTGAAGTCGTCCAGGCCGGGGGAGAGCCTCCGGCCCGGACGGAATGGGCGAGGTGGCCATCGGGTCAATTGGCTGTAAGGTGAAGTTACGACGCCGCACCTGCAACCAAAGGAGACCACGATGGCCGAGGACAGCATGGCATTAATCGAGCTGATGCAAAAGGCCGACGGCGGCGATTTTCTCCGCTCCCTGGCGGAAGCCGTCCTGCAGCTTCTCATGGAAGCCGATGTGGACGGCCTCATCGGGGCCAGCCGCCACGAGCGAAGCCCCGAGCGAGTCAGCTACCGCAACGGCTACCGTGACCGCAGCCTTGATACCCGCATCGGCTCCTTGCAACTGCGCATCCCCAAGCTGCGCCAGGGCAGCTACTTTCCGCCCTTCCTGGAGCCACGCAAGACCAGCGAACGCGCCTTGGTGGCCGTCATCCAGGAAGCCTGGATCGGCGGCATCTCCACGCGGCGCGTGGATGATCTGGTCCAGGCCATGGGCCTTTCCGGCATCTCCAAGTCCCAGGTGTCCAAGCTGTGCAAGGACATTGATGAACGGGTCCATGCCTTTCTTTCTCGGCCGCTGACCGGCGAATGGCCCTATTTGTGGCTGGACGCAACCTACCTCAAGCAGCGCGAAGGCGGCCGGGTGGTCAGCGTCGCCGCCATAATCGCCGTGGCGGCGAACACCGAAGGCCGCAGAGAAATCGTGGGACTGCACATCGGCCCCAGCGAGGCCGAGCCGTTCTGGTCTTTTTTCCTCAAAAGCCTTCTTCGTCGGGGACTTGGCGGCGTGAGGCTTGTCGTCTCCGACGCCCATGAAGGCCTCAAGGCCGCCATGGCCAAGACGTTCGGGGCCACGTGGCAACGCTGCCGGGTCCACTGGATGCGAAACGCCTTGGCCCGGGTTCCCAAGTCCCAGCACGCCATGGTCTCGGCCGCCCTGCGCCAGGCCTTTTTACAGCCGGATGCGGCCAACGCCAGCCAGACCTGGCGGCATGTCGCCGATCAGCTTCGTGGAAAATGGCCACGGCTCGCCAGCTTCATGGACGAAACCGAGCACGACGTGCTGGCCTACATGACCTTCCCGGCGCAGCATCGGGTCAAGCTGCACAGCACCAATCCGCTGGAAAGGCTCAATAAAGAAGTGAAGCGGCGGGCGGACGTAGTCGGCATCTTCCCCAACGAACAGTCCATCATCCGGCTCATCGGGGCCATCTTACTGGAGCAAAACGACGAGTGGCAGCTGCAAAGCCGCTACATGCAGGTCGAGGCCATGGCCGAACTCAACACCCAACCAAACGAGGCGCAGCCAGCCCAAATTCCACCAAGAGCAGCCTGACCGAGGGCCACCTCAAGCACACCAGAATTTACACCACGTTGACGGACGTGACCTCAAGCGAGTGACTTGTGTTTTAGATACATAAATCGAGAAGATTAAATTTCATATATTGCAATAATACAATATTACAAATAGCGCCCCTGTCCGGCGGTGCTGTCCTCTTGCCATCACTGTCGGGGCTGCATGTAGGGGAGGAGGTGGGCTACGCACAGAGGGGGAGGAAGCAGTGTGGCAAGCTACTATATAATCCGCCAGCATGGCCAGTATTGGCGCAATGCTTGACGGGGGCGCTGCATGGGCTGAATCATATGATGACGCAAGGCGTGTGAAAATTATTTTTAGAATGATCGTCGTGTCGCGTCTGCAGGGCGAGTTGCGCGCAACATGCCGCATAACCAGTGCGTTTCTGACATATAAAAAATTATTAGGCATTGATCGATCTCCGAGGTGATATATCGTAATGGCTGATTGTCTATATATTGATATGATTGTTCATCGGACGCGACGAATGAGTATTTCCGTAAACGCCAACCTTGCCTGCGAAATGCGAAGAGCTTCACGCTCTCCTCGTTCAAGGCCGCGCTTCGATGGTGCGATCTTCCTTGCCGATGACAAGTTTCCCCAATGACTTGATAAACGCTCGGTAAAAGCCCGGGTCGAGATGGGTGCCCACGAGATTGTCGCGCATATAATCTACCGCCTCCCGGATACTCCAGGCGGGTTTGTAGCTTCTGTGCGTGATCAGGGCGTCAAAGATGTCCACATAGGCGAAAGCCCTTGCCCAAATCGGGATGTCATCCCCCCTTGCGCAGAAGGGGTAACCCCCTCTGGCAGGATCCCGGGCCTGAAGCGCGTCATCCCACCGGTCCTGTAGCCAATCCCAGCGACAATGGTGATAGGCGATGAGGTCCGTTGCCGTCTTGGGAAGCTTTAACGTGTCTGCGATGCCAAGTCCTGCCGTCACATGCCCCTTGATGACGCCCCATTCCATCTCCGTCAGGCGGTCTGTCTTGTGAAGAATTTGGGGAGAAACATACATCTTGCCCACATCATGCATGATGCTGCACGCCACAGCCATGCGTATGTCTTTATCGGAAGCGTCGAATATCCCCTCGTTTCGCATGGCCACACAAAGGCATCCCAAATGCCGGCTCGTTCTCACGAGATGCGCCCCGGTTTCCTGGGGGTCCACTTCCACGGCGATCGCCCCGATGAATTTCGCCAGTTTTTCAACGTCCTGAAATTCATACTCGCAGACTCCCAACTGTAGGGCCATTAATGGCCTTATCTGGGAAATGACAGCCTGGAAAAGCGTTTCACCTTTCTGTTTGATTTTTGATCCAAGTACGCGGACCGTTGCGGGGAGATGTCCAGGCGTATGCATCACTCCAATACATAGTGATTCAACACCTTTCTCTGAGTATGATTTGGAGAAATCGCGTATTCCGAGTTTGTCGTTCAACAACAGGAAGATGTTGGCGTGCGCGACTTCTTCGCCGAACATCGAAAAAAAACTGCGGATTGCCGTATTTCAGACGGCCAGCTTCGTCGAACAGGACATAAGGCGTCTCCAGGGAGTCCAGCCCTGAAAGGATCAGTTCGCCAATGTCGCGCCGCAGGCGGGCAGAGTTATAGAGAACCATGCTGTTACTCCGCAGGAGAAGGGCGCTTGATTTTGAAGATCATGGCGTACAGTGCCGGCGTGAACAGCAACGTAAGTACCGTGGCCACAAAAAGGCCGCCCATGATGGCCACGGCCATCGGTCCCCAGAACACGTTGCGCGACAGGGGAATCATGGCCAGGATCGCGGCCAGGGCCGTCAGCACCACGGGACGCGTCCGTTTGATGGTCGCGTCGATCACGGCATCCCAAGCCGCCATGCCCTCCTCCCTGTCCTTCCCGATCTGGTCCACCAGGATGACGGTGTTGCGCATGATCATGCCGGCAAGCGCGAGAACCCCGAGCATGGCCACGAAACCGAATGGGCGGTTGAAGAGCAGGAGCGAGCCCACCGCGCCGATCATCCCCAGGGGAGCCGTTGCCAACACCAAAAACAAGCTTGAAAAGCTTTGCACCTGGAACATCAGCAAAAGGAGCATGATGCCGCCCGCCACGGGCAACAGGGCGACAATGGAACTGTTGGCCTTGCCGCTTTCCTCGTAAGCCCCGCCGATCTCGATCCGGCAATTCGGCGGCAGCGCCTTTTCGATGGATGTCAGCTTAGGCAGAATCTGCATGGTGACATCGGGCGCCTGCACCCCTTTGACGACTTCGGCCCGCACGGTGATGGTCAGGTCCCGGCTTTGCCGCCAGAGGACGGGCTCTTCGTAGACATATTCCAGCCTTGCCACCTGGGAGAGGGGAACGATTTTCCCGTTGCGGGCGCTGATGGTCAGATCGGCCAGGGCTTCCGGGCGCAGCCGTTCCTCGGGAACCGCCCGGGCCACGACATTGACCAGCTCGATGCCGTCGCGGACCTGGGTGATGGTGATGCCGGAAAGAAGCCCCTGGAGCGCCTCGGCGATGTCCTGGGGTGTGAGGCCAAGGACCCTGGCCCGGGACTGGTCCACAACCAACCGGATCGCCCTGGCCTGTTCGTTCCAATCCAGGTTCACGTCGAAGGTGTTGGGGTTGGCCCGTACGATGTCGCGGACCTGATAGGCGATTTCCCGCACCTGCTTCGGGTCGGGACCGATGACGCGAAATTGGACGGGATAGCCGACCGGCGGGCCCAAGGTGAGGGTCGTCACGCGTACCCTGCCCTCGGGCAGTCCGCCCTGTTCGGCAAAAGCCTCGATGCGGGCCTTGACCCGGTCGCGGGCCTCGGCGTCGGCCGTATTGAGGACGATGACGCCGTAGCTCGTGTTGGGGAGTTCCGGGGCCAGCGGCAAAAACCAGCGCGGCACGCCCGAACCGATATAACTGGTGTAGGTCTTGACTTCCTTATCCGCCTTGCAAAAGGCTTCCATTGCTTCCACGGCCTTGGCCGTGGTCTTGAAGGCCGACCCGGCCGGCAGCCGCACTTCGACCATGAGCTCCGGACGGGCGGAGGACGGAAAGAACTGGCGCGACACGTGCGAGAAGCCGAAAATCGAAAGGGAAAAGAGGGCCACGGTGATGCAGACGACCGTCAGGCGGTGTTCCACGCACCAAGTGACGCAGCCGCGCAGCCGGCGATAGATCGGCGTCCGGTAGATGGCATTCGGGTCTTCGTGGCCGACGCCGTGAAAATCCGGCAGTAGTTTGAGGCCCAGGTAGGGCGTGAAGATCACGGCCACCAGCCAGGACGTCACCAGGGAGATGGCCACCACCCAGAAGATGCCGCCCGCGTATTCGCCTGACGCGGATTTCGCGAAGCCAACCGGCAGGAAGCCCGCGGCCGTGACCAGGGTGCCGGTAAGCATGGGGAAGGCCGTGGCGGTCCAGGCAAAGGTGGCGGCCTTGACCCGGTCGAACCCCTGCTCCATTTTGACCACCATCATTTCCACGGAAATGATGGCGTCGTCGACCAAAAGCCCAAGGGCGATGATCAGCGCGCCCAGGGAAATGCGTTCGAGACTGATGCCAAGCGCGCTCATGATGGTCATGACCATGGCCAGCACCAGCGGCACGGCCAGGGCCACGACGATGCCCGTGCGCCAGCCCAGCGACAGGAAGCTCACGGCCAGCACGATGACCAGCGCTTCGACGAACGACCGGACGAACTCGAACACGGATTCGTCCACCACTTGCGGCTGGTCGGCCACCCGGCTGATCTCGAAGCCCAGCGGCAGGTTCTCCTTGATGCGGTCCATGGCGGCGTCCAGGTCGCGCCCCAGTTCCAGGATGTTGCCTCCCTTGGCCATGACCACGCCCAGGGCGATGCCGGGCTTGCCCTCGTGCCGGGCCACGAAGGTCGGAGGGTCCTGCGGACCACGGTGAAACGTGGCGATGTCCCCCAGGCGGAACAGCTTGCCGCCGCTCTCCACAGGCACTTCGGCCAGGGCCTCGACGCCCTTGAGGGCACCGCTCACGCGGACAAAGACGGCGTCGGTGGCCGTCTCCAGGTCTCCGGCCGGCGTCACTTCGTTTTGCTTGGCGATGGAGTTCATGATGTCCTGGGGCGCGATGCCAAGTGTGGCCAGCTTGGCGTTGTTGAACTCCACGAAGATGCATTCCGTCTGGTCGCCGTAAAAGCGCACCTTGGTCACGGAGGGCACCTTGAGCAGCGCCTGCCGGATGATTTCGGCCTCATCCTTGAGCTGGCGCATGGTGAAATCCGGGCCGGTCAGGACATAGAGGACCGAGTCCACGTCACCGAACTCGTCGTTGAAAAAAGGGCCGAGAACGCCGGAGGGCAGGTTGGCCTTGATGTCGCCCACGCGTTTTCGGGCCTGGTACCAGCATTCCCGCACCTCGGACGGGGGCGTGGAATCCAAGAGATAGAGTTGCATGACCACACTGCCCGGCCGGGAATAGGTTTTCACCTTGTCGAAGTGGGGGACTTCCTGGAGTTTCTTCTCAATGGGATCGGCCACCAGGCGCTGCATCTCGTCGGCCGTTGCACCGGGCCAGGCCGCGCTTATGATCATCGATTTCACAGTGAAATCGGGATCTTCAGCTCGCCCGAGATGGGTGTAGGACCAGACGCCCGACACCGAGACGAGGATAATGAGAAATAAGGTGAGCGGGCGGTGGGTGACGGCCCACTCGGACAGATTGAGGCCTTTCACCGGAGGTCCTCCCTCGTCGTGTCGGCCTTGGCTGCATCAGCCAGGCGAACGGTCAGGCCCTTGTCAAGTTTTTGGACGCCGGAAGTGACGATGCGGTCGCCGCTGGCGAACTGGCCCCGCACAAAGGCGTCGCCTTCCGTGTAATGGTCCACCGTGACCGGCGTAAACGTCAGTTGCCCGGTCTGCGCATTCACGAGCCAGATGCCCGGGCCTTCCCCCTGGTTGAGCAGCGCGCTGGCCGGGATGCGGGCGGCCGGAGTGCCGGCGGCCTCGGAGAGGTGGAGGGTGGCCGTCATGCCCAGACGCACGGCGCTATCGGCGTCGGGTAGCGAATACCGCACGGCATAGGTTCTGGTGGCCGGGTCGGCCGACGGGGCCGTCTCTCGCAACACGGCCCGGTAACGGACGTCGCGGTTTGACCAGAGGGAGATGTCCGCTTTCGTGTCCTTGATGTCCCGGAGGCGTCGTTCGGGAATGTCGACCAGGACTTCCAAGGCCCCTTTCTGGGCCACGGTGACGACGTTTTGGCTCTGGGACACGACTTGTCCGGGCTCGGCGCTCGTCTTGGTGACCACGCCGTCGGCGCTGCAAAGCAGTTTGGCATAGCCGAGCTGACTTTGGGCCAGCTTGAGGGAGCTGGTGGCTCTCTCCACGCGTGACCTGGCTTCGTCGGCCGACAGGTGCTTGAGGTCGTATTCGGACTGGCTGACCACCTGCTTGGACAGCAAGGTGGCATAGCGCTTTTCATCGCTTATCGCCTGCGCCCTGTTGGAGAGCGCGGCTCTCAGTTCCGCCTGGGCGCTTTCCACGGAGAGGCGGAGGTCTTTTTCGTCAAGCGTCGCCAAGACCTGGCCTTCCTTGACATGATCCCCCACATCCACCAGGCGTTTCTCGATGCGCCCGCCGACGCGGAAGGATTCCTGCACTTCGTGGCGCGCCACGATGACGCCGGAGTACGTGCGTTGTTCCGATCCCCTATCCAAGCTGAGCTGCATGGTGTTGACCACGGGGCGGAACGGAGGACTGGACTTCGTCTCGTGACAACCGACGAGACAGAGACAAAGCGCCATTGTAACAACGAGCGCGACAAGGGAGCTTGATTTCCCCTTAAGCAACCAATTCTCGAAATGAAGTATCATGGCAGGTCCTCCCGGCCTTATTCGTCATGAAGAAAAGTATTACTCGCAATTCGACCTCAGCCCGCAAAGGATGAGATCAAGTAATTGCGTGAGTTCCTCTTCCATGTCGTTGCCGTTGTTTTCGGCATCCTTCACCAAATGTTCAACGAGAGAGGGGTATGCAAAAAAAGCTATTGCCTGATGAACTGCTGTTGCCGCCTTGGCGCTGTTCACAGTTCTGAACTCGCCTGAGTCAATTCCTTGCTCGATGATAATTCTCAACAAATCCCTGACGCGCTCACTATGGCTTCGTATGACAGACCAATGCTCATCAACAGCGATGGAAATCATATCGTGTAGACGTTTTTCCTTGATTATATTGTTCTTTATGACTCTGAAGTATTTGAATATGAAACGCGTCAGTCTTTGAGTCGATGTGCCGTCTTCGATGAGTGACTCAAAACATTGGGATTCGATGTTGCGAACGAGCCGATCGCAAATCGATTCATTGATACTGGCTTTGGTTGGGAAATATCGATAAACATTGGCCGGGCTCATTCCGAGGACTTTGGCAATGTCAGATACGGTGGTCTTTGCGTATCCGACGTCCCGAAAGAGATTCTCCGCCGCGTCGATGATACGGGATCTTGTTGCAGCAACATCTTGCGTTGGGGTTTGTTTGCGTCCCATATTTCCGCCTTTGATGGGGAGGGGCGAAAGGCCTCCCCGTTTTGTGAAATTAATTTTGTGATGAATTTTAATTTTCATCATTTTTTTGTCAACTAAGAAAACCGGCCCCCTCGCCCGCCGCGTCATCTAATATACTGATTTAAATTGCTAAAAAAATATCAGACGCGTGCGAAAAAAGTCTGCCGACAAGCCGGGCAGCTTGTTGCAAATGGGCTCGTGGCCAGGGCGGTCTGTGAGGTTACCCGAGGCTCGGCATGATCCCGACAAGCCAGTTCGCAACCACAGGTCGGACAGCGCCAGCGGACACCGGCAGCATGATCAACATGGACGTCCACGCGGCCTCCCGCCGTGTCCAACTCGACGTCGGCAACAAACCACGGGTCGCTCAGCCCCAGAATCCGAGAATACAGGTCCGTGTCCTTCATGGCCTCCCTCCTGGGAAGACCATAGCCGGTCATCTACCCACGGAAAAGTCGGAAGGACCTACAAGGAGAAGCTCGGGCAATTTTTCGCCGATGGACGCAGCGAGGAGGCGGTTCGTTCCCTGCATACCCTCAAAGGGGTTGCCGCGAATCTCGGCGCGGCCGAGGTTGCCTCGCTCGCCGCGAAGCTGGAGGCCGACTGCGGCAGGGACTGTCCCCGGAGGATGGTCTGGAAACCCTGGCAAGCGCCTTGGAAACGGTTATCGGATCGATCCGCGCCCAGCCTCGATCCCCTGGCCGGGCTTCTTCCGATACCGCGAGCGGAGGACCTGGGTCCCTCGTTTTGCAACTCGCATTCCTGCGCCAATCCGTCCGGGGCAACGCGTACCTGCAGGTGGACGCCCTGGACAACATCGAGGCATTGCTGCCTGTCGATCCGGCAATCCGGAGGATCTTTGAAGCGTTCAAAAGTCATGTTTTGTCGTTCGACTACAAAGCCAGCTCTCCCTTACTCCTCAAGTATTGCCGCCAGCCCCCTTTTTGATGCCGCCTCATACAACGCCTCAAGTGCCGGCAAAAATTCCTCCTGACCCCGCCAAAATGGAAATGCACCCAGCCGGCAGACTAACGACGCTTTAACCGCCGGCACAGATACTTCCCCCAGCGCCAAGTCCTCTTGCGCTCTTTGGCCCCAGAACGCGCCGCAATCGACGGGCAGCGGTTCACGTGCACTACTCGCGCTGCCTGACTTTTGCGCATGCGCCTCGGCCTGAGGCGCATCATCTTCCACCTGTACGTCCTGTAGCATCTCAATCAGACCCGCCCGCGTCATCCCCCTGAGCTTGAAAAGCAAAAACGGATCTCGGTCGAACTCTTCGGCCACAAGAAAATAGACGGCGGCGATATGTTTGCAGGGATTCGACCAGTCCGGGCAGGAGCACTCCGTCATCAAGTCTTCGTAACGGGAGGGAAAAAGCGACACCTTGGCCTTTTTGAAAACGTCCTCCAGGGCCTGCGGCATTTGCCCCGCGAGCAGGGCAGCAACATGGCCTGCCTCGTGAGAAAGAACGGTGGCGACCGTGGACCATTCCGCTGGAGACAGCGTTTTGACACGTATGGTAACGCTATAGGGCTTGGAACGAGAGCCCTGCACTTTGGCGGAAATGGCACCAACGCCGATTTCTACGGCGAGGACCTGTCCACTCCGAGCATAACTGCGCCCCCGGGTCAGTCTGGCCCCAAGGTTGAATCCGGAGAGCACCTCGATCCAACGCTTGGCCCACCAGCTCTCGCCGAAAGCACCGCGTTTGCTTTGCGCCTTGATGCCGCCCTTTGCCTCTTTTGGCTTGGATGGGGGAAAATATCCGTAATATGGAGACATACTATGCTCCAAGCGCTTCCTTGCGCAGTGCAAAGAGGTCTTTGATCTCGGCGTTGGACAGCTCCGTAAGCCATGCTTCGCCAGTGCCCACCACGGCATTGGCCAAATTCTGCTTCTGTTCGATCATGGCGTCTATTTTGTCTTCCAAGGTTCCGACGCACAGGAATTTGTGCACCAGGACATTTTTGCGCTGACCGATGCGAAAGGCCCGGTCCGTGGCCTGATTTTCCACTGCCGGATTCCACCAGCGGTCATAGTGGAAGACGTGGTTGGCATTGGTCAAGTTGAGCCCGGTTCCGCCAGCTTTAAGCGAAAGGATGAATACCGGGGGAGCCCCGGTGGACGACTGGAAACGCGCGACCATCTTGTCGCGAAGGTTTTTCGTCACGCCGCCGTGCAGGAAGAGGAGTTCCTGACCAAACGTTTCCTGGAGGTGGGTTTTGAGGAGGTCCCCCATCTCTTTGAATTGGGTAAAAACCAGTGCCCTGTCGCCGGCTTCGACCACCTCGTCGAGCATTTCCGTCAGGCGGGACAGCTTGCCGGACCGATCGGGGATGGCCGAATTGTCGCCGAGGAATTGGGCCGGGTGGTTGCACACCTGCTTGAGCTTGGACAGGGTGGCCAGTATGATCCCTTTCCGCTTTATGCCTTCGGCCTCAGCCAGAGTCTTTTCCAAATCCTTGAGTACGGCGGCGTACAGGGAGGCCTGTTCCTTCGTCAGATGGCAGCGTTCCCTGCGTTCCACCTTGTCGGGCAGGTCGGCGATGACGGTCTTGTCTGTCTTGACGCGACGCAAAATAAAGGGGCCGGTTAGGCGCTTGAGCTTTTCCGATGCCTCGGGATCGCGACCGGTCTGTATGGGAACGAAAAATCGTCGGCGAAATTCCGCCTGAGTTCCCAGAAATCCCGGGTTGAGAAACTCCATGATCGACCACAGATCACCGACATTGTTCTCCACAGGCGTGCCGGTCAGAGCGATTCGAAAATCCGCCGGGATACCGCGGGCCGCCTTGGCTTGCTTTGTCTCAGGATTCTTGATGTTTTGCGCCTCGTCCAGAATCACTCCGCCCCAGGCGATTTTTTGAAAAACGGAGACATCACGCTGCAAAAGCCCGTAGCTCGAAATGACCAAGGCATGCTCGGATGCTGTTTCTTCAAAAGCTGCATCCTTTTTCCGGCCCAGGCCATGATGCACCATGACCGGCAACCCGGGAGCGAATCGGGCGGCTTCCTGGACCCAGTTGTTGACCACGGAAGTCGGGCAGATCAGCAGGCTGGGTTTCTTCTCTCCGCCGTCCCGCAGCGAAAGGAGCAGCGCCAGAGTCTGCATGGTTTTGCCGAGTCCCATGTCGTCTGCAAGGCAGGCTCCGAGACCCCAGTGCCGTAAAAAAGACAGCCAGGAAAATCCGCGAATTTGATAGGGGCGCAGCCTGGCGGCGAGTGCCCCTGGAGAGGAAAGCTCCTGGAAATTCGCCTGCCCCTCAAGCTGTTCCAGGAGGTCTTTGATCCAACCGGTCGCCTCGATGCCGCCAAAAGCAAATCCATGATGCGTTTCCTGGCCTCCAAGCGCCATGTGGATGATCTCGCGCACCGAAGCCGTTTCGTTCGCCTTTTTCTTCCAATAGGCCACGGCGGAGGCGATCGCTTCGGCATTGACCTCGACCCATTGTCCCCGAACCTGGACCAATGGAGCCTTGAGTTTGGCCAGGGCCGTGAGTTCCTTAAGACTCATGCGGGCATCCCCGAGCGAGACTTCCCACTGAAAATCCGCGATGGCGTCCAGGGACAAGCCGCCTGACGTTGCAAATTGGGGACTCTCCACATGCGCCCGTACGGCAGGGCGCAGTTTCGTCCCTGTGCGGGTCCACCAGGCCGGGAGCATGACGCCGAAACCGGCTTGTTCGAGCGCGGGGGCTGTCAACGTCAGGAACTCGTGGGCAGCCTTGGTGTCGCAGGGAAACCCGGTTGGGGCCGGCCCTTTCAGACTGGCGGCAATAGGCGCAGAGAGGACGGACGCTTGCCCCAGGGACAGCAGCACGTATTCCTTGGGATTGGGGCCAAGGGGCTTAAGTGCTTCACGCTTTGCTGCTTTTGTCTTCCAGAGTTCAGCCAAGGGGACCAGTAAACTGCGGTCGCTATGCGGCTGCAACAAATACGACACCCTCCATGTCTCTTTCCCTGGCGGTGCCTCCTCGCCCGGTTCTTCCAGTCTGAAGCAGAGGCGGACCGGAGACGCTGCCGTCACAGTGACGGGGCGCTTCCAGCGCATGATATCCTTGTGGAGCGCGGAGACGTCCTTTTTTGCCCATTCGATCAGCCCTTCTGGAGCACGTAATGCGCCCATCCAGGCATCATGGACGCTTTCCGGTGCAAGCGATTGCCGTGAACGTCGGCCGGATTTCCTTTCCGACGTGATGGCTGATCGAACCAGGGCATCAACCGCCTCGACGAGGAATGACCGCAGGACTTGCTGCGCCGGTATCGATGGCGATTGTTTTTGGTTGGGATCAGCCAGGGCGCGAGCCGAAGGCGGCATCCGCCCCGCGAACGTCGCCAAGCGCCCTTGATCCCCGGCGTCGAGCGCAGGCTCCCACACGGCATGCAGTTCGCCGCCGACAGGACGAATGCCGGGAAGAAATTGCTGTTTGGCCACCAGCGCCCCCGCGAATCGGAGCATCTCCGCCCAGTAGGCGAGATCGGCCCCCAAGACGACGCCGCTGGCGAGTGTCCTTTTCTGCCAACAAACTGAAAGAATGGCCAAAAGCGCATCACCTTCCAGAAGCAACGCAGGAACCAACCACGGGGTCAAGGTCGTAGGCGATGTGGGTGCTTCCGTATCTCCAAGAAGATGGCTTGAGGGAAGGGGGGCTTTCGCATGGGAGGGCAGCCAAGCGGCGGCATCAATGGGCAATGCTGCAGCCTTGGCCAAGGGAAGTCGTTTTTTCAGCAGCGCATCAAGTGATTCTGCGCGGACGGCACTGGGCGACGGACGTGGAGGAGATTTTTTCCCCTTCAAAGGGCTGGGGCTGGCGGCGGCATCAAAGGGCGCTTCCCCCCAGAGGAGCAACCCGACATCGGATTGGGCGGCATGAAGGATAATCATAAGCCTTGACCCTGCTCGGCATTTGGCGGCAGGGGTAGCAGGATGCATTGACTCTCGCAAGCCGCCCGAGGAAGCGGCACCTTGGAAGGTTTTACAAGCTTCGATCACAGGCCCTTGTAAACGATGGATCGACAGGATATCCGGGAGTTGGGCGTATGGTAGCTATGCCCTCCATCTTCAGGTCGCGTGGCCTCTGTCATCGAGGCATATTCAGGGAGAGATTCCGTCTTGCATCTGTGGAATGTTCAAACGGTTCCCTGGAAACAATTCCAGTAACCGTCTTTTGGCTGTCTATCGGGATGGACTTTTGGACATTTCCAACGCGTTGCTTGCCTCCTGAAATCTATCAGACTTCTTAGGGTCTGTTCAGCAAATCGTTTTCCCCATCCAGATCCCGCGACGACACCAGTCCATGTATCGAACATAGATCGTGTGCCAGTTTCCATAGTCCGACGGCAAATCTCGCCAGGGTGTCCCACCGCCGAGTATGTACAAGACCGCATCCACAAAGAGACGGGTGTCGGAGGGATGTCCATTTTTTCCTCTACCACTTAGACAAATCGGCCCGATACGCTGCCATTCCTTGTCCGTAAGATCGAAGATCCCATCATCTTGCCTCTTTATTTTTCTCCAATAGGGACTCGATGACGGTTTTCAAGAGGCTAACGACTCATTGCCTGAACAGACCCTAGGCAAGTCGGGACCCGACATCGAGCGAGGCATTCTCGTGCGTCGCTTCAATGCGCAACAGCCGCGTTGCTCCCGGTTTTGCGACATGTGGACATGCCGTCCGGAATATGGAAATGATCACCATGGAGACCACCTTTCACATCGTCATTTTTGCTGGGAGGGAACGATGACAGGTCGAACAGGCGGCGAACTCATTCAGGATTTTCTCGCGACCTATGAAATTCCCTTCGTATTCGGCAATCCGGGGACGACGGAAACGACCTTTCTCGCAGCCGTGGCGGCATCGACGGCCACCTACGTACTGTCGTTGCACGAATCCAGCGCTGTGGGCATTGCCGCCGGCTACGCGCTGATCACGGGCAAGCCGTCCATCGTCAGCCTGCATACCTATCCGGGCCTGGCCAACGGCATGTTCAACATGCGAAACGCCTTGATGTCCGGTGTGCCGCTGCTCGTGATCAACGGACAGCAGGATTCGCGCTTTCTCATTCACAATCCTGTCCTTGGCGCGCCGAATGCGCGGCTGGCCGAAACCGCCACCAAATACGCTTACGAGGTGAGCCGTACGGACGATCTCGCCGTGGCGCTGCAGCGATGCTACTTGCAGGCACGGCTGCAGCCGGCGGGACCGGTGTTTCTGTCTCTGCCCATGAACTTCCTGCTGGAGCGGACCGAACACACGACATTTAAAAAGACCCGGGTCATCGAGGATGCGGTGACGCGCTCCATCAATGAGGTTTGCCGTGCCTTGCAGACCGTTCCGGCGGGCAAACTTGCCATCGTGGCCGATTATGCGGTCGGGGCCGCGCACGGCGTTGACGCTGTGGGCCGTATCGCGACCGCCCTCGCCGCGGACATCTACGCCGCGCCATTCCATGTGCAGGGCACGGTCGATCCCCTCCATCCGAACTTCCGTGGCCAGCTTCCGCCGACCACAAGGGAAATTCACGAGACGCTCAGTCGCTACCACACGATGCTGTTGCTCGGCGAGAAGGTCGATAGCTTCACGTATAATGGCCTCTCCGCGCTCCCGGGGAAATTGCAGGTGATTCAGATCGCGCCCGCGGCCAGTCAGCTTGGGTTCGATTATCCCTGCGACATGGCGGTGCTCGGCGAAATCAAAGCGACATTGGAAGCCCTGGCGACGGCGATCGGAGCTCCGGCCGCATCGGCCGAAGAGCGGACCGTCGATGTGAGGGCCCTGGAAGCGAGCTCACCACCGTCCGGCAAGCGACCGAGCGACGCGCTCATTCTCGGTGTGTTGCGCCAGCTCGACCGGGCGACGCATATCGTCACCGAGGGATCTTCCGAAGACGCGATCGTGCAGGACATGGCCGTTCGCCTTGGCTTTCGCAACGTCCATTTCTCGCCCCGCGGCGGAGGATTGGGCTGGGCCATGCCGCTTGGCGTCGGGATCGGGCTGGCGACGGGCAAGCCCGCTGTCTGCTTCGTGGGCGACGGGGGCAGTCTGTTTTCGATTCATACTCTTTGGACCGCGGCCAAGTATTCCATTCCATCCATATTCGTCTGTTTCGTGAATCACGAATACCGCTTGCTGAAGGATCTGTGGTGCACCGCGATGGGGACGGCGATGGAGAGCACCCATTTCGTCGGGATGGATTTCGATGATCCAAGCGTTGACTTGCGGCGCATTGCCGAAGGCTTCGGCGCGCGCACGGAAAAAATTGAAACTCTTGAGACTGTCGGAGAGGTTCTTGCGCGAGCGGTCGCGCATCCGGGGCCGAGTTTTCTGATTATCGACCGCGAGCCGTGAACGTCGTCGAGGTTCCTGCGGCAGCACAGACACAAAAGAGGACAAGGACTGGCTTTGCATGCTGACGGAAAGGACAGTACAGTGCGCAACGAAACGAAAGGTTCAGGGAATGCCTCGTTGGAGCGGCGTCTGGTCGAACTCGCCTGGACGGATCCAGCCTTTGCCGCGCTCCTCCGGAAGGATCCGCGGCAAGCGCTGGCCAGTATCGGCGTGGAGGTCTCGCCAGGCGTCACCATCGACGTCCGGCAGCAGCGGCGCGACACGCTTTATTTCGTGATTCCACCGCTCGCGGCGCCCCCCGAGGATGCAGAGAAGGTGATCAACCAGATGGATCTGTGGCAAAGCGGCGACCTGTTCTGCTGGATCATGCCACAGGCACTGAAACTGGAGCTGCTGCGCATGCGCCAGAGCTTCCGGAAAAACAATCCATGAGCGACCAGCACGATTTGTTCACCGACCACTATTGCCTGCTCCGCCGCGATCCCGCCGCGCGTCGTCGGCTGATCGATGATCCGGTTGCCGGCCTGAAGGAGTATTTTGGCTCGGTCCCCGACGGTGACTACCGGATCGAGGTGGTGCCGCAGGAGCCGGATACGATCACCATCGTACTGCCGGCACCGCCGGCCGCGCGCAAACCGAATGCGGCGGACATCGATGCGGCGAGCCGCCGGGTTTACGACATGCTGTTCACCGACGGCATCGGTGGCTACCTGATCCCCGACGAGGCGCTCACCTGGGTGCTGCGCGACATGCGTTCGACATGGGCTGCGGTTGCCGTGCGCAAGGAGAAGACATGACCACCCAAGAACAGGTGCTGATCGTGGGAGCCGGGCCAGTGGGACTCACCCTGGCCATGGAACTGGCGCGCCACGGGGTGCGGCCCCGGATCATCGATCAGGCCGCCGCCCGCTCGGACAAATCCAAGGCCTTGGTGGTCTGGTCCAGAACCTTGGAGTTGCTCCAGGCCGCCGGCTTGGCCGACCGCTTCCTGGCTGCGGGGCTGCGGGTGGGCGAGGCCCGGATCTTCGCCGGCAGCCGCAAGCTTGTGGCCATGCCCCTGGGCCTGATCGACAGCGCTTTTAATTTCGGCCTGTTGTTGCCCCAAAGCGAAACCGAGCGGTTGCTGGAAGAGCATTTGACCCAACGCGGCGTCACGGTGGAGCGCTCGGTGGCCCTGGCCGGCCTGCGCCAGGAAGCGGACGCGGTCATAGCCTCCCTCGTCCAGGCCGACGGCCGCGAGGAGCAGCTCGCCGCCTCCTGGCTCGTGGGCTGCGACGGCGCGCACAGCACCACGCGCCATGCCCTGGGCCTCGCCTTTGCCGGGGAGACCGAGGACAGCGACTGGATTCTGGGCGACGTCCGCATCGACCAGGGTCAAGCCGGGGAACCGGTCCTGACCCGGACCGCCCTCAACATTTTCTGGCATGCCGAAGGGGTGCTCATCTTTTTCCCCCTCGGCGAAGACCGTTACCGGGTGGCGGCCGACGTCGGTCCGGCCCGGGGCGAGGGCAGACGCCCCGATCCCAGCCTCGTGGACATCCAGGAGGTCATGGACCGGCGCGGCCCGGGTCGATGGCGCGCCACCGATCCCGCCTGGCTTTCCTCCTTCCGGATAAACGAACGCCAAGTCGACCATTACCGCATCGGCCGGGTGTTCCTGGCCGGCGATGCCGCCCACATCCACAGCCCGGCCGGCGGCCAGGGCATGAATACCGGCATGCAGGACGCTTTCAATCTCGCCTGGAAGCTGGCCCTGGTCTGCCGCGGCCAGGCTGCCGACGGCCTGCTTCTGGCCAGTTACGAGAGGGAACGCCGCCCCGTGGCGGCAACGGTCATCCGGGCCGCGACCCTGGGCACGCGACTTGCCATCATACGCCAGCCTCTGGGCCGGATCCTGCGCGACACCCTCGTTTCCCTCGTCTCGGGCCTGCCGCCGGTGCAACGCGGCTTCGCCAACAGATTGGCCGAGACCGCCATCGCCTACCACGACAGCCTCCTGACGGGGACCACCGCCAACGAAAACCGGGCGGGCGGGCTGGCCCGTCCCGGCTTGCGAGCCCCGGACGTCCGCCTGGAGGCGGCTCCCGGGGAGCCGGACACCCTCTACGGCCGCCTGGCAGCGGGGCATTTCCTGGCGGTCGGCAAGGCGGCCCCGGCCACCCAGGCCCGGGAGCGCTTCGAAGCGCGGTTCGGGGCGGTTTGCCACACGTGTTCGGCCCTCGGTGAAACCGGAGCCCTCACCCTGGTCAGGCCGGACGGGTATGTGGCCGTGGTCGCCGCCCCGGGCGATTGGAAGACCCTCGACGACCACCTGCTCCGGATTCTCGGCCGCGTCTCCTGACCGGGGCGCTTCGCCGCATCATTTCGAATCTTTCAGAAGTCCGCCAACGTCCGCAGGATATCCCGCCGCCGCGAACTGCCTTGCCTTGGCGTCGAAATAGGCCCGGACCCATTGGAAGCGTTCCCCGTCTTTGGGCAGCCCGACCGTGTCGGCGATGCTGGCCAGACTGATTGTCCGGCCATGGGAGGCCCAGTTCCCCTCCGTCACCTCGTCGATGATGACCTGCACGCTCCCGCCTTGCTTGGGATCCTCGGGGTTGCCGGCGACGGCCACGATGGCGGCCGTGACGGCGACATGAACCTCGGTCTTGTGCGCCTGATTCATGTAGCCCTCGGGGATGGACACGCGAACCAGGAACTTGCCCGGGGGCGCGACGTAGGTGGCGTCGTTGCGGCCACCGACCCACCAGTCCGATGGCGCGACCTCGGTGAACAGAACCGAGGCAAAGCCGAGACCGCCAGCCGTCCTGGCATTGCCCTCCATCTGCAGCAAGACGCCGGTTAATTTTTGGGCGAGCGCCGCCTTGCGCTCGCCGGGCAGCGATCCTTGGGGATAATAGACGTGCATGATGGGCATATGCGTTCTCCCTGGCGGCCTCGCCGGTCGAGGTCGTCTCCTTGCCGATTGAGGGGTCCTGGGTATGGGCTCGCCATTTCGCCACGTTATGGGGCCGTTTCAACGAGCATCAGGTCGGTTTCCTGTGGTCCTGTCTGGAGCTTGATCCGCTTCGCACCCCAGATTCCGTTGCTGTCGCGTCGGGCGAGGCTGACGTCGTTGCAATGGACTTCACCATCCAACACAAAAACGTAGACGCCGTGCTCGGCCGATTGTGGCGTGTAGTCGAGTGCCATGGCGGTGTCGCTCGACAGGCGAGATACCCTGACATCCTGCGAGACGCGAAGCGCCCCGTCCGCATTACCCACCAGCGTCACGAGCTGATTGCGATTGGCTAAGGCGTCGAAATGATTCCTGTGGTACGATGGGGGAAGCAGAAGTTGATCGGGCAGGAACCAGATATAGATGGCATGCATGTCGTCGCTTCTCAGGTTCACCTCGCAATGCTTGCCCCCGGAGCCGGCAGAGAAGACGTAGTAATCGCCAGGTGTCAGCCGATCGATGTTGCCTACCGTGTTGATGTGCGCAAGTTCACCCTCCAGGACGAAAGCGCAGATGATGAAATTGTGGTGCCGGTGCATGTTGTAGCCGCAGCCTGGTCCGCTAAAGACCTCGTCGCCGAACACCCGCATGCGGCCGAATCCGGCGTGGCCAGTCTGATACGAGCCGAAGTTGAAGCTCGAGTGGCGCAGCAGAACCGCCTCGGGATGCCCCGAGATGTAGCTCGCCAGCGGCCCTGTGGATCGTAACTTGTTGTAGCCGCGCGCCCCGGCGCGCAGGACGAAGGACGTATTCATGGCGGCTCTCCTCTAGATGGCATGCGGGGGTTGAGGCGGCGCGGCGGGGCTCAGCTGCGGCAGATGGGGCTCACCCACGGCATAGGGGATCTCGATCATTTCAAAGAGGTGCTTGGCCGTGAAGCAGTCCGGACAGGCCCAGTTCTCAGGGATATCCGCCCAGCGTGTGCCCGGTGCGATGCCGTGCTCGGGCAATCCCAGGGCTTCGTCATACAAGAACCCGCACCCCAGGCATATGAAGCGTTTCAGGTTTTCGCTCATGGTGCTCTCCATTGCTTGAAGGTTGTCCAAGATAGTCAAACACTTTTAACCACTTGGCATGATATGCGAATTGTCTCCTGAAGACTCAATAAAGAGGAGTGCCTGTAATGCTTCATCGTTCGTAGCCTCCTCTTTTAATGTCAGAATTATCAGATTTGAGTTTAACAATAGCATATTTTTGCCATTCGACAACGAGTTTTCATCAACTTTTTTTCCTGAGTAGAATCCGCGACCTGCGTCGAGTAGGGCCAACTCCTCCCTCCCTGTGCACCTGCCCTTTGTAAGTATACCCCGACTGTATGCCCCGACCGAAGCAGACAAGCCGCCCTTATGCCTGTCTAAACGAACCGTACAGGCGTTCTCGGGGGCAAACCAAGGCACTCCAGCGCTGGTACAACTTAAGCGATGCGGCGGTGGAAGAGGCCTTGTGCGACCGCTTTTCCTTTGTTCGGTTCGTGGGCCTTTCCCTGGACCATGACGAGGTGCCGGACGCCACCACGATCTGCCGTTTCCGCCAGAGCCTGGTGGAGCGCAATATCTTCAAACGACTGCTGGACAAACTCAACCATCAGCTTGAGCGCCGGGGACTTCTGGTGCGCGAAGGGGCCATTGTCGACGCCAGCATCGTTTCTTCCGCACGTCGTCCGCTCAAGGTTCTCGATGTGCTGCCCAAGGATCGCGAGGAAGATTCCGGTGACGCGCCGGATGTGACCATCAGCTATTCTGACGATGCCGACGCGGCTTACCTCGGTTTGGCCAAGGTCGAACTGGAGTTTCTGCTCAATGCCATGGCCTTCAATCTGAAAAAAGCGGTCCTGCGGGTCGCCTGCTGAGCGGACGTGCCCCCCTTGGCCGGCAAAAGCCGTCAACGGGGCAAAAACTTCCGGGACCTGGAAAAAAAGAGCCACGACTACCAGTTAGAGAACCTGACAAACCGGGCAAGCAGCGACTCGAGAGAATTACGAAGCGGTCTCTTGATAGCGTATAACTGTCGGATGATCGTTCTGATTGGACATGGCTTCTCTCCTAAGCGGAATGGAAAGGAGGAAGCGTGGCGCCGTCCGCTGCGGCAATCCACTCTCCGACGACCAGGACGAACGAGAAAGGCTAAGACGCTAATCCTTTCCTGGGCAACGTATTCGAAAAATCATCGCATAGAGGGCTGGGGTAAAAAGCAATGTCAGTACTGTCGCCACAAGCAGTCCGCCCATGATGGCCACGGCCATGGGCCCCCAGAAGACGTTGCGCGTCAGGGGGATCATGGCCAGGATGGCCGCCAACGCCGTCAGCACCACGGGGCGCGTCCGCCGAATGGTGGCGTCAATGACGGCTTCCCAGGCCGGATGGCCCTCCTGCCTGTCCAGCGAGATCTGGTCCACGAGGATGACGCTGTTGCGCATGATCATGCCGGCAAGCGCCAGGACGCCAAGCAAGGCGACAAAGCCGAAGGGTTGGCGGAAGACCAATAGTGCCCCAACCGCGCCGATCAAGCCCAAGGGGGCCGTGGCCAGGACAAGGAAGAGGCTCGGGAAGCTTTGCAACTGGAACATCAACAACAACAGCATGATGCCGGTCATCAGCGGGAGGAGGACGACAATGGAGCGATTGGCCTTGCTGCTTTCCTCCTGGGCGCCGCCGATTTCGATCCGATATCCGCCCCCATATCCAGGCTGATCCGCATGGCCTTCACCACGGGATGGATCGGTGGGCTCGATTTTGCTTCCTGACACCCGGAGAGAAGAAGGCATAAGGCTGTTGCGAGAAGCAATGCCTGACAAAAGAGCATCGGGTGTCCGGGGCGGAAGTTCTTGGCGTGGATAAGCATGGTTGATCATGTCCCTGCTGTTAGAGCTTCAAACGGATCGACTCGAGAGCATGACGGCCCTCGATCTTCTGGTCGAGAGGACGGAAAGTTTCAGGCCGGCCAGAATCATGCGTTCATGATGCGAGAAAACACAGCCTGATGCAGCCAGCGTGGCGTTGCCCATACAAAGCAAACGATTGCCTTGTTGGCCCAGCCCGGCACGACGCTTTTGCGTCCGGATTCGAGCGCGCGGATACCGGAGCGCACGACGGGCGCCGGCTGCATCATCAGGAGCTTCAAAGCGGGCGTGATCTTCTGTTTGGCCGCTGCGGCGAACCCGGTGTCCGACATGCCGGGGCAAAGCGTCGTCACGGTGATTCCATGCGGTTTGAGTTCGCGATGCAGGGCTTCGCCCAAGCGCAAGACATAGGCCTTCGCGGCCGAATAGACCGCGAAGTTCTCCATGCCCAGGTAGGCCGGCACGCTGGCGACGAGCAGGATCTTCCCTCGTCCCCGTCTGCGCATGTCTTGTGCAAAGACATGGGTGACGGCAGTCAGACTCGCAATATCGAGCTGCACCATTGCCTGGGCAGCATCCAGATTGGCATCCAGAAACGGGCCTTGCAGTCCATGGCCAACGTTATTTATAAGAATATCGATAAAAATATCTCGCTCAGTGAGGCGTTTATACAAGGCAATAACGGCTGCAACCGCTGAGAGATCGACTTGTTCCACAACGACGTTGACGTGGTGTTGCTGGCGCAGGGCGGAGGCGAGAGCTTCAAGCCTGTCCAGGCGGCGGGCCACGAGGACCAGGCAATGGCCTAGGGCGGCATAGTGACGGGCGAACTCCTCGCCGAACCCGCTTGATGCGCCGGTGATGAGCACCCACGAGTCGTTGGCGGCCTTGATTGCGTTCATCTGGATTCCCTTGGCCTGCGAAGCCGTTGCGTGTTCAAATTTGAAAAAGGACCGGGCCCGAGCCGACCGTCTGGTCCTGGCCCGGTCGGTTGCGATCAATCGATCCAGGTGACGTCGGCCTGGCCGATGTGGGGCGGCGTGCGGCGAAAGCGCTCGGCCGGAAGTCCGAGCATCAGGGCACCAACGACTCCGGTCCCTTCGGGCAGGCGCAAGGCCTGCTGCAAGGGCGCGTGCGCGCCGGCGGCTTTCATGAAAATGCCCGCCCAGCAGGTGCCTATGCCCCGGGCCGTGGCGATGAGGTCAACCATTGTCGCGGCGATGGCGCCGTCCGTCCAAGGCATCAGGTCGTTCATGGGCGAGACGCAATAGGCGACGTGCGGCGCGCCATGCAAAACGAGGTCGCCGCCGGCGTTGAAGGCTTCCACGGCGGTCGGCAGATACCCCACCTGGCTTATCCAGGCAGCGGTCAACCCGGCCAAATGCCTGGTGGCCTCGTACGTGCGCGTCACATGCCAGGCGATGTGGTTCATGTTCTTCGCCGTTGGCGCGTACCGCGCGACCTGAAAGATGTCGTCCAAGGTTGCCTGGGGCAGGGGCGTTCTCTTGAATTTCCGTATGGAGCGCCGGTTGCGGATCAGGGCGTCGAGGGCTTCCGGCGTCGCCTGTCCAGGCTGGGCCGGGAGAAAATCACTTGGCGGGAGGTTGGCATGCTTCAAGGCGGCCGTTGGGCAGACGGCCACGCAGTGCCCGCAGTTGATGCAGTGTTTTTCGCTTTCCGGGCTGGTGATGGGATACCCGTCGGCATCGTTGGTCAGGACCACGAAAGGGCATGTTTCAATACAAAATCCATCCCGCGTGCAGGCTGTTCTGTCGACGGTGATACTGGCCATACTGTTCTCCTTCTTGTGAGCATTGCCATGTTTTGTTGTACGCTACGGCCCGTTCAAGACGCACCGCAGGCTGCCTCGTCAAGGCAAAAGCTGTCGCTGCTTACGTACCTATACATACTATTTGAAATACAGTTTGTTACCGGCGTATGCTGAAGCCGATCCTTCGAATCTCCTTGTGCGGATTGGTCCGTGCATGTTTTTCAGCGTCGGTGTCGGCCATGACGTAGACTTGCTCCTTTCTGTTTTTGAGTGGCAGGAGCACTTCCTGAAGGAAGTCCTTTTTGGATCCGCAGAAATGCCCGGCTTGACCGGCCGGGCACACGGCCATGCAGTAGCCGCAGCGGTAGTTCATTTTGTACATGAGGGATTGCCACATGGAAGCGGTCTCCCTGTCGCTGAAGCGTTGACGAAAGACGTCCATGTCTGGAGAGCGCAGCAGGCTGTCGAGCATGTCCATGAATCCGATGAAATTGTCTCGGTAGGCGTGGGTCATGCAGGCCATGAAATCAAAGGGTGCCTTGCGCTGGATGGCCCCGACCGGGCATGCGGACAGGCACAAGCCGCATCGGTCGCAGAGTGACTGTTCAAGAGGGGAGCCATAGACATCGAGAGCCGTATCGATGAGCAGGGACGTCAACCGGATGAAGTTGCCGAATTGCGGGTGGATGACCAGGCGATTAAGTCCCATATGCCCAAGTCCGCCTTCGACGGCCATGATCTTATGGCTCACGTTCCAAATTTTGCCGGGGAACCGCCCCATGTCCATGGGGAAATCCGCCGGCTCGATCGTGCCCCGCACCCCCAAGGCATTGAGGCTGCGCAAAATGCTCCGGCCGACCGTGGCCACGGCGCTCGTGGCGTGGTGGAACTCGTCGGAGGAGATGTGCCGGGCCTGGCTGCGTATGTTCTCGGGGTTGAGGCGGATGACCAGACAGATGATCGTGCGCGTCCGGGGATAGGCGGCGAGGATGTCGTTTCGTTCCTGATCCAGGGCCGGTCTGCCGATATCCACGAAACCGACGTCGTCAGCGCCGGCCTCCAGGCAAAGCCGGCGCAGATCCGTGGCGTTGAGCTGCTTCGGCCCACAGGTCGGGGAATTGTCTGGAGCAGGCCGATGAGATGCGTCAATTTGAACCATGGGTTACTCCTGGCAGGCGTGGTTTGCCGTCCGGCGTGACGTTGCGCGGCAGTTTCGCCAAGACCCCGGCGACCGCGAAACAGACGGGGAGGGCGGAGAAGCGCACGCCCGAGGTCTCGTCAGGACCGCGCGCCGCGTGCGCGCCGCTGCGTTCAAAACCCGGTCGACCATCTCTGGTTGCTGCCCCCAAGCCGATAGGCAGGCTGCGGCAGCGCTTTTAATAGACCGGTCTACGTAATCATAGCCCAAAAAAAGTGCTCGCATTATGCTCATTGAGCCAGGAACACATCGAAATATAAATGAATAAAATTCCTTAACGGTTCTGGCGACTTCTTGATCTTGGAGCGAAGTACTGCGCCTTGAAATGATGCAATCATGCTCTCGGCGAGCATTGTTACGTTTATATGTGGGGAGATGGAGTTCGCATTTTGTGCCTCCATGAGCACATCGGCTAGGCATTTCTCCCAAAGCTGCAAGGACTGTTCGAGGCGCTGGCGTATCTTTTCATATTGATCGGACATCTCCTGCCCCAAGTTTCCGAGAAGACAGCCCTTGTAGCAGGCATTGCCCTCAAATGCGGTAGTGAGGGCTTCGAAACTTTTTTTGACACGCGCAAGCGGTGGTAAAGTCGCGTCGCTGAGAATAGGGGAAAGCACCTCACTCCTGCCAGCAACGAATTTGTCGATCACCGCGAGGGAAAATTCTTCTTTGCTTGAGAAAAAATTGTAAAATGAACCCTTTGGAATTTTTGCTTCCTTCAAGATCGCCTCAACCCCGGTGCCGTTGAACCCTCTGCTCCATACGAGATCGAGCCCAACCTGGAGGAGCGCCTCTTTGCTGTGAATGCGTTTCATGGCCGACCAATTAGACCGGTCGTTCTAAAACGTCAACAGCTTTTTTCAGTCCCTTGACCCTGGCTCTTCAACGCGACGTTACGCGGCAGTGGTGACATGATGGTGGCCCCGCGAAATCAAAATCCTCTCGACGAGTCATCAATGTTTTCAGCCAGATAAAGGCTGATGGCCAACATGTCCTTTGGCAGGGGAGCCACAAACGCTTTGGCTACCCGTTGGCACCCTGTTGGCGGTATGTTGGCTGATGCACCACAGGCCTACTAGTGACTGGTGGCAGGAGCCAACAAAAGCGCCGTGGCTCACTGGGTTTTCTGCTAAAAAATCAAATATTTCGCTATATTATGATTTTCTGCTGGCATGGCATTCAAATGGCATTCAAGAGGTCGCGGGTTCGATTCCCTCCAGCTCATCGATTCGCAAAATACAACGTAACACGCCACGCTACTTTGCTCTTTATTGTCGGGGGGACAGTTTATGCAACGCCATGAAACGGCCCCGGTAAGAGCATGAAACACTAAAATAATGACAATTATAAAATTATTTTCAGGCTAGTCTCTTTACATTTTCCGCGAAGGGTGTATCTTTTTCGGGTTCAGTCTATTTCAACGAGCATGGATTTTTTGGATCTTTGGCGTTCTGATGTTCAGCTCCAATCGATGCGAAAAGAAATGCTAAAAACAGGAGCAACCCATGTCCAAGAAACTCTATGTCGGCAACTTGTCTTTCAATTCCACCGAAGACGACATCCGCACCCAGTTCTCCAACTACGGCGAAGTCATCAGCGTCAATCTCATCACTGATCGTGAAACCGGCCGTCTGCGCGGTTTCGGTTTCGTCGAGATGGACGACGAAGGTGCCCGTGCGGCCATCGCCGGCATGGATGGCCAGGACCTCGGCGGCCGCAATCTGAAGGTCAACGAAGCCGAGGACAAGCCCCGCTCTGGCGGTGGCAACCGCAGCGGCAGCCGCTGGTAGTCCCCGAGGACTCCACTCGCGCCTCTCGACAATAACCAAGGGCCAGGAGCATGTTCCTGGCCCTTTTTGCGTGGCGTAGGGGAGGGGGCTTGCGGATTGGCTGCGCGGTCGGAAGTCGTGGCAACGAAGGCCACGGGGTAAAACCGGGCCGGCTGTCGCGCCGTCTGGTCACTGGGGAAAACGCTCTATTCGCCGCCCGCGCGCTGGTCACGTCCGTCAACGTGGTGTAAATTCTGGTGTGCTTGAGGTGGCCCTCGGTCAGGCTGCTCTTGGTGGAATTTGGGCTGGCTGCGCCTCGTTTGGTTGGGTGTTGAGTTCGGCCATGGCCTCGACCTGCATGTAGCGGCTTTGCAGCTGCCACTCGTCGTTTTGCTCCAGTAAGATGGCCCCGATGAGCCGGATGATGGACTGTTCGTTGGGGAAGATGCCGACTACGTCCGCCCGCCGCTTCACTTCTTTATTGAGCCTTTCCAGCGGATTGGTGCTGTGCAGCTTGACCCGATGCTGCGCCGGGAAGGTCATGTAGGCCAGCACGTCGTGCTCGGTTTCGTCCATGAAGCTGGCGAGCCGTGGCCATTTTCCACGAAGCTGATCGGCGACATGCCGCCAGGTCTGGCTGGCGTTGGCCGCATCCGGCTGTAAAAAGGCCTGGCGCAGGGCGGCCGAGACCATGGCGTGCTGGGACTTGGGAACCCGGGCCAAGGCGTTTCGCATCCAGTGGACCCGGCAGCGTTGCCACGTGGCCCCGAACGTCTTGGCCATGGCGGCCTTGAGGCCTTCATGGGCGTCGGAGACGACAAGCCTCACGCCGCCAAGTCCCCGACGAAGAAGGCTTTTGAGGAAAAAAGACCAGAACGGCTCGGCCTCGCTGGGGCCGATGTGCAGTCCCACGATTTCTCTGCGGCCTTCGGTGTTCGCCGCCACGGCGATTATGGCGGCGACGCTGACCACCCGGCCGCCTTCGCGCTGCTTGAGGTAGGTTGCGTCCAGCCACAAATAGGGCCATTCGCCGGTCAGCGGCCGAGAAAGAAAGGCATGGACCCGTTCATCAATGTCCTTGCACAGCTTGGACACCTGGGACTTGGAGATGCCGGAAAGGCCCATGGCCTGGACCAGATCATCCACGCGCCGCGTGGAGATGCCGCCGATCCAGGCTTCCTGGATGACGGCCACCAAGGCGCGTTCGCTGGTCTTGCGTGGCTCCAGGAAGGGCGGAAAGTAGCTGCCCTGGCGCAGCTTGGGGATGCGCAGTTGCAAGGAGCCGATGCGGGTATCAAGGCTGCGGTCACGGTAGCCGTTGCGGTAGCTGACTCGCTCGGGGCTTCGCTCGTGGCGGCTGGCCCCGATGAGGCCGTCCACATCGGCTTCCATGAGAAGCTGCAGGACGGCTTCCGCCAGGGAGCGGAGAAAATCGCCGCCGTCGGCCTTTTGCATCAGCTCGATTAATGCCATGCTGTCCTCGGCCATCGTGGTCTCCTTTGGTTGCAGGTGCGGCGTCGTAACTTCACCTTACAGCCAATTGACCCGATGGCCACCTCGCCCATTCCGTCCGGGCCGGAGGCTCTCCCCCGGCCTGGACGACTTCAGAATTTACACCACCTCCGTGGACGCTACCCGCGCGCTTGAGCTTGCGAATGATCGTGGTGCGATCCAGCCCAAGCCGCTTGCACATTGGATAGACTTTAACTTGAGGTCCTTCCGGGTTTTCCGTGGGTACCGGCGCTCAGGCATTCTTGGGATAGAGATCCAAGCCGCCACAGAAGAAGTTGATGGCGGTCTTGAAGTGCTCCCGGTTGCGGTAACCGCAGGCCCTGCGCTTGATGACCATGATCTTGCTGTTGAGTCCCTTGGCAGCGCCGTTGGTGATCCGATGCCGACAAAAGGTCAGGATGTTGTCCAGGCGCCGGGAGAGCATCTCCCCGACCTTGCGCATCGGAGTCAGGTCTGACTTCCTCACCCAGGTCAGCCAGCGTTTCATGAACCGTTTGGCCCAGCCAACGCTGAGGTAATTCCACAACCCAGACAGGCTTTCCTTCATGGCCCAGGCCTTGGCCACCTTCAGGTTCGTGGCCTTCAGGGCTTCCAAGGTCGGTCGATGCTTGTCCGGCAGGTTCCCTTCCCGGTAAAGCCAGATGTACGTGGTCCCCTTGAGGCGCTCATCTTCCTGGCGGAGCAACTCGCGGTGCTCCTGCCGGCGGACCCTGTCCACGGCCTGGCCCACGTGCTGCATGATGAGGAAGCGGTCGTGGACGATCTTGTGCGCCGCCCCAGGCACATGCTTGATCGTGGCCTTGAAGTACGGTTCCCACATATCCATGGCCACGGCCCGAATGCGCTCGAGTTGCTGCGTCGTGAATTGCCGGTAATAGTCCTCGAGGCTTTCGGTCTTACGATCCTGGGCCACAAACTCCACTGTGCCGCCAAGCAGGTCGCAGACTACGGTCATGTAGTCGTGCCCCTTGCGGAAGGCCTTTTCATCGATGCCAAGATAGCGCGCGGGGTTGGCCTTCTTCCTGGCCTGTCCCCGCCGGACGGCTCTGTCCATGACGTTCCAGGCCTCATCCCAGCTGATCCGCAACAATCGACAGGTGCCGGCCACGGTGACGCATTCACGCAACACGTTGATAATCAAGCGCTCCATGAGCAAGGAGAAGCGCCCTTTGGCCTCGGCCCAAGGCACTTTGACCTGAAGGACGCCGTGTTCCGGACACTCCACGCGCGGAACCCGGGCATGGAGGAAGGTCTTGAACTGGCAGGTGTCGAGGTGACGCCACACCCGAGGCTCGGCATGATCCCGGCAAGCCAACTCGCGGCCACAGGTCTGGCCTGCCGCCGTCCCTGATAGGTCTGTGGCGCGAAGCCTAAGATGGTTTACGTATGACCAGGGGACCGGCATGGGCGCAATGTTATCGGAAAAGGCGGAGCAGGCCTGCGGCGATCATTTAAGGCCGATAGGAGCGCCTGAGGCAAACGACGGCTCATGAAGCGGGAGAACGATGTCCGCCGCGTCCCGAATTCGCCGCAAGATGTCATAGGCGGCATAGGTATTGACGCTGGTGCCTGGCGGGATGACTTCCATTTCCCGAGCGGTCACGGATGTTGGCGGAAAAAGGTTTTCGCGGATGACGCAAAAGCCGGTGATGACGGCTAATCCAGCCGGAGTGTCCACGAACACGGACATGCCGCCTTCCGTATGGGCCGGGGTATGGACCATGCGCAGACCGGGAACAATTTCGGTGTCTTCGGTTAGGGACACCATCTGCCCGGCTTCCACCACGTCTTCGATGTATTCCTCGTTATAGCGGTAATCCAAGGGGTGCGGGTTCCGTGCGTGCGCCAGCTCCCTTTCGTGGACATAAAACAGGGCGTTCTCGCACAAACTGTCATTTTCACAATGATCGTTGTGAAGATGGGTGTGCACTACCACATCAACGTCGGCGGGTGTCAGGCCGAAGCGGGCCAGTCCCGCAGCAAAGCCATGGATCGCCCCCCCGATGGCCGCCTCTCGGGCTCCGGAAACCACGGGGCGCATTTCCCCGGTATCCACCAGGATACGCTTATCCCCTCCTTCCAGATACCAACCGTAGATGGGAATGGTGTACGGCTTCCCGTACTCGAATTGGTAAGTCATCATTCCCTTGTCGAATTCCTTGGTTCCCAACACGATGGGATGGATCACAAACGTGCTCATGACATCCTCCAAATTCCGGCATCCCTCTTGCCTGTTCGATTTTTCTTCCACGAACTTTGCACTCATTTTCAGGAAACCGGATTCGCCGACACATTCAAACTGTCCCGTGCACCTATGACAGTGCCATAAATCATGCCTGGCTTAGGCATCAATTTCGGGCATAACTTGTTTTGGCCTGTATTCATGAGGAAGATGTGCGGTCCCTTTTACGCAAGGGATACCGGCTTCACAGGCGATTCGAGACAACAAGCTATCGCTGTCCGCACAGAACCCGTTTCCATTGACCCATTTCCCTTCTTCCTTGTGCGCGAACGTGCAGGTGCACCAGTGCAGAATTTCCGCTCCCTTGGCTTTTAGGACCTTTGCCGATGCCACGGCGCGGTCGCCAGGGCAGCGGCATGTCATGACGCCGACCAACTCAGGGTTGCCGGTTCCTGCGAACCCTTCGGAACCAGCGGCAAGACAGGAAAGGCAGCCGGTAAGCGGGCACGTGGCTTCATTTTTCTCGCATCGAATCAAGCCGATTTTGGTCATGGCCGAACTCCTTGCAATCAACGGCGATTGTCGGGTGTTGTTTTCAACCTATTGTCCGTTCTTGAAAATGGTCAGCCTCTTGACGCCTTGTATCTGTCTGTAATTTCCACCCTGGCTGACGCAGCGAAGTACCGTATCAGGTTCAGAAACCACGGTTCCGCACAAGGCATCCACCCTGTGATCGAACAGCAGCGCCGTGAACGGCACCGAATCTCCCAGCATGAGCACGAATGCGTCGGGCCGGCACAGACGGATGAGCCCGTCAAACGTATGGTTGGTGATGGAAGTGCCGGTAATGGCCACGACATCGGCCTGTGGCAGGAACTCTTCAGCCTGTTCAGGGCCGAAATCGCCTTCACGGGGATTGTTTTCCAGAACCCAGAGGTTGGCGGCCTGTTGTCGGACCTTGGGAAGGAAGGGAAAATGGCCGATGACTGCCACGTTTTTCCCGGTCCCTTGTTCCAGGAGGATGTCTCCGGCATTGCGCTCCACCATGGCGGACTCGTCCACGGGCAGGAGGGAATTGATGGTGGCCATGCCAATGGCCGCTTCCAGCAGGCTTGGCGAATGCACCAGGGAGACAAGTTCCTCGGCGTTTTTTTCCAGAAGGAAACCCGGTTCCGCCACAAGGGGCGGCTCTTGGCGCAAGGCATCCTTGGGCAGCGTCGCGGCCAGCCCGCAACGCCGGGTGACCACTGCGGTATGAAAGACGCCCTGACGAATATCCATGACCGGACAATCGTAGTCGAGCACGCGTGTGAGTTCTTCAAGCAATGTCATGAACGTTCCTTGTGCTTGTTTGTTCACGGAGGGGGGCCAAACTCAAAGGGCCTTGGCGCAAAACCGCTCCCAGCCCATGAGCGCCGCCGCGCCGGCGATGGTCGTGCCGTAAAAGATGATCGGGCGGTCATCGAGAAACGCACCCACGGTATCGTTGGCCAGGGTGGATCCCGTGACCACGAGCAGATCGGCCCGAGCCAGGGCCTCGTCCTTCCGGTCCGGCCCGAGAATCTCGGTGTCGTATTGGACCGTGCCGATGTTGTCCGGGTCGAGATCAAGCACCTTCAGGGCAAACCGTTCGCTTAAGGCCTGGATGATCTTGGGCTGGAAGCCGACCTGCGTGATACGAACGTCGCCAAAACGCTCGCTGATGTAGCTGCTGAATTTCGCGGCGCATTCATTAGGTTCCTTGTCGCGGCAATGGATGGTGCGGTCGCACAGCCCAAGTCCCCGAACCGTGGCGTTGACCGAAGCCACGAACACCGCCCGGCGGAAGTTGTTTTCCAGCGGCATCGCGGCGACATCGGCCAATGTTCCGGAAAAATCCCCGAAGCGATCAGTGAAGGCCTGTCCCTTGGCACCCCGGAACTCGGCTTCCATGAGCCGTTCCTTGCCTTTTTGCAGGGGGAAATCCTCGCCTTCGGGATCGCCTATGGCCTCATGGACGGTCAGCGTTCTGGCCGTGACCGTGATGGGTTCACGAAGCAGATCGTGTTCCTCCCACAAGGCCAGGGCCTTGCGGCGGACAAGTTCAAGCGTTCCAGGTTGCATGGCATCACTCCTTTGGTGTGTACAGGAAGGCAACATCCAATGTTCGAGTTCCATACGCTTTCAGTCGTAAGCGGCCATGACGTCCGGAGCCTCCCGTAGGAGGGCTTCGGCTGCCGCGGCCATGTTGCTGTCCGCCCAAAACGGCAGTTTCCGATGCGCATTACAATAATTGAGCGGGATGGGATGTGTCCCGACCACCACGGGAACGTTGTATTGGGATTCGATAAACGTCTTGAAATGGCTCAGGTGGGGGCATGGCGGGTAGCCGACGACCAAGCCGGTGGCCAGATGGACAACCGTCGCGCCGTTTTTGATAAATTCCGCCGGAACATATTCTACGTTTCCCCCAGGGCAGCCGCCGCAGGAGGCGAAACCGACAATGGATGCGCTTTGTTCCGCCGCGTAGCGGGCGAATCCGCCCCGGCGTTCCCGCAGAGCCCGAAAACACTTGCCGGCCCCACAATTTCCGTACCGGGCGCAGATGATAATACCGATGCTGACCATGTGCTTTTCCCTCTCGACGGAACTCCCGTCACCCGAAACGGGTGGCGGGAGTCTCGCGTCATGGCCGTACGCCGTCAGCCCTGCGTGGCTTCATCGTCCATCTTGGCCAGGCGTGCCTTGATGGCCGCCAGGGAGCTTTCCAGGGCCGTGGCTTGCTGCCGCAGATATTGCCGTTCCATCTCCGGCGTGGCCGCGCCCGCGACGGGCCCGACCGGTGCGGCCCCCATGAAATTCGAACGCCAAACACCGCGAAAGCCACCCCGGCCGAAGCCGCCGCGACATCCCCGGCCAAAGCCGCCCTGGCCGAAGCCGAGTTTTTGTTCGCCCCAGCCCGGAGCACTGGCAAACCCAGGGGCATTCGTGCCCGAGCAATAACCCAAGGCCCGTCCCGTACCGGAGCCCATTCCACTGGGTCCTGTTCCATCACCGCGTGGCATAATGCATCTCCTTTCGGTTTGAGGATTATTGCCTTGTCATGGCCGCCCCGCAGGCGGGGCAACGCATGGTGGTGCAAGCGATTCCCGGCGTATGCGGCGCTGTCTGGCCGCACTGCGGGCAGACGCATACGTCCGTTGCTGGCTGCGACCCGCTCGAAACGCCAGGCGCGTTACTTGATCGGCCGGCCTGACCCAGGCCGCGTCCCTGGCCTTGGCCGCAACGGCCACCGCCGCCCCGGCCGCCCGCCCCTTGCCCCTTGCCTTGGCCCTGACCACACCGGCCCTGGCCACTCCCTCCGCCTTGTGTCACGAAACCTTGTCGCATGGAGAAAACCTCCTGATTTTCCGGGAACATTCGTATTCGCGGTTGTTTCCCGCCGCCACGGAAGGCTCCCGCATCAATTGTCAAAAACCAACAGCCTCAACTCAGGACATCTCGCCAGCCAGTCGGTCGACGGCTTCCCCAACGGTTTCCTCCGAGGACAACGGCACATATTCAAAGACTCGGAGGCCGGCGCGAGACGCCATTTCGGCAAATCCGGGGAAGGAAGGGCCAGCCAGAAGCACATGTGCTCCGGCGGCGCGCAGGGAGCGCAGGATATGCCTCCAGCCTCCCCGCCCGCGTCCGGTCCGCCAGCCGTTTTGCAGATGCCGCGTGGACCGGTTGTCCAAATCGACCAGTGCAAAGCTCACCGCTTGATCCACGCGGGGTTCCACCAGGGAATCCAAGGTGTCCCCTTGGCTTGGTATGGCCACAACCGCCCCTTTTTCGCCTGATTGGGCATCCTGGCTTTCCAGGATACCCTGGGCTTGCGCCAAACCGTAATGTCCGCCCTCAATGCGCAGCGCCGCGCCGCCAACCAAGGCCCGGGCCACACTGGTCCTGGCCTCGGCCAGCACCCGGCCAAACGTGTGCCGGGAAACCCCCATGCCCGCCGCAGCGGCCTCGGCGGTCAGCCCTTCCAGGTCAGCCAGGCGCAATGCCTCCAACCCCTCTATGGGAAGTCGGATTTCCTCAAGCTCGCGCAGGGGGATACCTTGCGGCTTAAAATAGGTTGCCTTGGGGATGGCGGCTACCCACCGGCGCAAACGAGGTCGTGGCATTCGAGACTCCTTGTTTCGCTCAAAAGAGCAAATAGTGCATCGCTGGCCGGAGTCAAGGCGGTTGGCGTTTTTTCTCTCATTTGAGCAAAATTAAACCCCCGCCTGGCAGATCGATTGACGAAGGACCAGGCGTGTGGAACGAGATAAGGAACGGAAAAAGCCCTTCATGTAGCGCACAACCCTCTTCATGTATCCAGACCAGGCAAGGGCATGGCTTGTATCAAGGGCACACTCCTGGCCGAGGCCTCCGCGATTCCTGGCGCGGCAATCCAGGAACATTTTGATGGGGGACCAAAAAATGAAACGCCTCGTTTCAGGCCGTTTGCTTCTCCTCCTGGCTTTGCTTGTTTCGACCTCCCTCGCCATGGCCACAAAAAGCGCTGCCCAGCGCATCGAATTGACTTTTTTTGGAGCAGCGAATGCCCGCATTGTCATAACGCGCGCCCGTTCCAGGAAAAGTTGGCGCGAGAGGACACAGGTCTCACGATCCGGTCCTACAACATGCATGAAGACCTCCAGTATTTCGAACTTTACCGGGAGATGGCCGCGGTGTTCGGCCAGGAGCCCATGGCCGTTCCGGCTTTCTTCGTCGGAAAAGAGATGATCGTTGGGTACGATAACGAGCAAGGGAAAGGGGCAGAAATTGTCAGGGCAATCCAGCGAGCGCGCGGGGACGATGGCGGAGAACCGTCAACCAAAACGTTTCTCGATGTGCCCATCCTCGGCCGGCTTGACGCTCAAAGACTTTCGCTCCCGGCCTTGACACTGCTCATCGGTTTCCTCGACGCTTTCAATCCGTGTGCCTTTTTCGTGCTTCTCTTCCTGTTGAGTTTGGTAGGCCACGCCAGGAACCGGGGACGGATTCTTCTCATTGGCGGCGTTTTTGTCGCGACTTCCGGGATCGTCTATTTCGGTTTCATGGCGGCTTGGTTTAACGCCTTCCTGCTCTTCGGAGAAATGAGCATGCTTACGCGAGCAAGCGTGGCTACGGCTTCTTTCGAGCCCGTTACCTCGGTTTGGCCAAGGTCGAACTGGAGTTTCTGCTCAATGCCATGGCCTTCAATCTGAAAAAAGCGGTCCTGCGGGTCGCCTGCTGAGCGGACGTGCCCCCCTTGGCTGGCAAAAGCCGTCAACGGGGAAAAAACTTCCGGGACCGGGAAAAACACTGCCACGACTACCAGTTAGAGAACCTGACAAACCGGGCAAGCAGCGACTCGAGAGAATTACGCAGCGGTCTCGACATGCTTCATGCCGTTTTCGCGCTATCTTAAAACCCAGGAGGATAGGAAAATCACCATGACAAAGGAAGAGCAAAGCAAGAAGCTGGGGCAGATCATCACCAAGACGTGGGAAGACGAAACTTTCAAATAGCGTCTATTGGCTGATGCGACAGAAGTGCTTAAAGAGGAAGGTTTTATGATCCCTGAGGGGATGGAAATCAAGATCATTGAGAATACTGACAAAGTGCATTATCTGGTAATTCCATTGAAGACCGTACCAAAGAAGTTGTCAGCCGAGGATATCTCCTCGATATTTGGAGGTATTGGGTGCTGTCCATACGATCAGTGCGGGCATGACCAAAATCGATGCTAGGAGTCTGCTCTAGACGATGGCCTGGATTCATTGCAGAAGAGCGTCCTGCTCAAATGGCGGTCAAAACAGGTGGTTATCTCTGTCCATTCAGTGACCGGATGCAGGGAATCACATCCGCGGAATATGGATTCCGTTAAGCAGCAAGTCCTTGGGAACGAACACCAGGCAATAGCAGAGGCCGAACTGGTAGTGATATACATTGAACAAGTAACATGCTGACGAAAAAGGATCTCGATCATGACAAAGGAATCGCAAGACAAGAAACTGGGGCAGATCATCGCCAAGGCCTGGGAAGATGCCGTTTACAAGCAGCGTCTTCTCAAGGATGCCACGAAAGTGCTCAAGGAGGAAGGGGTGACAGTGCCTGAAGGACTGGAGATTAAAGCGGTTGAAAATACGGAAAAGGTTTCATACATGGTTGACCGCCGCGACGCTGTCCCAGTGGCGCGACACCTTCCTGGAGGCCGGGGAATCGGGCCTGAAGCAGCAACCGGCAAAGGAATCCGTTGAAGTCGGCCGGCTCCGTGAGAAGATCGGCGAGCAGGCCATGGAAAACGAGTTGCTTCGCGAGAAGATCGCGCGGCTGGAGCAAAACCGCCCTTTGGCCCGAGGGAGGTCGAGGAAATGAGCCAAGCCGCCTCGGCCTCCACTGGGAAGAACTACGGGCTGGCGCTGGTCTGCCGTGTCTGAGCGCTCCCTCGTTCCACGGTATTCTGGCAACGTCGGCGCGCGGTCGAGGCTGCTCCAGCCAAACGACGTGGCCCTCAAGGCGCGCATAGCGATGCGGTTTTAGTGGAGCACATCAAGGCCAAGATTCGGGAAAGCACTTTTCACGGGGAGGGGTATCGGAAGGTCTGGGCTGGCCTTCGGGACAAAGGCATCAGGACTTCCCCGGCGCGGACATTGCGCCTCATGCGCGAAAACGCGCTCTCGGCCTACAAGCGTCCTGGCCGGCCCCATGGCCCATGACGGGACGATCAAGACCCAGCTCGTGGACGAGATGTGGGGCACGGACATGACCTCAACGCTTACCGTCGCGGAAGGCAACGCCGCCATATTCTTCGCTATCGATCTTTGTTCGCTGGAATTGGTCGGCATCCATGCCGCCAAGCGCGGCACGCGGTTCGAGGCCTTGGAGCCGATCCGACAGGGCATACGCAACAGTTTTGGGGTTTTCGGCCTGGATGTGGCTCGGGGGCTGACCTTGCGACACGACCATGGCAGCCAGTTCATCGCCGAGGATTTTCAGCAGGAGATCGCCTTTCTCGGCATCAGGGACTCGGCGTCCTACGTGCGCGAGCCTCAGGGCAACGGCTTTGCCGAACGCTTTGTCCGCATCCTCAAGGAAAATTTTTTGTGGGTGCGCAGCTTCCGAACCGTCGAGGAACTCCGGTTGGCGCTTCTGGCCTTCAAGGAAACCTACAACCGCCAGTGGCGGATCGGTCGGCATGGCTACAGATCGCCGGCTCAGGTCAGGGAAAAGCAGAAAGCCGAGGTCGCCAAAGCTGCCTGAACTTCAGGGCGAAACTGTCCAAGAGACCCTAGACCGCTACAGTCAACTCCATCCACAAACGATGGCGTAGATTTGCAGAAACAAAAAAACAGCGCGGTTGTAGCTGACAGAGCGCATGGGACCAACCGGATTTTGGCGTCCGGGGCAGCGGGAGAGGCGGAAGTTGTTCTTCCGCCCCTCTCCGCGCGGAAGTCGCCCAGTGCCGAAGGCTTGCTCCTTGCCACGAGCGGCTTGCGGCTACCTGCCTCGGCTGTAAGCTGGGAGCAGGCATCCGGCTTTGGTTGCAATGCATGCCGCCACGCCCTGACCTCCTTGAGGGAAGAGCCGTAAGCAGCGTGCTTTCCAGGACGAAACACTAGCGGCCGGGACCCGGCCGGGCCGGCCCGAAATTGGGTCCGGGCTGGCGGGCGACGCCCGGGCCGGGCTGGGCTACCCCGAAATTCGGCCCCGGCTGGCGGACGGCGCCCAGGCCCGGCTGGGCCGGCCCGAAATTCGGACCCGGTTGGCGCACGGCCACGGGACCCGGCTGGGCCACGCCGAAGTTGGGCCCGGGCTGTCGCGGCACGCCGGGAGCCACGCCCGGGGCAAACCCCGGCCCAGGGCCGACCACGCCAGGGCCAGGGCCGACCACGCCCGGCCCGACCACGCCGGGACGCGGCCCGGCCACCACCACGCCCGGGCCGGGGGCGACGACAACCGGTCCGGGACCGGCATACGGCCCCGGCCCGACCCACGGCCCGACGCCGACCACCACGTCCGGCCCGTAATAGCCCGGATACGGGTAGCCCGGGTACGGATAGCCCGGATACGGGTAGCCTGGGTAGGGATAGCCCGGGTAGGGATAGGGGTAGGCCGGGTACGGATAGCCCGGCCCGACCGTCACGGCCAGGGGCCAGGGGCCGGGTCCCGGGTAGCGCCCGGGGCCGCGCCAGGGACCCGGGCCGACGAAGCCCGGACCCACGGGGCGCGGGCCGACCACGGGTCCTATGGGGCCGATGGGGCGGGGTCCGCCCACGGGGCCGACCGGGCCGATGCCCCGGGGGCCGATGGGGCCGGGCTGGGCCAGGCCCAGGGGCGCCAGGGCCGCCAGGGCGACGAGACACAGCGACAGGATGCCGACAAAGGGCCAAATGCGTTTCATGGCCGCCTCCGGGACGGGGCGTGTTGGGCGTCCCGCCCATAAACTGACGATACCCATTGCCGCGACGATGACAAGGGGGCCGGGAGGTTTTATCGTTGACGGGACCGGACAGGTCGGAGGTGGGGATGGAGGCGTACGGCAAGGGTGGCTGTGCCTTGGTGGCCGAGGCGGATCCATGGGCCCGGGAGGTCCTGGTCGGGCTTTTGCGCGGCCGCTGTTCCCGGCTGCTCGAGGCCGAGAACCTGGCGGAGGCCTTGGGTTGCCTGGAACGCCAGGCGCCGGACCTGGCCGTGGTGGCCGCCGGCCTGCCGGGTGGGGCGGCGGTGCTGGCGGCGGCGCTGCGGGAGCCGGGCCGTCGGGTGCCGGTTTTTCTCACCGGGGCGGCCGAGGACATCCGCCGGGTGCTGGAGACGGTTTCCCTGCCCGGGGTGCGGGTGGCCCAGAAACCCTTCGACCCGGCGGCCCTGGGCGAGGCCTTTGACGAGGCCCTGGCCGCGTCGGGCCTGGCCGAGCGGCTGGAGGAGGCCTGGGAGCTGGCCCGGCGGTTGCTCGACGACATGCCCCATCCGTCGGCCATCTTGCAGGGCGATCGGGTGCTGGCCATCAACCGGGCCTGGCTGCGCTTCCTGGGGCTGGGTTCCATGCAGGAATTCAAGTCCCGGGGCTATGCCCTGGAGCAGTTTTTGGCCGATGGGCCGCCCGAGCAGGGGCTGGCCGCCTGGGCCTGCCGGCTGGCCGACGATGCCCTCGACCGCCAGCACCATCTGCGCCTGACCCATCCCGACCGGCCGGGCCAGCCGCCGCAGGTGTTCCAGGCCGCCGCCTCGCGCCTGCCCGGGGTCGACCGCTGCCTGCTGACCCTGGCCGACGTGACGGAACTCGAACTGGAGCGCCGCGAACTCCTCGACCTGGCCAACCTCGATCCCCTGACCCGGACGCTCAACCGGCGCAAGCTGGCCGAGGTCCTGGGCGACGAGGCGTCCCGGGCCTCGCGCTACGGCACGCCCCTTGCCGTCGTGCTGCTGGACATCGACCACTTCAAGGCCATAAACGATAGCCGCGGCCACGACGCGGGCGACGCGGTGCTGGTCGAACTCGCCGCCCGGCTGCGGTCCGGGCTGCGCAAGGTGGACCGGCTGGCCCGGTTCGGCGGCGAGGAATTCGTGGTCGTGGCGCCGGGCATCGCCCTCGGGCAGGGCGTGGAGCTGGCCGAGCGGCTGCGCCAGGCCGTGGCCGGCGAGGCCTTTGCCGCCGCCGGGGTGGTGACGGCCAGTTTCGGCGTGGCCGCGTTCGTGCCGGGCGAGGCCCCGGAGGCGGTGCTGTCGCGGGCCGACAAGGCCCTGTACCGGGCCAAGGAACACGGGAGAAACCGGGTGGAGCCCGAGGCTTCGCCCTCAAACGGAACAGTGTAAGCGGGTATCTAATGGACGCCATCGACAAGCGCATTCTCGACATCATCCAGACGGGTTTCCCCATCGCGCCGCGCCCCTATGCCGCGGTCGGCGCAATGGTGGGGTTGACCGAAGCCGAGGCCCTGGCCCGGGTGCGGGCGCTTCGGGGCAAGGGCATCATCCGCCGCGTCGGCGCCAACTTCCAGTCGGCCAAGATCGGCTTTTTTTCCACGCTGTGCGCCGCCTCGGCCCCCGAGGACAAGCGCGAGGCCTTTATAGCCGCGGTCAACGCCCACCCGGGCGTGACCCACAACTACCTGCGCGACCATCCCCTCAACATCTGGTTCACCATGATCGGCGCCTCCCGGGAGGCCATCGCCGAGGGGCTGGCTGAGATCACCCGGCAAACCGGCATTCCCATCCTCAACCTGCCGGCCGACCGGCTGTTCAAGATCCGGGTGGATTTCGCCTTAAGCGACGCCGAAGCGCCGGCCGAGGAGGCGTAGGGCGCCCCAAGGGCGTGGCGGGATTGCCTTTTGGCCAACCGTGGCTATGTGTTCCAGGACAAACGCGGCCCGCGACCCCGACGAACCGCCCCAAAACGGAAGGAAGTGCGCCATGCCCGATGCCATCCATGCGGTCTGCCCCAAGTGCCTCGCCGTCAACCGCGTCCTGACCGGCCGTTTGGACAGCGGCCCGGTGTGCGGCAAATGCCGCGCCCCCATCCTGGAACCCCATCCGGTGACGCTCACGGCAGCCAACTTCGACACGTTCCTGGCCAAAAGCGACCTGCCGGTGCTGGTCGATTTCTGGGCGCCGTGGTGCGCGCCTTGCCGGTCCATGGCCCCGGCCTTCGACCAGGCGGCGGCCATGCTGCATCCGCGCGTGATCCTGGCCAAGTGCGACACCCAGGAAGAGTTGGCCATCGCCGACCGCATGCGCATCCAGGGCGTGCCGACCATGGTCCTGTTCGTGGCGGGCAAGGAAAAGGCCCGCATCTCCGGCGCGCGCGGCGCCGCCGACCTCGTGGCCTGGGTGCGCCAGAACCTCTAACATGCAGTCAAGGCGAGCAAGAAAGGTCCACCGTGGACTGGGGTGGACTCGATTTCGGGGACAGATACTCCTTTGAGACGGAGTGGTTCACGTACAACGGTGCGCCAGGAAAAAAGCGCCCAGTCCCTGGCCTACGACAATGGGCGTTTGCCGCATCGGCCCAGAACCGCCTCCGGGGAGTTGGCATCACGTATATTCCGCTGTGGCAAGGTTTCCTCTTTCTCGCAATGGTTTTGGATGTTTTCAGCCACAGGGTTGTGGCTGGCGCCTTGGCCAGTCATGAAAGCGGATTTGCGGCTCGATGTCCTCGCCAGGGCGGGGAAGCAATGTAATCATGTAAAAGTGGCACAGCACTGTGAAAATGGCTGCATGTATGTTTTAAGGTTAGCGGTAATAGGCAAATTAATTTTCATGGACGAGTAGCATTATACTTGGCTGTACAATCTTATTCCCCGGGCTCATGCTGGAAACACATCGCACATAATGCAAGCCAGCCTTTGAATACGTATCAGAGTTCCCATCGTAAAAATTAATTGCCCAAGCGTAATCGCCATAACCTGGATCGGTGGTACTTGCCCAATACGCTTTGGCAAAACCGGATAAACTCGAATCAATCGCCGGATTATACTGGGAATCGTCGACCAACGTTTCTAGTTCGAACTTGTTGGGTAAGTGCCAATTCGATATTCCTCCTGTTGTAGATTTTTCACACCAGGCAAGAGCCTGTTCCCACGTCATGGCCGAGGCGGTGCTTGTCTTCTCCCAAATGAGGCCCGTTGTGAGATCTGTCACAGTATTTGTTGTAGACGTTAAATGGCCGGCCTCGGCATCCATAATGAAATTGAGTGACAGGCAAATAAAAACGGCAAGGGATATGAAGTATTGCATAATATTTCCCGTAAATTTTGGTGTTGCCAGGAATTCAATCAAAATACGCTCCACGCACACACAGTGAATAATTTTTATTCGTTTTGGATGCAAAGTAGGCATTCCCATAATTATTGCCTACATACCAAGAGAATGTCTTGTTTTGTCCATACGATGTACTCGACCAGTAGAACATGCCGGCTGATGTATGCCCAAAAACAGGATTAGTCGATGGCCCAATACGCCCTTCATCGATGATCGTGAGAAGTTCTTTGCGGGAGGGGAGCCGCCAATCTGCATAATTCCCAAGAGTTAAATTCTTACAGTAAACACAAGCCTCTAGCCAGTCACGCTTCACGCCGTCATCGGATTGTTGCCACATCAACCCAGTGACCAGATCACTTACCATGCCAGAATCCGTTTGATAAGATTTTTGCTTGCCGCTATAATTTCCATCTTGCCCGTAAAATGCTTCATTGGCTGAAGGGCAAGGAATTTCGTTCGTGGCATTGTAACATTTCGACTGGCCGGTATCAGGAAGTTTTGTTCGTTGTTGCGTAAACTTCTCCTGTGTTATGGTCACCGTTTTATTCGCTACAGCGAATGTCCCACTTCGAGAGGTGCTGTCCGGGTTTGTCTTTACAGACACGACAAGCGTTCCATCCCCTGTCCCGCTCGCAGGATAGATAGTTATCCAGTCCGTATCTGTCGTTGCAGTCCAATTGCATGTGGCGGTCGAGACCGTCAGATCCAGTGCCTGATAACTCGACGCCCCTGGAAAATCGGCCAGCGCGGAAAGCGTGGCCAAGCATGCGGACGCGCCATTTTGCGTGATGGCGAGGGACTGGCCGGCAATGGAGATGGTCCCGTTGCGCGAGGATGTCCCGGTATTTTCGTCCACGGATACGGTAAGCGTGCCGCTGCCGGTGCCGGAAGTGGTGGACAGGTGAGCCCACGAAAGCGAATTGGCCGAAGCAGTCCAGGAACAATTCGACGCAGAGGCGGTGACGGTCACGTTCTGACTCCCCCCGGCTGCGGTAAAGTTGCTTAGGGAGGAGAGCGAATAAGAGCAGGACGCGGCCCCAGCTTGCGTGACCGTCACGTCCACTCCTGCGATGGTAATCGTTGCGGATCGCGTATTCGATGTGTTGTTGCGATCCGCCGTAACAGTAAGCGAGCCGCTTCCCGTTCCGCTCGCGGCGGACAGGTGGACCCAGGAAAGGCCATTGACGGAAGCCGTCCAGGCGCAGTTGGAGGACGAAGCCGTGACGGCGAGGGTCTGCGTGGCGCCATCACTGGGGAAGCTCGTTAAGGAGGAAACCGCGTATGTGCAGGCAGCCGCTGCGGCCTGGGTGATGCTGACGGATTTCCCCGCGATGGAGATTGTGCCGGTTCTTGAGGAGGAAGAAGCGTTTGGGTCCACGGTGACCGTGACCGCACTGCTGCCGCTGCCACTGTAGGCTGAGAGGTGGACCCAGGAGAGATTCGATGAGGCTGTCCAGGCACAATCCGATGCAGAGGCGGTTATGGTGACCGCTTGGCTGCCACCCGTGCTGTCGTAATTCGTGACGGTCGGCGAGACAGCAAATTTGCAGGCTTCCGCGGTGTAGGGGTCAAAATAGCGAACCAATGCAAAATTATAAAAGCTATCTTTTATTGCTTTAAATGCGGTGCCGCCAACGAGAATGTTGCCATCTTGTTGAATGGCAATGGCGTAAACTTTGTTGACATTCGTGCCAATGCTTGTAATTACACTTCCATCTGTGCCAAAAGATGTGTCTCGAGATCCGTCCGAATTAAATTTGTGAGCAGAAAATTTACCATTTACATGCGCCGCAACAATGATAGATGCATCTGATTTAATAGCGATTTGAGGTCCTCCTTCAAACGATACTTCGGGGTTGCCGATCTTTGTAACGCCATCATCGCCAAAAGTCGTATCCAGGGAGCCGTCAACATTGTATCGACACAAGCAGAGGCCAGTTGTGTTATTGCCTGTGTTGAGTGGATATCTCCCCGCGATAATAATTTTACCATCGGCTTGCAACGCGACGCTGTCGCCGCGATTGCAACCGCTTGCGGCAGAACCATAAGTTGCGCCGCTTGCATTGAACGATGTGTCTGGGAATCCATCAGCAGTAAACCGCAACAGAAAAGATCTTGAGCCGCCAATGTCAAACTCTTGAGTTCCAACACTGACAATCTTTCCATCGGGCTGCAGCACAGAGGCGTTAAGGTAAAATTGAGATGTGTCTTTGTATTGGAGATCAATATATGCTACACCTTTGTGCAGGTCTTGATCATTTGAGGATCCGAAGGATGCGTCTTGCGACCAATCCGCTTTGTAACGTATTGCAAAGGGCGTGTTGTGCAAAACTTGATTTGCCAAAATCCATGCTCTGCTTCCAGTCAGCACAATATTGCCATTTTGTATTAAAACAGAAGCAGCCCCATCCCAACGGAGGGAAAGCGTTCTCCGTATGGCTGGCATATAATGTCCAGACTTGCTGACAAGGTTGACCCCGTTCGTGTCATAGACAGTAAAAATAGTGTCGTATTCGGTGTCGACATTGCTGGCATATCCAGCAACAACAATATTCCCATTTTGCTGCAATGCGACAGCGGTGCCATGAGAATCTTTATCAATAGTCTCGATTATCTTTCCCTGGTCTCCGAATGTCGTATCCAGTGTGCCATCTGCATTGTAACGTGCCGTTGTCATGTGCTTAACATGATTTTTAGTGCTTAATGTGTACATTTGGCCGGTAACGACAATCTTTCCATCCTGCTGTACGGCAATTGCTTTGATTATGTCTTCGTATTTGTCAAATTTTGTAATAACTATCCCTTTGTTGCCAAATGAAGGGTCAAGGTCGCCGGAGGCTGAAAAACACTTGTCAGGTGCAATTGCAATATAAATACTTGCAATTATTACTTGGATACACAAAATACCAATATTCATTGTTTGCGAATTAAAGCGAATATTACGCACGCGTGACTTGTGATGAGAAGCAGGTACCATTTTTAGCCTCCATGCTGTACGATATGCAGTCTGATAGTGTGGAGTTGGCTCATTAATGAAAAGGATTTTCGATTTGTATTTTCAAGAATCCAGAGACTCATCCTTGTAGCGAACAAACTTTTACAGTTATTCAAGAGCAGAATGCCGTCTGTAAGTATTGCGCCAGCCTGTACAAAATATAACATAGTCGCTTTTAGGTAGCGTTGCAAGCAATAACATTTTACAGTCCGGGAAATAGTTTCAATCCAGGGCAGCAATGTATTAATGTGTATCCGTGAGCAAAATGTTGAATATACTTTGAACAAAAGGACCAGAGGCCCCATGTCCGCCGCGAACACAGCGAACGTTATATGTACCACTCTTGACGTAGCCATACGAGTAGCCGACGTGGAAGTACACGTACGAAGCGGCGTTCGAATGGCCGGCGTAAGTTGTGCCGGACCAATATTCATTTTCAGGCCCTGTAAAGGCGGTGTCGATTGTTGGCTGTGATCGCGATAGATCCAGCAAGGATCGTAATTCTTGCTGGTTGGGCAGACGCCAGTCCGAATATCCTCCGGTCGTGGCCTGCTCGCACCAAGCCAGGGCCTGTTCCCAAGTCATGGGCGAAGCGGTGCCTGCCTTTTCCCAGACCAGTCCCGTGACCTGATCGGCGACTGTGCCATCGCTATTATCAATATACACTGATTCTTGTAAAGGCGCACCGCTAACGCAACGAACGTTTGTTAGGATAGACTTGCTCCTGTATTCAAAGTCTCCTGCCTTAAATGAGTATGCCCATGCCACAGACGGTTCGGCAAAGTATGACGTGCTCGACCAATAACGAATTCCAGAACAACTAAAACTTGGATTAATGGCTGGATTGTTTTGTCCAGAATCCACAATGGTGGACAGTTCTCGACTCGATGGCAACCGCCAGGTTGTCGAATTTCCCAGATTTAAATTTTTACAATAGTTCACGGCATCGACCCAGTTCCGCGCCACTCCGTCATCAGCCTGCTGCCACATGAGTCCAGTCACCAAGTCCGTGACCGTATCGCCGTTTCCTTTGTAGGAAGGCTGCGTGCCCCGGTAGTTGCCGTCCTGGCCGTAGAAGTCGGCACCTCGCGCGGGACAGGTAATTTCAGCTGAATTATTGAAACATTTGGTTTGCCCGGTATCGGGCAGGGTGACCTTGCGCGGCGAATACGCCGCCTGCGTGATCGTTACCGACTGGCCGGCGATGGTGACAACGCCGATTCGCCGAGAGGTGCTGGTGTTTTTCTTGACGGAAACTACCACCGTGCCGCTGCCTGTGCCGCTCGTGGGGTAGAAGCTGACCCAGTCGAGACTTCCCGAAGCAGCCCAGGTGCAGGTCGAGCCGGATGCGGTGATGCTGATCGCCTGGCTATTGGCCGTGTTGTAGAATTCGTGAAGAGCGGAAAGCGTCACGGAGCAGGATTGAACTGCCGCCTGGGTGACCGTGATGGTTTGCCCGGCGATGGAGACGGTGCCGCTTCGGGTGGACGCCGTGTTGTTCTGGGTGACGCTCACGGTGACGGATCCGTTGCCAGTGCCACCCGTGGAGGAGAGGCTCACCCAGTCGAGGCTTTCGGAGGCTGTCCAGGTGCAACCGGGGTTGGAGGCGGTGACGGTGGCTGTCTGGCTGCTGGCGGCGCTGACAAAATTGTTGATCGAGGAAACCGTAAACGAGCAGGACGCACCGGCCTGATTGACGGTTACCGACTTCCCGGCGACGATGATCGTGCCGCTTCGCGAGGCGATATCCGTGTTCTGGTCTACGGATACGGTGACTTGACCGCTGCCGGTGCCACCCGTCGCGGAGAGATGAGCCCAGGAGAGGCTATTGGTGGATGCTGCCCAGGCGCAGTTGGAAGACGAAGCCGTGATGTTAAGCGTCTGGCTTCCGCTGCCGCTGGAGAAGTTGGTCAACGAGGAAACCGTATAGGTACAGGCTGCAGCTCCGGCCTGGGTGACTGTCACCGACTGGCCGGCGACGGTGATGGTGCCGCTTCGGGTGTCCGTGGTATTGTTGCGGTCAACAGTCACATGCAGCGAGCCGCTCCCGGTTCCACTGGCCGCGGAGAGGTGAACCCAGGAGAGGCTGTTCGTGGAGGCCGTCCAGGTGCAATCCGAGCCGGAGGCTGTGAGGCTGAGCGGCTGTGTGCCGCCGTTATCGGAAAAATTTGAAAGAGATGAAACTGAAAACGTACAGGCCGAGGCACCTGGCTGTGTAAATTCATAGAGAAAGCCGGCGATGTTGAGCTTGGCCGTTCGACTTGTCCCGGATGTGTTCGCCTCCATGTGAAAACAAATGTCAGCCGCACCTGTCCCGGCCTCGTCGCTCGTTATGGTCGCCCATGCAGTCTTGCTGAACACGCTCCAGTTGCAATATTCATAAGAAGTCATGGATAGTTTTACACAATACGTATCTTCGTTGGCGGTTATATTTTTATTGACTTCGGAGACGGAATACGAACAAGTGTTTCCCCCTCTCCATACGACAAAGCCCATTGGCACTTGGTTTGTTATGAACCACAAATTCGAATCCGGCATAAATTGTGATTCTTTTCTGTTCGCTGAGTACTGCCAATGACGACTGCCGCTCCAAGCGCATGCCCACATTCCGCGGCCAGTAAAATTTTCGCCTGAAGACAATAGCTGGTGGGGGTCAGGTATGCCCCAACCGCCTTGAAGTGCATAGTTATGAGCCCACTTGTCCACAACCTCGGTGTAAGAATATAGCCCTCTGTCGAAATAATCCCAATACCATTCGTACAACGATGGGGCTGAATATTGCTCTGCCCCTCTTGCGCATAAATTGCTGTTTTCAGATTGAATGTGGTATTGCATAGGAAAAAATGTCCCGTCGTACTTGAAAAACAAAGGATTGTTGTTGTCGCGCTTCTCCTTCGTCCAGCCGCCAGAGAAAGACGGGAAATAATGAGTTAGAACCTCGTATCTTGCTGTAATGGCCTTGAAGTAAGCGTATAAAGTACTTATTTCGAAAAGCGTCGGCAGCCTCCAGTCGGAATATCCTCCTGTCGATAGGCTGGCGCAATATTTTGTTGCATCATCCCAGTCTTCATTTATTGACTCTGATCTCTTTTCCCACATTATGCCGGTGTTGAGGTCGCTGATTGTACCATCGTGATTGTCCTTAAAAGCAAATGGAACTCCATTTGCTTCTGGCAATAGTATCTCTTTTGCGTATAGGCAGGATTCCAAGGCAAAAGTACATAATGCGCATTGCAACAAGACGAAAGTGATTAGGCTAAGGAGGTGTGCTTTTTTTGCTCTGCGGGATGATTTTCCCATAATTGTTTCTTCCTCGGCCAAGGCCATGAGTATTTACGGGTTGCTTGTCATCTGGCGTTCTAAATTCGCATAGTATTGCTTAATTGCTATTATTTTATATTGACAGTCTTAGTTGTGCATATGCCGGTTTTGGTTTGAATTGCATTGATGCTGTCTTAAGATAAAGCTTGTTGTTCGCATTAAATTGTTTCTATTTTTAGTTAACTTTAGGTCATGTTGGCGATACAGCGCAAGAGAGTTATGTGAGTTATTTTCAGTTAAAAAACCTCACCTTGGACGCAGATAATCTCTTGCCGCCACGTGACTTCGCCGCTCTTCGTGCGCACACTACACAAGCAATGCTATAATGGTTCTTTATTCGAGGCCGCCACACGGGGCTCTCGAAAATATTGCGTAAATTAAAATGGTTGAGTTGCCGTTCCAGCAGCAAGAATGATGCAGGCGGCCATTGAAGAACGCGACACGATCTAGGGAAAATCCCTAGGCCAGCCGCTTTCTGCTGCGCAAAATCCTGAGGCGAAATCCGCTTTCCCCCGATAGCCATGATCGGGGCTTTCGGCCCATACGGTTTGAAAGTCCCTGCCGTTGCATGCCGGTGCCCCGGTTTGCGACGCACCCGTGAAGGAAACGACCATGTCCCAAAGGGTCCTCATCATGTGCGACGACCCGCTGTTTCGGGCGGCGGTCAAGGCGACGCTGTCCCGCGCCGGGTTCGAGGCCGTGGGGCCGGACGGTTTCGAGGCCGCCTGGGCGCTTTTCACGGCCCGGCAATTCGATTTGCTGTTTTGCGATCTGGGCGAGGACGAAACCGCGCGGCTGGCCAGATTGTCGGCGCCCGAGGCCCGGGAGTGCTGGGGCTGCCTGCTCGTGTCCACGGACAGCTCGGGCCGGTTGGCGGCCTTGGAGTCCATCCGCCGGGAAGGGGGCGAAGTCCTCGCCAAGCCGTTGCGCCATGGGGATTTGCTGGAGGCCGCCTCGCGGCTGGTGTTGCGGCGCCTGGAGGCCGGGCCGGGGGGAGCGGCCGGGCCGATGGGGCAGGGGGCCTAGGCCAGGCGCGAATGTGCCGTGTTTCTGTGCCGCGACTGGGCTGCCGTCGTGCCGACCGTGGGGGAGGCTGGCTGGTGGTCCCCGTTGCGCAGGGCGTCCCCAACCAGGCCTCGCACGCGGGTCGGGGCCTGGGACTGGGCGCCGGGAAGTGTAGCCGGTCGGGGCAGCCCCCGTGGCCTGCGGCCGGTCTGTTGCAAAAGGGGTGTGGGCACCGGCACCGGGCGGTTTCCGGCCGGCCAGGGCAGGCCGCAGGGACTGGGCGAGCCCATGCGCCGGCGGGAGGACGGGTTGTGGAAAAACGTGCCGGGCAGGCTGCGGGCACCGCGGCACCCGGTGAACCCCATGCAGGAGCCGGCGTCGGGCGCGGGCGCAAAGGAGAAAGCAAATGAGGCAATGGACGATCATCTTGTTGTTCGCCTTTGGCCTGGCCCTCGGGCTGCCGACGCAGGCCCGGGCCGGGACCGGCAGTGTTTCCGTCCACCTGACCAAGGCGGATGGTGGGCCCATGGCCGCCTATGCGATCCGGGTTTTCTCGGGAATGACCTGCGTGGGCCCATTCGTGAGCGGTGGGACCACGGACGCCAACGGCAATTGCACCATCGATGCCCTGCCGGAAGGGGAGGTGTTCCTCCAAGCCTGGGGAACGCCCACCGCCTCCTCCAACTACGTTTCCGGCTGGTGGCACCAAGGCAATATCGCCAATCCGGTCTGCTCCAATGCCCAGCCGGTGACCGTCGTCTCCGGGCAAACCGCCTCCGTGGACCTGATCCTGTCCCCCGGCGGTGTCATTACCGGGAATTTCGCCGATCTCCAGGGCAATCCCATCGCCGGCATGACCGCCCAGATCAAGCTCGCCCCCGTCTGCTCGGGCTACTCCGCCCAGGTCGGAAACCAGACGGGCAGCGATGCGAGCGGCGATTTTACACTCTACGGGGTGCCGTCCGGAAACGTCTATGTGAGTTCCGCCGCGTCGCCTCAGTATCTCATGACCTGGTGGGATGGCAGCTCAGGCAACAGGGACTGCAACGCGGCAACGCCGTTGTTCATCACCGCCGGCCAGAGCACGGGGCCATTGCATTTTCTCATCTCCCCGGCGGGAACGGTCAGCGGCCGGGTCGTCGACAACCACGGCAATCCGGTGCGCTATGTCAACACGCGCCTGTATACCGGCTCGCCGTGCGGGCAGTATACGTTCGTCGCCGGAACCGGCACCGACAGCAATGGCAATTATACCATAAGCGCCCCGGTCGGCGGCCCGTATTACCCCTTTGCCGACGGGACCTGGAGCGGCATCAACCTGGTGCCCTCGTGGTGGAACAGCTCCGGCGGGTCCAATGATTGCTCCACGGCCAGCACGGTGAACGTGACCCAGGGCAACGACACGCCTGGCGTGGATTTCACCTTGTCCCCAGGGGCCATGCTCTCCGGCCAGTTGACCGACTCCCAGGGGGCGGCCATCACCTCGGCCACGGTCCGGGCCTACACGGGGTCTGCCTGCGGCAGCCGCAAGCAGGTGGCTTCCATCTACACCAACACCGGAAGCTATACGCTCTACGGCGTGCCCCCCGGCAATGTGGTGGTCCAGGCGACCTCGGATCAGGGCCAGATTCCGGTCTGGTGGGACGGTGTCAGCGGGAACAACAACTGCGCCACGGCGCAAACGCTGTCGGTCGTGGCCGAGCAGACCGTCTCCGGGCTCGATATGACCCTGCCGGCCGGCGGGGCCATCAGCGGGGCGGTGCACAGCTCCCTGGGCCCGAGCCTGGCCAATGTCAGCATCTACGCCTACAGGCTGGACGGCACCTCCGCCGCCATGACCACCACCGACAGCCAGGGCCAGTACACCTTGTCCGGCCTGGCCGCCGACACCTACACGCTCTACGCCTACGGCGGCAACGGCTCCCTCAACTTCGTGGGCAAATGGTGGGACGGCGGCACCGGTTCCCTCAACTTCTACCAGTCCCAGGGGACCGTGGTCGCCGCCGGGGCCACCGCCGCCGGCAGGAACTTTTCCCTGGAACCCGGCGGCACCCTCCGCGGGCGCATCACCGACCAAAACGGCACGGCGATAAGCGGCGCCTCCGTCAACGCCATTCTCTATGCGCCAACGGCATTGACCGTCTCCCTCAACGGCACCTCCACCGATCAAAACGGCGACTTCTCCTTCAAGAGCATGCCGGCCACGGTGTTCGTCTACGCTTCCTACACGGCCGGCGGCAACTCCGTCTCCCAGTGGTGGGACGGCTCCGGTGGCGTGTTCGAACCCATCAAGGCCAGGCCCGTCTCCGTTCCGGCGGGGGGCACGGCCTCGGGCGTGATTATGCAACTGCCCCAGGGCGGCACGCTCACCGGTACCATCACCGACACTTCCGGCATGGGGCTGGCCGGCGTCACGGTGACCGCCGAGGTTGAAACTTCCTGCCTGTCGACCAACGCCTCCCAGGCCACCACCGGCGCCGACGGCTCCTTCAGCCTGTCCCGCATCCCCACGGGCAAGGTCCACATCGCCGCCTCCGGGGCGGGGTATTACCGGAAGTGGTGGGGTGGGGCCAATGGGACCGTCACATACAGCAAGTCGGGCACGGTTTCGGTCAATCCCGGCCAGACCGTGTCGGGCCTGGGGATCAAACTGAGCCCGGGCGGCAGCGTAACCGGGACCATCAAGGACAGCGACGGCAATCCGCTGCGGGGCATCATGGTCAGCGCCCTGGCCGGCGGCGCCTGCGACGTCACCACGTCGTTCGCCCAGCAGACGACCAACACGGCCGGTGTTTTTACCCTGTCGAACCTGCCGCCCGGCACCATCACCATCGTCGGCAATGCCGCGCCGCGGCGTACAAGCCTGGCCCCGCTGTGGTGGAACGGCGGCACCGGAACGGGCAATTGCGCCAATGCCCAGGCGGTCACCATCGTGGCCGGCCAGACCACGGCCACCGGCGACATGACCATGCAGCCGGGCGGCACGATCGCCGGCTCGCTTACAACCGCCACCGGCGCTCCCGCCTCCTGCGTGGCCGTCAAGGACACGGCCGGCCCGGCCTGTTCGGGGCCCTACACGCGGCTGGTCTATTCCGATTACGACGGCGCCTATGCGATCTACGGCGTCCCGACCGGCAACAACGCCATCCGCACCGACGTGGCCCTGACCAAGCGGCCCTTCCTGGACAAGTACTGGGACGGCAAACACGGCGCGTCGACCTGCGGCCAGGCCGTGGCCGTGCCTGTGGCCAGCGGGCAGGCCGTGGGGGGGGTCGACATGACCCTCTCGCCCCTGGGACAGGTCGCGCCCGAGGTGGGCCTGTTGCTGGGCAACGGGAATTGACGGCCGGGCCGCAGGGCCGGCGAGAGGAACCCGGGTCGCCCAACCGACCGGCCCGGGCGACCCGAGGGTAAGCACCCGGCCGTGCGGCGTCGTCCGCGCGGCCGGGTTCCGTTTTTGCGGCCGGTGGGTTCGACGGCGCGGCCGGTCCGCCGGCGGCCCGGCCGCGCCGGCCCGTGGGCGCGGGGCGGGCACGTCGCCAGCCGTCCTCGCGGCCGCGGCCGCCAGTGGGAATGCGTGCCCGCCGGCCTTGAAGGTTCGCGGCAAAAGGCCGTATGCTGGTTGTCGCGGCCGTGAACCGGTTGCCGTGTCGGCCTGGCGGACGGCCGTGGCCTTGCCTGCCCGGCGCACGCGCATTGGGCTAAAGGATACGGGCCAAGGGACGATGAGGCGCAAAGGGGTGGCAGGGTGTCGCCCGGGAGGCGTGCATGAAACGCGTGGCAAGGCTTGTCCTGGCGCTGGCCGTGGCCGGTGCCGTCTGTTCGGCCCGCCCGGCCGCGGCCTTCGACGAACAGGCCGTCCTGATCTGCTCCTTCAAGCGGGCGCTGGCCATTTTGACCTGCAAGCAGCCGGACAAATACAGCTTTGTCGGCGTGCGCGAGGGCGTCTACATTTTCAACAGCTTTTTCGGCAAGGAATTCGCGGAATTCTACGTGCAGGTCAACGGCGACCTGGCCGTTTTCACCAGCCGGGTCTGGCACGGCCGCATGCCCTCGGGCCGCATCGTCAAGGACTACAACGGCGGTTGCGTCAACGTGCTGGTCGATGCCCTGCCGTGTTCGAGCTTCAGTTCGGCGCGCTGCTGCGGCAGCTCGTAGCCGGCGGCCGTGCGTAGGGGGCGGCCGTCACAGCCGCCGCAGCCAGATGGCCAGGGCGCAGGCCGCCGCCAGCGGGTACAGCGGCCACAGGACCCCGGCGTACAGGCAGGCCGCCGCCCCGCCGGCCAGGATGACGGCCAGGGCGCACGCCTCGACGTACGGCCCGATCCCCCGCCCGGGGTTGGTCCAGCCCTGGAAATCGAGCAGCCGCGACCCCTCCCGGCGCCCGGCCGTGCCGTGCTCCGAGCCTTGGTCGGTCTCCCCGGGCGGGCGATCGGATTGGAGCTTGTGCCCGCATACCGGGCAAAACCGCGTTTCGTCGGGGCTTTCCGTTCCGCATTTGTTGCAGCGCATGGCCGGGGGCCCACTCCTCGTTGACAGGACAGGCCCGAAGCTTAGATGGAAAAACGCCCGACCGCCACCGAAACCGAGGAGCGCCCATGGATACGGACACGACCCTGCACGGCTACAGCGTCAACCTCGTTTGCTGCAACGGCTGCGGCGCCTGCGCCAGCATGGTGCCGGAGCTTTTCGCCATGGACGAGGCCGCCGAAAAACCCGTGCTGCTCCGTGACGAGGCACCGGCCGCGGCCATCGAGGAAGCCATGGCCTTTTGCCCCCACGACTGCATCGAAATGGATTGAGGGCGCGTCAGGCGGCCCCGGCCCCCAGCCCGGGGCGTGGGCGGCGGGCCGGGGGAGCCTTGACGGGGCAAAAAAGTTGTGTACACAACAAATCCATGGTGTTTTCCTATGCCCGCAAGGAATCCCTGGGCCATCTGACGGCCCTGGCCAGCCGGCTGTGCAGCAACCGGCTCGGGCGGCGCTTTCGGGAAGCGGGCATGGGCATGACGGCCGAGCAATGGGGCGCGGCCCTGGTGCTGGCCAGCGGCGAGGCCATGACCCAGCAACAGCTCGGGGCCAGGCTGTTCCTGGAGAAATCGAGCGTCAGCCGGCTGGTGGACGGGCTGGAGCGGCGGGGGTTCATCAGCCGGGCCCCGGACCCGGACGACGGCCGGCAAAAACTGGTCGTACTTACACCCCAGGCCACGGCCATGCTGGAGCCTTGCGCCGCCATCGCCCGGGAGGTCCTGGAGGAAGCCCAGCACGGCATGGACGCCGGGGAGCGCCGGGCCTGCCGGGCACTGTTGCTGCGCATCATCGACAACCTGGCCGAATGATGCCGCGGCCGGGCCAGGTAGTTGTAGACACAACGAAGCAAGGGGGTACGGCCATGGAAGCGTCCCGCATCGTCCGCACGTCCTGCCGGGGTTGCCACGGCGTCTGCCAGGTCCTGGTGCATCTCGATGGCGACGGGCGCCCCGTGAAGATCACCGGCGACCGGCAAAGCCCGACAAGCCGGGGCTACATCTGCCCCAAGGGCGCGGCCGCCATCGAGACGGCCCGCCATCCCGACCGGCTGCTCTACCCCCTGCGCCGCACCGGCCCGCGCGGCAGCGGCCGGTACGCGCGCATCGGCTGGGAAGAGGCGCTGTCGCTTCTGGCCGCGACCTTCGATACCGTGCGCCGGGAGTCGGGGCCGCAGTATATCGCCCTGTGCCAGGGCACGGGCCGGCCCTACACCGAATTCACCGGCCGCTTCATCCACGCCCTGGGCTCGCCCCATTTCGTCTCCCCCGGCCACAACTGCTTCCTGCCGCGGGTGATATCCTCCGCCATCACCATGGGCTTTCTGCCCGTGGCCGACATCTACGGCCAGGGCGGGGCGTCTCCGCAGGGCGTGCTGGTTTTCGGCTGCAACACGCCCGAGACCGGCGCCGCCGACGGCATGTGCGGGGCCATGGTCAAGCGGGCCCTTGACGCGGCCGCGACGGTCATCGTGGCCGACCCCAGGCGCACCCGCACGGCCAGGGCCGCGAACCTGCACCTGCAACTGCGGCCCGGTTCGGAATGCGCCCTGGTCCTGGCCATGCTGCATGTCATCCTCGGCGAGGGGCTTTACGATGCCGCGTTCGTGCGGGACTGGTGCGTCGGCTTCGAGGAGCTGGCCGCCCATGTGGCCCCCTTTTCCCCGGACTGGGCCGCGCCCGTCACGCGCGTGCCGGCCGCGGCCATCCGCCAGGCCGCGCGGGCCTTTGCCCGGGCCAAACCCGCCTGCCTGCTGTGGGGCAACGGTATCGACACGAGTGTGAACGCCTTCCAGACGGGCCGGGCACTGCTTTTGCTCATTGCCGTCACCGGCAACCTCGACGTCCCTGGCGGCATGGTGCAATGGGTCGCGCCCGAAGGCCTGCGGTCCAAGTCGCCCCTGGATGACCACGACGTCCTCGGTGAACAGTTCCTTTCCCCGGAGCAGAAGGCCCGCATGATCGGCGCCGGGCGCTTCCCCTTCGTGCCGGGCTGCCATCAGCCGACCTTCTGGGAGGCTTGCCGCTCGGGCGTGCCCTATCGGCCGCGCGCCGTATGGCTGGTCGGCACGAACCCCATGCTCACGGCCACCCGGGGCGATATCGTGGCGCAGGCCCTTCGCGACCATATCGAATTCACGGTGGTTTCGGATTTTTTCATGACCCCGGCGGCCGAGCTGGCCGACCTGATCCTGCCGGCGGCGCATTGGCTGGAACAGGACGACGTGGTCAATTTCCACAAGCTGTGGTGCGTGCTGGCCCGGCGCAAGGTCATGCAGGCCGGCGAGGCCCGCGACGATCGGGCGGTCATGCTGGAGCTGGCCCACCGCCTGGGCCTGGAGGCGGCCTTTCCTTGGCCCGACTGGCAGGCCTACCTCGCCTGGCTTCTTGAGCCCTCGGGCATGACCTTCGCGGATTTTGCCGCGCGCGGCATTGTCCTCGGCAAGATGCGCTACCGCAAATACGAGGGGCACGGGTTTCACACGCCCAGCGGCCGGGTGGAACTGGTCAGTTCGGTCATGGCCCGGGCCGGACGGCCGCCGCTGCCGGTCTATGTCGAGCCGCCCCTTTCCCCGGTTTCGAGCCCGCAGGCGGCCGCCGCTTTTCCGCTCATCCTCATGACCGGCTGCAAGACCCTGCCCTATTTCCACTCCGAGGGGCGGCAGATCGCCTCCCTGGCCAGGCTGCGCCCCCGGCCCCTGGTGGCCGTGCATCCCGGCACCCTGGCCGGGCTCGGGCTTGCCGACGGCGATGCGGTCGCCGTGGTCACGCCCCATGGCCGGGCGCGCTTTTTTGCCGCCGCCGACGACGGCCTGGCCCCGGACGTGGTCGCGGCCGACCATGGCTGGTGGAATCCCGGCGCGCCCGGGCCGGAACACGGCTGGAAGGAAAGCTGCGCCAACCTGCTTTTCGGTCACGAGCATTTCGACCCCGACTGCGGGGCCGAGCCGCTCAAATGCGGCCTGTGCCGCCTGGAGGCCGAAACGCCAGGGGCGCGTCGGCCGCAACACGGCCGGCGCGCCCCTGTGGAGGCGTAAGGACTCGGCCCGGAGGCCGGCGCGGGCCTAGCCGCACTTGGTGTAGCCGCAGCCCTTGCAGACGTGGCAGCCTTCCTCGAAGGTCAGTTCGCCGCCGCAGTCCGGGCACAGGGGATGGCCCAGATTGCCGGTGTCGTCGAGGATCTTCCTGCCTTGCAGGTAGCGGTTTTCCAGCACCCAGGACACGGCGTCGGGGATGGACAGCAGCAGGCCCTTTTTCTGGAAGACCGGGTTTTCGCCGCCGATGCCCTTAAGCTGCCCCACGATGTCGGCCACGTCCACGCCCGAGCGCAAAGCCAGCGACACCAGCCGGCCGATGGCCTCGGCCTTGGCCGTGACCGAGCGGCCGGACTTGCCGATGGTGGCGAAGACCTCGAAGGGCTTGCCGTCGATCTCGTTGACCGTGAGGTAGAGCTCGCCAAGGCCCGTTTTGACCTTCTGGGTGAAGCCGAAGACGATGTCCGGGCGCATGCGGACCTTGCTCTGGGGCTTGGCCGGGTCGGCCGGGGCGCCGTCGCCCGTGCACAGCACCTGGTTGGATTTGCAGCCGTCGCGGTAGACGGTCACGCCCTTGCAGCCCAGTTCGTAGGCCAGCCAGTAGATCTCCCGGATGTCCTCCTTGGTGGCGGCACCCGGGAGGTTGACGGTCTTGGACACGGCGTTGTCCGTGAATTTCTGGAAGGCGGCCTGCATCTTGAGGTGCCAGACCGGCTCGATGTCCATGGCCGTGACGAAGACCTGGCGCAGGTCGTCGGGCAGCAGGCCGATGTGGGCGATGGAGCCCTTGCGCGTGACCTCCTCCATGAGGCTTTCGGAATAGGCGCCGGCGGTTTTCATGGCGGCCACGAAATGGGGGTTGGCCTCGACGAGCTTCTCGCCGTCCATGACGTTGCGGGAAAAGGCCAGGGCGAAAAGCGGCTCGATGCCCGAGGAGCAGCCGGCGATGATGGACAGGGTGCCGGTTGGGGCGATGGTGGTGGTGGTGGCGTTGCGGTAGGGGCCGAGGTTGCGTTTGCCGTAGACGGAATCGGCGTAGGCCGGGAAGGGGCCGCGTTCGGCGGCCAGGGTCTTGGAGGCGCTGCGGGCCTCGGCCTGGATGGTGGCCATGATCTTTTCGGCCAGCGAAAGCGCTTCGGTGCTGTCGTAGGGTACGCCCAGGAGATAGAGCAGGTCGGCAAATCCCATGAGCCCCAGGCCGATCTTGCGGTTGGTGCGCACCATCTCCGTGATCTGGTCCAGGGGATAGATGGAGGCGTCGATGACGTTGTCGAGAAAGCGCACGGCCAGGTGCACGGTCTCGGTCAGGCCCGGCCAGTCGATGCCGTCCGGGGCGGCCGGATCGTAAAAGACCGACAGGTTGACCGAGCCCAGGTTGCAGGCCTCGTAGGGCAAAAGTGGCTGTTCGCCGCAGTTGTGGGCCACGAAGCCGCAGGCGTCGAAGCGGTTTTCGCCCGGCACCTGGACGTCGTAGACCATTTCCTCGCCAGCGGCCTCCAGGGACTCGAAGGTGGCCAGGAAGGTTTCGCGGTTAAGCCGGCGGGTGTAGCCGCCAAGGAGCGTCTCCAGGCGGGCGGCCTTGTCCTCGTCGCGAAACCCCACCACCTCGCGGAAGCGGGCCATGTTCTCGCCCGAAACGACCAGCTCGTGCTGGCTTTTGACGGCATACGGCCGCCGGCCGCCCCGTCCGTCGGGCAAAAGGCTTTCGCCGGCCTCGCGGCGGTTGCGGTAGATGGTCGCAGCGATGCCGTGGCGCAGCAGCATGCGTTGCACGGCCTCCAGCGTGGCCAGGTCGGACTGGGCCAGGCGGATGCTCACGCCTTTTTGCCGCGAGCCCTGGACCGAGCCGTCGGCATCGAACAGTCCGCCGAGCAGCCCGCGCGAGAATTCGCCGGAGCAGCGCTCGACCTCGGGCGTGATCCGCTTGTGGCCGGGCGCCATGCCGAGGTCGTGGCAGATGGTTTTGAGCGCGCCCAGGCTCAGGCGCCATTCGTCGCGGCCGGCCACGCTCACCCAGCCGGTGAAGTCGCTGCGGTGGGGCTGGGCCTTGGCGAAGGCGAAGGCCGCCTCCATGACGCCGCTTTGGGGAAAGGGGTCGCCGTTGGCCGCCTGGGCCCGGGTCCAGAAGGACAGGACGGCCTTGTCCTGCTTGAGGGTCCCGTCCCCCAGGAGCAGGCCCACGAGGTAGCCTTCGGCCAGCCCGTACCGGCCGGGCCAGGTCGCCAGGGCGCGCTGGTCGCCAAGCACGACCCGGTCGCCCGGCCGCAGGTCGCGCACTTCGCACCAGGCCGCACCCTTGGCGCTCGTTTCCGAGACGGCCCGGCGGACCTTGTGGTCGGCGGTCAGGCGCAGGGAATACCCCTCGCGGGTGTGCAGCCGGTAGACCGGCTTGACGCCGGTTTCGAAAAAGCCCTGCGGCGTGGAGGCATGCACCTCGCCGTCGAGGACCAGGGGGACCGTGGCGCCGACGAGTTCCCGGGCCTGGCGGGGGCCGTGGGCGGTCATGACCCAGGTGTCGCCGGTCACGCAGGGGTTGGTCGATTCGATGGCCCCCAGGGCCGGGGTGGGGTTGTCGCGGTTGATGCGGTCGATGAACACGATGCCCGGGTCGCCGGATTCCCAGGCCTTGCGCACGAGCAGCGCAAAGACCTCGGCCGCGCTTTTTTGGCCGACGACCCTGCCGTCGCGGGGATCGACGAGGTCGTAGTCCTCGCCCTTTTCCACGGCCTGCATGAAGCGTTCGGTCAGCGCCACCGAAATGTTGAAGTTTTGCAGCTCGTTTTCGCGTTCCTTGCAGGTAATGAATTCCAGGATGTCGGGGTGGTCCACCCGCAGGATGCCCATGTTGGCCCCGCGCCGGGTGCCGCCCTGTTTGACCTGTTCGGTGGCGGTGTTGAAGATGCGCATGAACGATACCGGCCCCGAGGCCACCCCGCCCGTCGAACCCACCCGGCTTTTTTTCGGGCGCAGCCGCGAAAACGAAAAACCCGTGCCGCCGCCGGACTTGTGGATGAGCGCCGCGAACTTCACGGCGTCGAAGATCTCCTCCATGGAATCGCCGACCGGCAGCACGAAACAGGCGGCCAACTGCCCCAGCGGCGCGCCGGCATTCATGAGCGTGGGCGAGTTGGGCAAAAAGCGCATGCCGACCATGAGGTCGTAGAATTTGCGGGCCAGCGCTTCGGGCGCGAAGGGCGAGGCGCCGTATTTGGCTTCCTCGGCGGCGATGGCCGCGGCCACGCGCCAGAAAAGGCTGCGTGCGTCCTCGAGCGGCGCGCCGTCCGGGCCTTTTTGCAGGTAGCGCTTGGCCAGGACCACCTGGGCGTTGGCGTTGACATTGGCTTCGGGCAGATCGGCGGGCATGGGCAGGCTGGTCATGGGCGGAAGTTCCTCGGGCTGCGGTGTCGCAAAAAAAGGGCGGCCGCACCGGCGGCTGCTTTGGTATAGTAAATTATTCAAAGCTGTTGCAATGACAGCAAAGACGGAAGCGGCTGGTCCCCAACAGGATGCGACCCTACACCAGCCCGGCCCGAAAGGGAACCTCCGCCTGCCCCGGCCGGTAACCCCGGACCCGTGCCGAACAATCCGGGGAATACGGGCTGACGGCGTCCCTGGCCGAAGGCGGTGGCTCCAGGGTGGAGCGCCTCGATCTGTTCCATGGGCTTTGGCGTATTGCCCCTCGTGACGTGCGTCGACATGCCGCCAAAGAGCGGCCTCGTGACCGCTCGGGCCTGCAAAGCCCCAAGAGGCCGCCCCTCCCGCAGGCCGCAGGTACGGTGTTCCTCTCCCGGTCGCAGGGCCGCTCCTGTTGGTGGGTGTATAACCAAAGATTATCAAGCCGAAAATAAAATCGCATTGGACAGATGGCGATCGGTTTCCTATGTGTGGCAAATAAGGGCCGGCCTGTTGTCATGCTGGCAAGGGTGCTCCCCGCAGGCGCTAAAAAAAGAGTTGTCTTGTTTGCCGAAATATGGGCACTGTCCATTCAGTGAGAGAGAGGCAGAGCAATTCCGCGCGAGAGAGGCAGAGCGATTCCGCGGCACACCGGCATGTTCCGTTGTATTGCCGAAAAACCGTACGCCGAGGCAATCGGGTCGATGGTGTGTGCGACATGACCGCGCAACAATGAGACACGGGGGGACATGATGCGAAAATGGAAGTGTACCCTAGCGTTCGCCATGGCCATTTTACTGGCCCTCGTGGCGGCAACGGCCCTGGCCCAAACGGAAAAGCCCAAGGTTCAAGCGGAAAAACCCAATATCGTGGTTATCTTCGGCGACGACATCGGCATCACCGACATCAGCGCCTATTCCCAGGGGCTGCTGGGTTTCCGGACGCCCAACATCGACCGGCTGGCCCATGAAGGGCTGCTTTTTACCGATTACTATGCCGAACAGAGCTGCACCGCCGGCCGCTCGACCTTCATCACCGGCCAGAGCGTGGCGCGCACGGGGCTGTCCAAGGTCGGCATGCCGGGCGCTCCCCAAGGCTTGCAGGATGCGACCATCACCATGGCCCAGGTGTTTAAAAACCTCGGCTACGCCACGGCCCAGTTCGGCAAGAACCACCTGGGCGACCGGGACGAGATGCTGCCGACCAACCACGGCTTCGACGAGTTCTACGGCAACCTCTACCACCTCAATGCCGAAGAAGAGCCGGAACTGCCCGATTATCCGAAAAACCCCGAGTTCAAGAAAAAATACGGCCCCCGTGGCGTGCTCCACTCCTTTGCCGACGGCCGCATCGAGGACACCGGCCCCCTGACCAAGAAGCGGATGGAGACCATCGACGACGACATCCAGGCCCGCTCCCAGGATTTCATCGAACGCCAGGTCAAGGCCAAGAAGCCGTTTTTCCTGTGGACGTGCTACACCCACATGCACCTGCGCACCCATGCCAAGCCGTCAAGCGTCGGCCAGGCGGGCGAGAACCAGGGCATCTATGACGACGTCATGATCGACCACGACAAGAACGTGGGCGCCATCCTGGACACCATCGACAAGCTGGGCATCGCCGACAACACCATCGTCATCTACACCACGGACAACGGCCCGCACATGAACACCTGGCCCGACGCCGCCATGACGCCGTTCCGCAACGAGAAGGACTCCGGCTGGGAAGGCGGGTTTAGGGTTCCGGCCCTGGTTCGCTGGCCCGGGCACATCAAGGCGGGGCAGGTCTCCAACGAGATCGTTTCCGGCCTGGACTGGTTCCCCACCCTGGTCGCGGCGGCCGGTGACCCCAACATCGCCGACGAACTCAAGAAGGGCTACAGCGCGGCCGGGCGCACCTTCAAGAACTACCTGGACGGCTACAACCAGCTTCCCTACCTGACCGGCCAGGAAGACAAGAGCCGGCGCAAGATCCTTTGGTACTTCTCCGACGACCTCGACCTGCTGGCCTTGCGCTACGGAAACTATAAAATCCACTTCATGGTCCAGGACTCCCCCGGCACCCTGGACATCTGGCAGCGCGAGTTCCGCAACCTGCGCTTCCCGCTCATCATCAACCTGCGGCTCGATCCGTTCGAGCGCGCTCCCATTACGTCCAACACCTATTGGGACTGGACATTTGATCATATCTTCCTGCTCTATCCCCTGCAGGATGTCCTTGGTCAATTCATGGACACCTTTAAGGAGTATCCTCCGGTGCAACTGCCCGGAAGCTTCACCATTGACGGCGTAAAAAAAGCGCTGTTCCAACTCGAGAAGATGACGAACGGCGGACATTAGTCCGAAGCGACAGCCCGAAAAGCCCTCGCGGCGCGGCCACGAGGGCTTTTCGGGAACGGCAAGATGCGCTGCGGATGCCGTTCGCTCACGGTTGCAACAGCATGATGTCCGGGGCTGGATTGCCGAACGCAAGGCGCAGGTACGCGCTCAGGAAAACAGCATGTCTACACTGGATACGATAAAAGAACTGCAAACGCGAATGGAGCAATCCATCATCGGCCAGAAAGAGGTCGTCGAGCGGTTGATCGTTTGCCTTTTGGCCGACGGCAACCTGCTGCTCGAAGGCTTGCCCGGGCTGGCCAAGACCAGGGCGGTCAAAAGCCTGGCCGCCAATTTGGCCGTCCAATTTTCCCGCATCCAGTTCACCCCGGACCTGCTGCCGTCGGACATCACCGGCACGGAGATGTATTACGCCTCCGGCGGCAAGGATGTGTTCGCTTTCCAGGCCGGCCCCATCTTCTCCAACCTGGTCCTGGCCGACGAAATCAACCGGGCCCCGGCCAAGGTGCAGTCCGCCCTGCTGGAGGCCATGGAAGAGCGGCAGGTGACGGTGGCCGGCAAGACCCATAAGCTGGAAAAATTCTTCATGGTCCTGGCCACCCAGAACCCCATCGAGCAGGAAGGCACCTATCCCCTGCCCGAAGCCCAGATGGACCGGTTCCTCATGCATGTCCGGATCGGCTACCCGGCCGATGCCGACGAGCTGGAAATCATCCGCCTGGTGCGCGGCGAACAGGGGGCGCAGCCCGCGCCCACGAAAGACGCCATCGCCCAGGAAACCGTCTTCGCCGCCCGCGACGCAATCCGCGCCGTCTATTCCTCGCAGGCCATCGACCGCTATATCGTCGCGCTTATCAGCGCCACCCGCCACCCCGAGAAATACGACAAGCAGCTGGCCGGCTGGCTGGAAGTCGGGGCCAGCCCCCGGGGCAGCCTGGCCCTGGACAAGTGCTCCCGGGTGCAGGCCTGGCTGGGCGGCCGGGACCATGTCGTGCCGGATGACGTGCGGGCCGTGGTCCATGACTGCCTGCGCCACCGCTTGATTCTCAGCTACGACGCCAACGCCGCCGGGGTGAGCGCCGATGCGGTCATCGACGCCATCGTCAAGCAGGTGGCCGTGGCCTGACGGCGGCCGGGAAGGGCAATATGCGCTCCAAGCACGGCGAAAATAGCCCCGGTGTCTACGTGACCTTGGAGGAGTTGATCCGCCTCCAGCACAAGGCGGCCGGGTTCAGCTTCCTTCCCAGGCAGCCGGTGCACAGCCTGCTTGCCGGCCGGCACGCCTCGCGGCTGCGCGGCCGGGGGCTCGATTTCGAGGAACTGCGGCAATACCGCCCCGGGGACGACATCCGCGCCATGGACTGGAAGGCGACCCGGCGCACCGGGGAGCCCCAGGTCCGGGTCTATGCCGAGGACCGGGAGCGGCCGGTCCTGCTCGTGGTGGACCAGCGCCTGTCCATGTTTTTCGGCTCGCGGGTCAACATGAAGTCGGTTACGGCCGCCCAGGCCGCCGCCCTGGCCGCCTGGCGGGTGGTGGCCGCCGGCGACCGCGTGGGCGCGGTCCTTTTTGACGACAGCGACATCCGGGTGGTGCGGTGCCAGCGGTCGAAAAAAACCGTGATGCGGATCCTCCAGATCCTCGTGGAGCAAAACAACCGGCTTGGCGTCGACCGGGGCATCGTCCCCGCGCCGAACATGCTCGACCAGGCCCTTGAGCGGGCCGTGTCCCTGGCCGGGCATGATTTCCTTGTCTGCGTCATCAGCGATTTTTTCGGCCTGGGCGAGGCCACCCTGCGCCTGGCGACGACGCTGACCCGTCACAACGACCTGCTCCTGGCGCCGGTGTACGATCCCCTGGCCCGGAAACTGCCGGAAAAGGGCTTTCTGGTCATAAGCGACGGCACAAGCCAGATCCGCCTCGACGGCCACAACCGGCAATTGCGCAAACGCTTCCCGGAATTCCTCCAGGGGCGCCTGGGCACCCTGTCCGACGCGCTGCACCGGCTGGGCGTCCCGGTGCTGCCCTTAAACACGGTGGGCGACGTGGCCGAACAGGTACGGGCCACCCTCGGGTTTGTTCCGGGCAAGCCGGCCCCGGCCGTGGCGGTACCCGTGGAAGGGTCCCGCTGAGTCGGGCCGGCTGGCCCTGCGCGCGGCGGAGTGTCCCATAGGGTCAGGAGCGGACGCCTCCGGCAGCCAAAGGGCGTTGCCCCTTGGAATCCCAAGAGGCTTTTGGGTTGTGGCCCCAGGCGAGTGATGCAGGCTTGCGAAGAGGGAATTGTGCCGTGATCTCGGATGGGTAACGACTAGATGCCAAGTTCCATCGATTTGCAAAACCTGCACGACATCGTCGTGCCAACGCCTGTGCCATGGTTGCCGCCGGCCCCTGGCTGGTATGCGCTGGGGCTGACGGCGCTGCTTTTCCTGGTCTGGGGCGGGGTGGTCGCGTATCGGCGCTGGCGGCGCAATGCCTACCGGCGACAGGCCTTGGCCGAGTTGGCGGGGCTCACAAGCGGCCTGGCCACGGACACGGCCGCCCACCTCCTGCTGCCGCGCTTGTCCGAACTTCTCAAACGCACGGCCCTGGCCGCCTATGGCCGCGCCCAGGCCGCCTCGTTGAGCGGCCAACCGTGGCTCGATTTTCTGGACAGCCGCTACGGCCGGCCGCTTTTCGCCGGGGAAAACGGCCGGCTGCTGTTGCTGGGTCCGTACGCTCCCGAAACACAGCTTGCGGGCATCAGCCCGGCCCAGGTCCGCAACCTGTGCCAGGCGGTGCGGGCCTGGCTGGCCGGCCACCGCGCAGTTGGGGAAACGTCCCCGCAACCGCCCGAACCGGCCCGCGTCCTGGGCCATCCCCGTCCGGGCGGCGGGGCGTCCCCTGTCGCAACCGTTGCGGTACCCGAGGATGCGGCCTGATCCATGTTTATCTTCGCCAACATCTGGCTGTTTGTCCTCTTGCCCCTGCCGCTGGTGTTTCGGCGGCTCGCCCGTCCCTATAGGGAAGAGCGGCCGGCGGTGCTGGTGCCGTTTTTCGATGAACTGGCCGCGCTGTCCGGCCAGTCGCCGGGGGATGGGGCCGTGGTGCGCGCCCAGCCGCTTGCGCGCCAGATCGTGGCCGGGCTGTGCTGGGTCCTGCTGGTCGCCGCCATGGCCAGGCCCCAGTGGGTCGAGCCGCCCGTCGTCAAGGAGGTTCCCTCCCGGGACGTGCTCCTTGGCGTGGACCTGTCCAGTTCCATGGACACCGAGGACTTCACCACCGCCGACGGCACAAAAAGCAGCCGGCTGGACGCGGTCAAGGGGGTGCTCGACGACTTTCTCAAACGGCGCAAGGGCGACCGGGTGGGCCTGATCTTTTTCGGCACGGCCCCCTTCATCCAGGCCCCGTTCACCGAGGACCTCGAGACCTGCCGGGAACTCATGCGCGAGGCCCAGGTGGGCATGGCCGGCCCCAAAACGGCCATCGGCGACGCCATCGGCCTGGCCATCACCATGTTCAAGGACAGCACGGTCAAGGACAAGCTCCTGATCCTGCTCACCGACGGCAACGACAGCAGTTCCAAGCTGGAGCCCCAAAAGGCCGCCGCCATCGCCAAGGACGACGGCATCGTCATCGACACCGTGGCCGTGGGCGACCCGACGGCCGTGGGCGAACAAAAGCTGGACGTCAAAACCCTCCAGGGCGTGGCCGCGGCCACGGGCGGCGCGTATTACTGGGCCGGCGACGGCCCGGGCCTGGAGAAGATCTACACGCAAATCGACGCCTTGAGCACGCATCAGATCGAGACCATCCGTTATCGGCCCAAGGTGGACCTGTACGACTGGCCCCTGGCGGCGGTGCTGGTGCTGAGCATGCTGCTGCTTGCCGGGCGGATCGTGCGGACGCGGGGGGCGGCCTGATGGAGGTGCTTCGCCATTTTCATTTCCTGCGCCCCTGGCTGTTGCTGCTGTTTGTCCCGGCCGCCGGGCTCATCGGGTATTCCCTGCGAAGGGACAGCCGGTGCGGCATGCAGGCCCTTATTGCCAAGCATCTGCTGGCGCATTTGCTCCTCGGCGCGGGCCGGCGGCAGCAGCGCTCCCCGGTCCTGTTGCTGGCCGCCTTCTGGGCCATCGGCATCCTGGCCGTGTCCGGCCCGACCTGGAAAAGGGAACCCACGCCGTTTACCCAGGATGCCGCCGCCCTGGTGATCGTCCTCAAGGTCACGCCCACGATGCTGGCCAAGGATATCCAGCCCTCCCGCCTCGTGCGGGCGACGCAGAAAATCCATGACCTGCTCAAGCTGCGCCCCGGCGCCAAGGCCGCGCTTGTTGCCTACGCCGGCTCGAGCCACCTGGTCATGCCCTTTACCGTCGACCCCAACATCATCGACATGTTCAGCCAGGCGCTTGACCCGGACGTCATGCCGGGTGCCGGGGACGACCCGCTGGCGGCGCTGACCCAGGCCGCCGCGCTGTTTCAAAAGGCGGGCCTCGGCGGCTCGATCCTGCTCGTGGCCGATTCCCTGCCGCCGTCGCAACTGGCCAAAATGGGGCAAGTGCGCCGCGACACGGGCATTGCGGTGCACTTCTACGCCATGGCCGCGCCCAAGGGCGTGCGCGTCCCGGCGGACAGTCCGCCGGCCCCGCCGCTTAACCCCGAGGCCTGGAAACAGGCCGCCGCCACGGTCGGGGCCGATCTGACGGTCGTGACCGTTGATGACGCGGATGTCGCGGAGCTGGCGCGGCGCATACCTGCCGCCGGACAAGATCGTTTTCGACAAGCAGGCGGCCAACGCGCCCCAGGACCAGAAGGAGACGGTGGCCGGCGGCCAGCAGCGGCTTTCGGATGCGGAACTGCGCGCCATGTGGCTGCGCCAGGTGCAGACCCGGCCGGCGGATTTCCTGCGGGCCAAATTCGCCTACCAGGCGACGCAGCAAGAACCGGGGAGTCAGGAACGGGAGGGGAAACAATGAGCCGGCGCATCGCCCTCCTTGGCCTGTTCCTGGTGGCCGCCGTGCTGGCGGCGACGCGCCAGTGCCCCGCGGCCGGCCAGCCGGTCCTGTTGCAAAGCGAATTGCGGCAACCGGACAAGATCTGGGTCGGCCAGCGGCTGGACCTGCTTGTCACCCTGTTGACGACCAGTTCCTTTGCCGGGGTGCCGCGCTTCGATCTGCCCAAGGATGCCGGGCTGGCGATCATGGCGGACGATGCCCAGCCGATCCTGGGCACCACGACCATCGACGGCGTCGCCTACATGTCCAAGCAGTACGACATTTCCCTTTTTCCCCTGCGCTCCGGCACGCTCACCCTGCCCGCCTTCGCGGTGGAATTCGGGTACCTTGGGGACGCGGGACAGGAAGTGGACACAAGCCTGACCACCACGGCCGCGCCAATCACGGTCCTCGACGTGCCCGGCGCCGACCCGAAACTCCCGTTCGTGACCGCAACGGACCTGAACATCGCCGACCAATGGGACCCCAATCCGGGCAAGGCGGCGGTGGGGGATGCCTTTACCCGGACCATCACCATGCGGGCAACGGGGCTGCCCGGCCTGGCGCTGCCCCCCTTGCGGCTGCCGTCGAGCGACGGCCTGGCCGTGTATGCCCGACAGCCGCGGGTCGCAACCGACACCGCACGCGGGGATTACATCGGCAAACGCGTGGAGGTGTTCTCTTTGGTGTGCCAGAAGGCCGGGACGTATACCCTGCCGGAAATGCGGATCCAGTGGTGGAACCCGGCCACGGCGGCCCTGCGGCAGGTGAAACTGCCTCCCGTCACGCTCCAGGTGGCCCCGAACCCGTTGCTGGATGCGGGCGCCCCCCCGGGCGTTGCCGGCGGTCACGGCAGGGCTTCCGCGTGGTGGTGGGCCGCCGCGGCCGTGTTTTTCGTCGGGGCGGGGACCGGGGGAGTGTGGCTGCTGCGCAACAGGCACAGGCCCCGGGCACGGGCCGACGCAGCAACGGAGAAAGCGCTTTTTCGACAATTCCAGCGGGCCGCCGCTTCCCAGAACGCGCCGGAAAGCATGCGGGCCTTGACCCGGTGGTTCGATGCGGCAGACCCTTCGCAGGGCATGGGCGGCCTCTCGGAATGCATCGACGTGTTTGGCGACCCGGAACTCCAGCGGCAGTTTGCCGCCCTGGAAGCCTGCCTCTACGGCAAGGAAAAAGTGCCTTGGTCAGGCGATGCCCTCGCCAGGCGGGTCGCGGCCATGCGCAAGGCATTGCGCCGCCGCCGGTTGGCCCCTCGTGGGCAAGGGCAGGCACTCGGACCGCTCAATCCTTCGTTTTTTGGGGGTGCCGTGCGCCTTCCGGGGACAATGCCGCCTGTTGCCGCGCTGTGACAGCCACGCACCGGCGCGGGCACGAAACCGCGTTGCCCACGGGCCAATGGCGCCCAGCCCATCGCCGGAAAAGGGCCGCGCCCTGTCTGGGGGACCGCAATGCCGTGCCGCCGGACCGTTGCCGTTCCCCGGCCATTCCCCCGCGCCGCCGGCCTGCCCAAGCAAACGCGACCCCCGCTATGTTGGGGTGCTGCAAGGCTTGTCCGTGATTTTATCGCGCAAGTTCATGGCTGCACCCAGCAAGGCCTTGCCGCTGCAAAACGTATTGGCCTCGATGCTTTTTGCCTCTTGCACCAAGGCCACTAACCCCAGGGCATTGAGGTTGCTTTTGAGCCGATGGGCGCACTTGGTTGGAGCGGCTTTTTCCCCGGAAGAAATGGCTGACAGGAGTTGCTGGCAATTGAGCAGGATTTCACGGGTGGCCTTTTCCAGGAGCCGTGCCCTTGTCTCTTCGGGAAAGTTGTATGTCTCCAAGAGAAACGTATTTGCGGCTTGTTTGACATCCTTGCGCATTTCCTCTTCTCCCTTGGTCTTCAGCCTGTGCGCCCGGTCCCTGGTTTGATGTTGTATTTCTTGAGGGTGGCGTAAAAGTGCTGGTGGCTCAAGGCGGCATGCCGGCAGGCCAATCCGATATCGCCGGAGGCGTGGCGCAACAGTTCGATGAAATACTTTTTGGCCGCAGCCTCTATCGCCGCATTCCGTTCTTCCTTCCAGGTGCGCAAGGGCTCCTGTTCCTCGGAAGCCCTGCCGACCTGGGCCTGGGGATGCCGGGACGTTACGGCGCGCCGCGCCAATTGTTGGCGTATGTGACTGGGCAAGTACTTGGGATAGAGCGTCTTTGTCCCTTCGCAACTGATCACCGCCGTCTCCAAGGCGTTGGTCAGCTCGCGCACGTTCCCTGGCCAATCGTAACAGGCCAGGGCCTCCAGGAATTCCGCCGAGGCGACGGGGGGCGGGCCTTTGCGGCGGCCCAGGATGAAGTCCGTGAGCAGCGGGATGTCGGACAGGCGTTCCCGCAAGGCAGGGAGCCGGATTTCCACGATGTTGAGGCGGTAAAGCAGGTCGCTGCGGAATTCCCGGCGACCGGCAGCCCTTTTCCCCGCGATCCCTGCAAACGCGCATCCAGGGCATCCGCGACTGCGAGTTGGCCGAGGGCAGCGGGTTCGCCTTGGCGCGCAACATCCAAGACGCCCCGCGCTTCACCCCGACGCCGGCTTTTGTCCTGTGTACCGGGCATGATGCCGAAACCCTCAAGCAGCTTCCCGCCTACGGCCCGAGCCTGTTTGCCGCGTTCCTGCAAAAGCCCGTGGGAATGCCGGTTTTGCGGCAGGTGCTCACGGCCGTCCTGGAGCGGCAGGGGGCCAGGGCTGCCGCGCTGGCGTTCGCCTCCGACAAGGAGCGGGCGCTGGCGGCGGGCATGGACGATTTTTTGACCAAGCCGTTCGCCATCAGACAGTTGTACGCCACCCTGCGCCAACACCTGGCGCGGGGCGTCACGCAGCGGCAACGTTTCGGCCGTACACCCGATGACTGGATTGCGGCCCACACGGAGGTGCCGGGGCTTCGCATTGACGAGGGGCTGGCCCATGCCGAGGGGATATCGCCCTGTACAGGGGCCGGCTGCCGCAATTCATACGGACGTAGCGCGGCCTGGCAACAGCGATCCATCGGGCCGTTTTAGCGGGGGAGTTTGGGGACGTGCACGGCCTGTTGCAGTCGCTGTCGGACCAGGCCCGCGCTGTCGGCGCGCGCGTGATCGAAACGCTGGCCGAGTCCCTCCGGCAGGCGCTGCAAGCCGCATCCCCGCGCGAATTCCTCATCCATCTCGCGACCCTGCTGGAGGCCGCCATGCAGCAACTGGAAGCCGCGCTCTCCCAAGGCGCACCCGCGTCGCGCGAGGCCGGGGCGACCGACCCTGCGGGCAACCAGGCGGCTTCGTAAAAGACAAACCGTTTTGAAAAGGAGGCAGCATGCGCAATATCTCGCTCAAATCGTTTTTCCTCCTCATGTCCATCAGCCTGACGGCCGCCCTGGTGCTCAACATGGCTATCGCGTATCGGGCGGGCAGCCTGGCCACCAGCCAGTTCTACACGGTCAAGGAGCGCGATATCCCGGCATTGGTGCGCCTGCACGAGTTATGGGCCCATGGCCTGCAAACGGAGCAGGCCACACGCAACATCATCCTCAACCCGGCCGACCAGAAAGCCTGGGAGAATTACGCCGCGGCCGACGCGGATTTCCGGGCCTCGCTGGAGGCGTTGCGGCAGGTGGACCCGCAGTTCGGGCCCTTGGCCAACAGCCTGGGGGCCCTGTGGGACAAGGCCCACAGGCTGCGGGCAATGGCTCAGGAACGCGGCAGGGAAGGCAAGGTGGCCGAGGCGACCCAGCTCATCAACAAGGAGGAAACGCCGCTGTGGCGCGAGGTCAAGGCCGGGGTCAAGGACGCCATCGCCACGGAATCGGCCAGGATTGCGCAAGGCATCCTCGTCAAGGGCGCGGCGGTGGACGCCTCGCGCCAGTTGTCCCTGACGGCGGCCGGGGTGGTGCTCGTGCTGGCCAATGCGCTGCTGCTGCTCATCTGGCGCCGCGTCGGCCGGCCCACCCGGGAAGTCGGTGCCTACGTCCAGGCCGTCAGCCAGGGCGAGTATGGCCGCCGCCTCGACGTGAAGGACTATGCCGCCGAATTCGCGGACATGGCTGGACGCGTCGCGCACATGACGGAGACGCTCAAGGAAAAACTCGGGTTGGCCCAGGGCGTGCTCCAAGGGATCGCGACGCCCTTCGCCATCATCGGCGTCGACGGGACGTTGCAATCCTTGACGCCGGCCACCCTCCAGGCTTTCGGCCGCAGCGGCGCGGTGGCGGACTACCTCGGCAAGCCCATCAGCGAATTCGCCTACCGCGACCGGACCCGGGAAAGCCGCGTCATGGAGGTCATGCGCACAGGCATCCCCTCTTCCCGGCAATTCGAGGTGCCGGCCGACGACGGCGGCACCCGGGTGCTGGTGAGCAACCTCTCGCCGATCAAGGACCTCGGCGGCGCCATGCTCGGCGTGGCCGCCTCCTACCTGGACATCACCGAGGCGACGCAACGCGAACGGGTGATCACGGCCCAAAACGAATTGTTGGCCAATGCCGCCAACAGTTCCGATACGGTTTCGGAAACCGTGCTGTCCCAGGTCCAGGACTTGTCGGCCTGTATCGAGCAGGCACACACGGGCGCCGCCCAGCAGGCCGGCTTGGTCGGCGAAGCCGCCACGGCCATGGAGCAAATGAACGCCACGGTCCTCGAAGTCGCGGGCAACGCTTCCAGGGCCGCGGAAACGGCGGAACAGGCCAAACAGCAGGCCCAAAACGGCGCCGAAGTCGTGTTGCGGGTCGTAGACGGCATTGCCCAGGTGCAGCAGCAGTCCCTTCGCCTCAAAACGGCCATGTCCGAATTGGAGCAGCAGACGAAGGGCATCGGGCAAATCATGAACATGATTTCCGACATCGCGGACCAGACCAACCTGCTCGCCCTCAATGCCGCCATCGAAGCGGCCAGGGCCGGCGAAGCGGGGCGGGGCTTTGCCGTCGTCGCCGACGAGGTGCGCAAATTGGCCGAAAAGACCATGCACGCGACGCATGAGGTTGAGGAAGTCATTCGGGGCATCCGGGAAGGGGCGCAGCAGAACATCAAGTCCGTGGATACCACCGTGGGCGCCATCGATACCGTAACGGTCCTTTCCCAGTCGGCAGGGACGGCGCTTGGCGATATCGTCTCCCTGATCGGCGATGCCTCTTCGCAGATTCAGGCCATCGCAACAGCCGCCGAAGAGCAGTCCACGGCAAGTGAACAGATTACGAGCAGCATCGAGGTCGTGCATCAAATCTGCACCGAGACATCCGGCGCCATGCAGAAATCCTCCTGTTCCGTGACCTCGCTTTCGGACCAGGCCAATCACTTGAAAAAACTCATCGGCGACATGCGGCAAACGGCGTGATGGCCGCCCGGGCGGAAACCGCGCCCAAAAGGCCTCCCGCAAGCCCTTGGATGTCACTACCGCAACGGTGCAAACCGTTGACCAGGCGCCGCGAATCGCGGATGGTCCTTCGTACGGCCTGGGCCGGGCGCGCATCCCCTTCGCCGGGCGTGCCCGGCGCTGGCGGCGGGCCCGCCCGGCGGCGACGCGGCCAGGCTTGTACGGAAACAGGGGTGGCATGTTGTAACGATCGATGAATCCCTTGCAGGGCGCAGGCGCTTGCGGCGGAGGTTGCCATGGTCTCCAGAAAAGGACTCGGACCCAAGATGTTGCGCCGCACCGTGCTCAAGGGAGCCGGCGCCCTGGCGCTGGCCCCGCTGCTCGTGGGCTGTGGCCTCAAACAGGCCTTCGCCGCCCAGCCGGGCGACAAGTCCTTGCTCGGCACAAGCAAATACAATACCCGGCTCGTCCTGCTCGGCACCACCGGCGGCATGACCTGGTGGCCGGGCTCGAACCGGGCCAGCAATTCCCAGGTCCTGCTGGTCGGGGAGGCCATGTACCTCTTCGACCTGGGCGCCGGCGCCTGCGCCCGCCTGGCCGAAGGCTTCAACTGCGGCCATTTCGTCGTCCGCGACGGACAGCGCACCCAACTGGAACTGTCCATGTTCCTGGCCGACATGCGGGCGGTCTTTTTCACCCACCTGCACATGGACCATCTGGGCGACTACCCGACCTTCCTGGAAATCGGCGCCCGGGCCGGCTATGCCCAGAAACAGCCCCTGACCGTCATCGGCCCCGGCGACCGGGGCCGGCTCGACGACAACCGGTCCGGCTACGCCGGCACGGTCATCCAGGCCCGGCAAAGCGACCCGGCCCTGACCACGCCGACCCCCGGCACCAGGCTGATGACGGACCACATCCTGCAAGCCTTCGCCCAGACCTTCAACGACTGCGCCCAGGACGAGGGCTATCCGGACATCCCCAAAAGCATCGTCGTCAAGGAGATCGGCGACCCGGCGGCCCTGCCCTGGCCGCCGGGCTTCGTCATCCCCGATCCGGCCAAGCCCTGGACGGCGGACATCACCTGCCCGGCCATGGAGCCCTTCGAGGTCTACCGGGACGACCGGCTGCGCGTCACGGCCATCCTGGTCGACCACTTCGAGGTCTATCCCGCCTTCGCCTTCCGCTGCGACACCGCCGACGGTTCCGTGGTCATCTCCGGCGACACCGGCCCCGACACCCGGGGCAACCTCCAGAAGCTGGCCAAGGGGGCGGACGTGCTCGTCCACGAAGTCATCGACGATTTCTGGATCAAGGCCTGCTACCAGGGCGTCAAGGAAGGGGACCCGGCCTGGCCGCTGTACCACCATGTCGTCACCGCCCACACGAGCACGGCCGACGTCGGCCGGGTGGCCCAGCTGTGCGGCGTCAAAAAGCTCGTGCTCAGCCACATCGCCCCGGCCAACGCGCCGGTTGCGCGCCTGCGCCTGGCCCAGCGGAATTTTTCCGGCACGCTGGTCGTGGGCGAGGACCTGATGGAAATCGGCCTGGGCAAGCCCCGTGGCCGGTCCAAGGCCTGAGCCTGCCCTCGAAGACGAGGGAGGCGGCCCGGTGGGGCGGCCTCCCTTGGCCTGCCCCGAAGCCTTGCCGGGCCGGCGTCCGGCCGACGCGCCGTTGCATCCCCCAGGGGCAAACGCCGGCCTCCGCCGTGCCCCTGCCTGGAGGGACGCAGGCAATTCCGCCCGAACCTTGACAGGAAAACCCCCGTCGTTCAGGATAACCCTTTTCATGAACAACGTTGTCATTTCGCGCCAAGCGCCTGGCCCGGAGGGACCATGAAACGTCTTGCGACCGCCCTGTTGCTCGTGTTGTGCGGGATCGTCCCGGCCCGGGCGCAAACCGTGGCCGACCCCATCCCCATCGGCATCGCCGTGGCCCAGACCAGCAACATCGCCCTTTTCGGCCAGGAACAGGTCAACGGCGCCAAGGTCGCCGAAGCGCGCATCAACGCCGCTGGCGGCATCAACGGCACGAAGATCGCCCTGGCCTTCCAGGATACCGGCGGCGACGAGGCCGGAGCCGTCAACGCCTTCCAGAACCTCATCAACCGCGACAAGGTCGTGGCCATCATCGGCCCCACCCTGTCCCAGCAGGCCTTCGCCGCCGACCCCCTGGCCAACCAGGCCAAGGTCCCGGTCATCGCCCCGTCCAACACGGCCAAGGGCATCCCCCAGATCGGGCCCTTCGTGTCGCGCGTCTCGGCGCCCATGACGCAAGTCGCCCCCCATTCCCTCAAGCAGGCCCTGCGGCAAAACCCCGGCATCAAGCGGGTGGCCGTGCTCTACGCCCAAAACGACGCCTTCTCGGCCTCCGAGACCGAGGTCTTCCAGCAGGCCGTCAAGGACCTGGGCCTGGAGACCGTCACCGTGCAGAAGTTCCAGACCACGGACACCGATTTCACCACCCAGGTCACCACGGTGCTCGGGGCCAATGTCGACCTGGTGGTCATCTCGGGCCTGGCCGCCGATTCCGGCAACCTGGTCAAGCAGTTGCGCCAGCTCGGCTACAAGGGCCAGATCGTCGGCGGCAACGGCCTCAATTCGCCCAACATGTTCCCGGTGTGCGGCGCCCTTTGCGCCGACACCCTGGTGGCCCAGGCCTACAGCCCGGCCGCCGTGGAGCACAACCCGGTCAACAAGGCCTTTGTCGCGGCCTTCGAGCAGGCCTACAAGAAGGCCCCGGCCCAGTTTTCGGCCCAGGCCTACGCCGCCGTGCAGGTCGTGGCCGAGGCCCTGGCCAAGGTGGAGCGCGACAGCGGCAAGAAGATCACCTCGTTCGAGCTGCCGCAGCTGCGCGAGGCCCTAAACGCCGCCCTGCGCACCGGCCCCACGCTCACCCCCGTGGGCGAGATCGCCATCCTGCCCTCCGGCGAAATCGACCAGAAGGATTTCTACGTCTCCAAAATCGTCATGCAACCCGACGGCACCACGGGCGCCTTCGTCCTGGTCACCGAATAATCCCGAAGGCCTTGGCCCCGGCCGGGAGCAGCCCTTCCGGCCGGGCGAGGCGCTGGGAGCCCCATGGATTTCGCCTGGCTGACCCAAAGCCTCCTCAATGGCCTGAGCATCGGCTCGGTCTATGCCGTCTTCGCCCTGGGTTATACCCTGGTCTTTTCCATCCTCGGCATCATCAATTTCGCCCACGGCGCGGTGTTTACCCTGGGGGCCTACCTCACCTACGCCCTGACCGTGGGCCGTTTCGGCATCAACGGCCTGCTGTCCGGGCTGACCCTGCCGGTGACCCTGCCTTTTTTTCCGGCCCTGATCGTCGGGGCGCTGCTGTCGGGCCTGGCCGGCATGGCCGTGGAGCAGCTGGCCTTTCGGCCGCTGCGCCGGCGCGGGGCCGACCCGCTCCTGGCCCTGGTCAGCAGCCTGGGCGTGGCGCTGATCATCGTCAACTGCATCCAGTACCTGGTCGGCGCCGAGATCTATTCCTTTCCGGCCAACATCTTCGGCAGCCTGCCCATGGCCGTGATCTTTTCCGTGGGCGGCCGGCCCGTGGCCGTGCGCACGGTGCAGGTCATCATCTTCGCCGCCTGCCTGGTCATGTTGCTGGGGCTGTGGTGGGGCATCAACCGCACCCGCACCGGCAAGGCGCTTTTAGCCACGGCCGAAAACGCCGACACGGCCCGGCTGCTCGGCATCGGCGTCAACCATTTCATCCGGGGCACGTTTTTTTTCTCGGGCCTGCTCGGCGGCCTGTCCGGCACGCTCATCGGCGCCTCCTTCGGCCTGGCCGGCCCCTATTTCGGCGTGGCCTACGGCCTCAAGGGCCTGGCCGTCATGGTGCTCGGCGGGCTCGGCAGCATTCCCGGGGCCGTGGTCGGCGGCTTCGTCATCGGCCTGGGCGAGGCGTTTTTGCCGGCGGACTTAAGCGCCAGCAAGGAGGCCGTGGCCTTCGTGCTGTTGTTCGCCATCCTGTTGATCCGCCCCCAGGGGCTGCTCGGCGGCAGCCTGGAACAGAAGGTCTGAGCCATGTCCGGCCTGCTCGAAAACTACGGCTTTCTCCTCGTCACCATCGTCCAGCAGGCGCTGTTGGGCCTGAGCCTCTACCTGCCGCTCATGGCCGGCCAGCTGTCCCTGGCCAGCCTGGGATTCTACTCCCTGGGCGGCTACGTGGCGGCCGTCATGGGCACCCATCCCTGGTTCGCCCCCTGGCGGGACAGCCTGGGCTTTCTCCTGTACCCGGTCGAATGGCTGGCGGCCCTGGCCCTCGGGGTGGTCCTGGGCCTGGCCGTGGGCTATCCGGCCCTGCGGCTGCGCGGCATCTACCTGGCCCTGGCCACCATTGCCTTTGTCCAGGTGGTGGGCGTGGCCGTGCTCAACCTGCCCATCGCCGGCGGGGCCGTGGGCATCTTCGGCATCCCCCAGCCCTTCACCAGCCGGTTGGCCTACCTGTGGTTTTTCGGGCCGCTGTTTGTTGTGGCCATGCTCCTGGTCCATCGCCTGGGCACGGTGGGCCGGGGCCTGTCCCTGTTCGCCATCCGCGAGGACGAGCTGGCCGCCGGGGCCATGGGCGTGGCCACCACCGGCAACAAGGTCATGGCCTTTGTCCTGGGCTGCGCCCTGGCCACGGTCACCGGGGCCATGTCCGCCCCCTTCCTCAACACCTGGAACGCCCGGCAGGGCACCTTCGACGCCTCGGTCACCTGCCTGGCCTACGTGCTCATCGGCGGCTCGCGCTCCATCTGGGGGCCGCTTTGCGGCGCGGCCTTGCTGGTCGGGTTGCCCGAGCTGCTGCGGCCCCTCCAGGACTCGCGCATGATTTTAAACGGCCTGGTGCTGGTCGTGGCCTGCGTCTACCTGCCCCGGGGCGTCATGGGCGCCCTGGGGAGCCTCGGCAGAAAGCTGCGGCCGGCGCGGAGCGGGGCGGCATGAGCGCGCTGCTTGCGGCCAGGGACCTGCGGCGCAGCTTCGGCGGCTTAACCGCCGTGTGCGATGTCTCCCTCGACGTCCGCCCAGGGGAAATCATGGGGCTTATCGGCCCCAACGGCGCCGGCAAGAGCACGCTTTTCAACATGCTCACGGGCCTGACGCGCCCCGATTGCGGCACGGTCACCTTCGACGGCCACGACATCACCCGGGCCAGGCCCGAAGCCATCGCCGGCCTGGGCCTGGCCCGCACCTTCCAGAACATCCGCCTGTTCGAGGGGCTGTCGCTGCTGGACAACGTGCGCGTGGCCGGGCGCGTCAAGGCGCGTTGCGGCCTGTTGCGCGCCCTGGCCGGCACGCCGGGGAGCCGGCGCGAGGAGTGCGCAATCACCGAGCGGGCCATGGAGCTGCTCGCCCTGGTGCGCCTGGCCGACCGGGCCGGCGACCTCGCCGCCTCCCTGCCCTACGGCGACCGCCGGCGCCTGGAAATCGCCCGGGCCCTGGCCCTGTCTCCCCGGCTCCTGCTCCTCGACGAGCCGGCCGCCGGGCTCAACCCGGCCGAGAAGGCCGGCCTGGCCGGTTTTATCCGCGACATCCGGGAGCGCTTCCAGCTGACGGTCTTTCTCATCGAACACAACGTGCCCATGGTCATGGGCCTGTGCGACCGGGTGATGGTGCTGCATTTCGGCCTGACCATCGCCCTGGGCGCGCCCGAGGACGTGCAGCGGGACCCGGACGTGATCGAGGCCTATCTCGGGGGGGTGGGGCATGGCCCTGCTTGAGGTCGCCGGACTGCGCGTGGAGTACGGGGCGGTGGTGGCCGTGCGCGACATCAGCCTGGAAATCGCCCCGGGCGAGATCGTCACGCTCATCGGCGCCAACGGCGCGGGCAAGACCACCATCCTGCGGGCCGTCTCCAGGCTGGTCACGCCGCGCGCCGGCACCATCCGCTTCGACGGCCGCGACGTCACGGCACTGGCGCCCGAGGCGCTGGTGCGCCTGGGCATGGCCCATTGCCCCGAGGGGCGCCAGGTGCTCTCGCGCCTGACCGTGGACGACAACCTGGAGCTCGGGGCCTACGTGCGCCATGACCGCGCCGGCATCGCCGCGGACAAGGCGCGGCTTTTCTCGGTCTTTCCCCGCCTGGCCGAGCGCCGGCGCCAACTGGCCGGCACCCTGTCCGGCGGCGAGCAGCAGATGCTGGCCATGGCCCGCTCGCTCATGAGCCGGCCCCGGCTGCTGCTTCTCGACGAACCCAGCCTGGGGTTGGCGCCGCTGCTGGTGGCGGAAATCTTCGAGATCATCGCCGGGCTCGGGGCCATGGGCACGACCATCCTGCTCGTGGAGCAAAACGCCTTCCAGGCCATGCGGGTGGCGGCGCGCACCTATGTGGTGGAAGCCGGCGCCATCGTCCTGTCCGGCCCGTCGGAGGAGCTCCTCCACGATCCCCGGGTCACCAAGGCCTATCTGGGCTAGTAGTGCGCCCTTAAAAAATACGAGGGTTTTGCAAAAATAATACGAGCTACAGAATTAACACATTCCAACGGGCATGAGTGCTCATTTTTAAACACTAATGTGTTTTAATGCTGTCGTGTTTCTATTTTGCACATAATTCAGAAACGAATATCCTGATTTATGAGTATCAAAATCATATTGTTGCTATACTGTCAACAAACGAATCAATTGATCTGCTGTCAACGCAAGGATGCCAAACATAAGATGAGCAAAGACCTTAGGTCCACCGCGAACCATAAGACTTCTTCCGCCAAAATCATCTTTAAGACGGCTGTTAACACGTTCAGAATTAGTTCTTTCTCTGTATCGAATGCTAGTTGCTGGCTCCATTTCTTTTTTTATTCCATTGCGTCTTTTGTTAAAATCAATAATCGGAACGTGCCCCAATGAACGACTAAAGTCGCGAATTGTTTTGGAATCGTACGCTGAATCCATCAAGTCATAGAGACTTGTTACTCGTTCAGCGGACATTTTTGCCAACGGTATGGCTGCCTGACTATCGTGTAGTGAAGCAGAAGTAAGTATACAACTGATAGGAATTTGACCATCCGCCGAATCAATATGTAATTTATATCCAATCCATCGACGAAAATGCCCCTTACTGCTAGATTTAGCACCGATATCACATGCCATAGGAAGAGTCATTCTGGCTTCGTCGCTAGTCATTTCTATCTGTCGCTCAAGTAGCTTCTTTGTCTTTGGCTTTGTCTTGCTATTAATCGGCCGCCCCCTGCGGCGGCGTTTTTTGGGTTTGGGCGGATTCATTTTTTTAGTTGGTTTTTCTCTGGCGTTAATTTCTGTCGAATCACGACTAATATGCCCAATCAATCGTTCGCTACAATGTAGCCTGACAAGTCTTTCATGGGCATTTTGAGGCAAACCTTTTAAAGAGAATTCTGAAAATGCACGACTAAATACAGATTCATGCGGAATAGTTTTGTGTTCTTCAAAACCGCAAATCCGTCTAAGACTTGGCATCAATTGCAACGCTTCAACGAGAGCCCTTGTGTTAGGAAAATTTAAAACAGCTTTCGCAATAAACGCTCTGGCAATAGCTGCGCGACTATATGATGGCCTACCTCTTCCGAATCGAGGCAAATCCGAAATATGATCTTCTATGCGAACCAACTCAATAATCTCAACGAGTCTTTTCTGCTTATCTGTCAAAGAACCAAACTTTTCTTCTAAACATGGAATCAAAGAACCTTGTATGGCACCGAGGATGCGTGATAGGAGTCTCATGGAAGCTGGCTCGTGTGGTTTTAGTTTAGGTTTGTGGTGAACTCAAACTACCACATAACCAGCTTCCGTTCTACTCCTATCCATACGGTTTTGCAGGATTATTTAGCAAAACCGATTTTTGCAAAACCCTCATACGAGAGTATTTTTTAAGAAAAATTATTATTCCTTGCCGTTGCATTCGAACAAGCAACGCTCCGCATCGCGTAAGCGCCACTAGGGTATTGTCCCCTGTCCCGCCGCTGCCGGGACCGGCTCCCGGCACAGGGGACAGGTGGCGCAGCGCAGGGCGCCGCCAAGCTTGGCGACCTCGTCGTAGGCCACCTCCACCACATGCAACCCCATGGCCCGCAGCGCACCGTTGACCCGCGCCTGGTGGGCCGGCGAGACGACCACCTCCGGGGACAGGGACAGCACGTTGGTCGCCAGCCCGAACTGCTCCCGCCGGTCGACCTCGAGGCAGCGGAAACGGCCGCGCAACAAGGCCAACGCCTCGGGCGCGAAGGCCGGGGCATGGACGATGGCCTGGTCGCGGCCAACCGGGCAAAAGACCACGTCCAGATGGATAAACGGCGGGGCCAGGGCCAGCGGGGTGACGGCCAGCCTGTCCCCGAAGCGCCGCCGCAGCCAGTCGAGCGCCCGGGCGTCGGTGCGCGGGCTTTGGCCGACGTACAGGCAGCCCCCGTGGACCATGACGTCCCCGGCTTCCACAAAACCCTCGGTCACGCGGGCAACCGGCGCGTCGAGCCGTTCCAGAAGCCCGTCGAGGGCCCTGGGCTCGTTGCGGCGCAGGGGCTGGCGCAGGGCGCACACCACCAGCGTGTCGAGGATGACGACGGCGATGTCGCGCACGAAGACCTGGTGGAGCGTGTCGGTGCGCTGTTCGGCCCAGACGATGTCCACGCCGGCCGCAGCCAGGGCGGCGGCAAAGGCCTGGTGCTGGGCCTTGAGCCGGTCCGGGCGCGGCGCATCGACGGCATAGTACCGTTGCTGCACCTCGTTCATGGGCTCGTGGAGCACGAAATCGTTCATACGCGCCATGAGCACGCGCGTAAGCCGCCCGGTTTCCGAATCGACATGGATGTGCATTGCGCGGCGGCCCCTCCCCGGGCGCGGCCTGTACAATAGGCTGGGCCATGGGATAGGGATGCCCCATGCGCCAGACCCCCGTGCCCAGGCTCCGTGTCTTTCTCCTGTCGCTTTCGATACTCGCCACCGCCCTGGCCTTCAATGCCGGATTGAGCCTGCACGGCTTCGAAAAAATCTACCTGCAGTCCCTGCTCTCCCGCATTGGCCTCGAAGGGCGCCAGATGCGCGCCGCCCTGGAAAACGACCTGCGCTTCGGCAAGCCCCTGGACAAGATGCTGGGCCTGGACCGCCTGGCCGCCGCCGCCCTGGCCCGCCAGCCCGACATCGGCGACATCGTGGTGGCCCTGCCGGACGGCCGGGACCTGTTCGCCGCCCGGCCCGACCTGGGCTCGGCTGCCCGGGACTGGTCCTCGGTGCCCCAGGCCGACAAGGACGTCGGCGGCGAACAGGTCGCCGTCAGCGCCCGGCCCGTTAACGGCTGGTACCGCCTGTCCTTTCCCCTGCGCGAGCGCGGCAAGGCCGTGGCCGGGACCCTGTCCCTGTACCTGGATCAGGCGGTGGAGCGGGCCGGGGTCGGGGCGGTGCTCGTGGCCAGCCTGCGGGACCTGGGGCTGACCCTGGCCGGGGCGGCCGGCATCCTGGCGGTGCTGCTATTTTCCCGGCTTGGCCGCGCGGACGGCCCCAAAGGCCCGGGCCGGCTGCTGGCCGGGCTCATCCTGGCCCTGGGCCTGGCCCAGGCCGCCTACAGCCTGCAAAACGCCCGGCTGCTCGGCGCGCAATACCGCCAGTTGGTCGAAAGCCAAGCCGCCTCCATCGCCACCTTCCTGCAACAGGACCTCGACGCCCTGCTCGCCAAGGGCCTGCGCCTGGACAAGCTGGTGGGCATCGACAAGGTCTTCGGCCGCCTCCTGGCCGGCAACCCGGAAGTGGCGGCCATCGACGTCCAGGACGCCGGCGGCGATGTCGTCTACACCACGGCGGCGGCGCCCACGGTTCCGGATGCGGTCCAGGCCAGGCCCCTGGGCGGCCGCGCGGGCGAGGCCCTGGGCGCGGTGCGGGTGTTTCCGTCCCGGGACTTCCTCGAGGCGCGCCTGCGCGGCGGGCTCCTGGACGCCCTGACCGTGGCCGTGGTTTCCTTCTTGCTGCTGTCGGAAATGGCCCAGTTCCTGACGGCCTCCATGCGGCTGCGGCTTTCGGGCGCCCCGAGCGGGGCCGACGGCAGGCTTGGCGAGGCCGCCGCCGTCATCCGCCCGGCCGCCTTCCTGTTTATTTTCGCCATGGGCCTGTCGGTGTCGTTTTTGCCCCTGTTCATGGAGGCGCTCTACAAGCCCATGGCCGGGCTGTCCAAGGACATGGTGCTGGGGCTGCCCATCTCGGCGGAGATGCTTTTCACGGGCCTGAGCATCATCCCCTGCGGGGTGTGGCTCGACGCCCGGGACTGGCGCGAGCCCTTCTACACGGGCCTGGCGGCCACGGCCCTGGGGTCGTTTCTGTGCTACCAGGCCACGGGGCCGGGCTGGCTGCTCGGGGCCAGGGCCGTGGTCGGCCTGGGCTACGGCCTGACCTGGATGGCCATGCAGCATTTCGTGTTTTCCCACACCGACCCGGACTCCCGGGCCAGGGGCTTTTCCCATCTGGTGGCCGGCATCTACGCCGGCAGCCTGTGCGGCACGGCCATGGGTGCCATCCTGGCCGACCGGCTCGGCTATGCACCGGTTTTTCTGGTGGCCGTGGGCTTCACCCTGGCCTCGGGGCTCTTTACCGCCTGCTGCCTCCCGCGCGCCTTGCAGGCCCCGGCCGAGGCGCACGGGGTGCGGCGCATGGGCACGGTGCGCCTGCGCTCGCTGGCAACCTTCCTGGCCGACCGCGACATGATGGCCCTGCTGCTGCTGGCGAGCATTCCCTTTTCCATCGCCCTGGTCGGGTTCATGTTTTATTTCAGCACCCTGTACCTTCGCCGCCTGGGCGTGAGCCAGTCCGACATCGGCCGGGTGCTGATGGTGTACGGGCTGTTCATGGTGACGCTCGCCCCGCGGGTCAGCCGTCTGGTGGACAGGGCCAGGGAGAAAAAGGGCTTCATCGTGGCCTGCGGGCTGTCGGCCTCGCTGGGGTTGGCCCTTTTTTTCGTGTACCAGGGCTTTACGGCCGTACTCGGCGCCATTTTGTTGCTAAGCTTGGCCGGCAGCCTGGGATTCGCGGCCCAGGCCATCTATGCCTTCAACGCCCGGGTTTCCCGCCGCCTGGGACCGGGCCAGGCCACGGGCTGGTTCCGGGCCCTGGAGCGCAGCGGCCAGATGCTCGGGCCGCTGGTTTTCGGCCAGCTCATCGCCGTGGCCGGCATGGAGCGCGGCGTGGCCCTGGCCGGGGTGGGGTTTCTCGCCGTAACGCTCCTTTTTTGGCTCGTCGCCAGAAAAGAAACGAGCCTGGGCGCGGGGGATGACGGCTAGTGCCGCATCCCCTGAGAGAGGCGGTTTTTTAGAAAAAGAAGTATGCCGAAGTGTTGTCTTCGGAAAACCATGTATCCCTACAAAAGGGCGCGACACGGGGCACCGCCTCCGGCGTCGCGGTCCGTTGGCCGCATGCGCAATCTGTTACGACCGGATCGGTTCCGGCACGGCGAACGCCCATGTTCACATCCCTTCGCACCAAGATCGTGCTCCTGGTCCTGGCCATCCTCGCGGCCACGGCCCTGCCCATTTTGTATTTCACCAAGTCCGACGTGGGTACGGCCATGCTCGCGGCGGAGGAGCGCTCCGTCAACAACGTCCTCGATCTGGTGACCCTGCATATCCGTGGGGAATACCAGCATTTGCTGCGCGAGAAGGTCGAGGCCGTCACCGAGCGCAAGGCCCGGCTGGCCGCCGAGGCCGCCATCGTCCAAAAGGGCCTGGCCACCTTCGCCGACCTGGCCCGCCGGGGGCTCGTGCCCCAGGCCGAGGCCAAGGACGAAGCCCTCAAATGGCTGGCCGGCCAGGACATGGCCGGCGAGGAATTCTTCCTCTACGACCGGGCGGGCCGGCTCCTTTTCCATCCCGATGCCGCTTTCCTCGGCCGGGACCTGTCCTTGCTGCGCGACTTCAAGGGCCGTTTGGTCCTTCCCTCCATGCGCGGGGAGGCGGCGGCCTACGGCGGCGGGCTGGCGGTCTTCCCCTGGCCCGGCCCGGACGGCGCGCCGCGCGGCAAGAAACTCGGCCATTTCGTGGCCGTGCCCGGCTTCGACTGGATGCTGGCCGCCGTGGTGGACATCGGCGACATCGAAAGCCAGGCCGACGCCAAGCTGCGCCAGCTCGTCGATGCCCTGCGCTTAAGCCTGGGCCAGGTCCACATCGCCAAGACCGGCTTCCTGTTCGTGTTCAACGCGGCCGATGCCCTGCTGGCCGTGCCCGAGGGTGCCGTGTTGCCGGACAAGGCCGCCTTGGGGGATTTGCTTGTCCGGCTCAAGGCCGCGGCCGCAACCGACGACGGCCTCGTGCTTTATACCGACGCCGCCGGCCGTGTCCGGGAATTGCGGGCCAAGCGGCTCAAGGGCCTGGACTGGTACGTGGCCTCCCAGGCGCCGCTGAACGAGATCGAGGCCCCGGCCACGGCGTTGGTGACCCGGCAGTCCCTGATCATCGCCGCCATTTTCATCCTGGGCCTGGCCCTGGCCCTGCCGTTGGCCGGGGGCATCGCCCGTCCCCTCAACCGGCTGGCCGGCTACGCCAAGGAACTGCCCACCCACGACTTCGCCGCCGCGCCGGCCGCGGATTCGGTGGTTACGACCATGGCCGGCCGGTTCCGCGACGAGGTCGGCCGCCTGGCCGAGGCGCTTGCGTTCATGGAGCGGGAACTGCACGGCAACATCCAGCGGCTCATGGAGACCAGGGCGGCCAAGGAGCGCATCGAGCAGGAACTGTCCATCGCCCGGGACATCCAGATGGGCATCCTGCCCAAGATCTTCCCGCCCTTTCCGGACAAGGGCGAGGCGGACATCTACGCCATCATGGAAGCGGCCAAGGAAGTGGGCGGCGACCTCTACGACTTCTTTTACATCGACGAGCACCGGCTGTGCTTCGTGGTCGGGGACGTGGCCGGCAAGGGCGTGCCGGCCGCGCTGTTCATGGCTGTCACCATCACCCTGATCAAGGCCGTGGCCCTGCGCACGCCCTCGCCCGGGAGCATCCTGGAGGCCGTCAACAAGGACCTCAGCCGGGACAACCCCTCCAGCATGTTCGTGACGCTTTTTTGCGGCCTGCTCGACGTACGCACCGGAGAGCTGCTCTACGCCAACGGCGGCCACAACCCGCCCGTGCTCCTGCGCCACGGCCAGGCCGCCCAGTACCTGGGCGGGAAAAAAGGCGCCATCGTCGGGGCCATCCCGGACCTGCGCTTCCCGGTCAACACCATGACCCTGGAGCCGGGCGAGGCCCTGTTCCTCTATTCCGACGGCGTGACCGAGGCCATGAACACCGAGCATGCCCTGTTCGGGTCGCAGCGCTTGCTCGAAGAGGTGGAAAAGGACCGGGACGCCCCCATCGAGGTCGCCGTGGCCAACGTCATGGCCGAAGTGCGCGCCTTTGCCGGCGAGGAACCCCAATCCGACGACATCACCGTCATGCTGGTCCTCTACCAGGGCCCGCAGGCCGGGTAAGGGCAAAAGGAAGAAAGGACAGCCGCCAGGGTTTCCCTACGCTACAACGCTCTCCGTGCCATGGTTGCCGTTTCGGCCCGGCCTGGGTGGGAGAGCCGGGAGAAGGGGGGGGCGGGCCGTCAGGCGACGGGGCCGGCCGGTTGGTCGGCCCAGGCCCGGTAGACGAGCACGGGCCGGCCGGTCAGGGTCCAGGCGCCGCCCGGCCGGCGGGTCAGGGTCAGGGCCGTGTCCGGCCCGGGATTGGCCCAGGCGCACCGGACGGGGCGGGCCGTGACGCGCGGCCCGGCCACCAGGCCCAGATGGTGGGCCAGGGCGGCCGCCGCCACCGCGCCCGTGCCGCAGGCCAGGGTTTCCTTGCGGATGCCGCGCTCGAAGCAGCGGTATTCCAGGACGCCGGCGGTATCGGTCACCCGGGCGAAGACCAGGTTGATGCCCCGGGGAAACAGTCCCGGCGACCGGCTATTGGCCGCCAGGCCCAGGGCGCGCAGCAAGGCGACGCTTTCGCGCCGGCAGCGCGACGGATCGGGGCCCGGGCAGGGCCGCGACGGAGAATCGAAGAGTTGGGCGAAAATGCGCCGCGCGTCCTTGGTATCGGGGGCATCGGGGGCATCAGGGGCATCGGCGGTACCGGCTGCCTGTTCCAGGAACACGAGATGCGGCTCGCCCGTGTAGACCGCGTAGCCGGACAGGTGCAGTGCCGCTTCGCCCCGGCCGTCGGCCGGGTCCGGGGCGGAGAAATTCCGGAACCGGCCGAACACGCCCGCGTCCCGGGCAATGAACCCCGGCGGCAGGAAGCCCTCGGGCATGGCCCTTGGGGCGTCCATGTCGGCGCTGTAGCATCCGGGCGCCTCGCCCCGGCCGATGGCCCGGGCCACCGGTTCGCCGGCCGGCAACTCGGTCAGGATGGAGGCCGCCGCCAGGCCGTAGAAGAGGTCCAGGTGCCGGGCCATGGCCAACAGGCCGTTGCCGCAGCACAGGGCCTCGCTGCCGTCGGGCTCGAACATGCGAAAGACGAAGGGCGTCGGCCCGCCGTTTCCGGCGGTCGGGGCCTGCGGCGGATAGCCCCGATGGCGGCGGATGTCGGCCAGGACCGCGGGGACGGCCCGCTGCAAGGCCAGCAGGTTGTCGGCGCCGATGCCGTGGCCGTCGCGGCAGGCCAGGTGGGCGAAACGCGATTTTTCCGCCTCGCTCGGCCCAGGGCCGGCGGCCTCGTCCACAAGGGCGAAGGTGTTGCCCAGGACGCTGTAGAATGAGAACGGAATGCGGGCCATGTGGGGGCGAACTTGCATGAGTGCCGGCATTTTTACAAGTGACCGGATGGCTTGACGCCATGAGGACGCCAGTCGTATCATGAAGCTAATGGGGCCGATACCGCCCGAAGCAGGACCAAGGGATATGACCAAGCATTGCCGATGGATCGCGGTGTTGTTGCTGCTTCTTTCCCTGCCCCTGGCCACCGCCCGGGCCGCCGCCGACGCCCCGGCGAACCTCCAGCCGACGCTCAATCAGGGGAAAAAATGGCGTATCGGCTATCTGGAAGGCGGCCCCTACGCCAATTATCCCCAGGTGCTCAAGTCCGTGATCAACGGCCTGGCCGCCCTGGGCTGGCTGGAGCCGGTGGCCTTTCCCCAGGACAAGGACGTAAACGTCCCGGCCAACCTCTGGAAGTGGATCGGGGCCAACGTCAAAAGCGACTACCTGGAATTTCCGGCCGACGCCTTCTACACCTCGCGCTGGGACGAGGCCAGCCGGGCCAAGACCAAGGAGGCGGCGCTCACCCGCCTGGCCACGGCCAAGGATATCGACCTGATGATCGCCATGGGCACCTGGGCCGGGCAGGACCTGGCCAACGACCGCAACACCGTGCCCACCCTGGTGTTTTCCTCCACCGACCCCATCGCCGCCGGCATCGTCAAAAGCGTCGGGGACTCCGGCCGCGACAACATCAACGCCCGGCTCGACCCGACCATCCACGAACGCCAGCTGCGGCTGTTTCACGACATCATCGGCTTCAAGAAACTGGGCGTGGCCTACGAGGACTCCGTGGCCGGCAAGAGCTACGCCGCCCTGCCGGCCATCGAACAGGTGGCCGCCGAGCGGGGCTTCACCGTGGTGCCCTGCTTCACCAAGGCCTCCACCCCGGACACGGCCGAGGCCGAGGCCTCGGTGATCCAATGCGCCCGGCAACTGGCCCCGAACATCGACGCCATGTACCTGACCATCCAGAAGGGCCTGACCCCCCGCAGCCTGCCCCAGGTCATGGAAGCCCTCAACGGCAACAACGTCCCGACCTTTTCCCAGAACGGCTCCGACGAGGTGCGCCAGGGGGCGCTGCTGAGCCTGGCCCTGGCCGGCTTCAAATACGTGGGCCGCTTCCACGCCGAAACCATGGCCGGGGTCTTCCATGGCGCCAAGCCCCGGCAGCTGCCCCAGCTCTTCGAGGACCCGCCGAAAATCGCCATCAACCTCCAGGAAGCCCAGATCATCGGCTACGACCCGCCCGTGGACATCATCGCCGCCTCCGACGAGATCTACCAGGAAATCGAGCCCGCCCCGGCCAAGGCCCCCTAACCGCCAGGAACCCGAACCATGCGCATCCTCGTCTGTTCCAAGCTGGATCTGGCCGGCGTGGTGGCCCTCAACGCGGCGGCCAGGCTGCTGGCCGGCCACGAGCTGCATTTTCTGCTCTCCGACCGGGTCACCGCCCTCGAACGCCGTGACCCGGGCCTGGCCGAGCTGCTGTTTTTCGAGCGCGACCTGCCGGTGGAACACCTCTTCCCGGCCCTGGACCGCGCCCCGTTTGCCCCCGGGGCCGCGCCCGAGTGCCACACCGTGGCCGGGCTGACGCGCCACCTGGGCATCCCGGTGCGCCTGCGCGGCGACGTCAACCAGCCCCAAACCGTGGCGGAAATCCGGGCCCTGGCCCCGGACGTCATCCTGTCCGTGCGCTACGAATGGATTTTCAAGGACGCGGTCCTGGCCATCCCCAGGTGTGGCCTCTACAACGTCCACCCCGGGGAGCTGCCGGGCTACGGCGGGGTCCTGGCCCCGTTTCGGGCGGCCCTGGCCGGCGAACCCCAGGCCGCCGTCACCCTGCACGTCATCGACCGGGGCCTGGATACCGGCCCCATCGTGGACATCCGCCGCCTGCCCTTCACCCCCGGCCGCTCCATCTTCGACGTCACCGTCGGCCTCTATCCCCTGGGCATCGCCCTGTTTCGCGATATCCTGCCGCGCATCGAGGCCGGCGAGCCGGTGCCGGCGACGCCCCAGGACCCGGCCGCGCGCCGGTATTTCTCCTTTCCGACCCAGCCGGAATTCCAGGCCCTGGCCGCCAAGGGCGTTTCGCTGCTGGATTTGGCCCAGTACCGGCAGCTCCTGTCGCGGTTCGAGCCGGGCAGCGGGCTCGGGCAACCCTGCGGCGACCCGGGGGCGGCTGGCGCCTGCGGGCCGTCGCGCTAACGAGAAGGACGGGACCATGGCCGGGAGCATGACGACGCGTCTGGGGTGGCGAGTGGCCTTGGCCGTTGTCGCCTGGTGTGTGCTGGCCCCGTTCCCGGGTCTGGCCCAGACGGGCCTGGCCGGCTGGGAGCGGGGCGGGGCCTATGACCGGCTCTACAGGCCCGAGGCCGCGACCACTCTGACCGGCCGCCTGGTCGGCATCCGCGAGGCCGCCCCCCTGCCGGGCATGGCCCCGGGGCCGGTGCTGACCGTGCGGACCACGGACGGCACCGTGGTCGAGGCCCAGGCCGGGCCTTCGGCCTTCGCCAAACTCCTGACCTACACCGTAAGCCCCGGCGATCGGCTCAAGATCCGGGGCGCCTTTGCCGACGTGGGCGGCCAGACGGTCTTCCTGGTGGCCAAGCTGCGGGTCAACGGGGCCTACGTTTTCAAGTGCCGCCGCACCCGCGACGGCGTGCCCTACTGGAGCCTGTCCAAGGAGACCCTCATCCGGGAAAAGCTGCCTCAGTAGCCCTTCCTTCGCGACCCCCCCCTGGGCCGGGCCGTTGCGCCCGGCGGTTACCGGCCCAGCACGGCCAGGCTTTCCCGGGCGATCTCCCGTTCCTCGTCCGTGGGGATGGCGAAGATGCGCACCGGGCTTTCGGGCGTGCCGATCTCCATGGCCTGGCCCATGGCCGCCCGGTTTTTCTCCGGATCGAGGACGATGCCGCGCCCGGCCAGGCCCTTGAGGCACAGTTCCCGCGTGGCCGGGTCGTGCTCGCCGATGCCGGCCGTGAACGTCACGGCGTCCACCCGGCCAAGGGTGGCGATGTAGGCGCCGATGTACTTGCGGATGCTCAGGGCGAACATCTCGAAGGCCAGTTCGGCCCGGGCATCGCCGGCCTGGCGCCGGGCATGGATGTCGCGCAGGTCGCTGGAGCCGCAGATGCCGTAGAGCCCGCTTTGGGTGTTGAGGGCCGCGTCGATGGCGGCGTTTTCCAGTTTGGCGGTGCGGCGCAGGTAGAAGATGATTTCCGGGTCGATGTCGCCCGAGCGCGTCCCCATCATGGTCCCGGCCAGGGGGGTCATGCCCATGGAGGTGTCCACGCTCTGGCCGCCCTTGATGGCGCACACCGAGTCGCCGCCGCCGAGGTGCACGGTCACCAGGTCGCAGGCGGACAGGGGCTTGCCCAGAAACCGGGCGGTCTCCGTGGCGATGTAGCGGTGGGAGGTGCCGTGGAAGCCGTAGCGCCGCACGCCGTATTGCTCGTACCAGGCGTAGGGCAGGGCGTACAGGAAGGCCTTGGGCGGCATGGTCTGGTGAAAGGCCGTGTCGAACACGGCCACGTGGGGGCAGCCGGGGAAAAGCGCCATGGCCGTGTCGATGCCCTGGAGGTTGGCCGGGTTGTGCAGCGGCGCCAGGGGCACGGCCGCTTCGATGCCGTCGCGCACGGCCCGGTCGATGACGGCCGGGGCGCTGAAGCGCTCGCCGCCGTGGACCACCCGGTGGCCGACGGCGCCCACCGCGGCCGGGCCCTGCATGACCCCCTGGCCGGGATCGGTGAGCAGGGCCACGGCCCGGGCCAGGGCCGCGCGGTGGTCGGGCAGGGGCAGGTCCTCCACGACCTTGCCCGAGGCCGTCTCATGGGTCAGCCGGCCGTTGCCCTGGCCGATGCGTTCGGCCAGCCCCGAGGCCAGGGCCGTGTCCGTGGCCATGTCGAGCAGCTTGTACTTGAGCGAGGAACTGCCGGCGTTGAGCACGAGAACGTTCATGGGGCCTCCGCGGCTTGGATGGCGGTGATGGCCGCCGTGTAGACGATGTCGGTCACGGTGCAGCCCCGGCTGAGGTCGTTGACCGGTTTGTTGAGCCCTTGCAGCACCGGCCCCATGGCCACGGCCCCGGAGGAGCGCTGGACGGCCTTGTAGGCGATGTTGCCCGTGTCCAGATCCGGGAAGATGCAGACCGTGGCCTTGCCGGCCACGGCGCTGTCCGGGAGCTTTTCCCTGGCCGTGGCCGGGTCCACGGCGGCGTCGTACTGGATGGGCCCTTCCACCGGCAGGTCCGGGGCGCGCTGGCGCAGAAGGCTGGTGGCCTGGCGGACCTTGTCCACGTCCGGCCCCTTGCCGGACGCCCCGCTGGAATAGGACAGCATGGCCACCCGGGGCTCGATGCCGAAGGACCGGGCCGTTGCGGCCGCACTCCAGGCGATCTGGGCCAGTTCCTCGGCCGTGGGGTCCGGATTGACGGCGCAGTCGCCGTAGAGCAGCACCCGGTCGGCCAGGCACATGAAAAAGACGCTGGACACCAGCCCGACGCCGGGCCGGGTCTTGATGCACTGCAAGGCCGGGCGGATGGTCTCGGCCGTGGTCGTGGTCGCGCCCGAAACCATGCCGTGGGCCTGGCCCGCGTAGACCATCAGGGTCCCGAAATAGGTCTTGTCGGCCACGAGGTCCCGGGCCGCCTCCAGGGTCAGGCCCTTGTGTTTGCGCAGGCCGTAGAGGGTGGCGGCGAAGTCCTCGCGCTGGGGGTCCGTGGCCAGGCAGCGGATGTCCGCGCCGGACAGGTCGATGCCCCGGGCCTGGGCCTGGGCCTTGATGGCCTCGGGGTCGCCGAGCAGCACGACCTCCATGATCCGGCGGCGCAGGAGGGTTTCCGCCGCCCGTTGAACGCGTTCCTCGCCGCCCTCGGCCAGGACGATGCGTTTCCCGGCCGCCTTGGCCCGCTCCAGAATTCCGAATTCGAACATGCGCGGGGTGACGGCCTCGGCCCGGCGCGACAGCAGGCTCGCGCGCAGGGCCTCCCGGTCCGTGGCCGCGTCGAACAGGGCCAGGGCGATGTCGATCTTGGCCGTATCCTCGGGGTGGATGCGCGGCCGCAACGCCTCCAGGCGGCTGGTGGTCGCATAGGTGTGGCCGTCGGTAGCCAGCACCGGCAAGGGCGCGTCCTGGGGCGTCCCGAAAAGCCGGGTCACCTTGGCCGACGGCCGGAAGCCGCCCGTGAGCAGCAGCCCGGCCGGCCGAGGAAAATCCGGGGCGTGGCGCGACACCACCGTGGCCAGGGCGATGTCCGAACGGTCGCCCGGGGTGATGACCAGGCAGTCCTGGCTGAGGTATTCCAAAAAATGCTCCGCCTGCATGGCGGCCACCAGAAAGCCGCTTACGGCCGTGTCCAGGGCCTTTTCCCCGGACAGGACCTCGGCCCCGAGCCAGGAGCGGACGTCGGCCAGGGAGGGGCTGGCCAGGCGGGGCGTCTCGGGCAGGACCATGACCCGGGTCTGCTGCTCCGGCGGCAGCAGGGCGGCCGTTTTCCGGGCGAAGCCGTCGGCATCCGTCCCTGTGTAGCGGCTGACGGCCACGGCGGCCACGGCCACGCCCCGTCCGGCCAGGGCCTTGACCGCGGCGGCGACTTCCCCGGCCAGCTCCTCGGGCCGGCGCCCGGCGGCCCCGAAGGCCAGCACGACCGGGCAGGCCAGGTTGGCGGCCACCTGGGCGTTGCAGTCGAACTCGAACGACGGGTCCTCTTCCATGTCCGTGCCCAGGCACAGGAGGCAGTCGTAGGTTGCCTGGAGGCCCTTGAACCGGGCCATGATCTTGTCGAAGGCGTCGTCTGGCCCGCTGCCGGCCCGTTCGAGGAGGGCCGGCAGGTTCACGTCCGGGACGTCCACGGCGTCCAGGCCGAAATGGCTGGAGAGCAGGTGTGCGAGATGGTCCTCGCGGTCCGGCCCAGGTCCGATGGGCCGAAACACGGCCATCCGGGGCGCCTTCGCCGCCAGCAGGCCGGCCAAGCCCAGCCCGGCCACGGCCATGCCGCAGTCGCGCTCGGTGCCGATGATCATGACGCCTTGCGGCATGGGCTGTCCTCCTTGGCTGTGACAAGTGAACACGCTACGCCGGGTGCCCGGCGCCCCCCGGGCGCGTCGCCCGCCGGGGCATGGCATGCCCACGGCGGGCCGGCCCGAACTGTCGCCGGCCCGTCGCGCCATCGATGCCGGCCCGGTGTCCGGGCGGCCTCCAACCCTACGGCGATGGCCGTGAAACCACACCGCCATTGTGTGACGAAAGAGCCTCTCCTTGTAAACACGAACGGTGCGGCAACACCACGGGAAGAGCATGTAACATGTTGGTATTTCTAGGGAAGAGATAAGTGCTGCGGCCGTGATCCACCCTGTCGGGGCCGCAATCCCCGCCGCCGGGCGTCAGGCCAGGGCTGGCGCGGGGTGGTGGGGGGTCAGCTGGTGCGGCCGCCTGGTTCCCCCTGGCCGAGGACGCAGGCGACGATCTCACGGGCAATGACGTAACGGTTGCGGCCCTGGGCCTTGGCTGCGTAGAGGGCGCGGTCGGCGGTGAAAAAGGTGTCTTCCAGGCGCTGCCCGCCGGCGGGGCGGATGCTGCACGCCCCAAAGCTGAGCGAGACCTGAGAGCCGGCTTGGGAGGCGGCGTGGGGTATGGCCAAGGCCAGGATGCCGGCCCGGAGCTTTTCCAGGATGCTGGTGAGGCCGGGCAGGTCCGTCTCCGGCAGGATGATGGCGAACTCCTCCCCGCCGTAGCGGGCCACGAAGTCCCCCGGCCGCTGGACGGCCTGCTCCAGGGCCTGGGCCACCCGGCGCAGGCATTGGTCGCCCTGGATATGGCCATAGGCGTCGTTGAACCGCTTGAAGAAGTCGATATCGCACATGATCAGCGAGAAAGGCGAGCCCTGCCGCTGGTGGCGCTTCCATTCCCGCTCGGCGAAATCGTCCAGGGAGCGCCGGTTGAAAATCCCGGTGAGGCCGTCGATGTTGGAAAGCCTTTCCAACTGGGCGTTGGCGTCCTGGAGTTGCTGGTTGACCGAAAGCAGCTCGGCCGTCCTGTGGGCGACCATCTGTTCGAGCTCTTTGTAGAACTTGGCGTTTTCGATGGAGATGGCGATCTGGGAGGACAGCAGGCCGAGGACCTGCTGGTGCCTGGGGGTGAAGGCCTCCTCGACGAGGTCGTTTTCCAGGTAGAGCATGCCCTTGAGGGAGCCGGAATGGATCAAGGGCAGGGCCATGGCGGATTTGGTGGCCTTGGAGACGAAATAACCGTCGTTGTTGAAAATCTCCCTGCCGGTGACGGAACTACGCGTGACGCTTTTTCCCGTTCGGGCGCAGTAGTTGAGAAAGTTGGTCGGCAGGGCCGGCTCCCGCCCGGCCCTGGCGCCCGGCTCGGGGGGCGTTTTCTCCCTGGGGGTGTGCCCCAGCAAAAGGGGCCGCCGATTTCTCGGCAACCCCTCGGACGGAGCGCTGGTCGCGCGCGGGAAGTCGCACCGCCAGGCGGGCGGGGAGGCGGCCCGGGCGCTTGGGTCAGGCCCTGGCCTCGCCCCTGCCCTCGGCGCGACCGCGATCAGAACTTGTAGACCAGTCCAAAGGCCGCCAGCCAGGTGTTGTTGCCGTTGCCTTGCGCCTGGCTGACCAGGCGGTGGCCCCAGACGCTCTCCTGGAACTGGCCGTGGGCCCAGCCGGTCTGCAGGATCAGGTCGAGGCTTTCGTAGAGGCTGTACTTCGTATCGAAGTTGAGGCCGGTCACGTATTCGTTTTGGGACAGGTCGTGGCCCATGGTCATGTAGGAGGCGTTGAGCAGCCGGGCCTCGCGGATGGCCCGGGGGCTGTTGTTGCCGTGCACGTAGATGAAGGTCAGGCGGTTGGCGAGTTTCTCGACAAAGGAGATGTTGGCCAGGGAGGCGCCGAAGCCATAGATGCCCACGGGCGTGGTGTAGGTGGTGGTGTCGCGGGGAAGGTCCTGGCCGCATTCGAACAGGAAGCTTTGGCCCGGCCCCCACTGGGAGCGCATGTAGGGCAGGCGCTCGGAGCCGTTGCGGGTGGAGCCGTCCTCGCCGGTGGACCAGAAGGCGAACACCTGGGGCGTCATGGCGGCCAGGCCCGTGTACTGGGCGGCGAAATCCACCATCCAGCCCTGGCGTTTGGCCGCCTTGGTGTCGTTGACCGCCCCTTGGCCGTAGACGACGTCGGCGGAGAAGCGCAGCGGATCCAGAGCCGAGACCTCGAAGGCGCCCCCGGCCCAGAAATACGGGTTCTGGGCATGCTTCCAGTGGCCCATGCCGCTCGATGCGGTCATGTTGGCCGCGCTGGCCGCCGAGAACAGGGCATTGTTGAAGCTGTTGCCGATCTCCGGGACGTCGGCGGTGTTCTTGTAGCTGTAGACGGCGTCGCGGCCGGCCACGGCGAGGGAGGCCCAGGGGGTGGCCTTGAAGCCTTTGACGGTCACGGGCAGGGCCAGGAAATAGGCGTCGAATTCGTCGCTGACCTGGGTTGTGGTCGTGTCGTAGGTCCGGTTGCTGTCAAAAAGCCGCCCGTACCCGGCGATCACGGACAACGTGTCCGGGATCAGCGGCGCCTGGATCGCCAGGGCGGCCATCAGGTCGCTGTAGATCACGCTGCCGTTGTAGATGTCGGTTTCCCGGTCTACGGCTGCATCGACATGCAGGGCAAGGACCTGCTCCCCATGCTGCGCGGCGAGGTCGACACGGTCCGCGATTTCGCCATCGCCGGCTACTTCGGCATGTCCTGGTCCATCATCACCGAGGACCACACCTACATCCATTGGCTGCTCAAAAACTGCAGCCAGCGCGACTACGCCAATGCCAACAGCCCGGGCAAGGAGATCATGAAAAACGAGGCCATGTGGTCCTGCACCGCCGGGGCCAAGCAGGAAGTGCCCGACAGCGACGAACTCTACGACCGCCGGTCCGACCCCTTCCAGCTGAGCAACATCATTGCCGACAACAAGGACCTGGCCGCCGATCTGTTGCAAAAGATCAAGCTGTATATCGGCGAACTCAAGACCCTTTAACGCCACGGGGGCGGCGCCGACCAGCGGCGCCGCCCCGGTCGAGGAAACGCCATGATCAAGGAAATCACCCAGGCCGACTACCGGGAAGCCATCGCGGCGACCCCGGGGGGCGTGTGCATCGTCTTCAAGGAACTGTGCCCCCACTGCAAGAACATGGAAAAGGTCATGGAGAAGTTCGGCCAGCTGGTGCCCGACGCCGTGCTGCTTGGCCTCGACATCCAGAAAAACCCCGAAGCCGCGGCTGCGCTTGGCGCCGAATGGGCCCCGACCCTGTGCATCATCAAAGCGGGGGTGGTCAGGCAGCAAAAGACCGGGCTCATGAACCCCAGGGAACTCCTGGCCCTGTACCAGGCCGGCTAGGGCGCGCCATGAAACCGCAATACCACTACGACTGCCTGATCCTCGGCGGCGGGCCGGCCGGCATGACCGCCGCCATCTACGCCGCCCGGGCCAAGCTTTCCGCCATCGTGCTCGAATCCAACATCACCGGCGGCCTGGTCAATTCCACCTATATCGTGGAGAACTTTCCCTCCTACCCCTCCATCCACGGCATGGAGCTCATGGAGCGGATGCGGGAGCACGTCGACGCCCTGGGTGTGCCGGTGGAGGAAATCTGCGCCCTGGAGCGCCTGGACCTGGCCGGCGAGGAGAAGGTCGCCGTGTCCGACGAGGCCGTCTACCGCGCCCCGGCCATCATCCTGGCCACCGGCCGCAGGCCCGTACCCCTGCAAACCCCCACCGAGTGCGATCAGGTGCACCACTGCGCCATCTGCGACGGCGCGCCCTACGCCGGCAAGCGGGTCCTGGTGGCCGGCGGCGGCAACAGCGCCTTCGACGAGAGCCTCTACCTCCTGTCCCTGGGCGTGGCCCACGTCACCATCGTCGAGGTCATGCCCCGGTTCTTCGCCGCCGCCGCCACCCAGGAGGCGCTTTTCGCCTCGGGCAAGGCCGAAGGCCACACCGAAACGCGGGTGGTCGACCTGGAGGTTACCAACGGCCGGCTGACGGCGGCGTTGCTTGAAAATACCGCCACCGGCCGGACCTGGCGCGAACCCGTGGACGGGGTGTTCGTCTTCCTGGGCCAGAACCCCAACAACGCCCTGTTTACGGACCAGATCGAACTGACCGCCGCCGGCTACGTCCCGGCCAAGCCGGACCTGTCCACGAGCCTGCCCGGCGTCTTCGCCGCCGGGGACATCGTGGACAAGCCCTTCCGCCAGATCACCACGGCCGTGGCCGACGGCACCGTGGCCGCCCTGTCGGCCGAACGGTACCTGCGCGGCCGCTAGCCCGGCGTTGTCGGAGGATACGGGTGTTGTTGGAGGGAACCGGCCAGGGGAATCGCCCAGCCGGGCACGGCCCAAGGCGGGCAAACCAGGCACCATCGGCCCGGAAGGGCCGCCACGGCAAGGGAGACGGCCGGGGCTTCGGCCTCGTCAACCCGCAACCCATGGGAGAATGCGACGTGACACTGCGACTGAAGACCATCGTATCGGCACTGGCGCTTTCGGGCCTGCTGGCGGCTGCCGGCGCGGCCTTCGCCTACGAGGCCATGGTCGGCCCCACGGGCGTGCTGCTCTACGACAAGGACAAGGCCTTCGCCGGCTACACCGTGCTTTCGCCCACGGTCAAAAGCACGGTCACCTACCTGATCGACATGGACGGCAACGTCGTCCACGAGTGGCAGTGCCAGTATCCGGCTGGGCTGTACGCCGAGCTGCTCCCCAACGGCAACCTGCTGCGCGGCGGCAAGCTCGAGCAAAAAGACAACGGCTTCGGCGGCATCGGCGGCATCGTCCAGGAGATCGACTGGGACGGCAAGGTGGTCTGGGAATACAAGCTGGCCGACAAGGACCACTACCAGCACCACACCTTCCACCGCATGCCAAGCGGCAATACCCTCATCCTGGCCTGGGAGCGCAAGTCCAAGGAAGAGGCCCGGGCCAAGGGCCGCGACCCCAAGACCATCCCGGCCCAACCGGTGGTCAGCGACGACGTGGCCCACAACGACTTCTGGGTGGATTTCGTGCGCGAGGTGGACAGGGACGGCAAGACCGTCTGGGAATGGCACGCCTGGGACCACATCGGCCAGGGGCCGAAAAAGCTCGATATCAACTACCACCTGCCCCAGCCCACGGGCGACGTCTACCCCAACTTCGACTGGACCCACTACAACACCGTGGGCTACCTGCCGCAAACCGACCAGATCCTGCTCAATTCGCGCAATTTCAGCGAATTCTACCTCATCGACCACAAGACCGGCGAAATCGAATACCGCTGGGGCAATCCGGCCGCCTACGGCGCCGGCAAGGCGCCGTCCTGGTACGACGACGGCGATCAGCAGGTCTTCGGCGAACACTGCGTCACCCCCCTGGACAACGGCCACATCCTCCTGTTCGACAACGGCTCCGAAAGGCCCCAGGGCAACCGCTCCCGGGTGGTGGAGATGGACCCCAAGACCGGCAAGGTCGTCTGGGAATACGCCACCAGGGATATCAACAGCTTTTTCAGCTACCGCCAGGGCGGCGTGCAGAAGCTCCCCAACGGCAACGTGCTCGTGACCTCCACCCACCACGGCCACCTCTTCGAGGTGACGCCGGACAAGAAGGTCGTCTGGGACTACGTCAGCCCCATCGCCCTGGCCCAGGCCAAGTGCGCCCTCGACGAGGACCACGACTCCCTGCCCGGCCATCACAAGATGATGAGCAACGCCATCCACCGGGCCTACCGCTACGGCCCGGACTATCCCGGCCTTGCCGGGCGCGACCTGAGCCCCAAGGCCCCCCTGGCCCCGGGCTGCCCGCAATTCCGCACCGTCTACGCTTCGGCCCCGGCGGCCAAGCCCTAGGGTGGTCCCCTTGGGAACCCTGCCAGTGTTGTTTAAGAAAAAGTAATTATTATCAACTGTTGCCCTCGAGAGGACAGCCGTTTCCTTCGAGGGTGTGACCCCAGGGCCGCCGGCAACCGGCCGGTGGCTGGCCCAGGCAACAGGGACGGCCAGGCCCGGCGCGCGTCGCGGGCCTGGCCGCGAAAAACCGGCGCCAGGCCGGGGAAGCGGGCCAGCCGGCCGTTTCCCCGGGGTCTCGCCCCGCGCCCCGGCAACGGGCCGCAAGCCCGGGCCGGGGCGGCCGGCGGCCGCATCGCCCACAACCGACAGCCTGTTACCGAGCAAAGGAGCGCAAGACATCATGGCCGAATACAGCATGGGGAAAGCCCTCGAAACCATTGGCGACGCCACGGCCCCGGGGCCGGACGGGGCCTGCGCCCCGGCCCGGGACGCCGCCGGGCGGCTGCCGACGCAGCGCTTCGCCAACAACTATTTCGACGGCATTCCCGTCAGCAGCGTGCACAAGTTCCTGTTTTTCATCATTATGGCCGCCTATTTCTTCGAGCAGCTCGACAACTGGAATTTCGGGTTCGTGGCCCCGGCCCTGTCCCAGTCCTGGAACCTGGCCATGACCGATATCGCCACGATCGTGTTCTGGTATTTCATCGGCATGACCTCGGGCGGGTTCCTCGGCGGCGTCATTTCCGACCTGATCGGCCGGCGCAAGACGTTTCTGTGCTCCATCCTGGTGTTCTCCATCTCCTCCATCATTACCGGCTTCACGGACAGCTTCGCGGTGTTCACCATTTTCCGGGCGCTCACCGGCTTTGGCGTCTTTTGCATGATGGTCACTTCCCAGGCCTACATCGCGGAAATGTCGCCCTGCGAAAGCCGGGGCAAATGGCAGGGCAACGTGGCCGCCGTGGGGTTTTGCGCCGTGCCCGTGGTCGCCTTCCTGTGCCGCCTGATCATCCCCATCAGCCCCGAGGCCTGGCGCATCATCTTCTACGCCGGCGGCGCCGGCCTGGTCGCCTTTGCCTTCGGCCTCAAATACCTCAAGGAATCGCCGCGCTGGCTCGTCTCCAGGGGCCGGGTGGCCGAAGCCGAGGCCGTGGTCGCCTTCATGACCCACCGCGACATCGACCTGTCCGAGGCGAGCAGGAAAGTCGAACCCAAGGTCAATGTCGCAAGCGTCCTCACCGGCATGTTCACGCGGCGCTACCTGCTGCGGACCTCGCTTCTGATCCTGCTGTTTATCACCATCACCCCGGCCGGCTTCCTGCTGACCACCTGGACCACGCAGCTGCTCAAGATGAAGGGCTTCACCGTGACGGAAAGCCTCACCGCCGCCACCATCATCAGCATCGGCGTGCCCATCGGCTGTTTTCTGGCCTCCCTGGTCTCGGACCGCGGCGGCCGCAAGATCCCCCTGGCGATCCTGAGCGTGGCCACGGGCGCAAGCGCCATCGCCTTTGCCTTCATGGACGGCCTGGCCGGGCTTGTCTGCGCCGGCTTCGCCGTGACCGTGGTGAACATGGCCGTGAACTTCATCCTGTTCTCCTACACGGCCGAATCCTACCCGACCAAGATGCGCAACACCGCCACCGGCTTCCACAACGGCCTGGCCCGGCTGTCGGTTTCCGCCTCCCAGCCGCTGATTCCGCTGATCCACCAGGCCTACGGCTTCGCCGGCGTCTTCGACGCCGTGGGCGCCCTGTACCTGGTGCCCGTCATCCCGCTGCTGCTGTGGGGCAAGCGGACCGGCGGCAAGAGCCTGGAGGAAATCGAATAGGTGGCCGCCGTGGCGACCGGCGTGAAGGCCGGGGGAGGGCTTGGCGCCTGCCCCGGCTTGCGCAGCCAAACCCGCCGCCGGCCTGGCCGGCGGCGGCGCCCGCCCGGGCCGGGGAGGCTTGACGTTGCCGCGCCCTGTCGGAGACGATGGAAACGCCCGGGCCGGTGCCAGGCTACCCGGCCCGCCGCCCGGACAAGGCTAACCATGTTTTCCACGACACGCCGCTTCGCCGTCCTGCTGCGCTTTTTGTGCCTGGGGAGCCTGCTGGCCCTGTTAAGCTGCCTCCACGCCCCGGGCGCCGCGGCTGCCGACGGCCCGGCCGGGGTGGGCAACGAAAAGCGGGTGGCGATCCTCTATTCCATGCCCCTGGATTTTCCGGCCACGCAACTGGTGGAACAGGGCTTGCGGGAAGCGCTTTCCGAGAAAACCCCCTTCGCCGTCCAGGCCTTTTCCGAGTACCTGGACCTGTCGCGGTTTCGCCACGAGTCCCAGCGCCAGGCCCTGGCCGACCTGCTGCGCCAGCGCTATGGGGCCGCCCAGATCGATCTGGTCATCGCCGTCGACGTGCCGGCCACGCATTTCCTCATCGAGCACGCGCAGGACGTCTTTCCCGGCATCCCGGTGGTGGTCTGCGACATTCCGGAACCCGACAAGGAAAACATCCTGGCCTCCTCCTTCGGCAAGCGGGTCAGCGGCGTCCTGGAGCCGGCCCAGGTGGCCCGCGAGCTCGTGACCTCGGCCTTTCGCCTGAAGCCGCAGGCCCGGCATGCCGTGCTGATCTACGGGGCCTTCGAAAACGACGCGGTCCGGGCCATCGTGTTGCGCCAGGCCATCACGGCGCTGTACCCGCGTGTCGAACTCCTGGAGCTCGGCGGTCTTTCCATCGGGGAAATCCTCGACCGCTGCCAGAAGCTCCCCCCGGATTCCTTGATTTTTTTCTCGACGCTTTTCGTGGATGCCAAGGGCCGTTTTTTCGTGCCCAGGGAGGTGATCCCTTCCCTGGCGAACTACTCCGGCTGCCCGATCTGGGGCCTGTACGATTCCTACTTCGGCAGCGGCGTCGTGGGCGGCCCCATGGTCAGCATGCGGCTCCAGGGGCTTGCGGCCGGAAAAATCGCCCTGCGCATCCTGTCCGGCCGGCCGGCCGGGGAAATCCCGTTCAACGACGGGCTGGACACCAAGGTCACCGTCTACGACTGGCGGCAACTCGACCGTTTCCATCTCGACGAAAACGCCCTGCCGCCCGACGCCACCGTGGTCTACCGGGAAGCCACCCTCTGGGGCCGCTACCGGTACTACATCATCGGCGCCGCCATCCTGTTCACCTTGCAGTCGGCGCTGGTCATCGGCCTGTTCGTCAACCTGCGGCAACGCAAGAAGGCGGAAATCGCCCTGCGGGAAAGCCAGCGGGAGCTGCAAACCCTGGCCGGCCGCCTGATTTCCTCCCAGGAAGGGGAGCTCAGCCGCCTGTCGCGGGAATTCCACGACGATTTCGTCCAGCGCCTGGCCGCCGTGGCCATCGAGATCGGCACCATCGAACTCCACACCCGGCCCTCGGATGAGCGGGCGCGGGCCGGCCTCGTGGACGCCAAGGAAAAGATCATCAACCTCTCCGAAGACATGCACGCGCTGTCCCGGGAGCTGCACCCCTCCATTCTGAAGGATTTCGGCCTGGTCCGGGCGGTTGCCGCGCTTTGCCGCAACTTCACCGACCGGGAGGGGCTCGACGTGGCCTGCGCCTTCCAGGGCGCGTTTACGGACATCCCCCTGGACACCGCTTTGTGCCTGTATCGGGTCATCCAGGAGGGCCTGCGCAATATCGTCAAGCACGCCCAGGCCCGCCATGTTGACATTTCCCTGGAAGGCACGGACGATCGCCTTGTCCTGGTGGTCCGGGATGACGGCAAGGGCTTCAAGCCGCTGTGCGCCAGGCTTACCCCGGGCATCGGCCTGGCCAGCATGCGGGAGCGGGTCCAATACGCTTCGGGGGATTTCGCCATCCAGTCGGAACCGGGCCAAGGCACCGTGATCCACGTCTCGGTGCCCGTGGGGGAGGAACGGCATGCGCAAGCCGAGAATCCTGCTGGCCGATGACCACCGCATGGTGGCCGAGGGCGTGCGCGGGCTGCTCGAACCGGCCTACGAACTGGTGGGCATCGTCGAGGACGGCCGGGCCCTGCTCGAGGCCGTGGACAGGTTGCGCCCGGACGCCGTGGTGGCGGACATCTCCATGCCGCTGCTCAACGGCATCGAGGCGGTGCGGCAGATCAAGAAACGGCACAAATCCGTGGCCGTCATCTTCCTGACCATGCATGTGGACGTCAATTACGCGGCCAGCGCCTTCGAGGCCGGGGCCTCGGGCTACGTGCTCAAGCATTCCGCCTCGTCGGAACTGCTCACGGCCATCGGTTGCGGGCTCAAGGGCAAGACCTACATCACGCCCCTGCTCGCCGGCGAATTGCTGCAGTTTCAGCGGGAAAAACCCGCCGTGGCCGCGGACGCCTTTTCCAAGCTGACCACCAGGCAGCGCGAAGTCCTCCAGCTCATCGCCGAAGGGTTTTCCGTCAAGGAGTCGGCCGCCATCCTCGGGATTTCGGCCCGGACCGTGGAATTCCACAAATACACGATGATCGAGTCCCTGGGGCTCAAAAGCTCGGCGGAATTGATCCGGTTCGCCGTCGAGCATGCCGCGGGGGCCTCCCGGGCGGGCCCGCGCCTGGCCTGCGATATCGACCCGTCGGCCCCCACCGGCTCCTGACAGGCCCGGCGCGGCCGGGTGCATCGACAGGATGGAAGCCTTGCTGGCCGAGGCCCCGCCGCCGTGGCCTACGCCCGTATTTGAGGGCGCGACCTAAGAGGCGGGGGCAAGCAGTAGGAGCTGCCAGGGCTGCGCCTTACCGGACGCGGAGCCGCCGCCGAAGGTCCTGGCCATCAGCCCCAGCAGGCTCGAGGCGTCGGCGGCATCGCGCACATCTCCGGACAACTCCCAGAACATGACCCCGCCGAGGCCGCGGCCCTGGACCTGGGCCAGCTTTTTGGCCAGGGAGGCCGTGCTTTCGTAGGTGACGAAAAGCCCGCCCGTGGTGCGCCCCGAGGTGATGTTGGGCCCGTAGAGGGAGGGGGCCTGGGAAAGGGGGTCGGTGGAGGCCGTGTAGCCGCTGGCCGCGGCCAGTTCCACCACCTTCCAGTAGTCGAACACGCCGGATTCCCAGTTGCCGCCCGTGCCCTGGCTTGGCCCGGCCACGCCGGGCTGGAAGAGGCCGTTGTCCGTGGCCGGCACGGTTTCCCAGGACCGGCCGTAGAAGGGGATGCCCATGGCGAGCTTGGCCGCCGGCACGCCGGCCTCCAGGTAGGCGCCCACGGCCCAGTCCACGTTCCAGGTGGCGGTGCTGGTGCAGGGGTCGAGGCAGGGGCCGGCGGGGTTGTCGTAAAGCGGGGCGACGTGGCCGGTCACGTCCTGCCAGCCGCCGTTGTAGTCGTAGGTCATGAGGTTGATGCCGTCCACGGCGGCGGCCAGGGCCGGCAGGTCCCAGGCCGCGATGCGCGACGCGGCGGCCGGCGCGGCCAGGGTCAGCAGGTAGGCCTTGCCGTCGGCCTGTCCCTTGGCGTCCAGGGCCGCGCGCGTGGCCGCGACCAGGGCGGTGAAATTCGCCTTATCGTCCGTGCCCGGGTATTCCCAGTCGATGTCGATGCCGTCCAGGCCCTGGGCCGAGACCCAGTCGGCGCACGAGGCGGCGAAGGCCGCCCGCAGCGTTTCACTCCCGGCCACGGTGGGGAAGGGGGTGGAGAGCGTCCAGCCGCCCACGGACACCAGGACCTTGAGGTCCGGGTAGAGGGCCTTGAGGTCGCGCAGCCGGCCGAAGTTGCCGGCCGCGTTGGCGGCGGACTGGTCCCAGGTCTGGGCCGGCAGGCCGTTTTTGGCCGGGAAGGCCTTCTGGAAGTCGGCGTAGGCGTCGATGGAAAACAGTTGGCCGGTGGCGGCGTTGACGGCCAGGAAGGCGTAATTGACGTGGGTGAGCTTGTCGGCCGGGATGTCGGCCGGTTCGTAGTCGCGGGCATAGACGGCCCATTGCACGAAATAGCCGATGATGCGCTTGGAAAAAGTCGCGGCCGGGGCCGACGGGGTTGGTCCGGCCAGGGCGGCCAGGGCCAGGGCGAGGAGGGCGATGCGGGCCAGGCGGCCGAGGCGGGAGGCGGGTCGTCCGGTCATGGGGCGTCCTTTGCGGCGTGTATTGTCCTGGCCTAAACCGGCATCGGGGTTTCGGCTTCGGCTGGGCTGCGGAAAATCCATGCAACGATCGGTCCATCGCAGGGTCATCCCGGAGGAAATAAGGCAATACGGGGACAAGGCAAGGCTCTGCCCGCCGTAATTTGCGCAACTCGGGCGGGCGTCGCCGGATTGCTGCGAAAATTGTCCGGGACACGCCGGCACAAAAAAAGGCCGGAACCCGAGTTCCGGCCTTTCTGCATTGTTTTTTTCGTGCGTTACTTGGTGTCGGCATCCGCGCTCGCCGGTTCCACGGCCGCGCCTTCCTTGTGGGGCGCGTCGGCCCGGGCGATGGGCCAGACCTCGTCGATGCGCTCCACCGGGTAGACCTTGACCCGGCCGCGCAGGTCGCGGGGGATGTCGCGCAGGTCCTTCATGTTGTGGGCCGGGATGATCACCCGCTTCAGGCCGGCGGCCACGGCGGCCAGGACCTTTTCCTTGATGCCGCCAACCGGCAGCACCCGGCCGCGCAGGGTGATCTCGCCGGTCATGGCCAGGTCGTTGGCAACCGGCGTGTTGGTCAGCACCGAGATCAGCGCCGTGACCAGGGTCACGCCGGCCGACGGGCCGTCCTTGGGCGTGGCCCCGGCCGGCACGTGGATGTGGATGTCGTTTTTCTCGAAGGCATCCGGCGCGATGCCCAGCTCCTTGGCCCGGGACTTGGCGTAGGTCAGGGCCGCCTGGGCCGATTCCTTCATGACGTCGCCGAGCTTGCCCGTCAACTGCAGGCCGCCCTTGCCCGGGAGCGTGGCCGCCTCGATGTGCAGGATGGCGCCGCCGACCGGCGTCCAGGCCAGGCCGACCGCCACGCCGGGCGGCAGTTCGGCCTCGCGCTCGTCGTCCATGAACTGGGCCGGCCCGAGCAGCTTTTGCAGCGAGGCCACGGTCACCCGGAAGGGCGGGGTTTCGCCCTCGGCCTTCTTGCGGGCGAGCTTGCGGGCCACGGAGCCGACCTCGCGTTCGAGGTTGCGCAGCCCCGCCTCGCGCGTGTAGTCGCGGATGACCCGCGACAGCACCTGGTCGGAGATGACCATGTCGCCGTCCTCCAGCCCGTTTTCCTTGATCTGGCGGGGCAGGATGTAGCGCCGGGCGATCTTGATCTTCTCCTGCTCGGTGTAGCCGGGCAGGCGGATGAGTTCCATGCGGTCCAAAAGCGGCGGCGGAATGGTGTCCAGGATGTTGGCCGTGCAGATGAACATCACCTTGGACAGGTCGAAGGGGACGTTCAAGTAATGGTCCGAGAACGAGAAGTTCTGTTCCGGATCGAGCACTTCCAGCAGGGCCGAGGACGGGTCGCCCCGGAAGTCCGAGCCGACCTTGTCGATCTCGTCCAGCATGATGACCGGGTTGCGCGTGCCGGCCTGCTTGATGCTCTGGACGACCCGGCCGGGCATGGAGCCGATGTAGGTGCGCCGGTGGCCGCGGATCTCGGCCTCGTCGCGCATGCCGCCCAGGGACATGCGCACGAACTTGCGGCCCAGCGCCCGGGCGATGGAGCGGCCAAGGGAGGTCTTGCCCACGCCGGGGGGGCCGACGAAGCACAGGATGGGGCCCTTCATGCCGGGGTTAAGTTTGCGCACGGACAGGTATTCGAGGATGCGCTCCTTGACCTTTTCCAGGTCGAAGTGGTCCTCGTCCAGGATGCGCTTGGCTTCCTTGATGTCCAGGCGGTCCTTGGACAGCTTCTTCCAGGGCAGGTCCACCAGCCAGTCGAGGTAGGTGCGGATGACGCCGGCCTCGGAGGAATCGGGGTGCATGGAGACCAGCCGCTTGAGCTGCTTGTCCGACTCCTTTTTCACCTCCTTGGGCATGCCGGCCTTGTCCAGGGCCTCCTTGAGCTCGTCGAGCTCGTCGGACTCCTCGCCGGCCTCGCCGAGCTCCCGGCGGATGGCCTTCATCTGCTCGCGCAGGAAGAAGTCCTTCTGGGCCTTGTCCATGCCCTCCTTGGCCATGTTCTGGATCTTGGCCTGCATGGCCGCCACCTCGGCCTCCTTGACCAGCTGCTCGTTGACCAGCCGCAGGCGTTCGATGGGGTCCTCGCATTCGAGCAGGCGCTGGGCCTCTTCCACGCGCATGCGCAGGTTGGAGGCCACCAGGTCGGCCAGGCGGCCGGGCTCGTTGACGCTGTTTAAAACGGCCATGATGTCGGCCGAGGCCATGCCGCGCAGCGACAGGATCTTTTCGCTCTGCTCCCTGGCGGCGCGCATCATGGCTTCCTGTTCCAGGGTCACTTCCTTGGCGTCGCGCTCGGCCAGGACCTCCACCTCGGCCAGGTGGAAGGGGTCGCTGGACACGAAGTCCTTGACCCTGGCCCGGGTCAGGCCCTGGACCAGGACCTTGAGCCGGCCGTCGGGCATTTTCAGCATGCGCATGATCATGCCCACCGTGCCCACGCGGTAGAGGTCTTCCGGCCCGGGCTCGTCGACCTTCTCGTCCTTCTGGGTGAGCACGAGGATGTAGCGCGAGCCGTTGATGGCCGCGTCCACGGCCTGGACGGACTTGTCGCGGCCGACGAACAGCGGCAGGATCATGTAGTTGAAGACCACGATGTCGCGCACGGGCAGCACCGGCAGCTGCGACGGGATGTCGGGCTGGGTCTTGTCCTCGCCCTCGCTGGCCACGGGGGCTTCCTGGGGCCCGTCCGCGATCTTCTCGGGTTGTTGCTTGGGGTCGAATTCGTTGTCCATGCCTGCCCTACTCCTGGAAAGCTCCGGCGGGTCGCCGGAAGCCGCATAAGCGTTATGATGGATCGCCCGCGCCCCCGGCGGGCCGGGACACGGGCGCTGGCACGTCCGTTGCGCAAGAGCGCCTGGCGACGCCCTAGCGGATGGCGAAATCCGTGTGGGCCTTGTCGTATTCGATGCGTTTGGCCGTCACGGACGCGACCTGGGCCAGGGGCGAGCCCATGGGCAGCCGCTCCTTGAAGGCGTCCAGGGCCGCTTCCTCGCCCTGGGCCAGGATCTCGACCGTGCCGTCCGCCAGGTTGCGGACCCAGCCGGTCAGGCCCAGGCTCTTGGCCTGGTCGAACACCCAGGCCCGGAAATACACGCCCTGCACCTTGCCGGTCACGGTGGCATGCAGACTCGGTGTCATGGGAAGCCTCCTTGTTAGACCAGGCCTTCGACCTGGAAGCTGAAATAGCCGCCGGCCGTCACGATCACGTGGTCGAGGACCCGCAGGTCCATTTCCCGGGCCGCGCTGGCGATGCGCCGGGTGATGGCCTTGTCCTCGGGCGACGGCCTGGGGTCGCCGCTGGGGTGGTTGTGCACGAGGATGATGCCGCAGGCCTTGTGGCGCAGGGCGGCGCCGAGGATCTCGCGGGGATAGATGGCCGCCTGGTCCACGGTGCCCTGGCTGACCTGCTCCCAGGCAAGCAGCCGGTTTTTCGCGTCCACCAGGGCCATCCAGAGTTCCTCGCGTTCCTTGGCCCCCAGCCGCGACCGGGCCATTTCGGCCACCAGCTCGGGGTGGTTGAGCGACGCCCGGTCCCGCAGGGGCTGTTCGTGGAACCGGGCCCAGACCTCGCGCCACAAGGTCACGAATTCCATGGCTCCCGGGCCGATGCCCGGCACGGCGCGCAACTCCTCCTCGCGGGCCAGAAGCGCTCCCCGCACCCCGCCGAAGCGGGCGATGAGCTCCTTGGCCAGGGGCTTGTTGTCGCGGCGCACGTTGACATAGCCCAAAAGCAACTCCAGCACCTCGTAATCGGCCAACGCCCGGGAATTCTCCATCAACCGGTCCTTGAGGCGGCGACGATGGCCCAGATAGTGCGGAGGTTCTTTCTTAGTAAGCATGTTTCCCGGCCCGGGCAAGGCGTTTGATGGAAAAGGCGGGGGATAGGCGGACGAAAACCGGGCAGTCGGCCCGAAAACCCCCCTGGATCATGGCGAAGCGCGGCCGGCTGCCCGGTTTGCCCCGCCGAAAATGCGAAAAAGCTCGGCCGTGAGCGCTTCCAGCGCCTGGTCCGTCCGCCGGCTGCCGGATTTGATCCCGGCCTCGGCCGCGAAGGCCGCCTCGAACAGGCGGGCCAGGCCGGCCGCCCCGAGCCGCCGGGCCATGGCCCGTTTTTTTTGCAGCACCGACGGCGGCAGCCGGATGTCCGCGTCGTCGCCGCTGGCGATGCGCCACATGGTGCGGGCCTCGTAGAGCAAAAGCCCGATCAGGGGAAAGACCATCTCCTCGCCGGCCAGTTGCTTGTCGAAGATCTCGCGCCACACCGCGGCCGGGTCCCGGGAACTGGAGATGGCGTCGAGGAAGGCGAAGCCGTCCAGGGCCTCGTGGCCGCCGCACTGGGCCGCGTCGGCCGCTTCCACCGTGGTCCGGTCGCCTAGCGACAGTTCGAGCCGGGCCAGTTCGTTGTCGGCCCGGGCCAGGTCCAGGGGCAGCGCGGCGGCCAGCCGTTCGGCCGCGCCCGGCTCGAAGGCCAGCCCCCGGCCGGCGGCCCAGTCGGCCAAAAGCGGCCCCATGTCCCGGGGGGTCAGCCCCGGCGAGGCGAACAGCCAGCCGCGCTTCTCGGCCACCTTGTAATACGGCTGCTCGGCCAGGGCCTTGGGGATTTTCGGGCCCTTGCGGTCAAAGGCGCCCTCCAGGCAGAAAAAAGGCCACACCGACGGGTTGAACCCCCGCAGGGCCGGGGCCAGTTTGGGCCAGAGTTCCGCCGGGCAGGCCTCGGCCCGCCGCACCACCACGGCCTTGGCCCCGCCAAGCAGGCTGCCCACGGTCAGGGCGTTCCAGAAGGCCGGGCCGAGCTCCTCGTCGCCCCAGAAGACGTCCTTGCCGAAGGCGGTGCCGGACTCGGTAAGGAGCTTGTCGATGCGGGCCCGGATGATCTCGGGGTCCGGGCAGGCCAGGAAGGTAAAGCCGGGGCGGTCCATGGGGGAAGAGTAGCCGAGGCCCGCCACGGGGGCAACGGCCCAGGCGCGGCGACCGGGGATTGCCGCCGGCCTTCCGGTTTTGGCCCCTGTTTTGCTTGCTCCCCGGGAGGCGGCAAGTCCTGCCGCTCCGCCCCGCGGCAAGGAGGAGTGGCCATGACCGGCACGCCCGTGTTGACCTACCGGTTTTCCATCAAGGAAACCCTGCGCTGCCACCTCGTCAGCCACGATCCGCTCGTCATCATCTCGTATGGGGCGCCGCTCGGCGCGCCCATCCAGCTCGGCCACCTCCTGGCCGACCGCAAGGCCTATTTCCTCATGGGCAACTGGTGGTCGTTTTGCGATGCGCGCCTGCTGGCCCAGACCAGGCAGCTCTATGCCCTGATGACGGACATGTACCCGCTGCACCGCTACATTTTCCTGGTCAACGACGGCCAGGAGGCCCGGCTGCTCGAACAGTACGGCCTGCCGCACTACGTCTGCCACCACAACGCCTTTCTCGACGAACGCCTCTTCCGGCCCCTCCCCGGCCAGGCCAAGACCATGGACGCCGTGTACACGGCCCGGCTCAGCCTCTTCAAGCGCCATGCCCTGGCCCGGCGCGTCCCTTCCTGGGGGCTGGTCTACTACTACCTGCCGGGGGCCCGGGAGCAGCAGGAAAACTATCTGCGGGAACTGCGCCGGGCCATGCCCGGCATGCGGCCGCTCAACGACGACCCTCGCACCGGCCGCTACCGCCACCTCGGCGCCGAAGAGGTCAACAAGGCCTACAACGCGGCCCGGGTGGGGCTTTGCCTGTCGGAAAACGAAGGCGGCAACTACGCCACCACGGAATACATGTTAAGCGGCCTGCCGGTGGTCTCCACCCCGAGCCAGGGCGGCCGCGACGTCTTCCTCGACCCGGAAATCAGCCGCATCGTCCCGCCCAAGGCCACGGCCGTGGCCAATGCCGTGGCCGAGCTCATCGCCCGCCGCATCCCCCCGCGCGAAGTCCGCCTGCGCACCCTGGTGCGCATCCGGGGCATGCGCCAGGACTTCATCCGGCTCATCGAGAGCATCCTCGCCCAGGAAGGCCGCGACGCCACCTTTGCCGAACGCTTCGACGCGGTCTTCGTCCACAAGATGCTGACCCATCCCGACAGCCCCGAACAGTTCCTGGCCAGCCACGGCTTGCTGCCCGGCCAGGAACGCCGCATTGCCTAGTGTTGCGTCCCTTAAAAAATACGATCGTATTTTTTAAGAAAAAATAATTATTCCTTGGTGTTGTATTTGAACAAGCAAATGTCCTCTTCGAGGACGCGACACGAGGTGCGGGTTGCCAACAGGGGCAGGGGAGAAGCCTCCGGCGGCCAAAGGGCTTTCGCCCCGCTACCCGGGCCGGCCCCGCGGCTTGCCGCCCGCAGCTTGCCGCCCACAGCTTCCCCCCCACAGCTTCCCGTTGACGCCGGGGCGCTTCGGCGTTACTCGGCTCGAAACGTCGAGTCTCGCCTGGGGCGGGAGCGGGGGACCCATTTCCCGGGGCGTATCGCCGCAAGGCGTAGGGCAACCTCTTCGGCCCGAGCCCGTCAGCTAACCTCGTAGACGTCGAAGGGGAAACCTCCGCACTGCCGCTGGTTTCCCGCAACCGGTCGTCCGGAGGGATGCCCCATGCCCCGTCTCCGCCCGCGCCGTGGCGCGGCCCGTAACGCCTGTTCCACCGTGCCCGCCCGTACCGCTCCCTGCCCGCGTCGCCGCGCGCGCGCCCACTGGCCCGTGCCGGACCTGGCCGCGCCCTGACGTCGCGTCCGCCAAGGATGTGCCGGCTTGTTCGTGGGGCACTCCCAGGACCATGTTTTTAAGGAGCGCGGCACGAGGCGGCGGCCCGTTTGCCCGTTTTCCCCGCTTCCCGGCCCCAGGCCCACGCCCGGGGCCGACCCAAGGAACCGACCATGCACCACGACAAGCCCGTTTCCGTCTCGCGGCGGCTGCGCCGCGCCGTCATCGGCGACTCCATCAACCTGGCCGACCAGTCGATTTTCCATAACCTCTCGCTGATCGCCTTTTTCGCCTGGGTGGGCCTTGGCGCCGACGGTCTGTCCTCGTCCTGCTACGGCCCGGCCGAGGCCTATCTGGCCCTGGGCAAGCACACCTTTTTGGCCGTGTTCGTGGCCCTCGGCACGGCGGTCACCATTTTCGTCATCAGCGCCGCCTATTCCCAGATCATCGAGCTGTTCCCCACCGGCGGCGGCGGCTACGTGGTCGCCTCCAAGCTGCTCTCGCCCAAGGTCGGCATGGTGTCGGGCTGCGCCCTTCTCATCGACTATGCCCTGACCATCACCTTGTCCGTGGCCAGCGGCGCGGACGCCGTGTTCAGCTTCCTGCCCGACGACTGGCTGCCCTACCGGCTCTATGCCGCCGTGGCCGGCGTGGTGCTGCTCATTATGCTCAACCTGCGTGGGGTCAAGGAATCGGTCATGACCCTGGTGCCGATTTTCATGACCTTCGTGGTCACCCACGCCATCGCCATCGGCTACGGCGTCTTCGCCCACGTCTCGGACATGCCGGCCCTGGCCGGCCGCCTGACCCAGGACGTTTCCGCCGCCCGGGGGGAACTCGGCATGATGGGCATGTTCCTGCTGGTGCTGCACGCCTACAGCATGGGCGCCGGCACCTATACCGGCATCGAGGCCGTGTCCAATGGCCTGCCCATCCTGCGCGAGCCGCGCGAGAAAACCGGCAAGCGCACCATGCTCTACATGGCGCTCTCCCTGTCCGTGACCGTGGTCGGGCTCATCGTCTGCTACCTGCTTTTCCAGGTCCGGCCCCAGGACGGCAAGACCCTCAACGCCGTGCTGTTCGAGGCCGTCACGGCCGCCTGGGGCGCCGATTTCGGCGGCGGCTTCGTGCTGGTGACGCTGATCTCCGAGGCCTTGCTGCTGTTCGTGGCCGCCCAGGCCGGCTTCGTCGACGGGCCGCGGGTGCTGTCCAACATGGCCATCGACCGCTGGCTGCCGGCCCGCTTCGCCCTGCTGTCCGACCGGCTGGTCACCCAGAACGGCATCCTGCTCATGGGCGCGGCCGCCCTTGTCCTCATGCTCGCCTCCCACGGCTCGGTGGACCTGCTGATCGTGCTCTACAGCATCAACGTCTTTATTACCTTCGTGCTGTCCCAGCTCGGCATGGTGCGCCACTGGTGGGAGGTGCGCGGCCAGCGCGTGCCCTGGCGCAAGGGGCTGCTCCTAAACGGCCTGGGCCTGGTCCTGACGGCGTTTATCCTGGTCATGGTGACCTGCGTGAAATTCTTCGAGGGCGGCTGGGTGACCCTGCTCATCACCGGCGCCCTGGCCGCCGCGGCCTGCGGCATCAAGCGGCACTACAACCAGGTCGGGGCGCAGATCAAAAAGCTCGACGTCCTGCGGGCCGTCATCGACCCGCAAAACCCCTACACCCCGGCCATCCCCGAAAACGCCGAGCCCGAAACCGCCGCGGACGACGACGCGCCCACGGCCGTCATCTTCGTGAACGGCTACAACGGCCTGGGCGTGCATACCCTGATGTCCGTGGTCCGGCTGTTCGGCAAGGATATCCGCAACTACGTCTTCGTGCAGATCGGCGTGGTGGACGCGGCCGTGTTTCGCGGCGCTTCCGAGCTTTCCCGGCTCAAGGCCTCCATGGAGCGCGACCTCGCCACCTACGTCGGCATCATGCGCGACCGGGGCTACCATGCCGAGGCCCACTGGGCCGTGGGCACGGACATCGTCCACGAGCTGACCGAACTGGCCCCGGCGCTGCACGAGCGCTTCCCCAAGGCCACCTTCTTCGGCGGCCAGCTCGTGTTCGCCAAGGAGACGTTCCTCACGCGCCTGTTGCACAATTATGTCGTCTTCACCCTCCAGCGCCAGCTCTACCGCATGGGTTTGCCCTTTATGATCATGCCCATCGTTCTGGAGGAACCGCAGGGCGGTTTGCCCCAGGCGGCGGCCTAAAAAAAATCGCGGCCTCAAATGCCCGGCCCGGCGCGGCCTTGGGGCGGCCGGCGCCGGGAGCGGAGCCGGCCGCCCCTTGCATTCGCCACGGGCGGGCGTATGAAGGTAGGCGATTTCGGGGGCGTTTTCGGGGGGCTTCCATCCTGGTCCGTTGGGGAGCGGCCGGGCCTGTTTTGAACTTGTATCCATCCGGTTTTATTACAAAATGAGTTTTTCTCCAGCCTGGGAGCTCGTGCGCGGCATCGAGCCCATGTCCTTTTGCGATTGGCCGGGGCGCTTGACCGCCGTGCTTTTTTTCGGCGGCTGCAACCTGCGCTGCCCGCACTGCCACAACGCCGCCCTGGCCTTTGCCGCGGGCGCGGCCCTGCCGGGGGCCTCGGTGCGTTCGTTCGCCGCTTCCCACGCCAAATGGGTGGACGGCTTCGTGGTCACCGGCGGCGAGCCGACCCTGGCCCCGGGGCTGTCCGCCTTCGTGGCCGAGCTGGCCGCCCTGGGGCCGGCCGTGAAGATCGACACCAACGGCATGCGCCCCGATGTCCTGGAGGCCGTGCTCGCCCGCCATCCCGAGGTCCGCTTCGCCGTGGACGTCAAGGCGCCCTTTGCCAAGTACGGCCCGGTCACGGGCGGGGCCGTCACGGCCGAGGCGGCCGCCGCGCGCCTGGGCGCGGTCTTCGTCCTGGCCGCCCGCCATCCCGGCCGCTTCGCCTTTCGCACCACGCTCGTGCCGGAACTGTCGGCCGCCGACGTCAGGGAAATCAGGGAGGCCCTGCCGCCGGGACATACCCTCACCGAACAACCGTTTCGAAAGCCCGTACCCAAGGGGGAGGAAGGAAGGCATGCCCAAGCAGATTCGCAAGCGCGACGGATGTCTGGAGACCTGGTCCACCCAGCGCATCGCCCAGGCGATCTTGAAGGCCCTCAAGGCCAGCGGCATCCAGGACCCGCTGCTGTCCACGCGCCTGGCCCATAAGGTCGAAGCCAAGCTTGCCGACAGCGACATCCCCGAGCAGGAGACGGTCCAGGACGCCGTGGAACTCGTCCTCATGGAGTCGCGGCTTTACGCCGTGGCCCGGCGCTACATCGTCTACCGCGAGAAGCGCCGGGAGCTGCGCGAGCAGAAGGCCGCCTACCTGGACATCGCCGACGTCATCGACAACTACATCGCCAAGACCGACTGGCGGGTGGCCGAAAACGCCAACATGACCCACTCCTTTCAGGGGCTCATGCTGCACCTCTCGGGCACGGTCCAGGCCCGCTACGCGCTCGGCAAGTATCCCCAGGAGGTGCGCGAGGCCCACGACCACGGCTATTTCCACATCCACGACCTGTCGTTCGGCCTGGCCGGCTACTGCGCCGGCTGGAGCCTGCGCGATTTGCTGCTCGAAGGCTTCAACCTGCCCGGGCGGTCCTGCGCCGGGCCGGCCAAGCACTTCGACGCCGTGCTCGGCCAGATGGTCAATTTCCTGGGCACGCTGCAAAACGAGTGGGCCGGCGCCCAGGCCTTCAACAACGTCGACACCTACCTGGCCCCCTTCGTGCGCGAGGACAACCTCTCCTACCGCGAAGTCAAGCAGGCCATGCAGAAGTTCGTCTTCAACTTGAACACCACCTCGCGCTGGGGCGGCCAGAGCCCCTTTACCAACCTGACCTTCGACCTGGCCCCGCCCAAGCACCTGGCCAAGGAAGGGGTCATCGTCGGCGGGGTCATGCGCGACGCCACCTACGGCGACTTCGGCGAGGAAATGGCCATGATCAACAAGGCCTTCCTCGAGGTCATGGGCGAGGGCGACTACCACGGCCGCATTTTTTCCTTCCCCATCCCGACCTACAACATCACGGCCGATTTCCCCTGGGATTCGGACATCGGCACATTGCTTCTGGAGCTCACGGCCAAGTACGGCGCGCCGTACTTCCAGAATTTCATCAATTCCGACCTCTCGCCCGAGGACGTGCGCTCCATGTGCTGCCGGTTGCAGATGGACCTGCGGCAGTTGCGCAACAAGGTGGGCGGGCTTTTCGGGGCCGGCGACCTGACCGGGTCGGTGGGCGTGGTGACGCTCAACCTGCCCAAGCTGGCCTACCTGGCCCAGGGCGAGGAGGACTTCCTCGACCTCATCGCCGAATACGCCGAGCTGGCCAAGGACGCCCTGGAATTCAAGCGCAAGATGATCGGCGACAACCTGGAGCGCGGGCTTTTCCCCTGGACCCGGCGCTACCTCAAAAACGGCTTTAAGGGCCACTTCTCGACCATCGGCCTGGTCGGCGGCCACGAGGCCTGCGTCAACCTGCTCGGCAAGGGCATCGAGACCGAATCGGGCCTGCGCCTCATGACCCGGGTCCTCAACCACCTGCGGGCCGTCACCTCCCGCTTCCAGGAGGAGACCGGCAACCTCTACAACCTGGAGGCCACTCCGGCCGAGGGCACGAGCTACCGGCTGGCCAAAATCGACAAGGCGCTGTATGCCGACATCCGGGCCTCGGGCAACGGCACGCCGTACTACACCAACTCCACCACCCTGCCCGTGGGGCTTTCCCGCGACGTCTTCTACGCCCTGGAGCACCAGAACAAGCTCCAGCCGCTCTATACCGGCGGCACGGTCTTCCATACCTACCTGGGCGAGGCCGTGGCCGACACCGAGGCCCTCAAGTCGTTTATCGTCAAGGCGTTTACCATGACGAAGATCCCCTACCTGTCGATCACGCCCACGTTTTCCGTGTGCAAGTCCCATGGCTACATCAAGGGCGAGCACCACGAATGCCCGCAGTGCGGCGCGCCCTCGGAAGTGTTCACGCGCATTGTCGGCTATTACCGGCCGGTGTCGCTGTGGAACAAGGGCAAGCAGGCCGAGTACGCCGAACGGCTGACCTACGGGGAAATCTGCTGACCTGCGGGGAAATCTGCTGCAAAACGCCCCACGGGGCGGCGGGAAAGGGGGCGAAACAGTCGGTTCGCCCCCTTTTTGCATGGCCGGGGCCTGGGTGCCCCCTTCGGGCGGGAGGGCGCGCCTGCGGCGGCTTCGCGGGCTGGGCGCCTGGCGGTTTCCCGTTCGGGTGGCCCGGGGCGGCTTGACTTGGCGGCAGGCATCGGCAAGGATGTCGGTTCATGGCGGAAGTTGCCGCCACGCCGCCTTTTTGGAGAATCCCCATGCGCGTCGCCGACCTGATGACCAGCCAGTTGCGCTGCCTGCGCGAGACCGACAGCCTGGCCGAGGCCATGGCCGCCATGCAGGAGCTTTTCATCCGCCACATCCCGGTCGTGGACGAGGCCGGCCAGCTCGTGGGGTTGGTCACCCAGCGGGACCTGCTGTCGCTGGAGCACAAAAAGGAGCCCGTGACGCCGTTGCGCGACGTCATGCGCACGGGGCTTGTCACCGTGGCCCCGGACACGCCCCTGCGCACCGCGGCCGAAACCATGATCTACAACAAGTTCGGCTGCCTGCCCGTGGTGGAGGACGGCGAACTGGTGGGCATCATCACGGAAACCGATTTCCTCAAACTCGCCATTTTCCCCATCGCCCCCAAGCGCGGCGAGTGACCGCGCGCGGGGACGGCCAAGCCAACGGAGGGAGCCGTACCATGACCCGTTCCGGCGTTTTCCCCATCCTGCTTTGGGCCGTGCTGTGGGCCGCTTCGCCCGCGGCCGGGCTGGCCGCCGGCCTGGACCTCGGGCGCTACAAGGACCTGCGCAACGACTTCGTCAAGGTGACCGACATCCGCGAGCGGGAGCGGGTCGAGGAACGCTACGTGCCCGCCGGCGGCAAGGTGACCCTGGCCAAGGTGCCCTACAAGGAAGTGGTGGTCACGGGCGAGTTGCGCCAGAAGCCGCCGTCCAGCATGGACACCATGTTTTCCGGCGCCGAGGGGCAGCCGCTGCTCAAGGTCTGCATGGTGCCCTTCGACGACAAGGACCAGCGGCTCGAAGAGGAGTGCCAGTCGCTCAAGTTCGAGAGCATGGTCAAGGGCAACGTGGGCACGGCGCTGTTCCGCCTGCCCGAGGGCACGGCCCGTTACGAGTTCCGCATGCCCGAGGTCAAGGGCGACAAGGGCTCGGCCATCAAACTGTGGTACCCCACCAACTGAGGCCGGCGCAGGCGGCGGCCATTGCGTGGGGTCTTGGCGTGGAATTTTCAGGCAAGCGACAGCCCGGCTGGCAATCCCACCAAATGACGGTAAACCCCGGTTTCCTGAGGGGCTTACGTTGAAACAGGGGAAGGGCTACGAAAAAAGTTTCAACGCGGCGATGACCGCCACGGTCGCGGCCAAAAGCGTTCCCATGCGCACGGTCAGATCGTTCTTCATCTTAGCCAGTTCCGCCAGTAAGCGAAGCTCGATCTCCCGAAGGTCTTGCTTGGTGGCGAGTTCCCTCTTGGCCGCCTCGTCCTGCTTCTCCAGAATGCCGATACGCACCCCGGCGGCTTCCTCGCCAAGGACCCGTTCCAGCTTTTTGGTGTCGTCGAACAGGAGCGTCATGTCTTGTTCCTGCCCACGGAGAGCGGGAAAAGTCAAGAGCGTTTCCCGGGGGATACCCCTTGGCCAACGGTTCGGCCACCGGGCGGAACACTTCCGCCCTGATGTCCGCACCAAACGCCCGGCCGCCATTGGTATTGCCTTGCCAGGTCGGCCCAGGCTATAAAGCGCTGCCGTTTCAATGGCCGCCGGGCTGGGACGCGCCGCGCGCCTCCCGCCGGATCCGTTTTCGGCGACAGGGGGGTTCCATGACCGCGCCCCGCATCCTGCTGGTTGAAAAGGACATGGCCCGGGCCGCCACGCTGGCCGGCCTGCTCGACGCCCATGGCTACCAATCCCTGGGGCCGGTCGCCACCTGCCGCGAGGCCCTGGAGGCCGCCGAGGCCCATCGCCCCGACCTGGCCGTCCTGGACTGCGTCCTCGAAGGGGCCTGCGACGGCCTGGACGCCGCGACCTTGCTGCGCGAGGGCCACGACATCCCCGTCATCCTGCTGGGCGCCGACGGCGATGCCTCCCGCCTGGAGCGGGCCCGGCAGGCGGCCGTGACCTGCCTGCTGCCCAATCCGCCCGACAGCCTGGGGCTCGTCACCGCCATTGAAAAGGCCCTGGCCCGCAGCCGGCTGGAGGCCGCGCGCAAACGCCTGGAAGCCCGCCACCGGGCCATTTTCGCCGCCACGCCCACGGCCTTGCTGCTGCTTGCCGCCGACGGCACGGTCGCCGACGCCAACCCCGCCGCCCTGGCCCTTTTCGGGGCGGGGTCGCAGGGGCTGGCCGGGCTGCCCCTGGCCGGGCTGCTGGCGCCTGGGCAAGGCGACGCCGTGGAGGCGCTCCTTATGGCCGCCGCGCGCCAGGAAACCGGGCGGGCCGGCTGCCTGGCGGCGCGCTGCGACGGCCCGGCCTTTCCGGTGGAGCTGACGCTCGTGCCGGGCCTCGGCGACGACGACCCCCGGCGGCTGCTGGAGGCCCGGCCGGCCAAGCTCCCCGGCGCCCGGCCCGATCAGCCGGAAACCGATCTGGCCGCCGCGCCGGAGGGGTTTTTCGTCGTGGACGCCGCGGACCGCCTGCGCCTGGTCAATACCGCCGCCGGCCAGGTGTTCGGCCTGTGCCAGGCCCCTGCCGACGGCACGCCCCTGGCGGCGGTGCTGCCCGAGGAGCTGGCCACGGCGCTGTCGCGCGACGCCGCCCGGGTGATCGCCTGGAACGAAGCCGTGCGCAAGGAAATGACCGTCTCCTTCGGCGACGTGGACAAGACGCTGCTGGTGAGCCTGTTTCCCATGGGCCACGACGAGGCCAGCCGCCTGGCCGGGGGGCTGGTCACGGACATCACCGACCGCAAGCTCCTGGAAAGCCAGCTGGCCCACATGGCCTTCCACGACCCCCTCACCGGCCTGCCCAACCGCAGCCTGTGCCTCGACCGCATCCGCCAGGCCATCGAGCGCTCCAAGCGGCGCGACAATTACCAGTACGCCGTCATCTTCCTGGACCTCGACCGCTTCAAGGTCATCAACGACAGCCTGGGCCACCACATGGGCGACCGGCTCCTGGAGGGCGTGTCCCGGCGGCTGCGCGAATGCGTGCGCAGCCTCGACACCGTGGCGCGCCTCGGCGGCGACGAATTCGTGGTGCTGCTCGAGGAAACAGGCTCCTCCCGCGAGATCGCCCGCATCGTCAAGCGCATCCGGACCACCATCGGCGAGATCTTCGAGCTGTGCGGCCACGACGTCCACGTCACCTGCTCCATGGGCGTGGTCATGAGCCCCTGCCTCTACGACAAGCCCGAGGAGCTGTTGCGCAACGCCAACATCGCCCTGCACCGGGCCAAGGCCGAGGGCCGCAACCGCTTCAAGGTTTTCAACACCCGCATGCTCGAGGACGCCATCCGGCTCATGGACCTGGAAAGCGACCTGCGCCTGGCGCTGAAACGCGGCGAGTTCTACCTGGACTACCAGCCCATCCTGGCCCTGCGCGACCGCCGGCTCACGGGCTTCGAGGCCCTGGTGCGCTGGCAGCGCCCGGGCAAGGGCGTGGCCTCGCCCATGGAGTTCATCCCCGTGGCCGAGGACACCGGGCTTATCGTGCCCCTGGGGGCCTGGGTGCTGGAGGAGGCCTGCCGGACCATGGCCGCCTGGCAGGCGATCTTTCCCGAGGCCCACGGCATGTCCATGAGCGTCAACCTGTCGGCCAAGCAGTTGGCCCAGCCCATGCTGGTGGAGGAGGTGGAGCGCATCCTGCGGGCCACCGGCCTCGATCCGCGGTCGCTCAAGCTCGAAATCACGGAAACCGTCATCATGGACAACCCCGAGGTGTCGATCCTGCGCCTCAAACGCCTCAAGGAGCTCGGGGTGCGCCTGTCCGTGGACGATTTCGGCACGGGTTATTCCTCGCTGTCCTATCTGCAGCGTTTTCCCATCGACACCCTCAAGGTGGACCGGGCCTTCGTCAGCGAGCTCGAGGCCAGCGAGAACCGCAAGATCGTCGGCGCGGTGGTGGCCCTGGCCCACAGCCTGGGGCTCGACGTGGTGGCCGAGGGCGTGGAGCTGGAGGCCCAGTCCGACGTCCTGAGCGCCTTCGCCTGCGAGGCCGGCCAGGGCTTTCTGTTCTCCCGGCCGGTGTGCCGCGAGGACGCCGAGCGCATGTTCGGCCAGGGCGGTTGCGCCGGGCCGACCGCCTCCCCGGGCCAGCCGCCGGGCGACTGACCGGGCGGCCCGGGGAGCCTTCCTCGCACCCCCGGTTCACCATCGCAAATACTTTCTTTGCGAAATGACCGCTGCGGGCCGCTTTCTTTTTTGCGCCGCCTGGGCTAACGCGTCAAAATTGGGAGGAACCCGGGTCCTCAGCGATGGGACGCGCCGGTTTGTGCCGATCGGCATGAGCCCGTGGCGAGCCGGTGTCGCGCGATCGTGAAAATTCCCACAAACACGTCGCGTGGGTTGCGAGCCTTGGATAATTATGATCCAAGTAGTCCGAGATGTGGCGGCAGGAGCTGGCGTACAGATCTATCTGTTCATCTATTTCATCTGGGGTCTCATATGAAGAACATCAGCCTGGGTCGCAAAATCGGTATGGGCTTCGGTTGCTTGATCGTGCTTGCCGCCAGCCTCGGCCTTCTCGGCGTGTGGTACATGCAACGCGTGGAAACGACTTCTGCCGCCCTTTCGCAGCAGTATATCCCGGAAACGGGCATCGCCAACGAGATCGAACGGACGTCCATGCTGACCATGTACGCCATGCGCGGCTACGCCCTGAGCATGGACCAAGCCTACCGGGAGCAGGCCAAGACGGAGATCGAGGCCGTGCGCAAGGCCCTGGCCCAGGCCAAAGCCCTCTCGGCCAAATATCCCGGCCTGGTGCGGCTCAAGATCGACCTGCCCAAGGCCGAGGAGGCGTCCGAAGCCTATTTCGCCCTGGCCGGGGAGACGGAAACGCGCATCAAGGCCCTGGCCGCCTCGCGCCAGGCCATGGACGCGGCCGCCGCCGATTTCGTCGAAAGCGTGGATATCCTCTCCGCCAGCCAGCGAAAGCAGTTCGCCGAGGAAATCACGCAGGGGGCGGAGAGCGAGAAGCTTGCGGAGCGCCTGACCAAGTTGGCCGACATCGCCGAGATCATCGAGCACGGCTTCGACATCCGGGTCAGGAACTTCAAGGCCCAGGCGCTCAACGACAAGGGCATCCGGGCCCAGGCCCTGCAACTGTTCCCCAAGGTGGAGGCCACGGTCAAGCATCTCGCCTCGATCACGCGCAAGGTGGAGAACAAAAAGGAAGTCGCCGATGTCGAACAGGCCATGGCCCGGTACAAGAGCGCCATGACCACGTTCGACGCCGACATGACGACCCTGACCGAGCTCGGCGGCAAACGCAACGAGGCGGCGCAAAAGATCGAGGAGCTGGCCAAGGATATGGCCAAGGCGGGCATGGACAACACCCAGCGCCTGGCGGATGCGGCCGTGGCGGAACTGGACTTGGCCAGCCTGGTCATGGAGGCGGGACTTGTGGTCGCGGTCTTGATGGGCGTGGGCATCGCCGTCTTCCTGACCCGGATCGTCACCCGGCCGATCCTGACCAGCGTGACCTTCGCCGACCGGGTGGCCGGCGGCGACCTCGACGGTCTGCTCGACGTGCACCAGGGCGACGAGGTGGGCAAATTGGCCGACAGCCTGCGCACCATGGTCGAGCGGCTCAAGGAACGCATCCGCGAAGCCGACACCCGCTCGGCCGAAGCCGCCGCCGAAGCCCAAAAAGCCAGGGAAGCCATGGCCCAGGCCGAAGTGGCCCAGGCCGAGGCCACCACCCAGCGTGACGCCATGCTCACCGCCGCCGTGACCCTGCAGGAAGTGGCCCAGGCCACGGCCACGGCCTCGGAGGAACTCTCGGCCCAGATCGAACAGGCCAGCCAAGGCGCGGTCCGGCAGTCCCAAAGCGCCGGCGAAACCGCCACGGCCATGGAGGAAATGAACTCCACCGTGCTCGAAGTGGCCAAGAACGCCTCCATGGCCGCCGGTACGGCCGATCAGGCCAAGGAGAAGGCCATGGGCGGCAAGGCCGTCGTGGACGAGGTCATCCGCGGCATCGGCACGGTCCAGTCCCACGCCCAGGAATTGCAACGGGACATGGAAGACCTGGGCGAACGGGCCAAGGGCATCGGCGCGGTCATGGATGTCATCTCCGACATCGCCGACCAGACCAACCTGCTGGCCTTAAATGCCGCCATCGAGGCGGCCCGGGCCGGCGAGGCCGGCCGGGGGTTCGCCGTGGTGGCCGACGAGGTCCGCAAACTGGCCGAGAAAACCATGAACGCCACCAAGGAAGTGGGGCAGGCCGTGACCGGCATCCAGCAAGGCACGGCCGGCAACGCGGACAAGGTCAAACGGACCGTGGAGACCATCGCCGGCACCACGCGCCTGGCCAACCAGTCCGGCGAATCGCTGGGCGAGATCGTTTCCCTGGCCGACATGGTGGCCAGCCAGATCCAATCCATCGCCACGGCCTCGGAGCAGCAGTCGGCCACCAGCGAGGAAATCAACCGCAGCATCGAGGAGATCAACCGCATCTCCCAGGAGGCCTCCGAAGGCATGCGCCAGTCGGCCCAGGCCATCGCCGAAATGGCCGAACAATCGTCGGTGCTCACGCGCCTGATCGCCGAAATGCGCGGCGATTCCGCCGGTCCGGCCAGGGCGAAGGCGAAGACGAGGGCGTTGACGGGGCGCGGCTAGGCAGCCGCGACAGCAGCAGGAGGAGAAGATGCCTCCGGCGGCCAGGAGGGGATGATCCCCTCCTGGACCTCCCCGACGGGGCGGGTGGTACGGCGGTCGGGAACGTCGGGTGGTGGGGCGTCGGTCGTTGTGGCCGCGCAATGGGGCCTGCCGTGCTGGCCGCAAAGCCGGCCAGCACGGCAGGCCCCATTGCGCGGCCACGGGCGCCAGCGGCGAAGCGCCGCAGGTGAAGAAAAAGCCTTGAAGTGCCGCAGGTGAGAAAAGCTTTGCAGCGCCGCAGGTGAGAAAAGCTTTGCCGCGCCGCAGGTGAAGAAAAAGGCCTTGAAGCGCGGAAAAGGTCTTTAAGAGGCTTTCAAAGCAAAATTCCAAGACCTCGCCCCGAAGGGGCGACGGCCCTGCGAGGCCGGAATGGGGCCTTTCGAGCCGGGAGCGCAGCGACGGCATCGAAAGGCCCCATTCCGGCCTCGCCGACGGACAACGGCCAACCGGCCATGCCTGCGCCCGTTACGGGCTTTCCCGCCGGGGGGGTCCGGGGGGCATCATGCCCCCCGGCCGCCGGAGGCATCTTCCTCTCCCGCTCTCCCCGTCCCCATTCCCTCCCTAGGCGTTGGCCAGGTACGTGGCGATGGCGTCGTCGTAGGTGCTGGTGGCGCGGAAGGTGGCGGCGGCGGTTTTCTGGCGCAGGGGCAGGGGGGCGCGCATGGTGTTTTGGGCCAGGGCGTCCATGACCTCGGGGTAGAAGGCCGGGTCGGGCACGACGAGGATGCTCGAGAAATTCTTGGCCGAGGCCCGCAGCAGGGTCGGGCCGCCGATGTCGATCTGCTCGATCATCTCGGGCAGGCTCAAGCCTTTTTCCAGGGCCTTGCCGAAGGCGTAGAGGTTGACCACGACCATGTCGAAGGCGGCGATGCCGTGTTTTTCGATGGTGGCCAGGTGGTCGGGGTTGTCCTTGTCGGCCAGGATGCCGCCGTGGATGGCCGGGTGCAGGGTTTTGACACGGCCGCCCATGATTTCCGGGAAGCCTGTCACGTCGCTGACGGAGGTGACGGGCAGCCCGGCGTCGAGCAGGGCCTTGCGGGTGCCGCCCGTGGAGACGAGTTCGACGCCGGCGGCGGAGAGGAACCGGGCCAGTTCGGGCAGGCCGGACTTGTCGGTGACGCTTAACAGCGCCCGTTTGATCGGCAGGAATTCCATGGGCGGACCTCGCTTGTTTTTCGGGCGAGGTGCCACACTCGGCCGTCCAAGGCAAGCCTGGGCGGTCTGCCGGGCGTCCGGCCGCGTCCTTGGGGGCGCGGCCGGACGGCGCGGAGGGGGGGAAATTCTTCGGACCGGGGGCTTAGGCGGCCACGCGCTTGAGTTCCTCGACCAGGTCCCGGGCCGCGGCGTGGCGGGGGTCCTGGACCAGGATGGCCTCGAGCTCGGTGCCGGCCTCGGCGTGGCGGCCCAGGCTCACCAGGCAGCCGGCCAGGGTGAAGCGCACCTCGTGCTTGGCCGGGTCCACGGTGAGGTAGTCCCGCAGGTAGGGCAGGGCCTCGTCGATGCGCGCTTCGGCGTGGGCCAGGCGCACCAGGCCGAACAGGGCCACCAGGTTCTCGGGGTTGCGGGTGAGCGCCCCCTTGAAGTGGGTGAAGGCCTCGGCCCGGTCGCCGCGTTCCATCTCGATCAGCGCCATGCCGGACAGGGCCCGGTCGTCGGGCTCGATGGTGGAGGCCTTGCGGTAGAGGTTCATGGCCGCTTCGAGCTGGCCGCGCTGCACGGCGATGGTGGCCAGGCCGAGGTACGGGTCGGGATGGATCCCGTTATTGCTCATGGCCTTGGTGTAGTACTCCTCGGCCTTGTCCAGGTCGCCCATGAACAGGTAGCATTCGCCGAGTTCCTTGTTGATTTCGTAATCCAGATGCCCACTCATGACTTCCCCTCCGTTCTCGACGCCCATGTTTGCGGCGGCGTCGCCGGTTGGCGCGCGATCCCTGCGCCGTTTTTTTGTGTTCGCGGCTCTGGGCCGGCCCTGGCGGCGCGTCCTGCCGGGCACGAGGAAGGAAGCAAACCTCGTGCCAGGCGCGTGGCGGTGCTCGCGAAGCCGTCCCGGGGGGCTTGGCCAGTGTGTTTTGCCCGTCGGCGGCGCATGGTTTTATGAGAAAATGAAACAGGGTCCCCCGGAAAAAAATGCCTGCCCGCCGCCTGCGGCCGGTTGACTGGAACGGTTTTTGCCCATCTGTCCGGCGAAGCCCGCCGCGAAAGGGGCGGCAAAGCGAGGACGCACGGCATGAAAACGATGTTTTCCAGTAACATAGGGCTCCTGGGCAAGGTTTTGGACCTGCGTATGGAGCGTCAGAATGTTGTCATGACCAACCTGGCCAACCAGGACGTCCCCTCCTTCAAGGCCCGGCGCCTCGAGTTCGAAAAGGAACTGCAGGGGGCACTCAATATCGACGAGCGCGGCAAGATGACGCGCACCGCCGCCGACCATCTGCCTTCGGTTTTTAATGCCGCCGGCTTCCAGGGAAACCTGGAGATGGGCTGGAAGCCCCGGGTGGTGGCCGGCCTGGACAGCGTGAACATGGAACAGGAAATGTCGATCATGGCCAAGAACACCCTGATGTATAACGCCCTGACCGACATCACCAAAAAGGATTTCGAAGGCCTGCAAAAGGTCATCATGGACGGAGGCAAGTAGTATGGACCTCTTTACCGCCATGGATATCGGGTCGTCGGGCATGTCCGCCCAGCGCACCCTCATGAACACCATCTCCATGAACCTGGCCAACATCCGGACCACGCGCACCGTGGGCGGCGGCGGCCCCTACGTGCGCAAGTCCGTGATGCTCGAGTCTACCCCCGTCGACGCCCCTTTTTCCGAGGCCATGCGCACGGCCCAGGACCGGCAGCTGGCCGGGGTCAAGGTCACGGGCCTGGTCAACGACAACCGGCCGTTCCGCATGCAGTACGAGCCCGGCCACCCCGACGCCAACGCCGACGGCTACGTGGCCTACCCCGACATCAACGTGGTGGAGGAGATGGCCAACATGATCACGGCCATGCGCAGCTACGAGGCGTCGAGCTCCACCGTCGGCACCGTCAAGAGCATGTTCAACAAGGCCCTGGAAATCGGGCGCTAACGGAGGTTTCCCATGGTCATGTCCCCCATCGCCCTGGCTGCCTACCAAAACGCCATGGTCGGCGCCGGCTCCATCGACGCCAAGGTCTCCCGCTCCCTGGCCAAGCCGGCCGCGCCCAGCGAAGGTTTTGGCAGCAAGCTCATGGACTCCCTCAAGACCGTCAACGACATGCAAAACCAGAAGGCCGACATGGTCCAGTCCTTTGCCTCGGGCCAGACCGAGAACGTGCACGAGCTGATGATCAACCTGCAAAAGGCCGGGCTGGCCATGCAGATGACCACCACCGTGCGCGGCAAGGTGCTTGAGGCCTACAAAGAACTGGTGAAGATGCAGTTCTAGGGTTTTCCCCCGTAACGGACGCCTGCCCGGAGAAACGCCATGCCCCCTTTCCTCAAGCAGAGTTTCGAGAAGCTCATCCAGTACTGGTCCAACCGCACGAGCACCCAGCGCATGCTGCTGGCCGGGCTGGCCGTCTCCACGGCCGCGGCTTTCCTGGTCATGATCTATTTCCTCAACCAGCCGGAAATGCGCATCCTTTACACCAATTTGGCCCCCGAGGACGCCGCTCGGGTCGTCGAACTGCTCAAGGCCTCCAAGACGCCCTACGAGCTGCGCGACAACGGCACCACGGTGCTCGTGCCGGCCGAGGCCGTCTACGAGCAGCGCCTCAAGGTCGCCGGCGAAGGCGTCATGCACGGCCAGGGCGTGGGCTTCGAACTCTTTGACCAGCTGAAAGTCGGCCAGACGGACTTCGTGCAGCGCATCAACTACGCCCGGGCCCTGCAGGGCGAGCTGTCGCGCACGATCACGGAATTCCCCCAGGTGGAAAAGGCCCGGGTGCACCTGGTGCTGCCCCAGAAGAGCCTTTTTATCGAGGAGCAGAAGCAGGCCTCGGCCTCGGTGGTCCTGACCCTCAAGCGCGGCCAAAAACTTGACGCCAAGCAGCTCCAGGGCATCGTCAACCTGGTGTCCATGTCCGTGGAGGGGCTGACCCCCGAACACATCACCATCACCGACACCACCGGCCAGTCCCTGTACCAGCCCCGGGGCGACAGCGGCATGGGCGGCATGTCCACCACCCAGTTCGAATTTAAAAACACCTTCGAGTCCAACCTGGAAAACCGCATCGAACAGATGCTCACGCCCATCGTCGGGCCCGGCCGGGCCATCGTCAAGGCCAACGTGGACCTGGATTTCAGCCAGCGCACCATCCGCAAGGAGCTCTACGACCCCAACGCCACCGTGGTGCGCAGCGAGCAGAAAAGCGAGGAATCGACCTCCGGCTCGGCGGCCGTGGACGGCACCGGCGTGACCACCACCCCGCGCGGCGGCGGCGCGGCCGTGCCCAACACCAACTTCCGGGGCGAGGGCTACACCGGCACCGAATCCACCCAGAAGTCCAACCGCTCCAACAGCACCACCAACTACGAGATCAACAAGGAAGAACAAAACGTCATCACCCCTGTCGGCGACTTGAAGCGGCAGTCCATCGCGGTTATCGTGGACGGGACCTACGAGAAGGTCGAGGGCAAGAACACCTTCACCTTCGTGCCCAGAAAGGCCGAGGACCTGGAGCGCATCAAGCAGGTGGTGGCCCGGGCGGCCGGCCTGGACCCGGCCCGCGGCGACGAGATCCAGGTGTCGAGCTTCGAGTTCGGCGCGCCGGACGGATCGGGCGAACCGAGCCTGATGCAGACCATGCTCGAGTACGCCCAGCGGCTGGGCAAGCCGTTTCTCAACGGCCTGCTGCTGTTCCTGTTCCTGATCCTGGTGGTGCGGCCGGTGGTGCTGGCCCTGATCCGCCCGCGGGTCACGGAAGAGGAGATCGAGACCCTGGAGCGCCTGCCCGAGGGCGAGGCCCGGCTGGCCCTGGCCGAGGCCGTGGGCGAGGATGGCGAGGAGATGCCCATGCTGGAGAGCGCCAAGCAGTTCGAGCTGGCCAAGAACCTGGCCTTGCAACTCTTCGAGGAGAACATGGAACAGTCCATGACCCTGCTCAAAACCTGGCTCAAGCAGGAGGCCTAGGCGCCCATGGCCATGACCGGACCGCAGAAGACCGCCGTGCTGTGCCTGGCGCTTGGCGAGAAGTTCACCGGAGAGGTGTTCAAGCGCCTGGACCGCAAGGAAATCGCCCGCATCTCCAAGGCCATGATGGAGATGGAGACCGTGCCCAAGGAGCAGGTCGAGGACGTGGTCCGGGAATTCAACGACTCCATGCAGGTGAGCAAGGACATGGTCACGGGCGGCCCGGAGCAGGTGCGCAAGATGCTGGCCAAGACCCTGGACACGGACACGGCCAAGTACATCATGGAGACGTTGGAACTCGATACCGGGCCCACGCCCTTCCAGGAGCTCGGCAACGTCTCGCCGCGCATCCTGGCCCAGATCCTGCGCAACGAGCACCCCCAGACCCTGGCGCTCATCCTTGGCCACCTGCATCCCGACATGGCGGCCGAGCTGCTCCAGAACCTGCCCTCGGGCGTGCGGGCCGAGGTGCTTATGCGCCTGTCGCGCCTGGAGGCCGTGGCCGAGGACATGCTGCTGGAAGTGGACAAGGTCCTGCAAAACCAGCTCATCGCCATGGGCGGCAAGGAAGGCAAGAAGGTCGGCGGCATCACGGCCGTGGCCGAAATCTTAAACGCCGTGGACCGGGCCACCGAAGAGGAGGTCCTGTCCGAGATCGAAGAGGAATCGGCCCAGATGGCCGAGGACATAAGAAACCTCATGTTCGTCTTCGAGGACATCAAGGCCCTCGACGACCGGGCCATCCGCGAACTGCTCAAGGAAGTCTCCAACGAGGAGCTCACCCAGGCCCTCAAGGGCGCCTCCGAGGACCTGCGCGACAAGTTCTTCAAGAACCTCTCCGAACGGGCCGCCACCATGATCCAGGAAGACCTGGAGATCATGGGCCCCATCCGCCTGGCCGAGGTGGAGGCCGCCCAGCAGAACGTGGTCAAGACCGTGCGGCGCCTGGAAGCCGAGGGCAAGATCGCCATCGGCCGCGGAGGCGGGGATGTCTTTATCTGACAACGCGCCGGGCGCGCTCACCGGCCGGGTCATCCTCGGCCCGGGCGGCGGGGCCGAGGCCGAAACCACGGTCTCGGAGCTGGAATCGCGCCGTTCGCCCCTGCATTTCGAGGAGGTCGAGGCCCAGTTCTGGGAACGCGTGCGGGCCAAGGCCACGGCCAAGGCCTCGGCCATTATCGCCGAAGCCATGGCCGAGGGCGAGCGCCTCAAGGCCAAGGCCCACGAAGCCGGCTATGCCGCCGGGGTGGCCGCCGCCGGGGAGCAGATCCAGGCCGAGCTGTCCCAGATGTCCACTTCGCTGGGCTCCATCCTGCAATCCCTGGGCGCCGAGCGCCAGAAGCTCTGGGACGCCCACCGTCAGGAATTCGTCGCCCTGCTGCGCCTGGCCCTGGAGCGCACCACCCTGGCCGCCATCGACGGCCGGCGCGAGGAGATCCTGCGCAACATTTTAAACGAATCCCTGGACCTCATGGAGGCCAAGGCCGCCCTGACCCTGGTCGTGCATCCCGACGACGAGGCGTTGGTGCGCGAGCTCATCGCCCGGGCGGCGACGGAGCGCGGCGGCCTGGACCGGTTCATGGTCCGCCCCGACCCGGCGCTGTTGCCGGGCAGTGTGATCCTCGAGTGCGCCGACGGCCTTGTGGACAATTCCATCGGCAGCCGCTTCGCCGCGGTGGAGGAGATCTTCAACCAGCTGGCCGCGGCCGGGGACGGTGGTGGCGGCGGGGCTTGATACCGCCGGGGCCATGGCCCGGCTGGAAACCCTGCGGCCGGCCCGGACCTACGGCAAGGTGTCCAAGGTCGTGGGGCTCATCGCCGAGGGCCGGGGCATCCGCGCCCCGGTCGGTTCGGTCTGCCAGCTGCTCTCCGAGGACGGGCAAAACGTGCGCGAGGTGCCGGCCGAGGTGGTCGGGTTTCGCGACGGGGCCTGCCTGTTCATGCCCTACGACGACCTGCGCGGCATCGCGCCCGGGACGCTGATCCGCAACACCTCCACGCCGCCGCTGTTTCCCGTGGGCCGGGGGTTCCTCGGCCGGGTGGTGGACGCCTTCGGCAATCCCCTGGACGGCGGCGAGCCCATCGTGCCGGCCGGCTTCAACCCCGTGTTCGCCCCGGCCCCGGCCCCCATGGACCGGCCGCGCATCAGCGAGCCCATGGATGTGGGCGTGCGGGCGATAAACGGCCTTTTGACCCTGGGCAAGGGCCAGCGCGTGGGCATCATGGCCGGTTCGGGTGTCGGGAAATCGACGCTGATGGGCATGATCGCGCGCAACACCAAGGCCGACATCAACGTCATCGGCCTGGTGGGCGAGCGTGGCCGGGAGCTTCGGGAATTTATTGAAAAGGACCTTGGCCCCGAGGGCATGGCCCGCTCGGTGCTGGTGGTGGCCACCTCGGACAAAAGCCCGCTGATCCGCATGCGGGCCGCCTACGCCGCCACGGCCATGGCCGAATTTTTCCGCGACGCCGGCAACGACGTCATCCTCATGATGGATTCCGTCACCCGTTTCGCCATGGCCGGCCGCGAGGTGGGCCTGGCCGCCGGCGAGCCGCCCACCACCCGGGGCTACACGCCCTCGGTCTTCGCCCAGCTGCCCAAACTGCTGGAGCGGGCGGGCAAGAACGGCAAGGGCAGCATCACCGGCATCTACACCGTGCTCGTGGACGGCGACGACTTCAACGAGCCCATCGCCGACGCCGTGCGCTCCATCCTCGACGGCCATATCGTGCTGACCCGCGACCTGGCCGACCAGGGCCATTATCCGTCCATCGACGTGCTGCGCTCGATCAGCCGCCTGCGCTCGGACGTGACGCCCAAGGACGAACTGGCCGCCGGCCGGGAGCTGATCCGGCTTTTGGCCACCTACCGCCGGGTGGAGGACATGGTCAACATCGGGGCCTACGCCCGGGGGGCCAACGCCGACATCGACCGGGCCATCGACATGATCGGCCCGATAAACACCTTCCTGCGCCAGGACGTGGCCGAAAGCTCGACCCTGGACGAGACCTTCGCCGCCGTCATGGGGCTGGTCGGGGCCAAGAAGTAGCCGGCCTCGCCGGGCGACCCTGCCCGAGGGCGCGTTTTTTCAAGAGCGCGGCTGGAGTGGCCCGTCCCTTGAAAAAAACGACGGTTTTCAGAAAAAAAAGAATCTTCCCGTGTGCCGGCCCAAAGGCGTTTTGCCGTTTCGAGGACGCGGCCTTAGGCCGTGGGGCCGGCCGGCGGGATGTGGCCGGCCGAAAGCCTGGCTTCGATGCGCTCCAGCAGCACGGTTTGCCGCTCCAGCAGTTCCATGGCCTTGTTGATCTTCCAGTACCAGCACACGATCTCCCGGCACACCAGAAAGATCACGGCCAACACGAGCAGCGTGACCAATAAAGAGAGCAGGCCGCCGCTGAAGCTTCCGTATTCGTACCATCCGTGCATGGGCTTCCTCCTTTTGGCCGCCTGTTACCGGTCTTTGCCTTCCGGGTAAACGCTTTTGACCCGGGGACGGCCAAGGCCCAGGCTCATGGCCGTGCCGGCTAGGCAGGCCGCCGCGCCCACCAGCAAAAAGCCGCCGTAGCCCCAGGCGGCCACGGCCGCGCCGCCGAGGATCGGCCCCAGGAAGCTGCCCGCTTGCAGCGAAAGCATCATCAGGTTGGCGTTGAGCCCCCGGTAGGCCGGCTCGGACAGCTCGTACATGAAGGCATTGAGCGACGGCGAGCCCACGCCCATGCCGATGCCGAGCAGCACGGCCGCCACGAAGGTCATGGCCTGGCCGTGGACGTAATAAAGCAGCAGGAAGGCGCCGGCCGTGACCAGATAGCAGAAGCGGATGAGCTTGATTTTGGCCACCACGTCGAAGACGCGGTTGGCGAAGATGCGGATGCAGATCATGCAGCTCATCTGGATGGAGAAAAACGCGCCCGCGTGGCCCAAGCCCCGCGACAGGAACAGGCTTTTGGTCAGGAAAAAAAGCGAGGCGAAGCTTAAGTAATAGACGGCGTTGACGGCCAAAAGCTGGGCCACGGGGCCCTTGGCCGCGTTTTTGGCCATCTGGGCCAGCGTCGGCCGCGAGCCCGGGGCCAGTTCCCGTCGCCCGGCCACCCGGCGCCCCAGCACGGCCACGGCCGCCAGGGCCGGCACCAGGGCCATGGCCATGACGGCATAGCCCTGGGGATAGGTCACGATGGCCGGGGAGAGCCAGTCGAAGACCGGTGGCACGATGGAATAGGGCAACAGCATGGCGATGGAATACAGGCCAAAGGCCTGGCCCGTGCGCGCGGGCGGGATGACGGCCACGAGCATGGTCATGGCCCCGGCGGATACAAGCGCCACGGCCAGGCCGTTGGCCAGGCGCACGGCCAAAAGGGCCGGGGCCGAGACGGCGAAAAGATAGGCCGCGCCGCAGCCCGTCAGCAGCAGGATGCCGGCCGCGGCCGCCCAGGCGGCGTTGCGTACGTTTAAAAAGGGGCTCGCGAACAGGTAGCCGATCATGGTGGCCAGGGACGAGGCGCCGATGAGAAGCCCCCGCCAGGACTCGGGGACGGAAAGGGCCTCGAGGTAGACGTAGAGGCTGTAGAAGACCGTGATGTTGCAATAGGCCAAAAAGATCATCAGGCACAGCCCGATGAACTCGAAGGTGAAAATGCGGTCTTGGGGCGGGCTGCTCATAGGGGGTTGTCAGGCATGCCGCCGGTCATCCGGCGGCGCGAGGCAGCGGGATAGCCGGAGAGGCGGAAGAGGTCAAGACCTGTCTTGTAGAAACTATTTTTTAAAGAAACTAATTGCGAATGCAACAGGAAGGCATCATTCATTTCCTTGGAGCAGCAGCAGGCCGGCCGGGCCAAGGGGGTCGGCTACGCCCCAGGGAGGGAGCCGCGCCCAGAGCACGCTGCCGGTGGTCCTGCCGCAGGGCCCCATCCAGGGGTCGATGGGGTCGGCATAGGTTTTCTCCCAGACGTCGAAATGGAGGTGTGGCCCGGTGGAATTGCCGGCATCGCCGACCTGGGCGATTTTCTGTCCCTTCTTGACGACTTGACCGGGGACGACGACGATGGAATTCGTTTTGAGGTGCTGGTAACCTGTGGCGAAGACGCCGAGGGATGCGTCGTGTTTGATGACGACCACGTTGCCGCCGTAGAAACACCAGAAGCATTGGCCGATGCCATCCTCGCAGTACGGGCCGAGCGCGGTACACCGTCTATAGCCGCTGCTGGTATTCGGTTCATCCGGTCCGGTCGGTGCCTGGCATTGGGCGTCATTTGCGTCGGTTGTGGAACAATGGTCCTTCCAGCCGTCGAAAACCCAAAGGACGGTACCGGCCTCGGCCGCCAGGACATCCAGGCCGGTGTCCATGGTCGCCTGGGTGACGCGGATGTCCGTGCCCACATGCCCAGGATAGCCCGCCGGACTGCAATCGTAGGCTTGGCCGTTGCCCACCAGGTCCGGGTAGCCGATGGAGGCCAGGCAGTCGCCGCCGGGCAGGCAGTTGATGGGCCAGGCCAGGGGGCCGGCCAGGCACGACGTGGCCAGGCACAGGCTCCACAGGCCCGGCAGCCAGCAAAGCAGGAGGCGGACCGTGGCTGGTGTCCGGGACGGGTATGCTGCACGCATCGGTGCTCTCCTGGTGGGCCGTTTCCCGTGGCCGCTAGAATTTGAGGGCGAAGGAGGCGAAGACCGAATCGCCGAGGAAGCTGTGGCTGGCGCCGATGCCGTGCAGCCATTTGGCGATGAGCATCACGTCCTTGCCGGCCACGGGCACGGTGTAGGTGACGGCCGGGCCGATGCCCGTGCCCGAGGAGTAGAACGAGCCCAGGTTGGCGCCGCTGCCGGTGTCCGGGGTGGTCTGGGCCAGGAGGTAGCCCACGGCGCCCAGGGCCAGGCGTTCGTTGACGTGGTAGGCGGCCGTCCAGTCCACGTGGAGCTGGTTGCCGCTGACATATTTGGTGGTGATGTTTTCCGTGTTGATCATGTAGCCGGCGTTGACGGAAAGCTCGAAGCCGGCCTTGCCAAGCCACGTGAAGGCCACGTTGCCGTCGAAGGTCGTGTAGTTCATGCCCAGGTTGGTCAGCTTGTTCTTGTCGTAGTAGCCCGTGGGCAAAAAGACGATGGGCATGACGGCCAGGTGGCATTCGCCGAAGTTCCAGCCGGCGATGACCGGCATGAGGAAGAGGTCGGACAGGCCGCCCCGATCGCCGCCGCCGCCGTATTCCAGGTGGTGGGGGGTGTCCAGGCCCGTGGCCCGGGATTTGCGGGAATAGTTGGCGGCCACGTCGCCGGTGATGTGCTCGTTGATGATGATCGGCACCCCCAGGCCCAGGCCCAGGAAGCCGCCCATGGCCGGCACGTCGAAGACGTAGGACAGCTTGGTGATGTTCATCACCATGGACTCGTCGAGGCCGGCGTAGACCTTGCCGCCCTTGGCCGTGCCGCCCATGTGGCCGGACTGGTAGAAGGTATCGTTTCGCGCGTAGAAACCGGCGGCCGGGATCAGGCCCATGAGGAAGTCGCCGTAGGCGCCCTGGATGTAATGGCTGGCCCCGCCTTCGACGGCCAGGGCCGGCCGGGCGGCGGCGCACAGCAGCAGGGCGAGGCACAGGAACAGGGCGGCGGGGTGGCGCAGTGCGGGACGGGGGTGGTGGTGCATGGGCGGCGTTCCTGGGGTTGGGGGTGAACGCCCGGGGCGGGAACCGGTTCCCGCCCCGGTGCGGGTGGTTAGGGCATGGGTTTGGCCGTGGCCGTCACGTCGGGGTAGTCGGCCGGGCCGGTCGTGGGGATGATCATGAGCGTCGAGCCGGCCTTGGCCAGGGCGGCCTTGACGTCCACGACGCGCCAGTTCTTGTTGTCGTAGTTGCGGAAGTAGTAGCGGCCGCCGGCCGTGTCGGCCACGGCCACCCACTGGGTGACGTCGCGCTCCACGCCGGCCGGGGAGACGTCGCGCACGGCGCCCAGGGGAATGTCCACGTTGTTGATGATGGTCATGGCCAGGGTGACGCCGGCCTGGGCGCCGCTGACGGGCGAGGCCGACTGGGTCAGGGCGACCATGCGCAGGAAGCGGTTGGGCGGGGTGAAGTCGCCGGGCAGCCCGAGCATGCCCGAGCCCTGGCCGGTGGGGTCGATCTTGAAGCCCGAGAGGTCCTTGGGCGAGGCGTTGACCGCCGAAAGGTTGACGGAGTTGCTGAGGTAGATGCGCATCCAGTCGAAATCCGGGGAGTTGGTCAGCACGCCGAGCGGGTTGTCGTACACCTTGAGCTTGCCGTCGGTGTACTCGATGACGATGCTGTTTCCCGCGGCGTCATGCACGGCGACGTGCACGGGCAGGGGGCCGAAGGTCACGCCGCGCAGGGCGGACGGCCCCTGGCACACGCGTATGCCGGCCAGGCCCTGGCGCACCTCGGCCACGGTGGCGAACTGGGACAGCAGCCAGTTGGCCATGTCGAACTGGGCGATGGTCTTGCCGGCCTCGGCCGGCTCGAACGTCTGGTAGCCGGCGTAGCCGGGAAAAAGCAGCGCGCCGACCACGAGGCCCTTTTCGTTGATGCCGTCGCAACTGATCGGCTGGTGAAAGGCGTTCATGCCCACGAAGCCGTATTTGGCCGGAAAGGACAGGCCCTTGGCCGAGCCGTCGGGCAGGGTGCCGACAAGCGGGCTGCCTTTGGGCACGACGAATACGCTGGAATGCATGTCTTCGGCGTATTCCATGGTCCGGGCGTAGATGACGGCCCCGTCCGTGGTCTTGATGCGGATGCTGGTACAGGCCTCGGCCGGGCCGAGGCAGGCCAGAGACAGCAGGCAGGCGGCCAGAACGGCCAACGGGCGGTACGGCATGTGTCCTCCTTGCGTGGTTAGAACAGCTTGGGGATGATGGGCGTTATGGTGAATTTGAACGTCCACTCCGTCCCGGCGGTCCGCGGCCGGATGACCGAATAGTCGGCCTCGGCCGAGAGCTTGACCGGGAGCTTGCCGAGCGTGACCAGCTTGGCCACGCCCAGGCCCACGGGCAGGGTCAGGGCGTTTTCCGCCTTCTTTTGGGTCCAGTCGATGAGCACTTCCGGCGACATGCCCACCTGCCAGGTGTTGGCCGGCGAATACCAGAGGAAATACTGCGCCTTGGTGAAGCTGACCTCCTTGCGCGAGGAATCCCCCCCGACGGACCACCACTGCTGGGGGAAAATGCCGGCCACCCACTTCTCGTCCATGTACACGGCGGCCAGCGCCCCGCCAAGCTGCCATTTGCCGTCGCCCAGGTGCTTGTCCGTGGCTGTGGGGAAAACGGCCGTGGGGCCGGCGCCAAGGAGGAATTTCGAGTCGCCGGCCGGGGACACCATGGCCAGGAATTCGGCGTCGCCCAGGCCGAACTTGTCATCCACCGTGTGCAGGCCGGCGGCGTAGGGCGTGTTGAAAACCGGAAGCAGGGGCCGGGTGATCAGGCGCAGGTCCTTGGACAGGTCGAAGGTCATGACCGGCTGGAAATTGTAGTTGAACTGCGTGCGGGGTTCGCCGAACAGGTGCCCCTTGGGCGATTGCAGGACGTTGCAGTTGAACTGGTTGGTGATCATCCACAGGCTGCCGATGGGGTTGCTCGATTCCTGGGTCAGCTTCTGGAGCTTGTCCGGATCATCGGGGGCGGCAGGGGCCTGGGCCCGGGAGAGTGCGGGGAAGATAGCGAAAACAGCCAGGCACAGCAGGGTGGACAAGAGCGTGTTGCGTGACATGGTCCGGTGGTCCTTTGGGTTTGAAGTCCGGCGGGATGGTGGCTCTTGCCGCGAGGCGTGCGCGTTTCCCCCTTTTACTGGGCGGCCGGCTGGCCGGCACGGTGCTGTTGGAATGGAAGCCTCTTTCGATCATGAAGGCCGGCCGATGTCCAGTCTGCGCATTGACCCGGCGCCCCAAGCAACGCTAAGGATTTGGCGCGGCCATCCCGGCCGCCGGCCTGCTTTCGCCCACCCCAAGGAGGCTTCCATGCTGCGACTCGCCGCCGCGTTCTGCCTGGCCCTGACCGTGTGCTGCCTGGGCTGCGCCGGGACCGAGCCCAAATCGGACAATGTGGCCAAGGAAACCCTCGACGCCGACTACCATGATTGCGAGATCCGGGGCTATGTGTCCACGGCGCTGATCAAGTCGCCGGGCGAAGCCACGGAGCAGCAGGAGCAGATCATCGACGCCTGCATGAAGGAAAAGGGGTATTCCGTAAAATGACGCCGCCCGAAAAACGCTCCCTCGACCCCAAGCCCGTGTCCGCCAGCCGGGTGGTCATGCCCCAGCGCATGCTGCCCTCCGACGCCAACCCGGCCGGCAACGTCCACGGCGGCGTCATCCTCAAGTACATCGACACCGCCGGCGGCATCGCCGCCATCCGCCACGCCCGCTCGGCCGTGGTCACCGCCTCCATCGACCGCATGGATTTCCTCAAACCCGCCTACATCGGCGAGGTGGTGACGTTTTTCGCCTCGGTCAACCTGGTGGGTTCCACCTCCATGGAGGTCGGGGTGCGCGTGGAGTGCGAAAACCCCATTACCGGCGAGAGCCGCCACGCCGGGTCGGCCTACCTGACCTACGTCGCCCTGGACGCCGAGCGCCGGCCCCACGGCGTGCCGCCGCTGGTGCTGGAAAACGAGGACGACCGCCGCCGCAACCGCGAGGCCGCGGCCCGGCGCGAAGCCCGGCTCCACGAGCGGCGCCGCGAGCGCGCCTCCCAGCGCCAGGGCCAGTCCGAATAATCCCCAACCGAGGTATATCGTGGCCGAGACCATCGACGATTTGACCGTCAACTACGAAGAGGACGGCGTGCTTTTGACCAAGGAGCTGGACAAGGTGATCCTCACGCGCGGCGCCTGGACCACCATCATTTTCCGCTTCAGCCAGTGGGATGTCAAAAAGGAGGCCTACGGCCCGGACCGCTACGCCATCCGCCGCTACAAGAAATCCGGCGACACCTACCGCGTCCAGTCCAAGTTCGCCATCTCCAGCCGGGACCAGGCCAAAAAGATCGTGGACGCCCTGTCCGGCTGGATCGACGTGCCCGAAGGCGAGGCGTGAGCGGGGCCATCACCGTGCGCGCCCTGGCCACCCTGGCCGGCTTCGCCCCGCCGGGCGGCCGGCTGGATATCGGGCCGGACGACACCGTGGGCCGGGTCGCCGCCCGGCTCGGCCTCGACCTGTCCCTGGTCGGCACGGTCCTTCTCAACGACCGCCCGGCCGAGCCGGGCACGCGGCTGGCCCCGGGGGACACCCTCGTGTGCATCCCGCCCATCACCGGAGGCTGACCCATGCCCCAATCCGCCAGCCAGGCCATTGCGGCCGCGGCCCACGAGGCCGCCTATCCCGACGGCCGGGCCGGCCGGTTCCTGACGGCCGCCGCCGTCACCGCGCTTTGCCGGGAACTGGGTATCCCCCCGCGCCAGGTGGAGATCGAAGCCCTGGGCCTGGGTATTTGCCCCCTGCGCTACGCCCGCAACCTGCGCGCCTTTTCCATGGCCGAGCAGGCCCGGCTGCTCGCCTCCACGGCAGCCATGGTCGGCCTGGGCGGCCTTGGCGGCGGCCTGCTCGAATGCCTGGCCCGTTCGGGCGTGGGCACCATCCGCGCCGCCGACGGCGACGTGTTCGAGGAGACCAACCTCAACCGCCAGCTCCTGTCGGACTGCGCCTCCCTGGGCGCGCCCAAGGCCGCGCTGGCCGCGGCCCGGGCGGCGGCCGTCAATCCGTCGGTGGATTTCACGGCCCAGGCCCGCTTCCTGGACGCACCCGGCATGGCCGCCCTGCTTGCCGGGGCGGACGTGGCCGTGGACGCCCTGGGGGGGCTTACGGATCGGCCGGCCCTGGCCGCGGCCGCCCGGGACCGGGGCATCCCGCTGGTGACCGGGGCCGTGGCCGGCTACACGGTCATCGTGGCCACGGTGGCGCCGGGGGCCGCCTCGCCGGTGGAGCTTCTGGCCGGCGGCGGGGGCACGGCCGCCGAGGAGGTCCTGGGCTGTCCGGCCCCGGCGGTTGTGGCCGCCGCGTCGCTGATGGCCGCCGAGGTGGTGCGCCTTTTGGCCGGCCGCGCCCCGGCCCTGGCCGGCAAGGCCCTGGTGGCCGACCTGGAGGCCATGCGTTTCGACACGGTCACGTTCTAGGCCCCATCGACAGGCCGCCCGGGACGCGGTACATACCGGGCAAGGCGCGGCATGGGCCGGCCTTTTTTGCAAGGACGCGACATGCCGCTCAAATACGACTGCTGCCCCCTGGCCACGCCGCTTCTCTTGACGGGTTTCGACATCCGCGAACGCTTGCTCAACATGGTCGGCTCCGCGCCGGCGGCCGTGCGAGCGGCCATCGTCGACCTCATGCAATCCATCAAGACCTCCCTGGACGTCCTGGAGGACCGGCCGGTGCTGCGGGCGCCGGACACGCCGGTGGGGGACTGGGAAACGCTGCTGACCACCCTGACCGGGGTGCGCCGGGAGATCGACGCGGTCAAGACGCTCAAGATCGAGGAGCTCATGCGGGCCAACCCGGGCTTTGCCCACCTGGAATACCGCCACGGCCAGCTGAAAAAGGCCCATGACAAGGCCACGCTGATGCTGGAGATCCTCTACGAGCTCATCAACGCCGGCCAGGACTTCCAGACCGCCGGCGAGATCCTCGAACAGAGCGCCGAGATCCTGCTCAAGGAGCTCAAGGCCGACCTCTACGTCTGCCGCCTGCGCGACGATGGCGGCAACTGGCTCAACATCGCGGCCAACACCCACACCGGCCGGGCCACGCCCATCTTCGTGCGGGCCATGGAGGAAAACCTGCCCCTGCACCCGGTCATGCGGGCGGTGGGCAACACGCGGATGCTGTTCGTGGTGTCCAACAACCTGCAAGGCCCCGAGCGCGGCGGGGAATCCATCGATTGCGTGCCGTACCTGGAGGGGTTCCGTTGCCGGCTGTCGTTTTTTTTGCGCGAGCCGGCGGGCAAGGCCTTTGGCCTGATCATGCTCTATTCCAAAAAGCCCCGGTTCTTCGACCGCTACGAGACGGATTTTTTGGCCGACTGCGACCGCGTCGTGTCGCTGACCGTGGGCCGGCGCCTGGAACTGGGCCGCGATACCCTGGCCAAGGCGGCCGGCGGCATGGCCCATGTGGGCAACAACGTGCTGGCCATCATGAAAAACGGCGCGGAACTGATCCTGGAGGATTTCGAGGAATTCCTCGACAACGAGGACGACATCGCCACCGACCTCATCCAGGAGGCCCTGCACCTGGTGCCCGGCCCCTGGCCGCCCCTGGCCCCGGCGGCCATGCGCCACCTCTTCGGCCTGGCCGTGGAACGGCTCGAGGTCGAAAAGAAGATGCAGTACGTCAACCTCATCGTTGAGAACGTCAACCGCCTGCGCGTGGCCATCGCCAACCTGCTCAAGGCCGTGGAAAACCCCATCCTCATGCCCTATGTGGGCGGCGAGGAAGTGCTCGACCTCGAACCCGAAGAAAACGACGGCCATACGGCCTAGGCGCCCGGTTTCCCTGGCGGTGGGTGTTTGCGGCAGGGCGCGCGCCTGCGCGCCGAGCGGCGCGTCGCCGGGGGCCCGTCAAGGCCTGGGCAAGGGCTCACGCGTACGCCCCAGGAGACGGCGCCAGGTTCAGAGATTCAGGTGGCCGTCGAGAGGCAAGGGCTCACGCGTACGCCCCAGGAGACTGCGCCGGCATGGGCTGGCGAGGCCGGCCTTGGTCAGGCAAGGGGGCATGCGGCCCCGCCACAAGGCGCCTGTCGCCCTTCGCGGGCGCGGCGCTAGCCTTCGTGGATGTCGGGCAGGGCGCCGATCGCGGCCTTGGTGGCCGAAAGCACCACCTCGCCGTCCTCGTAGCCGGCCACGAGCCCGGCCGGCACCTGCACCTCGCGCGTGCCCCACAAATGGCCCTGGCGCAGCAGCAGATGCGTCACCCGGCCGGTATGCCGGTCGCACAGCACGCCGTCCACCCGGCCGACCTTGCCATCGCTGGCCCGCACGGGCTCGTGCCCGGCCAGGGCCACCGACCCCTCGGGCGTGGCCGGGCGCTCCACGGTCCAACTGGCCGGGGCCATGGGCAGCTTGACCTCCTCGGCCTTGGCCAGGGTCAGGAAATAGGCGGGGGAAAAATACTCGGTCTGGATGTATTCCTTGAGGGCGCCGACGCGCTTGTGCGGGATGTTGAGGTGCACGCCCTGCGGGCTGGCGCTGGCGATGTATTTCTCGGCCACCAGGCGCAAGGTGTTGGGCAGGGCGTCCTCGCGCACCACGATATGGGTGGCTTTGCCCAGGTGCGGATCGATGATGATGTGTTCCACGCGCCCGATGGCGGCGTCGGTGGCCTGGACTGGCGCGGTAAGGGTCAGATCGAGGGCGGCGTCTGGCATGGTCGGCCTCTCCGGGGGCGGGAAGTTGCGGGATTGTTGCGACATTCTTGCCGTATTCCTGTCGAGGGTATAAACGAAAGCCAACGAGGGTCAAGGCGTGGGGCCAGGCCGCCGGGCGCGGTTTGCGGCCCAAGGAGGAAGGTCCATGCTCGTCTTCATCTTGGCCTGCTGCCATGCCGTGGGTGTGGCCTCGGCCGCCAGGGCCCTTTTTACGGCCCGCTCGCCCCAGGGGGCCATGGCCTGGGTCATGGCCATGATCACCTTTCCCTACGTGGCCGTGCCGCTGTACTGGGTGCTCGGCCGCAACCGTTTCCAGGGCTATGTGGCCTCGCGCCGGGCCGGCGACCGGGTGGTGGGCGAGCTTGCCCCGGAGCTCGACCATTTGCGCGCCTTCCCCGACGTCCACGCCCCGGGGTTGCCGGGGCTTTTCGCCGTGCTCGAACGTCTGGCCGAACTGCCGTTCACCACGGGAAACGACGTCCGCCTGCTCGTCGACGGCCGGGCCACCTTTGCCGCCATCTTCGCCGCCATCGACGCGGCCGAGGCCTATGTCCTGGTCCAGTTCTACATCATCCGCGACGACAGCCTGGGCCGCGCCCTCAAGGAGCGGCTGACGGCCAAGGCCCGCGCAGGCGTGGCCGTGTACCTGCTCTACGACGAGATCGGCAGCCACGAACTGCCCGAGGCCTTTTTCGACGAACTGCGCCAAGCCGGCGCCCGGGTCTCGGCGTTTAACACCACGCTCGGCTGGCGCAACCGCCTCCAGCTCAATTTCCGCAACCACCGCAAGATCGTGGTGGCCGACGGCCGCACGGCCTTTGTCGGCGGGCACAACGTCGGCGTGGAGTACCTGGGCGAAAACCCCCGCCTGGGGCATTGGCGCGACACCCACGTGCGCTGCGACGGCCCGGCCGCGACCCTGGTGCAACTGTCCTTCGCCGAGGACTGGTACTGGGCCACCCGCCAGACCCTGCGCCTGGACTGGGAACTGCGACCGGCCGCCACCGGGAACATGCCGGTGCTGGTGCTGCCCACCGGCCCGGCCGACGACATCGAGTCCTGCGACCTGTTTTTCTTCCAGGCCATCACCGCCGCCAAGAAGCGGCTGTGGATCGTCAGCCCCTATTTCGTGCCGGACCGGGAGATCGTCTCGGCCCTGCAACTGGCCGTGCTGCGCGGCGTGGACGTGCGGGTCATGCTGCCCAAAAAGCCGGACCACAAGATGGTCTACCTGGCCTCGTTCTCCTACCTGCCGGACCTGGAGACCCTTGGCGTCAAGTTCTACCGCTACGGCAACGGCTTTTTGCACCAGAAGGTCATCCTGGTCGACGACGCCCTGGCCTCGGTGGGCACGGCCAACTGCGACAACCGGTCCTTCCGGCTCAATTTCGAGATCACCCTGGCCGTGGCCGATCCGGGCTTCATCGCCGCGGTGGAGGCCATGCTGCTTGAGGACTTCGCCCAGTGCCAGCGGGCCAGCGCCGACGACTACGAGGACCGGTCCTTCGTGTTCAAGATCGGCGTCATGCTCAGCCGCCTGCTTTCGCCCATCCTGTAGCGCCCGGCGATCCCGGCCTCGGCGGGTGGCAGCCGGCCGTGGGCGCCGCCGCCCCGTTCGGCCCCAGTGCCGCGCCCCCGAAAAGGGCGCCGGCGGTCTCGTATGCACCGCCTAAAGAGAATTCCTGCTCCGGGGGAGTCCGGCGCGCCGTCGCTGGCCGTCCGACCGGGCCGTGCGGCCGTGACACCTCGCCGCTGCCGCCGTCGGGTACAGCGCATCCGCGCCGGGCCAAGGCCCATGGCCGTGTTGCCGAAAAAAAGGGCCGGGCCCCTGGGGAGGGGGCCCGGCCCGCGCCGGCTGCGGTGTCAACGGTAGCGTGGCGGTAACTAGAAGGTGTACTTGAGGCCGAAGGAGACCTTCCAGGCGTCGGCGGCCTTGTTGGCCAGCCGGCGGCCCCAGACGCTCCTCTGGAACTCGCTGGGATGGGCCCAGCCGGTCTCGAGGATCAGGGCCAGGTTTTCGTACAGCATGTACTTGGAGTCGAAGTTCATGCCCATGACCCATTCCTTGTCCGTCAGGTCGCGGCCCATCTGGAAGATCGGGTTGCTGCCCAGGACGAAGTTGGCGTAGCGGATGGCCTTGGACGAGTTGGTGCCGTGGACGTAGGCGAAGGTCAAACGGCTGGTCAGCTTCTCGATGAAGCTGGCGTTGTTGAGCGACGCGCCGAAGCCGTAGGCGCCCAGGGGCGAGATGCCCATGTTGGAGCCCTTGACCAGTTCCTGGCCGCCGTCGAACAGGAAGCTGTTGCCGGCGTTCCAGTTCTGGGTGCCGCCGTTGTGCTCGCCGCCGCGGCCGGAGCCGGGGAAGAAGTTCGGCATGCGCTCGGAACCGTTGCGGGTGGAGCTGTCCTCGCCCGTGGACCAGAAGCCGAAGGCCTGGGGAGTCAGGTAGGTCAGCCCGGTGTATTCGGCGGCGGCGTCGATGAACCAGCCGTTGCGCACGTTCTTGCGGTACTCGTTCATGCCGTGCTGACCCCAGATGACGTCAGCGTAGAACTTGAACGGGTCGGCCACGGTGAGTTCCAGGGTGGTGCCGGCCCACAGGGCGGTGATGAAGTTGTTCTTCCAGCCCACGGGCGCCACGGTGAACAGGCCCGAGGAAATGAGGCCTTCGGCCCAGCCGGCCTCGGTCAGGTAGTGGCCGCCCTTGCCGCCGACGCCAAAAAGGGCCCACGGGGTGGCCTTGAAGCCGTCCACCGTGATGGGCAGGGCCAGCATGTAGCCTTCTTCGTTGGCGTAGACGTCCTGGGTGGTCGGGGCGTAGGTGCGGTCGCTGGAAATGGTGCGCACGTAGGCCAGGATCATGTTCAGGTGGTCCTGGATCAGCGGCGCGACGATGATCAGCGAGGAGACGTCTTCGTCGAACACGATGCTGCCGGCGAAGAACGAGGACTGCGGAATGGACGCGGGCTGGAGGCCGGCGGAAATCTGGATGTCACAGCCGGGCCACTTGAACATCAGGTAGGCCTGGTAGACTTCCACGGCCACGGTGGGGTTGGCGGCGGTGAGGGTGCCGTGACCCCAGGTGTCTTCCACCTTGATGCCCAGACGGAACTTCACGGCCTCGTTGGCGATGAAGTCCGAGCGCAGGCGAAAGCGTTCCCAGATTTCAAAAGTATCCGCGGTCTTGGTGCCGGCGTGCTGGATGGTGCCGGCCTCGCTGGTCCATTTGGCGGCGTTCCAGCCGGTGAAGTTACGGTTCTGGAAAAAGTTGCCGTACACCAGCGCATCGCCCGTCATCCGCACCTCGGTGGCTGCCTGGGCGCAGACGGCGGCCGCCAGAACAAGCACGGCGGCGAAGACAGTCAGCAAACGTTTCATGATTCCCTCCTCCATGGCGATTGTTCCCCAAAACGCAACCGACGCTCGAAAAAAACCGATACGGCCCGGATCGCGGACCGATCCGGGCCAGGGGCCGGCCTTGCCTAGAAAGGCAGGGGCTTGCCCGAAAGCAGCAGAAAAGCCGGGATGTAAAGCCCGACCGGGACCCAAAGGATCAACGACCATGCCAGAAGCTTGCCCGAGAGCTTGCCATAGGCGTTGAGCCAAACCTCGATTGTCAGGACCGTGTAACCGGCGCAGGCCAGCGTGAAATAGTTGCTTCCCTTAACGTGGTAGTAGAGCAACATGTAGATAAACGACACTATGGCCACGGTCAAGCTGACATTACCAACGGATTTCATGCTGTCAAGCCCGGCGAGCAAGGCATAGGCGACGGTGCAATACAGCAGACCATGGGCAAAGAGCAGCCCTGCCGTGAACGCATCGTTTTGTATGGCGTTAACGAATGCGCCAAGAACGACGCAAATACCCACGAACGCACAGATGGCGCCCGTTCCCTTGGCCTCGCCGTAACCGAGGAAAAGCAAGGCAACTGGTAACCACATCAAGGAAATAGCGATCAAGATAGCCAGCGTCATCACATCCCCCCACCTGTTCTGGTTGAATCTTCTTGACTCCTCCTGCCGGATTGCGCGTTTACACCAAAATACCGTCCCGACGCGGGCCGTCGCGACAGCATACCGCCCACTCCCCAGGAAAGGGCCGACACGAAACGGGAGCCGCCCACGTTCCGTCGGCCGCTTGTGGACCCGCCGCGCAAAACGCGGCGTGTTCCTCGGGATGGGTCGCTTATGGCAAATACCGAACCGAATTGAAAAGTATTTATTTTCAGCATATTGGCAGAAAGTGTGGCGAGTCGGGGACAAGTGGTGGGACTTTGACACACAGTTTTGACAGGCCCCTGCGTGTCACGAGGACGAGCTTTTTATTTTTTCCCTTGAAAATGAGCGCGTTGGAGTGTTAGGAACTTTTGTCCATATGGCCACCGATGATGGGTCAAAATTTCCTCTCCCGGAGTGCTGTGTAAATATGACACGGCAGGAAAATCGAAAACACCGACCCGGACAGCGGGCGCAGCCACGTGTTGCAACCCCAGGCCAGCCGGGCTACAAAAGCCCACAACACGGCCTGCGGCCTGGAGCGGATGCACGGGCATCCCCGGGAGCGCGGCCGGAAAGCGGCATGCGCCAAGGCGCGCCGGGGAGAACGTATGTGCGGCATCATCGGGTATTGCGGACACCGGCCGGCCGTGCCGGTCATCATCGAGGGCCTGCGCCGCCTGGAATACCGGGGCTATGATTCGGCCGGCGTGGCCTTCCTGCAGGGCAAGGACCTCCTCACGGTCCGGGCCGAGGGCAAGCTCGCCAACCTGGAAAACAAGCTGGCCGCCCAGAACGTCTACCTGGCCACCTCGGGTGTGGGCCACACCCGCTGGGCCACCCACGGCCTGCCCACCGAGAAAAACGCCCACCCCCACCTGGACGCCGCCCGTTCCATCGCCCTGGTCCACAACGGCATCATCGAGAATTACCAGGAGCTCAAAAAGGAACTGGCCGCCGTGGGCGTGCGCTGCGTCTCGGACACCGACACCGAGGTGCTCTCCCAGCTCGTGGGATACTATTACAAGGAAAAGGGTTCCCTGGCCGAGGCCATCTCCAGGGCCCTGGCCCGGGTGGAGGGGTCCTACGCCATCGTGGTGGTCAGTCGCGACAACCCGGGCATGCTCTACGCCGCCCGCAAGCAGTCGCCCCTGGTCATGGGCGTGGGCGTGGGCGAGAACTTCCTGGCCTCGGACATTCCGGCCTTTCTGCCCTACACCCGCGAGGTGGTCTTCCTCGACGACGGCGAGATGGCCCGCATCGACGCCGGCTCCTGGCAGGTCATGGACGCCCTGACCCTGGCTCCCATCCAGAAAGAGGTGCGTCACATCAATTGGGACGTCGCGGCGGCGCAAAAGGGCGGGTTTAAGCATTTCATGCTCAAGGAGATCTTCGAGCAGCCCAAGGTCATCGCCGACTGCCTGGCCGGCCGGCTGGACCGGGCCACGGGCAAGGTCGTCCTGCCCGAGCTCGACGCCGCCCCGGTGCCCGAGCGCCTCTACATCGTCGCCTGCGGCACCTCCTACCACGCCGGGCTGTGGGGCATGTACCTCCTGGAGCAGTGGGCCGGCATCCCGACCCGGGTGGAGATCGCCTCGGAGCTGCGCTACCGCGAGCCCCTCCTCGGCCCCGGCGACACCGTGCTGGCCATCAGCCAGTCCGGCGAGACCGCCGACACCCTGGCCGGCATGCACTTGGCCAAAGCCCGCGGCGCCCGGGTCATCGGGCTGTGCAACGTGGTCGGCTCGAGCGTGGCCCGCGAGGCCGACGCCGTGGTCTACACGCAAGCCGGACCGGAAATCTCCGTGGCCTCCACCAAGGCCATGTGCTCCCAGTTGACGCTTCTGACGCTCATGGCCCTGTCCTTCGGCCGGCGCAAGGGTGTGCTGCCGCCCGAGGCGGACGCGAAATGCGCCGCCGCCCTGGACGGCCTGCCGGCCCTGCTCGACGGCATCCTGCCGGGGCTGCGCCAGCGGGCCCGCGAACTGTGCCGCGTCTACGCCGAAGCCCGCAGCTTCCTGTTCCTGGGGCGGGGCCTGTGCTTCCCCCTGGCTTTGGAAGGCGCGCTCAAGCTCAAGGAAATCTCCTACATCCACGCCGAGGGCTATGCCGCCGGCGAGATGAAGCACGGCCCCATCGCGCTCATTGACCCCAAGTTCCCCACCTTCGCCCTGGCCCCCCTGGACGGGCTCTACCCCAAGGTCAAGTCCAACCTCCAGGAAGTCCAGGCGCGCGGCGGCAAGATCATCGCCCTGACCCAGCCCGGGGCCGACCTGGACGTGGACCATCCCTGGGAGATCCCGGCCGCCTGGGGGCCGCTGTCCACCTTCCTCATGCTGCCGGCCCTCCAGCTTTTCGCCTACGAAATGGCCGACTACCTGGGCAAGGACGTGGACCAGCCGCGCAACCTGGCCAAGTCCGTCACCGTGGAGTAGGCCCGGGGCGTGGCGGGACGGGCAGGCGTGTGCAGGCCGCTTTGGGCGGCGTTTTGGGCGGCGGCCTTGTGTTGCGTGCTGTGGCCGGCCATGGCCGCCCCGGCCGCCGATGTGGCCAGCGGCTACCAGGCGGCGGTCAGGGACTTCGCCAAACTGCGCCAGGACCCGGCCTCGGGCGGCCGGCGCGACCTGTGGAAGGAACTCGACGCCCGCTTCGCCGCCCTGGCCAAGGCCGCCGGCAAGGCCCCCCTGGGGGCCAAGATACTCTATTACCAGGCCTGGACCGAGGCCGAGCTCGGGGCGCGCTCCTACCTCGAGGCCGATTTTGCCGCCGCGGCGGCCCTCTATAAGCGCATGGCCGAGGCCTACCCCAAACACGCCTGGGCCGACGACGCCCTGCTGCGCCGGGCCGACCTCCTCAAGGGGCCGCTCAAAAAGCCCGACGAGGCCAAGGCCGACCTGGAACTGCTGCTCAAGCGGCATGCCAAGGGCGACATGGCCGCCCGGGCCAAGGCCATGCTGGCCGAGCTGGGCGGCGCCGCCGCGCCCGAGCCCGCCCCGGCCAAGGCGGCCACCACGGCGGCCGAGGCCCCCGCCGCCAAGCCCAAGGCCGCCGCGCCCGGCCGGAAGGCCGGCCCGGCCCCGGCCACGGCCGCCCGCCCGGCCGTGCTCACCAAGGCGCAGGTTGCCGGCAGCGCCAACGGCGGCCAGCTGACCCTGAACCTGAGCCGGGAAACCACCTACCGCTACCAGCTCCTGGAACAGAAGCGCACCAACGGCGAAACGGCCAAACTCCTCTACCTCGACCTGGACAACACCCGCACCGGCCAAGGCATCGCCTCGGAGAAACGCTACGCCAAGGGGGCGGTCTCACGGCTGCGGGCCGGCTACTTCACCCCGGAAACCGTGCGCGTGGTGCTGGAGCTGGCCGATGTGCGCCAGTACGAGATCCGCAGCGAAAACGATCCCTTTCGCATCGTGGTCGACCTGACGGGCGGCGAGGCCGGCAAGGCCGGGGAATACCGGGCGCAGGCCGCCAAGCGCGACGAAACGCCGGCCGCGCCCGCCAAAAAGGGTGGCGAACCGGCCGCCGCCACGGGCCAAACCAAGCCCGGGCCGACCGCTTCCGCCAGGGCCGACGGCGAAAAACCTTCCCTCGTCCCCCCGGCCGACGCCAGGAAACGGGCCGGCAGCCTCATCGAACAACTCGGCCTGTCCGTGCGCACGATCATGATCGACCCGGGCCACGGCGGCAAGGACCCCGGCGCTCAGGGCCTGCATGGGCTCACGGAAAAGGACGTGAACCTGCGCTTCGCCCAGATGCTCGGCGAGCTGCTGCGCAAAAAGGGCTTCAACGTCCTCTACACCCGCACCACCGACGTCTTCATTCCCCTGGAGACGCGCACGGAAATGGCCAACACCAAGGGCGCGGACCTGTTTGTCTCCGTCCACTGCAACTCCCACGGCAACCCCGAGTCCCAGGGCCTGGAAACCTATTCCCTGAACCTGGCCAACTCCCGGGACGCCGTGCGGGTGGCCGCCCGGGAAAACGCCGTTTCCCAGAAAAAAGTCAGCGACCTCCAGGCGATCCTCACCGACCTCATGCTCTCGGCCAAGACGGCCGAGTCCAAGGACCTGGCCAGGCTCGTGCAGAAGCGGTCGCTTTCCGGCTTGCGCGGCGCCTGGCGCACCCGGGACCGCGGCCCCCACGAGGCGCCCTTTTTCGTGCTCATCGGGGCCAACATGCCGGCCGTGCTCGTGGAACTCGGCTACATCACCAATGCCGACGAGGCCAAGCGGCTCACTGCCGACGCCTACCTGCGCGACCTGGCCCAAGGCATGGCCGACGGCATCGTGGCCTACAAGAAACGCATCGAACGCTACGCCAACCTCTAGCCGGAGGTGTCCCCATGACCGCAGCCGCAACCTTCGACGAACGCCTCATCGTCGCCCTGGACGTGCCGACCGCCGCTCAAGCCCTGGAACTGGCCGACAGGCTGGCCCCGCAGGTGGGCTTTTTCAAGGTCGGCCTGCAACTGTTCCTGGCGGCGGGATTCTCCATTTGCGACGCGCTGGCCGCCAAGGGCTTCAAGGTCATGCTGGACCTCAAGTTCCACGACATCCCGCAAACCGTGGCCCTGGCCACGGCCCAGTTCGCCGACCACGACATCGCCCTGGCCACGGTCCACGGCTATCCGCAAGTGGTGGAAGCGGCGGCGAAAACCAAGGGGAATACGAAGATACTGGCCGTCACGGTGCTCACGAGCCTCGGGGCCGACGAACTCCAACAAACCGGGTTCGCCGGGAGCCTGGCCGACCTGGTGCGGCTGCGGGCGGTGACGTCGCTGGCCGCCGGGGCCGACGGCATCGTCTGCTCGCCCCTGGAAACGGCTCTGTTGCGCAAAAACCTCGGCGCCAAGCCCCTCATCGCCACCCCGGGCATCCGGCCCCTGGACAGCACCCGCGACGACCAGATCCGCACCGCCACGCCCAGGGCCGCCGTGGCCGCCGGCGCCAACCATATCATCGTCGGCCGGCCCATCACCAAGGCCCCGGACCCGGCCGCCGCCGCCCGCGAACTGTTGCGGGAAATCGGATAGGGAATCGGGGGGGGCGAAACCCCCTTTTGGGAAAAAGGGGGTTTCGCCCCCCCCGAGCCCCCCCCCACTTCCCCTAAAAACTTTCAAAGGGGGGAGGTGGTTGCTGTTGCCTATTTGTGGTTCGTTGTGGGAGCGGGGTTGCCGAGCGCGGCCAGCGCCGCTTCCCATTCGTCGGGGGGGCAGAGGTCTTTTTCGATGATCTCGTAGAATTCGCCTGCGGCCAGGCGCAGCCCCGGGTGGTCGGGGTGTTTGCGTTTGAGCCAGGTCGGCGCTTCCCGGGCTTCCTTTTCGCCTTCGGCCGTGAAAAAAACCAACGGCATCCGCCCCTCGCCGCCGCATTTGTACAGCAGATACGACTTGGTCATGGCGTTTCTCCGCTCCTGATTATTTTTCCCCCCGCGGCGCTTCGCCGCTGGCGCCCTTGTTGGCGCAACGTGGCCTGCCGTGCTGGCCGGCCTTGCGGCCAGTGTCGGCAGGCCACGTTGCGTCAACAAACGGTCCGCCGTCACGCCGCCCGACGTGCCCGTTCGCCTCTCCACCCGCCCCATCGGGGGGGACCGGGGGGGATCATCCCCCCCGGCCGCCGGAGGCCTCTTCGCTGCGCCCCGCCGCCGCTTCGCCAACGCCCGCTCCTGACGCTCCCCCCTCTGCTACCGCCGTGAGAAACGACCGCCAGCAGCCGGCGCAGCCGGCCGGGGCGGTGTCGGTGTCGTGGGCGTAGCGGAAGTCGCGGTAGGCGGCGGCGTTCCAGACGGCGGCCAGGGCGTCGGTGTGGAGGTTGCCGCGCACGTCGCGGGGAAAGGGGAGGTCGCGGCCGTGGAAGCGGTAGCTGGCCGGGTCGGGCAGGGGGACGTTGCGCAGGGGGCAGGGGCTGATCGCGCCGTCGGCGGCCAGAAAAAGGCTCGAGCCCGGCGTGTCGGGGCAGCGGAAGCGCCGCGCGCCGCCGTGCACCAGCTTGCAGTCCAGGTCGATGCCGCGCCCGGCCGCGTCGCGCCGGGCTTCGGCCATGGCGGCGGCCACGGTGTCGTAGGCCGCCTGGTCCTCGGGCACGAGGACGTCGTATTCGGTTTGGGGGCTCGTGGCGTAGGACAGCGGGCGCACCGCCGCTGCCGTCACGCCCAGGCCTTGCAGGAATCGCGGCAACAGCCGCAGTTCGCCGGCGGCCAGGCCCGTGCGGGTGAGCGTATAGCGCACCTGGAGGCGGGGCAGGTTCGATTCGTGCACGGCCCGCACGGTGCCGAGCTTGTCGATGGCGGCCAGGACGGCGAAAAGGCTCGTGCCGCGCCGGCGGAAATTGGTTTCCTCGGTCAGCCCGGCCAGGGGAAAGACGATGGCGGTCAGGCCGTCGCGCACCAGGGCGTTGGCGTGGCTGTCGGTGAAGCGGGCGGCGTCCGTGACGAGCACGGTTGCGGCGCCTTTTTTGCCGGCGGCGGCGACCATGGCCAGGATGTCGGGGTTGGCCAGGGGATCGCCCCAGCCGTGGAAGCGCACCGTGGCCACGGCGTCGATGGCGGTCAGGGCTTTGCGGAAAAGCTCCAGGGGCAGGTCGTGGTCGAGCCAGTGTTTTTTGTGCCCGGCCCGGATGGTGAAGCCGGTTTCGGCCCGGCTGCGCGAGGAGGCCTCGACGTGGAGGAGGTCGAGGATGACGGGCGGCCGGTTCATGGGGCGGTATAGGCCGCCGCGGCGAAGGTCACGGCCGAGGCGGTTTCCTTTTCGCGCATGATGTCGCGGCATAGCACCGTCAGGGTCGCCGGCGGCAGGATCTCGGCCAGGGTGGCCAGGGCGGTCAGGCCGCAGACGTTGTAGCCGTCCGCGACCCGGGCCGACTCCGCCCAGAAGGCTTCGGCGTCGCCGCGCGACAGCGCCGCGAGCAGGGCGGCGTCATGGGCCAGGGCCGCCTCCTCCAGCAGGTCGGCCGGTTTGTCGTGGCCGAACTTGGGTCCGATGTGGCAGAAATCCACCCCGGCCACGACCAGGGTGTCCGGTTCGGCGGCCAGTTCCCGAAGCGCCGCCAGGAACGGCCCGGCCGCCTCCAGAAAGGCCCGGCGGGAAGGCTCGGGCAGGGTGCCCGCCGGCGAGCCGCACAGGACCGGCACCAGCGAAAAGGGCCTGTCCTCACCCAGGGCATGGCGCAGGAACACGGCCTGGAACTCCACGGAATGCTCGTCGCGGTGCTGCAGGTCGCTGGGGTCGACCACGGCCCCGCCGGCCCGGCGCAGCCTGGCCACCGCCGCCGCGTCGCTGGCGACGGCGCCAAGGGGCGTGGCAAAGGTTTTGTCCGTGAGGCTGTAGAGGCCGTTTATGATTTGATGCCCCACGCCAAGGACCACCACCCGCCTGGGCGAGCTCCCGCGCAGGGGGGCGTAGGCGGCGCCGTAGGCGGCCTTGCCCGATTCGGGGTCGATGTGGGGGGCGATGAGGCCAAGGAGCTTCGCCCCGGCCGGCGGGGCGGGCGCTTCGGGGGCCAGCGCCAGGATGGCGTCGAGGTACGGCCCGAGCAGTTGCGGGCTGTCGGGATAGGCCGGGCCGGCGAAAACCGCCGCCCGCACGGGGCTCGCGGCGAAATCCGCCGCCGCCGTGGCCTTGGCCTCCCGGTAGCGTTCGGTATCGAGCAGGCCGGCCGCGTCGAGTTCGGCCAGAACCGGGGCGATGTCCTCGGGGGTCACGCGCCGGCCGCCCTGCAGGGCCGTGACCTCCCGGGCCAGGTCATCGAGGGAGCGCAGGCCGTCCATGAGCGCCAGCACCGGCAACAGCCCCGACGGCACGCCCGTGCCGTAGGGCACGAGCCCGAGCCGGTCGCGCACCAGGATCATCCGCCTGCCTTCGTGGTCGATGGGAATAAATTCCAGGTCGTGCCGCGCCCGTGGGTAGTCCATGCCGCCTTCCTTTGGTATGGGCCAAGGCTAGCCCAGGCGGCCCCCCTTGGCAACGCCGCCGGCCGCAAGCGGGAAGGGGGGCGGCCGCCTTGATTTCCCCGGGCGTTACGGCTACCTCAAGCCCGGCCGGCCCTGTGGCCGGCGCGTCCGCCAAAATCCTCCCCACGGGAACACCATGCGCTTTGCCAAAGCCCTCCTTATAAGCCACATCACCGATCTGGCCGGCCCTTCCGAAGCCCTGGAAAACTATCTGCGCTACCGCAGCGATACCCTGGGCGTCATCTACCACCCCTTCCACTACTGCTCGGACCGCCGGTCCCTGGCCCGCAAATACGTCGCCGGCCGGCTGGCCCTGGACAAGCGGCGTTGCGGCTGGGCCCTGCCGAGCCTTTTGACCTACGTCAAGGACGCGTTTTTTTCGCTGCTCTTTTTCTTCCTGCTCGGCGGGCGCTACGACGACTGCGTGGCCTGCGACCCCCTTAACGCCGTGGTCGCCATTTTCCTTAAAAAATGCGGCCGCATCGACCGGGTCATCTTCTACACCATCGACTGGATGCCCGAGCGCTTCGCCAATAAGGCCCTCAATGCCGTGTACCACGCCCTGGACCGTTTCTGCGTGCGCCACTGCGACGCCGCCTGGAACATCTCGCCGCGCATCGTGGAGGTCCGGCGTTCCCAGGGCCTGCCCGACGCCAAAAACGTGCTCGTGCCCGTGGGCGTGGACCTGGAAAAGATCGCCCTGCCGGACAAAACCGGCCACATCCCGCGCGACCTGGTGCTGCTGGGGGCCTTAAGCCCCTCCAAGGGCGTGGACCTGGTCATCGAGGCCTGGCCGCGCCTGCGCGCCCGGTTCCCCGAACTGCGCCTGCACGTCATCGGCAAGACGCCCAACAACGCCGTGGAGGACGGGGTGGTCTACGCGCCCTACGAGCCGCGGCTGCGCGAACTGGGCGATTCGGTGGTGCTGCACGGGGTCGTCAACCACGACAAGGTCCTGGCCATGCTGCCGGACTGCGACATCAGCCTGGCCCTGTACCGGCCCACGGACAACAACCTGTCGCGCTGGGCCGATCCCAGCCGGGTCAAGGACTATCTGGCCTGCGGCGTGCCGGTGGTCATCACCGACGTGCCGGAAATCGCCAAGGACGTGGCGGCTGTGGGCGCGGGCCTGGTGGCGGCCTACACGGCCGAGGCCGTGGAAGCGGCCGTGGCGGCCATGGTGGAACGCCCCGAGGCCTGGGCGGCCATGCGCCGGGCGGCCGTGGCCTCCATGGAGCGCTACCGCTGGTCGGCCATTTTCGACGCCTCCTTCGAGCAGGCCCTGCCCGGGACGGGCCGGCGCGGCGAGGGGCCTTTCGGCTTTCCTCGGCAGGGGGCCTAGGGTTGCGCCCTCGAGTGAACGTGAGGGTATGCAAAAAGGGTCAGGGGAGAAGCCTCCGGCGGCCAACGGGCTCCCGCCCTTTAAAATCCCCTGTGAAATCCCGTGACGATCCCGGTTTGTTGCCCTTGCGGCACGAGGGCTGCCTTTGGGTGTTTCGGATTGTTGCAACACCCGCATGCGGCAGTGCGTTTTAACGAGGCGCAAGTATTTTCCGGTGTTGTCCTTGAAACGGCAAAGGCCCTCTTCGAGGGCGCGACACGGGTGCCCAGCGGCCCTGGCCCGCAGGCATGCGGCAGGAGCGCGGTGCGGGGCGGGCCGGGTCGAGCGGGGCGCTGAGAACACATGATGGGACGGAAAACGGCAGCCCTGCTTGTGGCCATGGCCGCCTTGGCGGCCCTGGCCCTTCTCGCCTTTGCCGGGGTGCTGGCCCGGCCGGGCATGGTCGGCCATACCTGGGACTGGGGCGTGCCGGCCTTTGCCGAACAGTTCCGCGACATGGCCTGGCGCCACCTGTCCACCTGGGACGCCTATTTCGAGACCGGCCGCTACCACTATTTCAAGCTGGAACTCCTCTATTGGTGGCTGCTGTGGCCGTTTTCCACGGCCGGCGGCGAGGCCGTGTCCAAGGGGCTGCCCCTTGTGCTGACCTTCTGCGCCGGGGCCGCCCTGTGGCCCCTGGCCCGGCGCCAGGGCCTGCCGCCGCTTTTCGCCGGCCTGGCCGCCATCTTCTACGCCTTCTCGCCCTATGCCCTCTCCCGCATCGTGGCCGGGCACATGCCCATGCTGGCCGGCTACGCCCTGTTGCCCCTGGTCGTCCTGTCGGCCCAGGTCCTCGTGGAGCGGGTGGAATCCCGCCGTGGCGGCGTCTTCTATTTCACGGTGTTGACGGGCTTTCTCCTCGGCCTGACCTCGCTGCACCCCGGTGTGGGCATGAGCGCGGCGGCCATGCTGACCATCGCGTTTGCCTGGCGGCTGGTGGCCGCCCGGCGCAAGCGGGTCCTCGTCGCCGCCTTTTGCGGCCTGGGCCTGGTGGCCGTGGCCATGAACATCCACTTCATGGCCCCGTTCGTTGGCGACTACTTCGGCAAGGGCGCCATCCGCCACGGCTGGGGGCTGTCGGTTTCGGCCGAGGGCGACGTGACCGTGGACTCGGAACTGCCCCGGCGCGAGGCCTACCACGACTCCACCAGCCAGCCCATCGACGCCACGGCGCTGCTGCGCCTGCGCCCGGGCATGGACACGGAATACGTCTATCCCATCCCCGAGGGTTTGGGCATTCCCTGGCACCTGGCCGCCGTGCTCGTGGCCCTTGGCGTGTTCGCCTACGCCTTTCGCGCGCGCAAGGAGCCGGAGCTCACGGCCCTGTTCGTGACGGCCGTGGTCGGGGTGCTGCTGGTTTCCGGCTCGCGCACCCTGCCGGGCATGGCCTTCTACCAGCTCGGGCTCAAAAAGGCCCTGCCCATCCTTTTTGCCGCCTTTTCCAACACCACCCGTTGGCTGCCGCTGGTGGTGCTGCCCTATGCCATCCTGTTCGCCCGGGCCGCCGCCGACCTGGCCGCCGCCGGCCGGCCGAGGCTCGTTGCCGGGGCGAGCCTGGCCACGGTGCTGGTCTTCGTCTCGCCTTTTCTCGCCGGCGGCCTGAGCCGGCCCTTCGACCCGGACCGCGACATCCAGCCGCTGACGCTCAAAATCACGCCCATCGGCGCCGAGGACGGCGCGGTCTATGCCTACCTGCGCGCCCGGCGCGACCAGTTCCGCGTGGCCTACCTGCCGCCCATCGGCATCACCTGGCCCGGGGACACGGAATATACCTTCGAGTGGACCTCGGCCTATTCGCCCAAGCCCTTTTTCATGGCCTTTAAGACCCATCCCCTGGCCGAACCGATTTTCGCCGGGCTCTACGCCGAGCACCCGACCACGGCCGTGGCCCGGCTGGCCGCCCTGGCCTCCTGCCGGTTCCTGGTCTACCCGCACTACGGCCACGCCTACACCTACGACGATTTCCAGCCGGCCTACGCCGCCCCGGCCGTGGTGGACGGCTACAAGGACTACAAGCCCGTTTTCGACGCCAACCTGGCCATGCAGCGGGAACTGGTGAAAAAGCCGCTTTTTACCGGCGTCGACCTCTACGAGAACGAGGCCTTCCTGCCGCTGGTGCGCCCGGGCGACCGGGTGGCGGCCGTGGAGAACGTGGGCGCCGCCGGACTGGCCAATCCCGTGGTCGCCGCCCTGGCCGAGGAGGTGGCCCTGCCGGGCTACGACCCGGGCACGGTCTACCTGCGCGCCGGCCATGACGCCGTCTTCCTGGAGTTCCTGTCCGCCATCATGGGCGACGGGCCGAAAAAAAGCCGGCTGCTGGTGGATCGGGCCAGCGACCGCAAGCTGGCGGTGGAGCGCCCCGAGCGGCGCATCGACGCCCCGACCGTGGAATTTCGGCGCCTTGGCCCGACGCTCGTGCGCCTGCGCGTCCACGGGGCGGGGGCCGCTTTTCCGCTGGTGTTCCAGGAGACCTTCCACGCCGGCTGGAAGGCGCTCCTCGTGCCGCGTCGGGCCGGGGAACTGGCCGGCGATCCCGAGGGCCTGTCGCATCTGCTCGAACAATATGCCCCGGCGCCCATCCAGGCCGGCGACGCGGCCGATCCCGCGGCATTGGCCGGCCTGATCGCCCGGGGCACGGTCTCGACCCTGGGCGACGGCCGCCCCAAGGCCCATGGCGGCTTCGTCTACGGCCCGGGCGGGGCCGTGGTCGGGCGCACGGAAACCACCGAGGCCGTGGCCTACGTCTCGCGGCCGCGGGCCGGGGCGGTCCAAAACGACAACCTGCCCGGGGCGCGCCTGACCGAAAGCTTTTTCCCCGGGGCCATCGCCCCGAAGGACGCCGCCACTCTGGCCAGGCCGCTGGACCCGGCCGGCTGGCGCCCGGACGGGGCCGACGGCCAAAAGCCCGTGGCCTGGCCCGATGCCTTGCACCTGGAGGCCTACGGCTTCGCCAACGCCTGGTGGCTCGACCCGGCCTTGCTGGCGCTTTTGCCCGAGGCCGGCCCCGACCGGCCGGGCTATTTCGCCCGCCGGCCCGACGGCCGCCTGGACTACGAAGTGCTCCTTTCCTTTGCCCCCCAAACCTCGTACTGGATCGGCCTTGGAAGCAGCGCCGCCGTGTTCGCCGCCTGCCTGGCGGTCCTGTGCCTGGGGCCGCTTTTCGGAAATCGTCGGGAGAAACCCCATGCCTGACATCCACGCCCCCGTTTCCCTGCCAGTGGCCACCGGCAACCGGGGATTCGGCGGGGCGGTTTTCCTTGGGCTTTTCGCCGTGCTGGCCATCATGGCCAGCCTCAAATACCTGGCCCTGCACTCCACGGTCTTCGATCTGGGCGTGTTCTTGTCCAACCTCTATTCGCTGCACGCCTACGGCCAGTGGTGGCGGGCCTTCCTCGGCCATGCCCAGCCCCTTTTGGCCGTCTACGCCCAGGTCTACCGCCTGGTGCCCGACCAGGCCGCGCCGCTGGTGCTGCTGACGACCCAGGCCCTGGTTCTGGCCCTGCCGGCGGTGTGGGCCGGGCGACGCTACGGCCTGCTGGCGGCCATGAGCTACGCCCTGTATTTTCCGGTGTGGACCAACGGCCTGTTCGATTTCCACCTCGACCATCTGCTCATCCCGATCCTGTTCGCCTTTCTGGCCGCCGCCACTTCCGGCCGCATCCTGCTGGCCTTCGCCCTGGGGCTCCTGCCGGCCCTGGTCAAGGAACCCTACGCCCTGACCACGGTCTTTTGCGGCCTCTACCTGCTGCTTTTCGGCGGCGGCAAGCGGGCGGGCTGGGGGCTGGTGGCCATCGGTGCGCTCTATTTTTACGCCGCGACCACCTATATCGTGCCCTTTTGCACCGTCGACGGCGGCCTGGGCGCCCAAAGCGGCGCCTATGCCTGGCTCGGCGGGGGGCCGGGCGCGGCCCTGGTCACCATGGCCAGCCATCCGCTGACGGTGCTGGCCGAGATCTTCGGGGTCCCGGGCAAATGGAAGTACCTGGGCTTTGTATTCGGGGCGGTGCTTTTCTTTCCGTTTTTCCGGCCTAAGCTCCTGGTGCCGGCCTTGCCCGCCTTGGCCCTCTCCCTGCTGTCCACCCACCCGAGCTATTATGGCTGGGCCAACCACTACACGGCCGGCGCGGCCGGGGTGCTTTTTTTCGCCTACTGCGAGGTGCTCGGGCCGGTGCGCATCCTGGCTCGCCAGTCGGGGGTGGGGGCGCGGCTGTTCGGCCTGGCGCTTCTCGGCGCCCTGGGCCTGATCCACGTGGCCCTGGCCCCGTCGCCGGTCTCCCGGCTGTTCTGGGCCAGCGACAGCTTCGCCTTCTCCGTGGACGCCTACGAGCCCACGGCCCGGGACGCGGCCATCCTGGCCGAGATGCTCAAATCCGTGCCCCGCGACCCGGCCATGGCCGTGGTGTCGCAAAACACCCTCAACTGGGGCGCCCTGGCCGAGCGCCTGGACTACAACAGCTTTCCCCTGGGCGTGTTCGAGCCCCATCCGGTGCGCGACCTCACCACGGCCACCTGGGCCGATTTCTGGCGCTTCGTGCGCAGCGGCCGGATGCCCGACCTGCCGGTGCGCTCCTGGCAGGCCCAGTATGTGATCCTCGACCTCACCAGGCCCTGGTTCGTCCTGGACCAGGGCTGCGAATTCGTGTCCGGGGCCTGCCGTGACGAGGACGTGGCCCGGGAGTTCAACACCCTGGTCATCCGCGCCCGCCAGGACCTGGAAACGGTCTACGACCAGGGCGGCTTTCTCGTCCTGCGCCGGCCGCATCCCGTGGCGACGCCGCCGGCGGCCCCGGCCGCGCCGGCCGAGGGGGCGGCGGCCTCCCCGGCGGCTGCGCCCGAAAGCCCCGTTGCGCCGGGTACGCCGACAACGCCCGGCCTGCCGCCCGCGCCGACGCCGGGGAGCCCCGGCCAGCCCGGCGTGACGGCGCCGACGCCGGTCAGCCCTGGTCAACCAGGTGCGCCGTCGCCGACACCGACAGCTCCGGTGGCTGCCCCAGCCGCCTCGTCCGTCCCGGCCGGCCAGCCGTCTCGGCCCGTTCCCGGGACGCCCGGTGCCCAGCCAGCCGCGCCCGGGGCCGGGGAAATCGAAGTCGAAGTCCTGGACCGTTTTCCGTCCAATTATCCGGCCAAGAAAGCCAAGCCCGCGCCGGCCCCCGCCCCAGAGGGACAGCCCGCCCCGGCGGTCGAGGCCGCGCCCGCGCCCGAGGCCGGCCCGACCGAAGGCCAAGGCGCGCCGGCCCGGAAACGTTCGCGGCGACACGAACTTCCGGCCGTGGAAAGCCCGGCCGGGGTCGTCCCGGCCGCGCCCGAGGCCGGCACGCTGACCGCGCCCCAGGGCGAGGCCCCGGCCGTGCCCGAGGCGGCGCCGAAAAAGGAGCGTCGCTCCCGCCGTCGCGAGGCTCCGGCCGTTGCTCCGGGCGATACCGCCCCCGCCCCGGCGGTGGGTGCCGTACCCGGTACGGACAGCGGCGCCGTGTCCGTGCCCCCGGCCGACGGCCAGGCCGTACCCGAGGCCCCGGCCAAAAAGCCCCGCCGCTCCCGTGGCCAGGAGGCGCCCGTGGAGGGCGCTTTTGCGCCCGATGCCGGCGGCAACGGTGCCGTCCAGGGCGAGGGCGTCCCCCCGGCCGAGGCCGCGCCCAAACGCGAACGCCGGTCCCGCCGCCACAAGGAAGCCACGGTAATTCCCGCGCCCGCGCCGGCCGAGGGAGGCGAGCGTGCGCCGGCTCCCTAGGCTTTGCGCCCTGGCCGGGCTTTTGGGCTTGCTGTGTTGCGGGGGGCCGGCGGCGGCCCTGAACCTGGACCCCAGGCCCGAACGCGCCCCGGTGCGCCTGCCTGACGGGCTTTTCGCCGAAATAGGCCCGGTGGACGGCCTGTTGCGGGCCAGGCTTTTCACCAAAAAGGTCAAGTACTCCCGCGTCCTCGAAACAGCCCCCCTGGCCTGGGAAGCCGCCCCCGGCCCGCAGGCCGGCCTGGCCCTGACCACGCCCCGGGGCGGGCGCGGGATCGCCTTCGGCCGTTTCAACGAAGTGGCCTTTGACGTGCGCGACGCCGACCCCGGCAATCCGACCCTGGCCACGCTGACCGTGCGCACGCCGGGCGGCCGGGTGTTCGCCAGCGACCCTCTGGAGTGCGTGGAGCGCCTGGGCAGCGCCTACCTCGAAAGCATCGCCGGTAGGGACGCCGCCGTGCCCGTGGCCCGGGCGCCCTGGGCCGACAAGACGCCGCTCTATCTCGCCCGCCGGCTCCTCGACCTGCCCTTTGACGACACCTGGCGCGTCTCCGAGGACGGGCCGTCGACCTTCCTCCAGCGCCGGTTCGACCGCGACGCCCTGGACCTCGGCGCCGTGGACCTGGTGCTGCGCCGGCCGGCCCCGGTCCAGGTCAACCTGGTCGTGGCCCTGGACCCGTCGCGGCCCCGGGAGCGTACGGTCCTCGACTGGTACGCCCTGGCCAAGCGCACCTTCGAGCTGCCCGACGGCCGCACGGTGCTGCGTGTCTACGTCGGCCGCTACCTGCGGGCGCAATACCCGGGGCTTCGGGCGGCCAGGCTCAAGGAAATAAGCCTCATGTTTTTCCGCCAGGGAGCCGCCGAGGTGACCCGGGACAAGGTGGTGGAGCGGCTGGCCTTCATTCCTTCCGGCCTTGCGGCGTCGGTGCTTGCGGCCAATGGCCTGCCCGGGCGGCTGCCGACCCGGGTGCGCGAACCTTTCGCCGGCATGCGCCGGGTCTTCGTTAACGTGACCCCGGCCGCCGCGGCCCTGGGCCAGGCGCCCGGCGCCACGGCCACGGCCGACATGGCCCTTGCGCCCATGGCCCCGGGCCTGCCCGGCGGCGGCAGCCTGGAAAGCGCCGCCCTGGCCCTGGTCTCGCCGCGCCGCGACACGCCGGCCTTTCTGGCCGCCGCCGACGAACTGGCCACCAGCCTCGGCGCCGCCCCGGACATCGACCGGGCCGACGGCGGCCTGACCGTCACGTCCCTGTGGCGCCTCGGCCCGCCCTTCGAGGCCGTGTCCGGGCGCCGGGGCCTGGGCGGTGCCGGCGCGGATACGCCGGTCTTTTTGTCCGGGGACCAGGGGCTTTTTCAGGCGCAGGGTGGCGTGCGCCTCTACCGTGCCCCGTCGGGCCTGGTGGTCGAGGGCCGGGCGGCGCAACTGGCCATCCCCGTGACGGCCTTTACCCGCCCCGGGGACGGCGACCTGTATTTCCGCCTGGATATCGGCCCCTCGCCCGGCCTGTCCGCCGTGTTCCTGGACGTCGCCCCGGCCGGCGGCGGGGCGGTCAAGTCCTATGCCCTGCGCCCGGGGGCGCCGACCCCGTTGCCCGATGCGCCGGCCGCCGCAACCGGCGCGATGCTGCGCTTCGCCTTTACCGGCCGGGAGTTTTCCCTGCCGCTTAGTCGGGCCGAACTCGTGTCCGTGCCCCGGGGCAAGGCCCGGGAAGGCCTCTACGACGCCCGCCTGCCCTGGCCCGTGACCACGGCCGCTCGGGCCGCCGGCGGGGACGGCAAAACCCCGGCGTTTTCGCCGGTAACTCCCTTTGGCCGCCTTTCCTGGCTGACGACTGCCTTCGGCCTGGTGGGCGACCCCGTGGCCGTTTCGGTCAACGGCGGCGCGCCGGCCGTGCCCGACACCCGCTCGGGCCTCCTGGCCGGCCGGCTCGGGGAGGGCGGCGGGCAGGCCGTCCTGACGGTAACCGGTGTGGGCGGCCAGGCCCCGGGCAGCCTCGAACTGGCCGAGGCCGCCTTTTCGGGCCTGGCCGAGGCCAACTGGCGGGAGTTTTTCGCCGCCGCGCCCCTGGTGCGCCTGGACGGCCGCGACCATGCCCCGGGCCTGGTCGATGCGGCAACGGCCCGGCGCATCCACGAGGCCGACGATTGGCTGGGCCTCGGCGCGGCCCGCCTGGCCGCCAAGGGCGGTTCGGCCCGCTTTTTCGCCCATCCCTGGTATGGTGTGAGCGCCCTGTGCTTCGAGACACAAAGCGGTATCGACCTGGCCCGGTTCGCCGCCCCGGCGCGAAGCGGGCCAGGGGGCGGTGGCGCGGGCACCCTCGGCCGCGCCCTGGCCGCCCTGGCCGTGCTGGCTGCGGCCGTGGCCGGCCTGCGGCTGGCCGGTGGCCGATTGCGGGGCCTCGCCGTGCGTCCGGCCCGCTGGCTGGCCCGGGTCCCGCAGCCCGGGGAGGAGCGGGGCCGCCAGTTGTGGTGGGGCCTTGGCGCCTGCTGCGCCTTGGCGGCCGCGAGCTTCGTCCTGGCCGGTCCGACCGGCCGGCTGGCCCAGGGGCTTGCCGCCGTGTCCCTGGTTCCGGTATGGCGGGCCGTCGGGCCGGGCCTGGGCGTTCGGCTGGGGCGCCGGGTGGCAGCGCTTGGGCCGTGGCTGGCCGCCGATCCCGGCCGGCGCTACTTCCTGGGCTTTGCCCTGTCCCTGTTCCTGGCCGCCGGCTTGCGCGGCCTCGGCCTGGCCCGGTTGTCGGAATTTTGCGTCCAGGCGGGCCTCTATGCCTTCCTGGCCGGACTGTATCTGGAAGTCGTCCCGGTCCGGGACGCCGCCGGGGACTGCCCGCGCGCCAACACCCAGCCGGGCGATGCTCCCTGACGCCGGTCATTCGCCCGGTCGCGCCCCTTCGAAGGACGTCCACGCGTGAAACGCTTCCTCAAGCAAAACATCATCATCCTGATCCTGCTCAACTCCGGCAACCTGTTCAATTACCTCTTCCAACTGGTGGTGGGCCGGTCCATGAGCCCGGCCGATTTCGGCGGCTTCAACGCGCTCAACTCCACCATGGTCATCTTCGCCGCGCCGCTGGCCATCGTGCCCCTGGTCATGGCCCGGTTCACGGCCCGCTTCGCAATCAACGACATGGGCCTGGTGCGCACGCTGCTGTCCCGGGCCGGGCTCTACGCCACGGGCCTGGCCATCGTTGCCTACGGCCTGGGCGCGGCCTGCCTGCCGCTGTTGCGGTCCTTTTTGCACATCGATTCCGCCGCGCCCATTCTGCTGATGCTCGGCGTCATGGCCGGCTCCTTCGTGCTGCCCGTGCCCTGGGGCATGTTGCAGGGCTTGCAGCGCTTTACCGGTTACGGCCTGGCCGGGGCGTCCAACGCCTTTTTCCGGCTGCTCGGCGCGCTGGCCTTCGTCATGGCCCTGGGCTGGGGCGTCAACGGCGCGCTGCTGGCCAGCCTGGCCGGCATCGCCGCGGCCATCGGCGTCAACTGCTATTTCCTGCGCGACGTCTTCGCCCTGTCAAAAAGCCCGCTGCCAAAGGGGCTTCTCAAGGAGGTCGGCACCTACTCCGTGGGCATGCTCGTCTCCTCGGTCATCGTCATGATCCTCGGCAACCTCGACCTGGTGCTCGTGCGCCACTACTGTGACGCCGAGGGGGCGGGGCTCTACGCCACGGCGGCCATCCTCGGCCGCATCGCCTTCTACCTGCCCTCGGTGCTGATGAGCGTGCTTTTCACCGAGGCGGCCTCGGCCAAGGAATCGGGGCGCAACGACCTGGCGTCGCTGTGGACCTCCATGGGGCTCACGGCGCTTCTCGGCGGCGGGTTCGCGCTTTTTTGCCTGGTTGCCTCCTCCTTCGTGGTGAAGATCCTTTTTGGCGCCAGCTACACCGCCGCCGGGCCGCTTTTGGCCGTCATCAGCGCCGCCATGGCCTTGCTGGCCGTGGCCAACATCTTGTTCGTCTACTTCCAGGCCCGCTCGGAATTCGGCTTCGTCTGGTTCCAGGTGGCCGGGGTGGGGCTTTTCCTGGGGCTGGTCACGGTGTATCACGACACTCCCATGACCGTGGCCTGGCTGCTTTTTTCCGGCATCGCCGTCATGCTTCTGGGCTCACTCGGCTGGCTCGTCGTCCGGGTGCGGGCCCGCAAAACCAAGGAAGTCTCCCATGCAGGTTGAATTCTACCGCCACAGCTTGGAACAACAAGACCTCGACAACGTCTTGTCCGTCCTGCGCTCGGTCTTTCTGACCTCCGGGCCGGTCGGGGCCACGTTCGAGTCGAAATTCGCCGCCTACACCGGCCTGGCCCACGTGGTGGGCCTGTCGTCCTGTTCCGGGGCCATGCACCTGGCCCTTCTGGCCCTGGGCCTGGCCCCGGGCGACGAGGTCATCACCACGCCCATGACCTTCATCGCCACCTCCACGGTCATCATGCACTGCGGGGCGAAGCCCGTGTACGTCGACGTGGAGCCCAACACGGGGCTGCTCGACGCGTCCAGGGTCGCCGCCGCCGTCACGCCGCGCACCAAGGGCATCCTGCCGGTGCACCTCTACGGGGCCATGTGCGACATGAAGGCCCTGGCCGCCATCGCCGAGGCCCACAAGCTTTTCATCGTCGAGGACTGCGCCCACGCCATCGAGTGCTCGCGCGACGGCGTGCGGCCGGGCGAGCTGTCCCAGGCGGCCTGCTACAGCTTCTACGCCACGAAAAACCTGACCTGCGGCGAGGGCGGGGCCATCGCCTGCCACGACGGGGAACTGGCCAGGTTGTCGCGCCAGCTGGCCAACCACGGCATGAGCAAGAACGCCTCGGGCCGCTACCACGGCAAGTACGAGCACTGGGACATGGTGGCCGAGGGCTGGAAGTACAACCTCGACGACATCCGGGCGGCCCTGCTGGTGGACCAGCTCGACCGTTTAAACGGCTTGCACGCCCGCCGGCTGGAGATCGTGGCCCGCTACGACGCCGGTTTCGCCGGCGCGCCGGGCATCGTCCGGCCGCGCGTGCCGGGCGTGTCGGCCCACCACCTCTATACGCTCTGGGTCGATCCCGACCGCCGCGACGCCATCCTGCACGCGCTCAAGGCGCGCGGCGTGGGCGTGGCCGTCAACTACCGGGCCATCCACAACCTGACCTTTTTGCGCCAGGCCCTGGGCCACGCGCCCGAGGACTTCCCCGAGGCCGACCGCATCGGCCGTTCGACTATCACCCTGCCCCTGTACCCGAAACTCACGGACGCCCAGATCGACTACGTCATCGAGGCCGTGCGCGACGTGGCCAAGGAAGGCCGCGTCGGATAACGATGGGGGCTGTGAGGAACACCATCGCCCCGGGCCGTTTTGTGCGCCCGGTGAACTTGTCTTGGAGAGCCAACGCATGAGCGGCAACACCTTCGGCGTCCTGTTTCGGCTGACCACCTTCGGCGAGTCCCACGGGCCGGCCCTTGGCGGCGTGGTCGACGGCTGCCCGCCGGGGCTGGCGCTTGCCGAGGCCGACATCCAGCGCGACCTGGACCGCCGCCGCCCGGGCGCCGGGGGGCTGACCGGCACGGCCCGCAAGGAGCCCGATGCCGTGCGCCTCGTTTCCGGCGTCTTCGAGGGCCAGACCACCGGTACGCCCATCGGGTTCGTCATCGAGAACACCGACCAGCGCTCCCGGGACTACGAGGCGGCCAAGAACCTGCTGCGCCCCGGCCATGCCGACGGCACCTACCTGGCCAAGTACGGCCGGCGCGACTACCGGGGTGGCGGGCGGGCCTCGGCCCGGGAGACGGCGGCGAGGGTCGCCGGCGGGGCCGTGGCCGGGGTCCTGCTGTCCTCCCTGGGCATCGAGGTGAACGCCTACACCGTGGAATTCGGCGGCATCCCCTGCGCCGTGACCGACGCCCCCGGCGCGGCCACTCGGCCCTTTTGCGCCGCCGACCCGGACATCGTGGCGGCCTGGGAAGCCCGGGCCAAGGCGGCCATGGCCTCGGGCGACAGCCTGGGCGGCATCGTGGAGGTCGCGGCCACGGGCGTGCCGGCCGGCCTGGGTGAACCGGTCTTCGACAAGCTCGACGCCAGGCTCGCCTATGCGCTCATGGGCGTGGGTGCGGTCAAGGGCGTGGAGATCGGCAACGGCTTCGCCGCGGCCAGGCTGACCGGCTCGGCCAATAACGACCCCATCGTCGCCCCGGCCGCATCGAACAATGCCGGCGGCATCCTGGGCGGCATCGCCAACGGCCAGCCGGTGATAGCCCGGGCGGCGGTCAAGCCCATCCCCTCCATCGCCGTGCCGCAGCGGACCATGGACGTGCGCGGCAACCCGGCCGAAATCGTGGTGGGCGGCCGCCACGACCGCAGCGCCATCCCGCGCGTGGTGCCGGTGCTGCGGGCCATGGCCCTGCTGACGCTGGCCGACATGGTGCTGTTGCAGCGGCGTCTGGGCCGCTAGCCGGTCGCGTCCTGCCTGGGTGTTACGGGAAAACAAGATTCCTTTGGCTGGTGCTTTCCGGCCCTTGGTCACACTGTTTATTTTTGACCCGTGACGCCGATTTCTTGCCCCAATTCTCCACAATTGGAGTATCTTGCTTGAATTTTTGATTTTTTAGCAGTCCGGCGTGGCAAACGCCCCGGCGGAGCGTCCCATCGCGCGCGATTTTGTCTTGTATTTGTCGGTTGTTTCTCGTATCTTCCTAATAACTCGTGGGTTTCGCTGGCTTTTTTCCATGGTGCGATCCTTGCTGTTTGTCGGAAACATCTTCACGGTTTTTTTCCGTGATACGCCAAGCGACATCGCCAACCTTGGCCATCGGCGGGCTCGGCCGGAGGTGTGGCGAGAAATTTTCCGAAGAGCAAGATCGCGCTGCCGCATAACGAAGGAGGCGAATATGGATGTACCGAGCAAGAGCAATAAGGCATGGCAAGACATCGTCACCGGAAAAAAGACGTACCAGCTCAAGTTCCTTGCCGCCAAGATCCTGCTTGGCCGCCTGACACGGGCGGTCAAGGAAGATCCTTCTCCGGAAAATATCAGTGCCAGCGTAGACCAGCTCTATGCGATCTTCGCCAACAATGTGAATATGCCTAGTGTCCAGGACGATCTGAAAACTATCTTCGGCTAGGAGGTCGATATGCGACAGACCATTTCCAGCGTGGCGGACATCAAGCAGATGATCGAGGCGGGACGCAAGCTCCTCCTGGCCGGTGACGAAGAAGCCCTGCGTCAACTGCCCAAGGGGGACTGGCTCGGCGGCACCATCCCCTACTTCATTTCCGCCGAAAAGGGCGGCATGGTCAGCCGCGACATGATCTGCGCCACGGACATCACCGAAATCGTCGCCGCCATGGATATCGTCGCCTATACCGAGGCTAGCCTGGCTCGTGTCTACGCCGAAGGGCCCAAGCACGGCTTCAGCTTCATCATCATTCCGGCGGCCAGCAAGACCCACCTGTCGTTCGCGCTCAATGGGCCGAACTACAAGGATTTCGGTGTCCGTCCCCTCATCGGCTGGATCGCCGGCGTGCATTTGAGCGACCTGGGCAAGAAGACACCCAAGGTCATCAACGGCCGCACCGGCGAGGTCCTGGAAGAAGGCGCCTTGGTGCTCCAGGCCCAGCTGCCCGAAGGCAAGGTGGCCGAGATCGGCATCGTCAACCTCTTCGAGCAGGGCGACGGCGACATCCTCACCTTCGCCTCGGACGGCTTCGCCGCCAAGGACGTGATGGTCAACGGCGAGAAACGCAACTTCGCCGCCTACATCGTCAAGAACAAGCTCGACACCAAGCTGCCGCTCGTGGCCGACTACTACGGGGCCATGGTCAACATCAGCTTCCAGGACGTGGACGAGGTGGAAGGCCAGGTGAAGTTCTACGCCCCGGTCTTTACCGGCATCCGCTACAAGCACGCCCGGCCGGTGGCCGATTACGTCAAGACGTTCAACGACCGCCTCTGCAAGGAGTGCTCCATCGAGTCCACTCGCGTGGCCTTCTCCTGCAACTGCATCCTTAACTACTTGTATTCCGAGCTGGAAGGCAAGAAGACCGACCCCTTCACCGGGCCGGTGACCTTCGGCGAAATCGCCTACCAGTTGCTCAACCAGACCCTGGTCTACCTGGAGATCATGGACGTCTAGGGACGTCCTCCAAACGGCGGCCCGGGCGGTTCCTCGGCCGTCGGGGTCGTGGGAAGATACGTGCGGCCCGGGACCGCCACCGCCACCGGAAGGCGGACCGACGTTTCCGCGACGTCGGGGCGGTCCCGGGCATTCGCCAGTCCTCGAGGAGTGGGAGGCTGGGCGTCCGGGAGGGCAACCGGGCGCCTGGCCTCCCCTTACTTGGCCGCGTCGGCCTGGGCCATGGCCTGGCGCAGGTCGCGGCCTATTTCCGGAATGCTCTTGCGCGGGGCGACCATCCACTGACCGATTTCCTGCAACAGCGGTTCCTCGACCTGCGGCGGCGGGGCCGGATGGCTGCCGCGCACCAGCGTCAGCCCCGGAAAGGCCTCCCGTATCGTACGCTCGTATTTCCCCAAAAACGGGCAGCCCTTGACCATGCAATAGGCGAAGTGGATGGCTTCCACCCCCGAGGCCACCAGCGCCCCCACCCGGCGCAGGATCTTGTCGTGGGCATGGGACCCCGGGCAGCCGGCGCAATTGATCAACCCCACCACCCGCGCCCCGTCGGGATAGGCGGCGAACACGCCTTCGCCCGCAGCGGCGGCCTTGAGGCAGCCAAAGGCGCTGCAACCCACGTCTTGCGTCGTGTTGGAACAGGTCAGGATACCGATGTCGGTCATGTCTGCATCCTCGGTGTTTGTAGTAGACCGGTCGTCTACTAGTATGTGCGAAAAAAAGGCGCGCGAACGCGCCGAGCCCGCATTAAGGTGTCGGTGTTTCGCCGGACGTTGCGAGGAGGCGTTTGGCGTAGCGTGTAAACAGCGTCAAAGGGCCGGGGCCGCGTTCCACTTTCATGCGGATAAGCGCCCCCTGCCAGGCGCCGGCCAGAAACCGGGCCGCTTCCTCGGCCTCGAGGCCGGGGTCGAAATCGCCCTCGGCCTGGCCCTGGGCGATGATGGCGGCCATGATTCGGGTCAGGGGGGTGGGGCGGGCGGCCAAATGTTGCTGAAACGCCTCGGAAAGGTCACCCATCTCCTGGGCCAGTTTGCCGATGGGGCAGCCCAGGGTGTAGCCCCGGCCGGCGAAAAATTCCCGAAACCGCTCCACCAGCGCGTCCAGCCGTGCCTGGGCCGACAACCCCGGCAAGGCCAGGACCTCCTGGCCCATGGCGCCAAGGCCCTCTTCAAAATGGGCCAACACCGCCAGGCCAAAGGCTTCCTTGCTGGGAAAATAATGATAAAACGATCCCTTCGGCGCGTGGGCTGCGGCCAGCACCTCCGCCAGCCCCGTCCCCTGGAAGCCCTTGACGTGCATGATGGCGGCTCCGGCCCGGAGAATGCGCTCCCGCGCGGCGTTGTTCATGGCTGTCTAATAGACTGGTCGGTCTAGAGCGTCAAGGGGTTTTTCCGTGCCCGGTCCCGGCGGCAAGGGATAACGGGCTCGCCCCGTGCCCGGCATCGAGGGAAAAGGCCTGGCTTGTGCGGGCAACACCGTGAAACCAGGCCTCTGTTTGGTGCCATGCGGCTGGTTTTGCCTCGGGCGCGGCGCAGGTGCCGCGTCCAGAGCGGACAGGGACGATAGGCACGCATCCGGGCCTTGCGAGACAGGAACGCCGGCCGTGAGGACGACGGCCTGGAAGCGCAACGGGAATCCAAAGGTTGCGAGCCCTTTGGCCGCCGGAGGCTTTCCCAGCGACCCTCTTGCTCTGGTGACGGCGCTAGGAAGCCGGATCGGGACGGCGCAGGGCGTTGATCTTGTCCACGAGATAGTGCTCGAGCTCCCGCCGATCCTTGCGCAACCGCACCAGCTCCGTTTCCAGAAGCTGCATCTTCTCGGTCAAGGCCTCGTTTTCGGCCCGCACGGCGGTCAGTTCCCGGCGCAGGGCCTCGGCCGCCTCGTCGGGCAGGGCCGGCCGGGCAGGGGAAAGGTGCTGGTTCAGGTGGCTGACCAGGGACCGGGCGATTTCCGAGCCGATATGGGCGGCCATGACCAGGGCGGCCTCGCCGGTTGGGGCAGCCAGAAGCGCGGCATCGCCGGCGGCGGGAAGGGGCGGCGTGGGGTCGTTGAGCTGGCGGGGCCGGGGGGTGATGTTGATGGGGTGGTTGCGGGCCAGTTCGGCCCGCACGTCGGCCGCGGACAGGCCCTGGCCGAGCAGCCGGCCGATGCTGCGGAAAATGTCCACCGCCTCGGCCCGGAAGCGTTTGCCGCGTCCCACCCCGACACTCGGCAGCACGTCGTCGAAACGGTTTTTCCAATAATGCAGGGTAGATTCTGGAATATCAAGCAGTTTGGCCAAGGCGGCCACGGAATAGAGGCGTGTATCGGCCACGAATGGTCCCCCTCGGGCACTGGGCGGTCCGCCCCGCGCCGGCAGGCCGGAACCGGGGCCGTGTCAACCTAGGGGCGGCCCCGGCGGGGTGTCAAGCCGCAGCCGCCTTGTCCGGCTGCCGCCAAGGGCGTAGGGGACCAGGGATGTTACGAATCCGTCCACCGCGTGACGCCCGCGCGCGCAATCGTCTGCCAGCGCCGCACAACCTCCACGGAGCCGTAACCGGAGTTGGCTAGAACCTGGCAGGTTCGATGGAAGGCTTTCCCGTCGAGCCAAGACGCCGTCCCCCGAGGTGATGCCATGGAAATCGTCGACCGCTCCCGCGTGTTTGCCCTCAATCCGCCCTTTGGCGGCCCTATCGTCCGAAAGGCCGTGGCCCTGGCCGAACCGTTCCTGGGGCGGCTGCTGTCGCTGCGGCCCATTGTGGACCTGTACCAGTCGCTTCCCCGGGACCTTGCCGGCGGGGAGTTCATCGACGCCGTCTTGGAGGCCATGCACGTCCGGGTGCGGGTGTCGGCCGAGGAACTGGCGCGCATTCCCCGCACGGGCCCCGTGATGGTGGTGGCCAACCATCCGTTCGGCGGCCTGGAAGGGCTCATTTTGGCCAGGATGCTCCTGGCCGTGCGGCCCGATGCCCGGATCATGGCCAATTTCCTGCTGTCGCGCCTTCCGGAGCTGCGGGAGTTGTTCGTGTTCGTCGATCCCTTCGGCGGCCTCGGGGCCACGGGCGGCAATGTCCGGCCGCTCAAGGAAAGCCTGCGCGTGCTGCGCGGGGGCGGCCTGCTCGGCATCTTTCCGGCCGGGGCCGTGGCCCATCCCTGCCTGCAAAACGGCCGGCCGGCCGTGGCCGACCCGGCCTGGAGCACCACCGTGGCCAGGCTTGCCCGCAAAACCGAGGCCACGGTCGTGCCCGTCCATTTCAAGGGCCGCAACAGCGCGCTCTTCCAGGTCCTGGGCCTGGTCCACCCCCTGCTGCGCACGGCCATGCTGCCCCGGGAATTCGCCAACAAGGCCGGGCGCACCGTGGAAGCCCGCATCGGCAACCCCATCACGCCCAAACGCCTGGCCCGGGTTTCGGCCTGCGAGGCCGAGGCGGACACCTGCATCACCCGCTATCTGCGCCTGCGCACGGAACTGCTGCGCGACCGGCCCGACCGCCCCCGCCGCCGGCCGCCGCTTTTCCCCCAGAAAGGGGTCAGCCGCCAGGAGGCGCTCATCGCCGCCGCCTCGCCCCGTCTCCTGGCCGACGAGATCGACCAGCTGCCCCAAGGGGCCGTGCTGTACCGCAGTGGCGAATTCGCCGTCATCGAGGCCAAGGCCGGGCAGATTCCCCTGGCCCTGCGCGAGATCGGCCGGCTGCGCGAACTGACGTTTCGCCGCGTGGGCGAGGGCACGGGCAAGTCCTGCGACCTCGACGGCTTCGATCCCTTCTACCGCCACCTGTTTTTGTGGAATACCGAAAAGCGGGAAATCGCCGGCGCCTACCGCGTAGGCCGCACCGACGAGCTGCTTGCGGCCAAGGGGCCGCAGGGCCTCTACACCAGCACGCTGTTCGTGCTCAAGGCCGCCTTTTTCAGCCGCATCAGCCCGGCGCTGGAAATGGGCCGCTCCTTCGTGCGGCCGGAATACCAGAAAAGCTACTCGCCGCTTTTGCTCCTGTGGAAGGGCCTGGCCCAGATGGTCGTGCGCGAGCCGCGCTACCGGGTGCTGTTCGGGCCGGTGAGCATCACCAACGACTACAAGCACGCCTCGAGGCGGCTTATGGCCAGCTACTTCGAAGACAACGTCACCAACCCCAACCTGGCCCGGCTGGTGCGGCCCAAGACGCCCCTTCGCGGCCAGACCTGGCTGGCTCGGGCAGCCAAGACCCTGGTCGACGATTTCGACGATCTGCTCGCGCTCATCGACGACATCGAGGCCGACCGCAAGGGCATCCCGGTGCTGCTGCGCCAATACCTCAAACTCGGCGGCAAGGTCCTGGCCTTCAACGTGGACAAGGGGTTCGCCGACTGCCTCGACGGCCTCATCGTCGTGGACCTCCTGCAAGCCGACCGCCGCCAGCTCGAACGCTACATGGGCAAGGACGGGCTGGCCGCCTTCACGGCCTACCATGCGGGCGGGGCTGGGGCTGGCCTGGAAGGGGTAAACGGTACGGACGGCGTGAGGGCGCAGGAAGCCTGCGCCTAGGGACGCGTGTACGCAGAGAGGCCTGCAAGGTAGGGAAGCGGGCAGCGATGCATTGAGCGATTGTGTGAGGCCGGTGAGGAAGATGCTGCTTCTGTTGTTGGGTATGAATCACTTTGCGCGATGCAAATAGGTTAGAGCGGAGTGATGGTCGTGGCAGTGGCTATTTGTTCTGGAGATTGCCTATGATCCCAGAATAATCAGCTGTATATATTAAAATCCATGAATGCAATAGTGATTGTCGTTGCTATTTTTGCATGAATTGCGTGTAAATTAAGAACAAAAGGCTGCCAACATAACGGCAGCCTTTGTGTTTATCAAGATGTATGCATGCTTCTCGTCTTTTCATTCTGCAAAGATTAGTAACGCAACGCAAGTTGCTTAAACTTTAGGATAAGGTAACATATATTGCAGATCGCAGTCAATAATTTAAGTGGGATTTGCTACAGTGAGCTGGTCGCGGAAAATTGGACAGTCTGCTAAGCTATAGTCCTCAAACGAGGAGGACGGTTTTCGATGTCCCATCGACGCAAGTTTTCAGCGGAGTTTAAGGCCAAAGTGGCGCTCGAGGCCCTGTCCGGCGAGTTGACCTTGGCCGAGTTGGCCAGCAAGTACGACGTGCATCCGACGCAGATTGCGGGTTGGAAGCGTCAGGCCAAGGAAGGTATGGTTGCTGCCTTTTCGGGGAGGGCTGCGACCGTGCAGAAGGATGCCGCCGCCGAAATCCGGGAACTCCACGCCAAGATCGGCCAATTGACCGTGGAAAAGGATTTTTTAGAGCGAGCCTTCGCCAAACGGTGAGTCGCGGGCGAAGGCGTGGGATGGTCGAACGCGAGCATCCCCGACTCAGTATTTGCCGGCAGTGCAACATCCTCGGACTGGCCAGGTCGACTTGGTACCATCGCCCTAAAGGCGAGTCGGCCATGAATCTGGACCTGATGCGGCGCATCGACGAGCAGTTTCTGGAGACGCCGTTTTACGGTTCGCGCCAGATGCGACGGCACTTGCGGCATCAGGGCATCGAGATCGGACGTGGCCGCGTGCGGCGGTTGATGCGCAAAATGGGACTGATGGCGATCTACCAGAAGCCCAAGACCAGCCAGCCACATCCCGGGCACAAGATCTATCCGTATCTGCTGCGAGATCTTGCGATCAAACGGCCGGATCAGGTGTGGTGCGCCGACATCACGTATGTCCGCATGAAGCGGGGCTTTCTGTATCTGGTGGCGGTCATGGACTGGCACAGCCGGGCGGTGCTGTCCTGGCGGCTATCCAACACCCTGGATGCCGATTTCTGCGTTGCCGCCTTGGAAGAGGCCATGAATCGTTACGGGGTACCGGAGATCTTCAACACGGACCAAGGCTCGCAGTTCACTGGCCAGGACTTCACCCAGGCGCTCAAGGATGCCGGCGTCGCCATCTCCATGGATGGCAAAGGCCGGTGGATGGACAACGTCTTCATTGAACGCCTGTGGCGCTCGGTGAAATGGGAATGCGTCTACCTGCGGGAATTCGAAACCGGCAGTCAGGCTCGCCAAGCGCTTGGAGACTGGTTCCGCTTCTACAACGAGCAGCGGCCGCATACGGCTTTTGACGGTCGCCGCCCCATGGACGTATACCGGGATGGCCACTCGGCCTCCAAGGCGGCATGAGCACCAACCGGACTATAGCTTAACTGCGCCGCCAACCTGTCCAACCTACCCGGACCACATCACAGTATAACGAGTGTGAAAATATCTAAATTTCAATTTTGAAAATTTTAAAGATACTATAGACTGTTGATCTTTTAAAGTATTAGCATAAGAAAAAGTTACAAAAATAGCAGTATGCTTTGGCGAGGTAACCTCAAAATTGTCTACAGTGTGAGTGATTAATACTGACAGGATGAAATTCTATTGGTTCGTTAAGTGTAGAGCCGTGGTTTTTTGTCTTGATCGGATTAATCAATTAAAGGAGGAGATGGCCATGAGTTCGAAACTTTTATGTGCCGTATTTGCAAGCATGTTAACTTGTTTCAGCATTCAAGAGTTATTTGCCGCTCCTCAACAAGTTTTACAAGTGCCGTTTGTTAATTATAATATTGAAACTCCGTACGCAGTCGCAACGGATAAATTTGGAAAATTGTACATTGCAGATCAAGGATCCCATTATAGTAAAATAAAAGTAATTAATTCAGACGGCTCAGGTATTTTGCAGTGGGGTGCAACTGGTTCGGAAGCGGGTAATTTTCAGACTCCTCAAGGCGTAGCCTTAGATAGTCAAGGCAATGTATATGTTGTTGATTATATCAATTGCAATGTTCAGAAGTTCGATAGTCAAGGTAATTATATTACAGGATGGGGTTCAAATGGCTCAAGTACAGGAAAGTTCTCGGCTCCATCAGCAATAGCAATAGATTCAAACGATAATATTTATGTTGCAGATTACGGCAATAATCGCATTGAAAAATTTGATAGTACAGGTTTCTTTTTGAAGAAATGGGGGACACAAGGGTCTGGTAATACCGAATTGAATGGTCCGAATAGCATAGCCATTGATAGTGAAAATAATGTATTTGTCGTTGATGGTTCCAACTGGCGTATTCTGAAGTTTGATTCGAATGGAAATTATTTAATGTCATTTGGAAGCAGGGGCGATGAGGACGGGCAATTTTCATTTCCAAACGCCGTCGCGATCGATTCGCAAAACAATATTTTTGTGTCAGACTGGGGACATAGAAATGTGCAGAAGTTCGATTCTTCTGGTGCCTTTGTGACATCATGGGGAAGTCTTGGGACCGCGAATGGTCAATTCACTATGCCATGCGCTCTGTCCGTTGACTCGGATGATAATGTCTATGTTGCAGACGCTGCCAATAAAAATATACAGAAATTTTCAAATGTTGGCAGGTATTTAACGCAATGGAGCCGTGCAGTTGCCGGACAGCTTTATCAGCCTACAGGTGTAGCAGTTGATACGCAAGGTAATATATACATCGCAGAGTGCAAAAACAATAGGATTCAAAAATTCAGTTCTTCCGGCAGTTTTATTGTCGCTTTTGGGTCTAGCGGAACAAATAACGGGCAATTTAACTGTCCCGGTAACATTGTGTTGGATAACCAAGGCGACCTGTATGTCGCAGATTCTGGTAATAATCGTATCGAAAAATTTGATTCGAATGGAAAATATATTACACAGTGGGGAAGTAAGGGAAGTTTGGCGGGTCAGTTTAATATAAATGACGTTTGGGAGTTTATTGGAATGGGGGTGGACGCGAATAATAATGTGTATATTTCTGACATAAACAATAATCGTGTTCAAAAATTCTCATCTACAGGAACTTTTGTCAGGCAATTTGGTAGTGTAGGATGGAGTAAAGGACAATTTTTGTTTATGGGAGGCCTGGCAGTTGGCAAAAATCAAAAAGTATATGTAGTTGCCGATAATGCTCGGGTGGAAATATATGATAGTAATGGTAGCTATGTTGAGGAATGGTCAACGGCACGTGATGGATACACTAGTGCTTTCGGCGTAACTATTGATAGTAATAATGTTTTTTATAGTGCGATTTCTAGCCCTTACTATGCATGTATTCAGTCGCAGGCCTTGACAGGAGAGTTATTGCAACAGTGGGGGTCACTGGGAGTAGATGATTGGCAATTTGAAAAGCCCTTTGGGATGGCGTCGGATGCCCATGGGAAAGTTTATGTAGCTGACTCAATAAACAACCGCGTTCTTGTTTTTTCAGGATTTTCTAGCGGTTCACCGCAAAACCTGGCTCCCATAACCTCATTGTTGATTCAAAAGTAAGCGCGATAGCAGTGTAGATTCAATGATAAACTTGTCGTGGTTAAATTATCCTCATGCACAAGGTGCCAATCGGCGATCTTGGCATGACAGCATAAAAGGGGAGTTGGCAGAGAAAATCGGTGGCCTCAAACTCCATATTTAAGGGATTTTTCCCCTTGCGGCGCTTCGCCGCTGGCGCCCGTGGAGCCGGAAAGGGGCCTTGCGTGCTGGCCGGCTTTGCGGCCAGTGTCGCAAGGCCCCTTTCCGGCTCCACGACGACCGACGCCCCGCCGCTTGCCATTCCTGACCACGCCTCCATCCGCCCCGTCGGGGAGGTCCAGGAGGGGATCATCCCCTCCTGGCCGCCGGAGGCATCTTCACTCTTCCCCCGTGACGTTACCCCCCTCACCAGTCCGTACCCTTCTCCTTCCTTCCTTCCTTCCATCCATCTACAGCACCTCGGTGCGCACCATTCCCGCGACGTCCAGTCCCTCCAGCGAGGCCTCGGGCCCCAGTACGACCACGGCCGCGTCGCGGGCCGCCGCGTCGAGGGCTTCGCCGAACTGCCGGAAGCGTTTCGGGTCGGCGGCCAGCACCTGGGCGCGCATGGCGGCACGCCGTTCGGGCGTATCGCCGATGAGCCGGCGCACCATGGCCACGTGCCCCTTGGCGTCGGGCAGCAGGTGGCTGTCGATATCGCCGATGGCACCGATGACGGCCCGGGTCATTTCGGCCTCGGACAGGCTCGCGTCCATGAGGTAGCGGCCGGCTTCGCGGAAGGCGTCGAGGGTGGCCTGGGTATTGGGGTCGCGGTAGGAGACGAACACGGCCTGCCCGGCGATGCGGTCCAGGGAGCAGAACGCGCCGTAGGCCCCGCCGCGCACGCGCACCCGGTCCCAGAGGTAGGCCATGCGCAGGTAGCGGGCGGCCACCAGGTCGGCGCCGTCGAAGGCCCAGCCCGTGGCGGCCAGGTCGCAGCCCAGGCCCACGTAATGCACCTGGGCCGGAATGGCGATGCCCTCGGCGGCGGGGATGTCCAGGCGGTTCCAGGCGGCCGGGGCGGTTGCCGTGTCGGGCAGGCGGTCGAGGAGCCCGGCCACGGCGGTTTCGAGTGGGTCCAGGTCGGCCGGCGAGGCGGTCAGCCCCACGGCGGCTCCGGCCCGGGTCAGCACCACGTCGCGCAGGGTTTCCAGGTCGCGGCGCACGCCGTCGTAGTCGGCCTCGATGCGTTTGAGGAGGTCGCGCAGGTAAAAGAGCTGGGAAATGCCGCGCAGGCGCTCGTTGACATTGCCGGCGAGCGTGTAGCGGGCCCGCAGCCGCGAGCCGGCCGTGGCATGGCCGGCCGGCACCAGCCGGCGTTCCAGGCGCGAGGCGGCTTCGACGGCCATCTGGGCGAAGCGGGTCTTGTTGCCGAAATCCGTGGACGTGAGCAGTTCGTGGAGGATGTCGTAGAATTCGGCGTTTTTATCCACCGTGGCCTTGCCGCGCAGCACCAGCCGGGCGGCCGTGCCGTCCGGTCCCTGGCCGAAGCAGGAGGAGACCAGGGCCTCGCGGGAGATGCCGCCTGTTTTGGCCGCGATGCGCCGGGTGAGCGTCACGGCGTCGGTGGCCTCGGTGCCCAGTTCCAGCAGCGCCTTGCCGAAAAGCGGCACCAGCGGCACGAGCGCATCAGGCACGCCGGTCAGGGGAAAGGCCAGGTCCAGGTAGACGATGCCGGCCGTTTCCAGGGGATGGCAGTAGAGGGCGGTCTGGGCGTTTTTGTAGGCCCGTTGGGGGATGGGCGTTTCGTCGCGGGGCAGGTCGGCCAGGGTCAGGCTGGGGATGGAGGCCAGGGCTTCGGGCGTATCCGGGGTTTCCTGGAGCCGGCGCAGTTTCTCCTGTTCGTCGGTTATGGCTATTTTCCCTTCCTCGTCGAGGCCGGCGGCCACGGTGGCCAATTCCTGTTTTTCCTCGGCCGCGATTTTGGCTTGCAGTTCCGTGTCCGGCACCAGCACGAGGGTGACGCGGTGGGGGTTGTCGAGGAGATAGGCCTTGATGGCCTCCTCGAGCACGCGCTCACCGGCGGCGAGTTTTTCCTTGAGGCGGTCAAGCGGACCGGAAAAGCGCAGCGGCGCCAGGGGGTCGCCGTCGTGCAGCCAGGTGGTCAGGGCGCGCAGCATGAGCGACAGGCCGCGCGGGAAGGAGCCGGTGTTGTTTTCCCGTAGCGAAAATTCCAGGGCGTTGACCCCGGCCTCCACGGCGTCGGGGGGCAGGCCCGAATCGGCCAGCCAGGTCAGCGTCCCCTGGATCAGGCGTTCCACATCGCGGGCCGTGCCCGGTTTGATGCCCTTGAGGCCCACCGAGAAAAACATCTGGCGCAGTTCGCTCTCCAGGCCCGCGCCGGCCAGGTCCTCGCCCAGGCCGCTGTCGAGGAGGGCCTTGCGCAGGGGCGAGGTGGGCAGCCCGATGAGCACGTGTTCGAGGACGTCGAGGAGCAGCACCCGGTCCTGGTCCAGGGTGTCCGGGAGCAGCCAGTTGCAGGTGATAAATCCGCGTTCGGCTTGGCCCGGCGCGGCGGCGTAGGGCATTTCGCGTTCGACCGGGGCCACGAAGGGCTTTTGCAGGGCGACCTGGGAATCCACGGGCCGGGCCGCGAAGCGGTCGAAGTAGTCGGCCAGGAGGCGCAGGCGTTCGTGGTGGTCGTCGTCGCCGGAGAAAAAGGCCCGGGCATTGGACGGGTGGTAGTAGGTTTCGTGGAAGCCCTTGAAGGCTTCGTAGGTCAGGCTCGGTATGACCTTGGGGTCGCCGCCGGAGTCGACGCCGTAGGTGGTGTCCGGGAACAGCAGGCGCTGGGAGAATTCGCCGAGCACGGCATCGGGCGAGGAATAGACGCCCTTCATCTCGTTGAAGACCACGCCGGAGCGGATGAGTTCCCCTTCGCCGCTCCACTCGAAGTGCCAGCCTTCCTGGGCAAAGATGTGGGGCGGGATGCGCGGGAAGAACACGGCGTCGAGGTAGACATCGACCAGGTTGTAAAAATCGCGCAGGTTGGTGGAGGCCACGGGATAGCAGGTCTTGTCGGGATAGGTGAAGGCGTTGAGGAAGGTTTGCAGGGAGCCCTTGAGCAGCTCCACGAAGGGTTCCTTGACGGGGTATTTGCGCGAGCCGCACAAGACCGAGTGTTCGAGGATGTGGGGGACGCCGGTGGAATTGGCCGGCGGCGTGCGGAAGGTGATGCCGAAGGCCTTGTTGGCGTCGTCGAGGACGAGGGAGAGGACCTGGGCGCCGGTCTTGTCGTGGCGGCACAGGATGGCCCTGGCGGCGTATTCGGCGAGGTCCTCGTCCCGCAGGACGGTGAAACCGGAATTTCGGGACATCGTGACTCCTGTGGTTTTCCGTGTCGTGGCGCAATTTTTGCCTGACCAAATTTTTTCTACACATTTAGGCGAAATTTGCTATAGGGGAGTTGTGTCCGGCCACGGGTCCCGGCCGGCTTGGCAGGGGAAATGGGGCGCAATCGCTTGCGCTTGCTTGCAAAAGGCACTATATCTATATCCGGAGAACAGAGGGACCTTGCGAGAATCCTTGAAATTCCTAGTGATTTGAGAGGGTTGCCGCGAGGTGGGCAGCCATCCCCCCTGGGGGCGGGCCGCCGTTCGACGAGTAAAGAGGGTGCTTTTTTGGCAAGGGTGAATCTCATTCACTGCTCCGAGGAGGGAGTTATGAACAAGAAACTGCAAGTGTTGCTGGTGGCTGTGGTCGCCTTGCTGCTGGGCTTCAGCGGCCCGGCCATGGCGAAGAAGCAGGTGCCGAAGGTCGACAATTTCATTTACTTCATCGACCATTCGAGCTCCATGGCTTTCTCGTACAAGGGACAGCGCTATGTCCAGTTCGGCGGCGTGTCCAAGATCATGATGGCCAAATCCCTGGCCCGTGAACTCAACAAGATGACCCCGGAACTCGGCTACAAGGCTGGCCTGTACACCTTCGCCCCGTACAAGGAGTACGCTGCGATGGCTCCGTACAGCCAGGCCACCATGGCCGCCGCCATCGAAAAGATCCAGACAGACTACAGCGTCTACGGCCGCATGACCCCCATGGGCAAGGGCCTGGAAGATCTGGATAAGCTGCCCCTGTCCACCCTGTCCGGAAAGACCGGCGTCTTCATCTTCTCCGACGGCGACTCCAACTGCGGCGTCGACCCCGTGGCCGTGGCCCAGTCCCTGAAGGCCAAGTACGGCGACAACCTGTGCTTCTTCATCGTTGACCTGTCCGACAGCAAGCATGGCCAGCAGGTGCTCAAGGCCATCGCCGCCCTGGGCAAGTGCAACTGCATCGAGCTCGGCGAAGAGCTGCTCCGCAACGAGGCCGCCCGCGAGAAGTTTCTCGAGTGCGCCCTGTACGAGTGGATCGAAGACGAAATCGTCGTCTTCCGCAGCATCTACTTCGACTTCGACAAGTACAACATTAAGCCCGAATTCGTGCCCGTCCTTGAGGAAGGCACCGCCATCATCAAGTCCAAGCCCGGCATGAAGGTGATCCTCGAAGGTCACACCGATAGCATCGGTTCCGAGCAGTACAACATGAAGCTCGGCCAGCGCCGCGCCGACTCCGTCAAGTCCTTCTTCGTGAAGAAGGGCATCGACCCCAACCGCATCGAGACCATCAGCTTCGGCAAGTCCGATCCGGTCGCCACCAACAAGACCGCTCAGGGCCGCGCCCTGAACCGCCGGTGCGTGATCAAGTTCAAGAGCATGTAAGCGGGACGGTTCGCCGTCTCCCTGGCCAGACGCCCTTCGGGGCGTCTGGCCTTGTCTTTTGCACGGAGTGCCCTGATGCCTAGCGCTAAAACCCTCGTCGCGTTCGCCATCCTGCTGTTCGCCACCCCGGCTTCCGCCTGGGCGGGTCTCAACGTCTACCGCGCGGACGGACCGGCCCCGGTCCTGAACGTCGAACAGCCCAAGCCGCTGGAATACAAAGTCCAAAAGGGCGATTCCGTAGCCGTCATCGCCAAGAAATTTTCCATTACCGCCAAGGAACTCATGGATGCCAACGGCCTGGCCGATGCCAAAAAGCTCAAGGCCGGGCAGACCGTGAAGATCCCGGGCAAGTCCGCTCCGGTGCCCGATGCCAAGGCCGTCGCCGCCGCCCCGGGGGCACCTGCCGCCAAGGCCGCGCCGGAGGCCAAGGCCGTTGCCGCCGCTCCCGCCGCGCCGGCCAAGGCCGCACCGGAACCGAAAGCCGTTGCCGCAGCCAAGCCCGTGGTGGAAAAAGCCGACGCCACGGCTCAAAAGGCCGCCAAGCGGGGCGAAATAGTCGATCCGGGCGTGGACGACTCCACGCCGATCAAGGGCAAGAAGGGCAAAAAGGGCAAGTTCGAGCCCGAACCCGTGGCCAGCCCCACCGTCGAAGTGGACGAGAAAATGCGGGCGTCCTTCGGCAAGACCGGCGTCATCAGCAATACCACCAATGTGCCCCAGAACATCCGCGACGAATTCCTGGTCTACGCCAAGAAGTGGGTCGACGAACTCGACCGGCTGGGCGTCGGCACCGTGACCAACAAGAAGATCAAGATGGTCGACGGCCAGTGGGAAGCTTCCTACCGGGTCATCATCCGCGAATCCCTGGGTGCCGAGGTCAAGCGGGTGGAGTACGACCACACGCCCTATGTCGGCCACATCACCTACCTGCAGCGGGTGTACACCTGCGTCGCCCCGACCAAGCAGGCCGCCCTGGCCGGCCCGTTCACGTCCAAGGACGAGGCCATCCGCGAGATTTTCAGCTATTCGGCCAAGAACAAGGCCTGGCGCTAAGCGCGTGCCACACGGTAATGCCAAGCCTCCTCCGGCAACGGGGGAGGCTTTTTTTTGTGGTCAATGCCAGCGCGTCCTCATGAGCGGCGGCATGCGTACCAAAGTCAGGTAGCCAAGGGAGCATCCTTCGTCCTTGGTGACGCCAGGGAGGCGAAGGAGCGATGCCCGGCAAAGGCATGCGTCCGGGAGGTCAGCCGACCTGCACAACGTAGTCGGATGGATGCAGATACCACTGGCCTCGCCGGTCCAATGGTGAAGAGGCACGGACCTTGTCGCTCTTCGGTTTTGTGCCGAAAGGCTCGTTTGCCGCCGGCCCAATGGCCAGGAGCCACGGCAACGGGAGACGAGTTTAAGCAGCTTCGTGGCCGAGCGGCGAATGTGTCATGACGCGGCGTCGATGACCGGATTGCGCAAGATGCCGTACCCTTCCAGTTCCACTTCCACCATGTCCCCGGGGCGCAAAAAACGCGGCGGTATGCGGGCGAAACCGACGCCGGAGGGGGTGCCGGTGACGATCACGTCCCCGGGTACCAGGGTCATGGCTTCGGAAGCCGTGGCAATAAGGGCATCGATGCCGAAAAGCATATCCGAGGTACAAGCTTCCTGCATGATTTCGCCGTTGACCGCCGTGGTCAGGCGCAGCCCCTTGCCGCCTGGGGGCAATTCGTCGATGGTGCACAGCTCCGGCCCAAAGGCGCCGGTCCCTTCGAAATTCTTGCCCAGAAACCACTGACTGCCTCGAAACTGGTAGTCGCGGATGGTGCCCTCGTTGAACAGGGCAAAGCCGGCCACGCTGGCCAGGGCGCAATCGCGCGGAATGTTGCGGCCGCCAATGCCGATGACCACGGCCACCTCGCCTTCGTAGTCGAGCTTTTGGGAAACCACGGGCCGGATAAGCGGCTGGTCGTGGGCGATGAGCGTGGCGGCGTAGCGCCCGAAAAACACGGGATGCTCGGGCAGCATGCGCGGATCGACCTCGATGGCGTGGTCCACGTAGTTGAGGCCCACGCAGAGGATCTTGTCCGGGTTGGGGACAGGGGGCAGCAAGCGGACCGAGGAAAAGCGGCATTGGGCCTCGGGGCCGGCCGCCTGGGCCGCATCCCGGGCGGCCTGGAGCCCGGCATCCCCCAGGGACAAAAGCGTTTTCATATCCGCAGGGAGATCGGGAGCGGCCAGGGACAAGTCGACAAGGACATCGCCCAGGCGCACGCCCAGGCGCGGACCGGAGGCGTGGAGGAAGGTGACAAGGCGCATGCGACCTCCTTTATGGTAAGCATACAGTAGTGGCGGACAATGGAGATCGTCAAGACCGTTTCCGCTGGAAACAACACACGGGGGGCGGTAGAGGGCAAAAGGAAAAGAGGGTGGGCCGCGCAATGCACCTGCCCGTGGGTGATACTCGAAAAAGAGATGGCCGGCTTCGGGAAAGGCGCTTTCTCGTACACACCGGAGGAGGCGAAAACGTCAAAAGGGAGGAAAAGGCAGCTAGGGCGTTTGCGGCACTTCGCTACCGGAGACGAGGCCGGAGAGCAGCCAGGAGAGAACAGCACCTTTCACATCGACCATGGTGCGGGAATCGGAGGAAAAAAGCTCGGACAGGCCGGATTTCTTTTTGGGGCCTTTGTAAAGGGGCACATCGCCGGTCAGGTCGACCAGTTTCTTCAGGTAGTCCACAGCGTCTTCCTGGCCGCCCAGTTCGTCCACCAGCCCCAGTTCCATGGCCCGGGCGCCGGTCATGGCCCGGCCGTCGGCAATGGCCGCGATGGCATCGGGCGTAAGCTTGCGTTCCTTGGCCACGTCGCCGGAAAACTGCTTGTTGAGGTCCTTGATCAGGTTTTCCAGGTAGGCGCGCTGCTCGGCGGACAGGGGCCTAAACGGGCTGCCGGCATCCTTGAGCTTGCCCGTGGTCAGGGATTCGAAGCTGACCCCGAGCTTTTGCATCAGGTCGGCCACGTTGGCCAGTTGGGTCATGACGCCGATGCTGCCGGTGATGGTGCCGGGATTGGAGAAGATACGCTCGGCCGGACAGGCGGCGTAATAGCCGCCGGAGGCGGCAACGGCCGAGAAGGAAGCGATCACGGGCTTGCGCGCCTCAAGCTTCTTGACGGCCATGTAGATCTCCTGGGACGGGCCAAAGGCGCCGCCAGGCGAATTGATGCGCAAGACGACACCCTTGACCGAGTCGTCCTCGCGCAGTTTGCGGAGGAATTCCACGATCTTTTCGGCGTCGGCAATGGTTCCCTCGATGCGCACCAGCCCCAGGCGAGCCTGGGCCTTGCCGAAAACCCGTTCGCCCTCGTCGCCGCCGCCAAGGCCGAAAGCGGCCGTGATCCCAATAACCAGGATCACGGCCGCCACGGCTATGACAAGCCCGAACAGCCCCGGGCGTCGTGAGGCAAAGCAATCGTTAGCGCTGGGCATCCTCTTCCAACTTCTGGCGCAGCAGTTCGCCGAGGTTGCTGCCCGTGTCCGAAGGCCCGGCGGTGCGGAATTCCTTGGACTTGCGCTTTTCCTCCTCGTCCTTGATGGACTTGATGGAAAGGCCCAGGCGGCGCTCGTCGGCGCTGACGTGGATGACCTTGGCTTCGATCTCGTCCCCTTCCTTGTACAGCTCGGCCGGGGTCTTGACCTTCTTGCGGCTGATTTCCGAGACGTGGACCAGGCCTTCGATGCCTTCCTCAACCTCGACGAACAGGCCGAAGTCGGTGATGTTGGTCACCGTGCCCTTGACCATGGTGCCGACAGGGTAGGTATCGGGCACGCGGGTCCAGGGGTCTTCGGACAGCTGCTTGATGCCGAGGGTGAACTTCTCGTTTTCCTTGTCCACGGTCAGGACCTTGGCCATGACGATGTCGCCGCTTTTGAACATCTCGCCCGGATGGCGGACCTTCTTGGTCCAGGAGATGTCCGAAACGTGGATCAGGCCGTCGATGCCGTCCTCGATACCGATGAAGATGCCGAATTCGGTGATGTTTTTCACCGAGCCCTCAAGGATGGTGCCCTCGGGGTACTTCTCGGCCACGATATCCCAGGGGTTGGGGCGCACCTGCTTCATGCCCAGCGAAATGCGCTTCTTGTCCGGGTCCACGGACAGCACCACCACCTCGACCTCGTCGCCCACGTGCACCATCTGGCTCGGGTGGCGCAGCTTGCGGGTCCAGGACATCTCGGAGATGTGGACCAGGCCCTCGACGCCGGCCTCGAGCTCGACGAAGGCGCCGTAGTCCACGAGGTTGGTCACCTTGCCGGACAGGCGGGTGCCCTCGGGGTACTTGCCAGCGATGTTCTCCCAGGGATCGGAGACCAGCTGCTTCATGCCGAGCGAAACTTTCTGCTTCTCCTGATCGAAGGACAGCACCTTCAGTTCCAGCTCGTCGCCCAGGTGCACCAGTTCCTTGGGATGCTTGATGCGCTTCCAGGACATGTCGGTGATGTGCATCAGGCCATCGAGGCCGCCGAGGTCGACGAACACGCCGTACTCGGTGATGTTTTTCACCCGGCCGGTGACGGTCTGGCCTTCCTCGAGGGTCTTGAGGAGATCCTTGCGCATGGAGTCGCGCCGTTCCTCGAGGAGCACGCGCCGCGAAACGATGACGTTGCTGCGGCGGCGGTTGATTTTGAGCACGCGGAATTCGAACTCCTGGCCGACCAGGGCGTCCATGTCAGGCACGGGCCGCAGGTCGACGTGGGAGCCGGGCAGGAAGGCTTCGACGCCACCCAGGTCCACCGTGTAGCCGCCCTTGATGCGGCGCACGATCCGCCCGGAGATGACGTCATCTTTCTCCTGGATTTCCTCGAGCTTATCAAAAAGCTGCATGCGCTTGGCCCGTTCGCGGGACAAGTGGATGGTGCCTTCGGATTCGTTCTTGGAGACGACGTACACGTCGATCTGGTCGCCGACGGCCACTTCCAGTTCGCCGCCGGCGTCCTGGAATTCGGCGATGGGAATCTGGCCCTCGGACTTGAAGTTGACGTCCACCAGGACGTGTTCCTTGCCGATGCGGACCACGATACCCTGGGTGATGGAACCTTCTTCCAGGTCGCCGAAATCCTCGTTGAGGTAGTTTTCCAGCGCCGCTTCGAAGTTGACTTCCATCTCCGAGTTAGGGTTGTTTTTCATTTCCGTGGTTTTGTCCATGAGTTGACCTCCAACGCGATCTGTCCCTGTGAAAAGGATTTTTGGTCGTAGCAAAAAGCCAGCCAGGGCACAACTAAAAAGGGCGGCTCCAAGAGTCTAGGCCAAGGCCACCAAATCATAGTCTTTCGATTCCTCGATGGTCGCCGTCACCATGGCCCCGGGTGTCACACCCGGCCCGCTGACGTAGGTGACGCCGTCGATCTCCGGCGCCTGGAACCACGAGCGCCCCACATGCAGCCCTGGCCATTCGCCGTGGGGCGCGTCCACGAGTATGTCCTGCTCCGTGCCGACGTAGCCGTCCAGGATGTCGGCGCTGACTTCCCGTTGGGCGGCCATGACCGCCGCCACGCGGCGCTCCTTGACGTCGCGGCGCACCTGGCCCGGCATGGTCGCGGCCGGGGTGCCGTCCTCGCGGTGGTAGGGGAAAACGCCCACATGGTGCAGCCGGGTGCGGCCCACGAAATCGAGCACGGCCTGGAAATGGGCCTTGGTCTCGCCGGGAAGGCCCACGATGAAGGTGGAGCGCAGGGCCGCATCCGGAAAATGGCCGCGCACCCGCGCGACGATGGTATCCGCGTCGGCTGCCTTGGGCCGGGCCATGGCCGCGAGCATGTCCGGATGCACGTGCTGGAAGGGGATGTCGAAATACGGCACGAAAGGCTTCCCCGCTTCGGCCAGAAAGGACAGCAGGGAGTCGGTCACGCCCGAAGGGTAAAGGTAGAGCAGGCGCAGCCATTTGAGGCCGGACAAGGGAAAAAGCCTGTCGAGCAGCCGCTTGAGGCCGTCGGCCAGGCCCAGGTCGCGACCGTAGGCCGTGACGTCCTGGGCCACGACCACCAGTTCCGAGGCGCCGCCATCGAGAAGCCGGCGGGCCTCGTCCACGAGCCCGTCCGGGGCGCGGCTGACGAGCTTGCCGCGAATGGACGGGATGGTGCAGTAGCGGCAGGCGTGGTCGCAGCCCTCGGCGATCTTGAGGTAGGCATACGATGGCGGCGTGCTGGCGCGGCGGCCCGTGGGCGCATCGGCGGCCGCGCCCAGGGCCTCGGCCAGCCGGCCGGGGAGGATGTCGAGCCCCGTGGGCAGGCCCCAGACGTCGACCTCGGGCAGGCCTTTTTTCAGGTCGTCGCCGAAACGGGCCGGCAGGCAGCCCATGACGGCGAGCTTGGGCCGCGGGGAAAGCCCGCGCAGGGTTTCGGCCGTTTGCAGGATCACGGCCAGGGACTCTTCCACGGCCGGGGTGATAAACGAACAGGTGTTGATGACCACCAGGTCGGCCGCAGCCGGGTCATCCACCATGACGTGGGCAAAGGGCAGGCCGCCCAGGGCGACTTCGGTGTCCACGCGGTTTTTGGGGCAGCCAAGGCTTATGGCGTGCACCCGGTAGGTCTTGGTCATCAATCGTCGTCCATCCTTGCGGGCAATCTCGCCCCGGGCTACCATGCCCGGGCAGTAATGGCAAAACCGCCGGCCTGGGCCGGCCCGGAGGGGCCATGGACCACGACCGCGACCTGCCGACCCGCCTGTGTCTTTTCGGCGACGGCCACGCGCTCCTCGATTGTTTCGAACAGATTCGCCAGGCCGGCGCCCCGGCCCGGGGCGGCTCCCTGGCCGGGGCGAGTCTGGCCGCCGCGCCCCTCGATGAAGCGCAAACACCGGCACATAGCGGCCTGGCCGCCAGCGAAGCCCGGCAACTGGGCATCGACTGGCACGACGACCCGGCCGGGATGCTGGCCGGCGGCGAGGCCGGGCTGGTGCTCGTCATGACGCCGGGGGCTGTTTTGCCGTGCCCTTTGCCGGGGGGATGGCGGCTTTTCGCAGCGGGCGAGGCGCGCGTTTTTTGGGGCATGCTGGTGCGGGCCGCCTGCCCGGCCGCCTGCCGGCCGGACCTGGCCCGGGCCAGGCGGCTTTTGTCCGGCGTGCTCGACCGCCTGGACGATGAGATCGCCCTGCTTGGGCCAGGCGGCCGCGTCCTCGATGCCAACGCCAAGCTCGCGGCGCGGCTGGGCCAGCCCCGCGAAGCCCTGGCCGGCCTGGCGGCGAGTGAGGTTTTTCCGGATTTCCCGGACCTCGATGCACCGGGCGTGGACGGCCGGCCGTCGGTGCGCCAGGCCCTGGACGGGGGGCACAAGGCCCGCCGCCAAAGCTCGCGCCTCGACGGTCGGGGCCGGTTGCGCTATTTCCGCACCGCCTTCTACCCGGTGCCCGGCCAGGAGGGCCTTCTGGACCATGTGGCCGTGGTGCGCCGCGACATCACCCAGGACGTGTTCCTCGAACGCCGGTTGCAGAAATCCGAGCGCCTGGCCGCCATCGGCGAGTTGTCCATGTTTATTTCCCACGAGATCCGCAATCCCCTGTTTGCCATCGCCGGCTTCGCCAACGCCCTGCTGCGGGCCAAGGACCTGGGCGAGGCCAGCCGGGAGAAGGCCTCGATCATTCTCAAGGAATCCAAGCGGCTCGATGACATCCTCAAGGACATCATCAATTTTTCCCGGCCGACCACCTCCAATCCCGGCGAGGTCGACCTTGGCGAAGTGGCCCGGCGCACCACGGCGCTGATGCGCCACGCCCTGGAAGGCCAAGGCATCGCCGTGACCCTGGACATTTCCCCCGAAACGCCCATGGCCCGAGGCGATCCCGAGACGCTGACCCAATGCCTGATCAATTGCCTCAAAAACGCCATGGAAGCCATGCCGGAGGGCGGCCATGTCGTGGTGGCCACGGGCCTGGAAGACGGGCGGGCCTATCTGTCCGTGCGCGACGACGGGCCGGGCATCCCGGCCGAGGTGCTGCCCAATGTCTTCAACCCGTTTTTCACCACCCGGGACAAACGGGCCGGCTTGGGCCTGGCCATGACGAAAAAGATCCTGGAAGACCTGGGCGGTACGGTGGAACTGGCCAGCCGGCCCGGCGAAGGGGCCACGGTCAGGCTGCTGCTGCCGTCCTCCCTGGAATTGATCGAAGAGGAGACATGATGGATCACCGACAAGGGACCGGGCCGGACCGGGTGGTGCTGGCCACCCGCAACGCCGGCAAGGTCAGGGAATTGCAGGCGCTGCTCGCGCCGCTCGGCGTGGGCGTGCTCGGCCTCGATGCCTATCCCGGCATCGGGGACATTCCCGAGACCGGCGAAACGTTTCTGGAAAACGCCCGTATCAAGGCCCGGGCCGTGTGCGCGGCCACGGGGCTGGTCAGCCTGGCCGACGATTCGGGCCTGTGCGTGGACGCGCTGTCCGGCGCGCCGGGCGTCTCTTCGGCCCGATTTTCCGGGGAGGGCGCCACGGACGAGGCCAACAACGCCAAGCTTCTGGCCGCCCTGGCCCATGTGCGCCAGGCCGACCGGACCTGCCGGTTCGTGTCCGTGGTGGTGGCCGCCTGTCCCGACGGCCGGGAACTGGCCACGGAAGGCGCCTGGGAAGGCCGGGTGGCCTTGACGCCGGCAGGCGAGGGCGGTTTCGGCTACGATCCGCTGTTTTTCGACCCCACGGCCGGCAAAACGGCGGCCGAGCTTTCGCCCGAAGAAAAAAACGCCCGCAGCCATCGCGGCCAGGCCTTGGCCAAGCTGGTCGCGGCTTGGCCGGGGTTCTGGGATGGGGTGGAAGCGGGAGAGCGGTAGGGAAGGAAAAGGTGAAGGTGAAAGGGAAGGGGAAGATGCCTCCGGCGGCCAGGAGGGGATGATCCCCTCCTGGACCTCCCCGACGGGGCGAGCGGAAACGCGGTCGGGAACGGGGGACGGCGGGGCCTCGGCCGTGGTGGAGCCGGGAATGGCCCCGGCGACACCGGCCGCAAGGCCGGCCGGCACGCCAAGCCCATTCCCGGCTCCACAGGCGCCAGCGGCGAAGCGCCGCGGGGGGAGAGGCGGGCTTGTTGGGGGTGTTCGCAACGGCCGGGAGTCCCCCGGGTTTGGCTGGCGTCGAGAAAAAGGCGGCTAGCCGCAGTGCGTGGCGATGTAGCGGCCCAGGCGGTCGAGGCCTTCCTCGATGTTCTCCAGGGAGTTGGCGTAGGAAAAGCGCAGATGCCCTTCGCCGCCCGGGCCGAAGTCGATGCCCGGGGTGACGCCCACGTGGGCCTTCTCCAGGATGTCGTAGGCCAGGGCCAGGGAATTGGGGTGCAGGTGGTCGGCCCGCACGAACACGTAAAACGCGCCCGTGGGCTCGGTGCGCGGCGCCAGTCCCAGTTTCGTCAGCCCGGCCAGCAGCGCCTTGCGCCGGGTGTCGTAGGTTTGCCGCATGGCCTCGGCCGCCGCCAGGCCGTCCTTGGACAGCGCCGCCACGCCCGCCCACTGGGCCACGGACGAGGCGCAGATGAAAAGGTTCTGCTGCAGCTTCTGCAGGATTCCCATCATCGGTTTGGGCGCGACCAGATAGCCCAGCCGCAGCCCGGTCATGGCGAAGCGCTTGGAAAAGCCGTTTAACACCCAGGCGTCGTCGGAAAATTCCAGGGCGCAGCGCGCCCGGCCGCCATAGGTCAGGCCGTGGTAGATTTCGTCGGAAATGACCGGCACTCCCGTGGCGCAGGCCGCCTCGTAGGTTTCGTCCGGGGTGAGGGTGCCGGTGGGGTTGGCCGGTGAATTGAGCAGGATGCCGGCCGTCATGCCGTCCACGTTGTCCATGATGGAGCGCGGCGTGAACTGGAAGCCGTCCTCCTCGGCCACGGGCACGTAGTGGGGGATCAGCCCGGTGAAGCGCAGGAAATTGGGATAGCAGGCATAGGCCGGGTCGGTCAGCAGGATGTGGGCGCCGGGCCGGGCCAGCACGCCGAAGGCCAGCAGCATGGCCGGCGAGGTGCCGCCCGTGACCAGGATGCGGTCCGGGGTGATGGTTACGCCGTATTCGTCGGCGAACAACCGGCAGATGGCCTGGCGCAATTCGAGGATGCCCAGGCTGTGGGTGTAGTGGGTGCGGCCGTCGGCCACGGCTTTCTGGGCCGCGTCCTTGACGCATGCGGGCGTATCGAAGTCGGGCTCGCCGATTTCCAGGTGGATGACGCGGTGCCCTTGAGCTTCGATGGCCTGGGCGCGTTCCAGGATGTCCATGACGAGAAACGAGGTAATGTCCTTGCAGGCGGGGTTCATGGCGCGTCTTTCCTGTTGGGATTGCGGGGAAAGTCGGGTGTAGCGCATCGCCCGGCCCGGGGCAAGGCGGCCGGGGATGGGCGCAACCCCCGGCCGCCGGTCAGATCATTTACTGCTTCATGCTGTTGACTTTTTCTATGATGGCCTGCGTGTTGGTTGCATTCTCCTGGTACATGGCGAGTATGGCTTGGTTGAAAGCCTGGAGCGTTTCAAACCGTTTTTGCTGCAGTTCGAGGAGGGCTTCCTGCTTTGAGCTGTAGTTGAACTTAAGCTGTATGATTTCGGTGGGGATGGAAGCGATGCTTTTGATGATGTCGAGGGGAAGGCTGAGGCCAGCCAGGACTTGACTGGGTTTGGTCATGTTGACGCTGGTTAAAAATCCGTCGTTCAGTTTTAAATCGTAAGTGTTTTTGACAAAAGCTGCCCTTTCAATGTCGAATGTGAATACAGGGGAGTCGTTTGGCATCATGACATATCGCTGTATGTTGAAACTGAATGATTTCTTCGGAGAGGGAGGGGTGCTTTCTTTGTTGTCAACTTTCGCATCTGTCTTGCCTTTGAGCGCAGCATGAGCTGTTTTTTCAATTTTGCCTTTCTTATTTTTCTTGTTTTGTGCGCTGGCGGTATTGCTGCTTATATTTCTGTCGCTTGGGATGACTTCACGAACTTGTACTTCGAGTTTGTAGGGGAGTGCTGCCCTGTAGCATATGCCACTGTTTTCGGGTGGGGTGTTGGAATCGGAATCGCCTGCGGGTTTCGCAGGCGGGTTCCCCAATTTGGCGAGGGAAAGGGAGATTTCTGAGGGTAACCTCTTAGCAAAGTCAGAGTCCATGAGATCCGCCGGTTCCACCAGGAGGTCCAGCGTGGCGGCGAGGGTTGTACCCTTCGCAGCCGCGGGGCCACCGACGGAGGCCGGTCCGGGAACACCGGCGCCGAGCAGCACCGCCTGTTTTACGATCTCAACGGATTTTTTGATAATCTCGGCGGATTCGTCCTTTGTCGAGGTGGTGACTGTCGACAGGAACCCGTCCTTGACCGCTATCGTTAACGTGTCTTCCGAGGCCGGATGTGGCGTTAAGCGGAGAAAAAACATGTAGTTAGGGTCTGGAACCGTCACGAGGTCCAGGGTGAACTGGCATTGTTTTCCTAACTCACTGTTGTAGTAGGAAAATTCTATGTCATGACTGGCCGAGACAGCGGCGACTTGTTTTTTCTCCGTATCGTCATCTTTATTTTCAGGTGTGGTGGGAGCAGAAGCTTCTGGATTGTCTGTTGCTTTGTCCGGTTTTTTGGTTGAGGGTTTCGCGGCTGCGGCATTCTCCGATTCATCCTGGCCAGATCCCGATTTTTTAGATTTTGATTTTGCGGTTTTCGAAGCTACAGCTTGTTTCTTTGATGTATCTGTTGTTTGGTTGCCATTAGCATTCGTGTCATCGAGAGGTTTGCTGACGATATGGAAAACGGTTTTGGGGAGAAAATACGGGAGCCCTCCATATGTCGTGGGCACCCCGTTGTCTTTACCCTGGCTTATCGCCTTGCTGAGAGGCACGGTTTTGACGATGGGCCCACACCCGCTCACAAAGGCAAGAAGAATGAAAAGGCAAGTTGATTTTCGCATGCCAGTCTCCGTTCCGATAAATTGGTTGACAATGTTGATAGCATCGTACATAGAAAATAGTAAATACGCAATCCTTCGAATGGGGAAAGGTTTACTGTAATGCTTTCTTTTAATCATTTCATGAGGAAGACGTTATGACAAAAGACTGCAGCGCTACTCTCCGTAAATTAGTGAAAAATCCTGTCGCTGCTGTGCCCGCCAACGAGGTCGTCGATTGGGGCCTCGAGGCCTTGGGCGTGCCGGGGCTGTGGAGCATGACCCGGGGCGAAGGCATCAAAATCGGGGTGATCGATACCGGCGCCGACCTCAAGCACACGGACTTGGTCGGGGCCATCGCGGATTCGCGGACGTTCGGCGTGCGCGACGGTGCAGAGGCATGGGACCATATCGGGCACGGCACCCACGTCTGCGGCATCATCGCGGCGCGGGACAACAATCAGGGCATCATCGGCGTCGCCCCGAGGTCGAAGCTGTATATCGCCAAGGTGCTGGACTGCGAGGAAGACCTCGATGCCGACGTCATCGCCGAAGCCATCGATTGGTGTGTGGAAAAGGGCGTCGATATCATCAACATCAGCCTGGCGCTGTATGATGGTTCGGACGCCTTGGAGGAAGCGGTCGAACGGGCTGTGGAAGCCAACGTCGCCATTGTGGCCGCCGCGGGCAATGAAGGGAATTATCAGGATTTTATCTGTTATCCCGCCAAGTACCGAGGCGTTTTGTGCGTGGGGTCCGTCGATCGCAACAGAAAGCTCAGCCCGACCAGTTCCGTTGGCAACCGGCTCGATCTGTTGGCCCCGGGGGAGGAGATCTATTCCACCTTTCCTCTCGGCATCTATGCCAAGCTTTCAGGGACATCCATGGCCTGCCCCTTTGTGACCGGGATCGCGGCCCTCGTCTTGGCCAGGCATCGGGATTATAAGCCCGTGAGCACGACACCGTGTGACACGCCGGCGCAACTGCGTGAGCATCTCTTGGCATCGGCGACGCCAATCAAAACGGCGGAGTCGGTCAACTATACGGGATTTAGGGTCATCAATCCCGATGGGGCGAAAGCATAAAACCAAAGGGCCGGGGTGCAAGGCCGCGCACCCGAAGCGGAAAGGTTCCCGGGCTGTGGAAGCCTACCTGCGGTCAGTCGCAGGCCTTGCCCGGCCCGGGAGCAGCTTCCGGGGCCGGTTCCCGGGGCTGCTCCGGCGCCGGCTGCTGCTGCCAGACCCCCGACGGGTGGGCGTAGCGGTCGTTTAAGGTCTGGATGAATTTCTCGCTGTCGGCGATGACCGACGACAGGATCCTGCGGTATTTCTGGCCCCAGCCGGCCGGCTCGGAACAGAAGACCGAGCGCCAGGCCGAAGTGTTTTTGGCCAGGGCACTCAGCAACCCCTCGCGGATCGGGCCGTGGGGATAGGCCCGCTCCACCACCCGGGCCACGGCCGCAGCCGACCACTTGCGGGCCAAAAAGTGCAGCCACAGGCCGCCCCCGGCGCACAGCACCAGAAAGGGAATCGTGCGCCAGGACTCGGCGAACACCCACTCCAGCCACTGGGGCAGCAACCCGTTGGTGAACGGATGCCCGGTCAGGATGTAGCAGGCGGCCAGGATGAGCCCCAGCAGCCCGAACAGCACGGCGTCGCGGCGAAACGTGCCCGTGCGCCAGCGCGACAGCATCCCCCGCACCTCGGGCACGCGCACGTCCTCCACCTCGCGGGCCAGCTTCTCCAGCTCCCCGACGATGCGATAGGCCCGCTCCACCCGCACCTGGTTCATGCGGTTGTGGATGGCGGCCATGTCCGCGTCGCGTTTGGCCTCGAAGCGCTGGCGCAGGGATTCGTCGGCGATGGGCAGGGCGGCCGAGGGCGAATAGATGCGGTAGAACTTGCCGGCCGTGAGCCCCTGCTGGGCCAAGGCCCGCTGCCAGGCGCCCACCACCTCCTCGGGATTGTCCTCCCGGGCGGCGATGTCCATCTGGTTGAGGATGTAGACGAATTTGTTGGAGTCGCGGCGGTTGATGGTGGCGGCGACCAGGTGGGTCAGCGTGTCGCGCATGGCCCCGGGTTCGGGCCGGCGGGCGTCGAACAGCACCAGCACCAGGTCCGAGAGGTCCATGATGTAGTTGGTGATGCGCAGCGTCGAGGTGCGCTGGGCGTCGGCGTCGAAGCCCGGGGAGTCGATGAGGATCAGCCCGCGCAGCTTGTCGCTGGGGCTGGTCTTGAGGCGGATGTAGGAATCGATGCGCCCGCCCTCGCCGGGTTCGACCTTTTCCAGTTCCTCGCTCATCTTGTAGAAGGGAAAGCGCAGGTCGGCGTTGAGCGCCGTGCCGGGCAGCACCCGGGATTCGCCGGCGGCGTTGAAACAGATGACCGTGAACTTGTCGTCCACGGCGTGGGAGCCGGTCTGCTGCACCGGGGTGCCCAGATAGTAATTGATGAAGGTGGATTTGCCGGCGGAAAAAGGCCCCAGGATGGAGATAAGCGGCCACCAGGCGATCTGGGAAATGGTGGATTGGTCGTTGCGCAAAAGCCCCAGGCCCCGGCAGACCTTGTCCAGCTTGCCGAAGCTGCCCACCGCTTCCACCAGGAGCGGATTTTCCAGTTGCAGGTGTTCCTTCAGGCTGGCCAGCCTGTCGCTCAGTCTGCCGTCTTCCATGCGCCCCCCCGCCGGTCAAGAATGGCCCTATCTATCCAATAATTCGAGCTTCGTCGAGACGGCCGGCCCGGCCGGCGCCCGGTTGGAGCGATTTTTGCCGGGCCAAACCCCTTGCCCCGGCCCCGGCCTAGCCGCTATCCCCTGGCGAGCCGGCGGGCATGCCGGCCAGGCGCGGCGCGGAGGCCGCCTGGTCCCGGCGGACATTCCGGCCAAATTGGGTGAACAGCCCGCCCCAATGGGGCGGAGAAGACGCCTTTACCCGGCGCGGATGGCGCCCAGACCCGGCGGATGTGCCGCCGCAACGCGGCAGGGAAGCCACGCAAACGCGGCGGTCGTGCCACCGTAACGCGGCACAGCTGCCGCCCAAACCCGGCGGCCGGGCCGCCAAGGACCACCATGCCGCCAGGCGATGCCGCCAACCCTTCCCCCCGCCCCGTCGGCGGACGCTTGCGCCGGGAGGCCGTCGTCTATTGGGGCGTGGCCCTGGCGGCGCTGCTCCTTTTTTACGGCGAGTTTATCCTCTCCGACCGCGTCGGCATCCTCGACTGGGGCAAGGACCTCTTCTATTTCGCCTTCCTCTACGACAGCCTGCGCAGCTTCGGCCAATTGCCCGTGTCGTTTCTGGCCATCCCCGAGGCCATCACCTGGTTTTCCACCCTGCAAAACCTGTCCTACTGGTCCAATCCCGAAGTGGTAAGCATCTCGCCGCTGTTGCCCTTGGCCTATGTCTTGCCGTTTATGGCCTTTCTGAAGGCGTTCTTCGGCCTGCACCTCCTGGCCGGGGCCTGGGGCGTGCGCGTCCTGGCCCGGCGGTGCGGCTTCGGCCTGGGCCAGGCCCTGGTGTTGCTTGTCCTTTTTCTGGGCAACCCCTGGCTGGTGCAGCACCTGGCCATCGGCTACTCGCCCCAAGTGAGCCTGTGCCTAGTCCCGGGCCTCGTCGCCCTCATGGCCGCACGGGAGTTTCGTCCCCTGGAATGGGCCGGGGCCAGCCTGCTGGCCGCCTTGATCTTCTACCAGGGGGCGCTGCATTTGTTCGTGTGGCTTTTCATGGCCGTGGGCCTGTACCTGGCCTTCGACGCCCTGCTGCGCCGCCGCCTGGCGTTGCTGTGGCGGGGGGCCTTTTTCGCCCTGGCCACGGCCGTGCTGGTCGCGCCCAAGGCCTATGCCGTGCGCAAGGTCTACGGTGCCTGGCAGCGCATCCCGGGCGGGGGGTATGCTTCGTTTTCGGACCTGTGGGGGCTGCTCACCGACGACGTCTTCCCCATGTTCCTCTTCCCGGAGACCTATTCCCACCACAACGTGGCCTTCTACGACGGCTCGCTGCTGGTCGGGCCGGCCTTCCTGGCCCTGCTGGCCGTGCTGGCCGGCGGCTTTTTGTGGGCCGCCCTCCGGCGCCGCCGGCCGGCGCCGGGCATGCCCGTGCCGGACGCGGCCTGCCTGCTGGCGGCCCTGGTGTTTCTGGTCCTGGGCTGGGGCACGGTCTGGCGGGAGCTGTGTCTGGCCTTGCGCCTGCCGTCCTCGGAAATCTACCCCTTCCGCTTTCTGTTCATCGCCTACCAATTCGCGGTCTTCTTTATTGTGGACCGCCTTGGCGCCTGGCCGGCGGGCCTGGCCGGACGGGTCCGGCTGGGGCTGCTCTACGGCCTGATCGCCCTGACCTGCCTGACGTTTTGGGGCCGCAACCGCGAACTGATGCCGTATCTGACGGAAAACCCCAATTTCTACGGGGATTTTTCCCTTGAGGAATTTTTCGGCGACCGGATCGTCGCCCTGTCGGGGGACACCCGCCTGCCCATCACCGTCACGCCCAACCGGATCGTCGTCACCCCGCCGGGCGCGGCCGGCGATCGCATCCGCCTGCCCTGGCTGCCCCGGGACGCAGCCGGCCAGTACCGCTTCCTCGGGGCCAGGCCGGTTGACGACGGGGCGGGGGAGGGGACTATTGTGGAGACCACGGCCGCCGCGCGCCCAGTGGTCATCGTCGCCGACGACAGCCACCGGGGGCCGCTCGGTGTCGCCGCCCTGGCCGCCTTCGCCGCCCTCACGGCCGCCGTGGGCTGGTTTGCCCGCAGGCGCCCGAGGCCGTCGCCGGCCGGCCATGGGTCCCTTTTTCACGTGTAGGTTCGTTCCCGGGCGCCCGGGGCCGCCAGCCGTCACCCCCTGGCAAGGAGTCCGCCATGCATGAGGAATCGCTGGGTAACGTCATCCGCGACTACCTGACCGGCGAGGAAATCGCCGAGACCTCCTACGAGGAGTTCCGCCAGGCCCTGGCCAGGATGTTGGTGGAGGAAAAAGGCTATCCCCGGGAGCGGCTCACAGCCAAGGTCGGGGTCTGCTTTCCGGTGGACGGGGCGCAGTACACGCGCATGATCGACTTGGCCGCCGCGGACGCCCAGGGGCGGACGCTGCTGTTCGTGATCTTCTGCTCGGGTGAGCCGGGTTCCTACGTGCGCGAGGCCCTGGCCGCCGCCCGAGTCTACCGGGCCGAGGGGCAGCCGGGCGGGGTGCCCCTGGTGCTGGTCACCGACACCCGCGACGCCGTGCTGCTCGAAGCGGCCACGGGCCGCGAACTCGGCCGGGGCATGCGGGCCGTGCCCGGCTGGGAGGCCGCCATGGGCCTGGGCGCGCCGGTGCCGGACCTGCCCGAGGAGGCGCTTGCCCGCGAGCGGCGCATCCTGTTTGCCTACAGCGAATTCCTCTCCGGCGGCTGCTGCCAGGGCGCCTGCCGCCCCAAGGCCCAATCGTAGAAGCCACCGGCCGGAGGCGCTCCGCCCAACCCCACCGTGCCACTCTTCCCCCATCCCCCCTTCGAGGGGGACCGGGGGGCATCATGCCCCCCGGCGGGGCTTGGGGCAGCGCCCCAATCTTCTCTTGTCTTCTCTTCCTCTTACATGCGGTCCAACGGCACGTTGGCGTAGGCCTCGTCGAAGTCGTCGTCGAGTTCGTCCACGAAGCGGGCCGGGTCGAACTCCCGGCCGCAGGCGTGGCAGGTGAGCATAATGCGCAGGCAGGAGCGCTCGTAGGTCAGGCGCTGGCCGCACTGGGGGCAGGCGGCCTTGGCCGTGGCCGGGGTGAAACGGACGCGGGAAAAAAAAGCCATGGAAACTCCTTACACCATGTTGGCGCCGCTGAGGATCATGACCAGGCGCTTGAAGGCATCCGGGTCGATGGCGTCCATCATCTCGTCGCGCATCAGCCGCAGGGCCATAAACGGCGGCATGGCCTCGGCGTAGGCCCGGTTGGTGGTCAGGGCGTCGTAGATGTCGGCCACGGCCAGGGCACGGACATAGGGCGGGATGAGTTCTCCCGTGAGTCCCCCGGGATAGCCGGCGCCGTCCATGCGCTCGTGGTGCATGAGGATGCAGTGGGCGGCGGTCTGGGTCAGCGGCACTTCCTGGCACAGGGCCATGCCCTTGGCCGGATGGGTGTTGATGACCTGGCGTTCGTTCGGGGTCAGGGGGCCGGGCTTGGACAGGATCTCGCCCGGGATGTGGGTCTTGCCGATATCGTGCAAAAGCGCCCCGATGCCGGCCTGGACTTGCGTGTATTCGTCGGCCTTCATGGTGTTGAGGATGGCCGAGGTGAAGACGAACACGTGCACGTTGTGGGTGTGGACGCTGTAGTCGTGGGAGGCCAGGGCGGCGATGCGCTTGAGCGATTCGTCCATGGCCAGGAAGTTGAGGCTTTTTTCCACCAGGCCGGCGACGCGGGCGTATTCGCGCTTGCCCAGGCCCTTGGGCAGGCGCGTGTCGAAGACGTCGCGCACCACGGCATCGGCAGCGGTGTAGAGGACCTTGGCCCGCTCCTCCACGGGAATGCCGCTGTCGTTTAAGATCTGCGGCAGGTGCTTTTCGATGTAGCGGTCGTAGTCCGGCCGCTGCTCGGCCCGGATGTAGACCTCGGTCACGCCGGCGTCGTGGAGCTTTTGCCGGTGGCGCGGGCTGAACTGTTCGTTTTCCGCGGCGTAGAGCACGAAATTGCCGGCCTGGCGGATATAGACCCGGAATTTCCCCAGGGTCTGGGGAAAGATCATCAGGGGCGAGACCGCAAAAAACATTTCTTCCCGCATGGTCGCCATCGCCTTGCCTTTCATTGCCAAAACTCCCCCGCGCCGGTGATGCCCCGGTCGAAACCTCGTGATACCATCGGTTTCGGTCGGATTCCTACAAACTTGAGGCTTGCTGCGGCGCGGGGGCGGTATCCCCCTCGGGGGGCGCCTTGCGGATAAGGGCCGTCTGGCCGTCCGGCAGCCGTTCGGCTTCCAGGGAGAAGTCGAAGGCGTCCAGGGCCAGGCACAGATCGAAGTCCTCCTCGGGCACGATGCGGGTTTCGCCGAAGAAGATGGCGGCCGTGGGTGCCTGGCGCAGAAACTTCGGGATGGCCTCGAAGGCGTTGGGCACGCCCTGGAGCAGGTTGGCCAGGTACATGGCGCACAGCTTGTCCTCCGGGGCATGGGCGATGCCGGCCTTGCCCATGGCCACGATGGACACGGTCTCCGGTTCGGCGGCCAGGATGGCCCGGGCCGTGGCCGCGATATTGGGAAACGAGCAGGTCAGCACCCGGTCGGCCGTGCCCATGGCCGCGAAAAGCCCGCGCGTGCCGGCCGAGGTGCAGTGGACAAGCGTCCGGCCGGCCAGGTCGGCGGCCATGATTTCGCTGGGCGAGTTGCCGTAGTCGAAGCCCGATACCTTGAGGCATTCCCGCTCGCCGGCGATGCGGGAGCCGGGATGGGCCTGGCGCAGGGCAAAGGCCTCCTCCACCGTGTCCACGGGCAGTATGCGGGAAACGCCGCCGGCAAAGGCATAGCAGGCCAGGGAACAGGCCCGGAACACGTCGATGACCACGGCCGTGCCGCTGGCCGCGGCCGCGCCGCTTAAAAGCTCTAACATCCGGATGCGCACGGCAACTCCCTCCCTGCCACAGCCATAGCAGCGGTGGGCGGCTTTGAAAAGCGTGGGTTTCAAGGAGGATGGCCGCGTCTTGCCAGGAGCGGCCCCAGGTCGTATGGAAAGCGGGCGGCCATACGCCGCCGGGAGCCGCCATGGCCGCCAAAACCGATGCCTTGCCACCCCTTTTGCCCGTCATCCCCGAATACGTGCCCTGGCTCGACAAGGCCCGGGACGGGGCGGCGGCCGATGCCGCCCGGGCCGATGGCGCCTTCGCCGGCCGGGAGGGCGCCATGACCGCCGGGGTGGCCGGGGCGACGCCGGAAAACCCCCGGGGCGGCATTGCCGACGAAACGGCCTAGCCCCGCAGCCGCGTAACCGAACACCGTTTTTCGAGGAGGCCTCATGGCCGAGTGTGACTGGCGCCAGCGGCGCCGGCAGGTCATGTCCGATGCCAGGCGCATCGTGGTCAAGGTCGGCAGCGCCGTGCTGGCCGGCCCCAAGGGCGTGGACGGGGCCGTGGTGGCCGGGCTGTCCGAGCAGATCGCCGGGCTGGTGGCCGCCGGCCGGCAGGTGCTGCTGGTGTCCAGCGGCGCCGTGGCCGCCGGCCGCGAGGTGCTGGGCGAAAAGTACGACCGCAGCCTGCTGCCTCACCGCCAGGCCGCCTCGGCCATCGGCCAAAGCCGGCTCATGCACGCCTATGACCAGGAATTCGCCCGCCACGGCCGCATCGCCGCCCAGGTGCTTTTAACCCGCGACGACCTGGACAACCGCGAGCGCTACCTCAATTTGCGCAACACCCTGGCCACGCTTTTTGACCTCGGGGCCGTGCCCGTGGTCAACGAGAACGATTCGGTGGCCGTCTCGGAGCTGGTCTACGGCGACAACGACTGCCTGGGTGGCCTGCTCGTCGGGGCCATCGGGGCGGAACTGTTCGTCAACCTGACCTCGGCCCGGGGCGTTTTCGCCGAAAACCCCGACGACCACCCCGGCGCCGCCCCCATGGAGGTCATCGAGGACATCGCCGGGCTCGACCTCGACGCCATGTGCGGCGCGAAAACGACGCTGGGCACTGGCGGCATGTATTCCAAGCTCCTGGCCGCCAGGCGCGTGGCCCAGCTCGGCGTGCCCACGCTGATCCTGGCCGGCCGCGAGCCCGGGGCGCTGACCCGGGCGCTTTCCGGAGAAAACGTCGGCACCTTCGTGTTCGCCGGCTGCAAGCCCATTCCCCGGCGCAAGTTCTGGCTGGCCTACCACCACGAACCGCAGGGCACGCTGTGCATCGACGACGGGGCGGTGCGGGCGCTGCGCGAGAAGGGCAGGAGCCTGCTGCCGGCCGGCATCGTGGACGTGGCCGGCGATTTCGCCGTGGGGGCCATGGTGCGCCTGGCCACGGTCGGGGGCGAGAGCCTGGGGGTGGGGCTGTCCAACTACGCCGCCGGCGACCTGCGCAAGATCATGGGGCTTAAAAGCTCGCGCATCGCCCAAGTCCTCGGCGAGGCCACCTATGCCGAGGCCGTGCACCGCGACAACCTGCTCCTCGACGCGGCGATATGATCGGGAGGGGCGTCGCCCCTCCCGAGCCCTCCCGACCAGGGCGCTGCCCTGGACCCGCCGGGGGGAATGATTCCCCCCGGACCCCCTCGGCGGGAAAGAGGTATGTGAGGGCAGTCAAGGCCAGGGAGGCTGACGATGGACGAAGCCAAGTGCAGGGGTTGGGACGTGTTCGAGGACGACGGGGTTTGCCGGGTGTGCGGCCAGACGGCCGTGTTCGCGCCCATACGGCCCGGGCATAGCCTGCGCGAGACGCGCTGCTCGTCGTGCAAGGCCAGCCGGCGCAGCCGCGACCTGGCCCGGGTGCTGGCCCATCTGGCCGCCGGCCCCGAGTGCCGGACGCTGCCCGAGGCCCTGCCGGCCATGGCCGACTGGCGGGTGTTCGAGGCGCAAGCCGCCGGGCCGCTCCACGACCGGCTGCGCTGCCTGCCGCGTTACGTCTGCTCGGAATACGTGCCGGAACTGGCCGCGCCGGGCGCCTGCACCCAGGCCGGGCTTCGCTGCGAGGACCTGGAGCGCCTGAGCTTTGCCGACGCCGCCTTCGACCTGGTGGTCACCCAGGATGTTTTCGAGCACGTGGCCGATCCCTGGCAGGCCTTCGACGAAATCTGGCGGGTGCTGGCCCCGGGTGGGCGCCATGTCTTCACCGTGCCCATGCACGAGGGGCATGCGACCACGACGCGCGTGCGCTATTCGGGCGGCACGCGGCAGGACGTGCTGCCGCCGGTGCACCACGGCGATCCGGTGCGCCAGGGTGGGTCGCTGGTGGTTACGGATTTCGGCGACGACCTGCGCAGGCTGCTCACGGCCCGCGGCCAGCCGACCATCGTGGCCGTACACGTGGCCTTCTACAAGCCGTCGGAGATGCCGGGCATCATCGAGGGCGACGTCCACGCCCTGTACGAGGCGGCCTACAAGGCCGGGGAAAAGGCGAGCTTTTTGCGGTACAACTCGGTGGTCTTCGTGACGCAAAAGCCGGGCGCGGCGGCCTAGAACAGGCTCAGCCCCATTTCCCCGCTGGTGGCGCATTCCTCGGCGTGGGCGGCCAGAAACGTTTCTTCCCAGCGGAAGACGTGGTCCACCACGTTGCCGAGGACCTTCGGCCAGATCTCCGGGAAGCGCTCGGCCGTCTTCTGGAACTTCTCCTTGGTCAGCACCAGGCACTCCGCGTCCGCGACCGCCTTGACGGCGAACAGGGCCTTGGCCGGCGCCAAAAGGCCCAGGCCGCCGAAAAACGAGCCCTGCCCCCGGCGCGGCAGCACCACCGGGCAATCCCCCACCTGGCGCGACATCTCCAGTTCGCCGGAAAGCACGTAGAAGCACCGGTCCAGCGGCTCGCCCTGCTCGCACAGCGTCTCGCCCGCCACGAAGGATTCCCGGCCCGACAGGTAGGCCAGCACCTTGATCACGTCCAGGGGGACGCCGCTGAAAATCGGCAGTTCGCGCAAAATGTCCAGACAGTCGTTGAAGCCGCAGCCCTTAAGCCCGAGCGGCCGATCCGTGGACAAGCTCATAGAGCATCCCCTTTTTTTCCATAAGCGCCGCATAGGAACCGGCCTCGACGATGCGGCCGGCCTTCATGACGGCAACCTTGTCGTAGTTCTTGATGGTGTCCAGCCGGTGCACCACGGCGATGACCGTGGAGCTGCCCTTCCACTTGGATTCCAGCAGGTTCTGGATGCGCGCCTGGGAGGCGTTGTCCAGGGCGGCCGTGGCCTCGTCCAGGATGAGGATGGGCGGTTCCTTGAGGAAGGCCCGGGCCAGGGCCACCTTCTGGCGCTGGCCGCCCGAGAGCCGGTCGCCGCTGGACCCCACCTGGAACTCCAGCCCGATCTCCAGGATGCGCTCCAGCATGTCCTCCTCGATAAGCAGGCTGACGATGGTCTTCTGGATCTGGTCCAGCACCTTGGGGCTGGTGGTCTTCACGCGGCCAAACAGAATGTTGTCCATGACGGTCATGGAATACAGGTAGTCGTCGCGCCGGAAAAACGTCACCGCGCCCGGCATGTCCGTGGCCACCCGGTCGGCGAACATGGCCCGGCCCGAGAGCAGCAGCCCCTCCAGAATGGGCGAGAGGGTCACGATGCCGTGGGTGCCCGGGGTGAAGCGCAGGGCCAGGGTCAAAAGCAGCTGTTCGTCCTCGGCCGAGAGTTTGTGCAGCCGCACCCGGCCAAGCCGTGCGGCCAGATCGCGGTAGGTTTCGAATTCATCCGTCAGTATCGGTGTTTGCTCGAAGAAGATGGGGTCCAGGGAGGGCACGTCCTTGAGGATGTCCACCGTGCGGGTGGCCAGTTCGGCGCCGGTCTGCACCAGCAGCATCTTGAGGCCGGCCTCGTGGAGGAAGTTGATGAAGAAGGCGTTGGCCGTCAGGTTCTCCGGGGCCAGGTCGGCCCGGGTGGGCGTGCCGAAAATGAGGTTCTCGGCCACGGAACTGTAGTACAGGTAGCGGGTGGGGTCGAAAAACTCCACGTACTCGGCCAACGATTCGCCGTGCCCGGCCAGGTAGGCCTCGCGGACCCGCACCACCTTCTTGACCAGGTGCTCCTTTTTTCCCTCCTTGAAGACGGAATTGAGGGCGAACCGCAGGATGTCGGCGAAAAGCCCCACCTGCTGCACCACGGCGATGATCTCGTCCAGGCTCGGCATCCCGTCCTCGCCGCTTGCGCCATGGGCCTCGCGCCGGGCGTTGATGGAATAGAGCAGGTTGTCCTTGATGGAGCCCTCGAAGATGAAGGGATGCTGGGAGACCACGCCGACGTTGTCCGCGATGTCGGACTTGGGCATGGCGTCGATGTCCATTCCCGAGAGCGTGGCCGTGCCGGCGGTGTACTTGAGGATCTGGCACAGGCACAGGGCCAGGGTGGACTTGCCCGAGCCGGAAAAGCCCACCAGGGCCACCAGTTCGCCGGGATTGAAGTCCACGGAGACGCCCTTGAGCAGCTGAATGCCGCCCGGCACCTCCAGCACCAGGTCCTTGGCCGTTACGCTGCCGTCCAGGGCCACGGGCGGCCGGCGCTCCTCGGGCTCTTCCCGGAACTCGGGGTCGCCCTGGAAATACTCCATGATCCGGCCGTAGCTGACCGAGGCGTCCTGCCAGGTCTGGTAGAAGTCCATCAACTCCTTCCAGGGGTCGTAGAGCTTCTCGTTGGCCGAGAGGAAGGCCACCAGGGCGCCCAGGTCGAAGCGGCCGTTTATCGCCAGGTAGCCGCCCACGAGGAACAGCACGAACGGCCCCAGGTTCTGGAAGAAGTTGTTGGAGACCTTGATGGCGAACTTGTAGAGGTTCCAGACAACGCGCACCCGGAACAGCTTGTCGGCCCAGGCGCCGAAACGCTTGTTTTCCAGGCGGAAGCTGGCGTTGGCGTGGATCTCGTGGATGCCGGAGATGGTTTCGCCGATGAGCGTGGACAGTTTGCGCCCGGTGTCCACCCGCTCCTTGTTGGCGGCGTTGGCCCGTTTTTGCAGGGCCGGGATGACCAGGATGGCGATGGGGTACAGCGCCATGCTGATGATCGCCATGAGGGGGTTTAGGTAGAACAGGTAGCCGGCGAAGGCCAGCAGGGTCAGCAGGTTGGTCACGGGCACGGCCACGGCCTGGCCCACGAATTCGCCGGTGTTGGCCACCTCGGCGATCAGCGACGACACGACCATGCCCGGCGAGGCCTTGCGGAAAAAGGACATGGGCAGGGTCAGGATGTGGGCGTAGAGCTTCTTGCGCAGGTCGGTGAGCGACTCCTGGCCGATGTAGTTCTGCAGGGCGTTTATGGCCAGCTTGAGCCCCGAGGCCGCCACCACGCAGGCCAGGTAGTAGCCGCAGTACATGAGCAGCAAATCCAGGCGCTTGAGCCCGATGGCCTGGTTGATGATCTTTTTTTGCATCTCCAGCGGCAGCACCCGCACGGCCACCGTCACGACGATGATGGCCAACAGCAGCCCCTGGAGCTTGAGGTTGCTGGTCCACACCCAGGAAAAAAGCGTGCGTTTGTAGAGGACGTCCGGGATGTCGGGGCGAAGCTTCATGAACCGAACCGCCTTTGGGGTGAGGTGTCGAGGCTGCGGAGCCGGTCGGCATCAGGCATGGTCTGGCCTCCGTCGCTCATGGGAGGCGATCAGCGACCGGGCGAGGTCGGCCAGGTTGGCGAACTGGGGCTTGGTAATTTGCCCGTCGGCACCGACCGCGACGCCGCGGTGGCGCAACTCGTCGGTGATCAGGGACGAGAAAAGCACTACGGGTGTCGCGGCCAGGTGCGGATCGGCCTTGATGGTCTTGGTCAGCGTATAGCCGTCCATCAGCGGCATCTCGATGTCGGAAATGACGATGTCCGGCGTGGCCAGACCGGAATCGCGCAGGATGTCCAGGGCCTGCTGGCCGTTTCGGGCCAGGGTCACCTCGAAGTTGGCCTCTTCCAGGCGGTCGCGCAGCATCTGGCGCATGACGCCCGAATCCTCCACGATCAGCGCCCGCAACCGCCTGTCCTGCGGAACCGGCCTGGGGCCGGCCGACAGGTCGGCGTCCAGTTCGAGGATGATCTTTTCCAGGTCGAGCAGCTGGATGAACCGGTTTTCCAGGCGGATGAGGCCGGTGATGCAGTTGCCGGCCAGGTTGGCCAGGGCCTGGTGGGGCGGTTCCACCTCGCGCCAGTGGACGCGGTGGATGAGCGTCACCCCCGTGGCCAGGAAGCCGGTGGTGCGTTCGTTGAAGCGGGTGACCAGGATGATTTCGTTTTTGCGGGGGACCCGGGGGATGTCCAGCCAGACGGCCAGGTCGAGCACGGGCAGCACCAGCCCCCGCAGGGGAATGGCCCCCATGAAGCAGGGATGGGGCGCCCCGGGCTGGGGGGCCAGCCCCGGGCTCTCGATGACTTCCAGCACCTTGGCCACATTGATGCCAAAGGTGCAATGGCCGCGTTCGGGTCCTTCGTCGATGAAAAACTCGATGACCTCAAGTTCGTTGGTACCCGTTTCGAGAAGGATGTCGGCTTGAGGCATGGAGGCTCCCGTCGTTTCGATGCAGGGGCAAAGCCCAGCGACCGTAAACCAGTCGGGGCGTGGTGTAAATCCGATCCGGGCCACGTTTGGCGACGTGGCGCGCCGGCCTGGGACAGTTGACAGGCGCGAAGGGCGTCCTATAGCCATGAAGGAAGGGGCATCTGGCCCGGTTGCCGCGGCCGCAGCCCCCATCGCCTGATTCGAGGCCGGGCGGCGTCACTGGCCTCCGGCCCCAGAGGAGGTCGATATGAAACGCATGGCTGTGTTGCTTGTCCTGGCGACGCTTTGCCTGGGGCCGACCGTGGCCGGGGCGGCCTCGTTTTCCTGGAGCACGCCCTGGACGAGCGGTTCGGTTTCGGGGGACGGCACGAGCTCGGGGTCGACCAGCGGGTCGGTAAGCGCCGGCACGACTACCGTGGACTGGAGCGCCAGCCTGGACACCGGGGCCAAGACCGTCACGGGCTCGGCCACGGTCAACGGCCAGGAATATTCCGGAGCCTTCGACTGGACCAACCTCTTCAGCTGGCTTTTCGGGTAACGCGCCTCCCGGCGATCCCGCCGGCGCCGACCCGGCCACACGGGGTTTGTTGCCGACCCGAGGGCCGGGTCTTGCGGCATGCTTGAACGCGAACTCGACATCTTCGTGCGCGACGGCCAAGGCGTCCGGCGCATCTTCACCTATCGGCGCTGGATGTTTTTCGGGCTGGTGGCCGGGCTGTGCGGGCTTTTGGCCACGGCGGCCGTCCTGTGGCCCTACCGGGCCGGGCAGGAGGGCGTCGAGGCGCGGCGGCGGGCGGCCCTGGCCAGGCTGGCCGACCTCAAGGCGGCCGGGCTGGCCCTGCGGGACCGGGCGGGGAGGCTGGTCGGCGAGGCCGCCCGCATCGCGGCCTTTAACGGCAAACTGGCCGTGATGGTGGACGCGCCGCGCGAGGGCCAGGACGGCGCGGCCTTTCCCGACCGGCTGCCGCCGGCTTTTTCCGAAGACGGCCTGGGCCGGGGGCTGGGGGATTTCCTGGGCGCCCTGGGCACGCGGCTGGCCGCCCAGGAAGCCATGCAGCAGGAGCTTTTCCACCTGCTTTCCGAACGCAAGCTGGCCTTTCTGGCCAAGCCGTCCCTGTGGCCGGCCCGGGGTTACATCACCTCGGGCTTCGGCGCCCGCAGCTCCCCCTTCGGCCGGGGCGGCGACTACCACAACGGCGTGGACATCAAGGTGCCAAGCGGCAGCCCGGTCAGCGCCGCCGGGGCCGGGCGGGTGACCGAGGCCGGCACCATGTCCGGCTACGGCCTGCGCATCGTGGTCGCCCACGACTTCGGCCTGGAAACCGTCTACGCCCACCTTCAGAAGATCGAGGTGAAGCCCGGCCAGGAGGTCAAGCGCGGCCAGCGCATCGGGCTGTCGGGCAATTCCGGCCGCACCACCGGCGCCCATCTGCACTACGAGGTCCGGGCCGCCGGCACGCCCATCAATCCGCGCCAGTACATGCTCGACTAGGTCGCGGGCAGGCGCGTCTCGCGCAGCTCCCGCCATTTGCCGGTCAGTTCCTCCCAGGCCGTATCCAAATCCCGTTTGGCCACGACTGCCATCCGGGCCGGGTCGAACAGGCCGTCGAGCTTGGCCCGCGCCCCGGCCAGCTGGCCCACGGCCGCCCGGTCCCGGGCCTGGGCCGGGCCGGCGTGCTGGTGGTGGGCGACGGCCAGCCCGCCGGCGTAGACGGCCCGCCGGCCGGCCAGGCAACTGGTCAGGTCCCGGGCCAGGTCGTCGAACTGGCTGGGCGAAAAGCGCATGTCGAAGGGCGCGCCGCCGGCCAGGGCCTGGCCGCGCAGCAGATGGCAGCAGCCCGAAACCGAGGCGCAGGGCCGCACCGTGGCCAAAAGCCCCAGGTCCGGCCCCGGGCCGTGGTTGACCAGCGGCCGCACGGCGTGGCGGGCGTCCGGGGCCAGCAGGCGCACGTCGGCCGACTGGATGAGCCGGGCCGCCCCGGCCGCGGCGGCGACGATGCGCGCCCCGGCCGCGTCGGCGGCCGCATCGGCGGCCAGGGCCCCGGCCAGCACGGCCAGCCAGTCCGGCGGCAGGCGCACGTCGTCGTCGACGTAGGCGGCCAGGTCGCCCGGCCCCAGGCCATGGGCGGCGGCCAGCCAGTTGCGGGCGACCGGCGCGCCGATATTGACCGGCAGGCGCAGCACGGCAAACCGGTCGGCGGCAAACCGCGTCGCCGCCCGGCGGCAGACCGCCGCCGTGTCGTCGCGGCCGCCGTTGTCGAGGACCGTGACCACGGCCGGACCCAGCCGGCTTGCGGCCAGGCTGTCCAGGGTCGCTTCCAGGAGTGCGGCCCGGTTGAACGTATAGAGGAAGACGAACAGCCGCCCGGGCAGGGCGTCCAGGTCGGCCGGGGCCAGGGGCCGGGCCAGGGCGTGCAGGCGCAGGGTCAGCCCGGGGTGCCAGGGTTCGGTGCGCCACAGCCCGGCCAGGACGGCCAGGGCGTCGGCGCGGTGCCCGGTTTCGGCCAGGCAGTGGCTGGTGGCCAGGGCGTGGAAGCGGGGAAACAGTTCCCGGTTGAGGCCAGCCAGGGCTTCCAGGCAGGCTTCCGGACCGTCCCAGGCCAGGGCGATCTCGGCCAAAAGGCGCGGAACGACCGGGGCCAGGGCCGCGTCGGCGGCGAGGCTTGCCGCCACGGCCCGGGCCAGCCCGGACCGCCCCCGGGCCAGGGCGAAGTCCAAAGCTCGGCCGCGCCAGGCCGGGGCCACGGCCGGATCGGCCAGGGCGGCGGTCAGGAAGGCCAGGGCCGCGTCCGGATCCGGGCCGTCGCGCAGGGCCGGCCAGGCGGCGTCGACGGCGCGCGGCGCGCCACCCCTGGCCAGGGCGGCGCACAGGGCCCGGCGCCGCGGCGACGCGCCAAGGCGCCGGGCCGCGGCCAGGCCGGCGGCGGCGAAGGCCGGATCCAGGGGCTGGCGCTCCACGTTCCAGGCGGCCAGGGCGTCGCGCAGGCCGGCTAGGTGCGGGGCCTGGCTGACGGCCGCCTCCAGGCGGGCGGCGAGGTGGCGCGAAAGCCACCCCCCTTCCAGGCCGAAGGCCCACAGGTGCAGCACCGGGCGCAACGCGTCCGGGGGCGGCAGGGCGGATGGGGCGGCGTGGTGGGCCATGGCTCGTTGTCTGGGGCGCCTGGTCCGGGTTCGGGCCGGGCCTCCCGGTTTGACGAAATCCGTGTTACAGGGCATGTAACGCCAACTTCTACCGAAGGACAATCGCCGCGCCGCGCAAAATCGGCGGCGTATGCGGAGGAATCCCGATGCCTTGGAAACCGCGTCGGCTCGCGCTGGCCCTCGGGGCCGCCTTGCTGGCCGCCGCCCTCGTCGCGGGCTGCGGCAAATACGACCATCTGGAAAGAAACATGCAGTACGTCTCGGACGACCTGCTGCGCCAGGACGCGCAGGTGGCCTGGGACAGCCTGGTTGCGGCCCATGGCGCCTGGCGCGCCGCCGGCGGCGGCCGCGAGCCGGACAACCGCATGTTCACGGCCTACCAGGACGCCTACACCCAGTATGCCATCGTCTACAACGAACTGCTCGACCGCAGCGACAGCCGCGCCGCCGGGCGCATCTTCCTGCGGGCGCCGACCGACGAGCTGCCGCCCCCGCCGCCGGGCGTGGCGGTGAAAACGCCCGGCAAGGCCGCGCCCGTTCCCGGCCCCGCCGACGAGCCCAAGGCCCGGGATTTGAGCGACACCGCGCCGGCGAAACCGGCCACGGCCTCGACGATGGTGGCCGTTCCGCCCAAGGCCGTGCCCGTCGCCCGGCCGGCCGGGGACAATCCCTTCGCCCTGCCGCGCGGCGAGGCCGCAAGCCCCAGGAAGGCCGCCCCCCGGGAGGGCGAGGCCGCGACGAACCCGGCCCCTGGCGGCGACCGCTACGTCGTGGCCAAGGGCGACACCCTGCGTTCCATTGCCAAACGCCTGGGCGTGAGCGAAAAAAGCCTCATGGAAGCCAACGGGCTGACCGATCCGGACAAGATCGCCGCCGGCAAGTCCCTCGTCGTCCCGGCCCGCTGAACCGCTTTTCCCAACCGCTTTTCCCCAAGGCCTTCGGTCAGTCGCCGAAGGCCTTTTTCATGGCCGCAAGCAGCCTTGCCAGCCGGTTGTCGTAGGTGTGCTCGGCCAGGACCCGGGCCCGGGCGGCGGCGACGATGCGCGCGCGCTCCCCGGGCCGGGCCAGGTAGTGGCGCACCATGTCCGGGATTTCGCCCGGATCGGCATAGACGGCGGCCTCGCGGGCCGGGTCGAACAGGGCGGCGAGCTGTTCCCGGGCATCGGTCAGGACAAAGGCCCCGGCGGCCGGGGCGTCGAAGACCCGCTGATTGACGGCCCCCTTCATCTGCAGGCTGGTGGTGTTGAGGTTGACCGCGCTTCGCGGGTAAAACCCCGGCAGCTCGTCGTAGTAGTCGAGGCCCGGCAGGCGGCGCCAGGCCTGGCCGACCCCCGGCAGGGCCGTTTCCCAGCCGGCGTCGCCGACAAGAAGCGGCGAAAAAGGCGCAAGGCCCCTGACGCAGGCCAGGCGGTAGCGCCGGGTGGCCTCCCAGGTCAGGGCCAGTTCGGCGTCCAGGCGCGCCTCGGCCGTGGGCAGGGCGGCCAGCGGCCCGGCGCAGCCGGGGTCGGCCGCAAGGAAATGGCGGGCGCTTTTTTCCGGCGAGGCGACGAAGGCCGCCGCCGCCCGGGGCAGCTCCCGGGCCAGGGCCGGGTACGGTTCGAGCCTCGCCAGGGCCTCGGCCGCCTGGGCGACCATGGAGGCGCCGACGAAGGATGCCCGGGCGCGCCAGGGGTGGGGCGCACCCGGGTCGGCCAGGGGCTTGAAGCGGTCGGGGTCCGTGGCCAGGGGCAGCCAGGCGGCGTGGGAAAACCCCGAGGCCCGCAGTTCGGGCAGGCTGTCGGCGTCGTAGGAAAAGACCATGACCAGGGGCGAGACCACCCCGCCGTAATCGTGGAGAATCAGCCGCGGGCTGTCCACGAACCAGGAGGCCAGGGGCAGGCCGATGTCGGCCAGAAGCCCGGTCAGCCGGCCTTCCCGGTCGAGCCCCAGGTGGTTGACGGTCAGGGCCATGTCCGGCTGGAAATCGGCCACGGCGGCCAGGATGCCGGCCACCACCCCGCCCTGGCCCGTCGGCCCCAGGCCCGTGTCCACCGCCCGGTACGGCACCGCCAGGCGGGCCAGGGCCGCCTCGATCTCCCGGTACAGGAAATACGGCCGGCGCAGCAGCAGCACCCGGGGCGGCGCCCCGGCGAAGCGGCGCCCGGCCAGCCGTTCCCGAAGGGCGGCATAGCCGGCCAGGCCCTCCCGCACGGCCCGGCACCACTGCGGGTCGAGGCGGGCGGCGGCGGGGTCGGTGATGACGGCCAGGGGCGCGAAACCCGCCTGGCGGGCGGCGGCGGTGACGCGGCCGACCACGGCCTCGGGGTCGGCGTCGGCCAGGAAATGGATGCCCGCGTCGGTGGCCAGGCGCGCCTCGACGCCCGAGGCGGCGCGCACGGTTTCCAGCCGGTCGCACACGAAGATCGGCCCGGCCCATAACGTTCGGGCGGCGGCGATGCCCGCGCCAAGGCCGGCGCCGCAAAAAACCGGCATCCCCCCCGCTTCCAGGGCGGTGGCCGCCCGGGCCGCCTCGGCCGCCGGGCCGCCCCGGCCGGCCAGGTGCCACTGGCGCCCCTGCCCGTCCGTGACGCGCACGTCGCGGACGGCGCCGTCGTCTCCGGTCACGGGCGTGGCCGCGTAGGGCGGGGGCGGGGGCAGGGCGGCCATGGCGGGTCAGCGGATTTGCAGGATGCGGGTGACGGCCTTGCCGGGGATGCTGACGATGCCTTGGAGCACGCGGTAGACGAGGTCGCCCAGCAGCTTGCTGCGGTCGATGCTGAGCCTGGGGCCGTCCAGGGGGCCGATGATGGTGGCCGGCACTTCGCCGCCGCTGGTCAGGGCGGCGGCCAGGCTCAGGTTGATGGTCTCGTCGCGCAGGTCCACGAAGCCCTTGCCGGTCACGCGCATGCGCGGGCTCTCGATGCGGAAGTCGTCGGTATGGGCCACGCCGCCCTTGGCGAACCAGGACGAGGAAAAGACGTCGAAGGGCAGGCGTTCGGTGGTGGGCTGGTCGCCGGGCTTGGCCGGTTCGCGGACCTTGAGCGCCCCCAGGGTGACTTGCAGGCTGGCGTTGCCGGCCAGGTTGGCCCGCAGCTCCTCCTCGTTCTCGCCGCTGGTGCGCCCGGCCAGGATGAAGGTGGAGGCGCCGGAATCGAGGGTGTCGCCCTCGGCCCAGTCCCGCAGGAACCGGGCGATCTCGATGCTTTCGAGCTTGAGTTCGATCAGGGTTTTGAGCGCCGTGTCCCGGGCGTCGCCCCGCAGTTCGGCCGTGAACCGGCCGCCGTAGAAGCGCGGCGATTCCTGGCGGTAGGTGAACTGCCCGCCCTTGGCGCTGGCCGTCACCGTGGTGGCGTCGAAGGTGACGTTGCCCTTCTTGAGCCAGCCGAAGTGGGCCTTGGCCTCCAGGGCCAGCTCGCGCACAAGGCGCAGGTCCAGGGGCTTTCGCCGTTCGGCCGGGGGCGGCGGGCCGGGGCTTATCCGGTGGGGGAAATAGGCGTCCCAGTCGAGCCGGTCCACGCGCAGGTCCCATTTGCCGCGCTTGGGGTCGCCGCCGAGCAGGCTGGCCGAGCCGGTGACGTTGACGTCGTCCACGGCCAGGGCCAGGCGCTTGAGGTCCCAGTTTTCCCCGGCGATGGCGCCGGTTAAGGACAGCGAGGCCTTGGTCAGCCGGTCGGCGGGCAGGTCCTGGGGCAGGGCGAGGCCCCAGTCGGCCAGGGCCTTGCGCGGCGCGACGGCGCCGGTCTCCAGGCCAAACGTCGTCGGCGCGCCCTCGCCGGCCTTTCTGGCCAGCTTGAGCGTGGCCGGCAGGCCGCCGGCGTCCAGGCGCAGCTCGCCTGCCGAAAAGCCGCCGCCCGCCTCCGGCGTGACCAGCCCGGCCAGGGAGAGCTTGACGGGCTTGCCCGCCTCGGCCAGGCGGGCGAGCCCCGAGGCCTCGATCTTGAAAGGCTGGGCGTCGCGCAGGCGTCCCGAGGCGTCCAGGGAAAAGGGGCCGGAGGCGGTCAGGCGGACCTCGCGCAGCCCCAGGCCCGTGCCCAGGGAGGCGGTCAGGCCGGCCTCGCCGTCGAAGCCTTCCGGGCCGGCGCGTTTGGCCTTGACGGTCAGGGCGGCCTTGACCCCGGTCAGGGGCGGGCCCTTGGCCCCGGCGCCGCCAAGCTGGGGGGCTTCGGCTTCGACCGTGGCCGCGAGCCCGGCCGGGGGGTGTTTGCCGCCGAGGCTGCCTTCCAGGGTGGCCTTGGCGGCGAACGTCCCGGAAAGGCCCGGGCCGCCGGGCAGGCGTTTGGCCTCGGCCCCGGCCAGTTGCAGGCTGCCGGTGAGGTGGCCGGCCGTGTCGGCCTCGATTTTGCCCGAAAGCCGCCCACCGAAGAGGTCGCCGCCGGTGACGGCCGCCTCGGCCCGCCCGTCGCCCAGGCGCAGGCCAAGGCCGAGGTTGCGGGCCTCCACGCCCCGGCCGGTCAGGCGTTCGATGCGCACCTTGCCCTCGGCCCCGAACCGGCTGTTCCCGTTTCCCGGGCTGGGCAGCACGGCCGTCAACCCGCCCAGGCGGTCGAGGTCGAGGTTGTCCAGGCCGCAGTCGAAATCGAGGTTGGGGGACGCCTCGGCGTCGTAGCCGACCTGGCCGCGCAGGGTCGCCCCGGCCAGTTTCACTTCGAGGCCCGAAAGCGTCGCCCTGGCCACGGCGCGGCCGTTGCCCGGGGTCACGGCAAAGGCGCTTTTGGCCTCGATCCCCCCCAGGGCCGGGACCAGCCCGCCAAGGCCGAGCATCTCCAGGGCCTGGGCCGGGTCCGGGCTCTGGGCGGACAGGTTGCCCTTGGCCCCGTCGGCGCGCAGCCGGCCAAGCAGCCGGGCCTGGGTCGGCGCCTGGGACGGCCCGCCCTGGGGCCGAAGCGGCTGCAGGGCGGCCCGGATGTCCAGGCCAAGGCCCAGGTCCGCCTCGCCCCCGGCCGTCGGGGCCGGGCCGGCGTCCAGGCGGGCGTCCAGGGAGACCACCCCGCCCGGCAGGACGAAGGCGGCCGGGGCCAGGCGCAGCAGGCCGTCCTGGCTGCGGGCCGTGACGTGCCCGTCGGTGATGGCCTGGCCGGCCAGGCTGCAGCGGGCCAGTTCGAGCCTGGCGTCGCAACGGCTATCGGTCGGCAGCACCACCGGCCAGGGCCAGCCGACGCGCCCGGCCGGCCGGGGCAGGGCGTCGAAATCCACGTCCTCGGCCACGAAGGCCGCGTCCAGGCTGGCCGGGGCGCCGGCGACGAAATGCCCCTTGCCCGTGAGGTGCCCCTTGGGCAGGGCCAGGTCGAGGCGTTCCACGTCCAGGCGCCCGGCCTCGGCCGCCGCGCGCAGCGACAGCACCGCCTCGCCCGCCGGGGACGGCGGCCTCTCGGCCGAGAGGCTCTCCCGTGGCGGCGCGGCCGGGGCAGGTTCCCGCAGGGGGTTGGCTGGCGCGGCCACCAGGCTGCCCGGGCCCTCGGTCGGGGCCAGGCCCAGCAGATCGCGCCAGGTGCCGTCCATGTCCAGGCGCAGGGCCAGGTCGGTGCGGGCCTTGGGTGCATGCAGCGGCGCCGTGACGATGGCCGACCCGGTCAGTCGGGCGCCGGCCCCTCGGGCATCCAGTTCGGTCAGGGCCAGGCTGTCCGTGGCCGGGTCATAGGCGGCGGCCAGGCGCGAAACCAGGCGCACCGGCGCGGCGCCGCCGGCAACCAAAGGATTTTCCAGGACAAGCCCGGTTTCGACGAGGGTTTTTTCCAGGATAAGGCCCCCGCCGGCCGGGTCCAGGGCGGCCTTTCCCTGGGCATGGGTTTCGAGGAACCCGCCCGGAGTGAAGCCTTCGGCCCGAAACGACAGCGAAAAGGGGAAGGGTTTGCCCCGGCCGGTTTTGAGCCGCACGTCGCGGATGGCCATGGTCCGGCCGGTGGCCGCGTCGCGGTAATCCACGGCGGCGTTTTCCACCAGCACGTCGCCGGGCTCGGGCGCGATCTCCCAGCCCGGGGCTTCGGGCGCCGGCGCGGCCGTGGGCGCGGCCAGGCCCTGCCAGTTGCCCCGGCCGGACGCGTCGCGGCGCAGGTGCAGCGTCAGGTCGCGCACCCGCACCGAGCCCGGCGAGATCACCCGGGCGAAAAGCGGCAACACCCGGATGGTCATTTCCAGGCGGCGGATGGTGATCAGGGGGCCGTCGCCGAAGCCCGGGGCATCGCCCACGCTGACCGGGCCCATGGCCAGGCCGAACCAGGGCGCGAACAGCAGCGAAACCTCGCCCTCGATGGCCACGGGCCGCCCCAGGGCGTCGGTGAGGGCCTGCTCGGCCATGGCCCGCAGCCGGGCGTGGCCGATGAGCTGGCGGGCGGCCAAGGGCAGCACGAACACCAAAAGCACGGCGCAAACGGCCGCAAGCGCGATCAGGCGCGGCAGGCGGCGGCGCTTTCCCGCGATTTTCGGCGGCTCGGTCGCGGTGGTCGGCATGGGGTCGCTAGGGATGAACCCTTTTGGGGCGCGAGGTTGGGGTTGCGGCCAGGGGATGCCTCGGCGGTCGGACGGGGCGAGGCTTGGGCAACCCGTCGGCTAGAGGCTGAGGCTGAAGCCGGTGCGGCCGGGCAGGCCGCGCTGGGCTTCCACGATGCAGCGCCGGCCTTTTTTGGTCAAAAGCAGATAGGAGGCCGCGTTGTTGACGTCATCCACCTCCACCTGCCAGCCCCGGGCCGTCATGTCCTTTTTATAAAAGGCACTCACCGCTGCCGGCGGCTCGCCGGTCTCGAAGGTCACCACCGTGGCCTTGGGAAAGCGGAAGATCTTTTTGAACTCCGCCCCCGGAAACAGGCCGGCCTGGTCGCCGAGCACGGCGCGGTAGTCGTCCTGGGCCGCGGCCGGCACGGCCAGCAGGCACAACAGCAGCGCAACGAGCGCCAAGCGCCAGGTCTGATGCGGCGACGCCACGGCGGTCCTCCTTGGGAAAACGGCCGTAATGTGCAACGATCGCGGCTCGAAGTCAAAGCCGGCCGGGGCATGGGCCAGGGCTGACGCGTCACGCTCCGGCGAAGGGCCAGGGTTGCCGTTTTCGGGAATCCATGTATTTTTCCCGAAAAACGGACGAAGGAACCCGTATGCGAAAAAAGACGCTGGCCCTCCTGGCCCTCGGGGCGGTGCTTGTGGGTGCGGCCCTGGGCTGCCAACGGGCCACCGGCGGCGCCGAGGCCCGCTACCTGGCCCTTTTTTCCAAGGTCTGGCAGCGTTGCCACTCCCTGGGGCTCTACGAGGTCACGGTGGAATCCGTCACCCCCCTGCCCGACGGCCACAAGCGCGTGGTCATAAACTACCTCTACGACAACGGCATGGTGCCGGACCAGGGCCGCGCGGCCATGCTCGTCGCCGGCAATGGCCGGCTGGCCAGCGACTGCGTCATCGACCTCGTTGCCAACCTGTGCCTGTGCGGGGCGCAGAAGGACTGGCACGACGGCCCGTAAGTCGCGGCCTCAAACAGCATTTTCACCGGGCGGCCGGCCTCGCCCACGGCGAGGCCCAAGCCCCGGCCACCCCCCCCCTTGAAAGACGGGGCGTTCCCCGCTATGTCGCGGCTTTCGCGGCTCCCCACTTCAGCCAAAGGCGATCCCATGTCCAAAGTCTATCTCCTCGGGGCCGGTCCCGGCGACCCGGGCCTTCTGACCCTTCGCGCCAAGGACATCCTGTCGCGCGCCGACGTCGTGGTCTACGACTACCTGGCCAACAAGGCCTTCCTCGATTTCGCCCGGCCCGACGCGGACATCTACTACGTCGGCAAGAAGGGCGGCGACCATACCCTGCCCCAGGACAAGATCAATGAACTCCTCGTGGCCATGGCCAAGTCCGGCAAGATGGTCGCCCGGCTCAAGGGGGGCGACCCCTACGTTTTCGGGCGCGGCGGCGAGGAAGCCGAGGAGCTGGTGGCCGCCGGCTGCCCCTTCGAGGTGGTGCCGGGCGTGACCTCGGCCGTGGCCGCCCCGGCCTATGCCGGCATCCCCATCACCCACCGCTCCTTTTGCTCCTCGGTCTCGTTCATTACCGGCCACGAGGACCCGACCAAAGCCGAAAGCTCGCTTAACTGGAAGGCCTTCGCCACTTCCGGCTCGACCCTGGTCTTTTTCATGGGGGTCAAAAACCTCCCGCACATCACGGAAAACCTCATGACCGCCGGCATGCCCGGCGACACCCCGGCCGCCTTGGTGCGCTGGGGCACCACCTGCCGCCACAAGAGCCTGGTGGCCACGCTCGCCACCATGCCCGAGGAGGCGGCCCGGCACGGGTTCGCCCCGCCGTCGCTGTTCGTGGTCGGCGGCGTGGTTTCCCTGCGCGACACGCTGTCCTGGTACGAAAAACGGCCGCTTCTGGGCCAGGGCGTGGTCGTCACCCGCAGCCGCGAGCAGGCCAGCGACCTCGTCCGGCTGCTGGCCGACCAGGGCGCCTGCTGTTACGAATTCCCGGCCATCGAAATCGCGCCCCTGGCCGACCCGGCGCCGGTGCGCGCCGCCATCGATCGCCTTTTCGACTACGACTGGGTGATTTTCACCTCGGCCAATGGTGTCAAGTGCTTCTTCGCCGAGTTGGACGCCAAGGGCCTGGACGCCCGGGCCTTCGCCGGCATCCGCGTGGCGGCCATCGGCCCGGCCACGGCCGAGGGGCTCGCCGCGCGGGGACTGCGGGCCGATTTTCTCCCCGAGCGCTTCGTGGCCGAGTCCGTGGTCGAGGGCCTGCTGGCGCTTGGCGTGGCCGGGGCGAAAGTCCTCATCCCCCGCGCCCGCGAGGCCCGCGAAGTGCTGCCGGAAAAACTCGCTGCGGCCGGGGCGGAGGTGACCGTGCTGCCCGTCTACGACACCCGCCCGGTGGACCAGGACCCGGCCGAGATCGTCGCGGCGATCACCTCCGGCGAGGTCCGCTACGTGACCTTCACCAGTTCCTCCACCGTGACCAACTTCTTCGCCAAGATCCCGCCCGAGGTGCTCAAGGCGGCCAAGGTCAAAACGGCCTGCATCGGGCCGATCACGGCCAAGACGCTCGGCGGGTACGGCTTCACCCCGGACGTGGTCGCCGCCGCCTACACCGTGCCGGCCCTGGCCGAGGCGGTCATCGCCGACGCCCTGGCCGCCGCCGGGGGGGCCACCCCTTGACCCTGCCCGTCGCCGTCCTCGTCTCCGGGTCGGGCTCCAACCTGCAAGCCATCATCGACCACATCGAGGCCGGCCGCATCGACGCCCGCATCACGGCCGTCGTGTCCAACAAGGCCGAGGCGCAGGGGCTCGATCGGGCCAGGCGCCACGGCCTGGCCACCGTGACCCTGCCCCACGGCGATTTCCCGGACCGGGCCGCCTTCGACGCGGCCCTGCTCGGGGCCGTGCGGGACAGCGGGGCCCGGGCCGTCATTCTGGCCGGGTTCATGCGCCTGCTCGCGCCGCGGTTCATCGCCGCCTTCCGCGACCGCATCCTCAATATCCACCCGGCCCTGTTGCCGAGCTTTCCCGGCATCCGCGGCGCCGCCGACGCGGCCGCCTACGGCGTGACCATCGCCGGGGCCACGGTCCATTTCGTGGACGAGAAGATGGACAACGGCCCCATCGTCATCCAGGCCGCCGTGCCGGCCCTGCCGGGCGACGACGGGCCGAGCCTGGCCGCGCGCATCCTGGCCCTGGAACACCGCATCTACCCCCAGGCCGTGGCCTGGCTGGCCGCCGGCCGGCTGTCCATCGACGGCCGCAAGACCCGCCTGGCCCCGGCCGGCCTGGCCCTGGCCGACCTGTCAGACGCCGGCCCGTGCCTGGTCAACCCGCCGTTGGAGGTGGGTTTTTAGGATGCCTCCGGCGGCCGGGGGGGATAATCCCCCCCGGACCCCCTTGACGAGGGGAAAGGGTTAGGGGACGACACGGCGGCGGGGGTGAGAGAGATTCTCAATCTATGGTGATCCCACCCAGGGCGAGTGCGCCCATGGTCCCCCTAAGGGAGAGGTCCAGGAGAGGGCTCGCCTCTCCTGGCCGCCGGAGGCTTCATCCCACATGATATCCAAAGCGCTCATTCTCTCGGCCGGACTCGGCACGCGGCTCAAACCGCTCACCGACGTCATGCCCAAGCCCATGGTGCCCGTGGCCGGCCGGCCGGTGCTGGAGCACCTGGTGCGGCTGTGCGTCGCGGCCGGCATCGCCGACGTGGCCATTAACCTCCATCACCTGCCCCATGTGGTCATGGATCATTGCGGCAACGGCGGGGCCTTCGGCGCGCGTCTGCTTTACGGCCTGGAGCCCGAGCTTCTCGGCACGGCCGGGGCGGTCAACAACTTCCGCGACTTTTTTACCGCCCCTTTCCTGGTCCTCTACGGCGACGTCTACCTCGACGTGGACTTGCGCGCCTTTGCCGCCGCCCACGAGGCCAGCGGCGCCGTGGCCACGGTGGGGCTCTACCGGGTGGACAACCCCACGGAATGCGGCCTGGTGGACCGCGACCCGGACGGCCGCATCACCCGCTTCGTGGAAAAACCGCCCGTGGCCTTCACCGACCTGGCCAATGCCGGCGTGTACGCCCTGTCGCCCAAAGTCCTCGACTATATTCCGGAAGACGGCTTTTGCGACTTCGGCCACGACGTCTTCCCGGCCCTGCTCGCCGCCGGGGAACCGCTTTACGGCCAGGTGCTGGACGGCTATGTTATGGACATCGGTTCTCCGCAAAAGCTGGAAAAGGCCAATGCCCACGTGGCCGGCGGCGGGAAGCGGTGGGGCGGCGGGGAGCCATGAGCTTTACCTGCCTGGTGCGCCAGGACTTCGATTCGCGGGCGTTCGGCTGCGATTTCTACCGGGTGACGGACTACGACTATGCCGTCCTGGCCGAGGAGTTGCCGCGCCTGCGGGCCATGGCGCGCGTCATGGCCGATGCCCGCATCGCGGCCGAGGACCTCCCGGCCGACCGGTTTTTCCAGGCCCAGGGCTTTCGCAAGGTCACGGTGCAGGTGCGCTACGCCGCGCCCGTGGACCCTCGCCTGGCCGACGGCCCGGACCCGCTGGACACGGGGGAAAACAGGCTTTCGCCCGGGGACATTGCCCGGCATGTGGCCAATTTCCGCTACGACCGCTTCGGCCTGGACGCCTTTGCGCCCAAAGCCGGCCGCGACCGCTTCCAGGCGGCCTGGATCGGCAATACGCTGGCCTCCCCGGCCATCCGCAAGGTTTACGCCGGGGCGAGCTTCGTGAGTTTCAAGCTGGCCGGGGGCGCGGCCGCCGTGGACCTGGTTTCGGTGCTGGAACACCGCCGGGGCCTGGGCTCGGCGCTGATGGGCCGGGTGCTTGGCGCCGCCGCCCGGGCGGGCTGCGACCGGCTGACCGTGGTTACCGAGATCGAAAACCAGCCGGCTTGCCGGATGTACGCGAAAAACGGATTCGTTCCCGAGGCGTATTTCTCCCGTTTCCACTACGCCGCGCCCGGGGGCACCATGCAAAAGAGGGACGCATGATCATTTCCAAGGCGCCGGTGCGCTTGAGCTTCGGCGGCGGCGGCACGGACCTGCCGGCCTACTACGAACGCCACGGCGGCGCCGTGCTTTCCGTCACCATCGACAAGTACTTCTACACCATCATCGAGCCGACCAAGGACGGGCCGGTGGAGATCGTGTCCTCGGACTACCAGCTCCACCAGCGCATCCAGAACATGGCCAAGGCCAACCTGGGCGACGCCCTCAAGATCCCCAAGGCGGTGCTGCGGCGCTACGGCGTGACGGGGGGCGTGTACATGGCGCTCAAGGGCGACGTGCCCACCGGTTCGGGCCTGGGGCTTTCGGGCACGGTCACGGTCAGCATCGTCCAGGCCGTGGCCACCTTCATGGGCGAAAACCCGGGCAAGGCCGACCTGGCCTCCATCGCCTCGGAAATCGAGATCGGGGCGCTGAGGCGCCCCATCGGCATGCAGGACCAGTACGCGGCCGCCTATGGCGGGCTCAACTTCATGACCTTCTCCAAGGACGGCGTGGAAGTGACCCCGCTGGGCCTGGACCCCGGGCTGGTCGCCACCCTGGAGCGCCGGCTGCTGCTGTTCCACACCGGCGCCTCGCGCGATTCGGCCTCCATCCTGGCCGGCCAGAAGAAATCCACCGAAGCCAGCGACACGGGCGTCATCGCCGCCCTGGACGGCCTCAAGGGACAGGCCTACCGCATGCGCGACGCCCTTGCCGTCGGCGACCTGGACGGTTTCGGGCGCCTCCTGGACGAAGGCTGGCATTTCAAGAAAAGCCTGGCCAAAAACATCAGCAACCCGGCCATCGACCGCTACTACGCCGCGGCCAAGGCCAGGGGGGCGCTCGGCGGCAAGATCGCCGGGGCCGGCGGCGGCGGCTTTCTGCTGCTCTACTGCCCGGTGGACGACCAGGAGGCGGTCATCGAGCAGATGACCGAGATGGGCCTGGAGCGCCTGCCCTTCTGCTTCGAGGCCGGCGGCGCCCAGCTGACACTGGACCACACCGGCCGCTTCAGCGCCACCATCACCCCCGAAGGCTACCTGCTGGGCATGCGGGCCGTGGTCAGCCGCCTGGACAAGGAGCAGATCGGCCGCATCGCCGACATCATCTGGGACGCCCGCAAGCAGGACCGCCAGATCTTCATCATGGGCAACGGCGGCAGCGCCTCCACGGCCTCCCATTTCTGCTCCGACCTGTCCAAGACCACGCTGACCCCGGGCAAGAAGGGCTTTCGGGTGGTGCCGCTGACCGACAACATTCCGCTCATGACCGCCTGGGGCAACGACGCCGGCTTCGAAAACATCTTCTACGGCCAGCTGTTGAACCTCCTCAACCCCCACGACGTGGTCATCGGCATCTCCGGCGGCGGCATGTCGCCCAACTTGCTCAAGGCCCTGGAACTGGCCCGGGAGCGCGGCGCGCGCACGGTGGGCATGGCCGGTTTCTCCGGCGGCAAGCTCAAGGACGCCGTGGAGGAGTGTTTCATCGTGCCCAGCGACAACTACCAGTTCATCGAGGACGTGCACATGATGCTCGTGCACCTCATCGCCTCGGTCCTGCGCGAGCGCATCGCCCGGGAGTAGGGGAGAAGAGAAGACCGGGGCGCTGCCCCGGGCCCCGCCGGGGGGCATGATGCCCCCCGGACCCCCTCGAAAGGGGGTGGGGTTGTGGATTTTGATGGGGGGCGCTAAGGAGCCTTCGGATGGCGGCCGGGACCGGTGTTCCGGCCGGCCGCGTTTTCGGGGCCGGTACAGCCGATTCGCAAAGCCCCCGAGGAGAGCGCTTATGACCGACATTCTGATCGCCGTCGCCATCGCCCTGGCCGGGTTTGGCCTCGAAGTCTGGCCGCGGCTTATAAACCGCTATTTCGGCATCGACACTTGGCGTTTCGCGCTTCTGGCCGACGCCATCCGCCGCCACGGCCGCTACCCGGACAGCGTGCCCGAGAAATACCTCGTGCCCGGCTCGGTGGACAACCCGCCGTTTCTGCCCTTTGTCTGTTCGCGCTTTTCCAAGGACTGGCTCGACCGCAACCAGGGGCTCGTTTCCCCGGCCTTCGACGTGCTGCAAAGCCTGACCGTTTTTGCCCTGGGCTGGGCCGTTTCCGGCGCGCCCGTGGGCGGCCATCTGGCCCAGGTCCTCTACATGCTCACGCCCGTGGTGCCCCTGGAGGCCAGCAACCTGAGCCTGCGCACGCCCGGCAGCCTCGTTTTCCTGTGGGCCATGCTCGCCGTCCAGGCCTACGCCCTGCATCCGAACGCCTGGACGTTCGCCCTGGGCCTGGCCGGGGTGACGCTTTTGACCTTCACCCACCGCATGGCCGTGCAGGTGCTTTTTTTCGGCATCATCGGCTTCACCGTCGTGGACAACAACGCCCGCTGCCTGCTGGTCTTCCTGGCCGGTGTGCTGTTTTCCATTTTCGCCTTCAAGGGTGCCTACCTCAAGTCCCTGCGCGGCCAGCTGCTTCTGATCGCCTTCTGGATGTACAACATCCACAACCGCCTGGCCCATCAGATTCGCGGCCTGCCCACCAAGGAAAAACAGCATACCGATTTCGTGCGCCGCATCGAATACCTCATCCAGAAGATTCCGGTCCTGCCGTTTCTGGCCGTCAATCCCTGGACCCTCTACGCCTTCGCCGCCCTCCTGCTGCCGGACTACCGGGAGCTGGCCGCCACCTCGCCCTGGTTTCCCGTGGTCGTCAAATGGGCGGTCATTCTGTTCGTTCTCGGCATTCTCTTCAATACCAAATACATGCGCTTCCTCGGCGAAGGGCCGCGCTACCTCGAATACGCCACCGGCGCGGCGGCCGCCGCCGCAGCCGCCTGCATCCTCAAGTTCGCCGCCGACCCGGCCGCCTGGGCGGTGGTCAAGGCGGCCCCCTGGCTGGTGGGGCTCGGCTGCCTGGGCGTGATCCTGTATTTCCAGGTCAAGCTCGTGGTCAAAAACCCGGATAAGTCCGTGACCCCGGCCCTGTGGGCGGTGCTCGCGCACTTAAATGCCTTTCCCGGCGAGGTCCGCATCGCCTGCATCCCCCACGGCCTGGCCGACGCCGTCACCTACTTCCTCAAAAACGGCAAGGCGCTCCTTTCCGACAACTCCGTGGGCGTCTACGAACTGGTGGATTTCTGGCCCCACCTGCAAAAGCCTCTGGCCGAGATCGCCGACCGCTACGGGCTCACCCACTTCCTGGTCAGCACCAAATTCGTCAGCCTGGAGGAGCTCGACATCCCGGGTTTCGTCGAAGTCTTCCGCCAGGAGCACTACGTGGTCCTGGCCCGCCGGGAAGGGGGTGCCTAGGCCATGAAGCGGCTGTCCTCGGTCCTGGTGGCCACCATTTCCGACATCACCGACGCGGCCACGGGCGAGCGCATGCGCCACAACTGCCCGGCCTGGCCCATGCTCGAGTATTTTCGCGACCGGGCCGAGCGCCTGACGGTGCTCGAACTCTCGGTGCCCCGGCCGGGCATGGTCTCCCGGCCCCAGGCCTCGTTTTTCGAGCGGGGGGCCTTGCGGGAAATGCGCACCTGGCCGGCCTGGCTGACCGCCCCCTTTGCCGTGGCCCCGGACAAGGCCCTGCCCAAGACCTATTTCCGCCTGAAGTTTCGCGACATCGTGGCCTGCTTCTGGGCCGCGGCGGCCACCCCCGGCGCCATCGACCTGTTCGTCGGCGTCGAATCGCTGCTGGCCCTGTGCGGCGGCGCGCTCAAGGTCCGGGGCAAGGTCAAGGAAAGCGCCTATTACATCTCCGACTGGTCGCCCTGGAAGTTCGACAACAAGCTTTTAAACGACTTCTACATCTGGCTCGACAAGGCCGCCTGCCAGCGCTCGGATTTCATCTGGAACTTCACCTACGCCATCAGCGACGCCAGGCGCGACATTCTGGGCTACGACATGTCGCGCCTGGGCCGCGAGCTGTGGGTGCCCTTCGGCTTCATCCCCGACGGCGTCGTCATCCCGCCAAACGGGGCCGTCAACCGCCGGCGGCTCTTTTACAGCGGCGGCATCTGCCGGGAAAACGGCGTGGCGCTGATCGTCGAGGCCCTGCCGGCCATCCTGGCCGCCGTGCCCGACGCCACCATAGACATCTTCGGCGACGGTCCGCAGTTGGCCGAACTGAGGGCTCGGGCCGAGGCCCTGGGCGTATCCCGGGCCATCGTCTGGCACGGCTACGTCACGGATCGGGACAGGATTTTGCGGGCCGCCCTGGGCGCCACGGCCGCCCTGGCCCCCTATGCGCCCTTTCCGGAAAACGTGAAGCGTTTCGGCGACGTGATCAAGATTCGCGAGGCCATCGGCTGCGGCCTGCCCGTGGTCACCACGGACGTGCCGCCGTCCCACCGCGAGGTCCGCGACGGGGGGCTGGGCGTAGTCATTCCCTACGAGGCCGGCGCCCTGGCCGAAACCGCCGTGCGCCTGCTCACCGATGACGATTGGTATTTCAAGATGCGCGACAGGGTGGTGGCCGCTTCGCGTGACAATCTGTGGGATGCCATCTACGACCGCACCCTGGCCGCCATGGGTTTCGAGAACGCGCCCCGGTTCGCGCGGGAGCGCTCGTAAGGCGGCCGGCCACGGCCGGCCCCGGCGGCCGGGCCAGGTCGCTGGCTGTCAGGCCGCTGGCTTGCCTCCGCGCCGCCTTCCCGCTACAGTCGCCGCGCCGCTTGCGCCGCTCTATTGCCAGCCTGAGGGAAAACCATGTTCTTTTTGCGAAAAAGCCCCCCCCCTGTCATCCCCGAAGGCTTTGACCTGGACAGCCGGCCCAAGGTGGGCATCCTGGTCGAGACCACCATTCCGCCCGTGTCCCGGGCCAATCTGCGCATGTACTGGCTGGCCAAGGCGCTGATCGCCGAGAAGCGGGTCATGGTCAACATGGTCTCGCCAAGCAAGGACCTGTCCAGCCGGCGCTCCTATTTCGTGGAATGGATCTGGATGAACCAGTTCCCGGGCTGGGCCAAACACCTGTATTCCTCCTGGCGCCTGCCCGTGCGCATCTGGCATTTCCTGGCCTCCATCATCTCCCTGGCCATCCTGGAAGTCTGGTACCGCCGGTCCTACGGCCGGGGGTTCGCCGCCCTGCACGCCTGGAACCCCCTGGCCGGCCTGGCCGCGGTCATCGCCGGCAAACTGATTCGCCGGCCGGTTTTCGTCGATTTCACGGACTTTTATTCCGACATCGCCCGCACGGACATGCCGTTTTTGAGCAAGCCCCTCGTCTGGCTGGAAAACTACGTCCTGCGCCAGGCCCGCTATGTCTTCGTGGTCAGCCGCCAGCTCAAGGAACACCTCGTGCGCGTCCACGGCCTGCCCCAGGCGAAGATCCACATCGTGGCCGACGGCACGGACTCGCAAACCTTCCGCCCCGACGTGCCCACGGCCGGCGTGCGCGAGAAGCTCGGCATCCCGGCCGAGGCGCCGGTGCTGGTTTTCCACGGCGACATCAAGCACGACGACGGCGTGGACATCCTGCTTGAGGCCCTGGCCAAGGTCGCGGCCGTGCGCCCCGACGTGCGGCTGCTTGTCCTCGGCGGCGGCAGCCCCTATTTCGACGAGGTCTGCCGGCCGCTCATCGCCCGCCTGGGGCTTGCGGACAATGTCGTGCTGCCGGGCTGGATCCCCCACGCCGCAGTGCCGGCGGTGCTGTGCGCCTGCGACATCGGGGCCATGACCCTGCGGGCCACCCTCAACCACGACCACTACCTGTCGTTTAAGCTTTTTGAATACTGGGGCTGCGGCAAGCCGGTGGTGGTGACCAGGCTCAAGGCCATCGGCGAGGTCGCCCGGGACGGCGAAAACGCCCTGGTGGCCAAAAGCGGCGACGTGGACGCCTTTGCCCAGGCCTTCCTGCGCCTCATCGAAGACCGGGGCCTGGCCGCCCGGTTGGGCCACGCCGGCCGCGAACTGGTGGTGCGGGAATTCGACTGGCGCGAGATCATGAAGAAAGAGGCGGCCGTCTACACCGGGGACATCCTCGATTCCCGGTCGGCCGGCTAGGCGGCCCCGGCCCATGGCCAAGATCCTTTTCCTCCAGCGCGACGGCTACGAGTCTTTCGGTGTCATGTACCTGGCTGCGGCCCTGGCCGCCCGGGGCCACGAAGCCGAGGTGCTGGTGGAATCCCAGGAGAAGGCCTCGTTTTACGACAAGGCCCGGGCACTGCGGCCCGATGTCGTGGCCTTTTCCCTCATGACCGGCCTGGAGGGCTGGGCGGCCCAGGCCGCCTCGCGGGTCAAGGCTACCTGGGACGGCCCGGTCGTGGCCGGCGGCCCCCATGCCACGTTTTTCCCGGAGTTCGTGGCCGAGCCCGGCCTCGATGCCGTCTGCCGGGGCGAGGCCGAGGACGCCTTGCCGGATTTCGTTGAGGCCCTGGCCGGCGGCGGCGACGGCGCGGGCGTGCCGGGTTTTTGGGTCAAGACCCCTTCGGGCCTGGTCAAAAACGAACTGTATCCGCTGCGCGCCGACCTGGACAGCCTTCCGTTGCCCGACCGGGGGCTCTACCGCCGCCGCTACCCCGAGCTGGTCGAGGGGGGCGGGGTGGAGGTCCTGGCCGCCCGGGGTTGCCCGTTTAGCTGCTCTTTTTGCTACAACCACGTCCTGCGCCGCCTTTACGCCGGCAAGGGCCGCTACGTGCGCCGCCACGGCCACGACCGGCTCCTGGAGGAGATCGCCCGCGAGCGGCGCGACCGGCCCGGCGGCGTGCGCTATGTCGGCTTCGTCGATGACCTGTTCATCCAGGACCGCGACTGGCTGGAAGGGTTCCTGGCCCGCTACCGGGCGGAAGTCGGCCTGCCGTTTACCTGCGCCGTGCGGGCCAACCTGGTCGACGCCTCCCTGGTGCGCGAGCTTTCGGCCTCGGGCTGCAAGGTGGTCTCCTTTGGCCTGGAATCCGGCGACGAGCGGTTGCGCAACGAGGTGCTGGGCAAAAAGATCAGCGAGGAGCAGATCCTGCGCACGGCCGAGTTGCTCACCGCCCACGGCATCCGCTTTTCCACCTTCAACATGTTCAACCTGCCCGGCGAGACCCTGGCCCTGGCCGAGAAGACCCTGGGCCTCAACCTGCGCCTGGGGCCGGCCAACCACCCCTGGTCGGGGCTTTTGCAGCCCTACCGGGGCACCCGGGTGTTCGACCATATCGTGGAACGCGGCCTGGCTTCCGGCGAGGCCATGCAGGCCGGGTTGTTCCACCAGGCCGTGCTGCGCCAGCCCGACACCGAGGCCCTGACGGCCTTTAACGCCTGCTTCTACTGGATGGTGCGCCTGCCGCGATGGCGACGGCCGCTTTTCTGGCTGGCCCGGCACGGCGGAGGGTTGACCGAGCGGGTGTTCGGCCTGGCCGCCTCGCTGCACCGCTACGTGCGCCTGATGGAACCCCTGGAAGGGGGCAACCCGTGGTTGTCGGCCCTGCGGCTGGGCTGGCGGCGCCTGCGCGCCTACCTGTAGCGGCGGCAAGCCATGCGCAAAAAACTTCTCGTCCTGGCCGTGGTTGCCGCCCTGGCCGTTCTCGCCTACCGGGGGATTCTTTTCGCCCCGGGGCATGTCTACCAGAACTGGGACAACGTGACGCCCCCCTTTCCCGAGGAGAACCGGCGCCTGGCCTCCATTTCCCAATACGGCTGGAACCCACTGTTCGACGGCGGCGCGCCCGGGGCCTTCGGGGCCATCAACCGCTGGTTCGACATCGTGGTGCGGGAGTCTCTGGCTCCCCTTGGCGGCACGGTGCTGGTCAAGGCCACGGGCCCGGCCTATGCCGTCATCGGCGCCGGCGGCATCGCCGCCTTGTGCGGCCTGCTGGGCCTGGGCGCCTGGCCGGCCTGCCTGGCCGCGACGCTCTATGCCTTCAATCCCCGCCAGTACACCCTGGCCATCAGCGGCCACATCCAGGAAACCGGTTTCGCCCTGGCCTTGCTGCCCTGGGTCGTCTGGCTGCTGGCCAAGGCCGCCGCGGCCCCGGGCTGGCGCCGGACAGCCGGGCTGGCCCTGGCCGCCGGCCTGCTCGGGGCGCTGGTGTGCTCGGCCTCGCCCTTTGGCATCGTCTTTTTCGCCGCCACAACCGGGCTTTTCACCCTGGCGGCCACGGCCGTGCGCAGAAACGGCAAGCCCCTGGCCGCCTTCTGCCTGGCCGGGGCCACGGTCGTGGTCCTAAGCCTCCACTGGCTCGTGCCGGCCGCCGTGTCCATGGCCGGTGGCGGGGCCACGGTCAAATACCACCAGACGGCCGACGAGGTGCGCGAGAACTACTTCGGCATGTACCGCCGCTTTTCCACGCCCCTGCGCCAGGCCATGCTCGGCCACACCGACAACTACGGCATGGGCACGGAATACGCCTATCCCGTCAATTTCAAGGACAACCCCGTTTGGGTCGCCGCCGCGGCCGGGCTTTTCGCCCTGGCCCTGCTGGGCCTGGCCTCCAAGGGCCGGGCGCGGGAGCTCAAATGGTACGCCGCCGCCTGCCTGCTGGCCGGGTTTTGCTGCATGGCCGGGGCCAAGACCCTGGCCGGGGCGGTATTTTACGAAAAGCTCCTGGCCCGGGTGCCCATGATTTTCTATCTCATGGCCCGGCCGGCAAGGTGGCTGCCGCTCTATTTCACCGGCCTGGCGCTGCTGGCCGGGATGGGCCTGGCCGTGGTCTCCCGGCGCACCTTCTGGCGGGGCAGCCGGCTGCCGGATGTTGCCGCCGGTGCGTTCACCGTCGCCTGCCTGTCCGTCTACCTCTGGCCCTACCTGAGCGGTTCCCTGGCCGTGGCCAAAAACGCCACCACCCAGACCATGGCGCTCATGCCCCAGCCGGTTTCCCCGGCCGAACGGGCGCTGGTCACCGCCCTGGCCGCCGACCCCGGCGACTGGCGCCTGACCGTCTGGCCGACCATCGCCGGCCCCACGGGCGACGTGCCGGCCCCGCCGCCAAACGCCGTCACCCGCAACTTCGCCATGCTCGGCAAGGACGCGGTGATGGGCCCGACCTTTTTCGGCGAACCCTACTCCCGCTACCTGCTGTCCGTGCTCATGCGGCCCTGGCCGGTCACGGCCGATTTCGGCCGCCTGCTTGGGCTCATGGCCGTACGCAACGTCGTGTATGACCCGAGCGTGGCCTACCTGTCCTACGGTTCCTTCGGCTGGATGCCGACCACCAAGCGCGGCCCGGAAACGCTCTTCGACCCCGGGAACATCCTGGCCCCCTTTGTTGCCGCCCAGGCCGACCTGCGGCCCGATGCCGCCATCCAGGCGCCGCCCCTGGAGGTTTACGCCAACACCGACTATCTGCCCCGCCTGCGCCTGGTTTCCGGCGGGGCGCTTGCCGCCGGCGGCTTTCCGCTGCTGCTGTCGCTGGCCGCCGGCGACCATCCCGGTTTCGCCGGCCAGGTGTTTTATGGCGGCGCGGACCTGCCCGCCGCCGACCGCGACCGCCTGGGCCAGGGCCTGGCGGGCCTGGTCGCTTTCGGCCGGTCCTGGCCGGAACTGGCCTTGCCGTACCTGCCGGACGGGTCCTTCCAGGCGGCGGCCAGCACCGGCCGCAGCGGCGATTTCGAACCCCTGTCCGCCAGGGTGCTGGATGACATCCGCTTCGGCGGCGCGGCCCTCGACGGCGGGGGGCTCGTGTCCAAGGGGCCGGGCAGCCTCGAATTTCCCCTGATCGGCCACGGCTCCTGGCGGGTCTTTGTCCGCCTGGGTGCAGGGCCTTTCGCCGGCCGCGCCACCATCTCCCTGGACGGCGCGGCCATCGCCCACCTCGATGCCGGCCCCCTGGGCAAGGGTCTGGGCTGGCTCGACTGCGGCACGGCCACCTTCGAGCCCGGCCCGCCCCATGCCCTGACCGTAACCGCCTCCGGCCGGGGAGTGGTCGTATCGGGCCTGCTGGCCGTGCCCGAGGAGGCTTTCGACGAGGCCCGGGAGCGCCTGGCGGCGCTGGCCGGCTCGGGCGGGGCGCGCCTGGCGGCCGAGGCCGAGGAAGCCGTCGTCGGGCCGGTTTCGCCCATGGCCCCGCGCCTGACCGTGCCGCTTTTGGCTGGCGAGGCCGGCGTGGCCGTCGAAAACGCCGGGGCCGTCCTGCGCGATGTTGACGTTTCGGGTGGCGGAACGGTCTCCGTGGAAGGCGACGCTCCGGGCACCGTTTCGTTTACCGCCGCTTTCCCGGTGCCGGCCCGGGATGTCACCCTGGAGGCCTATCCCCGGCTTTTTGGCGACAAGGCCGCGCCGTCGTACGTCGACGCCGCGGTGTCCGTGGACGGCGGCTCGTTTGCGCCGCTTTTCCGGGTGGAAGGCCGGCCCGACGGCCGCTGGGAGGATGTCTACGGCCGCAAGGAAGTCCACCGTATCCTGGGGCCGGCCACCACGGTCACCGTGCGCTTCGTCATGCGCCAGGCCCAGCTGTCCTCCCAGGCCAACGCCCCCAACAGCCCCATGCGCCTGGTGGCCGAAACCCCGGTGCCGGGCGGGGCGACCCTGTCTTTCGGCGCGGCGGCCCGGCTGCCGGCCGCCTTCGACCTGGCTGCGCCGGTCCCCGGGACCTACGCGGCTTCCCTGCGCCTGGTCGGCCGGGCCGGCGACGCCGTGACCCTGCCGGGCGGGGCCAAACGCGTTTTCGAGCGGGACGGTGCCCTGGACGTGACCGGCCTGCCCCTGGCCACGGACGCGGCCGGCCGGCTCCGCCTGGCCCTTTCCGGCCCGCCGACCGCCGCCCTGGACCGCCTGTCCCTGACAGCCGGCCCGGTGCCGCCGGGGGCGCCGCCGGCCCTGGGCTATACGCGGGTCAACCCGGGCCGCTACGACCTGGATCTGCCCCCGGGCAGCGGCGGGCAAATGCTCGTTTTCGCCGAATCCTACCACCCGGGTTGGCGGCTGCGCCTGGGGGCTCGCGAGGTCGCGCCCATCAAGGGGTATGGCTTTTTAAACGCCTTCCCCCTGCCGCCGGGGGCCGTGGGCAAGGCCGAACTCGTTTTCCGCGACCAGGCCATCATGGCCCGGATGTTGCCCGTGGTGCATAGCGCTTGGATCGTCCTGGGCCTGGCCTGCCTGGCCCTGCTCGTCCCATGGCCGAGGACACGGCCCCAAGCCGTCGGCGCGGCCCCCGTGGCCGGCAGCGACAATGGCCGCGACGATGGCCGCAATGACAGCCATGGCGACACCCGCGACAATGGCCGCAGGGACGGCCTAGGCCACGGTCGTAGCGACAACCGCAACGACGATCGCGGTGACGGCCACAACGACGGCCGTGGCGACGGCCACAACGAAGTCCGTGGCGACGGCCGCCAGGACGATTGATGCGTCGGGGCAACCCGGCTATGGTGTCGCCGCCCGCCGGCCAAGCACGGCCGGCCATCCGGAGCAGTATGGAACAACGCCCGTCGCGCCTGGTTTCGTGTCTACGGCTGGCCAGGCCGCACCAGTACATCAAGAACGCCTTTGTCTTCCTGCCGCTTTTTTTCGGCTGGAAACTGGCCGGCCCCGAGGCCCTGGCCCGGGCCATCGTGGCCTTTATTGCCTTTTGCCTGACCGCCAGCGCCGTCTACGTCGTCAACGACCTGAAAGACGTGGAGGAAGACCGGGCCCATCCCACCAAGCGCACCCGCCCTCTGGCCAGCGGGGCGCTGCGCCCGGCCGAAGGCATCCTGTTCGCCGGGCTGCTGCTGTTTGGGGCGTTTGTTTTCGCCGTGACCCTGGGCAACCTGGCCTTTGCCGGCATCCTGGCCGTCTATCTCGCCATCAACCTGCTGTACAGCTTCGGCCTCAAGCACAGGGCGCTCATTGACCTTGGCTGCATCGCCGTGGGCTTCGTGCTGCGGGTCTTTGCCGGCGGCGTGGTCACGGGCATCACGCCCAGCCACTGGATCGTGCTGATGACCTTCCTTCTGGCGCTGTTCCTCGGCTTCGCCAAGCGCCGCGACGACCTGCTGCTGTCCGCCGCCGGCTGCGAGAAAACCCGCCGGTCGCTTGACGGCTACAACCTGGAATTCGTGTCCGCCGCCATGATGATCATGGCCGCCGTGGTCATCGTCAGCTACATCCTCTACACCGTCTCGCCCGAAGTGATCGCCAAGCACGGCTCGGACAAGTTGTATCTGACCGCGATTTTCGTCATCATGGGCGTGCTGCGCTACTTGCAGATCACGCTGGTCGAGTGCAAAAGCGGCTCGCCGACCCTGGTCCTGTTGCGCGACGGCTTCATCCAGGCCTCGCTCGCCCTGTGGATCGTCAGCTGCTACCTCATCCTCTACATGGAGCGTTCCGGTCATCCATGAAAAAGATCATGCTCTTCTACCCGCCGGGCCGCTTCTACCAGCGCGGCGAGGACCGTTCCCAGGGCAACGTCGAGCAGTCCACGGCCACCTCCATGCGTGCCCCCAACGACCTGGGCTACGCCGCCGCCACGCTGCAAAAGGAAGGCTTCGCCGTTTTTTTGCGCGACTACCAGACCGAACGGGCCGCCCCGGCCGAGCTGCTGGCCGATTTCGACCGGGAGAACCCGGACGGCGTGTTCGTCAGCATCACCAATTCCACCATCTTCGACGACCTGAAGCTCATCCGGGAGCTCGCGGCCAAAAAGCCGGGGCTGCTGGTCATGCTCAAGGGCGCGATCTTTTTCGCCCCGGATAAGGCGTTGCTCGACCAGCTCGACCTGGCCGACGTCACCTACCTGATCGGCCTGGAATCGGATTTCATCGTCGGCAAACTCGCCGCCGCCCATTTCGGCGACCCGGCCGCCGTGCCCACCATTCGCGGCATCCTCTACAACAAGGACGGTGTGTGGACACCCACGGACTTCGCCTCCTGGGAAACCGACCTGGACAGCCTGCCCTTCCCGGACAGAAGCCTCATCAACAATGCCCTCTACGCCCGGCCCGACACCGGCGAGCCCCAGGCCACCATCGCCACCTCGCGCGGCTGCCCCTCGGCCTGCATCTTCTGCATGACGCCGAAGATCTCCGGCAAGAAGCTGCGCCTGCGCTCGCCGGAAAACATCCTGGCCGAACTGTCCGAATGCTACTTCACCCACGGCATCCGGGATTTCTTCTTCAAGTCCGACACCTTCACCTTCGACCGGGACTGGACAGGGGCCGTGTGCGACGCCATCCTGGCCTCACCCCTGGCCGGCAAGATCCGCTGGGTGGCCAATTCCAAGGTCAAGCCCCTGGACCGCGACACGCTTTTTCGCATGAAAAAGGCCGGCTGCTGGCTGGTGGCCTTCGGCTACGAATCCGGCAGCCCGGAGACGCTTTCGCGCATCCGCAAGCACACCACCGTCGCCGACAACCTCCAGGCCACCAAATGGGCCAAGGAAGCCGGGCTTTTGACCTTCGGCTTCTTTCTCATCGGCCTGCCCTGGGAAGGGCGCGAACACCTCGAAGCCACGCGCCAGCACATCTTCGAGCTCGACAACGACTTCCTGGAACTGCACATCGCCATTCCGTACTACGGCACGCGCTTAAACGAGATCGCCCGGGAAGAGGGGCTCCTGCCCGGCTCCGTGCTCGGCAAGGACTATTTCAACGCCCCGACCGTGGGTACCACCCGGCTTTCCATGGAGGAAATCGAGGCCTTCCGCAAAAAAACACTCCTCGATTTCCACCTGCGCCCGGCCTACATCGGCCGCAAGCTCCTGCAAGCCGGCGGCAACCCGAAAATCGTGGCCAACTACGCCCGGTTCGGCTTGCGGCTGCTCAAAAATACCCTCCTGCCGCCCAGGAGGCCCCGAAGCGCCGCCACCGAACCGCCCCATGTGCTCATCCTCGGCGCAGGCTCGGACATCGCCCAGGCCCTGGCCCGGGAGCTGGCCCATAAGGACGCCGCCCGCCTGACCCTGGCTTCCCGCGACCTGGCCCGCCTGGAACAGGCCGCCGCCGACATCAGGGCCGCCTTCGGTACGCCCGTGGCCGTGCGCGCCTTCGACGCCACCGCAACCGACAGCCACCAGGCTTTCTACGATTCGCTGGACACGCCCCCGGACATCGTGGTCGTGGCCTTCGGCCTCTATCCCGACCAGCAGAAAGCGCAACGCGATTTCGCCCTGGCCAGGGCCATTCTCGACGTGAACCTGACCGGCGCGGTCTCGATCCTCGAAATCGCCGCCCGGGACATGGAACGGCGCGGAGGCGGCGCCATCGTCGGCCTGTCCTCCCCGGCCGGCGAGCGCGGCCGCAAGAGCAACTACCTCTACGGCACGGCCAAGGCCGGGCTGACGGCCTACCTCTCGGGCCTGCGCCACCGGCTGGCCAAATCCGGCGTGGCCGTGCTCACCGTCCTGCCCGGCTGGACGCAAACCCGCATGACCGCCGCCGCGCCCACGCCCAAGCGCTTGACCGCCAGCCCGGCCCGGGTGGCCGCCGACATCCGCCAGGCCATCGCCGCCGGTGCCGGCGGCACGGTCTATACCCCCTGGTTCTGGCGGCCCATCATGGCCCTGGTCCGGGCGCTGCCCGAAAAACTCTTCGTGAGAACCAATCTCTAATGAAAATCCTCTACCTCAATCACAATCCCGAGGGCTACGGCACCTATTTCCGTTGCTACCACCTCGCCCGGCATATCGCCGCGCGCGGCCACGAAGTGACGCTTCTCTGCGCCTCGCGCGAACCGACGCTGTCCATCCGCGACCGCACTGAAGGCAACCTCACCATCCGCATCCTGCCGCGCGTGAACCTGGCCACCTACCACACCGGCCATACCCTGCGCATGTTCCTCAATGCCCGGGAATGCCTGACCCAAAAGATGGACATCCTCCACGCCTTCGCCTTCCCGCTCCATCCCATCAGCTTCCCGACGTTCCTGACGTCCATCGCCCGGCCCAAGGTGAAAATCGTCCTCGACCACGACGACATGTGGAAGGGCGGCTTCACCCTGCACCATCCCAGGCCCGTGCGCGCCGTCTACGACTTCACCGAGGACCGGCTGCCGGCCGTGGCCGACAGGGCCACGGCGGCCAGCGCCATCCTCATGCGGAAATTCCGCGACGCCGGCCTGCCCGAGGACAAAATCCACTACATCCCCAACTGCCCGACCCTGGCCACGGCCATGCCCGACCAGGCCCAGGCCCGCGCCGCCATCGGGCTCGCCCCGGACGCGAAGATGGCCCTGTCCATGGGCCACACCTACACGGAATCGCTTTTTGCGCTCCTCGACGCCTACGCCGAAGCCCGGCAATCCATTCCGGGCCTCAAGCTCTACTTCCTGGGCAAGCTCCACATCTCCGACGACTTCAAGGCCCGCATGGCCGTCTACGAGGAGCGCTTCGCCCCGGATATCGTCAAGGTCGGCGAAAAGCCGTCCGCCGAAGTGCCGACCTACCTCGCCGCCAGCGACGCGCTGCTTTTGCCCATGGACGACGACCCCATCGAAAAGGCCCGCTTCCCCATCCGCTTCGGCGACTACCTCGCCTCGGGCGTGCCGGTCGTGTCCAATGCCGTGGGGGAAATCAAACGCATCATGGAGACGCACGACTGCGGCTACACCGCCCCCGTGGCCGATACGGCCGCCTTCGGCCAGGCCATTGTCACGGCCCTGACCGATGCACACGGCCGCCGACGCAAACACGACAACGCCCTGCGGCTCATCGCCGAGGAACTCAACTGGCCCGCCGTGGCCGCGCGGTTGGAAGCGGTCTACGAGCGGACGCTGGCGGGCTAGGCAGGATAAGCGAGAGAAGGGAGAGAAGGGAGAGGAAGATGCCTCCAGCGGCCAGGGGCGTTGCCCCTGGACCCCACCGGGGGGCATGATGCCCCCCGGACCCCCTCGACGGGGAAGCGGGATCGCGGGGAGGCGGCAGGCGGGTGGAGGCTTGGTCGGCGGGCGGTTGTCCGTCGGCGAGGCCGGAATTTTCCCGGCGATGCCGTCGCTGCGCTCCAGGCTCGCCGGGAAAATTCCGGCCTCGCAGGGCCGTCGCCCCGTCGGGGCGAGGGGTTTGGAATTTTTGCTTTGAAAGCTTCTTTAAGGCCATAAGAAAGAACAATACTACTGAAAGCCGTGTCGGGAGAGACAATGTCTCCTGGATTCCCTTGCCTGGGGGGCGCGGCGAGCGGGGCTGGCTTTGCAGCCCCGCTCGCCGCGCCCCCCCGACAAGGGGGTCCGGGGGGGATTATCCCCCCCGGCCGCCGGAGGCATCTTCATCATGCGCATATTCGTGCCGGCCATGGGGCGGGTCAATACGAAAAACCGCGACGGCAGCGAGGTTCGTTTCGCCGAGATCGCCAGGCGCTGGCTGGCCCAGGGCGTGGAGCTGCTGTTGTTGCTGCCCCGGCGGGAAATCGGGGTGCTGGAGAGCCAGGGCGTGCGGGCCAACTGGCGCGTGCATTGGGAGCCATTTGCCAGCGAATCCGACAGGCTGTGGAACGTGCTTGCCATTTATCTGTGGCGCATCCTGACCTGTCCCTTCGCCCGTTATCCCAAGGGGGTGGACGCGATCTACGCGCCGTCGGACTTTCTGTTCGACTTGCTGCCCGCGCTTTTGTGCCGCTGGCGCAACCCGCACGCGAAGCTGGTGGTGTGCGTCTTCCTCATCGCGCCCAACCCCTTCAAGGGCTATGAAAAAGTGCTGGGCAAGGGCTTCAAGCTGCCTACGATTCGCGGGCTGCTCTATTTTGCCGCCCAGTGGCTTTCGGTGGCCCTGGCCAGGGCGGCCGGGGCGACGCTGCTCGTGCTCAATTCCCTCGACAAGGACGCCCTCACGGCCATGGGGGCCAGGGCCGGGAAGGTCCATGTGGTGACCATGGGCGTGGACATGGCTTTTTTCGACGGCGTGGCGCCTTCCGCCGACACACCCGTGTACGACGGCCTATTCCTGGGCCGGTTGCATCCGCAAAAGGGGCTGTTCGACCTGGTGCGCATCTGGCGGCTTGTCTGTGACGCCCGGCCGGGGAGTAAGCTTGGCATCATCGGCGGCGGCAGCGACTGGTGGTTCGCCAAGCTCCAGCAGGAGATCGCCGCGGCCGGGCTCACCGACGTCGTCGACCTGCTCGGGTTTCGCCAGGGTGCGGACAAGGTGCGCCTTTTGAAGGCGGCCGGCTGTTTCCTCATGCCCAGCCACTACGAGAGCTTCGGCCAGGTGGCCGTGGAGGCCATGGCCTCGGGATTGCCGGTGGTGGCTTACGATCTGCCCATCTACCGCGAAATCTTCCCCACCGGCATGGTGAAGACGCCCTTCGAGGACATCCGCGCCTTTACCGACGTGGTGCTCGGGCTGCTCGGCGAGCCGGCGCGCCGGGACGTTGCCGTGGCTGCCGCCCGGCAGCGCGCCGCCGTGTTCGACTGGGCGGCCATTGCCGCGCGGGAAATGGAGATCGTCAATAACGCCTGACGGACGTTGCCGCAATGCCAGAGCCATTGCCGCCATGTCCGCCGTCGCGGCATGACAGGCAAAGGCCATGAAAAAAGGGCCCGTGATCATGCGGGCCCTTTTGCGTGTCTGGCGTGGTGGCGGTCAGTTCTGCAACAGCAGCATGTTCGGGGCGGCCACGCCGTTCGGGCCGCTCGGTTCCTCGATATTGAAGGTGATGCGCACGGCCGTACTTTGGTTTGTGGTGTTGCCCGTGCCCAGTTGGCCATGGCTGTTGTCGCCGATTGCCCAGACGGCCCCGGTCTGGCTCGGCACCAGGGCGGCGGCGCCGCCGGCCGCCGCCTGCACGATGGCCGACGGCCCGGACACGGCAATCGGCCTGCGCGAGATGGCCCCGATCGTTCCCAGGCCGAGCTGGCCCGAGCTGTTGTCGCCGAAAGTTCGCACCGTGCCGTCGGCCCGGCGCACCAGCACGAAGGCGTAGCCGGCGGCTATGGTTTCCACCTGGTACAGGTCGGGGACCAGCACCGGCTGGGTCTGGTCCTCCGCGACCATGTAGCCGGTGCCGAGCTGGCCCAGGTTGTTGGCGCCAAAGGCGTAGACCAGGCCATTGGTCTTGAGCGCCAGGGAAAAGCCGTCGCCGACCATCACCTGCTTGACGCCGGTCAGGCCCTTCACGGCCAAGGCCGTGCTGATGTCTCGCACGGCAGTGGTGTCGCCGGTGCCGAGTTGGCCATGACTGTTGTCGCCGCAGCCGCAGGCCTTGCCGTTGGACAGGAAAATCAGGGCATGGTCCCGGCCCATGGCCCCGCCCTTGACGTAGGGGGAAGAGGCGGTCGTGAGCACCTGGACCGGCTGGCTCCGGGTGGCCGTGTCACCGGTGCCGAGCTGGCCGGCGTCGTTTTTGCCCCAGGTCCACAGGCCGCCGTTGGACCGGGCCAGGGAGGAGTCCGAGGCGCCGGCGCTGATGCCGGCGATGCCGCTGAGGGTGGCGATCTGCGTCGGCGTGGGGTGGGGCGTGGCGTCCAGGGCCGTGCCGAGGCCGAGCTGGCCGAATGTGTTGGCGCCGAAGGCCCAGACCGTGCCGTCGGCCAGAAGGACCAGGGAATGGTTGCTGCCGGCGGCGATGTCCGCGGCCGGGCTGCCGGACGGCAGGCCCGAGACCTTGACCGGCAGGGTATGGGCGATAGTGTTGCCCGTGCCGAGCTGGCCGTAGGTGTTCTCGCCCATGGCCCAGACCGTGCCGTCGGCGGCCAGGAGCAGGCTGTGGCTGCCGCCCACGGCGATCTTCGAGGCGGCGCCGGCGAGATTGACGGCGGTGCCGATGAAGTCTGCCGCCCCGCCCCAGGTGTTGCCGACGACGGTGCCGCCGTCCACGGACGTGCCGACCGTGGCCTGGCTGTCCGTGAACTGGTAGCCGGGCTTGGTCACGTGGAGGGTGGCCGTGGCGCCGGAGGGGATGTTCTTGATGGAGTAGATGCCCCGATAGTTTGTGGTGGTATAATAGAGCCCACCGTCGGACAAAGTGGCGGTCACCCGGGCACCGGAAATGGGGTTGGCCGAGGCGTCGACGACTCGGCCGCTGATGATTTCCCCGCTGCCGTAGGGGTAGAGGTTGTAGATGATCTGGTTGATGAGGGTGAAATTGTAGCCGCAATCGACGGTGGGCAGGTTGTACCAGAAATTGTACGAACCGGACCAGCCCATGTTCATGTGGTGGTACAGGGTGGAAGTGTCGTAGCCGTAGCCGTCGCAGACGATGGAGTGCCCGGAGCTCAGGTCGCTGTTGAAGATGGCCAGGTTGACGGGCAGGCCGGCGTCCAGGTTGGGGTTGAACATTTTCATCCAGGAGGCGCTCGGCATGCTGGTCGGGTAGCTCCAGCCCTCCCTGGCCAAGGCGTAGCCGAACTGGCTCATATACGAGGTCGTGGAAAACCAGGCCCCGGAACTCGAAGCCGTGTAGCTCATGTTCACCGAGGCCCCGGCGTCGGCCATCAGGGCACTGATGGCCTGGCGGTTGGCCGTGGCCGTGGACGAGCCGGGGCTCAGGGTCATCTGGGACCAGGCGTAGGGGCCGCCGGAACCGTCTCCGCCCCGGATGATCATGGATTGCGGGATGTTGTCCACCCAGACCGAATAGGTGTTGACCGGGACGCTGGCCACCGGGAACTGGTGGAAGCGCATGAGCTGGGCCATGGCCGTGGCCGTGCAGCCGGTCAGGTAGTGGTTGGGCGTGTAGACGTTGTAGAGCGGGTTGCCGGAACCGTCGTTGGACTGGCTCCAGGTGCTCACGGTCAGGGGGCTGACGCGGACATCGGAAACGGAACCGACGCCGCTTTTCGCCGTCGGCGCGGCCCCGGCCGCCGCGGTCAGGTCGTTCCATTTCCTTTGGGCCGCAAGCCCCGGCCCGTCGGCCGCCGCGCTTTTGCCGGCCGAGCCGCGGGCCTGGGCCAGGCGGCCGGCCACGTCCCGCGTCACCAGGGTGAAAAGCGGGTTGCTGGTCACGGGATCGTAGGCGCCGTCCGGCGAAAAGCCGAGGATGGGTTCGACCTCGTCGTCGGCCGGCACAATGACGTAGCCCTGGCTGCTGAGGGATACGATGTAGTAGGCGGCCTGGCCGCTGTCGTCATTGTATGCCTGAACTGTTGTCGTCGGCGCGGACAGGCGGGCGCCGAGGGGTACGCTATCAAGCTGCAGCCAGCCTTCCACCACCTGGGCGGCTTGTTGGGCGGTCGTGGGGCTTGCCCAGGCGAAAACGGGAGCGAGCAGGAGCGCAAAGGCACATACACCCAGTTTCTTCAGGAGTGATCGCATGAAGGTCTCCTTGCATGGTTGTGGACAAATGGCCGTATGCGCTGCCTGACCGCATCCGGGCAGGGGCGGGGAGTCTCTTGAAAGACCGGATGCGACTCTAGCCGAGCGGGTGCGGGTGGCACAAGAGGGATGGCGGTGCCTGGCGAAATGTAACGCGACATGGTCGTAACGTCGCGGCCGCGCCCGTGTTGCGCCCGGGGTGGTGCCTATTCGTCGCGCAGCACGCTTAAGACGGCGACATGGGCCGCCGACCAGGCCGGATAAGCCCCGGCGACCAGGCCCAGGGCGGCCGAACCGAACAGCGAACCGCCGATGAGCCAGGGGCTGAAAACCGCGGGGAAATCCCCCAATCTGTAAACAACAACCAACAGCAACAAGGCGGCAACCGTCCCGGCCCCGCCACCGGCCGCGGACATGGCCCCGGATTCGAGCAAAAACTGCCGCACGATGTCCGCCCGCCTGGCCCCGACCGCCCGGCGCACGCCGATCTCCAGCCGCCGTGCCCGCACCAGCAGGATCATGATGGACAGGATGCCCAGCCCGCCGATGCCAAACGACAGCGAGGAGCTGATGTAGCCGAGGGTCCGCACCAGGTCCAAGGCCTGCTGCTTGAGGTTCATGGTGTCCTTGGCCGTGAGCACCCGGAAGTCGTCGGGCTGGCCCTTGTCGGCCTTGATGTCGTGGCGGCGGCGCAGGATGGCCTGGGCCGCGTCCTTGGACGCCTCGAAATCCGTGCCGTCGGCCATCTGCATGTACACGCCGTGGATGTAGTTGCGGTTGGCCAGCCGGCGCATGTAGGTGGACAGCGGCACGAAGACCTGCTCGTCCTGGTTGGCGCCGGTGACGTCGGCGCCTTTTTCCTCCATGACGCCGACCACGCGCAGCCTGGCCCGGAAGATGAGGACGGACTGGCCCACGGCCGCCTCGGGCGAACCGAACAGCCGCGTGGCGATGGTCGGGCCGAGCACGCAGACAAAGGCCTTTTCGTCCTCGTCGTCCTGGTCGAAAAACTGGCCGAACTGGGGGGCGCCGCCCCGGATGCGCGGATAGGCCGGCCAGGTGGCCACGAGTTGGCACATGGTTTTTCTGTCCCCGGCCCGGATGGGCATGGCAAAGGCCAGGTAGGGCACGCCCTCGACCACCGAGGGCAGGCCGCGCAACAGGGCCTCGGCGTCGGGGAGCTTGAAGCGGGTGTTGCCGGCGTCCGCGCGCAGGTCGCCCCGTCGGAAGCGGATGTTGCCGGTCATGGCCATCAGGAGGTTGGGGCCGAGTTTTTCCGTCTCCTCCACAGCCTTGCGTTCCATGGCCAGGGAGACGTGCAGCACGCCGGTCAGGGCGAAGGCACCCAGAAACACGCCCAGCATGGCCAGAAGTGTGCGCCATTTGTGGGTGGCCAGGGACTTGAGCGCGATGCGCAGGCTCAAAAACACAGGCAGGCCCTCAGTCCAGCGGGCCGTGCCTGGGGGAGGATTCGAAAAACGGGCTGGTGTTCCAGGAAAAAAGCTCGCGGGCCCGGGCCAGGGCGAAATCCTCCACATCCTTGTGCCAGGTGCGGAACTGGCGCACGATGTCGTGGCCAAGCGGCGTAAGCCGAAAGCCTTTCTTGGGCCCCGAGCGCTCCACCAACGGCGCGCCGATGACGGTTTCGGTCTGCTTCATGCGGCCCCAGGCGGCCCGGTAGGACATGCCCATGGCCGAAGCGGCCTTGTTGAGCGAACCGAGTTCCTCCACCAGTTCCAGCAACTGGATGCGGCCCAGGCCAAGCAGCATGCCTTCTCCGGTCTCCAGCCACAGGTGGAGGCGTTGGACGGCCTCGATTTGTTGCATCGTTCCCCCCTGGGCTTCATACCCGAGTCTTCCCTTCGGCGCAAAAAGTCTTAGCTTTGCCGGGCCGCCATGCCAAGGGGGGAGTTGACCGCAAAGCCGGCCTCCCGTATCGCCAGTCCCCTGCCCCGGACAGGGGCGGTCGGCGCGTGCGTCGGCGGAGGTTTCATGCAACGTCGCGACACGGGCGCGGCGCAGGTGGCGGGATACGGCGAAATCTGGTCCCTGGCCTGGCCGCAGATTCTCATGATGCTGCTCAATTTCCTGATCGGCATCGTCGACGTCTATGTCGGCGGCCGCATCGATCGGGAAACGCAAGCCGCCATCGGTGTCCTGACCCAGGCCATGTTCTTTTTCCAGGTGGTGGCCTCGGCCGTGGCCAACGGCGCCGTGGCCGCCGTCAGCCAGTCCGACGGCGCCGGCCGGAGCGCCCGGGCCGACCGCTATGTCTGGCTGTGCCTGCTGCTCGGCGTCGCCGCCTCCCTGGCCATCCTGGTTTTCGGGCTGGCCAGCCGGCCGCTGTTTTTGACCCTGTTGCAGGTGCCCGAGCCCATGCTGCCCACGGCCCGGTATTTCCTGACGGTGTTCTTGTGGCTTTTGCCCATCCAGTCGTTTTTCGTCATCGCCAATGCGCTGTTTCGGGCCAGGCGACTGGTCATGGTCCCGTTGTACGCCTGGGGGCTGGCCGCGGTGCTCAACGCCCTGGGCGACTTCGGGTTCGGGCTCGGCGCCTTCGGCCTGCCCAACCTCGGCTATGCCGGCGTGGCCTGGAGCACGTTTTTCTCGGTCACGGCCGGCATGCTGTTCAACTTCGCCGCACTTGTCCGGGCGGGCATGCTGCGCCGGGCCTTTTTCCCGGCCTGGCGCTGGATACGCTGCGCCAGCCGCTACCTGCTTGCGGTCGCCTGGCCGTCGGGGCTCATGCAGGTCGTGTGGCACACGGGCTACCTGCTGCTTTTCGCCATCACCGGCTCCCTGCCCACGGGCAGCGTCGACGCCCTGGCCGGCATGTCGGCCGGCATGCGCGTGGAATCGATCCTGTTTCTGCCGCCCATGGCCTTCAATTTCACGGCCTCCATCCTGGTCGGCAACCTGCTCGGGGCCGGCCGGCCCGAGGAGGCCAAGCGGGTGGGGTACCGCATTTTCGCGGCCGGGGTGGTGTCCGTGACGCTTTTGGGCCTGGCCTTGTGGCCGTTTCTGCCCCAGGCGGCGGCATTGCTCTCGCCGGAGCCGGCCGTGGCCGCCCAGGCCGTGTCCTATCTGCGCTACAACGTGGCGGCCATTCCCTTTACCGTCGGCGGCCTGATCCTCATCGGCGCCCTGACCGGGGCCGGGGCCACGTTTTTGACCATGTGCGTGACCGGCTCCTCCATTTGGTTCGTGCGGTTGCCCTTGGCCCTGTATCTGGGGCATAGCCTCTTTGGCCGGGCCGAAGGGGTGTGGATGTCCATGTTCGCTTCCCAGGCCGTGCAAGCCATGGCCACCCTTGGCGTCTACCAGTACGTGCACTGGGCGCGCTATGGCATGGGCGGCGGTAAACCAAGGAAGTAAGATGCGAGACGGTTTCGAGCCCATCAGCCTCGAGCGCCGGGCAGAGTACCTGGACCGGCTGGCCCGCTGCCCGCAAAAGGTGTCGGACTACAGCTTCGGCAACCTCTGGGGCTGGGCCGAGGAATACGGCCTGTCCTGGCGCTTTGGCGAAAGCCATGTCTGGATTTTGCAATCCAGGCCGGTGGAGGTGTTCTGGGCGCCGGTGGGGCCGTGGCTGGACGTGGATTGGAATGCCTGCCCGTGCCTGTCCCAGGGCCTGGATTTCATCCGCGTGCCCGAGCGGCTGTGCGAGGTCCTGGGCGACGCCATGCCCGACCGGGTGTCCACCAGCGATTCCCGGGACCACGCCGACTATGTCTACAGCGTGCCGGAACTCGTGGAACTGCGCGGCAACAAGTTTCACAAGAAAAAGAACCTCCTCAGCCAGTTCCTGCGGACCTACGACTACGAATACAAGCCGCTGACCCCGGATTGCGTGGAGGACACCCTGGAGTTGCAACGCCAGTGGTTTTCCTGGCGCGACCCCGAGGAGTCCGGCGCCCTTCTGGCCGAGAACCAGGCCATCGTCCGGGTGCTCCAGAACTGGGACCGCATGCCCGGGCTCATGGGCGGGGCCATCCGGGTGGACGGCGAGATGATCGCCTACACCGTGGCCGAGGCGCTGACCCCGGAGATGCTGGTCATCCATTTCGAAAAGGGCCGCCCCGGGTTCAAGGGCGTCTATCAGGCCATCAACCAGATGTTTTTGGCCGACGCCGGGGCGGGCTATGCGCTGGTCAACCGCGAACAGGACCTGGGCGACGAGGGGCTGCGCAAGGCGAAGCTGTCCTACAATCCCTCCGGTTTCCTGAAAAAGTGCACCGTGACCGTGGCGCCGCGCGGCTAATGCGGCATTCCTGAAAAATACGAACGTATTTATTGAGGGAAAAGAAGTATTCGCTGGTGCTGGGCCTGGGAACGCACAGGTTCCTTTCGAGGAGCCGAGGCGAGGCGCCGCTGCCGACGGGGCCTTTGCGCGGGCTGCCGGCAACGGCCGGGCCCCCTGGCCATGCGGCCCTGGCCGGGCTTGCTTTTTGAGGGAAAAAGCTTCAAGCAAAGCCGTTGCATGACGCGGGCGACTGGTGTGTCAGAGGGCGACAACGGGAAAGGAGCGCGGTTTGAAGGTCCTGGTCGTGGATGATTCCAAGGTCATGCGGGGGATAATCCGCAAGATGCTTGCCCAGGACGGGGCCGAGGTCTTCGAGGCGGCCGACGGCCGCCAGGCGTTGGAGCTGTTGTCGGCCCATGCCGTGGACTGCATCATTTCCGATTGGAACATGCCGCGCATGAAGGGCATCGATCTGCTGCGCTGTGTGCGCGGCGGGACGACCCACGCCAATACGCCGTTCATCATGGTCACGGCCGAGGCCCTGGCCAGCAACATCGCCGAAGCCGACGCCGCCCGGGTCAGCAGCTATCTGGTCAAGCCCTTCACCGCCGAGGACCTCTGGCGGGCCATCCGGGAGATCCTGCCCGGCGCCGCCGGCGGTTGAGCCCGGCCAGGGGGGACGAGCGGCGTAGCGGCACCCGGGGCCAACCGACGCACCTTCCGGCGCCAGGGCACTCGGCGTCGGTTCGCCGACCCCGCCGGTCACCCCCGCGCGGTGTCGCCGAAGACGATTCGTCGGTCGATCCCCCGGACAGGCCTGGTCCCCAGGCGCCGTTGCCTCGCCCGTGCCCGTGCCCCTGCCTTGCCCGCCGCGCCGCCTTCCCTATGACCGTATCCGGCACATCCTGGTCGAAACCGCCCGTTAAAGGGCCGCCAGCCGTTGCCGCTGTCAGGCCTGGCCATGTTGCCGCACGCGTTTCCCCAAACCCGTAACCCGGCCTCGCACCAGAGTTTCACCGATGTTGTCGCGCTTATCCGATCCGAAGTTCCTGTCCCGGCTGCCCCAATGGTTTTTTTTCCTGTCCACGCTGGTCATCGGCTGGCGGTTTTACGGCTTTTGCCGCTACGCCTTGGGGGCCGGCCCCGAGGCGGCCCGGCCGGCGGCGGTGGAGGGCTTTTTGCCCATCAGCGCCCTGCTCGGGGCGCGTGTGGCCGCAACGACCGGCGCCTGGGACCCGGTGCATCCGGCCGGGCTGGCCATCTTCCTGGGGGCGCTGGCCATGGCCTTCGCCCTGCGCAAGGCCTTTTGCGGCCATGTTTGCCCGGTGGGATTCGTGGCCACGCGCCTGGGCCGGTTCGGCCAACGCCTGGGCCTGGCCCGGTCCGTGCCGGCCAGGCTCGACGCCGCCCTGGGCCTGCCGAAATACCTGCTGCTGGCCTTTTTCCTCTACACGACCTTTTTCGCCATGGACGCCGCCGCCGTGGCCGCCTTCTCCCGTTCGTCCTACAACATCACGGCCGACGCCCGGATGCTCCTTTTTTTCACGCGGCCAGGCCTGACCGCGCTGGTCGTCCTGGCTGTGCTCGCCATGCTGGGCCTGGTGTTTCGGGGGTCGTTTTGCCGCTGGCTGTGCCCCTACGGCGCCCTGCTCGGGCTTTTGGCCAAGGCCGGCCCCACGGCCCTGTCCCGGGACGCCGCCGCCTGCACGGGCTGCGGCCGTTGCCGCAAGGCCTGCCCCGTGGACCTGCCCCTGGATGCCGGGGCGCGGCCCATGGCCTGCTCGGGCTGCGCCTCGTGCGTGGTGGCCTGTCCCCGGTCGGCCCGGGCGGTGGCGTTCCGTTTTCTGGGCTTTCGCGCGCCCTGGTGGCTCACGGCCGTGGGGGCCTGCGCCGTCTTTGGCGCGGTGTTCGTTGCGGCCAACGTGCTGGGATATTGGGACTCTCGCCTTCCGGCGGCCATGCTGGCCCGGCTGTTCGCCATGGCCCTTGGTGGGTAATCACACGAATTTTAGAAAAAACGTGTCAGTGTCTCTTGCCAGATATGCTCTTTGAGCATATAGCTTTCCCATCGACCTATGTTAGCAAAAACTTTTCTGGGGGACGCCATGGGCAAGCTGGTCAAGGAACAACAGGAAGGCGGGCGGCTGCATATCGATTCGCCGCTCATGGGCGAATCGCTGGTCAGCCGGGCGCTGCTGTCGGGCATGGAGCGACAGGAAGTCTTCCGGATGCATCCCGACGTCAACGTGCTCAAGATCGGCGGGCAGTCCATCATGGACCGCGGGGCCAAGGCTTTGCTGCCGATCATCGACGTGCTGCTTACGGCCAAGGAAAAACACAAGATCATCCTCATGACCGGCGGCGGCACGCGCGCCCGCCATATCTACAACATCGGCCTGGAACTGGGCATGCCCACGGGTGTGCTGTCCAAGCTCGGCGACAAGGTGGCCTCGCAAAACGCCGAGATCCTCTCCGTGCTGCTGTCCAAGCACGGCGGCGTGCGCATCGGCCACGGCGACCACCTCGAACAGCTGACCATGTTCTGCCAGCTCGGCTACCTGCCCATCACCCCGGGCATCCCGCCTTACGGGTTCTTCGAGCACCCGGCCGAGGAAGGGCTCATCCCGCCGCACCGCACCGACTGCGGCGCCTTCCTTTTGGCCGAAAACATCGGGGCCAAGTCGCTGCTCTACCTCAAGGACGAAAAGGGCCTCTACAGCGACGACCCCAAAAAGGCCAAGGACCGCGAGGCTCTCGATTTCTACAGCCGCTTGTCCGTGGACGAACTCATCGCCCTCAACCTCGACGACCTCATCGTGGAACGGCCCGTGCTGCGTTTCCTCAAACACGCCAAGACCATCAAGGAGTTCCAGATCATCGACGCCCTGCGCCACCCGGAACACATCCTGGCCGCCCTGGACGGCGAACACGTCGGCACGGTGGTGTACAAGGATTGACGGGCGAAGGGATGCCTCCGGCGGGCAGGGGCGCTGCCCCTGCACCCCGCCGGTGGGGCGTTGCCCCTCCTGGACCTCCCTACTGGGGGGCGTCACGCCCCCCAGGCCCCCCGTCCGGCTTAGGTGGGCGGGAACGGCGACGGTCACCAGGACGATTGGCGTACGCGGTGCGAAGATGCGAGGCCGGGATGGGGCCTTCGATGCCGCCGCTGTCGCGGCAGGCTCGAAGGCCCCATTCCGGCCTCGCCCAGCCGTCGGCCCTTCGGGCCGAGGTCCGGAAATGGTTTTAAAGGCTGATGGAAGGGAATATTTCACTCTTCAAATGCGGCGCTTCGCCGCTGGCGCCCGTGGTCGTGGAAATGGGCCGGCCGTGCTGGCCGGCTTTGCGGCCAGTGTCGGCCGGCCCATTTCCACGACCACAACGACCGACGCTCCGCCGCCCGCCGTTCCCGACCACGCCTCCACCCGCCCCGTCGGGGGGGACCGGGGGGGATCATCCCCCCCGGCCGCCGGAGGCCTCTTGCCTCTTCAGTCTGCCGCTTTATCGCCGCGTCTACTTCTCGCCGCCGACACCGGCCGGGTCGGTGGGCAGGTAGACGACTTGCGCGCCGATGGCCTGGGCGATAGCGTCCAGTTCGCGCTTGCGGATATGCTCGGCAAAGAATTTGATGTCGCCCGTGGCAGCGACGACGCGGTAGCGGGGCTTTTTTTCGCCCTTTTCGATCTTGCGGCGCTCGCGCGCGAAAATCTGGGACACGGTCCACCTCCATGGTGAGCGGTTTGCCCTGATTGATGTTGATCAAAACATATGTGCTATAAGCATCTATGTCAAGGAGAAGTCCCGATGTCGGATAAAATTGGGCCCGGGAAACCGGACCGCTACATGCAACCCTCTATCCTCATGGCCTTGCTGGACGGGAAGTCCCATGGCTATGAGCTGTTGCAACATATTGCCGAGTATGGATTTCTCAAGGGCGATGCGCCGCCGGGCATGATCTACCGGCATTTGCGCCAGATGGAGGAGGAGGGTTTGGTATCCTCGCAGTGGGATGCCACCGGCTCCGGGCCGGCCAAGCGGGTCTACGCCGTCACGGACGAAGGCCGCGAGGTGCTCGACGCCTGGGTAGGCTACATGGAGCGCCAGGCGGCAGCGCTTACGGCCTTCGCCAAGCGCTACCGGGACCGGGAATAGGGGGTGTCCGGGCGCGTCAGGCGGCCTTGCCGTCGCGCTTGCCCAGTGCCGCCGTCCAGCGGCCCAGGCCCTGGGCGCGCACCTGGAGCACGGGCCGGCCGGCCCACAGCGACGGCCGCAGCCAGCCGCCCGTGGCAATGGCATCACCGGGCATGGGCACCAGGGCGTCGCGGTCCACGGACACCACTTCGATGCCCCGGCGCTGGAGTTCGGCCACGGCCACCGTCTCGGGCAGGCGGCGCATGTCGCCCAGTTCGATGAACCGGCCGCACCAGCCGTGGCGCGTGAGGCCAACGGCGGCCGTGGCGCCGATGATGCCGTCGTTCGTGCCGCCGACGCCGGCCAGGAACACGCCGGTTGCGGCCGTCATGGCCGCCTGCTGGCTCACCCGGCCGCCATTGCAGGACAGGGCGAAATCGACCAGTCCGGCGTCAACGGCGCTGGAAACGGCCAGGCACACCCCGGGGTCGCTGCCGTCGGGGGCGTTTTCGGCCAGATAGGCGGCGGCCGCCTCGAAAAGCGGCTTGGCCAGGGTCGGGTCGTCCGTTTCCAGGATGGCGCAGGCCGAGCTGTTGTTGCTGGTGTAGGGAATCTCCGGAAGCTTGGGCAGCTGGTGGCGCAACACGGCGCGCAGCCGGTAGGTTTCGGGCAGTGCGGCGCAGAAGTCGCGGATGGTGCGGCCCGTGCCTTTGGGCGAGGCCTTGGTGTCCGTATCGTCGAAGCCGAGGTACAGGATGGCGGCGTCGCGCGTTTCGTTCATGGTTCCTCCCGTGGCGTCGGCGGGGATGCCGCGCCCGAAGCGCTCCGATACCACGGGGGTGTTTGGGGAGACAATCGCAAATATTATAAATAACTTATGTTAATAGTGACATGGCTGGTTATTTTTTCGGTTTGCCGCCGGTTTCCTGGCCGGTGACGTGGTTCATGGAAAAGCCGCCCTGGTAGATGACGCCCGTGGTGGTGTCCATGACGTATTCCAGTTCGCCGTTGGCGATGTACTGGTAGCGGCCGATGCCGCGATTGGCGAGAAAACCGTAGGCCGCCGCGGCCAGGGCGGCGACGGCGGCCAGTTTGCAGGCGACGTCCACGACGTCCTTGAATCCCTGGGGCATGTCCTTTCTCCGTTACCAAACGATGCGGGGCCGGGCGCGGGCTAGGCGGTCTCGTCGTCTTCCCGGGCCAGGCCGTATTTGCGGATGCGGTAGCCGATCTGGCGCAGGGTCAACCCGAGTTCCCGGGCGGCCCGCGACTGGACCCAGTTGTGGCGCGTCAGGGCACTGAGGACCTGCTGGCGTTCCATGTCGCGCAGTTCGGCCGCGTCCTCGGGCAGCACCTGGGGCCGCTCGCCCTCGGCCAGCATTTCGGTCGGGATGTCGGCGATGTCGATGCGGTCTTCGGGCGCGGTCACGGCCAGGCGGCTGACCAGAGCGCGCAACTCGCGGATGTTGCCCGGCCAGTCGTAGGCTTCCAGGGCTTTGAGGGCCTTGGGCGTCAGCGACAGGCGCCGGCCGTCCCGGGCCGATTCCTGGGACAGCAGGTCGTCGAGCAGGGCCGGGATGTCCTCGGGCCGCTCGCGCAGGCTCGGGACGCGGATGACGGCCAGGGCTGGCGTTGCGGCCAGTTCGGAGCCCAGCCCCTGGGGCGGGGCCGTGAACAGGACGCGGGTGCGGCTTGAGCGGTTGCGCCCGCCGCCCAGGCGGTTGAAGGAGCCGTCGGCCAGATAGCGGCAAAGCCGTTCGCAGACCTCGGGCGGCAGCCGGTGGGCTTGTTCGATCAACAGCGTCCCGCCGTCGGTCTCCTCGAGCAGCCCCGGCGTGCCGGGCTTGTCCAGGCCCCGGGAGCCGCCGAACAGGCGCAAGGCGGCCTGCTGGGCCCCGGCCGCGTCGAAGACCGAGAAAAGCCGCACCGCCCGGGGGGAAAGCTCGTGGATGAGCCGGGCCAGCACGCCCCGGCCGCTGCCGTCCTCGCCCAGAACGGCCACCGATCCGTCGGCCAGGGCGGCCCGGTCCACGGCGGCGCGCAGCGGGTCCAGCAGGGGGCTTATCCCCGTCGAAAAGACATGGTGGTAGCGCAACGACACCTTGGAGCGCAGGAAGGCGACTTCCTGGGCCAGGCTGCGGTTGCGATCCCGGCCCTGGGCCGCCACGCGCACCATGGCCGCCACCGCTTCGGCCAAAAGGGCCACCAGGCGCAACGCCGCTGCATCGAGCGGGCCGACCGGCCCGTCCACGAAAAGCCAGCCCCAGGGCATGTCGCTGCCGGCGCACACGGGCGCGGCCAGCATGGCCGCCGTGTCCGCCCGGCCGTCCCGGCGCAGGACCCGGGGACAGGCCCCGGCCTCGCCGCGCTCCAGGGCGGCCCCGAGCAGCAGGCCGACGTCCGGCGCGCCGAGCTGGGCCCGGATGGACGGCGCATGGTCCGTGTCGGCCAGGACCACGGCGGCGCAGGTCAGGCCCGGCAGGCCGGAAAGGGCCTCCATCAGGCGCGCCAGCAGGCCATCGAGGCCACGGCCGGTGTCCGGGGCCAGTTCCAGGCAAGCCAGGGCACGCTGGACGACGGAAACATCCATGGCGGTTTCTTCCTTTGTGGTGACGGTCGGGCCTTCTTGTTCCAGGTTTGCCCGCCCGGCGTCAATGCCCGGTCCGTTGCGGCGCGCCTGGTCGCGGCCCGGGGCGCATGGACAGCACGGCGGTTGTTTGCCACAGTCGGGTCCGGTCCGGGAAGGCGGACGGCTGGGCTGTCCCGCCGTCCGCCATCTTCCCGGCCTGGCCGCGGCGCGGCCGGCCCGCCCGGGGACGCACGCGTCCCAATGCCTTGCGGGGACGGGTTGCGCGTCGGGAAGCGGCTGTCGGCCCCGGCATCCTTTTTTGTCAAGGAGACTCCCTCATGCAGCGCAGAGCCAGCGGCGTCCTGTTGCACATCACCTCGTTGCCTTCCCCCTGCGGCATCGGCGATTTCGGCCCGGGCGCGCGGCGTTTCGCCCGTTTCCTGGCCCGGGCCGCCCAGGCCTACTGGCAGATATTGCCCCTGGCCCCGACCTCGTCGTTTATCGGCAGCTCGCCCTACAGCTCCGATTCGGCTTTTGCCATCAACCCCCTGCTCATAAGCCCCGAACAGCTGGCCGCCGACGGCTGGATCGAGCCGCAGGACATCGAGGCGGGCCGCCCGGCCGGCTCGCCCTCCCGGGTCGATTACCCGGCCGTGGAGGCCTACAAGGACGGCCTGCTGCGCCGGGCCTTCGAGGGCAACCGCGAAAAACTGGCCGATCACCCCGGTTTTCAGGTTTTTTGCCATGTCGCGGCCGCCTGGCTCGACGACTATGCCCTGTTTCGGGCCATCAAGGCCGAGCGCGGCGGCCAGGGCTTCGCCGACTGGCCGGCCGAGCTGCGCGACCGCCGGCCCGAGGCCCTGGCCGCCGCCCGGCAACGCCTGGCCGACGCGGTGGAACGCATCCGCTTCACCCAGTACCTGGCCTTTTCCCAGTGGCAGGCCCTGCGCCGGCATCTGCGCGAAAACGACATCCAGGTGATCGGCGACATGCCCATCTACGTGACCCAAGACAGCGCCGACGTCTGGGCCAGCCCGGAACTCTTCAAGCTCGATGCCCGCAAAAACCCCGTGTTCGTGGCCGGCGTGCCGCCGGACTACTTCAGCCGCACCGGCCAGCGCTGGGGCAACCCGGTCTACGACTGGCCGGCCCACGAGCGCACCGCCTTTGCCTGGTGGCTCACGCGCCTGGGGCACAACCTGGAGCTCTACGACGTCATCCGGTTGGATCACTTCCGGGGCTTCGAGGCCTATTGGGAGATCGCGGCCGCCGAGGAGACGGCCGTGCGCGGCACCTGGGTCAAGGCCCCGGGCTTGGCCCTGTTCAAGGCCATGGGCCGGCGCTTTCCCGCGCTGCCGCTCATTGCCGAGGACCTGGGCGTCATCACGGCCGAGGTGCGCGAGCTCATGGCCGCCTTCGGCTTTCCGGGCATGAAGATCCTCCAGTTCGCCTTCGGCCCGGGCATCGCCGAAAACCGCGACGCCCCCCACAACTACGAGCGCAACTGCGTGGCCTACACCGGCACCCACGACAACAACACCACCCTGGGCTGGGCGCGCTCGGGCGAGGCCGGCGAGGCGGGGCGCAAGGCGCTGTTCGCCTACCTCGGCCGGGAGGTCGCCCCGGAGCAGGCCCCCTGGGAACTCATCCGCCTGGTCATGGGCAGCGCGGCGGCCACGGCCGTGACCCCCATGCAGGACCTGCTGGGCCTTGGCGAAGGGGCGCGCATGAACATGCCGTCCGTGGCGGCGGGCAACTGGGGCTGGCGAGTGACGGACGAGCAGCTCGAGGACGCCCTGGCCGAGCGGTTGCGTGGGCTGACCGAAATTTTCGGCCGCAACCATTGACCCGCCGCGACGCCTACGCCGCCGTGGCCGGGCTCTACGATCCGGTCACGGCGGCCTTCCTCGATCCGGTGCGACGGCTGGTCCGGGACACCCTGGTCGGGCTCGGGGCGCGCCGGGTGTGCGACGTGTGCTGCGGCACGGGGCGCCTGGTCGGGGTGCTGCGCCGGTCGGGTCTTGAAGCCGTGGGGGTCGACGCCAGCCCGGCCATGCTGGCCCGGGCGAGTCGGGCCGGGCTGTCCTTGCCGATACCCGTCGCCCGCCAGGACGCCCGGCGGCTGGCCTTTGCCGACGGGACCTTCGACGCGGCCGTCACCACCTTCGCCCTGCACGAAAACGGCCCGGACGACCGCCTGGCCGTGCTCGGCGAGCTGTTCCGGGTGACCCGGCCGGGCGGGCACGTGCTGGTGGCCGACTACCTGGCCGGGCTTCCCCCCTCGCCCATGGGCCTGCTGGTCGGGCTGGCCGAGCGCCTGGCCGGGGCCGAACACTCCCGCAATTATCGGGACTTCCTGGCTAGAAAAGGGGTTGTGGGCCTTTTTCGGGCGGCGGGCCGGCCGGTTGCCCGGTTGCGTCCGTGTCTGGGGGGGCGGGCGGCCCTGTTGGTGTCGCCGGTTCCGCCGGGTTCGCCGGCGGCGGGGACGGCGGCGGCTCGCCCCTGATGACGCGTTTGCCCCGAAGCTTGGGGTCGCGGGGCGGCAGGGGCTTTTTGGCCGTCGGTTTGGCCGGCAGGTTGAAATCGGCCGTCACCGGCTCGGCATGGGCTTCCTTGATCTTCCACAGCAGGTTTTCGTCGCGAACCAGGGCGAAATAGCAGTTCATGGCCGCCTGGCGCGGCTTGCCGTGCTCCTGCCAGCTGAGCTTGGCCACCAGATGGGCCGAGGCGTTCTCGTTTTTGGCCTCGATCTGCATGGGCTCCAGGAACTGGATGCGCAGCCCGGCCTTGCGCTGCTCCTCCAGCACCTCGGGCAGGCGCTGGGGCAGTTCGCTGCCCCGGATGGGCCGCACGGCGTTGCCGAGCAGGGGCACGATCCGGGCGCCGTCGGCATACAGGCGCAAATTGGCCTTGACGTCGCCACCCATGACCACGGCCGGGTATTTCACCAGAAAGTCGTGGACGTTTTTGGCGTCGGCCGAGGCGAAGCCCGTGGGCTTCGGCGCCGGGCTCTTTTTCCTGGACGCGCCGGCGCAGGCGCCAAGGGCCAGGACCAGGGCCAGCAGGGCGAAAAGGACGGGCAGCCGGCGCATGACGTTCGCCTCGGCCTACCCGGCGCCCTGGCCGCCGTTTGCCCGGGGGCCGGCGGCCCGGCGCAGCAGGAAGCGGTAGGAACGCACGCCGTGGACCATCTCGCCAAGGAGCCTGCCGCCGCCGCGCACGAAACACAGAAGCGGCATGAAGCCCCAGGACTGGCTGGCGTAAAGCAGGCGCCGCAGTTTGCGCGACCAGACAAGCTCGGGCAGGATGTCGCGCTTTAGCCCCTGGCCGTAGACGGCGGCCGGGTCGGCGCCGCGCGTAAGCGCCGCCAGGGCGGCCTGGCCGGCCAGTTCGCCGCTGCGCAGGGCGTAGTAGATGCCCTCGCCGAAAAGTGTCTCCACCAGCCCGGCCGCGTCGCCGGCCAGCAGCACCCGGCCGTGCCAGGGCCGCTCGATATAGTTGCCGTAGGGCAGGCCGTGCCCCTTGGCCCGGTCGGCCAGTTCCCCGGGCAGCCCCAGAAAGGTCACGAACTCGCGGAACATGGCCCTGAAATCCTTGGCATGACGGGCGATGTGGCCGCCGATGCCGATGACCAGCCTGTCCGCGTGGGGAAACACCCAGCCGTAGCCGGCCCGCAGAAAGCCGGCGTAGACCGTGGGGCAGGGGGCGTGGAGGTCCTGGTGGACCCGGCCCGAAAGCAGGGCGTCGTCGCGGGGCAGGGAGAACTCCATGGCCCCGCCGAGCCCGGCCTTCCAGGCGGTCCGGTCGAAGGGGCAGGCGGCGCGCACGAGGCTGGCCACGCCGTCGGCGCCGATGACGAAACGGCCGCGAAATTCCCGGCCGTCGGCCAGGCGCACCAGGCCCGAGGCCGGGTCCACGGCCGCAACGCGGGCGTCTTGGCGCACGTCGGCCCCGGCCTTGACCGCCCGGTCGAGCAGGTGCTTGTCGAAGACCCGGCGGGCGGTGAAATGGAAAGGGTAGAAGGTCTCGCCGGCGGCGATGGTGCGGTCGCGGAAGCGGATGCGGTAGCCGGCCACGGCGGCGTTGAACACGCCCGTGGCCAGCAGGCCCTCGGCGGTCTCGGCGAAGACGCGCTCCAGCACGTCCACGGCCTTCCAGGTGAGCAGACCGGCGCACAGCTTGTCGCGGGGGAAGGCGGCCTTGTCGAGGACCAGGACGGAGACGCCCTTTTGGGCCAGCACATGAGCGGCGGTGGACCCGGCGGGGCCGGCGCCGACGATGACGACGTCATGGGTTTCGGTCATGAGGAATGGTTGCGGCTAGAGGTTGCGCCGGGTTGCCATCGGGGGGCCTGCCGGCTAACGATACCCCGGACCATAACCGCTGCCCGCCCCCGGGGCAATGCGCAACCAAGGCTTGTTGCCCGTGACGCACCGCATCCCCCTCGACGCCGTGGTTTTCGATTTCGACGGTACCCTGGCCGAACTGGTCATCGATTTTTCCGCCATGAAGGACATGGTGGCCCGTTTCGCCGCCGGGCACCTGGCCGAGGTGCCGCCGGCCGACGGCCTGCCGGCCCTGGAATACGCCGGCCGGCTGGCCGGGCGCATCGCCGCGATTTCCCCCGAGGCGGTGGCGGCCTTCACCCGGGACGTGGCCATGGGCATCCGGGAGCAGGAGATCGCCGCCGCCGCCGAGGCCAGGCTTTTCCCGTCCACGCGCGCGGCGCTCACCCGCCTGGCCCGGGCCGGCGTCAAGGTCGGGGTCATCACCCGCAACTGCCGGGCGGCGGTGCTGGCGGTCTTTCCCGACCTGACCGACTATGCCGGGGTTCTGGTCGCCCGCGACGACGCCAGCCGCGTCAAGCCCGACCCGCGCCACCTGCTGGGCGCCCTGCGGGTTCTGGGGGCGCGGCCCGAGCGGTCGCTCATGGTCGGCGACCATCCCATGGACATCGCCACGGGCCGGGCCGCCGGGGCGCGTACGGCCGGCGTGGCCAGCGGCCGCACCTCTCTCGAGGAACTGGCCGGCCACCAGCCGGACTACCTCGCCCCGGACGTCGGCGCGCTGGTGGCGATGCTGTAGCGGGACGCGGGAGTGCGGGAGCGCGGGGGGAGGTGGGGGAAGAATGCCTCCGGCGGCCGGGGGGGATGATCCCCCCCGGTCCCCCCCGACGGGGCAGAGGCGGGTGGAGGCGTGGTCGGGAACGGCGGGCGGCGGAGCGTCGGCCGTGGTGGTCGCGCAATCGCCCCGGGCGGTGCAGGCCGCAAAGCCGGCCAGCTCGCCCGGGACGATTGCGCGACCACGGGCGCCAGCGGCGAAGCGCCGCATTTGAAGAAAAGAGTCCTTTGAATGCCTCTTGAAGAGGTTTCAAAGCAATATTCCAAGAACTCGGCCCGAAGGGCCGACGGCTGGGCGAGGCCGCAATGGCGCCTTCGAGCCTGCCGCGACAGCGGCGGCAGCGAAGGCGCCATTGCGGCCTCGCATCTTCGCGCCGGGCGCGTCCCGTCTCCCAGTGACGGGCGCCTCTCCCGCCCGCCTGAGCCGGACGGGGGGCCTGGGGGGCGTGACGCCCCCCAGTGGGGAGGTCCAGGAGGGGCAACGCCCCGCCTGGCGGGGTGCAGGGGCAGCGCCCTGCCCGCCGGAGGCTTTTCCCCCTGCCCCTACCACTCCCCCTGCTTCTTTCCCTTCCCTTGACCCTTACCCTCACCCTACCGTCAGCGTCACCGCGCCGGGCACAGAAAGACGGCGGCCAGGGGGGGCAGGGTCAGGGTCAGGGAGAAGGGGTGGTCGAAGCTTTCGATCTCCTCGGCCATGACCGCGCCGGCGTTGCCGAGGCCCGAGCCGCCGTAGATCTTGGCGTCGCTGTTTAAAAGCTCCGTCCACAGGCCCGGGATGGGCACGCCGATGCGGTAGCCTTCGCGGGGCACGGGCGTGAAATTGAGCGCGACGAGCACCACGTCGTCGTGGCGCTTGCCCCGGCGCAAAAAGGCCAGGACGCTGGCTTCGGCGTCGCGGTAGTCGATCCACTCGAAGCCCTCGGCCTTGAAATCGCGCTCGCACAGGGCCGTCTGGGCACGGTAGAGGTGGTTGAGGTCGGCCACCCACTGGAGGATGCCCTGATGCGGCGGGCTGTCGAGCAGTTCCCACTGGGGCTCGGCGTCGTGGTTCCACTCCTGCCACTGGCCGAACTCGCCGCCCATGAACAGGAGCTTCTTGCCCGGATGGCCGAACATGTAGCCGTAAAGAAGGCGCAGGTTGGCGAAGCGCCGCCAGTCGTCGCCGGGCATCTTGGAAAGCAGGCTCTTCTTGCCGTAGACGACCTCGTCGTGGGACAGGGCCAGCACGAAGTTTTCCGAGAAGGCGTACCAGATACTGAAGGTCAGTTCGCCGTGGTGGTATTTGCGGAAAATGGGGTCGCGGGAAAAATAGTGCAGCGTGTCGTGCATCCAGCCCATGTTCCATTTCATGCCGAAGCCCAGGCCCCCCAGGTAGGGCGGCCGGGAGACCATGGGCCAGGAGGTCGATTCCTCGGCCATGGTTTCCGTGCCGGGGAAGCGGGTGTAGACCATTTCGTTGAGCCGCCGCAGGAAGTCGATGTTGTCCAGGTTCTCGTGCCCGCCGTGGATGTTGGGAATCCATTCCCCCTCGCGCCGGGAATAGTCGAGGTAGAGCATGGAGGCCACGGCATCCACGCGCAAGGCGTCCACGTGGTAGCGGCCAAGCCAGAACAGGGCGCTGGAGATGAGGAAGGCCCGGACCTCGAACCGGCCGGTGTTGAAGATGTAGCAGTTCCAGTCCGGGTGGTAGCCTTTTTTGGGGTCGGCGTGCTCGTAGAGGTGGGTGCCGTCGAAAAAGGACAGCCCGTGGCCGTCGGTGGGGAAATGGGAGGGCACCCAGTCGAGGACCACGCCGATGCCGTTTTGGTGCAGCCGGTCGATGAGCGCCATGAAGTCCTGGGGCGTGCCGAAGCGGCTGGTCGGGGCGAAATACCCGAGCGTCTGGTAGCCCCAGGAGCCGAAGAAGGGGTGCTCCATGACGGGCAGGAATTCCACGTGGGTAAACCCGGCCCGCAAGACGTGCTCGGTGAGGCTGTCGGCCAGTTCGCGGTAGGACAGGGACCGGTAGCGGTCCTCGTGCACGCGCCGAAACGAGCCCAGGTGGACCTCGTAGATGGAAATGGGCGCGGAAAAGCCGTTTTTTTCGTGGCGCGCCGCCATCCAGCCCCCATCTCCCCAGTCGTAGCCCAGGTCCCAGACGATGGAGGCCGTGCTCGGCGAGGTCTCCCAGTAGAAGGCGTAGGGGTCGCCCTTGTCGGCCCGGTAGTCGCCCACGGCCGAGTGGATGTGGTATTTGTAGCGCGCGCCGGTGCCCAGGCCCGGGACGAAGCCTTCGTGGATGCCCGAGGCGTCGTGGCGCACGGCCAGGCGGTGGCGGCCGGGCTCCCAGTCGTTGAAATCCCCCACCACGGACACGGACTTGGCGTTGGGTGCCCAGACGGCGAAATGCACGCCGTCTTCGCCCTCCACGGCCATGGGGCGGGAACCGAGCTTGTCGGGCAGGTCGAAATGGTTGCCCTGCTTGAAGAGGTAGACGTCGTGTTCGGTCAGCCTGGATACGTCGTGGCGGGGTGGCTTGGCGTCCCACATGGTCAGGCGCTCCTTGAACCGGCCGCCTGGCGGGCCGGCCTTGGCGGAAGGCATAATCAAAAGGGTTTCTTCGGGCAAATGCCGCCCGGTGTCGCGTCCTCGAAGGGAGCCTAGACATTTTTCAGAGATAACGCACGAGAATAATAAATTTTTATTTGAAAATACGCGCGTCTTTTCAAGGGGCGGCAAGCTAGGAGAAGGTCAGGGTCAGCCCGACGCCCACCTCGTGGACGGGGAGCCTGGCGGCCAGGGACAGCTTGGCGGTCAGCCCCGTGCAGTGGCAGGGGTAGAGGGCGCACACGCCGGCCTCGGCCAGCCAGTCGGTCACGGCCAGGACCCGGTCCGGGGAGGCGTCGTGGAGATGCAATCCGCCGACGATGGCCGCCAGCCGGGTTTCGCCCGTGACCTCGCGGGCGTGGGCCACGATGTTGCAGATGCCGGCGTGGGAGCAGCCCGTGACGATGACCAGGCCCTCCTCGCCGAGATAGGCCAGGGCGGTGTCGTCGGGCAGGGTGTCGGGCGTGGTGCCGTGTTCGGTCAGGCGCACGCCCACGGGCGGGGCCTCCTCGAAGGGGAACTGGCGGGGGATTTCGCCCAGGAAAAAGAGCCAATCCGTCAGCCGCAGCGGCTCCCGGGTCAGGCGCGGGGTGAAATGGTCGCCGAGTGTGGCCTCGCGCACCATGGAGCCGATGGTCAGGCCGTTTAAGCGCCTTTGGGCGAAGGCCTCGGGATGGGCCACCAGCAGCGGCCGGCCGGGCGGGCGGCCTTCGGTGGCCCGGTTGGTGAAAAGGGTGACCAGATGGGCCAGGCCCCAGGTGTGGTCCAGGTGGCCGTGGGACAGGGCCACCACGTCCAGGGCGCCGAGGTCCAGGCCCAGGCGGCCGGCGTTGACGCACAGCACGTCGGAATAGCCGCAATCGAACAGCACCCGGCGGCCGCCGTCGCGCAGCAGCAGCGAAAGCCCCGGCTCGCCCAGCAGGTAGCGGTCGGTGAGGGTGTTGTTGTCCACGAGAACGGTCAGCCGCATGGCCGCATGTGGTCATAAACCGGGAAAAAGTCAAGGAAATCCTGGACAAAGCATGCCTGGTCGGGCATGAAAACGGAAAGTTCGCCAAGCCTTGCCCAAGGGGGAACCATGAACGGAACATTGCGAAGCGTCTGCGGCCTGCTCCTGCTGTTGTCCGTCCTTGTCGTGGGGTGCAGCGTGTCCATCGACCTGACGCCGCCGCCCCCGGCCGGCTACATCCGGGTTGTCGGCGCCGATTCGGTCAACGTGCGGGTCTGCCCGTCGCCCCAGTGCGAGGTGCGCACCGTGGTCTACCGCGGCCAGGGGCTGCGCGTGTACGAATACCAGAACGGCTGGGCGCGCATCGTGGTGTCCGATTCCGGCGTGACCGGCTGGATGGACGCCCGCTACCTGCGCATGCCGTAACGGGGCGCCCGGCCCCGGTTCCCGGCCGCCGGCCGCGTCGCCGTCCCGGGTTGGGGCGGCGGCCGCGTCAGGCGGTCGCCTCGTCCCCGCTTCCCGCCGCCAGGGCCGCTTTGACGCCGGCCGGATCGTCCCGGCACAGGGCGTCGGCCAGTTCGTCGAGGCGGTCGATGAGGTCGTCCAGAGGCGGCGGCGTGGGCAGGATCGGAACGCCGAGGCAGGAGGCGTCCAGGCAGGCATAAGCCAGGTCGTTGTCCAGGCGGCAGGCGTCGCCCACCCCGCCGCACGTGTGCTCCTGTTCCTGGAGTTGGGGGTCCAGGGACTTGGTGAAGCGCAGCATGTCCGAGGGGCACTGGCAGGAGTTGACCGAGGCGATCTCGGCGTTGAGCTGGGCGACCGTTTCCAGCAGGCGGCCCAAGCCCGGGACGCGGGCCTTGCGGCGCGGGTCGCGGGGATCGGGCACGTAGGTCCCGTCGTTGTAGAGTTCCAGCTCCCGGCGCAGGTCCTCGTAGGCGTTGCGCACGGTGCGTCGGTAGCGGCCGGCCGTGGTCAGGCCAAGGGCGGTGCGGATGCGCGGCCGCAAGGCGCCTGTGTCCGCGAAGGCGGCCAGGGCGGCCACATCGAAGCCCAGGCCGGCCAGGAAGGCGTCGGCCCGCTGCCCCCCCAGCAAAAGCGCCCGGAAGGCCCGCCACCGGGCCAGGGCCAGCTGGCCCTGGCGGGCGACCTTGTCGCGCTGGGCGGCGAAGGCTTCCAGCCGCTCGTCCAGGCGGCGGCGGCGGGAGAAGAAGTTGTCCGCCATTTCCGTCAGCAGTTCCTGCTTGAGATCGTCGGCGTAGTCGCTTCCAACGGCCATGGCTCGCTCCCCGGCTCGGGTTGATCCTGTCCGCTGGTATCCTGTGGCTGTGCACTTGGCAAGGCAAGGATGCCATGACAACCGGGGCGCTTTGGGCTAGCCTGGGGACGAGGTGTGTGCCCCATGCCAAGCGAAACCCGCACCAAGCAGCGGCTTGCGGCCGAGGTCGCGGCGCTTACCCGCCGCATCGCCGAACTCGAGGAGCTGCACGCCCAGTGCCTGGAGTCGGAGCGGGACTTGCGCCGCAACGAAGCCCGCTACCGCCGGCTCCTGGAAAGCGTCACCGACTATGTCTACACCGTGGCCGTGCGCGACGGGCTGGCCGCCTCCACGGTCCACGGCCCCAACTGCCTGGCCGTCACCGGCTACGCCGCCGAGGAATACCGGGACAACCCCATGCTGTGGCTGGCCATGGTCCCGGAAGAGGACCGGCCGGCCGTGGTCGCCCACGCCGCCCGGGTCATGGCCGGTGACCCCGCCCCCCTGGAACACCGCATCCTCCACAAGGACGGCTCCATCCGCTACGTGCGCAACACCCCGGTCGTCCACCACGACGCCTCGGGCGCCGTCGTCTCCTACGACGGCATCATCAACGACGTCACCGAGCGGCGGCGGGCCGAGGAGCTCATCACCCGCATGTCGCTGCACGACGGCCTCACCGGCCTGCCCAACCGGGCCCTCTACATGGACCGCCTGCGCCAGACGCTGCACCTGGCCGAACGGTCCGGGGAAAAGGCGGCGGTCTATTTCATCGACCTCGACCGGTTCAAGGCGGTCAACGACGCCTTCGGGCACGAGGCCGGCGACCGGGTCCTGGTGGAGGCGGCCCGGCGGCTGTCGGCCTGCGTGCGCCGCAGCGACACCGTGGCCAGGCTCGGCGGCGACGAATTCGTGGCTTTGACCCCGGGCGTGGGCGACGTGGCCAATGCCAGCCTCATCGCCGGCAAGCTGGTGGCGGCCATGCGTGCGCCGTTCCTCGTCCAGGGCCAGCGGGCCGTTCTGGGGGCGAGCGTGGGCGTGGCCCTTTTCCCCGACGACGCCAGCCGGGCCGGAGACCTGCTGCGCCTGGCCGACGCGGCCATGTACGCCGCCAAAAACGCCGGGCGCAACGCCTGGCGCCTGGCCGGCTCCCTGCCCGAGCCTCAGCCGGCCCAGCCCAGCAGCGACCACCAGGCGTAATCGACCGGCCACAGCACGGCCATGGTCAGGGCGGCCGTGACCAGGCACAGCCGGGCCACGTCCCCGGCCGCCAGGCCGCCGGACTGGATGGCCACGACCAGGGGCGGGGCCTGATAAGGCAGGATGACCGTGGAAAAGCCCAGGACCTGGGTCATGGCCACGGCCTGGGGGGACCAGCCGGTGGCCGTGGCCAGGGTGCCCGTCAGCGAGGTCATGACCGGGGGCACGCCCGGCAGCGTCACCACCAGCCCCACCAGGGTGGACAGCCCGGCAAGCAGGCCGAAGGTGCGCGCCGGGCTGTCGTGGGCAAAGGGCAGCACGGCCAGGGCTCCGTTCGCGACCCGCCTGCCCAGGCCGCTGTGGTCGGCCACCGCGCCCAGGCTGACAATGCCGGCCACATAGAAGATCGGCTCGAACTTCAGGGCGCTGAAGGGGTTTTTCCCGGTCAGCCCGCTTCCCGGAAACAGGCACCAGACCGCGACCAGCATGCCGATCCAGGCCGCCGGGATGCCGTGCCAGGCGTCCGTGGCCCACAGCCCCACGGCGAGCACCAACACCACGGCCAGATGGATTTCCCGGGCCGAGGCCTTGCCGACGGGTGCCCCGGCCGGGTTCGGTTCCAACTGGGGCGTGTCGCGGTAGGCTGCGATGAGCAGGGGGACGAGCAGCGCGGCCTTGGCCAGCCCCAGGACCGGAAAGTGCAGGAGCAGGTAGGCGCCGTAGCGCAGCGGCGCGCCCAAGGCGGCTTCGACCGTGCCCATGAAGACGGTGTTGGGGATGTTGGCCGGAAGCACGGCGAAGGCCGGCAGGTAGGTGCCGAAGATGCCGGCCAGGAGCACGCCCCGGCGGCCTTTGCTGCCCGGCCGGTAGCCGAGCCGGTCGGCCAGGGCGGTGAGGATGGGGAGCAGCAGCATGACCCGGCCCATGGCCGAGGGCATGGCGAAGGTCAGGGCCAGGCCGAACAGTGTCACCACGATCACGGCCCGGGGAAACGACCGGCCGATGCGCGGGGCCAGCCCCGAAGCCAGGCGCACGCCGAGGCCGGTGTGCTGGATAGCCAGGCCGATGGCCGCGCCGGAAAGCACCAGCCAGGTGGCCGAGGAGGCGAAGCCGGCGAACACGTCGGCCGGTGGGGCCGCCTTGCCCATCATGCACAGGGAAAAAAAGACCAGGGCGGTCAGCCACTCCGGCAGCCAGCCCGTGGTCCAAAGCCCGATGCCCAAAAGGACGACGATGGCCGGCCGGGCCAGGGACTGCGGCGGCGCCGGCACCAAGGGCAGGGCCACGCCGGCCGCGAGGATCGCCGCCAGGGCGATGCCCTGGCGCGGGGCCAGGGAAAGGAAGGCCGGTGGACGGCCGGGGGTGTCGGGTGCGGTTCGTTGCATGGCAGCCTCGGGATTCGTTTTTGAGCAGTGGCAGGGCGTTGCCTGAAAACGGCCTCAAGAGTCGCACCCGCAGGGGATGGCTTGCCGCTGGCCGGCCTGGGGCGCCAGGGCCGGCGGGCGGATGCCGCGCGCCGCTGCGTATCCGGGGCAGGGGGCCGGGGACAGGGGCCATAACGCCGGCGCGGGCCGGGAACGATCAGGGTGCTTCGATGCCATGGCAAGGCCTCCTGACGGCTGTCGAAAGATGTATAGTGTAAAATACAGCTAGATGTAAATAGCAGCATTGTCCCTCGGCGGTTGCGGCAAGCCAAGGCGGCCGGTGGCGGCACGGGGCGGTGGCCGGCGGGGCCTGCCGCCACGGGCGGCCACGGCCGGGGCGAGGGTTTGCCGGCGCGGCGCCGGGGACGGGCAGGGGCGGGGTGTGATTGCGAAGCCGGCGCACCTGTGACAGAACGGAAAGGCGCTTGGGGCCGCCGGCCAAGGTGATTGGCCGGCCGGAAAGGGTGGGCGACCGTGGCGTCGCAAGCGCGGGCGGCTTGGCCGGGCAAGGGCGAGCCGCCTGGCCTGGAACTGGTCGCTTGCCAGCGGAGATCGGGATGGGCATGAAAGCGATCCGGAAGGTGCTGGGAGCGTTGCTGGTGGTGTGCCTGTGGCCGGGCTGCCTGCAAGCCTCGGATTTGAGCACCTTGTTCCAGGCCAACGAAGCCTCGGTGGTCACCATCCGCGCCGGCAGCAAAATCGGGACGGGCTTTTATGTGGCGCCGCATTTCATCGTCACCAACCTGCATGTCGTTCGCGGCAGCCGTTCCATCACGTATTACAGCAATTACGCGGACGGCGGCACGGCCGCACCGTCCGTGGTGGCCGTGGATGCCGCCAACGACCTGGTCATCCTGCTTGCCGCCAAGCCCGGAAAGCCCGTGCGCCTGGGCGACTACGACAGCGTTTCCCCGGGGGCCGAACTCTTCGCCATCGGGTCGCCCCAGGGCTACGAGAAGACCATCACCAACGGCATGCTCAGCCAGAAGCGCAAGGACGGCCGGATGCAGATTTCCATCGCCGTCTCGCCCGGCTCCAGCGGGTCGCCGGTGTTCACCATGCAGGGGGAGGTGGTGGGCGTGGTGGTGGCCCAGCGCGCGGATTCGCAAAACCTCAATTTCGCCATTCCCTCGGACCGTGTCCAACGCCTGCTGCAAAAGGCCGGGGAAACGGCCCAGGCCGACTACGTCACCGTGGCGGACAGCGAACTGTCGCGCGACGCGGCACCGTCCGGCGGCGTCTCCGGTTCCGTGGACGTGGATTTCGCCGGCGTCGACACCAGCCTGCCCGGATGCCGGAACTATGCCTCCCGTATCTACGAAAACAGTGCCGGCAGCCTGATCAAGCTGTGCACGTGCAATGACGCGATCATGCTCACCAACCGGCTGTGCCAGTGCCAGCCCTGCCGGCGATAGCCACGACAGGGCCTTCTCGGCCGTCGCTTCACCGGGCCAGGGTCCGCTGCGCGGGGCTTGCGGTGCGTTGCCAAGCTTGTATCGCAACGGTACAAGGTATCCCAGACAGCGGACCATAACCCGGCCGGTCCGCCGGCCATGGGGGGCGACGTGTTCGGCACCATCAAGCGCGCCATCGCGGGGCTTTTTTCCGGCAAGGATACCGACGCGGCCCAGGGGCTGACCGAAGAGCAGATCCAGACGGAATTCAAGAAGCGCTACCACCATTTCAAGCTGTTGCTGACGGCCAACAAGAAGGCCCTGGAGATCATGTCCGAGATGGAGGAGGCCCTAAACGGCCGCCGGGCCTTCGGCATGGCCTTCATCCGGGCCCACTCCACCGCCGCCTCGGTCAACGTCTACAAGATCGTCGAGCACTTAAACGCCATCGCCCCGGGCAAGTACGCCGCACTCTACAACAGCATCAAGGACATCCAGCGCCGCATCGGCGAGTGCTGGCACCACGGCGGCGACGACGAGGCCAGCGCCCTGGTCGTTCCCCTGGGCCAGGCCGGCCGCGACCTGGCCGATCAGGTCGGCGGCAAGATGGCCGGCCTGGGCGAGATCGTGCGCCGCACCGGCCTGCCCGTGCCGCCGGGGTTCGCCGTCACGGCCCGGGCCTACCGCCGGCTGATGGAGGAAAACGACCTCAAGGATGAGATCAACCGCCTGCTCCAGACCGCCGGCCCCGACGACCAGCGCAACCTGCTGATTTTAAGCTCCCAGATCCGCAACAGGATCACCGACGCCGACGTGCCGGCCGACGTGGCCGAGGCGATCCAGGCGGCCTACAAGGCCATGTGCGCGCCCCTTGGCGGACCGGTGCCGGTGTCGCTTCGCTCCTCGGCCCTTGGCGAGGACGAGGCCGGCCAGACCTTTGCCGGCCAGTTCTCCTCCAAGCTCAACGTCGCCCCGGACGACATCCTGCAATCCTACAAGGAAGTCCTGGCCAGCAAATACAGCCCCCAGGCCATGACCTACCGCCTCAACAAGGGCATCCCGGACGAGGACGTGGCCATGTGCGTCGGGGTCATGGCCATGGTCGAGGCGGCCGCCGGCGGGGTCATCTATTCCCGCAACCCCCTGGACATCCGCGACGACGCCATCCGCATCCACAGCGCCCTGGGCCTGCCCAAGTCCGTGGTGGACGGGTCGGTGGCCACGGACGAGTTCGTGGTGCGCCGGGGCGAGCCGCCGGTTTTGGCCGAGCGCCATATCCGCCAGAAGGACCAGGTGTTCGTGTGCCTGCCGGGCGAGGGCGTGTGCCGCACGGAAACGGCCGGCGACCGGGCCGGCGCGCCGAGCATCACCGACGGTCAGGCCCTTTCCCTGGCCCGGGCGGCGGTGAAGCTCGAGGCCATGTACGGCGCGCCCGTGGACGTGGAGTGGGCCGTGGACGCGGCCGGGGACATCACCTTTTTGCAGTGCCGGGAGCTGGTACAGCTGCCGGGCGGGGCGGCCGACCGGCCGCGCCGGGTGCACGGGGAGCCGCTTTTGGCCGACGGGGTCACGGCCAGCCCGGGCGTGGGCTGCGGCCCGGTGTGCGTCGTGCGCCGGGAGGCCGACCTGCTGCGGTTTCCCCGGGGCGGGGTGCTGGTGGCCGGCGAGGCCATGCCGCGCTACGCCTCGGTCATCGACCGGGCGGCGGCCATCGTCACGGAAAAGGGCGGCGCGGCCGGCCATCTGGCCAACGTGGCCCGGGAGTTCCGGGTGCCGGCGCTGATGGCCGTGCCCGGGGCCACGGCCCTGCTCGCCCAGGACGCCGAGGTCACGGTGGACGCCGACGGCCGGGCGGTCTACCCCGGCCGGCTCCAGGAGCTCCTCGACGCCTGGGAGGCCGAACGCCAGCCCGCGCCCGAGCGGCAGACCCCCATGCACGCCATCCTGCGCCGGGTCATGGACCAGATCACGCCGCTGCACCTCATCGACCCCAACGTGCCGGAGTTCGCCCCGGAGAACTGCCGGACGCTGCACGACATCACCCGCTTTTGCCACGAGAAATCCGTGACCGAGATGTTCACCTTCGGCCAGGAGTTCCATTTCTCCAAGCGGGCGGCCAAGCAGCTCAAGTACAAGGGCACGGCCATGAAATGGTGGTTCATCAACCTCGACGACGGCTTCACCCACGACGTGCCGGGCCAGTACGTCAAGCTGGAGGAGATCTGCTCCATTCCGGTGGGAGCGCTGTGGGACGGCATCATCGCCATCCCCTGGCAGGGGCCGCCGCCCATGGACGGCCGGGGGTTCATGTCCATCATCGCCCAGGCCTCGACCAACCCGCACCTGGAGGCGGCCGCCCATTCGTCCTTCGCCGAACGCAACTACTTCATGGTCTCGCACAACTACCTGTGCCTGAGCTCCCGGTTCGGCTTCCATTTCTGCACGGTGGAGGCCCTGGTCGGCGACCGGCCGCAGGAGAACTACGTGAGTTTCCAGTTCAAGGGCGGGGCGGCGGAATTTTCCCGGCGGCGGCGCCGGGCCGAGTTCGTGGCCGAGATCCTGGAAATCCGCGGCTTCACCGTGGAGGTCAGCGAGGACGCCTCGTTCGCCCGCATAAGCGCCGGCCCGCAAGAGGAGATGCTCACGGCCCTCAAGGTCATCGGCTACATGCTCATGCACACCCGCCAGCTCGACATGATCATGCACAACGAGGCCATGGTGCAAAGCTACAAGCGCAAGATCCTGGACGACCTGGTGACGGTGGCCGGCCTGCCCGGCCGGGAGATGCCGGCCTGCCCGGCCAAGCCGGCCGAGGAGGCCATGGAGACGGCCATCTAACGGAAAAACAAGGGAGGCTGGTCATGAAGCGCCTTGTGGTGTTGCTGCTTTGTCTTGGCCTCGGCCTGCCCGCCGCGTCGTATCCGGCCGCCCCGTCCGCCCCGGCCCGGGATGACGGCTGGGCCCTGGAACTGGGGCCGGACGCCACCTTTTTCCCGTCCCTGGCCGTGGCCACGGCCGGCCTGCGCCTGGATACCGGGCCGGATCCCCGCGAACTCGGCGACGTCAACGGCCTGCTCGGCGTCTCGGTCGTCGCCCCCCGCGACGGGGCCAAGGCGCAGGTGGAGATCGCCTCGGCCTCGGGCCTGGTCGCGCCCAGTTCCATCAGCGTCAGCCTGCCCAGGAAGGGCGTGCGCTACGCCGTCTATCCCTACATCAAGTACAACGCCGACCAGATGGTGCTCATCCGCCAGCCCTTCGCCGAGGCGGTCACGGGCAAACTGAGCCTCGACGGCGTGCCCCAGGGCGAGAAGACCGGCCGCGTCACCGTGCGCTCGATCAACGACTGCGTCTACGGCTACGACGAGGATGGCCGCTTCAACGACACGTCTTGGTTGTTCGCCGCCTACGTCAACGAGAACCACCCGGCCGTGGAGGCCATCCTCAAGGAGGCCCTGGCCACGGGTCAGGTGGATTCCATTGCCGGCTACCAGGGCGACGCCGACGACGTGCGCGACGAGGTCGAGGCCGTGTGGACGGCCCTGGCCCGGCGCCGCATCCGCTATTCGAGCATCAAGACCGCCTCGGCCGAGTCGCCCGACATCTGGAGCCAGCACGTGCGGCTTCTCGGCGAGGCCCTGGCGGCGCGCCAGGCCAATTGCGTGGAAGGGGCCTGCCTGCTGGCCTCGGTTTTTACGAAAATGGGGCTCAATGCCTCGCTCGTGAACCTGCCCGACCACATGCTCGTGGCCGTGGACCTCGACGAGGACGGCGACGAGGACCTCTATCTGGAGACCACGCTTCTGGGCGATTCGGACTCCTCCTTCGACGACGCCGCCGAGGAGGGCGAGAAGATCCACAAGCAGTACAAGGCCAGGCTCAAGGCCGATCCGCGCATCCGTTGGCGCGACAAGCGGCCGCGGAAAAAAGGCGGCCCGGACGAGGTGGGGCTGATCAACATCCAAACGGCCCGGGAGATCGGCATCCTGCCCATCCGGGAGCCAGGGGCGGACCGGGCTCGCTTTCGCCCCTGACCGGGGAGCCCGACGGAGAGGGAGCCCTCGGAGGTGCGGTCCGTCAGGGCGCGGCGGGCGTCGCCCGCGCCTCGAAGCGGCGCATGAACCGCCGGTCGATGGCGTCCTTGAGGGCCAGGCACCAGCGGCCTTCGAGGACGAGCGGCCCCTTGCGCAGGATGGCCCGGCCGTCGCCGCAATTGAGCAGGGACAGGAAGTTTCGGCCCGTCTTGCCAAAGGGCGACAGTTGCCGGCCGGTGAGGAAGGCCAGCAGGTTGGCGCCAAGCACCGGCCCCTGGCGCACGGCGTAGACCCCGGCCCGGGGCAGGGGGGCAGGCGCGAAATGGATGCAGTCGCCGCCGCCGAAGATCTCCGGGTGAAGGGGGCTTTGCAGGAAGGCGTTGACCGAAAGCCCGCCGTCCGGCCCCAGGGCCAGGCCGGCCTGGGCGAAAAGCTCCGGCGGGGACGTGCCCGTGGCCACCAGGCAGACGTCGCAGCGCACCCCGCCGCCGTCGGCCAGTTCCGCCCGGTCGCCTCGCAGGCGCGTCACCCGGCCGGCGATGCAGCGCGCCCCGCGCCGGGCAAGGGATGCATGGGCCAGCCGCCTGGCCCTTTGCGGCCAGCCGCACAGGAGCCCCCGGCCGGTAACCACGGTCACGAGCGGTTTCCTGACGCCCAACCCCGTCAACAGCCCCAAGGCGTTGCCCGCGATTTCGAAGGCCGAGGCCCCGCCGCCCACCACCAGCACCTGGACCGGTTCGCCGGCCTCGGCCCGGGACTCGATGGCCAGCCGGGCGGCCAGCAGGTTCTCGATGGGCTTGACCGGATAGACGCCCACCCCGGGCGCGGGCTCCACGGGAAAGGGCGGGATGACGCGGCTGCCGAGGCCGAAACTCACGGCGTCGTAGCCGATCTCCCGGCCGTCCGCCAATCGCAGCCGCCGCGCCTCGGGATCGATCCCGGCCACGCTCCCCCGCACGAACGCCCCTACTCCCTTTTCCCCCCCTTCAGGGGGTCCGGGGGGGATGATCCCCCCCGGCGGGGTGCAGGGGCGGCGCCCCTGCCCGCCGGAGGCTCCCCGTACCATCCTTTCCACATCGAAGCGCAGTTCGGCCGGGGCGTAGCGGCCGGAAAGCAGGCCCGGCCCCATGCCGGAATAGGCGAGAAACGGGCCGGGGGCCAGGCAGGTGACGTCGATGCCGGCGTCACGGAAGGCCGCGAGCCGCGACAGGGTGAACAGGTGGGCATGGCCGCCGCCGCAAAGGACGAGATGGCTGCGCATGCTTTCGTATAGGGCAACGGGCCGGCCGGGGGAAGGCGCGGGCCGTTACAAAAAAGGATTGGACGCGAAAACCTGCGTATAGGTCGGGGAGGGAGGGTTGCCCTGTGTCGGCCCGAAATTGGCGACCAATTCCAGGGAGCCCATATCCAGCGTGTAGGATTGGTAGGTCGGGTAATCGTTGGTTGCCCGATAAATGGCGCCGGAATTCTTCGCGATGCCATCCGTGCCGGTGAAGGCGATGACGTCTTGCATGTCCTGCATGCCGAGAACGTTTTCCTCGGCCAGTTTCGACTCGAGGAGTGCCTTGTAGCTGTCAAAGCGCTTTTCATTGGCCAAATCGCCGGAGAACTCGTCAGTGGTCCCCGGCAGGAGGAAGGAATTCACGGCGGCAACCGTATTGGGGATTCCCCACGTAACGCCCTCGCGCAAGAATGAATCGTCTGTTCGCAGCCCCCGGGCGGCGGGGTGCTCCAGGTCGTTTTCCAGGACATAGGCGGCAGTCGTGTCGGCCAAAAATCCAATATAGGAGTGCGTGTCCTGCTGATTGAGGAGATAGAACCCGACGTCGGCGACGTTGTCGTAATGTTCGAAGGCATATCGAAAATCGGCGGGATAGGAGTCGGCGCCGGCGGACGTGAAATAGCCTCTTTTCATGTCGCTATCGAGGAGCGCTCCGGAGAGGTGATTTTCGCTGAAAACGGAAGCAGGGAAGAGTTGGCCAAGAAAGCCGATGCCGACGATGTCGTACGCGGGGTCGGCGTTGATGTAGCGTTGTACGTTGTGGAGCTGCGAGACGCCGGGCATGTCGTACCAGTCGAAATTGCGCCCGACAATGGTCGCACCCGTTGCCGATGCGGCCCCATACACGGCTGCCGCGGAGCAACTGCCTGGATCGATGACATCGTGCAACACTTCGAACACGAGAAGTTCGTTGGTCGACAATATGCCATCACCGAGTTTGTCGACCGGATAAGTAAAAACGGTGGCCATTCCGGCCAGTTCGTTTTTGTAGTCTTGCGGCATGCCCGCAATAAGGTCGTAGGCTCGTGTTATGAGCGTTGCAAACTCGGGATGCTCCGGGGAGGCTTCCGAGGACAGGAGCAAAAAGAGGTCGATGGTGGCCCCGTAGGTGGGCAATGTATTGACTATTTCTTTAGCATATGCTTGGACGACTTCGAAGTGTGAGCCTTTCGTGAAGTCGAGGGTCGTTTTGTAGTAGGTGCCGTCAATACCCTCTATGGTAACCATGGAAGAATTACCCGACATGCTTATTCCCTCCCTGCCTTCGGGGCCAAGAAACGTTCACGGTGCTTGTTCCAATCGTTTTCGAGCGGATACGAAGCGGAGCAGGGAAAACCGTGGGAGGCGCCCGGCCGGGCAAGGTGGCTGGGGAGCGGGCGCCGCCTGGCCGGAGGGTGCCCGGGCGTGCTCACGAGGGGACGGCGGCGTGTCGCCTTCTCGAAATCCGCGGCTGCGCATTTCGCGAACACGAGAGTGGGCGCAAGCGTCTTTCCAGTCACAAGCAATTTCATTTTGTCGTTGAAACGCCACACTGGTGTCTGGCCCTTCAAAATACGGGCGTGCTTTTTACGGGGAAGCGATGACGGCCAGGGGTTGCGCGTGCGCAGGCATGCATTTTTTCCGAGGACGCCGGGCTAGGCTTCTGGTGCGAGGACGCCCAGTCGGGTCAGTTCGGCCAGGATGGACTTCTCGTCCACGGGTTTTTGCAGAAAGGAGGTCGCACCGCCCAGGTACATGGCGTTGTGGGTGTCCTCGCCGTCCTCCAGGACCGAGGTGATGACGATCTTGCAGCAGGTATCCTCGGACAGGCCGAAATCCTTCTCGATTTCACGGATCTCGTGGAGGGCCCGGGGGCCGTCAATGACCGGCATGAGCAGGTCCATGAAGACCAGGGCGTAGGGCTCGCCGGCCTCCAGGGCCTTTTTGAAGGCCATGATGGCATCCTCGCCGTTGACCGCCGCGTCGCAGGCGGCATAGGGGTGGAGGATGTACTCCAGAAAGCTGCGGCTGTAGAAGTCGTCGTCGACAATGAGTGCCCGCATGGCGCCTCCGGCTGCTGCTGGATCACGGAACAGGGCTTCGAGTTACGTCGACTATCCCTACTGACCGGGCGGCACCTGTGTCAAGAACGAGTCTCCGCTAATCATTTTTCAGTATCGTCGCGTAGTTCCCGGCGCAGTGGCAGTCCGTGGCGTAGCGGGCCACATAGTCGAGGCGCGAGCGCAGGCAGGAGACCACGCCGTCGCGAAAGACCACCCAGACCCGGCCGTACCCGGCGCAGACGTAGGTTTCCGGGCCGATCACCGACTGCTTGATGGCCGGCGGGTCGCCGAGCAGTTCCTTGACGCTGCCCATGGACATGCCAGGCACGACGCGCCGGGCGGCGAAGGCGGCGTCCTCGCGCATCTCGTTTTCCATTTCCTTGGCCCGGAACTCCCGGTCCGCGCCGAAGGGGATGGCGGCCATGCGGGCCTCGGCCGCCTGCCGGTCCCGGGTTGCGGTCTCGGCCAGGGCGGCGGCGCGCAGCTCCGGGTTGGAGGCAAAGGCCATCAAACGGTCGCCCAGGGCGGCATTGGGCGTTTTGGCCCGCAGCGTCAGGCGCACGGCCAGGCCGTCGGGCACCTGCCGCACCTCCTCGTCGGCCACGGCCACGGCCAGCATACTGTCGACAAAGGCCCGCAGGTCCCCGGGCGAGAGGTGGGCGTTGCCCAGGGCCGGATCGCGGGCAAGGGCGGCCGCGGCGTCGTCCAGCAGCCGGCCCCGGGCCTGCTGGGCGCACAGGCGCTTGGCTTGGGCCTGGTCCATGTGGGGGCCGTAGAAGCAGGTGGTGGCCTTGGAGAAGACGCGTTCGTCGGAAACCTGACGCCGCAGGCCATCGGCCGTGCCCGGCGCGGCGGACTGCGGCCCGGCGGCCGACGGCTCCTGGGCCGGCAGGGGACACGGGAAAAGCGCGAAGATCAGGGCCAATACCGGCAACAGGCGGCGCATGGCAGGCTCCTTGGTTGGGCCGAGGCTAGCAAAAGCCGTTCCGCGGCAGGAGGTGTCCCGGTCCTCGAAGGCTTTCACATGCTCGGCCTGTGCTGGCCTGATGGCGCGAGCCCGCTGCCCCTGGATCTCCCCCTGTTGTCCTCGGCCAATGGCAACAACGGGCTCCAGTCCATCGTCGGCCGTTTCCACGTGCGATCCGCCGGGCGTGGGACGTGTCGCCAAGTATCGCCTGTGGTCAGTTTTCGTACAACAGCAGGGCGTTCGCCGGGGTGAAAGAGGCCGCCGCTTCCCCGCCGCGAACGCAGCGCACATAATACCTGCTTTCTCGAAGATTGCCGATATAAACACCCTTGGCGTAATCGAAGTGGATCGTCCAGGACTCGTTGCGGGGGCCGACGAAGGGCGAGCCGCTCCAGTAGCGGCGGCCGGTGCTGGGTTCGATGAATTCCGGCGCAATGGCCAGGGGAGGCACTCCCGCGTCGTAGACCAGGGTCTCCAGTTCCTTCTTGTTGGGCAGTCGCCAGTCCGTCTTGCCCGCCGTGTCCTGGGCTTCGCACCAGGCCATGGCGTCTTTCCAATTCATGAAGGCGTCGCTTCCAGCGCGTTCCCAGACAAGGCCCGTGGTGGTGTCCCGCACCGTTATGCCGTCGGGATTCACGGCGTATGTGGATTCAGGGATGGCGCCGCCGCGTACACAACGGACATGCAACAATTCGGAGTAATTTGCCTTTCCCCACTGTCCGTCGCTGAAATTCACGAAATAACGGTATGTCGTGTACGGATCGCCGTCCTTGGATACGGTCCAGTACCGCTCCAGGGCGCTGGGAATGGCCGGATCGATGGCCGGATTCACCTGGCCGTCGTCGGTGATGCTCAAGAGTTCTTTGCGGGTGGGAAGCCGCCAGTCGGTGTGTCCAGCCAGATCGAGATTCTCGCAAAAGGAGACGGCGGCATCCCAGTCGAGCGTCCCGGCCGAGTCCGCCGCCTGCCAGACAAGCCCCGTGACCTTGTCCGTCACGGTGTCGCCGTCAACGGCGTAGGACAAGGCCTTGCCCGTACGATACGTTCCATCCTGGCCGTAGAAGTCCTGACCTTGGGACGGGCAGTCGATCTGTGTCGTGTTATTGTAGCAGGTGGAGATACCGGTTTTCGTGAGACTGTAGGCCATGGACTCATGGGATATGACAGGGATAAGAAGCGCCGCGACAAATGCGGGGAAAGCAATCGATGGCGGCAGAATGCTGAGGCATCTGGACATGATCATTATGAAAAGGTGCATGTCGTGTCTCCTTGTTGATTTGAATTCTTATGACGCGTCTGTCTTCCTCCGAGTAATCTGATCAAGTTAAAGAGTGAACAAATGCCGAAGAATGAGCCAACTCATGGCTGAACCGACCGAGAACGAATTTGGGTTGCCGGTAAAGAACTGGTTACCCTGTGAGCGCATACGATTTCTTTGCCATTATTCTTTCAGATACCATCGCCCACTGGCTTGAGTAAAGAGGAATCAAGGCGTTTCAGCGAGGGTGAACTCTGGAAGGCCAATGCGATACATAGCTTGTAAAGTTATGTACGATGCACAATCCTCCGCATCCGGGGGAGATGATTAGGGCGCAGTGTCTTGAACCCTTCGGGCGGTCCGTTGCCGCCGCGGCAAAAGGGCCTGGCGTGAGGCGCAAGGCGCTCTCTGAACCGTTGAGAGGTCGGAGTGGCGTTTCTCCTGAAAGGGCCATTCGCCTTTTCAGTGCCTTCGGCTCTTCGCCGAAAAGGCGATTCCGGTTGCAACTGCAGTTAGACTTTGCCAGTGCTGCGGCGAGTGGGCGCACGATCACGGTGACGCGGTTTTCCGAGCCTACCCCGGCATAAGAAAGGGCGCGACCGGTTTCCCGGCCGCGCCCCCAGTAAGCGGTCGCGGTCCGCCTGGCTACTTGACGGGCTTGTGGCAGTCGCCGCAGCTGACGGGGCCCTTTTTCTTGTCCATGTGGCAACCCATGCACTGCTTGTGGTAGGCGCGCATCAGCGGCGTGCGGCCGGGCTTGCCGGCGGCCGTGTGGCAGTCGGAGCAGGGGATGCCGGCGGTGTCGGCCTCGGGGTCGCGCTTGCCGTCCTTTTCGCCGTGGTGGCAGGCCGTGCATTCGCTGATGCCGGCCTTCTCGTTGTGCGTATCGTGGGGGAAGACGGCCGGCAACCGGGTTTTGGTGGCCAGCCCCTCGGCCGGGACCGTGGTCATGTCCTGCTGGCTCATGGCCGGGGCCGCCAGGAGCAGGGCGGCGGCGAGAGCCACAAGCGCAAGCGGTATCGTGCGTCGTTTCATAGCTGGTTCTCCTGCGCGCCGGGGTTACTCGGCCTCGGGTTTCTCCATGAGCTCGTAGATGAGGTCGCCCAGGAACTTGGTATGCATGCCGAGGCCAAACTTGCTGATGATGTCCTCCAGGCCGCCGTGGCAGTTGTGGCAGGGGGCGACCAGGGTGTGCACGCCCGTGGCCTTGAGCTGCTCGGCCTTGATGGAGTTGCCGACGATGCGGACATTCTTGAAGGGAGGCCCGCAGTTGATGACGCCGCCGCCGGCGCAGCAGCAGTAGTTGTGTTCGCGGTTGGGCGACATCTCAACCACCTTTTCGCACAGGAAGTGGGTCACATCGCGCAGTTTGTCCATGAGACCGCGGCCGCGGATGACGTTGCAGGGGTCGTGGATGGTGACCGGGTCGGCGTACTTGTGGGTGATCTTGATGCGGCCTTGCTGGATGAGCTCCCAGAAGAACTCGATCGAATGGACCATGGGGACGGGCGTCCATTTCCAGCCGAGCCAGCGGTTGCCCACGTCGTAGACGGCGCGGAAGGCGTGGCCGCACTCGCCCATGACGATGCGCTTGACGCGAAGGCGCTGGGCGGTTTCGTAGTGGGCCCGCTCCACCCGGGCCATGATCTCGGCGTCGCCGGTGAACATGGCCATGTTGGAGTTGTCCCAGCCGGGCGTGGCCGGCATGGTCCAGTTGAGGCCGGCGGCGTTGAAGATGGCCGCGGCCTGGTAGATGAGCTGGGTGCGGAATTTCGGTTCCGGGGCGATGACCGAATACATGAAGTCCGCGCCCTCGACGTCCAGGGGAATGCGCAGCCCGGGGAATTCTTCGCGGGCCTCTTCCTCCTGCCATTGCAGGGTGTCGGGCCACTCGTCGTCTTTGACCCACATCTGGTTGAGGGTGGCCGAGTGGCTGTGGGCGGTGTCCTGGATGTACTGCGGTGTCACGCCGAGCTTGTGGCACAGCCGGCGCACGACGCTTATGATGTAGCCGGTGTCGATGCCCAGGGGGCAGTAGTGGATGCAGCGCCGGCAGAGGTTGCACTCGGTGTAGGCGACCTGGGCGCATTCATAGATGACCTGCGGGTCGACCCGGCCGCCGGCGGCCAGAAGCCGCCACATGGTCTGGCTGACCTTGGCCACGGGCGTGTAGCTCGGGTCCTTGTGCGACATGTAGTAATGGCAGGCCTTGGCGCACATGCCGCAACGCACGCAGGTCTCGACGTAGGTTTTGAGCCTGGCGCCGCATTCGCCGGCGACGAGCTCCTTAAAGACTTTTTCTATCTTCTCCGGGGTCAGGCGGGAAACCCCGCGCCGCAGCCCAGTATCCTCGATCAAACGATCGGCAATGGTGCTCATGCAATCCTCCGGTGGCTACCAGTCCTTGGCGTGTCTGACGGACCCGAACTCCGAGGCGATGTAGCCCCGCGAAAAGACCGCGAACAGCATATGCGAGAGCCGGGTGAACGGGATGGCGACCAGCATGGCCTCGCCGCACAGGATGTGCAGGGTGGTCAAAAGCAGGTTGTCGCCGATGCGATGATAGGCCAAAACGCCCGTTAGGAAGGTCAGGCCGACCAGCAACACCACGAAGATGTCCTGGGGCCCGGTGACGAAGCGCACTTCCGGGACGCTCAGGCGGCGCCACAGGAAATAGGCGCAAATCAGCACCACCACGATGGCCAGGGTGTCGGCCAGGCCGCCCGGCAGGGCCGGCCAGGACCAGCCCCGGAAGGTGTCGAAGAGCACGATGTGGCCCATGAGGAAGATGGGAACCAGAAACAGGCAGATGTGAAACACGAAGGTGGCCGCCGTCACGCCCGGGTTTTCCTTCCAACCCAGGGCGCCGAAGGGCGTGAACCAGTGAGCCAAAGATTTGAGGGCGTGGGGCCAGCTGATGTAGGCCACGAAGGCGCCGTCCTTTTTGAAGGCCAGGGCGCGCATGGACAGCAGCCGGTAAATCGAACCGAGGATGAAGACGGCGAAGGCCAGCCAGGCCAGGGGGCCGACGGCGAGATCGTACAGGGCGTGCATGACAGTCTCCCTCCTAACCCGCGAAGGCCGTGACCGGGGCCACGATGCGGTGCAGCTTGCCGTCGGCGATGGCCCGGATGAGGACCTTGGAGCCGTCCGGCGAAAAGGCCGGGGCGAAGCATTTGTCGAAGCTCTGGCCGTAGGCCTTGCCGTCGCACACCACGGTGTGTTTGCCGCCGCGCTCCACGTTCACGGCCAGGTGGGCGCCGTCGGGGCTCCAGACCGGGGTCCAGGCCATGTCGTAGCGGCCGGCCCAGACCTTGCCGTCGCACAGGATCGCGAAATTGGTGTTGTTGTCGTTGCCGAGCGCCGCCACACGCCCGCCGGCCGGGCTTACCGCCAGGTCCGTGACCACGGGGAAGGTCACGCCCCAGGGTGCGCCGTCCACGGCCACGGTGAATTCGCCGAATTTCGGGGCAACAATGGCCGCGAGCTTGGAGCCGTCAGGCGTGTAGGCCTGATGCCACACCTGGGCGAAGCGGGGCTCCCAGGCCATCTTGTCGTCGATGGCCATGCCCCAGGCGCCGGCCTTGCGCACGGGCGCGGCCACCTGTCCCGTGGCCGGATTGAAGATCGGCCCCCAGGCGCAGGCATAGGCCCCTTCCCAGGCCTTGCCGTCCACGGCGATGGTGTAGTCGTAAAGCGTGCGGCGCACGGTGGCGGCCACGCGCGTGCCGGTGGCGTCGAAGGCGGGATTCCAGCAGTTGACGAAAATGTTGTCCCAGGCCTCGCCAGCCACCGCCACGGTGAAGATGCCCTGCTGGAAGGTCTCGATGTCCGCCTGGGCCAGGGACTTGGCCTGGACCACTGCGGCCGTGGCCTTGCCGTTCCGGGACAGGGTCACCTGGTTGGCGTTTTCGTACAGCGTCTCCCAGGCCTGCCCGTCCACGGCCAGGCCGTATTGGCCGTCGGCCTGGATGGGCGCGGCGATCACGTCTCCGGCGGCGGAAAAAAGCGTGCCCCAGATGTAGCCGTAGGAAGTTTCCCAGGCCTCGCCGTCCACGGCCATGGTCCAGTCCCCGGCCGACTGGACCAGCGCCGTCAGGCGCCCGTCGGGCGAGAAACGGGGATACCAGACCTTGTCGAACGTTTCTTCCCAAACCTCACCGTTGACCGCCATGGAAAATTCGGCGTCCGGCAAAGCGGCGACCATGGCCACGGCCTCGCCATCCGGCGAGACGTAAGGTTCCTCCAGCCACTCGTATTCACGCGAACATTTGCCCAAATCGTCCACGACGACGCGGGCGCCTGGCGTGAAATCCCAGGACTGCGCGACGGACATACCGACCTCCTTGACGGGTGGAAGACGCGCGGGACCGCACGCGTGAGCGCACGGCCCTGTTGCTGCAACGAGACCCCATGTGACTCCCCCTAGTTAGTCACGAATTTCACGATTAGTCAAGGCCTCTCTTCTTTCAAGAGATCTAGTAATATCGCCATATATGACTCGAAAAGGTAGGATATTCCGCCATGCGAAGGATGGGAATCAACCCCTACTCCGATCAAATTGGTTGGGTTTGCGCGGCCCGCATGCTCCTGGCCCTGCTCCTGGCCCTGCTCCTGGCGCCGCCACCTGTCGCCGCCGTCCCGGCAACCGCTTGGAGCCCGTCGGCCAACCCGGCCGACACCCCCCTGCCGCGCTCGGCCAAGTTCGGCGCCAGCCTGGAGCGGACCGGGAAAACGGCGGGGCAGGCGGCCCCGGCCGAGGCCGGGGCGGCAACCGGCTACGAGACCGTGCGCGGCGTCACCGAAGTCCTGGCCGGCCGCACCAGGGAAGGTGCGGCCCGGCTGGCCGCCGTGGTCGGCCGGGCCGGGCCGTGGGCCGATGTGGCTGCCTACTACCTGGGCCTTGGCCGCTTCCTGTCCGGCGACGCAGCCGGAGCCCTGGCCGCCCTGGCCGGCCTGGCCGAGGCGCCCCGGTCCTCGTTTCTGGGCCGCGACGCCCAGTACCTGGCCCTGGAGGCCGCTTCCCGGGCCGGCGATCATGGCCGCGCCCTGGCCCTGGCCGAGGCTTGGCTGACCGAGGCCGACCCGTGGCTGGCCCCGGAGGTCTGGCTGCGGGCCGCCGTGGCCGCCCAGGCCCTGGGCAAGCGGCGCAAGGCGGCCGATTTCCTGCGCCACCTGTCCCTGACCTGGCCCGACGCCAAGGCCGCCCAGGCCGGCAACGCCCTGGCCCGGGCGATGTGCGGGGAGGTGGAGCGGGAGACGGGGCGGGAGATGGGACGGGGGGAAGCCTCCGGCGGCCAGGCGGGGCGGGGCCCCTCCTGGACCTCCCCGAAGGGGGGAAAGGCCGTTGCCATGGCGCAGGGCGTCGGGGAAACGGCCTGCTATGACCCCGATTCGCCGGCCAATGTGCTTTTGCGGGCCGAGGCCATGGTGGAAAAGGGCGCGCCCGAATCGGCGCTCAAGCTGTTGGAGGGCAAATGGCCCTTCGACGCCGGCCAGGCCGCCCGGGCCGAGTACGTGCGGGGCAAGGCCCTCTACCGCCTGCGCCGGTTCAAGGCCGGGGCCGAGGCCTTCGCCCGGGCGGCCGGGGCCGATCCGGCGGCGTCCCTGGCCGGCTGGGCGCGCTATCACGAGGCGCGCTGCCTGTGGCGGTCCTTCGAGGCTGCCGACCTCGACCGCATGGAGGCGCTGCTGCGCCAGGTCCTGGCCGGGCCGTGGCGCGACGACCCCTTGCGCGAGGTGGCCGCCCGGCACCTGGCCTTGCTGCTGGTCGAGCGCGGCCGTTTCCCCGAGGCCCTGGCCGCCGCCAGCCAACTGACGGGCCTGGCCGTCACGGCCGACCTGGCCGCCCAGGGGGCGTCGCTGGCGGCGCTGCTGCGGTTCGTCACCGGCGACCTCCCCGGTGCGGCGGCGGATATGGCCGCCTTCGCCGAGCGCTTCCCCGAGGACGACTGGGCCGACGGGGCGCGCTACTGGCGCGGCAAGACCTTGTCCGCCATGGGCAAGCCCGAGGAGGCGGCCAAGGCCTACCTGGACGTCCTGTCCCGGCGGCCCAACAGCTATTACGGCGGCCGGGCCCAGGCCGCCCTGGCCGCCATGGGCCGGTCCGTGGGGCCGGGGGTGGTGGCCTCGCCCGTGCGCGAGGGGCCGCGCTGCCCGGGCCGGGCCGAACCGCCGTCGGCCGCGGCGGCCGACGCCCTGGCCAAGGCCCGGCTCCTGGCCGATTCGGGCCTGCCGGCCCTTGGCGAGATGGAGCTCGACTTCGCGGCCAAGGCCATGCCCGACCGGGCCGACCTGGCCATGGCCCATATCGCCATGGCCGAGGCCATGGGCCGGCGCGGCGCGGTCCTGCGCACGGCCTGGCGCACCTTCGGCGGCTGCCTCACCCGGGGTACGGCCGAGGATTTGCAGCCCTTGCGCCAGGCCCTCTACCCGCGCGCCCACGCTGGCCTGGTCACCGCCGCCCTGGCCGGCTCGGGTATCGACCCGGACATCGTCTATTCGCTGATCCGGCAGGAGAGCTTTTTCGACCCGGACGTGGTCTCCGGGGCCGGGGCGGTGGGGCTCATGCAGCTGATGCCCGAGACGGCCCGGGCCGTGGGGGCGAAGCTTGGTATCAAGGCCGACCGCAAGGCGCTGTTCGACCCGGCCGTCAACATCCGGCTCGGGGTGGCCTTTTTCCGGGAACGCGTGGAGGCGGCCGGGAGCCTGGCGGCGGCATTGGCCGGCTACAACGCCGGACAGAACCGGGCGGCGGTCTGGATGCGCGGCTTCGGGGGCCTGGGCGAGGAGCTTTTCACGGAGCTGATCCCCTACACCGAGACTCGGGACTACGTGCGGCGCATCGACGCCAATGCCATGATGTACGGGAGGCTCTACGGCCGCTGACGGGCGGCCAGCTCCTCCAGGGAGAACAGCCGGTCCGCGTCGAGGACCATGACGAAGGCGTCGTGCAGGCGGGCCAGCCCCTTGACGAAGCGGGCCGGCACGGACAGGCCCATGTCCGGCGGCGGGGCGATGTCGCGGTCGGCGATCTCCACCACCTCGTGCACGGCGTCGGCCAGGGCGGCGATGGCCAGGGTCTCGCCGGCGAAGTCGCGCTCGACCACGACCAGGCACGAGGCGGCCGCGTCCGTTTCGCCCAGTTCGAGCTTGCGGCGCAGGTCCACCACCGAGGCCGCGTTGCCGCGCAGGTTGACCACGCCGCGCAAATGTTCGGGGGAAAACGGTACCCAGGTCACGGGCAGCGTGTCCAGCACCTCGGCGATGGCCGACGATTCCAGGGCGAAACGTTCGCCGCCAAGCGTCAAGGTCAGGTATTGTCGCGAAGCGTCGTCGGCCATGGTGTGCCTTCCGTGTCGGGAATATGCTCAGGTGTATACCCGACCCGGGGGCTCGGGGCAATCGCCGCGAGCGACATCGTGGCCGGTTGCGGGGGGAGGGCCGCCTCAGGCCGGCCGCACGGTCAAGACCGGGATCCTGGCCGTCTTGACCACCTTCTCGGCCACCGAGCCGAAGGGGATGCGCTCCACGCCGCGCCGGCCGTGGGTGCCCATGATGATCATGTCCGCCGCCACCTTGCGGGCGGTCTCCAGGATCTTTTCCGGGGCATAGCCGTATTCCACCCGGCCCTCGGCCGCGACGCCCACGAAGCGCTCGGCCATGAATTCGCCCATGACCCGGTTGGCCCCTTCGAGGATCTGTTCCACCAGGGCCTTGATGTTCTCCGTGGGCACGTACAGGCTGGCGTAGCGGTTCATGCTCGGCGAGACGTAGAGCACGAGCAGCCGGGCATCGAGGCCCCTGGCGAAGAGGGTTGCGTATTCGGCCAGGTACTGGGCCGCTTCCGAGAAATCCACGGCCAGCAGGATGGTCTTGACCTGGGGCGACATGGGAGCGTTCCTCCGTGGGTTTTCCGCCGTGATTTCAATCTATCCCCGGATGGGCCGGCAGGCAAGGGCGGGGCCGGCGCTGCCGGGGGCCAAGGCTTGAAGGAGGCGGCTTTTCGGCGTATGGCCAGGGTCGCCGACTCGGCACTGGAGGCTTCATGAGCAAACGCAGCAGCGTCGCGCTTGATACGATCATCAAACAAGCCGTCAAGGTGGGCCGCTATCCCTGGATGGCCGGCCGGCTGGCGGCTCTGGAAAAAGAGAAGATATTTTTTTCGGCCCTCAATCCCCAGGCCGAACTGGGCCATGCCCGCAGCATCCGGCAGCTGTCCATTCGCATCACCGACATGTGCAACCTGCGCTGCCACACCTGCGGCCAGTGGGGGGACCACGGGTTTTTGCACGGCAAAAACCTCAAGGACCTCAAGAAACAGGAAATTTCGCCCGAGCGCTACCTGGCCCTGCTCGAGGACCTAGCCCGCCACGGCCACCATCCCTCGGTCTACCTCTGGGGCGGCGAACCGACCATGTACGACGGCTGGCTGGAGATCGTCGAACGGGCCACCGAACTGAAGATGCCGACCTCCATCGTCACCAACGCCACCAAGCTCGTGGCCGCCGCCGACCGCCTGGCCGCCGCGCCCCTGTTCCTGCTCCAGATCTCCATCGACGGCCACAGCGCCGCGGTCCAAAACGCCGCCCGCCCCTCGGCCAGTGGCACCGGCGACAGCCACAAGGTCATCCAGGACGCCCTGGCCGCCGTCCAGGAAGCCAAGCGGGCCCACAAGACCAAGCTGCCCCTGGTCGCATCGCTGACCACCATTTCCAGCGCCAACGTGAACCACCTCGTGGACATCTACGAGGCCTACAAGGACCGGGTCGACCTGTTCGTCTACTACCTGTCCTGGTGGATCGACGAAAAAAGCGCCAAGGCCCACGACGAGGATTTCACCCGCCGCTTCGGCTTCACGCCCAAGCTCCATTGGGGCTGGGTCGGCGATTGGACCATCAAGGATTACGAGACCCTCGACAAGCAGCTCAAGGAAGTCAAACGCCGCTCCAAGGGCCTGGGCAAGCCGGCCGTCACCATCATCCCCAACGTCACCGGCCTGGACAACCTCAAGGAATACTACAGCAACCACGAGGCCACCTTCGGCTACAACCGCTGCATCTCCATCTACCAGGCCGTGGAGCTCGATTCCAACGGCGACATGTCGCCCTGCCGCGACTACCACGACTACATCGTGGGCAACGTGCGGGAGAGTACCATCACCGAGCTGTGGAACTCCGAGGCCTACCGCCGCTTCCGGGCGAGCCTGCACACCGAGGGGCTCATGCCGTCGTGCACCCGCTGTTGCGGGCTGATGGGGTATTGATGCCCGCGTCCCCGCGTCCGGGCCGCCCGGCCCGCCTGGTCATGCTGCTCCAGGACCTGGCCTTCGGCGGCACCCAGCGCCAGGCCCTGGAACTGGCGGCCCGCCTGGACCGCGACCGTTTCGCCCCGGAGTTCTGGATGCTCACGGGCCTGCGCGATTTCGCCCCCCGGGCGGCGGCGGCCGGCATTGCGCTTGCCTGGCTGGCCGAGGCGCCCACGGTCGGGCTGGCTTCCCTCGGCGCGCTGCGCGGGAAGCTCAAAGCTGACCCGCCGGACCTCCTTGTGCCGCTGACCGCCGTGCCCAACATCTGGGGCCGGGTGTTCGGCCGCCTGGCCGGCCTCAAGGCCGTCATCGGCACCTGCCGGGGCGGCGGGGCCATAAAAAGGCAGCATGAACGGTTTCTCAAGGGCCTGGCCGCCCACCACATCGTCAACAGCGAACCCCTTCGCCGGGAGCTGGTGCGCCTGGGCCGGCCCGAGGCGGCCGTCACCTGCATCGCCAACGGCGTGGACACGGCCCATTTCGCCCCGCCGCCGGACGACCTGCGCCCCGTGCGCGAGGTGGTGCTGTGCCTGGCCCGGTTTTGCCAGGACAAGGACCACGAGACCTTGATCCAGGCCTTCGCCCATACGGTGGCCAAGCGCCCCCGGGCCGAACTGTGGCTGGTGGGCGACGGGCCGCTGCGCACCCGGGTGCGCACCCTGGCCGCGCGCAGCCCGGCGCGCGGCGCCATCCGCACCTATCCGGCCGCGCCCGACCCCAGGCCCTTTTTCCAGCAGGCCTCTGTCGTGGTGCTGTCCTCGGTGCGCGAGGGCACGCCCAACGTGCTGCTCGAAGCCATGAGCATGGGTATCCCGGTTGCGGCCACGGCCGTGGGCGGCGTGCCCGACCTGGTCGTGGCCGGGGAGACGGGGTTGCTCTCTCCGGCCGGCGAGGCCATGGCCCTGGGCGAGAACCTGGCCCGGCTTTTGGCCGACGAGGCGCTGCGCCGCCGCTTCGGCCAGGCGGCCCGGGCCCGCGCGCTGGAACATTTTTCCATGGAAACGATGGTGCGCCGTCACGAAGCCGTTTTCGAAAACGTGTTGGCCCAAGCGGCCGGGCGCTGACGGGCGGCTGTCCGTTTGCCGACGGCAAACAAAGCGCCTGATCGGCCTCGGGGGCGATCGATGGTCATGGCGAGGGGGCGGACGATGATGCTTTTCGTGCAACCGGTGCTGCTGGCGTTGCTGCTCGTGGCCGTGCCGGCCCTGGGCGCCCTGGCCGGGGAGCCGGACATGTCGGGGCTGTGGCGCGGCTCGCTCTACGGTTCCGACCTGCAGGCCCGGCTGGAACAGGACGGCCACCACCTCAAGGGCGAGGTGGTGGTGGTGGCCATGACCGGTGAAACCAATATCTATCATGTCGTCGGGGCGATCTTTAACGGCCATGTCTACATGGTCCACGGCAGCGGCCACGTCTTCGAGGGCGATGCCCGCGACGGCTGCCTGCGGGGCGTGCTGACCACCAAGGGCGGCAGCAAGCTGGAGCTGGAGGCGACCAAGGTGGTGCCGGCGCCGGCACCCAACGCGCCGGTCGAGGGCGCGGCCGCGGCCGGGGGCCGTCGGCCGGGCTGATTTTTCCATTTTCCGGGAGGAGCCGTGCTCTATTTCGTTTTCGCGGTCATGGCCGTGCAACTGGCGGTCCTGACGGCGCTCTACCTGCTTGGCCGCGCCCATGTCCTGGGCGGGGCCGGACCCGAGCCCAGGCCGGAGACCTGTCCGCGCCTGGCCGTTATCGTGCCCGTCACCGGCGACCATCCCGGCATGCGCGAGGCCATCGCCTCGCTGCTCGACCAGGACTATCCGGATTTCCTGGTGGTTTTCGCCACGGCCACGGCCGATGACCCGGCCGTCGGGCTCGTTGCGAGCGTGGCCGGCGACGACCCGCGCGCGCGTATGGTCACCGCCGGCCCGGCCGAGCGCTGCGGCCAGAAAAACCACAACATCCTGGCCGGCATCCGGGCCGCGGCCACGGCCGAAATCTTCGTCTTCTGCGATTCGAGCCACCTGGCCGACCGGCATTTCGTCACCAACCTGGCCGCGCCCATCATCCGGGGCGACGCGCCCATGACCAGCGGCTTCCACCGGATCGTGCCCGGCGACGGGGCGACCGGCACCATCGGCATGGCCATCACCTGTCTGGCCCTGCACCTGCTCCAGCCCATCCGGGCCATCACCCAGCCCTGGGGCGGGGCCATGGCCATTTCCCGGGCCGCCTTCGAGCGTTTTGGGTTGCGGGAACTCTGGGGCCGAAACATCGTGGACGACTTCTCCATGGGGCCGCACCTGCACCGTTTCGGCGTGGCCGCCTGGCCCGTGGCCGCGGCCTGCCTGGACACGCCCATGGCCGGCATGTCCCTGTCGCGCTGGGACGGCTGGCTCACCCGCCAGTTGCTCTACCTGAAATTCTGCATTCCGCCGGGCTGGCTGGTGTCCATCCTGGCGGTTTTCGTGCTGTCCGCGCCGCCGGTGCTGGCCCTGGGGCTTTTTGCGGCCTGGCTGGGCGGGCTGGCCTGCCCCCTGGCGGCCCTTGGCGCCGTGGCCTATTGGGCCGCGTTCCTGGGCTTGGGCCTGGCCTACCGGGGGTTATGCCCGCGTCGGGTCGGGGTGCTCCCCTGGCTGCGCGGCTACGCGGCCACCTTTGCCATGCTGGCCTGGTGTTTCGGCCGCACCTTTACGACCAACACCATGTCCTGGCGCGGGATCGCCTACAAGGTCGGCTGGGGCGGGGTGGTCACCCGGGTGTTCCGCCAGAAGTAGCCTGACCGTAAGGACGGGCAACCGAACAAAGGCCGCTTGCCTGGCAAGCGGCCTTTTTTACGTGGCCGGAAGCGCCGGGCCGGGGAATCGGGTCGGCGGGGATACGGTTCCCCGGCGCATCGCTTCGGGCGTTTGGCGGCAAGGCCGGCGAACGCCCGGGGAAATCGGGCCTTGCCGGCGCAGGCCCTATTGCTGCTGATTGCGGTAGTCCCAGGCCGGCGCCTGATCGGGCGGGCCGTGACGGTGCTTTTTCTTGGCCGGCTTATAGGCCTTTTTTTGTTGCCCGGGCGGCATGGACTGGGGGCCGTGTCCGGAGGAAGGTTCGCAATCCCTTCCGCAGCATAGGGCCATTTTCGAAGTGCAATGGAAAGATCGGAAAAGCGCGGCCAGGGCGCCCTCAGCGCGTCCCTGCCTGGGCTTTTTGGGCCGCCAGTTCCTTTTTCCACTGGAAGCCCAGGTAGATGAAGGGCACCAGGGCCAGGGCTTCGGGGATCTCGCGGATGCCCAGCGGCGCCGTGGCGCAGTAGAGCCCCGCGCCGCAGGCGCAGGCCGCCGCGATGCGCCACATGGATTTGACGTCGATCACCCGCATGGTGGCCTGGCAGTAGCTGGTGGTGGTCACGGCCACGGCCGCCTTGGTGATGAGCATGGCCAGGCAGGTCCCGAGCAGCGGATCTGTCGGGATGAGCGTGGCGCACAGGGCCAGGTTCACGGCCAGGCCGCCGATGTAGATGAAAAGGAGCAGGCGTTGTTTGCCCTGGCTCATCATGAGGTAGGCGGCCAGGTTGTGGACGAAACCGCAGATGATGGTGCCCACCAGCCACTTCTGCATCCACATGGCGTCCTTGTAGGCACCGCCGTAGATGAGCCCGATGAGGCGGTCGGACTCGATAAAAAGCACGAACATGATGGGGATGGAGGCCCCGATGAGCCAGCGCACGGAATTGTTGGCCAGCCGCTGGAACTCGCGGCGGTCGCTTTTCCACAGCCGCACGAACAGCGGATAGAGGATGCTGCGCAAAAGCAGGTTGGAGACCAGGATGGAAATGCCGTCCACCAGCTCCCAGGTGACGCTGTACTGGGCCACCTTGGTCGGGCCGCCCTGGCTTTGCAGGAAGTAGAGGTTGGCCTTGTTGTAGAGGATGGCGGCCAGGGCCATGAGCACGAAGGTGGTGCCGTGTTTGGCCGTGGCCCAGGTGCGGGCCAGGGATTTGCGCTTGAGGGTCAGCCCGGCGAAATCGGTCTTCTTGAGCGCCATCCAGACGCCGCCGGCCAGGTTGGAGACGTTCTCGATGACCTTAAAGAGAGCGATCCAGTGGGGCGCGGCCCCCATTGCCAGCAGGGAGATGGCGTAGCCGTAGCCGAGGATGCCGGAAACCACACGGATGCGGCCTTCCAGGTCCTGCCTCCCCTCCACCCGGATGGCCACGAAAAAGGAGCTGGCGATGGCTTCCAGGCCCACGCCGGCCGAGATGACCATGACCAGGTTTTTGAGCCCCGGCGTGTAGCCCTGCCAGTAGATGAAGACCACCACGCCCAGCCAGCCGCTGACCAGCAGCACGCTTTTTAAGAGCGTATACTGGGCCAGGATGTCGCCCTTGTGGCTGTATTTCTTGCTCAGCGAGGCGACAAGGGGCTGGTTGAGGCCGAATTCGCCCAGAAACAGGATGATGGAGGCCAGGCCGAAGGCGACCATGAATTCGCCGTAGTCGCTGGTGGACAGCCGGGCCAGGTAGATGAGGAAGAAGGTGTGCAGGGCGTCGTGAATCCACTGGGCGCCGGCCAGGTGGGCGAATTTGGAAACGATACCGTAGGACGGGCGGGCGGCTTTGCCGGGCGGAGGGGATACGTCTTTGGGCATGGGGGATTCCCCCTCCCGGCCGCCTGGGCGGCCGGGAGGGAAGGATCGGTCCGGCTATTTGGCCTTGGCTTTCTTCTTGGCGGCCTTGCCGGCTTTTTTGGCCGGCGCGGCCTTGGCTTTGGCGGGCTCGGCCTTGGCGGCCTTGGTCGGCTTGGCCGTCAGGATGGGGGACGGTTCGGCGGCCGGGGCCGGCTGTGCGGCCGGCTTGGGCGCCTCGGCCTTGGCCGGTTCCGGGGTCGGTTCGGGTTCGGCCGCGACGGCCTTGGCCGGTTGCGCAACCGGTTCGGGCTTTGGCGCCTCGGCCGTCGGTTCGGGGGTGACGACCGCCGGCGGGAGGTCGACCTTCACGGCCGGCTGATGCATTTCCTTGGCTACCGGCGCGGTTTCCTGGCGCGGGGCCGGCACGGCTCCGGCCGCCGGGGCCTGCTCGGGGGCCGGAGCCGGCTCGGGCTGCGGTTCCGGTTGCGGGGCCGGCGTCGGCTCGGGCTCGGGCTGCGGCTCTGGTTGCGGGGCCGGAACCGGTTCAGGCTCAGGCTGCGGTTCGGGTTCGGGCTGGGCGACCGGTTCCGGCTGGGGCGCGACAACGGGTTCGGGCGTCGGCTCCGGCTGCGGCTCGGGAACGGGCTGCGGTTCCGGCGTCGGCTCGGGCTGTGGCGCGGGCGCCGGTTCGGGCTCCTTGACGGGCTCGGGGGCAGGTTCCGGCTGCGGCGCGGCCTGGGGCGCCGGGGCGGCCTTGCCGCCGCAGCAGCCGCCGCGCGGGGCGCACTGGATGAAGGCGCCGAACTTCTCCAACTCGTCCACCCGGCAGCTCCAGACCATCTTGCCGTCGTGCAGGATGGCGTCGGGACAGCCGTCGCACATGTTCTGGCGGCCGTCGTCGAAGAGGTCGCAGGGCTGGATGACCATGATGGACTGGATGTTGACGGGCTTGAACCACAGTTTGGGCCTGGTAAGCAGCTTGCCGAAGATCTTGCGCAGGCTGCCGTTGAATGGCGCCACCAGGGCCAGCTTTTGCAGCCACTGCATCCAGCACGGCCGCGAGTAGGCCAGGTAGGTGCCGAAGAAGAGGTGATGGAAAATCTGCGTCCATTCGGCGAATTTCGGGTCGAGGTAGCCGAGGATCTCGTCTTTCGTGCCGGCCCGAAGCGTCAGTAGCCACTTCATGGACAGGGGGTCCTCGGTGCCGTTTAAATAGGCGCAGGGCTCGTGGTCGGGGTAGGCCAGGCGGATGGCGTCGGCGATCTCCTGGGAGACCAGGTCCTGGTGGTCTTCCTGATGGTCGAGCTGGTAGACGAGGTCGCCGACGTCCACGGGCTTGCCGTGGACGAAGACGTCGAAATTGTTCTTCTTCCTGGCCGAGCGGAACAGGATGTAGACCATGGTCTGGATGATATCGATATGCTCGTGGGCAAAGCGCGTGAGCATGGGGATATCGGCCAGGGTGTCGCGGTAGATGGTGGCGTTAAAGGAGCAGGCGATCTGGCCCTGGCCGTGCTCGTGGATCATCTCGGCGAGCTTGAGGCGCAGTTCGCACAGGTCCTTTTCCGTGGCGCCCTTCCAGCCGGGGCGCTTCTGGTGGGAGTCCACGTGCATGGTGAAGCCGACCACGCCGGCGGCGTACAGCTCGCGCACGAGTTCGGGGGTCAGCGCCTGGCCGTTGGAATTGATGACCGGCTTCCAGCCCTTGGAGGCGACGTAGCGCACCAGCGGCACGATGTCGGGGTAGATCAGCGGCTCGCCGCCGGCGATGGAGATGTTGTCCGTGCGGCGCAGCTTCTTGACCGTCTCCAGTTCCCGGATAACGTCACTGAGCGGCCGGTGCCCGTCGGGATCGTTTTCCCGGTAGCAGCCCTCGCAATAGAGGTTGCACTTGGTGGTGGGCTCAAGCCAGGTGATGGCGTTGTCGGCCAGGTTCCAGGGCAAACGATAATACGTTCCCGGGGTCAACGGTCGTTTTCTCATGGCGCTCCGGTCCGTTTTGCGGGGGTTTTGGCCGCTTGGCTCGCGACTCGGCGTTGCGTTATCGCAAATAGGCGGCAGTGGCAACCGCGCGAGCCGCCGCAGGCCTCGGGCGGCTAAAATCCCCGGTCCAGGGCGCCGACCACGGCGCCGGGCGCGCCGCCGGCCGTTTTGGGCATGAGGTGGCCCAGAAGCGGCACGCGCCGGGCGGCCTCGCGAAAGGCCGTGGAGCGGCGCAGGTTGACCACGAGCAGGGTGAGGATCATGACCGGGAAGGGCGCGATCTGAAACAGCGCCCCGGAAAGCCCGGGCAGGGCGTCCTGGAGGGCGATGCCGGCCACCTGGATGGCGGCGAAGAACAGCGCGCCCAAGGCCACGCGCACCGGTTTCCAGCCGCCGAAGATGACGATGGCCAGGGCGATCCAGCCGGCGCCCTCGCAGCCCTGCGGATGGCCCCAGCCGGGCTTGACCGACAGCGAATACACCCCCCCGGCCAGGCCGGCCAGGGCGCCGCCGGCCAGGCAGCACAGGAACTGGACCTTTTTGACGTTCACGCCCCGGCTGGCCGCCGCCTTGGGCGATTCGCCCACGGCCCGCAGCACCAGCCCCGGCCGGGTGCGCATGAGCAGCCACCACACGGCCGCCACGGCCACGAGGCTTAAAAGCACCACCGGGCTCTGGCCGAAAACCGCCGGGCCGACAAACGGGATGTCGGACATGACCGGCAGGGACAGGCTGCCGAGGTCCGGCCCGGGCTGGCGGGCCACGCCGTGGCCCATGAAATAGGCCAGCTCCCGGCAAAAAAGCGTGAGCACGAAGCCCACGGCCAGCTCCGAGGCCCCGAGCAGCAGGCCGAACACGGCCAGAACCAGCGCCACCAGCGCCCCGGCCCCGGCACCGGCCACAAGGCCGATCCAGGGGTTGCCGCAGGCCCGGGCCACGGCAAAGGCGGCCATGGCGGCAAAAAGGACCGTGCCGTCCATGGACAGGTTGATGACCCCGGCCCGCTCGGACACGGTCTCGCCCAGCGCCGCCAGGATCAGCGGCGCGGCGGCAAAGAGCACCGCGGCAAAAAGGGCGGCGGCGTAGTCGTAGGTCATTTTGCCCCTCCGCCGTGTCTGGGCCAGGCGCGCCGGGCGGCGAAAAGCGTCAGCACGAGCACGCCCTGGATGACGCCGGCCAGGGAGGAATCGAGCGTCAGCGACAGGGGCAGCTGGATGGAGCCGACCGTCAGCACGGCGAAAAAGAGGCAAGCCAGGGGCAGGGCGGGCAGGCTCCCGGAGGCCAGCAACACGGCCAGGATGGCGGTGTAGCCGTAGTTGCCGGAAATCGACGGAATGAGCCGGTGGTAGAGGCCGGCCACGAGGACGGCCCCGGAAAGTCCCGCCAGGGCGCCGCAGAGGCCCATGGCCGCCAGGATGCGGGCTTTGGGCCGAAGCCCCAGGCGGGTGGCGGCCAGGGGGTTTTGGCGCACGGCGGACAGGGTCAGGCCGAAAAAGGTGCGCGTAAGCAGCCAGGCCACGGCGGCGAAGGCGATGGCGGCCAGGATCGGCCCGACGGTGCTCATGGGCCGACCGCCAAGCGCCGGCAGCCATACGGCGGCGGGCAGGGTCTCGGTGCCGCTCATGGAGGCCATGCCCGGCCGTTTCCAGGGGCCGAGGATGAGCCACAGCGAGGCGCCCATGGCCACGAAATTGAGCCCCAGGCCGGAAAAGATCTCGTGGACCCGGCCATGGGTGCGCAGCACGCCGGAAACAAGGGCCCAGGCCAGGCCGCCCAGGGCGCCGAACCCGAGGCCCAGGGCCAGGTCCAGGGCGGCCGGCAGCCCGCCGCCGGGGTCGGCGGCGCGCAGGTAGCCCTGGCAGCAGATGGCCCCCAGCGTGATCTGGCCCTCCACGCCGATGTTCCAGAGGTTGGCGGCGAAGGTGACGCACAGGGCCGCGCCGCACAACAGCAGCGGCGTGAAGGCGGCCAGGGTGCGCAGCAGGGCCGCCTGGGAGCCCAGGCCGCCGTCCAGCATGACCGCGAGCGTGGAAAGCGGCGGCGCGCCGGCGGCGACGAGGATGAGCAGCGTGACGCCCAGGGCGGCCAGGGCGGCGAAGCCGGCCCGGGGAAGCAGGCCAAGGCGGGCGGTCATGCGGCGTGCTCCCCGGCCATGGCCCGGCCGGTCATGAGGTCGCCCACCTTGGCCGGGTCGAGGCTGGCGGCGGGCAGGTCGGCGGCCATGTCGCGGTTGTAGAAGACCAGCACCCGGCCGGCATGGGCGAGCAGTTCGTCGAGGTCCTCGGAGAAAAAGACCACGGCCGCGCCGGCCGCGGCCCGCTCCCGGAAATGGTCCCAGATATGGGCGATGGAGGCGGCGTCCAGGCCCCGGGTGGGGTTGTCGGCCAAAAGGAGTTTGGTGTCGTCGGGGATCAGCGACAACAGCAGGCGCTGCTGGTTGCCGCCGGACAGGGAATCGGCCCGGGCGTCCGGGGTGTTGGTGAGGCGAAAGCGGCCCACGCAGCGCTCGGCGAAAATCGTCCGCGCCTCCTTGCGCCGGTCGGGAAAGGCCAGGCGCACGTGGTCGAGCAGGGTCAGCCCGGCAAAAAGCCCTTCCTCCATGCGGGCGGCCGGCAGGTAGTGGACGCCGGCGGCGAGGAAACCGGTGGCCGGCTTGCCGGCCAGGGCCTTGCCGGAAACTTCCAGGGAACCGGCCACGCACGGGGCGATGCCGGCCAGGCCGCGCAGCAGCGCCTCCTGGCCGCCGCCGGAGATGCCGGCCAGGCCCACGATCTCGCCGGGCAGGACCTCCAGGCTCACGTCGGTCAGCACGGCCTTGTCGTCGGCGATGACCAGGCCCTCGGCGCGCAGCACGGGCGCGGCCGCGGCCACGGGCCGGGGCGGCGGGGGCGGGGCGGCCTCGGCCAGGGCGGCGACCTCGGCCCCGAACATGGCCGACAGGATGGCCTGGCCGTCCAGGGGCGCGGCAAAGGCGCCGGCAAGCCTGCCGTGGCGCAGGATGAAGACCTCGTCGCACAGTTCCTTGGCTTCGTTGAGCTTGTGGGTGACCAGGGCGACCAGGCGCTGGCCGTCGGAAACGAAGGCCCGCAGCACGGCAAACAGCGTTTCCTTCTGGGCCGGGGAGATGCCCGAGGTCGGCTCGTCGAGGATCAAAAGGCGCACGTCGCGGTCGAACAGCCGGGCCAGTTCCAGGTGCTGGCGCTCGGCCACGGTCAGGTCGGCCACGGCGGCTTCCGGGCGCAGGCAAAAGCCCATGCGGTCGCAGACCGCCCCGAGCCGGCTGCGGGCCTCGGCCCGCCCGAGCACCGGGCCGCCGCCCAGGGCGAAGTTCTCCCAGACCCGAAGGGGCGGGAAATCCAGCGGGTCCTGGGGCAGCATGCCGATGCCAAGGCCCGCCGCTTCGTCCGGGGTCAGCCGCGACCGGGCAACGCCGCCCACGACGATTGCGCCCCCGTCCGGGGCATGCTGGCCGCACAGCACGCGCATGAGCGTGGACTTGCCGGCGCCGTTTTCCCCGAGCAGCCCGTGGATGCGCCCGCCCCGCAGGGTCAGGCTCACGTCGTCGTTGGCCGTAAGCGACCCGAAGCGCTTGACGATATGGGAAAGGACGACATCCACGGGGCGACTCCGAATCTTGCGTTATTTCGAGGCGCTGGCGCCTTCCATGCCCTTGAGCAACTGCGGGCAGAACCACAGTTCCTTGTCCGTGGCCGTGCGGCCGGCCGGCACGAAGACCGTGCCGTCCTGGTAGGCCAGGGGGCCGGCGAAGAGGTTCACCTTGCCCGAGCCCAGGTCGGCCACGAACTGGTCCAGGGCCTTCTTGTTCTCGGCGGCCAGGGCCTGGCCGGGCATGAAGCCGACCGGGCTCTTGTCCGGGTCGTTTAGGGCGGCGAAATCCGGGGCGAGCCACTCGAAGGCGGGCTTGTAGCTGCCCGCGGCCACGGCCTTGGCGATGCCGAGCAGCGGCGGGCCCCAGTTGAAGTAGGGCACGCCCAGGCAGGCCTCGGGCGCGCCGCCGCAGGCGTCCTTGAAGTCGTAGGGCAGGGCGTAGACGTCGGCCCCGGCCTTGCGGCGGGTGGAGGCCACGGTCAGGGCCTCGGGAGTGTCGATGCCGGAAATGACCACGTCGTAGCCCTGGTCGAAAAACGACCCGGCCACCTGGTTGGGGTCGGAGGTCACGCCCGGGATGTTGAACCAGAAGCCGATCCAGGTGACCTTGAACGACAAGGCCTCGGGTTTCTGGCCGCGGACCGTCTCCCAGGCGTAGCGCGCGCCGAGGTAGGCGGCGTCGGCCAGCCGGCGGGTCTCGTCGTTGATCAGCGGCCCCAGAAAGCCGATCTTGCCGGTCTTGGTGGTCATGGCCGCGGCAAAGCCGGCCATCATCTTGGCGTATTCCATCTTGGAGAAGACGTTGCCCAGGTTTTTGGGAGCCTTGCCCGTGAGCACGTCGTCGCCGGAAATGTGGACGAAGGTCAGTTCCGGATGCTGCTCGGCGGCTTCGCGGATGCCGTCCTTCATGTCGTCGGAGCCGGCGAAAATAAGCGTCGCCCCCTTGGCCACCAGGTCGTCCACCACCTGCGGGATGGTCACGCCGGGCCGGTCGGCCGGGTTGACCTTGTCGAGGTAGAGCATCTTGGCGCCGGGCAGGTGGGCCTCGATGTATTTGCCGCCCTCGTACTGGGCCTGGCTGTAGCCTTTGTCGTTGTAGGGCCCCACCAACAGCAAGCCGAAGGTCAGGGGCGTCTCGGCGGCCAGGGCCGAGGCGGCGAAGGCCAGGCACAAAGCCAGGATCGCCGGGAGGAAGCGGGCAGGGCGCATGCGGTTCTCCTTTGGGCGTTTCGGTGCGGGCAGTGTAAAAAAAGCGGGCGCGTTGCGCCAGGGGCATCGGGCCATTTCAGGACCGTCCCGGCAGCAGGCCGTGGCGCAAGAAATCCTCGACCAGGGAAAAGACGGTTTCGTTGCCGCAAAAATGGCCGCCGGCGATGCGGTCGCGCCGGGCGGGCAGTCCTTTTTCGAAATCGGGGAGCAGTGCGGGCGTCAGCCGATCCATGGAGGCCATGCGGCCATAGCCCAGGCGCTCCAGGTACAGGGCGTTGAGCTGCTGTTCAAAGGCCCCGGCCACGGGGAAGGACAGGACCGGCTTGCCGTAGAAAAGGGCCTCGCTCATGAGGTTGTGGCTGCCGCCGCAGATGACGTAGGCGCAGGAGGCCAGGTCGTCGAGGAAGCCGTCCTCGGAATAGTCGCGGTAGGTCAGGTTGCCGTCGACCTTGTCCATCTTGTAGCCGTAGACGCGAAACTCCCGGTCCAGCCGGCGCAGGTAGGGGGCGAAGGCGTCGCGGATGCCGCAGCTTTGGTAGACCAGGATATGGCTGCCGTCGGTGGGGCGGCGCTCCAGGACGCTTTGGCGCAGGATGGCCGGGGCCAGGCGGGCCCTTGCCCCGGGTTTGGGGGGCGGCTGGTAGAAGGAGATGGCCAGGTAGTCGGTCGCGGCGGAAAAAAGGAAGCGGATGGAGGCCCGGATGCCCCAGTAGTCGGGCAAAAGCCGCCAGGGCACGTCGTGGTCGCAGCAGGAGACGACGTGCTGGTGGTCGATGGACAGGCAGGGGATGCCGGCTTTTTTCGCGGCGATGGGCACGAAGTATTCGTAGTCGGAAATGGCCCGGTCGGGCTTGAAGGCGGCGATGAGCGCGGCCAGGCGGGCCAGCTCCGCGCCGCGCCGGGCCAGGGTGCGGCCGGCCAGGCGCAGGGTGGCCGGGGTGTCGAGCTTCTGGTTTTTGTAGCGCGTGCCGGGGTTTTCGAAACGCTCCACCGGGAACTCGCGGGAAAGCAGCCCCGCCCCCTCCTCGCTGGAAACGAACAGGAATTCGTGGCCCTGCGCCCGCAGGTGGCGGGCCAGGATGAGGGCGCGGATGGCGTGGCCGTGCTGGGTGCCGTGCACGCCGTAGAGAATGCGGGCCATGGTTGGGGCTGTCCTCCGGCAAGGGCCGCGCCCGAGTCCGGGCGGCGGTTGCAGGGACGTGTATGTGGCCGGGCGCCCGGCGTCAATGGCACGGGCGGACGGTTGGCCCTGGCGGGGAAGTTCGTCTGGACGGCCGGGCCGGCTTGTGGTGATACCCGGGAGTGACCGGGTTTCGGACGGTGCCGGCGCCCTGGGTGGGCGGGCCAGGAAGGGGAGGTGCGACATGACGGGGAAAAAACGCTTGGGCCTTACGGGGGCGGCGGTGGTGTTGCTGCTGTGCGGCCTGGCCGCGACCGCCTGGGCCCAGGGCGCGCGCCGGGGGGCGCCCTTCGACACCCGGGCCGAGCGCATCGGCCCGTTGCGCCTGGGGCTTGGCCAGGCGGCGGCCAGGCGGGCGGTTTCCTGCCGGCCACGGCCCGGGCGGGAATTTTTCGAGGCCGCGACCGGCGATTTCGTGCAGGACCTGGATTTCCCCGGTTGCGGGCTGCGGCTCAAAATGGCCGGGCCGCGCAAGGGCGGGCCGAAAACGGTGGCCGCCGTCACGGTGACGGCCCCGTGCGCCCTGACCACCGGCCGGGGCGTGGGCATCGGCGCGACGGAAGCGGCGGTGCGGGCCGCCTACGGCCGATTCCAGGACGAAGAGGGGCTGTCCAGGGCCGGCGAGGCGTTCGTTGCCGGCTCCGTCTACGACGGCCTGATGTTCCGCTTCAAGGGGGGCCGGGTGTCGCGCCTTTTTCTGGGCGCGGCCGCCGAATAGGCCACGTGCGGCACCGCCGGGGAGGAACCATGGGGCGTGTCGTGTTGTTGTGGCTTGGCCTGGCCGTCTGGCCGGCGCCGGCCTTGGCCGTGAACGTGGCCCATCTGGACCAGGCGGCGTGGCCGGGGGCGGCCGTGACCTACGCCGCGCTCGCCCGGGCGGTCTTCGCGGGCATCGATGGGCCGGGCCAGGCCGAGACCTGGGTCACGACCCGGGAACAGGTCCTGCGCCAGCCCGGGACCAGGCAGCGCACAACCCTTCCGGCCGGGTCGCGGCTGACCGGGGTCGAGGCCTTTGCCGTGCGCGGCCAAGGCAAGGCCTTTGGCGTCACCTTGTGGTCGTTTACAGGGGAGGCGGACACGCCCGGGGGCGGGATGGCCGTGCTGGCCCTGTTTCCCGAGGGCGCGGCGGCACCCTGCGACGTGGTCGCCGTGCAAACCGATGCCTTTTGCGACGCCCTCCAGGGCAAGACGTTGCCCCTGGGGCCGGGAGAGGCTTTTTTCATCCGCAACCACCACAGCAATTCCAACCAGAGCTACCTCTCCACCGGGCTCTATCACGTGGTGTCCGGGCGGCTGCGGCGTATCGCCGAGGTCTTCACCCTGGCGGTGCGGGCCGACTGCCGCCAGTGCTTCACCGAAACCCTGGATTGGCGCACGGCGCCGCGCCCGGGCACGGCGTACCCGGATGTGACGGCCAGGGTGCGGCTTGCGCCGTGCAGCGGTTGCGGGGGGCGAAAGGCGGCCGTGCGGGCGCGCACCTTTGCCGCGACCTCCCGCTTCGACGCGGCGACCGGCCGTTACGTCGCTTCGGGAAGCGGTTTGGCGGCGCTCGACGCCTTCAACGAGGGCAATCTGTAAGCCCGGGCCGGGGTGGCCACAGGCGGCCTAGAACAGCCAGATGTGCTCCAGCTCCTCGCCGTGGCGGCCCTCGCTGCGGCGTTCGCGCAGGACCGTGGCCGGCCGGCCGGCCACGACCATGTTTTCCGGCACGTCGTGGGTAACCAGCGCCCCGGCGGCCACGATGGCCTGCCGGCCCACGGTCACGCCTGGCAGCAGGACCGCGCCGGAATAGACCTTGGCATAGTCGCCGACCACCACCGGGGCGTAGGTGCGCTCGATGTGCGAGGCCTCGCCGTGGCTGTGGGTAAACACCCGCACGTCCTCGGCCAGGGCCACGCCGTCGCCGAGGCTGACGCCGCCCTTGGTGTCGAGGAAGACGTTGCGGTTGATGAACACCCCGGCGCCCACCCGCAGCAGCGGCCCGAAATTGAAACGCAGGTTCTCCTCGGCGGTGAAGGCGCTGCCGCAGGCCCCGAACAGCCGGTGGGCAATGAGCCGGCGCAGGGGAATGGCGAAGGGGACGATGAGCGAAAGCGGCAGCTTGTCGAAGGCATCCCACAGGAAGTGCAAATGGCGCTGGGTGGGGGTCAGCGGGCAGTCCTCGGCCCGGGGCAGGGTCTCGGCGTACAGCCGCAGGTGGCACAGGAAATCCAGGGACAGGCGCGGGGCGTCGAGAATGGCCAGGACGTCCTGCAGGACTTCCGCCTCGCCAATGTTGTCCAGGCGTTCGGCGATCTGTTCCAGGCGGGCCTTGAAGCAGGTCGTCATGGTCTCTCCCGGGCTTGGGCCGAGGGGCGGCCGTGCATGGCGCGCCGTGTCCGAAGGACGCGAACTTCCGGGCGGGCCGATTGCGGCCATGATGCCAAGGCTGCGCGCTTGCGGTCAAGGGGCTCCACCGACACGCCCGCCCGATTGCCCTGCGGCCAAGGCCGCGCTTGTGCGGTCAAGGGGCTCGCCCCACGAGCAGCCCCGGCGGTGCATCGGCGCGGCGTCGGGGCACCGTCAGGGCTTCTGGCCGGCCTGGCGCAGCAACTGTCCGTACAGGCGCACGGCATCGGTGTAGTCGGGCCGGGCTGCGACCACCGGGCCCAGGACGGCCAAGGCCTCGCCGGACTGGCCGGACCGGGCCAGCAGGAAGGCCAGGGCATAGGCGTAGCGCGGGTTGCCGGGGCGCAGACCACTGGCTTTGCGGGCGAAACGCAAGGCGTCCTCGGGGTTGGTCGCGGCCAGCAGGATGCCGAGGTTGTAGGCGGCCTCGGCCAGGCTGGGATCGGCCCGAAAGGCCGCGCGCAGGTGTTTTTCCGCACCGGCCGGATCGTGGCGCTCGGCCAGCAGCAGGCCCAGGTTGAAATGAGCCGCCGCACCGTCCGGGGCCAGGCGCAAAGCGTCATTGAGGGCCTGTTCGGCCGCCTCGGGCCTCTCCAGGCGGCCCAGGGCGATGGACAGGTTGATCAGCGGGGGGATGGCGGTGGGGTCGAGAAGCCGGGCCTTTTCGTAATACCCCACGGCCTGGTCCGCATGGCCCTGGCCAAGGGCATGGTTGCCCAGGTTGTACTGCGAGGTCCACAGGTCCGGCCGGGTATCCAGCGAAGCCACGAACTCCGCCGTGGCCCGGTCCACGGCCTCCCGGGCGGCCGGGTCGAGGCTGTCGCGGGGCACATTGGACAAGGCCGCCGCCGCCCGCACGCGTACGAGCCGGTACTCGTCGCCGCAAAGCCGCACCAGGGCCGCCTGGCCCTCGGGCGTGGGGCCGTCGGTGAGCGCCTCGGCCGCCGCCGCCCGCACCAGGGGCGAGGGGGCGGTGGTGGCGGCCACCGCCGCCGGCCACTTGCGCCCGTCCAGGCAGGGCCGCAGCAGGCGCAGGAGCGAGGCGGCGTAGACGGCGTCGTTTTTGCCGTCCGCGACGAAATCGAGCATGGCCGGAAGGTTCGACCAGTCGCCGCGCCGGGCGGCCGCGACCAGTTCGGCCTTGGCCAGGGCCGGGGCCTGGTAGTCGTTTGCGTGCCAGGCCCGGACCTGCCCGTCGGCCCAGGCCGCGTCCTTGTCGGCGTGGCAGAGGTTGCAGGCGTTGGGCGAGCCGTGGGCCATGGTCGCCCCCGGGGTGGGCGGCAGCATGGAGTGGTCGCTGCGGCGCATGCGGGCGAATTCGGTGGCGGGCATGTGGCAGGACACGCAGCGGTTGCCGGGGCTGCCGGCGGGGTGGTGGGTGTGGCTTGGGGCGTTGTCCACCCGGTCGGCGTGGCAGGGCTTGCAGGCGTCGTTGGCCTTGGCCGGGTCGGCGAATTTGTAGCGGCCGCTGGAGGTGTGGCAGTGCATGCAGTCGAGCTTGCCCGACTGGGCGCAGGGGCTGCGGGCCCAGGAGGTCATGGTGTAGTTTTCGCCGAGGTCGCGCCCGTCGGGATAGAAGTCCGGGTTTTCGTAGCCGATGAGGTCGAAGTGATCGAAGTAGCGGTCGCCGGGGCCGAAGGAAGTCGTCAGGGCCACGGTTTTGGCGTGGCAGATGCCGCACAGGTCGTTTTGCTGGGCATGGGTGAAGGAACTGCCGCCCCGGATGAGCTTCATGTCCTTGGGCGGGTTGTCCTTGGGCGCGGCCAGGCAGACGCGGATGTGTTCCTGGCCCGGGCCGTGGCAGGTTTCGCAGTTGATGCCGGGCTCGGTCCAGGTGGTCGCGTAGGTGTCGGTTTGGGGATCGTAATTGGTGGAAAGCTGGCTGACGTGGCAGCCATAGCAGCCGGTATTGAAGGTGTAGGGCCATTCCTTCCAATGGAGGGTCTGGCTTGGGCCGCTGGGGAAATGGCGCATGGCGCTGCCGGCCATGTCGTACCACTCCTTGCGGCGCACGTCGTAGGCCAGCGGCATGGTCTGCAACCGGCCTTTTTCCAGGGGGGTCAGGAAATAGAAGACGTTTTTGCCGCCCAGGACCTGGGCGATGGGATAGGTTTTGGTTTGCCCGTCGATGCGTTCTTCCATGAAGCCCTCGCCGGCGCCCAGGCGCATGCGGTAGGCGGCCTGGCCGATGACGATGTCCGCGTCCTGGGGGCCAAGCAGCGTTGCGGCCACGGTGTCGTCGTAGGGCCGCATGGCCAGTCCGTGGAAGGAGGTGGACCAGAGCTTGTAGAATTTTTCGTGGCAGTCGCGGCAACTGGCCGAGCCGGTGAAGGCTTGTGCGGAAACCGGGGGGGCGGTGGCCTTTGGGGTGGCGGTTGCGGCAACATTCGTGGCGGTTGCGGCGATGCCAAGGCAAAGGGCCAAAGCGAAACGACACGACAAATACGGCATGGCAAACATCCCGTGAGCGGTTACGTTGTGTTGCTCCGCTGTCGGGAAGGCGCAGCGGTCTTTGCGCATGCCTACCATGTTCACGGTCCGACTTGGAACAGGCCCTGGCCTGGTTTTTTGCATCGCGGGAGCGACGGCGGCTGTCACGCTGCCGCGCCGCCCACGGCCGCACCGCCCTCGGCCAGATGAACGGGGCTTGACCGGCTCGCCACACCGCCCCGGCCGGGTGAACGGGGCTTGACCGGCTCGCCACGGCCAGCGCCTGATGCGCCAGAGCCGCAACCGGCGCAAAAAAAGGGCGGCCCCGCGCGGGGCCGCCCTGAACGTTTGGAGCGAAGGGGCGTCGCCTAGCCGGCCACGGCCGCCTTGACCTTGGCGAAGGCCTCGTCGATGCCGGCCGGGTTGGTGCCGCCGGCCTGGGCCATGTCCGGCCGGCCGCCGCCGGAACCGCCCACCGCCGCCGCCGCGTCCTTGATCAGCGTCGGGGCGGTGAAACGACCGAGCAGGTCCTTGCTGACGGCCACAATGAGGCTCACCTTGCCGCCGTCCTGCTCGGCGGCGATGGCCACCACCCCCGAGGGCAGCTTGCTGCGCAGGTCGTCCATGGCCTCGCGCAGGGCCTTCACGTTGGGCGCGTCCACCCGGGCGCACAGGACCTGCACGCCGCCGATCTCCTCCAGCCCGGCCATGAGGTCGCGGCCCTGGCCCGAGGCCAGCTTGGCGGCCAGCTGTTCCTTCTCCTTGCCCAGGGCCTTGATCTCGTCCTGGAGCTTTTTCACGCGCGAAACCAGTTCCCCGGGCCGGGCCTTGACGGCGTGCAGGGCCTCGTCGCGTTCGCCGCGCATGGCCCGCATCTGGGCCAGGGCATTGAACCCCGTGGCCGCCTCGATGCGGCGCGTGCCGGCGGCCACGCCCGATTCGGACAGAATCAGGAAGCTGCCGGCCTGGCCCGTGGCCCGCAAGTGCGTGCCGCCGCAAAATTCCATGGACACGCCCGGCACCGCGACCACCCGCACCGTATCACCGTATTTCTCGCCGAAAAGCGCCGTGGCACCCTTGGCCCGGGCGGCCTCGATGGCCAGGACCTCGGTCGTGACCGGGGCGTCGAGCAAAATGGCCGCGTTGACCGCGTCCTCGACCCTGGCCAGTTCCTCGGCGGTCATGGCCGCGCCGTGGGTGAAGTCGAAGCGCAGCCGGTCGGGGGTGACCAGCGAGCCGGCCTGGTTGACGTGGTTGCCGAGCACTTCCTTGAGGGCCTTGTGGAGCAGGTGGGTGGCGGTGTGGTTGCGGGCGGTGGCCTGGCGCACGGCCGCGTCCACGGCCAGGTCGGCTTCCTGGTCGAGGAGGATCTCGCCCTTTTCCACCGTGATATGGTGGGCGGTCAGTTCCGGGCCGGCCTTGATGGTGCCGGTGACGGCCGCGTCGCCGGTCAGGGTCGAAATGGTGCCCACGTCGCCGGCCTGGCCGCCGGATTCGCCGTAAAAGGGGGTGACGGCGCAGACCAGATAGCCGGTCTGGCCGGTGGTCAGGCGCTCCACGGCCTGGCCGTCGGCGGAAATGAGCGCATTGACGCGGCTTTGGGCAGTCAGGTTCTCGTAGCCGACAAAGCGCGACTGCATGCCCGATTCAAGCAGTTCCAAAAACAGCACGGCCGGGTCGGTCTCGCCGCTGCCCTTCCAGGCTTTTTTCGCCCGGGCCTTCTGTTCGGCCATGCAGGCGCGGTAGCCGTCCTCGTCGGCGGCCATGCCGCGCTTGCCAGCCACGTCGTTGACGATGTCGAGCGGAAAGCCATAGGTGTCGTAGAGCTTGAAGGCAAAGGCGCCGGTGATGACCGCCTCGCCGGCGGCCGCCATACGGTCGAGCTCCTCGGCCAGGATGGCCAGGCCCTTGTCGAGCGTCACGCCGAAGCGCTCCTCTTCCTCGCGCACCACCCGCTCCATGAATTCGCGGCTGGCCACGAGTTCCGGATAGGCCTCGCCCATGACGTCCACCACCGTGCCGGCGGTCTTGTAGAGGAACGGATCGGACAGGCCGATGAGTTTCCCGAACCGCAAGGCCCGGCGGATCAGCCGGCGCAGCACGTAGCCCCGGCCCTCGTTGGAGGGCATGACGCCGTCGGCCAGGAGAAAGGCCACCGAGCGGCTGTGGTCGCCGATGACGCGAAGCGCCGTGTCGCTTTCCTCGTCCGCGCCGTAGGTCACGCCGGCGATTTCGGCGGCCGTGGCGATGATGGTCTGGAACAGGTCGATGTCGAAATTGGAGTGCACGCCCTGGACCACGGCGGCGATGCGCTCCAGGCCCATGCCCGTGTCGATGCTGGGGCGCGGCAGGCCCACCCGGTTGCCCGGCTCGATCTGGTCGTACTGCATGAAGACCAGGTTCCAGATTTCCAGGAACCGGTCGCAGTCGCAGGTGCCGATGCCGCAGTCGGGGCCGCAGGCGATGGCCTCGCCCCGGTCGTACATGATCTCCGAGCAGGGGCCGCAGGGGCCGGTGTCGCCCATGGACCAGAAGTTGTCCTTCTCGCCCAGGCGGAAGATGCGGTCGTCGGTCAGGCCGGCGATCTTTTTCCACAACTCGTGGGCCTCGTCGTCGTCGAGGTAGACCGTGGCGTAGAGCCGGGATTTGTCCAGGCCGATGACCTCGGTGAGGAAGGTCCAGGCGAAGCGGATGGCGTCTTCCTTGAAGTAGTCGCCGAACGAGAAGTTGCCGAGCATCTCGAAGAAGGTGTGGTGTCGGGCGGTGCGGCCGACGTTTTCCAGGTCGTTGTGCTTGCCGCCCACGCGCAGGCACTTTTGCGAGGTGGTGGCCCGCTTGTAGCCGGGCTTGTCCTGGCCCAGGAAGACCTTCTTGAACTGGACCATGCCGGCGTTGGTGAAAAGCAGTGTCGGGTCCTCGCGCGGCACCAGCGGCGAGGAGGACACCATCTGGTGCCCGTTGGCGACGAAGTAGTCCAGGAACTTGGCGCGAATCTCATTGGCCGTCATCATCTCGTATGCCTCCGCATGGGGATGGAAGACCAAAGGACGCATCCCCCGCATCTTCCTCGATGTAACAAGAGAAGAACCAGGAGGGGCGTTGCCCCTCCTGGACCACCCCATCGGGGGGGATGATCCCCCCCGAACCCCCTCGATGGGGTTAGGGGTATAAATTCGGTTCCCGCCCACTGCTGTTTGGCCGAAAGGGCGTGGCCGCCGCAACGCGGCCACGCCCTTTCGGCCCCACCAGTGGGGAGGTCCAGGAGGGGATCATCCCCTCCTGGCCGCCGGAGGCATCTTCCCTCCGGACTTTCCTACATCCCGTCTTCTTCCTCGATGGCCTCGGGGGAAGCGGGCGGCACGTAGTCGTGAAATCCCAGGTGCTCGCGAAGCTTGGTTTCGATCAGGTCGCGGATGTCGGTATGTTCCTGGAGGAAGGCCCGGACGTTGTCGCGGCCCTGGCCCAGGCGTTCCGAGCCAAACGAGAACCAGGCCCCGGACTTGTCCACGATGCCGGCCTCCACGCCCATGTCGATGAGCTCGCCTTCGCGCGAGACGCCCGTGCCGTAGAGGATGTCGAAAAGGGCCTCGCGAAACGGGGGCGCGACCTTGTTTTTGACCACCTTCACGCGGCAGCGGCTGCCGTAGGTCTCTTCCTTGTCCTTGAGCGTCTGGATCTTGCGGATGTCCAGGCGCACGCTGGCGTAGAATTTGAGCGCGTTGCCGCCGGTGGTGGTTTCCGGGCTGCCGTAGCCGGTCATGCCGATCTTCATGCGGATCTGGTTGATGAAGATGACGGACGTATTGGATTTGTGAATGGTGCCGGTCAGCTTGCGCATGGCGTGGGACATGAGCCGGGCCTGGCCGCCGACCTGCGTCTCGCCCATCTCGCCTTCGAGTTCGGCCTGGGGGATGAGCGCGGCCACGGAGTCGATGACCACCACGTCCACGGCCCCCGAGCGCACGAGCAGATCGGCGATGTCCAGGGCCTGCTCGCCGAAATCGGGCTGGGAAATCAGCAGTTCCGGGGTGTTGACGCCAAGACGCCTGGCGTAGTTGATGTCCAGGGCGTGTTCGGCGTCAATAAACGCCACCGTGCCGCCGAGCTTTTGCGATTCGGCGATGATGTGCAGGGCCAGCGTAGTTTTGCCCGAGGATTCCGGGCCGTAGATTTCGGTGATGCGTCCCTTGGGGATGCCGCCGATGCCGAGCGCCAGGTCCAGGCCGATGGACCCGGTGGGGATGGCCGGAATTTTTACATGGGCCGAGTCTTCCAGGCGCATGACCGCGCCCTGGCCGTGTTTGCGCTCGATGGTGGTCAGCGCCGTGGCCAGGGCCTCGTTGCGGAATTCCTCGGGTGACTGGGCGGGTTTGCGGGCCATTGGCCATGCTCCTGCGAAAAGGTGTATGGGCGCGAGGGCGGAGCTATAGCAAAATCCTTGCCGCTCGGCAACTTCGGCGGCGGCGCGCAAACCCCTTGCCAGCCGTCCGGCGAACCCTTAGCTACCCCCCATGCCATCCTACCACGCCCTGGCCCTTTTTTCCGGTGGCCTCGACAGCATCCTGGCCGCCAAGACCGTCATGGAGCAGGGGCTGTCCGTCTTGTGCCTGCATTTCACCAGCCCCTTTTTCGGCAAGCCCGGCAAGATCGCCCATTGGCGCGAGATCTATGGCCTCGACATCATCCCGGTCGACGTGGCCGACGCCTACGTGGCCATGATGGCGCAAGGGCCGACCCATGGCCTCGGCAAGATCCTCAACCCCTGCGTGGACTGCAAGATCCTCATGCTGCGCCGGGCCAAGGTGCTTCTGGCCGAATACGGCGCCTCGTTCATCATCTCCGGCGAGGTCGTGGGCCAGCGGCCCATGTCCCAGCGCCTGGACGCGCTCAACATCATCATCCGCGACTCCGGCACCAAGGGCATCCTGCTGCGGCCGCTGTGCGCCAAGCGGTTGCCGGAAACCGACGCCGAGCTCTCGGGGCTGGTCGACCGGGAGCGGCTGCACGCCATCAGCGGACGCGGCCGCAAGGACCAGATGGCCCTGGCCGCCCGCTACGCCCTGGCCGAAATCCCCACCCCGGCCGGCGGCTGCCTGCTGACCGAAGAGCCTTCGGCCAAGCGGTTTTTCCCGCTGTTTGCGCACAAAGCCGCGCCCGTGCCGGCCGACTTCGAGCTGGCCAACATCGGCCGCCAGTACTGGGCCGGCGAGCGCTGGCTGGCCATCGGCCGCAACCAGTCCGACAACACCCGGCTGGAGCGGGCCGTGGCCCCGGGCGACCTCGTCTTCAAGGTCCGCTACCTGCCCGGGCCGCTGGGTGTGGCCCGGCCGCTGCCGGGGAGCGCCTGGGACGCCGCCACGGTGGCCGATGCCGCCGCCTTCGTCGCCTCCTTCAACCCCAAGGCCATGGCCACGGCCGGCGATGTCCAGGTGGACGTGGCCGGTTTTCCCGCCTCGCCGGTGCGCGTCACGCCAAGCCGCGCCACCCCCCTGGGCTGGGCCGAACCGAGCTGGGAAGCGGCCAAGGAAGGCAAGCGCCAACGCTTCACCCTTCACGGCGTGGGAGGGCGCTAGCCCGCGAACAGCACCACGCCCCGAAAGGGGCGCCGGATGGCCGCGACACGGCGATGGCGCAAAACCGGGACAAGGGCAAAATGGCCCATGGCTCGGTGGTACCGGATGACCGCACCGCGGAAGTGGCGGAAAGGGCTAGTCGTCGTCGCCGGCAGCGCCGAAGGCCGGCCGGTCCTGATTGCGGTCGATGGTGATGGAGAAGGCCACGGAATAGAAGTGGTGGAAGAAGTCGACGTACTCGACGTAGACGTCGTTTGGCACGGACAGCATGGCCGGCGAGTAGTTGATGATGCCCTTGACGCCGGCCTCGATGAGGAAGTTGGCGGCGCGCTGGGCCCGGTTGACGGGCGTGGTGATCAGCCCGATCTCGATGCCGAGTTCCTTGACGGCGTCTTTGAGGCGCCTTGTGCACACGACCTCGAGGCCCGAGACCTCCTCGCCGATCTTGAAGGGGTCGCAGTCGAAGGCGCCGACGATGTCGAAGCCGCGGAACTTGAAGTCCTGATGGCGCAGCAGCGCCTTGCCCAGGTTGCCCACGCCGACCAGGGCGCACTTCCAGACCCGGTCCACACCCAGCGAATGCTTGATGGAGTAGATGAGGTCCTGGACGTGGTAGCCCACGCCGCGCACGCCGAATTCGCCGAAGTAAGCGAGGTCCTTGCGGATCTGGGAGGGGTTGACGCTGCAGGCTCGGGCCAGGAGCTCCGAGGAGACGACCTGGGAGCCCTCGCGCTTGAGGGTTTCGAGGACTTGCACGTACATGGCCAGGCGCTTGATGGTGGCCTTGGGGATGTGTTCGCTCTTCAAGGCGGCATCCTTTGGTACGTGCTCTTGGCGTTTAAACGAAAGGAGGCCGGAAGCCCGGCCTCCTTTCCGGATTGTCGTGGTTAGCCGGTGATCATCTTCGCGAACGGGTGGGCGAAGAGCAGGATCAGGCAGACGACCAGGGCATAAATGGCCAGGGATTCGATGAAGGCCAGACCAAGGATCAGGGTAACGGTGATCTTACCGCCGGCCTCGGGATTGCGGGCGGTGCCTTCGCAGGCGGCCTTGAGGCCCAGACCCTGACCAAGACCGCAGCCGGCGGCGGCCAGGCCCATGCCGATGGCGGTGGCCCAGGAGATGGTGCCGATGGCGCCCATGGCGCCGGCGGTGTCGGCGGCGAAAGCGACGGAGGCCAGGGCCAGCAGGGCGGCGGTCGAGAAGATGGTCATGAAAGCCTTACGCATGTCGATCCTCCTGAGAACAGGTGTTTAAAGTTACGGTCCTAAGGACCATTTCCCCCGGATTCTAGTGGGCGTGTTCCAGCGAGCCCTTGAGGTAGATCATGGCCAGCATGAAGAACACGAAGGCCTGGATGCAGTCGGCCAGCGAGAACAGGAAGTACATCGGGAAGGTGCCGACGACCGGAGCCAGGGCAAAAAGCAGCACCAGGACGATTTCCTCGCCGCGCACGTTGCCGAAAAGACGCAGGGTGAGCGACAGCGGCCGGGCCAGGTGCGAGATGATTTCGATGGGCAGCATCAGGGGCACCAGCCACCAGAACGGGCCCATGAAGTGCTTGATGTAGCCGGCACCCCACATGCGGATGCCCCAGAAGTTGTAGTACACGAACACGGTCAGCGCCATGGCGGCGTTGGTGTTGACGTTGTTGGTCGGCGAATCGAGGCCCGGGACCAGGCCGATCAGGTTGCCGGTGATGATGAACAGGAACAGGGCGCACAGAAACGGGAAGACCTTGCGGCCCTTCTCGCCGATGTTCTCGACGACGAAGGATTCCAGGCCGCCGACCACGACCTCGAAGAAATTCTGGAAGCCGCCGGGCACCATCTCGAGCTTGCGGGTGGCCAGCATGCCCACGACGATGAGCAGGATCATGGCGAACCAGGCGTAGATGACGTTGGAATCGATGACTTGGGCGTGGAAGACGTCGTTGAGCTTGTACAGCCCGACAGCCTTCGCAGCCTCGTCGACGAGCAGAATCGGATGCGGCAACCCACCAGCCATGTCCTAAGCCTCCTTTCCCGTAAGCGTTTGGTGCGTCTTGGAGCCGACGTGGCGCCAGGCGCCCCAGACGAGGAAGTTAACCACCACCGTCGTGATGCCCGCCAGAAGCGGCAACGGCGCAGCCCCGAACCAGACGATGCAGGCGAAAAGCGCCGCTCCCGAGAGGGCCAGCCGGAAGTAGAACCGGGCCAGCACGGCCGCCACGGCTTCGCGCCTGTCAGAAAAACCCGTAACCCGCTGGCCGAACCTGGCCAGGGAACAAAAATTGGCCGAGATGATGACCGTGCCCGCGGCCAGGGACCAGGCCGCGGTGGATATCCCGGAAAAAGGCAGCGTGCCGGCCAGCACCAGGGCGGTCAGCACGAGCTGGTTGCGCACGAGCTCGCGCACCTCGGGGTGCGTGTAGCCCCGGCGCAACAACCAGCGGTCCAGCCTATCCCTCAGGTTTTTGATCATCCCCGTCCTGCCCCTCGCGTTCGCCGGCATCGGCCTTCTGGATCTTCCGGACCTCGATCATGACGTTCTTGAAGCCGGCCGCGATGCCGAGCACCAGAAACGTCAGCAGAAGCCACGGCTTGGTATCCAGCCACTTGTCCAGCCACCAGCCGATGAAAAGCCCGACAAAGGTGGCCGACACAAGATTGAGCCCCACCACCGAAGCCGAGGCGATGGACTCGCGAACGCTTTTGTCCTTGATGAGCTTGCCGAACACCCCGTTCCCCTCCGCTTGGCGACAGTCCGGACCCGCCGGGTCCCGTCCCGATGGCGCGGGCGCTCGTGCACAAGTTCACAAGTCGCGATGGACTAGCATGGCCCCCCGGCAAAAGTCAACGGGGCCGGCGCATTTTCAACCGCCTTCCAGCCGGCCGGGCAACGCGGTCGTTTACGCCCGATACCCCGCCGCCACAAGACTTTTCCCGGGCCGGTTTCCCGATTTTGTGATTGTCCCAATGACAACACCCGAAAAATCCCGTAGGGGTCGTCATAGCGGAAGTCTTTGCCCGCAAGGAGGGAAAACATGAAGCGTCGTTTGTTCCTGTTCGCCATCCTGGCCCTGTGCCTGGCCGGCGCCAGTGCCGCCTCGGCCCAGACGCAAATGTATTGCGTCAAACCCGACGGCGCCGCCGTGGCCGCCATCGTGCTGCCCTACGGCACCCAGCACGACCCGAGCGTGATCTGCAACGCCGTGGTGCCGCAGTGCTACCTGACCTGCGGCGCCGTGCTCCAGCTCCAGGACGGCCGGTCCGTCGCCGCCGGCGTGCCCACCGTGCAGGTCACCCAGCAGATGCTCCAGCGCATCGGCAACCCGGCCCCGGAAACCCCGGCCATGTGCGCCAAGCAGTACCAGGACTGCGTAGCCAAGTGCCGCGGCGACCGGGCCTGCGTCGCCTACTGTCAGTCCGTGCGCTCCGGCTGCGGCACCGGCAACCGGGGACAGTAGGCGGTAGGTTGGTCGGTTAGTAGGTTAAGGAAGAGGAATCGGGGCTCTGCCCCGTACCCCGCCGGGAGGGGATGATCCCCTCCCGGACCCTCCCCGACGGGGCGAGTGGAACGTCGGGGACAACGTCGAGCGGCGGGGCGTCGGTCCATGTGGTCGCGCAATCGCCCCGGGCGGTGCAGGCCGCAAAGCCGGCCAGCTCGCCCGGGACGATTGCGCGACCACGGGCGCCAGCGGCGAAGCGCCGCATCTTAAAAACATCTTGAGGGTTTTGCAAAAATAATACGAGCTACAGAATTAACACATTCCAACGGGCATGAGTGCTCATTTTTAAACACTAATGTGTTTTAATGCTGTCGTGTTTCTATTTTGCACATAATTCAGAAACGAATATCCTGATTTATGAGTATCAAAATCATATTGTTGCTATACTGTCAACAAACGAATCAATTGATCTGCTGTCAACGCAAGGATGCCAAACATAAGATGAGCAAAGACCTTAGGTCCACCGCGAACCATAAGACTTCTTCCGCCAAAATCATCTTTAAGACGGCTGTTAACACGTTCAGAATTAGTTCTTTCTCTGTATCGAATGCTAGTTGCTGGCTCCATTTCTTTTTTTATTCCATTGCGTCTTTTGTTAAAATCAATAATCGGAACGTGCCCCAATGAACGACTAAAGTCGCGAATTGTTTTGGAATCGTACGCTGAATCCATCAAGTCATAGAGACTTGTTACTCGTTCAGCGGACATTTTTGCCAACGGTATGGCTGCCTGACTATCGTGTAGTGAAGCAGAAGTAAGTATACAACTGATAGGAATTTGACCATCCGCCGAATCAATATGTAATTTATATCCAATCCATCGACGAAAATGCCCCTTACTGCTAGATTTAGCACCGATATCACATGCCATAGGAAGAGTCATTCTGGCTTCGTCGCTAGTCATTTCTATCTGTCGCTCAAGTAGCTTCTTTGTCTTTGGCTTTGTCTTGCTATTAATCGGCCGCCCCCTGCGGCGGCGTTTTTTGGGTTTGGGCGGATTCATTTTTTTAGTTGGTTTTTCTCTGGCGTTAATTTCTGTCGAATCACGACTAATATGCCCAATCAATCGTTCGCTACAATGTAGCCTGACAAGTCTTTCATGGGCATTTTGAGGCAAACCTTTTAAAGAGAATTCTGAAAATGCACGACTAAATACAGATTCATGCGGAATAGTTTTGTGTTCTTCAAAACCGCAAATCCGTCTAAGACTTGGCATCAATTGCAACGCTTCAACGAGAGCCCTTGTGTTAGGAAAATTTAAAACAGCTTTCGCAATAAACGCTCTGGCAATAGCTGCGCGACTATATGATGGCCTACCTCTTCCGAATCGAGGCAAATCCGAAATATGATCTTCTATGCGAACCAACTCAATAATCTCAACGAGTCTTTTCTGCTTATCTGTCAAAGAACCAAACTTTTCTTCTAAACATGGAATCAAAGAACCTTGTATGGCACCGAGGATGCGTGATAGGAGTCTCATGGAAGCTGGCTCGTGTGGTTTTAGTTTAGGTTTGTGGTGAACTCAAACTACCACATAACCAGCTTCCGTTCTACTCCTATCCATACGGTTTTGCAGGATTATTTAGCAAAACCGATTTTTGCAAAACCCTCATCTTGTCAGCAAAATTCCACGACCTCGGCCCGAAGGGCCGACGGCTGGGCGAGGCCGGAATTGCGCCTTTCGAGCCTGGAGCGCAGCGACGGCATCGAAAGGCGCAATTCCGGCCTCGCATCTTCGCGCCGCGCGCGCCCGACCTTCCGGTGACCGCAGCCAGCATCGCCCACCGACGCCGCCGGGGGGGCCTGGGGGGCGTCACGCCCCCCGGCGGGTGCAGGGCAGCGCCCTGCCGGGGTCTGGGGCGGCGCCCCAGCGGGGTTCGGGGCAGCGCCCCGACCTTCCCCGTCTCCTTCCCCGTCCGCGTCTCCCGCTACGACGCCGATGCCTTGGGTGCCGGCAGGCGGATGCACTGGGTGAAGGCCAGCGAAGCCACGCCCAGGCCCACGCCGATGAAAAACGGGATCTTGTAGTCCACCATCCACAAAAGGCCCCCGACCACGGGCACGACGATGGCGGCGATGTGGTTGATGGTGAATCCCATGGCCATGCCCGAGGCCATGTCCTCGGGAGCGGCGATTTTTTGGTAGTAGGTGCGCACGCCCACGTTGAAGTTGAACAGCAGGTAGTCGAGGACGAACATGATGCCGGCCACGATGTGGGAGTCGGTGTAGGCGTAGGTCAGGAACACGGCGATCATGCCGGCGTATTCGATGGACAGGAGCTGGCGTTCGCCGAAGCGGTTGATGGCCCGGCCGATCATGGGGTTGAGGAAGTAGTTGATGGCGTTGTTGATGACGAAAAGGATGGTGACGGCCTGGATGGAGTAGTCGAACTTTTTGACCAGCAGGTAGACGGCGAAGACGATGAAGATCTGGCGGCGCGAGCCTTCCAGGAAGGTGAGCAGGTAGTAGAGCCAGTAGCGCCGGCGCAGATACATCTTCTTTTTCTGGGGCGCCACGTCCGTTTCGCAGGGTTTCTTGAAAAGCCCCCACAGGCCGACCAGCCCGACCAGCAGCCCGACCAGGGCGAAGATGCCCGTGTAGCCCATGGCGTCGGCCAGGAAATAGATGAGCACGCCCACGGCGATGTTGGCCAGGGCGGCCACGGCCCGGATGCGCGAGAGCACCACCGGGGCCTCGAAGGTGTTGAAGTGCTGGAGGGTCAGCGACTGGTTGAGGGGCTCGTAGTAGTGGAAGCCCGTGGACATGATGAGCGTGGTGGCGGTCAGGCCCCAGAAGCTCGGGAAATAGCCCGTGGCCGCAAGCCCCAGTCCCAGGACCAGGATGGACAGGGAGGCGGCGCGCTGCTCGGTGAAAACGAGCAGCACGTAGATGACGAGCATGGACAGAAAGCCCGGCACCTCGCGGATGGACTGGATGAAGCCGATGGCGTCGGCGCCGAGGTGGGCCGATTCCACGGCGAAGTTGTTGATAAGCGTCTGCCAGGCCTGGATGCCGGCGTTGGAGGCGATGGTGGAGACCAGCAGAAAAAGCAAAATGTCGGCCCGGCCCGAGGCGCGAAGCGCCGTGCGGGTGAGCCCGTATTCCGGCCGGGCCGGATCGAGGTGGGGTTTCACGGGATGAGGCTCGGTTTGTGGCGGGCAAGCCACAGTTGCAGGACGAGCAGCGTCCAGAGTTTCTTGCGGTGGTCGGCCACGCCAGAAGTGTGCTCGGCGACCAGGCGCCCGACCTCTTTGGGGTCGAAGATGCCCTGCTCGCGCAGGTGCTTTTCGCCAAGCAGCGCGTCCACCTGGGGCCGCAGCTGGCCGCGCAGCCACGAGGCCACGGGGATGAGGAAGCCGCGCTTGCCCCGGCCGAGGATTTCCTTGGGCAAAAGGTCGGCCACGGCTTTCTTGAGCAGGTATTTGCGCCTGGCCCCGCGCAGCTTGTAGCGCGCCGGCAGCCGGCAGACGAACTCGGCCAGGTCGCGGTCGAGGAACGGTGCCCGGGCCTCCAGGGAATGCATCATGGAGCAGCGGTCGACCTTCACCAGGATGTAGTCGAGCATGTACTGCCGGGCGAAGACGTAGCCCACCCGGGCCAGGGGATCGTCGGCCGGGAAGCCCTCGAAGAGTTCCCGGGTGGGGGCGAACAGGCCCTGGGGCGAAAGGAGCTGCGGCACCGGCCGCTGCCAGAGGTTGGCCTGGGCCTCGGCCGTGAAGGCCGACAGCCAGGTCTGGACGCGCAGCCACTGCGGGGCCGTGGCCCCGGCCAGGAAGGTGTCGGCCACGAAGCGCGGGTTCACGTAGCCGGCCGAGTGGGGCAGCAGCCGGGCCAGGGGCTCGATGACCCGGCGGCGGGCGAAGGCCGGCAGCTTGTCGTAGGCCGCGGCCAGGTTGAAGGCCGGATAGTATTCGTAGCCGTAGAAAAGCTCGTCCGGGCCGTCGCCGCCAAGGGCAACCGTGACGTTTTCGCGGGTCACCTGGGACAGCAGGTAGGTCGGCACGATGGACGGGTCGGCCATGGGCTCGTCGAAGCGGGCGACGATCTCGGGCAGAAGCGCGCCGCAGGCGTCGGCCGAGAGGATGCGCTCGTGGTGGTCCGTGGCGAAACGCCGGGCCACGAGCCGGGCGTAGCGCGACTCGTCGTAGGAGGCCTCGGAAAAGCCGATGCTGAAGGTCTTGATGCGGCTGACCATGCCGGCCGTCAGCGCCGCCACGGTGGAGGAGTCGATGCCGCCGGACAAAAACACCCCCAGCGGCACGTCGGCCATGAGCCGGCGCTTGACGGACTGGGCCAGAAGCAGGCGCAGTTCGGCGCACAGGTCCTCTTCCGAGGCTTTGGGCTGCGGCCCGGGCAGAGGCATGTCCCAGTAGGGGGCGGTCGTGAGCTGCCCGTCGCGCCACAGTAGGCTGTGGCCCGGGCGCAGCTTGAAGACGTCCTTGTAGATCGTCTCGGGCGTGGGCAGGTACTCGTAGGCGGCAAAGCGCATCAGCGCCGCAACCGGCGTTTCCAGGCGCAAAAAGGGCAGCTTTTCGAAGGCCGTCAGTTCCGAGGCGAAGGCGAACACGCCGTTTTGAATGGTGTAATAGAAGGGCTTTTTGCCGAAGCGGTCCCGGGCGGCGAAAAGGGTGCGGCTGGCCTTGTCCCAAAGGGCGAAGGCGAACATGCCTTCCAGGGCGTCGAGGCCGTCCGGGCCGTCGAGGAGCCAGGCGGCCAGGATGGCCTCGGTGTCGGAGTGGGTGCGGAACCTAAATCCCCGGGCGGCGTAGCGGGCCTTGAGTTCGCGGTAGTTGTAGATCTCGCCGTTAAACGTGACCACGGCCCGACAGTCCGCGTCCTCCATGGGCTGGGAGCCGGCGGCCAGGTCGATGATGGACAGGCGGCGGTGGCCCAGGGCGCAGGGGCCTTCGAGGGCGAGCCCCTCGCCGTCCGGGCCACGGTGGCTGAGGGCCCCGGTTGCGGCGCCAAGCCAGGCCAGGCGCTCGGCCTCGGGCGGAAGGGCGCCCTGCCCCGGCCAGACGAACCCGGCGATGCCGCACATGTCAGCGCCCGCCCTTGGCCGTGGCCGCGGCGAAAAATTCGAGGATGGACCGGGTGTTGGCCTCGGGGTCGAACATGGCGGCCACGCGGGCCTGGCCGGCTTCGGCCATGGCCACGGCCCGGCCGCGGTCCCCGGCCAGGTCCATGATGGCGTCGGCCAGGGCCTCGGGGTCGCGCTGGCGCACCAGCCGCCCGGTCAGGCCGTCTTCCACCACTTCGGGGATGCCGCAGACATCGGTTGCCACCACGGGGATGCCGTGGGCCAGGGCCTCCATGATGACGTTGGGGATGCCGTCGCGGTCGCCCGAGGGATGGACGACGCTTGGCATGACGAAGATGTCGCTGGCGGCATACAGTTCGGCCATGCGGTCGTGGCTGACGAAGCCGGGCAGAAAGACCCGGGCCCGCAGGCCGTGGATGCGCACCCGGCGGCGGATGACGGCCGTGGGCCAGGGCAGGCCGGCCCCGACCAGGGTGAGCTGGAAGGGGAAGCCCCGCCGCGACAGGATGGCGCAGGCGTCGATGAGCACGTCGAAGCCCTTGGTGCGGCAAAAACGCCCCACGGCCAGCAGGCGGTAGGGCGGCTCCATGTGGACCGGGGAACGGCTTTTGCCGGAAAGCGTCAGGCTGTTGTAGATCTGGCGGACCTTGCCGGCGTCGGCCGGGGAGGCGTCGCGCAGGTAGGCGATGTTGGCCTTGTTGTTGGTATGGATGGCCACGGCCGCGCGCATCTTGTCGGGCAGCGCCCCGTCCTGGGGGTAGATGTCGCCGGCCCGGGCGGAAAAGGAAAAGGGGATGCCGGACAGGCGCGAGGCCACCCAGGCGGCCGTGGCCGGGCCGTTGGCCCAGCCGGCGTGGATGTGGCGGATGCCGTCGGCTAAAAACCGCCGGGCCAGGCTGAAGCCGGCGCACATGGCCCAGGCGTTTTCCCCGGCCACCTCCAGGCAGCTCCAGCGACGGAAGGGCACGCCGGCCAGGATGCGGGCGGTTTCCACCGGGCGGCGCAACGCCCACCAGGCCATGTCGGCCAGGATGCGCGGGATGGCCCGCAGGCCCAGGCGGGCGACGGAAGGGGAAGCGGCGCGCATCGGCGACGAAAGGTTCCTGGCCACCTCGCCGTACAGGGCGTAGACGGCAAAGGGCATGCCGGCGGCCTTGGCGTTTTCCACTTCCCGGAAGATGAACGTCTCCGAGGGCAGCGGATACCACAACAGGATATAAGCGGTCTTGGGAAGGCTCAAATCGTTTGCTCGCCTGATGGGGGCTTGGCTGATGAAGGGCACCGGCGGCTATGTAGTCCAGGGAGCGGCGGGCTGTAAAGTCGGGAACGGTCTTTCGGGCAAACAGCTTGCGCCCCGGCCGGCTTGCGGCTAAGCATAGGCTCGGGAGATGCCGCGCGCGGCGTATCCGGGCCGATGGCTGGGGTTGGGTGGATTTTTGGGCGCAAACGCAACGGGTCATTCTGAGGACGCCATGGCGCAGACCAACATTCTCCTGGAAACGGGGACCAACGAGCTCGAGATCATCGAATTCTACATCGATGAGGCGACCGAACCGGGCGCCAAGCCGTACCGGGCCCATTACGGCGTCAACGTGGCCAAGGTGCTGGAGATCATCCGCCTGCCCAAGGTGACGGGCATGCCGCAGACGCCGCACCCCTGCGTGATCGGCACCTTCAACCTGCGCTCCCGGGTCATTCCGCTCATCGACCTGAGCCTGTGGCTCGGCAAGCCCATGGCCCGCGACGCCAACACCAAGGTCATCGTTTCGGAATTCAACAAGGTGATAAACGCCTTCATGGTCTCGGGCGTGACGCGCATCCACCGCCTCAGCTGGGCCGAGGTCGAGCCGCCCTCGGGCTACGTGGCCTCGTTTGCGGCCAACAATTTCACGGGTGTGGTGAAATTTTCCGACCGCATCGTGCTCCTGCTCGACATGGAGCAGATCATCTGGGACTTAAACCCCACCCTGGCCATGAAAACCCAGCGGGAGCAGGCCGAGGCCTCCATTCCCGAGCCTGACCGATCGGCCTACAAGACGCTCGTGGTGGACGACTCCAACTCCATCCGGCGGCTGATTGCCTCCTACCTGGAGAAGGACGGCTTCGAAGTCATGCAGGACATCAACGGGCAAAACGCCTGGGAACGCCTGCTGGCCTGGAAGGAGGAGGTGGTCAAGGGCGGGCGGGCGCTGACGGACAACGTCAACCTGGTGGTCACCGACATCGAAATGCCGTCCATGGACGGCCATACGCTGTGCAAGAACATCAAGGACGATCCGGTGCTCAAAGGGTTGCCGGTGGTGCTGTTCTCCTCGCTCATCAACGACCAACTCTACCACAAGGGGCTTTCGGTGGGGGCCGACGACCAGGTGACCAAGCCCGAGGTCGGCACCCTGGCCGAGCGGGCGCGCAAGCTTATCGAGGAGCGTCGGTAAGCCGGGCGCGGTGCCGTTCGGGGCGGCAGTAGCGGCCCCGGCGTCGCGGATCGTTGGCTGCCCCGGGCGGCACGGGGTCGGTTGTTTGCAAACCCTGGCGCAAGGTGGGACGTTTTTCCATGCGCATGCTGCTTGTGGCCCGCGACGGCCGGGCCAAGGACCGGTTCATCGAGGCCTTGGCCGCGCTCGGGGCCGACTGCGACGTGGCCAGGACCTCGGAAGAGCTGCTGGCCGCCACCCGGCACGCCCGGTACAACGGGGTGCTGTTCGACGTACCGACCCTCATTCGCGCCAAGGAACTGGACCGGCGGCTGCTGCAGGCCTTGGCCGAGATCTATCCCACGACGCGCCTCAAATACGATCCGGCCACGGATGTCATTTACGCCCTGGGCACCGAGGCCGGCCCGGGTGTGAGTGACGGGTTGTCGGTGTTCGTGGCCGCCTGCCGGGATTTCCTGCCGCGGGGCCTGCGCCGGGGGGAGCGGGTGGAGGCGCACCTGCCGGCGGTGCTGTGGCGCGGGCGGCCGGACGAGGGCGGGGCGGGCGAGAAGACGTGCACGCTCAACATCTCCTATCTGGGCTGCTTCGTCTTCACGTCCACGCCGTGGGCCAAGGGCGAGGCGGCCTGGATCGCATTCCCGGACGTGAGCGCCGAGGCGTTGCGGGTGCGCGTGGCCTGGTACGAACCGTGGGGTTCGCGGCGGGTCGTGCCTGGCGTGGGGCTGGCATTTGAGGACATTCCGGAGGCGCTGGACGCCGAGCTGCGGCAGCTCGGCTGCGAACCGGCGGATTTCGAGGTTGCCAGTGGGGCCAAAGGTCTTTAGGTAGCGCGTTGCGTGGAGGGATGGCCGAGCGGTTTAAGGCGGTGGTCTTGAAAACCATTGACGGGGCGACCCGTCCGGGGGTTCGAATCCCTCTCCCTCCGCCAAATTCTAGTCCGATCAAGTCCGTTCAAATCCAAAAAGTCTCATAATGACAAGACAATTACAGAGATTCATGTCCAGAGATGTCCGATGACGTCCATTGACATCCGGGGGCAAGTGGGGGCAATAATGGGGGCAACGTCTCGACGTGCCGAAGGAGTTGCCCCCGATGCTCACCGACGCCGCCATACGCAACGCAAAGCCCGGTCCCAAGACGCAAAAATTATTCGACAGCGGCGGTCTTTACCTTGAGGTTGCCCCCGCTGGGGGCAAGTGGTGGCGGCTCAAGTACCGTCATACAGGTAAAGAGAAGAGGATTTCCCTTGGCGTCTACCCTACCGTAAGCCTGAAGGACGCCCGAGAACGCCGCGATGACGCCCGCAAGCTCCTTGCCCAGGGCGTGGACCCGAGCAAAGCCCGACAAGAGCAAAAGGCGGAAGCCACCGCCGAGACACTCACCTTCGAGAAGGTGGCTCGCGATTGGTACGAACGATTTAAACCCAAGTGGTCCGCCTCTCATGCCCTGGACATAATCCAGCGGCTTGAAAAAAATATCTTTCCCCAGCTTGGCTCCCATCCCATCCGTGAGATTACAGCTCCTGAGCTTTTGGCCGCCATCCGTCTCATTGAAGGACGGGGCGCAGTTGAAAGCGCCCGCCGAGTTTTACAAATGTGTGGGCAAGTCTTTCGCTATGCCATTGCCACAGGGCAGGCCAGCCATGACATAGCCTCTGACCTACGCGGCTCGCTACCTCCTGCGCGAGAAAGGCATCACGCGAGCATTACCGATCCCAAGGCCATAGGCGAACTTCTGCGGGCCATTGACGGCTATCGCGGCTCTTTCGTGGCCCTTTGTGCGTTGCGGCTCGCCCCGCTTGTCTTTGTCCGCCCCGGCGAACTGCGCCATGTCGAATGGTCGGAAATTGACCTAGACAAGGCAGAATGGCGCATCCCTGCCGAAAAAATGAAAATGCGGGAACAGCACATAGTCCCTCTTTCCAGGCAAGCAGTCGCCATCCTATGGGAACTGCATCCCCTGACCGGCAGCGGCAAGTACGTGTTCCCGTCCGTTCGGACCTCGACAAGACCCATGTCCGAAAACACCGTTTTAGCCGCCCTACGCCGCATGGGCTACACCAAGGATGAAATGACCGGCCATGGTTTTCGATCCATGGCTTCGACCTTACTTAACGAGATGGGATGGAACCGGGATGCTATCGAGCGCCAGCTTGCCCATGCCGAACGTAATGCCGTACGGGCCGCCTACAACTTCGCCGAGTTCTTGCCAGAGCGTCGCCGCATGATGCAGGCGTGGGCTGACTACTTGGATAATCTTAAGGAAGGGACAGATACCATTCCGCTGCGGCGCGCTACAGGTGATTAAGCCAGTAGCTAACCTATTTCATGAACTCACTAAAAGCATTGAGGGCTTCTGGCATGGCAAATAATATTTGGCCCGAATATATTTCAGCACGTGAGGCCGGAGCACTCTTGGGCTTAACTCCATACGAATTTCGTAGCATTCTCGATCGCGGGAAAATCGAAACAGACAGGGAAGAGGAACGCGAACAGCTTTTCAGTAAATGGGAAAAGGAAAACAATAGCTCCTCAAGGTTTAGATATTTTACTTCAGAAATAATACAGAAAACGAGGGTTAGCGTCGTTTCTCTGCTTCGTTATGCAGAGAGAAAGAATATTTATTTGTCATTAGACGACAATGGCAAAATTACATCCGTCAAAGGATACGGATTTGAAAATAGAAACGAAGAACTTTTAAACAACATTTTCCTATATAAGGAAGAGAACGCAGCCCTTCTAACCAAAATAGACGAGCTCAAACTAGAAAATGAGCGTCTCAGAAAAGTGCAGAAGGACGCAACTCCAAGAACATGTAATGCTACTCTTGCTAAAGCAAAAAAAGACTACGAGGAACTAAAGTCTGATTACGTTGGAGCTGTAAAGCTAGCCTGTGCTCTTGCGCGGCAAGGACCAAAGGGGAACGGCAACCCCTGGACAACAGCGGAGGTATGCCAGTTGGCCAACGATCTTGGCGTCACTCTCAGAGGGGATCGTCTGAAGTTCTTCAAAGAGGGCATGCCGGATGATTTGGTGAAGAAGACGGCTGGAGCCCGCCCGATAGTGCCTAACGCCAAACCCGAGACATCGCAAAAACCAAAATAAACCAACGCGTTAACCAGTCTCCAGATATCACCCAGGATCGTCAGAAATCCCCTGGCATCGTAAACGATGCTAGGGGATTTTTTTACGTTCCAGATGCATTAAGTACGTCTCAGAGACTTTTTTTTATTTATCACGCGACCTATCTTCTCAAACAAGAAAACAGTGGCAGACAAGTTTCTGCCAGAAAGGAGCTATTCACAACATGTCAGAGGCAATACCGTCTTCAACATTAAAACTGTTAAGACTAAATCAAATCATTGGGGACCATAAACGTGGCATACAGCCCATCATTCCGGTATCAAAATCGACATGGTGGGAATGGGTCAAAGAAGGAAAGGCACCAAGTCCCATTCGACTTGGAAAACGTTCTGTTGCTTGGCGATCAGACGATATTAAAAACCTAATAAACAAACTCAGTATGAAGGAGGAATATAATGCTTAACGACGCACTTAACTATGCACGCCGAGGCCATCCTGTTTTTCCATGCGGAATCGACAAAAAACCGTTAGTGCAAAATGGGTTTCATGCTGCAACTACGGATGAAGAACAAATCCGATCTTGGTGGGAAAAGTGGCCAAATGCTTCCATAGGCATTCCGACAGGACCAGATATAGACGCATTTGTCTTGGATATAGACCTGCCCGACGGGCCCAATAGCCTCGCTACCCTTGAAGCCAAACACGGCCCGTTACCGTCCACGCTGGAGCAAACCACCGGGAGTGGTGGGTGTCAATTGTTCTTCAAGTGGCCGAAAGCTGGCCCCGGTGTGAGAAACAGTGTTGGCAAGCTCGGACTGGGGCTCGATATCAGAGGTGCCGGCGGCTATGTCATCGTGCCTCCATCCGGCCATCCATCGGGAGGACACTATACCTGGAAAAAAGGTCACGTCCGTCAACGTGGTGTAAATTCTGGTGTGCTTGAGGTGGCCCTCGGTCAGGCTGCTCTTGGTGGAATTTGGGCTGGCTGCGCCTCGTTTGGTTGGGTGTTGAGTTCGGCCATGGCCTCGACCTGCATGTAGCGGCTTTGCAGCTGCCACTCGTCGTTTTGCTCCAGTAAGATGGCCCCGATGAGCCGGATGATGGACTGTTCGTTGGGGAAGATGCCGACTACGTCCGCCCGCCGCTTCACTTCTTTATTGAGCCTTTCCAGCGGATTGGTGCTGTGCAGCTTGACCCGATGCTGCGCCGGGAAGGTCATGTAGGCCAGCACGTCGTGCTCGGTTTCGTCCATGAAGCTGGCGAGCCGTGGCCATTTTCCACGAAGCTGATCGGCGACATGCCGCCAGGTCTGGCTGGCGTTGGCCGCATCCGGCTGTAAAAAGGCCTGGCGCAGGGCGGCCGAGACCATGGCGTGCTGGGACTTGGGAACCCGGGCCAAGGCGTTTCGCATCCAGTGGACCCGGCAGCGTTGCCACGTGGCCCCGAACGTCTTGGCCATGGCGGCCTTGAGGCCTTCATGGGCGTCGGAGACGACAAGCCTCACGCCGCCAAGTCCCCGACGAAGAAGGCTTTTGAGGAAAAAAGACCAGAACGGCTCGGCCTCGCTGGGGCCGATGTGCAGTCCCACGATTTCTCTGCGGCCTTCGGTGTTCGCCGCCACGGCGATTATGGCGGCGACGCTGACCACCCGGCCGCCTTCGCGCTGCTTGAGGTAGGTTGCGTCCAGCCACAAATAGGGCCATTCGCCGGTCAGCGGCCGAGAAAGAAAGGCATGGACCCGTTCATCAATGTCCTTGCACAGCTTGGACACCTGGGACTTGGAGATGCCGGAAAGGCCCATGGCCTGGACCAGATCATCCACGCGCCGCGTGGAGATGCCGCCGATCCAGGCTTCCTGGATGACGGCCACCAAGGCGCGTTCGCTGGTCTTGCGTGGCTCCAGGAAGGGCGGAAAGTAGCTGCCCTGGCGCAGCTTGGGGATGCGCAGTTGCAAGGAGCCGATGCGGGTATCAAGGCTGCGGTCACGGTAGCCGTTGCGGTAGCTGACTCGCTCGGGGCTTCGCTCGTGGCGGCTGGCCCCGATGAGGCCGTCCACATCGGCTTCCATGAGAAGCTGCAGGACGGCTTCCGCCAGGGAGCGGAGAAAATCGCCGCCGTCGGCCTTTTGCATCAGCTCGATTAATGCCATGCTGTCCTCGGCCATCGTGGTCTCCTTTGGTTGCAGGTGCGGCGTCGTAACTTCACCTTACAGCCAATTGACCCGATGGCCACCTCGCCCATTCCGTCCGGGCCGGAGGCTCTCCCCCGGCCTGGACGACTTCAGAATTTACACCACCTCCGTGGACGCTACCGGAAAAAAAACAGCGCAAAGATTGCTGAGCCCCCAACGTGGCTACTTGAACTTATTGCTCCCAAACCGGAACCAGTAGCTAACCAAGGCCCGTTACAAACTAATTCGTCACAAGTCGAATCCCGCTACGACAAAGTAGACGCGGACCTTGCCCCGATTGTGGCGAGGTGTAGCTGGATGCGCCATTGTCGCGACCACGCGGACTCCCTTCCTGAACCGGAATGGTACGCCATGCTTTCAATCCTGTCACGATGTCAAAATGGATACAACATCGCGCACGAATGGAGTGCTGGCCACAAAAAGTACAATCCAACAGAGACTGACCTAAAGTTGCAACAGGCATTGGCCAAGGCTGGCCCTCGAACATGCGACGACATAAAGGCCAATTTTGGCAATACATATTGCCAAGGCTGTCCCGAGCGAGTCAAGTCCCCAATTGTGCTCGGCAGGGAAGAAATATTGCCGACTGGCTTTTTGGCCAAACCCGATGGCATATACTACCGCGTCGAGGACAGCCAAGGGAATGTCTCGTGGGATTGGGTCTGCTCTCCCCTGCGTGTCTTGGCCCTGACCAGAAATGGCGATGGCCGAGAATGGGGACGCCTCATTGTAGTTACCGACCCAGACGGGCGAACACATCAATGGGCCATGCCCATGGAACTGCTTGCAGGTTCCGGCGAAGAATGCCGTAGGGTGCTTCTCTCCATGGGATTGCGCATTGCACCAAACAAAGGCCCAGTCCGTTTAAATATGCTTCTTTCATCGTGCCGCCCCTTAGGCCGCGTACGCTGCGTAGACCGTATAGGATGGCACAATGGACAGTTCGTTCTTCCTGACGAGGCCTTCGGTCATGGTTACGGCGAGAGTGTCATCCTGCAATCCGAACAAATGGATAAGCGACTATCTGAGCCGAGGGATATCACCGCATTATAGTGAATCTGATGGGGTATTGGTCCTCAATCAAAAGTGTATCCGAGATAGACGTGTAGATTCATCGATGGGGCGTCGGCATAACCCAAAGAAAAGGTCCGTTGCCGGGAGGTTTGTTCAAAAAGGGGATGTGCTTGTCAACTCAACGGGAGTCGGTACCCTTGGTCGGGTAGCGCAGGTGATGTCACTTGAAGAGGATACAATCGTCGACTCTCATGTTACTATTGTAAGAGCAAACAATGCTCTTGTTTCATGGAACTATATCGGGATAAATCTTGCTGGACGCGAAGCTGAGATCGAAGCGCTTGGCGAAGGTAGCACAGGGCAAACAGAGTTATCGCGCGCCAGATTGGCTCAGTTAGACGTTTTACTGCCCTCCAGCGCATTAATCACTGCATTTGATCCCATTACTCTCCCTCTACGAGAAAGAGCAACCTTCAACGGACACGAATCCCGCACCCTCGCCCAAACCCGCGACTTGCTCCTTCCCAAGCTTATGTCCGGCGAAATCCGGGTCAAGGACGCCGAGAAAGCCGTGGAACGAGCCTTATAACTCCGTGAAGCCCTCCCCTGGCGAAGTGCCGGCTTGGCCTTCCCACCCGGCTTCGTTGGGCAAAAGAGTGATGAAAAGCCTCGCGATATAGGATACGGGTACCCTATGTTGCGCGCCCCGGTTCACCCCACGCTCTTGCGCTGGGCAAGACAACGAGCAGGCCTGGAGGTGGCCGATCTCCTGTTGCGCTTTCCGAAACTCGATGCGTGGGAGCAAGGCGAGGAACAGCCAACCCTTCGCCAGTTGGAACATTTCGCCCAGGCTGTGCATGTGCCTGTGGGCTACCTTTTTTTGCCCACCCCACCGGAAGAGCGTCTACCCATACCCGATTTTCGAACACCCGCTGGACAAAGCATCCTGCGGCCAAGCCCAAACTTGCTGGACACCATTCATGCCTGTCAAGAAAAACAAGCTTGGTATCGGGAATTCGCTCAGTACACCAAGCAGGCCGAGGTAGCGTTCGTCGGCAGCGCGACGGTCCATACGCCGCCCGAGGCTGTCGCGCTTCAAATGGGCCGCACGCTTAACTTTGACCTTGAAGACCGACGCACGTGCCGAAACTGGGAAGAATCCCTGCGGTATTTTTGTATCCACGCTGAACAGGCCGGCGTGCTGGTCATGGTGAATGGCGTGGTCGGAAACAATACCAAACGCAAGCTCGACCCGGAAGAATTCCGGGGATTCTCCCTGGCGGATCGGTTGGCTCCGCTGGTCTTCATTAATGGAAACGACACCAAAGCGGCCCGCATGTTCACCTTGGCTCATGAACTGGCCCACCTGTGGCTGGGGACCACCGCGCTTTCCGACATGGGTGCCGCACCGCGTCCAGGACAACGTATCGAAGAAGTCTGGTGCAACAAGGTCGCGGCGGAATATCTCGTTCCAGCAGAAACATTGGCCAGCGAATTCGATGCAAACGAACTGCTCGACGAAGCGTTGAAAAGGCTCGGTAACTTCTTCAAGGTGAGTTCCCTTGTCGTTCTTCGCCGTCTTCTTGACACGGGGAAAATAGACCGAAGCCGATTTGATGCCGCATGGGGGGCTGAGATTAGACGATTCCGAAAGGCACGTTCCGGTGGTGGTGATTTTTACAAAACGACCATGACGAGAACAAGCCGTCGGTTTGCGCGGGCTCTCGCGGAAAGCACTCTCGAAGGACAAACGCTGTATCGAGACGCATTCAGAATGCTTGGAATTAATAAGACAGAAATATTCATGAACATTGCTCGGGAGGTCGGTTTGCAATAATGCCCCACTACTTGCTCGACTCCAACACTTTTATTGAAGCGAAGAACCGGCATTATGGGTTTGATTTTTGTCCGGCTTTTTGGGAATGGTTAATTGTCAAGAATCGTGATGGGGTAGTGGGCAGCATCGAGCAGATCGGTGATGAATTGCAAGCTGGGCGCGACGAACTCGCCATCTGGGCGGCTGCGCGTGGCGACGATTTTTTCCTCAAGTCCGACGACGCGGTACTGCCGGCATTATCACGGGTGAGCACTTGGGCAACAAGCCAACAGTATGACTCCGCTGCCGTTGCGACATTCCTTCAGGTAGCTGACTACTGGTTGGTTGCCCACGCCCTTGCCCATGGTTTGATTGTCGTCACGCATGAAGTCCCTGTAAATTCTACTCGCAAGATCAAAATCCCCAATGCCTGTATGGGCCTGGGGCTACGCTGCGTCACCCCATACGAAATGCTCCGGCTGGAACGGGCACGCTTCGTCCTTGGCCCTGGTTCGAGGGCGCATTGATGGCTTTTATCTCCGAAGCGGATGTCGAGGCAGTCTTTCTCGCGACCCTGGACCGACTCGGGTACGCGACCGCCTCCGACAACCGGATCGGTCCCGACGGGCTCGTCCCGGAGCGCGAGGCGTACGCGGACGTCTTCCTCCAAAAACGCCTGGAGACCGCCGTCGAGGCCCTCAATCCCCACATCCCCCTCGAAGCCCGGCAGGACGCCATCCGGGCGCTCACTGCGACGGTGTTTCCTAACCTGACCGAGGAAAACCGCCGTATCCACCGCATGATGGTCGAAGGCGTGGACGTGGAGTTCCCCCGAGACGACGGCTCCATTGCCGGTGACAAGGTCCGCCTAATCGACTTTGACACCCCGGACAACAACGACTGGCTGGCCGTGAACCAGTTCACTGCCATCGAGGGCAGGTTCAACCGCCGCCCTGACGTGGTCATCTTCGTCAATGGCCTACCCATCGGCGTTGTCGAACTCAAGAACCCAGGCACCGAAGAGGCCGACCTGGAAGCCGCCTTCAACCAGCTCCAGACCTACAAGGCTCAGGTCCCGTCCCTGTTTCGCACCAACGGCGTCCTCGTCACATCCGATGGACTCCAGGCCCGCATCGGCTCGCTGACGGCCAACCAGGAAAGGTTCATGCCCTGGCGCACCACGAATGGGCAGGCTGTCGCGCACAAGGGGTTACCGGAACTTGGCGTCCTTATTGAGGGCGTCTTCGAGAAACGCCGCTTCCTAGACCTACTCCGGGATTTCACGGTCTTTGGGGATACCGGCTCGGGCATCGTAAAGATCATCGCCGGCTACCATCAGTACCATGCCGTGCGACATGCTGTGGCCCAAACCGTCCAGGCCGCCGCGCCGCAGGGTGACCGAAAAGTCGGCGTCATCTGGCATACCCAGGGATCGGGAAAAAGCTTGCTCATGGCCTTTTACGCCGGCCAACTAGTTCGACGAGCTGAACTCGAAAATCCGACACTTGTTGTCATCACCGACCGCAACGACCTGGATGACCAGCTCTTCAACACATTTTCCATGTGCCGGGACCTTATCCGACAAACGCCGATCCAAGCCAACAGCCGGGCGGATTTGCAACAAGCACTGCACCGGGCCGCAGGCGGCGTGATCTTCACGACCATTCAGAAATTTTCGCCAGAGAAAGGCGAGTCCGAATACCCGGTGCTCACGGATCGCCGCAACGTAGTGGTCATCGCCGACGAAGCGCACCGCAGCCAATACGGCTTCAAGGCCAGGGTTGCCCAGAAGACGGGCGAAATCGCCTACGGCTTTGCCAAATACCTCCGTGACGCGTTTCCGAACGCCTCCTTCATCGGTTTCACTGGGACGCCGATTGAAAAGGACGACGTGAACACCCCGGCGATTTTCGGAAACTACATCGACATCTATGACATCAGCCGCGCCGTCGAGGACGGGGCAACCGTGCCCCTTTACTATGAAAGCCGCTTGGCCCGGATCGAGCTTCCCCCAGAGGAGAAGCCGAGGATCGACGCCGAGATCGAAGAACTCACCGAGGACGATGCCGTCACGGAGCAAGAGGCCCTGAAACGAAAGTGGGCCACGGTTGAAGCCCTGGTGGGGGCAGATAAACGCCTCAAGCTGGTGGCCCGGGACCTTGTCCGGCATTTCGAAGATCGGGTGGCGGCCATGGACGGCAAGGCCATGGTGGTCTGCATGAGCCGTCGTATCTGCGTCGCCCTCTACAATGAGATAAGAACCCTACGCCCGGAATGGCACAGTGACGATGACAATGCCGGTGCGGTCAAGATCGTCATGACCGGCTCTGCCTCCGATCCGGCCGACTGGCAGCCGCATATTGGCAACAAGGCACGCCGGGAACTCCTGTCCAAGCGGGCCAAGGACCCTAACGACCCGCTCAAGCTGGTGATCGTCCGGGATATGTGGTTGACCGGCTTCGATGCCCCGTCCATGCACACCATGTACGTGGACAAACCCATGAAGGGCCATGGCCTCATGCAGGCCATCGCCCGCGTCAACAGAGTCTTCCGGGACAAGCCAGCCGGGCTCATCGTCGACTACATCGGCATTGGCCAGAACCTCAAAAACGCCCTGGGACAGTATTCCGCCTCGGACAGGCGGCAGGCGGGCATCGACGAAGCCGAAGCCGTCGCCATCATGGTGGAAAAATACGAGATCGTGACGGCGATGTTCCACGGCTTCGACTACCGCCGTGGACTCGCCGGCACAGCCCATGAGCGTCTCCAGGTCATGGCCGAGGCCCTCAACTGGATTTTAGAACGGCAGCACGAGGCCGCCGCGAAGGAGACATCAAACGAGGCCAAGAAGCAGGCCCACAGACGGTTCCAGGACGCGGTGCTGGCCCTTTCTAAGGCGTTTGCCCTGGCAGCGGCCAGTGATGCGGCAAGGGACATCCGAGATGAGGTGGCCTTCTTCCAGACCGTTCGGGCCGCATTGACCAAAACGGGGAACGGAGCTGGGGGGAGGACCTCAACTGAGCGTGAATTCGCGGTGCAGCAAATTATCGACCGGGCAGTAGCCTCGACCGAGATCGTGGACATCCTCGCCGCTGCCGGCTTGGCGACCCCTGATATCTCCATCTTGTCCGAAGAATTTTTGGCTGACGTCCAGAAGATGGAGAAGAAAAATCTTGCCTTGGAGGCGCTCAAAAAGCTCCTCAACGATGAGATACGATCCCGGAGCCAGACCAATGTGGTGGAAATCAAAAAATTCTCGGAACGTCTTGAGCAAGCTATTGCCAGGTACCATACCAACGCCGTCAGTACCGTCGAGGTCATCCAGGAGCTGATTAATCTCGCCAAGGATATCCGTGACGCCCGACGGCGCGGAGAGGAAAGCGGGCTGTCCGAGGACGAAATTGCCTTCTATGATGCCCTGGCCGAGAACCAAAGCGCTGTTGAAGTGATGGGTGACGCTTCATTGCGTGTCATAGCACACGAGCTACTCACTAGCTTAAAAGGAAGCATCACAGTCGATTGGGCACATCGGGAAAGCGCTCGGGCCAGGATGCGTATTCTTGTGAAACGGATTTTGCGGAAACATGGCTATCCGCCTGACCTTCAAGACACAGCTATTCAAACAGTACTCCAGCAAGCAGAAGCATTGTCTGCGCAATGGGCAGCTTAGACAATAAAATCATAGCGCAACGAAAAGTATTTAACCTCAGAAACTAATCGCAGACCACAACCAATGTGCCCCATATGACTCAAGGATAATGAGAATTGATGTTACGTACTTCTGCAAATAAAAAATAATTTTCCGACACTAAAAAAATACTTGTTCGTTTATTTTGATTTCTTACCACTGGCAGATTATTTCAAAAACAATGGAGCAGAACACCTGCGATATTTTATATCTCACTTCACGTAAAAACACAGCCACAAAGAGGTTCGCAACTACTCGCTTTACTTGACAACTCCAGCACTCATCCGTTTAGTTGCACATAGTTGCCGAGCGGGATGAAAGGTGAGAAGCAATGCATCAAATTAGTTTTAACGAAACCGCGCTGGGGGCAACTTTGGGGGCAGCCAGAAGTTTCATATTTAAAAAAGTCATAAATAAAAGAATGATGCCGCATTAATGTGACGGACTCTCCCCCGATAGACTCTAAAAAAATCAAGACAATCCGTACAGCAACCAGGGCAAAGTCGGCCGGTTGCGTCCATTGCACGCCGTTGGCATCCGGCGAGCGGGTCGGTGGCCCTTGGCGGCGAACACGGGTGGATGACACGGAAATCCTGACGCCGCGCCGGCCAAAAGGGCCTTGTCGCGTGTGCAGCAGCAAAGGGGCGGCCTGCTTCCCTGGGGAAGGTGGGCCGCCTTTCCCTTGCCGGGGCAAGGCCATTGCCTCTGGTCGCAGATGCCGCCCCGGGGCGTCCCGCCGTCCATGAAACGCTCGAAATCGAAACGGCTGGGCCGGCTGTCGCCAGGTCGGCTGGCGACATGGCGGCGCGGGTCGCGAGGGGCCGGCAGCCGGTTACGAATTCGGGCAATAGGGCGGCAGCGACCCGCCGCCCGTGCTCGCGCTGTTGCAGTTGGCGACGTTCGTCTGGCAGTCGGCGTAGGTGTACACGGTCGTGCCGTCCGTGACCGGATACGTCGTGCAGTAATAGATGGCTTGGCTGAGCATGGACGGGTTCGGGCTGGTCAGGGTTTCCTTGATCAGCGCGTAGCGGTTGATGCCCTGCTGCTGGCAGAGGAATAGGGACGCGTAATGCGTGACGCCGGAGGGCGTGGAGGCATCGACCGGCACGCAGGCGTTCGTGCCGGCGCCGGTGTCATACCACCAGGTGTTGGACTGGGAGTAGGGCGCGCCGCCCTGGGGACACAGGGTGAGGATGGTTTTGACGCCCTGGGTGCAGTTGATGTTTCCGGACGCGTCGTCGTATTGCCATGTATAGGCCGCGGTATAGCCCATTTCCTTGAGCCGCTTGACGTAATTCGTCAGGGGAATGGAGTGGGTGTAGTCGCCCCGCATGCCCTTGTACGCCTGGGGGCCACCGCAGCCGGGAGAGACGCAACTCGAGGACGTCAGGGCCTGGCCCATCGTCCCGACGGAGCCGTACCAGTCGAAGGTGTTGATGGGGTTGTCGCTGCTGGTCAGGGCGTTGGGCTGGCTGGGATTGCCGATCCCCGGCGTGCTGAGCCAGGACAGGGGCGCGGCGCAGACCTTGTTGTAGCTGGTCGGTCCGTCGGTTCCCGTGGACAGCAGGGAGAAGCCGGACTGCATGACGCTGTAGGTATTGGCATACGTCGTCTGGTCGGCTGCGGTCATGTCCATGGTCGTGGCGTCCTCGCCGGGGCAGCTGGCCAGATCCAGCATATGGGCGTCGATGCCGGAAAGGGCCTTGCCGCTGGCATTGCAATTGTATCCGGTGCTGTCGACCAAGGCCAACTGGAACGGAATGGCGTAGTAGTTGACAGCGCTCAAGTCGAACCAGTCAACGGCCGTCAATGGCGTGTCGTTTACCGGGTTCTTGTTGCAGTTCTCCCTGTTGGTGATGGCGGCGCTGCAACCGAAGGTGGGTTCGTAGGCCGGGACGGCGCTGAAAAACGTCGTGAACGGCACGCCGCCGATTTTGCAGGTATCCCAGGAAGAGCCGGCCGTGGGCGTACAGCCCAGCATGAAGTACATGATTCCGGAGCTGGCCCCTTTTTCGGGGATGCGAAACGTCTTTTGGGCGTCGGCCGCCCCCTGGCCACCGAGCTTGAATCGATAGAACATGTCGCCGCTGCTCGTGGCTTCGTTGGTATAAATCTTTTGTGCGCCCTGGCCCATCAAGAAGTCCCACTGTCTATTGTCGGTGACCTTCCACAGGAGCTCGACATTGTCCGTGCAATTATTGACGACCGTGAGGCGGGGAACACAGTTGGGGCAATTGCTGAGAATCTCGGGAATGAATTCGAGCAGGTCGCTACTCTGCCCAGAGCACTCGGCGGTCACCGCGAAGAAGACGGCCAACAGCAACACGATACATTGTCTTGTCCGGATCATGATCCACTCCATTGAGGTGAATTGCAGTACCCGTTCACAGTATTACTGATCATCTCGGTCGGCCGTGATTCGGCCCCGTCAAGGGGAGCCGGAAGCCTGCCATTTTTCTCACGGTTCCCCTGTGCAACACACCTTTTCGGCGAAAAAAACGTCTCAGCGCGGTGCTGCATGGGCCTGTTTCTCGTCTGCTTTTTTAAAGATAGTATATCGTGTGTCACGGAAACAAGAACATGTCAACGCATCCATGGGCGCCTGCTCAGGAGGGGTGTTCCTGTGCAGCGGACGGCTTGTCCGTTGGATCCGCGCGCGGCTTTCGTCCTTACGCAACAGCAGGCCTTGATCGAGAGGTTTTTTTTTGTTAGCGAAGACTATGAAAGGAGTGAAAGGTTCTGCCCCTGGCAAGGCCAGGCAACGCATGCCGCCGGAACGAATCGCATTGCCTTGCCGTTGTTCCGGCAAAGGAGCCGCCGATGCCCCCTGACGCCCGTTTCGACGCCCGATCCCAAAAACGGGCTCGCAAACTCGAAGCCGCGCACGCCATCGCCAAGGGAAAATTCCTTGCCCCCGATGCAGTGACCCCACTCCTCGAAGCCGTCATCGCCCCGACGGATACGGTCATCATCGAGGGCGATAACCAGAAGCAAGCGGACTTTCTCGCCAAATGCCTCCTCGGGGTGGACCCGGCCAAGGTGCATCACCTGCACATGTGCCAGTCCTCCATCATCTTGCCCGAACATCTGGACCTCTTCGAGCGCGGCATCGCCAGCCGTATCGATTTCGCCTATGCCGGGCCTCAGGGTGAGCGCCTCTTCCGTATGCTCGCCGACAAGAAGCTCGTCATCGGCGACATCCACACCTACGTCGAGCTCTATACCCGCTACTTCGCCGATCTGCTGCCCGACGTCTGCCTGCTCGTGGCCGAGAAGGCCGACAAGGCCGGCAACGTCTACACGGGGTTCAGCACCGAAGAGACGCCGGCGCTCATCGAGGCCACGGCGTTCAAGGGCGGCATCGTGGTGGTCCAGGTCAACGAGGTCGTGGACGCCCTGACCCGGGTGGACATCCCGGCCGACTGGGTGGATTTCATCGTCCAAAGCCCCAGGCCCTTTTACATCGAGCCCCTTTTCACCAAGGACCCCGGGCAAATGACCGAGTTGCAGGTGCTCATGGCCATGATGGCGCTGAGGGCCATCTACGCCAAATACCTGCCGCGCACCGTCAACCACGGCGTGGGCTTCAACACCGCCGCCATCGAGCTGCTGTTCCCCACCTACGGCCTGGAGCTGGGGCTCAAGGGCAAGGCCTGCACCCACTGGGCGCTCAATCCCCACCCGACCATGATCCCGGCCGTGGAATCGGGCTTCGTCGAAACCATCTACCCCGTGGGCGGCGAGGTCGGCATGGAGGCCTACGTCAATTCCAAGCCCGACATCTTCCCCATCGGCTTCGACGGCACCATGCGCTCCAACCGCTTTTTCAGCCAGATGTGCGGCCACTACGCCGCGGACATGTTCATCGGCTCCACCCTGCAGATCGACATCCAGGGCAACAGCTCGACGGTCACCTCGGGCCGGCTGGTGGGCTACGGCGGCGCGCCCAACTTCGGCTGCGACGCCCGGGGCCGGCGCTACGCCAGCCCGGCCTGGCTGGCCGCCGGCAAGGAGGCCTACGCCGGCGCCCCCATGCCCAGGGGGCGCAAGCTCGTGGTCCAGATCGTGGAAACCTACCACGGCCGCATGCAGCCGACCTTCGTGGAAAAGCTCGATGCCTGGGAATTCGCCCAGCAGGGCTTTTTCGCCAACCCGCCGGTCATGATCTACGGCGACGACGTCAGCCACATCGTCACCGAGGAGGGCGTGGCCAACCTGCTGCTGTGCCGCACACCCCAGGAACGCGAACAGGCCATCCGGGGCGTGGCCGGCTACACGCCCGTGGGCCTTGCCCGCGACCGGGCCATGGTCGATGCCCTGCGCGAGCGCGGGGCCGTGGCCTGGCCCGAAGACCTCGGCATCAAGGAAAGCCAGGCCAGCCGCGACCTGCTCGCCGCCAAGAGCATCAAGGACCTGGTGGACTGGTCGGGCGGCCTGTACGACCCGCCCAGCCGTTTCCGCAATTGGTAGGCGCCGGGAGCAAGGGGAGCGACATGGAACATCTCGAATACGAACTGCCGGGCCGCCCGGGCACGACGCCCGCCAGGGATTGGGCCCTGGTCGGCGTGGTGACCTCGAGCAACCTGGAGGTGCTGGTGGAAAAGGCTGCCCTGGGCGGCAAGTGCCGTTTCGTGGTCGACACGTCGGCCAAGGGGTTCGGCCCGATCTGGCAGGCGGTGATCGAGGACTTCCTGGCCAAGCACCCGGCCGGGGACCTTCTTTTTTCCATCCACGACAACGGGGCTCCCCCGGCCGTGGTCGCCCTGCGCCTGGCCCAGGCCCTGGACGCCATGGACGGGTAGTGTCGCGTTCCCGGAATTCGTGCCCACGGATTTCGACGAGTATCATTTGCAAGCAGTGTTTCCGTAAAAATATCTCCATATTTTTACGCAACGCCACGGGAGGCACAGGCGCGGCATGTTCACACCGAGAAAAAGCTGGTTCGAGGCCTCGGCCCGCCATCGTCTGGACGGGTTGGTCGATCCGGGCACCTTTCGCGAATTCGCCGGGCCCGGGCAGCGCCTGCAAAGCCCCACGCTTGCGGCCTTCGACCTGCCCACGGCCTTCGACGACGGCGCCGTGGTCGGCGTGGCCCGGGTGGCCGGCCATGACGTGGCCGTGGCCGCCCAGGAAGGGAAATTCATGGGCGGCGCGTTCGGCGAGGTCCACGCCGCCAAGGTCACGGGCCTGTTGCGCCGGGCCTTGACCAGGCGCCCCAAGGCCGTGGTGCTGCTGCTGGACTCCGGCGGCGTGCGGCTCCAGGAAGCCAATGCCGGCGAGATCGGGGCCACGGAGATCATCCGGGGGGTGCTCGACGCGCGCGCCGCCGGCATCCCGGTCTACGGGCTCATCGGCGGCTCCTGCGGCTGTTTCGGCGGGGCCGGCATCCTGGCCGGCTGCCTGGACGCCCTCGTCGTCTCCGAGCAGGGCCGCATCGGCGTGTCCGGCCCCGAGGTCATCGAGACCACCATGGGCGTGGAGGCCTTCGACTCCCGCGATCGGGCCCTCGTGTGGCGCACCACCGGCGGCAAGAACCGCTATCTGTGCGGCATGGCCGAAACCCTGGTCCCGGACGACCTGCCGGCCTTCCGCCAGGCCCTGGTCGATCTGCTGGAGGGCGGCTTCACCCGGCCCCTGGAAACGGCACCGACCGAACAAAAGGCCCTGGAGGCGCGCCTGGCCGCCTACGGCCAGGCCGGCGACGCCGTGGACATCTGGCGGGCCATGGGTTTGCCCGAGCCGGAGCGCATCCCGGAAATTTCCGTCGCGGCCCTGTGCGGGCTGGCCGCCAAACTCCCCGGAGGCAGGCGATGAAGCTCAACGAGGCCACAGCGGCCCTTTTCCCCGGCGGAGCCTCCCTTGAGCGCGCCGGCAACGTCGTGTTCGGCCAGGCCGCCGTGGCCCAAACCCCGGTGGCCATCCTCGGCACCACCGACGCCACCTTCATCGGCCTGGAGGAAATCCTGGAGCTTGGCCGGCGCCTGATCGACATCATGGACAAGACCCCCGGCCGCCCGGTCATCATGCTGGCCGACAACAACGGCCAGCGCATGGCCCTGCGCGAGGAACTCCTCGCCCTGCCGCAATACATCGGCCATCTGGTCGGCCTGACCGCCCTGGCCCGGCACAAGGGGCATGCGCTGCTGGCCGTGCTCTACGGCAACGCCATTGCCGGCGGGTTCATCGCCTGGGGGCTGTGCGCCGACCGCGTCTACGCCCTGGCCGACGCCAACTGCTCGGTCATGAGCCTGCCGGCCATGGCCCGCGTCACCCACATCCCCCAGGAAAAGCTCACGGAAATGGCCAAGTCCCTGCCCGTGTTCGCCCCCGGGCTGGAGCCCTTTTTCCGCATGGGCGGCATCCACGAGATCTGGGGCGCGGACCAGGCCGCCTGCCTGGCCAAGGCCCTGGCCGCACACGGCACGGACGACAATCGGGCCGGGCTGGGGCGGCAGCGAAACGGCCGCACCATGGCCCAGGCCGTCCTGGAGGCCGTGGCCACGGCCCCGTGACCCCGGCCACGCCCCCGACGCGGCACGCCATCGTCCGGCCGGGGCCGGGCGCCCTCGATGATGGGGCGTTGCGCCTGGAAGGGGCCGGCGGCCCGGTGGCGGATTACGTGCGGGCCTGGGTCGGGGCCGGCCGCCCCCTGATCGTGCGCCGGCCGTGCCTCGATGCGGCGGGCAGGCTGTGCTGCGGGCTGCCCACGCCGCCGGCCGACGGCAAGCTGCGGCTTTCCCTGACACTGCCCCTGGCGGCCGTGGCCGGCCTCGAACCGCCGCCGCTGCTTGCCGACTGCCTGGGCGCGGCTCCGGCCGCCTGGCGGGAGGGGCTTGGGGCGCTGGTGGCCGAGGCCCGGGCGGGCGGGTTCGCGCCGTTTCGGGCCGTGGGCAGCCTGGCCTGGCAGCATTTGACCGGGCTGGCCTATCTGGGGCCGGATTCCGACGTCGATCTGGTGGTTCCCATCGACCGGCGCGAGGCCCTGACCCGCCTGGCCGGGTTGCTTCGCGCCCATCAAACCCGCCATTGCCCGCGCCTGGACGCCGAAGTCCGCCTGCCCGGGGGGGCGTCGTTTTCCTGGAGGGAATATGCCGGCTTGCCGCGAAAGCTCCTGGTCAAGACCGACACCGAGGTGTTTCTGGCCGATCACCAGGCCCTGGTCGGCGCCCTGCCGGCCTGAGGCCGGGCCGGGCCGGGCCGAGGTCACGGGAACGGCCCGCGCCGCCCTGTTTATGGAGCTGGCCGTCTACCCCAAGCCGGGGCTGGTCAGTTTCGTGGACAGCGGCAGCCACCGCGACATGGACGCGGCCACGTTCCTGGCTTCCCTGGACGTGGTGGCCCCGGCCGTGGGGCGCATCCGCCGGGCGGCCGCCGCCGGCGCGGGCCTGGCCGACCTGCGCCGCATCGGGCTTCGGGCCGAGGCGCGGATGCTCGCGGCAACCGGCGGGGTCAACACCCACAAGGGCGCGATCTTCATCCTCGGGCTCCTGGCCGCCGCCCATGCCGCCCTGGCCCCGGCCGGCGGCCCAGTCGCGGCCACGGCCCTGTGCGGCCAGGTCGCAAAAGCCTTCGGCCCAGCCCTGCTCGCCTCCTATCCCGCCGTGCCGACGACGCACGGCGAGCGCCTGCACACGTCCCACGGCATCGGCGGCGTGCGCCGGGAGGCGGCCTTGGGCTTTCCCTGCCTGGTCGCCCACGGCCTGCCCGCCTTGCGCGCGGCGCTGGCCGCCGGGGTCGATGCGGTCACGGCCGGGGTGCAGGCCCACTTCGCCCTTCTGGCCCACATCGAGGACACGACCCTGCTGCGCCGGGGCGGTCTGGCCGGCCAGGACTTCGCCCGAACCCGGGCGCGGGAATTCCTGGCCGCGGGCGGCGTGCTGGCACCGGGCTGGAAAGGGCGGGCCCGGGCGCTGCACCAGGTGTTCGTGGCCCGAAACCTGAGTGCCGGCGGCGCGGCCGATCTGCTGGCGGCCACGTATTTCTGCCACTTTCTGGAGGAGGCCCCATGAGCGGTCTGGCCATCCTGTGCAGCGGCCAGGGCGAACAGCGCCCGGACATGCTCGACCGGTACGCCGGCGACCCGCGCGCCGACGCCTTGCTGGCCCACTGCCGGCCCTCCCTGCCCCAGGCGGCCAGGGACTGGTTGGAGCGGCCCGATGCGGCCGGCCTTTTCACCGACGCCGTGGCCCAGCCGCTTTTGTGCCTGGCCCAGATGCTGGCCATGGCCGTTTTGGGCGAGGATTTGCCCGAGCCCAGCCTTTTCGCCGGCTATTCCCTGGGCGAGCTGGCCAGTTACGGCGCGGCCGGGGTGTTTGCGCCCGAAACGCTGCTCGGTCTGGCCGGCAAGCGGGCTGCCTGCATGGATGCGGCGGCCACGGTCCCGTCCGGGCTTTCGGCCGTGCTCGGGCTGCCGGAAAAGGCCGTGGCCGGCCTTTGCGCCGCGCATGGCGGCCATGTGGCCATTGTCGACGGCCCGGAGCATGTGATCGTTGGCGCGGCCCTGGCCGACCTGCCGGGGCTGGAGCAGGGGCTGGCCCAGGCCGGGGCCACGCGCCTGGTGCGGCTGCGGGTGCCCCTGGCCTCGCACACGCCCCTTCTGGCCGGGGCGAGCCGGTGTTTCGGCGCGGTGCTGGACACCCTTGCCTTCCGCCTGCCCGGGGCGGCCATTCTCTCGGGCGTGACCGCCAGCCCGGTGTGGAACCCTGCCGAGGCCAAAAAGGCGCTGGCTGACCAGCTCGAGCGGACCGTGCGCTTTGGCGACGCCATCGAGGCGGCCGTGGCGCGCGGGTGCGGCGTCTTTCTGGAATTGGGGCCGGGGGCGAGCCTGAGCCACATGGTTCTGGAACGGCATCCCGAGGCCCAGGCCCGAAGCCTCGACGATTTCAAGGACCCGCGCCGGGCGGTCGATTGGCTGCGCCGGGTCATGGTCTGACCGCACCACGGGCAAAGTGGCGCGGTCAAGCCATCAGGGGCGTTGAACCGACGCTCCCGAGCGCGGCAGCCTGTTGTGGCCGGCCGAACGGCCTTCGGCCTCGAGTTCCCGGGTCAGTTCGGCCAGGTTCCGGGCCTGGCGGGCCAGGCCGTCCACGGCGTCGGAGGCCTCGCCCATGGCCTTCGCCGTGGTGGCGGCGATGCTGTTGACGTCCTCGATGGAACGGTTGATCTCTTCGCTGGTGGCGGACTGTTGCTGCGCCGCCGAGGCGATGGAGCGGACCTGGTCCGAGGCGTTGTCCACCAGGCCCACGATTTCCGACAGCGCCTGCCCGGCCTGTCCGGCCAGGCCGCTGGCCTCCTCCACGGAGCCGGCCGCCTGTTCCACGCCGGTGACATTGCGCTGGGTGCCCCGCTGGATGCCGGTGATGGCCTCGCCCACTTCCTTGGTGGCGGTCATGGTCTTTTCCGCCAGTTTGCGCACCTCGTCGGCGACCACGGCGAAGCCGCGCCCGGCCTCGCCGGCCCGGGCCGCCTCGATGGCCGCGTTTAAGGCCAGCAGGTTGGTCTGGTCGGCGATGTCCGAAATGACGTTCATGACGCGGCCGATGTCCTGGGCCTGGGCGCCGAGGCGGCCCATGTCGTCCTTGAGCGCCTGGGCCTGGCCGCGGATCCGGCCGATGCTGTCCACCAGGCGGCCGACCACGCCTGCGCCGGCATTGGCCTTGTCCCGGGCCGCCTCGGTGGTGGTGGCGGCGTTGGAGGCGTTTTTGGCCACTTCCAGCACCGTGGCGTTCATTTCCTCCATGGCCGTGGCCGTTTCGGCCATGCGCCGGGACTGGTGTTCCGAACCCTGACTCGATTCCGCGATCTGGTTGGACAGGCGCGACGAGGCGCCGGAGAGGGCCTGGACCACGTCGCCCAGGCGCTCGGCCGCCTGGAGCAGGCCCGCCGCCGTGGCCGCCTCGGCCTTGGCCATGGCCGCCTCGGCTTGCTGCCGCGAGGCCTCGGCCGCCCGGGCCTTGTCGTCGCTCTCCCGGGTCTTGGCTTCGATGGCCGTCATGTTGGCCCGCAGCGTGGCGACCATGGTGTTGAGCGCGCCCTGCATGCGGGCGGCCTCGTCCTTGCCCGCGGCATCGAGGCTCACGTCCAGGTCGCCGCCGGCGCAGCGCGCGGCCGCCTCGGTGGCCTGGCGGATGGGCCGGGTGATGCTGGCGATGATGCGCAGGCAAAGGCCGATGAGCACCACGAGCCCGAGGCCGATGCCGGTGAGGATGCCCGTGAGCAGGCTGTGGACGCGGGACAGGCTGTCGGCGCGGATGGTGGCCTTTTCCCGTTCGACGTTGTCGATGTAGACGCCTGTGCCGAGCCACATGCTCGTTCCCGGGATCATGGTGGCATAGGCGAGCTTGGGCTGGTCGCCCTGGCCGGGCTTGGGGAAGACGTATTCCACGAAGCCGCCGCCGGCCGTGGCCTGGCGCAGCAGTTCGCGCACGTAAGAGACCCCGTTTTTGTCTTTCGCCCCGTCGAGGTCCTTGCCTTGCCGTTCCTTGGCGATGGGCAGGGCGACGTTGACCGTGTTTTCGTAGACGAAATAGTAGCCGGACTTGTCTTCTTCGAAGCGGAAGGTGTCGACCATCTTGCGGATCAGCGCGATGCGCCCGGCCGGATCGGGGATGTCCTTGACCGCCTCGCCGATGGCGCTGGCCAGGGCGTTGGAGGCCACGATCAGCTTGTCCTTCTGGCCGCGCAGCAAAATGTCCTGTGCGGCCCGGGTGTTGTGATCCAGGATTTTTTCCAGGCCGAAGTAGAAGGTGGCGACGACGCCGAAGATAAACACGGTGAACAAACCGAGCAGCAACACGAATCGCCAGGTGATGGAAATTTGCCGCAGCCAAGGAGTCACTCCAGCGGAATGCGTACTTCCGGCCGACATACAACCTCCTGTATCGGGATACAATTCCAGAGGCGCTCTGCGAAAGGTATTTTAAGAAAAAAATTACGCTCTCCAGTTTGAGAACGCAAGAGACGAAACGGTATGCGGGGAAAGGTTTTTCTTGGACGTTGTTTAAGCCAGCCGCAGGGTTGCAGTAGCCGATGCGCTTCGCGCTAGGTGTTGCAGGGATTCAATTCTTGTGTGCTTGGTGAGCGAGGCGAAAACTATTGATAGTTATCGAAGCGCATACGCATCTCGGACAGGATCGTAGGCAACGGCAATGGAATGCTTGGGTGGGAAGAAAGTAAGAGGGCAGTGCGCTGCAATGTGAGGCCATCGACGCGCCTGGCGTTATGGGGCGATCCCGCTTGCGGTCCGGGCCTCGCCGGCAGGTCGCTGGGCGATGGCCGCAGGGCGGCCGGTGGGGCCGGCCGCACAAGACAAACAAACAGGCGGCCGGCCTTGCGGAAACCGGTATCGTGGCGACCGGTTCAGTCCTCGCCCCAGGCCTTGCGGCTGCGCGCGATCTTCTGGCGGACCCGGCCCCAGGTCTCGGTGGTCAGAAACGAATCGCGCCACCGTGTCACGAACAGGTCGTAGAGGGCGCGCGGCACGGTGAAGGTCATCTCGTCGGGGCGCATCCACTTGCGGGCCGAGGGGTCGCCGCAGCCAAGCACCGCCCGCAGCCGGCCCTTGGCCAGGTAATACAGCGGCCAGCTCACCAGAAAGCCGCACCCGGCGCCAAAAGGCGCCGCCACCGCCTCCACGTCGTCCGTGACGAAGGCGGCCAGGTTGGCCAGGCCCGTGAGCACCTCGCCCCGGGCGAAGAAGGTGACGAGTTCCGGCGGATTCCCTTGGGTGGCCTGGGACAGGGGCTCCATGACGCAAAAGCGTTGGGGGGCCGGCCGGGGCGGGATGTCGGTGAAAAACCGCCTGGCCGAGGCCGGCGAGGGCAGATAGCGTTCGCCGGCAACCGGCGTGCCCGGGATGCCCGTGGACACGTAGCAGGTGATGAAATCGAGCTGCGGGGCGTGGAAGCCCAGGTAGAAGGAACCGCCGGGGCAGCCGTAGCGGGCGGCCTCGAAAAAGGCCGCCGTCCGTTTCTTGCGGGCCAGCCACAGCTTGCCCATCACGCAGGAAAACTTCTCCCAGACTTCGGGCCAGGGGATCTCCCCGGCTTTTTCCCGCTCCAGGGACAGGGCCGGGCCGGGATCGGGCGAAAGGCCCTCGGCCGGCGCCTCGGCGGCATAGCGGATGCCGTAGGGCTCCTCGGACAGGCCCAGGGCTTCGTGCAGGGCCAGGGCGTCATCGGTCGCAAACGGCGACAGGGGCATGGCGGGCCTCCTCCCGGCCGGGCCGGGCGTGTCGGGGGTGGGTGGCGCGGACGCGACGGAAAGTCCGGAAGCTGGCGTCAAGGAACGTGGCGAGCGGCGGCCTCCCGTGTGCCAAGGGTTGCCCGGCCGGTTGCCTCTTGTCAATGCGGCCCGCGATGCGCCCCGGGCCGCGCCCGCCAGGCCTGCCCTTGACACGGGCCGTTTTTCCGTCACCATGGAGCCATGACCCGAGGAGGTGGGCCATGAACCGCTGGGGCATGGGCACGATGCTGTATCGCGGGACGATCCTGTACGCCTTGTTGGCGATCCTCTACGACACGATCCTTATCGGGCATTTCTGCGACCGGCTCGTCCCCGAGCGGCTGGCCCTGGCCGTGGGCGGAACGCTCGTCCTGCTGGGGCTTGTCCTGTACACCCTGGGCGTGTTCGCGGTCTACGCCGCCGTGGACGCCCGGCAACTGGCCACGCGCGGCGTCTACGGCGTGCTGCGCCACCCGCTCTACGCCGCCTGGGTCTGGTGCCTCGTGCCGGGCTTCGCCCTCCTGCAGGGCACGCCGCTGACCCTCGGCGCGCCGGTCGTGGCCGCGATCCTCTACCGGCTGTGCATTCCCCACGAGGAGGCCGAGTTGAGGCGGGTGTTCGGCCAGGCCTACGACCGCTATCGGGAACGCGTGGGTGGCATCGTGCCGCGTTGGTGCCGGCCCTGAGCCGGCCGCCGTTCCACGGATGATAGAAAAAGCAGGCAACAAGGGGGCCTTTTGATGGAACCGCGCCGCCCCCGGCCGCGCCTGGTTGACGCCCTGGGCTTCGAGCGGGCCCTGGCCGACGGCCACGAGGCGGTCTGCCTGCCCGGCGGCCGGGACTGGCTGCTGCTCGGCCTGGGGCCGGACCCCCGGGGGCTGGCCGGACGGCTGCCGGCCGAGGCGTCCGTCCGGTACCTGGAGTGCCCGGCGTTCATCGACCAGGCCGGCGCCGACTGGCGGGCGGCCATTCCGCCCACCTGGCGGCGGGTGGAGTCCTTCGATGCGCTGGAAGGCGTCAATATCCTGGCCTACCGCCAGGCCCTGGAGCTTTTCCCCGACTTCTGGGCGCCGGTCATGGCCGGGCTGCTCCTGCCGCGCCCGGCCGAGGCCTTGGCCGGGACGGTCCTTGTGCCCGACGTCCCGGGCAGCCTCCTCTATCCGGCCCTGGCCCGGGCCTTTGCCCTGGAGGGCCTGGCCGTGCGGGCCGTTTCCCGGGAGGGGCTGCTGGATTGCCTGGAGCGGGAGCGGCCGCGGCTGTTTTTTTCCGTCAACTTCCAGGGCCTGGACCGCTTCGGCCAGGTCCAGGCCCTGCTGGCCCGGGCCGGCGTACCCGTGGCCGCCTGGTGCGTGGACAATCCCTTCCACGTGCTGTCGGGCGTGCGCACGCCGGCCTGGCGCGACCTGCGGCTGTTCGTCACGGACGACTGGTTTGTCGGGCCGCTGCGCGCCCACGGGGCCAGGTGGGTGGAGCATTTGCCCCTGGCCGCGGACGCGGTGTTTTTCGAGGCCCGCCCGGACCGGCCCGAATTGGCCGAAAGCCTGCTGTTCGTCGGCCACAGCGCCTTTGCGGACAAGGGCCGGTTTTTCGCCGGCCTGCGCCCGGACCCGGCCTTGTGGGCCGAGGCCCTGGCCATGCTCGGCCGCGGGCAGCGCCCCGATTACGGCTGGTGGGCGCACCGGTTGGGTGTCGCGGCGTTGTGGCCGGGCAAGGCGGCCCGGCGGGTGGGCATCGGGGCCGAGGAGGCGGGGCTTTCCTGGCGGCGGTTGGTCATCGCCGAGGCGGCCCGCTTTGGCCGGCTGGCCGTGTGCGGCGACGCGGCCTGGCGGGAATACGCTGGCCCGGCCGTGACCTACCTGCCGCCGGTGCCCTACGGAACGGCCCTGGCCGGCCTGTACGCCTCGGCCCGGGCCGTGGTCGGGGCGGTGAGCCCCCTGTTGCCGCGCGGGCTCACCCAGCGCCATTTCGATGTCTGGGCGGCCGGCGGCTGCCTGCTGACCGACGCCACGTCGGGGCTGTCGCTTTTCCCCGAGGAACTGACCCGGCCGGTCACCTACGCCCGGGCCCGGGACATCGCCCGTCTGGCCCGCGAGGTGCAAGGCGACCGGCCAGGCCTCGTCGCCGCCTGGAGGGAGTGCATCGCCACGCGGCACACCTACCGGCACCGGGTCCGACGCGTCCTGGAATCGCTTGACGGCGCGGCGGCCTGACCTAGGCCTCTTCGCCCAGAAAGGCCTGGCTGATATCCTCGATATGGACCATGGAGGCGGCCGTCACGTCGGGCAGCCGGTCGGGGGGCAAGCCCACGGCGCCCCAGGCGGCCTGGGACATGGGCGGGGCGAAGATTTCGCCGCTGCTGCCGATGCCGAGCGCCCCGGTGATGGCGTCGGCCACGTGGATCGTGGCCGGCATGGTCATGGACAGGTGGGCCAGGCCGCCGTGGTGGTGGCGCACGGCCTTTTCCAGGCTTTCGGGGAACCGCCACTTGCGCAGGAGCATGCCGGCCAGGGTGGCGTGGTCGAAGCCGAAGACCCGGCGCTCGGCCTCGCGCAGCAGGATGCGCTCCCGGCGGGCGGCGGCCAGGACATGGGCGGCGTGGCGGGGCACGTTGCGGTAGAGCACCAGCCGGCCCACGTCGTGGAGCAGCCCGGCCACGAACAGCCGTTCCACCTCGCCGCCGGCCTGCGGGTCGGCCAGGGTCGAGGCGAACACGCCGCAGCCGATGCTGTGCTTCCAAAACGAGCGCATGTCCACCAGCCCCCCGGGCAGGTCCCTAAACAGGGCGATGACGGAAATGCCCAGGGCCAGGGTGGTGAGCTGGCGGCTGCCCACGATGGTCACGGCCCGGGACAGGGTGTCGACCTTGACCGGAAAGCCGTAGAAGGCGCTGTTGACGAGTTTCAAGAGTTTCGTGGACAGGCTCGTGTCCTTGCCGATGGCCTCGGCCGCCTCCTTGGCCGTGCTGTGGGCGTCGTTTAAGACTTCGTTGATGCGCACGAACACGTCGGGCAGGGAGGTGAGCTTGGGGTCGGCCTCGATCAGCGCCATGGGGCCGGGCGGCGGCGTGTCCGGCACGGGCGGCAGGGCCGCTTCGGGAATGGGTCCGGGCAGGGTCAGGGCGGCCGGCCCCCGGCGCGCCAGCAGCGGCGCGGCCCGGCCCACGGCCAGGTCGATCAGGGTGGCCATGGCCGGAAAGGTCGGGTCCACATGGGCGAAGCGGGGTTGCAAGGCCTCCCGGGCGGCTTCGATGTCCCCGGGCGTGAACCCCGGTTCGGGCCGTGGCGCTTCGGGCAGGTTTTCCGGGGCCGGCGCATCGGCGAACACCACGGCCGCGTCGACGTTCCAGACCGGGAAGAGCTGCAGGTGGCGTTGCGTCAACACGACGCCTTCAGGCAAAAGCAGGGCGCCGTCGCGGCGGCACAAGGGCTCGGCCAGCCGCATTCCTGCGGTAACTTGTGAATAAGGCAGGCGTTTTTTCATATCGTGATCCCGGGAACGCACGGGCAACCGGCGGTATCCTGAAAATAAGCATTACACGAGGCAGTCAAGGAAATCGAGGAAAATCACCAGGCAAAGGTGTTTCATGACAGGGGCCGTACAAATTCTAATGCAATGTCCGTGCCTTGGTCTTGGGGCGCGTGCGGCACGCGGCACTGTACATTTCCTTGGCCACGGCTAGGATGCCCGCCGGGAGTTTGCCGCATGCCGCAACACACACTTGCCCTGGTTGTCAGCCTCGACGTGGAAGAAGAGGGGCTTTTTTCCGGCGCCTACCCGCGAAGCGGCGCCGGCCTGACCAACATCCCGCTGTTGCGCCGCCTGGCCTTCCTGCCCCGGGAGTTCGGCCTGCCGCTGACCTATCTGTGCGACTATCCGGTGCTGACCCACGCCCCGAGCCTGGGGGTGCTGGAAGGCCTGCTGGCGGCGGACGGTGGGGAACTCGGCGCCCACCTGCACCCCTGGAACACGCCGCCCTTTCCGGACATGCCCTGGCCCGAACCCGTGTCCACGGCCGTGATGCCCCTCGATGCCTTCCGGGCCAAGCTGGAGGCCCTCCAGGAGGCCGTGGCGGCCTTTGCGGGCCGGCGGGCCGTGTCGTTTCGCATGGGCCGGTGGAACCTCTTCAAGCGGGCCATGGCCGTGTTGCCCGAGGCGGGCTTCGTCGTGGATTCGAGCGTGGCGCCGCTGCGCCACGTGCCCGGCGGCCCGGACCACTTTCTGGCCCCGGCCGATCCCTACTGGCTGCGCCCGGCCGGTGCCGGGGGCGCCAGGCTCCTGGAAGCGCCCACCACCCAGGTGCCGCTGGTCCCCGGCTCGGCCGCGGCTGTGGCGGCCCTGGCCGGCCGGTTGCCGGCCAAGGCCCGCGACGCGGTGCTTTCCGCCTTCATGCGGACCCTGGTCCTCGGCGTCAATCCGGTCTGGATGCCTGAAGCCACCATGCGCCTGGCCGTGCGGGCCCATGTCCGCCGGGGCGGGCGGGTGGTGACGCTTTTCTGGCATTCCTCGGAGTTGTTGCCCGGGGCCAGCCCGCATTTTCCGGACCAGGCGGCGGTGGAGGCGTTCCTGAAAAAGGTCCGCCGCTTTGCCGGCTGGCTGCGGCGGACCTATGACGTGGCGGGGGTGACCCTGGGAGAGCTGGCCGGGCCGGCGTTTAATTGGCCGGATCGCAGCTCGGCGTCTCGTCGGCGTAGTACTCGGGATTGGGGCTAGACAGGCCGCGGCCGTTTCCGTCGAAGATGGCGTACTGCTTGCGGCCCCATTTCTGGAGGCGGAACTGCAGCGAGGTCTGGAGCACGCCGATGCCGTAGGTGCAGCTGCGGCGGAAGTTGATGGACGAGGCTTCCTCGAAGTACTTCGTCGGGCAGGACACCTCGCCGATGCGGTAGCCGAAGTAGATGGTCTGGGCCAGCATCTGGTTGTCGAAGACGAAGTCGTCGGAATTTTCCCAAAGCGGCAGGGCTTCGAGCACCTCGCGGGAAAAGGCCCGGTAGCCGGTGTGGTATTCCGACAGCTTGGCCCCGAGCAGCAGGTTCTGGCTGGCGGTGAGGAAGCGGTTGGACACGTACTTGTACAGGGGCATGCCGCCGCGCAGGGCCGTGCCGCCGAGGATGCGCGAGGCGATCACCGCGTCGTACTCGCCGCAGGTCACCAGGTTGGCCATGGCCGGGATGATCTTCGGCGTGTACTGGTAGTCGGGGTGGACCATGATGACCACGTCGGCGCCGGTTTTTAAGGCCTCGGCGTAGCAGGTCTTCTGGTTGCGGCCGTAGCCCCAGTTGCGGTGGTGGCGAAAACAGCGAAGGCCCAGCCGTTGCGCCTGTTCGATGGTGTTGTCCCGGCTGCAGTCGTCGACGAGGATGACCTCGTCCACGATGTCCTTGGGCACTTCGGCATAGGTCCGTTCGAGGGTGGAGGCCGCGTTGTAGGCAGGCATGACCACCACCACTTTTTTTCCGTGCATCATGGGCGTGTTGCTCCAGGGGGATCGCCGGATCGTGTGCGATCCGGCGGAGTGCGCCGCGCGATGGGATGCGCGGCCAAACGTCGCACTAATCCCGAAATCGGGGTGTCTGTCAACCGTTGCCTGCCGCTCAGCCCGGCCGCGGCCGGATGCGGCGGCGCCTGTCGCACCCTGCACAAGCGAGGGGCTTTTTCCGGTGCGACAGCTGAGGATAACGCTTTTCTCGAAAATACTTCCGTGGTTTCAGGGGCGCGGACTAGCGGTGCTCCCGCAGGCCGTGGGCCAGGGGCGGCGGGGCAAGGGTCGGCAAGATCGCGGCCGCCCCGTCGGGGCTGGCCGCCGGGATCGCCCCGGCCGGCAGGGCCAGGCCGGCAAAGCCCGTGCCGGCCAGGTCCACGTCCAGGGTCAGGGGCGATCCCGGCGCGCTCCACAGCTGCGCCCCGCCGCCGGAAAGGGCGAAACGCACGTAGAGCCTGTCGGCCGGCTGCGCCAACCGCACTTCCCGTACCATGCGCATGGCCCCGCCGTACCAGAAGAAATCACCGACGCTGCGTAGTTCGCCAAGCGGTCTATAAGTCGCGCCGTCCGTGGAATAGGCGGCGGTTATCCGGTTGTGGCCGGTGTTGTCGGTGAGCACCCGGGGATACCAGGCCAGGCGGAAGCCGGTGATGGGGCTGGCCTGCGGGCGGTCCGCCGGGGCGGTCACGGCATAGGCGAGGAAGCAGGGGGCGTCCCCGGCGCAGGTGACGGCCGGCGCCCCGGGCACGGCGGCCAGGTTGTCGGCCAGGAAGGTGGCGCCGGTGACGGCGGCCAGGGGGCGGTCGAAGGTCGGGGCGAAATGGAGCAGGCCCGTGCCGTCGTCGCCAAGGAGCAGCCTGGCGCCGTCCGGGCCGCCGACGGGCAAGGCCACCGTGGCCTGGCCGACGGTCAGGTGCTGCCCGGCCACGGGGCTGGCGGCCACGAGCCCCCGGGCCGTGACCGGGCCGGGGAATCCCGGCGCAACCAGGCAGGCCCCGGGTTTGAGGCCGGTGAAGGGCCGGCGCAGGCCCGGGTCGAAGTAGCGGGCCCGCACGGCCCCGCTTGCGTCGGCAACGGCCGCCACCGGTTGATCGTCGGGATAGGCGCGCAGGTAGGCGTCCAGGTCTTCCGGGCCGCCCAGGCCGAGGGCAGGCTCGGGCACTGCGGCGAACCCGTAAAGGGCCGTGCCGCCCAGGGCCTGCCCGGCCGGGCCAAGGCCCGGCAGGATACGGGTGTTGGCGGCAATGGCCGCCGCCCGGCGCCGCCACAAGGGCGCGGCGCCTTCGGCCAGGCGCAGGTCCGCCGGCGGATCGAGGCGCAGGCCGGCGATTTCCAAAAAGCCGTCCACCCGGCCGGCCACGAGTTCCACGGCCAGGAATACCAGCCCCGTTGACGGGTCCGGGGTCGGCAGGGCGACCGCGCGGTCCAGCCGGGACTGGCCCGGGGGAAAATCCCGGGCGGTGGCCGTGGCCACCGGGCGCAGGGCGTCCAGCGACGTCCCGGCCAGGATGGTGGCCCTGGATTCGGGCAATCCGCCCTTGCCCGGCCGCAGGTCCAGGCTCACGGTCGCCCGGGCCTGGCCGGCCCGCGTGCCCGGCGGCACGGCAAAGGCGAAGACCGCCCGGCCGGGCCGGCGGCAATCGTACAGGCCCAGGGTGTCGTAGCCCTGGTCCGGGGCCATGTTCTCGGCGGCGAACACCTCGGCGTAGAAGGTCAGGCCGGAAAAATCCGCTACGTAGGGAACGTCCAGGGGCAGGGGGGCGCGGTTGACGCAGCCGCCCTTGTCGATGTCGGCCCAGAAGGTCCGGCGCACGGGGACGAGCCCGGGCAGTGGCCGCTTGTCGGCCGCCTCGCCCGGGGACAGGAAGTAGAAGCGCCGGTAGGCCCGGTCGCCGAGCCTCGCGGCCGTGCGGAAGGTGCCGCCCAGGTACCAGTCGGCCACGATCTTGAGGTGGCGGTTGCGGTAATACAAAAGCCAATCCACATTGTCGCGCGAAAGGGCCAGGTCGGCCAGCACGCTTTTGATGCTCGGGCTGTCGCGCTTGACGTAGACGGGCAAGGCCTGAACCATGGGCCAGCCGCAGGCCAGGCCGGCCAGCACGGCCAGGGCCGCCGGCACGGCCCGGGGCAGGCGCCGGGGGACAACGGCCGTCAGGGCCTCGACGCCGCCGGCCGCCAGGTAGGCGTAGAAAAAAAACAGGTTGACCAGGTAGCGGATGGAGACGTGGATTTGCGTGGGCAACACGGCGGCCATGGCCAAGGCGCTGCCCGCCCAGACGGCCAGGGCGGCCACGGCCCGCCAGCGGCCCTGGCGCAGATGGCGCAGGAGCCCGAGCAGGGACAGGCCGCCGAGGAGGGCCGGCCAGGGCTGGCCGGACTGGTCGTGCATGGCGGTAAAGGCCTTGAGCACGGCGAAAAAGCCGGCCGAATCGAAGCGGTCGCCCGTGGGGCCGTCGGCGTGGATGGTGCGCACTTGGAAGAGGTGGCCGGGCAGCCAGGGGAGGTAGGCGAGTAGCACCAGGGCGGCGGCCAGGGCGGCCTGGCCGAGCAGGCGCCAAGCCCCGGCCCGATCGTGGCGCCAGCTCAGGGCCGCCCGGCCGCAGACGATGCAGCCTTCGGCGAAAAACGTGGCCGCGGCCAGGTAGGAGGCATAGAACATGGCGGCATTGGCCAGGGCGAAGCCGAGCCAGTCCCGGCGCCGTCCCGAGTCCATGGCCCGCAGCAGGAAATAAAGCCCCAGCAGGGCGCACAGCAGGTACAGGGCGTAGGGCCTGGCCTCGCGGGAGTAGTGGATATGAAAAAGGGACACGGCGGTGATGGTCGCCCCGGCCAGGCCCGTGGCCCGGGAAAAAAGCCGCCGGCCGAGCAGCCAGGCCATCGGGATGGTCAGCGTGCCGGCCACGAGGCTCGGCAGCTTGACCGCCACGTCGTTGTGGCCGCAAAGCGCCAGGCTCGCGTGGACGAGCAGATGGAAAAGCGGCGGCGAGGAGTCGAGGCTCACGTCGCTTGGCCCCTGGAAGGCCAGCGACGGCAGCAGGTCGGCCAGGGGCCAGGCGGCCCGGCCCAGGGTCACGAATTCGTCCCACCACAGGCCCACCACGTCCACGGCGAAAAGGCGCAGGCAAAGGCCGAGGAGGGTGACGGCGCCGACAAGGGCCCATTCCAGCCGGTCCGGCCGGCCCGGCCCGGGGACGGGGCGGGGAAAACGGCTCATGGCGCGGCGGGCGGGGCCAGGTTGGCCTCGATGGCGGTGCGCTCGGCCGGGCTGAGCTGCGCGGCCACGGCCGCGGCCTCGCGGCCGGCCAGCTCGCGTTCGGCGGCGGTCAGCCCCGGCAGGGCCATGGCCCGGCCCAGGCGCCAGTAGGCCCAGTAGGGGTCCCGGGGCAGGCCTTCGCCCCTGGCCAGGGCCAGTCCCAGGGCGAGGTGGCCCTGAGGCGAGCCGGCCTTTGCGGCCTGGAGGTACCAGTGGGCGGCCAGGGTCGGATCGACCGGTCCCGCGCGGCCCGAGGCGGCCAGCTGGCCGCGCGCGGCGGCCGCGCCCGGGTCGCCGGCGGCAAAGGCCGCTTCCAGGCAAAAAGCCGCTTCCCGGGCCGCTTGCGGGGTTGCGGACGGCGTTTCCAGACGGGCGAAGGCCGCTTGCACCAGGTCCTTGGCCGGAGCGTCGGCAGGCAGCCCCGGGCAGGGGGCGGCCATGACCCCGACGGCCCCCCATGGGGCCAGGGCGGCCGACAGGCCCAGCAGCCAGGGGACGGCGCAGCGGCGGAAGCGGCCGGGCATGGGCTCAGCGCGGGGTCTCGCCGATTCTGTTGGCGACGTTGTTGTTGAGCATGCGCACGAAGATTTCGCCCGAACTCGAGGCGTAGACGATCTTGCGGCCGCGTTCGCCGCCCACGTTGGAAGCGGACACGCGCAGCCCCAGTTCGGCCAGGGTGGCGAAGGCCGCTTCGACGTTTCGCCGGCCCACGGACATGTCCCCGGCAAACAGGGCGCTGGCGCCGCCGAAGACCTTGCATTCGATGTCGCCGAGGGCCACGCCCCGGCGGGTCAGGCGGTGGACCAAGGTGGTGATGGCCGTGTCCACGAATTTGTAGGGTGTCTGCTCCGGCGAGTGGAGCCTGTACTCCGCGGCCCGGGGCAGCAAGGCGTGGAAGATGCCGGCCAAGCCGTGGCGCGGGGCGAAAAACGTGACGGCCACGCAGGAGCCGAGCACCGTGTGGGCCATGGTCGGCCGTTCGTAAAGCCCGCCTTGGGCCACGTTGAGAAAGGCCAGGCAATGGTCGGGAAAGCGTTCTAGAAGGCCTTGCATGAAAATTCCAGGTCCGCGGTGTCGTCACTTAAGGGGTTGTCGACCACGCCCAGGCTGGCCAGGGCTTCCAGGAGGGTCTTGGGGGAAAAGGGCTTGGTGACGTAGGCCTGGGCGCCGGACTCGAATTGGGCCCGCAGCATGTTGCCGGGGTCGTCGAGGCTCGAGAGCATGACGGCCGGCGTGCGTTTTTCCTCGGCCAGGCCCTTGGCCGCCTCGACGCGGCGGATGCCGGCCAGGGCGTCGTGACCGGAAAGCACGGGCATGAGGATGTCCATGACGACGAGGTCGAAGGGTTCGCCCCGGTCGAGGGCTTCGCTGAAAAGGGTCACGGCTTCGCGGCCGTTGGCCGCCTCGGCCGTGGTGAAAAGGCCTTCCAGGGCCTGGATGATGAGGAAGCGCTGATAGCGGCTGTCGTCGACGATGAGCGCGCGCGGCATGGTCGGCCCTCCAGGTCTTGAGGTCTCGTTCCAATCCAAATTCAAAGGCAGAATCGTTTATATAACATGCTGATTTGATTATTTTTTCAAAACAAAACGATCGCCATGTCTTCTCTTTGGCATCAGGCGCCGCCGTCCGTGGCCTTGGCGGCGCGCAGCAATTCCGGAACATCCACCACCAGGGCCATGTCGCCGGACTCGGTGACCGTGCCGCCGAGGACCCCCGGCACCTTGCCCAGAGCCCGGCCCAGGTGCTTGAGCACGGCCTGGCGCCGGCCGACCACGCCGTCCACGACCAGCCCCGCCCGGCCTTCCTCCCGGCGCACGGTCACCACATGGGAACAGGCGGGCGGTGTGTCGTCAAGGCCGAAGAAATGGCGCAGGCACACCAGCGGCATGGCCGTGCCGCGAAGCTCCATGACGCCGCGCCCCTGGCGCAGGTGCAGGCCCGGCGGCAGTTCCAGGCATTCTTCCACGTAGTCGAGGTGCAGGAAATAGGTTTCCTGGCCCAGGCGCACCTCCAGGCAGTCGATGATGGCCAGGGAGACGGGCAGGCGCAGGGTGAAGACCGTGCCCGCGCCCACGGCCGAGGCCACGTCGACGCGGCCGCGCAGGGCGCTGATGCCGTCGCGCACGGCGTCCATGCCCACGCCCCGGCCCGAGACCGCGCCCACGGCCTCGGCCGTGCTCAGGCCCGGCAGGAAGATGAGTTCCAGGGCGGCGGCGGGGTCGTAGGGCCTGGCCGGGTCGAGCCGCCCCTGGGCCACGGCCTTTTGCCACAGTTTGCGGCCGTCGATACCCGCGCCGTCGTCGCGGATGGCGATGACCACGTCGTTGCCTTCCTGGCGGGCCGACAGGGTCACGGTCCCCCGCCGGGGCTTGCCCAGGGCTTCGCGAACGTCGGGGGCCTCGATGCCGTGGTCCACGGCGTTGCGCAGCAGATGGATGCAGGGCGTGTTGAGCTGTTCGATGACGGCCTTGTCGAGTTCGGTGTTCTCGCCGTCCATGACCAGTTCCACATCCTTGCCCAGGGCGGCGCTGGCGTCGCGCACCAGCCGGCGGTACTTGGGGAAGCTGACCTTGATGGGTAAAAGCCGCAGCCCCAGGACCTGGTCGCGCAGCAGTGCCGCCAGGCGCTCGACCTCCTCGGCCACGTCGCGCAGTTCCACGTCGGCCCGGCGCTGGGACAGGGAGGCGAGCCTGGCCTGGGCGATGCCGAGTTCGCCCACCCGGTCCACCAGGATGTCGAGTTCGCGGGCCGGGATGGCGAGTTTCTTGATGCGTTCGTCGGGGTTCGCCTCGGCCGGGGGCGCGTCTTCGACAGGGGCGGCGGCCGGCGCGGCATCCACGGCACCCCCATCCGGCGGCGACGGGCCGAGCAGGGCGGCCATGCGGGCCATTTCCGGGGCAATGTCGCGCTGCTTGGCGGCCTTGGGGTTCTCGGCCATGGCCCGGATGACGTCGAAGACGGCCAGCAGTTCGCCGATGAGCCGTGGCCCCACGGGGCGGCCGCCCTGGCGCACGGTGTCGAGGACCGACTCCACGGCATGGCACAGCTCGGCCAGGGGGGCCGCCCCCACGGCGCCGGCATCGCCCTTGATGGTGTGGGCGGCCCGGAAGACGGCCGCAACATTGGCGTCGAGCACGCCCGGGCCGGCGGTTTCCAGGTCGAGGATGGCCGCTTCGATGCCGCGCAACTGCTCCAGGCAGCTTTCGGCGAACAGTTCGAAAATTTTGTCTTCTTCGGCCATAGGGGGCGCGCCGCGACGCGCCGGTCGAACTTACGGCCCAACCGCCCCGGAGGCAAGGGGCTGGGGGCGGCCTACATGTAGCCGAGGTCCGACAGTTCGTCGGCCAGGCTCGCGGCGGCCTCGCCGTCGGTAGCGGTCGCGGCGGCCTCGGTGGCCGCGCCCGGCGCCACGGCCGGCGGGCGGGCGGCCAGGGTTTCGGGGGTGAAGGCGGCGGCCAGCACCCGGCCGTCCATGGTGTCGGGCACGGCCTCGCCCAGGGCGTAGAGCAGCGTGGGCGTCACGTCGGGCATGGCCGCGTCGGCCAGGGCAAGTCCGGCGGCCACGCCCGGGCCGCGCAGGGCGAAGATGCCGTGCTGCTCGTGGCGGCCGCTCCATTTGTGGGGCGCGAAAAGCCCGGTCGGCGCGCCCTGGCCGTACAGCGCGATTTCGTGGGGCACGAGCACCTGATAGCCCGGGCCGCACAGCGTCACCACGTCCGGGGCCGTGCCCAGGGCCGGCCCGTCGTAAAGCTCCTCCCGGGCATGGACGGCCATGAAGGGCGGCTGGCCGGTTTCGGGGTCGACGATGGCCAGCAGCCCGGCCTTGAGCCGGGCCGTCAGGGCCGCCCGGTCGGTCACCACGCGGGGATTGAAGAAGATGCCGCCGGCAATGCCCTCGGAGACGCAGGCCGTGCGCTCCCAGTCCACGATGGCCGAAAAGAGGTTGTTGATGCGGGCATGGGCCTTGGACTTGGCCCGCCGCCGGGCATCCAGTACGGATTCGGGCAGCACCGCCCTGGCCAGGGCGGCCACGGCCCGGCGGGCGGGGGAGGGCTGGCGCCCGGCCAAAGCGGCCAGGTCGCCCGACAGCACCAGCAGGCCCTGGTCCATGAGCCAGCGGTTGAGGAAAATGGCCCGCCGCAGGGGGCCGGCCCCGTGGTCGGACACCAGGGCCACGGCCGTGTCCGGCGGGCAGGCGTCGAGAATGCGGCCAAGGGCGGCGTCCAGGCGTTCGTAGACGGCCTCGATGGCCTGCCCGAGCCTGGCGTGGAGCGGATGGGCCGGGTCGCGGTAGGCCCAGAAGAAATGCTGCACCCGGTCGGATTCCATAAATACCGAGCAGAAGTAGTCCAGGGGCCGGCGCGCCATGAGCCACAGGGTCAGCTCGCAGCGCGCGTCCACGCCGGCAAGCAGGTTGTCCAGGTAGCGCCCGGGGTCGGGGTCGAGCTTGGGCGAGTCGCGGCACACGCCGAAGCGGGCCTCGATTTCGGCCTGGAGTTCGGGCGGGTGGACGAAGGCCGTGGCGTCGGTGGGGGTGAACATGCCCGGGATGACGAAGCCGTCCACGGGGTCGGGCGGCCAGGTCACGGGCACGTTGACCGCGCCGGCCGGCCGGCCGCGCCCGGACAGGATGGCCCAGGCCGGCGCGGCCCGGCGCATGGCCGCCGAGACGAAACGCACCTCGTGGGTATCCCGGTCCAGGGTCAGGGCGTCGAAGATGCCGTGGCGGCCGGGCGAGGCGCCGGTGGCGAAGCTCGTCCAGGCAACCGGGGTCACGGGCGGCACGGTGGAGCACAGGGGCCCGTGGGCGCCTTCCGCGAGGAACCGCGCCAGGACGGGCATGCGCCCGGCGGCGACCAGGGGCTTGATGATGTCGAAGGTGGCCCCGTCCCAGCCGACAACCACGATGCGGGCGGCGTTCATGCCTGTTCTCCCGGACGTCCCGCCGCCTGGGGGCGGGGTTTCATGACGGAGCGCAGTTCCGCCAGGTCATGGGGGCCGAAGGCCCTAAGCCCCACGAGGACGGCGCAATAGACCACGGTGCCGGCGGCCAGGCCGGCCAGGGGCAGGTGGCGCAGGGGGAAGCAGGCCCCCAGGCAGGCGCCGCCGGCGCACAACACGCGCAAAAGCGCCCCCAGGCCGTGGGCCCGGAAGCCGTGCCTGGCGGCGAAGCGGCTGGAAAACACCAGCAGCCACAGATAGGAACAAAGCGCCACCACGGCCGAGCCCACGGCGCCGTAGCGCGGCACGGCGTACCAGTTGCCGGCGACGTTGGCGGCCAGGGCGGCCGCCGCGTAATAAAGCGCGTAGCGCTGCCGGCCGATGGCCACCAGCACGTTGTTGACGAGCATGTCCAGGGCCAGCGGCGCCAGGGCCAGGGCCAGCAGGCGCAGGACCATGGCCGACCCGGCGAACTTCTCCCCGAAAAGCAGCAGGCAGGCCGGCTCGGCGAAAAAGGCCAGCAGGATCGAGGGCAGGGCCATGGCGTGCAGGGTGTGACGGAAAATCAGGCGGAAAAGCCGCCGCGCCGCCAGGGGGTCGATGGGGGCCAGCCGGGACAGGGCCGGAAAAACGGCCAGCATCAGCGCCTGGGGCAGGATCTCGAGCTTGAGGATCAATTCGTGGGGCGCCTGGAAATCGGCCACGGCGGCCAGGCCCGCCCACCAGGACAGGGCCAGGGTGTTGGCCCGAAACAGGTTCTGGTGAAAGAAAATGCCCAGCCCCACCACGGCCGAGGCGGCGCACATGCGCCACAGGGCGGCCTTCTCGAACCGAAACGTCGGGCGCACCAGCCGCCCGGCGGCCACGGACCACACCAGGGCCATGTGCAGCCCCGAGGCCAGGGCCAGGCCGGCCAGGACGCCGGTGTAGCCCAGGCGCAGCCACAGCGCCGCACTCACGAAGGCGATGGCGGCCAGGCCGGCGACGATGGACAGGGGCGGTTCGTAGCCCATGCGCTCCTTGGCCTGGAACACGGCGCAGCCGAGCATGGCCAGGGAGCGGCAGGCCTCCACGGCAAAGGCCAGGGCCAGGCCGATCAGGGCCTGCCGGCCGTAGCCGGCGGCAACGGCAAAAGCGGCCAGCCCAAGCCCAGCCAGGGCGATCATGGCCAGCCGCAAGGCCAGGGCCTGGCCGACCAGGGCCGCCCCGGCCGCCGGGCTGGCGGCCATTTCCCGGATCATGATCTGCTGGATCCCGAAATAGGTCATGGCGGCCACGGCCCCGGCCAGGGCCGAAAGCGAGGCGTATTCGCCGTAGGCGTCGAGGGGCAGTCCCCGGGCCACGGCCAGAAGCACGAAAAACCCGCTGGCGATCTGGACGGCGCGGGAAACGGCCAGGGCCAGGAAGTTGCGGGCCAGGGAGGGGCGCGGCGGCGTCACGCGGCGGGCCTCGCCTCGGTATGGCGCGGGGCGCAAAACACCTCCGCCCTGTAGCACGGGCCGGGGAACCCGTAAACTGCGGCCCGCAAAAAGCCGGCCGCCCCCCGGGCCGTGGTCAGTTGGCCAACTCCACGGACACGTCGCAGCGCATGCCTTCCTTGATGCCCTGGTTGGGGTTGGGCAGGCTCATTTCGATCTCGTAGAAGGAGGGCTGCTGGAGCATGGCCGGCTGGGCCACGAAATCCACCTTGCTGATGGTGGTTTTGAAGGTCTTGCCGGGCAGGGCGTGGAAGGCGATGGTGACGGGGTCGCCGACCTTGAGCTTCTGGGCGAGGATTTCGTGGATCGAGGCCCGCACCAGCATGGGGTCCATGCGGCCGATGGACATCAGCGAAGCCTGCTTGGTGAAGGCCATGCCCGGCACCAGGCTGGAATTGGTCCACAGGACGTAGCCGGCCGAGGGGGCGCGGATGTAGCCCACGCGCGGCAGCTTGTGGATGTCCTGGTCCTTGCCGTACTTGGATTTGGCGATGATGACGGCGTTGTCATGGCGCTGCTTGGCCAGTTCGCGCTCCTCCATGAGGTAGTCGCGCTGGAGCATGAGGGCTTCGATTTCCTGGGCGTTGTAGCGCACGTCGTTGGGGGCCACGGCCTTGTCCGCGGCCATGTTTTCCAGGTCGGCCTGGTGCTGTCGCACCTGGGCCAGCTGGTTTTCCACGATGGACAGGCCGTGCTCCAGGCTGTTGAGCTCGGAGCGCGACAGGGCCTGCTTTTCGGCCATGAGGTTTTCCAGCGGCAACTCGTAGGCGACCAGGATCTGGTCTTCGGAGACCGGGTCGCCGACCTTGAGCGGCGCGGACAGGATGAGCAGGCGGCTCATGTCCGAGCCGAGCTCGATGGCGGATTTCTGTTCGACGGCCTGTTCCTTGGGCAGTTCGTAGACGTTGGCCGTCACGCCGCTGCCCTGCATCCTGCCCTTGTCGGCCTTGGTGACGAAGGGCCAGGTGATGTCGTACTTGATGGGGCAGTAGCTTTTGCCGAGGAAGGTCACGGTCTCGGCGTGCACGGTCGCGGCCAGCCCGACGACCAGGACGGCCAGGAGGCCGCAAAGGGATTTCATACGTGTCATAGATTGCCTGGATGGCCCTTGTGGGGTTGCTGGCGGCGCTGCCGCCGGATGGCGCCTGCTGCGGCGGGCGGCCTGGACGCTTCTACCGCATGTCGGCCCGGACCACAACGCGCCCGGGCCTGTCTTGCACCCGGACCCGGAATTCCTTAAGAAAGGACATTTCGGTATCCCCGCAAGGAGCCCCATGCCGGCAGCCCTCGTTTCCTTCGCCTCGCGCGCCCGTGGCCGTTTCGGGCTTCTGGCGGTCGCGGTCGCCGTTTTGCTTGCGGCCGCCGCCTGTACCAAACCGTCGTCGCCCCCGCCGGTGGCCACCTCCCGGGACGCCACCGGGGCCCTGGCCGCACGCCGGGCCACCCTGGGCTACGGCGACGAGGTCACGGTGTCAGTGTGGCGCAACGAGGACCTCAAGACTGCCGTGCGCGTGGACGAGGCCGGCAACATCCACCTGCCGCTGGCCGGCGAGGTCAAGGCCGGCGGGCGCACGGTCTCGGAGTTGCGCGCGGCCGTGGCCGGGGCCTACGCCAAGTATGTCGTCGACCCCCAGGTGACGGTGACGGTGGCCACGCTGCGCAGCCAGACGGCCATCGTGCTCGGCGAGGTCAAGACCCAGGGCGTGGTGTCCGTGGACCACGACATGAACCTGTTCGAGGCCATCGCCCGGTCGGGCGGCTTCACGGACAACGCCGGCCGCTCCACGGTGGTGCTCCTGCGCCCCGAGGGCGACACGCCCCACGCCTACATCCTCGACATGCGCCTGGGCACGTCCGTGGGCGAGGGCGTGACGGGGTTCAACCGCTATCTCGAAGGCGGCGACATCCTCTATGTACCCAAAAGCACCTGGGCCACGGTGGAGGAATTCATGGGCCACCTGACCGCAGCCCTAAACGCCGTCATCAACGCCGAACGCTTCGTCATCTTCCTGCCCCAGTTGCGCGACGCGGTGAACGACCTCTTCCAGGGGCCGGTCACCACCTCGACGACCATCGTCAACCAGTCCCAGCCCGTGGCCGGCGAAGTCTTGAGCAACAGCCAGGGCGGCGTGTTCACGGTGCAATAGTGGAACTTCGCCAGCTTCTCGCCGTCCTGTGGCGTCACCGGGCGCTTGCGGCTTGGACGTTCGTTTCGGTGTTCGGCGTCCTCGTGCTGCTGACGGTTTTGTGCGAGACCCAGTACGTGGCCTCGGCCAAGGTCTACCTGTACCATTCCTCCACCAAGGCCACGCTGCTTGGCCGGGTGTCCCTGGACTCGGCCATGGTCAGCTCCGCCTCCCTGACCGACACCGAACGGGCCACCTACGAGGACCTGGCCGCGACCGTGCCGGTGCTGCGGCCGGTGATCGAGGGCCTCGACCTCCAGCGCAAGCGCAAATCGCTGCAACTGCTGGAATTTATTCCCTTCGTCCGCCTGCTCGTGGACCATTTCGCCCCCCGCCTGGGGCTTCGGCCCATGACCTACGAGGAGCTGACCAACAAGTCCCTGGTCCACCTGATCTTTCCGCGGCCGTACCTCAAGGCGGCCATGATGGAGGATTCCGACATCCTGGAATTTTCCTCCTCGGCGGCGTCCATGCAACTGGCCATGGACCTGGCCAACGCGGCGGCCAAATCCTTCGTGGAGCGGGAGACGGCCATGCGCCAGGACGAGTGCCGCTCCCTGGCCGAGGCCGTGGCCCGGGAAATGCCCGCGGCCAAGGCCACCTACGAACAGGCCCTGGCCGACCAGCGCGAGGTGCGCCGCGCCGAAAAGATCGTGGACCTCACCTCCGAAGGCCAGCAGCTCGTCTCGCGCTATTATACCCTGACGGCGGATCGCGATTCCAACCGCCTGAGCCTGATCCGGGCACAGGGCATGCTGCAAAACGTCAAGACCCAGTTGGCCAAGCGGCCGGAGTTCCGCAAGACGTCCGAATCCACCCAGCGCTCGTCGCTGATCGATTCCGTCAAGCTCACCCTGCGCGACCTCTACATGGATCTGGCCGCGGCCAAGAGCCGGCTGACCGCCGAACATCCCCAGGTCCGGGAGATCGAGAACAAGATCGAGGAAGCCAAGCGCATCATCAAGGGCGAAGCCCAAAAGGTCTTCGGCTCGGAAACCGTGTCCACGGACCCGACCTACAATTATTTGAGCGAACGGGCGGCCGAATACACCTCCCAGGTGGCCGGTTACGAGTGCCAGGACGCGGCCTTCGGCGCGCTTGTGGCCGATGTCGAGAAAAGGGCCGACGCCTTTCCCGGCCGGGCCGCCGCCTCGGCCCTGGTCTCGGCCCGGGTGGACGCCAACCAGACGTTCATGGCCAGCCTCAACCAGTTGGAATCCATGGCCCGTATCGGCGAAGGCCTGGACCTGTCCATCGCCCACCTGGTGGATCCGGCCATCTGGCCGGGCAAGATCGACGACTACATGCGGCCCAAGTGGTCGCTCATGGCTGCGGTCGGCCTGGCCGGGGGGCTCTTTTTGGCCGTGATCGCGGCGCTTGTGGCCGCCTGGGCCGACGATACGGTCCGCTGCCGGGAACACCTGGAAGCGGCCGGGATGACGGTGCTGGCGGCCGTGCCGGAGCGCTCGGGCACGACCCGGGCCCAGGCCTTGCGGCGGCTTCGCGAGACGCTGTTCGCGCCCGCGTCCGCTCCGGCCATGCCCGCTCCGGCCGCGTCCGCTCCGGCCGCGTCCGCGCCGGCCATGTCCGTGTCGGCCGGGGAGGGCGCCGGCCGGGTCGTGGTGCTGGCCGGGCTGGCGCCGGCCGACGGCACGCCGTCCCTGGTCTGGGAGTTGGCCGAGGTCGTGGCCCGGTCCGGCGCGCCGACCCTGGTGGTCGACGCGGACCTGCGCGCTCCGGCCCTGGGCGATCTGGCCGGCCTGCCGTCCGGCCCGGGGCTGGCCGAGGTTCTGGCCGGGGAAGTGGCCCTGGAGGCGGTGCTGGTCCCGGGGCCGGTTGCGGCGCTGACGGTGCTGCCGGCCGGGCGGGGGGTGCCGGAGGTGGCGGCGGACCGGCTGCTGGACGGGCCTGGCCCCGGCGCGGTTCTGGGGGTCCTTGGCCGGCGTTTTCCCCGGGTGCTGGTCCTGGCCGGGCCGCTTGGGCGCTGCGACGACGCCCTGACCCTGGCCCGGGCGGCCGGGGAGCTCGTGCTCGTGGCCGGGCTTGGCCGCACGCGCACGGCTGCCGTGGCCGAGGCGGCCGAGGCCGGCCGCGCGATTTGCGGCCGGGCGCCCCTGGCCGTGCTTTCGGGCGTGCCGGCCGACGACCTCTCGCCCCGGGAGCAGTGGCGGGCCATTCTGTCCCGCCTGCGCCGCCGGCGTGCCCCGAACGTGGCCGCGTAAGGCCCGCTACCGCTGCGGGGCGCGCCCATCCGGGCCGCGGGCACCCCGGCCCGAGCCTTCCCGGGCAGTACGGGCAACAGCCGCTACAGGACGCTCACATCCAGGCCGCGCTCGGCGGCGATGCGCGCCCGCAGGCGTTCGAGCCGGGCCGTCAGGTAGGCCAGCTCGTAGGTCTCGGGCAGCTCGTGGAAATCGGCCATATCCGGGTCGAAGGCATCGAGGTCGATGACCACGCGTTCGGCAACCAGTCGCACATAATCGGAATAGCTCGGGAAATCGAGGGGTTTGCCCGGGTCGCGCAGGCTTCGGGCAAAGGCCAGGGCTTCGGCGTAGGCGGCGGTATCGAAGAGGCCGGCGTCGGAATGGGGCATGCTGGGTTCCTTTTGCTCATCGGGACAGGGTTGGCGGGGGCGGCCCGGGATCGGCCCAGGCGACGATGACGGCCCGGCCGCCCGGGGCGCGGAAACGGTAGGCGTAAACGTCCGGCCCCAGGGCCAGGCGCTCGGGCCTCGGCTCGCACCCGGCCAGTTTGGCGCAAAGCCGGCGATAGGTAAAGAAGGCCGCCTTGGGCGTGCCGTCCGGGCGGTTAGGGCTGACCCGGGCGTCGGTGGTCAGGCCCACGTGGTCGAAGACCCCGTTTCGGAAATGGAAACCCTCGCGCACCATGGCCCAGAAGACCTTCCGGATGCCCAGGGACAGGGCGAACACCCCGCGCCGGACGAGCTCCGCCGCCTGGTCGGCCTCGGTTTGCGGCGGCAGGCCCGGCGGGGCGGTGGGCGCGCCGCTGTAGGTGGCGGTCTCGGTCAGCCAGATGGGCGTCCGGGCAAAGCCGGTGGCGTCCAGGGCCTGCCTGGCCACGGCCGCCATGGCCGCCAGTTCCTTGTAGTCCCCGGCCCGGCCGAAGGCGTGCAGGTCGAAGGCGTCGAAGCCTTGCCCGCCAAGGGCTCGCAGCATGGGCAGGTAAGAGGCCTGGAAGTTGCGCTCGAAATCCTCGCCCGAAACCCCGGCCGCCAGGACCGTGGCCTTGGGGTCCACCGATTTGATGCGCCGGGCGGTGCGCGACAGCAGGGCGGCGTAGCCGGCGGCGTCGTTGCGCGCCCGGGACAGGTCCAGCTCGTTTTCGAACTGCCAGCAGGAAACACGAGGGACCCCGGCCGGCGGGCGCAGGCCGTAGCGGGTCACCAGGGCCGTGATGAAGGCGTCGTAGGCGGCCAGGGGCGGCCCCAGCGCCCAGGACCCGTCGGCCTTGACAGCGGGGGGGGCGGGCAATCCCGGTCCGCCCGGCCCGGCGGTCGGGGCCGCGCCCGGTCCGATGGCCGGCCCGAGCCCCGGACCGGCTCCCGCCACAGCCGCACCGAGACCCGGTGCGGCGCCACCCTCAGCCGGGCCGAGCCCCGGACCGGCTCCTGGGAGACCCGGGCCGGCGGGTCCAGCCGTGGTGTCCTGGCGCAGCCGGGTCGGCAGCATGATGGTGAGCATGGCCTGCAGGCCCGGCCCCATGGCCGCGAGCTGGGCGTCCAGGCGGGAGAAGTCGAACCGGCCGGCGGCCAGGTCCGCGTCGGATTGGATATCCACCCACCAGGCCACGCCGCGGTGCCAGCCGAGGCCGAGTTCCCGGGCCAGGGCAAAGGGCGGGTCCTCGCCCCGATACGTGGCCGGATGGGCGCCGAAGGGCGAGCGCAGGCGTTCGGCCGGGCTTGGCGGCGCTTCGCGCGGCGTTTCCTCGATGTAGACCGGGATGTCGGAAAGCGTCAGGCGCAGCCGGCCAGCCTGGGGTGTGAGGGCCGTGGCCGGGAATTGCGGCCCGGCGCCGTCGGTTTGGGTGGGGACGGCCGGGGAGACGGTCAGCCGCTTGGCCGTGCTCGGCAGTTCCACGGTGACGGCCACGGCCGGGCGCGGGGCGACGGCGGCCGGCCCGGGGCCTGACGGGGCACTTCCCGCAGCGACGGCCGTCCCCGCCCCCGGGCCGGGGAGTGTTCCCAGGCCGGCGGCCGGGGGAATGCCCGGCCCGGGCACGGCCGGTCGGGCGGCCGGGGCGCCGGGCCGGGATGCGGCTTCGGTCGGCGGTGGCGCGGCCGTCGCGTCCAGGCGGCCCAGGCTGCCCATGGCCAGCAGGCAGGGGGCGAGCAGCGGCGGCAGGGCGTCGAGGCGCCCGGCGGCCTGCTCGCGCATCATGGCCGCCAGCGACACCGGCGGGCAGATCTGCTCCAGGCCCGTGAAGGCGCCGGAAAAGCGCATGGCCCCGAGCAGGCCTTGGAGTTCGCGCAGGCGGGCGGCGGCGTTGGCGGCGGTGGTGGGCTCGGCGCGCTCACGGGCGGCCAGTTGGTGGGCTTGGCGGACCAGCATCTCCGGGTCCGGCTGGGCCGGGCAGGGGCGTGGCGCCACAAGGGCCAGGAGCGCCAACGGGCACAGGACGGCGAGGGCCAGGCGGCCAAGGCGTCTCATGGGCGTTTCCTCCACGCGAACGCGGCAGGTTCGCGGACAATGTGCGCGCGACCCGCAGGGCGGCGGCCAGGACGGCGACGTAGAGCCAGGCGAAACGCGACACGGGCGAGGTCAAGTCGTGGTCGATGAGGCTGTGCAGGCCAACTTCCGCCACGGCGGCCACGACTACGGCCACAAAAAGCGTCCGCACCGGCCCCGGCGGCGCCCGGCGCAGGGCCATGACCACCGAGGCGGCCAAAACGGCCAGCCCCAGAAGGCCGGCCAGCCCCCCGAGCAGGCCCAGGTCGAAGAAAAAGGCCAGCCAGAGGCTGTGCACCTCGGGTTCGCGGGTGTGCCAGATAAACCCTCCCGGCCCAAGGCCCAGAACGAAAAGTTCGGGCCGGTCGGCCATGACCGAAAGGGCCTGCTTCCACATGCGAAAGCGCGCCCCCGAGCCGCTGACGTTGGAGGAGGATTCGGATTTTTTTTTCTGGGAGAAAATCAGCGGCCCGTCGTAGCCGAAACCGACCAGCATGCGGTCGATAAACGACGGCTTGCCGCACAGGATGGCCGCGACGAGGGCCAGGGCCAGCAGGGTGGAACGGCTGAGCAGCCGGCGCCGGGTGGGTTCGTGCAGGGCCATGAAGGTGCCGGCCGCGCCGAGAAAGCCGAGGATGGCCCCGCGCGAGCCCGAAACCACCACGAAGGTGAGGAAGACAAGGGCCAGCAGGCACAGCAGCAGGCGCACCAGCCGGCGGTGGAGCAGGGCCAGCCCGATGGTCACGAAGGTGGCGAAGACCAGGAAGCCGCCGGACTGATTGGCCGAGCACAGCCCGCCGATGCGGCCCCAGCGGGCTTCGGAAAAAAGCTCGAAATTGAGGCTGATGCCCGTGGCCAGACGGATGGTGCCGGCCCAGTCGTAGAGGGCGCCGCAGACCATAGTGGCGCACACGAGCACGGCCGAGGCGGTTATGGCCAAGCACAGCGCCCGCAGCCGGCGCGCGTCGGACACGGCGGCCACGAGGACCCAGAAGAACACGGCGTCGAAACACACCGTGGCCACCTGGCCCAGGGCGAAATTGACGTGAGGCGCCCAGGCGAGCCCGGCCAGGTGGAGCGTCACCACGGCCAGGACGAACGGGGCCAGGGGCGTGACGCCCTGGCGGCGAAGGGGCGTGCGCCGTGGACCGTCCGCCGCCTTGGCCAGAAAGCCCAGCACGACCGGCGGCAGCATGAGCATGGCCGGGAAGAACTGGCTGACCACGCCCGGGGCGTGGACGATTTTAAGCGACGGCGTGCCGACGAACAACAGTGCCGCCGTGCACAACAGGCCGGCGAAGGGGAAGCGCAACAGGGCGGCGCATACGGCCAGCCCCCCGGCGCCGGCGGCCAGCCGCCAGTCCTGGAACAGGACCGTGGCGGCCGCGGCCAGCCCGGCCAGGGCCAGGGCCACCGGCCAGGGGCGGGGGGGGGCGAGGGCGTGGGCCGTCATGGCTGGCCGCCGGCCGCGGGCCTAATACCCCGGCCAGCCCGGATAGCCGGGGCCGTAATAGGGCGTGCCCGGGGCGGCGGGCGCCTGGGGCCGGGGCGTGGCCTGGTCCGCTTTGCCGTTTTTGGCCGGTTTGGGCGGGGGTGCCTTGGCGGCGGCCAGGGCGTCGACCTTGGCGGCCAGGCCTTTGACCTCCCCGGCCAGGCGGTCCAGGGCCTTGGTGTCATCCTTGGGCGGGCGCGGGCTGTCGGCCTTGGCGGCCAGCCCCGAGATGGCCTGGCGCAGGGCGGCGATTTCGGATTCCAGGGCTTCGGTGTCGCCGCAGGGCGCGGCCGGGGGGATGGCCCGCACGTCCCGGTCCAGGGCGGCCATGTCGGTGCGCAGGCGCTCCTGGGACAGGCTCAGCCAGACGACGCCGGCCAGGTTGAGCACGAGGAGCATAACGCCGGCGGTGACAACGCGTCCCCAGGGGAACTCCCTTTTTTCCATGGCGATGCTCCTTGTCGCCCGGCCCGGGCCACTTGCTGGCGGCCCGGGCCGGGGCGGGCCTACAACCGGGGCAGGGTTTTCATGGTGCGGATGTTGTACCAGCGGTCCTCGTCGCAAAGCGCGCCCGAGGCGAAGGCCCCGGCCACGTCGCGGATGCCGTCGGCCACGCCGAATTTGGGCGTAAACCCCGTGGACAGGAGCTTGTCGGAATTCTGGCGGTAGGACCGGGGGTCGTTGGACGGCTTGATCTCGATTTCCGCCGGGGCCACCTCCACGATCATTTGGGCCAGGTCGAGGATGGAGATGTTTTCGAAGCCGGCGTTGAAAATGCCGGTGTACTTGTCGCCGGTTTCCAGGAAATGCAGAAAAACCCGGACGATGTCCTTCATGTGGATGTTGGGCCGGGTCTGGTCGCCGCCAAGGACGGTGATGTGCTTTTTGGCCAGGGCCTGCATGGTCAGGAGGTTGACGGCCACGTCCAGGCGCATGCGCGGCGAGTAGCCGCACACCGTGGCCGGGCGGATGATCTGGAGGGCGAGCTTGTCGGCGTAGCTCAAAAGGACGCGCTCGCTGACCATCTTGGTCTTGTTGTAGTCCGAGATGGGCACGCAGGGCAGGTCCTCGGTCACCTGCGGCTCGTCCTTGACGCCGTAGACCGAGCCCGAGGAGGCGTGGAGGAATTGCTTCACCCCGCAGGCCACGGCTTTTTCGGCCAGCTTCATGATGGCCAGGGTGTTGACCTCCCAGGTCAGCTTGGCGTCGAGGTCGCCGCAGGGGTCGTTGGCCACGTTGGCCAGGCTGATGATGGCCTCGTGGCCGGCCACGGGCACGGAATCGATGTCCCGGGTGTCGCCGGCAACGGCCGTGAGCTTGGGGTGGTCGGGGAGGTGGCGGCCGAACCAGCCGATGTCGAAGGCCGTGACCTCGTGGCCCAGGGCCAGCAGTTCGGGCACGAGCACGCTGCCGATATAGCCGAAGCCGCCGGTGACGAGAATGCGCATGCGTTTGTCCTTGTATGTGGAGTGGTGGCGACAGGGTCGCGTGGCCCGGCCATACACCATTTGCCCGACACCCGCCAGCCGTGCTACCGCCCGGGCCTGGGCGAGGTTTTGTCATGCGAATGCTGCGCGACGCGTTGGTCTGGGGATACTGGCATCCGTTCAAGCATCTTGTCTGGGCGCTGCCGGACGGGGCGGCCCACGGGCTGGCCCGGTGGCTGGGGCGGGCGCTGGGCCGCGTGCCCAATGCCCGGATATCCGGCATGGCCGAGGCGGCGGGCTACGTGCCGGGCGTGCCGGACGATCCGGTGGCCCGGCTGGCTTTGGCCCGCAAGGCCCTGGTGGAATTTTGCCAGACCGACCTGGAGGTGCTGCTTTTCCCGCGCCTCACGCCAGCCCGCACGGCCGCCCTGGTGACCATCGCCGGCCGGGGACACCTGGACGCCGCCCTGGGGAACGGCCGAGGGGCCATGCTGGCCTTTGGCCACTACGGGGCCAACCAGATGGTCATGGCGGCCATTGGCCACGCCGGCTACCGGATGTGGCAGCTGTCCGCCCCGGCCACGGTGCTCAACGAGAAGCTGCCCGAGGCCAGGGGGCGGGTCGTGCGGCGCACGCGCGAGCTGCGCTGGGCCCACGAGCAGGCCCTGCCCGTCACCCATGTCAATATTTTCGGCGGGCTCAAGGAAGCCTTCGCCTGCCTGCGCGGCGGCCATGTCCTGGGCGTGGCCGTGGACGGCGGCGGCGGCGAGCGGCGGGCGGCGGTGCCTTTTTTGGGCCGGCGGGCCTTTTTTTCCCTCGGCCCCATGCTGCTGGCCGGCAAGACGGGGGCCGCGGTCCTGCCGTGCTTCATGGAGCGGGCGGCAAACGGCCACCTGACCCTGCGCATCGAGGCGGCGCTGCCACCGGTCGCGGTGGACGTCGACGGCGCCACGGCGGCCACGGCGCACCTGGCCGAGCGGCTTTCCTTGGCTGTTGTGGCCAATCCCAGCCACTACCTCTATTTCCTGGCCTTCCGCCTGCTGATGGCCCGGGGCGGCCACGAGCCGTTTTTCGAGGAGCCGGCCTGAACGGGCCAGGCCTCAGGCTGCGTCGAGGCTTTCCTCGCGGCCCGGGGCGGCGCCGGCAGGGGTTTCCAGGTCGCGGGTGAGCCAGCCCGAGCGGGCGGCCGTGACCAGCCCCCACAAGGTGATCCAGGACAGGGCGAAGACCCAGAAAAAGCAGTAGGCCACGCCCCAGATGAGCCCGAAGGCGCCGCGCTCCCGGAACTGGTAGGTCACGGCCGGCACGGCCGCGGCCACCAGGCAGCCGGCAAGCAGGCCGGACAAGCCCGCAACCGGCGCCAGGCACAGGACGGCCAGGCCGCCGACCTTGACGATCTCCGTGGCCGGCAGCAGGAGCAGTTCCGCAAACCCGGCCAGGCGCACCCAGCCCGCCCCGCTGTCGCCGCGCCGGAAGCGCCTGGGCAAAAACCGCAGCATCACCAGGCATTCGCGCACGTTGCTGCGCGCCCAGCGCAGCAGCATCCGGTACAGCCCCTTGTAGGAGGTCGGCACCGTGGTCAGGACGATGGCGTCCTTCTGATAGGCCACGCGCAGCCCCTGGCCCAGGATGATGTTGGACAGCGCCCGGTCCTCGCCGATGTTGGCCGGCTGGCCCATGAAGGTCTGTTCGGCCCAGCCCTCGATGACCGGGGCCAGGGCGCCCAGGCGGTAGGCGGACAGGGCCCCGGGCGTGCACAGCACGCCGCCGTAGGCCCCTTGTCCGCGGCGCAGGAAATCGAAGGACATGGTGAAGGACACGTCGAGCATCTTGGGGATGGCGCCGCCCTCGCGGTTGAGCACCCGCACGTTGCCGGCCACGGCCCCCACCCGGGGGCTGGCGGCGAAGGGGCTTATCAGTTCGCGCAGGGTCCCGGGCAGGACCAGGGAATCCGAATCGATGGTGACGAACACCTCGCCCCGGGCCTGGCGGAACCCGGCCAGCAGGGCATGGCGCTTGCCCATGTTGCGGGGCTGGCGCAACAGCCGCAGGCGGCCGGGGAATTCCCTGGCCGCAAGCCGCATCCATTGCCAGGTGTCGTCGGCCGAGCCGTCGTCCACGCACAGGATATGCAGCTTGTCGGCGGGATAGTCGCTGGCCATGACCGAGCGGACGGTTTCGAGCACCTGGCGCCCCTCGTTGTAGGCCGGGATGACCACGGTGGCCAGGGGCAGCCGGGCATCGGGCAGGGCGGCGTAGGGCCGGTAGCGCCAGACCAGCCAGATGCGCCAGGCGAGCAGGGCGGCCGCCAGCGGGGACAGGCCCAGGCTCAGGGCGGTATAGGAAAACAGGTCGCCATACGCGGCCAGGCAGGCGACGGCCTCCTCTTCGCCGATAAGGGCAGTCAAGGTGGAGCCGCTGGCCAGGACAGTAACAAGGAGGACGGCAAGATACATCGCGTCGATGCGGGTATACTTTCTCTTCATAGGATTGCTGACCTGTAAGATGTGCGGGAGGGGAAATCTGGTGTGGAGAATTCGACAGGCCTGCAATAGACGAAGTGCCGAGGATTGCAAAATTACATTTTTGAACGTTCCTTCGCGGGAATTCATGTTATAGTTTTGTAAGGAAGCGCTGCTTGCGAATCGCGGCCCTTTTCTCCCCAGGTTGCCACGGCCTCGGCCGGGCTTTCCCTCGGTGTCCGGGTCCGAACGCCGTTTGGATGGGAGGCGAAGGCGCGGCCGATGGCGCCGGCGCATACGACCAAATCCTTCTTGCTGGCGGGGCAAAGAGAAAAATCCGTCGTCCGCTTGAATTTTGGCCCGTACTTGTGTATGGCGCTAGGGCTTTTCCCATACAACCTTGCGGCCCCATGGATACAGGCCGTTCTTGGCGGGAAATCGCCCGGAATGGTGGTGGAGTGCCCTTTGCCCTGGAAGACTTCGAATCGAAAGACGGGTTTGTGTCGGTGTAACGACCTCGGGATTGCCTCGAAGCACTCCGCGTCAGTGGGTGCGTGACAGTGCGTTTCTTGAGAAAGAAATAATTTCTTTCATGAAGCGCATTCCTTTTTTCAGCCGCATCGGGACGAAGATCATTGGCATTTTCCTCCTGGCGTTGTTGCCTCTTGTCGTGGTGATCGCCTATCTCAACGTGCATGTCCGCGACAGCGCCGTGGATCATGGCCGTGAACAGCTGTTGCGGATCGCCTACGAGGCGGCCGGCGCCCAGGAGACCATGGTCCACGACCTCACGCGCCTGTTGCGCAATTTCGTGGCCATGCCCGAGGTCCAGGACATGGACGTCCCGGCCCTGGACGCGATCCTGGGGCGGCTGATCGAAACAAGGCCCAGCGTCAGCAATATGTTCGTGTGCGACCGCAACGGCGATGTGGTCGCCTCGGCCCGCAAGCCGTTCGCCGGCCTCAATTGCGCCCATCGACGCTATTTTCGCGATGCCGTCGGGGCTGCCGGGCTGGTGGCCGGCGACTATCTCATCGGCCGGGTGACGGGCAATCCCGTGCTGCATTTCGCCTTGGCCATTCCGGGGGCGGGCGGGGCGGTTCGCGGCGTGGCCGTGGTTTCCCTCGACCTGCGGGCCCTGGGGGCCTCGTTGTCCAGGCTCGGGCTGCCCGGCGACGTCCGGGTCGCCACCCTGGACACGCGGGGCAACATCCTGGCCCGCTTTCCCGAGCGGGTTGCCTTTCCCGCCGAGGCCTGGCGCCGGGAGTTCGTCCGTCAGGCCCTGGCCGGCGAACCGGGCGGCGGGGTGGCCCAGACCGGCCAGGAAAACGGGCTGGCCATGATCCGCGCCTTCAAGCCGCTGCGCCTGGACGGCGAGGCGACCAAGCCCTACGGCCTGATCCTGGTCGGCATGCCGGTGGCCGCGGCCATGGGCCAGGCCCGGGGCATGCTGCTGGTTTCGGCCGGGGTTTCCGTGGTGTGCCTGTGCCTGGCCGTCGGCCTGGTGGTGGTCCTGGGGCGGGGGCGGATCGGGCGACGGCTGGAAGTCCTGGCCGGGTTCGCCGTCTCCCTGACCGAAGACAAGATCTGCCGGTTGCCGCCGCGGTTCGGCCACGACGAGATCGGGCTGCTGGGCGAACAGTTGGTGGCCATGTCGCGGACGTTGCACGAGAAAAACGAACACCTGGCCGTGGCCATGGCCACGCTCGGCCGGGAGCGTGACCAGCTTTCCGGGGTGGTCGGCGAGTTGCGCGAGGCCCATGACGCCCTGGAGCGCCTGGCCAGCCAGGACTGCCTGACCGGGCTGCGCAACCGGCGTTGCTTCAACGAAAAGATGCAGGTCGAGCTGGACCGGTTCGTGCGCTATGGCACGCCGTTTTCCCTGGTGCTGTTCGACATCGACGACTTCAAGCGGATCAACGACACCTACGGCCATCAGCTCGGCGACGAGGTCCTGCGCCAACTCGGGCGCCTCACGCTTTCGATGGTGCGTTCCGTGGACGAGGCCTACCGCATCGGCGGGGAGGAATTCGCCGTGATCCTGCCGGAAACGGACGCCGTAGCGGCCCTGGTCGTGGCCGAGCGGCTGCGGGAGCGGGTGGCGGCCAGTGCCGTGAACCTGGGCGCGGGCACGGCCGTCCGCTACACCGTGAGCCTGGGCGTGGCCCAGGTGAGCGGCGCGACTCCGGAAGTCAAGGACCTGTTCGCCGTCGCCGACAATGCCCTGTACGCTGCCAAGCGGGCCGGAAAGAACAGGAGCGTGATTCAAACCGGGTGATAGGCACCGTTCCCAGTCAGTGGCGATGCGGGCCAGCCTGGCCAGGGGCGGCTATTTATTTTCACCGAAGATGGTCAATGGGCTGGAACGTTCGGAACGGAGTCCGTTGGTGCCGTAGGCGACGAGGGCATACCAGTGCTCCACGCCAGGGGGGATAATGTTCGTCGAATAGGAATGTACGGCCTTGTCGCTGATGATGGCGATTTGCGTATAGTTTATTCCGTCCAATGATTGGTATATTTCATAGCCCTGAACGTATTTGTAAAGAATATCGTTATAATAGTTCCAGTCAAAAGTGATGTGTGAAGAGCTATACTGGGCACCTGTGATACTTGGCGACTCGAGTATTGGTGCAGAAATGTCTATATGTGCATAATAATTTTTTTCTTCTTGTGCCATTTTGAATGAAAAAGATTTATCGTAGACACCCTGCTTGAGTATTTGAGGCGATACGGTCACTTCCACATTTGCATTCGAATGTGCTGCCACCGTTCCCTGTGCTTGGGATGGGTTGATAAGTGTCGATTTCGTGTCGAACGACCAATTGACATCGGTATCCCCGTCGTTTGTTAATGTATATGTCTGTCTGTAGATTTTATCGATCCCTTCGTTTTGAGCGATATAAAAGTTCTTGCCCTGGACTTTGAGTTTGTCCGGATTGGCGCAGGTGCCGTCGATGCTCCAGGTCAAGAGCGTATTTTCGTAAAGTGCTCCGATTTTGAACTTGAATGTATCGTTCAGGTCATCGTTCCCGAGGGTGTTTCCCAAGATGCTTCCAGGCATGACCCATGTAAAATAGCCGTCGATGCCGAATGTCGCCTTGCCCGTAAGCCCCTTGCAGCCACCCACAAAGGCGAACTGGGTTGCCACTTCAACGTAGGGTTGTACGTCAATGGCCGGACCTGTTAGGCTCATTATTTTAAGCATTGGTGTGGCTTTGAAGTAGACTTTTGCTTTGGTATCGACACTGACTTCTGGTTTCGAGAAATTGTTGTTATATTGAGAGGTATTGACAAGCGCCCAGGCTGGAGAGCAATCTGCATCATATGTCAGTCCAGCGGCATTTTTTGCTTGTATTACATCGGCAAATTTCGCGGACACTCCGAAAGAACCTGCGAAACCTATCCACATCTCGATATTACAATCCGCCCAAAATGGCCCGCTAAAAATTTTTCCAAACTGTAATGTGCCTATATATACTTCTTTTGTTAGCGCATCCGGTGTGCCTTCAACGGTAATAGACAATTCGCTTGTCTGTGTTATTTCCGGTATAAATCGAAACTGTTTCAAGCCAAAGAGGGAAAAATCGGCAGAATAGGCAAGATTGAACTCAAGCTCGACTTTTCCGCAAATTTTTGCGTTCAATCCGGCATCAGTTTCGTATGAAAAACAGTTCTCGAAGGAAGCCCCGCCCTCGTCGGTCGGTTCGCTGAAATATATTGTAAAAACAGAACTGTCAGATGGAGCGGACTTGATGCGCAGTTTTTTTCCGTTTGATGTAGTTATCGTGCCTTCGGAAGAAACCAAATCGGAATGAGTCATTTTTTTGGAAGCGTACAACGTGCCTGAGGCAATGACATCTTCAAGCGTGCAGGCTTCCGTCGAGGCCAGGAGGCCGCCAGCCACAGAATGAACAACGGATGTGACTCGTCGAAAAAAAGCGGGATTATTGTGCCCTATAATGTAATCTCCCGAGTTGAGCTTTTTAAGCTTCGCCATGAGGGCAGTGTTGGTTTTATCTCCCGACACGATATAAGTGCTGTCGTATGAAATCGTGACGCGGGCCTCTGACAAATCTACCAAGTTGACCGGTTTGTAGTCTATGGCCGAAGACGCGAAATGGACAAGGATGGTCCGGTCCTGGAGCAAGGGGACCGTGCACTGGGTCAAGTCGTCGGAAACCGATTCACAACCTTCCCAGGACATGATGGTCGCGCCGGATTTGGGCTGCGCCGTCAAGGTGATACGCTTATCCTGATCCTGCTGATACGCATTTGCCGTAATGCCGGCCCCAGTGTCGTAATCGTAGGAGAGAATGGAATCCGAGGAAAAGGAGCCTGGGCCGCTGGGGATGACATTGATTTGCACAGGCTTGGCATTGGCCCCGGCCAAAACGGCCGGCATGAATTCGAGGATGTCCGCCTGGCTGCCGTTTACGTGGAGAAGCGAGATGGCAAGCGCAAGCACGGCAAGGTGTATTTTTCGCATGATGTGTCTCGCAAGGATCGGTTGGCGTGATGTGGCGGCGGCTGTGTCGTTTGTCTTCATGTCGTTTTGGCAATACCGTCACCGGAGCAGGCGCACAGCCAGTCTCATCTGGTGGCGATGCCCAAGCGAGGGGCGCAGTACGAAATCCTGAAAAAAAGATGATCGAAAAAACAAATCGATTATTGGGGAATAATGTATGGTTTTCAAATAGGGTCGTCAAGCCGGAGGAGGTGTTGTACGGGTGTTCCGGACCGCCATGGCGCGGATACGGACGAACCGTCCTCGCCCGGCCGGAAAGGCGGAAGGGGCGATGCGCGGCTTGAGTTCCGGCAGCGTTCATAGTAAGCGCCCAAGCGCCGGCGTTGGCCCGGCCCAATCAGCATGCATCACGCCACTTCCACGACGACCGCCGGCCCCGCCCAGGCCGCGCCGCCCGGGCGCCCGGGCTTTTTCGCCCGCCTGGACTGGGCGCTCGTCGCCATCCTGATCGTGGCGGCCTGGCTCCTGTTCTACAACCTGGGCCAGCGCCCCTTCTGGCAGGACGAGGCCGAAACCGCCTGCCTGGCCAAAAACGTCCTCAAAGCGGGCCTCCCCTACGCCTTTGACGGCGTCAACGTCGTCTCCCAGGAAGAGGAGCGCGAATTCGACAAGACCGGCGGCTACCTTTGGCGCTGGTCACCCTGGATTCAAATTTACATGCAGGCCGGCGGCTTTGCCGTCGGCGGGCTCGATACCGCCGCCGGCCGCGTGCCCTTCGCCCTGGCCGCCCTGGTGGCCATCTATTGGACCTACCGCCTGGTGCGCCGCCATTTCGGCGACCGCAACTGGGCGCTTTTGGCGGCAACCCTGCTGACGCTAAGCGTGCCCTACCTGCTCATCGGCCGCCAGGCCCGCTACTACGCCCCGGGCACGCTGTTCGTCCTGTGGACGCTCGACGCCTTTTTTTCCGACTGGCAGCGCCGCTGGGGGGCCTGGTGGGCGATGTTTGCCGGCATGGTGCTGCTTTTCCATGCCAACTACCTGCTCTTTTTGAGCTTCGCCCCAACCGCCTTGGTCGCGGCCGCCCTGGTCTTTCCCGAGCGCCTGGCGGTCAAGCGCCTGGGCCTGCTGGCCGGGCTGACCACGCTGGTGGCCGTCATCCCGGGCATCCTCCTCTACCGCATCGGCCGGCAAAGCGGCATGTTCGACATCCTGCTCGTGCCGCAAAACCTGATGCTCTATTTCGCCGACCTGTGCATGTTCTGTATTCCCCTGCCGGTGTCCGTGGCCCTGGTGTGGCGTTGGCGGGGCTTTTTCACGCGCCTGCGCCGGCCGGCCGACGGCGGCGAGCGGTTCGTGCTGTTTTGCGCTGTGCTCATCATCCTGAGCCTGGCCTTCCTTGGCCTCGTGCCCCAGCGTTTTTTCCGCTACATCGCCCATCTGCTGCCGCTGTGCGCCATCCTGCTCGCCTGGTGCGTGCGCCGGTTGTGGGGCTTTTCCCGGCCCGCCGCGGCCATGCTTTTTTTCCTGCTGGCCGCGACCAACTGGCTGGCCGTTTACCCCATGGAGCGGCTCAAGATCGTCAACCGGCCGTGGCAAAACGATTTCCGCATGCTGACCTCGCTTAATTTCCCCATCAAGCTCTTCGTCACCGAGCTGGTCTGCGGCTATCCCGACGTCAATACCGCCATCGTGGAATTTTTCCGGACCCACGCCAAGCCGGGCCAGACGGTCCTGGCCGAATACGGGGAACTGCCACTGGCCTTCTACGTCGATGGCCTGCGCGTCATCGGCGGCCTGCAGGGGCCGGTGCCCGAGGGCACCAAGCCCGACTGGGTGCTGCGCCGGCGGGTGGTGCGGGTCAACCGGGACCGCTTCCTGTTCGGTGCCCGGGAATTCACCGACAGCCTGGATTTTGCCCGCGACTACGAACGCGTGCCCCTGGCCTTCCCGGACGAGACCTTCGGCAACCGCACCGACGACCCCAACCACCACTACTTCGTGCCTGTGGAGGCGCCCCAGAAGGAGCTGGAGGTCTGGCGGCGCAAGGAGGCGACACCGTGAAGCGCCTTGCTACCCGCGACAACCTCGTGCGCCTGCTGCTCCTCGTGGCCCTGGGCGGCACCATCTACAAGGGGTTTCTCAAGACCCCCGAGGGCGCCACCTGGCTTAGGCCCGCCGGCTTCTACGAGGGCCTGGTCAACGACGGCGAAAATACGGCCATCATGAAGGAACGCCACCGCGACGTGCTGGAGGCCACGGACAAGGCCGTGCGCGTGCGCCTGAGCGAGCTGCGCGCCGGGGTCTACAAGCCGGCCCCGGGGTTGATCATCACCGAGGAGTCCCTGGTCCGGGCCATCCGCAAGGACCAGGCCACCCGGGAGCGGGCCGTGGACGACGAGGTGCGGGCCTTCGAGAAGCTCGAGCGGGCCAAACGCCTGGAGGCGGCCGGCTGGCGCCTGGGCCTGGGCTGCCCCCCGGCGGCGGAGGGCAGGCCGTGAGCCGGGCGGGCAAGGCCGTGCGCGTGTGCCTGTGGAGCGGCCTGGGGCTTGTCGTCCTGGCCGTGGCCGCGCTCATCTGGTTCGGGGCCTGGCACTATCCGGCCCTGGGCCTGGCCGGCATCCCCAAGGGCGATCCGGCCCGGGCCATGGACCTGGCCGTGCGCGGCATGACCGCCGCCGACGGGCTGACCTTCGAGGACTGGGACTTCCGGAAATTCCGCAGCGTGCAGCGCGGCGGCGAGGCCTATGCCTGGGGCGCGGCCCGTTGCCGCACGGCCGCAGGGGCCACGACGTTCTACTGGGTCTACCTGGAGTGGAGCAACAAGCGCGGCCAGTGGCTGCGCAACTACAGCCTGGAACTGGCCGCCCCCGACGACGAGCTCTACTTCACCCGGACCTTCCCGGGCCAGGTCGAGCGGGCCCGGCTGGCGCTTTCCAAGCTTGTCGGCCAGCTGCGCTCCCACCTGCGCGAAACCCGGGCCTTCGCCCGAAATCCCCAAGGCTTGCAAACCCCGGGCCTTTGACGTATTGGCGAGTTTTCCGGCCATGTGCCGGAAGACCGGCCCGGCCTGACGGCTGTCGGCGCGGCGCACCGCACAATCCTGTCCGCGCCGCCGCCTTCTCCAACCCCACGCGAGGAAATGACGAACGCCATGAGACTTCGCCAACGCTGCGAGCACTTCAATAGCCTGCATTCGAGCATCTCGGCCCTGGGCATCAATCCGTACTTCCGTCCCATCGCCAAGACCTGGGGCACGGAGGTCGAGGTCGAAGGCCGCCGTCTGATCATGATCGGCTCCAACGACTACCTGGGGCTGTCCCACGACCCCCGGGTCATGGACGCCTCGGCCCGGGCCGTCTACGACTGGGGCACCGGCCCCGGCGGCTCGCGCTTTTTAAGCGGCAACATGGTGCTGCACCACCGCCTGGAGGAGCGCCTGGCCGCCTTTGTCGGCAAGAAGCAGGCCGTGGTCCACGTCACGGGCTTTAGCACCAACATGGGCGCCCTGGGCGTGCTGGTCACACCGGCCGACACCGTCATCTGCGACCGGGAAAACCACGCCAGCATCTTCGAAGGCGTGAAGAATACCAAGGCCCGGCAGGTCACCTTCGCCCACAACGACGCCGCCCAGGCCTTAAAGCGCGTGGAGGACGCCAAGGCGTCGCGCCCCGACGGCGACGTCTTCCTCGTCACCGAGGGCGTGTTCAGCATGTCCGGCGAACTGGCCGTCCTCGACGAACTGGCCGCCGTGAAGGACGCCCATCCCGACGTGGTCTTCTACCTCGACGACGCCCATGGCCTGGGCGTGTTCGGCCGGGGCGGGCGCGGCGCGGCCGACCATTTCCGCGTCACGGACAAGGTCGACTTCATCATGGGCACCTTCAGCAAGTCCCTGGCCTCCATCGGCGGCTTCATCGCCTCCGACGACGAGGACATGCTGCGCTACCTGCGCTACCAGTCGCGCACCCAGATTTTCTCCGCCGCCCTGCCGGCCGCCAACACCGTGGCCGTGCTCACCTGCCTGGACATCCTCGAGCGCGAGCCCGAGCGCGTGGACCGGCTCCACGAGGTCACGTTGCGCATGCGCCAGGCCTACAAGGACATCGGGCTGCGCATCGGCGGGTCGGCCTCGCCGATCATCCCCATCATCATCGGCTCGGACGAGAAGGCCTTCCAGTTCTCGCGGGCGCTTTTCGAGGCCGGCATCTTCGCCCTGCCGGCGGTCTACCCGGCCGTGCCCCGCGGCCAGGCCCTGATCCGCACGGCCTACATGAGCACCCACCAGGACCGCCAGCTCGACGTCGTCCTGTCGGTGCTGGACCGCCTGGCCCGGGAGTTCCGCGTGCGCGAGTGCGACCTGCCCGACGTGCCCGACGCGATCCGCACCGACGAGGAGGCCGAGGCTGCCGGCCGCTCCCGGCTGTCGTACTTGTAAAGCGCCGACGCCTTCGGTATAGGCGCGGGAGCGTCCTGGCGACGCTCCCCGGTATCTTTATTATGGCCATAGGAAAACGGAAAAAAATCACTGTCGCCGAGCTCGACCGTATCCGTCGGCGCGGCGCCGGTCCTTTGCGCTACTTTGACCTCGTCCGGGTCAGCGTGCGCGAGGTCTTGCGCAAGCGCCGGCGTTACATCGGCGTGCTCGCGTCCATTGCCCTGGGCATGGCGGGTTTCATCGTCATCATCACCATGGGCAACGACCTGAAAAAGAACTTCAACAACGACCTCGACCTGCTCGGCGGCGCCACGATCATGAACGTCATGTTCGAGCAGCTGCCGCTTGAGCGCCAGGAATGGTTCCGCGACCGCACCCTGGAGGCCATGGGGCGCATCCCGGGCGTGACCGACATCACCAAGGTGGCGCTCAAGACCAGCGCCCTGACCACCTGGCAGGACCGGCTCTTCGGCTTCAACCTTGTCGGCTGCGAGGCTAACTACTGGCGGGTGTTTTCCTTCAACGCCGCCGCCGGGCGCCTTTTCGACGAGCGCGACGTGGCCGAGGGGGCCCGGGTGTGCGTGGTCGGCGCCGACCTGGCCCGCCAGATGTTCGGCGATGACAAGCAGGCCCTGGGCAAGGTCCTGTCCATCGACGACAACCTCTACACCGTCGTCGGCATCCTGGGCGGCGTGCGCGCCGGCGACCGCAGCCAGTTCGTGTTTTTGCCCATCACCACCGCCCGGGCGCGCGTGGTGGGCATCTCCATGCCCTACAGCGCCTACGTGCGCTGCGCCACCTGGGACGACGTCGCCCCGGTGGCCAAGGCCGTGCCCGGCGTGGTCAAGGCCAACCAGCCCGACCGGGGGCTGCGGGTCAACGTGGCCTGGGAGCCCCTTAAGCAGGTGCAGCGCATCTTCTGGTGGGTGGAGCTTTTCATCTACAGCTCCATCGTGGCCACCATGATCCTCGGCGGCTTCGGCATCTGGAACATCATGATGGCCACGGTCACCAGCCGCACGCGCGAAATCGGCCTGAAAAAGGCCATGGGCGCCCTCGATACCGACATCCTCTACCAGTTCCTGTTCGAAGCCCTATGCGTCACCCTGTCCTCGTCGGTGATCGGCGTCATCCTCGGCCGGGTGGGCATCGCCTACATGAGCCGCATGCTCGGCTCGAGCCCGCCCGAGGGCCTTTTCTGGTTCTGCCTGCTTTTGGGCCTGACCTTCGCGGCGGTGCTCGGCATCGGCGCGGGACTGTATCCCTCCATCCGGGCCAGCCGGATGCAGGTCGTGGACGCCATGCGCTATGAGTAACCAGACGGACGTTTACGACGACAATGCCCTCGTCATCGACATCAACGGGCTGACCAAGACCTACAACTCCGGACTCGAACCGATCCGGGTGCTCAAGGACGTCAACCTGCACGTGCGGCGGGGCGAGATGGTGGCGGTCATGGGGCCGTCGGGGTCGGGCAAATCCACGCTCCTTTTTATCCTGGGGCTGTTCCAGCCGCCGTCGACCGGGGGCTACAAGGTGGCCGGGGTGGACGTGCTGTCGCTTTCGCGCGACCAGCAGGCGATTTTCCGCCGGGAGATGCTGGGGTTCGTTTTTCAGACCTGTGACCTGCTTGAAAACTCCACCGTGTACGAAAACCTCGAGCTGCCGCTCATCTACGCCGGCGTGCGCCGCCGGGATCGGCCCGAGCGCATCAAGGAAGCCCTGCGCATGGTCAGCCTGGAACACCGGATCCACCAGCCCTCCAACCGCCTGTCGGGCGGCGAGCGCCAGCGTGTGTCCATCGCCCGGGCCCTGGTCAACGAACCCGAGTTTATTTTGGCGGATGAGCCCACCGGGCAGCTTGACCGGGAAAACAGCCTGCGTGTATTGGAGTACTTCACGAAGATCACGGAAGAAGCCCGCACGGCCATGGTCGTGGTCACCCACGACGCGATGACGGCCGAGCATTGCACGAGAAAATGCGTCCTGACGGACGGCTACCTCAACGGTTAAACGCTCGACGGGGAGGAGCGCATGGCCAGGAATTCGACCAACGGGCTGGGGGGGAAGGCGTCCGGGGGGGGCGCCCGCGAGAAGGCCACGTTCCGGGGGGGGAACCGAGCCTGGGTAGCGGTGCTGCTCCTGCTTGTCGCGACGCTTGTGTCCGCGCCGGCCAGTGCCGGTACCGCGGACCGCTACACCAAGGATAAGGTCAAGGGAGCGCCGGCCGCGGCGCCGGTTGCGGCGCCCGCCGCCGCGCCCGAGCCCGCCGGCAAGGCCATGGATGACGAGCCCGCGCCGAGCTTCGCCAAGGCCGCCTCCAACATGGCCCTGGGGCCGACCACCGTGCGTTCGCCGGCCGACTTCCAGGAATGCGTGCGCGTGGCCCTGGCCCAGTCGCCGATCCTGACCAAAAGCTCCATCGAGATCGAATCCAAGCGCCTGGATGTGGGGGATGCCTATTCCCAGTACATCCCCACCATCGTGCTGAGCACGACCTTTTACCTGCGCCTGCCCGAATACAAGAACACGGCCGCCGCCACCGCCTACCAGTCCGTGTTCAACAACGCCTCGTCCGACCCGACCCAGAACCTGGCCAACTCCATCACCGCCGCCAACACCGTCTACGCCGGCAACTCCAACAACCGCAACCGCAAGAAATACGACCTGAATTTCTCCACCGGCGCCTGGAACCCGCTGTTGACCGCCTTCGAGGTCCAAGCCCGCAAGGAGATGGTCAACATCGCCGTGCTGTCGCACCTCAAGGTCATCGACCAGGGCCTGCAGCGCCTGGGCACCACCTTCCTCCAGCTCGGCATGGTCGAATCCATCATCCGGCTGGCCCGGGAAAAAGAGGACCTGGCCGTCAAGAACCTGGAATACGTCAAGACCAAGGCCGGCCTCGGCCAGGGCGCCCAGCTCGACGTGCGCATCGCCGAGACCAAGATCAACCTGGCCAAGGCCGAGGCCGAGAAGATGCGGACCACCAAGTCCGTGCTCCTCGACGAGATGAAGTTCCTCATGGGCGTGCCCTTCGTCCAGAAGGTCGAACTCACCCTGGACAACGCCTCGCGGCAGGTTCTGGAGGAGTTCAACCCGGCCAACGTGTCCGACGATTCCCTGCGCAAGCACTCCTTCCAGCTGCGCATCCACGAATACGAGAAGTCGCTGCAGCGCAAGAACATCGCCTTGTCCTACATCCACTTCCTGCCGACCTTCTCCTTCGGCTTCACCTCGATCTCCACGCTCAACAGCAGCAGCAACGCCTACAAGGACGACACCTCGTCCCTGCCGTTTATGTACCCCAACCTGACGCTCAATTTCCCCTTCGACTGGTGGACCAAGGGCCGCGACGTCAGCCGCCAGTACAAGAAGATGGCCCAGCTCAACGTCGAGAGCCGCAACATCGAGTTTTCGCTGATGAGCGAGTTCCAGCAGTCCCTGGCCAAGCTGCGTTCGGCCAACTCCGAAGTGAAATTCGCCGAGTCCTCGGTGGAGCTGCAAAAGCTGACCGTCCAGCAGTCCCAGTTCCGGTTCGAATCGGGCCAGGCCGAATACGACGCCATCGTCAAGAGCATGGGCGAGTTCCTCGACAGCAAGCAGAACCTGCTGCTCAAGCAGTACGATCGCGATGTGGCCATGTTGAAGGTCCGGGGCCTGTCCGGCGATTTCCAGGACCGCTACATCAACGCCACTGTCATGGAGAACAACTAGATGCGGTTTTTCGCCTTGTTGCTGGCGGCCGGCCTGGTGCTGGCCGCCGCTCCCAGCCCGGCCCAGGACAAGGCCGCCCCGGCTCCGGCCCCGGCCGCGCAGCCCGGCGCCTCGTTTCGGCCGGCGGACATCAGCTTTTCCGGCAAGCTCTACAGCCCCGTCAAATTGTCGGTCTTTTTGCCGTACAATGCCAAGATCACCACGCTGTCCGGCCACATCGGCCAGAAGGTCAAGCGCGGTGAAGTGCTGGCCACCTACGAGATCCCCTTGGAAACCCGCATGGACGAGAAGACCAAGCTCTCGCCGGCCAACATCAAGGAGCTCGAACACAAGCTCGCCAACGCCGACAAGGAGATCGACCGCTTTTCGGCCAAGGCCCGCGAACTGGAAGCCATGAGCCAGCGCAGCATGGCCTCCCAGCAGTCCATTTCCATGAACGCCAAGGAAATCGAGGTGTTCCGCAAGGAAAAGACGGCTGTCTCCGAACAGCTCGCCCTGGCCCGGGACCTGCTGAGCGACCGGGTGGAACTGGCCGAGGACCGTTTCGGCAAGGGGGCGGGCGTGGGTAAAATGCCCAAGGACGGCATCATCAAGGCCCCCATCGACGGCTTCGTCCTGTGGATGAACCCGGAACTGCGCAACGGTGTCAAGCTGGCCAAGGAAGCCGAGCTCTTCCAGGTCGGTACCCTGGACCCCATGATCATCCGGGCCCAGGTCCATGAAATCGAGGCCCAGAAGCTCAAGGAAGGCATGTCCGCCACGGTCACCTTCGATTCCATCCCCGGCAAGCCGTTCGCCGCCTCGGTATCGCGCATCCCCTGGGCGCCCATCCCGGCCGCCTTGCAGCAGCCTTCGTACTACGACATCGAACTGACCATCCCCAACCCCAATCAGGAACTCAAGGAAGGCCTCAAGGGCCAGATCGTCATCCAGCCCGGCAAATAAGGCCCGTCCATCGCCATGTCCGCTTCCCCCCTCGTTGTGACGCCCGTGGCCGGCAAGGCCCAACGGGAGCGTTTCATCCGCTACGCCTGGGAGATCTACCGCGACGACCCCCTGTGGGTCCCGCCGCTGTTGCCCATGCAGCGGGACATTCTCGACCCCGACAAGGGGCCGTTTTTCGAGTTCGGCCAGGCCCAGTATTTCCTGGCCCAGCGGGACGGACGCATCGTCGGGCGCATCAGCGCCCATGTCAACGGGCTCTACGAGAAGCATCACGACGCCGAGACCGGGTTTTTCGGCTTTTTCGAGTGCGAGGACAACCGCGAGACCGCCCACGCCCTGTTCGACGCCGCCGCCGACTGGGTGCGCGACCACGGCAAGACCCGGCTCCACGGCCCCCTGTCCTTTTCCATCTACGACGAGGTCGGCCTGCTCGTGGAGGGCTTCGATTCCCCGCCCTGCATGATGCACACCCACAATCCGCCCTATTACGAGGACCTCGTCACCTCCTGGGGCTTTGGCAAGACCTACGACTGGTACGCCTACAAGATCCCTTGGAACACGGAGCTCGACCCGAAAAAGCTGGCCCTGATGCGCGACAGCATCCTCAAGCGCCAGCACTGCCAAATCCTGCCCATCGAGCGCCAGGATTTCGCCAAGCGCGGCCCCCAGATCAAGGAACTTTTCAACGACATCTGGAGCAAGAACTGGGGCCATATTCCGCTCACCGACCGCCAGTTCCAGGACATCTTCGTCACCCTCCAACCGCTGGTGCGCCCCGACCTCGAAAGCATGATCCTCGACGGCGACGACATCGTGGCCTTTTCCGTGGTCTCGCCGGACATGAACCGGGCGGTGAAGAAATTCAACGGCAAGTTCGGCTGGTGGCAGAAGCTCCAATTGCTGTGGTACTGCCGGGTGCGCCCGCTGACCCACTGCCGGGCCATCATCATGGGCGTGGCCAAGAGCCACCAGTGGAAGCGGCTGCACCACGCCATCATCCTCAATATCATGATCAATTTCCTGGAAAACCACCCCAGGATGGAATACTGCGACTGCTCGCTGATTCCGGAATCCCTGGAACAGTGGAACAAGACCCTGCGCGACTACGGCGGCGAGCGCTACAAGGTCTTCCGCCTCTATGACCGGGCCATCTGACGGTCCGGCTGGCGGCCGGGACTGGCTTTTCGTCGGGTTGTTGTCCGCTGGTGTCTTTGCCGTGGCCCATCGCCTGGGCCTGGCCTCGCCCTATGTCGTCAACGACGATGTCCGCCAGCAAATCTACTGGATGGCCCGGTTCCTGGACCCAAGCCTGTATCCGCCCGACCTATTGGGTGACTACGCCGCCGCCTACGTGCCCGCCGCGCTCAAGGCCCTTTATTTCGCGGCCGCCAAGGGCTTTGGCTGCGACCCCATCCTTTTCTCCAAGCTCCTGACCGGCGGGCTGTTCGTCGCCCTGGCCCTGGCCTTTTTCGGCCTGGGCACGGTCCTCGAGGGCCGTGTGCTCGGCTATGCCTGCGCGGCCATGGCCTGGTGCCTGCCGTATTTCCTCAAAAGCATTTCCGGAGGCCTGTCGCGTTCCTTTGCCCCGCCGCTGTTGGCGCTTTTTTTCCTGGCCTGGCTGCGCCGCTCGGGGGGGGCCATGGCCGCTACCCTGCTGGCCCAGGCGCTTTTTATCCCCTACATCGCCGTGCTGTGCGCCGTTTGCGCCTGCCTGGACGCCTTTTTGTGCCGCATCGTGGATCGCCCGGCCGGCCCCTTTCCCGCCCGGCCCTGGCATGGGCTGGCCCTTGTCCTGGCCGCCGGCCTGGTCTGGTCGTTCAGCCATGGCCTCGACGTGGCCGGCTTCGGGCCGCTGGTCGGCCGGTCCGCCCTGGCCGCCGGGCCGGAATTTTCCGCCGCCGGCCGCCTGGAACTCTATCCCCTGCCCAACCCCTTTTTCGATCTGGTCTACTGGCCCTTCGAAAGCATCGGCCTTTTCCTCGACATCGGCCTTGTGGCCGGCATCGTCAGCCTGGCCGTGTTGTTGCCGTTCGTCATCGTCGGCGCCCGGCGCGCCCCCTGGCCAGGCCTTGCCGCCACCGCCGGCCGGCCGGCGGCCATGCTGCTGGCTGGTTCGCTGCTCCTCTACGCCCTGGCCCGCATCGTGGCGCTCAAGCTCTTCGTGCCCGACCGCTATATCACCTACACCGTGAACCTGCTCTACGCCCTGTGCCTGGCCGTGGTGCTGCGCCATGCCCTGGCCGGGCTCCTTTCCCGCCGCCTGGGGCGTTTCGTGCTGCTGGCCGTGGCCCTTGGCCTTGGCCTGTGGCGCCTAAGCGGGGTCGGGCTCTACGACTACCGCGCCGACGCACCGCTCTATGCCGCCGTGCGAGCCCTGCCCAAGGATGCGCTGGTCGCCGGCAACCCCGAGCTCCTGGACACGGTGTTGACGTTTGGCCAACGCAACGTGCTGGCGTCCTTCGAGCTGGCCCATCCCTGGAGCCTCGGCTATTGGGAGCGCTATTTCCCGCGCCTGGCCCACCAGGCCGATGCCTATTACGCCAAGGACCCGCTGGCGGTGCTGGAATTCGCCAAGGCTTACGGCGTCAGCCACATGGTGGTGCGCGAGGCCGACCTGACGCCGGAAGCCGTGGCCAAGGGGCCGCTTTTTGCGCCCTTGGACGCCCGCATCAAGGCCCTGGCCGAGCGGCCCGGTGAATTCGCCCTTCTCGACGCCGCCTTTTTCCCCTATACCAGCCCCGAACCCGGCGTGCGTCTGGTGGACCTGCGGCCGCTTTTGGACAAGCTGCCCGCCGGTGCGCCATAAAGGGCGGCCATGCGCCGAAACCGCCTCCCGCACAGGTCGTAAACCATGTCCGACATGCTCTCCATCATCATTCCGCTTTTTAACGAGCAGGACAACATCGAGCCGCTTTACGCCAAGCTCGACGCCGTGCTGCCGTCCCTGGGCCATCCCTACGAGGTCATCCTCGTCAACGACGGTTCCAGCGACGACACCCGCGAGCGCCTGGACGTCCTGGCCGGCCGGGACACGCGGCTGCGTGTGGTCCACCTGCGCCGCAATTTCGGCCAGACCGCGGCCATGATGGCCGGCATCGACCTGGCCCGGGGCGACATCCTCATCCCCATGGACGGGGACCTGCAAAACGACCCGGCCGATATCCCGCGGCTTCTGGCCAAGCTCGACGAAGGCTACGACGTGGTTTCGGGCTGGCGCAAGGACCGCAAGGACAACCCCATCAAGCGCAATTTCCCCAGCCGCGTGGCCAACGGGCTCATCTCCGCCATCTCCGGCGTGCACCTGCACGACTACGGCTGTTCGCTCAAGGCCTACCGCCGCGAGATCATCAAAGGCGTCAAGCTCTACGGCGAGATGCACCGTTTCATCCCCATCCACGCCGCCTGGCAGGGCGCCCGGGTCACCGAAGTCGGCGTCACCCACCATCCGCGCATCCACGGCCAGTCCAAGTACGGCATCGAGCGGACCGTGAAGGTCATCCTCGACCTCATGACCGTCAAGTTCCTGGACAAGTACGCCCAGAAGCCCATGTACCTCTTCGGCGGCTTCGGCCTGGCCAGCATCGCCGCCTCCATCGGCTTTTTCCTGTTCATGCTCTACTGCAAGTTCTTCCTCGGCAAGAGCTTTATCGAAACCCCGCTGCCCCTGGCCGTGGTCATGTTCATGCTCATCGGCATCATGGCCATCCTCATGGGGCTTATCGCCGAGATCCTCATGCGCACCTACCACGAGTCCCAGGACAAGCCGACCTATATCGTGGACTGCACGCGCAACTGCAAGGAACCCGACGCCTGCGTTGCGGCCCAACCCGACGGCGCGCGGTGAGGGAAGGGGCAGCCATGACCGCCATCCGCCGCAACTCCCGGCAGGCGCCGTCGGCCGGGACGGAGCGCTAGCCCCATGTGCGGCATCTGCGGCTTCGTCGGCCCCGGGGACGCCGCCGCCCTGGCCGCCATGAACGGCCGCCTGTCCCGGCGCGGCCCGGACGGGGAGGGTGTTTTCCTCGACGCCCCGGCCGGCGTCCACCTGGCCCACCGCCGCCTGGCCATCATCGACCTGGAAGGCGGCCGCCAGCCCATGGCCACCGCCGACGGCGGCCTGGTCGTCAGCTACAACGGCGAGGTCTACAACCACGCCGCCTTGCGCCGGGAGCTCGAAGCCAAGGGCCATCGCTTCCTATCCGACCATAGCGACACGGAAGTGCTCCTGCACGGCTGGCGGGAGTGGGGCGAGGACCTGCCCGCCAAGCTCAACGGCATGTGGGCCTTCGCCCTCTACGACAAGCCCCGGGGCCTGCTTTTTTGCTCCCGGGACCGTTTCGGCAAAAAGCCCTTTTTCTACGCCGTCCGACCCGGCTTTTTCGCTTTCGCCTCGGAGCTTGCGGCCCTGATCGCCCATCCGCGCCTGGCCGACGCCTGCCTCTCGCGCCCGGCCCTGCGCAAATATTTCGCCTACGGCTTCATTCCCGCGCCCAACGCCCTCTACGACGGCACGCACAAGCTGCCCGGTGGCGAGAACCTCTTCGTGGACGTGGCCACGGCGGCTGTCCGCCGGCGCCGCTGGTGGTCGTTTTGCCTGGAGCCCACCGCCGCCGTGCCGGCCGATGCCGAAACACGCTGGGGCGAGCGGCTCCTGGACTTGCTCGACGCGGCCGTTTGCCGCCGGCTCATGAGCGACGTGCCGCTGGGGGTGTTTCTCTCCGGCGGGGTCGATTCCTCGGCCGTGACCGCCCTGGCCGCCCGCCGCGCCCCGGACGTGGCCGCCTTTTCCATCGGTTTCACCGATCCGGCCTTCGACGAGTCGGCCAAGGCCCGGGAGGCCGCCGCCGCCCTCGGCGTGGCCCACACGGTCACGACCCTGACCCTGGACGAAGCCTTGGCCTTGATGCCCGACATCATCGGCCGCCTGGATGAGCCCATGGGCGACGTGTCGCTCGTGCCCACGGCGCTGTTGTGCCGGGAGACGCGCAAACACGTCACCGTGGCCCTGGGCGGTGACGGCGCCGACGAACTGTTCGCCGGCTACGATCCCTTCAAGGCCCTGCGGGCGGCCGAGGCCTATGCCCGGTGGGCGCCGCGGCCCGTGCATCGGGCCCTGTGCCTGCTGGCCGCCCGGCTGCCCGTCGGCCACGGCTACATGGCCGCGAGCTTTAAAATCAACCGCTTCCTGCGGGGGCTTTCCCATCCGGCCCGGCTGTGGAACCCGGTCTGGCTCGGTCCCCTGGACCCGGCCGGCATCGCGGAACTCTTTGGCGAACCCGTGGACACCGAGGAGCTTTACAGCGAGGCCATCGACGTCTTCGAGTCCTGCCCTTCGCGCGACCTGGTGGACAAGACCATGGAATTTTACACGCGCCTGTATATGCAGGACGACATCCTGGTCAAAACCGACCGGGCCGGCATGATGCACTCCCTGGAAGTGCGCGCCCCCTTCCTCGACATCGAACTGGTGGATTTCGTGCGCACCATCCCCCATGCCCTGAAGTTCCGTCACGGGACCACCAAGTACATCCTGAAAAAAGCCCTGGAGCGGATACTGCCCCGGCAGGTCATCTATCGCAAAAAGCAGGGTTTCGGCGTGCCCGTGGGCCGTTGGCTGGCCGACGGGGCCTTGGCCATGGGGAAAGCCGCCTCCCTGGAGCGGGCCCTCGACGGGCGGTACATCGATGCCCGCATCCGGGAGCATCGAGCGGGCGAGGCGGACCATCGCCTTTTTCTCTGGAACCTCTGGGTGCTGCGCCATATGAACCTGGCGGGGGCCTGACATGGATCGCGAGCTTTTCGGCTACCTCGCCCTGTGCCGGTTGCGGCGCCTGGCCGGCGACGAGCGCTTCGCCAAATGGGGCCGGTGGGTGCCGCAGTGCCGGTTGCGCGTCCCCGAGGAACCGGACCCCTGGGCCACGGCCGGACGGGCCGCCGCCGCACTGGCCCGTCGCGGCCGGGATGTGGCCGGCGCGAGGCTGCTGGTCGTGGGCTGCGGCCCGTCCAACGGCCTGGGCTACGCCCTGGCGGCCATGGGTGCGGCGTTTGTCGTCTGCCAGGACGCGACCGCCGCCTTTGACGTGGGCCGCGACGCCAAAGACCTGGCCGGCCTGGCCACGCGTTTCCCAGGGGTTAAATTTTCCATTGTCAAGCGCGCGGCCCAATTGGAAAAATTGGCCGATGCCGCCTATGACGCCAGCCTGTCCGCCACCAGCCCCACGGACGACCCGACGCCCCGGGTGGCCGCTTTGCGCCGTTTGCTGGCCCCGGGCGGCCTCGTCGTCCATCAGGCGGATTTCCGGGCGCCGCTGCTGCGCTATCCCTATCATCGGCTGCTTTTTGCGCGCCAGCCCGGGAAATGGTCGCCGCTGCGCGCCCAGGCCAGCCCCTGGCGCTGCGACGACCACATCGCCGCCCTGACCGGCGCCGGCTTCGACGTGGACGTGGCCGCCTACGAAACCGACGCCGAGGCCTTCGCCGCCGTGGCCGACCGCCTGCACCCCGACTACGCCGACCGCGACCCGGCACTGCTCGCCGTCACGCGGGTGACGCTTGTGGGGTGCCTCCGGCGGCCCGGGGAGGCTTTGCCTCCCCGGGACCCCTCCACCGGGGGGGATAATCCCCCCCGGACCCCCTTGAAGGGGGAAGGCGAGGGGACGTGATGACGACACAACCCCCCTTTGAAAGTTTTGGGGAGGAGAGAGCGCGAGAGAGGAACCCTTTTTCCCAAAAAGGGTTCCTCTCTCGCATTCTTCTGCTCAATTACGAGTACCCCCCAATCGGCGGCGGGGCGGGCAATGCCACGGCCAATCTGGCCCGGGAACTGGCCGGCCTTGGCCACGAGGTGCGCGTGGTCACGGCCGCTTTTGGCGACCTGCCGCGCCGGGAGCGCGTGGACGGCTTCGCGGTCCGGCGCATCCCGGCCGTGCGGCGCCACGCCGACCACTGCTCACCCCTGGAGATGCTGTCGTTTTTGGCCAGCGCCATGGTCGCCCTGCCGGCCCTGGCCCGGTCCTGGCGGCCCGACGCCTGCATCGCTTTTTTCGGCATCCCCTGCGGGCCGGCGGCCTGGGCGCTCAAGGCCCTTCGCGGCGTGCCCTACGTCGTTTCCCTGCGCGGCGGCGACGTGCCGGGCTTCCAGCCCTACGACCTGGCCGCCTACCATCGCCTGACCGGGCCGCTGATCCGCTTTCTCTGGAACCAGGCCGCCCATGTCGTGGCCAACAGCCGGGGGCTGGCCGGGCTGGCCGCGAAATCCGCCGGCACAACGCCCATCCTGCTCATCCCCAACGGCGTCGACGCCAGGCGTTTTTCCCCGTCCGAGGCGGTTTCTCGGGAAGGCCCGGTGCGCTTTGTTTTCGTCGGCCGATTGGTGCGGCAAAAGGGCCTGGATATCCTGCTCGAAGCCCTGTCCCGGCTGCCGCGACAGGCCTGCTTCGAGGTCGCCATCATCGGCGACGGGCCGTTGCGGGCGGAGTTGACCGCCATGGCCGCCCGCCTGGGCCTGGCTGGGTCCGTGCGTTTTCTGGGCTGGGCGTCGCGGGACGACATGCCCGACCTGCTGCGCCGGGCCGACGCCTTCGTTTTTCCCTCCCGCGACGAGGGCATGCCCAACGCCGTGCTCGAAGCCATGGCCTCGGGCCTGGCCGTGGCCGCCACGGCCATTGCCGGCAACGAGGAGTTGGTGGAGGATGGCCGCACCGGCTACCTCGTTGCGCCCGAGGACGTGGCCGCCTTGGCCGGCGTGCTCACGCGCCTGGCCGGGGACCGCAACCTGTGCTGGCGGCTGGGTCGGGCCGGCCGGGAAAAGGTCGTGCAAGGCTATTCCTGGCGCGCCGTGGCCGAGGCCTATGCGGCGCTGTGCCGGCCGGCGGTTCGTTGACATGTTGGCTTGTCGTCGTTCGTTGTTGTCTTGTGGACCAAAAGGGCGGGCCTGACCATGTGCGGCATCTGCGGCTTCGTGACCCCGCGCGGCGGGGAAGGGGAGATCGGCGAGACCCTCGCCGACATGACCGCCGCCATCGCCCATCGCGGCCCGGACGGCCAGGGGCGGTACCGCGACTGTTTCCCCCAGGGCGGCGGCGCGGCCCTGGGGCATCTGCGCCTGGCCATCATCGACCTGGTCACGGGCGATCAGCCCCTGTTCAACGAATCACGCGATCTGGCCATCGTTTTCAACGGCGAGGTCTACAATTTCGCCGAACTACGCCGCGAACTCGTGGACAAGGGGCACACCTTCGTCTCCTCGGGCGACACCGAAACCATCGTCCACCTCTACGAGGAGATGGGGTCGGCCTGCGTCACCCGACTTCGCGGCATGTTCGCCCTGGCCATCTGGGACGCCCGGCGCCGCGAACTCTTTCTCGCCCGCGACCCCCTCGGCAAAAAGCCCCTGTATTACGCCTGGATTCCTGGCGGCATCGTCTTTGGCTCCGAGCCCAAGGCCGTGCTGGCCCATCCCGAAATCACGGCCCGTCTGGACGCCCCGGCCGTGGCCCATTACCTGACGCTCCAGCACGTGCCCGAGCCGGCCACGGGTTTTGCCGGCATCGCCTCCCTGCCCGCCGGGCACACCATGACCTGGCGCCAGGGAGGCAGCGAACCCAGTCGGTATTTCCAGCTCGATTACCTGCCCAAGCTCGCCGCTTCACCGGCCGAACTGGCCGAGGAGCTGCGGGCGCGCGTCACCGAGGCCGTGCGCCTGCGCCTGGTGTCCGACGTGCCGCTCGGGGCGCACCTCTCCGGCGGCGTGGACTCGGCCATCGTCACCGCCGTCATGGCCGGTCTGACCGACCAGCCCGTGCGCACCTTTTCCATCGCCTTCGCCGAGGAGGCCTTTAACGAGGCCGCCAAGGCCCGGGCCGTTGCCGCGCGCTACGGCACGCGCCACACGGAATTCACCGTCGGCTTCGACGAGGCGCGCGGCGTCATGGCCGACGTGGTTGCCGCTACGGACATGCCCTTCGCCGACCCCTCGGCCCTGGCTGCCTGGCACCTGTGCCGGTTGACCCGGCAGCACGTGACCGTGGCCCTCAATGGCGACGGTGGCGACGAGATGTTCGCCGGCTACCAGCGCTACTGGCTCGATCCCCTGGCCGATGCCTACTCCCGCCTGCCCGATGTGCTGACGCACCGGTTCGTGCCCTGGCTGGCCAGGCGGCTCGCTCCTTCGGGGAACGTGCCCGTCGAGGCCGACTGGCGCGAGGGCCTCAAGCGCCTGGCCCAGGTCGTGCGGGTGCCTCGGGCGGCCAGCCTCGTGCGCTGGGGTTCCTATTTTTCCCCCTGGGACCGGGAAGCGCTGCTGCGGCCGGAGTTCTCCTGGGCCGCCCGGCCCGCCGATACCGTCGGCCTCTATGAAGCCGCCTTCGCCGCGGCCACGGCGGCGGGCGACCTCGATCGCGGGCTTTTCGCCGACGTGAGCATCTATCTGCCCGGCGACCTGCTGGTAAAAGCCGACCGTATGGCCATGGCCCATGCCCTGGAAGGCCGTTCGCCATTCCTCGACGTGGAATTGGCCGCCTTCGCCGCCAGGCTGCCCGAGCGCTGCAAACGGCGCGGCCGCACCGGCAAATACCTGCTGCGCCGGGCCTTTGCCGACATGTTGCCCCCTGGCATCGCCGACCAGCCCAAGCGCGGCTTCGGCCTGCCCGTGGCCGGCTGGTTTCGGGGGCCGCTTCGGGAGTTCGCCCGGGATCTGCTTGCGGGCGGCCGGGTCTGCCGGGAGATCGCCAGGCCGGAAGCGGTCGGGGCGTTGCTCGATGCCCACGAGGCCGGCCGGGCCGACCACGGCAAGCGGATATTCGCGCTGGTCATGCTGGAGTTGTGGCTGCGGCGATATTTATGAATCACGGCAAGGGGATGAGAGGGAAGATGCCTCCGGCGGCCGGGGGGCATGATGCCCCCCGGACCCCCTCGACGGGGCGGGTGGAGACACTGTGACAATGTCGGACGGCGGAGCTTCGGCCGGTTGGTGGCGGCAATGGGGGCAACGTGCTGGCCGCGAAGTCGGCCAGCACGTTGCCCCCATTGCCGCCACCAAGGGCGCCAGCGGCGAAGCGCCGCATTTCAAGAGAATTCGAATGAGGAAGTGGCGGTAAGGTTCCGCATAGCTTCCTGGAACCCTTTGTTGGGGTGGCGCGATGGGGCCGGCTGGCTTTGCAGCCGGCCCCATCGCGCCACCCCGCCCCATCAAGGGGGTCCGGGGGGGATTATCCCCCCCGGCCGCCGGAGGCATCTTCACTTCACCATGCACAAAGCACCATTGATCGCACTGCTTACCGACTTTGGCCGGGTGGACCCGTATGTGGCGCAGATGCGGGCCGTGCTCATGGCTGCCGCGCCGGGGGTCCCCTTGCTCGATATCAGCCACGAGGTGGCGCCCGGCAATGTCTGGCAGGCCGGCTTTTTCCTGGCCGCGACCTTGCCCTGGCTGCCGCCGGGAACGGTGGTCTGCGCCGTGGTGGACCCGGGAGTGGGCTCCGGGCGGCGGGTCGTTTTGGTGGAAGCGGCTTCGCGATGGATTTTCGCGCCGGACAACGGTTTGTTGAGCCTGGTGTTTTCCAGGCCCCAGGGCTGTCGCATCCTTGACGCGACACCGGGCTGGGTGCCGCACAGCGCGACCTTTCACGGCCGCGACGTCTTCGCGCCCTTGGCCGCCCGGCTGGCCATGGGTGAGGAGGCCCGCGACCTGGCCGTGGTCTGGCCTGGCGAGGTGCCGGTGCGGCTAGCCGGCCTGGAGCCGGTGCGCCGTGAAGGCGGTGTTTCCTGTCGGGTACTGTCCGTGGACCGCTTCGGCAACGTCGTGATTGGCCTCGATCTCGCGCGGTTCGGCCAACTGCACTCAGGGGTCGCGGTACTGGAACCCGTAGCCAGGCCGCTTGCGGCGGTGCGGACGTATGCCGACCTCGAGGATGGCCAGGTGGGCATTCTGGCCGGGAGCCAGGGCTATCTGGAACTGGCGGTCAACGGCGGCTCGGCCGCGTCGGTTTTGGGCCTGGGCACGGGTGATGCCGTGACGCTTGGCTGGGAAGACGGGGAGACGGATGAAGTTATTCCGTAATTATCTGGCCGCCATGGGTTTTCTGACACGTTTGGGGCCGGCCGTGCCCGATCCGGACATGGCCGCCTGCGTGCCGCTATTTCCGGTTGTCGGTGCCACGCTCGGCCTGGCCATGGCCGTGCCGCTGGCCTTGGGGCTTTTCGCCGGCCATCCCCTGGCCGGGGGATTCGCCTATGCCGTGGCCAATGTCTGGTTGACGCGGGGCTTGCATATCGACGGGTTTGCCGACGTGGCCGACGCCTGGGGCAGCCTGGCCACGGGCGAGCGGTTTTTCGCCATCATGAAGGACAGCCGCATCGGCGCCTTTGGCGGCATGGCCATTGTCGTGGCCCTGGCCGGGGCGATGCTGTTGGCCGGGGAATTGCTGGCCGGGGACCGGGTCTGGGTGCTGGCCTTTGCTCCGGTGCTGGGGCGGGCCGGGGCGGTGGCGCTCATGCACGTTTGCCGCGACATCGGCCGGCCGGGGCTGGGGTCGCTGTGCCTGCCCGGGGCGAGCCGGTTCAATACGGGCCTGGCCTTGGCCGTGACGCTGCTTGCGGGCCTTGCCCTTTGCGGCGGCTTTGCGACGCTCTGGTCCGGTGCGCTGGCCGGGCTGGTGGTCTGGAAGCTTTCGCGGCTGGCCCGGCGCAACGGCGGCGTCAACGGCGATTTCCTGGGCGCGGCCATTGTCGGCTGCGAACTGGCCGCACTCCTCGGCGGACTCGTCTAGTCGGGGCTGGCCCGGGATTTGCTACCCTTTTGCGCGACCGACGGAAAATCGGCGCGGGGGAGTGCATGGCCAAGCCGTTTCGTTTCAATCTCGAACGCATCCTGGACATCCGTACCCAGCTCGAGGAGCGGGCCAGGATGGAGCTCGGCAAGGCCATTGCCGCCTGCCAGTTGCAGGAGCGCGAAGTCCTGCGCCTGCGCAACGAACTGGCCGCCCGCGAAGCCTCCATGGCCCAGAAGAAAAATCCCACGGCCGGCGATTTCTGGCTGTGGCGGGCCTACCGCGAACGGTTGCTCCAGGACATCGTCCAGGCGGAATTTCGGCTCAAACAATTGGAGCAGGCCCGCGAACGTTGCCGCGAGGCGGCCGTGGCCCGCTCCAAGGACCGCAAGCTGCTGGACAAACTCAAAACCAAGAAGGCGGCGCGCCATGCCATCGAGCAAAATATCGCCGAACAAAACGAAAACGACGAAATGGCTTCGGTTCGCTACCAGCCGCCCGTCGTCTAGGCGGCCGTCCCGCCTGCTGCCCGCCCTGGAGCGCCTGGCCGGGCGGATCGCGCCCCGGGCCACCAAGGTGCTCGGCGTCTTTGTCATGATCGCGGCGGTCAAGCTCGGCATCCTGGTCTTCATGGGCCTGGACATCCTGCTGCCCGATCCGCCGGCGCGCACCACGGCCCAGCTCGCCGCCCCGGCACCGGCGCCAAACCTGCCGCTGCCCATGCCCGGTCCGGCCCCGGCCCTGGCCCAGCAGGCCCCGGCCGACCCGCAAAAGCCGGCCGCAACCCCGGCCAAGGCCCCGGAAAAGCCGGCGACCGCCAGCCCCGATGCCCAGGCCCTGCTCAAGCGCCAGGACGAACTGGACCAGCGCGAGGCGGCGCTCAAAACCCTGGAAACCGACCTCAACGCCCGCGTGGCCAAGCTCAAGGAGATGGAAACGAGCATCAAGGCCATGCTCGAAGAGGCCAAGGGCGTCAAGGATCAGAAGCTCAAGCACTTGATCGACGTCTACTCCAACATGAACGCCAAGCAGGCAGCCAAGGTCCTGGAGACGTTGGACAACAACATCGCGGTCAGAATTTTGGCGGGCATGCGCGGTCGGCAGGCGGGCGAGATCCTCAACAACATGGAAGCCAAGAAGGCGGCCGGGCTGACGGAGATGCTCAACAAGATGCAGCTGCCCCCGTCGGAAAACAACCCCGCGGAAGGCATGTAGTGTCGCGCCCTTGAAAAATACGAAAGTATGTTTCAAGAAAAATAATTATTCAAAGGTGTTGTCTCAGATGCCGCAGAGGTGCCCTTCGAGGGCGGGAGGCACGCCAGCGTGCATCAAGGATTTCGGCCGGCGGCCGGGGCGGTTGCGTCCCGGCCGCCGGCCGGTTAACTGTCCGCCATGCCGCGCCTTCGCCTGACCATCGCCTACGACGGTACGCAGTTCGCCGGCTGGCAGTTGCAGGCCCCGGGCGGTGGCCGCTCGGTCCAGGGCTGTCTGGAAGAGGCCCTGGGCACGTTGTGCGGCCAGCCGGTGCGCCTCCACGGCGCCGGCCGCACCGATTCCGGCGTCCACGCCATGGCCCAGGTGGCCCATCTGGACGTGCCAGAGGCCAAGGCCGGCCTGCCCTGGCAGCGGGCGCTCAACGCCAGGCTGCCGCCCGACGTGTCCATTGTCGCGGCGGACCTGGTCGCGGACGATTTCCACGCCCGCTTTTCGGCCACGGGCAAGGTCTACCGCTATACGCTGTGGGTCGAGCGGGCCTACATCCTGCCCTGGCGGCGAGCTTATGTCTGGAATGTCGGCCGCTTCGCCCCTCTCGACGTCGCGGCCATGGACGCCTGCGCCGGCCTCTTCGCCGGGTTCCACGATTTCGCCGCCTTCTGCAACGCCGGTTCCGAGCCCGCCTCGACCAGCCGCCTGGTCCATGGCGTCACCCGGCTGGCGTCCCCTTCGCCGCTGGAGATGACCTGGGAATTCCGGGCCGAGGGCTTTCTCAAGCAGATGGTGCGCAACCTCATGGGCGCCCTGGTGGCGGTCGGGCGCGGTAAAGTTTCCCCCGAGGACATCCGATCCGTACTGACGATGGGGCAAAGAAGGCTTGCGCCGCCGACCGCGCCGGCAAGCGGGCTTTGCCTGGTGGGCGTGGAGTACGCAAGCGATGGCCGGGGGCATAAGCGACATCTACTTCACCAGCCTGAGGCTGGCCAAGGGTGAGTCCGTCGCGGCGGCATCGCCCGCGCCGCGCCTGCGTCTGCCCGGCGGGGGCACGGCCGGTTCGGATGCGGGGTCGACCGGAGCTACCCTTGTCGACAGCCTGACGGCCGGGCTCGACACGCGGCTGGCCCGGTTCGAAAAGGCCCTGTCCCGCTTTGCCTGGCCAACGGATGCCGCTTCGGGTTTCAATGGCCGGCTGGTGGTGCGCGACGCGGGCCTCACCGGCCGGCTCGACGCCGCAACCGTCGAAACCGGCCAGGCCGTCAATCCCAACAAGTTTTTTTCCGACGGCAAAAGCGCCATCGCCGCCTCGGGCATTCCCGCCGGCACCTACCGGTTTGCCGTGAGCCAGGGCGAGGCGAGCGAGGATTTTTCCGTCACGGTCGGCCGCAACGACACCTGGGGCACGGTGCTCGGCAAGGTGGCCAAGGCCGTAAACGGCTCGACCGCGCTGTCGGTGCGGGCCAGCGTCGCCCGCCAGCAGGCCCCCTTTGGCCTGGACCCGTCGCTTCCGGGCACGGGCACCGTCCTGGCCCTGTCCGTCAATCCGTTGCGCCGGGAGCAGGACGTGGCCGTGGCCGACGAGAAAGGCGACCTGCTGTCCCGGCTCGGGGTGGCGGCGGCGGCCAATGTTGCCAGCGCGGCGACGCCTTCGGTCTACGAAGTGTCCGTGGACCGTCTGGCCCAGCCGACCTATTTTCATTCCACGGCCTACGACCCCGGCGCGGTCACGACCCTGGCGGCCGGACTGCACCATTTTTCCGTGGCCACGGGAACCGGGACCCAAGCCGCTTCCTACGTCTCCGACGCCTTCGACCCCGAGGCGGCGACGACCCTGTCCCCGGGCACCTATACCTTCACGGCCGGCATCGGGCAGGCGTCGCGGCAGCTTTCCGTCACCGTCAAATCCGGCTGGACCTGGGGCGACGTCCTCAATGCCGTCACCGCGAAAATAAACGGTTCCCAGGCATCGGTGTGGGCCTCCGGCGGCACGGCCACAGAGCTTGTTGGCACTTCCGGGTTCTCGCTGCCCGGGGTCAAGGCCGCGTCGCAAACGGTTGCCGTGCCCGCCGCGAGCGGTTCCGGCGCCGCGACGGCCGGCCGGGTGCTCACCGTCGCCACGACCAGCGGTTTCGAGGACCAGGACCTGCGCCTGACGGACGGTGCCGGTGGGCTGCTGGCCGCCCTGGGGCTTGACACGCGCTACACGGGCCAGGTGGTGTCCGTGGGCGTGTCCGCCGCCGATACCTGGAGGGACGTGCTCGGCAACGTCAGCCGGGGCGTGGCCATGGCCACCGGCCGGGTCGAGGCCGGGACCGTACAAAAGGAGATTGCCTCCTACGCCGTCCCCCAAACCCGGCTGCCCATGCTGTCGGATACGGCCACCATGGTGCTTGTAAACCGCCGCCTGGGCGAATCGCTGACGCTTACCGACGGGTCCTCGGGTCTGCTGCATAGCCTCGGCCTCGATACCTCGCTGCCGGGCCAGGACGGGCAGATCACGGTCAACGGGCAGGCCTTCGCCTCGGAAAATAACGCCTACTCCCTGCAATCGGGCCGGCTGCTCCTGGAAGCACAAAACGATACCGGCGGCGACCTGCCCCTTGCCGTCACCCGATCCATGGACGCTGTGTCCGAGCGCCTGGGCAGCGTGGTCGAGGCCTACAACGACCTGCGCAAATACCTCCTGGCCAACAGCGACGCCTTTTCCTCCACTCTGGCCGACAGCCTGGCCGGCCCCGTGGCCGCCAACTGGCCGGGGCTGGCCGCCATGGGCTTTGCCAAAACGCGCAAGGCGGACATGCTCTGGGTCTCCTCCGCCGCGTTTTGGCGGGCCTTCTACAACAACGCCGACACCAGCCGACAGACCCTCGCCGAGGCGCCGTCAGGCCTCATCCCGGCCTGGAAGAGTACGGTGGCCGGGATCAAGGCCGCCGGCACGGCCGTGTATCTGACCCCGGAAACGGCCCATCTGTCGCGGGTGGCCGTACGTCGCACGGCCGCCGACCTGGAGCGGACGAACTGGCTGGTCGACTGGCGCGGGTAGCGGACGTGCGGGAAGGAGGATGCGGGGAGGAGGGTGTGATGGCGGGGGGATGTGAGCGGGCGAGGAAGCGGGGTCGCGAAGACTGGGGCGCTGCCCCAGGCCCCGCCGGGGGGGATGATCCCCCCCGGACCCCCGCGACGGGGCGGGCGGGGGAGCAGGTGGGAACGTCGGGTGGCGGGGCGTCGGTCGTGGTGGTGGCGGAAACAGGGGCAACCCGCAGGCCGCAAAGCCGGCCAGCACGTTGCCCCTGTTTCCGCCACCACGGGCGCCAGCGGCGAAGCGCCGCATTTCAAGACAACGGCCTTTTGAAGGAGGCTTTCAGAGTAAAAATTCCAAGACTTCGGCCCGAAGGGCCGACGGCTGGGCGAGGCCGGGATTGCGCCTTTCGAGCCGGGAGCGTAGCGACGGCATCGAAAGGCGCAATCCCGGCCTCGCATCTTCGCGCCGCGCGCGACAGGCCTTGCGGTGACCGAAGCCATGTCCGCCCGACTACGCCGCCGGTGGGGTCTGGGGGGCGTCACGCCCCCCAGTGGGGAGGGTCCGGGAGGGGCGACGCCCCTCCCGGTGGGGTCTGGGGCAACGCCCCAGCCTGGGCAAGGTGAGCTTAGCCTTGCCTTGCCCACCCTTGCCGCGGCCCAGCGGTGCAGCCTCCAGGCCTGGCCGCGTTCCCCCCGGCCTGCGCGCGGCTTAGCGCAGCCCTTCGCGCAGGGTGACGACATTCCAGCCGGCGGCCTTGAGCATTTTGGCGGCCAGTGGGCTGACGTCGCCGGAAACGACGAGGGTTTTGGATTTGGTTTTGAGGCTACTGGCCGCCGTGCCGAGGTTTTTGGCGATCTCGGCCATGGTCGGGGTCCAGGCCAGGTAATCCAGGGGAAAGGCGACCAACAGGCCGCCGGCGGTGGTCATGGCCCCGAGGAATTTGCCGAGCTTGACGAAGCGGGTCAGCGGATAGTTGGTGGCGTTGCAACTGGCGTAGAGTTCGGCCATACGGGTACGGAACCAGGCGATATCGTCGTTGTCGGACAGGATGGACAGGTTGATGAACAGGGCGCGGTCGGCGACCCCGTGCAGCCGATCCAGGGCCAGGACGAGCCGGGTTTGTTCGATGGGGTCGTAGTGGGTATTTTCCACGAACAGGTCGGCGGTGTCGGCGGTGGCGCCCATGGCTTTGAGGCGTTCGCGGTTGGCGGTAAAGAGGTCTTCGGGCGGGATGGACACGTCCACCGGGCTTTCCGGGGCGCCGGAGACGCTGCCCATGACGGCCAGGGCGGCGCCGCCGGGGATGGCGGCGGTGGCCGTGAAGGAGCCGAAGAAGCCGGCGCCGGCCAGGCGGTTGAGGCTGTCCTGGAGGACGGGGTTTTTGGAGTAGGGGTCCACGCCGTAGGACTTGGCGTATTGGCGTTTGGCCTTGTTGTAGCCGAGCAGTTCGCCCACGGTGCCCTTGTCGTCGCTGGGGCGTTGTTCCTTGGAGGCGGCCGAGGCCCGGGAGAAGGACTTGCCCACGCCGGAGAGGGTATCGGCCGGGTTGGTCAGGAGGTTGAAGACGCCCTTGACGGCGTTCACCCCGGCCTGGCCCACGGATTTGCCGATCTCCGCGCCTTTGTTGACCTGGTCCATGGCATCGGCGGCTTTGAGTTCCTGGAGGCGGGTGTACAGCAGCGACGTGGATTCGGCGCGCAGGTCACCCTTGGGTGTATGGATGGTGTAGGTGTTCATGTAGCCGTCGTTGACGACTTTGTCGTCGACGGTATACTTGGGGCCGGCGAGGATTTTCTCCGGCAGGATCTGCTTGGCGGAGAAGGTGGGCGGCGTTTCCGTTTGTTCCTGTTTGGCCGCAACCGCGAAGCTGTTGTTGCCTGCAAGCAGCACGCCGACGACGATCAAACAAGACAGACACCATTTTCGCAAGGTCATGATTTTCTCCTGCCGGGATTTGCGACACGCGTCCGGCAGTTGTGCAGCATACACGGACGGGGTGGCGATGTCATGACCGAGTTTAGCCCCCGATCCTGTAGGCTGCGAGGCCGCGAGCGCGGCGGAGGTGGATGTTGGATATCATAAGTGATCCCGGGGAACTTCGGAAGCGCTGCCGGGAGTGGCTGTGTTGTGGCGTGGTGACGGGCCTGGTGCCGACCATGGGCTATCTGCACGCCGGGCACGGCAGCCTGTTGCGGCTGGCCCGGGAGCGGGCGGACCGGGTGGTGGCGAGTGTTTTCGTCAATCCGACGCAGTTCGGCCCGGGCGAGGACCTGGACGCTTATCCGCGCGACCTGGAGCGCGACGCGGCCCTGGCGGCCACGGCCGGGGTGGACGTGCTGTTTGCGCCAACGCCCCAGTCCATGTACGCGCCCGAAGCGGCCACCTGGGTCGAGGTGCCGGCATTGGCCGAGTATCTGTGCGGCGCGTCGCGGCCGACGCATTTCCGGGGCGTGTGCACGGTGGTGACCAAGCTTTTCCTGCTGGTGCAGCCGGCGGTGGCCGTCTTTGGCGAGAAGGACTGGCAGCAGTTGGCCATCCTGCGCCGCATGACCGCCGATCTGGGCTTTCCGGTGGAGATCGTGGGCGGCCCCATCGTGCGCGAAGCCGACGGGCTGGCCCTGTCCTCGCGCAATGTCTACCTGACGCCCGAGGAACGCGGCCAGGCGGCCCATATCAACAAGGGCCTGGAACTGGCCGAGGCCATGGTCGCGGCCGGGGAGCGGGACCCGGCCGTGGTGCTGGCCCGGGTGCGCGGCTATTTCGCCTCGTACATACCCGCCGGTATCGTGGATTATCTGGCCTGCGTGCATCCGGCCAGGCTGTATTCCTTGGAACGCATCGAGGGGCCGGCGCTTTTCGCGGCAGCGGTGAAGTTTTCCCGGGCCCGGCTCATCGACAACCGCCTGGTGGATGTCGTCGCGCCGCCACGCTGACGTCGCCGTATTGCGGCTTGCTTTCTTGTGGCCGCCTGGATATGGATGCAAATTTCCATTTGCAGGCGAGCTCAGATTTTCGATCCGCCACGTCCGCGTTGAACGGACCGCTGGCACAGGGAGGACAACACATATGATCAATGCCAAGGGCCGGTACCTTTTCAGCTCCGAATCCGTGACCGAGGGGCATCCGGACAAAGTCGCCGATCAAATTTCCGATGGTATCCTGGACGCCATCCTGACCCAGGACCCCGACGCCCACGTTGCCTGCGAGACCCTGGTCACCACCGGCCTGGCGTTTATCGCCGGCGAAATCACCACCAAGGCCTACGCCGACTTCGCCTCCATCGTGCGCGAGACGGTCAAGGAGATCGGCTACAACAGCTCGGCCATGGGCTTTGACTGGGAAACCTGCGCCGTGATCTCCTCCGTGGACAAGCAATCGGCGGACATCGCCCAGGGCGTGAGCCGCGAAAAGCCCGAGGAGCAGGGCGCCGGCGACCAGGGCATGATGTTCGGGTTTGCCTGCACCGAGACCGAAACCCTCATGCCCGCACCCATCTACTGGGCGCACAAATTGTCGCGCCGGCTGTCCTACGTGCGCAAGAACAAGATCCTCGACTTCCTGCGCCCCGACGGCAAGACCCAGGTGGCCGTCGAATACGTGGACGGCAAGCCCGCGCGCATCGACAACGTGGTGGTGGCCTGCCAGCACGACGAGAACATCGCCTACAACGACCTCGTGGACGCCGTGCGCCAGGAGGTCATCTTCCGGACCCTGCCCGAGTCGTTGGTGGACAACAAGACCAAGATCTACATCAACACCACCGGCCGTTTCGTCATCGGCGGCCCCATGGGCGACTGCGGCCTGACCGGGCGCAAGATCATCCAGGACACCTACGGCGGCATGGGCAACCATGGCGGCGGCGCGTTTTCGGGCAAGGATCCGTCCAAGGTGGACCGTTCCGGCGCCTACATGGCCCGGTACGTGGCCAAGAACCTCGTGGCCAGCGGCGCGGCCAGCCGGTGCGAGGTCCAGATCGCCTACTGCATCGGCGTGGCCGAGCCCCTGTCGGTACTGGTCACCTCCATGGGGTCGAGCGAGATTCCGGACGAGGAACTGACCAAGGCCGTGCGCGAGGTCTTCGACCTGCGCCCGTACTACATCTCCAAGCGCCTGGACCTCAAGCGGCCCATCTACAAGCCGACCTCGTGCTACGGGCACTTCGGCCGGGAGCGCCCGGAATTCACCTGGGAACGCACCGACGCCGCGGCCGACATCAAGACGGCGCTGAAGCTCTAATCCACCCTTGCCGCCACGGCGGCGTCCGACGAGCTGTCGGACGCCGCCGCCGGCGAAAAACTCCATGCTGCGGCGGTTGTCGGAATCCATCGAGCGGTTCGTCTCCGAGGGGGAGGCGTCGACGCGTCGTCTGTTCGTGGATGTGTGCCGCCGCTGGGCGGAGATCGTTGGCCCGGAGACGGCGGAATTGTTGCGCCCGCTGGGGCACCGCCGCCGGGATCTGATCCTTGGTGCCGACGATCCGGTGGTGATGCAGGAGATGCTTTTTGCGGCGCCGGAAATTTTGTCGCTGGTCAATGCCGCTTTGGGGCAGGAAGCCTTTGACAGAGTGCGGTTCGACTTGCTAGGAAACCAAGTTTCCTTGGATGCGCTACGGACCGTCCCCCCGCGATTTCGCACACCGCCGGTCACGCGGCCGGACCATCTGGGAAGTCTTTTGGGGCGGTTTGATCCGACGACGGCGGTCGGTCGTTGCTATGCGAAGTACGTCGCGTTTTTCGAGGCCGGGCCGCAGCCGTCCGGCAGGGTTCGCCGGGGCGGCCGCAAAAAGGCGGGCTAGGCGTCCGAAGACGGCGCAAAGATACATTTCTCGTGGAGGCGAATATGAGCGAAGGATTGCAGCTTGACCTGAAGAAGCCGCTGGACAAGATGACGGCCAAGGAACTTCGGGATCTGGTTCTCAAACAGATTCCGCAGATTACCGGGGCCTCCGGTCTGGGCAAGGATGAGCTTCTGGTCCAGATCAAGGAAGTTCTTGGGATTGGCGGTGAGGAAGGCCCGGCGGTTTCGCCGTACAAGATGAAGATCTTGTCGATGAAGGGCAAGATGCGTGAGCTTCGGGCCAAGCGGGCCGAGGTTTCCGGCGATGACAGCCGCAAGCAGAAGGACCAGCTGCGTCGTCAGGTGAACAAGCTGAAGAAGCGGACGCGTCGTCTGGCCAAGGCCTCCTGATTTTGCGGACCCGCAAGAAAGTACTTGACGGGCCGGAGATAAACGAGTAGAGAAAAGGGCTCTTGAGCATGAGCCTGCTGGGGGATCGTCTAGCGGCAGGACTATGGACTCTGACTCCATCAACCTAGGTTCGAATCCTAGTCCCCCAGCCAAGAAGTATTTCTATCCGTCCCCATCGTCTAGCCTGGTCCAGGACATCGGCCTTTCACGCCGGTAACAGGGGTTCAAATCCCCTTGGGGACGCCAAAGATTACAACACCTTCGGGTGATTCCTCAAACCGCCTCCCAGGCGGAAACGGTTCGAGGAAACGGTTTTGGAAGAAGCCGTCGGAATTACCCTCCGACGGCTTTTTTCTTGTCCATGGTAGGCATGCCCACCCCCTGGCCAAAAACGTCGTCCAGGGCGGCGCGTACGCCTCGTAGGCTGTGCATATAACGGGCTGTCGTGGTGGCCGACTTGTGCCGCAGTATGGCCTGGATGGTGGACAGGTCCATGCCCGCCTTGTCCAGGATCGAAGCGGTCAAGTGGCGCACGGCATGCAAGGTGAAGTACCGGACCTCGGCCATGCCGCACAGGTACCTGAGCCAGTGTTGCCGAACCGTGTACTTCTGCCCTCTCTTTCTTGTGAACACGAACACGCTGTTCGCATCCTGGCGATGATGCCGCAAGGCAGCACCCAACTCCTTGGTCATGGGAATCCAGTCGTATTCCTTCGATCCCCCCTGGCGCTTCTTGGTCCAAAGCCGCAGCCGGGAATTCTCGAAGTCAATGTCGTCCCAGCGCATGTTCAGGACTTCGGATTTCCTTGCGGCCGTGTGCAGGTAGGTCAAAAGCATGATCCTGTCCTGCTCGTTCTCGGCCACGTGGTAGACCTTCCAGAAGTCCTCCTCACTGGGAACATACTTGGGCTTCTTGTCCTCCCCGAACCGCTCCACGTCCTTGAAGGGGTTCTTTTCGGGCAGGCCCATGTACTTCGCACCCCATGCCCAGGCTGCTGACAGGTTCTTGCGGTCCTTGTTGGCCGCGTGGCCGGAAACGGTCTTCGCCCGTTTCCGCAGCACGGCATAGGCATGGGCAACGGTGAGGGCCGTAATCTCCCCGGTCTTGGGGTAGACGGCGAAGAGCCGCTTGAAAGCGTCCTTCTTCTCGCCGTAGGTCTTGTCCGACATTGCCCGGTCCTTCACGGCGTCCAAGTAGTTATTCACCCAAATCAAGGCCGTGACGGTTGCTGTCGCCTTCACCGACTCCTGGACTTCCCAGGTGGGTGACTTTCTCATGGCCGATTCCCAGTCCAGGGCCTCGGCCTTGGTGTCGAACAGTTTTTGTCGAATTGCCCCGTCTCGCTGGACGCGGGCTTTCCATCGGGCGCGGCCGTTCTTCATGACTTTCGATGCCATTATTGATTGCCTCAACTATGCGATTTTCAAAGAACAGCGTCCTACCGCCAAGGCGGAAGGCCCCGAGGAGATCAGCATGCCTCATGACCGTGTTGGGGGCAACCCCCAACACCTTGGCGACTTCCTTCGCAGTCATGGGCTTGCCGAGGTCTTCCAATTTCATCACGGGGCCTTTTTCGCCTGACGGTTACGCCGCTAAACCAGCTAAAGCTGCTAATGTCTTGGCCGGACTCGTCGTTGCAGGGGCTAAAGCCGTGCTACGCCCGCGCTAACCGTCGTCCCGGACAATCCTCCACGCATCCCGGCACCTGCTGCCAGCCACGTTCGTTCCGCCAGGAATACGAATGAATATGCCGTGTTCTTCAAGTATGCGAATGATTGGGGTTGCTGCTCTCTTTGACCTGACGCACCTCGGACCACTCTGCATGATTTCCCGAAGTGAAATCGTGTCGCCGCGAGACGCACTCCAGGACATAAGCTTCATGGCAAGCTCATCTTGTGGGTTAATTTCAATCACCCCTTGGATTCGCAGCGCCTCTGACAAGTAGTAGCGGGCGAGTTCTATCCCAGCCTCGATCTTTTCGACTGAGACGTAGTGGGCGTTCAAATCTTCCACAAGGGTGAGTACAGCGGCAAGCCGGGCCGCATGTTCGGGGACCTTGTTGGCAAAGCCGGCGATTTCAGCGAGCGGCGCACCTGGGGCTAGTTGGCGCTCGATTTCCTCGTGAAAAGCAATCCATACCACTTTGGCATCACTGGCGAACTGGATAGGCCTCGGCATCAATTCGTTCCGTTTTCCTGTGCTCATCGGGAGGTGGGCGCTAAGGATGGCTGTCATGCGTCGTCGATATTCTATTATCGCAGGGGAGTCCGGGAGGTTGGTCTCATTATACGGGCGTTTCCCCATGTTCGACTCGGGGAACGCTATGAGCATTCTCGACAGTAGCCCTTGATCAAGAAAGACGGGATTTGCCAGCATGGCGGTTGAGGCCATAGGTTGGATCATGATATGAATTGTCAGCCGCCGGCCAATAAGTCGCTCCGCGTCTTCGCCTCCTCGTGTTCGCGTCAACGGTTTTCCATCCCACAGGGAGCTCAATGCGCCTGCCATCTGCAACTGGTGCTCTCGTTGCATTGAATAGCTCCCAGTAAACTGCCCACCTTCGTCAGTAAAGAGTCCTATGCTTGGACGCCCCTTTTGCAAAATTCTGAACAGACCGGCAGTCGTAGGCTCCTTAATGATCATGAATGGAAGAAGTGGCTCAACAGGCCCTTCCCCAATAGACTTGAGTGCCGCTTCAACGTCAGCTTGATTTGCCTCCCTTGGGACTCTCTTCAGGGCCTGGGTATGAATTTTGTCGAAGGCACTCTTCCGGCGGCGGTACTCGGCCATGCCGGCTTCGTAAAGCTCATGGCTCGTGTTCTCGTAGTCGTAGTGAGGGAATAGCGCTTCGGTGTCCGTGGCCGACTTTCGCTCCCCAGAAGCTGCAACGGTGAAGAAGTTGTTAGAGATGGGGAATCGTCGCCCGTCTATTATGGCGTCGGCATGTCCCTGGACCGCCAGCGTTGCAGCGGCAAGGAAGCTTTGCCCGGCCAAAGCTAGGGGGGCTCCGGTTGCCTCGCTGGTGGCTTTTGCCGCCGGACCAAGGACAGGCCCCAGGCAGTCCACCGGAAACGGACGGGGACTCGCTACAGCTCTTTTAAGCGGCAATGGCTGGTGGACCCGCCCCAGGACGACAGGGCTTTTGACCTTGCCCCGGCTGGGGCAGTTCTCGCAGGCTTCCGGGTGGAACTTCTCAATGATGTCTTCGCAGGTTCGCGGACCGCCCTTCTCCTGTGCCTGCCGCAGCTTCTGTTCAGTCTCCTCCTGGGAATACCCGGGGTAAGGGCGGCTCCATTCATGGGCGTAGCGAGCTCCGTCCTGGCAACGGCCGAGTATCGACATCGCCGCGTGCCATTCGGGCTCGGGCAAGGTCGCGGCGTCATCCCGGCAGTGGCGCATGAAGCCGCAACCTTCGACGATCAAGCCGAGGTCCGCACCGTCGCCGGGAACATGTGTTGACTGGCCAACGGGCATGGCCTGGGTGGGTGCGGCTACCCCCTGGGGTTTGGGTAAGCCCACTTCAATCTGCGCAATGGTGTAGCGGCGGGCGTAATCGGTGTATTGCTCAAGGATGCGGACAGGGACAGGCTTGCCCTTGTTGTTCATCGTCCCGGGGAGGCGCAAGACACGGGCAAGATCGGCGGTGTTGTCCAGCTTCCACCCCCTTGCCCTGGCGACGCTCAGGATCGCTTCCTGGAAAGCCTTGCTCAACGCTTGGGCTTTTTCGTGCTGTCCCTTGGAATCGAAGATCCAGGGTGTGTCGAACAGGAACCACGCCTGCAAACCATGGCCGGAATGAACAACAATCGTTGGCTTTATCGGGAAGTCCTTGAAGATGGACATTGCTTCTTCGACCGTAGTAGGCAGGGCTGTCTGCGCGTGGGCCGGATGGAGAATGTCCACATCCATCCAAAAGCCCGGGATCGCGACGACATCGTCAGCCTTGCCACGACCTACTTCGGCCTGCTGGGCGAACAGACCGACGCTGCCCCAGACGTCGTGGCTTTGGGAAATGGCGACAGCTTCGGCCGCCATGGCTCCCAAGTCAGAAGTTGGGCACCACTGCGTAGCCGTTTTGCCGTCTCGGTCCTTTGAGAAGAGGGTGAGGCAGCCGGCCGGCGGGATTTCGCCCCAGAGTTGGGCGAGAAAACGGCGGGCTTGCTCATTTGGCGGGAAGCGCCGCCTGGGTGGCGGCTGGTGGGGGTTCTGAGTCATGGGGGCCTCCATCTTGGCTTCATTCTGCGTGGCGGTTGCCGCGCATGGGACGAAACCCTAGGAGGAGAGAACGACTGAATCAAAAGACCTAAATCATTTGTTAGGTCTTGGTTTTTTCAGCCTTCATCAGTTTAAACTCGCGGGTGATGATTTGAAGGTGGGTTTGTTCAAAGAGAGCTCGGAGCGTTACATCGTCGCAATAGGATGGTTTCTTTGACGGCTTCTGATCCTCTTTGCTGTCTTGTACAGGCATCGCCTTAGAAATCAAATCGATGGATTTCTTGAATGATCCTTGTTTAAATTCGCTACGATAAACACAGTCCCACAGAAAAAGTCCAATTGCTCTGTTAGTATTAAACTGCAATTCTTTAAATCGTTTGATCGCTGACAACTCTCTTGCTTTCCACTCTGCAAGATCATCATATGCGTCAGCTATTTTGCGGTTCAAAGTCTTCCGTCTTTTATTATTTTGTTCTTCGTTCGCGAGCCTTGCGTTGAATGCTAAATTGCCAGCGATATTTACGTAGTAGAACAGTTTAAGTTCCCTTGAAATAAGTTCAATATCCTTGCTAAAGTCAATAGAAATTGCTCCTTTCTTGTAATACGCCATGTCGTCAATCTCGTATTGGTCAATTCCATTGATCATGATGCTTTCGTACGCCACTCTCCATTGGCTTGGCGTGCAATAGCTTACTGAGCCCGAGAATGCCTCCTTTAAAATTCTTGTAGAATCAAAGACATGTTTTTTGTTAATAAACCTGTCAATCATTCGTTTTGACCATTGTGGGTGGACTGACTCCATTGATCTATACTCAAGAGAATTCTTTTTTGGGAAATCAAAAGAACACTCTCTTAAATTTATATTCCTAAAATAATACTGCCACACCCAGAACGTGTAGAATTTAAGGATGTCTCTTTTCATAAAAATGCACGCTGTTTTGTTAGGGTGTGGCGTGGGGAGTGCACAAACTCACCCGCTTACGCGCGCACGCGAGGCAACCAGCCGAGTCCGCGCTTATTGTCCTGCCTACGGCAAAGCCGGGGGTGCCTGCCGGCAACTCATGACCTCCCTTCATTCACTCCTGACCATGTTCAAAGCGGACGGGCCTCGGCCGTGTCTGCTGCTTGGTGTCAGGCGTGGGCGGCAGCCAGCCCCTGGTTGGTTTCCCGTTTTCCGGCCCTTGAGTCTGCTGCCCCCCTCTTCAAGGCCATTCAGCATCGGTTTGTCAATTGAGGCACTGGTAGCGCATGTGCTTTTAGCAAGGAGCCTTTCACCGCTTGGCTCTTGCTTTTTGTGATCCCGCCGTTTCCCCCGGCGGCCCTGTCGGTCCCCGAGAAACCGGCTGGCGCGGCTGTGCGCGTGGCAGCCGGGTCTTGTCCGCTGTCCTGGTCCGTGCCAGCGTGGACAAGGCAGGGGCTGGCAAAAAAGAGGGCTCGTAAGCGATCCCCTGGCGGCCGTTTTGCCCTTTGCCTGACCCACAGGTCATGTCCGCGTCCGGTGCAAACCTGGGCTCGTTTTGGGCTGCGGGCGTTTTGTTCAAAGTTGAGGTGGCCGCTGAGGAACGCTTCCCGCCGGCCCGCGTCACGGGGCAGCGTGCGCCCAGGTCGGCCCGTCTTGTCCGCGCCACCGTGTCACCTGCTGCCTTGTCCAGAGGGCGCAAACGGTCCTTTGGCAAAAGGGGTCATGCCCGCGCTTACGGCCGACTATGGATCGTTTTTGGCCTCCAGTCCGTTTCATTCGTATGCGATTGCCCCCTTTGCAGTTAGCCTTAGGATTTAAGTCAATCATTTTAAAGAACTATTTTTTCTGCGCCGAACATTCGAAATATCGCTTGACTTATGATTCATATGTATCAAATATGTTTTCATGAAGAACAATAAATGGCTTGTCCTTTCCTTCTCCCTACCGGCAAAAAGCCAGGCCATCCGCGTCAAGGTCTGGCGACGACTTCAGGCCATCGGCGCTATCCAGGCCAAAAGCTCGCTCTATGTCCTGCCTGCCAACGTGGCCCATGCGGAACACTTCACGTGGTTAGCCAAAGAAGTCGAGGAGGCGGAAGGCGAAGCGCTTTTTTTTGAAACCGAAGCCATCCGCAATCTGAACGATCAGGCCATTATGGACGCCTTCGCCCGGGAGCGCGACGCCGAGTATGCCGGCCTGGACGAGGAACTGCACGCTGCCTTGGCCCTGGCCCGGGGCAAAGACCTCGCTTCGATTGACCGGGAGCTGCTTTCGACGCGCCGCAAATGCGGCAGACGGTTGGAAGCCATCCGATCCCGCGACTTTTTCCCCAGCGGCAAAGAGGACAGGACAGCCGCCCTGCTCCAAGAACTCTCCGCTCTCCTGGATGGCCGCAGCACTGACGCCACGCCCGCAATCACCACCCTTCGTCGGGAAGACTTTGTCGGCAAAACCTGGATCACCAGGGAGCGGCCCTACGTAGACCGGCTGGCGACGATCTGGGCGGTCAAACGCTTTATCGACCCGGATGCCCGCCTCGTCTTCGTGGCCCACGACGCCAAAGCGGACAAAAACCAGGACGCGGTCTGGTTCGACATGCCCGAGGCCGAGTTCACCCATCGTGGCGGGCTCATCACTTTTGAAGTCGTGATCGCGTCGTTCGAGCTTGCTCAAGAAGTTCCTGCCAGCCTTGTCGCCACGCTTCGAGCCATCGACCTTGAGGAAATGGAAACGGCTCCCACCGAGGCCGCCGGCCTCAAACGCATCCTTGACGGATTGCATATGACACTGCGGGACGACGAGCAGCTCGTCGCGACCGCGCTGCCTCTTTTCGATGCCCTGTCGGCAACCTACAAACCATAACGAGGAGACATCGCCGTGAAAGATACCGCTATCCAAGTCGCGCAGCTCATGGCCGCTTCCGCCCGGACCGCCCCCAAGGCCGGCGGGAAGGACTTCCTGGAAATCGCCGTCATCACCCTGGACGACGACCTCAAAAAAATTGCCGCCGCCATGCGGGACTACGCCCCCCAAAGCACCAACGAAGCGTTCTGGTTGCGGGACGCGTCCAACATCGAGAACTGTCAGGCCCTGGTCCTTGTCGGACTGGGAAAGTCCCTGGGTGCCGGCTATGACTGCGGCGCTTGCGGCTTTGCCACCTGTGCTGCGTTCCTCAAGCACCGGCAGACGACGGAAAAAGATATGGGCTACAGCGGCCCCCATTGCGTCATGCGCATGATGGACATCGGCGCGGCCCTGGTCTCCGCCGCCAAGACCGCCAGCCTGCTCAATCTGGATAATCGCGTCCAACAGCGGGTGGGCGCGGCCGCCCGTGCCTTAGGCTACATCAAAGCCGAGGTGGCCATGGGCATCCCCGTGGGCTTTTACGGCAAATCCATCTTCTTCGACCGGGCCGCCCCCAAACACTAAACCCAGGACCGGGGGAGGCTCGTCGGGCTTCCCCCGGCCCAGCTGAGGATAGGCATGTCCGCATTCAACAATCTGTGCACGGTGGGCTTTCTGGCCCGCTTTTCCTACGCTCTGGCTCGCAATCCAGTTCTGCCGCTCTTTGCGTTGTTTCTGGGCGCAGGGCCGGAGGCCATCGGCCTTGCGGTCGGCATTTCCACGGTGACGGGCATTTTTTTCAAGCTGCCGGCGGGCGCATTGTCCGATGTGGTCGGACGACGCCGGACCATGCTGGCCGGCTTGGTGGTCTTCGGCGTGATGCCGTTTTTCTACTTGTTTATTGAATCCTACTCGGCCCTGGTCGTTGTGCGCTTCCTGCATGGTCTGGCCACAGCCATCTATGGCCCCGTGGCCATGGCCGTGGTCGCCGAAGTGGCCGGCTCGCGCAAAGGCGAAATGCTCTCCTGGTTTTCGTCCGTGGGCATCATCGGCACGTTGCTTGGCGCGCCCATCGGCGGCTTCATTCTGGACGCCGGGACAAACGGCGGTCCGGTGCTGTGGCAGTTCAGGCTCGTTTTCGCCCTGAGCGCCCTGGCCGGCGTGGCGGCCATGGTCCTGGGCTTCAAGACCCTCGGCATTGAGGAAAAGGTGGAACACGGTCTGGGCTTTGGAGAGCGCTTGGCGAAATTCCGTGAAGGCATCCGCGAGGTGCTCTCGGACAAGCGCATCGTCACGACCTCCTCCATGGAAGGCGTGCAGAACATGACCATGGGAGCCCTGGAAGCCTTCCTGCCCGTCTATGCGGTCAAAGTGGCCGGCCTCAGCGAATTCCAGGCCGGCCTTTTGTGGGGCGCGCAGATCGTCGTGACCATGCTCTCCAAACCGCTCATGGGCCGCGTCTCGGACGCGCAGGGGCGCAGGCCGCTCATCGTGGCCGGGCTGGCGCTGTGCGCGGTCTCGTTCGCGGCGGTGCCGTTCATGGGCGGGTTCTGGTCGCTTCTGGCCGCAAGCCTAGTCTTTGGCCTGGGCGAGGCCCTCGTCACGTCATCTTCCGCCGCCCTGGTCGCGGACATGTGCCGGCAGCGCCATTTCGGCTCGGCCATGGGGGCGTTCGGCACCATCTTCGACGTCGGACATGCGTCCGGCCCCATCCTGGCAGGACTGTTGGTCGGCTGGCTGGGATACCAAGCGAGCTTCCCACTGATGGCGATGGTGTTGATCGCGGCGATCCCACTTTTCTTGAAGAATGTCCCGCAGGAGGGCTGAGATGCATCCTTTGATTGACGAGGCTGACGTTGCCCTGCTCCGTTCGCAGGGGATGGTTGAAAAGGATGTCTCGCATAGTGTGGCCGTAGCCGAACTGGCTCTCGACATCGCGGCGCGTTTGTCTGTGCCCCTTGACCTGACGCTGGTGGCACGTGGGGCGTTGTTGCATGACCTGGGCAAGGTGAAAGCCAGCGGCATGGAGCACGGACGTGCCGGCGCGGAGATCGGACCGACACTTGGCCTACCCGCCGAGCTGTGCTCGATCATGGAAAAACATATCTGGGGGGGGCTGAGCCTGGAGGAAGCCCGCGAGTTCGGTCTGCCGCAGAAGGATTATACTCTTGGCAAGCTTGAAGAGCGTATCATCGCCTATGCCGACAAGCTGGTGGACATCATAACCAAAGTTGGCGCGCATCGTCAGGACCGCCGTTACGCTGAAGAACACTTCGAGCAAATTCTCAAAGCAAACGCTGAGTTCGGCAAAAGCGAACTTACGATGCGGCGCTATTGCAGCTATCACCGGGAAATTCAGGGCCTCATGCGTGCTGGATAACCGTTCGGAACTTGAGTTCCTCTCTCATGTACCGGCAATAACGAAAACGGGAGAAGTCATGGACAAGACCATTTCGCCTGCGCAGCTTCGTTCCAGAATCGAATCCGGGGAAGGCATCGCTCTGCTCGATCTCCGAAAGCAGGTTGATTTCGATGCTGATCCGGTGCTCATCCCTGGGGCCGTGAAGCTTGATCCTTCCAAAGTCGCCGAGTGGGAGGACATGGTCTCGGGCAAGACGAATACGGTCATTTATTGCGCCAGGGGAGGGTCCATCAGCCAATCCATACAACAGCATTTCGAGCAGAAGGGCCTCTGCGTTCCCTACCTCGAGGGGGGATTCGATGCCTGGAAGAATCTCGGATAAATACAAGGATTTCCAATGCAAGAAAATGGCACGTCACCAAGTGTCCCCTTAAAGCAGGCCTCCGCCTACTGGTTCAAACTTGGGTTCATCAACTTCGGCGGCCCTGCCGGGCAGATTGCCATGATGCACAAGGACATCGTGGAAAGCCGCAAGTGGATGAACGAGAGCATGTTCCTGCGCGCCCTCAACTTCTGCATGTTGCTGCCCGGCCCGGAGGCGCACCAGCTGGCGGTGTACGTCGGCTGGCGGCTCAATGGCTATCCCGGCGGCTTCATCGCCGGGATGTGCTTCCTGCTGCCCTCGATCGTTCTGATGCTCGTCCTGGCCTGGCTGGCCGCCGCTAAGGGGCAGGTTCCCGCCGTTTCCGGGATTTTCCACGGCATCTCCGCTGCCGTCGTTGCCATCGTGGTCGAGGCGCTCTTCCGCCTGTCGAAGAAGTCTCTGAAGCACGGCGCGCTGTATATCTTCGCGGGAGCCGCGTTCATCCTGGGTCAGTTTTTCCATGTTCCGTTCCCGGTCATCGTGCTGCTGTCCGGCGTTGCCGGAACACTGCTGGCTAAAACTCGACCTGAGATATTCTGCCATCGGACCGCCGGGAGCAAGGAATGCGTCATGGAGGAGCCTTCGCCCGCGCGGGAGCTGCCCTCCTTGAAACATGTCGTCAAGGTCGTCGGCCTTTTCGCGGCCCTTTGGGGCGTGGTGGTGCTGCCTGTACTCGCCTGGCGGGGGCTGGGCGACGCCTTGTCCGAAGTGTCCCTCTTTTTCACCAAGGCGGCTTTCGTCACCTTCGGCGGTGCCTACGCCGTGCTGGCCTACATCGCCGACAACGCCGTCGGCCTGGGCTGGCTCGCGGAGAAGGACATGCTCCTGGGGCTCGGGCTGGCCGAGACCACGCCCGGCCCGCTGATCATGGTGACGCAATTCGTCGGCTTCTTCGCCGCCTGGAACAACCCCGGTTCGCTTGCGCCGTTGCAGGCGGGTGTGTTGGGGGGCCTGCTCACCACGTTCGCCACCTTCCTGCCGAGCTTCATGTTCATCTTTGCGGGGGCTCCTTACATCGAGGCCATCACGTCAAACAAGAAATTCGCCGCTGCCTTGACGGGCATTTCGGCGGCCGTCGTCGGTGTGGTGCTCAAACTCGGTGTTTTTTTCGCTTGGCACACGTTTTTTCCACCTTCCGGGTTCGATGTCTTTGCCGTGGTCATCGCCCTTGGTGCCTTGGTGGCCCTGGTGCGATGGAAGCTGTCCATGCACGCCCTGGTCGGCTTAAGCGGTGTGGCGGGCCTTATATGGCAATTGGTCCAATAACTAAGTGGGGGCGACCGTGTATCTTCTTCTCCACGAGGTGCTACGAAAAGGTCGAGCCCACCGCGAATTGGGCAAGGACGCGGTTTATGCCTCCCTGTAGGACTGCTATTCAGTTGCCGACGATAGCTGTTCGGATTACACAAGACTTTAATTGCATTTGGTTAAGTGGCGTTCGCCTGTGTTCACGGTATTCCTGCTTGCTTGGTGCGCCAAACCCTCTTTGGCCCGTCAGAACGATCCATACAAGCGTTTTTGGCGGGGCAACCATGGCAAGGGGTGGCGTAAGCGCGGGTGAGGCCTGAAACGATCCATTTGGAATGCGGCCGTTTTGTTCAGAAAAAAAATGTAGTCGGTTGGCTTCGCGAGGATGGGTACCCCCCTATGTGAAGATAAAAGCAGGGGGGGGGCTGGCCGAGGCACTGTCAGGCCGCCTCAGTTTGGCTTTGATCCCCTGACAATTGGGACGCCGGTTTCGGTGCCGGGCCTCGGCTCTTGTCTATCGCTTCTGGTTGCGGCGCATGGCTGCCGCCACGTTTCCTCCTGTCCAGTGTTTACCCGCCAAGGTCAATATGCCCTCCTTGTTCAAGACTCCCGCGATGTCGGGGAACGACAAGGGCTTCATGTCCCGGCGCTTACGCCTCAGTTGCTTGATGCGGGCCAAGACCGCCTTGCCGTGGTCGGTTTCATAGTAGCCCTTGCGACCGTCGCACTTGCCTGTCTTCGCCTTCACCCGTTCACGCGCGGCCCGCAGCTTCGAGACCAACATGCTCTTGTCGTATTCAGCGAGAGCGCCGAACACCTGCCGGACGAACTTGCGGGTGGGGTCTTCGCTTAACAGATTGGGGCCTTCGGTCGCGGAGATGAGGTTGAAGCCATGCTTCTGGAAGTCACGGATCACGGCTTCCTGGACCATGAGGTCACGGGCCAGTCGGTCCAACTTCTCGACGATGACCGTCTTGACGCCGTGGCCGTTCTCTTCCAAGTCTACCATGAGTTCGGCAAGGGCGGGGCGGGTGTCGCTTGTGCCACTGACGCCTTCCTCACGGTAGATGCGGACCACTTCCAGGCGATGGGCACGGGCGTAGTCGGCAATCGCCTTTGCCTGCCGGGCCAGCCCGTCCCCCTGGACTTGGCCGGGGCTGCTGACGCGGACATAGCCAAAAACGCGCTCCATGTGGGCCTCCTTTTTCCCTCGGGATAGCCCACAAGTAAAGGATCATCTATATTCTGTCAAGACAAAACCCAGAGGTTTTGTCGCCGCTTAGTCGTTTAAATCTGTTTCCTTATGGGCGAGTTCCACGTCATCCAGGGTGAGCGCTTGATCTTCGGCCGTTACACAGATGAACGGTGAGGGTCGAAAGCATCGCGGTCGTGTCCTGGACGTCTTCAACAAGCGGCTGGCGCGTTTAGCAACCGCCTAGCAGGACGTTAGCCCAGGCATTGCGCTGATATCATTGGCCATTAGCAAGAATAGCAGGTTTAGCAGGGGTGGGCATGGTGACAGGCACAGTCGAGGCGGGCAGGATGAAAATGGCTGAAGGGGCGGAAACGGTTTGGAAACGGTTCTGGTGGCGTAGGTTGCGTTTGACGCAGTTCTTTGCCCATATTTCCGGCATGTTAAGCGAATACCTCGGGGCCTTTCACGCCGGTAACAGGGGTTCAAATCCCCTTGGGGACGCCAAAGAAAATCAAGGGCTTACAGCTAAAACGGCTGTAGGCCCTTTTTCTTACCCAACACTATTCCCAACACAGATGGGTAAAATGTTGGGTTCGCCCCTCTTCCGTCACCACCACCACCGCATCCGATTTTCACACACGGCGAGCAAGCCGTCGTCCAGGCCCGCGCCACGAGTTGACGATATTCCGCCAACCGGCATCCGGCCACCACGCCCACGGTCCCGGCCCCTTTTCAGGTGAGGGTTTTGCAAAAAACGGTTTTGCTAAATAATCCTGCAAAACCGTATGGATAGGAGTAGAACGGAAGCTGGTTATGTGGTAGTTTGAGTTCACCACAAACCTAAACTAAAACCACACGAGCCAGCTTCCATGAGACTCCTATCACGCATCCTCGGTGCCATACAAGGTTCTTTGATTCCATGTTTAGAAGAAAAGTTTGGTTCTTTGACAGATAAGCAGAAAAGACTCGTTGAGATTATTGAGTTGGTTCGCATAGAAGATCATATTTCGGATTTGCCTCGATTCGGAAGAGGTAGGCCATCATATAGTCGCGCAGCTATTGCCAGAGCGTTTATTGCGAAAGCTGTTTTAAATTTTCCTAACACAAGGGCTCTCGTTGAAGCGTTGCAATTGATGCCAAGTCTTAGACGGATTTGCGGTTTTGAAGAACACAAAACTATTCCGCATGAATCTGTATTTAGTCGTGCATTTTCAGAATTCTCTTTAAAAGGTTTGCCTCAAAATGCCCATGAAAGACTTGTCAGGCTACATTGTAGCGAACGATTGATTGGGCATATTAGTCGTGATTCGACAGAAATTAACGCCAGAGAAAAACCAACTAAAAAAATGAATCCGCCCAAACCCAAAAAACGCCGCCGCAGGGGGCGGCCGATTAATAGCAAGACAAAGCCAAAGACAAAGAAGCTACTTGAGCGACAGATAGAAATGACTAGCGACGAAGCCAGAATGACTCTTCCTATGGCATGTGATATCGGTGCTAAATCTAGCAGTAAGGGGCATTTTCGTCGATGGATTGGATATAAATTACATATTGATTCGGCGGATGGTCAAATTCCTATCAGTTGTATACTTACTTCTGCTTCACTACACGATAGTCAGGCAGCCATACCGTTGGCAAAAATGTCCGCTGAACGAGTAACAAGTCTCTATGACTTGATGGATTCAGCGTACGATTCCAAAACAATTCGCGACTTTAGTCGTTCATTGGGGCACGTTCCGATTATTGATTTTAACAAAAGACGCAATGGAATAAAAAAAGAAATGGAGCCAGCAACTAGCATTCGATACAGAGAAAGAACTAATTCTGAACGTGTTAACAGCCGTCTTAAAGATGATTTTGGCGGAAGAAGTCTTATGGTTCGCGGTGGACCTAAGGTCTTTGCTCATCTTATGTTTGGCATCCTTGCGTTGACAGCAGATCAATTGATTCGTTTGTTGACAGTATAGCAACAATATGATTTTGATACTCATAAATCAGGATATTCGTTTCTGAATTATGTGCAAAATAGAAGGTCACGTCCGTCAACGTGGTGTAAATTCTGGTGTGCTTGAGGTGGCCCTCGGTCAGGCTGCTCTTGGTGGAATTTGGGCTGGCTGCGCCTCGTTTGGTTGGGTGTTGAGTTCGGCCATGGCCTCGACCTGCATGTAGCGGCTTTGCAGCTGCCACTCGTCGTTTTGCTCCAGTAAGATGGCCCCGATGAGCCGGATGATGGACTGTTCGTTGGGGAAGATGCCGACTACGTCCGCCCGCCGCTTCACTTCTTTATTGAGCCTTTCCAGCGGATTGGTGCTGTGCAGCTTGACCCGATGCTGCGCCGGGAAGGTCATGTAGGCCAGCACGTCGTGCTCGGTTTCGTCCATGAAGCTGGCGAGCCGTGGCCATTTTCCACGAAGCTGATCGGCGACATGCCGCCAGGTCTGGCTGGCGTTGGCCGCATCCGGCTGTAAAAAGGCCTGGCGCAGGGCGGCCGAGACCATGGCGTGCTGGGACTTGGGAACCCGGGCCAAGGCGTTTCGCATCCAGTGGACCCGGCAGCGTTGCCACGTGGCCCCGAACGTCTTGGCCATGGCGGCCTTGAGGCCTTCATGGGCGTCGGAGACGACAAGCCTCACGCCGCCAAGTCCCCGACGAAGAAGGCTTTTGAGGAAAAAAGACCAGAACGGCTCGGCCTCGCTGGGGCCGATGTGCAGTCCCACGATTTCTCTGCGGCCTTCGGTGTTCGCCGCCACGGCGATTATGGCGGCGACGCTGACCACCCGGCCGCCTTCGCGCTGCTTGAGGTAGGTTGCGTCCAGCCACAAATAGGGCCATTCGCCGGTCAGCGGCCGAGAAAGAAAGGCATGGACCCGTTCATCAATGTCCTTGCACAGCTTGGACACCTGGGACTTGGAGATGCCGGAAAGGCCCATGGCCTGGACCAGATCATCCACGCGCCGCGTGGAGATGCCGCCGATCCAGGCTTCCTGGATGACGGCCACCAAGGCGCGTTCGCTGGTCTTGCGTGGCTCCAGGAAGGGCGGAAAGTAGCTGCCCTGGCGCAGCTTGGGGATGCGCAGTTGCAAGGAGCCGATGCGGGTATCAAGGCTGCGGTCACGGTAGCCGTTGCGGTAGCTGACTCGCTCGGGGCTTCGCTCGTGGCGGCTGGCCCCGATGAGGCCGTCCACATCGGCTTCCATGAGAAGCTGCAGGACGGCTTCCGCCAGGGAGCGGAGAAAATCGCCGCCGTCGGCCTTTTGCATCAGCTCGATTAATGCCATGCTGTCCTCGGCCATCGTGGTCTCCTTTGGTTGCAGGTGCGGCGTCGTAACTTCACCTTACAGCCAATTGACCCGATGGCCACCTCGCCCATTCCGTCCGGGCCGGAGGCTCTCCCCCGGCCTGGACGACTTCAGAATTTACACCACCTCCGTGGACGCTACCCGGCGACTTCGGAGTTACCGCCCGCTCGCGTGAAGGAATCCGTGGCAACCACCCTGGCAACTTAGCCGGGATGTCCGCCCCCTCGCGCGCGTGAAGGAAACACCGCGCACAAAACCGCGCACAACCGAACACACGTCACCGAAAGCCCCGCCCTTCCTATCTTCCAGGGGCATGAACTTGAGCGATTTGATTTGCGCGGGCGCACCTCGTGCTAGACTAGGCAAAGGCCCCCAGGCTCCGCTAACAGTTCTAGAAAATTGGACGTTCCCAACCGTTATTGGCCAAAAATAGGGTAATTGTCAAAGTATACTTGCATTAAATGGAGTCATTAGGTAGTTTCTTGCCATGGAAATCCCAAAAGAAGAACTTATTGGTGTTTTGTCCCAGTTCAATCCCTGGTGGAGGGGTGAGGCGATCGCGGACTTGCCTCGATGGAGGAGGGCTGCCTTTCGTGATCTTTATGAATGGATTACTATCCCGCCAGCCCCTAGAGCGTTGATGCTTTCTGGTGCTCGCCAAGTGGGGAAAACGACTCTTCTGCAACAAGCAATAGAGAAATTGCTTACAGAAGGTGTTTCACCTGCAAATATTCTATATGCAACCTTTGACCACCCGTTTCTAAAACTCGCTGGTGTTGATGCTGTGATAAACGCTTGGCGTGAACGTGAGCCAAAGATAGGCGGCATGGAGTATATTTTTCTTGACGAGGTGCAATTTATTAAAGATTGGGGGACATGGGTAAAGATACAGGTAGATTTTAACAAACAACGTCGAATAATTTTTACCGGGTCTGCAATGCCGCTGTCAAAAGATAGCCAAGAATCTGGCGTTGGCCGTTGGCATGCAATCAAGCTTACCACGTTATCATTCTATGAATATTTACAAATAAAGAAGCTTGAATTGCCTCCAATCCCTCCCGTTAACTCATTGACCGCATTGTTTGGATGGGATTCAAAGTTGTTTTATTCGTGTAGAGAACTAGCTTCGGCTTATATTGGACATTTTCATGAATACCTTCTTCGCGGTGGATTCCCGCAAACCTCGCTTGTGGAAAGCCTTACCCAGGCCCAACGACTTTTACGCGAAGACATTATTGATAAAGTGTTAAAGCGTGACATGACTGCAATGTTTGGCGTGAGACGTGTCGTAGAGCTTGAGCATACTTTTTTATATTTGTGCATGCATGATGGTGGCTTGCTCGACATGACAAATCTTTGTGCAAATCTGTCAGTGACAAGGCAAACTGCTCAAAACTATATTGAACACCTTGAGGCAGCGCATTTGATATACAAACTGCCCCCGTATGGTTATGGGAAGGATGTCCTTAGAGGAAAGTTTAAGATATATCTTGCTGATGCAGCAATTGTTCCAGCGGTAATGTTAAAAGGGAAAACTGTTTTAGAAGATGCAACTGCACTTGGTTCTCTGACTGAAACTGCGGTTTTCAAACATTTATTTGCCAGGTATTACACGCAAAATGTAAAATTTTCTTACTGGAGAGACAAAAAAAATAATGAGGTTGACTTAGTTGCTGAAGTCGCAGGCGATATGATTCCATTTGAGGTGAAATATAGGGCGCAACATACGGATTTGAAAGACTTGAAGGGTCTTGTTAATTTAATTGATTCAAAAAAACTGTCTCGCGGGTATGTCGTGACAAAGTCCCTTGATGACTTTGGTGCCATGAATTATCCCAATAGCGAGAAAAAGATTATCATGAAAATTCCGGCCCCACTCCTTTGCTATTGGATGGGACTAAGCGAATTGGGTAGCTTCGCGTCGGATTGACAACACAGTGGCCACTAATAGCCTAGTTCAAAGATTACACCCCCAATACTCGCGTTCACTTCCACTCCATGAATTCAGCCCAATATGGCCCACACCTAAACTAGAGTTTTCCCTACCTCTCATGGGGTGCGCTTTTTCCGCTTCGGGTTGCGGCCATTTTCGGCGGCCCTGACCTTGCCCTCGGGCGTCGTCGGCCCGGTGGACAAACCACCATGGAGCGGGGCAGCGCGCGCTTGTGTAGAGGTCTTTTCGCTTGCACGGTGTCCCGGCCCTGGTCTTGGCTCCGCAGGTCAGGCCCCGCAGTTCATCCGGGAAAGGCGGGAACACGGGCGGCGGGTACTGGTAATCCCGGGCACGCCATTCAGCCGCCACCTTCTCGTGCTCGGCAAAGTGATCTCGCCACAGCTTCCGCAGTCGGCGGCGCTCGGTTTTGCCAATGTCGTCCATGGGGTTTTCGCTGGTCGTGCTCATCCATCCTGCCGTGCGTCCAGTTCCTCGGGCCAGGGCCGCGCCTGATGCCCATAGGACCGCGCCCGCCGGTTCAACAGCTTCCAAGCCTCCCGGGCGTCGATCTTGTTGCCCACCATGGGCAGGAAGCCGTTGTCCGCTTGCCGGTTGATGTAGCTGGGATAGCAACCCCACCACGCGGCGAACTCGCGCCGGGACATAAGCAGCTTTGCAGTATTCCGGTGCGCCAGGCCAAGCCTGGAGAAGGAGGATGTAAGGAATGCTGAAACCTTCTTTGAAACCCTACGGGTACCCAAGCCCGTCCGGCCAAGTGTGCTGACAGCCGGAACCGAGTGTTGCGCGGACTGGAGCAATCCAGGACGTGAAGCGTACACAGGGAGTTTGTAGGCCTTGCTATTGAGCCCCGAAATTGCGTTCCCGCGGGAGCTGACGACTTCAGAATATCGGAAGGCACCATCTGGGGGCAAGACAGCATCGCTCTCAGGTCCCGCCGGGGTCGAAGAACAAGGCATGCGGACAGGGGGTTTCCCAGGAACCTGGGAGACCCTGTCGTCTCCGCTTGAGAATACGGAAGGGAAGAGCCGGTAATTTCTTCCAGGCCTATCCCGGGTTCGTCTGCTCGGGAACAGGAGCGAAAATCCAGACGACAAGCGGTATCCGAAGGCGAAGGAAACGAAGTCTGAGGAGATGGACGGCAGGGAGTCGGAACGCCTCATAGTACCGATGAATCAGGGGAACCCACCCGGGGACCCAGAGGAGGGAAGGAGGCGTCTGTTCATGGAACTTCTGGAGGGAAAGATGCATGGGAAATCGAGCCCGGAAAGCGTCTCAACGAAACTGCAGAAGGTAGCGGATCTGGCCAAGCAAGCGCCGGAAATGGTGTTCACGACGTTGGCCCACCATATCGACCTCGTCTTTCTGAAGGAAGCATTCCACCTCACCAGGAAGGACGCGGCGTCAGGCGTGGATCAACAGACAGCAGCGGAGTACGAGGAACAGCTGGATAGGAACCTGACGTCGCTTTTGGATCGTTTCAAGAGCGGAACGTACAAGGCCCCTCCGGTCAAGCGGGCGTATATCCCCAAGACAAACGGGGCGGCCCGTCCGATCGGCATCCCGACCATCGAGGACAAGGTACTGCAACGCGCGGTAACCATGGTTCTGGGAGCGGTCTACGAGCAAGATTTCCTCTCTTGCTCATACGGTTTCCGTCCCGGCCGGTCCTGTCACCAGGCGTTGGAGACGCTGTGGCGTGGCATCATGGGCATAGGTGGCGGGTACGTCTACGAAGTGGACATCCGCAAGTTCTTCGACACGTTGGATCATGGACATCTTCGGAGCTTTCTTGACCTGCGGGTGCGCGATGGTGTGATACGACGGGTCATTGATAAGTGGCTTAAGGCTGGAGTTCTCGAAGCAGGCCAGCTTGTGTATCCAGACGCCGGCACGCCACAAGGAGGAGTGATCTCGCCCCTTCTGGCGAACATCTACCTTCATGAAGTCCTGGACAAATGGTTTGAGCACGTCGTCAGACCGCGTATGCGAGGTGAGGCGTTCCTCATCCGCTACGCTGATGACTTTGTCATGGTCTTCAGCAACGAGATGGATGCCCGGAAGGTCGAGGAGGTGCTGCCGAAGCGACTTGGTCGGTTCGGTCTCGCCGTTCACCCAGAGAAGACTCGCTTGGTGCGATTCCTGCCGCCTTGTGGCGGATCAGGAGGTACTGGACACCAAGGGTTCAGCTTCGACCTGTTGGGTTTTACCCACTACTGGGGCAAGTCGCTCAAGGGAAATTGGGTTGTCAAGCGCAGGACGGCAAAAGATCGTCTTGCCAGGGCCTTGAAATCGGTAGGGGAGTGGTGTCGATTCAATCGGCATAGTGATATCGCCGATCAGTACCGGACTCTCATACTCAAAATCAAAGGTCATTGCCAATACTATGGGATAACCGGTAACTCCCGCAGGCTTAACGCCTTCCGTGATGGAGTGCAGAAGCTGTGGTGGAAGTGGTTGAACCGGCGATCGCAAAGAAACAACATGAGCTGGCAAAACTTCAACCTCATGAAGAAGACTTATCCATTACCAATTCCCGTAGCAATGCATTCTATCTGCCATCGTGTAGCAAGACCATGAACAGAGGAGCCGGATGCCTTAAAGGGGCACGTCCGGATCTGTGGGGGGCGGGGGAAGGAAACTTCCCTCGTCTATCCCCTTCGACAAATTGATAGCTCCAGTAATCGTTCAAGGCTTTTACGACAGTTCCCTGAATGGAGGTAATCTGCATGAAAGGTTCAGGCCAGCCTGGGGACGTTAGGCCTGGGGAGACGAAATCCACCTTCGGATAGGTGCGTGTCCCGTCTTGCACAGTCCACGTGCCCGTAGTTTCCAATTGCTGCCACTGTCCGGCCTCGTTGGCGTAGGCCACGGTAACGGTATGCTGGCCATCGGCAAGGCCATAGATCAACAAGGCGTCGCTGACGGGATGTGCCGCACTCCAACTTTCCCCGTCGACTCGGTACTTGTAGGTGGCCACCTCCGCCCCCCCGATGGTCAGGGAGACGCTGCTTTGGCTTGTAGGGGAGGTGGGCAGACCGGTGATGGTCACACCCGGGGACAACGTGGCAAGACGAATCTGGTTTGAGTATTCGCCGTATTGATAATTGACGTAGGCCCGAATCCGATAGTCGTGGGTTGTGCCGGGAGCCATGCCGGACAGGGTCCGCGGTGAGCCGGAAAGGGAGGTGGCATTGAAGGTAGGGTCGGAATTGCTTTTGAACGAATAGGAGGTGGCTCCGGGAATAGTACTCCAGTTGGCAGTGTACCCGGATGTGGAGATGGCGGTCGGTGGAAGGGCGTCGGGGACAGGGAGGCGCAGGCTGAGATATGACCCGGGGCCGCCTGGAACAATGCTCTGGACCGGGGTGTTCATGGAGCCAGCGCAGCAGTTGGACCCGAGTTGTCCAGAAGAATTGGTTCCGCAGGCCCAGACGGAGCCATCGCTTTTCAAGGCCACGGAATTGGTTCCCGCAGCAGCAGCCTGGACATCCGTCAAAGAACTAACCAATACCGGAATCTGGCGATACACAAAGGTTCCATCGCCGAGTTGCCCCCATTGATTTGAACCCCAGGACCACAGCGTGCCGTCTCCTTTCACGGCCAGTGAGTGGGATACCCCTCCAGACACCGACACGACATTCGTCAGTCCGCTCACCTGGACAGGGGCGGGGCGATTGGTTGTGGTCCCGTCGCCAAGCTTGCCGTTGCTGTTTTCGCCCCACGCCCACACCGTGCCGTCGTTTTTCAAGGCCAGGGAATGATTTTCCCCGGCGGCTATTTTACGTATATTCTCTATTCCATTGACCTTGACTGGGGTGATTTGTTTCGTAGTCGTTCCGTCTCCGAGTTGTCCGTTGCTGTTTGCGCCCCACGCCCACACCGTACCGTCGTTTTTTAAGGCCAGAGAGTGGGCGCTCCCTGCGGCTATGGCGACTATGTTGTCCAGTCCCGTCACCTGGACAGGGGTGAGTTGACGTGTTGTCGTCCCGTTGCCAAGCTGTCCGGAACCGTTTGACCCCCACGCCCATACCGTGCCGTCGTTTTTCAAAGCCAATGCGTGACTGCCGGCAAAAGGCGCTGCGCATACTTCGACAATATTAGTCAGATTGACGGTTTTGACAGGCTGCGCTCGGTTTGTTGTGGTGCCATCACCGAGTTGCCCATTGCTGTTGTCGCCCCACGCCCACACCGTGCCAACGTTGCTTATCGCCAGGGAAAATCCCCATCCGCCTGCCGCCACGGCAGAGGAGCTGCCAAGATTATTCACGGGATTTGCTGCATTACTGTAATTGTCATATACAGGAGAATAACCAAGCGCGAAATTTGAATTGTCGCCCCAGGCTAGGACTGTTCCGTCACTTCGCAAGGAGAGTGAATGATGAAATCCGCTTGACAGAGCGTTGCTGCTGGCAAAAAATTTGCCAATGCCGCCACGTCCCAGTACTTCCACAGGCGTATGCCGCTCCACTGTCGACCCATCGCCGAGCTGTCCCGTGTCATTGCTCCCCCAAGCCAAGCAGGCGCCGCCGGACTTCAAGACGACAGAGTGTTGCAGGCCGGCAGAAATATTTGTTGCGCCGGTCAATCCTGGCACCAGTGTGGGGACGGATCGAAAATTCGTGGTCCCATCGCCGAGTTGTCCTCTGTCGTTTAAGCCCCACGTCCAGACGGTGCCGTTGCCATTGAGGGCAACGGTATGATCATGGCCGGCGGTTATGGCAATGATGTTGGCAAGTCCATTTACAAGGACAGGAGTATAACTTGCTGTTTGGTTTCCAGTGCCGAGTTGTCCGGTAGTATTGTATCCCCATGCCCAGACTGTACCATCGCTCCGCAGTGCGATTGAATAAAATTTACCCGCAGCAAGAGTCGTTATGCCGGTCAGTCCGGGGATCTGGATAGGTGTGGGCCGCTCGGTCACGGTTCCGTCGCCAAGTTGGCCATGCGTGTTGTCCCCCCACGCCCATACCGTGCCGTCGTTTTTTACGGCGAGAGAGTGTTGACATCCAGCGGCAAGGGCAACCACCCCGGTCAGTCCGGAGACCTGGATTGGGGTTAATCGATCAGTCCGTGTCCCGTCGCCGAGCTGGCCATTGCTGTTTTCGCCCCATGACCAAACCGTTCCATCGTTTTTCAGGGCGAGGGAGTGGCGTTGTCCCGCGGCCACGGACACCACGCCGGTTAGCCCCGGAACGAGGATCGGATTTTTTCTCATGGCTCGCGTCACATCATTGATGCCGAGTTGCCCGCCGGCATTCCCTCCCCACGCCCACACCGTGCCGTCGCCACGCAGGGCCAAGGTGTGGGTGTCGCCCGCAGAAATATCGGTGACACCGGCCAGCCAGATTGTCTGGACGGGGGCAAGGCGGGTGGTGGTGGTGCCGTCGCCGAGTTGACCCTCGCTATTCTCCCCCGATGTCCAGACCGTGCCGTCATTCTTCAATAAGACCGTATGACCCACGCCTGCTTCGACTTTGGGGGTTGCGGCATATGCGGTAGACCACGCAGCCAAGTTTGCAAGGAGGAATAACATCGCTTGCAGCGTGCGGGACACCTTCATAATCGCCTCTCTTCTGTCCTGTGGAAAAGGGCACGCACCGTTGAGCCTTTCCGGTGAACGGCTACGGTTGCGTCCGTTTTTCTATCGATCTGTTCGGCTGGAGACAGTCGGGAAAATTACTTTTTTGCCTGTGAATCTGTTTCTATGCATTCTGTAACGAAACACTCGGTGATGCGAAATGCCTTGTCAGAATCTATAGCAATTGAAATACTCTGGCGAACTTGTGAAGAGAGAGTTACGAGTTGTCGGCGTAGCAGTACTCATGCTGAAAACGCTTCCTGTGTAGCTTGCCCTTAATATGTCTTTGTATAGTATCAATAGTGTCTTGTTTGTCAAGATAAGCTAGCTGCTGTCAAATATATTGCTAGGCAATCAATAAGCGTTCTGCGGCATGTGAGTTTTGTCAGTTATGCCTATGCCGCGCCATCGTTATATCATCGAAGGTATTTTTTGTAGGGCCTGTTTGTAATTGCGTTCGCCAGAGTGTGGTGAAAGTGGATTGCGCCACGCTGAAGGATTTTTTGCATAAAACCCTGCTGCGTGAATATTCAACCCCGAAATGTCATCGGCGGAAAGCAGACGGTGCTCATCGTTATAATTCCTTATAATGTCGACAGGGTGGAAAATTTTCTTCGTATTACTTGCCGTTGTATTCTGTTGCATCCGGTTTGCTGAGCGGGTTTTTGTGTAGTTCAATAAAAAAATCAAGAATTTTGTTATTGTAAAACTTTGTAATTCTCGTTATGTTGTCGGCATAGCCGGAATTTATTCATTACTATATTTGTCGTCTTCTTTGAAAAGCAGCATTCCAGCCGTATATGAATGGAATTCCTGTGTAAATAATGTTGAATTGTTGAAAAATTTCTGAAAGTTGGCTGCGGTATTCCCGTATGAATTTTTATTAAAATGATCTGTCCTATTACAGAAAGATACATTTATATTTTGTCTGGCGCAATTGCTCTTTGCCTTTTGGCATTGCCTCGCATAGTTTCCGATTTAAGACTATGTTTAATCTATTGCAGTATCAAAATCAACAAAAAAAGCAAATCATTCGCATAACGTAATTCTGTAAATATTGCAATTTGATAGATCATTGCAAAATGCAAATTTTGTTCATTCTCGGATAGCGGCGTCGGTATGTAGGGTGGGGCGGAACTGATTGTTGCGGTGTAGCAACCTGTGATCAGGCTCGAAACCGCGTGCGGTCACGGAGTCCGTCGGGTTTGCAAGCTCCTGGAGAAGTACGGTGAACAAGCCATGGGAAACGCGCTGCTTCGCAAGAAGATCGCTTGGCGGGAGCAAGGCAGGCCTTTGGCCCGGGGACTGACCTTGCGGCACGATCATGGCAGCCGGTTCCTTGCCGATGCTTTTCAAAACATGCGCTTGCCTTTCTCGGCATCAAGGACTCGGCGTCCTCCGTGCGCGAACCTCGGGGCGACGGCAGTCCCGAACGCGTTGTCCGCATTCTCGCGGAACGTCTTCTTGGGGTGCGAAACTTCCGAACCGTCAAGAAGCGCTGCCGCTCTCCATGTGTCCCCCGCCATCGGAGATTTTCGAGCCTTCGTGAGCTTGTCCTGGGGCTCCTTCCGTTGACCATGTCTGGGGGCGGGGCGGCAATTTGTTGCAGCGTCATGCAATGCACTGAAATAACGCGTTGCGATCGATAATTCTTGAAATCGCGCGGCATGGTCAGTTCAAACAACAAGTTCGGATTTATTTTGTGATTTGTTCAGTGTTTCTTTTGCATGAAGTCAATAATGCAACATATTGTTGAATTTTACGCGACTTCTTGGCGATCGAGGGATAGATTGTGCATAACAAGTTGGCTTGTAGGTGATGGAGTTCACTTAATAGGCAATATCTCATTTTGTAACAGGTATAGCGTATACTGAATCGCACCTACGCGATGTTGTATGACCGCAACTCCATTCTCCGCTCGATGATCAAGGACGTGGGCGAGGCGGCCTTGGGAGACGAGATGACCGGCTTCCTCGGCTACGACCGCTATCAAACAGTCGCCAGCGATGCCGGCAATCGGCGCAGGGGCGGGCAGCACCCTTGGCCGGCGCCCGGGGCCGGGGACCGGCCGCCAACCGTCCTGACCGATGCCCCACCACGCCACCGGCCGGTTCGCGATGCCCATGGCTTCGCCACGAAATCGGCGTGATACGGGAAGTGTTCGCGGGAGAACACTCCGGCGTCGCAAAGGAACACATCCCTGGTCCGCCCTGGGCATTTCATCATAACAGGTCGATATAACGAATTATTATCAGAAAACGTCTGCCGCCCCCCGGCCATGGGGAGGCCGGAGCCTCCCTCGCCCCCTGCCTGCGAGCCCTCCCTGCCGTTCCTCCGTGAACACCTGCCCCCGCCCGACGCCTGCCTTTGGGTGGCGCCATGCGCACACCCCGCGCCAGAAAGCCGATTAGGAAAATTGCTATTTTTACATGATTTTTTACGCAACGCCGCGTCCCAGTGCGTGTTGCAAGCCGCTCCCGCCGGTTGGCCGACGAGGTAATGGCACGCATTTGGCTCTTGTTCCGGCGAATCCAAAAACAATTTTTCGTACAGGGGAGGAGACGATTCAAAACCTGCACCGCGGGAGACGCAGTGCCCGCCCCCGACAGGACAAGCCCAGCCTCCGTGGGTTCCATTGGGGACAAGACAAGTGAAAACCGGTCTTCGGCCTCAGTTTAAGATGCAGCAACCAGCGCATTGGAGGGGGAAAGCATGCTCGACATCGCTGTCATGAAGGAAGAGGTCGCCAAGATATTGAACCACTACAAGGGCAAGACCTACAAAAGCAGAAAAGGTCACGTCCTGGTCGTAGATTCCAGCGAAGCGCCCCAGGAGATCGTCGCGGACTGCCGGACGGTCCCCGGCATCATCACGGAACGCGGCTGCTGCTACGCCGGCTGCAAGGGCGTGGTCGTCGGGCCGCTCAAGGACACGGTGGCCCTGACCCACGGCCCCATCGGCTGCGGCTATTACAGCTGGCTGACGCGCCGCAACAAGGCCCGCAAAAACGAGGGGGACAACTACAACTTCCTCACCTACTACTTTTCGACGGACATGCAGGAGACCGATGTCGTCTTCGGCGGCGAGAAGAAGCTGCGCCAGGCCATCACCGAGATCGTGGACATCTTCGACCCCCCGAGCATCATGATCTGTTCGACCTGCTCGGTCGGCCTTATCGGCGACGACATCCAGGCCGTGGCCCGCTGGTCCACCGAACAGTTCGGCATCCAGACCATCGCCTACAGCTGCGAGGGCTACAAGGGTGTCAGCCAGTCGTCCGGACACCACATCGCAAACAATGGCCTGTTTAAAAACGTTATCGGCACGGGCAAGGAACCCTCCGTCAAGAAACAGTACCCCATCAACATCCGCGGCGAATACAACATTGGCGGCGACGGCTGGGAAATCGAACGCATGCTCAAGAGCCTGGGCTACAACATCCTGTCGATCATGTCCGGCGACGGTTCCGTCGAACGGTTGCGCAACGCCCACTTCGCCGACCTCAACCTGGTCCAGTGTCACCGCTCCACGAACGACAACGCCGAACTGTTGCGCGAGACCTACGGCACCGACTGGATCAAGGTGAACTTTCTCGGCGTCAACGCCACCATCAAGGCCTTGCGCGACATGGCCCTGTATTTCGGCGACCCGGAACTCATCACCAGGACCGAGGAGTTCATCTACAAGGAACTGGAGGAAATCGAGCCCGAGATCGAGAAGTACAAGGCCGTGTGCCAGGGCAAGACCGTGGCGCTTTTCGTCGGCGGCTCCCGGGCCAACCACTTCCAGGGCCTTTTTGACGAAATCGGCATGGAAACCGTCCTGGCCGGCTTCGAGTTCGCCCACCGGGACGACTACGAAGGCCGGGAGGTCATCCCCTTCATCAAGGAAAACGCCGACAACAAGAATATCGAGAACATCACCGGCCAGCCGGACGAAAAGATGTACCGGATCATGCTGTCCAAGGAAAAGTTCGAGGCGCTCTGCCACGAGATGGAGCTCAACTCCTTCAAGGGCATGATCAAGATCATGACCGACGGCAGCATCGTGGTGGACGACATCAACCACTACGGGATGGAGGCGTTCATGAAGATCCTCAAGCCCGACCTGTTCGGCTCCGGCATCAAGGAGAAATACGTCATCCACAAGATGGGGACGCTGTCCAAGCAGATCCACTCCTATGATTACAGCGGTCCCTTTGCCGGGTTCAAGGGTGCGGTCGTCTTTGCCCACGACGTCGCCATGGGGCTGACCACCCCGGTGACGGGCAGGGAGATCCCGGCCGAACTCAAGGAGGAGCGCGGCCAGATCATCGACATCATGGCCGACCTGCACCAGCACTACTTCGGCAAGCGGGTGGCCCTGTTCGGCGATCCGGACATCCTTATCGGCCTGACGCGCTTCCTGCTCGAACTGGGCATGATCCCGGCCTTCGTCCTGACCGGGACCCCGTCCAACGATTTTGAAAAAAAGGTCAATGCCCTTCTCCAAAAGGCCGGCGTCGCCGGCAAGGCCAAGGCGGCCGGCGACCTCTTCGCCCTGCACCAGTGGATCAAAAACGAGCCCGTGGACCTGCTGCTCGGCAACACCTACGGCAAATACATCGCCCGGGCCGAGGACATCCCCTTTGTCCGGGTCGGCTTCCCCATCATGGACCGGGGCGTGCATTCCTACCAGCCCATCGTGGGCTACCGGGGGCTCATGCGCCTGCTGGAGCTGATGGGCAACGCCCTGCTGGAACGCCAGGAACGCGACGCCCTGGACGAGGACATCGAACTGATCATGTAGGCACGGCGGCGTCCCGCTTCCCGGCAGGCGGGCCGCCGCGCGCGCCTGCCGGCCCCGCCGGCGCGGCCAGGGCAGCGCGGCCGCGCGGTGCGCTCCGGGCCGGTGTGCCAACACACGCCCGACCTTTCACGCTGCCAAAGGAGATTTTCATGCAAGTCGTCGTCGCGACGGAAGACAAGCGGATGCTCAACGGGCACTTCGCCCTGGCCCGGTATTTCCTGTTCTACGACATCACCGCCCAAGGCTGCGCGCTGGTGCGGGAGGTCGCGTTCACGCCCAAGGACGACGGCGCCGTCTCGAAGGTCAGCGGCAAGCGGCCGTTTTGCATCGACGAGCGGATCGAAGCCATCCGGGGGGCCGACCTCCTTTTTATCTCCGGCATCGGCGGCCCCATCGCGGACAAGGTCCTCGCGGCCAAGGTCTACCCCATCGAGATGAACGCCCCGGAGTCCATCGAAACCTCGCTCGAGAAGTTGCAGGCGCTCATGAAAGGCAAGCAGCCGCTGTGGCTCCAGAGGGTGCTCAAGCGGGACTTCCTGTTCGAAGGCAACTGATCGTCACGAACGGATCGCAGCCCCGTCGCCCTTGGAGGATGCCCATGGAAGGACCGGCCGAGTCCCTTTTCGACGTCAAGGACATTCTGGAAGAACGCAAATCGCATATCATGATCAAGTCGTCCGGCTGCTGCGGGGGGGCGGCATCCGGTGCGAGAAGGAAACCATCGCCGGCTCGATCAGCCAGCGGGCCTGCGTCTATTGCGGCGCGCGCGTCGTGCTCAACCCCATCACCGACGCGGTGCACCTGTTCCACGGCCCCATCGGCTGCGCCAGCTACACCTGGGACCTGCGCGGCAGCCTGACCAGCGGCTCGAGCCTTTTTCGCAACAGCTTTTCCACGGACCTGCGCGAAAAGGATGTCATCTTCGGCGGCGAAACGAAGCTGGCGGCGGCCATCGACGAAATCATCGCCCGGTATAAGCCGACGCCCCGGCTCATCTTCGTCTACGCCACCTGCGTGGTCGGCGTCATCGGCGACGACATCGAGGCGGTGTGCCGCAAAAAGGAAGCCCAGCACGGCCTGCGGGTCATCCCGGTCAAATCCAGCGGCTTCGTCGGGGCCAAGCCCAAGGGCTACAAGCTGGCCTGCGAGGCGCTGCTGGAACTCATGGGCGACGCGCCCCGCGCAAAGCGGCCCGGCGTGAACATCCTCGGGGACTACAACCACGGCGGCGAAATCTGGATCATCGAGGGCTACCTGCGCCGCATCGGCGTCGAGGTCATCGCCAGGGTCACCGGCGACGCCTCCTACGACCAACTCATGCAGGCCCCCAGCCCACGCTCAATATCGTGGAGTGCTCGGGCTCCATGGCGTACCTCAGCCAACAGATGGAAAAGCGCTTCGGCATCCCGGCCCTCAAGGTCCGCTTCATCGGCTTTAACGACATCAAGGCGTCGCTGGTCCAGATCGCCGACTCCATCGGCGGCCGGGAATACGTGGAGCGGGCCCTGGCCCTGGTTGCGGCCGAGGAGGCCCGGGTGGAGCCGATCATCGCCGCATACCGCCGGAAGCTTGCGGGCAAGACCGCCGCCGTGTGCGTGGGCGGGGCCTACAAGGCCATCGCCATGATCCGCCTGCTCAAGGAGTTCGGCGTGCGCCCCGTGCTCATCGGCACCCAGCACGGCAGCGCGGACGACTACAAGACCATCAACGACTTCTCCGTGGACGGCGCCGTCATCATCAACGACACCTCGCCCTCGGAAATCGAGAAATACGTCCGGGAGCGCCAGCCCGACCTGTTCGTGGGCAACGTCAAGGAACGCACCCTGGCGCTGAAAATGGGCATCCCCTTCGTGGATTTCAACCACGACCGCAAATACCCCCTGACCACCTACGAGGGCATGATCAACTTCATCCGCGAACTGGACCTGACCTCGAACAGCCCGGTCTGGAAGTGGGCCGCGACGGAGCTTTCGGCCTAGCCCCCTAAGGAAGACACCGCATGAAGAAACGCAACTTCGTCAACGTCAACATCAATCCGTGCAAGATGTGCATGGCCCACGTCAGCCCCGGGGACGTGCGCCACATCAAAGCCATGCTGCGCGCCTTCGGCCTTGACGCCGTCATCTTCCCGGACATCTCCAACACCTTCGACGCCCCCTTCTCCCGGGACTTCCAGCGCATCCCCAAGGGCGGCACGACCCAGGCCGACATCGCGGCCATGGCCGGGGCGCGGGCGACGCTGGAAATCGGCCTGACGGTCCCCGACCCGATATCCCCCGGAAAATTCCTCGAAGACCGGTTCGGCGTGCCGCTTTTGCGCTGCCCGATCCCCATCGGCCTGGCCAACACCGACACCTTCATGCGCACGCTGGCGCAACTGGCCGGCCGCCCGGTTCCGGCACGGTTCCCCGAAGCGCCCGATGCCGGCGACCCGGCGCAGCGGACGCCGGCGGCCCCCGGCTGCGCCCCCTGACGCGCCCCACCGGCGGCACCCCGCAAAAAAGGCCCGGACGGCGACGTCCGGGCCTTCTTCACCACGGCGTACCCCAAGGCCTCCCGGGTATGCGTCAGGCCCAGGCAGCGCGGCTGCCGCTCCATGGCCGCGGGCGACACGTGGTGCGGGATGGCCTGGGCACCGGCCACGGGCTGCCCGGCTTTGGCAGCAGTGGCTGGCGCACCGAGCGAGCCTGCGACTTCTGCGGCACAGCGGTCACAACAGCGGTCACGGCCTCGTTTCGTTGGGAGACAGCAGCAGCGGCAGCGCCGGCAGGAGAGCACCCCCCGAGGGCGTTGCGGCCAGACGTAGCGACAAAAGCACCGGCGTGTCGCATTGCGAACTCGGACAGGCGTCGCTGAGCTGCCCCCAGCCATTATCGCCAAAACCCCAGATGCGCCCGTCCGCACCCAGGGCCAGGACATGCATGCCGCCCACGGACAACGAGACGATCCCGGAAAGGCCCGCCACGCGTTGCGGCACCCCCGACCAGGACCAGTACCAGACCGTGCCGTCGCTTTTGAGCGCCGCCCCCATGTAATCGCCCGTGCCCGCCGCCTTCATTCCGGCCAGTCCGGCCATCCGCACCGGCGTCGCGCCCAGGCTGCTCCCCCAAACCCAAACCGTTCCGTCCTTGGCCAGGGCCAGGGAGCGGTTGCCGCTGGCCGCTATGGCCGCGATGGCCGGGAGCGTGGATACGGCCACGGGCGAAAGCCGTGTGGTCGTCGACCCGTCGCCAAGCTGCCCGAGGATGTTGCTGCCCCAAGCCCAAACCGTGCCGTCCGCCCGCAGCGCCAGGGCATGGTCGTCTCCGCTGGCCACCTGGGTGACGTCGTTAAGGCCCGCAATGGCGCGGAAAGTCGACCAGCGTGCGGTGGTCGTGCCGTCCCCCAACTGCCCGCTGCCATTGTCTCCGGCCCCGTAAACCAGCCCATCCGTTCCGACGAACAGGGCAAACCGGTAATGGCTGGTCAATCCCTTGATCGACGCCATGGCCGCCAGCGGCGTGGGTGAAACATACATCATCGCATTCCAGGCCAGGGATTTTCCGGAAACATAGCCCGCCCCGCCGTCGACGATGCCGCCACCGCATCCGTCGCCGGCCAGGGCCGTCCGGGGATAGAGCTCCCCGGGGTAATGGACGGGGACGGGGACGGCGCTGCTTGCCAACGTGCCGTCGCCGAACGCGCCGTCGTTATCGCCCCAGGCATAGACCCGGCCGTCGCCGTCCAGGGCCAGGCTGAACCGACGCCCGGCGGAGACCTGGGGCGTCACCGCCGGCTTGGGGTGCTTCACGCCGTCCTGGAAGTCGATGCCCCACAACGTGCTCGGGTTGGCACGCGACGAAACCCCGCAATACAGTTCCCGCTGGGCGAAGGAATAGCCGGATTTGGAGGCCGCCACGGACGAGAGGGCCCCAAGGGGGACGCCGACCAGGGCGTAGATACCCTTGGCGTTGGACACGGCCGTGGCGGTCACCAACCCGTCCGTGGTCGCCGCGACCACCGCCCCCCCGATCGGTGCGCCCGCTTTGTCGAGCACACGTCCGCTGATGATCTCCCCGGCCTTGTCGGGAAAAATGTCGTAGGTCACGTTGGAAATGGCCTGATACTCGCCGGAAGTGCCGATGACGGGCAGATTGTACCACAAGTCTTCCGCTCCGCCCCAGCCCATATTGATATGGTGGTACAGGGTGGCGGCATCGTAGCCGTACCCGTCGGCCACGACGGCATGGGACGAGGCGGTGCTCGTGATCCCGAGGATGGCCGGATAGCCGGCGTCCAGGTTGGCGCTGACGATCTCGATCATCCTGGCGGCACTGGTGGCTTCCCGGGCCGTGGCGTAGCCGAAGACCCCGGTGAACGCCTCCGGATCGGGATAGGCGCTTGAGCCCGTCGCGCAGTAGTTCATGTGCACGGAGAGGCCGATGTCGGCGGTCAGGGCGCTGATCGCCTCGCGTTGGGCCTGGGTCGTGGCCGCATCGGGACGCAGCACCATGTCGTCCCATTGGTATGGGCCACCCTGCCCGTCGCCGCCGCGCAGATTGCGCGTGTCCCATTCCCCGCACACGCGAATGCTCCAGGCGCCGGTACCGACTCCGGCCGTGGGGTGGCGATGGTAGCGCATCACCTGGGCCATGGCCGTTGCCGTGCAGCCGCAGTAGTAACGGTTCGGTGTAAAGAGGTTGTAGGTGTCCTTCCCATCCGGCCCGAAGCTCTGGTTCCAGGTGGACGCGACCAGGGGGGCCACCCGCACGTCGGAAAGGGAGTCCAGGCCGACGCTGCGCGTACCGCTGCCGGTTTTGAGGCGGACCCATTTGGCCTGGGCCGCCTGCTGGGTGGAATCACCGGACGCCCCGCGCCGGGCAGGATGGGCCCGCGCCCAGGCCACGCGGTGGGGGACATCGCCGCCGACCAAGGCCCCGAGGGGTGTTTCGGGCGAAGCGTCGTAGGCCCCCGTGGCAGAGAAGGCCAGGATCGGCTCGACCGCGTCATCCGCCGGCACCACCACGAATCCCGCCGGGGCGAGGGAAACCACGTAGTAGGCGGGACTGCCGTCGTCCCCGGCAAAGCTTGCCACGGCGGCGACGCCGTCGCCCAGGCGAACGCCCAAGGGCTGCGCCTCCAGGGCGAGCCAGCCGACGACGACCTCCCGGGCATCCGCCTGCCCCACGGGCTCGGCCCAAAGGCGGGCAGGCCAGCAAGCGATCCACAAACCGAACAGCATGAACAGAAGCACACGGCGCATGATCACTCCTTCTGCCTGCGCAAGGCATGGACGCACGCCCTCAAGCCCGTTGCGCGGTAGCGATGCTGTTTGCATCCGTCTTTGCTCTACGGAATAACCGGTTGCGGCGCAAGGGCAACAAGGCGGCCGGCGGTCGGTGTGTCGCGAAGAGGAATTACGACCTTTGCAATAGAGTAAAAATGATATGCAGGCGGAAGCATGTGCGCGCAGAGGTGTCATAATATCTTGCATGAGCCTTCAAGCTCAAGTCGGCGCAGCGATCCCAACAGTTCCGGGAAGACCGCCGTAGGCCGACCACCGTAGGCCGACCACCGTAGGCCGACCACAGGCAGCCGATTCCCGCGACCGTTGCTTGACGCTGTCCGGACAGGAACCGTTCCAATCCCCCGGGTGCCTGGAGACGGCAACGACAAGGCAGCCATGCACAGCATCTGCGGTGGCCAGATCAGGCTTCCGGGCAAGCCTCCGCGCGGTAACACACGAAGAACCCGGAAGTGCCATGGCAAGGATTGGGAAAAGGAAATTCGTGAAAACCATGGCGCTGTGGCCAGATGCATTGACGAGGCGCACGGTTGGTTCATAAAATGACAACCGACGCGACTGCGCCAAGGAATTGAGGCGGCTGCCGGCAGGATCTCCTTTGTTATCCGCCACAACCATTGCTGCGTACGCTCGTATTGATGTCTCATGTGGAGACTTTTTATGGACGACAGACGTTACGCGTATTATGCGTTTATCAGCTATAGCCACAAGGATGAACGCTGGGCCAAGTGGTTGCAGCGAAAACTCGAGAACTATCGTTTGCCGAGTGCCATCCGAAAAGAGTCGGATGGCCGTATCCCCAAGCATATACGACCTGTCTTTCGCGACAGAACGGATATCGGCGTCGGGCAGACCGTCCGGCAAAACCTGCGTCAGGAATTGGCCGATTCCCGCTACCTCATTGTCGTGTGTTCCCCCGACGGGGCCCAGTCGGATTTCGTGGACATGGAAATCCGCAATTTCCAGGAGATGGGTCGGGCCGACCGGATCATTCCCTTCATCGTCCGCGGAACGCCGGACCCCAAGGATGGGGCGAAGCAATGTTATCCGCCGTCCTTGCTGCAGGGCAAGGATACCATGCTCGGGGCCTCCCTCGAGGAACTGTCTCCCAACGAGGCCCTCGTCAAGGTCGTCGCCGCCATCCTCGGGTTGCGCTACGATCATCTTTGGCAACGGCACAAGCGGCGCGAGCGCCTGTGGCGCATTGGTGTCGCCGTTGCCGCCTGTTTGTTGTTGGTGGTGGGCTACGGTGCGGTTGACTATTATTTCGTTACGCATATCCGCTATTATGACGACTACGTCGACCGTTGGGGCGTACCTGAAGGCATTGCCCGGTTGACGCAGGAACAAGTGTCGCATCGCGCCATGAGTTGGCGTTTGGAAACCCTGCGGGGCAAGCCGAGGCGGTTAACCCGCGTCGATGCCTCCGGCAATGCGCGGCCAGTCGCGTATAACGACGAACAGGATCGGCCGGATGACCAGCGATTCTATTACGGGGAGAACGGCCGTATCGCCTATGTGGATGACTATTCCTCTACGAGCCAGTTTGTGAAACGGCGGGAGTATACCCAGAATCTTGAATATGTAAGATTTTATCTTGGGTCGGGATTGGAAACCAAAACCCTTGTCCGTACGAAAGTTGTTCTGGAAGGCGAAGGAGCTTTGTCGTACTCCAAAAAACAGAGTGAGATATCGGCGCTTCATTGTCAGTATGATTCATCGGGGTGTCTTACGCGAGTGGAGTACCGTAATTTGAGCGGAAGTGTCCGGCCTGATGCCAATGGTGTTTTTGGCCAGCGCTATCGCTACAACGCTGCGGGAAGAATCGAGAGCACGGTCAACCTCGATGGCAACAAGGAAGCACTTGCAGTTCGAGGTGTCGTGGAAAAGCGCTTTCGCTATACAGCCGAGGGATATCAATCGAGAATTGAGTATTTGGATGCAAGAGGCGAGCTTGTTCTGAGTCCAGAACGTGTGGCAGTGATTGCTTTTGAGGTGGATGTCTGGGGAAATAGAGTGCAGACTACCTTTTTTGACAAAGATGGTAATCGATGTCTTCATAAAGATGGCTATGCGCAGTTGATAAGAGAGAACGATGAGAAAGGGAATGCGACAAAATTGACTTATCTCGACGCGGAAGGAAAGCGTTGTTACTCAATGCATAAAGTGTCTTCTGTGAAATTGAGTTATGACGGAAATGGCAGGCTGTCCAGGGCTGCGTATTTTGACAAGAATGACCAGCCGTGCTATAATATAGCCGGATGCGCCATGACGGAAAAGGACTATGATGCGCATGGGAATACGGTTTATGAGGCTTGTCATGGTGTAGATGGAAAGCCGTGTGTGAGTGCGGAAGGCTTTTTTCTTATGAAATTCTCCTATGATGCCTCTGGAAATCTGATCACGAAATCATATTTCGGTGTGAACGGTACGCCATGTATGGTTGGTGACGGCTATTCTATCGAGGAGCATGCCTATGATCAAAAAGGAGACAGGATACGGGTGGCGTATTTTGATCAAGCCGGGCAGCCGTGTGTGATCAAAAAGAAATACAGCGTCCTTCTGCAGGACTATGATGGTCAAGGGAAAGTGATTAAGGAAACAAGCTTGGGCGTGGATGGTAAGCCATGCCCTTCCGAGGAAGGCGTTGCAACTTGCGAGACGCGTTATGATATGAATGGGAATGAGGTTGAGCAGAAATATTACGATGCAAATGGCGACCCATGCCTCCGGGAAGGTCGTTTTGCGACGATACAGATGCGGTATGATAAGAATGGAAATCGGATCGAGGAGTCGTATTTGGGTCTTGACGGTCGCCTTCGTGAACGAGGTGATGGAATAGCCGTTTTGCAGCGTGCCTATGATAAATTTGGAAATGTCAAATCAATCACCATGTATGATGCACAACTGCAGCCGAGCCAATTGAATAATGGTGTAATGTACCTCGATATTGCATATGATACGCGCGGGAACATGGTTAAAATCTCTTGTTTTGACCGTGATCGCCGTCTTCGCGCACTCCCTGCTGGCTATGCCATCATAAAGAAAAAGTTTGACGCGCGTGGGAATATGACAAATATTTCTTATTTCGGGCCAGATGGCCAGCCTTGTTATGCAAATACGGGATTCTCATCGCAGGAATGGACCTACGACGCGCGCGGCAACAAGATCAAGGAAGCCTATTTCGATACTGCCGGCAACCCCTGCCTGAGCCAGGCGGGTATAGCCGGCTGGATCGACGAGTACGACATGCGCGACAACAAGATCAGCCACAAGACAAATGGCCTGGCTGATGGCCAAAAGGCTGGTGTGAGAATGGTCCGCGTCGGCAATGTCATCGATCTGGGACAAGCTGCGCTCAATGGAATACAAAAAGATGATTTTCTTTTTGAATATTGTTTCTGGCGCTGGGAAAGCGACAAGGAACTCAACCGTCTCCAAGGAGCCATCGACAGCTGCCGTACCTACAGGAAACGCATCTTGACTGTCAGCCCCACGGGGCAGGTCCATGCCTTCGACGCCGACGTCGGTGTCGTCGGCATGGAGTTACAGTATGTGGTGGTCACCGATGCCCAGGCCGCCGGCCTGCGGGCCGCCTACGACCGGTACACCAAGGCCCGGGACAATTGACGCCCGCTTTTGTTTGGCGCCGTCCCGGGGCTGCGGCAGCCGCTCCGGAGACGGCTCCCCCTGTACGCCGCTGCCCCGCGTTTGCCCTGCCGCTCCGGAATCCGGCTCCGTAAAAAATCCGGTACGGCCGCACGGGCCCGTGCCGGGCGCCCACTTCACCACGGCCGCAGGGCCTTGCCCTTGACCAGCCCATGCCAGCCCGAAACCTCGCTGGTCATGGTGGCGGCCAGCTTTTCGGACAGCTTGGCCAGTTTGTTGCGCGTCAGGCCGGTCAGGGCCTCGAGGGCATGGCGACGGTCCGCGAGGGTGTCGCGGGCCTTGGCGTACTGGGCGCCGAGGGCGACGTATTCGCCCTGGGCACGGATGGCGAAGGCCATGGAGGCCAGGGAAGGAATGACCAGGGCGATCACGTTGAGGGCCGTGCGCACGTTGCTGCCCTTGTAGCCGAGTACGAGGGCCGTGTCGCCCTTGACCCACCAAAAGACCAGGCAACGCAAGGCAATAAAGCCCAGGCCGACGATGAAGCACCATATCCCGAAGGCGTTGAGGCGACGGGCGATGACGGCATAGCGCTTCCTGCGGTCTTTGTAGAAAGCCATCTGTTCCCGGAGCACGTCGGCATCGAGCTTGCTGCGGTACGCTTCGAGCAACGGCGGCTCCATCCTGGCCCAGGCCAGGCCGGCCTGGCGCGCGACGTTGCGCAGGTGCCAGCCGGTCCAGCTCTTGCGGATGCAGGCGGCGTCGAGGCCCTCCTGGGCAAAGGCCGGCACGCAGCCCAGGACGAACAGGAAGCGCAGGTGGCGAAACTGCTCGGCCAGAGAGCGGTAATCCAGAAAGCGCTGGTGCCAGTTGCTCCGGGTGTTGAGCCGCACCAGCATCAGGATGGCCGCGAAGGCGAGGACTTCGACGCCAAAGCCGAGGGCTTCGAGCCGCTCGACATAGAAACCGAAAAACACCCCGACCATGACCACGGCCATCAGCAGGTGGCGCAGGAAGCCCATGGCCCGGTAGCGCGCGCCGTATTGAACGGCCAGGACATCGGCCCACCGGTAATGTTCGGCCACGAGCGCTTCGGCAGCCCGGGCTTCGGGGCGGCCCAGGCCCAGGGCGTCGCACCAGCCGTGGGCTGCGGCAGCCGACGGCCCGTCGGGGCGGGCAGTTCTGCTGCCGCACAGGCCCGGAAGGCCCGCCCGCAAGGCGGCCAGCCGGCCCCGCCAGCCGGCCCGCACCGCCGCGTCCGGTTCCCGGCGCCGGTTGCAGGTGCGGGCCAGCGCCCGTTCGAACCAGACCGGGAAATGCTCCAACACGGACGGCCGCGGCCGGGCCTCGGCGAAATACTGGGCCGGGGAGGTGCTTGCGGACACGCCGCCGGTGAACCAATCCTTCAGGCGGTCCTTCCAGTTTTGGGGCCCCTTGTCCGGGGTCGGCGGAGGCGGCAGGACCAGCCGTCGCAGGCAGTGCCCCAGGGCCTCCCGCCAGTCGCCGCACTCGCAGGCCCCGTGGAAACGGATGGCGGTCGGGTCCGTGGGGTCGACGACGAGGACCGGGAGGCCGCGTTCCGCGGCCACGCTGACGATCTGCCCCGTGCCGCCGCGCCCCTTGGCCATGGTCCCGTCCCAGACGGCGAGGAGCAGGTCGCTTTGTTCGAGCACGACCCGGCCCACGGCCAGGTACGGTTCCTCCTCGGGCGCGCGGCTGCCGTCGAGTTCCAGGACGGCCGAGGCCTGTTTGAGCAGGCCTTCAAAGGCCTCCCGCGACGCTGCATCGGCGAAATCCCTTGCGTAGTCTTCCTGGAAAAAGGGCAGCGGCGCCTGGAGGTCGTACCCCTGGGCCAGGGCCTGTTGGGCGATGATCCGATCGGCGCCCTCGGCCAACGGCGAAACGCACCGCACGACGGGCCTGTCGCTGGGGAACAGCCCTCGGGGCGCGGCGGCCAGCGCCTCGCCGACCTGGCGCCGGACGGTCGCCAGGACCTCGGCTACGGCCTGGGAGATGCCCGCAATGCGTTCGGGGGGCAGGTGCCGGTGGCCCGTGGCGCCGATGGCGCAAACAAAGGCCGCGAGGGGGGGATGGGCATGTTTCATGGCGATACGGGCCGTTCCTTGGCTTGTGGTGGAGTGTCGCGAAGCGTCCCGGGGCGCCTCAGGGCAGCTTGAGCCCTTCCCGCAGGGACGGGTTGAGGGTGTCGACGAGGATTTTGTTTTTCGACAACACGCCTTGGCCGCTGGTGCGTACGGCGTCCAGGTGGGCGCTCAGTATGCCGATATTCTTGGACATGTTTTTGGCGAACGCGGAGTCGGCGCTTTTGTATTCCCCTTCGACCACGGCCAGTTTGTTTTTGTACAAGGCCTGGTTGTATTTGACGATCTCGTCGGTTTTGAGCTTGTAGTAGCTGATGATGGAGGACATGGCCTCGAGGAAGGATTTGGCCAGGGATTCGTATTGCGAGACGCTGTCCTTCTCGAATGTATACATTTCACTTTTTTGTTTGCCCTCGGCCTGCATTTTTTCAAGGTTCTTGGCTGCCTCGTTTTTGCTGCGCAGGGCGAAGGCATGCCTGACGGCGTAGCTGCGCAGGGCCTCGATGGTATAGGCGGCCGTCCGGATGAGGCTCTCCACCGTTTCGCTGTCCTTTTTTTCCAGCCGGATCTGGTTGTCCTTGATGACGTCGCGCAGTTTGCCGAGGTTGGCCTTGAGCGTCGGGTCGCTGGTGCGTTCGAGCAGTCTCTCGATTTCCTTGAGGGGATTTTCGCCCGTGATGACGGGGCTGTCGCCCTGGCCCAGGCGCTGCCATTCCCGGAGCAGTTCCTGCCGGCGGGTGCCGTCAGGAGTGTCGATGCCGGAGAGGACCAGGCGCAGGCCGAGGTCGCGGGCGTGCATGCCGCCGCTGGTGGTGAAAAAGGGCTCCTCTTCCCGTCGGCCAGGCTTGATCTCGGCAGCGCCGGTGGCAAAACTCCCGCCTTTGCGCAGGAAGCCGCCGGCCGAGCCGTGCAGTTGCCCGCCCACGGAAAAACGGAAGGTCTCGAACACCATTTCGGCCGCGTTGCCCGACGTGTCGTACAGGAGCAGGGGATTGGGGCGCAGCAGCCCGATGGGCTGGGGGGTGTCCAGCATGCGGCTGCCTTCGGACCGGAAGGCGGCGTAATCGGCCAGGCTGGTCCCGGATTCCAGAGGGAAGAAATCCTCCTGCAGCAGGTTTTCCGCCGGCACGCGCGACCCGCCCCGGGCGGCGTATTCCCATTCCGCCTCGGTGGGAAGCCGCAGGTAGCCGACATTTTTGGCGTCGTTGCGGAAATGGGGCAAGGCGTCGGGGGCGTTTTGCAGCAGCCATTCCGTGTAGCGCCGTGAGAAATCCACGGCGTCGAACCAGGTCATATCGGTCTTGGGCCGGGCCTCGGCCTCGCCGACGTCCTCGCTGGGGCAGGCCCCGTCCATGACGGCGCGCCACTGCCGGACCGTCACTTCGTATTTGCCGATGAAGTAGTAGTTGCTGCGCACTTCCGAAGCCTTGTCCAGGCTGGGCCCCCAGGCCTGGGGCACGTCCTCCTTGGTGAAGGGGCCGGAAATGGCCGCGGCGAAGCGCCGTTCGTAATAATCCATGCCTGTGCGTTCGCAGTCGTCGCAGCCCAGGGCGATCTTGCGGTCCCACAGGAGCCCCTGGGCCGGGATGGCCACCGGGCGCAGGGCCATCTGCAAACCGCACGGCATGGGCAAAAGGATGTCGTCGGGCGCGGGATGGGGGTTCCAGGCGCTTTCCGGCGTGACCTTGGCCTTGGTCTGGAGGGCGGCGGCCAAACCGCCGGTCGGCAGGGCGAGGACAAGGGACAGGGATACGAGCAGCAGGTGCGTCAGCATGGCATCCTCCGCAGCAAGGGGTTACAATTCCCGCAGCACCGCCGAGGGGTCGATGCGCGCCGCCCGCAGCGAGGCCTGGATGGAGGAAAGCAGGGACAGGGCCAGGACGATGCCGCAGGCCACGGCGAGATGGCCGGCGGGCAGGCGGCAGACGGCTTGGCCGGCCAGACTGTCGGCAAACAGCCGGTCGATGAGCGCGGCGATGGCCGCGTACATGCCCCAGGCCAGAAGCGAACCCAGGCCCGCGGTCAGCAGCGACTGGACGATGGGGAAGATGCGGATGGCCAAGCCGGAAAAGCCCAGCAGGCGGAGCATGGCCAGGTGCTTGTCCTTGCGCCGCACGGCGGCCAGGACGTTGCTGGTCGAGGAAGCGACGAACCCCGCCCCGGCGCTGACGGCGATGCAGGCGAAAAGGAGGGTGAGGGATTTGTCCAGGGTCCGTACGACCTCGATTTCCCGGGCTTTGGTGATGACCTCCACGCCTTGGCCGACGAAAAAATCGCGCAACCCGGAAACGCTCGCCAGGTCACGGGCGTAGAGCCGGAAGCCGGCGTAGCGACGCGGCGCCTCCGACGGCGGCTCGCCCGCGAAGCCCCGACGCGGCACGGCCAGGCCGTCGCGGTAGCTTTCGGCATCCTCGAGCAGAGGCAGCGGCACGAAGACCACGTCGCGGCCTTCGGCCTCCAGGGGCAGCACCGCCGTGACGGTCAGGGGCATGGTCACGGATTCCAGCCCGCCGGCGGGCCGCCGACGTCCCAGGCGGCCCTCGATCCGGTCCCCTGCGCCCACGCCGAGCTTGCGCGCCGCCGAGGCCGACAGTACGGCCTGCTCTTCGGAAGGGGGCGCCGCGCCGTAGCGCACCAGCAGCGGATCGCCCGGAGCCGTGGGCTCCATGTCCGCCGGCACGCGGCGCACGCCGTCCGCAGTCTGGTATTCCAGCGGCAGGACGGCCGCGATGTCACGGGTACGGGGGATGACGAAGGCCACGTCGGGCCGGTTGCCCAGGGCCTCGATCCACTCCAGGGCGTAGCCGCCCCGGCTGCCCTCGGGCAGGACGGTCAGGATGGCCGGGTCGCGCCGCAGGCGTTCCTGAAGCGCCCCGATCACGCCGGCACGCACGCCGGCCAAAAGCAGCAGCGGCGCCAGGATGCTGGCCAGGGACAGCACGGCGCACAGGCTCATGAGGCGGTCGTGGAGGAAATCCCGCACGGCCAGTCCGGCCGCGATGACGAGGTCGCGCATGGCCGCCTCAATCCGTCAGCACGGCCGTGACGCCGTCTTCGCCTTGCCGCGCGGCGCGCATGCGGTATTCCCGCAGGCAGGCCGAACGGACGATGTCCGGGGAATGGGTGACGAGCACCAGGGTGACGGCATAGGTTTCCACGGCGTCCATGAGCATGTCGAGCACCACGCCGGCATGGCCGGGGTCCAGGGAGGCGGTGGGCTCGTCGGCCAGGAGCACGGCCGGCCGGCCGGCCAGGGCGCGGCCGATGGCCACGCGCTGCCGTTCGCCGATGGACAGCGCCGACGGCATGGCGCGCAGTTTGTGCTCGATGCCGAGCGTTCGGGCGATGTCGCGGACATGGCCGTCGCGCCCGGGCAGGTCGAGGACCTTGGCCGAGAGCTCCATGTTTTCCCGCACGGTCAAAAAGGGCAGCAGGCCGCCGGTCTGGAGCACATAGCCCATGTGGCGCAGGCGCAACCCGGCCAGGCGGTCCCGTCGGCCGTCGCGCCAGCAGGCGGCCACATCCTGCCCCGGCGCGCCGGGCGGGGCGAATTGGAACCGGCCGGCCGTGTCGGGGCGCAGCACCATGCCGAGCAGGTCGAGGGCGGTGCTCTTGCCGCAGCCGCTTTCCCCGGTCACGGCGATTTTCTCGCCGGCCTGGATGTCGAGCCGGGGAATCGACAGGCTGTAGCGCGACCCGGCGTTGCGCGTGAGGCGCAGGTCGCGAATGGAAAGCAACGGCCGTGTGCCGCCCGCGTCGTCGGCCCAAAGGATGGCATCCTCCATGAACGCACCTATGGCAGGGCCTTGAGCGGCACGCGGTAGACCCAGTCGCCGGGGTTGGGGGAACCGAAGCTCTCCCAGTTGGCCCGGTCCTTGTCGTATTCGTCGTAGCGCGCGACGCGCGAGCGCAGGCGGTCGATGAACTGGGTCTGCTCGCCCACGCTCTTGTTGTACCAGTCCGCTTCGGTCAGCGTCAGGATCTCGCTTTTGTAGGGCAGCCCCTCCAGGTATTCGCCGAGCACGCCCGTCTGGGCCAGGTTGAGCCCCGGCGCGCTGCTGAATTTCGACGGGTCGCGGCTGAGCTGGGCCGCGGCCGAGACGATATTCTGGAAAAACCCGGCCGAGCCCTCGCGCTGGGATACCGTGGCCTCGTCGAGGACGATTTTCAGGCGTTTGGACAGGTCGCTGAGCTGGTTCTTGGTCAAAAGCACCGCCGGAATGGCGGCCAGGGGCGGGTTGGGCCGGCCCTTGGCCAGGGCGGTCAGGTCGGTGTCGGATATCCAGGCGCTCACCACGCCCGGGGCCTGGTTTTGCCGCCTGGTGCCCAGGAAATCCAGCTGCATGGCGTAGCCGCTGATTTCGGCCAGCTGCTTGGCCCGCTCCTCGGGGCTGGCCGCCGCCGGCTGATCCTTGGGCTTGGGCAGCATCTTGCCCTCGGCCGTGGCCGTCACCAGCCCCAGATAGCCCTGGGCCAGGGCGCGGCCCACGCGGTCGAACTGGGCGGCGCCATCCTTGGGCGTGGGCGCCTCGATGCCGACGTAGCTGACCGTGCCGTCGGCCATGCGGGCCAGTTCCTTGTAGGACTTCTCGGCGTAGCCATGGTCCTTTTTGCCGCTCGGCGACTTCACGTGCAGGGCCGTCAGCCAGATGCCGTTGGCGCGCAGGTAGTCGGCGATCTCCCGCGGGTCCATCCGGGTCGAGGAATAGCGGTCCGAACCGGCGATGGGGCCGGCGTCGGTGACCAGCAGCATGACGCGGGAGCCGTAGTCCTTCCAGGACAGGCTGTCCACGGCCGCCTTCACGCCGGCCATGGAGTCCTCGTCGAAGGAATGGCTCGAGGCCGTGGCCTCGCGCACCACGGCCAGCGCGTCCTCCAGGCCCTTGCGGTCCGAGACGGTGCGGAAATCGCTGACGACCCGGCTCGTGTATTCCAGGCCTGGGGTGGCGGACGTGCTGTTGCGAAAGACCACCACGGCAAAGCTGACCTTGTCCTTGTGGGGGCTTTTCTCCAGCTCGTTGTAGATGGTGCGGATAACGGCCAGGGACTGCTCGATGTAGGGGTGCATGGAGATGGTGGTGTCGATGACGAAGGCGATGGCCGTCTTGAGCTCCTGGGGGGCGGCGTTCTTGGGCCGCAGCGCCCCGCCCCCGGCGGCTTTGGCCGCGCCGGGGTCGATGGAGGCCACTTCGATGAGCTGGGTGCCGGTGAACTGGGTGTCCATGTTGAGCACCGGCATGAGGTAGAAGCGGTTGTGGGAAACCGCCCCCTGGGCGTCCGAGGGCTCGGCCGCGATGACCGGCAGGTCTCCCGGCGCCGCCTGGCCTTGCTGGGCGGCTTCGATGGCGCCGAGGTACGCCTTGATCTTGGTTTCCAGGTCGTCCTGGCCGCAGGTGGCGATCAGGGTGTCGTGGTCCTTGAAAAACAGCACCGGGTCGCGGTTGCCCCGCTCGGTGAAAAGCATGGTGATGGCCTGGGGCCAGGGCGTGGCCGCCCCGGCGTCGATCCAGCCGTCCGCGGCGTTGGTGGCCGCGCCCACCTCCAGGCGATTGTCCTTCTTGCCGTAGATATAAAGGACGGTGAAGGTCTTGAGGCCGTCCTTGACGACCTTGGCCTCGGGGCCGGGCCCGTCGTAGAGCTTGGCCCCGGGGTGGCTGACCAGGCGCTGGAAAAGGGAGTGCTTGCCTTCCTGGAGCAGCGGCTGCCGGCCTTGGGCCAGGGCGTTGCCGGCCAGGGCGAGCAGGACGGCGCCAGCGAGCAGGGTTCGCACGAATGGGGTCATGAGGGCCTCCTTGGGCGGCGCGGCACCGAGTGTTGCGTCCCGTAAAAAGTACGATAGTATTCTTAAAAAAGTAATTATTTTATAATGTTGTTGCCATATACGTACATATTCTTTTCACGGATGCGACACTAGGGTTTGCCGTCGAGCAGTTCGCGGGCCTTGGCGTCGCCGGCCTCGGCCTGCCGGCGCAGCCAGTCATCCAGGCCGTCCAGGCGGGCGGCGGCCTCGGCCGCGCCGGCCGCCTTGGCCTTGGCGTACCACCGGCGGGCCTGTTCGGCATCCTTGCGGATGCTCCCGGCCGGGGCCTCGTCCGTGGGGTCGTAGAACCGGGCCAGGGGCACCATGGCCTTGGCCTGGCCGGCTTCGGCGGCCGCGCCGAGCAGCAGGAAGGCGGCGTCGCGCCCGTCGGGCGTCTCCGGCATGGCCCCGCTGAGGTCCAGTGCCTTGTCCCCGCCGCACTTGGCCCGCAGGCAGGCCCGGGCCTGCTGCATGGGCGTGAGCGGGGCCTCGGGCTGGGCCGGATCCCCGGTGGCTTGCTCCTTGTCCGGGGCCGGCTTGCTTTCGTTTGCCGCGCTGGCGGGCTCGGCCGGCGGCGGGACGGCGGAGGACGGAGCCGTCCTGCCGCCCAGGAACCACCACCAGCCGGCGGCGATAAGGACCAGGGCCGCCAGGGCCGCCGCCGCCTTGGGCCACCAGGGCCGCGGCGGCGCGACCGGCGGCATCTCGAATTCCGGCAGCAGCCCGGCCACGACAGACGATTGACCGGAAAAGGCGTCGGCCGGCGGGCTTGCCGGCGGTTCTTCCGGAGGGAGGGGCGGTTGCTTGGGCGGCGGCGGGGGCGTCTCGGGCATGGCGTCGGAGAGCCGGCCGCCGCCGCGCATGGGCGAGTAGACGACCTCCTGGAGCGAAAGGTGGCAGGACTGGCGGGCGTCGCCCGGGCCGATGAGGCTGATGCGGTAGGTCTCCAGCTCGTCGAGCTGGTCCACGGTCTCGTGGCCCACGTACAGCAGCAGGGCCTCGCCCACGACCGTGGCCCAAGCCGGTTCCAGGGGGCTTTCCGCGTCTTGCCAGCCGCCGGGGATCAGGCACTGCCGGTCGCTCGAGCGCCGCACCGAAAACCGCCAGCCGTCCTGGGGCGGGGCGAGCTGGAGGTCCGTGAGGCGCAAGATGCCGTACCCGGGGCCTTTTTCCGTATCGTTTTCGTAGACGGCTTTCATCGCGCCCCCTCCACCTGCGGCGCAATGGCGGTGATGATTTCGCCGAGCAGCCGGTTTTGTTCCACGTCGATGGTGATGCCGCCTTCGAAGTCGACATTGGCCAGGATGCAGGCGACCAGGGCCATGAGCCAGTCCCGGTACCACTGGCGTTCCAGGACGCCCATTTCCTCGCTCAGTTTCGGAAAGCCCTCCACGGCCGCCGGCGGATCGAAGACGGTCACCCGCCGGCCGCCCACGGCCACGCTGCGCTTTTGCGCGTCGTTGCGCCGGGGGTCGTAGCCCAGCCAGTCCACGAAGGCGTTGATGCAGCCGGCGGCCAGGGAGGCCTGCTTCCAGATCACGCGTTCCATGTCGATGTCGGCATAGGCCGCGGCCTTGCGCATGGCGGTTTCCATTTCCCCGCGCAGGTTCAGGCGTGCCGCGCCGAGGATGAGTTCGCCCACGAAATCGCCGAACTGTTTCTGGGGCAGGCCGAAATAGCGCTGCAGCTTGGGGTCGTCGGAAACCTCGCGCAACCGGTTGCACCAGAAGGCCTCGATGCGCGCGGCAAACGCCGCCGCCTCGTCGCGGGGGGGGGCCGGGGGCGGGGCGTTCCCGTCCGGGGCCGGGGCATCCCCAGCCGGGGCCGGGGCGTCGCCGAAGATGTCGGCCAGCAGGTCCACGGCGTCCACGGTGACGCCGACCACGGAGGCCGGGGAAGCGGTTGTTTCGCTCGAAGCGGCGGCCTGTTCCATTTCCCGGCGGGCTTCGTAGTACATGGCGTGCAGGTCGTGGTCCTTGACGCACAGCCAGCACAGGAATTCGCCGAAGCGCTGGCCCTGGATCAGGGTGGCGAAGATGCGGGCCAAATGCTGGCTGAGGGCCATCTGCTGCTGGCGTTTTTCCTCGCGGTTGTCGCTTTTCCAGAAGGCCTTGAGGCGGGTGAGGAGGATTTCCTTGCGTTCGAGCAGCGACGTCTCGATCTGCTGGCGCTTGAGCTGCGGGTTGCAGGCCGGCCGCAGCCGCTCGCGCAGCAGGCGGATCCCGCCGTCGTTTAACTGCATGAGCGCATTCCAGGACTCCGCCGGGTCCTGGAAATGTTCCTTGACGGCCGGGCTTTGCAGGAAGGCTTCCCGCAGCTCGGCCACGAAGGCTTCCTTCTCCGGGCGCACCCCGGACTCGCGCTTGTCCGGGCCGTAGTTGAGGACGGCGTCGAAGCGGTAGTTGGGGTTTCGCAGCAAGAAGAGGTTGTTGAACTTGTGCCTGCCGTCCCAGTCGTTGGGCCATTCGTACTGCTTGCCAAAAAAATCGAGCAGGGAGGCCTGGAGCCGGATGTCCCAACGGTATTTCACCTGGGACTGGCCGGCCTTTTCCTCGAACTCCATGTCCGATTTGGTGAGCACGAAGTACAGGGAGACCGCCTTGTCCTTGCGATGCTCAGGCGTCTTGCCGTGGGTGGAGACGATCCATTCGTTGATGACGCCGGGCAGGTCCTGGACCTCCTGGTTGCTCGGGCCGATGCACAGCAGCATGCTGGTCAGTTCCCGCTCGGCGCAGTAGCGCTGGAAGAGGTAGGCCACCTTGCCGCGCAGGAAGAACTCCTTGAGCATGCCCGGGCCTTGCAGTTCGCGGCGGATGTCGAAGATCTTGTAGCGCGAGCGGTAGCCCGGAAAGTCCAGCAGGTCCGTGTGGTCGAAATAGTCGTCGGGCTTTTCCCGCATGACGATGGTCAGTTCCGTGGTCAGGGCCGTGACGACCGCCCGGGGCAGCACGGCCTGGGCGCCGGCGGCCGTGGCCACGGCGATGGCGTCGCCGCCGTCGCCGTCCTCGCCGAGCCCGGCCAGCATGGCCACGTCGATGATGCTCTTGTCCCGGGGGATGAGGGCGTCGAGGGGGCAGTAGGCGGTGTCGGGATGGCCCAGCCGTTCCAGGGCGCCGGCCAGGATGCCAAGCGCCTTGTCAAAGGGCTCGATGCGGTCCCACAGCAGGCTGTAGAGCCGCAAGCGGTCCGCAAGTCCCAGGCGCGGCCCGAGGCTCAGGGTCCGGGGCCAGAAGCTGCGCCCCAGTTCCTGGACCCGGGGCTTGGCCTTGAAATTCTTGTCGAGGTATTCCTTGAGCTCCTCGAAATCGTCCAGGGTCGCCCGACCCTGGACGTCCGGAGCCGTTTTTTCCAGGCTGTCGAGGAGTTCGGTGATGGCCTTGGCGTCGGGCTCGTCCTGGTGCTCGCAGTCGGCGTAGTAGGTGTTGGCGAAAATCTTGACCAGGTCCATTTCGGAAAGCAGCCGGACCTGGACCGGAAAGCCGGGCGGCAGGGACGTCGGCCGGGTCATGGTGAAGCGGGTCACCAGGCCGGTGGATTCCTTGCCGCCTTCGGGGTTGATCTCCCCGACGAAATCGTGCTGGTCCTCGCCGAACATGGCCATGAGGCGGCCGTCGGCGTTGCGGGCCAGGGCCGAGATCAGGTAGGACTTGCCGGCCTGGCTCGGGCCGAAGACCCCCACGCACATCTTGCGGGTGGCGGCCGTGCGGCAGCGGCGAAAGAACCGGCCGCTGCGGCGCAGTTCGGCCAAAAGCCCGTCGCGCTCGCCGCGCACCAGGCCCTCGTTGTCCCGGACCCAGTCGGCGGCCTGCCGGACGGCGTCATCGAGTTGCTGGCAACGGTCGGCCAGCTTGGCGTTGCGGTCTGCTTCCATGCGTTGCTCCCGGTAGCCTCGTGTCGTGCCCCCGAAAAAAAGTTGTCCGCAGGGGCGCTTGTCCGGAAAAATGGTTTCCTTGCCGTGAAGAGGGTACCCTGTCCGGGAGGCCGGCCTAGACGGCGTGGTAGACGATGCCGGTGTCGAGCCAGTAGCCTTCGTCCAGGGGCAGGGTCTGCAGCCGCACCTCCACGTCGCGCCGGCTGATGCCCGCCCCGGCCTTGTCGGCGATTTCGCTGATGACCAGCTCGCCCTCGTCGCGCTGGGCGTCCTCGGCCTCCTCCAGCTCGGCCAGCCGGTAGTCGAGGCGCAGGGTATAGGGCAGTTTGCCGGAGGCCTTGCGCCGTGCATCCTCGTTGGCGAAGTCGATCATGTAAAAGCGTGTGGTGGTCCAGCGCTCCACGTCGAGCTGGCGAAAGCCCACGGTCAAGGGCCCGGCGAACATGACCTCGCGGGAAAGCTCCTGTTCCTTGGCGTCGGCCACGTCCACGGAAAACCAGACCTTGTCCTTTTTGAGCTGCCCGGTCTGCATCTCCATCTCGCCGATGAACCGGGCGGTGGAGCGCAGGGTGAGGCTGGCCGTCTCGAAGGAAAACCCCTCCAGGTGCCCCTCGGCCAGGGCGCACAGGATGGCCCCCACCACCACCGTGGTCTTGGGGTCGGTGATGTTGCCGAAGGGGTCGGCGAAGGGGTACCACGGCCCCACCCGATAGGCGCACATGGGGCAGATGCGCGACGGCGGGGTGGGCAGCTTGGCGCAGATGGCGGCGATGATCGCCGGCCAGCGGCTGGGCCGGCCGGTGAGCAGCAGCATGTCGCAGTCGTAGGCCTGGATGACCTCGCACAGGTTGGCCAGGGGCCGGCCGACGGATTCCCGGATGGTGCGGTCGATGCCGGCCGGGTCGAAGCGCACGGGCGTGTCCATGAGCGAAAAGCCGCTGCCGGGCCGCAGTTGGGCCACGCCCCGTTCCACATAGTCGATGACCGAGCGGTTGGGCCAGGGCGCCCGCGTGTCGGCGCGGCGGTCGTCGGCCGAGGGGGGCGGCGCTTCCCCGGGGGCGGGCGGGCGGCGGAAAAAGGCGCTCAAGAGACGGACGTTGCCGCCGGCCCCCACCAGCAGGTCGGCCTCCTCGTAGGCGGCCAGCAGGGCCAGGGCCACCGGCACCGCCACCTGGCGCACGAAAAGCGCCCGCTGGTTGCGTTCCTGCTGGGACTTGTCCATGCCCTCGCGGCCGAACAGCCTGGCCAGCACGGCCTTGCCCTCGCGCAGGTCGCCGCCGGCGGCGGCGTCGCCGATGGCCGGCAGGACGTGGGAAATGACGATGTCGCGCAGGATGTCGTCGCCGGCGATGCTGAAGCCGTCGCGAAACTCGATGCGCGGCCGGATGCGCGTGGACGAACCCGTGTCGCTGTCCAGCACGAAGGTGGTGACGGAAAGGTCCGTGGTGCCGCCGCCGATATCGATGGTGGCCACCCGCAGCGACGCCCGCGGCCCGGCCTCGGGCCGGTGCTTGCCCATGAGCCCAAACAGGTGGTGGGCGTCGCCGTGGAATTTCCGGGTCAGTTCGTTAAAGAGGTAGACCAGCTGGGTGCAGGTGGCCTCGTCCCAATCGCAACGCACCAGCGGGCTTTGGCGGTAATCGGCCTGGGCGGGCGGGCGTTTTTGGCGGGGGTCGATGGAGAAGTCCTGCCAGCCCAGGGCGTCCCAGAGCACGCGCACGGCCCAGGTGACCCAGCGCCGGTAGATGCGCTGCTCGGCCACGGGCATGCCCGACGGCACGGTAAAAATCACCCGGCGAAGCCGGCGGGGTACGTTGGGCAGGTCGCGCCGGGCGCGCTGGGCCGGGGAGTTGATGGTCATCAGCGCATGGGTGAGGATCTCCACCAGCATGAACATCATGAGCGAGGAGCGGGTAAAAAAGGATTCGAAGGCCACCTCCATGTCCTGGGCGCGCAGGATGGGGTTGCGCTTGAAGGCCGGGTCGTCCTGGCACAGGAGCGGCGTGCCCTCGCGGTTGACGCGCCTGGGCAACAGGCCGCTGGTGACCATGGGTTCGGGGCCGCCGCCGGTGTTGGTGCGCCAGCTTTGCTGCCAGGCCCGCTCGTCCCAGAGGTAGCGCTTGGGGCTCGACATGCCCGTGGTGCCTTCGGCGCACACGGCATGGGTGGATTCCCGGCAGGCCTCGGGGCCGACCCGGACCGGGGACGGCCAGACAAAGGCCGGGCTGCGCCGGCCCGAACGCCGCGACAGCACGTTGTTGCCGAAGCCGGCCTCCAGGAATTCCACCCGGGTCTCGAAGGGGTCGACGTAGACCGACTGCGGGTCGCTGAGGTCGCGCAGTTGCAGCAGGTAGCTGTCGTTGAGGTTGGTGATGCGCTGGGGCAGGGTCTCGACCAGGATGCCGCTGGTGCGGGAGTTGCCGATGTCCAGGATGAAGTCCACGTCCACGGGGTTGTCCCGCCGCGGGTTGATGACCTGCACGGCCAGGTCGTCCATGGCCTCGCGCACCACCTCCAGGATGGTCAAATAGCCGGCCAGGTATTCCAGGACGTAATCCGACTCCAGGTTTTTCTTGCGGGTTTTTTCCTGTTGCCGGGTCCAGACGTCGAAAATCCATTCGTCCACCCAGGCGGCGTTGCAAAACCAGGCGTTGTCCCGGACGTGCCAGGCCAGGCGGAAGGTGGCGTGGGCCTCGACGTCGCGGGGCGAAAGGGCGAAATAGTGCTCGCCTTGTTCGGGCGGCGTTTCCACGCCCATGTCGAAGACCACGACCAGGCGCAGGGTGTCCGGGGCGTCGTGGCTGCGCATGAGGCGGCAACGGGCCCAGTTGGCCGGGCCCAGGTCGAAGCGTTCGTGGCCGTCGGGCCATTTCTGTTCCCGGGTGCGCAGGACCGGGATGGGCAGCCACTGGTCCAGCCAGGCCTCCACGGCCTTGCGGGCCTTGACCTCGTAGTCGTAATCGCAGGCCCGGCCGGTGGTCATGTCCACGAAGCAGCCGTCCTCGTCCTGGGCCAGGCAGAAAAGGACATTGCGGTGCCGCCCTTGCTGCTCGCCGTCCTGGCGTTGCTCCTCGCGGAAAAACCGGCTGCGTTTGTCCAGCCGGGACAAGTCCAGGGCGAAATCGAGGTATTGCAGGCAGCCGCCGGGAATGAGGCTGACCGGCGACTTGTAGGTCGGCATTTCTTTCATGAATTCCTCTCGGTACGGCACAATCTGCAATCAACGGGCACGTGTTGCCCGGTCAACGACAAAGAGGTGGTTATTCCTTGACGATTTCGAAATTGGTTTTGCCTATTTTTCTGCTGCCGTTGTATTCCGTGCCGGTACAACGGGTATCGTCGCCGCATCCCTGGCACACGATGGGCGCGTCCGTCCCCATGCGCCCATCGCTGCAATAAATTTTGTCGAAGGAGAAGGTCAGGCCTTCGCCCCTCCAACTGGCGCGCGTGGCGCCGGTACATTTGCTGCCGTTTCGGGAATACGTCTCCAGGCGCTTGCCCACGCCGGCCGTGTCGAAGCACAGCCGGATGGTCACATCGGTCCTGTCCTGCAGATGCACCTGCCCGCGCCAGCAGCCGGCCAGGAAATCCAGGGTGTGCTTCTGGCAGGCCTCCTCGGGGATCTTGATGCGCTCCCCGGATTTGGCCGCGGCCGCCTTGGCGGGCGGGGCCTGCTTGTCGGGCGGCTTTTCCGCCTTGGCGCGGCCGTCCTTGTCGGGTTGCAGCTTGGCTTGCGGCTTGCCGGGCTTGGCCGGGTCGGTTTTGGGGGGCTCCTGGGCCGGTTTCTTGCCCGTCTCGGGCTTGGTGTCGGTTTTGGGCAAGAAGTCGCCCGGCGTCATGACCCGGGCCGGGGCGACCACCCGGCCGCCCGGGGGAACGACCACGACATTGCCGGCCGCATCGATGACCTTGCCGCCCTGGGGCAGGGTCACTTCCTGGCCGGGGGGCACCGCCACGTCGTGGCCTGCGGCGTCGACCACCCTGGCGTTGGGCCCAAGCGGTATGGGCTCGCCCGAGGGGACGGCCGTGGGCAGGCCCTTTCCCGGCGCCAGGCCGTCCTTGCCGGCACCCGGCACCAGGGGCGTCGCCAGGCCGTCCTTGCCGGCACCCGGCGCCAGGCCCGATCCGGGGGCGACCGGCGCCACGGGCACCACGGCCTGGGGCGTGACGAGCACCTTGGCGTTCTGGTCGCCGCCTTTGCCCGTGACGGTGACGTTGGGGGAGGCGTCCTTGCCCTTGTCGGCCGGCGGCGTACCGGGCCTGGCCGCGTCGGGCACGGCCTGGCCATCCTTGAACCGGCCCGGGACCAGCGTCGTCCGGCCGTCCTTGGGGTCGCCGGGAACCAGCGGTGCCGCCCGGCCGTCCTTGAGCCCGCCCGGGGTGACCGACAGGCCGCGCCCGTCCGGTGTTCCGGCCGCGCCGCCCTCGGGCACGGCCACGCCGCCGCCGACAACGCCGACCGCCGGGGACGTGACCACGACCGTGGCATCCTGATTGCCGCCCGAGCCGGTGACCGTCACCGTGGCCGGCGCGCCGGGCGGCCGGGTGTCGCCCGGGGGGGTGGGGGCCGCCTGGTCGGGGCTCCTGTTCTGCAGGGGTTCCGGGGCCTGGCCGCACAGCCCCGGCCCCGCCGTCAGCGCCCAGGTCACGGCCAGGGCGGCAATCGCCGGCCAGGCGCCGCGCCTTCGCCAATGGTTTCGCATCTCCGCCTCCCGGGCCAGGTTCAGAACTTGTAGAACTTGGCCTTCCAGTTGCTTTTCGAGGTGACATTGACGCCCTCGCAGGTCGTCTGGGCGCCCTTGCCCACGCACACCACCCGTTGGCCGTCGATGGGGCTGCCGGTGGAACAGGGAATGGTCGCATCGGATTCCATGCGCAGGGCACCGGCCCCGTCCATGGCGGCATTGACGCCGGCCGTGCAGATCTTGCGCGTGGTCTTGACCGTGATCTGGCCCTTGCCGGCCGTGTCGAAGAGGTATTCCACGATGACGGGGTCCTGGGGGGTGGACAGGTCCGCGTCGCAGCGCCACACGCCCTGCAGGAAACTCAAGTCGCCGCTTTGGCCGGCACTGGCCGGCACCTGCAATTCCTTGCCGGGCGCGGCCTGGGCGCTTGGCCCGGGTTGCGGGCATTGGCCGGCCTTTTCGATGAGGCCGGCCTGGAGGCCGTCGCGCTCCCGGCGCAACGCGTCGCGGCGGGCCAGGGCCGCCTCGAGGCCGCCGGGGACCTCCGCATCACCGGGCACGGCCAGGGAGGCCGTCGGCCGGTCGAACGCCAGGAAGGGAAACCAGCTGCGCGGCAATATGCCATACTTCCACAGGAAAAAGAGCAGCAAGCCCAGCAGCAACAGGCCGAGCAAGGCCGGCAGGCAGCCCAACCGCCGCCGGGCCGGGGCAGGCTCCAGCACCGGGATGGCCTCTTCGGCCGGCGGTGTCGCCACGGCCGGGACCGCCGGCGGCGCGGGCTCGGAGACGGGTTTGGCCGCGGCGGCCGGGGCAGCCATGGGGGCCAGGCGGGAAAGGTCCTGGGGCATGGCCCCGGCCGTAGCCGGCGCAAAACCCCAGCAGACGATGACCGGCTGCTCGCCGACGAGGTAGATGCAGTCCTCGCCGGGGTATTGCAGGGCCAGTTCGATGATGCTGCCGGAAAGGACCCGGTTGTTGTCCCCGGTGTTTTTGAGCTGCCGGGCCTGGGTCTGGATGTCGGCCGCCATCTTGAGCAGCGTGCCCCGGACTTGGGATTGCCGGTCCTCGGGCAGGTCGATCAGCCGGATGGGCGTACCCTGGACGGGCGTGTACCAGTCCACGATGTCCCGGCCGGGGTCGAAGGCCGGCTCGGCGAACAGCAGCACGTGGGAATCGCCCAGGCGGCTGCGCAGGATGGTGACGATCTGGTGATGGCAATCCGTGGCCAGAATGCCCTGGTAGGCCAGGGGTTGCATGCTCCCGCGTGGGGTCGAAGCGATCAGCGTCCCGTTCATGGTCGAGCATCCCTTGATCTGTCGCGGCTCGTGTTGCGTCCCTTGAAATATACGAGCGTATCTTTTTAGAAAAAATAAGTTATGCTTGGATGTTGTACTTCAATAAGCCCATATCCCCTTCGCGGGCGCGACACTAGGGGAAAAAGGACGGCGCGAGGCCCTGGGACCGCATGAAGGCGGCCAGGTCGCCGATACCCAGCGACACGTTGGTCTGCCGGTAGGATTCGTCGTCCGCCTGGATGGCGGTGTTGATGCCCACGACGCAGCCGGCGGCGTTGACCAGGGGGCCGCCGCTGTTGCCGGGGGACAGCACGGCCGTGTGCAGGATCTCCGGCGGCGTCACCGTGTCGCGCACCACGCTGACCACGCCCTCGCTGTAGACCGCTTCGGGCACGGCGGCGTCTTCGCCTTCCAGGAGGCGTTTGAACTGGGGGTCGTCGAGGCTGATGGCCCCGGGAAAGCCCCAGGTGCCGACCTTGTCCGTCTTGCGCACCGTGCCGCACAGGGGCAGGGGGGCGGCCTGGGGTTGCGGGCCGTCCAGCCGGATAAGGGCGTAGTCCCGTCCCTCGGCGTCGCTGGCGGCGATGACGCGGCCGACGACCGGGTGGGCAAGGGCCTTGCCGATCACGAAGGCCTGGCTTTGGGTCCCCACCACGTGGCGGTTGGTGGCCACCACGCCCGGCGCGACGAAAAAGCCGGTGCCCATGGAGATGTTGTCGCCCATGGCCAGGAGGATGAGGACCGTGGCCGCCTCGAGCCTGGCCGGGTCGGACCCGGCCACGGAGACCACGGGCAGGCCGAGGGCCTGACGGATCGCGCACGGCTCGGCGTTTTGCAGGTCCCGCAACCGGGCGATCTCCGCCTCCAGGGCCTTGATCTCGGCGGTAACGGCTTGCGGGCTCGGGGCGTCTTGCGGTGCGATGGCCTCGGCGGCCCGAACCGCCGCAGTCGGCGTTAAAGCGGTCAGGGCCAGCAGCATCGCCGCCAGCAGGGTGCCTGGAGGGACGGCAAACCACAATCGGTGCAATCGCATGGGCATATTCGATCCCTGTCGTTTCGGGTGCGGCCCGGGCGAGGGGCCTTGGGCCCAGGCCGGGCGGCCGGCCTGGGGCCGGCGGCGGCGTCTTGTGTCCGTGGCGTTGCCGCCGGCCCGCGTCTCCTTTGCGCCGCCGGCCACCCCGGGATACCGGGGCCGGCGCGGCAGGCGGGGCTTTCGCCTGGTGCGGCCCCGCGCCCTTTGCCGGCGGGGGCCGCGGCGTTAACCGGTCAGTTGTTCCAAGGTCTTCTTGCGTTCGGCCTGGGCCTTTTCGAGCTCCGCCTTTTCGTCCTGGGCGTCCTTGATGTTTCCGGCGAACCGGGCGTTGCGGGTGCTGATGTCGGTGAGCTTGTCGCCGGTCTCGACCACGGGGGGCTTTTTGGCCTGGGCGGCGGTGTCGGCGTTGGGCAACGGTTTGGGTTCGGCCTCCGGCTCGGCTTTCTTGAGCTTCTTCGAAACGTTGGCGCGCTTGCCCTTCTTGCCTTTGGCCGGCTCGGGCTCTGGGGCCGGGGCGGGCTCCGGCGCGAACACGGGCTGGGGTATGTCGCGCTTGGCCGCCAGGGCCTCGGATTTGAGGGCCTCCTGGTATTGGGCTTCCTTGGTGGACGCCCCGGTGATGACGGTGCCGAGGATCTGGCTGGCCTCGAGGGTGCCGTTTTGGATTTCCTGGTAGCGTTCGTCGAGGACCGCCCGGGTGATCTTTTGTTCCTTGTATTCCGCCAGGGTCTCCTGGAACTTCCTGTCGTAGCACTTGCGGGCCACCTGCGCCGCGGCGGTCACCCGGTCGAGGCCGGAAATGTCGCCGTCGAGGTCCTGCAGGTAGCTGGCCAGGCGGGCGTTGTCGTCCTTGATCTGGCGCTGTTTGGCTATGGCATAGCCGGCCGCGCCGCCGGCTATGCCGCCGACGACGGCCCCGGCGGCCGCGCCTTGGACCTTGCCGGTGGCGATGGCGCCGACCAGGGCGCCGAGCAGGGCGCCGGCCACGACCGAGCCGGCGACGGTGGTGTTGAACTGTTTCTCGGCGTTGCGCAGATCCTGGATAGGCTGGTAGCATTCGGGACAGTATTTGACGTCGGTGATCTGCTTGCCGTATTTGCTGGCGCAACCGCCAACAAGGAAGGTAATGAGCACAAGATAGACAATAAAGGAAAGCCTTCGTCTTTTTCGTAGCGCCATGCCGCTGCCCTCTTCATCGATTAAGAATTGCTTTTACAAACTCCCACTCCGAATCAGAGACTTTGCTGCCGCACACCAGGACGCACTGCGTTTTTGCAATCCGTCCCCCCCAGGCGTGCCCCAAACATTGGCCCTCCTTTTGCGCAAGGTCTGCGTTGCCGCCGCGGCCCCGTTCCACCCGGCCAGCCGTCACGGCGCCGGGGAGCGGAAGGTCGCGGCAAAATCCCGACACGTTTTCGCCAGGTCCGCCTCCTGGCCCGGCGGTGCGGAACACGTCATCACCGCGGCTTTTTGCGCCCCGATTTCAAAAACGTAGACCAGGTTGTCCCGGCGCGTTCCGTCCAGGACAACGGTGTAGGCATAGGTGTTGGCCTCGCCGCCGGGCAGGCGGACCGTTTCCTGGCGCAGGAACCGGTAATCCGAGCCGAGGGCGCCAAAGGCGTCGGACAAGGCCTTCTCGAAACCGTCGACCCAGCCGGCGGCCGCCTTGGCGATGACGATGGTCACGCTGACGGCCGCCCCCGGCAGCCGGTCCTTGGGGGTGAAGGTGACCAGGCCGGCCGTGTCCGTGGCCTGCCACGACCTGGGGTAGCGCAGGAGGTAGAGGTCGCCGGGGCCGCGAAAGGTTTGGGGCGAGAAGGCCGCGAAATAGCACCCCATGGCCAGCAGGGCGAGACAGGTGAGGCCGGCCGTCGCGAACAGGGCTTTTCGACTTTTACTCATGAGGCGCACATGCCTTACGCTGGGTCTACCTTGCGCGATGTGCCGTATTTCCTCGGCTTTTCGCGCCGACAAAGGGCCTGGCCAAAGGACTGCCCCGGGGCGAGGCATTGCAACCGCAATCGGGCAAGGGCCAACGGGCGAGGCGGCCTTCGCTCCCCGGCCGGAGCCGACGGCCTGACGCAGGCATGGCAAGGCCCGTCCGCTACAGCGACGGGCCTTGTCGCAAGCGCGTTCCCACGTGCTTGACGCCCCGCCCGTGCTGCCGGCTCTCGCATGCCTCTTCCCCATGGGCCACGAGGAACAAAACCCGAAGGGCTCTGTGCGGCAGGATAAACCAGCCCTCTCCATCTTGGCAAGAAGACTGATGCAGCCCTGTTGGAGCCTACTGATTGTGTATGAAATGCAGAACAGAGCCAGAAGGTCGGTCGGAAGTAGTTGGAGCGAAACAGCCTGTTGTATTGAAGGGCTGAAGTTTTATTTTTAAAAATGATGGCAACTTCTCGAGCAGTAGAGTGTGACGCCGGCGCCTGCCTTGCGCAACGTCACCGCCTGCCTGTCTTGTTAATATATTTCTGCATTGGGATGGTGCAGGCGGGAACTTGCCAGTCGGTATTATTTTGCCGATGTACAACATCGGAAAATCGTTTGTTGGCTGTGAAAATGGGCTTGCCGCGCTGCCTTGTCCCCGGCGGCCCAGGAGCGGCATGTTGCCGGGCCAGGAGTGGCCTCTCCGGAAAAACAAGTGGTTGCGGCCCAACGGGTGGCACGGCGCCCGGGTTCCGTCGGTATCCGGACCGTGGGCCAGCCCGCCCGGGGCGGCCGCCGTGGGCCGGGCGGCGAGGCCGCCTACCGCGGAAAGGCCACCAGTTCGTAGGGCGCCCAGAAAGCCGGGTGGGACGGCCGGCCGGAGGACGTGGCGCCGCGCAGGTGGCGCAGGGCCTCTTGCAGGGCCACGGCCGGCTCGCGGCCGGAGCGCACCGAGCCGATCACGGCGGTGGAGACCGCTTCGGCCGCGTCCGTGACCACCGGCCATTGGGTCGACACCACCGACCGGGCGCCGGCGACCAGAAAGGCCGAGGCCAGGCCGGTCAGGGGTTCGGCCCCGTCCTCGCCCGACGGCGAGGTCTCGCAGGCCGAGAGGATGACCAGGTCCGTATCCAGGTCCAGGCCCACGATGTCCGAGGCCCGCAGCAGCCCGTCGTCCTCGGGCCGCCGTTTGCCCGAGTCGGGGCTGAGGACCAGGGCCGGTTCGCCGATGTCCTCGAAGCGGGCCAAGCCGTGGGTGGCGAAGAGCAGGTAGCGGAAATGGCTTTGCCGCAAGCGGTCGAGGACGCGGCGCGGCGTGGCCTGCTCCCCGCCGAGGACGCATTGGCGGGCCTGCTGCGGGGACAGCCCCAGCAGGCTGGCGACGCTGGCCATCTCCCGCCGGGTTTCCGGCAGGGGCTCGAGGGATTGGTCGATGTGGCTGACCGAGCGCAAGGAGGCCAGGGCCGGGTGGGGGGGCGGCGGGGTTTTGCCGGCCACGACGGGGTCGCCCGCAGCCAGCAGCAGTTCGGCCGGCAGGTTCGAGGGCAGGCTGTGCCGGAGCGCGGCGGCGTTGACCAGGGCCGGCACGCGGGTGATGGCGAAGCGGTCGATGAGCCAGTCGGGCTCCCGGTCCGCGGCCGGCGCCCGGGTGACCAGCAACCCCAGGGGAATGCCGCCGGTGGCGCCGAGTTGGACGGCGTAGAGGTGGCGCACGTCCGCCAGGCGGTCGGCCACGGGGGCAAACAGGGCCTTGTAGAGGGCATAGGCGTCTTCGGCCGGGTAGGCGACCCCTTCGGGATGGCCCTTGGCCTTGCGCAGCTCCGCGGACACCGCCTCGATGGACCGGCGGACGGACCGGACGCGACGGCCCAGCTCCGCCTGGCCCACGGGCACCATCACCCAATGACAGTCCTTGCCGGTGACCACGAAAACGTGGGTTGTTCTTTCAAGCGGCAGCCAGATGACGATGGCCTCGTGCGGCTGGAGGTTGGCCATGGCCTTGTCCAGCTTGAACTCGTATTTGGCCGCACCGAACCAGGTGAGGCTTTCAAACCCCTTGAGCATCAGGGCCGGGTCGGCCGAGACGTGATAGGAAAACTTGATCGCGTCGTCGCTTCCCCAGAAGGGCAGCGACAGGGCCAGGCGGCGGGCCAGGGCGCGCAGGCGCCCCAGCCGGGGGCTGGCCGGGTCCCCGGTGGCCGCGGCGTCCAGCAGGACGCCGCGCTGGCGCCGCAGCCACAGCTCGCCGTCGATGGCCTGCTGGCTGTAATGCCGGTACTGCTCGGGCACATGCGGGTCCTCGACGAGCTGGGAGCGGGTCAAGAGGTTGGCCATGACCTCGCCTCGGGTCACGGCCTGGGATTGGACCAGGGCCTGGTGAAACAGGCTCGCCTTTTTCGATTCGTCCAGGGTCAGCCAGGCCTGGTGGGTTTCCTGGAAGACGCGTTCCAAGCCCTGGCTTGCCTCGCCGGGAAGCAGGCTTTGCCGTTTGACGCCCGGGAACATGCTGGCCAGGCTCATCCAGTCCAGGGCGTCGGTGTAGAGCGAGGCGGAAAAGAAATAGGCCGGCAGGGCGGGGGAAGCGTCCGGGCGCAGGCCGCCATGGTTGTCGAGGACGCTGAGGCCGCGGGTGACGCTGACGAGTTTGTCGGCGAAGGAGCTGCCCCCGGAGACGCTGGAGCCGTCCAGCCGGTAGGACATGCGGTACTCGTCAAAGGCCAGGGCCTCGCGGAGCAGATGGAACACCGCGACGTCCCTGGGCTTTTGCTTGCGCTGTTGCAGCAAGGCGAGGGCGCCGACGTACTGGATGCGTTCGGCCCGGGCCGCCACGGACAGCCTTGCGTTGAGCGAGGGCAGGTTGAGGCCCTCGGCCAGGATCGCGAACCGGGCCCGGGCGTCGGTGCCCAGGGCCGTGCGGTCTTTTTCCGTGTCGCTTTGCATCTGGCGCATCTCGGCGTCGTTGGTGGGCACGATGGGCTTGCTGAGGACGGGCTGCGGCAGGGCATCGAGCCGGCGGACCGTCTCGCGCAGGCGTTTGTCCGGGATGTCCGGAAGGCCTTGCAGCCCCAGGGCGCTTGCCAGCACGCGTTCGGCCGCGGCCGCGTCGCCGGCCTGAAGCAGGGCCAGGCCCAGGCAGCGGTTGAGGCGATAGACGAGGCTGTGCTGCGGCGGGAGGCACACCGACGCGGCGGCGAGGCCTTCCCGGGCCACGGCGATGGCGGCGGCCTGGTTGCCGACGCGCTGCGCCGCTTCGCTTTGGAGGGCGGCGGCCTCGATCCAGGGCAGCGATTCCCTGCCCAGGGCGGCCTCGGCGGCGGCGGCCGCCGCCTGGGCTTCGCCCAAGGCCTCGGAGGCCCGCCCCTGGGCCGCCGTCAGCCGGGCCAGGGAGACCCGGACCCGGGCCGCCCAGCCTTCCATGCCCGGCTGCCCGTCCAGCTCGAACAGGGCGTAAACCAGTTCGGATTTGACCGTGACCAGATAGCCGGCCCGCAGCAGGCTGTCCCCCCGCAAAAACGCGGCCAGGCCCAGTTCGCGGCGGGCAGCGGCGGTGTCCGCCGCCCCCTCCCGCAACATGTCCCCTTCCGTCCAATCGAGGATCGTCGCAGCCGCGGTCACGGCCGGGAACGATTCGGTCATGAAATAGACGCAGTTGCCGCAATGCCTCCGGACGGTGGCCGTTTCCTGGCCCAGGGCGGCCATGGCCAGGGACAGCAGCAGCCGGCGCATGCCCGGGGCCACCGCGCCGAGCAGCTCCATCCGGTATTGATTGGCGCGCTGCCAGGTCAACTCGCCCCACGTCGCGACGGGGAGGCCCTGGATGCGCGCAGCCGCCGCGAACAGCCATTTTTTCGCGGCCGCGTAATCCCCGCGCGCCACGTCGATGGTGGCCAGCAGGCCCTCGTTTTCCGGCAGCGCCTTGGCCACGTCGAAGGCTTCGTCGTAGCGCTCGGCCATGATCAGGACCTCGACGGCCCGGGCCAGGCCGCGCCGGATGGAGGGCGTCATGGCCACACCCCGGGACAGCGTGGCGCCCAGGCCGGCGAAGGCTTCCCGGGCCTCACCCAGGCGCAGGGCGTCGGCCGCGGCCTGGCCCAGTTGCAGGGAGGCCATGGCCCGGGCCTCGGCGTTGTCGTCGGGGGTGTTGCGGCAGGCCCGGCGTGCCGCCTCCAGGCGGCCGGGCAGGGGCGCGGGGCCGGGTGCGGCCGGGGGCGCCGTTTCGTACACCGTCACCGGGCCGACGGGGGTCGGGTCGTTGATCGAGGCCAGACAGGTCTGGAGTTGCCGCACCAGGCTTGGCGTATTGGACAGGGCGTAGCCGGTCCAGCCCTCGCTCGAGGCGCGGCGCTCGCCGTTGACCTCGGTCACGCTGCCCGGCTCGGTTTCCAGCTTGAGGTAGCGCGACGCGGCCAGTTCCTCCAGGAACTGCCGGTCGCCGCAAAGGTCGAACCGCATGACCCCCGCGTCGTAATCCAGGATGGTGGTCATGGGGTGCATGGCCCGGTCATCGAACCAGAAGCGGCAACCCGGGACGGCCTTGCGCCCCGACGCTTCCGATTTGCCGTAGGCCATCCAGTCCGGGTCGTGCTCGCCGCGCTGCTGGAGCCGCACCTCGCCGTCCGCAAAGGCGTCCAGGGAAAGGTGATACAGCGACACCGACCCCACGGTGCCGGCCATGGGGGCGGTGGCCCGGCAAAAGCGCGGCGAGCCGTCGGCGGGCTCCTCGCGGGTCACCTTCCAGGGCGCGACCTGAAACAAGCCCGCCCGGGCGGCCGGTTCGAGCCCCGGCGACAGCGCCAACAGCCCGGCCCACAACAGGACGTACGGCCATCGGCGGCGGGCGGTCAGGCCGCCCCGCGCATGCTCCGGCATATTCGCCTCCCCGGCCCGGACGGGGCCCCCGGCGCGGCGCTGGGGCCGTCCCCGGGTGCCGGCCCCAGCCGTGGCGGTGCGGTTGCCGGCCAAGCCCGTACCCGCCGTGCCACGCGTGTGCCGGCCTTACGCATGGGCCGCCCGTCGTCGCCATTGCCGGCAGCAACGGCCAGGGCCCGCGCTTGCGCACCGTATTGCAGATGCCGCCGTAAAAGCCAATGGCTTCCTGCGCGGGGGCGCCAGAGGGAAAAATGGTTTGCCGGGGGTTGGACAAGACATCCCGGCGCATCCGGCGCGGCGCCGTGCGCTCAGGGTGCCGGGAGCGGCTCCGGGCCGGGCAGGGGCATGTGGTGGGCCACCAGGCGCAACGTCAGCCGGCCGCTGCCTCGGGTCAGATGCTGGCCCCAGGTGGTGCGCAGCGTCACCTGGCCCGGCTCGACGATGTCCCAGTCGCTTATGCGCAGCCCCGCCTTGGCATAGGCGTCGGCCAGGGCCGGGCGGGCGGTCGCCGCGTCGAATTCCGGGAGCTCCAGGCGCTGCCTGTAGTCCTGGTCGCCGAAGACCTGCAGGTTCAACAGCGCCTCGACGAAGCCGCCCGGGGCCAGCAGGCCGCGCACGGCCTCGAGCACGGTCGGGTCCGGGGTCACCAGGGCGCGCATGAGGCCGCTCCAGGGGAACAGGATCGTCACCCGGGCGGCGAGGCCGCGCAGTACGGCAGGCAGCGCCTCCACGCTGGCGACAAGGAGCACCAGGTTGTCCACGCCGCCGCGGCTGGGCTTGCGGCCGATGCGCGAGGACGTCCGCAGCATGTTGTCGGCCGCGGGGTCCACGCCGATGCACAGGCTGTCCGGTTTGCCCTTGGCCTCCCGGTAGTGAAAGCTCGCATCCCCGGTGCCCAGGTCGATCAGCACGTGGCTTGCGGCCCGGGCGCGATCCAGCAGGCCGCTGGCCGGCAGCGGCTCGATGCGACCGTTGCGCACGGTCCGAAGGGGAGGGTGGGGCGTTTGCATGGGATATCCGCTGTTTTCCCGCCGTGGACGGGTGGTTGTGGCGCGCGGGGCGGCGGGTGTGCCGCGACCCGGTCGCGGGGCGCGCTGCCCCGGGCAGTCCATGCTGCCGCCGCGGCCGGGCGCGAAAGTGCCATAGGCGCCGCCGCCTGACAACGCCGGCCGGCCGCCGGGGCGGTCGGCCGGCAACACCCGCCGGCCGGCCTGGAGCTTGCGTCCGCCCGTCTGTTCGACGGCGTCCAGGATGCGGCCTGACTCCAAGGGCATTTTCCGGGGAAAGGGCCGCGAGGCCGGAAAGGTCCCTTGGCTAAGGGGCCGGCGGGCTGGGCGATGCCCGATGCGTCATGACCCTGTCGATCTCGGCCTGCAAGGCGGCCATGTCCACGGGCTTCGGAACGTAGCCGTCCATGCCGGCGGCCAGGAGTTTTTCCCTGTCGCCGGACATGGCGTAGGCCGTCATGGCGAGGATGGGGATATGCGCCTTGTCCCGGCCTGCCGTGCCTTGGCGGATGGCTTTCGTGGCCGTGACACCATCCATGACCGGCATCTGCACGTCCATGAGGATGAGGTCGAAAGGCTGCGCCGCCAAGTGGTGCAAGGCCTCCTGGCCGTCCTTGGCGGTCACGACGCTGTTGCCGGATTTTTCGAGCAGCCGGCGACTGGCCAGGAGGTTGACGTCCTCGTCCTCGACCAGGAGCAGTTTCAAGCCGTGGCCAGCGTCGTGGCGGACAGCGGGGGGGGCCGGCGCGGCGTGGCCCTGCGCGGCTTCCGGGAGCTTGAGCGGGAGGGAACAATACATCGTCGTCCCGCTGCCGACGCGGCTCTCGATGGCCAGTTCGCCGCCCAGCAGATGCAGCAATTTGCGGACAATGGAAAGCCCCAGCCCAGCCCCCTGGAACCGGCGGGTATACGTGCCCTCGATTTGCGTGAACGGTTCGAAGACAGCCTTGAGTTGGTCGTCGGGGATGCCGATGCCCGTATCGCTGACGGTCAGGAGCACGGGCAGGATGCCGGGGCGGTGCGACGGCAAGGGCAGCATGTCCACGGCCACGCGGCCGTGCGGCGTGAATTTGATCGCGTTGCCGACCAGGTTGAAAAGGATTTGCCGCAGCCGCGTTTCGTCGCCCACAAGCCAGGGCGGCATGGCCTGGTCGATCGTGCACTCCAGGCGCAGCCCCTGGTGCTGGGCGGCCAGGGCGAAGACATCGAGGACGGATTGCCGCAGCTGGGCCACTTCGAAAAGGCTTTCCTGGCGGGTCAGCTTGCCGGCCTCGATTTTGGCCAGGTCGAGGATGTCGGCAAGCAGCTGGGTCAGGCGGTGGGAGGATTTTATCGCGTCAAAGAGGTAGTCCTGTTGTTCGGCGTCCAGGGCCGTGGTTTGCAGGAGTTGCAGCATGCCCAGGATGCCGTTGAGCGGCGTGCGGATCTCGTGGCTCATGTTGGCCAAAAACTCCGATTTGGCCCGGTTGGCTGCCTCGGCCGCCTCCTTGGCCGCGAGCAGTTCGCATTCCATGCGGCGGCGTTCGGTGAGGTCCACGTTGACGCCCATGATGCCCAGGATTGCGTCCCGGTCCCGGATGGGGGCCAGTATTTCGTGGGAGAAAACGCGTTCGCCGTTGGGCAGGCTGTATTCGGCCTCGGCGTCCACCTTGTGCCCGGCATAGGCCTTGGCCGCATTGGCGCGCCAGCGGCGCAGCGTGTCGGCCGGCACGGCCGCTTCCTGGGGCAGGTTGTTGAGGTCACCCCAGAGGGCCTTGCTGATTTCGCTTTGCAGGATGACCTTTCCGGAAAGGTCGCGGGCCCAGAAATCCAGCGGCAGGTTGGCCAGGATGGCGCCCATGAGGGCTTCGCCCTGCTTGCGGTCGGTGATGTCGATGTTGCAGCCGCGCCGGCCCAGCGAGACGCCCTTTTCGTCGAAGTTGCCGTTGCAGGAATGGGCAATCCAGACGGTTTCGCCGGTCTTTTTGATGATGCGAAATTCCAGGGTGCAGTGGCCAAGGTTTTGCATTTCGGCCTGGCTTCTGTGCCTTTCCCACAGGGCGGTGTCGTCGGGATGGACGATGTCCCGGATGCGCAGCCCGGGCTTGGCCATGAATTCTTCGGCCGTATAGCCAGAAATGCGCTGGCAGGCAGGGGACACCCAGTGAAAAGAGCCACCCGGCGCCTGCCAGTACTCCCAATGGGTCGTGTTGTCGGCGACGATGCGGAAGCGCCGTTCGCTTTCACGGAGGGCATCGGCCGCCATCGTGTTCGCCGTAATGTCCTTGATGGCTCCGTAGAGCCTGTAGCCCGTGCCGGTGGCGTCATGCTCGCATCGGTAGGCTTCGTTGACCCATCGGATGCTTCCATCCTTGCATATGAATCTGAATTCCTGCTCGCCACGGTCATTCGGTTTGAGGGACAAAAGGTGTAGGCCGACGCGCAGCCGGTCCTCCGGATGAACAAAATGGATCCAGCAGCCAGCGGCGAGAAGTTCCTGCCTGGTGAAGCCAAGCAAGGGCTCGATCGCCCCTTCCACCCAGTCGATACGATAGTTGTCGAAGACCTGGCGTGAGCAGCAATGAAAAAAATGTGTGGATGTCAGGAGCAGTTGTTGCTGCTGTTGCAATCGCTCTCGGAGGGTGTTGCATTCAGCCAGTAACTGTTCTTTTGTCTTGTCGGCATCGAGCACGGGGTATCCTAGCCTTTGGCCATCGGGGGTGATGGATCAGGCCTACCTTATGCTCCAAGGCGGGGAAGGAATCAATGTCCTTGGGTGTCGGACCCCCTTTTTGTCGGTGTCGGGCGCGCCCGGTTCAATCCAGGCCGTACTGCTTGAGCTTGCGCCACAGGGTCGTTCGCGGCACGTCGAGGATCTGCGCCGTCAGGCCCTTGTTGTAGCCCGTGCGCTCCAGCACCTTGGCGATGTAGCGCCGTTCCATCTCCTCCAGGGAAACGAGGCCTTCGCCCTCCACGGAATCGAAACGCAGCTGGCGCAGGTCGGCCGGCAGGTCCTTGACGCGCAGGGTCTCGCTTTCGGCCAGGGCCACGCCGCGCTCGACGATGTTTTCGAGCTCGCGCACGTTGCCCGGATAGCTGTAGGCCGCAAGGATGCGCATGGCCTCGGGCTCGATGGCGGTCACGGCCTTGCGGAAGGCCAGGCTGTATTTCTCCAGGAAATGGGCGGCCAGGGGCGCGATGTCCTCCCGGCGTTCGTCCAGGCGGGGCAGGTGGATGGTGACCACGTTGAGGCGGAAGTAGAGGTCCTCGCGAAAGGCCCCGGAGGCGGTCTCGTGCTTGAGGTCCTTGTTGGTGGCGGCCACGATGCGGATGTCGAGGTCGATGGGCCGGGTGCCGCCCACGCGGCGGATGTGGCGTTCCTGGATGGCCCGCAGGAGCTTGACCTGCATGGGCAGCGGCATCTCGCCGATCTCGTCGAGAAAGACCGTGCCCCCGGCCGCCGCCTCCAGAAGCCCGATCTTGGTGGCCACGGCCCCGGTGAAGGCCCCCTTCTCGTAGCCGAACAGCTCGCTGCTGATGAGCTCCTCGCTGAACGCCCCGCAGTTAAACGACACGAAGGGCCTCTCCCGCCTGGGGCTTTGCCGGTGCAACGCCCTGGCCACGAGCTCCTTGCCCGTGCCGCTGCCGCCGAGGATCAGGACGTTGCAATCCACCGGCGCCACCTTGTCGATAAGCGCGAAGACCTTGCGGATGGCCGGCGAGACGCCGATGAGGGGCCGCTCCCCCGGCGTGCCGCGAAGCGCCCGGCGCAGGGCCGAGTTCTCGCGCTTAAGCGCCGCCCGTTCCAGGGCCGAAGCCGCCAGGTGGCGCACCTCGGCCAGCTTGACCGGCTTCTGGGCGTAGTGGAAGGCCCCCTCCTTGACCGCGGCGATGGCCGTCTCGATGGTGCCGAAGCCGGTGACGACCACCACTTCCGTGGCCGGCGAGACGGACTTCACGGCCGGGATGAGGGACACGCCGTCGCCGTCGGGCAGCATCAGGTCCAGAAACACCAGGTCGAAGGGCGCTTCGGCGTGGCGGGCCAGAAAGGCCCGGCCCTCGGTGAAGGCCTCGACCGTACCCCCATCCTTGGCCAGGGCGCGGCTTAAGCGGTTGCAGACGATGGTTTCGTCGTCGACCACGGCGATGCGGGCGTTCACGATGCGGCCTCCCGGCCCTTTTCCGGTTCGGGCGCGGCGGGGGCGGGGGCCGCGCCGGCATCCGGGCGGGGGGCGCCGGGCAGCCGGACGGTGAAGGCCGCGCCGCCCAGGGGCGAGGCGTCCACCTCGAGGCGCCCGCCGTGGCGCTTGGTCAGGGAATAGGCCACGGCCAGCCCCAGCCCCGTCCCCTTGCCCACGCCCTTGGTGGTGTAGAAGGGCTCGAAAATGTGCTCCCGGACCTCGGGCGGCACGCCCGGGCCGGAGTCGTCCACGGTGAAGGCGGTTTCGCCGTCCGGCCCGGCCGCCACGCGAAGCCGCACGGTGCCGCCTCGGGGCGTGGCCTGGGCGGCGTTTTGCAGGATGTTGACCAGCACCTGCTGGAGGCTGCGCAGGTCGCCGCGCACGGGCGAAAGCGCGGCCGGCACGTCCAGGGTGAAGGCCAGGCCCGCGGCCTGCATCTGGTTCTTGACCAGGGAGGCGCTGCTGGCCGCCACCTCCAGGGGCGAGAGGGAAACCAGGGGCGGGCGCTCGGTGCGGGAGAAATCGAGGAGGTTGCGCACGATGTCCGCCGCCCGGTCGGCCTGGGCGGTGATGTCGTCGAGGAGTTCGCGGCCCTCGGCGTCGAGGCTTGCCGCGTGGTCCTCGCGCAGGGCGTCCACGGTGAGCGTGATGTTGTTGATGGGGTTGTTGAGCTCGTGGGCCACGCCGGCGGTGAAGGTGCCCAGGGCCGCCATCTTGCGGGCTTGCAGCAGATGCTCCTGGTTGGCTTCGAGCTGGTGGGCCATGAGGTTGAAGGCCCCCAGCAGCCCGGCGATCTCGTCGCTTAGGCCCTCGCGCACCGGGACCGGGCGGAAGTCGCCCTGGCCCACCCGACGGGTGGTTTCGCGCAGGATGGCCAGGGGCCGCAGCACCCGGGTGGACACCAGGGCCACCACGGCCACGGTCAGGGCCAAAAACACCCCGGCAAAGGCGAAGGGCAGGGCCAGGGAGCGGTTGATCGTCTCGTGGATGCGCCGGCGCTTGTCCGAAAGCAGCCGGGTGGCGAAATCGGTCAGGGCCTTGCCCTTGGTGCGCACGGCCTCGGTTGCGGCCGTTTCGGGGATGCCGGCCTGGGGCAGGGCGGACAGGGCCGCCCGGTAGGCGGTCAGGTCGTCCAGAAATTCCCGGTAGGACGCCGGCCCCAGTTCCTGGTCCATGCCGCCGGTCAGGCCCCCGGCCAGCCGGTCCACGGCGTCGAGGTAGTCGAGCCCCTCGCGCAGGCTCCCCGCGTCGTGGTAGAGCAGGTAGTTCTTCTCGAAGCGGCGCACCTCGAGGATGTCGCTTTGCAACTCCTCGATGCGTTCGCTGACCAGGTAGCGTTCCCGCAGCGCCGACAGGCTCCCGATGTGCAGCGCGGCCAGGGCGGTCACGGTAAAAAGGCTCGCCGCGAACACGAAGAGCATTTTGGAACGGATGGTGCGCAACATGGCGGTCATCCTTGACGGGCAGGCGCGACGCCCGCCGTTTTGCCGGCCGTCCGGGGGCCGGACCCCGTCGTGACAGCCGCTTCCCCCGGTCGCCCCTGGGGCCGGCCGCCGCGCCCCATGCGCCGGTGGCCGGGCTTTCGCCGTTGCCGCCTGGCAGCAAAGGCCATTCCAACCGCCGCCGGCCCGTCATTGCGCGTTTTTTCCCAATCCCCCGGCCCCGGGCGTCCCAGAGTGAAACATGCCGCGGCCGCCTTGGCCAGGAACATTTCAATCTGGAACACCGGCCGCTGCCCGGCGGGGCCGCCATGGGCACAATCCCCATGATCCCGGCCCCTTGCGTCAATGCGGCCGTTTGGCCCGCCGGTTGCTTTGGCCAGGGCCGAGAAACCCATGGAACGCATACTCGTCGGCATGACGTCCCGTCACGGGGCCTTCGCCGCCCTCACCCGGGCGCTTTCCCTGGCCAAGCGAATCGAGGCCAAGGTCCATGTGCTGTTCGTGACCGAACGGCCCGAGGAAAACGCCCGGGGCGCGCCCCCCCTGGCCGAGGCCGACGACCGCGGGCGGGTGCGCCTGCTGGTGCAGCGGGCCCGGGAAGAGGGGGTCGGCATCGAATACTTCGTGACCGAAGGGGACTTCGAGGAAGAGGTGATCCGGTTCGCTCGTGATCGCAAGATCACGCTCCTGGTGTCGGAATCGGCCGATGGGGAAGGGCGCGCATCGGAGCGGGAGGCCCAATCCCTGCGGCGCATCCTGCATGGCGTCTCCTGCCGGGTGGAGCTTGTGACCCCGCGCCGGGAGCCAAACGAAACACAAGCGAAAGGTGAGGCGACATGAGCATCCCCATGACCCTGTACCTGCCCATCGCCGGCAATTCGGTGAACATCCTGGCCGTGCTGGGCCTTGGCGGCGGGGTGGGCCTGCTGTCGGGCATTTTCGGCGTGGGCGGCGGCTTCCTGATGACCCCGCTGCTGATGATGATGGGCATTCCGGCCACCGTGGCCGCGGCTTCGGATTCCAACCAGATCGTCGGCGCTTCCACTTCGGGCACGCTGATCCACCTGCGCCTGGGCAACGTCGATGTCAAGATGGGCATTTTGCTGCTCATCGGCGGCGTCCTCGGCGGCACCCTGGGCGTGCAACTCATCAAGATATTGCGGGCCATGGGCAACGCCGACTTCTGCATCGCCATCACCTACGTGCTCATGCTCGGCGGCGTGGGCTCCTACATGTTCTTCGAGTCCTTAAGCTCCATGAAAAAGGCCAGGAAGCCGGCCCCGGCCAAGGTCGCCCCGGCCAAGGCCTCGGGCTACGCCGCCTTCATGGCCAGCCTGCCCTTCCAGATGGACTTCCCCCGCTCGGGCATCCGCCAGTCGGCCCTGACCCCGCTTTTTTTTGGCGGCCTGGTCGGCGTGCTGTCGGCCATCATGGGCGTGGGCGGCGGTTTCATCATGGTCCCGGTCATGGTCTACATGCTGCGCATGCCCATGCACGTGGTCGTGGGCACAAGCCTGTTCCAGGTCCTTTTCACCTGCATCAACGTCACCATCATGCAGGCCGCCCAGAACCACACGGTCGACTTCGTGCTGGCCCTGGTGCTGCTCATCGGCTCGGCCATCGGCGCCCAGTTCGGGGCCCGCATCGGGCGCAAGCTCCACGGCGACCAACTGAAGATCTACCTGGCCGGCATCGTGCTGCTGGTCATGTTCAAGATGCTCTACGAACTGTTGGCCCGGCCGAACGTGCTGCTCGCGGCCATCGGAGGACACTAGCATGCGCCGCCTGCCCGCCCTTGCCCTTGCCCTTGCCCTAGGCCTGACGGCCGCCCTGGCCGCCCCGGCCCTGGCCGCCTCGCTGCCGCCCCTGACCCTGGCCCCCCAGGCCATTGCCATCAATTCGCTCTACAACGGCACGGACCTGACCGTCACCGGCCAGGCCCCGGCCGGCAGCCAGGTGGTGGTGCGCCTGGCAGGTGCGGCCCAGACCTTTCCTATGAAGGAAAAAGGCCGGGTGCTTGGCCTGTTGTGGATGAACACCGACAAGGTGTCCTTCGCCAACGCGCCGAGCGTCTTCCTGGTCGCCGCCTCGCCCGAGGCGCCGGCCGAGGCCGTGGCCACGTTCGGCGTGCCGGGGCTGGCCCCGGGCATCACGGTCGAATCCCACGACCCGGATACGGCCCAGCTCGTGGCCGAATTCCTCAAATTCCAGAAATCCGAGAAGCTCTACCTCGAAAACGCCGGCCAGGTGACGCTTGGCCCCGACGCCGGGGACACGCGGCCGTTTACGGCCGTGCTGCACCTGCCCTCGCGGCTTTCGCCCGGCGCCTACACCGTGGAGGTCCTGGCCCTGGATGGCGGCGCCGTGGCGGCCAGGGGCCAGGCCACGATCAAGGCCTCCTTCGTCGGCGTCCCGGCCTTCCTGGCCGACATGGCCTTCGGCCACGGCGCGCTCTACGGCATCCTGGCCTCCATCATCGCCATCCTCGGCGGCCTGGTCATCGGCCAGCTGTTCTCCGGTTCCAAGAGCGGGGCGCATTAGCGCCGCGCCCGAACGGGAAACAGGAAGCAGTCGGCCATGGGCGTTTTGGGCAGGATCGGACAGGCGTTGGGCCTCACCCCCCGGGGCAAGGCCCCGGTGCCCTTCGTGGTGCTTTTTAAAAAGTTCAAAAGCATCCTCGAACGCAACAACCGCATCCTCACGCTCATGGCCGACATGGGGGACAAGCTCGGCGGCGAATACGTCTTCGACCGCCGCTACATCGAGGCCGCCTGCGAGGAGCTTTCCGACCAGATCTTCAAGCTTGTTTCCGACCTGTCCATTTTGAACCGCTGCCGCAACGTACCGCTCTTTTCGGCCTTCGAAACCGTGCGCCAGGAGATCGCCGACGAGCTGGCCGGCCGGCACCATTTTCCGGACACCGCCCCCACCCTGCCCCTGTCCGCCCTGCGGGCCGACATGGCCGAGGCCGCCGGCGGCAAGTTCGCCATGCTCGGCGAACTCAAAAACGTGCTGCAACTGCCCGTGCCCGACGGTTTCGTCATCACCACCGGGGCCTTTGCCGCGTTCATGGCCAAAAACGGCCTGCCCGAACTCATCGCCCGGCAGACCGCGCGGCTCGACGCCGACGAGGAAGGGGCCATCGCCGAGGCTTCGGCCACGGTGCGCCAGCGCATCCTGGCGGCCAGCCTGCCCAAAAGCCTGTCGCGCGGCCTGGCCGAGGCCCTGGCCGCCCTGGCCGAGCGGCTGGGCCAACCGCCCCGGAGCCTGGCCGTGCGCAGTTCGGCCTGGAACGAGGACGGCGAAACGAGCTTCGCCGGCCAGTACGAAAGCGTCATCGGCGTGCCGCCGTCCCAGGCGGCCGAGGCCTTCAAGCGGGTGGTGGCCGGGGCCTACACGCCCGAAGCCTGGCTGTACCGCCGCCGCCGGGGCTTCCAGGAACACGAGGCGGTCATGGCCGTGGGCTGCCAGGTCATGATCGATTCCGTGGTCAGCGGCGGGCTCTACACCTACGCGCCGCTGACGCGCAAGGAAGAGGGCATCTTCGTCAGCGCCGCCTGGGGGCTGTGCGCGCCCATCATGTCCGGCGAACTGGACACCGATTCCTACCTCATCGGCCGGCGGGCACCCTTCGCCAGCCTGTCCCGGGAGATCGCCCACAAGCCCCAGGCCCTCACCCTGCGCCCGGAAGGCGGCACGGCCTATACCGACCTGCCCCCGCAAAAGGCCGATGCCCCCTGCCTGACCGAGGCCGACCTGTCGCTTTTGGGCGAAGCTTCGCTGTCCCTGGAAAAATATTTCAAGCGGCCCCAGGACGTGGAATGGACCATCGACGCCGCCGGCCGCCTGTACCTGCTGCAAAGCCGGCCCATGGTCTTCTACGGCGACCCGGCCCGGCGCACCGGGGCCATCGACGCGGCCACCAGGGACGCCGCGATCCTTTTTTCCGGCCGCGGCGACGTGGTCCAGCGCGGCGTGGCCATGGGCACGGCCTACGTGGTGCGCAGCGACGCCGACCTCGACGATTTCCCCTTCGGCGCGATCCTTGTCGCCCACCACACCTCGCCGCGCTATTCGCGGGTCATGCCAAGGGCTCAGGGCATCCTGACCGACATCGGCTCCCCGGCCGGCCACATGGCCGCCGTGGCCCGGGAGTTCCGCCTGCCCACGGTGGTCGGCTGCGGCCTGGCCACGCAGCTGCTCGAAACCGGCGACGAGATCACCGTGGACGCCACCCAAAACGTGGTCTACCGGGGCCTGGTCAAGGAGCTGCGCTACTTCGAGCTGACCGAGGAGGCCGTCTACGAGGACTCCTACGAATACCGGCTGCTGCGCCGGTTGCTCAAAAAGATCACGCCCCTAAACCTCGTCGACCCCCACGCCCCGAGCTTCACGCCGGCCTCCTGCCGCACCTACCACGACATCACCCGCTACATCCACGAGCAGGCCGTGGCCGAACTGATCGCGTTCAGCGAAAACAGGCAAGGCATCCTCGACGCCTCGGCCCGCAGGTTGCGTTCGCCCTTGCCGCTTAACCTCTCCATCATCGACCTCGACGGCGACGGCAGTGCCCAGGGCGGCGAGATCGCGCCCGAGGCGCTGCCCTCGCTGCCGCTGCGCGAACTGCTCGCCGGGCTGACCGATTCGGGCATGTGGGACACCGACCCGGTGCCCGTGGACATGGGCAGCTTCATGGCCAGCCTCACGCGCACGCTCGGCATGGGCGGCCCAGGCGAGGAAAAGCTCGGCCGCAACCTGGCCGTGGTCTCCAACGAATACATGAACCTCAATTTGCACCTGGGCTACCACTTCATCCTCATCGACGCCTATGTCGGCGAGGTGGTAAACGACAATTCGCTGTATTTCCGGTTTCTGGGCGGGGTGACGGATTTCGGCCGCCGGGCCCGGCGGGCGCGCTGCATCGGCAAGATCCTGGAGCGGGCCGATTTTCGGGTCGAGATCCACGGCGACCTGGTGGTCGGGCGCATCAAGAAGGTCGACCGGCGGGCCATGTGCGCCAAACTGCGCCTGCTGGGCGGCCTGGTCGGCTTTACCCGCCAACTCGACGTGCGCCTTGGCCGCGAGGGCGACGCCCACTGTTTCGCCACGGAATTTCTCACCGCCATCGCGGCGGTGACGGAGGACGCCCATGACCCAGCCCGAAACCCCTGATTCGCGCAAACGCCGGCTGCTCATCCTCGACGACGAGCCCATCGTGGTCAAACGGCTCAAGCCCGCCTTCCAGAAGGCCGGCTACGACGTGGAGGCCTTCACCGACAGCCAGGAGGCCCTGGCCGCGTTCGAGAAAACCCCGGCCGACATCGTCATCACCGACCTCAAGATGGAAGGCCTCGACGGCATCGCCTTCCTCGACCGGGTCAAGGCCGTCTCGCCCGGTGTCGGCGTCATCGTCATCACCGGTTTCGCCACCCTGGAGACGGCCAAGGAATCCTTCCACAAGGGGGCCTTCGATTTCGTGGCCAAACCGTTCAAACTGGCCGACATCCTGGAAGTGGTCGGCCGCTTCGAAGCGCAGATGGGAAGCCGCCATGCCGTTTGATTCGCCCCTGGACCGGGGCCGTGCCGGGGCAACGCCCAGCGAGGCCCGATCCGTTTTTTCGAAATTCCAGGCCCTGCTCGACGCCAACACCGCCGCCCTGGCCGCCATGGCCGGCATGGAGCGGATGCTCGGCGGCGAATACATCTTCGACCGGGCCTTTCTGGAAAAGTCCGCCCGGGAAGTGACGGACTTGGCCCATCAGGCCGTCTATGCCTTAAACGGCATGACCGCCAACCGCCACATCGACCTTTACGACCGGTTCATGGCCCTGGCCGCGGCCGTGGAAGACATCCTGGCCGGGCGGCCCGAGCCCCGGGACGCCGACCTGGTGCGGCCCTTGCGCGAGCTGCGCCTGGAGGACCGGGCCAAGGTCGGCCGCGAGGCCGCGGCCCTGGGCGAATTGGCCGGCCGGCTGGGCCTGGCCGTGCCGGACGGTTTCGTGGTGGCCCCGGCCGCCTGGGACGAGGGGGGCGGCCTCGTTGGCGCGGCCCGGGAGGATCTGGCCGAGGCCCTGGAAAGCCTGGGCGGGCCGGCGGCGGGGGCGCGCCTGAACGTTTCCGTGGCCACGGTTGCCCCCGACGGGGAGGGCGCGGCCCTGACCCGCACGGGCCTGGCCGGCGAGGCCGGCCCCCTGGCCACCACGTTGGCGGCGCTTGGCCGGGAGCTCGCACCCAAGGCCGCCCTGGGGGCCGGGCTTGCGGCCACGGTCCTGATCGCCAGGCCCGCCGTGGCCAGGGGCCGCATCCGCACGGCCTTTTGCCAACCGGACGGAGCCGTGGCCCTGCGCCTGGACGTCTGGGCCGAGGGCGATCCGGGCCGGGCCGCGACCTTCACCTGCGACCGCGCCCATCCCTTCACCCGGCTGGACGCGGCCACCGAGGGCGCAACCGCCGCTCCGGCCCTGCCCGGCCTTGGCGCCGAGGCTGTCCAGGCCCTGGCCGGCCAGGCCCTGGCCGCCGAACGCCTGCTCGGCCAGGCGGTGGAAATGGGCTTTTCCCTGGAATCTTCCGGCGCGGTGGTCTTCGAATCGGCCGCACCGCTGCCCTTCGTGCCCCTGGCCCGGCCGCCGCAAGGCCGGGCCGTGCCGGTGTTGTGCGGCGGCGAGGCGGCTTGCCTGGGCGCGGCCAGCGGCGTGGTCGTCCACGTGGACGAGGACACGCCGCCGGAGGCCTTGCCGTTTGGCGCCGTGGCCGTGGCCCGGTCGGCCGCGCCGGCCTTGGCCCGGCTGTTGCGGCGGGCCGGGGCGGTGGTGGCCGAGGTGGGCGACGCCGTGGGGCATCTGGCGGCCATTGCCCGGGAATACCGCACCCCGGCCCTGTTTGGCCTGTCCGGGGCCGTGGCCGCCCTGCCCGAGGGCATGCTGGTCACGGTGGACGCCGAATCGGGCTGCGTGCTGTCCGGCATCGGCCCGACCCGGCCGGCCCCGGATGGCGGCCTGTCCCCGGACGATCCGGAGTACCTGCTGCTGCGCCGGCTGCTGCGGCGCATCGCCGTGTTGCACGCAACCGACCCGGGCGCCCCGGATTTTAGCGCCGCCGGCTGCCGCACCCTGCACGACATCCTGCATTTCGCCCACGACCGGGCCGTGGCCGTGCTGGCCGACCTGCGCCAGGCCGGCATGCCCGAGGGCGTGGCCAAACCCCTGGCCCTGCCCATTCCCCTGGACCTGCGGGTCCTGGACATCGGCGGCGCCCTGGCGCCCGGGGCCACGGGGCTGGCCGCCGTGCGCTCGCGCCCGTTGGCCGCGGTCCTTGGCGGCCTGCTGGCCCCGGGCCTGTGGGAAACCACCGCCGCCCGGGTGGGCCTTGGCGACATCATCGGGGCCATGGCCAGGCCGCTGCCCGACATGCGCGGCAATCTGGCCATCGCCGCCCGGTCCTACTGCAACCTGAGCCTGCACCTGGGCTACCACTACACGGTCATCGACGCCTATGTCGGCGGCAACCCCGAGAAAAACACCATCGCCTTCCGCTTCGTCGGCGGCCTGGCCGATGCCGCCGGCAAGAACGCCCGGGCGGCCTTCTTGCGGCGCATCCTGGCCCGCTACGACTTCAAGGTGGAGGCGGCCGGCGACCTGGTGACGGCCCGGCGCAAGATGATCGAGGACGCCCCGGCCTTGATGGCCCTGCGTCTTCTGGGCGGGCTGTGCGCCTTCGCCCGCCAGCGCGACACGGACCTTTCCGGCCAGGGCGCGGTCGAGGCCCTGGAACGGGCCTTCGGCGAGGCCTGGCGGGCCGCCTCGGCGGCGGAGGCCGCGCCGTGATCGGCTGGCTGCGAAACCTCCTGGCCAGGCGGCGGGAGACCCGGGAACGGGCCGCCCTGGATGCGCTCAAGGTGCGCTACCACACCTTCCGCATCCTTTTGGCCAACAACGAACGCGCCCTGGACAAGCTCGGCGCGGTCGAGGCGGCCCTGGCCTCGGGCGCGGCCTCGGCCGAACTGGCCGGCCGGGTGGAGGAGCTTCTGGCCGTGGCCTTCGAGCTGGTCGACGGCCTGGCCAGGCTTTCGGCCCGGGGGGCCGGCGCCCTCTACGCCCGGCAGCTGGCCCTGGAGGAGGCCCTGCGGGCCGCCCTGGAACAGGTGGAGGCCAGCCCGCGCCCGCCGTCCTGCCTGCCCCTGGCCCAGGCCCGCGACGCAGCGGACGTGGGCGGCAAGGCGGCCGGCCTGGCCCTGCTCGTGACCAACGGTTTTCCGGTGCCGCCGGGCTTCGTGGTGACGGCCCGGGCCTGCCGGGAATTTTTACGCGAAAGCGGCCTGGAGGCGCGCATCCGCCAGGCCCTGGGCGGGGCCGACGGCGCCGACGCGGCGCGAAATGCCGCCTGCGCCGCCCTGCGCAAGGAAATACTGGGTGCCGCAGTGCCCGAGTGGCTGCGCCGGGATATGGCCGTGGCCGTGGCCGCGCTCGGCCAGGACCTGGCCGGGCGCTTCCCCCTGACGCTGGCCGCCCGGTCCAGCGCCCTGACCGAGGACACGCTGGAACATTCCTTCGCCGGCCAGTTGGCCACCGCCCTCAACCTTGCCCCCGAGTCCCTGGAACAGGGCTTCCTGGAGGTCCTGGCCGGGGGCGTGTCGGAACAGGCCGTCGTCTACCGCCGCCAGGCGGGGCTTGCCGCCGACGCCCTGGACATGGCCGTCCTGGTCCAGGTCATGGTGCCGGCGACGGCCGCCGGCGTGGTCTTCAGCCTCGACCCGGTGCGGCCGGACACGGAACGGATGCTTATTTCGGCCGTGCCGGGGCTGGGCGTTTTGGCCGTCAACGGCGCGGCCCCGGTGGACATCTACCGCGTCTTGCGCGACGACCCCACCGACCACATCGCCCACGTGGCCCGCAAGACCCGGCGGGCCGTGGCCGCGGCCGGGGGCGGCATCCGCCGCGAGCCCGTGCCCGAGGCCGTGCGCAACGCACCGGTGCTGTCCGAGCCCGCGCGGGCCGTCCTGGCCCGGTTGTCCCTGGCCGCCGAGGCCCTGGCCGGCTCGTGGCGCGACCTGGAATACGCCCTGGATGGCGAGGGGAATTTTTGGCTCCTCCAGTCGCGGCCGGCCCGCATCGTCTGGGGCTCGCGCCGGCCGCCGGCCTTGCCCGGGCCACTTTTCGCCGGCGGCATGACGGCCTCGCCGGGCCGTTGCCTGGGCCGGGCGCGCCATGTCACGGACGAGGCCGCCCTGGCGGCGCCCGTGGCCGGGCCGGTCGTGGCCTTGCTGCCCTTTGCCGCGCCGGAAGCGGCCCGGGGGCTGCCCTTGTGGCAGGGCCTGGCCACGGCCGGCGGCAATCCCGTGGATCACCTTTCGACCATCGCCCGCGAGGCCGGCCGGCCCATGCTGACCCGGGCCCAGGGCGTCATCGAGGCCGTGCCCGAGGGGTCCCTGGTCGTGCTCGACGCCGACGCCGGCCGCATCGTACCCGCGCCCGCCGCCATCGGCCCCATCGAGGACATCCTGTGCCCGCCGGCAACCGAACCCGGCCACAACGCCAAGGCGCCACTGCCGCCGGGCCGGGCGGCCGTGCACGACCTGATCGTGCCCCTGACCCTGACCGACGCCTACGGCCCGACCTTTTCGGTGCTGGAGTGCCGCACCCTGCACGACGTCGTGCGCTTTGCCCACGAGTCGGCCGTGCTGACCCTGTTCGAGGCCGGCGACGCGCTGCTCGAGGAGGCCGGGGGCGCCGTGCGCGTGCTGCGCGGCGACGGGCCGCTGGAGTGCATGGTCATCGACCTGGGCGGCGGCTTGCGGGAAAGTGGCCCGGGGAGGCTGATCGGACCGCAGGCCGTGGCCTCGGTTCCCCTGGCCGCCTTGTGGCGGGGGCTGTCCGCGCCGGGCATCGCTTTCGGGGAGGACGGCGAGCGGGACCTCACCGGCGTTCTGGCCCGGGGCCTGACCGACGGCCGGGGCCGCCGGCCCGTGGGCCAGCCGAACTACGCCCTGGTCACCCGCGACTATGTCAACGTCAACGCCCGGCTGGAGTTCCACTTCGCCATGATCGACGCCGTCTGCGGCCCCCGGGCCCGGGGCAACTACGTGCGGCTGCGCTTCAAGGGCGGCGGCGCGGTGCCGGCCCTGCGCGAACGGCGGGCCATCTGCCTGACCACCATCCTGCGGGCCAGGGGCTTTTTCGCCAGCCGCCAGGACGACCTGGTCACGGCCCAGTGCAGCGACGCGGCCGAGGACAAAAGCATCGAGGCCCTGGAGCTGGTCGGGCGGCTGCTGCGTTTCACCCGCCTCCTCGACGCGGCCATGACCGACGACGACGCCCCCCACCGGGCGGTAGAAGCCTTTCTGGCCGCCGACACCCGCCCGCTCCCCTAAGGCCGGCGGCAAAACGGGTCCAGCGCACCCCGGGCCGCCTCTTTTTCCGCTGCGCGCCGCAAACCGGGCGTAAAAGCCTTGCCTCCGGGCGCGCCAGCCAGCAAGAGAAACGGGACCGGGCCGCGAACGGCCCGGTGGCGCGGCGCCCTCCGGACGCGACCGGGGCGCCGCGAAATGCCAAACCAGGAGCAGGAGCGCGCGATGATCAAGCACATCGTCATGTGGACGTTGAAGGAGCAGGCCGAGGGCCGCGACAAGGCCGCCAACGCGGCGGAAATGAAGGCCCGGCTGCTGGCCCTGCCGGCCAAGCTGCCGCTGGCCCGGGAACTCGAAGTGGCCATCGGGGAGGCCGTGTTCGCCTCGGTGCCGCCGACGGACATCGTGCTCTACAGCACCTTCGATTCCAGGGAGGACCTGCAGGCCTATGCCACGCACCCCTTGCACCTCGAAGTGGTGGACTTCATCAAGAAGGTGGTGGCCGAACGCCGCGTGGTCGATATCGAGGTCTAGGCCGGGCTTCGGCCACGAGCGAATACGACGGGGCTTCGTCCGTGGACGGTGCCCCGTTTTTTGTCATTGATTCAAAAGGGTTTCGCGGAGAAGCAGTCGCGGAGCGGAGATTGTTCTTTTTTTCACAAAGTCGGGCATCAAAAAAGCCCGTTGCCGTCGCCGGCCCGGGCCTCCAAACATCTGACGTCCGGGTCCTGTCTGCCTGAAAAGGCGGTGGCTGGCAAGAAGAAAGACGGCCCCTGTCCGCCGTCCGCTCGAAAGGCCGCGCGGCGCGGCCGAAAAAGAGGCCGGCCGCAAGCCGTTCGGTGTCCGCCGCCCGGCCAAAGGGCCACGCGGCGCGGCCCTGTTCGAGGGAAGGGGCCTCGGCCCGGCGCCGGCCACCGCCCCCGGGGGCTTGACGCTGGCCGGAAACGGCAGTACAGCGGCATATCCCAAGCTGTCTCCGGAAAAGTTCAAGACATACAGCATGTTCAATCCACGCAAGCAAGGTGGTGCCCAGAGGCTGGTGCTGGCCTTGGGCTATGCGTTGATCGTCCTCACGCCGTGGCTGGTGGTGGCGGGGGTGTTTCAGTCCCTGGCCCAGACCGCGATCGGCAACCTCATCCCCTATCCGCATTGGGACACCTTCGATGCCGTGACCCAGGCCAGGGCCCTGGCCGCGGCCGGCCTGGGCATGGGCCGTTTCACGCTCAACGAGGTTCCGGCCTTTCTGGGCAATTCGCCGTTCGGGCCGCATGGGTTCGGCTTTCCCCTGGCCCTGTCCCTGGGGGCCAAGGTGTTCGGGGCGGCCTTTGCCTATCGGGCGGCCGTGCTGAACCTGTCGTTTTTCTCGCTGTGCCTGATTGTTTTTCTGGCGCTGACCCGCCCGGGCCTGGCCAAACTGCCGCTTCTGGGCCTGGCCATCGTGTCCCTGGTCGATTTCCCCCATGCCGCGGCGACGTACTGGCAGGACGCCACCCACCTCGGCCTGGCCTTCGTCCTGGCGGCCCTGTTCGCCAAGGTGCTCGCGGCCGAGCCTGGGCGGCACAGGCGGCGTTTCGCGGCAATGCTGTTTGTGGCCATCGCGGCGGCGGCCTTGATCAAGGTGTCCTGGGGGCTGCTTTTCATTCCCTGGTGCCTGCTCGTGCTGCCGGTGGCGGGCTGGGGCCGGCTGGCCGCCTTTCCCTGCGGCGCCGGGCTGCTGGCCCTGTGCTATGCCGCCTACATGCTGCCGGCCTCGCCGTTCGTCAGCTACAGCAGCCCCGGCCGGGCCGTGGTCCAGAACATCCTCGGCGGGGGCGTTGCGCTTGCCGCCATGCCCGGCCTGGCCTACGATCTGGTGGCGCCCAACATCGCGCGCGCCCGGGAACTCATCGCCGGCAATCCCTTTGTCGGCGTCATGGTCGCCCTGCTGCCCCTGGTCCTGGTGAGCTTGGCCTGGGGCCGCCTGCGGGCGCGCAGCGGCGGGGCGGGCGGCCGGGCGGCCCGCGACCTGCCCTGGGTCCATGCCTGCAACCTGGGCGGCTATCTCCTCGCCGCCCTGACCTACCAATCCCTGGAACTGCGCCACCTGTTCCCGGTCTACCTGCTTTCCTTCCTGCTGCTGCTGACCCTTGGCCCGTGGCGGGTCCTGGTGCCGTTTCTGCTCGGCGCCCAACTGGCGGCCGGGCTGTTCGGCTTCCAGGAGGTCCAGAACCAGGCCTACGCCCTGACGGCCAGGCCCGAGGCAAAGCGCGAGCGCATCGAGCGCTTCGCCCGGTTGTCGGAGGGCTTCATGCCGTATACGCGCCAGGACAATGCCTGGTGCAACACGCTGCTGGTGGGCAATTTCGACACGACCACCGAATTCCTCGGCCTGACGCCGGGGCTGGGACTGTCCTACATCCTGACCTATTCGGGCTATTATCCGCCGGCCAAGTCGCGGTTTTTGCTGCTCAAAAACGACTGGCAGGTCGCCTTTTTCGGCGCCGCCAACCGCTTGCGCTTCCTGACCAGGACCACGGCCGGCGACGTGTACCTCAACGAGGATTGCCCCTGCCAGGGGACGGTGGTCACGCCCATCGAGGGCGAGCGGCTGGCCCGGGCGGCCGAGGAACTGGCGGCGCTGCCGGCCGGCCGGGCCTTGCAGGCCCGGGGCCGGGGGGAGGGCCTGGCCTGGGCCGGGTTCGTCCGCCGCGACGGGTCGGAAGTCTACGAAGCCACGGCTTCCCTGGGCGTCGCGGCCTTCGTGGACGGCCAGTTGGCGGCCGGGCGTATGTCCGAGGACAAGGCCCGCAAGCTGCGCGAGGGCCTCGACGCCCTGCGCCTGACCGTGACCTTCGCCCGGGACGGCGACGGACGCTGGGCCGCCGGCGACCCGCGGCTGTCCGCCCATTGCCGCAGCGGGCTTTTCAACAGCTACAACCTCCCGGAGGCGGCCCTTGGCCCGTCCCCGGACGACGGGGCGTTGACGGTGTCGTTTCAGTATCCGGATCTGGACTATTTCGTGTGCGAGTACTGGTAGGAAAACCATGGGCCGATACAAAAGCTTGCTCGTTGTGGCGGCGCTCGTGGCCGGGGCGGCCGTTGTCTTTTATTTTTCGAGCCGCCGCTGGCACACCGTCTACTGCTCGGCGATCCTGCCCCTGGTCAGCTGGGCGCCCCAGGCCAGCGGCCTGCGCTCCTGTTCCAACATCGTCCAATCCATCGAGCCGGACAGCCTGGACAATATCGGGTCGGAGGCCCAGGAAGGCCAGCCGGGCTGGCTGGCGCTGACCTGCAAGGACAAGGCCCGCACCGGGCGCTTTCGCCTCAAGGTCCTGCGCGACCGGGCCTGGATGCTCTATTATCCCCGGGCCAACGGCACGGACAGCGGCGTGGAGGTGTTCGTCAAAAAGGACGGCCAGGTCCGCAAGCTGTCGGGCATGACGGGTTCCGGGGCCGGCTGGTCCGACATCGGCGCCCAGCACGGGGTCAATATCGGCTGCGTGTTCGATGGAGACAGGGCCGAGTCCTTCACCGTCGAGCTGGAATTCGTCCTGCGCGGCCCCTCGGCCCAGGTCTGGGCCAAGGACGGGGCCGTCGTGTTCTAGCGATGCGTCCGTTTCCGCATAACATGCCATCGCCTTCGTTAAGGGTCGCTCCCCGAGGCCGGCTCGCCCGGGGGCGTCAGACGGCGGATGCGGCCCCAGGAGCCGTCCACCTCCACCAGTTCGCCGTCGCGAAGGACCCGCGTGGCCTCGGCCACCCCGGCCACGCACGGCTTGCCGTACTCCCGGGCCACCAGCGAACCGTGCTGGAGCATGCCGCCGACCTCGAGCACAATGGCGGCGGCGTTGACAAAAAGCGGCGTCCAGCCGGGGTCCGTGGCCCTGGCCACCAGGACCTCGCCGGGCAGCAGCGGCTTCTCGTCCGGGCTGTGCAGCACCTTGACCGGCCCTTGCACCGTGCCCGGCGACACGCCCTGGCCCGACAGCTCCCCCTCCTTGGCCGGCCGGGCTTTGGGCCGCAGGATGCGCCCCCGGGAGTCCACCAGGTGGGGGAACTCCTCCACGTGCCCCAGACGGCGTAAAAACACGGTGTTGGCCGCCCCCAGGGCGCGCAGGTCGCACTCCGGGTCGGCCAGCCCCCGGTCCAGGTCGGCCAGCGTCAGGTCGAAGACCGCCTCTTCCCGGTCGAGCCGCCCGGCCCGGGCCAGTTCGCGCCCGGCCTTACGGACGTGCTCGCGCACAAGGGAAATGATCGCCACCAGATAGTACTTGTGATTCTCCCGGTAGCCGCCGAAATGCTCCACCAGGCGGTAGAGCAGGTCATATTCCACATGGGCCAGGGTGCCCATGGACCGGGCCGTTTCCCCCAGGCGGGCATGGGCCGCCTGGCGCCGTTCGATGGAGCGCTGCTGGATGGTGCGGGGCGTTTCGCCGCCCTCGGGCAGCGCGGCCAGGGCGACGACCTGCTTGCACAGGGTCTCGGGCGCGTCGCGGTAGCGCGGCGCGGCCAGGTCCAGTTCGCGCGGCCCCCGGAAGCCGAAACGCTCCATGAAGTCCTGCCAGGCGGCCACGGCCCGGGCCGCCCGGGGCTGGTATTCGCCGGCCAGCAGGCTGCGGCGGATGGTGGCCGCGTCGCCGAGCCCGGCTTCCCGGAACTGCGCGGCGACATCGTACAGGGCCAGCCCCATGTCGATGGTGATGTTGTGGGGCAGGGCCTGGTCGATGTGGGCCAGGTCGTCGGCCACCGTCGAGTCGGCCGCGGCCCGGGCGGCGAAGAGCCGGTGCAGCCGCGACTTGGTCAAGATCCCCACCAGCAGGGGCGTGGCCAGGACTGAAAGCAGCAGTTCGAGGAAGTCCCCGGCCAGCCGGTCCGCGTAGGCGGCAAGGCCAGTTGCGTCCGGAGTGACGGCTTTCATGGCGGCCAGGGCGGCCGCCACCTTGCGGTGGTAGCTGGCGGCGGCATGCTCGGGGGCCAGCGCGGCGGCCAGGTTGCGCAGGGGCAGGCCGGGAACGTGGGTCAAGAGCCGTCGGATGAGGCGTTCGAGGAAGGCCGGCTTGGCCACCCGGCGGTAGGGGGCCAGGTCGGTGTCGCGCAGGATGTCGCTGACCATGGAATCCATGTTGGCGATGAAACCGGCAAATCCCTCGGGGCTGGCCATGGTGAAGGCGTAGGACAGGCAGGAGTAGAGCCGGCCGCCGGCCAGGCGGACCATGCCGTGCCTGGGGTCGAGGATGGCCGTGTCGCCGAGGAGCCGGTGGGCCACCCGGCGGAAAAAGACGGTCAGAAAGTCCTGGCCCATGACCGACAGCGGCTCCTGGATGCCCTGGATGGCCAGGGTGGCGTCCATGAAAAGCAGGCGCGGCGCGCCGGGTTCGGTGCGGATCTCCTCGGGCAGCGGCAGCCAGGCGGTGATGGGCCTGGCCTGCAGCAGGGAGAACCGGTCCCCCTGCCAGGCCCATTCGATGTCCATGGGGCACTGGTACAGGGCCTCGATGCGCGAAAGCGTGGCCGTCATGTGCCGCAACTGGTCGGGCGACAGGGTCGCTTCGTCGTGGCGGTCGTCGGGCCGTTCGGTGGTGCCGCCGTTTGGGAGCAGCCAATACGACGTCTGCTTGGCGCCGATGACCGTCTCCACGACCTTGCCCGTGACCTTGTCCACGGTGAACTGGTCGGGCGTGGCCAGGCCGCTGACCACGGTCTCGCCCAGGCCCCAGTTGGCGTTGAACACGGCCAGGTCGTAGTCGTTGGTCAGCGGGTCGAGGCTGAAGCCGACGCCGGCCACCTCGGCGTCGACCTGGGCCTGGACGACGACGGCGATGCGGGCCTGGCTGGTGTCGAAGCCGTGTTGCCGCTTGTACACGAAGACCCGGGGGTTCAGGCAGGAGGCGAAGGCCCGGCGCACGGCCCGTTCCATGGTTTCCCGCGTCGCGCCGAGGATGGTCTCGTAGCCGCCGGCAAAGGAGGCCCCGGCCAGGTCCTCCTCGGGCGAGGACGAGCGCACGGCGAAAAGCCGCCATTGGCCAAGGGCCTCCAGGGCCTCGGCCAGGAGCTTCGTCTGGTCGGCGTCCAAGGCCAGGGCCTCGGCCAGGGGCGGCAGGGCGGCGGCCGCCGTGGCCATGTCCCGGGCCGGGGCGGCCACAAGGGCCTTCCAGGCGTCGGTCGCCCGCACCTGCCGCACCCAGGGCTCGAAAAACCGGGTGGTCAGGACGAATCCCGGCGGTACGGGGAAGTCCTCGCGGCATAAACGGAGCAGCGAATAGCCCTTGCCGCCCACTGCGCTGATGGCTGGCAGCGGGCCGGTATCCGTGAAGGCGATGATCGGTGCGGTCATGGCATCTCCGACGTGCGCTGCGGGTTAGGAACACAAAGATCGTGGGGGCGAGTCGGTCGCTGTGGCGGTCGAGCCGGCGTGGCGTCCCGGGCGTGTCCGGACGGAGCCGGGCCGTTGTGCCGTTGCGCCATTGCATTCCTGGTTACCCAAGGCGGGAGGGGAAGTCAAAATGCCTGGTGCATTTTTCTTTTTGGTCGCGATGCGGGAGACGGGACTCCAGGGCGGTTCGGTTCGTGCGCCAAGCGGGCATTGGTGTCGTGCGCTACGTGGTGTTCTCTGTCCCATGCGACAGGAGTAAACGGTGGAATTGTGTTGTTGCAGGATGACGCACCGCAGCATTGGGATGGACGGGAGTGGTGGGGGAGAATGAATCGTGCTAGGGAAGGCTTTCTGTCGATTCCTTGTTGTCGCAACGGGAAGAATCCCGTTTTTTTCGACGTCCTGTGGCTGCGTTCGTGCGGCTGCCCTTTGCCTGTGCGCCGGAAGGTGCTCGCAAGGAAGCGCTAGGGAACCGCTCCTGGCACCGCGTGGTGATGCTGCGGCGCACAAGCCGGCCAATGCGATCCGAACGGGGGTATCATGGGCAACATCCTCATCCGCGTCCTGGCGGTCCTGCTTTGTTTGGCGGCCAGGCCCGCCGCAGGCCAGGTGATCGGCACCCCGGTGCTGGCGTCGGCGCCGAACTTTCGGGATATCGCGGGCATCGCGGCCGCCTACGGCGGCACGGGCTTCGTCAACGTCACGAGCCAGTTCGGGCTCATGCGCACCGGCGTGTTCTACCGCTCCGACGCGCTCAATGGCTTAAGCGACACGGATTGGCGGACCATCAGTTCCCTGGGCATCGGCCGGGACATCGACCTGCGCACGCCCTCGGAGATCGCCAGCGCCCCGGACCTAGTGCCCGGGGGCGCCTTCTACACCAACGTCAATATCTACGGCAGTTCGAGTCCGCCGAGCTTCCCGTCCTTTGCTTCCTCTCTTTCGGAGTCCCTCGGCTATTTCGAAAACCTCTATCGGGGCTTCGTGACCGATCCGACCGAGCGGGCGAATTTCCGGACCGTCCTTCTGACCCTGGCCCACGACCCCTTCCCCGACGTGTACCACTGCTCGGGCGGCAAGGACCGCACGGGCTGGACGTCGGCCATCCTGGAAAGCATCGCCGGCGTCCCGTCGGCGACCATCATGCGGGACTACCTGGCCACCGACAGCTATACGGCCGCCACCATCGAGGCGTCGCGGGCCGCCATCCTGGCCGAGCAGCCCGGGGCGAACGCCGCCACCATCACGGTGCTTCTGGGGGTCGTGCCCGGCTACCTCGAGGCCGCCCTCGACCAGGTGAACCAGTCCTACGGCTCCATGTACGGCTACCTGATCCAGGGGCTGGGGCTGACCCTGGAAGACATCTACGTGCTGCGGGCCAAGATGGTCTCGTATCCGGTCCTGCCCGGGCAGGGGGGCCTGGCCGGCAATGCCGCTTCCGGGGCGGCCCTGCTCAACGGGTTGCAGCAATCGGCCCTTTCCGGCCGCTACACCGCCTACAATTTCTATCTCCAGTCGTCGGTGGACCTGGGCGGCCTGGGCGGGGTGCCCGGGCAGGTCGGGGGCCAGGTCCATGCCGACACCGCTTCGGCCCTGCTGCGCCAGCCCGGCTGGGTGGACGAGGCCCTGCGGCCTTATGGGGAAAGCCGCGACCTGGCCGCTGGCCAGGCCCGGTTCTGGCTGGCCGGCCTTGGCGGCGCCTTCTGGACCCAGGGGGGAACGGAGACGGCCTCGAGCCGGGAGCAAAAGGCCGGTTCGATGGTGGGCGTCACCTACCGGGCCGGCGAACGGGCCGGCGGCCATGCGGGCCTGGGCGCCCTGTGGGGGGCGGTCGGCAGTGCCGGGGCCACGGCCACGACCCAGACCGTTTTTGCCACCCTCGGCGGCCGCTTCGGCTTCCTCGGCCTGGACAGCGGCCCCTACCTGGCGGCCCGGGCCTTGGCCGGCTTCGTGGACGTCCAAAGCGACCGCCCCCTGGGCGGCGGCCTGGGTTCGGCCAGCGGCCGGACCACCGGCGGCCTGGCCAGCGGCTTGGCCGCCCTCGGTCACGTCTTCGCCCGGGATGGGCTCACGGTCACGCCGCAAGTGGGGGTGCGGGTCACGGGCGAAACCCTGGCCGGCTTCACGGAAAGCGGCAGCGAACTGGCCCTGTCCGTCCACGGCCGCGACAACGCGATGGCGAGCCTGGTGGCCGACCTGGATGCAGCCCTCGACCGGTGGGGGGGGCAAGCCTGGGCCGTGAGCCCCGCCCTGACCCTCGGCTACGAGCGGCTCCTGGGCGACCCGCAGGTCACGAGCCTCGGGACGTGCTCCGGACAGGCCGTCAGCCAGCGCTCCGCCTTCGGCAGCCATGACCTGTTCAAGGCCGGCCTGGGCCTTGCCGCCGCCTACAAGTCCCTGACCCTGCGGGTTCGGGCCGACGGGGTGCTCGGCGACGGCGGGCGAAGCGTTGGCGTCGGCGGCCAGTTGTCGTTTGGCTACACCTTTTGACGCGAGGGTTTCGCACCAGCCGCGGTTTCCCCATCAACCCCCGGGCAGCTTGAAGTTGGCCGGGAACTTGGGCAGCACCTCGGTTTCGTAGCGCAGCATCTCCTGCTGGAGGATGCCGGCCACGGGCAGGTGCCGGATGCCGACGATGGCATCCTCCTGGGGGTTGGTGTAGAGGTTGAACAGCACCTCGCAGCCGGTCTTGTCCACCACGCCGCCGCTGAACCCCGCGTTCCAGCCCTTCTTGACGATCATATCCGTGATCTGCACCACCTGGTGGTACTTGAACTCGTCGATGCGTACGGCGGCGAACTGCGTGCCCATCCAATAGAACACGCTGCGGCGGTTGGAGTCGCCGCCCTCGGCCAGCAGGAACGAGGCCTGGTCGATGCCGTCCAGGTAGCGGTCGGCCGGCAGCAGCTTGGCCAGTTCCGCCCCGGGCTTGCCGGCCAGGGACAGGGCAGTGGGGAGCACGTCGGCCAGGTCGAAGAGCCCCTCGGACTTGCGCGGTTCGATCATGCCCTTCCAGTAGGCGAAGGTGGGCACGCGCACGCCGCCTTCCCAGGTCGTGCCCTTGTAGCCGCGAAAGGGCGTGCGGCCGTAGGGCGGCACCTCGCCCTCGGGGCCGTTATCCGAGGTGAAGAGGACCAGGGTGTTTTCGAGTTGCCCCGAATCGGCCAGGGCCTGCATGAGCCGGCCGAAGACGGCGTCCATCTCCACCATGCAGTCGCCAAACGAGGTGTGGGACCGGGAGGTCCCGGCAAAGGCGTCGTTGGGGTAGTTGTCGAAATGGCAGCCCCGGGTGCCGTAGTAGAGGAAGAAGGGCTTTTGCGCCCCGGCCTGGTTGCGGATGAACTGCTCGGCATAGGCGGCCCATTCCTGGTCCAGGGTCTTGATGGTATCGAGGTCGATCAGGCGCACCGCCTGGCAGGGTTGGCCCTTGCGGCAGTGCACGTCGTTGTGGTTGAAATCGGACTTTTCCATCATGGCGAACCGGGCCGGGTTGAGGGCGATTTCCGGGTTGTAGTAGATGTCGCGCCATTCGGTGTACATGTCCGACACGGACAAGAAGCCCCGGAAGTCGTCGAAGCCGACGTTTTGCGGCTGGGAACCCTCGTTTTCGCCCATGTGCCATTTGCCCACGCCCTGGGTGACGTAGCCCTGGTCGGACAAAAGCCTGGCCAGGGTGACGGCGCCTTCCAGGCCCCCGGCCTGGCCGTACATGGGCGGGTATTGCAGGCCGTGGTGCACGGGCAGCTGGCCGGTCATGATGGTCGCCCGGGTGGGGGAGCAGCTCGGCTGGGAATAGGCCGAGGTGAGGATCAGGCCCTTGGCGGCGAAGGAATCCAGGGTCGGCGTGTCGTTGCCCACGGCGATGCCGCCGCCGTTGAAGCCCACGTCCATCCAGCCCACGTCGTCGAGCAGCACGACCATGATATTGGGCTTTTTGCCGAACTTTTTTTCCAGGGCGGCCAGCTTGTCCGCCGTCCGCCTGGCCTGGTCGGGATGGGGGACGACCGGCTCCATGTTCGGGGCGACCTTGACGGGCGGGACGTGGAGGTACTGGTCGGACTGGACCGTGCCCTTGGCCGTGGTGGGGCCGGTGGAGGCGCCCCGTTCGTTGCCGGCCAAGGCGGCGGAACAGGCAAGTACGAGGAACACGACAAGGACGGAAACAAGCGCCAAGACGATGGTGGGGCGTCGCATCGCGGAAGGCCTCCTGCTGCGTACGAGTGTAGGCACAGACACGAGAAAGCCGCGTGATCACCGGGGAAATGCGAGGATAGCGGGAATCCCGGAGCTTGGGAAGCACGATCCCGTGGTCCATCGATTTTCTCGTCCGGCGGCGTGCCGGCCTTGGCTTGTCGGTCCGGGCGCGCCGCCCTGTTGTGCCGTGGCGTCGACCTCCCTAGCCGTCGCCCAGCAGCTTGTGGATCGTCTTGTCGATGGGGATTTCGATGACCGTGACGCCCGGTTCGGCCAGGGCCTGGCGGAAGGCGGCCTCGATGGCGGCCGGGGAGGCAACCCGGCAGGCCCTGGCCCCGTAGCCCTGGCCCAGGGAGGCGATGTCCAGGCCCGGCAGGTCCAGGCCCGGGACGTTGGGTGTGGCCTCAAGCAGGGCGAAGGCCTTGAGGATGCCGTATTCCTCGTTGCGCAGGACCACGAACACGACATGGGCGCCGTGCTGCACGGCCGTCCAGATGGATTGGGGCGCGTACTGGAACGATCCGTCACCGATAAGGGCCACCACGGGGCGGCCCCGGCCGGTGCGCTTTTCGGCCAGGGCCAGGCCCACGGCCGCCGGCATGCCCCAGCCCAGGGCGCCCGAGGCCATGATGTAGTAGCTGTCGGGCTTGGTGATGGTGCCGAAGCGTGTCTGGCTCAGTTCGCCCATGTTGGAGGGCGATTCGTTGACCAGGACATAGTCCTCGGGGGCGCACTGGGAGAGCACGGCGAAGACCTGTTTGGCGGTCAGCGGTTCGCCGGCGCCGGCCAGAAGGGCCTGGGCGTCCTCGCGGGCGCCGGCCGGGCGGGGCGAGGCCGGGGCCGGGCGCTGTCCAAGCCTGTCCAGCAGGCCGGCGACGGCCAGGCCGGCGTCGCCGACCAGGCTGTCGCCGGCCACGGACTTGGCCGCCTCGTAGGCGCTGTCCGTGACCTGCAGCAGTTCGGCCCCGGCCGGCAGGGTGTCGCCGGGCACCCAGGGATAGTAGCGAAAGACCGGCGCGCCCACGACCACGATGAGGTCATGGCCGGCCAGGGCCTGGCTGACCGGGCCCACGGCCGCCGGCAGCACGCCGGCGTAGAGCGGATGGTCCTGCGGGAAGGGCACGTTTTCGGTGAATGGGCCGAACCAGACCGGGGCCTGCACGCGTTCGGCCAGGGCGATGCCGGCGTCCCAGGCCTGGCTGCGGCCGAGGTCGCCGCCGTAGACGAGCACCGGGTTGCGGCTGGCCTCGATGCGACGGGCGAAGGCGGCCAGGCGGTCCGGGTCCGGGGCCTGGCGGGTGGCGATGGTGCGAAAGACGTCCACGGCCGCCATCTCCTGGTCCCAGTCGTCCAGGGGCAAGGACAGGAAGACCGGGCCGGTCGGCGGCTGCATGGCCATGGCGTAGGCGCGCATGAAGGCGCCGGGCACGTCCTGGGGGCGGCTCGGTTCGTAGCTCCATTTGACATAGGGCCGGGGCAGGGTCTGGGGCTCGAAGTTGGTCAGAAACGGCTCGGACAGGAGCATCTGCCGGGTCTGCTGGCCGGCGGTGACGATCAGCGGCGTCTTGTTGAGGTAGGCCGAGAGCAGGGCGCCCATGGCGTTGCCGATGCCGGCGCCGGTATGCACGTTGACGATGACCGGCGTTCGCAGCCCCTGGGCCAGGCCGTCGGCGATGGCCACGACGTTGGTTTCCTGCAGGGCCATGACATAGGTGAAGTCGGCCGGGAAATTTTTCAGGAACGTCTCTTCGGTGGAACCCGGGTTGCCGACGACGGTGGTCAGGCCCAGGCGGCGCAGCAAATCGAACGTGACTTCGCGGACGAGGGGCATGGGCAGGCTCCAGGGGTTGGGGATTATCGCCGCCGCGACGCGGGCGCCTCGCGGCCGGCGGCATGGTTGTCGCGAAACTAGCACAGTCGCCGGGGGAGGCAAGCCTTCCCAGCGGTACCAAGGCCTCGGTACCGGTCGGCGGCGGCCCTTGCCGGAGGGCCTGCCGTAATCCGGGACAGGGGAACGGGGCGGCTCATGGAGCAAGGCATCGCCCAAAACGGTTCCGGATTCACCATTGGGGCGGGCGATCGGGTGTTGCAGACGTGATGGGGGCGCGTCGCGGGCACTGCCGGGCGGCGCGGCGCAAAGGGAAACGACGCCCCGGCCGGGGCAGCCGCGCGGCAGCACGTGGGGGCACACGGGGCCCTTTTTGTATATTTGGAGGTAACCTGCTTTTTTGCTTCAAAGTTATTGACAGCGATGGCCAAAAAAGAAACAAGCGGCAAAGGAGACTGGCCTGGCCGGCAGGCGGGACGTTGCGTCCCTGCTGTGTGCCTGGGCCGGGCTTGCGGCGTTCCCGTGGCCATGCCACACCATGGATGGGGATTGGTTCGACGGTGCCGACGTTTTTTTCATAAACCCTGCGTCCGGGTCACGGGGTCGGTTTCCATGCGTGCGATCCGTTTCAGGTTGCCCTTGTGGATGGCGCTATTTGCGGCCATCCTTGCTTCCGGCTGCATGAAGGTCGGACCCGACTTCAAGCGCCCGGGCGATCCGGCCTACCCGGACTGGGTCGAGGGCGGCCAGGCCGGCACGCGGCCGGGCCTGGCGGTGCAAAACGAGTGGTGGGACGCCTTCGGCGACCCCGAACTGGCCCGGCTGGTCCGTTCCTCCTTCGAGGCCAACCTGCCGTTGCGGGTGGCCGGGCTGCGGGTCATCGAGGCCAGGGCCCAGCTCGGCATCGCCGTGGGCCAGTTCTATCCCCAGTCCCAGACCGGCTCCGGCGGCTATACCTTCACCAAGGAAAGCCACCTCGCCCCCACCTGGCCCCAGCCCGGCTCCAGCCAGTCCGTGCAGGACGCCGTCTGGCAGAACACCCTGGGCCTCGGCGCCAGTTGGGAGCTCGATTTCTGGGGCAAGTACCGCCGGGGCATCGAGTCGGCCGAGGCGACGCTGCGGGCCAATGCCGCCGACTACGACAACGCCCTGGTCAGCCTGGCCGGCGACGTGGCCACCACCTACCTGAACCTGCGCATCAACCAGGCCCAGCTCGACATCGCCCACCAGAACGTGGTGCTGCAAACCGAGGGCCTCAAAATCGCCGAGGCCCGCTTCCGCTACGGCGCCACCAGCGAGCGCGACGTGGAGCAGGCGAGGACCATGCTGCTGTCCACCGAGGCCACCATCCCGGGCTTCGAAAGCGCCATCGCCCAGAACCGCCACGCCCTGTCCGTGCTGCTGGGCCTGCCGCCGGACACGCCGCCGGAAGGCCTCGACCGGACCAAGGGCATTCCCGCGCCGCCCTGGGAGATCGGGGTGGGCGTGCCGGCCGACCTGCTGCGCCGCCGGCCCGACGTGCGCGCCGCCGAATACGCCGCCATGGCCCAGTGCGCCAAGATCGGCGTGGCCAAGGCCGATCTGTTCCCTTCGTTTTCCCTCGGCGGCTCGGTCGGCTTCCTGGCCAGCGACGTGGGCCTGTTCAGCCTGTCCAACCTGCTGTCCCAGCAGGGGTTCACGGCCCAGTTCGTGCCGCAGTTTTCCTGGAACCTCTTCAACTACGGCCGGATCATCGACAACGTCCGCGTCCAGGACGCCAAGTTCCAGCAGTTGCTCATCCAGTACCGCCAGACGGTGCTCAAAGCCCTGCGCGAGGTCGAGGACGCCCTGTCCAGCTACATCGGGGCCAGCGCCCAGGTCGTCTCCCTGGCCAAGGCGGCCGACGCGGCCAAGCGCTCGGCCGACCTGGCCTTCATCCAGTACAGCGAGGGCAAGACCGATTACACCACCGTGCTCGTGGCCCAGCAGCAACTGCTCAAGCAGCAGGACGACCTGGTGACCACGCAAGGCACCGTGGCCACCTCCCTGGTCAGCCTCTACCGGGCCCTGGGCGGCGGCTGGCAGGTGCGCCAGGGCCTGCCCTACGTGCCCGACGACGTGCGGCGCGAGATGGAAAAGCGGACGTGGTGGGGCTCGCAGATCAAGGAAGGCCCGAAGCAGGTCGAGGAATCCGGCCAGGGCCTGTCCCGGTTCGTGCCCGACCTGTAGCATCGCCACCCCAAACGGCAACCGCGCCGCCCGGGCGGGCCGCGGCAAACACGATCGGGACGGATAGCCCATGCACACGCCACACCAACGGATCGCCTCGGCCCTGGTCGCCCTCGTGGCTGTCGCGGGGAGCCTTATCGTCCTTTTCGGCTGCGAGGGCGGCAACAAGTACGTGCCGCCGCCCACGCCCAAGGTCCAGGTGGCCAGGCCGGAGAACCGGGAGGTCACGGAATACCTCCAGTTCACCGGCAACACCCAGGCCGTCAATTCCGTCGATTTGAAGGCCCGGGTCGAGGGCTACCTCGTCAAGCAGGCCTACGTGGACGGCGCGGACGTCAAGAAGGGCCAGCTGCTGTTCGTCATCCAGCCCGAGCCCTACGAGGCCAAGCTCCTGCAGGCCAAGGCCCAGCTGCTGAGCCAGCAGGCCGGCCTGCACCAGGCCGAGATCGAATACGTGCGCGCCAAGAACCTGCTGCGGGAAAAGGCCGGCCCGGACACGGACGTGGTCAAGTGGGACGCCCAGCGCGAGCAGTACAAGGCCGGCGTGGAAGCGGCCAAGGCGCAAATCGAGATCGCCGAGATCAACCTGAGCTACACCCGGGTCCTGGCCCCCTTCGACGGCCGGGTCAGCCGGCGCAGCGTGGACGTGGGCAACCTCGTCGGCGCCGGCGAACCGACGCTTCTGGCCACCACCATCAGCTACGACCCCATGTACGTCTACTTCACCCTGGGCGAGCGCGATTTGCTGCGCCTTAAGGCCGCCCGGGGCGGAACGGCCGCCCCGGAAAAGGATGTCCATATCCCGGTGGAGGTCGGCTTCAGCGATTCGACGGACTATCCGTTTACGGGAAAGCTCGACTACTACGGCCTGGGCATCGACCCCAAGATCGGCACCATCCTGCTGCGGGGCGAGCTGCCCAACCCCGATGGCGGCATCACCCCGGGGCTTTTCGCCCGGGTGCGGGTGCCGCTGAAAAAACGCCAGGCCCTGCTCGTGCCGGACACGGCCGTGGGCCAGGACCAGACCGGGCATTTCCTGCTGCTCCTCGACGACAAGGACGTGGTGCAGCAGCGCCCGGTCACCCTCGGCTTCGCCGTGGACGGCATGTACGTGGTGGACAAGGGCCTGACCGGCGACGAGCGGGTCATCGTCAGCGACCTGCAGCGGGTGCGCCCCGGCGGCAAGGCCGAGCCCCTGCCCGCCGCGCCCAAGGCCCCGGCCGCCGCGCCGAAAGCCGCCGACACCGCCACGAAGACGCCCGACCCGGCGCCAAAGGCCCCGGCCGCCGCGCCCAAGGCCCCGGATGCCACGCCGCAAGCCCCGGCTGTTGCGCCCAAGGCCCCGGATGCCGTGGCGCCGGCCCCGGCTGTTGCGCCCAAGGCGCCGGACGCCGTGACCGAAGCCCCAGCCGCCGTGGCGCCGGCCTCGGCTGTTGCGCCCAAGGCGCCGGCTGCCGCGTCCAAGGCGCCGGCCCATGCGCCAAAAAAACCGGCCCCAGCGCCCAAAACCCCGGCCCCCGCGCCCCATGCGCCGGCCGCCGGGGCCAACCCCTAGGGGCCGCACGCCATGTTCTCCAAATTCTTCATCGAGCGGCCGGTCCTGGCCAACGTGCTGGCGGTGCTGATCATGCTGCTTGGCGTGGTCACGCTGCTGCGGCTCCCGGTGGCCCAGTACCCCGACATCACCCCGCCCACGGTGCAGGTCACCACCAGCTTCCCCGGCGCCAGCCCGCAGGTCATCGTGGACTCCGTGGCCGCGCCCATCGAGCAGCAGGTCAACGGCGTGGAAGGCATGCTCTACATGAGCTCCAATAGCGCCTCGGACGGCTCCTACACCCTGACCGTGACCTTCGAGGTCGGCACCGACGTGGACATGGCCACGGTGCTCGTCCAAAACAGGGTCAACCAGGCCCTGGCCCGCCTGCCCCAGCAGGTCCAGGCCCAAGGCATCACCGTCCAGAAGCAGTCCACCGCCATCCTGATGTGCGTTTCCCTCGAATCGCCCGACGGCACCTACGACAGCCTGTTTCTGTCCAACTACGGCTATCTGCGCGTGCGCGACGAGCTGTCGCGCCTGCCGGGCGTGGGCAGCGTCAACGTCAACGGCAGCGACGAATACGGCATGCGCATCTGGCTCGACCCGGACAAGGTCAAGACCTTCGGGCTCACGGCCCAGGACGTGGTCAACGCCGTCTCCCAGCAAAACGTCCAGGTCGCCGCCGGCCAGATCGGCCAGCAGCCCGCCCCGGACAACCTGCACTTCCAGTACATGATCCAGATGCAGGGCCGCCTCGAGGACGTGGCCCAGTTCGAGGACATCATCCTCAAGGCCGATTTCAAGGAGACCGGCAAGGTCCTGCGCGTCAAGGACGTGGGCCGGGTGGAACTGGGCAGCAAGACCTACGACCGCTTTGCGCTCAAAAACGGCAAGCCGGCCAGCCTGCTGGCCATCTACCTCCTGCCCGGGGCCAACGCCCTCGAGACCGCCGACCTGGTCAAGGCGGCCATGAAAAAGATCGCCCAGGACTTCCCGCCCGGGCTCATCTACGACATCCCCTTCGACACCACCCGCTTCGTCAACCAGGCCATCCACGACGTCTACAAGACGCTGATTGAGGCCGGCATCCTGGTGCTTTTGGTCATCATGCTCTTCCTCCAGGACTTCAAGGCCATGCTCGTGCCGGCCACCACCGTGCCGGTCACCATCCTCGGGGCGTTCATCGCCATGGGCATGCTCGGGTTTTCCGTCAACCTGGTCACGCTGTTCGGCATCATCCTGGCCATCGGCATCGTGGTGGACGACGCCATCATCATCGTGGAGGGCACGGCCCACCATATTGAACTGGGGGATAGCCCCCACGACGCGGCCATCGCCACCATGAAGGAGCTTTTCGGCCCCATCATCGGCATCACCCTGGTGCTGATCTCGGTCTTTTTGCCGGCCTCGTTTCTGCCCGGCATCACCGGCCAGCTCTACCGCCAGTTCTCCCTGGTCATCGCCTCCACGGCCGTGATCAGCGCGATTAACGCCGCCACCCTCAAGCCCACCCAGTGCGCCCTGTGGATGAAACCCCACAAGGGGCAGCCCAACGCCTTTTTCCGGGGCTTCAACGCCCTGTACAACCGCTGCGAGGCCGTCTACGCCGCCGTGGTCGGCTTCATCGTCCGGCACGCCAAGACGGCCATGCTGGGCTACGCCGGGCTCATCGCCGTGACCTTCATCGGCTTCGCCTCCCTGCCCACCGGCTTCCTGCCGGAAGAGGACCAGGGCTACGCCATCATCAGCCTCCAGCTGCCGCCGGCGGCCTCGCTGTCGCGCACGGCGTCGGTCATCAAGCAGATCGACGGCTTCCTCAAGGACGCGCCCGGCGTGGCCGACTGGATCACCTTCGGCGGCATGTCCATCCTCGACTCCCTCAACCAGCCCAACATGGCCGCCATCTTCGTCACCTACGTGGATTGGGACAAGCGGCCCAAGGGCGTGGACCAGCAATCCATCCTGCGCTACATCCGCTCCCGCCTCAATACGCTCCAGGACGCCGTGGCCTTCGTGATGATCCCGCCGGCCATCCAGGGCCTGGGCCAGGCCAGCGGCTTCCAGATGATGGTGGAGGACCGGGGGGCGCTTGGCCCCTACGCCCTGCAGGAGGCCTGCTACGGGCTCATCGACGTCGGCCGCACCCAGACCGGGCTGACCCCCCTCAACGTCACCTACAACGCCGCCACGCCGCAAATCTACGCCGACATCGACCGCACCCAGGTCCAGTACAAGGGGGTCAGCTTCAACGACCTCTTCAGCACCATCTCCACCTACATGGGCTCGACCTACATCAACGACTTCAACAAGTTCGGCCGCGTCTACCAGGTGCGGGCCCAGGCCGAGTCGCGTTTCCGCCTCAATGCCCAGGACGTCATGCAGATGGAGATCCGCAACAACAAGGGCGAGATGATGCCCCTGTCCGCGGTCACCACCATCAAGGACATCCTGGGCCCCACGGTGCTGACCCGCTACAACCTCTACACCTCGGCCGCGGTCTACGGCGCCGCCGCCCCGGGCTTCAGTTCCGGCCAGGCGCTCACGCTCATGGAGCAGATGGCCCGGGACCGCCTGCCGACGTCCATGGGCATCGAATGGACGAACATGTCCTACCAGGAGAAGCAGGTCGGCAACCAGGCCTACCTGATCTTCGCCCTGGCCGTGGTCCTGGTCTACCTGGTCCTGGCCGCCCAGTACGAGAGCTGGGCCACGCCCACGGCCGTCATCCTGGTCGTGCCCCTGGCCCTTTTGGGCACCATGGTGGCGCTTTTGATTCGCCACATGGACAACAACGTCTACACCCAGATCGGCGTGGTGCTTTTAATCGCCCTGGCCAGCAAGAACGCCATCCTCATCGTGGAATTCGCCCGGGAACGCCGGGCCAAGGGCATGGACATCACCCAGGCGGCGGTGGAGGCGGCCCGGCTGCGCTTTCGCCCCATCATCATGACCTCGTTCGCCTTCATCCTCGGCGTGGTGCCGCTGCTGACGGCCAACGGGGCCGGCGCGGCCAGCCAGCGGGCCGTGGGCACGGCGGTTTTCGGCGGCATGCTCGCCTCCACCCTGCTGGCCGTGCTGGTGGTGCCGGTTTTCTACGTGCTGGTGCAGGGATTCGCCGAGCGGGTCCTCGGCGTGGACAAGCCCAAGGTCGAGGCGCAGGCGCCCAAGGACGCGTAGGGTTCCCCGCCGCCGGCGCAATCCCGGCGGGCCGGGGCAGCCTGGCCTGCCGGGGGCTTGGCGACCGCCCCTGTCGTTGGGCCGGGTCGCGCTCCGTGAGCCCGGGGTGCGCCACTTGCCCATCGGTGCGCCCCGGGCCCGGGCAGGCCCGCCGCTTCAGCTCGCCTGGGGGGCGTCGTCCGTGGCCGCTCTGTCCGCGAACCGCTCCAGGATGGCGAACAGTTCGTCGGCATTGACGGGCTTGGCGATATGGCCGTCCATGCCGGCGGCCAGGATCGTTTCCTTGTCCTCGGCCATGGCGTAGGCCGTCATGGCGATGACCGGCGTGGCGGCGGCTCCCGCCCCGGCCTCCCCGGCCCGCAGCCGGCGCGTGGCCTCCAGGCCGTCCATGACCGGCATCTGGACATCCATGAGGATCAGGTCGAAGGCCCCGGCCGTCAGGGCGCGCAGGGCCTCCGCGCCGTTGTCGGCCGTGGTGACGCGGTGGCCGACCCGTTCGAGCAACCGGTGCATGGCCAGGCGCGTGAGGGCGTCGTCTTCGACCAGCAGCAGGGCCAGGCCCGAGTACTGCCCGGGCTGCGGCGCGGGCTTGCCGGAGACGGGCCGCGCCGCTGCCTCGGGCAGGTCGAAGGGCAGGCTCAAGGCCACGGTGGTGCCGACACTCTCTTCGCTTTCCAGGCTGATGTCCCCGCCCAGCAGATCGGACAGGCGTTTGCAGATGGACAGGCCGAGGCCGGCGCCCGGGTGTTCGCGCCGGTGTCCCCGGGCGCTTTGGGTGAAGGGCTCGAACAGGCGCGGCAGGGCTTCTGCGGCAATGCCCGGGCCGGTGTCGGCCACGGTGAAAAGGACCCGGCAGCGTCCGCTACCGGGCGTGGCCAGGGCCGTCAGTTCGATGGCGACCTGCCCCTGCCTGGTGAATTTGAGCGCGTTGCCCACCAGATTCGTGAGGAGCTGTTGGAGCCGCGCGCCGTCGCCCACCACGATTTCGGGAATGCGCCGGTCGACGGCCAGGGTGCAAGCAAGGCCCGACTGATTGGCCAGGGGCAGGAGCAGCTCCCGGATCTCGCCCACGGTTTGGCGGATGTCGAAAGGCTCATGGGCAACGGCCAGCTTACCCGCCTCGATGCGCGAGAGGTCCAGGATGTCGGCGAGCAGGCGGGTCAGCCGCTGGCTGGCCTGGAGGGCCATGTGCACGTAGCCGGCCATTTCGTCGTTGAGACCGCCGAGTTTGAGCAACTGCAGCATGCCCATGATGCCGTTGAGGGGCGTACGGATCTCGTGGCTCATGTTGGCCAGGAATTCGCTTTTCGCCCGGCTGGCCGCCTCGGCCTGGTTTTTGGCCGACTCGAGCAGGGCATGTGTTTCCTGCTCCTCGGTCACGTCCCGGATGAGGAACATGAGCATCCGCTTCCCGGCGCTGTGCAGCAACCGTCCCGTCACGTCCCCCCAGCGGACCTCGCCGTTCTTGCTGCGGATGCGCAGCCGCAGGCGGGCCGTGTCGCGCCCCTGCGCCTCGGTGCGCGCCATGTCGCGCCGGGCCGCTTCCCGGTCATCCGGGTGGATCAGGCCCCACAAGGCGTCACCGGTCATGGCCCACAGCTCGGGGGGCGTGTAGCCGAAAAGCCGGCGGAAGGCCGGATTGACCCAGGTCAGCCGGGCCGAGGTTTCCTCCCACAGGGCGATGGCGTCCTGGGAATTCTCGAACAGGGCGCGGTAGCGTTCCTCGCTTTCCAGCAGGGCCTTTTCGGCCCGTTTGCGTTCGGTGATGTCCCGGACGACGGCGACAAGCAGTTCCTGGCCGAAAACGACGCAACCGCACACGCTCACTTCCACGGGAAAGGACGTCCCGTCCTTGCGCTTGTGCCGCGATTCGAAGGTCGTCTGCACCGGGAGGACCTTGGGAAACCGGTCGCGGATCTCGGCTTCGTTGAGCTGGGCCTCGTAGTCCCAGGTCCGCAGGCCAACGACCTCCTCGGCATCGTAGCCGAGCATGACCGCGAAACGCCGGTTCGCCTCCACGACACGGTAGTCTCCATCGATGATCACGATGCCGTCGGCGCTGGCATCCATGAGCGTGGCCCGCCACTGGGCCTCGCGGTCCCTGGCTTCCATGGCTCGGATCAGGGCTTCCCGATCGGAAGCGATGTCCTCGGCCATTTTGTCCATGGACCGGGCCAGGGTCCCCAGGGCGCCCCGGGCATCGGTCAAGCCCGACCGGGCCTGGAGGTCTCCCAGGCCGATGCGTCGGGCTGTCCGGGCCAGCCGCTCCAGCGGGGCGTGGATGCCGAAGCGCCCCACGACCCAGGCCAGGCACACCGAGGCGGCAAGCGACCCCGACAGCCAAACCAGGAGCCGGCGCGTGGCCGCGTCGGCCTGGGCGGTGACAGCCGTTTCGGGAATGCCCACGAAAATATGGAGATACGGCTCGTCGTCCCCCAGGCTGACGCAGCTGACGGCATAGATGCGGCGCAGGCCGTCGGAACCGGTCTCGGTAAAGAGCTCGGGGGCGTGGGCGGAATGGATCGTGGCCCAGACGTTGGGGGCGATGGGTTCGCCGATGCCCGGCTTGGCCAGGGGCGGATGGCGGTAAAGCCTGCGGCCGTTGCGGTCGGCCATGCCCACGAAGGAATCCGGCGGCAACATGACCTGGTCGAAGGACGCGCCGATGTCCCCGAGCCGCAAGGTGGCGATGAGCACCCCCCGGATGGCGCCCTGGTCGTCGCGCACGGGATAGGCGAAAGGCAGGACTTGGACGCCGCTGACCTTGCCCACGGCATACTCGCCCACGGCGAAGGCGCCGGTCCGCAGCGCCTCCCGGAACTCCCGGCGCTCGGCCAGGTTTTGCCGCGTGAAGGGCAGGGCCGAGGCCACGGCCTCGCCGTCCGGCCTGGCCAGGGCGAAATTGACGTAGTTGGGGTTGGCCAGGAGCATGTCGCGAAACAAGCGGTCGCTGGTGGCGGCGTCGAGGTCGCGCACGGCCTGCTGGGCGGCCACGGCGGCAAGGATGACGCGCAGGCGCAGGGTTTCGTTGACCTGGCCGTCGGCATAGGCCTGGGCCAGCCGCAAGGTGGTCAGGCGGGCCTGCTCGACCTCGTGCCCCCGGCGCTCGTACCCGGTGGCCAGGACCAGGCCGAGCACGGGCAGCACGCCGGCCAGGACGACCAGGAACACGTTCATGCCAATCGAACCGGAAAGCCTGCGCATCGCTGCACTCCTGGTGACTGTCGCGTCACATGGGGCGAACGTTGGGACAAGGCCCGCAAGACTTCCCCGGGCCGGCGGGAGGACTGCTCATTGTCTTTTGCGGGTGGGGCAACACTACATACCAAAAATCGCCGGTCTTTCAAAGTCGCTGCGACCGCCCGAATCCGGCGTGGTTGCCAAGCGGCGGCAAAGGCGGTCGCGGGCCGCATCGGGGCGGGTGACGCCGCTGTGGCGCAATTGACGCCCGGCAGGGTGAAATGCTAGATGCAACAAGAGTGGCCGCGGCAAGGCATGACAGGCACAGCGCACTGTCGCCCGGCCTGTCCGGCACGCATGCCTGAAACAAAGGCCCTCCCATGACCCCATCACAGCCTGATGCGAGCCAGCCAACGGTTGCCTGGAAAAAGCGCCTGGGGCTCGGCCTGCTCGTCTACAGTTTCATTCCCATCTGCACCGTTGAATTGCTCGCCTTCGCGCCCATCGGCGCCGCCGAGGCCGTCACCCTCGGGGCCATCTACGTCGCCTCCGGCGAAATCGCCTGCATCGCCGCCATCGCCCTGCTCGGCAAATCCTTCGTCGTCGGCATCAAGGAGAAGCTCAAGGCGTTTTTCCTGCGCCGGGAGCGGCCCGCCCGGCCACGGCACATCAGCCTGTGGCGCCACCGCCTGGGCATTACCCTTTTTGTCGGCAGCCTCGTGCCCTATTACGCCGCCCTCGGCTTTCTGCTCTTTGGCCGGCCGGGCAGCGGCGGCACGCGCACGCTCCTGTATTTGCTGCTGGCCGGGGAGGGGCTTTTTTTCGTGGGCCTGGCCGTGCTCGGGGAGGAATTCTGGGCGCGGCTGTGCAGGCTCTTCGAATGGCCGGGCAAGGACGGCACGGCAATGGACGGGGAGGCGGCCGGCTCCGGGAGGACGTGACATGGGCAAAAACGTGCTGTTGCTCGGCGCCGGCGGCATGGGCGCCCTGGCTGCCCGGACCGTGGCCGCCTTCGAGGAGGTGGGGCACCTGACCGTGGCCAGCCTGGAGCGCAACGACGCCGCCCGGGTGGCCGTTTCGTGCCAGGGCAAGGCCGAGGCGGTCGCCGTCGACGTCACGGACCACGAGGCCCTGGTGGGGCTCATGGGCCGGGCCGACTTGGTGCTCAACTGCGTGGGGCCGTTTTTCCGTTTCGGGCCGCCGGTCTTGCGGGCGGCCATCGAGGCCGGCACCGACTACCTCGACATCTGCGACGACCCGGCCCCCACCCGGGACATGCTGGACATGGACCGCCAGGCCCGGGAGGCCGGCGTCACGGCCGTGGTCGGCATGGGCGCAAGCCCGGGGCTGACCAACCTTCTGGCCGCTTGCGTCATGGACCGCCTGGAGGCCGCCGAGCGGCTGGTGGCCGGCTGGAACATCGAGGAAAGAACCGACGACAGCCTGGAGTTTTCCGCCGCCGTCATCCACTGGATGGCCCAGTGCTCCGGCACCATCCTGGAGTGCCGCGACGGCGCCCTCGTCGACGACCCACCCCTGGCCGACCTGGTCATCGACTACCCCGGCCGGGGAAAACGCACCCTCTACAGCGTGGGCCATCCCGAGCCCGTCTCCTTCCACTATTCCTGGCCGCAGGTGCGCGAGACCCACTGCGGCATGGTCATGCCCGCGGCCTGGATCGGCACCTTTCGCGGTTACCGCGACGCCATCGACGCCGGCCGGATGAGCCTGGAGGAAGCGGGCCGCGACCTGGTGGCCAGCGCCGCCGGGGCCGGCTGGGTCGAGGCCCTGCTCACGGCCCTGTCGCGGTTCGTGGACGGCCCCCGGCTGCCGCTTTTTTTCGCGCTGGGCGAGGGCAGGCGTGACGGGGTCACGAAGACGGTCGCCGCGTCCCTTGCCGCCACGCCGGCCGACATGGCGTCCATGACCGGTGTGCCCCTGGCCCTGGGCGCGGTCCTGCACCTGCGCGGCAAGGCCTCGGGGCCGGGTGTGCTGGCCCCGGAGCGGGCCTTCGACCCCGGGGAATTCTTTCCGCTGTTCGCGCCCTACTGCACCATGCCCGGGCCGTGTGCGGCCTCGCGCCTGGTGGCCCTGGCCGAGGCCTGACCGGGCGGGGCCGCGCCCGTTTGGCAAGGGGAGGCGTGGCCGCACCCGTTTGACCCGAGGGAAGCGGGGCCACGCCCATTTGGCCCATGGGAGGCGGGGCCGTCGTGTGCGCGCCTGTTTGCGGGCCGGCGCGGCTGGGGGCGACCCCGGCGCCGTCGTTGCCGCCGTGTTGTCGCCCCACCGCCGGATGGCGCCCCTTCCCAGGTCCGGCCGGGTGTCGCGCCCTCGAAACCCGTGCCTGGGAATTTCGAGATAATAGATTAGAATATTTTATTTTTTCTTATAACCATGGTCATGTTTTCCAAGGGTACCTCCTAGGCCCGGGACAGGATCCAGGGGAAGCCGACGAGCAGGAACACGCCCAGGTAGATGACGCCGAAGATCGCGCCGAGAATCCAGAATTCCTTGCTCTTGACGTAGCCCGAGCCGAAATAGATGGGCGAGGGGCCGGTGCCGTAGGGGCTGATGATGCCCATGATGCCGAGCGTGGCGCAAAGGACCATGGAGGCCGTGGCGATGTTGAGCCCGGGCACGGCCATGGCCGTGGCCAGCATGACCGGAAGCAGCGCCGCCACGTGGGCCGTGATGCTGGCGAACATGTAGTGGCTGACGAAAAAGAGAATGGTCAAGCCCAGGAGCGTGGCCGTGGGGGACAGCCCCTGCATGTGGGTCGAGGCGGCCTCGGCGAACCACTTGAGAAAGCCGGTCTTGCCCAGGCCGTCGGCCAGGGTGACCAGGGTGGCGAACCAGGCCAGCACGTTCCAGGCCTGCTTGTAGCCGATGACGTCCTCCCAGGTGACGACCCCGGCCAGGCACATGACGCAGATGGCGGCCAGGGCCACGGTGGTGGGGTCCACGAAATCCTTGAGGAAGATCCAGCCGAGCAGGGCGCACACGGCCAGGGCGGCCATGGTGACCTCGCGGCCGGTCAGGGGGCCGAGCTTGCGCAGTTCCTCGGCGGCCCAGATCGGGGCGTTTTCCGAGGTTTTCTGGGTCGGCGGATAGAGGATGTAGGTCAGAAGCGGCGTGGCCAAAAACAGGATGGCGCCCGCGGGCAGGACGGCCATGAACCATTGGCCCCAGGCCAGGTTCACATGGGCGGTCTTTTCCACCAGGGACTGGGCCAGGACGTTGGGGGCCAGGCCCGTGAGGAACATCGAGGAGGTCACGCAGGTGGTGGCCAGGGCCGTCCACATGAGGTAGGCGCCCAGGCCCCGGGGATTGTTGTCCGGCGTCGAGCCGTACAGCGGCGGAATGTTCTTGATGATGGGGAAGATGGTGCCGCCGCTTCGGGCCGTGTTGGATGGCATGAACGGGGCCAGGATCAGGTCGGCCAGGGCCACGGCGTAGCCCAGGCCCAGGGTCTTCTTGCCCATGCGCCGGATCAGCGTGAGCCCCAGCCGCTTGCCGAGGCCCGTCTTCTCGTAGCCCAGCGCAAACATGAAGGCGGCGAAAATCAGCCAGACCGTGCCGTTGGAAAAGCCCGACAGGCACCACTTGATGGCCTCGCCGGGCGAGGGCGCCTTGCCCGGGGTCATGGGCACCAGGCGCAGGACGGTGGCCGCCGTGACGCCGATAAGCCCGGCCAGGGCCGGCGGCACGGGTTCGAGCACCAGGGCCAACACCACCGCCGCGAACAGGGCAAAATAGGTCCAGGTGGCGGCGGAGAGGCCTTCGGGGGCGGGAAGCACCCAGATCAGCACACCGAGCAGGATCGGGGCCAGGGCTTTGATCGCGCGTTGCATGGGAGGCTCCTTGTGGCTGGGTCGTTGCGAATCCGTGCGGCATCCGGTGCCAGGACGCCGCCGGCCCGGCCCGGAGCGTTTCCGGAACCGGCCCGGGCCGGGCGCCTGGCGCAACCGCCTGTGTGCCGACAGGGAGCAGAATGTGTGCCGGAAAAGTGACGGCGCGAACTGTTCGATATTTTTCGAAAAAATGAATCGGCCGGGTTGTTGGCGGCCAGCCCCCATAACCCGGGTTATGGGGGCCGGCCGCAAAAGAGGCTGAAAAGTCTTTCATGCTGGGGTGTTGGCGCTTATAACCCCTGGTTATGGCCATTCCCCGGGTTATGGGGGTTGCCGGCGGCGGCGTGCTTGAGGCGTTTGCTCAGCGCCGGCTGGGAGATGCCGAGCAGCCGGGCGGCCAGGGTCTGGTTGCCGCCCGAGCGGGCCAGGGCCTCGTCCACCAAAAACCGGGCCGCCTCGGCGAAGGTGGGCAGCCGCTCGAAGGGGGCGAAGGGGTTGGGCGGCGGCGCGGCCGGGCAGGGCTTGGCCCGGCCCATGGCCGTAAGAAAGCTTTGCATGGACAGCATGCGCCCGGTGTGCAGGCTCACGGCGTCGAAGACCATGGCCCGCAACTCCCGGATGTTGCCGGGGAAGGGATAGGCGGCCAGGCAGGCGGCCAGCTGCGGCGGCGGCGTGGGCGTGGGCTTGCCCATGGCCGCGGCGGCCTCGGCCAGGAAATGGCGCGTAAGCGGCTCGATGTCCTCCTTGCGTTCCCGCAGGGCCGGGATGTGGACATGGTGGGTGCGCAGCCGGAAATAGAGGTCGCGCCGGAACCTGCCCGCGGCCTCGTCGGCGGCCAGGTCGCGGTGGGTGGCCACGATGACCCGGGCCCGCAGCCGCTTGGGCTGGTCGCTGCCCAGGGCGAAATATTCCCCCTCCTGGAGCAGGCGCAGCAGCTTCACCTGGGAGGCGATGGCCAGGTCGCCGATTTCGTCGAGGAACAGCGTGCCGCCGGCGGCCTCCTCGATCATGCCCCGGCGGGCGGCCTCGGCCCCTGTGTAGGCGCCCCGGACGTGGCCGAACAGCGTGTCGGCGAAGACCGCGTCGTCGAGCCCGGCCACGTTGACGGACACAAGCGGCCCGGGCCGGGCGCTGACGGCATGGGCGGCCCGCACCAGGTTCTCCTTGCCCACGCCCGATTCGCCGGTCACCAGCAGGGGCTGGGGGCTTTTGGCCACGGCCTCGACATAGGCGAACACCGACAGCATGGCCCGCGAGCGGGTGACCAGGCCGGCGAAGGCCTCGGGATGGGCCGGGCCGCCGGCCACCAGCCGGCTTTTGACGGCCCGGTTCTCGTCGCGCAGTTCCAGCATGCGGATGGCCCGGGCCACCCCGCTGACGATGCGGTCCTCCTCGTCGGTCTTGACGTAGTAGTCGAAGGCCCCGAGCTTCATGCAGCGCACGGCCGTGTCCAGCTGGTTGACGCCGCTGACGATGATGCAGGCCACGTCGGGGTGGCGCTCGCCGATGGCGGCCAGCAGCTCCTCGCCGGACAGGCCCGGCATGGTCAGGTCGAGGAGCACGAGGCTGATGCCGCCTTTTTCCAGAAGCGGCAGGACGTCGCGGCTTTCCTGGCACAGGAAGGTGTTGGTGATGCCGGCCGCGGATTCCAGGGTCAGGGACAGGGAACGCAGCCAGGCCGGCTCGTCGTCCACGAGCAGGATGCCGAAGGCCGGGGAGGGGGTGGCGGTCACGACGGCGGTTCCTCCTTGGGCACGGGCAGTTCCAGGCAGGCGATGGTCCCCCGGCCGGGGGCCGAATCGAACGTGAGGCCGCCGCCGTGTTCCTTGAGGATGCCGGCGGAAACGGACAGGCCCAGGCCCGTGCCGCCGGTTTCGCGCTTGGTGGTGAAAAACGGGTCGGTCAGGTGGGGCAGGTGCTGCGGGGCGATGCCCGTGCCCTCGTCGCGCACGCACAGGATGACCTTGCCGGCGGCGTCGTCGTGGCGGGTGGTGACCTCGATGGCCCGGGCCTTGTCCGGCAGGGCCTGGCAGGCGTTTAGGATCAGGTTGATGATGACCTGCTCGATACGCTGGGAATTGCCCCAGACCAGGGGCAGGTCCTCCTCGTAGCGCGTGGAAAAGTGGCTGGTGTGCTTGCGGATGGTGGCCTCGACCAGGCGCACGGCCTTGCGCGAGGCGTCGCTTACGTCGATGAGCGCCTTGGCGGCGCCTTCCTCGCGCCGGGCGAAGTCCTTGAGGTCGTTGACGATGCGTTTGATGCGCGTGGCCCCGTCCTGCATCTCCTCGAGCATGCGGGGGATCTCCTCGCGCATGCGGGCGTAGGCGATGCCGCCCAGGGTGAACTCCCCTTCGCGGGCCTGGCAGGCGTCCAGCAGCCGGGTCACGTCGGCCTGGACCTTGCGCAGGATGGGGAGGTTTAGAAGGATCAGCCCGTTGGGGTTGTTGATCTCGTGGGCCACGCCGGAAACCAGGATGCCAAGGGCCGCCATCTTGTCGGCCTGGACCAGCTGGCGCTGGTTGCGGGACAGCTCGTCCAGGGCTTGGCTCAGGGAGCGGGTGCGCTGGGCCACCTGCTTGCGCAGAAAATGCGTCCAGAGCATGGAGCCGCCGAGCAGGGCCAGAAGCGGCGTGACGATCGCCCCCACGTACAGGCCGATGACCTCCCATTTGAGCTTGCCGTTTTCCAGCACGCCCAGCCACTTGTCGTGGATGGCCTGGTAGCGGCCGGTCTCGCGCAGGATGGCCAGGCCTTCGCTGAAGCGGGCGAGCAGGGCCTCGTTGCCCTTTTTGACGGCGTAGCCGTAGCGCACGGTGGCCACGGACCGTGCCACGGGCTGGATGTTGTCGAGCCTGTTTTCGCGCATGATGTAGCTGCCCGGCAGCATGGCCACCACGGCGTAGTCGCCCTGGCCCGAGGCCAGCAGCCGCAGCCCGTCGGCCGGGGTTTCGGAGAAGACGAGGTCCTTTTCGAAGCCCCGGCCGGCCAAGGTGTCGTGCATGTAGCCCGCGCGGTGCACGATGACCTTCTTGCCGGCCAGCTCGTCCAGGTTGGCCACGGGCAGGCTGTCGCGGCGGGCGAAGATGGCGTGGTTGACGATGGTGTGGGGCGCGAAATCGAGGATTTGCGCCCGTTCGTCGGAATAGGTCATGCCCTGGAGGATATCCAGTTCGCCGTCCATGAGGGCCTTGCGTTCGCCGGCCCAGGCGCCGAGGCGAAATTCCACCTGCATGCCCATGGCTTCGCAAATGGCCCGGGTCAGGTCGACGTTGAAGCCGGCCGGCTGGCCGTCCTTGTCCAGGAATTCGTAGGGCGGGTAGTCCCGGTCGCCGCCGACGCGCACCGGCCGCAGGATGCCGGGGATGTCCCGGCCGGTGTCCAGGGCCCAGGCCCCGGGGGCGAGCGCGGCCCAGGCAACGAGGCAGACAAGGAAAAGGCATGCCCCGGCCAGGGGGCGCGGGTCGCGGCCTGTCATGGCCAAGGACTAGCCGCCTTGTCACCGGGCCGTCAATCGCCGGGCGTTGCGGCCATCGTCGTCATCGGCGTGGGGTTTCCGTCGGCCCTGGCAGCCGACCGGCCCGGGTCCACGCCCTGGGCCTGGCCCGTGGCCTTGGCGCCCTGGCCGTGGAGGTGCGCGGCGCCGCCCGGTCGTGAAGCGCGAAAAGCCTCCGCCGGGCTGGCCTTGGCCGGTCGGCCGCGTTATGGTCCGGGCAATCCCCGTGGCCCCGGCCCGGCGGCCTGTTCGGCGGGCCGATGCGGCCGGGGCGACGAGCACGGGGAGCCATGAAAAGGAGTAGCGCATGGAAAACCGGCAATTCGGGCGATCGGGGCTGCATGTCCCGGTCCTGAGCTTCGGCACGGGCACCTTCGGCGGCAGCAACGCCTTCTTCAAGCGCTGGGGGGAGACCGACGCCGCCCAGGCCACCCGGCTGGTGGACATCTGCCTGGAGTCGGGCGTCAACTTCTTCGACACGGCCGACATCTATTCCGAAGGCGCGGCCGAAACGATCCTGGGCCAGGCCCTGGCCGGCCGGCGCGACAAGGCGCTCGTCGCCACCAAGGCCACCTTCCCCATGGGCGAGGGGCCAAACGACCGAGGCTCGTCGCGCCACCACCTGCTGCGGGCCTGCGAGGACAGCCTGCGGCGCCTGGGCACGGATTACATCGACGTCTATTTCATGCACGGCTTCGACGGCCGCACCCCGGTGGAGGAGACCCTGCGCACCCTCGACGACCTGATCCGGGCCGGCAAGATCCGCTACATCGGCTGTTCCAACTTCTCGGGCTGGCAGGTCATGAAGTCCCTGGCCGTGTCCGAGAAATACGGCCTGGGCCGCTACGTCGCCTACCAGGGCAACTATTCGCTCCTCGGCCGGGACTACGAGTGGGAGCTCATGCCGCTGGGCCTCGACCAGGGCGTGGGGCTCATGGTCTGGAGCCCGCTGGGCTGGGGGCGGCTGACCGGCAAGATCCGCCGGGGCCAGCCCATGGGCGAGGGCCGCATCAAGGCGGGCGGGGCCGAAAAGGGGCCGCCCGTGGACGACGCCTTCCTCTACGACGTGGTGGACGTGCTGGACGTCGTGGCCGGGGAGACGGGCGGCACTGTGGCCCAGGTCGCCCTGGCCTGGCTGCTGACCCGGCCCACGGTGTGCAATCTCGTGGTCGGCGCGCGCAACGAGGAGCAGTTGCGGCAAAACCTCGGCGCCGTGGAGCTGCGCCTGTCCCCGGAGCAGATCGGCCGCCTGGACGCCGTCAGCCGCCGCACCCCCGCCTATCCCTACTGGCACCAGATGGGCTCAGACGACATCAACCCCAAGCCCGTGGCCTGGTAGGCCGGGCCGACCGCCACGCCGCCGCCCGGGGCCGCCGGGCGGCGGCGGGTGTTGCGGGGAAATGTGATTCGCAGGCCGGCTCGTCGCCCCACTGTCCGGGGAGGGGCCTCGCGACGGCTATGGGCGCAGTGGTGAAAAGGCGCGGCTAGAAGCCGTGTTCGCGCAAAAAACTTTCCGTGATGCGCGCCTCGGCCCCGCCGCCGGCGGCCTTCCAGGGGCCGAGCATGCGCAGCACGTACTTGCCGAGCATGTCCGTCTCCATGTTGACCGAAACCCCGGGCTTCCAGGAGCCGATGGTGGTGGCGCCCAGGGTCGAGGGGATGATGTTGACCGTGAGAAACCCTTCGCCGCAGGCGTTGACCGTGAGGCTCACCCCGTCCAGGGCCACCGAGCCCTTGGGCACGACATAAATGGAAAATTCCTCGGGAAAGGTCAGCCGGTATTGGCTGGACTGGCCGACCGGCGTCACGGACTCGATTTTCGCCTGGCAGTCCACGTGGCCGGCGACCAGATGGCCGCCCAGGCGGTCGCCCAGGGCCAGGGCCCGCTCCAGGTTGACCAGGCTGCCTTTATTGAGCGCGCCAAGCCCGGTCTTGGACAGGGTCTCGGCCGAGGCGTAGGCGGTGAATTCCCGGTCCCCGGCCGTTTCCACGGTCAGGCAGGCGCCGTTAACGGCGATGGACTCGCCAAGAACAATATTGTCGAGGTCGAAAAGCGCCTTGAGGCGCAAACGGGTTTCCCCGCCGCGCGCGCGCACTTCCTCGATGCGCCCCAGTCCCATCACCAGTCCGGTAAACATCGCGTGGCCGATCCTTTCAGGTCTTGCGGTGCAGGGCGCCTTCGCGCTCCAGCAGGTAGCGTTTCATGTCGAGCCCCGGGCCGAATCCCGTCAGCGCCCCGCTGGCCCCGACCACCCGGTGGCAGGGGAAAAGCATGGGGAAGGGGTTTTGGGCCATGACCCGGCCCACGGCCCGGGCCGCTTTGGGCCGGCCGGCCTTGGCCGCCAGCCAGCCGTAGCTGACCATCTGCCCCCGGGGCACCCGGGAAAGCTCCCCCAGCACCTGCCGGGCAAAGTCCGACAGGCCCTCCAGGCGCCACGGCAGGGCGGGCCAGTCCGGCTCCTCGCCGGCCACGTAGCGCTCCAGGGCGGCCTGCACGGCCTCGCCGGCCTCGGTGACCAGGTGCCGTGTCTTGCCCTTGGACCAGGCCAGGGACATGCTGGCGACTTCGCTGCCTTGCCAGCGGATGGTCAGGGCCAGCGGCCCGGCCAGGCAGGTTTCGGTTCGCGTGGTCATGGCGTGCCTCCGTGGGCCTGGGAAGGGGCCCGGTGGAACGGACGGGGAAAGCGGATGCCGCCGTCCGCCCCGGCCGGGAAGGGGCCATGGGCGGACGAGGGGGAACCTACGCCGTTTCGGCCCGGCTTGCCAGGGGCGTTTGCCCGGCTGGCAGCCGGCCGCAAGGGCGCAGGGAATGTCCCTCGAGGAAGCGAATGTCGCTAGAAATGTTAAATATTTTGAAGCTGTTCGTCGAAAAGGCCGTGGAGTGCCCCGAGGGTGCGACCCTAGAGCGGGGGAAGGGTGGTTTCGCCCTGGTCCTTGAGGGAGGCGGCGATATAAACCTTGAGGAGGGATTGCCGGGTAAGGCCCAGCCGCCTGGCCCGCCGGTCGAGTTCCTGGACCATCCACAGGGGAAAATCGACGTTGACGCGCCGGACTTGCTGGTTGCGGCGCACGGCGCCGTCGAGGTCCAGATGGGCCAGCACGTCTTCGCCGCTGTCGAAGGCGGCGTCGAATTCCTTAGCTTTCATACAAGAGCACCTCGTTTTTCCGGGAGCGCCTGGCCGAAATGAGGCGCACCGTGTCGCCACGAAAGGTGATCACCACGGACCAATGTTTTCCGGCCAGCCGGCCGATGACCAGGAACCGGGGCTCGTCCTCGGTGCGCGCTGGGATTTGCAACAGATCCGGATCGTCCCAAACCGCTTGCACGGCGAGGAAGTCGATGCCGTGCTTTTCCTGGTTGATGCGGCTCTTCTCCGGATCGAAATCAAAATCCATGTTAAAAGATATAAAAAAAGAACCCGAAGTCAATGGATGCGGTCCGAGCTTGCGTCCCGGGCCGGCGTATGGAACGGATCGGGTGCCCAGGCGGTCTTCAGGGAGGCAGCCTGCCCGGTCCGGCGTCGCGCTGCCCGCGCTACGTCCGCCCCGTCAGGGGCGAAAGCGGCAGCCCTGCCGGATGTCCAGGGCGTCGAGGCGGGCGGCAATATCGGCCAGCAGGCCGCGCTTGTCCGCCGCCCAGGCCGGGGCCACGAGTTCGCCCGGAACCGGGTCGGCGTTTATGCGCTCCACCACGATGTCCGGCCGCAGCCGGGCGATGGCCTCGGCCACGGCCGCGACGTAGGCCTCGCGGGCCAGGGGCGCGTAGCCGCCGGACGCGTACAGGGCCGCCAGGCCCGAGCCGGCCACCACCAGGGTGTTGTGGAACTTGACGCCGGTTATGGGTAGGGCGTTTATGAAGGCCACGCTGGCCAGCAGGCCCGAGGCCTCCTCGCCCGGCAGCCCGGCCATGAGGTGGGCGGTGACGCCGATGCCGGCCGCGGCGGCCAGGTGGGCCGCGCGGGCGAAACAGGCCGCGTCGTGGCCGCGGTTGCAGCGGGCAAGCGTCGCGTCGCTGGCCGATTGCAGGCCCAGTTCCAGCTGCCTGTGGGCCACGGGCGCGGCCGCGAAAAGGGCGATTTTTTCCGCGTCCAGGCAATCCGACCGGGTGCCCAGGCGGATGCCGGCCACCTCCGGCAGGGCGGCCAGTTCGGCCACGAGCGCGGCCAGGCGCGCCGCCGGGCCGTAGGTGTTGGAAAACGATTGCAGGTAGGCGACCAGCGCTTCGCCGCGCCGCCGGGCCGGCGGGGTCAGACGGTCCCATTGCGCCCGGAGGCCGAAGCCCGTATGGTATAGGCCCGTACCCGATCCCACCGTGTTACAGAAAAGACAGCCGCCCCGCGACAGGGTGCCGTCGCGGTTGGGGCAGGAGCTGCCCGCGTCCAGGGGGATTTTTTTCGCCCGGCGGCCGAACAGGGCGCGGAAGGCGGTGGCCAGGGTCAGATAGCGCGGGTCCATGGCGTTGTGGCGGGGTGGCAAATCAATCGTTGACAACGCGGGACGAATCGGCAAACACAGCCCGGTTGCGAGTTCACGAGAGCCGAATTTGCGGCAAGCGAGGCGATATGTCCAGGATTTTGGATAGGATTTTGGGCCTTTTCTCCAACGATCTGGCCATCGACCTGGGGACGGCCAACACCTTGGTGTTCGTCAAGGGCAAGGGCATCGTCTTGTCCGAACCATCGGTCGTGGCCGTTAAAAAGGACCCCCGGGGCGGCAACAAGGTGCTGTCCGTGGGCCTTGAGGCCAAACGGATGCTCGGGCGCACCCCGGGCAACATCGTGGCGATTCGGCCCATGAAGGACGGTGTGATTGCCGACTTCGAGGTGACCGAGGCCATGCTGCGCCACTTCATCTCCAAGGTGCACAATTCGCGGCGCCTGGTGCGGCCGCGCATCATCATCTGCGTGCCCACGGGCATCACCCAGGTGGAGAAGCGCGCCGTCAAGGAATCGGCCCAGAGCGCCGGCGCCCGCGAGGTCTACCTCATCGAGGAGCCTATGGCCGCCGCCATCGGCGCCAATTTGCCCATCACCGAGCCGACCTCCAACATGGTGGTCGACATCGGCGGCGGCACCACCGAAGTGGCCGTCATTTCCCTGTCCGGCGTGGTCTATTCGAAATCCGTGCGCGTGGGCGGCGACAAGATGGACGAAGCCATCATGCAGTACGTCAAGCGCAAGTACAACATGCTCATCGGCGAATCCACGGCCGAACAGATCAAGATCCAGGTCGGCTCGGCCCACCACTCGACCAGCCACGGCGAGATGGAGGTCAAGGGCCGCGACCTCGTCACCGGCATTCCCCAAAACATCACCATCAGCGCCGAGGAAGTGCAGAAGTCCATCTCGGAGCAGGTGGAAAGCATCGTGCAGGCCGTGCGCATCGCCCTCGAGCAGACCCCCCCGGAACTGGCCGCGGACATCGTGGACCGGGGCATCGTGCTGACCGGCGGCGGCGCGCTTTTGCGCGGGCTCGACCAGCTCCTTCGCGAGGAAACCTCGCTGCCCATCACCGTCGTCGAGGACCCCCTTTCGACGGTTGTCCTGGGGTCCGGCCGGGCCCTGGACAACCTGGACGTGCTGAAGGAGGTCACGATAGATTAAACCGTCCCCCCAGCGGATCGCGATCGGCCTGCTCATCGTCCTTTTCCTTTATCTGGGCCTTTTCACCTGGAACATCCGGACGGGCTACGTCGACACGCTGGCCAGCCACACCGGATTGGAGTTCGCCAGGTGGGCACTGGCCCCGGGGAGATGGGTGCGCGAACAGGTTTCGACGTTTTGGAACCGCTATCTGTATTTCGTGGGCATCCGGGAGCAAAACGATGTGTTGCGCCGGGAGCTAGACACCGCGAAAGACGAGCTGACGAAGCTTCGGGAAAACGCCGCGGAAGTGGAGCGCCTGCGCAAGCTGTTGTCCATCGCCCCGCCCGAGGAATGGAAGCGCCAGGGCACCCGGGTCATCACCCACCGCCTCGGCCCCAATGCCGCCCTGGAGACCTTCGTCATCGACAAGGGCGGCGCCTCGGGGGTGACCACCAACACGCCGGTCGTCTCGCCCGAGGGCGTGGTCGGCCGGGTGCTGCGCTATTCGCCAAGCGCTGCCACGGTCCTGCTCATCACCGACCCCAACAGCCGCATCCCGGTGGTCTCCCAGAAAAACCGCGCCCAGGGCATCCTCAAGGGCGAGGGCCCGGACCGCGAACTGTCCCTGCAATACGTGCCCCAGGGCGTGTCCGTGGAGGAAGGGGAGATCCTGGTCACCTCCGGCGTGGAGGAGATTTTCCCCAAGGGCTTGCCCGTGGCCCGGGTGACGTCCGTCGGGCGTTCGGGCTCGTCCCTGTTCCAGGTCATCCGGGCCATGCCGCTGTTTGGCCCCCTGCGCCTGGAAGAGGTGGCCCTGCTTTTCAAGGGCGAACCCGTGCCCGTGACCCCGCCGGCCGACGCCACGGCCCCCGATCCGGTCAGCGCCCCGGGCAAGCCCGGCAAGTTTCCCAAGACCCCGGCCGCCATGGAACCGCCCCAGCGCCCGGCCGCCCCGGTGGCGGCCCAGCCCGCCGGGGCTAGGCGCGAGGCCGGGCCGTCCGCCCAGCCCGCCCCGTCCGGCCAGAAACGCGAGGCCGTGTCCGCCGGCCAAAAGCGCGAGGGCGCCACGGAGCCCGGCGCCGAACGCAAGAAAAGCCGGAAGCAGGCCCGGACCGAGGGACAATGAAACCGGCCCGCATTGTCTTCTGGACGGTGTTCACCTTGTGCAGCCTGTGGCTGGAGAGCCTGTTTCCCGGGGTGGACTTTCTGGCGCCCGGCCTTATCCTGGCCATGCAGGAAGAGAAGTGGACGGTGCCGGTCTGGCTGGGGCTTATTTGGCTGTTTTTGCAGGAAGGCACCGGCAGCCTGGCCTTCGGCTCGGGGCTTCTGTGGTACGGCACCCTGGCCGGGCTCTATTTCTTCGGCCACTGGCTGTTCGAGGCCCGCAACTTCCTGTTCGTGTTCATTTTGGGCGCAAGCCTCGGCGCCATGCATTTCCTGCTCATCGCCGTGATGCTCCTGCTCCAGGACCGCAGCGTGCCCCTGGAGCGGCTGCTCACCGAGAGCGCCTGGCAAGCCTTGATTTTCCCCGTCGAATGGGGTCTGATCTACCTTTTCCACCATCACCTGCCGGACAGCGCCCATGCGGCTTGACAGCGAAACCCCCCAGCAACACGCCCCCCGTTCGGGCCTGATCCTGCTCCAGGCCCTGGTGCTCGGGCTTTTTTGCCTGTTCACCCTGCGCCTGTGGTACCTGCAGGTCCACAAGGGCACGAAGTTCGCGGACATGGCCCGGGACAACCAGTTGCGCCAGGTGCGCATCAATTCCGCCCGGGGCCGCATCGTGGACAAAAACGGCCTGCCCCTGGCCGTGTCCGAGCCCTCCTTCGCCCTGGGCCTGGTGCGCGAGGACTGCGCCGACGTGGACGCCACCCTGGCCAAGGTTTCCGAGTGGACGGGCGTGGACAAGGCCCAGCTGCTCGAGACCTTCCGGCGCGGCAAGAAGCGGGTCAAGCCCTTCGAGCCGCTCACCCTCATCACCGACCTGCCCTACGAGTCCCTAGCCCGCATCGAGGCCAACGCCATGCTCTATCCGGGCCTGGAGATCGTCATCCGGCAGAAGCGCTCCTACCCGACCGGCGCACTCATGTCCCACGTGCTCGGCTACGTGGCCGAGGCCAACGAGGAGGAGCTGGAGAAAAAGCCCGAACTCTCGCTCGGCGATTCCGTGGGCAAGCAGGGCCTGGAGTACGCCCTGGAGGACGAGCTGCGCGGGGCCAAGGGCCGCAAGCAGGTCGAGGTCGACGCCTTCGGCCGCCAGCACAACGAACAGATCCTGGAGCCGCCCCGGGCCGGCGGCGACGTGCGCCTGGCCATCGACGTCAACCTCCAGCGGGAGTGCTCCCGCCTCATGGAAGGCCAGGCCGGGGCCATCGTGGTCATGGAGCCCACCACGGGCAAGATCCTGGCCATGGTCAGCGAGCCCAGCTACGACAACAACATGTTCGTGCTGGGCGTGCCGGCCGACAAGTGGAAGGAGCTGCGCGACAACCCCCGCCACCCCATCCAGAACCGGGTGACCCAGGGCGTCTACCCGCCGGGCTCGGTCTTCAAGCTGCTCATGGCCGCGGCCGGCCTGAGCCAGGGATTTGTCCGCCCCGGCGACATCGTGTCCTGCCCGGGCGTCTACAAGGTGGGCAACCGCGATTTCCACGACTGGAAAAAGGGCGGCCACGGCGCGTTGGACCTGCGCGGCGCCCTGGTCCATTCCTGCGACATCTATTTTTACAAATTGGGCGATCGCATGGGCATCGACCGCTTGTCCGAGTACGCCACGGCCAGCGGCTTCGGCGTTCGCACCGGCATCGACCTGCCCCACGAGAAGGCCGGGCTGATTCCGTCCAAGGAGTGGAAGCGCAAGCGCTTCGGCGCGGCCTGGTCCAAGGGCGAGACCGTCATCGCCTCCATCGGCCAGGGCTACGTCCTGACCTCGCCCCTGCAGGTGGCCCGCTACGTCTCGGCCCTGGTTGGCGGCGGCAAGCTCATGAAGCCGGAACTGGTGGAAACCGAGCCGCCCAAGGTCGACGCCGTGCTGCCGCTTAAGGACGGCGACCGCCAGCTCATCCTCGACGCCATGGTCGCCACGGTGGAGCAGGGCACGGCCAAGTCGCTGCTGCGCTCCGATGCCGTGCTCGGCGGCAAGACCGGCACGGCCCAGGTGGTCAAGCTCATCAACCCCGACGTGCGGCGCAAGGCCCACGCCATGCCCTACGAGCAGCGCGACCACGCCTGGCTGGCCAGCTGGGGCAAGAAGGACGGCAAGTCCTACGTGGTGGTCTGCCTGGTGGAGCACGGCGGCCACGGCGGCGAGATCGCCGGGCCCATCGTGCGCAAGGTCTACGAATACCTGTTCGGCCCGGCGCCGGGCAAGGCCGTCCATGCCGGGGCCCCGGCCCGGGAACCGGCCGCCGAGCCGGCCGATGTCGGCGACTAGCCGCAGCCTTCAGGGAAGCCCATGCCCTTCGACAGACGCCTGATCCTGTGCATCAACTGGCCGCTTCTGGGCCTGACCGCGCTGCTCTTCGGCGTGGGTGTCCTCAACCTCTATTCGGCCAGCGGCTTTCGCATGGGCGACGAACTGTCGCTGCAGCCCTTTTACAACAAGCAGCTCATCTGGGGCCTCGGCGGGCTGTGCTGCCTGGTCGGCATGGTGCTGTTCGACTACAAGCACCTCGCCACCATCGCCTGGCCGCTGACCATCGGCGTGGCCGTGCTTTTGGTCATGGTGCTCCTTTTCGGCAAGACCGTTTCCGGGGCCAAGCGCTGGCTGCCCATCGCCGGCTATTCCTTCCAGCCCAGCGAGCTGGCCAAGATCGCCATGCTGCTGCTGGCGGCCAAGATCCTGTCCAAGCGCTCGGAACGCCTGGGCTGGCTGGAGCTGGCCGGCATATTGGCCGTCTCCCTGCCCGTGGCCGGGCTCATCATCGTCGAGCCCGACCTCGGCACGGGGCTCAACGTCCTGCTCCTCGTGTGCGGCCTGATCCTCTACCGGGGCCTGACCGGGCCGGTCTTCAAGACCCTGGCCATCGCCGGCCCCATCCTCGTCCCCTGCGGCTGGTTCTTCCTCAAGCCCTACCAGAAGGGGCGCATCCTGACGCTGTTCGACCCCGAGCGCGATCCGCTGGGTGCCGGCTACCACATCATCCAGTCCCAGATCGCCATCGGCTCGGGACAGATGTGGGGCAAGGGCTTTCTGGAAGGCACCCAAAGCCAGTTGCGCTACCTGCCGGAAAAGCACACCGACTTCGCCGTGGCCGTTTTCGCCGAGGAGTGGGGCTTTGTGGGCGGCATCATCCTGCTGACGCTTTTCTGCCTGTTTTTGCTCCAGTTCTTCGTCACGGCCCGCAACGCCAAGGACCGCTTCGGCAGCTACCTGGCGGCCGGGGTATTCTTCTATTTCTTCTGGCAAATCCTCATCAACATGGGTATGGTGCTCGGCATCATGCCGGTCGTTGGCATCCCCCTGCCGTTTATCAGTTACGGCGGGAGCGCCACCATCGTGAACTTCACCCTCGTGGGCATCGTGGTCAACGTTTCCATGCGGCGCTTCCTGTTCAAGAAGAGCTAGCCGCGGGGGCCATGCGGCACGCGGGGCGGTTCGCCGCGCCGGCTGCCGGAGGGCCGACGTGGGCAAACACGACATCAACGCCTTTTTGGGGGCCGGCACGTCCTTTACCGGGCGGCTGGCCTTTGACGGCGTGGTGCGCATCGACGGGGATTTCGACGGGGAAATCGTGTCCGCGGGCACGCTGCTGGTGGGCCAGAAGGCGCGCATCGCCGGCCGGATCGCCGTGGGGCGGCTGACCTGCGGCGGCAGCGTCACGGCCGAGGTGACGGCCGCGGCCAAGGTGACGGTCACGGCCACGGGGCGGCTGACCGGTTCGGTGCGCACGCCGGTGCTGGTGGTGGAGGAAGGCGGCGGCCTGGACGGCGACGTGGTCATGGCCGCGGCCGAGGCCGTGACCGTGACACCGGTGGCCCTGGCCCCGGGAGAGGAGGGCAACGCCGCGAAATAGCCCGCCAAGCCAGTCCGGGCGCGGGTTTGTCGCCCTGGTCGCCTCGCGGAAATTGTCAAAAAGGGCTGGACAGGCCGGCCCAAATTCGCTACAGCCGCTTGCTGACTTTGCAAAAATTTTCACAACCTCCCGGAGGGTGCCGATGATTGACTTAAACGCCACGTTTTTCGTCCAAGCCGTCAATTTTCTGCTCATCCTGATCCTGCTCAACGTCATCCTCATCGGGCCCATCCGTCGCATGCTCAAGAAACGGGCCGAGTTCATCGCCTCCCAGATGGAAGGCATCGAATCGTTCACCAACTCCGCCGACACCAAGCTCAAGGGCTACGAAGCGGCCCTTGACACGGCGCGCACGGCCGCCACGGCCGGCCGCCTGGCCATGAAGGCGGAGGGCCAAGTCAAGGAAAAGACCATCCTGGAGGCTGCCGGCGCCGAAGCGGCGGCCAAGGTCCAGGCCGCCCGGGCGGACATCGCCGCCCAGTCCGAGGCGGCGACCAAGGCGCTCACGGCCAAGGTGTCGGGTTTGGCGTCCAAGGCCGTGGCCAAGGTGCTGGCGGCTTAGGGGTTGCGGGGGTTTATGTGGATTTCTCAAGGAAAGGGAGGGTTCAATTGAAAAGGCTCCACCTCATCGCCGCCGTGGCGTTCGTCCTGTGCTTGGCCGCCGTGGCCTACGCTTCCGGGGATGCCGAGGGCGGCGCGGAAGCGGCGCACCATGGGCTTAACTGGAAGGACTTCCTGTTTCGGGTGGTCAACTTCGTGCTGGTCTTCGGCGTGATCGCCAAGCTGGCCGGGAAGAAGATCGTGGGTTTCTTCCGCGGTCGCAGCCAGACGATCGAAAACCAGCTGTCCGACCTTGACGTGCGCAAGGCCGACGCTGCCAAGCGCCTGGCCGACATCGAGGCCTCCATCAGCAACCTGGCCGAGGAGAAGGCGAAGATCGAGGAAGAGTATCGCCGTCAGGGCGAGGCCCTTCGCGACTCCATTGTCGCCGCCGCCGAGGCCAAGGCCGTGCAGATTCGCGAGCAGGCCGTGGCCGCCGCCGAGGCCGAGGCCAAGGTGGCCGTGCAGAAGCTGCGCGCCGAGTTGGCCGACTCCGTGGTGTCCGCGGCCACGACCATGCTGCAAAAGAAGCTGACCGCCAAGGACCAGGAAAAGCTTGTGGATGAATACTTAACAAAGGTGGTGTTCAATTGACCGGCAACATCGTCGCGCGCCGCTACGCCAAGGCGCTCTTCGCGCTGGCCAAGAAGGCCGGCAAGAAGGCCCCGGCGGAGTACGGCAAGGACCTCGAGGCGTTCGCCGAGGTTCTTGAGGCGTCCCCGGACCTGCTGAAGGTCTTCGCCAACCCCGTCATCGCCGCCGAGGACAAGAAGGCGGTGCTGGCCGGCGTGGTGGGCAAGCTTGGCCTGAAGCCCATGGTTGTCAACTTCCTGTCCCTTCTGGCCGACAAGGACCGGCTGTCCTTCGTGCTGGAAGTCTCCGCCTTCTACCGGGCCTTGCTCGACGAGGCCGAGGGCGTGCTGCGTGGCCAGCTCGTCACGGCCTACACCCTGACCGACCAGCGTCAGGACCAGATCAAGGCCAAGCTCGAAAAGCAATCCGGCAAGAAGCTGGTGCTTTCCTTCGGCGTCGATCCCGCCATCCTGGGCGGCGTGCTCCTCAAGGTCGGCGACAAGGTGTTGGACGCGAGCCTTCGCGCCCAACTTGAAATATTGAAAGAACAAATCAAGAGGGGTGAGTAGGGCCATGCAAATCAAAGCGGAAGAGATCAGCCAGATCATCGAACAGCAGATCCAGCACTACGAGTCTCGCGTAGAAATGAGCGAGACCGGGACCGTGCTGTCCGTCGGCGACCAGATCGCCCGCGTCTATGGCGTGCAGAACGCCATGGCCATGGAGCTCCTGGAATTCCCTGGCGGCGTCATGGGTCTGGTGCTCAACCTGGAAGAGGACAACGTCGGTGTGGCCCTTCTTGGTGAAGACACCCACATCAAAGAGGGCGACCCGGTCAAGCGCACCGGCAAGATCTTCTCGGTGCCCGTCGGCGAGGCCGTTGCCGGCCGCGTCATCGACCCCCTGGGCAACCCCATCGACGGCCTTGGCCCCATCGACGCCAAGGAGACCCGCGAGGTCGAGATCAAGGCCCCCGGCATCATCGCCCGCAAGTCCGTCCACCAGCCGATGTACACCGGGCTCAAGGCCATCGACGCCATGACCCCCATCGGCCGCGGCCAGCGCGAGCTGATCATCGGCGACCGCCAGACCGGCAAGACCGCCGTCTGCCTCGACGCCATCCTGGCCCAGAAGGGACAGGGCGTGTACTGCTTCTACGTCGCCATCGGCCAGAAGAAGTCCACCGTCGCCCTGGTCGCCGAGACCCTGCGTCGCTACGGCGCCATGGAATACACCACCATCATTTCGGCCACCGCCTCCGAACCGGCCTCGCTCCAGTTCATCGGCGCCTACTCCGGCTGCACCATGGCCGAGTACTACCGCGACAAGGGCAGTCACGCCCTGATCATCTACGACGATCTTTCCAAGCAGGCCGTGGCCTACCGCCAGATGTCCCTGCTGCTGCGCCGTCCCCCCGGACGTGAGGCTTACCCGGGCGACGTCTTCTACCTGCACTCGCGCCTGCTCGAGCGCGCCGCCAAGCTGTCCGACAAGCTGGGCGCCGGCTCCCTGACCGCCCTGCCCATCATCGAAACCCAGGCGGGCGACGTGTCGGCCTACATCCCGACCAACGTCATCTCCATCACCGACGGGCAGGTCTACCTCGAGCCGAACCTGTTCAACGCCGGTATCCGCCCGGCCATCAACGTCGGCCTGTCGGTTTCCCGCGTCGGCGGCGCCGCCCAGGTCAAGGCCATGAAGCAGGTCGCCGGCACGCTGCGCCTCGACCTCGCCCAGTACCGCGAACTGGCCGCCTTTGCCCAGTTCGGCTCCGACCTGGACAAGGCCACCCAGCTCAAGCTCAACCGCGGCGTGCGCATGGTCGAGCTGCTCAAGCAGCCCCAGTACAAGCCCATGGCCGTCGAAGAGCAGGTCATCTCCCTGTTCGCCGGTACCCGCGGCTTCATGGACGACGTGCCGGTCGAGGCCGTGCGCAAGTTCGAGGAAGGCCTCCAGGAGTACTTCCACAACGCCAAGAGCGACATCCTGGGCGAGATCCGGGACAAAAAGGCGCTCGACGAAGGCCTTATCGCCAAGCTCGGCGCGGCCATCGACGAGTTCAAGAAGGGCTTCAAGGCCTAAGCGGGCGTTCGCTAAAAACAGAAACGTGTTTTTGCCAACGCAACGACAGGCCTAAAGGGGGAGCCATGCCTGCGCTCAAAGACGTCAAAAACAAGATCACCGCGGTCAAAAAGACCAAGCAGATCACCAAGGCCATGAACATGGTGGCCTCGGCCAAGCTGCGCAGCGCCCAGGCGCGTATCGAGCGGTTTCGCCCCTATGCCGACAAGTTCTACGAAATGCTCGGTGAACTGGCCAAGGGGGCCGATCCCTCGGTCCATCCGCTGCTCGAGGCCCGGGAGGAAGTGAAGACCGTCCTTTTGGTCGTCATCACCTCGGACCGGGGCCTTTGCGGCGCGTTTAACAACAACATCGTCACGGCGGCCCTCAGACTGGCCCGGGCCAAGGCCGCCGAGGGCAAGACGGTCAAGATCCTGTGCGTGGGCCGCAAGGGCCGGGATTCCTTCCGCCGCACGGACTTTGAAATCGTCGCCGCCTACGTCAACGAAATGGGCTCCTTCGACTTCTCCCTGGCCACGCGCATAGGCAGCGAGGTCATCGGCGGGTACGTCGGCGGGACCTACGACGAAGTCATCATGGCCTTCGGCAAGTTCGTCAGCCTTGCCAAGCAGGATCCCACCCTGCTGCCGGTTCTGCCCCTGTCCCCGGCCGAGGCCGGCGAGGCGGCCGAGCCGAGCGGGCCCAAGGCCGAATACCTCTACGAACCGTCGGTGGAAGGCCTTTTGGCCGAACTGCTGCCGCGGTTTATCAATGTCCAGATCTACCGCGGGCTGCTGGACACCTCGGCCAGCGAGCACGCCGCCCGCATGCGGTCCATGGACAATGCCACCAGGAACTGCGACGACCTCGTCAGCTCGCTGACCCTGGTCTACAACAAGGCCCGGCAGGCGGCCATCACCAAGGAACTGATGGACATCGTCGGCGGTTCCGAAGCACTCAAGGGATAACCAAGGGGGCCCCATACAATGAGCGCCACAAGCGGTAATGTCGGAAAAATCGTGCAGGTCATCGGCGCCGTTCTCGACGTCGAGTTTCCTGAAGGCAAACTGCCGAATATCTTGAATGCTCTCAGCATCAAGAACACCAACAACCCCTACGCCGAAGACCTCGTGGTCGAAGTCGCCCAGCACCTCGGCGACAACGTCGTGCGCTGCATCGCCATGGACTCCACCGATGGCCTGGTGCGCGGCATGACCGCCGTGGACACCGGCACGGCCATCACCGTCCCGGTCGGCAAGGCCGCCCTGGGCCGCATCCTCAACGTCGTGGGCCGTCCCGTGGACGAAATGGGCCCGGTCGACGCCGCGGCCCACTGGGCGATCCACCGCCCGGCCCCGGCCTTCGTGGACCAGTCCACCAGCATCGAGCTGCTCGAAACCGGCATCAAGGTCATCGACCTGCTGATCCCCTTCCCCAAGGGCGGCAAGCTCGGCCTGTTCGGCGGCGCCGGCGTCGGCAAGACCGTCGTTCTGATGGAGCTGATCAACAACATCGCCAAGCACCACGGCGGCCTGTCGGTCTTCGCCGGCGTCGGCGAGCGGACCCGTGAAGGCAACGACCTTTACAACGAGTTCAAGGAAGCCGACATCCTGGGCAAGGCCACGCTTGTTTACGGCCAGATGAACGAGCCCCCCGGAGCCCGTGCCCGCGTCGCCCTGACCGCCCTGACCTGCGCCGAATACCTGCGCGACGAGGAAGGCCAGGACGTGCTGCTGTTTATTGATAACATCTTCCGTTTCACCCAGGCCGGCTCCGAAGTCTCCGCGCTGCTCGGCCGCATGCCCTCCGCGGTCGGCTACCAGCCGACCCTGGGTACCGACCTTGGTGGCCTCCAGGAGCGCATCACCTCCACGACCAAGGGTTCCATCACCTCGGTCCAGGCCGTTTACGTGCCCGCTGACGACTTGACCGACCCCGCGCCGGCCACGACGTTCTCGCACCTCGACGGCACGCTGGTCCTTTCGCGGCAGATCGCCGAGCTCGGCATCTACCCCGCGGTCGACCCGCTGGATTCCACCTCGCGCATCCTGGACCCGCTGGTCCTGGGCGGCGACCACTACGCCACGGCCCGCGAAGTCCAGCAGATCCTCCAGAAGTACAAGGACCTCCAGGACATCATCGCGATTCTGGGCATGGACGAGCTGTCCGACGAGGACAAGCTCACCGTCGCCCGGGCCCGCAAGATCCAGCGCTTCCTGTCGCAGCCCTTCTTCGTTGCCGCCCAGTTCACCGGCAAGGAAGGCCGCTACGTGAAGCTCGAGGACACCATCAAGGGCTTCAAGGAAATCATCGAAGGCAAGCACGACGAGATTCCCGAAGGCGCCTTCTACATGGTGGGCGACATCAACGAGGCCGTTGAAAACGCCAAGAAAGGATAACCGCAATGGCCCAACTCCTCCTTGAAATCGTCACTCCGGACAAGCTCGTCTTGTCCCAGGACGTGGAGTATGTGGGCGCGCCGGGCCTGCTGGGTGAATTCGGCGTCATGGCCAATCACATTCCGTTCCTGTCCGCCCTTGGCATCGGAAGCCTGATGTACAAGGCCGGCGGCAAGGCGCACTACGTCTTCGTCTCCGGCGGCTTCGCCGAGGTGTCGGGGAACAAGGTGACCGTCCTGGCCGAGGTGGCCGAGCGCCCCGAGGACATCGACGTCGAGCGCGCCCGCCGGGCCCAGGAACGGGCCAAGCAGCGCCTGGAACGCGAAAAGGAACAGGTCGACTTCGCCAGGGCCCAGGCCGCCTTGCAGCGCGCCTTCTACCGCATGAAGGTGCGCGAGACCGCGACCTCCCTCGGCGCGTCGAGCCACTAGCCGTCGGCTGTTCGCAACTGTCTGCTCAAGCGGGCGGATCGAAAGATCCGCCCGCTTTTTTCGTGCCCGGGCCGTCTTTTATCCCGGGCCGATTCCTGGTAGGAGGCAAGGACACCCCTGACGCCAAGGATGCGGCCATGAGCAAGAGCCTGCTGCTGGAAATCGTCACACCCGAACGCCTCGTGCTCGGCCAGGACGTCGAATCCGTCACCGCCTCCGGCGTGGCCGGCGAATTCACCGTCCTGCCCTTGCACGTTCCGTTTCTTTCCTCGTTGCGGATCGGGTCCATAGCCTTTCGGCAGCACGGCGCCGTGCACTATGTGTTCGTCACCGGCGGGTTTGCCGACGTCACCCCGGGCCGGGTGCTCATTTTGGCCGAAGTGGCCGAGCTGGCCCGGGAGATCGATCTCGTGCGGGCGCGCCGCTCCCGGGAACGGGCCGAGGCGCGCTTGGCCGGACAGCGCGAGGACGTGGATTTCACCCGGGCCAAGGCCGCCCTGCAACGGGCCCTGACCCGCATCAAGTTGCACGAATTGTCCGGCAGCGGCCTGGGAAGCGGCCGGCCGGGCCATCCCTAATTCCATTGACCGGCGCCCGGCGCCGACCGACCTGTGGAGACTTTCATGCACGAGCGCATCGGCGCACTGGTATTGGCCGCGGGCAAGGGCACGCGCATGAAAAGCGACGCGCCCAAGGTGCTCAAAACGCTCCTTGGCGAACCCATGCTGCGCTACGGCCTGGACGCCCTGGCCGCACTGTTTGGGGAGCGCGTCTTCACGGTTGTCGGCCACCGGGCCGAAATGGTCGAAGCGGCCTTCCCGGGCATGGCCGGCCGGTTCGTGCTCCAGGCCGAGCAGCGCGGCACCGGCCACGCCCTGGCCGCGGCCCTGCCGCGCCTGGCCGCCGAGGGCCTGGGCTACGTCCTGGTGGTCAACGGCGACGCGCCCCTGGTGACGGCCGAGAGCTTGCGGGCGTTTGTCGATACGGCGCTGGCCGAAGCAGCCGATCTGGCCTTTGTCACCATCGAAGTGCCCGAAGCCGGAGCCTACGGCCGGGTGGTGCGCCGGGACGGGGCGGTGCGCATCGTCGAGGCCAAGGACTACGACGCCTCCCGCGACGGCCCGGTCACGGGCGAGATCAACGCCGGGGTCTACCTGCTGCGCCTGGGCGCCGTGGCGCCGCTGGTGGCCGAGATAGGCAACGACAACAAGAGCGGCGAATACTACATCACCGACCTGGTCGCCCTGGCCGGCGGCGCGGGCCTGTCCGTGCTGGCCGTCAACCGAGGCCCTGACCCGGCCTACCTCGGTATCAACAGCCCCCGGGAACTGGTGGCGGCCGAGGAGCTTTTGCGCCGCCGTCGCGTCGAGGAACTGCTTGAGGCCGGGGTGATCATCCGGGCCGCCGAGAGCGTGCGCATCGGCCCGGCCGTCTCCGTGGCCCCGGGCGTGGAGCTGTGCGGCCCGCTGGAACTGTATGGCCATACCGCCGTGGCCCTCGGCGCGGCCATCGCCTCGCATAACGTCCTTCGCGACGCCACCATCGGCGAAAACGCCGTGGTGCATGCCTTTTGCCACCTGGAGGGTGCCCGGGTGGCCGCCGGGGCGCAGGTCGGCCCGTACGCCCGGCTGCGGCCCGGGGCGGTGCTGGAAGAGGGCGCCCGGGTGGGCAATTTCGTGGAGATGAAAAAGGCGGTCCTGGGCCGGGGGGCCAAGGCCAGCCACCTGACCTACCTCGGCGACGCCTCGGTGGGCGCCGAGGCCAACATCGGGGCCGGCACCATCACCTGCAACTACGACGGCGTGCACAAGCACAAGACGGTCATCGGCGAGAAGGCCTTCATCGGTTCCAACAGCGCCCTGGTCGCGCCGGTGACCATCGGTGCCGGGGCCCTTGTCGGTGCCGGCTCGGTGATTACCTCCGATGTGCCGGACGGCGCCCTGGCCCTGGGTCGTGGCAGGCAGGTGACAAAGTCGCGGAAATGACATGGCGGCTTGCTTTTCGGGCCGTCTCGGCGTAGAAAAAGCCATGGACATTTTTGATACGCTGGAACTGCGCGTGGGCGAGCTCCTGGCCCGTAAAAAGGCCTTGGAAGAGGAAAACGCCGCGCTTCGGGCCGAGGCGTCCCGGCTTGCCGCGGAGAAAAAGGCCGTGACCGAACGCATCGACGCCCTCCTGGAGAAGCTCCAGGGGGAACTCGATGCCTAACCGCCTGACCGGCGGGCCGGTCGGGTGGCGTGTTCCGGTACGCTGATGCCGAGCTACAGCCTGTCCATATTGGGCCTTGATTTGTCGTTTAAGACGGACGCGCAACCGGAACGCGTCGATTCCGCCAAGGCATTGGTGGAGCAACGATACAACTTGCTGCAGGCGGGCGGGAAACCTCTCGGCAAGGAGAAATTACTGGCCTTTGTCGCATTGGGTCTGGCCGACGACGTGCTTATGTCTCACCAGCGGCTTGAAGAGCTTGAATCCCGGGTCGGGAAGCTGCTGACCAAGATAGATTGAAGTCCGCCAAATGCGCGGCATGTGGGAAAGTACCCTGGGGTGTGCGTGATTGTTAATTTATTTTTGAGCCGATACTCAAAAATAGGATGCCGCGACGCGTGGCCGGTGAGCGTGCCCGGCGTTGTCCGGGTGGCCTGAAGGTCAAACAGGGGCGTCCACCTTGGTTGCCAAGGTTCAAAAGAATTGACGACACGGCGCTCCGGGGCTTTTACATAAAGCAGGGTCGACGCTGTCCGCCGGCGGGAAAAGCCCCCGGCCAGCGCCTGCCCATCGCGCCGATCCCGTGCGGCCGCAACGGCCCGTCAGTACGGATTCCATACGGTTCCGTCTCTTTGCCATGGTCTTTCGGTTCCCTCTCCGCTGTGGGAGACACCATGGAATTCGCGACCATCTTCATGGGCTTTCTGGGCGTGGGCCTCGGCGTGCCCGCCGGGTACTACCTCGACAAGTGGATTTCCCAGAAGACCCTCAACGAGGCCAGGACCCTGGCCGACCGCATCCTGGACGAAGCCCGCAAGGAAGCCTCGGCCCACAAGAAGGAAGTCGTGCTGGCCGCCCAGGACGAGCTGTTCCGCCAGAAGCAGGAGCTCGAAAAGGAGTACCGCGACAAGGTCGGCGCCGTGGAGGAGAAGGAGGAGCAGGTCCTGCGCCGTCGGGAACGCCTGGAGGAAAAGCAGGAGCAGATCGTCCAGAAGGAATCCGAGATGCTGGCCGTGGAAAAGCGGCTCACGGCCAAGGAGCGCGAGCTCGACGAAAAGGGCGAGGCCCTGGCGCAACTGGCCCAGGAACACGACAAGCGCCTTCAGGAGATTTCCGGCCTGACCATGGAAGAGGCCAAAAAGCGCCTCATGGACGAGATCGAGTCCAAGACCCGCCACGAGGCCGCCCGCATGATCCGCCAGATCGAGATGGAGGCCAAGGAAACGGCCGACAAGAGCGGCAAGAAGATCCTGGCCCTGGCCATCCAGCGCTATGCCGGCGATTTCGTGGCCGAGCAGACCGTTACCGCCGTGACCCTGCCCTCCGAGGAAATGAAGGGCCGCATCATCGGCCGCGAGGGCCGCAACATCCGCGCCCTGGAAGCGGCCACCGGCGTGGACCTCATCATCGACGACACGCCCGAGACGGTCATCCTCTCGGCCTTTTCCCCGCTCAAGCGCCAGATCGCCAAGATGGCCCTGGAACGGCTCATCACCGACGGCCGCATCCACCCGGCCCGCATCGAGGATATCGTGAAAAAGTGCGAGCAGGAGCTCGACATCAAGATCCGCGAGATCGGCGAGCAGGCCACCTTCGACTGCGGCGTCCACGGCATCCACCCCGAGCTCGTGCGCTTCCTGGGCCAGCTCCAGTACCGCACCAGCTACTCGCAAAACGTGCTCCAGCACTCCCTCGAAGTGGCCACCCTGGCCGGCATCATGGCCGCCGAACTGAACCTGGACGTCAAGCGGGCCAAGCGGGCGGGCCTGCTCCACGACATCGGCAAGGCCGTGGACCACGAGATCGAAGGCCCCCACGCCCTGATCGGCGCCGACCTGGCCAAGAAATTCGGCGAGCCCGCCGACATCCTCCACGCCATCCAGGCCCACCACGAGGACGTGCCGCCCAAGTCCGTGCTGGCCACCCTGGTCCAGGCCGCCGACAGCCTGTCCGGCGCCCGGCCGGGTGCGCGCAAGGAGCTTCTGGAAAGCTATGTCAAGCGGCTGGAGGAGCTGGAAAACCTGGCCCTCGACTTCGACGGCGTGGCCAAGGCCTACGCCATCCAGGCCGGCCGCGAGATCCGGGTCATGGTCGATTCGGAAAACGTGGACGACGACAAGACCTTTTTGCTGTGCAAGGACATCTCCAAACGCATCGAGGACAACCTGACCTACCCCGGCCAGATCCGGGTCACGGTCATCCGCGAGAAGCGCGCCGTGGGGTTCGCCAAATAGCGAACCGTTCGGGCGCGGCCGGCGGCGGGGCAGGCGTAACGGCCTTCCCCGCCCGGGCGACAGGGAAAGCATGGCCACGGATGATCCCTATGCGCTGCTCGGCGTCGCCGATGACGCCGACCCGGAAACGGTTCGCCGGGCCTACCGGGCCCTGGCCTTCGCCTGCCATCCCGACCTCCATCCCGACGATCCCGGGGCCGCCGACCGGTTCGTGGCCCTAAGCGATGCTTTTGCCGTGCTGTCCGACCCGGATCGGCGCGCCGCCTGCGATCGCCTGCGCCGGGCGGCCAGGCTCGTGCCGGGCGGTTTTCGCCCGCCGCGGCCCGTCCCGGCCGGGGAGAACGCCTTTTTCATCGCCCCGCCGCCACCGGCCTACCGACGCGGGGACGACCTGCGCTGGACCCTCGACATCCCCTGGGCCGTGGCCCGCGACGGCGGCAGGTTCGCCTTCGGGGGGGCACCGGTGGTCCTTTGCCCCCACTGCTCCGGCCGGGGCGCCCGACAAGGCAGTTGCTGGATCTGCGGCGGGCGCGGCAGCATTCCCCAGCCGTCGGGGCCCGTGGTCGTCATGCGGACTTGCCCGGCCTGCCGGGGCCGGGGACTGGAGGCGTTCGTCTGCCCGGCCTGCGGCGGCCGGGGGCTGCTGGCCGGCCCACGCCCGGCCGTGGTGAACGTGGCGCCGGGGACGGTCACGGGCGATGTCCTGGTGGCCCCGGGCGCCGGCGGGGTGGGGCTTGGCGGGGCGCCGGACGGTGATCTGTATTTCGTGGCCAGGGTGCTTGACCCCGATGCGACGGTCTGAAATCCTGCGTCGGGGGGCAGGCAGGGCATGCGGATTCTTTTTCTGGGCGACATCGTCGGCCGGCCGGGCCGGGCCATCGTGTTCGAACGCCTGCGCCAGGTCCGCCGCGACCTGCGCTGCGACCTGGTCGTGGCCAATGGCGAAAACGCCTCGGGCGGCATCGGCATCACGGCCAAATCCGCCCGCCAGCTCCTCGACGCCGGCATCGACGTCCTGACCGGCGGTAACCACGTCTTTCGCCACGCCGACATTGGCCCGTTCCTGGCGGGCGAGGCGCGCATGCTGCGCCCGGCCAATTATCCCCCCGGCGCGCCCGGCCTGGGCTGGCGGGTCTACCGACCGGCCGACCGGCCGCCCTTTGCCGTCATCAACCTCCTGGGCAGGGTCTTCATGCACGCCGTGGATTGCCCCTTCCGGGCGGCCGAGGCCATCCTGGCCGAGGTGCCGGCCGATGTGGCCGTGCGCCTGGTGGACTTCCACGCCGAGGCCACGTCCGAGAAAAAGGCCATGGGCTATTTTCTCGACGGCCGGGTCAGCGCCGTGCTCGGGACCCACACCCACGTCCAGACCGCCGACGCCCAACTCTTGCCCCGGGGCACGGCCTATCTCACCGACTGCGGCATGACCGGCCCGGCCGCCTCGGCCCTGGGCATGGACCCCGAGGAAGTCGTCAGCCGCTACCGCACGGCCCTGCCGATCCGCTTCACCATCTCCAAGTCGCCGCCCGAGATGCAGGGCGCGCTGCTCGATGTTGACGCGGCCACGGGCAAGGTCGTAACTATCGCTGCCTGGCGGCATCCGTCCCAGCCGCCGCCAACGGAGGAAACGCCATGATGCCTCGCTGCCTTGCGCTTTTCACGGCCGCCGTCCTTGTCTGCCTGACCATCGGCGGCGCCCTTGCCGCGCCCGAACGCATGGCCATCTACATGACCGTGGCCGGCCCCCTGGAAGTCGTGCGCGACGGCGCCTCCTCCTCGGTCTATCTGGGCGGCCGGGTCATCCACCAGGCCACCGGCGCGGCGCTCACCGCCCAGTCCTACATGAGCGTGGGCGAGGCCGGCGACGGCTACGACGCCCTCCTCATCCGGCACGGCGTGGGCAACGCCGAATGCCCCATCACCTACGACCTGGTGGCCGTGGGCGCGGACAAGGCCTATGCCGTGGTGCCGGACATCAACAAGTGTTCCCGGCTCGTCAACATCAATGTGGACGGCGACAAGCTCATGCTCGTCACGGAAAAGCAAAACGGCCGCACCGAGGTCATCGAATACAACGACAAGCAGCGCCGCGCCGGCGGTAAGCCCTAGCAATTTGTTGTAAAGGGTATTTTGGGCAGATTTTTCGATGGCAACCATATGGATGATTTGATCATACATGGTCGAAAAGGCATATGGCACTTGGCGGCGAGTCTGTAATTGTTCAGGCCGGGGCGCTTGGTGACCGTTGTCGTGGCAAGCTGACAATACATCGGGAGCGCCGTAAGAAAATCGTGGTTTGGCGGGCTGGTGGATAGCCTGCTTGGGCTGTGCGGCGTCGCTGGCGCCCTGCCTCTCGGTGGCGGAAGCAGTGGAGGAGAACGATGGTATCCGGGAAATGCAACACGGGGGTGAAGCCTCTTGTTCTTCTTTCTTTTGTTGTGTTTTTCTTATGTTGCGATGCTTGTGGCGAAACAATTCGTTTCATTCCCTCTGATGGCGAATTTTCCGTTCTGAAGTTCATCTACACACTGGTTGTCGACAAAGCCGGGAATGTCTATGCCGTTGACGCGCAAAGCCATCGCATCGAGAAGTTTACGTCCGAGGGTGACTTTTTATTCGCCATAGGGTCGGAGGGCGGGGGTGAAGGGGAAATCCATTTTCCTCAGTACGCCGCGATAAATAGCGATGGTGATATCGTTGTTGATGATTCCGGTAGCAACAGGCGGATTACCGTATTCGATGCTTCGGGGAATTTCAAAAAAACAATAGGTGGATATTATCAAGGCGATAAGGAATTCCGCTGGATAGCGGGGTTGGCGGTGGATGGCTCGGACAATATCTATGTTGCCCGGCAAGATAGTCTTCAGGTGCAAAAGTTAACCAAGGATGGGGAACTGGTAACGCAATGGGGAACGGAAGGTTCCGGGGATGGCCAATTCGCGTCTTTGTCAGCGTTGGCCGTTGGAAAGGATGGGAATGTGTATGTGGTTGACTCGGGAAATTGCCGTGTCCAGGTTTTTTCTTCCTCGGGTGAATTTATACGGAAATGGGGTGTATGCGGTACGGCTGATGGAGAATTCGTGGTACCGAGAAGTATTGCGATAGATGCTTCCAATATGGTTTATGTTACGGATTCTGAAAACGAACGTGTACAAAAGTTTACTGCCTCAGGGCAATTTGTAAAAAAATGGGGATCACCTGGCAAAGGCGATGGGCAATTTGATTGGGTTCAAGGCATAGCCGTGGACTTTGCCGGGAATGTTTATTGTAGTGAAATCAATAATAGGCGAATTCAGAAATTTTCCTCTGATGGGATCTATGCCTTGCAATGGGTGAAGCCCCTTGATGCGAATGGGCGTTTCAATTTTCCGACGGATATTGCCATTGACGGGGTCAATAATATTTTTGTTGTGGATAGTGGGAATTCTCGCATTCAGAAATTTAATGCCGCTGGACAATTTGTCTCGGTCCTTGGCTCGTATGGTTCTGAAGACGGACAGTTCGTGTACCCTAACGGCATCGCTCTGGATAGCGACAAGAATCTGTATGTCGCGGACAGTGGAAATGATCGTGTCCAGAAATTCGATGCGGAGGGTAATTTTCTCGGTAAATGGGGTACATCGGGTGCAGCCAATGGCCAGTTTCATTGTCCCGTTGGGATTGATATAGATTCGGCGGGCAATGTCTATGTGGTTGATATGTACAATTACCGGGTCCAGGAATTCGATTCCGCAGGACGGTTTGTGGCGTCCTGGGGGAGTCAGGGCAATGGTGAAGGCCAATTTGAGCGCCCTTGGGGCCTCGCTATTGATCGCCATGACAATGTGTATGTGGTGGACCAGGACAATCACCGTATTCAAAAATTCACATCCTCCGGCCAGTTTGTCTCCATATTGGGTGGTTATGGTGCGGGCGATGGGAAGATGTATTATCCACGCAATGTTACGGTGGATTTGAATGACAATATCTATGTCGTTGATACGTACAATTACCGAATCCAGAAGTTTACCGCGGCCGGACAGTTTCAGGAAAAATGGGGTCGCGTGGGAAGTGGTGCCGGACAATTCTCCGCACCGTCAAGCCTTGCTTTTGATAGAAATGGCAATTTTTATATAGCGGATTCATTGAATGATCGAGTGGAAATCATGATATTTCCCTCGCAGAGGCTTACTTCTCTGTACTTGCTTCTCCAATAACGTGTTAAGCCTGTGCAAATAACGGACTTCGCGGTCACGACACAAGGGAGCCAGCCATGCCACGTCTTTTCGCCGCCATACTTGTGGCCTTCGCCCTGTTTGCGGGCGGCTGCGCCGACGAAACCGTCTACGATTGGCAACGCCCCCACGAGACCTATCAGGTGGGCTCGTTTAGCAAGTATCAAAACGCCGAAACCCTCAAGAACGAACTGCAGAAAAACGGCTTCGACAGCCGCATCGAAACCGATATCAAAAACGGGCAGTTCACCCTCAACGTGCTCGTGGACATCTACGACAAGGCGCCGGACACCATGGCGCGGCTGGAGCGCATAGGCGGCGTCAAGCCGTTCCTGCGTGGTCCCAAGACCGACAAGCCCGCCGCCGCGCCGGCACCGGCGTCGTCGAGCCCCCCGCTGATCCCCGGCAAGGACCTGTGAGCCTGCCCCCTTACCGCCAACCGTCTTCCCGTCAAAAGGATCGCCCTTGAACATCTTCGATGAACTCTCCTGGCGCGGCCTCGTCCACCAGGCCTCGGACGAGGCCGGACTGCGCGACCACCTCGATACCCCCGGCCGGGTGCTCTACTGCGGCTTCGACCCCACGGCCGACAGCCTGCATATCGGCAACCTCGTGCCGCTGCTTGCCCTGGCCCGGTTCGCCCGGGCCGGCCATAAGCCGCTGTTTCTCCTCGGCGGCGCCACCGGCCTGATCGGCGACCCCAGCGGCAAGGACAAGGAACGCCAGATGCGCACCGCCGACACCGTGGCCGCCTCGGGCGAAAAGATCAAAGCCCAGGCCATGGCCTTTTTCGAGCGCCAGGGCGTGGCCGATGCGGTCCGGCCGGTCAACAACCTCGACTGGACACGGCCGCTTTCCATCATCGACTTCCTGCGGGATACGGGCAAGCACTTCACCATCAACTACATGATGGCCAAGGATTCGGTGAAATCGCGCATCGGCCGCGAGGACACCGGCATCTCCTACACCGAATTCAGCTACATGATCCTCCAGTCCCTGGACTTCGAGCACCTCAACCGGACGCTCGGCTGCACCTTGCAGATCGGCGGCGGCGACCAGTTCGGCAACATCACCGCCGGGCTGGAACTCATCCGCCGCAAATCCGGCAACACGGCCTACGCCCTGACCTTTCCGCTTATCACCACCGCCTCCGGGGCCAAATTCGGCAAGAGCGAAAAGGGCGCCGTCTACCTCAACCCCGAACTGACCGCGCCCTACGCCTTCTACCAGTACTGGATCAACGCCGACGACCGCGACGTCGTGAACTACCTGCGCTATTTCACCTATCTGCCCAAGGAAGAGATCGAGGCCCTGGCCGCCCAGACCGCTGCCGAGCCGCACCTGCGCGCCGCCCAGAAACGCCTGGCCCGCGAGACCACCATCATGATCCACGGTGAAGCGGAACTGGCCAAGGTCGAGGCCGTGACCGGCGCCCTGTTCGGCGGCGGCGACCTGGCGAGCGTGGACCCGAAAACCCTGAAGGCCGCCCTGGAAGCCGCGCCGGGCCTGAATTTCGCCGGCCTTGGCGACGTGCCGCCCCTGCCCAGGCTCCTGGCCGACATGGGCCTTTGCCCCTCCAATTCCCAGGCCCGCAAGGACATCAAGGCCGGCGCCATCTCCATCAACAACGTGCGCGTGACCGCCGAAGACCGGGTGCTCGAGCCGCAGGACTTCCTCGGCGGCGATCTCATGATCCTGCGCAAGGGCAAAAAGAACTACGGCGTCGTGACCCTGGGCTAGCCCGTCGGGCGCTGCTGCCGGGGCGCTGCCGCCAGGGCGCAGCCGCCGGGGCGCTGCCCCGGACCCCGTAAGGCGGGGCGTTGCCCCTCCTTGACCTCCCCACTGGGGGGGCGTGACGCCCCCCAGGCCCCCCCTGCGGCGTCGGTGGGCGCAAGGAGTTGCGGTCACCGAGAGGTTTGGCGTGCGCGGCGCGAAGATGTGAGGCCGCAATGGGGCCTTTCGATGCCGTCGCTGCGCTCCTGGCTCGAAAGGCCCCATTGCGGCCTCGCCCAGCCGTCGGCCCTTCGGGCCGAGGGGTGTGGAATTTTTTGCTTTGAAAGCTTTGTAAAAGGCTATTGAGCTTGTTGTGCGGCGGGTACAAACGTCGTCCGGGTCACACCGGTTTTTCTTTACTTGCGGCGCTTCGCCGCTGGCGCCCTTGTTGGCGGAATTCGGGGCAACGTGCTGGCCGGCTTTGCGGCCTGCGGGTTGCCCCGAATTCCGCCAACAAATGGCCTGACGCTCCGCCGCCCGTCGTTCCCGACCATCGCCCCATCCGCCCCGCCGGGGAGGTCCAGGAGGGGATCATCCCCTCCTGGCGGGTCCAGGGCAGCGCCCTGGCAGGGTCCGGGACAGCGTCCCGGCCGCCGGAGGCATCTTCCTTTTCCTAATTCCCCGGGCTTCCCGCCACCCGCCACCCGCTGCCTACTCCGCCCAGACGACCCGGTTCCTGCCCGATCGTTTGGCCTTGTACAGGGCGGCGTCGGCGGCGGCGAGCATGGCGTCCACCGTGCCCTTGGCCTTGTCGCAGATGCCGATGCTGATGGTGACGCCCACGGAGAGCTTGCCGCATTTGGCTTTGGAGCGTTCGATGCTGTTGCGCAGGTCGTCGAAGACGGACATGGCCTGGCTGCCGGCCAGGCCGGTGGCCATGACGCAGAACTCCTCGCCGCCAAGGCGTGCGACGATATCGTGGCCGCGGAAGCGGTTGATGAGCCCCTGGGACACGTGTTTGAGCACTTCGTCGCCCACGGCGTGGCCGTGGGTGTCGTTGACCTTCTTGAAGTGGTCGATGTCGAGCATGGCCAGGGTGACGGCTTCCTCCCCGCGGGCCAGGCGGCCGTAGAGGTCCTTGGCCGCCTCGAAGAAGTGGCGGCGGTTGTACAGGCCGGTCAGGGGGTCGCGGATGGAAGTCTCGCGCAGTTTCTGGATGTATTCGAGCATTTCCAGGTTCTGGGTGACGCGGCAGTAGAACTCTTCGCTGGAGAAGGGTTTGTTTAAAAAGTCGTTGGCTCCGTTCTTGATGAACCGGGCCGAGAGGATGGTGTTGCCGTAGGCGGAGATGCCGATGACGGCCAATTCCTCTTTGCGGCTGCGGCGGCGGATGCGCCTGGTGAGTTCCACGCCGTCCATGCCGGGCATGAAGTAGTCGGTGATGACGACCTTGATTTCGGGGTGGCGTTCCAGCACCGACAGGGCGCGCGTGCCGTCGTCGGCCTCGTACACGATGAATTCGTGGGCGGTCAGCAGGCGCACCAGGTGGTTGCGCACGGTCTGGGAGTCGTCGACCACCAGGATGTTGACGAATTTATTGAGCGAAATGCGCCGGACCAGGGAGACCAAATAGTCCAGGCTGTCCGGGGATTCCTTGGACACGTAGTCCACGACCTTCTTGGCCCAGATGCGGTCGCGGACCTCGGTTTCCACATCGCCGGTGAACACGATGGAGGGGATGCCCCGGGAGATGACGTAGTCGACGATGCGGCCGTCGGCGGCGTCGGGCAGGTGCAGGTCGAGCAGGGCGACGAAGTAGGAGTTGTTGTCGGGGTTTTCCTCGACGAGGTAGCGGGCTTCCTCGAAGTTGGACGCCCAGCAGGCGTCAAAGAACAGTTCGTCCTCGATTTTGCGGATGAGGAGTCGTGCAAAGACCTTGCTGTCCTCGACAATGAGTACTTTTTCCATGAGACGTTGACCGGCGCCTGCGATCATGTGTACCGCCAGTATAGCTGCGGCCCGCGTAAAAAGCCAGACGGGGGCCGGGGTATTTTAACCGCGCCGTCTTGCGTTTGCCGACCGGGGGACGGTAAGGTGCGCGAAATGCGAATCGAGGAGGGGATATGCGCGGTTGGATCGTGTTGGTCGTCCTGGCGGTGGCAACAGCGATGGGGGCAACGGCCATGGCGCGTCAGGCCGAGGGGTTTGCGGGGACGGCTTTCGGTACGCGCCTTGCCGCCTTGCCGTCTTTCATGGTGCTCAAAAAGGACGGCGACGTGACCTATGCCGTCAACCTCAACGAGCGTTACCGGCTGGACGGCCATGCACCGATCGTGATTTACGGGTTCGCGGCGGGCAAGCTTTTTGCCGCCTATGTCCGCCTGGACGGCGTCATTGGCCGCGATGCCATGGTCAAGCGGTTGTCGGCGGATTTTGGCAAGCCGTCGCTCACCGTGCAAAGCGGGGTGGAGGTGTTGCGCTGGCGCAAGGGGGAACTCAAAATCAAGCTCAAGCACACCGAGGCCACCGGCTCGCTCAAGCTCGGCTATTATTCCCTGGCCAACGCCGGTCCGGCCGCCCGGCTGCCCGAACCGGACAGCGTGGACATCGACTCCCTCGTCAAAATCTACGAAAAAGACAAGATCACCAAGGGCGTCTCGTTGCCGGCCGCGACCGCGCCCCGGGGATATTCGCCCTATGACGACGGCGTCGCCAATCCGGTTGGCCGTTACCCTGGCAAGTGAGGGCGAGGCGGTCCTTGGCGGGGAGCCCTCGCGGACCTTGGCCGAGGGGCTGGCGTTCGGCGTGGCCGTCCTGGACGGCGGGCGCCGGTTTTTGCGCGGCAACGCCCTGGCCCGGGAACGGCTGGGCGCGGCCGCGGCGCCGGCCTGCCACGGGGTGCTGTACGGCCGGGCCGAGCCGTGTCCCGGGTGTCCGCTGGACGGGCCGGGGGAGGTGGCCGGCACGGAGCTGGTCGCCTGCGCCGGCCTGGGCGGCCCACGGCCGACGGGGATCGTCAGCGTCTTTTCCCCGGCCCAGGCCGGGTTCGACGCTGCCCGGCTGGCCGGCATCCTCGAATACGCCCTGACCGCGGTCTTCGTGGTGGACCGCGCCTTTCGCCTGATCTACCTCAACGAGGCCTTCGAGCGGCTGCACGGCATCCGCCGGGAGAACCTGCTCGGCCAGTCCCTGGCCGTGGCCGCTGGGCCGGTCAATTTCGCCCGGTTCAAGAAAGAGGTCCAGGAGGTCCTGCGCAGCGGCCAGGTCTCGGAGGAGGAGATACGGCTGACCTTCGACGGCCGGGAGCGGTCCTTCATGGCCGCGCGCATTCCCCTGGCCGGGCCGGCCGGCGGGATCGACGCCATCTGCGGCATGCTCACCGAAATCACCGCCCACCGCCAGGCCGAGCGGGAGCTCGACGCGACCAGGCGCCGGTACCAGGCCATTGTCGAGGATCAAAGCGAGCTGGTGGTGCGGCTCGACCCGAAGCTGGGCCGGGTTTTCGTCAACCGGGCCGCGGCCAGGCTGGCCGGGAAGCCGCCGGAAGCGGTGCTCGGCGGGCTGTTTCTGGAGTCCGTGCCCGAGGAGGAGGCCGAGCCCTTGCGGCGCCGCATCCTGGCCCTGACCCCGCGCGCGCCGACCACGGACATCCGCCATCGGGTCAGGCTGCCCGGCGGCAACGAGCATTACCTGACCTGGACCGTGCGGGCCATCTTCGACGAGACCGGCCAGGTGGGCGAATACCAGGCCACCGGCCGCGACATCACGGCCTATTGGCGCATGGAGCGGAAGCTGGTCAAAAGCGAGGCCAAGTACCGAGACATCTTCGAGAATTCCGCCGAGGGTATCTTCCAGTTCGATCCCTCGGGGGCCATGGTCGCCTGCAATCCGGCCCTGGCCCGCATCCTGGGCTACCCCAGCGCCGACGAGGCCCTGCTCGAACAGGGGGACCTGTTTTACCGCATCCAGGCCCGCCAGGACGATCGGCTGGAATTCTTGCGCCTTCTGGCCCAGCATGGGCGGTTGTTCGATTTCGAGATGCAGGTGGTGCGCCGCGACGGCCGCGCGGTCTGGCTGTCGGTCAACGCCCGGGCGGTGCTCGACGAGGAAGGGCGCCTGTCCCGGGTCGAGGGCGCGGCCCGCGACATCACCGACCGCAAACGGGCCGAGGACGAGCGCATGCTGCTCGTGTCCGCCGTGGACCAGAGTGCCGAGGGCCTGGCCATCGTCAGCCGCGATTTCAAGCTCGAATACGCCAACCCGGCCTTCGCCCAGATCGTCGCCGGCGGCCAGAGCCCGTCCGGCGGCCCGGACCTGGGGTCGTACCTCACGCCCTTTCTGGGGGAATCGGTCCGCAAGATGCTGGCCCTGGGGCTGCGTTGGTCGGGCCGGGTGCGCCTGTCCCGGGGCGAGGGCGAAGAGGCCGCGACAGACACGCTGATCTCCCCGGTGCGCGACGCCAGCGGCCAAATCGTCAACCACATCCTGCTCGTGCGCGACATCACCTACGAGACGGGCCTGGAAAAACGCCTGCGCCAGGTGGAAAAGCTCGAGGCTATCGGCGTGCTGGCCGGCGGCGTGGCCCACGACTTCAACAACCTGCTCACGCCGATTTTGCTCAACACCGAGATGATCCTGGCCGACATCCCCTGGCGCGATCCCCTGCGCAAGCCCCTGGCCGACGTGGTCCGGGCCTCGGAGCGGGCCAGGGACCTGGTGCGCCAACTGCTCACCTTCAGCCGGCAGGGCGAGCTGACCGTCGGCCCCCTGCCGCTGTCGCCCCTGGTCAAGGAGACGGTCAAGCTGGCCCAGGGCATGGTGGACGCCCGGGTGGACATCCGCCCGCAGGTGTCCGAACTGGCCCTGACCATCCTGGCCGATCCGGCCCAGATCCACCAGGTGCTCATGAACCTGTGCTTAAACGCCGCCCAGGCCATGCCCGAGGGCGGGGTCATGGAGGTGGGGCTGGCCGCCGTGCCCGAGCCGCCGCGCCCGGGCGCCGCCTGCATCGCCGCCGGGCTGCCCCTGACCAACCTGGCCGAGGGGCCTTACGCCCGGCTGTGGGTGGCCGACACCGGCCACGGCATGCCGCCCGATATCGCCGAGCGCATCTTCGAACCCTTTTTCACCACCAAACGCCCCGGCCAGGGCACGGGCATGGGCCTGGCCGCCGTGCACGGCATCGTCAAGGGCTGCGGCGGGGCGGTGCTGGTGACCAGCGCCGTGGGCAAGGGCAGCCTCTTCGAGGTCTACCTGCCGCTCATTCCCCGCCTGGAGCCCGGGACGATCCGTTGATGGGCGCGTCGAGCAGTTCGTAGCCCTGCCAGCCCGGGCCGTCGAAGTGCCACCATTCCGTGGGCAACGGCTCGAAACCTTGCTTTTGCATGGCCGCTTCCAGGCGCTTGGAATTGGCCAGGGCCGCCTTGTCGCCGCCGGCGTAGTCGCGCCGGGCCTTGGGCGTGAAATCGTCGAACCCCGACGGCATGGGCAATTCCTTGCCGGTCGCGTCCACCAGCGTCGCATCCACGGCCGCGCCCCGGTTGTGCTTGGAGCCGGACACGGGCTTGCCGTTTTCCTCCACGGGCTTGGCCACCCAGTCCTCGTTGGGCACCAGCGCCCAGAACTTTTTCTGGATGGAAAAGGGCCGGTAGCAGTCGTAGACCTTAAGCCCCAGGCCCTGCTTTTCCAGGTCCGCCTGGACCCGGGCCAGGCGCTTGGCCACGTCGGCCCGCAGATAGCATTTGGCGGCCGGGTACACGGTCACCTTGGTGAAATTGTCCGGTGTGGCGTAGCGGATGTCGAGCTTGATCGCCGGCGCCACCGTGGTCACGTCCACCAGGCCGGCGGCTTCCGGTGTGGCCGGGCCGGCGCCAAAGGCGGCCAGGGGCAGGGCGAGGCACAGCAACAAGGCAAGAAAGGCGGTGTTGCAACGGCGCATGGGGAAACTCCTTTTTGGGGAACAATGCCGGGGTGCGTTGCAATGTCAAGCCTCCCCGGCGCCCGGCAGGCCACCGTCCGTGCGGGGCGGCCGTGTCCCTGGCCGGGGCGCGGCCGGGCAGGGAGGAGGCGGCGAACTTTAACCCAGCCCCCGGTTGACGTCCGGGCGCCCACGGGCCATAACCTGCCATGGTCGCCTCCCGGCGGCCGGTCATCAAGAAGGAGGAACGCGCCCATGAGCGAGCGCACCGGTCTCATTACCTTTCTCGGCGGCGGGCTGACGCTTTGCGGCAATCCCGTCGGCGTCGGCGACACGGCCCCGGACTTCACGGTCCTCACCAACGAACTGGCCCCGGCCAAACTCGGCGATTTCACCGAAAAGGGCCTCATCCTCATTGCCGTGCCCTCCCTGGACACCGCCGTGTGCGACCTGGAAGCCCGCAAGTTCAACAAGGAAATGGAAAACCTGGCCGGCCAGGCCAAGGCGCTGGTCGTGAGCATGGACCTGCCCTTTGCCCAGAAACGCTGGGCCGAGGCCGCCGGGGTTACAAACATCGTCACCGTCTCCGACCACCGCGACGCCTCCTTCGGCCAGGCCTACGGCTTGCTGATCAAGGAACTGCGCCTGCTGGCCCGGGCCGTGCTGGTGCTCGGCCCCGACCGCAAGGTCGCCTACCTGGAGCTTGTGCCCGAGGTGACCAACGAGCCCGACTACGCCGCCGCCCTTGCGGCCCTTGGCAAGGTCCTGTAGAGACGCCTTGTCCGTCGTCGCGGCGGACAAGGACCGCAGCATGAAGCACCAATCGACTTCGCGCGGCCGACGCCTCCGGGCGTCGGCCCTTTTTGCGGCGTTCGCCGCTTGTGTCATTGTCGTCGCCCTGGCCGGCTGCGCCGGCCAGCAGGCCACGGTCACTCCGTCCGTGGTCGTGGAAAAGGAAACCCTGGGCCGTAGCGTCGAAGTCTCGGTCAAGGTCGTGGACGCGAGGCCCAGCGCCGAAGTGGGGCTGTGCAACCCGTCTTCGTCGTTCGCCGGCAAGCTGTCCACGGCCTGCGATCCGGCGCCGGCCATGCGCGCGGCCGTGGAAACGGGCCTGCGCGACAAGGGCTTCAAGCCGGCGGCGGCCTCGGAAGCCGTGGTGCGCACGCTTACGGTGGAACTCAAGGAACTGTCCTACAAGCCGAGCCAGGAAGGCGGCCACCTGGCCGCCAAGGCCGTGGCCGTGGTCAATGTCGTGGCCGACAACAACGGCCAGACCCTGACCAAGCGCTACGAGGGCGAAACCGTCTGGAAACTGCCGGCCGAGGGCGTGGAGCCCGAATTCGACAAACTGCTCAGCATGACCGTGTCCAAGGCCTTAAGCCGCCTGGCCTCGGACTACGAGCTGATCCGTTTCCTGGAAAAAACCGTCCTGCGCACGCGGGAACTCAAGTAAGGCCCGCCGCCCAGCCCGGCGTCCGCCAGGGTGCGGCGAAGACGGTTCGCGCACGGTGACCCGGCCGGGGCGGCGGACTGCGCCCCGGCTCCCATGACCAACCCCTCCGGCGGATGCGCCGCCGGAAAAGGACGATCGCCCCATGGCCCTTTCCGTCGGCATCGTGGGTCTGCCCAACGTCGGCAAATCCACCCTTTTCAACGCCCTGACCAAGGCCCAGAACGCCCAGGCCGCCAACTACCCCTTTTGCACCATCGAGCCCAACGTGGCCATCGTGCCCGTGCCCGACGCCCGCCTGGACGCCCTGGCCGCCCTGGTCAACCCGGCCCAGATCGTGCCGGCCACCGTCCGCTTCACCGATATCGCCGGCCTGGTGGCCGGGGCCAGCAAGGGCGACGGCCTGGGCAACAAGTTTCTGGCCCACATCCGCGAAACCGAGGTCATCATCCACGTCGCCCGGGCTTTCGAGGACGACGACGTGGTCCACGTGTCCGGCACGGTGGACCCGGCCCGGGACATCGACGTCATCGAGACCGAACTCATCCTGGCCGACGCGCAAGTCCTGGAATCGCGCCTCGACCGCCTGGTCAAGCAGACCAAGGGCAGCAAGGACAAGGAAGTCCTGGACAAGGCCGCCGCTGGCAAAAAGCTCCTGGACCACCTCATGACCGGCGCCCCGGCCTCCACCGTCGAGGGTATCGACAGCCCGGGCATGCTTGCCCTTTTCGACGAGATCCGGCCCCTTTCGGCCAAGCGCGTCATCTACTGCGCCAACGTGGGCGAGGACGACCCGGCCGGCGCCTCGCCGCTGGTGGAGGCGATCCGGGCCATCGCCGCCGCCCGCGGCGCCGAGGTGGTGGTGGTGTGCGCCCGCATGGAAGAGGAGCTGGCGAGCCTGGCCGACGACGAGCGCCAGGAGTTCCTGGCCTCCTACGGCCTGGCCGAATCCGGCCTGGACCGGGTGGCCCGCCTGGCCTACCACAGCCTCGGGCTCATCAGCTTTTTCACGGCCGGCCCCAAGGAAGTGCGCGCCTGGACCATCACGGCCGGCACCAAGGCCCCGGCCGCCGCCGGCCAGATCCACTCCGACATCGAACGCGGCTTCATCCGGGCCGAGGTCATCGCCTACGACGACTACGTCAAGCACCAAAGCGAGGCCAAGTGCCGCTCCGCCGGCGTCCTGCGCCAGGAGGGCAAGGACTACGTCATGGCCGACGGCGACGTGGTGCATTTCCTGTTCAACGTCTAAGCCGCGCCCGACGCGGCCTTTTTTCCGACGGAGGCGCTATGCTCGCTGCCTTGGCCAGGCTGGTGAAAATCGAACATTCGGTGTTCGCCCTGCCTTTTGCCTACATCGGCCTTTTCGTGGCCGCCCGGGGCTGGCCGGGCTGGCGGGCCTTCGTGCTTTTGACCCTGGCCATGGTGGCCATGCGTTCCTTCGCCATGGCCATCAACCGCCTGGCCGACCTGCGCTATGACCGGGTCAACCCACGCACGCGGCTGCGCGAGCTGGTCACGGGCGAGGTGAGCCCGCGCGCCGCCTGGCTTTTTACCGCCGGCTGCGCCGTGGTTTTCGTGGCCGCCTGCGCCGGGCTCAACAGCCTGTGCCTGGCCCTGGCGCCGGTGGCCCTGGCCTGGGGCGCTTTTTACAGCCTGACCAAACGCTTCACCTGGCTGTGCCATTTCTGCCTGGGCTCGGTGCTGGGGCTGGCGCCGATGGCCGGCTGGCTGGCGGTCAAGCCGGAATTCGCCCTGCCGGCCATCCTTTTCGGCTGCGGCGTGACCTGCTGGACGGCCGGCTTCGACATCCTCTACGCCTGCCAGGACGTGGACTTCGACCGGGAGCACGGCTTGCGGTCCATGCCGGCCCGGTTCGGCGTGGGCTGCGCCCTGCGCCTGGCCGCCTTTTCCCATGTCGACGCGGCGGCGTTCTTTCTGCTGGCCGGCTATGCCGCCGGGCTGTCCTGGGTCTACTTCCTGTGCTGGGCGGTCTGTTCGGGCGTGCTGCTGATCGAGCACAAGCTTATCGGCGAAAACGATTTGTCGCGCGTGAACATGGCCTTTTTCACCCTAAACGGCGTCATCGCCGTGCTGCTTTGCGTCGGCGCGCTGCTGGCGGTGTTTTTGGGCGCGTGATAGGGGAGGGCCATGAAGGCGCTCGTCCTTTTCGTCCTGCTGTTCTTCGTGGCCTGGGACCTGGGCTGGCTGGCCGCCGGGATGCGCCAGACGCCCCCCTGGCGGCTGCGCCGCCTGCGCGAGGGCGTCGCCAAGCCGCAACTCCTCGACGTGCGCACCCCGGCCGAATACGCCCTGTTCCACATCCCCGGCGCAATCAACCGTCCCGAGGCCATGACCGCCGACCCGGCCTCCCTGGGGCTCGACCCCAAGCGAGCGGTGGTCGTCGTGTGCATGACCGGCCACCGCTCGCCCTTCGTGGCCAAGAAACTGGCCGCCAAGGGTTATGAGGCCTCCAACCTGACCTGGGGCATGCTCGGTTGGAAGCTGGCCGGCGGCGAGAGCGTTTCCGGCGACGGCCGCTGACCGGCGCGCGCGGCGAAAGCAAGTCATGACCGCCACCTGCATCCTCTTCGCGGCCGCCCTGGCCCTGTCCCTGGCCCTGACGCCGGTCTCGGGCTGGCTGGGGCGGCGTTTCGGCATCCTGGCCATCCCCCAAGCCCGCACCGTCCACACCACGCCCATGCCCCGAAGCGGCGGCCTGGCCCTGTTCCTGACCTTTTTCGCCTGCCTGGCCCTGGCTTGCCTGGTGCTGCCCCGGTCGGTGACGGCCATCCTCTACGGCCACAGCCTGCGCTTCGTGTACGCCGGGGCCTGCCTCATCTTCGCCGTGGGCTTTGCCGACGACAAATGGACCCTGCCGTCCAAGCTCAAGCTGCTGGCCCAGATCGTGGCCGCCTGCGTGGCCTGTGCCGGCGGGGCGCGCATCGCCTTTTTCTCGCTGCCCGGCGATTTCGTCATCCACTTCGACATCCTGTCCTACGCCGTCACCGTCTTCTGGTTCGTGCTGCTCATTAACGCCATCAACCTCATCGACGGCCTGGACGGGCTGGCCGCCGGGGTGGTCTTTTTCGCCACGGCCGTGCAGGCGGCGCTGGCGGCCATGCGCGGCGAGGCCCACACGGCGGCCCTTTTCGCCGTCATGGCCGGGGCGACGCTCGGGTTTTTGCGCTACAACTTCAACCCGGCCAGCCTGTTTCTGGGCGACGGCGGCAGCTATTTCCTGGGCTACATGCTGGCGGCGCTGTCCGTGTCCGGCTCGGTCAAAAGCCAGATCGGGGCCACGCTGCTCATGCCGGTCATCGCGCTCGGCGTGCCGCTGCTCGACACCATCACCGCGCCGCTTCGTCGGTTCATGCGCGGCCGGGACATGTTCGAGCCCGACAAGCGCCACGTGCACCACAAGCTTTTAAGCCGCGGCTGGTCCCAGCGCCAGGTGGTCCTTTTCCTCTACGGCATCACCATCTTCCTGGCCCTGTCCGCCCTGGTGCTGGTCAACCTGCGCAACGCCCCGGCCGGCCTGTTTCTCCTGACCGTGGGCGCGGCGCTCGTGCTCCTCGTGCGCAAGGCCGGCTATTTCAGCTATTTCGCCGTGGACAAGATCCTCGGCTGGCTGCGCGACGTCTCCGACGACACCGGCATCGCCCGGGAGCGGCGCACCTTCCTCAATCACCAAATCGAGATCTCCCAGGCCGCCGACGTGGACACCCTGTGGCTGCACGTCACCGAGGCCCTGGAACACCTGCGCTTCGACATGGCCGAGATGGTCCTGTCCGGCGCCGGTGCGGCCACCTGCCGGCTGCGGCCGGACCCGCCCGGCGAGGATGTGGCCACGGCCTATCGCTGGCGCCGCGACGGCGGGGCGGCCGTCGACCGGGAACTGCTGTGCTCGCCGGCGGTCATGAAGCTCGAACTGCCGCTGCTGGGCAAGGACGGCCGGGTGCTCGGGGCCTTGTGGCTGGTCAAGGACCTGGCCGAGGACCCGCTCAACGAATTCACCCTGCGCCGGGTGGAGAACCTGCGCCGCACGGTCACCGCCGCCCTGGACGCCCTCGTGCCCGCGTCATGAACGTCCTGCAGGTCGGCAAGTTCTATCCGCCCGATCCCGGCGGCGTGGAAACGGCCACGAGGCAGGCCGTGGAACACCTGCTTTCCCTGGGCGTGTTCGTGGAAGTCCTGTGTTTCGCCGGGGCCGGCCCCTACGACGATGCCGGCGCCCCCTGCCCCGTCCACCGGGCGCCCGTTGCGGCCACCATGGCCTCCCAGCCCCTTTCCATCGCCTATGTGCGGGATTTTTGCCGCCTGGCCCCCCGGTTCGACGTGCTCCACATCCATTGGCCCAATCCACTGGCCGCCCTGGCCGCCTTCCTGGCCCGGCCACGGGCGAAGGTCGTGCTGACCTGGCACAGCGACATCATCGGCAAGGGCGCCCTGTCCGCCGGCCTGTCCCCGCTGGAGGCCTGGCTGTGCCGCCGGGCCGACCTGGTCGTGGCCCCGAGCCCCATCCACCTGGAAGCCTCCAACCGGTCGAAGCTTTTTGCCGGCAAGGGCGCGGTGGTCCCTTTTTGCGTGGACGCGGCCATGGCCCGGCCCCAAGGCGCCGACCCCGCCGCCGTGGCAGCCATCCGGGCGCGCCTTTGCGACCGGCGGCTGGTGTTCGCCCTGGGCCGGCTCGTGCCCTACAAGGGCTTCGACGTCCTCGTCGAGGCGGCGGCGCTGCTGCCCGATGACGCCGTGATCGTCATCGGCGGCGGCGGCCCGCTGCGGGACACCTTGGCCGGGCGTATCGCCACGGCCGGGCTCGGTGGCCGGGTCTTGCTTCCCGGCCGCATCCCCGACGCCGAGTTGCCGCACTGGCTGGCCGCCTGCGACGTCTTCTGCCTGCCGTCGGTTTCCCGGGCCGAGATGTTCGGCATCGTGCAGCTCGAAGCCATGGCCTTCGGCAAGCCGGTCGTGTCCACGGCCATCCCCGGTTCGGGCGTGGCCTGGGTCAACCGCCACGGCGAAACGGGCCTGGTCGTGCCCCCGGGCCAGGCCGGCCCCCTGGCCGAGGCCCTGTCCCTGCTGCTCGGCGATCCCGCCCTTTGCGCGCGCCTGGGGCAGGGCGGCCGCGAGGCCGTGGCCGGGCGGTTTTCGCCGGCCTCGGTGGCCGCCGCCCTGGCCGCCGCTTACGACCGGCTCACTTGATCGGCCGCCTTTCCTGGACAGCTTCCGCCTCCGTGGCTATAGGTTCGAAAAACCGTCAAAGGAGTACGCCATGTCCGATCAGAAACAATGCTGCTGCGCCTGCGGCTCGTTTTCCCCTCTGACCTGGGCCGCCGTGGCCCTGGGCCTGCTGTTCGTGGTCTTCATGTTCATCGAGGCCACCACCATCCGCTGGTGGGTCATGCTGCCCCTGGCCATCGTCAGCTTCGCCTTCTTCAAGATCCAGCTCGGCCAGACCGAGGGCTTCGAGAAGAAAGTCTGCTGCTGGGGCTACTGGCTCGTCATCGTCGTCTTTTTGCTGCGCGACATGTGCCTGTCCGGCCAGGTCGTCGCCGCCTACCACCGGCTGATCGCCGCCGGCATTCCGCTGCATGGCTGAGAACGACCCGTCCCTGCCGCTGCGCCGCATCTCGCCCCTGGCCACCGTGGCCGAACCGGCCCGGTACGTGCTGGCGGATGCGGCGCTCGTGGCCCAGAAGTGCCGCGACGCCGCCGTCAACCCCAGGCGGCGCGAAATCCACTGCTTCCACACCCGCGACGCCGACCGGTTGCACCGCATGATCAACGCCCTGCAGCCCGGCACCTACGTGCGGCCCCACCGCCACCTCGACCCGCCCAAAGACGAAGCCTTCGTGCTGCTTAGCGGTAAAATGGGCTTTGTCTGCTTCCGCGACGACGGCACCTTCGATCGAAAAGATTGCGGCATCCTGGACCGCGACAGCGGCGTCTACGCCGTGGATATGCCGGCCGGCGGCTGGCACGCCATCCTGGCCCTGACCCCGGATACGGCGGTGTTCGAAATCAAGCCCGGCCCCTACAGCCCCATCGACGACAAGGATTTCGCCGTATTCGCTCCCCGGGAAGACGACCCGGGGGCGCTCGGCTACCTCAAGGCGACGGAAGACCGCTTTCGGGCGCTCATGGGCTTGCCGCCCAGGGACTGGGCCTAGTGCCGCCCAGGGACTGGGCCTAGCGGCAACGGGAGTGGGAAAAGAACCGGGGCTTTGCCCCAGACCCCACCGGGGCTTTGCCCCGGACCCCACCGGGGCTTTGCCCCGGACCCCACCGGGGCTTTGCCCCGGACCCCACCAAGGCTTCGCCCTGGACCCATCGGGGGGAGTCACTCCCCCCGAACCCCCCGTTCGGATGTGGCGGGCGGAAGGGGCTGCGGTCACCGAGGTGATGGGCGTGCGCGGCGCGAAGATGCGAGGCCGGAATTTCGCCTTTCGATGCCGTCGCTGCGCTCCCGGCTCGAAAGGCGAAATTCCGGCCTCGCCCAGCCGTCGGCCCTTCGGGCCGAGGGTTTTGGATTTTTTGCTTTGAAAGCCTCTTGAAAGTCGGCGATCCAGGACACCACCGCAAGGTGTGGAATTTATTGCTTTGAAAGCCTCTTGAAAGGCAATGGAGGTTGTTTCGCGGCGGTAATGCACGCCGTCCGGGCCGCCTCGGTTTTTTCTTCCCCCGCAGCGCTTCGCCAAGGAAGGGATCCCGACGCCAGAGATTGGCGCCAGTCAAAGGATTCCTATTCTTCCCCTGCGGCGCTTCGCCGCTGGCGCTCGTGGTCGCGGAAATGGGCCTGCCGTGCTGGCCGGCTTTGCGGCCAGTGTCGGCAGGCCCATTTCCGCGACCACCACGACCGACGCCCCGCCGCACACCATTCCCGACCTTGCCTCCACCCGCCCCGTCGGGGAGGTCCAGGAGGGGATCATCCCCTCCTGGCCGCCGGAGGCATCTTCTCCTGCTCCTTCTCCTGCTCCTTCTCCGGCATCTTCCCCTCTCCCTTGCCCGCCAACAAGATCGCCAACGCGTTGACCGTGGCCCCGGCCAGGGCCGAGCCGCCCTTGCGGCCGCTGACGCAGATCCAGGGCACGTCGGCCCGGGTCATGAGCAGCGCCTTGGATTCGGCGGCGTTGACGAAGCCCACGGGCATGCCGATGACCAGGGCCGGGGGCGGCGTGCCGGCGTCGAGGTGTTTGAGCAGGCGCAGCAGGGCGGTGGGGGCGTTGCCGATGGCCAGGATGAGCGGCCCGGGGAGGCTGGCCAGGGCCACGTCCATGGCGGCGGCGGCCCGGGTGCCGCCGCTTGCCTTGGCGGCGGCGACGACTTCGGGCTCGTTGAGCAGGCAGCGCACGCTGGCGCCGAAGGGGGTCAGCCGGCGCGTGGGGATGGCGCAGCGGGCCATTTCCGTGTCCGTGACGATGGTGGCCCCGACGTCGAGGGCGGACAGGCCCGCTTCCACCGCGCCTTCGGAGAAGCGGGCCAGGTCGAGCATTTCGAAATCGGCCGTGGTGTGGATGAGCCGGCGCACAATGGCCCATTTGTCGCCGGTGAAGGGGCGTGGTTCGGGGACTTCGGCGTCGATGATGGCAAGCGAGCGTTCCTCGATGGCGTCCGGCGCGCTGATGGGCAGGATGACCGGTGTTTCTGGCATGGCGTACCTCTTGCCCTATTCTATCCCGCTTTGGCGGCAGGGCCAAGGCGTCTTCGGGAAGAAAAACGGTGTTGACAATAGCACGAAAGAAAAATTAGTTAGATCTTCGGCATAAGAGTTCCATAACTTGAACCGGAGCTGGTGTGATATGATGCGGAAATCGTATTTCTTTCTGGTCCTTATGGGATGTTTGACCTGGGCCGGTGTCGGCGCGGCCTGGGCACACGAGATCGCGGTCAAGCCGGGGGAAGCGTCGGCCCAGGCCGGTAAGCCGGTGCCGTTTGGCATCCATTCCGCCCATGTGTTCATCATCAGCGAGGAGTTGGAGCCGGCGGCGGATGTGAAGGCCTTCGTCTGGGAAGGCGGCAAGGGGCAGGAAATCGCGCTGACCGCCGACGAGAAAGCCTTCACGTTCAATGGCGCGGCGACCTTTGCCAAGCCGGGCATGGGCATCATCCGTGTCCATCGTTTGCCGCAAGTCTGGACGTTCACCCCCGAGGGCGTCAAAAAGGGGACCAAGAAGGATTTTCCCGGGGCCACGAAAAGCAACAGCTATGAAAAGTTCGCCAAGGCCCTGGTGCCGGTCGGCGGGTCCACGGCCGGGTTCGACGCCGTGGTCGGCGACAAGCTGGAGCTCGTGCCCCTGACCGACCCGGCCAAGGTGGCGGTGGGCCAGGACATGGACGTGAAGGTGCTTTTGGGCGGCAAGCCCACGCCGGCCGAGGTGCTGGCGACCTATGATGGGTTTACCGGGACGCCCAATTCCTACGCCTATTACACCGAAACCGACGACAACGGCCTGGCCAAGATACGGATCAGCCATCCGGGGCTGTGGATGGTGCGCACCGAGGCCAAGTCCGCGGCGCCGGCCGGCGGGGCCGTGGAGCAGGAAGTGCTGCGGGCCACGCTGACCTTTTTCGTGAAGTAGCGGCATGTTACGGGTTTTCGCGGTGGCCGCCCTGGCGGCGGCGATGGTCGGGCACCCCATCGTCGCCTGCGCCCATGGCGTTGGTTCTCGCGAAATGGACCCGGGCGCGGCCAGGGCCATGGAATTCCTCTACGCCGACGGGGAACCCATGGCCTTTGCCCAGGTCCAGGTGACGGCTCCGGGAGGGAGTGTGCATCAAAGCGCGCGCACCGACGCCCGGGGCCGTTTCGCCTTTGTGCCGGACGGGCCGGGGCAATGGAGCGTGGCCGCATCCGACGGCCAGGGGCACCGGGCCGTGGCCGCAGTGGCGGTCGCTGCCCAAGGGCCGGCTCTCGATACCGGGCCGGCGACCGATAGCGGGTCGGCTCCCGCCACTGGGCCGGGCGCGGCGCCGGAAGGCCGGTCCGCCACGGGCGTGGGGCCGGGACCGGTCCAGGTCGCCTTGGGGCTGAGCCTTTTGGCCAACCTCTTTTTGCTGGCCGCGCTGTTCAAACGACGCCGGGCCGCGCCTGCGGGCCGACGGTAGCTTTCCCATCCCCTGATCCGACCGGAGCGTCCGGGAGCGAGGCCCGGGCGCTCCGGTTTTTTTGGGGCGGGAGGTCAAATTTGATCTTGATTGTTATTTTCAATTAGCCTAGACAGGATGGCGACGACGCCGACACGGCCGGCGCGCGTCGGGGACGGGGCCTTGTCCGATGGCGTTCGGGCGCGGCCCGGTCCCGAGAACGAAAGGAACCGGCGACGCCGGAGTGCCACAGAGCGCATCCCACACAACCTCCATAACCCCAAACCCCACGACGGCGGCCGCCTCCCCAGCCACGGGAGGCGGCCGTTGGTCGTTGGCGGCCAGGGGCGGGAATGGCGGGATGGTTTACCGGGAAACGGTCAGATGGCCGGGGGGGCGGGCGGTTTTCGCTGCGGCAGTGAGGTCGGGGTCGTTTCCCGCTCGGCCGCGTGGCGCAGGGCTTCGAGAAACCGCCCGGGGTCGCCGGGGCTGACCACCACGGCGAAGCCCTGGCGGGTGGGGATGTAGACGGCCCGGCTTTTGTCCGTGACGAACACCAGGGCCTTTTCGCCGTCGCCCAGGCGAAACCAGCCGGCGGCCAGCCCCGGCATGCCGATGCCATTGGTGCGCCATTTGAGGCTTTTGGGCCCGGCCTGGCCGAGGTCCACGGGCCTGGCCGCGCCGGCATCCACGTCCGCGAGCGGGATGTCGCGGCCGTAGACCGAGCCGCGCACCACGAGCGTGCCGTCCCGCAGGGCGACCTCGGCATTGGCCGCGCCCCGGATCATGGCGTGGAGAAAGAAAAACAGGGCCACCCACAACACGAGCAGGCCGCCGAACAGGGCCGACAGCCAGCCGGTTTTGAGGGCGCTTTGGGCCATGGGAAAGACCTGTCCCCATTCCATGCGTCGCACTCCGTGCCTTTGCGCGCGGCCGTTTCCGGCGCGCGGACGGGGGTTGGACATCGGTAAGCCCTACCACGGCCCCTGGCGCTACGCCAGTGGGGGGTGGCAAGACCGCCACAGCTCTTGGCGCCGCGCCAGTCGGGGGGCGGCAAGCGGCTTGCCGGGGACGGCGTTGCCGGCTAGGGTGACGACCCTCATGAACTGGTTTGTGCTTTCCTGCGTCACGGCGCTCACCCAGGCGGTCAAGGACACCTTCCTCAAGCGCTCCCTCAACGCCATGGACGCGGCCATGGGCATGCTGGGCTATTGCCTGGCCGCCTCGGCCTGCCTGTGGCTGGCCGTGGCCGCCGGCCCCCCCGTGACCCTGCGCCCGGGCTACTGGTGGCTGCTGCTGCTGGGCGGGGTGCTGGGCGGGGTCACCTACTGGCTGTACGGCCTGGCCCTCAAGGCCGGCGACCTTTCCCTGACGTTGCCCATGCTGGCCTTCACGCCGCTTTTCCTGCTTGTCACCTCGCCCCTGACCGTGGGCGAATTCCCGGAACCGGGGGGGCTTTGCGGCATCGCCCTGGTCGTTGGCGGGGCCTATGTCCTCAATCTCCGGGAACGCCGCCACGGGCTGTTGGGGCCGATCCGGGCGCTTGTCACCAACGCCGGCTCGCGGCTGATGCTGGCCGTGGCCGTGATCTGGAGCATCGGCGCCAATATCGACAAGCTGGGGCTGGCCGAGTCCTCGCCGCTTTTCTGGGGCGCCTCGGTCTACACCGCCACCACCCTGGCCCTGGCCGTGGGGATGGCGCGCCGTTGGCCGGCCCCGCCGGGCCGTTTTTTCCGGGTGACCTGGCCCCTGGCCGTGGCCGGGCTGCTCGAAGCCGTGGGCATCGTCTGCCAGATGCAGGCCTTGCCGCTGACGCAAGTGTCCTATGTCATAGCCGTCAAGCGCCTGAGCATCGTCTTCGGCGTGCTTTTGGGCGCGGCGGTCTTTCGCGAGCCCGACCTGCGCCATCGCCTGCCCGGGGCGCTTTTGATGGTTGCGGGCGTTTTCTTTATCGCGGTTTTCGGATAAAAGCCCCAACCGATCTTGCATTCCCGGAGCCCTCCATGAGCCGTTACCGCTTTTTACCGGAACCGACCCCCGAACAACTCGCCGCCATCCAGACCGACGGCCTCAACTGGACCTGCCGCCACGCCTTTGCCGGCAGCCCCGTCTACCGCGAACGCCTGGGCGCGGCCGGATACGACCCCGGCGCGAGCCTGTCCCTGGACGACCTGACCAGGCTGCCCCTGACCACGGTGGAGGACCTGCGCCAGGGCTACCCCTTGCCGCTTTTAAGCGTGCCCGAGGAGCGGGTGGTGCGCATCCACGCCTCCTCCGGCACCACGGGCAAGCGCAAGATCCTGGCCTACACGCAAAACGACATCGACACCTGGAAGGACATGTTCGCCCGCTGTTACGAGTTGGCCGGGCTGACCCTCCTCGATCGGGTGCAGATCGCCGTGGGTTACGGCCTGTGGACGGCCGGGGCGGGTTTCCAGCTGGGCTGCGAGCGCTTCGGGGCCATGGCCCTGCCGGTCGGGCCCGGCAACATGGAAATCCATTTGCAGTTGCTCGAGGACATGGGCGCCACCTGTCTGTGCTCCACGGCCTCCATGGCCCTGCTCCTGGCCGAGGAAGTCCACAAGCGCGACATGCGCAAGCGCCTGAAGCTCAAAAAAGTGATTTTCGGGGCCGAGACCCACACCGACAAGATGCGCCGGCGCTTCGAGAAGTGGCTGGGCATCGAAGACAGCTTCGACATCACGGGCATGACCGAGCTCTACGGCCCGGGCGCCGGCCTGGAATGCGCGGCCCACGCCGGCATCCACTACTGGGCCGACAAGTTCATCCTGGAGGTCCTCGACCCCGTGACCTTGCAGCCGGTGGGGCCGGACGAGGTGGGCGAGATGGTGGTGACGAGCCTGTGCAAGGAGGCCGTGCCGCTGATCCGCTACCGTACCCGCGACCTGACGCGGCTTTTGCCCGAGCCGTGCCCGTGCGGCCTGTCCTTGCCGCGCCATGACCGCATTCTCGGCCGTTCCGACGACATGTTCATTTTCCGGGGCGTCAACATCTACCCCGGCCAGATCGCCAGCGTCCTGGAACAGTTCCGCGACGTGGACAGCGAATTCCAGATCCGCCTGCTGCGCCGCGACGGCCGCGACCAGATGGTGGTCAAGGTCGAGCGCAAGCCCACGGCCAGCGAGGACATGGACCAGAACCTGTCCGAAGCCATCTCCATCGAAATGCGCAAGCACCTGTTCGTGCGCGGCGTGGTGCACATCCTGCCGCCCGGCAGTCTGCCCCGCAGCTTCGGCAAGACCAAGCGCGTCCTCGACGACCGCAACGGCCTGGGCGAGGACTGAGCCAGGCCCGCCGCCGCCATTTTCTTCGCTGACGTAAAACGCCCCTCGTCCGGTCCGCCGGCGGGGGGCGTTTTGGCAGGCAATTGGGCGGCCGGGAGTGGGTGTTCGCGCCTGTCGGACCACCGGCCCTTGCTGGCCGGGACACACTTTCGCACGCCAAGTCGCCGGGCCGGCCGGCTAGTTCCCGGCGAGCGCGGTCGCCCGCTGCAGGGCGTAGTCAAAGGTCGTGGTGTCGATGTTGACGATGCCGACGAACGGCGTGTTGAGGTCCACGATGACGGTGATGACCAGGATGATGATGACGAACATGGGCAGCTCGAAGGCCAGCTGGGTTTTCCGGTTGGCCACGCGGGTGAGCCAGGTCTTGATCAGCATGACGTAGTAGCCGAGCACGATGAGCGTGAAGATCATCGGGTGCAGGTTTTCCTTGGCCTTGATGCGCCGGGTCAACCGGCTTTTGGTGATGTCCTCCAGGTTGCCGAGGACCAGCCGGTGGATGTTCTCCTCGTTCTTGCTGCCGAGCTTGATGGCGTAGGCCGCGTTCCACAAGCCGTCGAAGGCCGCGGCCGCCCGGGGCGACATCTTCCCCGCCTGCATGGCCGGCAAATCGTCCTCCACCACGGCCTTGGCGTAGGTGGCCAGGGCCTGCTGCATGGGCCGGGCGTCGGTGATGCCGTTTAAAAGCCTTGCCGTGGAGACGATGGCCTCGGATTCCTTGCGGGTGTCGTCCTGGACGGTGTTGAAGTTCACAAGCAGCGTGACCAGGGCCATGCTGAGGAAGATGGAATAGAGCGAATTGAACAGGCTGTAGTTGGAGATGGTTTCCGACAGGTTCTGGATGGGCGGCGCGTTCCTGCGGTAGCTGTAGACCATGTAGGCCAGGGTCGGCAGGCCCAGCAGAACGATGATCGATGTTTCGCTGTACCAGAAAAGATTGTCCATGGCGGCGCGGCCTCGTGCGTCCAGCGGTTGCCGGCGGGGTTATGGTGTCCTCGTGTCGCGTCCTCGAAAAGGAGGGAAGCGTGTTCAGGTAGGTTCCCTGAGGATGATTGTTGTTTCTCGAAAATGCTATTGCATTGTTTAGGCCGAAAAACTAGGGCAAGGGCTTTTTGAGGTACCGGTAATAACTGTCGTACTGGGAGATGGCGCCGAGGGGATTGTGGCCGAAGACCCGGTCCTTGACGGCGAGCACCGTGCCCATGGCCGCGGCGTGCTTGAAAAAAAGCGAGTCGTGCCCCACGCACAGCCCCAGCAGGATGTTGAAGTCCGTGTCCGCCGCATTGACGGTCAGGGCCTGCATGACCGGGTTGCACATGGTCTCGTGGGAAGCGCCGGGGTCGACCTGGTCGGCCGGTTCGATGCCAAGCGCCGCCTTGGGCACGCCGCCGACCTTGCAGGACACCGAGGCCACCGCGAAGCCGTTTGTGGCCAGGATCTCGTGCACCACGGCCGCTTCCTGGCGAAGGCCCACGCAAAATACCAGGCCCAGGCGGGCGTAGCCCAGGCGCCGGGCGAATTCCACAATCTCGACGATGCGCGGTTTGACGGTGCGCACGGCGTCGTAGCCGGCCTCGCGCCCGGCGTAGCAGGCCGCCTCCTGGACCGAGGCCGCCTTGGCGAAGGCAGCGAGTTCCGGCGCGGTGGTGCGTTCCACGGCCTGGCCGGCCAATTCGCGCAGCCGCAGCGACGGGCAGTTCTTGGGCGCCTTGCCCTTGCCCGTGCGGCAGTAGCGTTCGGACCAGTCGAAGGGGCACAGGGCGCATTGGGGAAGCGGGAAATCGGGCATGGCGGCAACGTGCTCGTTTATGATTTCAATTGGTTATGAGCCGAACTTGCCATAGCTGTTTTGCCGGCTGAACAACAGGACGAACCGGGAGCCGTTTCCCGTGTGGGGGATGTAGATGTAGAATTGATCGTCGCGGAAGGTGAAATGTTGCAGGCTATCGACATTTTCTCCGGAAAAGAAACGTTTGAGGTACTCGCAGTCCAGGCCTTTCGTGCATTTGAAATACTGCGGCGAATAGGTGTTCTTCTCCAGGTTGCCCTGGAAGGAGCCGCCTATTTCGTAGAGGGCCAGCTTGTTGTCGAACTTGCCGGCATAGATGATCGTCAGCCGCGGCAGGTCGCGGCGCTGTTGCTCCAGGAAGGTGCGGATGTTGTACAATTCCTTGAAATCAGCCGGCTTGTCAGATGTCAGCAAGGCGCCGGCCTTTTCCAGGAGGTCGCCGTTTTGTTGCAGCACTTCATTGGCCTGGGACCGTACGACCGCAAGGTATCGTTGTTTGGATACATACGTTCCGGCAAAAATAATGCCGACCAACAGGAAGGCCGTGGCAAGAAAGACAAGGCCCCATTTCTTCAAGGAACGACGGTGGGCGCTTGCTCTCGCTTGGGCGCTGGTGCCGTCGTCGGCCAGACGGTTGCTGGGGGCATCCTTGTCCAGTTCGGCAATTTTCGCTTCGGCGATCAGATTGATGCTGGTGGCAACATTGAAGAGGACGAGGACGGCCACAACGCCGATGAGTCCGAAGAAAGAGGCGATGAGGAACGAAGATGTGGCTTGCTGGAAAGGGTTAATTTTCAAACCGGTGCAGAGGACCAGCACGAATATCCCGAGCAGGAAGACGAAGACGACAAACGTCAGCAGGGAAAAAGTCAGTTTGGAAAGCTGAATTTTCGTTTGCAGGCGCATGATTTCTTCTTGTGGCGGTCCGCTCGGGTTTGGTTGTTTCGCTCATCCTCATTGTTGCGGCCGGGCTTCGTTGCCGTCCCCGGCCGCTGCCTTGTGGCGCCTTGTCGGTTGGTGGCCGGGCTTGGGCATTACGGCCTGGTCCCTGCCTGTGAAGCGGTCGTGAAGCGGCCTAGCTGCGGCGCAGGTAGTTCCACCAGTCGCGGAATGCGAAGAAGCGTTCGGCCTCTTCGTGGGTCTGGCACTTGACGTGGAGCACGCTTTCCATCTCGTCGAATTCGACGTCGGTAAAAAAAAGCCCGGCCTCGCGCAGCACGGCGTCGCGGCCCTCGGGCCCTTCGGCGGCATAGAGCCTGCCGCGCAACGCCTTGTCCGTATCGAACCGCTCGTACAGCTTGCGGACATTGTCCAGCGTCATGTTTTCTCCCAATCCCCCCTTTGAAAGTTTTTTGGAAAGGAGGGGTGTGGGGAGGAAAACCTTTTTTTCAAAAAAGGTTTTCCTCCCCACATCTTTTCTCTTCGCTTCCGTCCTAGGGCATCAGCGGGGCCAGGTGCAGGCCGGTATCCCGGGGCAGGCCGGTCATGAGGTTGGCGCAGGCCACGGCCTGGCCCGAGGCGCCCCGGCAGAGGTTGTCGATGGCCGAGACGATGAGCAGCCGCTTGGTGCGCGGGTCGATCACCAGGCCGATATCGCAAAACATGGTGCCGCGCACGAAACGCGTCTCGGGCAGCTTGCCCAGCGGCAAAACGCGCACCCAGGACTGGTCGGCGTAGTGCTTGGCGTACAGGGCGTGGACCTCCTCCACCGAGGCCTCCCGCGTCAGGTGGGTGTAGATCGTGGAGAGGATGCCCCGGTCGATGGGCAGCAAGTGCGGGTTGAAGGACACGGTGATGCCCGCGCCGGCGATCTTCGAGAGCTCCTGCTCGATTTCCGGGGTGTGGCGGTGCTTGCCCAGGTTGTAGGCCCGGAAGGTGTCGTGGACCTCGCAGAAAAGCGTGGGCACGGCGGCCTTGCGCCCGGCGCCCGAGGCGCCGGACTTGCTGTCGGCCACGATGCCGTCGGCCTCCACCAGCCCGGCGGCAAGCGCCGGGGCCAGGCCCAGGATGACGGAGGTCGGATAGCAGCCCGGGTTGGCCACGAGCCTGGCCTTCTTGATGGCCGGGCCGTACAGCTCGGGCAGGCCGTAGACGGCCTCGGCCAGCAGGTGCGCATGGCGATGCTCCAGGCCGTACCAGGCGGCGTAGACGTCCTTGTCGGCCAGGCGGAAGTCGGCGGACAGGTCCACGACCGACAGGCCGGCGGCGAGCAGCTCGGCGGCGTAGTCCATGGCCGCGCCGTGGGGCACGGCCAAAAAGACCAGCTTGCAGGCCCCGGCCAGGTCGGCGGCGTCGGGTTCGGTCAGGCGCACGTCGCCGGCCATGAATCCCTGGAGAAAGGGGTAGAGGGCGTAGAGCGGCTTGCCGGCCTCGGTGCGCGAGGTGGCGCGCACGAGCTTGAGGATCGGGTGGACGGCCAGGATCCGGGCCAGCTCCATGCCGGTGTAGCCGGTGACGCCGACAAGGCCGACGGGAATGGTTTGCATGGCGATCTCCGGAGGTTATTGCTTTTTGACGTAGGCCATGCGCAGTTCGCACAGGATGGTCTCGAGGACCTCGCGCTCCTCGCCGCCGAGGTTGCCGCGCGTCTTGCAGTCGAGCATGGCCAGGATGTCGATGGTGTGCTTGGCCTGGGGAAGGTTCTGCATGTATTCGCCCGACTCCGGATCCGGGGTCTCGCCCATGAGCACCATGGCCGACTGGGCCAGGGACAGGACGAAGGTGATGAAGGACGCGGGCGGGAAGCAGGGTTCCTGGCCCGGGCGGGATTCCTTGCAGGTCCCGCTTTTCGTGTCGCTGCCCATGAAACGTTTTCCTCCTTGCGGCATGCCTTCGGCCTTGTCCAAAACGCGCGCCCTCGATAGACAGGAACGTGTCGCGAAACGGCAACCAGCCGGGGATTAGCCTATCGCAAACCCGTCCGGCATGCATCCGCTTTTTCCCTGACCGGGGTGGGCGGCGGGCCGGAATTGCCCCGTGGAGGCAACCACATGCATACGAAGATCGTGGCCACCTTGGGTCCCGCGTCGCTGAAACCCGAAACCATGCGCCAGATGGTGCGGCACGGCGTGCGCATTTTCCGCCTCAACTTCTCCCACGCCGACGCGGCCTATTTCGAGCCCGTCATCAAGACCATCCGTGGCCTGGAGGGCGAGTTCGGCATTCCGCTGACCGCCCTGGCCGACCTGTGCGGCCCGAAAACCCGCATCGGTGAGGTGGCCGATTCGCCGCGCACCGTGGACAAGGGCGAGAGCCTGCTGCTGGGCCTGCCCGACGAGCGGCCCGACCCGGCCAAGGACGAGCGCGTGTTCGTCTCCCTGGCCATGCCCGAGCTGCTGGCCGGGCTGCGCGTGGGCATGCCGGTCAATTTGAGCGACGGGCTGCTCCAGTTCTACGTCACCCGCGAGATCAAGGCCGACCGGCTCTACGAGATCGAGGCCCAGAACGCCGGGCTTTTGTCCTCCAACAAGGGCATTGCCTTCCCGGGCAAGCACCATCCGCTGCCGGCGCTGACACCCAAGGATATCAAGGACCTCCACGAAGGCATCGACGTGGGCGTGGACGCCGTGGCCATCTCGTTCGTGCAAAACGCCGGCGACGTGGCCATGACCAAGGACGAGATCAAAAAGCACGGCGTCTGGCTGCCGGTGGTGTCCAAGCTCGAGCGCCAAAACGCCGTGGACAACCTCGACGAGATCCTCAAGATCACGGACGCGGTCATGGTGGCCCGCGGCGACCTCGGCCTGGAGTGCCCCATCCCGCAACTGCCCATCATCCAGAAAAAGATCATCCGGGCCTGCCGCCATGCCCAGCGGCCGGTCATCGTGGCCACACAAATGTTGCTGTCCATGGTGAAAAACCCGATCCCCACCCGGGCCGAGTCCACGGACGTGGCCAACGCCATCCTGGACGGGGCGGACTGCGTCATGCTCTCCGAGGAGACGGCCGTGGGCGACCATGTGGTGGAGACGGTGCGGGTGATGCGGGAGATTTCCGACAACGCCCTGGACTACTACCTGGAGCGCATCCCCTCGCCGTACGCGCCCAAACGGGAGAAAAACCCGGGCAAGTTCGTGGCCTATTCGGCCTGCCTCATCGCCGACAACATGGAAGGCCGGTCCATCGTCTGCCACACCGTCAGCGGCTACAACGCCCGGATCACCTCCAGCCGGCGGCCGCGCCAGCAGATCTTCGGGGTGACCCCGGATCCGCGCGTGCAGCACTTCCTCAATTTCGCCTGGGGGGTGCGGCCGCGCCTGATCGACGGCACGGGCGGCGACCACATCGCCACGGTGGAGGAATTCGTGCGCAACTGCCCGGACATCGCGCCCGGCGAACCGGTGGTCATCACCGCCGGCCGGCCCACGCCCGGCAACGAACGGCCGGGCACCAACGAAGTTAAGATTTATTACAAGTAGTATTCATATAGGCAGAAGGAGGATGTGGAAATCCTCCTTCTGCCATAGTCTTTAAATAATAGGGCATTGGATTGATATGCAAGTCAAGTATTATATGCCAAGTTTTGGTGCGGATCATTTTAATTGTCCTCATTGCAATGTTTATTCGGCTCAAGATTGGTTTGATCTGTTTCTGCGAGGAGGTGGTTATGTCAATGCAGATTTTTTGAAGATTTGTTATTGTGAGCATTGTGGAAATCAGACTGTCTGGATTAATAAAAAATGTTGTTACCCTGATATAAAATATATTGCTCATTGCCATGCGGAAATGCCTGCTGAACTGGTTGCTGATTATGATGAGGCTGCTGCTGTTTATTCTGTTTCGCCAAAGTCGTCAGCTGCATTGCTCAGGTTGTTGTTGCAAAAGTTGCTGATCTTTCTCGGTGAAAGCGGGAAGAATATAAACAAAGATATCCAAAGTTTAGTTGGAAAAGGCTTGCCGCAAGAAGTTCAAATGGCTTTGGATGTCTGTCGTGTTGTGGGAAACTGTGCTGTTCATCCTGGTGAAATTGATGTGAATGATTCAAGTGAATTGGTTCTTGGATTGTTTCAACTGATAAACTTCATAGTTGAAGAGCGGGTTGCTCGTCCAAGAAGGATAAAAAATATGTATGATTCTTTGCCTGTAAATGCGTTGAAAGGAATTGATGAGAGAGATGGTAAGAAGTGATCTGAGCTTGTGTGCCATAGCAGGTTTTCATCTTTGAGGCGTATGAAAGTAGCGCTAGTTTCTTTTTTGGAAGATTAATTTTTATTTTTCCCCCGCCAAAACGACAAAATCACCCCCAGGCACGAGAACACGGCGAAAGCCGCCAGGCCCAGGCGCATGCTGCGTAAAAACGCCGGCAGGGTTTCGGCCGTGATGACCGCGTCGCCCATGAGCAGCGAAAAGATCAGCGTCACCGTGGTCATGGACACGGCCATGCCGAGTGTGCGCATGGCCGCGATCATGCCCGAGGCCAGGCCGAACTGGCGCTTTGGCACGCTGCCCATGATGGCCGTGGAATTGGGCGTGATGAAGATGCCGAAACCCAGGCCGATGACCATGAGCAGTACGACGAGCAGCCAGATGGGCGTGGCGGCGCTGACCGTAACCGCCGCTGCCAGCAGCCCGGCGCTGCTTACGAGCATGCCGATCGTGGCCAGCTTCTCGGCGGCGAAGCGCTCGGTCAGCCGGCCGGCGATGGGCGAGGCCACCACCTGTAGGATGGGCTGGAACAGCAGCACGAAGCCGGCGGTGCGCGGCGGCAGGCCCTTGGCGTATTGCAGGTACAGGCTCATGAGGAAGGTGATGCCGAAGGTGGCGGCGTAGTTGCCGAGCGCCGCCAGGCAGCTCAGGGTGAAAAAGCGGTTTTTGGCCAACAGGTGCATGTCGAGCAGGGCGCAGCGGGTCCTGGCCTGCAGGCGCAGGAAAATGGCCAGCCCGAGCAGCCCCCCGGCCAGCATGGCCGGCCCCAGGGGCAGTTCCCGGGCATGGGCCGCCCCCAGCATGAAAAGCCCGACACTGGCCGCGTAAAAGGCCCCGCCCCGCCAGTCCATGCGCTCGCCCGAGGCGTTTTTCGGCCCCTCGCGCATGCCGAAAAGGCACATGGCCGTGGCCGCCAGGCCCAGGGGCGCGGACATCAAGAAGACGTAGCGCCAGCCGAGATGCCCGGTCACGTAGCCGCCGAGCACCGGCCCCACGGACAGGCCGGCGTAGGTGCAGGCCGAAACGAGGCCGATCTTGCGCCCCCGCATCTCGGGCGGATAGGCCGCCGCCACCAGGGCCAGGGACCCGGACAGCATCATGCAGGCGCCCATCCCCTGGAAAAAGCGCTGGACGAGCACCATCTCCACCGAGCGGGTAAACCCCAGCGAACAGGTCAGCGCCGTGAACATGGCCAGCCCGGGCAACAGCACCCGGCGCTGGCCGACGATGTCGCCGTAGCGCCCGAAGGCCAGCATGCCCATGGCCAGGGACACGACGTAGAGCTGTTCGATGAGCCCGAGTTGCATGGCCGTGGCCCCGAGGTCGCGGCCAAGGGACGGCAGGGCCACCCCCACCGAGGTGAGCATGAACGGGGCCATGAACTGGGCGATGCAGACCGTGACGAGGACCATGGCCGGCGAACCGGCGGAAGCAAACGGCATAGGGTGTCCTGGAAGGGCTTGGCGGTTTCGGGCCGCCGGGTTCGGGGTGTCGCGATCCCTCCCGTTTCCGCCCGGACGGCGGGAAATGCAAGCGGTCACGGAAAAGTGCCTTGGTATCGTCGGGGAAAGCCTGGGAGCGAACCGGCCGGCCGCGCGGGGAGGGACTCGCCCGGGGGAAGGGCGTGTGCGCACGTGACGGAACCGGCCGGCCGCGCGGGGGAGGGGCGGATACCGCAACGGCGCAAGCGCCGGCCGTGTGACAATTTGGCGCGGCACTTGCCAGAGGTGTTGCCGTTGGATACGTTTTGGCGGCATAATCACAAGCCTGCCACTTTCGGGAGAGCGACGTGGAACGGATCATCGAGGCCGACCTGGCCAAATTGAAGACGGACATGCTCACGGTCTTTCACATGGCCCAGGCCGGGGTGGAAAAGGCCCTGCGGGCCGTGTTCGCGCGCGACGCCGCGGCCGCCCGGGCGGTGATCGCCTCGGACGCGGCCATCGACGGCCTGGAATGCACCCTGGATGCCGAGATCCTGCGCCTGCTCGCCCTGCACCAGCCCGTGGCCGGCGACCTGCGCTACATCCTCGGCTGCATGCGGGCCGTGGGTGACATCGAACGCATCGGCGACCAGGCCGTGGGCATCGCCCACCGGGCGTTGCTGCTGGAACGCGAAGCCGTGCCCCCGCCGGGGAGCCTCGAGGAACTGGCCGAGGCCACCCGGGCCTTCCTGGTGCGCACCGCCACCTGCTTCGCCGAACTCGACCTGGATATCGCCCGGCGCGTGTGCGAGGAGTCCGAGGACATCCTGGAGCTCAACGTCGGCATCCTCAAGGAAATGACGCAGTACATGCGCGACGCGGCCCGGCCGATGGAGCGGGCGGTGCAGATCTGCTTCATCGCCCACGGCCTCAAGCGCGTGTGCGACCAGTGCACCAACATCGCCGAGTCCGTGGTCTTCATCCGCGAGGGCGCCTGCAGCCGGCACCGCTGCGACTAGATGCTGGTGGGGTGTTATTTCAACGAGGATACTTATGCAAAGGTGTTTGTATGGGGATATGGAGTGTTGACTCTATTCGGGACGTAACTAGTCTTGCAGGAATTGAGCACGAGGGTCAAAGGAATCTAATCCGTTTGGTTTGCTATCATGAAGATGATAGTAAAAATTTTGGCGTAAGGTATGTTTTGTCTGGGAACGTTGAAGAAGTGAATGAGTTGTTTGGGCGCTCTTATGAAATTAGCCCAGAGGACTTTAATACAGCAGAGAGCGAAAATGGTTCAAGGCTGATTGATTTTCCAGGCAATTTTGAAAGGGCGAACGCCATTGAGCAAACCATGCAGCGAGTGTGGCAAGAAAATGTTCAAACTGCGCTTGGGCGAGCAATTCTTACCGCAGAGAGGGATGTAGCTCCATTTGAGCTAGATGGTGGGGTTTGCTGGGCGAAAATCCACACTTTCAATGTTGGTCAAGGTGACACGATTGTTGTTGAGTTTCCTGGTAATGTTGTCTGGTTAGTTGACGCTAGGCTTCGTGGAGATGTGCGAGTTTTTTTTGAGAATTGGATGAATGAGAATTTTGGAGATGATGTTGTTGTAGATAAACTCATTGTTTCACATATGCATTATGATCATATCATGTCGGTTCCTTATGTGGTCAAGCGATTTAATGTAAGTGAAGTTCTTGTTCCAAACTCACTCCATCATAAAACTGCATCCGCTTGTAGGGTGTTGTCTACTGCGGGAGAGAAATTAAGAGTCGTTGAGGATGTTGTTCTTTGTCGATTCGGAGAAGTAGAAGCGCTAATTATTCCAACTATTTCAGTCAGATGTGTTGCTGATGCGATTCGAGGTAGTCGAGATCCAAATGATCATGCGCTTGTGTTAGTAGTGCGATCTTCTGGCGCAGTTGCATTTTTAGCTGGTGATGTTAGAGGTGATTATTGTTTTGATATATTGCGGAATAACTCTATTGGAAGGCTAATTGACTTCTATAAAGTAAGTCATCATGGCAGCTCTACTGGGTATGATAATGGCCTGTATACTAACTATTCTTTTGGTTTTTCCATGATATCATGCGGAAGAACCAATAGATATGGGCATCCTCACCGGCTAATCCTTAATAGTTTACCTAGTAATCATCAGGTTACATATAATATGCCACGCGAGTATGACACGTTTAATTTTATCTGAGGAAATGCTATTTAGAGAATTTTTCTGGTGAAGGTGGTGGACCATGGCCGTTTCATCCCCCCTGTCCATCCTCGTCGTCGACGACCAGTTGCCCATGCGCAAGACCGTGGTCTACATCCTGCGCCAGCTCGGCTATCGCAACGTCACCGCCGCCGAAGACGGCGACATCGCCTGGAACATCATCAACACTTCGCCGGTGGACCTGGTGCTTTTGGACTGGAACATGCCGCGCATGTCCGGGATTTCGCTTTTGCGGCGCATCCGGGCCAGCGACGCCTACGCCAAGCTCCCGGTGGTCATGCTCACGGCCGAGGCCAACGAGGAACACGTCATCGCCGCGGTCCAGGCCGGGGTGACCAACTATGTGGTCAAGCCCTTCTCGCCGGGCGTGCTGGGCAAGAAAATCCAGGAGGCCCTGGGCAAGCGGGCCCTCAGGGAGCCGGCAGGCAAACCGTGACCCGCGTTCCGGCCACGTCGTCGGTTTCCATGTCGATGCCCCCGCCGTGGGCCAGGGCGATGAGCTTGGCCGAATAGGTGCCAAGCCCCGTGCCCCTGGGCTTGCCGGCGGTGGCGTATTTCTCGAAGAACCGCTTCCGCACGCACTCGGGCACGGCGCCCTTGTTGGCGATGACGATGCGGGCCGTGCCGCCGTCGCGGCCGGCCTCCACGGTCACCGCCTCCCCGTCCGGCGAGGCCTCCACGGCGTTGGCGATGAGGTTGGCCAGCATGGAATAGCACAGCAGTTCCTCGCCGCGGGCCAGCAGCATCGCCTCGGGCGGGGCCGGCCGGCCGTCCAGGTGGACGGACAGCTTCAGGCCGCGGCTGGCGGCCGCCTCGGCATGGACGCTGACAATCTTGCGGATGATGGGCATGAGGTCCACGTCGGCCGGTTCGAGCGTAAACTGGCCGCGTTCCATTTTAAACAGCGCCGTGGACAGGTTGACCATGGACAGCACCATGTAGCCGGCGTCCTCGATGAGCGCGAGCATGTCGCGCTGGTCGTCGTCGAGGTTTTCCGCCAGGCGCAGGACCTGGGGCAGGCTGATGATGGTGGTCAGCGGCGACTTGAGGTCGTGGCGCATGATGCGCTCCACGTCCTCCTTGAGCCGGGCGTTTTCCAGGGTGACCCGCACCAGCTCCTTTTGGGCCGCCGCCATCCGGTACTGTTCCAGGGCGGCGTCCAGGGACAGGGACAGGGTCGGAATGGGGCAGGGCTTGGTCAGGAACCGGAAGATGTGGCCTTCGTTGACCGCGGCCATGGCCGCCGACAGGTCGGCGTGGCCCGTGAGCATGACGGGCACGATGTCCGGGCACAGGGCCTTGGCCTTTTTGAGAAACGTCACGCCGTCCATGCCCGGCATGCGCAGGTCGGAAACCACCACGGCAAAAGGCCCCTGTTGCGCGAGCGCGGCAAGGCCCGCTTCGGGGCCTGCGGCCGTCGCCATGTCGAAACAGCGGCACAACCCGCGCCGCAACGAGTCGAGCACGGCCGGTTCGTCGTCGACGAACAATATCTTGGCGCAATGGGGCATGGCGGCCTTCCGGTTTGTCCAGCCATACCCCAAATGCCCCGGGGCAACCAGCGTTTATCGAGCCAGGAAGCAGGCGGCGCAACACCAAAGCGTCACGGCCAAGGCCCGGAAAACCCGCCTGGCCGCGCGCGGCGTCCCCAGCGCCCCGGCCAGAAAGGCGCCGAACCGGGCGTAGGCCAGCATGCCGCCGCCGGCCAGCAGCAAAATGGGCGCGGCCAAAAGGGCCACCTCGGGCAGCTCCGGCATGCCGCTGGCGGCAAAGGGGGGCAACAGCGCCGCGAGAAACCCCCAGGCCTTGGGGTTGACCGCGGCCACCCCCGCCCCCTGGGCGGCCAGGGCCAGGGCCGAAGGGCGTTGGGCCGGGCCGTCGGCGGCGACGTCCCGGGCCGAGGCCCGCCACAGGCCAAGCCCCAGCCAGGCGACATACCCCGCGCCGGCGGCACCGGCCGCGCGCAACAGCCACGGGGTGGCGGACAGCAGGGACAGCCCGTAGAGGGCGATGAGGATTTGCAGCACCGTGGCGCAGACGTTGCCAAGGGCCACGAAGGCCACCGGCCGGCAGCCGTGGCGCATGCCGAGCGTCAGGGCTTGGAGCATGGCCGGCCCGGGGGTCAGCATGCTGGCGGTGAGCGTCACGAGGTAAACGGCGTAGGTCGGGGTGTGCATGGCGGTTTCCCGCGACAGGGGAGGGCCTCCCGGCCGGGTCGCATGCCGGCCGGGAGCCCGAAGGCCCGGTCGGCACCGGGTCGCGTCCCGCCGTGTGATCGCGGGATGCGGCCGGGCCGAGGGGCCGCCCGTATCGGAAGGGTCAGCCGCGCCAGCGTTCCATGAAGGAGGCGGCCGTGCCGCCGTCCTCGATATGGGCGATCAGCGCCGAGCCGAAGACCACGGCGTCGACGAGGTCGCCGAAGGCGGTCAGCTGCTCGGGGGATTTGATGCCAAATCCCAGGGCCACGGGCACGCCGAAGAGGCGGCGCACGACCTTGAGCCGCTCGACGATCTCGGCCGGCAGCGTTTCGCGCATGCCGGTGGTGCCGAGCACGGACACGAAGTAGACGAAGCCTCGGGCGTTTTTGGCGTAGGCGGCCAGGCGCTCCTCGGAGGTGTTGAGCCCGACCAGGGGAATGAGGTCCAGGCCGTGTGTCCCTAGGGCCTCGGCCATGGGGCCGGCTTCCTCCAGGGGCAGGTCGGGCACGATGAAGCCCGCCACCCCGGCCTCGGCCGCGTCGGCGGCAAGCGCCTCCAGGCCGTACTGGAGAAAGGGGTTGTAGTAGCCCATGAGCACGAGCCCGGCCTTGTAGCGGCCCTTGCGGCGCGAAAGCTCGCCCAGAAGCCAGGACAGGCAGGTGCCGTTGAGAAGGCACGACAGCGAGGCCCGCTCCACCACCGGGCCGTCGGCCACGGGATCGGAAAAGGGCACGCCAATTTCGATAATGTCCGCGCCGCCGGCATCGAGGGCGTCGAGTTCGTCGAAAAACCGGTCCTTGTCCGGGAAGCCGCCCGGGAGAAACGGAATGAGCGCCTTGCGGCCGGCCGCCAGCGCCTCCATGACGCGCGTGGTCAGGATGGACGGATTCATGCGCTGGCCCCTCCCTTGCGCTCGTAGGCTTCGATGATGCCCAGGTCCTTGTCGCCCCGGCCGGACAGGCAGACCACCACCTGTGCCCCCTTGGGGATCTCGCTTGCGTGGGCGAGCACCCAGGCCACGGCGTGGCAGCTTTCCAGCGCCGGGATGATGCCCTCGCGGCGGCACAGGGCCTCGAAGGCGGCCAGCGCCTGGCTGTCCACGGCGATGTCGTAGCGCACCCGGCCGGTGGCGCCCAGGTGGGCGTGTTCCGGGCCGACGCCGGGATAGTCGAGGCCGGCCGAGACCGAATGGGACGGCTCGATCTGGCCTTCCCGGGTTTGCAACAGCATGGTGCGCATGCCGTGGAGCACGCCCGGTGTGCCGAGGCTGATGGGGGCCGAGTGGTAGCAGCCGGGCTCGCCCGTGCCGCCGGCCTCCACGCCGATGAGTTTCACTTTTTCGTCGGGCACGAAGTGGTGGAACATGCCGATGGCGTTGGACCCGCCGCCCACGCAAGCCACGACGTAGTCCGGTAGCCGGCCCATCTTGTCCAGGCACTGGGTCCGGGCCTCGCGGGAAATGACGGCCTGGAACTCGCGCACCAGCAGCGGAAAGGGATGAGGGCCGGCGGCCGTGCCGAAGCAGTAGTGGGTGGTGCGCTGCTCGGCGATCCAGTAGCGCAGCGCCGCGTTGATGGCATCCTTGAGCGTTTTGGTGCCGGACTGGACGGGCACGACCTCGGCGCCGAGCAGCTTCATGCGCTTGACGTTGTGGGATTGGCGCTCGACGTCCTCGGCGCCCATGTAGACGACGCAGCCAAGGCCGAGCATGGCCGCGGCCGTGGCCGTGGCCACGCCGTGCTGGCCTGCGCCGGTCTCGGCTAAAAGCACGGACTTGCCCATGTGCTTGGTGAGAAGCCCCTGGCCCATGGTGTTGTTGATCTTGTGGGCGCCGGTATGGTTCAAGTCCTCGCGCTTGAGCCACAGGTCGAAGCCCAGTTCCTTGGACAGGTTCGGGCAGCGATACAGCGGCGAGGGCCGGCCGACGTAATCGGCCAGCAGCGCGTTGAGTTCGTTTTGGAACGGGGCGCTCGGCACGATGGTGCGCATGGCCTCTTCGAGTTCGAGTAGCGGCGGCATGAGCAGCTCGGGCACGAACTGCCCGCCGAAGTCGCCGTAATAACCTTTTTTCATGGGATGTTGCCTCCGGCGGTCGGGGAAACCTTTTTTGAAAAAAAGGTTTCCCCGGACCCCTTCCAAAAAACTTTCAAGTGCTTCGCGACGTGCGCGGGATTCCTCCGGAAACCCTTTCCGTTGGGGCGTGATCCGGCGGCGACGCGTCGCCGCCGGATCGCGCCCCAACCGGCGAGGGGGTCCGGGGGGCATCATGCCCCCGGCGGGGTTCGGGGCGGCGCCCCGATCTTCCTCTTCTCCTATCCACCCTTCACGGCCCAAAGGGACCTCCGGACTTTGGCTAGGTCCTTGAGCCCCGGGGAGGACTCGACGCCGGAGTTGAGGTCCAGGCCGTGGGGCTTGGCCTGGGCGAGGGCCTCGGCCACGTTGTGGGGACCGAGGCCGCCGGCCAGAAGCCAGGGCACGGGCGGGGAAAAATCGGCCAGGGGCGCAAAGGGCAGCGACACGCCGTGGCCGCCGCCGGAGGTGCCGGCGTCGAGCAGGGCGTAGCGGATCGCGCCGGCAAAGCGTGCCACTTCGGCGGCAAGCGCGGCAAGGTCCGGGTGCTTTTTGGGCCAGAAGGCGCGGATGACACGATCCGGTCCCAAGGCGCGGCAGAAGGCTTCGTCCTGGCTGCCGTGGAGCTGGGCGAAATCCAGGTCGGCCGTCTCCATGATGGCCAGCACTGCGTCCAGGGGCTGCTCGACGAAGACGCCCACCCGTTTGGCGGCCGTGCGCGGCAGGGCGGCGGCCTGCTTGGGCGTCACGCAACGCGGGCTTTTGGCGGCGAAGATGAACCCGAGCAGGTCGGCCCCGGCCTCGGTGCAACCGAGGACGTCCTCGGGGCGGGTCATGCCGCAGATTTTGACCAGTATGTCGGCCATGTCAGTCCGCCTTTCCGGTCAACCGGGCCAGGGCGGCGCCGGGGTCGGCCCCGTCCATGAGCGAGGTGCCGACCAGCACGGCGTCGTAGCCGAGGCTGGCCATTTCCAGGACGTCCGAGCGCGCGGCGATGCCGCTGGCGGCGATCCAGATGCGGCCGGGGCGTTTATGGGCGGCCAGGCGCCGGGCCACGCCGAGGTCCGTGGTCAGCGTGTCCAGGTCGCGGCTGTTGACCTGGATGATGCGCGCCCCGGCCGATTCGGCCCGGCGCAGGTCGTCCTCGCCGAAGACCTCGACCACGGCTTCGAGGCCGGCGTCGTAGGTCAGGCGCAGCATCTCGGCCAGTTCGTCGTCGGTGAGCATGCGCACGATGAGCAGCAGCGCCGAGGCCTTGGTGGCGGCGGTCTCCACCACCTGGAGGGGATGGAGCAGGAAGTCCTTGCGCAGCATGGGCAGGCCCACGCCGCTTATGGCTTCCAGATAGTAGAGGGAGCCCTTGAAGTAGGTCTCCTCGGTGAGCACCGAGATGGCCGCCGCGCCCGAGGTGGCGTACATGGCCGCGACTGCTTCCGGGGCCAGGCCCAGGTTGATGTCCCCTTTGGACGGCGAGGCCCGCTTGTACTCGGCGATGACCGCGCCGGGCGCGGCGGCGAGCAGGGCGTCGGAGAAGGGCGGCCGCGGCCCGGCGTAGGGCAGGGGCAGCTTCTCGGCCGCCTCGAGCTCCTTGAGGCGTTTGATGGCCAGGGCCTGGGCGGCCCGGAACTTCTCAAGCATGGAGGGTGTCCTTGAAGCATTTCGCGGCCACGCCCGAAGCGATGGCGTCGCGGGCCTTGTCCACGCCCTGTTTGAGGGACAGGCCCTCTTCGAGCAGGTGCAGGGCGCAGCCGAGGTTGAGCGCGACCATGTCCAGCATGGCCTGGTTGCCGGTGCCGGCCAGGACGTCGCGCAGCACGGCCACGGCTTCGTCGCGGCCGGAGACCACGACCTCGGCCGGCTTGTGCGGGGGGATGCCCAGGCTTTCGGGGTCGATGCGGTCGTTTTTGAGCCAGCCGTCGCGCAGCCAGCAGACGTCGGCCGGGCCGAAGGGTGTGAGTTCGTCGAAACCGCCGGCACCGTGGATGACCGCGCCGCAGGGCAGGCCGGTGAGCGCCAGGACTTCGGCCATCAGCCGCACGTGGCGCGAGGTGGGCACGCCCAGCAGCTGATGGGTGGGCCGGGCGGGGTTTAAAAGCGGCCCCATCAGGTTAAAAAGCGAGCGCACGCCCAGTTCCTTGCGGATGGGGCCGATGCGTTTGAAGGCCGGGTGGTAGTTGGGGGCGAAGAGAAAGACGAAATGGTGCTTGGCCAGTTCGGCGGCGGCCTGATCGGGCTCGACGACGAGCGGGAAGCCCAGGGCCTCGACGGCGTCGGCGCTGCCGCAGGAGCTGGAGACGGCCCGGTTGCCGTGCTTGACCACGTCGTGCCCCATGGCGGCGAGGTACAGCGCCACGGCGGTGGAGCAGTTAAACGAGCAGGTGTTGTCGCCGCCGGTGCCGCAGGTGTCGATGCGCGCGCCGGAAAGGCCCGTGACGAGGCGGGCTTCCTCCAGGGCGGTGGTCACGCCGGCGGCGATTTCCACGGCGCATTCGCCCTTGGTCTTAAGGCCCATGAGGAAGGCGCCGACGCAGGAAGCGGGCATTTCCCCGGTGTACATGGCCCGGAAGGCGTAGGTGGCCAGTTCCTTGGGCAGGTCCTTGCCGATGGCGAGAAGCTCCAGGCATTCGACATGTTTTTCCACGGTGAAACTCCTTTCGTGCGTGGGCGGTTAGCGCGGGAAATCGGCCAGTTCCTCGCGGGCCATGTTCATGAACGCCCTGGCCCGGTCGATCTGTTCGGCGACGGCTTCGGCGGTGAAGCAGAAGTTGGTTTCGAAGTCGGCGCGGTTGCGCAGTTCCTCGGCCTCGACGAGCCAGCGGTGGAAGACCGGCGGCAGGACATGGGTGAAGGCGAAGCGCTGGCCGAAGGCGTCGACCACGGCGTCGGGGTCGTGGACGTCGATCTTGACGGTCAAAAGGAACGCCTCGGCCACGTAGTGCATGATGAAGTAGGCCCGGCTGATGGCGCAGTCAAAAAGGCCCTCCGAGGCCAGCAGGCGGGCGGCGCGCAGGCTCTCCTTGGCTTTTTCGAGCAGGGCGGGGACGGTATTCACGCGCATGGGTCCTTACAGGATTTTATCGGGGAAATTGGCGATCAGCTTCATGCCGTCAGGCGTGAAGACCGATTCCGGGTGAAACTGCACGCCGACCCAAGGCCGGTCGCGGTAGCGCAGGCCCATGACCTCGTTTAGCTCGGTCCAGGCCGTGATTTCGAGCTTCTCTGGGGCCTTGGCCGCCAGCACCAGCAGCGAATGGTAGCGGCAGACCTCGAAGGGGTTGGGCAGGCCGTCGAAAAGCCCGGCCTCGCGGTGGTACACGTCGGAAGTCTTGCCGTGCATGATGCGGTCGGCCACGACCACCGGCGCGCCGGCGAAATGCCCCAAAATTTGATGGCCCAGGCAAATGCCGAAGACCGGCGTGTCCTTGGGCAGATGCTCCAAAAATTGGAGACACAGCCCGGCCTTGACCGGGTTGCTCGGGCCGGGCGAGATGCAGACCTTCTCCAGCTTGCCCGAGGCGGCCAGCTCCAGAATCTCCGGGTCGTCGTTTTTTTTCACCACCGGGTCGTGGCCGAGCTGCTGGAACGCCTGCACCACGTTGAAGGTGAAGGAATCGAAGTTATCAATAAGTAAAAACATCGCCGTCCTCCTTGGCCGCCAGCACCTCGGCGATCACCCGGGCCTTGTTTTGGCACTCCATCCATTCCTTGGCCGGATCGGAATCGTAGACGATCCCCGCCCCGGCCTGCCAGGTGACCATGCCGTCGCGAATCCACAGGCTGCGGATGGTGATGCCCATATCCAGGTTCACATGGCCTTCGTCCAGGCCGATCCAGCCGATGCAGCCGGCATAGGGGCCGCGCGGCAACCGCTCTTCCAGGTCGGCGATCATCTCCATGGCCCGCACCTTGGGCGCGCCGGAGAGCGTGCCGGCCGGGAAGGCGCATTGCAGCACGTCCAGGGCGTCCAGGCCGGCCTTGAGCCTGGCCGTCACGTAGGAAACGATGTGCATGACGTGGGAAAAGCGCTCCACGGCCATGAATTTCTCGACATTGACCGTGCCCGGCCCGGCCATGCGGCCGAGGTCGTTGCGGCCGAGGTCGACGAGCATGACGTGCTCGGCCCGCTCCTTGGGGTCGGCCAGCAGTTCCTCGGCCAGGCGGTCGTCGTGCTCGGCCGTCTTGCCGCGCGGCCGCGTGCCGGCGATGGGGCAGGTCGTGAGCTCGCCGTCGCGGCAGCGGATGAGCAGTTCCGGCGAGGAGCCCAAAAGCGTGACGCGCGGCAGGCGCATGAAGAACATGTAGGGCGAGGGGTTGACCTGGCGCAGCCGCCGGTAGACCACGAAGGGGTTGCCGGAAAAGGGCGCGCTGAACTGGGTGGACAGCACCGTCTGGATGCACTCGCCGGCCCGGATCATGTCCTTGCAGGCGGCCACGGCGTCCATGTAGCCCTCGGCGTCGGGGCGGTTGACCACCTTGCCGATCTCGGGGCGCTCCATGGGCGCGAAGATGTTGGCGTACTCGATCTTGGCCTTCTTGCCCTCGTCCAGCGACAGGTGGAGGCAGCGGTGCTTGACGTGGTCAAAAAGCACCACCCGGCCGGGCAGCACCAGGCAGAACTCGGCCTCCTCGGGCGGCAGCACCTTGGCCAGCTTGGGCTCGAAGATGCCGGCCAGGCCGTAGCCGAAATAGCCCACCAGCGAGCGGGTGATCGGCGGCACGTCGGCGAAGCCCTCGGGCGGCAGGACCTTGAGGTCGGCCAGGAGGCCGCGCATGCCCTCCATGAAGCCCTGGCCGGTGTAGCGCTCCAGGGCGTTCAAACGGGCGTCGCGGGAGCTGACGTCGAGCTTGCCGTCCCTAAGGCGCAGGCGCAGCCGGAAATCCCAGGCGATGAGGCTGTAGCGGCCAAGCCTGCCGTCCACCTCGGCGCTTTCCAGAAGGATGCCGGGCCGCTCGCCCACAAGCCCCAGAAAGAGGCTGATGGGCGTCTGGACGTCGGCCGGCAGCCACGTCCCTTCCTGCCGTAGCGAAATCGCGCTCATGGATTGTCCTTTTTTGCCGTCTCGGCGGTCCACCACGCCTCGGCGCGGCGAACGAGCAGGTCCACGTCGCCGCCCACGGCGAGATTGAGGAAACTGCGGAAATTGCGCACGGCCTCGTGGCTGTACGGATTGGCCTCGAAAAGGGCCGTGAAAAGCGCCGCATCCTTGGTGATGAGCTTTTCGGCCGCGGTCAGCCGCCGGGTAAACGACGGCGTCAGGTAGTTTTGGACCTCGCCGCCGGCGGACTGCGCCGCCAGGTAGGCCAGGGTGGTGATGAAATTGAGCCCCTGGACATAGGCGGCCGCCTTGTCGTGCTCCTCGGCGGTGGAGGCAAAGGGCGTAAATCCGATACGCGCGCACCAGGCGGCCACGGCTTCGGTCGCCCAGGCGTCCGCGCCGGGCCGGCCGTCCATGACGGCCACGCGCAGGGCGTCGTCGGGGCCTGGGGCCGGGCCGAACAGGGGATGGGTGCCGACGACCGGGCCGGCGTAATGAGCCGTCATGCCGGCGATGGGCAGGGTCTTGACCGAGCCGACGTCGGCCAGGATTTGCCGGCCGTCCATGCAGGGGGCGACCAGGGCGGCCACTTCGGCCGTGGCGTAGACGGGCACGGACACGAGCACCATGTCCGCGCCGGCGATGGCAGCGGCGAGCTTCTCCTCGGTCAGCGGCCGGTCCAGTTCCCGGACGTCGATGCCGGCCTCGCGGCATCGCGTCGCGATGATCTTGCCCATGCCTCCCCGCGCCCCGACCAAGGCCAGGGAGTTGATGGAGGCGAAAGCGGAATTCGGGGGAAGAACCCCCTTTTTGCAAAAAGGGGGTTCTTCCCCCGAGCCCCCTTCTCCCCCAAAAACTCCTTCCGGGGGGGGCAAGGTGTTCGCATTATTGTTCGTATGCGGCATAGCAACCTTTACTTGCGAGGATTCTATTTTACCCTGTCGAGGGGGTTCGGGGGGCATCATGCCCCCCGGCGGGGCCTGGGGCAGCGCCCCAGTCTTCACTCACTTTTCCATCGTTTCCCATTTCTCCCAGAAGGTCGGGAACGACTTGGCCACGCAGCCGGGGTTGTCGAGGACCACGTCGATGCCGGCCAGTTCGAACAGGGCGGCGGACATGGCCAGCCGATGGTCGCCGAAGGCGGAAAATTCCACGCGCTGGTCGGTGCGAAGGGGCTTTGGCTTGATGCGCAGGCCGTCGGGGAGCGTGGTGACGACGGCGCCGGCCTGGGTGCAGTTTTCGGCCACGGCCTCGATGCGGTCGGACTCCTTGAGGCGCAGGTGGGCGACGTTGCGGATGACCGTTTCGCCCGAGGCGAAGCAGGCGGCTACGGCCACGGTCGGCACCAGGTCCGGGCAGCGGATCATGTCCAGTTCGCAGCCGGTCAGCCCGCTCGGCAGCACGGTCACGCCCTCGGGCGAGACGTCGATGCGCGCGCCCATGGCGGCCAGGATGTCCAGCATGGCCCGGTCGCCCTGGAGGGAGTCGGGGCGCAGGCCGGTGACGGTCACGGGCGCGCGGCCCACGGCCCCGGCGGCCAGGAAATAGGAGGCGCTCGACCAGTCGCCTTCCACGGCGTGCTCCCGGGGGGTGTAGGCGGCCGGGCGCATGACGAACCGCGTGCCGCCCGGCACGACGTCGGTCAGCTTGCGCCAGTCGGCTTTTTTCCAACTGTCGCCGTGGCGGGTTTCCACGGCGAAGGGCACGCCGAAATCGTCGAGCACCGACAGGGTGATGGCGACGTAGGGCCAGGAAACGGTCTTTTGGCCGGAAATATGAATGGTCAGCGGCGCGGCGGCGAGCGGCGCGGCCAAAAGCAGGCCGGACAGGTACTGGGAGCTTTCCTCCAGGCTGATGGCGGTTTCGCCGCCGCAAAGGCCTTTCGTGGCGATGTGCAGGGGCGGGCAGCCGGATTTCTCCAGATAGAGGATCTCGACGCCAAGGGGCAGCAAGGCCCGGACGAGTTCGCCGATGGGCCGGTCGTGCATGCGGCCCTCGCCGCGCACGTCGAAAACGCCCCGGCCGGCGGCGGCCACGGCCACCAGCAGCCGGCAGGTGGTGCCGGATTCGCCCACGGCCAGGAGCGCGGCGTCGCCGAGTTCCGGGTCGCCGCCCTGGGGCCGGCCGGCCACCCCAGAGACGATCAGCGAGCCGTCGGACTGGGGATGGAACGCCGCGCCCATGGCCGCCATGCAGTCGCGGGTGCGGGCAATGTCGTGGCTGTCGAGCAGCCCGGTGACGCGGCTGGTTCCCTTGGCCAGGCTGGCGGCGATGACGGCCCGGTGGGAGAAGGATTTGGAGGGCGGCGCGGCGACGGTCGGCATGTCGGGTCCTTTGGTTCGGCTGGGCGGGCGCGGGGCGTTTCCCCGGCCCGCCCAGGCCAGGTTATTGGGGCGTGTCCACGTCGCCGTCGGCCAGGTCGATCTGGCGGCCGGCCGGGTAGCAGCCCAGGATGCGCAGGCTGTGGGTCTGTTCCGTAAGCGTCGCCAGGAGCTTGCGGTACTCCTCGCGCGTGAGGTCGCATTGCAGGTCGGCGAAAAAGAAGTACTGCCATTTCTCGCCGCGAATGGGGCGCGATTCGAGCTTGGTCAGGTTGATGCCTTCCCCGGCCAGGTGGGACAGCACCTGGTACAGGGCGCCCGGGCGGTTGGGCACGGTGAAGAGAATCGAGGTCTTCTCACGGGTCTGCTGCTTGGTGTCTTCCGGCCCGATGATGAAAAACCGGGTCCAGTTGTCGGGCAGGTCCTCGATGGGCGCGGCCAGGACGCGCAGGGCATGCATGGCGGCCAGGCGGGTGTGGCCGATGGCCGCGACGCGGGGGGTGCCTGCCACCAGGGCGGCGGCGGCGGCGGTGGAGTCGGTGGGGATGACCTTGGCCTTGGGCAGGTGGGCCTTGAGCCAGCCGGCGCATTGGGCCAGGGGCTGGGGATGGGAATAGACGGTGTCCACGTCGCCCAGGCCCGTTTCCGTGGACAGCAGGGCGTGGCTGACCCGGCAGGAGATCTCGGCCTGGATGAAGACGTCGTGGATCTGGAAGTTGTCGAGGCTTTGGCCGATGGTGCCCTGGAGGGAGTTTTCCAGGGGCACGATGCCGAGGTCGGCCCGCTTGCCGGCCACGGCGCCGAAGACGTCGGGGATGGTGGCCTGGGGCAGGAAGTCCGGGGAATGGCCCAGGGCGGCCATGGCCGCGAAGTGGGAAAACGTGCCTTCCGGGCCGAGGTAGGCCACGCGTTCGGGGCGCTGGAGCCGGCGCGAGGAGGAGAGTATCTCGCGGTAGATGGAGAGCAGATGGGCCGTGGGCAGGGGGCCGGGATTGGCGTCGGAGAGCCGGGCCAGCACTTCCCGCTCGCGGAAGGGCTTGAACACGGCGCTGTGGCGGCCGTCCTTCTTGCGCCCGACCTCGAGGCTCAGGGCCGCCCGGCGGTTGAGCAGCTTAAGGATCTGGTCGTCCAGGGCGTCGATGCCGTGGCGCAATCCCAGCAGCGCCTCTTCCAGGGACCCCGGGGCGATGGTGGCGTGATCGTCTTTCGTCTCCGGGGGCATCCTAGCCTTCCTTGATGTCTTCGGTGATGCGCATGCCGAAATGGCGGCCGGCCACGTCGGTGCGTACGAGCACCTGATCGCCGACCGTAAGCGTCACGACGCTGACCGGTTTGCCCTCGGGCGTGACCAGCCGGATGGTCTCGGCGTTTTGCAGGAAGATTTTCCCGGTAACGCCCGCGACCTCGGCGGTAATAAGCAGCATGGGCCGGATCTCGGTCTTGACCCGGCCGACCACGGCGGTCTTGGTGGCGCCGGTGTGGCCGACCACGAGTACCTCGCTGCCGGCGGCCAGTTCCTCCAGGTAGCGGGTCTTGTCCCCGGGCATCTGGCAGTAGGCGTGGACCGCGCCGGCGTTTACGCGAAAGGGCCTCGCGGCCACGTAGGGGTTGGACTCGGTTTCGGCGTTGACCAGGAAGGTAAAGGCCGAGGAGTTGCCGACGAGCATGCCTTCGCCGGTCTTGAGGATGCTGGTGGTGTCCACGCAGACCCGGTGGCCGAGGCCGGCGTGCTCGATGGCCGTGACGGTGGCCGGGGTCAGTTCCATGGTGCCCTGGGAGAGTTTCAGTTCATTGACGATGGTTTTGAGGTCGCACGCCGCCTCGGGGGTGACGAGCAGGCGGTCGGCGCCGCGCTCCAGCACGCCGGCGGCCAGGCGGGCCCGGTCGAGGCTCTCGCACTCGAGCCCCAGCCCCTCGGTGCAGGCCAGGATGTTCTCCACCGGGATGATCTCCCAGCCGGCGGCCAGAAAGACCGGCCGGCAGCCCTTCAGCGCCGCCACGGCCGTGCCCTCGTCGTCCTTGCAGCAGATGGGGAGCAGTTCGAACTCCTCGGGCGTCATGACCTTGGTGCGGCCCAGGGCCAGGATCTTGTCGGCGTCCCCGGGCTCGGCCACGAATCCGTCCACGCCGGATTCGAGGCCGAGGGTGACGAGCTTTTTGTCGAACGGGATCGCCTTGAGCCAGATTTCTTTTGACATGACTAGTCCTTGAGCAGTTCGAGGGCCTGGTCGACTTCCCAGTCGAGGTGCACGATGCCGTGCAACGCCTGGACGATGCGGGCGGGCTGGCGGTGCTGGAAGATGTTGCGGCCGATGGACAGGCCCGAGCCGCCGGCCTGGACCGAGTCGTGGGCCATTTGCAGCAGGTCGCGGTCGTTGTCCATTTTCGGGCCGCCGGCGATGACCACCGGGATGCAGCAGGCTTCGGTCACACGGGTGAAGGATTCGATGTCGCCGGTGTAGGGGACCTTGACCACGTCGGCGCCGATCTCGGTGCCGACCCGGGCGCAGTGGGCCACCACGTCGGGGTCGTACTCGTTTTGCACCTTGGGGCCGCGGGCGTAGACCATGGCCAGGACGGGCATGCCCCAGTCGGCGGCCCGGGAGGTGATCTCGCCCAGGTGGCTGAGCATGTCGCGCTCGGTTTCGTCGCCGAGGTTGATGTGCAGCGACACGCCGTCGGCGCCAAGTTTGATGGCGTCCTCGACCGTGGCCACGAGCGTCTTGGCGTTGGGGTAGGGGGACAGCGAGGTGGAGGCCGAAAGATGGATGATCAGGCCGACGTCGCGGCCGCGGCCGCGGTGGGAGCAGCGGGGCAGGCCCTTGTGCATGAGCACCGCGTTGGCGCCGCCCTCGGCCACCTGGTTGACGGCGTCGCGCATGTCGATGAGGCCGGCGATGGCGCCGACGGTGACGCCGTGGTCCATGGGGACGATGATGGCGCGGTGGGTGTTGCGGTTGAAGATGCGTTCGAGGCGGACGGCTTTCCCAAGCAGCATGACGGTCTCCTTGCGGTTTGGCCTCCCCGGAGCGGACGCCGACGTCGGGAAACAAAAAGGGCCGCCGGCGTGAAGCCCGCGGCCCTGGAGTGGCTCGTTGCGGTGATCTAATTCGACCGCACCCCTCCCTGACCACGGGCGTGGCTAAACCAGAACCAAAAATAAAAACCGGCGGTCAGGTTGGCGAGGGATTGCATGGCAGAAGAGCTACGCGGGCCGGCGGGAAGTTGTCAAGGGGTTTTTCGTGAGGGGGAGGCGGTGGCGCCCTCCGGCCGGCCGGGGGAACCGTCCGGGTAGGGATATGTCTGAAAAGTCACAAGGGGCGGGCGGTTGGGCGAGGAATCGGGGAAAAGGGGGAAAAGGGCTTGCACGGCGTGGTGGAGGCTGCTAGTGTGGGGGTTGCCACCAGTTTTTTTTACGTGCGACCGGTTCGTGGGTGAGGACCGGGAGGGGTGTTTTGCACGGCGTGGCGGGGGACGTGAAAAAAAGAACTTTCCCCTTGACGCGGCTTGCGGTGCTTGTTAAATCAGTCACAAGCTATCCGCTGGCAGGTCTTAAACGGTAGCGATACCGGGGCGTTGCCCGCCGAATGGGCGGGCCGGGGCGGAATTGGCCCCGCGGCCCCGGCGACTTGTTCTCGGTGTCGGCACCAAGCGACGCCGGCGCGAGGACAGGCCGGCAGCGGCGACGCGAGCAGCGTTGCCAATCCGGCGCGCGGATGTCCTGTCGCGCCAAGGCGTTTAGCTCTTTTGGATTGGGCGCTGGGTGTACAACAACTCAAACGTTTGGAGGACGAACTATGCCTACCTTTGTGGATCCGAGCAAGTGTGACGGATGCAAAGGCGGTGAGAAGACCGCGTGCATGTACATTTGCCCCAATGATTTGATGATTCTGGATCCTCAGGAAATGCGCGCTTTCAACCAGGAGCCGTCCGCTTGCTGGGAATGCTACTCCTGCGTGAAGATCTGCCCCCAGGGCGCCATCTCCGCCCGTCCGTACGCCGACTTCGCTCCCATGGGCGGCACGTCCATCCCCATGCGCTCGGCCGACTCCATCATGTGGACCGTGAAGTTCCGCAACGGCAACATCAAGCGCTTCAAGTTCCCCATCCGCACCACCCCGGAAGGCTCCATCAAGCCGTACGAGGGCAAACCCGAGGGCGCCAACCTGGACGACGAGCTGCTGTTCACCGAGACCGCCCTGGCCACTCCCAAGGAAGCCCTGGGCAAGAAGTTCGACGTCACCGGCATGGACACCGTCCAGTGCTGGCTCGACGGCTTCTGCAAGTAGTCTTCGGATTCTAACCCGATCGCCATCCATCCACCCTACGGAGGAATTATATCATGCCGACGATTCCCGTGAAGGACGAGCCCAAAGGCGTTGCCCTTGCCGAGCCGGAACTGATTGAAAAAGACGTTGACATTCTCCTGGTCGGCGGCGGCATGGGCTGCTGCGGCGCCGCTTACGAGGTTTGCCGCTGGGCCGACAAGATCGGCGGGATCAGCATCATGCTGGTCGACAAGGCCGCCCTCGAGCGCTCCGGCGCCGTGGCCCAGGGCCTGTCCGCCATCAACACCTACATCGGCGAGAACATCCCCGACGACTACGTCCGCATGGTCCGCACCGACCTGATGGGCCTGGTCCGCGAAGACCTGATCTTCGACGTCGGCCGTCACGTCGACGACTCCGTCCACCTGTTCGAAGAGTGGGGCCTGCCCTGCTGGACCAAGGACGAGCACGGCCACAACCTGGACGGCGCCCAGTCCAAGGAAAAGGGCGTGTCCCTGCGCACCGGCGCCAAGCCCGTCCGCTCCGGCCGCTGGCAGATCATGATCAACGGCGAGTCCTACAAGTGCATCGTGGCCGAAGCCGCGAAAAACGCCCTGGGCCAGGACCGTTACATGGAGCGCGTCTTCATCGTGAAGCTGCTGCTCGACGCCAATCAGCCCAACCGCATCGCCGGCGCGGTCGGCTTCTCCACCCGCGAAAACAAGGTCTACGTCTTCAAGGCCAACGCCATCCTGGTGGCCTGCGGCGGCGCGGTCAACGTGTACCGCCCCCGCTCCACCGGTGAAGGCATGGGCCGCGCCTGGTACCCGGTGTGGAACTCCGGCTCCACCTACACCATGTGCGCTCAGGTCGGCGCCGAAATGACCATGATGGAAAACCGCTTCGTCCCCGCCCGCTTCAAGGACGGTTACGGCCCGGTCGGCGCCTGGTTCCTGCTGTTCAAGGCCAAGGCCACCAACGCCAAGGGCGAAGACTACTGCGCCACCAACAAGGCCATGCTCAAGCCCTACGAGGATCGCGGCTACGCCAAGGGTCACATCATCCCGACCTGCCTGCGTAACCACATGATGCTGCGTGAAATGCGCGAAGGCCGCGGCCCGATCTACATGGATACCGCCGGCGCCCTCCAGGCCACCTTCGCCAACCTGACCCCCGAGCAGCAGAAGCACCTCGAGTCCGAGGCTTGGGAAGACTTCCTCGACATGTGCGTCGGCCAGGCCAACCTCTGGGCCTGCACCGATACCGAGCCCGAGAAGAAGGGCTCCGAGATCATGCCGACCGAGCCCTACCTGCTCGGCTCCCACTCCGGCTGCTGCGGCATCTGGGTCTCCGGCCCGGACGAAGCCTGGGTGCCGGAAGAGTACAAAGTCAAGGCCGACAACGGCAAAGTCTACAACCGCATGACCACGGTCAACGGCCTGTGGACCTGCGCTGACGGCGTCGGCGCCTCCGGCCACAAGTTCTCCTCGGGCTCCCACGCCGAGGGCCGCATCGCCGGCAAGCAGATGGTCCGTTGGGTCGTCGACCACAAGGACTTCAAGCCCGCCCTGGCCGTCTCCGCCGCCGACCTGGCCAAAGAGATCTACCAGCCCTGGGAAACCTACAAGGCCAACGTCGGCCTCTCCACCGACCCGGTCGTCAACCCGGCCTACATCACCCCGCACAACTTCATGATGCGCCTGGTGAAGTGCACGGACGAGTACGGCGGAGGCTGCGCCACCCTGTACACGACCTCCAAGACCCTGCTCGACACCGGCTTCCAGCTGCTGCAGTACCTGGAAGAGGACAGCCAGAAGCTGGCCGCCCGCGACCTGCACGAACTGATGCGCTGCTGGGAACAGTACCACCGCCTGTGGACCGTCCGCCTGCACATGACCCACATCTCCTTCCGCGAAGAGACCCGTTACCCGGGCTTCTACTACCGCGGCGACTTCCTGGGCCTGGACGACAGCAAGTGGAAGTGCTTCGTCAACTCCAAGTACAACCCGGCCACCAAGGAGACCCAGGTCTTCAAGAAGGCCTACTACCAGATCATTCCCGACGCTCAATAGGGATTGACCAGAGCGGCCGCGGGGTTCTCCCCGCGGCCGCTTTTTAACGGTCTTACCCGGGCGGATGGACCGTGCTACGACGCCTGCGGCGGGGGCGGTCTATCCTCGCGGATCAGGCCGTTTTCTTGCTGGCCTTAACCATTGCCGGGAGGTTGCGATGGGAAGCAACGCGATACTGGTCGTCGGCGGCGGCTTCAGCGGCATTACCGCCGCGCTCGAAGCCGCGGAAGTCGGCCACGAGGTCTACATCGTCGAGAAAAATCCGTTTCTCGGCGGCCGGGTGATGCAGCTCAACAAATATTTCCCCAAGCTGTGCCCCCCGTCCTGCGGTCTGGAAATCCAGTTCCAGCGCATAAAAAACAATAAAAACGTCAAATTCTTCACCCTGGCCGAGGTCACCAAGGTCACGGGCAAGGCCGGCGACTACGAAGTCACCGTGAAAATCAAGCCCCGCTTCGTCGAACCCGGCAGCGTCGACCTGTCCGAGGCCGCCAGGAAGCTTTCCAAGGACGTCAGCAGCGATTTCGAGTTCGGGCTCGGCCAGCGCAAGGCCCTGTACATGGACGTCCCCTTCGCCTTCCCCAACCGCTACGTCCTGGACAAGGAACGTTGCACCAAGGAAGACCTGGAGGCCCTGTCCGGCGCCGATGTGATCAACCTCGACGACGCCCCCAGGGAAGTCGTCCTGACGGTCGGCTCCATCGTCTACGCCACCGGCTGGAAGCCCTACGACGTCACCCGGTTGACCAATCTGGGCGCCGGGGAAATCGCCAACTGCGTCAGCAACATGCAGCTCGAGCGCCTGGCCTCCCCGAGCGGCCCCACCTGCGGCAGGATCGTGCGCCCCTCGGACGGCAAGGCCCCGCGCTCCGTGGCTTTCGTGCAATGCGCTGGCTCGCGCGACGAAAACCACCTCAACTACTGCTCCTACATCTGCTGCATGGCCTCGCTCAAGCAGGCCGCCTACGTCCGCGAGGCCTACCCCGACGCCCGCGTGACCATCTACTACATCGACCTGCGCACCCCGGGCCGCTACGACAACTTCGCCAAGCGCATCCTGGCCGACGAGCGGATCAATGCGGTCAAGGGCAAGGTGGCCGCCGTGGCCGAGGACGCCGGTACCGGCGACGTCATCCTCACCGTGGAAGACGCGGTTTCGGGCATCAAGTCCGACAACCGCTTCGAACTGGTGGTGCTGGCCACCGGCATGCAGCCGAGCATCAGCGGCGAACGCCTGCCGGTCGACGTGCCCGTGGACGAGATGGGCTTTATCGTGGGTGGCGAGGAGAAGGGTATCTTCGCCGCCGGTTGCGCCGCCACGCCCCTTGACGTCATGAAGTCGGCCCAGTCGGCGACCGGCGCGGCCATGAAAGCAATCGCTTCGGTGAGAGGGAGGTAGCGGCGATGGCCGAAAAAATCGGTGTGTATATCGACGAATCCAGCGTCGCCCCGCTTCTTTCCGCTGAGGAGTTGGTCGCGTTCGTCAAGGAAAAATGCGGCGGGGCCTGCCCCATCGTCAAATCCCACAAGCGGCTGTCCAGCCCCGACGGCCTGGCCATGATCAAGGCCGACGTGGACGGCGGCGACATCGACGCCGTGCTCATCTGCGGCACCTCGCCCCGGGTGGACTGGGACGTCTTCACCTTCGGCGACAAGGTTCTGGTCGAGCGCGTCAACCTGCGCGAGTTCGTGACCCTGGCCTACAAGAACCCCGACGGTTCGCCGGTCGCCGCCGGCGGGCCCGTTCCGGCCGAACTGCAGTCCATGGTCCGCGACTACCTGCGCATGGGCGTGGTCAAGCTCAAGAAGATGAACAAGCCCAACCCCGAGGTGCCGGAAACGGTCAAGACCATCCTGGTCCTCGGCGGCGGCTTCACCGGCATGACCGCCGCCCTGGCCGCGGCCGGGGCCGGCTCGAACGTCATCCTGGTGGAAAAGGAAGGCAAACTCGGCGGCCGGGCGGCCGGCCTCTACAAGACCTTCCCCATGAGCTACCCCTACCTGGAAGCCACGGACACCGGCATCGATCGCCTGATCGGGCTGGTTTCGGGCAACTCCAAGATCACGGTGAAGCTCGGCACCACCCTCAAGCTGCTTGCCGGCGCGCCGGCCATGTACGAGGCCACCCTGGCCTCGGGCGGCAAGGAAGAAACCGTGCCCGTGGGCTCGGTGGTCCTGGCCGCGGGCTGGGCGCCCATGGATACGGCGGCCCTGGCCCCCTTCGGCTACGGCAAGCTGCAAAACGTCGTGACCGCGGCCGAGTTCGAGGCCATGGTCAAGGCCGGCGACATCAAGCGGCCCTCCGACGGCAAGGCGCCGTCCTCGGTCGCCTTCGTCGTGGACGTGACCAAGCTCATGGAAGCGGCGACCCAGGCGGCTGTGGCCGACATCCCGGCCGAGGACGCCAAGCCGGCCGAGAAAAAGGACGGCGAGGCCGAAGCCGCGCCGGCCTTCACCCCCCTGACCACGCCCAAGCACCTGGCCTACTCCTCGGAGCTGACCAGCCTGGTCGCGCTCAAACAGGCCAACTACGTCCGGGAAAAGCTCCCCGACGCCGTGGCCATGATCATCTACGACAACATGATGGTCCCGGGCATCAACGAGCGCTACTACCGCGCCGCTCAGGACAACCCCGGTGTCATGCTCACCAAGGGCACGGTGACGGGGGTGACCCAGGAAGGAACGAGCCTGGTGATCGCGGCCAAGGACACGCTCCTTGGCGGGGACATCACCCTGGCCGTCGACCTGGTCGTCCTGCCCACCGGGTTGGTGCCGGCCACGGCGCTCGACCCGACCATCAACCTGCTCTACCGCCAGGGCCCGGCCTTCCCGGACCTGGGCCTGTTCGACGGCTTCGCCGACTCGAACTACATCTGCTTCCCCTACGAGACCCGCCGCACCGGCATCTACGCCGCCGGCTGCGTGCGCCAGCCCATGACCATGGCCCAGGCCAAGGAAGACGCCAACGGTGCCGCGCTCAAGGCCATCCAGTGCATCGAATCGGCCAGCCGGGGCGTGGCCGTGCATCCCCGTTCGGGCGACCTGTCCTACCCGGTCTTCAACTTCGTGCGCTGCACCCAGTGCAAACGCTGCACCGAGGAATGCCCGTTCGGCGCCCTGGACGACGACGAGAAGGGCACGCCCAAGCCCAACCCCACGCGCTGCCGCCGCTGCGGCACCTGCATGGGCGCCTGCCCCGAGCGTGTCATCTCCTTTGACAACTACAACATCGACATGATCGGCTCCATGATCCGCGAGTGCGAGATTCCGCCGCGCATCGACCAGGGCGGGCCGCGCGTGCTGATCCTGGCCTGCGAGAACGACGCCTATCCGGCGCTCGACATGGCGGCCCTTCGCGGCAAGAAGTGGAGCCCCTACGTGCGCATCATCCCCGTGCGCTGCCTGGGTTCGGTCAACGCCATCTGGGTGGCCGACGCCATGAGCAAGGGCGTCGACGGCGTCATGCTGCTGGGCTGCAAGTACGGCGACGACTACCAGTGCCACTTCGTCAAGGGCTCCGAGATCTGCAACCGCCGCAAGGAGAACATCGCCGAGTCGCTCAAGCGCCTTGGCGTCGAGCCCGAGCGCGTCGAGCAGTACCAGGTGGCCATCGACGAATACGACAAGGTCCCGGACATGATCGACCAGTTCATGGAAATGGTCCTCGCCATCGGCCCGAACCCGTTCAAAGGCTATTAGGAGGAAGGCTCCATGTCATACGCCGAGCGTATCAAACCCGATCTGCAGTTCGTCAAGGACCTGCAGGCGGCCGGTGGCGAAGCTTGCAAGAAGTGCTACCAGTGCGCCACCTGCAGCGTGGCCTGTCCCCTGGCCCCGCCCGAGAATCCCTTCCCGCGCAAGGAGATGGTCTGGGCCCAGTGGGGCCTCAAGGACCGTTTTTCCGGCGATATCGACATCTGGCTGTGCCACAACTGCCAGACCTGCTCGGACCTGTGCCCCCGCGGCGCCCGTCCCGGCGACCTGATCTCCGCCATCCGCAACATCACCTACCGGGACCTGGTCGAGCCGAGCATCATCGGCAAATGGATGAGTTCGGCCAAGGACCTGCCCAAGCTCATCGCCATCCCGGCCGTGCTGTACCTGTTCATTTGGCTCATCAGTGCCGGCTTCGGTCTGCCCCAGGGCGAGATCGTCTACGGCAAGCTCTTCCCGGGCGATTTCACCATCGACCCCATCTTCGGCCTGGTCGCCCTGTTCGTGGCCTTCTCCTTCTACAAGGGCGTGACCAAGCTGTGGAAGAGCTTCGATAAGACCATCCCCACTACCCTGCACATCGGCGAAAAGGTCAAGAAGCCGTCCTTGATCGAATCGATCAAGGCCGTCATCCTGGACGAGATCGCCACCCACGTGAAGTGGAACGAGTGCGGAAACGATAACACCGAGCGCTACAAGGGCCACCTGTCGCTTTTTTACGGCTTCGTGGCCCTGGCCATCGTCACGTCCGTCGTGGCCGTGGCCCACTGGGGCGGCAAGATCGTGCATTTCATCGAGCCTCTGGGACATACGCCCATGCCCCTGTGGAGCCCGGTGAAGCTTCTGGCCAACGTCGGGGCCCTGGCTCTGCTGTACGGCCTGACCATGCTGACCCGTCGTCGTCTCAACGTCGATCCCGGCAAGTCCACGTCGTCCTACTACGACTGGTACCTGCTCGGGGTCATCTGGGCCGTGGCCCTCACCGGCCTTGGCTCGGAGATTTTCCGCTTGGCCGGCGTGGCCGCCCTGGCCTACCCGACCTACTACCTGCACCTGGTTGCGGTCTTCATGCTGTTCGCCTATCTGCCCTGGTCCAAGCTCGGGCACTTGGTCTACAGAACGACGGCGTTGGTGTACGCCCATCAGGCTGGGCGGCTTCCCCTCAAACGTGAAGAAGAAAAGATTTTCAGGGTCTAATTAAGGAGGATACCATGGCTGAAGCGCGCAAGGTCTTCCCGATGAACGCGTTTGTGTCGTACCTGAAAGGCGTCGACAAGGAAGGCAACAAGAAAGCCGTGGCCGAGATGGTCGGCTTCATGGCCGGCATGGAAATCGATGCGGAGCTCGCTCCCTTCGCCGCCGCCTTGGCCAAGGCCTGGATATACGAACAGCATCCCGAACTCGTGCGCATGAGCGGCGGCGAGCTCGGTGCCAGCGCCCAGAACGTGTCCGTGTCCGTGCTGCCGCCGGACGTCGTGGCCGAGATCAGCGCCATTTTCGCCAAGCTGGCCGAGACCAAGAAGGCCAACGAGGAAATGACCGCCAAGCTGGCCAAGGTCGAGAAGGAACTGGCCGAGAAGACCGCCATTCTCAAGGACACCGACGTCCGCTGCAAGGCTGCCGAAGACAAGGCCAAGAAGCTCGAGGCGTCCATGAAGGACGAGGGCGAGAAGGTCATTGTCGCTTCCGAAGCCAAGGTTACCGAATATATCGGCAAGGTTGACGAGCTGCTCAAGATGATCGAGGACGTCAAAAAGCACGGTGTGGTCACCGTGGCCGCCGGTGGCGCCGCCCCGGCCGGCGAAGCTTCCGGCGGCACGGGCGAGCCCGTGGTCGGCGGCGAGCCCTCCTCGGATTTCGGCTTCGGCTCCGACGCCTTCGCCACCGACAAGTGGTAGCAACCGGCCCGCGCCGGTACGAGGGGAGGCCAGCCGGCCTCCCCTTTTTTAATGGTCGCAACGGGATCCGCTCAGGTCTTTGGTTTAGGCTGGAAAAGGCCGGCCGCTGTGGCCGCGCCAGCGCTTATGCCGGTGGCATTGCCACACCTCTACCCGGTGGCATCGCCACGCCGGTACTGGCGGTATCGCCGCGCATGATGCCGGTGGCTTCGCTACGTCTGATGCGAGTGGCATCCCCACGCCTTAACCAGGTGGTATCCCTACGTCTCAACCCGCTGGCATAGCCACGTTGTACCGGCGGTATCGTCACGCGTGATCCCGGTGGCATCACCGCGCCTCAAACCGGCGCCATCGTCACGTCTCGAGCCGGTGGTGACACTACGCCTCATGCCAGTGGCCTTCTCATGCCTTAAGCCGTTGCGACACTGCGCCTGATGCCGGTGGCGACACCAGCGCCTGATGCCGACGCTATCGCTACACCTGATGCCGGCGCTATCGCTACACCTTATGCCTGCGCCATCGTTCCACCTAATGCCAGCGCGTCGCCGCGCTCGATGCCGCAGGCAACGCCGATCAAACCATTGCTTTTTCCGGCGGCAACGGGGACCATGGCCGCGCCATCCGTTTTGGGTGTCGGGAGGATGCATGGACCAGACGGCGCGGATGATTTTACTGCGCTCGCTGCCTTTTTTCGGCGGCATGCCCGAGACGCGGCTGACGCGGTTGGCCGCCCTGGCCCGGTTGTCGCGGTTCGGGACGGGGGAGGCCATTGCCGGCCGTGACGATACGGCAGACGCCTTTCATCTGGTCGTCTCGGGCCGGGCCAAGATTTATCAGTTGGGGGCCCAGGGCAAGGAGCAGACCCTGTATCTGCTGGGGCCGGGCGAACCCTTTTGCCTGTGCGCACTGGTGGACGGCGGGGAGTTCCCGGCCTTTGCCGCGGCCCTGGAACCTTCGGCGATCCTGGTTTTTCCAGCCGGAGCCCTGGCCGAGGTGGCCAAGGACGACCCGGCCGTGCTGTTCGACCTGCTGCGGCTGATGTGCCGGCGGCTCAAGGAGGCCATGGGGCTGGTCGAATCCCTGTCCCTGCGCGAATTGCCGGCCCGGGTGGCCGTCTTTTTGCTACACGAGGCCAGGCGGACCCTGGCCGGCGAAACCCTGCGCCTGGACATCAGCCAGCGGGAGCTGGCCAAGGTCGTCGGGGCCACGCCCGAGGCCCTGTCCCGGGCGCTGAAGCGCCTGTCCGAGTCCGGGCATATCGCCGTGCGCGGCCGCGAGGTCGCCATCCGCGACGAGCGGGGCCTGGCCGCCCTGGCCGGCCTGGTGGCGGAAGACATCTCCGGTGAGGCCTGACATGGAACGGTTGGAGGGTGCGGACGCGGTGGCCCTGCGGGCGCTCATGCGGCAAATGCCCTTGTGGGCCGATTTCGTCGATGCGGACCTGGATTTGCTGCTCCGGGCCGGGGCGGTGGGGCTGCGGCAGTTCGCCTCGGGGGAAACACTGGTCGAGGAAGGCAATTACGAAAAGACCTTTTTCATCCTCCTGGGCGGGGCCGTGCGTATCGTGCGCGGCGGACGCGCCCTGGCCAGCCTGGACGGGCCGGGCACGATTTTCGGTGAAATGAGCTTCATTCTCGGCAAGGGGCGCACGGCCACGGTGGTGGCCACGGCCCCCACGGAGTGCCTGGCCGTGGACATGGGCTACGTGGATTTTTTGCCCAGCCCTGAACGCGAGGATTTCCTGATCCGCATCTTCCGGCGGCTGGCCGTGGTCGTGGCCGGGCGGCTGGGTTCGGCCAATGCCCGCAAGGCGGCCCTGCTCGCCGCCATACGCGAGCGGCGGGAGGCCCTGCGGGCGATCGTCGCCGCCGAGCGGGAAGTGATCACGGGGCTGCGGCGCGAGTTGGCAAGCCTCGACACGGCCGACGACGAGGCGGTGCTGCGCGAACTGCTCGACCGCAAATTCTAGCCGCGCCGGCCCTAGCCTTTGCGCCGCACGGGGAGCAGTTCGTTGAGCTCGTCGATATAGTGCTTTTCCAACTGGTTGACCCGGTCGATGTGGGTGCGGAAGATCATGTCCATGCGCGGGTCGAAAAAGCGGTGGCTGCTGTAGCTCGACACGGACACGAAGCCGCGCCGGGCCTTGTGCGCCCCGCCCATGCCCGGGTCGTAGCGGCCGATGCCCCTGGCGATGGCCCAGGCGATGGGGGCGTAGTAGCACAGTTCGAAGTGCAGAAAGGGGATGTCCTCGAAGGCGCCCCAGTAGCGGCCGAACAGGATGTCGCGTTTGTGGGCCAGCATGGCCAGAGCCACGGGGTCGCGGCGGCCGGGGGTGAAGGCGGCGGCGAAGGCCAGGCGGTGGCGGAAGGCGGCCGGCAGCCCCTCAAAAAAGGCCGGGGTCAGGTAGCGGCAGCCCCAGGGGCCGAATTTGGCGTTGGTGCGGTCGTAGAGTTCCCGCATGAGCGGGAAAAAGGCATTCGGAATGTCCGCGCCGGAAAAAATTTCCACGCGCACCCCGGCCTCGGCCAGGGCCCGGCGTTCGTGGCGGATGGCCTTGCGGCGGTTGGCGTTGAGCGTGGACAGGAAGTCCTCGAAATCGGCGAACTGGCGGTTGCGCCACAGATAGCCCTGGTGGCGCCAGGCCGTGAAGCCGTAGTCCTCGGAGGCGGCGGCGAAATCGGGTTCGGCGAAGAGAAGCGCCGCGCCCTGGACGCCGTTGCCTTGGCAATACTGTTCGATGGTTTCGAAGAGCCGGCGCGACAGGCGCACCTGGTTGACGGAGGGGTCGGTCAGGAATTTGAGCCCCGTGGCCGGGGTGAAGGGGCTGGCCGAAACCAGGCGCGGATAATAGGGCAGGCCCAGCCGGCTGGCCGCCTCGCCCCACAGCTGGTCGAAGACGAATTCCCCGTCCGAGTGCCACTTGAGGTATAGCGGCAGGGCGCCGACGAGCTGGCCGGCGGCATGGGCCAGCAGGTGGTTGGGGTACCAGCCCTTGGCCGGGGCGGCGCTGCCGGAATCCTCCAGGAGCTTGAGCCAGGCCCATTCGAAAAAGGGCGTGTCCAGGGGATCGGCCAGGGCGTCCCAGGCCGCCTGGTCGGCCTCGGCCATGGACCGGGCGAAGCGCAGCGTCAATTGGTCATTGGGAACCGTCATACTCCAACCATACGCCGGCAAGGCCGGCCTGTCATCCGTTTGCCGTGCCGGGGCGCCGCAGGATGGTCGTGCGCCACACGCCGTTTTCGAAGTCCAGGCGCTCCCAGCCGGCGGCCGCCTGGAAAATGAGGGCGTATTTTTCCCATTCGCTGTTGTCGAGCACCAGGATGCCGCCGGGGCGCAGGCGCGGCAGGGCATTGAGGGCACAGGCCACCCGGGCCCGGCCGTCGACGCAGACGCAATCGAGGCTTGCCTCGGGAAAATCGAGAATGGCGTCGGCGTAGGCGTTAAATTCCGGCTTTTGGGGCGCATAGCCGAGCGCATGCCACAGGTCCGGGCGCAGTTCCGGCCGTCCGGCGGCGTCCGAGGGCGGCACGAAGCGCAACGTCACGTTGCCCAGCCGCCTGTCCGCGACCATCCGGGCCACCCGTCGCCGCCATTTGGCCTTGTGCTCGACCGAGGTCAGCCGGCCCAGGCGGCTGGCGAAAAAAAGCGTGCTGCGCCCGCTGCCCCACTCGAAACCGGTCATGGCCGGGGTCAGCCGCCGGTCGAGCCAGCGCACCGCGCCGGCATTGAGCCAGGGATAGGCCGGGTCACGGGCCAGCCGAAAGACCGTGGGCAGGTACAGGACGGCCCGGGCGGCGCGGCGCAGGCCTTCGGCCAGTCCGGTGCGGCCCGGCGTATAGCGGATGAGCATGCCAGGCGGCGGGGATCAGCAGCCGTAGGCGGCCAGGGCGGCGGCAGGGTCGCCGTGGATGGCGAAGACCTTGCCCAGGTCGGCGATGCGCAGCACCTTGGCCACGCCGTCGCCGATGGCGCACAGAGCCACGCCGCCGCCTTCGGGCAGCAGGCGGTTGCGCACGGTGATGAGGCTGCCGATGGCACTGGAGTCCATGAATTCCACGCCGGAAAGGTCCAGCAGCAGGACCTTGGGCGCGGCCTCGATCAGGGGTGCCAGGGCGCGCTGGAAATCCGGGCAGATGGTGTAGTCGAACACCTTGGGCAGGCCCGTGACCAGCGTCAGGCTGCCGTGTTTGGTCGCGGTCAGATCCATGTCTCCTCCGGTTCGCCCGCCGGGCGACGGCCTAGGCTGTACCATGGGGCGACCGGCCGGGCAACCGCGGGGGCAGGGAGGAAAAGAGGCGAAATTTGTCTTCCTCCTTGTGGCATATGCGTGTAAGAAAAAGGAGTACCGATTTTTCGGATGCCGCTGTCGCGGACCTTGTCCGGTCCTGCCGCGCAGCGGCATCCGAAGCAGGAAGCCGGGGAAAACGCAGGCATGAACAGGGAATTGGAACGGGGAAGGCAGCCCGCGGCCGTATCGGTTTGTTCGGAGGCGGTCTGCGCCATGCTCGACCGGGTCGGTGTGCCCCGCGAATCCAAATGGCGGGGGCTGATCCTCTACATGCGCGGCATCAAGGACTACGACTTCCTGGACAACGAGCAAAAGGAACAAATCCAGGCCCTGGTCGTGGAGGTCCTCAAGGCCCGGGATTTTTCCGACGACAAGTTCAAGGAGATCATCAAGGCCAACGGCCGCATCCTGAGCGCCCCCTGGAACCAGGCGCTCACGCGCACGCTCAAGGAAACGGCCTCCCTGGTCCAGGAGTTTCAGGAGACGCTGTTCCGGCACAAGGGGGGGGTGCAACAGCTCGAAAGCGTCACCGTGGAGGCCGTGGAATCGGGCGGCGATGTCGAGCGCATGCTCGGGACCATCCGCCGGGGATTCAAGGAAATGGCCGACATGATCGAGCGTGACGCCGAAAAGATGGTGGCCATGAGCCTGACCGATTCGCTCACCGGCATCCACAACCGGCGCGCCTTCGACGACCACATCGCCAAGGCCGTGGCCGGGTCGGTGGCCACGGCCCAGCCCCTGGCGCTTTTCATGTGCGACATCGACCATTTCAAGCGCTTCAACGACGCGCACGGCCACCGCATCGGCGACCAGGCCCTGGTGGTGGTGGGCTCCATCCTCAAGGGGTTCGCCGAGGAAATCAAGCAGCTCGAGGACCGCGACGTGTTCGCCGCCCGCTACGGCGGCGAGGAGTTCGCCGTGGCCCTGGCCGACATCGCCAAGGAGGAGGCCGAGGAGCTGGCCGAGATCATCCGCAGCAAGATCGAGCGCTACAACTTCGTCATCCGCGACCCGGACGGCCAGATCCTGGCCGCCGGCATCAAGATCAACGTCAGCATCGGCGTGGCCGAACTGCTGACCGACTGCCCCTCGCCCGGCGTGGACCATCTGGTGGACGCGGCGGACAAGGCCCTGTACCTGGCCAAATCCTCGGGCCGCAACCAGGTCCGGGCCTACGAACGGCCCCGTTGAGGCGCGGTTTCCCTCTGGGGGCGGGGGCTGACGCCATCGCCCCCGGGTCCAATCGATGCCCGCGGAGGGCCTCAAGCGGCGCGCGGCGTTTGCCCGGCTGACGCCACCGCCTTTCTTCCTGCCCTCGTGGCCCGAGGCCGACAACCGGGAGGCTCCCGTCGCCCCCCGCAGGCGCCGTCCTCCTCCTGTCGGGATTCCCAAAGGCTTTCGCCCGTGGGCCGCCGGAGGCTTTCCCCTGAATTTTCCCCCGCCCGTTACGCCCCCCCGGGCCGGCGCAGGATGGCCTTGGCCGGGATGAGTCCCGTGGCCGCGGCCGAGACGATGTTGCCGGCCACGCCCGGCCCGTCGCCGGCCACGTACATGCCGGCCACGGCCGTTTCGAGGTTCGGGGAGGTATCGATCTGGGTGGCGAAGAACTTGATTTCCGGGGCGTAGAGCAGGGTTTCGTCGTTGGCCACGCCCGGGACCACGGCGTTGAGCTGCTCCAGGCCGTCGACCAGGTTGGCCACGATGCGCTCGGGTAGGGCCATGGCGATGTCGCCGCAGGTGACCGAGGCCAGCGTGGGTTCCACCGAGCCGCGCCGGATGCGGCTCCAGGTGCTGCGCCGGCCGCGTTTGAGGTCGCCGAAGCGCTGGAGGATGGGGTTGCCGCCGCCGATCATGGTGGCCAGCCGGCCGATGGCCTCGCCGTAGGCCTGGTTGTCCGAGACCGGGTCGGTCAGCACCACCTTGGACAGGAAGGCGAAATTGGCGCTGTCGGACTTGGCGTCCATGTAGGCGTGGCCGTTGACGCACACGAAGTCCTGGTAGTTCTCCAGGGCCACGTAGCCGCCCTGGTTGGTGCAAAAGGTCCTGGTCTGGTCGTCGTACTTGCGGGTGCGCACGAAAAAGGTCGGGTCGTAGATGACGTCGGTCAGGTCGGCCAGGATGTCGTTGTGGACCTCCACCCGCACGCCGACCTCTATGCCGCGCTGGCTGTAGGACAGGCCGTGGCGCCGGGCCAGGCTGCCCATCCAGTCCGCGCCCACCCGGCCCGGGGCCAGGATCACGGCCGGGGCCCGGTACTCGCCCTTGGCCGTGACCAGGCCGGTCACCCGGCCGTCGGCCACGCGCACGTCCAGGGCTTCCTCGCCGGTGCGGATGGTCACGCCCCGGTCGGTGAGCCCCTTCGACATGGCCGCGATATGGTCGGGCAGGTGTTCGCTGCCCAGGTGCTTCTGGCGGATAAGCAGCAGTTCGATGCCGCATTTGCGTGCTTCCTTGCGGATGGTGCGGGCCTTGCCCATGTCCGTGGGGTAGACCGGGCCGTCCATGCCCAGGGCGGAAAAAATGGCCTCGGTCTCGTCGATGAGGGCGGCGGCCTCCGACAGCGGCATGAACTGGGTCAGGTCGGTCTTGCCGAGCTTGGGGATGAAGTTGAGCTTGCCGTCGGAAAAAAGCCCGGCCCCGCCGATGCCGGACAGGATGTTGCAGGGCTTGCATTGGCGGCAGTCGTTGCGGCCGTGCATGGGGCAGCGGCGGTTGCCGGCGGCCTTGCCCTTGTCGAGCAGCAGCACGGCCAGGTCCGAATGGTTGGCCAGGTAGTGGGCGGCGAAAAGCCCGGCCGGGCCGCCGCCGACGATGATGACGTCGTAGTTGTCCGGGGTGTCGTGTGGCACGAGTGGTCCTTTGGGATGCGGTGCCCGGAAGAGGCGGGTTCCCCGAGGCGCCACCGTCCGTGTCGGGCGGGGCGCGTCAGTGCAGGAGCAGCGGATAAAGGCCGGGCATCAACCCGGCGGCGGTGGCCTCGTAGGTCAGGTAGGCCGCCGAACAGGCCACCCGGGCCGCGGTGTAGGCGATGCGCATGTAGCCGGCCTCGCCCCACTGCGTGCCCCAGGAATTGCGCAAAATCCAGTGGCCGGGGGTGGTGTCGTCGCCGTCGTCCCAGCCGACCAGGGCCACGGCGTGGTTGGTCGTGGTGTTGAAGCAGTCGTCCCAGGCCGGGCAGGTGGTGCGGCTGTCCTGGTAGACGCCGCCGGCGTAGGCGTCGAAGGCCGAGGTGGCGTAGACAGCCACGTCCACGGGGCCGTAGGCGTAGATGGCGGCCTTGATGGCCGCCACGTCGAGGCAGGCCAGGCGGCCCCAGGCCTTGAAGGTGACAAGCGGCGGATGGGACAGGGAGCAGCTTGCGTTGTCCGCTCCGGTGTAGGGCATGGTCGCCTCGGTGGGGAGGCCGTTTCGGGTCAGGGCCTCGAGTTCCGCATAGGAATAGTCGGCGCCGTCGCAGCCGTCGAAATTGGCGCTGTAGGAGCCGTGGCTGCCCAGGCAAAAGGCCAGGTACTGTTCCGAGAAATCGGCCGTGTTGCCGTCGTAACGCCTGGTGGCCACGTTGTAGACGCCTTCGGCCGCGGCCACGGCGGCGAAGGCGTAGCACGAACCACACGATCCCTGGTCGCGGATGGCCCCGATGGAGGAGCGGCCGCCCACGTTTCGCCAATCGAAGGTCCTGGGCAGGCTGGCCTGGCTGGGCAGGCCGGCCGTGGCGTCCAGGGTGACGGCGTTTCGGCGCATGGCTTCGGTGGCCCGGCTGCCGCGGCTGCGCATGGCCTCGCGGCGAGCGGCCGGCAGGCGGGTGACCCAGTTTTCGGCCACGGTGAAATGGTAGCCGTTATGGGCGATTTTCTCCCGGATCGTTTCGAGGCTGTCGCCGTCCTCGAAGGCCACGGGCTCGGTTGCGGCCCCGGCCCGGCGCGGCCCGGGCAGGGCGCACAGCACCAGGAGCAGCAAGGCCGCGACGGCGGCCCGGCAGCGGCAAGGGGACAGGATGCGGGATGTCACGGGCATGGGGGCTCTCTGGCACACGAAGGTCGTTACGCCCACCGTAGCGTCAAATGCTCCCTTGGGGCAAGGGGGAGCAGGCCGGATGGCTTTTGACGGCCGCGCGGGTGCTTTCCATTTTTGCCGGATGCGCTATCATGCCGGAAAGGGCGCCGGTCGGGCGCGCCTGGAGGCCGGGCATGACACGACGCATCCTGTTCGTGGACGACGAACCGCAGTTGCTGGCCGGGCTGCGGCGGATGCTGTGGGATAAGCGCGATATCTGGGACATGCGCTTTGCCGCGGACACGGCCACGGCCCTGGCCATGCTGGAAGCCGAGGCGGCGGACGTGGTGGTGGCGGACGCGCGCATGCCGGGCCTGGACGGGCCGCAGTTCCTGGAGACCGTGCGCCAGCGCTGGCCCGGCACGGCCCGGATCATCCTCACGGGCCATTCGGAGCGGGATTTCGTGTTCCGCTCGGTGCGGCCCTGCCATCAGTTCCTGGCCAAGCCCCTGGCCCCGGGGGAACTGGTGGCCGCCATCGAGCGGGTGCTGCGGCTGTCGGTGCTTTTTACCGACGAGGCCTTGCGGGAAACCATCGCCAGCATCGACGTGCTGCCCGCCCTGCCGGCGGTCTTCGCGGAGCTGACGGAAGAATTGCGCTCGCAAAACGCCTCGGTGCGCGGCATCGCGGGCATCCTGACCCGGGACGTGGGGTTGTCGGCCGGCCTGCTCAAACTCGTCAATTCGGCCTTTTTCGGGCTGCCGCGCCGGGTGTCCGGCATGGAACAGGCCGTGACCCTGCTTGGGCTCGAGACCCTGCGGGCCCTGGTCCTGGCCCACGGCATCTATTCCCTGTTCGAGGCCGACCGCTATCCCGGCTTCGGCCTGGACGGCCTTTTCGCCCACAGCCTGCGCACGGCCCGGTTCGCCCGGCTCCTGGCCGGCCTGGAAGGCCTGGGCCGGGACGGCAAGGATGCCTGTTTCATGGCCGGGCTGCTCCACGACCTGGGCAAGCTGGTGCTGGCCAAGGCCCTGGAAGGCCCCTACAACCGGGCCTTGTCCCTGGCCAGGGCGCGCAACATAACCATGTTCGCGGCCGAAACCGAGGTCCTCGGCGCGTCCCACGCCGGGGTCGGGGCGTATCTGCTCGGGCTTTGGGGCTTCGACGAGGCGGTCGTGGCCGGGGTGGCCGGCCATCACGCGCCGGGGCTGGGCCTTGGCGCGGCCACGCCCGTGGCCGCCCTGACCCATGTCGCCAACGCCCTGGAGCACGAGTTGGTGGTCGTGCATCCGGGCTACGCCCCCCATGTCCCGGACGAGGAAGCCCTGGATCGGCTGGGCCTGGCCGGCCGGCTGGGCGCCTGGCGCGAGGCCTGCCGCAATCTGCTGCAAGGGGGGGGCGGTGAATAAGCGGGTGCTTTTCATCGACGACGACGAACGGATCCTGGCCGGATTCAAGCGCAACCTCCACGGCGTCTTCGAGGTGGACACGGCCGTCGGCCCCGAGGCGGGCCTGGCCAAGGTCACCGAGGGCCCGGCCTATGCCGTGGTGGTGTCGGACCTGCGCATGCCGGGCATGGACGGCATCGCGGTGCTGGCCAAGGTGCGCGAGTTGCGGCCGGACACGGTGCGGGTGATGCTCACGGGCTTCGCCGACCTGGAGGCGGCCATCGCCGCGGTCAACGAGGGCAACATTTTCCGTTTCCTGACCAAACCGTGCGAGGTGGGTTACCTCAAAGGCGCCCTGGGCGCGGCCGTGGAACAGTACCGGCTGGTGGTGGCCGAGCGGGAACTGCTGGAAGGGACGCTGCGCGGCAGCCTCAAGATGCTGTCGGAAGTGCTCTCGCTGCTGCGGCCCGAGGTCTACGGCCGGGTGTCGCGCATGGCCCCCTACGTACGGCCCCTGGCCAAGCTGTGCGGCGACCCGAGCCCCTGGCAGACCGAGGCCGCGGCCATGCTGTGCCTGATGGGCTTCATCACCCTGCCCGACTCGATCATTTCCCGGGTGGAGCGCGGCCGGCCCCTGTCGGCCGAGGATGCCGCCGTCTACCAGCAGCACGCCGAGGTGGCCTCGAGGCTCGTGGCCAACATCCCGCGCCTGGGCGGCGTGGCCAAGGCCATCGCCTATCAGGAGAAGAATTTCGACGGCAGCGGCTTTCCGGCCGACGCCGTACGCGGCAAGGACATTCCGCTGGGGGCGCGCATCCTGCGGGTGCTGCTGGATTTCGACCGGCTGGTCGGGGCCGGCCAGGCCAAGGCCGACGCCTACAAGCGCCTGCGCCAGGGGGCCGGGCTCTACGACCCCGATGTGGTGGCGGCCCTGGGCGAGGTGCTCGGCGAGGAGGGCAAGTACGTCATCATGCAGGTCGCGCTCAAAAACCTGCGCGAAGGCATGATCCTGGCCGAGGACATGTTCGTGACGCGCGGCGGGCAGCAGCTCAAGGTGCTGCCCCGGGGCTACGACCTGTCCAGCGTGGCCCTGGCCCACATCGCCAAGCTGGCCCGCTACGACGCGGTCACCGACCCGGTCAAGGTCATCATTCCGGCGGACGCGTAGGCGTCCCGGCCCCGGGAGGGCTCCGCCCGGGGCCGGGACGCCTACGGCCGGCTTATTCGGCGGCGGCGGCGGCGGGCTTGCGCCGGCGTTCCCACAGCCGCATATCCTTCATTTTCTTGCGCCGCTCCCGTTGCAGGGACTTGGCCGCCAGGGGCGCGCCTTTCTTGTAGCCGTATTTGGCCCGGTATTCGTCGGGGGAAAGCCCGTGGGAGGCCAGGTGCTTCTTGGTGAGGACCTTGAAGGGCTTGCCGCATTCCAGGCAGGTGACGCTGCCTTCCTTGACGGCTTTGGCCGGATCCATGGCCGGGCCGGCCGGTTCGCTGGGCAGGGTCTCGGCTTCGGCGGCAGCCTGGATGCCGGCGGCCACATTTTTCAGCATGGAGGTGATTTCATCGTCGGTCATGGTGCGCACGGAGGCCTGCGCCTTGACGATTTCCAGAGCTTCCTTCAGATAGTCTTCCATTGGTGTCTCCTGGTGACGACTTTCATTACGTATAAGTCAGGTTGCATGCCTTTGCAACCCAATTTCAAGATGTCGAGGAACGTTGTCCTCCGCTGTTCAAGACGGCATCGTTCGGACAGCATGCGCGCGCTTTTCGTCCATGTGTTCATTTGGCCCTCTTGCCACGGTACAACAGCGTCATGACGGTGATGTCGTCGGCCTGTTCCGCTTGGCCGGCGAATTCCCGCACCGCTTCCATGACGGCGGCGGTCAGGTCCTCGGTGGGGCGGCCGGCCGCCCGGGCCAGGGTTTGCAAGAGCCTGTCCGTGCCGAAAAGCCGCTGCTGCGGGTCCATGGCCTCGGTGACGCCGTCGGTGAAGGCCACCAGGGTTTCGCCCGGGGTCAGGGCCAGGCGGCTGGTGGCGTAGGCAGCCTCTTCCAGCACGCCCAGGAACACGCCGCGCGGCAGGGGCAGCCAGGAAACGGTTCCGTCCGGGGCCAGGCGGGCCGGCGGGTTGTGGCCGGCGTTGGAATAGGCCAGCTCGCCCGTGGCGAAGTCCAGGATGCCGAGGAACAGGGTGACGAACAGCAGGGCCTCGTTGTCCACGCACAGTTCCCGGTTGACCTTGTCGAGGATGGTGGCCGGGTCGGTTTCCTGCTCGGCGATGCCCTTGATCAGCGTCTTGGTCACGGCCATGAACAGGGCCGCCGGCACGCCCTTGCCCGACACGTCGCCGACCAGGAACAGCAGCCGGCCGTCGCTGGTCAGGAAGAAGTCGTACAAATCGCCGCCCACCTCCCAGGCCGGTTCCAGGGTGGCGTGGAGCTCGAAGGCCGTGATCTCGGGGAACGGCGGAAAATGCTTGGGCAAAAAGCTCATCTGGATGTTGCGGGCGATCTTGAGCTCGGATTCCAGGCGTTCCTTGGCCTTGGTGGTGGCCGTCAGGTCGGCGATGTAGTCCCGAAGGGCCAGGCGCATTCGCTCGAAGGACCGGGACAGCCGGCCGACCTCGTCGCGGCCCGGCAGCGCCGGCACGGGCGTGTCCAGGTTGCCCTTGGCGATCTCGGCGGCCATGGCGGCCAGCCGGGTCAGGGGCCGGGTGATGGTGGCGGCCACCAGGGCGATGACGCAAAACAGCAGGGCAAAGCCCACGGCGGCGATGGCCGTCGCCTCGCTCCCCAGGCGGCCGAGCCCGGCGTAGAGCTCCCGCTCGGGCACGATGACGCCCATGGACCAGCCCGTGGACGGCATGGGCGCGTAGGCCAGGAAGGCCGGCTGGCCGAGCACGAAATCCGGCAGCCGGGCAAAGCCCTCCTGGCCCCGGGTCATGGCCTGGCCCACGGCCCGCAGCTCGGGGCTTTGCGCCGCCTCGGCCAGGGAGAAGATGCTTTCGCGCATGATAAAACGGCGGTCGGGGTGGGAGACGAACACGCCGTTGCGGCTGAGCACAAAGGCGTAGCCCGACCGGTACATGCCGATCTTGCCGACCTGCTCGCGCAGCCATTCCAGGGACACGTCGGCCGCGACCACGCCGAGGAAGTCCCGGCGGGCGCCCTCGGTGCGAAAAATGGGCACGCTGAAGGTGGTCATGACGATGTCGCCGCCGGACTCGTCGAAATAGGGCTCGCTCCAGACCGGCCGGCCCAGCACCCGGGGCACCAGGTACCAGTTCTCCAGGTCGTAGGTGCCCTCGTAGCCCAGCGACACCCGTACCGGCCGGCCGTCCTTGCGGCAGTAATAGGGCGCGTACCGGGCCAGCCCCGGCCGGAAGGCCCCCGGGGCGAAGGCCGCGCAGGCGCCGTAGACGTCGGGGTTGGCCACGAGGAAATCCCGCAGCCGCCCCTCGAGGCCGCTTTCGTCGGGCCTGGCCTCGCCCAGGCGCACGGCCAGGTAGCGGGGCACGCCTTCCACGCCGGCCAGGGGGGCCTCGAGCCTGGCCACCGCCGCCCGGATGAGGTTGACGGCGTTTTGGCGCACCTCGGCCAGCAGCAGGGTTTTGGCCGCGTGGAAGGAATAGGCGAAGGTCCCGGCGAAAATGGCGGCCGCGCCGGTCAGGATGCACACGGCCAGCCGGAAGCCCAGGCCGCGCCCGGGGCGGGGGTCAGCGCGCGTCGGCATGGAAGGCCTCGTAGGCGGGGATGGCCGGGATGAGCCCGGCCTGGCGCAGGGCCTCGGCCGTGGCCTCGTAGCGGGCCTGGGGCAGGGCGCCCAGGGGCTCGCCCGAGCCGGTCATGGCCTGGCGCAGGTGGTCCAGCATCCACTGCTGGTGCATGCGGTTGGTGGGCAGGTGGGCGGCCGTGACCTGGTCCATGACGATGTCCAGGGCCTCTTCGGGGTGGGCGAAGGCGTAGCGCCAGCCCTCGATGGAGGCCTTGGTCACGGCCCGGCACAACTGCGGCTGGTCCCGCCAGGTGGATTCCAGGGTGTAGAGGCCGTCCTCGGGCAGGTCCAGGCCGTAGTCGGCCATGGGAAAAACGGTCAGTTCATCGGGGTCCAGGCCGCTGTTGAGCAGGGCGTGGTACTCGTTGTAGGCCATGGCCGAACAGGCGGCCACCCCGCCGCGCAAGAACAGGTCCACGGTGAAGCCCTGGGGCGCCTCGGCCACCCGCAGGCCGTGGGCGCGGAAAAACGCCTCGGGCGCCAGGCGGAATTCCGGCCCCCACAAGCTGACCCGTCGGCCGTCGAGGTCGGCCGGGCTGCGGATGCCGTCGGCTTTTTTCGCCACCAGCAACTGGTTGGAGTGGGGCACGAACTGGGCCAGGTTGACCAGGGGCAGGCCGTCGGCCCGCTCGCGGATGGCCGTGGGCAGGAAAAAGGTGCCGAACTGGGCCCGGCCCTGGCGCATGAGCACCGAGGGCGGGTCGTGGGGGCCGCCGCGCAGGATGCGCATGTCCACGCCGGCCGCGGCATAAAAGCCCTTGGCCAGGGCCACGTAATAACCGGCGAACTGGGCTTGCGGCTCCCACTGCGGAATGAGCGCCGCCTCTTGCAGGGCGGCGGCTTCCGTGCGGCCGCAGGCAAGCGGCAGCACAAGCAGGCACCAAAAGACGGCCCACCGCCAACGCTGCGCGGGACGGCCGGGGACGACGCCATGGAACATGCCGCCCGCTTTACAACATCCACCCCCTTTTGCATAGGGGAAGGCGTAGAAGTTCACCGTTTTGGCGATGAGCTGGCGGCGTTGCCCGCCGGTCGCACCCTGATACGTCCCTGCCGCGACGGGCCGCTGCGGCGCGTTACGACAAGGAGCGTGCCGGCCACCACGGCCGCCGCCACGTACTGGGACGTGGAAAAGCCGCCGTACAGACCGCGTATGGTGTCGCCACGGAAGAATTCCAAAGTGAAACGCAAGGCCGCGTAGCCCAAGAGATAGAGTGTGGTCGCCCGTCCGGGGGGCAGTCCGCCCGGGCGCCGGGACAGGGCCAGGAGGGAGCCGTACAGGGCCAGGTCGCCCAGGGCCTCGTAGAGCTGGCTCGGATGGACCGGCAGGGAGGCCACGGCGCCCAGGGGCAGCAGGCCCTCGGTTTTGTGCTGCAAAAAGGCCGGGGAGCCGGCCGGGAAACGCACGCCCGTCGGGCCGTCGGTGACCGCGCCGAAGCAGCAGCCGCCAAAAAAGCAGCCCAGCCGGCCAAAGGCGTGGCCCAGGGGGGCCAGGCGGCAGACGGCGTCGAGCAGCGGCCAGGGGGAAAGGCCCAGGAACCGGCAGCCAAGCCGCAAGGCGCCGAGATAGGCCAGCGCCCCGCCGTAAAAGACCAGCCCGCCGCTTGTCACCAGGCCAAGGGTCAGCCGGCCGGCCAGGACGCCGTCCTGGACGATGGGGATCAGCCGCGCCCCGGCCAGGCCCAGGGGCAGGGCGGCGAGAAACAGCAGCAGATAGCGCTGGCGGTCGGGGTTGTTGGCCAGTTCCCGGCGGGTGCCGGCGAAGACGATGGCCAGGCCGGCCAGGCTAAGGACGAGGTAGCCGGCCTGGACGAAGAGGAACAGGTCGAGCCCGGTGGCCCGGGAAAGCAGGAAGGCGAGAAAGCCGCCCATGATGTGGACGTGAAACGACGGCCGGCTACTTGCCGCCGCCGCACTCGAAGCAGGAGCACTTGAGCCCGAGGCAGCCGCACGAGGCGAATTCGCACGAGCTGGCGCCGTTGGCGGCGTCGGCGTAGGCGGCGTAGGACTCGCCCGGGGTGACGCGGCTAAAGGCGAACAGCGCCCCCGTCAGGGTCAGGCACAGGGCGCAGGCAAGGACCAGGACGCATTTCATGGGACTCCTCCGGCGGTTTCGACGGCGAAACCATTACCCGCTCGGGCGCGTCGGCGCAATCCCGGGCTGCCCGGGCCCGGCGCTCGCCCAAGTGAGGCCGGACTGCGATCCTGGCTCGCCTCCCGCGCGTCCCCGGACGCCCCACGGAGAAGATGGTGGCGTTGGGTCTGGCCCACTCGCCTCCCGCGCGCCGGGACGCCCCCGCGGGGGATCGTCTCACTCCCCGGGCCGGGACAGGGCCTGGCCCAAGGCGGCCTTGGCCTGGGGGACGAGGAGGGTCAGGTCGCCCTGCCGGATCACCAGGAAGGGCTTGGCCTGGCCGGTGAGGGCCGCCAGGTCGGCCTCGGGCAAGGCCGGGCCGGGCAGGCAGGCCACGTGGTCCTGGGCGGCGGCCAGGATGGCGGGCAGTTCCGGGGGCAGGGCCTGGCCGGCCGGGAGGGGGGCGTCGAGCCAGAAGACGGCCGGCGCCACCAGCCGGGGCAGGAGGTTGGGGACCATGGCCGGGCTTTCGCCGCAAAGGGGCAGGATGCCCTTGCGGCCGGAAAGGCGCTCGTGGGCGGCCTCGTAGGTGGCCTTGTCGGCCTCCATGGTGATGACCGTGTCGAACACCTCGCCGGCGGCGTAGGCGACATCTCCGGCGCCGGTGGCCGTTTCCACGAACACGCGCAGGCCACCGGCGTCGCGAAGCTGGCGCAAAAGGGGAAGCAGGGATGCGGCGGCGGTCTCGGGCATGCGGGGCCCCTTTCCTAATGGAATTTGAGTTGGAGGTGGATGGTGACCGGCCCGTCGTCGAAGGAGATGTTTTTGAGCATGGTCTCGCGGTCGATGACGTAGGTGTCGGGCGATTTGATGTCCACGCGCAGCACGTCCTTGCGCCCAAGCGGCACCACGGCCTTCTGGTCGCCCACCTTGAAGACGATGCGCTCGCCGTTTTGGTACCAGAAATAATAGGTCCGCTGGTCGGTGTAGAAATAGGGCTGTTCGAAGGTCCGCACGTCACGGGGCTGGGGTTTTTCCAGGCTGATGTCCAGGCGGTAGATGTCCGGGGCGATGCGGGCCACGTTGAGGGCGGTCATGGCGTAGCGGCCCGAGCTGTCGGGGTCGCCGGTGCGCAGCACGGCATAGCCGGCCACGACCGAGAAATCGATGGCCGCCGCCGGCAGGGAGCGGGTGGTGCCCTGGAAGAACCTGGCCAGGGCCTGGCTGGATTCGCCGCCCGGGGAGCCGGTGGCGGCCGTGGCCGGGGCGGCTGGGGCGCCAAGCAGGGCCAGCGCCAGGACGAGGCAAGGTGACAATCGGGCCATGGCCGGCCTCCGGGGCCTCGCCGCCCTGGCGGACGGCGGGGAAAAGGGGTAGAGGTGACGCCAACCCATACCCTATACCGCGCCACTGCCATGAATGCAATTATACCGCACCTCCCCGTCCCCGGCTCCGAAACGGCCGACCTGCTGGCCAAGGCCCGTGCCGGCGAGCGCCTGACCCCCGACGACGCCCTGGTGCTGGCCGTGGCCGCGCCCCTGCACGAACTGTGCGGGGCGGCCATGGAAGCCAGGCTCGCCCGCCACGGCCATAACGCCTATTACGTGCACAACGTGCACGTAAATTTCACCAACGTCTGCGTCAACGCCTGCCGCTTCTGCGCCTTCTACAAGGTCAAGGGCGCCTCCGGGGCGCGCACGCTGTCGGTGGCCGACATCGTCGCCGCACTCGACGCCCGGGGGGACGCGCCCATCCGGGAGGTCCACGTGGTGGGGGGGCTCAATCCCGAGCTGCCGCTGGACTATTACGTCGACATGCTGCGGGCCATCGGCCGGGCCAGGCCCGACGCCGGCATCAAGGCCTTCACCGCCGTGGAGGTGGCCCACCTGGCCGATACGCGCGGCGTGTCGGAGTACGACATCTTAAGTGCGCTCAAGGCGGCGGGGTTGATGATGCTGCCCGGCGGCGGGGCCGAGGTCTTCGCCCCGAGCCTGCGCGAGAAGCTGTGCCCGGAGAAGATTTCCGGCGAGCGCTGGCTGCAAATCCACGCCACGGCCCACGGCCTGGGCCTGCCCACCAACGCCACCATGCTTTTTGGCCATATCGAGAACTGGGCCGACCGCATCGCCCACCTGTCGGCCCTGCGCGACCTGCAGGACCTCACCGGCGGCTTCACCTGCTTCATCCCCCTGGCCTATCAGCCGGCCAACAACGCCCTGGGCGCCAAGGGGCCGGACGGTGTGACGGTGCTGCGGCTGATGGCCGTTTCGCGGCTTTTTTTGGACAACATCCCGCATCTGAAGGCCTACTGGGCCATGCTCGGCATCAAGGCGGCGCAGATGGCCCTGTGGGCCGGGGCCGACGATTTCGACGGCACCATCGTGGAGGAGCGCATCGGCCATGCCGCCGGCGCGGACAGCCCCAAGGGCCTGACCCTGGCCGCACTGCGCCAGGCCATCGAAGCGGCCGGCATGGTGCCGGTGGAGCGCACGCCGGATTTCCGGCCCCTGGCCTGAACGGGCGGCGAGGCCACCCCGACACAAGCGAGGGCCGCTTCCTTCGGGGTAAGGAAACGGCCCTCATGAAACCGGCGGGAACAGTGTCGGGGAAACCGCGTGCCGGTCGCGGGACGGGTTGTCCCGCGACGGCGGCCCGCGTGACTCCGAATCCCCCTTCGCCGTTTGGCGACAGGTTGGCGGCGTCGGCTCGGGCCGGCTGCCGTGGCCGACCTCAAGCAAGCGCCATGCCTGGCTGGGCTGGGACGGTCCCTGGCCCGGCCCCGGGCGATATCTTCTCGAAATCGATTGCAAAAGTTCTGTAAGTGTCCGGCCGCTGCGGCTGGTTGCGAGCCTCAGCCGACACAAACGGTGGATTTCTAGGCCTCCCGGCCGTGGACGGTTCCATTTCGCGTGGGTTGGGCGGGCTGGAGGGCCTTGACCATGAGGCAGACCGGCAAGGCCAGGCCGCCCGGCAAGGGGCGCACGGCCAGGCGGGCCACGGCGTATCCCCGGCGCAGGTAGAAGGCGACGGCGTTGCGCGACGCGGTCAGGCCCAGGCCGCCGATCCCCTGAGTCCTGGCCAGGTCCTCCACGACCGCGAGCAGTCGCGTGCCGGTGCCTGCCTCCGCGTCCGGGCTCGTATAGAGCAGGCTCACGTCGCAGCCCGTCAAGCCGGCCAGGCCAGTGATGCGCGAGCCCTGGACGGCGACAAGCAGTTGGTTGCGCTCGTCGTCGAGCATGGCCCGGAAGCGCTCGGCCGAGCCGCGTGCCGCCCAGGCCGCCCGTTCGCGGGGGCCGTAGCTGTCGCGGGCCTTGGCCTCGATGGCGTCGGCGAACACCCGGGCCATGGCCGGGACATCGTCCGGCCCGGCCGGCCGTATCTCCAGGGGCGCGGCGGTCACGGCCGGTGGGGCAGCCGGCAGGCCGTTTGGGGCAGATGGGGCGTGAATCGGCTCGGCGGGCTGACCAAAGGCGCACCCAGGGCAGCGGCAATGCCGCGCAGCAGGCCGGCGAAAACGAGGTTGTGCGGCCACAGCAAGGCATACCAATAGGCCCGCCCGGCGATACCCTTGGGCAGGAATTTGGAGTGGACCACGATCTCTGTCGCTTCCGGGCCGGCCTCGCGCAGCCGGAATTCCAGCAGCGCCTCGCCCGGGGTGCGCATCTCAGCCGCGAGCACCAGGCGACGCGGCGCCTCCACGGCCGCCACCCGCCAGAAATCGAGGGGATCGCCGACGCGGGGCGCCTCGCGGGGGGTGGTGACGCGGCGCAGCCCCACGCCGCCGACCAGTTGGTCGCCAAAGCCGCGCAGCCGCCACATCCAGTTGCCCCAATACCAGCCCGTTTCGCCGCCGATGCGGGCCACGGCCCGCCACACGGCCGCAAGGGGCGCGGCCACGACGGCCACGTAGCCGCACTGGTAGACCGTGCCCCCGGCATAGGGCGCGTCGCCGCAGGCCGTCCACTCGGGTGGCGCGGCGTAACCGGCGTCGGCGCAGGTGCTTTCCACGGCGTTCTGGCGGATCTTGTCCAGGGCCAGGGCGATGGCCTGGCGGCAGGTCAGGCGGTTTCGCGGCAGCAGCGTAAGGATGCGGGTGTCGCGGAACACGACCTCGTTGCGCAGCCCCTCCACCAGCGGCACGATCAGCGCCCGCGGCACGGGCGTGACGAGCTGCATCCAGTAGGTGGACAGGCGCGGGGTGAGAAACGGCACGGGGATGATGGGGCGGGGCGGCAGCCCGGCCACCGACGCGTAGAGCCGGAACATGTCGGCGTAGCTGAGCACGTCCGGGCCGCCGATGTCGAAGGTTTCGCCTATGGTGCGCGGCTCGTCCAGGCAGGCGACCAGATAGCCCAGGACGTCGGAAATGGCGATGGGTTGGCAGCGGTTGCGCACCCAGCGCGGGGCGATCATGAAGGGTAGCTTTTCGACCAGGGAGCGGATGATTTCAAAGGAGGCACTGCCGGAGCCCAGGATCATGGCGGCTCGCAGATGGGTGACGGGGGCGCTGCCGCTGGCGAGGATCGCGGCTACCTCGTGGCGGGATTTGAGGTGGTGGCTGAGTTGGTCGTCGTCGCGGCCGAGCCCGCCGAGGTAGATGATGCGTTCGAGGCCGGTTTCGCTGGCTGTGCGGGCCATGACGGACGCCGCTTGGCGGTCGGCGGCGGCGAAGTCCCGGGTGGTGGGGTGCATGGAGTGGACGAGGTAGTAGGCGGCGCCGCAACCGGCTGCGGCCTGGTGCATGGCGTCGGGGTCGAGGCTGTCGGCCCTAGCCAGTTCGAGCTGCGGGTGTGCGGCGTAGGTGCGGCATTGGAGTTTTTCCAGGGAGCGGCCCACGGCGCGGACACGGCGGCCGGCGTGGAGCAGTGCGGTGACGAGTCGGCCGCCGACGTATCCGGTGGCTCCGGTGACGAGGACGGGTTTCTGGGGCATGGTTGGTCCTTTTGGTGGAGACTGTGTTGATAGCAGGGTGTCGGGCGTGTCGCAACCGGAGCGGGTGTTGCTGGGGGCAGGTGTAAAGGATTTTGCTGGGCGGGCAAATTAGGGATTGACAAAACGGCGCTGGGCACCTAGGTTCCGATTCCTTCGCGTCGGGATGTAGCGCAGTCTGGGAGCGCACCTGAATGGGGTTCAGGGGGTCGGAGGTTCAAATCCTCTCATCCCGACCAGAATTTCCCCAAGAAAATCGGGCGGTTAGCAACAAAATGCTGACTGCCCCTTTTTCGTTTTTCAGGGGGTCGGGTATGCCAACGGTGTTGTCGTCGTTGGAGACGTCGATTTGTCCGACTTTTTCTGTCTCCAGTATTTCAAGGGGTTAGGACGAAAGTCCTGGCCCCTTGTTCGTTTTTCAACGGGCTATGCCTGTTGGCACCGTTGTCCGACCTACTTCGTCTGGAGTTCTTTCGAGATGGTATGTGCTGATATTATAGAATATGTTTATTGGTCGCAGAAAAATTCAAACTAAATGATTGGGAAATTTTTTCACCGAAACCACTTGGTTTGGGTGTGGGGATGAAGCTGGACCAAATACGCAGGGGGCTGCAGTTTGGGTCCTGGTCCTGAGTTGATATTGTCTGTATGAAATACTCGGATTGAGAATTGTTATATCTCATTATAAATGATATTCAGAGGATGGAGCAAGTGCAATCAATTTCATGTATGAGAAATATTGTTATGGAATACGGCTAATAATTTTACTATATCGCACTGATTGAGTCGGTCAACACATCGCGTTCAAATTCGCTAAGTCTAGATGTATTAAACTTTGTTGCCTTTAAAATATGAATTGCGTGATCAATATTGTCGACTTCCCCAATGGTTTTTAGTACTGATTTTCCGATAATTGGAGGAATTCCAAATTCGTCAAGAGAGGCCAAAAGAGGATTGTCAAAAAGAGCCTCAACTCTTGCCGAATAGAAGCTATAATCTCCTGCGGGTTCTTTCTCTAGTGGGAGAAGGTATGCCTGAATCCTTGATAGGGCCATTAAGTATCTAGGGAATTCATATGAGGCCCAGTTCCTGTCGAAGCTCAGTATCCTTTCAACGGCTTCGTCAGGAGTCTCTGCAGCATACTCACTGGGTATCAGTTCATTTGCAATCCGTTGTTTTGTCGTTTCTTTTTTGGAAAGTTTTCAAACCATTAGTGTTAATTGATTTCCACTGAAGACGCCTTGCTTTGGTTTTTTTTGGAAGAAATTCCATATTAAATTGCAAGCATATTTTAACTGATCGTAAGTAGGCAGCGAAGTCCAGGCAAGTAATCTAAATTTTCTTTCCTGTAATATTTTTTTTGCCAAATCGAGCTGGTCTCTTGGGTCAATGCCAGAATTTTGCCGCAAAATATACAAAGGAAGGATTCCGTCCACTGTATATTCGCTAAGGCGCTCTTTTGACTTCTCTGTCAGATCTTCAGGCTCCATCTGGATCAAAAGGCTATCAGGGACATCCTCATCTTGCGTAACGATAGGGATATCGACCAGGGGTAATTGCTCCCGGGGAGGTGGATCAAAAAGAAAGACTTTCCCAACAAAATGCTCGAACATTCTACCAGATCGCCCTTTTATGTTATTAAACGTAAAAAAGTCTATTTTTTTCGTGCTATTTCGTTGTCGTAAATGATAACATTTTTGGCCTTAGTATTGACGCCTTCGATCAAAGTCGATGTGCAAACGAGGAAGTTTAATTTTAAGTCGTTAAATTTTCTAACAATATATTGTCCTAAAGACCTTGGAAGTCGCCCATGATGAATGCCGATTCCCTTCAGTAGAGCTGTTCCAAATATCCATTGGGGGTGATAGTTCTGCGAAACCCAATTGCGGCATGAAACTAACTCTTGCAGGGGCTGGATTTCGTCAAGGTTTGTTGCAAGTAATCTCGCGACTTCATTTGCCTTTCCAGGAGAACTGCAAAAAATTAATGTTGGCTCTTTAAGGTCCTTGCATAACTCAATAAGTCTTTTTTCGCGATCAGTCGCCTCGACATAATATTGGTCGCTTGCAACAGTTGCAAACGGAGTGCAGTAAAAGTGGCAGCTGCAACGCTCTTCCGTGTTGTCTGATATTTGTTTGATGCTTGGGCCGAGTAAGAAAAATTGCCCTCCATCCTTCATTAGTCTATAGAAGGATTGATTGAGGCTGACTGTGCGTGCTTCATCTCCTTTTATATTTCCGAGCTTGTAGAATTCATCAATGACAAAAAAATCAATTATTGGCAGATTTTTATAAACGTTTAGCCGTTCTGCAGTAAATATGAACAAATTACTATCGGACGGCTCTTGTCCGACCTGCGTAATAAGTTTGTATATGTTTGAGAACTTAGAAAGTCTCCGGCGTGTTTCGTCTATTAAAGCGATTGTTGGCACTACGATGGCAATATTTTTGAATTTTTTAAAACCTATGATCTCATCAATAATCCGGCTTTTCCCGAAACTAGTTGGGGCACTTAATACAACGCTTTCGCCAAATAAAAGTCTTCTGTAGACGTGAGCCTGTTCTCGATGAAAAACAAATTTGTCGTTGCTCAATGGTTTGTGGTATTCGTATGCAATTGCATCTTGTAAAGATAATAAATCTTCGTCAAGATAAGGGAAAAGACCAACTTGTCTAGTCATATCATTTAAAATAGCAATATAGTTTCCGAAAGCCGGTTTGTTTTCAAGAGCCCTTAGGACAAGTTCTCGTCCATCATTCTCGCGTTCTGGGTCATTTACAAAGCAAGCAATTTCTTTTAAGATTGAGAACGGGTCAATTGCAATTTTTTGGGCGCTAGAGAGAATAGTCTTTAAATCTTTTTTTGTCATAGCTGCTGCCAAATTCGTAGTTTCCCATCTAGAGCCGTTACAAGTTCTGTTTTTGAGGCTAATGGAAATAGAAATAGATGTATCCTGATATCCTCAGGTAATCCTTTTGATGAAAATAAATGGTATGCCTCTCTCATCTCATTAATGAGAAGTTCCTTGTAGTGGTCGTCACATGCCGAGCACTGTCGAACAGCGTCACTTTCATATGTTAGCAAGACAGGAATGCATGCGCGTTTAAATACTTCATCTAGTGAAGTATTGGGCGACATTAAAGACCTTATCTTTTCATAGTGCTGCCAATTCTTGTCGACTTTATTAATTATTAAGTTGAATTCATCCCGAAGATAATTTGTCTGGGTATGGTCATGTAGTTCTTGAATAACATCCGAAACTGCTTGTTTTATATTTTTGTAAAATTTTACTTCGCCGATCCATAGCTCTAGCCCATCTTCGGCCTCAACGACATGGACAGAGTCGAATCCTTTTACAGTTTCATTTCGAGCAGTTTTATAGTAAATTTTTGAAATTGCTGGAATTGAATTGAAAACTTGCCTTTTTGCCATGTGGAGGAATAGTTCGCCAAATTCTCCTCGGTTATTAAACTTTTCTGACTGGTATATAATGTTTGCAGCATTTCTGATCATCCGCACCAGCGTTGACGAGTCGATCCCCTGGAGCTCGCTTTCTTTCAGTGCAAATTCTGGAAGCCATTCCATGACATGATTTACGAATTGATCTCGCCGCCACTCCCCTCGCTCATATCCGACACATAATCCCGATAAACCTGGATGAATATCTATCCTGTGGACTCTAACAGTCCAAAATGGCTCGGGTGTTGGCGGTGGCATGGCTGCTAAACTTTCTCCTAAAAATGCCTTGTTTTTTTTTTGGGAGATTCAAAAAAAAGACGATGCCTTTAAACTCGAAGAAATGATGCTTAACATGGCTGGATAGCTATGGGTTTTGTCCTTTATTTATAGCTGTCAGGAAATACTCAGAAATCATGATTCGCTAAGTTCTCATCGGTTAACGAGAGACGCTTTTCTTATACTACCCTTTCGGGTGGATTGCAATGACGTAAGTTGCCACGTGGGAAAGGATCTGCGATTAAATAAAGCTTTAATCGTCCCTGCCTGGATTAAAGAATCTCACCATTTCCTTTAATCGCTACTCGCCTCAGTCGCGAGTGCGCCCACCTATGGGAAAGGCGAAGGAGAACTCTGACGATCCAACGCAGCGATCTCAGTTTTATTTAAAATCAGAATTAGTTGCTTGCCGACTATTTTCCAATAATCATTTCCCGGTCAACGTCATACACGAAATCAGTGATCTCTCCGCTCAGAAATAAGTAGATTGCTTGTTCAATCGCTTCAAGCGGTGCCATGAACCATTCTCTTGGGAGATGCCGTTTTCCGTCTTTGTCGTACACGTCCAGGCTCAGGCAGACTTTTCCAAAGAAAGCGTGAAGCTTTTGCTCAAGAATTTGTGAGTTCATGTTGTAACATTGGTATGCTTTAACCAGCTGCACGTTCGACATGAGAAAAGTCGGGTCCTGATGTGGATCTTTCAAGCGACTTTTCACTGATGAGCGAGTGAACCCGATCTTGTATAGATTTTGTATAGATTGAATCTTTTGTTCTTTGCTGAGAGAGCGGACAACATAGATAAATCCAGCCTCTTTGTCATCCGTACTAACGCCTTTGAGCCCATTCAGTAGTTTGTCATGATTCTCTGTGACTCTACGACCATCTTTATAAAGCTCTGCAGACAGGGACCTCAAAAGCATGTCGGATTCAGCGCCATTGTCGAAGATGACACGAAGTCGGGCGTTGAGCTTGCCGTTAACCCGCTCCTTTTTGTCCATCTCTGCGACATAAAGAAGGATTCCTTTCAAGACGTAGAACATCCCTTTTTTAATCTGCTGTTCCCTGGCAAATGGGATGATCCTACGCTTCTCTTCTTTGAGGTCTTGATGGCACTGTTCGAATAGAGGCTCGAACTTCTCGAAGTCCTCGCACTTCTCCCGTTGTGCGACATATTCAGGCATGCTTTGGGGAATATGTTTGAGTGTAAAGATATCTTCTTCAGGGCTGAGAGGTTTCAATTCATCACCGAGAAGCCCAAGGGGATCGTTGGCAAAAATGTCGTTAATTGATTTAGGGGTAGGGATCTCAATCTTCTCATCTTTCGGTGCAGCCAGGAGTTCATATTCATCGAAATCGATGACTACATCCCGTTTCTCTTTATTTTTGCGGAAACTACTCAGGAAGTTGAAAAGCTGTCTTTCGTCATCTTTCTTTTCAGGTTCACGTCCATGCTCAGCATAGAACGCATTTACCTTGAGCAAGGCTTCGATCATGATTTCTTCTGGTGAAGATGCCGAAGCCCCTCTTGTTTTAACGTTCAAGAGTCCAAGGTGATCATTCTCTATGAGTTGGAGGAGTATGTCTTTATCCATGGCTATACGTTCTGCATCCTGCGCTGGTTCTGAATGTAAAGGAGTGCATCAGCCATGCGACGTTCAAGCGGATCAACAGCGGCTCTGCTGGGCTTGCGTTTATGCTCCTGCACGAACTCGTTAATCATGGGCCAAAGTTCCAAAGCCTCTTCAGAAGTCATGGCAAGTCTGTTCGCGTTAATCGCGTCCTGGATGGCCTTGAAAGTGTGTTTGGACAAACTCTTTGAAAGGACTTCAAACGCCTTCTGGAAGGGGTTTACAGAGTCAATTAGGTCAATACTCAAATCTTCTACGTTAACGAACTTGCCAGCCATCCGAATGAACCGTTGATCTCCCTCTACTTTGACCTTGCTGTTTTTGATGACAGAATCAGCAACTATGTATTGGCGGACTTCTTCTCGTTCTTCAGCAGAGAGTTCCGGGTACTTCACCTCGATGATCTTTGGGATCATCACCTTGTTAATGATTTCAGGGGCTATATTGCCTGGAAGAGCTTTGAGCATTTTGTCATCTTGCAGCACTGCGGCTTTCAAATCATTCAAGTCAGCTTCGATGATTTCTTTCACCCGCTTCGTGCTGGGTTCTTTGAATCCACGAATAAGGATTTCACCGGGCTTTGCCTTGTCCGTATCGAGTTTCTTTCGTTTGAACTTGAAATTGGGGGCCAGTACTTGTTCCATAAGTAAGGAACATGAGATCGCTTTCAGCATATTATTCACAGCGATAGTGACCTGTTCGTCGGTGGCTTCAGGCTGGGCAATGAGGTTGGTGAACTGTGCGTGAGTTTTGTTGCTGCTGTCTCTTGTGCAACGTCCGATGATCTGAATCACTTCTGTCAGAGAACTTCGGTATCCAACCGTGAGGGTTTGTTCGCAGTAGGGCCAGTCAAACCCTTCTTTGGCGGTGCCAAGAGCAATTATCAAGTCCAGGTCATCAGGGGATTTGATGTTGCGAAGATATTCATACACCTTGGATCGGGTGTTCATGTCATCTTCAACAAGGTCAGCCACCTTGATTTCTTTGCCATCACTATTACGTTTGACGGTGTGAATCTGCGTGTTGGGATCAGTCTTTACGATCTCCCCAATCTGGTCGAGGATGGCACCGACTTCAAAATACTTGTCTCCGGTTGACTCACGAGAATTGACGTTGGGGATGTGCAGAATAACCTTTTTATCTGTGTCCAGAATCTCCGGCAGGGCAGTCATGTATTGCCCCTGGTAAAAATGGTATCCTATGCCAAGAGACTTCAGATACTCGTAGCCGTTGAGTTGTTCGTAATAGTTGTACGTCACCCGAACGAATTTGGCCTCGTCTTCAGGCTGAAGCACCGGAATATTGTCACCTCTAAAATATGATCCTGTCATTGCGACTACGTGTGCCGAGGACCCGGCCATGACTGACCTGAGGAGTTCGCCTAGTCTGTTGTCCTCACCAGCCGACACATGGTGAAACTCATCAATTGCAAGTAGGGTATTGTCAAAGTCAGAAGGATCAAGGTTTTCAAACGCATGACGGAGGGTTGAGTGGGTACAAATAATTAATTGCTCGCCATTACCCATGAAGTCCACAAACGCGTTGGTCTTCCGACGTTCACTGCCAGGAGTACTTTTCTGAAGACAAAGATTGTATTTGTCTTTGGGTTTCCAATCAGCAAAGAATCCGTAAGTAGTCAGATCAGTAGGAGCAAAAGAAGCGCCAATGGTTTGTTCAGGAACCGCGACAATGACTTTTTTGATTCCTTGGAAATGCAGTTTGTCTAATCCTATGAACATGAGGGCGCGAGACTTACCCGAAGCAGGCGGAGCTTTGAGGAGAACATACTGAGCATTCCTGGCCTTATAGGCGCGTTCCTGCATTTCCCTCATCCCAAGTTCGTTAGTGGATTTGCTTTTGCCTGTGGTTTCGTAATCGACGTGGATAATATTTGGCATCACAAATCTCTATTTATGCTGTCATTTCTATGTATAGTTTGAAGAGATGCTCGAGGCGGTCAGAATCGCTTTCGAAGGATTTATTTCGATAGCAGCTGTCAACGGCAAGATCGAGTTGATGGTGGGCTATACGCAGATCGTTTGGCATTTTGTCTGGATCATAGAGTTCTGCCATAGTCATCCCAACATGCTCGTCCCTAACGTCCAAAACTTTATACGCCAGATCGCCAAGCATTTCTTTCAACTCATTTGACAAACTTGGCATTGGAAATGTATTGTAACAAAGAACTGATGAGTAGCGGTAATCGGTTTTTAACCTTCCAGCAACAGTCTGCACCCACACCATGTGCATACGGGAAGAAAGTACGCCGAAAATGAAAATTCCAGGATCATATATAACTTGATTGGGAGCTATCACTACATCGTCTTTTCCGAGATACCCAAGAGGAATATACTCTCTTCTTTCTGACGAAACTGTTGGAATGAATATAGCATTTTTTCGGGGCTTGTTCATTTCTCTAAATCTATATGGAAATTTTGCTAGATATTTTGCACCTGAATCAGTCTTGTTGTTTCGATATTTTTCCGTCTTTTTAATGCGATCCTCAACGAATGGGAATTTTAAGGCTTCTTCAAGAGTATCCTCTGTGATCCAAAGACACCATCGTTGTTTGCCATTTAAGAATTCATCAGCGCCGACAACTTTTCGAATGAGATGGCTACATCCTTCATTTGCCGCCTTCTCGAGGTCAGCAGGGTCCAAGAACAAATGTCCCCCGTCAACAGCTTTGTTTCCTGCGATCATTCTGGGGAAGCGTGAGATGCTCCTGGATGTTCTTTTTACAAATATATCTGGCGCATCTGAGAGATATGGATTGATATTGCCACAGAGCCTTTTTTCTGTTTTCTCATAGAGATACTTTTTGACTTTTGATTTATTCTGGACCCCTACCACAACACAAATAACTCCAGCGCCGTATTTCGCATTGTTAGTCCATTTAAACGACTTGTGCGCAAAGAATATCTCTAATCTGTTTGACAAAACAGGCGACCATAGCAAATCTACTTGCTCTCCTTGGCAGATTGAATTTGTTGACACAAAAGAAAACTTTGACATAGACTCTTTTATAAAATCTGCTGCTTTAAAGAACCACGCGAATATATAATCAATATTCTTCGCTTTCCCATGTTTTGAACACACATGAATAAGATCTGCCTTATGTTCTGCGGTTTGCATTCTCGCTCCCAGGTAGGGAGGGTTGCCCATAATGAAGACTTCATCCTCTTTTTGAGCAGGGCAGACTTTCGTCCAATCAAGTCTACAAGCATTGCCACATACTACATTCCCAGCTTCTTTTAAGGGCAAAGCTGGTCGAGCATCGCCAAACTTCTTCTTGAACTGCACATTCATCAGGTGCTCTGCCAGCCACAAGGATAGGATCGCCACTTCATGGGCAAAGTCGTCAATTTCAATGCCATAGAAATGGTCGAGAGTTATCAGCGAGTGGAGAGGGATATAGCCATCGAGTCTTTGCCTTTGCTCAAGAATTGCCATCTCAAGCTTGCGAATCTCTTTGTACGTAATGATGAGGAAGTTCCCTGATCCACACGCAGGGTCAAAGAATCGAATGCGACTGATGCGATTGAGAAGTTTTGCGAGTTTCTTGGTATTGTTTTTCGCATTTTCAAACTCTTCCCAGAGATCGTTGAGGAACAGCGGTTCGATCACCTTCATGATGTTGGGAACAGACGTATAGTGCATCCCAAGTCCACCACGTTGCTCAGGGGCGACCACTGCCTGGATCATTGAACCAAAAATATCCGGGTTGATCTCCGACCAATCCAAGGCTCCGCAGTCTATGATCATCCGCCGGGCGCGGCGGGTCATCTTGGGCGCATCATAAGAATCGCCAAACAACCCGCCATTTACATAAGGGAACTTGCAAAGTTGATCGATACAACCTTTTCGGTTCTCTGTATTCAGGACTTCGAAGAGCTGGTTCAAGAACGAGTCCAGGTCACTTCCATCCTCTTCCGTTAGTTCGTGGATAGCCTTGGAAAAGATGGTGTTCGGGAAGATGTCAGTGTCTTCGGCAAAGAAACAGAATAACAGCCTCGACAGGAACACGTTCAGTTTATGCCGTTCTTTCGGGGCCTTCTCGGCCTCGGGATTGTTCCGAAGAATTTCATCATACAGACGAGCCATACGTTCCGCAGCTTTGACATCAGCGGGATTCTCCTGGGCTTCCGCATACCGTTCTTTACCAGCCCAAGGCATGAAGAACTCCAAGTTCTTAGGCAGCTCCTCCAAACGAATATCCAAGGTGTCACCCACCTTCGTGTCATACGCCAGCAAGGACTTGTAATCTGTGACCACAAAGAACCTGGGATCGTGCCGCATACACCGCTGATCATTTCGCAACGTCTCCATCGTAGTAAACAGAGAATCCGAATCAGCAGGCTGAAACAGCACCTTTCGGGAAAGTATTTGTTGACCTTCAACATCGGAACGATTGTTTGTTCCATTTCTTAGCTGAGTTACCTGGGCCTTTGGGATTGAGTAGGCAAGGAGCAGATCGAAAAGAAAATCTGTTTCAGAAACAGGGTCTACAATCTTCTCGAGCTGTTTATAGAGCTGGGTGGTGTTCATTTTTTTTAGTTCTCAGTGCTTTGAAGTGTGGCTCAATCCTGTCGCCCAGAGGGTGTCGCCAATCCCTTTCAGCCCGAACCCAAACGCAGCACCTTGCGCATCTGGTTGACGTCGCCTTCGGGCGTGCCCTGGCACCATGGACCGCCCCAAAGGACACCCCCTGGATTCGCTCGGGGAGGGCTGTCCTGGGATTTTCCCAGATGGGCCTTTGGGTGGGGCTCCCCCTTGGTCTTAATCCCAGGAGAATCCCGTCTCGGCCCAATGATCGATTTTCATAGGGCTATTTCCAGCTTCCTTCAAGCTCTCGTGACCTGGCCCTTGCCCCGAGGGTATCCTTCTCTGGTCCCCGATCTCCTGGATCACGAGGTGAGCATGTCGAACGAAGCAGAATCCAACGCCAAGACGCTCGAGCTGATCGAAGAGATCATCAAGCGGTTTCAGCCCATCGAACACCTCTTTGATGTCATGGGTGCCGCAGATTCAGGAGTGCAGGGGGTGTTTGTGCGGCGGTGGGCAGGAATAGGGATGCATCTCGCAACAAATCTCAGGGAATATCTTGATCAGCTAGCCGCTGCTTCAAATGACAAGGGCTGAAGTCATGATCCTTTAATCTGTTTTCATGGAGGTTCAAGATATGATCTTTTTGAAATTTGTCGCTGGAATCGCCTTAGGTGTCGTTGTTGGAACCGTGTTCAAAGCAATATCTGACGGTGGTGGTGTCGTTGTTGGACATGATAACGTTCGAAACGCAATCAAAAAAGAAGAAAATAATGTTCGTGGTCGGTTCAATGACCTGAAGGTCACCAAAAACGATCCGAAGTTCTACGATTAATACCTTTTCGCCCCATAGGAACAAAAGAAATGGATGAAATACCTATCATTTTCAGCTACACGCGTGAACAAGCCATCGAAGACGGGGTGTTGATTGACGTCACCGAGCAAGCTAATCAGCTTGGCTTCAAGGTGAACACCTGCGTCACGGACCACCTCTATGCTGATTACCTTGTGCCGCCGGCCGGTCTGGAAGGAGAAGGGCAATCCATTGAGGGGCGGCTTCACGATCTCCTTTTTCGGACATGGATCGCGGCGAAAGCTTCAAGCGCCGGCGACCGTGCCGAATTCGATGTCTTGTTTCTTATGAAGCCGGGCCGATGGGACACTGCTCATATCCTGGCGATCATGGGGCCGGGTGATCACGGCGAGCCAGTGTTGACCATAATGCTGCCAGAAGACGAATAATCGTGCGGAGCTGGGAGTGAGATGGGTTTGAAGCAACACGCACTTATTCCATACGAAATTACGATGAAATTGCTGCGTGCCATCTCGAGACAATATTCAGCAAAGTGGGAATCCTTGGCAAAAAAATCTTCTGAATCTGAGGCGTGTGGGAAATCGAAAAGTCAAACCCCGGGATTTTGGGCACTCGCATTCGAAAATCGGGGGTTGAGTGGAAACTTGCCTCTTCGCGGGGTGTAGTTTGAATCTCAAGGGATACATGGTACTATTGCTTTTTGACTCCTCGAACACGTCTATATTTCTTGGCGACTTCTTTTAAGCGCTTCAAAAGTAGCGTCTTACTGACGTGCTCTGCATACTTTGAGGTGCTCAGTAAGTAGTCGGCCATGGCACCGTGATGTCGCGTATCCCCTTTGCGCCATAGATCATCTGCCTCTTGAGCTAATTTCTCGCAATTCTCATACTTTATTTTAAATGCTTCATTCATCGCATGGCTCGTTCCAAGTGAAGACATGTGATCTAGTGACTCTTCGGTGTAAAAATCTTTTTCTCGATCTATTGTTCCAAGTTTGTAGGCAGCTTTTATGAGCGTTAAAATAATTAGCTCTGATGCTTTCTTGGTGTATGTTTTTGATGCAACTGGAAGGTAGTATAGCAAGTCAAAGGCAGTCGTAAATAACTCTGAATATCGGCGCAAGTTGCTTATAGTGACTGGGTTGAGTTCGCTATTGTGTATTATTGAATGAGTAAGAATTCTCATTCCAAAAGAACCAATTAGTCCGTAACATGTTTTTATTTTAACATTCTCTTTGTTCGTGTTGAGTTTTTCAAATAGGTTGCATATGGCGTCAATGTCCTTTGGGATATATTTGAATAAAAAATACAGGATGTAGTGCCATTCAGGATTTTGCTCCTTGACGAGGGTTTGCATGTCATAGTTAAGCAAGAGATCGTACAATATCGAGGTAGCCTCCGAGTCGGCTGCGCCTGTTTTTAAAATCGATTCTTGAGCGGAGATAAGCAAGTCTCCAATGTCTTTATCTTTGTAAGAAATGGCATACTCGATAGAGTCAAGCTCTTTCGTTAGCAAGTCCTTTGTTTCGTTAAATACAGAAGAGTTTAGTTGGCTTTTTAACGAAATGATGAAGACTTTTAAAAACAAATTCTCTTTGCCGCCATAGCAATTATTCAGCGGCCATGAATCATTGCTTGAATTGGAATCATGAACATTTTTGAATTCAGTAAAGCCAATATTTTCTAAAAATTTAGAGTCTTTAAAAGTATCCGCCATTGGGGTGTCTTCTGGCAAATTGTTTAATGCTTCAATGCAATGGAGCATTTCAATAAAGCCAATAGTGTTGACTTTGTCGTTAGAAATCTTTTTCTGAAACGGAAAAGTCTTGTTTATCATATAACACCCCTGTCACCTGGAAATTTGTTACTGCTGAGGCGCGGCGCAAGCTGCCCATCTCTATAAGCCCTGCCTACCCCTGCTCCCTTCCGTTTTCACAGGCTCGTCACTCGGCGAGAGGCGAGAATTATTTTTATCACCAGCAAAAATAATTCTGATTTTACCCGGTCAAAAGCCTTTTATGCCAGTAGATACAAAGTTTTAGCAGGTTTAGAAAGGGGCCGTCAGGTGCGCCCACCCAGCGCAAATGGGGAAAGGACAGCATGGGCCCTTTGAAAAGATCATAACCCCGCGCCGACCTTCGAGGAGATAAAGGACCTAGGGAGCAAGGGCAAGAGATGGGGTATAGGCGATTAAGGGCGATAGCTGTGAAACCGTAAAGTCGTATCAAGTGGCTGTGAACCTGACGGTGTGATTGGTGGCAAGGTTTAGGGTGAGATCAGTGAGATCGATGCCTTAGCCGAACTAGACCGCATCACAACACCAAACAGGAGATAGCAAAGCTACTCGAAGCGCCAAGTTGTTTTACTTCATTGTGTTTGGCTCACTAACAAAATACCTTTTAGATAGGCAGACGCGTGTGATGATCATCTAGCCGGCTCAACCTGAAAACAAGTGATGTCCTGGCATCGTGTCGAAAAGCTCTTGGTGTCATAACGACCAATTCGACACGGGTATTAAAAATATTTGTAGCGCCAGTGGAGGTGCTTGATGTCTACTGAGTCTTTGATGAAGTCCATCATGGACAACTATCCTGGAATTGGACCTGATGCAGTTTTGTCTATGCTGGAAAAGTTGTTGATCGGCCAGAACAAAATCAAGACCAGCCTTTTGCTCTCGGGCGGTGTTTCGGATGGTAGTCCGGCGCAAGCTGGAGGTGGCAATCAACCCGATGGTGCGAAATCGCCTGCGGGTGTTGATCCCAAAATGGCTATTCAGGAAGACTACGTTCAGTGCTGCGAGTGTGGTGCCAAAATGAAGATGCTCGGAGATGCCCATCTCGCGAAGCATGGCCTGAATAAGACGTCCTATTTGCTTAAGTATGGCTATGCACCCAAAACGGCACTTGTCTCGGGTGAACTCAGCAAAAAGCGGAAGGAATCTGCCAAGGATAACAAGCTCGGACACCAGAAAACCGAAGATGCCCCTTCGGCGGTGGACACTCCTGCTGCTGAGTCCGAACAGCTTAAGGCCACTCCGAAGGAAAGCGGTCAGGAAAAAGGGGGAAAAACTGACTTCTCCTTAGCCTAGGTGCTTCAAACCATGGCCCAGGTCGGTGCAAACTGGCCTGGGCTATTGGTCATAGTTGTAGATTGGGCGCAAGCGCTGCAAGGGGCCGTTCGTCTGGCGTGTGGCCCGTGGATCTTGAGGCAAACGCCCGTCGGTACTCCAGTTTCAGAAAATTATTCAGTTATTTCAATAACTTACGTTAAATTGCAACATTCTGCGGTGTTATATAGAAATAATGAGTATGAACACTATAAATTTTTCTTTCATCTCCCCCATTATCCATCACTACCCCTCATTACCTCATTTTTTTGGGGGGAAAAAGGAAAACATTTTCCTTTTTATGGAGGAAGAAAGAAAGTGATTTTTTAACGGCAAAATTATTTTGCCCCAAACACTATATGGCTGCAACAGACAAATACAGGGGGTTGTTATGTCCAATGAAAATACTCTTGAAGTGGAAGGTCCGGAAGAAGATATCCTTGAAACTAATGGTGAAGTCTTTTATTTTACAAAAGATGCAATTGAATGCCTTAACCGATGGGTATTTTTAGAGGTCGCAGAAACCAATGAATTAGACAAATCGTTCTTGTCAATTATTTCCGACATAAATTTATCAATCAATAACTCTGAATCAAGAGAGAACAAGATTGGGAGCTATATGGTTAAGATAAAGATAGAAGTCGGAGACAAAGCAATATTGCTCCAAAGCGATCTAAAATATACCGGTAGAAACTGGAAGACATTTATTGACAAAAATATCACGCCCAGTGAAGCGAAAACATTGCAAACGTATATGCGTATAGCACGGGCAGAAATTGATCCCAAATATTATTACTTCGGAACCTATCGAATTAATAAAATTCTAAGCGTAATTTGGAAAAACAAAGATGTTAACTTTAATAAATTCATCGAGTCCTGCCTGGATCAAGGGGATGAAGATATTATAATGTCAAATGAAGATGAATATATTAGGCATTTAGCAAAAAGGCTCGTTTACTACACTGCGTTAAATGCATTGGAAAGCAAAAAAATAAATTTAAGCGATTCTGAAAATGAGCAGCTCAAGGAAGCAGTAGACAACAATTACAAATTGACAAATAAAGACGCCCAAGAAATTGCTGCGCTTAAAGGAGCGAACGGTGATGTAGAGGGGTATTTTAAGAATAAGAAGATTGCTCCTGAAAAAGAAAAACCCAAAAATGAATTGACTGTCGAAGCTGAGTTAGCAAACTTTCGGGAAGTATTGTTAAGTGTTGTTCAAAAAGTAGATGGTGTTGCTGCTGCTGACATATTGGCAGTCGAAAGCGAGTTGCGCGATGACATTGTTTTGTCGTTAGAGCGGATGGTTGTCCTGCTTAATCCATCTGAAGATGAGCAAGGATGAACTTCAGAATAAGAAGGAATTGAGCCATGTTTATTTATCTGGCTGGATTTTCCACGAGGGAGCTTGAGGAATACGTTCGCTGTATTCCTCAGGCTCGATTGAATGTGCTGTTGTCATACGGATTAAAAACAAGCGATTACCGAAATTTTCTGGAAACCAATCACAAGAATATTAACAGTGTCATTTTAGATTCGGGGGCATTTACAGCCAATTTCTCGAGCAACCCTGAGAATCTTAAATTTACATTCGCAGGATACAAGACTTTTTGCGAGCAATATTCACAATCATATGACTATGCAATTAATTACGACCTCGACTTTGAGAAGGGGGAAATTTGGGGGAATGTCGATTTTCTTAGACAGCTCAAAGAGGCGGGAGTTAATGTCGTACCTGTTGTCCATGATTATTCTGGCGACGAATTGGAACTGTATCTGCAAAATGGTTATGATATAATTTCTTTGGGATATTCAAAAAATGAAAAAACAAATGCAAACATTAAGTCTCAATCCGAAACAATCTATAAAGCCGGACACAAAGTTCATGCCTTAGGTGTGTCAAGCTATGATTGGTTGGCAAACACTCCGATTCATTTTGCCGACTCGTCATCTTGGTCGAAATATCCGGCGTATGGCTTCTTGCCATTTTGGAACCAAACATTGCCTGGAAATGACAAAACACATATTTTAAAGTTTGACGATATAAAATCAAGCAAAAAGTCGAAACATCATTACAAAACGTATGCCCACAAACAAGATCTTGTTGACTACCTTCAAGATCGTTTTGGGTATAAGTACATTGACTTGCTGTCAACAAAATCCATCAAGAGAAGAATAGTTAGCATTGACTACTATGTCCAGCTGCAAAATGCTGTAACGCAAAATCATTTGTCGCTTGGATTTATGACTGACAGGTAGTTTTGTTTCATTGATAGCGATTGTCCACAAGATTATTTTCTTTTGTCATAAAATATATAGAAATAATTGTTATAGAAAGGCAAATTTTGTTTTTGCTCACTTTTAACAGGAGGATAATAGATGTCTAGCATTTCAAAAATTAGCTGGACAGATGCGTCTTGGAATCCAACAACAGGTTGCACAAAAACAAGTCCTGGCTGCGATAATTGTTATGCTGAGTCAACAGCCAGGAAGCTGCATGGAATTGGCTTTAAAGAGTATGAAGGTGTTTTCAAAGTCAAAATTCATCAGCATAAACTTTATCAGCCGCTCAACTGGAAAAAGCCGAAAAAGATATTGGTGAACTCCATGGGAGACCTATTTCATCCTGAGGTGCCCATGTCTTTTGTTGTCGATGTATTCTCGGTGATGAATAAGGCTTCGCAGCATACATTCCAGTTGCTTACAAAATATGTCGATCGGATGGTTGAAATCGCTCCTGGTTTAATATGGAGCGACAACATATGGGCCGGAGTGTCGGTTGAAAATCAAGACTATGCATGGCGGATTGACAAATTAAGAGAAGTGCCAGCCGCACATCGATTTGTTGTTTTCGAACCGCTCATCGGTCCAATTCCAGAGGTAGATTTAACCCAGATACAGTGGGTGATCGTAGGAGGTGAAACTGCAAAAAATTCCAGGTTGCTAGATATTGGCTGGGTCAGAACCATCAGAGACGCTTGTACAAATCAACATATTCCATTTTATTTTTCAAAATGGGACAAAGTAAACGCCAAACGATTTGGAAGAACATTAGATGGTATTGTGTATAGTGAATTTCCAACATAAATGGATTGGTTATGTGTAAGATAAATAATACAAATTGTCGAATTGGAATGTTGCTTATTGAAGTTATTAAGTCTCCTGAAGCAAGTCCTTATGCGTTGTCGATGGCTTTGCATGACAGGGGAATTCGTATGTTCCCGCAGGCTATATATAATTATTTTGATAGCTTCGGTATAAGGGATGTAAGTAAAAGAAAAAAAATACGTGAAAGGTTTCTAGAAAAATTTAATGTAAAATAAATATATAGAAATAACAAGAATGAGGGGAGGCAATGGCAGTTGTCTCCCCTCTTTTTTGGGAAACGGAGAAATGTTATGTCTGAATTGCTATTTGATGATGAAGATGTCGACTTTATTAATAAAGAAGATTGCAGAGAAAATGAACGACTGTCGAAGTTTTCAATGTTAGCGCGTGTATTTTCAGTAATACCATTACATATGAAGCATGCCGACGCCAAACGGCTCAAATCGCCTGTAGAGGATAGCTGGCAGCATTATTGTTTCAATAAGAGGAAATTTGATTGTGAAGATTTCAAAGGCAAAAATGCTGGCATCGCTTGTGGGGTAGCGAGTCGGGTTATCGTTCTCGATATTGACGATCACGACGAATTTCCTGTGTGGCTAAAAGATCATGGAATTGATTCATATCCGCCCGAGACGTTCACTGTACAATCTGGCGGCAAAAGTCTGCATCTGTATTATCAGTATCCCCGAGAAAAGGGAGTCGTATACGGATGTAGAAGTTTAAAAACTGCAAGCAAAACAACAATTTTTGATATTAAAGGATGGGGCGGGCAAGTTGTTGCTCCTGGATCAATTCATCCCAGTGGTGGCATATACTCTATATTGAAGAACTTGCCCATAAGAGAAGCGCCGCAATGGATATTAGACTTGGCTAGACGTGATAATAATAAGAAAATCATTAAGAAGGTAGATGGTGTGCATAGTGCCGAAACAAACAATCAAGTGCTGCGCAAAGTAAAAATTTTCGACTTGCCAATTCCGGCCGAACAAAAACTCAACATTTTAAAGCAACATCTTGTCGGGCTTCGATCCGAAGCTGAAATGTCTGTCATCTGTAGTCTGGTGCGCGCAAGTATTAATGAAAATAATATTTTAGCGATTTTCGAAGATGCTGCTTATCCCATCGGAGAAAAACATAGAGAAGCTGGACTTCATCGGCATGAAAGATTGCATAGTCAAATTGAAAAAGCCAAGCGACTTGTTGCTGTAGAATCTGCGCCGAAAGAATTGAAGCTCATGTCTCTCGGGTCAATATATGATAAGAACCCAAAATTAGAATATCTTGTCGAAGGACTGTGGACGGTTAATGATACGCTGATACTTTTCGGTGTTGGTGGCACCGGAAAGTCACTCTTTGCGCTGAACTTGACAATTGCACTGACTGATCCGTCTGTCACGTCATTTCTGGACAGGTTCCCTGTGAAAAAGAAGTGCAAAGTCCTTATGTTGCAGTCAGAAGTAAGTATGTCTGGGTTTAATGATCGAGTCAAAAAGATATACGGGAACAAGGTCTTGCCGATTGAAGTAAGAGAAAATATCAAGATGGTAGCATATTCTGACGACATCATGACTTCTGGCGATTTTAACAACGACAAGTTTTTCGAGAGTATCAAGAAAATATTAACTGGAAATGATCAAGATGTAATCGTTATTGATCCGCTGATCAGCTTTCACAATGAAGATGAGAATGCTAATACGCAAATGCGTCGGGTGCTCGACCGAATAAAAATCTTAGGGCAAGAAACAAAAACATCGATCCTGATAATCCATCATTCGGGTAAATCGAATTCTGGCAATAATAACGCGGGTGGGCGTGGAGCAAGTAGTATCGGCGACTGGGCTTCGAGTAGCATAGAGTTGAGAGTGAAAGATAAAAATAGTGACACGTATGAATTGGTTCACCGAAAATCGCGAGATTTTAAAGAATTTGGTAGCATCATTCTTCGGAGAACCGAAAGTCTTGAATTTAAACTTATCGATTCGAATGTCGTGAATATTGATAAAAATGACGTGATTGTTTTGAAAGCTTTGGAAGAATTAGGCTCTGTGCCTTTTAATCAAAAGATGCTTGCAGAAAAAATATGTGAATTGGCAACGGGAAAGGATGGAAAATCAATTTCAAGAAACACTGCGATAAAGTGGATAAAAGATGCTACGAAACGTTCGGTAGTAAAGACTGAAGATGCTGGTAATATGCAAAGGATTGTGCCACGATTGTAACTATATGGAATTATTTGTAATCCCCAAAATCCTTTTTGGATTGGACTGGATTCATTTTGGATTGAAAACAGGAATAAAAATAATATGTTACCGCTGCGATCCAATCCAATCCAGAATTCCCTTGGATTCGGTAACATATTAAAATATTTTGAAATCCAAAATCCAAAACGCTTAATATTTATAGGGGGAAACTTTTTGTTTCCCCTCCCTGTTAAATATGATGCTTTGTTCTGAAAAACAAGCAAAAGGTGTGTTTTTTGAGTTGTGACAATGTTTAAGGAAATGTTCCGCGTGGATTTGGATATGCGATCCCTAGACATACTGTTGTTGGTGCCATCCAGTTCATTCTGGATTGACCCGTTTTAGAAAAGATATGGTGCTGCTCAGATCAGATGAAATAACATCCGTCTGGTAGTATTAAGTTAAGATGTTTCGCAGCGATTTTTAGCCCAAAGGGAGGGTGATGAAGTGTTCTGAAAATGGCGACAACTTTCTCTTTTGTTAGACAGAAATTAATACATATATTATTGAATGTGAATACGATCCTTGTGATTGTCAAGAGATAACAAAAGTCAATATCTTGCTAGAAATAGTCGAGACAAACTTTTCAATGTTTCAACGCATTCGAATAATCAACAAATATTTAGCGTAGTAAAACTATCATGGGTGCCTTGCATTAAGTTGCTGGTCAAGTGTTGCTAGTACTGCAAACAACATATTCAACCTAAGACTCTGTTGCGATCAAAAAACAAAATGGCTCAAGGTTCAAAATTACTTGTCGGCTCCATCGAACGAGTAGTCTTGAGTCATATCTAAGCAATATGAAGCGATTCAGTTGTGAAAGGGATTGAGATCGAGAGGCTGGCCCGTATCCATTGAAAAATGGAGAGACCGAGGTGGCGCATATGATGAACGAGGTTCGTGGTAAACCGAAGTTTATTGGATTTAAACAATTCTGAAGACATAGATAGGTGAAGTGTTTTCTGGTCATATGTATAGCGATTAGGTGTGGGACTGTTTCAAAGAACTGGGCTTAAGACCAAGGGAAGTCCTCTTTAAATGCTTTAAAGCAAAAACGTTGGAGTCGTTAGTCTTTAAAGAGGATGGCTGCGTGTCCGTAAGGGATACGGCAAGAGATGTGATATTTGCAGATTGTTTGAAAGTTGAAATTGAGATGAGCGTCGTCGAGATTGTTTAAGATATTGACTTCTGTGAAATATTGATAGTCTTGATCGGCGAAGCATTTCAACAAAAACATCTCTTGCTACAGCTCAATACGGGCAAACCGTCTGTTGGGTTGTGAAGGACGCTTGATTCGGCGACGATTCATTCGATCCTCAAGCTGCTGTGCTCCCTGGTGGAATACTGACCATCGGGGAGGGCGGCAGGACTACGTGAACATACTGGGACCTTGCTTTCGGGCGGGGTCCTTTTTTCGTTTCAGCAAGTGAGCTGACCAACACCTCGTTTGCTGCTGGCCCAGTTCAGCCCCCCGGCCACTTCAAAACTGCCCTTATATACGCCCCGTCCTGAGGCGTTTTGGACTTGACCCATAGTTGCCCCTCCCCCGTGACCGAAAGCCCCGGAAATTTGATCCTGGGGCCAATTCACGTTTTGGCCCCTGGGAGATCAAGTAGATTCGGCGCAAGATCAAGCAAATGTAATCAAGTTACAAGTTATTTTGAAGAATCTTCGCCGAAATACAGAAATTATCAATCAAACATAAAAAGGAGCTTGTATGAGCAAGAAGAACGATAGCGCGTCTATGGATGTTCAGGAAGGTTCCGACAAGAAGAAGATTGAATCGAAGTACAATCCTTCGCTTCTTCGTGAATGTATCATCGGCGGCATGACTGCCTCGGAGATCATGGCCAAGATGGATGTCAAGCATCGTCAGACCTTGAAGCAATACGTCTTGAAGCTGATGAGCGATGACAAGACCTATTACGAGGTCAAGGGGCTTTACCTCAAGAACTCGCGGCGGCCCAAGGTGAACAACAAGATGGAATTGAAGATCTATCTGAAAAGTATTGATCTTCAAGGTCTGGTCGTGAACGACGGCGATGAATTCTCTGTCTTGGTCGAAGACGAAAAGATCATTTTGACGAAGGTCTAGATGGTTTTGAACTTCAACATAGTCATGCCGAGGGGCATGGCTATTTTTTTAAGAATACGCGCAAGATTCTGTTTGTTTGTCTAAAGTTATACAGAAATAACATTTATAAGGAAAGTACGTTTTTATCTATAAACGTACATTGGAGATTTTGAAATGGATTTCTGAAAGAAATTTATGCGGCTATCGCAGGGTCTCTTGGAGGGCTTCCTTGAGGGGCTGATTTGTATGCACGATTTTCAACTCCCTGAACGGAAAAAGGGAATTGGAGGGAAAGATGAAGGTAGAACCAATCATCGATCTGAAAAGTGTGAAGAGCATCAAGAAGATTCTTTCTGATGCTCCCCGCGACAAATTGCTTTTTGTCATGGGTGTCAATTCAGGTCTTCGAGTCCAAGACTTGCTCGCCTTGAAAATAGGCGATGTTAAAGACGTGAAGATCGGTGAACGCATTACCTTGCGAGAGAAGAAGACCGGTAAGGAAAATGTTATCATTCTAAACAAAGAGACGAAAGCTGCTCTCGACGGCTATTTGGCGACCGTAAAGGATGATGACGACCATTTCCTGTTTAAAAGCAGGAAGGGGCGAAATTATCCTCTCACAACGTACGCTGTTACGAAGTACATGAAGAAGTGGACTGAGGCCATCAACCTTAAAGGAAACTATGGTGCTCATTCGCTTCGAAAAACATGGACCTATCACCAGCGGAAGACGTTTGGTGTTTCATGGGAGGTTTTGGCGAAACGTTTAAACCACTCCAGTCCTTCGATTACTCGAAGGTATCTTGGAGTACAAGAGGAGGAGGTCGAAGAAATATTGATGAATACCATCTGATTTCTATGTTAAAAAGGGGCGTAATGCCCCTTTTCAATTTTGAGCAAGACCTTTGCCTTGGGAAAGACGGCAGAGATAGGATTCAATTTAAGACACTAAGTTGTTAACTTGGAGGACTATTGTGGGCGTTTATGAACGTGACGGTCGATGGATGGTGTACTTTAGGCATGAAGGAAAAAGACGGGATAAATCATTTGGCCGAGGACAAGAAGGTTATAACCAGGCTGTAGCTTTTGACGAAGCAATGAAGGGGCAAAAGCAGGTGATGGCTGATCCCCTGGCAAGAGCCTTGCCGTCACCGACTGCCAGCCAATCATCTACCCAGCCCCAGTCAATCGCTCCACATCCGATCTTAGCGACAGCGCAAAACCTTGCCGAAGGCATGAAACTTCTGGATTTAACGGACAGATATATTGACCACCTCAAGGCATCCGGTAGGTCGGATAGTCATATTCGTAGCATAGAGCTTCATGTTAAAAGGCAGTTTATCCCAGTATTGGGGAATAAGGTTGTAGATTCGATGAGTTATGCCCATGACATGCTGCAATTTATCCGTCACTTCCAGGAGGTCAGCGATAGGACTGGCCGGAAAAGGTCAAAGACAACAGTGAACAGGTATACGGATTATTTGAATGCAATCTTCAATTTTGGTATGGAGATGGGGCTGACGAAGACTAACCCGATGAAAGGTAGAAAAAAAACAAAAGAGCGGCCGCGTGAAGTCCAGATCGGCGTGGATGATCTGAAGAAGATCATGGAGCACGCAGATAAACACGTCCAATGGGCTATAGAAGTCTGCTTTAACCTTGGCCTAAGGCCAGGCAAATCTGAACTTTTCTCGATTCGTTATGATCAAATCGACTGGACGGCCCCTGCCATCCGTGTGTATGCTTCCAAAACGCAAACAACTAGGGTGATACCAATTTCTCCTGTCTTTGCCAAGAAGTTGAAGGTAATGCAGGCGCAGTCAAAGTCTGGTTTCGTTATTGAGTATCTTGGGAAGCCAGTTACACGAATGAACAAGGCTTATCAGGCTGCCTGCGTAAGGGCCGGAATCAAAGTTCCAACAAGGATGTATGACCTTCGACATCTCTTTGCCACGACTATGCTGAGTCGGGGCGCTGACTTGGCTGCGGTATCGAAGTTAATGGGACACTCGAAAGTCACTATGACAGCAGATACTTATTATCAGTATCTTCAAGGTGAGAAGGAACGGGCAATTTCGTTGTTGCCCATCATTTGATACTAAGGCCAGGAGGAAGATTTTATATCGACTCCTGGCATTTTTTAAGAAATTTATTTTGGAGGAAAAGACAATGCCATTCGTTGAACCTGCTACTATTAAGGATGCGATCGAAAGCATACACAAGAAAACGTATCTTCTCCCCGCTATTCAACGCGAATTTGTTTGGAGGCCTGAACAGATAGAAAGGTTGTTTGATTCAATTATGCGAGACTATCCCATAAGCACTTTTTTGTTTTGGGAGGTGAATTCTCAAAACAAAAGCAATTATCAATTTTATGAATTTGTAAGAGACTATCATGAGCGCGATAATAGACACAATGCTAAGGCAAATACAAACGGTGAGTCAGATATAATTGCTATTCTCGACGGGCAACAAAGGCTAACTTCCCTGTACATTGCTTTGAAGGGTACGTATGCATATAAACTTCCGAGAAAAAGATGGGATAATAAGGACGCATTTCCTCCAAGAAAACTTTGCTTGAACATGTCTTCTCCTTCAAAAGAAATGGACCTCGAATATGAGTTTAAATTTTTAACTGAGAGTGAGCGCTGTGAAAACAAAGATGGGAAAGTATGGTATGTTGTTGGTGATGTTCTGAACTTTAAAGAACCACATGAAGTTCATGAGTACGTGATCGAGAATGTTGATACATCGAACAAAGATAAATACAAATTCGCAAGTAAGGCACTGTATAAGTTGCACGAAGTGATAAACAAAAGCAAGGTAATTAATTTTTTTCTTGAAAAAGGAGAGAGCCTTGATAAGGTGCTGAATATATTCATACGAGTTAATAGCGGGGGCACTCAGTTAAGCTATTCTGATTTATTGCTTTCTATTGCCTCCACGCGATGGAGCGAAAAAGATGCCAGGGAAGAAATAACTGACCTCGTTGATAGTCTTAACTCTATTGGAATGGGGTTCAACTTTAATAAAGATTTTGTTCTAAAATCTTGTCTTGTTATTTCAGATTTCAAGGAGATTGCATTTAAGGCTGACAACTTTAACCAAAGCAACATGAAAAAAATTGAATCCCGGTGGGAGTCGATTTCAGATTCAATTAGTTTGGCTGTAGTTCTTATGTCTAGTCTGGGGTATAACAGGGAGACTTTGACTTCAAATAATGCCGTGATACCTATTGCTTACTACCTCAATAAGATTGGCAATCCTGCAAAGTTCGTGGACTCGAGTTTGTATAGGACCGATAGAAAGCTGATTTTTAAATGGCTTGCCGTTGCTCTTTTGAAGAGAATTTTTAGTGGTCAGCAGGATAATGTATTGAGGTCAATTCGAGATTCAATGGCAGATACTTCTAAAGGATTCCCCTTTCAGCAAATATCAAGTCAGTTGAAAAAGATTCATAAATCAATTGCATTCGATGCTGACGATCTTGAGAATCTTTTGTATTATGAGTATGGTCAGCCGTATACATATTCAGTGCTTGCGTTGATTTACAGTTCTCTAGATTTTAGCAATAAATTCCATCAGGATCATATTTTTCCAAGAAAATTCTTTACAGTAACGCGACTTAGAAAGGCTGGGATTCGGGTAGATGATATTGATACATATATGGAGAATTTCAATAGGATAGGAAACCTACAGCTTCTTAAGGGTATTCCGAATCAAGAAAAATCTGCAAAAGACTTTCGCAAGTGGCTTGAGGATGAATTTCCTGACAAAAATGATCGAAAAGAATATATGAATACTCATTTCATACCAGATGTAGATCTTTCACTTAAAAACTTCCCAGAATTTATTGAGCAACGTGAAAAGCTGCTTGTTGCTGCATTTGAAAAATTACTGAAGTAGGGTTGTGTTTTATTGTATTTATAAATTCAATAGATTACGTTATATTGTAGCTTATGCTCAAAATCAGTTCCAAATGTTTATGATTGTTTGTTGGCTGTCTAGCGTTAGTTGCGTTGGCGATACGTTGGCAGTGTCTAATTTGCTTCAGGACAACCGTTGGCGATGTGTTGGCTGTTTAGCCAACATCCAAAGTATTTTTCTTTTGATTTCAAATGGTTAAAAGAATTGCCAGGCATGGGGTTCAGGGGGTCGGAGGTTCAAATCCTCTCATCCCGACCAGAGATTTCAAGGGGTTACGGTGAAAATCGTGACCCCTTTTTCTGTTGAAAATTTTCTGTGGGCCATTTCGTGGGCCAAAAGTTATCCCCTTGGACGCGTGCTGTGGCCCACCTGTAGGGCGACGTTTAGTTTTGTATACAACGACGCATAGTTTTGAAGCTCACCCGACCCTGCCGGGGCGGTTTTAATCCAGCGGCGTCAGCCGCCATTTTGCCACCTGTTTTTCGTCGACGACGCCGTAGTCGCCGGTGTCGGTTTGGAGCAAATATTCCCGGGGGCCGAACTTGCGCAAACGCCCCACGGGGAGGAACTCCGGGGACCGTGGGGGACGATCGGCGGCGTCGAATTGGGGGGTGTCCAGCGAATCCCACACCTCGGCCAGAGAATCATAGGACGGGGCATCCAACCAGGCACGGTCCCAAAACTCATCCGGCGAACACTTGTCCATCGCCTTGATGCCCCGCCAGGCGGCCTTGGGGTCCGTGTAGAACCCGGATGACCCATCACTCACGTAGAGCATCGGGCCGACCATGGCCACGGACACACCCTCACCGTCCACATCCATCAACTGCATACGCGCCAGCTTTGCCGCGATCAGGTCAACGCTCATTGGTGCCCTCCTGTCCTTTGCCCACCGTGCCATTATGACCGCGTCCGGGCAAGTTCCTCGGCTTTGATCCGCTCTCCGGCTAGCCGATAGTATTCAGTGGATAGCTCCACGCCGACGAACCGCCGGCCAGTCTCGATACAGGCAAGGGCCGTTGTGCCGCCACCCAGGAACGGGTCAAGGATCGCACCCCCCTCGGGTGTGATGGCCAGGAGGTCTACCAACAGCTTGATAGGCTTACTCGTCAGGTGGACCTTTGCAGCCGGGTTTACCGGGTGGCGGTAGACACCCGGGAAGCAGCGCCGAGTAAACGTCCGGGACGGGGATTTGACCGCATGGACCACAAACTCGCAGTCCCGGCGAAACGACCCAAGCATCGGGCGAGCCGACGGCTTGTGCCAGACGACAATGCCCCGCCACTCGAATCCGGCCGCCTGGACCGCGTCCGTGACGACTGGAAGTTGACGCCAGTCGGAAAAGACCATGACCGGCGCGCCCGGCTTGGCCAGCCGCCAGCACTCGGATAACCACAGCGTAGCCCACATCACAAAGGACCGCTGGTCCTTGATATCACCGAGCATTGGCGGATAGGAGCGTTTGGCCGCTGCATCAAGGTATTTTTGGGCCGGCTCGACCCGCCTCGCCCCGGCATGCAACCCGCCGCTCGAATAGGGCGGGTCGGTCAAGAGGGCGCCCGCGTGCAGGTGCGGTACAGAACGTCGGTCCACAGCGTGATCTCGGTGGTGAGCTGCTTGAACGTCGCCGCCGTGTGGACGATGGCGTTGCCCCGTCGGCGATGGCGCCGCCGTTGACGCTGACCAACTTGCCGCCGGAGACCGATGCCAGGTAGATATCCACCCAGCGGTTGATGCCCGCGACATACACCATGCCCTCGGGGGCGCAGACGGGACGGTGCTTGAGGTCCCAGACGCTGGCCGGCAGGATGTCGCCGGCCACGTAGCCGGAAAGCGGATGGCCGGAGATGACGCCGACGTCGGTGCAGAGGCAGTGAAACCCGCCTATCTTGCGTGAAGTAGCCTCGGTGTAGCCCGTCGGATACGTCGATCGTGGCGAGACCAATATTGACGCTCCGCTTGCCGACTCAATCGCATACAGGTAAAAGTCCTTGCCGGCCCGTAACAACGGGTTAGTGAAATCGCCGTACACATCAATATCGGCGGCGCACCATGCCTCGGCCTCGTTGAGGGAGATCGACACATACGCGCCGATGCGATACCCGCGCTCGTTAAGCCGAAGATATATCACTGGTGCATCGAGTTCGGTGTGCGCTGCGCCGACGGTCCACGCGGCGCTCCGATGGTACGCCCCCGGCGCGGCGGCATAGTAGGCCACCTGCTCCCACGTTGTGCCGTCGTATTGGTATGGGACGTCTCCGATGACGGCAAGCGCCCCGGTGACCGGGATGGTCTCCACCCACGGACCAAGAGGCGGCGCGAATTGGTAGATGCGGCCCGCCGTCCAGCCGTTGGCCGTGACCGAGGCGATGTACCGGTCCGGGGCGCCCGGCAACTCGGGCTCGCCGTTGGTCGGGTCGTAAAACCCCAGGACCGGGAGCAAGTAATACGCGTTGTCCTCGGGCTCGCGGGGCTTGTGGATCGTCCCGTCCGGCGCCATGGAGCACAACGCGCCTTGCCCGTCCAGATACAGCACCCGCATGCCTGCCGGTGCACTGGCCGGGGCGTCGCCGGGGACAAGAATCAATTGCGATGCGACAGTCATATAGCCTCCTCCGCTAGGCCTTATAGGTTACATGGAGTTCGGGATACAGCGATCCATACGTATAATTGTAAAACACTGTCCGGTTCCCCGAGCCAGACAACCTCGCCGACGATGCAGTTGCCACAGGCCGGCGACTCGCCGGATATCGTGATCGTCACGACGGCCCGGGCCATTATTGGGAAATCCACCCAACAGACGTCCGACCACAGGCGGGCGGCGTAAAAATATTCCTCCCAGTTTTGCACGGACTCGGTCAGCAAGTTGATACTTGTTTCGTAGACCGTATCTCCCTGCGCATTGGCGACATGAATTGAAATGGACTCGCCGACGACCCGCCAGCCCTGGCCGTGCGACCGGGCCAGCAGGTCGAGGGGCTCCGGCGATCCGAAGGCGTGGCAGAAGACGTTCAAGGCCCTGGTGCTCGGCACGTTCTTGGATTCGTTGGGATTGAGCCACTTTTCGAGGGTGGCCAGGGTCAGGGCCTCGGCGTTTCCGCCGCACAGCCGCACGCCGTAGCGCCTGGCCGCCTCGTTGAGCCGGTCCACGGCCTCGGCCCGCGACAGGCCCGACGCCTCGACGATCCGGCTCATGGACGCCGCGATGTCCGCGTCCATGTTGAGGCTGGGCAGGTCCAGCAGGCTGAGGCGTCTGGCGGTGGTCATCAAATCCGTAACCCTCGATCCGATTTTTCCGGTGGGCCGGACATTGTCCTTAACCCCCACCCCTGCTAGACATGAGGCTCCCGGGATTTCCGTATCCCTCGCAAGGCAAGGATTAAAGGCTTAGCTAGTGCTGGTCAATAGAAATTTTGCTTGCAGCTTAATTTTTTTAGCACATGCCTAGCTAAACTAGTATCTAACTGTTTTAATTGGCCAATATGAAAAAAGGGAAAACTACGATGCTTGCAGCTTCGCTTGCACCTTTCGACGAAAAAGCTGCAACCGCAGAATTTCTAGACGTTCTCGGTAGGCTTAAACAGGCCACGAGAACAACTACTGACACAGATTTGGCGAAAGCCCTTGGAATTAAACAAGGAGCTGTTTCAGCGGCAAAGAGAACCCTCCAGATCCCTCCGGTATGGATCGCCAAGATATCCAAAGGATTTTCTGTTTCTGCGGACTGGCTTTTTTATGGGACAGGGCCGATGCAGCGCGGCAACACCCAAATTGCGCCCGTGGGAGCGCAAAACGCCAACCCCATCCCGGAGGGCGAACCCCAATGGATGAGCCCGGAAGCCGCGCCCAGCATGGGTTACAGCCTGATACCCAAGGTCAAGGCAAGGTTGGCGGCCGGGACTGGGAGCCTGGAAACGGAAGGGGAAGTGATCGGTTATTATGCGTTCAAGACGGACTTCTTGCGGCGCAAAGGTCGCCCAAAGAAAATGGTCCTCATGGACGTCCTAGGAGACAGCATGGAGCCGGAAATATGGAATGGAGACACTGTGTTGATCGATGAAAGCCAGAACGAAATACTGGCCGGCGGGCTCTTTGCGGTGGGAATTGATTCGGCAGTGCTTGTGAAATATGTCGACGCCTTGCCGGGCAAGCTCAGTTTCCGCAGCCGGAACGAGCGTTACGCGCCGATTGAAGTGGATATGTCCGGCGACCTGGCCGAAACGGTGCGGATCATCGGCCGCGTCGTCTGGAGCTGCCGTGAGTACGTGCGTTGACCTTCAAAACTATCCGTCGTCATCGCGACGTTTGACCAAAACTAAGCGTCGTCGGCCCTGTCTCGCTTCACAGGCCCCCGACGACGCTTGACACCCCGTAAAACCGCCCGGCCCGGGCCTTCCCGTCCCATCATATCCCACCTCCTCCCGGCATATCCCGGATCGCTCCCCCTTCAAAACTAAGTGTCAGGGCACACCACCCTGATCTTGGCCTTCATCAGGGCTTTTAATAAGGTGCCCCCAGGTGTCACTTTCAACATACGGACTTTTTTATGTATCAACGCCTTGTTCGCTTCGCCTCCGATCCGCCTCCCCCAAGGATTTGTCTCAAATCCCGCGAAATAAGTTTCAAATCATTCGTCAACCCACAGATTCCAGGGGGATGGTTATCCGGGGCGACCCAATGTCCAAATGTCAGGGGGTCGGAGCATACTCTCGGTAGGCCGACGCCGACAGGCTGATGGAGGCGATGTTCGGGACGGTGGAGTCTCAGCGCTGTGCACATCATGGTTCAATATCGTGGCCGCGCTGACCCTGAGTTAAGGGCGGGGCGCTGCAAGCAGCCCGGCATCCACTAGACAGGTCGTCATATTGGCCCGACCGGCCGGCAGCGGCATAGCGTCCAGGCAGGGATCAGACTCGGCCAGAAAATCCTGCGGCAGGTCAAGCCAAGCCCGGCCCACGAAACGCGCTATTGCCTTGCCGGCAAGCCGGTTGCCGGCCTCGTTCCAATGGATTTCCCGGGGCGGATATAATGTGTCTCCCCGGGCGGCGGCGCAGACAAAAATCGGCGTCAGATCAAGTACCGCTACATCCGGGGCCACCTTGGACAGGATCTCCTCGGCCATGCGTCCGGGTAGGGTCGGATCAAATGACTGCGGATCGATACCTGCTTGCAATGCGGCCTTGCGCCACAGCCGGGCATTGACCGCCACCTCGGCCGGTGACAGCACCACTGCAACCCGTATCCCGCGCTTCCGGCTAACCCGGGCGAGTTCTCGTCCGGTATCGGCCAGAGCCTGCCAGCCCCGGGCCAACTCGGCGCTGTGGGCTGGCTCTCCGGCCACGGCCAAAAGACGGGTCTGCTCCATGAACCGCTCTTCCGGCAACTGGCCGTAAAGACCTGAATGCGGTTCAGGGATGTTGGCGGAGACGTATTGCCCGGTAGTCATGATGTCGAGAGCGTCGGCGGCAAAATCGAGCAGCCGCAAACCATATCTGTGACGCGCATCGGCTAGTCGTTTACGTCCAGTGGAGATTTCAACAAAATTTTCCCGTAAATAGCCATTGATCGACAAATCGTCTGGCACGAGATGCCGGGCAACATCGACGCAATCGTTGCCGAGAAATATGCCCACCACCACGGCATCGGACTCGATGCGCCCGGCCCAATGTTCCAAGGCCTGACGGTACTGGAAAAACGAAGTCCCCGGCTCGCCGAGATTGACCACCCGGGTCGGCGCGCCCGCCTTCCCAAGCAGATTAGCAGCGACGCTTGAGGGCGTAAAACTGATCTTGACCGTGCTATAGACGAACGAGTCGCCGAACTCGAGAATGCGGAATTCCCCCGGCGTTCTGCGCCGGGAAACGGTGGTGTCGTTGTAGTTGAGTGCCGACAGATTGACAATGTCGCCTGTGGGATTGATGCGAATCAGGTCATAGATACGTTCAGTAAGCCTGCAGGTGATTTCGCCCAGGCCCGCGAACAGTACCACGCCTGCCAGAAGATGTAGGCATTTCTTGCGTGTGGCGGTTCCCTTTATCCGGCAAAAGCCGGTCCTGATACAGGATTGGGACCGCACAGAGTTCTCGGCGATCTGTTTGTTGCACGACATGTTGTTGCTAGCCATATCGCTATGTCGCGCCGGGATCTGCCAAGGTTTCACTCTCCCTGCTCCGCCCCGCAGCATACGCCATCTGCCCGAAGGATCACTTTCAGCCCCGCCCACGAACTTCCCCCTCTGGCTGCAAAAAGGCCTGGCGCAGGGCGGCCGAGACCATGGCGTGCTGGGCCTTGGGGGCTCTCGCCAGGGCGTTTCGCATCCCGTGGACTCGGCAACGCTGCCACGTGGCCCCGAACGTCTTGGCGATGGCGGCCTTGAGGCCTTCATGGGCGTTGGAGACGACCAGCTTCACGCCAGTGAGTCCCCGACGAAGAAGGTCTTTGAGGAAGAATGGCCAGAACGGCTCGGCTTCGCTTGGGCTGATGTGCAGGCCCACGATTTCCCGGCGGCCTTCGGTGTTCGCCGCCACGGCGATTATGGCGGCGACGCTGACCACCCGGCCGCCTTCGTGCTGCTTGAGGTAGGTCGCGTCCAGCCACAAATAGGGCCATTCGCAACTTCACCTTACAGCCAATCGGCTCGATGGCCACCTCGCCCATCCCGTCCAGGCTGGAGGTCTCCCCCTCCGGCCTGGACGACTCCAGTTTTTACCACCTCTGTGGACTCTACCCTCCGGCGTCCCGCGGTGAGTGGTTTGATTGGTTATACGCGGGCGTGCTCGGTGCGTTTGATGATTTCATCCTGGGTCTCGCGGATAAGGCTCGTGAAGTAGGCGCTAAAGCCCGAGACGCGGACCACGAGGTCCTTATGCCGCTCGGGGTGGACCTGGGCGTCCAGCAGGGTCTCGCGATCCACCACGTTGAACTGGATTTCGCCGCCCCCCTGCTGGGCGTAGGCCTGGATCAGCATGCGCAGGGCCTGGTGATGGCTGGTCTTGTCGAAGAAGGACGGGCTGAATTTGATGTCCAGGACCATGCCGTTGGTCGCCGCGGAGAGGTCCGTCTTGAGCAGGGAGTTGACGGCGGCGGTGGGGCCGTGAACGTCCTTGCCCTGCACCGGGGAGACGGCGCTGGCCAGGGCCTCGCCCTTGCGTTTGCCGTCCGGGAGCGCGCCGGTGTTGATGCCCATCTTCACGTGGTCCTCGACGGAGTACAGGCCCATCTGCCAATGGCCGCCGCGCGGGTTCCCGAAGCCGTCCACCACGCTTTCCGCCGCGGCCACGAGTTCGGCCATGATGTCGTCCACGGCGCCCAAGTCGTTGCCGAACTTGGGGCAGTCGTGCGCGATGGCGTCCAGCATGTCCTCGTAGCCCACATAGTCCGCCTTCATGGCGTCCTGGAAGTCCCGGAGGGTGTAGCGCTTGTCCTCGAAGACCAGCTTCTGGACGGCGGCCAGGGAGTCGGCCACATTGGGCAGGCCGCAGAGGTTGACGCCGGAGTTGTTGTATTTGGCGCCGCCCGCCGTGACGTCTTTGCCGCTCCCGATGCAGCCCTCGATGAGCACGGAAAGAAACGGCGTAGGGTAGCATAGGGGGAGCGCGGAATCCAGCCGGTTGATGGACGTCATGGCGTACGCGAGGTGGGCCTTGAGCTCCTCCTTGTACCAGTCGAGCATGGCCCGGAAGTCGTCGATGGCGTCGATGCGGTATCCGGTGAACAGGGGATAGACGTAGTCCTCGCCGCTGTCGTCGGTCAGCTTGAGGCTCTGGTCGACGGCGTTGCCGATGATGCCCGTGGATCCCAGGCAGTTGCTCTTGCCGTTGAAGAACATGATCTCCAGGATCTTGCCGGTGTTGATGCGCAGGGCCTCGGTCTTGGCGTATTCCTTGCCGGGGCAGGCCATTTCGACGCAGCCCACCAGGGCGTAGTTGGCCGCGTCTTCCGGGGAGTGGCCCATGCGTTTTTTCGCCCGGATGCAGAATTCGTCGATGAAGATGGCGGGCAGGCCGATGCCTGTGCGCAGGAGTTCCACGCTCTCCCGCCAGACGTCGTCGGGCATGGACTCGTGATAGCGCAGGCAAAGCAGAGGCTGGTCGAACAGTGTCTTGCGGCTCGACCGCAACATCATGATGGTCAGTTCGTTGGAAGCGTATTCGCCCCGCTCGTTCAGGCCGCCGATGGTAATGTTCTGATAGCCGTGCAGGGTGATGCCGAACTTGATCCAGAGCGCGTCGAGGATGTCGGCGGCTCCGGCTTCGGTCAGCTCGCCCGACTTCAGGTCGTTTATGTAGAAGGGGTAGAGGTACTGGTCCATGCGCCCGAAGGAGAGGGACGCCGGGAAGTTCTCGGCGTAGAGCATCTCGTGGGCCAGCCAGATCAGTTGCACGGCCTCGAGGAATGTCCGCGCCGGGCCGTGGGCGATATGGCGCAGGCAATCCTCCATCTTGACCAAATGGGCCTTGTAGGCCGGGTCTTCCGTCTTTTCGGCCAGGCCCTTGGCGAAATCCGCATAGCGCAGGATGTAGCCGGAAGCGGCCTCCAGGCAGACGAGCATGGCCCTGAGCGCCGGTTCGCGGCTCTCGTCCGTCTCGGCGAGCCGCCGCCGGGCCTGATCGGCGAGCCCGCCGAAGCCCGTGTTGATCAGCATCTCGTAGCCCGGGATGATGTGGCCGGTCTCCCAGTGTTTGTAGAACCATTTGGAAACGCACTTGGCGAAGGTGCGCATTTCCTCGGCCTGCGAGGAGTCGTCGGCAAAGCCGTTGGCGACGATGGCGTCTTCGGCTTCCTGGAAGGTGTCGATGCCCGCCGGGGGACGGTAGAGCGGGTCGTAGTCGTCGGGGAGATCGAAGGGGAAGGACGGCTTGTAGGTGTAGCGGTAGGCGAAGCCGGCCAGGATGTCGTGCTCGCAGATCAGGATTTTCTTTTCGGCCAAAAACCGCTTGAACCCCATGGCGATCTGTATGTTGCGGCCTTCTCCGGCGAATTGCTCGAAGGCGGCTTCGTAGAATGGCCGCCTGGTCGGGATCTGCGACCGATCGTAGTAGTCGTGGCGATGGTTCAGTATCACCTTTACGCGATCACTCATTTCAAGCTTCTGAGCAGCCATGGTCATGTCCTTCCTTTTACGTTGTCCGTACGAGGCAAGAACTATCTTTGTATGAAGATGTTGGTCGCCTCATGCGATTTCCGCATTCAATCCCAATTGTCTGTAGCGCAGGAGCGCCTCCTCCATGAATGCGGCGCTGGGCGCAGCGAGCCCGTCCACTGCGTAGTCGAAGCCTAGGGCCTCGTACTTGCCCACGCCGTAGGCATGGTAGGGGGGCAGTTGGATCAGCCCGGGGTTTTGCAGGCTGGCGAGGAACCGCGCGATGCGCTCCTGCTCGCCCAGGTCCGCATTGAACCGGGCAATGACCGGGACGCGGATGATGTAGGCGGCTCCCGCCCTGTCCAGGGCGCGCAGGTTTTCCAGGATCAGCCGGTTGTCCACCCGGGTCCAGCGCATGTGCAGCGCGGGATCGAAGCATTTCACGTCGTAGAGAAAAAGGTCGATATGCGGCAGGAGGGCCGCAAAGTTTGCAAAGGGGACGTTGCCGGCCGTGTCGAGGGCGACAGGGATATTTTCCGCCCGGCACCGCTTGGCGACTTCGATGACGTAGTCGGGCTTAAGCGCGGGCTCCCCGCCGGAAAAGGTCACGCCGCCGCCGGAAGAGGCGAAATAATGCCGGTCCTTGAGCAGCTCGCGGACCAGGGCTTCCGGGGCGGTCTTCTCGCCGACCAGCTTCAACGCGCCCGTCCGGCAGGCCGAGGCGCATTTGCCGCAGGCCTCGCACAGGTCGCGGTCGAAGACATGCCCACCGTCCAGGATGCGGTGGGCGCCCTGGGGGCAGGCTTTCACGCATTTTCCGCACCCCCCGCAAACGGCCGGGAAGAACTGGAGCACGGGGGAAAAGCCCAGGCTTTCGGGATTATGGCACCAGGCACAGCGCAGATTGCAGCCCTTCAGGAACACGGTCGTCCGGATGCCCGGGCCGTCGTCCAGGGAAAATCTTTGAATATTGCTCACGAATGCAGCGCCGCACATGCCTTGGCCTCCCCGAGTCAATCACCCATCGCCTCTAATATTCCAGCTGATATATCAGTTGTCAAGCCTGCCCAGCTGTTTTGGGGAAAAGTCGCTGCGCGGTTTGTTGGTCAGCGGTCGGATCGGCGGTGCCTGTGGCAAAAACAGGCAGGGGCGTCTGGCGGTTGCGGAAGTGTCGGGTCGTGACGGGGGGCGACGGCGCGAACCGGCGCCGGAAAGAAGAGGGGGGCCGCCGGGAAGGGGCAGGAGTCAGTGCCCCCCGGCAAAGCCGGGGGGCTACCCGTGATTAGTACGGGCCGCCCCCTGCCCGATCAAGAGGGCGAGCCGCCGTTCGATGACGACGAGGACGTCGCGGATGTGGTTGGATGCGATGGTTCGGCAGGCGTCGGTATCGCGCCTTTTGATGGCGTCAAGAAGTGCCTGTTGACTGTCGATCTGGCTGAGCATCTGCTCGTCGCTGAACACCAGGGAATGCCAGAACCGCGCGCCCACGCCCTGAAAGTCGCGCAGCAACTTTTCCAACTGGGCGTTGCCGATCGAGGCGTAGATCACGTCGTGAAAGTCGAATTCGTAGCGCAGCAGCGCGGCGTTATCCAGCTCATCGGCTTCTTTGAGGATCTTCACCTTTTCCAGGATTTGTTCCAATTGGTGGATTTTTTCCTCGGTGAGGCGTTTGGCGGCGAGTTCGCCCGCCATTCCCTCGAGGCCTATGCGGATTTCGCTGATCTCCCTGAGCTGGTTGAAGTCCATGGGGGCCACCCACGTTCCGGAACGGGGAACGCGGTTGATCAAGCCCTCGTTTTGCAGCTGCAGGAAGATGTCCCGCAGCGGCGTCCTGCCTATGCCGTACTGCTCCATGATCTCCTTATCCTTCAAGGGCTCTCCCGGAGCGAGGCCTGAAGTGATAATTTGATATCTCAGCTCTTCATACACTTTCTGCTTTTTGGAATTCATGGTCTCGCGAGTGGTTTGAGCGGTTATGGGCATGGTCGGGGCGGCACAGCCCCGGCTCGCGGCCGAAAGGGCGGCGGAGTATCGAACCGGAATCCCCGGTTTGCCGGATTGGGCGGAAATTTCCGTCGCCGCCCGGGGCCTTGCCCGGCCAATCCGCAGCACTCATCCTATATCATTATTGTTATCTCCGTTTCGAAGAATCGGCAAGGTCTTCATGGGTCCGCAGTCCCGGCGCGACCCCGTTCGCAAGGTAGAGCGCGGCGAAGGGCGCTGTCGATGGCGCGGTTGCGAAATTCTCCCCATCCCGCCTCGGCCCGGGGTTTTGATAGGTCACAACCGTCATGCCCGCCACCGTTTTGAGCTGTAAAAAACACGAATGACAGATTTGTTAAAACCGCTCTTGACGTCTGGTGTACTAGTTGGTATACTAGCATCGGTAAAGGCCATGAAAAGCTCGGAAACCTTTTGGTTAGGGCATAATAATAACATTGCCCTCCCCTGGTGACGGGGCGCTCGGGCGTTTTATCATGGGACGGCAAGCCGTGTGTTTTGGGCAGGACGCGCAGTTCCCCCTATTCTAGCATGGCGGGGCAGGGACGTCCGGAAGCCGGATGGAACGGAAATGCGTCCGGTCCCGAACCGGGCGTCGCAAAAGAAACGTTGGGTCAAAGGCGGGTGCCGCACCCCCATTGGATACAGCAACGTGTAACCTTGCCGTGAACCTGTTAGACAATTGAGGAGGGCTCAACGTATGTCCATGGTAAAGCAGTTCAAGCAGACGGCGTTTTTTCTGACGGCCCTTTCCATGATCATGGCGTTTGGCGCGCCCGTCGTCCGGGCCGCCGACCCCATCCAGATCAAATTTTCCCATCAGAACAACGCTTACGACGCGGACCAGCTTCTCGGAGAGACCTTCAAGAAGTTGATCGAGGAAAAGACCAACGGCGCCTTCCAGGTGACCGTGTACCCCGGCACGCTGACCCACAGCGAGTCCGAAGCCATGGAGTTCATCAAGTCGGGCACCGTGGACATGGACACGAACTCGGCCGGCCACATCGCCGGTTACGACGAGGACATCCAGTTCCTCCAGCTCCCGTACCTCTTCAAGAACCACTCCCACTACAACGTCGCCCGCCAGTCCGACGTGATCAAGAAGATTCTTGCCGACCTGGAGAAGAAAACCGGCCTGATCGTGCTGGGCATCTATTCGGATTGCAACGGCTTCGCCATCGCCAGCACCAAGCCCATCAACTCCATCGAAGATGCCAAGGGTACAAAGCTGCGCTGCATGCAGAACCCCCTGTTTGTCGACATCTACAAGGACTTCGGCTTCGCCGTCACCCCAACAGACTGGGAAGAACTGTACACCTCCCTGCAGACGGGCCTCGTGGAAGCCGATGACATGGGTGTGTACTGCAACAATATCTTCAAGATGAGCGAAGTAGTGAAGAACTACGCGATCCTCCAACAGATGTGGACCCAGAAGATCCTTTTCATCTCCCCCAAGACCTGGAACAAGCTCTCCGACGACCAGAAGGCGCTGGTCCGCTCCGTGGCCCAGGAAGCCATTGAGCTGACCGACGCCTGGCAGTACGCTCGTGAGGAAGAGGCCATCAACAAGGCCAAGGCCGCCGGCGTCACCATCACCTACCCTGATACCACGCCGTTCAAGCAGGCTTCCGAGAAGGTCTACGAGAAGTGGTTCGCCAAGTACCCGCAGTGGAAGGAGTGGTACGCCGAACTCCAGTACCTCGATCCCGAGTCCCGCATGCCCGCCGCATGCAAGAAGTAGCCGGTTGCCAAACCGAAAGTCAGCCCCCCGTTAAGGGGGGCTGTAAAATTTAGGCAGAACACCCCCGGGGAACACGAAGGGAAGCGCATGATGGAAAGCATTCATACCCATGCAAGCGGAACCGGCGGCATGCTGGAGCGGACGGTTCAGGTGATAAGGAAAATGACCCGCACCTACATCATGCTTTTACTGATCGCCCTAGGGCTCATGCTGGGGATGAACATCGTCCTCCGATACTTCTTCAACCATTCCTTGCCCTGGGCCGACCTACTCGGGCGTTACGCCTACATCCACATCGTCCTGTTCGGGACCGCCATTTCCTACATCGAGGGAAGCCATGCCCAGATCGAGGTCCTGTACGAACGCGTTTCCGGAAAAACCCGGATCCGCTTCGACGTCATCCACTACGCCGTGATGCTGTTTCTCTGCCTCGTCCTGACGGTCGTGGGCTTCAAGCACGTTGCCACCACCTGGGCCGTGCATCCGCCCATTCTGACCGGCGTGCCCCTCGGGGCCGTTTATCTGGCCGTTCCCCTTTCCGCCCTGGTCATCATTTTGTACCTGCTCCAATTAATTATCGCGCTGAAATACCGCAGGGGATTCTGATATGCTGTATATCATCTTAATGATCATCTGCTTCTTCATCCTGATGGCCATCAGGATACCCATCCCCTTCGCCCTGCTGGCCTCGACCCTGGTCTATTACCTGGGCGTGGACCTGCCCCTGAACGTGGTCATCGTCCGTTTGCTGCGCACCTTCGACTCCTTCGTCCTGCTGGCCATTCCGTTTTTTGTCCTGGCCGGACGAATCATGGCCGAGGCGGGCATCAGCGACCGACTGATACGTGTCGCGGACCTGCTCGTCGGCAGGGTCAAAGGCAACCTTGCCTACGTCAACATCGTGGCCAGCATGTTCTTCGGCGGCATCACCGGCACGGCCATCTCGGAGACCACGGCCATCGGTTCCATTCTCATTCCTTCCATGGTCAACAAGGGATATTCTCGACAGTTCAGCGCCGCGGTCACCGCCGCCGCGTCGACCATGGGGCCGGTCATTCCCCCGAGCCTGGTCTTCATCATATTCGGCTCCATCGCCCAGGTCTCCATCCGGGACATGTTCCTGGGCGGCGTCATCCCGGGAGTGCTGATCGGCATCCTGCAGATGGTCGTGGTCAAGATCCACGGCATCAAGCATGACCTGCCCCAGAGGACGGAGAGGATCTCCCGCAAGGAGGCGGTGGTCATCATCCGGGAGGCGTCGCTGGCCCTGATGCTCCCCCTCGTCGTTCTCGGCGGCATCCTGTTCGGCATCGTCAGCCCCACCGAGGCCGCCGTGGTCGCCGCCTTTTATGCGGCGATCATCGCCGTCTTCGTCTACAGGTCGCTGTCCCTCACGCGGCTCTTGGTCGTCATCAAGGATTCGGCGGTGGAAACCGGCAGCGTCTCCATCATCATCGCCGCCGCCGCCCTGTTCGGCTGGGCCTTGTCCAACGAACAGGCGCCCAAGGTCTTCGCGGAGATGTTGATGCACAGCACCGCTTCCAAGTGGGTGATCCTGCTTGCGATCAACTGTATGCTCTTCGTGCTTGGCATGTTCATGGACGCCATCCCGGCCATCATGATCGTAACGCCTGTGTTCATGCCCCTGTTCGAGATGATGCACATCGATCCCCTGCAGGCAGGGATGTTCATGAGCCTCAACCTGATCACCGGTCTGGCCACGCCTCCGGTGGGTTGCTGCCTCTTTGCCGCGTCCGTCATCGCAGGCTCGCCCATGGAGTCGGTCAGCAAGGCCATCCTGCCGTTTCTCGCTGCGAACGTGATGGTGGTCCTACTGGCGACCTATGTCCCGGCGGTATCGCTGTTCATCCCCTCCTTGTTCAATTAGCCCATTCAGGAGGAGGTGGAGGAGATATGGCTTCACGTCATCTGAGTGAGCAGTAGCTTAGGGCAGGGCTGATGGTATCTTTGCCTTGAGACCGACCAGGCGGAGGTGCCATTGTTGGTCGGGGCAATGTTCGAAATGCGATCAACAAAGAAGAACGGAACATACGCGGCCGCTTCAACGACCTGAAGGTCACCAGGGACGACCCGAAGTTCTCCGGGTAACCGCGAACTTGCCCCGAGGGAGAACTTGCCCTGGACGACTGGCCGATCATTTTCAGCGACACCCGCGCGCAGGCCCTCGCTGACGGCGTCCTGATCGACGTCATAAGCCCGGGGCACGGTTATTGGGTCTCGGACGCCTCCTCTCCCGGGGCCGGTAGGGCGGCGCGGGGGATGATCTTGAGGTCGAAGGCCGCGATGGAATAGATGACCGGGACCATGAGCAACGTGATGAACGTGGCCACGGTCAGGCCGCCGATCTGGGCGTAGCACAGCGGTTCCCACAACGGCCCGCCCGAGGCGGCCAGCGGGAAAAGCGCGATGACCGTGGCCCCGACCGTAATCATGACCGGCCGCAGGCGCAGGATGCCGGCGTCCAGGAGCGCCGTGCGCAAATCCTCGCCTTCCTCCAGTTTCTCCTCGATGAAATCGAACAGCACGATGACGTGGCTGACGATGACCCCGACCAGGCTGATGATGCCCAGAAAAGCCATGAAGCCGAAGGGCGCGCCCATGATGTACAGGGCCGCGATGGCCCCGGCCGCGCCGTAGGGAATGGCCGAGAACACGATCAGCGGCTTGATGGCGTTTTTGAACTGGAAAACAAGCGCCAGGTAGATGCCGGCCACGGATACGGCCAGGACCACGAGCAGGTCGTTGAAGCCGCTGACCTGTTTTTCGTGCTCGCCGCCGATCTCCAGCCGGATGCCGGGCGGCAGCTCCTTTTCAAACTGCCCGATGCCGGGCATGGCCGCCGCGATCACCTCCGAGGGCAAATGGCCGGGGGTGGGGAAGCAGGAGACCACGATGGTGCGGAACTGGTCGCGGCGGGCGATTTTCTCCGTGGCCGCGTCGAAGTCCAGGCGCGCCACCTGTCCGAGCGGCACGTGCTTTTCCGGGTTGGCCCGGGAGTAGACGTAGAGGTTGGCGATGTCGTTGACGCCCGCCCGTTCCTCGGCCCGCAACCGGACGACCACCGGGATGGAGAGCCTGCCCTCGGTCATGGTGGTGGCCTCCAGGCCGTTGATGGCCGCCATGGACGAGCGGGCCACGTCCTCGTTGGTCACGCCGGCCAGGTTGGCCCTGTCGGGATTGACTTTGAGCTTGGCCCGCAGGATGTCCGAGCCCCAATCGTCGCGCACGCGGTAGCTTTCCGGCAGGGCGCGCAGCAGGGTTTTGAGCTTTTCGGCCTGGGCCCGCAGTTCCGTCATGTTCTCGCCGGCGAGCCGTATCTGCACCGGCACGCCCACCGGTTCGCCGCTTTCGAGCTGGCGCACGTCGATGCGCGCCCCGGGGATGCGCGAGGTCAGCGCCGTCTGGAGCGGTTCCTGGAGCTTGGGTGTGAGCCACTTGTCCGTCACTTCGATCAGCACCTGGGCGTAGTTGGGCTGGGACTGCTCCGGGGAGACGGAGAACCAGAACCTGGGCCCGCCGCCGCCGACGAACGAGGTTACCTGGCGCAGCACCGTGGGCGGCTTGCCGTCCTTGCCGGGATGGGCCTTCTCGTAGTCGCCGATGGTTTCCTTGATGATCCCCTCGACCTGCTGGGCGGTATAATCCGTGGACTTGATGGAGGCGTCCTCGGGCAGCCAGACGTCGACATAGAAGAGGTAGGACAGGTCATTGGGGAAAAACTGGGGCTTGAGCTGCGTTTGCAGGTAGAAGCCGCCGGCCACGGGCAGCAGGGAAAGAAGGAGCACCCAGTAGCGGTGGTCGATGAGAAAGCCGCCCAGGCGGTAGTAGAAACCGGAAAACCCCTTGGTGCGGCGCTCCTGTTCCGTGGGCTGGGGCTTGGCCGAGGGCCGCAGCAGATAACGGCCCAGGAAGGGGATGAAGCTCATGGAGGCCAGCCGCGAGGCTAGAAGCGACGCGGTGATGACCACGGGCATGGTGTAGAGGTAGCGGCCGGTGTCCCCCTTGAGCAGCAGGAAGGGGAGGTAGGCGATGCAATTGGTGATGGTAGCGTAGAGGATGGCCCGGGCCAGCTTGGTGGGGCCGAGCCAGGCGGCTATTCCCGGTGGATGCCCGAGCGCCAGGTCCCGCTTGATGGCGTCGTTGGCCACCACCGGGTCGTCCACGAGAAGCCCCAGGGCCAGGATCAGCGAGGCGATGGACACCTGCTGCAAATCCAGATGCACCAGGTGCATCATGCCGAAGGTCATGGCCAGGGTGATGGGGATGGACAGGGCCATGAGCAGGGCCGAGCGCCATTCCCAAAAGCCGACAAGGGACACCAGGACCACCAGCCAGACCGCGTCGCCAAGGGCTTCCAGGAAGAGTTCCACGTTCTCCTCGACCTGCCTGGGCTGGTCCGAGGTGCGGGCCATGATCAGGTCCTCGGGCAGGTTGGCCGCCACCTCGGCCAGGGCCGCGTCGACTTTTTCGGAGAATTCGCTGATCTGCTTGCCCTGGCGCATGTTCACGGCCAGCGTGATGCCAAGGGCCCGCTGCCATTTGCCTTCCTTGTCCTTGTACACGTAATAATTGAGGTTTTCCGGCGGGCTGCGGTAGGCGCGCTCCATGTCCGTGATGTCCTGGAGATAGGCCCCGGTTCCGGAGCCCGAGGCGGCGATCATGGTGCGGCCGATCTGCGCTTCGCTGGTGTAGCGGCCGGAGGGGTCGATGACGATGTTCTGGCCGGAAAACTCGATGGCGCCGCCCGAGGTGGAGGCGTTGCGCGCGGCAAGGGCATCCTTGATGCGCCAGGGGTCGACGCCGTAAGCGGCAAGCCGCCGCTGGGAGTAGTCAAGGAAGACCGTTTCCTGTTGCACGCCCCAGCGCGTGACCTTGGACACGATGGGCACGCCCAGCAGCCGGCGGGCGATCTTGTCGGTGTAGGCCTCGAGCTGGCGGTAGCCGTACTTGGACCCGGCCACGGCGGTCAGGGCGGCCCTGGCGTCGGAAGGTTCGCGGATGACGGCCGGGTCCCAGATGTCCGGGCTTATTTCCGAGACATGTTCGTGGGTCTCGGCAAAATCAAAGACCCCTTGCCGCAGCGTTTCGGCCGCAACCAGGGCGCGGCCGTCGATGACCACCAGGTTCGGCGCGATCGTGGTCAGCACATCGGACAGCAGGCCCTTGGCGCTCAGGTATTCGGCCAGAAGGTCGGTCTGGCGCCGCACGAAAGCGGGGCTGGCGTTGTGGGAGAAGACCACGGCCAGGGCCAGGCGGTCGCCCGTTTCCCCCGTGGCGGCGGCGCGCTTGCGCATTTCCGTGAGCACCCGGGCCGTCTCCCGGGCGCGCAGGTCCACCTCGACCTCGGACACCGGCGGCGAGGCCACGGTCAGCATCAGGGCCGCCGTGTCGCCGAAGTCCTTCATGAAGACCACCGGGCCCGCGCCCTCGGGCAGGTCCAGGATGCCGCGCAGGCGCAGGTCGATGTCGTCGAAGACCTCGCCCGTCTCCTCGATGTCCTCGGTCAGCTCCACGGTGATGACCGAAAGCCCGGTGCGGGAGGTGGACAGGAGGCGTTTGACGTGGGTGTTGCCGGCGATGGTCTGTTCGAGCCGGCGCGTGACCTGCTGTTCCACCCGTTCGGCCTCGATGCCTGGCCAGGGGCAAAGGACCATGGCCACGCGCACGGCCAGGTAGGGATCCTTGCGCTGGGGCATGGCCATGAGCCCGAAATAGCCCCACACCAGCACGAGCAGGAGCAGTATGGCCGAGATGTGCGGGTTTTCGACGCAGTAGCGGGCGAGGTTGTGCGTTTTGGCGATGCGCGTTGTGTCGGGGGCGTGGTTGCTCATGCCCGCCCCCTATTTGATGACGCGCACGGGCGCGCCGTCGTGGACCAGGGTCGCTCCGGTGGTGATGACGCGCGCGCCGGGAGGCGGCCCCGAAGCCAGGGTCACCCGGTTGCCGAGCACGTCGTCGATGGCCACCTTGCTGGCCTTGGCCGTGGCCGCGCCGTCCTTTTCCTCCAGCAGGTAGACCAGGAAGCCGTTAGGATCGCCCGGGTCGCGCACCACGGCGCTGATGGGCAGGACCAGTTTGGAGGCGACGTCGCCGGCCAGGGTGGCCGAGGCGATCATGCCGTCGCGCAGGCGCAGCTCCGGATTGGCGATGCGGACCTCCACGTCGAAGACGCGGCTTTTGGGGTCGGCCGAGGGCGAGACGGCCGAGACGACGCCGTGAAACGTCTCGCCCCCCAGGGCCTCGACCCGCACGGGCACGGCATCGCCGAGCTTGACCTGGCGCAGTATGTAATCCGGCACGCCGAAGACGGCCTTGACCATGGACAGGTCGCCGAGGGTGAAGGCCAGGGCGCCGGGACTGACGAGGCTTCCTTTCTCGATGGCGCGGGCGAGCACGGTGGCGTCCAGGGGGGCGCGCAGCACGCAGTCGCGCAGTTGGATGGCCGCCTCTTCGATCTGGTGGGTGGTGCGGTCCACGGTGGCCCGGTAGTAGTCGAGTTTTTCCTTGGCCTTGTCGAGTTCGCTCTTGGCCACCACCCGCTGGTTGTACAGGGATTGGTAGCGCTCGAAATTGATGCTGGCCTCGCGCAGGGAGGCCAGCTCCTCCTCCCGGGCGGCGGTGGCCTTTTTAAGGGTGGCCTGGGAGTCGTCCTCGCGCAGCGCCGCCAGCACCATGCCCGTGGTCACCTTGTCGCCCTTTTGCAGGATATGCGGCTTGCCGTCGGGCCCCGGGGCGGTGGCGATGTCTTTCACGTAGCCCCCGACCTTGAAGGCCATGTCCAGGCGTTCGTCCGGAATCAGGCTGGCCGAATAGGTGAGGGAATCCCCCACGGGCACGGCCTCGATCAGGGCGATTTCGACCGGGGTGGGCGGTTTGACGAACGGCTTTTTTTCCTCGTTGCAGCCCGGCAGCAGGCCGAAGAGCAACAACAGGCACAGCGGCAGCAGGGAGCGGAAGGTCCTTTCCGTATGAGGCGAGCGTTTCATGACCACGTCATCCCCTTCCCCCCTGGTCGGGGGCGGTTCGTCACAACCAAACGAAGGCCGGCGTTGCCCCTCAGTACGTGGTGGTGCGCCAGGATGCCGCGACAAGCGGCGCGAGCGGTTCCACGGGCAGCGGCTGGGCGGCCGTTTCCTGTCCGATGCAAAGGAGCTGTGGCCGGTCCTTGGCCAAGCGCGGCCAGGCCGGCAAACCCGAGCCATTCGGATCGCCGCGTTTGGCGAAATCCGTCCAGTAGGTCCGCATGCGGCGGGCGATGTCCCGGTCCGCGTCGTCAAAGCCCAGATACCAGGGCGTGAAGCCGAACAGGGGAAACAGGTCGGCGCTGTGGGGCACGCCGGCCTGGGCGGCCGTGACCCCGGACGCGCCCGATTCGTCCTTGAGCACGCCCAGCGCCCCGCCCGGCGGCGGCGCGGTGAAGCGGTACAGCCACACCGGCCGGCCGGCCTCGGCCATGGCCTGGGCGAAAAAGACCGAAAAAGCCGTGAACCAGCGCGCCGTGATCAGCCGCGACAGATCGGTCCGCAAATCCTCGGCCCTGCCCGGAACCAGGGCCAGGACCTTGTCCGCATCCGGGCCGAAACGCCGTTTCACGAGCCGGGAATAGGCCCCGGGCGTCTCCACCGGCGGCAGAAGCCCCGGTACAAAGAGCGATCCCTCGTCCGTGGTCGTGCCGAGAAGAAGCGGCTTGTCCGGCAGCGCCCCGCGTCCGATCCGTTCCAGGGGATGGGCCGGCACCACCACGCCGTCCACGGTGGGGCAGAAAAGCAGTCCCGCCACTTCCATGGCCAGGCCCGGGTCCGGGGCCGAGGCGGCCAGGATCGCGTCCACGTCCGCGGCGCGCAGGGCGGCCAGGATCGTCTTGTCGTCAGCGGCCGGGTCGATGCCGAGCCTGCGGGTGAATTCCACGCCCACCGCCTCGGCCGCGACCGTGTCCCGGACCGGTTCCCGTAGCGGTCGCAACGCGCCCGGTCCGACCGGGCTTTGGGCGATGGCTCGGGCGAAAAGTCCCGCCGCCTCAGGCCGGAAAAGGTGCAGCACCACCGAGGTGGCCCCGGCCGACTGGCCGAAGATGGTGACGTTGGCCGGGTCGCCGCCGAAAACGGCGATGTTGCGCGACACCCAGGCGAGCGCGGCCTGCTGGTCGAGGAGGCCGTAGTTGCCGGATACGCCCCGGGGCGATTCGGCCGAAAGGGCCGGATGGGCCAGAAACCCCAGCGCGCCGAGCCGGTAGTTGCAGGTCACGACCACCACGCCTGTCTTGGCCAGGGTTGCCCCGTCGTAGACCGGCAGCGAACCCGAGCCGCTCAGGAACGCCCCGCCGTGGAAAAAGACCATGACCGGCAGGCCCTCGGCGGCGGGTTGAGCCGGTGTCCAGACGTTGAGTGCCAGGCAGTCTTCGCTGGTGTCCTCGTCCGCATCCGGCTGTGGGCAGGCCGGACCGAAATCGTCGCAGCAGCGGGGCTTGGCCCAGGGAGACGGAGGCGCGGGCGGACGGAAGCGCCGTTCGCCAACGGGCGGCGCGGCATAGGGAATGCCCTTGTAGACGCCGTCGTCGTTTTGGAGGATCGGCCCGCTGTCCAGGCGCAGCAGGCCGGCTTCGGACGCAGCCGTCCGGCCAAGGCCCAGAAACCGCAAACAGGCCTGGACAAGACGCGAGGTCATGCGGCGCTCCCGTGCCAAGCGAGAGCCGGGCGACGGCGCGACGGTAGTGGGGACAGCAAGGGCGCGCGAGGGGAAACCTTCGTGTTGGCCATACCTGCCTCGAACGGGTCGTCGAATCAGGACGGTTGCATGTTATTTGTCGGTGAACGATATGCGACGCCCTGTCCAGGCGACCCGATAAGCCGGCTTGCCGGCTACTCCTCGGCCATCTCCACCAGCTGCGAGGCCGCGCACGGCCCGGGCAGGGTGCAGTAGGGCGCGAAGAGCTTGAAAAAGGGCTCGGGTTCGAAGGCCCGCTCCGGGGCCATGACGCCCGGTCCCGGAGTCAGCCCGCGCAGGTGCATGATCCCGCCAAGGGCCAGCGGTACGCCGGTCATGGCCGCCATACCGGGGGGCGTTGCCGCAAGCGAAGCGGCCACGGTGCGCTTGACGCCGTCGCGTTGCCCCTCGCCGAGCACGAAGAAAAGTGGCAGCCGGGGGCCGTCCACCAGCCGCGACAGGGCCGTCAGCAAGGCCTCGATCCAGCCGGCCTTGGCGGCATTCCCGACGAGGTCCCGTCCAGCTTCTTCCAGGGTCATGCGGCCGGCGTCGATGGCGTTGCGGTAGTCGCGAAACAGGCCGATCCAGGCCGAGGGCATGACCATGCCGCAGTGGGTTTCGCGGACCTGGGGCCAGGAGTAGTGGAAGGAGACGGGCTCGGGATGGCCCACGGTGTAGATGGTGCGCCGCCCCCGGCCGGGGTAGTCGATGTCGAGGTCCGCCAGGGGCGCGCCGTCGATGAGCCGGCCGTCGCGGCACTCCAGGATCGTGCCCGAGCACTGCTCCATCCAGTGGATGACGGCGGCGGAAAATTCCAGGGTGTCCTCGGTCTTCTCCTCGATGTTCCAGCCGGCCACCAGCCGGTCGACCGTGTCCAGGCGGGAGACGACGCACGCCCCAAGCAGGTTGCTCAGGCCCGGGCTCGCGCCCATGCCGATTATGGCCGTGACCCCGGCTTCCCTGGCCGAGTTGTCCATGTCCAGCATGTCCCGGGTCGGGGCCGGGTCGTCGCAGATGTCGAGGTAGTCCGTGCCGGCTTCGATGGCGGCGCGCAGCACCGGAGGGCCGAAGCGGAAAAACGGGCCCACGCAGTTGAGTACCAGGTCCGAGCGTCCCATGAGCGCCACCAGCGCTTCGTGGTCCGTGACGTCCACGGCCACGCCCTCGGCCTTGCCCCGGCACTGCAAGGCCACCCGGGCGGCGTCGGTCCGCTCGAGGCTCGCCACGGTGAGCGTCCCGACCTCCTCGAAGGCGGCGATGGTTTTGGCGGCCAGAGCGCCCATGCCTCCGGCACCGAGGAGCAGCACCTTGTTGCCCATGTCGCATCCTCCCCGCGCGGGATATGCCCGACGGCGTCACAGGGTTGGCTGGCGGGCCGGGCGGCTGCGTCCGGTCCCGGCAAGGCACGAGCAGGCGGAACAACAAGCAATGCCGGTGGGAAGCCGGCGCGGCAGGACCACATTCCCGGCGGTCCTGGCGAACGGCGTTGGATGCAGCGCTTTACAACCACCTAGCAGGGCTTGTGGCATCCGGCAAGTAGCGCCAGCAGGGCATGCTGTCCCAATCCTGTGGCGCGACAGTCCGTGGCGGCCTGGTTCTTGTGGCCGTAATACGCCCTGTTGCCTTTGCGCAGCCGGGCCGCGTCGGCATTGCCGGAGGAGCTGACGGTCCCATCCGGCCGGTGAGCGGAATCTTCCACGCGAGCCTCGGGCAGCACGTCGAGCACTTTGCGTGCGCGACGTGCGCGAGAAACGACGCCGGCGTCTGCGATGGCGCCTTCGCGGCCCAGCAGGCCGGGAAGCAGGATCACGAACTCCTCGCCGCCGTAACGGGCCACCAGTTCCCCCGCGCCTTGGGCAGCCCCCTGCAACGCCTGGGCGATCCGCTTGAGGCACGCATCGCCGGCGAGATGGCCGTAATGATCATTGTAGGCCTTGAATTGATCCACATCCAGCAACAATACGGCCAGTGGCAGCCGGTGGCGCAAGGCGCGGTTCCATTCGCCTTGAAAAGTCTCGTCGAACATGCGCCGGTTGGCCAGGCCGGTCAGGCCGTCGGACGCGCTGAGCCGTCGCAGCTTGCTATTGGCCTGCGACAGTTCCTGGGTCCGTTGCCTGACCTGTCCGTGCGGATCACCCACGAGGCCGCCCGTGGCCGGGTGCGCATCGACGTCGCGGATACCGGCCAGGGCATCCCGCCGGATCGCCGAGGCCAACCGGAAGGCGGCCAAGGGGTTTACGCCCCAGGCCATGGACCTGCTCCTCAAGTACGGCTGGCCCGGCAACGTGCGGGAACTCGAAAACGCGGTGGAGCGGGCGGTCGTGCTCATGCCCGGCGATTTCGTCACGCAAAGGGAACTGCCGCGTGGCCTCGCCCAGGCACCCGCGCCGCAGCACCCGCAGCCAGGCCCGGGGGAGGTACGGGCCGGGCCGGCGGCGATCCAGCCCCTGGAAACGGTCGCACGCCAGGCCATCCTGGCCGCGCTCGAGGTGACGGGCGGCAACAAGACCGAGGCGGCCAAACAGCTCGGCATCAGGCGCAAGACCCTTTTGGCGAAGTTGCATCGGTGAGGGTTGCAAAGGGTAGGTGAGGCCGGTTCGATTCCAGGCTGTAAAACCGCAATAAAGGGCCTCGCCCGGGCCAACGAACCAGCGGGTCCGCCTTGCCGGCGGACCCGCTGCGTTTCCTTGCGCCCCTCGACGGGAGGGGACGCAGGCCGCCATGGCGTCGATTCGCGCTGCCGCCCTACGGAGCGGTGATCTCCAGCCGGCCGATCAGGCCCCCCGTCAGCCGGAAGGCGAAACGCAAGGGCACAGGGCTGCCGGCGAAGTTGCCGGAAACCGTGGCCATGACCACGGCCTCTTCCCCGCTGAGTTGGACGGAGACGGGCTCCACATGCGGCTGGTACTGTTCGGAGGTTTCTTTTTCCCAGGCGCCAATGGCCGCGTGGCCGCGCCGTTCCCGTTTTTCATCGATGACAACGGCATCCTCGGCGAAGCAGGGCAGCATGGCCGTGGCGTCGTGGCTGTTGGCCGCCGTGAAGTACCCGGCGATGGCGGTGGGCAGTGCGATGGGCATGACGTTTTCCTTGTGTGTTCTGTTGTCGGGCACCCCATTGTGACCCTGGCCCCATGCTCGGGCAGGCCCCTGACAACCCCGTGTCAGCAGGGGCGGCGGGGCCATGGCTGTGGCCATAGGGCTGTCAGGGGCGGGGGCCACCCTGGCCGGCGTCCGTCAACCCTATGCAAAGGAGATCGCCATGTTCGCCGTGTATTGCGAGAAGCCAAACGAAGCCGAGCCGCTCCGGGCGCTCGAGGTGGGGCAGCGCCCGGAACCGGAAATCCCCGAGGGGTGGGTGCGGGTACGCGTCACGCATGCGAGCCTCAACCGCCACGACATCTTCACCCTGCGCGGCATCACCGGCCAGGACACGCCCATCCCCTTCCCCATGATCCTCGGCAACGATGCCGTCGCCCGCCATGGCCTGGCGCCGCAGATCGCGCGGGTGTTGCCCATGGAGCGGGCCCGGGAAGGCTTTGCGGCCATGTGGGAAGGGCGCCTTGGCGGCAAGATCGTCTTGACGCGCTCGTGTGGCGTCCCATAAGAAATACGATCGTATTTTTTAAGAAAAAACAGCTATTCTCATTCGTTGCGCTTCAACAAGTATATGACTTTTTCGAGGACGCGACCCTAGGTCGTGGTCGGCCCGCCCCGGTGGTGCCTGGCCGCGGCTTCGGCCAGGGTGGCGATGCGCTCGCGCAGTGCCGCCGGCTCGATCACCGTGGCCAGGGGGCCAAAGGCCAGCAGCCAGGCGGCGAGGGGCCCCCAGTCCACGGTGGCCAGGCGCAGGACCGTGTCGCCGCCTGGCGCCCGGGGCCGGCCCTCGTCCACGCCGAGCCACCACTCCCGCCTGGCGCGGTCCGCGGCGTCGGGATGGAAGCGCACCAGGGCGTGCAGGCCGGGACGCGGCATGTTCTCGCGGACATAGGCCGCCGGGTCGAAGTCGCCGCGCAACACGAAACGTTCGCCGAGCATTTCCAGCTCGTGCATGCGGTCGAGGCGGAAATCGCGCAGTGCCTGGCGCAGGCGGCACCAGGCGATGAGGTGCCAGCGGCCGAGGTAGTAGAGCAGCCCCAGGGGTTCGACCACGCGTTGCACGGCGTCCGTTTTGCCGTGGCCCTGGTAGCGCAGGCGAAGGGCCCGGCAGCGGACGAGGGCCTTCTGGATCAGGCCAAGGTCCGCTTGCTGGGCCGGGGGCGGCGTTGCGGCCGCACTGCCCATGCCGTGCATGAGACGAGCCAGTTCGTCGCGGCGCGCCGCAGGCAGCACGGCCCGTATTTTCTGCAGGGCGGTGGCCACCTGGCCGGACAGGGACGAGGCCGCCGTGCGCTCGAGCAGCATGGCGCCGGTCGCCAGGGCGAAGGCTTCCTCCTCGGAGAAGTTGACCGGCGGCAGCAGATAGCCCCGCATGAGGGAGAAGCCGACGCCGGCCTCGGCCAGCACCGGCACGCCGGCCTCGGCCAGCGCCTTCATATCCCTGTAGATCGTACGCTGGCTCAGGCCGAAGTGCGCAGCCATGGAGGCGGCCGTGGCAAACCGGCGCGATTGCAGAAAAAGGATCAGGCCGAGCAGGCGGTCAAGTCTGGGCATGGCTGGGTCTGCATCCGCGGCTCGTTGTGGGCACAAGGGTTTCGACACTAGGCGTCGGCCCGGGTCGGGGTCAATCCCGGGCAACGGCCAGGTGTCGCATGCGTCCCGTTCCCGCGGCATTCGCCCAACCGCCGCCTTTCGGCCGGCAGGTTGCCCTGCGGCGTGCCACAGCGGGCGGAGCGCGGCCGGGTCCTGGCCGCCGGGGAAACCCGCGGCCCCGGCGCGCTATAACGCCTCGCCCGCGGCCGCTGCGACCAGCCCCGGGCGAATGACCTGGCCGGGTTGCGGCGCGGCGTACCGGGGGGGGCGAAGACGGGCATACGGGAAGCGTATTGCCTTTTCCGATCGAAGGTTCGCCTATCGATATGCACTATGAATTTGCCATCGCCGCTCGATTCTTGCTCTAATGTAACATTCCATTTCGTCCCAACACACGGAGGTCCGCATGCGCATCCTGATCGTGTCCCGGGCATTCCTGCCGGCCTTGCTCTGCCTGCTCCTGGCCGCCCCCGTCGCCATGGCCGGCGAACTGGACAGGTTTGCCGGCCTGTCCGGCAACCTGGATATCGCCGGCGGCACGGCGCATATTCCGGTGATGAAGGAAGCGGCCAAGCGGATCATGACCGCCAACCCCAACATCCGCATCACCGTGGCCGGCGGCGGCTCGGGCGTCGGCGTGCAGCAGGTCGGCGAGGGGTTGGTTGCCATCGGCAACACCGGCCGGGCCCTGACCCCCGACGAAACGGCAAAATACGGCCTGGTCTCGTTCCCCTTCGCCATCGACGGCGTGGCCGTGGCCGTCAATCCCGCCAATGCCGTCGCCGCCCTGACCACGGCCCAGGTCCGGGGCATCTTCGCCGGCAAGGTGCGCAACTGGAAGGACGTGGGCGGCGCCGATGCCCCGATCCATCTCTATACGCGTGACGAGGCCAGCGGCACCCGGGAAGTCTTCTGGGAAAAGATGCTCGGCAAAGGGGAAATCGCCGCTTCGGCCAATGTGGTCGCCTCCAACGGCGCCATGAAGACGGCCATCGCCAAGGACAAGGACGGCATCGGCTATGTCGGCATCGGGCATATCGATCAGACCGTCAAGGCGCCCCTGCTCGATGGTGTGGCCCCCACCCAGGAAAACGCCGCCAGTGGCGCCTATCCCGTGACCCGCAAGCTCTACATGAACACCAAGGGCAAGCCGGCCGGGCTGACCGAGGCCTTCGTCGCCTACATCCTCGGCCCGGATGGCGCTGTCCTGAGCCAGGCCGCCGGGTACATTCCGCTCCAGTAGCCGGCCATGGGCGAAGACGGCGTCCGTCGCGGCGAGGGCAGGCTGGGCCGGGCCGCCTGGCTGGCCGCCCTGTACGGGGCCACCGGGCTGTGCGCCCTGGCCGTGGCCGCCGTCTTCGCTTTCCTGCTCTATTTCGCCGCCCCGGTATTCGTTGCCGGCAAGGCGGCTTCGGTGCTGTCGCTTGCCTGGCGCCCCATGGACGGCGCGTTCGGCATCCTGGCCATGGCCGCGGCATCCTTGGCCCTGGCCGCCTCGGCCATGCTGATTGCCTTGCCGGTTGGCATCGGGCTTTGCTGCTTTATCTGCGGATCGGGCGCGCCCACGGCCGCCCGCCTGGCCCTGGGCCTTGTCCGGTTTATGACCAGCATCCCCACGGTGGTCTACGGCTTCGTTTCGGTTTTTGCCCTCACGCCCCTGGTACAGATCGCGTTCCGCGACTCCTCGGGGTTTTGCTGGCTCACGGCCGGGCTGACCCTGAGCCTGCTCGTGCTGCCGACGGTGGTGCTGCTTCTGGAAGGGCCGCTGCGCCTGGCCTGGGAGCGCACGGAACTGGTTGCCGCCGCCTTGGGGCTCGACACCGCCCGGACCCTGCTCCACGTGGTGCTGCCCCTGGCCCGCCGGGCCGTGGCGGCCGCGGCCGTTTTGGGCTTCAGCCGGGCCGTGGGCGACACCCTCGTTGCGCTCATGCTCGCTGGCAACGCGCCCCAACTGCCGCTCTCGCCGCTCGATTCCATCCGCACGCTCACCGCGCACATCGCCCTGGTCGTGTCCACGGAGAGCGGTTCGCGGGCCTACAACTCCCTGTTCGCGGCCGGTTTGCTGCTGCTGGGCACAGCCACGGCCGTGAACCTGGCCATGCAGTTTTTGCTGCGGAAACCGGCATGACGCCGCCCCGCTGCGTTTACGCCCTTTTCCCCTGGTTTTGCCGGGCTTGCGCCTGTGGCCTTGCCGTGGCCCTGGCCGGCCTGTTCGGCTTTTTGCTGTACCGGGGGCTGGGGACGCTCGGGCCGTCGCTGCTTTTCGGCGAGGCCGACCCCTGGCGGGCGATGTGGCTGCGCGTTGCGGTCATGGAGGGGCTGTGGCCGGCCTGCCTGGGGACCCTTGGCCTGTTGGGCCTGACCTGCCTGTTTGCCGTGCCGGTCGGCATCGCGGCCGGCGTCTGCCTGGCCGAGTACGCCACCGGGCGCACCAAGGCCGGGCTGACGTTTTGCGTGGACCTGCTCGCCAGCATCCCCTCGGTGCTCATGGGCCTTTTCGGTTTCACCCTCGTTTTGTTCCTGCGCCGCACGATCCTGCCGGCGGCCAACACCTGCCTGCTGCTGGCCGCCGGCTGCCTGGCCCTGCTCGTCTTGCCCTACCTGGTCAGCGCCACCCAGAAAAGCCTGGAAAGCCTGCCGCAATCCCTGCGCCTGATCGGGCCGAGCCTGGGGCTTGGCCACGGCCGCACCATCCGCCACATTTTGTTGCCCGCGGCGGCGCGGTCCATCCTGGCCGGGGTGATCCTGGCCGTGGGCCGGGCCGCCGAGGACACGGCCGTGATCCTGCTGACCGGCGTCGTCGCCAACGCGGGCGCGCCGGCCGGGCTGACGGGCAAGTTCGAGGCCTTGCCCTTCACCATCTACTACCTGGCGGCCCAGTACCAGACGCCCCAGGAACTGGACCGGGGCTTCGGCGCGGCCATCGTGCTCCTGGCCCTGACCGGCAGCCTGTTTGCCGGCGCCCATCTGCTCCATGCGACCCTGCGGCGGCGCTGGCGGGACTGCCCATGACGGAAAACGGGTTGGCCGGGGTGGTCACGGATTTGCGCGTTGCGTTCGGCCGGCGCGTCGTCCTCGACGGTGTCCGCCTGGACATCGCGGCCGGCGCGGTCACCGTGGTGCTGGGCCGTTCGGGCTCGGGCAAGACCACCTTGCTGCGGGCGCTCAACCGCCTCAACGAGCGCTTTCCCCACTGCCGCACCGAGGGGCGGGCGCGGCTTCGCCTCGACGGCGGCTGGCGGGAGCTCTACGGCCCCGGGGCCATGGACGGCGATGCCCTGCGCGCCCGGGTGGGCATGGTGTTCCAGACGCCCAACGTCCTGCCCGGCAGCATCCGGCGCAACATGACCCTGGCGCTGCGGCTCGTGGCCGGGCTGTCGCGCGAAAAGGCCCGGGAACGCATGGAGCGGGCACTGGTCGAGGCCCATTTGTGGGCCGAGGTCGCGGACCGCCTGGACGAAAACGCCCTGCGCCTTTCCGGCGGCCAGCAGCAACGGCTGTGCCTGGCCAGGGCCCTGGCCTTGGAGCCGGGCATCCTGCTGCTCGACGAGCCGACCGCTTCCCTGGATTACGTGGCCGCCGGCCGGATCGAGGAATTGCTGGTGTCCCTTGCCCCCCGCCGCACGCTGGTGCTGGTCTCCCACAGCCTGGCCCAGGCCCGGCGCCTGGCGGACAGGGCCGTGGTGCTGCGCCAGGGGACGATCGTGCGGGAGCTTGGGCGGGAGGAACTCCGGCAGCCGCAGGCCCTTAAGGCCTGCATCGAGGACATCACCTAAACGGAGGCGGCCATGGCGCTGTATGCGATTCCCGGCCAGGACCCCATCGAGGCCCGGCACCTGGTACTGGACTACAACGGAACCCTGGCCGCCGACGGCCTGCTCGTGGCGGGCGTGGCCGACCGCCTGCGGGAGCTCGCCCTCCCGCCGCACGGCCTCGCGATCCATGTGGTGACCGCCGACACCATGGGCACGGTGCGGCGGCAGCTCGACGGCCTGCCCTGCGTCGTGTCGGTCCTGGGGCCGGCGGCCCAAGATGTCGCCAAGCGGGAATACGTCCAAGGCCTTGGCGCATCCTCGGCCATCGCTGTGGGCAACGGGCAAAACGACCGCCTCATGCTGGCCGCGGCGGCCCTGGGCATTGCCATCGTCGGCGCGGAAGGGGCAGCGGTCCAGGCGGTCCTGGCCTCGCGGGTGGTGTGCCGCGACATTGCCTCCGCCCTGGATCTGTTGCGCTATCCAAAGCGCCTGGCCGCCACGTTGCGCCTTTAAGCCAAGCCCGGCCTGCCGACTGTAGGGGACGCGGATACTGCGGGCGAGCAGGCCATGGGTTGTGTCGTCATGCGTGGGCGAAAAGTGGCCGCAGCGGCGGAAAGCGGCGGAATTTGGATGGACAAGATCAAAAAAATTAACAATAATAATGTATTACAATAACCTATTGCTGCGAGCGAAGGAGATAGAAATGAAAAATGGGTTCCGTTTGCTGCTGGCCGCCTGTGTTCTGGCCCTGGCCTTGCCCGCCGCGACCTGGGCCGGCCAGAAACTCGAACCAAGCGGCCAGGGCCTGAACATCCTCTTCGATGCCGGCGGCGCGGTCGGCGAACCGTACGCCACCGTGGTGCAGCACGGCGCGGAACAGGCCGCCGCCGACCTCGGCTGTACGGTGAAGTTCGTCTATTCCGACTGGGACCCCCAGATCATGCTGGAGAATTTCAAGAAGTCCCTGGCCTCCAAGCCGGACGGTATCGTCGTCATGGGCCATCCCGGCGACGACGCCTACGCGCCGCTCATCGACGAGGCCGTCAAGAAGGGCATCGTCGTCACGGCCACGGACACCGAGTTGCCCAAGCTGACGGGAAAATACCAGTCCAAGGGCTTCGGCTACTCGGGCGTGGACAACAAGGCCCGGGGCATGGCCTTGGCCGCGGAGGCCTTGCGCCGGTTCGGCCTCAAGGCGGGCGACAAGGTGCTGGTGTGGGGGCTCAAAAGCAAGCCGACCCGGGGATTGAGCACCGTCGGCATCATCGAGACCCTGGAAAAAGCCGGGCTGGTCGTCGGCTACATGGAAATCACGCCGGAAATCGACAAGGACGCCTCGCTTGGCGCGCCGCTTTTGACCGCCTACCTGGCCGCCAACCCCGACACCAAGGCCGTGTTCATGGACCACGGCGCGCTCACCGGCCAGTTGGAGAACTTTTTCCGCGCCGCCGACCTGCCCCCGGGCAAGGTCCTCGGCTGCGGCTTCAGCCTTTCGCCGGCCACCGCCGCCGCCATTAAAAGCGGCTACGTCAGCCTCGTCGGCGACGGCCAGCCTTTCCTCCAGGGCTATCTGCCGGTGCTGCAGATCGTGCTGACCAAGAAGTACGGGTTCTCCGGCCTGGTCATCGAAACCGGGGCCGGCTTCGTGCACAAGGACAACATCGACTTCATCGCGCCCCTGGCCCAAAAGGGCTTACGCTAGTTTCCCCATACGCCGTTGCCCCGGCGGCCCGTGCGCCGCCGGGCCGACGGCCTGCCGTTTCGGCGGCGCAACCCCAGCGACAGAGGCCGCCGTGTCCGAACATCCCCCCGATGCCGCGCCGCTCCTCGCCTTGCGGGGCATCGGCAAATCCTTTGGCGGCATCCGCGCCCTCCACGACGTCTCGCTGCAACTGTGGCCCGGCGAGGTGCTGGCGCTTCTGGGCGACAACGGGGCCGGGAAATCGACCCTGGTCAAGATCCTGTCCGGGGTCCACGCACCCGATGCCGGGGAAATGCGCATCCGGGGCGAGAGCGTCCATTTCCGCTCCTACTGCGTGGAAACGGCGCGGCGCCTGGGCATCGAAACCGTGCACCAGGAACGCTCCCTGGGCGAACAGCAGCCCCTGTGGCGCAACGTGTTCGTGGGGCGGCACCTGGCCAATCGGCTCGGCTTCATCGACGTGCGGCGCGAAAAGGCCATCACCATGGACTTGCTGCGCCACAGGCTGGGCCTTCGCGCCAGGGGCCTCGATGCGGCCGCCGCCGTCGCCGTCCTGTCGGGGGGCGAGCGCCAGGGGCTGGCCATCGCCAGGGCCATGCACTTCCGGTCCGACATCCTTGTCCTCGACGAACCGACCACGGCCCTGTCGCTTGCGGAGACGCGCAAGGTGCTCGACTTCATGGGCCAGGTCCGGGCGGCCGGGCGGTCCTGCATCTTTATTTCCCACAATATGCGCCACGCCTACCTGGCCGCCGACCGCTTCGTCATCCTGGACCACGGCCGGGTCGCGGCCTGTTTCGCCAAGGCCGGCTGCGACGAGGAGACGCTGCTGGGCCGCGTCATGGATGCGGCCGGCTCCCGGAGCCCGGCGTGACGGGCGGGCGCCTGGGCCGCCTGCGCCCCTTTGCGCCGCAGCTCGGGGTGACTACCCTGCTGGTGCTGCTTTTGGCCGCCTTCATGGCCCTCGCGCCGGGGACGTTTCTGGGGGCGCGCATCTATCTTTCCTTCCTGTCCACGATTCCCTTTGCCACGCTGCTGGCCCTGGGGCTGACCTTTTGCGTGGTCGCGGGCGAGATGGACCTGTCGTTTCCCTCGGTCATGGCCGTCAGCGGCCTGGCCTTCGCCCTGGTTTCCAGGCAAACGGCCAGCCCGGCCCTGGGGTTGGCCGCGGCCCTGGCCATGGGGGCCGCCGCCGGCGCCCTCAACGGCTTCCTGGTGGTCCGCATCGGGGTCCCCTCCATCATCGCCACCATCGGCGCCCAGTTTTTCTGGCGCGGGGCGGCCATCGTCGCCGCCGACGGCCTGGCCGTGAACCTGGCCGACCTCCGGGGGACGGGCCTGCATGGCCTGCTCGTCGGCCGCCTTTTCGGGGAAATCCCGGCCCAGAGCCTGTGGTGCCTGGGGCTGGCCGTGCTGTTTTGGTTCGTGCTCAACCGCCACGTCTTCGGCGACGCCCTGCTTTTTATCGGGGACAATTTCCAGGCGGCGCGCATGATGGGCATCCGGACCGAGCGGACGCGCCTGTTCCTTTTCATCTTCATGGGAATGCTTGCGGCCTTCGTCTCCGTATGCATCTGCCTGGAGATGGCCAACTGGTGGCCGACCCAGGGCGAAGGCTACATGCTGCTGGTCTTCGCCTCGGTCTTTATTGGCGGCACGTCCGTTTTTGGCGGCAAGGGCACGCTGTACGGCACGGTCGTCGGCTCCATCATCATCGGCATCATCGAGGCCGGCATCATCGCCGCCGGGCTGGCCGGCTTCTGGACCCGCCTCGTGTACGGCCTGATCATCCTCGTGTCGGTCTCCGTCCACGCCCTGGCCCTCAAACACAAACGAACCTAGGTGCGCCATGCGAAAGATCGTCATCATCGGCGCGGGAAGCGTCATGTTCACCCGGCAGTTCCTGGCCGCCGCCTTTTCCTGCGACGCCCTGAAAGGCTGCACGGTGGTGCTGGAGGATGTCGACGCCGCGGCCCTGGAGCGGCCCCTGCGCCTTGCGCGGCGCATGATCGAGAGCCACGGCCTGGCGGCCACGGTGCGCGCCACCACGGACCAGCGCGAAGCGCTCACCGGCGCCGATTGCGTGCTGTGCACGATCCAGGCCGGCGGGCTCGAGGCCTGGCGGCTGGATATGGAGATCCCCCGGCACTACGGGGTGAGCCAGGAAGTGGGGGACACCCTGGGCCCTGGGGGCATCTTCCGGGCGCTGCGCCACATCCCCGCGCTTTTGTCCGTCCTGCGGGACATGGAGGACGTCTGCCCCGGGGCCCTTTGCATCAACAAGGCCAACCCGCTGGCCATGCTGACCTGGGCGGCGCGCCGGGCCTCGCCCATCCGGACCATCGGCCTGTGCTACGGCGTGACCTATACCGTGGCCCAGCTCGCCGGGTACCTCGGGATCGGCCCCTGGGTGGAGCACCCCCACACGCCCCAGGCCTGGGCCAGGCTCATGGACGCCGCGGTGCCCGAGGACGTGGACTACCTGTTTGGCGGCATCAACCACATGACGTGGATCCTGGCCCTGCGCCACAAGGGCCTGGACATGTACCCGGAAATACGGAAACTGCCGGACAGGCCCGAGGTCTATGCCGCCGATGGGGTGCGTTGCGAGATCCTGCGCCACTTCGGCCTGTGGTCCACGGAGAACCACTGGCATTTCACGGACTACGTTCCCTATTTCCGCAAGGATGCGGCAACCATCGACCGCTTCCTGCCGCGCCGCTGGAATCTCCTGGCCCTGGAACGCCAGGTTCATGCGTACGGGCAGGCGGAGATCGAGGCGCAACTGGCCGGGCAAAAGCCGTTGGACCTGCGCCGCAACGCCCTCAACGCCCCGCGTATCCTCGATGCCCTGGCCGGCGGCCAGGCGGCCCGGGTCAACGCCAACGTGCCCAATGACGGCCTGATCCCCAACCTCCCGGCCGACTGCGTGGTCGAGGTGCCCGTCCATGTCGACACCACGGGGCTGCACCCGGTGGCCGTGGGCAACCTGCCCCGGCAATGCGCGGCGCTTTGCCAGACAAACGTCAACGTCCAGGGGCTGGTCGTCGAGGCCGCCCTGGAAAAGCGCCCGGAAGCGGCCCTCCATGCCCTCTCCCTGGACCCCGTGACCGCCGCCGTCTGCACCCTCGACCAGATCCGCGACATGTTCGATGCCCTGCGCGCCGCCCAGAGCCGCTGGCTGGAACCGTGGTTGGCCGTGCCCGGTGCGGCGCGTTGACGGGCAAGCCCTGACGGGCCGCCGCACCACCGGGGCCTGGCCGTGGCCCTTCCCGGCAGGGGAGGCCCCGGCAACCCGCCCGGATGCGCCCTTTTGCCGCGACACCGCCGTCACATGGACAACTTCCGGCCCGGTATGGTAGTCTCGTATCGGAGCCTCATCGTTTTTTTCTTTCAATCACGGGGGACGCGGCCGGCCCGCGCGCCCTGCCGCACGGCATCGGAAGGGGGTTGGAGGACGCAGTACCGGTCGGCTCTGGCCAAGCCTCGGGCGGAAACGAAGGATGTGGACCATGCAACCCTTTTTTTCCGGTTCCATTCACAAAAGCCTGACCCTCCTCGTCCTGTTGGTCGCCCTGCCGGCCATGGCCCTGGGCGCCTACACCATGTACGAAAGCCGCCTCGAGGCCGAGCGGGACGCCAGACAGAACACCCTGACCCTCCTGCACAGCCTGTCGACCATGCAAGGGGGCATCGTCAGCGAGGCCAAGGTGCTGCTTACGGCCCTGGAGCATCTCCCGGAAGTGGAATCCGGCGACCGGACGGCCTGCAACACCCATTTCACCACGCTGCTCGGCGATCACCCCGAGCTGACCAACATCTTCCTCACCGACCCGGCCGGTCGCGTCATCGCCTCGGGCCTGCCGGACTTTCTGGGCAAGGACCTGGCCGACCGCCTCTATTTCCAGGAGACGAGCACCAGGCGGGAATTCAGCGCCGGGGTGTTCAACGTCGGCCGGTCCTCGGGCCTGCCCATTTTGGTCTTCGCCCTGCCGGTGGTGACCGGGGACGGTCGGTTTGCGGGCATCATCGGCGAGTCCTTCAAGCTGCAATTCTATCACCAGTTCCTCGACCGGTTGGATCTGCCCCCCCAGGCCCGGGTGGGCCTGTTCGACCGCGACGGCCTGCGCATGCTGGCCTATCCGCCCGATCCGGCCCTGGCCCTGGGCCAGCCCCTGGAGGCGGCCTTGTGGCGGCGCATCGCCGGGGCCGGCGCGGACGAAGGGCTCTTTGACGAGCACACGCAGGACGGAAAACGCGTTTTGGTGGCCTTTGCCCGGCTGCGCCTGGGGCCGGCGGAGCCGCCCTTCGCCACGATCGTCGTCTCCATGGACTGGCTGGACGCCTTCCGCGAAGCGCGCGACCGTTTCACCCGCTCCCTGAGCCTGATGCTCCTGCTGGTGGCCCTGACCTTGCTGTTTGCCCGGCACCTGGGCCGGGTGGCGGTCCTGACGGGCCTGGACAGCCTCATGGCGGCATCGGACCGCCTGGGCCGGGGGGACCTGACGGCCCGGGCCGCGGCCGCCTCGGGCAGCCTGGAGATCCGGCGGCTGGCCAGCACCTTCAACGACATGGCCCAGGGCCTCCAGGCCCGGGCCGACCAACTGCGGCAACGGGACCAGGAACTGGCCAAGACACGACATCTGCTCAACAACATCCTGGAATCCATGCCCTCGGCCATCATCGCCCTGGACGAGCAGGGCCTGGTGACCCACTTCAACGGCAGCGCCCAGGCCCTGTGCGCCGTGGCCCCGGACCAAGCCCTGGGCCGCCCGCCGACCGACGTCTTGCCGCTGCTGTCGGCCCATGCGGGCGAACTGCAGCGGGCCCTGCGCCAGCGCGACGTCCGGCGCGTGGAGCATGCCAAGCTGCGTGTGGACGGGGTGGAGCATCTGCTCGACCTCCAGATCTATCCCCTGGTGGCCAATGGCATAAACGGTGCGGTCATCCGCCTCGACGACGTCACGGAACGGGAGCGCCTGCGCGAAATGATGATCCAGTCGGAAAAGATGGCCTCGGTCGGCGGGCTGGCCGCCGGCATGGCCCATGAGATCAACAACCCCTTGAGCTCCATTCTCCAGGCGGCCCAGGTCTGCCTCATGCAGTGCGACCCGGCCATCGAGGCCAACCGGCAGGCCGCCGAGGCCTGCGCCTGTTCCATGGAGGCCGTGCGGTGCTACATCGAGGGGCGGCGTATCGTGAAGTTCCTGGAGGGCATCCGGGACGCGGGCAAGCGGGCCGCCCAGATCGTGTCCAGCATGCTGGAATTTTCCCGCAAGAGCGACTCGCGCCGGGCCCCGGCCGACATCAACGACGTCCTGGAACACAGCCTGGCCCTGGCCGCCACGGATTACGACCTCAAAAAGAAGTACGACTTCCGCCACATCGAGATCGTTCGGGACTACGCCCCCGGCCTGCCCGAGATCCTTTGCGCCAGGACCGAAATCGAGCAGGTCGTGCTCAACCTGCTCAAAAACGCCGCCCAGGCCATGGCCGCCAGCCCCGTCCCCGGGCGCAGGCCGGCCATCACCGTGCGCACCCGGCGGCTGGGCGCTGGCGTGCGCATCGAGGTGATCGACAACGGCCCGGGTATGGCAGAACATGTCCGCACCCGGGTCTTCGAACCCTTTTTCACCACCAAGGAGCCCGGCGAAGGCACGGGCCTGGGGCTGGCCGTGTCCTATTGCATCATCACCACCAACCACGGCGGCTCGATCCGGGTGGAGTCCGAGCCCGGGCAGGGCACCACCTTCATCCTCGAACTGCCGACAGGGGGGCGGGCATGACCGGACATCCCGCGACCATTCTCGTGGTGGACGACGAGGAGACCATCCGCGACAGCCTGCAGGTGTTTCTGGAGGCCAAGGGCTTTGCCGTGGTCACGGCGGCCAGCGCCGAGCAGGCCCTGGAGGTCCTGGCCAGCCGGCCCTGCGACGGGGCCATCGTGGACATCCGCCTGCCGGGCCAAAGCGGCGACGCCATGATCCTGGCCGCCCACCCCGAATACCCGGCCGTCAAATGGCTGATCTGCACCGGTTCCATGGATTTCGCCCCCGGCCCCGAACTGGCCGGGGCCGGCCTGACGCCCCGGGACGTCTTCACCAAACCCGTCGCCGACATGGGGCTGCTCGTGGACCGGCTCCAGCGGCTTCTGGAATAAAGGATTCCGCCCATGACCGTTTCCCCCCCGCGGGTCCTGACCATCGACGACGAGGCCATGATCCGGGAAACCATCGCCGCCTACCTGGAAAACCGGGGCTATGCCGTGCTCGAAGCCGCCAACGGCCGGCTCGGGCTGGAATGCTTCCTGGAAAAGCGGCCCGACCTGGTCCTGGTCGACCTGCGCATGCCGGAAATGGACGGCCTGGAAGTCCTGGCCCGCATCCGGGACCTCTCCCCGCAAACCCCCACCATCGTGGTCTCGGGCACGGGCGTGCTGCGCGACGCCCTGGAGGCCATCAAGCGCGGCGCCTGGGACTATGTGACCAAGCCCATCCTGGACATGGACGTCCTGGGCCTGGCCGTGGACAAGGCCCTGGAACGGGCCAGGCTGTTGCGCGAAAACAGGGCCTATCAGGAAAACCTCGAAGCCCTGGTGCGGGAGCGCACGGCCGAGGTGGAAAGGACCCGCCGCCAGATCATGCAGCGCTTAAGCCGCGCCGCCGAGTTCAAGGACAACGAGACCGGCCGCCATGTCGTGCGCGTGGGCGAAATCAGCGCCCTGATCGGCCGGGCCGTGGGCCTTTCCCCGCAGGAATGCGACATGCTGCGGGAATGCGCGCCCCTGCACGACCTCGGCAAGATCGGCATCCCCGACGCCATCCTGCTCAAGCCCGGGCCGCTGACGCCCGGGGAGTGGGAAATCATGAAACGCCACTGCCTGTATGGCTGCGAGATTCTCGGCCCCCTCGGCAGCCTCCAGGACGCCCGGGCCTGGTGCTCGGACCCCCTGCCGCCGGCCCGCGGCGCCGACCACAACCCGCTGCTCACCTTGGCCCGGACCCTGGCCCTGCTGCATCACGAACGCTGGGACGGCCAGGGCTATCCCTTTGGCCTCGAGGGGGAGGACATTCCCCTGGAGGCGCGCATCGTGGCCGTGGTGGACGTCTACGACGCCCTGCGCAGTCACCGGGCCTACAAGAAGGCCTTTTCGGAACGGGAGAGCCTGGAGATCCTGCGCCAGGGCGCCGCAAGCCGGTTCGATCCCCGGCTCGTGGCCGTGTTTTTCGCGCACCTCGAGGCCATACAGGCCATTCGGGACAAGTGGAAGGATGAGGAGGAGCAGGCGCCATGACCGACACCAACGAGCCTTGCCGCCACCAGTTCCCCGAGGTTCCGTCCGGCCAGGCTCCGGGCGATGCCGACGCCCGGCCGCCCTACGGCCGGGACGAACTGGCGCTGTTCCATGCCCTGCTCGATCGGGCCCACGATCCCATCTTCCTGGTGGACACCCATTCCGGCGTGCTGCTCGAGGCCAACCAGGCCGCCATCGACCTGCTCGGCCTCAGCAAGGTGGACCAGGCCTGGAGGTCCCTGCTCGAAGGTTTCAGCGTGGTCCGGCAGGACCCGTTGCCCGGGGGGCTCGACGACGTGCCCGAGGGCGAAACCCACGAAGTCGCCTATGCCGGCCGCTCGGGCGAAATGCGCTTGTTCGAGCTGACCCTGAGCACCATGTACATCGACGGCCATCGCTACACCGTGGGCGTGGCCCGCGACATCACCGAACGCAAGAAGACCGAAACCGCCCTGTGCCAAAGCGAACGGCAGTTGCGCACGCTGTTCGAGACCGCGCCGGTCGGCATCTTCACCACCACGGCCTCGGGCCGCCACCTGTTTTCCAACGAGGCCAACGCCGTCATCCACGGCTACGACTCCCCCGAAGCCTACCAGCAGGCGATCGGGGGAGAGGTCCTCGACCTGTACGTCGATCCGGGGGAGCGCGAGGAATTGCTGCGGCGGCTGCGACGCGACGGCGCGGTGCAAAACTTCGAAAACCGCCACCGCAAAAAGGACGGCACCACCGTCTGGATCGCCGTATGGGCCAAGCTGCGCCGGGATGACCGCACGGGCGAGGAGCGCATCGAGGGCTTTTGCATCGACATCACCGCGCGCAAGAAGGCCGAGGAGAAGATCCGGCAAGCCCGGGAATATCTCAACAGCGTCGTCAACGCCATCGGCGACCCCATCTTCGTCAAGGACGAAGGCCATCGCTTCGCCCTGGTCAACGACGCCCTGTGCGCCCTCGTCGGCCGCGCGCGGGAGGAAATACTGGGCCGCACGGACGAGGATTTCTTCCCGCCCGAGCAGGTGGCGGTCTTTTGGCAGGTCGATGATGCCGTGCTGGCCACCGGCGGGGAGCATATAAGCGAGGAGCACCTCACCACGGGCGAAGGGGAATTGCGCACCATCGTCACGAAAAAGACCCGCTACGTCGATGCCTTGGGCCACAACAGCGTTGTCGGCGTCATCCGCGACATCACCGAGCGCATCCGGCTGCAGGAAATGATGATCCAGTCGGAAAAGATGGCTTCGGTCGGCGGGCTGGCCGCCGGCATGGCCCACGAGATCAACAACCCCTTGAGCTCCATCCTCCAGGCGGCCCAGGTCTGCCTCATGCAGCTCGACCCGGCCCTGCCGGCCAACCAGAACGGCGCAAAGGACTGCGGCTGCACCGTCGAGGCCGTGCGCTGCTACCTGGAGAAGCGGCGGGTGTTCAAATTCCTGGCCGGCATCCAGGAAGCCGGCCGGCGCGCGGCCGGCATCGTCTCCAGCATGCTGGAATTTTCGCGCAAAAGCGAATCCCGGCGGGCCCCGGCCGACGTCAACGCCATCATGGACCGCAGCCTCGAACTGGCCTCCACGGATTACGACCTGAAAAAGAACTACGATTTTCGCCACATCACCATCGTTCGCCGCTATGGCCAGAATCTGCCCGAAATCACCTGCACGCGCACGGAGATCGAGCAGGTGCTCCTCAACCTGCTCAAAAACGCCGCCCAGGCCATGGCCGGCCATCCCCCGAGCCAGGGCGCGCCGACCATCGTGCTCGGCACCTCCCGCACCGAAACCGGGGTGCGCATCGAGGTGCGCGACAACGGCCCGGGCATGGCCGATACGGTGCGCCGCCGGGTGTTCGAGCCGTTTTTCACCACCAAGGAGCCGGGGCTCGGCACCGGGCTCGGCCTGGCCGTGTCCTACTTCATCGTCACCGCCAATCACGGCGGCACCATCAGCGTGGAGTCCGAACCGGGCAAGGGCGCCACCTTCCTCGTCGAACTCCCGGTGGAGAAGCGGCCATGAGCGCCCGGCGGCCGGTCCTGCTGACCATCGACGACGAACCCCTGATCCGCGAGACCATCGCCGCCTACATGGAAAACCGGGGATTCGCCGTGTACGAGGCCCCGGACGGCCGCCGGGGCCTGGAGACGTTCCTGGAAAAGCGGCCGGACGTGGTGCTGGTCGATCTGCGCATGCCGGAAATGGACGGCCTGGAAGTCCTGTCCCGGCTGCGCGACATCGCCCCGGACACGCCGAGCATCGTGGTTTCCGGTACGGGGGTGCTGCGGGACGCCATCGAGGCCGTCAAGGCCGGGGCCTGGGACTATGTGACCAAGCCCATCCAGGACATGGCCGCCCTGGCCCTGGCCGTGGACAAGGCCCTGGAACGGGCCGGGCTGCGGCGAGCCGTGCGCCTGGCCGAACAGCGCTACGCCAACCTGGTGGAAAACATCCCGCTGCTCATCTTCGGCTGGGGCCGGGGCCTGGGCCTGGAGTTCGTCAACCAGGGCTGCCGGACGCTGCTGGGCTACAGCCGGGAGGAAGCCCTGGGGCAACCGGACTGGCTGCTCGACCGCATCCACCCCGACCAGCGCGACTGGGTGCGCGGCCAGCTCCAAGCCTGCCTGGACGACTGCGCCCGGTCGTTTTCCCGCCAGTGCAGGCTGCTGCACAAAAACGGCCAGATCGTGCACGGCGTGCTCAAGTCCATCCCCACCTCCGCCTGCGCCGGCCACGAGCCCCGGCCCCGGGTCGAGGGCCTGATCATGGACATCGGCGACCGCCTGCTGCTGGAAAAGGTGCTGGTGCACAAGGAGAAGATCCACACCCTGGGGGCGATTTCCGCCGAAGTCGCCCACGAGATCCGCAACCCCCTCATGGCCATCGGCGGCTTCGCCAAGCGCCTGACGCGCAAGATGCCGGACCTTCCGGAGGCCGCCATTATCCTCGAGGAAGCCAACCGGCTGGAGCAGTTCCTCAACCGCATCCGGGACTACCTCAATCCGGTGCGCCAGCATCCGGTGCCGGTGGTCATGGCCGAGGTGGTGCGCAACTGCCTGGCCCTTCTGGGGCCGGAACTGACCGGCGCCGGCGTGACCCCGCGCCTCGACCTGGAAGGGGCGGCCATCGTGGTCGAGGAGGACCCGGACATCCTGGCCCAGGTGGTGATCAACCTCATCCGCTTTACCCTCGACGCCCTGCCTCCCCGGGGAGGGATGTGGCTTGTCGCCCGCAGCGGCGAGGGCTTCGTCCATCTGGAGGTCGGCGGGGACCAGGCCCAGCCCGTGGCCGACGCGCAGCGGGTCTTTCTCCCCTTCGATGCCGGCGGGGACACCATCGGGCTTCCGGTCTGCTTCCGGCTCATGCGCAGTCTCGGCGGGGCCATGCGCTTCGAGCAGCAGGGCGGCCAGGGCCGGTTTTTCATGTCGGTGCCCATGGCCGAGTCCCGCCAGGCCGGCGCGCCGCCGCCCGCCTGACGCGCCAAGCCGGCGCGCCGCCGCCCGCCTGACGCGCCAAGCCGGCGCGCCCGAGCCAGCCTGGCGCGCCAGGCCGGCGCACGCGCGCCTGCCCGACCCGGCCGGGCGGGGCGCCCTAGTCCTCCTCGCAGGCCGGCCCCGGGGCCAGGCGGCGCATGGCCAGCACCGCGCACAGGGGCACCGCCGCCCCGAGCAGCCCCAGCCAGCCGAGCATGGCGGCCTTGGAATCCCAGTTGAGCGAGATGACCAGCATGGCCACCGCCCCCCAGACGAACAGCGAAAAGGTCATCAGCGCCGCAGCCGCCCCCACGTCCTGCTCCACCAGCTCCAGCAGCAGGTGATTGCTCACCGGCCGGCTCATGCCGTAAAAAACGGTGATGCCGAACATGCACAGGGCCACGGCCGTGGGGCTCGGGCCTCCCGTGGCCGCCAGCACCATCGAGGCGGCGACCATGCCCAGCAGCGAACAGCGCAGCAGCGACCGGGCCGCGATGGTGGCGCTCAGCCGGGCGCTGACGAACGACCCGGCCATGATGGCGAAGCCGTTGAGCCCGAACAGGAAGCCGTAGACCTGCTCGCTGACGCCGAAGCCGCTGATGTAGATCGACGACGAGCCGGCGACGAAGCCGAAATAGCCCAGCCCCATGAAGGTCAGGGCGAAATTGAGCAGGATGAAGCGGGTGTTGCCAAAAAGCACCCCGTAGCGCCGCAGCACCGGCCCGACCCCGCCCCGGGTGAAGCTGGTCAGGGGTTCCTCGAGGGCCAGGCAGCCCCCGAGCACCAAAAGCCCCGTCAGGCCCTGGCACAGGAAGATCCCCCGCCAGGACATCACCAGCAGCAGTTCCCCGCCGATCATGGGCGCGATCATCGGGCAAAGGGGCATGATGACGCCGATATAGGCCAGGACCTTCTGCCGGGCCAGGCCGCTGTAGAGGTCCTTGGCCAGGGCCAGGGACAGGGCGGCGGCCGCCGCCGCGCCCATGGCCTGGGCCACCCGGCCGGCGATGAGCACCCCGATGGAGTCGGCCAGGGCGCAGACGAAACAGCCGGCCACATACACGCCCAGGCCCCAGGCCAGCACCGGCTTGCGGCCGACCCGGTCGGACAGGGGGCCGTGTACGAGCAGGAAGAAGCTGAAGCAGACGAAAAACGCCACCACGGACAGGTTGGCCTCGGCCAGGGAAATGCCCCACAGGGCTTGCAGGGTGGGGATGGCCGGCAGGTACATGTCCGTGGACAGGGCGGGCAGGCCGCTTAAAAGGCTCAGTAACAGCAGCGTTCGCATGACGGATGTTCCCTGGCGTCCCCGGCCTGGGCAGGGGCCGCCTGCGGTGAGGTTGCAGGGCCGTGAGGCCGCTGGAAAAAGGCAGCGCCAGTGTCCTTGCGGGAGGAGCGGCCGGCGTTGCCTCGGCCGGTCCGGGTACGGCTTGGCGTGGCGTCTTCCCTCGGTTGCCGGTGTTGTGGTTGTGCGGAAATTGAGCAATCGCCGTGCCATGGCCGGGAAAGGGCGCCCGGGGGAGGTCTTGGCGCTGTCCGTGCCCGAGCGTGGCCCCGGCGGCGGCCAGCCTTGTCCCCGGCAAGGGGAGAATCGCTTTCAACATTCCGGGATCATACGGTATTTCAGGAATGCCAGGGACGTCCCATCCCGGGCCTGGGCTGTCCCGACGCCGGGAGGCGGCCTGGCTTTGGCGCCTTGCGGCCGGGGTGCGCCGCAAGGGGGTGCCGTCGCAACGGGCGGCCACGGGCGGGGCGGCCGGTGGGGGCCGGCCCCCGGCCGCATCCTTGCCCGGGCGCTTGCCCCGTGGCCCCAAAAAAAGGCGGCCTTCCTGGTGAGGGAAGGCCGCCCGGGCAAGGGGCCGGCGGGGGGGTGGCGGCGGCGCGTCATGGCTTCGCGCCGCCGCGCCCGCGGCCCTGGGGGTGGCTGCGGTCAGGAGGTGGCGGGAGCGGCCTGCACCAGGCGGCGCTCCTCGGGGTTGAGCAGTTTGAGGGGCAGCGAAGAGGCGAAGACCAGGGAGAGCAGGAAGGAAACCAAGGCCACGACCAGGGAGGCCGTGTAGCTGCCCGTGACGTCCTTGAGGTAGCCGCCGAGGAACGAGCCCGTAAACGGCCCGGTGCCCATGACCAGCAGCGTGGCCAGGCCCCAGATCTTGCCCAGGGTCTTGCGGCCGTAGAGCGAACCGGTGTAGCCGACCACGCCGCCCGGCACGATGGCCCAGTAGACGGCGAACAGGAAGCAGGAAGCCACGCCGATCCAGATGGAATAGGTCTGGAGGAACAGCAGGATGCAGGCCACGACGCCGATGGACGGCCCGAGCTGGAGCATGCGCTTGCGCCCCAGGGGCTCATGCCCCGTGACCTTGACCGTGTGGTCGGCCACGATGCCCATGATGGGCATGCTGAAGATGCCGACCACGCCGATGACCATGTACATGTAGGAGGCCGTGGAGATGTCCATGCCGAGGTCCACCCGCCAGTAGCTGACGACCTGCGTCCAGACCAGGAACTCGGCCAGTACGCTGAACACGAAGGTCAGGATGGCCCCCCAGACGGGGTAGGAGCCGAAGGCCTGGCCGATGCTCCACTCGAACTCCCGGGGCGGCGTGGCGCCGGCCGCCGCGGGCATGGCCCCGGCCGCGTGCAGGCCGTAGGATTCCGGCCCCCGCTTGGCCAGGAAGAAGGCGATGGCCAGGACCACGAAGGTCGTGTAGCCCAGGCCCTCGTAGATGGAGCGCCAGGAGGTGCCTTCGGACAGGGCGTTCTTGATGCAGTAGGTGAGGATGAGCTGGCCAAGGGGCGCGCCGGCGAAGGCGAAGCCCCACATGGTGGCGTAGCTCTTGCCGACGTACCATTTGCGTACGGATATGGTGGAGGTCACCCACAACATGCCCGTGGCGATGCCGCCGAAGAGGCCGTAGGCCAGGATGTAGGAGGGCATGTTCGTGGTTTGCCCGGTGACGTAGAAGCCCAGGGCGCCCAGCACGGCGGCGATGGCGAAGACCGGCTTGGTGCCCCATTTGTCCAGGATCATGCCGCACAAAAAGGCGGAGATGGCATAGATCGTCATCATGATGGAGTAGCCGATGGTCGTCTGGGCATTGGTCCAGCCCATGTCCTTGAGCATGGGGTCCTTGAGCACGGCGAAGGTGGACCGGTAGCCGAACAGGACAAAGACCGCCAGGAACGAGGCGGCCACGACCATGCGGCCGTAGGCCTGCTGTTTTTTCTCGATGTCGCTCATACGAGACCTCTCGTTGTCGTGTTGCGCCTGCCCGAAGGCAAGCGACTGCCGGGCCGCGCGGGGGATCGCGGCGCCGAGCGGGGATCGAGGGCGGTGCTTCGGGACATGAAACGGCATACCTTGTATCGGGAAACGTCTCGTCGCGGCGACGCCGGGGCCGTTGGCCGCCCCGCCGGAAATGCCCGGTGGGGCCGGCGGCCCGTGCCAACCGTTGTCGCGTGACGCCATACGGTTAGCAAGGGCCATGCCGGTTCGAAGCCGTTATTTTCTGGCGTGATTAGAGCAGGTTGGAAAAGTTGTCGCCGTGGGCGTTTCAAAATGCGACCTCGGGGATGCCAGCGGTGGCGCGACAACCGCGCGGCAACCGGCGCCAAGCCTGCCCGGGCCTGGCCTGGAGAAAAATGGGCGATTTTGTCTCAACTTGGGCGGCCGACGTCCCAGCTGTCGCGGACGCCGGCCGGGGAAGCTCCCTCGAAATACGAAAGTATTGTTGAGAAAGAATAGTTATTCTCAAGTGTTGTTCGTAAAAGGCAGAGGCCTTTTTCAAGGGCGCGTCAGGCGTGACAGGCCTGGGACGCTGCGTTTCCTGGCCGGGGGCCGGGCCGCCAGGCAAAACGGCCCCGCAGGGGCTGCCTGCGGGGCCGTTTTCGGGCCGGTGGCGCCCTGTCGCCTCAGGCCAGTTCCTCGTCCACGTAGCAGGCGATGCCGTGGTCCAGAAACAGGTCCTGGATGCCCCGCATCGTGTCCTTGGGCGTGGGCTCGAAGGCCTTGTAGGGATAGTCCCGGCCGAGCTGGCTCCATTTCGAGTCGCCCAGGCGGTGGAAGGGCAGGATGTTGACCTCGAACAGCTTGTTGGCGTTCATGAACCCGATGACGTTCATGATGTTGGCTTCGTCGTCGTTGAAGCCTTCGATGACGGGAATGCGCAGCACCAGCCGGCCCTTCCAGCCGGAGTTGGCCAGGGTGGCGATGTTGGACAGGATCAGTTCGTTGCCCACCCCGGTCTTTTCCTTGTGCCGGGCGCTGTCCATGTGCTTGCAGTCGATAAGCGCGAAGTCGATGAAGCTGAAAATTTCCTGGAAATCCTTCGGGCTGGTGTGTGCCGTGGTCTCGATGGCCCGGTGGACGGAGCTTTCCTTGCAGCGCCGCAGCAGGCGCAGCAGGAAATCCTTTTGCAGGGTGGCCTCGCCGCCGCTGAAGGTGACGCCGCCGCCCTGGGACCAGAACTGACTGTCGCGCAAAATGGCCTTCATGACCTCGTCCACGGTCATCCACTTGCCGGACAGCCGGGCGGCCTCGTAGATGCAGTGGTCCACGCAGACATGGCTTTGGCATGTGTCGCACACGGCCATGTCGAAGTGGAGCTTGCCGTCGCCGTTTTGGCTGATGGCGCCGTGGGGGCAGGCTTTGAGGCAGCGCTTGCAGTTGGTCTTGTCGTATTTGCATTTGGCCTGGCTGAAAAGAAAGCGCTGGCGCAGTTCGAGGCCCTCGGGGTTGGAGCACCACTGGCAGCGCAAGGGGCAGCCGCTTAAAAAAACCAATGTCCGGCTGCCGGGACCATCGTGCACCGAGAAGCTCTGGATGTCGAAAACCAAGCCTTGGCCCTCTTTCATAACGATCCTCCCATGACGCTTCTACGGACAGGGGGGAGCTGCCCCCCTGTCCGTGGTTTGCTGTGCCGGTGGACGCCTGGTCGCCAAGTGCCTGGCCATGCCCGCCGTGGCGGGCCGTCTTGCCTGCGGCGGCGTCTCCGCCGCCATCCCGATCACCGCTGCCTCTCCATCGCGCCGTGGCCCCTGGGGGCGCGTGGCCGGCGATTTCCCCCGAAACCGCCGGCCCGGCGCGGACGTCACGACAATGGCCAGGCCGTTGCCGGGGCCCCGTGCCGGGGCCCCGTTGCGTCTACCGCCCGTGGCCTATTGGTTCCAGCCCTGGCAATTGACCGCCGGCATCTCGCCGTAGGCCCAGAAGCTCTTGTCCTCGAGGCCGACGCAATTGCCCAGGCCGTCCTTGGAGCGGTCGACGAAGCTCTTGCAGTTCTTGCACTTGGGCAACTCCTCGTACTTGGGGCAGCACTCGGAATCGATGGCGATCATCTGGTTGGTCCAGGCGCACAGTCCCTTGGCCGCGTCGACCGGAATGAAGTTGCGGCAGTCGTCGTGTTTGCTTCCCTTGATCGTGGACATCTCGCCCCTCCTAGATGGATTCGTATTCGGTTCTGGCAATGACTTCGTCCTGGATGTGCTTGCCGATTTCCACCCAGTACTGGGTGAAGCCGGCCACGCGCACCAGCAGGTCGCGGTGTTGCTCGGGATGGGCCTGGGCGTGGCGCATGACCTTGGAGTCGCAGACGTTGAACTGGATGTGGTGGGCGCCGCGACGCAGGTAGGACTTGATCAGGTCGGCCAGGTGGCGGGTACCGTTTTCGCCCTTGATGGCCAGGGGGTGGATCTTCATGTTCATCTGCGAGTTCTGCGACCAGGACTGGTCCCAGCAGGTCGCGGACTTGAACAGGGCGTACGGGCCGTTGCGGTCCGTGCCCGGGTAGGCGGACATGGAGCCGTCGGCGAAGGTCGTGCCGTAGAGGCGGCCGTCGGGCGAGGCCAGGCAGGCCCGGCCCTGGGTGCCGTGGGTGGAGACCGAGTTCTGGCAGGTGTACATCTCCAGGCCGAACAGGGACTCGAAGGTGTGGGCCACCTTGGTGAACCACTTCTCCCACAGGATCAGGTACTTGTCGGCATTGATGTCGTCGTTGCCGTACTTGGGCGCCTGGAGGCAGTCGCTGTGGATGGCGTCGAAGGCGTCGCCGTCGTCCTTTTTGACCTGCTCGGCCAGGGAGAAGCTGTCGATCTCGTCGGCCTTGTAGAAGCCGAAGTTGGCCAGGATGGCCTGGCGGAAGTCGTCCAGGGTGTACTTCTTGTCCTCGAAGACGAGCTTGTCCAGGGCGGCGAAGGCGTTGACCATGTTGATGGTGCCGCAGCTCTCGATGTTGTAGGTGCCGTTCCAGCGATAGCCCATGTCGCCGATGTGGTGGCCGCGATCCAGGCAGTCCGGCTTGAACAGGGACTGGATGATGCACATGTTGTTTTTGCGCCAGATGTCGTGCTGGATATTGTTGCACTTGCGCAGCACTTCGATGGTCTGGGCGTAGTAGTCCTTGTAGACCTCCCAGATTTCCTCAAACGTTTCCAGGGCCTTGTTGTGCGGCTCGAAGACCTGGATGCCCGTGCGGTTGTCGAAGCCGTTAAAGAGCACCATCTCCAGGATCTTCGGGTTGGAGATGAAGTGGACGCCCACGGCGGCGGGCTGGCTGGCCCCGGCCGGCACTTCGTAGTCCTTGCCGTTAAGGTGCAGGACCTTCCACACGGCCGGCGCCGTCTCCAGGCAGCCGCCGATGGCGTAGGAGCGGGCCTCCTCCAGGGTCATGCCTTCCTTCTGGTAGTGGTTCCAGATGAACTCGGTGCCCATGCGGAAGCTGAACCAGGCCGGGTAGCCGGTGCCGATCTTGGTGCACTCGGCGCATTTGAGCACGAAGTCCTCGGGTGTTTTTTCGTCCCACAGGATCGACAGGGTCGGCTGAGGGCAGGGCATGGTCATGCCGGCGTGGATCATCAGGTACTCGAGCCGGTTGGCCGCCGACTCGCCGGTGCGGGTCAGCCCGCCCACGGCAAGGTTGTTGAAGGTGTTGCCCGAAAGCACGCCGCCGACCACGCCGAAGGAGGCGAACACGTCGAAGCAGGTGAACTTCACGCGCTGCAGTTCGAGCAGTTCCAGGGCCTCGTCCTCGGTGATGCGGCCGGCCGCCACGTCCTGCTCGAACCAGGGCCACAGCACCTGGCCGAGGCGGCCCGGGGACATGCCGGACAGGGCGTCCTCGTTGAGGGTGATGGTGTGCATGAACTGCACCATCTGCATGGCTTCGTAGAAGGTGCGGGGCTGCTTGTGGGCGATCCACTGGCAGCAGTCGATGATCTTGTCGTAGTCGGCCAGAAGCTGCGGGTCCTCGGTGTACTGCTTGAGGCGGGCGGCTTCCTTGGCGTAGTTCTCGATCCAGGCCTGGATGCCCTTGATGAGCTCGATGCAGGAGGCGTAGAAGTACAGGCGGTCCATGCCGACGATGCCGTCGCCGTGGGCGTTGCCGGCGACCTCGGCCTTTTTCTCCTCGCACAGGGCCAGCAGCCCGTCGAAGCCGTACTCCAACGGGTAGTAGTAGCTCATGACCTCGCGGCCCTGGGGCAGGGTGTAGCCCGAGTCGAACATGCAGATCATCGTCCGCATGATCTTTTCCTTGAGGTCGTACTCGGGCACTTCGCGTTCCCAGCGGTTGCCAAGGTCGTCCACGGACTTCTTGTACCAGGCCTTGGCGATCTTATTGAGCGCCGGCACTTCCTCGGCCCGGATGCCGAACTTGCCGGCGATGGACACGATCTTGCCGAAGCTCTCGGTGACGTTGCCGCCGCCGGCGCCCACGCGCGAAAGCTCGCCCGAGGACTCGCCGCCGCGCTTGAGGGCCTCCTGGTACATCTCGTCCTCGTGGGCCAGGAAGAAGCCCTCGGACAGCTGCGGCATGGGGAAGGAACCGCGATAGTACCGGGCCTTGCAGCACACGATGAGCTCGCCGGGGATGATCAGCGGGGTGGTCTTGGCAAAGGCCACGGACAGGGCCTTGGCCCGGCGGTAGACCGGAATCTCGTATTCGAACTGGGCATAGGTGCGGTTGTACCAGTAACCGAACTCCATGCTGACCGAGGACAGGGTGTTGAGGTAGAGGTCATAGAGTTTCTCGACGCGGGGATGGGGCTTGAGGTCCTGGAATTCCCGGTCGACGATCTCCTCGGGGGCCTTGCCACCGTATTGGAAGTTCATCCCGAGACCCTTTTCCGCCAAGATCTCGCCCAGCTTCTTTTTGCGCTGAAGATCCAGATCAGAGGTCATGCAGCACCTTCCTTGCAGGTTGTGGTGGAATGGTTTGTTGTGACAGTCCTCGAACCGAGGCCTACCTTGCCTGGCCTAAAGCAAGGCCCATGCCTGGCCGGGATAAACAAAAATATTCTTATTTTTAAGTATGTTGCCTGTATCGCCTGGCGAGGGTGCCCGGAGGAGAACCCGGCGGGAAGGGCGGATGCGCCATTTCTGGCACTTCATAAAAAGAGGATATTGCATTACGTCGCTGTTTCATTTAGGGAAATACCAGGCGTGCCAATTGTGGCACTCACCCCGCCGCGAATGGCCCATGGCCGGCGGCGGGGGCGGCTCGGGCCGGCTTGGGCGGGGCGGCTTTCGCGGCCCGGCGGCCCGGTTTCCGAAAAAAAGGCTGCCGCCGCTGCGGCCAAGGCACCGCATTTGCTAGCGTACGGGGGCGCGGCTTGGCGCGGCGCCGCCCGGAAAGGGCCGGCAAGCCGCGGCAACCAGGCGAAACGCCATGCACAACAGCGACGATTTCCTCGACCCGGCCGGCCCGGCCTTCGATTGCCTCCCCTTCGGGGCCTTCGCCCTGGACCCGGAGATGCGCGTGCTGGCCTGGAACGCCGCCATGGCGCGGCTGCTGTCCGTCCCGGCCGCCGCGGCCGTGGGCAAGGCCATCGGCGAACTGCTGGCCGGCCGGCTCACGGCCGCGGACTTCACCGCCGAGGCGCTTTTCGCCAAGCTCATGACCCAGCACGGGACGGACAGCCTGGAAGGCCTCTCCGGCCTCGGCCCGGCCGAAGCCCAGCCCCTGACCCTCGCCGGCGGCGAGGCGGCGGGCTTCCATCTGTTTACCGGCGTGCTGCGCCGCGCGCCGAAACGTTTCGACGGCCTCGTCTGCCTGCTGCTCGACCGCGATCCCCTGGCCGGCCACCACTGCCGCGACGCCTTCCACAAGCGCCTGCTCGGCCTGTCGCCGGGCATGGCCTACCAGATCTTAAACGACGGCAAATGGACTATCCGCTACGTCAGCGAGGGCTGCCGGGAGCTGACCGGCTTTGGCCAGGAGCATTTCCGCGACAAGACCTTCTCGGTGCTTTCCGAACTGTTCCACGCCGAGGACGAGACCGAGGCCTTGGGCACGTTTTACACCTCCATCGCCAACGCCAAGCCCTACGAGCACGAGTTCCGCATCATCGACGCCTCGGGCCGGGAGAAATGGGTGCTCAACCGGGGGCGGGGGGTCTTTTCCGAGGGCCAGGAACTGGTTTCGGTGGAAGGCTTCATGTCGGACATGAGCCAGTACAAGAGGACCGAACTGCGGCTGCGCGACGAACGCCAACTGTTGCGCACGGCCCTGCGCGACCGCAAGAGCTTCGGCCAGCTCCTCGGCCAGAGCCCGGCCATGCACAAGGTCTACGACCTGATCATCAAGGCGGCCATGGCCGACGACAACGTGTTCGTCCACGGCGAGACCGGCACGGGCAAGGAGCTCGTGGCCCAGGCCATCCACGCCAACAGCCGCCGCCAGGGCGGGCCGTACATCGCGGTCAACTGCGGGGCCATCCCGGAGACCCTCATCGAAGGGGAGTTTTTCGGCCACAGGAAGGGCTCGTTCACGGGCGCCACCCAGGACAAGAAGGGCTACCTGGAGGCGGCCCACGGCGGCACGCTGTTCCTCGACGAGATCGGCGAGATCAGCCTGGCCATGCAGGTCAAGCTCCTGCGCGCCCTGGAGGTGGGGGGCTTCTCGCCGGTGGGCGGCAGCGAGGTCATCCGGCCCAGCCTGCGCATCATCGCCGCCTCCAACAAGGACCTCCAGGACCTGGTCCAGGCCGGGCTGATGCGCCGGGATTTCTTCTACCGCATCTACGTCATTCCCATTTCCCTGCCGCCCTTGCGCGATCGCGGCGACGACATCCGGCTGCTGGCCGACCATTTCGTCGCGGCACTGGGCAAGGCCCGGGAGGTCCCGGCCTTCACCAAGGCCCATTACGAACTGCTCATGAGCTATTCCTGGCCGGGCAACGTCCGGGAACTGCAAAACGCCATCCGCCGCTTCCTCACCCTCGGCAACTTCGACTTCCTGCGCGAGAACATCGACCAGGAAATCATCGCCTCCCTGGAGAAGGCCGACGAAGGCGAAAGCGGCGATTTCGACCTGCAACAAGCCGTGGAGGTCTTCGAAAAGCGCATGATCGTCCGGGCCCTGGACGAAGTGAAATGGCACAAGATCAAGGCGGCCTCCCGGTTGGGGATTTCCCGGCGGACGCTTTTTCGCAAAATCAAGGAACTCGGCCTCGAATAGGCGGCATGGCCGTGCCCGCCTGTCTGCTTGGGGAGTCGTCAATGCTTGTCACGGAAATTCTGGCGCGAAACGCCCGCATGTATCCCGAGGAAATCGCCCTCATCGAACGCAGCCCCAACATGGGGCGGCGCAAGGAAATCACCTGGCGCGAATTCGACCAGCAGGCCGACCGCCTGGCCGGCTACCTGGCGGCCAAGGGCCTGGTCAAGGGCGACCGGGTCCTGATCCTGCTCGAAAACGGCATCGAGTGGCTGCCGCTGTATTTCGGCATCCTGCGCGCCGGCTGCCTGGTGGTGCCCGTGGATTATTCCTACGGCGACAGTGAGCTGGGCCATTGCCTGAGCCTGTCCGGGGCGGCCGCCCTGTGCTACGGCAGCCGCTTCCGGGCCCTGGTCGCCCGGTTGCGCGAAGGCGACGGCCGCAACCTGCGGGCCCTGATCGAAATCGGCGGCGACAGCGGCCTGCCGCCCTACGCCGCCGACGGGGCGACCATCCTGGCCGACGCCAGCGCCGTGGCCCCGGCCGTGCCCTTAAGTCTCCTCGACGAGGCCGCCCTCTACTGCACCTCGGGCACGACCGGCAAACCCAAGGCGGCGCTTTTGACCCATCGCAACCTGGAAGCCGCCTGCTACCTGGAAAACAGCCACCACCGCCAGGTCCACGCCGACAATTTCCTGTGCCTGCCGCCGCTGTTCCACGCCGGCGCGGTCATGCACTGGTTCGGAGGCTTCATCGTCGGGGCCAAGGCCGTCATCCTCAATAGCTTCGCGGTCGACCGCATCTTCGAGGCCATCTCCGAGGAAGGCGTGACCATCGTCTGGTTCGTGGTGCCCCTGGCCAAGGAGATCCTGTGCCAGATCGAAAGCGGCCGCATCGACCTGGCCGCCTACAGCCTGGGCCAATGGCGGCTCATGCACATCGGCGCCCAGCCCGTCTCGCCAAGCCTCATCAACGAATGGCGCTCCATCTTTCCCGGCCACCTCTACAACACCACCTACGGCCTGACCGAAACCACCGGCCCGGGCTGCATCCAGCTCGGCGTCAACAATTTCCACAAGGTCGGCGCTATCGGCCGGCCCGGTTTCGACTGGGAAGTGCGCATCGTGGACGCCGCCCTGGCCGACGTGCCCCAGGGCAAGGCCGGCCGGCTCATGGTCAAGGGCCCGGGGGTCATGAAGGCCTACTACCAGGACAGCGAGGCGACCGAGAAGCACCTGCGCGACGGCTGGTTCCTCACCGGCGACATCGCCGTGCGCGACGAGGACGGCTTCATCTGGTACGTGGACCGGGAAGACGACGTGATCCACGTGGGCGGCCAGGACATCTTTCCGGTGGAGGTCGAGAACTTCCTGCTGCTGCACAAGCGCATCCAGGACGCGGCCGTCTTCGGGCTGCCCTGCGGCGAGAGCCAGCGCGTGGCCGCGCTGATCCAGGCCAAGCCCGGCCACGCGCTCAACGAAGGCCACCTGGAGGATTTCTGCCAGGCCATGCCCGCCCACAAGCGGCCGTCGGTCTTTTTCTTCGGCGACGTGCCCCGGGGGCTTACGGGCAAGATCCGCAAGTTCTACCTCAAGACGCTCTACGGGCCGCGCGTCGCCAAGGACGCTTCGTAACGGCGCCCGCGCCGTTGCCGGCAAGGGATCGGCCGCGCTCGGCCAGGCCGGTGAAATCGGCAGGGCCGTCGGGGATCGGTTGCGTCCGGCGACAGTGACGCGGGCCGGCCGACGGCGACGGTGCCGTGGGGACCCGGCCGGCCGCCGGCCCGGCCCGCCAAGCCCGGCTGGCTGCGGCGAGGCAGCCGGGGCGCGGCCATTTGTCCGGCTGGGCCGTCGGGGGCCGGCCGCGCCCGGCCCGCCTCAGGCCCGGGCCGGCTTGGGGCCGAAGACGCCCGTTTGCCAGATGCGGTAGAGCATGAGGATTTGCAGCAGCGCGCCCAGGGACAAGGCCGAAAAGCCCAGGGTGAAGCCGCCGGAATACTGGCGCAGGATGCCGAAGACCTCCGGCCCGACGAGGATGCCCAGGTTCTCGCCGATGATGATCACGGCCATGGCCGCGCCGATGCCTTCCGGCCGCTTGGCCAGCAGCGGGCCGGAAGCGAAAATGATCGTGGGCACGATGCCGGCGATGAGCCCCATGGCCACCAGCACGGCGTAGAACGCCCCCAGGGACGGGATGGCGTACAGTGGCCACAGCACGGCCAGGCCGGCCGGCGGCAGGATGAACAGCCAGCGGTTGGTGCCGAAACGCTTGAGGAAATACCCGCCGTACAGGTTGCTGAGCATGGAAAACGGCCAGTAGAGGATCGAGGCGTCGGCGGCCTGGAGGATGGTCTGGCCCAGGTTTTCGCTCAGGTACGTCGTGATCCAGGTGGCCAGGGAGAAAAAGCCGAAGGTGTAGGCGGCAAAGGCGATGGCCGCGGCCCAGACCTTGCCGTTGCCGAATTCCTCCAGGAGCACCTGGCGGCTGGGCAGGGCCTTGCCCGGCCCCCCGGTCGCCGGGGGAATGACCAGGGCGTAGGCGAGCATGCCCGGGACGAGCGCCAGCAGCAGCAACAGCCAGTAGGTTTCGAGGCCGGTGCGGTCGAGCAGGCGCGGCGCGGCGAAAAACATGATGAGGCTGCCGCAGGGGATCCAGGTGGACCAGATGCCCATGGCCAGGGGCAGCAGGGGCCTGGCGACGTAGCGGCCGATGGCCGCGGGCGCGGCCACGGCCACCAGGGCGAAACCGATGCCCTGGACGGCCCGCCCGGCCAGGAACAGGGGATGCAGGGTCCACCGGGTGGCCAAAAGCCCGAGGGCCAGGCCGGCGGCCATCGAGGCCAGCCCCCAAAGGCCCACCCGCCGCTCCCCGAAGCGCTGGATGACCAGGCCGCAGGGCGTGGCGCAAACCAGGGTGGCCAGGGCGAAAAGCGTCATGAGCAGGCCGGCGTCGGCGTAGGACAGCCCGAAGCGGTCCTTGAGCACGGGCAGAAGCGGCGTGACCGAACACTGCACGAAGGTGGCGAGCACGCCGACCGCGAAAGCCACCCCGATAATCAGCCAGTCCTTTTTCACGATATCCCCTTTGTGGCCTCCCAAAAAAGGCCGACCCGGCTCCGGTTGCCAGGTCGGCCCCCGAGGCGCGCTCGAGTGTCGCGTCCGCGAAGGACAGGGATGTATTTTCGCGGGCAACACCGGAGAACAATGGTTTTTCTTGAAAAATACGATCGTATTTTTCAAGGGGCGCAACATTAGGCGGCGGCGCGCATGTCCTCGATGACGGCGTGGAGCATTTGCGCCTGTTTGGCCAGGTCGATCACGGCCTGGGAAGACTGCTCCATGGCCTGGGAATTCTCCAGGGCGATCTTGTTGATCTGGGACACGGCCTGGTTGATTTCCTCGCCGGCCCGGGACTGCTGCTCGGCCGCCGTGGCGATGGACTGGACCTGGCCGAAGGCCTGGTCCACCATGGCCACGATGGCGTCCAGGGCCTGGTCGGAATCCTGGGACAGGCTGGCCGCGTGCTGGATGTCCGTGGCCGAGGCCCGGGCGTTGGCCACGGTTTCCCGGGTGCCGTGCTGGATGCCGCGCACGGCCTCGCCCACGTCCCGGGTGGCGGCCATGGTCTTTTCGGCCAGTTTGCGGACCTCGTCGGCGACCACGGCGAACCCCCGGCCGGCGTCCCCGGCCCGGGCGGCCTCGATGGCGGCGTTTAGGGCCAGGAGGTTGGTCTGGTCGGCGATGTCGGAGATCACGGTGATGATGCGGCCGATGCCCTCGGCCCGTTCGCCGAGGTCGCCCATGGTGGCGGTGAGGGCCTCGGCCTGGCGCTGCACCGAGCCGATGGCCGAAACGACCTGGGCCACGACCTCCTTGCCCTTGAGCGCGCTGTCCTTGGCCGCGCTGGACACGTTGGAGGCCAGGGTGGCGTTTTTGGCCACCTCCATGACCGAGGCCGACATCTGTTCCATGGATGTGGCCGTCTCCTCCACGCGCTTGCGCTGGGTGCTGGTGCCTTGGCTGGACTGCTCGATCTGGGCCGAGAGCTCCTCCGAGGCGCAGGACAGCCGTTCGACGATGTCGCCGAGCTGCCTGGCCACGTGCAGGATGCCCTCCTGGCGGGCGGTCTCGGCCTGGCCCCGGGCCTGTTCGGCCTCCCGGGTGGCCAAAGCGGCCTTCTGGGCTTCCGCGGCCGCCTGGCGTTCCTTGCTTTCGGCCTCCAGGACCTTGTCCTTGAGCGTGGCCACCATGGCCCGCAGGCGATCGGCCAGCCGGCCGACCTCGTCGCCCTGGCGCAGGCGCAGGGTCTCGTCCAGGCGGCCCTCGGACACGGCCACGGCGAAATCCACGCCCAGCTTGAGCGGGCCGACGATGGACCGGGTGATGCACACGCCAAGGACCAGGGACAGCACCACGGCCAGGCCCAGCACGATGCCGGCCAGGCGGATGTTGGCCGCGGCGTCGCGGGCGGCGGCGGCCCCCTCGCGGGCGCTGTCGTCCACGTTGATCTGGATCACCCGGCCCAGGGCCTCCATGGCCTCATGGATGGTCACATCCGAGGCGCCGGTCAGGGCCGAGCTCAAGGCCTGCCGGTAATAGTCCTCCCGGCTGTTGTCCTGTTCCCAGTCCTTGAGGAACGACAGGGTTTTGCGGTTTTCGTCCCGGGCCTTTTCGATCAGGCGCGTGAAGTCGTTCCAGGGTTTGATCGCGGCCTCGTTTTTGGGCAGCTTCTCGTATTTGCCCACCGCGTCCATGTAGCGTTTCCGGGCCGCGTCGATGTCGGCGTACAGCTTGGCCCGGTCGGGCACGTCCTTGAACAGCAGCACTTTTTGCAGGCCGAAGATGACCATGAGGTTGTAGCGGATGTCGGCGAGGGCCTCGACGCTGGGCAGGATGGTGCCCGATACCTTGCCCACCGAATCGGTGATGTCGCCAAAGCCCCGGAAGCTCGAAACACCGAGCACGGCCGTCATCAGGGTGACGAGGCAAAAGCCGCCGAGCAGGCGCCATTGGATGGAGATGTTTTTCATGGGGCGTTTCCTTGTCGCCGCAACGCTGCGGCCTGGCCGCGTGGACGTTCCTGTGGCGTGGGCGGGGGCGCGCCCGGGCCGGCCGTGGGCACGGCCTGCCCGGGGCGCGGCTGCCGCCCGGCCCTGCCGAAAAAGGCCTTGCTCCGGAGTCGCCCGCGAGGATGCGCGTGGGAGGTGATCCGGAGCAAGGGTTTGTTGGAGGAAAGCCTAGCAGGGCACGACAAAGTGCATGTTTTCGATGCAGTAGGCCATGTGCCGCAGGATGTCGTCGCAGTTGGCGGCGTAGCGCGCGGCGGCATCCCGGTCGCCGTGGCCCATGGCCGTGCAGATGGCCCGGCCGGCCCGGTAGCCCGAGTCGATGGCCGCGCTCATGCCCTCGCCGTTGAGGTAGATCAGGCCCGCCGCGTCGCCGGCCAAAAGGATGTTGTCCTTGCCCAGAAAGGGCGGGGCCAGCCGGTTGGAACAGGCATTGGCGAAGCGGCGTTCGCCCACGGCCACGCCGAAGGCCTCGCGCAGGTGGTCGACGAAACGCTCCTCGCAGGCCGGCAGCTTGGAGCCGGAAAACCCGCCCACGCTTAAGGCCAGCATGTCGTCCTTGTGGTGGACGCAGCCGATGATGTCGCCGAAGCGGGGATTGAGGAAGACGTACCAGCCGCCGTTTTTGAGCTGCCCCGAGTCGTTGCAGGCGTAGTAGGCGTAGGTGGCCAGGCAGGCCTTGGCGCCGGTGACGGTCTCCGGGTCCAGGGCCTTGCGGATGGGCGACAGGGCGCCCTCGGCGCCGACCAGGTATTCGCAGGTCAGTTCCAGCTCCTGGCCGTCGGCCTGGCGCAAAAAGACGTGCACGAGGTCCTCGTCGCGGGAAAAGCGCAGGAAGCGGGTCTGCTCCATGACCACGGCGCCGCTTTCCCGCAGCAGCCAGTGGTCGAACTTGGACCGCCAGACGTTGATCCACTCCCGGGAAAAGGCCTGGCCGTCCTTGGGCAGCTCCCAGACATAGGGCACGAGGCTGCCGTCGTTTTTGCACTCGAACACGTCGTCGGCCCGCACGAATTCGGGGTCGCAGCGGACTGCGGCGGGCGGCAGCTTGCCGAAATAGCGCAGCAGCAGCTCCTGGCACTGGCCGTAGACGATGCCCGAACAGGTCTTGTGGCGGGGCAGCTTGCGCTTCTCCACGACCAGGCAGTAGGTGCCGCAGTCGCGCACGGCCTTGGCGCAGGCCGCGCCGGCCGGTCCGGAACCGATGATGATGACGGGGTAGTGGCGCATGGCGTCGACTCCTTGCGGGTAGTGGCGGCGGGGCGGCCGGGCGCGTCGCCGCCCATCGCCGTCGCCGGGGGTTGCATCGCGGCCGTCAGCCGGCCCGACGGTCGGTGGCGGCGGCGCGTTTGGCCAGCGCGCCCTGCCGCATGGTTTCCTCGAAGGCCGTGAGGGACTCGTAACCGAGCCGGCGAAACAGGTTCTCGTAGCGCTCCCGCACCAGGTTGCGCCCCTGCTGCCTGGCTTGGCCGACAAAGGTATCGAGCATGGACAAGGTGCGCGGCGAATAGGTCTCCATTTCGCTTTCGACGTAGGCGTGGAAGCCTTCGCCGCCCCGGGGGAAGCTGCGGGGGAAGGCCTGGCGCACCTCGGCCATCCAGGCGTCCTCCACGGACACGATCCGGTCGACCATGGCCCGGGGGCCGTCGTCGCGGGCGATGGCCTCGTCGATGCGGGCGTATTTCTCGGTCATGAGGTTGCGCCCGGCCTCCTGGGCCAGGCGCAGGTCCTCCAGGTAGGACAGGAGGATGTCCGTCGGGAGCACCGAATGGGTCATCCAGCGCATGAGCCGGAAGGTCTTGAGCCGGTCCTGGCAGGGCGAGCGCTCGTAGGTGCTGATGCGCTCGAACATGTCCTGTTCCAGGGCGACGATGCGGGTGATGAGGGTTTCGCGGTCCTCGCGTGGTTGCATGTCCGGTCCTCCGTGGGGGCGGGGCGTGGGCTCAGGCGGCCGCGGCGGCGGCTTCCAGTTCGCGCAGCGACCCCTTGCCGATGCGGGTGTAGAAGTTGTCGTAGCGCTGCTCGGCCAGGTTCAGGCCGGCCTGCCTGGCCGCCTCGATGTCCCGCAGCAGGAGTTCCAGGGTATGGGACGAATAGGTTTGCAGTTCGCAGGCCGTGTATTGGCGGAAATAGGCGGCATTGTCCGTGCCGTGGCTGACCACGTGGGGGTATTTGTCGGCCAGCTCCAGCATCCAGGCGCTTTCCGCGGCCACGATATCCTCGATGACCGGATCGACGTTGATGGCCGGGATCTGGCCGGCCATGAGGGCGTATTTCTCGGTCATGAGGTTGCGGCCTTCCTTGCGGGCCTGGATGAGGTCGAGCAGGTAGGAATCGATGACCTCGTCGGACAGGACCGAGAAGCTCATCCAGCGGCCCAGGCGGAAGGGCTTGATCTTCTCCGGGGTGTTCTGGTCCTCGCCGGTGTTGAGCGCGCAAAACATTTCCTGTTCCGCGTCGATGATGGCCTGCAGCACGGTTTCGCGTTGGGTCGCCATGGCGTTCTCCTGGGTGTGGTTGCAGCGTGGGGCCGGCCCGGGGCCGGCGCGCAGGGATGAGACAGGGCCGGCGTCGCCGTGCCCGGCGTTCCATTGCCGAAGGACGAGGTCGCAAAGCCGGCCGGCCAGGGCGTCGCAGGCCGCCGGCGTCCAGTGGATGCCGTCGCCGCAAAGGGCCGGCGGCCCGAGTTCCCGGCAAAGGGCCGCCGCGTCGCAAAGCCCGGCGCCGTGGCGCGCCGCCAGCTCGCCCAGGATGGTGTTGTAGCGCCGGGTGCGGGGCAGGGCCTCGGGATGGCGCGCGTACTGGTCGGGGCTGGCCTCCCAGAGGTTGACCAGCACCACCCCCGGCGGGGGGCTGCCCATGGCGTCGCGGCAAAAGCCGAGGAACCGGTCCAGGTTGCGGTGAAAATCGGTCGCCTCGACCCAGGGGTCCTTGTCGGCCAGGTCGGGGAAGGGCGGCGGGACATGCCGCCCCCGGGCCGGCCAGAGGTCGGTCAGGCCGAGCTCCACGATCACGATGTGGGGCCGGGCCAGAAAAACGTCCGTGGCCAGGCCGCGCACCAGGTGCAGCGAGGTCTGGGCATGGCGGCACAGGTTGACGAGCATGACGTCGGATGCGGCGGCCTGCCGAAGCCGCCGGCGCAACCGCTCGGGATAGGTGTCCTCGTGGTAGAGGTCCACGCGGTCCGAGCCCTTGCTGAACCGGGGCAGCCCCAGGCTGTCGCCGACCACGGCCAGGCGGATCATGGCCGACCTTCCGTCCGGTCGAGGCGTCCCAGGGCAGAGGCCTGTTCGACCAGGCCCAGTTCAAGGGCCGAAGCCTGCAACTGCCGGCCGATGGACGGCAGGATGACGGCTACGGCCGTTACCATGACTGGTATGGAGTACTGGGCCACGCAGGCTATCAATAGAATGACCCAGGGTTTTGTCGTTTCGTCCTGATGCATGGCATCCTGCCTTTCCGTACGCCGCGCGCAACAAAAGAGTCCACCAAGATGGTTGGAGATATGCATCCTTCTTGGAGGCCATTGGCCTGCCCTGTTGGGTTTTTTCTACAGAGCAACATCCATGCCGTTGGCAGGAACACTCCCAGGCCGGGCCTCTCTCCCCGCTGGCCGCGGGCGAGTTGTCACGCGCAGGCGCGCACCCAGAGGGCGAAACGGGCTCTTTTTATGATAACATCTCGAATTAAATTATTTTTTTCGAATTGACCGAGTTGGCTCTATTCGTGACATATCTGTCTCATTTGCGGCGCTTCGGCCGGGACGGCCGCAAGGCAGGCCACAGGCGGGTTGCGGCCCACCAAGGCCCGCCGCAACCCGAATTTCGGACAGGGGCGCCGGTTTCCCCAGCCAAGCCCGAGGGATAGCGCAGGCCTCCCCCAGGGCGGGCGGATGATTTTTTTGCATTCCCCGCAGGGAAGCATTGGCGGGCGCTTATGCCCCCATACCGGAGGCCTCGGCCGGGCTGCGCGCCGACGGGCGCGGCCTTGCGGCACGCACCCTGCACAGGCCTTCGGACACCAAGAGAAACCGCTGCGCCGCTTCGCCTTCGCCAGGCGGGGCGGGTCGGCCGTGTCCGGCAACGAGCCGGCCGTCGCGCCTGGCGCCGGCGGCCGGAATGGGCTGAGGCAAGCACCTCGCGAATCATCAACCTGGGGTAAGGAGGAAGGAGTCATGCGAAAAGTCTTACGGATCGGCCTGGCGGCCCTGCTGCTGGCGACCGCCTGCGGCACGGCCCTGGCCGCCACGGAAGTGAAATTCGTCGGTGACGCGCGCGTCTACGGCGTGTTTTTCAGCGGGCACAACTTCACCGGCTGGAACGACGCGGCCTGGACCTCCAACACGCCGACCTGGACCAAGGCCGGGACCAAGACCGAGGACACCTTCGAGGTCTGGCAGCGCCTGCGTGTGCGCACCGACTTCGTGGCCAACGAGGCCGTGAAGTTTCGCCTGGGCATCAAGATCGACAACACCTGGGGCACGGGCACCTACACCGCGGCCAACCCCGACGCCACGGGCATCGTCGTCTACCAGGCCTTCCTGCAGTTCAAGTGGCCGGGCTGCGACGTCGAGGTCACGGCCGGCCTGCAGGACCTGAGCTTCCCCCAAACCCCCATTTTCACCGGCAGCCTGCTCTTCGACGACACGGCCGCCGCGCTGACCATACGGGGGGCGCTGATCCCGGATCTGCTTTCCTACAATATCGGCTTCGCCCGCATGATTGACACCAACCGCACCTACGACACCACCACCACGCAAGTCGACGACGAGCTGGACTGGTACTTCCTGACCCTCCCGATCACGGCGACGGGGTTCAAGGTCACGCCGTGGGCCATCGTGGGCGTGGCCGGCAAGAACGCCGGCTACTACACCACCTATGCCTCCTCCTTCGCCCAGGCGTCCGTGGCCGAGGACCTGCTGTCCGCCGGCACGCTGATCGCCCCGACCAAGTGGAAGAACAGCCAGAACGCCTATTTCTGGGGCGGCGGCGCCTTCGAGCTCACGGCCCTGGATCCGGTCAAATTCTACGCCGACGTCATGTACGGCGGCGGTGCGTTTAACGACCTCAAAAAAAGCAAGCGCGGCGGCTGGTTCATCGATTTCGGCACGGAATTCACCGGCTGGGACCTGCTCACCCCCCAACTGATGGCTTGGTGGGGCACCGGCGAGGACGGTTCGGTCCTCAACGGCTCCGAGCGCATGCCGCATTCCCGGCCGGCCTGGGGACCGGGCGCCGGCTCGTTCCTGTTTGACGGCGGCCAGGTGCTGGCCCGCAACTCCAATATGGGCATCGATCCGGTGGGCACCTACGGCCTGGCCGTGTCGCTCAAGAACATGACCTTCGTGGAAAAGCTCTCCCACAGCCTGACCTTTGCCTACATCCACGGCAACAACTCGCCCAAGGCCATCCGCTACCTCAACTACTACCTCGGCTCCGGCGACCTCTACGCCGGCAGCAACCCCTACTTCTGCATGGGCCGCGACCTGACCAGCAACGAGCACGCCTTCGGGCTCAACCTGGACAGCGAATATTCCCTGTACGAGAACCTGAAAATCCGCATGGAGACCGGCTGGGCCAAGGGGCAGTTCCAGGAGAGCGTCTGGGGCCGCCGCCTGGTGCACAAGGCCGAGGAACAGGGCGGCACCTGGAAGCTGGCCCTGGGCTTTACCTACAAGTATTGACCGGGCGCGGGCGCACCCGGGAAAACGGCGCGTCGGGGCGGCCGTTTTCCGTCGTCGGGCCGGTTCCTGGGGGAGCCGGCCCGTCGGCGTTTGCGCCCGGGCGGTCGGCGGCAAGCCCGTCTGCGCCCTGGACTTTGGCCTGGGAATTTGATTGATGTCGTGCGTGACGGACACGCGACGGCCACGCGGCGCCCGGCCTCAAGCAGAGCCCAACCACCGAGCCGCGTCAGGCTGTTGCGCCCGCCAGGGGCGACAGCAAAAGGCAACGCGGCCGCGCCAACTGAAAGAAGGAGTGGTCATGCATTACGACGCAGCGGAAACACTTTCCCGTCCGGAAATCACGGCCCTGCAACTGACGCGGTTGCGGGATACCCTGGCCAAGGCAGCCAAATCGCCTTTTTATGGTGACCTGTTTTCCCGCCTCGGCGTCACGCCCGATACGGTGTCCTCCCTCGACGACGTGCGCCGCCTGCCGTTTACCACCAAGCAGGACCTGCGCGACGCCTATCCCGACAAGCTTTTGGCCCTGCCCGTGAGCGAAATGGTGCGCATGCACGCCTCCTCGGGCACCACCGGCACGCCCACGGCCGTCTACCACACCCGCGACGACCTCGATTGGTGGGCCTCGCTGATGGCCCGCTGCATGCACATGGTCGGCCTGCGCCCGACCGACGTTTTCCAGAACATGTCCGGCTACGGCCTGTTCACCGGGGGGCTTGGCATCCACTACGGCGCGGAAAAGCTCGGCTGCCTGACCATCCCGGCCGGGGCCGGCAACAGCCAGCGCCAGATCAAGCTGCTGACGGACTTCAAGGTCACGGGCATCCACATCATCCCGTCCTACGCCATGCACCTGGCCAACGTGCTCAAGGAAATGGGCATCGACCCCCGCACGCTGCCCGTGCGCATCGCCCTGGTCGGGGCCGAGCCCTACACCGAGGAGACGCGCGGCCGCCTGGAAGAACTCTTCGACATGAAGGTCTACAACTCCTACGGCCTGTCGGAGATGAACGGCCCCGGCGTGGCCTTCGAGTGCCAGGAACAGCGGGGCATGCACCTGTGGGAGGACGCCTACCTGGCCGAGGTCGTCGATCCCGAAACCGGCGAGCCCGTGCCCGACGGCGAACTGGGCGAACTGGTCATGACCACGCTCGGCCGCCAGGGCATGCCCATCATCCGCTACCGCACCCGGGACATGACCCGCTTTCTGCCCGGGCCGTGCCCCTGCGGCCGGGTGCACCGCCGCATCGACCGGCTGCACGGCCGCTGCGACGACATGATGATCGTCAAGGGCGTCAACATCTATCCCATGCAGATCGAGCGGGTGCTCATGGCCATGCCCGAGGTCGGCCAGAACTACCTGATCGTGCTGGACAACGACGGCGCCATGGACCGCATCAAGGTCCAGGTCGAGGTCCGGGCCGAGCACTTCACCGAGGACACCCGCTTCCTCACGGCCCTGCAAAAAAAGATCGCCTCCAAGCTGCGCGACGAGATCCTGGTCACGCCCAAGGTCGAACTGGTGGAGCACAACACCCTGCCCCGCAGCGAAGGCAAGGCCAAGCGGGTCGTGGACAACCGGCCCCACTAGGGTCGTGCCCCGGAAATGCAGTTGTTCTTGGATGTTGTACGTGAATAAACGCCTGTCCCCTTCGGGGGCGCGTCACTAGGCGCGGCCCGGCCATGCCCCACGCCGCGCCGCGCCCGGCCTTTCCCGCCGCGCCCGGGGCCGATCCGGCCACGGCCGGCGTGGTGCGGCTGGTGCTGGACCGGGGCGCGGCCGGGGCGGCCGTGGCCACGGCCTTCCTGGTGGCCGGGCGGCGGGGCCGTTTCCTGGCCACGGCCTTCCACAACCTGTCGGGCGGCCTGACCCCGGGGGAACGCTTCCTGCGGGGGCTGCCGCCCAATCCCCTGTCCTTCGAGGTCCATCTCGGCGCGGTGCGCGTCGGCCGTTTCAGCGCCTATGTCGGCGGGCGCAGCCTGTTTCGGGTCCATCCCGACCCGGGCTTGCGCGGCGGCTGCGACGTGGCCGCCCTGGATTTCGGCGTGCTGGAGGCCGTGGCCGGCGGCCCGCTGCCCCGGGCCTTCCTGGAGGCGCCGGCGGTCAACGAGGCCCCGGCCGTGCCAGGCCATGGCCAGGTCACGGACATGTACCTGCCGGCCGGGCGGGGGGTGCTGGTGCTGGGCTATCCGGGCGGCCGGGACTATGCCGGCCGCCCCCTGGCCGTAGGTTGCGCCCTGGCCGCCGCCCCGGACCCGGCCATGCCCTATCTGGCCGTTTCCGGCCCGACCTCCCGGGGCTGTTCCGGCGCCCCGGCCGTGGCCCGGGATTTCGGCGGCTACCTCGCCCTGGGGCCCACGGGCCTGGGCCGCGCCCGGCCCGGCCTGGCCGTGGCCGACCAGTGGCTGGGCCTGTACAGCGGCCGGCTGACCCGCCTGGGCACGGGCGGCCCCGGGCCGGCCACCATCCAGGTCGGCGTGGTCTGGACGGCCGGGGTCGTGCTCGAGACCGGGGAAGACGGTGTGCCGGACTTCCTGCCCTGACGACGGCCCACCGGGCCGCCCGCCACCGGGCGACCCGGTGCCGGCCGGCCCTACATGAAGCCGTACTTGGCCAGTTTCTTGTAGAAAAGGGGCCGTGAGATGCCCAGGAGCTTGGCCGCGGCCGAGCGGTTGCCCTCGACCACGGCCAGGGCGTAGCGGATGGCCCGGCGTTCGGTTTTTTCCACCAGCACATCGAGGGTCATGCGGCCCTCGTCGGCGTCGATCTCCATCAGGTCCGAGCAGGTGCCGCCCTGCAGCAGCACCCGGCGCAGGTCCTCCTCGCCGATCTCGTCGGACTTGCTCATGATCATGATGCGTTCCAGGACGTTTTGCATCTCCCGCACGTTGCCCTTCCAGGGCTGCATCTGCATGGCCGCCAGGGCCGGGGAGGTCAGGCGCTTGTTGTGGATGCCGTGGCGGCGGGAGAGTTTTTCCCACAGGCTCTTGATCAGCCAGGGGATGTCCTCGGGGATGTGGCGCAGGGCCGGGATCAGGATGGGGATGACGTTTAAGCGGTAGAACAGGTCCTCGCGGAAGCTGCCGTCGCGCACCTTGTCCTCGAGGTTGCGGTTGGTGGCGGCGATGATGCGCACGTCGACCTGGTTGCGCTGCTCGCTGCCGAGCCTGTCCACCTCGCCCTCCTGGATCACCCGCAGGAGCTTGACCTGGGCGGAAAGCGGCATGTCGCCGATCTCGTCCAGGAAGATGGTGCCGCCGTCGGCCTGCTCGAACCGGCCCTTGCGGCCGCCCTTGCGCGCGCCGGTAAACGCCCCTTCCTCGTAGCCGAACAGTTCCGATTCGACCAGGGTCTCCTGGATGGCGCTGCAGTTGACCCGGATGAAGGGGCCGGCCCGGCGGCGGCTGTAGTTGTGGATGCTGTGGGCGAAGACCTCCTTGCCCACGCCCGATTCGCCGCGCAACAGCACGGTGGCGTTGGTGGCGGCGGCCTGCATGGCGGCGTTTTTGGCCTGGCGCATGGGCTCGGACACGCCGAGGATGTTGGCGAAGCTGTATTCCGTGCCGCTGGCCAGGGACTTCTCCTTGCGCATGTCGCGGATCTGCTTTTGCAGCCGCTTGATGTCGTCGGTGAGCTTTTGCACCTCGTCGAGGTAGCGGAAGCGGATGACCCCCACGGCGCCGATGCACTCGCCGTCCTCGAAGATGGGAATGCGCGAGACGACGTAGGGGATGCCCCGGATGTCCTGGTAGCGGTCGTGCTCGGGTATGCCGGTCTGGGCCACCAGGTGCATGCGGGTATTGTCCACGATGTCGGTGACGTGGCGGCCGATGACGTCCTCTTCGCGTACGCCGTGCACTTCCTTGAAGCTCTCGTTGATGAAGACGATCTTGCCCTGCCTGTTGACCACCTGCAGGCCGCAGGCACAGTAGTCGATGATCTTTTTGAGGAACTCGACGAAATTCTTTTCGTCGGAAAAAATGCCGGTCACCAGGTCGTGGCCGGGGCTGGCGGCCTCGGGCAGCAGGCAGATCTTGGCGCCCGACAGTTTGGCCTCACACCATTTCTTGTCGACATGCTTGAGTTTTTCCATGGCCTGGGTCTCGGTCCTCGCTTCGGTCTCGTCGTGTGCCGGGGGGGAACAGGCCGCATGCGGAAGATTGCATTCCATCCCATACTCCTCGCGGGTTGCGATTCCTGCTGCGGGTTGCGCCGACGCTGTCACCATTCGTGACAAATCCTTCCCAACGGTGTCATGCCTGTCTCCCCCCTCGCCGGATGCGGCCGTTGTCCCGCCAAGGCGCGTGGTTGCTTGGCCGGGCGGTCGTGGTCCCTGGCGGTGGGCCCCGGGTCCCGGCCCTGCCCGCCAAGGCCTGTCATGCCGCATTACAACTTGGGCTTGCCCCGTTGTTGCATCGTTTTCAAATAACGCTTGAATTCAAGGAGGTTGCGTTTTCACGTTGGCCGTTTTTCGGGGTTGGCATGTTCCATGTAATTGCAAGAATTGTTCTTGAATTTGGCGGCTCTGCCGCTCCAACCCCTAACGGAGGACCCCATGGCCAGAACATTCAAAGAGGTCTTGGCGGATGCAGGCATCTCCATGGACTTCGAAGCGTGCGGGCGCGCCCCGGATACGATCGTCGACCGTGAGATCAAGCCCGAACCGCATCCCCGCGTCGAAAAGCTCAAAAGCATCTTCATGCAGACCTTGTCCACGGCCAACAACGAGTTCCCGTACTGGTACACCCGGGAATACATGGCCCATGACTCGGAAATCCCGGTCGTGCGCCGCGCCATGGCCCTCAAGGCGGCGTTTTCTCACCTCACGCCGGTCATCTACCCCGGCGAGAAGCTGGTCATGCACAAGGCCCACTACTTCCGCGGCTCCTTCCCCATGCCCTGGCTGTCCGAAGGCTTCTACGTCGCCAAGGAGGACGAGCTCTTCCAGGACGCCCTCAAGCGCGGCTCCACCTCGGCCGACGAACACTCCAAGTTCGGTTCCGGCGGCGGAAACGTCGTCAAAAGCTTCAACAAGATCGTCTCCATCGCCGGCAAGTTCGGCATGCGCCAGGAAGAGATCCCGGCCCTGCTCAAGCTGGCCAAGATGTGGGTAGGCAAGTCCGTGGACGACCTCGGCCACAAGTACGAGCAGAAGTGCCCGGACTATGACGTCAAGGAAAAGTGCATGCGCAACATCGTGTGCATGTTCGATTCCGGCTACACCTTGCCTCAGGGCCGCGAGGTCATCAACTACTACTATCCCCTGGAATACGGCTTCGACGGCCTGATCGCCATGGCCGCCGAGTTGCGCGACAAGGTCGCCGGCAACGCCGACGGCGACGGCATGGTCGGCACCAACCGCCTCTACAACTACGAGGCCGTCATCCTGGTCCTCGAGGGCATCCAGGCCTGGACCCTCAACTACGCCAAGGAAGCCCGCCGCCTGGAGGCCATCGAGGCCGACGCCACCCAGAAGAAGGAATACGGCGAGATCGCCGCCTGCCTGGAGTGGATCGCCCACAAGCCGCCCCGCACCTTCTACGAAGCCTTCCAGATGATCGAGACCATCCACCTCGGCGTGCTCAACGAGGATGCCATCTCCGGCATGTCCCCGGGCCGCATCGGCCAGGTCCTGTACCCCTATTTCGAGCAGGACATCGCCGCCGGCCGCATCACCGAGGACGAGGCCCTGGAGCTGTGCGAACTCGACCGCGTGGTCAAGACCTCCATCGACTGCTTCGCCTCCTGCGGCGTGGTCGGCGGCGTGCTTTCGGGCAACACGTTCAACACCCTGTCCGTGGGCGGCCTCAACGCCAAGGGCCAGTCCGCGGCCAACCGCCTGGAGTACCTCATCCTGCAGGCCGGCATGACCAACCCCATGCCCCAGTCCACCATCGCGCTTTTATACGACGAGAAGCTGCCCGATGACTTCCTGTTGCTGGCGGCCAAGGCCATCAAGACCGGTTGCGGCTACCCGGCCTTCATGAACAACGAGATCGGCATCAAGTTCATGATGTCCCAGTATGCCCCCGAGGGCATGACCCCGCAGGAAGCCACGGCCTGGGCCATCGGCGGCTGCCTGGAGTCCTCGCCCTGCTGCTGGCTGCCCCTGCACTTGAACGGCAAGGAATACATGATCCCCGGCGGGGCCGGCCAGCCCACCAGCGTCGGCATCCACTTCATGTCCCTGCCCAAGATCCTGGAACTCACGATCTTCAACGGCCAGGATCAGCGGACCAAGGAACAGGTCGTGCCGCCGCACAACAAGGCCCTCGACACCTACGAGGAACTGTGGGCCGAGTTCAAGAACTACTGGGAAATCATGTGCCATGCCCTGGAAAAGGCCAACAACATCCAGCACGACATCTGGCGCAAGAACAACATGGCCGTGTTCAACTCCCTGCTCAAGCCCGACTGCCTGAGCAAGGGCCACCTGATCAATGAACTCGGCTACCGCTACAACGCCACCTTCAACGTCGAGTCCGCCGGCACGGCCAACATGGTCAACTCCCTGGCCGCCCTCAAGAAGGTCGTCTACGACGACAAGACGGCTACACTCGCCGACATCAAGGCGGCCATCCTCGACAACTTCGGCTTCAAGGACGCCCACGAGATCAACTCGTTCTCCATCGCCGACCAGCAAAAGCGCGAAGACGACGACCGCAAGTGGGACAAGCTCCACTTCCAGCTGCTCCAGGCGCCCAAGTACGGCAACGACGACCCCTACGCCGACGACATCCTGCGCGAGTGGGAAGAGTACTTCTGCGAGGACTGCAAGGATTACCAGTCCCTGTACGCCCATCCCATGTATCCCTGCCAGATCTCCGTCTCCACCCACGGCGCCATGGGTTCGGCCTGCCGGGCCACGCCGGACGGCCGCTTAAGCGGCACCACCTTCGCCGACGCCTCCCTGTCCGCCTACCCGGGCACGGACCGCAACGGCCCGTTCGCCCTCATGAACTCGGCCACTGTCTGGGACCACTCCAACTCCCAGAACTCCCAGCTCAACATCAAGATCCACCCCAGCGCCATCCGCGGCCAGGAAGGGTCCAAAAAGCTCCTGGACCTCACCCGGGCCTACATGCGCAAGGGCGGTTTCCACGTCCAGTACAACGTCGTGGACACCAAGATGCTGCGCGACGCCCAGGCCAAGCCCCAGGAGTATCGCGAGCTCATGGTCCGCGTGGCCGGCTTCACCCAGTACTGGGTGGAAATCGGCAAGTCCGTCCAGGACGAACTCATCGCCAGAACCGAATACGAGGGGATATAGCCATGACGCTCGCTTATCGTGACACCCGTGAATTCATTCCCGTGGACGCGGACAAAGGCCTCGATCGCCGCACCGGCAAGATGGTCCAGGCCGACACCGACGCACCGGCCGGCTACACCAAGCTGCCCAAGTGCAAGTTCTGCGCGAACTACCAGGAAGAGGCGACCAACATCGGCATCTGCGGCGCCAGCACCATGAGCCCCAAGTTCATGGCCTACGGCGACATGACCGCCGTGACCTGCGAGATGTACGCCGACTAACCCGGCACCGCCCGGCCGGAAGCTCGCTTCCGGCCGGGCGGACCCGTCGCAACCGGATGTTTCGGGGGTGAATCATGGAAGACAAGAAACGCGTCTACGGGTGGTCGGTGGTGGCGGCCTCATGGCTGGCCGTCTTTTGCCTGTTCGGCTACCGGGCCACCTTCTCCATCCTCAAGGTGCCCATGAGCGCCAACATGGGCTGGTCCCAGGCCGAGGTGACCCTGGGCTATTCCTTCATGATGATGTGCTACGCCATCGCCGCCTTCTTCTCGGGGCTGATCCTCGACAAGTGGGGGGCCAAGCTCGTGTACCTGGTCGGCGCGGTCTTCGGCGCCGCCGGTTTTTACGTCACGGCCCAAGTGCATACGCTCTACGCCTATTACGCCGCCTACGGCATCCTGGCCGGCGTGGCCACGGGCATGCTCTGGGTGACCTCCACCGTTTCCGTGCGCAAGTGGTATGTCGGCAAGAGCTACGCCACCATGTGGGGCTTTGCTTTCGCCGGCGGCCCCATGGCCCAAGTGGTCATGAGCCTGTTCGTGAAAAGCTCCCTGTCCAGCGCCCAGGGCGATGCCTGGCGCGGGGCCATGGAACTGCTCGGGGTGCTGGTGCTGCTGTGCCTGCTGTTGGCCGCCTTCCTGGCCAAGAAGAGCCCCGAAGGCTACGGGCTCAAGCCTTTCGGCGAGATACCCCAGGCACCCGGCGCCGCCGCGCCCCGCGTCTGGAGCCTGCGCCAGGCCTACGGTTCCTATCCCATCTGGGGCGCCATCCTGACCTTCCTGACCAGCATGCTCGCCGAGTTCCTCATCTGGACCCAGGTGGTCAGCTACTGGACGGCCGACCTCGGCATGACCCTTTCCAACGCCACCTACCTCTACGTCATCATCGGCGTGGTCGGCATCTTCTCCATGCCGGGCATGGGCATCGTGGCCGACAAGGTGGTGCAGCGCTCCAGTTGCGAATCCATGGGCCGCAAGAAGATGCTCATCTTCGGCCCGCTGGTCGGCGCGACGGCCTGCCTGCTGCTCATCCTCCAGGGCAGCCAGTCCATCGTGCTCGGCTTTTTGTCCTGCGTGCTGTTCGCCATCTACTGGGCCATCGTGCCCGGCGGCGTGGTCGGCTACCTGGGCGCGGTTTACGGCCGGGCCACCCTGGGCAAGATCTGGGGACTCGGCACCATGATCGTCATGGGCATCGGCCCCTTCATCGGCCCGCTGGTCGGCGGCTACATGAAGGACACCACCGGCAGCTACTACTATTCCATCGTCTTCGCCCTGGGGGCGTTCGTGGTCTCGTCCATGTTCGGCGCGAGCCTGCCCCTGTCCATGGAAAAGCATGAAGCGCGCCTGCGGGCGCAAGAGGCGGCCACGGCCTAGCGGCCCGGCTGCCTCCCGCGACACGGGGGCGGGGCCGCAACCCGCCCCCGGCTGGGCAACACCTTTTGCACACAAGGATGACGGCTATGCATACGCACCACGGCAACAGCGCGGACAGGGGACTGATCTTCGACATCCAAGGGCATTCCGTCCACGACGGCCCCGGCACGCGCACGACGGTATTTTTGAACGGCTGCCCCTTGCGCTGCACCTGGTGCTGCAACCCGGAAGGGCTCTTCAACCGCCCGGTGGTCATGTACCGGCAAAGCAAGTGCAAGTGCTGCGGTGACTGCCTGGCCGCCTGCCCCACCGGTTCGGTCCGGGTCGTCGCGGGCAGGCTGGTCTTCGACCGGGCCGTGTGCGACACCTGCCAGAGCCATGCCTGCGTGAAGGCCTGCCTCAACGAGGCCGTGGTGGAAAGCGGCAAGTACTACCCCATCGAGGAAGTGTTGCGCATCCTCAAGCGGGACCGGCAGTTCTGGGGCAGGAACGGCGGCGTCTCCTTCAGCGGCGGCGAACCGCTGCTGCAGCAAGCCTTTATCGGCAATCTGCTGCGCCAATGCAAAAAGCTCGAGATGCACACCTGCGTGGAAACGACCTCCTGCCTGCCCACCGACTATTACCTCGACGTCCTGCGCTCCGTGGACTGGGTGTTCACGGACATCAAGCACATGGACCCGGCGATCCACAAGGAACTGACCGGCCGGGACAACGCACTGATTCTCCACAACATCGAACAACTGGCCAAGGCCGACTGGGACGGGGTCATCATGCCGCGCGTGCCGGTCATTCCCGGTCGCAACGACTCGGAAGAAAACCTCATGGCCACGGTGGACTTCATCAAGGGCCTGGGCCTGGACGCCGTGAACATCCTGCCCTTCCACAGGCTTGGCGAATCGAAGTACCGCCAGCTCGGCCAGGAATACGGCCTGGCCGACCAGACTTCCCCCAGTGACGAAGCCATGTACCGCCTCAAGGACATGGTCCAGAGCCGGGATGTCATCTGCCTCGTCGGCTGGGAAACGCCGTTTTGAGGCAGCCGGGTATGGAGCCGTCGCGGCCGGGCAGGGCCTGCCGCGCGCCGCGACGGCCTCGTGTTGCGTCGCTTGAAGAATACTCCCGTATTTTTTAGAATGAGTAATTATTCTTAACGGTTGACCGTGGACCGGGATATGTCCTCTTCGAGGGCGCGACACGGACCGAGGTGGCCGGCCTAGGGCCGGGGCCAGGTCCCGGGGGCTGCCGCCCGCAGTCCCGGGCGAGGCTTCCCGGGCCGGCCGGCCTTGCCGGCCACAACCCCTTTCCCCTGAAGCCGGGGCCGGCCGCTTCCTTCCGAAAATCCCGTGATATTTGCGGCGACTGCCTCCACGATCCCCCCATCCGCAACGCCTTGCCCTTCCCCCAGGGTTTCATCCGCTCGCGTCCCGGGGTACACTCCCCCAACGAACACGCCTCCCCCATTGCCGACCCCATCGCCGGGTGACCGGCCAGGGGCGGGGAGGCCTGGCTGGAACTGGCCGGCTCTCCGCCTTTGCCCCGGCCGGCGGCCGGGTTGCCGCCCGGACGCGCGGGGAGGGGGCTTGCCTCGGGATGGCGTTTGGGCCGCGACCCGGCCCTGCGCCGCCGCCTACGGACGACGTGACGGGTGTTGCCTATGAAAGCGAACATGTTGTTGGGGTGTGTGCTTTGTTTGGTGCTGTGGGCCGTGACCGCCGGCGCCCAGTCCGGCGGCGTACCACCCGGGGAGCCGGCCCCGGCCGGCCGGACGGCCGAACGGGACGGCGCGTCGGGTGACGCCCGGCCCCGGTCGGCCGCTGCGGCAACGGCGGCCCCGGCCGCCAATACGGCCGATACGGCCGCGGCAGGGGCCGAGGCCCCCGACCCCGACGGCGCGCACCTGAGCCTCACGGCCGAGGAGCGGCGCTATATCGAGGAAAACCCCCTTTTCACCGCCTCCAACGAGAAGGACTGGCCCCCCTTCAATTTCAATCGCAACGGGCTCCCCCAGGGCTATTCCGTGGACTACCTGAACATGCTCGCGGCCCTGACCGGGCTGCGGGTCCGCTACGTGAGCGGCCCCGACTGGGACGAATTCGAGCGGATGTTGCAAACCGGCGGCCTGGACGTCCTGATGAACATGGCCAGCACGCCCCAGCGCGAGGCCTACACGGATTTCACGCCGCCCTACGCCACCCTGGCCCACGGCGTCTCCTACCGCGACAGCGAACCGGCCCCGCCGACCCTGGAGAGCCTTGGCGGCCGCGTCGTGGCCGTGCCCAAGGGGTTCTTCACCGAACAGGTGCTGCGGGAGCATTATCCGACCATCAAGCTCCTGACCCCGCCGGATACCCTCGGCTGCCTGGAAGCCGTGGCCACGGGCCGGGCCGATGCGGCCATAGGCAGCCTTCCGGCGCAAAACTACCTGATCGGCAAGCACTTCCTGCTCAATCTCCAGACCCGGGCCCTGGTGGACAACAAGTATTTCCCCACCGTCAACATCCGTTTCGGCGTGACCAACCGCAAGCCCGTCCTGGCCCGCATCCTCACCAAGGCCATGGCCGCCGTGGGAGAGCGCCAGATCAGCGCCTTGCGCCAGAAATGGCTGTCCGCCGACCGCGCCGACACGAAATACATCCCGCTGACCCCGTCGGAGCAGGCCATGCTCACCCGCCTGGGCGTGGTGCGCCTGTGCGTGCATCCCGACTGGATGCCGTTTGGCCGCATCGACGAGCAGGGGCGGTTCGAGGGCATGGCCGCCGATGTCGTCGACCGCCTGGCCGGGCGCATCGGCGTGGACCTGCGCCTTGTGCCCACCAGGACCTGGGAGGAAAGCCTCGCCGCCCTGGCCGAGGGCAAGTGCGACATCATCCCGGCCGTGATCCCCACGCCGGAGCTCCAGAAGTCCCTGGCCTTCACCCGTCCCTACCTGAGTACGCCCCTGGTCGCGGCCACGCTGCAGGACACCCTGTTCGTGCCCGACCTGGCCTCCCTGGCCGGCAAACGCATCGGCACGGTCCGGGGCCGGGCCTGGAACGCGGCCATCCGCCGCGACTTCCCGGCCGTGGACCTGGTGGAGACGGACAGCCTCGACGAGGGGCTGGGCCTGGTCCGGGACCGCAAGCTCTTCGCCTTCGTGGACACCATGGCCGCCATCGGCTACGCCATCGGCAAGAACCATTTCTCCGACCTCAAGATCGCGGGCAAGCTGGACAGCGACCTGCCCCTGGTCGTGGGGGTGCGCCAGCAAAACCCCTTGCTGGCCCAGGTGTTCGACATGGCCGTGGCCTCGCTGACGGAAAAGGAACGCAACGAAATCTTTTCCCGCTGGATCGCCGTCACCTTCGAGCACGGCTTCGACTATGCCCTGCTGTGGAAGATCCTGGCCGGGGTGGCCGTGGCCGTGGCGGCCATCGTCTACTGGAACCGCAAGCTCGTGCGCCTCAACCAGGCCGTGACCCGGGCCAACGCCGGCCTCAACCAGGCCCATGCCAAGATCGCCACGCTGCTCGACAATTCCGGCCAGGGCTTTTTGTCCTTCGGCCCCGACGGCACGGTGGAGCCGGAACGCTCCAGGGAGTGCGACCGGCTCTTCGGCCGGCCCGCCGCCGGCGCCTCCATCGGGGACCTGCTCCACCCCGGCGATGCCGCGGCCGGGCCGGCCTTCGCCGCCAACATCAAACGCATCCTGACCCAGGACGACACCTACAAGCGCGACCTGCTCCTGTCGCTGATGCCCAGGCATTTCGTGCTGGGCGACACCCGGCTGGACGCGGAATACAAGCCGCTGGGGGACGGGCGGTGCATGCTTGTGCTCACCGACGTGACCGACCGCTGCGCCCTGGAGGCCGAGGTGGAAGGGGAGCGCAAGCGCCTGGCCATGATCGTGGCCGCGGTGCGCGACAAGGACGACTTCTTCGGCGTCCTCGAGGCCTACGACCGCTTCGTCCGGGCCCGGGTGCGCGGCGAGGCCCCGGCCGGCGCGGACGGCGCGGAGGGCGTGGACGGCGGCTGGGACCTGCCCAGCCTCTACCGCCATGTGCATACCTTCAAGGGGCTGCTGCTGCAGCTGGAATGCATCCACGGCCCCGTTGCCCTGCACCGGCTGGAAACCAGGCTGGCCCAATGGCAGGCCGCCGGCCTCGGCCAGGCCGACCAGGCGCGCCTGGCCGCCGCCTGGGCCGCCTGCGGCTGCGACGCCGCCCTGGAAGACGACCTGGGCATCATCCGGGCGGCCCTGGGCCAGGCCTTTTTCGACCGGGCCCATCAGGTCCTCGTGCCCGAGGGCCTGCTCGAGCGCCTGGAAAGCATGGCCAGGCACCTGGAGGCCCGGGCCGAGGAACTGGGCCTTGGCGCGGAAAACCAGGACCTGTTGCAGGAAGTTAGCCGGTTGCGCCAGCGGGACCTGCGCGACATGCTCGGGGCCTATCCCGGATCCGTGCGCCGGCTGGCCGAACGCATGGGCAAGCTCGTGGCGCCGTTTTGCGTGGAAGGCGACCCCGTGGCCGTGCCGCCCCGGGCCTATGCGCCGTTTGTCGCCGCGCTGGTCCACGTCTTTCGCAACGCCGTCGTGCACGGCATCGAGGACCCCGACGACCGCCTGGAGGCCGGGAAGCCCGAGGCCGGGCAGATCGCCTGCCGGGTGATCGACGACGGCGACCAGGTGGAGATCGTCGTGGCCGACGACGGCCGGGGCATCGATGTCCGGGCCCTGCGGGACAAGGCCCGGGAACTGGGGCTTGCCCCCACGGGCGACGACACGGCGGACTTGCACCTGCTGTTTGCCCGGGGCCTGACGACGCAGGCCGTGGCCGATTCCTTTTCCGGGCGCGGGGTGGGCCTTTTCGCCGTCATGGACAAGTTGCGGCACCTGGGCGGCACCGCCCGGGTCACCTCCAGCCCGGGCCAGGGAACGACGTTTCGTTTCCGCCTGCCCAAACCCGAGGCCGAGCGCGAGGCCGGCCCGGCCTAGCGCCAGGCCGCTGGCCTCGGACGCGGCGGTTTGCCCAAGCAGTCCCGGTGTCCGGAAAGCGTGGGGCCAGCGCCCGGGCGGTCTTGGCGCCAGGCCTTTCCAGCTTGGCGCCAACCGAGACGCGGCGCGAAGCGGGATCGGCCTAGACCGTTATGCCATACGCCTCGTTGTAGAAAGCCTGGGCAATGTAGTTTTCACTGGCATAGGCAAATCCCTTGTCCCCCCATGAGGTACCCCAGCTGTTGCGAACGATGAAACGATTGTCCGTGGTATAGCCGACAATGCAGATGGCATGGCCGCCATAGGCGGTCGACGGTTTGAAGGTGTCGAGCTTGCCGTGGGTGTCCGCGGCCTTGCTCCAGGTCTCGTCCACGTACAAGCCGGTCAGGATCGGCCCGTTCGCGGCCAGCCAGGTGCGCCAGGCCATCAGGTCCTTGCCCAGGTTGTAATACGAGGCGATACGGTAGTTCGAGGCCAGGGCGAAAAATTGCTTTTCGTCTCCCGCATACATGGTCGAGCCGATGTGAAGGGGCAGGACAGACTCCGGAACGCAGCCGTATTTGCGCAGGATGTCCAAGGCCGCCTTGAGGCTGGTGCCGGCGACTTCGATGAAGGTCTCGGGCAGCTTGGTGAATTCATCGGTTTCCTTGGAGGCCATCCAGGTGAAACGCGCCGACAAGCGGCCGTCCTTGGGCAGCTTGGCGGCCTTGACCAGGTGATAGCGCGCCACGCCGTCGGTGGACGCCCAGCCCACGCACGAGCCCGTATTTTCCTGGTTGCCGATATCCCACCACCCCGTTCGCAAATCCAGGCTGGGCGGCAGGGCGGGGATGGGTGCCTCGATGGCGCTGGCGGCCAGGGCATGCTCGAACCCCCAGTCGCGGTCGGTGTCGCGCGAGGGGACCAGGTTGCAGATGCGTTGGATGGGGGAGGGGTCTTCGGATGTGGTCGACATGGCCGTTCTCCTTGGGCAAAAGGTGTGGTGGAACCAACACGCCTCGGTTCCGGGGAGAGCAAGGGCAGTCGGATGGTGTGTTGCGGTCTTCTCCTTCTGGTTTCCGGTTTTGGACTGTGCGCGTGGGTTGGGGTGAAGTATTTGCCTCGATAATTCTTGTTGTTGATATCGAGGAACACTTTTCAAAAGACCTGTCAACGGATACGGGATACCTCCTGGGCGGCCCGTTCGGGCTCCCTTTACCTTGGGCCGGGGAGGGCGCTACAAACGCGGCCGAGGCTTCAAAACCGTGCCGGTTCGGGAGGGGAACATGGATTTCGAGGTGCTGGCCGACCTGATCGAAAACGGCCTGCCGTTTCAGAAGATGCTGGGCATACGCGTGGCCGAGATCGTCGAGGGCCGGGTGCGGCTTTTTATCCCGTTTCGGGAGGACCTCATCGGCGACACGCGCCGCCAGGCCATTCACGGCGGCGTCATTTCCACCCTGGCCGATGTCTGCGCCGGCTTCGCCGTCTGGACCCGCTGCGAGCTATCGGCCCGCATCGCCACCATCGACCTGCGCGTGGACTACCTGCGGCCGGCCACGGCCCATGACCTGTACGCCGAAGCCACGGTGCGCCTGCTCGGCAACCGCGTGGGCAACGCGCAAGTGGTCCTGTGGTCCGACGGCAGCCCGGACGAGCACGTGGCCGAGGGCCGGGGCGTGTACAATATCCGGCGCGGTTCCTGAGGGCGTCTCCGCATCCCGCACGGTTCGGCCGTCGGCCGGGTGCCGGGACTCGCGCCGCCGCCCCCTTGTCGCGGAGGCTGCAAGGGGGCGGCGGCCGGCCTGGTTGCGGGCGAGGCGGAACCGTTCCTTTCGAGGAGGCGACCCGAGGGGCACGGGGCGCGCAAGGCCGCGGGCGGCGCCGCCTTCCGGCTACCAGCGGGCCAGCAGTTCCGGGACCATCTCCGGCGCGGCCTCGGTGAGGAGAAAGGCGAACAGCACGGCGGCGATGAGGTCGGCCGTGGTGCCGGGGTTGTAGCGGCGGTCGGCGTCGCGCAGGGCCGTGTCGAACCGGGCCACGGCCTGGCGCCCGTCCTCGGTGAAAACCCCGCCCAGGGCCAGGGCAGCGGCCGCCTGGCGCGAAACGCCCTCGGCCGCTGCCCGGTCGAGCTTGCGGGCGATGTCCGTGTCCGGGACCGTGGCCAGGATGGTCAGGAAGGTCTGGACCACGGCCTCGGAGAAGCGGCTGCCCGAGGCCCACAGCCCCGTGAGGCAGGGCAGCCCGACCTCGAAGACGATGGCGAAATCCGTGACGTATTCGCTGGCCAGGCTGTCGCGGTCGCGGGCCATGGCCATGGCCGCGCGCAGGGTGTAGTCGATGGGCGTGGTGCGCACGTCGCCCTGCGCGACTTCGTCCAGGCCCTGGGGCGCGGCCGCGACGATGGCCCGGAAGGCGAGCTGCGCGTCGCGCACGTCGAGGTCGCGCAGCACCTCGCCCAGGGCCGCGCGCAGCCCCTGGGCGTGCGGCCTGGCCGCCGCCCGGATCAGGGGGGCGAGCAGCAGCACGATGCCGATGTTGGTGTTCACGCCGGCCAGGCGCTTGGTGTCGCCCGCGGCGCGCGCGATGATGTCGCCGACCCGGGCGCCGTCACCGGCGGCAAAGGCCGGCCCCACGGCGGCGGCGCTGACCAGGAACTGCTCCAGGGTCAGCCGGGCGCAGTCCTTGGACCGGGTCACGTTGCCGGGTTTTTCGGCCAAAACCTCGAAGATGCAGGCCAGCTGCGCCGCCTGGCCGATCCACTCGCGTCTGTTCGCCACCGTGGCACTCCCCTAAAAAACGATAAAAAAGCTTGCCGTTTAAGCTGGAGTGCATTACGGTTGCACACAAAATCGTGCCCGTCAAGCGGGGCCGCCCGGCGGCCCGCAAGGAGACGCCCGCCAAGCCGATACGTGTCCAAGGTACGCCCTTTCCCCCTCGCGATCATTATAAACACCACCGTTTAGAGGGACAGTCGCGAGGGAAGGTACCACCAATGTCCCGTCAGTGGAGGGAGTCGACATACTTCATACAATGTTTCCCGTGAATTGATTCGCGTTTGGGAGCCATTCGCCCAAAAGCCATCACGCAGGAGAAAGCCATGACATTGTACAATGAAGATGCTCGACGCGGTCGCCGACACCCCACTGCACAAACGCCACGCCACCCGACAGACCGCGACAACCTGTTGACTCCCCGACGACGGCCGGCCGGCCGACGGATCGCCCTTTTGGGCGCGTCCGGTTCCGGCGGGCTCGACCGTTCTTGCTGTGCCGCTGTGACCAAGCCGCTCTTTTGCCGCCGCCATGCCGCCATCCCCCTTGGCTGCCGCCAGACGGCCATCGCCGCCCGTGCCCCGGTATCGCCTGGGGGAAGCGGCCCGTTGCGCCTGCCGTCAGCCAGGCCTCCCGGATCGCGCGCCAAGCATGGTGCCGGCGGGGTCTAGGCCACCGGCCCGCCCGGGAGAGAGCCGGCGGCATTGAGGCCGCCGCGGCCGCTCCCCGGCCGGGCTCAGCGCTCGGACTTCGCCGCCCCAACCGTGCCGACGGCCGGCCTTGCGGCCCATCCGTCCGGTTGCGCGGGCCAGTCGTGGCTGGCGGGGTATCCCCCGCTGGCCGGCTGTTCCCCGCGCGCACCGGAGAGGGTGCCGCAATCCTCCCGCGCCGCCGGCCAGGGAACCGGCCGCGCCGCCCCAACTCCCGGCCAAGGCGAATCGCCCGCCCGGGGCAGGGCGCCGGACATGCATCCAACAGCGCACGCTCCAAGGAGAATCGGCATGCAAATACATCAGGACGTCGTGTGTACCTTTTGCGGCTGCCTCTGTGACGACCTGGAAGTCGAAGTCGAAAATAACGCCGTGGTGGGCGTCAAGAAAGCCTGCGCCATCGGCAAGAACAAGCTGTTCCACGACAGCCACCCCGATTCCCCGCCGCCGAGCATCGCCGGCCGCGAGGTGCCCATCGGGGAGGCCATCGACGAGGCGGCCCGCATCCTGTCCCGGGCCCGCTATCCGCTCATCTACGGTTTAAGCAGCACCACCTCCGAAGCCCAGCGGGAACTGGTGGCCATCGCCGAAAAAACAAAGGGGACCATCGACAACCCCTCCTCCTACTGACACGGCCCGGGCGTTCTCGCCCGCCAGCAGGTCGGGCTGGCAACATGCACGTTGGGAGAGGCCCGCAACAGGGCGGACCTCATCATTTTCTGGGGCTGCAATCCGGTCGAATCGCACATGCGGCATTTAAGCCGCTATTCCTCCCTGGCCAAGGGGCTTTTCACGCCCGAGGGCCGCAAGGGACGCAAGGTGGTGTCCATCGACATCCGGCCCACGCCCACCACCAAGGGCGCGGACCTGTTTTTGCAAGTCAAGCCCGGCAACACCTTCGAGATCGCCTCGGTGTTGCGCGCCCTGCTGCGGGGCGAGCGCCTGGAGGAGGAGGCCGTGGCCGAGGTGGCCGGCGTGCCCCTTGCCTCCTGGCGGCAAGTGGTGGAAGCCATCAAGGGCTGCCGCTACGGCGTGCTCTTCTTCGGCCTGGGCGTGACCCAGTGCCGGGGCAGCGACATCAACGTCGAGCAGGTGGGGCTGCTCGTCCAGGACGCCAACGTCCATACCCGCTTCTACGGCGTGGCCATGCGCGGCCACGGCAACGTCAACGGCAGCAACCAGGTCATGACCTGGCTCACCGGCTACCCCTTGGCCGTCAACTTCAGCCACGGCTATGCCCGGTTCAACCCCGGCGAGTTCAGCGTCCTGCCCATGCTGGCCCGCGGCGAACCCGATGCCGCGCTCATCGTGGCCACGGACCCCGGGGCCCATCTGCCGGCCGACGCCGTCCGCTACCTGAAGTCCATCCCCACGGTGGCCATCGACCCCCACAAAAACGGGACCACGCCCTGGGCCACGGTGGTCATCCCCGTGGCGCCGTCGGGCGTGGCCGCGGCCGGCACCTTCTACCGCATGGACAACGTGCCGCTGCGGGTGCGCAAGTTGATCGAATCGCCGTACCCGTCGGACGAGGAAGTCCTGGCGGCGATTAAAGAGAGGATCGACCATGCCATGCGGGCTTGAACACGCCGGCCCTCCTGCCTGGCCCATGGGATCCGTCATGGAGGAGACAGCCGTGTCGCACATAACCGGAGCGCTGGTCACCGTCCGCACCGCCAAGCAGGGCGCCGAGATGGAAAGCGGCAAGACCAACGTCAAATACTTAGCCGAGATCGCCACCTTGCGCCTGAACCCGGACGACCTGGCCGACCTGGGCCTGGAAGAGGGCGGGCAGGCGGTGCTCGCCAGTGCCCACGGCCGCGCCGTGGTCACCTGCCGGGCTGCCGAAGGGCCGCGCGGGCTGTTCTTCCTGCCCCTTGGCGAAGTGGCCAACCGGCTTTTCAGCGCCGCGGTCACCAACGGCACCGGCGTGCCCCAGTGGAAATACCTGGAGGTGACCGTTTCGCCCAAGGCACCAGGGGACGACGCCGGGGAACAGGCGGGAGGAGACGGCCATGCCGGCGTATCCTGACCCGCCTCGGGCCGGGCGCCGCCGCCCAGGCCCGCCCGGCTCCCCCTTCCCCCGCAGGCGCCGGTCCCCGGGATCGACAAGGAGGCAATCGCCATGTTGCGCATCATAAACGGACGCGTCCACGACCCCTTGCACGGCGTCGTCGGCGAGGTCCGCGACCTCTATATCGACGACGGCCGGATCGTGTCCGAGGAGGGCATCGAGCCGGCCGAGGCCCGGGACATGGAAACCCTCGACGCGGCCGGCTGCGCCGTGCTGCCGGGCGGCGTGGAAATCCACAGCCACATCGCCGGGGCCAAGGTCAACAGCGGCCGCATCATGTGCCCCGAGGACCACTACGGTCACGTCCGGGCGGCGACCGACGTCACCCGGCCCGGCTGCGGGCTGATTGTGCCCTCGACCTACGAGACCGGCTACCTCTATTCCCAGCTCGGCTACACCACCGTGTTCGAGGCCGCCGTGCCGCCCATCGAGGCCCGCCACGCCCACGAGGAGCTCATGGACATCCCCATGCTCGACACGGGCTGCTTCGCGGTCATGGGCAACAACTACCTGATCATGAAGGTCTTAAGCGACCCCGATGCGGCTCGGCGCACCGAGCGGCTGCGCGCCCTGGTGCCGTGGCTGTTGCGGGCCAGCCGGGCCTTTGCCGTCAAGGTGGTCAACCCCGGCGGGGTGGAGGACTGGAAATGGAACGCCGGCGCGGCCGACCTGGACACGCCCACCCCCCCCTTCGGCGTCACGCCGCGCCAGATCGTAACCGGCCTGGCCACGGCCGTGGACAGCTTGCAGCTGCCCCATCCCATGCACCTGCACTGCAACCACCTGGGCGACCCGGGCAACGTGGACACGACGCTGGCCACCATGGAGACGCTCTCCGGCCATCGGACCCACTTCACCCATCTCCAGTACCACGCCTACGGGCGCACGAAAAAAGGCGGATTTACCTCCGGCGCGGCCCGGCTGGCCGCATACCTCGACACCCACCCGGAGTTTACCTGCGACGTGGGCCAGATCGTCTTCGGCGATACGCTGACCATGACCTCGGACGCGCCCATGGAGTTCAAGCTCCACAAGATGCGCGGGGCCAAGTGGGGCAACTGCGACATCGAGATGGAGGGCGGCTCGGGGCTCGTGCCGGTGCGTTACGCGCCCAAGGTGCTGGTCAACGCCATCCAGTGGGCCGTGGGCCTGGAACTGCTGCTTTTGATCAAAAACCCCTGGCAGGTCTTCCTGACCACCGACCATCCCAATGCCGGGCCGTTCACGGCCTATCCCGGGATCATCCGCCTGCTCATGGACGCCGACTACCGGCGCTCCTGGCTGGAGAAGCTCCATCCCAAGGTCCGCAGCCGCACCGTCCTGTTCGACCTCGACCGGGAATACAGCCTGGACGAGATCGCCGTCATCACCCGGGCCGGCACGGCCCGCCGGCTGGGCCTGGCGTCCAAGGGGCACCTGGGCGTCGGCGCCGACGCCGACGTGGCCGTCTACCCGATCCTGCCCGACAAGGCGGCCATGTTTTCCCGGCCGCGCTTCGTGCTCAAGCAGGGGGAGCTGGTGGTGCGCGACGGCCAGGTCGTGGCCGAGCGCGCCGGCCGCACCCTGTGCGTGGCCCCGGAGGGCTACCGGGAGCTGCCTGGTGATCTGGCCGAGACCTTCGCCGGCTGCTACACCGTGAAGCTGGCCAACTACATGGTGGAGGACGAGTACCTCCGCCGGCCGGAGGTGGTGCCATGCGGATAAACGGCGTGGAAATCGTGGACACCTTCGCCGAGGCCTTCCCCATGCACGGCGCCCGGGTGCGGGTCACGGCCGTAAACGACCGCTGGGCCCGCCAGGCCGCCCTGGCCGCCACCGGGTTCGCCACTTCGGTCATCGGCTGCGGCATCGAGGCCGGCATCGAGGGTCCCTCGCCGGTTACACCCGACGGCCGGCCCGGCCTCGATTGCCTCTTTTTCGGCATGTCGCGCGACGCCCTGGAAAAGCAGCTCCTCAAGCGCATCGGCCAGGCCATCATGACCGCGCCCACCTCGGCCTGCTTCGACGGCGGCCTGCCGGAATGCCGCGACCAGGAGCCGGCGAGCCTGCCCATCGGCGGCAAGATCCGCTACTTCGGCGACGGCTTCCAGGCGAGCAAGGTCATCGACGGGCGGCGCTTCTGGCGCATTCCGGTCATGGAGGGCGAGTTCGTCATCGACGAATCCTTTGCCACGGCCAAGGGTGTCGGCGGCGGCAACTTCATGATCCTGGCCACCTCGGACGCGGCCGCCCTGGAGGCGGCCGAAGCGGCCGTGGAGGCCATCGCCACCCTGCGCGGCGTGATCCTGCCCTTCCCGGGCGGCATCGTGCGCAGCGGCAGCCAGGTCGGCTCGCGCTACGCCTTCTTGCCCGCCTCGACCAACATCGCCTTCTGCCCGACCATCCGGGGCCGGGTGCCCGGCACGGTGCTGCCGCGCGGCGTCAATGCCGTGCTCGAAATCGTCATCGACGGCCTGACCCCCGAGGTCGTGGCCGCAGCCACCCGGCTCGGCGTGCTGGCCGCCTGCCGCGACGGCGTGGTGGAGATTACGGCCGGCAACTACGGCGGCAAGCTCGGCAAGCACCATTTCCACCTGTGCCGGCTGCTCGGCTGAGCGCCCCAAGGAGCCATGCCATGCATACACACGTGCAACTGACCCTGCGCACCCCCCCGGACCTGCCGGTGGAGGCGCAGGCCCTGATACCGGAAAACGTCGCCGGCAAGGGCCAGGCCGGCATCGAGGCCTTGCCGCTGCTTTTGGGCAACCGGCCGGCCACCGTGGCCGACTTCTTCGATGTCGCGGTCCTTGCGGACGGCCCGGGCGACGGGCAGGCCACGCAACCCGGGGAGGCGGTGACGCTGCAACTTCGCGGCGACCTGTCCCGGTTTAAGCATATCGGCGAGCGGATGGCCGCCGGCCATGTCGTGGCCGACGGCCCGGTGGGCTTCCATGCCGGCGCCTTCATGGCCGGCGGCAGCCTGACCATAAACGGCGAGGCCGGCGACTACCTGGGCGCCCATATGAGCGGCGGGCGCATCACCGTGCGGGGCTCGGCCGGCCACTACGTGGGCGCGGCCTATCGCGGCTACGTTTTCGGCATGACCGGCGGTGCGATCTGCATCCACGGCAACGCCGGGCACATGGCCGGCGCGCGCCTGCGGCGGGGGCTGGTGGCCGTTGGCGGCAACTGCGGCGATCTGGCCGGCTACGGCATGCGGGCCGGCACCGTGGTCATCGGCGGCACCGCATCGGTGCGGGCCGGGGCGAACATGGTGCGGGGCACGGTGGTCCTGCTGGCGCCGCCGGAGGCGATCATGCCGACGTTTCGCTACAATTGTGCCTATTGTCCGGGCTTTTGGCCCATTTTGCACGCCTCCCTGACCGGGGCGGGCCTGGACTTCCCGGGTGTCGGCCCGCAAGCCGTGTTCGAAAGCTACGGCGGCGACATCAACGAGGGAGGAAGAGGGGAGATACTGGTATGTCGCAGCGCGAACTGATGTCGGGCCTGGGCGTGACCGGCGGCCTGGGCGGGATCGTCCCGAGGCCGGTCAGGAAGGTGAGCGGGCCACGAGTGTTTGCCGGCGAGGACCTGGTCGCCGAGGAGTACTCCCTGACGGTCGTCTGCCACGGCGAGCCCTATGCGACCTTGCAGTGCTCGCCCGGCCAGGAACGCTACCTGGTGCTCGGCCATCTGGCCAGCGAAGGGCTGATCGCCACGGCCGGCGAGGTCAGCCGCCTGGATATCGACACCTCCCTGGGCCTGGCCTGGGTCGAGACAAGCCAGGCCAGACCGGACGCTGCCGCCGGTTCCCCCGGGCGCGGCCTGTGCTGGCTGTCGCGCCGCATCGACAGCCGGGTGCGCCTGACCCGCGACGAGATCCGGCGCTTTGCCCGGGCCCTGGAAGACCTGTCCGTGGCCTACCGCCTCACCGGCGGCGTGCACGGCGGCCTGCTGTTCGACCACGGCCGGGAGTTCTGCTTCCATCAGGACATCGGCCGGCACAATGTCCTCGACAAGCTCTACGGCCAGTGCCTGGCCGAGGGCATGGCCACGGACGACCTGGTGCTGTCGTTTTCCGGCCGGGTGACCTCGGAGGTCGTGGCCAAGCTCGGCCGGATGGGCATTCCGGTGGTCATCGCCCGCTCGGCGCCGACCAGCCTCGCCCTGGACATGGCCCACGAACTGGGCATGACCGTGGTCGCCTTCGCCAGGGGCGGGCGGTGCAGCGTCTACACCCACGCCCATCGGGTGTTCCCGTGACCGTTTCGGCGCCCGCCCGGCCGCGCCTGGTGCCCGTCCTGGACATCCTGGGCGGGCAGGTGGTCGGGGCCGTGCGCGGGGAGCGCGAGCGCTACCAGCCTGTGCGCAGCCAGCTCGTCACAAGTGCCGCGCCCCTGGCCGTGGCCGAGGCGCTGGTGGGGCTGACCCGGGCCGAGGCCCTCTATGTGGCCGATCTGGACGCCATCATGGGGCGCGGCGACAACGCGGCCACCGTGGCCGCCCTGTCCGAAAGGCTTGGCTGCCAGGTCTGGCTGGACGCCGGGGCGGCCGACGTCGCCGGGGTGCGGGCGATCCTCGCCTGCGGGGCCGGTGCGGCCGTCCTCGGCACGGAATGCCTGGCCGGCCTCGATGCCCTGGCCGGGATCATCGAGGCCGTGGGCCGGGAGCGCCTGGTGCCGAGCCTTGACCTGCGCGGCGGGGCGGTCCTGTCCCGGGCGCCGGAACTGGCCGGGTTGCCGCCCCTGGCCGGATTGGAAAAACTGGCCGGCTGCGGCTGTGACCGCTGCATCGTGCTGACCCTCGACGGCGTGGGCACGGGCGGTGGCCCGGACTGGGCGGTGCTCGAGCAGGCTCGGCGGCTGCTGCCCGGGGTGGCGGTCTTCGGCGGCGGCGGCGTGCGGGATATGGCCGACCTGCGCCGGGCGGCCGCCATGGGGCTGGGCGGGATGCTCGTCGGCACGGCCCTGCACCGGGGCTGGATCACGGCCGCCGATGTGGCGGCACTGGAAAAAGAGGCCATGCGTTGGCCCGAAGGAGGGACGGCATGAAGTTTGTCTGGGCGTTGACCGGGGCTGGGGACCTCATGCCCGAGATCGTCGCGGTCATGGAAGAAGTGGCCGGGCAGGGCGGCCTGGAGATCACGGTCGTGCTGTCCCGGGCCGCCGAACAGGTGGTCAAATGGTACAAGCTCAAGGACCGGCTGGAGGCGCTGGCGCACAAGCTGCTCGTGGAAAAGGACTCCAACGCGCCGTTTGTCGTCGGGCCGCTCCAGACCGGGCACTACGACTTCCTGCTGGTCGCGCCGGTGACGGCCAACACGGCGGCCAAGATCGCCCACGGCATCGCCGATTCCCTGGTGTCCAACGCCGTGGCCCAGATCAACAAGACGGATATCCCGGCCTACCTGCTGCCCGTGGACCAGCGGCCGGGCACGACGACCACCACGTTGCCCGACGGCTCGCCCCTGACGCTGCGCATCCGGCCCGTGGACATCGAAAACGTGGAGGCCATCCGGCGCATGGACGGCCTGACCGTCCTGGAACGGCCCGAGGACATCCCGGGCGTGGTGGCCAGGCACCGCAAGCGCGCCTGAGGCCACTGGCCAGGGGCCGCCCGTGTCTCTTGGTTTGAGTCGTAAACAATGTCACTCTACGCTGTCAGGTGCCTCGCACGGGGCAGGCAACGCGGCGGGACGGGAGAGGGGACCCGCCGCGAAGACGCAGGAGAAAGCGCATGCGTGTGACGGTCACGGCCTATGCCAGGTTGCATCTGGGGTTTCTCAACGTGGACGCGTCCTTGGGTTGGGTCCACGGCAGTCTCGGGGTGGGGTTGGACACGCCCCGGATTCGCATCGTGGCCGAGCCGGCCAGGGTGTTCTCCGTCGAAGGCGAGCAGGCCGACAAGGTGGCGCGCTGGGCCGAACGGCTGGGCACCGCCCTGGGCCGGACCTGGCCGGCCCGGCTGCGGGTGGAGGAGGCCATTGCCGAACACTCGGGTCTGGGTTCGGGCACGCAATGGGCGCTGGCCGTGGGTACGGCCCTGACGCTTTTGTGCGGTAAGCCCATGGCCCCCCGGGAATTGGCCGCCACCCTCGGCCGGGGTATGCGCTCGGGCATCGGCGTGGCCAGCTTCGAGGCCGGCGGCTGCATCATGGAGGCCGGTCACCTGCGGCGCTCGCCCGAAGAGCCGGTGCGGCCCTCGGCCGTGGTCTTGCGGCGCGATTTCCCGGCCGGCTGGCGTTTCGTGCTGGTTGTGCCCGAGGCCGGGCCCGGGCTGTCCGGCCAGGCCGAACGGGAGGCCTTCGGCAGCCTCGGCGAAACGGCGGACATCGCCGACGCCGTCTGCCGCATCGTGCTGCTGCGCCTGCTGCCGGCGCTGATCGAGGAGAATATCGCCGCCTTCGGCCGGGCCGTCAGCGACCTCGACCGGCAGACCGGGCTTTTTTTCAAGCAGGCCCAGGGCGGCGTCTACCGCGACACGGGCGGCGAGATCATCGAGGCGCTGCTTGCGGCCGGGGCCTACGGCGTGGGCCAGAGTTCCTGGGGGCCGTGCCTGTACGCCCTGGTCGACGACGCCACCGAGGCCGGCGTGGTGTCGGCCGCCCGGGCGCGGCTGGCGGCCATGGGCCTGCCCGGCCGGGTCTTCGTGGCCGCGGCCCGCAATGCCGGGGCCGACGTGCGCGTGGCGGGCTGAGCGTCAGGAAGACAGGCCCAGGGCGGCCAGCAACTCGCCCATGGCTGCCGCCAGTTCGGAGCCCGGTGCGACCTTGGTGACGACCCGGGCGTTCTCCTTAAGCCTCTCCCGGCCCTGGCCGGGCGGCATAAGGTGCAGGCGTGTGGACAGCACCAGGCTTTCCAGCAGCAGCCCCTCGGCCCGGTTGACCAGGCGCACCGGCCCAAAGGCCCGCAAACGCCCGGGCGAGGCCTCCAGCCGCACGGTCCGGCCGGCGTCCTCGGTCCGCAGGCCGCGCAATTCCAGCCAGGCGTCGGCGCCTTCGAGGAACGGGACGCCCCGAGGCGTGGCCGGTGGTTCGGGCGCGAGGGCGGCGGCCGGTGGTTCGGGCGCGAGGGCGGCGAAACGCAGCCGGTCCCGGTGGTGCAGGGCCGTTTGGAGCAGGGCCGGGCCGGGCGGGAAATTGAGCCCCAGGAGGCCGTTTTCCAGGATGTTGGCCAGGGTGGCCGAACCCTTGTAGAGTTCGGCCCGAAGGACGACCCCGTCGGGCGTCGACACGCCGATGGGCGCGGCATGGGGGCCGTCACGGCCCAGGGTCGTGGCCGCGACCTCGTAGATCCAGCCGCGGCGCAGGCCAAGTTCCGGGGGAATGGGCATGGGGCCAGTGTAGGGGAAAGGAGCCCGGCGGGCAACGGCCCGGGGGGCGCGGGCAGCCTTCCGTGACGCCCCGGGGCGATGGCGGCCTGGGCGTGGGGCACGTTCTGTGACGCCCATGGGTGATGGCGGCTTGGGACACGGGCAGCGCTGCGTGACGTCCCTGGGCGATGGCGGCCCTGGGCCACGGGCAGGGCAAGGAGCGGGATGATGCGGCTTTTGGTGAGTGTGGCGCGCGAGGAGGAAGTCGCCCCCGCCGTTTCCGGCGGGGCGGACATCGTGGACGTGAAAAACCCGGCCGAAGGCGGCCTCGGCGCGGCCGAACCCGGGCGCATCGGCCGCATCCGCGCCCTGACGCCCGCCGCCGTGCCGGTCAGCGTTGCCATCGGCGACGCGCCCATGCTGCCCGGCACCATGGCCCTGGCTGCCCTCGGCGCGGCCGGCTGCGGCGTGCAGTACGTCAAGGTGGGCCTTTTCGGCCCCCGGGACGCCGCCCAGGCCGAGCGGTTGCTGGCGGCCGTGAGCCTAGCCGTTCGCGAAAGCCATCCGCGCACCCGGGTCATCGCGGCGGGCTACGCCGACGCCCGGGCCTTCGGGGCCGTGGAGCCCGAAGCCCTGCCGGCCCTGGCCGCCCGGGCCGGGGCTCATGGCTGCATGCTCGACACCCTGGCCAAGGACGGGCGCTGCCTGTTCGATTTCCTCGATGTGGCGGGCCTGACGGCATTCGTCCGGCAGTGCCGGTCGCTTGGCCTGGAAAGCGCCCTGGCCGGGAGCCTGCGCCTGGCCCACGCGCCGCGACTGTGCGAGCTCGCCCCGGACATCGTTGGCGTGCGTTCGGCCGTGTGCGCCGGGGACCGCACCAACGGCCGGGTTTCGGCCCGGGCCGTGGCAGGGCTGCGCGAGGCCCTCACCGGCGCGGGCGCGCCCGTGGCCCGGGCGGCCCCGTGTGGCGCCCCTTAAAAGTACTAATTATTTTAGTGTATTGTTCATGGCCAACCCCGCGTCCCGTTCGAGGGCGCGAATCTAGCAGGCCAGGGGCGGCACCCGTGTGCCTTCGGTGTGCCCCGTGGCCAGCAGGGCGGCCAGGCGTTCGGGCCGCTTGCCGTTTATGACCCAGCACTCCAGGCCGTACTGCGCCAGGACCTTGGGCAGATGGCTATCCACGCCCCGGCAGGCGGGCAGTTCGTCCAGGCCCATGACCGGCCGGTGACTGGCCCAGGCGTCGCGGCGCGGGTCGTCGCCGTAGAGGCCGTCCCGGTCCTTGACCAGCACCACCGTGGAGGCCCGCAAGCTGGCGGCGGTCCAGGCGGCGATGGAATCCGAGGTGACGTCCCAGGAATGGGGCAGGGGATCGAGGCGGCGAAGCCAGGCACTCGGCAACAGGATGGGCACGTGGCCTTCCTTGGCCGTAGCCGCGGCCGCGTCCGGGTCGGTCACGGTCCTGGCCCCGGGGGTCAGGTCGGCCAGAAGCAGGCCGAACTGGTCCATGCCGAGGATCGCCATCCAGTGGGCGGCGCTTTCACCGAGCGGAAACCGGCGGTGGCAGTCCCGCACGGCATCGGCGAAAAGCCCGCCGCCGGGCACCACGAGCACGGGGTGTTTGAGCCCGCACACGGAAAGCTCCCGGCACAGTTCCGGCAAGGCCGCGTCCCGGGCCAGGCTGCCGCCGATCTTGAGCACGGCTTGAAGCATCAGGCCTCCCTTTCCAGCCGGTCGGCCAGCAGCGAAGCGGCGGCCAGGGCCGGCAGCACGGCCAGGGCCGCCGGGTCGGGCGGCGTCAGCGGGTCGAGGACGGCCAGGCCCAGCCGCCGCCCCAGCTCCCGCACCAGGAAGGCGCCGGACCCGGCGGCCAGAAGCGGCGGCCGCTGTGGCGTCTCCCGGGTGGAAAGCACCTGTAGCAGCGCTTCGCCGATGGCCGCCAACTGCCGTTCGAAGAGATAGGCGGCCATCTCTTGAAGAGCCGCTGGCGCCAGGGTTTCCACGTCGGCGCAGGCCAGCCGGGCCAGGCGTTCGGCCGCTTCGGCCGGGCTCGTGCCCCGGCCGTCGGCCGTGGGGCTGGTGTAGTCGGCGGCGGTGATGTGGCCGAGCAGCAGATGGACGTCGGCCATGGTGGCGAAGTGTTCCGCCGCCGTGCGGCAGGGCAGGCCGCCCACGGGCACGGTGGCGGCAAGGGTGTTGGGGTTGGTGCGCAGGATGCCGGTGTAGACGAGCTCGCCGTGGGTCAGCCGCTGGGTGTCCGTCAGCCCCCTGGCGGCCACCCGGCCGCCCCGGATGGGGATGATGTCCGTGGTGGTGCTGCCGATGTCCACGAAGAGGGCGTCGTCGTGGCGGGCGGCGACATGGAGGGCCGAGGCCAGCCAGTTGTTGGCCGCGAAATCCAGCGGCGCCTCGAAGGCCCGCTCCAGGGGAAGCCAGTCCCGGCCGGGCACGGACAGGGCCCGCACGGACACCTCCGGAAACACCCGGGCCACGGCCCGGCACACGCAGGTCACGCCCTCGCGCTTGGTGCGAAACGCGTCGGCCAGCTCGGCGGTCATGGTCAGGGCCAGAGCGTCGGCGGCGTCGAGGTGCAAGCGCTGCCCGGCCTCGGCCAGAACGTCTTCCAGCCGGTCCGGATGGCGCCAGACCTCGAAGGGCAGGGACACGGCCCGCCAGGTTTCGGCCTCCCCGGCCAGGCGATCCAGGCGCACGGCCTTGACGTTGGCCCCGCCGATGTCGAAGCCGCCCACGCGGCGCATGGCCTTCATGAGGCCTCCCTGGGGCCGAAAGCAACCCGGCCTCGCGTTTCCAACCCGGCGGGCAGCCGGTCGTCCAGGCAGGCCTGGAGGATGACTTGGGCCAGATTGGTTGCGAGGACCTGGCGCACCCCGGCGTAGGCCACCGTGACCCGGGGGTTGACCTCGATGATGCGGCAGCCCTCGCCGTCAAGGACCATGTCCACGCCGACGAAGCCGCGAAGGCCCGGGATGGCCCGCACCGCTTCCACGGCGAGCGACAGGGCGGCCGCAGCCTCCGGATGGGCCAGGGGCGTGACCCCGCCCCGGTAGGCGAAGGGAATGCCCGGCCGGATGTCCTGGCCGTTGAGGCAAAGGGGGACCGCGCCGCTGGCGGCGGCCATGACCGAGACGCTGGCGTGGGTCCCGTCGTGGTAGCGTTCGAGGACAAGCGGCACGTCTTCCCCGAGCAGGGCCAGGGCGGCCTCCAGTTCGGCCGCGTCCCGGGCCAGGCAGACGCCGCCACCGCCCTGGCCGTCCACGAGCTTGGCCACCAGGGGAAAACCTAAGTCCCGGGCCGCCCGGCCCGCCTGGCCGGGCGCGGCCGGCACGGCCTCGGGCAGGGGCAGGCCGGCCTTACGCAACAACTGGTGGCAGGCCCATTTGTCCCCGGCGGCGCGCACGCCCTGGGGCAGGCTGCCGAGCAGGCGCGCCCCGGCGGCCAGGGCCGTTTGGCTCAAGCCCGCCAGGATGCCGCCCTCCTCCGGGGCCACGACCAGGACCATCTCGGCTGCGGCGGCCAGGGCGGCGAAGCCGGTGGCGTGGCTGTCGGGGGTAAGGCGGACGATAATGTCCGCCTCCAGGTCGGGCAGGGGAAGGCGGGCGTCGGTGGTGGTGATGAGCCGGGCCGGGCCAAGGGCGCGCATGTCGGACAGGACCGCCCGCAGAATGGTCGCCCCCAGGCCGGCCAGGCCCGGCGAGCCAGGCCTGCCTGGCCAGCCGCCGCCGGTCACGTACTCGTGGACAAGGATGGTGCCCGGGGCGTTCATCGCCGATGCCCCTGGCCGGCGAGGACGAAGTCCACCAGCAAGTCGGCCGCGTCCAGGCCCGTGGCCTGTTTGAGCCCCGTCCAGGCCGGGATGGCGTTGACCTCGATGACCGAGACGCCGCCGTCCTCGTGGGGCAGGATGTCCACGCCGAGGTAGTCGGCCTCGAAGGCCCGGGCCGCGCGCACGGCCAGGTCCCGCAGCAGCGGGTCCAGGGGGCAGGCCTCGGGGGTGGCGCCCAGGGAAACGTTGGTCTTCCAGCCGTTGCCCACCCGGCGCATGGCCGCCACGGCCTCGCCGCCGACCACGAACACCCTGTAGTCCTCCCGGCCGTGGGGGATGTAGCGTTGCAGGTAATACACGTAGTGGCACTGCTCGAAGGCCTTGAAGGTCCGGTAAGCCAGGTCGGGGTCGCAGATGCGCAGCAGGCCCCGGCCCTCGGCGCCGAAAAGCGGCTTGACCACCACGTCGCCGCCGAGTTCGTCAAAGGCGGCCATGGCCAACTCGAAACGCTCGGTGACGACGGTTTGGGGGACGGGCAGGCCGGCCCGGGCCAGGCGGCTTAGGGCGAAATACTTGCAGGCGCAGTGCTCGATGGCGAAGGGCGGGTTGACGATGCGCCGGCCTTCGCGCTCCAGGCGGTGCAGGGCGTTGACCCGGAAGACGACCTGTTCCAGGGACCCGGCCGGCAAGGCCCGCACGAAGACCACGTCGGCTTCGTCGAGGCGGTGGGCCTCGCCGTCACTGTCCACGCTGGCCAGGGACGGCGTGCCGCCCGGCTGGGCGAGCAGGCGGGTGATGGGATGGCAGGGCGCGTCGATGCCCCGCTTGGCCAGGGCGGCCTGGAGCAGGGCCACGTGCTTGCCGCCCCGTTTGCCGAGGATGACGGCGTTCATAGGCCGAAGGACCGGCGCAGGAGTTCGGGGTCGGTTTGGCCGGCGAGGAAGAGCCTGCCGGTTTTGGCGTTGGCGATGGAGACCCGGGCCGGGCTGAAGAGCATGGGGTCGATCTTGTAGAAGTTGCCCTCGTAGCGGGCGAACAGGTCGGCGAAAAGGGTGCCGTAGTCCCTTGAGGCGCAGGCCGGCACCCGGTCCAGGACGCGTTCGATGGCGGCGTCCTCGCAACTGACGGTATACCAGGCCTCGCCGCCGTAGAGCACGGCGTCGTTGGTGCGGCCGATGGCCGCGAGGTCGTCGGCGGCCACCGGGGCCACGGGGCAGGTGCCGGAGCCGGAAATGACGGCATCCAGGGGGAAACCGAGTTCATGGAGCTTGTGCATGCCGGTTTCCACCACCCGGGCCGCGATCTGGACCGAGCCGACCAGGCTGGCCGTGGGGGCGACGACGAGGGACAGTTCGGATGAGGCCACGCCGCAGGCCTTGGCGATCATGGCCGCCACGGCCTCGGTGGGAGGCTGGCGGCCTTCCAGGACCAGGACGGCGTTGGCCGAGGTTTCCGTATGGGCGATGCCGCCGAAAATCGCCTCGCCCCGGTACAGGGCCCGGGCCGGCCCCGAGCCCATGGCGAAAAAGCGCGAGGCGTCGGCCGGGTTCTTGAGCGAAACGGCCCAGCCGGCGTACTGCGAGGCCATGCAGGCCAGTTCCGGCCGGCTGACGTCCACGCGCAGGCCCGGCAGGCTGAGCCCTTCCAGGTGGATGTCGCAAAAGGCCACCCGCCCCAGGCCCCCCAGGCAGATTTCGGCCACGAGCCGGCCGGCTTCCAGGGAGCCGCGCACGGCGATGCCGGCGTCGATCACCACCGTGCCGCCGGGCAGCGTCGCGGCGGCCACGTCCAGGCCGGCCTGGTCGGCGATAAGCCGCCGCACGAGATGCAGGGAACGTTCATTGAGCGTGATCGCGGACAAGGTATTCCCCCTTTCGCTCAGTCGTTGCCCTCGCCGTTTTCGGGGCGAGGCGTGCGGGCCGTTCCCACAGGTTGTTCGGACCGGTTGGTTTCGGTTTGGCCGGCGGCCGGTTGCGGCTGTTCCCGCCGGGCGGTTTCCCGGGGCCGGGGCGGGGCCGGGCGGGAGCGGTAGCCGAAGGACAGGGGGGCGTCCTGGACGTATTTCTTGCCCAGGCGCAGCGCCGTGGCCGCCCGTTCCAACTCGCGACCGAGGTAGAAGGCATGGCCGGGGTCCGTGACGCCCAGGCGGGCAAAAAGCGCGGCCGGGTCGTCGCCCTGGGCGAAAAGGTCGCGGCCAAGCACGGTGATGCGGCCGCTGCCGACGAAAATGCGGATGTTTTTGTCCCGCAGGCGCGACTGGATCTCGCGCAGTTCGGCGTCGTCGTAGGTGGCGTGGGGGGCGGCCTTGGCCACGAGCAGGCCGTCGTCGATGCCCCAGGCCGGGATGTGGCTGGACACGGCGTAGTGCATGATGCGCCGGGCCAGGTCGAGTTCGCGCACCGCACCCTGGGTCCAGGGCGCGACCTCGGTGGTCAGGGCGTAGTCGATATCCAGTTCCGCCAGCACCCCGGCCAGCACGGCCGTCACCCCGGGGCTGTCGGCCTCGGTCAGCTCGGTGACGTTGCCAAGGCCCACGAGCATGGGGCTGTCGGGATGGCGGCGCCGCGCCTCCCGCAGGCGCCAGAAGGATTCGCTTATGCCGAAGCCGATGGGGTCGAGGATGGGGTCGAGGACGTGGGCCACGCCCCACTGGCGCAGCCTTGCGGCGTTGCGTTCGAGCGACTCGAGCCCTTCGCCGAAATCCGGGATGACCACCACCGTGGCCCGCAGCTCCCGGGCCACCTCCAGGTTGGCGCCGTTGACCGAGAGCACCAGTTCGACGCCGGCCCGGTCGGCGGCCAGGATGGTCGGCGGGTCGAAGCTGTCGATGCTGACGCGAAAGCCCTCGGCCCGCAGCCGGGCGACCATCTCCCCCACGCCGGGAAACGGCCCCGAGGGCGGGCCGCCGAGGTCGATGACGTCGGCGCCGGACTCGCGCAGGTACCGCGCCCTGGCCAGGACGGCCTCGGGGGGCAGGGCGTGGGCCTCGGTGATCTCGGCCAGGATTTGCGTGCGGTAGGGGCCGTAGCCCGACAGGTCCCGGCTGCCGCCGAAGTGGACGGGCAGGTCCTTGAGGTCGGCCGGGCCGCGCCCGACGGGCACGCCGAGCTGGGCGGCCAGGGCGGCCGTGTCGCCCTGGCACAGCCCGGGCAGCAGGACGGCGGCGCAGCCCCGGGCGTCGGGCAGGTGCCGGGCGATCCAGGCCGTGTCCATGAGCGCGGCCACGGTCATGGGCAGCACGGCGATGTCGTAGGAAAAGGCCGGGCGCATGGCCTCGAGTGTGGCTGCCAAGGCGGGGGCGGCCAGTTTGCCGGTGACGAACAGGGTGTCGGGCATGGCTGGGGCGTTTGGCGCGTTATTTGCCACCGGCCAGGGTCAGGCGGAAATAGGCCGTCTGGCCCGGGGATTCCTCCACACCCACCTCGATATGGGACAGGTTGGGGTTGGGGGCCAGGGCGGCGGCCAGTTCGCCGGCCAGGTACTCGGCCAGGCGTTCGGCCGTGATGTTGTCCAGGGGCAGGTCCAGGACGTCGTGGCGCGGAAAGACGTAGCGCCGGTTCTTGAAGCGCACCTCCACCTCGCCGTCCGCCTCGGTCACGGTCAGGCAGGGGCTTTGGCGCGGCAGCAGGAAGCGGTGGTCCAGGCGGTCGCACAGGTCCTTGACGATGCGCTTGAGCTCCACGAAATCGAAGACGTAGCGGTCGTCGGTGAGCTCGCCGGCCAGGGTGGCGCACACGGCGTAGTTGTGGCCGTGGAGGCGTTCGCACTTGCCGGCGAAGGAGATGAAGTGGGCGGCGCTGAAGCGCAGGTTGCCCTTTTCGATGGTGACGCGGTGCATGGTGTGCCCCCGTGGCGTTGCGGTTAACTCTTGAGCCATTGATCCAGGCTGGTGTGGGCGGCCATGCCCAGGCCTTCGCCGCGCAGTTCCCGGCGCACCTCCCCCAGGGTGCCGTAGCGTTCGGCAAAGGCGTTGTGCTTGTGGATGCTTTCCAGGTTTTCCTGCTTGGCCAGCACGAAGGCGTCGTCGGGCAGGTCCGGGAAGATGTCCACCAGGCTGTAGAGCATCTCCCGGACGACGTCCTCGACGAAGCGGGGCTGGCGATGGGCCTTATTGACCACGAACAGCTCGTCGGGCCGCTTGAGGATGGCGTAGGTTTCGGAGCTCATGGCCGTTTCCACCAGGTGGACGAGGTTTTCCGCCCGCACCTGGATGTCCGAGCCCACGAGCAGGGTGCCCCGGCCGCGCTGGTTGTGGGAGGCGATGGGGATGGCGGCCAGGATGCGTTCCACCTCCTGGGCGCTGAAGCCTTCCTCCAGGAGCAGGCCGCGCGAATAGTCGCGCACCATGTCCTGGGCGCAGGGGCACACCGTCATGCCCTCGGTTTCGACGCCGACCAGGCAGCGGGTCCGCTCGCCCGTGGTCGAGGCGATGCCGATGAGGGTGTAGAGGTCCTCGGAGGTCTTGCCGGAGACCGGCGTGGTCTTTTGCAGGGGGGAGCGGGCCCGGATGTGGACCTCGGAGCGCAGCGCGCCCTGGACCGTCACCACCCGCCGGGAGAGCTTTCCGGCCAGGGACTCGATGTCCGGCATGGGCTCCAGGGTCATTTCCTGGATGAGCGCCTCCACGGCGTCGCCGAAGCGCGACATGTGCACCCCGGCCTGGTCCGGGGCCAGGTCGGCGAACAGGTCGAGCTCGGCGTTAAAAAGCACCGGCTTGCCATTGCCCAAAAGCTGGATGTTGCGCCGCAGGTTGGTCACGCCCACCCGGGACAGGCCAAGGGGTACGGCCGGTTTTTCCTGCTGCACGTCGAGGCCCAGGCGCGGCTTGAGGCTCAGGCGGGCCACGCCCCAGTGGGGAAGCCCGGCCAGCAGGCTTTCGACGGTGCGGCCAAGGCCCGGGTGGACCAGGCCCGGGGCGATCTCCGACAGGGGCACCAGGGCGAAGGGCCGCTCGGCCAGGCCGGGATGGGGAACGGCCAGGTCGCCGTCGTCGATGACCAGGTCGTCGTAGAGCAAAATGTCGATATCGATGGGCCGGGGGGCGTTTTTGACGCTCTCCTGGCGGCCCATGCGCTTTTCCAGGCGCTTGAGCAGCGTCAGCAGGGCCCGGGGGCCAAGGTCGGTGCGTATGCGGCAGGCGACGTTGTAGAACTTGGGCTGGTCGGGGCAGCCCAGGGGATCGGTCTCGTAGTACGAGGAGACCGGCCCGATCTCGGCCCTGGCCCGGATGTGCTGCAGGGCCTGGAGGATGTTGGCCTGGCGGTTGCCGCCGTTGCTGCCCAGGCCCAGATAGACGGTGTGCAGTGGGTTCATGAGGCGTTTTCCTTGGGGGCGAGGTGGCGTTCCAGGTCGCGCGCCGCTGCGTGCAGCCCTTCCAGGGCGGCCCGGCGGGTCGCGCCCGGCAGCACGATGGAACAAATGGGCCGGCCGGGGGCGATGGCGTCGCCCGGGTGGCCGAGGTCGCGCAGTCCGGGGCGCCGCCAGGCGGTGTCCTCGGGGATGCGGCAGGGTCGCCTGGCGAAGGCGATGCCCTTGGCCAGGTAGCCGGCGTTTTCCGGCCGCGCGGGCGGCGCCGGCAGGTTCCCGGCGGCGGCCCGGACGTGCACGTCGAAGACGCTGGCCAGGCGGCGTTCCTCCACCAGTTCGGCCGAAGCCGTGGGACGGGGGTTGATTTCCAGAAGCATCGGCCGGGGGGAGCCGTCCGGTTCGTGGGCGACGATGCAATCCAGGCCGCACACGCCGCGAAGCCCGAAGCGTCGGGTCAGGCGGCCGGCCATGTCGGCCAGGGCCTCGGTCAGGGCCGGCCCGCCGCCGAGCTCCGGGGCCAGCGGCTCGATGTTGCCGCAATGGCGGAAGTCGTGGGCGCCGAGCTTGGGGTCGCCGACGACCTGCTCGGTGACGGCCAGCACCACGCTTTCCCGGCCGTTGGCGGCGAAAACGGCCGAGGCGCTCACCCCGGCCACCCAGGCCTGGAGATACCAGCCCCTGGCCAGGGGCCGGCCGTCCCAGAAGCCGATGCCGTGGCCGCCACCGCTTTTGACCGGTTTGCGCAGCCATTCGATCTGGTTGCGGGCCTTGGCCTCCTCGCCCGCAAACAGGGTCGGCGGCATGGCCAGGCCTTCCTCGGCGCACACCCGGCGCAGCGTGGGCCAGTGGCGGGCCTGGGCCAGCACCTCGGGCGTGTTGCCGGCGATGGGGCGGCCGCCGGCCAGGGCCCGCACCACCCGGGGATGGTTTTCCAGGTTGGCGGCGTAGGCCAGGGCGCCGTACTCCAGCCCCCGGGCCAGGCCGGGCAGGCCGCGGGCGTCGTAGGGCGTTTGCCCATGGCGCAGCAGGGAGCGGCCGGCGACCAGGCCGGCCAGGTCGGCGTCCCCGAAATAGTCCGCCGCCACGACCGGATAGCCGGCGCGCACGGCGGACTGGGCCAGGGCCCGGACGCTCACTCCGGCCAGAAGAAATGTCATGACGTCGCGAATTCCTTTGCCACGGCGTAGATGGCCTCGGCATCGAAGACCAGGTCGTTTTGGGTGAACATCCTGGCCAGGCAGGCGCGGTGCACGCGCATCTTGAGCCCGCCGATGCCGAGCGCTCCGAAGAGCTTTTTCCCGTGGCGCTCCTCGCCGTCCCATTTGGCCTCGACGCCCTCGGCGCCAAGGGGCGGCACGGCGTTGATGTCGGCCACGACCAGCAGGTCGGGGTGGGCGCTCCACAGGGCCTCGGGCACGAGCCGCACCCCGGCCGCGCCGCAGCACAGCACGGCCTGGGCACCGGCCAGGACCCGCTCGGTGCCGGCCGGGTCGGCGGCCTCGGCCGCGCCCACCGTCACGCCGAAACGCGCCGCAACGGCCCGGCAGGCGGCCTCGACCCGGTCCAGGCGCCGGGAGGTCAGCACCACTTCGGCCCCCTCGCCGGCGAGGAGCCCGGCGGCCCGCTGGCCCACGGGGCCGGTGCCGGCCAGGACCACTACCTTTTTCCCGGCCAGAGCCATAGCCCCCCGGATCTTGGCCGCGGCCGCGGCGGCGGTGGTGTTGCAGCCGTTGGAGTCGAGCATGACGGATACGCGGAAGGGGCCGAAAAAGCTTTCCTTGGCCGCGGCGAAAAGGGCCTCGCCGGCGGCCACGTCCGAGCCGCCGACAAAGGCGGCCGAGTACTTGAGGTCCGGGATGCCCCGGGTGAAAAGCAGGCCGTAGATCTGGTTGCGCACGTCGGCCGGGGTCACGCCGCCACGGGCGAGGAGGGCGTCTGCCCCGGCGTCGTGGGCCACCACCGCGTCGAAGGCGCTCGGCAGGGAGTCGGTGTCGAGCTGCAGCAAGAGGTTTTTTTTCATCGGCTGTCCTTGCGGCCCTTGGGCCGGGGTGGCCGTCGCGGGGACGGGGTCGTCCCCGCGACGGGTTGCGGTTTCCGTGTCCGGCGTCAAGCCGTGAGGGCTACTCCAGCTTGCATTCGCCTTCGGCACCCCTGGGGTCGCCGATCAGGTCGTAGAGGAAGGCGGCCAGCACCCCGCCGGCCAGGGGGCCGAACAGGTAGATGGGGTACTGGGCCCACATGTTGGGGCCGCCTACCAGGATGTTGGCCAGGTAGGGGCCGAAGGTACGGGCCGGGTTCATCGAGGCGCCGGTGACGTTGCCGCCGACGATGATGTCCGCCGCCACCACCAGGCCGATGGCCAGGCCGGCGAAGCCGCCGCGGCAGCGGCTGTCCACGGCCGAGCCCATGATGGTCATGACCAGGATGAAGGTCAGGATGACCTCGCACAGGAAGGCCTGGCCGTAGCTGACACCATCGAACATGCCCGTGGCCGCCAGGCCCGTGGGGATGACCCGGGCCCCCCAGACCGCGGCCACCGACAGCGAGGCCAGGGTCGCGCCGGCGCATTGGGCGATGACGTAAGCCGCCAGGTCCTGGGTCGGGAAGCGCTTGGTCGCCCACAGGGCCACGCTGACCGCCGGGTTGATGTGTGTTCCGGAAATGTGCCCGAAACAGTAGATCATGGCCGTGACGGTCAGGCCGAAGGCCAGGCCGATGGCCACCCAGGCAGCCATGTCGATGCCGACATGGAAGGCGTTGTCGATCACGGGCCGGCCCTTGGCCAGCAGTACCGTGGTCATGACCGAGCCGGTCCCCAGAAACACCAGGGCATAGGTTCCGACAAGTTCCGCGAGGGAACGTTTCAGGAGCGAAGGAGCCGCCATTCCGAAGATACCTCCGTACGTCTTGCTTCGGGCGGGTGCCCTGAGGCGTCCTAGATGGCGGTGTTCCAGTTGCAGTAGCCCTTGGCGCCGGCCAGGGCGCCGGTAACGAAGGGCACGTTGCGCTTTATAAGCGAGGTGGCGGCGCAGTCCTTGCAACCGCGCACCGGCGAACCGGCCTGGGCCGGGCTCAGGGCGATGCAGTTGGTCATAAGCGTCGCGGTGGTGCATTCCGGCGTCAGGTAGCAGGGGAAGTCGGCCAGGCTCATCAGGGCCGCGAAACGCTGGGTGATGGCGCAGGCCGGATAGGTGTAGCGTTGCGGGTTGGAGACGACTTCGCTGTTGTCGATGGGGGAGAGGTCCACTTCCACGCCCTTGATCTTGCCGCCCTGGCCGATGGGGGTGATGTCGAGGATCTTCTCGCCGCGGGTCAGGATGTCCAGGAAGTCGGCGTTGTGCAGTTCGTCGGCCTCGCCGCGCTTGGGGTTCATGGCCGCGTAGTTGCTGAAGCGCTTGCTCAAGAGGTCCACGACCATGGGCACGGTGAAGCTGTCCTTCCACAGGATGTAGGCGGTGGCGCAGGCCGGGGCGCCGGTGGACACGGACAGGACGTCGTAGGGGCTCTTGTAGGCGCCGGCTTCGAGGCCGCGGTAAATGGTGCTCTTGAAGCATCCCATGACCGCTTCGTAGATGCCGAAGGCCATGTCGTCCTTGAACATGTTGAAGGCCGACTGGGCGATGTGGTGGCCGACGTCGCCGACGCAGTAGGCCGGGACGGTCACGATGTTGGCCGGATGGACGCCGGCCTTGAAGGCGGCCAGCACATAGGGCTTCATGCGCTCCTTGTACTGGGCCATGTACTTGCGGGTGTCAAACGAGGTGTGCGGCCCGTGGCCACCCAGGTTGTGGGTGTCCATCAACTTGGCCTGCGCCTCGACCGGCTCCTGGTAGATGTACTGCATCTGGGCGACTTCGGCTTCCTCGGCCTCGGCCGCCGTCTTGCCGGCCTCGATGGCCGCCCGGAAGGCGCCGCCCAGGCCATAGGAGGTGTTCATGCCCCAGGACTTGGAGGACAGGATGGTCTTCTTGTGGTCCGAGGGGATGGACAGGGGGGCCAGGATGCGGTTGACGAGGTTGGGCACCGAGCCGCAGGAGAAGGCGAAGTCCACGACGCAGGTCAGGCCGTACATGCCGCCGTACCGGCGCACGCTTTCGAGGCCCACCAGGGCCTTGTTGGCGCCGATGGCCTCGATGAAGGTGTCCATGGAGGCCTTGAAGGACGGGTCGGCCTCATAGAGGATCTCCAGGATGGGCGGGGTCTGGTAGTGCTCGACGAAGGGGTCGTCCTCGGGCCGGATGGTGTCGGTCAGGCTGCACAGAATGTCGTAGTGGGCGTTGACCGACTGGACGTGCAGGTCGATGACTTCCTTGGACTGGCCTTCGCCCACGGTCATCTTGTTGACGGCATCCACGTAGGGCTTGCAATCCGTCAGCTTGAAGATGCCGCCGCGCTTCTCCTTGATAACCCCGAAAACCGCCAGCGTCGCGCCAAGAGCCTCGTCGATCATTTTCTTGTACACGGACATGATGGACTCCTTTCTGATGAGCTTGTTTGTAACATGCATCCCAACAGCAGCGGACTCCTTACGAAGCATCGTTTGCCAGCAGCCTGTCTCCATCCACTGACGGGGCATGGGTTGCCCATTCCCCCGCGACTGCCCCTCTTGACGGTGGTGATTATAAAGATCGCGGGGGAGGGAGAGCGTTTTTTGCGGTGTTGCCATTCCTGGGCTGGTCATCCTCCTTTGGGTTGTCGTTTCACAGGGGGCGTTTGGGAGACGGCTTTTGGGCCAGGCCGGCCTCACCCGGCCACGGGGCGCCCGGGCGGGAGCCACCCGCCGCGCTGGGCGCGCCGTGACCGCCGGGCGGGAGCCTGGCCCGGGGGGCCGGGGGATTGGCGTACCGGAGCGCGCTCATGCCAAAAGCCTCCCGGCGATGGTCGCGGCGGCGCGCCGGCCGGCCCCCATGGCCGAAATGACCGTGGCCGCGCCGGTGACGATGTCGCCCCCGGCAAAGACATTGGGGATGTTCGTTTCGCCCGTTGCCTCGTCCACGCCGATGTAGCCCCAGCGGTTGGTCGCCAGGCCCGGGGTGGTGCGGGGCAGGAGCGGATTGGCCCGGGTGCCCACGGCCACCACGGCCATGTCCGTGGCCAGCTCGCAGAACTCGCCCTCGCAGGCCAGCGGCCGGCAGCGGCCGGAGTCGTCGGGCTCGCCCAGGCGCATCTTCTGGAGCAGCACCGAGACGAGGCGGCCCTGGGCGTCGCCGGTAAAGGACAGGGGAGCGTGCAGGCAAAAAAGCTCGATGCCCTCTTCCTTGGCGTGGTGGATTTCCTCGCGCCGGGCCGGCATCTCGTTTTCCGTGCGGCGGTAGACGATGGCCACGCGCTCGGCGCCCAGGCGGGCGGCCGTTCTGGCCGCGTCCAGGGCCACGTTGCCGGCGCCGAAGACCACCACCCGCTTGCCCGGGTAGACCGGCGTGTCCCAGTCGGGAAAGGCGTAGGCCCGGCCGAGGTTGACCCGCGTCAGGTACTCGTTGGCCGAGAAGACGCCGATGAGGTTTTCGCCCGGGATGTTGAGGAAGGTCGGCAGGCCGGCGCCCACGCCGATGAAAACGGCCCGGTAGCCCTTCTCCAGCAGTTCGGGCACGGTGACCGTGCGCCCGCCGACCCAGTTGGTGAAAAACCGCACGCCAAGGTCCCGCATGGCCGCGACCTCGCGGCCGACCACGGCCTTGGGCAGCCGAAATTCCGGGATGCCGTAGACGAGCACCCCGCCCGGCTCGTGCAGGGCCTCGTAGACGTCCACGCCGATGCCCCGGGCGGCCAGGCTGCCGGCCACGGTGAGGCTGGCCGGGCCGGCGCCGATGCAGGCCACCCGGACATCCTCCAGGCCGGCCGGGCAGGCCGGGGCGCCGGTGAGCTCCTCGCAGGCATCGTCGGCCAGGAAGGCGTCGGCCACGTAGCGCTCCAGGCGGCCGATGGCCACGGGCTCGTGCTTTTTGCCCAGGATGCAGGCCTGTTCGCACTGGGTTTCCTGGGGGCAGACCCGGCCGCAGACCGCCGGCAGGGAGTTGGTCTGGCGGATGACGGCATAGGCCCGTCGCGGGTCGCCGTCGGCCAGGGCGGCGATGAACCCCGGGATGTCGATGCCCACGGGGCAGCCGGCCACGCAGGCGGGTTTCTTGCAACGCAGGCAGCGCGCCGCCTCGGCCAGGGCCATGTCCGGCGTGTAGCCCAGGGCGACCTCGCCGAAGTTGCCCACCCGCACCTTGGCCGGCTGCTCGGGCATGGGCGTGCGCGGGGCCTTGGCCCGTTTGCGGTCAGTTGGCGCAGCGGCACACATGGTGTTTTTGATACTCCGCGTAGGATTGTTGTTCCATGGGCCGAAACGCCGTCAGGCGCTGGGCGAGCTCCTTGAAATCCACCAGGCCGCCGTCGAATTCCGGCCCGTCCACGCAGGCGAAACGCGTTTCGCCGCCGACGCTGACCCGACAGGCGCCGCACATGCCGATGCCGTCGAGCATGATGGAATTGAGGCTGACCAGGCAGGGGACGCCGCAGCGGCCGGCCACCTCGGCTACGGCGGCCATCATGGGCACCGGGCCCACGGCCACGATCTCGGCGGCAGGCTCGCCGTCCCCCAGGCATTCCTCCAGCAGGTGGGTGACCAGGCCCTTGCGGCCGTGGGAACCGTCGTCGGTGGCGACCAGGACGGTGTCGCACACTGCGGCCAACTCCGTTTCGAACAGGAGCAGGTCCCTGGTGCGGGCGCCGATGATGCCGGTCACGCGGTTGCCGGCCAGGTGATGGCCCTTGGCGATGTGGTGCATGGCGGCGATGCCCGTGCCGCCGCCCACGCACAGGACCCGGCCGTCGTGGGGCCGGATGTGGGTGGGCTGGCCCAGGGGGCCGCACAGGTCCAGGATGTCCTCGCCTTCCTCCAGGGTGTCGAGGTGGGCGGTGGTCTTGCCGAGGACGAGGTAGACCAGGGTGATGGTGCCGGCGTCGGCATCGGCGTCGGCGATGGTCAGGGGGATGCGTTCGCCGGTTGGGCACACGCGCAGGATGACAAAATTGCCCGGCCTGGCCTTGGCGGCGACATGGGGGGCGTCGATGACCAGTTCGCTGGTCTGGCCGGGGATGAGGCGGCGTTTGCGCAGGATGGTGTTGGCCACGGCACGGCTCCTTGACGTCAGGCCGGCCGCCGGGCGGTGTCGCCGGTGCGGCGGCCGTCCTGACGGGAGGGGGGTGTGGCGGCGCAAATTTGACAATTATAGAAAAATTGGATATAATAACATAGACAATAAACCATGTCTGTCTCCCTGTGTGCAGGTGTGTCCTTCGCCTGGTGCCGCAAAAAGCGGCCAAGCCGACTTGCCGGGCGCCCGCGGACGTGATGCGGGGCCGCGCGGGCCTTGCGGCGGCGCGCCCCTCAGGACGTCGCGGACCCTAGGCCACGGGGCCGTCGCGTCGGCTGCGGGACAGGCGTCGTTTCAGGACGGGAAGGCCGTGACACTCCGGCCGGGCAGCGGCCGGGTCGCGGGCCTCGGGCCGCACTGCCCGGACGAAACGCCGGTGTGGCGCTTCCTCGCGGGTCGGGGAGAGGCATGGTGGCAAGGACGGGGGCGCGGTGCGTGAGAAAAAAACGACCCCGAGCCCACCAGTGCAGGGCCTCGCGGCGGCCCGAAGGCCTTGCCTGGAGGCGGCATGCGACTGGCGGCTGTGGTGGTGCCGCTTTTCGGAGGTCTGGTTGTTGTTGAGGCCGTTCGTGTGAAAAGGGACGCTGTGTCGATACTCTTCATTATACAATGTCATGGCACATTCCTTCCTGATGGCATTTGGGCTGCTCGTCCCAGTTGCGAATGATATCCTCAGGAACATTGTATGAAGTATATCGACTCCCTCCACTAACGGGGCAAACGGTTTTGCCTACCCCCTGCGACTGCCCCTCTGAACGGTGGTGTTTATAATGATCGCAGGGGAGGATGCTCGTACCTGGTTCGTCTGCGGCGCTCGGCCTCCTGCCTCGATGGCGCTTGGTGTGCTGCCGGCGGCTCCCGCCGCCCGGGGTGCTCAGCCTTCCCGGCCGCGCCTCTTCGCGCTGGCCGGCTGGCCACTTACGGCTGACGCGCGAACAACTCGTAGCGCGGCAGCGAACCCTGTCAAAGCCTAAAAAATACCATTAGTAAAGTTTCATTACCCCAAGCGGCGCAACCGTGCAAGTGATTTTTATTATGTTTATTTTAGCATACGAGATGGGGCCAGCCCGAACCAGGGCCACAAAGAGGCTAGAAAAAGGAGTTATCATAGCCTGTTGCCGCTATCCGCCCGCCTGGCGGCCCACGGGTCCTCGCCTTCGGCCAGGGCGGCCAGGGAGGCCGCCACCGGGCCCGGGGCGAAGCCCCGGCCGTCCAGGGACACCACCGGGCGGATGCCCAGGCTGTTGGTCAGGAAAATTTCGTCGGCCCGGGCCAGATCCGCGACCGCAAGCGGGGTTTCGCGCACCCGGCAGCGGGCCATGACCGCGCCGCGCAGGGTGCCGGGCAGGGCGCCCTCGGCCAGGGGCGGCGTGTGCACGATGCCGCCCGTAACGGCGAAGACATTGGCCAGGCTGCTTTCGGCGATGCGGCCGGCGGTGTTGCGCAGCAGGGCGTCGTCGGCCCCCCGGTCGGCCGCCTCCAGCTTGGCCAGGATGTTGTCCAGGGCGTTGAGGGATTTGACGCCGCTAAGGGGCGAGTGTTCGTTGCGCCGGGTGATGGTCGCCACCACGCACCGGGCCGGCCCGGGATCGGGCGGCGCCGCGGCGGCGGTGACCAGCACCGTGGGGGCGGGCGGCGGCGTCGGCGGCAGCAGCCCCCGGGCGGCCACGCCCCGGGTGACGGTCAGGCGCAGGGCCGCCCGGGTAAGGCCGTTGGCCTCGAGGGTCGCGGCCAGGACGGCCGGCCAGTCCAGGGGCGGCAGGGCCAGGCGCAGCAGGGCCGCCCCGGCCCGCAGGCGGCGCAGATGGGCCTCGAGGTGCGCGACGCGCCCGTCCACGGCCAGCATCGTCTCGAACAGGCCGTCGCCCAGGGTCAGCCCCCGGTCGCCGGGGGCGATGCGGGCCGCGTCGGCCGCGACCAGCGCCCCGTCAAGCCAGACGCGCATGGCACGCCTCCTTTCTTTCGACGTCCCGGCCGGGCGCCCCGGCCCCGTCGACCGTGTCGGCCGGCACCGCTTCGCCCAGGCCCAGGGCGCGCAACAGGTTGCCGGCCTTGAGCAGCGATTCCTCGTATTCCTCCGCCGGGTCGGAGTCCATGACGATGCCGCCCCCGGCGCCGACCGTGACCGCGTCGCCGGCCACCACCAGGGTGCGGATGGCGATGTTCCAGTCGCTTGCGCCGTTTATGCCGACGTAGCCGATGGAGCCGGTGTAGACGCCGCGCTCCACCGGTTCGAGCGCGTCGATGATTTCCATGGCGCGGATCTTCGGCGCCCCGGTGATGGAGCCGCCCGGAAAGGTGGCCCCCAGCAGGTCGAAGACGTCGGCCTCCGGGCGCAGTTGGCCCGTGACCGAAGCCACCAGATGGTGCACCGAGGCATACGTCTCGATTTCCGGGAACGGCCCCACCCGCACCGAGCCGGTGCGGCAGACCCGGCCCAGGTCGTTGCGCATGAGGTCCACGATCATGGCCAGTTCGGCCCGGTTCTTGGCGCTTTGGCCAAGCCAGCGCCGCAGCTCGCGGTCCTCGGCCAGGCTCGCCCCCCGGCGGACCGTGCCCTTGATGGGCCGCGTCTCCACCCGGTCCCCGGCCACGGCCAGGAAGCGTTCCGGCGACGACGACAGGATCTGGGCGTCGCCGCAGTCCAGGTAGGCGGAAAACGGTGCCGGGTTGAGGGCCATCAGGCGCTCGTAGAGCCCCCAGGGGCAGCGGCCGGCCAGGGGCACCCGGAAGCGCTGGGTCAGGTTGGCCTGGTAGATGTCGCCGGCCAGGATGTATTCCCGAATGCGCCCGACCGCCTCCAGGTAGGCCTGGCGGGGCAGGCTGGTCTCCACCACCGGTCCAGGCCCGACCGGGGCCGTGGCCGGGCCTGGACCGATCAGGGCCGTGACCGGGCTTGGCTCGACCAGGGCCGGGGCCGCCCCGGCCGGCGACGGGGCCTCGTCCAGGGCGGCCAGCAGCAGGGCTTCCAGGGCCTGGGCGTCGGGGTGGGGGCAGGGCGCTTGGGGGGCGAAGTGGGTGAGGAACACCCGGTCCTCGCCGTGGGAGAGGACCACGGCGAAATTGTAGAGCCCGAGCACGGCCTGGGCAATGCCCTGGTCGTCCACGGCCCTGGCCGGGAGGGCCTCGACCTGGTGGCGCAGCCCGTAGCCGAGGTAGCCGGCCAGGCCACCGGGGAAGCCGTCATCGGCCGGGGGCGGCAGCGCGGCCGCGTCGACGCGGTGGGGCCGCAGCAGCCGGCGCAGGATGGCGAAGGCGTTGCCCCGGTGCTCCTCGACGCGGCCCGGCCACCAGTCGATCCGTGTCACCCGGCCGTGGACCCGGGCCACGGCCACGGGATCGAAGGCGAGATAGGAACGGCGGCTTAAGGGGCTGTCGGCCAGCCGGCTGTCGAGAAAGACGCAGTGGGGCCTGCCCCGGCAGGCCCGGGCCAGGCGGTGGAAGCCCTCGGCCCCGAAAGGCAGCGGGCGGACGGTGACGGCGGGCTGGGTCATGACCGGCCTCGATACTGGCTGAAGAAGTTGCCGAAAAGCCGCAACCCGTCCTGGGTCAGGAAGGATTCGGGGTGGAACTGCACCCCTTCCACGGGCACGTGTTCGTGGCGCAGGCCCATGACCACGCCGTCGTCCGTCCAGGCCGTGACCCGAAGCCCCCGGCCGAGGCGGTCGGGGTCGGCCGCCAGCGAATGGTAGCGGGCGGCGCGCAGGGGGGCCGGGCAGCCGGCGAAGATGCCCGCGCCTTGGTGGCGCACGGCGCTGACCTTGCCGTGCACGGCCACGGGGGCGCGGATGGTGCGGCCGCCGTAGGCCTCGTTGATGCATTGGTGGCCCAGGCACACGCCCAGGATGGGGATGCGGCCGCCGAGTTCGCGGATGGCGGCCAGGGACACGCCGGCATCGGCCGGGGCCTTGGGCCCGGGGGAGAGGACCAGGTAGTCCGGGGCCAGGTCCGCCAAGCCGGCCACGTCGATGCGGTCGTTGCGCACGACCTGGACCGCATGGCCAAGCATGCCGATATATTGAACGATATTGTAGGTAAACGAGTCGTAGTTGTCGATCATGACGACACGGGCCGGTTGTTGCATGGCTGTCCTTGGGCTGGCGGTGGCCGGTTGGGGCATTGCGGTCCGTGCCCGGTTCAGGCGGCCGCGTCCGTATGCAGGCCGGCCATGAGCGTGTCCAGTTCCTTGGCCTGCCCGGCCAGGCGGGAGACGGCCGTGGCCGACTGACGCATGCCCTGGGCCGTCTGGGCGGCGATGGCGCTGATTTTTTCCACGGCCCGGTTGATCTCCTCGGAGGTGGCGGACTGCTCTTCGGCCGCCGTGGCGATGGCCCGGACCTGGTCGCTGGCGGCCTCGACCATGGCGACGATGGCCAGCAGGGCCTCGCCCGAACGGCCGGCCAGGGCCGTGGCCTGGCCGACCCGGGCCACGGCCTGTTCCACGTGCCCGGCGGCGTCGGTCATGCCCTTGTGGACGCCGCTGATGGTCTGTTCGACTTCCTTGGTGGCCTGCATGGTGGTTTCGGCCAGTTTGCGCACCTCGTCGGCCACCACGGCGAAGCCGCGCCCGGCGTCGCCGGCCCGGGCCGCCTCGATGGCCGCGTTTAGGGCCAGCAGGTTGGTCTGGTCGGCGATGCCGGAAATGACGTCCATGATGGCGCCGATGCCCCGGGCCTGGTCGTCGAGGGAGCGCATGGTCGCGGTCAGGATGTCGGCCTCGTCGCGGACGGCGGCCACGGCCGCGGTCACTTCCCCGGCCAGTTGCGCCCCTTGCCGGGCCTTCCCGCCGGCGTCGTCGGCGCTTTGGGCCGCGGCGGAGGCGTTTTTGGCCACTTCGAGGATGGTGGCGTTTATTTCCTCCATGGCGGCGGCCGTGGCCTGGACCCGGTCGTTTTGTTCCTGGGCGCCCTGGTTGGCCTGTTCGATCTGGGCCGACAGTTCCGTGGCGGCCTGGGCGATGCCGTTGCTGACGTCCGTGGCCTGGGCGGCGGTGCGGGAGATGGCCTCGTTTTGCCGGGTGATCCGTTCCTGTTGCCGGTGGAGCTGGGTCAGGTCGGCCCAGAAGGAGATGGCGCCGATGAGGGTGCCGTCGAAATCGTAGAAGGGCGTGGCCCGTTCGGCGATGCGTTTGGCCTTGCCCGAGGGGCTGGTGTAGTCGAATTCCGCGGATTGGGCTTTGCGTTGCCGCAGGGCCGCGTCCAGGAGCGTCTCGCGTTTCGCGTCGTTCCAGTAGTACTGGCCGGCGTTTTGCCCGACATAGGCTTCCCAGGATTCCTTTTTTTCGAGCAGGCCGTAGAGCTCGGCGTTGGTCCAGCTGATTGTGCCGTCCGCGCTCACGATGCCGTAGGGCGTGGGAATGCCGACGAGCACGCCTTCGGCAAAGCCCAGCCGGGTCTTGCATTCCCCGACCAGCCGGCGCAGCTCGACGGCCAGGGCCTGGGCTTCGCCGCGAAAAACCCCGTCCAGGGAGGCCTTGAAATCCCCGCCGGCGACCCGGGCGGCGTAGGCGCGCATCCGGTCCAGGGGACGGGTGACCCAGGCGCGGGCGGCGAGCCAGGCCGCGCCCCCGGCCAGGCCCAGGGTGCACAGGCCCAGGGCGGCGAGCCACAGGCGCTGGTGCAGGAGCGCCTCGCCGAGGCTGGCCGCGTCGGCGGGCTGTTGGGCCAGGCGCGTGACCAGGCTTGAAGCGCCATGGGAGGCATAGCCGAAAAGCGCCACCAGGCCGACGAGAACGGGGAGGACGACAGAGGCGGTCAGAACGAAACGCAGGGATGGCTGTCGCATGGTGTGACCCTCGCTGAGGCTGCTGTGCACTGGCGCGGGTGTGCGCCGTGAGCCCGACCGCGTTGTGGCGGCATCCGGTCCGGCGGGATGGCCCGGCCGGGCGGGTGCGCCGGTCCGGCGTCGATGGGCGGGCGGCCTGGCCCGGGGCGGTCGCGGTTGGCGCCTTGGGGCGGGCCAAACCGGGAAACGCCGCGGCCAAGGCCGGGCCGGCCCTGTCGCACACCGGTCGCGGGCTTACGTCCGGCGGGGAGAGGCCAGGCCGGGCGGTGGGCCGCAACCGGGGATGGCGCGCGGGGCGTGGGAGCGCGCGCGGCCCGGGGGCGGCGAAGCCTGGCGCAGGGAGGAGACCAAGTGAGGCCGGCAATCGGCCCGGCGGAGCCAGGGCTGCCTGCCCGTCAGGTTGGCGGCAGCCGTGCCGTGGCCGGGGCAAGGGGCGGTCGGCCGCAGCGGGCCGCGGCGCCGTGGGCGGTACGCGGGTGTCGTGATCGAGGGACAACAAGCCTTGGGTCGAGCATCTTCATTCCACCAGGTCATGGCGACTCCTTTCATGATGAGCTTTGGGTGAAGCGAACCCCAACGCGGATCAATGCCTCAAGGAGCAATGTATGAAGGATGTCGACTCCCTCCACGGGCGGGACATGTGGTTGCGCCCGCCTTGCGACTGTCCCTCTCAACGGTGGTGTTTATAGTGATCGCAAGGTGGGGATGGGGCGTGACCGGAGCGTGCGTCTGCGACAGGGCTGTCGCGGCCTCCTTGTGGGCTGCGTTTTCGCGGCGGGAAGCGCCGACATCCACCGCCGGCGCCGGGGGCGCGCGTCGCGGGACAGCCCGCCGAGGGTCTTGTTTGCCATCAACTAAGGGAAAAGCAGGCGGAATGCAACGGGTGGCGCCTGGTGCCGACAGGGCGCGCCAGCCTGTCCGGCCGGGCGGCGGCCGCTTGTGGCCATTTGAGCGGAGACAGGGGGGTGAGGCAGGCGGTGTCGGCCGTGGCCTCGTGGACGGGGACGACCGGTTGGCGGAGGGCGGTGCTGCGTTGCCGCAACCGGGTCGCGCTTGCCGCCGCGACCCCGTCTCCACCGCCGGGGACGGCCCTCGTGTGGCGTCCCTAGGAAAAAGCGCTCTGCGAGCGGATTGTCAGGAGCATCCGCAGGCCCTGCCTTGGCGGACGCGACACGAGGGAAGCGGGGAGGGGCAGGCGACGGCGGCGGGAGGCGCGGTCGGACGTCGGGCGTCCGGCCGCGGGGGCCGCCGCCGGCCTGTTTGTCGCCCTCACTGGGTGACTCCGGCGAATTCTTCCCATTCCCGCTGCGACATGAGGCCCAGGGTCTCGAAGACCATGCCTATGACGGCGGACTTGGACAGGAACATGCTCTTGAGGCCCGAATCCAGGCCCTGGCTGCCGTACTGGTAGTAATCCAACAAATCCTTGGCCTGCTGCAGTCTTTCCTCGGCGGTTCCCATGGCGATCTCCTGTTTTGGGCCCTGGCGCGGTCTGCGCCGGGGCGGTGTTTGTCTGCCCGGGGGTTCCGGGTGGCGTTTTTTGCCGCTGTGGCGGCCGAGCGCCTTTCGCCTGACAAGACTAGCAAGAGGTGTGCCATTTTGAATAGTCTTTGATATTAAATGGTTGTCGTTACAGCGTCGTGACCCGCCAACCGCAGGACCGTTGGGGAAGTGACATTATGGGACGCCCAGCGACAATTTTGTGGTATGTATTGTCGCTGGGTTTGGTCTGAAATAACGCCCGCGCCCTGGTCCTTTTTCGGCCACAGCCACCGCGCGCGTCCCCGTCTGCAAGGGGCCGTGCAACTGCAAGCCGTGCAATTGCATGGTTGCCCGTTGCGCCGCCCTCCTCCTTGAGCCGGTGTGTATTCGTAATTGCCTTAATTCGAAGATCTTTTTGTCATCGTTTCCGGAGCAGGCGCCCCCCGCCCCAAGGCCGCCCGACGGCGGACAGGCCGCTCGAGCCTAGCACAGGGGCGGGTCACCGTCGGGCGGCGGGCCGCCGTCTGTCTGGAATCTTGCATAATTTCTCATGTAATTCTGTGGTGTTGCCTTGGTGGGCTGCCGTTTCTCGCCCGGTGGCCGGCAATTGGCATGCATGCTGCTAATGGCGCAATACTACTCGGATCATGCAAAGCAATACGTGGATTTGCCAAAGGCATGAGGGGAAATCAGGTGAAGTATGCGAAGCCGTCCTTTATTCTGTGTCGGAGTAGGGCTGTTGTACCTGATGGTGGATGAAAGATTGCTGGCGTTGTGGCGAGGGCTTTCCCGTCTCGCTACGGTTCATTTTCATAATACACTTTGAGGAGGTTGGAGTTATGGCTTTTGTTGCACCACCGGATGTCGCGAAGAACTGTTGTAGCATCCAGCAGGCCCGGGTGAAGCTGTCCGTGCCCAAAATGCTCGTCCTGGACCTGGCCGCCGGCTTCTACATCTCCTTCGGCGCCGAGACCTCGATCATGGTCTCCCATGACCTGACCGCGCTGGGGGCCGGTTTCCAGCGGTTCATGCTGGCCTCCATCTTCTCCGTGGGCCTGATGATCGTCATCAACGGCGGGGCGGAGCTTTTCACCGGCAACTGCCTGCTTTGGGTCGCCTACATGGACCGCAAGATCAGCACCTACGAACTGCTGCGCAGCTGCCTGTTCGTGGCCACGCTCTACTGGTTCAGCTACGTGCGCCAGTGCAAGGAAGCGACCAACGTCGTGGCCTGCATGAAGAAGGCAGTCAACGAGTAGCCCGGGCGCCAAGGCCGCAAGCGCAGGAGACCACCATGCGATACCGCGCAACGCAGCACGTGGCTCCCGTGGTCCTGGCCGGCGGCAAAAGCCGGCGCATGGGCCGCGACAAGACCGGCGTCACCTTCGGCGGGCGGCCCCTGCTTGCCCACGTGTGCCTGCGCCTGTGGGACTTCTTTGGCCAAAAGCCGCTGCTCGTCACCAACACCCCGGACCGGCACGCCCATTTGGGCCTGACCATGGTGGCGGACATCCACCCGGGCCTGGGGCCACTGGCCGGCATCCACGCCGCCCTGTCCGGCCTGGAAGCCAGCCACGCCTTCGTCTTCGCCTGCGACATGCCCTTTCTCGCCGCGCCGCTGGTGCGGGCCATGCGCGCCTCCCTGGGTCACGAGGACGTGCTCGTGCCGCGCCACGACAGCCTGCTCGAACCCCTGCACGCCATCTACGCCACGGACTGCGCCCCGGTCCTCGAGGACCATCTCCTGCGGGGCCAGGCCAAGGTCGTGGATGTCTTCCCCGCCCTGCGCATCCGCCTCGTCGAGGAGGCGGTCATATGCCTCCATCTTCGACGAGGACATCGCCCCCCGCGACCGCAAGCTCTCCGAGCGGGGCATGCCGGCCTCGGTCAAGGAGCCGCTTTTCGCCGCCTTCAACCGGGGCGACGCCTTGCGGGTCAAGGACGGCCTGGCCGACAAGGGGCTTTTCAGTATGGTCCAGTGCGCTCCGGCGGTGCGGGTGTCCATTGCCGAGGAATTCGGCCTGCCCCTTGGCAGCCTGACCCCCGGCCGCCTGGCCGCCGCCCTGCGCCGCCTGGGTTTCGACCGCGTCTACGACACCAACTTCACCGCCGACTTGACCATCATGGAGGAGGGCACGGAGCTGATCCAGCGGGTGACCGAGGGCGGGACGCTGCCCATGTTCACCTCCTGCTGCCCGGCCTGGGTCAAGTACCTGGAGCAGACCTATCCGGCGCTGCTGCCCAACCTGTCGAGCTGCAAGTCGCCCCAGCAGATGGCCGGGGCGCTTTTCAAGACCTACAGCGCCAAGGTCGACGGCGTGGAGCCGCAAAACGTCTTTTCCGTCTCGATCATGCCCTGCACCTGCAAGAAGTTCGAGAGCGAACGCCCGGAGATGGAGTCCAGCGGCTACCGCGACGTGGACGTGGTCCTGACCACCCGCGAGCTCGGCTACCTGATAAAGGACGCTGGCATCGACTTCGCCGACCTGCCCGACGAGGCCTTCGACAAGCCGCTTGGCGTCTACACCGGCGCCGGCAACATCTTCGGCGCCACCGGCGGCGTCATGGAGGCGGCCCTGCGCACGGGCTACGAACTGATCACCAAGGAGCCCGTGCCGTCCGTGGACATGACCTTCGTGCGCGGCGGCGAAGGCGTGCGCAAGGCCACGGTCAAGGTCGGCAAGCTCAACCTCAAGGTGGCCGTGGTCTCGGGCCTGGCCAACGTGGCTGCGCGCCGAGCATTTCGGCAATCTCTTAAGCGCCGCCGCGCCCGGCGCCGCACCGGCCCGGGACCTGGAGGAGGCTCGCGCCGCCGCCCGCAAGCGCCTGGAACGCACCGTCCAGGACGATTCCCAGGCCCAAAGCGTGGCCGAGGCCCTGGAGCGCTGCAACGGCAACAAGACCCAGGCCGCGCGCTATCTCGGCATCTCCATCCGGACCCTCTATTACCGCCTGGAGCGGGCCCGCAAGGAAGCCGGCGGCTCCTAGGGTTGGCCCCAATGGGATTCCAGGGGGCGGAAGCTTTTTGCCCGCCGGGGCTTCTCCCAGGACCATTTGTGCAAAACCCGTAAAGGCTCTCCGGTATCGCCCCCGGGACAGCCTGCCGTGACGGTGAGGGCGCGACCCGAGACGACATCCCGCCGTTCGCGGCGGCGCCGTGCAATTGCATGCTGCGCTGTCGCAAATGGAGACACCTGCCTGTCCCATCTCGTGACAGGGCTCGCCCAGGCCCGCGTTGGGGGACCCGCGCCATCCTCGCGGACCGGGAGATGGCGAGGGTCGCCGGGTACATCCTCGAAACGGGTGATGAACCTTCTTTATCCTCTTTTATTCCAAGATATTGTATGTTCGCTGCGCCGCGTTTCGTGGCCAGGTGGCCGGGGTGTTTGGCCGCCTGGGGCCTGGCTGGCGGCGATCGAACGGCCGTGGGCCGGGCCTGGCATGCATGTTGCTTTTCCGTAAGGAATCGCTGGCCGCGAGGCAGGCGCCCCGGAAAACCGGCGGCGTGGCGGCTGGTGGAGCCGGTTGACACGGCGGACGGGCCGCGCCTGACGCGCCGGGGCGGCCCGCCCGGTCGACGGTGTGCCGGGCCGGTTGTTGAGGAGGGTTTGCGACGCATCCCGCAAGCCCTCTTCATGGATCCGACCCCGCCGGGACGGCAACCGCAACGGGCCGCCCTTGCCGCGTCGGCGCCGGCCGGCCTGCCGCATCGCCCCCCAAGGAGAACAGCCATGTCGTCCTTCGTCGATGCCCGCGTCTTGCGTCTGTATCTCGGCCGGGGCCTGCTGCGCGAGGGGCGTCCCCTGGCCGACTGGATCGTGGCCAGGGCCCTGCGCCACGGGCTGTGCGGCGCCACCGTCAGCCACGGGGCCATGGGCCTGGGCGGCCAGGGCCGGCCGCGCACGGCCAGGATCCTGCGCCTGGCCGAAGCGTTGCCCGTGGTCGTGGAAATCGTGGATACACCCGGTCGCATCGAGGCTTTTTTACCCGAGGTCCGGGCCGTGGCCCGCCCGGGGACGGTGGTCGTGGAGGAGGCCGGGGCCGTGTTCCGCCTGCCCCGGCGCGTGCGCGACGTCATGACCGAGGCCGTGGCTTCGGTGGCGCCGGCCACGCCCGTGGTGGAGGCGGTGCGGTTGCTGCTGTGCCGCGGCGTGGGCGGCGTGCCGGTGGTGTCCGAGGGCCGGCCCGTGGGGCTGGTCACGGGCCGGGATGTGCTGGCCCGGGCGGGCTTGGGCCTCGACTTGGACATGCTGCGGGCCTTGCCGCCGCGGCCCTTGGGCGAGTTCCTGCGCCGCCTGGACGCCGTGGGGCTGTCCTGCGCCGTTGCCATGACCGTGCCGGCGCGGGTCGTGCGGCCCGAGGACAGCCTGGCCCTGGTCGTGGCCCGCCTGGCCGGGGCGGGTTGCAAGCGTTTGCCGGTGGTGGATGGCGGCGGGGAACTGGCCGGCATCGTCGGCCGGGCGGACGTGCTGCGGGCCGTGGCCAACCCGGTGGTGGCGGCGGCGCAGTTTCCGGCCTTGGCATCCGGGGCCGGCCTGGTCGCGTCCGATGTGGCCTGCGCCGCGCCGCCGGTCGTGGCTCCCGAGGCCCGGCTGTCCGCGGTGTTGCCACTTTTTTCCGCAAGCCCCGGCCGACGGCTGGCGGTGGTGGACGCGGCCGGCCGGCTGGCCGGGCTGGTGACCGGCCGGTCCCTGGCCGAGTGGTGCCTGGCCACGGCCGGGGCAGGGCTTTTGGCGGCGCTCGTGGCGGCTATGCGCGGCGAACCCGGGGCCAAGCGTCTTGCCGGCGCGGCCCGGGACGCGCTTTGCACCGGGATGCCGGTCATCGGGCCGGCCACGCCCCTGGCCGAGATGGCCCGTCTGTTCGTGGAACGGGGGGCCGAGGTGCTGGTGGTTGCCGGCGAGGACGGCCGGTTTGCCGGCCTGGTGGACCGGGAAGCGGCGCTTTCGGGCCTGGCCGCCCCCATGGCCGCGGGGACATAGGTCGGGACGGGGCCGAGCGACAATGTTTCGACGGGGGGCGGCGGCCCCCCTTCTTGCTGCCCGGCCCGGCGGCGGGGCCGCCACCGGGCCGGCCCGGGGAAGCCGCCCTCCCATGGCGCGGCATCCTCTTTTCACACCTGCCTACTGATAGGCCGGGGGCAGCCCTTTTTCCAGGGGCCGCCCCGGGCCGAGGGCGATGGCCGCCCGGTCGCCGCTGCCGCCGATGTCGGCCACAAGGCCGGTCAGGTCCTGGGCCTGGCCGGCCAAATCGCCGACGGCCTGGGCGGATTGGGCCATGGCCGTGGCAGTCTGGGCGGCGATGCGGCTGATTGCGTCCACGGCCCGGTTGATTTCCTCGGCCGTGGCCGATTGCTGTTCGGCCGCCGTGGCGATGGCCCGGACCTGGTCGCCGGCCGCCTCGACCACGGACACGATCGCGGCCAGGGCCGCGCCCGAGCGTTCGGCCAGGCTGGTCGCCTCTTCCACGGCCGCGGCCGTCCGGTCCGAGGACCTGTCCGTCCATGTCGTAGAAGGGCGTGGTGATGATGGTGATGCGCAGTTGTCGGCCCGAGGGCGTGCGGTGGACGCGATCGGCGGTGATCGCGTGGTGTTCGCGCAGGGCCCGTTGCGAATCCGTGGCCCGGTTGGCGTCGCCGTAGTAGAAAAGGCCCGCCGGCTGGCCGACGTAGCTTTCGGGCGGGCCGGTTTTTTCATGCAGTTCGCACATCGCCCGGTTGACCCAGGGCATATTGCAGTCCGGCCCGATGATGGCGCAGGGGGTGGGGATGCCGTTCATGACGCCCTGGGCGAAGCCGAGCTTGTTTTTGAGCTCGCCGACCATGCGGCGGATGTCGTCGGCCAGGGCGGCCAGTTCGCAGCGGTAGTTGCCGGCCAGGGCCACGGAGAAGTCGCCGGCGGCCACGTGGGACGTGTAGGTGCCGATGGCCTTGAGGGGGCGAACACCAGGCGGCGGTTCTCGAACAGGATGACGGCCGCCAGGGTCGCCAGGACGCCCAGGCCGATGACCAGCAGCACCAGCCGTTGCCGCGAGGCGCCGGCCAGCAGGTCGGCTTCGAAGTCGGACATGACGATGACCCAGCCCGTGCCCGGGGCGCGGGCCACGGCCATGAGCTTGTCCTCGCCGTCGCGCCGGTAGCGCACCAACCCCTCGCCCGTGGCCAGGGCGGCCAGGGGCTCGGGCCGGCCTTCCAGGCCGGCGACGACATCGGGTTGGGCGGCCAGGCCGGCGGCGGCCCGCTGGGCGCCCTCGATGAAGATGTTGAGTGTCTGGACGCTCAGGTTGGCCGTCTGGAGCAGGGACTTCTGCTCGGCCTCGGTGGTGAGGTCGTGGGTCGAGACCGAGACGTAGGCCACGAGGGCGGCGATGCCGAGCGTCAGGGCCAGGGTGACGTACAGGGTGAGGATGCCGTTGATGCCGAACCTGCGCATGGCGTGCTCCCTTGTTGGTGGGGGACAAACGGACGAACGCTGCCGTGCCTGCCCCGGCCGGGCGCGGGCGGTGCCGGCGCCTGGCCTTGGCCTTGCCGCTTCCGGGCAAAGGCGCGATGGCCCGGCCCGAAGGCGAGACTCCCTGACGAGTGGGTGTATTTGTTCGCGGGATTGCAACAAACGGACCGCGAGGGCGTTGCCGTGCCTGGGCCGGTGGGATCGCTGGCGATGGGCTGGGGCTGGACAGGGGAATGCGGCGGCATTGCCAGGGATTGTTACGCAAAGGCGCGGCGTTGCGGCGCCAAGGTCCCGGCCTTGCGAAAATCCGGGACAGGCCTTGCCGCCTGCCGTGGCCGTGCAACAGGCCATCCCTGCACGCAGCACGGTTGCAGTGCAGGCCGTTGCACGGTCGGCAGCCCGGCGACGCGGTGCGGGCCGCCTAGCTTTCCGCGCGCAGCAGTCGGTCGATGACGGCCCGCAGTTCCGCGACGTGCATGGGTTTGGCCAGGTAATCGTCCATCCCGGCGGCCAGGAAGCGGTCGCGGTCGCCGGTCATGGCATGGGCCGACAGGGCGACGATGGGGGTGGCGGCATTGGGGCTGCCGTCGGCGCGGATGGCCTGGGCCGCGCGCATGCCGTCCATGACCGGCATGCGGATGTCCATGAGGATCAGGTCGAACCGCACCAGGCTGGCGGCCTTGACGGCTTCCTCGCCGTTGCCGGCGCAGCTGACGCTGTAGCCGGATTTGAGCAGCAGCCGCCGGATGGCCGCCTGGTTGATGGGATCGTCCTCGGCCAGGAGGATGTGCGCCTTTTGGCGGAGGGCGGTTTCGGGGCCGGGAGGGGTGTCGGGGCGGGTCTTGTCGTCCGGTGCCTCGGAAGAGTCCTTGGCCGGGAGGTCGGCCAGGATGTCCCAGGAGACGACGGTGCCCCGGCCGGGGGCGCTTTCGATGCGGACATGGCCGCCCATGAGTTCCACCAGGCGCTTGACGATGGAAAGGCCCAGGCCTGTGCCCTGGTATTGCCGGGTCAGGGAGGAGTCGACCTGGGTGAAGGGCTCGAACAGCCCGTCGAGCCGGTCCTCGGGGATGCCGATGCCCGTGTCGGCCACGGCGAAGCGCAGCCGGACCCGCCGGCCGGGAAGGTCCTCGGGTTCGGCCGCGATGCGGATGTCGATCTTCCCGGACTCGGTGAACTTGAGGGCGTTGCCGACCAGGTTGAACAGCACCTGGCGGATGCGGCTCTGGTCGGCCAGCACGACGGGGGGGACGTCCGGGGCGATGTCCACGGCGACCGCGAGCCCCTTTTTGATGATCTGCTCCTTGAAGATGGACAGCATGGTGTCGCAGATCCGGGACGGCTCGCAGGGTCCGGGGGCGAGGGTGATCTTGCCCGACTCGATCTTGGACAGGTCCAGGATATCGTTGATCAGGTGCAGGAGGTTGTCCAGGGCGGTCAGGCCGGTTGCGACGTATTCGGCCTGCTCCTGGTTCAGGTCGGTGGTTTGCAGGAGCTGGAACATGCCCTTGATGCCGCCCATGGGCGTGCGGATCTCGTGGCTCATGTTGGCCAGAAAGGCCGATTTGGCCCGGTTGGCCGCCTCGGCGGCCTCCTTTTCCAGGGCCAGGCGGGAACGTTCCTGGAGGAGGTCCGAGGCCTTTTGCAGGGCTTCGCCCACCGCCCGGGTTTCCGGGACGTCGGTGGGTGCCACGGTGACGGGGTCGCCGCGCCCCAGGGCCAGGGCCGGGGCGATCAGCCCCCGGATGGCCCCGTCGATGCGCCGGCCCAGTCCCCAGGCCACGCCGATGCCGAGCACCGACAGCACCGCCAGGCCCGCCGCCGTCCCGGCCAGCCAGCCCCACAGGTCGCGCAGGATGGCCGCCCGGGGGATGCCGACGACCACGGTCCAGCCGGTACGCGCGGACAGCTTGTAGCTTAAAAAAACCGGGGTTCCCTCCATGTTGTCGGTTTCGATGATCCCTTCCGGCGAGGCGTCCAGGCGTTGCAGCAGCAGCGGCAGCTCGATACGCCGGCCGACGAACTGGTCGTCGGCCCGGGTGCGCGCCACCACGACCCGGTTGCGGTCGAGGATCGTGGCCACCCAGCCGCCGGGCAACTGGGCCAGGGACAGCAAGTTGCCCAGGTGGGTCGCCGGCAGGGTCATGGCCAGGTCATAGCTGGTCTTGCCGTCGACACCCGCCACGGGGATATCGACGCTGATCAGGGCGCGGCCCGTGACCGCCCCCTTGAACAGGTCGCTGATGTTCGCCTGGCCGGTCTCGAAGATGCGGCGTACCCGCTCGGGCACGTTGCGCCGGGGCAGGGGCGTGCCGAAGGGCAGGTAGGTGTTGGAAAGCTGCTGGCCGGAGGCGTCGGCCAGGAGAATGTCGGCATTGGGAAAATTCGCAAGGAGTTCGAGGGACTGGGCGTGGAAGGCGGCGAAGTTCCCGCTGTCGATGGAGGGGGAGGTGGACAAAGCCTGCAGGGCGGTTTGCACGTTGTCCAGTTCCCGGTCGACGATATGCCCCAGGGTGTGGGTGGCTTCGGCCATGTGCTGCTCGACGAGCAGCAGCTTGTCGCGGTAGGCGGCGTAGACGAGGTAGCCCTCGGCCAGGCCGGAGGGCAGGAGGCAGGCCAGGACCAGACAGACGAGCCGGCCGCGGATGCGCATGCGGCGAAAGCCGGGGATGAGTCGGAGCATGGCGTCGTCCTTGACGTTTTCGGAAGGCTTGCTCCCTTTGTGCTTCGGGGCGGCTTGCCCGGTGCCTGCCTTGCGCCGCCCAGGCCGCGCGGAGGGCTTGCGGGCTTGGGGGCGACAACCTGTCGGCGCGGACCAGGGGGTACGTCGTACCTAGCACGCCCGCCGCGGATCGGGAAAGGGTTTTGGCCCTTTTCCCGGGAAAACGGCTGGCCGCCGGCGGGTATTGCGTCCCTTGGCATCGATGCGAGTCTTTTTTGAAAAAAAGCAGCGGTGTTGTCCTCGAACAAGGAGACCGTTGCTTCAAGGGCGCGGCCGGCGGCGTCTTACGGTTCCCGCGGGGGCGGGGCATCGAAGACGAGGCGGTGCTGTCCGGCCAGGGCCTGGAAGTAGCGGCCCCGGCAGCGGCCGATCAGGGTCAGGTCGGTCTTTTGGGCCAGTTCCACGCCCAGGGCGGTGAAGCCGCCCCGAGAGACCAGGATGGGCACGCCCATGATCACGGTCTTGATGACCACTTCGCTGGTCAAGCGCCCCGTGGTGTAGAGGATCTTGTCTTTGGGGTCGATGCCGTGGAGGAACATGTAGCCGGCCAGGGCATCGATGGCGTTGTGGCGGCCCACGTCCTCCAAATAAGCTAGCAGCCGGTCCTCCTGGCACAGGACGCAGCGGTGGATGGAGCCGGTCTTGAGGTGCAGGGAGTCCAGGCCGTCGATGGCCCGGCCCAGGCCGCGCAGCCAGGTCGTGCGCAGCCGGGGGGCCGGGTCGAGGCGGATGTCGTCGAGGGATTCCATGACCCCGCCGAAAAGCGTGCCCACGGCGCAGCCCGAGGTGTGGATGCGGCGTTTGCCCCCGGTATCCGCGCGCCCTGCGAGGTCCGCCCGCACCATGATCGTGCCGTCGTCCGGGTCGTAGTCTACGCTGTGCACCGTGTCGCCCGGCTCGAGCATCCGTTGGTTGAGGAGAAACCCCAGGCCCAGGTAGCGGGCGTTGTCGCCCACGGTCATGACCGTGACCACCTCGCGGCCGTTGAGGAACACGGTGAGCATGCGTTCGTTGATGGCGTAGAGGGTCAGGGGCTGGCCGTCCTGGTCCAGGCCCGTGATGGCCTGGTACAGCGAGGGGTCGCTGACATTGGGGGCCAGGCGCAGGGACGGATGGGTTTTGGGCGCGGTCATGACTGCCTCCGGCGGAGCCTTTCAGACTTTCCAGGTATGTAATAGAGCCCCGCCGGGCAGGAAGCAAGCGGGCAGGCTGGAAATTCGCCCGTTCCCCGCCCGGCAAGGGCTCCTGCAGGAGGATCACGTCGATGGCCTCGCCCTGGCCCGCGGGCGGGTTGTCCGGGCCGAGGGCGATAAGGGCGTTGGCGGCCATGGCCGAGCGCAGCATGCCGTTGCCCTGCTGGGGCAGCGGCTCCACGGCGGCCAGTTCGTTGCCGGTGACGAGGATGGCCACCCGTGGCTGCCGGAAAACGAGCGGGTTGGCCCGGCCGAGCAGGGCCAGGGTGCCCATGACGCCGGCGTTGACGACCGTGCCGGCCCGGGCGGGCACCTCGCCCCGGGACAGTTCCTCGCCCTGGCGGCAGATGTTGCGGGCCGCGCCGGCCCCGCGCAGGATGTGGACCGTGGTGCCCAGGCGCACCGTGTCTTCGAGCATGACCACGCCGGTGGCCCCCACGGGCAGGGGCGCGCCGGTCATGATCCGGCAGGCCGTGCCCGGCCGCACCACGGCGGCGCAGACCGCGCCGGCCGGGATGTCGCCGATTTCCCGCAGGGCCACCGGGCAGTCGGACGAAGCCCCGGCCACTTCCGCGGCGATGACGGCATAGCCGTCCAGGGGCGAGCGGTCGAAGGGCGGAAAATCCATGTCCGCCACCACATCCTCGGCCAGTACGCGCTGCCAGCATTGCGCCAGGGGCAGGTGTTGCCGGCCGACGGCCCGGACGGCTTGCAGCAGGGCTTGTTGGGCGGTTTCGAGCTTGGTCGCCATGGTTCGCTCCCGTGTCCGGGGCCGGCCGCCGGCAGCGACGGCCCGGCCCGGCCTGGTTACATCGGTTCCCGCCGCCAAGGGCCTTGCGGCGTCATAAGGGGGCTTCACGCCGCCGGCATCCCGCCCGGGCTCAGTGGCGGCCGAAACCGCAACGCGGATGGCGGCAGTCCGGGCACATGGCGCAAAGCCCGCCGTAACCCATCTCCACGATATCGTCGCGCGTAAGCCGCAGCCGGGGTCCTGCGGCGCCTGGCCGTCGGGGGCTACAAGCGCCTGCCCGTGCTCGACGACCTGGGCGGGCTGGCCGGCATCGTCGGCCGGGCCGACGTGCTGGGCGGCCTGGAGCTGCCCGCGGGCGCGGGCGGGCTGCGGGCCGGGGACGTCCTGTCCGAGGTTGCGCCGGTGGTGCCGCCGGGCCTGCCCCTGGCCGAGCTGCTGGCCCGGCTGGTGGCCTGCCCGTGGCGGCTGGCGGTGGTGGCCGACCAGGGCGGGCATCCCCTGGGCGTGGTGTCCGACCGGGGCCTGCTCGAACAGTGGCTGGGGCGCGAGAAGCCGCAGGTGTTGCGGGCGCTTGTGGCCGTGCTGTGCGGCGACGCCTCCATGGGCCTGCATGTGGCGGGCACGGCCCGCAACGTGGCGCGCGGGGAATTGCCGACCGTTGCCGAGGACATGCCGCTGGTACGGCTTTTGGCGCAGCTGGCGGAAAAAGGCGGCAAGCGGCTGCTCGTCGTGGACGGGGAAGGGCGCTATGCCGGCCTGGCCGACCGCCAGACGGTGCTGCGCCACCTGGCCGGCCAGGCCGGGTAGTGTTGCGTCCCTAACAATACGCAGGTGTTGGAAAATGGTCAGGTGAGAAGCCTCCGGCGGCCAAAGGGCTCCCGCTCTTTGGAATCCCATTATGATTTCATTCGGTTGTCCTCTCGGTAAAAGGTCCGTTTTCGGGTGGTCCGGATTTTGCCAAAGCCCCGATAGTTCGGGCGGCCCGCAGCGGCCAAGGCCCGGCCGGCTCGGGTATTGCGGAGGGCTGCCGGGCGGCCGCATTGCGGTCAGGGGGTGCGTGGTTCCGGTGCTCGCCCGCGGCGGGGCGTCAGAAACGTCGCGACGAGGAAATCGGCTACGGCCGGGTAGTCGTCGAGGCCGAAGACGGGCGTGGAGGTGGCCCCCCAGTCCACGTCGCTGACCAGGGCGATGCGCTCGTCGGCCAGGGAGACCAGGGTGTCCCCAATGACTTGCCGCACCACCTCGATCTTCGGCTTGTCGGCCTGCTTGAAGCCCTCGGCCAGGATGATGTCCACGTCGCGCAACAGTGCCGCGACGGCATCGAGGTCGCTTTTATCCGGGGTCTGCTGGATGACGGCGTAGCGGCCCGGGCCGACCACGGCCGTGGCCCGCGCCCCGGCCCGGGCAAACCGCCAGGAATCCTTGCCGGGCTTGTCCATCTCGAAGCCGTGGCAGTCGCTTTTGACCGCCCCGACCCGGTAGTCCGCGTCGGGGTTTTCCGCCGCCGGCCTGTAGTCCACGGCGCACAGGAGCCCCCGGCCGCGCACGCACGTGCCCGCGTGCAGGATCGGCGTGCCGGGATGGGACTCGGTCGGGCAGGACCACGTCGGCCAGCGCGGCCGTCTCGGTCAGGAAGATGTCCTGGACCACGATGAATTTGGCGTCCTTTACGGGCGTGAAGTCCACATTTTCCATGCAGTGCTTGACATGGTTGATGTCGGGGTCGCTGCGCATGGGGTTTTCGCCGAAGATGAAAAGCCCCTTGACCTGGCCGGCTTCCAGGCCGTGGAGCACGTCGGAGATGGTCAGGCCGGCCTTGGCCGGCAGGGGCACGCCCCAGGCGGCTTCGAATGTGTCGCGCATCCTGTCGTCGGCAACGCTCTGGTAGGCCGGGTAGACGTTGGGCAGGGCGCCCATGTCGCAGGCGCCCTGGACGTTGTTCTGGCCGCGCAGCGGGTTCACGCCGGCCTTGGGCTTGCCGATGTTGCCGGTCAAAAGGGCCAGGTTGGACACGGACAGGACGTTGTCCACGCCGGTGACGTGCTGGGTGATGCCCATGGTGTAATAGGTGGCGGCGTTGTCCGCCCGGGCGAACATCCTGGCCGCCGCGGCGATCTTGGCGGCGGGGACGTGGCAGATGGCCTCGGCCCGTTCGGGCGGATATTCGGGCCGGCGATCGGCGACCCGGCCGAGCCTTCCCCGCAGGTTGCCGAAGGCCCGGTAGAGGAGCGGATTGGGCTGGCCGTGGAAGGCCTTGAGGATCTCAAGCCAGGTGCGCGGCGCGGCCCGGAGGAAGGCTTCCATGCGCCGGGTGAGTTCCTCTTCGGAGAGTTCCTCGACGTCGGCCGGCACCTCGCCCAGGGGCTCGCAGATGGTGCAGGCCAGGAAGGATTCGAGGTCGTAGTCGCCGACCACCGGGATGGTGCAGTCGAAACCCACCTTGGACATGAACACGGGCGGCTTGTCGGTGCGCCCCAGGGGATCGAGGGGCAGGACGTTGAGTTCGGGGATGATCAGCGTGTCCTTGTGCGGGTCGTAGCGCCAGGCCTGGGCCCATTTGACCCGGTCGTCGTCGAAGATGTCCACGTCCTCGTCGAAGACGTAGGCCAGTTTCGGAAACCATTGGCGGGAACAGCTGAGCATGACGGCAAGGGCCTGCTTGGCGTCGCCGCCGCCCCTTGTCCTGATGCGGGCGTAGGCGATGTTGGTGCAGCCGCCGGGCGGCATGAAAACGTCGAGCACGTGGAGGCCGGCGTTTTGCAGCGCCGTGTGGATGTCGCCCTCCACGGCCAGGTTAAAAAGCATCATGTCGGTAAGGCCCGGCTTGAGCCCGCCGATGGTGGCGTGCTGGAAGACCGCGCCCTGGCGGTGGGTGATGCAGTCCACCACGAAGCGGCAGTTGCGCGGCAGGCCGCCGCCGTAGGTGCCGGTGAATTCGCCGTAGGGACCTTCGTCGTAGACCCAGCCCTCGGTGGTGATGATGCGGCCCTCGAGCACGATCTCGGCATTGGCCGGCACGGTCAGGTCATTCGTCTCGCATTTGACCACCTTGGCCGGCTCGCCGTAGAAGCCGCCCAGCACGTCCCAGTCGTCGACGCCGGGGAAGGAGATCATGCAGGCGATCTTGTCGAGCGTCGGCCCGCCCACGACCATGGCCGCCGGCATGTCCCGGCCGAGCTCCTGGTAGCGCTTGGCGTTGACGCGCGAATTGTGGCTGTCGTTTCGCATGTCCACGTTGGTTTCGTTTTTCGAGCGGTACATCAGCCGGTACATGCCCCAGTTGGTCAGCCCCGTGTCCGGGTGGCGCGAGACGACGTTGACGTCCTGGATGTAGGCCTGGCCGTCGTGGGGATGGTGCAGGAACAGCGGAAAGCGCGTCAGGTCCACGTCGTCGCCCTTGAGGATCACCTCCTTGCAGGGGGCGGTGGCGACCGTGACCGGGGCAATGCGGCGGTGGGCGAGTTCCCCGAGCCTGGCGCTGACCTGCCTGGGGTCGCAGCCCAGGGCGTGGGCGTACTGGGTCCGGTTGGAATAGGCCCCGGCCAGAAGCGGAAAGGCGTGGTCCTTGACGCGTTCCACGAGCACGGCCTTGTCGTGGACGGCATCCATGACCGAGGGCAGCTCGTCGGCCCGTTTTTCCTCGATGATGCGAACGAGTTGGCCCATCTTTTCGAGGTCGGCGATAAATTCCGGCATGTTCTGCTGGGGCACGGCCTTCTCCTCGTTTTTCGGTTGTTGGCGCAAACCCGTCAGGCCGCGGCCGCCCCCGGCGGGAGAGGCGGCCGCGGCGCGGGGTGAGATCCCCCTATTTCCCGTCCTTGCCTTTTTCGTAGACGAAGCAGGCGTCGGCGAAGGTGTAGGGGTAGTCGGGCCGCCGGTCGGCGATGCGGCCGAGCTTGCCCCGCAGGTTGCCGAAGGCCCGGTAGAGGAGCGGATAGGGCTGGCCGTGGAACTGTTTCAGGATGTCGTGCCACATGCGCGGCGCTTCCTTGATATAGGCGGCCATGGCCTCGGTGAGCGCGTCCTCGGTCAGGGGCGCGACCTCCCCGGGGTCGCCCAGGGGATCGGTCACGGCGCATTTCTCGAAGCTGAACAGGTCGATGTTGCCGACGATGGGGATGGTGCAGTCGAACCCGGCCTTGGGCGTGTGCACGGGCGGATGGTTGGTCTGGGCCAGGGGGTCCAGCGGCAGGATGTTGAGGTCCGGGATGACCACCGTGTCGATTTGCGGGTTGTAGCGCCAGGCCTGGGCCCATTTGACCTGGTCGTCGTCGAAGATGTCGATGTCCTCGTCGAAGACGTAGGCGAGCTTGGGGAACCACTGGCGCGAGCAGGTGAGCATGAGCCCGAGGGTTTGCTTGGCGTCGCCGCCGCCGCGCACCTTGATGCGGGCGTAGACGATGTTGTGGCTGCCGCCGTAGGGCGCGTGCACGTCCAGGACCTGGATGCCGGCATTGACCAGGGCCGTATAAATGTCGGCCTCGATGGTCGGGTCGAAGATCATGAGGTCGGTACGGCCGGGATGCAGGCCGCCGATGGTGGCGTACTGGTAGATGCCGCCCTTTTTGTAGGTGATGCAGTCCACCACGAAGCGGCAGTTTTTGGGCAGGCCCGAGCCGTAGGTGCCGGTGTATTCGCCGTAGGGGCCCTCGTCGTAGACCCAGCCCTCGGAAGTCATCATGCGGCCCTCGATGACGATCTCGGCATTGGCCGGCACGGTCAGGTCGCTGGTCTCGCATTTCACGATCCTGGCCGGCTCGCCGTAGAAGCCGCCCAGGATGTCCCAGTCGTCCACGCAGGGAAACGAGTACATGGAGGCGATCTTGTCGAGCGTCGGGCCGCCGATGACCACGGCCACGGGCATGTCGCGCCCCAGGGCCTCGTATTTTTTCGCCTGGATGCGTCCGTTGTGGCTGTCGTTTCGCATGTCCACGTTGGTTTCGTTTTTCGACCGGTACATGAAGCGGTAGATGCCCCAGTTGATGAGCCCCGTTTCCGGGTCGCGCGAGACCACGTTGGTGTCCTGGATGAAGGCATGGCCGTCGTAGGGGTGGTAGAGGAACAGGGGGAAACGGGTCAGGTCGATGGCGTCGCCTGTAAGGATGACTTCCTTGCAGGGGGCGGTTTCCACCAGTTCGGGCTTGAGGCGCTTGGGGGTGAGCCCGGCGATGGCCTGGCCGAGCTTGCGCGGGTCGCAGCCGAGGGCGTGGGCGTACTGTTCCCGGGTGCAGTAGGCCCCGGCCAGGAACTGGAATTCGCAGTCCTTGACCTTTTCCACCAGCACCGCCCCCTCCGGGTGGGCCTCCATGATAGACGGCAGTTCGTCCACCCGCTTTTCCTCGGTGATGCGCACGAGTTGGCCGATCTTTTCGAGTTCCGCGACGAAATCCGACATGGACTGCTGGGGCATGCTGCGCTCCTTTGCTGCGATCGTTGGGGTGCGGCCATGGGCGTTGCCTGGGGTCTGCCTGTGGATGCGCCGGGCGGCCTGCCGGGAAGCGGTTACGAAGCCTCCTCGCGCTGTGGCGGCCCCACCGGCCGGCCGTCGGCCAGGCGCACGGTGAAGCGCGCCCCGAAGCCCAGGGCGTTGTCGAGGTAGCGGATGCGGCAGGGAACAAAGACGTGGGGCGCGACCTTGGCCAGCTTGCGGGCCGTGTCGCCGGGGTTGGCCAGCAGGTCCTTGACGAAGGGGAACTTGGCCACATAGGCGGCCGTGGCGGCGGCCTTGTCGGCCAGGCCCGTGACCGGGCCGGCCCGGCCCTCCATCTGCAGGCCGCGAATCTCGCGCCAGGAGGCGACCGGCGGATGGACCGTGGCGGCGCAGGCCTCGGACACGGCCAGGTTGCGGCAGTGGCGGGAGGTCGGCGCGGAAAAAAAGACCAGCCGCCAGCCGAGGGGGGCGAAATAGACGTCCGTGGCCCAGGGCGCGCCGTCGGCGCAGGTGGCCAGGGTCATGGCCGGGACCTCCTCCAGCATGCCCCGGACGGCCCGCTCGAAGTCCTCAGGCTCCATGCCCGCACCAGCGCCGAAACAAGGCGTGGGGGATGTCGAACTGGTCCAGGATCTTGCCGACCGTCTGGTCCACCACGTCCAGGATGGTTTGCGGGCCGTGGTAGAAGGACGGGGCCGGCGGCAGGATGACCGCCCCCATCTCGGCCAGGGCCACCATGTGGCGCAGGTGCCCCAGGTGCAGCGGCGTCTCGCGCGGCACGACCACGAGCTTGCGCCGTTCCTTGAGGGTCACGTCGGCGGCGCGCGAAAGCAGGTTGTCGCCAAGGGACAGGGCGATCTGGGCCAGGCTTTTCATGGAGCAGGGCACGACCACCATGCCGCAGACCGGAAACGAGCCGCTGGACACGGCCGCGGCCAGGTTGCCGTGGTCGTGGACCACGTCGGCCAGGGCCGTGACGTCGGCGGCGCTGCGGTCGGTTTCCAGGCCCAGGGTGACGACCGCGCCCTTGGACAGGATGAGGTGGGTTTCCACATCCGGCATGGCCCGCAGGACCTCGAGCAGCCGGATGCCGAAAAGGACGCCGCTGGCCCCGGAAATGCCGACGATCAGTCGTTTCATCTTTTCTCCTTGGGTTTTGGAACCCTTTTCCCAGCAAGGGGGTCCGGGGGGGATTATCCCCCCCGGCCGCCGGAGGCGTCATTTGCGTCTTGCGCCTCTTCCTTTTTATTCGTCCGTGCCGAAGCAATCCTTGAGCGGGAAGCCTTCGGGGTATTCGACCTCGCCCGTGGCCTCGTTGTAGCGCACCACGCCCTTGCGCGGCACGCCGGCGGTGGGGCCGCCCACGGCGTCGGTGTCCACGAGCCGGGCCGTGCGCAGGCCGTTAAGCAGCCAATCGCCGGCCACGGCCCGGTCGGCGCAGGCCGTCCATTCGTCGCACCAGTCGCCGAGGCTGTAGCCGTACCACTTCCAGCGCGGGGCAACCGGCGGCAGGCCGGCCTTTTCCCACAATTCCCGCGCCTCTTCCATGATTTCCTTGGTCGGCAGGGCCACCGGCGGCATGTCGTAGTGCATGGTGGCGTCGATCATGATTTTGGCTTCCCATTCCCGGTCGCGCAGCTTGGGGGCGTGGCCGTTGGCCTGGTAGTCCTCGATCTTGACCGATTTCATGAGGTCGGTGCGGTAGGCGATGGCCCACAGCACTTCCTCGACGTTGTTGGGGTTGATGTCCTCGTCCACGGCCACGGTGATCTTGCCGACGGAGCGCATGAAGGCGCTGGCGCCGGTCAAGGCCCGCCAGATTTCCGTGCGCGGCGTATTTTTTTCCAGCACGATGACCGTCAGGCGCGAGACGCCGATCATGGGGCCGTGCAGGGCCACGTCCTTGACCTGGCGCACGTACAGCGTGTTTTTCAAGTGGTTGAGCATCACCGCGCTGTAGTTGAGCTGCTTGATGACGCCCGATTCCGAGGGGGCCATCTGGGAGATCATGGAGGTGATGATGGCCTTCTTGCGCCGGGTGATGGCCGTGACCTCGACGGAGTGGTTGTATTCCTCCACGCTCATGTTGCCGTAGGATTCGCCGAAGGGCGCTTCCATTTCGAGCTTTGTCGGGTCGATCCAGCCCTCGATGATGATCTGCGCGTCGGCCGGGGCCCACAAGGGCACGGTCTTGCAGCGGACCTTGCGGTAGGGGGTGCCGGCCAGGCCCCCGGCGATGTCCAGGTCGTTCAAGCTTTCCGGGGTTTTCTGCGGCCCGATGACCTGGAGCATGGGCGGGGCGCCGACGATGAGCGCCACGGGCATCTTCTCGCCGCGCTCCTTGTATTTGACCCAGTTGTTGTGGGCGCCGCCGTTGGTCTGGATCAGCCACATGGCGGTCATGCGGTCCGAGGCCTTGAGGCTGCAGCGGTTCTGGCTGATGTTTTCGATGCCCGTGTCCGGGTCGTGGGTGATCCACAGGCCGGCCGAGAAATAGGGGGCGGTGTCCCAGCCCGGGGTGTTGTTGGGCACGGGCAGGCTGGCCAGGCCCTTGCCTTCGCCGCCCTTGAGGGCGTCGCCGGTGAGCACGACCTCCTGGACCGGGGCTTCTTCCGAGGGGATCTCCACGGCCGGGATGGGGTTTTCGAAGGCGTGCATCCATTTTTCGAAAATCTTCTGGGACAGGGCGGTCAACCCCTCGCCCGTGTCCTCGATGCCCAGCGACGCGGCGTAGATGGCCGGCGAGCCGGCCGTGCCGCCGACCATGACGTCGCAGTCGCCCTGGTACTTGTGGCCCTTGCTGTCGGTGACGTTGGTGAAAAGGAAGGCCCGCTTGGGGTTGGTGGCCACAACCGTCCCGACGTCGCCCACGTAGCCCCAGCGCACGAAGGGGTGCAGGTGTTTGTCCTTGTTGATCTCCTGGTCGATGGTCCACAAAAGCCCGGCCTTGTCGAGCTTCTCAAGGTGGGCGTTCAAATCGTCGTACTGGCGCGGAAATCCCTTTTGCATGGTTCGCCCTCTATGGTCCCGGCGCGTACGCGGCCGGGGTTGGGGTGATGCGTCGTGACGCAACGCGATGGTCCTGCCGGCGCCCCTGGGACGCGCCGCGTCGGGAAAGCGGCTGCCCGCCGCCGCGGCGGCGAACCGGCCGGAAACGCCGTTATTTCTCGGAAGAAACGATGCCCCGGGCCGGGTCCTGGGGCTTGGCCGTGGCGCTGCGGGCGGCCGCCGAGCGCCGGCCGTTGGCCAGCCAGTCGCCGCTGGCCGCCCGGGCGGCGCAGGCATCCCACTCTTCGGACCAGTCGCCGAGGGAATACCCGCTCCAGGGCGACTCGGGAGCCAGCGCCGGCAGCCCCAGCTCCTCCCAGATGCCCCGCGCCCGGTCCATGAATTCCTTTTTCGGCAGGGCCACGGGCGGGAAGTCGCCCTTGGCCGTGGCGTCGACGAGCAGGGTGGAGTCGATGGCCCCGCCGGGGAGCTGCGGGCCGTGGCCCTTGCCCCGGTTGGGGATGACGTGGGTGTCGGTTACGGGGTTGGAGCGGTAGGCCATGGCCCACAGCACGTGGTCGGTGTTTTCCGGGTCGATGTCCTCGTCGATGGCCACGCAGAACTTGCCGATGGCCGGGGTGAAGCTGGCCGCCCCCATGAGCGCCCGCCAGACCTCGGTGTGGGGCGTGCCCTTGGCGATGGTGATGAACAGGAAGCGGCGCAGGTTGGTCAGCGGCTCGTGCATGGACACGCGCGTGACACCCTTGATGTTGAGCGTGTTGCGCAAATGGTCCAGGTAGAGTGGCTCGTAGGCCACCTTCTTGATGACGCTCGATTCGCAGGGCGTGACCTGGGAGATGATGGAGGCGATGGTGTAGTTTTTGCGGCGGGTGATGGCTGTTACGGTCATGGAGAAGTTGTATTCCTCCAGGGCCATGTAGCCGTGGGATTCGCCGAAGGGGCCTTCGGGCTCCAGGCTGTCGGTGTCGATGAGGCCCTCGACGATGACTTGCGCCGTGGCCGGCACGAGCAGATCCACGGTCTTGCAGCGCACCACCTCGATGGGGCAGCCGGCCAGGGCGCCGGCCACGGTCAGTTCGTCGCAGCCAAGCGGCAGCTTCTGCGGGCCGGTAAAGGCCACCAGCGGCGGGGCGCCCAGCACCACGGCCGCCGGCATCTTCTCGCCCCGGGCCTTGTACTTGAGCCAATGCACGCCGCCGCCGGCCAGCGTCGAGCGCTCCATCATCACGGCCACCCGGTCGGGCGCCTTGAGGTTGCCCCGGTAGAGCCCGAGGTTCTGGATGCCGGTGTCCGGGTCGCGGGTGGCCCACAGCCCGGCCGTGAAATAGGGGGCCGTGTCGTAGCCCGGGGTGGAGATGGGGATGGGCAGGGCGTCGAGGCCCTTGCCTTCGCCCAAAAGGTCGTCGCCGGTCAGGACCACTTCCTGGCAGGGGGCGGTATCCACGACTTTCGGGGGGATGGGCGCGGCCATGGCCGCAAGCCAGGTCTTGCCGATGTCGTCGCGGGGCTTGCAAAGGCCCAGGGCGTAGATGTCCGGGGTGGCGGCCAGGGCGCCGATGGTCACCCGGGCCCCGGGGTAGGCCCGGCCCTTGGCGTCGGTGACGTTGGTGAAAAGGAAGGCCTTGCGGTTTTTCTCGGGGATGCCGCCCCGGTACTGCCAGCGCACCAGGGGGTGCATTTCCCGGTCCTTGTCGATTTCGCGGTCGATGACGTGCAGCAGGCCGGCGGCGGCCAGCTTTTCCAGGTGGGCGTCCAGGTCGTCGTATCCGGGCCGGTCGTCCATGGGGTGAACCTCGAAGGCGTCGCGCTACGGGTTCTGTCCGCCGCAAGTCGGGTCGGCGAACGATGCTTTCCAAATAACACTAACCGGATGGTTAGTGTCAAGCGGGGCAACCGGGGAGCACGCAAACGCCGCGCGTGCGAGACACAACCGCCCCCGGGGCGCAACCGGCGGGCCCTGGCCCCAGAGGGCGCCAGCGCCGGGGTGGGAGGCCTTGGCCATGGGGTTTTGGCGACATGTATCCGAGTCAAAGCGCTCTTGTCACCACATGCTAACGACAAGTGAGGGCATGTCGCCGTTCCATTGCGTTCCTCCTGCTATGAGGAATAGCAGAAGTCCGAGCAATTATCGACACATCCTGGGGAAAAAGGCGATCAAGGCGGCGGGATAAAACGGCTCAGCCCTCTGGGGGCAGGGCCAGGAAGTCCCGGACAACCTGCTCCAAAAACGCGGCCAACGCCTCCAGGGAGGGCTTGACCTGGCCCTTGAGCAATTCATGGCCAAAGAGCAGCGGCCGGGAGGGGCGATTGATGGCGCTGATGAAAAGCGGCCCGGCGAGCAGGAGGTGCGCCAGGGACGGATTGATCCGCCGCAGGCGCCCAGAAGCCGCGCCGGCGGTCATGACGCGGACCGTGGCCGCGTAGACGCGGGCATACTCGGCCACGATGGCCGGGGTCATCCGGGGCGACCCGCCGGCCAGTTCATGGGCCACGGTCCGGGACGCCCGGTCGTCGGCGATGGCGGCCTCGGCGTGATGGCGCACGATCTCCAAGAGCCCCTCGACGGGGTCGTCGTGGCCTTCGAGCCGTTTTTCCAGAACGTCGGCGAAGGTTTTGATATGCCGGTAGAGCACGACCTCGTAGATCTTTTCCTTGCCGCCGATGTGATAATAGAGCGTGGCCTTGTTGACTCCGGCCATGGCGGCGATGTCGTCTACCCGGGTTCCGGCGAAGCAGTTTTCGGCGAACAGGGATTCGGCTGCGTCCAGGATGCGGCCCACGGTGGGCGAGGTGAAGTCGATGACCGTGCGGCGGCCATGGTCGAGGATCGGGTTCATTTTCCCGGTGCGGGAAGGTTTTTGCGTCTTCATGGCGTGGGTCTGTCGGGAATGGCCCGGGAACCGTTCGTCGATTCCGGCTTGTTGCGTGGCAGGGGCGTCGTGACCGGCCGACTGGCGAGCAAGGCTAAAGAAGTCACGGGGCGATGGCAAGCCTTGGTACGGCAGGCTTCGGTACAGGTCCGTGTCGGCACGGGCAAGCCGTGGTACACCAAGCCTGGTACGGCAAGGCCTGATGGCTGGCCCGGGGCGGGCATCGGGCCGGCTCCGGGAAGGGGGCGGCGCACCGTTGCCGCACGACCGGATGGGCGCGGGCGCTATTCGAGCTTGAACCGGATGGCCAGCGTGGCCCGGCTGGCCACGGGCCGGCCGTCGCGTTTGGCCGGGAAAAAACTCGAGGCGCGGATGGCCCGCAGGGCCTCTTCCACGAAATCGAGGCCCGAGTGCTCCACCACCTCGGCCTTGCGCAACTCCCCCTCGGCGTCGATCAGAAGCCGCAGCACGACCTTGCCTTCCAGGTTCCCCCGCTTGGCTTCGCTCGGGTAGTGGGGCAGGGAGCGATGCCGGAAGGTCGGGCCATTGCCCTGGCCGAAGGCGCCCACGTATTCGCCGCCGCCCCCGCCGCCGGGGCCGTCGCCGCCGGTGCCGCCCGGCCCGGGGCCGTTGCCCGGCCCCTGGCCCTGGCCGGGGCTGGCCGGGCCGGTGCCGCCGATCGCCCCGGCCTGGGCCAGGCTGGCAGCGCCGTCTCCGGGTGGCCCGGCGGCCTGGGCCGTCTGGACGGGCGGGGTGGCCTTGGCCGGCCGGGCGGCCTTGGGCGCCGGCTTGGGCTTGGGCTCGGGTTTGGGTTTGGGCTCCGGCTTGGGCTCGGGCTTGGGTTCCGACCTGGGGTCCGGTTGGGGCTCGGGCGCGGCGGTGGCCGGTTTTTCCTCGGGAACGGGGACAGCGGCGCGTTCCTGGGGCGCGGGCTCGAACTGTTCCTGCGGCTCGGCGGCGGCCGGTTCGGGCTGGGCCGGTTCGACCGGCGCGTCCGCCGGTTCCGCCGGCGCCCGGGCCGGCTCGGCGGCGGCCGCGGCCGGCCGGCCGTCGCCGCCGCCCGGCAATTGGCCGTCCCCCCCGGCGCCGCCCGGCCCGGCCAGGCTCCCCAAGGCCAGCTCCATCACCACTTCCTGCGGCGGCTCGGGGTCGGCCGGGGAAAACAGCCCGGCCCGAGCCACGGTCAGAACGAGCACGGTGTGCAGCAGTGCCGAGGTGGCGACCCAAAACCAGGGCTTGGCCCGCAGGCCCTGGTCGGCGCCGTGTCGGGGCGACGGGCCGGCGGCCTCGAACAGGCCCTCGCCCGCGGCCGCCAACTCGGCCAGGTGGCACTGCCCGCACAGGGGCGGGCCGGCATCGAAGCCGTCCCAGTCCCGGTCGAGGTCCGTGAGGATTTGGCTCGCGTGATAGTTCATAAGCTGCACGAAACAGTGTGGCGACTTTTGATACGAAAAGGACGCTCTGTCCGCAGGAATCACGCTTATTTATGAAGCGTGAACGCTTGCTATGATTTGATTTTTCATCTAGTAAGCGGTCCGTGTCAAGGTGTTCCTAGGCACAATCCGGCTAAAGCTTCGCGTATTGCGTGTATGGTGCATGCAGTGTTCCGCATGATCCATTCGGTACGCCCGCTGTCATCTTGAATATATTATTCGTGACAGTGCTGGCTGTATGGAAGGCTGCGGGCAGAGCCGGCAGGCTGTTGGCATGGTCCGTTGCCGGCGGCAACGGCCGGGCCGGCGGGCGAGGCCCACGGCGGGCAGTGGCACGGACGGCCTGACGGCCGCCAAAGCCGTTGCCGCGCCGGGGAGGGCGCCCAGCCGGCCCAAGGCGGCCGGCCTCCGTCCGGGGGGACGCGGGAGGCCGGGCCGCAGGCGTGACAAGGGAAGGCAATCGCAAACCGCTCGGGGAAAAGCTTCATGGAGGAGAGGGTATGAAGCGTTTGGTTTCACTCTTGGTCGTTTGTTGCTGTCTGGCGCCGGCGCTGGCTGCCGGGCAGGCCGCGCCGGAAGAGGTTTCCGCCAGCCTGGACGACATGGTGGTCACGGCGACCCGGACCGAACAACCACTGAAGGAAGTGCCCGGGCGGGTCGCGGTCATCACCCGCCAGGAACTCAAGGACCTGCCCGTCCAGACCGTGGACGAGGCCCTGTCCTACATCTCCGGCGCCCACGTCGAGCGCCCAAGCGGCATCTACAGCTTCAAGTCCGTGGTGTCGCTGCGTGGCCTTGGCAACGAACAGGGCCGCACCCTGGTGCTCATCGACGGCGTGCCGCAAAACACCTCGGACATGGGCGACGTCAACTGGAACCGCATCAACCTCGAAGACGTCAAGCGCATCGAGATCCTCAAAGGCCCGGCCGCCTCCATCTACGGCAACAACGCCATGGGCGGCGTCATCAACATCATCACCGAAAAGCCCACCAAGATGGTCTCCGGCATGGCCTCGGCCAGCTACGGCACCTTCGAGGACTGGAAGCTGCGCGGCGTGGCCGCGGTGCGCACCTCCGAGGAGCCGAAAGCCCTCTACGCCCGCGTCTCCGGCCTCTACCACACCTCGCCCGGCTACATGGCCACGCCCAGCGACGAGCAGACCGTCTGGTCCGTCGATTCGTTTATCCGGGAAGGGACCGTCAACGCCAAGGTCGGCTGGGACATCAACGAGAACAACAACCTGGAATTCCAGTATACCCGCGATTCCCAACGGGCCGGCGAGGGCACGCAGTACTTCGCCTACGACGGCGTGCACCGCGAGTACGACACCGACGCCTGGCAGGGGAAATTCACCGGCGCCTGGGAAGGCTGGTCGGTGATGCTCAACGCCTACTTCACCAACATCAACTACGGCCGCACCAACGAATCCTGGTCGGACACCACCGACATCTCCACCTACTCCCGCATCGACTCCAAGGTGAACCGCAAGCAGTACGGCCTGCTGTCCAACCTGTCCAAGGGCTGGGGCCCCAACACCTTCACCGTGGGCTTCGACACGAGCCTGGGCATCATGGACGGCACGGACTACTACCGCACCAACACCAACTTCGCCACGGACTACGGCAAGATCAGAAGCTACGGCGTCTTCGCCCAGGACCAGCTCAAGTTCCTCGACGACCGGCTCATCTTCCTGGCCGGCCTGCGCTACGACAACGCCACCACCTTCGACGGCCACTACGACACCAACATCTCGAATTTGAGCAAGTATACGGAGTACTACCCGGACCACAACTGGGACGACTGGAGCCCCCGCGCCTCGGTCAAGTACTTCTTCCTGGAGAATCTGAGCGCCTACCTGTCCTACGGCCACGCCTTCCGGGCGCCGCTGCTCGACGACATGTACCGCTCGGGCAAGATGAAGGGCGGCTCCAAGATCTCCAACCCGTCCCTTGGCCCGGAAAAGCTCGATTCCTACGAAGTCGGCGCGGACTACGAGCCGCTCGGCAACCTGCGCTTCTCCGGCTCGGGCTACTTCTCCGTGGGCCGCGACTTCCAGTCCTACGTCACCGTGTCCTCGGGCATCTTCCAGAAGCAGAACATCGGCCAGGTGCAGATCTGGGGCGCGGAACTCAACGGCGAATACGAGCCCTTCAAGTTCATGGACATCGATTTGCTCAAAAAGTTCACGCTTTTTGCCAACTACACCTTCAACGACTCCCGGGTGGCCGATTTCCCCGGCCGGCCCGACCTCGTGGGCAAGCTCTTGCCCTACGTACCGCAGAACTCCTTCAATACCGGCTTCACCTGGCTCAATAAGTACGTCAACAGCAAGGTCGGCGTGCAGTACACGGGGCTGATGTACAGCGACGACCTCAACACCAACGCCAACATCATCCCGCCCCACGCCCTGCTCAACGCCAAGGTCTGGCGTAACCTGGATTTCCTCGGCACCTACGGCGAGAAACTCACCGTATCCCTGGCCGGCGAGAACATCCTCGACCACCAGTACGTCGACTACCACAACCCCAATTCCTTAAACGTCGGCCGCACCGTCTACCTGGAGCTGTCCGCCAAGTTCTAGCACGCCATCCGGCGGGGTCGATGTCCGCCTCATGCTCGACCGCTTCGGCACGCTGTGCGCCTACGAACTGGCCTGGGGCCTTTTGGCCGCGGCGTTTATGCCCGCGGCCGGCGGCCAGCCCGGCTTCATGAAACTCGTCCCGGCCCTGGTCCAGGGCGTGGCCTTCGACGCGCTGTTTTCCCTGCTGCGTCGTCCCATGCCCCTGGGCCGGGCCTACGTGGCCATCCTCGTCGGCGGCCTGCTCGGGCCGGTCGCGGCCATGGGCGTGCGGGTGGCCATGGGCATGCCCTGGGCCACGGCCGCCCAGGTGCTCTTCGGCATCTCGCTCGTGACCTCGCTGCTCATCAACGGCTTCGGCGTCTACCTGGCCCTGCTCGTGTGGCAGCGCATCCGCAACCTGCAGATCGTGGCCATGTTGCGCCTGCCATGATCGAACTGGAAAACATCCGCTTCACCCCGGCCGGCTCGGACAGCCCCACCCTGGACGGCGTGAGCCTGCGCATCGCCCCGGGCGAGCGGGTGGGCATCGTCGGGCCGTCGGGCTCGGGCAAATCGACGCTCGGCTACCATCTGTGCGGGGCGCACCGGCTGGCCCTGGCCGGGGAGACCTCGGGCCGGCTGACCCTTGGCGGCGTCGATGCTTCCGAGGGCGCCCCGGACGGCTTCGCGGGACTGGTGGGCCAAAACCCCGAGGCCCAGCTTTTCTGCCGCACCGTCTACGAGGAACTGGCCCTGGCCTTGCGGGCTCGGGGCGAGGACGAGGCCCGCTGCCGGGACACGGCCGTGCCGCTGCTCGCCCGCTACGGCTTCGCCGACCGCGTCGAGGCGAGCCTGGCCACGCTGTCGCTGGGCCAGAAGCAGCTCACGGCCGTGCTGTCCATGCTGGCCATGCAGCCCCGGGTGCTGCTCCTCGACGAGCCCACGAGCTACCTCGACAGCGCCGCCGCCGACCGCCTGTTCGACCATCTCGGCCAGCTGTGCCGCTGCCATGGCTGGATCGTCCTGGTCATCGAGCACGACCTGGAGCGGCTGGCCGGCTTTGCCGAGCGCGTGCTGGCCCTGCGCGATGGCCGGCTCGTCTTTGATGGTCCCTGGGGCGGCCCCTGGGGCGGCCCTTGGGACGGCCTGCCCGCCTCGCCGGTCCCCACCGGCCTGGGCCTGCCGCCCTTCGCCGTGCCGGCGAACGGCGACGGCGCGGCGCCGCTGGTGGATATCCGGGAGGTGGCCTTCGGCTACGGCCGGGACACCCCGGTGCTGGGCGGTGTCGATCTGCGCCTGCGCCCGGGCGAGTCCGTGGCCTTGCTCGGGCGCAACGGCGCCGGCAAGTCCACGCTGCTGCGCCTGATCAAGGGCCTGGCCAAGCCCGGCGCCGGCCGCCTGGACCTGGCCCCGGGGCTTGCCGCCGGGCGCGACGTGGGGCTCATGTTCCAAAATCCCGAGGAGCAGATTTTCGCCCACACCGTGGAAGCCGAATGCGGCTACTGGCTGGACAACCTGGGCACGCCGCGTGAAGCGCGAAACGCACGCTGCCGGGAGGTCCTGGCCTCCCTGGGGCTTGGCGGCATGCTGGAGCGGGCGCCTTTCTCCCTGAGCTTCGGGGAAAAGCGCCGCCTGTGCCTGGCCGCGATCCTGGTGGCCGAGCCGGCCGTATTGTGCCTGGACGAGCCCACCACCGGCCTTGACGGCGCCAACATGACGGCCATGGCCGCCATGGTCCGCAGCCTGGCCGGCCAGGGCAAGGCCATCGTGTTTGCCACCCACGAGGAGGCTTTCGCGGCCATGGCCGCCACCCGCTGGGTGACCCTGGAAAACGGCCGCATCGTCGCCGATCGGCCCAACCCGAGGCTGGCCGCGTGATCGCCGCCTTGCGCCGGGGGAGCGCCGCCGCCAAGTGCGCCTTTGCCGTGTCGGTGAGCGCCTATGCCTTCTATTGCGAGGACTGGCGCATCCTGGTTGGCCTCATCCTCCTGCTTTGCGGCTTGCTGGCCGCCTCGCGCACTTTCGACAAGATGGTCTGGCTGGCCCTGGGCGTCTGCCTGGCCTCGCTGCCCACGCTGCTGGCGCTTTTTGTGCTCGGCGCCGTGGAAAAGGCCGGCGGCTGGCGCGAGGGCGTCCGGCTGGGCCTGGCCTGGCTGTCCGTCTTCGAGCTGCGCCTTCTGGTCATGCTGTTGGCCGACATCCTGGTCGTCAAGTGGACGACCTTTTCCGATCTGCTCCTGTCGCTGCGGGCCTTGCGCTTGCCGGGCAAGGTGGTGCTTTTTTTCTCTACCCTGGTGACGCTTTTGCCGAGCATCTTTTCCCTGGCCGGCCATGTGGTGGAAGTGCAGCGCTGCCGGGGGTTCGACCCGAAGCGGCTGCGCAACCCGAAAAATTTCCTGCCGCTTTTCGTGCCGGTTTTCCTGGCCCAGATGCGGCGATCCACGGATCTGGCCCTGTCCCTGGAGTTGCGGGGCATCTCCGGCGCCCCGCCGGTGCGCACGGCCCGCCTTGCCCTGGGCCTCGGCGACGCGCTATTTTTGGCCGCGGCCGTGGCCGTCTGGTTCCTGGGCCGGGGCTTGTAGCGGCGTGCCCGGCCGTGGCCGGGATGGCGCCCCCCAAGGAGGTACGCATGGTGCGTTGCAACTACTGCGAGCGGCGCTGTCCGCTGGGGCCGGACGCCTTCGGCTATTGCCGCATGTACTGGGCGCCAAACGGCCAGGTGGAGGAGCGCTTTCCGGACAAGTGGTGCGCCCACGCCACGGCCCGCATGGAGACCATTCCCTTCTACCATGCCTGGCCCGGCGCCCGCTGCCTGGTGGTCGGCACGGCCAGTTGCAATTTCGACTGCCGCTATTGCGCCAATGCCGAGGTGGTCAAGGTCGACCCCGAGGCCCAGCAGGACGTGCTGCTCGACATCAGCCCCGAGGGGCTGGTGGCCGCGGCCCGCAAACGCGACTGCCGGGCCATCGTCTTTTCCATCAACGAGCCCACGGTGTCGCTGCCGACCCTGGAGCGGGTCGCGGCGGCGGCCGAGGCGGCCGGGCTGGTCATGGGCTGCCTGACCAACGGCTACGCCACGCCCGAGGCCACGGCCCGCCTGGGCGCCATTTTTTCCTGCGTCAACGTGAGCTTAAAGGGCCTGGCCCCGGAATTTTGCCGGCAATACCTGGGCGTGCCCGAGGCCGGGCCGATTCTGCGCAACATCGAGACGCTTTCCCGCCTCACCCACGTGGAGGTGACCACGCCGGTCATCGAGGGCGTCAACAGCCACGAACTGGCCGACATGGCCGCCTTCCTGGCCCGGGTGAACCCGGACATTCCCTGGCACGCCTTTCGGCTGTTGCCGGAGTACAAGATGCAACGGGAAGACTACCCGAGCATCGAGGCGGTGGGCGCCCTGGTCGAAGGGGTCGGCGAGAAGCTGCGCTACGTCTATTTCCACAACTTCATCGGGTCGCGCTGGGTCAACACCCACTGCCCGCACTGCGGGGCGGCGGTCATCGAGCGCCATAGCCTGGGCTGCGGCGGCGACCGGCTCGAGGCCTTCCACCTCATCGGCCATGCCTGCCCCCACTGCGGCGGCCGCGTCGCCCTGCGGGGCTTTCACGAATCCGCAACCGCCAAGGAGACGGCCGTATGAGCCTGGCCATACTCGACGCCCGGGAGTGGCAGCAGGTGGTGGACCTGCGCACCGGCCGGCCCAGGGAGGCCCGGGGACCGGTGGTGGACATGGTCGGCGCCCTGCTTGGGCGCCACCCCTTCCCCGGCGACCGCGACAACCAGAGCAACGACTGGGTCACGGACACCGCCCTGGACCTCATCGCCCGCTACGACCCGCGCTTCGCCTTCCTGTCCTTTTCCGAGCAGTATTATTCCTGGCGCTATTCGCCGCTCACGCCAGCCGAGCGCGAGGCCCGGCTGGACGGGGCCTTCGCCGCCGTGGAGCGCTTCGCCCGCGAATCGGGCTTCACCGTGGTCGTGGTCGGCACGGGCGAACTGGTGCCCGCGGCCGTGCCCGTGGACCTGGAGGGCCTGGACGGGCTGGCCGTGTCCAGCAACTGGTGCGCCCACTACGCCGGGCTCTACAGCCTGTCCGACCGCGACCGGGCGCTTTTGGCCGCCCATCCGGGCCTTGCGCGCGTGGTGTCGCGCCAGGACATCCTGACCCTTTTCGACGGCCGCCCGGGCGACGAGGAGCGGCTGCCCGAGTCCATGGCCGTGACCAGGGAAGGGCATTTTTTCAAGGGCACGTCGCTGCGCCGGCTGTACATGATCCCCCAGCCGAGCCCGGTGGTGCCGGTGAGTTCCAACCTCGGCCCGGTGGCTTCGATCACCGACATCCGCGCCGCGATCGTAAAGCTCCTCGAAACGCAAAAGGTCGCCCTGGCCCTGGTGGAAGGGGTGGGCTGCGCCGGCTTCCGGTTGCCGTACACCGCCTGCGCCAACGGCCGGGACTGGTTTGCCTACGAGCCCGGCGACGGCCAGTTTTTGGCCCTAAGCAAGGGCGCCCACAGCCTCTTCGAGCACAACGGCGGCTACCGCTACTATCAGGACGACACCGACAGCAAACCCTATCCCTATTCCGGCTTTTTCACGGAAATCCCCACCGGCACCATCGGCGAGGCCATCCCCGGCCGCAGCATCGCCGTGGGCAACCGCAGCATGTTCATGCACGTGCTCACCGGCTGCGACGTGACCTGCGAATGCTTCGCCCGCAACCTCTACAACCAGGGCGTCATGGCCGTGGTGCATCGGCAGGACAAGGCGTAGGCGCGGCGGTCGGGGGAGGGGATGAGGGCTGGTGGGGAAGCCTCCGGCGGCCAAAGGGCTGGCGCCCTTTGGAATCCCGTTATGATTTGAGGGGGGCGTTGTTTTGAGACATGGCAAGCGGGGAGGCGAGGCGCAGTGACCGCAGGGACGGGCCTGGGCGGCCCCATGGACGTGGACGGGTTCCTGGCCGTCAGCCGCGAGGTCTTTGCCCCGCTCTATCCGTATTACGCCGGGCGGTTCCTGGCCCAGTCGGGCCTGACTTCCGGGGTCTGCCTGGACGTGGGCTGCGGCGGCGGGGATCTGGGCCTGGCCGTGGCCGCCCAGAGCGCCTTTTTCGCCGTGCTGCTCGACCACTCGCCGGCCATGCTGGCGGCGGCCGGGCAAAACGGCCAGGGGGCGGGTCTGGCCGGCCGGTTCGCCGTCCTGGCCGGCGACGCCCACGCCCCGCCCCTGGCCGACGGCAGCGTCGATCTGGTCGTCAGCCGGGGCTCGCTCATGTTCTGGGCGGAGCCGGCCAAGGCCTTCGCCGCCCTCCGCCGGCTCCTCTCGCCCCGGGGCAAGGCCATCCTCGGCGGCGGCCTGGGGACGCCGGAGATGCGGGCGGCCATCTGCCGGGCCATGGCCGCCCGCAACAGCCGCTGGTCCGCCGACGCCCCGCCGCCGCCCCGGCCCGGCACCGAACCCGAAACCCACGCCAAGGCCCTGGCCGCCGCCGGCATTCACGGCGCGGTCATCGTCCTGGAGGACGCCGGGCACTGGGTCGTTTTCGGCCGGGACTGAGGCCTGGGGCGCTCCCTGGCTCCGGTCCCGGGCACGGCCAGGCTGACCGGTCGTCTTCGGGAAGGATGGGGGGCCCGGGCCTTGTCCCGCCGTCACGGACCATCTGCGGAGGAGAGCCATGCGCCGTATAGGCTGTCTCGTCGTCCTTGTCCTGCTCCTGTCGGCCTCGGCCGCCTGCGCCAGAGACCTGCCTTTTGCCCTGGGCCGGCCCGTGGCCGTCACGCACCTGCTGCCGCCGCCGCCCTTGCCGGGTTCCCCCGAAGAGCGGGCGGAGCTTGGGGAACTGCTCGCCCTGCAACAGGCCCGCACCCCGGAAATGGTGGAACAGGTCAGGGCCGACGCCGAACGCTCGGCCTTCCGCTTCGCCGACGTGCTGGGGCCGGGGTTCGTAGCGGAGAAACTGCCCAGGGCCACGCCCTTTTTCGAGGCCCTCAAACAGGCCGCCCAGGCCATGGACGGCGACGGCAAGCAGTACTGGAACCGGGCTCGGCCCGCGGCCGTGGACCCGGCCATCAAGCCGTGCATCAAGACGCCCGACAGCCCGGCCTACCCCAGCGGCCATGCCACCTACGGCACCCTCGTCTCCATCGTCCTGGCCAACATGGTGCCAGAGCGGCAGCGCGAACTCTACGCCCGGGGGCAGGCCTACGGTTTCGCCCGCGAGGTCGCCGGGGTCCACTTCCCCAGCGATGTGGCCGCCGGGCGCATCGTCGGCACGCTGATCGCCGCCGTGCTTTTGGAGGATCCCTCCTTCATGGCCGCCTTTGCCGAGGCCAAGGCCGAGGTGCGCCGGGCGCTGGGGCTTCCCGAGCGGGAATAAGCCCGGCCTTGGCCGTTCGCGCCGGCCCACGGTCGCGATACGCTCCAAAAGGCGCGGCGTTGGCAACGGACGCCGGCCGAATCCGTCAGCGCCGGGTGAAGGCCCCTTTCCAGCGGGCCACGGCCTCGCGCACGGCCTCCACGGCCAGGCGGGCGTAGCCCCGGGCGTCACGGGGAAAATCGCCCAGGGTGGCCTGGATGGCCTGTTCGTCCATGGCGGCCGCCTCGGCCAGGTCCTTGCCGTGGGCCCAGTGGGCGGCCGTGGCCGCGGCGATCTTCGCGGCCGGACAGCCCTCGGCGTCGAAATCCGTCTGCACGATGGTCTCGCCGTAGATGCCGAGCGCGATGGAAACGCGGTTGCCGGCGGCGTCGTCGGCCGTGCCGATGGCCGTGGGCGCGGTGAGGTGCTGGGGATGGCTGGCCTCGCACCACAGGCGGTAGGCCTTTTCGCCGAAGCGGGCGATGAGCGCGGCGCGCCGTTTGGGGTCGGCGGCGTCCTTGGCCGTCATGGGGGCGGAGAGTTCGAGGTCCGTGCGCATGGTCGTTCCTGGGGCTTGGGGGCTATGGACGGAGGGGTTCCGAAAACGTCCTTCTCCACGCGGGGGCTACCGGGCGTGCAACCGGGGCCTGGCGTCGCGCACCGGGCGCGTTTTCCCGGCCGGCCGGGCCGCGGGGGCGGGGCGGGTGACGGCCGTGGGTTGGCCGGTGATGGCGTCGCGGGAGAAATGGACATACCAGTCGCCGCGCGAGCCGGCCGTGACGGCATCGGCCATCTCGGCCAGGGGCCGGGTCAGCCCGAAGGCCGCGCCCAGGCGCGAAAACACGCCATAGACACGATCGGCCAGCACCACGGCGCAAAAAGCGAACAGGAATTCGGTAAAGGCCAGCCGGATATCCATGACGTCCTCCAGGGTGAAAGGGTTAGGCCTCGATTTCGCCGGCAATGGCCTCGGGATCGCCCGGCCCGGCCTTGACCACGAGTACCGGACAGGGGGCCAGGGCCAGCACGCGCTCGGCCACGCTGCCGAGCATCAGCCGCCGCAGGCCGCTTTTGCCGTAGGACCCGAGCACCAGGCAGCCGGCCCCGATCTCGGCGGCAAAGCCGGCGATGGCCCGGTAGGGCGGCCCTTCGAGCACGGTGGCCAGGGCCGTCACGTCCCGGGCCTGGGCCGTCTTGACCACGGCGTTGATGGCCACCAGGGCCTTGCGTTTGATGTCCTCGTAGATGCCGTAGATGAGGTTGCGGTCCACGGGCACGTCCACCACGGCCAGCACGTCGAGGTTGCCGGCGTAGGCGGCGCACAGGCCGATGGCCCGGCCGGCGGCGGCCAGGCTCTGGCGCGAGCCGTCCACGGCCGTGACCACCCGGCGGAAGTCGAGCTTCGTGCCCTCGGGCACCACCAGCACGTCGCAGGGGCTGTAGCCGATGACCTTGGCCACGCTGCGCCCCAGAAGCACCCGTTCCATGTAGGCCCGCCGGGCGTCGCCGATGACCGTGAGGCTCGCTTCCTCGGCCTCGGCCACGTCCACCAGCCGTTCGTAGGCCTCGCCGTGTTCGAGGATCTTCTTGAGCGGCAACCCGGCCTTGGCCGCCGCGTCGGCGGCGTCTTCCAGGGCCTTTTCAAAGGGCCGCACCAGTTCGCGGCGTTCATCCTCGCGGCCGATGCGTTCCATGCCGCCGAGGCCCGGGGCCACGGCCACGGCCACCAGCCGGCCCCGCAGCGAACCGGCCAGGACCATGGCCTGCTCGAAGGCCCCCCGGGAGGCCGGGGAGCCGTCGAGCCCGACGACGATGGTTTTGGGGCGGTGCATGATCATGCCGTTGTCCCTGCGCCTGTTCGCGTCACATGCATGGGTTTGCTCGTAGGGATAAAATACGCACGTATTGTATAGGGGATACTAGGCCTGGTTCTCCAGGCGGCGGGCCTTGTACATGGAGGCCAGGATGATGCCCGCGCCGATGAGCAGGGCCACGACCATGACCCCGAAGCTGGTCTGGGTGAGCACCGACACGGTGGTGTCGGCGAAGTTCGTCAGCGAAAGCTTGTTGAGGTACTTGGGCATGGCCAGGAAGCGGCTGACGGCCACGATGAGCATGATCACGGCCATGACCATCTTGATCATGTATTCCTTGACGTAGGTGGTGCCGATGGCCCCGAGCTGCACCCCGAAAAGCGAGCCGCCCAGGATGATGAGCGTCAGGCGAATGTCGACCATGCCGTAGTAGGCCCAGATCAGCGTGCCGCCAAGGCCCATGACGAAGGCGATGACGAGTTCCGTGGCCGAGGCGACGATGCTCGTGACGCCGATGACGTACATGAGGCCGGGCACGCCGATGAAGCCGCCCACGGCGATGGTCGCGGCCAGCATGCCCGTGGCGATGGCCACCGGGACGAGGAACCACAGGGAGATGCGCACGTTCGCCCGCTTGAAGGTGAGCATGGGCCACAGTTCGATGGCTTGCAGGCGCTTGCACAGGTTGGTGGGCTTGCTGTCGCCCTCGCCGGAGCGGGCCAGGCGCAGGGCGTCGCGCATGACGAAGCTGCCGACGGTGAGCAGCACGGTCACGAAAGCCAGGCTCACGTACAGGTTGGAGCCGGCTTCGCCCCATTTCTCCAGGATTTTGGTCTGGACCTGGATGCCGACCTGGACGCCGATTTCGGCGAAAAGGCCCATGATCACGCCCAGCTTGATGTCCACCTGGCCGTAGCGGTAGCGCTTGATGGAGCCGACCAGGGCCTTGGGGAACTTGTGGCACATGTTGCTGGCCACGGCCACCGGGCCGGGAACGCCCAGGCTCATCATGCCCGGGGTCAGGACGAAGGCTCCGCCGGAGCCGATGAACCCGCTCACCAGCCCGCCGATGAAGCCGACCAGGAACAGGAAAATGATGGAGTACATATTGAGGTCGATAAACGAGATGATTTCGCCGGCGCCGTGCATGTCGGTTCCTCCCGGAAAGTTGCTCGCGTGCGGACCGCGTCGTTCTAGGCGTTGATCTGGGCGGTGGCCCGGGTGTCCTTGCGCTTGGTCGCCTCGGCCGTGGCCGTCTTGCTGGCGCCGGCGCCCTTGGAGGCCTCGATGCCCAGAGCCGACCAGAACGCGCCGGTGAAGCTGCCGTGGACGTAGGAGAACAGGAAGACGGTGATGACCGGCACCACGGCGTAGAAGCCGCCCTTGGCCGACAGGCTGGTGATGAGGTCGGAGTGGGTGAAGACCGCGGCATACAGGGCCACGGCCGCCGCGCCGAAGACGATGGTGCGGGCCACGTTGCGCTTGCGGGTTCTCTCGGACATGGTCAGCCTCCCAGGGTTTCGCTGTTGGGTCATCCGGCGGCTGCGGCCGCGTTCGCCCTTCCCGCCGGCCACATCCAGGCCGAAGACGGGCACGGGGCAGCGCCTCGCCACCGCGTCAATACCAATGGCCGGATCGCACACCACGAAATCGATGCGCCGGCCGCCGTGCACGATGGCCAGCACCGCCTCGGCCGCCTTGCCCGAGGCCGTGACATGCTCGAATCCGATGCCGCGCTGTCTCGCCTTGTCACCGAACCGCGCCGCGTCGCCGGCAACGCCGGCCGCGAAGCGTTCGCGTCGGGAAAGCCTGTCGCCGTAGCGGGGCAGGGTGTCGACATAGGCCGCCAGCACCCCGAGCCCCAGCCGCTCGGCCACGCCCAGGGCGTACTCGCCAAGGGCCGGGCTGGCGGCGCCGCCCCGGATCACCACCAGCACCTGGTGGGGGCGTCCGGCCGGCATCGTCTCGGGGGCGTCTGGCAGGGCCTTGTCCAACATCCTGAATCCTCGCTTTGGGGCTTTCGATCCGATGGCGCCTTCCAGAACAAATTGCATGCCAGGCGGAAAATGGATGCTTGTTCGCTCGATTCATTGGAGAAATTGGAAAAATCGCAATACTGACTGACGGCTCAGTCAGTATTGCGATTTGCAACGCGCCCCCGGCCGAACCCCGGGAAGGACGGCCGGGGCCACGGCAGGGGCCGTTGCCCGCGTGCCTGTTTCAGATCGCAACAGGCGTTGCGGGGTGTTACAATGCGCAACAGCAAAGGACGCGCCCAGGCCGGCATCCATTTGCCCAGGCCGGCCTTTTGGCGCTAGATTGTCCCGCATCCGCCCGCAACCAAGGAGAAGGCCATGTTTTTTGGCAGCAAACCCCGGCCGGCCGCGCCGCCGGCTCCGTCCGCCCCCGCCAGTGAGGCCGGTGTCCTGGAAATGCTGCGCCGCGCCGTCACGGCGGCGAAACTCCCGCCCCAGGCCGCCGAGGCCGCCGCGCGCGAACTGGACAAGCTGGAAACCACCGACCCGGCCGTGGCCGAGTACGCCGTAGGCATCAACTACCTCGAATTTCTCCTGAAGCTTCCCTGGAACAACTGCACCCGCGACACCCTCGACCTGGCCCGGGCCCGCGAGGTCCTCGACGCCCGCCATCGGGGGCTCGCCATCGTCAAGGAACGCATTCTGGAATTTTTAGCCGCCAGGGCCCTGCGCGGTGCGGCCAAGCCCAAGGTCCTCGTGGTCGACGACGAGGAGATCGCCCGCACCAACATGGCCCACGTGCTCGTCAAGGAAGGCTATGCGGTCAAAAGCGCCGCCGATGGCCTGGATGCCCTCGACATCCTCACGTCCGGGTTCGCCGCCGACGTGGTGGTCACGGATCTCAAAATGGAACGCCTGGACGGCATGGAGCTGTTGCGCCGGCTGCGCCGGGTGGCTCCGGACGCGGCCGTGGTCATGGTCACCGGGTTCGCCACCGTGGGCACGGCCGTGGAGGCGCTACGGGCCGGGGCGGCCCATTACCTGGGCAAGCCGGTCAACCTGGTGGAGCTCAAAAAGACCGTGGCCGAGGTTTTGGAGGCGCGGCTTGCCGCCTCGCCGGGCCGGGGGCCGGTGCTGTGCTTTTCCGGGCCGCCGGGGGTGGGCAAGACGTCCGTGGGCCAGGCCGTGGCCGAGGCGCTGGGGCGGGAATTCGTGCGCCTGTCCGTGGCCGGGTTGCGCGACGAGGCCGAATTGCGCGGTCACAGGCGCACCTACGTCGGCGCCATGCCTGGTCGCATCCTCAAGGAGCTGTCGCGCGTGGGCGTGGCCAACCCCGTTTTCATGCTGGACGAGATCGACAAGATCGGCGCGGATTTTCGCGGCGACGCCGCCTCGGCCCTGCTCGAGGTCCTGGACCCTGAACAGAATGCCCGCTTTTCCGACAACTACCTGGAAATCCCCTTCGACCTGTCGCGCATCATGTTCATCGCGACGGCCAACGACATCTCCAGGCTCCCCGGCCCGCTCCTCGACCGCCTGGAAATCCTGGAATTCCCCGGCTACACCGACCGCGAAAAGCGCGAGATCGCCCGCGATTTCCTTTTGCCCAAGCACCTTCGCGAAAACGGCCTCTCGCCCGAAGCCGTCGCCTTCACCGACGCGGCGCTTTCCCGCATCATCGACGACTACACCCGCGAATCCGGCCTGCGCAACCTCTCGCGTACCGTTGGCGCCGCCTGCCGCCGGCTCGCCCGCCTCACCTTCGACGATGCCCAAAACGCCCCGGCCAACGTGGACGCGCCCGATATCCCCAACCTCCTCGGGCCACGGCGTTTCACCCGCGAGGCGGCCGAAGCCGGCGACCGCGTGGGCGTGGTCACCGGCCTCGTCGTCGGCCAGCACGGCGGCGAAATCCTCTTCGTCGAAACCGCCCGCATGTCCGGCTCCGGCCAGTTGCTCCTCACCGGTTCGCTGGGCGACATCCTGCGCGAATCGGCCCAGGCGGCGCTCAGCCTCATCCGCAGCCGGGCCGGGCAGCTCGGCGTGGAACCGGCCTTTTTCGAAAAAACCGACATCCACGTCCACTTCCCCTCGGCCGCCGTGACCAAGGACGGCCCCTCGGCCGGGGTCACCATCTTCTGCGCCCTCCTGTCGCTTCTCACCGACCGGCCGGCCAGCTGCGACACCGCCGCCACCGGCGAAATCACCCTCTCGGGACGCCTGCTGCCCGTGGCCGGCATCCGCGAAAAATGCCTGGCCGCCAAACGCGCCGGCATCACCACCGTCATCGTGCCCAAGGCCAACGGCGACGTGGTCGCGGCCCTGCCGGCGGATGTGACCGAAGGGCTGCGGGTGGTCATGGTCGGGGATGTGATGGAGGCGGTGGAATTGGTGTTGCGGTGATGGGAAGGGGAAGGCGAAGAGTGAAGATGCCTCCGGCGGCCAGGAGGGGATGATCCCCTCCTGGACCTCCCCGACGGGTCGGGTGGAGGCGAGGTCGGGAATGGTGCGCGGCGGGGCGTCGGTCGTGGTGGTCGCGGAAATGGGCCTGCCGACACTGGCCGCAAAGCCGGCCAGCACGGCAGGCCCATTTCCGCGACCACGGGCGCCAGCGGCGAAGCGCCGCATGTGAGGAAAAAGAGCTGCGGCATGTTGCATGGGACATAGGGAGATGGGCGTCAGTAGCAACGCGCCGCATGTGAAGAAGAAGAGTAACAGCAAGTTGCAAGGCGCGCAGGGAGAGGGCGCCTTGCAACTTGCCGCATTTGGAGAAAAAACCCTTCGTTTGCCTTTAAGAGGCTTTCAAAGCAAAAATTCCACCCCCTTCGGCCCGAAGGGCCGACGGCTGGGCGAGGCCGGAATTGGGCCTTTCGAGCCAGGAGCGCAGCGACGGCATCGAAAGGACCAATTGCGGCCTCGCATCTTCGCGCCGCGCGCATCGCATCTCCCGGTGACCGGCGCCTTCCCCGCCCGCCAGAGCCGACCGGGGGGCCTGGGGGGCGTGACGCCCCCCATTGGGGAGGTCCAGGAGGGGCAAAGCCCCGCCTGGTAGGGTCTGGGGCAACGCCCCAGCGGGTGCAGGGCAGCGCCCTGCCCGCCGGAGGCATTCCCCCGTGCCCAACCGCTATTCCAGTCCGTACCGCTTTAACTTCCGCCACAGCGACACCCGGTCGATGGCCAGGATGCGGGCGGCTTTGGATTTGTTGCCTTCGACCTCTTCGAGCACGTCGCGGATGTAGTTTTTTTCGTGTTCTTCCAGGGTCGGCCAGGCGTTTCGGGCGGCGTGGCGGGTGGGGCGCACGCGTTCGTCGCGAAGGTCGGCCAGCAGGTGTCCGGGTTCGATGACGGCGCCGTCGCAGATGGCCAGGGCTTTCTGGACGATGTTTTCCAGTTCGCGGACGTTGCCCGGGAATTCGTAAAGCAGCAGCCGGTCGAGGACTTCGGGCGAGAGGGAGACTTCGCGCCCCAGCGGCGCGGCGTGTTTGGCCAGGAAGTGGCGGGCTAGAAGCGCAATGTCTTCGCGGCGCTGGGAAAGCGGCGGCACGTGGAGCGTGACGACGTCGAGGCGGTAGAAGAGGTCCTGGCGGAAGGCGCCGGTTTCGGCTTCCTTTTTGAGGTCCTTGTTGGTGGCCGAAAGCACGCGGGCATCCATGGGGGCTTCCTCGGTGCCGCCGACGCGCAAAAACGTGCGTTCCTGGAGCACGCGCAGGAGTTTGACCTGCATGGACAGGGGCAGTTCGCCGATTTCGTCGAGAAAAAGCGTGCCGCCGGAAGCGGCCTCGATGAGGCCCTTGCGCCTTGCGGCGGCGCCGGTGAAGGCTTCGCGTTCGTGGCCGAAGAGTTCGTTGCTGATGAGTTCCTCGGAAAAGGCGCCGCAGTTGACGGCCATGAACCGGCCTTCGCAGCGCTGGCTCAGGTCGTGGACGGTGCGGGCCACGAGTTCCTTGCCGGTGCCGGTTTCGCCGGTGATGAGCACGTTGCATTCCAGGCGGGCGACCTGGACGATGGCTTCGCGCAGCGCCTCCATGGCCGGGCTTTGGCCGATGAGCCGCGACAGGCCGGTGGTGGGGTCGGCCTTGCGCTTGAGGCTGGCCAGTTCGCGGCGCATGGCCGATTTTTCCAGGGCCTTGGCCGCCTGGGCCAAGACTTCCGCGACCTGGACGGGCTTGGCCACGTAGGTGAAGGCGCCGGCGCGCATGGCGGCCACGGCCGAGTCCACGGCGGCGTGGCCGGTTGCGACGATGACTTCCACTTCCGGATAGCGGCGCTTGACCGCGGCGAGCAGCTCCATGCCGTCCATTTCCGGCATGCGCAGGTCGGTGAGGACCAGATCGTAGGCGTCCTCGGCCAAAAGCGCCAGGGCCTGCCGCCCATCGGCGGCGGCAGCCGTGCGGTAGCCGGCCTTGGCCAGGATATGGACGAGGTTTTCCCGGGCGATTTCCTCGTCGTCGACGACCAGGACGCGCTGGCGGCTCACGGTGCCGGCTCGCTTTCCCCGGGCGGGCGATCGGTCAGGGGCAGGCGGAGGACGAAGGCGGCGCCGTGGCCGGCGGCGCTTTCCACGCTGATGGTGCCGGCGTGTTTTTCGACGATGCCGTAGACGATGGAAAGCCCCAGGCCCGTGCCCTTGCCTTCCTCCTTGGTGGTGTAGAAGGGGTCGAAGATGCGGCTTTTTATTTCCTCGGGCACGCCCGGCCCGGTGTCGGACACGGTGATGACGGCCTGGTCGCCCTCGGTGTCGCGGTGGGCGGCGAGCACGACCTCGCCTTGCGGGCCGACGGCCTGGATGGCGTTTAAAAGCAGGTTGAGCAGGGCTTCCTGGAGCCGCGAGGCATCGGCGGCCAGCGTCAGGTCGCCGGGGACCTCGGCCCGCAGGCGCACGCCCGAGCAGGCCTGGCACTTGACCAGGCGCAGGGTGCGTGCGGCGAGCTCGGCCAGGTTGACCGGGCGCAGGGAGAATTCCTTGGCCCGGGAGAATTCCAGCAGCCCCTGGACGATGTCCCGGGCGCGCAGGGTTTCCTGGGAAATGTTGCCGAGAAGCTTGCGCAAAAAGGCCGGGTCGGCGGTTTCCAGCTCGTCCTTTGCGATCTGGCAGGAGGTGGAGATGTTGTTGAGCGGGTTGTTGAGCTGGTGGGCCACCCCGGCCGTGAGCGTGCCGATGGAGGAGAGCTTGCGCGTCTGGACGAGCTGGTCCTGGCGGCGTTCGATCTCGGCCACCATGCGGTTGATGGCTTCCATGACCTGTTCGATCTCGTCGTTGGTGGCGACCACGGGAATGCGGTTGTAGCGGCCGGCGGCGATGTCCCGGGTGGCCAAGCGGATGATGCCGAGCGGCTTGAAGATGTTGCGGAACATCAGCACCGGCAGGGCGACGCCGAGGGCCAGGGCGACGAGCACGGCGCCCAGCAGCTGCCAGGCGAGCAGGCGCAGCAGGTCGTGGATGCGGCCGCGCTCGAATTCGACCACCCGGTCGGCGGCCTCGGCCAGGGCCTTGCCGATTTCGCGCAGTTTGAGCGCCGCCTCGCCCTCGGCCTCGACCTGGCCCGGACCCGAGGCGGCCAGGGCGTCGAGGCCCTCCCGGTACTGGCGCAGCAGCGCCCCCATGGCGTCGAGCTGGGGCGAGACCTTGAGGTCGCGGGCCTCGGCCGTGAGCACGGCCAGGGTCTGGAAGGACTGCACCAGGTAGCGCCGGTCCTCGTCGAGGTCCTCGGGCAGGCCGTAGAGCAGGTAGTTTTTCTCGTAGCGCCGCACCTCGAGGATGGTGTTGGCGATGACATGCCCCAGGCGCATGAATTCCAGCTTGTCCTCCATGGTGGACAGGTCCTCGTAGGATACCAGGGCCATGGCGCCGATGCCGACGACATAGAACAGCAAGATGACGACGATGCGCTGGCGCAGATTGAGCTTGGTGCGAAACGGTCCCGGCATGACGGCTCCCTGGCCTGCGGTTGCGGCCATGGCTTCCCTGCTTACCCTCGCCGAGCCCGATGGGCAAACCCTGATTGCGAACCGGCGGGACCTCAGGTTTCCTCGTCGGCCAGGGGGGGGACGGGTTGGCCGAGTTCCTGGGCCCGCAGCACCCGGCGCAGGACCTTGCCGCTGCGGGTGCGCGGCAGGCTCTGGCGCAGCTCCACGGCCCGGACCACGGCGATGGGGCCGAGTTCCCGGCGCACGTGCTCCCGCAGCTGCGCGGCCAGGGCGTCGGCGTCGGGCAGGGCGCTCACCCAGGCCGGGTCGGCCACGACGAAGGCCTTGGCCACCTCGCCCTTGATCTTGTCCGGCACGCCGATGACCGCCGCCTCGGCCACGAAGCGGTGGGCGCAAAGCGCCGCCTCGATCTCGGCCGTGCCCAGGCGGTGGCCGGCGATGTTGAGCACGTCGTCGGCCCGGCCCTGGATCCAGAAGTAGCCGTCCTCGTCGCGCCGGGCCACGTCGCCGGCGAAATAGGCGCCCGGGATCCGCTCCCAATAGGCCCGGCGGTAGCCGTCCGGGTCGCCGGCAAGCCCGGTGAGCATGCCCGGCCAGGGCGTTTTGAGCACGAGGAAGCCGCCCTGGCCCGGGGGCACGGGATGGCCCTGGCCGTCCACCACCGCGGCGGACACGCCCGGCAGGGCCTTGCCCACGGAACCGGGCTTGAGCACGGAAACGGGCATGGGCGAAAGCATGGCCATGCCGGTTTCCGTCTGCCACCAGGTGTCGAGCACCGGGCAGTTGGAGCGGCCGATGTGCTTGTAAAACCACATCCAGGCCTCGGGCGAGAGGGTCTCGCCCACGCTGCCGAGAAGGCGCAGCGTCGAGAGGTCGCGTTTTTTGGGGTACTGCGGGCCGTAGCGCATGAGCATGCGGATCAGCGTCGGCGTGGTGTAGAAGATGGTCGCGCCGTAGCGTTCGATGATCGAGGGCAGGCGGTCGGCCTGGGGGTAGAGGGGGTGGCCTTCGTAGAGGATGACCGTGGCGCCGGTTAAAAGCGGCCCGTAGACGCCGTAGGTGTGGCCGGTGATCCAGCCCGGGTCGGCGGTGCAGAAGTGGATGTCCGTGGGCTTGATGTCGAAGACGGTGCGGAAGGTGTGGTGGGCGCCGACCATGTAGCCGCCGTGGCCGTGGACGATGGATTTGGGCCGGCCGGTGGTGCCGGAGGTGGGCAGCCAGAAGAGCGGGTCGCCCGCTTCCATGATTTCCGTGGCCGCTTCCGGGGATTCCTGGCGCAGCAGGTCGTGGTAGTAGAGGTCGCGGGGTTCGCGCATGTCGATGTCGGCGCCGGTGCGGCGCACCACGACCACGGTCTCGGCCGCGTCGCCGGCCACACCGTCGAGGGCCTCGTCCACCACGGCCTTGAGGTTGATGCACCGGCCGCCCCGGTAGAAGCCGTCGGCCGTGACCAGCACCTTGGCCTGGGAGTCGCTTAGGCGCTCGCGCAGGAACTTGGCCGAGTAGCCGGCGAAGACGAAGACGTGGACCGCGCCGATCTTGGCCGCGGCCAGCATGGCCACCACGGTTTCCGGGATGGGCGGCAGGTAGAGGCAGACCCGGTCGCCGCGCGACACGCCAAGGGCCCGCAGGGCGCAGGCGAAGCGGTTGACCTCGCGGTAGAGCTCGAAATAGGTGAACTTGCGGCAGTCCCCGGCCTCGCCCTCCCAGATGAGCGCCAGCTTGTTCTTGGTCCAGATGTGGACGTGGCGGTCCAGGGCGTTGTGCACGATGTTGCCGCGCGCCCCGGGAAACCAGCGGTAGAAGGGGGCCTGGGAATCGTCGCACACGGCGTCCCACTTGCGGTGCCACTCCAGCTCCAGGGCGGCCTTTTCCCAGAAGGCGCGCGGGTCGGCCTCGGCCAGGCGGTAGGCCTCGGCCAGCTCGGCCGGCTTGACGTTGGCCTCGATGACCGTGGCCGGAGCCGGCCGGAAGACGCGCTCCTCCACGAGCAGGGCGTCGAGCGTTGCTGGGGTCGGCATCCGTATCCTCCTTGCCGGGTTCGGCGGGAACCCGGCTACAATCCGAGAATCTGCTTGAGCTCGCCGATGCGGCGCCGGCCGATGGGCAGCTCGATACGCGTCTTGCCGGCGGTGCGCAGCATGAAGTTGCCGCCGGGCAAGGTCGCGATTTCCGTCACCTGGTCCAGGTTGACGAGGTATTTGCGGTGCACCCGGAAAAAGCGGTGGGACCGCAGCCGTTCTTCCAGGTTTTTCAGGCGATACGAGGTGAGGAGCTTCTGGCCGGCCGTGTGCACGAACGAGTAGTCCTCGTAGGCCTCGATGAAAAGGATCTGCGTGTAGGGCAGCAGGATCGTGCGCCCGTCCAGGGTGATGGGCAGCTTCTCGATGTCGACCGGCCGCTCGTGGCCCATGTCCCAGGCCTGGCGCAAGGCGGACAGGAAACGGTCTTCCTCCTCGCCCTCCAGGGCCACCCGCACCGTTTCCTCGTCCTCGCCCTCGCCGTCGGCGGTGGCGGCGGCCTGGCCGGCGGGCCGCCACTGGGCCGGCGGGGCCTCGCGGAAGGCCGGCTTGTAGCGCGAGAGCCGCTCCAGGGTCTGGGCGAAACGCTGGGGGGGAAACGGCCACAACAGGTAGTCGGCCGCGCCGAGCTCGAAGGCCCGGAAGGCCCTCGCTTCGTCGGCGGCGATGAAGATGAGCCCCGGCTGGCGCTTGGCCGCGATCAGCGCCTCGGCCAGCTCGAAGCCGCCCACCTCGCCCGGCAGGTCCACGCCGCAAAAAAGCAGGCCGTAGGGAATGGCCCGCAGCAGTTCCGACGCCTCGTAGGCGTCCACGGCCTCGCCCAGCACCCGGATGAAATCCGCCTCGGCCAGCCGGGCGCGCAGCGTCGCGCGGACCTCGGGGTCGGGATGGACGAGCAGGGCCGTGATGCGGTCCATGGCGTGCCTTCCTAGGAGGCCGCGAAAAGCGAGGGTTGGGCCTGGCGCCGGGCCAGGGCGTCGGCCAGGCGCGCGGCGGGGGCGGCCGTGTCGGCGGCGTCGAGCACCGCATCGGCCCCGGCCCGGAAGGCGGCCAAGGCATCGCCCTCGGGGGTGTCGCCGAGGAGGAGCACGGCCATTTTCTCGCGCAGGCGCCCGGGCAGGGAGGCCACGGCCCCAAGAAGCGCGGCGCCGGCCGGGCCGTCGGTTGCGAGCACGACCGCCGGGCGGTGGAAACGCACGTCGGCCAGGGTCTGGGCGGGGTCGGCCGCAGCCGCGAGGGCATGCCAGCCCGGGGCGGCGAAGGCCTCGGCCACGGCCAGCCCCCAGGCCGCATCCAGGCCGTCGGCCAGGCCGGTCATGACCAGGCGCGCCCCCGGGGGCACGGGCCTTGGCGCGGGCAGGGGCGCGGCGGTCGCTTCGGCGGTCGGGGCCGGGGCCGGCGCAGTGGGCACGGCGGCGGGCCGGGAGTCATCGTTTGGGCCGGCGGCGAAACCATCCCCTGCCTCCCCTGGCCCGGTGGCGGCCGTGGCCCAAGGCGCGCCGGGTCGGCTCCCCTCGGGCGACGGCGCAGCCGGGGCCGGGCCGGCTTTGTCTGTCGCGCCGGCTTTGTCTGTCGCGCCGGCCAGGCTGGCCGGGCCGGCCCTGTCGGTCGGGGCGGGCGGGGCCGCCGGCGGCAGCGATCCCTCGAACACGGCGCCGGTCGCGGTGCGGACAAAGGTGCGGCGCTGCCCGCAAGCCGGGCAGGTGAAGGCGGCCCGGCCGCCGAGCGGCGGCTTGTCCGGGGCGAGGTGCAGGACGTAGCCCCCGCAGGGGCAGGGCACGGCGGTTTCCTGGCCGGTCATGGCGCGCCTTCCTTGTGAGCCGCGGCGGGCGGATCGAACGTCAGGCCGGTGATGGTGGAGATGGCCTCGCCCCGGGCGGCCTTGACGGCATCCAGGGCCCGGGACAGGGCGGCCCGGTCGGCGGCCCGGGAGATGGCCGTTTCCTCGCTGACGATGCCGGCGGCGTACAGGGCGGCCGTGGCGGCGTCGAAGGTGACCATGCCGTAGGGCGCGCCCTGTTCGATGATGTCGGCGAAGCCCTCGGCGTCGCTTTGGCCGGACAGGATGCGGTCGCGCACCCGAAGCGTGGCGCAAAGCACTTCCACGGACACGGCTCGGCCGCCGGCCTGGCGGGGCAGCAGGCGCTGGGCGGCCACGTAGCGCAGGCTGGCGGCCAGGCGCTGGCGGGCCAGGCGCTGTTCGGCCGGGGAAAAAAAGGCCAGCAGCCGCTCCACGGCGCCGGCGCAGTCGGCGGTGTGCAGGGTGGTCAGGACCAGATGGCCGGTTTCGGCCGCGCCCAGCGCCGCGTCCACGGTCTCGCGGTCGCGGGCCTCGCCGACGAGAATGACGTGGGGGGCCTGGCGCAGGGCCGAGCGGATGCCGTCGGCGAAGCAGGGGAAGTCCGTGCCCAGCTCGCGCTGGGTCACCAGCCCCCGGCCGGCTGGCAGCAGGCATTCCACCGGGTCCTCCAGGGTGACCACGTGCACGGCCCTGGCCTCCAGGATGGCGGTGGCCAGGGCGGCCAGGGTCGTGGACTTGCCCGAGCCCGTGGCCCCGACCACCAGCACCAATCCTTCGCCCAGTGCGGCCATGCGCGAAAATACCGGCGGCAGCCCGAGGCCCTCCAGGCGCGGCGGGCTGCCCGGCAGGCGGCGCAGCACCAGGCCCAGGCTGTCGGCGGCCCGGGCCACGTTGACCCGGAATCGGGTGCCGGCCGGATGGACGTAGCCGGCGTCGCAGGCGCCGCGGGAACGCAGGTCGGCCAAAAGCCGCGCGTCGGCGCCGACGATGCCCCGGGCCAGGGCCTCGGTCTGGGCCGGGGCCAGGCTGCCGGCCAGGCCGGGCAGGGCCAGGGGGACGAAGGCGCCGTCGCGAAGCGCCCCGGCCGGGGCGCCGGCCATGAACAGGTAGTCCGAGGCCGTGGGCGCGGCGGCCAGGGCGGCGCCCATGACCGCGTCGAGGACGTGGCGCGCCATGGGGCTAGGCCGCCTTGTCCGGGGTTTTGGGGGCCACGGCGGCGAAGCGCGTCTTGTTGACGGCGTTTCGCCAGGCGTCGGCGCCGTCGATGCGCCCGGCGGCCAAAAGTTCCAGGAGCGCGTCGTCGAGGGTGCGCATGCCGGAGGCCTTGCCCGTCTCCAGCACGGAGAAGATCTGGAAGATCTTGTTTTCCCGGATGAGGTTGCGCACGGCCGTGTTGGCCAGGAGGATCTCCTGGGCCAGCACCCGGCCGGGGGCGTCGGCCCGGGGAAAAAGCATCTGGGAGACCACGGCGCACAGGGATTCGGACAGGGCCGAGCGGATCTGCGCCTGCCGGTCGCCGGGAAAGACGTCGATGATGCGGTCGATGGTCTTGGCCGCCGAGACCGTGTGCAGGGTGGACAGGACCAGGTGGCCGGTCTCGGCCGCCTCCAGCGCCAGTTCGATGGTCTCCAGGTCGCGCATTTCGCCCACGAGAATGATGTCCGGGTCCTCGCGCAGGGCGCCGCGAAGCGCGGCGGCGAAGGAGCGGGTGTCGCGGCCGACCTCGCGCTGGTTGATGAGCGCGTTTGCCGAGGCGTGGACGAACTCGATGGGGTCCTCGATGGTGATGATGTGGTCGCGCCGGTTCTCGGCGGCGTGGCGGACCATGGCGGCGAGCGTGGTGGATTTGCCCGAGCCGGTCGGGCCGGTGACCAGGACCAGGCCCTTGGGCCGCATGGCCAGTTCGCCGAGGATGTCGGGCAGGCCCAGGTCGGCCAGGGAGGGCACGGCCTCGGGGATGGCCCGGAAGGCGGCCGAGACGCCGCGCTCCTGGCGGAAGTAGTTGGCCCGCATGCGGCCGATGCCCGGGGCGGCGTAGGCGAAGTCCAGGTCGCCGGTCTCCTCGAAGGCCTTGACCAGGCGTTCGGGCGCGATCTCGTAGAGCAGGGCCTTGAGTTCCTCGGATTCCAGGACCTTGTACTTGATGCGCTCCAGGCGGCCATTGAGGCGCAGCATGGGCTGGCAGCCGCTGGCCAGGTGGAGGTCCGAGGCGCCGGTGTCCTTGAGCATCTTAAAGAAGGCGTCGATCTGGGCCATGGCACCGCCGGGGGTTGGGGGTTGGGGACGCTCCCCCGTAGCACGGAGACGGGGGGTTATGGAATCGCCGGCATAGGCCGCGTTTCGGGCATGGCTTTTGTAAAGCAGGTAACGGATTCCGGTCACCCTGCCGCGCGGGCGGGGAAAAGGCCGGAAAACGGTGCATCGCGGCGAGGGGTAGGCTCGCCGGGAGTTTAACGAAATGAAACGGTCGGCGCCAATGCATGAGAATATGAAACGCCAAAGGGGCGTTGGGAATTCGAGGTCCGGTTTTTTTTTGACCATTGCCGACCGTAGGTATCGTTAAATAACGATAAGGAGCGACGGGGATGCGGGAGAAGACGTCGGGAGAGGTCAAGGAGACCTACACGGTGCAGGAAGTGGCCAAGCTCCTCAAATGCAGCGACCAGACGGTGCGCAAGTTCATCAAGGGGCGGGCGCTTCGCGGGGTCAAGGTCGGTCGTGGCTGGCGCATCAGCCACGACGAAGTGGTGCGGCTGACACGGTTGCAGGGCTAGCCGAGAGCACGGGCAAAACGCGGGAATCGACACGTGGCCAAGGATACCGAGAGCACGCCGAACCAGCGGCTTTTAGAGCTGATCCGCAAACCCGCCGCGGCGGCCGCCGCACCGGCTCGGGCGGCGGCCGGCCCGATCAAGGCGGCGTTTCGCGCCAAGCCGGGTTTTTTTGCGCGACTTTTCCCCCAAAGCAAAGGGATCGGGGTCGGCGTGGACATTTCCCAGTCCACGCTGGCCTGCCTGAAGGTCCGGGGGCGCGACGCCGGCTTCGAGCTTTTGGGTTCGGCCATCGTCGCCATCCCGGACGGGGTGGCCCCCGGCAGCCCGGAATTCGTGTCCCTGCTGCGGCGCACCCTGTCGGACCTGTGCGGCCAGGGCCCGGTGCCGAGCGTCTGGGCCGCCGCCCAGAGTTCCCGGGCCAACGTGCAATTCGTCACCATTCCCAAGCTGCCTTCGCGCCAGGTGGACAACGCGGTCTACTGGACGGCGAAAAAGGAAATGGCCTTCGACGACGGTTCGGTGGTCTTCGATTTCGAGCGGCGCGGCGAGGTGACGGAAAACGGCGCGTTGCGGCTGGGCGTTTTGGCCTATACCGCCCCGCGCGACGCCGTGGAGGTGGTGCGCGGGGATTTCGCCAAGGCCGGCTTCCCCCTGGCCGGGCTCACCCTCGAACCCTTCGCCCACCAGAATATCTTCCGCCGCAAGCTTTCGCCCGAACCCACGGCGGCCCGGGCCAACCTGCACGTGGGCCAGAACTGGTCGCGGCTGGAGATCTACAGCGGCGGCAACCTGATGTTCGTGCGGGTCATCAAGACCTCCATGTCGGGCATGGTGCAGGCCGTGCAGGAAGCCCTGGAGGCGCACCAGGCCTCCTCGCCCCAGGCGGCCCGGGAGGAGGCGCCCCGGCCGGGCGAGACGCTGGATGCCGGGTTCGAAGGCCTGCCCCTGGCACCGGAAATAGCCGGCGTGCCGTTGCTCGACCTAGACACCCAGGATGGCCTCGGCGGCGGACTGGTGCTGGAACTCGATCCCGAGCCGACGACGGCACCGGCGCCGGCCGCCGAGGAGGCCGCCCCCCGGTCCGAGGTGAACCTGGAGCAGGCCCGGGAGGTTTTCGACAACATCGTCTACGGCTGCGAGCGCCTGGACGAATGCCATCCCGGGGCGGGGCTCGGCCCGACCGAGGTCATGGGCATGCTCGAGCCGGTGGCCTCCCGGCTGGTGCGCCAGGTGGAGATGACGCTCAAGCATTACCGGGAGTCCCTGGGCTACGAGGCGGTGACGCGCCTGACCGTGTCCGGTTTTCTCGGGGCCAGCCCGCTTTTCGTGTCCTACATCGGCGAGCAGGCCGGGTTGCCCTGCGCCCCCCTCGACCCCTTGGCCGGCAGGCTCGCCACCGCCCGCGACGCCGCGGGCCAGGCCTGGCCCGGGCCGGCCTGGACCCAGGCCCTGGGCCTGGCGGTTTCCGGCGAGTCCATCACGCCAAACGGCCTGTTTACCTACGTGGCCAAGGCAGCGGTCCAGGTCTCGCGGCTGCTCGAGCAGTGGAGCCTGGTGGCCCTGGCGGCGGTGTTGGCGGCCATGGCCTATTTTTCCTTCGATGCCTCGAGCAAGCTGCGCGCGCTTACCGCCGAGCGGGAGTCGCTTTCGCGGGAGATGACCGCCCTTGGGGCGGCGGCCGACATGGGCAACCTGTCCCGCATGACGACCGATCTGCGCACCCGGCGTGAGGCCTTGCGCAAGTTCGCGTCGCGCAACCGGGCGGTGGGCGTGTTCGAGCAGGCCCTGGCCCTGGTTCCGGACGGCGTGACCCTGGGCACGCTGACCTTCGAGGACGGCCCGCCGTCCACGGCGCCGAAAGCGGCGCCCAAGGAGGCGCCGGCCGGCAAGAAAGCCGAGAACAAGGGCCGGTTGGTGCTGGAGGGCATGATCAGCGGCGACGCCCGGCTGTTTGATTCCATGCTGGCCAGCTATGTGGTGGCCTTGGAGGGGTCGGCGCTGTTTGAAGACGTTGCGGTGAAAAAGAGCGAACTCGAATCCCTGGAGAGCGGGGCCACGGGCCTGCGCTTCGTCCTCGGGCTCACGCTTTCCGGAGAATAGGTCATGACGTTTGCCGAAATCAAAAGGCGCCTTCCGCCCCGCACCCTGGCCTTCCTGGCCGTCGGGGCGCTGGTGGCCGGCGGGTTCATGGCGATGTTCATCGTGCCCGACTATCGCCAATGCCAGGTCCTGACCGCCGAAAACGCCGGGCTGCGGGCGACCCTGGAAGTGCGCCGCCAGATGGTGCCGGTGGTGGAGACCCTCAAGAAGGCCCGGACCGACCTGCCGGAGGTGACGGCGATGACGGGCCAGGAACGCCTGCCGCTTGCCGAGGTCGGCCGGCTGGCCGCGATCATGGACGGCCTGGCCGCGCCCCTGAGGCTGCGGCTGACGCAGGTGTCGCCGGACCCGTCCTCGGTGACGCGGGACGGGCTGGTGGCGGTGCGGCTGGCCGTCTTGGGCGAATCGGACAGGTTCCGGGAGTTTTTGTTGGCCCTTGGCCGGTATGCGCCGCTGACGAAGGTCGAGTCCGTGGTGACGCACGTCGGCCGCGACGGGCGCGAGTACCGGGTCAAATGCTGGCTGTCCGTGGGCTAGGCTGGGTATCGGGCAAGGGAGCGGGAGTGGCATGAGCCGACGCGAAAAAATCATCCTGGCCGTGACGTGCATCGTGGCCGTTGTGGGGCTCTGGATCGGCCTTGGCGGCAACACGGTCCGGGAGCATTTGGCGCCGTCGGCCGGGAACGAGGCGGCCCAGGCCGGGGCCATGCTGGCGAACATCAAGGAGACGGCGCTCACCCCCACCGAGATCGCCCTGCTCGGGGCCATCAACAGCCCGTGGCCGGCCAAGGCCTTTTACGACAAGCCCTTCGCCGACCAGGGGGCCAAGCCCGTCGCGGCCCAGCCGCGCTACACGGGCTACGTGGAACTGGGCTCGGGCAGGTTGGCCGTGGTGGACGGCATGGAATACCAGGTCGGCGACGCCCTGGAGAGCGGCGGGTACAAGGTGGTGTCCATCGCGCCGGATCAGGTCGTACTCGAAAGCCTGGTCAACGCGCAGCGGATGACGCTTCCCTACGAGGGGCAGGAGTCCCGCGGGAAATAGGGTCTGGCGTGCCGTTTGCGGCGCGCGGGGAGAGGGCATATGCGAGTTCGCGTCAGGCAGGAGAATCGATACGGTCGGGCTGTGGTGGCGGCGCTGGTCACGGCGTCCCTTATTCTGCCGGGCTGCGTGAAGCAGCCGAAAAAAGACGCGTTCGTACAGCACTGGGACACCCAGGCCAACAAATCGGAAGGCTATTCGCCGACGGCGCGGCCGCGCAAGATCGAAAAGGACCAGTCGGCCATCGTCACCAAGAAGCAGGTGAAGGAAGAGGCCAAGCCGGCCAGGCAGCTGCCCAAGCAGCGGGTGACGCTGCGCATGTACGACACGGACCTGGTGGCCGTGGTGCGGGCCATGGCCCGGGCGGCCAACCAGAACGTGGTATTGTCCTCCTCCATCCCCGGCTCCACCGGTTCCGGCCAGGGGCAGGGCCAGGACAAGGGGGGCCTGCGCATCAACGTCAACGTGACCGACGCGCCCTGGGACGAGACCTTCACGAGCATCCTGACCACCAACGGCCTGACCTATTCCATGGACGGCGACATCATCCGGGTCATGACCCTGGCCGACATGGAGCAGCAAAACAAGATCAAGGAAGCCGACAACAGGCGGGCGGCCGAGGCGGCCAGGGCCAGGGAACTCGAGCCCTACGAGACCTGGAAGGTTGAGGTGAACTTCGCCGACCTCGACGAGCTTTCCGTGACCCTCAACGCCCTGTGCGGCAATACGGCGACGGTGCCTGGCCTCGGTGAAAAGAAAGTGACGGATATCATCAAAGCTTCCAGCGGACCGTCCAGCCGCGGCCGCAGATCCGGCTCAAGGCCTTCATCGTGCAAACCGACATGTCCACGGCCCAGCAGCTCGGCATCCAGTGGGGCGGGTTGCTCAAAAACTCCAACTTCCAGCTCTCCCCCGGCCAGGCCGGCACCATCACCTCGACCAACTCCACGGGCAATACCGGCACGACCTCGGCCACCAGCACCACCACCGGCGGCACGGCCGGATCGACGCTGGCCACCTCATCGACGGCCAGCAACGCCACCACGGGCGCCACCGGGGTCACCAACGCCATGACCCCGATCTACGGCGGCGGCACCTCCGGGCAGGGATTCGGCATCAACAACCCGGCCAGCCTGACCTCGGCCGCCACGGGCCTTGGCGCCTCGGGCACGGCGCTCAACTTCCTGTTCGGCAAGATCGGCGAGAACGTGCTCGAAGCCCAGCTCACCGCCCTTGCGGCAGACAACAAGGTCAAGATCCTCTCCAGCCCGACCATCACCACCATGGAGAACAAGGAAGCCTACACCGAGAACGGCAAGAAGATTCCCTACGTCTCCACCTCGCAAAACGGCACCAACGTCCAGTTCGCCGATGCCCTGCTGCGGCTGCAAATGCTGCCCCACGTCATCGACGGCAGCAACCTGCGCATGAACATCGTGGTCAAGGACGACCAGGTCGACGAGAACCAGAGCAACTGGGTCCAGGGCAACCCGCCCATCTACAAGCGGGAAACCCGTTCGACCCTGGTCGTGGAAGACGGCGACACCATCGTCATCTCCGGGCTCACGCGCGATACCGTGACCAATGGCCAGTCCGGGGTACCGTTCCTGGGCGATATCCCGGGGCTCGGCTGGGCCTTCAAATCGAAGAGCACCACTGTCGAGCGGGCGCAAATCCTCATCTTCGTCACGCCCAAGATCCTCAAGGAAAAGCCGATTGCGCCGGTGCCGCCCCTGGCCGATCACGTGGCGCCGCAAGCCGCCGGCCGTGAACCCATGGCCACGGCCGAAGCCGTCAAGCCCTAAAGGAGGCCGATCATGAGTTACCATCTCGCCCTGGGACTGGAACGGGAACCGTTCTCCAACTCCCCGGATCCGGACCTGCTTTATCGGGCCAAATCCCACCTGGAATGCCTGCAGCACATGGAAATCGCCGTGCGCCTGCGCCGGGGGCTCAACGTCGTGCTCGGCGAAGTCGGCACCGGCAAGACCACCCTTGGCCGCGAACTCGTCCGCATCCTCGGCGCCGACCCCGACATCGAGGTCCACTTCCTCGACGACCCCTACCACGCCACACCCGTGGAATTCCTGGAAGCCCTGTGCCGGCTCTTTGCCATCGACACCACGCCGCTTGGCCGCGACGCCGGCCTGCTGCGCGAGGCCCTCAAGGGCGGCCTGCTCTCCCGCAGCGCCGACGGCCGGCGCATCGTGGCGCTCATTGTCGACGAAGGCCAGAAAATCACCCCTGAGTGCCTGGAGCTTTTGCGCGAGCTGCTCAACTTCGAAACCAACACCCACAAGCTCCTGCAAATCGTCATGTTCGCCCAGACCGAATTCGAGGCGGTCCTGGCCGCCCGGCCCAACCTCGACGACCGGGTGAACTTCCGCTACCGGCTGCTGCCGCTCGACCGCAGGCAGACCCGGCGCATGATCGAAACGCGCCTGACCCTGTGCGCCCCCCAGGGACAGGCCCCGGCCATCTTCACCCCCCTGGCCATGCGCCGCATCCACCGCCTCACGCGGGGCTATCCCCGCAAGATCGTGCGGCTTTGTCACCTGTCCATGCTGCTGGCCGTGGGCTTCGGCAAGACGCGTGTAAGCTGGGGCCTGGTCGGCCGGGCCGCCAGGGATACCGTGGGCGCGACGGGGCTGTGGCTGCGCCGGGCGGCCCTGGCCGGCGGTTTCGCCGTGGCCCTGGCCGCCGGCTATTACGGCCTGGCCGGCCATGGCTGGACGGGCCTGCGGCAGCAAGCCGACGGCCTCTACGGCCAGGGGCGGCAATGGATCGCTTCCCTGACGGCACCCGCCGCTGCGATCAACCCGGGCACCGCCGTGGCGACGGACGTTCGGGATGCCCCCGAGGCCCCCGTTGCCGCCGCGGCCGCCGAGCCAGCCGACAGCATTTCCGTTGAACAGGTCGCGGCCGATGCCGCGGCCGACGACCTGGCCGAAACCGTCGCTGCCGCCGTCAAGGAAACCAAGCCCGCTCTTTCCCCAAGCCCACAAGAGTCCAGGCCCGCCGTGGCCGCGAATGCGCAAGGCGGCAAGCCCGCTGTGGCCGCAAGCGCGCAAGACACCAAGCCCGTGGCTGCCGCCGCCGTGCAAGACACCAAGCCCGTGGCGGCCGCCGCCGCCCAAGAGGCCAAGCCCGTGGCGGCCGCCACCGAGGCGCCGGCCACCGATTTCGCCGCCAGCTTGGCCAAGGCCCTGCAACCGCCGGCGCCGGCGCAGCCGGTCGCGCCGGCCGCGGTGACGGTCGCCGCGACCAGCCCGGCCCCGGCCCAGGCGACAGCCCAGCCTGCCAGCCCGGCCGCAGCCCAGGCCGCTGCCCCGCACCGGACGCCGGACCGGCCCCGGGCGGCGGCCAAAGGCGCGGCCTCGGCCCCGGACCGGGAGGTGGCCCCGGCGACGGTTGCGGCCAATGGTCCGGCTGCCGTGACTCCGACTCCGGCGCCCCAAGGGGCCGGGCTCCAGGCGGCGGCGCCGGCTTCCGCCTCCCCGGCCACGCCGACGCCCGAACCCGTGCCCATGGCCGCCGCAGCCATGGCCGGCCAGGCGCCCGCCGGGTCCGGACGCGGCGGCATACTGCCCGAAAACCCCGTGGCCGCCCATGGGGCGACATCCCCGGCCGGGCCGGCCGGCGCGGCCACGGCTACCCCGGCCGCGTCCCCCGTCACCCCGGGCCTCGGCGCGGCCATGGAACTGGCCGCCGCCGCCTTGCCGCCCGATGCCAAGGAACAGGTCATCGTCGTAACCACCGAGGACGGCCTGCCGGCCATGCCGCAACCCCCGGGCCAGTTGACCGCGCCGCCGGTCCTGCCGGCCTCGCCCCTGGCCCCGCCTGCCGCCACCGGCCATGGCCTGGCCGCGCCCGTTGCCGCCGCCTCCCAGGCTGATATCAACAGGATCGGCGAGGCCTCGGTGCGCCCGGGCTGGGCCTTAAGCCGCCTGGCCGCCCGCGTCTACGGCAACGGCGGCCGGCCGGTGCTGTCGGCCATTGCCAAGGCCAACCCCGGTGTGGACATGGCCCGGCTGCGTGCCGGGGAATCCCTGGTCTATCCGGCCATCGCGGCCAAGGCGCCCCCGGCCGGCTCCTGCCTGGTCAAGCTGGCCGCCGCCGACAACCTGGAGCAGGGCCTCACCCTCGTTGCCAGGGCCAAGGACCGCCACAATCTTTCCCTGTCGCTTTTTTGTACCAGGGGCCCGGGGGCGCAGGCTCGTTTCGATGTGGTGCTGACGGCCCTTTTCGCCGATCAGGGCCAGGCGCAGGTCGCCCTGGCCGCCCTGCCTCCCGAGCTGGCCGCCAGGGCCACGCTGTTAACCGGCTTTCCGGAGGGCACGACCTATTATACCGACCTTGGCGAGTCGCGGGGCGACACGCCGGTGCGGCCGCGTGCCGTGGCCGGGCGCCAGGTGGCCGAAAGCCGGCCGGTGGCGGGCGAAGTGCGGCCCCTGGCCGTCGCGGTGGACGCGGCGCAGCAGTAAACCGGACCCGAAAGCGCCGAAGGATAGTTCATGGAGCCCAGAAAACGCCTGCGCCTTGGCGAAATGCTCGTCGCGGCCGGATTGCTCTCCGAGGACAAGCTGCGCCAGGCCTTGGCCGCGGGCAAGCGGGCCGGACTGCGGCTCGGCCAGCAACTGGTGCGCGACGGCACGGTCAAGGAAACGGATATCGTCGACCTCATCAGCCGCCAGATGGGGCTGGCCAAGTACACCCCGGAACGGTTCCCCGTGGACGGGCACCTGGCCTCCATCATCCCGGCGGAAATGGCCCTGCGCTCCAAGCTCGTACCCCTGTCCAAAAGCGGCAACCTCATCCGGGTGGCCATGCCCGACCCGCTGGACATCAGCTCCATCGAGGACATCGAGATCTACAAGAACTGCGAGGTGGAGCCGATCATCTGCACCGAGCGCGAGCTCGGCTACCTGACCAGCGCCATCTACGGCATGGGCCTTGGCCTCGAAGGCGTGCTCGACAGCATCGAGAGCATGCGCGGGGACGAGGTCAAAACCGAGGACCGCTCCGGCGACGTCCAGGTCAGCTCCCTGGAGGACATGGCCGGCGAGGCGCCGGTGGTGCGCTTCGTCAATTCCCTGCTGTCCCAGGCCGTGCGCGAGGGGGCCAGCGACGTGCACATCAGCCCCGAGCGCGACCAGGTGCAAATCCGCATGCGCATCGACGGCAAGCTCAAGGCCGTGCCCTCGCCCCCCAAGCCCATGATCCTGCCCATTGTCTCGCGCATCAAAATTCTCGGCAACCTCGACATCGCCGTCAGCCGGGTGCCCCAGGACGGCCGGTTCACCGTGGCCATCGACAAGCGCGAGATCAACATCCGCGTCTCCACCCTGCCGACCATCCACGGCGAGAACCTGGTCCTGCGCCTGCTCGACATGAGCGCCGGCGGCCTGATGCTCACCGACCTCGGCCTTTCCGCCGAGGATCTGGCCAAGATACGCCTGGTCGTGGACAAGCCCTACGGCATGTTCCTGTCCACCGGCCCGACGGGCTCGGGCAAATCGACCACGCTTTTTGCCTTGCTGCGGGAAATCAACCGTTCCGACATCAACATCATCACCCTGGAGGACCCGGTCGAATACCGGATGGAGGGCGTGCGCCAGGTGCAGCTCAACCGCCGGGCCGGCATGACCTTCGCCAGCGCCCTGCGCTCCACCCTGCGCCAGGACCCGGACGTGGTGCTCGTGGGCGAGATCCGCGACGCCGAGACCGCGGCCATCGCCACCCAGGCGGCCCTGACCGGCCACAAGGTGCTGTCCACCGTGCACACCAACGATGCCGCCGGCGCCATCATGCGGCTGATGGACATGGGCATCGAGCCCTTCCTCGTCTCCTCGGTGCTCATGGTCTCCATCGCCCAGCGCCTGGTGCGCCGCATCTGCCCCAACTGCGCCGAACCCTATACGCCCAGGCCCGAGGTGCTGCGCTTCTGGAACCTGGACGGGGCCGAGGGCGCCACCTTCATGCGCGGCCGGGGCTGCTACCTGTGCGGCGACTCGGGCTTCAAGGGCCGGGTGGGGCTTTACGAGATCCTGGTCATCGACGAGGATATCCAGGAGATGATCAACAAGCGGGCCACCTCCCGCGAGATCAGCCGGTTCGCCGCCGACACCGGCCGGCTCAAGCTCCTGGAGGACGACGCGCGCCTGAAGATCATCGAAGGCAAGACCACCTTCGAGGAAGCCTCCTCGGCGATCATGCTGTAATCCTGGGCCGTGAAAGGGAACGTCCGTGCCGCAATTCAGCTATGAGGCCATCAACGAGGCCGGCAACACCGTAAAGGGCGTGCTCGAGGCCGAAAACCCCGAAGCGGCGAAGCTGCGGCTTTCGGGCATGGGCTACATTCCCGTGAGCGTCCAGCGCGGCGGCGGCGCGGCCGCGTCCTCGGAGGCCTGGAGCCTCAGGTCCCTTTTGTTTCGCGTCAAGCCCCAGGAATTGATTCTTTTCACCAAGCAGTTGCGCACCATGCTCGGCGCCGGCCTGTCCATGCTGGAAATCCTGCGGGTCCTGGAGCAGCAGACCGAAAATCCCGTCCTGCGCCACGTCTGCACCAACATGTCCGACGACGTGAAAAAGGGCTCCACCATTTCCAATGCCCTGGCCAAGCACAAGGGTGTTTTTTCGGAACTCTACGTCAGCATGGTTCGGGCCGGCGAAACCGCCGGCGCCCTGCCCGAGGTCCTCGAACGGCTCATCTACATCATCGGCCACGAACACCAGGTCCGTTCCGACATCCGCTCGGCCCTGCAATACCCCGTCACCGTGGTCATCGCCCTGGTCATCGCCTTTTTCGTGCTGCTGACCTTCGTGATCCCGGTTTTCGCCAAGATCTTCGCCGCGGCCAAGGTGGCCCTGCCCTGGCCCACCCAGGTGGCCATCAACCTCAACATCGCCATCACCCAGTACTGGCACGTGGGCTTGGTGCTGCTGGCCGGCATCATCGCGGGCCTGTACTTCTGGTTCAAGACCGAGGGCGGCAAGGTCGCCCGGGACGCTTTTTTCCTGCACATCCCGGTCATCGGCATGCTCTTTCGCAAGGCGGCCATGTCGCGTTTCGCCTCGATCTTTTCCATCCTGCAAGCCAGCGGCGTGCCGGTCCTGACCACCATCGACATCCTCGTCGACACCATCGGCAATGCGGCCATCTCTCGGGAATTCAAGCGGATCCAGGACATGATCCGCACCGGGCAGGGCCTGGCCGGGCCGTTGGCCCGGGCCAAGTACTTCACGCCCATGGTGGTGACCATGGTGGCCGTTGGCGAGGAGTCGGGCAACCTCGACGAAATGCTCGCCGCCATCAGCGAGCACTACGACGCCGAGGTCAGCTATCAGGTCAAGCGGCTCTCCGACGCCCTGGGGCCGGTGCTCATCGTGGGGCTGGCCGGTGTGGTGGGCTTTTTCGCCCTGGCCATTTTCCTGCCCATGTGGGACATGTCCCAGGTGGCTTTCAAGCGCTGAGTCGCGCTGTAACCGCTTTATTCCTTCAAACGACGGACCGGTACGGGTTTGCCCCGGTGGGCGCGCGAGTGAGACGACAAGGGCTGGGCCTCATGCGGCGGCGGTTCGATCTGAGCCTGGCGGTGCTCGTTCCCGTCATTTTGGGCGGCGTGGCCATGCTGGCGGTGCTTTCGGCCGGGGTCTTGCCGCACCTTTTTCCCAGGGTATTCTCCGAAGGGGACTTGGTCGCCCCGGCCGTGGCGGCGGGCGTGTGCGTGGCCGTGGCCTCGGCGGTGTTCGTGTTGCTGGCCCTGCGCCCCATCAAGCGCCTGCTCTCGGCCGCGCCGCCGTCCTTGTCCGTGCCTGCCGTCCCTCGGGGAAACGCCTTGAGTGAATTCAACAAATTGGATCTGGTGGCCGAGCACATGGCCGAGGTACTCGGCAAGCTCGACGCCCGGGCCCAGTTCCCGGACATGGTCGGCGAAAGCCGGGTCATGCGCGGGGTCTTTTCCCAGATCCTCAAGGTGGCGGCCACGGAAACGACCGTGCTCATCCTCGGGGAATCGGGCACGGGCAAGGAACTGGCCGCCCGGAGCATCCACGCCAAAAGCGGCCGGGCCTCGGGTCCGTTCGTGGCTGTCAACTGTGCCGCCATACCGTCCGGACTGCTCGAAAGCGAGCTTTTCGGACACGAGAAGGGGGCTTTCACCGGAGCCCATGCCCGCAAGATCGGCAAGTTCGAGCAGGCCGCCGGTGGGACGCTTTTTCTCGATGAAATCGGCGACATGCCACTGGAAACCCAGGCCAAGATCCTGCGCGCGTTGGAGACGCGGCAATTGGAGCGGCTGGGCGGGACGGGCCGGGCCCTGGCCGTGGATGTGCGCATCATAGCCGCCACCAACCAGGACCTGCCGGCCATGATCCGGTCCGGGAGCTTTCGGGAGGACCTCTATCACAGGCTGCATGTCTTTCCGCTGCGGCTGCCGCCCTTGCGCGAGCGGCGGGAGGACATCGCGCTTTTGGCCGGCCGGTTCCTGGACGCCATCCGGCCCGGGGCGACGCTGTCGGTTGCGGCCTTGCAGCGGCTTTTGGCCCATGACTGGCCGGGCAACGTGCGGGAGCTCAAGAACGCGGTGGAGCGGGCCTCGGTGCTGGCCGGCGAGGCGGCGGTGGGGCCGGAGCATCTGCCGGGGTTTTTCGGTGTTTCCCGGGAAGGCTCGGACCAGGGCGGGGGGTGCCGTGACCTGGACACGCTGGTTTCGGGCTATGAGCGATCGCTGATCGAGGCGGCCCTGGCGCGCACGGGCGGAGTGCAGTCCCGGGCTGCCGTGGCGCTTGGCATCAAGGAGCGCAGCCTGTGGCACCGGGTGAAAAAGCTGGGCATCGATCCGGCCGCGTTCAAGGAAACAGGCGGGAAATGACCGTGCTCCAAAATTTGGTGGTCAGGCCATCATCTTTTGGAGTATCGTCCGGGAACGCGCATGGATAAAAGGCCTGGAACAGGCCGATCCACGCCCTTCCTTCCCGGTCGCCGCTATCGGCACGGTTCCTGCTTGCATATTGGCGTCGCCTGGTGGCGGCAAACCCTTATCGGAGGAGAAAGGAAATGGTTGAAACCAAGATAGGCGCCACGGGGCAGCAGGGCTTCACCCTGATTGAAATCATCGCCGTGCTCGTCATCCTCGGCATCCTGGCCATCGTGGCCGTGCCCAAGTATTACGACCTGCAGAGCCAGGCCAGGCAGTCCGCCGCCAAGGGCCTGATCGCCGCGGCCCAGTCCCAGCTTTCCATGGGCTATGCCATTTACAAACTGAACAGCTCCTGGACCAATACTCCGGCGACCGAATGTACAAAAGTTGCTGTCAGTGGCGGCTCGGGTAACGTGTATTGCGGTACTGGTAACTGGGACGAGAATATTCTTATCACGGCCAACGTGGATGGCGGTTCGTCTTCCACAGGGTATTGGAACACGCCTGAAAAATAAATTTTATAGAGTTGTGTCGCCGGGCGTGATGTTGTTTGCTCATCGCGTCCGGCGGCATGACTAAATATCGCATGTCATTGCAGCCCTCTGATGCCGTAGAACCCCGAAGTGGCCGATCCAAGCTGACGGACAGCGGAAAGGCCCCGGGCTTTACCTTGATTGAGGTATTGGCTGTTCTTATTCTGGTCGGCATACTGGCGATGAGCGGCGTCGTATATTATAAGACGCTGCTCGATGAATCCAAAAGCCGCGGGGCGATGCTCCTTGTGGCTTCCGCCAAGACACAGCTCTCCTTTGATTTCGCGCGCATTGCCGTAGCCGGGCTTGACCTGGCGAGCAGCGATGTGCAGCAGTCCTGCAACACGGTCGTGATCAGCGATTCCGATGTGCATGGTTCCATTCTCTGCTCAGGAAATCTGAGTGAGTATGTTTTCATCACGGCGACCGTCGATGGCATCAATGCCACGGATGGCTGGATCAGTCCGGCAAATAGCACGCAGTAACCGCAGTTGATATCAAGACGGGTCTTGATTGTAGTGCGGTTTTAAGTAAAGCAGCATGGCCATGCGATTGCTCAAACGATTTCTTTGTTGGCGGTGTTGCGTATATGGTCCGGGGTTGTTCGGGTTGGCCATCCTGGTCATGCGTTTCCCCATCGTGGCCATGGACTTTGATTTATGGTACCATCTCCTGGGTGGCACCTACATCCTGAGCCATCAGGCCTTGCCGACGCAGGCTTTTTTTTCGTATTTGCCGGATTCCGGCCGCTGGGTCGATTACTACTGGCTTTTTCAGGTCATCGTCACGCTTCTGTATAAGGCCGGTGGGTATGTCGCCCTGATTATCCTGCGCAGCCTGTTGTATTTGGTCACGATCATCATGATCTGGCTCTGCCTGCGTTCGGATGAAGATAACGGCGACAACGGTGTCTTTCTTTTCGCCCTGGCCATGACCTGTGCCTATGCCATGGCCATACTGCCCCGCGACCTGATGTTGCGGCCGCACGTTTTCACCTATTTGTTCATCGTATTCTTCCACAACGTGATCAACGACAGGCCGCGCTGGGGCTGGTCGCTTCCCGTGGCCGCCCTGGTCTGGACTAATGTCCACGGCGTCGAGTACCCGGTCCTGCTGCTGACCTGTGGGGCGTATCTGGCCGAGTATTTTCTGCCTAAGTTTTTGCGTCGCCCCGTGCCGGAGAACCTGAAGCGGCTACGCTGGCCGATCATTGTATCGCTTTACGCCGTGCTGGCCACGCCGGCTGGGGTGGGGCTATTGCCCAAGCCGTTCGCGCCCCCCCTTTTTCATGAGCGGGTCATCAGCGAACTCAATCCCCAGAGTTTTGGCGCGTTTTTCTCCTTGTCCCTGTATCCGGGCGGCAACTGGCTGGAAACGGCCACCAACGGCCTCGTGCTGTTCGTGGCCATCGCGGTGCTGGCCCTGGCCTGGAGCAGGCGGCTTCGCCTGAGCCGAATGGTGCTGTTTGCCGGGGGGCTTTTTTTGCTGCCGCAATCTCGGCGGTTTACGTACGAATTCCTGCTGCTATGCCTGCCGATAGTGGCCGATGTCTTGCGGCTTGTGGCGGGATGGCGACCACGGCCGATCCCCTGGAAGGCGGCCCTGGCCGCCGGGCTGGTCATGGTCGCGGCCACGCTGTGGAGCGTTTCGGAATTTCTGGGCAACCAAGCCCGCTATCCCCTGGATTTGGCCAGGCTGCCGGTGGGGACGTGCGACTTCCTTTTGCGCCAGGGGCCGGGGGGGAAGGTGCTCAACGTGTCCAACCCGGGCGGCTACCTGGAATGGCGTCTGTATCCCAAGTATCTTATTTACATGGATATGCAGACGATGCTTTTCCCGAGCTACGACCTGTTTACGAGTATCAACATGTTCGCCGACAAGCAGGTGTTCAAGCGCACGCTGGATCGGTACGGGCCGGGGCTGGTGTTGACGGATGTGCGCGACAAGGACTTCCTCAAGCGCATGGAGGGGGTCGCGGAGCTGGTGCCGGTCTTTTTCGACGACGTCCTTACGTTGTACGCCGACGCCAAGGCCTATCCGGATTTGGTGGCGCGCTGGCGGCTGCAAGACCTCGATCCGGCCAGTTGCGTCACCGAGGACTACGAGGCCATGGAGGACGCCAAGCGGGAGCGGATGCTCGCGGAATGCCGGCGCGTTCACGACGTTTACCCCGATGGGCTCATGGTCAACACGGTCATGGCCAAGATCGCCCTGGCCCGGGGCCGGACGCAGGAGGCCATGGGGTATGCGTCCCGCCTCATGGAGGTCTATCCCGACCGCTACATGGGCTTTGCCTTGGCCGGGCTCGCGGCCTTCAAGGAAGAGCGGTACGAGGCGGCGCTGACCTACAACAAGGACGCCCTGGCACGGGCCATGCCGTCGGAGCGGGTGCTGGTGGTTCGCAATCTGTATGCCACGTACGCGCGGCTCAAGAATTTCGACCAGGCGTATAAGACGCTGGATTCCGTCATCAACCCCATGTTGCCGACGGCGACGTTCGCGGATTTGAGCGACATGGGCATGGCGGCGGTGGCGGCGGGCAAGACGCGGGAAGGGCGGTTGCTTTTGTCCATGGCCTTGGCCAAGGCCCCGGAAGCCGAGGCGGCCAAGGTCAAGGAGATCGAGGAGCTGCTGGCCATGATGGAGCAACCGGGCGAGTAGCGGGTGGGGGATAGCGCTTCACGGGGAGCCGGCTTTGATGTAGGTTTGGGACAAGGGGTGGAAACCGTATGCGGACGGCGAAGAAGCGGCGGGCGCGTGGGGCGCGGCGTTACCCGGCGACGGGTTGGCGGTTCGCGGCGGGGTTCACGATGCTTGAGATGGTGGCCGTGCTGCTCATCGTGGGGCTTTTGGCGATTGTCGCGGCGATGAACATGGGCAAGTCCGGGGCGTCGGCCGTGGCCGAGGCCGATGCGTTGCGGTCGGTGCTGCGGTACGCCCAATCCCGGGCCATGGCCGACGTCTACACCTGGGGCGTGACGATAAGCAGTTCTGGCTACACACTCTTTTCGAATAATCCAAGCCAGGCGAATCCGCCTCTGCCAGCGCAGGGGAATTCCACGCATACCGTGGCAAGCGGCGTGACGTTAAGCGGCAATTCGCCCATTGTTTACGATTGGCGCGGCATGCCTGTAAATACCTATGTGACCACGCCGGGCTCTTCCGGAACGGCGGTCACGTCTTATCAATATATCAATGCGACGGAGTCGGGGAAGGTTTCCACGGTCACCGTCACACCCTATACGGGATTTGTGCCATGAAGCGTTGCGGTGCCGAATGGGGCTTTACCCTGCTGGAAGTCATTTTGACGTTCGTCCTGTTCGCCATTGTCGCGACGGTGGCGGTTTCGTATTTTACCAAAGGCATCACGCGGACGGACATTCCGGTAACGCAATTGCAGACGGATGCCAGTTTGCAGCTCGTATTGGAGAATATGATAGCGGATAAAACGGCTGTTTATAATACTAATTTGACAGGCTTTTACTCAAATCTTGGGACGATTGACGCTTCTCAGAGTGTTTACGGATCTGGTTCGAATTATATCGTGACGCAAAAAGATTTCGTTTGTCCGTCGAGCAACGCCTTTGTTACGAACAGCAATTCGAATCAGTTTTTGCTGGTGACCATCAAGCCGAGTGCCAATTCCGGCGTAAGTTTGACGTATCTGTTCAGTTCCACGGCGGGAAATTGCAATATAGCCGGTGGCAGTTGATATGAATGGAAGTGATACAAACCGCAGTGCCAAGGAGGCGGGGTTTTCCCTGTTGGAGCTTGTTTGCGTCCTTGTTTTGCTGGGTATTGTTGTCATGCTCAGTACACGGGTGTTTTCCAACATGATCCGCGGCTATACGCTGGCCCGTAATTCCGACGCGGCGGTGCAGAAAGCGCAGAATGCCATGCAGCGGCTGACGATTGATTTTACGTACCTCGATACGTCGCTTTCGTCCGGGACGAGCAGTACGATCACGTACAATACGACATTGAACAATACCGTTCAGGTAATTGTGTTTCAATCTGGTAATCAAATATTGTACAAGTATGGTGGGACGAATTATGTGCTGACGGACGGCGTGAAGGCGTCGACGCTGGCGTTTAATTATTACACCGCCTATAACTCTGGTGCGCTCTCCAGTTTTAATAGTACGGCGAACGTGCCGAGTTTGATTGGGTTTTCCTATACGATGGTTGGGGATGACGCAAGTCAGAACTTGTCGCAGAACTATTCGACACGTGTGAAAGTAAACAAGGTCGGTTATTAAGGAGCGCGTCATGGAAACGAGGTTCTTTTTCCGCCTGATCCAGGGGGTGCGGGGGAAGTGTTCCGGTTGGTCGGCCGGGTCCTCGTTGCTGTGGGCCATAGGCGCGCTGGTGGTCATGGGGGTGGTGGGCGCGGGGTTGGCTTTGATGACGCCGGCGACGATGCAGTCGAAGTTACAACAGGAAGCCGGTATGAAGGCTTATTATAATGCCAACGCCGGATTGAATTTTATTATGTCGATGAATGAAGTTGCTGAATTGAATAATATGAGTTTTACCAATTATATTAGTTTGATGGGAGGGGGTTCCAGCATTGCTTATAATATTGATAGTGATGAGTATTTTACATATAGACTCGGGAATATTGTCACGAATGGGGTTAACGGTAATTACCAAATAACGAATCTCACTGGTACGGTTGCAAATTCGGCCGGCGGCGCTGCTTATAGTTACGCAATTTATGGGGGGGGGAAGGGAAGTAGCAGAATTTTGAATTATGTACCAGTTGGTGCGGGTGGAACGTCAACACCAAGTGGAGCGGCAAAGTATGTTTTTTCTGGCGGGGATGTTACAATCAGTGCGTCGAAAGAAACGGTAGTCGGGAGTATTTATGGAAGAACGAGTATTTCGCTTGCTGACAATGCTGTTATTACTGGGGATTTAATTTCAAATGGAAATGTAAGTGTCGGGTCAAAGGGGTCGATTACGGGGTCAATTTGTAGCGATGGAACAGTATCGTTGACTGAAGATAACGTGGTAACGGGAACAATAAATTCAAAGAGTAATGTAACAATGGAGAGTAGAACTACAACTGGCACAATTACTTCTGGAGGTAATGTGACATTGAATGGTTCTGCTCAGCAAATTAATGGCGATATTAACGCTGCAGGGAATGTCACGATAGCTTCGTCAGCCAATGTTTCAGGAAATATTGTTGCTACTGGGTCTGTTACGGTCAGTTCGTCTGGGAGTAAAATTTCAGGTAATATTTATGCTGGTGATGTAATAACAATTAAATCGGGAATTACTATTTTAGGTGGGCTGTATTCAGGAAACAATACAGAGCTACAGGACAGCAGTATTTCCGTGGGGTTGGATATAAATGCAGGGAAATTAGCAAATTTTACAGGATGGGGTGGAACTTATCAGAAGAATGTGTATGCCGGTACTGGTGTCAATATGTCTGGAAAGACAACAGTCAATGGAAATGTTGAGTCTGGTGGCGCAATATCAATAACTGGATACGGATCTTGTGTCAAAGGTATGGCAAAGTCAAAAGGGTCCATTACGTCATGTACAGGTAGTTCGTGCGGAAGTGGTGACTGTTTTATTGGTACTCGTTTGCAGAATCAGGCTAGTGTGACATCCCCTATATCTCCGAATAGTCCGAGTAGTTACGTTGCTTGCGCCACAGAGCCTGTGCCAAATCCTCCGAAGAATACAAAAAGTACAAATGGTGCGTTATCTGTTGCGAAAAATGCGAGTAAAACGTTTTCGGCAGGGACCTATTATTCATCAATTAACGTTGCGGGTGGTGCAACTCTAAAATTTGACCTGTCTGGCGGTGATATAACAATATTTAGCACGGGAGACATTAATTTAGGAAACCCGACTACAATTATGGTTTCAGCAGATGGAACAAACTACTACTCAATGACTTCAGTCAATACAGATTTAGCAAAAAAAGTATATATGGAGGCAAATGGAAATATCACTTTGGCTTGGAAGGCGAATTGGTTTGGAACGTTATTTTCGAGGGGAACGATTACATTTCAAGGAGGAAATACATTTATTGGATCATATGCATCTCAATCGGGTGCGGCGGCTGTGACAAGTGGGTCAGGATATTCAATGACGTATGTTCCTTCGAATTATGCAGTAGCAAATTGGTAAAATTGTTAATAGATAGCTATATGTCTATAATATAAAATATTTTGTAGTGAGGGTTTTGCAAAAATCGGTTTTGCTAAATAATCCTGCAAAACCGTATGGATAGGAGTAGAACGGAAGCTGGTTATGTGGTAGTTTGAGTTCACCACAAACCTAAACTAAAACCACACGAGCCAGCTTCCATGAGACTCCTATCACGCATCCTCGGTGCCATACAAGGTTCTTTGATTCCATGTTTAGAAGAAAAGTTTGGTTCTTTGACAGATAAGCAGAAAAGACTCGTTGAGATTATTGAGTTGGTTCGCATAGAAGATCATATTTCGGATTTGCCTCGATTCGGAAGAGGTAGGCCATCATATAGTCGCGCAGCTATTGCCAGAGCGTTTATTGCGAAAGCTGTTTTAAATTTTCCTAACACAAGGGCTCTCGTTGAAGCGTTGCAATTGATGCCAAGTCTTAGACGGATTTGCGGTTTTGAAGAACACAAAACTATTCCGCATGAATCTGTATTTAGTCGTGCATTTTCAGAATTCTCTTTAAAAGGTTTGCCTCAAAATGCCCATGAAAGACTTGTCAGGCTACATTGTAGCGAACGATTGATTGGGCATATTAGTCGTGATTCGACAGAAATTAACGCCAGAGAAAAACCAACTAAAAAAATGAATCCGCCCAAACCCAAAAAACGCCGCCGCAGGGGGCGGCCGATTAATAGCAAGACAAAGCCAAAGACAAAGAAGCTACTTGAGCGACAGATAGAAATGACTAGCGACGAAGCCAGAATGACTCTTCCTATGGCATGTGATATCGGTGCTAAATCTAGCAGTAAGGGGCATTTTCGTCGATGGATTGGATATAAATTACATATTGATTCGGCGGATGGTCAAATTCCTATCAGTTGTATACTTACTTCTGCTTCACTACACGATAGTCAGGCAGCCATACCGTTGGCAAAAATGTCCGCTGAACGAGTAACAAGTCTCTATGACTTGATGGATTCAGCGTACGATTCCAAAACAATTCGCGACTTTAGTCGTTCATTGGGGCACGTTCCGATTATTGATTTTAACAAAAGACGCAATGGAATAAAAAAAGAAATGGAGCCAGCAACTAGCATTCGATACAGAGAAAGAACTAATTCTGAACGTGTTAACAGCCGTCTTAAAGATGATTTTGGCGGAAGAAGTCTTATGGTTCGCGGTGGACCTAAGGTCTTTGCTCATCTTATGTTTGGCATCCTTGCGTTGACAGCAGATCAATTGATTCGTTTGTTGACAGTATAGCAACAATATGATTTTGATACTCATAAATCAGGATATTCGTTTCTGAATTATGTGCAAAATAGAAACACGACAGCATTAAAACACATTAGTGTTTAAAAATGAGCACTCATGCCCGTTGGAATGTGTTAATTCTGTAGCTCGTATTATTTTTGCAAAACCCTCTAGTGTCATGATTTTTATGTATAGGCTTTAGCCCGGCTAACGGCGTGGAACTACTCGTCCCCCTTGCCGTAAGCCCAATACCGCTTCCGGCGAGTGGGCGATATGGGCATCGGGCGCGCTGCTATACGGGAAACACCTTTTCCTCCTTCCGTCGACCCCCAGCGCGGTTCCACCCTCCTTTACACCGTCCTGGCCCTGACCACATTGGCCGCCCTGGGCGCGGCCACGACACTCCTCGTGCCCGGCACCAACGAAACCACCCTCGCCGGCGCCGACGCGCAACGCGCTCGATACCTGGCCCTGTCCGGCCTCAACCTCTGGTCGCCGGGAACCGCCGGCACCTTCAGACTCGGCCAGGACGCCATCATCCTCGCCGCGTCCGGCCCCGACGCCAGCGGCGCCTACACCATCACCAGCACCGGCATGCTGCGCGCCGGCACAAATAGCGAAACAAGCATCCGCCTGACCGCCACCCGCGGCGGCAACGAAACCATCAGCTTCGCCGACGACCTCGACGATTTCCAAAACCCCGTGGTCGACGACAACGCCAACAGCGACAAGGCCATCACCGTTTTCAGCGACAACCCCGAAAATGCCCCCAAAACCCTCACCGTCTCGGAATGGACCAGCCTGTGGTCGCAAAACATCTCCCGCTATGCGGGCGGCTGGATGCGTCTGGGCGGCGATACCAGCAAGACCGTGGGCGCCGTCTGGTACGCCGGCTCCAAGAGCTCCTGCGCAAGCGGCGTGTGCAACTTCGCCACCGGCCTGCGCGCCTACTTCCAGTTCGTCTTCATGGGGTACGACGACCAGGCGCAATCGAAAAAATACGGTGACGGCTTCACGTTCGCCGTCATCACCGCCGCCAACGACGCCCATGCCGTGGGCGGGCCGGCCTCGGGCGTGCGCGGCGAATACCTGGGCTACGCCGGACCCGGTCCGTCCGGCAAAGGTATCGTACCGCCGAAAATCGCCATCGAAATCGACACCTACCCCAATCGTAACGGCGGCGACCCCCTCGAGGCCAATTCGCGCCTCGACGCCTCCAACGCCAACCATTTGGCCGTTGTCTATTGGGGCGCCTCGGACACCACCTACGACGACAACGTCCACGGCGCCGGGACACCCCCCCAAAATCCCGGCAACACCTCGGCCGGCTACGTCGAAAAAGCCAAGGCGGCCACCGGCCCCAACTGGCTCGAAGACGGCGAGGAGCACGCGTTGCGCGTGGAAATGCACCGTACCGCGACAGCCACCTACACGGTCATGGCCTGGGTCGATCCCGTGGACTGCGGGGCCAAGGACGTGTCCGCCGACTTCACGGCCGAGGAGCCGAACGTCAAAAGCGTCGTCACACTGAATGCGGCCGATCACACCCAACTCGCCACCGTGCGCTTCGGCTTCACCGAAGCCACCGGCACCGCCACCAGCCAGAACGTGGCCATACACGACTTCGCCATGCGCTTTCGGCAATAACGCCATTGCAAATCCGCGCCGGCCGCAGCACATTGGCCCCATGCGAAAAACCGTCCCCGCCGCGCTCGCGGCACTCCTTTTCGCCGCTGCGCCGGCCCCCGCCCAGACCATCTACCAATACCGCGACGCCAAGGGCGCCATCCACCTCAGCAACAAAAAGCTCGACGACCAGTACCAGCCCTTCGACTACATGCGCCTGCCCGCCGGGACCGACGAAAACAAGGTGCTGCCGTTCATACGCTACTACTGCCGCCGCCACGGCCTGGACCCCAACCTCGTGCGGGCCATGGTCGCCGTGGAATCCGGCTTCGCCGAGCGGGCCGTCTCGCCCAAGGGCGCCGGCGGGCTTATGCAGATCATGCCCGGCACCGGCAAGGACCTGGGCCTGGCCGACGCCTTCGACGGCTCGGCCAACCTCGAGGCCGGCATCCGCTACATGCGCGGCCTGCTCGATGCCTACGGCGATGTCCGCCTGGCCCTGGCCGCCTACAACGCCGGCCCGGGACGCGTCCCAAAAGGCGGCCCCATCCCCGACATCCCCGAAACCCGCGATTACGTGGCCAAGGTCATGACCCGGGCCGGCCTGCGCTGAAACGGTGACTTGACCCGGCCGTCCAATTCGGTCAGCACCGTCGGTACGGGAGCGGATGGGGTCCGCGTTCCCGGGCAACCGCCGCGTACGCGGTACAACCTAGGAGGACGGCATGGCCACGGACTGGAAGAAGTTTCTCGGTGAGGCGGTCAAGGATCTCGGTGCCCTGGCCGAGGGCAACCCCAAGATCATGGACGCCATCAACACCCTCAACGAGGCCGGTGCCGCCCATGGCGCCCTGGACAACAAGACCAGGGAACTCATCGCCCTGGCCGTGGCCGCCACCACCCGCTGCGATACCTGCATCTCCATCCACGCCAAGGCCGCGGCCGAGGCCGGGGCTTCCCGGGCCGAACTGCTCGAGGCCCTGGGCGTGGCCGTGGGGCTCAATGCCGGCGCGGCCTTCGTCTATTCGGCCCACATCCTCTCCGCTTTCGACGCCCTGTCCAAGTAGACACCCGGCGGCGGGGCCGCAACGCCCCGCCGCCATGGACAAATACCCCGGAACATGTTCTGTTCGCCCACTGCGCGGCTGCCCGCGCGGGCCGTAATTCCCCGGAGGCGAACATGGCGCTGCGCCTGGCGTCGGCACTGCTGGCCATCACACTTTTTCTCGGCGGTTGCGCCCTGTTCGGGAGCAAGGCGCCCGACGCGCCCGCCGCGCCCAAAGCCATGCCCCTGACCGCCGAAAACGTGGCCCAGGTCCGCGACGCCGTGGCCAAGGCCAAGGCCGTCCAGCCCATGCCCCAGGCCCCCGAGGCCTACAAGGCCTACGCCCGCCGCGTCTACGTCGACTCCTGGACCGGGCCCTGGTCACCGGCCGCCACCACCGACACCGCCCTGGCCCTGGCCAAGGCCGGCAGCGACCCGGCCAGGCAGTACCTCACCATCATGGTCTACGACATCCAGCTGCGATCGGCCATGGAAGGCACGACCCTGTCCGCCGAGGACTGGCGCGCCGTCTACGTCGGCTCCGGCATCATGACCGAGGCCGCCTTTTGCGGCTACGTGGCCATGAGCCGCGCCGGCAAGGTCATCCCCTAGACACAACCCCCGATCCGAACCCCATGTCCACCAGCTTGCCCCCATTGGCCCGGGCCGCGCGCACGGTTGCCGCGGATGCCGCCAGAATCTGCCTGGATCTGTTCAAGATCATGGTGCCGATCCTCATCGGCGTGAAGATCCTCAAGGAACTCGGCTGGATCGCCTATCTGGCCAAGCCCTTGGCGCCGCTGATGGGCCTGGTCGGCCTGCCGCCGGAATGCGGCCTGACCTGGGCCACGGCCCTGGCCAACAACCTCTATGCCGCCCTGGCCGTCCACGCCGCCCTGGTGCCGACCATGGCCCCCTTGAGCGTTGCCCAGGCCACGGTCATCGCCACCATGATGCTCATCGCCCACAACATGTTCGTGGAAGGGGCGATTGCCGGCAAATGCGGCGTGGGGTTCTGGGGCCAGACGGTCCTGCGGCTGTGCGGCGCCTTTGGCTGCGGTTTTCTGCTCAACGCCGTTTTCTCGGGCCTGGGCCTTCTGACCGACCCCGCGCCCATGCTGTTTACCCCGCCCGCCGCCGACGCCGGCCTGGGAGAGTGGGCTTACGGCGAGGTCAGGAACCTGGTCATGATCTACTGCGTCATCGCCGGCCTGGTCGGGCTCATGCGCGCCCTGGACCACCTGGGCGTCACGAAGCTTTTCGAGACGGCCCTGGTGCCCTTTTTGCGCCTCATGGGCATCGGCCGGGCGGCAGCCACCATCACCGTCATCGGCCTGGTCATGGGCCTGGCCTACGGCTCGGGGCTCATCCTGCTGGACATCCAGCAGGGCAAGGTCGGCCGGCGCGACGTCTTTTCCGCCATAAGCCTCATGAGCCTGTCCCACGCGCTCATCGAGGACACCCTGCTTATGTACTTGATCGGGGCGAGCCTTTGGGGCACGTTCGTCGGCAGGCTCGTGTTCTCCCTGGCCGTGGTGGCGGTGCTGTCGCGCATCGTGGGCCGCCCGGCCGGGCGGCCGGCCGTGGTGGGCTCATGAAAAACGTTCGCCTTCCCCGACACCTTCTGGCCTGGTGTGGCTACGCCCTGGCCCTGGGCCTGGTGGCCCTGGGCGTGGGCGGCGCCGTGGCCGCCTCCACCGTGGACCCGGCCTTCCAGCCGGTCCTGGCCAGGCTCGTCGCCGACGGCTTTTCCGAATCCAGGCTGCGCCGGCTGTTTTCCCGGGCCGAGATGGTCTTCACCCAGAAGGCCATGGCCGACAAGCTCACGGCCCTGTACATGCGCAAGTACGGCCTGCGCCTGGTGGCCGACGTCCAGGAGCGCCTGGCGGGGCTTGGCTGGTATCCCGGCCCGGTGGACGGCCGCCTCGACCGCATGACCAAATGGTCCATCAAGGCCTATCAGACGGCCGTGGGCCTGGCCCCCAACCCCGCGGCCAGCGAGGCGCTCCTCGCCGAACTGGACCGCCGACCCGAACACGCCCCGGCCGGGCTGGCCTTTCCCGATTTTTCCGGCCAGGAAGTCCACGACGTGGTGCTTTCCCCGGAACGCCTGGCCGAGGCCCGGGAATTCTACGCCCGAAACGCCAAGGCCCTGGCCCGGGTGCGCGAACGCTACGGCGTGCCCGAGGAATACTTGGTGGCGCTTTTGGCCGTGGAGACCCGCGTGGGCCACTATCTCGGCGACGTGGTGGCCGTGGTCAACCTGGCCAGCCTGGTGGCCGGCGAGGACCCGGCGCGCCTGGCTTCGGCCTTTGCCTACGAGCGCCCCGACGCCAAGCGCCAGGCCTGGCTCGACGCCAAGGCCAAGGAGAAGGGCGAATGGGCGTACGGCGAACTCAAGGCGCTGTTGCGCTACGCCGAGGCCCAGGGCATCGATCCCCTGTCCATGCCCGGCTCCATCTACGGCGCCATCGGCATCTGCCAGTTCATGCCCTCCAACGCCCTCAAATACGCCGTGGACGGCGACGGCGACGGCCGGGCCGACCTGTTTGGCGTCGACGACGCGCTCATGAGCCTGGGGAATATCCTGCGGGCCATGGGCTGGAAGCCGCCCATGACCGAGGAGGCCATGCGCAAGGTTTTTTTCGGGTATAATCACAGCCAGGTATACGTGAACACGATCATGGGCGCGGCGGAGCGTTTGCGTGCCGACGTTGCCTCTGGTACGCTCAAACCATGAACGGTGCCCCGGCCCGAACGGCCGGGCAACACCGCTTCGGAGGCTGCCCATGCGCGTCGTGAGGCTCCACTTTGCCGCCATCGCGGCCGTATGCCTGTCCTTGCTGCCGGTGGCCCAGGCGTGCGCCACCACCATCCTCGTCTATCACAGCTTCGACGTGCGCACGTCCATGTCCATTTCCATGGCGGCGTTTTCGGCCCAGCTCGACTATCTGGAGCAGACCGGCCACAAGGTCATCTCCGTGGACGAACTGGTCAGCTGCGTGGAAAGCGGCCGCAACCCACCGGAAAAATCCGTGGTCATCGCCATCGACGACGGCTGGGCCACGGTCATGAAGGCCTTTCCGGAGCTCAAGCGCCGCAACCTGCCCTTCACGCTGTTCCTGCCCATGGCCTACGTGGGCAACCCCTACTGCCCGGCCACCCTGTCCCAGGCCGATATCGACGCCCTCAAGGCCTATCCCAAGGTCACCTTCGGCAACCATTCCTTCAGCCATTCCCCGCGCCTGGCCCGCGACGAGGCCTTTGCCCGCGAGGACATCCGCAAAAGCGTGGAGCGCTTCCGCCAGGTCGTGGGGCATGACACCAAGTATTTCGCCTATCCCTACGGCGCCCGCGGCGAGGCCTACACCCGCATGCTGGGCGAGGCCGGGTTCACCTACCTTTTCGTCACCGGCGACGAGCCGGTCTCGGCCAGGACGCGCCTGACGGCCATGCCGCGCGTGGCCGCCAACCGCATGTCCCTTGCCTTGCTGGCCTCGGTGCTGCGCGGCCACGAGGCGCTCATGGCCAAGGCCCAACCCGTGCCCGAGGCTGCGGGCCCACTGCTCAGCGCCACCCCGCCGGCCGGCACCATTCCACGCAACGTGGAATAGTTTTCGCCCGCCACAGCCAACCGCCCGCCAGCACAGCTGTAACGTTTCGAGGCCGCGCCCGTCGCGCGGCCTCGTTTTTCCATAGCTCGTGGAACGTTTCCGGCCGAGCCGCAACGTTTTTTCCCGGATGGGGTGGTCCAGGAGGGGCCCAAGGCCCCTCCTGGCCGACGGAGGCATCCTCCCAGCCGTAGTCCCGCCTGTTCCCCTCCCCTCTATCCTTGGGCCACCCGAGCCGCCAACGCGGCATAGTCCTGGGCGCCGGGGGAGCGTGGGGCGAATTCGAAGATGGTCTGGCCCGCGGCCGGCGCTTCGGAGAGTTTGGCGTTGTAGCGGATGGCCGGGCAGATGGTGTCGGGGTAGAGAGCGGCTAGCTCCTCGTGCAGCGCCGCCGGGCCGCGCACGCGTTTGTCCAGGAACGTCGGCACGATGTAGGACAGCCGCAGCTGCGGCCGGTAGCGCGACACGGCCGCGAAGCTTTGCAAAAATTCCGAGAAGCCCTGCAGCGACATGGCTTCCAAAGCCACGGGCACGAGCAGTTCGCCCACGTAGAACAGCACGTTGACCGATAACGCGTCCCAGCCCGGGGCACAGTCCACCACCACGACGTCGAAACGGGCGTCGAGGAAGGCGAGGGCGTCGGCCAGGGTGCGCTCGCCGCCGAAATCCTTGCGTGTGATCAGCCGCTTGAGCCCGGCCAGGGCCTTGCCGCCGGCCAGCAGCCACAGGTTGTCCCGGGCCGGGAAAAGCGCCTTGTCCGGGGAGGCCGTGCCGTCGACCAGTTCGGCCAGGCCGCAGGGCGGGGTCAGGCCCAGGGCATAGGCGGCCTGGCCCTGGGTGTCGGCGTCGATTATAAGCGTGCGTTTGCCGGCCTTGGCCAGGGCGGCGGCCAGGTTGACGGCCGTGGTGGTCTTGCCCACGCCGCCCTTGCTGAGCATGACGCCGAGGCGCCGGGTGGTGGGGCTGTCCGGCTCGGCTGCGGGCCGGGGGGCCGGCGCGGCGGCGGCGATCTGGCGGCGGATGGCGGAAAGCGCGGCCTTGGCGGCACGTTCCTCGGCGGCGTCGGGCTCGGCCAGGAAAGGGGCTTCGGCTTCCTCGGGGGGCTCGGGGAGGGGGGCCGTTTCGGCGGTGGCGGCCAGGGCCGTTGCTTGCCGGGCCACGACCAGGGGCCGGTCGAAGACGCCGTGGGGCCGTTCGATGCGCATCAGGCTGGGCGTGGCCTCGCTGGCGGCGGTGGCCGGCTGGCGCCTGGCCGCGAAGCGGCGGTGGCAGCTTGCGCAGGTCAGGCCCGACGTCGGGTCGGTATCCGGGACGTCGTGCCGCGTGCGGCAAAACGGGCAGATGGCGATCATGACGGGTCCTCCACGGGGGCGCGCCTCGGGGCGCCGCCGGCGTCGCCGGGGCTGGCCAGGCGGCGGGCCAGGGGGCTGTGGCCGCCGGCCGCTTCCAGGCCGTCCAGGGCCAGGGTCAGGGCCGCTTCCACGATGGCGGATTTGCTGACGCGGCCCTGGGCCGCGGCGGACAGGGCCGCCTTGGCCTGGTCCAGGCGCAGGGCCGTGGCCGGGGCGACATAGTGGGTGGCCTTGCGTTTGGCCGCCTTCCGTTTGGCCGCAGCGGGCGGCACGGCGGCCAGGGGTTCGGGCTTGGCCGGCTGGGATTCGCGGCGGGGGGGCGACGCCTGCGGCTCGGCCAGGCGGCGCACGAGGCGGGCCAAGGCCCGCTGGTGGGGAAAGGCTTCGGGATCGCGATCACTGGGAGCCTTGGGCGGCGGGGCGCACAGCAGGTCTGCCAGGATGTCCACGGCGGCGGCCTTGGTGTCGGTAGCCATGGGGAGCTCCTCGGTTTGGGCCGGATGCCCGGCCCGACTGCCTTGACGCCTAGCAAAAACTTTGCCACAACCCCCGACCTCCCGGACGACCGTTTTTGCGGCCGCCCCGACCGGGTTGCCCGCCGCGACCCAGGAGGACACGCCATGAAACGCTGGCATGGCCCGGGCGGCTACGCCCACGTGCTGCGCGTGGGGCTGCCGCTTCTGGCCGGCATGGCCTCGATTACGGCCATGCATCTGACCGACCGCCTCTTTCTCGGCTGGTATTCCAGCGACGCCTTGGCCGCGGCCATGCCGGCCGGGGCGGCCTTTTTCCTTTTCACCTCCTTTTTCCTGGGAACGGTGGGCTATGTCGGCGTGCTCATCGCCCAGAACATCGGCGCCGGCCGGCCCGAGGCCATCGGCGCGGTGTTGTGGCAGGGCATCTATTTCTCCCTGGCCTCCTTTGTCGCCCTGTTCGCCCTGTCGCTCGGGTCCGAGGCGGTGTTCGCGGCCATGGACCACGCGCCCGCGGTCCGGCGGCTGGAGGTGACCTATTTCCGGGTGCTCATGTCCGGGGCCGGGTTCATGGTGCTGGAATCCTGCCTGGCCGCCTTTTTCAGCGGCCGGGGCCTGACCCGGGCGGTGATGGTGGTCAATTTCGGCGGGGCGCTGCTCAATATCCCCCTCAATTACATCCTTATTTTCGGGAAATGCGGCCTGCCGGCCCTGGGCACGGCCGGTTCGGCCCTGGCCACGGTGGCGGCCTGGGCGGCCATGGTCACGACCTACGCCGTGCTGGTCTTTAGCCGGCGAAACGACGGGCTTTTTTCCACGCGCCGGGCCTTTCGGCCCGATTGGGGGCTGTTTCGCAAGCTGGTGCTGCTCGGCATGCCGGGCGGGGCGCAGATATTCCTGGACATCTTCGCCGTCACGGTCTTCATCGCCCTGGCCGGGCGCCTGGGCGTGACGGAACTGGCGGCCACGAGCATCGTGCTTTCGGCCAACACCCCGGCGTTTATGCCGCTTCTGGGCCTGTCCTCGGGCCTGGCCGTGGTGGTGGGCCAGGCCATGGGCGCTGGCCAGCCCGGGGAGGCAAGGCGGGCCGCCGGCAGCGCCCTGCGGATCATGGCCGTGTACATGGCGGTCATGGCCGTTTTCTTCCTGGGCTTTCCCGAGCAACTGGCCTCGTTTTTCCGGCCCCATGGCGACGATACGGGCTTTGCCGCCATTTTGCCTTTGTGCCGGCCGCTTTTTGCCTGGGGCGTGGGGCTTGGGCTGTGCGACATCGTGCTGCACACCTGCTTCGGCGTCCTGCGCGGCGCCGGGGACACGCGTTTCCTCATGGTTTCGGCCGGGCTGGTCTCCTTTTTCGCCCTGGTCGCCCCGGCCTGGCTGGCCGTGACCTGGCTCCATGTCGGCATCGTGCCCTTGTGGGGATTGTTCGTGCTCTACGCCCTGACGTTGGCCGTGGTCCTGGCCTTGCGCTACCGGGGCGGGGCATGGCAGAAATTGCGGCTGGTCGAGCCGGCGGCCAAGGCCGGCCGATGACGGGGGCAGCCATGAAAGACACGCTCGTGCGGCGCATGTTCGAGGACATCGCCTTTTCCTACGACTTCCAAAATAGCGCCCTGTCCCTGGGCGTGGACATCTACTGGCGAAAGCGCCTGGTGGACATGATCGAGCCGGGCTGGGGCCTGGTTCTCGACGCGGCCACGGGCACGGGCGAGGTCGCCCTGGCCATCCGCCGCCGCCGGCCGGGGCTGCGGGTTCTCGGCCTCGATTTCTCCCCGGCCATGCTGGCCGTGGCCGCGGAAAAGATCCGGCGTCGGGGCGTTTCCGGCTACCGCCTGGCCGTGGCCGATTGCCGCGAGGTGCCGGTTGCGGCGGGTAGCGTCGCCGCCGTGACCATGGCCTTTGGCATCCGCAACATCGCCGAGCGGGTCTGCGTCATGCGCGAATTCCACCGCGTGCTGGTGCCGGGCGGGCGGTTGCACATCATGGAATTCGGCCTGCCCCGAAACGGGCTGGGCAAGGCCCTGTACCGCTTCTATTTCGACCGCCTCCTGCCGCCCGTGGGCAACTTCCTGTCGCGCACCGACTACGCCTACAGCTATCTGGTGGAATCCGTGGACGCCTTCCCGTCGGACGCGGCCTTTTTGGCCCAGATGGCCGAGGCCGGGTTCGGGGAGTGCGCCGTGACCGACCTGACCTTCGGCCTGGCCCGGGTATTCACCGGGCGCAAGGGCTAGCCGCACATAGAGATTTCCCTTGACAGCGCCCCCGCCCGTCTGGTGCAACCTGGGAGAGTCGCGCCTTTGCGGCCAAGAGGGGGAACATGGAAGTCAACTGGCCGGAACGGTTCTACTGTCGCAGTTTTGTCCGCAAGATCGCCCAGTGGCGCGAGGTGGCCTTTTTCCGGGCCAGCCATCCCATCCCGGCCGGGGCCAGGGTATTGGAGATCGGCTGCGGCGACGGCGGCGGGGCCGGGATCTTCGCCCGCGTGTTTCGGCCCGGGCTCTACCACGGCCTGGACGTGGACCCGGCCATGATCCGGGTGGCCGCCCGGCGGCCGAAAAAAGGGCCGCTGGCCCAAAGCCTCTTCCTCCTCGGCGACGCCGAGCGCCTGCCCTATGCCGACGGCGCCTTCGATGCCGTGGTCAATTTCGGCATCGTCCACCACCTGCCCGACTGGCGCCGGGGCGTGGCCGAGCTGGCCCGGGTGCTGCGTGTCGGCGGCGCCTTTTATTTCGAGGAAATCTATCCGCCGCTCTATGCCAATCCGTTGTTTCGGGTCATGCTGGCCCATCCCCGCAAGGACCGTTTTCACGGCCCCGAGTTCCGGGCCGCCCTGGCCGCGGCGGGCCTCAGCCTGTTGCCGGGGTTTCACGAATCGCGTCTGTTCATCCTCGGCGTGGGCATCAAAACCGGCCGCCCCTGACCGGGCCATGGAGCCGCCATGACGGAATTCCTGACCGATCCGGTGTTTCTGTCCCGGGTGCAGTTCGCCCTGACCACGGCCTTTCACATCACCTTCCCCACGCTCACCATCGGCCTGGCCGTGTTCCTCGTCGTACTCGAATGGCTGTGGCTGCGCACGGGCGAGGTGCTCTACTACCGCCAGTTCCGCTTCTGGTCGCGGCTTTTCGCCGTCAATTTCGCCGTGGGCGTGGTCTCGGGCATTCCCCTGGAATTCCAGTTCGGCACCAACTGGGGGCCGTTTTCGGCCACGGTCGGCAACTTCTTCGGCCAGATCCTCGGTTTCGAGGGCACCATGGCCTTCATGCTCGAATCGGCCTTCCTCTACCTCATGCTTTTCGGCTGGAAGCGGGTGGGGCCCAAGATGCATTTTTTCTCCACCCTCATGGTCGCCTTCGGCTCGTCGCTGTCGGCCTTCTGGATCCTGGTGGCCAATTCCTGGATGCAGACCCCGTCCGGCGGGCACATCGAAGGCGGCATCTTCGTGGTGGACAACTACCTGGCCGCCGTCTTTTCCCCGGACCTGCCCCTGGCCTTTTCCCACATGTATCTGGCCTGCCTGGAGGTGACGCTGTTCGTTGTCGGCGCCGTCTCCGGGGCCAACATCCTGCTTGGCCGCAACGTCCCCTTTTTCCTCAAGTCATTTAAGATCGCCGCCCTGGCCGCCATTGTCGTGGCCCCCTTGCAGGCCTTCGTCGGCGACTCCAACGGCCAGGAGATCGGCCGGCTCCAGCCGGCCAAGGTGGCGGCCATCGAGGCCCACTGGGACACCAACAAGCCCGGTACCGGCGCGCCCTGGAACATGCTGGCCTGGCCCGATCCCCGAAACGAACGCAATTTCTTCAAAATCCAGATCCCCTATGCCCTGAGCCTGCTCATTACCCATTCCCCCACCGGCACCGTGCCGGGGCTCAAGGATTTCCCGCGCGAGGACCGCCCGCCCATCGTGCTGCCCTTTTACGCCTTCCGGCTCATGGTCGGCGTCGGCTTCGCCATGATGGCCGTCATGGCCTGGACCGTCTGGGCCTGGCGCCAGGGACGGCTTTCCCCGGAGCGGGCCACGGGGGAGCGTTACCTCTATTACGCCTGGGGGCTCATGGCCGGCGGGGCCTACCTGGCCGTGCTCATGGGCTGGGTCACCCGCGAGGTCGGCCGCCAGCCCTGGCTGGCCTACGGGCTCATCCGCACGGGCGAGGGCCATTCCGACCTGGCCGCCGGGGCGGTCTGGCTGTCGCTGACGGGGTTTGTCGCGGCCTATGCCGTGCTTTTTACGTTGTTCCTCTTTTTCATGGCCAAGCTGGTCCGCAAGGGGCCGGACCTGGCCGAACTCCCGCCCCCTGGGCACGGAGTAGTAGGGGAGTAGGGTAGGGGCGGCTGAGATAGGGGGAGAATGCCTCCGGCGGCCAGGAGGGGCCGGGGGCCCCTCCTGGACCACCCCATAAGGGGCGGGGACCCAAAAGCTGGAGAGTGGCTGGCGCAGTGATGGAACGCAAAAGGCGGCAGAAATGGATATGAACGTAGCCGACGTCTGGTACTGGATCATGGCCTTGTTGCTGTGGCTGTACGTGTTCACCGACGGCTTCGACCTGGGTGTCGGCATCCTGTGCCTGCACACCGACAGCGAGGCCTGGCGCGAGGCCATGACCGCATCCATCGACAGCGTCTGGCATGCCAACCAGACCTGGCTGGTGATGCTCGGCGGCGTGCTTTTCGGCGCCTTTCCCCTGGTCTACGGCACGGTGCTGGCCGCCTTGTACCTGCCGGCGGGCTTTTTGCTGTTCGCCTTCATGGCCCGGGGCATCGGCCTGGAATACCGGGCCGAGGCCGACCGCAAGCGGCCCTGGTCGCTGGTCTTCGGCTGGGGCAGCCTGGCCGTGGCCCTGGCCCACGGCTTTCTGCTCGGCGGCATCCTCCAGGGCATGCCCTTCGACGGCCTGCGCTTCCTCGGCGGCGCCTTCGACTGGTTCTCGCCCTTCACCATCCTGGTCGGTGTGACGCTTGTCTGCCTGTATGCCATGTTCGGCGCGGCTTGGCTGGTGCTCAAAACCGACGGCGAGCTCCAGGCCCAGGCCCGGCTGTGGGGTATCCGCTATGGTTCGGCCGCGGTGGCCATGCTGGTCCTGGTGATCGGCTACATCCTCCTGGACGGCAACCTGGGCCATCTGGTGGGCCGGCCGGGGCAGCGGGGGCTGTCGCCGGGCTTCGTGCTGCTGCTGGTCGGGGCGGTGCTGTGCGCCGCGCTGTATTTCCGGGCCCTGGGCAAGGGCTGGGAGCGCCGGCCGCTCATGTACTGCGCCGTCATGCTCGTCTTCGTCTTCGCGGCCTTTGGCACGAGCCTTTTCCCGCTGATCGTGCCGCCGGCCGTGACCGCCCGGGCGGCCGCCGCACCGGAGCCCATGCTGCGCGTCATGCTGGCCGTGGTCGGCGGGCTTTTGCCGGTGCTCGTCTTCTACAACGCCTACCAGTACCGGGTGTTCGGCGGCAAGGTCGCCCCGGAGGACGGGGCCTAGCCCCTGGCCGCCCATGGCTGCCTCCTCGTCGCCGCGCGCCGGCCGTTTCGCCCTGACGGTCTACCTGGCCCTCTCCCGCACCCCTCACGGCCTGCTCGACCTGGCCGGGCCGTTTTGCGCCGCGCTGCTGTGCCGGGGTGGGTTGCCGCCGGCCTCGGTGATCGCGCTCGGCTGCCTGACCGTCTTTGCCGGCTATACCGCCGTGTATGCCTTAAACGACATCGTGGACTACCGCTCCGACAAGCGCCAGGTGGAAGCGAGCGGCCGGGACGCGCGGCTCAACTACCTCGACGCGGCCTTCATCCGCCATCCCCTGGCCCACGGCTACCTGACCCTGCCCGCCGCCGTGGCCTGGTTCCTTTTTTGGGCGGTGACCGCGTTTTGCGGCGCCTGGGTCCTCAATCCCGTGTGCGCCTGGCTGCTTATCGCCGGCTGCCTCCTGGAGACGGCCTATTGCCTGCTGTTGACCGTCAGCCACCTGCGGGCGCTTATTAACGGCGTGGTCAAGGCCCTGGGGCCGCTGGCCGCCGCCTTTGCCGTGAGCCCCGACCCCTCGCCGTGGTTCCTGCTGGGGCTTTTCGCCTGGGTCTTCACCTGGGAGATCGGCGGCCAGAACATCCCCGCCGACTGGCATGACGCCGCCCGCGACGCCATAACCGGCGCCCGCACCGTGCCCGTGGTGCTGGGCTACCGCCGGGCCAGCCGATTGGCCGTGGCCTGCCTGGCCGCGAGCCTGGCCCTGGCCGTGCCGCTTCTGGCCCTTTCGCCCCTGGCGGTGTCCGCGCCGTTGTGGCTGGCCGCGACGCTCGGCGGCGCCTGGCTGCTTTTACCGCCGTCCGTGGCCTTGGCGGCCTCCCTGGCCGACGAGGCCGCCGCGGCCCTGTTCAACCGGGCCAGTTTTTATCCCGCCCTGGTCCTGGCCGTGCTCGTCGTCCACCTGATCCTCGGTTAGGGATGGCGATTGACGGCCGGGGGCCTTTGGGCGAATATGTGGCAATCAGGTTGCCCCACCCTCGCCGCTAAAAGCCGGAGGCCCCATGGAGCCCTGTCCGCGACCAGCCCTGCCAGCCTGGGGTTCCGGGCTGCGTGAGTTGTTGGTTTCCGGCGAGATGCAGTTGATGGAACGCGTGCTCGCCTTTGCCAAGGTCCAGGGATACGCCGCCTATACCTCTACCCTGGTCGAACCTTGGCGCGTCTCCATCGCCGGCCTGACCGCGGCCATTTGCGACGCCCTCGACGTCTGCGACGGGACGCCTCGCGAATACCCCATTGGCCTGGAATTTCCGGACGATCCCGTGGCAGCCTTCGCCGCCCTCGAGGCCGAACGGCACCGCAAGCGCGGCGTGACCCTGGCCATGTTCTGGGGATTGCTCAAATACTACCGTCGGGCCTACCTGGAACTGATCGGCCAGGGGCGGTTGCCGGCCGAGGAAGCCGCCGCGGCCGGCGCGTTCGTGGCCGAATGCTTCGAGCGCATGGAATTCGTTTTCGTGCTGCGTTGGGCCAAGCTTTCCGGGCAGACCGCCTCCGATGAGCTTGGCCGGGAAAATCTCTGCCTGGCCAACGAGAAGAACAAGTACCTCACGGTGTTCGAGTCCATTCCCCATGGCCTCTTCCTGCTTGACGCCAAGGATGGGCTGGAAAACAGCAACACCATGGGCCTTCGCATGATCGGCTACGGCGGCGCGGCGGGATCGCTGTATTATGCCGACGCGCGGCTTGGGCACGAGGATGTGCGCCGGGCGGTCCGCGGCCGTCCCCTGGCCGAGCTGCTGCCCTGGCTTGGGCCGGCCCTGGAGCAGTCCGCCGACGCGGGCCGCGTCGTGACCGAAACGCAGACGTCCGTCGGCGAGCAGGCCTGGGTCTACGACGTGGTCGTCGAACACCTGGCGGACATCTCCGGAAAATTTGCCGGCAAGGTGGTCGTGTGCCGCGACGTGACCGAACGCCGCCGCACCGAACAGGCCCTGGCCCAAAGCGAGGAGCGCTATCGCACCCTGATTGACATCATGCACCAGGGCCTGGCCGTGTTGTCCCCGGACGGCCGCGTCGACTTCGCCAACGAAACCCTGGGGCAAATGCTCGGCCATCCCCTGGGGGAAATCGTCGGCCGCCCCCTGGCCGATTGCATCCGCGGCGAGGACCGGCCGCGGTTCGTCGAAGCCCTCGACGCCCGGCGCCAGGGGCTGGCCGAACCCTATGAAATGGGGTTGCTGCGCGCCGACGGCCGCACCCTCTGCGTCATGGCCTCCCCGTCGCCCATCACCGGCCCGGACAACGATTACCAGGGCAGCCTGGAAGTCTATACCGACATCACCCGCCTGCGCCAGCTCGAGGCCCAGTTGGCCACGGCCAAGCGCCTGGAAGCCATCGGGCATCTGGCCGGCGGCGTGGCCCACGAGATAAACACCCCCTTGCAGTACGTCACCGGCAATCTGGATTTCGCCAAAGCCAACCTGCCGCGCCTGCTCAGCCTGCTCGACAAATACGAAACCGCCCTGTTCCGCGCCAGGGAAGGCGATACACTGGAGACGGCCCGGCAGGACATCGAGGCCTTCCGCCGCGAACACGACCTGGAAACCGTGCTGACGGAACTGCCGTTAGCCCTGGAGGAGAGTCTGGAAGGCGTGGAGCGCGTGGCCGGGTTCGTGCGCTCCATCAAGCGTTTCGCCCGGACCGAAGGGATGGGCCGCCAGGCCATCGACGTCAACGAAGCCATCCTGGCCACGGTTGAAATGGCCCGCAGCGCCCAGGAATTCCCCATCTGCCTGGAAACGGACCTGGCCGAAAACCTGCCGCCGCTGCCGTGCGTGCCCGGTGATTTCAACCAATTGCTCCTGTGCCTGCTGATAAATGCCGCCCAGGCCACGGAAAAAACCGGCCGCCTCGATGCCTGCGTGCGGGTGGCCAGCCGGCTCGAAGGACACAACGTCGCCGTCTCGGTCACGGACAAAGGGACAGGTATCCCGCTGGAAATTCAGGACAAGATCTTCAATCCCTTCTACACCACCCACGACGTCGGCAAAGGCGGAGGCCAAGGCCTGTCCATCGCCCTGGCCATCGTCGAACGTCACAAGGGTGCCATCCGTTTCGTCACCGAAGCCGGCCGGGGCACCACCTTTCACGTCACCTTTCCCCTGGAAGAGTCCGGGTAGGAGGGCGTGGCCGGCCTCGTATCCGGCCGATGTGGACCGGTGTGGATCGGTGGGGGACCGGTAGGGATTGGTGGTGGAGGCCTCCGGCGGGCAGGGGCGCTGCCCCCGCACCCCGCCAGGCGGGGCGCTGCCCCGTACCCCGCCAGGCGGGGCGCTGCCCCGTACCCCGCCAGGCGGGGCGCTGCCCCGTACCCCGCCAGGCGGGGCGTTGCCCCTCCTGGACCTCCCCACTGGGGGGCGTGACGCCCCCCAGGCCCCCCCGGCGGCGTCGTTGGGCGCAGAGGCTGCGGCCACCGGATGGGTTGGCGTACGCGGTGGGAAGATGCGCGGCCGGAATTGCGCCTTTCGATGCCGTCGCTGCGCTCCTGGCTCGAAAGGCGCAATTCCGGCCGCGCCCAGCCGTCGGCCCTTCGGGCCGAGGTGTTGGATTTTTTGCTTTGAAAGCCTCAGAAAAGCCTTATTCTTCAAATGCGGCGCTTCGCCGCTGGCGCCCGTGGTCACGGAAATGGGCCTGCCGTGCTGGCCGGCTTTGCGGCCAGTGTCGGCAGGCCCATTTCCGTGACCACAACGACCGACGCCCCGCCGGCCGACGCTCCCGACCATTCCCCCGCCCGCCCCGTCGAGGGGGTCCGGGGGGCATCATGCCCCTCGGCGGGGTCCGGGGCAGCGCCCCGCTCTTCTCCCCAGCCCGCCGCTACTCGTCGTGCGGCGGAAAGGTCAACGCCGCGCCGAACCAGCCGATGAGCGACACCAGCGGGAACAGCGCCAGGATCAGGACGATGAGCCCGGCATGCTGGCCCGGTTGGGCCGGGAAGTCCGGGGCGTTGAGCCGGGCCACGAAGGCCCACAGTACGAACAGAAAGAGCACGGGCGTGGCGACGAGCTTGATGATCACGGGCTTGATGCGGGCCGAGGCGTAGTTGAGCCACCAGGTGAAAAGGCCGGTGACGATGGCCACAGGCGTAAAAAGGACGGCCGCGCCGAGCAGCACGACCATGGCCGCGTCGAAGCCGCTCCAGCCCGTGACAAGGGCCAGGAGCAGGCACAGCGGGATGAGCGTGCAAAAGGCGATGGGAAAATGCACGGTCATGGGGTGCGGGTGGCGCTTGAGCATGGGGAAGCGCTTCATCAGGCGCGACAGGCGTGGCGGCACGCGGTCGGCCAACTGTTCCGGGGCCAGGGCCGGGGCCTCGAGCAGCCCCACCCGGGGGAAGCGTTCCAGGACGTCCGGCGCATGGGGGGCCTGGGCCAGGTCCAGGCCCATGTCCGCGCCGGCGTGGTGGCGGTTCATGTGTTTGCCGGTTTTCCACAGGCGGCTGCCGGTGATGTCGTAGACGATGCCCTTGTAGGCCACGTAGGCGGGCTTGCCGTCGCTGCCGTCGAAGCCGGCCAGTTCCTGGGGGGTGAAGCGGCGGTCCGGGGTTTGGCTCATGCGTCGCTCCTTGGCGCTTTGGTTGCTGGGGGGGTGATGATGTCGAACTTGCGCAGTTCTTCCAGAACGGAGTCGCAGGTGAAGGGCTTGGCCAGAAACGACAGGGCCTGGCCTTCGAAAAAGGCCCGGTAGACGGTGCGGGAATCGTCCAGGGCCGAGATCATGATGACCTTGGCCGCGCTAAGCGAGGGCACGCCCTTTTCGTGTTCCAGGTGGCGCATGCCTTCCAGGGCCTGGTGGCCGTCCATGCCGGGCATCATGACGTCGACGAAGACCAGGTCGTAGGGCTGACCCTTGGCAAGGGCCCGGCCGAAGGCCTCCAGCCCGCCGCGTCCGTCCCGGGCGGTGTCGCAGGCGGCGTAGGGGGACAGGATTTCCAACAGGAAGCGGCTATTGACCGGATCGTCGTCGACGATGAGTGCTCGCAGCATGGAAAACTCGTCGGGCCGGGCATGACAGGCCCCGGCCTCTGGGAAAACCTAACACAACAACCCGTCGCGTCAACAGATTCCGTCCCGAAAAGGGGATGGTGGCGCCTAGGCCTCGGCGGGCAGCCCCAGGGGCCGGCCGGCCAGGCCGCAAAAACCCCTATCCGGCCCGGCGGCCCGCCACATCATGCACATGGCGCCCTGGCAGAATTTGAGCTTGTCGTCGTGGGTGGTCAAAAGCGGGCAGTATTTGAACTTGGCTTCCTTTTCGGTCACGGGCATGGCGGTACCTCCTTAGGCGGGCGGCGCGGTCAGGGTGAGGATGACAAGGGTCACGTCGTCGTCGAGGGCGCGCGACCCTCGGAAGGCGTCCAGGGCGGCGAACAGGGCGTCGAGCACGGCCTGGGGGCCGTTTATGGCCGTTTGGGCCAGAATATCGCGGACGCGGGCCTTGCCGAACATTTCGCCGGCTTCGTTTTCGGCCTCCCACAGGCCGTCGGAGCCGATGCAGATGGTCTGGCCCGGGGTCAGGCCGGTGACGGTGCCGGTTTCGAACCGGGCCTCCTCGGCCACGCCCAGGGCCATGCCCTTGGCCGTCAGCTCGTCCAGGCGGCCCGTCGCCGGGTCGAAGCGCAGGGCCGGGTCGTGGCCGCCCCGGGCGAAGGCGGCCGCGCCCCGGGCCGGGTCGACCTCCAGGTAAAAAAGCGTCATGAACCGGCCCGTGCCGTAGACGTCGCGGGTCAGTTCCCGGTTGACGTCGGCCATGATGGCGCCGGGCGAACCCGGCGCGGCGGCCCGGGGGCGCAGCAAGGCCCGGGCCGTGGTCATTAAAAGCGCCGCTTCCAGGCCATGGCCGGAGACGTCGCCCAGGGCCACGCCGAGGACCCCGGCCTTTTCCCCGTCAAAGGTCAGGAAATCGAAATAATCGCCCCCGGTTTCGTCGCAGTAGCGGCTGGCCCCGGCCAGGGCCAGGCCGGGGAAATCCGGCGGATGGTCCGGCAGGAGGCTGCGTTGGACTTGGCTTGCCAGCCCCACGGATTCGCACAGCCGCAGATGGGCGTCCAGGCGCGGGGCCAGCTCGTTGAAGACGCGCCCGAGGTCGCCGATCTCGTCCGTGCCGGGCGTTTCGACCCGGGCGGCGAAATCCCCCTCGGCCAGCCGTCCGGCCGCCTTGGTCAGGGCCAGGATGGGCCGGGTCACGGCCCGGGAGGCGGAAAGCGACAGGAAGACCAGGGCCAGCATGACGGCCAGGACGATGGCCGTGCCGAAGAGGTAGAGGCGTTCGATGCTGTCGCGCACGTCGTCGGCCACGGCCCGGGCTTCGGCCAGCACGTCGGTGACGGGCGCGACCTGCAACAGCGCCTCGCCCCGCACCGTGGGGGCATAGGCAGCCAGGCTGTCCCGGCCCTGGTAGGTGAGCCGGCGCACGCCGGAGGTGCCCGCGGCCACGTCCGTGGCCATGGCGGCCAGAACCGCCGGCTCGGCCACGGGCAGCGGGGCGGGCGTGACGTAGGCATGCCAACCGTGGCCGCGGCCGGGCCGGACCTCGCCGGCCTGGGTCACCAGGCTGACCCCTCCGTCGGGGCCGGGCATGGCCACGACGAGCAGGCTTTCGACCGCGCCGGGCAGATGCTCGGTGGAGGTGACCGTGGCCAGCAGGTCGTCGAGGGGCGTGAAGATGGCCGTGGCGCCCAGGGGTGTGCCGTGGCTGTCGGTGACGCGGCTGGAGGCGGCCACGCACACGCGCCCGGTGCCGGGTTCGACCTGGGCCGAGGTCCAGGCCGGCCCGGGCAGGGCCATGGCCGCCAGGTACCAGGGGGCCTGGCGCGGGTCGTGGCGCCTGGGCAGGCCGGCCGTGGCCGGGTAGGTCGCGGCCAGGCCGTCGGCCAGGACGGTGGACTGGAAATGGGCCAGGGGCCCGGTGAGGGCGGCGACCTTCCGGTAGGGCCCAAGCAGGGTGGCCAGGGCCTCGGCCCGGCTGGGCGCCCCGGTCGGGCCGGGGAGCAGGCGCAGGGTCAGGCGGTTCGTGTCGATGGGCAGGGACGTGACCATGCCGTCCGGGTCCAGGCGGAAATAGTTCGGTGCCGCGGCCAGGCCCGGGTCGTCGGAGAGCTGGCGGCGCATACCCATGCCCATTTCCGGGGCGACCAGGATGACGGTGTCGGGCGCCAGGGCCGGGGGGCTGGGGTTTTCCAAGGCCCTTTGCACGGCCGCCGCCTGCATGGCCACGGCCAGGGACAGGGCCTGGCGGCGGGCGGCCAGCAGCCGGGCATGGTCCTCCACCAGGCGCAGCAGCCGGGTTTGCGCCTCGGCCACCAGATGCGCCCCCACCCGGGTGGAGAGCTTCTCGGCCAGGCGGGAGAGGGCGAACTGGCTGTTGATCCGCAAAAGGACCAGCGGCACGAGCGAAATGGCGGCCAGCAGCCAGAAGAGTTTCCAGCGGATGCGCACAAGGTTTCCCGGGCGTCGCGGTTACACGGTCAAGAGGGCGGCGAGGCAGCATCCTCCATTTCGAGGTAGGCGGCAAGGATGACCTTGGGGCCGAAGTCCGGGAAATTGACCCGGAACTTGCCGCCGTCGAGGGAGGCGATGATTTTTCCCCGGCCGAAGATCTTGTGGCGGCAGTAGCCGAGCTTGCCGGGCGGCACCGCCGGGGCGGCCGGCATGGGGTCGCTGTCCGCCCGGGCGGTCGCCTCGGCGAAGGCGCGGGCCGGCCGGTCGGCCGGGGCCTGGCGCGGCGCGGGGCAGGCGGCGAACGTGCCCCCCCCGCCGCCACCCAGGCGTTCGCGCCGCTCGGCCAGTTGGCCGGGGGGGAGTTCGCGCAAAAAAAGGCTCGGCAAGGCCGGGGCGCAGCCGCCGCCCTGGCGCTGGTAGACGGTTTCCGGCGCGAAAAGGGTCAGGCAGTCCCGGGCCCGGGTGCAGGCCACGTAGAGCAGCCGCCGTTCCTCTTCCAGGTCCTCGGACCGCGACAGGGCGTGGCGCGAGGGGAAGCGTTCGTCCACCAGGTCGATAAGCAGGACCGCCGCCCACTCCAGGCCCTTGGCCGAATGGACCGTGGACAGGACCACGTGGTCCTCGCGGGTTTTCTTGCGGTCCTCGTCGGGGTTTTCGATGACGAGGTCGGCCAGGAAGGCGTCGAGGTCGCCGTAGCCGGCGGCGATCTGCTGGAGCTGTTCCAGGCCGGCCTGGCGCCTGGGGTAGTCGTCGGGGAACTTCTCGGCCAGAAGCGGGGCGTAGGCCTCGATGACGCGCTCGAGCAGGTCGGCCGGGGCGGGCGGCGCGGCCCGGAGGGCGTCGAGGAATTCAATAAGCGACCGGAATTCGGCCGACTTGGCGGCCATCTTGCCGAGCACGGCCCGGTCGCCGGCCTGGATGGCGGCAAAGATTTTGGCCGCCGTCTTCTGGCCGATGCCCGGCACGAAGGCGAGCACCCGGGTCCAGGCCGGGAAGTCGGCCGTGTTGCGGGCCAGGCGCAGGTAGGACAGCACGTCTTTGACATGGGCGGCGTCGGAAAAGCGCAGGCCGCCGAATTTCTGGAAGGCCACGCCCATTTTGCCCAGTTCCACCTCCAGGGCGTAGGACTGGTAGCCGGCCCTAAACAGCACGGCGATCTCGTGGCGGGGATAGCGGCCGGAAAGCTCGCGGATCTTCGCCGCCACCATGGTCGCCTGGGTCAGGTCGGAAAAGGGGCGCACCAGTTCCGGGGCCGGGCCGTCCTCGCGGTTGGAGTAGAGGTGCTTTTCGAACTTGCGTCCGGCGTTTTGCAAGATGGCGTTGGTCAGCGACAGGATGGGCTGGGTGGAGCGGTAGTTCTGCTCCAGCTTCACGACCAGGGTGCCGGGAAAGAGGTTGGGGAAATCCAGGATGTTGTCCACCGTCGCCCCGCGAAAGGCGTAGATGGACTGGGCGTCGTCGCCAACGGCCATGACGTTGCCCGTGGCCGGGGCGAGCAGGCGCGTGAGCCTGGCCTGGACGCGGTTGGTGTCCTGGTACTCGTCCACCATGATGTAGCGGTGGCGCTGGCGCAGGAAATCGGCCAGGTCGGGGTGCTCGGTGAGCATGCGCTCCAGGGAGAACAGCAGGTCGTCGTAGTCGAGCAGGTGGTGCTCGGCCTTGAACGCCGTGTAGGCCTCGCCCAGGCGGGCGATGTCCCCGGCATGGGGCAGCAGGTGGAAGGCCTCGCGGCCGATGACGTCGGTGACGTCGAGCTCCTTGTTGCGGGCCTTGGACAGCAGCCCCAGGATGGCCGATTTGCGGGGAAAGGAGCGGTCGCCCTTGCCGATGCCGAGGCTGTCCTTGGCCTGGCCCAGGATGTCCTCGCAGTCGGCGGCGTCGAGGACGGTGAACCCCTCGGGAAAGCCGGCCGCGGCATGGTAGCGGCGAAGCGTGGCGAAGGCGAAGGCGTGGAATGTGCCGCCCGAGACGCCGCAGACGCCGTCGGGGCCCATGGCCAAAAGCAGGCCGGCCCGGGTGAGCATCTCCTGGGCGGCCTTGCGGGTGAAGGTCAACAGGAGGATCGAGGCCGGGTCCACCCCGCCCGAGACCAGATGGGCCAGGCGGTAGACGATGGTGCGGGTCTTGCCGGAGCCGGCCCCGGCGATGACGAGGACGGGGCCTTCGGTGGTCAGGACGGCCTGGCGCTGGGCCGGGTTCAAATCGCGTTCGAAATCCATGCCGGCTCGTTTGGTTCGGGGAGGTCGAAATAGGCCGCGATTTTGCGTCCGGCCCCGGTGGTGGTGCCCGGGCGGGCGGCGGCGGTGTCGCAGTAAAGCGCCCCGTGGGCGCTGTGGCAGCCGGTGCGGCCGAAGCGGCCGAAAAGCTCGGTGCGGTCGAACTTGGCCGTGAGGCTCAGGCCCGGGCGGCCCAGGCAGATAAGGTTCGGCGCCCGGCGCAGCTGCGGGCCGTCGTAGATCTCCTCGGCCAGGTAGACCGCCTCCATGACCGGCGCGCCCTCGAAGGTCAGGGCGAGGAGTTCGTCCCGCAGTTCCCTGGCCAGCTTCTGGGCCACATGCTCGTGGAACACGCCCCGGGCGAAGCGCTCCTTGGTGTTGATGTAGATGCGGCCCGGGTCCAGGGCGAAAGCGGCGGTCTGGTGGGGGGCGATGTGGGCGTCCCATTGGTTTCGGGCGCCGGGGGTGGTCAGCAGCAGGCCCCGTTTGGCCAGCCAGACGTTGAGGTCGACCTCGGTTGCAAGTTCCGTGAATCCGTGGTCGGCCAGGGCGATCAGCCGTTTGGGCTCGGGCAAGGCGTCGTAGCGGTCGAGGACCAGGCCGACGAGCCGGTCCCAGTCGGCGAGCAGGTCGAGGACCGCGGCGTGCAGGGCATGCTCGGGGTGGGCCACGGCCGGGAAGAAGAAGTGGAACAGCCGGTCCGTTTCGGTGGCCACGAGCAGGAACAGGTCGAAGTCGCCGCCGGCCCAGAGCATTTCCAGGGCGGCCCGGCGCGAGGCCAGGGTTTTGCGCAGGCCCCGGGCCAGGGCGTCGAAGTCGGACGCCCCGCGCGAGGTGTCGGCCTCGAGGCTGTAGCCGGCCAGGCGGAGGTTTTGGGCCAGCTCGGGCGGGTGGACGGCCCGGGCGAGGTCCGTTTCCGGAAAGCCGGCGATGATGGCGCCGCGCAAGGGTTTGACCGGTGCGGCGCAGGGCAGGTTGACGATTTTGGCAGTCAACCCGGCCTTGGTCAGGCGGTCCATGAGCGTCGGCACGCGGATGGCGGCGGCATCGACGGGGCCGAGGGTGTAGGTGGCCGGATCGATGCCGACGAAGCCGAAGACGCCATGGCGCCCGGGACCGGCGGCGGTGATGACGGAGGTCCAGTTGACGGGCGAGAGCTCGGGGAGTTCGGCCTCGATGGTGGTGGCGTTTTGCGCCAGGAGCCTGGCCAGGTTGGGGCAGCTGCCGCAGGCGGCCAGGGATGTTGCGAGGTCGTGGGGGAGCCCGTCGAGTCCGAGAACGACGAGGCGTTTTCGTAGCTGCGTCATGGGGGTGGGTGTAGCAGAAAGGGCGGGGGAAGGCTATGCACTCGATTGACGCGCCGGGGCGCAATAGGGCAAAAGAAAAGTTTGCGTGCCCGAGTGGCGGAATTGGTAGACGCCAGGGACTTAAAATCCCTTGTTCTTCGGGACGTGCCGGTTCGATTCCGGCCTCGGGCACCAAATATTTCAGTATGTTATCTGCTTTAAAGAAAATTGACTTCAAGCTGAATTTTCCGAGAAGGTCATTTTGTCCATCTTCTGTCCATCCTTTGAAGCGTACGGGTGGGCGCGAGGGGATGGACAGGCCACGAAAAAGGGGAGTCGGTACAACCGACCCCCCTTCTTAGGGTGTCATCACCGCTGACGCCCTTTCCGTCGCCCGGGGCGACGTTATTTCTTCGGGTCCGGCATCCGGTCACCGGACGATCTGCCAACATATTTACCGTGCTGGTCATAAACCCTGGCGTTGCCGTCCTGGTCGGTCATCACACGGCCCACATAACGCCCGCTTGCGTCGTACAGGCTCTTTTGCCGGTCGTTCGCCGCATCGGGCGTAGCCCGTCCCTCATATCGGCCGGAAGGCCCATAGAAACGCTGCTCGCCCTCCTGCCCGGCCAGGACTGGCCCGGCGGCCAGGACCATTCCCAGGAACGCCAAGAATGCGGTCTTGCACATGCCTGACCTCCTACATCGCCAAGAACTGTGCTTCACCAACCCTCAGCGTAGCCCCGGCGATTTCGGCATAGCACATTCTGCCAGTAATCAAAACGACATTCCGGTCATCTTGAACCACAACTCCGGGCAGGCAGTCCAGGACGGCGCGCAAATAGTCGCTGGCCGTTTTGCCGGCACCGCATTTCGGCCCGATCTCGCCAGCCAGCATAGCGGCCCGGCGCGCTTTGGAAACCCGTTTGGGCAGGGCAACGCGGAACTCTGCTTCAAGAGCCACCTTGCCAGAAAGTGGCGCGCCGTCCCATTGAGTGGCCAGGGCCTCGCGTACAGGCGTAAGGTCTTGGTCGTAGTAGGCCACAACATTTGATCCTTCGCGCTTGAACTTGGGGCGGGGCCGGGGCTGGAACATCGGGATTTCAAGGCTCTTAGTCATTGTGAAAGCTCCTATATGCTAAGATGAATTACGTGAATGGCACTTGCATACAATAACTAAAAAAATATGGTCAACATTTATTTTGCTAGAGCTATGCGTTGCACACTATATAACGCATAGCGTAATAAGTTGTTTTTTATTAAATATTGTAGGCAGCGAGGTATAAATAAGCCATAATTTTGGATACAAGTTAGAAAGAAAGATTAAAAAGCCCTCGGAATCAGAGGACTTTTTTTATCTGTTTCATGCATACAGAGACTATAGGAAGTTGTGGAGATTGGCTACGGAAGGGAAAATTCAGTCAAGAGGAAATCTCGCGGTGGGAACATTTCTAGAACATTTTTAACGTAGCTGTAACGGCCTGCCGCCTTTATGTTTTCGGCGCACCATGGCCCGGCGCATAGTCCTATAGTCAAACCGTCGCGGTGCCAACCGATGGAAAAGCCGCGTTGCGTGGCCATTGCCTGGAGCTCGGCTAGTTCTTTGCGGCGACGTTGGGAAATGGGCGTGGTCATCGCTTGATCCGGCGCGGAACGTAGCCGCTGCACCAGAAATCTTTTGTTGTGCGCGGCCAACCATCTTCACCACGGGGTCCGATTGGTTGTGGGTGTCTGCAAGACCCGTGTTCCTCGCAGTAGTGATTGCAGTTCTCGCAAGCATCCGGCACAGGACGGCGGCGACGTTGCACTACAACGCTCATTTCGCACGCTCCTCGAACTTCAGGCAAACCGTGTGACCGCCAATCGTAGTGTCTCTCGCCCGCATTTCAGGGAATCGCAGGCAAAGGCCAATGGTCGGCACCGTGGAAGGGACAAATTGCTTGCACTCGCGGCATGTGACTCTGTGTGTGGTGGGTTCTTGCATTTGTTTATCCGTTAAAATCCGGTCAGGCGGGGGTTTGCGAGTTGCATGGGCTCGCCGGATTCTCCCCGCCCGGCCGGTTACAGTATGCGCCGGGGCGGACGCTTACTGCAAAGCTGTTGCGGCTTGTGTGCCGCGAAAAATTGTGAGGCGTTGCATCGTCGCGTTGGCTTTCGACTCCACAACGCCTCACTTGCCTGCCTGTCCCTGTCAGGCAATGCGCTATAGCACGGCTACGGCGCAAATGCGTTGCACTATTAAGTGCGAAATTTTGTAATGGACCGGGCGGGCGTCCCGCTCGTTTCTCCCGGTCCTGGCGTGATGAACGTCACATTAGCTGGAGAAGGCCAATGCAACTTTTATGTTTTAGGCCGTGCCGACCTTCAACAGCTTGATAGCACAAGAGTCAGTGACGTTGCCAGAAACACGTTTGCGGGCGTAAATCTGCACGTACTGCTTCACCGAATACGGGTCGCGCAGCATCGCCATGGAGCGGTCAAGGATCGTGTAGCCGCTGGCGAAGTCACCGAAAGCAATCGGAAGCGCACCGGCCTCAATATCCGGCATGTTGGCGGCTTCGAGCACACGATAGCCAAGCAACATGGCCGGTTGACCGGGGGCGATAGAGTCAGACCAGATATAATCGCCGCTGGTGTTCTTGAGCTTTCTGACGGCGGCAATGGTGCTGGCGTTCATCACCCAAACACCGTTCATGCGGTATTCAGGCTTGAGACTGTAGACCAGGGAAATAAGAGCATCGGAGGTAAGGCCGGTAGCACTGCCGGAAAGCAGGTATTGCAGCGTGCCGAAGGCGCGGGTGTCATCGTCGTCAGCAGAAGGCGTGCCGTGAAGGAAGCCGATAGGCTTTTTGCTTCCATCGCCAGTGATGAAGGCGGAACCTTCACTGCGTCCGAAACTCTTGCCGATTTCTTGAATAACAAGGTCGGCGGCCTGCGAATCTTCATCCACCCAAGTAGACAACGGAATGTTGCAGTAACATTCCGCGTCGGGGAAAGTAATGCCTTCGATGGACGGCGCGGCAGTGTTGGGGCGGTCATCAACTTCACCAACCCAACCGGACGGCGAGCCGTCTACAATGATCGGTTGCGTGAACTTCGATGCAGTAGTCTGAATCTGGATCACCTTGCAGACTTCACGCATGGGACTGTATTTCTTAGCCACGGCCATGACAGCCGAAGCAATTTGCTCGGGGACCAGCACACCGGCAGAATCGCTAGCCTCGGTCCAAGCCTTGCGTTCCGTGTCCGGCAGGTCGCCGGTACGGACGTAGCGGCCAAGGGCGGCCTTGCTTTCGTGGGTGGCGTGGAAGCTACCACCAGCAGCAGGCGGGCGGTTTTGCTTTTTGGCGATCTCGTCAAGGGCAGCGCCAAGTTCCTTGATTTCGGTATCGGTGCGGGACTTGAAGTCCATGAACGCCTTGCCTTGCTGTTCAATAAGGCTTTTGATCTCGGCTTCCATTCGGTTACTCTCCTTTAAGGGCGTTGAAGATTCTGGTTACAAAATTTTGCTTGGGCTTCTGCACGAAAGCACCTTGCGAGCGCATCCCGGCAACGGCGATTTTGGCGGCTTTTCGGGAGAAACCTTGTTCCCGGAACATACGTTCGGCATCGCGGGGTGTGCTTGCGGTCACTCGGGTTCCCCTTCGCCGGCAAGTGCGTCCGCGATTTGACGCAACCGCTTCCTGGCGAAGGCCGCCAGGAGCTTGTCCCCGGCCTTTTCCGCCGCCTCAAGCATCGCTTGAAAACGTTCCTGGCCTTCCTGGTCGCCGGCCCAGGTGTAGGCATCGAGGACGTGCTCGCGGGGGAAGCCGGCGGCGTCCAGCAACGAGTTGATGCCCCCGTCCATGGTCTGGCTGTTTTCTCGGGCGTAGGCTTTGAGCCGTCGGGCCGTGGCCGGCGCGATCCGGAGCATGTGGGTCATTTTGGTGGTCATCTCTCCACCTCCTGTAAGCATATTGTAAGCATGAAAATCGAGTCGTTGCAAGGGGTCCCGTGAAAATAGTTGAAACCACTAGGAAAAAGCCGCGTTTTTGGGGGCCGCCGGGACGCGATTTTCGGCCGCTTTTGGGGCGGGCATGTCGCCTATTCCCAGCATATTGAAATCACAGGATTATTTTGCGGGCCGGCGGGGCGGGCAGGGAAAACGGTGGATTAGCAAGGAAAACAGTGAGTTGAGAGCGTACCTCCCCCTCGGGGAGTGGGCGGCCTGCGAGGTTAACCCATGCGGGCCGTCGATTCAGTTGACACGGGCGGGGGGAATGCTTAGATTGCTTTCGAGCCTACCCACCGGCAGCGTGCTGCCGGTTCAGGGGCCGTCGGGGGTGACTCTGGCGGCCCTTGCTTTTTATCAGGGGTTTCGATTGAGCAAGCGGACAAACGTATATATTGACGGCTTTAATTTATATTACAGAGCCCTAAAAAGTACGCCGTATAAATGGTTGAATCTGCGCTTGTTGGTTGAACAGATTCTTGATTCGTCAAATGATGTAGCGCATATTAAATATTACACGGCCATGGTTTCAGGTCATGTTGACCATGACCAACCAAAACGACAACAAATTTATTTGAATGCCCTTTCAACAATTCGTGGTTTTTCTGTCTATAAAGGAAACTTTCTTTCAAAGGTAGCAAAGAGGCCACTTGTAAAACCGCTCCAGGACGGCACGAGATATGTTGAGGTTCGAGAATTTGAAGAAAAAGGCTCCGATGTCAATCTTGCCGTCCACCTTGTCAACGATGGCTGGAAAGATGAATTTGATGTAGCAGTCGTAATATCAAAAGATACTGACCTTGTTGAACCAATTAGAATTGTAAGCAAAGAATTAAAAAAGCCTGTTGGTATTATTTGCCCTGACAATTCACTGCCACCGCCTCTTGGTGCTGCTGTTTCTTTTCGTAGATACATTCGCAATCAGCACCTTAGGGCAGCACAGTTTCCCGACCCCATTATCTTACCCGATGGTACGATTATAGCCAAGCCTACCTCTTGGTAAAGGACATGAACAGCCCCCGTCCGAGCTATCCTTACCAAGTCGATGCAGAAAAACCCTCAATTTCGGCAGCGCGCGAATTTAGCGGCGCACTCGGTCAACTGGTTGAAGTTGCTAGAGATTTCGCCCGCCCCTGGGTCTTGTCGCTCGTATCTATATGAAATCATTGAAACCCGTAAGTCGCACGGGTTTGCCTAAGGATTGGTGAGGGTATTCAAACCGGCATCGACTCCGGGTGCGCCCCGGGTGCGTGGTGGGTGCGCCCCCGGGTGCATGTTATCCCACTGATTTCATTGAAGTGGGTGCGGCGGGTGCGTTTTGCATGTCCCATCTCAGGCGTATAGTAACAAGAACCCACCAAGGCATTCATTGTCGCCATAAGCAATGATCGGATAAAAAAGCGCACCCAACGCACCCACGTTTTATATTTCAGCCACTTAGCCAGCACCCGAAGCGCACCCTAGACGCACCCGAACGCCTCCCAAGCGCACCCGAACCCACCTAGAACGCATCCCCGGGGGCCTCGGCCACGCTCATGCCGCCTTTCAGGGCCAGCCCAGCGAACGCCCGGTACGTGCCCACGATCTCGCCAGCCGCGTTTCGGACCTTATGGCTGTTGGTGCTCCGTATCCCTTCCCGCTGGTCGAGCTGCTCGGTCAACGTGGCGATTGACCCCGCCGGGAAGCCGCTCGCTCGGGTGAACTCACTCCACCGCCGGAACGCGTCTGTTCTCTTGCACCACAAGCCCGCTCCAAGCTCACACTCTTCCTCAAGGAAGGCCGCTATCACGTCCTGGTCAGAAAAGTATTGCTCAGTAGCTTCTAGCACCGCAGCAGGGCGCACAAGTCCGTTGCGCTGCCAATCAAGGCACCCTTCGATCAACCACCGCAATATGCCTGGGTACTCCCGCTGTAACTTATTCGCTAGTTCGTAGTCCTTATCTTTCTCCTCCAGCTTCAACGTGAAAGGGACGATAAGGATTCTACGGCGCATAGCGAAGTCAACAGCCGTGATATTAGGCTTAAAGTTGCCAACATAGAACAACTTGAACTTTGGCTTGTATGTGAAGTTGTCTTGGCGCATAAAGCGGCATGTAATTTCATCGCCACCCGTTACACTCTTGATTCGTACTTCATCCCAAGCCTTTCCTTTCTTGGTTTCGGAAGCTACTACAATACGTGCGTTATGCAGCATTGCTAAATCGGTTGTGTGCCGGTCTCCTTTGGTTGTTGTGAACGCTTCGGCCGTAGCCGTCCTGGCATAGTCATTCAAGATGCCCTTGATTGCACCCTGTAGCTTTGACTTGCCGTTTTGTCCCTCGCCATAGATAAAGATAAACGCTTCGTCCCTTGTGTCGCCAGTAAGGCAACTCCCAAGGTACTGTTGAAGGAAGCGTTGCATTTCCTTGTCATCTTGCGTTACCTGATCCAGGAACTTCAAAAACACAGGCGCATTAACAGTATCAGCGGGCGAACAAGCCGTCAGCTTTGTGATATAATCTCCTGGCCTTGCCGGCCGCATGATACCTGTACGTAGATCAACAGTGCCGTTCGGGGTGCCTAACAAATAGTCGTCCGAATCCCATATGTCCGGGGTGACTGCTATGCGTTGATCGGACGATGCAAGCACTTCAACGGCTTTGATGCTTTTTGCCGTCGCAAGAGAAGGCTTTTCATCGCTGTATGCGCGGCATATTTTGCGGGCATAGTCAAAAGCCTTTTTGGTTCGGTCTTCCTCCCACCGACTACCCGACCAGTGAAACCACGTTTTTCCCGTTGTATCGTAACGGAGGTCGGACTTATGGCGATACACAAAAGCAAGGGCAACGCCATCTTCAGTTAGGCCATTCTCTTCTGTCTCGGCAGCTTGCCAAGTTCCGTCATCAATCATTACGTCATCTGCGTTACCAATTCTTTCGGCTTCCCTGATTCGATCCTCCTCCATGGGGCAGGTAAGACATTGATAACCTTTGACATACGCCTTGCAAACTTTGCAATCAAAGGCGTAAGTGTTATTCGTCCACTCTTGCATGAAGTGCTCACGGCGAGCTTCATACGTGTCATACGTGCTGCTTCCAGCAAAAGAGATAAGCCAATCATCTTCCGCCTCAAGTGCATTATCAAGCAGAATGCCTGCGGCTTTGTAATAGGGTATTTTGAAAAAAGCGATGAGCTTATGAAAGTTTAGCTTGTCCGTGTTGTCGCTGTAATCAGTCTTTGTACGCGCGACGGTTACACAAGCCGGCTCGCTTCCATCAAACAGCTTTCGAAACCGTTCGATTTGTTCGCTAGTCATGGGGACGGCGCTTTCAAGGATACCTTCTTTCCTTTCAGCTTTCTTTTCAGCGCCCGTAACAAGATCAAAAACACTACCCATTGCCGCGCCCTCCTTTGGGAATCGGAGGAAGCGCAATCAATCGCGGCGATTTCGCAAGCTCCAAGATATCATTGACTGTAAGCCCACCGGTTGCAATCTCAGAAGTCCGCAAAGGAATCTTGTGCAAACCGGTAGACCGCTTAATGTTTGGCAATCGGTACATTTGACCATATCCCCACTTATACAAGGAAAGGTCAAGTGTGGGGATTTCTCGCTTAAACTTTCTCACTATTTCACCGTGTATGTGAGAAAGTAATGTTCTACCTTTCTCTAGTCCAAGTGAAATATCAAAAACAGTAGCGTGAAATCCTTTCGATCCGCTAAAGTAAATAGGTACTGTAGGCGGATCAATTTCATAGCTTGGCAAAATGTTAAATACAAGCATCCGTAAATCATTAAGCGCAAGTTCGATGTTGCCTTTGCTATCGAAATCAAGATGAAGATGGCCACGGCGCACGATTTCTTTATTTGCCTTGTTTTTTGTCGGCAAAGGCTTTTCGTCGAAACCGTGGATACTGAAAAACATTGCCCCTTGTGAAGCCGCTGCTACAGCTATATGAGACGGAGCGTACTTCTCAATGTTCCAGCGAGCTTTTTGCTTCTCAACTTTCCATATGAACCAATTCGAAGAATAGGGGATGAAGTGGCTTTCGTATCGCCAAAGCCACTCAAAGACATCTTGACAAATGAGAGGGGAACCGTTATTGAGTGCTTGAAACTTTTTCAGCCAGGTTTTTGCAGCGCCGGCCGGGGCCGCCACCCCGTTGCCGGCGCTTCCGTTTTGCTCCTCCATGACTATGCCGCCTCCCCGACCCTGCCCCGGGTCCGGTCGCCGGTATGGCGCTTGAGCCACTCAACGAACGCTTCACGCCGATAGCAAGCTCTCCGGTTGACAAAAAACACGCCTGCCGGGCCGGTCCCACGACTGTCGTGGTTGGCCATTGTGCCGGGCGCGACGATGCCACCGGTCAGGCGGCCGACCTCAGTGCGTGCAAAAACCGGAGGCAGGGAGGTAGCAAGTGCGTCGAGGGGATGGGAAAAAGTCTGCATGGGGAAACTCCTTGGTTGAATTTCCCATCGTGAACCACAATTAAACTTTTCCCTAAAGGTAGTGCAATTCTCGATTAAGCCTACCCCAGGAAGGGGGGCGGCTAATCTTTGCGGCGAGGATACAAAATAGCCGAAACCCAATCAGATGATTTGCCGTATTCCTCTGCAATTACTTCCAAGATGTCATATTTCTTCATTCCTTTCTTTCTCAGTTCTTCATATCTAGATTCAATATCCTCCATCTGAAAGTCACGATCCGAGAATGCTTCTCGTGCTGACTCAAGCATTACATTAATCGGCCTCCCGCGACGTTTCGGTGAACCATCGAGCATTCCCGCTGCATAATCCAAAATTTCTTTAGGAATGGGAACGAGTTCACAACGCAAAGCAGCGGCTACGTCTTTTGGCGGGACGTTTTTGCCAGATTTAATGAAATGAAGTGTCTGTTCTAGGAGATATGTTTCACCGGCTTCGGCCAAGGCTTCATTTTCAGCTTCATATTCATTCATATTATTCTCCCTCTGCCTTGCTGGCGGGAAACGGAACCACCTTGCCGCCCTTGTCTTCCATGAACGCGTTGGCCAAGCCCTTCATAGCCCGGCGCTGCACGTCCTCCGACCCCTTGGCGTACCTGAAGACCATGCTCGGGGTCTTCCAACCGAAAATGGTCTGCATGTCCTTGACTGGGACGCCACGTCTGGCCGCGTAGGTGGCCGCGCTGTGCCGCAGGTTGTGGAAGGTGGCCTTGTCCCGTGGGGCACGCCCTTCGTTGAATCCAAGGCGTTTCAGGGCGTTTTTGAAGGAGGAGGGGGCCGCATCGTAGGGCGTACCGTCGCGCTTGGTAAAGACGTACTCGCCGGTCTGACCGGGGCTGCGGCCTTTGAGCATAGCTATCAGGTCAGGGGCTAAGAAGACTTCCCGAGGCTCCCGGTTTTTGGTTTCAGGGAAAAGGGCCGCCTCGCGCACAAAATCGACATTTTCCCACCTGAGCTTGAACGCTTCCGAGGCCCGACAGCCGGTCAGTAGGGCGAAGAGTGTCAAATCGCGGGCCGTCGGGTCGGTCTTCGTCAGTTCGGCCAGGAGGGTTTGAATTTCTTCGGGCGTAAGGACGCGAAGGCGAGTGTTGACGGGCCTTGGGATGTCCAGCTTGCCCACCGGGCACTCCACAGCGACGATCTTGCGCTTGAAGGCGTGCTTCCAGACCCGGCGGAAGGTGCCCATGATGTACTCGTGGGACCGATCCGACAGGCCGGCGGCCCTGATCTTGTCCTGGACGCGCTCAAGGTCCGCTTCCGTGATCTCCCGCAGCGGCAGCTTACCCAGGACAGGCGACAACCAAAACGCAAAGTGCGCCTCTTCCTTTTGGGAGGACTCGGGCTTGACCCGGTTGCGGAGGGCTACCACGTAGTCGTCGTTCCAAAAGGCGTCGAACGTCACGCCCTGGCGCGCGTCCCTCTCCATGGCCGCCTGCTCGGCCTTGCGCCGGGCCTCGGCCTGCTTGCGCTGCTCGGCCAGGGTCGCCGGGCCGGCTCCCGTGGCGTGGGCCTCCTTGAGCTTGGCCAGGGCCTTAGCCGCTTTGGCGGCCGACCATCCTTCGGAAGACCAACCTAGGGCTTCCTCGTGCCGTTTCCCACCTGTCTTGTAGTAAATCGCAAAATAGCGGTCGGGCATGATGCCGTGTTTCCGAGTCGCGTGTTCTCGGAACCGCACCCCCGGGTAGCTGGTCTGTGTCCATCTGGCCATGGCGGAAAAATCCCTTGCTTGAATTTTGTCCATCCCCTGTCCATCCTTTGAAGCGTACGGAAGGGTGAAACAGGGTGAAAAACCATGAAGGGAGAGATAGGTGGTAAGCCTTGATATGTCAAGGGGATTACGGCGTTTTGGGCGGCTTCTGGGAAGGTCTGTTAAGTACCGTGAAAACTTACAGAAAGGGACTTAAAATCCCTTGTTCTTCGGGACGTGCCGGTTCGAGTCCGGCCTCGGGTACCATATTTCAGGAAGTTGCGCCGGCGATGAGAAGCCGGGCGCCCCATTTGTTTTTGGAAGAGCGGTTTTGTTCCACCTCTGTGCCACTTTTTAACGTGACGGGGGGTGAAATCGGGTGAAGATTGCCCAGGCTCGAGGGGGATGGGAAGCGGGCTGTGGGGGACTGTCCCCCGGCAACCGCCCGTCACCCAGCCGAGGCTCACCGCCCACTCGACACAAAACCGTGCTCAGTCCGCCCGATCTCGCGGCTCAAATTTCAGCCACCAGTCCACCGACCACTCAGCGTAAAAGTTCGCTCAGTGCCCCGGACTGCCCCAGCGAGTTGACGGAGGATCAACTTGCCCGACCGCCACAGGGAAGAATCCTTCACTTTCGGCCTGCCGGGGTATTCGCCACAACCGGCGAAAACTTCCCTGCCACACCCTAGTCGACCGCATAAGCGCACGATACAGCGCCTTTCTCTCGGCAGACAGCGCAAAGGTCATCCTGGCGAGAAAAGCCCGGCAGGCGGGCGGATATGGCCCCAGGCTGGGGACCTGGCCAGGTTGGTGTCGGACTCCGCAAAATTGCGGGCGTCCCCATAGGGAGGTCGACACAATTTTGTGTTGGCGTCTTGCCGGGCGGTCTCCACAGAATCGTGGGCGTCGAGGTCCACGCCAATCGGCTAAATTTTCAGCCGACCACCTGCCAGCATGACCAAGGTGCGTTTTCAAAACTCGGCTTGCCCCCGGTCCACGCGCCATATCCGCGCAAAGGATCGACGCCAGCCCAGCCCATGGCACTTTGGCCGGATAGGCCAGCCAGGACGTGAAAACAGGGCGTTACGGGCCTCGGTTGTTCATCTTAATGACAAATGTCGGTCCGTTTGCTATCTATTGACGATGGGAAAACCTTTCGTCACTACCCGCGCCGACAGTGATGTATATCAGCTTTTCCTTTCAGCCGTGATAGCTCTCCGTCAAGTCGGGCTCCAAGACCAAGCATACGAACTCCTGCGGCGTGGACAAGACGTAGCATCCTATCTCGGCATGGTGGACTTGGTGGCCGAGTTCGTGGAATTACGCCAGGATCGCAGCATTACAATCTCAGTCGAGTAGTTGCGGCAACACATCTACTCCTGTTTGTTTGGGCGTTGCCTTGGGAGCATTGCGGCAGGATGACAAGACCCGGCCTCTTTGCTACCAGCCCACCATGGAATGGATCATAGGCATCGCCCTTGCCGTGGGCGTCCTCGCCCTTGTGGCGATCTTCGTCTTGAGGACCAAGCGCCACGACGTCGACAGCGTGCCCGGCCGCTTCGACTTCGATAGGTACAAGGAAGGCGAACTGTCACAGCGAGGACATGTCTAAAGATGTTCGAAACAAGATAGACTTAAAGGACTTTCATGAAAATTGGCGATGCGAAGCGGGCAACCCTGGCGGACAAGATGGCCGATGCAAAAGAGCTGTGTATGACCCGCCTTCGATCCGTGCCACGCGAAAAAAGGGACGCTGTCGCCGACTCGATTCTCGCCCTTGCCGATCCTGAATGGTGGGACCGGCGACAAAAGGGCTCAGAAGTTTTCCTGCTTATCCTGGAGTCGCGCAAGGCAGAGGCAATGAAGATCATCCAAGAGGCCACCAAATAGATCGAACAGCCACTGGACTATCCTGTTATAGAATCCCGAAGAGTTGGGATTGAGTGCCCCTCGGTCGTAGGCTGCTTGGCTGCCTCCAGAAGGGCGGATTGGTTGCAGTCCAATCCAGGTTACCGGGCCGCCTCGTGAGCCCTGGTTTCGGCCGGGGGCTGTCTGTTTTCAGTCATCCTAAAAGAAAGGCGGCCCACCTCCGAAGAAGCAGGCCGCCCATGATCCAGTAGTCCGCAGACTCTACCCCGCAGCGACCGGGACCTTGTTCTTCTCTTCGGAATACTGCTCCCACAGGTCTATGGCCATCCCGGCTTCATCCTTGAGGTTTTCCACAACGTCCACAAGGCCGGGAAAGGCTTCTATCGCCTCTGAGTGATCCCTCAAAAAAATGAGCTTCGAGGAAATCCTGTGGAGGTGATCTTCAAGCGTCCTTTGGTCGGCGCTACGCATGGGGCACCTCCCCTCCGCAAGCCTCTGCCTTGGTGCCGGCCAGATCGCGAGCGCTTGCGGTCATCCGCTCCAAATCCTCGACAAGGTCGAGGACCTTCATTTCCGTGTCCACCACGGCCAGGGCAGCGCCCCTCGGGTTGGGGTCCTCAATCTCCAAGCCGCTTCCGATGAACTCAAGACGACTGGCAATGGCGCGAATATCCCTCAGCATTGTGCCCAGGTCCTCCACGAGTTGTGACGCCACGACCTGGCAAGGGGAGATGGTTTCGGTAGCATTACGTCACCCATCTTCTTGCCGTCACGCTCGACATTATCCCAAAGGAAGAGCCCAATCGCACGGGCAACCATTTCTTTATCAGTAGTATGAAACTGGGGATTCGTTACGTGTAGCATTTGAAGGTCGCAAATTGCTTTATAAAGGTGCGATGCTTCGTACGGTCGTAGCCACCTTGCATCCCTTTTCGGGCACGCATAACACGGTTTTCAGCCTCGCATATGCCGTCGTCAAAATTACTATCGACAGGTTCGTTTGTAAAAAGTCCGTTTGATAATTCGTGACTAACGAGCAAATGGAACGCGAGAAATCGTAATCACCACTTTGGGCCACCTCTACATGTTCTTGAACTTCTGGGCCGTTTTCGCAGTCAAATGGAAGAATATGAAAGCGTTGAATGAACCCGTTAATTTTATTGAATGCTTCAGGCAGCCAGACAAAGTCCTTCAGTTGGATGACCATAACCATTCAGTTGGCGGTTTTGTCGTGTCAATTGTCAAAATCACATCAATGCTGCTGAGAAAACTTGCCAAGGCGTCATAATGCTTTCGATAGTATTTGTTGCGCCGCAAGTATTCCCATCTCCAAAATGAGTACAAGTCGGCCTTATGTAGCTCGGGCATGACAACAAGCTCCTGTGCTTGCTCCTGACATAATCCCCGGCCAACCGTTCAGGAAGAGGGTTTTTCGGCCCCGATGATCAGTCGCGACCTAGCCGGGGAAAGATCGTCAATCCCTCTTGCGCCCCTTACTCTTGAACAGTCGCCAGTCGAATTTTCGGTAATTGAGCCCCGGCCACCAGCGCATGGTGATGATGACCGCCAGGAGGAGCACCAAGTAGATGACGCGCAAGAGGTCGGATTGGTCCATGGTGGTCCTGAGGGGCTGCTTTACTCCCGCCACAGCGGCGCTGCGCCGCTTCCGCGCCACACGAACGACCATGTCTTCGACTTGCGCACGTTGCCGACCAGCGCCGGGCGGAAACAGGCCAGACAGGTGCCGCTATGGGCGCGAACGCTCGGATAGACAATGCCGAGGGAGCCGGTCGTCAGCAACTCCATGGCCAATCCCTGCGAGGCATAGTAGCTGCCAGGGTCCAGGCAGGCCACAAAGACCGCGTCGACCCGTATGTCGTGAAAGTCGGCATCGAAGTTCGCCAGGTAATCGTCGTAGGTGACGGTGTCCTCTTTTTCCCAGCCGATTTCCAGATACTGGCGGCTCTTGTGGAAGCCCACTTCGGCCTGGCTGGTTTCCAGTTCAAAGCCGGCGTACCAAGCGCCCCGATCCGGGCCGTTGAACCGGCTGCCCTCGGGCGAGGCGTGGCAGAATGAAGCGTTGATGATCGACGCATAGGGGATGCCGGCAACAAGTTCGTCCCGGCCGATTCCCGGCAACAGGTCCATCTCTCCTTGCAGCCGGTCGTTGGTGGCGTCATCCAGGGTGAAAAGATCGTCCAGGTGCGCGTCGTCGTCGGCAATGCGCCTGAGTACCCCATTCCCTGAATGCTTCGACGGGATGAGCCGGTGCGTGTCCTGGATCCGCAGGGAGGAGCAACCCGGTAGCGTCACGCCAGCCCCCCGCGTCGGGCATCAAGCAGCCGGCGCACGGTCTGGAAAGCCGGCAGGCCGCCACGAATCATATAGGTAAGCGGGGTCGCGCCCCCGAAAATCCGGTTCTGATTCGGCAGTTGCACCCAGGCGTCGGCCAAATCTTCCCCGAAAATGATGTTCAGGGTCTTGAAGATGCCCACCAGAAAGGACACGCGCTGCAATTCGTCCTGGTCGAGCCCGGCAGCATCCGGGGCCTTTTTCATGGCGTAGAAACGGCCGTTGGAGACGCCGCCAAGCAGGCCCATGGCGTCAGCGTCCCGGACACTCCACTTGGCCATGATGTTCAGGAAGCCCTTGACGGCGGATGGGCTCAGGCGGTCGCGGTCAGCCTTCACGGACAGGTCCACGATGGGCGAAGCGGCATACCGGGAAAGGGGCGCTTGGGCTTGGCGGGTGGCGGGCATAGTGTCGCTCCTTTTTAGAAGTAAATAATATTCAATTTAGGAGTAGGCAAGTTTTTTCCCGCCAAAGGGGGTATTGCCTGTCCCTGGAGTCGGCTATTCCCCCTCGGCCTTTCCACCAGGGACCGGCACCACCTTGCCCAATTTTCCGACGAAGCCATTGATGCCCTGTACCGTGAAGCAGGCGCCGAGAAACGGGTGGAAGCGATGTTCAGAGCCCTGCACTAGACCGTAACCCCGCTTACCTGAGCACGAAAATAAAGAAGGAGGCCTTGCGGACTCCTCCTTATGATCAAAGAACAAAATGATCAGTGAGGTCCGCCGCGAACACAGCGGACGTCCGCTGCTGGGGTATTGGTCTTATCGTTGTAAATTGGGACGCCGTAGAGGACGTACTGGTTCCAGGCTTCGAGCACATCGTTCGCCACGGTCGTGCCGGAGCGAATCATGCTAAGTTTATCTCCCGTAAAGATTGGGTTGATGGCCGGGTACCGGGAGTCATCCCACAAGCTGTCTTGTTCGCGCTTGGTTGGCAGACGCCAGTCCGAATAGCCTCCTGTCGTGGCGTTCTCGCACCAGGCCAGGGCCTGTTCCCAGGTCATTCCGTCGGAACTGTCGGAACTACTGGCTTTCTCCCACATAAGGCCAGTAGTTTGATTCGTGACTGTAGCATCGCCGTTGTCAACATACACAGACTCAGGCAAAGGTCCGCCGCGAACACACCGAACTAAATATTTAGCGATCTTCGTGTTTGCTGTCGTGCCTCCTTCTGCAAAGTACGTATACCAGACGTAGTCCGAATCGCTTGCACTGATCGTGCCGGACCAATAGGCAGCAGCCTCAGAGGAACAAGAAAATACGGGGTTGATAGCTGGATAAACGCGCCCAGAGTCTAGAATACTCGAAAGTTCCATGCGTGAAGGCAACCGCCAGTCAGTATGGTCACCAAGGCTCAACTCAGAGCAATAAGTGCCAGCGTCTGCCCAGGTCCTGGTCGTCCCATCGTCGGCCTGTTGCCACATGAGCCCAGTCACCAAGTCGCTGACTGTTCCGTCGCCATTGTCCTGATAGGACATTTGCACACCCTGGTAATTGCCATCCTGGCCATAAAAATCTTCTCCTGCGCTGGGGCAAGTGATCACTCTGCTATTACTGTAGCATCTTGTCTGGCCGGTGTCCGGCAAAATGTATTGAAATGCTCCCAAACCAGCTTGACTGATGCTGACGGCCTGACCGGCAACCTGGATGGTGGCGGACCGGGAGTCGGTTCCGGCGTTGGCTCGGGCCGTGACCGTGGCCGAACCGCATCCCGAGGTGCCAGAAGTCACCGACAGCCAAGTCGATGCCTCGGACGGGACTTCGGTTACCCATACACAGGAGGAGCCACTCGCCGTGATCGCCACGGTTTGGGCTCCCCCGAAAGCGTCAAAGGACAAACTGGTTTTGTCCAAGGTAATTGTGCATCGACTCGCTATAATTGGCGCGATTAAAAACAATAAGTCGTCGTCAGAAGATGCGAATGCCACATAGGAGAACAAACAAGGCACTATGCCAAAAAGCAGCACCCGAAGCGTTTTATACTGCACTGCCAGTCTCCACTCTTTTCGCAGAAAATGTTTCACAGACATGTCAAATAGTTGCTTGCACCCATGTCTTTCGACGCGGAGCATGCTTGATCCTGTGTGCGGTATGTCATTTTCAGACATGATCTGTCAAAAATGCAGCACATCTTCTGGCATTATTTCTATTTCCATATTTTTCTGTAAATTAGATTTCATTTGATGAAATTCTAACGGTTACGATTTGGGGCCGCCGCCGGTCGCTCTTGTCAGGAGATCGCCCAGGAATTTGGCTTAAAAAAACACCGTTGGTAGCCGAGGACCTGGCGCGTGACGACAGGTGAAAACAGCCCCAACCCGTGCGCCATCTGGATGACATACCGGATAACTGTGGCCAACCTTGCTGGGGATATGTGGACGTTGCTTCTTCAATTTTGAGGAAGTAAAATGGCATGAAATTTGGCGCGGCAGCATTGCACCGCCACCAGGGAAAGGGTCGGCACACAATGGTGCCGTCGTTCCGCTGGGCGATCTCTACAAAAGAGCGGAAGCCGAGGTTCAGGCCGCCGGATGCAACAATGCGTTGCTTCCTGTCGGGTGAGACTTTCAGCCCGGTCTCGACCAACTGCAACGCAACCTTTCAATTGCCCAGCAGCAAGAAACAGGGGCCCGTCTCCGGCACATTCGGGGCGAATTTGGCCACGAAGGCGTTTTGATACCCGATATTGCCCGGCCAGGTCTTGGCCGGATTGCGGAGCGGAAAATTTTCGGAAAACGTGAGGCCGCTGAGCACGACGTTGCGGGCGCTATCCACGGCCAGGCCGTAGGTGCGGTCGTTTGCGCTCCCCCCGAGGTAGGTGGAGTAGCCCAACACGGTGCCGCCCGGGGCGATCTGCATGAAGATGGCGTCCCAACTCCCCTGAAGGGCCGTGAACAAGGCGTTGTTGGTATAGGGAAACGTTTCGGGGGCGGACGGGTCGCCGGGCGTGTATGCCTGGCCGGGGGCGCAGGTCTCCCCGGCCACGTAGACGCCGCCTTGCCCGTCCAGGCCGAGGCTGGTGCAAAAGCTGCCCCACGCGTCGGTTTTCGAGCCGCCGCCCAGAAACGTGGCGTAGACCAGGGAATCCGAGCCGCTGCGCGCCGGATCGATCTTCACGACATAGGGCTCGTCGCCGGACTTGCCCGGCTCGAGGTAGGTGGCCCGGTTGTAGATGGTGGCCCCGCCCTGAGTCATGGGAAAATCCGCCGATTGCGTACGCCCCGTGGCCACGAGCAGCCCGGTGGGATCCAGGGCCACGCCATAGGCGTCATCCCTGGCCTCGACCGTGTTTCCGCCCAGATAGGTGGAATAGAGCAGGGTGTATTGGGAAGCTGGGGAGCCGGGCTGGCTGGATCCGATTTGGGTCACGTAGCCGTTGCTGCTGTAGCCAACCGGCGGCGCCGTGTCGCGCAGGGCCGTGGCCGTGACGGGGAAGTCCTGGGAGTTGGTAAAGCCGGCCACGGCGATGTGGCCGCCGCTGGCGTCGACGGCGACGCTGTGCCCCTTGTCATCGCCCTTCCCGCCGAGGAAGCTGGCGTAGGTCAGGGATTCGCTGCCGCTGCGGCCGGGGTCGATGATGCACAAAAACGCGTCCTTGCCGCCGGCCAGTTTGTGTTGCAGGGCGTTGGGGGTCACGGGGAATTCGATCGCCTTGTCGGCGCCGGAATCGGTTATGCCGGTGACGTAGACGAGGCCGTTGGCATCCACGGCCACGTTGTTGCCGTTGTTGCTGTCATCGGCGAAGGTGTTGGGCTGCGGCGTCCCTTCCTCGCCGCTGCCCCCGAGGTAGGTCGCATAGCGCAGGCCGCCTTGGGCATCGAAAACGGCCAGGAAATAATCCGACAGGCCGTTGTTTTGGGCCTGGAAGGCGTTTTTGGTGGGAAACGCGCCGGCGGTGTCCGAGGTGGTAAGGCCGCTGACGGCCACGCCGCCGTCCGGCATGGCCGCCACCCCGATGCCCATGCTCTGCTTGTTGCCCCCCAGGTAGGTGCACCACAGCAGTTGGCCGACGGGGCTGAACTTGGCCACGAAGGCGGCCATGGCGCAGTCCGCTGCCGGGGCGGATTGAAAGGCGTTTCGCACGGAAAGGTCGTAGACTTGTGTGGCGCCCGTCACATAGGTGTTGCCCGCGGCATCGCTGGCGGCGTTTTGGGCGAAGGTGAGCGGCGAGGCACCGGCGAAGGGGAGCGTGCCTCCCAGGTAGGTCGAAAAGACCAAGTTGCGCCCCGCGGGCGTCTGGGCGAAGGCAGGGGGCGTGTTGGGAAGGGCAGCCATAAACAGCGATGGCAGCAGGCAAACGACAGCGCAGAGGGCAACGAGCCGAGGCATACGAAGCTCCTTTTTGTGTTGCGATGTCCATGCGTTCTGTTGTTTCGAAAAATAAATATGGTAGAGCGTCAACTTTTTTGAAAAAATCCTTTATGCGGAAGCTGTAACGTCCCCTCTGTTTGCTGGAGGTTATTTGACATGCTCCATCAGGAAGAGGATCTGTATCCCTTCGTACGCCAAGGGCGATATGGAGTCGAGGGCAGCGTGCCGGCCTGGCGCGGCGGCTGGGGTGAAAATCAAGGAACCCGCAACACGTCCCAGGACAGGCGCAGGATGCACACACACCGCTTCGTCGCAGTCTTCTCGCTCCTTCTTTCGGCCATGCTGGCCCAGGCGTCCTACGCGTCCCTCAGCCCGGACAACGGGATCAATGCGACATACTGGTGCGCCTGGGGGGCCAACACGTCCTACAGTGTCGCCGGCAAGCAGATCCAATCCAACCCCGTGGACATGAACCTGGTCGATTCGTGCTACAATGTGATCATCACCGCCTTCATCATCACCGACGACGGCGGCAACTACGTCCTGTCGCTGGCCAATCCAGGCGCCCAGGGAAGCGCCACCTACACCGAGTCCCAGGTTAAGGACATGGTCGCCAAGACCAAGGGGCAAGGAAGGAAAGTCATCGTTTCCCTGGGCGGGCAATATTTCCACCTGAGCATGCAAACCCAGGAGGACGTTGCGGCCTTCGTGACGCAAACCAAAAGCATCGTGGACAATTACGGCTTCGAGGGCATCGACCTGGACCTGGAAACGGACACGCTCAGCGCCATCGACCCTGTGCTCATGGGCCAGGCGGTCATGGCGGTCGTCAATTATTACAGGGGACAGGGACAGGATTTCTGGCTCACCCTGGCCCCGGAATGGTGCTACATCGTGCCCTTCATGTATGGTTCCGGCCAGTGGGCCTCGCATAGCCTGGCGGGCAGTTTCTATGTCGACTTGATCCAGGCCGTCGGCCTGGGCAATTTTTCGTACATTTGGCCGCAACTCTACAATCAAGGGCCGGCCAACGGCTTCGCTGGCCCGGACAAAGACGGCCAGGGGTATGCGACCAAGGTGATCCCCACGGATGGAATGGACAAATTCCTCAGCGGCTTCGCCTGGGCGGCCGCCACGGCGGACGGATACGCCGCCAACGGCAGCCTGGGCGTGTTGATTCCCAACCAGAAGCTCGCCCTGGGCATTCCGGCCACCGAAGGCGCCGCCGGCGGGGAAATGACCTACATCGCCACCCCCGGGCTCATTGCCGGGGCGTGGCGCCTCATGCAGGCCAACTCGAACACGGTGGCGGGGTTTATGAACTGGAGCGTCGACTGGGATGCGCTGGCCATCACGGATGGCGAACTGTCCCCGGGGTATGCGCACACGCCCTGGGCAACGGGCCTGGCCGTGGCCCAGGCCGTCACGGCTGCGGGCGCCCAGGCGCTGCCCGCGCGCAACCTCCTGCTGTTGCCCTAAGCGCTCGGCGCAAGGCGCATGCCCGCACGGGGACGGCCTCGGGCGGGCGGTGCTATGTGGCGCGAGTGGCGGCGTTTGCCCGGTTGGGCAGCGGGAAGGCCCTTATATGGCCTGCCGCCAGAGGCTGTCCGGCCGTGAGAGGCCAAGGCCGCCGCGGATGGCCTCCAGGAGGCTGGCCTCGGGGGCCTGACGGGAAATGATCCGGTACAGGCAGTATGCAAGCAACGCGTATTTGCCACGGTTGACGGTATGCTTGCATTCCTTGAGGATGACCGCGGCGGCCGCCGTGTCTGTTGCCCGGTAGTGTTTGTTGACCGCGTGGATTACCGTGCAGATCCGTCGGCTGTTTGCATTACAGAAGCCAACGATAAGATTGAATTTTATGCCGGTGCATACGGATTCCACGTGAGACCACGATTTGACGTAGATTGCACCCACGTCGCAGTCGTTCAGTGCCTTTGTTGTTTCCGGTGATAACTCCCACTGTTGGCTTGTTAGAAGGATATATTTTTTCATCTCCGCGTTCAGTTCTCGCCGCTTCGTGCGCAAGTGTCTACATTTTCTTGAACCCCAGCAGGACGCGGTAGGGGCCGGGCACGCCCGGAGGCGCCAAAGCCACCCTGTCGCCGCCGTGAACCGTGGCATTGGACGGCACCGTCGCTTTGCCGTTGACAAAAATGACTTCGACCATTTCTTCGGCAATGCCGAGCAATGCCAGCAATTCGCAGCCTGTTATTTCGCCTGCCACAGGACATACTTTCGGATTGGGCCAATTATTTTCTTTAAAGAAATCAGAGAGTCCCATGAAAGCTCGGATTTCTACAGTATTACCCATTTGTACGCCTCCTGTTTCTCTAGAGCATAGCAGCAAAAACTCCCTTTAAGCAACAGTATATTGATGTGTCGGCGGGGAAACGGCTTCATGTTCCTAAACAATGGGGGGATGATGCCTCATCCCCCCATTGTCAGTTTCCGACGAAAGCCGTCGTGCTAGAAGTTGAAAACTTCGTCGATTTCCTCATCCGTGAAGTTCCAGGTCACGTTGTGCGGCGCGCATTCTTCTTCGAAGAATTCGGGCAGCCTGTCGTGGGCCTTGGTGAAGCCCGCGCGCTCGTTGAAGCCGCGCTCGGCCTTGAGGATGGACTTGCCGAGGGCAACCACGTCGTCACCGGTCAGGGACAGGTTGTAGACGGCGTTGATCATCTCGACCAGGGCGTTGAAACCGTCGGCGATGTCCAGGATGGCAAAGGCGATGAACAGGCACATGCCGGTGCTGTCCACGGCCGCCGTGGCGATCTGCAGGTTGCGCGACAGTTCCACCTGGCCTTCCTTGCCCAGGGGATCGACGAAGCCGCCAACCTTGAGGATGTTGGTGGCGACGGCGTAACCGGCGGTGTGGTCGGCGCCCATGGGCGTGGTGGCGTAGGTGAGGCCGACGCCCTTGACCGCGCGCGGGTCATAGGCCGGGATGGCCTGGTTTTTCACCACGGGCACCCGGGTGAGGCCGTACATCTGGCCCACGGCGCCCGCGCCGCAGCCGAGGATGCGGCCAAGCGGCGTGCCCTTGCGGATCTCGCCCACGAGCTCGAGCATCGCCTTGGGGTCGGCCCAGGGGATGATGCCGGCTTCCATGGCCACGCCGACGGCCACGGCCGTCTCGATGGAGTCCACGCCGACGTCGTCGAATTCGCGGTCCGCGTAGGCGATGGCGTCCAGGTCGTCCACGCAGGCGTTGGCGCCAAGGGCCCAGACGGTCTCGTACTCGAAGCCGCTGGTCAGGTACTTGCCTTCCTTGTCATTGTAGTGCTGGGAGCAGCGGATGATGCAGCCGGCATGGCAGCCGTGGGTCGTCTTGCCGCCCCGGGCCTCGATGGTGGCGGCCATGGTCTCGCCGCCGATGTTGTTGGCCCATTCGTTGCGGCCGCAGCGGAAGTTCTTGGTCGGCAGGCCGCCGGCTTCGTTGAGGATGTTGACCAGGACGTTGGTGCCGTACTTCGGCAGGCCCTGCCCGGTGACGGGGTGGGTGGTCAGGGCGTTGGTGAACCGCTTGGACGCGGCCTTGAAGGCCTCGGTGTTGGCGATGGACACGCCGGGGGCGCCGGCGTCGTCGATGACCACGGCCTTGATCTTCTTCGAACCCATGACCGCACCCAGGCCGCCGCGGCCGGCGCTGCGGATGTTGCTCTGGGGGTCGGCGAAGGAGATGTTGGCGGCGGTCAGGCACATTTCACCGGCCGGGCCGATGATGGCCACGCCGACTTTCGGGCCGTACTTGGCCTGCAGGACCTTGATGGCCTCGTAGTTCCCCATGCCGATCGTTTCGGCCGGGGCCTCGTCGATGGTCACGCCGTCCATGGTCACCTTGACGACGTAGTACTTGTCTTCCGCCGGGATGCCCTCGAAAACCATGGCCTTGATGCCCATCTTGGCCATCTTCTGGGCAAAGGTGCCGCCGGTGTTGCTTTCCTTGATGCCGCCGGTCAGCGGGCTCTTCGCGCCGCAGGACAGCCGGCCGGAGTTGGCCGCGCTCGTGCCCGTCAGGTACCCGGGGGCGAATATGAGTTTGTTGTATTTGCCTAAGGGATGACAGGAAGGCTTCACTTCGTTGGCCACAAAGTTCGAGGTGAGCCCCCGGCCGGCCAGGCCGGCGTATTCCGCAGGGCATTCTTCCGTGTTGACCGCCTTCGTCGCCATATCGATCCTGATAAACTTTGCCATGCTGTCCTTCCTTACGCGTTAGAATGGGTTGCGACTCACCGTTTTGCCATTGAAATGAACGCCTACGATCCCATGCGGCGCTCTATTGCTCGCGCGGCGTGTTCCATCGCCTGTCACGGGCCGGCAGCCTCGGGCAGGCCGATGCGATGAACGATCATGTTCGTTTTAACAGCAAACGGTGTTCCGTTAAAAAAAGCATCAATTAAAACGGACCGTTGGCATGGATTGTGGTCACGCTTGGCCCCAATAAAAAAGATCGTCATTGCTCCAGGGCGTGGCTCTTCGGCCGCCACGAGGAGGAGTCTTTTATGCTAATTCAAATATTGCAGAGGGTTGCGGAGAGGTCAAAAGGAAACACCTTCGAGGGGCATTTGTGTTGAAAGGATTCGATCTAAAATGACATAACAAGCTGAAAAGAGGGGAGATCGAGGATGGACGGATTGTACCGTCCAGGCCGGGGGGGCTCCCCTGTGGGTTGAGGGACGCACGGCAGCCAGGGGAGCTCCGGGCTGCCCGGGCGTGGCGCGCCCGGCCCGGCCGCTGGCGAGGTGGGACTGGCCCGGCTCCTTGCGCGCGGGCGACGGGTAGGCAGCGGCTACGGCTGCGAACGGCCGCCAAAAGACGTCCGGCTCCTTGCGCGCGGGCGACGGGTAGGCAGGCCGAAGCCGGGTCGTAGCGGGGGCAGGCTGCCGCAGGGTGGCAGGCCGTCGCCGGGGTGTCAGGCCGAAGCCAGGGTGTCGCTGGGGTGGCCCTCAACGCGGCGGCTGACCTGACGTCGGGTGGCCGGCGACGGGTAGGCGGGGGTTGTCCCGGCGTGGGGTGGCCGGCGACGGGCAGGCGGGGGTTGTCCCGGCGTGGGGTGGCCGGCGACGGGCAGGCGGGGGTTGTCCCGGCGTGGGGTGGCCGCGACGGGCAGGCGGGGGCGTGGCCCGAGCCGCCGGGCGCCGCCCGGGCTATTCGATGACGGAGCCGATGACGACGGGCGGGCCGTCGCCCAGGTAGAAGATGCCGGGATAGCCGGCGGTCTCGAAGCCCTGGCTGGGGTTGGCGCGCAGTTGCGACGCCTCGATGCGCAGGCTGCCGGTCCGGTCGTTGCTGACGAAAAAGAGGGCGCCGCCGCCTTCCCGGGCGGTGTTTTTCTCGAGGCGGCTGCCGCACAGCCGCAACTGGAAGGTGTTGCCGTCGTTGTAGACGGCGCCGCCCGAACCGCCGCCCGGCGTGCCGGGCCGGGCCGGGTTGGCCCCGTAGCCCAGGGCCCGGTTGTGGCTCAAAAGGCTGTTGAGCACCGTCCAGGAAACCCCGATGCTGCTTACGCCCCCGCCGTTGGACCCGCTGTTGCCGAGGTCGGCCCGGCCGCCGAAGGTGCTGCGCACCACGTACAGCGGCAGGCCCTGGTACTGGTCGAAGGCCCGCACGGCCCCGCCCCCCACATCCTGGCCGGTCGCGGCGCAGGTGTTGCGGAAAAAACGGCAGTTGACGATTTTCAGCCGCCCCCCCCGGGCGAAGATGGCCCCGCCGCCTTCGGCCTCGCCGGCCGCGTTGCCGTCGACGAAGGTCAGGTTCTGCACCGTCAGGCGCGGATGGTCCTGGTTGTCGCAGTGGGGCGTGGTCCAGACCTGGGCCGGGTCGCAGGTGTTCATGTAGAGGATGCGCCGCGCCCCGCCGCCGCTGAGCGTCACCTTGCCGCCGCCGTCCAGCACGATGCGCGGGCCGGTGTCGTTGAAGACCTTGGCGGTTGCATCGAGCACGATGGTCACCGGGGCCGGGCCGCAGGCAAACACGATGACACCGCCCTTGGCCACGGCCTCGATGACGGCCTGGCTGGTGCAGCTTTCCGGGCTGCCGGTTCCGATGACCCGGTCCGGCGCGGCGACGTCCTCGAGCTGCGCCTCGACCGGGACCGGGCAGGTTCCGGCCGGATTGCCGGCGCCCGGAAGCCCGGGGCCGTGGAGGGCGGGCGCGTAGAGGAGCCAGTCCGGCTCCTGGCCGGCGGCCCGGGCCGGCCCAAGCAGGAGGCCCAGGCACAGGGAAACGAACCCCAGGCAGGAGAGGGCGTTCATGTGTGCGCCACCCGCCCGCGGGACTAATCCATGTCCGGGAGGATGAGGGAGGCGCGGAACTTGCCGTCCTCGCCGATCTCCACCCGCAGCAGCCGGCCGCCGGTATTGAGGATGGCTATTTCCAGGAAGAAGCGTTTGCCGTCCTCGGAGTGCCAGGCGCCCACGTCGCATTTGGGCTTGTCGCGGGACCTGTTCTCCGCGATGGTCTTCCATATGTCCGAGACATCCTGGGCATTGATCTCCCAGAAACACTGCATCAGCTTGTGGTAGTCCTGCATGTCAGGCCTCGTGTGGCGCGGGTGTGGGGTTTGTCGGGAGCCGGCCCTTTGCGGCACGTGTACCAGCATCCCGTGCCCGGCGATAGGGGGTAACGCGCCGGAAACCGCCGCCTAGCCGCCGTGCCCTCGGGAAAGCACGCGCACGATGACCTCCTTGAGGGCGTTTATATCCACCGGTTTGGCCAGGTAGGCATCCATCCCGGCCTTGAGGAAGACGCCTTTGTCGCTTGGCATGGCAAAGGCGGTCATGGCGACGATGGGGATCGTGCGCTTGGCCTCCCCCGTGGCGCCGGCGCGAATGGCCTCGGTTGCGGCCACACCGTCCATGACCGGCATCTGGACATCCATGAGGATGAGGTCGAAATCCTCCGCGGCGAGCAGCCGCAAGACCTCCTGGCCGTTCTTGGCCGGTTTCGCCAGACAGCCCATCTTATCCAGGACCTTCAAGCCGAAGTGCAGGTTCTCGTCGTCGTCCTCGGCGATGAGCACCCGTATTTTCCGGGCAAAGCCCTCGTCGCCCGCCTGGCTTTGCCGCGACGCCGTCATGGCGGCCCGGGGGCGGCGCATGGGCAGGTTCACATAGACGGTCGTGCCCTGGCCTTCGCTGCTGTCGATGTCCAGTTCGCCCCCGAGGAGCAGCACGAGGCGGCGCACGATGGCCAAACCGAGGCCCGCCCCCTGGAAACGGCGGGTGTAGGCGTTTTCGACCTGGTTGAAGGGCTCGAAGATATCCTTGAGCCGCTCGGGGGCGATGCCGATGCCGGTATCGGCCACGGCCAGGAGCAGGCGCAGGCTGCCGTCGTCCCGGACGTGCAGGGGGGCGGCCGTGACGCGCACCTGGCCGTGGGCGGTGAACTTCACGGCATTGCCGACCAGGTTGAACAGGATTTGGCGCAACCGGGTTTCGTCGCCGATAATCTCGGGCGGCAGGGCCGCGTCGAGGCTGAAGGCCAAGTCCAGGCCCTTTTCCCGGGCCGGCTGGGCGAAGGTGTCGAGCACCGCCTCCTGCTGGCTGCGCAGCGAAAACGTCGTATTCACGATGGACAGCTTGCCCGCCTCGACCTGGGACAGGTCGAGGATGTCGGTGAGCAGGCGTGTCAGGCGCCGCGAGGACTTGAGCGCATTGGTGATGTATTCGTCCTGCTCGGCGTCGGTGCCGGTGGACTGCAGCAGTTGGAGCATGCCGAGGATGCCGTTGAGCGGGGTGCGGATCTCGTGGCTCATGTTGGCCAGGAACTCGCTTTTGGCCCGGCTGGCGGCCTTGGCCTCCTCCATGGCCTTTTGCAACTGGGCCGTGCGTTCCCGGACGCGCTCCTCGAGTTGTTGTTCCGCCCGTTTGTTGCGGATGGCGTAGCGCACGGCGCGTTCGAGGGTATCGGCGCTGAGCGTGGATTTGGACAGGAAGTCCGTGGCCCCGGCCTCCATGGCCATGAGGTCCACGGCGCGGTCGCCAAGGCCGGTCAGGAAGATGGCCGGCACCGACAGCCCCCGCCGGGAAAATTCGGCCAAAAGCTCCAGGCCGGTATGGCCGCCGAGATGGTAATCCAGCAGGCACACGTCGAAGCGCTCCGCCTCCAGGGCGGCCAGGGATTCGTCGTAGCCGGGCGCCCAGCGCAAGGCGTACCGGCCGCCGGGTATCCTGGCGAAATGGGCGGAGGCCAGGAGGAAGTCGTCCTCGTCGTCGTCGATGATCAGGACCTTGACGGGTTCAGGCGGGGCCATGCGCTTCCTCCCGCGTTGGCTGTTGCACGGGGATGGCGAGGCTGAAGGTCGCGCCGTGGCCGGGCTGGCTGGTGGCCGTGACCGTCCCGCCGTGGCGTTCCACGCTTTTTTTGACGATGGCCAGCCCGATGCCCGTGCCCTTGTATTTGGTCCTGCCGTGGAGGCGCTGGAAGGGTTGGAAGATCCGGTCCAGGTATTGGGGCTCGAAGCCGATGCCGTTGTCCGTGATGTCCACCCGGGCGAAGTCCCGCCCGTTATGGGTCTCGACCCAGCCGCGCACCACGACCCGGGGCGGGGCCTCGCCGTGGAATTTGAGGGCGTTGGACAGGAGGTTCTGGAAGACGCGGCGCATCTGCGACACGTCGACCGCGGCCGTGGGCAGGGCTTCCAGGTCGACGCGGGCGCCGGTTTCCCTGACGGCGGTTTCGATGTCGGCCAGGGCCTCACGGGCCAGGCTGGCCAGGTCGGTCGGCACGAAGGGGCTGGGCCGGGTGGTGATGCGGGAGTATTCGAGCAGGTCCAGGATGAGGGTTTCCATCCGGTCCACGGCGCTTTCCATCCGGCGCAGGGAGTCCTGGCCCGTGGCGTCGAGGTTGGCGGCGTTGTTTTCGCGCAGCCTTTCGCCGAAGGCCTTGATCTTGCGCAGGGGTTCCTGGAGGTCGTGGGAGGCCACGGCCGCGAAGATTTCCAGTTCCCGGTTGCTGCGCTCCAGGTTGGCGGTGCGCTCGGACAGGAGCAGCGAGGCCTCGGCCAGGGCCTCCCCCACCGTGTTGGTTTCCTCCAGGCCGAAGTCGCCGGCCAGCACGGGTTTGCCCGCGGCCAGTTCCCGGGCCGGCCCGACCAGCGCCCGGATGGACCGGGAGAGGCCCCGGCCGATGAGGGCGGCCAGCAGCAGGCCGCCGGCGGACAGCAGCGTCGTCCCGGTGACCACCCACAACAGCCACTCGCGCAGCTGCTTCCAGACCACGGACTTGGGCACGTGGATGACCACCGACCAGCCGGTCACGGGCGAGCGGCTGAGGCAGGCCAGGGAAGGCACCTGTTCCAGGTTCAGGAACTCCTTGACGTGGTCGCCGGGGCCAGGGTTGCCGAACAGGGGCGGGATGCGCTTGCCCACGTACCGGTCCGAGTCCAGGGTGCGGTAGACGGCCACCCGGTCGGCGTCCATGATCAGGCCCACCCAGCCGGCGGGCAGGGGGTACTCGGCCATCCGGGCCACGAAACGGTCGGTGGGCAGGGCCATGGCCAGGTCGTAGGCGACCTTGCCGTCGCGGCTGACCGGCACGTCCAGGCTGATCAAGTCGCGCCCGGTGATGGCCCCCTTGAAAAGCCCGCTGACGATGGGCCGGCCGCCTTCGAAGATCCGGCGGACGGCATTGGTGGCACCGCGTTTGGGCAGGGGGGCGCCCGGGGGGAGGTAGGTGTTGACCAGTTGTTGGGTGGTGGCGTCGGCCAGGATGATGTCCGCGTCCTTGTAGCTTTCCAGCAGCCGGCGGGCCTGTTCGTGGAAGGCCTTGAAGTCCCTGGCGTCCAGGGCCGGCGAGGTGGCCAGGGCCGCAAGCGCCGCCTGGATACGGGCTATTTCCTCATCCAGGCTCAGGCGCAGGCTTTGGGCGGTATCCCGCAATTGCGTTTCGACGGTCTGCTTCTTGTTCTGGTAGGCGATGGCGACAAGCCAGCCGGCGGCGAGCCATACGGGTACCACGCAGGCGGCCACCAGGCAGGCCAGCCGGAAACGGATGGTGCGCCACTTCCCCAAGGAGCCCATGTTCATGTTCCCGATCCTCGCCCCGGTTGTGAAACGGGCAGGCTGACGATGAACCGCGCCCCCTGGCCGGGGGCGCTGTCCACCGTGATCGTGCCCCGGTGCAGTTCGACGATCCTGCGGACGATGGCCAGGCCGATGCCGGTGCCTGCATAGGCCGTATTGCCGTGCAGGCGCTGAAAGGGCTGGAAGATCTTGTTCTTGAACCGCAGGTCGAATCCGATGCCGTTATCCGTAACCGAAAACCTGGCCCACTGCATCCCTGCCTCGGAAACGATCGCGCCGCTGACGCGCACGACCGGTGGTGTCTGGCCGTGGTACTTGAGGGCGTTGGAAAAGAGGTTGCGGAAGACCTGATTCAGCAGGGCGCCGTCGACTTCCGCCTGGGGCAGCGCGCCGATCTCGATATGCCCCCCGGCCGCGGCCAGGCCGGGCTCGAAATCGCGCGCCGCCTGGCCGGCGATTTCCCCGAGGTCGGCCGGGGCGAAGCGCGGCAGGTTCCGGCTGGCCCTGGAATACTCGAGCAGCCCGTTGATGAGGGTCTGCATCCGGGTGGCCGCGTTTTCCATGCGCCGCAGATAGTCCCGGCCCGTGTCGCCCAGGGCGTCGGCGTATTCCAGGCGCAGCCGCTCGCCGAAGACGCGAATTTTGCGCAGGGGCTCCTGGAGGTCGTGGGAACTGACGGAGAAGAACTTGTCCAGTTCGATGGTCCTGGCTTCGAGTTCCTGGGTTCGGGCCTGGACCCTGTCCTCCAGCACGTCTCGGGCCTGGCGCAACCGCTGCTCGGCCAGTTTGCGTTCGGTGATGTCCTTGGTCACGGCAAGCATGTGGACGCTGTTGGCTATCGTAATGGGTTCGATGGACAGCAGGGCGTTTATGTTCTCGCCGGTTTTGGCCCGCAGCCGGACCTCGGCGTCGACGATCGGTTTCCCGGCGGCGAAGCGTTTGCGGATGCGCCGGCGGGCCTGCGGGTCGTCCCAGATGCCGAGCTCGACGGTCGTTTTCCCGAGGAGTTCGTCCGGGGCATAGCCCAGCAGCCCCAGGTAGGCGTCGTTGGCATGGACGAAGCGGCCGCTCTCGAAGGACAGGATGGCCATGGGCGCGGGGCTGGCCTGGAAGACTTTTTGGAACTGGAGCTCCCGTTCCGCCAGCGCCTGCTGGGCCAGCTTGCGGGCGGTGATGTCCTCGCTGAAGACGGCGATGCCGCCGATGGCCCCTTCCGGCGTGTACCAGGGCCGCACCTCCCAGCGCAGCCATTGGCTGGCGCCGTCCGCGCGCACGAAGGCGTCCTCCTCGGCCCGTTCCACGGCCCCGGCCAGGCAACGGCGGTGGATGTCCTTCCAGTGCTCGGGAATTTCGGGAAAAACCTCGTAATGGCTGCGGCCGAGCAGGGGTTGCCCGGCCAGGCCGAAGTCGGCGACCCAGCGTTGGCTGGCAGCCAGGTAGCGCATGTCCTTATCGAACATGGCGATGGCCGCCGGGGCGTGGGTGATGTAAAGGCGCAGCTGTTCCTCGCGCTGGCGCAGTTCCGCTTCCAGGGCCTTTTGCTGGGAGATGTCGGTATTGGTGCCGAACCACTGGAGGACTTGTCCCGTGGCGTCGCGCAGGGGGTTGACCCGGGTCAGGAAGGGGCGCAGCCGGCCGTCGGCCCCGCGCAGGGGAAAGACCATGTCGAAGGGCTGGCCCGTGGCGATGGAGGCCTTCCACTGCTCGAGCACGGCCGGAAGCGTGGCCGGGTCGTGCACCCGCTGCCAGCCCGAGCCTTCCATTTCCTCGGGCGTCGTCCCGGTATAGGCGTACCAACGGTCGTTGTACCAGACGATATGGCCGTCGGCCCGGGCCATCCAGGCCAGTTGGGGGATGGTGTTGGCCAGGGTGCGGAACCGGGCCTCGCTGGCGTTGAGGGCCTTGGCGCCCTCGGACAGGCGCAGTGAAAGCGTCCGGCCGTCGGCCCGCAAGGCCTCGAGGGCTTCGCGCTGGGACAGGGCAAGGGCGAGGTGGCGCGCGATAAGCTCCAGCCCGCGCAGGAGTTGCGGCGTGAACCGTCCCGGCCGCTTGTCCTCGAGCTGGAGCAGGCCATGGGTCGTCGCCTCGCAGCGCAGGGGGATCAGCGCCGAGGATTCGTAGCCCGCGGCGAGGCAATTGCCCCGGATGTGCTCACGCAACTGCGGGCGGGCGCGCAGCAGCTCGGTGTTGCTGTTGGTCCACAAGCTGCCGTATTCGGTGAAAAAAGGCTCGTTGCGGTCGATGCGGCCTTCGATGACCATGCCGCAGGCGCATTCGAGCGGCGCGGCGCCGTCCCGGTCGCCGGCCGGCCGCTGGTGATTGCCCTGGGGGCACAGGCTGTTTTCCAGCCGGATGAAGGCCTCGGACAGCCCCCTGGTCTGGAAGTAGGGGTAATCGCTGCCTTCCCGCAGCCGCAGTCCCACGGCCATGAATCCCGTGCCCCGGGCCAGGAGGTTCACGACCTGCCGCAACAGTTCGGGGGTGTCCGTGTCCGCCTTGACCAGGTCGAGGAAGGCGGCGATCAGGGTGTCGAGGCGGTTGCTGGCGGCCAGTTCCCGACGCAGGTCGTCGCACTCGCGGATGAGCGCCTCGAGGTTGTTCGCGGTATCGTGCATGGGGCTGGTTCCCGCTTTGTGTCTGGCCGGTTGCGCTCAATAATCCGGCAGGCGGACGATCTGGAACCAGTATTCACCGAACTTGCTCACCACCTCGCACATGCTCTGGAAGGTGACGGGCTTGGTGATGAAGCAGTTGGCCCCGTCCTGGTAGCTGCGCAGGATGTCCGCGTGGGTCTGGGAGGTGGTCAGGATGATGACGGGGATTTCCTTGAGGGCGGGGTCGTTTTTGATTTCCTTGAGGGCTTCGCGGCCGTCCATGCGGGGCATGTTGAGGTCGAGCAGGATGATATCCGGCCGCGGGGCTTGCGCCGGGTCGGCGTAGGCGCCGCGCCGCTTGAGGTAGTCCATGAGTTCCACGCCGTCCTCCACCACGTGCAGGGCGTTGGAGAGCTTGGCTTTCTGGAAGGAATCCCGGATGAGGATCACGTCGTCCTCGTCATCGTCGGCCAGCAGAATCACGGCGGATTTGAGCGCGCTTCCCATGGCAATACTCCGAAGGTTTCCTTATAACCTAGCACAAGGGATCGCTTATGGCCAGCAAATCCCGTGCGGCTTCCGGCCCTTGGCCGAATAAGGTCCGAGGGCGTGGCCCTCGGGGCGGCCGCCGCGTGTCGGCACAGGGAACGGCCTGTTTGTTTTCGCTGGGAAAGGAAAAGGGGGGTGAACCATGCGCGCTGCGACCCGGATTTGCGTCGTCTTGCTGTGGCTCTCCGTGCTGGCCCCGGCCGGCGGGGAGATGTGCCTGTCGAGCCCGGTTTCGCTGGTCTGTCCGAGCTGCCCGGTGACACTGCGCTGCTTTACCGTGGACGACTGGCTGGACTTCTTCCTGCCGGGCTGGGACGGGGGGCTGTAGCCGGCAGCCCAGGGGCGCAAAAAAACGCCGCCTTGCCCGGGCAAGGCGGCGTTTCGAAACATGTGTCCTTGCGCGCTGCGGCCATCCCGGCTCCCTGGACGCGGGACGGCGCGGCGCGTGCGGTCCGGGTCGGCTACATGTAGTCGCCCCGGTTGAACTTGATCTTCTCGGTTACGGTCATGACTTCCAGTTCGTTGACGAGGGAACCGAGCCCCGCGTTGACGTCGCTTGGCAGGTCGTCCTTGAGCTGCTTGACGCCGGTTTCAATGTTTTCCAGTACGCCGTAGGCCTGTTTGAGGGAATCCCCTCCGGAGCCGGAGGCCAACTGGTCGGCATAATTCTCCCATTTGGCCAGCAGGGTGTCCATGCTGTTCATAACCGCCTGCTCTTCTTCGCTGAATTGACCGGAGGCCTCGACGTCGCCGGCGGTCTGGGCGCCGGAGAGGTCCAGGGCGGCATAGCCGGCCAGGGGCGGAGCGGCAAGCCCCGACGCCTGGGAGGAACTGTCGTCGCCGAGCTTCTGGGACAGGATGGCGGCAAAGGCGTCCGACGCGTCCTTGGACCCCGCGGTCTTTTCCGCGGCCTGCTGCAGGGCGGTCAGTTGGTCGGTTTGGATTTTCATCGGCCTTCCCCCGCGTTAACGTTTCCAGTTTGCTTGCAAGGAGCCTGCCAAATGGTGGTAGTGGTAACGTGCAGGCATCGCTTGAAAAATTTTTTTCACGGCCAGGAAATTTTTGCCCGCCCCGGCCCGTCGCCCGCCCCGGCCCGGTGGTCGGCCAGAGCGGCGGCCGTGGCCGTCGCCGGCCAGCTTCCTTCTCCATAGGGCAGGCAAAACGCCTTGTCTATTGCCATCCACTTTGGCACTCTGGCCCGACCGGCCCGTGCTGCCTTTTCGGCCGGCGCGGCGAGATCTTAAGCCGCAACGCATCCAAAACAAGGAGCGGTGTGATGCCCAGTGTGAAAAACATCCTGTGCGCCGTGGACTTCTCCGAGGGGTCGGCCCGGGTGGCCGCTTATGCCGCGACCTTGGCCAAGGCCACCGGCGCCGCCGTCTGCTGCGTCTACGTGGCCCCGTCCCTGGCCGAATACGTGGGGTTCAACGTGCCCCAGGCGGCGCTGGACACCTTCGTCGGCGACGTGGTGGAATCGGCCGGCACGACCATGCACGACTTCATCGACGAGCATTTCAAGGGCCTGCCCGCCCGGGGCCAGGTCCTGACCGGCTATCCGGCCGAGGAAATCCTCAAGGCCGCCACGGAAAACCATGCCGACATGATCGTCATGGGCACCCATGGCCGCACCGGCATCGACCGCATCATTTTCGGCTCCGTGGCCGAGAAGGTGGTCAAGACCGCCGTCTGTCCCGTGTTGACCGTCAAACCCCGCGAAGCCGCCTAGTGTCGCGCCCTCGAGGGGGGCGGTGCCGTTTCGAGGGCAACGCCCAAGAACAATTACTTTTTCTTAAAAAATACGTGCGTATTTTTTAGGGACACAACACGAGGCGGCCCCGTCGCGGGCCGGCTTCGCGGAGCGCGCGTTCATGCAGCCGATCGACCGAATCCGGGAGGACGTGCGGGATTTCACCCCGTACGCCCCCGGGCTGTCCATGGAAGAGATCCGGGAGCGCTACGGCCTGTCCCGGATCGTCAAGCTCGCCAGCAATGAAAACCCGCTCGGGGCCTCGCCGCTGGTCAAGCGGGTGCTGGGGCGCAAGGCCGATCAGGTCTTCCGCTATCCCCGGGCCGGCAACCCCGCCCTGACCGCCGCCCTGGCCGCCTTTCACGGCGTGCCCCAGGCCTGCGTCGTGGCCGGCAACGGCTCCGACGAGGTCATCGACCTGCTGGTGCGCCTGACCTGCCGGCCGGGACGGGACAACGTGGTGGCCTTTTCCCCGTGCTTTTCCATCTACGTCCAGCAGACGCGGCTGTGCGGGGTGACCTTGCGCCAACCCGCCCTCGGGCCGGATTTCGCTTTCGACCTGCCGGCGTTGGCCGGGGCCTGCGACGACGACACCGCCCTGGTCTTTCTGACCAACCCGGACAACCCCTCGGGCCATGCCGTTCCGGCCGAGGCGGTCGTCGCCCTGGCCCGGTCGCTGCCGCCGCGCGCCCTGCTGGTGGTGGACGAGGCCTACGTGGAATTCGCCGAACCAGCGGCGGAGTATTCCATGCTGGCCCGCTTCGGGGAGTGCGACAACGTGGTGGTGTTGCGCACCTTCTCCAAGCTCTACGGCCTGGCCGGGCTGCGCCTGGGCTTTGGCGTCATGCCCGAGTGGCTGGCCGACTACATGCTGCGGGTGCGCCTGCCCTTTAGCGTCAACCTCATGGCCGAGGCCGCCGGCCTGGCCGCCCTGGAAGACACGGCCTTCGTGGCGGCCAGCCTCGAAACCGTGCATCGGGGCCGGGAGTTATTGGCCGGCAAACTCGCCGGCCTGGGCTGCCGGGTCTTCCCGTCCCAGGCCAACTTCCTCATGTTTACGCCGCCGCATCCCGCCGCCGAACTCTTCGAGGCGCTCCTGCGCCGGGGGATCATCGTCCGGGGGCTCAAAAGCTACGGCCTGCCCGGGCTGCTGCGCGTGAGCATCGGCAACGACGAGGAAAACGACCTGTTTGTGGCCGCCATGAAGGACATCTGCGACCATGGCTTCTAGCGGCCGGCGCATCGTCACCATCGACGGCCCGGCCGGCGCGGGCAAGACGTCCGTGTCGCGCCGGGCCGCCGGCCTGCTGGGGCTGGCCTACCTGGACACCGGGGCCATGTTCCGGGCCCTGGCCCTGCGCCTGGGCCCGGGCGGCCACGAACTGCCCGAGGCGGCCATCGAGGCGGCCCTTGGCGCCATGACCTTTTCCCTGTCCGGCAGCGGGGCGGACACGGTACTGCTGGTGGACGGCGCCCCCTTGCCGGCCGCGGCCCGCACCGAGGAAGTCGGCGGCCGGGCCTCGAACCTGGCCGTGCTGCCCGTGGTGCGCCTGCGCCTGCGCCTGGCCCAGCAGGCCATGGGGCGCGAAAACGACCTTTTGGCCGAGGGCCGGGACATGGGCACGGTGGTCTTTCCCGAGGCCCGGCGCAAGTTCTTCCTGACCGCCTCGCCCGAAGTCCGGGCCGCCCGGCGCGTGGGGCAACTGGCCGCCCTGGGCAAGCCCGCCGATTACCAAGCCATCCTGGAAGCCATCCGCCGCCGCGACGCGCAGGACACGGGCCGGGCCGAAGCCCCTCTGGTCCCGGCTGCCGACGCCCTGGTCATCGACACCTCGGACCTGACCGAGGAGGCGGTGGTGGACCGCATCGTGGACGCCGCCTCCCGCTAAGCGACTGCCCCTCCGATTTGTCCCGTCGGCCGGCGCCGTAAGGCCCGGCCGGCCTTGGGGCATTTGCGGCCATGTGTCGGCCGCTTGCCATTTTTGTCCCACCAAACGGCCGGCCTACCCCAAAAAGCCACACATTTGTCAGCGATTCGCGTTGTTCGCCGGTATAAGGACGGCCCAGAGCATGGATTATCACGATTTGGCCCGCTCCTTGCTTTAACGGCATGAACCAATGACGCCGGCCTGGCCGGTTCACCCGAGGCTCCGATGCGTAAAGACACTACCGTTTCCCAAGCGGAACGCGCCGTTCCGTACCCGGTCTCCCTTGTTTACACCATGTACCGGCATGGCGCGGGGTTAAGCGAACGCGAAGCCCTGGAACGCGCACAGGCCGCCGCCCGGCGCCTGCGCCCCACGGCCTAGGAATTGTGGGCGTCCCCATGGCACCGGGGACACCCATGGCCGCGCCGGGGGCCCATGCCGCCGGGCCCCCGCGACGCGTCGCCACCCTCCGCCCCAGCCGCCCTCCCGGGCACCCGTTCCCCTCGCGTCCAACGGCCCTCTGACCCGTACGCGGCCTGCCTCCCTCCGGCCTGCTTGTGCCTCGCCGCCCTCTGACCCGCGCGCACCTTGCCCCCTCTGACCTGCTCGCGCCTTGCCGCCATTTGTTCCGCTTGCGCCTTGCCGTCATCTGACCCGCTCACCCCCGCTGTCGCTCGCCGCCCCGCTCCCGCCTTGCCGCCATCCGCGCCGGGCGCGCCTCGCCCCTTCCCCTCCATGGCCGAACCCGTTATGCCCGTCATGGGGCGGGGTGCGCGGCGGCCGCTCCCGCAGGCCCTTCGCCGCTTTCCGGAGGAACATGACCGCCTACCGCCTGCACCTGCGCCGGGCCGGCAGCCTGGCCGCCGTCCGCCGGGCCCTGGACGATGTCCTGCCCGCCTATGCCGACGTCTTCCCGACGGACAAGGCCGCGCCGATCCTGGTCAAACCCAACCTCAACGCCAACATGGGCGCCCTGACCGGCAACACCACCGACCTGCGGCTGCTGGCGGCCGTGCTCGGCTTGTTGCGCGACGCCGGCCACCGCGACGTGACCGTGGGCGAGGGCACCAATTCGGGCTTTTACCGCAACGGCATCGGCGTCATCGGGCGGCTTCGGGTGGACGCCCTGGCCAGCCGCTTCGGCGTGCCCGTCCTCGACCTCAACGCCGCCCCGGGCCGGCCGGTGGCCTTCGCCGGCGGGGTCGCGGCCCAGGTGGCCGCGCCGGCCCTGGACGCCGCCCTGGTCATCAACCTGCCCAAGCTCAAGACGCATTTCGAGGCGGGCATGTCGGTGTGCCTCAAAAACCTCATGGGCTGCCTGGTGGGCCAGGAGAACAAGAAGAAGACGCACCAGGACCTGGCCGCCAACATCGTCAACCTCAACGCCGCCCTGCGCCCCGGCCTGCACATCGTGGACGGCCTGGTGGCCATGGAGGGCCTGGGGCCCACGCGCGGCACGCCGGTGCGCTGCGACACCCTGGTTTTCGGCCAAAACCCGTACCTGATCGACCTGGCCTGCGCCCGACTGGCCGGCTTTCCCGACGCGGCCGTGCGTCCGTTGGCCGAGGCCCGGCGCCGGGGGCTGGTCACGCCGGCCATGGATGCCTTCCTGGACGGGCTCGAGCTGCCCCTGGCGGCCGGCCGGCCCTTCGCCCCGCCCAAGGCCGGCCCCCTGGCCACCTTCATCCACCATCCCCGGCGGCAGAAGTACTTCCTGGCCGTGCGCAACATGGCCCTGTTCCGCTACCTGGCCGGCACGGACTGGTTCGGGGCGCTGCTTTTCCGCACGGGCCTGCGCCAGGACGTCTTTTGCCGGGAGGAACTGCGCCTGGAGGGCCTTGGCCTGGAGGCGGCGGCCTGCGACGGCTGCGGGGTGTGCCGGGACTTCTGCCCCATGGGCCTCGACCCGGTGGCCGTGGCCGCGACGGGCGGCCATGCGGCCTGCCTGGGCTGCCTGTACTGTTATGCGGTTTGCCCGCGCCGGGCCCTGGTTTTCGCGGGCGAGATGGGCTTTTTCGCCGAACAGGTCCGGCAGTACGACGCCCACATCCGGGGCCTGGGCCGGGCGGCCGGGGCAGGGGAAGGCGAGGGGGCGGGCTGAGGCCGTCCCGGCGGCGGGCGAGGGCGAGGGGTGGGGCTGAGGCCGTCCCGGCGGCGGACGGGGGCGCCGGGACGGCCTGGGCTTGTGCGGCTTAGGCGTTTCGCAGCTTGGCGATGATCTGGTCCATGTCGCCGGACAGGTCGGCCAGGGCGTGCACGGCCTGGGCGGATTCTTGCATGCCGGTGCTGGTGGCCTCGACCACGTCGCTGACCTCGTTCATGGCCCGGTTGATCTCCTCGGCCGCGGCGGACTGCTGCTCGGCCGCGGCGGCGATGTCGGCCACTTCCTTGGCGCTGGCTTCGGCCAGCCCCAGGATCTCGTGCAGCACGTCGCCGGACTTGCCGGCCAGGTTGGTGGCGTCGCCCACGGCCTGGGCGGCCTTGTCCACGTTCTGGATGTTGCCGGCCACGGACTGCTGGATGCTCACCACGGCCTGGCCCACTTCCTTGGTGGCGGTCATGGTCTTTTCGGCCAGCTTTCTGACCTCGTCGGCGACCACGGCGAAGCCGCGCCCGGCCTCGCCGGCCCGGGCGGCCTCGATGGCGGCGTTTAAGGCCAGCAGGTTGGTCTGGTCGGCGATGTCCGAAATGACGGACATGACCCGGCCGATGGCCTGGGTCTGGTCGCCGAGGGCGGCCATGGCCTGCTTGAGGGTGGCGGACACGGTGTTGACCCGTTCGATGGAACGCATGGATTCCGCGACCACGGCCGAGCCGGCCGAGGCCTTGGCCTTGGTGTCCTCGGCGGACTGGGCGGCCCGGGAGGCGTTCTTGGCCACGTCGAGGACGGTGGCGGTCATCTGGGCGATGGCTTCCACCACGGCGCGCAGGCGGTCGCGCTGGTGGTCGGCGCCGCTGCGCACGTGCTCGACCTGGTTTTCCAGTTCGCCCGAGGCGGCGATGATGCTTTCCACCACCACGCCGAGGTTCTCGGCCGCCTCGAGCATGCCCTCGCGTTTGGCGATTTCGGCCAGCCCCATGGCCTTTTCCGCCTCCTGGCGGGAGACCTCGGCGCACCGGGCCTCCTCGTTGGCCTCCTTGCTCATGGCCTCGGCCTCGGCGATCTTGGTCTTGAGCCCGGCGACCATCTTGTCCATGGCGCCGTTGAGTTCGGCCATCTCGCCGGCGAAGGTCCCTTCGGCCCGGGCCTCGAGGTCGCCCCGGGAAACCTTGCGGGCGTGGTCGATGATGCGCCGCAGGGGCGAGGTCATGCCCCGGGCGGTGAAAAAGCCCGCCACCATCACGATCAGCGCCACGACCCCGGAGGCGGTCAGGGCGGAATAGAGGATGGTGCGTTCCGTGGCCGCGATGGAGGCCCGGTCGCTGCCAATGAACAGCATGCCGGCGATCTTGCCGTCGGCGCCGGTCAGCGGCCAATAGGCGGTGTTGTAGTCGCGGCCGAGGATCTTGTTGATGTCCAGGAAACGGCTGCCTTTTTGCAGCACGGTCTCGAGCACCTGGGGGTTGTCCATGCGCGTGCCAATGGCCCGCTTGCCGTCGCGCTCGATGGTGGTGGCCACCCGCGTGTCACCATAGAAAATGGTGCACTCCGTGCCGAGGACCTTCTTGATCTCGTCCACGAAGGCGTTGCTGGAGGAGAGGTTGATGCCCGTGGTCACGGAGCCGACAATCTTGCCGGCCTCGTAAACCGGGAAGCCGGCCCGCAGCGAGAACTTGACGGCCGTGCCTTCCTCCAGGCCGATGGAGCCCTGGCCGGCCAGGGCCTTTTGCACGTTGATCTGGTTTTTGACCGAATCCCCGGCCTTGTCGGAATGGCTACGGGCGACGACCACGCCGTTTGCGTCGGCGATGGTCACGAATTCGATCTTGAGTTCCCGCTGGGCCTGTTTGGCGATCTCGACGAGCTTGGCCTTGTCCTTGGCCACGATGGCCGCGGCCAGGTCGGGCCGGGTGGACAGCAGGTACGTCACGCCCTTGACCTCCTGGCTGGCCTCCTTGAGCATGTAATCCACGGCGTCGGCCTTGCTGTCGATCTCCTGCTGACTCATCCGGTTGAGCCCCAGGGTCAGGTAGTGGTGGACGGTCAGGGAAATGGCCGCGGTAAGGAGGATGACGGCGAAAAGGAGCAGGGCAATGATTTTTCCTGTGAGCGTCAAACGCATAAACGCCTCCGTAAACCCGGGACCGCCCTGGGGCCGGGGTTTGTGAAAAAGAGAACTAACGAGCCGCTTAAACAGGTGCCTTTCACTATATGTAATATTTCGGCCTCTGCCTAGCGGGCAAAGCGTAAGGGCGGCCCATTTTTCAGGGGATTTAGCCGGAAAAAATGTTTTTTTTCACAAGCCGGCGAGCCCGTCGCCGCAAAAAGAGACCACTGCGCCCGAGGCACCATGGCCTGGGCGTGGGGCAAAAAAAACCTGCGGGCCGCTGTCGGGTCCGGGACGGCCTCGGTAAGGGCCGGGCAGCGGTTCGCCGGGGCCGGGCGAAAATGACCGGGCAGCGGTTCGCCGGGGCGAAGCAACGGTCAGGGGGTGACGAACAGGCGGAGCACGTAGCCCTCGTGGCCCGTGGCCAGGGAGCGCACGTGTAGCCAGCCCTGGATATCCGGCGTCAGCACGGCCACCTTGTCCCCGGCATGCAGGTCCTCGACCACCGTGCAGGTCGGGCTCGGGCACTCCAGCAGGTTGAGCAGGGCCGCTTTCACCGTATGGACCGAGGCCGGGTTGACCGGGGCCTCGGCCTGGCCCCGGCCGGCGCAGCCGGCAAGGCAACACAGCACGCCGGCCACCAGCGCGGCGCCTGCCAGGACTGTCCACGTGCGCGTCATACCATCTCCTTGGCCCGGGGCGACCGCCAGGGCGGACGGTGCCGTCGGTATTTTTTCTGAAAATAGGAATCATTCCTATTGCCATGAAGGGCAAAAAAGCGCATGTTGCCATTGTGGCCGCGGCCGCCGTCAGTTGCCGTCGAAGGTGCGCATGCGTTTTTCCCTGGCCCGGCGGGCATCCTGCGAAGGGCATTGGCACACGGCCAGGGCGGCGTCGTAGGGGCTGTCGGCGCTGACGCCGCCGGGCCCGACGTAGACGAGTTTGGCAGGGTCGGGCTGGGTCAGGGTGTACTGGCCGGGATTGGCGGAACAACTGCCGCAGTTGATGGTCCAGGTATTGAACGCGCTCATGGCCACCTGGGCGATGCAGCAATTGCCGTAGGGGTCGACCTGCTGGGCCAAGCCGGGGCGCGGCCCCAGGCTGACGGCCACGGCCGCGAACAACATTGCGAGGCAGAGGCGGACCGGCTTTCGCATGTATCCTCCCTGGGGGAGCTCCCGGGTGGGAAGCTCGGCGAAAACTAGCCGGTCGGGTCGCCCTTGTCCACACACGGCCGCCTGGCGGCGGGTGCGGGCATGAGCGAAGGCGCGCCCGGGCAAGGCTTTTCTTGCCAACCTTCCCCGGGCGGTACATATACGGCTAAGAAAACGAAACCGGGTTATTCCCGGAAACCCCAACAACGAGGTCTCACCCATGCACGAACACGCGTACGACGAAGAATGCTGCGTCGAGGTTCCCGAGGCGACGGTCGGTCAGGAAGTCGTTGATTTCTCCATGAAGGTCTACGACCCCGTGGAGGGCTTTTTCGGCGAGATGTCGATGGAAGCCACCCGGGAAGCCGGCAAATGGACGATCCTGTTCTTCTATCCGGCGGATTTCACCTTCGTGTGCCCCACCGAGCTGGCCGACCTGGCGACCAAGCACGACGAGCTGGTCAAGATGGGCTTCGAGGTCTTCTCCGTGTCCACGGACACCGAGTTCGCCCACCTGGCCTGGCGCAACAGCGAAAAGCTCCTGGAAAACGTCCGCTTCAAGATGGCCGCCGACCCCAACGGCCAGGTCTCGCGCTACTTCGGCGTCTATGACGACGAATCCGGGCTGGCCCTGCGCGGCACCTTCATCATCAACCCCGACGGCGTGCTGGTCTCCAAGGAGATCAATTTCTACAACGTCGGCCGCAATGCCGACGAACTGCTGCGCAAATGCCAGGCCAACGTCTACCTGCGCGAAAACCCGAGCGAGGCCTGCCCGGCCAAATGGACCCCCGGGGCCAAGACCCTGACCCCCTCGGAAAAGCTCGTGGGCAACGTCTACCAGACCATGAGCGAAATGCCGTAAGTCGCGCCCGCGCCCCCCTCTCGGCCCGCTCCCGCACCCTCGGGGGCGGGCTTTTTTTGCGCGCGCGCCGCCTCGGGCCCGGCCCCGTCGCGGCAGGCGTCGACGGCGGAATGGGGGCCTACCGGTTCCCGGGCGGCCGGGCAATGGCCGGGCAGCCGGGAACTCCCCTCGTGACCGGGCGTTGGTCGTGCCGGTGCCGGGGATTGCCGGCAAGGACCGGACAGGCCGGGGCAGACGCCGGGCCGCACCACGTCCACGGCCCTGGCCAGGGGCTTGCCGGCAAGGACCGGACAGGCCGGGGCAGACGGCAGCGACAGCGCGGGGCAGCACAGGCACGGGTGTTTGACGGCGAAGCGGTATTGGCCTAAGCCACGGCCTGGCGAAGGGGGAGGAAGGCGCTGGCGATGCGGCTGCGCTCATGCAGCTGGCGGAAGGCGCGTCTCTTCCAGGGGCCTTGGCCGCGAAAAAGCGGCAAGGCAATTCCCTATGCCGCAGCCATATGACGCAAAATCGACTGTACGGGATGGACGTCCTCAAAACGGTCTGTTGTTTTTCCGTGGTCCTCTTGCATGCCGTGGCCTACAGAGTGGAATTTTTCGATGAAACGCCTGCATGGATGCTGGCCAACGTCGTCAGTTCGGCCACGCGGCTGGCCGTCCCCGTCTTTTTCATGGTCAGCGGCGCCCTCATCCTGCGCCGGGACATCCCGTCGTATGCCGCGTACTTCCTGAAGATCGCCCGCAATTATACCGTGCCTCTGCTTGGCGGACTCGTCGCCTATAAGCTCCTGGCCTTGGGCCAGGGCGACCCGACACCGCTGCTGGACGGTGTGGTCTACAACGTCCGGCGATCCATCGCCTTCCATCTCTGGTTCATGTGGACGTTTCTGGGGCTGGCCCTGGTGGCGCCGCTGTTGCGGCCGATGGTGGCGCGGCGGGAGGGCCTGGGCCTTTTCCTGGGGCTGTGGCTGCTTTTTTGCGTGGCGCAGCCCTGGCTTGGCCGTATCGACGTGGCCCTGCCCGTGGACAACATGCTGTTCGTCTTTCCCGCCGGCTACTTCGTGGCCGGCTACGCCCTGCTGACCATCGACCGGCGCGTTTCCCCCTGGCTGCTGCTGTTCGGCTGCGGCCTGGCCGTGGGCGCCACGGCCTGGCTGACCTGGCGGTCCAGCCTGGAGGCCGGTGCGTTTTCGCCGTTTTTCTACGAAGGCCCCTCGCCGTTTCTGATCCTCTACAGCGCCTGCGCTTTCAAGCTGTGCCGCGACCTGCCCCCGGGGCCGCGGCCCCGGCTGCTGACCGCCGTTTCCGGGGCGACGTTCACCGTCTACATCTACCACGTCCTGGCCCTGTCCCTGGCCAGCCGGTTCCTCGGCCCAACCACGCTCCCCATGCGGCTGCTGGTCCATGCGCCCCTGGCCTTTGCCGCCTGCCTGGGCCTGGACGCCGCCGGCCGGCGCATTCCGGGCCTGCGCGTCTTTTTCCGCTAGGTCGGGGCCACCCCGCCCGGTCCCTCCAGGGTCCCCGCGCGGTCGCCGGCAGGTGCGGGCTTGGCCGTGGAAGGAAAGGGGCGCTGGGCGGCGCGGGCAGGGCCTGCCGCCGGCCGGCGCGGCCCCTGGGGAAGCACGCCGGTCTTTTTCGAGAAAACGAAACGGATGCGTAGGCTGCCCGCGAAAAGGGGCACGGCGCCTTTCGAGGGCGCACCCTACGCGTCGCGGGCAGGAAAGACGGCCAGGACTTCGTGGCGGGCGCCGGTCGGGGAGAGGACGGAGCGCCAGAGGGTGCAGGCCGTGACCCGAAGGTCAGGCCAGGCCGCCGCGGCCAGGCGGCCCAAGGCCCCGGCCCAGTCGCCGCCGCGGCCCGGTTCCCGCAGCCGGGCCAGGGTCAGGTGCGGCCGGTAGGGCCTGGCTTCGGGAGGCAAGCCCAGGGGAACAAGGGCGGTGTCCACGGCCGCCGCCAGGGCCAGGCACTCGGGCGCGCCGACGGCCAGCCCGGCCCAGGCCACGCGCGGCCGGGCCATGTCCGGGAAAAAGCCGCCCCCGCCGAAACGCAGGCCAAAGGCCGCGAAAGGGATGGCCGCCAAGGCCGCCGTGATGGCCGGCAGGCCGCCCGGGCCGCCGGTCGGCACATCGCCCAGAAAACGCAGCGTCAGATGGACGGCCTCGGCCCGGGCCGGGGAGGCCGCTCCCCGGGCCAGCCCGGCCACGGCCGCGCCCAGGCGGGCGGCCTGTTCCCGGCACTCCCGGGGCAGGGCGATGCCGACGAAGGCGCGTACCTGTTCCATGCCCGCCCTCCTTGGGCCTCGTGGCGTTGGCGAAGGGCGCAGGGGCTTTGGGGGGCAAACCTGCGCTTGCGAGGTCGTCTGGTGTGTAAAAAATACGGGCGGCGTTGGGAAGGGCGGCGGGGCTAGGGCGCGGGCGCGGCCGGCGGGGTCTGCTTGGCCGGGAATTCCGTGAAGTAGCGTTCCACGAACTCGTCGATGACCACGGCCGGCTTTTCCCGTTCGATCAGGTCCTTGTCGAAATAGCGCACCTCGCGGGCGGTGGACGGGTAGGGCCAGACGTAGGTGGTCTTGTTGAAGTGCTCGGACAGAAAGGGGATGAGCTCGTGGGCGAAGGAGTCCCGGAACACCACCACCGAAGGCCGGGACGGGTCGTTGGTGTTCATGATCACGGGCGGCTGGAAATAGGGCGGCACGGTGTGGGGCTCGGCCGTCTCCACGGCTTTGCGCTGGAAGTGGGGAGTGAAAACGACCCGGCTTTCCGGGAAAAAATCGCCCAGGGCCAACATGCTGGCCAGGCCGCCGTTTAAGTCCGGCACGATGGCGATGTCGTAGTCGCCGCGGATTTCCGGTTCGAATCGGGGAAACCACTGGCCCAGGCGCTTCATGATCTGGACGTAGCCGGCAAAGGCCCCGAAGGTCGTCCAGTGGGTGTCGGTGCGGTAGTAGGCCAGGGCCTGGCGCTTGACCAGGTCCATGGTCGGGCGCAGGTCGAGGACCGTGATACCCGCCGCCTCCAGGGCGGACACCAGCTGGTCGGTGCGGCTGACGGGGCTGACCTTGTTGAACTGGTCGGGCAGGAATTCCGGATAGACGGTGTGCTTGTTGGGCGCCACCACGATCAGGTAGCGGATGCCCCGGGCGGACAGCCATTCCTGGCGGTCACGGTAGACGTCCACCCAGCGGTTGAGCTGCTTTTGGCTGAAAAGCCGCACCGAACGGTAGTCCTGGATGACGTTGAGGTCGTTGTTTTCCTGGGACAGAAACAGCCAGTCGCCCTTGCCCTTGATGACCGTCTGGTATTGGTTGGAGACGCGCAGCCAGAAGATGTCCAGGATGTTCTCCAGGCGCACCAGGAGCTTGCGGAAGCCGAACGTCTTTTCCAGATAGCCGCGCTGCAGCACGTTGAAGGATTTGAAAATCTGGGACATCGAGGAGTCCGGCAACGGCGTCGGGTCGTTTTCCATCAGATAGACGTCCGGGGCCACCTGGCACAGGTTGTCGATCATGGGCAGGCAGATCAGCGCCAGAAAGACCAGGATGCCGCAACAGGCGATGGCCTTGTGGCCGAGGGTGGGAGCCTGGACTTGCATGACCTAGAACTGGAAATAGATGAAGGGGTTGTGCGTTCCGCTGGCCAGCGACATGGCGCACAGGATGAAAACGGCCGGCATCACCAGCAGGCACACGACCGCCTCGACCCCGTCGTCCAGGGCCACCGGCCCCAGGCGCACCGGCGACAGCAGCCGTTCGCGCAGGGACTTGACCCAGGGCACGATGGGCGTCGAGCCGATGACGGCCGCGGCCAGGACGATGGCCACCTTGGGGTTGAGGAAAAGCCCCATGTGCCATTCCACGCCCGAGCCCTGGCCGAAACCGGCCATGGCCTTGAGGTAGGCCAGGGCCACCGGCAGGTTCTCGGCCCGGAAAAAGACCCAGGCCACCATGACCACGAGCAGGGTATAGGCGTGGGCCAGCAGGCGCGGGCCTTGGGTCAGGCGCTTGAAAAGCGAAAACCGCTCCAGCACTGAGAAAAGGCCGTGGAACATGCCCCAGATGACGAAGTTCCAGCTGGCCCCGTGCCACAGGCCGCACAGGAAAAAGACCATCACCAGGTTGAAGTACATGCGCGCCTGGCCGGCCCGGTTGCCGCCAAGGGGGATGTAGAGGTAGTCGCGAAACCAGGTGGACAGGGAAATGTGCCAGCGGCGCCAGAACTCCTGGATGGAGCGCGAGACGTAGGGGTAGTTGAAGTTCTCCATGAACTTGAAACCGAACATGTGGCCAAGGCCGATGGCCATGTCCGAATAGCCCGAGAAGTCGAAATAGATCTGCAGCGTGTAGCACAGCAGGCCGAACCAGGCCACGGGCGTGGTCAGGTGCTCGGCCGGGATGGCGAAGATCTTGTCCGCCGGCAAGCCGACCACGTTGGCGATGAGCACTTTCTTGCCCAGGCCGATGACGAAGCGGTTGATGCCCTTGGAAAACCGCTCGATGCCCACGCTGCGGTGGGTCAGCTGGGCGGCGATGTCCTTGTAGCGGATGATGGGGCCGGCCACGAGCTGGGGGAACAGCGAGATGTAAAGGGCCGTGTTGGGCAGGGACATCTGGGGCGGCGTCTGGCGGCGGTAGATGTCCATGATGTAGGAGATGCAGTGGAAGGTGAAAAAGGAAATGCCGATGGGCAGGTGGACCTGGCCGATGGTGATGGCCGGCAGGCCGAACTCGCCAAGCAGGGTGTTGAGGTTGGCGACGATGAAATTGGTGTATTTGAAGATGACGAGCAACAGCAGGTTGAAGGCGATGGCCACGCCGACTTGCCGTTTGGCGTCACTGCGTTCGTGGGCCTTGTGGACCCAGATGCCGAACAGGTAGTTGGCCACGATCGACAGCAGCATGATGACGACGTATTCGCCCTCGCCCCAGGTATAGAAAAAAAGGCTGGCCGCCAGCAGGATCCAGTTGCGCAACCGGCCGAATGTCACGCAGGAAAAATACAGGGCCAGGACCACAGGCAAAAAATAGAAGAGAAAGGATGCGGAGCTAAATACCATGGTGGTGTGGGGGTAGGGGGTTTGCGGCGCGGGGGCCGGGGGACGGCGTCGATCCGCCCGGGCAAAGGCAACGGTGCCGCCCCCGCCGGGTGTCGCGGGTGATCGTCCTTACCCAAGGACCAGGGATTTGACAACTCCCGGCAGGCCTTGCCCCTTGCCTTGGCCGGGCAAGGGGATACAAGGGGCCATGCCCGATACCGCACCCTCCCTGGCCCTGGTCCGCGAGAAACTGGCCGCCCTTGGCCCCGGCCGCGTCTGGCGGCCCGTGCCCGGCCCCGGCGACGAATTGTTGGCCCGGGGCGGCGGCCCGGACGCGGCCAGCCTCGAGGCCTACGTCGCCGGCCTGGACGTGGCCGGCAAAACCGTGGCCGACCTCGGCTGCAACCTGGGTTTTTTTTCCTTCCTGGCCGCCCGGCGCGGGGCGCGCTACGTCCTTGGCTGCGACATCGACCCCGAGGTCGTGGCTGTGGCCCGGCTGCTGGCCGGCTTGCACGGCCTGGGCAACGTGGCCTTCGCCAGCCTGGATTTCCTGGCAAAGACGCCCGAGGCGCCCTGCGACCTGGCCCTGTTCGTGGATTTCATCGGCCGGGGCTGCATCGCCAAGGGGCGGCTTGCGGCCGTGGCCGCCGCCGCCGAGGCCTGGGCGCGGCACGAGGCCTTTTTCACCCTCCACCCCGTCTATGACCTGGACGATCTGCCTCTCGACCCCGAGCGGCTGGAAGTACTCTACCCCGGGGCCGTGGGGCAGGGGCGCTTCCACACCGACCTGGCCCTGGCCGGGCTGCTCGGCCCGGGCTGGGCCAGGCGCCGCACCACCGACGGGCTGGACCTCGGCCACGGCGGCCAAAGCAAGGCGGCCGTGCTGTTTACCCGCCTCGCCTCGCCCGTTGCGGCGGCGCCTTTGCGGTGAAACCGGCAAAACCGTGGGGCCGCGGTATTCCCGCCACGCCTAGCCCGTTGCGGCCGGCAGCTTCTCCCGGGCCAGGGCCAGCCAGGCCCGGGCCGCCGGCGACAGCCGCGCCCCCTTGCGCCACACCAGGGCCGCCCGCCAGCGCAGGCCCGGTTCGTCGAGAAGCGTTGCCACCACCGGCGAGAGGTTTCGCCCCTCGGTCAGGATGCGCGGCAAAAGCGCCACGCCGAGCCCGGCCGCGACCAGCGCGATGATGAAATCCACCTGGCTGCTGCGGGCCGCCGGATGGGGCGCGAAGCCCCTGGTCCGGCAGGCCGCCTCGATGCGGCTGTTGAGCACGAAGCCCTGTTCAAACAGGATCAGCGGCGTCTGCGCCAGGTCCGTCAGGGCCAGCGACGCCCGCCCGGCCAGGGGATGATCGGGCCACAGCAACGCCACCAGCGGGTCGTCGCGCACGGGCTGCCAGGCCAGGGCCTCGGGCACGGGCAGAAGCGACACGGCCAGCTCCACTTCGCCGGCGAGCAAGGCTTCCTCCAGCCGGGCGCTGCCCTGTTCCAGCAATTCGATCTCCACCCCGGGATGGCGGCTGCGGTATTCGGCGAAAAGCGGGGCGAAAAGCCGCGCGCTGCCGAAAATGGGCAGCCCCAGCCGCAGCCGGCCCGAAATCAGCCCGCGCCACTCGGCCAGTTCCGCCGCCATGCGTTCGCCCTCGGCCAGCATGGCCAGCGCCCGGGCCAGCACCAGTTCCCCGGCCCCGGTCAGGCGCGTGCCCGTGGGCAGCCGTTCCAGCAGCGCCTCGCCCAGCTCCGCCTCGAGCTGGCCCACGGCCTTGCTGACCGTGGACTGGGTGGAGAAAAGCACCCTGGCCGCCCGGGAAAAACCGCCCTGGCGCGCCACTTCCACAAAGGCCCGCAGGTGTCGCAGTTCCATGCCCATTCCTCTACGGAATGTGCTCGATTCCGACAATTCATTTCACAACTGCCTCGCCCGTGCCTATTTCTGGGCCGTGCAAGGAGTTTTCCCATGAAGACCAGGAGAGGCAATCCGATGGGATCGACGGTCGGGCTTGCCGGGCGTGTCGGCCCGGAGAGGGTGGCCGGGCATGCCGGCCAGTCCGGCCGGAAAGGGGTGGCCGGGCTTTGCCGCCTTATGGCCGGGCTGGCCCAGGCGGCCGTGCTGATCGGGATTTGGGCTCTGTGCGAGGCCGGGGCCAGGGCCGTTGGGTTGCCCCTTCCCGGCGGCGTACTGGGGATGCTGGTCCTGTTGGCCCTGCTGCTTGGCGGCGTGGTGCCGCTGCGCTGGCTGCGGCGCGGCGCCGGCGGGCTGCTCGACCACATGCTGCTTTTTTTCGTCCCGGCCAGCCTGACGCTGCTTGATCACCGAGAGCTCGTGAGCCTCACGGGGCTCAAGCTCCTGGCCGTGATCGTCGTCGGCATCGTCACGGTCATGGCCGGCACGGCCATTGTCGTGGAACTGCATCTGCGCGGGAGGTTGCGCCATGTCCGTTGAACACCCGGGCCTGTTCTGGCTGGTGGCCACCCTGGCCGCCTATGTCCTGTCCCGGCTGGCCCACCACTATGCGAAAAGCGCGCTGACCTCGCCGCTGTTTCTGACCTGCGTCCTGTGCCTGGCCCTGGCCGTGGGCCTGCACGCCAGCTACCGCGAGTACATGCGCGGCGGCCAGTGGCTGCTTATGCTCCTGGGGCCGGCCACGGTGGCCTTTGCCGTGCCGCTCTACGAACACCGGACCCTGGTGCGCCGCTTTTGGCCGACCTTGACCCTGGGCGTGGGCCTTGGCTGCATTCTGGCCTTCGGCGGCGCCTGGCTGCTGTCGGGCCTGCTCGACCTGCCGCGGGAGGTGCGCCTTTCGGTGCTGCCGCGCTCGTTCACCACGCCCTTTGCCATGGCCTTTGCCAGGGACGTGGGCGGCGCGCCGGACCTGGCGGCCGTGTGCGTCATCCTCACGGGCGTTTGCGGTGCTTCGCTTGGCGGCATGTTGCTCAAGGTCCTGCCCCTGCGCCACGCCCTGGCCCGGGGGGTCATGCTCGGCATGGGCGCGCACGGCGCGGGCGTGGCCCGGGCCCGGGAGCTCGGCGAGGAGGAAGGGGCGGTGGCCGGGCTGGTCATGGTGCTGGCCGGACTGACCTGCGCCCTGCTCGGGCCGGCCGTGGCCCTTTTTGCCTCGTGATCGCCGTTGTGGCGCCGGGCGCACCGGGGTACGGTGGGCCAAACCTGCGGAGGGCAGTGCCATGAGCATGCTGTTTACGCCTGTGCCCCTTGGGCCGAGAACGATGCAAAACCGTATCGTGGTTGCGCCGATGTGCCAGTATTCGGCCACGGACGGCCATCCGGGCGCCTGGCACGTCATGCACCTGGGCCATCTGGCCATTTCGGGCGCGGCCATGCTCACCATCGAGGCCACGGCCGTGGAACCGCAAGGCCGCATCTCGCCCGAGGACCTGGGGCTGTGGTCCGAGGCCCACCAGGTTTCCCTGGCGCGGGTCCTGGCCCAGGTGCGGGCCTGCGCCGCCACGCCCATCGTCATCCAACTGGCCCACGCCGGGCGCAAGGCCTCCACGGCCAAGCCCTGGGACGGCGGCGGGCAACTGGCGCCGGGGCAGGGCGGCTGGGTCACCGAAGCGCCCTCGGCCATCCCCTACGCCCCGGGCGAGGCGCCGCCCCGGGCCCTGGACGCGGCCGGGCTCGAGCGCGTCACCGAGGCCTTCGCCGCCGCGGCCAGACGGGCCGACGCCCTGGAACTGGCCGGGGTCGAAGTCCACTGCGCCCACGGCTACCTGCTCCACCAGTTCCTCTCGCCCCTGTCCAACCGGCGCGACGATGCCTATGGCGGCAGCCTCGAAAACCGCCTGCGTTTTCCCCTTGGCGTGGTGGCCGCCGTGCGCGAGGCCCTGCCGCGAAACCGCGTCCTTGGCGTGCGCGTCTCCGCCACGGACTGGGTCGACGGCGGCTGGGACATCGGGGAGTGCCTGGAGTTCGCCCGGCGTATCGAGGCCCTGGGCGTGGATTACATCCACGTTTCCAGCGGCGGCCTCTCCCCCGGCCAGCGCATCCCGGTCAAGCCCGGCTATCAGGTGCCTTTCGCCGCGCGCATCAAGAAGGAGACGGGCCTCAAAACCATTGCCGTGGGGCTGATCACCGAACCCTGGCAGGCCGAGGCCATCGTGAGTTCCGGCCAGGCCGACCTGGTGGCCCTGGCCCGGGGCATGCTCTACGATCCCCGCTGGCCCTGGCACGCCGCCGCCGCCCTTGGCGACACGGTCGTCCCCCCGCCCCAGTACAGACGCTGCCAGCCCCGCGAGTTCAAGGGCCTGTTCCGCTAGGGGCGCGCCTCCCAAAAAGTGCATGCTTTGTTTGAATATAACATGCTGTAATAATTATTTTAAATTAAAACAGCGCAGACCGGGTTGTTAAGGGACGCAGCACGCGGCCGGCCTCGACGGCCGGGCCGGTGCCTCCGGCCGACCTTTCCGGGTGGTGTCTGTATTGTGATACTTGGCTGTTAAACGTTTTTTGTGCCCAGGGGCCAGGAAAGTGTGATTTTATGCTTGACCGAACGACTAAAAAGATTAGATTTGTCCTACATTCGCCCGCGCAGCCGACAAGGCGCCAAACCGCACGACGGAGGAGAGCCATGCAGACGCAGACCGACCTGTCCAACCTCGTTATCGATTGGAATATGACCCCCGAGGACGCCGTGACCCTGTATCTCGAATGGGGCAACAATTCCTGGCATGCCGAGCATAAGCCGGTGACGTCCAAGAACGACTTTTCGACCTATTTCGTGGTCAACACCTGGTCGGGCCGGCCGGAACTGTCGCTGGTGCGGCGCAACTCCGAGGACTGCGTGGAACTGGCCACCTTCGATCTGCCGGACGACCTGGCGCGGGAGTTCATGGAGGAAAACGGCGGCAACAAGGGCGTCTACGCCCCCAGCGAAGCCATCAAGCAGTGGCTGCAGACGACCATCTTCAACTAAATTTTCGCCAAACCATCCCGTAAACCCCCGCACACAAAGCCCCACGCCATGACGCGACCCCGGGAGGATAGGTCCCGAGGTCGCGTCCTTCTTTGATGGCGGGCCTTGCCCTCGCCCGCCGAAGCTGCGAAACTACGGTCATGCTTCTGGCCGTTGTCGCCGACATCCACGGGAGCCTCGAAGCGCTCACGGCCGTGCTGGCCGATATGGACGCCTTTTCGCCGGCGGCGGTGGTCAGCCTTGGCGACAACATCGGCTACGGCCCCGATCCCGTGGCCGTGCTGGAGCTGCTGGCCGCGCGGCGCATCCCGAGCGTTCGGGGCAACCACGAATGGGCCGTGGCCGACCCGTCCCGGGAGCGGGGCTTCAATCCCCAGGCCCGGGAGGCGTTGGTGCGCACCCGGGAGCTGTTGCCCCCGGAACTGATCGCCCGGGTGGGGGCGCTGCCGACCTCGCTTTCGCTTTTTGGCTACCGGTTCGTGCATGGCCTGCCGCCCAACGACACCGCCACCTACCTGTTCGAGGCCGGGGAAGTGAGCCTGCGCCGGGCTTTTCTGCGCACGCCCGAGCGGGTTTCCTTCGTCGGCCACACCCACGTGCTCGAGGCGGTGCGCCAGGGGGCCGGCGGCATCGAGCGCTACGAGCTGGCCATCGGCGACAACCCCCTGGACCCGGCCGAGCGCCACATCGTGTGCGTCGGCGCTGTGGGCCAGCCCCGCGACGGCGACAAGCGGGCCAAGTACGCGCTTTATGACGACGCGGCCAACGTCCTGACCATCCGGGCCGTGCCCTACGACGCCCTGGCCGTTCGCGACAAGATCGTGGCCCGGGGCCTGCCGCGCCGCTACGGCGACCGGCTGCTGTAGGCGGAGCCCGGCATGGCGGCCGGCGGGACGTTGGGAAAAACGCCCGCGCCCTTGCCATCCCCAGGGCGGCCGATTAGGTTTTGCGATAAAGGAGCGGGCATGAAGACCGATGCACGGCTCGTGCGGCAGTTGCTCGAACTCGGGGCACTGGAACGGGCGGAACTCATCGAGGTGTTGCAGGCCAGTTTCGGCGCCCCTGGAGTCGAGGGCCTGGATGCGGCCTGGGGGCTGGAAGCCGAGTCCCGGATCGACGCCTACGAAACCGGGGCGCTGGGTACCGTGGACGCGGCGGACCTGTTGCGCAAAATCGCCGGATAGTCGGCGTGCGCGTCCTGTTCCTGGAGCCGGCCGCTCGGGAGTTCGAGGAAGCGGTCGCCTATTACAACCAGGAATGCCCGGGGCTGGGGTTCACGTTCGCGGCGGCCGTCAAGGAGACGCTCGCCCGTATCCTGGCTTATCCCGAGGCCTGGCATGCCCTTTCGCGGCGCACTCGCCGTTGTCGGGTCGCCCGGTTTCCCTATGGCGTGGTGTATCAGCAACGCCCGGAAGCCATCCTCGTCGTCGCCGTCATGCATCTGCGGCGGCATCCAACCTGTTGGCGTGATCGGGAAGGGAATTGACCATATTCCCCTTGGAAAGTTTTGGAAGGGGGTCCAGGGGGAAACTATTTCCAAATAGTTTCCCCCTGGCCGCCGGAGGCGTCTTCCCCATGCGCAGCATCGGCAAATACAGGCTGCTCGGCGTGCTGGGCCGGGGCGGCATGGGCGCGGTCTTTCGCGCCCGCATTCCGGTCGTTGGCCGCATCGTGGCCCTCAAGCTCCTGCGCCCAAGCGAGCTGACCCTGGGCTTGTGGGGCCGCGAGCGCGTGGAGCGGTCGTTTCGCGAGGAGGCGGCCCGGCTCGGCGGCCTGCGCCATCCCAACCTCATCGATGTGTTCGACTACGGCGAGGCCGACGGCCGGCCGTATTTCGTCATGGACCATTACGGCGAATCCCTGGGCTCGATCCTCGGCGAGACCTACCGGGTGGAGGCGAAAAGCCGCCGGCTGCCCGTCTCCCGGGCCGTGGGCTACGCCGGCCAGCTCCTGTCGGGCCTGGCCCGGCTGCATCACGCCGGCATCGTCCACCGCGACATCAAGCCCTTCAATGTGCTGGTCACGGACCGGGACGTGCTCAAGATCACCGACCTCGGCCTGTCCAAGGCCCGGGGCGAGCGCTTCGACGGGCCGGCCAACCTCAAGGTGGGTTCGCCCTACTATGCCGCCCCGGAGCAGGAGGACGACCCCGACGCCGCCGATGCCCGGGCCGACCTGTTCGCCGTGGGGGTGACGTTTTTCCGGATGCTGACCGGTATGCTGCCCGAACCCGGCACCATGGCCCTGGCCGATGCGGCCGTGGCGGCGGGCGAGGTCTTCGACGCCTTTTTCGCGCGGTCCCTGGCTGTTTCGCCCGGGGACCGCTTCGGCAGCGCCCGGGAGATGGCGGCGGCGCTGGCGGAATGCCATGCAGCCTGGCTGTCGCGGCTTACGGGGGTGTGCACCGGGGTCGGGGCGGGGCTGGGGGCGCCGCGTTTGGCCGCCGCAGCGGGCGGGTTGCCGCGCCCGAGGCGGCAGCCGGCCATGGTCGGCGCCCACGAGGCCCGGGACGCCTTCGGCCTGGACGGCTTGTGGCGCCCGGCGGCCTACTGGCCGGGCCGGCTGGAGGCCGTGGGCGCGGGGGTGCTGGGCGATGCCGATTCGGGGCTGTGCTGGGCCGGGGAGGCCGCGCCCTACGCCGTGGGCTGGCCGGAAGCGGCGGCCTACGTCGACGGGCTCAACGCCGCCGCGTTCGGCGGGCACACCGACTGGCGGCTGCCCACGGTCCCGGAGCTGATGACCTTGCTGCGGCCGGAACCGACCGGCGAGGGCTATTGCCAGAGCCCGGCGCTGCGCCAACCCGTGCGCCGGGTCTGGAGCGCCGACCGGGCCAACTACGCCGCGGCCTGGGCGGCGGACATGGAACTCGGCTATGTGACCAAGGCGGATGACTGCTGCCCGGTGGCGGCCCGGGCGGTGCGGTCGGCCTGACCGCGACAGCCCGTTCGGGAAGCGTCCGAAGGGTGGGCTGGGGCCCGGGCGGTACGGTCGGGCTGACCGCGACAGCCCGATTGGGAAGCGTCCGAAGGGCGGGCGGCGGCCCGGCGGTGCGATCGGCCTGGCTGCGGCAGCACGACGGTGAATCGCCCGAAAAGCCGGTGGCGGCCTGGGCGGCGGGCATGTCCTGGCGGGTGGCCGGTCAGGCCGTCAGGGGGCATTTCTCCTTGCCCGGCAGCTTGCTGCCGGTCAGGCGCCTGTACAGCACCTCCTCCACCGACTTGTCGCCGAACTTGGCCAGCTCGATCTCGGCCCGGGCCGCGCCGCGATGGCCGCCGGCCGAGCCCACGTCGCCAAACAGCTTAGCCGCCATCTGCCCCATGTTGCGGCCGATGCCGTCGCCCCGGAAAATCACCACCACCTGCTTTTTGACGATACCGCACAGCATGTTCCAGGAAAGCCCGTGCACCCGGGTGAAGAAATCCGCCAGCATGACCAGGATGTCGGCGCTTTCCAGCGTGTCCATGTAGACGAACAGCCCCTTTTGGCCGACGAAGCGCATCTTGCGGAAGGCCTTGGAGAAAAATTTCAGCCAGCGGCGGTGGTACTCGCTGTGGATGATCTTGCGCACGAGGGTCATGTCGGCGGATTTCGTCAGGTAGCTGAAGGCCTTGACGTCGGCCTCCAGGAAATGGCGCTCGAAGCTCTGGGTGTCGGCCTTGATGCCGTAGACCAGGGCCGTGGCCAGCAGTTTCCCGGGGCGGATGCGCAGGTTGTAGAGGTATTCCGTGAGGATGGTGCTGACCGAGCCGTAGTCCGGCCGGATGTCGACGAAGCGGGCCGTCACGGGGCTGGCCGCCGTGATGGGATGGTGGTCGATGACGATGCTGAACGAACAGCTCTTGAAATCCGGATGGTGGTGGGGCTGGGAATCGACCATGGCGAAATGGTCGTACTGGGTCCGCACCTGGGCGGTGAGCATCTGCGTGGGGATGCGTAAAAACCGCATCATGGCCAGGTTGTCCGGCCGCTTGACCTCGTTGACGTGGGCGATGCCCACCTCGGCCACCCGGTGGACCATGATGCGCTTGAGCGCCAGGGCCGAGGCCATGGCGTCGGGGTCGGCGTTGATGACGATGAGCCACTTGTCCTCGCGGCCGAGCATCTGGGTCAGCCGCGTCGTTTCCTGGGTCAGCTTGCGAAAATAGCTCATGAAGCGCTTCCCTTGAGCGTAAGCGGGCAGCCGGCCACCACCAGCCGCACGTCATCGGCCATGGCCGCCACGGCCTGGTTCAAGCGCCCCAGGGCGTCGGCGAAACGCCGCATCGCCGCCCCGGCCGCCAGCCCCCCCAGCCCGACCTCGGTGCTGACCACGATCAGTTCCGGCCCGCCCGGCCCGGCATAGGGGCCGACACCCTTGGTAAGGGCCGGCAGGCACGTTTGCATGACATCCTGGTCATGGCAGGCGAAAAGCCAAAAGTCCAGGCTGTCGAACAAAATGGTGCCGCCGCGCCCGGCCTCCTCGCCCAGGGCCGCCATGGCCGCCTCGCCGGCTTCGATCACGGCCACCTCGGGCGGCCGGGTCCGCTTGTGGGCGGCGATGCGCTCCCGGAAGTCGGCGTCCAGCGCCCGGCCCGTGGCCAGGACCCGCCAGGGCGGCGGGCCGGACAAAAGCAGGCGTTCACCCAGGGCCGACTTGCCGGATTTCACGCCGCCAAGCAGCAGCCGGATCACCGCCCCTCCGGGCTGGCGGCCGGCCCGGGCCGGCCTGCGGCCAGGGCGGCCAGTACGTGCAGGCTCTCCATGAAGTGCACGGGCGCGAAGACCTCGACCACCACGGACTCGGGGCGCAGGTTGGCCAGCATCCAGGTCAGCCGGTCGCGGCCGGCCGGGGACAGGCAGCTCAAGGTGCGGTGGGTGTGGCGGCGCCCGGGCGGCGGCCCCTCGGCCCCGAAGGGCGAATAGACGTGGAGCATGCGCGCCTTGCCGACGAACTCCGGATCGGCCGCGGGCAGGTCGTGGCCCATGGCCAGCATGTGGCCGAGGTCCAGGCACAGGCCGCAGCCGGCCGCGCCGGCCATGTCCAGGGCCTCGGCGGGGGAGATGCCCTCGGTGTTTTCCAGCAGGACGCTGGCCGGGTCGCCGCCGGCATCGGCCAGGGCGCCGAGGAAGGCCTCCAGGGCGGCCAGGCTGTCGGGCGGATGAAGCACCATGGCCCAGGGCGAAAGCCGGGCGGTTTTGTGGAGCAGCCCCTCCATGGCGAAGAAGGCGGCATCGCCGCCGTGGCGCCAGGGCAGGTCCAGGGGCAGGTGCAGGTGGTAGCGCAGGCCGAAATCCTTCTGGGGCAGGTCGTCCGGGCCGTAGGCCAGGCAGCTTTCCAGTTCCAGCAGGTACAGGCCGACTTCGTCCACGCTGCGGGCCAGGCGGCGGCAATTGACGGCGGCGGTCTCGGGCCAGACACAGCTCGGCGCGGCCAGGCGCCAGCTCCGGGCAGGGTTGCACTTTTGTATCATGGCAAAATCATTTGTTATAAAAGTTGGGCTGAAATGCTTGAGCTCGAAGAACGTCGGGAGTATGAAATGCCTCTTGGTACGGTTTCAAGGCGGGACGGTCGTCCGCCATGGGTTTGGCGGACGGTGTGCCCGTTGTTTCAGGATGATGGTATCATGCAACAGATTCGTAATTTCATGCAGCATTTTTTCAATCCGCTGCACGTGTATTGTAGGCTCAAGGACATGGGCGTCAAGGCGCCGACGGCCCAGCGGATGACCCGGGCCTACGAGCGCTATCTGTGGCGCTTCATCTGGTAGGGTCCGTCAGCCCGAAAAGCGGCAGCTGACGCGCCTGACTGACGGTGCGGGCCACCAGGGCCGAGCGCCGCACCCCGCCGAGATCCAGGTTTTCCAGAAAACGCGAACGCTTGAGCATGAGCCGGCGGCCGAAGAGGTCGCGGCGCACGGCATGGGACAGGTAGAGCCGGCTTCCGGCCCGGGTCAGCCCGACATAGAGAAGCCGCCGCTCCTCGTCCTCGTCCATCCGGCCGGCCAGGTGGCCGGGTTTGCCGCTTAAAAAATCCGTGCCCGCGAACGGCAGGATGCCGTCTTCCAGGGCCGGCAGGAACACGGCGGAAAATTCCAGCCCCTTGGCCGCGTGCAGGGTCATGATGCGCACCTTCTGCGCCCGTTTGCCCACCAGTTCCAGCTCCGTCTCGCCCGAGACGAAATTGAGCAGCCCGGCCCAGCCGCCCTGGGCGTCGAAGGCCCGGCACAGTTCGCGAAACTGCGGCCCCTGCCAGAACAGCCGGTCGAAGGGCGCCACGTCGCCGAGGTAGGCCGAAAGCCCCAGCGGCCCCTTGGCCAGCACCCGGTCGGGCAGTTCGGGGGGCTTTTGGGCGTCCTCGGGCACGGGCAGCCCCAGGAGCCGGCCGGCGGCGGCCAAAAGCAGGCGCACCCGGGGCTCGTTGAAAAAGGCGTCGGCCTCGGGCGCGGCGCAGGGGATGCCCAGGCGCTCCAGGCTCTTGCGGATGGGGGCGATGAGCGCGGAAACGCGCACCAGCACGGCGATGTCGCCCGGGGCCAAGGTCTCGGCGGACAGGTCCCTGGCCAGGGTCAGCGAGGTGCCGCCGAGCAGGGCGCCGATGCGCTCGCCCATCCAGCCGGCCTCGCCGGGGGCCGTCGGGGCCTCGAAGAGCTGGATTTCCGAGGCCGTGGGCGTGTCGCGGCTGCGGCGCGAAACAAGGGCCGGCCGGTCCGGGAACAGCCCGGCGGCCAGGTTCAGGATCGGCTGGGTGGAGCGGTAGTTCTCGGCCAGCGACACCACGGCCAGGTCCGGCCATAGGGCGGTCAACTCCTCCCTGGCCGCGCCCGAGGCCCCCCGGAAGCCGTAGATGGCCTGGTCCGGGTCGCCGATGGCGAAAAGCCTGGCCCGGTCGCGGCCGACCAGGGCGGCGGTGACGGCCAGTTGCAGGGGGGTGAGGTCCTGGACCTCGTCTGCGAGCACGTGGGCGTAGCGCGGCCCCGAGCCGCCGCTTACCAGCCGCTCCAGCCAGAATTCCAGCAGGTCCGTGAAATCGAGCAGGTTCCAGTCGTCTTTTTGCCGGGCGTAGCGCGCGGCAAAAAGTCCCGGGCCGACGGTCGCGCCGTCGCCGGGCCGGGCCAGGCGTTCCCGGGCCAGGGACAGTTCCTGCCAGGCGGCGCGCAGTTTGCCGCCGGTCAGCTCGGGGTTGGCCGCGGCGAAAAGCCGCCGGGAGGCCTCCTCGGACAGCAGCACCGGCTCGGGATTGCCGGCCTGGACCCAGGCCTCCAGGGCCAGGGCGTGCAGGGTGTCGGCCCGGGGCAGGGGCGCATGTTCCGCCGCCTCGGGGTCGGCGCCGTCGCCCAGGCGCTGGCGCAACTCCTCGGCCGCCCGGCGGGTGAAGGTCACGGCCAGGATGTCGCCGGCCGGGACCCCGGCCTGGCGCAGGGCCCGGATCTTGGCCAGCAGGGTATGGGTCTTGCCCGTGCCCGGGCCGGCCACCACCAGCAGGTGCCGGGCCTCGGCGGCCACAGCGGCGCGCTGGGCGGGGTTGAGCCCCCGGGACAGGGGCGGCGACGGCGCGGACGGCCGAAAGGCCCTGGCGGCCGGCGGCCCGGCCGGTCCGGGGGGAGGTTCGGCGGGCGGATCGTCGGCCGGGGCGGCCTCGCGGGACGTGGCCGCCCGGACGGTGGCCGGCGGCACGGCCAGGAACCGGCCGGTCTTGAGCTCCCGTTGTTCCTGGGGGGTGAAAACCGAGATCCGGCCGTACTGGCCGTCGAAACCGGGGCTGCGCAACACCCGGCCGGCGCGCATGCGCGCAGCGGCCTCGGCAAACACGGTGCTCACCTTGGCCAGGGCCTCGACCGGCGTTTCGCGAAGCACGGTCAGCTCCGCGCCGAAGCGGGACAACAGCCGGCCTGTCAGGCCCCGGGCCTTGGCGGTTTTCGGCCCCACGCCCATGACCTCGCCGGCCAGTTCGTCCAGGGGGATCAGCGAGGTGAAGCCGGGCATGCCCTCGGGCCGCACCGGGTCGTCGCGGTCGGCCAGCTCCAGCACCCGGTGCAGCACGCCAAGGGTCAGCGGCTTGCCGCACACCGGGCACAGGCCGCCCCGGGCCTTGGCCTCGGCCGGCTCCATGACCACGCCGCATTCGCGGTGGCCGTCGAGGTGGTATTTGCCCTCCTCGGGGAAAAATTCCACGGTGCCGCAGAATTTCGGCCCCAGGCCCTGGCCGCGCAGGGCCCGGTAGAGGCCCTCGTAGGACGGGTCGCCGGAAAAGAGGTTGCATTCCCGGCCGAGCTTTTCGCCGGAATGGGCGTCGGAATTGGAAATGAGCCGGAAGCGGTCCAGGGCCGAGAGCGTCCAGTTCATTTCCGGGTCGGAGGACAGCCCCGTTTCCAGGGCGAAAATCTCCTTGGCCAGCGCCCCGTAGCATTCCTCCACGGAATCGAAGCCGGATTTGGAGCCGAAAAGCGAAAACCAGGGCGTCCAGATGTGGGCCGGCACGAGAAAGGCCAGGGGGTCGGTCTCGAGGACCATCTCCAGGAGGTGGCGGCTGTCGAGGCCGAGGATGGGCCGGCCGTCCGAGGCCAGGTTGCCGACCTTGGCCAGCTTGCGGTTGAGGTTTTCGGCCGCCTCGAAGGAGGGCAGGTAGACGAGGTTGTGGACCTTGCGGACCTTGCCGCCGCGTTTGTAGATGGAGCTGATTTCCGCCGAGAGGATGAAACGCGCCCGGCCGGTGAGTTTGGCCTCGGGCAGCCAGGGGATTTCGGCGGCCAACCCGGCGGTGTCCCGCAGGCGCAAAAGCCCGGAGCCGTCCGGGGCCAGGGCGTCGCGCAATTCGCCGAGCCAGCCGGGATGGGTGCAATCGCCGGTGGCCACGACCGAAAGGCCTTTGATTTCGCCCCAGGCGGCCAGGTTGCGCGGGGTCAGCCCCTTGCTGGTGGCCCGGGAGTGGCGGGAATGGATATGCAAATCGGCGAGATACTGCTCCATGGCCCAAGCCATACAAGGACTTTGCGGCAGCGGCAAGGGGAGGGGGCGGCGACGCGAAAAAAGGGGGGACGCGATCGCGTCCCCCCTTGTGGCAATCGGATGATTGCGCGGCTGGCTATTTGGCGGTTTCGCCGGATGCCGCGCCGTGCATCTTGATCTCGACCTTCTCGGTGAGGCCTTCGTAGTACTTGCGCAGGATGACCAGGACCTCTTCGCGGCCGAAGTGATCCGGAATCTCGCCGCCCTCGGACAGCATCTTGCGCAGCTTGGTGCCGGACAGGATGACGCGGTCTTCCTTGGTGTGCGGGCAGGTGCGCAGCGAAGCCATGCCGTCGCACTTGTAGCAGTAGAAGGTCCAGTCGATCTTGAGCGGCTGGCACAGCAGGGCCTGGCCCGGCTTGGGGGAGACGCCGTCGGCGTAGGGGATGCGGTCGAAGATCTCCTGGGCCTCGAACATGCCGTAGAAGTCGCCGACGCCGGCGTGGTCACGGCCGATGATCATCTTGTTGACGCCGTAGTTCTGGCGGAAGGTGGCGTGCAGCAGGGCCTCGCGGGGACCGGCGTAACGCATGTCCAGGGGGTAGCCGCCCTGGACCACGTTTTTCTCCACGAAGTAGTGCTTGACCAGGGTGTCGATGCACTCGACGCGGACTTCGGCCGGGATGTCGCCGGGCTTGAGGTTGCCGATCAGCGAGTGGATGATGACGCCGTCGCAGACTTCCACGGCGATCTTGCACAGGTATTCGTGGGAGCGGTGCATGGGGTTGCGCAACTGCAGGGCGGCGACGTTGGCCCAGCCGCGCTCGTCGAAGATGGCGCGGGTCTCGGCCGGACGCAGGTAGACGCCCTTGTACTTGGTCGGGTACTCGCCCTCGGACAGCACGTTGACCGGGCCGGCCAGGCAGATGTCCTTGCGCTCCATGACCATCTTGACGCCCGGGTGGTCTTCCAGGGCGACCTTCCAGAACTTGTCGTCGGCGGAATCGTCGCCGCAGCCCTTGTAGACCAGCTCGGATTCCCACTTCTTGTCGGCTTCGGTCAGCTCGAACTTCTCGGTGACCTTCATGGTGGCGAAAATTTCGCCCTTGCGCTCAAGGGTGATCTCCTCGCCTTCCTTGATGGAGGCGGCTTCTTCCTTGGTCACCGCCAGCATGACGGGAACCGGCCAGAAGGTGCCGTCGGCCAGGGTCATCTTCTCGACGACGCTCTTCCAATCGGCCTTGGTCATGAAGCCTTCCAGGGGCGAGAAGCCGCCGATACCGAGCATGATCAGGTCGCCCTTTTCCTGGGCGGTGATCTCGACTTTCTTCAGGCCGGCGGCCTTCTTGAGCTCGGCTTCCTTGGCAGCGCCCTCGAGCAGGCGGATGACCAGACCTTTGCCTCCATGCGGCGGAACCAATTTGGACATGTAGCGCCTCCTTAGCGGTGATTTTGTTGACGTTTCCGCGTTGCACCCGGGTGGCCGGAATGTGTACCGGAACCGGCCGTCCCCATGAGTGCGCCACCTATACACCAGGGCCAGGGGAATACCAAGTGAAAAATGTATCAAAGGCCACGAATTTGTCCCCCCCGGGCCCGGGGGCGGGCGGGTTTCGTGTCCGGTCCCGTCCCGGCGACCTCCCGCATTGACCTCGGCTGCGCCTTCCATTATGTGCCTTGCCGACCCTAAGCGGCGTTTCGCCAAAGGCCCCCCCACGCATGGATATTTCGCGCATCAGAAATTTCAGTATCATCGCGCACATCGACCACGGCAAGTCGACGCTGGCCGATCGCATCCTCGAACTGACCGGCCTCATCGCCGCCCGGGACATGCGCGAGCAGTACCTCGACCGCATGGACCTCGAACGCGAACGCGGCATCACCATCAAGGCGCAAACCGTGCGCATCCCCTACAAGGCCGCCGATGGGCGCGACTACATATTAAACCTCATCGACACCCCCGGCCACGTGGACTTCTCCTACGAGGTCTCGCGCAGCCTGGCCGCCTGCGAAGGGGCGCTGCTGGTCGTCGACGCCACCCAGGGCGTGGAGGCCCAGACCCTGGCCAACGTCTTCCTGGCCCTGGACAACGACCTGGAGATCATCCCGGTCCTCAACAAGATCGACCTGCCAAGCGCCGACCCCGAGGCCGTCAAGGCCGAGATCGAGGAGGCCATCGGGCTGCCCTGCGCCGACGCCGTGTCCGTCTCGGCCAAGACCGGCATCAACGTCGGTGCCGTGCTCGAACAGATCATCGCCAAGATCCCCTCGCCCACGGGCCATGCCGACGCACCGCTGAGGGCCCTGGTCGTCGATTCCTACTACGATTCCTACCAGGGCGTGGTGGTGCTGTTCCGGGTCATGGACGGCACGGTCCGCCTCGGCCAGCGCATCCGCATGATGTCCAACGGCGTGGAATTCGAGGTGACGCGGCTGGGTGCCTTTTCCCCGGGCCCCGTGGACATCGCCTCGTTCGGGCCGGGCGAGGCCGGCTTTTTGTGCGCCAATATCAAGACCCTGACCGACGCCCGGGTCGGCGACACCGTCACCGCCGCCGACAATCCGGCCAGCGAGGCGCTGCCGGGGTTCAAGGAAATAAAGCCCATGGTCTTTTGCGGCCTCTACCCGGTGGACGCCGCCGAGTACGAGGTCCTCAAGACCGCCCTGGAAAAGCTGCGCCTAAACGACGCCGCCTTCACCTACGAGCCCGAGACCTCCCAGGCCCTGGGCTTCGGCTTCCGCTGCGGCTTCCTGGGCCTGCTGCACATGGAGATCATCCAGGAGCGGCTGGAGCGCGAATTCGGGGCCAACCTCATCGCCACGGCGCCCTCGGTCATCTACAAGGTCGAGACCCTGGCCGGCAAGACCATCGCCATCGACAACCCGAGCAAGCTGCCGAAAACGCAAGAGATCGCCGCCCTCTACGAGCCCTTTGCCCGGCTTGAGATCCACACGCCCAACGAATACGTGGGCGGCGTGTTCAAGCTGTGCGAGGAAAAGCGCGGCATCCAAAAGGACGTGCGCTACCTGACGGCCACGCGCGTCATCATCACCTACGAGCTGCCCTTTTCCGAGATCGTCTACGACTTCTTCGACCGGCTCAAATCGGCCACGCGCGGCTATGCCTCCCTCGATTACGAGATCATCGACTACCGGGCCTCGGACCTGGTCAAGCTCGACATCATGATCAACGGCGACCCCGTGGACGCCCTGGCCGTCATCGTGCACCGCGACAACGCCTACCACTACGGCCGGGCCCTGGCCCTCAAACTCAAGCGCGTCATCCCGCGCCAGCTCTTCGAGGTCATCATCCAGGCCGCCATCGGCACCAAGATCATCGCCCGGGAGCGAAACGCCCCCATGGGCAAGAACGTCACGGCCAAATGCTACGGCGGCGACATCACCCGCAAACGTAAACTCCTGGAAAAACAGAAGGAAGGCAAGAAGCGCATGAAGCGCATGGGCAACGTGGAACTGCCCCAGGAAGCCTTCCTTGCGGCGCTCAAGGCCGGCGAGGACTGATCCGCCGGCCCGTTCGCGACCCGCCCCGCCAAACCCCCAACCGCCGGTCACGGCCCCTGCCCGCGCGTCCTTTATAAAGCGCCACGCCGTCCGGCCGCTGCGACAAGGAATCATGACGATGAACCCGAGATGGCAAAAAATGCTGCTGGAATACCTGGAAGCCTTGGCCGTCGCCCTGGTGCTGGCCTTCGTCATCCGCACCTTCGTGGTCCAGGCCTTCAAGATCCCCTCCGGCTCCATGCTCGATACCCTGCTCATCGGCGACCACCTGCTGGTCAACAAGTTCCTCTACGGCACCCGCATCCCCTTCACCGACAAGGTCGTGGCGCCCATCGAGGAACCGGCCAACGGCGACGTCATCGTCTTCGAATTTCCCGAGGACACCTCCAAGGACTTCATCAAGCGCATCGTGGGCGTGCCCGGCGACGTGCTGGAGATGAAGGACAAGGTCCTTTTCCGCAACGGCGTCAAGCTCGACGAGCCCTACATCAAGCATACCGATCCGGGCATCCAGCCGCGCCGCGACAATTTCGGCCCGGTCACCGTGCCGCCCGGCAAATACTTCGCCATGGGCGACAACCGCGACGAATCCTACGATTCCCGCTTCTGGGGCTTCGTGGACAAGGACAAGATCCGCGGCAAGGCCTGGGTCATCTACTGGTCCTGGGACGGCCCGGCCGACATCCGCTGGAGCCGCATCGGCAACATGGTGCGGTAGGCCGGGAGGGGCTGGGCTGGGGCTGGGGCTGAGGAAGCCTCCGGCGGCCAGGAGGGGCGACGGCCCCTCCTGGACCTCCCGTAAGGGGGACTACGGCTCCCTACGCATCGCAAGGGGCAGTCGTTTCATCGAAAAGGAAGGGTGATGACCGCCAACGCCCGGCAATGGCTGCTGCTCACGGTCATCACGATCCTGGCCACCACGGCCCTGTGGCAGTTGCACCTGCCGGCGGCGCTACTGGTTGGCCCCATGCTCGCCGGCATCGCCGTGGCCCTTTCCGGCGGCGCCATCGCCCTGCCGCGCTTTCCCTACATCCTGGCCCAGGCCGTGGTCGGCTGCTACATTTCCCGGGCGGCCCAGCCGGAAATCCTGACCTCTTTCGCCAGGGGCTGGCCCCTGTTTTTGGCCGTGGTCCTGGCCACCATCGCCGCCAGCGGAGCGCTGGGCTGGCTGCTCTACCGCCGGCGAATCATGCCCGAGGCCTCGGGCATCTGGGGCACCTCGCCCGGCGGGGCCACGGCCATGGTGGTCATGGCCGAGGCCAATGGCGCGGACGTGCGGCTGGTCGCCTTCATGCAGTACTCGCGGGTCCTGTGCGTGGCCCTGGCCGCCTCGCTGGTCGCCCATTTCTGGCAGGGCGGCCAGGATACCTGGCTCGAAGTGCTGTGGTTTCCGGCCCCGGCCCCGGAAACGGCCCTGCCGCTGCTCGGGCTCGTCAGCCTGGGCGCCTGGGTGGGGCTTAAAACGCACATTCCTTCCGGGGCCATGCTCGTGCCCATGTTCGTGGGCGGGGCGCTGCATCTGGCCGGCCGGGCCGTGGCCGAGGTGCCGGCCTGGCTGCTCGCCGCCACCTACGCCGCCATCGGCTGGCGGGTGGGGCTGGGGTTTTCCCGCCGGGTGGCCGGCCACGCCGTCCGGTCGCTGCCGGCCATCCTCGGCGTCATCGCCGCACTCATGGCCTTTTGCGGCCTGCTGGCCTGGATCGTGGTGCGGGCCACGGGCACGGACGCCCTGACCGCCTATCTGGCCACCTGCCCGGGCGGCATGGACACCGTGGCCATCATCGCGGCCACAAGCCCGGTGGACCTGTCCTTCGTCATGACCTTGCAGACGGTGCGTTTTTTTCTGGTCACCCTGCTCGCTCCGCCCATGGCCCGGTTCCTGGCCGGCAAGGCCCGGGAGCGCGCCTAGGCCAACTGGCGGTACAGTTCCAGGATCTCCCCGACTTCCGGCCGGCGGGGATTGACCCGGCTGCTGCCGTTTTCGGCCGCCTCCCGGGCCATGTCCTCCAGATCCTCGACATCCACGCCCACGGCGGCCAGGCTGCGCGGCAGCGGCAGTTCGGCGGCAAGCTCCGCCAGGGCTTCGGCGGCCAGGCGCGAGGCCCGGCCCAGGTCCAGTCCGTCGGTGCGTCGGCCAAGGGCCTGGGCGATGCGGGCCAGGCGGGCCGGGCAGGCCGGGCGGTTGTAGGCCGCCACCACCGGCAAAAGCAGGGCGTTGGCCACGCCGTGGGGCACGCCGAACCGGGCGCCCATGGGCCGGGACATGGCGTGGACCAGCCCCACCGAGGCGTTGGAAAAGGCCTGGCCGGCCTGGAGCTGGGCATGGAGCATGGCGGCGCGCGCCGGCGTGTTGTCCGGGGCGGCCACGACCAGGGGCAGGTTGGCGGCGATGGCCTCGATGGCGGCCAGGGCCAGGGCGTCGGAAAAGGGGTTGGCGAGCTTGGACAGGTAGGCTTCCACGGCGTGGGTCAGGGCGTCCATGCCCGTGGCCGCGGCCACGGCCGGCGGCATGGAGGCGGTCAGTTCCGGGTCCAGGATGGCCACCGACGGCATGAGCGTCGGGCCGACCAGCAGCAGCTTGTAGTGCCGGGCCGTGTCGGTCAGGACGCTGACTTTGGTCACCTCGCTGCCCGTGCCGGCGGTGGTCGGGATGGCGATGAGCGGCGGCCCCGGGCGCAGGCCGGTTGCGCCTTCGAGCGCCGCCAGTTCGCCGGGGTTGGCCAGCAGGCAACCGATGCCCTTGGCCGCGTCCATGGCGCTGCCGCCGCCCAGGGCCACGAGCACGTCGCAGCCGTGCTCCCGGGCCAGGTCCGCGCCGGCCGTGACGGTCGTGAGGCTCGGGTCGGATTCGACGCGGGGGAAGGGTGTGGCGGCCAGCCCGGCATGCTTGAGCAGGCCGCAGACCCGGTCCAGGCTGCCGTTTTTGGTGGACGAGGACCGGCCGGTCACGACCAGGGCCTTTTTCCCCAATCCGGCCGCCTCGGCCCCGACCTGTTCGAGGCTGCGCTCCCCATAATAAATACGCGGCGTCGTCTGAAAAAGCCTCGTGGACATCTGCCCCTCTCCTTTGCACGGCTCGCAATGACAGGCGGTCCGGCGTCCCCCCTTTGGGGGTGGTCCAGGAGGGGCCCTCGGCCCCTCCTGGCCGCCGGAGGCATCTTCTCTTCCCTTCCTCGTCCTTACGCCTGGGCGCAATCGGCGGGGTCGCCGCGCAGTTTGTCCAGGCCGTGGGGGATGGCCGGCAGGATGGCGGCCAGGGTTTCGCGCACGGCCTTGGGCGAGCCGGGCACGTTGACGATGATGGCCTGGCCGAGCGTTCCGGCCACGGCCCGCGAGAGCATGGCATGCCTGGTCTTGGCCAGGGAGGCGGCCAGCATGGCCGCCTCGAAGCCGGGCAGGCGCTTCTCGATGGCGGCCAGGGTGGCTTCGGGCGTGGTGTCGCGGGGGGAAAGCCCGGTGCCGCCGGTGGTGACGACGAGGTCGAAACCCTGGGTGATGGCCAGGTCGACCAGGAGCGCCGTCAGTTCCCGGGGCTCGTCCGGGATGATATGCCCCTGGGCCAGGGCGATGGGCAGGGCCGCGGCGCAGGTTTCGGCGATGGCCGGCCCGGCGGCGTCCAGGCGCAGGCCCTGGCTGCCCTTGTCGCTGAGGGTGATCCAGGCCAGGGCCAGGCCGGTTTTTTCCACCTGGCAGTCGCAGTTGCCGGCGGCCAGTTTGCCGTCGGCCAGGGCCTTGGCCACGACGACCCGGCCGGCCGGGGCGTCAGCCTGGCCGGGCCGTGAAAAGACGCCGACGGCCAGCAGTTGCGGCCCGCCGGCCACGGGGGTCAGGCGGGTGCCGGCGGTCAGGCGCGGCAGGCGGCCGTCGGCGGCGGTCAGGCACGGGCCGAGTTCCGGGGCGGGCGAGGCGAGCAGGTGCAGCCGGTCGCCGGCGGCGAGGGAGACGGCGTTGGCGGCGACGAGGCGAAGGGTTTGCGGCATGGCGGCGTCCTTTGGGCCTTGCGGTTTGTGTGGCGTTGGGTCAAAAGCGTGCCAACGATACGTCCGAGGCGGGCGGGGAAGCAAGCGAGGAGAAGGGATGAAAGGCATCATCTTGGCGGGCGGTTCGGGAACGCGGCTGTATCCGATAACGCGGGTGGTGAGCAAGCAGCTTTTGCCCATCTACGACAAGCCCATGATCTATTATCCGCTGTCGGTGCTGATGCTGGCCGGCATCCGCGAGGTGCTCATCATTTCCACGCCGACCGACCTGCCGCGTTTCCGGGAGATGCTCGGCGACGGGGAGAGCCTCGGCATGTCGTTTTCCTACAAGGTGCAGCCCAAGCCCGAGGGCCTGGCCCAGGCGTTTTTGCTCGGCCGGGAGTTCATCGGCTCGGATTCGGTCTGCCTGGTCCTTGGCGACAACATCTTCTACGGCCAGGGCTTGGCCCATATTCTGCAACGCTGCGCCAAGCTGGCCGAGGGCGGCGTGGTCTTCGGCTACAAGGTGCGCGATCCGCACCGCTACGGCGTGGTGGAGTTCGACGCGGACAAAAACGTCATCAGCATCGAGGAAAAACCGGCCCAGCCCAAGTCGAAGTTCGCGGTGACGGGGCTGTACTTCTACGACAACGAGGTGGTGTCCGTTGCCGAGGGCTTGCACCCCTCGGCGCGCGGCGAGCTCGAGATCACCGACCTCAACAACGTCTACCTGCGCCGCGGCAAGCTCAAGGTCGAGTTCCTCGGCCGGGGCTACGCCTGGCTCGACACCGGCACCCACGAGTCGCTGCTGCACGCGGCCAGCTTCGTCCAGGCCATCCAGGAGCGCCAGGGCGTGCTCGTGGCCTGCATCGAGGAGATCGCCTACCGCATGGGCTACATCGACGCCGCCCAGGTGGAAAGGCTTGCCGGTGACATGCTCAAAAACGCCTACGGCCAGTACCTCATGGAAATGATCCGCGAGGCGTGAGGGATGCGGCAATGAAAAAGCCGCCCGAAAGGGCGGCTTGCAAGACCTGGGGGGCTCGCGGCGGTGCGCCGCGCGGCCGGCCTAGTGATGGTCGCTTTTGATGTTGGCGCGCACACGCAGCAGTGCGGCGGTCACGATGATGGCCATGTAGATGTAGATGGCCGAGACCCCGAAGAAGCCCTGCTCGGTGGAATGGCCCATGTTCGTGACGAGTTCCGATACGATGCTCATAGCCTCAACTCCTTCGGGTCTTTTGGCGCCAAAGCGCGCTTAATTCGTACTCCAGGCCGCGCCCCCCAGTCAAGGGGCCGCCGGCTTTTCCCCCGGTTCCTCGTCCCATGCCTCGGCCAGGATCGCGCAAACGATTTTTTTCGTGAGAATGGAAAGGCGCTTTTATTTTCGGCAAACAGCCTGTAAGGATATCCATACGGGAGTATTGCCGTGGCTTCAACCGACTCACCTGCCTCCGTGCGCACCGTGCCTGGCGCATACGCCTTCGCGTGGGGCTTGGCCGTTTTCGCCGTGGTGGGCGGGGTGGCCGTCTGGGTCGGCCTGCTTTGTCGGGAGGCCCTGGCGGCGGTGTTTCCGGTTCTGGGAGCCTGGGGGCTGGCGGCCATCGGCGCGGGGCTGGCGGCCCTGGCGGCGGCATTGGCCGGTTTCGCCGTGGACCGGCACCTGCGGCTGCGGCTGGCCTTGCGCCAGCGCGACGCCGAGGTCGGCGCGGCCCGGGCCGACCTGCTGCGCAGCAACCGGGCGCTGACCGCCCTTGGCGCCATCAACCACGAATTGATCCACGCCGTGGACCGCGACGCGTTTTTAACCAGCGTGTGCGAAGTGCTGGTGCACCGGGCCGGGTACGACCTCGTCTGGGTGGGCATGGTCGATCCGGCCGGGGGCGGGCGGGTGCGCGTGGCCGCCCGGGCCGGCGAGGACGCCGAGTGGCTGGACAGCCTGGACATCCGTTGCGACGGAGGTGCCCGGGCTCAGGGGCCGGCGGGCACGGCCATGCGCGAAGGGCACCTGGTCTATGTGCCCCGGTTCCAGGACGAGGCGTTTTTCCGCAACTGGCCCGACCGGCCGGCGGCCTTTTCCCGGTATGTTTCGGCCATTGCCTTGCCGCTGCGCCTGGGCGGGCGGGTGGTCGGGGCGCTGACCATTTACGAGCGCCGGGAACGGGAGTTCGGCGGCGAGGAAGTGGCGCTGCTTGGGCAAATGGCCGCGGACGTGGCCCATGGGCTCCATGTGCTGCGGCTTTCGGCCTCGCGGGCGCGGGCGGCCGTGCTCATGCGCCAGGCCTTCCGGGTCAGTACGGCCATGGCCGCCACGGCCCGGGCGCTGGTGTCCGGCGACCTGGACATGGCCGGCATGTCCGGGCTGGTGCTTTCCCGGGCCATGGAACTGACCGGCAGCAGCCTCGGGACCCTCGGCCTGGTCGACCGGCGCACGGGCCGCGTCGACTGGCTGGTGACCATCGGGCCACAGGGCGTCATCCCGGCCGACCCGGCCCATATCCGCGAGCTGTACCCCGATGTCGCCGGCCGTTTCAGCGGCGCGTTCGCGCCGGTGCTCAACGACGGCCTGGCCCTGCGGCACAACGGCCAGGCAACCCTGGACGACGTCTGCCCCTGCTTTCCGAACATGGGGCGGGTGACGCGGTTCCTGGCCGTGCCCTTGCGCCGGAGGGAGGGGAAAACCGGCGGCATCCTGCTGCTGGCCGAGGCCGGGGAGCCCTATCTGGAGCGGGATTTACGGTCCACCCAACGGCTGGCCACGCTGCTGGAGATGGGCGCGGCCCGGCTGGCCGTGGAGCAGGAACTCGACGCGGCCAGGCGCCGGGCCGAGGCGGCCAGCCAAGCCAAGACCCAGTTTCTGGCCAACATCAGCCACGAACTGCGCACGCCCATCAACGGCATCCTGGGCATGGCCCAACTGGCCATCCTGGAGGGCGCCTCGGGCCGGGAGGGCGAATACTGGCAGACGGTGCGCGAATCCACCGACCGGCTGGTGGATATCGTCGACAACCTGCTGGAACTGGCCAGCGTCGAATCGGGTTCGCTTTCGCCCATGCTGCGGGAATTTTCCCTGCGCCGGCTGCTGGATTCGTTGCGCGGCACCTATTCGGTGCGGGCCGGCCTGGCCGGGCTCAGCCTGGAGTGCGACATCGACGCCGCCTTGCCGGACAGGCTCCTAGGCGATCCCTTCCGCCTGCGCCAGATCCTGGCCCATCTGCTGGACAACGCCATTCGCTTCACGCCGACCGGCGGCGTGACCCTGCGGGCGCGCCTGGTGGACGCCCGGGAGGCGGTGGAGGCCAGGCAGGTGTATATTTCAAGGGAGTTCGGTGGATTGTGTCTCGCCTTTGCCGTGCTGGACACCGGTATCGGCATCCCCAAGGACAAACAGGCGGACATCTTCGAGAGTTTCGCCCTGGCCGAGGAATGCCTGACCAAGCGGTTCGGCGGCACGGGCATGGGGCTTTCCATCGCCAGCCGTCTGGCCGAGCTTTTAGGCGGCACCATCCGGGTGGAGAGCCGGCCGGGGTTTGGCAGCACCTTTTCCCTGACCATCCCGTTGTGGCCTGTGGCCGACCGGCAGGCGGAGGAGGGGGCCTCGAGCGCGCCCACGACGCTGTCGCCGCTGCGCATCCTGGTGGTCGAGGACGAGGCCGTCAACCGGCTGGCCCTGGCCCGCAGCCTGCGCAAGCTCGGCCACGAGGTGACCGAGGCGGACAACGGCGAGGAAGCCTTGCGCAAGCTGTCCCTGGACCGGGTGGACGTGGTGATCATGGACATCCAGATGCCGGTCATGGACGGGCTCACGGCCGTGTCCCACATCCGCAACGGCGAGGTGCCGGGGGTCAACAGGCGGCTGCCGGTGGTGGCCCTGACGGCCTATGCCCTGGAGGGCGACCGCAAGCGGTTCCTGGCCGCCGGCATGGACGAATTCGTGACCAAGCCCTGCGACATGGACCAGCTCCTGCGGGCCGTGGCCAAGGTCGTGGGCGTGCGTCCGGCCGGCTAGGGCGTATTTTCCCGGCGGGCTAGGGTGTGTAGCTCCGCAAAAGGTGGCGTTCTTCTCGCGGAGCGCCGGCGAGCAGCCACTCGACGGGCTTTTCCGTTTCATGGACTGGGTTGACCCAGGCAATCTCACCGATTTCTTTTCGTATATCGACGCATTTCGGGCAGATCGCGCGCACGGTATCGTCGCTGGATGCCACGCGTCGTTGTGCCTGTAACGCGGTTTCGATCAGATGCAGGTCCTTATGGAGATTCGAAAATGCCTTTGGCGATAGGTTGCTGTCACCAAAGGCGCTCCAGAGTCCCTTGTCTTGCGTGACATGCACCATTCTAGCGCGGCGTCTGCTGAACATTGCCACAAGCCATCGAGCGCTCAGGTGGGATTGGTGTCGGAGCCACTCGTCTTTTGTATGGGAACTCACAGCCACAATGTGCTGCGTATTTTCCAGGAAAGTTTCCAGAAATTCCCGGCAGGCCTTGGAGACGGGGTGGTCCGTCCGTCCGGCGGACCTGCCGACGGAGGCATCGACGACGATCTCCTTGGCGGTTTTTTCCGCCGTCCGTTGCTGCTTACTTTTCATTGCGGGAAAGCCTTTCTTCCACGGCGTCGAGGTAGGCTTTCTCCGTCAGGAGGGCCGTTGTGTCGAAGTCCTGAGGCCAGTCGCCGAAGGAGCCCGTCTCGTCGAGTTCGGCGCAGGTGACGGTGGTCGAGCCGTCCTCGGGGCTTCTGGAGAACCAATGGAGCTTGACGATGGCCGGATCGAGTTCGCCCTTGGCCACGAGGGTCTGCACGCCGCGTATGAGGATGTCGGAGTGGGTTTCGATGACCACGAGCACGCCGCGTTTGGAGGCCTCGGCGATGATGGCGGCGAGCTTGTATTGCGCCAGCGGGTGGAGGTGGATTTCCGGCTGCTCGATGTAGACGAGCTGCCCGGGGGCGGCGGCGAGGAGTGCCACAAGTACCGGGAGGACCTGTGAAACGCCAACCCCGACATCGGCGATGTTAACTAAATCGGAGTCGCCGTCTGTAGAGGAATATGGAAGTCGGCCGACTTTGAGCTCTACCTGGGTTGCGTCTAGCGCTGTTGATGAAATAATCGATGTTAATCCTACATATTGCAAGTGGTTGCATATAGTTATTATATTGTCACTGCGGTTTTGTTGCCATATTCGGATTATGCTTGCGACGTAGTTTTCAAATGTCCCAGAATATTTATTCCCGACGCCTGATGTTTTGTAAGATCGTTCTGGATTTCTTCGTAATCCAGGCAGGTGGATGATATTCGTTATTTCATCTTCTGCGTCAAAAAAATTAGTTGTTATCGACATTGTTGTTTTTTTGCAGCCGAAAATAGAGTTGAATTTTGCAGTAAGGTCCAGCGAGATGCGTGACTTTATTATTGTAAAGTTGATGTCTGTTATGTCGGTGACGTGAAGATAGCTTCTGACTGATCGTAGATAAGCAGATACATCTTCTATTGTGGTCATTTCAGAAAGAGTGAATGAGGTGGAATCTTTCTCTTTCAGTGTCACTCTGTTAATATTAAGTCCAAAATCGCTATTTTCACTATATTCTAATGTTGTTGATTTGTATCTGTCGTGTATTGTTATGGAAAAAATGCCATTGTTTATTTTGGGGCGGGATAATATTTGTTGGGAGCTCGTAAACCGAACATTTGGCCCGTCAAGTAGAAAAACTCCAGGATCGTAAGGGGATTCTAAAGTTTGCTTCATTAATAATAGGGGCTGCATTATGCTTGACTTGCCGGAGCTGTTGGCGCCGGCTAAAATTGTTAATGGACTAATGTGAAGCGTTTGCTCATGAATAAGAGATTTGAAGCCAGCTACTGAAATAGCCGACAACGTGCTCGTTTGCCGTGGTGCGAAATTTAAGTCGATGACCATGCGCACACCTTATCGGAATCCAATCCGCTCGGAAACAATAACTTTACCCCAGCCGCTGCCGGTCCAGATTCCGTAAGTTGACGGCCTCGGCCAGGTGCTCCACGCGCAGGTCTGCCTCGCCGTCGAGGTCGGCGATGGTGCGGGCGATGCGCAAAATGCGCGTGTGGGCTCGGGCCGAAAGCCCCAGCCGCCGGACCGCGCCGTCCAGGAAGGCGTGGCCCTCGTCGGGAAGGGCGCAGAATTTCGAGAGCCAGCGCCCGGACAGCCGGCCGTTGACCGAAAAGGGCAAGCCGGCAAAGCGCGCCGCCTGCACCGCCCGGGCCGCCAGCACCCGCGAGCGCATGACCGCCGAGGTCACCGGCGAGGCCTCGGCCCGCAGCTCCTTGTACGGCACCGCCGGCACCTCCACCTGCAGGTCGATGCGGTCGAGTAGCGGCCCGGAAAGCCGCGACCGGTAGCGCCGCACGTCGGCGTCGCCGCACACGCAGGCATGGCGCTCGTCGCCCAGGTAGCCGCACGGGCAAGGGTTCGGTACAGATTTCAAACTCAATTTATTCAGCATTATTGAATAGTTATATGACTTTACACTTTGAATTTCCCAAGACAATCTTCTGCAAAGGATACCCCGCAGCGCCCCGCTTTCTTGGAGAGGAAATCCGAAAAAAACGGATGGACCTCGGCCTTCAAATAACTGACTTGGCCGAAGCTCTGTCCGTTGACGAGAGCAGTATCCTCAACTGGGAAATACGCGGAGTCAAGCCAAAGAGGGGAAACTTGCGGAAGATTGAACAGTTCCTAAAAAAAGGTACGGCAGGGGTGGGGTGGGATAGAATCTCTGGTAACTAATCGAACCGGCAGCCGTCTTAACTCATCAATAGTATTGCGAAACTCCTAAGCAGCTTTAGCTTCTTCGGTAGACTCAGTTTTTGTACTATCGCAATTCTTTAGACAAAAAATGGATTTAACAAAGATATTGTAATGCAAGTCTCTCTGCTCTTGCGACTCGAAGGGGACAAAATTGAAAACTACATCCCAGTTGTGTCTCGATTTTTTCTTTTCCAAAGTGATGTCCTTCTTTGATAGTTAAGGACATCTTAGTGTAAAAATCCGGCCCGAATTGGCCCCGTTAATTGCGTCGAATGGGTCCTCTGTCGTCGCCCTACCCAGTCATAGCCAATGTGCCCCCCCGGTGACCATTTGCCCATTTTCCCGAGAGTGCCCTAATCCAGCACGGCCGGGGGGGCATAGGCATGGGCAAGGCGAACAGCACTATTCGGGTTAGGTGGCATTTTGTTGGCCAACCTTAACCCATCTCGTATTCTGCGCAGAAAGGCACACAGGGAGTTTTTATTTGCAAATAGGGCGCTAGGCCGTCTGAGGTGGAAACTGCCCTGTGCTTGGCGTACACGCGGAAAATGGCCAGACCTTCGATACGCCAGGGCGCGGTGCATTTCTCGTGGCAGTCAGCACTCGGGAGGCTCTTGAAAGCCAAACAGCCCCTGGCCGTTATGGCGCAGGGGCTGTCGTCTTTTGAATGGTCCAGCAGGGCTAAATGTCGGTGTAAAAGTCGTCAGTTCCGGTCGAACCGACATGAGAATCCCAGCCGTCCTCGTTCCCATGAGGCAGCATTTCAGGAGCAATATTGTTTTCCTGTCCATTCTCGGCACCCTCCCCGCGACGACGGAAGGTGTCCTTAAAGCATTCACTGAAATCCAAATGAAGAACGCGGTGGTGGATACCATTCACGAACTTGCGGGTACCAATGCGGTCAGGATCACTGCTCAGGACAATCCCGCGTTCATGGAGGCGCTTCCAAAGGCGACCCTTGGTTTCAAGGTTAAATCCCTTGGACTTAGTTTTGTTGTGAGCGATTTCGTAGCTGGTGGCGGGCAGCAGGTAGAGGTTATTGCCATTGATCCAGCCCATGCAAAATCCATTTTTTTGCCACTCACCGTTGACGTTAGACCAGCCAATAAATCCCTTACGTTCAAAAGAATGGAATTCGTTGGGGTTAATGAAGTTAAAGTGGCCCGCTCCGTCGGTCATGGCTTCGATAACCTGATCGAAGAAGAAGTCAACAGCATCATCAAAGTAGAAAACCTGATTCTGGTTGTATCCGAGTTCAAGGAAGACAGCCTTCGCATGGTCCATAAACATCGATGCCTCGGCATCAGTAATAGCGCTGATGCTCTTTGCGTAATACATGAACATCCCAAGACCAATAAAAAGCTTCGCAGTATTGTCAGGAGTCCTGGAATGGATAGCGCGAAGTTCGCCGAACTGCTCACGCATCTTCTCGAATTGAGCAGGGATGAAATCCTTAAGACTGTCGTAATTAGTAGCAAGCCACTTGATGTAACCAGCCATAGCATTTTCAAAAATGCCGTCCTTGGCATACTGCTGCATCTCGGTGAGTTCGTTGGAATCAATATCCCCCTTGTTGAGCTGGACGACGAAAAGACGAGCAAGAAGGCTGTCACCCCTCGGCAACGTTTCGCCGCTGGTCATAATCATGGCACGGGAAAAAAAGCTCCGGGCCAACGCGTTTTGAAACATCCGTTGACGACCGGCGGTATTCCCCTGTCCACGGAAAATACGCTCCGCCTTTTTCTCCAAGTCCTTGTAACCAAAAGAGGACTTTTCGTTGCGCAGGTAGGCAAAGTCGTCGATGACGAAAAGCGCATCCTTGGCAACAAAGGCCATGATTTCGAGGGCGTTCTCGGTGGAGGTCCAGTTGCCGGGCAGGTTATCGTGGAACTCCCGTCCATAGTGGCTCTGGCAAAGCATGGTCAGCTGGGACTTGAAGGACCCGGTCGCGCCGTAAAGAAACACAGAGAGATCAAGAGGCACCATGCCCTGGAGCGGGGCCAGGTAGGTCGCCCCCAGGAGGGGGAGAATGACTTTGCTCGGGTTCATCTGGGCAAGAGCCAGGCAGGACTGGACAGACTGGACAAGTGCTTCGTGGTCATCGGCCGGGTTAATGGAGATCTTGCTCAAGCGAGGATCTTCAATGGAGACTTCGTAGGCGGCGGCGTCCATGTCGGTGCCAATCGCGGAGCCATTCGTCAGGTAGGTGTGTCCGAGACCGTGGGTGGATTCAGTCCAGCCCGTGTGGCTCACGACCGTCTTTTTCGGCACCACTCCGCTGATCACGCGAATCGCCAGGGGCAGGAGGTGCTTCACCTGCTTGATGGGATAGACCATGGCGAGCGAACCGTACTCACTGATCCAGCGCAGAGAGTCGAACTTGTCGGACGGAACACAAATGCTCGGGAGGGGAGAACCGTCGCAAAGGGCCGCTTCGATAAGGAAATAAATCTTGGAATTGATGCCGTCGGTGACAGTCCTTTCTTCAACAATCACGGAAGAAAAGTTACAAAGCTTGTCGTTGTTGTCGTCATCCCCGTGAACCTGCGAGATACACCCTTCAATAATGCCAAAGTTAAAGTTGCCGTGCGGATTAAGCATGTCAATCTCCTGTTGTTTGCAGTGGGATCATTGCTTCCAATGACCCCACTGTAGCCCAGGAGTGGGAGGCGAGGAGGCCCCGATTTTAGGCCCTGGTGGATCCTTTTTGGGGGGGGCTTGATCTCGAAAATGGTTAATGGTTGGACCGTTTTTTCTTTTTGTAGTTGGCAATCCACCGTCCAATGGATTTCTTCGAAACACGGCTATACCCGTAGTCGTTAGCGACTTGTGACAAGAAGTCTTTGTGCAATTCGCGGTCAAGCTTTAAATATTCCAAAGTAAGCATGTCTATGTGCTGTAGAGAAATCTTAACAAAATGTTCTGAATTTGCATTATAATAATCACGCATCCGCTTTCTTCTGTCTTGACTGCATGTGGAAAGCTTTTGAGCTGAATAACGTCGTGAGTCAAATTCAGGGCGAATTTTCCCAATCATGACGTTGTAGAGCAAAGCGGCCTCTTCTTCTGCTTTGGGGAGGATTGTATCCATTCTCATTGGGAGTTTTTCTTCAATAATTGTATTGTATTCTTTGTAGATATCGACGGTTTGCTGTCCAAGTTCTTGAAACTTGTCGGAGTGGGTCTCGATCCCTATCACGCTTAGCCGGCCTACTAGCGCATTAAATTTACAGAGTTGTTCGGTGAAAATGGTATCTGACAATATCGATTCCCACCAAGCAGTGAGCCTCAATACACCTGCAGGCTGCAGTTCTCGTGGTTCAATGATAAATCTATTCCAGTGGTATAGAATTTTGGAACATTTTGCTTTGATCTTTTCTTCAAGAATCATGAGAGCCTGAACAGTCTTGAGCTTTATCAATTCCTGAGAATCACATGAAAATTTGGCCAGAATATTGATAGAACCTGTGTTGATGAAATTGATTACGGTCGTGTAGCCAGAGTCTTCGGCGCTTGCGGGAACAATATTGTATGATGCTCTGTCTCTTCCAATGAAGATGTTGCCAAGAAAATCAGAGAGAACATCCTTGTCCTTGGCTTTGATGACATTGACGCCATCCACTTCATGTTCTTCTAGGTCAATAAAGATCGTATAATAAAAACAGACAAAACGAATAAATTCGTAGGCGAAGACCATGTCGTATGACTGTGTTTTAATTTGCTTGATTTCTTCAATGATGGTCTCTTGTGATGGAATTTCAAAGTAGTTGTCTGGATTTGATTCGAATGTGCCGCACAGTTGGTTCAGAAGAATAATATATTCGCTAATAAGGAGAAGGACTTCCGCAGGAGCTGAATTGCGAACAGGAAAAGCAGACGGGTTAAGCAAAAACAAAACTTTCTGTAGCTGAAGGGTGCAATAGTCGTAGAAGTTATCAATATTATTTTCTTTGTCTTTAAAGATAGCCTCCGCAACCAAGTCTTTGCCCATAATGGAGATGAGCTTGGAGCAGATTTCAAATGGGAACTTCGCCATGAGTTCCATAGTGTTTGCGTGTGAAATTCTCCCAACCTCTGTGTCGGTGACGCCATGGGCGGGGACTCGGTCAGAACCAAGGAGAATCGCTGCTGTCATTGAACGGTCTTTGGAGAAGGAAAAGCGCGCGAAACCCAGGTTCAAATCCGAGGTGGACTGTGCGTCTGCAGGCATAAGTGAATTCCTCCTGGCGACATGTTTGATCGAGGGGCCTTACCACGGGCCAAAAGGCTTGCAAATGGCAAAATGGTTTCGGCGTAGGCCCGCGATAGTCGTATGTATCTTGTTTTGCAGTAATTTTTTCAAAGGATCCGTGGGCTAGTTTTCGTTGATCCCCATTGAGGACCCCATCCCGCCTAGCATTGGCTCCAGCTTGAACGCAAAAGCAAAGGAGCCAAGACATGAACACCATCACTTTCATTGCTACGGCGAACATTGTTCCCAACTCTGGTTATTCTCGCGCTGTTATGGATCAGGACTTGATTGAATTTATCCGCAATAGCATTCGCCAGAACAACGGTCTTAAGCCTGGGAATGCTCTCAAGGTCCGCCAGATTCCCAATAACACCTTTGAAATTATTGATGGCCATATTCGTTTTGAGGCCGCCAAGCAGGAAAATATCGATGAACTTCCTTGCATTGTTGTGGAAATGGACGACGACGAAGCCTACATGGCCTTGATCCACGAGAACAAGTGCCAGGAGATGACTGCCTTGGACATCGGTATTCATGCTCTGGGATTCGAGGCGCGTGCGGGTGGCCGGGGCAACAAGAGCGACCTCACGCTTTACGCCGAAAAGATCCGTAAGCACCCCCAGAACGTCCGTTTGTACCGTGATGGTGCCAAGGTGTACAAGCGCATTGAGGCTGAACTGACCTACGAGGATAAAATGAAGCTTCGCAGCAAGGCCACTGTTTTGTGTGACTTTAAGAATCTTAATGATCGGTCTTGGTTGGGTTTGTCCAAGATCGTGGTCAACGGTAAGTATGGCACCCCCGATCTGAAGAAGGGAATCCGTCTCGTGAAGAAGGTCATGGAGATGGATAACGGTGATGAATGGATCGACGCCTTTTTGCCCTATGAAAAGATTATTAAGCTTTCTATGTTGAAGCATACGAGTTTTCACATCATTGCTCCTGTTTTTTATGAGCTTAATCGCCTTAAGCAGTTCTATGAAAACAATCCTGGAGCTGGTAATATTAATGAACTTTACGATTGGCTTGCCGAGCATGGCCTTGAAACTGACCAGAATGGCGTTGAACGGCTTAAATTTCGGAACATTGTCAAATACTGTAATTCTATCATGAACGTGAACAACAAGGAGATGGCTTCGTGGGTCGAAGGCGATTGCCTCGAACACATCCATGAAATTCCTGATGGTTCTGTGGCTCTTCTGCTGACTGATCCTCCCTATGGTTGTACGTACCGTTCCATTTCTGACAGGACTAACCGGACCATCGCCAACGACAATCCCGAGGATGCGACCCGTATTCTTAAAGAAAGCCTTGAGCAGCTCTACCCCAAGATGAAGGATGATTCGTATATCGTTGTGTTTAGTGGCGACAAGATGCTGGCGGACTTCATTAACGTTATCAAGACGGCTGGCTACCATTACGAGGGAGTGGCTATTTGGAAGAAGTCCCAGCACACGCAAGGGTCTCTTATCTGCGGCCTTCGCCCCATCACCGAGAAAATTATTTATGCCACCAAGGGGAAGCCTGTCCTGTATAATGCTATCAATGACCACTTCGAGTATCCCAACGCTAAGAACGAGTTCCACCAGACCGAAAAGCCGGCGGGTCTCCTTCGGGAGTTGATTGGGGCCATGACTGTTCCCGGGGACAGCGTCGTTGACTGCTTCGCTGGTTCCGGCTCCACGGTGGTCCAGGCCAAGGCGATGGGGCGCAATTGGTGGGGCTGTGTCCTTGACTCCGATGACTACCAGAACGGGTACATGCGCCTGAATGAGGAACTGCCTGAAGCTGCTTAACATACTTACTTGGTATTGAATGGTCTGGATTGGTTGGAAAATTTTGGTCCAACATCGTCCTCCCCTTGATAGGGTGCGTGTTTCCGAGTAATCCTAAGAAATGGTATCCCAAGAGTCGCTTGTCATCCGGGTATGGCCGTAGGGACCGATACAACGTCAAAATGCCGGCTTTCCTCTCTGAATGAGGAACCGGCATTTTGGCGTTCCCATTGGTGAAGTGATGAAGAGAGGGGCGTTGGCCTGCCCTTCCCCTGCCAACCCAAGGAGAAGCTGATGCTGCCGCGAAGAGCCGTTAAAACGTTCCTGTTGGCTATCCTGCTGCTGGTCGGAATGTCCGCGTCGGCAATTGCCCACGAAAATGGCGACAACGACAACTACCGGCTCTACGATGAAAAAGGGCGGTATCAGGGCAGGGTCCAAGACGATAAGATGTACGACGCCCGTGGTCGGTACGAGGGACGCTTGAAGGAAAGTTCGGACGGGAAGACTGTCCGAATTTACGACAACAAAGGCAACTATCAAGGGCGCGTCAATAACGACAAGATTTACGATTCTAAAGGGAATTATGAAGGGCGTGTGAAAGAAAGTGACAAAGGCGACTCTTATAAAATTTATGATAATAAAGGCAGCTATAAGGGACGATCCAGGAAATATTGAGCAATATTCTAGTGAGTCAATGCCCCAAATTGTGATATTTGTAAATGTTTGCTTGGCATGCTGCACTTTTTGAATAGTTTTTTTTGTTCCAATTTCATAGTTGATTGCACTTGGATTGTTTTGTCGCTAGGGATATGCTGCAGCTGTGTCAAAAATTTTGGCTGTTGATTGTGCCGCTCGCTTTCTATGGTGTATTGTTAGATTCTTAGTTTTAAAATGGACAATATGCAATTGTTGAAATGCTTCATGGTCTAGTTTAAGTGTTTCGGCTTGTCCGATTTGCCGTCATTTATATTTTCAGCTAGTGTAATTATGGAACAGTTTAGTATGTTTGTGGGTTACAATTTCGCGCTGCGTTGCCAAGCGTAAATAATAAATTTATTCTTATTGAGATTAATGGAGGGCAAGGATAATGCTTGGACTGACTCTTCGAGATGAGTTTCGGGGCAAACGCCTTAAAGGGACAGCCATTGAGCTCTCCAACGAATCGAACACCGGCGCGACCCAAATCGCTGCGAAGGAATTCCTTGAGATAACTTACCCGACCCATGACATCCTAAAAGGTATCGAGGCCGTTGGCCCGAACCAAGGACGCCCGGTGGTAGTCATTGGTGAACGGGGCCTTGGTAAGTCTCACTTGATGGCGGCACTCTACCACGCGGTGAATGACTCGGCCTCAACTGGCGCATGGCTCAACTCATGGGCAAGCACCCTTGGCGAACCGCAGATTGGGGCAATCCCTCTTCGCAGCGGTATGCTGGTCATCGGTGAGAGTCTGCACCGGCAGCGCTACAAGTTTCTTTGGGATTTGTTGTTCGAGCGGCACCCCCATGGCACCTACATCAAGGGCAAATGGGAAGGTATGGGGACGGGGAAGACGGATATCCCCTCCGATCAGCTTATTCTCGAAATGCTACGCCAGAGCCCGACCATGCTTTTGCTAGACGAATTCCAGACTTGGTACGATGGCCTCACCAACACCAAGCAATACCCCTGGAAACAATGGGCATTCAATTTCATTCAGATTCTCTCCGAAATTGCGAAGGGCCACCCAGAACTACTTGTGCTCGTTATCTCCGTTCGCAATGGCGGCAGCGATGCCTACCAGCAGGTGCACCGCGTAAACCCGGTCGCTATCGACTTCAAGGCTGGTGGCAACCCTGAGCGCATCCAGCAAGATAGGCGGCGAATGCTTCTACACCGCTTGTTTGACAACCGCTTGCAGACTCCTGCCCCTGCCATCGAATCGTTAATGGGTGTACACATATCCGAGTATTTTCGCTTAATGGATGTTCCGTCTTCAGAGCAAGAACGCAAGCGGAAGGAATTCATCGAATCCTGGCCCTATGCGCCACACCTGCTGCGTCTACTCGAAGAGCAGGTGCTAATCGCAACGGACGCACAAGAAACACGTGATATGATCCGCATCCTGGCGAACCTCTACAAGAGCCGTGGTGAGGTTGTCCCGGTTCTCACCGCAGCGGACTTCCAACTCGATGACGACGCTTCGGGGATTGGCGCCTTGTTGGATTCGGTATCAAACGCACACCACCGTACCCTACGCGCCAAGGCGCAACAGAACATCATTTCAGTGACCGAAGCTGTCCCGGACCACGCCAGTACCGCCCCACACCTCCAGGAAATCATCGGGTCACTCTGGCTACGGTCTATTGCTGTGGGCAACCTCGCTGGAGCAGAGCCTGCCACCCTGCAAGCGGATATTACTCGTAGCAAGGCAATCGACAACAATGCATTTCAGGTTGAACTAGCCACCATTGTGGAGAATAGCTTCAACATTCACCAGGATCGCCCCCGGCTGGTCTTCCGTGAGGAAGAAAACCCGCAAGCGAAATTGATGGCCTGTGCCCGCAACGACAAGCTTTTCTCGGATGGCTCTGACCTAGCCCAACTCGCCAAGGAAGTCCGCTACGTCATAGGTGGGACAGAAGAAGTCGCAAAAAAATTTCGCGTAATTGCGTTACCGAAGTCCTGGGTATCTGACCCCTGGTCGACGTTGGATGAATCCGAACATCCGGAAAAGTGGGACGACCGTCTGCCAATCCTTGTCCTCCCGGAGGAGCCGAATAAGCTCGACGAGCGTTTGGGACGCTGGCTCAAGGACCACCTGCAGAAGCGCCGGAACACCATCCGATTCTTATTGCCACGGGCTGGTTCAAAAAACTCGTTCCACGACCGCGACCTACTGATCCTAGCACGCGCCGAAATGAAAGCTCATGAATGGGGCAGCCAGAGCCCAGAATATAGAAAACTGCAAACCAAGTACCAGGGCGAACTTCGTGACATTTTGAAGAAGCGCTTCGATCGGTTCGCTGTGCTTAATCGTTGGGATTTTACCGATCCGAGCCAGTGTCGTTTCAGTGTTGAAAGTCTGAAGAAGCAAGGGTCTCAAATCCCAGATGTTATCGAGGAAGCCTTGCTCAACGATCTGTTCGTGCCTGAGGATTTTGAGGACCTCGTGATGCAATACGCCACCGAGAACTACTCGGTTGGCAAGCTACTGAAAGAGCTACAGGAGCCACGGCCTGGTGGGCTGGACTGCATTCCCTGGCTGGGCGAAACCTTGATGAAAGAGCGCATCCTGCGACTTTGCGCACGGGGTAAGGTGGCCATCAATTTGAGAGGGATGGAGTACCTTCAAACACAGCCGGGAGAGGATGAGGAGACCGCGTGGAAGCGTTTGCGCCCCAAGCTCTCATCCACTGGACGCCAGCTTGACGAAATTTTCTTCCTTGAGCCCTCTGCCGTGCCAACCACTGGGGGGACTACCCCGCCTGCTGGTGATCCGGGTGGCGGAAGTCTTTTGGGTGGCACAATAACCCCATCGCCCTCAGGAGACGACACAACCTCTGGTGGAACGACGGTTCCGCCACCCGGTGGAGGTGGGATTTTCGGCGGCACAACGGTTACCACTGGCAAACCACGCGTGAGTTATAAGAATCCGCCCACATCACCTCTAAATTTGATTGGCAAGCTTGAGGGCTGGGGCATCGACGCTGCGACTCCAGTAACCGAGGTCTCTATCAAGGTGTCGGCCGCGACAGGTGCTCAACTCAAGGATCTGCTCAAGAAACTGCCCGATGGCATGACCTTCGAACTTGCTCTTGAGAAGGAGAGCAACTGATGGCGATAAACGCCAACGTCCTTCAATGCCTAACCAAAGGCACCCCTGAAGACGCATGGCGCATCATCATCGACACGGCCGTTGAAATTTCGTCCAAGCCCTTGGCAGCTACAAATGCCCAGAGCGAAGTCACCAAACGTGACCGTGAAATTGGAATGCTCGACTACTTTCTTTCTTCGAGCGGATGGGACTTGTGGCGGGCATTCGGTGACACGGTAGAGCGGACCTCAGATAGGATCGTGCGATGGTGGGCAAAACCCTACAGCGCAAAAGCAATTTTGATTCTAGATGGCCTGTCGCTCAGAGAGCTTCCATGGCTGACCCAAGGGGCCAAGGAGCGCGGGTTCACGTTACAGGGGGTCACGGCCACTGCGTCCGAACTGCCGGGTGACACCAACCAGTTTGCGCAGGCGTTAGGGTTTGGGAGTCGTAGCCAGCTTCAAAGCAACAATGGCGGCCTAGCCCACAAACTCCAGACTGCACAGACTGAGTCTGTAGATATCGCGTGGAAGGATTGCGCAGGCCTGATCAATAGTGCTCCGAACTGGGTGTTTTGGCACCACTGGCCAGATAGCAAGGTACATGATGGTTCAGGCGCGGGTCAGGGTCTCGACATGCTTACGCATGATACTGCCGAGCAATTGAGTAGCGACGACTTTTGGACATTCATTGAACGCTTGGCGACCGGGCGGCGGCTGGTGATCACGTCTGACCATGGTTATGCTGCCACTGGATATTTCCCCGACGCGGATGGGGAGGTTGGGCAGTTCCTCAAGAAAACTTTCTCCAGCGGGCGCAGCATCGCAGGCAGCAGTAAAGCCGGACCTTTTGTACCTCCCGTGGCAATGCAGATTACCAGCCCCCATGGTGACCACCTTCTTGCGGTTGGGCGTTGGAAGTGGAAAAGTCAGGGAGGCTACCCGACATTGACGCATGGCGGCCTCTCTTTGCTAGAGGTGCTGTCGCCCTTCGTCGAACTCACGAAATAAGGATCGCGCCACATGGCAACGAAGAAAGAGCTCTTAGCGCAAGAAATCGCTAAAGCTGTCGGCGCAGGCAAGGCCGTTGAACTTGAGACCGTTGATTTCAACGATCCAAATCGTCCCAAGACCTGCCTAGAAATCGACTTTCCTATTTTGCCGGTCAATCAGGTAGCTGTTATAGAGGGCAATGCGAGTAAGCCGATCTACCAGATGTCTAAATGGTGGGCACGGCGTCGCTCTAGTGTGTTCCGCTCAATGTTGATTGCAGCTGCAACAAAAGCTCCTGAAGACAAATCACATGCGGCCAAGCTCGTGTGGGACAATTACTACGCCAACCATAAGAAGAAAGGTGCCTTCAAGAACTTGAAGGTCGCAGATATTTTCATGGGTGGTGGCACCACATTGGTCGAGGGTTCACGCCTTGGGATGCAAATGTTTGGTAATGACCTGAATCCAGTCGCGTGGTTCGTCGTCAAACAGGAACTGGCCGACGTCAACCTTGACGAGGTGAAGAGCTTACTTGCCGACATTGAGGCAGAAGTCAAACCACAGATAATGCCATATTATTACTGTGATGGCCCAAATGGCGAGAAAGGCAAATGGACTCACATCGCTACTAATCGAGTAATGGGGGTCAATTTCGACCCCCTTAGTCTAACGCCTGAGCAGCGACACGAGTACAGCTACGAAGGCCCGGAAATCATCTATACATTTTGGGCCAAGCACGGCCCATGTCAGGTTACCGGTTGCGGACACCTTACCCCGATCATGGCAAGTCCAGTGATGGCGGTAAAAACCATGTCCGTCAAATATTGGGATCATACTTGTAGTAGTTGTGGCTTCTATTTTCACATTGAGGACGCCGTTGCGCGCATGGCTCCCGATGTTCCTCTTTACGTTTCCCCTGCAGAGTACCCATATTCGATGTTTGACTCGAAGCGCGGTGCTCAGTGCCCTAAGTGCAGTCATATAATTGGGAATAAGCCAGGAAAAGGGAAGAGAAAAAAGGTTGAGTTGTCGTTACTTGTTCATCCTCAATGGCTCGATGGTACGCCTAAAACCAACGAAAGCGATCAACTTTTTGGCGGTTCAGCGCAGGATGACGCTGCTTCAACCACACTCTGGAATCAGCATCGTGCCAATGCCATCCGTTTATTAGAAGTTAGAGGGATATTGCCTAGATCGGTAATTTGTCCGGAAACTGGAGTAGTAATTATAACTGATGCGCGCGGTGGAACGGCCGCACTAAAAGACAAAATCAATAAACAGACCAAACAAGTAGAACTAGATAGCGAAGGAGTAGCAATAAAAATATCTGAACAGTCAACATTCGTCTGTCGAGCAGACGGCACAAGGAATGATGTACTAGAAGCTATAAAAGCAACAAAAAAAACAGGGCCAATTGCGGCGTACGCAATTCAAGGTTACGCTCCAGTTGCTGATGAAAGCGGCGCAGCTTACAACGGACGGTTTTTTGCACCATTTGCACACAAGCTGGCTCTGCAGTATGACGCTGCCGCAGCAGAATGGGAACAACGTAAAAATAAAGACTTATTGGAATTCTGGCCACGCGACGAGTTGTATCATTATGAGTCTGGGAACGATAGCAAGCTGTATATTCAGCCTAGCCATGGGTTTACACACTGGTGGACGATGTTTAACCCGAGACAACTGCTCGTTAATTCGCTACTACTGAAAGCCATAACCGAAGCTGGAACATATAAATGGGATGTTCGAGAGTATGTATTAGGCGCTTTTCAACAATATCTGAGAAATCAAAATTTATATTGTTTTTGGAACAGTCAAGGTGACAAGCTTGAACCGTTATTTTCCAACAACAATTTTCACCCAAAATCGACATCTGTCGAAAATGGTGTTTTTTCAAGACTTGGAAGAGGCAACTGGTTATCCTCTTCCAATGGTATTCTCGAAGGTTTGGAGTGGACTAAAAGCCCATGGGATTCCGTTAGCGTGGAAGCGCTAAAGAGGATCTTGCCCCAATTTTCAGATGCTTTTGCAGGGAAAAGTGAAAAAGTATGGCCAGGTGATGCAGTTACTGGTGCTGTAATTACACAGGGGTCTTCAACTGAGATAGCACAGATTTCCGAATCATCCGTTGACTTGGTTATTACTGACCCGCCATTTGGAGCTTTAATCCACTATTCCGACCTTTCGGACTTTTTCTATTCGTGGCTCCGAATGCCACTGAAAGACAAATATCAAAATATATTCACGGGAAACCATACTCCAAAGTCAATTGAAGTTGTTGCAAACAAAGGTCTTGAGCCCGAAGACCCAGATGGTTTCTACCAACGGCTTCTGACACAATGCTGGCGAGAAGCTCATCGCATCATGAAGTCCGGAGGCATTCTAGCCTTCACATTCCATCATAGCAAGGATGAACCTTGGGTCGCTGTCCTAGAGTCACTCTTTGACGCCGGCTTTTACCTTGAAGCTACATATCCGATTAGATCCGATGAAACCAAAGGTGAAGGTGAATTCGGCTCTAAAACTATCGAATATGACATTATCCACGTCTGTCGGAAGCGCACTGAAAAACCTATGGCAGTCAGCTGGGGCCGGATGCGCCGAGAAGTATTGGCTGATGTCCATCAGTTGCAGGGTATGCTGGAAAACCATGCGAAAGAGGGCCTTCCTGCAGCTGACCTCCAAGTGATCCGACGCGGTAAGGCTCTGGAATATTTTTCACGACACTATGGGAAGGTATTCGTTGACGAAGGCCGCACCATCAGCGTTCGCGACGCGCTGGTCGGCATCAACCAACTCATAGATGAGGATGTCAACCGGATACAGGAGCCGCCGCCAGTCATTGCCGAGCCAATTACGAGGCAGTTCCTACGCATTTTTGACGGTAAAACCGAAGTTGCTCGTGACCAGATGCAAAAGTTCATGCGCGGTTCGGGCATCGCACCTGACGAGTTTGAACACCGTGGCTGGTGTAGTGAAAAGAATAAGATCTTCACGTTAGTTGATCCCCTTAAGTTCGCTCAGGATTGGCAGGGGAAACATAAACGCAAGCTTACCTCAGATTTGGATCAGGCATTGGTCCTAATCGGAGCTTGTTTCGAGGGCAGTGGTATTAATGCCTCAGACACGCTAAAAAACGACAATTTCAAACCACACGCTGCATTGAAATCTTTGCTTGATTGGCTGAGCAGACGAGGCACTAACTCCCAACTCTGGACCGCATCCTCGCGGGCACTTTCCATCTACAATAGCTGGGCGGCCTCACATCAACAGCAAGTGAAGCAGCTCTCGCTATTTTTTGACGTGGAGTAGCCATGAAAATTTTGCAGGGTGACGTTTGGAAGCGGCGTGGCGTAAGTCTGCTGTGGGGCGGTGAGACTCTTTCGCGTTTGGCGCAGCCGCAGAACGTCATGTCGATCCGCCAGTTCTTCGCCATGGTGGGAAACTGGCCTAGCGACCTGCCCTGCAACGAAGGGAATACACTGGTTATCGCAGGGTTGGAAGGTTGTGTAGACCTATTGGAACCTACAGAGGCCGAAAGCTGGTTGGAGAGTGATATGCGCCCTGCAATCCTGGCATTTCAGGATGAGTACAATCTAGAGGCAGCGCTTGTTTTCTGGCTACCTACTGGCAAGAATCGAGTTCGAATGAAAAGTGCTACCGAGGCATATACCTGGGTTTGCTCCGCACCTCACAGTAATCAGCAATTGGATTTGGGGCGTATTCTCTGGGCAGGAGCCGAAGAAGACGTAGCTCGGATCGTTGATCCCAACTGCACCAATCTCGACCCTGATGGTCCTGGATGGATAGGGTTGCATCACCCGAGGCTTTCCTAATGGAAGTGGTTCAAGGGGTATTCTCCCCCGGCGAACGGATTACCCATCTTGAATTTGGGCAAGGTGTCGTTCTAGACACAGCACAAGATGGATACCTACGCGCTTTTTTCGGTGTTGGCGAACGCCGGGTGCCGATTGGTTCGATTCGCCGCCAGTTGTCCCGCACAGAGCGGATGTTACGCGCCGTTGACGGCGGTGCTGACCGTGCGCGTAAAGCTTGGTTGTCTTATGAGGCCCATGCTCTGCCAGTGATGGAGAGCGCGGCGGCGTTGACTTCTGCCAAGATTGACTTGCTCCCCCACCAAGTGGTGCTGACTCACCGGATAGCCACCGCCTCGCCTCGTCGTTACCTCATCGCTGATGAGGTTGGGCTTGGGAAAACCATTGAAACGGCGCTTATCCTTAGGGAACTCGCTAGCAGGGGGGAGCTGAAGCGTTCCCTTATGGTGGTGCCTGCTGGGCTTGTAAACAATTGGCACAGGGAGCTTAATGATGTCTTCAACCTCGATTTCGAGGTGTTTGGCTCCGAGGGCGATATCACCGACAGAAAGACCAACGCCTTCGCTAAGCACGACCGCCTGATTGCCAGCATCGACACTCTCAAACGCCCGGCACGCATCAAACGAATTCTAGACGCGCCACGTTGGGACTTGGTTGTGTTCGACGAGGCACACCACCTCACCGCCTACCGCACAGGCGGGAAGGTTAGGAAGACTGAGAACTACAAGCTGGCCGAAGCCCTGAAAACCCATACACGGGATTTGATGCTGCTTACAGCCACACCCCATCAGGGCAACCATTTTCAGTTCTGGATGATCGCGCAGCTACTAAACCCGACTTTGTTTGGAAGCCCTGAGGAGATGCTTGAGAACCGTCATCGGCTAAATACGATAATGTTCCGTCGCACCAAGGCTGATGCCTGCCAGCCCGATGGTTCTCCCCTGTTTGCTCGCCGGTGGGTTCATACTGAGTCCTTTCTCATGAATGAAGAGGAACGGCTGTTTTACGAAAAGCTGCGGGAATATCTCGAAGACGGCTTTAATCTAGCTCGCCGTCAAGGCAACCAGGGCCGTGCGCTTGGCTTCCTGATGGCAATATTCCAAAAGATTGCTGCTTCAAGCTTTGCTGCCGTGCGAAGGACATTGAAACGCCGCCTCCTGATGTTGACCTTGCACGAAGCTTTCCTTCGGGACCAGGACCTGGATATCGAAGGCCGCGAACGCTTGACCGAAGAAGCGCGGGAGTTGATCCACGAGGAGTTCAAGGTTTCTCGTGATAGCATGGGTCGCATTGAGGTGGACCGGATGCTTGCCGATTTGAAATATCGGCTGGTCAAGAAACTTGACGAAGAAGCGCTGGAACTCGCCTCAGACCCTTACGCCAGTGAGTATTCTGCTGTGCACGCAGAGGAAGCCGCTTCGGCTGTCGTAAAACTTCATCTGCCCGAAGAGCGCCTGCGCATCGGTGAGCTACTAAATATTTTTCCTCAGCAACGAGAGACCAAAGCGCAAAAGCTACTCGATGGCCTAGGCACCCTTTGGCGGCAGAATCCAGACGAGAAGATCGTGGTTTTCGCCACATACCTTGGTACGGTGGATTTGATCTCAAAAGAGATCGAGCAGACATTTCCGGGGCAAGGGGTGGTGGTGCTACGCGGCGGCGACCACGGGGCAAAAATCGCAGCTGAACGCCGATTCCGCCAAAAAGATGGGCCACGTGTACTAGTTTGCACTGCTGCTGGTCGCGAAGGCATCAACCTGCAATTCGCCCGAATCTTATTCAACTTCGACCTGCCGTGGAACCCGATGGACATTGAACAACGCATCGGGCGCATTCATCGATATGGCCAGAACCACACAGCCCAAGTCTACAACCTTGTGCTATCGGACACCATTGAAGGGCGGATATTCCTACTGCTCGATGACAAGCTGACGGAGATTGCGAGAACAGTGGGCAAAGTCGATGGCCATGGGAACATCGCGGAAGACCTGCGAGCCCAGATTCTTGGCCAACTATCAGAGCGCCTCAACTACGACCGCCTGTATCAAGAAGCTCTGTCCGATCCTGAGCTCAAACGCACTCAGGTGGAACTTGAGGCAGCGCTCTCGAATTCCCGTGAAGCACGGCAAGTGGTGTTTGACCTGTTCCAAGACCTCGAGGGCTTCAGCTTAGACGACTACAAACCATTTTCCGACGTGTCTTCGGGGCTGGGCCGCTTAGTTCATTTTCTTTCGGCGGCGGTGGCAGATCGTCAGCAGCGAATGGTCAAGGTGGATGATGAAACCTACGACCTTGTAGCGGCCGAGGGTGCCCCCCGAATTCGTTTTACATTGAATCGAGATACAGCCACGAGTCGTGACGACCTTGAGTTGATGGGGTTGGATCACCCATTCGTCCAGGAAGAATTGGGGCGCTGGCGGAGTTTGGCACCAGAAGAGCTTGGTATCGCCGTCAGGGGAGACGTAGATGCACCAGTTTTGCTGTCTCTCTGGCTGGTTGAAACCTCTACCGGAAACGGAGAGCGCCGCGTCTTTGTGCAAGCTATCGCAGTAAGGCAGGACGGTACGCGGGTGCCAGCGGTGGAGCGCCACTGCGAAAAATACCTGCAATCACAGACAACAAAGTCGATATTTTCGACCGAGCAACGAATCGAACTTTTCTCGCAAGTCGTAGAGCCAACCCTTCAGCGGGAACTCAAGCACAAAGGCACAGCAAATGGTGATGGTAGCTACTCAGCGGAGTTAATTGGCTATGTTGAGATTGGCGCTAGCCACACATTTATGTAGAGCCTTGGCAGTAGCAACAATGGCATTGGCCTTGTGTTTAGCGACGGCTATAAATAGTTAATATGGCACTAATCGTTGAAAATAAGGTATCTATATGATTAACGTTGTTTTTGACACAAACTTCTACCGCAGCCAAAAGTACTGCTGGGAGAGCCAGAAAATCAAGTCTATTAAACGTCTATGTAATGAAGGGTACATGAAGGTTTATGTCCCGGAAATCGTCGACAGGGAGATTAAGCGCCACCTTTTGTCGGCAGGAAAGGAATCCTATGTCCGACTAAAGAAATTGATCAAAGACTATCCGTCAATTATGCCCGCAACTCATGAATATTTCAATCAGGCATTTTTAGCACTAGAAAGCTGTAAAATTGCTAACGAAACAGAAAATCGTTTGATAAAAGATTACGAAGACTTTAAAGAGAGCATATCTGCAGTTGTAATTCCCATTAATTACAAAAAAGCGGAATCAATTGTTAACAACTACTTCAGTACTGCCCCTCCATTTGAAAAGAAACAGGACAAGAAAAATGAATTCCCGGACGCGTTTGCACTAGAGTCAATCAAGTCATACTTTTCGGGTGACTTTGTAGTAGTTGTCTCTGAAGACAATGGGTGGGAATTGTTTCTTATAAGCGCCGGAGCAATAATGCCCCCCTGGAGCGACCGAATTCCTCGGTTGCGCCGGTCCGAAAGTGTACCGGCTAAAGCCTTCCACTCGATCTGCTGGTAAAGAGCCGGTCGCAAGGAAGGGAGGGGGGATGTACCACGTGGAGATTTATCAGCGAGTCCGGCGAGCCTGCTACGTTGAAGGGATGAGTATCCGCCAAGCAGCCAAATTCTTTGGGCTACACCGGAAAACCATTTCAAAATTCCTCAGTTTTTCCATCCCTCCGGGCTACCAACGATCGAAGCCGATTTATTCTCCTAAGTTAGGAGAATTTACAGGCATCATCGATGCGATCCTTGCCGACGACAAGCTTCGCCCCAAGAAACAGCACCACACGTCCAAGCGCATTCTGCAGCGCCTGCGAGATGAGCATGGGTTTACCGGTGGCTATACCATCGTAAAGGACTACGTGCGTGAGCAAACCTTGCGCTCTCAGGAGATGTTCATCCCTTTGGTGCATCCCCCGGGTCATGCCCAAGCAGACTTTGGCGAAGCCGTAGTAGTAATAGGTGGCATAGAGCAAAAAGCTCACTTCTTTGCTTTTGATCTCCCTCACAGCGACGCCTGCTTCGTCAAAGCTTACCCCGCAGAGACAACTGAAGCTTTCTGTGATGGACACAATTCAGCTTTTGCGTTCTTTGGAAGCGTGCCTCAGTCCATCCTTTACGACAACACCAAGATCGCAGTTGCTCGAATTCTTGGCGATGGTAAGCGTGTACGCTCACGCATATTTAGTGAGTTACAATCTCACTATTTGTTTGATGATCGCTTCGGTCGTCCTGGGAAGGGCAATGACAAGGGCAAGGTGGAAGGCTTGGTGGGTTTTTCTCGCCGCAACTTTATGGTCCCAATTCCGCATTTCCCAAGCTATGAGGCTTTCAATGAATATCTTGAAGCCTGCTGCCGAATGCGACTAGCAGAAAAGCTTCGTGGCCACAGTGAAACCATTGGGCAAAGACTTCAACGTGACTTGTCGACTTTTTTACCTTTACCGACAACACCTTATGACGCGTGCATCAAGTTCCCAACAAAAGTAAGTTCTTTTTCGTTGGTGCGTTACAAGACAAACGACTACTCCGTACCTACAATATACGGACACCGAGACGTGCTGATCAAGGCGTATGTTGACGAGATCATGGTCTGTTGTGGCAGTGAGTGTATCGCTAGACATTCGCGTTCGTACGATAAAGAAGATTTTATATTTGATCCACTGCACTATCTAGCACTGCTAGAGAGGAAGATTAACGCGCTGGACCAGGCGGCTCCGCTTGCCGGCTGGCAACTCCCTGAATGCTTTTCCACTCTCCGCCGATTGCTTGAAAGCCGCATGGGCACTGCCGGCAAGCGAGAATATGTTCAGGTACTGCGCTTGATGGAGATGTTTTCTCCTGAACAAGTCGAAACAGCGATCAAGCAGGCCCTAAAACTGGGGGCAATCGGCTTTGATGCCGTTAAACATCTACTGCTGTGCATCATTGAACGTAAGCCGCCTCGGCTCGATCTTGATGTCTATCCTTATCTTCCTAATGCCAAAGTCCTGACGACAAAAGCCAGCGCCTATTCGTCGCTACTGAAGAAGGTGGCGGCATGAGCGAACAACCACAGCTACTCTTGACGCATCACTTAAAATCCTTAAAGTTGCCGACATTCTCCAGGGAATACGACAAGGTTGCCCAACAGTGCGCTGCCGAAGGAATGGATTATCCCCGCTACCTGCTACGTTTGGCAGAGTTGGAGTTAATCGAACGTGAACGGCGGATGGTAGAACGGCGAATTCGTGAAGCAAAGTTCCCAGCCGTAAAAAGTCTGGACAGTTTTGATTTCCGAGCTTTGCCCAGTATCAACAAGCCTCTGGTCAACGAACTTGCCCGATGCGAATACATTTTACGCCGAGAAAATATCATTGCCCTCGGCAATAGTGGCACGGGTAAAACACACTTGGTCCTTGGACTTGGACTTGCTGCATGTCAGAAGGGCCTTTCAGTGGGCTTTGTCACGGCGGCGTCACTAGTCCATGAGTTGATGGAGGCAAGAGATGACAAGCGATTGCTACGTATGCAGAAACAGCTTGCAGGGTACAAATTGCTTATCATTGATGAGCTTGGATTTGTGCCGTTGTCAAAAGTAGGGGCCGAGCTTCTGTTTGAGGTTTTCAGCCAACGATATGAACGTGGATCAATCGCTGTTACAAGTAATTTGCCATTTGATGAATGGACAGAGGTTTTTGGTTCAGAGCGCTTGACTGGAGCATTACTAGACCGTCTCACGCATCATGTGCATATCCTGGAAATTAACGGTGACAGTTACAGGCTTAACCAAAGCAAAATGAAGCTTCGTCCGGCTCAAAGACCATCTCTTGAGGATAACGGACAAAATCCAGAGCCTTCCCCAAGGTAAAGAACCGAGATAGCAAATCGACAGAAAGGGCCCCTCGGGGCCCTTTCTCTGACAACGGGTGGTACACTTTTGCTCCGGCCAGCCGGTACACTTTCTCTCCGCCCTTGACAGTTTCTGCAAAGCGTTGAAAATTGCACCGTATATACAAGTGTTTCTTGTTTTTTAGCGTGCATGAATGATGCATTTGTTGAAGGTCAACGCCAAAAAAAAGCTCAAGGGTTTATAAGCGAAAACATCGAGGCAATAATTAGCTCCCTGAAAAAAGAATTTCCGGACAGGGGATTCATGGCTACTGATTCTTGGGATGAGTATGTTTATGACGTTGAAGTGGACAATGTCCAGGTAGAGGACATTATAATTGAAGAAATTCTTGCCGGCAGCGTGACATTCAGCGCTAGTATGCTTGTAAGTTATACTGCTACTGTTGATTATGATGACCCAGAATCGTGGTCAAAAGATAGCGACACAAAAGAAGTTTTTTATCGTCATAGGGTTGAAGGCGAAAAATTGTCTAGAGAATTCAGGGTTGACGGGAGATTCAAATTTGACATCGCCGGAGACGGGTTCTCTTTTGATGGCATGAGTCAATATGATGTTGCATTGCCTGACATAGTAGACTTTGAGATTGATGAGCATGAATACCATCATTAGAAAATATATATATTCCACACGATCTTTGTTGTGAGGGCAGTGGCCTTATTAGTTGTCTTGATCGTAGAAATTGTCATCTCTTGGTTCTCAATATGCTTCCGAGTGCTCTTTGTGCTTGTCCCAATTGTCCATATAAATCTTGACCATCTCTTTGTTCCGAATAATCAATAAATTCTCTGCATTCTTTTCTTCAGCGGCCTTCGTGAAATTGAAAGATCCGTAAGCGCAAAGGCAGACCCACCTTCCCGGCGTGTCCTAAGCTGGCTATAGAAGGAGGCTCTCAGCTAAGCTGAGATGATCTTTGAATCGAGAAACTGCGGCAGCAGAGCCCGTAGGTCCTCTTGAGACTTGGTCAGCGGCAGCTTTTCAAAAACGAAGTGTAGATAGCGCAGCGGCTCCAGGCCGTTGGCCTTGGCGGTCTCGACGAGGCTGTAGATGGCGGCGCTGGCCGCCGCGCCGGCGGGAGAGCCGGAGAAGAGCCAATTCTTCCGGCCGACGGCGAAGGGTCGGATGGCGTTCTCGGCAAGGTTGTTATCGGGGCGTAAGCGCCCGTCCTCGAGGTAGATGACGACGCGATCCCACTGCCCCAGGGCATAGGCAATGGCTTTGCCGAGCAGGCTCTTGGGCGGTGTGGTCTTCTCCCGTTCCAGCAGCAGCGCCTTGATCTTGCCCATGATCGGCTTGGCCTTCTCCTGGCGCATGGCCCGAACCCGGTCGGCGTCGAGTTTCGCGTCCCGGGCCTGCTTTTCCAGGTGGTAAAGCTTGCCGATGAGGTCGACTACGGTCTGAGCCGTCCCTCCGGTGCTTTTCTTCGAACTGACCTTGAGCACTTCCACGAATTTTCGGCGCACGTGAGTCAGGCAGCCGACATGGGTGATGCCCTCGCGCTCGCCCAGGGAGTTGTAGCCAGCGTAACCATCGGTCTGCAGATAGCCTTGGAAATCACCGACGAGTTCCTCGGCAACTTTTCCGGATCGGGATGGGGCATAGTGGAAAAGAACGCACGGGTGTTCGGGAGGTCCTCCCCGGGCTAGCCACATGTAGGACTGGCTGGTATTGGCCCGGCCGGATTCGCCCAGGACCTGCACGACGGTTTCATCCAGGTTGATGATCGGCCCGGAGCGGATCTGTTCGTGAAGCAGCCCGATCAGAAGCTGGCAAGCCTGGGCGACCCGCAACGCCCAGCCGCACATGGTCGCCCGGGAGATGTCCAGCCCCAGCCGCTCGAACATGCGTTCCTGGCGGTAGAACGGCAGCCCGTCGACGAACTTGGAGGCCAGCACGTAGGCCAAAAGGCCCGGGGTGGCCAGTCCCTGAGGAATAAGCTGCGGTGGCATAGGCGCGTTCTTGACCGTGGGACCGTCGTCTTCCACGCCCTCGCAGGCCCGACAGGCATATTTGGGGCGGATGTGGCGAACGACCTGGATTTGGGCCGGGACGAAGTCGAGTTTCTCACTGACTTCTTCGCCGATGCGGGTGAGTTGGCAGCCGCAAGCGCAGACCTTCTCCGCCTCGGGGATGTCATGGACGACCTCGACGCGGGGAAACTCCTGAGGAATGGGACGACGACCGGTTTTCTTGCGAGCGTGGGTGGCGACGGTGATCTCAGCTGGCTCAAGCTGCCCCCCGGCCACCGCCTCAGCCTCGTCGAAGAGGGAATACTGCACTTCTTGGGTCGTGGGCTTGGCCTGGCGTTCCGACTTGGCCAGATGGAGGATCGCCTTGAGCAGGCGAACCTGCTCTTCCAGTTGGGAGATGTAGCCGGCCTTGTCGGAAAGTTCCGCATGATGTTGGGCCGCCAGATTGGCAATGAGCTCTTTGAGCGCGGCGGGGTCGTTGGGCAGCGAGTTGACGTCCATGGCTCTGAAATAATGCAGCCAATTCACTGAAATGTCAAGTTTTTTACTATAAAAGCGTTGAGTAGCGCAGGCCGGGATGTCCTCGAACCCGTAGCGGATCCAGACCCTCGAGAAGCCAGCTCAGTTCGCGGCGAGTCAGCTCCAAAACCGCTTGAGGGGACCCGGGCCAATTGAAGCGGTGCCTCTCCAGCCGCTTCTGCCAGAGGCAAAACCCGTTGTTATCCCAGTACAATACCTTGATGGTGCTGTGCCCTCGGTTGCAAAAAACAAACAGGTGACCGGAGAAAGCGTCACCATCCACGCGGTCGGCAACCAGCAAAGACAACCCGTCTATGCCCTTGCGCATGTCGGTCGCTCCCAGCACCAGGTAAACCTTGGCACCCGGGCCAAAGAGGGTCACGCCGACTGCTCCCAGTCGAGCAGAACGTGCAGCAGTTTGCGGAGCGCCGGTGCGGGGAAATCTCCGGCGATATCCACCCGGAACCGTTCGCCCACATGCAGGCGCAGGGGCACGAACTCCGGGGAGACATCGGGCAGGCCAGGAGCCAACTGCCGAGGACTGACGGCCACGAGGACCGGCGCGGTATTCCCGTCGACCCGCTCACGAGCAAAACGACGCGCCCAGAGGCCCAGCGAACTCGCTGAGACGGCTTCCCGGCGACAATACGCTGCCTGACTCAGGCCGCTCCCACGCCACGCGGCCACCTGCCCTTGCCAGTAAGCACGCGTTGCCGGCGAGTTCCGCCGTTTCTTGCAAATGATCTCCGACATCTTGGCTCCTCCTTGCTTGGAGCAATGATGCCAGAGACACAAAGAGGCCGGTAGAAGGGTCGGAGCTTGCGCTTACAAAGATCCCGTGACAACAATGGAGCCATCGATGATCATCACCTTGTTGTGAGCGATGGCATGCTTGTCGTCGATATACACAGGAATTCCTTCGTTTTTCAAGAAGGTCGCGCCGGTATAGCGTGCCGACCTTTGGCTTTTGTCCAGTATGGCTTCGATTTTCACCCCGCGCTTGGCGGCATCCACCAGGGCTTTGGCAATGGGGGCTGATGTGAAGCTGTAGGCCTGGACGAAAATGGAATCTTTGGCTTGGGCAATGGTGGCTACCAGGGCGTCCTGTGCCCCGCCCCGGGGTGAGAAATAAACCTGCACAGGAGTATCGTGCAGGGTGAGGTCGTAGGCATAGGCCGGCAAGCACCATAGAACAACGACAAAACAAAGACTTACAATTTTTCTCATCGGTTAGCTCTTGAAAAACTGATTCCTATCGTTCTACTCGGACCACAGGCCCTTCTTTTCGTCTCGGCACTGCAATTCCCAGGCGTTCCAGCCGACACATTCCGGGGTGAACTGGTCGCGGCATAGCTTCATGTTCACGCGTGCCAGACAGGCTTTGGCCAAAACGTTGGCGATGTCCTCTTGACCGACAATTACCCGGGCCACGGCCACCCCATCCTTGCCCTGGCCCATGGGGAGTACTTCGGCAACGTTGTCCCATTGGTGGCACCAGGACGTGGTCCTTTTCGTGGCCGCCTCGGCATGTTTCGCGCCGGCTTGGGGGACGGCTATGGCGAATAGGTGAATCCGTTCTATTTGCCCGTCCGACTTGGCGATGTCCAGGGTCGCACCATCGATGATCGTGACCACTTTGCCCGAAAATTTTTCGGTCGCGAGAGCTGACGTCGCTACCAGCACGGAAAAGAAAATGGAGAACAAGAGGATTTTCAAAAGCAGCCTCCATGGCGAGAGCCGTAATATCTTGAAATAATGACGGAATAAAGCAGGTGTTCCTATGGGGGATATTTCGATGCTCGCTCCAGCTCGGTACTCGACGAGTACTCGAAAATGGTTGCTGCATATGGACGGCTCCGAATCGGCAGCGAACCTGGTCCCTGCTTTCCCTCCTGACGTCATTTACCATTTTCGACGTCCCGGGGTTGGAGGTGATCAATCACAAGAGGTTGCGGCCTGCCCCAGCAGCCGTCAACATCGCAAGGTGGCGGCGAGGCGTTTGGGGTTAAGCAGTAGATCCAGCGCGGTGAGGATGTCGCGGCACACCACACGTGACGCCAGAATGGACTGGACTGCCGCCCCTTCCTCGCCAATGACCGCGATGCCCAAGGCGGCTGCTGCCAGCATGAGGTGATCGTTTTGCCCGTTGCCGATGGCGACCGTCCACTCAACTCCGATGTCCTGGACGTACTTCAGCTTGGCCTTATCCTGCTCCGCCGGGCCAAGAATGGAAAGCTTACACGGCAAACCCTCAAGCTGGCGGTTGACCGTGCCCATGGTGTCGGCAGTGACCACGTGGATCAACAGATGGTGCGGCGGGAGGGCAAGTTCTCTTAATCGTTCAGCGACTCCGGGCACAAGCGTCCCGTCCGTAGCCAGGGTGCCGTTGTAATCAAGCACCAGGTGCCGAACCTCAAGAGAATCTTGGCCGGGTATGGCATACAGCGCCATTGCTGCCTCCGTTGAGATTGTTGATGGCCAAGGTCCTCAATGCCTGTTTCCGGGGCAGTAGCAATTCGGTCCAGCTCCCGGTCGCCGCCCTGGCTCCATCGGTGATCACGCGGTGGCTCCACTTTGTGAGCACTCAGTGGCTCCATGGGGGCGGTCCGGACTTCGAAAATGGTGGACGCCAGGTGGCCGGGACCCGAATCGTCAGCCAATTTGGTCACGATTTGTCACCCCCTGACAGAATTCTCCATTTTCGAGGATGGTTGTCTGGTTAGGCATGCATCCGTCAAGACAAAAAAAGCCCCAGCACGGGAGGCGCGCTGGGGCTAAGGGGGAGGCCGCATCAGGCCGGGCGGCATCGAATGGTAAACATTGCTATTCGGCTTTGTCCTTGGTCCGCCGCTCCCAAAGTTTCATGTCCTTCATCTTGGTGCGGCGTGCCCGGGTCAAGGATTTACACGCAAGCCCCTGAGACTTTTTATAGCCGTATTTTTCCTTATATTCCTCGGGAGTGAGACCATGGGAGGCCAAGTGCTTCTTGGTAATGACCTTGAAGGACTTCCCGCATTCAAGGCAGGTAATTGAGGATTCCTTGATGGCCTTTTTCGGGTCCATGGCCGAGGCGGTAGCATCGGCATCACTGGTGACGATTTGGCCGGTGCTGAGAGCAGCAATACCCTTGGCGATGGAATTGACCATGCTGACGATTTCATCTTCTGTCATGGGTCGGGCAGTGGCCTGGGCCTTCACAATCTCAAGAGCGCTTTGAAGATATTCGTCCATTATGTCCTCACTGGATGGCTTTGTTGCAAAATGAAAAATACTGTCTGAGAAGAATGATCGCAAATTTAAGAAAATTGTCAAGTGCCAAGTGCTATGAAATTTCAGTGCGTTGCATCTAGAGTGTTCTTTTGAGGCATGTGTAATGAAAGTTTATGAACAACCAGTTTTATTGTGTGGGAATTTTTACTTAATATATAGCGCAGTAAAATGCATTGACAGATTTGTTTCGCAAAAAGGAAGCGTTGTGATGGTTTTGGAGAAGCTGGTCAGGCTTGGATGAAAATCCACTTGGCGGCATCTGAATGCTTGCAAGTCTTTTGAATAGTTAATACTCTGTCGACACGGGGGTGTAGAATGAACAGAGGCGAACTAATCAAAGTGCTTTCTGAGAAGTATAATCTTGATCCGCAATTTGCTGCCGACTTCGTAATCCATTTTTTTGACTCTATTAAACAAGCTCTGAACGATGGAGGCCGCGTAGAGCTTCGTGGATTCGGTTCATTTGCAGTAAAAAATTATGAAAGCTATACAGGTCGGAACCCTAAAACTGGCATTCAAGTGGAAGTTAAGCCTAAGAAGCTTCCTTTTTTCAGGCCAGGAAGGGATTTGAAAGAATATCTTAACCGCAAATAGCTTGAAGCAATGGTCTCTGGGAAGGACTCGCGAAAATGGAGAACGCCAGAAGCCACTGAGCATGGCACGAAACCGGCCCCGGTCTGAAGTATTTGCGGGTCCTGAATGGATGCCGAGTGGTCTCGTGGTCGTTGCCCTGACGCGGTTTACCATTTTCGACAGATCTCCGTGTCCATGGATGAACGGCCAGGCTGAACTTGATGTCATGGGGCACGCCCCTTGGCAGATGACCATACCTTTTAGCCCTATAGCATAGAGGATTTACCGTGCTTGATTCGTTGAGTACTCCCCTTTCTAAAGAAGAGTTGGATGATTTCGGCAACTACTTGGAAAGCATCCCTGGAGCCATGAATCTTGAAAGGGTCCATGGATTTCTGACATCGTTACAATGTTCGCCACAGCTTGTTTTTCCGAGCAATTTCTTTCCATATATCTTGGGGAATGACCATGTGTTTGATTCAAATGAAGATTTGAATAAGTATACAGGGGCAATACTTAGACTATGGGAAGGAATATCAAGGCAATTGAACGACGGATTCTTTATGCCTCTTTTGAGAAACCAAAGCAATGGGAAGTTTCCAGGCAATGAATGGTCAGAAGGATTTCTCGATGGCATGAAACTAGTCGGGCGAGACTGGCGAGATTTAATAGATGATGACGTGGCTTACAATCTTATTACACCGATCTTTGCTCTCGGTCATGAATTTGATCCTGACCCTGAATGTCGGACGGCACCTGGAATTGATGAAGAGAATCGTGAAACAATGATTACGGGCATTAAAGTATTTGTTCCAAAGATATTTGAATATTTCACTCCAAAGCGAAGCTCTGTGCTAAATTCAGCTCGAAATAAACAGGTGCCAGTTCGTCGGGCATCACAAAAAATTGGCAGGAATGATCCTTGCCCCTGTAAAAGCGGCGAGAAGTATAAGAAATGTTGTGGGAAAAGTTGATAATCCAATGTCTTAGTAACGAAAACTGAGTGCGCCATTACCGATTGAGTTTTGGACCCAATTTGTCGCGGTCAAGGGTCCAATTTGGTGCTTGTTGTGGTCGCGTCGAAAATGGAGAAAATCTTCCTTCAGCATTTGCGACCTGGGGACCCGATGAAAGCCGTTTGCAGGTCCAGTAAGATGAGTTGCCATGGAATTAACCATTTTCTTGGAGAAAGGGATGCCGGGTGCGGGGACCCGAAGCGTCCCCGAGTTTGGTCCCAGGGCCGTTGGTTTTGGCGCGGCTACCATTTAGGATACGTCTCTGCGTGGATTGGCCCCTGGAGTTGCCCCCGCCAATCTCGCGTCTGTGGCGTGTCGTTTGTTCCGGCTCAGACCAGGAACACCAGCGGGCTGGACCCAAAAACTTCGGCCAATTTCGCTGCCATTTTCTTGCTGATGGGCCTACGGCCATGCTCAAGGTCTGACACCACGGTCTTCGACACACCCAGCCGCTTAGCCAGTTCGACCTGCGTCCACCCCTCACGTGTCCGCCCGCCGCGAACCAATCGGCCAGGATTTCGCGGACCGAATACCTCTTCAGGACCATAAGTTTCAGTGTCCTCAATGGCTTGGCGGATAGCGGCTTCAACGGCGTCGGCGACTCCGCTTTTCACCCGGATGTGCAGATCAACATATCCGTCGGTAATTTGCGCTCTCGTGACTTCCGACATAGAGCACCTCTATTTCGTTCTTTTCAATATTTTCGCGCCACACGGCGACGTAAGTTGGTCGTCCGCGCAGGATATGGCAGTGGTGACAACCAGGTCGGCCGGAGATTTTTCCATAATGGGGCCAGCTGGGTAGGACCGGACCGATAGCCTCCAGCTCGGTGGTGAGGAATTCGACAGCATCCCGGACTTTGGGCGGAAGCCTGGCGATGCCCTTTCGCGCTATGATCGCAAATCGAATTTTCCAGCCCATGGGAAAGAAATACACTTTTTTTGTGAACTGTCAAAGACGGAAGATGCTGGACGGGAATTCCAGTCGGAGCAGATGTCCTAAATAATGTCCAGGGAGGCGTACCGTGCGATTTCGGCTCTTTGGCGACGAAAGGCCGCGCAGAGTGCCAACGACCGCCAGGGAGGCGTTTAGGGGCATTGGGGACGCCTAAAAAAGCCTCGCCGGGTCCCAGATGGAACCCGGCGAGGCTGCTACTCGATTTTATTGCAAGTGTTGTCGAAAACCTGTTCCTGCAACCCTACGTGACTTTTGTCAGCTTGCTCCGGTCATTGCGACCAGGCCGATCGCCTTAGCTCATAGCGAGAAGGATTTCCCTTTCGCTTTGTCGGGTCCCGAAGAGAACCTTCGGTGCCGTAACTACTGGCTCTCGTTTAGCCGGGTGTAGAACATCATGTTGTCTTGTGCGCTTTCACGCCGGTTTTCTTTCGACAACTCCACTACGCCAAGTATCTTGTTCTGCTGTTGGTTCGGTATCGGAGTCTTGGTCTTCATTTCGACGATTGGCTATTTCCTATCGTCTTTTCAGCCCTTATGCACCCGCAGTGGGGGCTTTCAGTCTTGGGCGACTCGCTTCGCCATTTATGGAGCAATGTAGTCCATCGGCGTTAACCATCCATCTGAAATTCTGTTGAGCGTTGCCGTCAATCCAAAACCAGTCAACATTCTCTACTGCGTCAGTCGTTCTTGGCATAAATTCGTACTTTTCGCAGTCATGTACGATAAGAAAAGTCTTGTCGTAATTCAGGCCGGGGTTATACACCCTGATTGGCCTTCATTTTTGGCGACTTAATTCGCCTGTTATGGGAGTTGGCATTCGTGACAGCGCTACTCCTGTTAGAGTTAGCCCCGTTTATGGGGTGCCTGTTTTTTAAAGATAATGGTTTGGACCTCATTGTAAAGGGGCCTTGTCTCGAATGCTGAAAATTTTGCATTGATCTAGGAATATTGGTGTTTTTTGAAGCGAATAGCCGCCGTGGAATTGCTTGACCGCTCAACTAGGCTCCATTTTTTGAAATTGCTAATAATACTAGGTGCTAGAGGTAGGCTGGTATCGGGCGCTGTTCCTGTTCGGCCAGTATTGGTGCCGCTGGGCACCCCGGTGGAGCCACCGCCAGGGATTGCACGACATTACGATTTGTTCTGCCATCATGAATGCACCCCCGGCGTATCTATGCATTGGGATTCTTAAGGGACAGCAGTTTTCAGCATGTGGAATCAGGGCTCGCGGCCCCCTTTCTTTTCACGGTCGGCGGAATCGGTTTTAGTCGGGCTGCCCGGCACCCACCAACGCGCCGCCTCGTTAAGTTCTTCCTCGGTTGGCTCGGCCCGGGTCTTAAGCATCGAAAAGAGTATGGAAGCGATGATGATGCCAGAAGTGATCAGCAGAGCGATCTCAGTGGGCACAATCTTCGCTCCGAACCATGCGTTGACGATCATTTTCGCGCCAACGACCACGAGCACAAGTGACAGGCCGTATTTGAGATAGTGAAAACGATGGATGATACTCACCAGGGCGAAATATAGAGCCCTAAGGCCTAAAATAGCGAATACGTTCGATGTATAGACGATGAACGGGTCTGTGGTGATGGCGAAGATTGCGGGTATAGAGTCTAGAGCGAAGACCAAATCGGTGAATTCTATGACCACCAAAACGATGAGAAGAGGCGTTATGTAGAGCACGCCATCACGTCGGATGATAAATTTGTTGCCTTCGAATCCTGGTGTCACCCTGAAATGACGACGCATAAAATAATTGATGCGATTTTCATCCAGGTTAGGCTCCTGTCCCACAGTGATCAGCATTTTGACCCCCGTGAATACAAGGAATGCTCCGAAAACGTATATGATCCAATGAAAAGTATCGAGAATCGCCGCGCCAGCAAATATAAGCGAGGCACGCATGACAAGTGCCCCCAGAATGCCCCAAAAAAGAACCTTGTACTGGCAGTCGCGGGGTACGGAAAAATGCAAAAAGACAAGGACGAACACAAAGATATTGTCAATTGAAAGGCTTTTTTCGATAAGATAGCCAGTTATGTACTCCGTTCCGGCTTGTGGACCTAGAAAGTGATAGACACACCCACCGAAGGCTAGGGCCAGCACGACATAACCAAAGCTGAGTAGCAGAGCCTCGCGTACACCGATCTCCCGCCCTTTGCGGTGTAATACGCCAAGATCCAGGGCCAGGAGGATCAAGACCAGCAGATTGAAGCCAATCCACATCCACGCTGTTTCCACTTTTTTTGCCTCCTGATTGTCCCGGGAAGTGCGTTTGCCTCGTTTCGGCAATTTCTCCGCCGAAGCCAAGATAACGCAGGTTTCGTACCGGAGCACCCTTCCTGGGGCTTTTCTATGATTCTACCGGCCTACTTTAATGTCATCAGTTCCCAGAGGCTCGATATTTTGTGGCATTAGAGATGCTGCAATACTGCTTATAAAAGAAGATACTCTTCTTTGGCTTTAATCCGGGGTTAATCTGTGAATAGTTTCAAGCATAATGTTTGAAAGTTATAGAAAATTTTAGTCTCGAATTCTGTTCTTCGTTGAAACCTAAAAAACATCTTGTTTTAATAGTTCTTCAAAAATTTTACTGTCTCAGCGCCTAAAACAACGACCCAAAGAAGAATTGATATCCCAGTGGCGGCCGCTGATATGTCTTTAATTACTTTAATCTTCTCGTTTTCATGCGTTTCGATAAAGTCACACAGGGCTTCAATGGCGCTGTTGAACATTTCGGCAATAAGTACCAAACCTGTGGCTGCCATGACAAGAAGAGCGTCTATCCATTGATGCAAGACGATGCAGATAAAAAGCATAAGTATTGAAAGATATACTTTGTAAGCGACACTAAAATCATAACGAATAGCATAACGAAGACCAGAAAGGCAAACCTTAATTTTTCGAATTGGGTGATACCCATATTCTCCCTGTCCGAGAAACTTATTTCGCACGTGTAATTCCTCCTTTACAGATACAACCGGGATTAAAGCTTTCCAGCCATTTAGATTTTGGAAGTCATGGGGTCATTTTCTAAATAAAATAACATAGTACAAGCCAGCTACGACAATCATAGCTAGAATAAAACCTGCCAGGACATCTGAAACATAGTGAACTTGAAGGTAAATGCGTGAATAACCTACGCAGAATACCAAAAACAGGTTCAAGACAGAAAACAATGTTGCCCATGTTGGCGGAAGGAATTGAAATATAACAAAGGTTAAGGACAAGAAAAAAGAAGTTGCCTGAGCTGTGTGAGCGCTGGGGAATGACCAGTCAGGTGGCATAGCCACAATAAGTCCTTCAGAGGAAGGGCGCGGACGGCGAAATAATAACTTTGCCACATGGACAGAAGCTACAGTAAGTAGCAAGCTTAAACTAATAAAAGTTGATTGGGCATACTTTCCATCCAAAACCAACAGGAGGCAGAGCAACATAGATAAGGGCAAAAGAACATATAACGAACCAATCCAGGTGATGGCAGTAAAAAATAAGTCCATAGTGGCTTCCTGGTAGTTTTTAAGATCTTTTCAGAACCAACTATTGCTCAACCGATTTATAAACTGTAACAGTCGTTCTACCTTTTGCATCGGAATTTATTTACACGATGGTTATTAAGCGTTGCTTTAAAGGCAGAGGCTAACAAAAACAATATATCTCATGGTAAGCAAAATTTCATCACTTAAAAATAAAATGCACAATTGAAATAGGCCGAGAAATTAATTGTTGTTGTCCATTAATCTTGCAACTCTAGATTAATGGTCCATCCAGACATCATTAATACCCCGGCCTTTCTGTTTACAGAGCGTCTTTAGCTATTTCTTCTCGTCGGGATTGTTTGAATCCTTATGGCCATAACCGTGTGCCTCCTTGAAAGCGTGCCATTCGTCATGGTCTATGCCACCAGATTTGTCGACGTCGATGATGACAAATGCCGCTGCTGGGTCGCCATTCGCTTTAAAAAATTCAACGAATTCTTCTTTTACAACAACCTTGTCGCTGTTTTTGTCAATATCTCCAAAGTGGCCGTCATATTTTCCGCCAGCAATAGCAAAAACTGCAATTAGAAGTGCACTCAGGAAAGTTAACACAGCAAATTTTTTCATAATACCTCCGGATAAGTTGATCCTACAAAATACGATTGATTTCGATTCCGTCAACCCTGCTGGGCAATGCATCACGTGGGCAAAATCCGAGACGGTAGACTCTCCATTTTGCCCAATCAAAATTGGTCGCTCCAACTCCGCAGGACCAGCCCGCGTGCATTTAGGGCCGTTTGTAGGAGAGCTGGAGCGTGAACCAATTCCAAACTGCTATGTTGTTTCAGTTTACTCCGATTAAGGGTAATTCCTTGTCAATTTTAAAGAACACTAAGAATCTCTTAGATTCTTTGAGTTCAAGTTCTTTGGGATGGCAGCGACGACAAAGGTCATGGAGAAGCGCTGTATCTTCTTCCTCGCGAAGCATGGTCAGGGAGAGACGCTTGCCTTTGTATCCAGGGCCACTCTCCATGAACAAAAAATGAGCCTTCCCATTGCCAAGAACATTTTTATGGCTAAGGCGATCATTCATAACAACAGCCAATGAGCCGTCGTCCATCACGTGTGGTCGTGAATAAACGGCTGCATTCGCTTCACCAGATGCATTTGATGTAGACAGTACACCAAACCCCTTGGTTTCTTCAAAGTACATTTTCAACTCCTTGGCATCTGTCATTTTACACTCCGATCAGTTGATGGTTGAAAATAGCATTTTTGGTGGTATCGCTTGGACTGTCTGTGCTTTTAAAAAGCAAAACGTCAAAATTACCCGACAGGTTCTTTCACTTCAGAAGTGCCAGAAGATTAGCGCGTCTAGGGATCAATCAGATCTAGAGCACTCATGATTAACTTTTAAAAAACGCGAACTGTCAAACCCAAGCTCTTCTGCTTTTGCCTTGAATTCTTTGAAGGTATTTTCATCAATAGTCTTCGTGCGTGAAAGAATCCAGAGATAGTTTCTGTCTGGTGTTCCAACGAGGACGTGCTGATAGTCTTCGTCTATTGATAGGATGTAATATTTTCCCTTGAATGGTGCCCTGAATTGAACATAAAGCTTGGAGTTGTCTCCTTTATTGATGGGCCATGCTATTGCTGTCGCTGTGACAAGATTGCCATCTCGGTAGCATGAATTTTTTACTTCAACTTTTCCGCTATCTGTAAGCAAATATTCTGCTTTAGTGCATTTGCATCCAGCTTGAAACCAAGCGTAGAACTCGTATGCCGAAAACCAAGTGCCCTGGTACCGATTGAGGTCGACGTTTTGAACGGTTTCAAGGGGCATCTCTTTTGCGAATAAGTCTCTTATGATATACTTTATGGGTAGTTTCACAAAAGCGACAGTCAGGATTGCTATGCATAAACAAATTCCTGTCAATACTATAAATTTAAACAACAACAGCTCCTTTCACAGGCCAGAGGCCATGATAATTTGTTCGCTGCGAATATTCTTAAAATTGTTACAATTTTTGAACCGCAATGACTAACAGTTCGGATAGCAATAGAAATTCCATTAGCCATTTTTTATTTGCTCACTCTTTTGCCACAACAGGCAAAGTGAAATAAAATGTTGAACCTTCGCCTTCACTGCTCTCCACCCAGATGCGTCCACGATGGCCAAGGACGATGCGCCGGACGATAGCAAGTCCCAAGCCTGTGCTACGCTCTCCCTCCGTGCCTTGCTTCGAGACCCTGGTGAAAGGTTGGAAGATTAAGTCGATTTTGTCTTTGGGGATTCCAACACCTTGATCACGAACCTCAACTGTCACAAAGTCACCACTCATAAACATATTCACCATGACCGTAGTGTTTCGTAGTGAATATTTCAACGCGTTTGACAATATGTTGTTGAGAACTTGCTCGATTTTTATTGAATCAAAATCTAGCTCAGGAATTACTTCATGCACGTTTAAAATTATTTGGATATGTTTTTTGGCTGCAATAGCTGAATTCAGTTTGACAATCCTCTTAACGAAATTAACGTAATCACATCGAGATAAATCAAGGCCAAGCTTTCCAGCTTCAATCTTTGAAAAGTCCAGCAAGTCGTCCAACAATTTAAGCATGTAATTGCTAGAGTTTTTTATTATGCTTAGAAATTCTTTCTGCTCATCCGTCAAAGACTTAGCTTCATCCATGACAAAATCACTGTATGCAATAATAGCTCCAATAGGGTTTCTCAAATCGTGCGCAGCCATCCCTAGAAATTGATTCTTAATGTCATTGAGTTTTTGCAACTCGCTGTTATTTTTTTGAAGTTGCCGTGTCATGTTGCTGAGTTCATTGTTTGTTTCAATTAAAGTCTTCTGCAGAGTGAGTACTTCCGTGCCCGAGGCCTCTCCGTAAACATCCACTCCCTCGGTAACTTTAAAAAAACTGAAAAAAAAAGTCCGAGGAAGGTCAGCACAGGTATTAACAGAGGCCGGCACATGGGTCATTTCATTCTGTGCGGCCTGGAGTGGGTCAATGGTCTGTGTGAAAGCAACAAAAATCTCGCTAAAATTAAGGCCAACCGGATTCGGTTGCAAGGTAGCTTTAGCAAAATTATTTGCTTCTAAAATGCGGCCAGAGTTATCTAGCCGCAAGTAGATCATTTCCGCAAAATCATTAAGGAACCTGGCGTTCACATTGTCAACGGATTTAGGTCGCATAAGCATCTGCCTGTATATATCCTTCAAGTTCTGAAAAGGAACGTATTAAATGAACATGTTCAGTTGGCTTCAGAACTTCGCTAGCAGCGAAGCTAAAGGCTTGTCCCCCGACAATAATTGATAGTTCCGGATGTCGGTCACGGATTTTGCCAATTGCCGTGAGTAGGTTCGGCATATTATCCTGCAAACTTAGAGAAAGGCCGACCATATCTGGTTGATTTGTATCGATGAAGTCCAGAAGGCTCTGGAGTGGAGTATTTGCCCCCAGGAAAATAGTGTCCCAGCCGTTGAGTTCCAGTACATCAGCGACCATTTTTCCGCCGATCTGATGGTATTCGTTCGCGGTGCAGGAGATGACAGCTTTCTTACCGCAGTGGTCCGCCATGAAGATTCTGGGGTAGACCAAGGGGAATAGACTTTCAGTGATTGCCGTTGCCATGTGCTCCACAGCGACGGTGATTTTGTTTGCAGCCCAAAGATCACCAATAGCATACAGCGACTTTTGAAAGTAACTAAGATACAGGGTTTTGATGTCGATGTCAGTTTCCAAAAGACCAAGAATAATTTGCCGGCATGCCCTGCGATCACCGGCAACTAGGCTTTGAAAATAACTATCGTAAAGGTCAGATTCCATGTCGGCTCCATGTGTTTACTGCCGGGACTCAACTCTCTGCGATGGAAGCCACCGCTGCGAGAAAACGCTCCTTATCAACAGGTTTCTGGAACGCCTCGTTAGCACCAAGCCCCTTAGCATACTCAAGAAAGCACCCCCCTGTCATAGTTTTCCCCCCACCTGAAAGGACGATCACTCCCTTAGCGCAATGCGAAGCAACAACATCCATCGACATCTCTAATCCATCTGCCTCTGGCATAAAAACATCAGTAACAACAACATCTGGATGGCTTTTGTGGCATTGCTCAATGCCTATTCTGCCATTGCTGGCCTCTATGACTTCATGCCCCTTGCTGACAAGCCATCGACGCAAAATACATCTATATGTATCGTCATCATCGACAAGAAGAACTACGGCCATGTGATATCCCTCCTGCTGAAGTAGCTACTGAATATTGTCTTTCGGTAAAAATTGGCTTGCAAGTTCCGGAAGAAATTTAAAAAACATAGATTAAATGTCAGAACGGAATTTTGCATGCTAGAGAGCCTATTTTGAATGTCTGTAATTTTTTTGCCACAGTCATAGTGCTGAAAGGGCGAATTTGTGTTGGTTGCTTTATACTTCTCCGCCCAGAAGATTAATTATGATACTTTTTGCAGTATTCTTACGCATATATTTGTTGAATTATTTCGTATTGTAACTGCACAACAATGTATGCATGAAACTTGTCACGACTTCTTCATTGTCACTCTTGCTATCGCATCAATGAGTTCCTGCTTGCTAAACGGCTTGGAAACGTAGTCGTCCATCCCTGCTTCTAGGAATGTTTCGCGGTCTCCTAGCATTGCATGAGCAGTCATTGCTATTATTGGGATATTTGACTTTGAAACAAATTCTGGCGCGCTTCTTATGGCTTTGGTCGCAGCGACACCGTCCATGACAGGCATCTGGATATCCATTAAGATTAAATCAAAATCGGATTTGGCAAGATTTGCCAATGCATTTTTCCCGTCGATAGCCATCGTAGTCTTGCAGCCAAGCTTGTTTAGTGTCTTGCAAGCAACTGTCCTATTTATCTGTTCATCTTCAACGACAAGGATGTTTAATCCTGGAGGTATTCCATTCTCAGTCATTGGCTTCAAGCATTCGTTGTCTGTGCTTGTTGGGGTTGCAAACTTAAACTGTAAAACGACATAAAATGTTGTTCCCTTTCCAATCTCACTATCTATGCAAAGACTTCCACCTAATAGGCTGACAAGTCGTTTGACGATAGCCAGCCCCAGCCCAGCTCCTTGCTTGGATCGAACATATGATCCGTCTACTTGTGTAAATGGTTCCAGAATGTCTTTCTGTCTGTCGTCTGGTATCCCTATCCCAGTGTCGGAAACTGAAATAAATATTCGGCACGATTGTTCCACGGGGCACGGCAGGAGTGATATTTCAACGGAAATACTTCCTTCTGGCGTAAACTTGATGGCATTTCCGACGATGTTGAACAGTATCTGTCTCAACCTTGTTTCGTCACCAACGAGGCGGCGGGGAATTTTCTTGTCCAGCGCGACGTTCAAAATCAATCCATGCTCTTTGATGGATAGCAAAAAAACGTCACAAATGGACTGAGTCATCTCTTCGATGTCGAATTCAACTTCGTCAATAATGGTTTGCTTGGCTTCTATCTTTGACAAGTCAAGGATGTCAGACAGCAAGCGTGTCAATCTTTTTGACGACTTAATTGCACCCAGTAGATACTCTTTTTGTTCGTCGCTCGGCTCCGTTTTTTCAAGGAGTTGTAACATGCCAAGTATACCATTGAGCGGTGTGCGGATTTCGTGGCTCATGTTCGCAAGAAATTCGCTCTTTGCTTTATTTGACGCCTCCGCTTTGTCTTTGGCAGAGATTAACTCTTGTTTGACCGCATCAAGCTCTGTCAGGTCGATGTCTAGACAAAATAGCTCTAAGTCGCCATGCCCTGTTGTTTGCATGACATGGCTTGAATAGACTGGAACTGATGTTCCATCTTTGCGGATAAGGTGGAGTTCACCCGCCGGGATGGGCTTGCCTTCTTCTGCGTATTGACGAATGGCTTCGATAACATGAGGACGCATATCGGGTGGAATTATTAGGTCTTCAAGATGGACGCCAATAGCTTCATTTTTCTTGTATCCATAAATTTTTTCACTGGCATTATTCCAGTAGATGACTTTCCTATCACGATCATAGCCTTGGACAGCCACTGAATCTACGTTGTCGAATAATTTTTTAAAGCGTGCTTCACTTAGCTTGATGGCATTTTCTGCCTGCTTTCGATCAGAAATGAATCTGGCTTGTTGAATATTTTGGTACGCCATTGAAGAGAGTTGTTTGGTCAGGGTAAAAAGAACTTGAGCAATTTGTCTGAAGCGCTCTGGTGTCATGCTGGGAACTTCACGGAAAGCCTCAACCACTTCGTCTTCGTCGGCCCCGATCCGTTTTGCATAGTCGCGCATCTGTTTTTCGTTTTGGCTTGCGTCGCGCACTTGGCCGATCAGCCAGTTGGCAATGTGTCGTCCGCCTACCGAGATACCCGCCCCTGCGTCCCACAGCCCCCCGCTCATGCACGGCCGAATGGTTGGTCCTGAAACGGATAGCTGTCCAAGCATAGCGTCGGATCGAAAACAATTGGCCTGACCTTTTTCAGTTTTGCGAATAATATCACTACACAGACGGCAAAAGTTACTCGGATTGGTAATGGGCGTTCCATCAGGTCGGGTAATAATCGAGGCTACACGCGTGGCATTGGCAAATTCATCTTGGAGGCGCTGGATATCGGCCAGGTTAAACATGTCCTCAAATTGGATGCCCTCGGTGTCCTCGAGGGGGCGTGTAAGCGCCACCATCCGTCTTTCCAGCGCTTCTTCAGTGCGCTTGCGTTCTGTGGTGTCAACGTAGATACACATTCCACCAATGCAATCTTTGTTTAGATCGTAAAGTGGAAAAACATTTGCAACAATGTGAAGTTCTGTTCCGTGGTGATCCCTAGTAGGGACTTCAATATCTCTGAATATTTTATTCTCTTGAATGCTTCTACCTACGACAGTTTGATGTGATGGATCGTTGTAAAAGACTTCGCTTAAACTTTTCCCGTAACATGATTCTACAGGGCCATCAATCTTGAGCATGTCAAGGCAAGCTTGATTAGTTTGAAGGACTCGCTCTTGGGTGTCAACAAGCAGGTACGGCATGGGTAAACAGTTTAAAACAATCTGAAATAATCCCTTGTCGTGTATTGGTGTTTGGGCGAAACTATCGATTTGTGATTCAATCCTCCTGCTTGACTTTTCGGAATCCGACATATTCTTGCCCACCGCCTTGGGTTTTCCACTTTGTATCAATCATAGCAGAGTCAATGGTCTAGCGGAAGGGGCTGGCGTCAGCTTTTTGCTAAGTGATCATGATAACAGCGCCGGTATGCTGGGGGCAGTCCTCTGGCTGCCTTTCGAGAACTGGGAACCTGCACAATGGTGTGTAGGTACGGGGCAATTGTCGGTGGGAAGGTTGTTCGAGCCGGAGGTGATTGACCCCGGCGGCTCGGACTTCGCAATGGTGCCAACGGACCGATGAAGCCCAGTCCGGTAGCCTACGGCTTCCTTGAATGGACAAAAACGCACGCGCAAATTAATCAGGACACCAGACTCTGTCGATAGCGGTGCCAACAGGAACAAGCCTATGACCGTGGCTGGCAGGATTCACCCGACATCCTCCACGAGGGGCCACTCGCCTATCACCCCTGGAGCCACCAGAGACTGAGAGAGATCTAATCTTATCTTCCTTTCGAAAATGGACAAATTTTCATCGGCTGCCCAATTTGGGACCAGGTGAGGACTCTTTGGAGGTCCCGTTGGAATCGTAGTGATGGTTATTGAACAAGTGGCAGCGCCACAGCGGTTTATCGGAAATTATTAAGCTAAAGTGGTAAATGCAAAAGTCTTACCCCGGGATTCTGGGCATCGCAGTCTGAAAACTAGGGGGCAAGTGGTAAACATCGGATTTAGCCTCGCGTCGGCCGATTAGCCATGCTTCAAATCCGGACATCTATTTCTCCGTGTTTCCCGATTTGACCGATTCCAAAGTGGGGCCAGGAAAGTTTGTCTCGCTTTCTTTCGGCTCTTCGCTTCACATCCTCTACCAATTGAGAATAGCACTATTCGTATTTCCGGGATTGCTCAGGACATGCTGCTCAAAGTATGTTTATGATAATTTTGGGCATGATCTGAAATCAATAAATAGATGTGTCAAATAATACCAATCACAAAAATTTTTCTTATTCAGTAGTGTCGTAAAAGCTAGTAAATATAACTGCGTTTTTTGTGTCATGCTCGTCAGGTTTGTAGTGTAAGTTTGTTTGACGGAAGCAACTGATAAGCAAAGATTTATTGCTTCAGGGTTAAATGACGGTCGGGTTTTGATTTGTTTTTTGATAATTAGCTTGACAAACATAGACTTACCTGTTAGCTTGTCCTCAGATTTGAACGAGAAAAGTTCTTTGAAAAGTGACGTTGTTCAAATTGCTGGCAGTGGCTGTAGGTAGTTTAATAACACATATAAAAGGAGCGTTTGTATGAATTATTTCAAGAATTTTGATGGGAAGGCTGTGGCAATAGTTGTGCGAGAAGCTATCAATGATATCGCAAGCTACTCAATAGATAAAGATCTTAGGGTTACAACGGATCGTTGTGATGTAACAGAAAATCTTTCGGCGGGGTTGGAATTTATTGCCAGCTTTTCCAATGTTGAAAGATTTAACAACTACAACGACAGAAATTATTTGAGATTGGCCTATGAAATCGTCATTGAGTCAATGGATAATAAGTACAACTTGCTCGACATCTATCTTGTAGAGGTGTTTGTTAAGGGAATGCTTGAGATTGATTTCAATTAAATAACCCAATTGGTATGTTGAACGACATAAGTATCTAGTTTTTGATGCTTATGTCGTTCTGTCAACAAAATTACCCGTGCAAATAATGGTCAAAAAATTATTTTCAAAAAAACATTGATAATATTAAAACAAAGAATGAACCACAAACACATCTTTAATTTCTTTGATTTAAAAAAAGAGTCTCTCAAGTTTATTGCGGAGCTGTGCTTGGCATTGGCCAAGCTCATCTCTCAAGAATATTCTACTTGCTTATCGTGAGATGGATCTTGAAGCAGCAACTCACCTATGTGAAATAGTCAGATTAAAAATTTCTTCCTTATAATAATGGGGAGGCCATTTTAATGACAATCATTCACCTTCAACGATATTCCCGATTTCCATCGATAAACATTGATGTCTATATTAAGGCCATTATTTTCGTGTTTTGTACATGTACCTTCAACACGGGAGTGTATGGTTATACAAGTTGTATGCACCAATTATTTGATAACATTTGCCTTCAATTTTGTAGCATGCTTTTGCTTGCATATGCCTTCAACACGTCAGTGTATGGATTCACATATGGCATATATTAGCAGTTGCCATAAATTGCCTTCATTTATGTTTCGCTCCTACACTTACATGTACGTGTCTAGTCCTTGTGAGTAATCACGCAAGTATAGGTCCCGTGTAATAATTGTACTAGCATATAATTTAAAAACTATTTTACCTATTTGTTCTTTTCAATTGTGAGTTATTTTAAACTAGACAAGTACCCTAACTGCTGCCCTGGAGGTTTCAATGATGGACTACGATAAGTGTAATATTAAATTATCAATTGATTCGTTGTTTGCTGTGATGTCGTTGTCTATTGAAGAAATAACAACAATGAACACGAACATTGACACGAACAATTACTTCGTGAAATCAAGCAAGTCAAATGGTAGCTATGCTTATAATTACATCTACGATAATAATATGTTTATATCTTTTAGCCTGACGTCTGCCGGCGGAAATTTTAAAGTAAAGTATTTCTCGCGTTTTATACAAAGTAACACTATTGACGGGTTGTTTTTGGCAACAAGTAAAATGTTGGCGCGGCTTGGCGTTATATACTCTGTAGATATTTTAAAAGTAAAGCTGATGTATTCCGAAGGCCATTTAGCTGCCGATATTATTGGCAGCGGTGGTTTTGAGGCTACGCGGATAATGGAAGACGTCATGTCTGGTTTGTATAATAATACTAGTGAATACGCTTTCCGGACCACTTCGAAGAATGAAATATGGAGTTTTGGTTCAAAGAGCAATACTGAATTTAGTACTAGTTCTTGTAGCTTCAAAAATACTGTCCTCAAGGGTCAACTTGTTATAAATCAATACGACAAATTGCAAGAAATAATAGTTCATAGTGACAATAACGACTATTGGTTCGGTTTGTATTCCAATTTTGGTGTAATTGACCGCGAGGTGCTGACGTATATACGGGAAGCCAGTGAAAACAAAGACAAGGCTAGATTGTATAAATATTGCCTTGAAAATGGATACGGAATTTACCGTCTTGAATTTCAAATTAAAAAAAAGTTTTTCCAGGAGCATAAGCGAGGGTTGCCGAAAATTACTACGTTGTTTGACTTCATGCAGCGTCCAGCGACGATATTTAAATTTATTTTGGATAAAATATTTTGTATTTGCAATAACGATCCGCTGGCAAGTCCTGTTGAACCGTATGATATTATTAGAAAAAGTCTCTTGGAAGCAATTGAAGATGGGGAGCAGAATGTTTTAAATGGTGAAAATGGTATTGAAATATATAACCAAAGAGTATTCGCGAAACAGTTGTCGATTGAAAGGAAATGTTTGGCAACGTTTTTTAGCACTCATATTAAAAAGGTGTCGATGCTGAATAATAATATTAATGGATCATTTTTGAGCAACCGGGAGATTTCAGAATATTTTGAGGAGCTGCTGCAGGATGTTAACGATGGCACTGTTTACAATTACGATTACTTAGACAGATTCCAGGGATAGTGCATGCTGCGACGGCGACGCATCCATTATAAATGGTTGGGCCATGGCGGTGAAGATAATGGTTTGTTCCAGGGTGCCAAGTGCCTGTCGGGTCTGCCATGGCTTACATGAATCGCGGTGTGCAGGTTTAGTCGGCCAGCATTTGACCGATTGGACCTATAATTGTGGGCAAGGGGTTATTTCCCTCCAGGATGCCGCTGGCTGCGTTTTGCCGCTCAGGGTGACCTTTGCCCTCCCTCTGCCTCGAAACGCCGCGTATACGCCAAATTTGAGGCATAAAGAAGCTAGGCTTGAACCGAGTATAAATTATAGAGCGGTTATTGATTGTTGCTATTGTTAAAGTAAAAGCCCGAAAGTGAATTTTGTTTTCTTGAAAAAACTATTATAAAATATTTTGAGGAAAAAATGAAAAGTAATAAATTATATAATTTAATATTTAAAGCTGGCTCAATTAAGCATGACATAGATATGTTGGGTGATACACCGCAAAAGTGCTTTACAAACTTGTATAAAATTTTCAGACTAAAACTTGTACTAATAAGAAATAAAAATATTATTCCAGATCCAGCCTCGAGACCAATTGACCAAGGATTTGCAAAGCAAGAGCAACGCCGTAAAATGCGATTGTCGTTTAAAAACAAGCGAATAATGTTACATGATTATCCGCATTTAAGAGATGGTGCCAATGACTAGGCTCGGCAAATTACAACGAGCAATTATCTATCTACTAAATGATGACGACTATATCGGCGTGGATCAAGTTCTTGAGTATTTAGAACTTCCGCGCTCCCGGTCAAACTTGGTTTCTGTTCGTCGTGCTTTCCATTTATTGCAAAAACGAGAATTGCTAAATGTCGCTAAATTTGATTACGAAGATGGCCATGCATGGGGACTGATAGCGTGGTTGCCACAAGCAAAGCCCCCAGTTATTGTAGAAGAAATTAAAGTGGCTGAAGTTGAAAAGGTTGTGCTGAATTTTTTAAATTATTTAAGTAGTGAATTCAACTCAACATCAGGTGTAGATTATAAACTAGTTTTAAATTATATTAAAAAATTGAATGACAGAATCGGTGATATTCAAGAAGATGACGCCAGAGTGCCTGTCTCTTATCATCGTGCACTCAAATCACTGGCGGCAAAGAACTCAATTATTTTAGACTTAGTCAAAGATAATGGAAGGATTGAGGCAATCGCGTTAAATTCTTCCAACAATATATAATATTTGTTTTTTCCCTTTCTGAGCAACTCGCAAGGAACACAACAGAACCCCCTGGGCCTTAATGGATCTAGGGGGTTTGTTTATTTTTTTTGAAGTTGAGTTAAACAATTATTAGTAGTTGCTTATTTAATTTTTTTCATCGCCATTAAATATTTTTATTATCTGCTTATAGCGCTCATAACCAGTCTCGCCACCCATCCGCACTCCGTACGATAGCATCCTACCCACGGGCAGGCTGCCAATGCAATTTTCGCATAGGGTGAGCAAACAGTTGCTCGTAGCGACAGCTATACCATTTTCCTCAAACTTCTCATAATTTAAATTAAGTGAATAATAATAGGTGTTTTCAGGGATTGTCACGTCGCATATATCACATTCGAATATCATGTAAGCACCTCCAATCTTTTATAAATGTTTTATTGAAAATTACTTTTCTTAAAGTAAAAATTCGAGTTGACAAATTTTTGGGTACGTATATTCGACGATCCATAGATTTCAGCCAATGGAGAGACGAAAGTGAATCCGATGCATTTATTTGTTTATGGGACACTTAGGCGGGTGCAGTCAAACTATCAGCGACTACTTGACGGCAAAGAAGGATTTGAATTTGTCGGTTCTGCGACGACCGCAAATAAGTACACAATGTCCTCTTCAGGAATTCCATTTGTTCACAAGGAACCAGAAACCTCTACCATTAAAGGAGAAGTGTTTATGGTCTGGGACAATAAGTTAGTAAAATCGCTGGATGCGCTGGAAGGCCATCGGGACGGTGAACGTCACGGGTACCATCGGGAGCTGACGCCAGTCCGGTTAGATAATGGTATGAACATGTTGAGTTGGTTGTATTTTTATTACGGCATCCACCACGGCACGGTTGTTCAGTCCGGTGATTGGCTAAATCGAAACAACAATAAATAACGAGAATGTTGCCGTGAAAGTTAACTACAAATATATGGACTACGTCAGGTATTGGCCTGGGGATTCCCGTGTCCATGTTATTATTGATGCCCCGCACTGTTCCGGTGAGCCGAATGAGTCCGACGAGAGAACCATGGAGCTTTCACACGACCTAGCTGAAGCAACAGGAGCCGGAGTCATCCAGGCACTCATGCCTCGGACAATTGCAGACCTAAACCGTGATATTGACTTTAGTAATGTTGCCTCGGTTCAAGCACACGCACAACAACGTAAAGCTTTGTACCACATTCTAAAACATAAAAATGTGTTAAATACAGAAGGATTGGCTGACAATTGCTTCTTGTATGTTTCGCTTCACGGGATGAAAAATGGCTTCTCTACTGATTTGAAATCGATAGACATCGAAATTGGGACTCGTTGGGGTGCGTTATGTGAAGACAGCTTTGCAGACTATTTGAATTTGTTGCTCAGCGATTCCGGTAGCAATAACGTTCTGTTGAATAATAAGTTTATCGGTAGCAAGTGCCTTTATTGGCATATTAACGGCGACCCACGTGTGCCAGCGTATAAAGGATATGGGCGTAATTTCAAGATTGTTCAAATCGAGTTAAGCCGTGCGCTTCGATTTAAATATTATGACAATATTTTTCGAGTCCTGGCGGATTGTATTGGCACAATCCACCAAGATATAATCGAGAACAATAAAAGTAAAATATATTCTCAAATCCACTAGCTGGAGGTGGTATGTTTACGTTAACTGGAAGGACCTTTATCTCCTACGAGGACCATTTAGGGCGAGCAACCGTTAGCTTGTTGACCCAGTCCCAGGGAAATAGCGATGAAAATGAATGGTATGTCTTACTCGTAGATTTAATTGCAAGTAACCAAAAAGTTTACATTGCTTCCTTCCGGGGCATGGCTGTCGATATTGAGCAAGTCAAGTCGATTATTTTTCGTGGCAACATTGACGAAAGAAGTAGGATTGTAGGCTTAAGAAAGCTAATTATGGAAGCGATTCAAATCCATGAAAAAAAGATATCCCTAAATTTCAACAAATAATTCTGCAGGACAAGGCAAGCTTCTGGTTCATTACGCCGCAACCATACAAGCCGTGCCTTGTCCTGGGTATTTTATTTACATATGTCTATTCCTGGACACAGGTCCATTTATTTGTGGGCAGCATTTGGCCATGCTATTTTTGCAAAGTAAAACTACAGACATTGATTTTCCCACAGCACTTCTCCTTTCTGCACATCCTCAATAATAATCCAGTCGTCTTGAGTAATGCATCTCTCAACGACGTACCAGGATTGTGGATCTCCTGACCGAGCCAATCTTCTGTACCATCCTTTTTTAATTTTATGTTTGCAGCTCCAAATTGGCCAATGCTGGGCATCGGATATGTCGATTGTTATTCTTATCGCATGTTTATCAAAATTTTCTTTGAATTCTTTTGGTAAACGGCATTTATTTCTTAAATCAATGCAGCCTTGGTTAAATAATATGTGGTTGGTTATCCAAACAACATCAGGACCATAGTGCTTAATTTTTTCATGAATATTTGACTCGGTTGTGTTTACAATACCTTGGTTAATGATGTTCGCTGCATGATGTCTGCACGTAAAATGGTAAAGTAACATGTGCTTCCTCGCTTAGTTTTAGATATTCTTCGAAGTTCACTGAGAAGACGATAGCCGTCACGAGGAACCTAGATCGTTTCCGCGACTCCAGGTGGCCCCACTTTTGAGCCAAATCGGGTCCCTAAAGTGGACTTGGCTGTTCAACCATTTTCGTGCGGGTGAAGAGGAAGGAGCTTGGCAGGAGTGGTTCGGCTTAAGTGACTGGGGGTTCTTCGATGCTTCAAATGGAATTCATTAAACAATGAGGTCGCCTCACAACTTGACATAACTCGTTCAGGGCGAGCCTATTATGGATATAGTCCCCGGCCGGCGACGCGAATTCGGCCGGGACCGTTGCCAGATAGAGTGGCAGCCTGAGGGCGGTTCGCTGCTCAAATCCGAAGATATCAAGTTTCGTGCGAGCGATCTGGCACCAATAGGGGGGGGCCACGGGCGCGGTGACAAGTGCAACAATCCCAAAGGGCAGGAAGAATGTTTTCAAAAAAATCATATATTTCAGTTTATTGCGACAGATTAATACGATAATATTACTCAGGCAGGCACCATTAAAGTACAATCATAATGCATTATACTAAAATACAATACAAATTGTATGCTGTATTGAAGTTATACTTTATGTATGGTCAGAAATTATACGCAATAAAAATTTTGTTCTACGATACTTAGACAGTTTTTCGAAAATATTGCTTGACTTTTTCGGAAAATTATTGTTTATACAGTCCTGGAACTGACGGTTTAAGGTTCAAAATAATAATAGAAGGAGTAAGAGAATGGCAAAGTACGATATAACTCACACCTGTGGACACTCCAGGACGGTCGCCCTGTACGGTAAACACAACGAACGCGAGCGCAAGATTGAATGGATGGCCAACCAGGATTGCCCATCTTGCTGGGCGGCCAAGAAGCGCGAGTCCGACGCTCTCAAGCCCATCACGGCCACTATCTCATTGCTGCCCTTTCCTGGCGCTTGCGGCCATGTCCCGGTATTTCAGATCGCACTTACCGGGGGCACCGAACCCCGCAAGGAAGAGATTAAATCTTTGGGGTATAAATGGGGGGACATTAGTGGGAACTTCATGGAAATGTTATCTTTTAGCAGTCACCAAAAAGGCTGGGTGCGAAAAATAGAATGGATAACGGATGATGATGTAGCCGCTTCCATCGTGGCCCTGGCCCCTCTCAATCCCAAAGTTGTAAACAACATCAAGCCGTGGGATGTGGCCTTGCTCAAAAAAAAGCAAGCCATGCACGAGTCCCAGGAAGCAGCTGTATCCGCCATCCCCAGGCCTGAGCGGCCGGCCTGCTACCCCGTTGGTGGCTGGAACGGAAAAATCTACGGGGGCTTCCGCATCTATGTTGATGGTGAAGAAGTCCGGCTCAACAAGGCAGATGCCCAGGCCATCGTGGCCTATCAAACTGCCATGGCCGCCTACCAGGAGGCCTGCGTGAAAGTACGGGAGCAAGTGGCCTAAAGAGATAATGGGAAAATATCATTCAAAACTAGATGCAAAAACTTTTGCAACTTAAATGATTTTATAAAGATGCTGTATATATGCCTGAAGGTCTTGTTGGCTTCAGTTTAAAACTGTGGCTTATAATTATCCTGAGGCTGGCGGCTTTAAATTTAACGAAGTAATGGATGAATTGTATCATGTCTAATGTTGCAGTTGAAAAAGTTATTGGTAGCATAACCAGAGATCAGATTATTGTAAAAATCAATGAAAATATGGATAGAATTGAGGGGAAACTCGGTGAATTATCTGAAACTTTTAATAGCATTGGCAATGCAATGAGTAGCGGTTATCAAGGTAATTACACTGATGATGATTTAGAATGGATGTGCGAAGAAATAAAAGGTATCGGCATTGGACTGGGTGGCGTGAGTGATGAGGCATTACGACTCTTAAGATTATTGGGTGTAGGGATGGAATTTAGGTTGATTTATGAAGTAGATATGGATAAGTGTGCTGAGTATTGTGATGAAGATTATTGCACTTCGCTGACATGGCCGGAAAGGATATATAAGAAAGGGGTTACTTGGATAGCTAGTTATTCATGGGATTCCGATGTGCCTTATGATGAGTTTCCATCCATTGAAGATCTTTGTATTAGCTGTGAACTTCCAGAAGACGCTTTAATTAAAGTTGATGGATAGTAAGGACGGGTGATCATCACAAAACTGGCAGCCCAACCTGTCCATTAAGATGCAAATTTTCCAATTTCATTTATATATAACAAGAAAAGGTCCCGTTCCTTTCTGGGGGTGGGGCCTTTTTTCTTGGTGCATCAGGCAGGGGACACTCAATTGGTGGTTAAAATGTCCAGGTCAGCTTCGGGGATCTGGCGGCTTGAAGGCGAGATGGATGATTGGCGGAGAAGAGGAGCAAGGAGACTTCGTGATCAAAAACGCTGAGATGAGTACCATGTGTCAACCATAATCGAACGTCATAGCAGTGCATTTATGTCAATCGAAACACCAATTTTTAGTTGACGGATATTGTCCATTTAAATTATAGAATAGCCATTGAAGTTGACATTTACCCACGGAGCAACAAATGAGCACGACCTGGGCATATTTGAGGGTCTCGACATCTAGGCAGGAGCTGGACAATCAACGCTTGGAAATTTTAAATTTTGCCAACCAGGCCGGCATCCGAGTTGACGAATTCGTGGAGGTGGAGATTTCCAGCCGGAAGACCACGGAGGAACGGCGCATTGACGAACTGCTGGCTCGTTTGGCTCCAGGGGATACCGTTGTCGTCAGCGAGTTGTCGCGGCTTGGTCGTTCGCTCGGGGAGATGGTTCAGATAGTGGAGCAGCTGAAGGAAAAGGAAGTGGCGCTGATCGCCATCAAGCAGGGAATCAATACCCGAAGTGACTCTGATATGGCATCCAAGTGTATCATCTACCTGTCCGGGATGTTTGCTGAGCTTGAGCGTGACTTTTTGAGCCAGCGAACAAAAAATGGTCTTGAACGCGCCAAGGCACAAGGCAAGGTCCTTGGTCGCAAGAAAGGTAGTCTTGGAAAATCGAAAATGGATGAACATGTTGATGAGATCAAGAGGCTCATCACATTGAAAGTGCCGAAGGCATCCGTTGCAAAGATCCTTGGCGTGAGCCGGCAAGCACTGTATAAATTTATTGAAAGCCGAAATATTGATGTCGCTAGCTGACAAAGTGTCTGGGCAAGAACTTTTTTAGGGACAAAGAGATATCCCTTGATTTTGAAGATAGATATTGCAATATTTTTTATTTGATGTATGGTCCTCCATAACAAGTTCAAGGAGGAATTTATGAGTATATATGATGATTGTTTTGAGATGCAGGAATTGTTAGACAGAGGATGGTCAATTCCAATAATTAAAAATTTATACGGCGACCCTAGGCATGTGCTAGGTTTGGGCATTAACAAAAAGGCATATCGATATTACAAAAAGTCAGACGTTTTTAAAATTGAGAGTTCTTTTGAATTCAAATTTCAAAAGCACAAGTATGGCATTTATGTTGAAAAAAAGCGTCTTAAAAAAACCATAGCGATGGTTAATGGATCTGTGGATTATTGTAAAAAATTTAAGTTTGAATTTAAAGATAGTCCCGTTCAAGAAATAGCCAATTCCGCTGTGCGGCGTTATGTAAGGACGATGGTGTACAAGACTGGGCAACCGAAAATGTCTAATGGCGACAAGTGGTCGCAAGGTATTAACGAAACAGAATTCCAAAAGACAGCAATCGACTACATTAAAGAATACGAATGCAACTATAACGAGGCGGCAAGTTATATTGACAATCTCCGTGTTGCGATGCGTAGTTTCGGACTTTGGTTTGTCGATTATAACGCGTGCTTCCGGCTTTTGAACTGCAATTTGTATTCTACGATTTCTTTAAAATACCAAAATCTTTCTGGTCTGTGTAAAAAATTGATAAGTGATTCTGGCTACGCTAACCACTATTTAGATTCAGCTGTGCTAGATATTGTGAAAGATAAATTATAGTGTGATTGTGGTGTTGTGGGTAAGGGGGGGGCTTAAGGCTCCCCCTGGCTCTTTGTTCTTGGTAGTGATAAATTCAAAATATAAATGGTAAAATTTCAACGAGAAATTGTGAATGGTGGGGAGTAAGATTTCTTCGATTTCTCTCTTTTATTGCGCTCTATGTCGTGAGATTTTCTGACACAGCACATTAAATGTTTTGCTACAGGGAGTAGACGCTAGTGATTTTTGCGATTCATCAAAGCAAGAGCAATCTTCGGATATACCTTTTCACAAAAGTAGAAGGCAATCTCTCGGGAGTTCCCGAGGGGGTGATCGAACATCTAGGGAAAATTCAATTTTTGCGAAATTCCCGCGAGCAATCAAAGGAAACAGAAATTATAGCTTTACGCTACAAAGAGATTGAAGCTAAAATAATATCTGATGGATATTGCGTGTTGAAGCTGTAGTGAGTCATGGTGTCTGTCCTTGATGCAAAAAAATGGAGAGGATTCGAAATGAAAATATATCAGGCTGGTCCATTGTTTACTGAAGCTGACCGAGATTGGCACAAGAAATTTACGTCTGCTCTGAATCAGAAAGGCCATACAGCGATCTGGCCAGGCGATCTATTTGACGAGGAGCATTTATTATCTCTTGGGATTAAAGCCAAGGAACATATTTTTGAGAGATGTATGAATACCATTGACGAATGTGATATTTTAGTTGCTCTCCTCGATGGGACTCAAGTTGATGACGGGACTTCATGGGAGATCGGCTATGCTTTCGCCAAGAATATACCTATTTATGGAATCAGGACTGATTTCCGCAATGGAGGAGATACAAGTCATTCAATGGTGAATTGCATGATCGAGTGTTCATGCAAAGGAATCGCGAAAAGCATTTCCGAATTGTTAGAACTACTATAGATAGCCATGGATCTAGCAGACCTCCAGGGTCAGATAGAACGGGTCACTTTTACCAGCGAAGAGAGCGGTTACACCATTGCCAAAGTCAAGGTGTATGGCCGCCGTGAACTCGTAACCGTCGTTGGCAATATGGTGTGCCCCACCCCAGGCGAGATCATCAAGATGAAGGGTGAATGGGGTAACCACCCGAAGTTCGGTGAGCAATTCAAACTCACATACTACAAGACGACTACCCCCGCCTCTGTCCACGGAATCGAAAAATACCTTGGGTCGGGCCTGATCAAGGGCATCGGACCGGTCATGGCCAAGCGCATCGTCAAGCTGTTCGGGGAGGCCACACTGGATGTCATTGAGGCGGACATCCAGAAGCTTGTTGAGGTGCCGGGCATCGGCTCCAAACGGGTTGGCATGATCGGTCTGGCCTGGGAGGAGCAGAAAGAAATCCGCTCCGTAATGCTGTTTCTCCAGACCCATGGCGTCAGCTCCGGATACGCCACAAAAATCTACAAGCAGTACAAAAACGAATCCATTGCCGTCGTCCAGGAGAATCCTTACCGGCTGGCCCACGATATTTTCGGTATCGGCTTCGTCACAGCGGACAAAATAGCGCAGAAGCTTGGGTTCGACAAAAACTCGCCACTCCGGGCCGAAGCCGGCATTCTCTACGTCCTTCACCAGTTGTCCGACGAAGGACACGTTTTTTATCCCCGGGAACCATTAATCGAGAAGGCCATTGAGATTCTGGAAGTGGAGGCTGGAGTTCTGACTGATGCCCTCGGTCGTCTGGCAAGAGAGCAAAAGATTGTCGCTGAAACCCTTGATAGCCTAAGTGGGCCGGTTGAAGCCGTCTATCTTGCCAAATACCATCTTTCCGAAAAGCAGGTGACGGCGAGGCTCAAGGCGCTTCAGGCTGCCGCCAAGGGTGTCCGCGCCATTGACGCCGTGAAGGCAGTGGAATGGGTCCAGGAAAAGCTGTCCATGACCTTGGCCGAGAAGCAGGTGGAAGCGGTGAAGGCCGCCGCCACGAGCAAAGTCCTGGTCATTACTGGCGGGCCGGGGACTGGCAAAACGACAATTATCCGGGCCATCCTCAAGATTTTTTCCGCGATTACCAAGCACATCCTCCTGGCGGCACCGACAGGCCGTGCAGCTAAGCGCATGTCCGAAGCCACCGGTCATGAAGCCAAGACGCTCCACCGGTTGCTTGAGTACTCCATGCAGAAAGGCGGCTTCCAGAAGAACGAGGACCATCCCCTCGATTGTGAGCTGATTGTCGTGGACGAAGCGTCCATGATTGACCTCATTCTGATGCACCATCTGCTCAAGGCCATCCCGAAGCCGGCCACTCTGATCCTGGTGGGTGACGTGGACCAGCTGCCTTCGGTTGGTGCCGGCAACGTGCTCAAGGACGTGATTGCTTCTGGAGCCATTCCGGTCGTGGAGCTGAATGAAATTTTCCGGCAGGCCCAAGAATCCTCCATTATCGTCAACGCCCACAGGATCAACAAGGGCGTCATGCCTGACCTGCGGCCGAAAATGGAGGGTGATGATTTTTATTTCGTGCAAGAGGATGAACCAGACCGAGCGCTGCAGCGAATCATCCATTTGGTCAAGGAGCGGATTCCGAAAAAGTTTGGCCTGGACCCCATCGACGACATCCAGGTATTAACCCCCATGAACCGAGGCGTTGTCGGGACCGCGAACCTTAACACTGCTCTTCAGGAAGCACTCAATCCTCGAGGTGAGGAACTCGCCCGTGGAGGAAGGACGTTCCGAGTCGGCGACAAGGTCATGCAGATCAAAAATGACTATGACCGGGAAGTTTTTAATGGTGACATCGGGCGGATTGCGAGAATTGATTCAGAAGAACAAGAAGTTGTCCTAGCCATTGATGGCCGGGAAGTTAAATATGAATATTCTGATCTAGATGAGTTGGTACTTGCTTATGGCGTGTCGATTCACAAATCTCAGGGGTCAGAGTATCCGGCGATTGTTATTCCTATTATGATGCAGCACTATATAATGCTACAGAGAAATCTAATATACACTGGAATTACTCGGGGGCGGAAGCTCGTTGTCCTCGTTGGCCAAAAGAAAGCGCTTGGTATGGCCGTAAGAAATAATAAGACGTCATTTAGGAACACCTATTTAGACAAAAGAATTAAGCTCGGAAAGTAAAGAGACAACTTCGTGCCCTGGTATGTTTATATACTTAAGTGCTCCGATGGCACATTGTATTGTGGAATAACGTGTGACGTGACCCGTAGGATTGATGAACATAATGGATTATTGCCTGGCGGAGCTAAATACACATGCAGCCGAAGGCCCGTTCTCCTTGTTTCTAGTGCCCCTTTTGCAAATAGATCTGAAGCTTCAAGAGCTGAGTATCGAATTAAAAAGGTACACAGGGACAAGAAGGTATCCATTTTGAATGAGTTCGCTGATGGTATGGCGAGTAATAATCAATCGTCATTTTTCCGGTTTTCTAAAAAAAAGAATTCAAATAGTGATTGATATAGGTTTAGAAAAATGAAAACCACGGTTCTGCTTAAAAACACCTAGTGGGTGTAAGCGTGTCCCCTCTATTTATCTAAGTCATTGGAGTCTGATATGCTTCGCCTCAAACCGTCGAAGATTGTTGTCTTCTACGCAATCGTCAGCGCTCTATGGGTTCTTTTTTCTGACAGGGCAGTCGGCATGCTGTTCTCAGATTCTGTTCAAACTATTACAATGCTTAGCACTTTTAAAGGATGGCTCTATATATGTATCATCTCGGTCATGCTGTATATAGTTTTGAAAAGATACGAAAGGGAAAATATCAATCATCAAAAATCACTTTCTGAAAGCGAGGAGCGTTTCAAAACAATATTTGATTCTGTAAGTGACTGTATTTTCATTCATGATCCTAGGAACGGTAAAATAATAGATGTAAATGCTAGGACATGTGCAACTTTTGGGTATAGTCGAGAAGAATTCCTTGAACTAGATGTGGGCAAAATAAGTTCCGGTATTTCTCCTTATACTCAGGACGAGGCTGTAGATCGAATTCGCCAAACTCTCAAAGGGGATATTTTATCCTTCGAGTGGCAGTGTAAAACTCGAGATGGGCGTATGTTTTGGGGGCAAGTTTCAACGAGTAGAGCTGTAATTAACGGGATTGATCAAGTATTAGTGAGTTTGCAAGACATCACAGAGAGGAAACAGACAGAGATTATATTGGCAGAAGAGCGTAAATTTGCAAATGCAGTGCTTGAAAGTGTTCCTGGTTTATTGTATCTTTATAATGACGAAGGATTGCTTGTCCGTTGGAATAAGCAGCATGAATCAATTACAGGGTACTCTGGTCAAGAACTCTCTCAAATGCACCTTCTTGACTGGTACAAGGGCGATGAGCTTGCCCAGAAAAAAATTACAGATGCCATCAATCGCGTTGTGCGTGGTGGTAGCGCTGTTGAGGAAGCGGATCTTCAAACAAAGAATGGAGAGAAAATACCATTTTATTTTACTGCCGTTCGTTTGGAAATTGAAGGAAAAATATATTTTGTCGGCGTAGGTATCGACATCACCGAACAAAAGAAACTAGAGCAACAGCTGTCATTCCGCGCGCTCCACGATCCGTTGACCGGTTTAGCTAATCGGACCCTTTACATTGAACGTATTTCTCAGGCGAATGAGCGTCTTTCTAAAAATAAAGAGCATAACTTTGCGGTAGTATTTATCGACATTGATAGTTTTAAGTCTATTAATGACAGCTTCGGTCACGAAGTGGGCGATCTGGTCTTGTGTGAAGTTGCGCATAGGATTGAATGTTGTGCTAGAAAAACTGATACAGTCTGTCGCTATGGCGGAGACGAATTCATTTTACTTCTGACAGATATTGATAAATCGGAAGTGACTCAAGTTATTGGTAAAGTGCAAGATGTACTAGTTGCTCCGTTAGCCATAAACTCTCATGAGTTGCAGATTAGCGCAAGCTTTGGCGTTGCATATGGTAATGATGGACAGCAATCTCCTGAAACCTTTTTGAGGAATGCGAATATTGCATTGCACAATGCAAAAATTTCCCGAATTGAGAAACTAGTTGTCTATGAAGAGGGAATGCATGAAGCAGCTATCCTCAACCTTAATTTGCAAAATGATATGCGTCGCGGACTTGAGGCCAAGGAATTTTTTGTTGTCTACCAGCCTATATTTGTACTTAAAAATGGCCAGTTGTCTGGATTTGAGGCCCTTCTTCGCTGGCGTCACCCGCATCGCGGCATTATAAGTCCTGGAGAGTTTATACCTGCAGCGGAAGAGTCCGGTTTTATATATGAACTTGGTAAGTTCGTATTAAACCAATCTTGTTTGGATTTTGTCGGGTTGATGCCGAATTTGCCTTCAGATGACAGTCTTACTTTGTCTGTCAATATTTCTCCCAGGCAGCTTGCACGACCAGGTTTGATTGACATGATCGAGCAAGCCCTATGCAAAACAGGTCTGCCACCGTGGGCCTTGATACTTGAAGTTACAGAATCTTCTATCATGGAGCATCCTGAAGATTCAGCTTGCATTCTTGATAAGCTAAAACAGAAGGGCGTGCGCATTGCCATCGACGATTTCGGAACGGGGTATTCCTCGATGAGTGTTTTGCAAAAATTGCCCTTGGACAGCCTGAAAGTGGATATGAGCTTTGTCAGCAGATTGACATGCGGTAAAGGAGATCGCGAAATCGTTCGTGCGATCATTACATTGGCTCATAGTCTTCGTCTAAAAACTGTTGCTGAGGGCATTGAGACCGTTGAGCAGCTCGAAATCCTCCGGGAGTTAGGTTGCGAATTGGGCCAAGGCTATTTATGCTCTAGGCCTTTGTCTTTAGTTGACATCCCTCTCGTTATATCTAAAAAAGCTTGCCCCTCGCTCACTTAACAGATGTTATGAGGTGTTACTTTGCGTTCAAATAAAACAAACGACCAACTAGTCGATGATCTTGCAATAGCTCAACAACGCATTGCTGAGCTTGAAGCCCTGTCTCTTGCCAAGTCCGAAAGCTTGTCTTGGAAAGAAAGTATATTGAATAGTTCCTCAATAGGAATTCTTGTTGTTACCAATAACCGTATTATTACAGAAGTAAATAACAAATTGGCTGAAATGTTCGGATACAGTAAAGAGGAGATGCTTGGCAATTCAGTGCATATGATTCATCTCGATGAACAACGGGGTGTGGAGTTCGGAGAGAAATTTTGGGCGAAAACCGCTGAGACTAAAACTGTAACGTGTGAATATCCATTGAAGAAAAAAGACGGAACCACTGTTTTATGTGAGTTGTCAGGGACAGCTATAAATTCAAATGCCCTGTGGCAAGGAGTGGTTTGGGCTGCTGTTGATATTTCTGAAAGGAAAAAATTCGAACATGACTTATTGTTTTGTGCAAATCACGATCATCTTACGGGCATTTATAACAGAGGTTTCTTTGTTAGGCAACTAGAAGAAGAAGTTTGGCGGTCAAAGCGATATAAAAGGCATCTGACATTATTAATGATTGATGTTGATGACTTTAAAAAAGTAAACGATTTGTACGGTCATATTGTTGGAGACAGTGTTCTAAAGTGGTTGTGTGTGGAAGTGAAGTTGACTTTAAGACAAGCTGATATATTTGGTCGGGTCGGGGGCGAAGAATTCGGAATTGCGCTTCCAGAAACAGAAATTGCTGGAGCCGTGCAGCTCGCAGAGCGAATCCGTGAATCTATTTTTACTCAAACTTTTGCTTCGGATTCTATAGAATTGCGACTGACATTAAGCTTTGGAGTTGCTATGCTGACTCAAGATGACAATTGCGATAGTTTTTTTAAGAGAAGTGATGATGCACTGATTATTGCAAAGTCTACTGGTAAGAATAAAGTTATTGTGCTGTAAACTGGTAGAAACTCGACGCTAGTTGCTAAAATAAAAACAATTATTCGAAGAGCATAAGTCGCTTACACAACCGGAGTCGATAGCCTAAAATGTAAAGCCCACGCCAACCATTCAGTAATGGGGAAGGCGTGGGCATGGAATCCAAGCAGCTTAGGATGTTATTTCTTTTTGCTTTCCGCGCTGCCCTGCAGTAACTCAATGATGCCTACGTTCTTTTCCTTGGCGGCAGCGGCCAGTCCCTTCAGGCCGTCAAAGCCCTTGTCCGTGACGAATTTTTTGACTTCACCCCGGGCAACGCTAAATTCCTTCATCACCATTTGCATTTGCTTCAGGGGGTTGTCTTCACCAGAAGTAGTCTTGCGGGCGACCTTGACGGACATGTCCTTTTTCTTGACATCAAACTTCTGCATGTACTCTTCGCGGGTAAGGCCGTGAGAAGCAAGATGCTTTTTAGTGAGAGTTTTATACTCCGCACCACAGAGGGCACACCTGACGCACTTACGAGTCTTCTCGTGGCGCTGGGCTTCAATCTGTTTCATGGGTTCGGCAGTGATATCGATAACCGGCCCGCACCGCAGAGAATCAAGCTTTTCGTAGATGCTCTTGGTGACAACTTCGAGTTCGCTAAAATGGACTTTCCCGTGACGCAGCTGGTCCTTGGCAAGATTGAGAGCTTCCGCCCAAATTTCTTTATCAATCATGGTTGACTCCTTGTTTGTTGACGTTGACATGTATCTACCATCAAAAAACTAAATGTCAATTCGAAAGAGCATTTCATCGAAGATTAAAAATTTTTATAAAATATTCGGAGTAAAATACAAACGCTAGTGGCTAAAGACAATTTTCTTTCCGGAAAACCATTTGGCCTCTAACGCAGAAATTTGGGTGTAAGGGCTTTCGAGGAGGGTTATGCGATTTGGGCTTTGCTGCTTATTTGTTGAAGAAAAAATATCGTTTAGAACGACCACGGCGAAAGCCTTGTTGAACTTGACGGTCAAAACGCGCTTGGAAAAAGTATCTGGGATTTGCCTTCACAACGCCAAAAGTCTGCTGGAATCTGTCAAGACTGTTCATCGTCTGGGTATTGGCGCTTTCAGAATCTCGTCCCAGTTCTTTCCCCGGATGACACACCCTGTTACGGGCTACCGGCTTGAAGAATTGCCTGAGGTTGAGGAAATCAATGACCTGCTGGCAGCGACAAAGAACTTTTCGAAGAATAATGGTATCCGACTCAGCTTCCATCCGGACCAGTTTATCCTGCTGTCCTCGCCAAGAGAGGAAGTGACGGAAAATTCCATTCGTGAACTTTGCTGCCAGGCCGATTGGGCAGACGCTATTGGGGCGGATGTGATTAACATCCATGCCGGCGGCGTTTACGGGGACAAGGCGCAAGCTCTTGAGCGTTTGAGCGGAGCGTTCAAGGATCTACCCAAGAAAGTAAGCAGCCGACTCACGTTGGAAAACGACGACGTCAGCTACACTGTGCGCGATTTGCTCCCTGTGTGCCACTCGCTCTCCATTCCATTGGTTTACGACGTCCATCACCATCGGTGCAATCCGGATGGCCTCACCGAGCTTGAGGCCACGGATCTGGCCGCAGGCACCTGGGCAGCCGTGAAACGCGAACAGTACTGTCACGTTTCTTCGCCCAAAAATGGTTGGGGCAAAGGAAATCACAAACCGCATGCCGATTTCATCGACCTGAAGGATTTCCCAGTATGCTGGCTGGGGCGTGAGATGACCGTGGACGTCGAAGCCAAAGCTAAGGAGCTTGCGGTGGTCCAGTTAATGGGCGCACTGGGTAAGGAGCGGTGAGGGCGGAATGGGGCCGTCGTTGATTGAACCCGATTTGCCCGATTTACCCGATTTGCCCGATTGTATCCTGTGTGTCGGAGGATACTCTGGTGCCGGGTCGTTTTGCGCGCTGATTTGTCATGGATGAGGAACAAATCATAATATACGTTATATCAAACCAACCTGATGCAAAATTTGTTTGGTTTCGTGGTTGCTCAATCGGGTGTATATCGCTGTTGTATTTAAAGACGAGTGTCCCAAAATGGATTGTACTCCCGTAAGCGGAACGGAGAGACGCGTCATTTCAATAGCCCGTGTATGCCTGAGGACATGAGGATGTGACAAAGAACGGGGCAGATTAGCTTCCTTGGCTCTGTCATAAAAGACCCGGCGCATGTTGCCTTGATCTAGCATGAATACACGACCACGTTGGTCAGGATATTGGGCTAGGTATGTTGCAAGCTCGGATATGATGGACGGCGGCACCGGCACGAGCCGCACGGGGACGGATTTGGTTTTTCGTCCAGCATGGTCTGTCTTCGCGTGGCGTTTGAGCGTTACCAACTTGACATCACCAGCGCGGTAATCGATATCGTTAACATCGTTAAGTGAAAGCACTTCGCCCAACCTGGCCCCGGTGAAGCGAAGGAAGAGAAACGCCAGCCAATAACGTCCACGAGTTTTCCGGGTGGAGGGACGGATGGCGGCGTCATCGAACCATTCCTGGAAGGCAGTGGTCAGGGCGGCGACCTGGTCCGGAAGAAGGTAAGGGATCTCTTCAACCATTTGCGGTTGAATGGAGGCCGGGAGATTTTGGCGAGCTGTCAGGTGGTTCATGGGGTCACCTCGGGCTTACACGGTTATTTAAACGTATGCGTGTAAATCTAATGGATTTTTCTGGTCATGGGAAGGGGCTTTCCGAGAAAAGTCGATCAAATTCGATGGGTTACTACACGATAATTGAGACTTTCGTGTAATGGTAGGCATAGAATCGCCCGATAGCAGAAAATGGTGGGTTGGCCCCTTCGAGAAGGGGACCTTGATGTTGCCACTGTTAAAGGGGTCATAGACGCTTTTGCGCTGGGGAGCTGATCAAGGGCTGGGCATGGACTTGATTGGTCCTGGCAACCCCTGGCAGAGTGAAGGCTTAAATAGCAAAATTCGGGATGAGTGTTTGTCCATGGAGTTGTTCAGGCTCCAGGTGGAGAGCAAGGTCGTCATCAAAGATTGGCGAAGACTTTACAGTGGTGTGAGGCTTCACTCAAGCCTGTGAGTGATGACGCTGGACGCTTATGCCCGCATGATTGATTGATAGCTGCCCAAAATTAGGCCCCCCCCTCAACACTTGACTGATCCGAAGATTCCCGTCAGGTCAGGGCTATACAAAACAGGGATGATTGGGGTAGTAACTGTGCATGTGAAAACGTAATTGTTAAATTTTCGGCTATTGAGGTTTAAACCCTCGGCTTTTAGCCAGCTAGCTTTAAACTAGCGGGTGAATTTGTCTCCGTTGTGGTTTGTGCCCGTGCTCGATCCAAGATTTTTTTAAAGTAGTGCGGCAGAGTGATTTTTAAAATCACCGCCTGAGTAGCTTATCGATTTACAGTTTTAATTTCAGTTCGCAGTTATTAACCCACCAGCTTCAGTTGCTGGTCTTTTGGTGCTAATGAGGCGATTTGATGTGATATTTATGTTTAGGCAGTTTTTTTGAAGGCAAATACATTATCACCTAGTTAAAGCTTGTCGTGGCAACGTAAAATTTTGTTGCTTAGAATTACAAACTTTCTGAGGAGCGTTGAAATGCGTGCAATAGAGATTTCTAATATAATTCAGAAGAGAAATTTGTTGGCTAAGAGCATTGCAGACAAGGCTATAGATTTTTTTTCATTACAAAAAGACTTTGTGGAGATGAAAAAAATTATTGAAGAATTAAAAAATAAAGATAACACACCCTCTTTATTCGTTGATGATAATTTTTTAGATGATCTAGATTCAGCTGCGGAGACTTTAAGTGAAGTGCAGATGGACTTTGAGAAAGCACTCAAACGTTTTGACAGAAATAGTTTGAATATTGTCGTTGTCGGAAGGGCGCGTAATGGGAAAAGTCGTCTATTGCAATCGTTGACATCATTAAGTTCGACGGAAATACCCGATGGAAATAAAAGTTTTTGCACAGCTGTTCGAAGCGATATTATTAATAGTGAGGAGGTTTCTAAGGCTAAAGTGCATTTTTATACCAAAGCGAATTTTATGGAAAAAGTTATAGCCCAATACTTTGATTCTCTTCGGCTGCCTTTGCCGCGGGATTTTGATGAATTTAAGATATATAAGATGCCTGATGCATGTTCTGCTTCTGATACACATGAAAGGAATTGGATTGAACATTTATTGGAAATCCAAAGAGACGCCCCAAAATACGAAAGTTTTCTTGGCGCTGTCCCTAGTTCCATTGCAACAAAAGAAGTGCGCTCATATGTAACGCAAGATGGGGATAGTAGAACTTTTCATTCTGTAGAAAAAGTTGAAATTTTTTGTAAATTCCCCAACACAAATGCTCATCAATTGCGATTGATAGATTTGCCGGGTTTAGGAGAAACTGGTCTCGGAGGGGACAAGAGAGTAGTAGAGACTATTGGGCCAGAAGCTGATGTTGTTCTTTTTGTTAGAATGCCAAGTGACAAGGGCGATTCATGGACAAAAGAAGATGTTGATTTGTATAGCATAGCCAGTCAAGGGTTTTCGCATTCTAAGTTGGAGGATTGCTCCTTTCAAGTTTTGAATTCTACTAAAAATCCGAGTAATTTTCACAATTGTGAACAAATGAAGTCAACAATGCAAGTTAATCATCTTTATACTGTAGACTCCATAATTGCGGATTGCTCTAACGGACAAGAGGCGTGTGAAAAAATTTTAAATCAGATCATATCGTATTTGAAGGACAATATTTATCGGATAGACCAAAGTTTATGTCTATCTTTGCAAGATAAGTTTGATTTTTGCGCTGAGCAAGGTGAAAGATTGAGGGTGAAGCTTGTAAGTTTTGTCAATTCTCACGCAAATTCAGCTGGGAATGAGTTTATACGCTTATGTCAATCAACAATTGACAATTTAAAGGAATCTTTGCAAAATTTGATTACAAACATAAGGGTGTATCGAAACGATCCAAGTGAAGATTTTAAAGAGGGTTTTTCACGAATTCTAAACGAAGCAACGAATGACATGGGTATTGATGAACAGCTTTTGTCAAGACTTATTCCTCGTCTGGGAGGATCAGTAAATGCTTACGGAGAGGCTATGCACATAGTTAGAACACATCTCTCTCGCAGATTCTTAGATCTCGACAAAACTTTAAATGCACCTATCCAGCGCGTCAAGAACGAGATTGTTAGTATATTGGCTAGAGATGGTGCCCTTGGGAATTATTTTACAAATGATGACACATTGCTGGAAGATCTGATGGCTTTCATTAGAAAGCAAAATGTATTATCAGATTTAAAAGATATATATGAGGCCTTGCAATTGTTGGAAACCTTTCATCTCTCATATAGGGGGCTTATCCAGCATAGGATTCGTCAATTCTTGGATCCAATAGACGGCATGTCACTGGAAGTGTTGCCTATGCCCGAAGACGATAAGTCATCGGAAAGGATATATGAGCATCTAAATACTATATATAGTGAAATATTGTTTGAGATGCGAAGAGCGCTTAACGACATATCTCAAGAGCCTAATAGAGCAGTTTTTGCTATCGCTGAAGAATTTAAAGATATTGCAATACGTTCGACTGAAGTAGAATTGCAATGGTTTTTTTTGTACAACTTGCTAAAGAATGACCTGTGGCCTGATAAATTTAGTCCACTAGAGGGGGGATCGCGACTTAAAAATAGAGTCGATGAATTAAGCCGTAACATTCAATCCCATGTAGAGTCTAAACCAAATTTCCTTTTACACTAGGAATGAGTGCGAAATGAACAAAAAAGATCTTATTAATATTTTGCTCAAGACTGCCTCTCCCTCTGTTGTCAATTTTTTAAAAGGGATACAAACGCATTTTTTATCGGATAAAACTTTGCATTTTACAATGCTTGGCGGACGGGGAGTGGGAAAGACCTCTTTGCTAGCATGCATGTATAATCAACTTACAAATGCTAATGCCTTATTGGCCGGACAAGTTAGGAGAGTTGAAGGTGTAAACGATCTTGACAATGCTTATTCCGAACTTCGCAGGATGTGTAACCGACAAGAAACACAGGTTTACAATAAATATGGTGTGACTGGCACTGAAGAACTAAAAGTTTATTCTTTCAACTTGGGGAAAAAGCCTTCGCATTTGTCTATAAATTTCTATGATTTCCCTGGTGGTTGGGTCGTCAAGGATGAGAACAGAGATAAATTGGAAACGTTATGTAAGATTTCAGATGCAATTTTGGTTGCTGTAGACATGCCTTTCGTGATGGAAGACCATGCTACTCATGCAACAATGTACAATAAACCAGAAGTTGTTAAAGAAATTATCCAAGCTGGGCTTGAGGACAGTTGCAATAATAAATTGGTCTTGCTTGTTCCAACACGAGGTGAAAAGTATTACCTTGATTCGATGCCAAAGATCAATCCAATTTCGGCTATTGAGGAAACATATGGAAGCCTTATAAACATGTTGAAGGGTAATGGCTATTCTAAAAGAACTACTTTAGCTATAACGCCAGTCCTCACTACCGGATGTGTTGTCTTTTCAAGGTTTAAGTATGAAGAAAATGACTCAGTCTCTGAGATTTATTTTAGGAAAATTTCTCCCAACGCAGTTTTCACCCCAAAAAATTGTGAACAGCCATTATACTATTTGCTTGACTTCTTTCTTAAAAAACGACTAGAAGAAAAAAGTATGTTCGATAAATTTTTATCCTTGTTTATTGGTGATAGTTTAGCTGAAGTGCGAGAAGAAATTCGAAAAAACACCAAAACAAGTGGGGAAGGATTTAAGATGTTGATAGAATAACTTGATGAATTGTAACGAGAAAATAGATGGATAGATCATTGTACTATTTTACTGCAGGTTATAGACAAGATCAGGATTACCACTGGTATGCTGATGGCGGCATACCTTGCGCAGAACCGCAGCTTCTACAGAAAGCAAAGCTATTTATACAACAAAGAATTAAAAAAAAGTCCTCTCAAAATTCGTCACTAGTTGGTATGCTTGATTTCTCCTATTCTTTGCCAGTTAGCCAGCGCGCAGTATTTATTTTTTCTTTGGATGAGCATTTATTCCTCTATGTAACCGGTTTAGAGCGCAAGGTGCTAGATCATACTGGGCGTCTAATATTTGCAGGAATTTTGATTCAAGCAGACGAAGTTTTTTTGCGTAAAATAAGTATCCTCGCGGCTAAATCTTGGGAAGCATTCGTAGATATCTGTAACAACAGTTTTAATGATGAACAGGAAAATAGAATAATTATATTTAACAAAGATCTTTTTTATAGCGTGGTGAATAATTGTTTGCCTCGTCTTGGTTCCGAAACTTATCCAATTGCAAGGGTTTGGAACTGCGAACAAACTAAAGATGTTGTAAGCAACGAGTTGCATAGACTCGCAATCCCGGTTCATGAAACCGGGCTTCTTGTCTTTTTGTTTTCTTCGGAAGATATAAGTTTTTTTTGTAAGGTTAATTCTTGGATAGCGACTTCTTCTAAAGTATATGACATGACATTTGTCCCTAACGACAAGGACTCATGCTCAAAAAAAAAGAGCAAAATTCGTTCCATGGCCTTTATAAGCGGTTGGGTGATTTTTTTAACGATCCTTCTGACATTTTCAATGGTAAATAGAATTGATGATTTTTAAATGTCCATCTAATTTTTTAATTTATATAGTATTTTTTGTTTTCTACTGCACATTTTCGATTGATCTGTTTTCTAAGAATGATTATTGTCTTGGAATATTTAATACATCTGGCCTCGACGTCTTATTTTAGTACGGTTGAAAACTTATCAAAAAGCCGGTTTCATCTGACGATACGAAGACATCACGTTCAAGGTGTCCATTGGTCGGCGAGCTCTGGATGGCCTTAGTTTTGCCGAATTTGTGGTTGTTGAGTCAAAATTTTTTTCTATTCATAATGTTCCGGTAAAAAGCTTACATAGGATGGGGGAGAAACATCCTCACAATGTAAGCCAAAACATGACAACCTTTTTGGTTTGCTGTCTTTTGAATCGATTTTTCCCAGGTTGGCGACGCCGACTAGTTGGAAATACATTAAAGTTTCGGATAATTTTTTTTCTAGCACCTCTTAACTCGATGGGAGTAAAATATTCCATTCTCAGTGTGTGTAAACTACAATTTTTGATAATTATTAGTGCAATCCTGCACATGTTTTTTTTACTACTTCGGGAGTCACAAACATGGTTACTTCAAACAATGCCAATGCTTCTTTTAGTGTGGATAAAATTCGTAATTTTTTGAGCGAACAAAATATACCTGCAGATGTTTCTAGTAAGTTTTTGACGGCATTTTCTGGAGAATTAGAAAATTTTATCGATTTTGAATCATTGAACAAAAAATTAGACTTGTTTTATACTTTTGAAAAAAACTATTTGATGCTTATTAAAGAGCACAAGGAGGAAATTAAATTTGTGCACTCTGTTCAAGAAGATCTTCGCAGGGAGAGATCGAATTTTTTCACGCAAATTTTAAAAGATGCCTCAGAATCCTTAAAAAAAGCCGAAATTGATAGCAAAATAGCGTCTAGCTGGCTTCAAGAACTTGTTTCTTGTTATACAAAAAGTCTTAATCTGAGCAATGAAATTGTTTCCACCCATTCTGTGGATATTATTGGAGAGCTTAGGGCAAAGAAAAGTGAAGTCTTCAACACCTTAAATTCTAAAGAAAAAAGCAATGCAGTTGCCGACGACTAATATATTAGAACAATTGCTCTTTCTCAAAAAGGGTAGGGAGCTTTTGCTTTTAGAGTTTGTCAAGCCATCTTCGGATATACTAAAAAACGTGTACCTTTATGAGTCCGACCCTGCTGTTCAACAAATATTACTGTCATATTTAAAAAATGTTTGGCTCAGTAAATGGCTTGAAACATCAATTGATAATCTACAATTTTTAAATATTGAAGCGGGGCTTGTTTCAAGAATTGTTACAGTTTTTTCTGAATTCCAATCGGATGTTTCTTTTGATTTGGCTAGATCCATGATTTCGGCCCAAAAAGATGGTTTAGAATTTATTTTAAACGCATCGACGGTAAGCAGAGACAGGATTGATGAGATCCGTGCTGCTTTATATAAACAGAGGGCTAAACTAAAGCGAAAAATACAAGCTTCGGGAGGAGATTATGGGGATAATTGATTTGTTCGCAACTACTGTAGGCAAAGTTGGTGATGCTGTAACTCGTTCGGTAGAAGGTATTTTAGAATGGACAAGTGAGCCATTAAAATCATTTCAGCATAAACGTGATCTGGCTAGAGAAAAGTTGCTTCATTGCAACGAAGTTGAAAAAGTTAAAATACTTGCAGACTTAGAGTCCGATCGGCTTAAGCTTATCGCTGATCTTGAGATTAAAAAGGAAACAGAAGTTAACCGCATTAACAATGAGATACTTCAGTTTACTAAAGACCAAGATTTGCAAAGGCAAAAAGATATTTCAGATGCAATAATCCATTATCAACGAGAATATAACACACTCGTCGCCGAGTTTATTTCCAATATTTCACAACTGCACATAGACTTGATCGACAAAGCTCAAGACATGATAAAGCGTCGCCTCCTGGATTATAAAGAACTTCAAAAAGAGATTAGGCAAGAGGCTTTGACAGAGTATAAAGATATTTGTGCTTCTATGGGAAATGATGAATTTGGCAAGGAATTCCTAATTTCATCATTGAAAAGAACAGTTGATGACTTGCTCGACACTTCTTCCAGTATCGTCAAAGACCTTAATGATGATTTAAGGCGTTTGAAGGTTATGATTGAAAGATGCGCAACAGAAGGACAAGTTTCCATCGAAATGCGTCTAAAAAGCTTGCAAGTAGATGGAGTTTCATTCGATCCAAAAAAACAGTTGTCATCTACATAGTTAAATATTTGATTTGAATCTGACCATATTTGTTGTGCTAAGATTATTCCCGTCAGATGTCTTCCAATCAGTTCCTCGTTTTACTTTACAGCGTTTTGCGGCCTTAGACCCCTTGTTAGACGATGTGTCTTTCTTCGCGAGCCTAGGATTGTAGAGTAGGTAAACCTAGTCGGAACCCATAGGATTTGACCGGATTTACTCGGACCTAAGTGGCTGTAAATATGGGTGAAGTACGCTAAATGAAAGTCCTTTCACGCCGGTAACAGGGGTTTCAAATCCCCTTGGGGACGCCAAGCAAATCAAAGGGTTATCCTTCGGGATAACCCTTTTTTTGTTATGGACTCACGGGTGGACACATTTTTCAAAATATCGCCGGTGTCCTGGAAAATTTTTACGTGAATTCAGTGTGCTGGAAGCGCTATTGAGAACGGGACAGTGAGTCAGGTTTTAGATCGGTGGGTGGCGGTAGGGACCACCCTTTCGGATGGCCCCCCGCACAGATCCCAGCGAGCGGAACTACCGCACTGGGCTCCTACCTCGGGTGTTTGGCGTAAAAGCGCTGGTTTGGATGAGGATGCATGACTTTGAGCGTGGGGATCCACAGGCTGACGATTGGACTGAAGGCCTGCCAGTTGATGCGCCGCTTCTGGCCTCGGCGACGAAGCACCTTATACCAGTTACGAATCAAGTCTTCTCTAAACGTCCGCATGGCTTCGCAATTTCCTGGTACTGCATGATACCGATAGTATCCGAGCACCACTCGCCTGAGCCAGTCGCCGACCTCGGATATGGGGTCGTGCATACGCCCGCGTAGAGCCGTCTTGATCCTTTTGAGCGCCGCGCGCAAACGCTTCTTCACCGTTTTACGCCTGACGAGGAACCATCCTCGGTTCCGGGTCTTTGCACACAGGTGCGTGAAACCCAGAAAATCGAAGGTTTCGGGCTTGCCCTCACCGCGTTTACGCCGGTTGTCGGCGGCGAACCTCCCGAACTCGATGAGCCGGGTCTTTTCAGGGTGCAGAGCCAGTCCGAACTGGTTGAGCCGGGCCTTGAGTTCGGCGAGGAAACGAATCGCTTCTGTATGGTGCTGAAACCCCATGACAAAATCGTCAGCATAACGCGTGATGATAATGTCGCCGCTGGCGTAGTTGCGCCGCCAGTGATGCGCCCACTGGTCCAGGACATAATGCAAGTAGATGTTTGCCAGCAGCGGCGATATGACCGCCCCCTGTGGCGTTCCAACTTCTGTCCGGGACCACTCGCCGTCCTTGGAAACTCCAGCCCGGAGCCATTTGCTCACCAAGCGGAGAATTCTTTTGTCGGCGATCCGGTGTTCGAGGAAGCGGAGCATCCATTTGTGGGAGATGGTGTCAAAGAATCCCTGTATGTCCGCGTCGAGCACCCAATTCACCTTCCTGCGGGTCAGCCCGACCACCAAGGCGTCCAACGCGTCGTGCGCGCCGCGCCCCGGCCGGAACCCGTAGGAGAAGCCCAGAAAATCCTCCTCGTAAATGGCTGAGAGCACTTCCCCCACCGCGTGCTGGACGATCTTGTCTTCCAGGGCTGCGATACCGAGTGGCCGCAACTGGCCGTCCGGCTTGGGGATGTAGACCCGCCGCGAGGGCTGCGCGCGGTATGCGCCAGAGTGGACCCTCTCGTGTAGTTCTTTCAGCCGTCCAGGTAAGTTTTCTTGGTACTGCATCCAAGTGACTCCGTCCACGCCCGGGGCGGCCAGCTTCTTCAGAGCAAAGTAGCTGTCCTGCAGCGCTTTCGTGGTCACATGATGCAGCAGTGAGGTGAACCGTGCATCCTTGTCCTCCCTTGCCACTTTTCGCACGCGTTGCAGTCCGGACGACACACCTGCCCGGCCCTGTGTCCGGGGTGTGGCCGTCTGCTCCGCGTTTCCCTTGGTTGACCGCCTTCCCTCCACCACCTCCGCAGGTAGGTCTCCCCTGCCTTTGTTCGGCGGCTTCCCCGGTACTATGCAGCCATCCGACTTCCCAGAGACGTACATGCCGGGCGTATGGCTTCCAGCCTTTCCCGGCCGTCCATCCTCACCATCAGAGGAGGGAGTCCCTGGGATCTCCCGGTTCCCGTCCATGGAGTTTCCGCACGTGCGCAGGGTCTTCGACTGCGCAGGACCCTCAGGTGGCTCGCGCATAGCGCCGCCCTCGGCGTGGCCTTCCGCTTCGCTTAACAGCGTCGGCGTCCCGGACGATTTAATTTCGCAGCTCAATGGCTGGCCCGTGCGTGCCCCTGTCAACGCTTCGCCGCCGGCCTCGCGACCGTCAACGCATGACTCGGGGTCGGTGTGGGGCGCTATCCCTTCACCGTAAGGCTCTTGCATCCTCTACTCCATGCCGGTGTGACCGGCGCACTAAGCGTCAAAAGAGGTCCATCTTACGCCTCTTGAGTTTTCTGTCATGGTTTGCTCCACAGGAGGGACAGCCATGGCAACATCAGCAACGGAGCAATGTTCCGAGAAGGCAGCGTACTGGTCCGAACATATTGCGACTTGGCAACGCAGTGGCCTGAGTCAGGGGGCTTACTGTCGGCAGCATGGCCTTTCCCAGAGTTCCCTGAACTACTGGCGGAAGCGGTTCGGCACAACGCCCGGCAAAGGGGCCGTACCCGCAGTCACCTTTGTTCCCGTGCCGCTGCCAGCCCTGTCCCAGACGACCATCGCGCCACTGGAACCGATTCTGGTGCATGCGGGTGACGGCTTTAGGATCGAAATTCGGGGCGACTTCGCCGCGCCAGTGCTTGAGAAACTTGTTCGCACGCTGAGGCGGCTGTGATGTTGCCGGCAAGCGGCGTCCAGGTCTATCTGGCTTTGGGGGCCACGGACATGCGCAAGGCCATTGATGGCCTCTCCATCCTCGTCTCGCAGCAACTGCAACTCGATCCATTCGCCGGGCATCTGTTTGGCTTTTGCAACCGCAACCGGACGATTATCAAGCTGCTATATTGGGATCGCAACGGCTTCTGTCTGTGGCAAAAACGCCTGGAGCGCCATGCGTTCCGCTGGCCGACCCGAGAAGCTGAGGTGCTGACCATCGACTCCAGGCAGCTCGCCTGGCTGCTCGACGGACTTGATCCCCTCGCTGTAAAAGGGCATTCTCGGCTAGAATATTCGACGCTCTTTTGACCAGTATTGTATTGATTAAATTGAATAATACTGGCATATTGCTCGGGCCGTGGACATCAATTCCCTCCCTGACGACCCCGCCGTCCTCAAGAGCGTCATTGCCGATCATCAGACGCAGATTGCCCAATTGGAGCAGCGCCTTCGGCTCCTGAACCTGATCATCTACGGTCCCAAATCCGAGAAAAATCCCCGCACCGGCCAGTCGCAACAACTCTCCTTGTTCGACGAAGCCGAACAGACCGTGGAAGAGCAAACGCCGCAAACCTTCGAGGAAGCCTGCACCCCGCCCCATACCCGTGGCAAACGCGGTCGCCGGCCCATCCCCGCCGATCTGCCCAGGGTGGAGGTTCTCCACGACCTACCGGAATCGGAAAAGGCCTGCCCTTGCGGCGCGGTTCTGGTCCGCATCGGCGAGGAAGTCAGCGAGAAGCTCGATATCGTGCCCGCCAAAATCCAGGTCGTCCGCCACATCCGGCCCAAATACGCCTGCCGGGTCTGCGAAGGTGTGGAAGACGACGGGCCGACGGTCAAGACTGCACCCATGCCGCTCCAGATTATCCCCCAGGGCATCGTCACCCCGGGCCTTTTGGCCCATGTCGCGATAGCCAAATACGCCGATGCGCTTCCCCTTTACCGCCAGGAGGACCAGTTCGCCCGCCTGGGTCTGGACATCTCCCGGGGAACCCTGGCTGGCTGGATGATCCGGGTAGCCAAGGCCTGTGATCCGCTCATCGACCTGATCATTGAGGAGATTCGCTCCGGCCCTATCGTCAACATGGACGAGACCACAGTCCAGGTGCTTGCCGAACTAGGCCGGGCCAATACCACGAAATCATTCATGTGGGTCGCCCGGGGCGGAACGCCGGGAAAACCGGTCGTGCTCTTTCGCTATCACCCGACTCGGGCCGGCAGTGTGGCCGCAGATATTCTTGGCGACTACCAAGGCTATCTCCAGACCGACGGATATAGCGGTTACGAGGCCCTGGGCGAACGCGAAGGCATCCGCCATCTCGGCTGCATGGCCCATGTCCGGCGAAAATTTGTCGAGCTCGAGAAGACTACTGGCAAAAAGGCTGCGGGGGGCACGGCCCATACCGTCCTGGACCTGATCGGCAAGCTCTACGGTGTGGAGCGCCAAGCCGAAAAGCAAAAGCTTGCGCCGGAGCAAATCAAAGCCCTGCGGGCTGAAAAATCCAGCCCGATCCTGGACAAGCTCAAGGCGCTGCTTGATGCTCGCGTCGCCACCACCCCGCCCAAGAGTCTGCTTGGCAAGGCCATCAGTTATGCCCTCAAGCAGTGGGACCGGCTGGTCGTGTACCTGGAGGACGGCCGGCTGCGCCCGGACAACAACCTGGCTGAGAACGCCATCCGCCCCTTTGCCGTGGGCCGCAAGAACTGGCTATTCTCAGGCCATCCACGCGGAGCCGACGCCTCGGCCACCATTTACTCCCTCATCGAGACCGCTAAGGCCAACGGCCTGGAGCCATATCGCTATCTCCGCTACCTCTTCGAGTACTTGCCGGCGGCCACCACCGATGCCCAGCGCAAGGCGCTCCTGCCTCAATACCTTGACCCCAAAAGCCTCATTATCCCGTCCTGACCTTACCCGCCCTCAGTGGCTCCCACAAGAAGGGCCTGATTAACCGCTTACGATCGGTGAACCCCAAGTTGTTCCCCAGAGGGCATCCAGCTAGCAAAACTGGTTTTTTCCCTTGCTTACCTCATCTCGTTTCCCAGCGTTTATCATGCACGGTCAGATTTCACTCGGTAAGGCGTGCTTCGCACTCGGACTGAGGTGTTGGGTTATTTGGAAGTATATGGTAAAAAAAATGTACTCCCGTTGGACGAATCAGTTCCCTAGTTCCAAAGGAAAACTGGATGCTTACGATAAAACGACTCTTAAGTACAGTCTTGCTTGTTCTTATTGGACTATACACAGCGGCAGCACTAACAAACATAATGCACTCGATTGATGTCTATAATAAAGCTGATTATATCTGTCAAATTAACGATATCTCAGATGATCTGTACGATGCCGTACAGCATTTTGGATTTGAAAGAGGACGGGTGAATGTTGTTCTCAGAGATTCCGGCCCCGTGGAATCAATGGAAAACAATCGAGTGTTCATAGCAAAGCAAAGAAGCGAAGGCGAAAAAGCGTTACAAAATGCTATAACCAAAATCAATGCGTTAAAAAAAGATAAATTCATCAACATAGAAACCAGCCCTGTTGAGTTTAATACATCAGTGTCAACGTTGCGAAATGCCGTAGATTGCGAAATGAAAATACCTCTAACAGACAGGGACAACAAACTTGTTGCTCGTTGGTTTGATACGATGACAGAGTTTATTGACAGCCTGGAGGAGCTACTCTTTGCCCTAACTTCTGACATAAAAATCATCGATGGCACGTCGCGTGAATTTTTTACCATAAAATCAAAACTTTTGTCTCTACGCAATTCAGCAGGTCCGGAATGCTCCCTGGTGCTTTCGGCCTATGGAACTGACGGAGTGCTTTCTGACAATGACCTCATTAAAGTATTTAAGCTAGAAGGTGTCACATCGCGATTAATCCAAGACATTAGGCTATCAGCAAGGCTACTTGACAATGCAGCACTCAACATGGCCTTGAAAAATTTTAATACAAAATACATAGACCAATTTGTTCCGATTCAAAAATCAAGTCTTGATGCAATATTTTCAAAGCAGAAATTGCCATACGAAAAACAAGCTTACGAAAAAACAATGGTCGATGCTTTGAATTCAATCGCCCCCCTAATGGAATCCGCCATAACGACGACAAATCAGTATGCAATGGAAAGGCTGGCATTTTCTAAAAAATCACTTTCCGAAGCAATATTTTACTCTGCTTCATTTCTAACCATCTCCATTGCGTTGTTTCTGTACATAAAAGTCAAAGTCTCTTTTAGAATAAAAGCTCTTTCAAAAACCATGTCTGAACTGTCGAACGAGAACAACCAGGATGTTCCCTATTCTAGCGACTCGGATGAAATTGGCGATATGGCAAGATCTGTTCAAGTATTTAAAGAAAATATTGTGAAGAGAAAAGAGGCAGATGCACAAATATTGAAAGACCTTGAAGATAGAAAAGTGTTACTCGACACGATTCATCTTCAGGTATGGTACCAGCTCGATGAGTCTACTTATGGTGCCGTCAATGACTCTCACGCCACATTTCTCGGCAAAAGCAAGAAGGAGGTAGAATTCAAAAGAATTGACGAGATTTTTCCGCATGAAGTTGCTCAAAAAATAATTGAAAAGAACCGCGCCGTTATCAAAGGAAGAAGAACTATAAACACAGAGGAATGGGTGCGAGACGGAAATAACGAGACAAGACTTTTGTCTGTAACAAAACATCCAAAATTTGACAAAGATGGTGAAGTTGAATATTTTATATATTCAGCAGAAGATATAACAGAGCGAAGGCAAGCTGAAATATTTCGCAACGATGTTGAAATGATAATACGTCATGACATTAAATCTCCTCTTGCTGGATTACACTCTCTGGCGTCCTTGGCTCTACAAGAAGATATTGGCGATGGCCTTCGCAATGTCGCCCCACTAATACTTAACTCCATCCAACAGGTAATCAATCTCGTTGATTCATCTGACAAATTATACAAAATGGAATGTGGAGTTTATTGCCCGAAAAGAATGCCATTTGAATTGCCAAAAGTTCTCGGCAATGTACTTCAAACACTTCATAGTATTTGTATTCATAAAAAAATTACGATTTCTAACAAGTGCAAATGCAATAGTCCAGATAGTTGCACTGTGTTTGGCGAAAAGTTTTTAATTGAAAATATGCTTCTTAATATTGTAAAAAATGCTGTTGAAGCGTCAGTTGATGGATCTGTGGTAGAAGTAACCTGTTACGTTCTGTCGGATTGTTCGTATATTTCCGTAACTAATCCTGGAGTAATCAATGAAGATGTGTCAAAAAAAATATTTACCAAATATTTTAGTTATGGAAAAGAACACGGCACAGGATTAGGGACATACAGCGCACGACTAATAGCCAAGTCCCATGGTGGCGACATCTCGTTTTCTGTTTCGTCGGAAAACAAAACGACCTTCCTCATTGAATTGCCACTTATTCCGCATGATAAGGATTCCAACGTCGCGAAATGTCAGCATAGCAACATACAATAAAGAAGTAATTGTTGTTCCTGTCGCCTTGCGGCATCGGTCTTTTATTAGTTTCATCACGGGTGGACACATTTTTCAAAATCTCGCCGGTGTCCTGGGAAATTTTCACGTGAATTCAAAGTGCTGGATGCGCTATTGAGACCTGGACGGTGGGTCAGATTGGATTGTTTCACTCGCTGCCGCTGTCTAGTGAAAATAGAAGCGAAATTTCGATGTGTTGGGGCAACGTGTCGCAGAGAATGCAGCTGGTAAGTGTGTCCGGTTGTCGGGCATACCGTGGTTGACCAAAAGGTCCAGTTCAGGGTTGATCTTTATGAAAAGCAAACTCACCACCGTCTTTGCCTGGCTGGTTGGCGGCGCGGTCTTGGTCTACCTGTCCGTATTTGGAGTAGGAACGGGCACCTGCGCCCCTTGAATAGCCGTAGGTGCTTCTGGAGTCGCGGGTTACGGCTCCTTAATTTTGGCCAAGTGGTTCGGCAAGAAAAAGCCCAAAGATCGGGACCATGACGAATCTGAGCGTTAACTGCGCCACTTGCCACCCTGGTCCGCCGGATTTTTTTCAGACATTTTCATGCCGGACAATCCCTGCCTGCTGATGGGACAATTAGTGACAATGAAAGCGCGGCCCTGCTATGGTCAAGTATGACCAGACCCGTGCTGGCGATCTATCTTCGTGGTGATCAAGGCAATCGGCGCTTTCTCCTTGCCGCCGCTGCCGCGCTTCGCCGATCAGGACAACTCGCCCAAGCGCGGGAAATGTTCCGCCGAAGCGTTGATGTGAGGAACTGGCGTGCTTTGCTTTTACTTGTTGCCGAGTACGTTGACTTAGATCTTATCATCCGAGGATAGTCGTATGGACATCTTCATCCTTGGTGTAACTCTTGCCGGCATCGTCATCGGCACGGTCATCACCCTAGTGATCCTGAGAACCAAGCGTAAGCAGTCGAGTCCCGTAAAAAAGCGCTTCGACTTCGACGGCTACAAGGCCGGGGAATTAGACAAGCGCGGCCTGATCGACAGGACGAAGTGGCATTGAACTGGATCGATACATGGGCAATACAAAATCTTAGATTTGCTAGTTCTTCTTCATAGGATAGGAGCCAAGTATGTCACTTCATCATACACTTGACCAAAATTTTAATAATAAAGATGCAGATGAGGCAATCAGTGTTATCCTAGATGCTCCTATTGGGTTTTTCAAGTCAACACCAGATGGAAGGTTTTTATTTGTCAATCCTGCGTTGGCGGTGATGCACGGCTATGAATCCCCGGAAGATTTAATGTCGTCCATTACTGATATCGCTACGCAAACATACGTAAACCCTTCTGATAGGGATTTTTTTTTAAAATTATTGAACGCCACTGGATGTATTGTTAATCACGAATGCCAACTTCGGCGTCGGGATGGCTCCACGTTCTGGGTATCACGGAATGCTCGGGTCGTGCATCATACGGATGGATGCGTCATGCATTACCAAGGGTTTGTCATTGACATTACGGATCGAAAAAATGCGGAGGTAACAAAGCAAGAGAATGATGAAATACAACGAACCATAATGGAAAGCCTTCCCATTGGAATGGCTATCATTGATGCTGAGTCACGAAACATTGAGTTTGTTAATACAGCTGCGGCAAACATGTTTGGGGCAGCTCCTGATCGAATTCAGGGTAATCGCTGTCACCAATTTCTTTGCCCAGCCTCTGAATGCACTTGCCCAATAGGAGATCTTGGGCAGAAAATAGACAATTCGGATCGGATTATGCTTTGTGCCGACGGAACTAAACTCCCTGTTCTTAAGACAGTCACTCCTATCCTTGTTCGGGGAAAACAAAAGTATCTGGAGTGCTTTATTGATATCAGAGGCAGGAAGGCGGCCGAAGCTGAGTTGCAGAGATCTAGAGAACAGTTTGAATTGGCAGTAAATGGTTCAAATGATGGCATATGGGATTGGGATTTGCGCACAGAAGACCTTTACCTGTCGCGTAAATGGAAAGAGCAACTTGGATATCGGGAAGATGAGTTGGATAATGTTTTTAGCACGTTTGAGTCACTCATTCATATTGAAGACAAAGATCGTGTCTTTGATTATATTGATCAGTATCTTCACTCGATTGTTCAGAGATATAGTATTGAGTTCAGAATGCGTCACAAGAATGGCTCTTACAGATGGATACTTGCCCGTGGGGAGGCGGTACGCGACGATGCGGGGGTGCCAGTACGCATGGCAGGATCCCACACCGATATGACCGATTACAAAATTGCCCAGGAACGATTGCATAAATTTGCTCAGCAGATGGAGATCAATAACATCACCTTGGATCAAGCGTTGAGTCAGGCCCAGGCCGCAACTCAGGCAAAAAGCGAGTTTTTGGCCAATATGAGCCATGAGATACGAACCCCCATGAACGGCGTCATCGGGATGACCGGTTTGCTGCTTGGCACCGATCTCACAACCGAACAACAGCACTACGCGGAGGTCATTCGATCAAGCGGAGAATCGCTCCTCAATCTTATCAACGATATTCTAGATTTTTCCAAGATAGAGGCGGGGAAACTTGATCTCGAAATACTCGATTTCGACCTATTGGATCTTGTCGACGAATTTTCTGACGCAATGGCTTTGCGTGCTAATGAAAAAGGTTTAGAATTCCTCTGTTTCGTCGATACTAATGTCCCTGTCTCCTTGCGAGGTGATCCAGGTCGGTTGCGGCAGATACTCAATAACCTTGCTGGGAACGCCATCAAATTCACTTCTAAGGGTGAGGTGAGCGTCAAGGTCATCCTGTGTGAGGAACAAGATAATAAATGTCTTTTGTGCTTCTCAATGCGAGATACAGGTATTGGTATTCCTGAAGAAAAGCACTCTATTTTATTCGAAAAGTTCGCTCAGGCAGACTACTCTACTACACGCAATTATGGTGGAACAGGATTAGGCCTCTCCATATCCAAGCAACTTGTAGAGATGATGGGTGGCGAAATAGGAGTTAACAGTAAAGATGGTCATGGTGCAGAATTTTGGTTTACCATTTTGATAGATAAACAAAAAAACTATTCACAAGATACGCTTTCTCCAGCGATTCTAAAAGATGTGAAAGCGCTTGTTGTGGATGATAATATTACTAATTGCGAAATTCTGACGATCAATATGACTAACTGGGGAATGCTTCCCCTTGATGTCCAGGATGCTCCGCAGGCCTTGGGGGCTTTGTACCGTGGACTAGAGGAGAATGCTCCATATCGTCTGGCCGTCATCGACATGCAAATGCCGGGTATGGACGGCTTGGCCTTGGGTCGGGCCATCAAAGCGGACCCCCGCCTGGCCGGGGTCGCGATGGTAATGCTGACTTCCATGGGAAGTCACGGCGACTCCCAGCGTTTTTTTGAAGCCGGCTTTCGTGCGTATGCGCTCAAACCGATACGTCGCAGGGATCTGCTGAACATTCTGCAACGTGTCCTGTCCGAATCACCTCGCGAGGATAGTCCTCAGATCATCACACGGCAATCTGCCAGGGACCGAATACTTCCGTTGCAACGTACTGGACGAATTCTCGTCGTGGAAGACAATATCACAAACCAGCAAGTGGCTGTGGGGATCCTCAACAAGCTTGGTGTGCACACGGATGCGGTCGCTAACGGCGTAGAGGCCTTGCGGACCCTCGAGAATATTTCCTACGATTTGGTTCTTATGGATGTTCAGATGCCCGTGATGGACGGGTTCGAGGCGACAAGGCGGGTTCGAAATCCCCAGAGTGCTGTACTGGATCATGCCATTCCGATCATCGCCATGACCGCACACGCAATGCCTAGGTATCGGGAACAATGCCTTGAAAAAGGCATGAATGACTATATTACAAAGCCTGTCTCTGCCAAAATCCTTTCTGAGATCGTTGCCAAGTGGTTGCCGAATCATAGTGAGGAGTCGCCAAATCAGTCTACGCTCCCCCCGGAGCGCAGCACAGATGAGATTGCTATAAAAGAAAATGGACTACCCGTATTCGATAAAAGGTCCATGATGGTCAGGATGATGGACGATCAGGATTTAGCGCAATATGTCATCAGAACATTCCTGGGAGATATCCCTATTCAGCTGAAACGATTGCGAGAAAGCATTGCGACATGTGAATTTGAGATTTCTGAACGAATATCTCATAGTATCAAGGGAGCTGCTGCGAACGTGAGTGGAAAACGTATGTTAGAAACTGCTTTAAAAATGGAGCAAGCTGGAAAAAATAGAGATAGTGGCGTGCTTGAAAGCCTTATTCCTGAGCTAGAGAAAAGATTTAGTGAATTAAAAGAAACAATAGAACACGATTTTCCCATTTAATTTAGGTTATTACACGATGATGTCTATCTGTTTGCGTGATGATCAAGGCAATCGGCGCTTCCTCCTTGCCGCCGCTGCCGTCCTTCGCCGGTCAGGACAACTCGCCCAAGCGTGTGTAATGTTCCGACGGGGTATTGATGTGAGAAACTGGCGGCTCTTGCTGTTGCTTGTTGCCGAGTTCGTTGACCTAGATCTCGTTATTCGAGGATAGTCGCTTGGAACATTAGCCCCTCATTTGGTCATGAACTCATAGCTTGTGTGCGGGGCAGTGGCCTAAGGTGTGATATTTAATTTTGTCATTTGTATTGTTATGCGTTGTAATAATCGATGCACTGTCACGAAGAGAGAGGAATTCAATACAATAGTTCTTTTAATAATGAAGGGAACTGCCAATGAGTGAAACGAATAGCAGGGCCAACGCCAGCGCCTGGGGGATTCTGGCAGCCATGAGCTTTGGCGCGCTCATTGCTCAGATGTTCAGCACGGTGATCGGTCCCGCCTTGCCTACAATCAAAGATGATCTCGACCTGTCCCTGTCGATGCAGGCCTGGACGATCACTTCATACAGCCTTGCCTTCGGCACGGCGCTGATCGCTGGCGGTCGCCTCGGCGACCTCGTGGGCGAGGTCCGCATGATTGTGATCGGCTATATGGTTTTCGGCGGCGGCCTCATCCTGTCCGCCATGGCCACGAGCGGCTTGCTCATGGTGTCCGGGCGCACAATGCAAGGCATCGGCATCGGTATTTCAGCACCGGCCACCCTGTCCATCGTCGTAAACGCATTTTCCGCTTCCCGATGTGGATTCGCTGTCGGCTTGTGGGGATTTGCCCACGGGTTCGGATTGCTGGTCGGTCCGATATTCGCGGGCTACATGCACGATCTGCTGAGTTGGCGCTGGGTCTTCTGGCTCGCCGTGCCGCTGACTGCCGCAGTCATTCTCGTCACTCTGGCGGCTACAAGGAACTATTGCAGCGTACTGTCTTCCGGCCGCTATGACATCATCGGTCTCGTCCTCGGCGGCCTTGGGATCACCTTTGTTACCTATGGATTGCAAAACGCCAGCAACGGCTGGGGTACCCCTAGCACCTGGGGGGCTCTGGCGGTCGGCGTTGTGCTGCTCGCCTTGTTCGGCATTGTCGAGACCCGCACAGATTGTCCCCTCGTCGATTTTTCCCTGTGGCGTGAGCGTCTTTTTTCCGGCGCTTTTTTTGCCGAAAGCGCCGTCGGTTTCGTCTATATCCCTATGCTGACCGTCGTGGGATCACTGTTTTTCATCGAAGTTCTTGGTTACTCGCCAGTGATGGCCAGTTGGGTCATCGTCATCACGACCGGAACTTGCATGGTGCTTGAACCGCCCGCAGGTCGCCTTATCGACCACATCGGACCGGGAATTCCCATTGTGGCTGCACTGGCCATGCAGGCCGTCGCGTTGTTCTGGATGGGCACCTTCTGTCGGGAGACAACCCTGGGCGAACTCATCATCCCCTTGGCGCTGATGGGAGCAGGCGTTGGAATCGCCTTGCCAGCCTGCAATGCGGCCGGGATGCGTACACTCAAGCCCGAACAGGCAGGCATGGGCTCCGGTCTTCTTCAGATGACATTCAACGTACCGGCCGCGCTAGGTGTCGCCCTGGTCACATCGATCATGGGGGCTCATTCTCTTGACAAGGTGTGGACAGCTTTGGCCGGAAAGCCGTTTCTCCAGCAGGGCCTGGAATATGCGCAAGCCGTCAAAGACGGGAACGATGCAGTAGCCGCAGCCATCCTCAAGTCGCTGCCCTCCGATTCAGCAGCAATGGTGGAAAACGCCATGGTTTCAGCGCAAGCCTCAACAATCGCTATGAGCATGACGGTCCTTGGAAGCATTGCACTGGCTGGGGCGATCATGGCTCTGCTGATCATCGGCCGCCGCAGATGCCCAAAGGAGAATCCACTTGCTGGCTCAGTCCAGGATGATGAGTGAGTTGCCGCCAAGGGGCGCTGATTGCCCTTGTCCGGACAACTGGGGTTGCTGCTCCGCGTTTGAATTTAGTCGCTTCCGACCAACTATGAGCCAACAAGCGCCAACGTTCTGTGGTAGAGTACCGAAAGATTTTGGCCTAAGAAACAGACCCGGACACGCCAAGTGTCAGGAGGGTGGAGTAGGTAAACCTAGTCGGAACCCATAGGATTTGACCGGATTTACTCGGGCCTAAATGGCTGTAAACATGGGTGAAGTTCGCTAAATGAAAGCTTTTTCACACCTTAGCAATAACGTTCAGGTTCTTATCCCACTGTAAAACGTCGCGACTGCGATAAAAAGGTAAGCTGTTTTTTGGAAGAAACCGATGTATAGCCATGATGTGTCGCTATTTTAGGTTGTTACAAATTTGTGAAAGGTCGTAATGGTCGTAAAAAAATCTACATACAATTACAAAATAAACAGACGACAAGGAATTGTATATTTTTTGCGTTGGCAGGTTTCCCTGGTTGATATTATAGATTTCTTGATCTAATGTAGCTTAAAATATGGACTCGGTGAGCACAATGAATAGCACCCCTCCCGCTAGCGCAGGTATATATGTTCGAGTATCTACTGCCAACCAAATCGACAAAGATTCGCTGCATACGCAAGAGGAAAGACTCCGTGCATATTGTGTAGCAAACCAAATACCGGTTTTTAAGTTGTATAAGGACGCTGGCTTTAGCGCCAAAGACACTAACCGACCCGCACTTAAAGACTTGCTTAGGGATGCAGAATCAGGATTGATAACATCTGTTTTTGTGACAAAACTTGACCGAATAACAAGGTCAACGAAAGATTTGATGTACTTAACAGAATTTTTTGAAGGGATTAACATTCGCTTCGCAAGTATATCAGAAAATATCGATACGACCTCCGCACATGGTAGGTTGTTACGTCAGATTATAGGAGTCCTTTCACAGTTTGAGAGAGAATTGGTAGCTGAACGTGTGTCTGTAGACATGTCGCATCGTGCTCGATTAGGCAAATGGAATGGAGGTGTTGTCCCATTTGGTTACACTACTCAGGAACTGTACTCTAAGCACCTCATTGGTTTAGGCACTGAAAGCCCAGACGCTTCCTTGCAAAGTGCCAGTTTATATCCTGAGCAGAAAAAATTATATGTATACCAAAGCGAGGCTAAAGTCGTTAATAATATATTTCAGGTCTTTATTTCTCACAATAGCATAAGAAAGACTGCCCACGCTCTTAACAATCAGGGTTTTAGAACACGGAATGGTGGGCACTGGGGAACTGTTTCAGTCCATAGAATTCTTACAAATCCTACATATATAGGTAAAACGTGGTATGGTAAAAGGAGGAGTGACCCTGTAACTGGTAAGTTAATTGCTCAAGACAAGCAGGATTGGATTATTTGTGACGGACAACATCCTTCGATAATTGATGTTGATACTTATGAGTCTGTCCAAGCGATGCTAAAGTCGATATCGACGAAGCCGACGAACAGTAAGCGCAACTATTTGCTTTCAGGCATATTGAAATGTGGTTTGTGCGGCGGAGCGATGGCTGGCAATACTACTTCCAAGAAAAATTCTGACAAAACTTATGGGTACTATAAATGCGTAAATCGCATGCAAAAAGGTCTTGAAGCCTGTTCTGGGTTAAATATACCTTCCGTAGAAATAGAGAAGTATGTTGCTGACAGTTTGTTAGCACTTTCGGAAAACAAAGAATTTTTGACTGACAAGCAAAAAATTTTAGATCTATTTTATACACAAAATTCTAATAGCAAAATAAATGCTTGTGACTTGTCGCAAATAGAATCAAACATTCAATTGTTACAAAATCGTCTTGACAATTTGTTGGGTGCTTTAGAATGCAATAGAATAGATGGTGACGATTTTGATCGAAGATACGCTGTTCTTAAGAAAGAAATAGACGAGGCCAAGGCGACAAGGGATCACCTTGTCGGGTTAATCAATGAGAAGGACACAACTAAAACGTTTCTTCTCACCTCTTTCGAAAACCTCTGTTCGTTTGCCACAAATTGGGAATTTTTAGACGATGTGGGGAAGGCTTTGCGGCTCAAATCTATTGTTAGAGAAATTCGGGTTACAGGCCAACTCGTTGATATTGATGTATTTATTGATGTTGGAGAAGTGTTCCACACGGGCAGGGGTTCATCGCCGCCACCAGCATCACGTCGGCCGGGTAGGCCAGGGAGATGCTGGCCCGGGCAATGGTCACCCTGCCGTCCTCCAGGGGTTGGCGCAGCACCTCCAGGGCCGATTTCTTGAATTCCGGCAGCTCGTCGAGGAACAGCACCCCCCGGTGGGCCATGGACACCTCGCCCGGCCGGGGATAGGAGCCGCCGCCGATGAGCCCGGCGTCGGAAATGGTGTGGTGGGGGCTGCGGAAGGGCCGCGCCGTGAGCAGCCCCGCCCCGTCGAGGCGGCCGGACACGGAATAGATGGTCGTGACCTCCAGGGCCTCGTCGAAACCCAGGGGCGGCAGGACGCTCGGGATGCGCTTGGCCAGCATGGTCTTGCCCGAACCCGGCGGCCCGATGAACAGCAGGTTGTGCCCGCCCGCCGCCGCGATCTCCACCGCCCGCTTGGCATGGGCCTGACCCTTGACCTCGCAGAAATCCTCGGCAAAGGCCGCCATCTCGCCGGCGGCGTCGAACGACGGCGCCATGGCCGGGGCCAAGGCCTCCTCGCCGCCGAGAAACCGCAGCACCTGGCCCAGGTCGTCGGCGCCGAAGACGTCCAGCCCCTCGACCACGGCCGCCTCGGCGGCGTTGGCCCTGGGCACGACGATGCCCCGGGCCCCCTCGCGCCGGGCCCGGGCGGCCAGGGGCAGCACGCCCGGCACGGGCTTGAGTTCGCCGGTCAGCGACAGCTCGCCGGTAAAAAAAAGCCCCCTGGCCGCCTCGGCCGGGAAGGCCTCAATCGCCGCCAACAGGGCCAGGGCCAGGGGCAGGTCGTAGCCGGCCCCCTCCTTGCGCATGTCGGCCGGGGCCAGGTTGACGGTGATGCGGGCCGGGGGGAGCCGTTGCCCGGCATTGCGCAGGGCCGCGAACACCCGCTCCTTGCTCTCGCGCACCGCCCCCTCGGCCAGGCCGACCATGGTGAACGACGGCATGCCCTGTCGCGACAGGTCGACTTCCAGGGTGACGGGATGGGCCTCGATGCCCAGCAGGGCGCCGGTGGTGATGATGGAAAGGCTCATACGCGTTGACGGATCGATATCCCGGGACCGATGAGGGCGCAAGGATTTTGCCCCGGGCGGACTTTCCATTTGGCCGGTCCGATGGTAGCCTCGGCAGCGTGTTGCCGGTATTTCCGGCGACGGCCCCTGGCGGCAGCGCCCTTGTGACCTCACCTCCCACCGGGAATCCGTTGCATGTCCCTTGCCCGCTTTTCCCTGACGCGCTCCGTCGGCGGCGCGGTCGTCGTGACGCTGGTGTGTGTCAATACCCTGCTGCTGACCGTTTTCGGCATCCTCGACTACCAGGGCGAAAAAGAGCGTCTGGAAACGGACCTGCGCGGCGATGTCACCCTTGCGGCCGACCAGTTCGCCGAAAGCCTGTCCCAGTCCTTGTGGTACCTGGAAAAGGATCAGGTCGTCCGGCTCATCGACGGGCTGATGCAAAACGAAATCATCGCCGCGGTGGTGGTCACGGAGCGGGGGCAGGACAAGCCCTATGCCGGCCGGGTGCGCGACCGGGCCTGGCGGGCCTCCCCCCTGACGGAACGGCCGGCCCTGGACGACGTCATCAGCGAAAAACGGGAAGCCCGCTTCGAAAACACCCCGGTGGGCTCGGTGGAAGTCTTCGGTTCCCGCCGCTTCATGGAACGGGAGCTGGACTCGGCGCTGACGCGTAGCGTGCTGCGCATCCTGGGGCTCAACGCCGCCCTGGCGCTGTGCGCGCTCCTGGTGGTGCGCTGGCGGATCATCGCGCCCCTGTCCCGGCTGGAAGGCTACGCCGCCCGGGTGAGCCTGGGGCTGGCCGCGCCCGACGATCCCGAGGCCGCCCGCCAGCTCGATGCCCTGCGCTGGGAACTCGGCAGCCTGGGCCGCACCATGCGGGAGTCGGTGCGCCGCCTGACCGCGGCCGAACGCAAATACCGCGACATCTTCGAGCATGCCACGGAAGGCATTTTCCAGACCACCCTGGACGGCCGCATGCTCTCGGCCAACGCCGCCCTGGCCGTCATGCTCGGCTATGGTTCGCCCGGCGAGCTTCTGGCCAACGCCGTGGACGTCAGCCTCCAGCTCTATCATGACCCCGGGGACCGCCGGGCCATGGTCGCCCGGCTGCTGGCCGAGGGGAGCCTGACCGGGTTCCAGGTGCGCTTCAAGCGCCGCGACGGCCAGACCATCTGGGTGCTGCTCAACATCCGGCTGGTGCGCGACGGCGCCGGGCTGCCGCTGTATACCGAGGGCACCCTCACCGACGTCACGGCCCGGGTCCGGGCCGAGCGCCGCCTGGAGATCCTCAACCGCCACCTGCGCGAGGCCGTCCAGGAGCGCACCAGGCGGCTGGCCGAGAAGGCGGCCGAACTACAGGCGGCCAACGAGCGCCTCAAGGAGCTTGACCGGCTCAAATCCGGCTTTCTGGCCACGGTTTCCCATGACCTGCGCACGCCCCTGACCTCGATCATGGGTTTCGCCAAGCTCATCACCCGCGACTTCGCCAAATTCTTCTCCCCCTTCGCCGCCGGCCACCAGCGCCTCACCAGCCAGGCCGAACGCATCGTGGCCAACTTGAACATCATCGAAAGCGAGGGCGAGCGCCTCACCCGGCTGATCAACGACTTCCTCGACCTGTCCAAGATCGAATCCGGCCAGGCCCAATGGCGCGACGCCGTGGTGGACGCGGCCGCGCTCATCGGCCGGGCCGCCGCCGCCGTGAGCGCCGATTTCGAGGCCAAGCCCGAGGTGCGGTTTACCATGGACGTGGCAGACGATCTGCCGCCGCTTTTCATCGATCCCGACCGCCTCAGCCAGGTCCTGGTCAACCTGCTCGGCAACGCGGCCAAGTTCACCGACGAGGGGCGGGTGCGCCTGCGGGCCGCCGTGGCCGACGGCCGGTTGCGGGTGGAGGTCAGCGACACCGGCCAGGGCGTGGCCCGGGAGTCGCTGGAGAAGATTTTCGACAAGTTCCACCAGGCCCAGGCCGGCGACACCGTGGCCGAGGGCCAACGCCCCAAGGGCACGGGCCTGGGCCTGGCCATCTGCCGCCAGATCGTCGAGCACTACAAGGGCCGGGTCTGGGCCGAATCCGAACTCGGCCGCGGCAGCACCTTCATCCTGGAACTCCCCCTGTCCCAGAGCCTGGACGCCGCGCCCCCCGCGCGTTGACCGCGTTGCGGGGCTTGCCGGCCGGGCTTCCCCCTGGCTTCGGGATCGCCCGAGGCGGGCTATGCCTCTGTCGCCTGCGTCGGAGCCACCCGACGCGGTTTCGCCCATGGCGCTGGCGTCGGCTGCCGCCCGAAGCGGGCTGCCTCCAGGGTGGGGCACCGGGGGCATCGGGGAGGCGCGTCCCCGCAACAAGCGGGTGGCTCACGCTGGTTGGCAGCCGCAGGCCCTCACCGGGCCTCCTGGTGTGGCGCTGCCGGGGCCGGCGGCAGGCTGGCCAGGGCCTGGCGCACGGCTTCGAGAAAGGCCGCGGCTGGCCGGGACAGGGGCTTGCCGGCCCGGTAGACCGCAAGTACCGGCGCGAAAAGGGGTTCCTCGGCCCAGGGCAGCACAGCCAGGCTGCCGGCCGCCCGCTTCCCGGCCACGGCCAGCCAGGGCGCCAGGGCCAGGCCGTCGCCCGAGGCCACGCAACGCGCCACCACGGGCAGGCTCGTGCAGGTGGTCACCGCCCCGGGGCAGACGCCATGGCGGGCCAGGGCGTTTTCGAAGCCGCGCCGGGCACTCCAGAGGTGGCGGGTGACGAACAGCTCCCGGCCGGCGAAGTCCTCGGGCCAGGCCGCCTCCCGGCCGGCCAGGGGCGAGCCCGGCGCGGCGATGACGCACAGCGGCTCCCGGTGGATCTCCTCCATGACCAGGCCGTCGGCGGCGAACGGCTCGCCCAAAAAAAGCCCCAGGTCGACCACGGCCTGGCGCAGGTCGTGGGCCAGCCCCCGGCGCGAGTGGGTGGCCATGCTGACGCGCAGGCCCGGAAAGTCGCGCCGGGCCGCGGCCAGGGCTACAGGGGCCACGGCCAGCCCCAGGCTCTCGGACAGGCGCAGGGACAGCTCCGGCCAGGCGTCGCCGTCCTGGCCGACATCGCGTCGGATGGCCGCTTCCAGGTCGAGCAGCCGCCGGGCCGGCCCCAGCAGCCGGCGGCCGTGCTCGGTCAGGACCACCTGCCCCGGGCTGCGGCGGAACAGGGACACGCCCAGGGCGTCTTCCAGGGCCTTGATTTGGGCCGTGACCGTGGACGGGGCCAGGGACAGGTCCTTGGCCGCCTGGCGAAAGGAAAGGCCGTCGGCCGCGGCCAGGAAGGTGCGCAGTTGCCAGGGGTCGAGCATATTCGATTTTTCCGAACAAACCGTGCGAATATCTTCGTTTGCCGCACCTGTTATCGCGTATTAAAAGGCTTCGCAAGGTTTGCTTTTCCCGAACATCGACGCTTTTCCAGACAAGGATCCCATGGCTACCGCCCACCTCGTAACCCTGTCCCTGGCCGCCTTTCTCGGCGGCTTCACCCAAGGCCTGACCGGATTCGGCTCCACCCTGCTGGCCTTGCCGCTGTTGGCCCTGGTCATGGACCTGCGGCTGGCCACGCCCGTGTGCTGCCTGCTGGCCGTCACCATCAATGTCGTCCTGGTCAGCCGGCTGTTTGGCCACATCCGCTGGCGGGCGTTGCTGCTGCTTTTCGGGGCGTCCCTGCCGGGGGTGGCCGTGGGGGCCAGGGCGTTGGGGGCGGTGCCCGGCGACTGGCTCAAGTTGGCCATGGCGGCGGTGGTGCTGTCGTTTGTGGCCCTGTCCCTGCGCCCGGCCCGGGTGCGGGGGCGGCCGGGCCGGGGGCTCGGTCTGGCGGCCGGGTTCGCCGCCGGCTGCATGGGCGCGGCCATCGGCGTCAACGGCCCCATCGTGGCCATGTGGGTGCTGCGCCAGGGCTATGACCGCGACAGCGTGCGGGCCACGCTGACCTCCTTTTTCCTTTTGGCCGGGTTCGGCGTGGTGGGGGCCCAGTCCCTGGTCGGGCTGGTGACGCCCGAGGTGTTGTCGGACTACCTGGTCGCCTTGCCGGCCCTGCTTGGCGGCATTGGCCTGGGCATGGCCGGCTGCGGGCGCCTCGGCGAAGGCCGCTTCACCCGGGTGGTGTTGGTGGTGCTGGCCTTAAGCGGTACGAGCATCCTCCTTCAGGGCGCCTGGGGCCTGGCCAGGGCCACCGGTTCCGGCCAGGCTTGGCTTGGCACGGCAAAACAGGTAGAGGTGGCCGCCGAAGGAGCGCGCATGGTCCCACCGTCGCTGCCGTACCGCAACTGATGTTCACCAGCATAAATCCGGCGACCGGGCAGGTTCTGGCCCGCTATCCCGCCCAGGACGCCCCGGCCGCCCGCCGGGTTCTCGATGCCTGCGCCGAGGCCTACGTCCGGTGGCGCGATGTCGCCCTGGCCGAGCGGTTGGCCGTGCTGTCGCGCCTGGCCGACCGGCTCGAGGCCCGCCTGGACGAACTGGCCGGGCTGGCCAGCCGGGAGATGGGCAAGCTCTGGCCCGAATCCCGGGCCGAGGTGCGGCGCTGCGCCCGGGCCTGCCGGTTCTACGCCAAGATGGCGCCCCGCTGGCTGGCCCCGGAGCCCATCCCCTCGGAAACCGGCCGGCGGCTGGTCGTCTACGAGCCCCTGGGTGTCATCCTGGCGGTCATGCCCTGGAATTTTCCGTATTGGCAGGTGCTTCGCGCCGCCATTCCCCTGCTTGCCGCCGGCAACGCCGTGGCCGTCAAGCACGCCCACAACGTCACCGGGTCGAGCCTGGCCCTGGAGGCGGCCTGCGCCGAGGCCGGACTGCCGCCCGGGGTGCTGGGGCTTTTGCGCATCGACAACACCCTGGTGGCCGAGGCCGTGGCCCATCCGGCCGTGCGCGGCGTGACGCTCACCGGTTCGGCCCGGGCCGGGGCGGCCGTGGGGGCGCTGGCCGGGGCGGCCGTGAAAAAGACGGTCATGGAGCTGGGCGGATCGGACCCCTTCATCGTCCTGGCCGACGCCGTCCTTGACGACTGCTGCGCCGCGGCCGAGACGGCGCGCATGCGGGTGTGCGGCCAGGCCTGCATCGCGGCCAAGCGCTTCCTCGTCGAGGCGCCGCTCTATCCGGCCTTCACCGAGCGCCTGGCCGAACGGCTGGCCGCCCACAGGCCGGGCGACCCCTTCGATCCGTCCACCACCGTCGGCCCCCTGGCCCGGGAGGATCTGCTGGCCAACCTCGACCGCCAGGTCCGGAAGTCCGTGGCCATGGGGGCGCGGCTGGTCCTGGGCGGCCGGCGGCTGCCCGGCCCGGGCTTTTTCTACGCCCCGACGCTGTTGGCCGAGGTGCGCCCTGGCATGCCGGCCTTCGACGAGGAGCTGTTCGGGCCGGTTGCCGCCGTGGCCGCGGCCGCCGACGCCGCGGACGCCGTGGCCCTGGCCAACGCCTCGCCGTACGGCCTGGGGGCGAGCGTCTGGACGGCCGACACGGCGCGCGGCTTGCGCCTGGCCCGGCGCATCGAGGCCGGCATGGTGGCGGTCAACGCCGTGCCGCGCTCGGACTTCCGCCTGCCCTTCGGCGGGATCAAGGGCTCGGGCTACGGCCGGGAGCTGGCCCGCTACGGGCTGATCGAATTTTGCAACATCAAGTCCCTGATCGTGGAGGATGCATGACGGGTGGGCAACAGGCGACGGCCGACGAGCAGATCGCGGCCCTGGACGCGGAATCGGTGGCGCTGGCCGAACGGAAAGCGGCTGTGGAAAAGCAGGTGCGTGAACTCATGGCCGCCGAGGACTGCCGGGCGGGGGTGTACTATGCCCAGGAGATCTTTGCCGCCAAGCAGGAAAAGCTCGTCCTGGAAACCCAACTGGAGATCCTCCGCCGCCGCCGCAACCGGTTGCTGGCCGGCCAGTAGGCCCAGGCCCCTTTCTCCCCTCATCCGGCCGTGGGCCGCTTGCCGGGGCCGTGATGCCGCCGTGGCCCGGACGCCTGTGCGGCCTGTTTTTCCCGGATCGCCTCGGTTGCCAGCCGGATGCCGTTGCACAGCAAAATCACGGCATTGACCGCCGCGTCCCGGCGACAGCGCCGTTTGGCCTCACCCAGCACCACGGCCAGGTGTCCCTCTGCTTCGTCGGCGAGCTGCTCCAGGGCGGACAGGCCCTGGGGCTGCGGCGCCGCCTCGCCGCCGGCCAGAGCGGCCAGCAGCCGGCCGAGGGCCGTATAGGCGCTCCCCAGGGGTGCGTCCGCCGGCAGGGCGGCGAAACGGGCGAAAAACGGGCAGCCCGAACGCTGCATGCCGGCCAGAAGCAGCCGCGCCGCCGCCCGCTGGCCGGTTTCCTCGTAGACCGCCGTGCGTCCGCCGTGGTGGCACAGCACAAGCGCCGTTTCATACGAAACCACGTCCGAGAAAAAATCCAGCACGCCGTCGATGGCCCCAAGGGCCAGGCAGCCACCGGCACGCCGGGCTTTCGGGCAGGCCTCGCCGCAGTGGCAAGGGGCCTGGGGCCCGCGGGTTTCCTTGTGCGGCGGCACGAACGAAAACGACGGCAAGCCCGGGACCGTGACCAAAAAATCCATATCTCGCTCCCCTTCGGGCGCAGTGTCTCGAAATGTCGTTCGTCATGTCGCCGGCTGCCTCCCCCTGGTTGCGTCCCCGGGCGGAAAAACCGCCCAAGGCGAGAGCGGGGCATGGCCTGCCCCGGCTTTCTCGCCGCGTCGCCACAGCCCACGCTCCAGCCTGGCCCGGCGGTGCCGTGCCGCTGCCTGCCGGGACAAGGATTTGTACCCGCCCGACGATCCGGCCAGGCCTTGGCCGGCCCTGAGGCGGCAAAGAAGGGGGCGAGGAGCTTTGACGTATTTTTCAATATACTGAAATAATGTATTTTATTTTGAGAGGAGGGGGTGTCGTACAAATTCCTGAACAGTACTTGCCGGCTTTGGCCGGGCGGGTAAAAGCATTTGTACCGTATCCGGCCCGTTTTCGGGCCATGACCCGGAGTCCCTTTCGTAGCTGTGTTGTTATCTCTTTTAAATAAAACGATATTTCTCTGAATTTTCAGCCTTGGCACGGCAGTTGCTATAAGCAAAACATCCTTCCTCCGAAAAGGACATTTCCGAAAGCGGCCCCGGGATGGCGACCTGGGGCCGCTTTCTCGTTGTGGCTTGTCTGCGGTCCGATGCTTTTGGGCGGCCGGCGGCCGGGATGGCGGGCTGGGGCCGCGTGTTCGCTGTGGCTGTATGCTTGTTGTGGCTGCGGCTGCCCCTCCCACGGAAGAAAACCCGGATGGCGGGCTGGGGCCGCTTGCCGCCGTGTCCGGTCCGGGCCGCTTACCGTCGTGTCCGGTCCTGGCCGGTGCGCGGGGTTGGGCGGGGAACGCGGCGGCCGGGCCAGTGATGGCGTGTGGCGAGGCCGCTTGCGGCGCAAAAAAAGGCCGTCCGGGTTGACCGGGTGGCCTTTTGGCGTCTTGGCGGCGCGCCTTACTGGACCGGGTGCTTGTTGCGGCAGGCCCGCTCCACGCCCCAGGCCTCCTCGTCGCGCTCGACCGGCACGAGGCTGCCGATCATGCAGTCCAGGGCGGTCTGGGAGTATTGCCGGCACTCGCTGGCCTTGGGGTCCTGGAAACGGCATTTGCAGGCCCGGCGCATGAGCATGCCGCCGTCTCGCGAGGCGGCCCGCTTGGCATTGACCATGACGCAGTCGGCGTAGGTTTTCGGGCCGAAGCCCTGGGCCTTGGCCGTAGCGGCCAGGCCAAGGAGCAGGGCCAGGGCCAGCAGGATGATCGGGTAACGCATGGGGACTCCTTTCCTGGGTGGTGCCCGGCGGCTGAGGCCCCAACCATGGTCAAATCGAGCCTGGCCGTCAACCGTGCCGCCGGGCTGCCCCGGACCGTGCGGGCTGGGCCGCCGGGATGGCCCGACCGTCGCAGGGGGGGCCGCCTGGACGCGCGCGCGACGTGTCCCCTGGCAACCGCCGTCATTTTGAGAGAACAAACAGCCCCGGCTGTTGCCCGCAACAACGCGTCCGCGGGCTTTTCGCGGACGCGGCATCAGGGAACGGCCGGGGAGGCCGGTGAGGCCGATGTGGCCGGTGAAGCGGATGTGGCCGGTGTGGCCGGTGGGGCCGGCGCGGCGGACGCCTCGGGGGTTGGCGGCGCGGCCTTGGCCGGGTCCTGGCCGGCGGCCTTGGCCTGGGCGGCGGGGAGGGGTTTTGCCGGTTTGCGCGCCGGGTTGGGCCGGGGGCGGGGCGGGGTATCGGTTGGGGTGGCCGGCCGGCGCAGCTTCGGGTTGGCCGTCGTTTCCCCGGACGGGGCGGCCGGCGGGGCCAGCGGAATGGGCAGGCCCAGGGCCTTGGCCGCGGCGGCGTTGGTCGGGTCCAGGCCCAGCGCCCGTTCATAGGCCCGTTTGGCCTCCTCGGGCCGGTCCGACAGGCTCGCGGCCAGTCCCTCGTCCTCGGCCAGCCGGGACAGGTAGAACCGGGCCCGGGCGTCCTCGCCGTCCACGGCCAGGGCCTGCTCCCAGGCGCTTTTGGCCAGGCCGGCCTTGCCCAGCCGCTTGTAGACCAGGCCCAGCTGATCCAGCACGGCGGCGTTTCGCGGGTCGAGTTCCAGGGCGGTTTCCAGTTCCAGCCGGGCTCCGGCCGGGGCGCCGGAGGCGAAAAGGGCCTGTCCGGCCAGGGCGTGGGCCAGGGGGTCGGTGTCGGGATGGGCCTGGACCACGGCCAGGTGCCCCAGGCCCTCGGCCAGGTGGCCGGCGGCCAGGGCGGCCAGCCCCTGGCCCAGGCTCGCCCGGACATTGCCCGGGTCGGCCTGGGCCATGGCGGCGAAGCTGGCCGATGCCGCCTCGGGCTTGCCTTCCAAAAGGTCCAGGCAACCCAGGGTCCACAGGGCGAACAGGTCGTCGCCGCGCGCGGCCACGGCCGCGCCCAGCAACTGCCGGGCTTCCTCCAGGCGGCCGGCGGCGGCCTTGGACAGGGCCAGCCGGCCCTTGGCGTAGGCGTTTTCCGGGTCCCGGGCCAGGGCTTCGCCAAAGGCCTGGGAGGCTTGGTCGAAACGGCCCCGGGCCAGGGATTCCGTGCCGTAGAAAAGCAGGTCGTCCAGGTTCATGGCCGCCCGGGCCGGGATGGCCACGGCCAGCAGGGCGGCGAGCAGGAAGGCGGGTATACGCGGATGCATGGCCGGGCCTTGGCAAACGGCCGGGGAGCTGTCAAGTCCGGCTATGGCCTGGTGCGGCGGTTTGGTGTAGGGAAATGGGCTTGCGCCCGGCGGTTGCGCCCGGCGGTCGCGGAGGAGTCGCTTCATGCCGAAGTTCTGGGCTTTTTGCCTGTCCCTGGCCATGGCCTGCCTGTGCCTCGGCTGTGGCGGCACGGCCACGCCGGCCCGGCGGGCCGTGGAGACCTCCTATCCTTCGCCGGATTATCCGCCCCAGCCGGGCGAGCCGGCCACGGGCCAAACAGCGGCACCCGCCCCGCCCCAGGGCCGGCCCCTCTACGGCCCGGTGGGCCAGGCCGCCGCGCCCGCCCCGTCCGCCACGACGACACCGGGCCAGGCCACGCCGGCGATGGCCGCACCCGTCGCGCCGGCGATGGCCGCGCCCGCCGGGTCCGGCCTGGGCCTCCCGCCCGCCGGCGGGCCGCGTCCGGCCGGTGCGCCCAACATGGGCCGGCTGTTCGAGGCCATGGACGCGGACCACAACGGCCGGGTGACCCTGGAGGAGTGGCGCAGCTTCCACGAGCGGGAATTTCGCCGCCTGGACAAAAACGACGACGGCGTGCTGACCCGCGAGGAAATGACCGCGCCGCCGCCCCTGGCCCCCGGCGCGCCGGGCGCGCGCAAGGCCCCGTGACGCCCGTTTCGGGCACGGCCGACATGAGACCGCAGTCAAGACAAGGAGCCTCCATGACCTCTCCCGTGATCCCGTTGCCCAAGGGATTTTCCTTCGCCACCGCCGCCGCCGGCTTCAAGTACACCACCGGCCGCGACGACCTGGCGCTTATTGCCAGCGATGTCCCGGCCGTGGCCGCCGGCGTGTTCACCAAGAACCTCTTCCAGGCTGCCCCGGTCCTGGTGGCCCGGGAAACGCTCCAGGCCTCGGGCGGCCATGCCCGGGCCATCCTCGTCAACGCCGGCCAGGCCAACGCCTGCACCGGCGAGGCCGGCCTGGCCGACTGCCGGGCCACCCTGGCCCTGGTGGCCGGGGCCACCGACCTTTCGCCCGAGGAGATATTGCCCGCTTCCACCGGCGTCATCGGGGCGCGGCTCAAAATGGACAAGTGGAAGGCCGCCGTGCCGCCGCTGGCGGCAAGCCTCGGCCAGGCCTCTCCCGTGGCCGCGGCCAAGGCCATCATGACCACGGACTCCTTCCCGAAAATCGCCTGGGGGAGCCTCAAAACCGACGCCGGCGAGGTGCGCGTGCTCGGCATGGCCAAGGGCGCCGGCATGATCGCCCCCAACATGGCCACCATGATCGGCGTGCTGCTGTGCGACGCCAAGGTCGGGTCGCTGTGGTGGCAGGAGGCCGTGGCCGCCGCCGCCGACCGCAGCTTCAACAGCATCACCGTGGACGGCGACACCTCCACCAACGACTGCGTCCTGGCCCTGGCCAACGGCGCCTCGGAGGTGGTCATCGACTCGGCCGAGGGCCGGCAAGCCCTGCTCGGGGTCATGATCGAGGTCTGCCAGGCGCTTTCCTTCATGCTCATCCAGGACGCCGAGGGCGGCACCAAGATCCTGCGTATCAAGGTCCAGGGCGCGGCCAGCCACGCCGAGGCCGAACTGGCCGCCCGGGCCGTGGGCAATTCCCCCCTGGTCAAGACGGCCTTTTTCGGCCGCGACGCCAACTGGGGCCGCATCGTGGCCGCGCTGGGCCGGTCCGGGGCGAACTTCGACCCCAATGAGGTCTCGGTGCGCATCGGCGGGGTGCCGGTTTTCGTCAAGGGTATGCCCGTGGCCGAGGACCTGGACGCGCTGCTTGCGCCGCACATGCGCCGGGGCGAGGTCAGCCTGGACGTGGAACTGGGCAAGGGGCCGGGCCGCTACCTGCTGCTGGCCTCGGACCTGACCTACGACTACATCAAGATTAACGCCGACTACCGCACGTAACGGGCGTTTCGGGGCGGCGCGCGAAAGGCTGCGCCGCCCCGTGGCCCATCCGACGAGGCTTCCATGACTTCCCCCGAAATAGGCACGGTGGACATGAGCGACCGGGACCGGCTGACCAGGCTGGCCGACCTGCTCTTCGAAGCCGGCATGTTGCGCAAGACGCCGCGCACGGGCTACCAGTTCCTGGGCTCGGGTGCGGAAAACGTGGCCGAGCACAGCTTCCGCACGGCGCTGATCGGCTTTGTCCTGGCCAGCCGGGCCGGGGCCGACCCCCTGCGGACCATGGCCATGTGCCTGTTCCACGACCTGCCCGAGGCCCGCACCGGCGATTTCAACTACGTCAACAAGCTCTACAACACCTGCGACAGCCGCCGGGCCCTGGTCGACGCCCTGGCCGGCACCGGGCTGTCGGCCACGGTCCTGCCCCTGCACGACGAGCTGGAGGCGGCCGCCACCCCCGAGGCGGCCCTGGCCCAGGACGCGGACCAGATCGACCTCATCGCCAACCTCAAGGAGGAGCTCGATCTGGGCAACCGCTACGCCGCCGCCTGGATCGAGGCGGCCATGGAACGGCTGCGTACCGAGGCCGGCCGGGAACTGGCCACGGTCGTGGCCACTACCGATCACGCCGAATGGTGGTTCAACGGCCCCGACCGGAAGTGGTGGAACCGCAAGAACGGCAAGTCCGCCCCGGCCGCGAAGGCCCCCCAGCCCTCCGGGGAGGAGCCGTGATGCGCCTGGCCGTCCTTTCCGATACCCACCTGGGCGGCCCGAGCGCCTGGTTCGAGGCCGTCTACGCCAGGCACCTGGCCCCGGCCGACCGGGTCTACCATTGCGGCGACCATGCCGGGGCGGGCCTTTGGGCCTACCTGCTCCAGCACCCGGCCTTCGAGTCCGTGGCCGGCAATTCCGACGGATACGACCTGGCCGCCCAGTTGCCGCCGCTTTTGGAGCGCGACCTGTGCGGGCGGCGCCTGGCCGTCACCCATGGCTGGGGGCCGCGCCCGGGGTTGGCCGCGCGCATCGCCAAGGCCTTTGCCGGGCGCTACGACCTGGTCTTTTTCGGCCACTCCCACGCCGCCGAGGATACGCGCATCGGGGGCCTGCGCCTGATCAACCCCGGCGCCTGCCAGCCCGGCGGCTCCCTGGCCCTGCTCGACTGCGAGGAAGGGGCCGGCATCCGCTCGGTCCGTTTCGTTTCCGTCTAGCCCGGCGACCCTCGAAAACATGCCGGTATTTTTTATGCAAACAGCGTACTTCGGGAAGCGCGCCCGATAGCGGGGCCGACGCGGGCCGCGCGGGCGTGACACGAGCCCCGGGCCAGGCCGGCCGGGGCCGGGAGGCGCACGATGCACGAACATATCCCGTTGGCCCTGGCCGCCATCCTGGCCCTGGGCGCGGCCTGCCAATGGGTCGCCTGGCGGGTGCGGCTGCCGGCCATCCTGTTTCTGCTGGCCGCCGGTTTCGCCGTGGGGCCGGTGGCCGGCTGGCTGCGGCCGGACGCGCTGCTGGGGGACCTGCTTTTTCCCTGCATCTCCCTGGCCGTGGCCGTGATCCTGTTCGAGGGCAGCATCACCTTGCGCTTTCGCGACATCGCCGGCCTCGAATCGGTCATCCGCAACCTGATCACCCTGGGCGTGGCCGCGACCCTGGGCCTCACCGCCCTGGCCACGCGCTATTTGCTCGGCTTCCCCTGGGAGCTGGCCTGCCTGTTCGGGGCCATCATGGTGGTCACGGGGCCGACCGTCATCGCGCCCATGCTGCGCACGGTGCGGCCGTCGAAAAACGTCGGCCGGGTGCTTTTGTGGGAAGGCATCCTCATCGACCCTATCGGCGCCACCCTGGCCGTGCTGGTCTACCAGTTCGTCCTAGTCGAGGGCCTAAGCGGGGAGCTGGCCGCCGGGGCGGCGGTCTTCGGCCGCATCCTGGCCGTGGGCCTGGTGCTCGGCGGCCTGGCCGGCCTGGCCTTCGGCACGGTGCTGCGCCGCTACCTCCTGCCGCGCTACCTGCACAACGTCGTGACCCTGGCCCTGGTGGTGGCGGTCTTTGCCGCCTCCAATGCCCTGGCCCCGGAATCGGGGCTGCTTGCGGTCACGGTCATGGGCATCTGGCTGGCCAACATGGACATCGTGGAGCTCGAGGACATCCTGGCCTTCAAGGAGAGCTTGAGCCTGCTGCTTTTGTCCACCCTGTTCCTTCTCCTGGCCGCGCGGGTGGACCTGGCCGCCTTCAAGGCCCTGGGCTTCGGGGCGCTGGGCGTTTTCGCGGCCATCCAGTTCCTGGCCCGGCCCATCAGCGCCCAGCTGTGCGCCCTGGGCTCGAAGCTCACGGCCGGCGAGCGCCATCTGCTGGCCTGGGTCGCGCCGCGCGGCATCGTGGCCGCCGCCATCTCCTCGCTGTTCGCCATGCGCCTGCAGGCGGCCGGGTATCCCGAGGCCTCGCTCATGGTGCCCCTGGCCTTCACCGTGATCGTGGGCACGATCCTGTTGCAAAGCTTCACCGCCGCGCCCCTGGCCAACTGGCTGGGGGCGCGGGAACCGGCGCCAACGGGGTTCCTGGTCGTCGGCGCCAATCCCGTGGCCCTGGCCATTGCCGCAGAGCTGCAAAACCAGGGTCTGGCCGTCCTGGTGGCCGACGAGGACCGCTCGGACGTGCGCGAGGCGCGCATGATGGGGCTGCCGGCCTACTGGGGCAATCCCGTGTCCGAGCATGCCGACCGCCACCTGGACCTCACGGGCATCGGCCGCCTGTTGGCCCTGACGCCCGAACCCGGCGGCAACGCCCTGGTCGCGCACTACTACCGCACGGAATTTCCGCCCGAGGCCATTTTTTGCGTGCGGGCCGAACGGCCCGAGAGCGGGTCGCCGGCGGAAAAGCGTCGGTTCAAGTTCGCCGGGCGTTCCCTGTTCGCCGCCGCGGCCACGTTTTCGGCCCTGGAAGCCCGGCTTGCCCGGGGTGGGCGCGTCAAGACTACGGCCCTGACCGAGGAATTCCCCTACGAGGCCTACCAGGCCCAGCAACGCGAACAGGACAGGCTGCCGCTTTTCGCCGTCTCGCCCGACGGGCGCGTGCTCCCCTTTACCGACCAGCCCGATTTCACGCCCAAGCCCGGCTGGAAGATCGTGGCCATGACCGCCGGCGCGGAAGGGTCGCCGGCGCCGGCCCCGGAACACGGCCCCGGCCAATGAAAAACGCGGCCTCCGCGCCCGGTAGGGGCAAGGGAGGCCGCGTGGGTCTTTGGCGCCTGTGGCATCTGTCCGGCCTACCCGGGCTGGCTGCGAACGCGGTTTGCCGCCGGGGGAGCGTCACGGCCCAGCGAGCATCGCCTCGCCCGACCTGCGCCCATCATGCCGACGATAACCAGGCCGCGGTACTAGATGCGGACCTTGATGACGGCCAGCAGGTCGTTGACGTAGCCGCCGTCGCGTTTGTACTCGCGGTACCCAGTGCTGTGGGCGCAGCCCACGGCGTAGAGCTTGTCGTCGTCGGCCACCAGGTGGGAGGTCGACTGGCCGCAGGCCAGTTGGCAGAAGATGCCGGCCAGGTCCACCATATCGCCGGGCGCGTGCTCGGGGTTGGTGGAGGCGATGACCTTGCCGTTTGGCTCCACGAACAGGCCTTCCGAGCCCTCCAGGATGTGGCCGGCGCCGTCGCGGGGCAGGGCGTCGGTCAACATGGACAGGAACTGGGGTTCGGAGTCGAACACGATGCCGATGCCGCCAAGGACGGCCTCCGGCCGGTCGAGGGAGGTGATGGCGGCGTTGTAGATGTAGGTATGGCGGGCCTGGCCGCGGTCCTCGTAGAGGTCGGAGGCCTCGAAGCCCGAGACGCGGTAGAGTTGGGAATCGGTCAGGCGCAGGGTCTCGGCCACGAAGTGCGCGGTCAGCCGGCGGCCTTCCTGGCGGTGCTCGTCGGGGTTGGAGCAGGCCAGGATGCGGCCGTCGCGGTCGTAGACGAAGAGGTTGGTGTACACGGTGTAGAGGCTGTTGATGTAGGCGAGAATCTCGCGCATGCGGGCCCGGTCCTCGGCGGCGACGGGCGAGGCTTCGAGCATGCGCCGGAAATCCGAGGTCAAAGCCCACCAGCGGCAGTCGTTGGCCCGCTCGTAGAGGTTGCGGTCCATGATGTCGATGGCCAGGGCGGCCAGGAACTGGACGTCGTGCAGGCGCGAGGAGGTCACGAGTTTTAACAGGCCGCCGGTGGAAGTCTGGAAGACCTGCTGGACCTGGTCGCCGATCTTTTTGACCTCGTTGAGCACGTGGGGCAGGGCCTGCGCCTCGACCTTCTCCGAGGTGTCGGCCTGGACGGTTTTTTTCGCCGCCATGATCTCGCCGTTTTGCACCACCAGTTCCAGGTCGGACAGCACGTTTTCCGAGGCCTCCTCCACGGTGATCAGCCGGCCGGAGAAGATGGCCTTCTTGCGGATGGCCGTTTCGTCCAGGCCATGGCCGTTGGTGCCGTTTTTGAATGCCGTGGCCACGCGCTTGAGGACCTGGCCGTACCAGGGCAGGCCGAAAAAGCCCTGGTAGCCCTTGGTGGCCAGGGTCTTGGTCAGGTAGGCCTCGCCGCGCAACTGGGTCATGGCGAAGTCGTCGCGCTGGTTGAGGGCATAGGTGCGCCCGCGCGGGGCCTTGACCGGGTCGCTGCTGGCGATGGCCCGGCCGGCCTCGTCGAGGATGAGGATGACGATGTCCTCGGAGGAGCGCTTGAGGTTGTCGAAAACGCCCGCCATCTCGCCGTCGAAATCGAAAACCAGGACCAGCACGCCGAGCGGCGCGCCGGTTTGCGGGTCCTTGATGGCCTGGGAATAGAGCAGGGCCTCGCCCCGGCCGGGAACGAGGTCGCTTTCCCGGTAGGTTTCGACGTAGGAGGGCGCGGCCAGGGTTTCGGCGAGCAGCGGGTCGGCCGAGCGGCGGATGTCGTTTTGGGCATCGAGGTGGGCCCGCACCCGGCCGTCGGTGTCGAGGACGATGATCTCGTTGTAGACGGTGTATTTTTCCCGGTATTCGCGCAGCCGCTCCTCGATGCGGGCCGTGGCCTCGCGGTCGCCGGCCTCGTCGAGGAGGAACCGGACGAGGTCGTCGTCGGTGGCCAGAAAGCCCACGTCGGCCGTGCGCTCGAAGAGGTTGCGCTTGAGGATGTCGATGGCCACCTGGGCCACGGCGGTGATCTCCAGGACCACCTTCTGGGTGTTTTCCAGGACCAGGGTGTCGACGAGGTTTTTTTGCAGGACCGTGAAGTTGTCCTGGGTGGTGATGATGAAATCAATGAGCGTCTGGGCGATGCGGCTGCAATTGATCTTGCCGGTCAGGGTCGCCCGCGTCCATTGCCGGTCCAGGCGGCTTAAGGTCCCCTGGCAGCTCTCCACGCCGGCCATGGCCCGCAACAAGGCCTGTTCGTGTTTTTTGATCAGCTCTTTGTTCATGACTTCCGCCTCCCATGGGCACGTCGGCAAGGGGTAGGCCGGGACGTCGGCGCGAAGCGGCAGGCAGGCGGGACGTCCGGGCAGGTGCAGGCGATGCGACCGGTCGGGGGTGCGCGGCAGGGGTCAACCCGGGGCGCATTCGGTCCTTGCATATTTGTCAATGCAACGAGCGCTTCCCCAGGACGATACCGTTTCAGGGAAGACCCTCGGTGACATTGTTTGGGCGATTGCGTCACATTCGTGCCCTTGCAAAAGAAAAATCCGCCGCCCCACCGGCTTCGTCGGTCCCGATCGAACCCGGCCGCCGGCGTGCCGCGTCGTGGGCGAGGCTGTGGCGCCGGTGCATGCTGCTTATGTACCTTGAAGCATAAAAAGACATATTTGTCAATATCGTCTTGGTGCGTCACTGGTATAGCCGAAATCGTGTTCGCGGCCGGGATCACGGAGTCAGGCCGTGGCGGCCGGCCGGCCACGGTGGGGCTGTCGTGAAGGCCCAGGTCGCGGCCTGTCGCAGGAGGCCTGTGGCCAGGCGCGTGTCGGGCTCGTTGAGGGCTGATCCGTTGCGGGCGGGGAGCTGTCGCTGCGGCCGGTGTTGCTTGGACGCTCCCGTGCGGGGCGAGCGGCTGCGGCCTTGCCTGCCCGGCCCCGGGGAGGGGCAAGGGGAAAAAAAAGGGCGCGGCCTTGGCCGCGCCCCGTACGGACGGAGGGGGGCTACTTGCCGGCCTGGGCCGGGGCGCCGCCGGGCGTGGGCCGGGGGCCGAGGATCTGGTCGTTTATGATCTCGATCTTGGCCGACTCCTGCACGGTCTTCAAATAGGCGTTGAACAGTTCCGTGCGCTTGGTCTGGGCCAGGGTCTGGAGCCAGCGGTCCTTTTCCTTGTCCCACAGGGCCGCGTCGGGCGGCACGAGCTTGTCCAGGGCGGCCAGCACGTAGCCGTCGGACACGGCGTAGGCCGCCTTGAACCAGCCCGGGGCCTTGGCCTCGAAGGCCGTCTGGACCAGCACCGGGGCCATGCCCAGGCCCGGGATGAAGCCCTGGCGGGTGAACGGCTCGGAGGTGGCGACCTTGTCCTTGGCCTCGGCCAGGACCTTCTGCTGGCCTTCGGGCGTCTCCATGGCCTTGGCCGTTTCCTCGGCCTTGGCCCGGGCCCGCTTCTGGCCTTCCTCGGCGACGAGGCGGTCCTTGATGACGTCGGTGACGTCTTCCAGGGGGGCGAAGCCGGACGGCTTGACGTCGGTCACCCGGGCCAGGACGAAGCCGTCCTGGGTGGACAGGGGGGTGTCGGAGACCTCGCCCTTTTGCATCTTGAACAGCGCGGCCAGGGCCTGTTCGGACAGGGCCAGGTCGGCCGGCGGGGTCTGCTGGTCGAAAAAGGCCGAGGCCTTGACTTCCAGGTTCTCGGCGGCGGCGGCCTTGGCCAGGTCCTCGCCCGAGGCGACCTTTTCCTGGACCGCGTCCAGGGCCTTGGTCAGCCGGTCGGCGGCCTTCTGTTCGGCCAGTTCGGTGCGGATGTCGTCGGTCACCTCGGCCAGGGGCTTCTCGCCGGCCGGCTGGTGCTCGCCGGCCTGGATCAGGTGCAGGCCAAGCGAAGTCCGCACGGGCTCGCTGATTTCGTCCTTTTTCAGGGCAAAGGCCTTGTCCTCGAAGGCGCCGAATTCCTTGGGCAGGCTGCCCTTGGGCAACCAGGCCCAGTCCTCGCCGATGAGGCCCTCGGGGTTGTTGGGGTTTTTCGGGAGCAGGCTGGCGAAATCGGCCCCGGCCTTGAGCTTGGCGGCCAGGTCCTTGAGTTTCGCCTCGGCCGCGTCCACGGCTTCCTTGGGCGCGTCGGCCGGCAGCATGATGAGGAAGTGGCGCACCCGCACCTGTTCGGGCTTGGCGTACTTCTTCTGGTTGGCCGCGTAGGCGGCCTGGATATCCGCGTCGCTCACCTCGGCCGGCTTGGACATGGCCTTGGGCGTGAACTCCACGAAATCGATCTTGATCTGGGCGGGCGTGGCGAACTGGTCCTTGCGGGCCTCGTAGTAGGCCTTGATCTGGTCGGCCGTGGGCGCGTACCCCTTGGCCAGGTCCTCGGCCTTGAAGGGGATGTAGCGGATGACGGCCTGTTCGCGCATGAACTCGAAGATGGACCGGGCCTCGCCCTCGCTGACCGTGGCCGGCAGGCTGATGTAGGAGGCCAGTTTTTCCAGCAGCAGCTGCTGGCGCAGGTCTTCCTCGAACTCGCCCGGGGTCACGCCGTTGGATTTGAGCAGGTTCTCGTAGCGCTTGGCGTCGAACTGCTTGGACTCGTTCTGGAAGGCCGGAATCTTGGCGATCTCGGCCCGCAGCTCGTCCGGGGAGACGGAGATGCCGAGCGTGTGCGCCTGGGCCTCCAGCAGCCGGGTGGTGGCCAGGTTGTTGAAGACCTGCCAGCGGAAGCCGCCTTCCTGCAGGTCCTTGTCCGTGACGTCGGGGTTGCGGCTTTTCACCAGGCGCAGGCTTTCCTGGTAGGCTTTCTCGTAGTCCTTGATCAGGACCGGCTCGCCGTTGATGGTGGCCACCATCGTCGCCTTGTCGCCGTGGAAGCTGCCGACGCCCCAGAAGACGAAGACGATGATGATCAGGCCGAAGACGATCTTGATGCCCCAGGATTGGGCGTATTTCCGCATGGGATCGAGCATGGTTTCTCCTCGGTGGGGGGCGGCGGCGCGCCTTAGGCCCGCGCGCCCCGGACCCGGTTGAGCAGGCCGCCGGCCTGGATGATCTCCAGTTCCTGGGCGGTCAGGTCGTTTTTGACGGCGATGTCGCCGACGCCGTCCACGGCCATGGTGGTGGTGCCGCCCGGGGTGATGGTCCCGGTTGTAAGGCGGATGGCCGCGCCGGCCGGGATGCGGTCATAGTCGGCCGGGTCGGCCAAAAGCAGCGGCAGGATACCGAAATTGACCAGGTTGGCCCGGTGGATGCGGGCGAGCGACTTGGCCACCACGGCGGCCACGCCCAGGTAGCGCGGGCCCAGGGCGGCGTGCTCGCGGCTCGACCCCTGGCCGTAGTTCTCGCCGCCGAGGATCACGCCCTTGCCGAGCTTTTTGATGCGCGGCACGAACTCGGCGTCCACCCGGCTGAAGATGTATTCGCTGATCGCCGGGATGTTGGAGCGAAGGGCGGTGATCTGCGCCCCGGCCGGCAGGATGTGGTCCGTGGTGATGTCGTCGCCGACCTTGAGCGCCACTTGCGCCTCGATGGCCGCCGGCAGCGGAGTAAACGGCGGCAGCGGGGCGATGTTGGGGCCGCGCTTGATGTCCACGTCCGCGCCGTCGGCCGGCGGATAGAGGAACAGGCCGCGGATGCTCGGGGCGTCGGCCGGCAGTTCGGCCTTGGCCGGGGCCTCGCCCCAGGTGGCCGGGTCGGTGAAGGCGCCATCGAGCGCGGCCCTGGCCGCCGTCTGGGGGCTGACCAGGTAGACCTTGGCGTCCTGGGTGCCCGAGCGGCCCTCGAAGTTGCGGTTAAACGTCCTGGCGCTGACGCCGCCGGAAACCGGCGAGCCGCCCATGCCGATGCACGGGCCGCAGGCGCATTCGAGCAGCCGCGCCCCGGCGTCGAGCAGCGCGTCGATGCGGCCGCGGGCGGCCAGCATCTTGAGCACCTGCTTGGAGCCCGGGGCGATGAGCAGGTCCGTGGTCGGGTCGACGCGCTTGCCCTCGAGGATGTCGGCCACGGCCATGAGGTCGGCGAACGACGAGTTGGTGCACGAGCCGATGCAGGACTGGTCGACTTTCAGGCCGGCAAGCTCGGCGATGGTCACGGCCCGGTCGGGCATGTGCGGCGCGGCGGCCATGGGCACAAGCGCCGACAGGTCGATTTCGACCACCTCGTCGTAGCTGGCGTCCGGGTCGGCGGACAGTTCCGTGAAGTCTTCCGGCCGGCCCATGGCGGTCAGGAAGGCCTTGGTGGCGGCGTCGCTGGGGAAAATCGAGGTGGTGGCGCCCAGTTCCGCGCCCATGTTGGTAATAACCGCCCGCTCGGGCACCGACAGCGTGGCCACGCCCGGGCCGGCGTACTCGATGACCTTGCCCACGCCGCCCTTGACGGTCAGCAGGCCCAAAAGCTTGAGGATGACGTCCTTGGCCGTGGCCCAGCCGGTGAGCTGGCCGGTCAGGTTGACCTTGACCACCTTGGGCATGGCGATGACGTAGGCCTCGCCGGCCATGGCCAAGGCCACGGACAGGCCGCCCGCGCCCATGGCCATGGCGCCGACGCCGCCGGCCGTGGGCGTGTGGGAGTCGGAGCCGACGAGGGTCTTGCCGGGCTTGGCGAAATTCTCCAGGTGCAGCTGGTGGCAGATGCCGGTGCCCGCGGGCGAGAAGACGATGCCGTACTTGGCGGCCACGGTGCGCAGGTAGGCGTGGTCGTCGGGATTGCGGAAACCCATTTGCAGGGTGTTGTGGTCCACGTAGCTCACGGACAGTTCGGTGCGCACACGCGGCAAGTCGATGGCCTCGAACTGGAGGTAGGCCATGGTGCCGGTGGCGTCCTGGGTGAGCGTCTGGTCGATGCGCAGGGCGATTTCGGACCCCGGCGTCATTTCGCCGGCGACAAGATGGTCCTTGATGATCTTTTGCGTCAAATTAAGGGGCATGAGGGGGGTCCTTTTGCTGTATCGGGAAAGGGGGAAAATGTCCGGCCTGCATGCCTTCCCCGGCCGGCGAAGTCAAGGGGCCGGGCCGGCGGCCTGGGCAAGGCGTATTGACAGCCCGCCCGGCCGGGCGCAAACGGGGAGCATCAGCAAAAGGAGCTTTCCATGGACTTCAAGGATGTCATGGCGGTCCGCCGGGCCGTCAATTTCTTCGACCCCGACCGCGACGTGCCCCAGGCCGACCTGGAGGCGATTCTCGAAACCGCCGTGCGTGCCCCGTCGAGTTTCAACCTCCAGCCCTGGAAGGTGGCCGTGCTGCGCGACCCGGGCCGCAAGGCCAAGCTGCGCGAGTTGGCCTGGAACCAGCCCAAGGTCACCGAGGCCCCGGTCATCCTGCTGTTTCTGGCCGACAGGCAAGCCTGGAAGATGTACGAACCCTCCTTCGAGCGCCAGTTCTCCTACCTGATGCAGTCGGGCCGCTACAAACCGGAAGAGCGCGACACCTTCGCCGGGGCGGTCGATAGCCTCTACGGCGCAACACCGGAAAAATCCCTGGCCTTTGCCGTCAAAAACACCGCCTTTTTCGGCATGACCGTCATGTACGCCGCCGCCGCCGCCGGCTACGTCACTCATCCCATGGACGGCTTCGACCACGACGGCGTGCGCGCCGCCTTCGGCATCCCCGAGCGGTTCTGGATTCCCCTGCTCATGGCCGTGGGCCACCTCAAACCCGGCGCAACGGTCGCGCCGCCCAAATGGCGGTTCGGCCCCGACGATATCCTTTATACCCTGCCCGAATAGGGCCAAGGAGCAACACCATGCGTTCCCTCGCCGCAACGATCCTTCTGGTCGGCCTGTTGTCGGCTCCGGGCGCCGTCAAGGCCCAAGCCCCCAATTCCCTGCTCCTCGGTTCGCCGCCTCAGGCCGGCGAGCCGGCCAAACCGGCCGATGCGCCCAAAGCGGCCGAGTCCGCCAAGCCGGCCGAACCGGCCAGCCCCGTCGTCGATGGCGCCACCCTGGACCCGGCCCATACCTCCACCGTCTTCTGGATCCGCCACATCCTCGCCCCGGTGGCCGGCCGGTTCGACGCCGTGGCCGGTACCATCGACATCCCGCCGCAACACCCGGCCAAGGGACGCGTGACTTTCACCGTCAAAACCGCCAGCGTCGACACCGGCGTGGCCGCCCGCGACAAGCACCTCAACACGGCCGAATTCCTGGATACGGCCGCCTATCCGGAAATGAAGTTCACAAGCGATCACGTCACGCCCTTTCGCCGCAACATCTATAAGGTGACGGGCAAGCTCACCATCAAGGACGTGACGAAAACCGTCACCATCCCGGTGCGCTCCCTGGGCACCAAGCCCCACCCCATGATGCCCTGCGTGGACGTTTCGGGCTTCGAGGCCGTCTATTCCCTCAACCGGCTGGAATACCACGTGGGCACGGGCAAATACTTCAAGATGGGCGCCGTGGGCGACACGGTGGACATGCGCCTGGCCGGCGAAACCCTGGCCAAGCGGCCAGGGTGCGTGCAGGGGCAATAGCCCCGGGGAGGCGAGGACGGGAAGAGGCCTCCGGCGGCCGGGACGCTGTCCCGGACCCTGCCAGGGCGCTGCCCTGGACCCGCCAGGAGGGGATGATCCCCTCCTGGACCTCCCCGATGGGCGCGTGCGGGGCAACGGTCGGGAACGTCGGGCGGCGGGGCCTCGGCCGTTGTGGTCGCGGAAAGGGGCCTGCCGACACTGGCCGCAAGGCCGGCCAGCACGGCAGGCCCCTTTCCGCGACCACGGGCGCCAGCGGCGAAGCGCCGCATTTGAAGAAAAAGATCAATACGATGTTGCCAGCGGCGTAGCGCCGCATGTGAAGAAAAAACCGGCACGGACGGACGGCCGCGGAACAAACGGAACAGCCTCTCAAGAGGCTTTCAAAGCAACAATTCCACCCCCTTCGGCCCGAAGGGCCGATGGCTTGCGAGGCCGCAATGGCCCCTTTCGAGCCAGGAGCGCAGCGACGGCATCGAAAGGGGCCATTGCGGCCTCGCCGACGGACAACCGCCCGCCGACCAAACCTCCACCCGCCTGCCGCCTCCCCATAGAGGGGGTCCGGGGGGCATCATGCCCCCCGGCCGCCGGAGGCATCTTCATCCCCTTCGTCCCTTTCCACCCCTTCGTCCCCGATCCCGGCCGCTCCCGCCACTCCCGCGGCCTCATCCACGACGACGCGGTTGCGGCCGCCTTCCTTGGCCCGGTACATGGCCGCGTCCACGCGTCCCATGAGGGCTTCCACGGTTTCGCCGGGGATGGCCTGGGCCACGCCGAGGCTGATGCTTCCATTGATATCGCCGGGGAAGGGCGTGGCGGCGACGAGGGCTCGCAGTTTCTCGGCCAGGGCGGCGGCCTGGGCCAGGCCGGTGTGGGGCGCGGCCACGACGAATTCCTCGCCGCCGTAGCGAAACAGCCAGTCCACCTGGCGGATGGAGTGGCGCACGCGGGCGGCCAGTTCGCGCAGCATGGCGTCGCCGGCGGCGTGGCCGTGATCGTCGTTGACGCGTTTGAAGTGGTCGATGTCGAACATGATGACGGACAGGGGGGCGGCGTAGCGGTCGGACCGTTTCAGTTCGTGGCCGAGGACCTCGTTGAATTTGAGGCGGTTGTTGGCTCCGGTCAGCTGGTCGGTGACGGCCAGTTCCGTCAGCGCCCGGTTGGCGGATTCCAGGCGGCCGCGGTCGGCGCAGATGCGGGTCACCATGGGCCGCAGGATGAAAAGCCCCACCGAGACGAGCAGGAGGAGCATGGCGGCCGTGGAACCGATTTCCACCCGGCGTAGCGTGGTCAAGCGTGCCAGGGCCTGGCGCTGGTAGGCCTGGACCACGGCATTGAGGTCGCGCAGCAGTTCGTTTTCGCCGTAGGCCAGGACCTTGAGGAAGCGCGGATCGGACAGGGCCGGCCGGCCGGAGTCCGCGTCGAAGAACTCCCGGGTGCTCTTGATGAAAAACCGCATGCGTTCGTCGAGATGGAATGGCGGCTGGAAATAAATGGCTTCCAATTCCCGGGAACGGGCGAGGAGGGAGTCGGGGTCGGCGATGTCGGCCAGGAGGCGGTTGTGGTTGGCCTCCAGGGTGCCCACGGCGCTTGCGAGGCGGGCGCGGATGTCGCGGCGGGCTTCCTCGTCGTCGGCGGCGGCCAAAAGCAGGCACTGGGCCAGCACCCGCTGGGTGAGCAGGCGCTGGGAGCCGCTTATGGCCGTCACTTCCGCCGCATGGTCGATGGCGGCCATGACCTGGCGGAACAGGCCATAGGTGGCCACGGACAGGACCCCGGCTAAGCACAGGGCGATCACGTAGCGCAGGGTGAGGCTACTTTTGTAGGGGCAGCGGCGGACCGGGCCGGCTTTGGGGGAGGCCATGTTGCGACATGTAAGCCAGCCGACGGAAGGTGGCAAGCGGGCCGGCCGCGTCATGCCCCGCGGCCGGCCCGATCGTGGCGCTACTTGTCGCCGATGGCCAGCCGGTAGGCGGCCAGGGCCTCCACCGTGACCAGGGGAAAGCCGTGTTGCGCGGCGAAGGCCTCGATTTGCCCTCCCTTGGCCATGGTGCCGTCGGGGTTGGTCAGTTCGCACAGCACGCCGTAGGGGGCAAAGCCGGCCAGGCGGGCGAAATCCACGGTGGCCTCGGTGTGGCCGCGCCGGGCGAGCACGCCGCCGGGCTTGGCGATGAGCGGAAAGACATGGCCGGGCCGGGCCAGGTCGCAGGGCCGGGCCTGGGGGGCGGTGGCGGTCTTGACCGTTTTGACCCGGTCGGAGGCGGAAACGCCGGTGGTCACGCCCTCGGCCGCCTCGATGGTGACGGTGAAGGCCGTGCCGTTCTTGCAGGTGTTTTTGGCGACCATGGGCGGCAAATCCAGCTGCCGGGCCTTTTCCTCGGTCAGGCACAGGCAGACGATGCCGCTGCATTCGCGAATGAGCATGGCCATTTGCGGCACGGTCAGGGTTTCGGCCGCGAAGATGAGGTCGCCCTCGTTTTCGCGGTCGGCGTCGTCGGTGACGACGATGCCGCCGCCCTGGCGCAGGGATGCGATGGCGGCGATGACGCTTTGATGTTGGCTGGCGATACCGGAATAGGACTGATTCATGGCGCGCTCCGAGAAGAGGTGGTGGCGATGGCCAGAATCAGGGCGGAAAATGAGACGACCGGACACGGCGCACAAGCGCCGCGTCGGCCACGCGCCGGAACGACCCGGCGGCGGGAAACGCCGTCTGCTCCTCTTGCATCCGGACTGTGACCGTCGGCCCTGGCCTTGCACCAGGTCTGCTGACCTTTCCGACGCGTGGGGCCGGGCATGCGGCCGGCAGCGTGGCGACGCCGGGGTCTCCCCCGTGGGGCACGGTGTGTCGCGCGCCCTGTCGCCTCGCCGGAAAGCGCTCGCGGGCTCCCCGGTTTCCCGGGATACCGCCGGTGGGGACTTCCACCCCGCCCTGAGGACAACGGGAGCTTCATAGTCCCGGCGGCCCGGCTTGGCAAGCCTGGGCCGGGGCGGCGGGCGGCATGAAAAAAGGGCCGCCGGGGAGGGACCGGCGGACCGGAGAGACAATAGCAGACTAAAATAATATGGTTTGATTCCTGCCCGACGCGGGACCCCGCCCGGCCCCGGTGGGGCGGCTTCGGCGCGGCCGTGGCCGCAACGCGGCCCGTTACGGACGAAAACTATACGATTTAAGGGGGAAACTGGATAGAAACCATGCACCCCTTAGGGGCGACACCTCACGGCGGCGCGCCCCCTACGGAGCCACGCCTCAGCGCGCGGCCACCCGGCCGGGGGTTTCCAGTTCGTCCTCGCTTTCGGGGGTATCGGGCTCCTGGGCCGGTTTGTGGCCCGGCGCCGGGGCGGCCTCGACGCCAAAACGCTCCTCGAACTGTCGGCCGAAGCGGCAAAGCGCCTCCAAAATGGGGATGATGTCGCGCCCGGGTTCGGTCAGCCCGTACTCCACGCGCGGCGGCACCTCGGCGAAAACCGTGCGCGTGATCAGCCCGTCGGATTCCAGCTCCCGCAACTGCTGGGTCAGCATCTTCTGGGTGATGCTCGGCATGGTCCGGCGCAGGGCCGAAAAGCGCAGCGTGCCCACGTCGCGCAGATGCCACAGGATCAGCGGTTTCCACTTGCCGCCGATCACCGCCAGCGACAGTTCCATGCTGCACGAATATTCCTTGCCGCGACACCGTCTGCGGCCGCACGGTATCCCTGGTACGCCCATGGGAAGCCTCCTGGTATCCAAAAAGGTACTACAGAACTTTTTTGTGCCTTCTTGCGTTTTTGGCCATACTGGCAGAATTTCCCCAAAGCGTAAAGCGGAAACCGTAAAGGAGGCCCCATGGATCTTCTGGAAGCCATCCACACCCGGCGCAGCATCCGCGCCTTCACGGCCGAGCCCGTGACCGAGGCCGACCTCGACGCCGTGCTGCGGGCGGCCATGGCCGCGCCGAGCGCCGGCAACGAGCAGCCCTGGCATTTCGTGGTCATAACCGACCGGGCGACCCTCGATGCCATCCCGGGCGTGCATCCCTACGCGGCCATGTGCAAGAGCGCCCAGGCGGCTATCGTGGTCGCGGCCGAGCACGCCCTGGAGAAATACCCGGGCAACTGGGTGCTGGACTGCGCGGCTGCGGTACAAAACCTGATGCTGGCCGCCCGGGGCCTGGGCCTTGGCTCGGTCTGGTGCGGGCTCTACCCCCAGGCCGACCGCATGGCGGCCATGGCCCGGCTGCTGGCCCTGCCGGACGGTGTTTCGGCCCATGCCCTGGTGGTCCTTGGCCACCCGGCCCAGGACTTCAAGCGCCTGGACCGCTTCAAGCCCGAACGCATCCACCGCAATGCCTGGTAGCGAGCCGGCCATGCACCGCGACATCGGCGCCGTGTGCGCCCTGTACCCCATGCCCACGACCATCGTCGGCGCCCTGGTCGACGGCCGGCCCAACTTCCTGGCCATCGCCCACGTGGGCATCCTCAACAACGCCCCGCCCCAATACCTGACCGTGAGTCTCAAGAAGTTCCGGCACACGGCCAAGGGCATCCGGCAATCGGGGAGTTTTTCCATCGGCCTGCCGGGCGTTTCCATGGCCGTGGCCGCCGACTACGTGGGCATCGTCTCCGGCAGGAGCGTGGACAAGTCGGGCGTCTTCGACGTCTTTTACGGACGCCTGGGCAACGCGCCCCTGATCCGGGAGTGCCCGGTCAACATGGAACTGCGGCTGCACGACGTCATGGACCTGCCGGCCCACGAGGTCTTCGTGGGGGAGCTCGTGGCCAGCCATGTGGCCGAGGGCTGCCTGCACGACGGCAAGGTCGATCTGGAAAAGGCCCGGCCGCTGCTGTTCGATTATTCCAGCGGCTGGTATTTCTCGCTCGGCGAACCCGTGGCCCCCTGCTGGCGGGCCGGGCGCGACCATCCGGCCTATCTGGCCGCCAAAGGAGTGAAGTGACATGGCGAAAGTATCCCTCGGCCCCAAGACCTTGGCCCTGCCCACCCCGGCCTGGCTTATCGGCACCTACGGCGCCGACGGCAAGCCCAACCTCATGACCGCGGCCTGGGGCGGCATCTGCTGTTCCAAGCCGGTATGCGTGACCGTTTCCCTGCAAAAGCCCCGGCATTCCTACGCCGCCATCATGGAGCGCAAGGCCTACACCGTGAACATCGCCGCGGCCAGGGATGTGGCCAAGGTGGACTACTGCGGCATCACCTCGGGCCGCGACCACGACAAGTTCGCCGCCTGTGGCCTCACGGCCGTCAAAAGCGAACTCGTGGACGCGCCGTATGTGGCGCAGTGCCCGCTGGTGCTCGAATGCAAGGTCGTCCACATCCAGGACCTCGGCATGCACACCATGTTCGTGGGCGAAGTCCTGGACGTGAAGGTCGACGAAGCCTGCCTGAAGGACGGCAAGCCCGACCCCGTGGCCATAAGCCCCATCCTCTACGCCCCCGAGGACCGGCACTACTACGGCATCGGCCCGGACCTGGGCCTGGGGTTTTCCATCGGCAAGGAGCTCAAATAATGGACAAGGTCCGCCTCGATCCGGAAGCCTTCCCGCCCATGCCCGTGGCCCTGGTCGGGACCATGGTGGCGGGACGGGCCAATTTCATGGCGGCCGCCTGGCTGACGCGGGTGGGGCACAAGCCGCCCCTGCTCGGCGTGTCCATCAACCGCCGCCAGTGGACGGGCCAGGGCATCCGGGAGACGGGCGCCTTTTCCCTGTGCCTGCCCGGCCAGGGCCTGGTGGAACTGACGGATTACTGCGGCCTGGTTTCCGGGCGCAACGTGGACAAGGGCGCGCTGTTCGACCTGTTTTACGGCGACACGCCCGGCGCGCCCATGATCCGGGAGTGCCCGCTGTGCCTGGAGCTGACGCTGGCCCAGACCGTGGAACTGCCGCAGCACGCCTTCTTCATCGGCGAAATCAAGGCCGCCTGGGCCGATGGTGAAGTGCTCACCAACGGCAAGCCGGACGTGGAAAAATACAAACCGCTTCTGCTCACCATGCCCGACAACCGCTACTGGGCCATGGGCGGGCAGCTGGCCGACGCCTGGAGCGTGGGCAAGAAACGCTAGAAGGGAGAATCCGTATGAAAGTCCTGGCCATAAACGGCAGTGCCCGCAAGGACGGCAACACCGCCGCCATGTTGCGGGCGGCCCTGGCCCCCATCGAGGCCGCCGGCATCGAAACCGAGATGCTCCAGCTGCACGGGAAATCCATCCACGGCTGCCTGGCCTGTATGAAGTGCTGGGAGAAAAAAGACGGCCACTGCGTGGTCAAAAACGACATGTTAAACGAGGTCCTGGACAAGATGGTGGCCGCCGACGGCATCCTCCTCGGTTCCCCCACCTACTTCGCCAACGTCAGCACCAACATCAAGTCCATCATCGACCGGGCCGGCATGGTCGCCCTGGCCAACGGTTACCTGCTCGCCCGCAAGGTCGGCGCGGCCGTGGTGGCCGTGCGGCGCGGCGGGGCCATCGCCGTCTTCGACGCCATCAACCATTTCTATTTCATCAACCAGGTGGTGGTGCCGGGTTCGAGCTACTGGAACCTCGGCCGGGGCCTGGAACCCGGTGATGTGGAAAAAGACGACGAAGGCATGCAGACCATGGAGAACCTCGGCAAGAACATGGCCTGGGTGCTGCAAAAGCTCCACGGCTGACCCCCGCGGCGGGCCGGCTCGCCCGCCGCTTTCCGGCCGCCGGCCCTTCCCCCGGTCGGCGGCCGCCTGCAACGAGGAGGCAATCCCCATGGTCACGGAAACGGATGCGGCCCCCGGCCTCGTGGTATTGTGGGTGAGCCGCGACCCCGAGGCCGCCCGCAACATGGCGCTGATGTATGCCCAAAATTCACGGCTCAAGGGCTGGTGGGAGCGGGTGCACCTGCTCGTGTGGGGTCCGTCGGCCGATGTCCTGGCCGGGGACCCGGCGCTTCAGGAAGAGGTGGCCGACTGCCAGGCCGCCGGCGTCGAGGTCTTCGCCTGCCGGGCCTGCGCCGAGCGGTACGGCGTGGCCGAAGCCTTGGCCGGCCTCGGCATCACGGTGCTCTATACGGGCGAAGCCATGACCCGCTATTTGAAAGACGGCTGGAAGGTGTTAAGCGTATAGGGCCAAGCCGCCCCTCGCGGCTTGCGCCACGCAAGATGACACGGGAGGTGTGGCATGGCCGAGGAAACGCCGCTTGCCGGAAAAGTCGCCCTGGTCACCGGCGGGAGCCGGGGCATCGGCCGGGGTGTGGCCCTGGCCCTGGCTCGGCGCGGGGCGGACGTGGCCGTGGGCTATCGCGGCAATGCCGCGGCCGCCCGCGAGGTGGTCGAGGCCATAACGGAGATGGGCCGGCGCGCCCTGGCCTTCGGGGCCGACGTGTCCGTGGAGGCGCAGGTCGGGCGCCTGGTTGCGGCCGTGCGCGAGGGCCTCGGCCCGGTGGACATCCTGGTGGCCAATGCCGGGGTGGCCAGCCCGCGCAGCATCGCCGACGTCACGGGCGAGGATTTTGCCGCCGCCCTGTCCGTCAACCTCTGCTCGGCCTTTTACTGCGCCCAGGCCGTGCTGCCGGACATGCGCCGCCGGGGCTTCGGGCGCCTCGTTTTCATCTCCTCGGTCGCCGCCCAGCGCGGCGGCATCGTCGGGCCGCACTACGCCGCCTCGAAAGCCGGCCTGCACGGCCTGGCCCATTTCTACGCCGCCCACTTGGCCAAGGAGGGCATTACCGCCAACGTCGTGGCCCCGGCGCTGATCAGTACGGACATGGTGTCCGACAACCCGGTGGCCAAGCCCGATTTCCTGCCCGTGGGCCGGTTCGGCACGGTGGAGGAGACCGCCGCCATGGTCGTGGCCCTGGCCGAAAACGCGTTCGTCACCGGCCAGACCGTCTCGGTCAACGGCGGCTGGTACATGACCTGACCTTGCCTTTTGTCGAAAAAGACCGATCTTTGCCAAATGGGCATGGCCCGGCCGTGTCCGATCATCCCATCGTGTTTCGACCCATGGCCCGGAGGTTTTCATGTTGCGCATGGCCGTTGGGCACGCCAGGTGCCTGGACGCGGACTGCGCGGCCCGGGGCGCGGTGGCGTCCTGCCGTGAACAGCTCGGCGGCGCCGCGCCCGCCGGGTTGCTGCTTTTCGCCGGCGTCGGCTACGATCACAACGCCATCCTGGCGGTCATCGAGGACGTCTTTCCCGGCGTGCCGCTGGCCGGCGCGACCTCGGCCGGCGAAATGTCCGGCACCGGCGGCGTCAGCGACGATTCGGTGCTGCTGGTCGCCTTCGCCGGAGACGGCATCACCGGACACACCGGCGTGGCCCGGGATTTCGCCGCGCCCGGGACCGATCCCCGCCGGCAAGCCCGCGAGGCCTTCGAGGCCGTGCGCGGGGGACTCCCCGGCGAGGTCGCCCTCGGCCTGGCCTTCCCGGACGGCGGCCGGGGCGGGGCACAGGACTTCGGCCAGGAACTGGCCGCCGCCATCGGCCCGAAAGCCCTGCTTTTCGGCGGCCTGGCCGGCCGGCACCTGACCGACCGGCGGCCGCTGCGCCAGTTTTTCAACCGCGAGATCCTCCTCCACGCCGCGCCCTTCCTGCTGCTTACCGGCGACATCCCCGTCACCTTCCGCCTGTCGCGCGGCTGGCGGCCGGTGGGCGGCCTGGCCCGGGTCACGGGCGTCGAGGGCACGGTCGTGCACCGCATCGGCGAGGGCTCGGCGCTGGATTTCTACCGCCACTACCTCGGCCCCCACGCCGAACCGGCCACGGAACTGCCCCTGGCCATCGCCTGCGAAAAGCACAAGGACTTCATCCTGCGCGCCCCGGCCTTTTTCAGCGAAGGCGACGGCAGCATCCAGTTCCCGGCCGGCGTGCCCGAAGGGGCCATGGTCCAGCTGGCCCAGGCCGACCGGCCGGAAATGCTGGCCGACATCCGCGAGATGGCCAAAAGCCTGGGCCACGAGGTGAAAACCGGCTTCCGGCCGGCCGGCGCGCTGCTTTTTTCCTGCGCCACGCGCAAGGACATCCTCGGCACCAAGGCCGAGGAGGAAGTGGAACAGCTCGCCGCCGCCCTGCCGCCGGGCACGCCCCTGGCCGGCTTTTCCTGCCACGGTGAACTGAGTGCCGCCGCCCCGGGCCTGCCCCTGCACCTGCAAAGCGGCTCCCTGGTGACCGTGGTGCTCGGCGGCGAGCCGGCCAAGGCCGTGCGCCCCGTAGCCGACGGCCTGCCCTGCCCGGCCGGCGAAAGGGAAAGCCTCGAACGCGAGATCCGGTCGCTAACCCGGGCGCTTTCCCGGGCGAAAGCCTCGCGCGAACGCCTGGAAGCCCAGAAGGACCGCTCCCAGGCCCTGATGCGGGTCATCAACCGGGAAATCAACGAGGCGCGCCTGGAAATCCAGCGCAAAAACGAGCTGCTGCGCCAGGCCCTGGCCCTGGCCGAGGAAGTCCAGCGCAACCTCCTGCCCCAGGCCGCCCCGGGCCTGCCCGGCTTCGACATCGCCGGCCTGAGCCTCTATAGCGACGAAACCGGCGGCGACTACTACGATTTCATCCACGAACCCAACGAGGACAAGAACCGTTTCGGCGTCATCATCGGCGACGTCACCGGCCACGGCATCGCCGCCGCCCTGCTCATGACCACCGCCCGGGCCTTCCTGCGCATGCGCTCCTTCCAGCCCGGCTCCCTGGCCGCCGTCATCGACGACGTCAACAAGCTCCTGTGCGCCGACCTGGCCGACTCCGGCCGGTTCATGACGCTTTTCTACCTGGCCATCGACACCGAGAAAAAACGCCTGCACTGGGTGCGCGCCGGCCACGACCCCATCATCCTGTATGATGCCGCAACCGGCCTGGCCCAGGACATCCCGGACAAGGGCGGGCCGCCGCTGGGCATCGTCACCGAGGCCCGGTACGCCGAGAATTCCGCCGAGGGCATGAAACCCGGCCAGGTGGCGCTGCTGGCCACCGACGGCTTGTGGGAATCGCGAAACGCCGCCGGCGAGATGTTCGGCAAGGACCGGGTGCGGGCGCTGCTGGGCCGTCACCACGGCGAGTCGGCCCAGCGGATTGTCGAGGCCGTACTGGCCGGGCTGCGCGCGTTTCTCGGCGAGGTGCAGCCCGAAGACGACGTGACCCTCGTGGCCATCAAGGTGCTGCCCGAGGACGAGGGTCAAGCCTAGGCCCCAGTTGCTCGGCTTTGCCACACCCGTGCCTACCCGAACTGGGGCGTTGCCCCAGGCCCCATCGGGGCGTTGCCCCGAACCCCACTGGGGCGTTGCCCCAGACCCCATCGGGGGGAGTCACTCCCCCCGAACCCCCCGGTCGGCTGTGGCGGGCGGGAGGGGCTGCGGTCACCGGGAGGCTTGGCGGGTGCGGCGCGAAGATGCGAGGCCGGAATTGGGCCTTTCGATGCCGTCGCTGCGCTCCTGGCTCGAAAGGCCAAATTCCGGCCTCGCCCAGCCGTCGGCCCTGCGGGCCGAGGGGTGTGGAATTTTTGCTTTGGAAGCCTCTTGAAAGGCTATGACGTTTGTTCTGCGCCCGTCCGTCCGTGCCGATTTTTTTTCCCACGCGGCGCTACGCCGCATGCAACATCGTATTGATCTTTTTGTTAATGCGGCGCTTCGCCGCTGGCGCCCGTGGTCGCGGAAAGGGGCCTGCCGTGCTGGCCGGCCTTGCGGCCAGTGTCGGCAGGCCCCTTTCCGCGACCACAACGGCCGAAGCTCCGCCGCCCGTCATTCCCGACCATTCCTCCGCACGCACCCATCGGGGAGGTCCAGGAGGGGATCATCCCCTCCTGGCGGGTCCAGGGCAGCGCCCTGGCAGGGTCCGGGACAGCGTCCCGGCCGCCGGAGGCCTCTTCCCGTATCGCTTACTCCTGCCGGGCGAACGCACCGGGCGTGACGCCGAAGGCTTCCCGAAACGCCGCGATAAAGGCCGAGGTCGAGTCGTAGCCGCATTCGAGGGCGGTGGCGGTCACGCTTTTGCCCGCTTCGAGCAGCGACAGCGAGGCCAGCAGCCGGAAGCGGCGTCGCCAGGCGCCGAAGGTCAGCCCTGTTTCGGCCAGAAACAGCCGGCCCAGGGTGCGTTCGGTCATGCCGGCTCCTCGGGCGATGGCGGTGGCGGGCCGGTTGTCGTCCGGCGCGTTGCCGAGGGCCTTGCAGATGGCCGTCAGGCGCGGGTCCTTGGGCCAGGGCAGGCTCAGCCCCGCCTCGGGCAGGGTGGCCAGCTGATCCAGGAGCACGGCCACCAGCCGCCCCGGCGGCCCGGCCTCGTCGTAGTCGACGGGCAGGGCGGCCACGGCCAGGATGAGTTCCCGGGCCAGGGGCGCAACCGACAGCACCTGGCAGCGCGGCGGGCAAAAGACGTTCTGGTCGGCCCGGATGTAGAGGCTGCGCATTTCCGCCCGGCCCGAGACGGCGACCTGGTGGGCCATGCCGGGGGGCACCCAGACGGCCCGCTGGGGCGGGGCCACGTGGCTGCCGGTTTCGGTGCGCACGAGCAGCACCCCGTTGCCGGCGAAGGAGAGCTGGCCGAAGGGGTGGCTGTGGGCGGGCGAGGTGGAGTCCGGCGGCAGGCTTTCGCTGCGCGGATAGACCTGCCGGGGCAGGCCGTCCAGGGCGGGAAGGGTTCGCAGGGTCGCCATGTCCGTTTCTCGCTATACGTTGTCAATCTAGCGCGAGACGGCCGCGCCGTCCATGCTTAGGTACTTCCCAGGCGCGCGCGGCGGACGGCGCGCCGCAATACCAGGCGGCCGGCGGGCCAAGGAGACGGACATGGTGGGCAGGATTTTTCGCAAGATGGCCAAGGATTGGTTTTTGGCGGGCATGATCGCGGCGGTGGCCCTGGCCACGCTGTTCCCGGGTTTCGGGGCCACGGGCGGGGCGATGCATGCCGAGACGGTCTCCGACATGGGGATTTTCGCCGTGTTTCTGCTCCACGGCCTGGCCCTGTCCACCCAGAGCCTCAAGCAGGGCATGTCGCGCTGGAAGCTGCACCTGCTCGTGCAGTCCCTGACCTTCGTGGCCTTTCCGCTGCTTTTTATTCCCTTCCGGGCGGCCTTTGGCGGCATCATCCCCGAGGGGCTGATGCTCGGCTTTTTGTACCTGTGCGCCCTGCCGTCGACCATCCAGTCGTCGGTGGCCATGACGGCCATCGGCAAGGGCAACGTGCCGGCGGCGATATTCAACGCCACCTTGTCGAGCCTGCTCGGCATCGCGCTGACGCCGGCCATCGTGGGCCTGGTCATCGACATGGAGGGGGCGGGCGGCATGTCGTTTGGCAAGTCGGTGGTCAACATCGCCACCATGCTGTTTCTGCCCTTCGTGCTGGGCCAGGTGTTGCGGCCGGTCTTCGGCAACCTGGCCGCCCGGCACAAGAAGTGCATCAATGCTTTCGACAAGCTGGTCATCCTGATGCTCGTCTACGGCTCGTTTTGCGACTCGGTCAAGTCGGGGTTGTGGACGAACAACGGCATCGAGGTCATCGCCCTGACCATGGGCGGCGCGGCGGTTTTCCTGGCCATGGCCCTTTTCATCTCGTCGAAGGTGTCCAAGTGGCTGGGTTTTTCCATGGAGGACCGCATCACGGCCATCTTTTGCGGCTCGAAAAAGACCCTGGCCTCGGGCGTGCCCATGGCCCGGCTGTTGTTCGGCGCCCATCCGGCCCTGGGCATGATCGTGATGCCGATCATGTTCTACCATCAGCTCCAGCTGTTCGTGTGCTCGATCATGGCCGGCCGGTTCGCCGACCGGTTCAAGGCGGCGGAGTCGCCGATGGCCAGGCCGGAGGCGAGCCCGGCGGAGATGGGCGAACCGGCCCTGGCCGTGGCCCGGGCCCGGAACTGAGCGGACGTCGCGGCAGGCAAGGCGGGCGCGCCGCCGGTCACTGGAAATCGGTGACCAGGGGCGCGCCCGTATTTTTTTCGCCGGGCCGGGCGACGGGCACGGCCGGCGGCGGGCAGGCCATGCCCTGAGGGATGGACAGGACCCGGCCCACGGCCAGGTTTTTGGGGTCGATGCCCGGGTTGGCCCGGGACAGGACCTCCAGCGGGATGCCGAACCGTTCGGCGATGGCGGCCGGGGTGTCGCCGGGGATGACGGCATAGCGGACGCCGAGGGGTTCCTCGTCGGGCAGCGGGGAGGCCGCCTGGGCCGGGGCCTTGCCCGGCGCGGCCGGAGCCTGGGCCGGAGCCTGGGCCGGAGCCTGGGAAGGGGCCTGGGAAGGGGCCTGGGAAGGGGCCGGCACGAGGATCACGTCGCCGACCTTGATGCGGCAGGGGTCGAGGCCCTTGTTGTGGGCGAGGATGGCGGCCACGGACACGTGGTAGGCCTTGGACAGGGCCACGGGCGTATCGCCCGGGCGGGCGACATGGGCGATGTCGCCGGCCGGGGCCGGGCTTGCGACGAAAAGCAGGCAAAGGGAAAGCAGCGCGCGCCGGATCATGGCCGTCCTCCGGGTTGCGTCGATTTTTTACCGACGTAGCAGCCCTGCGTCGATTTGACAATCGGGACCGGCTTTGGGATAGCCGTGGCATCGCGTATTGCTGTCCACCGGAGGTGAGGCCCATGCCCATTCGCCGTCTTGCCGCGCCCGTGTCCCTGGCTCTTTTGCTTGTCAGCCTGTCTGGCTGCGGCGCCATGAAATTTTCCTCGTCCGAACCCGCTGCCGGCGATTCCCTGGCCACGGGCAATGCCGCTTTCGACCGCAAGGATTACGCCACGGCCTGCCGCGAGTTGGCCAAGGCCGGCCCCGGCGCCGGAGCCGAGCTCCTGACCCGCACCGGGATCGCCTGCGCCAAGGACGGCCGGGAAAAGGCCGACCGCGCCTTTACCGCCGCCCTGTCCACCAACGGCGGGTATGCCCCGGCCATGGAGGGGCTTGGCCTGACGACCTTGGCCGAGGGCAACGCGGCCAAGGCCCGCGACCTGCTCGAGGCGGCTTCCCGGGCCGGCGGCAAGGATGCCCAGGCCGCCGTGGGCCTTGGCGACGCCCTGCTGCTCACGGGGCAGTGCGACAAGGCCTTGGCCGCCTATCAGGAGGCCCAGCGCCGCGACGCGGGACTGGCCGTGGCCAGGGCCCGGCTGGAGGCGGTGCGGACCTTGTGCGCCGCCCGGGGCAAGGCCACGCCGGCCGCGTCCTCGTCCGCGGCACCGTCGCGCGGGTCGGGTGCCACGGGTTCCGACCTGCAAGCCCCGTCGGCCCCGGCCGGCGGCCCGGGCAAGGAGGCCGGCAAGGCCAAACCGGCGCCGCGCACCATCGACCTCAACGACATCTAGTGTTGCGTCCCTTAAAAAATACGATGGTATTTTTTATGAAAAAATAATTATTCCTTGGTGTTGTATTCGAACAAGCAAATGTCCTCTTCGCGGACGCGACCCGAGTGCCGCGTCCGCGCCGTCCGCGCCTCCTTGCCTGGCGGACACGGAGTCGGGCGCGTGGTCTTTTCGAGACAGCCGGCGGATGGTGCAAGGGGGGCGCACCCCGGCGAAACGACAGGTGTTGCAGCGCAGGGGCGGGGCGGTCGGGCGGCATTTTACGGGTAAAGGCCTGGCGCCGGCGCGCGCCCGCGTCGCACCGTCAGGAGGCGGGCCGGTCGGCCTCGCGGTCCACGGCGGCTTTGGGCGGCAGGTCACCCGCGTCGCCGGCGGCCACGGGCAGTTCCACGACAAAGGACGTGCCGCGGGGCGGGTTGTCCTCGGCCCGGATGCTGCCGCCGTAGCGGTCCACGATCTGCTTGCAGATGGCCAGGCCGAGCCCCGTGCCCCGGGACGGGGAGTCGGCGGTCGTGTCGCCCCGGCGGGCCTGGTGGAATTTGTCGAAGATGCGTTCGCGTTCCTCGCGGGGGATGCCCGGGCCGGTGTCCGAGACGCGCAGCTCCAGCCGTCGCGTGGCCAGCAGGCTGGCCGAAAGCGTCACCACGCCCTCGCCGGTGTGGCGCACGGCGTTGGTGAGCAGGTTGATCAGCACCTGCATGAGCCGGTCCGGGTCCAGACGCAACGGCGGCAGCCGGGGCGGGATGTCCATGACCAGGGCCATGGCCTGGTTCTGTTCGTATTCGCCGGTGACGGCGTCGATGGCCGCCCGGGCCACGGCGGCCGCGTCCACGAGCCGGTCGTTCCAGTCCAGCCGGCCGGCCTCGATCTTGGACAGGTCGAGGAAGTCGTTGACGAGCCTGGTGAGGCGCGAGCCCTCGGCCTCGATGATGCCCAGGTTTTCGGCGATGCGCGCCCCCTTGCGCCGCAACTTGTCGCTGACCTCGGAAAAAGGCATGAAATCCTTGATGAAGTCCCGCCTGGTCAGCTTGGCGAACCCCAGCACCGAGGTCAGCGGCGTGCGCAGGTCATGGGTGACCGTGGCCAGGAACCCGGATTTGAGGGCATCGAGTTCGCGCAGCCGTTCGTTGGCCTTGGCCATATCCTCGGTCTGGCGGGCCAGGGCGTCGGTGCGTTCGTCCACCCGGCGTTCGAGGTCGCGGTTGAGGGCCTTGAGCCGGGATAGGGCCATGTTGCGGTCGGTGACGTCGTAAAACAGGGTGAGCAGCAGGGGTTTGCGGCCCGGCAGGCGCAGGGCGGCGCTGGTCGAGGAGAAAAATCTGCCGTCCAACGGGCTTTGGATCTCCATGGCCACCTGCTGCCCGTCGGCCACGGCCTCGCGCGGGCACCAGGGGCAGGGGGTGCTGCGGCCGTGGAAGATGGTGTGGCAGGGCTCGCCGAGGGGGTCGCGCCCGGCCCGCCGGGCCACGGGCGGGTTGGCGTAGACCACGCGCAGGTCCGGGTCGCAGGCGATGACATACCCCGGAAAGCCCGCTTCGAAGGCTTCGCGCCAGGCGGTCGCCCCGATGGTTTCGCGCACGGCGGCGTCGCGTTCGGCCAGGATGTCGAGGAGGGCGCCGATCCCCGCCGCATCCAGGCCGCGAAAGATGCGCAGGGCCGCGGCCATCTCCGCCGGGACGGCGAAATCGCCCGGCGCCAGGAACAGGACATGGACAGGGCGTCCCTCCAGGCCGGCCAGGGCCTCGTCCAGGCGGGCCTGGTCGGCCGGTTCGAACAGGGCAACAACGGCCATGTCGGGCAGGGCCTTGGCTTCGAGGCGGATCATGGTATCCAGGGAGAAGGCGGCGGTGCGCCTGCCCGGGGCGGCCAACCGGGCGGCCAGCAGGCGGGCGTCGCGATCCGGGCCGCCGCAGACGAGGACGCGGCTGCCACTCATGCCACGACTCCAGCCCTCGGCCCAAAAGCGTTCGCGGGGGTGGCGCAAAAAGGATCGCCCGGGGGGAAGCGGCGTGTCGGATGCACGGCGGACAACTCCATGCGCGGACCAAGCATGCAAGCCCTATGGTCAATCCGGACCCAGCATATAATTAGCATGTTCAGGGCTTTCAGGCAAGCGATCCCCGGCCGCCAATCCCGGGCGGGAGCGTTCGGTCGGCTCGGGCGGGTGGTTCAGGTCAGGCTGCGGCGGTCGATGCGCAGGCAAAGGCTCGGCAGGACCAGGCCCAGGGCCAGGGCCATGAGGATGTAGGTCATGGTCAGGAAATTGTGGCAGGCCTGGAAGAACGTGGCCGCGTCCTGGGTGTCGGCGAAGCGCATGAACCCGGTCATGGCCCGGAAGGCATAGGTTCCGGGGACCATGTTGATGACGCCGGGGATGGAAAAAAGATGAGTCGGCAACAGCAGCCGCTTGTGGGGCCAAAACGAGAACAGGCTCACGCTCGTGGCGGCCACAAGGGTGGCCAGCTCGGCGCCAAGGCCCAGGGCCAGGGCGATGGTGCGCAGCCCCATGCCCAGCGCGCCGCAGGCGGCGCACCAGCGCAACGTGCCCGGCGGGGCGTTGAAGAGGATGGCGAACCCCACCGAGGCGAGGGCGCCGCAAGGGGCCAGGTACAGGGTGTCGCTCACGAAGCCGGGAAGCGCCGTCACCAGATCCCCCGCAGGCTCAGGGCCAGCACCATGCCCAAAGCCAGGGCCATGACCATCACCAGGCCCATGACCGCCCGGGTCAGGCCCACCGTGACGTAGCCCCGGATGAATTCCTCGAAGGCGTCGATGAGCGGCACGCCGGGGATGAGATAGAGGACGCAGGCCGTTTCCACGATCTGGTGGTGGTCGGGGACGAGGGTGCCCAGGGCCAGGGCGGCCGAGGTGGCGACAAAGGCGCTGGCGGCGAAGACCAGCACCACGTTGAAGCGCAGGCTGGCCAGGAAAAACCGGGTATGGGCGCCCAGGAAGGCGGCCAGGGCCGTGGCCACGAAGGCCGCCGCGCCGCCGCCGAAGATGACGGCGAAGGCCCCGCAGGCCAGGGCCACGGCCAGGGCGCTGACCTGGCGCGGATAGACGGCCGTGGCGAAGCGCACGGCATTGACCCGTTCGGCCAGGTTGGCCGGGGCGCGGCCGTCGTGCTGGGCCTTCTTGGCCAGCCGGTAGATGGCGCCGATCTTGTTGAAATCCACGCCGTGGCCGTCGATGCTTTGCACCATGGTCAGGGTTTCCTGGCCGCGCACGACGGTGATGGTCAAGGCGTTGTGGGCCACGAAAATATGCAGGTGCTGGGGCCTTGCGCCCACGAGCAGGCTGTTGATGACGCGCCGGACCGTGACGATTTCGCCGCCCGCGCCGAACATGATCGCCCCGGCCCGGATGACCGGAGGCAGCACCGAGGCCAGGCTGGACGCGGCGGCTACGGCAGGGGCGACGGCCGGGCCGGACGCGGCGGGTACGGAAGGTTCGAACGGGGGCGGGGCGTCTGTCATGGCGTGTGCGGGGGGCAATGTTGGCGCAGGCTGCCCGAAGACTGCCCGCCACGGGGCCTTCTAAGCCGCTTCGCGGCCGGGCGCAACGGGAATCTGCCGGTCCCCGCCGGCCGGCGGGGTGCCGGCGGCGGCTGCCCGAGGGGGCTGCCCGAGGGGGCTAGGCAAGCCGGCGCTTCGAGCGTAAAGAGCCCGCGTTTTGCCAAGGAGCAGCTGTGCCGATCCGTATACGGAACCTCGCCGCGACGCTGTCGCGGGTCAGTCAACGCCCCGGGCTGCGCCACGCCCTGCGCACCGCCGCGGCCGCCGTGGCCACGCTGGCCCTGGTCACGGCCTTGCGCCTTCCCCAGGGCTACTGGGCCGTGGTCACGGCCGTCATCGTCATGCAGGCCAACCTCGGCGGCTCCATCCGGGCCTCCTGGACGCGCCTGGCCGGCACGGCCATCGGCGCCGTGTCCGGGGCCATGGCCGCCTACCTGGGCGGCCAGACCTGGTATGCCGTGGGCGGGGCGGTTTTCGTCACCCTGGCCGCCTGCACGAGCGTGGCCAGCCTGCGGGAAAGCTCCCGCGTGGCCGGCATCACGGCCGTCATCGTCATCCTGGCCGGCCATCCCGGGGCGTCGCCCTGGCAACTGGGCCTGGACCGCTTTTTCGAAATATCGCTCGGCATCCTCACCGCCCTGGCCGTTTCGGTGTTCGTGCTGCCCTCCCGGGCCAGCCGGGCTTTGGACCACGGCCTGGCCGCCGTCTTCGAGGACGTGGCCGCCTATTTCGCCCTGGTGGTCGAGGGGCGGCTGCGGGAGGACTATGTCGAGCGACAGGTATTCGCGCTCAAGGACCGCATCCTGCGCACCCTGGCCCGCTGCCGGGAACTGCGCCGCGAGGCCGGGGTGGAGGGGCGCAGCGGCGAGGCCGGGGCGCGGCGCTCCATGCTGCTGTACCGGGCCGAGCGCCTGTTCGAACACGTCCTGGCCATGGATCACGTGGCGGCCGAATGGCGGGGTTCGGGGCTTCATCGCCACCTGCCCGGGGAACTGGCCGGCCTGGAGGCGGCCACGGCGGCGGTGCTGACGGGGCTGGCCGGGTCGCTTCGCCGCAGCGAGCCCCTGCCCGGCCTGGAAACCCTCGGCGCCCGGGTCCGGGCCGCCCGGGACAAGCTGGGCGCCATGCGCCGCGAACGGACCCCGGCCGCCTATGATTTGAGCGAAGTCATGCACTTTTTCAGTTTCATGCACGGCATGCTCTCCTGCGCCGCCGACGCCGGCGAGATCGTGCGCCGCTTGCGGGCCGGCGAGGAGGACTGACCCGCGTTGCCCCTTGGCCCCGGCACTGCTACCTTTGAGGTGCGTACCGGACGGAGCCGGTCGCAGGGAGGCGGAAAACACATGCAGGCCTCGCAGCTTCTGGCCGCCGCGCGCCGGGTGCGCCTGGCCGGATTCCCTTTGGCCCGGGACACCCTGGCCGGCGGCTACCGTTCGGCCTATCGTGGCTTGGGCCTGGAATACGAGGAATCCCGCGAATACGCGCCCGGCGACGATGTGGCGGCCATGGACTGGAAGGTCACGGCCCGGCTTTCCCGGCCCTTCGTCAAGCGCTTTCGCGAGGAGCGCGCCCGCACGGTCATGCTGGCCGTGGACATAAGCGCCTCCATGGCCGCCGGGGCCGGGCCGGGCGATACGCCCTTTGCCGCGGCGCTCGCCGCCGTCATCCTGGCCCGAAGCGCGGCCGCAAGCCGCGACCGGGTCGGGCTGGTGCTTTTTTCCGACCGGGTGGAAGCCTTTGTCCCGCCCGGCAAGGGGCCGGGCCAGGAACAGGCCGTGGCCGCCGCCCTGGCCGGGACCGCACCGACGGGGCGCGGCACCGATCCCGGGCCGGCCCTGGCTTTGGTTGCGGCGACGCTGCCCCACCGCAGCCCGGTTTTTTGCATCTCCGATTTCGCGGGCGCCGATTTCGCCGCCGCCCTGGGCAAACTGGCCGCCCGCCACGACGTCACGGCCGTGGCCGTGTCCGGCGACGCGGCAAGGGAACTGCCGCCGGCGGGCATCGTCACCGTGGTCGAGGCCGAAACCGGCCGGCGCCTGACCCTCGATTGCGCCGGCCCGGCCGCCCGGGCCCGGCTGGCCGCAGCACACCAGCAGGCGCGTCAGGCCCGCCTCGACGCCCTGCGCCGGGCCGGGGCCGGGGTGGTGGCCATCGACCCGGCCGCCCATCCCGGCCCGGCCCTGGCCGCCCATTTCCGTGGCCGCGCCCAAGGGGCCGGATACGCCCGGCCGGGCCGGGGTAACGCCGCCCATGGATGACATCCGCGACATCAAGGGGCCGGTGCCGCTGCCCGAACCGGCCGGCCCGGTCGGCCTGCTTGCCGGGCTGGGCCTGACGGTGCTTGCCGGCCTGGCCGTATGGCGCTGGCGGCGGGGGCGGCACACACCCGCCCGGCTGGCCCTTCTGGCGGCTCGGCACGACCTGGACGGCCTGGAGCGCGAGGCACCGGGGCTTACCGACCGGGACTACTCCTTCCGCCTGGCCGCCATCGCCCGCGGGATTGTCTCCGTGCGCCTGGGCGTTTTTGCCACGGCCATGACCACGGCCGAACTCGAAGCGGTGCTGCCGCGCCTCGGCCCGGCCCTGGCCGGTGGTGCGGGCGAACTGCTGCGCCGGGCCGAGGCCGTCTGCTACGCCGGGCACCGCCTGGACGCCCAAACGCGCCGCCGCGACGCCCAAACCGCCAGGCGCCTGGCCACGGCCCCGCTGCCATGATCGCCCTGGCCCGCCCCGAATGGCTGTGGCTGCTGGCGGCCCTGCCCCTGTCCCTGCTTGTCCGGTGGCTGGGCCGGCCCGCGGCCCTGCCCGTGGCCGATATCGGCCCCTGGCGCGTTGCCGGGCGGCCGGGGCTTTGGGCCCGCCTGCCCATGGCCTGCCGCCTGCTGGGACTGGCCCTCGTCGCCTGTGCCCTGGCCGGGCCGCGCCTGGCCGGGGAGAGCCTGGCCTACCGGGGGCGCGGCGTGGACATCATGCTGGCCATCGATATCTCGGAATCCATGGCCGCCCTGGACATGGCCCTGGGCGACCGCACGGTCAGCCGCCTGGAGGCCGTGGTCGACCAGGCCGCGCGCTTCGCCCGGTCCCGGCCCGGGGACCGCATCGGCCTGGTGGCCTTCGCCAGCCGGGCCTATGTCGTTTTGCCGCCAAGCGCCGACCGCGAGGCGCTGGTCCGTGCCCTGTCGCGGCTGGCCGTCGGCGCGGCCGGCCGGCGCACGGCCACGGGCGATGCCGTGGCCCTGGCCGTCAAACGCCTGGACGGGGCAGTTGGGCTGGCCAAGGCGGTGGTCGTATTAAGTGACGGCCGGGCCAATGCCGGGGAGTTGCGTCCGGAAACGGCCGCCCTGGCCGCTGCCGACCGGGGCGTGGCCGTGCATACCGTGGGTGTGGGCGGCGACGGGCCGGCCCCCTTTCTGGTCAACCATCCCCTGCTTGGCCAGGAGATCGTGCGTGAGGACGCCAGTGTGGACACCTCGGCCCTGACCGAACTGGCCAGGGCCACGGGCGGCACGTTTTGGCGGGCAAGCGATCCCGACGGCCTGTCCCGGGCCATCGATGCCGTGGGGGCGCGCACGCCAAGCGACATGGTCCCCGTGGCCAGGGCCGAGGAGACGGCGCTGGCTCCCCTGGCCCTGGCCGTGGCCGTCTGCCTGCTCGTGGCCTGGGCCGAGCTGGCGGCGACGCGGTTCCTGAGGCTGCCGTGATGTTCGCCAGGCCGTTGTGGCTCGCCCTGCTGCTGGCCGTGCCCGTGGCCGCCGGCTTTTTGCACCTGGCGGCCCGTCGCCGCCATAGGGCCATGGCCGCTTTTCCCGGCCTTGGCCGCACGCCCGGGCGGGGCCTCAAAAACGCCCTGTTCCTGACCGGACTGACCTGCCTGTGCCTGGCCGCCGCCGGGCCGCGCGGGGCTGGCGAACCGGGAGTACCGGCGCCGGCCGGGCGGCTGTCGCTTGTTATCGCCCTGGACGTGTCACGCAGCATGCTGGCCCGGGACCTGAGCCCGGACCGGCTGGCCGCCGCCAAGGCCCTCGTCCTGGATGTCCTTTCCCGGCTGCCCGAGGCCGAGGTCGGCCTGGTGGGCTTTGCCGGCCGGGCCTGGCTGGCCTGTCCGCTGACGCGCGACCGGGCCGGGCTGGCCCTTTTTCTCGACAGCCTTTCCCCGGAGGCGGCGCCCCTGGGCGGCACCTCCATACCGGCCGCCCTGGAGGCCGCCCGGCTGGCCCTGGCCGCAACCGAGGCCGGGGCGGTGCTGCTCGTCTGCGACGGCGAGGACACGCTTGCCCCCCGCGACGGGGGCGAGCGTCGTCCGGGTGGCCCGCCGGTGGTCACCGTGGCCGTGGGCGGGCCGGTGCCGGTGCCGGTGCCGCTGGGGAAAAACGGGATGCTGCGCGACGCCTCGGGCGCGCCGGTCCTTGTGGGCGTGGGCGCGGCCTCCCTGGCCGCCGTGGCCCGGGAAACGGGCGGCCAGGCCTTTCGCCTGGCGCCGCAAGCGCCCGATCCCGCCGCGGGCGTGGCCGCCGCCCTGGCCGCCCTGGCCCCGCCGGCCAATGATACCGCAGCCGGTGCGTCCTCGCCGGACCGGACGCCGTTTTGGGGGCTTGTGGGCTTGCTGCTGTTGCTTGGCGATCTGAGCCTTGGGCCACGGACCGTGGTGGCCGCCCTGTGCCTGTGCCTCGGCCTGGCCGTGCCCGGCCTGGCCCTGGCCCGGTCGGCCGGGGACGAGGCCCAGGCCTTCGTGGCCAAGGGGCTCGACGCCTTTGCCGCCGGGGACGATACGGCCGCCCTGGAGGCGTTTTTGCGCGCCCGGGTCCTCGCCCCGGACAGCCCGGAGCTTTTGTTCGACGTCGGCGCGGCCAGCTATCGGCTGGGGCGTTTCGAGCGGGCCGGGGAACTCTTCGCCCGGGCGGCCGCCGCTGCGGCCACGCCGGTCCTGCGGGCCAAGGCCCTCTACAACCAGGGTAACGCCGCCTACCGCCAAGGCGATGCCCAGGCGGCCATGCGCCTCTACGAAGCGGCCCTGGCCGTCGCCCCCGACGATGCCGACGCCCGGGCCAATCTTGACTGGTTGCGCTCCCGGCTGCGGGCGCCGCAACCGGAACCGGACGCGGCCGATACCGGAAACAAACCGGGTCGGACGCCGCCCCCCGAAACGGGCAACGAGGGGCAGGCCGACCGTCCCGGTCAGGCGCCGGCCCCCGTGGGCCACGACGACGGGACCGGCGGCGAGGACGACCAGGCAACCGAGGCGGACCAGGCGCCCGGCCGGCCGGATACGACCGCCCCGGGGCGCCAGGCCGTGCCCCTGGCCGCCGCCAAGGGCCGCAAGGCCGGCGAGAAACAGGCCGCCAGCGCCGGCGGGGCGGACGATCCCATCCTGTCGCGGGTGCCCGACCGGGTGGGCCTGCCCGAAACGCCGGGCTACGGCCGGCCGACGGTGGAGAAGGACTGGTGAAGCGGTTTTTTCAGCCATGGGGTGCGACCCTGCTGGCCATCGGCCTGGCCCTGGCGGCCGGGGGCGCCCGGGCCCAGGCGCCTACGCCCATGCCTACGCCTACGGCTACGCCTACGCCTACGGCCACGGCTACGGCCGAAATCGACGGCCGGCCGGCCGTGGTCGGCCAGAGCCTGACCTTGCGGGTGACCATCCCCGGCCGGGAGGCGGCGGTCATCGGCGTGCCGGAGCTTACGGACTGGACCGTGACCCCGCGCGGGCGGGCGGTGGGCGCGCGCGGCCGGGATGGGGAAGCCGTCTCGGCCTACCGCTTCGAGCTCATTCCCCGGCGGGCGGGCGAATTGACCGTTCCGGCCCTGACCGTGGAAACGGGCGGGCAGCGCCTGACCACCGCCCCCGTCACCGTGCGGGTGGGGCCACGCCCCGCGCCGCCCAAGGGGCTGGCCGGGCGCGACCTGTTCCTGGACGTCTCCCTGGCCGCCGACAGACCGTATGTCGGCCAGGCCGTGGTCTACACCGTGTGCCTCTACCGGGCCGTGGCCGCCTCGGGCGTGTCCATCGAGCCGCCGGCCTTTCCCGGTTTCGCCGTGACGCCCTTGCCCGGGCAGCGCGACGGCGAACTGCGCCTGGGCGCCAAGGCCTACGTGACGGCCGCGATCGATTATCTGCTGACGCCGCTGCACGCCGGAGCGCAGTCCCTGGCCGGCCCCACGGCCCGGTTGCGCGGCCTGCCGGGCAGCCCCGGCGAAACCGTGCTGGCCGGCCCCGGCCGTGCGCTGACCGTGCGGGCACTACCGGCCTTCCAAGGCCCGGCGCCCTTTACGGGCCTGGTCGGGCGCCTGGAGCTGGCCTCGCGCCTGGTTCGCGCGGCCGGGGAGGGCGGGGCGGTCTACGAACTGGTCCTGTCCGGCCGGGGCAACCTCGACGCGGCTCGGCCGCCGGTGCTGGAGGCGCCGCCGGGCCTGACGGTCCGGGAGCTTCCCGCCGAGGGCGAGGTCGCGGCCACACCGGCGGGGTATTCGGGCAGCCGGGTCTTCCGCTATGCCCTGGGCGCCGAGGCGGCCGGGGCGTACGTCCTGCCGGCCGTGCGCCTGGCGGCCTTCGATCCCGAGGCCGATGCCTACCGCACCCTCGAAGCCGGGCCGCAAACCTTCGTCGCCGCGCCGTCGTCACCGGACCCCGGGACGGCGCCGGCCTTGCGCGGGACGGGTCGGGACCGGCCGGCCGGCCCGCCGGCCTGGGGCTGGCGGCTGGCCTGGGCGCTCTTTCCGCCGGCTGTCTACGGCCTGACCTTTTGGCCGGGCCGGCGCCGCACATCGAAGGCCTCGGCCGGGGAACCGGACGCCGTCCAGGCCGCCGAGGCCCTGCGCCGCGCCCTGGCCCGGGCCGAAACGGCGGGGCCGGGGCCGGACACGGCGGGCCTGTCGGTGCTGGCCCGGCTCGACAGGCTGCTCTACGCCGGACGGCCGGCCGCGCCCGGGGAACTGGAAGCCGCCCGGCGGGAAGCCCTGGCCGCGGCGCGAAGGATCGGGTCATGAGGGCCGTGCTGCTTGGCGCCTGGTGCGGCCTGCTGAGCCTGTACGTCCTGGCGGGCTGGGCCGTGGCCGGGGAGCGGGCCTTGGCCGGGGCGGCCCGGCAGGCCTACGGCGCGGGCGATTTCGCCGGCGCGGCCGAGGCCTTTGCCCAGGCCTTTGCCGCCGCACCGCAACAGGCCGGCCCGGCCTTTTGCCTGGACGCGGCCCTGGCCGCCCGGATGGCCGGGCAGCCCGGCTGGGCCGCTTTCTGGCTGCGCCAGGCCGCCCTGGCCGGGCCGGGAGACCCGGAAACGGTCGCGGCCCTGGCCGCCGCCGGCCTCGATGCCGGGGCGCTGTTCGCCGGCCCCTGGTTTCTGGCCGGGTGGCTGCCGGCATGGCTGCTGTGGCTGGCCGCCCTGGGGGCCAATGCCTGTTTCTGGCTGGCTTTGGCCGCCGGCCGGGTGTGGGGCCGTCGCCTGCCCCGGCCGTCGGTGCTGGCGGCGGGAGCGGCCGTGGCCGTGCTCTGGCTGGCGGTCGGCTGGGCGAGTCTGGCCGGGAGGCTGTGGCCCCGGGGGGTGGTGCTGGCCGAGGCGACCCTGGCCAGCGCCCCCGAGGCGGGGGCCGAGCCCCTGGGGGGGCTGGCCGCCGGGCAACTCGTGGCCATCGGCCGGGAGCGCGCCGGCCGGCTGCTTGTCCGCACCGGGGACGGCCGGGTGGGTTGGCTCTTCCGTGACCGGATCGCCACCTTGCGTCCGTAGGATATTACCCCCGCGCGCGGCGAAGCCTTGCGAAAAAGAGTCAATCTGCTATCGCAAGACCATCGCGCCAGCGCAACCCTTTCGGGACGGGATGTTTGTTCATGAAAGAGGCTTTGCTCCCAGTGGTGCGAACCGGTTTGGACCTGCATTTCGGCCGGCTCGCTTCGCGCACCCCCGAACCGGCGGCTAAACCGGTGCTTGCCGACGCTGCGTTGGATTTGGCCAGAGGCATAGGCGACCATCTGCTGCGGCAGGTGGACACCGGTGAGGTCGTTACCGACGTCATGCGCTATGCCATGGGACGCGACGATGCGTTGCCGCATTGGCTCGTCAACAAGGGATTGGTGGCCAGCCAAAACGATAGGGCCGCCCTGGAACAGGCCATACTCAAGCTGCTCAAAAACGCCTTCAATCAGCGGCGCTATTTCGATTATATCGTTGGTGAGATGTATTTTCATCGCTGGCGCTGGTTGCGGGAGGAAGACAAAGACCGCTGGCTCCTACACCGGCAAAGTGACGCCCGGGAGAACGTCTTTTGCATCGAACTCAACACCTTTGACTATGTCCTCAAGTTCGAGGACAGCGTTTTGGGCAAGATGCTCTCCGATCGAGACGTCTTCCACTGGTACGTCCGGTCCATCGGGTCGGTCGTCCTGCTGCCCCTGCTCTCGACGCCCGTGTTCGAATTCACCGCCCGCCTCATTGAGGCGAAGTACAAGACGCCGTTTATCGCCAAGCTGTTTCGCAAACTGTTCGCCGCGGCTGGGCAGGCACCGCCCGTGGACCGCTACGGCGTGTTGGTTCTCGGCGAGATCCCCAAGGCCTTCGGGTTGCGCGACTATCTCGACGCGATCCGGGGCGAAACGCCGGGGGTGTGTGGCGGCGATGTCGGCGCCCTGGAGGTTTTTCGCCATGTCCTGGAGCGGTTCGACAACTTAAGCGCCCGCCTGTCGTCGGACTCCCGGTTCCGCATGGGCGGCGATCCGCCCCAGGCGCTGGTCTGCCGGGTCGCCGCCATGTTCTGGCTGCGGCGCACCCTGGACGCGGCCAAGGCCATCCAGGAGAAAAAGGCCCCGCCCGCCCGGGGCATGCGCGTGGAGGAACGCACCGTCCTCGACGAGGCCTTCAAGCAGAAAAGCATCCTCTATTTCCGCCTGTTCGACGACCCCAACGATTCGGCCATCAATCCTTGCCATATCAAGGGGCTCGGCGACGCCTCCATGACCGTCCAGTCGCCGCGCGGCAACCGGCTCAACGAGGCCCGGCCCGGCCAGGAGGTCCACGGCTACTTTTCCATCGCCGGCGCCAACCGCAAAAGTACCTACCTCGATTTCCGTTCCAACGTGCTGGCCGTGGAGGAGGCCGACCCGTCCCATTGCCTGGTGGAACTGTCCCTGCCGGCCGCCTTCGAACTGACCAGGCGTTCCCACAAGCGCCTGCCCCTGGACCCGAGCCAGTTGGCCGCCTTCGAGATGGCCTCGCCGAGCCCGCAGGCGGACTGGGCCGCCTTCAGCACCATGGAGAAATGGCCGGCACCGTTTTGCATCATCCCCGACAGCGCCTCCCATTGCCACATCAGGGACCTGTCGGCCGGCGGCCTCATGCTGGAAATCCACCAGGACGCCCCGGCCCATGACTATTTCATCGACAGCAGCAAGGAGCATCCGCTGCTGGCGTTGATGCATCTGGTGGGCCGTACGGGCATCCCGGACCTCAAGCTCGGGCTGCGGCTGGAGGTCAAGCGCATTCGGGATTTTCCGCCGCTGCGCAAGAAGTACGTCGGGTTTCAATTCATGGAGGCCGGCGAAATCCGCCACGACCGGCTGGTGCGGTTCTCCCCGGTGGGCAAGGACGGCATTTTTCTGATAACCGACTGGATTTTCCGCAATACCATCGGGCGCTGACCGCTTGCGCCGGAGGCTTCCCATGTCCGTAATCGAACCGTCGCGGCTGGCCGAGGCGGCTTTGCGCGTGTCGGCCTTCCGGGCCGCCATGGCCACGGTCCTGGTGGGCCGGGCCGCGCTGGCCGACAGGCTGCTGACGGCCCTTGTCTGCCGGGGCCACGTGCTCATCGAGGGCGTGCCCGGCCTGGCCAAGACCTTGGCGGTCAAGACCCTGGCCACGGCCGTGCGGGCCGATTTCCGCCGGGTGCAGTTCACCCCGGACCTGTTGCCGGCCGATATCGCCGGCACCGAGGTCTACAAGCCGGCCACGGGCAGCTTCGTCGTGCGCAAGGGCCCGGTTTTCACCAACATCCTTCTGGCCGACGAGATCAACCGGGCGCCGTCCAAGGTCCAGTCGGCCTTGCTCGAGGCCATGGCCGAACGTCGGGTGACCATCGGCGGCGAAACCTTCCCCCTGCCCGAGCCCTTTTTCGTCCTGGCCACCCAGAACCCCATCGAGCAGGAAGGCACCTATCCCCTGCCCGAGGCCCAGGTGGACCGGTTCCTCTTGTGCCTGGTCCTGGGCTACCCCGCCCCGGACGAGGAAAAGGAGATCGTGCGCCGGGCCTGCCTGGCCGAGGCCCCGAGCGCGCCGGCCGCCCTTTCCCGCGAGGACGTGCTGGAGCTGGCGGCCCTGGCCGGGACGGTGCGCCTGGACGAGCGGCTCCTCGACTACATCGTGGCCCTGGTCGGGGCCACCCGGGAGCCCGTGCCGGCCGGCCTGGCCGCCCTTGGCGGCCGCATCGCCTACGGCGCCTCGCCCCGGGCGGCCATCGCCCTGGCCAGGACCGCCCGGGCCCGGGCCCTGCTCGACGGCCGGGACTACGTCACCCCGGGCGATATCAAGGCCATGGCCCCGGACGTGTTGCGCCACCGGATCTTGTGCACCTACGAGGCCCTGGCCGACGGCCTCACGCCCGCGGCCGTGACGGCCATGCTTCTGGACACGGTCCCGGTCCCGTGACGGCCCTGTTCCGGGACATGGTCGCGGTCCCGTGACGGCCCTGCTGCGGGACACGGCCCCTGTCCCGTAAAGGCCCTGTGCCAGGGGGCGGCCCCGGTCCCGGGACGGCGGGGTGATCGAGACGGGTGACGCGCCTTGCCCGGTGGCTCGGTTGCCGTTATCATCATGTCGTGTGGCCGGGGCAGCCTTTCCCCTGCCCGAAACGATGGCAGTGGCGGCGGTGCGACATGGCCAAGGTTCCCATCGACGAACTGCAGCCGGGTCTGGTGCTTGGCGCGGACGTGTGCGGCAAAAACGGCCGGATGCTGCTGTCCGCCGGCACGGTCTTGTTGCCCAACCACCTGCGGGTGCTGCGCATCTGGGGAGTGAGCGCCGTTTGCCTGGCCCCGGGCGGGGAGCCCCCGGCAACGGCCGTTCCCGACGCCGGCGGCGAGGCGGCGCCTTCGCCCAACGACGTCTGGCAGGCCCTGGACGCCCGGTTCGTCCTCACCGACCGGGCTCATCCGGCCGTGGCGGCCCTGTACGGGTTTTGCCTGCGCGACCTGGCCCGGGCCGACCGTTGCCCGGTGCCGGCGGTGGCCCCGCCCCCGGTGGAGGCCGGGGAAGCCGAGCCGCTCCCGCCCGGCCCCGAGGCCTTGGTGGCCGACGACCCCTCCCTGGCCAGCTTTCCGGACATCTATTTCCGCCTGCGCGAGGCCATCGACGACCCCGGCGCCTCGGCCGGCCGCATCGCCGGCATCATCGGCGACGACCCCAGCCTGGCCGCCCGGCTCCTGCGCCTGGCCAACAGCCCGTTCTACGGCCTGGCCCGGCCCATCGATTCCCTGGCCCGGGGCGTCATGCGCATCGGGGCCGGGGAGCTGGCCCAACTGGCCCTGGGCGTGGCCGTGGTGGACCGGTTCCGGGACATACCCTCCTGCTGCCTGACCATGCGCCAGATCTGGGAGCATGCCGTGGGCTGCGGCGCCCTGGCCCGGGTGCTCGGCGCCCATGTCGGCGGCCTGTCCCAGGAACGGCTGTTCGTGGCCGGGCTGCTCCACGACCTGGGCCGGCTGGTGCTGCTGCGGCGCCTGCCCCGCACCATGTCCCGGGCCATGCGCCTGGCCTGGGAACGGGGCGAACCGCTGGTCGCGGCCGAGCGGGCGCTTTTGGGCTTTGACCACGCCGCCGTGGGCCGGGCGCTGCTCGCCCAGTGGCACCTGCCGCCGGAACTGGCCAGCGCCGTGGGCGGGCATCACCTGGCCGGCGGCGCGGACCTGGACGCGGCCATCGTCCATGTGGCCGACGTGGCCACCGTGGCCTTGGGCCTGGGGTCCAACGGCTCGCCCCTGGTGCCGCCCCTTGACGGCGCGGCCTGGGAACGGCTGGGGATCGAACCGAGCCTGCTGGCCGTAGCCCTGTCCCAGGCCCGGCGGCAGGTGGACGACATCGTGGCCAGCCTGGTCGGGTAGGGGACCGTGGACGACGCCGCGCGCATCGCCTTTCTCACCGCCCGGGTGGAGAGCCTGTCCCGGGAAAAGGAAGAGGCGCTTGCGGCCCTGGCCGCCGCCGCCGGGCTCGGCCATTTCGACACCAGCTATTCCCGCCTGGAAAGCCCGCAGCCCATCCTGGCCGAGATCGCCGGCCGGGTCCGGGACTTGCTGCCCCTGGAGGCGGTGGCGCTGTTTCTGGTCGACGAGGCCAGCCACGACATGGTCCTGTCCCTGGCGCTGGGCCAGGCGCCGGGCTTCGACCCCGAGGCGGAACTGGATTCGCTCATCGACGACCATTCCCTGGCCCTGGTCCTGGACCAGCCGGGGCCGGCGTTTTTTCGCGCCCGCGGCCGGGACGGGCGCCTGGCCGTCCATCGCCTGGCCACGCCGTCCCGGGTCCGGGGCGTGTGCCTGGGGCTGTTGCGCCAGGGGAGCCAGGAGGCCACGGACCAGGCCCTGGCCCTTTTTACCGTGGTCCTCAATGCCGGGGCGGCCGCCCTGGAGAGCTATTTCCTCTACCGCCACCTCTCCGCCGCCAACCAGGGCCTGGAACGCAAGGTGGCCGAACGCACGGCCGCGCTGCGGCGGGCCTACGATGAGGTCCGGGTCATCATCGATTCCCTGCCGGCCGGGGTGGCGGTCATCGACCCGGCCAGCCACGCCGTGGTGGACATCAATCCGGCCGGCGCGGCCATGGTCGGCCGGGGCTGGGAGGAACTGGTCGGCCGGGAGTGCTTCGACTGCTTCTGCCCGGCCCAGCGAGGCAACTGCCCGATCATCGACGGCGGCCAGACGCTTTCCTGCGTGGAACGGCGCATCCGCGACGCCACGGGCCGCGAGATCCTCATCCTCAAGACCGCCGTGCGGGCCAGCCTGGCCGGCCGGGACTGCGTCATCGAAAGCTTCGTCGACATCTCCGAGCAAAAAAAGCTCGAATCCTTGCGCGAGGACGTGGAGCGCATGACCCGCCACGACCTCAAGGCCCCCCTGACCGGCATCATCGGCCTGCCCGACGTGCTCATGGACGACCCGGACCTGCCGGGCCATGTCCGGCCGTTGCTCGGCATGATCAAGGAATCCGGGCTCAAGATGCTCGGCATGATCAACCTGTCCCTGGACCTCTACAAGATGGAGGCCGGGACGTACGTGCTCGATCCCCGGCCGGTGGACCTGTGCCGGGTCCTGGAGAGCGTGGCCGGCGACCTGGCCCCCCTGACCCGGGCCAAGGCCGTGGCCATCCGGTTCGAGACCGACGGCGCGTCCGGCCTGGCGGGGCCGGTCACCGTGCTCGGCGAGGAGCTGCTTTTTTTCTCGCTGTTCGCCAACCTGCTCAAAAACGCCGTGGAAGCCTCGCCCCGGGACGGCGAAGTGGCGGTCGCGGTGCTCGGGCGGGACATGGTCCTGGTGAGCCTGCACAACGCCGGGGCCGTGCCCGAGGCTATCCGCGACCGGTTCTTCGAGAAATACGCCACCAGCGGCAAGGCCGGCGGCACCGGGCTTGGCGCCTACAGCGCCCGGCTCATCGTGGAAAGCCTCGGCGGCACCATAAGCTGCGTCAGCGACGAGGCCGCCGGTACCACGCTGTGCTGCATGCTGCCGCGCCCGGCCGGCGCATCGGTGCGGCCCTGACGGCGCCTCTTCCGGTTCTCTTTCGCAGGCAGGACCGGCGCTGCGTCTACCAAACAGATAGAGTTGTATAAGTTTCGAGCTTGACGGGCGTCATGCGCCGGATTTGGTCTTAGGCCGGCGCCTCGGCCCCGGCCGTGGCCAGGGGCAGGCTGACCAGGCAGCGCGTGCCGTGGTCGAGCAGGCTCATGGCGATGGCCCCGGAATACTTGCGGGCGATGGTCTTGGCCGTGGCCAGGCCCATGCCCGTGCCCTGGGGGTCCGAGGAGTGGAAGGGGCTGAAGATGCGGGTGAGGTCTTCGGCCGACAGGGTCTGGCCGGTGTTGTCGATGGAAAGGGTGGCAAATCCCGGCCGGCCCGGGCTTTCCCGGCAGGTCAGGCGCACCTGGGGGTCGCCCGGGGCGGCGTAGCGGTAGGCGTTGTCCAAAAGCGCCCCGAGCAGGGCGTCGAGGTCCGAGGGCGACAGCGCCAGGGCCAGGTCGGACGGGACGATGTCCGCCGAGAAGGCCGTGTCCTGGCGGCCGGGCAGGGCGGCCACCCGGCTGCGGACGATGTCGAGCAAGGCCGCCAGGGGCGTGGCCGCCGGGGCCGGCTCCCGGGCCGTGACGTCCATGTACCGGGACACGGACCGGGCCAGGGCCTCGAGGCGGGCCGCCTCGTCGAGCACCACCTGGGCCGCCTCGGCCACGTCCGGCTCCTGGCCGTGCCGCCGCAGCAGGCGCCGGGCCTGGCCGCCGATGGCCGCGATGGGGTTGCGCACCTGGTGGGCGATGCCCTGGACCACCTCCAGTTCGCAGCGCGTGGCAAAGGTCACGTAGGCGTCGGTTTCCACCAGCAGGCTGCAATCGACCATGGCGTCGATGGCCCGCAAGGCCTCGGGCAACTCGGGGGCGGGCAGGACGGCGGCCGCCCGTTCGTGCAGGTGGCGCCGGGCCAGGGCGTAGGCCGTGCTGACCAGGCGGTGGTCCACGTTGTGGGCCACGTGGGCCTGGCCGCTGCGCCACAGCCGGGTGAGGAGCGCCTCGCCGAGGCCCTGGGCGAAAAGCCCCGAGAACCACTCCTCCCAGTTGCGCCGCAGCTTGGCCGGGTCGGGCAGGCTTTCCTGGATGATGCGCAATTGGGGCATCTCACGCACGAAGGCCTGGATGCGGTCGGCGAAATCACCGGGGGCGGCGCCGAGGCTCGCGGCGTAGCGGGCCAGCGGGTTTCCCTCGAGCTCGGACAGGCCAAGCAGTTCCCGGAAGCGGGACAGGCGTTCGGTGGGCAGGTCGGCGGGGGGCATGGACGTCTCCTTGGCGCGACGGGTTGGGGCAGGCACTGGCCTGGCCGCAGGATAGACGAGCCCGGCGGCTGCCACAAGCAGTGGCTGAGGCGACGTACGGAACACGATTGGGCGACATTGCCGGGCCGTGGACCGGGCCGTGTTGCCAACGCGCGGGAAATGGGGCACAGCATCACAACGCAGCCCCGGCTCCGGTGCGGGGCCGAATCCAACTGCGCGGCAAGGAGTCCCGTATGAGCGATCTGATCGTCGTCGGCTATGATGATGCCTTCAAGGCCGAGGAAGTGCGCCTCAAACTGCTCAAGATGCAAAAGGAATACCTGGTCGATCTGGAGGACGCCGTGGTCGCCGTCAAGGACAAGGACGGCAAGATCAAACTGCACCAGATGTACCACCTGGCCGCTTCCGGGGCGGTGGGCGGCGGCTTCTGGGGAGCGCTCATCGGGCTTATCTTCATGATGCCGGTGCTCGGCGCGGTGGTGGGCGCGGCTTCTGGCGCGGCCGCCGGGGCCCTGACCGATGTCGGCATCGACGACGACTTCATGAAAAAGCTGGCCGAGACCCTGACCCCCGGTTCCTCGGTCCTGTTCGTGCTCATCCGCAAGATGACCGAGGACAAGGTCCTCGACGAACTCAAGGGCACGGGCGGCAAGGTGCTCCAGACCTCCCTGTCCCACGACGACGAGGCCAAGCTCCAGGAAGCCCTGGCCGCCGCCGGCGCCGCCTCCTGAGCAACGTCCGCCAAGGCTCCGTCTCCCCGAGGACGGGGGGCCATATGCCGCTGGCGGCCTGTCGCCGCAAGCAATGTCCACCAAGGCCCCGCCTCGCCGGAGACGGGGCTTTTTTTATCGCCCGCGCCCGGTGTCGCGGAGCATACCGGGACACCACCAGGTGCCTTCTTCCGCCGGGGCCAAGGCGGGGGTATCTTCGTCGGCCAGGGCCGGGAAGCCCGGCCGCGAGGAGGCGACCATGAAGACGCTTTTCGATACCGTGTCCGTCAAGGGCGTGGCCTTTCCCAACCGGCTGCTGCGCTCGGCCACCTGGGAACGGCTGGCCGACCCGCAGGGTGCCGTCACCCCCGAACTGGAACGCTGCGACGCGCGGCAGATCGCCGGCGGCATCGGCGGGTTTATTGTCAGCGCGACGTACCTGAGCCCCGACGCCAGGGCCATCCCCGGCCAGATCGGGCTGTGCGGCCCGCAGCACCTGCCGGGCCACGGCCGACTGACCGCCGCCGGCCGGGCCGCCGGCGTGCCCATGCTGCTGCAACTGGCCCATGCCGGCCGCGACGGCGCCCTGCTGGCCGTGAGCGAGCCGAGCACGGCACAGCTGGACGCCTTGCCGGCGCTTTTCGCCCACGGCACCCGCCTGGCCCGGGAGGCGGGCTACGCCGGGGCGCAAATCCACAGCGCCCACGGCTATTTTCTCAGCCAATTCCTGCATCCCGGCCTCAACCGCCGCACCGACGCTTACGGCGGCTCGCCGGCCGGGCGGCGCAAGCTGCTCCTGGACATCCACGCGGCCATGCGGGCCGCCGTGGGCGAGGATTTCCTGCTTTCCGTCAAGCTCGACTGCCGGGACCTGGACGGGACGCCGGGGGTGTTCGAGGCCTGCCTGGAGGCGGCGCAAGCCCTGGACGCGGCCGGGATCGACCTGGTGGAGGTAAGCGGCCTTGGCGGCAACCGGGGGCTGTGCGACGGCCCGCAGCAGGCCGAATCGGTCCTGGCCCCCGAGGCCGCGGCCGTGGCGGCGGCCATCCGCGCGCCGGTGGCCCTGGTCGGGGCCAACCGGTCGCCCGAAGTGATGGAGCGCATCGCCAACGAAACGGCGATCGCCTTTTTCTCCCTGTCCCGGCCGCTTTTGTGCGAGCCAGAACTGCCCCGGCGCTGGCGGGAAGGGGACCGGTCGCCCAGCCGGTGCGTGTCCTGTGGCGGCTGCTACGACGCGGCCGGCAACCGCTGCCTGTTCGCCGAGGCCTGAGGCGGCGGCTTGCGTCCCCAAAGACGCTTTTGGCCCCGTCCCCAGGGGGGCGGGGCCAATACCGGCGCCCGGGGGCGGGCGATCAGGCCCGGTTGACGGCGCCGTTGAAGGTGATGGAGACGATTTCGTAATTGATCTTGCCGCGCGGGGCGTCCACCACGATCTCGTCGCCCTCACGCTTGCCGAGCAAGGCCTGGCCCACGGGCGAAAGGATGGAAATGGTGCCCTTGCTGGGTTCGGACTCGTCCGGGCCGAGCAGGGTGTACTTCTTCATGTCGCCGGTATCCACGTCCTCGATTTCCACGGTGGCGCCGAAGATGACCTGGTCGCCGTCGAGGCTGGCCAGGTCGATGACGTTGAAGCGCGGCATACGGGATTCGATGAAATTGATGCGGGCCTCGAGCATGCCTTGGCGTTCGCGGGCGGCCTCGTAGCCGGCGTTCTCGCGCAGGTCGCCCTCTTCGCGGGCTTCCTTGATGGCCTGGATGACTTCGGGCCGCTCCTTTTTCAGTCGCTCCAGTTCACGCTCGAGTTTTCTGAAGCCTTCAATGGTAATGGGAATGCTGTCCATCGTCATACCTTGCAAGCGGTTTGATTGTCGGAAAAAAACCAACCACAGCGGCCTCGTCCGGAAGGACGCGGCCGCGCGGATCGCGGGAGACTAATTGGGTCGCGGACGGTTTTTTGGTTAGACCATCCCGTGGCGGCGGTCAAGCCCGGCCGTTTTCGGCCCGGTTGCCGGGGAGGGGCCACAGGGCTACGATGCCGGGCCTGCGGGCCGCCGGCCCGCACACCACCGCCCCCCAGGAGCAGCCATGCGTGTCTACCTCGCCGGACCCCTTTTCAGCCTGGCCGAACGCCGGTTCATGGCCCATTTGCGCGACCGGGTCGATGCGCTGCCGGGCCTGGCCGCCCTGTGGCCCGGGGACTTGTTCGCGGATGACGACTTGCCGGCCATGGGGGCAGCGGCCAAGGGGCACATCTTTCGCGGCTGCCTGGCCGGCCTTGGCGGCTGCGACCTGGTGGTGGCCGTGCTGGACGGGCCGCAGGTGGACGACGGCACCGCCTTCGAGGTCGGCTACGCCTATGCCAGGGGCATGGCGGTGTGGGGCCTGCGCACGGATTTTCGGTCCGCCGGGGACACGGCCCAGTCCCTGGTCAATTGCATGCTTGAGTGTTCCTGTCAGAAGATTTTCAAGGATATTGATGCATTGATGTCCGGGTTGGCTGCCCGTGCCCCCCTTTGCCCGTCGGGCGGGCGAGCCTGAACAAACTTTCATTTGCCTTGCTGTTACGAATGACATATCGCTCGTGACACTGTAACGAAAGTTCTTCCCCCGTTTCCTCTCCGACACTCCCAGAGGGATGGCGCCCATCATGACGGAAATGTGTCAGGATCCGCTACGTTACCTCGTGGAACGGCTGTGCTGCCAGGTCTATCTGGACGGTGGCGGCAACATTCGTCTGGGCTTTTCCCGGCGGCACGACCTCAAGGACATGATGACCGCCCAGGGCATCGCCCATTCCAACGCCAGAGTCTTGCGCGATCGCCTGCGCCGGGACGGGGCGGCCGGTCAGGACGGGGCTTCCCGGGCGGCCGAGGCCGGCGTCGGCTGGGCCGAGCGCCTGGGCTCGGGTGAATTTTGCCCCCTTGTCTGAAGCGTTCCTCTCCTACGGGCCGTGAGGGCCGTTGACCGGCCCGGGCCGAACCGGGGCCGCGGCTGCCTGGGCAGGTCCCGGGCGCGGCCGTGCCCCTGCGTTTGGCCGAGGCCGTGGGCATGGCTTGGGCGGGGCCCTTCGTGGGTGTTGACAATGATATTGAATATCATTTACACCAAGACCCGCCACGGCAATCCGGCCCGCGCCCAGGCGCACGGGTTGTCGATAGGTCACGACGCCGCAACACACGGGCGGTGCGCAGCAAGGAGGGGAACCATGGTCACGTCGATGCGGCAACTGGCCGTCAATCAGAAAGGGTGTATCCGGGCGGTTGCGGCCAGCGGAGAGTTGGGCCGCCGTATTCGGGACATGGGCCTTGTGCCCGGCACGCAACTCATGGTCGTCGGCCGGGCGCCGTTGACCGATCCGGTGGCGGTGCGCATGAAGGGGTTCACGCTGTCGTTGCGCAACTGCGAGGCCGACTATATCACCGTGGAGGCGCTCTAGCATGGCGCAAACCATACGCGTGGCCGTTTCCGGCCAGCCCAACTGCGGCAAGAGCACGATGTTCAACGCCATCACCGGCGGCTCGGCCCGGGTGGGCAACTATCCCGGCATCACCGTCGACCGCCTGGAGGGCGTGTACCGGGAAAACGGCCACATAAGCCACCTGGTCGACCTGCCCGGCACCTACTCCCTGACCTCCTACTCCATGGAGGAGCTGGTCGCCCGCAACGTCATCGTGGACGAGCGGCCCGACGTGGTCATCAACATGATGGACGCCACGGCCCTGGAGCGCAGCCTCTATCTGGCCGTGCAGCTCCTGGAGATCGGCGCGCCGCTGGTGCTTGGGCTCAACATGATGGACGAGGTGCGCCGCAGCGGTGTGACCATCGACGTGGACAAGCTGTCCAAACTGCTGGGCGTGCCGGTGGTGCCCTGCGTGGCCCGGCTCGGCCAGGGCAGCAAGGAGCTGATGCGGGCCGTGGCCGCGGTAGCCGACAAGGCCCAAGGCAAGTGGTCGCCGTTTCGGCTTTCCTACGGCCCGGACCTCGACCCCGTCATCGACCGCATGACCCGGGTGATCGAGGAGGCCGGTTTCCTCGCCGGCCGCTACGACCCCCGTTGGGTGGCGGTCAAGTACCTGGAAAACGACGAGCAGGTCATGGGCGAGGGCAAAAAAGCCGGCCCGGCCCACGAGCAGCTCGTGGGCCTGTGCGCCGAGGCCGAAGCTGTCACCCGCATTAACAGCGCCACCACCCCCGACGCCATCATCGCCGACTGGCGCTACGGCTACATCAACGGCCTCATCAAGCAGGGCGTGGTGCGGGGCGGCGACGAACTGCGGCGCAACAACTCCGACGCCATCGACAAGGTCGTCACCCACAAGCTGCTCGGCCCGGTCATCATGCTGGCCATCCTGTACCTGATGTTCCAGGTGACCTTCACCCTGGGCGCCTATCCCCAGGGCTGGATCGAAGCCGGCTTCGAATGGCTCAGCGGCGTGGCCACGACCTATCTCCCCGAGGGGTATCTCCAATCGATGATCGTCAGCGGCGTCATCGGCGGCGTGGGTTCGGTCATCGGCTTTACGCCGCTGATTTGCATCATGTTCGCCATGCTGGTCTTCCTGGAGGACCTCGGCTACATGGCGCGCGTGGCCTACATGCTCGACCGGGTGCTGCGGATCTTCGGCCTGCACGGCATGTCGGTCATGCCGCTGATCATGTCCGGCGGCATCCCGGGCGGCTGCGCCGTGCCGGGGGTCATGTGCGCCCGCACCCTGCGCAGCCCCCGCGAGCGCCTGGCGACGATCCTCACGGCGCCGTTCATGGTCTGCGGGGCCAAGACCACGGCCTACCTCATGCTCGTGGCCGCCTTTTTCCCGGACAACCCCACCCGGGCCATGTTCTTCGTGGTGCTGGCCGCCTGGGGCTTCGTGCTGCTGGTGTCCAAGCTGTTGCGCACCACCGTGATCAGGGGCGAGAGCACGCCCTTTGTCATGGAGATACCGCCCTATCGCCTGCCGACGCTTCGCGGCGTGCTGCTGCACACCTGGGAGCGGGTCTGGCAGTACGTGAAAAAGGCCGGTACGGTCATCCTGGCCGTTTCCATCCTCATGTGGGCGGTCATGACCTTTCCGGAGTTGCCTGCGGACACCGTGGCCCAGTACGAGCTGCAAAAGGAGCAGGCGGCCGAGAAGGTCAAGGCCGACAACCCCAATGCGGGCGAAGAGGAACTGGCTTCGCTGACCGAGGACGCCCAGAAGCCCTTCGAGGACGAGCAAAACGAAGCGGCGCTCAAGTATTCCGCCGCCGGCCGGGTCAGCGAGGCGCTGACTCCCCTGACCAACCTGGCCGGCTTCCCCTGGCAGGCCAACATCGCGCTCATCGGCGCCTTCGCCGCCAAGGAGGTCTTCGTCTCCACCATGGCCACGGCCTACTCTATGGGCGAAGTGGACCCCGAGGAGGCCGACCCCTTGAGCGAACGGCTGGCGGCCGATCCGGCCTGGACCTTGCCGGCGGTGCTGTCGGTTTTTGCCTTCATGCTGCTGTACACGCCCTGCATGGTCACGGTGGTGGTCATCGCCCGGGAGTCCAACTGGAAGTGGGCGGCCTTTTCGGTGGTTGGCGGCCTGTGCCTCGCCTATGTGGTCTCGGTGTGCATCTACCAGATCGGTACGGCCCTTCTGACCTAGATTCCAGGTTCCTTGCGGCGCGACGACCGGTGGCCCGGCGTCGCGCCGGATGCGAAGACGCCCGAAGCCTGAAGGCTTCGGGCGTCTTTTTTCGGCCGGCTGGGCCGGTCCGCATAGGCCTGCCTTGGCTAGGTGTCTTATGTCAGGAAAGGAAGAAGGCATGCAGACGAGAAACAGATTGCTTGGGCTCCCGGCTATGCCGTATATAGAAGCCTCTCGCAGCCCAATCGTCCAGAGGCGCCCATGGAACGGTATTATGAGATATTCAAGGAACTGCCCTTGCCTGCGGTCCTGTTGAACAAGGATGGCGAGGAAGAGGCGGTAAATGACGCGTTTCTCGTCAGTTTTCAGGGAAAGGAAACGGCCGGGAATATACTGCATGCAATTGCCGGCGATATGCAACGCATGTTGGCCTCGCCAGACAGGAAAGTGCTTTTCGAGAAAAAGCTCAAACTCGGCAATGATGCGGAGAAGTACTTCCGCATACGCATGACGGAAGTGAGCGGCACCGAGGAGAAATACGTACTGGTCCTTTTTACGGACATCACGGAGCGCCGCAAGCAGATCGAGGAGATCAGCCGGCTGGCGTCCATCGTCGATTCGTCCGACGACGCCATCGTCAGCGTCTCCCTCAACAGGAAGGTCATGTCCTGGAACCACGGGGCGGAGCACATCTACGGCTACCGGGCCGCAGACATCGTCGGCTCGTCCATCATGAAGATCGTGCCGCAAAGCGTCACCCAGGATTTCGATTCCTATATGTCCGTGGCTGCCCACGGTGATTCGTATTCGCGCTACGAGACCATCAATTGCCATCGTGACGGCCATTTCTTCCCTGTTTCCTGGACCATTTCGCCCTTGCGCTTCCACGAGCAGATCATCGGCGTGACCATCGTCGCCCGGGATATTTCCTCGCGCCGCCAGGCGGAGCAGCAGTTGACGATAAGCCATCGCAACCTGAAAAGCCTGATGTACGAGACGGTGGAGTCGCTGTCCACGGCCCACGAGAAACGGGATCTGTACACGGCCGGCCATCAGCGTTCGGTCTCCATGATCAGTTGCTGCATTGCCGACGAGATGAACCTGTCGTTTGACCAGATCGAGGGCATCCGCATTGCCGGGCTGTTGCACGACATCGGCAAGGTCTGCATCCCCATGGCCATCCTGGCCAAGCCGGCCAGGCTCTCGCCCGAGGAGATGGCGCTGATGCAGCGTCATTCCGTGGCCGGTTACGAGATCGTGAAAAACATTCCCTTTGCCTGGCCGGTCAAGGACATCGTCCTGCAGCATCACGAGCGCATCGACGGCAGCGGCTATCCGCAGGGGTTGCAAAGCGGGCAGTTGCTGCTCGAGGCGAAGATTCTGGCCGTGGCCGACGTGCTGGAGGCCATGTCGGCCCACCGGCCGTACCGGCCGGCCCTGGGCCTCGACGCCGCGCTCCAGGAGATCATGGACGGGGCGGGGGTGCGCTACGACAAGGACGTCTGCGACGTGGCGGTCAAGCTTTTCGAGGACGGCGTGCTGCGTGTGGAGGACGGCCGGCTGGTCTGTTCCATGTGAGGGGCTTTGCGGCTTTTCCGGCGGCGCGGCCCGAGTGTGGCTGTGGCGCATCGCACGCCCGGGGCGGGAACGCTCCGGGCGTTTTCGTTTTCCCGGCGAGGTTACGGGTGGCTTTGTTGGGCGACAGCGAGCAGGTCGGTCAAAAGCGCGGCCAGGGCCGGGCATTTTGCGCGGGCGACTTCGGGGTCGAGTTTGGAGAACAGCACGCTTCCATCCGTTCTATTTTTGTATTCGCGTCTGGTCTTGTCCCGGTAGAGACGTTCGAGGAGTTGTTTCGGCGGTTCCGTGGAGTTGACGGATTCCGGACGGGTGGTCTTGGCGGGTAGGGCGCGTTTGACTTCCAATGGGAAGATGTCCGGGTCGCTTAACAGCCAGGCTTCCAGTTCGTGCACGGCGAAGTGCTGTTTGAATTTGGGCGAGCCGACTTCCGTTTCCAGCCTCTGGCGCAGGTGGTCGCATTTGTCCTTGATCGAGGTGCAGTTCGCGGGGATGTTTTTTGGCCCGTGGAGGTCGAGCAGGCCGAATACGGCCAGGACGTCGGGGGCGGCGAGGTGCAATCTTGCTTTGGTTGCGCACTCTTTGATGTGGTTGTCGCATCCTCTCGTGTTGACCGCTTTTATGGCCGGCAGGGGATCGACTTTCCCGGCCAGCCAGCGTTGGAGGAAGCCGGGGAGCACTTCTTTTTCGGTATCGCCCTCCACGATGAGGATGATTTTCACGCCAGGGCCTCCAGGTCGCCGGAGAGGAAGAGTGTGCCGAGGGAGTAGTGTTCGAGCCACTGTTTGAGGGCGTCGCCGTCGAGGTTCTTGATTTTGGTTTCGCCGTCTTTCCAGACGGTGACGGTGGTGGTCGGGTTGTATTCGCCGAAGGCGTCGAGGAATTGCGGCGAGTGGGTGGAGAAGATGACTTGCGTGCGCTTGGATGCCTCGGCCGCGTATTCGGCGATGATGGGAAACATGGAGGGGTGCAGGCCGGTTTCCGGTTCGTCTATGGCGATGAGTGGTGGCGGATCGGGATTGCACAGCACGGTCATGAGGAACAGGAACCGTATGGTGCCGTCGGAGAGGTCGAGCATGGATTGCTCGCGCTTGAGGGACTTCCAGCGGATACGCAGTTGCACGAGCTGATCCGCCGCTGGCGGAAAGACGAGGCGGTCGAAGTCGTCGCCGAACGCCGCACGCATGGCGGTGTTGATGTCGTTTTCGAAGTCTCTGTTTTCGGAATAGAGGGTGTGGAGGACGTTGACGAGGTTTTGGCCGTCAGAATGAACATTTGTTTCGTGACGCGTTATTAAGGGGAAACGTATTTTAGCGCTAGATGTGATTTGAATAGTATAGTGTATTGAAATGGTGGATAGCAGATATTGTAATGCACTAATCTCATGATCCGTGTCAAAGCGATCTCTATATCGCGAAACAATCGTTTCTTTGTTTAAACTAGGCTGTTTATTTATCTCAATTTGTTTATTAGTGCCTTCAGTTATGATGGTCGCTGTGGTAGAATTTTTGTTGATAAGCGTGCTAAATTTGCTATTGTATTCGTTGTATGTTGTATACTTTTCATGATTTAGTGTGTATGATGAAGAGAATAATGAATTGTTGATGTTGATTTGATATGTCGCGTAAGTTGGCGTAGAGCAATAATCGTATTCTCCTATATTTATTTTAAAATCTATGTATATGTCCCGACACGTCCCATCCCAGAAGATGGATGATATTCCTCCAAAAATTTGAATGGTGTCTTCTAAGGCCCCTTTTCCGGTAGAAGATATTAACTCAATCGTCTTGAGGATATTCGTCTTCCCCGACCCATTCGGCCCGATCAGAATCGTCAGCGGCCCGGGTTCCCAGACCACGTCCTTGAGGGACTTGAACCCCTTCACTTCCAGGCGCTTGATGAGCATAGGGATATTCCCGTAAACCGCGGCGAGACGTGACCAGCCACGGAAGTCTTGGAAATTTAACTTCCAATATTCCTACACGCGCCTTTTCCTCCCCGCAAGGGAAGGCGCGGACAAAACAGCATCGGGCCGCCAGGACGAAACATCCCGACAGCCCGATGCATTATATGAACCGGGGAGAATAAGCTCCCCGGCAGGGGCTTGGGGGAAACCCCCAAGTCTTTACTACCAGGCGAACAGCGGGAAGGCCCGGGCGAACTTCTCGACGTCCTTGCGGATTTCCTCGAGCCTGGTCTCGTTGTCCTTGGAGGCGATGGCCGCGTCGATCCAACCCACGACCTTGGCGATATCCGCCTCGACCAGGCCGCGCGTGGTCAGCGCCGCCGTGCCGATGCGCACACCGGACGTCACGAACGGCGAACGCGTCTCGAAAGGCACCGTGTTCTTGTTGACCGTGATGCCGGCCTTGTCCAAGGCATGCTCGGCATCCTTGCCCGTCACGTCCTTCCGCGTCAGGTCCACCAACACCAGGTGGTTGTCCGTGCCGCCGGACACCAGGTCGAAACCGGCGTCGAGCAGCCCCTTGGCCAAGGCCTGGCAGTTCTGGATGACCTGCCCCTGGTAGGTCTTGAAGGCGGGTTTCAAGGCCTCGCCGAACGCCACCGCCTTGGCCGCGATGACGTGCATGAGCGGGCCGCCCTGGATGCCCGGGAAGATCTGGGAATTGAGCGTCTTGCCGTATTCCTCGTGCGACAGGATAAGCCCCCCGCGCGGGCCGCGCAGGGTCTTGTGCGTGGTCGAGGTGGTGAAATGGGCGTGGGGGATGGGCGAGGGGTGGTGGCCGGTGGCGACCAGGCCGGCGATGTGGGCCATGTCCACGATGAGCTTGGCCCCGACCGCGTCGGTGATGGCCCGGAAACGCGGGAAATCGATGATGCGCGGATAGGCGCTGGCCCCGGCCACGATGGCCGCCGGCCGGTGCTCCTTGGCCAGGCGCTCGACCTCGTCGTAATCGATGGTGCCGGTCTCTTTTTTCACATGGTAGAACACGATGTTGTAGAGGCGGCCCGAGAAGTTGACCGGCGAGCCGTGGGTCAGGTGGCCGCCGTGGGACAGGTCCATGCCGAGCAGGGTGTCGCCGGGCTTTAAGGCGGCGAAATACACGGCCATGTTGGCCTGGGAGCCGGAGTGGGGCTGGACGTTGGCGTAGTCGGCGCCGAAAAGGGCCTTGACCCGGTCGCGGGCCAGGTCCTCGGCCACATCCACGTACTCGCAGCCGCCGTAGTAGCGCTTGCCGGGATAGCCTTCGGCGTACTTGTGGGTGAGCACGCTGCCCTGGGCCTGGCGCACGGCCACGGAAACGAAGTTCTCGGAGGCGATCATTTCGAGCTTGCCGGTCTGGCGCTCGATTTCCAGGCACACGGCGCGCCCGACCTCGGGATCGGCAATCAGCAGTTCTTCCATGGGAACAACCTCGTAAAACGCGAGGGGGGAGTCCGTTGCCGGCCGCCCCCCTGCTTAAGTAGTGCTTCTCGCGCCGGGCCTTCCCGGCAAAACCCTATTCGGCGTACGCCTTGTACAGCATGCAGGCGTTGGTGCCGCCGAAGCCGAAGGAGTTGCACAGGACATTGGGCACGGCCACCGTGCGGGCGACCTTGGGGGTGCAGTCCAGGTCGCAGGCCGGGTCCTGGTTGTCCAGGTTGATGGTGGGCGGCACGACGCCCTCCTCGATGGTCTTGACGCTCATGACCGACTCGATGCCGCCGGCGGCGCCCAGGCAATGGCCGATCATGGACTTGTTGGCCGTGACGATCACGTTGGTGGCGTGCTCGCCCAGCACCGACTTGATGGCCACGGTCTCGCAGGCGTCGTTGAGCGACGTGGACGTGCCGTGGGCATTGATGTGGCAAAGCTGTGCCGGAGCCATGCCGGCCTCGCGCAGGGCGGCTTTCATGGCCAGGGCCATGCCTTCGCCGTCCTCGGGGGGCGCGGTCATGTGGAAGGCGTCGCCCGAGGCGCCAAAGCCCGCGACCTCGGCGTAGATGCGTGCCCCGCGCGCCTTGGCGTGCTCCAGCTCTTCGAGCAGAAGCAGGCCGCAACCCTCGCCGATGACGAAGCCGTCGCGATCCTTGTCAAAGGGGCGCGAGGCCTTTTGCGGGTCGTCGTTGCGGGTGGACAGGGCTTTCAGGGCATTGAAGCCGCTGACGGCCAGGGGCGTGATGGTCGATTCCACGCCGCCGCAGATGGCGGCCTTGGCCCGGCCGAGCTTGATGTCGGAATAGGCGTAGCCGATGCCGTGCTGGCCCGAGGCGCAGGCCGAAGTCGGGCACAGGTTGGGACCCTTGGCGCCAACGGCGATGGATACCTGGCCGGCGGCCATGTTGGCGATCATGGTCGGGATGAAAAAAGGCGAGACCCGCGAGGGCCCCTGGGCCAGGAGCTTGGTGTGGGTGGCTTCGAGGGTTTCGATGCCGCCCATGCCGCAGCCGATGATGACGGCCACGTCGGCCGCCTCCTCGGGCGGAATCTTCCAGCCGGCGTCCTCCATGAGCATCATGGCGGCGGAGACGGCGAAGATGGTGAAGCGGTCGAGGCGCTTGGCCAGTTTGGCCGCGATGAACGGCTTCTCGTCGAAGCCTTTCACCTCGCAGGCGAAGCGCGTGTCATAGGCCGCCGCGTCGAAGCGGGTGATGGGACCCGCGCCGGAAACGCCGGCCACAAGGTTTTGCCAGCTGGTGGCCAGATCGTTGCCGATGGGGGTGATGGCCGCAAGGCCGGTGACGACTACCCGGTGTAAGGTCATGGCGCATCCGTCCGCGGCCGGGGCGAGGGCTGGTGTGGCGTTCCGTGTAAAATGCGACAGGCTTTCCACGGAAAAATAACCGGTTCGGTATTTTCCTCAAAACCCGCTGGCGCGGATTTCAAGGACGCGACACGCTTCCGCGCCCCGGTCCGACTGGGCGTTTTGGGCTACTCGCCCTTTTTCTTCTCGATAAAGGAGATGGCGTCCTGGACTTTCTGGATCTGCTGGGCGTCCTCGTCGGAGATCTCGACGCCGAATTCCTCTTCCATGGCCATGATCAGCTCGGTCAGGTCCAGGGAGTCCGCGCCCAGATCGTCGACGAACTTGGCTTCGGGGTTGACCTCGCCGGCATCCACGCCGAGCTGATCCACGATGATTTCTTTGACTTTTTCCGCGACAGACATGGTTTCCTCCAAAGGGTGGGCGTAGTACTAAGGCAGTTGTGTTGCGATCACATGTACATGCCGCCATTGACGCCGAGGACCTGGCCCGTGACGTAGCCGGCCGCGTCGCTGGCCAGGTAGGCCACGGCGGCGGCGATCTCGTCCGGGACGCAGGCGCGCTTCAAGGGGATGCGTTCGGCGAAGGCGGTTTTGACGACCTCGGACAGGCCGGCGGTCATGTCGGTTTCCACGTAGCCCGGGGCCACGGCGTTGACCGTGATGCCCCGCGAGGCCAGTTCCAGGGCGGCGGACTTGGTCAGGCCGATCAGCCCGGCCTTGGCCGCGGCGTAGTTGGCCTGGCCGGCGTTGCCCGACTGGCCGACCACGGAAGTGATGTTGACGATGCGCCCGGCGCGGCGCTTCATCATGATTTTGGCCGCCTCGCGCAGGCAGGTGAAGGCGCCGATGAGGTTGATATTGATGACGGCGGCGAAATCCTCGTCCTTCATGCGCGCGATGAGCCCGTCGCGGGTGATGCCGGCGTTGTTGACCAGCACGTGCAGGTCGGCCCCCTTGAGGTGCTCGGCGAAAAAGGCGGCCACGGCCGCCGGGTCGCCGGTATCAAGGGCCACGGCTTTGGCGACGCCGCCCGCGGCCGTGATGGCGTCGGCCACGGCGGCGGCCGCTTCGGGCTTGCTGACGTAGGTCAGGATCACGTCGAAGCCGTCGGCGGCAAGCCGTTTGGCAACGGCCGCGCCGATACCACGAGACCCGCCGGTGACCAAGGCCGTACGCATGGGCAGTGCTCCTTGTCGCGCTTGCAATTTTCCCGGCGCGCGCTGCCGGAAGGGTTGATCGGGGTCCGGGTGGGCCGGCGGGGCCCAGGCCCGGTCGGGCAGGGCGCCAACCTAGCCGAAACACCCGGCCACGGCAATGCGTTCCGCCCGGGCCGGGGCTTTGCCCCGGTGTGGCCGGTGAGGCACCCGAGGCGCCGTGCGTCACCTGCGCCGGCTGGCCGCCGGCGCGCTGGCCACAGGGTCCTGGCGCCGCGCCCGAGAAAAACACCCGGGCTCGTTTCAGGGCAACATCAAAGCAAAATGACTTTTATTTAAAAACCATCGCCTTTTCCAGGGGGCGTCCCCCTAGAACTGGAGCAGGGCCGAGCCCCAGGTGAAGCCGCCGCCGAAGGCCGCCAACAGCACCGTGCTCCCGGCCGGGATGCGCCCGGCGGACCGGGCCTCGACCAGGGCGACGCCCACGGTCGACGCCGAGGTGTTGCCGAACCGAGCCACGGTGGACATGACCTTTTCCGTCGAAAGCGACAGCTTTTTCGCCACCGCCTCCATGATGCGCCAATTGGCCTGGTGGGGGATGAACAAGGCGATGTCGTCTTTGGAAAGCCCGTTGGCGGACAAAATTTCCTCGCACACGCCGGCCATGTTGCGCACGGCGTGCTTGAAGACCTCGGGGCCGTTCATGGCCAGGAAGAATTCCTCGCCGACGACGTCCCCCAGCTTGTACGGCTGGCCCGAGCCGCCCCCCTTGATGGTGAGCAGGTGGCCAAGGGACCCGTCGCTGGAAAGCCGCACGTCCATGACCCGGGCCTGGGACACGGGCGGCGCCTGGGACGTGACCACGGCCGCGGCGGCGGCGTCGCCGAAAAGCACGCAGGTGCGGCGGTCGGCCCAGTTGGTGCGCGAGGTCAGCACCTCGGCCGCGGCCATGAGCACCACCGCCTCGGGGTGCAGGGCCAGGATGGCCCGGGCCATTTCCAGGCCGTAGAGGTAGCCGCTGCAGGCCGCGTTGACGTCCTGGACGACCCGGCCCCGGATGCCGAGCTTTTCCTCCAGCAGGCAGGAGGCCGACGGCGTGAAGTAGTCCGGGGTGACGGTATAGAGCAAAATATGGGTGATGGCCTCGGCCGGCAGGCCGGCGTCGGCCAGGGCGGCGCGGGCGGCTTGGGCGGTCATGTCGCTGACCGTTTCCCCGGGCGCGGCGATGTGGCGTTCCTTGATGCCGGTGCGGGAGGTGATCCACTCGTCGGAGGTTTCGACGATCTTTTCCAGGTCGGCGTTGGTCAGCACCTTTTCGGGCGCGTAGTAGCCGATGCCGCGAATGTAGGCTTCGTGTTTCATGCGATGGGGGAGGTTGTTGGCGTGTCTAGTGCTGGTCGTTGGCGGCCTGGCGGCGGGAGCCGGCCAGGTCGATGTTTTTTGCCACGGCCTCGGAGAGGTGGTCGTTGGCTTCCATGTCCACGAAGCGGGCGGCCATGCGCACGGCACTGGACATGGCCTTGCTGTTGGAGGCGCCGTGGCAGATGAGGCAGATGCCCTTGAGCCCGAGCAGCGGCGCGCCGCCGTATTCGGCGTAGTCGACCAGGCGCGAGAAGCGCTTGAGGGCGTTTAGGGCCAGCATGGTGCCGATCTTGCCGAAAAAGCCCCGGCGCAGCTCGCCCTTGAGCAGCCGGCCGAGCGACGAGGCCAGGCCTTCGGCCTGCTTGACCACCACGTTGCCGACGAACCCGTCGCACACCACCACGTCCACGTTGCCGGTAAACAGGTCGCGGCCCTCGATGTTGCCGACGAAATTGAGCGAGGACAGCCGCAGCAGGTCGAAGGTTTCCTTGACCAGCAGGTTGCCCTTGCCCGATTCCTCGCCGTTGGACAAAAGCGCCACGGCCGGGTTTTCCCGCCCGAGCATCGTCTGGGCCAGCACCGAGGCCATGACCCCGAACTGGAGCAGGTGGAAGGGCTTGCAGTCCACGTTGGCGCCCACGTCGATGATGACGCAGTGGGACTTCTCCGTGGGCATGAAGGTGGCAATCGCCGGCCGGTCCACGCCCGGGGCGCGGCCGATGGTGAACATGGCGCAGGCCAGGGTGGCGCCGGAATGGCCGGCGGAGATGACGCCGTCGGCCTCGCCGTCGCGCACCAGGTTGCAGGCCACCTGGATGGAGGAATCCTTCTTGCGGCGCATGGCCTCGGAAGGTTTTTCCTCCATCTCCACGACCTGGGAGGCGTGGACCACCGAGATCGGCAAGCCCTTGACGTCGTAGCGGGCCAGTTGGGCCTCCACGGCGTCCCCGTCGCCGACCAGGATGACCTCGGCCTTGCCGGCCTTGGCGGCGTGCAGCGCGCCGGGCACGACCACGTGGGGGCCGAAGTCCCCGCCCATGGCGTCCACGGCGATGCGCGGCTTGTTATTCGGCATCGTCCTTCCGCAGCATCTGGCGGCCGCGGTAGGTGCCGCAGCTGGGGCAGATCCGGTGGGGCAAGGTGGGCTCGCCGCAGGAGCACAGCACGACCGAGGGAACGGGCACGTGGTCGTGGGCGCGGCGCATGCCTTTGCGGGACTTGGAGATTTTTCTATTGGGGACGGCCATGGCGATACCTCGCTAGGGGTTTAGGGTCAGCGCGTCACAATCGCGCGGCAAGAAAGCGGCAAGGCCGCCTCAGTTGGAGCCGCGCGGCACCTTCAGGTTCTTGAGCACGGCAAGCCTCGGGTCGCCGTCCGCCTCGGCGCAGCCGCACGGCCCTTCCCGCAACGGCGCGCCGCAGCGCGGGCAAAGCCCCCGGCAGTTTTCGTCGCAAAGCGGCTTGACCGGCAGGGCAAGCAGGTATTGTTCCCACAAAAGGCTGCCCACGTCCAGTTCCAGGACCTTGCCCCGGCGGCGCAGCAGCCCGGGTTCCAGGGCTTCCTCGCCTTCCAGGGGCGCTTCCTCGAAGAGTTCGAAGTCCTCGTCGAGGGTCAGCCGCACGTCCTCGGCGCAGCGGTCGCAGGGCACGACGACCGTGCCGGCAAGCTTTCCCCGCACCAGCGCTCCCCGGGTCTGGGGCAGCACGGAAAAGGTGGCCGCAAGGCCGGTCCCCGGGGCGGTCAGGACGTGGGGCAGGGCGAATTCCGCGATGGGACCGGTCCACAGGGCCTGGTCGGAAAACGAAAATTCCCGGCCTTCGGCCGGGAGGTCGGTGATGTCGAGCCAGAGTTCGGACATGGGTTTCCTCGCGAAGAAGTGAGTGCTAGTCCGTGGTCCGGCCGTTGTCAAGAAAAAGCTTGCCAAGGCCGGGCTTCCCATGTACCTCACAAAATTCTTTGCGTCACTGCGAAAAACGCGCTGCCGCCGCCGGTTCCGTAAGGGCTTTCGAGCGGGGGGCGACGCGAATCATGTTTCCGGGAGGAACCGAATAATGGCCAAGATTTGCGAGCATTGCGGCAAGAAGCCCCAGAGCGGCAACAACGTCAGCCACGCCAACAACAAGACCAAGCGCCGCTTCGAGCCCAACCTGGTCAAGGTCCGCGCCCAGCTGCCTTCCGGCGAAGTGACCACCGTGACCGTGTGCACCCGCTGCCTGCGTTCCGGCGTGGTGACCAAGCCGGCCGTGAAAAGCGCCTAGTTTTTTTCCTCACGTTCCCCAAAAGGGCGATGCGGCAAGCCGGCATCGCCCTTTTTTTATTGCCGTCTCCTCGCCTTGCCGGCCATCTCCCCTCTTGTGTCGCGATTGTTGCGAGCCGTCAGGCCGCGTCTGGAACGCGTATCGCTTTTGCATTGCCTGATGCGGCCTCCCGGGTACGTTTCAATGCGATCATGGTCTCTTGTTGCCTCGCACGGTCGGCTTTGGCGAAGCGATGGAACTCTTGTGGTCGGAAATTTGGGGGGGGTGCGCTTGGGCCATGGCCGTTTTTTCCGCACTGTCGTGGAGGCGTGAGCGGGGAGGCAATTTTTTCAGGCCCGCCGCGCCAGGACAGCAATGTCCACGATGAAGCGTCTTTTCATATTATGAGCCATGTCAGACGGTTGGCAGAGCGGGGCTGTTTCGCCGGACTGGTCTTGCGATGGGAAAGAAGACGCGACAGCATCCTTTCTCTTTGAAACAAAAGAAAAAAAGTAAAGCACCAGTGTAGGCTAGGTAAAAAAGGCTGTATCGGTTGCCTGCTATTCGGGGCACAGCCTTGCGGTGGGCATAATCCTTGCTTTGATTCACGCCATAACGGTTTGAGCGGTTTTATCGCGGCCAGGGAGGGCTGCTCCAGGACGTTTTATTCCTCTGTCACCGCAAGCCTGTAACCGGAGCAAGGCCGGGGGAGACCGTCATGACGCTGTCCATCAACCACAATCTCATGGCGGCCAATGCCGCCCGCAACCTGAGTTCCCAGTACGCCGCCCTGGCCACCTCGACCCAACGGCTGTCCTCGGGGCTCCGCATCAACAGTTCCGCCGACGATGCGGCCGGGCTGGCCATCCGCGAACTCATGCGCGCCGACATCGCCGGCATCAACCAGGGCATCCGCAACGCCAACGACGCCATCTCCATGATCCAGACGGCGGACGGGGCCCTGCAAGTCATCGACGAGAAGCTTATCCGCATGAAGGAACTGGCCGAGCAGGCGGCCACGGGCACCTACACCTCGGATCAGCGCGTCATCATCGATTCCGAATACCAGGCCATGGCCAGCGAGATCACCCGCATCGCCAACGCCACGGATTTCAACGGCATCTACCTGCTCAACGGCAACCTGTCGTCGTCGACCCATTCCGGGGCCGGCCTCAATGCCACGGGAAAGCTCAAGGTCCATTTCGGCGCGGGCAACAACAGCGCCGAGGACTACTATTACGTCCAGATTGGGACGTGTACAGCGAGCGCATTGGGGTTTGGCGGCGGGTCGATGACGGAAGCGCAATATGTAGCCCAGAACAATTTACGTTTCAATTCATCAAGGACATTGGCGGCTGACCTTGCGCTTTCTCATGGAGTGCCTTCCTTCCTGTATACGGATTTTGACCAAACACAATCAGAAAATACGTACGGAGATGGTAGTATTTATTATTCCTTTGCAAAAGACAACAGCGGCAATCAGTGGGTCTGGTGGGCGGACAATTCCGGCAACTATCTCGGAAGCGAGAACCTCAGCCAGCGAGGCGGCTCCTCCATCTCCACCCAGGAACTGGCCCAGAAAGCCCTGGACACCGTGAAAACGGCCATCGTTTCCAAGGACAAGATCCGGGCCAACCTGGGCGCCCTGCAAAACCGCTTGGAAAACACCGTCTCCAACCTCCAGATACAGGCCGAGAACCTCCAGGCGGCCGAATCGCAGATTTCCGACACCGACGTGGCCACGGAGATGACTTCCTTCGTGCGCAACCAGATCCTGACCCAGTCCGCCGTGGCCATGCTTTCGCAAGCCAACAGCCTGCCCCGGATGGCCCTGCAGCTCATCCAGGGATAGGCAGACGGCCGCGGGCGCGGCACCCCCGGGAAAGGCGGCGTGGGGGCAAGCCGAGCCTGGGGGCACCCTCCCCGGCAGGCCGCACCGCACCCGGGAGCGGGAGGCGGCCTGCCGGCGGCGGGTGCGGCCGATACCGGTAGGCGGGAGCGGCCGATACCGGTAGGCGGGTGCGGCCGATGCCGGGGCTCGCGCCGGCCGCCCTTTACGCCGAGGTCACCCGGCCGGGCACGGCGCCGCCATCGGCGGCCACGAGCACCCGGTCGATGCGCCGGCCGTCCATGTCCGCGATCTCGAAGGTCGCGCCGTGGGCGGTCATCTTGTCGCCGATGGCCGGGATGCGCCCCAGCCGGCCGAGCAGGAACCCGGCCAGGGTCGCGCCGGCGAATTCCGCCGGCCAGGGCCGGGGCAGGGCCAGGGCCGCCGCCACCTCGTCCATGGGCGTGGCCGCGTCGATGAAAAACGAGCCGTCCTCCCGCCGCACCACCGAGGGCTCGTCGAAACCGGCCAGCCCCGGCAAATCGCCCACCAGGTCCTCGAACACGTCCGCCGCCGTGACCATGCCCACCACGTCCCCGTACTCGTCCACGACCAGGGCCAGATGCACGCGCGGCGACTGGCGAAACCGGGACAGGATGCCCAGCCCCCGCATGGTCTCGGGCATAAAGACCGGCGGCGCCAGGTGCGCCTTGAGGTTGACCCGGCCGGTGCGCAGCCGGTCGGCCAGCACGTCCTTGGCCCGCACGATGCCCAGGACCTCGTCGAAATCGCCGCGCACCACCGGAAAGCGGGTGTGGGGGCTGTCCAGGATCCGGCGGGCGATGGTCTCGTCGTCATCCTCGACGTCCAGGCGGTCGATGCGCGAGCGGTGGGTCATGATGACGCCCAGCGGCCGGTCGGTCACGCGCAACAGCCGCTCCATGATGTCGCGCTCGGCGTGTTCGATGGCACCGTGCTTGGCGCCCTCGCGCAGCATGCCCCGGATGTCCTCCTCGGTCACGGCCGCCTCGCCGTCCTGGCCGAGGCCGCAAAGGCGCAGCAAGCCTTGGGTGGCCAGCCCCAAGGCCCAGACCGCCGGTCGGCTGGCCAGCATCAGCGCCCGCATGACCGGCGCGGCGGCCATGGCCAGCCGTTCGGGCCGGGCCAGGCCCAGGCGCTTGGGCACCAGTTCGCCGAGCACCAAGGTGGCCACGGCGATGGGCACGACCACGCCGGCCAGGGACAGGGCATGGGCGTAGGGGGCCAAAAGCGGGACGGTATGGAGGTATTCGGCCAGTTCGGCGGCCAGGGTGGCGCCGCCGTAGGCGCTGGCCAGCACGCCGGCCAGGGTGATGCCGATCTGTACGGCCGAGAGAAACGCCTCGGGCGTTTCCCGAAGCTTCAGGCACAGTTTCGCCCGGGCGTTGCCGGTCGCGGCCAGGGTCTGCAGCCGGGCTTTGCGCGAGGCCACCAGGGCCATTTCGGCCATGGCGAAAAAACCGTTGACGCAGATGAGGGCCAGTACGGCCCCGAGTTCCAGCACGATGGCGGTCATGGCTACTCCAGGAGCGGGACTTGGGCGCCGCTTCGGGCGCAGGATAGCACCTGGGGAATCAAAAGCGAAAGGGGGATGGGGGCGGTTGGGCGCCGGTGCACGCAATGGCCAGGGTAGAGTGGGAAATGGTTATCATGGGGTGTTGTATTGGCGCCTGGGTGTGCTAGGATGGAAGCCGTTTCCATTTCATTGCCGCACGGTCGACAATGCGGCAGGGGAGGATCGCATGGCCGATTGCGAATGTCTTGCCGGTTGCATGTTTTTCAACGACAAGATGCAAAACATGCCCGCCGCCGCCAATTCCTTGAAAAAGCGGCTGTGCCGGGGCGACAACGCCCTTTGCGCCCGTCATATGGTGGTGGTCGCCCTTGGCCGGCAGCATGTGCCCTCTGACCTGACGCCCAATCAGCTTGACCGGGCCAAGTCGCTCATTGCCGACCGGCGTTGAGCGCGCCGGGGCATTCGTACCGGGCAGCGGGCCAGGGACACGTCGCCTTTGCTGGCGCCGCTCCCAAGGCCATGGCCCGGGCCGCCACAAGCCGGTCCATTGGAGGAATGGGCGAAAAAACGAACGCCCCCGGCGGCGGCCGTTGGGCCGCGCCCGGGGGCGTGGGCGGAAGGGCGGGCGTCGCCTACAGGGCCAGGGCCCGATCGATGCGGGCCAGCACCCGGCGCTTGCCCATGACTTCCATGGTTTCGAACAGCCCCGGGCTGGCCGTGCCGCCGGTGATGGCCACCCGGATGGGCTGGGCCAGCAGCTTGAACTTCACGCCCTGTCCCTCGATGTAGGCGTGCACCGCCTGCTCGATGGACGGCTGGTCGAAGGCGGCCAGGCCCTCGAGCAGCTCCCGCACGGCCGTGAGGTGGCCGCGCACGTCGTCGGTGAAAAACTTCTTCACCGCGGCCATGTCATAGGCCAAATCGTCGGTGCGCGTGACGAAACATGCGGCCTTTTCGGCCATCTCGGCAATGGTCTGGGCCCGGGGCTGCAACAGCGGCACGATGTGGCCCAGATATTCCAGGTCCTGGGACGGATAGCCCTGGCGTTCCAGGAAGGCGTTGACCAGCACCGCCAGCCGCGAGGCCGGGCTCTCCTTGATGTAGTGGGCGTTGAGCCACAACAGCTTGGCCTTGTCGAAGACCGCCGCCGAACTGCCCAGGTTGTCGGCGGTGAAAAGCCCCACCAGCTCCTCGCGCGAGAAAATCTCCTGGTCGCCGCAGGCCCAGCCCAGGCGCACCAGGCCGTTGAGCATGGCCTCGGGCAGAAAGCCCTCGGTCTCGTATTCCATGACCGCCGTGGCCCCGTGGCGCTTGGACAGCTTCTTTTTGTCCGGGCCGAGGATCATGGGCACGTGGCCGAAGCGGGGCAGGGAAAACCCCAGGGCCTTGTAGATGAGGATCTGGCGCGGCGTGTTGTTTAAGTGGTCGTCGCCCCGGATGATGTGCGTCACGCCCATGGTGGCGTCGTCGACCACCACGGCCATGTTGTAGGTGGGCGAGCCGTCGGCCCGGCGCAGCACCATGTCGTCGAGTTCGGCGTTATCGAAGGAGACCGAGCCCTTGACCATGTCGTCGACCACCGTGGCCCCGGTCACCGGTGCCTTGAGCCGTACCACCCGGCCCGGCCCCGGGCCGAGCCCGGCCTCGCGGCAGCGGCCGGAATACTTGGGCTTGAGCCCCTTGGCCCGGGCCTCCTCGCGCATGGCCTCCACCTCCTCGGGCGAGCAGGAGCACCAGTAGGCATGGCCGCAGGCCAAAAGCTTGTCGATGTGTTCGTTATAGAGGTCGAAGCGCCGGCTCTGGTAGGTGATTTCGCCGTCGTGGCCAAGGCCCAGCCACTCCATGGCGTCGAGGATCGACTGGGTCATGTCGGCGTTGGAGCGCTGCAAGTCCGTGTCCTCGATGCGCAGCAGGAACTTGCCGCCGAAATGACGGGCCAAAAGCCAGTTGAAGATGGCCGTGCGGGCGCCGCCGATATGCAGGTAGCCCGTGGGGCTCGGGGCGAAGCGGGTGACGATGGTGCTCATGGATTGGGCTCCGAAGTGCAAAAAGGGAGCCCCTATCGGAACTCCCGAAATGACGCGGGTTGGCCGGGCAGGCGGCAGCGGCGCGCGCCCGGCATGGGACGGTCGCGGCCGGGCTAGACCGCTTCCACGGCCTTAAGGCCCGGCACTTCCTGCTTGAGGATGCGTTCAATGCCGTTTTTCAGCGTCATCTGCGACATGGGGCAGCCCTTGCAGGCGCCGGTCAAACGCACCCGGGCGATGCCGCCGTCGGTCACCTCGACCAGTTCCACATCGCCGCCATCGGCTTGCAGGGCCGGGCGAACCTTGCCCAGCGCGGCTTCGATCTGCTCTCGCATCGTCTCGCTCCTTCGGCCTGGGCGACGGTGCCCCGGGGCCTTGGGGCCGGGAGGTAGCGCCTTTGCTTCCCGTCGTCAACAGCCGGCGGCGGCCGGGACATCCGGCGGGGATGGGCAAAGCGGACAAGGCGTGCTAGAGGGCGGGCAACCCGACATGCCCGGCGCCGCAGCCGGGGATGGAGTGCACGGATGCTGAAAAAAATCGTCTCGTTGGTCCTCTTTTTTTCCCTGTTCCTGACGATGCTCACCGCCCTGGTCGTTTTTATCGCCCCGCCGGACCGGGTGGCGTCGTGGTCCAATTGGACGTTCCTGGGCTTGTCCCTGGCCCACTGGCAGGGCGCCCACCTGGGCATGGGCCTGCTTTTACTGGTGGCCGGCCTGATCCATCTGGCCTGCAACTGGGACGGGTTGCTCGACCATCTGCGCGACGACGACGGCGCGGTGGTCATCTTCACGCGCCCCTTTTTCGCGGGCGCCATCCTGACCCTGGCCGTTTTCGTATGGGCCCTGGCCGACCTGCCGCCCGTGCGCCAGATCGTGGCCGTCTCGCACTACCTCAAGGAACGGGCTGTGGACACCTACGGCGAGCCGCCCTATGCCCTGGCCGAGCGCTCCAGCCTGGAAGACCTGGCCCGGCGCATGGGCATGGACGGCGACAAGGCCCTGGCGCTGTTGCGGCTCAAAAACATCAAGGCCGAAAGCGCCTCGCTGACCCTGGCCGACATCGCCCGCCAAAACGGCGTGGCCCCGGGCGGCGTCTTCGAAGCCCTCAAGATGGTCCAGGAGCCCTCCGGCGGTTCGCCGGCCGGACTGCCCAAGGACCCGCCGCCCGGCCTCGGCCGGCGCCGGCTGTCGGATATCTGCGAGGAATACGGCCTGGACCAGGCCGCGGTGCTGGGCCGCCTGCAGGCCGCCGGGCTCAAGGCCCAGCCGGCCTGGACGCTGACCGAAGTGGCCAAGGCCAACAACGCCCTGCCCATCACCGTCTACGAGGCCCTGCGCGGCGACAAGCCCATGACCCCGGTCGTGGTGGAGTCGGCCCCGGCCGCCGTGACCGTCGAACCGGCCACGCCCCAGGCACAGGCCCCGGCCGCCACGTCGCAAGGCGCTGCGGCCACGCCCCAGCAACAACCCGCCGCGCCCCAAACTCCCGCCCATGCCGCGCCGGCCCAGCCGGCCCCCCTGGCGCAGCCGCCCCTGGCCGCCGTCCCGGCCCAGTCCGCGCCGCCCACCCAGCCCGGCTATGCCCCGGCCCAACCGGGCTATGCCCCGGCCCAGCCCGGCTACGCCCCAGCCCAGCCAGGCACGCCCACGGCAACGCCCCCGGTCGCCACGGGCCAGCCGGCCCCGGCCGCCATAGGGCAGCCGGCCCCGGCCGCGCCCCAGGCGCCGATGCCGCCTGCCGCCAACCTGCCCACCACGCCACCGCCGGGTCTGGAAAAAATGATGCTCCAGACCTTCTGCCGCGAATACGACATCCCGCTGTCCGCGGCCGTGCAACGCCTGGCCCGGCACCACATCACCGCGTTCGGCGACATGACCTTCACCGAGCTGGCCCTGGAAAACAACCGCTCGCCCGCCGATATCATGCACCTCATCGTCAGCCAGTAGGAATCGCTGGGGCTTCACCCCCGCCCCACGGGGGCGTCGCCCCCGACCCCACCGGGGCGTCGCCCCCGACCCCACCGGGGCGTTGCCCCCGACCCCATCGGGGCGTTGCCCCGAACCCCATCGGGGGGCGTCACGCCCCCCGAGCCCCCCGGTCGGCTGTGGCGGGCGGGAGTGGCTGCGGTCACCGGGGTGATGGTCGTGCGCGGCGCGAAGATGCGAGGCCGCAATTGGGCCTTTCGATGCCGTCGCTGCGCTCCTGGCTCGAAAGGCCCAATTGCGGCCTCGCCCAGCCGTCGGCCCTGCGGGCCGAGGGGGGTGGATTTTTTTGCTTTGGAAGCCTCTTCAAAGGCAGTCAACGGTTCCTATTGTTTCCATACGGCGTTTCGCCAAGGATGGATCACGACGCCAGAGATCGGCGCGAGTCAAAAGATTATATTCTGATATGCGGCGTTTCAAAGGCAAGCGAGGATTTTATTCTTCACATGCGGCGCTTCGCCGCTGGCGCCCGTGGTCGCGGAAATGGGCCTGCCGTGCTGGCCGGCTATGCGGCCAGTGTCGGCAGGCCCATTTCCGCGACCACAACGACCGACGCCCCGCCGCCCGACGTTGCCGTCCATTCCCCCGCCCGCCCCGTCGAGGGGGTCCGGGGGGGATCATCCCCCCCGGCGGGGCCTGGGGCAGCGCCCCAGTCTGCTCTTCGACCGCCCTTGCGCTTGGCCTTAAATCCCCATCACCCCTCGCCCGCGCCCGTACCACCGCCATCACCGCCATTTCCTGCTCCACTGCCTCGCCCGTCGTCGCCTTTCCCGGCGCGCCGGGCGAGGCGGCCGAGCACGGCGGCCAGGGCCGAGGCTTCCACGGGTTTGGCCAGATAGGCGTCCATGCCGGCGGCCAGGAAGCGTTCGCGGTCGCCGGCCATGGCGTGGGCGGTCAGGGCGACGACGGGCGTGCACGCCTTGTGGCCGTGGATGGTTTCGTCGCGCAGCAGGGCCAGGGTTTCCAGGCCGTCCATGCCGGGCATCTGGATATCGAGCAGCACGGCGTCGAAGGGTTCCCGGGCGAAGATGTCCAGGGCGTCCGGCCCGGAGGCGGCCTCGACGATGCTGTGTCCCTGCTTGCGCAGGAGCGTGCCCACGGTCAGGCGGTTGATGCGTTCGTCCTCCACGAGCAGCAGGCGCAGGTTGGGGGTTTGGGCCTGGGACGGGCCGGGTGTTTCCCGCTCCGGTTCGGGGTCGACCTTGGCCAGGGGCAGGGAGCACAGGATGCAGGTCCCCACGCCGGGTTCGCTGTCGATTCGGATGGTGCCGCCCATGAGCCGCACCAGTCCGTTCACGATGGACAGGCCGAGGCCGGCTCCCTGGTGGGGGCGGGTATTGGAGGCGTCGACCTGGGTGAAGCTGTCGAAGACCGAACCGAGCTTCTCCTGGGGGATGCCGATGCCGGTGTCGCTGACGCAAAGGACCAGGCGGGTCAGGTTTGGACCGGGTTCGGGGGAGCAGGCAGCCTCGAGGCGGATGGAGCCGGATTCGGTGAATTTCACGGCATTGCCCACGAGGTTGAGCAGGATCTGGCGGATGCGTCCCTCGTCGCCGAACAGCCGTTGGGGCACACCGGAGTGGACGGCGATGGACAGGGTCAGGCCGCGCTGGTCCAGGGCGACGCTGAAGACGCTTTGCACGGCGGCCAGGACGGCGCGGGGGGAAAAGGGGGACGGGGCCAGGGCAAGCTTGCCGGATTCGACGCGGGCGAGGTCGAGGATGTCGGTCAGCAGCCGGGTCAACCGCCGGCCGGAATCCAGGGCCGTGACCACGAAATCGCGTTGTTCCGCGTCGAGGGGCGTGTCTTCGAGGAGCTGGAGCATGCCGAGCAGGCCGTTTAAGGGCGTGCGGATCTCGTGGCTCATGTTGGCCAGGAATTCGCTTTTGGCCTTGCTGGCGGTTTCGGCGGCCTCCTTGGCCGCGGCCAGGCGCGTTTCGGACTGGCGCAGGGTTTGTTCGGCCCGCTTGCGTTCGGTGATGTTGGTGAACATGCCCACCGAGCCGACGAGGTTGCCCGAGGCGTCGTATTCGCTGCTCACGGCGATCAGCGTCCAGATCTCCTCGCCGTCCAGGCGCCGCAGCCGCCGTTCGTAGAGGCCGCCGCCCGGGGGCAGCGCTTCCCGGCGCAGCATGGCCTGGTGCAGCGGGGCATCCTCGGCGAACAGGAAGTCGCCGACCGGCCGGTCCGTCATCTCGGCCGGGGTCGTGCCGAGCATCATGGCCATCACGGCATTGGCGTAGGTGGTTCGCCAGCGGGCGTCCACGCTCCAGATGCCCTCGTTGGCGGTTTCCACGATGCGGCGGTAGCGGCTTTCGCTTCGGGCCAGGGCCCGTTCCGCCTGCTTGCGGCGGGTGATGTCGCGGATGACGCCGACCACGTGGTGTTTGCCGGCGTCGTCGACATAGAGGGCCTTGCGGGTCATGAAGGTGTGCTTGTTGTCGTCGGCGTCGTAGGCCGTCTCCTCGGCCACGTCCTCGAAGCCGCAGGCCATGGTCATGGCGTCGTTTTTAAGCGATGCCGCGCCGTGGCGCCCCGGGAAGACCGCGGCGGCCTCCCGGCCCAGGATGTCCTGGCGCGCCCGGCCGGCCAGGGTGCAGAAGGCGGCGTTGACCAGCATGAACCGCCCGTCCGCGTCCTTGACATAGATCGGATCGGGCATGGTCTCCACGAGGCGTTCGAGAAAGGGATCGGCCTGGCGCTGCCGGGGCCTGGTGCGCAACAGGCGCAGGGTCACGGTCAGGCCGGCCAGACTCACCAGGGCAAGGGCCGTGGTGGCGTAGCTGAGGGCGTCCATCGGTCGAGGCTCCACGAACACGGGCGTTGTTGACCGGGTGGGCGAGGCAAGGCCGTCGCCGGTTGCGGGCCGGGGCCAGGCCGCCGGCCGAGGCGGCGCCACCGGTCCCGCGTGCTGTGCCGCACGCGATTCCTGGCGAGGACTGCGGCAGTTGCCGGGCCGCGGCTCGCCGATGGCTGCGCCCCGGCCGGCCGCGACCGGCAGGCGGGACCCGACCAGGGGCACGGCGCGTCACCAAATCCCCGGGCCGCCGCCGGGCGGACCGCTTCGGATAGTCTCGCCTGTGGAAAGGCCCGTCGCTAACCCAGGGCGGCCAGCGTCTTCTCGATGGGGCGGCGTTCCGGCACCACGGGCAGTGGCATTTCACCGTCGCGCACGGCCTTGGAGACGTACAGGCCGCAAAAACAGGCACCGAACTCGGCGACATCGGCGTCGCGGTACTGGCAAGGGCAGATCACGTCCCGGTCCAGTTCGAACGTGCCCGAGGCCAGCCGGCAGGGGCAGGCCATGTAGCCGTAGCGGTCCTTATTGACCAGCAGGTTGCCCAGAAGGTCCAGGGTCATGGCCATGTCGGGGTTGAAGAAGTTCCCCTTGGCCTCCTGGATGGGCCGCAACGTGTCGTAGAGGCCTTGGGCGTTCATTTCTTTTCGCAGGCGTCGAGGGCCTGTTCGATCTCTTCGCGGCGAAATCCCACGATCACCTTGTTGCCGATGACGATGGTGGGAAACGAAATGGCCGGGTTGAGCTTGCGCAAGACATCCATGATCACGTTGCGCTCCTCGCCGTAGAGGTAATCCACGTGGACGCAATCGTAGGGGATTTTGTGTTCTTCCAGGAATTCCTTGGCATGCTTGCAGTGCAGGCAGGTGGACAGGGCGTAGACCTTGATCTCGGCGCTCATGGGGCACTCCTTGTGAAAAGCTATCGCGGTATCATGGCGTTCCCGTTCCGTATTCCTTTTTCCAGCCGGCCGGTCAAGTGGGAAAGGGGCCAAGTGAGGAGCAGATAGAGCACGGCCAGGGGCAGATAGGCCTCGAAGGTCCGGTAGGTGGTGGCGTTGACCACCTCGGCCGCCTTGGTCAGTTCCCGGACGCTGATGACCGACAGCAGCGATGAATCCTTGATGCAGGAAACGAACTGGCCGGTGATCGGCGGCACGATGCGGCGCAGGGCCTGGGGGAAGATCACGTAGAAAAGCGTCTGGCGGCGGGAAAGCCCCGAGGACAGCGCCGTCTCCCATTGCCCCTTGTCCACGGACTCGACCCCGGCCCGCACCATTTCCGAGATGTAGGCCCCGGAGAAAAAGCCCAGGGCCGCCGTGCCGATCAGGTACGGGCTGTCCAGGTGGATGACCACGCCCACGCAGAAATAGAAGATCAGGATCTGCACCAGAAGCGGGGTGCCGCGAAACGCCCCGACATAGAGCGCGGCGATTTCGGTGAGCCAGACGCTGTCCGAAACCGAGGCCAAGCCCGAGGCCAACCCCAGCAGCAGCCCCAGCGCGATGGCCCCCAGGGAAACAACCACCGTCATGCCGAAACCGGCCAGGAAGATGTCCCGGTAGGCCCAGACCGCGCCGAAATCCCAATGGTAGCGGATGCGCGACAGCACGACCCATAACAAACCGGCCACGGCCGCAAGCAGGAAAAGCCGCACGGCCAGGCGCGAAGGCCTCCGCCTCATTTGAGGAACTGATCCGCCGGAAAGACCAGGATATAGGGCTGGCGCTCGCCGAAAACCGACGTCAGCCTGGCGGCCAGATCCTTGGAAACGTCCCGGGGGGCCGTGACCAGGTAGACCACGTTGCCCTGGACCTCCACCTGGCCCTGTTCGTTCTTCCAGCCGCCATTGCCGGGGCCGAGTTTCGTGTAGCCGCCGCAGGATTGGACGAGCCAGCTTTCGAAGCCCGGCAGCTTCGTGGAGTCGTCCCCGCCCCCAGGCAGGTCCGTGGGTACGGTGAACAGATGGGCGAACACCTGACGGTTTTCGGCCCGGGCCGTGGTGGCCAGGCAAAATGCCGCCAGCAGCAGGCAGCACAGGACGCGGGATGCGAAACGGGTCATGGCTTTTTCCCCCATGCGCGGGCCAACCGCCGGCTGCCGGGTTGCCCAGCCGGCCGGCGGATGCGGAGTTTTCGGGCGTTTCTTCGGCTACTTGCCGAGGATGTCCTTGAAATACTTGGCTCGGAGGGCCTCGAGTGTGCCATCGGCCTTGATGGTGGCCAGATACATCTCCAGCCACTGCCACCAGTCGAAATCCCCCTTGGGCAGGGCGATGCAGTAGGGTTCGTAGGTGAAGGGCGCCAGAAGCGCCTTGGTGGTCTCGGGATTCTGCTTCTGGTGCTTGGCGATGGAGAGCTGGTCGTAGAAAAAGGCGTCGGCCCGGCCGGCCGCCACTTCCTGGACGCAGGACGTCTCTTCCTTGTAGCGGTTGATGGTGGCCTTGGGGAAGCGTTTGGTGGCCACCAGGTCGGCCGTGGTCCCGGTCTTGACCGCCAAGACCCGGCCCGGGGCGTCCAGCGCCGCCACGTCCGTGACGCCGGCCGCCTTCTTGGTGCTTAAAAGCGCGCACAGGCCGGTGGTGAAATACGGCGAGGTAAACGAGATGGATTTGGCCCGCTCCAGCGTGCCGGTGATGCCGGAAATGATCAGGTCGATCTTGCCGGCGGACAGGGCCGGGATGAGCCCGGTCCACTCCATGTCCTTGATTTCCAGCTTGACCCCCAGCCTGTCGGCCAGGGTCTGGGCGATCTCCACGTCGAAGCCGACGGGCTTGCCCTGTTCGTCCACGTACTCGAAGGGCCAGAACTTGAGTTCCATGCCGACGACCAGCGTGCCGCGCTCCACGATCTTGCGCAGGTTGCTGCCTTCGTAGATGTCGTAGGGCGTTGTCGCGGCCGACGATGTGCCGCAGCACATCGTCAGGGCCACGAAGGCCAGGCTGATGATGCGAATGAAACGGACCATGGTTTCCTCCTGTGGTGCCGGATCGTATTGTTCAGGACCCTATCCGATCCGTGGGAAGACGACCACCAAAAATGCCGCCGCAAGCGTGGGGCGGGCATGCCTGGGCGCGACACCGGGCCGGGGGCCGCACAGGGCCGTTGCAGCGGGGGCGGTTGCGGTCGTGGCCGCTTTTCCTTTGCCGGCCATGGCGGTATAGGACGTAAAAAACCAATCCCGGAGGTCACGGTGAAACGGCTGGCCTGTATGTTGTGCGGGCTTTTTCTGTCCTGGGCCCTGGCCGCCACGGCGGCCGAACCGGCTCGCGACCCGTCGCGGGACGTCTTCTTGCAGACCATCGGCATGCTGGCCGGGCAGGGGCTGGTGCTGGGCCACGAAGCCCTGGAGGGGCTCTATGCCCGCTACGAGAAGCGCCTTGTGTCGCGCGAGAACGCCGAACGGGCCCTGGCCGACCAGGCCCGCTACGCCGATTGGGTGCTGGCCGCCTTCAAGGACCGGCTCATGGGGCGCCTGGCCGAGCAGGAGAAAAAAGACCTGGCCCTGCTCATCGGCTTCTACGAGGTCCAGCGCCAGGCCGTGGAGGCGCTGGCCGTGTACGTGCGCATGGGGGGGGCCAAGAACCGCGAGAACGTCGAGGCCCAACTGGAGCGCCTGGCGGCCATCATCCGCCAGATCAGCCTGGGCGGGGGGCCGTCCTGAGGCGGGTTGTTGCCAATGGGGCGGGAGTGTGCCAGAAGGATAACCGTGGGATTGCGTTTCCCCGAAAACGCGTCTCCCCAACCAGGAGAGGTTTTATGAACAAACTGCTTTGCCTGTTGCTGCTGGCCGGCTTCATGGTCGGTATGGCGGTCGCGGCGCGGGATGCCGAGGCGCGCCCGCCCTGTCCGCCGGGCTATTTCTGGGACGGGCCGCGCGGCTGCATGCCCATGCCGTATTATCCGCCGCCGCCGGGCTACTATCCGCCGCCACCGCCGCCGGCGTATTATCCGCGCCCTTGCCCGCCGGGGACCGTCTGGGCCGCCGGCTACTGCCGCCCCGCCCCCCAGGCGCCGGGCATCCGGGTCTACCTGCCGCCCCTCTACATCGGACCGTAGCCGAACGCCGCACGGCCGCCCCGGGGACTTCCCGCGGGCGGCCGTGTCATTTGGGGGCGCCGCGGGGCACTCCTGCCATTCCATCGCCTCTGCGCGCACGGGGCGATTCCCGCCGCCGTCAGGCCGCGTCCCCGGGCGGGTGCGCCGGCGCAACGCCCCCGGCGACCGGTTCGATCCGGGCCACGGCGCACAACAGCCCGCGTAACTGGTAGGAACCGAAGGCCGGGTCATAGGGCGGGCCATCGTTCGTCAGCACGTTGGCGTTGGAGGCGAAAACCCCGTGGTCGGTCCCCCCGCGTTCGGGGAACCACCAGCCGTGGTCGATGCTGACCACGCCTTCCCGGATGTCCCGCGTCACCCGGGCCCGCAGGCGGATTTCCCCGCGCGGGCTTTTGACCATGATCCAGTCGCCGTCGGCGATGGCGAAGCGGGCGGCCGTTTCGGGGCCGAGCTCGGCCAGGGGATCGGGGCGGCGGGCGCGCAGGCGTTCGATTTGCCGGCCGTCGCTGTGGAAAAATTCCGGCCGCCGGGCGCCCGTGGTCAACACCAGCGGAAAGTCCCGGGCCAGGTCCGGGGCGGAAACCGGGCTTTCCGGCGGCTCGGCATAGGACGGCAACGGGTCGTAGCCCAGCCGGGCCAGGGCCTTGCAGGACAATTCCACCTTGCGGCTGGGGGTGCGAAAGCCCTTTTCCGTGTAGCACCGGTAGCGTGGCTCGGCCATGACCATGAAACGCTCGGCCAGTTCGTCGAACGTCAGCCCGATGGGGGCCAGGCGCTGGTCCAGGATGTCCGTCAGGCTCTCGTTTGCCCCGGGCAGGCCCAGGCGCCGGGCCAGGTCGTTTAAAATCAGCTCGTTTTGGCGGCATTCCCCGACGGTTGCCAGCTTGCGGTGGGCAAAAACGGCCCGGGGGGCCACGAACGGCAATTCGATGATCTGGTCGATCTCCGGCCAGTAGGCCGCGGGCAGGACGTAATCGGCCAGGGCGGCCGTGGGGGTCGGGAAGTGGTCGGCCACGACCAGCAGGTCCAGGGCCCGCAGGGACTCCAGCACGCCCCGGCTGTTGGCCACCGTGGCCAGGGGGTTGTTGCCGAAAAGCAGCAGCGCCCGCACCCGGTAGGGGTCGCCCGTGCGCATGGCCGAAAAAAGCCCGGGGATGTGGGCCGAGGGCATAAAGGCCCGCAAGCCCCCCAGCAGCTTGAAGCGGTCGGCGCCAATGCGCTTGGCCCAGGCTTCGGGCGGCAGGGCCTGGCGCAGCACGGGATAGGCGGCCACGAGCTCGCTGCCGAAGACGTCCCCGCCCGGCACATCGAGGTTGCCGGTCAGGCCCCGCAGGATCGCCACGGCCCGCACGGTTTGCAGGCTGTTGGGGTTTTGCTCCAGCGACACGCCCCAGTCGAGGATGGACGGGCGGTCCAGGGCGTAGCGCCTCGCCGCTTCGAGCAGGGAGGCGGCCGGCACGCCGGTGATGGCCTCGGCCCAGGCCGGTGTGGCCTGCGCGACGCGCCCGCGCAGCTCCTCGAAACCGGTGGTATGCGCTTCCACGAATTCCCGGTCGTACCAGCCCTCTTCGATGATGGCCCGGATCATGGCCAGGGCCAGGGCCGCGTCGGTGCCGGGGCGGATGGGCAGCCACAGGCCGCAGTGCTTGGCCGTTTCGCTGCGCCTCGGGTCCACGGCGATGCCGTAGGCCCCCTTGGCCAGGGCGTCGCGCACCGGAAAGGCCAGCTTGCCGTCCGGGCCGGACACCAGGGGGTTGTGGCCCCAGAAAAGGATCGTGCGCGGGGGCGTCTCCCCGCAGTAGTCGCCGGTGACGAAGCCGCCGTAGGTCAGGTTGGAGACGGTGATGCGCGGGATGAAGCAGTTGGCCAGGCCGGGCTCGTACCAGTTGGGCGTGCCGAAGGTGTTGGCGAAGCGGATGACGTGGAAGTAGTGGTGCCGGCCGGTGCCCTGGCCCAGGGCCACGGACTCCGGGCCGGTTTCCCGGCGGAAGGCGTCCAGGCGGGCGGCGATGTCGGAAAGGGCCTCGTCCCAGGAGACGCGGGCGAACCTGCCCGCGCCGCGCGGCCCGACGCGCCGCAGGGGATGGGTCAGGCGGTCGGGGTGGTACATGGCCTGGGGCGTGGCCAGGCCCTTGACGCACATGCGGCCGCGGTTAAAGGGCGAGCCCGGCCAGGGCCGCACCTTGACGACCCGGCCGTCGTCGACGGTCACCCGGGCGGCGCAGCCGCCGTGGCAGACGCGGCAGATGCTTTTGAATTCGCCGTCCCCGGGAGCCATGGCCGCGGGTTTCCCTCTAATGGAGGGCGGCGAAGAAGCAGGCCACGGCCAGAAATCCCAGGCCCGTGCGCAGGCCGTGGAGCATGTTCCATTTTTCGAGCAGTGCCCGCGTGCCGGCGTCGGCCGCCTCGGGCGCGGTGGTCATGAGCGCCTTGTTTATGGGCATGATCCATTTGTAGGTCACGACCCAGTTGGCGATGGAAAAAAGCGCGCCCGTGAGGTTGAGCGCGCCGCCGGACCAGAAAAGGGCCAGCAGGCCGAAGAAAAAACCGGCCATGGCCAGGCTCGCCTGCATCTTGAGCGCCCTGGGGTAGCTGCGCTGCCACTGGGTCAGCATGTCGCCGTCCAGGAAGTCGCGCCGGGCCGGGTGCTCGACGAAGTTGATGTAAAAGGCCGCGCCGGTGAAGGCGGCCATGACGGCCAGGGCCAGGGCGGTGAATTCCATGGAAAGCTCCTTGCGGCCTTATTCCCCGAGGGCGGCCAGGGTGTCGCCAAGGGCGGCGATGGCCGTGTCCTGCTCGGCGTCGGTCAGCGACGGGTACATGGGCAGGGAGAAGATCTCCCCGGCCGCCCGTTCGGTTTCGGGCAGGTCGCCCTCCTTGTAGCCCAGATGGCCGTAGCCCGTCATGGTGTGGATGGGCCAGGGGTAGCTCACGTTGCAGTGGACCCCGCGTTCCTTGAGTCCGGCCAGGATGGCGTCGCGCTTCGGGTGCCTGGCGACGTAGAGGTAGTAGGCGTGGCTGTTGCCCGGGGCCGTGGCCGGCAGGGTGAGCGGCGTGTCGGCCAGGGCGGCGTCGTAGCGGGCGGCCAGGGCCTGGCGGCGGGCGATGTAGGCCGGCAGGTGCTTGAGCTTGCCGCGCAGGATGGCGGCGTGGACTTCGTCCAGGCGCGCATTGTAGCCGTGTTCCAGGGCGTAATAGGTCTTTTCCATGCCGTAGAAGCGCAGGCGCCTGAGCTTGGCTGCCACGTCGTCGCTGTCGGTGAGCACCATGCCGCCGTCGCCGTAGGTGCCGAGGATCTTCGTCGGGTAGAAGGAAAAGGCGGCGGCGTCGGACATCGAACCGGCCACCTGGCCGTGGCGCGTGGCGCCGTGGGCCTGGGCGCAGTCCTCGATGACGGCGAGGCCGTGGCGTTGGGCCACGTCCCACACCGCCTCCATGGCCACGCACTGGCCGAAAAGATGCACGGCCACCACGGCCCGGGTGCGCGGCGTTATGGCCGGTTCGAGCCTGGCCGTGTCCATCAGGTACGTGGCCGGGTCGATGTCCACGAAGCGGGGCACCCCGCCGGCGCTGACGATGGCCGCAACCGTGGGCACGGCGGTGTTGGAGACGGTGACGACCTCGTCGCCGGGGGCCAGGCCGCAGGCGAGTAGGGCCAGCATGACGGCGCTTGTGCCGTTGTCGCAGCCCACGCCCGTGGCGACGCCGCAGTAGGCGGAAAATTCCGCCTCGAAGGCGGCCACGTGCGGCCCCAGGATCAGCTTGCCCGAGCCCAGCACGTCGGTGACGGCGGCCAGGATCTCCTCGCGCTCGGCCTCGTATTCCTTCAAATATCCCCAAACATTGACCGGCATTATTGTTTTCCTTTCCTTGCGTGGCGCAAATCAAATGGTCCTTCCGGGGGCCTCGCCCCCCATCGGGGAGGTCCAGGAGGGGATCATCCCCTCCTGGCCGCCGGAGGCACTCTTGCGCACCATCGCCAACGCCCTGGCGTCGGCCAACAGATCCTCCCGCAGCCCGTCCGCGTCCGCCTTCCCCTTGTCCATGGCGGCGAAGGCCCGGCCGAAAAAGGCGGCGAAGGCGTCGGCCGGGGGGAGGGTTTCGGTGCGCGCCCCGGCCGGGGAATTGAGGGACAGGGGCAGGGCGGCCCCGGGCGGCGGGGTGAAGGCCCGGTCCATGGCCGCGGCCAGCCCCGGCCCGAGGACCTCCAGGCGGTTGGCGTAGCCGGTGTCGAAGCCGCAGGTGGCGGCGAGGCTTCTGCCGCCGGGGAAGGCGAGCAGGCAGCAAAAGGCCGTCTCCACGGCCTCGCCGCGCGCGAGGATGCGGCAGGTGGCGGCTTCGGGCGCGGCGCCGAAAAAGACCCGGGCGGGGCTGACGGCATAGGGCCCGAGGTCGGGGAGCGCCCCGCCGCCGCAGCTCGGGTCATGGCGGAAATTGCCCGCCGGCAGGGGCGGGAAGGAGAAGACCACGGACAGGCGGGTGGGCGCACTTCCCGCCGCGGCGAAGGCGTCCCGGATGGCGGCCACGCGGGGATGGTCGGCCCAGACCGTGGCCTCGGCCAGCACCAGGCCCTTTTTCGCGGCCAGTTCCGCCGCCCGTTCGGCCGTGGGGAAATCGAGGAAGGCCGGCTTGTCCACGACGACGTGGCGGCCGCTTTCCAGGGCGGCCAGGGCCAGGGCGGCGTGGCGGCTGTTTTCGGTGCTGACGTAGACGGCATCGGCCGGGCTTGTTTTTAGGGCGGCCAGGGCGTCCTCGGCGTAGGTCAGGGCAACGGGCGCCTCGGCCGGGGCGCGCCGGCCGGAGCGCGAGGCGACTTCCACGGCCGCGACCCCCAGGCCCGGCAGGGCCGGCAGCACGCGCCGGAAAAAAATGTCCGAACCGCCGCACACGAGCAGTTTCATAGCGGGCTTTCCTCGGCCCCCAGGCAGGCCAGCAGGTTTCTGGCCTCGATGTTGACGTGGCCGTGGCGGGCCATGCGCCACAGCTGGCCGAGGGTCAGCCAGAGGTAGTGTTCCGGCGTGTCGAGGGGCAGCCCCGGCGGCAGTTCGACGATCATGTAGCGGTTGCGGAAGTGGTGGAAGCGGCCGCCCTCCTCGGACTGGACGGCGTCGTAGCGCACGGTCAGCCCGGCCGGGTCGAGGAAGCGCTCCAAAAAGCGCGGGGCGCAAAAGCGGCTGGCCCGGGCGGCCACCTCGGAGCAGGCCACCGTGGGGCCGATGAGCACGCCGTCGCGGTTGCCGGGTTCGAGGGTGCCCCGGGCCAGGAAATGGAGCACGCCGCCATGGCTCTGGCACAAAAAGCCGACCAGGCCCTCGCCGTGGTGGTGCAGCAGCGGCTGGGACCAGCGGGTGGCCTCGCGGGTGCAGGCGGCCACGTCCACGCCGATGACGGAAAAATAGAGCCCGGATTCGTGGAAGATGGCCTCGTCGGTGACCTTCCAGCCGCGCAGGCCATCGAGGGGCAGGGGGGTCAGGCGCATGGCGTGGCGGGCCTTGCCAACGGTCAGCCAGGTCATGATGGCGTCCATGGAATGACGTTCCCGGTCCGAACGGCAGTAGGAGAGGTAGGCGTCGCGGCGAAAGCCGCCGACGCCGTCGAGCTGGCCGTAATCCGGCGGCTCGTCGGGGTCGGCCATGGGGATGAGCGAGACCACGGTGCGGGCGTCCATGTTGACGATGTTGTCGCGGGTCAAAAGGGCCTTGATCTGGCCGAGCGTCAGCCAGCAGAAGTCCTCGTGGACGGGCACCTCGTGGTCCACGGCCACCACCATGTTGCGGTTGCGCTTGAAAAGGAAGCGGGCGCCCTGTTCGGGCTGGAGCTGGTCGAGCAGCACGGTGGCCAGCCCGGGTTCGGTGAAATATTCCAGGTAGCGGGGGGCGTGGCCGCCGTGGACCCGGGAGTAGTTGCTGCGCGTGGCCTGGACCGTGGGCGAGAGCTGGAGGATGTTGACGTTGCCGGGCTCCATCTTGGCCTGCATGAGGAAATGGAGCACCCCGTCGATTTCCCGGGCCAGAAGCCCCAGGATGCCGATCTCGGGCTGGTTGATGATGGGCTGGTCCCAGGAGCGCACCGGGCCGCAGGAGCTTTCCACGCCAATGCCCTCGATGGTGAAGAACTTTCCCGAGCAGTGGCCCAGGCGCAGGGGGCCGGGGAGGTAGGCCCACTGGCTCAGGGCGCAAAGCGGCACGCGGCGCACGGTAAAGCGGTCCCGGCGGTCCTTGGCCGCAAACCAGGCCAGCACGGCCTCCATGTCGGGGAAAACGCCCGAAAGCGCCCGGCAGGATCGGGAAAAGGCCAAGCGGACGGCGGGCGTGCTCATGGGGCGGCGGCGGCCTCCAGGTAGGCGGCAAGCGTGCGGATGACCCGGCCCGGTTCGTAGTGGGTGCTGGCCAGGACCAGGCAGACGGCGCCCGGGCTTAAGTCGCGGATGTCGATGAAGACCATGGGCGGAATATAAAGGCCGCGCGCCGGGTCATCAAGGACATGGGAGGCATTTTCCAGGCCGTCGGTCAGGTCCAGGCGCAACGAGCCGGCCGCGGCGATGACCAGCTGCTCGGTGTCGGGGTGGGCGTGGCCGCCCCGGTCGGCGGTCATGCCGTGCATGTAGAAGACCCGGGCCACCTGGAAGGGGATGTGCCGGCCGCCCTCGATGACGGACAGGCAGCCGCGGGGGTCGCGCACGGTGGGGATGCCCACGGGGCGCACGGCGCCAAGCCTCGGCTTCATGCCCCGGGCTCCCCGTGCGGCCGGTCGGGGCCGCCGTGGGTTTCGCGCACCACGTACTGGGGCGAGCGGTTGGCCTCCATGAGGCTGCGGCCGACGTATTCGCCAAGCAGGCCCAGCATGACGAGCTGGATGCCGGAAAAGATGATGCCCGTGATGTACAGCGTGGTCCAGCCGGCCGGCACGTCCACGCCGAAGAGCTTCTCGAGCAGGCTCCAGACGGCCATGACCAGGCCGAAGCCGCCGATGCCAAGCCCGAGCAGGGCGGCGAAGCGCAAGGGGGCGATGGAGAAGTTGACGAACATGGTCAGCCACAGGCGCATGAGCTTCCACAGCGTGTAGCCCGACTGGCCGGCCTGGCGGTCGCGGTGCTCCACCGCCACCTGGCCGATGTTGTCCGTGGAGCGCAGGACCAATCCGTCCACGTAGGGGCCCGGGCCGGTGTAGCGGGTGACCTCGTCGATGAGGAACCGGCTGAGGCAGCGAAACGTCGACAGGTAGAGCTGGGGCGGCTTGCCCAAAAGGAAGGTGGCCACCCGGTCGTTGAACCGGCTGCCCCAGTTGCGCAGCCGGCCGTGGCGCTTTTCCCGAAACGAGGCGTAGACCACGTCGTAGCCGCCGGAAATGGCGGCATCGAGCAGCCGGGCCACCTCCTCGGGCGGGTTTTGGAAGTCGTCGTCCATGGTGATGGCGTAATCGCCGCGGCAGTGGGCCAGGCCCGCCATGACGGCGTTGTGCTCGCCGAAATTGCGGGCCAGGCGCAGGTAGGTGACCCGGCCCGGGAAACGCTGGCACAGGGCGACGCAGACGGCGTGGCTGCCGTCGCGGCTGCCGTCGTTGACCAGCACCACGTCGGTTTGGGCCGTTGGCGGCGAGGCCAGCAGCGTTTCCACCAGGCGCCCGATGGAGGCTTGGGCGTTGTAGACGGGAATGACGATGGAAAGCGAAGGCGACATGCGTGCACTCATCGGGGGGCGCGCCCCGTTTTGCGTTGGGGGGGATTTCGGGCCACGGCGAAAATGGAAAGGCCCACGGGCAGGGGAATGCCCAAGTCCACGGTCAGGATGTTCTCCAGCCGGCGCACGGCGGCAAGCACCGTGTTGACGGCCGCCGGCGGCGGGGCGAGGTCCGAGCGGGGCGCCTGGCCGGGGCGCGGGCGCCGGCGGGCCAGGCGCACCAGGGCGGCGGCCGGGAAAAGCAGCGTGTTGGCGTAGGTCAGCCGCTCGGTGACAAAGCCCGCCCCGGCCAGCAGCCGGGCGAGCTGGCCCCGGGTGTAGCGGCGCACCACGCCCACGGCCCGGTCGTGTTCGCTGTAAAGGGCCTGGAAGGCGACGATGTTGCAGATAAGCCGCCCCCCCGGGACCAGCACCCGGCGGCAGTCGGCCAGGGCCGTGGGCAAAAGGCGCGGCGGCAGGTTGGCCAGCACGTCCAGGGACAGCACCGCGTCGAAGGAGGCGTCGGCGAAGGGCAGGGCGGCGGCCGAGGCCCGGGTCAGGGCCAGGGGGCCGCGCCGGCGGGCCAGGTCGAGGGCCGTGGCCGAAAGGTCCAGGCCGAAGGCCTTGACGTCGCCGTCGCGGGCCAGCGTGTCCAGGACCTTGCCCGTGCCGCAGCCGGCATCGAGGACGCGAAGCGGCCCCTTGGCGGCCTCGCGGCACAGCCCGACGGCGCGGCGGGCCTGGTCGTGCAGGCCCCGGTACCACCAGTGGCCCTCCTCGGCCGCGAACATGGTCGCGTATTCGGCTTCAAGCATGGATCGTTACGCCCCCTTGCGTCGGATTGGCGACGCGTCGGCGCGAGAGATAGTTACACAAGATATGCATGAGGCGCCAGCATAGCGGTTTTGGCGAAAAAAATCTATTGCAACGGCAACCGGGCCATGCCCGTCGAGGCCGTCATGGACATGCCGCGTTGCCTGCGCCCCCGCTTTTCCGTCGTGATTCCCGTTCTTTCCGAGGAGGCGGGCATCGACGCCGTGGTCGATCACGCCCGGGTGGTGGGCTACGGCCAGGATGTGGAGATCGTGGTGGTGGACGGCGACCCGGCCGGGGCGACCCTTGGCGCGCTTTCACGCCCGGGCGTGACGGGGCTCGTGGCCCCCGCCGGCCGGGCCAGCCAGCAAAATGCCGGCGCGGCGGCGGCCGGGGGGGAAATCCTCCTGTTCCTCCATGCCGACACCCGGCTGCCGGCCGGAGCTTTTGAGGCCGCCGCGGCGGCGCTGGACGGCGGCGCGGCCCTGGGCGCCTTTTCCCTGGCCATCCGCTCGGGCCATCCCTGGCTGCGGCTGGTGGCGGCCGGGGCCAGCCTGCGCTCCAGGCTTTTTTCCCTGCCCTACGGCGACCAGGCCTTTTTCTTGCGCCGCGAGGTGTTTTGCGCCCTGGGCGGCTTTCCCGACATTCCCCTCATGGAGGACGTGGCCCTGGTGCGCCGGGTGCGGCGGGCCGGCGGCCGGGTGGCCATCCTGCCCGGCCGGGTCGTCACTTCGGCCAGGCGGTACGAGGCCGAGGGGGTCTATCGGGCCACGGCCCGCAACCTCTGCCTGCTGGCGCTCTACGGCCTGGGCGTTTCGCCGGGGCGCCTGGCCCGCCACTATCCGCCCCTGTCCCGGGCCGGCCGGGGGCGGGATGACTGAAGCGGCCAAAGGCGGAAAGGCCACGGCAGCCGACGGCGGGAAGCCTGTGGCGGCCGGGGGCGGCATGACTGAGGCTGCCGGGGGCGGCATGACTGAGGCTGCCGGCGGCGGGATGACAGCGGCTGCCGGCGGCGGGAAGCTTGTGGCGGCCGGGGGCGGGAAGGCGACGGCGGCCGGCGGCCCGGTCACCCTGATCGTTTTGGCCAAGGCGCCGCTGCGCGGGCTGGTCAAGACGCGCCTGGCCGCTGTGGCCGGCGACGATTTCGCCCTGGCCGCCTACCGGGCCATGCTGGCCAATGTCCTGGCCGCTGCCGCCGCCTCGGGCCTGCCCACGCTGGTGGCCCACGCGCCGGCCGGGGCCGGGGCGAGCCTGCGGGAACTGTGCGGGCCGGGGCTGGCCCTCGTGCCCCAGGCGCCGGGGGACCTCGGCGCGCGCATGGCCGCCGCCCTGGCCGGGGTTTTGGCGGGTGGCGCCGGGGCGGCGCTGTTGGTCGGGGCCGACCTGCCGCTGCTGGACGGGAGCTTGCTGGCCGGGGCGGCTGGCCTGCTTTCGCGCCGCGACGCGGTGCTTGGCCCGGCCCTGGACGGGGGCTACTATGCCATCGGCTTCACCCGGGCGGGCTTTTGCCCGGAGGTGTTCACGGACATGGCCTGGAGCGGGCCGGAGGTTTTCGCCCGCACCTTGGGGCGGTTGCGGCGATGCGGCCGGCGGGTGGGGCTGTTGCCCCGGCTGCCCGACTGCGACACGGCGGCGGACTTGCAACGGCTGCGGGGCGAACCCTGGCGGGGTCGGCTCGCCGGCACGCCCTTTGGCCGGTTTCTGGCGGCGACGGCCGGCGATACGTTTGACCGCGACCCCGACAATCGTTTATCCGTACCCTGAACGCGTAAGGGGCGCGGCCGGCGGGCAGAAATCCGGCGCGCGCGGAAGGCGGTGCGTCCTTGGGGGAAACTCGCGAAGAGCTTGGCGTCGGGACCCTGGTGTCCTGTTTTTTGCGTTGCTATCTGGTCGGCGCCGCCTACAACACCCGGGGGCTGCAGCACGTGGGCTTGGCCTTCGCCATGGAGCCCGGGCTGGTGGTGCTCTATCCCGACCCGGCGGCCCGGGACAGGGTCTTCGCCCGCTACCTGGACCTGTACAACACCCATTTTTTCTGGACGCCCCTGTTGGTGGGCCTTTTTTTGTCCCTGGAGGCCAAGATCGCCCGGGGAATCGTGCCGGCGGAAGTGCTTGACAACGTCAAGACCACGACGGCATTCACCCTGTCCGCCATCGGCGATACGTTTTTTTCCGCCAGCATCATGGGCCTGTGGGGACTGTCGGCCGCCTGCCTGCTGGCGGCGGGCCGGTACGAGGCCTTGATCGGCTTGGCCGGGGGGCTTTTCCTGGGGGCCCAGGTGTTCAAGGCCGTGACCTTCCGGGCCGGTTACCGGGAGGGGTTTTCCGTGCTGCGGCGGCTCAAGCGCTGGGACCTGGTCAACCTCGGCCGCAAGGTCAAGCTGGCCAACGCGGCGCTGCTGACGATTTTTTGGATCGCGATCAAGCCCCGTAGCGAGGGGCCGATCCTGGCCGACTTGGTGCTGGTGGCGGTTTTGGCGGCCTGGGCCGCGACGCGGCCGTCGGTGTCCCGGGAGATCGCGCTGCTGGCCCTGGCCGCCGGCTGGGTGGTGGCGCGTTCCATGTGGCCGGCCTAAGCGGGCCGGCGTTTTGCCCGGCCAAGCGGCCGGGCCAACCTCCGCCGACGCGGTGGACAATGAGCAACGAGACGAACGACGCGGACGAGGCGGCCCTGGAGGGCCTGGCGGTCGGCGAGGACGGCCTGGCGCTTCGGGTGCGGGTCCTAAACGACCAGGGCCTGCACGCCCGGCCGGCGGCCAGGCTGGCTCAGGAAGCCCAGAAATTCGGCTGCGACATCTCCCTGGCCCTGGGCGGGGAGGTCGTGGACGCCAAAAGCATCCTCGATATCCTGACCCTGGCCGCCGGCCAGGGCAGCGAACTGGAATTGCGGGCCTCGGGGCCGGAGGCCAGGGATGCCCTGACGCATCTGGGCTCGCTGATCCGCAACCGGTTCCGCTGACCGGCCAGGGGCGTGGCCCGCGCCGCCGCGCCGCGGCGGGCACGGGGCCGCGTTTTGGCCGGGCAATGTCCCGCACCGGCCTTGGGGCCGGGCCAGGCGGGACGCGGCGTTTCGAGGACGCCACCAGGCGCGGTCGCGTCATCGGCGCGCGCCAAGGATCGATCCGGACATGCGAACCCTTAGAGGCATACCGGTCTCGGCCGGCATTTCCATCGGGCGGGCCTTTTTCCTCAACCGTTCCGGCGTCGGCCCCCTGCCGCGCCAGACCCTGGCCGAGTCCCTGACCGGGGCCGAGGTCGCGCGCCTGGACAAGGCCCTGGAACAGTTCCGGCTGGAAATCGAGCAGGTGCGCGACCGCATCCCGGCCGAACTCAAGGAACACGCCCTGATCCTCGATTCCCACCTGATGATTCTCAAAGACCCCAAGCTGGCCGGCGTGGCCCGCAAGTACATCCAGTCCCTGCGCATCAACGCCGAATGGGCCCTGGACAAGGCCGTGGACGACCTGGAGAAGGCCTTTTCCGCCCTGGACGACCCCTATTTCCGCGACCGCATCCAGGACGTGCGCACCGTGGCCGGCCGCGTCCAGGCCCGGCTCGCCGGCCAGTCCGCCGAGATCCGGGCCATCGAGAACCGGGTGGTGCTCATGGCCCACGACGTCTCCCCGGCCGACACCGCCACCTTGCAAACCGACAAGATCATGGCCCTGGTCACGGTCCAGGGCGGCAAGACCTCCCATACCGGCATCCTGGCCCGCACCTTGGGCATTCCGGCCGTGGTCGGCCTGACGGAACTGGAAGAGGCGGTGCGCGACGGCGACCTGGTGGTGGTGGACGGGCTGCGCGGCGTGGTGGTGCTGTCGCCCTCCGACGAGGAACTCGAGCGCCTGTCCGACCTCAAGTACCAGTTCGAGGCCTACCAGGCCGGCATCATGCGCGGCTGCCACCTGCCGGGCGAAACCATCGACGGCTACCGGGTCAAGGTCAAGGCCAACATCGAGCTGCTCGAGGAAGTGCCCACCGTGGTCAACAACGGCGGCGAGGGCGTGGGGCTGTACCGCACCGAATATTCCTACATGAACCGGCAAAAACTCCCCACCGAGGACGAGCTGTACGAGGAATACCTCGACCTGGCCTCCATCATGTCGCCGCGGCGCGTGACGCTGCGCACCCTGGACGCCGGCGCGGACAAGTTCGTCTCGACGCTGGGGGCCCTCGACGAGCGCAACCCGGCGCTGGGGCTTCGGGCCATCCGGCTGTGCATGCGCCACCGCGACATCTTCAAGACCCAGTTGCGGGCCATGCTGCGGGCGTCGCTGGCCGGCAACATCTCGGTCATGTTCCCCATGATCTCGGGCCTGCGCGAGATCCGCCAGGCCAAGGCCCTGCTGTCCGAGGCCAAGGCCGAGCTGCGCCAGGAAGGCCAGCGCTTCGAGGCCGACATGCCCATCGGCATCATGATGGAGCTGCCCTCGGCCGTGATGATCGCCGAGGTGCTGGCCCGGGAAGTGGATTTTTTCAGCATCGGCACCAACGACCTCATCCAGTATTCGCTGGGCATCGACCGGACCAACCGCTACGTTTCCCACATGTACCAGCCCCTGCACCCGGCGGTAGTGCGCAGCATCAAGCACGTGGTCGACGCCGCCCACCAGGCCGGCATCGAGGTGAGCCTGTGCGGCGAGATGGCCTCCGACCCCTTCTGCGTGCCCATCCTCATGGGCATGCAAATCGATTGCATCAGCCTCACCCCCCAGGCCATCCCGGGAATAAAGCGCATCATCCGCCAGGCCACCATGGACGATTGCAAAAAACTGCTTAAATTGGTCCTCGAAAGCCCGTCGGTCAGCCGGACCAACGCCCTGGTCCAGGAGACCATCTTCCGGCAGTTCCCCGACGAGCTGATGTTTTATTCCTCCCTGCTCGACCGCGAGGAAACCCCGACCCATTGACCGGCGGGGCCGGTGCCCGTATGCGGGCGGCCGGGGGCGGGCGGTTTGCAGCGGGCGCAACCGGCGGGCCACGATGGGCCCTGGCGTGAAAGGACGACATGGCAGCCAAGGAATCGGGCGAAAAGCTCGTCGCACAGAATAAAAAAGCCCGTCACCTCTACGAGTTCCTGGAAAAGTACGAGGCCGGGATGGTGCTCATGGGCTCCGAGGTCAAATCCCTTCGGGCCGGGCGCATCAGCTTCAAGGACGGCTACGTGCGCATCACGGGCGACGAGGCCTTTTTGACGGGCGTGCATATCGCGCCGTATGAAAACGCCGGCTATGCCGGCCACGAGCCCGAACGGCCGCGAAAACTGTTGCTGCACGCCGCCGAGATCAGGCTGTTGCGGGCCAAGGTGGAGCAAAAGGGGCTGACCGTGGTGCCGGTGCGGGTGTTTTTCAAAAACGGTCGGGCCAAGGTGGAAATCGCCCTGGCCCGGGGCAAGAAGGTCTTCGACCGCCGCGACGACCTCAAGGACCGGGACCTCGCCCGCGACGCGGCCCGGGAACTGGCCAGGCATTGACCGTCCCCGGATCGGCGCGCGAGGTTCCCGGTTTGGCCGCGGGACGAGGAGTCGTTTGATGGCTGCACTGCGATGGATGCTGGCGCTTGTGCTCGGCCTGGCCGTGGCCTTGGCCGCAGCGCCCGGTACCGCCCGGGCCACCGAGGCCGACGAGCGCGTGGACGCCTTCCTGGACGAGACGGCGGCCCTTTTCGGCCCCACCGAGGCCGATGTCACCCGGGTCCTCGGCGCCCCCCGCGAACGCCAGGCCGTGCCCTTTTCCAGTCCCCACGACGACGCGCCCTACGAGATCGTCACCCTGACCTACGACGGCATGACCGTGTCGCTTTACAGCATGGACGGCGGCGCCCGGCAGTTCTTCCACCAGATCCGCGTCACCGCCGGCGCCACCTGCTTCGCCCGCAAGGTCTGCCTGGGCCTGCCCCGGGAGCGCCTGGCCGCCATTCTCGGCCAGCCCGAGGAGGTCGAGGATGACGCCTGGCGCTACTCCGACGCCAGCGGCTACAACGAACTGTCGTTTACCTTCGACGCCAAGGGACAGGTCGATTCCATGACCTGGACCGCCGAGGCCGACTGACGCCATGACGCCCCCATCCCCGCTCACCGCCGCCGACCGGCGCTTCCTGGAAGGCCTTTTCCCCGGCGACGCCGCCGTGTTTTCCCCAGAGGAAACCTTCGTCTACGGCACCGACGCCTCGCGCCGCTTCGCCCCGGCCGGGGCCGTGGTGCGCCCGGAGAGCCTCGAGCAGGTCCGCGAACTGCTGGCCTTCGCCCAGCCCCGGCGCCTGCCCGTCCTGCCGCGCGGCCGGGCCACCAACACCGTGGGCGACTGCGTGCCCGTCACCGGCGGCATCGTGGTTTCAACGGCCCGCATGCACCGTATCCTCGAAATCGACCCCGACGATTTCGTGGCCGTGGTCGAACCCGGGGTGGTCACCGGCGACCTCCAGGCCGCCCTGGCCAAGCAGGGGCTTTTCTACGCCCCGGACCCGGCCAGCGTGAAATTTTCCACCGTGGGCGGCAACGCCGCCACCTGCGCCGGCGGCATGCGGGCCGTCAAGTACGGCGTCACCCGCGACCACATCCTCGGCATCGAGGCCGTGCTGCCCGGCGGCAGCGTCATCCGGGCCGGCGGGCGCACCCACAAGAACGTGGTCGGCCTCGACCTCACCCGCCTTCTCGTCGGTTCCGAGGGCACGCTCGGGGTCTTCACCAAACTGACCCTCAAGCTCCTGCCCAAGCCGGCGGCCACGGCCACCCTGGCCCTGGCCTATCCGAGCGTCGACGCCGCCCTGGCCGCCGCCGGGGATGTCTTTCGGGCCGGCATCCTGCCCGTGGCCCTGGAACTCATGGCCAAGGCGGCCATGGACGCCGTGGCCGCCATCAACGCCGTGCCCTGGCCGCGCGAGGCCGGCGCGGCCCTGTTCGTGCGCCTGGACGGCTCGCCCGAGGCCGTGGCCGCCGACATCGCCCTGCTCGAGGCCGTCACGGCCAAGGCCGGCCCGGTCTGGCGCGAGTGCGCCGTCGCACCCGAGGCCGAGGAGGCCTTGTGGGAGCTGCGCCGGCTTTTGAACCCGGCCTCGTTCAAGGCCGCGCCGGACAAGATCAGCGACGACGTGACCGTGCCGCGCGGGGCCTTGCGCCAGGCCGCCGCCGCCATCGCGGCCATCGGCGAGGACGAGCGCGTGCGCATCCTGCTTTTCGGCCACATCGGCGACGGCAACCTCCACGTCAACATCATGCACGACGCGGCGAGCGCCGACGAGCGCAGCCGCGCCCAGGCCGCCCGGGAGCGCATCCTCGAGACGTGCCTGAAGCTGCGCGGCACCCTTTCCGGCGAACACGGCGTGGGGCTGTCCAAGCTGCCCTTCCTCGACCGCCAACTGTCGCCCGAGGAGCGCGAACTCATGCGCCGCGTCAAGGCCGCCTTCGACCCCGACGGCATCATGAACCCGCAAAAGGCGTACTAGACGTGTCCACGGAACTTTCCCCCGTCCATTGCCTGCACGGCCAGGGCCGCCGGCCCGAGTGCATCCTGTGCGGCCGCTGCCTGCCGGCCTGCCCGCTTTTCACCGCCACCGGCCGCGAGGAGCTCTCGCCGCGCGCCAAGTTCTTCCTGGCCCGGGCCGTGGCTGAGGGCCGGGCCGACCTGTCCCAAAAAGCCGCCGACCTCCTGGCCACGGTCTGCCTGTCCTGCGGCAAGTGCGAAAACGCCTGTCCGCTGGGCCTGTGCGGCCCCGATCTCGTGGCCGAGCTGCGGGCCGCCCATCCGGGGTTCGCCGGCTTTCTCTGGAAGCTGTGGGTGGAGCGAGCCGGGCTCATGTGGCCGCTGGCCCAGACGCTCACGAAACTGTTGCCCGGGGGCATCCCCATCGAGGCCGTTTCCCGGGCCAAGGCCGCCATCGAGGCCATGGGTTCGGGCCGGGCGCCCGAGCCGTGGCTGACGCCCGAGACCTTCGACCGGCGCCATGCCGGGAAAAAGGCCGTGATTTTCGCCGGCTGCGTGGCCGAGTACGCCAACCCGCGCTGGAAGGAGGCCGCCAGGCGGCTGCTGGCCGGCCTCGGCCTCGAGGTGGCGCCCGACCCGGGGTTCACCTGCTGCGGCTGCACCCTGGGCCATGCCGGCGCGCCCGACGCCCAGGCCGCCATGCAGCAACAAAATATCGAGGCCTGGCGCAAAGCCGGACGGCCGCTCATGGTCGTTTTTTGCGCCACCTGCCGCTGCGGGCTGCGGGCCTACGCCCGCAAGGACCTGGGCCTGACCATGGACGAGCTGCCCCTTTGGCGGGAAAATTTGGTCTCCCTGGCCGAGCTCATGGGGGAGACGACGTTTCGCACGCACCCGGCCGCGCCGCCGTCCGTGCGCTACCACCGGCCCTGCCACGGCGCCGGCGGCAACCAGGACCTGGCCTTTTTGCGCCGGATCATGGGCGACCGGCTGGTCTTTCGCGAGGACGAAACGCCGTGTTGCGGCTTCGGGGGGCTGACCAAGCTCACGTCGCCGGAATTGTCCGAAAAGGTGGCGGCCCAGGCCCTGGCCGTCTACGCCCCGCGCCCGGGCGAGCAGATCGTCACGGGCTGCGCCGGCTGCGTCACCCAGTTGCGGGCCGCCGCTCCCGGGGACATCACCGTGGGCCACTGGCTGGAACTGCTGGGCTAGGGGTGCGCCCCTTGAATGACGCGGTGATATTTTTTTAAGCGAAATTATTTAGTTATGGTGTCGTTTCCCTATTAGCCTATAGCCTTTGCCAGGACGCGACACGAGGCCATTGCCCCCCGGCCACGGCAGGCAAGCCGCCGCGCCGCCGATTTCCACGCATCCCATGGAGGGCGACCGCCCGCGAAGCCGCGGGCCGCAACCGCTTGACCGCGCCCCCCCGCATAGAAAGGAGTCCACCCATGCTCAAGGCCATTGCCCGAAAGATCGTCGGGTCGCGAAACGAACGCTACCTCAAAAGCCTGCGCCCCATTGTCGAGGCCATCAACGCCTTCGAACCGCAGGTCAAGGCCCTGTCCGACGACGCCATGCGCGCCCGCGTGGCCGAACTGCGCCAGGAGGCGGCCGGCGGCCGCTCCCTGGACGACATCCTGCCCGAGGCCTTCGCCCTGGTGCGCGAAGGCTCGGTGCGCTCGCTTGGCATGCGCCACTTCGACGTGCAGCTCATCGGCGGCGTGACGCTCCACCGCGGCAAGATCGCCGAGATGAAGACCGGCGAGGGCAAGACCCTGGTCGCCACCCTGCCCATCGTCCTAAACGCCCTGTCCGGCAAGGGCGTGCACCTCATTACCGTCAACGACTACCTGGCCAAGCGCGACGCCGCCTGGATGGGCAAGCTCTACAACTTCCTGGGGCTTTCCGTGGGCACCATCGTCCACGGCCTCGACGACGCCGAGCGCCAGGCCGCCTACGGCGCGGACATCACCTACGGCACCAACAACGAGTTCGGCTTCGACTACCTGCGCGACAACATGAAGTTCTACAAGGAACAGCTCGTCCAGCGCGAACTCAACTTCTCCATCGTCGACGAAGTCGACTCCATCCTCATCGACGAAGCCAGAACGCCGCTGATCATCTCCGGCCAGGCCGAGGACTCCTCGGCCCTCTATGCCCGCATCGACGCCTTCATTCCCATGCTGCGCAGGGAAATCGACTTCACCGTGGACGAGAAGGCCCGCACCGTCCTGCTCTCCGAAGAGGGCGTGGCCCGCATGGAGCAGGTCTTAAAAATCGACAACCTCTACGACGCCGCCAACATCACCTTCCAGCACCACGTGCTCCAGGCTTTAAAGGCCCACCACATCTTCCAGCGCGACGTGGACTACGTGGTCAAGGACGACCAGGTCATCATCGTCGACGAGTTCACCGGCCGCCTCATGCCCGGCCGGCGCTACTCCGACGGCCTGCACCAGGCCCTGGAAGCCAAGGAGCACGTCCAGGTCGAGGCGGAAAACCAGACCCTGGCCACCATCACCTTCCAGAACTATTTCCGCATGTACAAAAAACTCGCCGGCATGACCGGTACGGCCGACACCGAGGCCGTGGAGTTCCGCGAGATCTACGACCTGGAAGTCCTGTCCATCCCGACGCACAAGCCCATGATCCGCAAGGACTTCCCGGACCTCGTCTACAAGACCCAGCGGGAGAAGTTCGAGGCCATCGCCGCCGACGTCAAGGAGCTGCACCAGCGCGGCCAGCCGGTGCTGGTCGGCACGGTGTCCATCGAAAAATCCGAGCTGCTCTCGGGCATGCTCAAAAAGACCGGCGTGCCCCACGACGTCCTCAACGCCAAGAACCACGAGAAGGAAGCCGAGATCGTGGCCCAGGCCGGCCACGCCGGCCGGGTGACCATCGCCACCAACATGGCCGGCCGCGGCACGGACATCGTGCTCGGCCCCGGGGTGACCGACCTCGGCGGCCTGCACATCCTCGGCACCGAGCGCCACGAATCCCGGCGCATCGACAACCAGTTGCGCGGCCGCTCCGGCCGCCAGGGCGACCCGGGCTCCTCGCGCTTCTACCTGGCCCTGGACGACGACCTCATGCGGCTTTTCGGTTCGGACCGCCTCAAGGGCCTCATGGACAAGCTCGGCATGGAGGACGGCGAACCCATCGAGAACCGCATGGTCTCGCGGGCCATCGAGAACGCCCAGAAGCGGGTGGAGGCCCACAACTTCGAAATCCGCAAGCAACTGCTCGAATACGACAACGTCATGAACCAGCAGCGCGAGGTCATCTACTCGCGCCGCCGCGAACTCATGGAAACGGCCGAGCCCGAGGCCTTTGTCGCCCAGTACCTGCAGGAGATCGTGGGCGAGGTTTTCGCCCCCCTGGAGGCCCACAAGGGCGAGCCCGACGCCGAGGCGTTGGAGGTGGCCGCCGCCCAGCTCGAGGACCTGCTCGACGTCAAGGCCGAACTGGTCAAGGGCGACGCCGCGGAACGGGATGCCGTGCTGGAGGCGGTGCTCACCCGCCAGCAGTCCCTGGCCGAGGCGGCCGGCGACCATTACCGGGAGATCGCCCGCTATTTCCTGCTCGACAGCCTGGATCGGCACTGGAAGGAACACCTGCTGTCCATGGACCACCTGCGCGACGGCATCGGGCTTCGCGGCTACGGCCAGAAGGACCCCAAGCAGGAGTACAAGCGCGAGGGCTTCGAGCTTTTCCAGCAGCTCATCGACAGCATGCGCGACGCGGCCATCCGGTCGCTTTGCCGGGTGCGCATCCGCAACGAGGTCAGGGAGCAGGAGTTCCAGCACAAGGACGATTCGGCCAACCTGCGCTATTCCGGCGCCTCCGCGGAGGAGGCCAAAAAGGAGCCCAAGCGCCGGGCCGAGCCCAAGGTCGGCCGCAACGATCCCTGCCCCTGCGGCAGCGGCAAGAAATACAAGAAGTGCCACGGGGCGAAATAAGCGGTTCGCGTCCGCCCCTTGCCCGGCGGCCCGGTTTTTTTTACAGGTAGCGCTTGGCGCCATGGGCGCGTGTCGTTGACATAGCCCGGAAGGGGGCGGCAAACCCCCTTCCGGTCATCCTGGGCGGCCCGCGCGTGCGCCCGCATGGTGGGTCATGTTCGTCATCATTGGCATCGTGGTGGTCCTGGGCTGTGTTTTCGGGGGGTTTCTCCTCGAAGGCGGGCACATGGGCGTGCTGTTCCAACCCATCGAGCTGCTCATCATCGGCGGCGCGGCCCTGGGTTCTTTTTTCATCTCCGCGCCGAAATCCATCGCCATCGGCACCATCAAGCACGCCATGCACGTGTTCACGGGCAAGGAGCCCACGGCCTCGGATTACCAGGACCTGCTGACGCTGCTTTTCGAACTCATCAACATCGCCCGGCGCGACGGCATCGTGGCCCTGGAACCCCACGTGTCCAAGCCCGAGCAGTCCTCCACCATCAACCGCTATCCCGCCATCGCCAAGAACAAGCAACTGGCCTATTTCATCTGCGACAACATCAAGGCCCTGCTCTCCGAAGGCATCGACGCCCACCGCTACGACGACCTCATGCGCACGGACATCGCCACCATGCACCACCACGCCATGCTCGCGCCCACGTCCGTGACCAAGGTGGCCGACTCCCTGCCCGGCCTTGGCATCGTGGCCGCCGTGCTCGGCATCGTGCTGACCATGGGCAAGATCAACGAGCCGCCGGAAGTGCTCGGCCACAGTATCGGCGCGGCCCTGGTCGGCACCTTCCTGGGCATTCTCCTCAGCTACGGGTTCGTCGGCCCCATGGCCACCAACCTGGAGCACCAGGCCAAGGCCCAGCAGCACATGCTGCACGTGGTCAAGGAGGTGCTGGCGGCGTTCAACTCGGGATTTTCGCCCATGCTGTCCGTGGAGATGGGCCGGCGGGCCATCCCCGACGACGTGCGGCCGACCATGGAGGACATGGAAGGGGCGCTGCGTGGCAAAAAATAGCGATCACGGCAAAACGGTCGTCATCTACCGCGAGTCCGACGAGGGGCACGGCGGCCATCACGGCGGCTCCTGGAAGGTGGCCTACGCCGACTTCGTCACGGCCATGATGGCCTTTTTCCTGCTGCTGTGGCTGGTCGTGTCGCTCAAGCCCCAGCGCAAGCAGGAACTCTCCCTGGTGTTCCAGGACAAGAACGTGCCGTCCAAGGAGAAGGTGCAAAACCTGGAGAAGGTGCCGACGTTTATCAGCCCCGACGCCATCAAGGGCAGCCCCGAGTTCAAGCTGTCCCAGGAAAACAAGCTCAAGTACGAGATCGCGCTGCTTATAAAAGAGCTCATCACCTCGGACATGACGGTGAAAAGCAATTCCGGGGTGAGCAACGATTCCTCGGGCGTGATGATGCAGGTCAACAATGCGGTCATGTTCAAGCCGGGCTCGGCCGAGCTGACGCCGACGGCCGTCAAGATGCTCGACGGCGTGGCCAAGATCCTGCGCGATTTCAAGATCAACCTGACCGTTCGCGGCCATGCCGACGACGACGAGAAGGGCGGGTTGTACCCGTCCAAGTGGGAGCTTTCGGCCGCCCGGGCGGCGGCGGCCACGCGGTATCTGGCCGAGAAGGCGGGCATTGCGACCACGCGCCTGCGGGCCGTGGGCCTGGCCGACAGCCAGCCGCTGGTGCCGCCGACCTCGGCCGAGAACAAGGCCCGCAACCGCCGCATCGAGTTCTTCTACACCAGCCCCGACATGCGCCCCTCCGAGCGGTCCCAGGACGGGCCGTAGGGCGACGCGCCTGCGCTCCTGCCGGCGCGCCGAGGGCGTTTTCGGTCTTTCCGTTCGAACCGGCTGTCCGGGAGGCGGTTGCCTGCGGTCTTTTTACGGACTATATCTGGTCCGACCGCAGCAGGAGGAGGCCATGAAGCTGTCCCAGCGCGTCAAACCCATCAGCTATCTGAAAGCCCACGCCGCCGAAATCGTGCGCGAACTCGGCGAAGGCGCCGAGCCGCTCGTGATCACCCAAAACGGCGAGGCCAAAGCCGTCTTGCAGGATGTCGACTCCTATGAGCAGACGCAAGAGACATTGGCCCTGTTGAAAATCCTGGCCTTGGGGCAACGGCAGGTCGAAGCCGGCAAGGTGGTTGCGGCCGGCGAGGCCATGGCGGCCATCCGCGGCAAGCGAGCGGGCTGACGGCGACCGTGGACGTCTTGCTCACCGCGGCAGCCGTTCGGGACCTGGAGGAGATCGACACCTCTCTCCTTTGGCGCGACGGCCCGGAAGCGGCGGAGCAGGTGCTTGGCGCCATCGAAGACAGGCTCGCCTCCCTGGCCCGCCAGCCAGCCCGGGGCCATGTCCCGCCGGAGCTGCGCGCTCTGGGCCTGCGGGAATTCCTCGAAATTCGGATCGGAGTCTATCGGCTCATCTACCAGCTCAGGGACGCGACCGTTTACGTCCATGTCATCGCCCATGGCCGGCGGGACATGCAGCGCCTGCTCCTGCGCCGGCTGCTGGAAGAGGCACCCTGACCCGCTGGCCCGCTGACCCGCTGACTCGTTGACGCGCTGCCGTGCTGATGCGCCCGGTTGGACAGGGAAGCGGCGCATCCGGCCGCTTCCCCCCTTGCGTTCGCCGTCCGGCCTCAGGCCTGCGCCAGCGCCTGCTCCAAATCCGCGATGATGTCCTCGATATCCTCGATGCCGACCGAGATGCGCACCATGTCGGCCGGCACGCCGGCCTCCGCCAGTTCCTCGGGCGTGAGCTGCGAATGCGTGGTCGAGGCCGGGTGGATGACCAGCGTCTTGGCGTCCAGGATGTTGGCCAGGTGCGAACACAGCTTCACCGACTTGATGAAGGCCTTGCCGGCCTCGATGCCCCCCGTCAGCCCAAAGCCGAAGACCGCCCCGGGGCCGATGGGGAAAAGCGCCTTGGCCCGGGCATGGTCCTTGTGGCTGGGCAGGCCGGCGTAGTTGACCCAGGCCACCTTGGGATGGGCCTCCAGGAACTCCGCCACCCGCTGGGCGTTGGCGCAGTGGGCCTTGGCCCGAAGCGGCAGCGTCTCCAGGCCCTGGATGACCAGGAAGCTGTTGAGGGGCGCGGGCGTGGCCCCGATGTCGCGCATGAGCCCGGTGCGGATCTTCGTGCAAAAAGCCGAGCAGGGCGTGCCTTCCAGCGTGCACAGCATCTCCCAGAAATTGGCCCCGTGGTAGGTCGGGTCCGGGGCGGTGATCTCCGGGAACTTGCCGCCGGCCGACCAGTCGAAGCCGCCGGCCTCGACGATGGCCCCGCCGATGCAGGTGCCGTGGCCGCCGATGATCTTGGTCAGCGAATACACGGCGATGTCCGCGCCCACGTCGAAGGGGTTCAATATCGGCGGCGCGGCCACGGTGTTGTCCAGGATAAACGGCAGGCCGGCCTCGTGGGCGACCTTGGCGATGGCCGGCAGGTCATCCACGTTGCAGCGCGGGTTGCCGATGGATTCGGTGTAAACGAGCCGGGTGTCGGCGTCGATGGCCCGGGCGAAATTGGCCGGGTCGGACGAGTCCACGAACCGGACCTCGATGCCGAAGCGGGCCAGGGTGTGGGCGAAAAGGGTGTGGGTGCCGCCGTAGAGGTTGCTGCCCGTGACGATGTTCTGGCCGGCCTTGGTGATGGCGGCCACGGCGTAGAAGATGGCGGCCATGCCCGAGGCGGTGGCCACGCAGGCCGAGGCCCCGTGTAGGGCGGCCAGCCGCTTCTCCAGCACGTCCGTGGTCGGGTTGCCCAGGCGCGTGTAGATGTAGCCGGCTTCCTTGAGGGCAAACAGGTTGGCGGCGTGTTCCGGGTCGCGGAACAGAAAGCTCGTGGTCTGGTGGATGGGCACGGCCCGGGACAGGGTGTCGGCATCCGGCGCATGGCCGGCGTGCAGGGCCAGGGTCTGGGCATGCCACGGGGGAGTGGGCATGGCATTTCCTCCTTAATCAGGTGGGATTGTCGGCGCGAGCATCAGGCGACATGATGCCCGTATATGCCAAACCCGGAAGCTGGGAAAGGGTCTCGCGCGGCCGGTTCGGCCTTGACAAGCGCCTGCCCGGAACCGACAACCGTGGCCGACGCGCATGTCGCGTCCCGTCATCACCGCCAGCATCGGGAGGGTCTTCTGCATGCGCCTGCACGCCTTCTACCACGTCCCCTTCGAGGATGTGGGCTCCATCAAGCCCTGGGCCGCGGCCAAGGGGTATGCCATCGGCACCACGAGCTTTTTCGCCGACGAGACGCCGCCGCCCGTGTCCGACTACGACATGCTCGTGGTCATGGGCGGCCCCATGGGCGTGTACGACGAAAAGGACCATCCGTGGCTGGCCGGCGAGAAAAAGGCCATCGAGGCGGCCGTTGGCGCCGGCAAGCCGGTCCTCGGCATTTGCCTCGGCGCCCAGCTCCTCTCCGTGGTGCTCGGCGGCTCGGTGACGCGAAATCCGGTGCCGGAAATCGGCTGGTTCAAGGTGGACATGACGCCCGAGGGCCTGGCCGAGCCGGTTTTCGCCGGCTTCCCCCAGTCCTACTACGCCTTCCACTGGCACGGCGACACCTTTTCCCTGCCGCCCGGCGCGGTGCATGCCGCCAGTTCGGCCGCCTGCGCCAACCAGGCCTTCGTCTACGGCCACAAGGTCGTCGGCCTGCAATTCCACCTGGAGACCCAGCCCATCGGCATGCAAAACCTCATCAAGCACTGCGCCGCCGACGTGGCCCAGCCCGGGCCGACCGTGCACCATCCCAAGCAGATGCACGCCGGCCGCGAAGCCTTCAAGGACATCCAGGCGCTCATGGGGCGTCTGTGCGACGCGCTGACGGCCTAGCAGCGGGCGCACGAAGGGGAAGAAGGAAGATGCCTCCGGCGGCCAGGCGGGGGTGACCCCCGCCTGGACCTCCCCGAGAGGGGGATTGTAGGACGTACCAAACAGGCGAGGGGGGAGTGGCGATGCGCAAGAAAGAGCGGGAAATCAAGGACAAGGCCGTATTGGATGAACTGCTCATGCGGGCGCGGGTCTGCCGGATCGGGCTGTACGACGGCCAGTGGCCCTATGTGGTGCCGGTCAACATGGGCTACGCGGCCGGGCGCATCTTTTTTCATTCGTCGCGCAAGGGCAAGAAGATGGAAATCCTGCGCGACAACCCGCGCGTGTGCTTCGAGCTCGACAGCGACGTGGAGATCGTCACCGGCGAGCGGCCCTGCGACTACACCACCTACTACAAGTCGATCATCGGTTTCGGCACGGCCGTGCTCGTCGAGGACGAGGCCGAAAAAATCGAGGCCCTGCGCATCATCATGCGCCGCCACGGCGGCCCGGTGGAGGGGTTTCGGCCCGAGGTGGTGCCGGTGACGGCCGTGGTGCGCATCGACATCGAGCGCATGACCGGCAAGGCCAACCCCCCTTACGACGAGTGGAACTGATCGCGTCTTCCTGAAAACGCTGTTGCGCCGCATGTCCCTGACCCGGCCCGGCCGGTATCGGGGCGCGGCATATGGAGTCGGCCATGCGCGTGGTCTTTGTCGGCGATTCGTTGACCGTTGGCGTGGGGGATCCCCAGTACCTGGGCTGGGTGGGCCGGTTGTGCGCGGCCTCGTCCCTGGCCGGCCAGGAGCTGACCGCCTACAACCTGGGCGTGCGTTCGGAGACCAGCCGGCACATCAAGGGGCGCCTGGCCCGCGAGCTGCCGCCGCGCCTGCTGCCGCGCGACGAGGCCCGGGCGGTGCTGTCGTTTGGGATCAACGACGCCAAGGTGGAAAACGGCCGGCGCAAGGTGGAGTTGTCCGAGTCCGTGGACAACCTGTTCGCCATCGTGACGCATGTCTCCAAGCTGTGCCCGATGCTGGTGGTGGGGCCGGCGCCGGTCCTCGACGATGCCCACCGCACGCGCATCGAGGAGCTTTCCGACGTTTTTTCCCGTACCTGCGACGACATGGGCGTGGCCTACCTGGAGATGTGCCGGCCGCTTTCCCGCGAGGCCGCCTATCTGGACAGCCTGGTGGCGGCCGGCGACGGCTACCATCCCGAGGCCGCCGGCTACGCCGCTTTTGCCAAACGCGTGGCCGACTGGGAGGCCTGGCTGGCCTGGTTTCGCTGTTAGCGCAACGCCAGTTCCGCCACGGCCTCGATGTGGGCCGTGTGCGGGAACTGGTCCACCGGGGTCACGCGCGAAACGGCGTAGAGATCGCCGAGCGCCTTGAGGTCCCGGGCCAGGGTGGCCGGGTTGCAGGAAACGTAGACCACCTTTTTCGGCCCGGCGGCGAGCACGGCCGCCAGCATCTCCGGCGTCGCCCCGGCGCGCGGCGGGTCGAGCACCACCACCGACGGCGAAACCTCCGACAGCTCCGACAGCCCCTTGGCTGCGTCCTGGGCCTTGAACACCGCATTGCCGATGCCCGACAATGCGGCGGAGCGGACCGCGTCGGCCACCGCCCGCTTGTCCGCCTCCAGGCCGTAGACCGTCTCGAAACGGGGGGCCAGGTGCAGCGCGATGCCGCCGCAGCCGCAGTAGCAGTCCACGGCCGCGCCGGTGGCATCCGATCCGGCCGCCTGGGCCACGACCTCATAAAGGGCCGTGGCCGCTTGCGTATTGGTCTGGGCGAAGGCATCGGCCGAAACATGCAGCCGGGCCGCGCCGAAACGTTCCTCGATGTGGTCCGCGCCAAGGGCCAGCACCTGGCGTTCGCCCTGGGCCACGGCCGTGGGCACCCGGCGCACCGAATGGACGAAGCCGGTGAGGAAGGGGAACCGGGCCAGGAGCGCCTCGCCCAGGCGGTGGGCGGCGTCGCCGGCGCCACGGGCCGGGCCGGTGATGATGTGGGCCAGCCGTTCGCCCGTTTGCTCGCTTGCCCGCAGCACCAGATGGCGCCACACGCCCTTGTTCGTGCGGCCATCGTAGGCGGCCAGGCCGGTTTCCCGGCAGGTGTCGCGCACAAAGCCCAGCACCTCGCCGGCCCAGGGCTCCATGAGCAAGCAGGCCCCGATGTCGAGCACCCGGCCCGGGCGAAGGCGTTCGTGCAGCCCCAGGTGCAGCCGGCCGGCAAAGGCGAATTCCATCTTGTTGCGGTAGGCGTATTGGCGCGGCGAGGCCACGGTCGGGGCGACCTCCAGGCCCGTCAGGCCGCCCAGGCGGGCAAGCGTCTCCACGACCTGCTCGCGTTTCCAGAAAAGCTGGGCCGCATAGCCCAAGTCCTGCCACAGGCAGCCGCCGCAGACGCCGAAATGCGGGCAGGGCGGCGCGACGGCCTCGGGCGCCGGGGAGAGCGTCTCCACGGCCACGGCCTCGGCAAAGCCCTTTTTGCACTTCGTCACTTTCGCCCGCACCGTGGCCCCGGGCAGGCCCCCGGAAACGAACACCACCAGCCCTTCCACCCGGGCCACGCCCTTGCCGCCATATGCCAGCCGATCGACGGCCAACTCCAGTTCCATGTCTTCGCGAATGTCCATCGCGGCCTTATGCGCGAGGCGCGGCAACCGCGCAAGGGGGCCGGCGGGCCGGGCCGGGTCAAAGTCCGGCCGCAGGGGCGAACGGGGTGCGCGGCCTGGAGATTTTTTTTGGGAGGGGACGGGGCGCACCGTCGCGTCGGGGACGCGGCCTGCCCCGGGGCAGGCGCCTGCCGGGTTTGCCGCGCCGGGCCGCGGCCGGGAAACCGTTCCCGGCCGCGGCGCAAGGGCTGCTTCAGGCGGTTTTGGCCGCGGCCAGGGCGGCGTCGATTTCTTCGCCGATGCTGACGCCGAAGTGGATGTAGACGTCGTCCACATCCTTTAGCGGCAGCCAGTAGCCTTTCAGGCGGCGCGCGCCGGTCACCGACGACGTCGTGATCGGCTCACCCGCGCGCAGGGCCTTGAGGGCCTGGCATTGGCGGCAATGGCCGTCGGTGGTGTTTTCAGGATTGAGGCTCGAGCATTTGGCCCCGACCGGGATGCCGGCGGCGCGGCCGGCCTCGTTGACGGCCAGGATCTCCCGGCTTTTGTGCAGGAGCATCACCGGTTCGGGAAACGGCCCCCACATGGACTGGAAGGCCTCCAGGACGTGTTGCGAAACCATATTCAGGGTCCTCCTTGGCCGTTCGATGCACGGCCCTACCCGAGGTGAGACGGACTGGCGGCCGGTTTATTGCCGGCCGCCCCGTGCCGCCGGGTTATTTTTCGTCGGCCGGGCCGGCCTCGCGGGTCCGGTGCCGGGCAAAGGACGCTTCGCCCACCTCGCGCCACCAGGCGTCGTATTCCTTCCAGGCCGGGCCGCCCTTGGTGGGCTTGCCGTGACCGTGGCCAAAGCCGCCGGTGAGGATACGCCCGAGCAGGAGCAGGCCGACGGCTTGCCAGTAGCCAACCGGCGGCAGGCCGAACAGTTGCGGCATAAGCCCGTTCCACAGCCACAGGACCACGAAGCCGAAGGCCAGGGCCAGGGTTGCGGCCAACAGCAGGCCGCCGAGTATATGAATCGTCAGCAGGGCGGCGCGGGATCGGCCGCTCCGGTTTCCGTTTCGGGGCGACAGGTGCATGACGGCTCCTTTGGTTAGAGCGGGTTGTGGTCCTTGAGCAGTTGGCGCAGCCGGGCCGTGGCCCGGCTTTTGCGGGACAGCAGCGTGCCGAGGGGTTCCTCCCAGTCCTCGGCCAGTTCGCGAAAGCTTCTGCCCTCGATCTCCGTGGCGATCCATACGGCCCGTTCCGCGGCGGACAGGCTCCCCAGCGCCCACAGCAGGCGCTCCCGAAGCTCCAGCCGGGCCACGTCGCTTTCGGGCGTGGGGCTTGGGGATTGGAGAAAGCCGGCCGTGGCGCCTTGTTGTTCGGCCTCGTCCAAGGCGACGGTGTCCCGGGTCCCACGCCGAAAGTCGATGATCCGGTTTTCCAGGGCCCGGTAGGCATAGGCCAGGAGGTTTTCCACCTCGCCGGAGACATTGGCCCGGCGCAGCAGGCCGTAGGTCACGTCGGCGACGATGTCTTCCACGTCCATGGCCGAGATGCGCCGCAGGCGGCGCCGCACGAAGTCGGCGAACCGGGCCCGTTCGCGGGCCACGGCCTCGGCCAGGCGGGAGGTATTCCCGCTCATGGCCTGGCCGGCTTGCGGTGGGTTGCGGCAATCGTTTTCATCACGCCTCTCTTTGTATCGGCCCCGGCGCTTTCCCTGGCCGCGTCCGTCCGGCCGGACCGAACGCCCTGCCTGGCTTCGCCGGGCCTGGCCTTACGGGATAAGACGGGAGAGGCCGGGCAATATTGCCCGCCATAATCGAAGCCGGGGCCGATTGCATCCGCGCGGTGGCTGTCGCGGCCCAACCGGGGCTGGCTGGGGCAAAAAAAGTCCCCGCGCGGGCGGGGACTGGGTGTAGGGGCGGAGGTGGGCATGGCCAGGCCGCCAAGGCCCCCGCGGGGCGGGGACCGGGGGGGGCGAAACGGCCGGTTTTCGGTCGGTGCGGGCGCCAGGCTTCGATTATCCCTGTGGGAGGCTTCGCCCTGGCGCGTGCGCGGCCGGCCGGCGGCTAGACCTCGAAAAGCGACTCCAGGTCGGTGCGCGTGAGCGACTTGAAGGCGTCCTGACCGGGGATGATGGCCTCGGCCACATCCTTTTTCTGTTCCTGGAGCTTGAGGATCTTTTCCTCGACCGTATTCTGGCAGATCATCTTGTAGGAGAAGACCTGCCGCTGCTGGCCGATGCGGTGGGTGCGGTCCGTGGCCTGGTTTTCCACGGCCGGGTTCCACCAGGGGTCGTAGTGGATGACGTAGTCGGCGCTGGTGAGGTTGAGCCCCGTGCCGCCGGCCTTGAGCGAAATGAGGAAGACCTTGATTTCCGTGTCGTCGTTGAAGCGGTCCACCTGGTCGAAGCGGTCCTTGCTGGAGCCGTCGAGGTAGGCGAAGGGCATCTGGCTGATGGTCATCCAGGAGCGGATGATGTGGAGCATCTGCACGAACTGCGAGAAGACCAGCACCTTGTGGCCTTCCTCGATGCAGTCGGTGATGAGGTCCTTGAAGGCGTCGAACTTGCCCGAGGGCAGGTTGGTGTTGACGCCGGGCAGGTCGAGCTTGAGGAGCCTGGGGTGGCAGCAGATCTGGCGCAGTTTGAGCAGGGCGTCGAGGATCGACATCTGCGACTTGGCCAGGCCCTTTTCGTCCACCGTGGCCAGCACCTGTTCCTTGAGCTTCTTGGCCAGGGCGGCGTAGAGGTCGAGCTGCTCGTCGAGGAGGTTGCAGTAGTAGATGTTCTCCACCTTGGGCGGCAGGTCCTTGGCCACCTCGGACTTGGTGCGGCGCAGGATGAAGGGCCGCACCCGGCCGCGCAGGTATTCGAGGGTCTCCTCGTCGCCGTCCTTGATGGGCTTGACGATGCCGCGCTGGAAGGAGTTCTGGCCGCCGAGGAAACCCGGCATGAGGAATTCGAACAGCGACCACAGTTCGAACAGGTTGTTCTCGATGGGCGTACCGGACAGGCAAAGGCGCGTCTTGCCGTTTAAGCGCCGCACCGAGCGGGCGGTGATGGTATTGGGGTTTTTGATGTTCTGTGCTTCGTCGAGGATGATGGCCGCGAACTCGAACTTGAGCAGTTCGTCGAGGTCGCGGCGCAGCAGGGCATAGGTGGTGATGACCAGGTCGGACTCGCCGATGCGCTTGAACATGTTCTCGCGGCGCGCGCCGTAGATGATCAGCTGCTTGAGCTCCGGGACGAATTTCTCGGCCTCGCGCTCCCAGTTGGGCAGCACCGAGGTGGGCACGATGATGAGGTTTGGCCCCTTGGCGCCGCGCTCCACATTATGCTGGATGAAAGACAGGGTCTGCACCGTCTTGCCCAGGCCCATCTCGTCGGCCAGGATGCCGCCGAAGCCGTATTCCCGCAGGAAGTTGAGGTAGGACAGGCCCTGGACCTGGTACGGGCGCAGGTTGGCGTGCAGCCCCTTGGGCGGGCGCAGCTGCACGATCTCGCGAAAGCTGTGGATCTTCTGGCGCAGCGTGTTCCAGAAGGAATCCGTGCGGGCCTCGGGCAGGTCCTCCAGGATCTTGTCCAGGACCGGCGCCTCGAACTGCTTGAATTTCGTCTGGGGCGGCTTGTCCGTGTCGTAGCCCAGCGCCCGCAGCTTGTGCGACAGCTTCTCCAGCCACGATTCCGGCAGGCTGGTGTAGGAGCCGTCTTTTAACTGCACGTAGCGCTTGCCCTGGGTCCAGGCCTTCCAGATCTTCTCGATGGGCACCTTCTGGTCGTCGTACTGGACCTGCAGGTCGAGGTTGAACCACTTCTCCTCTTCCTTGGACTCCACCTCGGCCACGATGACGGGCGTGGACAGGCGCACCTTGTAGCGGGTCAGGTTCTTCTCGCCGTAGACCCGGTACTTCTCCACCAGCTTGGGATAGGCGTCGAGGAGGAAGACGATGGCCTCCTCGGTCTCCAGGAACCAGTTGGCGTTGTTGCGGGCCTGGAAGCGCATGTCCGTGAGCATGTTGATCAGCGTCTGCTCGTGGTTGCAGTCCCGGGCGATGAGGTAGGACTTGCCCTCGTAGAGGTAGGAGGCGGTCATGAGGTCGGGGTTTGGCCCGGTGACCGTGATCTCGCCGTGCTCGGTCTGGTAGATGTTCTGGATCTGCAGCGTCAGCAGGCTGCCTTCCTCGTCCAGGAAGATTTTCGGGTCGTAGGTGGCCGGCACGAAGAAGGGCTGCATTTTGACCAGGAATTCCTCCTGGCCGTAGAGGTCGGCCATGGGCAGGTGGGTCCAGACCCGGTCCAGGAACTCCGAAACGTCGGCGGTGGGGATAAACGGCGGGTTCTGCACGATGTCCGAGACGAGCTGGGGCGGCAGGCCCGTCTGGACCGGGTAGAAGGCGTTTTTCCAGCAGACCCAGATGGGCATCTGGCCGTAGAAATAGACCTCCTGGCCGAGGATGGAAAAGGGCGACTTGCCCGGGCTGCCGAGCAGAATGTCGAAGGACAGGCCCTCCTCGGACAGTTTCGGCGCCAGCTGCAGGCGCATGGTCTTGGACTCGATGCGCACAGGCTGTTCGCTGTCGCGCCAGTAGAGGTAGTATTCCTTGCCGACGGCCCAGAAAAACCAGGCCAGAAAGCCCGGCGGCAGCTCCACCCGGTGGCCGGCGTAGTCCAGGTGGTGGGAGAGCATCTCGGCCACCACCGGCAAGGTGGGCGAAAGCTCCGACCAGTCCGGGTTCTTGATGATCTGCTCCAGGGTGATTTCCGAATGGACCTGGGAGATGCCGGACTTGTTCTGGCGCGCCCGGAAAAAGGCCACCTGCAACCGCCCGGGCTCGGGGTGGAAGCGGAATATGAGGTAGTGGCGGCCGGGTTCGGGCTCGGGCTCGGAAGAGAAATAGGTGCGGAAGGTCTGGCGCCATTCGCCGCGCGGCGCGGCCGGGCTGTCGGAGGCGCCGCCCTGGGCCTCGTCCAGGGTCCGGATGCACTTGAGCGCCGTGGCTCCGACGTGGCGGCAGATGCCCGAAAAGGAATCCGGGCAGTTGCAGAAATAATTGATGGTGCCTTCCTTGAGGTTGACGGAAAGCTCCGAGGAATACACCTGGAAATCGTCACCCTGGACCTGGCCCTCGGCGTCCCAGAAATGGTCGTGCTTGTTGACGGACAATTTCTGGATGCCGCCGGCGGCCACGATGGCGTGGGAGCCGTCCAGGATGTATTCGGGAATCGTCTCCCGGACGAACTCCGAGAGCAGCGATTTGATTTTCGTTTCTTCGTTTCCGGAGGCCATGGGCCACAAACTCCTTCCAGCACGCAGCGTATGCCACACGTCCGCCACAAAGCGGGCGCGGGGCGGGATGGGCTATCAAGCCCCCATAGCGGATTTCGGACCGTTTTGGAACGGAAATATTGCCGAGCCGCCCTTCTCCCGAACATCGCGCCCCGAGGCCGGGGCGCGGGAGAAAGGGCTTTTAATTTACGCGCTCCCCGTATATCCACAAGGGCAGGGAACCTTGCGCATCCGCTTCAATATGTCGAATCGGGCGGATGAGGCAAGCGAAAAGGGGAACTATGCTGGCTTGGCGCGCGGTGATTTTCGGGATGGTGGCGTGTGTTTTGGCCTTGTCGGGCTGCGAAGGCCCGCCGAAGCCGGCGGGGGAGGCGCAAAACCGGCCCGAAGCGGCCGTAAACGCCGCGCCGGCCGGCCCCTCGGCGACGCCTGGCCAGCCCGTGCCCGGCGGGCGCATCGTCATGGCCGTCATCGGCGAGCCGAGCAACCTCATTCCGCCGCTTTCCTCGGACAGCGCCTCCCACGAGGTGGCCGACCTGCTCTACGTCTCGCCGCTGCGCTACGACAAGGACATCCAGCTCGAATGCTTCGCCGCCGAGCGCTACGAGGTGGCCGACGACGGCAAGCTCCTCAAGTTCTGGCTGCGGCCCGGCATCCGCTGGACCGACGGGGTGGAACTGACGGCCGAGGACGTGGAATTCACCTACAAGCTCATGATCGACCCGAAAACGCCCACGGCCTACGCCGAGGACTACAAGGCCGTCGCGAGTTTCACCGTCACGGGGAAGTATTCCTTCGAGGTGCGCTACGCCGAGCCCTTCGCCCGGTCGCTGGTGACCTGGGCCGGGGCCATCCTGCCCAAGCACCTGCTTGCGGGCCAGGACCTCATGAACACCAGGTACGCCCGGGAGCCCGTGGGCGCCGGGCCGTATACGCTGACGTCCTGGGAGCCCGGCCGCAAGCTCGTGCTCGACGTCAACCCCGACTACTTCGAGGGCCGGGCCTACATCGACCAGGTCGTCTACCGCATCATCCCGGACCAATCGACCATGTTTTTGGAGCTTAAGGCCGGCGGCATCGACATGATGGGGCTCACCCCGCAACAGTACCTCTACCAGACAAACGGCCCGGCCTGGGCGGCCGACTGGCAGAAGTTCAAGTACCTGTCGTTTGCCTACACCTACCTCGGCTACAACCTCAAAAGCCCCTTTTTCCGGGACGTCCGGGTGCGTCAGGCCTTTGCCCACGCCGTCAACAAGGAGGACGTGATCAAGGGGGCGCTTTTGGGCCTGGGGCTGCCCACCATCGGCCCCTACAAGCCCGGCACCTGGATGTACGACGAGGCCATCAAGGATTACGCCTACGACCCGGCCCTGGCCAAAAAGCTCCTGGCCGAGGCCGGCTGGGAGGACCGCAACGGCGACGGCGTCCTCGAGGACGCCTCGGGCCGGCCCTTCGCCTTCACCATCCTGACCAACCAGGGCAACGAGCAGCGGGTCAAAACCGCCACCATCATCCAGAGCCAGCTGGCGGCCATTGGCGTGCGGGCCGAGATCCGCACCGTGGAGTGGGCGTCTTTCATCAAGGAATTCGTGGACAAGGGCAATTTCGACGCGCTGATTCTCGGCTGGAACATCACCCAGGACCCGGATGTCTTCGATGTCTGGCATTCCAGCCGGGCCGTGCCCGGGGGGCTCAATTTCGTGGGCTTTCAAAACGCCGCGGCCGACGCCCTGCTTAACCGGGGCCGCCATACCGTGGACCAGGCCGCGCGCAAGAAGATCTACGACGCCTTCCAGGAGATCTTGCACCAGGAGCAGCCCTACCTGTTCCTCTACGCGCCGTACGCCCTGCCCATCCTGTCGGCGCGATTCCAGGACGTGGCCGTGGCCCCGGCCGGCATCAGCTACAACTTCACCAAGTGGTGGGTGCCCCGGGACAGGCAGAAATTCCGGCTGGAAAAATAGGCCCGCCCCTCCCCCGTACAAGGCGGCCAACGCGCGCCCACGCACAACCCCCCCGGTGAAGAGGCCGGGTCGGCCATGATCCGCATCAACGAAATCCTGGACAAGACCGCCGTCTACCTGACCGATCAGGAACAGGCGCTTTTAACCAAGGCCTACGTCTTTTCCGCCACGGCCCATGCCGGGCAGGTGCGCCTGTCCGGCGAGCCCTATCTGTCCCACCCCCTGGAGGTGGCCGGCATCCTGGCCGACATGCGCCTGGACGCGGCCAGCATCGCCTCGGGGCTTTTGCACGACACCGTGGAGGACACCAAGGCCACGGTGGACGAGGTCGAGGAGCTTTTCGGCGACGAGGTGGCCGACATCGTCGACGGCGTGACCAAGATCAGCCTCATCCCCTTCGAATCCAAGGAAGAGGCCCAGGCCGAGAACATCCGCAAGATGATCCTGGCCATGGCCAACGACATCCGCGTGGTCCTGGTCAAGCTGGCCGACCGCCTGCACAACATGCGCACCCTGGAATACCAAAAGCCCCACAAGCAGCCGGTCATCGCCCAGGAGACCATGGACATCTACGCGCCCCTGGCCAACCGCCTGGGCCTGCACCGCATCAAGACCGAGCTCGAGGACCTGAGCTTCAAGTACTTGAAACCCGACGTCTACAGCCAGATCAAGGCCGGGGTGGACCGCCACCACACCCTGGACGAGGCCTACATCGACCGGGTCATCAGCCAGATCAAGGAGATGCTCGGCGAAAACAGCATCCGGGCCCGCATTTTCGGCCGGCGCAAGCACCTGTGGAGCGTGTTCAACAAGATGCGCGTCCAGGGGCTGACCATCGACCAGGTCCACGACCTGGTGGCCTTCCGGGTCATCGTCGAGACCATCCGCGAGTGCTACTCGGCCTTGGGGCTGGTGCATTCCATCTGGAAGCCCGTGCCCGGGCGTTTCAAGGACTACATCTCGATGCCCAAGGCCAACATGTACCAGAGCCTGCACACGACGGTGGTGGGCCCGGACGGCGAGCGCATCGAGATCCAGATCCGCACCGTGGAGATGAACCGGCTGGCCGAGGAGGGCGTGGCCGCCCACTGGAAGTACAAGGAGCGCGAGAAGGGCAAGTTCAACCCGAAAGACGTGGAGCGCTTTTCCTGGCTGCGACAGATCATGGACTGGCAGCGGGAACTCAAGGACTCGCGCGAATTCGTGGCCAACCTGCGTTTCGACCTGTTCCAGGACGAGGTCTACGTCTTCACGCCCAAGGGCGAGGTCAAGGAGCTGCCCGAGGGGGCCACGGCCGTGGACCTGGCCTTCCTCATCCACACCCACATCGGCGAGCACTGCGCCGGGGCGAAGGTCAACGGCCGGCTGGTGCCGCTGGAAACGCCGCTCAAAAACGGCGACACCGTCGAGATCATCACCGACAAGAACCGCCATCCCAACCGGGACTGGCTCAAGTTCGTCAAGACGGCCAAGGCCCGCACCCGCATCAAGCATTTCATCCGCACCGAGGAGCGGGCCCGTTCCATCCTGCTCGGGCGGGAGATGCTCGAAAAGCAGGGCCGCAAGGACGGGGTCAACATCCAAAAGGCCATCAAGGACGGCACCATGCTGGGCGTGGCCCGGGAGTTGTCCCTGGCCGGCGTGGAGGATGTGCTCTCGGCCGTGGGCTATTCGCGCATCACGCCCAAAAAGATCATCGGCCGGCTTGTGCCCAAAAAGGAGGGCGAGGAGGCCGAAACCCACCTCAAGGTGGAGGCCGCCCCCTCGCCGGCCGAGGGCGTGGCCACCATGCCCAAGGGCAAGGGCGGGGAGGGCGTGCGCATCCAGGGCGTGGACAACGTGCTGGTGCGCCTGGCCCAGTGCTGCAACCCCGTGCCCGGCGATCCCATCGTCGGCTACATTTCCCGGGGCCGGGGCGTGGTGGTGCACACCCACGACTGCCCCAACATCCCCAACCTCGAATCCGAGCGCCTCATTCAGGTCAACTGGGAGGGCGAAAAGGAACAGCCCTATCCGGCCGGCCTTTCCATCCTGGCCAAGAACCAGAAGGGCGTGCTCGGCAAGATCTCCCACGTCCTGGCCGAGGAGGGGGTCAACATCGACTCCGGCGCCATCCACTCCAACGTGGACGGCACAAGCCAGCTCCTTTTCCGCGTGGAAGTGCGCAACTCCAGCCACCTCTACCGGGCCATCGACCGCTTAAGCCGCCTGGAGGCGGTCATCGCCGTCAAGCGCAAGGCCGTCACCGACGACCTGGGCACCGGCCCCGAAGCCGGCGAGCCCGGCGAATAGGGCCGCGCCGCCTGCCAGCCCGGCCCCTGGATTTTTTTTACCGCGGGCCGCGGAACCGTCCGGTTCCGCCACGGCTCATCCGCTGTCCGTGGCCGTGGCGGCCTGTTCGGCCACCAGGTAGCCGATGAGCGCCGCGTTGAGGATGGAGCCGGTCGTGCCGCCGGCTGCGGCCGAGCCCGAGGCGGCGGCGAAGGCCGAGGACGCCTTGGTGGTGATGGTCGGCATGGTCGCAGTATCGAGGCCGAGCTGCGTATAAAGGCTTGTGGCGGCGCTGTTTAAGCTGTTGGCGCCGCTGGTCACGGCCGAAAGCCAGGCGCTCGACGCGTTGGACACCATGGCGCTGTTGCTGGCGATGGCCGCTGAGATCTGGGCCGCGGCATTGCTGGCCAGGGAATCGAGCGTCGAGGCGGTGGCCGTGGGCATGGTGATCCCCTCGAGCGTCGAATACAGATTGGTCATGGCCGCCTGGCGCTCGGCCTGGGTGTCGGCGGCGGCCATCTCGGTATTGTAGGCCGTCAGGGCGTCCATGTACTGGAATTGGACGCTGTCCTGGACTTCCGTGGGCACCAGGCTCTTCATGGTGGCGTTGAAGCTGGCCTTGGCCGCGGCGATATCCTCGCTGCGCGTGGCCGAGGAACTGGCCGCGCTTTCGGCGGACGAAAGCTTGGCGCAGGCCAGGCTGTACTGGTAGGCCCAATTGACGACGCTATCCGTGCTTATACTCGTGGCCATACGCGCCTCCGGGCGGCAAGTTCGGCCTCTTCCCGGCAGGGGAGGAGGGCTCGCCTGCAAGGAGAGCAAGAAGGCTGCCACAAGACGCTGTCCGTAACAGCTTGAAATGTCTGGCCGCTACCAAAGCCGGGCAGGCAGATTTTGCCGGGGGGCGAAACCGACGGGCCTGGGCCGCGTCCCCTGACGCACCCGCGTCGCGTCCCCCCGCACACCCCGCCGTGTCACCCGTTGGGCCAGGTGTTGCGGCCAACCGGGCCGCGTCTCCAGCCCCGCCCGCGCCGCGTCACCCGTCGGCCAGGCGAGCAGGCCAACCGGGCCGCCCCCGACCGGCGCTCCCCGGGCGTCGTCACCCACTCTCCACCTTCCCGTCATCGTCGCTTCGAATCCATGAGGCAAAGGGGTAACGTTCGGTTCCCGGGAAAGCCCCGGGCCGGGTTCCCGTCAACCCTTCGCCAAGTGGAGACACGCCATGGGACAGCTTGAAGTGGATCGCTTCCACCAGGTATTGCGCGACATGCTCGAAACCCTCCTCGGCCAGACCCGCGACGCCATGGACGTCATGTCGCAGGAAGTGGCCAGTTTCGCCGATGTCACGGACCGGGCCACGGCCGAGTCCGACCGCCACCTGGGCATCATCATGCGCGAACGGGACCGCCAGCTCATCGCGGAGATCCACGAGGCCCTGGGCCGGGTCAAGGACGGCGAGTACGGCATCTGCCAGGAATGCGGCGAGGAGATCGGCCTGGCCAGGCTGCGCGCCCAGCCCACCGCCACCCTGTGCGTGCACTGCAAGTCCATGCTCGAAGACATGGGCCGGCCGCATCTGGCCGCCAGCCGCTTCGAGGTGCCGTTCCTGGAAGCCTAGTGCGGTGCCCCTTTAAAAATACGCGAGTATTTTTTGAAGAATAATTAATCATTCTCAGGTGTTGCCCTTGAAGTGCCCCGTATCCTCTTCAAGGGCGCGTCACCGGCCGCCAAGGCGCACCACGGCCAGGCAGCCGCCGTCCGGGCCGGACGACAGTTCCAGGTCGCCGCCGAGTTCCTCGGCGTTTCTCCGGGCGATGGGCAGCCCCATGCCCACCCCCACCGCCTTGGTGGTGAAAAACGGATCGAAGGCAAAGGGCCGGATGTCCTCGGGCAACCCCGGCCCCTGGTCCGTCACCTCCAGGCACAGGCCCGGGTCCCGGCGGCGCCAGCGCACGGTAATGACGCCAGGCGACGGCCGGCCGGCCACGGCCTCCAGGGCGTTGGCGAGCAGTTCCGTGAGCAACTCCTCGAGCAGGGGCGCGTCCAGCCGGACAAGGCCCGTGTCCGCGTCCAGGACCAGGGGCGCGGCCAGCCCCGTGCGCGTGCGGGCCGCCGCCATGGCCCGAATGGCCAGGTCGGCCGGGTCGGCCATGATCGGCGCGGGGGCGCGCCGGGTGGCGTAGCGCGACACGGCCCGCACCACGTCTTCCAGCCGCCTGGCGCCGTCGAGGATCATGGACAGGGCGGCCGCGTCGGGATCGCCCTCGGGATGGCGGCGCAACAGCCGGCCGGTAAAGCCGCCGATGACCATGAGCGGGTTGCGGATCTGATGGGCCACGGCCAGGGAAAAGCGCCCCAGGCCCTCGATGCGCTCGTGCTGGGCGGCCTGGATGCCGAGCAGCATGGCCCGTTCCCGGGCGTGCAGGTCGAAGATCTCCGTCATGTCGTCGATCTCGAAGAGGATGCCGAAAATTTTCTCGTTTTCCAGAAGCAGCGAGGCCGACAGGCGCAGGTGCCGGTCCCGGCCGTCGGGGTGGCGGTAGAGGCAGGTCAGGGGCTCGGGCTTGCGGCCGTGCTTGATGGGCGCGGCCAAAAACCGGGCCAGGCGCCGGGGCGCGTCGGTGCGCCCGACGATGGCCCGGGCCGTGGCCGGGGCGGCCAGGTGCTCGGGCGTTTCGCCTAGCAATGCCGCGGCGGCCGGGTTGGAGGCGTAGACCCGCCCCTTGCTGTTGGCAATGACCACGCCGGCCGAAAAGCCGGCCAGCAGGTCGTGAAAATAGGTGGAATGGGCGAAGGTCAGCATGGCGCCTCGCGGTTTTGGAGGGGAAGACGGGTCCAGTATGGGAGGGACGGGTTACGGCCGTGTGACGCGCCGAGCGGCCTGACGGATCACGTTTTTGTCGGGCCGGGGGACAGTTTTGTAGAAACCCTGGCGAGCCTTTTCGGGATACGCCATGATGCCGGGCTGTTGGCCGTTGGCCCGATTTTTGCTAATCCCGGTCCATGGATACCGTGACCACTGCCTATGGCCCCCTGCCCGTGGCCGGCCGGCCGGACCGCCATCCGGACGGCGGCGTGCGGGCCCTGTCCCTGGCCGGCCCGGCCGCCCTGGAGACTTCCATCGGCCGCCTGGTGCCCCAGTACAGCATCGACGACAGCCGGCGCATGCACCAGCCGCCCCTGACCTTTCACGAAAACGGCCAGGTGCGCTCCCTGCCGCTGGAATCGCGCACCGTGGTGGAAACGCCCGTCGGCCCCTTGCCGGCGGAACTGGTGACCTTCCACGACAACGGGGCGGTGGCCCGGGTGTTTCCCTTAAACGGCAAGCTCTCGGGCTATTGGACCGAGGCCGACGAGGCGAACCTGGCCGAGGTGCTGCGCCTGGAGACGCCCCTCGGTCCGATTGCGGCCAAATTCGTGGCCATAGCCTTCGATGCCGGCGGTGCGCTGCGCAGCCTGACCTTGTGGCCGGGCGAGGAGGTGACGGTCAGGACGCCGGCCGGCAACGCGCCGGTGCGCCTGGGCGTAAGCTTCCATCCCGGTGGCGCCTTGCGTTCGGTGGAGCCGGCCCGCCCCCTGGAGACGCCCACGCCCCTCGGCCCCATCTGGGCCTTCGACCCCGACGCCGTGGGTATCAGCGGCGACGAGAATTCCCTGGGCTTTTCGCCGGCCGGCGAAGTGACGCGCATCGCCACGGTGCGCACGAGCCTTGCCGCCCGGCTTGCGGACGGGACGCGCCTGGAACTGGCCCCGGCCGTGCGCGACAGCATCTGCGGCGACGGCGACCGGGAGATCACCCCCCTGGTGCTGGAGATCGGCCAGGACACCGTCATCGCCCGCCACGGCCGCCACGGCCGCCCCATGGCCGTGCTGGCCCGGGCCACGACGGCCTTTGCGGCCCGGCCTTTCGTGTCCGCCTTTGCCGTGCCGCTCACGCCTAAACAATGTTCCATGTAGGCCGGTTTTCCTTGACGCCTCCCCCTTTCGTGCTGATAGTTTACAGTTACCGGAGCCTGTTGTGTGCGGAACGTTCCATGGGGAACGCTGCCGCGCGGCCAGTCCGGGCCGGCGGAACGTCCGTCTCGGCCGTGCATGGGGCCGCGCGACATTGTGGCGTAACAAGGCTTCCGGTTTCCCCGGCCGGGCTCCCGCTCGCCGGATCGGCTCCCAAGGAGGACGCTCGTGCGCAAGGCCACCGGTTTACTGATGGCTGTTTTCGTACTTCTCACCTTGTCCCTGCATGACGCCTGGGCCAAGCGCCTGGGCGGCGGCGGTTCCATCGGCAACCGCCAGTCCTTTTCCACCACCACCCGCCCGGACATGGGCGCGCCGTCGGGGTCCTTCGGGGCCGGCCAGGCGTCGCGGCCGACGAACCCCATGGGCGCGGCCAACCCCGGCGGCGGCATGTTCTCCCGGCCGGGCATCGGCGGCATGCTCGGCGGGCTGCTGGTGGGCGGGCTGGTCGGTTCGATGCTTTTCGGCGGCGGCCACGGCGGCGGCTGGGGCGGCCCGAGCCTGCTCGATATCCTGCTCATCGGCGGCGGGCTGTTCCTGCTGTTCCGTTTCTTAAGCGCCCGACGCGCGGCCACCCAGTCCGGACCGGGCACGGCCCGGACCTACACGGCCGAGCCGGTGCGCGAGGTGCCGCCCCTGCGCGAGGCGGCGGCAAGCGGCTGGTCCAACCTGGAGGCCGCGCCCCAGGCATCGTCCGGGTCCCGGGTTCCCCCGGGCTTTGACGCCGACGAGTTCCTGGCCGGGGCCAAGACCCTCTACACCCGGCTGCAACGCTCCTGGAGCGCCCGGGACCTCAAGGACATCGAGGCCTTTTCCACCCCGGCCTTCATGACCGACGTGCGCAGGCAGGCGGCCGAGGACCCCACGCCCACGCCCACCGACGTGCTGCTCGTGGACGCCAAGCTGCTGGAAGTGCGCAAGCAAGGCGGCGTGACCATCGCCTCGGCCTACTTCGATACGCTGCTGCGCGAGGACCCCAAGGCCGGCCAGCCGGAACAGGTCCGCGAGGTCTGGCATTTCGTGCGCCGCGACGACACGCCCGGCGACAACTGGCGCCTGGACGCCATCCAGCAGTTGGACGGGTAGGCAGTAAGGTCGGGAAGGAAGCCTCCGGCGGCCAGGAGGGGCCGGGGGCCCCTCCTGGACCACCCCTTTCGGGGGCCGGGCCGATCCCATGGGGCGGCCCGGCCCCTGCGTTTTCAGGGTCAGGAGGCGTTGGTGGGCCGGGCGGGCTTGCCGGGCCGTTGCCCGCGCGCCCGCGCCGTCAGGGCGCGACCGTGGGCAGCCCGGCCCGGCCCCAGGCGATCATGCCGCCGGCAACCGAGCGCACGTCGGCGCAGCCCTTGGCGGCCAGGGCGCTGCCGATGATGTTGGAGCGGTAGCCCGAGCCGCAGACGACGGCCACCGGGCCGTCCAGGCAAAAATCCACGCCCCGCTCCAGGATGTCGGCAAAGGGCCGGTGCAGGGCCTGGGCGATATGGCCGGCTTCCCATTCGGCCTCGGTGCGCACGTCCAGGGTGAGCGGCGGCCTGTCGCCGGAAAGGGCCATCGCCAGGTCGCGCACGGACATCTGGGGCAGCGAGGCCACGGGCCGGCCGCTCAAGGTCCAGGCGGCCATGCCGCCGGCCAGGTGGCCCAGGATGGCGTCGTAGCCGATGCGGAAAAGCTCCAGGCGCATGGCCGCGGCCCGTTCCCGGTCGGCGGCGACGATGAGGATCCTGGCTCCCGGGGCCACGGACATGCCCACCCAGTTGGCCAGTTGCTTGTCGAAGCCGATATTCAGGCTGCCGGGGATGTGGGCGCCACCGTAGGCCGCGGCGTCGCGGCTGTCGATGACCACCGTGCCCGGCTCCGCCCGCAGCGCGGCGAAGCGTTCGAGGGACAGTTCGCGCTCGCTGGGGCAGGCCTCGCCCAGGGGGGCGCCGGCGCGGTTTGTTTCGATGATGTGGGAAAAGCTCTTGGGCCGGGCGGGCAGGCGGGCCAGGATGGCCTGCTTGAAGGCGGCGAAGTCGGCGTAGCCGAGCATGGGGTTGGCCCGGCGCTCGTAGCCGAGCGTGGAGGAACCCTTGGCGCTCATGCCCCGGCCGCACAGCGAGCCCTGGCCGTGGGCCGGGTAGACCTCCAGTTCCGGTGGCAGGGCGCCGAGTTTGACGTAGAGGCTGTCGTGGAGGTTTCGCACCTGCTCGTCGAGGATCTCCGCCCCGGGCAGGTCCGGCCGGCCGATGTCGCCGACGAAAAGCACGTCGCCGGTGAGCACCATCTGCGGCCCGGGCGAACGGGCCAGGTCGCTGACGAGCAGCGACACGGAATTGGGGGTGTGCCCGGGCGTGTACAGGACCTGCAACCGGGCCGCCCCGAACTCCAGCACCTGCCCCTCGGCCAGGGGCTCGTGGGGGTAGGCCACGCCCGCCCCGGGGTGGATGTGGATGGTGGCGCCGGTTGCCGCGCGCAGTTCCTGGCCGCCGCTTATGTGGTCGGCGTGCAGGTGGGTTTCGATGACCGCCGCGATGGCCATGCCCTCGTCGCGGGCGATCTCCAGGTAGCAGTCGATGTCGCGCTTGGGGTCGACCACGGCGCACACGCGGGCCGCCGGGCAGCCCAGGACGTAGGAAAAGCAGCCGAGCCCCGGTGTCTGTATCTGTTTGAAGTACATGCCGTCTCCTTGGCTGTGCCGCAAAAGGGTTTTCCCTTCCTCCTCTCGCCCCGCGCCCGCCCTCGGTCAAGTCAGGGCCGGATGCGCAGGCCGCAGCCCGTTTCCGTCACCTCGCCGGGGAACCGGCGGCGCAGGAAGTCGATGGCGGCCTGGCCGGTGCAGTGGCCGGGATAGAGGCGCTGGACGCCGAACGTTTCCAGGGTGCTCACGGCCTGTTCCAGGGCTTGGGGGCTGGCCCCGCCGAGGTGCAGGCCGCCGGCCACGGCGCCGATGCGCGTGTGCCCCAGGCGGGCCTTGACCTGGGCCAGGCTGTTGGCCAGCCCGGCATGGCAGCAGCCCAGCAGCACGAAGGGGCCGTCGGTCCCCTCGAGGACCAGGAAGGCGTCGTCGGGCACGCTGTCCCCGACACGGCCGGTTGCGTCCCGAAACAGGTTTTCCGTGGCCTCGTGGTTGCCGGGCAGGCGCGGGATGGCGGCGAGCATGGTCACGCCCGGGGCGATTTCCCGGCTGCCGTCCACGGCAACAAATCCCGGGATGCCGCCGGCCAGGCGGCCGTCGCCCATGCCGATGGAGCGGAAGGTGGTGCCGTCGCGGCGGCTGTAGCGGCGCAGCAGCACGTCAGGATGCCCGTAGACCGGGCCGGCATAGCCGGCGGCGAGCAGCCCGGGCAGGCCGCCGGCATGGTCGTGGTGGCCGTGGCTGAGGGCCACCGCCCGGGCCGTGGCCGGATCGAGGCCAAGGGCGCGGGCGTTTTCCAGGAAGACCCCCGTTTGTCCCGTATCCCAGACCAGGCCGCCGTCCGGGCCGCCGTCGAGCCAGGCCGACCAGCCGTGCTCGAAGGCCAGCCGGTCGTCGAGGCTGCGGTTGTCGGACAGGATCACGATCTGGGAAACGGTCATGGCGGCTCCCGGCTCAGGCGATGCGGCCCAGGGCGTCCAGCAGTTCCCCGGCCTGGACCGGCCCCGGGGGAGAGGGCAGGCGCATAAGGATGCCCAGCCCTTCGCCGGCTTCGTGAAAGCCCTCGGCGGACAGTTCGGACACCACGGCCGTATCCACCAGGGCGTTTAGGGCCATGAGCCGGGCGACCAGGCTGAAGGCGTCGGTGTCCGGCAGCCCGGCGTCGACCACACAGAGCTTGGGTGGGGCGGTGGCCACCCGGGCGGCGGCCTCTTGCCCGCTGCCCACGACCAGGACGGTGTTCCCCGCGTCGGCCAGGCCTTGGCCAAAGCCTGCCAGGGCCTCGGGTCGCGGCGTCGCGATCAGGATATCCATGCTGCTCCTTCCTCAGGCCTTGCCACAGCACGAGCCCGGGCCGGCACAGCCGGCCTGGCCGGGGCGCGAGCCGCAGCAGCCGTGGTCCGAGGGGCCGGGCAAGCCGCTGGCCGCTTTACCGGTGAGCGAACTTGTCGGGGACAACAGTTTCACGGCCGGCGCGCCGCAGCGCGGACAGGCCGGCGCATCCTCGGCCCCGGGCCGGATGACCTCCCCCGCAAACCCGCATCCTGGGCACTCGATATCATAAATAGGCATTCCTTTTCTCCTCCCCCTTCAAGGGGGTCCGGGGGGGATTATCCCCCCCGGCCGCCGGAGGCATCTTCTCTTCTCTTTCCCTCTCCCCTTATCCCAGCCCGCCGCCGCAGGTGTTGCTGCGGGAGAAACGCGGCAGGGAGCCGGACAGGAAGGCGGCCACGGCCTCGCCGACGCTGGCCGCCTCGCCGCCGTGGTAGACGGCGATGCCGACCTGCTCGAAGCCCATGAGCGGGCGCATGCCCATGCCGCCGGCCAGCAGCACGGTGACGCCGTGTTGGGACAGGTGGTTGACCGGGGCCATGCAGCCGCCCTGGACATGGGGGACGTTTTCCAGGGTGGCGACCTCGGTGATCTGCCCGTCGGCCACGTCCACGACGGTGTAGCAGTCGCAGTGGCCGAAGTGGGCGCCCACGGCGCAGTCCATGCCGCCGGGCTGGGTGGAGGGAATGGCGATGCGAACGGTTTCCATGGTGGTATTCCTCATTTCTTGGCCTTGGCGCAACTGTCGGCCAAGGCGTTTGCGGCCTCCCACAGGCGGGCGATATCGCCGGCCAGGGGACCGCCGTATTCGGGCAGGGTCAGTTTGGCCTTCATGGCCCGGGTGACGTCCGGGGAGTAGGGCAGGCGGCCCAGGACCGGCCGGCCGGCCTGGCGGCAGGTGGCTTCCAGGCGGGTCGTTTCCTCGGGGTTGAGGTCGGCCTTGTTGACGATCACGCCGGCGGGCAGCCGGAAATGGTCGCACAGCGTGGCCACGCGTGAAAAGTCGTGGATGCCCGACGGCGTGGGCTCGACCACCAGCACGGCCAGGGTCGCCCCGGACAGGGCGCTTATGACCGGGCAGGCGATGCCGGGCGCGCCGTCGCAGAGGATGAGCTCATGGCCTTTCCGCTCGGCCAGGTCCCGGGCCTTGCGCTTCAAAAGCGCCACCAGCCGGCCGGAATTCTCCGCGCCGGGATCGAGCCTGGCGTGAATGAACGGGCCGAAACGGCTTCCCGATACGGCGAAATAGCCGCACACGCGCGGCGGGAAGGCGATGGCCCGGCGCGGGCACAGGGCCACGCAGGCCTTGCAGCCCTCGCAGCGGCGGGGCTCGATGACCGCCTTGCCGTCGTCACCCATGGCCACGGCGGCGAAGCGGCAGACGTCCCGGCAGATGCCGCAGCCGTCGCAGTCGCTGGGCTCGACCTGGGCCAGGTTGCCGGAGACGAATTCCTCGGCCGCCGTATCCCGGGGATCGAGCAGGATGTGCAGGTCCGGAGCGTCCACGTCGAGATCGCAGACGACGGCGTTTCGGGCCAGGGCGGCGAAGGCGGCGGTAACCGACGTTTTCCCGGCCCCACCCTTGCCGCTTAGAACCACGATCTCACGCATGGCGGGCCTCCGGGCGCAGGGCGGCCAGTTGACGGGCCAGATCGAGGCACAGGGCCCGGCAGGCCGGGGACATCTCCGGCAGGAGCCTCCCCCGGGCATAGCCCTCGGCAATGGCCCGGTCGTCGGGAATGGCGGCCAGCACCGGCAGGTTTTCCCGCCGGCACAGCGCCTCCAGTTCCGGGCTGGCCTCGCCGGCCTTGTTGACGACCACGGTCAGGGGTTTGCCGAGCGGCGAAAACGCCTCCACGGCAAGGGCGAAATCGTGGATGCCAAACGGCGTGGGTTCGACCACGAGCACGATGACGTCGGCCGTGGCCACGGCGTTTTGGGCCGGGCAGCTCACGCCCGGGGGCGCGTCGAGGAGCACGTCGGGCCGGTTTTCTTCCGGCAAGGCGGCGAGCAGGGCGTCCACCCGGGCGGTGACGGCCCGGATCAGCACCGGGCTCATGGCCTCGCCCACCCGCAGCCGGCCGTTTATGAAGGCGATGGCCCCGGCCGCGCCTTCCTCCACCCTGCCCACCTCCCGGGCTCCCGGGGACATGGCCTCAACCGGGCACAGGGCCAGGCAGGCGCCGCAGCCGTGGCACATCTCGTCGAAAACCAGCGGCGTGTCGCCGAGGATGGTCACGGCGCCGAACTGGCAGATTTCCCGGCAGGCGCCGCAACGGGTGCAGGCCGCGGTATCGATGACCGGGATCTCCAGGTTGGCCACGTGGGCTTCGGCGATGACCGGGCGCAGGAAGAGGTGGAGGTTGGGTTCCTCCACGTCGAGGTCCACGGCCAGGACGGGCCGGGAGACGGCCTCGGCCCAGACCGAGGCCAGGGCGGCGGACACGGTGGTCTTGCCGGTGCCGCCCTTGCCGCTGGCGATGGCGATGCGCACGGGCCTAGGCCCCCTTGCCTTGGCGGTAGGCGGCCAGGGCCTCGCCGACGGTGCGGCCCTCCATGCCCTCGACCACGGCCAGGCCCACGGATTTGAGGGCGGCGGCGGCCTTGGGGCCGACCACGCCGGTTAAAAGCACGGTCGCGCCGGCCGCGGCGATGCGCCGGGCGGTTTCGATGCCCGCGCCGTGGGCCATGGCCTGGGAGGCGCCGTTGTCGAGGTAGCGGGTCGCGCCCGCCGCATCGATCAGCACGAACCCGGCCGCCCGGCCAAACCGCGCATCCACGGCGTCGTTAAGCGTAGGCCCTTCGCTACTGACAGCAACCACTTCGCTCATATGTCCCTCCAATGACAATTGCTTTTCCCCGGTGAGGGGGTCCGGGGGGCATCATGCCCCCCGGCCGCCGGAGGCCTTCCCCCCGCGTTTCCCCGCTACATCTTCCCCAGCGCCCCGCCGGCGATCATCCAGCGGTGCACGGCCTCGCGCACGGCGGCGGCGGCCAGGTAGGCACAGTGGCGGTGGTCGTCGGGGAAACGGCCCACGGCCGCGACGATGGCCGCCTCGTCGATGTCCACGGCCTCGTCCAGGTTTTTGCCCCGGGCCAGGGCGGCGGCCGTGGCCGCGGCGATCTGGCTGGCGGCGCAGCCGTCGGTATCGAAGTCCGTGCGGGCGATGGTTTCGCCGGCGACCTCGATGGCGATGGCGATGGTGTCGCCGCAGGAGCCCTTGACCGTGCCCACGGCGGTGGGCTCGGCCAGGCGCGGCCGGTTGGGGGCCTCGCGCCAGATGGCCAGGCCCTTTTCGCCGAACTGGGCGATAAGGTCGGCGGCCTGTTCCTGCTCGAAGACGTCGAGGATCATGTCCAGGGGATCGGCGTTGGTCTGGTCGGCCACGGCTTACCCCTTCGCGGCCGACGGCTTGTCGAGGGCGGCCAGCACGTGGGCGATGACACCCTTGAAGGCCTGGGCCGAGGGGCTTTTGCCGGCCACGGCCAGGAACACGTCGCCGTCGTCGCCGGAGCGGGCCACTTCGGGGTCGATGGGAATGCGGCCGAGGAAGGGCACGCCGGCTTCGGCGGCCAGCTTTTCGCCGCCGCCGGTGCTGAAGATGTCGTGGACCGCGCCGCAGCTCGGGCAGGCGAAGCCGCTTAGGTTCTCGACGATGCCGCAGATGGGGGTGTCAAGCTGGCGGCAGAAGGTGATGGAGCGGCGCACGTCGTCCACGGCCACGTCCTGGGGCGAGGTGACGATGACGGCCGTGGCCTTGCCGCCGAAGATCTGCAGCACGGACAGGGGTTCGTCGCCGGTGCCCGGGGGGCAGTCCACGACCAGGACGTCGCGCTCGCCCCAGGCGACCTGCTCGGCCAGCTGCTGGATGACGCCGGCCTTGGCCGGGCCGCGCCAGATGACGGCGTCCTCGGCCCCGGGCAGCAAAAAGCCGATGGACATGACGCCCAGGTTCCAGTGCCAGTCCACGGGGACCAGCATGTTCTCCGCCATGTCCGGCCGGTTGCCCGCGAGCTTGAGTAGGCGCGGGATGCTCGGGCCGTGGACGTCCACGTCGAGCAGGCCCACACGCCGGCCCTCCATGGCCAACCCGGCGGCCAGGTTGGCCGCGACCGTGGATTTGCCCACGCCGCCCTTGCCGGACAGGACCACCACCACGGCCTTGACCTTGTCCAGGCCGGTGACGGGTTTCTTTTTGATCTCGTCGTTTAAGTCACGCAGTCCGTTCTCGTTCATGATGATTCGTGCTCCGGGGGTATGGCGTAAAACCCGGCCTGCCGGCGCAGGCCGCTTGGCGGCCTGGCGCCCGGCGCCAGCAGGGTTTCCAGTCGGTTGGCCCGCAGGGCGGCCAGGACCGTCGGCACGTCGCCGGCGATCCACGGGGCCACGGCCAGGCCCCGGCGGGTGAAGTGGTTGAGGCAACAGCAGGTGGCGCCGCCGCAGACGAGCAGGGCCACGCCGCAGCGGGCGAGCAGGGCGGCCAATACGGCCAGCCCGCCTTCCGGCATGGCCCAGTCGGCCTCCTGGACGCAATCGTCCCCGCTCACGCGGAAAAGCCGCAGGCTGGTGGCCGTCTCGAGCAGGCTGGCCAGGCGTTGGCCGTGGCAGGCCAGGCAGACGCGCGGCACGGGGCGGTTGGTGTGGCGGGGGCATTTCCAGGGCGGCATGGCGAAACCTCGCCTGCCTCTAAGCAGATTGCGTGCCGAAAATAATTTTTCTTTTATGTCGGTAGGTTGGCTGTTCGGTGTTTTGTCTGGCGAAAGCTGTTGGACGTATTATTCGCCCAATCTGCCAGAGTGGACGATTTTGTCGCCGCTTTTGTCCGTTTGGCCGGGAGGATGGGCCGTCGGTAGGGACAGGGCGGCAGGAGGCATGCGGTGAGCCCGGGACGGGGTGGGCGCATTTTTCGCCCAACCCAGGCCGTCCGGGAGGCAGGCCCTGGTCATTTTCCGGTGGCCGGGCTAGGGTACGCCGCGCCGCCCGAGGGCGCATGCCCTGGTCCGCGAGGCTTCGGGGTGGGAGGAGCCGTGATCGAAACGTCGTTTTTTCGCCGGGTCATGCTGGCCGTCTGGATCGTGTCCGTGGCCGCCACGGTCTGGCTGTCCCTGACCCCGCGCCTGGAGTTGCCGCTGGACTTCTGGAACGCCGACAAGCTCTACCACGGCCTGACCTACGCCTGGCTCGGGGCCTTGCCGTTGTGGGCCTTTGCCCGGGGTGACCGGGCTCGGGCGGCCGCCTACCTGATGATCATCCTGGGCGGCCTGTTGGAGTGGGGCCAGTCGTTCGTGCCGGGCCGCTCGGCCAGCATGGGCGACGCCGTGGCCAACGCCCTGGGCGTTTTCGTCGGCATCTGGCTTTCGGAAGCGATCATGGCCCGCTGCCGGGGTTGCCGGGGGCTGGACCAATAATCCGGGCCGGCCGGGCCTCGCCGCTTTTATAATGCCGGCAAGGCCGGTGTGACCGGCCGGCGACTGGCTGGCTTGGCTTGTCCGGCCGCGCTTGCCCCGGGGCTTTGTCGCCCTTCGCACGGCGGGCCGGCCCCTGCACCGCCAGCCTCGGCGTCGTGGCCACGACCGGCCGCCCACCGCCAGACTTGGCGCCGTGACTACAGCCGGCCGCCCACCGTGGGCCTGGTCGTCGTGGCCACAACCGGCGCCTCCCTCGAGCCATGTCACTATGGCGGCGGCCGCCCGTCCGCCATGGCCTCACCGCTGGGCAACGGACGTTCCCCTTTCGAATAGTTTTCATTAGATTCACGAATAATTCTTTTTTTTCGCTTGCCGCGTTGTCATGACGCCCCGGCTATCGTACGGTGATCCCCAAACCTTTAATTCAGGAGAGGGGACCATGGGGCATGCCGGCAAACGGGGCGTTCGGATCGTCGCCGTCGTCGGCCTGGTCGCGGTAGGGCTGGGGCTTTTCCTGGCCCTGGGGCCGCCCGGGCTTCTGGCCAAATCCGAAACGCCCGATTTCTGCGCCTCCTGCCACGTCATGGAGGCCGAGTACGAGGCCTGGTTCCACCACGGCGCCCACAAGCGCATACGGTGCGTGGACTGCCACCTGCCCAACGACAACCTGGCCGGGCATTACGTCTGGAAATCCATCGACGGCATGAAGGACGTCTTCGTCTTCCATTCCGGCCGGGTTCCCGACGACATCCGCATTTCGCAGCACGGCAAGGAGGTCGTTCAGGCCAACTGCATCCGCTGCCATGCCTCGGCCGTGGAGATGATCGATCAGGGGCGCTTCTGCTGGGACTGCCATCGCCGCGTCATGCACAAGCATGTGGGCGTGCCGCTGACCCGCTGATACGAAACCGGCATAACCGAGAGAGGAAGAGCAATGCGGGGCAAAACCATACGCCATGCGGCCCTGGCCGCCATCGTTGCCGCTTTTATCTGCGTCCCCTACGCCTGTTCGCCGCCCAAGCCCGAACCGGTCAAGACCGTGACCATCCCGGACGGCGAGATCGACCCGGCCGTGTGGGGCAAGGCCTACCCCGAGGAATACGAGTCCTGGAAGCAGACCGAGGAACCCTCGGCGCCGGGCAAGAGCAAGTACAAACGGGGGTTCACCACCGACCGCATCACCTACGACAAGCTGGCCGAATATCCCTACATGGCGCTGCTGTTCAACGGCTGGGGCTTCGGTGTCGAATACAACGAGCCGCGTGGCCACGCCTACATGCTGCGCGACCAGTTGGAGGTCGACGCCTCGCGCCTCAAGGCCGGTGGCGTGTGCCTGAGTTGCAAGACGCCCTACGCCCCCATGCTCGTCAAGGAGCTGGGGGTCGACTACTACAAGCTGCCCTTTAAGGAAGTGCTCGACAAGATTCCGGAAAAATTCCGGACCCTCGGTGTGGCCTGCATCGACTGCCACAACAACAAGGACATGGCGCTCAACGTCTCGCGCGGTTTCAGCCTGGTGCCGGCCCTGGAAGGCATGGGCATCGACTGGCACAAGCTCACCCGCCAGCAGATGCGTTCCGTGGTCTGCGCCCAGTGCCACGTGACCTATTCCATTCCGAAAAACGCCGACATGCAGTCGGTGGGCCTGTTTTTCCCTTGGCAGGGCAGCAAGTGGGGCGACATCACCATCGAGAACATCGTCAAGAAGCTGCGCTCCGACGATTCCTTCAAGGAATGGAAGCAGACGGTCACCGGGTTCAAGCTGGCGTTTATCCGCCATCCGGAATTCGAGTTTTTCTCCAACAACAGCGTGCACTGGAAGGCCGGCGCCGCTTGCGCCGACTGCCACATGCCCTACACCAAGGTGGGCGTGCACAAGGTCTCCGACCACCGGGTGACCAGTCCGCTCAAAAACGACATGAAGGCCTGCCTCCAGTGCCACAGCGAGAGCCCCGAATGGCTCAAGGAGCAGGTCATCACCATCCAGGACCGCACGGTTTCCCTGCAGCTTCGGGCCGGCTACGCCACGGCGGCCACGGCCAAGCTCTTCGAGGCCGCCCACAAGGCCCAAGCCGACGGCAAGGTCATCGACAAGGCCCTCTACGACAAGGCCAAGGACTTCTACGAAGAGGCCTTCTACCGCTCGCTCTACATCGGCGCGGAAAACTCCGTGGGCTTCCACAACCCCACCGAGGCCATGCGCGTCCTCGGCGACTCCGTCGCCTTTGCCGCCAAGGCCGAGGGGTATTTGCGCCAGGCCCTGACCAGGGCCGGGGTGGATGTGCCGCTCACCGTTGACCTGGAACTGGCCAAGTACCTGGAAGGCCGGGGCACAAAAAAATTGCCCGGTCGGCCGGAACTGGAATTCAAGGACCCCATGGGGGTGCAGGACCGCTTTTAGTACGGCCTGACGACAAAGCCTGGCCGCGCCCTTCCCCGATGCGGGAGGGGCGCGGCTAGCGCACCACCACCACCGTGCAGGGCGCGATCTGGACCAGCCTGGTGGAGACGCTGCCGAGCAGGAGCTGTTCCACGTCATCCTTGCCCCGGCTGCCGATGTAGATGGTGTCGGCGTCCTCTTGGCGGGCGATGCGGGCCACGGTCTCGGCCGGCCGGCCCGGTTCGGCCAGGGTGCGCAAGGTCGCGCCGCGCTCGGCGGCGTAGGCCTGGGCCTCGGCCAGGACGCGCTTGGGTTCGCGCAGGATGTGGCTGAAGGCCGTCTCGCAGTCCGTGGCCTGGCAGTCGAAAAAGGACAGGGCCTCCACCACGGTCACGGCCAGGATGTCCGCCGGCTGGCAATGGGAGGCCTCGATGGCCCGGTCCAGGGCGCGCAGCGACAGCGGGGAACCGTCCAGACACACGATGAGCGTTTTCATGTCCGTCACTCCACGTGCAGGACCACGGCGAAAGCGTTGAACATGGCCCAGACCTGGCGCCCCTCGGCCAGTTCCAGTTCCCGGGCGCTCTGGGTGGTAATCAGCGCGCACAGCCGGGTGCCGTCGGACAGCACCACGATGACCTCCGAGGTCAGTTCGCCGATGCGGGTCAGTTCCACCGTGCCCAGAAACCGGTTGGTGGTGGTGGCCTTGGGCAGCTCCTCGCAGGCTTCGAGCACGACCCAGGGCGCCTTGATCTCGGCCGTGACGAAGCTGCCTTCGGTCACGCCCAGGTTTTTTAAGCTCTCGTTGGTGATCACCGAGGACACGGCGTGGCCGCCCAGGCTCTCCACCACGACCTGCGTCTGGATGTCGCCCTTGCGCACCTGGGCCACCCGGCCGAAGAAGGCGTTTCGGGCGCTGGTGCGGCGGGTTTCCCGGGCCAGGACTTGGCGTTCGACCTTGCGGCGCTGTTCCTCGGGCAGGTGCAGGAAGGCGGCGGTCAAATCGGCCGTGGAATGGCCCAGGATGCGCTGGACCACGGGCAGGGGCACGTCGTCGCGCAGCAGTTCCACGGCCCGGGAGCGGCGGATGGTGCTCGGGTTGACGAGTTCCTTGGTGAAGCCGCATTCCTCGGCCCGTTCGTAGAACTTGCGGCGCACATGGCCCTGGTCCAGGCGAAAGAGCAGGCCGCGCAAGGAGGCGTAGGCCGGGTTGGCGAAGACCTCGGCCAGGGCCTCGCCCAGTTCGGCCGGGATCTGCACCTCGCGGCCCTCGCCCTCGCCGTGGGCGTAGGTGACGGCCAGGGTGTCGAGGTTGATGTCGCGGCGGTCGTCGAGGCCCAGGACCTCGCCCAGGCGGGCGCCGGTGTGGCGCAGCATCAGGTAGATCAGGCGCACGCGGTTGCGGGAGACGGCCACGTCGGGCCGGCCGGCCCGGTCGGTCCAGGCGGAAAAGGCTTCGGACAGGCGCGTGAGCTCCAGGGTGTCCAGGAACTTCACGTCGTCGGGAACGGAAAAAATCCGGGCGGCCCTAAACCGCCCACCACCGGCATCGGGGCCGGTGTTTTTCGCATCAGGCATGGGAACTCCCCGTGGTTTGGACATGCGGCAAGTTTCCAACCAGGGCGAGGAAAGTCAAGCCTGGCGCGTCATAATCACGCGCCGCCAGGGCGTGACCGGCCGCGGCCGGGTCAGGGTTTTTTGGCCACCACTTCCAGCTCCACCAGCACGTCCCGGGGCAGCCGGGCCACCTCGACGCAGGACCGGGCCGGGTACGGCTCGTGGAAAAATTCCGCGTACACGGCGTTAATGGTGGCAAAGGCCTCCATGTCCTTGATGAACAGCGTGGATTTGACCACGTCGTCCAGGGTCAGGCCGGCGGCGGCCAGGATGGCGGCCACGTTTTTGATGCTCTGGCGGGCCTGCTCGGCCACGCCGCCGGGAACCACGGTTCCCGTGGCCGGGTCGATGGGGGTCTGGCCGGAGACGAACAGCAGGTCCCCGGCCCACACGCCCAGGGAATACGGGCCGATGGCGGCGGAGGCGTTGGCGGCGACGACGGATTTGGCCATGGTGCGGCTCCTTGGCGTCCGGGCGGACGGTTGTGGGGTATCGGCCCGACAAGGTGCGCTTTCGCGGGTCCGGCGTCAATCGGCGGCCGGCACGAAAAAAGGGGGGCCGCAGCCCCCCCTGGTGCGTCGTGGTCGGCGGTACCGCGCGTAGAACGTGTAGGTCAGGCCGAAGGCGACCTTCCGGGCGTTGTTGCCGTTGTCCTCGGCTTGTCTGACCAGGCGATGGCCCCGAACGTGTTGCTGGAACTGGCCGTGGGCCCAGCCGGTCTCCATGACCGCGGCCAGGTTCTCGTGGCGCATGTGCCTGGTGTTGGGGTTGAGGCCCATGACGTACTCGTCGCTGGTCCGGTCATGGCCCATGGTCATGCAGGCGGCGTTCAAAAAGAGTTGCGAGTCGCGCAGGGCGCGGGGACTGTTGTTGCCTCGCACGTGCACGAAGGCCAGGCGGTTGGTCTGTTTCTCGACGAGCGACACGTCGGCGTGGAACTTGACCGGGTCGAGGGCGGACACTTCAAACGCGCCGCCGGCCCAGAAGGAGGGGGGGCTGGCTGTTCTTCCAGTAGCCCGCAACCATCGCCCTAACCGGCGGCCGGCCTCAGGCCAGGGTCTCCACGAAGGCCTCCACCCGCGTCTTGAGCTGGCCGGCGTCCTCCATGCCGTAATCCGTCTCGAGGGCCAGGTAGGGCACCCCGGCCGCCTCCATGGCCTTGCCCACCTTGATGGCCTCGTGGGCGTAGGGCTGGCAGAAAAGCAGGCCGTAGTGGATCACGCCGTCGGCCTTAAGCTCCTTGGCCAGGGCGGCGATGTGCTCCAGGCGCTCGGTGTTGGGGGTGAAGCAGGCGCAGTCGATCTTCATGTAGCGGGAGGCCAGGGCGTCGAGCATGGCCTCGAGGTCGGCCGGGGCCTCGTCGGTCAAGTCGCGGGTGTTGCGTTCGCCGATGCAGGATTCCTCGCCCACGATGACCGCGCCCGAGCTCTCGATGAGGTAGGGCAGCTTCCAGTTGGGCACGGCCATGGGGCAGCCGGCCAGCAGCAGCCGGGGCGTGCCCTTGGGAGCCACGCCTTCCCCCCTGGCGATGCGGGCTTCCATCTCGTCGCACAGCTCGTTGACCTTGGCCGTGAAGCGGTCCGGGTCGTCGTAGAAGCTGATCTGGTTGACGAGCAGGGCGTCGCGGCCGGAGATGGGGGCCGGGTCGGCGGCGCGAAGCCTGGCCAGGCGCTGCAAGGCCCGGCGCTTGGCATTGACGCGTTTGGTCGCCGCGGCCAGGGTGTCGGCGGTGATGGCCTGGCCGGTGAGCGCCTCCAGAGCCTCCTTGTAGCGGACGAGTTCGGACCGAAACAGCGCAACGTCGCAGGGCGCCTTGCACTGGGGCACTTCCATGACGTGCATGGGCACGTGCTCACCGAAGGCTTCGTAGGCTTTTTTCTTGCCGTCGCAGGTGGTCTCGCCCACCACCAGGTCGCAGGACTCGGTGTAGGGGCACAGCCTGGCCAGCTTGAAGCCGATAAACGACTTGATCAGGTCGCAGGTGTTGCGGGGCACGAGCAGTTCGGCCTTGTCCGTGCCGGCCTTGGCCCCGGCGCAAAGCCCCACCTGGACGGCGCCGGCGGCCAGGGTCAGCTCCTCGGGCACGAACACGCAAAACGTGCCCACGACCTTTTTCCCGGCCGCCTTGGCCTCCTGGATTTCCTTGATGCGCAGCCCATGGACCTCGGACAGCACGAAGTCCAGGTACTCCGCGCCCTTGAGCCGTCCCTGCTGGGACAGGTAGATGTCGCCGTAGAATTTCCCCAACACCGCGAGCAAGGCGTCGTGGGCCTCGAGGTCGAGGTCGAGGCGTTCCCACATGGCCGTATGGGCCGCGTCCGTCATGGCTTCCTCCGGGGCAAAAAGGTTGGATCATCGTCCATACCCGGGGCGCGGCGCGGCGTGAAATCGTTTATTTCAATGATTTAAGCGTGATAATATTGTAATAAACTATCGAGCCGCACGCTAAAGGAAATCCGGGAGCGTCCGAAAAGGGCAGCGAGTACGTTGCGGGTGGCCGGAAGCCGCCGCGCAAAGCCGCCAGGGAGGGAGGCGCATGGCCCAGATAGTGCATCTCGACGAGCATCGACGCTTGCGGGAGCCTGGGCGGGGGATGGCGACAAACCTTTCGCCGCGACGCCCGCGCTTAAGCGATCGAGACTTGTGGACCAGGGATTATGGAGAAATCGATAACATCGTCTACGCCATAATGAAAATCAAGGAGATACTCGACTATCACCTCTACTACGACGACGTGTGGCCGTACCTGCTGCTCTCCTTTCTGGAGGCGGTGCACAACACCGGGCAAGGCGACGGCAAAGGGCTGTCGGGGACCGGGGCGTCGCTCAAGGACTACGTGGTCTCGGCCGTCACGCCGACCAACAAGCGCGACCTGTCCATGGTCCTGCTGCTGACCGACCTCATCGAGAAGTCCCCCAAGTACCGGGGCAGCTCGTCCTCGCCGTGACCAAAGCCCAAGCGGCGGCCGGAAGGGAACCTTCCGGCCGCCGGCCAATCCAGGGCCACGGCGGGGGCGGAATCCCGGGAGTGCGTTAGGCACTTTCTTCATCCGTCTTGCCAACGACGGTTCCGTTTTGCTACTTCCTCGCGGTAGAATCCTCGCCGTCCGGGCCACGCCCGGGAGGAGGCACCATGCCGCGCCCTTCGCTGCTCGCTTCGGTCCTTGCCGCCGGGCTGTGCCTGCCCCTGCCCCTGGCCGCGCCGGCCTGGGCCCAGTCGCAACAGGCCATGGCCCTGCGCCAGGAGATGGGTTACGTGCCCTATACGCCGCCCGCCGCCTTCCTCGACGGCTTTTTCATCGCCGACGAGGCCAAGCCCGCCTTTCTCTTCGGCCCGGTGGCCGACTTCGTGGCCAAACGGGGCTGCCCCGTCACCTGGCTGGTGGAGGAGGGCGAACGCTCGCGCCTCACGAACCGCGATGCGGCCAATCCCCTGTTCGAATACACCCTGGCCCTGGAGGAAGACTGCCCGACCGGGGTCACCCACTATGTCTTCGTGGACCAAAGCGCCATGAACCCCAAGCAATGGCTCGAGTGGCGGCGGCAGTTCCACAAAAACAAGGCCGAGCCGGAATACGCCGACGCCGTGGCGCGCCTGGGCAAGGCCGTGGCCGACGGTTTCCCGGTTTCCGGGGAACTGCGCTTCGTGCTGCGCGACGGCAACCTCGAGGCGGCCTCGCCCCAGGCCGTCCTGCCCACGGCCCTGGCCTGCCCGCCGCGCTACGACTGCGACGCCGGCAAGGCGCTTCCCTAATCCAACGGACGGTGTGGTCATGGCCTTGCGTCGTACGGGTCCCGGGCGCGCCGAGCAGGCGGTTGCCACGGCCGTGGTGTTGCTTTTGGCCGCCGCGGCCGTGTGGCTGGGCCTGCGCCAGTCGCAACTGTCGCCGGCCGTGCTCGTGGCCCTCAGTCCCCCGCCGCCGCCGGCTGCCGTCGGCGCCGCCTCGGGCCGGGCCTTCGCCACGGCCGCCTTCCTGGACGCACTGGCCGGGGCCACGCCCGCCGGCCCGGTGGAGAGCTACGACCCCGAGACCCTCTCGGACCGCATCGACGGCAAGGCCGAGCTGTACCTGGCGGCCAATTTCAAGGAAATGTCCGTGCGCCCCTTCAGCCTGCCGGACGGCGCCCGCCTGGACGCCTCCGTCTACGCCCAGGCCGCGCCCCGGGACGCCTACGCCGTCCTCAGCTCCCAGCGCCGCCCCGGCGCCGAGCCGAATGCCCTGTCCCCGGACGCCTACGCCACCCAAAACGCCCTCTACTTCACCAAGGGCCCGTACTACGTCGAGCTTTCCGCCGACCGGGCCGACCCGGCCACGCGCCAGGCCCTGGCCGCGGCGGGCCAGGCGCTGTACGACCGGCTCCCGGCCGGGGACAAACCGGGCGCAAACGCGCCGCCCGATCCCAGGACGCTTTTCCCGGCCGAGGGCCTGGACAGCCAGAGCCTGCGCCTGGCCGCTGCCGACGCCATGGGCATGGCCGGGTTTTCCAACGTCTACACGGCCGATTACGCCCTGGCCGCCGGCGCGGCCACGGCCTTTCTGGCCGCGCGCGACACGCCCCGGGCGGCGGCGGCCGAGGCCGGGGCGTTCGCCGATTTCCTGGTTCAAAACGGCTATGCCCGCGAGGCGGCCGACGGCCTGCCCCAGGGCGCCGTCTTCCTCGGCGCCCCCGGTTCCTTCGAAATCATCTGGACCCGGGGCGGGCTGCTGGTCGGCGTCCACGACGCCACCAGCCGCGAGGCCGCCCTGGAACTGGCCGGGACACTCGAGGCCCACCTCAAGGACGTGACGCCATGAAAGAGCGCGCGGACAGGGCCGCCCGGACGGCCCAGGGCGCCGGGCCGCTTTCGCGCCGGGATTTTTTGCGGCGCCTGGCCGGGGCCGGCGCGGCCGCCGTGGCCGTGACCGGCCTCGGGCTGTCGTTTCGCGACCCGGCCGGGCCGGCGGCCGTGGAACAGACCCGGATCCTTTCCACGCTGGGCGATTTCGCCGCGCCCGCGCCCCAGGCCGGCAAACCGCGCCTGGCCGCGGTCCACGGCACGGACCGGGCGGCCATGTTCGCCGCCGGTGTTGCGGCCCTCGGCGGCATGGCGGCCTTTGTCGCCAAGGGCGACACGGTGCTCGTCAAGGTCAATGCCGTCATCGCCTCGCCGGCCATCCTCGGCGCCACGACCAACCCCGAACTGCTGGCCGCCGTGGCTGCCGCCTGCCGCCAGGCCGGGGCGGCCCGGGTGCTGGTCACGGACAACCCCATCAACAACCCGGAGAGCTGCTTCGAGGTCACGGGCCTGGCCGACGCCGCCAAGGCGGCCGCAGCCAAAATCATCGTGCCGCGCCCAGCCCTTTTCACGCCGCTGACCCTGCCGGGCGGGCGGCTCATTCGCGACTGGCCCGTGCTGGCCGGGGCCTTCGAGGGCGTGACCAAGGTCATTTCCCTGGCCGTGGTCAAGGACCACGCCCGGGCCGGGGCGTCCATGACGCTCAAGAACTTCTATGGGCTGCTCGGCGGGCGGCGCAACATCTTCCACCAGGATATAAACGGCATCATCGCCGAACTGGGGGGACTGCTGCGCCCGACCCTGTGCGTGCTCGACGGCACGCAGGTCATGATGACCAACGGCCCGACCGGCGGCTCGCTGTCCGACCTGCGCGCCGCCGGGGTCATGTACCTCTCGGGGGACCCGGTGGCCACGGACGTGCTCGGGGCGGTGCTGCTTGGCCGCAGCCCGGCCGACCTGCCCTACCTGGGCCTGGCCGCGGCCGCCGGCGTCGGCACGGCCGACGTGGCAAGCCTTTATCCCGTCACCGTCCACACCGAACCGGCGGCGGGGTAGGGGTATGCGCATCGTCACAGCCAGGCGCCTGAGCCAGGCCTTCTTCCTGCTGGTTTTCCTCTGGTTTTGCGTCGTGGCCACGGTGGGCGACGCCTTGTGGCAGCTGCGCGGCTGGCCCATCAACTGGCTCCTCTCCCTGGACCCCCTGACGGCCGTGGCGACGTTTTTATCCACGGGCACGCTCTACGCGGCGCTTGGCTGGGGCCTGGCCGTACTCGTCCTGACCTTTTTCATCGGCCGGTTTTTCTGCGGCTTCGTCTGCCCGTTGGGAACGCTCAACCAGTTGACGGGGTATCTCTCCCGGCGCCGGGTCACGACCGAAGCCCGGGTGGCGGGCAACGCCCCCAGCCGCTTCCAGGGGATCAAATACGTGCTGCTGGCCTTTTTCCTGGCCGCCGCCGCCCTGGGCAGCCTGCAAACCGGGCTGCTCGACCCGCTGCCGCTGGTATTTCGCAGCGTCAACCTGGCCGTGCTGCCCCTGGTCGACCCGGGCCGCTTCGGCATCCACGGCGAAGGCCGCTTTTATGACGGCGCCTGGGTGCTGGGGCTTATTTTCCTGGCCATCCTGGCCGGCAACCTCTGGCGGCCCCGGTTTTTCTGCCGTTTCCTGTGCCCGGCCGGGGCGCTGATGGGCCTGTCGAGCCGGCTGGTGCCCTGGCGCATCGGCAAGGCCGACGCGAAAGCCTGCGGCACCTGCCGGCGCTGCGAGGCCTACTGCGAGGGCGGCTGCCGGCCGTCCGGGGAACTGACGGTTGGCGAGTGCGTGCTGTGCCTCAACTGCCTGGACGTCTGCCCCACGGGCCGCATCGGCTTCGCCACCCGGCCTTCGGCCTGTGGCGAGCGGGCCTTGCCGGACTTTTCCCGGCGCGGGGCCGTCTTTGCCCTGGCCGCCGGGGCGGTGGCCGCGCCGCTGTGGCGGGTGAGCGGGGCCAGCGCCCTGGGGCGCGACCCGGCGCTCATCCGGCCGCCGGGCTCGCTGGACGAGGCGCGGTTTCTTTCCCGCTGCATCCGTTGCGGCCAGTGCATGCGGGTGTGCCCGTCGGCGGTCATCCAGCCGGCCGTGACCGTCGCCGGCGCGGCCGGGCTGTGGACGCCGACCCTCAATTACCGCCTGGGCCGGGCCGGCTGCCTGCAAAACTGCATCGCCTGCGGCCAGGTCTGCCCCACGGCGGCCATCCGGCCCTTTTCCCTGGAGGAAAAGCTCGGGCGCGGCGATTTCGCCGCCGTCGGCCCCCTGCGCCTGGGCACGGCCTTCGTCGATCGCACCCGCTGCCTGCCCTGGGCCATGGGCCGGCCCTGCATCGTCTGCCAGGAGGTCTGCCCGGTCAGCCCCAAGGCCATCGGCGTGGGCACGGTCTTCGAGCCGGTGGCCGGCGGCGCCGTATCCGTCACCGATGCCCGGGGGGCGGCGTTGACCCTGGCCGGTGCACCGGCAACCGGCCGCAACCTGGGCAGCGGCGACTATTTCCTGCGTCCGCTCGGGCTGCCCGACACGGCCGCCGTGCGGATCGTCTCCCTGGCCGGGGCGGTGCTTACCCTGGAAAAGCCCTTGCCGGACCTGGGCCAGGGGCGAAAGGCCGAGGTCGTGGTGCGCCTGCAACAGCCCCACATCGATCCGGCGCGCTGCGTCGGCTGCGGCATGTGCGAGCACGAATGCCCGGTGTCCGGGCTGCGGGCCATCCGCGTGACCAGCGAGAACGAGTCGCGTTCGGGCCCGGGCCGGATGCTGGCCTGAGGTATTTTCCCCGCGACGCCGCAGGCCTGGCGGGGGTGGAAGCGGGATGTGTTGTCCGCGGCGCAAAGGCGGAGGCTTCGACCGCGCCGGAACCCCGGCGCCCAAGGAGGACGGCGATGACGGCGGAAAAAAAGGCCGGGCTCACCCGGCGTGACCTCATAAGGACCGTGGGCCTGGGCGGGCTGGCCGTGGCCGGGCTGGGCCTTGGCGCCGGCCAGGCCCGGGCCGCCGGCGAACCGGAAAAGGCCGCCCCCGGGCCCATGCCCAAACGCAAACTCGGCACCACCGGGCTCGAGGTCTCCATCCTCAACCTCGGCGGCATGTTCGACACCATCAACAACCAGCTCCTGCTCAAGCAGGCCCTGGCCTGGGGCGTGAATTTCTGGGACACGGCCGAGGCCTACGGCAACGGCATGTCCGAGGAGGGCTACGGCCGGTTTTTCGCCCGCAACCCCGAGGCCCGCAAGCAGGTCATCCTCACCACCAAGCTCGTGCCCAAGGGCGGCAAGTTCGATGAGCGCCTGGACGCGGCCCTTTCCAGGCTCAAGACCGATACGGTGGATATCTTCTATGTCCACGGCATCTCGGGCATCGCCGAAATGGACGGCCAGATGCGCGACTGGGCGGCGGCCAAGAAAAAAGCCGGCAAGATCAAGTTTTTCGGCTTCAGCACCCACTCCAACATGGAGGACTGCCTGCTCGGCGCGGCCGGGCTCGACTGGATCGACGCGGTGATGCTCTCCTACAACTTCCGGCTCATGCACGAGGAGAAGATGCGCCGGGCCATGGCCGCCTGCGCCAAGGCCGGCATCGGGGTCGTGGCCATGAAGACCCAGGGCGGCGGCCCGGTCAAGACCGACAGCCAGGCCGAACTGGACATGGCCGGCCGGTTCCTGGACAAGGGCCTGACCGACAAGCAGGCCAAGCTCATGGCCGTGTGGCAAAACCCGGACATCGCCTCGGCCTGCTCCCAGATGCCCAACCTGACGATCCTTTCGGCCAACGTGGCCGCCGCCCGCGAGGCCACGGCCCTGGCCCGGGCCGATTTCGAGGCCCTGGCCACCTTTGCCCAGGCCACCCACGGCGACTACTGCGCCGGTTGCGCCGAGGTGTGCGCCACGGCCCTGGGCGGCGGCGCGCCCGTGGCCGAGGTCATGCGGGCCATGATGTACGCCCGCGACTACGGCGAGATCGCCCTGGCCCGCGAACTCTACGCCAGCCTGCCCGAAGCCCTGCGCCGCGACCCGGGCTCCCTCGATTTCGCCCGGGCCGAGGCCGCCTGCCCGCGCGGCTTGTCCATCGCCGCCATCGTCGGCGAGGCCGCCAGGCTGCTGGCCTGACCACCGGCCGTGGGGCGCGGCCAGGCCACGCCCCACGGCGGAATTTTCCCCCCGCATCGCGGCAGTGGCGCACAGCCGGCCCGGGGCGGCCGCGGGGGCCTTGTGTGGCCGCCGTCCGCTTCGGCCTTGGGCTGCGGCCTTGGGCTGCGGCCTTGGGCTGCGGCCTTGTGTTGCGGCCGCCCGGATACTGTAGGCATCTTGGTTGCCGCTGGCGGTGACGCCCTGCCTGTCGTTTGCCCGCCCCGGTCTTGCCCGTCTGGCATTTGCCTGGTCTTTCCCGTGCGCACGGTAGCGGACAGCCTGCCGGAAGCGGGCAGGCCTGCCCGAGCGCCTTTCCCGCCTGTCCACGAGGGCCGGCCAGCGGCGGGGCGCGGTGCATTTTCCGCCTGTGGCCGGGCTGCGCCTGGCCGGGTGCGGCGGGAATCGTGCGGGCCGTTTACACAGTATCCATTAAGTTATCGCCCGTCCGGCCGAAAAGGCTTCGCAGGCCGCCGTCACCGGGAATTTCGGAGGCCGTTATCCTGTTGTCGTTGGTGCCAAAGGTGTTGTTGTGGCCCGAGGGGCCGCGAAGGAGGCATGATGCGAAGTGCTGGCATCCTTGCACGAGTTGTCCTGATCCTGTGCCTGGCCATCCTTGGCGGCGGCGTTTCCATGGCTGTCGGCGCGACCGGTCCGGAGGGCGCCGACGCGCTTGCGGCGCGGGTCGCCCTGGCCCGGCTGCCCCTGTATTTCACCGAAAACGCCGGCCAGTGGGACGCCCGGGTCCGGTTCAAGGCCCGCACCGCCAGCGGCGAACTGTTTGTCGCCGACGACCATGTCGCGCTGACCGTGCCCGAGGACCGCGCCAGTGCCCGGGCCCTTTTCCTGCGCCCCCTGGGGGCGCGGCCGCAGGCCAAGCCCCGGGCGGGCGCGGCCACCGGGGCGAAAATGCACTTCTACCAGGGCAATGACCCGGCCAAATGGCGCACCGACGTGGCCGCCTATGACGCCGTGGTCTACGACGCCGTCTATCCGGGGATCGACCTGCGCTACCACGGCGACAACCGGCTGCTGGAATACGACTTCGTGGTCGCGCCCGGGGCCGACCCGGCGCGCATCCGCATGGGCCTTGCCGGCGCGGCGGCCGTGCGCCTCGACCCGGACGGGGCCATGATCGTGACCCTGCCCGGCGGCCGGGAACTGCGCCAGGCCGCGCCCGTGCTCTACCAGGAACGCGACGGTGTCCGGGAGCCGGTTGCCGGGGCGTTCGTCCTGGAGCAGGCCGGCGAGGAACAGGCCTTCGGCTTCCGCGTGGCCGCCTATGACCGGACGCGGCCGCTGGTCATCGACCCGACCCTAACCTATTCCACCCTGCTTGGCGGAAGCCTCAACGACTACGCCTACGGCGTCACCACCACCGGTACGGGGGCGGCCGCCCTGGCCGTGGTGGTCGGCACGACCTACTCCAGCGACTTTCCCCAGACCCCGACCAAAACCACCACCAAGGGCGACATCTTCATCAGCGGCCTGTCCCTGGCCGCCGACAGCCTCGCCTTTTCCAATACCCTCGGCGGCAAGGACATCGACGAGGCCCGGGCCGTGGCGGTCAACGCCAGCGGCGTGTATGTGACCGGCTATACCAAATCCACGGATTTCCCCACGAGCACCGCCCTGTGGCCGGCGCTTTCGGGCACCAAGGAAGATGCCTTCGTCCTGGCCGTGGACACGGCCACGGGCAAGACCCTGCAGTTTTCCACCTATTTCGGCGGAACAGGCTCGGATTTCGGCAACGCCATCGCGCTCGATTCCTCGGGCAATGTCTATGTGGCCGGCACCTCCGCCTCCACGGACCTGCCCGTCAAAAACGCCCTGTACGCGTCCAACAGCGGCGGCAAGGACGGCTTTGTCCTCAAGCTCAACGCCGCCGGCAGCGTGGTGGCCTACGCCACCTACTTCGGTGGGGAAAAAGACGACGAAATAAACGCCCTGGCCATTTCCAGCGCAGGCGACGCCATCGTCGGCGGATTGACCCTGTCCACCAAGCTGCCCGTGAAACACGCCATCCAGAGCACCATCGGTTCGACCACGGGCGACGGATTTTTCGCCCGCATCAACCCGACCTGTACGGAACTGGTGTACTGCTCCTACCTTGGCGGCAACGGCGTGGACGAGGTCAACGCCATCGCCCTCGACGCCTCGGGCAATCCGGTGCTGGCCGGGTCGACCAAGTCGACCAATTTCCCCGTGAAAAACGCCATCACCTCCAGCCTGGCCGGCGGCACGGACGCGTTTTTGGCCCTGGTCGACGTTTCCGGCCGGTACCTGCGTTTCGCGACCTATTTCGGCGGCGCCGGCGAGGATGTGGCCACGGCCGTGGCCGTGGACAAGGGCAGCGATGGCGGGCTGTCCTACCTCTATGTCGGCGGCTCGACCACCTCGGCCAACCTGCCGGCCTACAACGCCTGGTCCGCCGCGACGGCCGCTTCCGTAACCCAGAACGGCTACGGCTACCGTGGCGCCGGCGACGGCTTCGTGGCCAAGTTCGAGCCCCATGGCGCCCGGGTCGTCAATGCGAGCTACCTCGGCGGACCGGGGCTGGACGCGGTCAATGCCCTGGCCACGCCGGCCAGCGGCACCCGCCTCGTCTTCGTTGCCGGCCAAAGCACGCCGGCCAGCACCTCCGGCGATCCCGCAACCACCCGCTTCCCCACCACGGCCGGCGTGCTGGCCACCGATCCCGCGGGGCAGGCCGACGCGTTCGTGGCCAAGATGACCGAATCCAGCCTGTATCCCACCGACGTGCCGACCCTGAGCCTGAGCTTTCCCAGCGCCGTGCCGCTGGCCGGAACGACCGTCAACGTGAATATGACCTATGCGGATGCGGGCACGGCCTCCAACATCAGCGCCTTCTCCACGACCATCGGCTACGATCCGGCGGTGCTGGAAGTCGCGGCGGCGGAAAAGAGTTCGGCCGCGGCCTACAGTGCCTACTCCCGGACCTGGCAGGACGACGGCAACGGCAAGTTGCGCTTCCTCATGTATGTCGACGATGCCTCGCCGACGGCCCTGACGGCCGGCGTCGTGGCCACGGTGACCTTCCGCGTGAAATATACGGACGGCTCGACGGTGAGCCGGGTGACGAACACGCCCTCGGCCACCAATACCTCGGGCCTGGACACGCCCATAAGCGGCTTCCCGGGCGTGGTGCAGCTCACCCAGCGCTGCGGACAGCTCGGGGATTGCGATTGCAGCGGCACTGTGCAGCTGTGGGAGGTCCAGCAGTCCATTATCGCTGTCCTGGCCGGTTCGAGCAACATGTGCTTCGCCTCGAACTACACCAGCATTACCGCCGCCGACTTGCAACTGATCGCCAACAACCACCTGTTCCGCACGGCGGGGCGTGGCGTTGCGGCGGCCGGGTTGTGTCCCGCCGCCGGAGAGGCCTCGGCCAGGCTGCGGCCCGGTACGGCGCAGGTCGTCGACAACGCCTTGAAGATCCCCCTCGTGCTGGCCGGCAGCGGGGGAACCATCTCCACCATGATCGCCGACGTGGCCTACGACGCCAGCCGGTTCACCGGAGCCACGGTCGCGGCCGGACCGTCGGCGGCGGCGGCCGGGAAATCCGTGTCCGGCTCCGTGGTCGCGCCCGGAACACTGCGCCTGGTCGTGTTCAGCCTGGAGGACCGGCGGACCATGGCCGACGGCGAGGTCGCCCGTATCGCCCTGGTTCCGGCCTCGGGGGCAAACGGCCCGCGCGGCAGCCTCGGCATATCGGCCTCGGCCGCCACGCCAGACGCCCAGGATATCGCCGTGGCCTCGGGCAGCTATCCCCTGCAAAACGGCCTGGGGCCGGCGCTGCAACTGTTGATGGACCCGTAAGGCAACCCTGCGGTCAATGGATTCACCGCCGCCCCGGCCGGGTTGCCCCGGCCGGGGCGGCGGCATTTGGGGCGGTTGATCAGCGGGCGAGGAGCGTGGAAACGATGTGGATCATGGCCTGGTTGGCCGCTGTGGCCGTGGAAACGGTGGTTGCGGCCTGGTAGCGCCGGCCGGCCGGATTGGCCTCCGTCCCGCCGGACAGCATGGGCCAGGTGGCTGTGGCGAAAAAGGATGGCGTGGCTGTGAGGTAGAGGCTGGCCGGCGCGTCGGATTCCGGGATGGTGACCACGGCGCTGGCCGCATCGGTCACGACGTTGCCGGAAAGGACCGTATCCGTGATGCCCTCGGCCATGGAAAGAGGGCCGCCGGCCAGCAGCAGGTTGCCGAGGGCCGCCTGGCCATTGGAGCCGTCCATGATTTCCAGGCCTTCCTTGGCCACCACGTTGCGCAAAAACACATTGCCCGGGCCGGCCGGCCCCCAATAGTCGGTGTCGTCCACCTCTTCGACCATGTTGCCCTCGAAGAGGTTGCGGAAGGGATAGTGGCCGTGGACCGAGAGGTCGCAGGGCGTCCAGGCCGTGGACTCGCATTTGCGGATGGTCGAGAAGTTGTAGCCGAAGACGTTGCCGTTGGCCCCCTGGCTGACGACCATGGCGTGGCGCAGGGTGGAAAAGACGTTGTTTTGCACCAGGCAGTCCGAGGTGTGGCGGCCGAGGGTCACGCCGTAGCCTCGGCCGCCGTCGCCGTAGTCATGGGAATACTGGAAGGAACTGTCCGTCACCTCGATGGCGGCCGACGACTCGATGGAGACGTGGGCGGCCACGGTGTAGCGGCTTTCCACCCGGCGGACCCAGCAGTTGGCCGCGTACTTGAAATGGATGGTCTCGCCGCCGTCGGTGCCGGGGTCCTCGCGGGAGATGGCCAGGTCCTCGATGCCGACATGCTGGCCCAGGCGGTAGACCCGGGCCCGGGCCGACCGGGCCGTGGCGAAGCCGATGCGCAGGGGCCGGTCGAGGCTGACGGCATCGCCCGAAACGGCCGTGACCCTGACGAACTGGCCGACCACGCTCTGCGCCCAGTCCTGGTTCCACTCGGGGTCGGTGTACATGACGGCCGCGTCGTTTTGCTGCTCGACCTCGATCCAGTCGCCCACGGCCATGGAGGCGGCGTCGGCGAGGGTTATGGCCGTGTCGCCCGTGGCGGCGTCCCTGGACAGCGCCACCCAGCTGCGGGAATTGTAGGTGGTGAAATCGAGGCAGGGATCGGATGCTCCGGCCAGGTTGAAGACGAGCTTGCTGGAGGCGGCCCCGGCGCCGCGAAGCACCAGGCCGCTTTTGAGGGAAAGGGAGCGCGTGATCCGGTAGGTTCCGGCCGGCACGGACAGGACGCCCGGGCTGGCCAGGGCGGCCATGGCGCTTTCGAAGGCGGCGGTGTCGTCGGTTGTGCCGTCGCCGGTAGCGCCGAAATCGCGCACGGACAGGGTCTGGACGGGATCGGGCGGCGTGGTGCGCAGCCCGGCCCGGTCCCAGGCGGCGGCCGTATCGGCAAAGGCCGCGGCGGTGGCGGGAAGCCGCAAGGCGCCCAGGCACAGGCCGGCCAGCAGGAATAGCACGAGGGGGAATCGGGAAGTGCCACGCATGATTGCCCGCGACCTTGCACGGGCGATGCCGCGGGCAACGAGTGGCTGCAGCCAATGAAATTGTTATTATTCTAGCATGTTACAGAAGTTCTCCCCCAGCTCTTCTCCTTCCCCGTCCACAATTTCTGGAACACTCCAAGAAAAATAGTTTCCTTCCTCCCCCGTCGAGGGGGTCCGGGGGGCATCATGCCCCCCGGCCGCCGGAGGCATCTTCTCTTCTCTTCCCACCGCCTCATTCCCCACCTCCCCTGAGCGCCTCGATAGGGTCCATGGCGGCGGCCTTGCGGGCGGGCTTGAGGCCGAAGACCAGGGCGATGGCCAGGGCGGCGGCCAGGGACAGGACGAAGATCTTGGGCGACAGGCGCAGTTCGAGCAGCCCCAGGCGCGACAGGGATTCGCTCAGGGCCACCCCCAGCCCCACACCGCACAACGCGCCGGCCATGGTCAGGTAGAGGGCCTCGGAGAGGAACTGGGCGGTGATGGCCGCGCCGCTGGCGCCCACGGCCTTGCGCAGGCCGATTTCCACCTTGCGCTCGCTGACGCTTAAAAACATCAGGTTGGCCAACACGAAGCCGCCGACCGTGATGGCCACGGCCGCTGTCAGGCCCAGAAAGGCCACCAGGCCGCCGGTGAAGGCCGTGAGGAACTTCAGGATTTCGCTGGCCGAGATGATGGTGAAGTCGTCGTTTTCCGTGGGGCCGAGCTTGTGCAGGTGGCGCAGCAGGGAGCGCAGGTTGTCGCGATGGACGTCGATGAGTTCGGGGTCGTGGAATTTGATGCGAAGGCCGCGGAAGTAGTTCCGGTTCAGGTTGAAGCGCTGGGTCAGGGTCGTAATGGGCATGATGATGCGGTCGTCGATGGTGACGTCGGAGCCGCCGCCGGAAAAGCCCCGGTAGGCCAGGCGGCCGACGATCTGCACGGGCAGGTTTTTCACCAGGATGGTCTGGCCGAGCGGCGAGGCGTCGCCAAAAAGCTGCCTGGCCGGCTCGTCGCCGATAAGGGCCACCTTGGCCCCCCGGGCCACGTCCTCGGCCGACAGGTCGCGTCCCTCGGCCAGGGGCCAGTTCCAGGTCTTGGCGTAGTTTTCCGTGGCCCCGACCACCACCGGCGCTTCGTGGTTGCGGTTGCCGTATTTAAGCGTGATCTGGCGCACGGAGCGCATGGGCAGCACGGCGTAGGCCCCGGGAAGCGATCTCGCCACGGCCCGGGCGTCGGCCCAGGTCAGGGTGTTGAAGCGCTGGCCCACGGGCCGGTTCTCGATGTCGCCGCCGATGACCATGACCGCGTCCGGCCCGAAGAAATCCACGATCTCCAGGGCCTTGCGCCGGGCGCCGTCCACCGAGGCGACAATGACGGTCAGGGCCGCGATGCCCATGGCCACGGCGGCGATGACGAAACAGCTGCGGGCCTTGTGGGCCCACAGGGCCAGGGCGGCCATGCGCTGGATGCGCCACAGGACGCGGGCGGCGCGCCTACTCGTTGTCCACGCGGCCGTCATGGACGTGGATTTGCCGGCGCGCGTAGGCGGCCGTGGCCGTGTCGTGGGTGACGACGATGACGGTCTTGCCGGCCTCGCGGTTGACGGAGGCGAGCAGTTCCATGATTTCGGCGCTGGTGGCCGAATCGAGCTGGCCGGTGGGTTCGTCGGCCAGGATCAGGTCCGGGTCGTTGATGAGCGCCCGGGCCACGGCCACGCGTTGCTGCTGGCCGCCGGAGAGCTGGGAGGGCTTGTGGCCGGCCTGGGGGGTGAGCCCGACCTTGGCCAGGAGCTCCTCGCCCCGGCGGCGCAGCCGGCCGCCCGGGGTGTCGCTGTAGAGCCCCGGCAGGAGCACGTTGTCGAGCGCCGTGGCGTAGGGGATGAGGTAGAAGCTCTGGAAGACGAAGCCGATGGCCTGGTTGCGCAGCCGCGACAGGTCGTCGTCGGACAGCGCCCCGGTGTCGCGCCCGCCCAGGCGGTAGCTGCCGGCGCTGGGGCGGTCGAGCAGGCCAAGGATGTGGAGCAGGGTGGATTTGCCCGAGCCCGACGGGCCCATGACGGCCACGAACTCACCGGCGCCGATGGCCAGACTGACCCCGTCCAGCACGGTGTGCCGGGCCTCGCCCATGACATAGGTCCGTGTGACGTCGGCCAGTTCGATCAGCGGCCCGTCGGCGGAGCGGCTCTGGCGGGGCAGCGTCATCGCGTGCTCGGCCGGTTGGGCTTGGGGGCGTTGACCACCGGCGCGGCCAGCCCCGGCAGGACGATCTGGGTGGCCACCTTCTCGCCAGGCGTCAGCCCGGACGTCACCTCGGTTTCGTTGAGGCCTTCGAGGCCAAGGCCGGGCTGGACCTCGCGCACGGCGTCGCCCTCGCCCACCGCGAACACCACCTGGCGGTTGCCGATCCATTTGAGGGCGGCGTTGGGGATGACCAGCACGCCCTTTTTCTCCTGGACCACGATCTGGCACTGGGTGGTCATCTCCGGGCGCAGGCGCGCCGATTCCTTGGGGTCCAGGCGCACCAGGGCCTGGTAGTAGACGATGTTGTCGCGGATTTCGGGCTGGGGATAGATCTGGTCCACGCTGCCGGAAAAGGTCGTGCCGGGGTGGGCGTCGACGCGAAATTCCACGGGCAGGCCGGGGTGGACCTGGCCCACGTCGGTCTCGTCCACGTAGATCCACATTTCCAGGCGGGTCGGATCGAGCACGGTAATCAGGTTGGCCACTTGCAGGCCGGCCACCACGGTTTCGCCGGCCTGGGAGGTGACCAGGGCGACCACGCCGTCGATGGGGCTGACGATGCGGGTGTAGGAAATCTTGGTCTTGACGGATTCGATGACGGCTTCGGCTTCTTCCTTGGCTTTCTGGGCCTTGAAACGCTCTTTTTCGAATTCCGTTTCCAGGCGCACCTGGGAGGCTTGGCGGGCCAGGACCTCGTTTTGGCCGACGAGCGCGTCGCGGCGGGCGGCGTCGAGGACGTCGCGGGCAATGAGCGACTTGCCGTAGAGTTCCTCCTGGCGTTTGAGGTTGGCGGCGGCGTATTCGCTTTTGGCCTGGGACAGGCGTTCCTCGGCCTGGGCTTCGGCGATGCGTTTGGGGTAGACGGCCTCGACCTGGGCCAGTTCGGCCGTGGCCCGGGCGAGCTTCGCCTGCGCCTCGTCGAGTTGGGCGCGCAGTTCGCGGTCGTCGATGACGGCGATGAGCTGGCCGGTGTGGACCTCGTCGCCGACCTTGACGTTCATTTCCTTGATGGTGCCTGTGGCCCGGGCGCCGATTTTGACGATGGCGCCGACTTGCGCCTTGATGATGCCGGTTGCTTCCAGGACCTTGCGCACGTCGCCGATTTGCGCTTCGGCCGTGGCCAGGACCCGGGGCGGTTCGACTTTCTTGTGGAACTGCGTCCAGGCGAAAAGTCCGCCACCGGCGAGAAGGACAAGGAAAAAGAGCCATTTGACAATGCGCATGCGGTGTATCCGGGAGAGCGGTTTTTCCGTCGTATATCCCGGAACGGCCGGGGGGGCAAATCGGGGGCTGGCGCCGCGCGCGAGGCGCGTTTTTTCACAGGGAGCGTCTTACGGCGAAGTCCTCATTGGAGCAGGAGCCACGTCGGCGTCGTGATGGGCACCAGGGGCCAGGGATCGCTCAAACCCTGGACGGGCAGCAGGCGCTGGGCAAAGGTGCCGTCGCCGATCTGGCCGCTGGCATTTTCGCCCCAGGCCCAGACATGCCCGTGGGACTTGAGGGCCTGGGTATGGCCGTTTCCGCCAACGACCTGGATCACGCCGGACAGGTTGTCGACGAGCCCCGGGGTGAGGCGATTGCTCGTCGTGCCGCTCCCGAGTTGACCGTAATGTCCCCAGCCCCAGGTGTAGACCGAGCCTGCCTGCGTCACGGCAAGGGAGTGGTAATCGCCCGCGTCGATGCCGGCCACTCCGGTGAGGTTGACGGCCATGACGGGCTGGTTGCGGTTGCCCGTCACGCCGATGCCCAACTGGCCGACATCATTGAAACCGCATCCCCAGACCGTGCCGTTGTCGGCCAGGACCAAGGTGTGTTGCCAGCCGGCGGCGATGGCTTTGGCGGTGGTCAGGCCGGTGTTTTGCGACATCGTCACCGGTGTGAGGCGGTTGGAGGTGGAGCCGTCGCCGAGTTGGCCGGCGCCGTTGCCTCCCCAGCCCCAGACGGTGCCGTCGCTGGCCAGGGCCAGGGAGTGGATGCAGCCGGCGGCGATGGCTTTGATGGAGGCAAGCCCTTGGACCTGGACGGGGGTGAGGCTGGCCTCGGTGGTGTTGTTGCCGAGCTGTCCTTCGGTGTTGCGTCCCCATGCCCAGACCGTGCCATCGCTGGCCAGGGCCAGGGAGTGGTAGCAGCCGCCGGCGACGGCGATGGGATCGGACAGGCCCGGTGGCTGGCTGGTCGCGACGGGGACATTGACGCTTTGCGTGCTGTCGTTGCCGAGTTGCCCCTGGCCGTTATTGCCCCAGGCGAACATCGCGCCATCATTTCGGATCGCCAAGGCATGCTCCATGCCGGCGGCAATGGTCTTGACGTTGGTCAGATTTTTCACGGCCACGGGATTCGAGCTGTCGGACTGCCCGCCGTCCCCGAGTTGCCCGGCCCCGTTATTGCCCCAGGCGTGGACGGTTCCGTCGGCGTACAGGCACAGGGCATAATTCGCCCCGCCAGCCAGGCTCGGCGTCAGGGCGGCGTGAAGGGGATGGCTGCAACACCAGAACATTGCGGCAGCAATGAAGCCGAAACCAATGCGAATGCCGGATACGTGAAGGGATGGAAACATGGCTGGGCCCTCGTGTTGGGGGGATTGCTTGGCTGAGTAACTCGGCGTGATACAACACAATCCTGAAAGGCCTGGAACCGACGAATCCAACAGCAAAGGAAGATGGGTTCAAGGATTATACAGTGCGGCAATCCCTGTCAACAGGCCTGCTGAAAACCGCCAGGCCGCGCGGGACACCGGATGCCCCGCATCCGGCAGAGGGCGAGCATGCCCCCTGATATTGTTCCGATTGCGGGCATTGCGCCTAAAACGGCGACAGCTTTTTCCAGAAGTCCCGTGCCTCCTTGGGCGGGGGGCCGGGCTTGGCCCGGTTTTTCTCGACCTTGCACTCGACCATGGCGAAGGTCTCGGTCTTGCCGTCGGCACAGCCCACGAACACCTTCACGTGGTAGCTGTTTTCATTGAAGAGCAGGAAATACTCGAGCTGCGTCTTGCCGCCCGGCGCCGGCGAGGTGGCGTCGGGCGGGCCGTACTTGGCCGTGAATTCCGCCGTGGCCCGGGCGGCGTCGCACTGCTTGGCCACTTCCTTGGAGGGGCTCAACGAGAAGCTGTCCTTGAAGATGCAGCTGTTGTCCAGGATGTTGCGGCCGCCGGCATTGTTGGACTGGGCGATGTAGGGCAGCTTGGCCAGCATTTCGCCGAGCGCCGGGTTGGGGTGGTAGGTCTGGGCCAGGGCCGGACGGCAACAACAAACCACAAGCAGCAACAATACGAGCGACCCCATCCGCATAAACAAACCTCCATGCCGCGCCCGGCCATGCCGCGACAAGGCCGGATGAAACTGTGCCGCGCCCGGCCATGCCGCGGCAAGGCCGGGCCAAAGCGTCAGCCGGCCAATGCCGCGATCCATTCGGCCACGGGTTCCTCGATGATGCGGCGGATTTCCGCCAGCCGCTCGGGCGTTTCGGCCTCGAAACGCAGCACCAGCACGGGCTGGGTGTTGGAGGCGCGCAGCAGTCCCCAGCCGTCGGGGAAGGTCAGCCGCACCCCGTCCACGTCGATGACGTCGAAGCGTTCCCGAAAAAAGGTCTGGGCTCGCGCCACCACCTCGAACTTGATGGCGTCGGGGCAGTCCAGGCGGATTTCCGGCGTGTTGACCGTGGCCGGCCAGTCGGCCAGCATGGCGCCCAGCGGCACGGTCGTGCCGGCCACGATCTCGGCCAGCCGGGCGGCGGCGTACAGGCCGTCGTCGAAGCCGTAGTAGCGGTCGGCGAAAAACATGTGGCCGCTCATCTCGCCGGCCAGCACCGCACCGGTTTCCCGCATGCGCGACTTGATCAGCGAATGGCCGGTGGCGGCCATGATCGGGTTGCCGCCGTGGGCGGCGATGTCCTTGTACAGCAAATGGCTGCACTTGACCTCGCCGATGACCGTGGCCCCGGGATGCACGGCCAGCACCGACCGGGCGTAGATGGCCAGCACCTGGTCGCCGTAGAGCAGCCGGCCCGTGGCGTCCACCACGCCGATGCGGTCGGCGTCGCCGTCAAGGCCCACGCCGAAATCGGCCCCGGCCTCCACCACCCGGGCCGCCAGGTCGGCCACGTTTTCCAGCACCACCGGGTCGGGATGGTGGTTGGGGAAGCGGCCGTCGGGCTCGCAGAAAAGCGGCACCACCTCGGCGCCGCACTGGCGCAGCACCTCGGCGCACAGAAGCCCCCCCGCCCCGTTGCCGCCGTCCACCACGACCCTGACCGGGCGGGCCAGGGTCATCTGCTCGGCCACATGCTCCACGTAGGACGGCTTGATGTCGTGCTCGCAAACCACGCCCGCGCCGGCGGCGAAATCGCCCGCGGCCATGATGTCGTAGAGTTCGCGCAGGGCCGCGGTGTGGATGGTGGTCTCGCCGGCCCAGATTTTGAAACCGTTGAATTCCGGCGGGTTGTGGCTGGCCGTCACCATGATGCCGGCTTTGCGGCCAAGGGCCTTGACCCCGTAGTAGAACGCCGGGGTGGGCACCATGTGCAGGCAGGTGACGTCGATGCCGCACGAGGCCAGTCCGGCGGCCAGGCTGGCCTGGTAGGCCGGCGAGGTCAGCCGGCAGTCGTGGCCGACCACGGCCTGGGAATAGCCCCGGCGCAAAAAGAAGGTCCCGGCCGCCCGGCCGAGCAGCTCCACCCAGTCCGGATCGAAATCGACGTCGACCAGCCCCCGGATATCATAGGCCCGGAAAACCCCGGGCGACACTGGCTTCATGCATCCTCCTCGCGAAATACGGCGGCAAGCCCCCAGGCCGGCTTCCCTTGACCTTCCCCGGCAAGTCCCCTATGCCGCCTGAAATGAACTGGGATTGGGAAAAGCTCTCGGAGCAAAAACGCCGCCAGGGATCGCCGCTGCCCGATCCCGGCCGTTTCGGCGAGGATCTGGGGAAAAAACTGTCCACCTTCAAGCCACGGCTGCCGGGTGGGCCGAAAATCGCGGTGCTCGTGGTGCTCCTTTTATGGGCGGCCAGCGGCATCTACATCGTGGAGCCCGACGAGGCCGGCGTGGTCCAGCGCTTCGGCGCCTACGTCCTGATCACCGGACCAGGACCGCATTACCACTTACCGTTTCCCATCGAGACCGTAAAGACCCCGAAGGTTTCCCAGGTGCGCCGGGTGGAGATCGGTTTCCGCTCGGTCTACGGCCGCTCGGGCGAGTCCCTGCAAAACCGTTCGGTGCCTGAGGAATCCCTCATGCTGACCGGCGACGAGAACATTGTGGACGTGCAGTTCAGCGTCCAGTACCAGATCGCCAACGCCGTGGACTATCTGTTCCGGATCGACCACCCCGAAGAGACCGTCAAAAGCGCGGCCGAGGCGGCCATGCGCGAGGTGATGGGCGACGCCCAGATCGATTCCGTGCTCACCTCGGGCAAGCTCAAGGTCCAAAACGACACCAAGGTCCTCCTGCAGACCATGCTCGAACGCTACGGCAGCGGCATCGACATCCTGGCCGTGCAGCTCCAGGACGTGCATCCGCCCAAGGAAGTGGTGGAGGCCTTCAAGGACGTGGCCAGCGCCCGGGAAGACAAGAGCCGCTTCATCAACGAGGCCGACGCCTACTTCAACGACATCCTGCCCAAGGCCCGGGGCCGGGCCGCCGCCATCTTAAACGAGGCCACCGCCTATCGCGAACAGACGATCCGCCGGGCCAAGGGCGGCGCGGACCGGTTTTCGGCCCTGCGCACTGAATACGACAAGGCCCGGGACGTCACCCGCGAGCGGCTCTACATCGAAGGCATGGAATCCCTGCTGTCCACTCCGGAGCTGGAAAAAATCATCTTGAGCGACGAGGCGGCGCGGCAGGCCGTGCCCTATCTGCCGCTGGGCCAGCTGCCCCCGGCCGCCGCGCCCGGTGACGGCGCCGGCCGCACCGAGGCGCCCAAGGCCGACCCGGCCAAGGCGGCCAAGGGAGGCCGGCCGTGAAAACCTCCCTGATCCTCGGCGCCGCCCTGGCCTTCCTGGGCCTAATCGCCGCTTTCCAGACCGTCTATGTCGTGGACCAGACCGAAACGGCCATCGTGCTCCAGCTCGGCAAGCCCACGGGCCATGCCAAGGGGCCGGGGCTGCACGCCAAGATCCCGTTTATCCAGAACGTGGTCTTTTTCGACGCCAGGCTGCTGGAATATGACGCCAAGGCGGCCGAGGTCCTCACCCTCGACAAGAAAAACCTGGTGGTGGACAATTACGCCCGCTGGCGCATCGTCGACCCCTTGCTGTTCTACCGCACCCTGCGCACCGTGGGCCGGGCCCACGCGCGCCTCGACGACATCATCTACGCGGAGCTGCGGGTGGCCCTGGGCCGCTATACGCTCCTCGACGTGGTCTCGCAGAAACGCGCCTCGATCATGGGCGAGGTGACGCAGAAATCCACGGAATTGCTGGCGCCTTACGGCATCCAGGTGGTGGACGTGCGCATCAAGCGCACCGACCTGCCGGCGGAAAACGCCCAGGCCATCTACGGCCGCATGCGGGCCGAGCGCGAACGCCAAGCCAAGCTCTACCGGTCCGAGGGCTGGGAGGAGATGGAAAAGATCAAGTCCGGGGCGGACAAGGACCGGGCGGTGCTTCTGGCCGAGGCCGAACGCCAGGCCGAGGTGCTCCGGGGCGCCGGCGACGCCGAGGCGGCCGCCGTCTGGGCCGAGGCCGTGTCCAAGGCGCCGGAATTTTTTTCCTTCACCCGAAGCCTCGAGGCCTACCAGAAGGCGTTTGCCCACAAGTCGCGCCTGGTGCTGACGCCGCAAAGCCCTTTCCTCAGATACTTCCGATAAATGACGCCGCCCGGCCGGCCTGGCCGACCGGGCGGACCCGATGACGCCCGCCCGGCAACGGCCGCAGCCGGATGGGTTTGCGCGTGCGCAGCCGCGCCGGCAAACGGCCTGGCCAGGGTTGGCAGCGGCCGCGGGCGATTGCCCGGCGTGGTTTCCCGCCCGCCGCAAGGCCGGGCTTGACAAGGCCGGCGCCTTTGACGGAAGGTTCAACCCCATTTCCGTATGGCGGGAAAACCGTAGCGGCAGTGCCCGCCTGCCATTTTCGCAGCAACCCAGAGGGGGAAACGATGGTCCTCGAGCTGATCCGGCCCGGCACCAACATCAATTTTCTCAAGTACCGCAAGCTGGCCTACCTGGTCTCCGCGGCCATCATCGTGGCCGGGTTCGTCTCCCTGGCCGTCAAGGGCGGACCCCGCTTCGGCGTGGACTTCGCCGGCGGCCTGTCCATTCAGGTCCGTTTCGCCAAGGCCGTCGATATCGAGGCCATCACCAAGGCCGTGGACGGGGTCGGGCTGCAAAACGTGGTCGTGCAGCGCTTCGGCCAGGACGAGGCCAACGAGTTCCTCATCCGGGCCTCGGATAACGAGGTCAACCAGGAGACCGTTCGGGCTTCGGTGGAAGCGGCCCTGGCCAAGAACCTGCCGGATTCGGGCTATTCGGTCCAACGTCTGGAGATGGTCGGGCCCAAGGTCGGCGCGGACCTGCGCGGCAAGGCCCTGGAAGCCATTTTCTATTCGGTGCTGCTCATTGCCATCTACATCTCCGGCCGCTTCGAGCAGCGCTGGATGGCGGCGGGCATGATGGCGGCCGGACTGGCCGGCGGCATCTACCTGCTCAAGCTCGCCGGCGCCTCCACGGTCTGGCTCATCGTCGCCGCCATGCTCATCACGCTGGCCCTGTGCTTCGTCATGCGCCTCAAATACGCCCTGGGCGCGGTGGTGGCCGACCTGCACGACGTGCTCATCACCGTCGGCATCTTTTCGCTGCTGGACAAGGAATTCGACCTGACCATCGTGGCCGCGCTTCTCACCATCCTCGGCTATTCCCTCAACGACACCATCATCGTCTACGACCGCATCCGGGAAAAAAACCGCACGGTGGGCAAGAGTGTGCCCTTCGAGGAAGTCATCAACAAGAGCATCAACGAGACGCTCTCGCGCACCATCCTGACCGCCGGCACGACGCTGATCACCGTCACCTGCCTGTACTTCCTGGGCGGCGCGGTCATCCACGACTTCGCCCTGGCCATGCTCATCGGCATCCTGGCCGGCACCTATTCCTCGGTCTTCGTGGCCAGCCCCATCCTGCTCGACCTGGGCCAAGGGCTGACCCCCCGCAAGGGCGCCGAAGCGCCGACCGGCGGCCCGGCTCCGGCCAAGGCCTAGAAGGCCGGCCCCTTTCAGGCACGAAAAAGGCCGCTTCCGCAAGGAGGCGGCCTTTCTCCTATTCCGGGGCCGGACGTGTCGCCGGGGCCACGGCCGTCCGGGGCGAGGTCAAATGCGGCGGCCGTTTGCCTTGCCCTGGGGCCGGACTGGTCATTGCCCGCCCAGAAGCAGCGGCAAAAACGGCAGGGTCGGGCCGCCCGAGGCCGGGGCCGGGTGGGCCAGGTAGTATTCCTGGACCGACTGGATCCAGTACCAGCTGTCGGTGGGCGGCTGGCCGGTGCCGTGGGTGCTGTCGCCGACGCCGGCGCCGAAAAGGGCCGCGATAACGCCGTACGCCGGCAGGGCGCTTATGTGCTCGCCCCAGGTCACGGTCAGGCCGCTAGCCGAGAGGGCCGTGTCGCCGGCCTTGTTCTGGGCGAAGTAATCGGCCCGCAGGCTTGTCGCTTCGCGTACGGTGTCGCCCAGGAAATAGGTGGCGCAACTGTCCTCGTAGTGCTGGGAGGTGTTGGCCAGGTCCGGAAAGGGCTCGCCCGTGCGCACGCTGACCCGGGAGGTGGCGTTTACGCGGCCCAGGGGCAGCTGCCACAGCACCATGGGCTTGCCCGTGGCCTGGCCCAGGGTCTGGACGAACAGCAGATAATTGTTCCAGTGGTCGCTGTTCCAAAACCAGGTCGAATTGGCCGGATCGTCGGGCGATTGTATGCCGGCGTCGAGGCCGTACTTGTCGATGGACACGAAGTCCGCGCCGCTGGTCAGGATGCCGGCGGACAGGGCATAGGCGGCGATCGCCTGGGCCACGCTCACGATGGTCTGCCGGCCGACCGTCCAGCCCTGGTCGTTGTCGTCGGTGCGGCGGATGACACCGCGCGCCCCCGTGCCCGTGGGCGAGGCCCAGAGGTTGAGCTGCCAGCCGAAGACCACGTTGCCGCCGTCGGCCCGGACCTGGGCGTTGATGCGCTTGACCGTGTCGACGAGTGTGCCGTCGGCGGTGGTGATGGCCGACGGGGCCAGGCCGGAATTTTGCTGCATGTAGCCGAGGAAGTCCGGTTCGAGGATCACGCCGTAGAGCTCGCCCTGCATGACGGCCGTGACCTGGGACAGGAACAGGGCCAGATTGGCGTAATAGGCCGTCATGTAGTCGGCGTCCTGGACGTGGGCCAGGTCCGTGTAATAGCTCTCGCCGCCGTCGGGGATGTTGTAGAACACGAAAAAGGGAACGAGCCCCAAAACGAGGCTTTCCTTGGCATAGGAGGTGGCCCGGTCCGGGTCCCAGGAGGACCAGCCGCTGATGGGGCCGCCGTTGATGTAGATGTAGCGGATGTCGGCCCGGGTGCCGGCCTTGCCCGGTTCGTGGCCGCGCCAGAAGGACAGGTCGGCGTCGGTGTCCTCGGACACCGAACCGATGGCCACCGGCCCCGGCAGGCCCGGCAGGGCGCCGGCGGCCGTGTCGATGCGAAGCCCGACGTACAGGACCGAGGCGTCGGCGAAGGTCAGGCGCAGGCCCGTGCGGCCGGCGGCGCGCCCCGTCACCGCCAGCGCCCCGTCGGCCAGGCTCAGCCGGGCCACGTCGGGATTGCGGGCCGTGACGGCCGTGACGGCCTTGTCGAAGGTGAAAGTGCGCGTCTGGCCGACCCGGGCGTGGACCTGCAACGGGGTGTTGCCGCCGCTGGTGAAGGTCGTCCCGTCCCGGTCGGCCGTGATGCGGGAGTCGGCTGTGGTGGTCGTGGTGGTCGTCGTCGTGGTGCAGTCCGTGCACCAGGAGCCGGTCACCTCCAGGGCGGCGGGGGCGGCGATGCCGCCGGGCGTCACGGACAGGCCCACGGTCACCGAGGCGCCCGGGGCGATGGTGGCATTCCAGGTCGCCGGGCCGAAGACGAGCTTGCCGTCCTGGTCGTCCAGGCGGGTCGCCTCCCAGCTGCTGGTCACGGTGCCGGCCAGGCTGAAGGAAAGCCGCCAGTCGGTGAGGCTGCGCGAGGAGTCGGTGTTGGTGATGGTCACGCCGGCCGTGCAGCCCGTGCCCCAGTCCTGGGTCAGGGCGAAGCTGGCGGTGACGCCGTCCAGGGCCAGGGCGGCGGCGGGGGGCAGGCCGCCGGCAAGAAGCAGGAGCACAAGGGCCGGCCAGCAGGCGGGGCGGATACGCATGGGCAACTCCCAGAGGTTGGATGGAGGCGCGGGGCCGCCTCGAACAAAGCCTGGAAATTTGTCATGCAAATATCCAGCCAAAAAGGAAACGGCCCGGCCGGCCCCGGGCCGGCCGCCGCACTCCACCGGGACTGGATCGTGGGCCGGTCGGGCCACCGGGAGCGGGCCTCGCGGGGAGGGCGGCCTCGGCCAGCCAGGGGCCGTCGGCCAGGCGTGGAGGGGCGCAACGGCGTCGGCATTCGCCACCAACATCGGCGGTACTCGTCGGCCAGGCGGGAAGGGGCGCAACGGACCGACGCGCTGCGGTCCAACTCTCGCCGGCCCGTCGGCCGCGCCCCCACTCACGCAACGGGCGTATTGCATCGCAGCGGAAGCGGTACGCGGCCACGGACGCACCGTGGGCAGGCTCCTCGATCGTGCCGGGCTCGCCCGCCGGCCATGCGCCCAAGGACGCGACCGGCGACATCGGCCGGGCAGGGCCGCCCTGTCTCGCGCGCCCAGCGGCGCTGACGGGCGTCTGGGCGAGCGCCGGGCGAAGCGGGATCAGGGGGTGGTGACGGGGAGCAGCTTGCCCGGGTGGCCGGCCTTGTACTGGGCCAGTTCCTGGTCGTAGCGCTTGTAGTCGGAAAGCGCGTGTTCCTTGGCCTGGTGGTAGCGCTCCTGGGCTTCGAGGTTGCCTTCGCGTCGGGCGTCCTCTTCGGCCTGGGCGTAGCTCAAATAGGCGTTCTGGCTGGATTTGACCTTTTCGGCCAGCATGAAGCCGGGATCATGGGTGATCTTGGCGCTACAGCCCCAAAGCAAGGCGCAAACGAGCAGGCCGCCCACGCAGGCGGCCCCGAGACGATGGAGAAAAACGGATTTTGCCATGGCAGTTCACGTGTCGGTCGGCGCAAGCCGGCGGAAAGACTTGTCGGCGTTACAGCCGGATGTTGACGATGCCTCCCAGTGGGACTTCCACCACGCCGGCGGCGACGGGTTGGGTGTTGCCGGCCGGGGTGGTGTCCACATGGCCGCCTGGAGGCACTTCCACCGATCCCGTCGGCGGCGTCGTCTGCACGGCACCGGCCGGTGACGGGGTCACGAAACCGGGGGGCAGGGCCTCGAAACGGCCAGGGGGCAGGGCCTCGATGTGGCCGGAGGGGTTCGCTTCCACATGTCCGGCGGGGGTGACGGCGTCGGGCATGGCGCATCCTCCTCGGACGTGAGCCGTCCTTGTGCGGGACTATGCCCCATTTCCCCGGGCGAGGCAATGTCGGCCCGGGGGGGCGGATCAGGCGGCGCGGGCGACCTTTTTCGGGCGCACCAGGGTCTCGGCGGCCAGGCCGGCCAGGTAGAGCACGCCGCGCAGCAGCAAGGGATAGCGGGCAGGCGGCGCTTGGCCGGCCGCTTCCTCCATGGGCACGATATCGTCGGGGCGGCGTCCGGCGGCCAGGCGGCGCTGGAGGGCCCGGGCTTCTTCATTACGATTGTTTAAGGCCAGGCTCTTGCCGGCGGCCCGCCGGGCCAGGTCCGGGCGGCGCAGGAAATGGTAGGCCCTTGACAGGCCCAGGTAGATGTCGGCGTTTTTCGGGGCCAGTTCCAGGGCGTGGCGATAGAGCATCACGGCGGCGGTGTAGTGGCGCTCGCGCACCAGTTCGTTGCCCAGGGCCAGGAAGGGGTTGTAGCCGGCCTCGTCCTCGCCAAGGAGGGTGAGGAACTGGTCGCGCAGTTCCACGAACCGGCTGGCCCGGGCGCAGGCCGAGGCCGCTTCCTTCATGTAATGGCGGTACTGCCGGGTGCTGCCCTTGGCCTTCCAGGCCCGGGCCAGGCCGAGGTAGGCTTCGACAAACAGCGTGTTGACGGCCAGAGCCTTGTGGAAGGCCAGGATGGCGCGTTCCATGTCCCGGGCGGCCAGGGCGGCCATGCCTTCCTCGAAATAGCGCGGGGCGTCGTCGGGCAGTCGGGTCACGGCCTCGTAGGCGTCCCTGGCGGCCTCGGGGTCGCCGGCGGCCTCCTTGGCGGCGGCCCGGGCCAGGGCGGCCTTCTCGGCGGCGGCGAAGCGGGCCATGTGGGCGGCCATGGTCAGGTGCTTGCGGAAGGTGTCCTCGGAGTAGGGGCGCAGGCAGATGCCGGCCGCGCCGAGCTTGACCGCGGACAGGACGTCGGCCCGACGGGCGTCGACCATGGTCAGGATGACCGGGATGTGGGCCAGGGCCGGATCGGCCTTGACCGCCGCGACGAAGGACCGGGCGTCCATGTCGGCCAGGCTCGCGTCGCACACGATGAGGTCGACCTCGCCCTTGCGGGCCATTTCCAGGGCCCTGGCGCCCGAGTCGGCGTGGTGCGTGCCGAAGATGCGGGCGCGCTTGAAGAATTCCCGGTCGATGCGGGCGTGGCCGTCGCTGGCGGTGACGATCAGGGGCGATCGGAAAAGCGTCGGGGGCGTATGGGGCGCGGTCATGGCCGAATCCTCGCTGCGTCGTTTCCGGGGACGTTTCCCCCGGCACTGAGCGTATCGGCCATCGGCCCGGATGCTTTAGAGGCGAAATGATCCCTGGCCGAACGGCCAAAACAAGTCGCCCGCGGCCAGGGCCGGCCGCGGGCGACGAAGGGTCGGAAAGGGCAAGGCGGAGCCGGCTACAAGGCGGCCACCATCTTGATGAGGCGCACGAGCTGGTTGGTGAAGCCGGCCTCGTTGTCGTACCAGGCCAGCACCTTGGCCATGGTGCCGTCCAGGACCTGGGAGGCCTTGGCGTCCACCACGCCGCCGTGGGTGTCGCCCACGAAATCGACGGATACCAGCGGTTCGTCGGTAAAGCCCAGGTTGTCGCCGGAAGCGGCCTTGAGCACGGCCAGCATGCCCGCCGTGTCCGTGGCCTTTTCCAGCTCGCAGGTGAAATCCACCACCGAGACGTTGGGCGTGGGCACCCGGATGGACATGCCGTCCAGGCGGCCGGTCAGGGCCGGGATGACCTTGGTCACGGCCCGGGCGGCGCCGGTGGTGGTGGGGATCATGGACAGGGCGCAGGCCCGGGCCCGGCGCCAGTCCTTGTGGGAGCCGTCCAGGATGCGCTGGCTCATGGTGTAGGAGTGGATGGTGGTCATCAGCCCGTGCTTGATGCCGAAAGCGTCGTTTAGGGCCTTGGCGATGGGCGCCAGGCAGTTGGTGGTGCAGGAAGCGTTGGAGATGATCTTGTGCTCGGCCGCAAGCTCGTGGTCGTTGACGCCCATGACGATGGTGACGTCCTCGTTTTTGCCCGGCGCACTGATGATGACCTTTTTCGCGCCGGCGGCCATGTGTTTCTCGCAGGATTCGCGGTCCACGAACTTGCCCGTGGTTTCCACCACGTAGTCGCAGCCGCAGTCGCTCCAGCGCCACTCGCCGCCGCCGTGGCGGGTGATCCGCACGGTCTTGCCGTTGATCACCAGCCCCGCGTCGGTGGGCTCGACCGTGCCGGAAAACCGGCCGTGCACGGAATCGTATTTGAGCAGGTGGGCAAGCTGGGCGTTGTCGGCCCGGGCGTTGATGGCCACGAGGGTGATCTCGGGGTCGTCGGCCAGAAGCCGCGTCAGGTACCGGCCGATACGGCCGAATCCGTTGATGCCGATGGTCACCGCCATATGCGTGTCCTCCTGGGATGGTTCGTGTCGATGCCGCCGTACGCGGACGCTGTGCCCGCAAGCGTCCAAAATTATAGGCCGGTCAAGGTGTTGTGTCAATATAACGACGCGGCGAACCCGGTTGCCCGCCGCTTTCGGGCCGCCTGGCCGCAGGGGGCCGCCGGCTGGCCGCCCGTGTGGCGCCCCCTTCAAAATACAGCGGTAGCCTTCGAGAAAATTGGGCCTTCTCAGGTGTTGTCCTCGAACAGCATGCGCCCCCTTCGCGGCCGCGGCACAAGGCCGGGCAGCCGCGCCGCCAGGGCGGCCAGGGCCAGCCCCAGATCCCAGGCGGCCAGGCTCGACAGGGGCCTCGCGGCGTAGAAATTGCGCACCGATTCGGCCGTGGTGGCGGCGTAGGTGGGAAAGGGCCCGAGAAACGGCCACAGCAGGGCCTCGGGCTTGACCAGGTCGCACAGCCCGTGCAGCCCCCAGAAAAAAGCGGCCACGTACGGCCAGCTCCCCGGCAGGGAAAAGCGGCGGCAGGCCCAGGCGAAGGCCGCCAGGAAGGCCAGGCCGCCAAGCAGGCTGTGGGCGATGCCGTGGCCGGGCAGATCGAAAAGGAGCTTGAGGGGCTTGTCGATCCAGTCCGGGCCGAAGGCGGCGATCAGGCAAAAGGGCAGGCCCGCCCGGCGAAACAGGCACTGTGCGCCAAGCGAGCCCGCCCCGAGATGGCCAAGGACCACGGCCGGCCCCTACTTGGGCAACAGCCAGGAATCGTCGATTTCAAAAAGCGGAAAGGCCGGCTGGGGCTCGGGCGTGCCGCGGACCAGCCCGTCGTAGCAGGCGCGTTCCTGGGCGATGGCCCCGTTGTCGGTGATGCGGATGATGTTGCCGGCGGTTTCCTCGTCGTTTGCTGTTTCGAAGTGCTCGAGCAGGATGTCGGTGCCCGTGGGCTTGTTGGTGCCGAAAAGCCAGCGCAGTCCTTTGTACTTGCTGTCTTTCTTGCCGGTCACCGGCAGGGGCACGCCGTAGCGGGCGGTCAGTTCCTTGGCCAGCTTGTTGAAAAGGGCCAGGGAGCCGTCCTTGTATTTGAGCCGTACCCGTTCCACCCGGTTGGTGGTGGCGCAGCCGCCGAGGATCACGTAACCGGCGGCAAAGCCCTTGGTGGGCTTGAGGTTGGCCCGGATAAGCCAGGGCCGGTCCCACAGCGGGGCCAGCCGGGACAGGTCCAGGCGGTCGCGCAGGCTTTCGGCGTCGGCGCCGATGGTGAGGCCGGCGATCTCGGTGGGCGCCTTGGCCGCGGCCACGGCCGGGGCGGGGCGGACGGTCAAGGCGGCCAGGGCCAGGACGGCGGTCAGGGCGAGGGGGGCCAGGCGGCGGTGCATGGGCGGCTCCTTGGGGGTCGTATGGGCTCGGCCTCCCACAAAGCCCGGCACCGGCCCGATTGTCAAGGTCCCGGGGTTGCCGGCCGGCCCGCCATGGCGTAGAACGCGCCCATATTTCCCGGGCGGTTGCGCCCGTCCGTTTCCATCCCAAGGAGAGCCCCATCATGTCCAAAAAGGCTTTGCTGCTTGCCGTTGTGTTTGCCCTCGTCCTCCTGCGCGTTCCGGCCCAGGCCGCCTCGCCTTCCTCGGGTGGCGGCGCGGCCACCTTCGCCCACGCCTGGACCAGCTATTCGGAGAAGGAAAAGAAATCCTTCCTGTTCGGCTTGGCCACGGCCGCCCGGGCCATCTGTTCGGACCTGAGCACCTTCCAGAAGGATGCCAAACCCCAGGACATCGAGACCCATTTCCGCGACTGCTTCAACACCTACGCCGGCATGGAGCCCGACCGGATCATCGCGGCCATGAACGCCTTGTACGCGGATTCCAAAAACGCCATGATCCCCATCGACGGCGCCTACCGCATCGCCATGATGCAGGTGCGCGGCGACAAGGTGGACGAGATCATCCTCCAGTCCCGCAAGTACGGCGAAGGCCTCAAAAAGCAGCTCGACCAGCAAAAGGGCCAATAGCGCCTTTTCCGTCCGCGCCCCGCCCGCTGCCGGCCCGGGGCGCGGACACCCCCGCCCGCTGCCGGCCCGGGGCGCGGACACCCCCGCCCGCTGCCGGCCCGGGGCGCGGACACCCCCGCCCGCGCCAGGGATTCCCACTGGATGCCGGCGAACCTGCGCGTCAACGACCGACACCCCCGCCCGCGCCAGGGATTCCCTTGCCCGAGGCGGCCCCGCGCCCGGCGGCCATCCGTCCGGCACGTGCCCAGCCGGTGGTCGCGCGCCCAGGAAACACCCACACGGGGATTGCCCGTTCGCTCCCCCGTGCGCGACAAATTTCCGTCCGGGAACCATCCGTCGGTCAACCCGCGTCCGGTAACCGCCCGCCCGGCAGCCCCGACCCGACCATCCCGCGCCCGGGCAACGCCCGAGCCCCGGGGCCGGGCTAGTAGTCCCACTTCCAGTTGACGCCCACGCCCTGCTTGTTGTTGGCGCCCACTCGGCTGTCGATGGTGATGTTGGGGGTGACCTGCACCTCCACGGACACGGCCCCGGTCTGGGCGCCCATGCCCTGCTCCACGCCCACGGTCACGCCCTTGACGATCTCCTTGCCGGCCTTGAGCACGGTGGAGGAGATGCCGCCCTTGCCCGAGACCAGGGTCAGCTGGTCGAGGCCCAGGATGCGGCGGGTGCGGGCCAGCAGGCTCGTCGGCGTGCCGCCGGCGTAGAGGGAGGCGGCGGCCTGGGCCAGCTGGGCCGCCTGTAGGGGCGAGAGGTTGGCCGCGCTTTGGCCGAAAAGGATGCGGGCGAGGATGTCGTCGTGGGACAGGGTCGGCTGGGAGACCAGGTTGATGGAGGGGTTGGTGGCGTCGCCGGTGATGGCCACCCCGGCCATGACGTCGTTGGTCGTGTTTTCGGCCAGGATGTCGATGACCGGCGCGGGCGGGTTTTCGCCGTGGAAAACGATCTCGCCCTTGGCGATGTCGAGGTTGCTGCCGAACAGTTCCACCCGGCCCTTTTCCACGGAGAACTTGCCCACCACCTTGGGCGCGGCGGCCGTGCCCGTAACCGCGACCTGGCCGCCCCAGCGCGATTCCAGCCCCAGGCCGCGCACGTACACGGCCTGGCCCAGGGCCACGGTCACATCGAGGTCGATATGGCGCGCCGCGGCCGGCGGGGCGGCCTTGCCCTTTTTTTTCGGGGCATTGGGGTCATTGACGTAGGTGACCGGGATGACCGTCACCTCGGGCGGCATGGAGGTGGGCAGGTTGATGTCCGCCGGCCCCAGGGTGATCGTGCCGCCGGCCCGCAGGCGCGACAGGGTGCCGGTCACCGTCACCTTGCCGTCGGCCGTGACCGTGGCCAGGTCCAGGCCGGCCACCCGCAGCCGGGTCAGGGTCAGGGCCAGGTCCACCGGCCCGTTGCTCAAATCCGCCACGCCGACCGTGCCCGAAAGGGAGAAGCTCCCGCCGCGCCCGTCCTGGCCGCCGGCCTGGCTGACGGTCAGCACGCCACCGGCCGCCTCGGCGCGCATGGTGACGTTGCGCAGGACCAGCCCGGCGTCGGCGTTTTCGAGACTTTTGGCGGCCAGGGCCAGGTTGCCCGAAACCGACGGCGCGGCCAGGGTGCCACCCAGGCGCATGTCCGCCGACAGCCGGCCGTCGATGCGGGTGTTGGCCTGGGCCAGAAGCACGGCCATTTGGCTCAAGTCGCTGTCGGCGGTGATGCGGCCCGACAGGGCGCCACTGGCCGGCATGTCCCAGGCAAAGGGCGACAGGGCGAAACGGACCGGCAGGGCCGCCTCCAGGGTCACGGCCTCCTTCTTGCCCGTGGGCGCGATTGTAGCGGTCACCGAGGCCTTGCCGCCGCCGATGGCCGCCTTGGCCCGCACGGCCAGGGACGGCAGGTCCTTGCTTTTTTCCGCCGCCAGCACCAGCCCGTCCACCCGGGCCTCCACGGCCACCTCCGGGCGCTGGGGCGGGCCGGAAACGGTCGCCGTGGCCGTGGCCGTGCCGCCCACCCCGGCCAGGCCGAAGCTGGCCAGCAGGGGCAGCGGCAGCCCGGACACCGTGGCCTTGGCCGCGACGGCGCGCCCCGAAAGGTTGCCCGAGGCCTCGATTTTGGCCTTGTCGAAGGACAGGGCCAGGGAGCCGAGGCTCACGTTGTCGCCTTCGAGCCCGACCACGGCCGGGGCGGCCAGGGCGAAACGGCGCTTGTCGAGGCTGCCGGAAAGCGCCGTCACGGTGATTTTTTGGGCCTTGCCGGCCGTGGCCAGGGACAGCTTGGCCGCGACCTCCAGGGCCTTTTCCCCGGGAATGGTGCCCTTGGCCTCGAGGCTGGCCGCCAGGGCCTTGCCGTCGCCCGAGGCGGTCAGGTTCAGGCCGGCCAGGTTCAGGCCGCCGACGGCCAGGCCCGAGCCCGACACCGTGGCCTTGCCCCGGGGGGTGGCCGTGGCATTCGCCAGGTCGGCGGCCACGGTCAGCCGGGTGGCGCTGACCCCCGGCACGGCCAGGTTGGCGGCGGTCAGGTCGCAGGTCAGGCGCTGGCCGTCCCGGGCGGCCTCGGCGGTCAGGGCCAGCTTGAGGCTGCCGGCCAGGTGTTGCCCCGTGAACCGGCCAAGGCCGGCCAGGTTGGCGGCGTTGCCGGAAAGCTTGCCGCTCACCCGGCCGCTGTCCAGGGCGATGGTCGCCTCGCCGGTAAAGGCGGCCTCCGGGGCGGCCAGGCGCAGGTCCTTGATGGCCAGCCGGTTGCCGGCCAGGGCGATGGCCGTGTCCAGCCGGGCCGTTTCGCCCTCGCGCCGGGCGGCCAGGGCCAGCTTGCCGGAGGCGTTGCCGGCCAGGTCGTCGACCGTGCCTTCGATGGTCGCCCCGGCCAGGGCCAGGTCGTCGAAGACGAGCTTGTCGGCGGTGGCCTTGACCACGACCCTGGGCGAGGCGGCCTTGCCCGAGGCTTCGATGTCGCAGGAAAAGGTGCCGCCGGCCTTGGCCTCCAGGGCCGGGCCGAGCACGGCCAGGTCCGGGGCCGCCAGAGCCAGCTTGGCGGCCAGGGTTTCGCCGGGGGCGTCGAAGCGGGCCGAGCCGGCCAGGGACAGGGCCTTGCCGGTCAGTTTGAGGTCGTCCACCGTGGCGCCCTTGGGGGAAAAGGCGGCGTCCAGGGACAGGGTCGGCGCCGGGCCGAGCAGGGCGGCCAGCACCTGGCCGAGGGGGTCGCGCGGCCCGCCCGTCGGGCTCGCAAGTCCGGTCAGACCCAGCCGGGCTCGGGCTTTTCCCTGTCCGGCGGCGTCGGCCGTGACCGCGGCGGCCAGGGTCAGCCCGCCCGTCAGGCGCAGGCCGGCCAGGGAGGCCGCGCCGGCCACGTCGGCCAGGGTCAGGTCCAGGTCGCCCGAAAGGCTTTCCCCGGCGTAGCGCAGGTTGGCCAGGCGAATGGCCCCGCCCGGGCCGACGATGCGGCCGGAGCCGGAAGTGACGGCGCCGCTGCCGTCCACGGCCGCCTCCAGGGACAGGTCCAGGCGCTGGCCGAGCAGGCTTGTGCCCTCGGGGCCGGCCAGGCCTTCGATGGCGCCGGAAAGGCGCAGCCCCGCCCCGGGGAAGGCCCCGTCCAGGGAACCGGCCGGTTCGGCCGTGGCGGCAAGCGTGGCCGTGGCCAGGCGGACCGGGCCGGCGGCAAAGCCCTTGGCGGACAGTTCCGTCACCAGTTTCGGCTTGTCCATTGCGCCCGAGGCCGTCCCCGTCACGGCCAGGCTTCCGGCCAGGGACGGGTCGAGCACGGCGGCATCCGGCACGGCGACCCGGACCTGGCCGGCCAGGGTTTTGCCGTCGGCCGGCAGGTGGGCCGTGGCGGCCAGGGTTCCGGCGGCGGCGGTCAGTTCCGCCCGGTCCAGGTCGAATTCCCCGGATACGATGCCGAAGCGGCCGGCCAGGCGGCAGGTGGGCGCCTGGCCCACGAGCCGGGCGAGGGCGTCCGGCAAGAGCCCCGCCGGTGGCGTCAGGCCGGCCTCCAGGGAAAAGGCGGCCGTGGCATTTTTTTCAAGGGGCACGGCCAGGCCCAGGTCGGCCCGCAGCACGGGCGCGTCGGCCAGTTTGGCGGCAAGCGTCCCCTTCCAGGAGGCAAGGGAACCGTCGCCGGTCAGGGCCACGTCGAGGGCCCCGGCCTGCGGTCCGGCCAGGGCCGCGGCGAGAAGGCCCCCGGGCGCGTCCTGGAGGCCGGCTTTGACCGCCAGTTTCCAGTCGGCGTAATTGAGCGCCCCCCCCAGGCGCAGGGTCAGGGGCTTGTCGCCGTCCAGGCGCCTGGCGTCCAGCGCAAGGCCCACGGCGCCGGACCCGGATTCGGCCAGTCGGCCCGCAAGGGAAAGGACGGCGTCCTGGCCGGCGACAGGCGCGTCGAGGATGATCCGGCCCACGGCCAGCCGGTCCACGAGGATGGCCGGCAGGCGCGGAAAGCGCGGCGGCCATTCCAGGCTGGCCGGGCTCTCCTTGGCCGGCGGCAGGTCCGGCGGGCGGCGCAGGCGCACGATGTCGGCCGAGAGGTCGTTTATGACCACCCGCCCGCGCAGCAGGGCCAGGGGCGACCAGGCGAAGTGGGCGTCGCTCACGATAAGCCAGGCCCCCTTGCCGTCGGCCAGGGCGAAGCGGCCCACGCGCAGGGAAAAGGGCAGGGTGCCCGAGACGTCGCGGATGGTGGCGGTGAGGCCCGTTGCGGCCTGGATGGCTTTTTCGGCGACAAAGGCCGCGCCGCCAAGGCCAACCGGCGTGAGCAGCGCCAGCCAGACGAGTACGAGCAGGCCGGCGCAGCCGCCACAACAGAGGGCGAGCAGGCGGCCGTATCGCCGGCGCCTCCCCGGGGCCGGGCGGCCGGGCGGGGTCCGGCTAGAAGGATTGTCCGATGCTGAAGTAGAATTGGGCAATGTCGTCGATGTCCTTGCGCGGCGTCACGGGCGTGGCCACGTCCAGGCGCACGGGGCCGACGGGGGTGTAGACGCGCACGCCCAGGCCCGCGCCGAGCAGGATGGGCTGGTTGTAGGGCGGCAGGGCGGTTTCGAAGGCCGTGCCGCCGTCGAGGAAGGGGACGATGCCGATGAGTTCCGTAACCCGCAAGCGCAGTTCCGTGGAGAAGGTGAGCACCGAGCCGCCGCCCACGGGGGTGTTGCCCCGAAGCGGCCCCACGGTCTGGTAGGGGTAGCCGCGGATGGAGCCCGAACCGCCGGCATAGTAGCGCAGGTCCGGCGAGACGTTGTCGCGGTCGGTGCCGATGTTGGCCCCGCCGATGACCCGGGTGGCCAGGACCAGGCCGGGCTTGTCGGCCAGCTTGAAATAGTTGGCCAGGGAGAATTCCGGCCGCACGAAGTTGGGGCCGCCGGCCAGGGTGCCCCAGTAGGGGGCGAGGGAGCCGGTTGCCTGGAGCCCCTTTTGCGGGTCGAGCACGTCGTTTCGGGTATCGTAGCCCGCTTCCACGGGCACGAACACGAAGCCGTAGCGCTTGTCGTCCTCCCAGGGCCGCGACTGGTCCTTTTCGATGCGCGAGGCCCGGTAGCCCAGGCCGGCGGCGGCCGAGAAGGACTCGGTGAACTGGCGGCGGATGGTCCCGGTGGCCTGGGCGTTTTGGCCTTGGTAGGCCTTCTTGTTCTCGTCGGCGACCCGGACCTTGGCCTTGAACAGCTCCTTGGGCGTGATGCAATCCGGCTTCTCGAAGGAGGCCTCGCCGAACTGCTCGATGGCCGAGGCGCTGGCGGCCACGGAGAGCTTCTCGCCGCCGCCGAAGAGGTTGCGGTGCTCCCAGCTGAGGTTGGCCCCGGGGCCTTCGTCGGTCTTGTAGTCCACGCCGCCCTTGATGGTGCGGTGCTTGCGTTCGGCCACGGTGACGAGGATGGGCACCCGGCCGTCGGGCTCGGGCTCGGGGGCCGGTTCGGCCGTCACCAGGGTGAAAAGGTCGAGGGAGACGAGTTTTTTGCGCAGGCGGGTCACCAGGTCGACGTCGTAGGGCTGCCCTTCGGCCCAGGGCACCAGCCCGGCCAGGTAGGTTTCCTTGACCGAGGTCAGCCCGGAAAAGCGGGCCGGGCCGAAGGTCGCCCGGGGGCCGGCGTCGATCACCCAGGCCACGGCCACGTCGTGGTCGGCGAAATCCGCCGTGACCCGCCGCTCGGCCACCTTGGCGTAGGGATGGCCCTGGCGGTGCAGGATCTCGGTGATCTTCGCCTCGGCTTCCACCACGGCCTTGGCCGCAAAGGGCGACGGCACGGTCAGGCCGAGGGCGGCCGGGCCGGGCAGGTCGGCGCCCGGCGGGTCGAGGGTCACCCGGCGCAGGGTAAAGCGCGGGCCGGGGACTATGGCGTAGGTCAGCACGGCCGGGGTGGCGGCCTGGTCGATGCTGGCGGCGATGGTGGCGGCGAAATAGCCGTCGGACTGGAAGACCTTGGCGAAGTTGGCCTTGTCTTCCTCGGCCCGGCGCTCCAGGAGCAGCAGGGAATCGGGCGGGCTTTGGATGAGGCTTTCGGCCTTGGAGACCTGCTTGAGGAGGTCGAGGGTTTCCGATGCAAGCTCGCCGTCGTAGCGCACCACGTAGGCCAGACCCGCCGGCGTCCGCGACGGGGCGGTCTTGGTTGCCGCCAGGGACATTCCCGGTCCGCAAAGGGTCAGGACCAGGGCGACGGCACAGGCGAGGCGGATGAAGGTGCCCATGGAAAACGAATGCGGCGCTTCCCTGCGAAAGCGGCTCCCCCTGAAAACGACAGTATCACGAGGCATGGCGGCCAAGCAACCGGGAGGGCTGGGTCAGTTGCGCCGGCCGAGCATCTTTTCGGCCTCCATGACGATAAAGCCCGCCACCGCCACCCCGGCCACCCGCAGCCAGGCCATGGCGCCAAGGGGCGCCGCCTCGAACACGCCGGCCAGGGGCGGGACGTAGGTGAAGGCCAGTTGCAGGGCCAGGGCCGCCCCGATGCCCCACAACACATACGGGTTGCCCGAAAGGGGCAGCGACAGGGCCGGCCGGGAAAGCGTGCGGCAGCTTATGAGGTAGGTCGCGCCCATGGCCACGAAGACGTTGACCGCCACGGTGCGGGCTTGCACTTCGCTGCCGCCGCCGGCCAGTTCCCATTCGTAGAGGCCGAAGGAGGCGCCGAGCAGCAGCAGGCCCATCAGCGCCACCCGGCGGGCCAGCCTCGGCCCCAGGATGGGCCGGCGCGGATCGCGGGGAGGCCGGTCCATGACGCCGAGCTCCCAGGGCTCGAAAGCGAGCATGAGGCCGAGGCTGCCGGCCGTGGTCATGTTGATCCACAGGATCTGGATGGGCGCAATGGGCAGGGGCAGGCCGCCCAGGACGGCCGCGAGCACCACCAGCCCCTCGCCCAGGTTGGTCGGCAGGGTCCAGACCAGGAACTTGACCAGGTTGTCGAAGACCCCCCGGCCTTCCTCCACGGCGGCGGCGATGGTGGCGAAATTGTCGTCGGCCAGGACCATGTCGGCGGCTTCCTTGGCCGCCTCGGTGCCGGCGCGGCCCATGGCCAGGCCGATGTCGGCCTGCTTGAGGGCCGGGGCGTCGTTGACGCCGTCGCCGGTCATGGCCGTGACGTGTCCCTTTGACTGGAAGGCCTTGACTAGGCGCAGCTTCTGCTGGGGCGAGACCCGGGCGAAGACCTGGGTGCCCTCGGCCCGGGCGGGCAGGGCGTCGTCGCCCGTGGCCTCGATGTCGGCCCCGGACATGGCCACGACCGGCCCCGTGCCGGCCAGGCCGAGCGCTTCGGCGATGGCCGCCGCCGTGGCCACGTGGTCGCCGGTGATCATCTTGACCATGACCCCGGCCCGGCGGCAGGCGGCCACGGCGGCCATCGCCTCGGGGCGCGGCGGGTCGATCATGGCCACGAGCCCCAGAAAGGTGAAGCCGGCGTCGAGGCCGCCCTCGGGGATGTGCTGCGTTTGCGGCGCCAGGGCCTTGGCAGCCACGGCCAGGACGCGCAGCCCCCGCCGGCCCATGGCATCGGCGACACGGCGCACGGCCGCGACCCCGTCGGGGCCGGGCAGGGCGCAGCGGGCCAGCACGGCCTCGGCCGAGCCCTTGAGGTGCAGTGTCGGCGGCGCCTCGGCCTGGGGGCCGCTGTTGAGGGTGGCCATGAACATGGTGGCCGAATCGAAGGGCGCCTCGGCCAGGCGGGGCCGCTTCGCCCGGCTGGCGGCCACGTCCAGGCCGGCGGTCTGGGCGGCGGCCAGCAGGGCCGTTTCGGTCGGGTCGCCGACGAACCCCTGGCCGTCGCTGGCCGGGGCGGCATCGTTGCACAGGGTCGCGCCGCGCAGCAGGTCCGCCAGGGCCTGCCCGGCCTGGCTGTCCGCCGCGTCGGGGCTTTCGGGGACGAATGCCCCGACGTCCAGGCGCCAGTGCCGGCCGGTTGCGAACAGTTCCACCACGGTCATGCGGTTTTGGGTCAGGGTGCCGGTCTTGTCCGAGCACACCACCGTGGTCGAGCCCAGGGTCTCCACGGCCGGCAGGTGGCGGATGATGGCCTTGCGGGCGGCCATGCGCGACACGCCCATGGCCAGGATGACGGTGACGGCGGCGGGCAGGCCCTCGGGGATGGCGCCCACGGCCAGGGCCACGGCGGCCATGAACATGGCCGCCGGCGCCTCGCCCCGGGCGACGCCCACGGCGAAGCACAGGCCGGCCAGCAGCAGGATGGCCACCAGCAGCCGGCTGGAAAAGCGGGCGATGGCCCGGGTGAGCGGCGTGGCCAGGGCGTCGGCCTCGGCGGTCAGCGTGGCGATGCGCCCGATTTCGGCCGCGGCGCCGGTGGCCGTGACAAGGCCCAGCCCCACCCCGGCCGTGGCCACGGTGGCGGCGTAGGCCATGCACGTCCGGTCGGCCAGCAGCGCCGCTTCCTCCACGGGCTCGGGGGACTTGTCCACGGGCGCGGATTCGCCGGTCAAGGCCGATTCGTCGATGCGCAGGGACGTGGCCGACACCAGGCGCGCATCGGCCGGCACGCGGTCGCCGGCCCGCAGCCGTACCACGTCGCCGGGCACCAGTTCCTCGGCCGCGATGGTGCCGAAGGCGCCGTCCCGCAGGACCTCGGCCGTGGCCACCATGGAGCGGGACAGGGCGGCCAGGGCGGAGACGGCCTTGGCCTCCTGGATGTAGCCCAGCACGGCGTTGACCACGACCACGGCGAAGATGACCCCGGCGTCGAGGAGATGGCCGAGGAAGGCCGACGCCGTGGCCGCCGCCAGCAGGATCAGCACCAGGGGCTGGAGGAACTGGTCAGCCAGCCGCCGCAGCGGCCCCGGCCCGGACGGCAGGGCCAGGGCGTTTTTGCCGTGGGCGGCCCGCCTGGCCGCGACGGCGGCAGCGTCCAGGCCTTGGTCGGGCGCGACCTCGAAGTGTGCCGCCACGGCGGCGGCGTCCAGGGCATGGAAGGGGGGTGGCGGCGGAGGGTCGCGGTGCATGGTGTTCCTTGGCGGTTGCGGGCCTGGGGCCGCCCGTGGGCAGGGGGGGCGTTACGGCCCGGACGACTTGACCCCCGGGGAACCCATGCCCTACTATGCCGGGTATTGCAGGCCGCAAGGCCCCACGTCAAACAAAACAACCGTTGCCAAGGCTGGTGGAAGTTGGACAGGCCCAAACGCATCCTGGCCATAGACGACGAACGCATCAATCTGCGGGTCATCGGCGGCTTGTTGCGCAACCTCGGCCACGAGCCGGTATTGACCGAATCCTTCACCGAGGCGCGCGACCTGCTCGATACCAGCATAGACCTCGTCCTGCTCGACGTCATGATGCCCGAAACCGACGGTTTCACCGTGGCCCGCCGGATTCGGGAGATGTCGGGCGTGGCCGATGTGCCCATCATCATGGTCACGGCCCTGACGAGCAAGCAGGACCGGCTCAAGGCCGTGGAGGCCGGGGCCAACGACTTCATTTCCAAGCCCATCGACCTGACGGAGCTGCGGGTGCGCATGGGCTCGCTTTTGAAGATGAAGGAGTCCCAGGACGAGGTGAAGCGCTATCAGGCCGAGCTCGAGGAGATGGTGGCCGTGCGCACCTCGGCCCTCAAGATGGCCCTGGAAAACGTCAAGGAGTCCCAGCGCACCATCCTTTCGGCCCACCTGGAGACGATTCACCGCCTGGCCTCGGCCGCGGAATTCAAGGACGAGGAAACGGCCGACCACATCCAGCGCATGAGCCGCTACTGCGCGCTTTTGGCGGCCAAGCTCGGCCTGCCCGACGCCGAGGTGGACCTGGTGCTGCAGGCCAGCCCCATGCACGACATCGGCAAGATCGGCATCCCCGACAGCATCCTTTTAAAGCCGGCCAAGCTCACGCCCGACGAATGGGAAGTGATGAAAAAGCACACCATCTTCGGGGCGCGCATCCTGGGCGAATCCAATTTCGAACTGCTGCGCGTGGGCGAGATCATCGCCTTGGCCCACCACGAGAAATGGGACGGCTCGGGCTATCCCAAGGGGCTGGATGGGGACGACATCCCGCTTTACGGCCGCATCTGCGCCATCGCCGACGTCTTCGACGCCCTGACCAGCAAGCGGCCCTACAAGGAAGCCTTTTCCAACGAGAAGTCCCTGGAGATCATGCGGGCCGGGCGGGGCAGCCATTTCGACCCCCGGCTCCTCGACGTCTTCATGGGCGATTTCCCCAGTTTCGAAGCCATCCAAAAGGAGTTCCTCGACCAGGACGGCCTCGCCAGCCTTTTATGAACGCGGCCCCCAAACAGCCGTCGGTACTCATCGTCGACGACGTGCCGGCCAACATCCGGGTGTTGGTCGACTACCTGCGCGACGGCCACGAGCTGCATGTGGCCACAAGCGCCACCGCCGCCCTGGAGCTGGCGGCCCGCCTTGCCCCGGACATCATCCTCCTCGATGTGGTCATGCCCGACATGGACGGCTACGCGGTCTGCCGCCGGCTCAAGGCCGACCCGGCCACCCGGGGGATTCCCGTCATCTTCGTCACAGCCCGCCACGCCCCCGAGGACGAGGCCCTGGGCCTGTCGCTGGGGGCGGTGGACTACATCGTCAAGCCGACCAGCCGGGCCGTGGTCCGGGCCCGGGTCAAAAACCACCTGGAACTGCGCGCGGCCCGGGAATCGCTGGCCCGCCAGAACGAGGCCCTCAAGGAGGCGGCCCAGTTGCGCGAGGACGTGGACCGCATCATGCGCCACGACCTCAAGGCGCCGCTGACCGGTATCATCGGCCTGCCGCCCATCATTGCCGACGAGGGGGGCTTAAGCGACGGCCAGGTGACGCTGCTTAAGCTCATCGAGGAAAACGGCTTCAAGATGCTGTCCATGATCAACCTGTCGCTGGACCTGTTCAAGATGGAGCGGGGGACGTATACGCTACGCCCCGAACCCGTGGACGCGGCGGCGGTGGTGCGGCGGCTGTTCGTGGAGCTGGCCAGCCTGGCCGGATACAAGAAAAACACCTTCGCCTTGCGCCTGGACGGCCGGCCCGACGACGGCACGGCGTCGGTGACGGTCTGGGCCGAACGGCTGCTTTTTTATACCATGCTGGCCAATTGCCTCAAAAACGCCCTGGAGGCCTCGCCGGACGAAAAAGCCGTCACCGTCGACCTGCGCCCGGGGGACCCGGCTCTGGTCGTGATCGCCAACGAGGGCGTGGTGCCGGCCGAGATCCGCTCCCGGTTCTTCACCAAGTACGCCACGGCGGGCAAGGCGGGCGGCACCGGCCTTGGCGCCTATTCAACCCGCCTGATCGCCGAGGCCCATGGCGGCTTCGCCCGCATGGAGACCTCCGACGAAACGGGTACGACGACCATCACCCTGGCCCTGCCCCAGTCCGAGGCGGGCCGGGCCGCCACCGGCTAGGGCGCTTGCCCGGCCCCAGCCGGCCACACACGACGGGCGCCGCCAACCAGTGAGGTTTGCCATGGAAGCTCCGCTCGATCCCGGCTCCCTGCTCGCCCTTTCCAGCGCCTATTGGAAGGCCTGCGCCCTGCACGCCGGGGCCATGCTCGACGTGTTCACGCCCCTTGGCCGCGCTCCTTCCGATGCCGCCGGCCTGGCCACGATCCTCGGCTGCGACGCCCGGGCCCTGGCCATGCTCTTAAACGCCCTGGCCGCCATGGGGCTGCTCGTCAAGTCCGGGGACCAGTACGACTTGACCCCGGCGTCGCGGGAACTGCTCTCCCGCGATTCGCCGCGCAGCGTGGCCCATGTGGTGCGCCACAACCACCGCATCATGGCCACCTGGGCCAGGCTCCCCGAGGCCGTGCGCACGGGCGGCCCCTTGGGCGACCACATGACCGACCACGGCGACCCGGCCGCCCGGGAGGATTTCCTGCTGGCCATGTACGGCATCGCCTCGGCCATCGCCCCGCGCCTGGCCGCCATGATCGACATGGCCGGCCGGCAGCGGCTCCTGGACGTGGGCGGCGGGCCGGGAACCTATGCCGCCCATTTCTGCCTGGCCAACCCGGGCATGACGGCCACGGTCTACGACCTGCCCGGCAGCCGGGAATTCGCCGCCGGCGTGACCGCCCGCCTGGGCGTGGCCGACCGGGTGGATTTCGCCCCCGGCAACTACCTGCGCGACCCGCTGCCCGGCGGCTACGACGTGGCCTGGCTGTCCCAGATCCTCCATGCCGAGGACCCGGACGGCTGCCGGACGATCATCGCCAAGGCCATGGCCGCGCTCAATTCCGGCGGCCGTATCTACGTCCACGAGTTCATGCTCGACGACAGCCTGGACGGGCCGGAATTCGCGGCGCTTTTTTCGCTCAACATGCTCCTTGGCACGCCGCGCGGCCAGGCCTACGCCGAGGGGGCGATCCGGGAGATGCTGGCCCAGGCCGGGGCGCGCCAGGTCGCCCGCCTCGATTTCACCGGCCCGAGCGGCTCGCGGGTGGTCTGGGGCGAGAAGCCATAGGCAGCCCAGGCCAGGCGGCCAGGCCCACGCCCTGTCGGCCCGGGCGACCGCTGGTGGAAGGCGTGAATATTGCCGGCCTGCCGGCGATGGAAGGCCCACGCCCCATCGGTCCGAGCGGCTGCCGGTGGTCGAGGGCGGGAAAGCCGGGCGGCCCGGGCTAGACGGCCAGGTCCAGCACCGAGCCCTTGGCCAGGGCCGGCGTCTGGCCGGTCAGGGTGGTGAGCCCCAGGTTGGCGGCCTCGCCGTACTGGTCGGCCAGGTAGGCGTCGGCGGCGGCAAGGGCCGTGCCGAGCCCCTGGCGGGTCGGGCCTGTTTCTTCCAGGCTTTGGGTCATGAGGTCCGAAACGGCTTGGCTCGTTTGCTCGCCGAAACGCTTGGCCACGGCGTCGAGGGCCTCGGACAGCACGCCCTGCACCTGCCCCGCGCCGCTGGTGGTGCTTGTTGCGGCGTAGAAAACCTCGCTTTTGCCGTTTTGGAAATAGCCGTTGACGGCGTCGTTGAGGGCGCCGTTGAAGGTGGCGATGGCCGCGTCGCCCGAGGCGATGCCGAAATTGCGGTCGATGAATTTGAGCGCCGAAACCAGGGAGTCGCCCAGGGCATCCTCGCCGCCGGAGCCGTCGCCCACGCCCTTTTCCACGATGCCCATGACGGCCGTGGCCGCCGCGTTGCCGTGTTTTTCCCGCACGTAGTCGATGACGTCGGCCAGGGAGCCTTGCAGGTCGCCGGCCGCGCCGCTGCCGACGAGGGCCCCGGCGTTGCTGGCCGTTTGGGCGGCCTGGAGCTTACTGAGGATGTCGCTGGCGAAGACGTCGGAGGTGCTCGTGGGGATCTTGCCGGCAAGGGTCGCCCCGGTTGCGCCCTCGTTTTTCTCGGAATAGCGGCCGAGCTTGAGGCCGTGGCCGTCCGCCCGGGAATTCGCCGGCAGGCCGGTTGCCCCGGCAAGGGTGGTGGACAGGCTCGTGATCTGCATGGGCGCCTCGCATCGCAGTCGGTTGCCACGGACTTATCGGCCAACGGCCGCAAGAGTTTAGCCAGGCGCGGCGCGTTGCTTCGATGCGGGCCATCTGATAGTTGCGCAACGCAGCCCCGGCGAGAGGAACGATCATGTCCGCCCAGACCCCGCGCGCCATCCTGACTGTCGATCTGACCGCGTCCACCACGCGCCGCCGCGCCGCGCCCCAGGCACTGCTGGACCGGGAGCGCGGCGGCCGGGGGCTGGCCCTGGCCCTTGGCCGGGCGCCACGGGCTGTGCGCCCGGGCGATCCCGACGGGCCGCTGTGCCTGGCCGCCGGCGTCCTGGCCGGCTGCGGCCTGCCGGGCGGCGGCCACCTGTCCCTGGCCTTTCATTCCCCCCGCACCGGCGGCCTGGCCACGGCCAGCCTGGGCGGGGGCGTGGGCCTGGCCTTGGCCCGGGCGGGGCTGGCCGCCGTGGTCGTGACCGGCCGGGCGGCGCGGCCGGTGGGGCTGGTTATCCGCGACGGCGAAGCCTGCCTGGTCCCGGCCGAGGACCTGGCCCACCTGCCGACGGCGGCCCTGTTTGCCGCCCTTGCCGCCTGGGACGCGGCCGTTGTGGCCGGGCCGGCCGCCCGGGCCGGTTCGGGCCTGGCCACGCTCCTGGCCGACCGCTGGCACGACGCGGGCGGCGCCGGGGCCGGCCTGGCCTTTGGCCGCAAAAATTGCGTCTATCTGGCGGTCTCCGGCACCGGCGCCGCAAGCCCCGCCGATCCCGACGGCCTCACCCGAGCCCGGGCGGCCATGGACCGGCTCATTGCCGCCGCCCCGGCCCTGGCCGGCCCGAGCGGCCTTGGCCGCCACGGCACGGCTGCCCTGCTCGACCTGACCCACGGCCGGCGCATGCAGCCAACCGACAATTTTCGCCGGACCTTTTTCGAGGCCGCCCCGGCGGTCAACGCCCCGGTTCTCGGCCGGCGTTTCGGCGGCACGGGCACGGCCTGCCCGGGCTGCCCGGTCCCCTGCCGCCGCATCGACGCGGCCGGCAGGCTTTTGCCCGATGCCGACGCGCTGTCCCATTTTTCGGCGCTGCTTGGCCTCGACGATCCCGAATACATCGTGGCCGCCCATTGGTTCTGCCTGGAACAGGGCCTCGACGCCGCCGGCGCGGCCGCGGCCGTGGCCGGGTTCGCCGAGGCCGAGGGCATGAGGCCAACCCCCGGTTTCGTGGACGAGGCCCTGGCCGCCCTGGCTGCCGGCAACGCCCGGGGGCGGGCCATCGAAGCCGCCCTGGCCATGGCTGTCAGGGGGGTGGCCCTGCCGGCCTTCGACCCGCGTGGCGCCTATGGCCTGGCCCTGTCCCTGGCCGTCGGCGCGTCCGGCCCCGATCCCTGGCGCGGCGGCTGCCTGGCCCACGAACTGCTGCGAAAGCCCGTGGCCACGGACCGTTTCACTTTCGAGGGCAAGGCCCGGGCCGTGGTGCTGGGGGAAAACGCCCTGGCCGGAGCCCAGTGCCTGGGCGCCTGTCCGTATTTGTCCCTGGCCGTGACCCTGGAGGAATGGGCGCTGGCGCTTGCCGCCTTTTCGGGCGCACCCGTCGCGGCCGGGGAGCTGGCCTCGCTTGGGGCGCGCGTCGTCGGCCGCGAGCGGGCGGCCAACTCGGCCCTGGGCTTGGACGGGGCCGCCGACGACCTGCCGGCCCGGTTTTTCACCGAACCCGGCACGGCCGGCGACGGCATCGCCGTGCCGCCCCTGAACCGCCGGGCCTTTCTGGCCGCCCGGGACAAATACTTCCTTTTGCGCGGCGCGGCCAAGCCGCACCGGGCCGAGCTTCCCGACGACCCCGTCGCCTCGGGCGGTGAAGCGGCCGGCCTGGGCGTCGGCGCCTTGGCCGGCCATTTCGCCACCCGGCTGGCCGGGGCCGGCTTGTGCGCGCCGGGGCAGGCGGCCATCGTCTGCGTGGACGAGGCGGCCAGCTTTTCCCGGGCCGATTTTTCGCACAACGCGTTTTTGGCCGAAACCGCCCGGCGCCTCGATGTGGCCTGCCTCATGCTCGTGCCCCCGGCCGAGCCCTACCGGACCATCCTCGAATTCCTGGCCGGCCGGGAAGCCCCGGCCATCCGGCCCCGGGACTGCGAGACACGCACCTTTTTCCACGACATTCCGGTGGTCGAGCGCCCCGACCCGGCACTGGCCGCGGCGGCGCTTGGCCGGCGCAAGGGCGCCTACCTGCCGGGCCTGGGCATGCTGGCCCACGGCGCGCTCTCGCCGGAGCAGGCCTTTATCACCGTCTCGTCCATCGCCTTTGCCGGGTTCGTCAAATTTTTCGCCGACCACCTGGCCGCCCACCGCGACGGGCGCCTGGATGCCGCCTCCCGGGCCGCCTTTAAGGCCGCCGTGGCCGGGCTGCCGCCGGCGCCGGCGACCGTCCCGCCCCTGGCCCGGGGGCCGTTTGCCGACCGGGAAAGGGCGCTGGCCGCCATGGCCGAGGCCGGCCGGGCCACGGTCGCCTTGGGCCTGGTGGACTCGGTCTTCGGCAACATCTCCTACCGCCTGGGCGGGACCCTGGCCATCAGCCAGACCGGCAGCGCCCTGGACGCCCTGGCCGGGGCCATCGACCTGTGCCCCCTGGACGGTTCGTCCTGCGCCGGCCTGACCGCCTCCAGCGAATTGTCGGCCCACGCGGCGCTTTCGGCAATGGACGGCCGCCCGGCCATCCTCCACGGCCACCCCAAGTTCGCCGTGATCCTGTCCATGGACTGCGCGCAGCAGGGCGACTGCCCGCACCGCGAGGCCTGTCACGTGGCCTGCGACCGGGAACGTTTCGTGGGCGACATCCCCATCGTGCCCGGGGAGGTGGGCTGCGGCCCGCGCGGGCTCGTCCACACCATGCCCCCGGCCCTGACCGGCCGGAGCGGCGCCATCGTCCTTGGCCACGGCGTCTTCACCATGGGGCAAACGGATTTCAACGAAGCGCTGGCCGCGTTGTGCGCCGTGGAAAACCTCTGCCGCGCCCGCTATTTCTCGGCCCTTGGCCGCAACCCCGCCTGAAACGGAGCATCACCCATGCAGACCTCGCCGCAAGCCCCGGCCCCGACCGTCAGCGTCGTCATCCCCGTCTACAACGAAATAAAGACCCTGCCGCTGGTCCTGGACAAGGTGCTGGCCCGCCCCGAGACCTGGGAAGTGGTGCTCGTGGACGACGCCTCCACCGACGGCAGCCGGGCCTATCTGGAAGGGCTTGTCGGGACGGGGCGCGTCCGGGTGCTTTTTCACGCCCAAAACCAGGGCAAGGGCGCGGCCCTGCGCACGGGCTTCGCCGCGGCGGCCGGCGAGGTGGTGCTCATCCAGGACGCGGACCTGGAATACGATCCCGAGGACTATCCCGTGCTGCTTGCGCCCATTTTCGCCGGCAAGGCCGATGTGGTCTTCGGCTCGCGGTTTCTGGGTGGGCCGCACCGGGTGCTCTATTTTTGGCATTCCGTGGGCAACAAGGTCTTGACGCTGCTGTCCAACATGTTCAACGACATCAACCTCTCGGACATGGAAGTCTGCTACAAGGTCTTTCGACGCGATATCCTGCGCAAGATTCGCATCCAAAGCGACCGCTTCGGCGTGGAGCCGGAACTGACGGCCAAGGTGGCGAGGCTTCGGGCCCGCATCTACGAAGTGCCCGTGTCCTACCACGGCCGCACCTACGAGGAAGGCAAGAAGATCGGCTGGCGCGACGGCCTGGCCGCTTTCTGGTGGATCGCCCGTTTCGGCCTCTTCCATCGTGGCTAGTGTCTCGTCCTCGAAAAAGACGTATACGTGTTGAAGCGTAACAGACAAGAATAGCTATTTTTTCAGGGACGCAACACTAGCGCGCCGATCGCTTCGCGGCGAAGTGAAGCACCAAGGCCCGGATGGCGGCGATGGCGAAGGGAAAGAGTGCCGCCGCCAGGATGACCGCCGCGAAATGCCTGGCGAACCAGGGGATGCTGCCCAGGAAATAGCCGCCGCAGACGTGGAGGGCTGTCCAGGGGAGCTTGCCGCAGAGGTTGTAGCCGGCGAAGGTGCGCCCGGGCATGCCGGCCAGGCCCGCCGCCAGGGGCGCCACCGACCGCAGCATGGGCACGAATCGGGCCAGGACGATGGCCATGGGGCCGTACCTGGCGAAGGCGCGCCGCGCCGCCTCGAGTTGCCCGGCCTTGACCCCACGCGGCAGGCCGCGCCCGGCCAGGCGTTTTCGGGCCAGCACGCCCCAGCCGAAATTGAGCTGGTCGCCGCAAAAAGCCGCCGCCGTGCCGCCGACGAAAAGTGGCCACAAGGTCAGGCTCCCCCGGGCCGCCAGGGCCGCCGCCGCAAACAGCAGCGTGCCGCTGGGCAGGATGCCCGTCACCACGAAGCCCGTCTCCACAAATACCGTGAGGAAGATCATGGCATACGTCCAGGCCCCCAGGTGCGCGGTCGCCTCTTCCAGGACGAGGTCCAGGCGCAACAGCATCTGCCAGGCATCGGCGAAAGCGTCCATCCTGGCAAACTATCGCGCTGGCGCGGCGGCGTAAAGGGCGCCCCGGCGTCTACGGCCGGTCGGCCGGGCCGGCCTGTTCGAGGGCCAGCAAGGCCCGCTTCCTGTCAAGCCCGCCGGCATAGCCCGTAAGCCCCCCCGTCGCGCCGAGGACCCGGTGGCAGGGGATGAGGATGGAAAGGGGGTTTCGGCCCACGGCCGCGCCCGTGGCCCGGGCGGCGGCCGGTTTGCCCAGGCGCGTGGCCAACTGCCCGTAGGAAAGCGTTTCCCCGTAGGGGATGGCGCGCAAGGCTTCCCAGACGGCGTGTTGCCAGGCCGTGCCGCGCGGCGCCAGGGCCAGGTCGAAGGCCGTGCGCCGGCCGGCCAGATAGGCGTCGAGCTGGCCGGACGCCTCGGCCAGGACCGCCGCCGCCGGGGCATCCTCGGAGGCGGGCAGCGACTGCGGAAAATGTTTCTGGCCCCTGAACCAGGCGCCGACGAGCGTTTCGCCCGCAGCCGCCAGCAGCATGTCGCCAAGGGACGTCGGGTGCCACAGCAGGGTCATCATTTCGGTGCTCCGGACAAGGTGCGCCACAGGTGCATGACGGCATAGGCCCGCCACGGCCGCCAGGCCTCGGCCGTGCGCAGGATGCGTTTGGGGTCGGTTTCGCCCAGGGCCTTTTTGAGGCCGCCGTCGCCATGCGGAAAGGCGTCGGGCCAGCCGAGCGCCCGCATGGCCACGTACTGCGCCGTCCATTCGCCAACACCGGGCAGCGCCCGCAAGGTGTCGAGGCTGGCCGCGAGGTCGGCCGTGGGCGCCAGGGTGAGCCTGCCGTCCCGCACGGCCTCGGCCAGGGCCAGGATCGCCCGGGCGCGCGAGGCGATGACGCCAAGGGTGGCGATGGCCTCCACGGAAAGCGCCGCCACGGTGGCGGGGTCGGGAAAAAGCGTCGTCAACCCGGCAAAGGGCGTGGAAAGGGGGGCGCCGAAGGCCGCCGCGAACCGCCCGGCCAGGGTCCGCGCCCCGGCCACCGTCACCTGTTGGCCCAGGATCGCCCGCACCGTCGTTTCGAAGCCCTCGGCCGTCCCCGGCAGGCGCACGCCCTCCTGCCCGTCGGCCAGGCCCGAAAGCCCCGCGGCCACGGCCCAGGGATCGCAGGACAGGTCGAAGAGGTGGGAAACCCGCGCCAAGACCGCCGGCAACACCGGTAAGAGTGCCGGTGCAACCGCGACACGCAGGGCATTTTTCCCGGCCGCCGGGGAGACGGCGAGCCAGCCGGCATGGGGCGCCCCGTTGCGCCAAAGCCGCAGCGTGCGACGATACGCCCCGTCCCCGGCCTCTTCCACGCCGTCCACGGCCCGGGCGGCCAGAAACGCCCGCAGGCCGTCCCAGTCGTAGGGCGGCCGATAGCCCAGTTCCACGACCGGCACCGCGTCCGCAAGGGCGCTGTCCGCGCCCGGTCGCCGCAACTGCGAAGGCGCAAGCCGGTAGCGGTTGCGAAACAGGGCGTTGAACCGGCGCAGGCTGGAAAACCCGCTGGCAAAAGCCACGTCCGTCACGGACAGGCGCGTGTCCGCCAAAAGCGCCTTGGCCAGCAACAACCGCCTCGTCTGGGCATAGGCCACCGGGGTGACACCGAAACGCTCCCGAAACACCCGGCGCAAATGGCGTTCGCTTACCCCCAGCCGGACGCAGATCGCTCCCAGTCCCGCCTCGTCCAGCCCACCTTCGGCAATAAGCCCGGCCGCCGCGTCGGCTAGACGCCCGCCCGCCTCGGACGGCGCCTCCCCGGGCGCGCACTCCGGCCGACAGACCAGGCACGGCCGAAACCCGGCCGCCTCGGCCGCGGCAGCACTCGGGAAAAAACGGCAGTTTTCCGGTTTCGGCACCTTCGCCGGGCACACCGGCCGGCAATACACGCCCGTGGAAGTCACGCCCGTGAAAAAGCGGCCGTCGAAACGGGCGTCCCTGGCCGCGAAGGCCCTGTAGCAACTGTGGGTGTCGAGCAGCATGGCGGCATGCTACAAGGGGTGGTGCCCGGTCGCTAGCCGTTTTCGGCCAAGGGTATGGGGACGGCGAGGGGAGAGCGGTGTGAGGGTGGAAAGGTGGGAGGGTGTGAGGGTGTGAGGGTGGAAGGGTGGGAGGGTGTGAGGGTGGAAGGGTGGGAGGGTGGGAGGGGGAGATGCCTCCGGCGGCCAGGGGCGTTGCCCCTGGACCCCACCAGGAAGGGCGTTGCCCCTCCTGGACCACCCCACGGGGGGCGTGACGCCCCCCAGGCCCCCCCGTCGGCTGTGGCGGGCGGGAGAGGCTGCGGTCACCGGGAGTGCCGGCGTGCGCGGTACGAAGATGCGAGGCGGGAATGGCGCCTTTCGATGCCGTCGCTGCGCTCCCGGCTCGAAAGGCGCCATTCCCGCCTCGCCCAGCCGTCGGCCCTGCGGGCCGAGGGGGGTGGAATTTCTGTTTTGGAAGCCTCTGGAAAGGCTCTTGAGCTTGTTCTGCGGCGGTTACAGCGCTCGTCCCGGACACACCGGTTTTTTTCTTCACTTGCGGCGCTTCGCCGCTGGCGCCCGTGGTCGCGCAATGGTCCCTGGCGAGCTGGCCGGCTTTGCGGCCTGCACCGCCAGGGACCATTGCGCGACCACAACGACCGACGCCCCGCCGCCCGACGTTGTCTCCGTCGTGACGCTCGCCCCGGCGAGGGGGTCCGGGGGGGATCATCCCCCCCGGCGGGGCCTGGGGCAGCGCCCCAGTCTTCGTCTTTCATCACTTGACTATCGTCTTTTGTCCCTCGCCTCCCCTCCCCCTCGCTTTCGCCTATTTCGCGTGCAGCGCGCTGGCATCGGCCAGCAGGTCATTGATGCGCGCGACCATCTGGTGCGGGTCGGACAGGTAGCCGTCGAGCAGCAGGGCCGAGTCGAAGAGTTGTTCCACGGCCTTGGCCAGGAACGGATCGGTGGTGTCGCGGCGGTAGATGGACAGCAGGTTGCGGATCAGCGCGTGGTCGCGGTTGATCTCCAGGGTTTTCTTGGGGATGGAGGTGTCCTTGGAGACCAGGCGCATGATTTTCTGCATGCTGGAGGTCATGTGGTCGTCGGGCGAGACCAGGCAGGACGGGCTTTGGGTCAGCCGCGTGGACAGGCGCGCGTCGGTGATGCGGTCGCCGAGGAGTTCCTTGATCTTCTTGAGGAAGTCGTCGATCGATCCGGCCTCTTCCTGGGTCAGTTCCGGGGTATCGGTTTTGGGCGCCTCGCCGGGGAAGGCGTCGAGTTCCGCGTGGTCGGCCAGTTCGGCGGATTTGAGCTTGAACTCCTTGTAGGTGCCGATGGTGTCCATGATGAACTCGTCCACGGGCTCGTGGAGGTAGAGGACTTCGAGGCCCTTGGCCCGGAAGATTTCCAGGTGGGGATTTAAGTCCAGGGCGGCGCGGGACGGGCCGGACAGGTAGTAGATGGACTTCTGGCCTTCCTTGGCCCGTTCGACGTAGGCGGCAAGGGAGGTGAAGTTGGCATCGGGTTCGATGGCCGAGGAATCGAAGCGCATGAGTTCGGCGAAGGATTCGCGGTTGGCGAAGTCGCCGTAGCCGAGCTTCAAGGCCTGGCCGTGTTCCTTGAAGAAGGTGGCGTAGGCGTCCGGGTTTTCCTTGGCCAAGTTTTTGAGTTTTTCCAGGATCTGCTTGACGAGCACGGTCTGGATCTTGCGCAGGACCAGGTTTTCCTGGAGCGTTTCGCGCGAGAGGTTGAGCGGCAGGTCCTCGGTGTCCACCACGCCGCGCACGAAGCCCAGGTATTCGGGGATGAGCTCCTTGACTTCCTTGGAAATGAGCACCCGGCGCACGTAGAGGTCCAGGCCGTGGTGCAGGGCGTCGCGGAAGGCCATGGGGCCCAGGCCCTTGGACGGGACGAACAGCAGGGCCGTGAACTGCACCGGCGCGTCCACGCTCACGTGGATGGTGGCCAGGGGCTCCTCGTTGTCGTAGGTCAGGAACTGATAGAATTCCTTGTATTGTTCCGGGGTGACGGAGAACTTGGATTCGCGCCACAGGGCCGGGATGGTGTTGGCCTTTTCGCCGTCGACCAGGATGGGGAAGGCGATGAAATTGGAGTGCTTGCGCAGCACGTCCTTGATGCGGGCCGGGTCGGCGTATTCCTTGGCCTCGTCGCGCAGTTCGATGTCGATGGTGGTGCCGCGCGGCGTGTCGGCGGGCGCTTCCTCCACGGCGAAGCTGCCCGAACCGTCGGAGACCCAGCGGGCCGGGGCGGCCTCGGGGGCGGCCGCGCGCGAGGTGACGGTGACCTGCTTGGCCACCATGAAGACCGAGTAGAAGCCGACGCCGAAGCGGCCGATGAGGCTCGAGGCGGCGTCCTTGTCGTCGGCCACGGAGCGCATGAAGGCCTCGGTGCCGGACTTGGCGATGGTGCCGAGGTTGTCGATGAGTTCCTCGCGGGTCATGCCGCAGCCGGTGTCGGCGATGGTGAGCTTGCCCGCGTCCTTGTCGGTGGTGATGCGGATTTCGAGCGGGGTATCGGGGTCGGCCACGGCCGTTCCCTTGCTCGTTTCGAAGCGCAGCTTGTCCAGGGCGTCGGAGGCGTTGGACACGAGCTCCCGCAGAAAGATTTCCTTATTGGTGTAGATGGAATGGGTGATGATATCGAGGAGCTTGACGATTTCGGCGCGAAATTCGTGGGTTTCTCCTGAAGTGACGGGCATGGACGGCTCCTTTTTCCGTGGATTGGGGCGGATTTGGCGGCCCAAAAAAAGGCTCGCTCCCGCGCCGGCGGGTTCGGGCCTTTGGGGGGCGGGCCCCTGTCGCAATATGGGCAAAAAAATAAACAGGGGCCGAGGCTTGTCAAGGCCGATCGGGGAAGCGGGGAGGGCCGCGAAAATTGGGCGCAGGCCATTGACAGGCCCACGGGGTTGTTTATTTTCGGCTGTGAAGAACAACCTTTTGCGGAGGTGCAAATATGGTCATTGATCTGAGTCCGTTTTACGGCCCAGGGACGCCTTTGGATCGGCTGTTCGAGTCCTTGTTGCCGTCCATGGCCATCAGCCAGCGCAGCATGGCCTATCCTCCCCTCAACATCGGCGAGGATGACGCGAACATTTACGTGAGCTGCGAAATTCCCGGCATGGACATTGCGGACATCGACCTGACGCTTACGGATTCGAGCCTGGTCATCAAGGGCGAACGCAAGACGGTCAAAGGCAAGTACTATCGCCAGGAGCGGCCCACGGGCTTTTTCCAGCGCGTGGTCAACATCCAGGCGCCCCTGGCCCGCGACCGGGTGACGGCCAACATGCGCGACGGCGTGCTGGAAGTGGTCCTGCCCAAGTCCGAGGAGAGCAGGCCCAAGAAGATCACCATCGATGCCGTCTAGGCGGCGCCCAGCAGGAGGACGGACATGACGGACAATGCGCAAAAGACCGACGAGCGCCGGCTGCCCCGGGTCAAGCCGGCCACGGATATCATCGAACGCGAGGACGGATTCTATATATACGTCGATATGCCGGGCGTGGGCAAGGACGGCCTGATCATCGACCTCAACGAGGACGAGCTGAAGGTCTCGGGACGGGCCGAGTACAACCTGCCCGAGGGCCGCAAGCTCGGCCATGTGGAGTTCGGCGGCGGCGAGTATTTTCGCAGCTTCACGGTGTCGCACATCGTGGACAAGGAGCGCATCCGGGCGACGCTCAAGGACGGTGTGCTGGAACTCTATCTGCCGCGCCACGAGAGGGTGCAGCCCCGCAAGATCGAGATCCAGGCCGGTTGACGGGTAGGCCTGGCCACGTCACGGCACGGTATCGGCTGTTTTCGGCCGGAGAGAGAAGGTTTTTTCCTCTTCTCTCTCCGGCTTTTTTTCATAAAATTTTTGAAAGAGGGCTATGCCCCTCCAGCAGACTGGCATGAAACGGGTCTGTGGCTGGTGGAGCCGCGTGGGAAGCGCTTGGTTGGGGTGTATGGATGAAAAGTAGTATTTCAGTTATGTAATGATAGGCGGCGTGGGCTTGTCCGGGCGGGAAGTGTGCAGAGCGGGAGCGTTATAGAGCGGAAGGATTTGGGGTTGGGCTATTGACAAATCCAGGAGTAATCTTCACGGTGAATCGTCTTTCACTATGGCTACGCTATTTCGAAGGAGACGGTATGGAAGATTATCTGAAAAGTGCTTTGGAGATCGTCAAGGCCCAGGCCTCGGTGCGCACCATGACCGACGAGGAGATCACCTCCATGGTGCGGCGCCTGGCCGCCGGCATCCGCGAGATCAGCGGTGACGAGCTGGCCGGGGAGACGGAGCAGGCCGTGGACATGGATCCCAAGAAAGCGGTCAAGGAAAAAACCGTCACCTGTCTGGAGTGCGGCAAGGCGTTTAAGGTGATCACCAAAAAGCATCTGGCCAGCCACGGACTGACGCCAGAGACGTACAAGGCGAAACACGGCTACAAGAAATCGATGCCGCTGGTTTGCAAGTCGTTGCAGCGCGACCGCCGCAAAAAGATGAAGGATATGCGGCTGTGGGAGAAGAAGGGAAAAGTGGTGGCCTAAGGCGGGGGATTTCGTTATACGTGGGGCGCAATTCGGGAGCGGGAGCCGCGTCCCGGACGCCGGCCTTCCCTGGTCGCGAAACGGCCCGGCAATCACATGATAAGGAGATCGCACGCATATGGCTAAAACTGACATCATCGCCAAGATCCAGGCCAACGCCGGCATTGCCACCAAGGCCGAGGCGGGCAAGGTTCTCGAGGCCGTCCTGGAATCGATCCAGGAGTCGCTGGTTGCCGGCGAGGCCCTGACCCTGACCGGTTTCGGCACGTTCAAGGTTTCCGAGCGGGCCGCCCGTACCGGTCGCGATCCCCGTACCGGGAAAGCCATCGACATCCCGGCTTCCAAGGCCGTCCGCTTCACCCCGGGCAAGACCCTGAAAGACGCCGTGAAGTAGTTTTCGCCGCAGTTGAGGCGACGTGAAAGGCCGTGGGAGACCACGGCCTTTTTGCGTGGTGCCGGCTTGTTCCGGGGCGGCGACGCGTGGCTGCCTGACGGTGTGGGCGTGCAGGGAGCTGCCGGATGACGGAGAAAGCCTCGCGGCAGAGAGCGCCGCGGACGTTTGCCCTGCACGGTGCAACAGTCGTTACTTCACGGGGTGGATTGCTTTTTGGGTCCGTGGGTGCTAGCTGGAGTCGTCGAGGTCTGATACGGGGGGCGCCATGGTTTGGCAATTGGAATGGATAGAAGTGCATGCAGTCGATCACTGCAACAATTGTTGCCGTTGGTGTAACAATCACTCTGTCTTCTCGGCGGCCAAGGAGTACGAGGCGAAGGACTATTTCGTTTGGCTTGATGAACTCATCAAGAGGAAGATCGTATTTCACACGCTGTCCGTTATGGGTGGCGAGCCGTTCCTGCATAGCAATATTACAAAATTTGTCTATGAGCTGAAAAACAGATACAACAAAATAACGATCATCACCACCAACGGTTTTTGGCTATCCGATTCAGAAATAGTCAAATATCAGCCGCTGTTTTGCATGCTTCATGACCTCAAGATTACGCTATACCCAAATATCGTGAAGTCTTTGGGCGGCATGGAGAAAATCCACCGCCTGCTGGACAGACTGCATGCGCAGCATCCGCATCTTAACGTTCGTCCCCTCCCCATTGAAAATGTTTTTCGGAGAATGGATTTTGTCGATTCCCCGTTGGAGGTCGACAAGCATTGCTTCAACGCGGAATGCACCTGCCTTCTGGCGGATGGGCGGATGGGGCGCTGCGGTCCGGGCGCGTTTGCCCATCTCCATCCGAACATTCCCGAGCCATTTCGCAATTCGAAGGACATGTTCTACGATTTGAAGACATCCCGGGATGACTTCTGGCACTGGCGCATGCGCTGGCCCCTCGATGCCTGCAGGTACTGTAACCATTTTCGATCCATCCGCTCCCCGTGGAAAGTGGAAAAGGGACATGTACGGCAACGGGAATACGAGTTGAAGTATTTCACCGATTCCGCCTACCAGTTGCTTGCCCGCGAGCAGTACAAGGAGGCCGAGGCCACCTGCCTCAATATTCTTGAGCACTATTCGGGCACGAAAGAAGTATACAACTGCCTTGGCATCCTCTCGTACAAAAACAGGCAGCCGCAAGCCGCGATCCATTTTTTCAACAAGGCCCTCCACTTGGATCCGATGTATGAACCGGCCCGGAAAAACATGGAATCCCTGACCGGTTCGCAAGGCTAAACCCGTCCCCGGGTCACTGACCGCATCGCCAGGATCCAGGCCAAGGCCGGCATTGCCGCCAAGGCCGAGGCGGGCAAGGCCTTCGAGGCCGTCCTGGCATCGATCCAGGAGTCGCTGGTTGTCGGCGAGGCCCTGACCCTGGCCGGTTTCGGTACGTTCGAGGTTCCCGGCCGGGCCGCCACACCGGTCGCGATCCCCGTCCCGGGAAAGCCCTCGACATCCCGGCTTCCAAGGCTGTCCCCTTCACCCCGGGCAAGACCCGAAAAGACACCGTGAAGTAGTTTTCGCCGCAGTTGCGGCGACGTGAAAGGCCGTGGGAGACCACGGCCTTTTTGCGTTGTGTCGGGTTTGCAAGCGACTGGCGGGGAAGCGGAGCCGGGACGGGCACGGAATGGTGGTTGACAGTGGCAGACATCCATGGACCAATAGGATTGCGGAGACAGGCGCAAGTCTGCAACCGCAACCGGGAGAAACCACATGCCGTTCGACCCCGAGGAATTCCGCACGAGAATGCAACTGGAGAATTTTCTGTTTCGCGCCGAAACCGAGTTGGAGAATTCGCTTGTTTACGCCGTCGTGAAAAAGGCTCGGGGTGCGGACGAGGCGGGAGTACGAGCGCAACTCGAATACTATTATACGAATAGTCAGTTAGGAAAGCCGTATCAGCCGGCCTGGGAAGGACCAATTGCCAAACCGGTGGCGCCACCGCAGGCGGATATTGACGCAAACATACGACGCGCGAGGATAAGCTATAGCCCGATTTGGTTTATCGAACGGCTCACTCCAGGAGGGGAGATGGATTATAAGCACGGTAAGGGAAATATAATATATGAAGACTTCGGGAATTTTAATTATGGTGCGGTTTCTTTGGCCTTCGGTCTTTCCACTGAAGCGTCCTTGCGCGGAGCTGGGGTGATACAAATCCTTGCAAATGCATATCGAAAAATTAGTAAAGAAGGGATTGAGAGCGCAAATAATGGTCACGTCCGTCAACGTGGTGTAAATTCTGGTGTGCTTGAGGTGGCCCTCGGTCAGGCTGCTCTTGGTGGAATTTGGGCTGGCTGCGCCTCGTTTGGTTGGGTGTTGAGTTCGGCCATGGCCTCGACCTGCATGTAGCGGCTTTGCAGCTGCCACTCGTCGTTTTGCTCCAGTAAGATGGCCCCGATGAGCCGGATGATGGACTGTTCGTTGGGGAAGATGCCGACTACGTCCGCCCGCCGCTTCACTTCTTTATTGAGCCTTTCCAGCGGATTGGTGCTGTGCAGCTTGACCCGATGCTGCGCCGGGAAGGTCATGTAGGCCAGCACGTCGTGCTCGGTTTCGTCCATGAAGCTGGCGAGCCGTGGCCATTTTCCACGAAGCTGATCGGCGACATGCCGCCAGGTCTGGCTGGCGTTGGCCGCATCCGGCTGTAAAAAGGCCTGGCGCAGGGCGGCCGAGACCATGGCGTGCTGGGACTTGGGAACCCGGGCCAAGGCGTTTCGCATCCAGTGGACCCGGCAGCGTTGCCACGTGGCCCCGAACGTCTTGGCCATGGCGGCCTTGAGGCCTTCATGGGCGTCGGAGACGACAAGCCTCACGCCGCCAAGTCCCCGACGAAGAAGGCTTTTGAGGAAAAAAGACCAGAACGGCTCGGCCTCGCTGGGGCCGATGTGCAGTCCCACGATTTCTCTGCGGCCTTCGGTGTTCGCCGCCACGGCGATTATGGCGGCGACGCTGACCACCCGGCCGCCTTCGCGCTGCTTGAGGTAGGTTGCGTCCAGCCACAAATAGGGCCATTCGCCGGTCAGCGGCCGAGAAAGAAAGGCATGGACCCGTTCATCAATGTCCTTGCACAGCTTGGACACCTGGGACTTGGAGATGCCGGAAAGGCCCATGGCCTGGACCAGATCATCCACGCGCCGCGTGGAGATGCCGCCGATCCAGGCTTCCTGGATGACGGCCACCAAGGCGCGTTCGCTGGTCTTGCGTGGCTCCAGGAAGGGCGGAAAGTAGCTGCCCTGGCGCAGCTTGGGGATGCGCAGTTGCAAGGAGCCGATGCGGGTATCAAGGCTGCGGTCACGGTAGCCGTTGCGGTAGCTGACTCGCTCGGGGCTTCGCTCGTGGCGGCTGGCCCCGATGAGGCCGTCCACATCGGCTTCCATGAGAAGCTGCAGGACGGCTTCCGCCAGGGAGCGGAGAAAATCGCCGCCGTCGGCCTTTTGCATCAGCTCGATTAATGCCATGCTGTCCTCGGCCATCGTGGTCTCCTTTGGTTGCAGGTGCGGCGTCGTAACTTCACCTTACAGCCAATTGACCCGATGGCCACCTCGCCCATTCCGTCCGGGCCGGAGGCTCTCCCCCGGCCTGGACGACTTCAGAATTTACACCACCTCCGTGGACGCTACCCAAATAATTATGTTGCAGAACATGGGCTCGATTTTTTAGGAGGCGCCCCATATGGCGATGATCCGAAAGATCAGGAAATGATAAAGCATGGATTTCGGTATTATCGTGAGATATACTTAGAAAAACAAAATAAGAAGAGCTTGAGAGAAGGATTTGAGGAAATGCGTGGCTTATACAGTAAAGTTATGCAGGAAGAACTGGAGAGTTTGTTGCGATCACCAAGTCGAATTGCCGAAATCCTTCAATAGGAGATGAAACGTTTACGTCAACGATGAAAATGGCCCTTGAATCGCGCCCATGCGTTCTTTTGATCCCGGTCGGTGTTTGAGGGACGGGATAAGAACTTTTCGGGTGGAGTAACGTTGGGTGGTGGGCTTGGCAAAGGAGGTGGGTCCAGGATGTGTTGGAGGTAAGTCACTTGTGGAAATATGATGTACCACAGTTTCTCTACTTCTTTATATTCCACAAGTCGGTTCATGTATAGCCAGTGTGATGGAATATTGTCGGGAATGTAGCAGAATCCTTGGTCGAAGGAGAGAAGATTCCAGGCTGTCGAGAAAACGACGGCAGCCTTCCCCTCTTTAACTTTGTATATGACTTTGCCGTTTTTCATGGCTGTGTGCGTATATGGTTGTGGCACATGCATGGCTCCAAGCAGGCTGCTCGGGTCACGTATCTTTCCATTTTCGATCAGCGCGACAACTTCCAGTCGCTCACGTTTAAAGAGTTCGAAATAGAGTTTCTCGTTGATGGATGCACTGTGTCCTGGTGGATACAGGAGGATGAAATAAATATTCAGGAGCAAGGGCAGGACGGCAACAAGAGGCGTTATGAGCAGATATCGGAAAAAGATGAAGCAATTGCGCGAAAACATCCAGCATTCATAGAGAAGGAGACAGCTGGGCAAGGCGCTGCCGATGCCGAACGGCATACGACAGCACAAGACATACCCGAAGAAAAGAAACGGCGTCACCAGCACCATGAAGGCGATGGTGGACCGCAGCGCCCGCAGGCAGCGACGCCTGGCCAGCCAGCGGCGGCGGGCGCGGCTGGCGGCCTTGTCCCCGGGCGGCGCCGGGTGCGGGAGGGGGCGAACGATGCGCATATTTTCCGTTGCGTCAGGTGCCGTCGGAAACCTCCTCACGGCGCGTTGCGGCCCGGCGCGGTCCCGGTACGGAGACAGCCCCGGCAGGCACAAGCCCAATACGCGGCTTGGAAATACCTTCCCCGAGACGACGTGAACAACAGCGCCGGCCCGGGCCGGCACCTGCCTGCCGAGCTGTTTGCCAGGGCCGTATCCGGGGCGGCCTTACAGCGGCGCCAGCCCGAGCAGGGTAAACCCCGTCTCCGGGTCGTGGGAACGGGCCAGGTCCGTGCCCAGGATCTCGATCACCACCACCTCGAAGATCTTCCAGACGTCGAGCCCGGGGCGCAGGCAGCCGGCCCGGGTCGTCTCGCCGCGCCCGAGCACGCCGTGCAGGTGCAGGGCCGGTTTGCCCTCGGGCGCCGTGGGGAACAGCGTGCCCACGGCCGCGGCCTCGTGCACGCCGGCTATGGCCGCAAGCATGGGGTTGGGCGGCAGCACCGCCCCGTCCTCGGGGCCGACCACCAGCTTGCCGTCTTGCAGGCCGCCCAGGGCCAGAACAACGGCCGAGCGCACCTCCCGGCTGGCGGCGAAATCCTCGATGGCGTCCGGGACGCGGTCGCCGTCGCCCAGACGCAGGACGAACACGCGGCCGATACGGCCTTCGGAAACGATCATGGGGCTCCTCCTGGCCGAAGCCGGGAAACGGTCTCCCGGTATCGGCGAACAAAACGGGGGAACCGGCCATGGCCGATTCCCCCGCAAGGTTTTCCGTCGGGCCAACCGGGCGGCTAGCCGAGCTTGTCGGCGATGGCCTTGCCGATGGTCCGGCCCATCTCCACGCAGGCTTTGAGCTGTTCGTGGGTGGGCACGTACAGGATGCGCACCCCGTCCACGGGCAGGTCCATGCCCATGGCCTCCAGGGCGCCGGTGATGTCCTTGACAGCCTCGCCGCTCCAGCCATAGGAGCCGAACGCGCCGCCGATCTTGCCCTTGGGCTTGAGGCCCTTCATGTAGGTCAGCATGTCCGCCACCTTGGGCAGCATGCCGTTGTTGTGGGTGGGCGAACCCACGAACACCGCCGCCGCGTCCCAGACCTCCTCCATGACGTCGGAGTGGTCGAAGACGTGCAGGTTCATGAGCTTGAAGGTCACCCCGTGCTCGGACAGGCCCGTGGCGATGGCATGGGCCATGCGCTCGGTGGAGTGCCACATGGTGTCGTACACCAGCACGGCTTTTTTCTTCTGTTTCTGGGCCGCCAGTTCCTTGTAGCGCGACACCACCCAGGCCACGTCGTCCTTGGTGCGAAACAGCAGGCCGTGGTCCGGGCAGATGAAGCGGACATCGAGGCCCATGGATTCGATGGTCTCGATGGTCTTCTGGGCGATGGGGCTAAAGGGCAGGACGATGTTGGCGAAGTAGCGGTCCAGCTCTTTCTGGAGCCGGGAGCGGTCCACCTCGTCGACGAAGCGTTCGCTGGTGGCCCAGTTCTGGCCGAAGGCGTCGGAGGAGATGAGCACGCCGTCCTCGGGGATGAACGTGGCCATGTTGTCCGGCCAGTGCAGCATGCGCGTCTCCAGGAACTGGAGGGTGCGCTTGCCAAGCGACAGCGACGAGCCGGTCTTGACCACTTCGATGGGCCAGTCGGCGCAGTCGAAATGGGCGCGCATGGCCCGCTCGCCCATGGGCGAGGTCAGGATCTTCTCGGGCTTGGTGCGGGCCACGAGTTCCGGCAGCGAGCCGGAGTGGTCCATCTCCACGTGGTTGACGATGAGGTAGTCGACCTTGTCCAGGGGGGTGACATGGGCGACGCGGCACAGCATCTCGTCGCCGTGGCCGGCCTTGACGGAGTCGAACAGGGCGATTTTCTCGTCCTTGATCAGGAAGGCATTGTAGGTCGTCCCGGTGGGGGCGGTCATGTAGCCATGGAAGTTGCGACACTCCCAGTCCACGGCTCCCACCCAATAGACGTCCTGGCAGATTTCCACGGGTCGCATGGGATTCCTCGGCAGGCCGCCGCTTGGGGCGCGGCCGAAAGGGGATTGGGTTTAGGCTTTGTTGAATTCGCTTTTGGGCGCGCCGCAGACCGGGCAGACCCATTCTTCGGGGATGTCCTCGAACTTGGTGCCGGGGGCCACGCCGTTGTCGGGGTCGCCGGCGGCGGGGTCATACACGTAGCCGCAGATGCTGCATTCGTATTTGTCCATGGGAGGCTCCTTTAGAGGTTGCGTCGGGTGCGGTCCTTATTTGCCCTCAGCGCCGGGTCCGCCTAGCGCCCTTGCCTGAGCGGCAACAAGGGAAGGTTCCCGGAAAACGGAAGATCTTGCCGGGAATGTCGCCGGTTTATGCCGGCGGCTTGCGCGTCGCGATTGGTGCGCGCTACCGAACCTACCGATCACGCCTGCCCAAGTCTATCTTTTAGTTTGGACCGAATTGTCAAGGCAACGGTTTGCACGAGCCCCCTAGGCTTCCCGGAATTGTTCCACGAGCTGGGCCAGTTGGTGGGCCATGGCGCGCACTTCGCCGATGCGGCCGTTGGCTTCGGCGATCCGCCGCGTGAGGTCCTTGGACAGCTCGTTGATGTGGCTCACGCTGCTGTTGACCTCTTCGCTGGTGGCCGACTGCTGTTCCGAGGCCGCGGCGATGTTGCGCACCATGTCGGCGATGCGGTTGGATTGCTCGACGATGCGCGTAAGCACGGTGCCCGAGCGTTCGGCCATGTCGGCGGTCATCTCCACCTTGGACTTGGTGTCGTTCATGCCGGCCACGACCTGGCGGGTGCTGGACTGGATGTCGGTCACGGCCGTGGCCACTTCGCTGGTGGCCGTCATGGTCTTTTCGGCGAGCTTTCGGACCTCGTCGGCCACCACGGCGAACCCCCGCCCGGCCTCGCCGGCCCGGGCGGCCTCGATGGCGGCGTTTAAGGCCAGCAGGTTGGTCTGGTCGGCGATGTCGCCGATGACGGACAGCACCTGGCCGATGCCCACGGCCCGGCTTTCCAGCGTGGCCAGGGACTTGGCCAGGTCGGCGGTCTTGGCCGAAACCTGGCGCGTTTCCTCGACGGTTCTGGCCACCTCGGTGCCGCCTTCCACGGCCGCCTGGGTGGCCGATTCCGAGGCCTGGGCCGTGTCGCCGGCATTCTGGGCCACTTCCAGCACCGTGGCGTTCATCTCCTCCATGGCCGTGGCCACGCGTTCGGTCTCCCGGGCGGTATTCTCCACGCCGCCGGTGAGCTCCTCCATGCGGGCGGTCAGGGCGTCGGAGGCGTCGGAGAGCTCCCTGGCCACGGTCGTGACCTCGTCGGCCACGGTCAGGAGCTTGGCCCGCTGGGACCGGATATGGTCCTTGTCCTTTTCCTCCTGGGTCAGGTCGATGAGCACGCCGATGACGCCCACCACGTCGCCGCCGGCGTTTTTAAGTGGCGAGATCTCGTAGTGCAGGGGAAAGACCCGGCCGTCGGCCCGGGTGAAGCGGGTGAAGCCGCTGGCGCACTCCCCGGAGGCGAGCACCGCGGCGCAGCCCGAACGGCCGTCCTCGCGGATGAAGCTCTCGGACACCAGGCGGCCGAGCATTTCGGCGTCGGACTTGCCGAGGATGTTTTGCAGGGGCGTGTTGACGAACTCGAAGCGGCGCTCCCTGTCGGCCACGAAAATGGGGATGATGACGCCGTTTAAAATACCCCGGTTGTATTCGAGCTGGTCCTTGATGTTGCCGACCATGGCCGAGAGGTTTTGGGCCAGCACGGCGATTTCGTCTTGGCCCGGCACGTTGAAGGTGATGTCCAGGGAGCCGCGGCTGATGGCGTCGGACACGGCGGCCAGCTTCCGGACCCGGCCCACCACCGAGTACTTCATGAAAAGGAGCAGGGCGGCCAGCAGGGCGACCATGCCGGCCAGGGACAGCCCGGCGCTTTTGTACTGGTCGGCCGACAGGCGCGCCAGTTCCGGGGTGATGTCCTGGACCACGACCATGGCGCCGAGAATGGGTTTGGCGGCGCCGTGGCAGTGGTGGCACTCGGGTTCGTTGACCACGGAATTGACGGCGATGAAGGCCGGCTTGCCCTCCCAGGGCAGGATGTCGCCGCCGTGGAATTCGCCGGAAAGGGTCTTGCGCACGAGGCTCGCGATGTCGGTGTCGGTGGTGATGGCGGAAAAATCGCGGCGCACGGCGCCGGTGTCCGTGGAATAGGTCACATTGCCCTTGAAGTCGGTGAGGTAGACCTTGATTTCCTTGTGGGCGGCGGCCACCTTGGCGAACTGGGACGTGGTCTCGGCGTTCTTGCCCAGGCGCATGGGCTCCTCGATGGCCATGCGCAGCATGTCGCTGGCCCGCCGGGCCGCGCGGTCGATCTGGGCCACCGAGCCCTGGCGCTGCCAGTGGGCATTGGCCAAAAAAAGCCCGGCGAACGCCAGGATGGTCAGGCCCGAGACGAGCAGGAGCACCTTGAGGCCAAGGGAGCGGGAAATGACACCCATACGCGGCCTCCTAGTGTGCCCCGGCGAAGAGCATGGGCTTGAAGTTGAAATTACGCACGCGCTCGGCGTTGTGGCAGCGCTCGCACTCGGACATGGCCAGTTTCGACTTGATCAGGGCCGGATCGCCGCCGGAATCGACATGGGCCGCGCCCGGGCCGTGGCAGACCTCGCAGCCGGCATTGGCCAGCTCCGGTGTCTTCTCGAAACTCACGAACCCGCCGGGCTGGCCGTAGCCCGTGGTATGGCAGGCGTAGCAGCCCGTCAGTTCCTCGGCGGTGAGCTTGGGGGCCATGATCTTGACCGACTGGGAGGAATGGGCCTTCTTCGAGTACTTCGAGTACGATTCGTACTCCTTGGCGTGGCAGTCCTTGCAGGCCGCCGAGCCGACATAGGCGGCAGGCGGGGCCGCGCCGACCCCCGTTTGCTGGGCCAGGACGGAACCGAGGGGGCAGGCCAAAAGGCCCGCGGCCAAAAGGGGTGCCACAAGCAAGCGCCGACGGACCGACATGATCACGGCTCCTCTGCTGGGGGTGGGGGAAATGGCGTTCCCAATACCCTATTTCGAGGGCTCGATCAAGGTGGGATCGCCCGTGGAAGCGAGAAGTCGCGCCGTGTTGCCGGCAGGGCGCCGACGTGGCGACGCGCCCGGCATAGGTTTGCCGTTCTGGTTTGCGAACAGGAGGGCAGGCCGTACCAATGCTCGGTTCGGGGCGTGGCGGCGAAACGGGGAAGGGTCCGCCGGCCGGCCCGGCGCGTGGCGACTGCCGGCCGACGGAGAGAGGCCGGGAGGGGGCCTGCTCCTCCCGGCGCGGATTACCAGTCGAGGGTGGACTTGAAGGCCTGGGCCAGGGCGTCGGGTGTTTCGGCGCACAGGATGGCGTCGCCCCGGCGCAGGATGAGCACGTCGCCGTCGGTCACGGCCCCGAGGAGCCCGACCGCCTGGCCGGCGAACAGGGCCTCGAAGGCGGCCCGGTGCTGCGGCGCCACCGTGACCACCAGCCGGCTTTGGGATTCGCTGTACAGAAGCTCCAGGTCGGTAAGGCCCGGCGCGGCCGGGGCGGCGGCCAGGTCCAGGTCGGCGCCGGCGCGCCCGGCCAGGGCCATCTCGGCCAGGGCCACGGCCAGGCCGCCGTCGGAGCAGTCGTGGCAGGCGCTGACAAGCCCCTGGCGGATGGCGGCGTGGAGGCCGCGGTAGCGCTCCCGGGCCGACACGGCGTCGACTTGCGGCACGTCGGGCGAGGTGAAGCCCAGTTCGCCGGCTAGTTCCGAGGCGCCCAGTTCGGCCCGCGTCACGCCGAGCAGGTAGACCAGGTCGCCCGGGGCCTTGAAATCGGACGTCACGACCCGGGCCACGTCGGGCACGAAACCCATGACGGAAAAAAGCACCGTGGGCGGGATGGAGATCTTGGCCCCGCCGCCGGAATAGTCGTTTTTCATGGAATCCTTGCCCGACACGCACGGCACCCGCAAGGCCAGGCAGAAGTGGGCCAGGGCCTTGTTGGCCCGCACGAGCTGGGCCAGCTTGTAGCGGCCGTCGGGCGTCTTTTCGGATTCCACCGGGTCGCACCAGCAGAAGTTGTCCACCCCGGCCAGGCGGGCGGGATCGGCGCCCACGGCCACGGCGCCGCGCACGGCCTCGTCGATGGCCGCGGCCATCATCCAGTAGGTGTCGATGTCGGAATAGCGCGGGCAGATGCCGTGGGAAAGCGCCACGCCCTCGGGCCGGGAGAGGTCCGGGCGCAGCACGCCGCCGTCGGACGGGCCGTCGCGGCGCACGCCGCACAGGGGCTTGACCGCCGAGCCGCCCTTGACCTCGTGGTCGTACTGGCGCACCACGTATTCCTTGCTGCAGATATTGAGGCGCGCGAGCATGCGCGTAAGCAGCTCCCCGTGCCCGCCGGCCGGCAGGGTCGGCTCGGTGCGGGCGATGGCCGGGCGCTTCCAGGTGGCGGCCAGGCGCATGCGCGGCGTGCCGTCGTGCAGGAAGTCCATGTCGATGTAGGCCACCGTGCGGTTGCCGTAATGCACGCGCAGGTAGCCCGAATTGGTGAAAAGCCCCAGTTCCGTGGACTCGACGCCCATTTCCCGTGAAAGCTTCATGAAAGCCGGGATGTGCTCGGGCGGCACGGCCACGGTCATGCGCTCCTGGGCCTCGGAGGTCAGGATCTCCCAGGGGGCCAGGCCGTCGTACTTGAGCGGCACCCGGTCCAGGTGCAGCTCGCAGCCGCCGCTGTCCCGGGCCATTTCGCCGACGGAACTCGACAGCCCGCCGGCGCCGTTGTCGGTGATGGCGTGATAGAGCCCCTGGTCCCGGGCGCGCATGAGGAAGTCGTACATGCGGCGCTGGGTGATGGGGTCGCCGATCTGCACGGCCGTGGCCGGGGAGCCCTCGTGGAGCTCCTCGGAGGAAAAGGTCGCGCCGTGGATGCCGTCCTTGCCCACCCGGCCGCCGACCATGACGATGTAGTCGCCGGGCAGGGCCTTTTTTACGTAGCTCGGCTTGCCGCAAAGGGTCGCCGGCAGCATGCCCACCGTGCCGCAGAAAACCAGCGGCTTGCCCAGGAACCGTTCGTCGAAGACGAGGGAGCCGTTGACCGTCGGCACGCCGGACTTGTTGCCGCCGTGCTCCACGCCCTCGCGCACGCCCTCGAGCACCCGGCGGGGGTGGAGCAGGCGCGGCGGCAGTTGGCCTTCCCAAAACGGCGAGGCGAAGCAGAACACGTCGGTGTTGCACAGCAGGTTGGCGCCCATGCCCGTGCCCATGGGGTCGCGGTTGACGCCGACGATGCCCGTCAGCGCCCCGCCGTAGGGGTCCAGGGCCGAGGGGCTGTTGTGGGTTTCGACCTTGATGCACAGGTGCATGTCTTCGGTGAAGCGCACCACGCCGGCGTTGTCGGAAAAAACCGACAGGCAGAAATCGTCCTTGCCCAGGGCCTGGCGGATGTCCCGGGTCGAGCCCTGGATATAGGTCTTGTAGAGGCTCTCGATGACCTCGTCCGTGCCGGCTTCCTCGTCGCGGTAGTCGATGACGGCGTTGAAGATCTTGTGCTTGCAGTGCTCGGACCAGGTCTGGGCGATGCATTCGAGCTCCACGTCCGTGGGGTTGTGGATGAGCCCCCAGACCACCCGGCGCATCTTGAAGCCCGGCCGGCCGAAATACTCGCGGATGGCCCACCACTCGGGCAGGGACAGGGCCAGGGTGCGGCTGCGCCCAAGGGCCAGCATCTGGTCCTCGAGCATGTTGAACAGGTCCGGGGTTTCGACCGTGGAGCTGGCCTGGCCGGTGACCTTGGCCGCCTTGGGCGCAAAGCCGGGCGCGGCCCGCCAGGACTCGCCCGAGGCGATCTCGTGGCGCTGGAGCAGGTCGTTGCCGAGGAGGTCCACGGCCACGCGCTCGGCGGCGGCCGCGTCGGGCAGCCCGGCGATGTGGTACTGGCTGGCGGTGTAGACGGCCAGTTCCCGGCGGCGGGCCTCGTCGAGGCCAAGGGCCAGGGCCACGGTGTCGCGGGCGGTGCGGCCCTCGTTGTCGGTCACGCCGGGCCGGAAGGCGATTTCGACCACCCAGTCCGTCTCGGCGCCGCCCGGGGACAGGGGAGACAGCGAGGCCTCCTGGACCACGGGGTCGTGGAGCACGCCGGAGGCGGCAATGGTGCGCACCTCGTCCTCGCACAGCCCCTCGATGGTGAAAATCTTGACGATGCGCACGAAGCGCACGGGCAGGTGAAGTTCGTTTTTGATCTTGGCGGCTACGCGCTGGCCGACAACGTCCGTTACGCTTGGGCGAAGGCCCACGGCGAGGCGAGTGAGCATGGCGATTCCTATCCTGGTAGGGGTCCGCGGCGCGCCGGCCGGCCGGCGGCCGGCCTATTTGTCCCGGGCGAGCATGGGCGCCAGCACCTGGCCGATGAGCGCCGCCTCGGGCGAGGGCGGAAAGTGGGCCAGGGCGGCCTGCGCCTTCTCCAGGTAGGCGGCGGCCATCTCCCGGGTTTTCTCGGCGTGCCCGCCGGCGACGATGTTGTCGCGCAAGTATTCGATGTCCTCGGCGGAAAGCTGGTCCTGGCGGAAGTCCTCGGCCAGGCGGCGGCGGGCGTCGAAGGGCAGCTCGGCCAGGTAGAGGATCAGCGGCAGGGTGACCTTGCCTTCCTTGAGGTCGCCGCCGGTGGGCTTGCCGGACACGGCCGCCGGCGAGGTGTAGTCCAGGGCGTCGTCCACGAGCTGGAAGGCGATGCCGCAGTTGACGCCGAGGCTTTGGGCGGCCTGGCACAGCGTCTTGTTCGCGCCGGCCAGGACCGCGCCGCACTGGCAGGCCGCCTGCAGCAGGTAGGCGGTCTTGCCGGTGATGATGGAAAGATACGTCTCCAGCGGCAGGTCCACGTCGCGCAGGTGGGCGATTTCGAGGATCTCGCCGGTGGCGGTCTGCAGCAGGGCTTCGGAGAGGATGCGGGTCAGCTCCGGATTGTCGTATTCGGCCACGGTGCGGTTGGCCAGGGCCAAAAGGACATCGCCGGCCAGGATGGTGTGGGTGGAGCCGAAGCGGACGTGGGCGGATTCGCGGCCCCGGCGCAAGGTGGCGCCGTCGACGATGTCGTCGTGCAACAGCGTTGCGGAATGCAGGAATTCCAGGGAACAGGCCAGGGGATAGACGTCGTCGCCCCGGTAGCCCAGGGCGCGGGCCACCAGGATGGTGAGCAGCGGACGCAGGCGTTTGCCGCCGGCCAACAGCACATGGCGCACCACCGGCTGGACCAGGGGGGCAAGGGTGGCTGCCTTGTCCTCCAGGTAGTCGTTGATGGCCGGGACTTCCCGAGATAAAATGTCCGCGAAATCGCTCATCCGCAGGCGTTTAACAGCTAACGTCCCGGGCTGGCAAGGGGGGAGCGGCCGGGAAACGGCCGCCTCGGGCCAGCTTTTCCAGTTGGGCCAGGGCCAGGCGCCCGGTTTCGCCCATGTCGACGCTCAGGTCCCCGACATAGGCCGCGATATGGGCCTCGATGACGGCCTGGTCCTTTTCGCGGGCCAGCAGCTTGGCCAGGGGCGCCACCTCGCCCGGCTTTTCCCGGGCGGCGGCGAGGCTTGCCCGCAGCACCTCGCCCAGGGCGGCGATGCGGGCAGGCCCCAGGCTCTTTTTGGCCAGGATCACCCCCAGGGGCACGGGCGAGGCCGGCAGGCGGCCCTGCCACCATGCCCCCAGGTCGAGGAGGAGGCGCAGGCCGTGGCCGGCGGCGGCCAGCGCCGTTTCGTGGATGAGAAGCCCCGCCTGGGCCTGGCCGCGGTGGACTGCTTCCACGATGGCGTCGTAGCGCACGGGGAGGAAGGCCGCGTCGGGCGGGGGCAGGTCGGCCCGGCCGTGGCCCTCGGCCAGGGCGGCGCGCAGCAGCGTGGCCGCCGTGGTGCGCAGCCCCGGCACGGCGACCGTGCGAGGGTTGCCGGCGAAATCCTTGGCCACCACCAGCTTGGGGCCGGCGCCGAAGCCGAAGGCCGCGCCGGCGGGCAGGACGTCGTAGGTTTCGGCCAGGGGCGCGGCCATGGCCGCCGAGACCTTGACCACGTCGTAGGCGCCGGCAAGGGCCGCCTCGTTGAGGGTTTCCACGTCCTCGAAGGCAAAGGCGGCCCGGGTGTCGGGCAGGCCGACCAGGCCGAGGATCCAGGCCCCGAAAATGACCACGTCGTTGGGGCAGGGGGAGATGGCCACGGTGAGCACGTCGGGCACGGCTTAACCTCGTTTGGCGAAAAGGCCGGCCACGGCCCGGCCCAGGGCGGCCAGCGCCCCGGGCAGGTCCCAGGCCTCGGGCGGCCGGCAGCCGACTCGGTTGGAAATGGTGCGCAGCCCCAAAAAGGGCAGGCCTTCGGCGGCGGCGGCCAGGGCCACGGCGAAGCCTTCCATGGATTCGCTTTGGGCCCGGTATTTGCGCCACAGGATGGCCGCCCGGTCGGGGTCGCCCGAGACGCCGGCCACGGTCACGGCCGGGCCGGGGGCAGCCTCCGGCGGCAGCGCCAGGCCCATGGCCGTGGCGGCGGCGGCCGGGTCCAGGGGCAGGCGGTCGAAGACCGGAATGCCGGCCGGGGCGAGTTGGGGAAAGGTCAGGCCGGCACAGTCCGTGCCGGCGCCGGTGCGGATGCCGTATTCGGGCAGGGTTTCCTCGGTTGCGGCCACCAGGGAGCACAGGGGCGTGGCGGCCAGGTCGTAGCCGCCGGCGATCCCGGTGTTGACCACCCCGGCGATTTCGCCCTCGAACCGGCCGAGCAGCCGGCCCACGGTGAGGGCGGCGGCCACCGGCCCGACACCGGTCAGGCACAGCAGGCAGTCGCGGCCCCCCCGGCCCCAGGCCACGCCCTGCCCCGGCGGCGGGGCGGCCGGTGCGCCCAGGGGGCCGAAGGCGGCGGCGTATTCCTTGGCCGTGGCGAGGGTGAAGAGAATATGCCTGCGGCGGCCAGGAGGGACACTGTCCCTCCTGGACTTCCCGTTCTGGGGGCTGGCAGCCGGGGTGGCCGGTTCGTCCATATGCATTTGTCCAACGGCTAGAGCCGCCAGTAGCGGAAGCCGGCGGCCTCGGCGGCCGGGCGGGGGTAGATGCCCTTGACGTCCACCAGGATGGGCTCGGCGCTGGGCCGGAACCAGGTGCCCAGTTCGGCCAGGGTGAGCGTCTTGAAGGCGTCGTGGGACACGGCCACGATCAGCGCGTCGAGGTCGCACAGCTCCTCGCGCGGGGCGAGCGTCAGGCCGTATTCCTCGCGGGCCTCCTCGGGGTCGGCCAGGGGGTCGTGGACCAGCACCCGGATGCGGAACTCGCACAGCTCGCGCACGATATCCACGACCTTGGTGTTGCGCAGGTCCGGCACGTTTTCCTTGAACGTGAGCCCGAGCACGCCGACCCGGGCGCACGAGGCCCGGCACTCCGAGCGGATGAGCATCTTGACCGTGGCCTCGGCGATGTGCTTGCCGATGGAGTCGTTGATGCGCCGGCCGGCCGGGATGACCTGCGGGTGCAGGTTGAGGCTCTGGGCCTTGTACAGCAGGTAGTAGGGGTCCACGCCGATGCAGTGGCCGCCGACCAGGCCCGGGCGGAAGGGCAGGAAGTTCCATTTGGTCTCGGCGGCCCGCAGCACTTCCAGGGTGTCGATGTCCAGGCGTTCGCAGATAAGCGACAACTCGTTCATGAGCGCGATGTTGATGTCGCGCTGGGTGTTCTCGATGACCTTGGCCGCCTCGGCCACCTTGATGGACGGGGCCTTGTGGATGCCGGCCGCAACCACCGTGCCGTAGAGGTCGGCCAGCAGGTCGCTGACCTCGGGCGTCTGGCCGGAGACGATTTTGACCACGGTTTCCAGGGTGTGGACCTTGTCGCCGGGATTGATGCGCTCCGGGGAGTAGCCGAGGAAGAAGTCCTTGCCCGCGCACAGCCCCGAGCCCTTTTCCAGAAGGGGCTGGCAGACCTCCTCGGTGAGCCCGGGATAGACCGTGGATTCGTAGACCACCACGCAGCCGGGGCCGATATGGGAGGCCAGCATCCGCGAGGCCCCGACCAGGGGGCCGAGGTCCGGCACGCGGTTGGCGTTTATGGGCGTGGGCACGGCCACGATGAAGAGCTTGCACCGGTCGAGGTCGGCCACATCGGCTGTGTAATGGACGGCGACGGCGGCCAGGTCGGCCGGGGCGACTTCCAGGGTGCTGTCGCGGCCGCTTTGCAGTTCCTCGACGCGTTCAAGTTTGATGTCGAAGCCCACCACGTCGAAGTGCCGGGCCAGGGCCACGGCCAGGGGCAGACCGACATAGCCGAGGCCGATGACGGCCACGGGCGCGCGTTTGGCGCGGATATCCTCGAATTGGATCAATGGAAAAGCTCCTTTTGGGGAAAGGGGAAATCCCTGATCGGGCGATAGCGCAAAGCGGGCCGGCCGGCAAGACGGGCGTATTTACATGTCTCGGCGCAGGCCGTATCCTTGGCGGATGCACTTTGATTGGAAGATCTTCCTCACGGCCCTGGGCCTGGCATTCATTCTCGAAGGGCTGCCGTATTTCCTGGCGGCCGAAAAAATGCCCGAGGTCCTGCGCGCCCTGTCCGAGCGCCGGCCACGCGAATTGCGGGCCCTGGGCCTGACGGCCATGCTGGCCGGCCTGGCGCTCATCTTCATTCTGCGCGCCACGGGCTGAGGCGCGGAAAAAACACGGCAGTGTTATTTCAATAACGGAGTCTCGTCTGTTTCCCGCGAAACGGCAGGCGGTTCCCCCCAAGGGCCGGCGCACAAGGTCCGGAGCGCGCCGGGCTTACGGGGCCTTGACCCCGGCGTGCAGGAACACGATGCCCCCGGTCAGGGCCCGGTAGGTCACGTCGCGAAAGCCGGCCTGGCGCATCTCCGTGGCCAGGGTGCCTTCGTCGGGGAACTCCCGGATCGTTTCGGCCAGGTAGCGGTAGGCCTCGTCGTCGCCGGAAACGAGCTTGCCGATTTTGGGCAGGACGTTTCGCAGGTAGAAATTGTAGGCCCCGCCCCACAGCCGGCGCTTGCCCGTGCCGAATTCCAGCACCATCAGCCGCCCGCCGGGTTTGACCACCCGGGCGAGCTCCGCGAAGGCGGCCGGCCGGGGCCGGATGTTGCGGATGCCAAACGCGATGGTGGCGCCGGCGACCGCGGCGTCGGGCAGCGGCAGGGCCAGCCCGTCGCCGAGCACCGGCTGGATGGCCGCGCCCGGCCCGGCCGGGATCTTGGCCCGGCCCCGGGCCAGCATGGGCAGGCAGGGGTCCACGGCCACGATGGGGCGCCGGCCCTGGCGCGACAGCAGCAGCGACACGTCCAGGGTGCCGGCGGCCAGGTCCAGCACCGGCCCGGACGGCAGCCCGGGGGCGAGCAGGCCTCGGACCATGGCCCGGCGCCAGGCGATGTCCAGCCCGGCCGACAGCAGGTGGTTGAGCAGGTCGTAATGGCCGGCCACCCGGCCGAACATGCCGGCCACGCGGCCCGAGTCGCCGGGGACGGGCAGCTCAGCCATTGCCCTGCCCCGCCTTGCCCGGGCCGGTTTCACCACGTGTGATCACGCGCAGCACCTCTTCGTAGATGGGGCCGAAATGCTCGGTGAAGTTGCCCGGCGAGATGCGCCCGGTTTCCACGAATTTGACCACGATTTCCTTGGTCACCTGCAAGGCCAGGTTCTCCCGCTTGTCCATGGCGAAAACCTCCGGAAAAGAAAAACCCGCCCGGTTGGGGAAATGGCCTTGGACCGTCCAAGGGCAAGGGCCGGGCGGGAAAAGGGAAAAACCAGGGGAGGCACTCCCCTTTTTTGCGCCGCCTCTAGCATGGCCGGACGGCGGCGTCGAGGGGGCGGCCGGGGCAATTCCCAGGAGGGAAGTGGGGCATGGCGGCCCTATATTGTTTCTGACATGTTGTTCATGTATAGGCGATCCCAAAACCATGACCTGTCGCCGGGCAACGGCCCGGGCGGCACCGCCGGGCCTTCCCGCAACAAGGAGACCGTCCGCCATGCACCCGCCCCTTGCCGTGCCCCCCGGGCTGGCCCTGCCCGCGCCCTGGGGATTGTTCGAACTCTTTTTATTGCCGACGTTCGCGGCCCACCTGCTGGCCGTCAACGTCGTCCTCGGCGGCGTGCTCATCGCCTTGTTCACCCCCGGCCGGGACCGGGGCGCGGCCGTCTCCCTCGGCGGCAAGCTGCCCACGGCCGTGGCCGTGGGCGTCAACCTGGCCATCCCGCCGCTGTTGTTCGCCTCGGTGCTCTACGGCCGGCAGCTCTACACCGCCGCCGTGCTGACGGCCACCTGGTGGCTGTCGCTTTTCCTGGTGGTCATGATCGCCTACGCGCTGCTCTACAACGCCCAGCCGCGCCTGGCCCTTTCGGCCTCGAAGCCGGCCCTGGCCCTGGCCGCCGGGCTGCTTGCGGCGGCAAGCCTGATCCTGGTCAACGTCTCCTCCCTGGCCGTGCGGCCGGCGGCCTGGATGGGCTATTTCGACAACCCGGGCGGCACGATCCTCAATCTCGGCGACGCCACCTTCCTGCCCCGCTGGCTCCATTTCGTGGCCGCTTCCCTGGCCGTGGCCGGGCTTTTCCTGGCGGTCCTCAACCGCAAGGCGGCCCGGCGCGGCGACGTCGCGGCCGGCGACCGCGCCCGCCTGGGCCTGGCCTGGTTCACCCGGGCGACCATGGCCCAGTTCGTGCTCGGGCCGTGGTATCTGTTCGCCCAGCCGCGTGCGGTGCATTGGGCCTTCCTGGGCGGCGACGCCCTGGCCACGGCCGTGCTGGCCATCGGCGTGTGCCTGGCCGGCGCGGCGCTCATCCAGGGGCTCAAGGGTTCGGTCGGCGGGGCGGCCGTTTTCGCCGTGGCCACGGCCTGCGCCATGGTCACGGTGCGCGAGCTGGCAAGGCTCGCCAGCCTGGCCCCGGACTATTCCCCGGCCTCCCTGCCCGTCGTGCCCCAGTATGGCCCGTTTTTCATGTTCCTGGCCGCTTGCGCCGTGGTCGGGGCGGCCGTGGCCTGGGCGGTTGGCAGCTACCGCCGCCAGGCGGGGAGGCCGTAAGCCATGGAATACCCCGTCTGGCAATTGTCCGCCTTCGGCGGCGGCTTCTGGATCATCGTCATTGCCGTGCTCCACGTCTACGTGGCCCATTTCGCCGTGGGCGGCGGCCTGTTCCTGGTCCTGACCGAACGCAAGGCCCGTAAGCTCGGCTCCAAGCCCCTGCTTGACTACCTGCACCGCCACACCCGCTTCTTCCTGCTTTTGACCATGGTCTTCGGCGGGCTTTCGGGCGTGGGCATCTGGCTGACCATTTCCGTCCTCTCCCCCCAGGCCACGCTGACCCTGGTGCGCACCTTCGCCTGGGGCTGGGCCACGGAGTGGGCGTTTTTCGCCGGCGAGATCGCGGCCCTGCTCGTCTACTACTACGGCTTCGAACGCCTGGACGCGAAGACCCACCTGCGCGTGGGCTGGCTCTATTTCCTCTTCGCCTTCCTGTCGCTTTTCACGGTCAACGGCATCATCGGCTTCATGCTCACCCCGGGCGACTGGCCGGTGACGCATGACTTCTGGGACGGCTTGTTCAACCCCACCTTCTGGCCGTCCCTGGTGCTGCGCTCCGCCCTGGCCCTGCTGCTGGCCGGGCTGTTCGGCATCGCCACGGCGCTGGGCATCCCGGACGCCCGGGCCCGGGAGGCCATGCTGCGTAGCGCCTGCCGCTGGGTGGTGGCCTGCGCCCCGGTGCTGCTGCTTGCCGGCTGGTGGTACGTGGGCGTGCTGCCCGAGGCGGTGCGGGACTTCGTGCTGCGCCGCTCGGGCGAGATCGCGGCCTGGCGCACGAGCTACCCCTTCCTGCTCGTGGCCCTGGCCGCCGGGGCCATGGCCCTGGTCACCGGACTGCCGCTGCCCCTGCGCCGGGCACTGACCGTCATCCTGCTCGTCCTCGGCCTGGGGCTCGTCGGCACCTTCGAGACCATCCGCGAGGCCGCCCGCAAGCCCTGGCTGGTCCACGGCCAGATCTGGTCCACGGACATCCGCCCCGGCCAGGCCGCGCCCTACGACGCCCCCTTCCTGCCCCGGGCGCGCTTTGCCAAGGTCAAGCAGGTCACGGCCCAAAATGGCCTCGAGGCCGGCCGCGAACTCTACGCCATGCAGTGCCTGGCCTGCCACAGCGTGGCTGGCCCGTTCAAGGACATCCGGGCCTACACCGCCCGCATCGGCGCCCCGGGAGTGGAAGCCTACCTGACCGGCCAGGGCAAGCTTTTCACCCACATGCCGCCCTTTCTCGGCAGCGCCGAGGAAAAGGCCGCCCTGGCCGCCTACGTGTCCCAGGACATCAACGGCCAAAAGCCCGTGACGCAAAAGCCCGTGGACGTGACGCCGACGGAGCTGACCCTGCCGCCCTTCGACGCGGCCAGCGCGCCCTATCTGCTCATCGGCTTCAACTCCCTGGGCGTGGTGGCCACGGCCGGTTGCGACGGCTCGTTTTCCCTGGGCGTGCCCGGCAACACGCTGGCGGCCGTGCTTCTCAAGCGCGACGTCATGCCCGAAGTCGTGATGCAGGACGTCACCGTGGCCTACGAAGCCCCCGAAGGCTTCAAGCACCCGGCGGCCCGCTCGGACTTCTGGAAGTATTCCAAGGAACTCATCGGCAAAAAACTCGAGGCCGACGTGTCGTTCACCGGGCTTGGCCCGGACGGGGCCATGGCCGCCGGCGACAAGCTCTACCGCGCCGCCGGCATCCCCGTGACCCCCTATCCGGACAAGGGCGGGGTCGATCCCTATCCCGTGTTCACGCTCACGGCCAAGGACGCCAAGACCGGCCAGACCCTGGCCGTGACCAAGGCTCTTGCCCCGACCTCCACGGAAATGCGCTGCTTCACCTGCCACGGCGGCACCTTCGCCGTGGACGGCGTGACCGGCGTGTCCGCCGGCACGGCCCAGGGGATTCTCGCTGTCCACGACAAGCGAAACGGCACGGACCTGGCCGGGCGGGCCAAGGCCGGCGCGCCCGTGGCCTGCCAGGGCTGCCACCCAAGCGCCAGCCCCAACGCCGGGATAGACGGTAAGGGGCTGCCGGGCCTTTTGAGCCTGTCCGCCGCCGTCCACGGCTTCCACACCTCCTACCTCGCCGGCGGGGACGCAACGGCCTGCTCCAACTGTCACCCGACCTCCCCGGACGGCGTGACGCAGGCCCAGCGCGACAACCATGCCGCCGCCGGCATCGGCTGCGCGCGCTGCCACGGCTACATGGAAGACCACGCCCTGTCGCTTTTGGCCTTCGAAAAGGCCGCCGGCAAGCCGGCCGCCGCCCGGCTCATGGCGCCGCTTTCGCCGCGAAGCGTGGCGGCCGTGGCCGACGTGCGGCCCCGGGCGGCCTGGACGCAGGAGCCCGACTGCCTGACCTGCCACAAGGACTTCACCCGGCCGGGCAAGCAGGCCACGGCATTTAACACCTGGACCAAGGACGCGGCCGGGCTTTTCCGCAACCGCAAGGAAGACACGGGCAACATCCCCTGCGCGGCCTGCCACGGCAGCCCCCACGCCACGTTCGTTGCCGCCAACGGCTACGGCCTGGACGGCAACAACATCCCGGCCATGCAGTACATGGGCTTCCCGGGCGTCATTGGCTCGGCCAAGCGCTGCGACGTCTGCCACACCGTGGAGATGCAGGGCGGCGACGTCCACCACCCGAACATGGAACGGGAGTAGGGGGGCGAGAGGAGAGGAGAGGAGGGGAGGGGATGGGAGGGAAGATGCCTCCGGCGGCTAGGAGGGGATGATCCCCTCCTGGACCTCCCCGAAGGGGGTGGGGTATGGCGGTGCGAGACAGTGGGGGGAGCGGAGTGCGTTATGTGGTACGCGATCGTAATGGCGGTGGTGTTGTGCCTGCCGGGCTTGGCCGGCGCGGCCGGGGTGCAGGTCACGCCGCAGATGCGCAAGGACCTGACGGAGAAACTGACCCAGCAGTGCCTGGGCCGGGAGGCGGAATTCGCGCGCAAGGGCTACAGCAAGGCCCAGACCGCCGCCATCTGCAAGTGCGCCATGCAGCAGACCGGGGCGCTGATCAATTCCCAGACCGTGGACTACATCCTCAAAAACGGGGCCATGCCCCCGGACATGCAGCGCAAGGTCGCCTCGGCCACCGGCGCCTGCATCAAGGCCAACACGCGCCCACCCGCGCCATAGACGCGGCGCCCGCCGACAGTGCCCTGGGCGGCACTCGGCTGCCCGCGCCATGATGCCGCACCCGGTCACCAACGCCGTGACGCGGCATCCGGCCAACGCGTCATGCCGCCGCAGCCGGGCACCCGGGCCTTGAAGCTGTCCGGCCTTGCCGGTTACCGCAACGGGTCAATCCCCGCCCACTTCCCGGTCCGGCGAACGCGCCCCCTTCCCCCCTTCGAGGGGGTCCGGGGGGCATCATGCCCTCCGGCGGGGCTCGGGGCAGCGCCCCGATTCTTTTATTTCCTTTTCCCCTATTCGATGCGCACCAGTTCGTAGTGCGGCGTGCCCAGGCCCACGGCCTGGCCGTGGACGAAGGTCACGTCGCCGCGCGTCCATTTCCACAGGGCGGTGAACTTGTCCTCGCCCGAGGCGAGGCCGTGTTCGAGCTTGCAGTCCGGGCAGGCGGCCTGTTCGTTGACCAGGTCCAGGCAGGCCCTATCCAGGGCCACCGGGTCCGTCGAGGCCAGGAAGCCGATGTCCGGCACGATGGGCGCGTCGGACCAGGGCACGCAGTCGCAGTCCGGGGTGACGTTGGTCAGGAAGTTGAAAAAGGCCGTCTTGCCGGCCTTGCCCGTCACCGCGCCCAGGGCGTATTCCACCAGGCGCTCCATGAACGGCACGATTTCCGTGTGCCAGTCGATGTGCATGGCCTTTTTCGGGCACACCGTCAGGCACTCGCCGCAGCCGATGCACAGGGTCTTGTCGATGATGGCCTTCTTGCCGTGCAGGGCCGCCGCGCCCACCGGGCACACGGCCACGCACTGCCCGCAGCCGATGCATTTTTTGAGGTCCACGGCGAAGCGCACGCAGTGCTGGTCCTGCTTGCCGGCCCGGGGGGCGCAGCCCATGGCCAGGTTTTTGACCGCCCCGCCAAAGCCGGCCAGTTCGTGGCCCTTGAAGTGCGACAGGACCACGAGCCCGTCGGCGCGCACGATGTCGCCGGCGATCTTGACCTTCGTAAAATGCTTGCCGGCGATTTCCACCTCGATGACGTTGCTGCTGTCCAGGCCGTCGGCGATGACCACCGGCGCGCCGAGCACGGCGTAGTCGAAGCCGTGCTCCACGGCCGTGGCCAGGTGGTCCACGGCGTTGTGGCGGCTGCCGGAGTAGAGGGTGTTGGTGTCGGTGACGAAGGGCTTGCCGCCCCGGGCCCTGATCAGTTCCGCCACGGTGCGGGCATGGCCGGGGCTTATGTGGGTGTCGCAGCCGCGCTCGCCGAAATGGACCTTGATGGCCGTGAGGTCGCCCTTGGCCACGGTGTCGGCGAAGCCGGCCGCCTCGAAGAGCTTCTTGATTTTCGCCGTGCGGTTCTTGTTGGCGGCGCGGGCGCGCAGGTCGGCGAAATAGACCTTGGCGGGCGCTTGGCTGGGATCATCCGTCATGAAGGTATGTCCTTTTTTTCGTGGTCGGCGGCGGGCGCCGCCGGACCGAGGCGTCGTTCCAGGGCCGCGAGCCGGTCGCTGAACTCCGCCAGGCGGTCGTGGCCATCCGGTTGCCGATTGCGCAGCAGTTCCTCCAGGGCCGGGGCCGAACGCAGGTGCACATCGGCCTGGGGAAAGGCGATTTCGATGCCGGCCTGGCGAAACAGCCTGTCGATGGCCTCGCGGATGGCGCACATGTTGGTCACGGCGCTGGACACGTCGGCCAGCCACAGGCGCAGGCGCAAATCCAGGGTGCTGGCCCCGAAGTCCCAGTGGAGCACCTGGGGGGCGGGATTGCCGAGCACGGCCGGGCAGGTTTCGGCGGCGGCCAGGAGCAGCTCGCGCACCTTGGCGATGTCCGAGCCGTAAGCCACGCCCACGGCGATATCGCGGCGCACGCTCGGGTCCTTGTGGCTCCAGTTGACGATCTTGCCGGAAATCAGTTCCGAATTGGGCACGAACACCGTGGCGTTGTCCAGGGTGAGCACCTCGGTGTTGCGGATGTTGACCTCCTTGACCACGCCCCAGACGTCGCCGAGTTGGATGGTGTCCCCGGCCTGGACCGAGCGGCCGAAAAGCAGGATCAGGCCGCTGATGAAGTTGTTGACCATGGTCTGCAGGCCGAAGCCGATGCCCACGGACAGGCCGCCGGCCACCACGGCCACGCTGGTCAGCGACAGCCCCAGCACCGACATGACGAAAAGGACGTAGAGCCCCCACCAGGCGTAGGTGTTGATGGTCAAAAGCGAGGCCTTGGCCCCGCGCTCCACGGCTTGGCGGCGGCTGGTCACCTCGACGATGAAATTGGCCGACAGGGCGATCATGGCCTGGGCCGCGTAGAAGCCGACCAGGAACATGGCCAGCTTCTTGAGGCTGATACCCACGGATTCCACGTGGGCCTCGGTGGTGAGCAGTTCCAGAAAGACGTTTTCGCCGCCGTATTGGGTCGAAAGCAGCCACAGGAAGGCGAACAGGAAGCACAGGAAGAAAAACGGGTAGCCCGCGCCGGCGGCGATGCCGAGCAGCACCGGCGGCCGGCCGTGGCGGTGCTCGACGGTTTTTTCGCCCAGAAAGGCGGTGGTGAGGCTGGCGTAGCGCAGGGCCAGGGCGATGTAGAACAGCGACGAGACGCCGAGGATGGCCGTCTGCGGCAGGCCGCACAGGGACAAAAGCGCGAGCAACGGCAAAAGCAGGGTCATGGCCCGGGTGACGGCCCGGTCCAGGCGCTGTTTGGCCGACGTGGCCGCGTGGCGCCGGTTGAAGGCCAGGGCGGAGACGAGGAAGAAGACGCACAGGACCGGCGTCATGAGCGGCTCGGGCACGCGCAGGGTCTCGAGCAGCAGCCCCAGGGCGAACAGGCGCCAGGTGGGCCACAACACCGGCGGGCGGAAGCCCTTGGCGGTTGGTGTATGCAGCCGCGTCAGCAGGACCAAAGCGGCGGTGAGTGCGATTTCCCCCACGGAACTGAGGCTCGTAAACAGGAAAAACGGGGCGCGCAGGGAAAAGGCCAGGAAAAAAACGCCCACCGACAGGCAGCCGGCGGCCCGGCGCAGGATCGTACGGGCCGCCGGCGACAGGCCTTTGCGGGCCAGGTACCACAGCAGCCCCAGGCATAGGGCCATGACCGCCAGGGCCAGTTCGGCCGAGGCCAGGGCGCCGCGGGACAGCAACCGCGTGTTGTGCGGCGTCTGTATCAGGTCCCAGCCGAGGTCCCTCCAGAGGTCCCAGTCCTCCAGGTCCTGGGAAAGGGCATGGAGGAAAACAGGCGAGAACGGGGTGGGAAACACCGTGGCATAGTAGCGTTTCCAGGCCGGGGCCAGGGAGGCGCTCAGTTCGGCCTCGGCGCCGGCGATCTGGCCGGCCAGGTCGCGCAGGGGGGTGGTCTGGGTGGCGATGGCGTCGCGCATGGTGGCGATGGCCTGGCCCAGGGCGGCCATGGAATCCCGCGAGTTCTCGATGTCCTTGAGGAAACGGTCGGGAATGGCCTGGCGGCTGATTTCCGTGAGCCGTTCCTTGTAGGTGTCGAGGATGGCCACGCTCTGCTCCAGGCTGGCCCAGGCCTGCTGGGGCCGCTGGGCCAGGCGGTCCACGTCCTGGTGCAGCCGGGCGAAGCCGGCCAGGACGTCGCGGATCTCCCAGGGGTCCGAGGCCGTGGCCTGCCACAGGGCCAGGCGGGCCCGGACGTGGAGCAGCCGGTCCATTTCCAGGGCCTCGTCGGCCGCGTCGGCGGCGTGGCGGGCGCGAAAGGCCTCGAGGCGTTCGTGGACGAGCTGGTCCTGCTTGCGCAGGGTCTCGAGGACGAGTTGCCAGTCGGTGTCGTCGGCGGCGCCAAGCGGGGCGGCACCCGCCCACAGGACGAGCAGGAGCACGAAAGGGAGGAGGATGGCGCGCCCGGGCGTCATGCTACGTCCGATACGGACATCACGGCCGGCTGTCCAGGGGGCCGCCCGCGGCCGGCTTCTTGCCGCCCGTGGCCACGGCCCAGTCGACCTGGCGGCAGATGCCCATCAGCAGGTTGAATTCCTTGCGCTTGAGCCCCACCCGCTCGATGAGCCGGCGCACCGGCAGCATCCAGTAGTCCGGGTTGTCGGGCTTGATGCAGTCGATGGTGAGAAGCATTCGGCGCAGGGCGGTGAACAGGGCCTCGCGCTCGGCGTGGCCGACGGCCCGGGAGGGCCTGGGCCCGGCCGGGGCGGGGCCGGCCGCCCCCTGGGTCGCCTTGAAAATCTCGTAGCAGATGATGAGCACGGCCTGGGCCAGGTTGAGCGAGGTGGCCTCGCCGGCGGTGGGGATGTTGACCAGGTGGGCGCACAGCTGGGTTTCCTGGTTTGTGAGCCCCGCGTCCTCCGGGCCGAAGACCACGGCCACGCCGCCGCCGTCGGCCAGGCTGTCCCGGGCGGTGACCGCCGCCTGCTCGGGGCTCAGGATGGCCGTGCGCCAGCCGCCCAGGCGCGCCGTGGTGCCGAGCACCAGCCGGGCCTCGGCCACGGCCTGCTTAAGCGTCGGCACGATGGTCAGGGCGTCGAGCAAAAGCCCGCCCTTGCTCGTGGCCATGGGCCGGGCCCGGTCGATGTCGAAGGCCGGCGGATCGACCAGCACCAGGCGCGACACGCCCATGTTGGCGCAGGCCCGGGCGGCGGCGCCGACGTTTTCGGAAAATTTCGGCCGGAAAAGGACGATGGTCAGGGCGTTGCGCATGGTGGGCCGCCGGGGGAAACGGAGTGGGGCGGCCACGGGTGGCGACCCCCGGCCGGGCTTGTAGCGGCTGCGGGGCGGCGCTTCAAGCCCGCCGCCCCGTCGGGCGCCCCGTGTCGCCTCCCCTCAGGAAAAATGATTCCCGGTGGGCATGCGGTGACAGGCGCGAACCCTCTTCGTGGACGCGCCACTAGAACAGGTAGCGCAGGTAGTAGCCGGCCGTGGGATAGGCCCAGATGCCCTGGCGCAGGGCCTCGGCCGGGATGTGCTGGCGCATGGCCAGGGCCACGACGTTGATGACCTCCTCGCCGGCGTGGCCCAGGATGTGGGCGCCGAGGATGCGGTCGTCCTCGGGGGAGACCAGGGTCTTGGCGTAGCCGGTGGCCTCGCCCAGGCGTTTCCAGGGAAAGGAGTCGGCCAGGTCGGTTTCCTTCTTGCGATAGGCGATGCCCCGCTTGAGGCATTCGTCCTCGGTCAGGCCGGCCATGGCCAGGGGCGGCAGGGTGAAAAGGACGCTTGGCGTGCCGGTGCGGTCGATGGTCGCCGTGTTGCCGGACACCATGTTTTCGCCGGCCAGCCGGCTTTCCAGGTCCGCCGTAGGGGTCAGCGCATAGGGCGCGTCCAGGCAGTCGCCGGCGGCGTAGACATCGGGGTTGCCCGGGCATTGGAGGTATTCGTTGACCACGATGCCGCGCGCGTTGGCCGCGACGCCGGCCGCCTCCAGGCCCAGCCCGGCCAGGTGCGGCGGCCGGCCGGCGGCGTTGACCGCCAGGTCGGCCGCCACCGCGCCCTGGAGGGTCTCGACGACGAGGCCGCCGGCTTCCCGGCGGATGCGGCCGACCGGGGCGTCGAGGCGCACGTCGATACCCAGGGCGCGGGTGGCCGTGACCAGCCGGGAGACGGCGTCCTGGTCGAAGCGGCGAAGGGCCCTGTCGCCGTGGGTGAGGATCGTCGCCCGGGCGCCGCACACGGCCGCGATGTGGGCCAGTTCGAAGGCGATGAACCCGCCGCCGATGAAGGCGATCCGTTCGGGCAGGGCCTCCAGGTCCAAAAACGCGTCGCTTGTGGCCAGGTGTTCGGCCCCGGGGAAGGTGAATCTTTGCGGGGTGGCGCCCACGGCGATGAGGACCTTGCCGGCCGTCAGTTCGCTTTCCCCCACCCGGACCGTGCGGGGGCCGGTGAACACGCCCCGGCCGCGCAGGACGGCGACGCCGAGTTCCTTGTAATAGGCCTCGATGCGCGCTTCGATGGGCGCGGTGAAGGTGCGCTTGAAGGCCGCCAGTGCCGGCCAATCGACGCTCGGGCCGCCCGTGAGCCCCTTGCCGGCCAGGCGGGCGGCGGCGTGCATGGCTTCGGGCGCGGCCATGAGCACCTTTTTGGGGTTGCAGCCCGTATGCGGGCAGACCCCGCCCAGAAGCCCCGCCTCGACCACGGCCACGGACCAGCCGGCTTCGCGGCAAAGCCTCGCCGCCGGGCCGCAGGCCGGGCCGCCGCCCAGCACCACCAGATCGTATGCCTGCTTCATGCCCTATCCCTTGCCGGGGCCAGGCCCGGACTTTGGCTTTTTTTCACGCTTCTGGCATAGCATGGTTTCGGTGTCGTGGACAGGGGCGCAAAGCCGGGAATTCGGAGGCGGGCATGGCCAAGCGGTATGGGTACGACGTGTTGGTTTTGGGTGGCGGGGCGGCCGGGCTGACGGTCGCCTCCGGGGCGGCGCAACTGGGCGCCAGGACGCTCTTGATCGAACGCGAGGGACGGCTGGGCGGCGACTGCCTGCACTACGGCTGCGTGCCGAGCAAGGCGCTGCTGGCCACGGCCCATGCCCGGCATCTGCTGGCCCGGGCCGGGGAATTCGGCCTGCCGGCCGTGGCCGCGCCGCCGGTGGATTTCGCCGCCGTGCGCCGCCGTATCGAGGCGGTCATCGCCGGCATCCAGGAACACGACGCGCCCGAACGCTTCCAACGCCTGGGCGCGGACGTCCGTTTCGGCGAAGCCCGGTTCGTGGGTGACCACGAGGTCGAGCTCGACGGCCGGCGCATCGACGCCGACCGCATCGTCATCGCCACGGGCTCCCGGGCGGCCGCCCCCGATGTGCCGGGCCTGGCCGAAACAGGCTATCTGACCAACCGCGAGATTTTTTCCCTGGAGGCCCTGCCCGAACATCTCGTCATTCTGGGCGGCGGGGCCGTGGCCGTGGAGATGGGGCAGGCCTTCGCACGGCTGGGCGCGCGGGTGACGCTCGTGCAGCGCAGCCCGCGCCTGCTGTCCCGCGAGGACCCGGACCTGGCGGCGGTGGTGGCGGCACGGCTCGCCGCCGAAGGGGTGGACCTGCGCCTGGGGGCACGGCTGGTTGCGGTCGCCCCGGGGCCGGGCGGGACCAGGGAGGTGGCCTTCGAACGCGACGGCCGGCGCGAGGCGGTCCTCGGCACGCACCTTCTCGCCGCCCAGGGGCGCCTGGCCAACCTGGACGGCCTGGGCCTTGACGCGGCCGGGGTTGTCCATACAAAAAAGGGCCTTGTTCTGGACGCCCGGCTGCGGACGTCGCGGGAGCACATTTTCGGGGCCGGCGACGTCACGGGCAGCCACCTTTTTACCCACGCCGCCGGTTACGAAGGCGGGGTGGTGGTGGCCGGGGCGGTGCTGCGGTTGCCGCGCAAGGCCGACTATCGCCATTTGCCCCGCTGCATCTACACCGAACCGCAGTTGGCCGTGGTCGGCATGACCGAGGCCGAGGCCCGGGCGGCCGGCGAGCTTGTCGCAGTGGTGGTCGAGCCCTTTGCTGGCAACGACCGGGCTCGGGCCGAAGGGGCGGCCGAAGGGCTGTGCAAGCTGGTGCTCGGCCGGCGCGGGAAGCTTCTGGGCGTGGGCATCGTCGGCCCGGCGGCCGGGGAGCTGGCCGCGCCCTTTGCCGTGGCCCTGGCCGGCGGGCTCGGCCTGGGCACTTTGGCCGGGGCGGTGCTGCCTTATCCGACCCTGGCCGAAATCGGGAAACGGGCGGCCGGGCAGCCGCTTTCGCGAAAACTGTTTTCCCCGCTGGTGCGGCGCGTCTTGCGTGTGGCCTTGGGCTACCGGGGGCGCGGCCCGGCGGGCGCATGAGGACCGTGTGTTGCAATTTTTCATGGCATCGCGTGTGGCCCCGTGTCGCGCCGCTGGCGGCGGCCGGGGCGCGGCAGGGACGGGAAGGCGGGCGCGGGCATGACGCAGCGGCAAAAAGCCCCGGTGCTGGTCATGGTCCTCAAGGGCTATCCCCGCCTGTCCGAGACGTTTATTTCCAACGAGATCGAGTTGCTGGAATCCCTGGGCTTGCGGGTGCGCATCGTGTCCATGCGCGACCCCCGCGAGGCCGCCCGCCACGCTTCGGTCTACCGCATCAAGGCCGACGTGGTGTACCTGCCCGACCGCATCCTGCCGGCCCTGGGCGAGCTGCTCTACGAGAACCTCCGGGCGGCGGCGGACGCCCCGGCCGGCTACGCCCGGGCCGTGTGGCGCATGCTCGGCCAGCTCGTGCGCACGCGCCGCTCGGCCACGCTCAAGCACCTGCTCCAGGCCGGCTTTTTGTGCCGCCGGGCGCTCGGGCCGCACGAGGCCGTCCACCTCCACGCCCATTTCGCCCATTCGCCGACCTCGGTCGCGCTGTATGCCGGCCTCATGCGTGGCCTGCCCGTGAGCTTCACCGGCCACGCCAAGGACGTCTGGACTCAGCCGCCGCGAAAGCTCGCCGCCAAGATCGGCCAGGCGGCCTTCGTCGTCACCTGCACCAAGGCCAACGCCGCCTACCTGCGACAGCTTGCGCCCAACGGCACGCCCGTCTACGCCGTCTATCACGGCATCGACCTGCGCCTTTTCGACGGCGACCGCGCCGACGCCCCGGCCGGCCCGCCCTGGCGTGTGCTGACCGTGGCCAGGCTCACGGCCAAAAAGGGCCTGGACACCGTGCTTTGCGCCCTTGGGGAACTGGCCCGCCAGGGCTTCGATTTTCGCTACGACCTGGTCGGCGAGGGCGAGGACCGGCCGGCCCTTTTAGCCCAAGCCCGCGCCCTGGGCCTGGCCGACCGGGTGACCTTCCACGGGGCGCTGCCCCACGAGGCCGTGCTGGGCCTGTACCGCCAAGCCCACGTCTTCGCCCTGGGCTGCCGGGTGCTGCCAAACGGCGACCGCGACGGCGTGCCCAACGTCCTGGTCGAGGCCATGGCCATGGGCGTGCCCGTGGCCGCGACCAATGTCTCGGCCCTGCCGGAGCTGGCCAGGGACGGCGAGACGGCGCTGACCTGCCCGCCCGACGACCCGGCCGCCCTGGCTACGGCCATCCGGCGCCTGGCCGAGGACGCGCCCCTGCGGGAGCGGCTGGTACGGGCGGGGAAAGCGGCCGTGGCCCGCGATTTCGACAACGCCGCCAACACCCAGGCCCTGGCCGACATCTTTCGGCGCGATGCCGGCGCCCCGGCCGGCAGCTTCGCCGCCGCCAGGCAAGGCGCGCCGTGAAGGTCGCCCTGTACGCGCCTTTCAAGCCCCTGGACCACCCCGCGCCCTCGGGTGACCGGACCATCGGCCGTGAACTGGCCGCCGCCTTGGCCGAACAGGGCCTCGAGGTGGTGGTGCCGACCCGGTTCCGCTCCCGCTGGCTCTCGGCCCGGCCGTTGTCGTGGCTCGCCGCCCTGGCCGCCCGGCGCGAGGCCCTGGGGGCGGCCCGGCGGGAAGGGGTGGCGGCCTTCCTCACCTACCACACCTACTACAAGTCCCCGGATGTGGTCGGCCCGTACGTCGCCCGGACCCTCGGCATACCCTACGTGATCTTCCAGGGCATCTACTCCACCAAGCCGCGGCGCCGGTTGGCCACGCGCCTGGGCTTCGAGCTCAACCGCCGGGCCTTGCTCGCCGCCCGGGCGGTTTTTACCAACCGGCGCCTGGACGCGGCCAACCTGGGGCGGCTGTTGCCGTGCGAGCGGATCATTCCCGTGCGCCCGGGCATCGACCCGGCCCTTTTCGCCTTCGACGCGGCCGCCCGGCGCGAACTGCGCCAGGCCTGGGGCGTGGGCGAGGCGCCGGTGGTGGTCACGGCGGCCATGTTCCGCGACGACGTCAAATCCGAAAGCCTGGCCTACCTGTTTCGCTGCCTGGGGGCGCTGGCCCGGGAGGGGCTGGCCTTTTTCCTGGCCGTGGCCGGCGACGGCCCGATGCGCGAACCGTTGGCTGCCCTGGCCGCCCGGGAACTGCCGGGTCGGCACCTGTTCCTGGGGCTCGTGGCCCGCGAGGCGCTCGGCGCGGTCTACGGCGCCGGGGACCTGTTCGCCTTTCCGGGCATCCGGGAGTCGCTGGGCATGGTCTACCTGGAGGCCCAGGCCGCCGGGTTGCCCGTGGTCGCCCTGGCCGACGGCGGCGTGCCCGAGGTGGTGGAGCCCGGCATCACCGGCCTGCTGACCCCGCCCGGCGACGCCGGCGCCTACCGCCAGGCTCTGCGCGCCCTGCTCGTGGACAAGGCCCGGCGGCGCGACATGGGCGAGGCGGCCAGCCTCTACGTCCGGGCCGAGCACGACAGTGGCCGCAACTATGGCGCGGTGGCCGCCGTCCTGCGCCGGCTGGCCGGGCGGGCCTGAAATTGGGACTGGCCGAACCGGGTGTTTTAAGCGTATATTGTATCGATTCGCTTGAAGTATCGGTTTGCTTGTCGCGGCCTTCCCGGCCGGGTGATTCGGCCTGACGGGAGGACCTGGAGCAGGGACCATGGCCAATCTCCATGAAACGCCGCTGCGCGATCTTCTCCCCGCCGCGCCATTGCTGTTCGGCCTGTGGACCACCGCCGCCACGGCCGCCCGCATGCTCCTCGATGCCGGCGCCGGCGAGGGGCTCGTCCTCGACGGCGGTCGCCCCCAGGGGGTGGTCACCACCCGGGGCCTGACCCGGGTGCTGGCGCGCGACCAGAACCGGGCCGCCCATTTGGCCGCCCGGGACGTCATGGACCCCGTGGCCGTCAGCCCGGAGGGCGACTGCCTGCCGGCCGCCCTGCGCCACATGCTGGCCGCGCCGTCGCGTCGGCTGGCCGTGGTGGATGCCACGGGCAAGGCCCTGGGCGTGCTGGCGCCGTTTCACGTGGCCCGCCTGGCCGCGGCCTGCGACGAGCTGACCGGCCGCACCGTGGCCAGCGTCATGGCCCGGGCCGTGGTCATGGCCGCGCCCGACGAACCCTTGGCCGAGGTCCTGGCCCGCATGCAGCGCCTGGGCGTGGGCGGCGTGGTGGTGGCCGCCGGGGACCGGCCCCGGGGCATGTTCACGGCCCGCGACGCCGTGGGGATCGTGGCCGGCCGCCGCGGCATCGCCAAGCTTTCCGTGGCGTCGGTCATGCGCGCGCCGGTGGTGGCCGTCTCGCCCCAGCTGCCGCTGACCGAGGCCATCCGGGGCATGGACGGCGCCGGGGCCGGCAGGCTGGCCGTCACCGATGCCGCCGGCTACCTCGTGGGGCTTTTGACCTGGACCGACGTGGCCCAGGCCCTGTCCCAAGTCCTGTCCGAGGGCGAGGGCGGGGCCCTTCGCGAGCGGGCGGAACTGTTTCGCGACCTCTACGACAACGCCGCCCAGGGGCTGTTCCGCCTGGATTCGTCGGGCCGTCCCCTGGCCGCCAACAAGACCATGGCCAGGTTCCTGGGCTTCCGGGATGTGGCCGACCTGCTGCGCCAGGCCCGCCATCCCTCCCACCCCTTGCGCCTGGACACGCCCGAACGGCGCGAACTGCTGGTCCGCGCCCTGGCCCAACCCGACCCCGTGTCCTTCGAGGCCATGGTCTACCGCCAGGACGGCACGGCCAGGCGGATCGCCTGCCAGGCCCGGGCCGTGCGCGACAGCGTGGGCTCGCCGCGCTACCTGGAGGGGGCCTGCGTCGAGATGCCCGACTGCGAGGCGGCCGGTGGCCCACAGTCCCCGGAGGACGGCTGCCGGGCCATCGTGGAGAGCCAGTCCGATTACCTCTGCCGCCTGGATGCCGACCGCCGCCTGGTTTTCGCCAACACCGCCTATGCCCGTTGTTTCGGCCTGACGCCCCAGGCGTGCCTGGGCCTGCCGTTCGTGCCGGACATCGCCCCCGAGGACGCCGCCCGGCGGGAGGCGCGGCTGGGGTCGCTTTGCCCGGCGCGCCCCGCCACGAGCTTCGAGCACCGGGTCCTGCGCCCGGACGGCCGGGAACGCTGGCAGCGCTGGTCCTGCCGGGCCTTTTTCGACGAGGCCGGCAAGGCGGTCGGCTACATCTGCCAGGGCCGCGACGTCACGGCCCGAAGGCGCGCCCAGCAGATGTTGCGCAACCGGCTGGCCAAGGCCACGGCCCTGCTCGATTCCCTGCCGCTGCCCGTGTTCGCCAAGGATGCCCGGGGGCTCTATACGGCCAGCAACCCGGCTTTCGAGGATCTGGTCGGCATGTCCCGGGAGCAGCTTTACGGCAAGCGGCTCGAGGAACTGATGCCGCCCCTGGAGCCGGAAGACTACGAGGCCCAGGACAAGCGCCTGTTGGACAAGGGGGGGCGGCAGGTCTACGAAGCCGGCTTCCGCACCGCCGCCGGGCCGCGTCGCCTGCGCATCCGCAAGGCCGTCATCCGGGACGCCGAGACCGGGGCGGCCGTGGGCATCGCCGGCGTGGCCATGGACGTGACCGAACGGCGGCGCGTGGAAGTGGCCGCCGCCAAGGTGCGCGAAACCCTGGAGGCCGACCTGGTCCGGGTCGCCGCCGAGCGCGAGAAACTCGGTGCCGCCCGGGAGAAGGCCGAGATCCGCTGGCGCGGGCTGGAGCAGTTCCTCAATATCGTCCTGCTCGCCGTGGCCGACGGCGTGTGCGTGCTCTCCCCGGACATGGTCATCCTTTCGGCCAACCGGGCCCTGCGCGCCATGTATCCCGACCGCGGGGAAATGGTCGGGCGCAAATGCCACGACGTGTTCCACGGGCTGGGCATGCCCTGCCAGGATTGCCCGTCGATCCGGGCCCTGGCCACCCGCAAGCTGGCCATGAGCGTGGTGCCCAAAAACGAGTCCGGCAAGCAGGTCGGCTGGGTGGAGCTTTTCAGTTATCCGCTCCTGGACGAGGAGGGCGAGATCAGCGGCGTGGTGGAAATCGTGCGCGACGTCACGGCCGGACGCAAACTCGAGGCGGAACTGGCCGCCGCCCTGGAGCGGGCCGAGGCGGCCAGCCAGGCCAAGGGCGCCTTTTTGGCCAACATGAGCCACGAGATCCGCACACCCCTCAATGCCGTGCTCGGCTACGTCCAGCTCATGCGCGGCGACCGGCTCGAAACCCGCCAGCGCGAACGCCTGGCCGTGGTCGAGGAATCGGCGGCGGCGCTTTTATCCATTATCAACGACATCCTCGACTATTCCAAGATCGAGGCCGGCCGCATGGAACTCAAGGCCGAGACCTTCGACCTCGAACGCTGCCTGGAAGCGGTGCTCAAGGAGCAGGAGGTGCTGGCCCACGAAAAAAGGCTCGCCCTGGTCCTGGCCATCGGGCCGGAGGTGCCGCGCACCATCCGGGGCGACGGGCTGCGCCTGCGCCAGGTGCTGCGCAACCTCGTCAACAACGCCGTCAAGTACACCGAGCAGGGCGGCGTGACCCTGCGGGCCGAACGCCTGGGCGAGGCGCCGTCGGCCGAGCCCGGGGGCGGGCGGGTGACGCTGCGGCTGTCCGTGGCCGACACCGGGGTCGGCATTGCGCCGCAACAGCAGGAAACCATTTTCGACAGCTTCACCCAGGTGGATACCGGCCTGACCAAGCGCCAGGCCGGAACCGGGCTCGGGTTGGCCATTTGCCGCCGCCTGGCCGGGCTCATGGGCGGCGAGGTCCACCTGCGCAGCACCCCGGGCCGGGGCAGCACCTTCTGGCTCGACTGCCCCTTCGAAGTGGAGGCGGCCGCGCCGCGCCAGATCGGGGAAACGCCTTTCCCGGCCTGCTCGGCCAGCCCGTCGCGGCTGCGCATCCTGCTAGTCGAGGACAACCGGGTCAACCGCCTGTTTGCCGCCGACCTCCTGGAAAGCCGGGGGCACGAGGTGGTGGTGGCCGAAAACGGCCGGGCCGCCCTGGAATTTCTGGCTGCCGAGCGCGTGGACGTGGTGCTCATGGATATCCAGATGCCGGTCATGGACGGCCTGACCGCCACCCGGGCCATCCGGGCCGGACATATGAACATCGACCCCAACCTGCCGGTCATCGGCCTTTCGGCCTATGCCATGGATCAGGAGCGGGAGCGTTTCCTGGCCGCCGGGCTCGACGACTACATCACCAAGCCCATTGACGTGGACGGGTTTTTCCTGGCCGTGCGCGAGGTTTTGGCCCATCGGGGCCGGTTGCCGGCAGGCGACGGCGCGGCCCGCGAGGAGAAGGCCTTCGACGCGCCGGCCCTGTTCCGGCTCTACCGCGACAAGACGGGGTTGCTGGTCCGGGTGGGGCGGGAATTCGTGGCCTCGGTGCCGGAGCAGGTCAACGCCCTGGAGCTGGCCGCCGGCGAAGGCGACATGCGGGTGTGCGAGCGGGTGGCCCATACGCTCAAGGGCAACGCGGCCATGTTCGGGGCAAAGGTCATGCGCATGCTTGCGGCGGAGATGGAGGTCGCGGCCGCGGCGGGTGACGTGGCCCGGGTGCGGGGCCAGGTGCCGGGGCTGCGCCAGGCCTGCCGGGAAGTGGTGGCCGGCATGGACGCGTATTTGCGACGGTTGGAGGACCAGGCCTCGGGCCTGTGAGGTCGCGGGCCAACGCCGGCCGCGGATCGGGGATGCCATGGCACGCACGGTATTTTATCTGACGCGGCACGCCGCCACGCTTTGGAACGAGCAAAAGCGCATCCAGGGCCAATGGGACAGCGAGTTGTCGCCGGCCGGCCAGGCGGCGGCGGCCGAGCTGGCGAGCCGGCTGGCCGGCCAGGGCTTTTCCCGCATTCTGGCCAGCGACCTGGGCCGGTGCCGGGCCACGGTCGGCATCTTGAACCTGCGCCTGCGCCTGCCGGTGACCCTGGACAAGCGGCTGCGCGAGCAGCATTTCGGCTTGTGGACGGGCAAATACTGGCGCGACGTGCCCGAGGCCGACCGGCGCGCGGCCGAGGCCGCCGGCTGGGGCTTCACCCCGCCCGAGGGCGAATCCCGCACCGAGGTGCGCCTGCGCGCCGTCCACGCCCTGACCGACGCCGCCCGGGCGAGCGCCGCCAAGACCGTCCTGGTCGTGACCCACCAGGGCGTGATCAAGGCCGTGTGCTACCATCTGCTCGGCCGGGCCTACCTGCCCGACGAGGCCCCGGCCTTCGACCCCAACCGGCTCCAGCGCCTGGTCTGCCTGGACGGGCAGCTCGCCGTGGACGGCCTGGACGTGGCCCTGCCCCCGCCCCCGGACGCCGCGTGAAGGTCGCCGTCTACTGCCAGCATGTGCTGGGCATGGGGCATCTGTTTCGCACCCTGGCCATTGTTTCCGCCCTGGCCGGCCACGAGCGGCTGCTCGTGCTCGGCGGGCCGCCCGCGCCCGTGGCCGCGCCCGAGGGAGTGGCCGTGGCCCGGTTGCCGCCGTTGGCCATGGATGCGGATTTTGCCGCGCTTACCCTGTCCGGCGCCGCCCTGGAGGCGGCCAAGGCCGACCGGCGGCAGCGGCTGCTGGCCGCCCTGGGCGCCTTTGCCCCGGACGTCTTTTTCGTGGAGCTCTATCCCTTCGGCCGCAAGGCCTTTGAATTCGAGCTCGTGCCGGCCATCGAGGCGGTGCGGGCGCGCGGCGGGCGCGTGGTGAGCGGCGTGCGCGACATTTTGGTCGAGAAAAAGGACCAGGCCGCCTACGAGGCCCGGGTGCTCGACCGGCTGGGCCGCTTTTTCGATGCCGTGTGCGTCCATGCCGACCCGGCCCTTTTTCCGCTGTCCGAGACGTTTTCCCGGGCTGGCGAGATCGCGGTGCCTGTCCATTACACCGGCTACGTGGCCGTCGGGCCGCGGCCCTCGCGGGCGGTGGCGGCGGTGCGCCGGGAGCTTGGCGTCGAGGAGGAGAAAGCGCTGGTCGTGGCCAGCGCCGGCGGCGGCAAGGTGGGCTCGCAGCTGCTCGCGGCGACACTTGGCGCCTGCCGGGCCGATCCCCGGCTGCGGGAAGCGGCGGTGCGGGTGTTTTCCGGCCCGTACTGCCCGGACGCGGCCTATGCGGCCCTTTCGGCAGCGGCCGCCGGTCTGCCCGACGCCCGGGTGCGCCGATTCGCCCCGGATTTCGCCGACATCCTGGCCGCCTGCGACCTGTCGTTGAGCCTGGCCGGCTACAACACGGTCATGGGCCTGCTTGCCGCCGGGGCGCGGGGGCTGGTTTTCCCCTTCGACCAGAACCGGGAGCAGCGGCTGCGGGCGTCACGCCTGGCCGATCACGGCCTGCTTGGGGTCCTTGATCCGCCCGACCTCGCCCCGGGCCGCCTGGCCGGCCGGATGCTGGCCGCCCTGGGTGCTCCCAAGCCGCCCCGGGCGGCGGTCGATCTGGATGGGGCGCGGGCTACGGCCGTGGCCCTGGCCGCCCTGGCCGGCGCCTGATACCAAATTGAAAACATACCGAAGTTATGTTTTCAAAAGATATAATCATATCAAAAGCATATATGTAATGCCTGTTTTGCTTTCAAAGTGGAATCGCAATGAGCCCTAGGCCCGGCGAAATAGCGCATCCCCGGACACGATCCGCCCGTCCCCGTCCCGGAAGCATTCGTAGACCCCGTCCAGGGTGAATCCGAATTCCCCCAGAAAGGCTTCCAGCTCCGGCAACAGCGCCTGTCCGGCATACAGCGGGGTACGCGCGGTCTCGGCCACAATGGCGGACACACCCCCCAGCAGCACTGTCGCGCCGCGAAGCGCCGGCAATTCGTAGCCCTGCAAATCCAGCTTGATCACGTCCGCCCTGTCTAAAACCGCGTCTAAACGCGCCACCGGCACGTCGATCGTTTGCGCAATCGAAAGCGCCTGGCCGGCGTATTTGTCGCGGATGCCCGTGGGCGGCAGCAGCGACGACAGCGTCGGGCGGTTCATGACCGAAAGCGTGAGCGTCGCCGGCGCCTCGCCAAGCGCCAGGGCGTGGACGCGCACCCGGGCGTCGCCGGCAAAGCGTTTGGCCAGTTTTCGGGCCAGGCGCGGCTGGGGCTCGAAGGCCTCGACGCGCGCCCCGGGAAAGGTGGTGAGCAGCCGGGCGGTCACGTTGCCCTTGTTGGCCCCGCCGTCCACGATGACCGGCGCCTGGGGCAGGGGCAGGGCGGCAAGCCGCTCGAGCCAGGCCTCGCGGCCCGCGCCCCGGCCCTTTGCGGCAGGGATGGCCCGCGGGCAGGCTGCGCCGGGCGCACAGGCCGCGCGGCGTTCGCTGCTCACGCCGTACCCTCGCCCGGAGCCGGGCCGGGCTCGTCCTCGTCGCCGTCCCAATCCGCGTCCTCGACCGGGGGCAGGGGCTCGGTCAGCGGCCCCAGCGGGAACTGCACCGTGAAGACGGCTTCGCCGGTGATCTGGGAAAAGGTCAGGGCGCCGCCCATGTTCTTGACAATGCGGTGGGAAAGCGGCAGCCCGCTGCGCTCCTCGCCCTCGAGGAAGGGGAGGAAGACCAGTTCCGGTTCGGGGACGGGCGCGGCAGCGGCGAAGGCCACGTCGAGATGGACGAACCGGGCGTGGCGCGAGGAGGTCAGAAGCACCTGGCCGTCCTCGGGCAGATGGCCGGCGGCGTAGCGCAGCAGGCTCGTGACCACTTGCGTCAGCAGGTCCGGGTCGAGTTGCAGGTCCGGCAGGCCGGTGGCCAGGCGGGCGGCCACGGACAGGCCCCGGGCGGAAAATTCCGGGGCCAGGAAATCCACGGCCGCCGACACGATGGCGTTTAAGGCGCATTGGCGCGGCCGCAGGTCCACCGGGTGCAGGTAGGTGCTGATGCGGTCGAGGATGTCCTCCAGGCGCCGGGCCTCGGACAGGATGATGGCCGCCTCGCGGTTTTCGGGCAGCCTGGCCTGGAGGCGGTGGGCGAAGCCGGCGATGGAAAAAAGCGGATTGCGGATCTCGTGGGCCACTTCGGCCGAGATGGCGCCCAGGGTCTTGAGCTTTTCCTCCTGGACCACGAAGCGTTCCAGTTCCACCCGGTCGGTGATGTCCACGACGATGCCCTCGATGGCCGCCGTCGCGCCGTCGCTGCCGGGCCGGGTCGAGGGGATGGCCCGCAGCAGGGCGTGGATGGTGGCTCCGTTTTTGTGCAGCAGCCGGCATTCCTCGGTGCGGGCCCGCTCCCGGGGCGAGAACCCGCGGCGCAACAAGGCCTCGACCCGCTGCCGGTCGTCGGGGTGCACCCGGGTCAGCAGCCAGTCCTGTTCGGTGAGGGCCTCGCCCCGGGAATAGCCCAGCAGCGTGCGGCAGAACTTGTTGATGAAGGCCAGGTTGCCCGAGGCGTCCAGGACGAAGACCAGCAGCGGCAGGTTTTGGACCAGGTTGAAATAGCGCATCTCGGCCAGGCGCACCGCCTGCGACAGCATCCGCCGCTCCAGCACCGCCCCCAGGGCATGGCCCAGCAGGTCGAAGCTGACGATGGGTTTTTGCAGGTAGTCGGCCGCGCCCATGCGGAAGGCCTGGATCACGCCGGCGATCTCGTCCTGGCCCGAGATGACGATCACCGGCGGCGGCTCGCCGCCTTCGCGGGCCAGGGCGGCCAGCACCTCGAAGCCGTCGAGGACCGGCAGGCGCAGGTCCAGGAGCACGGCGTCGGGTTTTTCCCGGCGGGCCACATCGAGCCCTTCCCGGCCGTCGGCGGCCTCGACGACGGCGTAGCCCGAGCCGGCCAGCCACAGGCTCACGGCCCGGCGCACGTCGCCATCGTCCTCGACAACAAGGATTTTTGCTTTTTTGTCGGTCATGGCCCGGCTCCGAGGGGAGTACTGCTTGCGGCCCAAGCCTACCCCAAGACGGCCGGTCTCGCCAGGGGCACGGCGCGGAACGGGGCCGGGACGGCGGGAGTGATTTTGTTGTTGCAAAAGTGTCAACTTCGCTTTAGGAAAATTTCTGTCGCGCCGCTCCGCGAAAAACGGCTCCGCTCCTGGCAAGGGGGCGGGGCACGCCGAACGGGCGGGTGGAGACGCGACGCCGGCTGGGGTTTGTTCGACAAAAACGTTACAAGAGAGAGGGGAACCATGAACGCGGCGGATACCGCTTTCGTGCTCATTTCGGCGGCCCTGGTCATGCTCATGACCCCGGGCCTGGCTCTGTTTTACGGCGGCATGGTCCGGGGCAAGAACATCCTCGGTACGCTCATGCACTCCAACATCCTGCTCGGCACGGTCAGCATCCTGTGGGCCATCGTCGGCTACTCCCTGGCCTTCGGCGGGGACATCGGCGGGGTCATCGGTAACCTGGACTTCGTCTTCCTCAAGGGCGTGGGCCAGGCGGCCAAGGAAGGCGTGGACAACATCCCGCACCTGGCCTTCATGATCTTCCAGTGCATGTTCGCCGTCATCACCCCGGCGCTGATCACCGGCGCCTTTGCCGAGCGCATCAAATTTTCCGGCTTCCTGCTCTTCACCTGCCTGTGGCTGCTCCTGGTCTACTGTCCCATGGCCCACTGGGTCTGGGGTGGCGGCTGGATGGCCAAGATGGGCGCCCTGGACTTCGCCGGCGGCGCGGTGGTGCACATGAGCTCGGGCGCCTCGGCCCTGGCCGCCGCGCTCTACCTCGGCCGGCGTCACGGCTACGGCAAGCAGGCCTTTATCCCGCACAACCTGCCCCTGACCATCCTCGGCGCGGGCTTGCTGTGGTTCGGCTGGTTCGGTTTCAACGCCGGCAGCGCCCTGGCCGCCAACGGCCTGGCCGCCTCGGCCTTCGTCACCACCCACCTGGCCGCCGCCGCCGCCGCCTTCAGCTGGATCGTGGTCGAGTGGCTGCACCGCGGCAAGCCCACCACGCTGGGCATGGCTTCCGGCGCCGTGGCCGGCCTGGTCGCCATCACCCCGGCCGCGGGCTTCGTCGAGCCCATGCCGGCCATCCTCATGGGCCTGGTCGCCGGCGCCCTGTGCTACGGCGGCGTGCTGCTCAAGGGCGTGTTCAAGTACGACGATTCCCTGGACGTGGTCGGCATCCATGGCCTGGGCGGCACCTTCGGCGCCCTGGCCACCGGCCTGTTCGCCACCAAGGCCGTCAATGAACTGGGCGCCGACGGCCTGTTCTACGGCAACCCCGGCCAGTTGTGGATCCAGTTCGTCTCCGTGGTCGCCACCTGGGCCTTCTGCTTCGTCATGTCGCTGATCCTCTTTAAAGTCGTGGACTTGATGGTTGGTATTCGGGTAAGCCAAGAGGACGAGACCAAGGGCCTCGACGTCAGCCAGCACAGCGAAGTCGGCTACCAGCTCTAAAAGAGGGGATAAGGAGCGCGCCATGAAGAAGATCGAAGTCATCACCCGGCCTTACAAGCTGGACGAGATCAAGGAAAAGCTCACGGGCATCGGCATCAAGGGCATGACCGTGTCCGAGGTCAAGGGCTTCGGCCGCCAGCGCGGCCATACCGAGGTCTATCGCGGGGCCGAGTACCAGGTCGATTTCGTGCCCAAGGTCAAAATGGAGCTCATTGTCGAGGACAGCGTGGCCGCCGAGGTCATCAAGACCATCCAGGCCGCCGCCCAGACCGGCGAAGTCGGCGACGGCAAGATCTTCGTGTCCACCATCGACGAGGTCATCCGCATCCGCACCGGCGAAACCGGCAACGCGGCCGTCTAGCCGCTCCCGGGACGCGTTCCCGGCGCAGCGAAAACCGCACCGGACCGGGGGGGAGCGCCTACGCTTCTCCCCGGTTTTTACGTGCCGCACCGGAGAAAAGGCATGGCCGCAACCGACAGGCCCCCAAGCGCCGCCCTGCTCGTCGAGGGCAAGGCCCTGCTCGACACGGCCCTGGCCGCCGGGCAGGTGGACGTCTCCTATGTGTCCGCCCTGTCCGACGTCTACGACCGCTATTTCCGCGACCGCCTGGCCGAATACCGGGCCGGGGCGCCCATCGCCGCCACCTTCGCCCTGGTGGCCGTGGGCGGCTACGGCCGGCGCGAGCTGTGCCCGGCCTCGGACATCGACGTCCTGGTCGTCTACGGCGGCGAGGCCCCCGAGGACGCCCCGGAGCTGGCCAGGTTCCTCTTTTTTCCCCTGTGGGACCTGGGCGTGGACCTGGGCCACGGCGTGCGGGCCATCCGGGAATGCCTGGACCTGGCTCGGGGCGACCACCAGGTGTTGGCCTCCTTTCTCGACCTGCGCTTCCTGGCCGGCGACCCCGCCGTGTGCGAGGGCCTGGCCGCCGCCCTTGGCCGGGAGGTCTACCCGGAGCGGGCCGCCGCCTTCGTCCGCTGGCTGGAGTCGGCCAACGAGGGCCGCAAGGCGACCTACGGCGACGCCGGGGCCATGCTCGAACCCAACCTCAAAAACGGCCTGGGCGGGCTGCGCGACGCCCACCAGGTCCGCTGGCTGCTGGCCCTGGACGCCGGCCGCGACGGCGACGCCAGGACGCTGGCCGAGGAGCTCGACGCCCTGGCCCGGGACGTCTCCTTCGTGATGCTGGCCCGCTGCCACCTGCACCGCCTGTGCGGCCGCAAAAACGACAAGCTCTATTTCGAGTTTCAGGAGCGCCTGGCCGAGGCCATGGGCTTTGGCCAGCGGGGCGACCGGGCCGGGGTGGAACGCTTCCTGGCGCAGTTGCTGCGGCGCATGGCCGACATCAAGGCCCTGCGCCTGTCGGCTTGGCCGCTTTTGGCCGGGGCGCTGGGCGCCCTGGACCTGGCCGCCCCGGCCGTGCCCGTGGCCGCCGGCGTGGAACGCGCGCCCGAGGGCCTGCGCTTCGCGCCCGGGTTGTCCGACGTGGCGGCCATGGAGGCCGTTTTCGACCTGCTGCATGCCTGCGCCACCTCCGGCATTCCCCTGTCCCACGGCACGCTGCGCCGGTTGCGGGGCCTGTCCGAAGAGCTCGCCCGCCTGGCCGACGTGTCGCCGCGCACCGGGCGGCGGCTTTTCGAAGGGCTTGGCGCCGTCATGCTGGCCGACGCGTCCGGCCTGGCCATGGACGCGGCCATGGCCACGGGGCTGTTGCGGGCGGCCTTGCCGGAATTCGCCCGGGTCGAGGACATCGTCTCCTTCGACATCTACCACGTCCATCCCGTGGGCCGGCACAGCCTGGAAGCGGTGCGGCTGCTGGCCGCCATGCAGGCCGGCGACGGCGACGCGCGCTGCCGCAAGCTCCTGGACGGGCTGCCCCGGCCGGAGCTGGTTTTCTGGGGGGCGCTGCTCCACGACGTGGGCAAGGGCCTGGGCGGCGGGCATGCCGAAAAGGGGGCCGAGCTGGCCGAGGCCATGCTCAAGCGCCTGGCCGCGCCGCCCGAGGCCCGCAACGCCGTGGCCACGCTTGTGCGCGAACACCTGCTGCTGCCCGAGACCGCCACCGGCCGGGACTTGGCCGACCCCGACGTGGTGGCCCGGGTGGCTTCGCGCCTGGCCACGGTGGAACTCCTCGACATGCTCACGCTCATCGCCCGTTGCGACGGCCTGGCAACCGGCCCGCAAGCCTGGACGGCCTGGAAGGAAACCCTGGTCTACGACCTGGCCGCCAAGGTGCGCCGCGTCATCGAGCAGGGGCGGCTTTTCGGCGAGGGCGACGCCCGGGTCATGCTGGCCACAAGGGACCGGCTGCGGGAAACGGCCCGGGGGCAAATGGACCCCGAGGCCCTGGAGCGGGCGCTTTTGGCCATGCCGCCGCGCTACCTCGTGGTGGAGGCGCCGGAAACCATCCTGTCCCACCTGCGCCTGCTGGCCGAACTCGACGCGGCCGCGGCCGAGGAGCGGCGCATGCGGCCGAGCCAACGGCAGGGCGGGGGCGGCCGCGACGTGGTGGCCGTGGCTCACGAGGCCCTGCCCGGCGGCGAGGGCTTCCAGGTGACCGTGGCCGGCCGCCATGTGCGGGCGCTTTTTCCCACCGTGACCGGGGCGCTGGCCCTGCACGACCTGTCCATCCTCGACGCCGACGTGTTCGTGTGGGACGACGGCGTGACCATCCTGTCGCTGCGCACGGCCAACCCGGCCGACGTGCTTTACGCCGACGAGGTCTTCGCCCGGGTGGCCCGGGCCATCCGCTACGCGCTTTCCGGCAAGCTCTTCCTGGCCTACCGCCTGGCCCAGAAGCGGGCCTCGCTGCTGTCCGGGCCGGCCGTGGCCGGGCCGCGCAACCCGCCGGTCGTCTCCCTGGACAACCGGGCCTCGGACCTGTTCACCGTCATCGAGGTGGCCTGCGACGACCGGGTGGGGCTTTTATATGACATCGCCCGCACGCTCCACGAGCTGCGCCTGGAGACGCACCTGGCCAAGGTCATGACCCCGGCCGGCCGGGTGCGCGACGTGTTCTACGTGCGCGGCGCCGACGGCCGGCGCGTGGAGGACGCGGAGCAGTCCCGGGAAATCAAGTCGGCGCTCATCCACCGCCTGGCCGAGGACCTGTGCACCCTGCGCTGAACCCGGACGGATGCTCCGTCTGGCCGCGCAACTGGCCACCGTACGCCTCGCCCGGCCGGGTTTTCCGCCTGGCCGCGCCACTGGGCACCCTGCCTGCGCTTGGCCGGATCCCTTCTTTGGGGCTCGGGAATAGGCCACGGCGCCGGCCCTTGACGCCGGCCGGCGAAGCGGCGATACCTTGAGCGTACAGGCCGCGCCGCCACGACCGACAAGGAGCCTCCATGACCGCAAGCGACGTTTTGCCGGCCACCCCGCGCCTCGGCGAGCCGGCGCCGGATTTCGAGGCGGAAACCACCCAGGGCATCCTGCGCCTGGAGGATTTCCGGGGAAGCTGGCTGGTGCTTTTTTCGCACCCGGCGGATTTCACCCCCGTGTGCGCCTCGGAACTGGTCGCCTTCGCCGGGGCGCGCGCCAAGCTGCGCGAACTCGGTTGCGAGCTGCTGGGGCTGTCCGTGGATTCGGTCTTTTCCCATATCGCCTGGGTCCGTTCCCTGGAGGCCAACTTCGGCGTGACCATCGATTTCCCCTTGGTTGCCGACGTCACCGGCGAGATGGCCCGCCGCTACGGCATGCTCATGTCCGCCGAATCGCCCAACGAACCCATCCGCATGACCTATGTCATCGACGACCGGCAGATCGTGCGGGCCTCTAGCGCCTACCCCATGACCACCGGGCGCGACGTGGGCGAGATCCTGCGCCTGGTCGCGGCGCTGCAAACCACCGACGCCCACGGCGTCGCCACTCCGGCCGGCTGGAAGCCCGGCGAGCCCGTGCTGGCTCCGCCGCCGCGCACCCAGGCCATGGCCGCGGAACGGGCCAAGGCCGGCGGCGCGGCCGGCCCGGACTGGTATTACCGCACAAAGGAGACCACATGACGCCCGAAGAGCGGGATGAACGGATCGACGCCGACGAAAGTATTGCCGCCATCAAGCCCGACGGCTCCCTGACCCAGACCGCCCGGGATATCCTGCGCGCCTGCGATCCCCCGGCCACCGAGGAAGACATCAGCCGGGCCCTGGTGCGCCACTTTTCCCAGGTGGAGCCCATGGTGCGCGACCTGGTGCATCTGGGGCTGCTCGCCGATGTCTCCGGCCGGCTGACCCTGACCGAATTGGCCGAGGAGAAGCTGGCCCGCTAGCCGGCCGGGACGGGCGCCGCGCGGCACGGCCGCGACGCGCCGGCGTCTGGGCCTCGCTACGGGCCGCGACGCGCCGGCGTCTGGGCCTCGCTACGGGCCGCGACGCGCCGGCGTCTGGGCCTCGCTACGGGCCGCGACGGGGCACGACCGCGAGGAGTCGCAGCCTGGCCGCTCTTGCCGGCCGGGACGGGGCGCCGCGCGCACGGCCACGAGGAACCGTAGCCCGGGCCGCGTGCACGACCACAAGGAACCGCCGCCTGGGCCGCGCCGCCGGCCGGGCCGGGACAGGGCGCCGCGACGCGGGCTGGCCGGGCTTTACGGCCGGGCAGGCCGGTATTATGTACGCCTCGGGCGTCGCCGGGCCGGGTTTGGCCGCGCGGCGCGCCGGGAGGGTGACCCATGTCCATGGATCGGCCGGGCAAGGCCGTCGGCGGGGTTTCGCCGGACATCTGCGCCAGGTGCGCCGCGTCCGGTCCCACATGCTGCGTGATGACCCCCGGGCATGAGGACCAGTGCTTTCCCGTTTCCGAAATGGAGCGGCAGCGCATTGGGGAACAGACCGGGCTGTCGCGCGGGGCGTTTACGCCCGAGGCCAATTCCGCCGCGTTTCTGGCCAGCCTGCGGCGGCTTTTTCCGGGCGAGGGCCAGGTCCTGGAGGCGCTTTTCCCGCCGGGGCGACGCCATCTGCGCCTGTCGGTGGGCCCGTCCGGGCGGTGTGTCTTCCTGCGGGCCGACGGCTGCTGCTTGCCAAGGCAAGTGCGGCCGTATTATTGCCGCCTCTTCCCGTTCTGGATGGCCGCCGGGCGGGTGTCGGCCTTTGCCGCCACGACCTGCCTGGTCCACCGCGAAGGGCGCACCGTGGCCGGGATGCTCGCCGCCATCGTCATGACCGAAGCCCAGGTACGGGACCTGCATGGCCGGCTGCGTCTGGCCTGGGGGCTGCCCCCCCGGGAAGGCATGGCAACGGTCACTCCCTCCCCAGCGAGATTTGGCACGTGAAAAAGCTGCTCCTTTTATTCGTTCTCCTGGCCGTGGTCGGCGGCATCACCGCCGCGGCCGGGCTGGTGGGCCTGTACTACTGGGCGTCCAGCGATTTGCCGAGTTTTCGGAAAATCACCGATTATCGCCCGCCCCTGGTCACCACCATCTACACCCGGGAAAACAAGGTCCTGGGCTACCTCTATTCCGAAAAGCGCTTTCTGGTGACGCTTGCGGAAATGCCGGAATTTCTGCCCAAGGCCTTCCTGGCCGCCGAGGACTCCACCTTCTACCAGCACGAGGGCGTGGACATCTCGGCCATCGTGCGGGCCATGATAAAAAACCTCCAGCGCGGCGGCATCAAGCAGGGCGGCTCCACCATCACCCAGCAGATCATCAAGCGCCTGCTTTTATCCTCGGAAAAAAGCTACAAGCGCAAGATCAAGGAAGCCATCCTGGCCTACCGGCTGGAGAAGTACCTGACCAAGGACGAGATCCTCACCATCTACCTGAACCAGATCTACCTCGGCTCCCGGGCCTACGGCGTGGAGGCGGCGGCGCGGACCTATTTCGGCGTTCACGTGGGCGACCTGACCATTGCCCAGGCGGCCCTGCTGGCCGGCCTGCCCCAGGCCCCCACCCGCTACAGCCCCTTCCGGGACTTCGAATCGGCCAAGAACCGCCAGAAATACGTGCTCGGCCGCATGCTGGTCCAGGGCTGGATCACCCAAGCCCAGCACGACGCGGCCGTGGCCGAGCCGCTGGTTTTTAAAAGCATGCCCGACCCGTCCTGGGAAGTGGCCCCGTTTTACCTGGAAGAGGTGCGCCGCGAGCTCATCGACCGGTTCGGCGAGGACCAGGTCTACAACGGCGGCCTGCACGTGCGCGCGGCCGTGGACCTCAAGCACCAGGAGGCGGCCGAGCGGGGCCTGCGCGAGGGCCTGGTCGCCTCGGAGAAGCGCCGGGGCTACAAGCCGGCCCTGGAAAAGCTCGACAAGGAGCGCTACGAGGATTTCTACGCCCGCAGCAACGTGCCGGAATCGCTGCTGGTGCCCGGCCGCTGGGTCAAGGCCCTGGTCCAGGAGGTCACGGGGCAGGGGGCCACGGTGCGCTTCGGCGACAAGTACGGCTTCATCCCGGCCGAGGAGATGAGTTTCGCCAAGGGCAAGGTCGAGCCCGGGGACCTGGTCTGGGCCTCGGTCATCGCCGTGCCGGACAAGGCCGGGGCGCAAAAGCCGGCCGAAACCCCGGCCCAGCCCGCCCCGACGGCCAAGGGCAAGGCGGCCAAGGCGGCCCAGCCTGCCCCGGCCCCGGCCTCGGTCAAGCCCGGCCGGCCGGTGTGGAAGCTGGCCATGCAGCTCGAGCCGCGCATCGAAGGCGCCATCGTGTCCATGGACCCGCGCACGGGCGAGGTGCTGGCCTGCGTGGGCGGCTTTTCCTTCGAGAAAAGCCAGTTCAACCGGGCCACCCAGTCCTTTCGCCAGCCCGGCTCCTCGTTTAAGCCCATCGTCTATTCCACGGCCATGGACAACGGCATGACCCCGGCCACGGTGGTCATGGACGGCCCCTTTTCCTACCGCGACCCCTGGAGCGGCCAGGTCTGGTCGCCGGGCAACTACGAGGGCGACTACGGCGGCCCCATGACCATCCGCTCGGCCCTGGCCAAGTCCAAAAACCTGGTCACGGTGCGGGTGGCCCAGCAGGTGGGCATGAAAAAGATCGTGGAGCGGGCCCAGGAGCTGGGGCTTCGCGGCGAGTTCGTACCGTACCTGCCGGTGAGCCTGGGCGCGGTGGCCGTCAACCTCCTGGACATGATCCAGGCCTATTCGGCCTTCGCCCGGGACGGCTCAACCATCAAGCCCCGCTTCATCCTGGACGTGAAAAGCCCCTGGGGCGAGGAAATCTACGTCAACAAGCCCGAGGTCAAGCAGGTCCTTTCGCCCCAGACCGCCTACATCATGGACTGCCTGCTCAAGGAGGTCGTGCGGGCCGGCACGGCCACGGCGGCCAAGGTCCTGGGGCGGCCGCTGGCCGGCAAGACCGGCACCACCAACGACTTCCAGGACGCCTGGTTCATGGGTTTTTCGCCCTATCTGCTCACCGGCTGCTACATCGGCTTCGACCAGCCCAAGCCCATGGGCAAGGGCGAGACCGGCGGCCGGGCGGCCCTGCCCATTTGGCTCACCTACCGCAAGGCCGTGGAGGACGACTATCCGGTGGAGGACTTCTCGCGCCCGCCCGGCATCGTCATGGGCACCGTGGACGGCGTGCCCATGGCCTTCAAGGAAGGCACCGAGCGCGGCTCCATGGCCATCATGGACGAGGAGCAGGAGAAGGCCTTTTTCACCGACCCCAACGCCCCCCTGGGCAAAGGCGAGGACCTGCTCAAGCAGATGTTCTAGGTTTTTACCGCCTGCCGCGCCGGCGCCGCCGGCTGCCGCCCGAGGGCCTGCCCGGGCAGGTGGGCTCGGCGGTTTTCCGAAGAGATGTTTCCGCGCCCCGTCGACCGTGCGTTCGGCGGGGCTTTTTCGTGGCGGCAGCTGGTTTGGGGGCCTGGTGCCGGGGAGAGCGTGGCCGTTATCCGCCGCATGGGGACTGGCGTCGGGGGCGCGTGGCCGTGTCATTGCCACAGGGGCCTGGTGTCGGAGGAAGCGAGCCCGGCTGGGTGGTGCCTGTGCAGGTTGGCCAGGCCGATGGAGCGGGCTTACCGGCCGTGGCCGGGCCGTGTCTGGGTCGGGTTGGGGCCAGGCCGGGGCAGGTCCGGGGGCCGGCCCCGAAGGGCTGGCGCGCGAAGGGATGCGGCAAGGGAGGCCGTGAAGGATCGATAAAGGAGAATCCTCATTTTTTGCACTGTAGGAACATACAGTGATGGTTTGCATAAGAAATAGTCTTGCAATACTGAAGAACATCCGAAGAATATAACCGAAGGAAATGAAAAATTCCACGGGATATGGTTGTGTAATTTGAAATAGTGCGTAAAAATTTTCGTAAATATCATGGTTATAGCATTTGTGACGACGTTTATTTTAAAAGGTTACATCATAAAAAGTATTATTTATCTCTAAACTCTGCCACGAGGCCGCCGATAAGCCGGGCAAGATTGTACGCAAGCAAAGGAGAACGGCCATGACCACGGATCTCGTCAGCCTGAACTATTCCAGTTCCACCACGCTGAGTTCCCTCACCGGGACCGCGACGACGTCGAGCACGAGCTCCTCCTCGTCGGACAGCGACGGCCTCAAGATTTCCGGGGATGACGCGAATTTTTCCAAGGGCGCCGAGACCATGAAAAAGCTCAGCGATCTGGCTTCCTCGGACCCGGAGAAATTCAAGGAGGCTGCCCAGCAGATTTCCGATAGCTTGAGCGAAGCGGCCGGCAACGCCTCCGATTCCAACGAGGCCAAGCTCTACAGCGACATGGCCAGCAAGTTCGCCGAGGCGGCCAAATCCGGAAGCATGTCCTCCCTGACCCCGCCCAAGCCGCCCACGGGCGCGTCCGGGACCCAGGCCGGCGCCGCCCAGGCCTACGGCAATACCGCCGCCAATACCTCGGGCAGCAACCCCATGTCCAACGTCGACAGCATCATCAGCGGTGTGCTGTCCGGTGTCGGCGCCACGGAAGGATAAGCGGTGTGCTGTCCGGTGTCGGCGTAACGGATGGCTCAGCAGCGCCTGCCGTCGGCAACAGGCCGGCCGGCCGCAGGGGCGGGGCGGGTCGGCCGACCATGTCCTTTTAAAAAGAAAGTAACAAGGTGGTCATTTTCTGGATCAATTGAAACGTTACTTGTCTATCGGGACAGTATACTACTTCTCTTGCCATATTGCCCCCGGCCAACCAGACGAGCCTGTGCCGGATACAGTGCTCGGCTGGTTGGCCTTGTTATGGGGGGCGGTCCGCCACAGGCGGCCTGGCCGGGATTGGCCGGCCTGCCCCTGGCGGGCGCTTCGCGAGCCTGTGCCGGCCCTCGCCGGAGCGCCCGGCGGCATACGGGCGGCCGGAGCGCCGTCCGGGCCTTGGCCATCCTCATGGCTCTTGACGGGCCGAACCGGTGGGCGTAATACTTCCCAAAACGTCGGAGGAATCCCTAACATGCCTGCTGTGACCCGCCTGGTGCTAACCCTTCCCAACGCGAAGTGCGCGGTCGTAGTAGGCGTCGCCATAGCGGCGCCTTAGCGGGGAACCTTTTTTTCGTCATGTCCTTGAAGCCCCCGCCGGCGCGCCGGCGGGGGCTTTTTGCGTTTTCCGCCGCGCGCCCGGGGCACAACCGGAGGCCAGTATGATCCAGACGACCGGAGCCCGGATAATCGCCCAGAGTCTCCTGCGCCACGGCATCGAGGTGGTGTCGGGCATTCCCGGCGGCGCCAACCTGCCGCTGTTCGACGCCCTCGCCGAAACCCCCATCCGCATCGTGCTCGCCCGCCACGAACAGGGCGCGGGCTTCATCGGCCAGGGCATGGCCCGGGTCACGGGCCGGCCGCAGGTCTGCCTGGCCACCTCCGGCCCGGGAGCCATGAACCTGCTGACCGCCATCGCCGACGCCAAGGCCGATTCCGTGCCCCTGGTCTGCCTCACCGGCCAGGTGCCGCGCGGGCTCATCGGCACGGACGCCTTTCAGGAGGTCGACGTCTACGGCCTGACCATCCCCATCGCCAAGCACAACATGCTGGTGCGCCGGGCGGCCGACCTGCCGCGCCTGATGACCGAGGCCTTCCGCATCGCCGCCTCGGGCCGGCCCGGCCCGGTGGTCATCGACGTGCCCCGCGACGTCCAGCTCGAGGCCGTGACCATCGAGGCCTGGCCCGAACCGGCCCGGCTGGAGGCCCAGCCCATGCCCTCGCCGGCCGACCTGGCCAAGGCGGCGGCGTTTTTGGCCGCCAGCGAACGTCCGGTGCTTCTGTGCGGCGGCGGCGCGGCCCGGTGCGGCGCAGGCGCGGCCGTGGCCGCCCTGGCCGAGGCCCTGGACGCGCCGGTGGTGACGACGCTGATGGGCCTTGGGCTTTTGCCCCACGACCATCCCCGCAACGCCGGCATGGTCGGCATGCACGGCCGGCCGGCCGTCAACCACGCCCTGTGCCACTGCGACCTGCTCGTGGCCGTGGGCGCCCGCTTCGACGACCGGGCCACGGGCGACGCCAAGCGTTTCTGCCCCGGGGCGGCCGTGGTCCACATCGACATCGACCCGGCCGAACACCACAAAAACCGCCGCGCCCACGTGGCCCTGGCCGGGGATGCCGGCCGGGTGGTGGAGGCCCTGCTGCCCCTGGTGCCGGCCAGGCCCCGCCACGATTGGGCCGGCCATCGGGCCGGCATCCGCCGGGAGCACGCCTTCGTCCCGCCGGGCCTTGCCGACCCCAAGAGCCCCTACGGCATGCTCGTGGCCGCGGCCGCAATCCTCGGCCCCGAGGCCATCGTGACCACGGACGTGGGCCAGAACCAGATGCGCGCCGCCCAGGTCTGGCCCTGCGCCCGGCCGGGCCGGTTCCTTACCTCGGGGGGCCTTGGCACCATGGGCTTCGGCCTGCCCGCGGCCATCGGCGCCGCCCTGGCCGAGCCCGGCACGCCGGTTGCCTGCGTCACCGGCGACGGGGGGCTGCTCATGAACATCCAGGAGATGGCCACGCTGGTGGAGCTGGGGCTGCCGGTCAAGATACTGCTCATGGACAACGGCGTGCTGGGCCTCGTGCGCCAGCAGCAGGAATTCCTCATGGGCGGGCGGCATACCGCCTCGACGTTTGCGGCCCGGCCCGATTTCCCGGCCCTGGCCGCGGCCTTCGGCATGGCCTGCGTGGACCTCGAACACTGCCGCGACGCCCGGGGAACCCTGGCCGCCGCCCTGACCGCGCCCGGCCCCGCCCTGGTGCGCCTGCCCGTCGACCCCGACGCCCACGTCTATCCCATGGTGCCCCCCGGTGCCGCCAACAATGAAATGATCCTGGAGAAACGCCATGCCGACGCCTAGTGTGACGCGCCCCGAGCGGCCGGCCCGCACCGTGCTCGAAGTGGCGACCGACGACTGCCTGGCCGCCGCGCGCCATGTGACGGCCTGCCTGGCCCGGCGGGCCCAGGTCCTTCATGGCCTGCTGTGCCTGCCCGGCCCGGCCGGCGGGGGGCGGCTGGTGGTGGCCCTGGCCGACGACGGGGGCCTTCCCCGGCTCCTGGCCGAACTGGCCGCCTTGCCGCAGGTGCTCCGGGTGACCTGCGGCCAGGCTGTCGGTGCGGATTTCACGGCCGCCTTCCTGCGGGAGGCGGCCGCCTGAAAGTGGTTTACGGGACGCTCGGCCGTGGGCTATGACTCGGTGACCGCGCTTTCACCTGGAGGTTTTTTGTGGACGCCGGAGTCGTACCGCCGTTTACGGCCGAGCGCCTGCCCGCCGACAAGGTGGCCCTGCAGGCCAAGTTGTTCGCTTCAAGCCCGGCCGCCGGCGTACTCGATCGGCTGCCCCTGGGGGTGGCGGTGTGCAACATCACCCGCCAGATCGTTTATTCCAACGAGAAGTTTCGTGAATTGACATCCCGTGGGTCCGGGGCGGCGGGGCTGGTTGGCCAACGCCTGGGCGAGGCCCTGTCCTGCCTGGGGGCGGGGCTGGAGGTGGGGGGCTGTGGCACGAGCGAATTGTGCCGGTCCTGCGGCATGGCCCGGGCCCTGGCCGAGAGCCTGGCCGGGGGCGGCCTGGCCCACGGCGAGTGCTCCCTGGCCCGTCAGGGCGGCCACAAGCTCGAAAGCCTGGACTTCCGCATCTGGATCTGGGCCATGGCCTACGGCGGCGAGACCTTTCACGCCGCCATCCTGACGGACATCCGGGCCGAGAAGCGCCTGGTGCTCATGGAGCGCATCTTCTACCACGACATCCTCAACATGGTGTCGGGCATGCGCGGCATCTGCGAGTTGCTGCGCGAGGAGAAAGAGTGCGCCCAGAACGCCGAACTGGAGCTTTTGGCCTTCGCCGCCGAGCGCATCAACGACCTGATCCTGTCCCAGCGCGACTTCAGTCTGGCCGAGCACGGCGAGTACGAGGTCACGCCCATCAAGATGGGCACGCTCTCGCTTTTGACTGACGTCACCGGCCTCATGCGGCGGGAGCCCTCGGCCCGGGGCAAGCAGCTCCTCCTCGCCCCGGACAGCGGGGACGCCTATTTCGCGGCGGACCGCAAGCTGGTCACCCGCATCCTGATCAACATGCAAAAAAACGCCCTGGAGGCCAGCAAGCCCGGGGAAACGGTCGTGACCGGCTGCGACACGGACGGCTCATACGTGCGGTTTTGGGTCAAAAACCCCGGCACCGTGCCCGAGGAGGCCAGGCCGCAGATTTTTCGCCGGGCCTTTTCCACCAAGGGCGCCGGCCGGGGGTTGGGCACCTACGGCATGAAGCTTTTTGCCGAGAACTACCTGGGCGGCGAGGTGGGGTTCACCAGCGACGCCGACGCGGGGACGCTTTTCTTCGTGCGCCTGCCGGCCGCCGACATCGGGGACTAGGGCCGCGTCCACGGACAGGCCGCACCGGTTTCGAGGCCAGCAAACGGCAACCCTGCGGTATGGTGACGATGCCAGCGTATTGTTGCACGGGCGCGCCGCGAGGCGTCCCGGCGGGCCGCCCGCTTCAGGCGGTCCCGGGGCCGGATGCGAACGCGCCGGCCGCTTCCAGCAGGTCCCGGTAGGCGCCGGGCAGGCGCGCGGACGCGGGCAGCCCCAGCTGGGAAAAGATGGCCTCCGCGATGGCCAGGCCCGCCGCCGCCGATTGCCCCGCCTCCAGCACCACTTCCAGCTCCAGGAAATCGCCGAGGCCCTCCACCGCATCCAGGTAGATGCGCGTTTGGCCGCGGAAAAAAAGCAGCCGGCGCTTGACCACCCGGCCGATGACGCCAAGGGCCGCGGACAGGGTTTCGCGCAGGCCGGCCGGGTCGGCCGTCTCGTGGATCCGGTAGCGGCTCTGCGTGGGGCCGGGGGCGTCGGGGCGCTGGTAGAAGATGAGCTGGCCGCGCCCGTTTCCGAAATCGCGAAGCTTGAGCCGGCCGGTTGGGCAGGTGAAAAACGTGTCGTCCTGGAAAAGCGCCTCGGGCGCGCCGTCGGCCAGGGACTGGACCAGGGGCAGCACGGCCTCCAGGCTTGGGATGCGGGCCTTGACCTCGATGTTGCGGGGCATGGGCAATACGCCGGGCGGTCCGGCCGGCCGCGTTTGGGCCGCCGGACCGCCGCCGTGGGCTAAAAACCGGGAAGCTCGGCGAACAGCTTGACGGACATGGGCGCGGCCAGAAGGCCGGGCGCCTTGGCCTTGAAGTCATTGAGATGCGGGGTGTCGAGGTGGCTGGCCAGAAGCTCCCGGCTCTCCCAGGCCTCGACCAGGACGAATTCCCCGGGCCGGGCCGTGGATTCGTACAGGTCGTAGGCGATGTAGCCCGGGTCTTTCTGCGTCGGGGCGACCAGGGCCGTGAGCGCGGTTTTCAGTACCGCCTCCTGTCCCGGTTTGGCGACGAACTTGGCCACTACGTTGATGATGCCGTCGGCCATGGGCGTGCTCCTTCGTTTGGGTTTGCCGCAAGGATGATCCGGGCTAGGCTGTTTTACCGCCGCCGTCAACGTGGGCGCGCCCCGTGGATGACAAAGGCGTAACCGATCGGCGTCGTTGCCGGGAAGGGTTGACCGGCCTGGCGATCGTCCGTAAATTCACGACGCACACGCGTTCACCAAGGCGGGCTGATGACTGGCAACGGTCGCGAGGACGAAACCCGGGTGCGGCTGCTCGAAGCCGCCGGCGAAATCTTCTCCTGCAAGGGCTACCAGGCCGCAACGGTCCGCGAGATCACCAAGCTGGCCAAGGCCAACCTGGCCGCCATCCACTACCATTTCGGCAGCAAGGACCGCCTCTACCAGGCCGTCCTCGAACACGCCCACCGCGAGGCCAGCCGCCGCTTCCCGCCGGACCTGGGCCTGGCCCCCGGGGCCGATGCCAAGGCGCGCCTGTACGCCTACGTGCGCGCCCTGTTGCTGCGGCTGCGGGAGAAATCCCGCCACAACTGGCTTTCCCGGCTCATGGCCCGGGAAATGGCCGAGCCCTCGCCCAACCTGAGCCTGGTGGTGGAACGCTGCCTGGCCCCGGCCAGCACCGTGCTGCGCGCCATCGTGGCCGAACTCCTCGGCCCCGGGGCCACGCCCCTGGCCGTGGCCCGCCACGCCCAGAGCGTCGTGGGCCAGTGCCGCCATTTCGTCCTGGACGGCCCCCTGCTCGCCCGGCTCTATCCCGACTGCGACCCCTGCCAGGGCGGGGTGGACGACATCGCCCTGCATGTCGTCCGTTTTTCCCTGGCCGCCCTCGGCTGCCCCGATGCCCGGGATTTTGTCCCGCCAATCTTCGACCCCGTTTGTGGAGAGGTCTTGTGAGCCGCTTGTCGTTTTCGCGAGCCGCCCTGTTGGCGCTTTCCGTGTGTTGTGTCTGGGCCTGCGGCGGCAACGGGGACAAGGCCCCGGCCGTCGCCGCCCGCCCGGTGCCCGTGCTGGCCGTGGCGGCCAAAACCGAAACCCTGCCCCTGGTGGTGCGGGCCGTGGGCAATGTCGAACCCGTGGCCACGGTCACGGTCAAGCCGCAGGTCGGCGGCGCCATCACCGAGCAGCGCGTGCGCGACGGCGCCGATGTGGCCAAGGGTGAACTGCTCTTTCGCATCGACCCGCGCCCCTACGAACTGGCCATCCGCGAGGCCCAGGCCAAGCTCGACCGCGACAAGGCCCTGCTGGTCAAGGCCGAGGAGGACCTCAAGCGCTACGTGACCCTCAAGGCCAAGGACGTGGTGGCCCAGGGCCAGTACGACGAAACCTATTCCCAGGCCAAGACCCTGGAGGGCACCATCCGGCTCAACGAGGCGAGCCTGGCCCGCTCGCGCCTGGACCTCGAATACACCGAGGTCCGCGCCCCCATCGCCGGCCGGGTCGGCTCGGTGTTGCTCACCCTTGGCAACGTGGTCAAGGCCAACGACGACCGGGTCATGTGCGTCATCAACCAGATAAGCCCCATCTTCATTTCCTTTTCCGTGCCCGAGCGCTACCTTTCGGTCATCCGCGAGCGCGCCGCCAAGGGTGAGCTGTCCATCACGGCCGTCCCGGCCGGCGAGGAGGGCAAGGCCCCGGTGATCGCCGATCTGGCTTCGGTGGACAACAGCGTGGACGCCAGGACCGGCTCCATCCGGCTCAAGGCCGCCTCGCAAAATGCCGACCACCGCCTGTGGCCCGGGCAGTTCGTGCGCGTCGGGCTCAACCTGTCCACCCTTGCCGGCGCCGTGGTCATCCCCACCAAGGCCGTCATGGACGGCCTAAACGGCCCCTATGTCTACGTGGTGGCCCCCGACGGCCTGGTGGATGCCCGCCAGATCACGCCCGGTCCCATCGTCGACGACCGGACCGTGGTGCAAAAGGGCCTGGCCGACGGCGAGATGGTGGTGGTGGACGGCCAGGTCCGCCTGGCGCCCGGGGCCAGGGCCGAGATCAAGCCGGGCGGCCAGGCCACGGCGGCCAACGGCCCCGCCGGCACGGGGGCGGCCCAATGAACCCGGCCGCCATCTTCATCTCCCGGCCCGTCATGACCACCCTGGTCATGGCCGCCATTCTTCTCTTCGGCGTCATGGCCTACCTGAGGCTGCCGGTGTCCGACCTGCCGAGCGTCGATTTCCCTACCATCGAGGTCCGGGTGTCCCTGCCCGGGGCCAGCCCCGAGACCATGGCCGCCGCCGTGGCCAACCCGCTGGAAAAGCAGTTCTCCACCATCGCCGGCCTCGATTCCATGACCTCCATCAATTCCATAGGCTCCACCCGCGTCACCCTGCAGTTTTCGCTGGACCGCAACATCGACGCCGCCGCCCTGGACGTGCAGTCGGCCATGACCACGGCCGCCAAGGACCTGCCCGACGACCTGCCCTCGCCGCCGTCGTTTCGCAAGGTCAACCCGGCCGACGCGCCCATCCTCTACCTGGCCATCTCCTCGGCCGTCATGCGCCTGTCCGACGTGGACGAATACGCCGAGAACATGATGGCCCAGCGCATTTCCATGGTGCCCGGCGTGGCGCAAGTCTCGGTCTACGGCTCGAAGAAGTACGCCGTGCGCATCCAGCTCGACCCCGAGGCCATGGCCGCCAAGGGCATCGGCGTGGACGAGGCGTCCGAGGCGGTGAAAAAAGGCAATGTCAACCTGCCCGTGGGCACGGTGTCCGGCCCGTCCAAGGAATACACCGTGCGCTCCAGCGGCAAGCTGCTCTCGGCCGAGGGCTACAAGCCGCTGATCGTCGCCTGGCGCGGCGGGGCGCCGGTGCGCCTGGCCGAGATCGCCAGCGTCACGGATTCCGTGGAGGAGACCCGCCGCTACAACTGGTTTTCCGGCACCCCGGGCATGGTCCTGGCCGTGCAGCGCCAGCCCGGCACCAACACCGTGGAGGTGGTGGACTCCGTCAAGAAGCTTTTGCCCAGCTTCCAGGCCCAACTGCCGGGCTCGGTCTCGCTCAGGATCCTCTACGACCGGTCCGTGTCCATCCGCGAGTCCGTGGCCGACGTGAAGTTCACCCTGGTTTTGACCGTGGCCCTGGTGGTCATGGTCATCTTCCTTTTCTTGCGCAACATCCCGGCCACGGTCATCCCGAGCCTGGCCCTGCCCATGTCCGTGGTCGGCACCTTCGCCGCCATGTACGTGCTGGGCTTTAGCCTGGACAACATTTCGCTCATGGCGCTGACGCTGTCCGTCGGCTTCGTCGTGGACGACGCCATCGTCATGCTCGAAAACATCGTGCGCCACCTGGAGATGGGCAAGACGGCCCTGGCCGCGGCCATGGAAGGCTCCAGGGAGATCAGCTTCACCATCGTCTCCATGACCATTTCACTGGCGGCCGTGTTTTTGCCGGTCTTTTTCATGGGCGGCGTGGTGGGGCGGCTTTTCCACGAATTCGCCGTGACCATCATGGTGTCCATCCTCATTTCCGGCTTCGTGTCCATTTCGCTGACCCCCATGCTGTGCAAGCTGGTGCTCAAACCCCACGCCACCGTGCGCCACGGCCTGGTCTACAACGCCATCGAACGCGGCTTCGACGGCCTGCGCGACTTCTACGACACGTCGCTGCGCCTGGTGCTCAAGCACCATTTCGCCACGTTCCTGTTTTCCCTGGCCCTGCTTGGCCTGACGGTCTGGCTTTTCCGGGCCATTCCCAAGGGGTTTTTGCCAAGCGAGGACACGGGCCAGCTTTCGGTCACCACCGAGGCCGAGGAGGGGGTGGCCTTTGGCGTCATGATGGAGCGGCAAAAGCGCCTCAACGACCTGCTGGCCAAGGACCCGGACGTGGCGGAATTCATGTCCGTGGTCGGTTCCGGCGGCCCCAACAACACCAACAACAACGGCCGCATGATGCTTTCGCTCAAGCCCGTGCACGAGCGCACGGCCACGGCCGACCAGGTCATGCAGCGCCTGCGCCGGGAGTTGGCCCAGGTGCCGGGGCTGCGGACCTACCTGCAAAACCCGCCGCCCATCCGCATCGGCGGCCGGGCCAGCAAGGGCCAGTACCAGTACACCCTCCAGGGGCCGGATACGGAGGAACTGTTCAGGGCCGCCGCCGCCTTCGAGGGCAGGATGCGCGAACTGCCCGACATCCAGGACGTGAATTCCGACCTGCAGATCCGCAATCCGGAGCTGCGCATCGACATCGACCGCGACAAGGCCTCGGCCCTGGGCATCTCGGCCTACCAGATCGAGAGCGCCCTGGCCACGTCCTATGGCAACCGGCAGATCTCCACCATCTACGCCACCAACGACACCTACCAGGTCATCATGGAACTGGCCCCGGCCTACCAGGCCAACCCCGAGGCCCTGGCCCTGCTCTACGTGCGCTCCAGCGACGGCCAGCTCGTGCCCCTCGATACGCTGATCAAGCGGACGGTGTCGGTCGGGCCGCTGTCCGTCAACCATTCTGGCCAGTTGGCGTCAGTGACCATGTCGTTTAACCTGCGGCCCGGGGCGTCGCTCGGCAACGTCGTCGCGGCCGTGGAGGAACTGGCCCGAAAGGAACTGCCCGGCACCATCGCCACGAGCTTCCAGGGCGAGGCGCAAGCCTTCCAGAGTTCGCTCACCGGCCTGTCCCTGCTGCTCGGCATGGCCGTGCTCGTCATCTACATCGTGCTCGGCATCCTCTACGAGAGCTTCATCCACCCCCTGACCATCCTGTCGGGCCTGCCCTCGGCCGGCGTGGGCGCCCTGGCCACCTTGATGCTCTTCGGCCTGGACCTCAACATCTACGGCTTCGTCGGCATCATCATGCTTATCGGTATCGTCAAGAAAAACGCCATCATGATGATCGACTTCGCCCTGGAGGCCCAGCGCGGCCAGGGCCTGCCGGCGCGCCAGGCCATCTTCGAGGGCGCGGTCACGCGTTTTCGGCCCATCATGATGACCACCATGGCGGCGCTGATGGGCACCTTGCCCATCGCCCTGGGCTTCGGGGCCGGGGCGGCAGCCAGGCGGCCGCTGGGGCTTTGCGTGGTGGGGGGCTTGGTGGTGTCGCAACTGCTGACACTGTATTTCACGCCCGTCTATTATGTGTACCTGGACGGGCTGCAAGATTGGCTCAAGCGTCGTTTCGGCCATCGGGCCAGCCGGTCCGCCCGGGCGGTGTAGCGGGCGCCTAACAGGAGAACACCATGTCCCTGACCCTGGCCATGCTCGTTGTGGCCGCGGGGATCGGTCTTCTAGTCGTATTCCGTATCCTTTCGCGCAAGGGGCGCACGGCCGCGCCCGAACCGGCGCCGGCCGCCGACTCTCCCGCCGCCCCGTGGCCGGACGAACCGTCCGTGCGGACCATGCCCGACAGCGGGCAAAGCCCCGAGGGGCGGCGCCTGGCCGCCTGTTTGGCTGAGCTCTTGGGCGGGGAGGACCTCCCGGCCGCGTATGGCCCGGAGCTCTTCGCCTTGCCGGCCCGTCCCTGGCCGGCTTTTCTGGCCCGGGGGCTGTCCCGCCTGTCCGCCGGGGCGGCCGGCGGCGAGGCGCTGCGCCGGCTGCAGGACCCGTCCGTCAGCCCCCGGCAGCTGGCCGAGGGCATCGCCGCCGACCCGGTTTTGACCGGCCATGTGCTCAAAATCGCCAACAGCCCGCTGTTCGGCCTGCGTTCCTCGGTTACGAGCCTGCATCAGGCCATCGGCACCATGGGGCTCAATAACCTGCGCATGCTCCTTTACAGCGAACTGCTGGAAAGCGCCGGGGCTCGGGCCGGGCTGGCCCCGACGCTGCGCCGGGAGCTCTGGCCGCACCTGGGGGCCACGGCCGTGCTGGCCCGCCACATCGCCCCGGCCTTCCCGGACCTCGACGCCGGCATGCTGTTTACGGCCGGCATCCTCCACGACATCGGCCGGCTGGCTCTCTACGGCCCCGGGGACACGGCCTTTTGCGACGCCCCCCGGGAGGAGGGGGCGCGCTTCGGGGTCAACCACGCCGTGGCCGGGGCCGCCGCCTGTCTGGATTTCGAGTTGCCCCGGGGGCTGGCCGAGGCCGTGCGGCTGCACCATGCCCCGTTTTACGTGGAGATGGAGGATCTGGACGCCGAACTGGCCGACATCCGTCTGGCCTTGGCCCTGGGGCTGGCCGACCGGCTGGCCCATGGCCTCGAAGCGGGGCAGGGGGGGCAGGGCGAGGCGCAGGCCGCCAGGCCCGTCCTGGCCTCCTACCGGTTCCTGCTGCGCCAGCCCGTGCTGGCCGGCTGCCTGCAAGACCCCAGGCTCCATGCCGCCCTGGCCCAGGCCCGGGGCATGCTGCGTCTGGCCGGGGAGTGAGGGGGCAGACTGGCCGGCGCTTCACCCGCCTGCCGGCCCGGGCGCTTGGCGTGGCCGTGGCGCGTGGTGCGTGGCGTGGCCGTGGCGCGTGGCTGTGGCGTGGCCGTGGCGCGGCCCGGCCTGCCGGCCCGGGCGCTTGGCGTGGCGCCCGCTCCCATGACCGCCGGGGAGCGGGCGCCGGATACGGCCGGTCAGCGCAGGGGTTCGGCCAGGGTCACGACCCACAACGTGGTTTTCTCGCCCGAGGGCTGGATGGAAAAGGTCGTGGCGACCTCCTGGCCGTCCAGGGACAGCTTGCCATCGGGCGACATCCGGTAGTCGGTCGGATCCGTTACCGGCTTGCCGTCCTTGCCCGCGGCCGGGTTCACCGGCGTGACGGCCAGGCCGAAATCGTTGTCCGAGGTCAGGAACAGGGTCTTGCCGTCCGGGGACACGGCCAGGCCTTCGGCTTTTTCCGCCGTCCAGCCGTGTTGGCGCAAATCGAGCACCAGGGACTTGCGGGCCATGGTGATGCCCTGTTGGGCCAAAGCGGCCGCGTCGGCCAGGCTCTCCAGCGGGGCGCCGTCCGGGGCGGCCTTGCCGGTCAGGTCCGTGGCCTCGGACAGGTCCACCGCATAGACCCTGTTGCGCATCTGCTTGTCCGCGCCCTTGCCCTGTTCCACGATGAGCAGGCGCGTGGGCGAAAGAGCGACCAGGTCGCCGATCTTGGCGTCGGCGGCTTTCTTGTAGGCGTCCACGTCGATGGGGTAGGCGAACATCCGCGTCTTGCCCGTGGCCGGGTCGAGTTCCACGAGGCGGGTAAAGGGGGCCTTGGAACTCTTGACCTTGCCGTCGGTGTCGAGGATCGACTGGACGGCGGCCACGACCTTGCCGTCCGTGGTCGCGGCCACGCCCTCGAAGCCCCGGTTGGGCTGGCGCTTGGCCAGGATGTCGGGCAGGCCCTGTCCCGGCCCGAATTTCCGCAGGACCTTGCCTGTTGCCGGATCGACGTTGACCAGGAACGGGCCGTACTCGTCGCAAAGCCACAGGCTGCCGTCGGTGGGGCTGACCACCAGGCCTTCGGTGTCGAGGCCGGCGGCATCCAGGGGCAGGACGCCACGGTCGGCGGCCAGGGGTGTTTCGCCGGTGCTGCCGACGGCCCCCGGCGGCAGGGGCCGGCCGGAAAGGGGCTTGCCGGCGGCGTCGCGCAGGGGTTTGAGGGCCGTGACCGAGGCCTTCCCGTCCTTGATGCGGACAGTGGCCAGGGTCGGGGCATAATCCGGGGCCGGGAAGAATTTGGCCGGCGCGGGCTTGGCGCCAGGCGCGGCGACGAAGTCCGGGGCATCGGCATTGGGACCGCGGTCGCCGACGACGAACAGCAGGGTTGCGCCGTCGGGAGCGGTCCCGGCGTAGGCCACGCCCGAGCCGAGCCCCTGGGGGAAACCCTCGGGGAAGGCCTTCGCCAGGGCGGCCGGCGCCGCGATGTTGGTTTCCTTGGGCGCTTCGAGGACGTATTTTTCGATTTTCGGGCCTTGATCGGCCAGGGCCGTGGCGGTGGCCAGCAGCAGGGCCAGGCCGGCGAGACAGACGCGGACGGGCATAACGACTCCTTTCTTTTATGTCATCGTATACCCGTCCCGGTGACGGTTTGGCAGGGAAAACAGTCGCGGAAAGGTTACGGCAAGGGAACGGCCGGCAGCAGGCCGGGCGCAAAGACCGTGGCCAGGCCGGCCAGCAGGCCCGTCAGGCCGGCCAGGGCGGCGACGAAGGCCGCCACGAGCATGAACTTGTGGCGCAGGGCGTTTTCCTGGGGCATGACCACGCCCAGGCACAACAGCGTGCCCAGGGCGCCGCTGCCATACAGGGCCACGGCGATGGTCAGCCGGCCGGACAGTTCCCCCACCAGCGGCAACAGCCCCATAACCAGCCAGCCCATGGCGCCAAGGGCCAGCACCTGGCCCACGAAGCCGACCCGGGCGGCTAGGCGCAAGGTGAAGTTGTAGTAGTCGCGGCCGAAATCGTCCTTGTCGCGCCGCCACACCAGCCAGGCGCCGGTGAAGGTCCCGGCCAGGCCAACGGACAGGGTCAGCCCCTCGGCCAGCATCCGCCAGAACAGGGAATTGCCCGGCGGCACCAGGAAAGCGGGATCGGCCGGCACGGCCAGCCCCAGGCAAAAGGGCCGCAGCATGGCCAGCCCGGCCCAGAAGGCCAGCCACAGCAAAAGCGTGGCGGCAAGGCCAATGGCCCCGTGCAGGGGCTTGCGGGTCTTGAGCCGCTGCCACAGGCCGCGGTAGCACAAAAACGCCGCCGCGCCGGCCAGGACCGGGCCGGCCAGGGCGGCCAGCGGCCAGGGAACGGCCGCGAAATAGGGCGCCTTGGCCGGCAGCAGGAAACGCACGGCGCCAAGGGCGGCGCCGAGCACCACAAAAATCCACAACCCGCCAAGCAGGGCGAAGGTCGCGGCCTGCTGGCCGAATTTGTCGATGAAGATCTTGAGCCGCTTGATCTGGCGCAGCCCGGTCATGGCGGTGATGGTGGGCACGCCGGCGGCGGCCAACGCCAGTCCGAGATGCGCGGCGCAAAGGACCATGACCGCCCAGAAGACGGCGATGCGGATTGCCTCGGGCATGAGGGCGTTCTCCTTGGAGCCTGCGGATTGCGCGCGCGGCGCGACGCGCCTTGCCGTCGGCTTTTGCCCTAATTTCGCCGTGGATGCAACAAAGCCCGGACGCGGCCGGGCCTTTCCCAAGAATCGGCTTGCGCTCCCTGTGCCGCTGACGTACTTCTCGTTGGAAGTTAAGTGGGTTGCTGGGAAGAAACGATACGACGCGCACATGACGGGAAATGACGCACGCAGGGTGGCGGCGCTGCTGCTTGCCACGGTTTTGGTCGGCGGATGCGGGCCGGGAAATACCTTGCGCACGCGCGACGGCAGCGACGACTTTCGCCTGCGGGCCGTGGAATCCTCCCTGGAGACGCTCGAGGCGGAACTCAAGGACTTAAAAAGCCGTCAGGGCCACGACGACGCGGCCATCGGCCAGATGCAAAAGCACCTGGGCGAACTGGTGACGGCGCTCAAATCAAAAGGCCTGGCCCCGTCCGCGTCGGCCGCCCCCCAGGGCAGCGCCCTGGGCGTGGGCTTCGCCCATCCGGCCGCCGCCGCCGGGCCGGACACGCCGCCGGCCCAGCCGGCCCAGGCCTCGCCGGGGCGTGCGCCAGGGGCGGTACCTGCGGCCGGTATCGAGGAGGGGCACGGCATTCCCATGCCCACGGCCGAGGGCGCAAAAATCGCTGCCGAAGCCCCCGCGCCGCCCGCCTCCGGGCGCCAGGCGGCCATGGCCGCGCCCGATACGGCCCGGGGCCGCCGGGGCCTGGGCCGGCTCGGCCCGGCCGAACCGCCGGCCACGCCCGAAGCGGCCATTGCCGCCGACCGGGCCGGCCAGCCTGCCAAGCCCGCCGCCGCGCCGACCGCCGGGTCGATGCCCGTCGCGCCGGGTGCCGCAGCGCCATCCACCGCCGCGTCAGCGGGGCCGACGCCGGCCGGGACCGAACCGCCGACCGGCCCGGCCGCTTCGCCGACAACCGCCGCCGCGACGCCGGGCACGCCCGAGGCGCCGCCGGTCAGGGACAACCGCCCCGGCAGCCCGGCCGAATCCGCCTCCCCGGCCGAAAAATCGGAATACAACCGGGCCTTGCAGCTGGCCATCAACGGCAATGCCGCCGCGGCCAAGGCGGCCTTCGACCAGTTCGTGGCCACGCATCCGGCCAGCCCCCTGGCGCCCAGCGCCCTGTACTGGGTGGGGGAGAGCGCCTACGCCGCCGGCGACTACACGGCTGCGGTCACGGATTTCGACAAGGTGGCCAAGGGCTGGCCGGGCCATTCCAAGGCGGCCGATGCCCTGTACAAGATGGCCATGGCCCAGGAAAAAAGCGGGGATGTCGCCGCCGCCCGGGCCACCCTCGAACGCTACCTCAAGGACTATCCCGAGGCCGAACTGGCCTCCGTCGTGCGCCAGAAACTCCAATCCCTGCCCAAATGACCACGGACGCCGCCCTTTCGCCCCCCCTCGCCTGGACGGGCGACGCGGCATTTCTGGCCGAGCTCGAGGCCTGCCTGCGGCTGCGCCACGCGCCGGGCATCGGCCCCCGGACCTGGAAGCGCATTTTCGACCGCTACGATTCGGCCGCGGCCGCCCTGGGCGACGCCCGTTCCTTCGGGCCGCAGGGGCTGTGCGACGACGCGGCCGCCGGCGCCCTGGCCCGGGGTGTTTCCACCCCGGCCGCCCGGCGCGAAATGGAGGCGGCGGCCAAAAAGGGCCTGGTCCCGGTGCCCTATTTCCATCCGGCCTATCCGCAGCGGCTGCGCGAACTGCCCGATCCGCCGGCCGCGCTGTACGTCGTTGGCGACGTCGGGCTTCTCGCCGGTCCCTGCGTGGCCATGGTCGGGGCCAGGCAGTGTTCGCGCTACGGCTTCGCCCAGGCCTTCGAGATCGCCTCGGGCCTGGCCGGGGCCGGCATCACCGTGGTGTCGGGCCTGGCCTACGGCATCGACCGCCAGGCCCACCTCGGCGGCCTGACCGGCCCCGGCCGGTCGCTGGCCGTGTGCGGCACGGGGCTCGACCTGGTCTATCCCGACGCCAACCTGGATGTGTGGCGCGAGCTGGCCGCAAACGGCGCCGTGGTCAGCGAATTCGCCCCGGGCACGCCGCCCCAGGCCCAGAATTTCCCCATCCGCAACCGCATCATCGCCGGGCTGTCCCTGGGCGTCATGGTCGTGGAGGCGGCGGCCCGCTCGGGCAGCCTCATCACCGCCCGCCTGGCCCTGGAGCAGGGCCGCGAGGTCTTCGCCCTGCCCGGGCCGGTCAACCTGCAAAGTTTCGCCGGCTGCCACGCCCTCCTGTCCCAGGGGGCCAGGCTCGTGCAGGCGGCCGAGGACATCATCGCGGCCCTGGCCCGGGAACTGGCCGCCTCCCTGGGCGCGTCGCGCCCGGCCGGCCCCGTGGCGCCGCCACGGCCGGCCCGGGACCTCCCCACGGCGCCGGCCGAACGGGAAGGCTTGGCCCGGCCGAACCCCCGTCCCGCCCCGGAAGCATCCCGTCCCGCCTCGGAAGCGTCGCGTTCCGACCCCGGAGCGTCGCGTTCCGACCCGGCGGCGGCCGGCCTGTCGGCCCTGGAAACGGCGGTGCTTGGCCTGCTCGACGACGGGGCCAAGGCGCATATCGACGTCCTGGGCAGCCGCCTCGGCGCGGCGGCCGGCTCCCTCAGCCATGCCCTGGTCCTTTTGGAAATGAAGGGACTTGTGCGGAAATTGCCGGGCATGTACTACACCAGGGACGCGTAAGGACGGCCGAGTCATGCAGAAAATTCCGCTCAACCTGGCCAAGCCCGGCATGATCCTGGCCAAGCCCGTGACCCGGCCCGACGGCATCGCCGTGGCCGCCGCCGGTTCCGAACTCTCCGAAAGCCTCCTCGACCGCTTCGACACCATGGGCGTGAGCCACTTGGTGGTCGAGGGCGAGCCCGTGCGCCTGGACGGGCCGGCCGGCTCCTCGTCCTTTGACAAGCGCCTGGAACGGATGGACTTCCTTTTCCGCAAATATCCCGACGACAAGTGGATGGGGCAGATCAAGCGCCTGCTCGACCACTACTTCCGCATGAAATCCGCGGCCAGCGCCGCCATGGCCGAGGCGGCCAAGGCCGCCCGGGCCGCCGCCGTGGCCGAACCCGCCCCGGCCGAGGAACAGGCCAAGCCCAAATCCGCCTCCAGCGGCGGCAAGGGGGGCGGACGATGAGCGAGGACCTGCGCACCGAGCGCAAGGACCGCATCCTGGCCGTGCGCGACCTGCCCACCCTGCCGAAAGTCCTCGACGAGGTCAGCAAGCTCGTCGAGCGGCCGGATTCCACCACCGACCAGGTGGCCAAGCTCATCAGCATGGACCAGGTGCTCTCGGCCAAGGTCCTCAAGATGGTCAATTCGCCGGTCTACGGGTTTCCGGGCCGCATCAGCTCCATCGGCCACGCCTTGGTCCTTCTGGGCTTCAACGTCCTGCGCTCGATCATCGTGTCCACCTCGGTCTTCGAGGTCATGAGCGAGAACATGGTCGGGCTGTGGGAGCACAGCCTCGGCTGCGCCATGGCCTGCGGCACCATCGCCCGCATGCTGGAATGCAAGGATGCCGAGGAATATTCCGTGGCCGGCCTGCTCCACGACCTGGGCAAGGTGGTGGCCACCGTGCAGCTGCCCGACCTCAAGCCCGAGATCGAGCGGGTCGTGGCCGAGCGCGACTGCTACTACCTGCAGGCCGAGCGCGAGGTGCTCGGGTTCGGCCACGACCGTATCAACGCCTGGCTGGCCGACCACTGGAAGCTGCCGGCCAACATCAAGGAAGGGCTGTCCTACCACCACAAGCCCCATCTGGCCCAGCTCTACCCGGAGATGGCCTGCGTCGTGCATCTGGGCGATTTCATGGTGCGCGTGTTCGAATACGGTTTTTCCGGCGACGTGGGGGTGACCTACCTCCAGCCCGAGGCGCTCAAGATCCTCAAGATCAAGCCCGCCCAGTTCGAGAAGCTCCTGGACCAGATGTGCGAGCAGTTCGTGGAGATCGCCGACCTGTCGTTCACGTAAGCCATGCCCGAAACCCCGCCAAGCCTGTTCCCCAGGCCCCAGAAGATCATGATCCTCAGCCCCGAGCCGGATCTGCCGGCCCTTTTCGGCCAGGCCTTTTCCCCGTCCGAGGTCGAACTGACGGCCCTTTCGCGCGGGCGCGGCGCGGTGGAGCTCCTTTTTACCGACCCGCCGGACCTGCTGGTGGTGGACCAGAGGCTGCCCGACATCCCCGGGCTCGAACTGGTGGCCATGGTCAAAAGCGAAAACGTCTACCGTCAGTTGCCCGTGGCCCTGGTCATGGACGAAGGGGACCTGGGGCGCGACATCGACTGGTCTGCCGCCGAGGTGGACGAGCTGCTCACCCGGCCCCTGGCCGCCCCCATGCTGCGCGCCCGAACGACCCTGGCCCTGGCCCGGGCCTCGCGGTCCCTGGACGCCAATCCCCTGACCAAACTGCCGGGCAACACCTCGATCATCGCCCGCATCCAGGAACTCATCGACCGCAGGGAGGACTTCGCCCTGGCCTACGCCGACCTCGACTACTTCAAGTCGTTCAACGACAAGTACGGCTTTTCCCGGGGCGACGAGGTGCTCATGATGACGGCGCGCATCCTGGTCACCACCGTGCGGGCGGTGGGCGGCCACAAGGCCTTCGTCGGCCACGTGGGCGGCGACGATTTCGTCTTTATCATGACGCCCGACCGGGTGGAGGCGGCCTGCGCCGCGGTGGTCAAAAGCTTCGACGACATCGTGCCCCATTTCTACGACGCCGAGGACCGCACGCGCGGCTACATCCAGTCCGTGGACCGGGAGGGCAACAGCCGGACCTTTCCCCTGATGGCCGTGTCCATCGCCGTGGTCTTCAACCGCGACGGCCGGCTCAAGCACTACGGCGAGGCCTCCCAGGCGGCCATGACCCTCAAGAAAAAAGCCAAGGAAAACCCCAAGAGCTGCTATGTCCTCGACAAGCGCCAGGCCTGACGCGCCGTCCCCGCCGGGCTCCAGGCCGGAAACCGTCACGGCCTTCCTCGACTTCCTGGCCGTGGCCAAGGGCTATTCGCCGGCCACGCTGGCGGCCTACGCCGAGGACCTGCGCCAGTTCGAGGCCTACCTCAACGGCCGGGGCCTCGGCCTCGATCGCCCGGCCGACATCACCCGGGAGCAGGCCAGGGGCTTTCTGGCCGAACTGCACCGGCGGCGGGTGGCCAGGACGTCCATGGGCCGCAAGCTTTCGTCCCTGCGCGGGTTTTTCCGGTTTTTGCGCCGAAAAAAGCTGGTGGCCGGCGATCCGCTTTCGGGGCTCAAAAACCCCAAGGCCGAAAAACGCCAGCCCCGGGCTCTCAACGTGGACGAGGCCGTGGCCCTGGTGACGCCACGGCCCGGCAGCCCCGAGGCCGACGGCTCCATCGCCGCCTGCCGCGACCTGGCCCTGGCCGAACTCCTCTACGGCTCGGGCCTGCGGATAAGCGAGGCCGTGCACCTCGACCTCGACGACCTCGACCTCTCCCAGGGCGTGGTGCGGGTCCTCGGCAAGGGCTCCAAGGAGCGGCTGGCGCCCGTAAGCGACGCGGCCCGGGAGCGCCTGCGGGAGTATTCCCGCCGCCGGGGGGAACTGCGGCCCGAGCCGGCGGAGCAGGCCCTGTTCCTGGGGCCGCGCGGCGCCCGGCTCGGCCGCCGCCAGGCCGGGCGCATCCTCGACGCCATGGCCCGGGACGCGGCCATCGCCCAGCACGTCCATCCCCACATGCTGCGCCACAGCTTCGCCACCCACCTGCTCGAATCCGGGGCCGACCTGCGCGACGTCCAGGAACTGCTCGGCCACGAGCGCCTGACCACCACCACGCGCTACACGCACCTGGAGCTGGCCCGCCTCATGCGCGTCTACGACAAGGCCCATCCGCGCGCCGGCGTGGCCGCAAAGGACTGAAGCGCCGCCGGCCGGCTGCCGCAATCCCTGGTGCCTTCTTACCCACTGCCTGGGGATTTTGCCCACAGCGTCGGTTTTGTATTGCCAGGGACGCGGGCCGGCGGTATTTTTCCATACAGGAAAAAAGACTTCGTCCACCAGGCACAGGCAACCCCGGGGGAGAATATGGACGCTTCCAGGCAGGCCGTGATCGAGGCGGCGGCCAGGCTTTTCGCCAATCTTGGCCGCGACGGCGTCGGTCCGCGCGATCTGGTCCGGCGGCTGGGATTTTCACCCGAATCGGTCTACCGGCATTTCAAGAACCGCGACGAGCTCTTCGCCGCCGTGCTCACCCGGCTCCAGGGCGAACTGTTCACTCATATCGAGGCGGCCTGCCCGGAGGCGGCCGGGGAAACGGGGCTGGCCATGCTGCTCGCCCTGGCCGAGGCCTACTGCCGTTTTCTGGAAGAGCGGCCGGCGGCCTACGGCGACATCGTCAGCGTGGCCGGGCGCGGCAGGGGCCAGGGGGCCGGGGAAAGCTCCAGGGAGCTCGACCGGCTCCATGCCCGCATCGTGCGCCAGTTCGAGGTGCTGCTGCATCTGGGCCGCCTCGACGGCTCGGTGCGCGACGATTCGCCGGAAACGGCCCGGCGGGTGGTCAATGTCGTGATCGGTTTGACGCGGTTGTCGCTGGTGGCGCCAAAGGTCCGGGCGGCCAACCTGCGCGGCACGCTGTCTTCCCTGGTGGCCGCCGGCCCGGCCGGCTTTCGGGCCGCCTGAGGCTTCCCGCTCGCGGTCGACCGCGCCACGGGCGGCAACGCAGCCGCCGTCGCGGCCGCGCGCGTGCATTTGAGGCTTGCGTCGCGGCATGGTGCGGTATAATGGAGTCCCTTACATCCAGAGAGGCTCCGTCTCCACTGCAACCCTGGGGGAACCATGCGCTGCCGCGCCCTTTTCCTGTCGTGCCTGCTCTCGCTTGTGTGGGCCGCCGCCAGCCTGGCCGGCGGTTTCGACTGCGTCAAACCGCCTTACGGTACGGCCATTTCCGCCATCAACGACCACGACTACTTCGTCAAGTTCGACGAGAAAGAGGGCGTGGCCTATTACAACTATACGGGCCCCTGCAGGCTCGGCATCCACGAACGGCTGGCCCCGGTCATCGTGTACGGCGTCGTGGACGGAAAGCTCTACAGCCGCATCATGAAGACCGAGCACGACGATATCGACATCATCAAGGCCGTCACCACCAAGCTGGCCGGTACGCCGCAGACGGCCACCGAAGGCGAGTGGCAGGTCATGAGCTGGGATTTCCCGGAAAAGCAGATCAAGATGAAGCTCAAGTACAACACCGCAACCAAGGCCACCAAGTCGGCCATCTACTACGAGCCCCTGCGGCCCAAGGCCGCCCCCGCCCCCGAGGAATCCCTGGAAAAATAAGCCCCAAGCCCGGCATTCCCACGTTCGCTTCCCTTGCGGGAGGTCCAGGAGGGGCAGTGCCCCTCCTGGCCGCCGGAGGCTTCTCCCCGCACCTCTCACCGCATCGCTCGCCACGCTTCACCGCCCGTACCTTCCCGCCCCTTTCCCTCCTACCGTGACGCCGCGCCGCAGGCCGGGCGGAAGTCGCAGTAGGGGCAACGCCGCTCGTCCGGGCGCGGGGCGAAGGCGGTGGCGGTGGTCAGGTGGCGCAGCAGGAAGCGCAGCAGTTGGGGCACCCGGCGCTCGATGATCTCCCGGCGGGCCGGGGCCTCGAAACGCGGGCCAAAAAGCGGCTTTTCCTGGCCGTCCTGGCGCAGCTCCACAAAGGCCGCATCCGCCGGCCGTTCGCCCCGGCCGGCGCCGTAGAGCCAGCAGTAGAGCGGCAACTGGACGCTGGGGAAGCGGCCGGCCGCCTCGTCGAGCAGCCGCGGGTCGTCGGCGGAATCGCGAAAATCGGTAACGCGCCGGAAAAAGGCCTCGTCCGTCCAGGCGGCGGCCGGCACGGCCGGCACGCTCCCGGTCTTGTAGTCCACGATGACCACGCCCTCCTCGCGGCGATCGAGCCTGTCGGCCCGGCCGGCGAGGAGAAAGGGCCGGCCGGAGACGTCGAGGCTGGCCGCCAGTTCCGTTTCCAGCTCGAAGGGCGTGGTGCGGGGCAGGGCGGCGGCCATGGCCGACAGGCGATGGCGCCCGGCCTTGGCCAGAAGCAGCCGGCCGTCGGCGGGCAGGGCCTGGTAGGCCGGGTTGTCGGCCAGGCGGGCCTCGAACAGGTCGGCCAGGGCCAGGGCGTCGATGTCGGCGGCGTCGATGTCCCGGCCGAGGTAGGGCGTGAAGAATTCCCGCAGCGCCTCGTGGGCGGCGATGCCCACGGCCGCCGGGTCGCCTTCCTCGGCCACCTCGGCCAGGGCGGCGAGCGGCGAGAGGTAGCGGTAGAAAAACCGCAGCGGGCAGGCCAGGTAGGTGTCGAGGAAGGTGGCCGAGAGCCGGTGGTTTTCCAGGTAGGCGGCCAGGCGGGCGGCCACGGCCGGGGTGACGGGCATGGCCGCGTCGGCCTCGGGGATGGGGCAAAGGGGCAGGCGCACCAGGGCCACCGGCGGCTCGCCGGGGCTGAGCACCCGTCCCCGGCGTTTTTCCTCCTCCCACAGCAGCTGCTCCACGTAGCGGCTGCGGCTGGGCTTGGCGTCCTCGAACAGCCCGGCCCCGGGCGCGCCGGTGCGGTAGAGCAGCGTGATCTCCTCGGCCCCGAAAAAGAGCCGGTAGATGTTGTAGGCGGCCACCAGGTCGCGCTGCCGGGTGTCGGGCAGGGACAGCAGCCGGCGCAGCGGGTCGGGCAACAGCGGCTCGTACGGGGCGCTGCCCGGCAGCTTGTCCTCCACGGCGTCGAGGACATAGACGCGGCGGAAGGTCATCAGGCGCGTTTCCAGGACGCCGAGCACCTGCAGGCCGGTCAAGGGCTCGGCCTCGAACGGGGCGCGCTCGTCGGCAATAAGGCGGCGCAGCAGGGAAAACAGCGTGTCGCGCGGCAGGATGGCGTCGGCCAGCCGGCCGCCGGTCAGCGTCGGCACCACGGCCGTGGCCAGGCGGAACAGGCATTCGGCGTCGATGAGAAACCGCTCCCAGGCGTCGCCGGCATGGTCCGGGTCGAGCAGCAGCTCGCACAGCCCGGCCACGGCGTTGCCGAGGGCCCGGGGCGTGTCCACGGCGGCGAAGGCCGCAAGGCACGTGGTCAGCACGCGCCGGGCCAGGGCCGCGACCTCGGGCGGCGTCGGGGCATCCTCCTCGCCGGCCTCCACCAGGAAGGGGTCGACAAAGGCCCCGCCCCGGCGCAGGGCCGCCTCCAGGCCGTGGAAAACGCCGCGCAGGGGCTCCGCCTCGCCCAGGCGCAGCATCTTGAGGTAGGGATGGCGCAGCAGGGCCACCAGCTCCTTCCAGTGGTAGCGCCCCGGGGACAGGGCCGTTTCCTGAAGCGTCAGGATGGTTTCCAATAGCCTGGCCAGGCTCGAGCGGGCCAACGGATAGCCCATGGAGATGTTGACGTCCTTGCGCGGCAGGATGTGCAGCACGGGCGAGAGCAGGCCGGTGTCGGGCAGCACGATGGCCGTGTCCTCCAGGTCCGGGGCTTCCCGCAGGCAGGTTTCCAGGGCCTTGAGCTGGGCGTGCAGGTCGTGGCCCTCGAAAAAGCGCAGTTTTTTGGAGGACAGGTTGGCGGCGTCGGCATCGAGCACCAGGGTCGGCCGGTCCGGGGCGGCCTTGGCCTTGGCCTTGGCCCGCCGGGTCCGGCCGTCGGCAATGACCACGGCCCGGGCGCTCAGGTCCCCCAGCCAGCGTTTCTGCTCCAGGCAGGAGAAATGGACCCGGCCGCCGGGATCGGCCAGGGCCGGGTCGCCGTGCCAGAGCATCTCCAGGTCGCCCTGGCGCCACAGGGCGGCGAACAGCGCCTTTTCCGCCCCGGACGGCACGGCAAAGCCGCAGGCGAAAACCTTCCTGCCGGCAAACCGGGCGGCCGCCTCGCGGGCGTTTTCGGCGGCCAGGGCCAGGCACAGCCCCGGGGTGGCCAGGCCCTCGGCCACAAGGCGCTGGCGGTAGCGGTCGTGGATGGCCCCCAGGCGCGAGAGCAGGGCGGCGGCCGGCGGCAGGACCTGGCCTTGCAGGTGGGCCAGGTCGCGGCCGGGCACGTTGTGACGGAACAGTTCCTCCATGCGTTCGGCCAGTTCCAGGCCCCAGGGGAAAAACCGGGCCATGTCCGTGGGGAAATCCCCGGGTTGCGGGGCTTCGGCCGCGACGGCGCGCACGATGTCGTGGAGGATGGCCACCCGGTCCAGGACGTCGAGCATGACCGGCGGCGTGGGGGCGAACGAGGCGCCGATTGCGGCGGCCCAGTCGCCGACGGCCACGATCTCCGGGGCGAGCAGGGGCTTTGGCAGCTGCGGCAGGGCGGCCAGGCGGTCGCACAGGTGCCGGGCCGCCCGGCGCAGGGGAAAGATGACCAGGACGTCGGTGAAATCGCCGCCGGTTGCGGCCACGAGCCGCCGGGCCACAGCGCCGAAGAATTCCTCGGTCCAGGGAATGATGCCCACGGGTTTCACGAGGCGGCCTCCACGTCGCGGCACAGGCGTTTGTCGAGGTAGACGAGCAGCCCCCGTCCCGGCTTGCCGGCCCGGCCGGGCAGCGCCCCGGCCAGGGCGAGGTAGCGGGCCACCTGGGCGGCGTGGCCGGGTTCCTCGCGGCCGGTCTTGAAGTCGAGGACCACGGTGGCCTCGGGGCCGAGCCACAGCAGGTCGGGCCGCAACCGCTGGCCGTCGGCCGCGATGAGCTCGCGCTCGGCCAGCCCCTTGGCCAGGGCGTCGCGGGCCTGGGGAAGCGTCGCCAGCCAGGCGAGCATGGCCGTGAAATCCTCGGCCATCTCCCGGCGGGCGGCGGCGGCAAGCCGTTCGCCGCCAAGGGCGGTCAGGGCCGCCGTGCGGGCGGCCGCAACGGGTTCGTCCGGGTCGAAACCCTGCCGGACGAAGGCCTCGGCCGCCAGGTGGGCCAGCTCGCCGCGCCGCTTTTCGCCGGAAAGCAGCGTGCGCCGCACGTCGTCGGCCACGTTGCGGTAGACCTTCAGGCGCGGCAGCCAGGCCATGGGCTCGCCCACGGCCAGGGGCTCGGCCGTTGTCGCGGCCGAGGCCGCCGCGTCGCCCGCCTCGGTGCGTTGCGGCAGGGGACAGGCGGCCGGGGGCGGGGCCGGGGGCGGGGCCGGGGCCACGGCCGGGGTGCCGACCCGCAGGGGGCCGGCCTCGGCCGGGTCGTGGCCGAAGGCGGCGAAAAGGACGGTCAAGGCCCGGGCCAGGGGAGAGCGCTCTTCGCGCAGCTTGCCGAACCCGGGCACGAAGGCGTGCAGCTCCACCTCGGGCCGGGTCCAGGCGACGTAGAGCAGGTGGACCTGCTCGGCCAGCTCCCTGGCCCGGCGCCGGGCGTGGTCCGGGCCGAGGCCGGCCTGGTCGGGCACGAGCACCTCGCCCTCGTCGAGGCTGGCGGCCACCAGCAGCGCCTCGCCCGAGCGGCCGGGGAAATGGTGGAAGGGCACGGCCACGGCCGGGAACTGGAGCCCCTTGGCCTTGTGGATGGTCATGACCCGCACGGCGCCGACGTTTTCCGGCTGGGGCACCTTTTCGTCGTCGCCCAGGGTGTTCCAGAAATCGAGAAAGGCGGAAATGGAGCCGTGGCCCCGGCTTTCGGCCAGGTGGGCGATTTCGAGGAAGCGGCGCAGGAAGGCCTCGTCCCCGGGGCGGCGTTCCAGCAGCCGGTAGCCGGCCACGATCTCGCGCAGGAGGTCGTAGGGGCCGGCCAGGCCGGTCTGGCGCAGAAACGGCCGCACCAGCCGCTGCCAGGCCTCGGGAAACCGGGCGGCGAAGGCCAGGGACAGCGAGCCCCGGCCGGGCAGCCCGGCCAGCCAGTCGGCCAGTTCCTCCCGGGCGATGCCGGCGCTGTCGCCGAAGAGTTCCCGGCCCGAGACGAAGGCGAAAAAGGACAGGTTGTCCGGCGGATAGTCCAGAAAGGCCAGCATGGCCGCCAGTTGGCGGATGAGCGGATGGTCGGCCAGGCGCAGGCTGTTTTCGGTCACCACCGGCAGGCCGGCCGCCACCAGCCACGAGGCCACCCGGGTGGCCTGGGTGTTGGAGCGGGTGAGCACGGCCACGCCGCCGCAGCCGTGGCGGGGCACGAGTTCGTCGGTGAGCAGCTCAACCAGGGCCTGGCGGGCCGCCGCGTCATAGGCGGCCACGGAATCGGCCGGCAGGGCGGTGACGCGCACGTGGCCCGGCACGGCCGGCCTGTCGGCCGGCAGGCGCTGGCCGGCGTCGGCGAAGGCCCGGGAAAGGGCCCGGGCCAGTTCGGGCCCGGCCGCGGCCTGGGCCGGGCCCAGGAGCGCCTCGGCCACCCGGGCGGCCGTGCCCGGATCGGCCAGGGCGCCGAAGAAGCGGTTGTTGGTGTCCACCACTTCCGGGGCGCTGCGCCAGTTGATGGGCAGCGTCGTCCTGGCCACCTCGTCGGTCAGGCGGGCCAGTTCGGGATCGGCCGGGACGGTGTCGAACAGGGCCGCGTCGCCGCCGCGCCAGCCGTAGATGGCCTGCTTGACGTCGCCGACGAGGTACAGGCTGCCGCCCCGGGCCAGGCATTCGGCGGCCAGCAGCCGCAGCACGGCCCATTGCTCGCCGGCCGTGTCCTGGAACTCGTCGATGAGGATGTGGGCCAGGCCGGCCCCCAGGCGGCACCAGGCATCGGGCACGCCCTGGTCGCCGGACAGGCGCGCCGCGACAAGGCGCGGCCACAAGACGTGGGGCAGCACCCGCATCTGTGTTAAGTAGGCCGGGAAATCCGCGGCGAAATGGTCGGCCAGGGCGATGAACGGGAGGGCGGCCATGGCCGCGCGCAGCACCGGCAGATCGCGGGCGCAGCGGCCGTGGGCGGCGCGCAGGGCCGCAAACAGGGCGTCCAGGGCCGGGGTGGCCCCGTCGCGGCTGGCTTTGAGCAGGCAATCGGCCAGGCCGGGCTTGGCCAGGTAGGCGGAGCGCGGCGGCGCGTCGGCCTGCTCGGGTTCGCGGCAGCGGCGCAAAAAGGTCAGGAAGCGGGCATCGGCCTTGAGCCCGGCCGCCTCCAGGCCGGTGAAAAGCGCCCCGGCGGCCAGGGACAGCTCGCCCAGGCGGCGCTCGAAGCCCAGGCGCAGGGCCTCGGCCGGGGCCGGCGGGGCGCCCAGGGGTTCGGCCAGCAACTGCCCGGCCACGGCGCAGGCGCGCTCCCGGAAGCGGCGCAGGGGGAAAAAGCCCGAGGTTTCGCGCAAAAGCGCCGCCGCCGCCTCGCCGAATCCCCGGGCCAGGGCCGGGTCCTCCGGGAGCCTGGCCGCCAGCCGGTCGTAGAGGTCGGCCAGGATGTCGCCCATGTCGAAGGCCGGCTCGAAATCCGGGCGCAGCCCCAGTTCCAGGGCGAAGATGCGGGCCAGAAGAAACAGCAGGCTGTCGATGGTGCGGATGTTGAGGCGCTCGGCATGGACGAGCAGGTCCTCGAGCTCGTCGCGGGCCTTGCCGCGCGTGGCGGCGTCGGCGCCGCCCAGGCCCAGGGCCAGGGTTTTGAGGCGCGAGAGCACCCGTTCGCGCATCTCGGCGGCGGCCTTGTTGGTGAAGGTCACGGCCAGGATCTCGGGCAGGGCGTAGCCGTGCTCCAGGCTGTCGGCGCAGGCGCGCGGCAGGCGGCTTCCCGCGCGCAGGGCCAGGGAGATGAAGCGCTCGGTCAGGGCGTGGGTCTTGCCCGAGCCGGCCGAGGCCTTGACCTGGATCAGCATGGTGGAGGGCTCCTTGGGGATGCTGTCCCAGGCTACCGCCGCCGGGGCCGTCCGGCAACCGTTTCGGCCGGAGAGGATTGGCAGGCTTCTTGCTGCATCCCGGACGCCCCGGTGTGTCCCGGGCGCGCGGCCGGCCGGCGGCGGGCCGGCCAGGCAAGCGCAGCCGGCCCCAGGCCTCGCCGGCCGGTCACGGGGGAAGGCGCGGCCGGGCCCGTAAAGGGCCGTACCAGCGTATAACAAAGTTAAAGAGTCAGTTTCTCCCGGGAGGCCGCCGGCGCCACGGCGCGGCGGGAAGGCACGGGCGGAGGCCCCAATGAAATCCAAGGCGATGCCGCACCTGATCGTGGCCGTGATCCTGGCCCTGGTGGCCGGGCTGCTGACCATACGCTGGCTGTCTTCCGTGCGCGGCCCGTCCCAGACGGCGGCGCCGGCCGTGGCCGTCAAGAAGATCGAGGTGCTGGTGGCCGCCCGCAGCGTGCCCAAGGGCGCGCGCCTGGATGCCGGCATGGTGCGGCTCAAGGCCTTCGACGCCGACGCCGCGCCCCTTGGCGCCCTGCGCGAGGCCACGGAAGCGGTGGGGCGCGTCACGGCCCGGGAGATCTCCCAGGACGATCCCATCACCCCGGACAAGCTGTTGCCCAAGGGCGCCACCGGCGGCGGCCTGGAAACCCTGGTCGAGCCCGGCAAGCGGGCGCTGACGGTCAAGGGCACCAAGGTCATGGGCTCCGGCGGCCACATCACGCCCGGCAGCCGGGTCGACGTGCTGGTGACCTACTCCCAGCCCGGGAAAAACGACGAGAAGGTCAACAAGGTCATCCTGGAAAACGTCCTGGTCCTGACCACCGGCACGGAGCTCGAGGCCAAGCGCGGCAAGGACGGCCGCGAGGAGTTGGCCAACACCGATTTTTTCACGCTCATGGTCACGCCCGAGGAGGCCGAGCGCCTGGCCCTGGCCGCCGACCTCGGCAGCATGCACCTGGCCCTGCGCAAGCCCGGCGACGAGGACGTGGTGCCCACGTCTGGAGCCGATGTGGCCAAGAGCCTGGAAGCCTTCGCCGCCGCGCCGCCGCCGGCCGCGGCCCCGCCGGAGCCGGAGCCCCAGCCGGCCGAAGTCAGCATCGAAATCATCCGGGGCACCGAGCGCGAGCGCGTGAAGCTCGACGACCTGGGCGGGGCGCCGGTAAAGGAGAAGCAGCATGGACAGCCGTAGATGCGCCGCCTGGTTCGCCAGGATCGTGGCCTGCGCCCTGGTCGTGACCCTCACCGGCCTGTCCTTCGCGGCGCCGGGCGGGGTGGGGCCCGTGGCCGTGAGAAACGCCCCCCGCCTGGCCCTGACCATCGGCAAGTCCGTGATATTGCAAAGCGATGTGGACGTGACCCGGGTCTCGGTGGCCCAGCCCGAGGTGGCCGATTTCGTACTGCTCTCGCCGCGCCAGATCTACGTGACCGGCCGCGCCCCCGGCATCACCAACCTGACCCTGTGGGACAAGGGCGACAAGGTCCGGGCCGTCTACGACCTGGACGTGGCCCCGGACATTTCGCGCCTCAAACGCGCCCTCCACGACGTCATGCCCGGCGAGCCCGGCATCGAGGTCATGGCCAGCCAGGATTCCATCGCCCTGTCCGGCACCGTGCGCGACGCCGAGAACCTGAAAAAGGCCCTGGCCCTGGCCGAGGTCTACGCCCCCAAAAAGGTACTCAACCTCCTGACCGTGGGCGGCGTGCAGCAGATCATGCTCGAGGTGCGCGTGGCCGAGATGACCAAGTCCGTGGTCAACCGCATGGGCATCAACTTGAGCGCCGTGGGCGACGGCAACTTCGCCTACACCCTCATCGGCTCCCTCACCACCGTGGCGTCGAGCATGTTCAACGTGGACACGGTGCAAAACGCCTACCAGTACGTGACCATGAAAACCACGTCGTCCTCGGACAGCTCGGCCAGCTACGAATCCTCCCCCATCCAGCTGGCCTATCGGGAGTTCAACCAGACGCCCAACAAGGAAACCATGACCATGAACCAGGGCACGGCCGTGGCCCGCTGGAACACCAACTGGGGCGGGCCGGGCAACACGGCCATGACCGCCGTCCTGGACATGCTCAAGGAAAACGGCCTGGTGCGGATTCTGGCCGAACCCAACCTCGTCTGCTTAAACGGCCAGTCGGCGGATTTTCTGGCCGGCGGCCAGATCCCCGTGCCCGTGGCCTCGGGCCTTGGCACCACCACCATCGAATGGAAGAAGTTCGGCGTGCAGCTCAACTTCACCCCGACGCTGGTCGGCGGCGACCGCATCAACCTCAAGGTCAGCCCCGAGGTGTCCAACCTCGACTACACCCGGGCCATTACCATCCTCGGCTCGCCCATCCCGGCCATCAACACCCGCCAGACCTCCACCACCATCGAACTGCGAAACGGCCAGACCTTCGCCGTGGCCGGCATGCTCAACGAGCAGTCGCGCAACACCGTGGACAAGTACCCCGTGCTCGGCGACATCCCGGTGCTCGGCAACCTGTTCAAAAGCTCCCAGTTCCAGAAGGACCAGTCGGAGCTGGTGATCCTCATCACCGCCCATCTGGTCAAGCCCCTGGACAAGAAGGCCGTGAGCCTGCCCACGGATTCGGGCCACGAGCCGGACGACCTGGAGTTTTTCCTGGGCATCACGCGCGACGACAAGGCCAAGGCCGCGGGGAGCGGCGGGCCCATCGTGGCCGGCGCGGCCTCCCTGGACGGTGATTTCGGCCATGCCGTGCCCATCGCCGCCGCCGGCCGGCCCAGAACCGAACCGTAAGCGGGAAGGGAGGAGACCGCCATGAAACGCTGCGCCACCGTTGTCGCCCTGGCCGTCCTGGCCGGTTGGGCCGGGCTTTTGGCCGGTTGCCAGGCCGAGAAGGAACGTGCCTGGGATTACGGCAAATCCTTTCATGCGGTATTTGACAACCAGAAGCTCGATCCGGCGGCTGGCGACGATACGCCGGTCGTGGGGCTCGACGGGGAAAAGACGGCCCTGGCCTACGACCGCTACCAGAAGGCCAAGCCGTCGGACAAGGACGCCACCCCGGCCCCGATCCTCAACATCCTCAAATGACGGCCGTCCTGGTAGGGTGCCCTTGGCAAAGCATGTCGGTGGTTTTAAAAAAATGTAAGGACAGTCCGGTAATGGCCTCGACGCGGGCGGCATGGTTCGAGGACGCGGCACCAGGCGGCCGGACCCGGCGGGAGCGCCCATGAGCGCACACGAGAAGATCACGGCGTATCTGGACCTGGGCGGCCAGGCGGTCAGGAGGGTGTTCGAGGAATGCCTGTCCGAGGACGGCGATTTCGAGGTGCTCGGCGACGGCGAGGAATACGCCGACCTGCTCGTGCGCGAGATCGGCGCCGACGGCGGCGAGGCGGAACTGACGGCCCTGGCCGAGGTCGTGTCCCGGCGGGGCGAGCGCGAGGTGTTTTTGACCGCCGCCGCCTACGACGCCGAGGTGCTCATGCGGCTGATGCGCCAGGGCGTGCGCGAGTTCTTTCCCCAGCCCGTCAGCCACGAGGAAGTGCGCATGGCCCTGTGGCGCTTCAAGGCCCGCCGCGAAGGCCGCCAGGGGGCGCGCGGCGGCAAGCAGGGCCGCATCATCAACGTGTTCGGAGCCAAGGGCGGGGTCGGCACCACCTCCATGGCCGTGAACCTGGCCGCCGCTTGCCTTGGCCACAAGCCAGGCGCCACCGTGGCCCTCATGGACATGAACCTGCCCTTCGGCGAGGCCCAGCTGTTCCTGGACATCGCCCCCAAGTACCACTGGGGCGAGGTGCTCGGCAACATCGCCCGCCTCGACGCCACCTACCTCATGAGCGTCATGTCGCGCCACGCATCGGGCCTGTACCTGCTGGCCCCGCCCAGCCGCCTGGACGACCTGCAGATGGCCTCGCCGGAAAACATCTCCAAGCTCCTGGAACTCATGCGCCAGGTCTTCGACACCGTGGTCATCGACCTCGGCATGTACCTCGACGAGATCACCCTCAAGGTCATGGACATCTCCGACGCCATCGTGCTCGTGTGCGTGCAGAACCTGCCCTGCCTGGCCAACGTGCGCCGGTTTCTGGACAACATCCGCCACGCCGAGGCCGGGCTCGAGGAAAAACTCAAGATCGTGGTCAACCGCCACCTGGAAGAGAGCGACCTGACCGTGGAGGACATGGAAAAGGCCCTGGCCCTGCCGGTCTTCTGGCGGGTGCCCAACGACTACAAGACGACGCTTGCCGCCATCAACCAGGGCAAGGCCCTGCTCGACGCCGCGCCCAAGGCCGCCGTCACGCGCTCCCTGGCCGACCTGGCCCGGACCCTGGCCCCGGCCGCGGAACCGGAACGCAAGCGCAAGCTTTTTGGCCTCAAACTCCTGACCGGCAGGGGATGAGAAGAGGCAGGGGCGCCGCCCCTGCACCCCGCCGGGGGGGATAATCCCCCCCGGACCCCCTTGAAGGGGGGGGTTGTGGGGTGGGCGCGAATGGGTCAATACAGGTCGTAAGCGTTGGCCCAGGTATTGCAATATACAAACCCCCCGGCGAGGGGGTCCGGGGGGCATCATGCCCCCCGGTGGAGGGGGTAAGGGGAGGCAACGCCTCCCCTGGCCGCCGGAGGCACACACACATGGAACGCGGACGGCCGCCGCTGCTGCGGCAGGGTTCCCCCCGGGGGGGCATGGCCGCGCCCGAGCGCAAGGAGCCGGGCGTGGACAGGGACGAGTATTACGAGATCAAGACGCGCATCCACGACCGGCTCATCGACCTCATCGACCTCTCGCTCCTCGACACCCTCGACGGCGCGGCCCTGGGCCAGGAGATCGGCAAGCTGGTCGAGCGGCTGTTGCGCGACGAGTTCGCCCAGACGCCGCTTAACCAGATCGAGCGCGAGCGGCTCATCAGCGAAGTCAAGGACGAGATGCTGGGCCTTGGCCCCCTGGAGCCCTTTCTCAAGGACCCGAGCGTCAACGACATCCTGGTCAACTCCTACCGCCAGATCTACGTGGAGCGCTCGGGCAAGCTGGTGCTGACCGAATCGCGCTTCAAGGACAACGACCACTTAAAAAAGATCATCGACCGCATTGTCTCCCGGGTGGGCCGGCGGGTGGACGAATCCTCGCCCATGGTCGACGCGAGGCTCCCCGACGGCTCGCGCGTCAACGCCATCATCCCGCCGCTGGCCATCGACGGCCCGGCGCTGTCCATCCGCAAATTCGCCAAGGAAAAGCTGACCATCGAGGACCTCATCCGCTTCCGGGCCATGACCCGGGACTTCGCCGACGTGCTGCGGGGCATCGTCCTGGCCCGGCTCAACATCCTGATCTCCGGCGGCACGGGCACGGGCAAGACCACCATGCTCAACTGCCTGTCGGGTTTCATTCCCCACGACGAGCGCATCGTCACCGTGGAGGACGCGGCCGAGCTGCAGCTCAAGCAGGATCACGTGGTGCGCCTGGAATCGCGCCCGCCCAACATCGAGGGCCGCGGCGAGGTCACCCAGCGCGACCTGGTGCGCAACTGCCTGCGCATGCGCCCGGACCGCATCATCGTCGGCGAGGTGCGCGGCGCCGAGGCCCTGGACATGCTGCAAGCCATGAACACCGGCCACGACGGTTCGCTGGCCACCCTGCACGCCAACAGCCCCCGCGACGCCCTCATGCGCCTGGAGACCCTGGTGGCCATGGCCGGCCTGTCCATCTCCCCCCTGTCGCTCAAGCGCTACATCGCCTCGGCCGTGGACGTCATCGTGCAGATCTCGCGGTTTTCCGACGGCAGCCGCAAGCTCGTCAGCTTCCAGGAACTGACCGGCATGGAAGGCGAGGTCATCACCATGCAGGAGATTTTCGCCTTCGAGCAACGCGGCGTGGGCAGCGACGGCAAGGTCAAGGGCGTGTTCCTGGCCCGGGGCATCCGGCCCAAGTTCGCGTCCAAGTTCGAGGCCAAGGGCATCAAGCTGCCCGACAACATCTTCGATCCACGAAACGTGGTGGAAACCTGAGCCAGGACGCCCGCCATGCCGCCCCAACCCGCCGGACTGCCGTCCATCCTGTCCCTGTCCCTGCTGCTGGCCCTGGTCTATCTGTTCGTGGCCGTGGTCTTCGTCATCCGCCGGGCCATGGACACAAGCGGCAAGGAACTGGCCCGGCGCATCGAGGAGGTGGCCCACGGCCGGGGATTGGCCCCGGAGCTGACCGCCGACCTGGTCAAGCGCCATGAGCTCAGCGGCTTGCGCTGGCTCGACGTCTTCCTCTCGCGCCAGGCCTGGAGCCGGCGGGTGGACAAGATGCTCGACCAGGCCGACATCAAGGCGCCGCTCGGCGTCTTCGTCCTGCTCTCCCTGGTCTTCGCGGCCACGGGCTACCTGGGCGCCTCGATCTACGTCGGCAACCCGCTGGTGCAGATGGCCGTGGCCGTGGGCCTGGGCACGCTGCCGTTCAAGTGGATCGCCATGCGCAAGGCCGCCCGCATGAAGGAGTTCGAGCGCCAGTTGCCCGAGGCCCTGGAACTCGTCGGCCGGGCGCTTCGGGCCGGGCACACCTTTTCCAGCGGCATGGGCATGGTCGTGGGCGAATTCGCCGACCCCATCCGCATCGAATTCCAAAAGACCATGGACGAGATCAATTTCGGCATGGGCGTGACGGTGGCGCTGGACAACCTCATGGACCGCGTGGACTGCCCGGACCTCAACTTCTTCGTGGTCTCGGTCAAGATCCAGAACGAAACCGGCGGCAACCTGGCCGAGATCGTGGGCAACATCGCCTGGCTCATCCGCGAGCGCCTCAAACTCAAGGGCCGCATCCGGGTGCTTTCGGCCGAGGGCCGCATGGCCGCCTGGGTGTTGTGCCTGCTGCCCTTTTTCGTGTGCGGCGCGGTGCAGTTCCTCAACCCGGGCTATCTGGGCCTGCTGTTCACCGAGCCCCTGGGGCGCATGTTCCTCTATATGGTCGGTGGGCTGATGACCATGGGCATCCTGGTCATCCGTAAAATGGTGCGCATCAAGGTCTAGGGGACCGGGGAGCCTGCCGTGATCATCCTGCTCATCTCCCTGCTGGTGTCGGCCAGCGTCGGCCTGGCCGCCTACGCCGTGGCCGTCATGCGCCATGAGCGGCGCCAGCGCCGGGAGATCGCCAGCCGCGCCCTGGCCGTGGTCAACCCGGCCGGCTGGCGCGAGGGGCGGCGGCCGGGCCTTGTCGGCTGGCTGTCCGGCCTGGCCCAGGGCATGGCCGAGCGCTTCGGCGAGGCCGTCAAGCCCAAGGAGGCCAAGGAACTGTCCAAGTCCCGGGCCGCCCTGGTCCACGCCGGCTTCCGCCAGCCGGGCGCCCTGGAGATCTATTGGGGCATCAAGGCGGGCGCGGCCCTGGTGGGGCTCAGCCTCGGCGCCTTGGCCGCCTTTTCCGGGCGGGTGCCGGTCCAGTACAAGATGTTCGTGGTGCTGGCCTGCGTGGCCGTGGGCTTCTACCTGCCGGGCTGGCTCCTCGACGCCCGGGTGAAAAAGCGGCAAAAAGCCATCCAGCACGGCCTGCCCGACGCCCTGGACCTGCTGGTCGTGTGCGTCGAGGCCGGCATGGGCCTGGACGCGGCCATCTACCGGGTCTGCCTGGAGCTGGCCCACAAGGAGCCGATTTTAAGCGCCGAGCTGCGGCTTCTGACCCTGGAGTTGCGGGCCGGCAAGTCGCGGCGCGAGGCGCTCAAAAACCTGTCCGCCCGGGTGGGCCTGGAGGACATGGGCAGCCTGGTGGCCATGCTCATCCAGACCGACATGTTCGGCACCTCCATCGCCCAGACGCTTCGGGTCTACGCCGACTCCATGCGCACCAAGCGTTTCCAGTTGGCCGAGGAAAAGGCGGCCAAGCTGCCGATCAAGCTGCTTTTTCCGCTAATTTTCTTCATCTTTCCCACGCTTTTGATCGTCATTTTGGGCCCGGCGGTCATAAGCCTCATCAAGATGTTCAGCGGCCTCCACAAGTAGCGGGGGAGGGGGACCATGCCCGATGCCCAGGATATGGCCCGTTCCATCGGGGAATTGCAGGAGCGCCAGCAGGGCCTGCGCGACGGCCTGTCCGGCCTGGCTTCGGGCCTCGCGGCGGCGGGGCGCGGCCTGCGGGAATTTTTCCACAGCCCGGACAACGTGCTGGCCCTGCTGATCTGCCTGGCCGCCCTGGTCGGGATCTACCGGCTGCTGCGGGCCGAGCACATCATCCCGGCCCCGGCCGATTCGGGCGGCCCGCTCGGCGGCTTCGGCCGGGGGACCGGGCTGCGGCTGGCCGCGGCCCTGGCCGCTATCCTGGCCGCCCTGGCGCTTATGGCCTGGCTGACGGGGGCTTAGCGGCGGCCGGGGCGGCGCGAAAGGCGCTTGGCCATGAGACGGAAAAAGGATGCCCGGCTGCGCAAGCGGGCATCCTTTTTCCTTTTTCCCGTGCGGGAATGGGGATTATTCCCGGTAGGGCTTGTATTGCTGGAGGATCTTGTCGCTGACGGACTGGCGCAGGGCGGCCACGTCGCTGTCGCTGGCAAATTCCTCTCCGGCGGCCAGGGCCGCGGCGGCGTCCTCGAAGCCGGCGGCCTTGGCCGCCGCGTCGAACTTGGCGTCCCAGGCCTCGGGCTGGTCGCGCGAGACCGTCACGTAGTCGCTGGCGCTGACCAGTTCCAGGTAGGACTGGTAGAAGGTGACGACATTGGCCTTGGTCGCGGCGACGGCCGGGCCGGCCAGGAGCAGCCAGGCGGCCAGGGCGGCCAGGGCGGCGAGGGGCAGGCGGGTTTTCATGGCATGTTCTCCTTGGCTACCACGGTTCCGAAATCCGCTTGGCCGAGGCCGACAGTTGCAGCCCGTCGAAAAACGGCTCCATGAGCGGATTGATGGCATAATAGGTGTAGCTGGCTTGCACCGTGAAGGGGTCGCAGGGCGTTTCCTTGCAGGTGGCGGTCGGCGACGGCGACAGGTTGAATTCGGGCGCTTGGGCCTTGGGGTTGTTCTGGGTGATGGCCGACAGCAGGTTTTCCACGGAGCTTTTGGCCGTCGACGTGGTCGTTTCCACCAAGGTGGCGGTTCGGGCGGCTTCGGACACCGCATTGTTGAGCTGGAACTGGATGCGCAGGATGTTGGCCAGCTCGATGATGCCGAAGAGCATCATGAAAAAGACCGGTAACACCAGGGCCATTTCCAGGGTGGTGACGCCTCGTTCCTGGTTTCCCGGCCGGCGTCGCGGGATGCGGGGGGGCGTAAGCGGCGACATGGTCCGGTTTCTCCCTTACGGCGTGCCGGTGGTGGCTTCCTTCTTGGTCATGAGCCGCTGGCCGAGCTGCTGGCCGATCTGCTTGAACATGTCCTGGATGTCCGATTCGCTGGGCGCGTCGTAGTAGTGGTCGGTGGTGCCGGTCTTGGACGAGGCGATCTGCTTCATGATGCTCTTGTCCGTGGAATCCGAGTCGCCGAAGCGGATGGAGAAGATCTCCACCGGGTAGTTGGCGTCGTTTTTGGCCGCATTGGCCTCGTCGAGCACGTACTGGTTGAGCTTGCCGTTGTCCACGCAACTGGGGATCTGGGCCAGGGTGGACGTGGCCGTGGACAGGGTGGAGTAGGGCGAGGCGCTGCTCGTCGGCTTGAGGCCCTGGCCGAAATAGGCGTTGGTCCAGTAGGTGTTGATGGTCTTGGAGGCCGAGGCGTAGCTGCCGCCGCAACGGCCGTCCTCGGTGTCGCCGTCGGTGAGCACGATCATGATCTTGCGCACCTTCTTGTCGGTGCTGCCCTCGGTGTAGGGCGCCTCGGGCGAGAGCACCTTGTGGCCCCACTTGATGCCCTCGGAAATGAGCGTGCCCGAGGTGACGGCGCCGGCGTTGATGGCCGAAATGTTGGATAAGATGGTGGACTTGTCCGAGGAAAGCGCTCGGATGGGCGACATGCCCGAGCAGGTCTTGTCCGTGGAGGTGCTCACGCCGCTGATGGTGTAGCCGTAGAAGATGGAGCTTTTGGAGGTGGTGTTGCTGTATTCGGTCTTGAGCTTGCCGTTGTTGAGGCTGCCGTCGGCGTTGCGGCAGCCGGTGCCCACGCCGTCGGGGTTGGTTTCGGCCGTGACCGGGTCGTTGCCGTCGATGCGCACCTTGCCCTGAAACGGCACCAGGCCGATCTTGGACCGGGTGTTGGCCGCGTTGTCGGAGGGCATGATGAGGTTGACCAGGTCGGTGGCCGCGGACTTGACGTTGGTGATGGGCGTGCCCTTCATGCTGCCCGTGGCGTCGAGGACCATGACCAGCTCGATGTCGTTGTAGCCGGCGCAGGCCTCGGCCGAGACCGTGACCGTGTCCGTGCCGATGACCTTGGACAGGGTCATCTCCACGTCGGCCTCGGCGTCCACGCAGACGCTGCGCGTGGCGCCGCCGGAGGCCACCTCGATGTTCTTGGCGGCGGCGTCGTTTAAGGCCAGGTTGTCCTTGACCGCCGTTTCCACCGTGCCGTTTTCGACGTCCGGGTCGTCGGCCAGCTTGAGGCTGCCGGCCAGGGCGGCGGCGTCCACGGCGTTTTGCAGCTTGTTGCGGGCCACATACACCCGGGAATAGTCCACGGCCACGCCGGCGGCGGCCATGACCCCGACCAGGGCCGCGGCCAGCAGCACGCTCGAGGCGCCGCGCGCGTCGCCGTCAGTTCTCGGGCAAGGCCATGGTCGTCTTGGCCGAAATAACGAGCGAATCAGAGCCAGGCAGGAAGGAGTTGGCGCCGCCGGAGCTGCTGGTGAAAAAGGGTGCGTAGGCATGGTCCACCTGCACTGTTACGTTGTTGTTGCTGTCGCGCGGACTGATGGTGACCGTGGGGTCCGAGCCCTGCATCAGGGCGTTGCCGGAGGCGTCGGTCAGGATGGAGTTCTTGATGAAATCCTCCACCCCGCTGTCGTCGCCGTTTTGCCGGGCCAGCATCCGGGCCCCTTCCATGGCGGCGTTTTGCAGTTGCGCGTATTCCGTGATTGCCCGGGTCGCCTCGACCAGCAGCAGCAGCAAGGGCACGAGCAACAGCATCCCGATGGCCATTTCCACGGCCGCCGCGCCGCTTTGCCGGTTGTTTCTGCGTGATGTGTCGGGTGCGGACATGGGGAGGCCTTTCCCCGATGACCGGGGTGTTTTCCCCTAGTGATGAAATATTCATGCCAAAAGCGCACGGGCGCCGGCCGGCCAGCCCGCCTCGCGCCAAGGGGCCGTGGCAACGGGGCTTCCCGCCCGGGCCGCTTCCCAGGGGCCGGAAACGTTCCACGGATCGTGGACCACACCGCCGGCCCGATCCATGGATCGGTGACCGGTCCGGGCATGTGTTTACCCACCTCGGCGGCTTTGCTATGGTACCGGGCAGACACGGGGAGGGACGCGGTGAAGGGACGTTTGCGCATGGCCCTGGCCATGGCCGGGCTGGTCGTTTGTCTTGCCGGGCTGGCCGGCTGCGGCGGGTCCGGGGCCAAGGCCCGCTCCGCCGGCCTCGTGACCGGGCAGGGGGGGGGCAGCCTGGCTGCCGGCGACGCCGCCCTGGCTCACGGCGATCCCCGCGAGGCCGGCCGGCTCTATCTCGAAGCCCTCAAGGCCGGCGCGCCGGCCTTGACGGTCCATATCCGCATGGGTGACCTGTACCTGGGCCTTGGCGAGTACCCCAAGGCCGTGCTGGCCTACGGCGAGGCCCTCAAAAGCGACCCCAAGTCCGCCCCGGCCCTGCAGGGCCTGGGTTTTGCCCTCTATCTCGGCGGCTCCAAGGCCGAGGCCGCCACCAACCTGGCCAAGGCCCTGGAGCGCGACCCCGCCCTGCCCCGGGCGGCGGCGCTGCTCGGCACCATCGAGGCCCGCGACGGCCGCCCCGAGGCCGCCCTGGCCATCTACGACCGCTGCCTGGCCGCGACCTTCGACGCGGATGTGGAAAACAACCGCGGCATCGCCCTGCTGCTTCTGGGCCGCACCGAGGATGCCGTGGCCGCCTTCCGCAAGGCCGCCGCGGCCAAGAAATCGCTCAAGATCGCCAACAACTTGGGGCTGGCCCTGTGCCGGCTGCACCGCTACGACGAGGCCTACGGCGTTTTTGCCGGCGCGGGTTCGGAATCGGCCGCTCTCAACAACATCGGCGTGTGCTACCTGGAAGCCGGCAACAAGGCCAAGGCCCAGGAATATTTCGAGCGGGCCATCGCCGCCAACCCGCGTTTCTACCCCGTGGCCCAGGAAAATTTAAGCCGCCTGTCCATGGTGGAGGAAGTGAGCCTGCCAAGCGCCGTCTCGCCGGTGCCGGCGGCCCAGCCGCTGCCCCAGGCGCAACCGGCACCCCTGCCGGCCGCCGCGCCGCACCCGGTGGTGCAGGCGCCGCCGGCCGCCCAGCCCGCGCCCCGGCCGCGGCCGGCCGCCCAGCCCGCGGCCCCGGCGCAAGCCGTGGGGCAAACACCGCCGGCCGTCCAGCCGTCGCCCCAGGCCCAATCGGCCGCCCAGCCGCAGACGGCAGGAACTGCCGCGCCCGCGTCTCCACAGGCCGCGCAGCCGCAGACGGCAGGGAGCGCCGCGCCCGCGTCGCCGCCGGCCGCCCAGGCGCAGACGGCAGGAACCTCCACGCCCCCTTCGTCGCCGGCCGCCCAGCCGCAACCGGCGGCCCAACCCCCATCGGCGGTCCAGCCGCAACCGGCCGCCGCGCCGGCGCCCAAGCCCTTCACGCCGGCCCCGGCCAGCGCCGGTCCGGCCACCGCCAAACCGGCCCCTTCGCCGCGCCGGGAACCGGCCAGGGCTGCGGCCGCCGCCTCCGGCCATACCCCGTCGGCGGCCGAGCAACTGGACCGTTCCGAAATGCCGTAAGCCCCGACCGGAAGGAGTGCGCGCGCCATGGCCGGCAAAAAGACGACCAACGAGCCCATGCGTCTGCTGGTGGCCGACGACGAACCGCGCATACTGGATCTGTTTACCGAGATCCTGTGCCCGGCCGCGGATGTCTTCGACGGCCTGGACGGACTGGGTGGCGGGGGGCCGGCCGCGCCCGAGGCCCGGTTCGAGCTGACCTGCTGCCGCCAGGGCGAGGAGGCCGTGGCCGCCGTGGCCGCCGCCCAGCGCGAACACCGGCCCTACGCCGCCGCCTTTCTCGATGTGCGCATGCCGCCCGGGCGCGGCGGCCTGGTCGCGGCCGAGGAGATACGCGCCCTGGACCCCTGGGTGCAGATCGTGGTGGTCACGGCCTTTACCGACGTCGATCCGGCCGTCATCGCCGCCCGCGTGCCCCCGGCCGACAAGCTCCTCTACATCCAAAAGCCCTTCCACCCCCAGGAAATCCGCCAGTTCGCCACCTCCCTGGGCGCCAAATGGCGGGCCGAACGCGATTTCACGGCCTTAAAAAACCGCCTGGAGACCCTCGTCTCCGAACGCACCGCCGCCCTGGCCGGGGCCAACCGCAAGCTCACCCGGGAGATCGAGGAACGCGAGCGCGTGACCAGGCTCATCGTTTCGGCCAAACGCGAATGGGAGGGCACCTTCGATTCCGTCCAGGACATGATCGTGGTCATCGACCGGCAGTGCCGGGTGCGCCGCCTCAACCTGGCCATGGCCCACCGCCTGGGCCTGCCGCCCAAGGACGTCGTCGGCCGGGAGAGCTCGTTTCTGTTCGACTCCCCGGACCGGCCCGGCGAACGCTCGACCGAAATCCTGGCCATGACCGACGGCCGCTTCCACTCCAAGGAACTGTCCATCCCCAGGCTTCGCGGCGAGTTCCTGGTCACGGCCTCGCCCTTGACCCAGGCCGACGACGCCGCCCTGGCCACCGTGTTCGTGGCCCACGACATCACCGAGCGCAAGAACCTGGAGCAGCGCCTGCGCCAGAGCCAGAAAATGGAGGCCATCGGCACCCTGGCCGGCGGCATCGCCCACGACTTCAACAACATCCTCGGCATCATCATGGGCTTTGCCGAGATGCTCGAAGGCGACGCCGAGCCCGATTCCACCGTGGCCCGGCGCGTGAGCCACATCCTGTCCGCCTGCCGGCGGGCCAGGGACCTGGTGTTGCAGATCCTGTCGTTTAGCCGCCAGGCCGAACCCGGCGCCCACCCCCTGCGCGTGGGGCCGCTGGTCAAGGAGACCCTCAAGCTCCTGCGGGCCACGGTGCCCAATTCCATCGCGATCAAGGACGTCATCCGCCCCGGCCGCGACGCCATCCTGGCCGAGCCCACCCAGATCCAGCAGATCATCATGAACCTGTGCACCAACGCCGCCCAGGCCATGCGCGAGACCGGCGGCGTGCTGGAAGTGGGCCTGGACGAGGTGCCCCAGGCCGCCTGCCCCCTCCGGGGCAACGCCCTGTCCGGCGACTGCCTGCGGCTGTGGGTGCGCGACAGCGGGCCGGGCATTGCGGCCGACATCCTGGAGCGCATCTTCGACCCGTTTTTTACGACCAAAAAGCCCGGCGAGGGCACGGGCATGGGGCTTTCCGTGGCCCACGGCGTGGTGCGCAAGTATCACGGCGACATCAAGGTCAAAAGCACGCTCGGCGCCGGCGCGACCTTCGAGGTCTTTCTGCCCCTGGCCGCCGAGGCCGGTGAGGCGGCGGATGCCCCCGACCTGCCGCCGCAACGGGGTCGCGGCCGCGTGCTGTTCGTGGACGACGAGGAGGCCCTGGCCGAAATCGGCCGAGAACTCCTCGAATCCCTGGGCTACGACGTCCGGGCCGAGACCGATCCGCACCTGGCCCTGGCCCTTGTGCGCGCCGATCCGGCCGCCTTCGACCTGCTCGTGACCGACCAGAACATGCCGGGACTGACCGGCGCCGATCTGGCCCGGGGGGCGCTGGCCATCCGGCCGGATCTGCCGGTGCTCATGCTCACGGGGTTTAGCGAGACCATGAGCCGCGAAAGCGCCAGGGCCATCGGTATTCGCGACATGCTCCTCAAGCCCGTGCTGCGCCGCGACCTGGCCGCCGCCATCGAAGCGGCCCTGCGCGGAGAGGCGGCAGGGCCGGCAGAGCCGTAACCTTCGGAAAGGGGAAGGAGGCTGCCTGCCCGGGCTCGTCCCGCCGAGGGGATGGTCCCCGGTGGACAGCCGGTACCTGACGCAGCGCTCCCCGGCGGCCATCGAGGTCGTGGGCGGCGTGCTGCGGGATGCCTGCCTGGATTTGTACCGTTATTGAGAGGGAGTGGGGGAGATGCGCCTCGTGCTGCAACGGGTCCGCCAGGCTACGGTTGCCGTGGCCGGCCAGGACGTGGCCGCCATCGGGCCGGGTCTCCTGGCCCTGGTCGGCTTCGGCCGCGACGACGGGCCGGGCTTCGCCGACGGCCCCGTCTGCCGGGCCATGCTCGAAAAGGCCCTGGACCTGCGGATTTTTCCGGACGCGGAGGGCAAATGCAACGTGAGCCTTCGCGAAAGCGGGGGGCAATTGCTGCTGGTGTCGCAGTTCACGCTCTACGCCGCCTGCCGCAAGGGCCGCCGGCCGTCGTTTGCCGACGCCGCCCCGCCGGCCGTGGCCGAGGCGCTTTACGAAACCCTGGTGGCCCGGGCGGCCGGGCTGTTGCCGGGCCAGGTCGCCTCGGGCCGTTTCGGCGCGGACATGGACGTGTCCCTGGTCAACTGGGGTCCGGTGACCATCCTCCTGGACGGGGCCGACTTCGCCGGCCGGGGGGCCTGAGGCCGCTACAGCCGGTGGTAGGCATTCTTCAGGAGGATGGCGTCGTATTCCAGGCGCGGCCCTTCGCAGATGACGCAGCCCTTGACGGCGTAATCGCGCAGGGCTTGCAGGCAGGCCTTGTAGTTGAAGTCGCTGTCCGCAAGCGGCAGATGGTGTTTTTCGCCCTTGGGGCCGTAGGCGATGCCGCCCATGTGGATATGCAGGTCGTCCAGGGCGGCCCGGCCCAATCCCTCAAGCAGGGCGTCGAGGATGTGCGCGAAATCGGCGTAGGTGCGCAGGCCGCCGTTTTGCCGGGCGTGGATGTGGGCGAAGTCGATGCACGGCTTGCAGGCCGGGAGTTCCCGGCACAGGGCCACGATCTCGGGGACGGTGCCGCACTGCGTTCCCTTGCCCGTGGTTTCCAGGCGGTAGTCGATGCCGTCATCCGGCAGCCGGCGCAGGCAGTCCTTGATGGTTTCCCAGGCCTCGGCCGGCGGTTTCCCCAGGTAGAACCCGGGATGGAACACGAGGCTTCGCCCGCCAACCAGCCGCAGGGCCTCGGCGCCGCTTGCGATGCGTTGCAGCGACTCCTGCCGCTTGATGGCCGAGGCGGCATTGAGGTTGATGTAATACGAACCGTGGGCGGACAGGTGGAAGGCGTTGGCCGCCTTTTCGCGCAGGATCGCCGCGCTGTTGCGGGCCGAGACGTTGACGGAGCGCACGAACAGCAGTTCCAGGGCATCCAGGCCGAAGGCCTTGAGATAGGCGATGCCGCTGGCGTAATGAAACTTCTCCCCATTGCCCAGGGGAAGGCCGGAGACCCCGAAAAGCAGCGTGTGCACGGGAAGGCAACCTCGATGGCGCGGTTTGGGCGGGCAGCCGATGGCGCGGCGCCGCTGCGGCTGCCATACCCGCAATGGCGCCGGGAGGGAACCGGGCCGCGACAGGGGCGCCCCTTGACGGCGCGCGCGGTTTCGGCGCAAAGCGTAGGCAGGTCGCGACGAGGCCCGGCCCGGCGCGCCATTGGAGCGGGACAGTGGAACAGGCGGTGCTACGCAAAGTCTTTCAGGCCGTTTCCCACCCTGGCGACAGCCGCAAGCTGGCCAAGGAGGTGGTGGAATACCTGGCGCGCGAGCATCTGGCCGATCCCGACACGCTCCACGACCTGGACATCATCCTGACCGAGGCCTGCGCCAACGTTTGCCGCCACGCCTACGGCGGCGGCCCGGGCAAGCTGGAAGTGCGCCTGGCCGTCAGCCCCGGGGCCTGGGTGGAACTGGAGATCGTGGACTGGGGCAAGGGATTTGCCAAGGGCGCCCGCTTCGAGAACCCCGGCCCGGATTCCGAGGGCGGCCGGGGCCTGTACATCATGCGCATGCTGTCCAACCATTGCCGGGTCGACCGGCGCGACGACGAAAACGTCGTTTTCATTCACAAGGACATAGGGGCGACGCGGTGGAAAAGCTGAGGCTCTCGCGCATCGGCAATGCGCTGATGCTGCACTACGTCGGGGAAATCACCCTGGAGATCACCGCGGACCTCAAGCGGTGCCTGGACGCCGAACTGGAAGGCGACGCCGTCGCCACCGTGGTCGTCGATCTCGGCGACGTGACCTTCATGGATTCCTCGGGCATCGGGTTTCTCGTTTCGGCCAACACCCGGATGCGTAGCGCCGGGCGTGCCTTTTACCTCTACCGGCTCAGCCCCCCCGTGGAAAAGACCCTGGGCCTCGTCCAGCTGCTCCAGTTCTTCCAGGTCCTTCCGGACGAAACGGCCCTGACCGCCGCCTGCGGCGATTGAGGCGCCGTGGCTTCCCCCGATCTGGTCGCCACGCCCGTCCGTGACGCCTCTGGCGTCGTGGACGTCCGCCTGGAAGTCGGGGGCAAGACCTGGAGCCTGGCCGGCCGTGCCGGCCTGGACGCCGAGGCGAGGCTCGCCCGGGAGCGCATCGCCGCCGGCGGGTTGCCGGTCTTTTTGGGCGCGGGCCTGGGCGCGGCCGTGGCCGCCTGCCGCCAGGCCGGCTTGCCCGTGGCCGTGGCCGACCGGGAAACGGCCATCAGCGAGGCCACCGGCGCGCGCCTGGCCGTTGCCGGCGACCCCGGGCTGCTGTGGGTGGACGATGACGACCCGGTCACGGCCGCCGGGCGCATCCGGGATTTCGCCGCGGCCAGCGGCGGCGTGGCGCCGCTGCCGCTTTTTCCCGTGGCCCATCCCGTCTACCGCCGCCTGGACCCGGCCTGGTACGGCGGCCTGGCCGGGCTGCTTGCCCCGCCGCCGCCTCCCCGCGAACCTGTCGCTACGCCCCGGCCGCTGTTCCGCCAGGCCCTGCCCCGGGTGCTGTGCCTGACCAACCGCTTTTTCCTGCTCGGCGAGGTGACCAAGGCCTGCCAGCGCCTGGGCGCGCCCTGCCGCTACCTCGAAACCGGCGACGAGTGCGACCGCGACGCCTTCGTGGCCATGGTCCGGGGGGCGGTGGGCGCGTTCAAGCCGGATTTCCTTTTTACCGTCAACCACATGGGCGTGGACCACGAGGGCGTGCTGCTGTCGCTGCTCGACGAGCTGGCCCTGCCCCTGGCCTCGTGGTTCGTGGACAGCCCGGAACTGCTCCTGCCGCTCTACGCGCCGGCCCAGAACCGGGCCACGGCCATCTTCACCTGGGATGCCGACAGCCTCGAACCGGTGCGGGCCATGGGCTTTGCCCACGTCCACCACCTGCCCCTGGCCGCCGACGAGACGCGGTTTCGGCCGCTGGCCGCAACGCCCGTGAGTCACCCCTGGCGGGCTCGGGTGTCCTTTGTCGGCAATTCCATGTGGCGCAAGACCATGCTGCGCCTGGCCGCGGCCCGGCCGCCGCGCCTTTTGGTCGATGCCTTCGCCTCCCTGGCCGAAAGCTTCGACGCCTCGCCCTGCCGCACCGTGCGCGAACACATGGAAGCGGCCCGGCCCGAACTGCTGCCGGCCTATGCCGCCCTATGGACCACCGAGCGCCGCCTGGCCTACGAAACGGCCGTCATCTGGGAGGCCACCCGCCGCTATCGCCAGGACTGCGTCCAACGGCTTTTCCCCCACCGGCCCCTGGTGGTGGGCGACGACGGCTGGCTCGAGGCCCTGGACGGGCGGGACAGGGATTGGCGCTATCTGCCGGAGCTGGCCTACTACGACCAGTTGCCCGGTTTCTATCCGCTTTCCGACATCAATTTCAACGCCACCAGCCGCCAGATGAAGGGCGCGGTCAACCAGCGCGTCTTCGACGTGCCGGCCTGCCGCGCGTTTTTGCTCACCGACAGCCGGGGCCAGATGGACCGCCTGTTCGAACCCGGGCGCGAGGTGGCCGTCTACGACGCGCCCGAGGCCATAGGCGAGCTCATCGCCCGCTACCTGGCCGACGTCCCCGCCCGGGAGGCCATCGCCCGGGCCGGCTACCGCCGGGTGCTGGCCGAGCACACCTACCCCAGGCGCATCGCCACACTTTTCGGCCTCATGCGGGACAGCTTCGGCGGCGGGGCCGCCTCGTGACGGCCGAGCCGCCTTTTGCCGGCCTGCCTTCCGAACTGGCCCGGCGCCTGCTGGTCGGCGGCTGCGGCCCGGGGCTGGCCCCGGCCCGGGACGCCGCCCTGGCCGCCGGGCAGGCCTGGGCCGGACTGGCCGATGCCTTGAGCCTGGCCGTGTGGGAGGGGGCGCCTTTCTGGCCCGAGGCCGCGGCGCACCTCACCGCCCGAAACGGCCGCCGCCCCTTTGCGCCGCCGGCCCTGGCCGCCGCCGCCCGGGCCGTGGCTATGGCCGCCCGGCCGTCCGGGCCGGACCCGTATTTCGACCGCCTGGCCGGGCGGCGCGACATCCCCAGGCTCCTGGCCTACCTGCTGTCGCGCCACGAAAAGGACCCGGCCGACCCCGGGCCGCTCTACCGGCTGTCGGTCTTCGCGCCCATGGCCCTGGGTGACGGCGGGGCGGGGGAGGCGCAGCTCGACCGGGTGGCGGCCGTTTTTTCGGGCCTGCCCGGTCCCTTCGCCCCCCTGGGGGCGTATGCGGCGGCCCATTTGCGCCTGCTTTGCGGCCGGGTGGCCGAGGCGGCCGCCGGGCTCGCCGGGCTGCCCCCCGTTTTCCCGTCCCTGGCCGCCCGGCAACTGCTGGCCGAGGCCCGCTGGCGCCTGGGCGACCGGGAAGGGGCGGTGGCCGCCCTGACGGAGGTAGCCCGGGCGCGCCCCTTCGACAGCCTGGCCCTGGGCCGGCTCCACGACCTGGCCACCGGCGCCGGCGAGGCCGTCCAGGCCCTGCCCGGCAGCCTGGCCGTGCTGCTGTATTCGTTTAATAGCGCCGCGCTCCTGGACCGGACCCTGGCCGCCCTGGCCGCGACCGATTGGGGCTTGGCCCCGGCCGGCGGCGGGCCGCGCCTTTTCGCCCTGGACAACGGCAGCGGCGACGCCACGGCGGCCGTGCTGGCCGGCTGGCGCGAGCGCCTGGGCGGCCGCCTGGGCGTGGTGCGCCTCCCGGTCAACGTGGGCGCGCCGGCGGCCCGCAACTGGCTGGCCGCCTTGCCCGAGGTGGAACAGTGCGATTTCACCGCCTATCTCGATGACGACGCCTTCGTGCCGCGCGACTGGCTCGGCCGGTTCGGCGCGGCCGTGGCCGCCTGCCCCGGGGCCGGGGTCTGGGGTTGCCGCATCATGGGCCTTGGCGCGCCGGCCTTCGTCCAGTGCGCCGACAGCCACCTTTTTCCCACGCCGCGCCAGGAAGGCGGCCAGGGCCGGGCCTTCGAGCTGGCCAGCCCCTGGCTGGTCACCCCCGACGCCGGCCAGTATGCCGTGGGGAGGCCCTGCGCCACGGTCACGGGCTGCTGCCATCTGTTGCGCACGCAAACCCTGCGCGCCACGGGCGGCTTCGACATCCGTTTTTCACCCACCCAGTACGACGACCTGGACCATGACCTGCGCCTGCTGCTGGCCGGCCGGGTGCCGTACTGCCAGGGGCATTTGGGTGTGACCCACGCCAAGGTCACGGGCGCGGCCAGCCAGCCCGGCGGGGCGGGCTACGGCTCGGGTTTCGCCAACCAGTTCAAGCTGCATCACAAATACGACGACGCGGCCCTTGCCCGGGCCGCCGACACGGCCTTCGCCGCCCTGGCCGCGGATACGGCCGCCAAGCGCCGGGCCCTGGCGGACAGGGGCCTGCTCGCCCCGGTGCCCCAAGAGGGCGGCCATGGCCGCTGACGGCGCGCCCATCGCGGTCATCCAGACCCAGCGGATGGGCGACCTGATCCTGACCTATCCGCTGCTGTTGTGGCTGGCCCGGCGCTATCCGGGCCATCCGGTCACGGTGGTGGCCGAGCCGGGTTTCGCCGCGCCCCTTTCGCCCATAAGCCCGCCCGTGGCCTACCTGCCGCTGTCCCGGGGCGGGGAGCTGACGGGCCGGGAGCATTTGGCCGTCATCAACCTGAGCATCCGGCCCGAGGCGGCGGCCCTGGCCGGGGCCATTGCGGCGGCCCGGCGCCTGGGGCCGTTTACCGATGCCGGCGGCGCCGTGCGGGTGGCCGGCGACTGGCAGCTCTACCGGGCCTCGGTCGTGCACAACAACCGCCACAACCGCTTCCACTGGGCCGAACTCAACGCCCTGGACATGATCCCCCTGGCCGAGATGGCGGCCACGCGCTGGGCGGCCCCGCGCCAGGGGGGGGCCGGGCGGCGGCGGGTCGGGGTCTTTGTCGGGGCCAGCGAACACGACAAGCGGCCAAGCCGCCTGTTCTGGGCCGGGCTCGTGCGCGAACTGGCCCGTCGGGGGCTTGTGCCGGTGCTGCTCGGCGGGCCGGGCGAGGTGGCGCTCGGGGCGGAGGTGGCCAGGCTTTCGGGCCTGGCCGTGGCCAACCTGTGCGGCCGGCTGGGGCTCCGGGAACTGGCCGTGTTCGGCCAGGAACTGGCTCTTTTGGTCACACCCGACACCGGCCCCATGCATCTGGCCGCCTGGACGGGGCTTAAAACGCTCAACATTTCCGTGGGCCCGGTCAATGCCTACGAGACCGGCCCCTATCAGCCCGGCCATGTGGTGCTGCGGCCGCGCATGTCCTGCCGGGGCTGCTGGGGCTGTATCCGCAGCGAGCCCTTTTGCCGGCAGCGCCTGGACCCGGCCCGGGTGGCCTACGCGGCGGCCCGGCTGGCCCGGGGCGAGGGCGCCCGGTTGGCCGGGGCGGCCATCCCGGGCTACGAGCTGTTCGAGACCGGCCGCGATGCCCTGGGGCTCTACGCCTTGCACCGCCTGGGGGCGGAGCCGGCCTGCGATGCCCGGGAGGCGGTGGGGCGGTTGTGGCGGGCCGTTTTCGGCTGGCTTTTCGGCGTATGCGACGATGCGCCGGCCCGGGCAGCCATGGCGGCGCTGCGGCGGGACCAGCCGCGCCTGGCCGGTGTCCTTGGCCGGGGGCTGGCCGGCCTTGGGGCGCGGCTTTCGCGTGACGCCCGGCGCGGCCAGGTGCCGGATGTGCGTTTCGCCGCCGCCTTCGCACCGTGTCTGCGGCCGCTGGCCGGCTTTTTCGAGCGGGTGGTGCAAAACGCCGATGGCGAGCGCACCGCGCGCCTGCGCTGCCTGGAGCATCTCGAACGGCTGGCCGGGCTTTTTTCCCAGGCCTGACCCGGGCGGCAAAAAAATCCCCTCCCTTTCCTCGGTTGGCGCGGCAACAGGCCGTGAAAGCATCATTTTTCATTTTGGAACGGCTCTTGAAGAATCGGCTGCGTCAGGAGGCAGCCATGCAGATTCTTCCGCTCACCACCACCGGTTCCGCCAGCTCCGCGCAAAGCGCCGGCACGCAGGGAACGAGCCGCCCATCGGGGCTTTTCGCCAGCGTGCTCGACAGCGCCCGGACCAGCCAGGCCGTGAGCGCCTCCGCCACGAAGCATACGGGGACGGCCACCACCGGCGCCAAGGCCCTGGACGACGAGGCCGCCGGGGCGGCCAGCCAGGACGACCTCATGAATATGCGGCTGACCAGGGAAGATCTTGCCGCGCTGCGCGACCAGCTCAAGGAGCAGGGCTTTTCCGACGACGAACTGGCTGTCCTGGATACCAAGGCGGGCAGCGAGTCGGGCCTGACCTGGGGCGAGATGTTCAAGCAGGTGGAAGCAAAGATCGCCAAGACCGACAAGGCCGCCAAGAAGGAAATTTCCAATCAGGATAGCGTGGAGCTGCTCGGCCTGTTCGGCAAGCTGGGCATGAGCGCCGACCAGTCCCAGCGGCTGGTGGATGCCCTGGGCAAGGGCGACGGCGATTCCGTGTGGGCGGCGGTGGACGAGAAGGTGTCCGGCCTTTCCGCCGACGCCACGGTGAGCCTGACCGGTTCGGAAGTGACGGCCCTTGGTCGGGCCCTGGGGCTGTCCGACGAGGCGCAGGCCCGTTTGTCGGCCCTCATCGGCCAGTCCGAGGCCGCCGCCGCCGGCTTGACCGTGCAGGGGCTGGCCACGGCCTTTCATGCCGTGAAAAACGAAGTGCTGGCCAAGACCGCCGAGGAACGGCAGGCCCTGGCCGGGTTTCGCCAGTCCGCTTCCCAGGTGATGGACCAGGCCTGGTTGCGGGAGTCGGGCAAGCTCAACGCCGGCCTGCACAACGATGACGTGGCCCGCAAGGCCGCCCAGGCCGTGGCCATGGGCGCCGGCAAGGATTCGGGCGATGCCGCCGCCCCGACGGCCGGCCAGCCCAAGCGCAACCTGCTTGGGGACGTGCCCGCCTCCGGGAATGGTGTCGGCGGCAACGCGGCAACAGCGGAGAACACCTCCACGAAGCCTGGCCAGGCGGCGGACCCCCTTGCCGGGAACAGCACCGATCAGGCCGCGAACCGGACGGCCGGGCAGGCCGCCGGCAACATGGCCTCCCAGACGGCCGGGAACACGGCCGGACAGGCCGCCGGACAGGCCGCCGGACAGGCCGCCGGACAGGCCGCCGGACAGGCCGCCGGACAGGCCGCCGGACAGGCGCTGGCCAAGGACGACGCGGCCCTGGCGGCGAAGCTTGCCGCAATGACGGCGACACAGGATGCCGGGGCCACGGCGGCGAAGAATGCCGCGAATACCGCAGCGTCAAACGCCGCGACCGGGCTGGCCACCGAGGCCGCGACAACGGCGGCACAGCAAACCGGCCGCAACATCACGTCACAAACCGGCCAAACCGCCGGATACACCGCAACGCAGCACCTCGAAGCGAAGGCCGGGCAGGACACCGCGCCCCTGGCCGTGCAGCGCGGGGTCGATGCCAAGGGTTTTTCCCCGGAATTGATCGGCAAGGCCGGGGCGGTGGCCGCCGAGCAGGCCGGGTATGCCAGCCAGATCGACCCGGCCGCTTCCACCCGGTCAAGCGTCAAGGGCGAACAGTCCCAGGCGGTCTCGGCGGAAAAAAATGCCGTCGTGCCGTCCTTCGGGGCCGCCAATCAGAATGCCGGCAACGGCACCGGCACCACCGGCCAGCAGGGCGGCAATGCCGGCGACTTCTCCGGCAAGACCGGCCAGGAGTCCGGCTGGGCCGACTTTTTCAGCCGGGTGCGGGGGGAGAAGGCCTCCGGCCAGACGGCGACCACCCTGGCCGCCGGCACCGCCTTCCCCCAGGCCATGACCGCGGCGAACGCGGCCACCGGTTCGGCGGCGGGCGGCAACGCCAAGGCCTTCGATCCGGCCCTGGCCGCCCGGGTCGCCCAGCAGGTCGAAACCGGCTTGCTGCGCAGCGTGGGGCAGGACGCCAAGCAACTCACCATCACGCTTTCGCCGGAACATCTCGGCAAGCTCAGCGTCACCATCTCGGTCAAGGACAAGGAAGTGAAGGCCGTCATCGCGGCGGACAACACCGATACGGCGGCCATGCTGCACGACCAGGCCTCCAAGATCAAGCAGACCCTCGAGGATCAAGGCTTCAAGGTCGGCAAGCTCGAGGTGCAAACCGGCCTCGCCCGCGACAACCAGAGTGCCTGGCAAGGCTCGCAGGAGCACAACGAAGCCAATGCCCAGCGCGAGGCCATGGACCGCACGCGCACGGCCCAGCGGCTGGCCCGGACCCTGGCGGCCGAGGAAAGCGCCACCCCCAACGATTTCGTCCCGCCCACGGCCCTGACCCGGCCCCAGGGACTCGACCTTTTCGCCTGATTACGGAGTGAGCCATGAGTTACGTCAGCAGCCTTCTCGGAACCAGCGACAGCTCGTCTACCACCAGCACCGCGTCGTCGTCCTCCTCGAGCCTGGGTCAGGACGCCTTCCTGCAGCTGCTCGTCACCCAGCTCCAGTATCAGGACCCGCTGGACCCCATGGACGACAAGGAGTTCGTGGCCGAGCTGGCCCAGTTCTCCAGCCTGGAGCAGCTCACGGAAATCAATTCCGGCATCGACAACCTGGCCTCCATCGGCGAGACCCAGCAGCTCATGGGCGCCGTCAATTTCATCGGCAAGACCATCGAAGCCACCGGCACCGCGGTGGGGCTTGAGGACGGAACGGCCACACCCGTGACCTTCACCCTGCCCGACGACGCCGAAACCTGCCTGGTCAACATTTCGGACAGCTCGGGGACCATCGTGCGCACCGTGGACCTCGGGGCCACCAGCGCCGGTGATGTCGAGTTCACCTGGGACGGCAAGGACTACGACGGCAACGTCATGGACGACGGCCAGTACCAGGTGTCCGTGACGGCCACCGATGCCGACGGCAACATCCTGACCGTCGCGTCCACCATGACCGGAACCGTCATCGGCATCACGCAGGAAAGCGGCAGCTACTACCTCAATATCGGCAACGACCGCTACGTGGCCTTCACGGACATCACCAACGTCATCAACGAATCGTCGACCGACAGCAGCTCGGATTCCTAAGGCTGCGGCGAGGATAGACACAAAGGGGGAACGATCATGGGAGTCGGGCTTCAAACATCCATGTGGTCCGGTGTGTCCGGCCTGCAGGCCAACTCGACGCGGATGACCACCATCGGCAACAACCTGGCCAACACCAACACCGTTGGCTTCAAGGGCGCGCGCATCGACTTCGTGGACCTCATGAGCGCCACCATCGGCACGGCCGCCGGCGTGGGCCAGGTCGGGCGCGGCGTTCGCGTGGGCGCCGTCGTGTCGGACTACTCCCAGGGCGGCCTCGAGACCACCAGTGAGAACCTGGATATGGCCATCAGCGGCAACGGGTTCTTCATGGTCAAGCAGAAGAGCCAAGTCGGTTCCAACGGCAAGATGCTCAACACCGGCAATACCACCACCTACTACACCCGGGCCGGCGACTTCAGCTTCGACAACGACGGCTACCTGACCAGTACCACCGGCCTGGCCGTCCAGGGCTGGCAGGTGGACCAGGACAAGATCGATTCGGCCTCGGCCTCGGGCACGACGCTCAGCCAGACGCCGGTGACCGGCGAGATCCAGGACATCCGGCTGGATTCCTACACCAGCCCGGCCAAGGCCACCTCGAGCGTGACGGTCATCACCAACCTGGATTCCGACTCGACGAGCGCCACGACGCGTACCCCCGGCAGCTCCGACTACTTCTACGCCATGAGCGAAACCTGGGACGGCACCTCCTCGCCGGCCATGTCCTCCGACGCCTACACCTACTCGACCACCGTCAAGGTCTACGACGCCAACGGCTCGCCCCACACCCTGACCGTCTACTACGACAAGGTCACGAGCGAGAGCGGCAACGAGTACTGGGAATACGCCGTGACCTGCGACCCCACCGAGGACGGCCGCACGGACGCCAACGGCGATCCCCTCTACCCGAACTCCAACGAGGCCGGGTTGCTCATGGTCGGCACCATGACCTTCGACTCCTCGGGTTCCATGACCAACATGAGTTCCTACACGCTGACCAGTGCCTACACCAACTCCACGACCTTCAACGCCTCGGACTGGGGCGTGGCCGATACGTCCAACGGCTACCCCGCCTTCACGGCCAACTTCAAGGGCGTTTCCGACGCCAGCTTCCCCGACCAGTCCAATGCCACGCTGACCACGCTCAATTTCGGCATGAGCAACTCCAGCGGCTTCACCGATCCCACCGGGACCGGCACCCTGGCCGGCGCCACCAGCGACCCGGCCACCCTGGCCTACTTCAACGAGGCGACGCTGAAGATCAACAGCAACGTCACCACCAACTACGCCACGTCCTCCTCCACGGTGTTCAGCTCGCAAAACGGCTACACGGCGGGCCTTTTGACCAGTGTGTCCGTGGACACCGACGGCGTGCTCACCGGCACCTTCTCCAACGGCCAGACCTTGCAGCTGTGGGTGCTGGCCCTGGCCAACTTCACCAACCTCCAAGGGTTGTCGCGCGAAGGCAACAACCTCTTCAGCGCCACCCTCGACTCCGGACAGGGCACCACCAACCGGGCCAACACCGGCTCCGTGGGCTCGGTGTCGGGCAACACCCTGGAATCGTCCAACGTGGACCTGGCCACGGAAATGGTGAACATGATCGTTACCCAGCGCGGCTTCGAAGCCAACAGCAAGACCATCACCACCGTGGACTCCATGCTCTCGGAAGTCATCCAGCTCAAGCGCTAGCCCGGCTGGGCAACGGAAAAACGGCCGCCTCCCCTCGCGGGGGGCGGCCGTTTCGCGTCGTGCCGGCCAGTCAAGCCGGGCGGACGGGGCCGGTCGTGCCAGCGCCCGGTATCCGTCCGGCCGGCCCTGTCCGTCCGGCCGGCCTCGGTCCGGCAGGTGGAGGGGGGCGCAGCTATTGGCCGCCGTCGATAAGCAGGATGGTGGCCGGGTTGCACGTGCCCGGCAGTTGGATCGCGAGGTTGCAGCGCACGGGCAGGGACGTGCCGGTGCTGGTCCCGTCGCCCAGGGCGCCGTGGCCGTTGCCGCCAAAGCCCCAGATGGCGCCGTCGCCGGCCAAAAGAAGGGTGTGGCCGTAGCCGGCGGTGACCTCCACCAGGCCGGTGAGAGACTGGGCCGACCGGACGGGGGTCAGGCGGCTGTCCGTGTCCCCGGTGCCGAGCTGGCCGCTGCCGTTGCCGCCCCAGGCCCAGGCCGTGCCGTCGGCGGCCACGGCCGCGGAGTGGCAGGCCCCGGCGGCGATGGCCCGCATGGCCGGCAGGCCGCCCACGGCCACCGGGGAGAGCCGGTCGTTGGTGTCGCCCGTGCCCAGTTGGCCGTTCACGTTGCGGGAGCGGGCGCGGAGACTTTGGCGCCCGGGCGGTAGAATTTTCCCAGGAGGGGCGGTTTTGATTTATAATATGCTTATTTTTAAGTGAAAAATGCTCTTGGTACGGGTTGTGCTTGATCAGGGCAAAACCAACAAGGAACGTCTGGTTGCAACAAGGAGGTTTTTATGTCCCTGGTTATCAATCACAACTTGATGGCGATGAATGCCGCCAGAAACCTGTCCAACTCGTATGGCGCCTTGGCAACCTCGACACAACGTCTCTCGTCGGGGCTTCGCATCAATACCGCTGCCGACGATGCGGCCGGTCTGGCCATTCGGGAACTCATGCGGTCCGACATTTCCACGCTGAACCAGGGCGTGCGCAACGCCAACGACGCCATCTCCATGATCCAGACGGCGGACGGTGCGTTGCAGGTCGTGGACGAAAAGCTCATCCGCATGAAGGAACTGGCCGAACAGGCGGCCTCCGGCACCTACACCTCGGACCAGCGCCTGATCATCGACTCCGAATACCAAGCCATGGCCTCGGAAATTACCCGAATCGCCATGGCCACGGACTTCAACGGCATCTATCTCTTAAACGGCAACCTCTCGAGCGCGACCCACACCGGCAATACGCTCACGCCTTCCGGCAAGCTCAAGGTCCACTTCGGCACCGGCAACTCCAGCTCGGAAGACTACTACTACGTGCAGATCGGCAACTCCACGGCTTCGGCCCTTGGCGTGGGCCTGAGCGCCGGCACGGGCAAGGCCGGGCGGTCCATCTCCACCCAGCAGCAGGCCCAGGAAGCCCTGGAAGCCCTCACCCAGGCCATCGTGTCCAAGGACAAGATCCGGGCCAACCTGGGCGCCTTGCAGAACCGCCTGGAAAACACCATCCAGAACCTGCAGATCCAGGCCGAGAACCTCCAGTCCGCCGAATCGCAGATCTCCGACGTGGACGTGGCCAACGAAATGACGGAATTCGTGCGCCAGCAGATCCTCACCCAGTCGGCCGTGGCCATGCTGTCCCAGGCCAACTCGCTGCCCAAGATGGCCATGCAGCTCATCAGCGGTTAAGCCCAAGGCGACGGTGGCATATGAAAAAGGACCAGGGAGGCGTGGACCAAGCGATGGTCCCTCCCTGGTCCGAAACGGCCCGCGCGGCTGAAGACAAGTTTTTGACGGTGCCCGGCCGTCGTGGCGGACCGGGGCGCCGGCACGGCCTTGCGGGAGGCGCCGCTTAAAAATACGGGCGTATTTTTAAGGGAGCATGATTGTTCTTCGGTGTCGGGCGGGGACCGGCGGATGGGCCATCGGGGATGGGGCATCACCTGCCGTTGGTGCCGAACGGCTCCAGGGATTCCAGGGCCAGCCGGGCCGCCAGCTGTTCGGCTTTCTTCACGCTTTTATCCACCGCCGTGACCGCCTGCCCGCCGGGCAGGGTCAGGCGCACCTGGAAACGCTTGTCGTGCTCGGGGCCTTCGCAGCCGAGCAGGGCATAGGCCGGCCGGGCCTTGTGGATTTTCTGGGTGTATTCCTGCAACCGGCTTTTGAAATCCTTGGTTTTGGGCGCCAAGGGCCGATCCGGCCAGGCTTCGCGAAAAACCTGGGCCACGAAGTCCCGGGCCGCCGGGTAGCCCCCGTCCAGGAACAGGGCGCCGATCACCGCCTCGAACACGTCGCTTAAAAGGGCCGGCCGCGACCGGCCGCCCTGGATTTCCTCGCCCTTGCCCAAAAGCACGTGCGTTTCCAGGCCAAGCTCCCTGGCCAGGCCGGCCAGGCTCGATTCGTTGACGAGCTGCGAACGCAACAAGGTCAGCTCGCCTTCCGGCGCTTCCGGAAAGCGGACAAAAAGTTCCTCGGACACGCACAGCTCCAGCACCGCGTCGCCCAAAAATTCCAGGCGTTCGTTATGTTGGCTCGCCTCGCCGCGTTCGTTGGCCCAGGAACTGTGGGTCAGCGCCGTGACCAGGAGTTCGGGCCGGGAAAAAGCGTGTCCCAGGGCCCGCTCGAGGGCGGCGTTCGTTTCAGACATGGAGGCGCTCCCGGGTGATGGCCCAAGGCCGGCCAGGCCGGCAATGGGCGCGTGTCCTGGCTACTAGTCTTTTTGCCGCCCGATTCCAAGGTTCCCGGGTGGCCCAATCGTGTTTTTCCCGTCCGGCCCGGCCAATTATCTTGATTATCCCGTCCGGTGCGGGCATTTTACTTCGACGACGTCCCCGACCGTTCGACGGGCGCCGGGCTTGCGCCCGGTCGTCGCCGGTCCCCAAGCAGCCACAGGAGGAAGGCAGCCATGGCTGGATTGTATGTTGGCGCGACCGCCGGGTATTCCGGAAAAAACATGGTGATCATGGGGATTGGCCTGCGCTTGCAGAAGGAAGGCTACAGCGTGGGCTATTTGAAACCCGTGGGCGCCATGCCCCGGGAAATCGACGGCCGGCTGTGGGACGACGACGCCTACCACGTCCAGCGCATCCTGCGCACCGACGAGGACCCGCAGACGCTGACCCCGGTGATTGCCTCCCACGATTTCCAGGTCCGGGCCTTCCGCAACCAGACCGGCGACGTCATGGGGCTCATCCGCGGGGCCTACGAAAAGGTCTCGGCCGGCAAGGACGTCACCCTGGTCGGCGGCTCGGGCGGCATGCACACCGGACGCTACTGCAACGCCGACGGCGTGCGGGTGGTGCGCGAACTGGGGCTCAAGGCCGTGGTCATCGACCGCTATTCCAAGGAGCTCAACTACGACTACCTGCTCGTGCTGAAAGAACAGCTCGGCGACCACCTGGCCGGCGTGATCTTAAACGACGTGGCCCAGAATTTCCTGGACGAGACCAATACCCTCATCGCCCCCTTCCTGCGCGACCGGGGCATCCGGGTCCTGGGGGTCATCCCCAAGGATCCGCTCATGGCCGCCATCAAGGTCTCGGACCTGGCCGACCGCCTGGGCGGCAAGGTCATCTCCGCCCATCACAAGGCCGACCGCATCGTGGAGAGTTTCCTCATCGGCACCATGCAGGTGGAAAACTTCATGACGCATTTCCGGCGCCAGAAAAATTCCGCCATCATCGTCGGCGGCGACCGCTCCGACGTCCACCTGGTGGCGCTCGAGGGCGACAGCCCCTGCCTGGTTTTGACCGGCAACCTCTACCCCAACGACATCATCCTGACCCGCTCGGAGGTCCTGGAAATCCCCATCATCGTGGTCCGCGAGGACACCTACACCGTGGCCAAGAAGATGGAGACGCTTTTGATGCGCCACAAGCTGCGCGACGAGATCAAGATCCGCCAGGGCGCCCAGCTCATCAACGCCAACCTGGATTTCGCCGTGCTCCTGGAACAGTTGGGGCTTGGCCGCTAAACGCCAGCCGGGCACATGGGAAAAAAACGCCGCGTTTCGCAAGGGACGCGGCGTTTCGGCGTTTTCGGGCCGGGGCTCACGGGGAATGGGCCGGTTGGCCTTTGCGGCGGCTGGCCGTCGCCGCTCCTGGTTCCCGCACGGGCGGCTGGCTGGCGTTGCGCCTGGTTCCCGCGCGGGCGGCTGGCCGTGGCCGCACCTGGTTCCCGCCCGGGCGGCGGTCGGGAACGGGCGGTCAGTTTCTGCGGTGCTCGTGGCAGGACACCAGAAAAAGCGCCGCCCGCAGCCGCAGCACCTCGTGCGGCGCCCGCCGCATGAGCCCCGGGCCGGGCATGGGCGCCATGGTGGCCAGGGCGGTTTCCTCGCGGGCGGCGGCGTCGCCGTAGCGCATGGTGGCGAGTTCGGCCAGGGCGGCCTGGACGGTCAGGCGCTCCTGGGCGAAGGCTTCGCTTAAACGGGCGGCGTGCTCGGGCTGGCGGATGTCGAGCACGTGCGCGGGCGTTTCCTGGATGCGGGCGAGGGTGTTTTTCATGACGGCCTCCTTGCCTGAGGCTTTTCGGACGCCTGGCCGGATCCCTTAGAGGGCGGCCGATTTTTCCTGGCACGAATGCTGCTTTCCCTTCGGCAAACGCAGGGAAGCGACAACGTGGAAAATAAAAGCAAGCATACAATGCGGTTGTACCGTTTATGGGCCATCGGCGGCCGGGTTGCCCTGGCCGTTTGGTTGGCCTGGCTGGTCTGGCCAAGCGCCGCCAGCCTGGCTGCCGAGGCCGCCCTGGCCGCGGTGCGCGCCCCGGGCGAGCCTGGCGCCAGCGAAGAGCGGCGCCCCGGGACGGGCGCGGCCGCAGTGGCCTCCGGCCTGCGCATCGAGCTGGTCAAAAGCGCCCCGTCCGAGGGCACGGTCCGGGTCGGCGGCGCGGCCTCCTTCGAGGCCAGGCTGTTTGCCGGCGAGCGGGAAATCGACCGCGCCGGCTACGTCTGCCGTTGGAAGGCCGATGCCGGCGCCCGGTTCCTGGAAGAGGAAGGGCCTTGCACCAACACGGCCGTTTTTTTGCGCCCCGGCCAGCAGCGTGTCTGGGTCGAGGCCGTGCCCCGGTCGGGGCCGTCGCCGGGCCTGGCCGCCGTGTCCGAGGCCGTGGACCTCGATGTGGCCCGGCCGGCCTTTTCCCTGGCCGTGACGCCGGCCGCGCCGCTGGTCGGCGAGGAAGTCACGGTGGCTATTCGCGATTTTCCCATCCACGACGGCGTGGAATTCCGTTGGGACCCGCTGCCGGCCACGGCCAGGCTCGTGCGCGTGGACGAGCGTTCCCTGACCTTTTACCCCACGGAAGCGGCGAACGTGCCCGTGCGCGTGACGGCCACGGCGGGAAACGCCGGCGGCAAGGACGCGGCCCTGGGCACGGCTGCCCTGACAGTCGCGGCCAAGCCGTATACGGTTTCGGTGGACAACCGGGGGCTGCTCGAAGCCCCGGCCACCATCTGGCGCGACGGCGAGGGGCCTGTGGCCGCCGACGGGGTGGCGGTGGGGCAAAATGTGCGGCTTCGGGCCGTCCTGACCCCGACGCCGCGCCATCCGCCCCTGTCCTACGGCTGGGACCTGTGCCCCGGGGCCAAGGTGCGCGGCGGCGAGGACGGCCGGGAAATCGCCGTGTCCCGGGAAAGCCTGGGCGAATGCCGGGCCGTGCTCGAAGTGCGCGACGGCCGGGGCTTGCTTCTGGGGCGGGGGCAGGGGAGCTTTGCCGTGACCGTGCCTCGGCAGGCCCTGGACGCGGCCGTGGCCAAGGCCCGGGAGACGGAAAAGCTGACCCATGAGGCCGAGACGGCCTGGGCCGACGGACAGCCGGACAAGGCCGTTACGCTGGCTGCCCAGGCGGCCCGGCTCAATCCCAAGGACGTGCCGGCCCTGGCCGCCCTGGAACGCCTCGGCCGCGACAAGGCCCGGCTCGACGGCTGTCTGGCCAAGGCCGGGGCGGCCCTTTCCGTGGACGATTTCGCCGAGGTGGCGGCCATGCTCGGCGAGGCGGCCAAGGTCAATGCCAAGGCGCCGGCCATCGCGGCCATGCGCCGTGAGGCGGCCGCGCGCCACGATATCCTGGACCGGGTGGACAAGCTTTTGGCCACGGCCCGGGATCGCTGGGAAACCGGCGACGTGGACGGGGCCATCGCCGCCACCGGCCAGGCCCTGGGCCTCGACCCCGGCCACGCGGCGGCCAAGGTCGCCCGGGAGCGCTACGTGGCCGACCGCGACCGGCTGCTGGCCGCCCTCAAGCAGGCTGCCGCCTATTTGCAGGCCAAGCGTTTCGACAGCGCCGCCGTGGCCCTGGCCGAGGCCAAGGGCGTCAACGCGCGCTTTGCCGCCACGCGTGAGCTCGAAGCGGCCGTCGCCGCCCGCAAGGACAAGGCCTGGCGCCTGGACGAGCGCCTGGCCCGGGCCAGGGACCAATGGAACGCCGGCGAGGCCGAGGCGTCGCTGGCCACCCTGACCGAGGCCGTGGCCCTGGACCCCGAGCATGCCGGCGCGGCCCGGGCCCGGGCCGAGATCGCCCAGGCCGGGGAGAAGCTCGGCCGGGCCGAGGAGCGGGCCGAGGCGGCCATCGCCGCCGGCAAGGCCGACGAGGCCCGGGCCGCCCTGGCCGAGGCGGCGAAAATCAGTCCCAAACATGGAAAGCTGGCTGCCCTGCGCCAGTCCCTGGCCCACCGCCTGGACCGCGACAAGCGGTTGGCCGCCCTCGGCGCCGAGGCGAACGCCCGTGCCGCCGCCGGCGACCTCGACGGCGCCGTCCTGGCCTATGACGACATGCTGGCCCTGACCCCGGGCGATGCCGCCCTGGCCGCCCGGCGCGACGGGCTGGTCCGCTCGCGCGACGCCGCCCTGGCGGCCCTTGGCCGGGCCAGGGATTACCAGGCCGGACGGCGCTACGACCTGGCCCTCGACGCCCTGGCCGAGGCCGAGGCCGCCGCACCGAAACTGCCGGCCTTGCGCGGGCTGCGCGAGCACCTCGTGGCCGCCGCCAAGGGGGCTGAGGGCCAGGCCGCCGCCGCCCTCGATGCCGCCGAGTCCCTGGCGCGCAAAAAGGATTTGGCCGGCGCGGACGCGGCCCTGCGCGCCCTGCGGGAACGCGGCCCCTTGCCCACGGCCCAGTCCGGCCGGGCTCGCGACCTGGAACGCCGGGTCCAGGCCGGGCTGGCCGGCCAGGAATCCGGACGCCGCCAGGCCGCCCGGGAGGCCGGCCCGGCCAAGGCCGCCGACCCCGACCGCCAGGCGCGCTGCGAGGCCATCGGCCGCCAGGCGTCGGCCAAGCGGGCCGGCGGTGACCATGCCGGGGCCATCCGCGAGTACCAGGCCCTGCTCAACCTCTGCCCGGAGACCTGCCCGGCCTACAACAACGTCGGGGCCTCGCTCTATTCCCTTGGCTACGCCAGCGAGTCGCTGCCCTGGTTCGCCGAGGCGGTCAAATGCGCGCCAGGGGAAAAGCTCTATCAGGACAACGTCGCCGCCACCCGCAAGCGCCTGGCCGAGGCCGAGCGTGGGGCCTCCGGCCCGGCCGCCGACTGCGCCGCCGCCTTTGCCTCGGCCGAAGCCCGGCGCGATGGCGGGGACCTCGTCGGCGCCGTGACCGGCTACCGGGACGTGGTGGCCCACTGCCCGAACTTCTGCGCCGCCTACAACAACATGGGGCTTACGCTGCACAAGCTCGGCCGCACGGCTGAATCGTTGCCGCTGTTCGAACAGGCCCTGCGCTGCGACCCCAAGGAAAACCTCTTTCGCGACAACTACGAACTGACCGCCAAGCGCCTGCGCACGGCCGCGAGGAATCCCTAGTGGTGCGCCCCAGAAATAATGCGAGGGTATTTTTTAATAATATGCAATTATCCTTAGGTGTTGCTTGCAAGGCAGCCTACATCCTCGTCGAGGGCGCGACATGAGGCGCGAGTTGCTTTCCCGGGCGGCTCGTCTATAGCTCGGTCCATGACGGATGCGGCCAACACCGGACGGGAAGCCCTGGTGCCGCCGGGCATGGCCGGCCAGCGCCTGGACAAGGCGATTTCGCTGTTGTGGCCCGAGGTCGGGCTGCGGGGGCGGCGGCGGCTGCTTGAAGCCGGCGGCGTGACCGTGGACGGGCGCCGGCGCGGGGCGGCCTACCGGGTGCGGGCCGGGGAAAAACTTGCCGCCCTGGGCCTGCTCGGCGCCCCGGAGGCGTTTTTCGCCGGGGACGTGCCCATCCTTTTTCGCGGCGAGGCCTATGCCGCCCTGGCCAAGCCGGCCGGGCTGCACAGTGCCGCCATCGCCCAGGGCGGCGGCCAGAGCCTGGAGTCGCTGTTGCCGGCGCTTTTCCCCGATGCCCCGGCCTGGCTGCTGTCCCGCCTGGACCGGCTGACCAGCGGCATCCTGCCCGTGGCCCTGACCGAGGCGGCGGCAGCGGCCTACCGCCAGGCCGAGGCGGCCGGTCGCGTGGAAAAAACCTACCTGTGCGTGGCCCACGGCAGCGTCACGGCGCCCCTGACCGTGGAGTACGCCCTGGATGTGGCCGACCGGGCCAGGACCCTCCTGCTGCGGCGTACCGATCCGGACCGGCTGCGCCATACCGCCCTGACCCCCCTGGAGGCCCTCCCCGGGCTTACGCTTCTCGCCTGCCGTATTGCCAAGGGCGCGCGGCATCAGATTCGGGCCCATCTGGCCGGGATCGGCCATCCCCTGGTGGGAGATCCGGTCTACGGGCACGGGGAAGGGGAGCGGCTTTATCTGCACTGCGCCGGGCTGGTTGCCCCGGGCTTGGACGTGACCAATCCCCCGCCCTGGACCCTGGCGGGGGCCATGGCGGCGGTTTCGGGGGCGCAAACGCGCAGGGGCGCGAAATAGCGGCGGAACGGACGGCTATTGGGCGTCGGCGGAAAGGGCGTCGAGCAGGCCTTCGATGATTTCGTAGCGTTGGATGAGATAGGTGCCGGATTGCACGCGGCGCTTGAGGTCCGCGATGCGCTGGGCGCGGGCTTCCGGCGTTTCCGTCCTGCCGGCGGGGTCGCCCGGGGGGTGAAGCGACTTGTCTGGAACGGTCATGGCGGACATCCTTGTCTGCGCCGCCCCGGGTACGTAGGGACGACTTGGTTTGTCGGTGGTCTTATCGACCATCTGGGGGCCGATCTTTAGCGGAAAAATAATCGCCGTTTTCGTCGCGAGGGGCTTGCGGGAAAGGGCGGGCTTGTTTATAAAAATAAACATGGTTGCACGACATGACGGCCCGTCCTCGCCCGCTGGTGGCTTCGAGGGTTTTTTCGCCCGGGCGGCCAAGGCGGCCGGGCTCCAGTCCCAGGCCGATCTGGCCGCGTTTTTGGGCGTGCACCGCTCGGCCGTGACCCAGGCCAAGAAGAAGGATGCCGTGCCCAAGGCCTGGGTGCTGACGGTATCGCGCCGGGCCAGGGTCGACGCCGATTGGCTGGAATTCGGCCAGGTATCCCGGGCGGGGGGCCGGCCGGGGCGGCAAGGGGACAGCCGGGAGGCCGGCCGGTTGGGGCGGCAAGGGGACGGCCGGGAAGCCGGCCGGTTGGCGGCGGGGGAGGAGGGGGCATTCCTGACCGTGCCCAAGGTCCGGGCGCGGCTTTCCGCCGGCGGCGGCTCCTTCGAGACGGCCGGGGCGGTGGAGGCGGTCTATCCCTTCCGCCGGGACTGGCTGCGGCGCAAGGGCAGCCCGGCGGCCATGGTGCTCATGGACGTGGTCGGCAACAGCATGGAACCGGAAATCCGCCACGGCGACCTCGTCCTCGTCGACCAGGCCCAGGTCGCCATCGTGGCCCACGCCGTCTACGCCGTGGGCGTGGAGGACACGGTGCTGGTCAAGCGGGTGGAAAAGCGTCCCGGGGCGCTGGTGCTTTTAAGCGACAACCGCGACTATGCGCCCATCGTGTTGCGCGGCGACGAACTCGACGCCTTGCGGGTCATCGGCCGGGTGTTGTGGGTGGGGCGGGAACTGTAGGCAAATTTTTTTTGCCCGGGAAGTTTATAAAAATAAACTGCTGTTGCGCAGCCGCGCAACAAGGAGGCGCACCATGCAACGTCGTTACTGCCGCTGCGGCATGTCCATCCTGGTGGACTACCGTCCCACCGGCCCGACCTGGCGGGCGCTGTTTTTTCGGCCCAGGCTCCTGTTTCGCGCCCGGTTGTCGCGCTGTCCCAACTGCGGCGAGGCGCTCGATATCGACCGTCTGTCCTAGTGTTGCGTCCCTTAAAAAATACGATCGTATTTTTTAAGAAAAAGTAGTTATTGTCATTTGTTGCGCTTCAATTGCTAGATGTCTTTTTCGAGGACGAGATTCTCGTGGCGCGGGCACCAAGCGGTCGGCCCAGGGCCATGGAAGCGCGACAGCGGATGCCCTGGCGCCAGGTTCGGTCCGGTCGTCCGGTCAAGGCCGGCACCGGCGCAACGATTTGGCGAACGTCCGTCCGGTTTCGTCACGGCCGACCCCCTGACGGTCGTGGCGGACTCCTCCCCGGGCGGCCGTATCGCCGCCAGCCCACGGCGGCGTCCCCATTCCCGCGCCGCCGCGGGCTTTTTCCGGCGGTATTTCAGGATAAAGGCTTTGCAGCGGCGCGTTTGGGCACTATGATAACCAACGCGCCGTCGCGCTCCGGGGACTGTCGCCATGAACAAATGGACCCTTGCCGTGCTGTATGCCGCCACCGTCTGCGGCATTTCCTCCATTTACGCACCCCAGCCACTGCTGCCGGTCCTGGCCGCCCATTTCGGCGTCACCGAAGCCACGACCTCCCTGGTCGTCACCGCCACCATGCTGCCGCTCGGGTTGGCGCCCCTGGCCTACGGTTTTTTTCTCGACGCCGTGCCGGCCAAACCCCTCATCGCTGTCTCCCTGGCCCTTTTGGCCTGTTGTACGGCCTGTCTGTGCCTGGCACCGGACTTCACCTGGTTCCTGGCCGATCGCGTGGCCATGGGGCTGCTCGTGCCGGCGCTGCTGACGGCGCTGATGACCTACCTGGCCACCACGGCCTCGGCCGCGACCCTGCGCCGGGTCATGGCCGTCTATATCGCGGTGACGGTTTTCGGCGGTTTCTTCGGCCGTTTTTTCTCGGGCCTTTCCGCCCAGTTCCTGGGCTGGCGCATTCCCTTCGCCTGCCTGGCCGTCTGTTTGGGCGTTTGCGCGGCCCTGTGTACCTTGCTGCCGCCGGACGGCCGGGCCGCCTTTTCGCCCATACGCCTGGCCCATGCCCCGCAAGTCCTGCGCAAACCCGGTTTCGCGGCGGCCTATCTGGTCGTGGGGCTGCTTTTTTTCGTGTTTTCGGGCATGCTCAACCTGCTGCCGTTTCGGTTGGGGCGGCTGGAAGGCGGCTACTCGCCCTTGCGGGCCGGCGCCATGTATTCGGGCTACCTCATGGGGATCATCGCCTGCCTGACCTCTCACCGTTTTGCCCGGCCCCTGGGCGGGCCGACCCGGACCATGGCCCTGGGGGCGGGGCTGGTCATCGCGGCGGTGGCGGTTTTTTCCCTGCCCTCCCAGGCGGCCCTTTTTTGCAGCGTCTTCGTGCTGTGCTCCGGCATGTTCCTGGCCCATTCCGTGGCTCCGGGCGTGCTCAACGGCGCGGAAAAGGAGCACAAGGGGCTTGTCAACGGCCTGTACATTTCTTTTTACTATTCCGGCGGGGCACTTGGGGCCTATCTGCCCGGCTTTGCCCTCGACCGGTATGGCTTCGGTGCGGCGGCGGGGATGCTGGCCTTGGCCGCCGTGGCGGCGACGTTGGTGGCGGCGCGCCTTGACGTCCGGGCTTTTTCGGGGGATGCGGCCGCGAAATAAGGCGAAACGAGGGGGCACGATGCGGCGGGAAGGGGAAAAAACGGCCCAAGGGAGGCGGGGGCGAGCCGATGCGGCCTGGGGCCGGCCCGGGTGGGCGCCCAGGCTGCCCGCGGCCTGGGTCCTGTTGCTCCTGGCCGCGACCACCCTGTGGCCGGGCAGGGTGCTGGCCCAGTACGAAGCCGTGGTGAGGGGCGGTACCGCCGTCTATCCGCTGCTCGAAGTCAATATCGCCGACGGCGATCGCCTGGCCCGGCTCTATATCGGCTTCGAGGCCCAGTGCATCGATGCCGAAGGCGCCACATTGGCCGCCTCGTCCAAAACCCGGGACGCCATTGTCCTCTTTTTGCGCACGAAAAGCGTAGCCGATCTTTCCGGCGTGGCCGGCAAACGCCGGCTCAAGGACGAGCTCGTCGCCGTCATGAACAAGGCCATGGGCGCACCCCGCGTCGTGCGCTTGTATTTTCTGCAACTCGTCGTCCGGTAGGTGCGGCCATGCCCATCGTTCGCCTCATCCGCCACGGGCAAAGCGCTTCCAACGCAGGTGAGACCACGGTCTATCCCGACACCATTCCCCTGACTCCTTTGGGGCATGCCCAGGCCGCCCTGGTGGCTTCTTGCTTTAACAGGCCGCCGCGCCGAGTGGTTTTTTCGGCCTTCGACCGGGCGGTGCAGACGGCCCAACCCCTGTGCGAACGATTTCCCGAGGTGCCCGTGGCCGTGTGGCCGGTCCAGGAATTCACCTACCTCGCCCCGAGCCGCTATGCCGGCACCACCCGCCGTGACCGCACGGCGGCCGTGGCCGCCTACTGGCAGCGGCTGGACCCGCGGTTTCGGGACGGCGAGGGCGCCGAGTCCTTTGTCGATTTCTGGGACCGGGTGGAAGCTTTTTTGGAGCGGCTGCGCAGCGTGGCCGGCTCCACCGTGGTTTTTTCCCATGGCCAGTTCCTGCGTGGTATCATGCTGCGGGTCATAAACGGCCCCCTGGGCGCGCAGGAGGCCATGACCCGTTTTCGCGCCTTTCGCACGGCTGTGGCCTATCCCAATGCGGCCATGACCGTACTCGTTCTGTCCCCGCGCCAATCCCTGCTGGGGCAGGTCCGCACGGGCCATCTGCCGCCGCAAATGCTTTCCACGTGAAAAGGTGAGTTTTTTTTTCCAACCCGTTGAAAGGGTCCGCCCCTTGGCCTACAAGATATGACGATCGGCGCGAATCGGCCCCGGGGCCGCGAGGAGCATGACGATGGCAAAGTGGCGCACAGGCGGCCCGGGAGGGGGAGCGGCCTTGGCCCTGGCAGCCTGCCTGGCCCTGGCCGTCCTGGCCCAGGCCTGGGCCGCGCAGCCGGCCACACCCTCCAGGCGTGCCGGCACCTTCTGGCTGGGGCTGACCCGCGAGCAGAAAACCGACCTCGTGCTCGGTATCTTCGACGGCTTCAACCTCAACGAGAATATCCTCTCGATCACGCTCAAAAACGAGTACACCATCTGTTCGGACATCATGGAAAGCATCATGCGCCAGTCCGACGCTTTTTTTTCCGGTATGCCGGCCGGCCGAATCGTCACCGCCCTGGACGGCTTCTATGGCAACAAGAAAAATCGCAACATACCGGTATCATGGGGAATCTGGGTCGTCGTGCGCGAGAACCGCAAGGACCCGACCGTGGGGGAATTTTTAAACGAACTGCGCGCCGCCTATCCGTGAACCTCGCGCCTTGATTTTTTGGGCGGCGTGATTAAAAGGGCTGCGCCGGCCGCGGGTGCGCCGGCGGGAGGAAGCATGCCTTCGCCAAAAGACACCTACTATGCCAAGCGGCTCGAGGACCTGGCCGAGGCCCTGCGCGGCAACCATTTCAAGGCACACGTCGTCCCCGACCTGGCAGCGGCCAAGGCCCTGGTCCTCGATACCATCCTGCCGGAATCGGGGGCCAAATCCGTCGCTTACGGCGGTTCGGCCACACTTGTCGCCTCCGGGTTGCCCGAAGCCTTGGCGAAGCGGCCGGAAATCGCCGTGCTCGATACCCTGGACAAGTCCATCAGCCCGGCCGAAGCCTATGAACGCCGGCGCCAGGCCCTGCTCGTCGACCTGTTTCTCACCGGTACCAACGCCGTCACCGAGGACGGGGTCCTCGTCAACCTGGACATGATCGGCAACCGGGCCTGTGCCATCGCCTTTGGGCCCAAGCAGGTCGTGGTCCTTGTCGGGCGCAACAAGCTCGTGTCGGACTTGACTTCCGCCGTGCGCCGCATCAAGGAATTCGCCGCTCCGGCAAACGCCATCCGGCTGTCGAAAAAAACGCCCTGCACGGCCACCGCCCGCTGCGAGGACTGCGGCAGCCCGGAACGCATCTGTAACGTCTGGACCATCACCGAAAAGTCCTTCCCCAGAGGGCGGATCACGGTGATCTGCATCAATGAGGATCTGGGACTCTAACGTGGCCGTTTGGGCAAAGCGAGGGCGCGGCGTTGGCTTGGAAGAAGATACCTCCCGAAGCGGATTATTTTCATAGCGAACCGGGAACCGATTACTTCATCTGCGAGGAAGGCTTCGTCGTCGAGGGGCGCTACCTGCTCGACGACGGCGCCAACCTGGACAAGGCCATCTGGCCTACCGTCCAAGGCAACCGCGCCTACATCCGGGTGCGGCGCAAGGGTGTGGACAAGAAGTTCCAACTGGTGCGCATTTTTGCCGAACTGTTTCCGGAACTGCTTTCCGGCGAGATCCAGGTGCGTACGCGCAAGGGGCCGTTTAGCCTGCGCGTCGACCCCGACGCCCGCGACGAGGACGTCCCGGTCCGGCCGCCGGCTCCGGCCAAGGCCCGCAAGGAAAAGCCCGTGCGCCGCGAACGCGAGGAGACCGACGAGGCTTTGCCGGACAGCGAGGACGAGCCCGTTGTCGAGGAGGACGAGGACGAGGACGTGTCCAGCCCCGTGCCCGACGCCCGCATCTGCAAGGTCTGCAACCTGCGCAAGCGGACTTCGGAGTTCAGCCCCCGCGATGACATGTGCATGGATTGCTACATGGGCCGCGACGAACTGCTCAAGGAGATCATCGCCCGCCGGCGCCGCAAGACCAAGTCCGCCGCGCCGCGCGTGGTCGAGGAAAACGTCGAGGGCGGCGGCATGGACGATGGCCTCGATTCCTTCGGCCGCATGGATTTCGGCATCAACCTTCCGGAATAGGCTGTTTGCGGCGCCGCTGCCGTGACGTCGCCGGCGTCGGGAGGGCGCTGCGGGCGGCCTGAAGCCCCTCCCGGCGATGTCGCACCGGGCGCTGCGGCGGTTGCGGGGTTGGGGTGTTGCCGCCGTGGGCCGTTGCACGGTGCTTCGGTTTCGCGGCGGTCGCCGCCATCGAGGATGCCATGACCGCACCCGCTCCCGATCCGCCCGCCCGGGGCCATGAACCCGCCCCTGTCGCCGGTTCGCCGGCCGGGGCGCGCGAGGTGGACCTGCTGTTGCCCCTGGCCGCGGCTATCTGCGTGGCCCTGGGCTGGTACGTGGTGCTCGATTACGAGCGGGCCGTGGCCCAGTGCCTGTCCGTGGCGCCGGATCTGGGCGCCCGGGTGCGGGACATGCGGCTGATGATGTCGCTTTTGAGCGTGGGCGGGCTGGGGCTGGCCTTTCTGGCCGGCCGGGACGCCCGGCGCCGGCGCCGGGCCGAGGAAGGGCTGCGCCTGGCCAACGAGGAATTGGCCCGGCTGGTGGACCGGCGCACCAGCGTGCTCATGGACCGCACCAAGGCCCTGCGTGAATCCCGGTTGCGCGAGAAGCTGGCCGAGCGCGAGGCCGAGTCCGCCTTCGCCGCCGGGCGCGACGAGGCAACCGGCACCTACCTGCACGGCGTGGGCAACGCCTTGTCCTCCCTGGAACTGGAACTGCTGCGCCTGACCCGGGCCCTGGACGGGGCGGGGCGGCTCGACGGCGCCTTTGCCGAACTGGCCGGCCGTCTGGAGGCCGGGGACACCGCCGCGGCGGCCAGGGTGGCCGGCGCCCTGCGCGAGGCCATCGTGGCCCGGGCCTTGCCCATGCTGGCCGAACGCACCGTGGCCCTCGGCGAGATCAAGGAGCGCATGCTCGGTGACCTGGAGCGGCACCGGGGCGCCTTCGAGCGCCGGGACCGGGCAAGGCCCCCCCTCGCCGCCGTGCGCCTGGACGAGGAACTCGGCGCCATCCTCGACCGCATGCCGCGTTCGGCCGGTTCCGACCCCGTGGCCCGGGACATCGCCCCGGGCGTGGTGGCCACCGTGCGCCGCCAGCCGTTTCTGGCCGGTCTGGCCGCCCTGTTGCGCCACGTCCTGGACGCGGCCACGGCTGCCGTGACCGTGCGCCTGCGCCAGGAGCCGGACGGGGCCGTCATCTTGGCCCTGGAGGGCGCGCCCGAGGTGGCCAACGATGCCCAGGGGGTGGCGGCATTTATCAATTTCCTCAATGAAAACGGTGGGGCCTTGCGGTATGAGCCCGCCGGGGCTGGCCGGGCCGGGAGGCTCGTGCTCCGGCTCGCTCCCGGTGAAGCCGGGCCGGGCGAACCGGCCGGCCTTTCTTGACAGCCCTATCCAATGCCTTATGATCGCCCGACCAAGAAAAATGGCCGCCAAGGCGCATATGGCGGGAGGCGATGGTCAGGCGCAACGTTTCACAATTGCGGGCGGGGATGGTGCTGGCCGAGGACGTTTTGACGCCCGGCGGACGTTTTCTCATGCCCAAAGGCACGACCCTCGACGGCAGCCACCTCAAGTCCCTGCTGGCCTGGAACCTGCCGGATGTGAGCGTGCTGGAGGCTGCCGCGCCGGCAGGCGAGGCGGCGCCGGACACGCCCGAGGCCTTGGTGGACGAGGCGGCCGAGCAGGCGGTGCGGGAGCGGTTTTGCCACTTCGATCCGGACAGCGAAGTGGGCCGGGTCCTTTTTCCCTTGGCCCTGGATCGGGAGGTCCGCCGCCGGGCGGCCGGGGTGCAGCGGGAGGCTGCGGCCGAGGACGACGCGGCGACGCGGGCCGCCGTGGAGGTGCCGCCGCCCCTGGCCTCGCCCGAGGCGTTGCTTCGCGACGAGCCCAAGCTCGTTTCCCCGCCGGAAGTCTACCAGCGCATCAGTGAGGTCCTGCGCGACCCCACCAGCACGGTGGAGGACGCGGCCGCGAGCATCCGCCACGACCCGAGCCTGGCCGCCAAGCTGCTGCGCCTGGTCAACAGCTCCTTTTACAGCCGCACCATGCGGGCCGTGGGCGGTCGTTTCCCGGCCAAGGTCGACAGCCTGTCCCGGGCCGTGATGGTTGTCGGCGGCCGCCAGCTGGCCACCCTGGCCCTGGGCGTTTCGGTGCTGCCGCTTTTTCAGGACATCCCGCCGCACTGGGTCAACATGCGGGTTTTTTGGGAGCACAGCGTGGGCTGCGCCGTGGCCGCCCAGGCCATCGCCCTGGCCCGGGGCCAGGACGACGCCGAAACCGCCTTCGTGGCCGGTTTGCTCCACGACATCGGTCGCATCGTCGTCTTCAAGCAGGCCTCCCACCACATGGCCGCGGCCATGCGCCGGGCCGCCGCCGAACGCCAGCCCCTCTACGCCCTGGAGCGGGAGACGCTGGGCTTCGACCATGCCGAGCTGGGCGGCGGGTTGCTGCGCAAATGGCAATTCCCGGCCCATCTGGAAAAGATGGTCCGCTACCACCACAACCTCGACGAGCCGCTTTTTCTCGAAGGCCCGGCCGTGATTCACCTGGCCGATTGCCTGGCCACGGCCATGGGCTGGGGCGGCAGCGGCAACCGCCACGTGCCCCCGCTGCACCCGGCCGCCTGGGAGGAATTGGGGCTTTCCGCCGAGGACCTGGCCGCGCTCGTGCCCGGCATGGAGGCGCGGTTGGCCGAAACCATGCACAGCTTTTTTCCGGACAGGGCCGGGCCGCCTTGACGCGGCCCGGGGCTGTTTCCCACGGAGCGCCGATGCCCGCCCGAATTCTCGTCATCGAGGACGACGCGGCCTTTGGGGCCATGCTGACCGAGGCCCTGGCCTCGCGCGGCCATGAGCCGGTCCATGTGGGCTCGGCCGAGGAGGGGCTGGCCCGGGTGCGGGCCGAGGATTTCGACCTGGTCATCACCGACGTCATGCTGCCCGGCATGGACGGCATCGAGGGGCTGTCGCGGCTCAAGGAGGCCTGCCCCCGGGCCGAGGTCATCGTCATGACCGGCTATGCCGCCAAGGAAAAGGCCCTGGAGGCGGTGCGCCTGGGGGCCTACGACTTTTTCGCCAAGCCGTTTTCCCTGGCCGAAATGGAAGTGGTGGTGCGCCGGGCCTTGGAGCGCCGGACCCTGGTCGAGGAGCTTTCCCGGCTCAAGTCGGCCATGGCCGGCGGCCGGCGGCCGGGGGCCGGTCATCGTCGGCCAGTCGCCGGCCATGCGGGCCGTGGTGGACATGGTGCGCCGGGTGGCGCCGTTGGATTCCACGGTGCTGATTACCGGCGAATCCGGCTCGGGCAAGGAGGTGGTGGCCGACGCCATCGCGGCCTTAAGCCGCCGGTCCCAGGCGCCTTTCGTCAAGGTCAACTGCGCCGCCATCCCGGAAAACCTGCTGGAATCGGAGCTTTTTGGCCATGAGAAGGGGGCCTTTACCGGCGCGGTGGCGCTCAAAAAGGGCAAGTTCGAGCTGGCCTCGGGCGGCACCATCATGCTCGACGAGATCGGCGACATGCCGCTTTTCTTGCAACCCAAGCTCCTGCGGGCCGTGGAGCAGAAGCAGATCGAACGCGTGGGCGGCGCCAAGCCCATCGACATTGACATCCGCATCGTCGCCGCCACCAACCAGGACCTGCAAAGCCTGGTAGCCGAGAAGAAGTTCCGGGCCGACCTCTATTACCGCCTGAGCGTGGCCGCCATTCCCCTGCCGCCCCTGCGCGAGCGCAAGGAGGACCTGCCGCTTTTGGCCGCCCATTTCCTGGAGCGCATCAACCCACGGGTGGGCGTCAACCTGCGCGGGGTGTCGCGGGAAGGCATGCAGCTGCTCTACGAGCACGACTGGCCGGGCAACGTCCGCCAGTTGGCCAACACCCTGGAGCGGGCGGCCATCGTCAGTTCCGGCGACGTGCTCACGGCCGCCGACGTGGCCCGGGCCCTGGACGTTTCCGGCCGCCGCCCGCCCCAGGCCGCCCCGGCCGGGCGCGACGAGGCCGGCAACCTGCGCGACACCCTTCAGGACATGGAGCGCAACATGATTTTGTCGGCCCTGGTCAAATCCGGCGGCGTGCAGAAGGACGCGGCCCGCCTGCTCGGCGTAAGCCCGAAAAATCTTTGGAACAAGATTCAGAAGCATCGCATCGAGCCCGTCGAGTACGCCGCCGGCCCGGGGGCCTGACCCGGGCGCGGGCGGCGGCCGCCGCTTGTCAAGGCCGGGAATTTCGGGCATCCGCCTCCCACGCAGGGGCATGCCCGAGGAGGTTGCATGGGCGACAAGCGCCTGGCCGAAATCGTCACTCCCGAAGTGGTCACCATTTCCCCGAAGGCGCCCGTGCGCCAGGGGCTGGCCGTCATGCGCGACCGGGGCATTTCCTGCCTGGTCGTCACCAGCGACGGCCTGCCCGTGGGCATCGTCACCGAGCGCGACATCCTCTGGGCGGCGGCCCACCGGGGCGAGGACTTCGCCGAGCGCTGCATCGCCGACCTCATGACCGCGCCCGTGATCACCGTGGCCGAGGACACCATGGTGGTCGAGGCCTACAACCTGCTGGCCAAGAAACGCCTGCGCCACCTGGTCATGGTCGACGCCGGCGGCCGGGTGCGCGGGGTGCTCACCCAGTCCGACCTCATCGAGCGCCTGGGCTACGACTCCCTGTCCGAGATCAAGCGCATCGACTCCATCATGACCCGCGAGGTCGTGACTTCGCCGGGCAACGTCACCGTGCGCGAAGCCGTCGCCCGCATGGCCGAGCGCTCCATCTCCTGCCTGATCGTGGCCCGCGAGGGCCGGCCGGCCGGCATCATCACCGAGCGCGACGTGGTGCGGCTTTTGGCCGAAAACCCGCGCCTTGGCCGCCTCAAGCTCTACGACATCATGAGCTGCCCGGTGGTGTGCGCCGAGGCCGACCGGCCGGTGTACGAAGCGGCCATGGTCATGAAAAAGCGCCGGGTGCGCCGGCTGGTGGTGGTCGACGACGACCGCCGGGTGCTCGGGCTCGTCACCCAGACCGACATCGTGCGGGGCCTGGAAAGCAAGTACGTGCGCACGCTCAAGTCCGCCCTGGCCGAGAAGGACGAGGCCTTGCGGGAGGTCGGCCGGTCGCTGGTGGAAAAGACCATGTTCCTCGACAACCTGCTGCGCAGCGCCGAGATGGGCATCGCCGCCGTGGACGAGAGCTGGCGCGTGACCTACGTCAACCCGGCGGCCGAGGGGATTTTCGGCGAACGGGTCGAGCGGCTCGTCGGCCGCGACATCCGGGAGATCCACATCCGCCAGGGCGTGGAGCGCGCCGCCCTGGAGCGCGGCCTGGACGCCGTCTCGCCGTTTCACAGCCACGACTTCGTTTTTTCCAGAAGCCGGCTGGGCGAACCGCGCCGCTACGTCGCCCGGGTCTCGGGCATCTTCGACAAGGAAGGCACGCCCGGCGGCTACGTGCTCATGGTGCGCGACGACACCGACCGCTGCCTGGCCGCCGAGAGCCTGGAAGTGCTCACCCGCAAGCTCGAACAGCTCGTGGTCGAACGCACCAGCGACCTGTCGGCCCAGGCCCGGGAGCTCGAGGAGGCCAACGAGCGCCTGCGCGGCCTCGACGAGATCAAAAGCGCCTTTCTGTCGTCGGTTTCCCACGAACTGCGCACGCCCCTGACCTCGCTTTTGGGCTTCTCCAAGCTCATCGCCCGGGATTTCGGCCGCCACTTCCGGCCGCTGGCCGGTTCGGACCCGGACCTGGCCCGGCGCGGGGCGCGCATCGAGGAGAACCTGCGCGTGCTGTCCAGCGAGGGCGAACGCCTGGCCCGGCTTCTCAACGACTTCCTCGACCTCTCGCGCATCGAATCCGGCCGCATGGAGTGGCGCGACCGGCCTGTGGCGCTGGCCGAGGTGGTGCGCGGCGCCGTGGCCGCCGTGTCCGGGCTTTTCGCCGCCCGGCCCGAGGTGGACCTGGAGATGCGCCTGCCCGAGGTATCGCCCGTGGTCCTGGCCGATCCGGACCGGTTGGAGCAGGTGCTCTTAAACCTCATCGGCAACGCGGCCAAGTTCACGGCCGTGGGCGCGGTGACCGTCAACCTGGAGGCGCCGGCGCCGGGGCTGGCCCGGGTGACCGTGCGCGACACCGGCCCGGGGATCGCCGCCGAGGACCGGGAACTCATTTTCGACAAGTTCCGCCAGGTGCGCCGCGACCCCGAAGGGTCGGCCCCGGCCAAGGGCACGGGGCTGGGCCTGGCCATCTGCCGGGAAATCGTCACCCATTACGGCGGCCGCATCTGGGCCGAGCCGGCCCCGGGCCGGGGGGCGGCCTTCGTGTTCGAACTGCCGACCACGGAAAACCCGGATGTGGCGGCGCCGGCCTCCCCGACGCGCAGCCTGCGCCGCGACAAGCACCTGGTGCTGGTGGTGGACGACGACCCGGCCGTGTCCGCCTTCCTCATCCAGTTCCTGGAAGGGGAGGGCTACCGGGTGGCCGCCGCCCATGACGGCGAATCGGCCCTGGCCGCGGCCGAGCGGCTGCACCCGAGCGTGATCACCATGGACATGGCCATGCCGGGCATGGACGGCCGGGCGGCCATGGAGGCCTTGCGGCGCGACCCGGACCTGGCCGCCATCCCCATTTTGGTCATTACCGGCCACGGCGACGCGCCCAGCCAGGCCGCCGACGCCGTGCTGCGAAAGCCCCTGGACCCGGACAAGCTCCTGGTCGCCATCGGCGAGCTGCTGGCCCGCCGGGAGCGGCAGGGCTGACGCCGCCTCCCCGTCCGTCGCCCCGCGCGGGCACCGGCGTTGCGGCCACGGGCCGACGGGGCTTGCACCCGACCCGGTGCGCCAGTGCCATTCGCTTGCAACTGCTGGTCATCCCGCCGGGGCGCCGGAGCTTCCGTCCGGCCGGCGCTCGCGTCCGGCTCGGCCCGCCAGAGCCCTACGCCCGCGGCCAGCCGGCCGCCCCGCCGGGGCACCTGCCCTCGACCCGGGGCGCAAATGCCATATGCCTGCATCCAGCGGGCTGTCCCACGGGGCGCCGGTCCCCGGTTTCCTCGTACGGGCGCCCGGCCGGCCCTTTACTGTGGCCGGTCCGTGCTTATAGTAAAGTTGTAAGGGGGAATGTCTCCCCTGCACATATGGGAGCAACGGCAACGGAGGGGTGGGCGAAATAAGCGGCAAAGCCCATAGCGACGCGCGACGAGGCGCAGATTTCCGAGATTCGCCAGGCGTATGAGGAAGAGTTCCCGAAGCAAAGCTTCGGAACCGGCTGTGTAAGCAGCTCCCGCGCCGACGGCGAATCTCTTTTTGCGTCGCCTTCAGGCGGCCGTGCCCGGCGGCTGGCCCCAGCCGCGCCTGACCAGTTCGTCGAGGTCCTCGCCCGGGATGGGGCGGGAGAAATAAAACCCCTGGGCGCTTTCGCAGTGCAGGTCGGTGAGCGCCTCGCGGTGGGCATCGAGCTCCACGCCCTCGGCCACCACTTCCAGCCCCAGCTTGTGGGCCATGGCGATGATCGTGCGCACGATCTCCATGTTCTGCTCGGCCTCGTTCATGTTGCCCACGAACGACCGGTCCACCTTGAGGCTGTCGAAGGGGAAACGCTGGATGTAGGACAGCGACGAATAGCCGGTGCCGAAGTCGTCGATGACGACCTTGACCGACAGGGCCTTGAAGCGCTTGATGGTCTCCACGGCCTCGTCGGCGTTGTCCATGAGCACCGACTCCGTGAGCTCCAGGCGCACCAGCGACGGATTCATGCCGGTCTCGGCCAAAATCGCCGCCACTTCCTCCACGAAATCCGGGCGCTTGAACTGGCGGCCGGAAATGTTGACGGAAAGCGTCAAATTGGCGGCGTCGGGATTGCCCCGGCCCAGGTCCACCATGCGCCGGCAGGCCTGGCGCAGCACCAGCGCCCCGAGTTCGTTGATAAGCCCGGTCTCCTCGGCGATGGGGATGAATTCGCTTGGCGCGATGAGCCCCTGGCTGGGGTGCTTCCAGCGGGCCAGGGCCTCGACGCCGGTGATGGCGCCTGTGGAAAGCGAGACAATGGGCTGGTAATGCACCGTGATTTCGCCATGTTCCAGGGCATGGCGCAGGGCCATCTCCATTTCCATGCGCCGCTGGGTCACCACGCGCAGGCCGGCGTCGAACAGGGTGTAGTGGTCGCCGCCGTGTTCCTTGGAACTGTACATGGCATTGTCGGCGTCGCGCAGGACCTGGTCGGGATGCTCGTAGGCCGCCGAGCCAAGCACCACGCCGATGCTGCACGTGACGAAGATTTCCTGCTTTTTCAGGCGAAACGGCGCGGCCAACTGGCGCAGCACCGTGTCGGCCATGGCGCTGGCCTCGCTGATGCCGGTCACGTCGTCCACCAGGATGGCGAACTCGTCGCCGCCGAAGCGGGCCAGGGTGTCGGCCTCGCGCAGCAGCTTTTGCAGCCGGTTGGCGATGATCATGAGCAGCCGGTCGCCGGTGACGTGGCCGAAGGTCTTGTTGACGAGCTTGAAGCGGTCCATGTCCAGGTACAGGACGGCGTAGAGGGCCTCGGGGTTGCGCTTGAGCCGCTTGATGGACTGGTCCAGGCGATTGAGGAACAGCGCCCGGTTGAAAAGGCCCGTGAGGGTGTCGTGGAAGGCGTCGTGGAGGATGTGCTCCTCGAGCTGCTTTTGCCGCGAAATGTCGCTGAGGATGACCAGGGCGCCCAGGCGCGGGCCACGCAGCGGCGTGACGCACAAGGCGCGCCAGGTGGGGTTTTGCGGCCGGCCGCAGGGCAGGTCCATCTCGTAGCGCGGCACCAGGCCGGCCAGCACCGAGGCTAGGCCCTCGCGCACCCCCGTGGCCGCGGCCGTGGCCAGCAGCCTGTCGCAATAGGCGGAAAACGGCCGCCCCAAGACCTCGCCGTCCTCGATCTCGCGCAAAAGCTCCAGGCAGGACGCGTTGGCCGCCATGACCAAACCGGCCGCATCCAGCACGGCGGCATGGGTGGGAAGGGATTCCAGCAGGTCCACGGAGTCTGGCAGCATGCTATCCGTTCGCTCTTGTTGGCCGCTTGGGTGTCCTTTTTGCCTGCAACGCGAAAAAGATGTACGGTTTTTGAAACCGACCGTCAAAGGCCAATTGGTTGCTCAACCGGGAGGCCGAACAGGTGGGGCCGGTTCCCTCACCGAAGAACGGGACCGCTTCCGGTATGCTCCGAGATGCCGGAAAACAATTTGATTATTTAATATATTGCCCATAAATCGCGTTCTGGCCCGTTCTTGACTTTTCGTTTGCGCCCCGTCATAGACGAACTTCCTGGGCGGCGTGCCTTGCCCGGGTGTCGCTGCGGCAGGCCTTTTCGAAGGCTGGCCGCCGACAAGGACGCAAAGCGGACGGGCTTTTTCCAGGGTGAACGCTCTCCCTGGAGCGGCTGAGGGTTTAGTGGAAACATCCTGGTAACATAGGCTTTCAAATTTAGCCAGGCGCTGCTCGGGAACCTTCCGCAAGGGAGGCAGGGCATGGTGGCGTCGGGCCAAACCTTGCAGGAGGACCGGACATGGCCATTGCTATTGACGACGATGCGTGCATGGGTTGCGAAGCGTGTGTGGAAACCTGTCCTGACGCGTTCGAGATGAACGGCGACGGCGACAAAGCCATCGTGAAAGACGCCGACATCGACGCGGATTGCGTGGACGAAGCCATCGACGCTTGCCCGGCCGAAGCCATCAGCAAATCCTGAAGTTGACCGTCCCTCCAGGGACGAACCCGCGCCGGGCAGCCGGCGCGGGTTTTTTTATGCGCTGCCGGCTTTTCGGCTAAGCCTGGGGCACAGGCGGCCGATAAGACCCGTGAAGGCCTCCCCGTCCGGAGGGAGGAGACTCTCAAAAAGGAACGCTTCTTGCTTATGATAAAGCGTCAGGGGGCTCCCCCCCGTCCGAGGTGGCATTATGAAGCGACTGCGCAACTACCTGCAACACCGGCTCAATCCCGTGCATATGTACTGCCGGTTGTTGGATATCGGTCTGGCCAGCGGCAGTGCCCGGCGCGTGTGCTCCGTCTACGAACGCTTCATCTACAAAGGCCTGCTCTTCCATTAGGAGCCGATTTTCCTCGTTTATGTCGGTAACCGGCCGCGTCGCTCCCCCACGGCGCCGCGGCTTTTTCATGCCCGGCTTCCCCCGCCCCTGTGTGCAATTTTTTCCCTCCACCATCACGCATTGAGTCATTTTTGTAACCAACCGACCAGCCTTGAGCCGCGCCCCGTTTGCGCGTAATAGCCGGCGCCAGCCAAAACAAGGAGGCGTCGATGCCCGAACGCGCGCTGTGCCTGGACATCGGGTCCGGTACCCAGGACGTCTATTACCACAACCCCGACCTCGAACCGGAAAACTGCCCCAAATTCGTGCTGCCCGCCCCGGCCCGGCAGGTCGGTGCCCGGCTGGCCGCCCTGACCGGGGCCGGCAAGCCCGTCTACCTGTGCGGCTGCAACATGGGCGGCGGCTTTTTCAAGGCCTTCCGCGCCCACCTCAAGGCCGGCCTGGCCCTGGCCGCCCACCCCGAGGCCGTCTGGGCCCTGACCGACGACCCGCAACGCCTGCGGGAAACCACCGGCGTCACCGTCACCGACCAACGCCCCCCCGGCTACGTGCCCCTGCCCCTGGCCGATTACGAACCCGGCTTCTGGCAGGCCTTCCTCGCCGCCGCCGGCCTGCCCCAGCCCGAATTGGTCCTGGCCTGCGCCCAGGACCACGGCCTGCACCCCGGCAAAAGCAGCCGGGAAGGCCGCTTCAAACTCTGGGAACGCTTCCTGCGCCAGGCCGACGGCCGCCCCGAAGCCCTGGTCTACGAAACGCCGCCCGTCGAACTCACCCGCCTGGCCACCCTCCAGCGGTCCATCGGCGGCGGCCCCGTGGCCGATTCCGCCGCCGCCGCCGTGCTAGGGCTGCTCACCGACCCGGCCGTCAAGGCCAAAAGCGCCGAAACCGGCGTCATGCTCGTCAATATCGGCAACAGCCATACCGTCGCCGCCCTCGTCTACCGCCAGCGCATCCACGGCATCTACGAACACCACACCGGCATGCTGCCGGCCGAGGAAGTCTGGAGCGACCTGGAACGCTTCCGGCGCGGCGCACTGACCAACGCCGAAGTCTTCGACAAGGGCGGCCACGGCTGCCTCACCCTGCCGCTGCCCCAGGGGGCCGGCATCTTCCCCCATACCTGCGTCATCGGACCCAAACGGGCCATGCTCGCCGGCTTCGATGTCGATTTCCCCAGCCCCGGCGGCGATATGATGCTCACCGCCTGCTTCGGCCTCGTCCACTGGCTGCGTACGCGGCGTTAGCGGCGCGTGCGGGAGGGGCGTTGCCCCAGGCCCTATCGGGGCTTCGCCCCGGACCCCATCGGGGCTTTGCCCCGAACCCCACCAGGGCGTTGCCCTGGACCCATCGGGGGGCGTCACGCCCCCCGAGCCCCCCGGTCGGCTGTGGCCGGCGGGAAGGGCTGCGGTCACCGGTACGGTGGACGTGTGCGGCGCGAAGATGCGAGGCCGGAATTGCGCCTTTCGATGCCGTCGCTGCGCTCCCGGCTCGAAAGGCGCAATTCCGGCCTCGCCCAGCCGTCGGCCCTGCGGGCCGAGGGGGGTGGAATTTTTTGCTTTGAAAGCCTCTTGAAGGCATTCGAAGGTTTTGATTCCAAACTGCGCGCTTCGCCAAGGAGAAGACCCTGGCGTAAGCGAAGGGATTTTATTCTTTACATGCGGCGCTTCGCCGCGACCACCACGACCGACGCCCCGCTGCCCGACGTTCTCGACCACGTCACCACTCGCCCCGTCGGGGAGGTCCAGGAGGGGATCATCCCCTCCTGGCCGCCGGAGGCATTCCTACCGCCTTCATCCTTCATCCCTCATCCCTTTGCCGAAACCTCCGCGAACGCTTCCCGAAGCGCCGTCAACCCGTTCAAGGCCGCCGGGAAGCCCGCGTACACGGCCATCTGGATGACGACTTCGACCACTGCTTGGCGCGTCATGCCAACGGCCAGGGCGGCCTTGGCGTGGACCTTGAGCTGCGGCGCCATGGTGCCTCGGGCGGTTGCCGCCGCGATCATGGCGATTTCCTTCTGGGCCGGCGTGAGGACGGTGCGGGCGATGACGTCGCCGTAGGAGAAGTCCAGGATGAAGCCGGCCATGTCCGGGGCGATGTCGGCCAGGGCGTCGAGGACGGCCTGGCCGGCGTTCTGGCTGGTGGTGGCCAGGGCGGCCAGGCCCACGGCGTGCCGGTCGGCCGGGGCGGGGGCGGGGGTTGGGGTGAAGTCCGGGCGTTTTTCCGCGAACACCTCCCGGGCGGCGGTGATGGCGTTGAGCCCGGCCGGGAAGCCGGCGAAGACCGTGGTCACGTAGATGACGTCGATGACCTGCTGGGGGGAAAGCCCGGCGGCCAGGCCGGCTTCGATGTGGAAGCGCAGTTGCGGCGCGGCGTTGCCCAGCGCCGTCAGGGCGGCGATGGTGGCGATTTGCCGCGAGGCCGCGTCGAGCCCGGGCCGTGTGAAGACGTCGCCGTAGCCGAATTCCACGACGAAGCGCCCCATGTCCGGGGCGATGTCGGCCAGGCCGTCCTGGACGGCCTGGGCCTTTTCCGGGGCCAGGGCGCTAAGCGCCCGCCAGCCGCGTGTGAAACGGTCGTTCATGGTGTCCTCCGCGAGTGGGGCGGTTGCGGTCAGGGCCAGGGCCAGGATGGCCAGTAAGCCGGCAAGGGTTTTGCGGGTCATGATCGCCTCCCCATGGGGTTTTGGCCAAGATAGAGGTGTCTGATCGATAGGTGAAATACAAATTTACAACATCATTGATATGTGAAAAATATTGATTCATGGAATTGCGGGATTGCCAGTGTTTCGTGGCCGTGGCCGAGGAGTTGCATTTCGGCCGGGCGGCGGCCCGGCTGGGGCTGGCCCAGCCGCCGCTGAGCCAGCGGATCAAGGCCTTGGAGGCGGAGGTCGGGGCGAAGCTTTTTGCGCGCACCAGCCGCAACGTGGCCCTGACGCCGGCCGGGGAGGCCTTTGGGCGCGAGGCCAGGGCGGCCCTCGACGCGGCTTCGCGGGCCGCCCAGGTAGCCAGGCTGGTCGCCTCGGGACTGGCCGGCCTGGTGACGGTGGGGTTCGTCAATCCGGCCATGGACGCGTTTTTGGCCGCAGCATTGGCGGCATTTCGGCAAAATGCCCCGGAGGTGGAGCTGGTCCTGCGGGAGATGGGCACCCGGGAGCAGTGCGAGGCCCTGGCCGCCGGCCGGCTGGATGTGGGCTTTGTGCGCCATGTGGGCCGCGACGTGCCCGGCGCGGTGCTGACGGTGGTTTCGCGCGAGCCCTACATCCTGGCCTTGCCGGCGGGGCATGCCCTGGCCGCTCTGCGCCGGGTGGAACTGGCCGCGCTGGACGGGCTGCCGCTGCTTGTGCCGCCGCGCGGCCAGGCCACCGGTTTGCGCCGGGCGGTCGAGGCGGCCTTGGAGCGGGCCGGGGCGCAGCCGGTCGTCGTCCAGGAGGCGGCCTCGAAATTCACCATGCTGTCACTGGTGGCAGCCGGCGTGGGGCTGGCGTTTTTGCCGGCATCGGTGCGGGTCTGGAAGCGGACGGGCGTGGTGTTCCGGGCGCTTGCACCGGGGTTGCCGCCGGTGGAACTGGCCGCGGCCGTGCCGGCGGGGCGGGAAAACGCGGCCGTTGGCCGGCTGGTGGCCTTGGCGCAAGCGGCCCGGGGCGGCGCTCAGTAGACCTTGCGCCGGGCAAAGCCTTCGCCGAGGACGTTGAAGGTGTTTTCCACCACGAAAAAGGCGGTGGGATCGTGGTCGAAGACCAGTTCTTCCAGACGTTTGATCTGCACGGTGTTGGTGATGGTGAGTATCACCCGTTTTGATTTTCCGGTGTAAGCGCCTGCGCCATGCAGGAAAGTCGCCCCGCGTTTGAGGCTGTGGATGATGTCGTGGGCGATGACGTCGGCCTTGTCGGAAATGATGAAAACCATCTTTCTTTGGTTGAAAAGCGACAGAAAATAGTCCATCACTTTGGCGTTGGTATAGGACAGAATGACGGAGTACAAAACCAGGGTCGGCGCGTAAAAGGCCAGACCGGCGGCGAATACGGCCAGGTTGAAGAAGAAGTTTAACTGGCCGATGCGCAGGTCGTATTTCTGGTTGAGCCAGATGGCCAGGATGTCCGTGCCTCCGGCCGAGCCCAGGGAGCGCAGCATGATGCCCGAGCCCGCGCCCATGACCGCCCCGCCGAAGATGGCGGCCAGGAGCGGATCGGGGATGAGCGTGCGCTGGGGCAGGTACTGCATGCAAAGGCTGACCATGCCCATGCCGAACAGGGTGTAGAGGATGAACCGCCGCGACAGGCTGCGCCAGCCGAGGATCATAAGCGGCACGTTGCACAGAAAATAGAGCAGGCCCGGCCCGAAAAGGCCCGTGAGGTAGTAGCAAAGCAGGGCCACGCCCGAGACGCCGCCGGACATGAGCCCCTGGCCCAGGACGATGGTGTTGACGCCGCCGCTGTAGACGGCCGCGCCGAAGGTGAGCAGCAGCAGGTTCCAGGTGACGGAACGGATGGTTGTTGTCATGGGGGTGTGTTGCGCCGGCGCGTGCCGCCGGACGAGAGGATTGTTGCCAGGTGGGCGCGCTGGGTGTAGCCCAAGGAGAGTCGGCGTGCAAGGGCAGTGACGGCGCGCGGACCGTTTCCGGGAGATTCGCAGGTATGGACGACCTTGTCAGCCATCTGGAAGCCGCCTTGTGGTCGTTTTTGGGCAAGGCCGCCGATTTCTGCCTGGAGGCGGCGGCCGCCGCCGGGCGCAAGGCCGTGGAACTGGCGGCCGTGGTGGCCGGCTGGGTCAACGCCCTGGCCGCCAAGGTCGCGGCCGTGCCCTTGTGGCTGTCCATCCCCGGGGGGCTGCTGCTGGCCGGGCTCGTGGCCGCCTACCTGCTGCGCCAGCGCCTCTACGATCGGCTGCTGGTCTACCACGACATTTTCCTCAAGCGCCAGGGGTTTGCTCCCCGGCGACTGACGGTGCGCCGGGGGGCGGTACGCGAGGAACGCCTGGTCATGGCCCGCGAGGTGCCCCTGCCGCGGCGTTTCGCCGGCATCGCCGTCTTCGAGGCCGTGCCCGGGCTCTATGCCGTGGCCTACGACCTGGCCGACGGGACGGCCCGGGAGGTGCGCCTGTACCGCCGCGACCGCCGGGCCGGGCTCGGGGCCATGGGCGAGGACCTGGTGCGCCATTTCCGGGCCAATGTCCGCATGCTCCATGCCGACGGGGAACTGCGGGCGCTTTTTGCCATCCTCGATGCCCGGGACGCCGATTTCGCCGCCAGCCGGCCGGCCCTGCCCGGCGAGGCGGACAAGCCGGCGGCCCGCGGGCTCGTGCGGGCCGCCTGGACGGGCAAACGCTCCTGCCGGACTACGGCGTGAGCTGGCGCAGCGGGACCCAGCCCTCCAGGGGCGAGCCGGGCACGCGCACCAGCACGAAAGGCCCCTCGTAGGCCTGGACACGCACGGGCGTGCCCCGCGACAGGGTGGTCACCGGCGGACAGCCGTCGCCGGGGCAGGTGCGCAAGGTGACGAAGCGCCGGGCCACCTGCTTGAGGTTGGGGTCGTAGGGCGGCGCCACGACCACGGGCGGCGGATAGGCCGGTCGCGGCGGCGGTGGCGGCGGCAGGGGGCGGCAGGCCCCGGCCGACCAGAAATAGCCGGGCGGGCAGATCGGCTGGGCCACGGCCGGCCCGGGCAGGGCGGCCAGGACGGCCACAAGCAAGGCAAGGCACGAAAAACGTCGCGTCATGACAGTGTCCTAAGCGGGTTGCGGGGCAGCCCTAACGGGAGTTGGCCCGGGTCGTGCAATTGACGAACTGGGCGTTGCAGGCGTTGTAACACATGTTGCGGGACTGGCCATAGGTACGGGCATTGCAGTTGTTGCTGCACACGGCCTGGCGCTGGTTGCAGCGGGCGATGGCATTGGCCCGCGCCCGGTCGGAACGTCCGGGGCGCGGCGTCACGGCGGCCGGCGGCACCACCACCGAGCCCGGCGGCGCCATCACCGGCGCGCCGGGTTGGACCACGGACGGCGCGGGCATCGGGGCCGGCCCCTTGGGCATGGGCTGGTTCGGGGCGGGTTTCGGCGGTTTTTGGCCCGGCTGCATGGGTTGCCCCGGCTGCATGGGCTGGCCCTGCTGCATGGGCTGACCCGACGGCATGGGCTGGCCCGGCGGCACGGGCTGGCCTGGCGGTGGGGCCTGGGCCAGGTGAAGCGGTTCGGCGGCCAGGCTCGCCACGGGCAGGGCCAGGAGCGCCAGAACGGCCAGGGTGCAAAGGGAACGTCTCATGGGCATTGACCTCCTGCATCGGATGGGAACACACGATGGGCGATAGGTTGTATACGCCAGGGCCGGGGAAAAAACAGCCTGTTTTTCCGGCCCGGCGAAAGCCGGGGGAGGCTCGGGCGTGAAGGAGGCCTTGCAACGGGCGGCCCGGCTCCTGTCGGGGGCGAAAAAAGCCGTGGCCCTGACCGGGGCCGGCGTTTCCGTGGCCAGCGGCATTCCGGATTTCCGCAGCCCCGGCGGGTTGTGGGACCGCTACGACCCGATGGAGGTCGCCTCGTCCCGGGCCTTGGCCCGTTCGCCCCGGCGGGCCTGGGAATTCCTGCTCGACGCCATTGCGGTCGTCGGCCCGGCCCGGCCCAACCCGGCCCATCTGGCCCTGGCCCGGCTCGAGGCCGCGGGCCGGCTGGCCGGGGTGGTGACGCAAAACATCGACGGCCTGCATCAGGCGGCGGGCTCGCAAAACGTGGTGGAATTCCACGGCGGGCTTGGCCGCTATTTCTGCAACGGCTGCGGCCGGGACCATGATCCGGCCCGGGCGCTTGCCCTGACGCGGCGGGACATTCCCTGGCTTTGCGAAGACTGCGGCGGGGTGGTACGTCCCGACATCGTGTTTTTCGGCGAGGCCATTGCTCTTGACGCCCTCACAAAAAGCGGTCAATTGGCCTTGGCCGCGGATTTGATCATCGTGGCCGGGACATCGGGGGAGGTCGCCCCGGCCAACCTTCTGCCTCGGGAGGTCAAGGCCAGGGGCGGGGCTGTGGTGGAAATCAATCTCGGGGAAAGCGCCTACAAGGGCCTGTCCGACGTCACGATCGCCGCCCCGGCGGAGATCGCCCTGCCGGCCTTGGCCGACCTCGCGCTAGCCTAACCTCTTAACATTTCCCACAGGTGGGTTGCAATGGACGCGCTCACGCCGCATGGCGGTTTATGGGCCATGATGGCCAATGCCACGCCGACGGTCATATTCGTCTTGTGTATCCTGGCGTTTATGTCCCTCGGTTGCTGGAGCATCATTTTCGTCAAGCTGTTCACCCTGACCGCGGCCAAGCGTGACACGGCCAGGGATTACACCCGCTTCCAGGAAGCCGACTCCTTGCGCGCCGCCATGCACGCCCTGGGCCAGTCGCGCCAGTCGCCGGCCTTTCACGTCGGCCGCATGGCCTTCGAGGAGCTCGTGCGCATGGAGCAGGCCGACCTCGACCCGGCGGAAAAGGGCCACATCGCCATGGACAACATCCGCCGGGTGTTGCGCCAGGCCGTGTCCCAGGAGCTGTCCAAGCTGTCGAGTTCGCTGTCCTTTCTGGCCACCAGCGCCAACGCCACGCCCTTTATCGGCCTTTTCGGCACGGTCTGGGGCATCATGAACTCCTTCCACTCCATTGGCCTCATGCAGTCCGCCGCCCTGGCCGCCGTGGCCCCGGGCATCTCCGAGGCCCTGGTCGCCACGGCCATTGGCCTGGCCGTGGCCATCCCGGCGGTCATCGCCTACAACTTCTTCCTCGGCTACGTGACCACCATCGAAAGCGAACTGGTCAATTTCGCCGGCGCGTTTTTAAACCGCATCCAGCGCGAGGTGACCTGGACCCCGCGCGAGGCCCGCGAGGCGGCGCCCGACGCGGCGCGCCGCCGGGCCGCCGCCGAGAGGTTCTAGGCCATGGGCGCCCAGGTCGGCGGCCGCGGCCGCGTGATGTCGGACATCAACGTCACGCCCTTCGTGGACGTGATGCTGGTGCTGTTGATCATTTTCATGGTCACGGCGCCCATGATGACCCAGGGCCTGCAGGTGGACTTGCCCCAGACCCGCTCGGTGAGCGTGCTGCCCAAGGAAAGCGACGCGTTGGTGCTGACGATCAAGGCCGACGGTGCGCTTTTCCTCGACAAATACCAGGTGGAATTGGGCGATCTCGAAGGGCAGGTGCACCAGCTGGTGACCAACCAGAAAAAACAGCTGTTCCTGCGGGCCGACCAGGCCGTGCCCTACGGCACGGTGGTGCGGGTCATGGGCCTGGTCAAGGCGGCCGGCGTGGACAAGCTCGGCGTCGTGGCCGAGGAAGAAAAGACGGCACCGGCCGGGCCCGCCGCCAAAAAGAAATAGGAGCGGGGGACCGTCTGTCCCCCGCAACGAGTGCCCCATGCGCGTTCTCGGCTGGATATTTTCCATCTTCCTGCACCTGACCGTGGTGCTGGCCAGTCTCGTCTTCGTCAATCTCGAGCCGGTCAAGTTCCAGCTCAACGTGCCGGTCTACGAAGTGGACCTGGTTTCCCTGGGCGCGCCCGGGCTGCCGCCCGGCGAGGCCGGCCTGCCGCCGGGTCCCAAGGGGCCGGGCGACCGGCCCGAACCCGGCCCCCCCGAGCCGGCCGGCGGCGACGCGGGCGGCCCGGCCGAGGCCGAACTGCCCGAACCGGCCCAGGCGCCGCCCACCCCGGCCAAGCCGGCCGCCCCCGAGCCCGTGGCCGCCATCCCCCGCGCCCCCGAGCCCGAACCCAGCCGCCCCGAGCCCAAAAAGCCCGAGCCCAAGCCGGAACCCAAACCCGAGCCCAAAGCCACACCCATTCCCACGGAACAGGCCAAGCCCGAGCCCAAGCCGGATTTCAAAAAACTCGAAGAGGCCACGAAAAAGGCCGAGGACGCCAAGAAGAAGATCGAAGAGGCCAAAAAGCTCGAGGAAGCCAAGAAGGTCGAGGAGGCCAAGAAGGCCGAAGACAAAAAGAAGGCTGAAGAGGCGAAAAAAGCCGAGGACGCCAAGAAAAAGGCCGAGGAGGCCAAGAAGGCCGAAGACGCCAAGAAAGCCGCCGAAGCCAAGAAGGCCGAGGATGCCAAAAAGGCCGCCGAGGCGGCCAAGGCGGCGGCCGCGGCCAAGGAAGCCTCGGACAAGAGCACCCTGGCCCAGGCCCTCAAGGATGCCAAGGCCAAGGCCGGCTCGGGTTCGGGCTCCGGTTCGGGGTCCGGCACCGCCAAGGGCGAGGCCGGCGGCGATCCCCTGGCCAAGGCCCTGGCCGATGCCCGGCGCCTGGCCGGTGGCGGCGGCGGTGGCGGCACGCCCGGCGGCACGGGCGGCGGCGGTGGCGGCGGCGTGACCATGGGGGTCTACGCCCAGATCGTCAACCGCGAGGTCAAAAAGAACTGGCGCTTCCCGCAAAGCGGGGCCAAGCAGCCCCTTGTGGCCGTGGTCGAGGTCCACATCGACAAGGACGGGCGCATCCAGAACTACCGCCTGGTCCAGTCCTCGGGCCAGCCCAATTTCGACGCCTCCACCGTCAAGTCCGTGGCCGAGACCGACAGCCTGCCAGCGCCGCCGGCCGGGCTCAACGTCCTGCAACTGCGCTTCAGTTCCCAGGAACTCGGCCGCTAACCAGGTCCCTTGGCAACGGCGGGCGTCTTTGGGGGAGCAGGATTTTGCAGGCGGTGTGGCCGCGAAATGGGACAGGCTTTTCATCGAGGGTCGGCCAGGTGGCGCGCCGGCCGCAGGCACCGGGCAGGGCGGCCTGGGCGCGGCCGGCCGGTCGGATGGACGGGCCTTGGAAACGAAGGGGCCTGCGCCCGGGGCGCACCCTTAGGCCGGGAAGGTTGCGGCAGCGGAAAAAACGGCTGCGGCCCATGGAAAACGCGGCCGGGAATTGCCCCGGCGGGGCGATCGGGCTATAGGCAGATGCAGGGCGGCCCCGCCGGACGGGGCGAAAACCAGTAACGAGCAACGAGCCTTTTAGGATTCGGACCATGACCATGCGCGCGAACATGCGGATTTTCGGAATTTTCGGGCTGTTGGCCCTGGTGCTTTGCCTGGCGGCCGGCCAGGCCTTGGCGCAGCAACAGACCTCCCTGGCCGTGGACATCCAAGGCCCGGGCCAGGCCAAGATGAACCTGGTCATGGCCCGGCCCTTCGCTGGCGGCGGCCAGCTCACCCCGGCCGACAAGCTCCAGGACCTCATCAACAAGGACTTGCAGTTCCTGCCTTTCTTGCAGCTCGTCCCGCCTTCGAGCATCCCCGGCCAAGTGGGGGGCGCCACGGCCGACCAGATCGATTTCAAGCCCTTTTCCATGGGCAAGATCGACGTGCTCGTGACCGCCAACTGGAAGCCCGGCCCCAACCTCGGCAGCGTGGAACTGCGCGCCTACGAGGTCTACACCCAGAAAGTCCTGGTGGGCAAAGGCTACGACGGCGTCACCGACGCCCAATTGCCGGACATCGCCGACCGGTTCTGCATGGAACTGATGCTGGCGCTCACCGGCCAGGGCGGCTTTTTCAATTCCCAGATCGCCTTCGTCAAGCCGAGCGGCGGCAAGGGCACGGACATCTGGACCGTGCGGCCCACCGGCCGGGGGCTTACCCGGGTGACCAGCTACAACGAGCTCGGCATGGCCGTGAGCCCCTCCTGGTCCTTTGACGGCCGGCGCATCGCCTTTACGCTCATCGGCTCGCGCTCCCACTACCTGGGCGTGTGGTCCGGCGGCGGCAAGCCGCAGGTCTACACCCTGCCGAGCACCAATGTGGTCAGCCCGCGCTTCCTGCCCGACGGCCAGATCGCCGTGAGCCTGGCCCTGCACGGCAAGGCCGACATCTATGTCCTTGGCGCCAACTACCAGCCCGGCCGGGCCATCGCCACCAGCCCCGGCATCGACGTCTCGCCGACCTTCGACGCCTCGGGCCGGCTGATGGCCTTCGTCTCCGACGAGACCGGCAGCCCCAACATCTATATCAAGGACGTCTCCGGCGGCTCGCCCCGGCGGCTGACTTCCTCGGGCTACAACACCAACCCGAGCATGAGCCCCGACGGCAAGCTCGTGGCCTTTACCAAGCAGCTCGGCGGCGCCCAGAAGGTCTTTGTCCACGACCTGTCCACGGGCCAGGAGACACAGGTGACCTCGGGTGGCGGGTCCGACGAGAACCCGTCGTTTTCGCCCGACGGCTACTTCATCGCCTTCTCCTCCACGCGCAGCGGCCAGAAGAAGATCTATGTGACCACGCGTCACGGCGCCCAGCCGGTCATGATCCCCACCGGGGACGGAGCGGCGCAGATGCCTTGCTGGGGGCCCCTGCCACAGTAGCAACGGCGCATGACGATCGTGTAATAGAGAAACGGTCAAGGAGTCCGGACGGCGTCCATGGAGTCGGGGAGTTCCATTGGAGGCAAAGCCTGCGGAAACGTCCCGCAATTCCCTGTTGCATTTTATTGCAAGAGGCGTAAACGGGGGCCGGTTCCGGTTGGCGCTTCGCCAGCGTCGTCGAGAACAGGCCAGGGGCAGGGCCCCTGGATTCGTAAAGCCCGGGCGGGCAATGTGAGGAGGAAGAAAATGATGCGTTCGAGGATTCTGGTTTTGTCGATGCTGGTGCTGCTGCTGTCCCTGACGGGATTCGGCTGCGCCAAGAAAGCCGGCGGCCCCGGCGACGGTTCCGGCACGAGCTGGGAGGAACAGGAGCGGCAGCGCCTGGAACAGGAACGGGCTCTGCGCGAGAAGATGGGGCAGGCGGCCAACGAGTTGGCCCAGATGGTCCACTTCGCTTTCGACAGCTCCAACCTGACTCCCGAGGCCCGGCAGATCCTGACCCGCAAGGCCGAGATCATGCGCCAGTACCCCCAGATCAAGGTGATCGTGGAAGGCAACTGTGACCAGCGCGGCACGGCCGAATACAACCTGGCCCTTGGCGAACGCCGGGCGCAGGCCTCGGCCCAGTACCTGACCAACCTGGGCATCGGCGCCGACCGCCTGTCCACGGTCAGCTACGGCAAGGAACGCCCCCTGGATCCGGGCACGGGCGAGGCCGCCTACGCCAAGAACCGCCGCGACGAGTTCCGCGCCACCTACTAGTCAGTTTTCACGACCTTGGGTCGCAAACGGCCGTCGGGGCAACCCGGCGGCCGTTTTTTATTGGGGTGAGGGCCGGCGGCCAGGGATCATGGAGATTGGCTCGGGCATGGAATTAAAGAGGCAGGCGCGGGCAGAGATAAATGAACGTGGCGCGGGTCCGGGACAAAAAAGATTCGCCGTGGTCGCGTCTTGCCGGGTGACCGGCCGTATCCGTCAGGTCGTGTCGGATCGTTTACGCGCTCGGGCGAATCGAGGGGGCGCTCAATCGCCCGGTATGGGAAGAAGAATTAACGGAAGCTACCCTCCGCTGCGGTGACGGCCAGTCTGCCCCGGACCTTCCAAGGCATTGCTTTCCGTTTACCGCCATCGGCTACGGCCTGGCAAGTGAAATCCGGTCCGGGGCGCGCCACTAGCCGTCGATGGTGCCGAGCCGGTCGATGAGCCCCGAAAGGGCGCCGGTCTGGTCGTGCAGGTTGCGGAAGTGCTGGGAGGCGTCCTCGGCCCGGTCGGCGTTGTCCCGGGCGATGCCGCTGACCTGGTCCATGCTGTCCATGATGGCCCGGGCCGAGGCGGCCTGCTGCTCGGCGGCGGCGGCGATGGCCCGGACCTGGGCGGCCGAGGCGTCGGCCGCGCCGAGGATGCGGCGCAGCATGTCGCCGGACTGCCCGGCCAGGGCGGCCGTGGCGTCCACGGCGTCCATGGTCCTGTCCATGGCCTCGGTGTTCTCCCGGGTCAGGGATTGGATGGTCTTGATATTGTCGCCGACCTCGCCCGTGGCGGCCATGGTTTTTTCGGCCAGCTTGCGGACCTCGTCGGCCACCACGGCGAAACCGCGCCCGGCCTCGCCGGCCCGGGCGGCCTCGATGGCGGCGTTGAGCGCCAGCAGGTTGGTCTGGTCGGCGATGTCCGAGATGACCTGGATGACCGCGCCGATGCCCTCGGAACGGACGCCGAGCTGGCCCATGTCGGTTTTGAGCGACTCGGCCATGGCCTTGAGCCGGCCCATGGCCCCCACCGTTTCCTTGACGATGGCTTCGCCATTGATGGCCGTTTCCCGGGTCTGGCCCGTGGCCTGGGAGGCGTCGGCGGCGTTTTGGGCCACCTCGGCCACGGCGTCGCGCATCTGCGCCATGGCGTCCACGGTCGCTTCCAGGCTTTCCTGCTGCTGCCGGGCACCCTGGTGGATGTCCTGGCCGAGGCTGGTCAGGTCGCGGGTGGCCGCGCCCACCTGGCCGGCCACGCTGGTCAGGCCCGAGACGGCCTCGCGCAGGGTGGCGTTGGCCGCCGCGGCGCGGTCGGCCGCTTCCCGGGCCGCAGCGGCCGCCTGGGCCGAGCGGGCCGCCTCGCGCATGGCTTCGGCCTCTTTGGCGGCCAGGGCCTCGAGGTTGCCCTTGAGCGCCCCGGCCATGTCCTCCAGGGCCCGCTGGAGCCGTCCCGTCTCGTTGTCGCCCTGGGCGTGCAAGTGCACGTCGAGGTCGCCGGCGGCGATTCGCCGGGCCGCCTCGGTGGTTTCGCGGATGGGCCGGACAATGCCCCGCGACAGCAGCAGGCCAAGCGGCAAAAGCACCAGCAGGAACATGACCGCGAACACCGCGCCGTCGATGAGGTTCATGCGGTCGCCCAGCGCCCGCATGCGCGCGGTGATATCCGCCGCCGCCTCGTCCACGTTGTCCACGTACACGCCCGTGCCGATCCAGTAGGGCGTGCCGGGGATCATGGCGGCATAGCCGAGCTTGGGCATCTCGCCCTTGCCGGGCTTGGCCCAGGTGAAGGTGACGAACCCGCCGCCGCCGGCCGCCGCCTTGGCCAGTTCGCGGACTGAAGAGACACCATCGGCGCCCTTGAGCTCGCCGAGGTCTTTGCCTGGCAGGCTGGGGTTGACCGGATGGGCCACGTTGGTGGTGCCGGTATAGACGAAGTAATAGCCCGAGCGGTCCTCCTCGAAAAACGCGTCCTTGATGGCCTGGCGCAGGAAAGCCATCCGGGCTTGGTCGTCGGAAAGGCCGGCCAGCGCTTGGGCCAGGGTCATGGCCAGGCTGTCCGTGGCTGTCTTGATCTTGGCCTTTTCGCCGGCAAGCATCACCCGCTTGGCCTCGGCCGCGCCGGCATCGGCCAGCTGCCAGGAGGAATAGGCGCCCACGCCGAAGATGACCGCGGCGGAAACGATGGAAATGGCACACAGGAGGAAGAGTTTTTGGCTGATGGACAAATTGTTCAAGGCGAACACTCCTTGCCTTGTCGTGGACGGGGAGGGCGGGCGGTGGCGGTCACCACCCGGGTAGGGCTTTGGCGGCCAGGTTGCGGCGCCAAAGGCGATCAGGCCGTTGCCGGTGGGATCAGGCGCCAACGCTGTTTCGGTTGCAGCGAACCCGCACCATGCGTGTTGTGTCTCTTAAAAATACGATGGTATTGCTTAAGAAAAAAAGGCATTCGGCGGTTTTGCCCTCGAAAAAGCCTTGATCCTCTCCGGGGGTGCGGCCCTAGGCCGTGGCGCCGAGAATGAGCAGGACCGCGTAGGCGGCGGTTGCGGCGAAAACGAAATTGCGCATGCCCCGGACAAACTGTTTGCGTTTGGCCAGCATGAACTCGATCATGCCCAGGCGCTCGTCGGGGCGGTCACGCATGTGCGGCAATCTGTCGACATAGTGGTCCATGTAGGCGTGGTCGGCCAGCAGCAGCAAATAGAGGCGAGGCCGGAAATAGAATCGGTAGTAGAGGCCGAAGGCGAGGAAATAGGCGACGAAGAGCACCATGGCGTAGCGCAGGCTGAGCATCGAGACCGTCCTTTCGGTGGGGAATCGCCCCCTTGGGCTTGCCGCCTTTTCCCACACTTCGCGGCCGAACTCAAGGGTGTGGCCCTTGCCCCGCCGTGCCCCCCGGTGTAGCCTCGCCCGCGCCAACCCATCCCCCTTCGGAGGCTTCGATGATGACCACGGGCGACCGCCTGTCCCTGCTCGTTTCGGGCCTGGGCCCCATCGGCAGGATCCGCTACGCTTCGGGAACCTGGGGCTCGGCCGCCGCCGCCCTGGCCGCGCCGGCCCTATTCCTGCCGCTGCCCTTTTTCGGCCGCCTGGTCGTTTTGGCGGCGCTTTTTTACGTCGGCGGCGTGACGGCCACGCGCACCGAGAAGCTGCTTGGCCGCAAGGACCCGGGCCACGTCGTCATAGACGAACTGGTCGGCCAGTGGATCACCTACCTGCCCTTTGCCGCGCTGCCCCCCTTGGAACTGGCGGCCGGGTTTTTCCTGTTCCGGGCTTTCGACATCCTCAAGCCGCCGCCCGTGCGCGCTTCGGAACGCTGGCTGCCCGATGGCTGGGGCGTGATGATCGACGACGTGCTGGCCGGGGTCTACGCCGCCGCCTGCCTGGCCGTGCTGCACTGGTTGCGCGGCGCCTGACCGCGAAAGGATGTCCGCATGAAAGACGCATCGCGTCCGCAAACCGTCCAGGAGGGCGCCGCCGCCGACCAGTCGGCCGGGCCGCAACCGGTTGCGTCCGAAACCGTCCTGGCCGGCCAGGTGGTTACGGCCGTACGCCAGATCGCCGTGCACTACGGGCTGTGGCTGGCCGAGGCCGCCCACCAGTTCGGCCCCGAGGCGGCCGTGGCCATGGAGGCCAAGGTGGGGGCGGCCTATCTGCCGCTGCTGACCCGGCGCATCGAACGGGCCTTGGGGCTTGCCGCCGACGTGCCGACCGTTCTGGCCGGCCTCGGCCGGGAGCGCCTGGAAGGCTTGCTGGGCGCCCTGGCCGTTTCCTGGCTGGCCGCCGACGGGGTCTGGTTCCGGGAGGTCGAGGACGCCCGGGGCATGCACGACGCCAAGCGGGTCAACGACACCTGCTGGTCGCGCCTGGGGCGCCTGGAGGCGGTCTGGGCCAGACAGGCCCTGGAACGGCCCGGGGCTGACGGGCTGGCGGTGCTGCGGGCGGCGCTTGGGATGCGGCTGGCCGGCCGGGTCAACGCCTGGGACATCGTCGAGGACGGGCCGCAGGGCTTCGTGCTGCGCATGGTGCGCTGCCGGGTGCAGTCCTCGCGGGCTCGCCAGGGCCTGCCGCCCTATCCGTGCGTTTCCGGCGGCACGGTGGAATTTAACGCCTTCGCCGCCGGCATCGATCCGGCCATCCGGGTGGACTGCGTCAGTTGCCCGCCCGAGGTCACCCGGGAGGATTGCGCCTGCGCCTGGCGCTTCACGCTGCCGGCTTCGGGAGCCTAACCGGTTTTTGTTCGGGCGCGCGCGTCCGGCAGCCGGGTTTGGCGGCCCGAAGCCTCGGGGGACACGCCCAACCAGCCGCTATCCGTGCCTTGCCCGTTACGGGAGTCCAGAGGGCGAAAGCCCTTTGGCCGCCGGAGGCTTTTCCCCTGACATCGCAGGCCCGACCTCAGGCACATTCCCCGGCCGCCGCCGCCGAGGCGAAGGCCCAGTGGAGGTTGAAGCCGCCCAGGCGGCCGGTGACGTCGAGCAGTTCACCGATGACGAAAAGGCCCGGCACGGCGGCCGCTTCCATGGTCTTGGAGGAAATGCCCCGGGTGTCCACGCCGCCCAGGGTCACTTCGGCCTTGTCGTAGCCGGCGGCCCGGGCCGGGGCGAAGGGAAAGGCGGTCAGCCCCTCGGCCAGCGCGCGCCGGGAGGCGGCCGAAAGCCCGGCCGCCGGGCCGGTGATCCCCAGGCGGGCGCACAGCGCCCCGGCCAGGCGCTTGGGCAGCAGCCCGGTCAGGGCGTTCTTGACGTCGTGGCGCCCGGCTGCGGCCAGCCGCTCCTCGATGGCGGCGATGTCGAGGCCGGGCAGGAAATCGAGGGACAGCGCCTGCCCTTCCCGCCAGAATAACGAGGCATCGAGCACTACCGGGCCGGAAAGCCCCTTGTGGGTGAAAAGCAGGTCGCCGCGCAGCTGCGCCGGGCCGGACAGGCCCACGAGCAGGGACACGCCGGCCAGTTCGCGGCAAAGGGCGGCCGTGTCCGGGCCGGCCAGAAGCGGCGCAAGCCCCGGGCACAGGGTCGTAACGGCCAGCCCCAGGCGCTTGGCCAAGTCGTAGCCCCGCTCCGTCGCCCCGAGCCCCGGCCAGGACCGGCCGCCCAGGGCCAGCACCAGCGACCGGCCCGTAACCGGGCCGGCGCCCGTGTCCACCACGAATCCCTCCCCCTGCCTGCGGACGTCGCCGATGGCCGTGCCGAGCAACAGCCGGGCGCCGGCCTGCCGTGCGTTTTCGACCAGGAACCGGGCCACGCCGGCCGCGCCGCCCGGACAGAAGACCTTGCCGCCGTCTTCCTCGGCCGTGGCTACGCCGGCACGGTGGAGCCGGCCAAGCAGGTCGTGGGGCGTGAACCGGGCCAGGGCGGATTTGACGAAATGGGGGTTGGCGCAACGGTAGTCGGCGGCGCTTACGGCCATGTTGGTGACGTTGCAGCGCCCGCCGCCGGAAGCGAGCACCTTGCGGGCGGCCTTTTGCCCGTGGTCGAGAACGGCCACGGCCCGGCCGCGCGCGGCGCAGGCCGCCGCGCAGGCAAGCCCCGAAGCCCCGGCCCCCAGGATGACGACATCGAAACCCATGCGGTGTTTCCCCGGGGCCGCCTTCGCGCGAGTGCCACGCAGGGCCACAGGCAGCGGCGCGTGGCGGGCCCCTTGAAGCCTACGATCGTGTTTGTTTAAGAAAAAGAAACGCTTCTCACGTATTGTCCGCGGAAAAGCCGCTGTCCCCCTGGCGGGCGCCATACGAGCCCGGGCCGATGGCCAGCCAGGCTTCCAGGACTTCCAGGAGGCGGGGCTTGGAGATGGGCTTGACCTGGAAATCGTCGCAGCCGGCGGCCAGGGCCTTGCGGCGGTGCTCCTCGAAGGCGTGGGCGGTCAGGGCCACCACGGGCGTGCGCGGCCGGCCCAGTTCCGCCTCCAGGCGGCGCAGGGCCTCGGTGGTGGCCAGGCCGTCGAGGCCGGGCATCTCCAGGTCCATGAGCACGATGTCGAAGGGGCGCTCGCGCACAAGCGCCAGGCCGGCCTCGCCGCTGGGGGCCCAGGCCAGGTCGAAGCGCGTGCCTTCGAGCATGAGCCGAGTCACTTCGGCGTTGCTCGGGCTGTCCTCGACCAGCAGCACCGCGCCGCGCGCGGTCGGTGCGGCGGGGGACCGCCCGGGCGCGGCCGCGTCGGCCCGGGCGGCCGGCGGGGCCGGGCGCAGGGGCAGGGTGAGGGTGAACACCGAACCCTGGCCGGGGATGCTCTCCACGGACAGCCGGCCGCTCATGAGCTCCACGAGCTTTTTGCAGATGGCCAGGCCCAGGCCCACGCCGCCGAACTGGCGGCTGGTCGAGGCGTTGGCCTGGGTGAAACGCTCGAAGATGCGGTCGCGTTGTTCCGGATCGATACCGATGCCGGTGTCGCGCACGGCCAGGCGCAGCAGGGGGCCGTCCTGGGGCGTTTCCATGCGGCCGACCTCCAGGGCGATGCCGCCTTTTTCGGTGAACTTGACGGCGTTGCCGAGCAGGTTGACCAGCACCTGGCGCAGGCGGTCGGGGCTCAGCAGCAGCCGGGGCGGCAGCTCCCCGCCCACCTTCTCCAGGGCGATGGCCAGGTTCTTGCGGGCCGCGTCCGGCCGCATCATCGCCACGAGCTCGGCGGCCATGGCCATGACGTCGCAGGCCCGTTCCTCCATGATGAGGCCGCCGGCCTCGATCTGGGACAGGTCGAGGATGTCGCCCAGAAGGGCCATGAGATTGGCGCCGGCGATCTCGATGGCGGCCAGGGCCCGGGCCTGTTCCGGGGGCAGGTCGGCCGCGGCCAGTACCGAGGCCATGCCGAGGATGGTGTTCATGGGCGTGCGGATCTCGTGGCTCATGGTGGAGAGGAAATCGCTTTTGGCCCGGTTGGCGGCTTCGGCGGCCTCCTTGGACCGGCGCAGGGCCTGTTCCATGGCCTTGCGCTCGGTGATGTCCACGAGCACGGACAGGATGCAGGATTCGCCAAAGGCCTGGATGGGCACGGAGGAGACCAGGGCGATGACCGTGGAGCCGTTTTGGTGGCGCATGGCCAACTCCTTGCCCACCACGGCGCCGGCCTGGGCCAGTTCGTCCACGAAGGCCTGCCGTTCCTGCGGGTCGCCCCAGACATCGAGGGCCAGGGTGGACTGGCCGGTGACGCCGGCCTTTTCGTAACCGAACATGCGGGCTCCGGCCTCGTTGATGTCGATGATGCGGCCGTCGCGGCGGGAGGTGACGCACAGGCCGACCAGGGACAGGCGGAAGATCTTGGCCAGTTGGTCCTGGCTCTCGCGCAGGGCGGCCTCGTCCTTCTTGCGCCGGGTGATGTCCGTGAGGCTGCCGGCCATGCGCACGACCTGTCCCGAGGCATCCCGCAGGCTGCCACCCCGGCCGATCACGTGGCGGTAGTCGCCGTCGGCGTGGCGCAGCCGGTATTCCATGGAAAAGGTGTCGATCTCGCCGTCGGCGCAGCGTTTGTGTTCGCGGATGACGGCCTCGGCATCCTCGGGGTGCAGCCGGCCGGTCCAGGCGTCCATGCGCGGCTCCAGGGCCTGGGGCGCCAGGCCGAGAATGTCGGCGTAACGCGGGGAATAATAGACGATGTCGCGGCCGAGGTCCCAGTCCCAGATGCCGTCATTGGAGGCCCGGGCCACCAGGGCGTAGCGGGCTTCGCTGGCGGCCAGGGCATCGGTTGCCCGCATCCGCTCGGTGATGTCGCTGCCCACGCACAAAAAGGCGTCGCTTTGCTGCGGGGAAGATTCGATGCGGCGGATGGACCAGGCGATCCAGCGCGTGTGGCCGTCGCGGCTGCGATGGGGCCTGTCCAGGGAACCGGTGCCGTCGGCGCTGTCGGCCACGCCGGCCAGGATGTCCCGCCAGGGCCAGGGGCAGGGCCTGGCGGCGTCGGGGTCGTCGGTGAGCTGGCCGAGTTCGCGGCCGAGCATCTGTTCCTGGGGGTAGCCGAAGACTCGTTCGGCGAAGGGGTTGCAGAAAACGACCCGGCCGAGGCTGTCCAGGCGCACGATGACGCTGGCCGCGCTTTCCACCAGTTCGCGGTACCGGCGTTCGTTTTGACCGGCGGCGTCGAGCAGGTCGTGCAACCGTTCGGTCTGGCGGCGCACGGTGCGGCGCAGCAAGGCGTTGACCGCCAGGAGCACGGCGGCGGCCACGGCCAGGCCGGTGACGGCCAGCAGGGCGTAGCGGAACTTCTCCGAGGGAAAAAGCACCTCGCCGCGCCACCGCTTTTCGATGTCCTCGGACTGCTTGGGCGTAATGCGGGCGAAACCGTTGTCGACAAAGCGCAGCAGGTCTTCGTCGCCCTTGCGCACGGCCCGGTGGAACTGGCCGGTATAGAGGGTGAAGGCCAGGCGGAAGTCCTCCTCCAGGCCGAATTTATAGAGGTAGTGCAGGGCCGGCGGCTTATCCACGCAAAAAATTTTGACCTTGCCCTCGCCGGCCGCCCGGACAACGGCCTCGTAATCGTCGAAGTAGACCAGCGGGCCGACCCCGGCGGCGGTGAGCCGCTCGACGCTGGCGTCGCCGCGCTTGACGCCCACGGGAAACCCCCGAAGCGAGGCGGCGTCGCGTATGCCGCCCAGGTCCTTGTGCACGAAGACCGGGACGTCGAGGGCCACCGTCGGCGGGGAGAAAGCGTATTCCTTGCGGCGTTCCTCGGTCTCGAACAGGGTGTCGATGACGTCGGCCTTGCCCCGGCGCATGAGGTCCTGGGCCGCGTTCCAGTCGATGGCGATGATGGTGACCGGAACGCCGGTGATTTTTTCCCACAGCCGCCAGGAATCCACCAGGATGCCCTGGGCCGCGCCCTTGGCGTCGTGGAACACGTAGGGGGGGTAGTCGTGGTCCATGACCACGGACAGGCTGCGGGGCGGTGTCGGCTGGGCCTGGGCGTAAAGGGCCCACAGGGCGAGGCTGGCCAACAGCAAGAACAGCCCGCGCCCGTAGGGCCGACGGCCGGCCCGCGATCCGCCGACGGCCCGTCCCTGGCCATGCGGGTGCGGGTGGTGGAGGCCCGCAAGCCGCGGTCCGTCACCGGCGCAACCCTTCGGCCTCCCTTCGCCGCAAAGCGCAGGGGTGGAGTCTGACGAGGCGATGCCGTGGGGGAGGCGCATGGGGAGGGCCGGCTAGGTCGCGGGCGTTGGGCCGGATGCGGCCGCGTCGCCATGGCATGAATGACAGGTGCTGTCGGGGCGGCAGGGGCATGGGGCGGTGCATCGGCGAATCATGGGGATATCCTTGGGCAAGGGGAAACCTGCTCCCCGAGCCTTGCCTGGGACGGACTATAGGCATGAGCCGGGGCCGGGAGCAAGCCCTCCTTGCCGGGTACGGGCAGTGCCCCGGCTGGAAAAGAGGTGCCGGCCGAATGCATTCTTCCCTTTGAGGCAAGGCCGGAATGTGGTATATGGTATTCTCTCCCCTCGCCAGCAAGCGTCGAGGTCGGACGTTGCACCGTATACGATCGTGTTTGCTGTGCGCACGGCGGGCTATCGGAAGGGGATGTCGTTTCCGTGCTGGAAGCGAGGGGTATCGTCAACGCTTTGCATGAACCAAGGGGGGCGGGCATGTCGCACGCGAGGAGCCTGTTGAGGCGATTGGGTTTCAAGCTCGGGGCCAGCTACGTCATTTTGGTCGTCGCCATAGCCGTCGTGGGCTACACCGGCTTTTACGCCGCCAAAACCATCAGCGACAACCTGGACCAGTTGTTCACGCGGTTTCTGCCCAGCGTCGACTTTCTCATCGAGGCCGACCGTGATTTGCATCAGTTGCTGGTGGCCGAGCGGACCATGATGTTCACGGCGCCGAGCACCGATGCCTTCGGGGAACTCCAGGAGACCTACGCCCTCAACCTCAAGCAGGCCAAGGACCGGTTCGGCTCGTTCAAGAAGCTTACGACCACGGCCGAGGAAAAACAGCTGGCCGGGCAGTTCGACCAGGCCATGCGCCAGTGGGAGGGGGTCTCGGCCAAGGCGGTCAAGGAGCGCCAGCGGGGCGGCGACGAGGCGACGGCGGCGGCCATGGCCCTGACCAAGGGCGAGGCCAACGAGAAGTTCGAGTACATGCGGGAATTCATCAACAAGCTCACCGAGATCGAGCTCGGCTACGCCGATGCGAAAAACAAGCAGTCCCAGGCCCTCTACGAGCAGTCGCGCACCATCATCACGGCCCTCACCGCGGCCATGGTGCTCTTTGCCGCCTGCACGGGCTATCTGCTCGTGCGTGGCGTGCGGCGCAGCCTCGGCGGCGAGCCCGAGGAGATCGCCGCCATCGCCAGGCGCGTGGCCGTCGGCGACCTGAGCCTCGATTTCCACGACACGGGCCATCCGCAAAGCGTGTACGAAGCCATGCGGGCCATGGTCCAGGCCTCGCGTCTCGTGGCCGAGGCCGTGGCCAAGCTGGCCAAGGGCGACCTGGAGGTCAGCGTGACCGAGCGGTCCCAGGAGGATGCGTTGTTGCGCTCGCTGGCGGCGCTGGTCGGCGCGGAACGGGACATCGTGGCCATGGCCCGCAAGCTGGCCCTGGGCGACATCGACGTCACCGTGGTCAAGCGTTCGGAACAGGACGCGCTCTTGGCCGCCTTCGAGGGCCTGGTGACCGCCGAAAAGGGTATCGCCGACGTCATGGGCCGCTTGAGCCAGGGCGACCTGACGGTCCGGGTGCCCATGCGCGACCAGGCCGACGTGCTCCTGCGCTCGCTTGGCACCATGATCGACCGGGTCAGTGGCGTGATCCGCGAGGTCCAGGGCGGTTCGGTCAACGTGGCCTCGGGCAGCGAGGAATTGAGCGCTTCGTCGTCCTCCCTGTCCCAGGGATCGACGGAACAGGCGGCCGCGGTCGAGGAATCCTCCTCGGCCATGGAGGAGATGGCGGCCAGCATCAGCCAGACCGCCGACAACGCCAGGCAAACCGAAGCCATCGCCCTCAAGGCGGCCAAGGACGCCCAGTCCTCGGGCGAGGCGGTGGTGCGGACCGTGACCGCCATGAAGGCCATCGCCGCCAAGATCGGCATCATCGAGGAAATCGCCCGGCAGACGGACTTGCTGGCCTTAAACGCCGCCGTGGAGGCGGCCAGGGCCGGGGAGCACGGCCGGGGATTCGCCGTGGTGGCCGCCGAGGTCCGCAAACTCGCCGAGCGCAGCCAGGCGGCGGCCTCGGAAATCACGGGCCTGGCCGCCTCCTCCACGGACATCGCCGAGAAGGCCGGCCAGCTTCTGGAACGGCTCGTGCCGGACATCCAGCGTACGGCCGACCTGATCCAGGAAATCAATGCCGCAAGCCAGGAGCAAAGCCAGGGCGCCAGCCAGGTCAACCAGGCCCTGCAACAGCTCGACCAGGTGATCCAGCAAAACGCGGCCGCGGCCGAACAGATCGCCTCCACTTCCGAGGAACTCTCGGCCCAGGCGGCCCAGTTGCAGCACACCAGCGCCTTTTTCCGCCTGACCGCCGAACCCGCCGGGGATTTCGCCCGGTTCGCCCCGCAGCCTGGGCAGATTCCGGCCGTCCGGCCCCTGGCCCGCGGGGCCAGGACAGCGCCCGACAAGGCTGCGCTGGGGTCGGGCACGCGCATCCGCATGGATGCGGACGACGTGGACAAGGGGCATTACGAACCGTTCTGAGCCCGGGCCGGGTGTTGGGCGGCCGTGCCCCGCCTGGCCATGCCGCCGCGGCAACGGCCGGCTGGATTGAACGCGCAGGCCGGAAGACGGCGCACCAGGGCAAGCGCCGCGGGTTGCCCGTTGCCCGCGCCGCCGCCTGTCCGGGCGTCTGTCGGCCGGCACAGGCCGGGCACGCGTTCCACACGGGCGAGGGGGAGGCGCCGGGGGCTTGCCGTTCGCTGGTTGCGCCGTGGCCGTGGCCCGGGGCATGGGCGGGGAGTGCCTTTCACGATATGCCCGAGGCGTTGGAGCAGGGGGCCAAAGGCGCAGCCGCCCTATGGGGTCCCGAGGCCCCGTCCCCCGGCGCAGACGCTGCGGGAGCGTGGCGCCGTACGTGCAAAAGCAAAAGGTCCCAAGGGGATTCTCCCTTGAGACCTTCGTAAGTGGCCGCAGCCACTCTTCTTGATCTGGCGGGGCCGACGAGACTTGAACTCGCGCCCTCCGACGTGACAGGCCGGCGGGCTCCATTTTTACTGATTCGTACCTGATTTTATATCCTGCTATTTTAATGGCTTTTTCAGGATGCCTTTTCGTATTGACTTCTACCGAAAGCCATCTATTTTGACTCCAGGTGTGGGGGATAGTGTGGGGGACGCATTCCTCCGACCTTCCGCCAAAGCCCTCCGACCATGGAGACCATCATGCCGAAGCAGGAACGCTTCAAGACCGACTACCCTGGCGTCACGTTCATCATGGGCACAGCTGTAACCAACGGCAAGCCCGAGCGCATCTATTTCATCCGCTACCGCCGCGACGGCAAGCTCATCGAGGAAAAGGCCGGCCGCCAGTTCCAGGACGCCATGACCCCCGCACGGGCGGCGCGCATCCGGGCGGAACGCATTGAGGGCAAGGCGCTATCGAATCAGGGCCGCCGGGATGCCATCCAAGCCGCCAAGGACGCTGAAGCCAACCGCTGGACGCTCACCCGCATATGGGGTGAATACAAAAGCCATCGCCAGGAAGGGAAGGGCCTTCGGACCGACGACGGCCGTTTTCACCTGCACCTTGCTCCCGCTTTTGGGGACAAGACCCCGGATGAAATTATCACTCTGGACGTGACCCGGCTGCGTTCCAAGCTCGCCAAGACCAAGGCCCCGCAGACGGTGAAATCCGTTCTGGCTCTGCTCAAGCGAATCATCGCTTACGGCGTCAAGCAGGGGCTTTGCTCGAACCCCGATCCCGGACGGCTCTCCATCGATCTGCCCAAGGTGGATAACGAGAAGATGGAAAGCCTGACCCCGGACGAACTCTCCCGCCTGTTGGCTGCCCTGGATGAAGAGACCAATATCGACGTGGCCAACATGATGCGACTGGCGCTTTTCACGGGGATGCGCCGGGGAGAACTTTTCAAGCTCCAATGGGAGGACGTGGATTTCCTGCAAGGCTTCATCACCCTCCGCGACCCGAAGGGTGGCCGGGACCAGAAAATCCCCATGAGCGACCCGGCCCGGCAGGTGCTGGAAAGCCATCCGCGCACAGAGAGCCCCTATGTCTTCCCCGGGCGCGGTGGCGGACAGCGCACCGACGTGCGCCGCATGGTGGATCGGGTGAAGCAACGGGCGGGCTTGCCCGAGGATTTCCGTCCCCTGCATGGCCTGCGGCACACCTATGCGTCCCTTCTGGCCTCATCGGGCAAGGTTGACCTTTACACCCTGCAAAAGCTCATGACCCATAAAAGCCCTAAAATGACGCAGCGATATGCGCATTTGGCCGACGAAGCGCTCAAGCGGGCGGCGGATGTCGCCGGGGATATCATGAACGGAATCCAGTCGGAGCCGAAAAAGCTGCTCGGTGTGAAATAGCCCGGGGTCGCCAGTGTCTGCATTGACTTTGTACGCCATTGGATTACTCGTGTTATGACGAAGTTGCTCACAGTGATTGAGACCCCCACGTTTTTGCGGGACGTCAAACGGGTCGGGCTGTCTGAGGAAGAGCACCGGAGCCTCGTCAATTTTTTGGCCGCGAATCCTTCGGCCGGCGTGCTCATGGAAGGTACGGGCGGGGTGCGCAAAGTCCGCTTTGCCGGGGAAGGGCAGGGTAAGAGCGGGGCTTATCGTGTCGTGTACTATTTTCACGATCTCAGCATCCCGCTTTTCGCCTTGGCCCTGTTCGCCAAAAACGAGAAGGCGAACCTGACCATGGCCGAACGCAACGAACTTCGGGCGATTCTGCCCCGGATCGTCCAGGAATACCGCGAGGGAACCAAACATGGGAGAGGGTAGCCGCATTCTTCAGGGCGCACGCGAGGCCCTGGCCATTGCCCGGGGCGAGATGCCCGAAAAGAACTACGCCGTTCATATCCCCGAAACGGTGGACGTGCGACGCATCCGGGAAAAGCTCCAGATGACCCAAGCGGAGTTTGCCCGTGTCTTCGGCTTCAAGCTCGCCACGCTTCGGCACTGGGAACAGAAATCCCGCAACCCGGAAGGCCCGGCAAGGGCGTACCTGCTTGTCATTGACCGCGAACCGGACGTGGTGCGCCGTGTCCTGCGGGAACCCGGCCAGGATTGCTTGTAGATGATTCTTCCAGGGCCTAGAGACGGATTAGCTACCCGTCTTGAAACACCGCTTCCCTTGGCGGTTGGCCCTGGGATTTTTCAAGGGATATGCTGAAGGGGGCGAGTGATGCCAGTATTGGAGTTGACAGGAGATTTGGACAATGATTTTTTGGTTTTCCATGGGAAAGCGGCTTTTGTGGATAATGAAATTTTGTATATTCAGTATTTACAGGCAAATATAGTAAAAAGGTCGGTGGATAGTGTTGGGGTAGAAAATTATACGGATGATAATATTGTCGGCGTCCCTGTGACTCTTCTTAATCGTATTCTCTCTTGTCCGAGTCTTGAAGAAATTGACAATAAATTCAATCAAACATTTGTGCCAGGGATGACGGCTGGGCTTATTCTATTAAATACATGGGATATGGTTAATGCCGGAATAGTTGATCCGAGTCTAAATAAAGCACAATATCTTACTCAGAAAGCTATGTTAGATGTTTGTAAAGAAAAGAAAGGGTCAACCGGAGAAATTGCTAAATATTGGAAGAAGTATAAGCCTGTGTGTCATATGTGGGCTGCTATTTTTACGTTTATTTACAGCTTAAAAAAGAAAATACGACCGACTGATACGCCTGCTCTGGTTGCATTGGCGGAAAGATACAGAGATTTTGGTGAAAATCATATCTTTTTACGGCAGGGTGTAAGTGGTCCGTTAATTACTCCCGGAACCTGCTGGCGGGCTCCAGATGACTATACGCAGCCAGACGTTCAAATGTCAGTCAATCCAAGGGCAGACATTGAGAAAAAACTTGAGAGCTATAAAACTGAGAAGGGGTGGCAACGGTAATGGACGACTAGGGGAAATATATTTCCACTAGTGGAAAAAGTTTTCTCCCACTAGTCACGATATTCCTTTGCTCTATTTTGAGGGCCGTAGACTGATTTTCCAGTCTGCGGCCCTTTTAATTTTCAGGGAGAGTGAAGGGAAATGGGTAGCGTCCACGGAGGTGGTGTAAATTCTGAAGTCGTCCAGGCCGGGGGAGAGCCTCCGGCCCGGACGGAATGGGCGAGGTGGCCATCGGGTCAATTGGCTGTAAGGTGAAGTTACGACGCCGCACCTGCAACCAAAGGAGACCACGATGGCCGAGGACAGCATGGCATTAATCGAGCTGATGCAAAAGGCCGACGGCGGCGATTTTCTCCGCTCCCTGGCGGAAGCCGTCCTGCAGCTTCTCATGGAAGCCGATGTGGACGGCCTCATCGGGGCCAGCCGCCACGAGCGAAGCCCCGAGCGAGTCAGCTACCGCAACGGCTACCGTGACCGCAGCCTTGATACCCGCATCGGCTCCTTGCAACTGCGCATCCCCAAGCTGCGCCAGGGCAGCTACTTTCCGCCCTTCCTGGAGCCACGCAAGACCAGCGAACGCGCCTTGGTGGCCGTCATCCAGGAAGCCTGGATCGGCGGCATCTCCACGCGGCGCGTGGATGATCTGGTCCAGGCCATGGGCCTTTCCGGCATCTCCAAGTCCCAGGTGTCCAAGCTGTGCAAGGACATTGATGAACGGGTCCATGCCTTTCTTTCTCGGCCGCTGACCGGCGAATGGCCCTATTTGTGGCTGGACGCAACCTACCTCAAGCAGCGCGAAGGCGGCCGGGTGGTCAGCGTCGCCGCCATAATCGCCGTGGCGGCGAACACCGAAGGCCGCAGAGAAATCGTGGGACTGCACATCGGCCCCAGCGAGGCCGAGCCGTTCTGGTCTTTTTTCCTCAAAAGCCTTCTTCGTCGGGGACTTGGCGGCGTGAGGCTTGTCGTCTCCGACGCCCATGAAGGCCTCAAGGCCGCCATGGCCAAGACGTTCGGGGCCACGTGGCAACGCTGCCGGGTCCACTGGATGCGAAACGCCTTGGCCCGGGTTCCCAAGTCCCAGCACGCCATGGTCTCGGCCGCCCTGCGCCAGGCCTTTTTACAGCCGGATGCGGCCAACGCCAGCCAGACCTGGCGGCATGTCGCCGATCAGCTTCGTGGAAAATGGCCACGGCTCGCCAGCTTCATGGACGAAACCGAGCACGACGTGCTGGCCTACATGACCTTCCCGGCGCAGCATCGGGTCAAGCTGCACAGCACCAATCCGCTGGAAAGGCTCAATAAAGAAGTGAAGCGGCGGGCGGACGTAGTCGGCATCTTCCCCAACGAACAGTCCATCATCCGGCTCATCGGGGCCATCTTACTGGAGCAAAACGACGAGTGGCAGCTGCAAAGCCGCTACATGCAGGTCGAGGCCATGGCCGAACTCAACACCCAACCAAACGAGGCGCAGCCAGCCCAAATTCCACCAAGAGCAGCCTGACCGAGGGCCACCTCAAGCACACCAGAATTTACACCACGTTGACGGACGTGACCGCCCGCCTCTGTACGTCCAGTTGCGGGAATATGCCGCCCTGGTCGAGGCTGAGGCGAAAGCCGAAACGGTGGAGGCTGGTACGGTGAAGGTCTGAGTGCAGGCACGAAAGTTCAGAATCCTGAACAATGGGCGGTCTGTTCCCTCGCGGGAGCGGGCCGCTTTCCTTTTGCGGGCCTGTCCCCCATCTGTCCCCCCGGCAGGATGACAAGCGACTGGAATTGCTTAAAGACGGCGAATCGCCGTTTTTGAAATGGCGTTCGATTGCGTTCGTCTGCGTTCGCGGCTTACTTGCTGCCGCCGAGGTCCGTAGCGCCCTGTTTTCGCGTCCTGGCTGTCTGTCCGGGCAAAGTGCCATGGGCGGGGCTGGCGTCGATCCTGCGGGCGGATATGGCGCGTGGCAAAAGTTGAGAATCGTCAACTTTGAAATGGGGGCGGGAACCCCATTTGGCCAGGCCGTCAAAGTTGCAAATTCGTAAGATTGGAAACGGTCCGATTTCGGACCTATTCGCCGGCCCAAGCGAAACCTCCGGGTCACGACCGTCAACGTGGTGTAAATTCCAGCGTGCTTGAGGTGGCAATCGGTCAGGCTGCCCTGGGTGGAATTTGGGCTGGCTGCGCCTCGTTGGATTGGGTGTTGAGTTCGGCCATGGCCTCGACCTGCATGTAGCGGCTTTGCAGCTGCCACTCGTCGTTTTGCTCCAGCAAGATGGCCCCGATGAGCCGGATGATGGACTGCTCGTTGGGGAAAATGCCGACCACGTCCGCTCGCCGCTTCACCTCTTTGTTCAGCCTTTCCAGCGGATTGGTGCTGTGCAGCTTGACCCGGTGCTGTGCCGGGAAGGTCATGTAGGCCAGCACGTCGTGCTCGGTTTCGTCCATGAAACTGGCGAGTTTTGGCCATTTGCCGCGAAGCTGGTCAGCGACATGCCGCCAGGTCTGACTGGCGCTGGCTGCGTCTGGCTGCAAAAAGGCCTGCCGTAGGGCGGCGGAAACCATGGCGTGCTGCGATTTAGGGACGCGAGCCAAGGCGTTTCGCATCCAGTGGACCCGGCAGCGCTGCCATGTGGCCCCGAACGTCTTGGCAATGGCGGTTTTGAGACCTTCATGGGCATCGGAGACGACCAGCTTCACGCCGGTGAGCCCTCGACGAAGAAGGCCTTTGAGGAAAAAAGACCAAAACGGCTCGGCTTCGCTGGGGCCGATGTGCAGCCCCACGATTTCCCGGCGGCCTTCGGTGTTCGCCGCCACGGCGATTATGGCGGCGACGCTGACCACCCGGCCGCCCTCGCGCTGCTTGAGGTAGGTCGCGTCCAGCCACAAGTAGGGCCACTCTCCCGTAAGCGGCCGAGAAAGAAAGGCATGGACCCGTTCATCGATGTCCTTGCACAGCTTGGACACCTGGGACTTTGAGATGCCGGAAAGGCCCATGGCTTGGACAAGATCATCCACGCGCCGCGTCGATATGCCGCCGATCCAGGCCTCCTGGATGACGGCCACCAAGGCGCGCTCGCTGGTCTTGCGCGGCTCCAGGAAGGGCGGAAAGTAGCTGCCCTGGCGCAGCTTGGGGATGCGTAGCTGCAGGGAGCCGACGCGGGTATCAAGGCTGCGGTCCCGGTAGCCGTTGCGGTAGCTGACTCGCTCGGGATTTCGTTCATGGCGGCTGGCTCCGATCAGGCCGTCCACATCGGCTTCCATGAGAAGCTGCAAAACAGCTTCCGCCAGGGAGCGCAAAAAATCGCCGCCGTCGGCCTTTTGCATCAGCTCGATTAATGCCATGCTGTCCTCGGCCATCGTGGTCTCCTTTGGTTGCAGGTGCGGCTTCGCAACTTCACCTTACAGCCAATCGGCCCGATGGCCACCTCGCACATCCCGTCCAGGCTGGAGGTACCCCCCCCCGGCCTGGACGACCCCAGAATTTACACCACCTCCGTGGACTCTACCAACCTCCGATTTCGGAGTTTTTGACCACCATGCCAAAAGGTGGGATTTCCCACCATTTCCCGACCACCAGGATAATGCAACCCTGAACCCCATTTGCCCAGCGTGCACGATTCTGCCCTTTCTCCATGGCGACAAGGTGCGATTTGAAATCACGGCTTTCGACGGGCGCAATTTTACGCCGGTCGGCATGGCACTCGACGCCCGCAATCCTGCGGAGGCTGACCCGGCAGGCGACGGCACAATTCTGCGCTGTCCTCCCATCGGTGACGCTGCCTGCCGCTTCTCCTTCTCTTCCTTGGCCCGTTGTGCGGCCTCGTAGGCTTCGGCCTTCTTTCGGGCGGCGTCCTCTTCCTGGCGGATGACGGAAAGGGTGTTCTCGATAAGGTAGCGAGACCACTGCTTGCCGAGGAAAGCGTGGATGGTTTCGATTCCGGGTCCAGCTCCTTTGACCTTGGCGAAGGCTTGGCCGTTGTCGATCATCGGAAGAATCGTTCCTCCGCATACAGAGGAACGAAATTCCTCCCACGTCCCATACTTCTCCAACTCCGCTTCGATGAAGGACTTGGCGGCCTTCACCGTCTCCATGATGACGCCGCAATTTTGCGGAGTCCGCTGTTTTGCTCCCCAAATCTGGTGAGCAAAGCCTAACCGCCCACTGGTAATCCTCAAATCTGAGGAAAACCCGCTGTGGCGCTGTAGTTGGCCGTCTGGTGCGTTTTTGCCGTCTGCGTGACCTTTGCACCGTCTGCCGAGAAAACGGGGCTGTATCGGGCGCTAATGCGGTCGGTCTGGACCTGGGGCTGGTTTGATCCTCAGTTTTGAGGAGCAAAGACCATGGCCGGGGCGGGGCCGGGAATAGCGTCGGTGATGGCGACGGAATAGGGTCAGAGTTTCTGACGGAATTTCCAAGGGTGTCAGGACTGCGGACCCCCTTTGCGGCGGGGCATGGCTTTGGAGCCTGGGAGGTTTCCGCCGGTTTTGGCGAATACCCGCAGGCCGAGAGTGAAGGATTCTTCCCTGTGGCGGCCTGGCAAGTTGATCCTGCGTCAACTCGACGGTGGACGCGGCACTGAGCGCAATTTTACGCCGAGTAGGCCGGGCGAGCTATTCCACTTTCCCGAACATCCCTTCCACCAGTTTTTCGGCATCGACTTCCATGTGGCAGTGGTCAACAAACCCGTCCGATAGGTCGAAGACTAATTCCTCAAAAACAGCACGAGAAACCCCGGCCCGCTTCCAAGGCTTGGCCGCTTCGTACTCGCGGCGAGACACCTTGAGGACTGCCCACGGCTTTTCCCGCTTCAGGTTCTTGAGCATGGTGGTGGAGAGCATTCCCTGCCAGGAGGTTTCTAGAGGAGGGGAGGGGGGCAGGGGCGGCGACCTGAATATACCCGTCTTTTAATATCGAGTAGGACCGATTTTGACGTTGCGTGTGGGGGATAGTGTGGGGGAAAATCCTTCGGCAAAGAAAAAGGGAGTCAGATTTTCATCTAACTCCCTGGATTTCCTGGCGGGGCCGACGAGACTTGAACTCGCGCCCTCCGACGTGACAGGCCGGCGTTATAACCAGCTTAACTACGACCCCGCATGTATCTCTGGTAGGCGGAACAGGACTCGAACCTGTGACCCTCGGCTTGTAAGGCCGATGCTCTCCCAGCTGAGCTACCCGCCCGCCCGGCGAGACACGGTATCTACGCACCCCGGCCCCCGCCGTCAACGATTTTTTTCGGCCTGGCAAAAGTTATTTATTTCAATTGGAATTTCAGTACGATAATGAGGGGTTGCGCCGTCGCTTCCGAGGTCCGCCCATGACGATACTCCATCTGTTCCTGTGGTCGCTGGCGGGGGCCTTTCTCGCCTTTTCCATGGTAACATACGGAATTTTCACGTATTTCTGTCTGAAACAGCCGCCGCCGCCCAGGCTTTGGGCGGCCTGTCACGGCCGGCGCCTCGCCTGTCTGGCCTGGGGGCTGGTCACTTCCCTTGGCGGCCAGGTGCTCGTTTGCCTGAGCTATCCCTTCGGACGGCTCTTCGAACGCCTGACCTGTCGGGACCGCCGGGGGCAGGGACCGGTGGTTCTCTGCCTGCACGGGCTCTACCACAACCCGACCGCGTTTTGGGGCCTGCGCCCGGCCCTGCTCCGGGTCGGGCTGCCCCGGGTGCTGTGCTTGGGCTACAACAGCCTGGGCGCGACGTTCGAAGAACGGGCCGGCGAGCTCGCCAGGCGCGTGCGCGCCCTGGTGCCGGGCGAAACCCCCCTGTGTTTCGTGGGGCACAGCCTGGGCGGCCTGCTGGCGCGGCGGCTCGCCGCCGAGCCGGACCTGGCCGGGCGCACTTGCGCCCTGGTCACCCTGGGCGCCCCCCATGGCGGCAGCGTTCTGGCCGCCCTGGCCGTGGGCCGGTTGGGCCGGTCGCTTGCGCCCCACGGCCCGGTGGCCGTGGCCGTGGCCGCCTTGCCCGATCCGCCGGGCGCGGCCTTGCTGTCGTTGGCCTCGCCCGTGGACAATCTGGTCGTGCCCCTTGGCGGGCTTGCCCTCGGGCGCAGGGCCTGGCGCGAGGAAGCCACGCCGCCGGCCTCGCATATCGCCATGCTGTATCATCCGGCGGTCCTTCGCCGCGTCGCGGCCTTTCTGGGGCAGGCGATCGCTGCCCGGGTGGCCGGTGCGCCTTCGTGACAGTGTAAACGGACAACGGCGTTGCGTCTGACGGCCGGCTCGGGTTAGAATGGAAAAGACCCGTCGTCCCAGGGCATTCCTGCATGGAGAAGGCCATGTCGCATCCCGGACCGCCCCGAATCGGTTTTCGCGCCTGGCTTGCGCTGCTGGCCATGCTGGCCGCCGTGCCCATGACGCTTTTTTCCGTGCTGACCTTGCTGGTGGTGATCGAACGGCAGCGCGAGGCGGAAAATGTCGCCCTGCAGCACCGGGCCGAGGCCATTGCCGGGACCTTGGACCGGTACCTGTCGGCCCGGGTCTCCATGCTGGCGGCCATTGCCCACGGCGACGCCGCCAGGCAAGGCGATATCCAGGGCATTTACAGCCACGCCGCCCGGATGGCGCCCTATGAATCGGCCCTGGAAGCCATCGCGCTGATCGACCGGACCGGGGCCATCCTGTTTAGCACCCAATATCCTTACGGGGAGGCGTTGCCCGACAGCCGGGATCCGGCCGGGGTCCGGCAAATCATCGACACCGGCCTGCCCTTGGTGTCGGGGCCCTATGTGGGCGCGCTCACGCCGGTACCGCTCGTGGCCGTGGGTGTTCCCGTCTTCGTCGCGGGCCGTCCCCGCTACGCCCTGCGGGCCATGACGCCGGTTGGCGAACTGCGGGCCTTTTTGCAGCAGCAACGCCTGCCCCTGGAATGGTCCGCGTCCATCCTGGCCGGCGACACGGGGATCGCTTCCTACAGGCACATGGGTGCCGCGGGGGAAGCGCGCCGGGACGGGCCAGCCGGGGAGGGCGCGGCCGGTGAACAGGGTGCGGGCGGCGAGCCGGGAACGTCTCCGCTGGTCCTGACCCGGGCGGCGGTGGGGGATTGGAGTTGGACGGTGGTGATCGCCGTGCCCGAGGAAGCGTTTGTCAGGCCGCTGCGCCAACTGCTGGTGCGTTTTGGCGTGGGCGGGCTGCTGTGCCTGCTGCTCGGCCTGGCCGCTTCGCTGTGGCTGGCCCGGCGGCTCGACCGCGACGTCAGCAACCTGGCCACGGCCTCGGTGGCGCTGGCGACGGGGGAGCGCCCCTACGACGAAGGGGTCATCATCCGGGAGATGGGCGAGGTTCGGGCCTGTCTGCTGGCGGCCCGGGACCGCGAGGAACAGGCCCTGACCGATCCCATCACCGGTTTGCCCACCCGGGGGCGGTTCCAGGAACTGGCCGAAAAGCTGGAATGCCGGGCGCGAAACGAACCCGGACTCGGCTTGGCGGTGCTTTTCGTCGACCTCGACGGCTTCAAGCTGGTCAACGACGTTCACGGCCACGAACAGGGCGACCGGGTGTTGGCCGCGGTGGCCCGGGTGCTGCGCCAGCACATCCGCGAAACCGACGTGGCCGGCCGGCTCGGCGGGGACGAGTTCGTGGTCTGCCTGGCCGCCCCCGCCGGGCATGTCCGCGAGGCGGCCGCGGCCATGGCCGTGCGCATCGTCTCCGGTGTCGCCGCCATCGGCTACGGCCTGGGCTGCAGCATCGGCGTCGCGGTGTGCCTGCGCTGCTCCCCCAGCCTCAAACGGGGCCTGGAACTGGCCGACGCGGCCATGTACGAGGCCAAGCGCCTGGGCAAGAACCGCTACGTCCTGCGCCTGGACGAAACCAGGGACGAGTCGGGCTAGGACATGTTGCGCCGCATCTGCTCCACGAGTTCCTCGAGGGGCACGTCGTCGTCGATACGGTAGGGACCGGAGGCGGCGCCCTCATCGATGTGCGGCGCGTGCTGGGCCGTGGGCGCGGCCGGGGGCTGGGACACGGAAAACGGCGCCTCGCGCGGCTCCATGGCCTGGCGCGGCTCCATGGGCTGGCGCAGCGGCTGTTGGGGCGGCACTTCCACGGGGCGCACGGGGGGCGCCGTGCCCTGGCCCGGGCGGAAGGCCACGGTGGGGGGCGTGAGGTTGGTTTTCTTGTCCAGGAAATCCTCGCGGTAGCGGTCGAAGGTGAACATGCCCTCGCCGCGGCCGGCCTGCATGATGCTTTCGAGCTGGTTGAGGCGGTTTTCCCGGATGATGTTTTTCACCGAATTGTTGGTCCGCAAAATGGCCATGACCGGGGCCCGGAAGCCCACCCGGGGCAGGATCTCCATGCGCTGCACGACGACCGCCCCGAGGCTCGAGGCGATTTGCGCCCGGGCGAAATCCTGGGAACCTTCGCCGAAGGCGTTGCACATGCGCAGGATGGCTTCCTCGGGCGTGCCGGCGTGCAGGGTGGCGATGACCAGGTGGCCGGCCTCGGCGGCGTTGATGGTCAGGCGCATGGTCTCCGGGTCGCGCAGCTCGCCCACCATGATCACGTCGGCGTCCTCGCGCAGCACGTCCATGAGCCCCTGTTCGAAGCTCGGGAAATGGGCGTCGAGCTCGCGCTGGTCCATGAGGGCCCTGTCCGAGAAAAAGCGGTATTCGATGGGGTCTTCCAGGGTGATGACGTGGGCCGAGCGGGTCTGGTTGATCTCGCGGATCATGGCCGCGATGGTGGTGGACTTGCCGTTGCCCGTGGGGCCACAGATGAGGATGAGGCCGTGGTGCAGGGAGCACAGGTCGCGAAGGGACGGATGGATGTTTAAGGACTCGAAGTCCGGCACCCGCGACGGCAGAAAGCGCACGGCCAGGCCCAGGCCGTCGGCGGAGTAGAAGGCGTTGAGCCGCATCTGGGCGTCCTGGAGATAGGTGGAGAAGTCCACGGACCAGCGCTCGGCCAGTTGGCGGCGCTGGCGCTCGGTGGTGATGCGGCGCATGAGCTCGTCCATGTCGGCGGCGTCGAAGATGATCTCCCGTTGGAAGTGGAGGTGGCCGTTTTTGCGCACGGCCACGGGCTGGCCGGTGCGGATATGCAGGTCGGTGATGCCGTTTTTGACGCAGGTGCTGACGAGTCGGGCGAATTTTTCCATGACGGTGGTTACTTGGCCGCCGCATTGACGGTCAGTTTGGAAATGGGGCCGCCGGCGCGCAGTTCCGGGGCGTACATGGCCTCGGCCTGGGCTGGCGGTACGGTGAAGCTGCCCGGCGTGACGGCCCGAAGCAGGGCATAGGACACGTGCCATTTGTCGTCCGGCAAATCGAGGAAGGAAAGGGTGCGGTCGTCGCGCATGTCGAGGTAGGCCGGCGCGGTGTCCTCGCCGCCCGGCTCCATCCAGGGCAGGCGTTCGGTGGTGGCGAGCCTGGGGTTTTCCACCTCGAGCCCGGCCGGCAGCAGGTTTTCCAGCACCACGTTGGCAACCGGGCCCTTGGTTGCCCGCACGGCCAGCCTGGCCACCACCAGCGCCCCCTGGGGCAGGCTGGCCCCGGCGGGCAGCGGCGTGCCGTCGCGGGAAAGAAACGTCCGCTCCACGGCCAGGCCGGCCGACTGGGGCGCATAGGCGGCCGGGGTCGGCACGGCCCGGGTGCGCACGCTGTAGTAGCAGGCCCCGGGCTCGAAGCCCTCTTCCACGGCGATGCGCAGGTCGCCCGATTGCGGCAGGCCGCGAAGGCTTAAGACCTTGTCGCTGGAGAAATCCGACAGCAGGCCCGTGCCGGCGTAGAGCATGCCCGAGAAGGGTTTTCTCGCCTGCTGGCGGGCGTAGAACTTGCCCAGGGCCAGCAGCGCGAAGGCGTTTTCCTGGGTCGAGGGGTAGGGCTCGCCCTCGAGCAGCCGCCCCACCTCCAGGGCCAGGCTGGCGATGCGCGGGTCCGCGGGCGCGGCGTCGATGAGGGCCGACAGGAACAGCGCCTTGTCGCGCAGCGGCGAGGACAGGTTGCCGCCGGTCTGCTTGGGCGTCTCGCCGCCCGGGATCGGCCCGGAGACCAGGGTGTCGGCGGCGCGGGAGTTGCCCACGGCCGCGTAGGCCGCGCCGAGCAGCCCCCGGGCCTCGGCCGGCAGGGACTTGGCCCGGGTGTCGCGCAGGTTGTCCATGGCCCCGATGTCGGCCCGGCCGGCCTTGGCCTGGACGAACAGGGCATAGGCGGCCAGCGTCAGTCCGTCCGGCGTGGCCAGGTCGGCCTGGCGGCCGGTTTCGCCGGCGAAGGTCAGGGCCTGGGACAGCACGCCCTGGTCCACGGGGTAGCCGGCCCCTCGCGCCTCGGCCAGGAAATGGGCGGCGTAGAGGCTCATCCAGGCCTGCGGCGTGTCCCCGCCGGGCCACATGGAAAAGCCGCCGTTGTAGAGCTGCATGCCGGTGACGCGCCGGATGGCCGACTGGGCCATGGCCTGGGGCGTTTGGCCCTCGAAGCCGCCCGGGTCGAGGGCCCGGGCCAGGTCGGCGAAATAGAGCAGCGGAAAGGCCCGCGACACGGTCTGCTCCAGGCAGCCGTAGGGGTAGGCCAGAAGGGCCTTGAGGTTGCCGGTGAAGCGGATGAGCGCAAACCGGCCCACGGTGACGTCGAGCTTGGCCGTGCCGGGCACGAATTCGCCCGAGACCAGTTCCGGCACGGTGAGGCTGGCCGCCTCCAGGGCGCCGGAGCGCACGGTGGTGCGGGCGGGCAAGGGTGAGCGCACGGGGAGGCGGGCCGTATCGGCCGAGGACTCGCCGTTGCCGGAAACGGCCACGGACAGTTCCGCCACGCCTTCGGCCTCGCCGGCCGTGACGGGAAAGGACACGGTGACGGCGGCGCCGTTGGCGATGGCGGCGCTTCGCGTGGGCTCGGCCACGCGGGCCGGGCCGGCGGCGGTCAGGGACACGGCGAAGGTGCCGGGTTTGCCGGTGTCGTTGCGCACCGTGACCGGAATTGCCGCCGCGTCGCCGAAACCCAGGAAGCGGGGGAAGGACGGCAGGAGCACCAGGGGGCTTTTGACGAAGGTCTTGGCCTCGGCCGCGGCGAACCTGCGCCCGGAAATGCCGGCGGCCATGAGCCTGACCTGGCCCTGGAATTCCGGGATGTCGAAGGAGACCTTGGCCTTGCCCGTGGGGCCGACGCTCACCGGACCGGACCAGAAGGCCACGGTGCGCAGGGCCGGGCTCTGGGAGCGCACGAAATTGGACAGGTCCTCCAGGGAATCGCCGCCGCCGGCCAGGGCCTTGCCCATCACGGGCGGCACCTCGGGCAGAAGCAGCGAGAAGGTGTCGAAGGTCTCCACCTGCAACTGGCGCTTGGCATAGAAAAAGGCGAAGGGGTCGGGCGTTTTCTGGGCCACGAGCTGGAGGATGCCCTCGTCCACGGCGGCAACGGTCACGATGCTGCCGGCCGGGGCCGACACCTCGGCCGTGAGCTTGCCGCCCGGGCGCATGGAGGCGGGGGCGGTTATGGACAGCGGCAACCTGCCCGAAGCCCGGTCCACGGCCATGGGCGCCGCGCCGAAAGCCCGCGAGGGCGATTCGGGCGTGACGTCGCCGACCTTCTTGACCAGGGTGGCTGTCACGTAGACCCCGGGCATGTATTCGGGCTTGACCGGGATGAGGATCTCGCCGGTGTTGCCGGCCAGGGGCACGACCTGCACGTCGCGCACGCCCGAGCCCTCCACGGTCACCAGCAGCTTGCCGGCGAAGGGGGCGCGCACCTGGAAGCGGGCCGTCTCGCCCGAGGCGTATTCGGCCTTGTCGGGCTTGAGTTCGAGCCTCGCCGGGTTTTCCACGGCCCAGGGCGAATAGCCGAAGCCGCCGGCGTAGAATTCGAGCTGGGTGGAGGCGCCGGTGCCAGGGTCTTCCAGCACCAGCCGGTAGCTGCCGAAGGCCGGGGCGGTGAAGCTGGCGTTGCCCTTGCCGCCCTTGGCGGCCAGGGTCCGCGTTTCCACGGCCTTGGGGTCGCGCACGGATTCGTAGGTAAACGCGCCGTCCGGGTTTTTGCGCAGCACCGTCTGCCAGGCGTCGCGGTAGAGCGTGGCCGACAGTTCCGGGGTGTCGACGAGGCTGCCGTCCGGGGCGACGACCACGTAGTCGAAGCGCAGGGGTTTGCCCGGGGTGGCCGCCTCGCTGGCCAGGCGCTTGAGGCCGGGGTAGGCGGCGTAGACATGGACCGGCATCCGGGCCAGGCCGGTCACGCCCCGGCCGCCGCCCTCGCGCACCCGGGCGGTGAAGATGGCTTCCAGGGCGGCCGGGGGCGAGAGGTCCTCGGGCAGGCTGGCCTCGAAGGCCGCCTGGCCGTTGGCGTCGAGGTTGCCGGCCTCCTGGAGGATTTCCGTGTCCTCGAAGCTGCGCTCCGGGTCGCCGAAGACGTAGTCGGCGAAGCCCTTGGGGGCAAAGGGCGCCTTGACCAGGCGCACCTTGGCCTCCACGGCCAGGTCCGCGCCCGGCGCGCCGAACAGGTACTGGCCGCTGACGGTAAAGGGCAGGTTCGCGCCGGGCTCGGCCGCTTCCTCGCCGGCCTTGACCGAAACGCTTATCCGGTCGGGCACGAACTCCTCGACCTGGAAGCGGTACTGGCCGATGACCGTCTCGCCGACCACCAGTTCCAGGGTGTAGGCGCCGGTGAGGGACTGGGTCGGCAGGGCCTGGCGCAGGCTGACCATGCCCTCGGCCCCGGTGACCACGGCCTGTTCGCCGACCTTGCGGCCTTGCGGGTCGTTGAGCCGCACGGTCACGGGCATGGACGGCGGCACGCCCAGGCGCGCGTCGCGCACCACGGCCAGGCCTTCCAGGGTCTCGCCCGGGCGGTAGATGTCGCGCTCGCCGTAGAGAAAGGCCGTGTAGCCGGCCGTGGGCATGACCGCGCCCGAGACGTCGAGGCCGGTGGTGTCCACGCGGAAGCGCTCGTAGAGCAGGTAGCTCACGTCCGCGCCCTTTTGCACGACGATGAGGTAGGGCCGCTTGTCGCCGAGGGTTTTGGGCGGCACCTTGGCCGCAAAAAGCCCGCGCTCGTCGGTGGTGCCGGCGGCCAGTTCCTGGTTCTGGTAGGAGAGCACCTTGACGGACGCCCCGGTTACGGGGGCGAGGTTGGCGTAGGAGGCGGTCCAGACAAGCAGGTCGCCCTGGCCCTGCTTGGCCACGATGCCGATGTCCGTCACCAGGATGTAGCGCTGGGCGCCCTGGAACTTGCCGGGCACGGTCAGGGCGACGCGGTACAGGCCCGGTTCGTGGCCCTGGATGTATTTTTCCAGGTTGACCGGGGTGGTCACCGAGGCATTGTTCTTGTAGCGCAGGGGAACGCGTTCGCTGACCAGGCGGTCGCCGAAGCTCGTATTGACCGAGCCGCCGCCGTAGTCGTCGTCGAAGACGGAATAGTCGGTGGCGAAGAAGGGAAAGAGGTTGTTGAAATAGACCCGGTCGATGGACAGCTCGGCGGCGTTGGTGTTGATGCTTTTGATCGCCAGGTTCTTGTAGCCGTTGCGGGACAAGAACATGCCCTGGTCCTTGAAGTCGACCGAGGGATCGAGGTCCGGGATGCGCACGACGCGGCTGGCCGTTTCGTCCAGGACCGCGCCGTCGCCGGCTGTGAGCCCCTTGTCCACGGTGACGGTGTACTCCCGGCCGGGTTCGAATTCGCCGCTGACGAGCAGGTCCGCGCCGTCGGCGGACAGGGTCGTTTCCACCCCCGGGTCGATGGTGATATGGCCGGCGGCGGCGTCATCGGCTGGCACGGGCGTGGAAAAGGCCAGCCGCACCGTGGCCGCGCCTTCCTCGGAAGCGGCCTTGATGTCGCGCAGGCGCAGGTGCGGGTCCAGGGCCACGGGGATGACGGCCACGGCCTCCCGGGCCAGGGCCACGTCGCCCTTTTCCGGCCGCAACCCCGTGGTGATGGCCACCTTCACGTCGCGTTGCTGGGCGGTCTTGACGATGGGGTCCGAGACGAAGCCGATCTTTTTGGAGGGATAGGTGGTGGTCAGGGACACGGCCACGGGCTTGTCCGGCGAGTTCGGGTCGAGCAGGGCGATGTTGTCGGCCAGGACCTTGGGGTCGACGTTGCGGTTGAAGACCGCCTCGCCCCGCACCACGACCATGGCCCCGCCTTCGGGCGCCGGTTCGAGGTGGGCGGTCAGGCGCGTGGCCTCGAAGGCGCCGTAGGCGGTCTTCCAGACCTCCTGGCCGGTCAGCGACTGGGGCGGTGACAGGAAATCGGCGCCCTTAAAGGACAGGGTGTAGGTCGTGGCCTGGGCGAAGCCGTCCTTGGGCGTGAACCGCAGCATCCAGGGCGACACCCAGGCCCATTGTCCGGCGAGGGCCGGTTCCAGCCCGGCCGGCGGTGCCTTGGGGGCCGAACCCTCCACGGCTCCGGCCACGGGCCGGTCGAAGGCCGCCAGGAGATAGCGGCCGCGCTCGGGGTCCATGCCCACGCCGATGACGCGCACGGCCTCGGCGTTCGGGACCGGGGCCGGGGCTTGGGCCGTGGGCTTTGGCGCGGGTGGCGGCGGGGGCGGGGCCGGTTGCCGCGCAAGCAGGACGAATTCCCCCAGCGCGATGCAAAAAAGGACAAGGATCAGAATGTCTTTGACGCGCGAGCGCGGATTGCCGGGTTGCGGACTGTCCATGCGGCCCTCCCATGGAGCCAGTAATACGCCGCCGGCGTTTTTTTTCAACCATGCCGGGGCAACGGGCGCATTTGCAAAAACGCCGCGGTCTGATACCCGGAGTCACCCCAGCCAAGGAGCCACCATGCGTCGCCCGATCTCCCGGATTGTGTCCCTCGTCCTGCTTTCCCTGTGCCTCGGCACCGACCCGCTGCTGGCCGCGCCCGAGCAGGAAGGCAGCAAGAAAACCCTGTACGGCATGTTTCAACAGAGCGCCATGGGCGGTATCAACTTCGTCGATCCCCAGGAGCCGGAAGTCGTTTATATCCCGTTCGACGCGACGTCCATTCTGAGCGACGACCTCAATGTCAAGGTGCAAGTGCAGGGCAGTATTGTCAATTCCTTTGTTCGTAACGGGAAAACCTACCGCATCATCACCGTGGACAGCGTCAAGCCCATGACCGCGGAATACGGTGCGACCACCATCGCTTCCGGCCAGCATACCGGACTGCCCGGCACGGATGCCGTCACGGTGCACACCTACCACAACAAGACCTGCTACCTCTACGACCGCTACGCCGTGCTCGAACGCCTGGCGGCCTACTCCAACGGCCACGACCTGCGCGTGCTGGCCCGGGGCGGGGCCGACAACCCCGACGCGGTCTGCGAAAGCCTGGAAGGCTCGCCGCTTTTTGAAATCCCCAACGACGGCGACTTCACCTTCGCCGGGCTGTCGGGCGACATCCTCTTTATCCGCAACGGCCAGGCCGACGCCGTCCATGGCCTGCTGGCCGTGAACCTGACCCAGCAGAAGCAGATTCTCGACGCCACGGTCCTGCCGGGCGCCAGCGTCGCCAAGGGGGCGCTGCGCTACGCGGCCGTGGCGGGAGCGCAAAAAGGCAAGGGGGCAGGCACGGCCAAGGCGGCCTGCCCGGCCGGGAAGACGGCCGCCCAGGACATGTCGCTGGATTTGCGCACCGGAAAAAGCACGGCCGTGGGCAAGGTCACCTGCCGCTAAGAGGCCACGACGGGGCGGCGCCTCGTGTGGCGTTCGCTAAAAAATAATTATTTAAGTCTGTTGCTCTCGAAATTCGTATGCACGAATTTCGAGAGCGCGACACGAGGCGGCGCTTCGCGCGAACGCGGCGGCCGTGGCGACCTGGTCGTTCGAAGGGCGGACCCCGGTGTACAGGACGAACTGTTCCAGGGCTTGCAACACGATGACCGCGTCGCCGGTGAGCAGCCGTTTGCCGTGGGTCCGGGCGCGGGCCAGAAACGGTGTCTCGGCCGGCATGGCCACGACGTCGAAGGCCGTTTCGCAGGCCGCGATGCGGTCCTCGGGAAAGGCCAGGGCGTTCTCTTCGGGGCCGCGCATGCCCATCGGGGTCACGTTGATCAGCAGCGGCGCGGACAAACCGCCCAGTTCGGCCTGCCAGGCGTAGCCGTAGGCGGCGGCCAGGGCCGGCCCCGTGGCCGTGTTGCGGGCCACGATGCAGCCGTGGCCGAAGCCCAGGCCCTTGAGGGCGGCGGCCACGGCCTTGGCCATGCCGCCGCTGCCGCGAAGGACAAAGGGCGTCGCGGGCGCGATGCCGGCCCGGGCCACCAGTTCGCGCACGGCCAGGTAGTCGGTGTTGTAGCCGGTGAGCACACCCTCGTCGTTGACGATGGTGTTGACGGAATCGATGGCCTTGGCCGAGGCCGCAAGGCCGTCGAGCAGCGGGATGACCGCTTCCTTAAACGGCATGGAAACGGCGCAGCCGCGCACGCCAAGCGCCCGCACGCCGCCGATGGCCGCCGGCAGGTCCGTGGTGGTGAAGGCCTTGTAGACGTAGTCCAGGCTTAGCAGTTCGTAGAGCCGGTTGTGGAAGCGCGAGCCGAAATTGCCGGGCCGCGCGGCCAGGGACATGCACAATCGCGTGTCGCGCCCGATGGGCGGTTTCACCGGCGGCCTCCCTTGTCCCGATGCTCCTGCATAAGCGGAACTCGTTTCATCTGGCATGCTACTCTGGCAGTAGATTTATAAAACATAACTGACGTTATGTTTTGGAATTAGCCGAAATCCGGCCAGTCCTTTTCGAAACGCACCTTGCCCTTGATCTTTTTGAATTTGCGCAGCAGCACGTAGAGGGCGCCGGCGCCGCCGTGGCGGGGCTGGGCCGTGGAAAAGGCCAGGACCACCCGTTTGAGGGGATCGCGGGTGAGCCAGGATTTGAGCTCTTCCTTGAGCACGGGGATGCCGCCCGGGGAATTGGCGCCGCGCCCGGGAATCAGGAGCAGGCAGCGCTTGCCCGAGAGGTAGTGCTCGCGCACGAAATGCAGAAGCGACAACTGGGCCTGGTCGGCGTTTAAGCCATGCAGGTCGAAGTGGGCCTCCGGGGAGAACTGGCCGGCGCGCAACTGGCGGTAGACCTTGGGGTCGAGGTCCGTGACGAAGCCCTGGACGTATTCGTCGCTGTATTCCAGGGTGAATTCCACCTTGCCCGACACGAGGTCCTGGAGGGCGGCCAGGGCTTTTTGCTCCTCGTCGGCCGGGGAGGGGGGCGTGGGCGGCGGGGCGGCGGGGTGGACGTCGCGGCCCTTGGTCTTCTCGCGGTCCATGGGGGCGACCCCGCTCATGGCCCGGAAAAAGGCGGTTTCGTCGGTGTCCGCCGGGGTGGGCGGCGCTTCGGCCTTGGCCACGGCCTTGGCCACCACGTCCGGGGCGTGTTTTTTCTTGGCGACCTTGAGGCCCTTGAGGGCCTCGGCAAAGGGCCGGTTGGCGTCCGCTGGATCCTTTTTCGACATGGCGGCGCAGGCTAGCGGCAAGGCCGGGGCTTGGCAAGCGGACAGGCGGGAAAACCGCGCGGATGCTGGCCTTTGGCCCCGGGCTGGTATAAAACGGAAACGGCCGGGACCGCCGGGATAATCCGCCGGGATGGTTGACGGAATCGCGGTGCGACTTATTATGTAAACTTGCCGGGCAACCAGCCGGACCAACGGGGGAAGTAGCCACTATGAGCGTGGAATATAAGGATTATTATAAGCTCCTGGGTGTGAGCAAGACCGCCGGCCAGGAAGAAATTTCCAAGGCTTTCAAGAAGCTGGCCCGAAAGCACCATCCCGACCTCAACCCCAACGACCCCGAGGCCGAGAAGAAGTTCAAGGAATTCAACGAGGCCTACGAGGTGCTCAAGGACCCGGAAAAGCGCAAGCTCTACGATTCCCTGGGCCCCAACTGGCAGCACGGCCAGAATTTTCAGCGCCCGTCCGGGTTCGAGGGCGGGGGCTACAGTTTCAATGGGCAACAGTTCGACGCCGGCGCCTTTTCGGATTTTTTCGAGACGATTTTCGGCGGCGCCGGCGGCGGCCGCACCCGCTATGAACGGGGCGGCAATTTCAGCGACCTGGGCGGCGGTTTCGGCGGCTTCGGCGGTTTCGGCGGTGGCGGCGGCTATGCGCCCGGGCCGACGCGCGGCTCCGACGCCAACGCCACCCTGGAGCTGACCCTGGAGGAGGCCTACAAGGGCGGGGCCAAGGCCATCACCCTCCAGGAGCAGGCCATCGGCCCGGACGGGTCGCCGCGCCTGGGCACCAAGACGCTCAACGTCAACATCCCCGCCGGCGTGCGCGAGGGTGGCAAGATCCGGCTGTCCGGCCAGGGCAATCCCGGCCGGGCCGGCGGCAAGGCCGGGGACCTCTACCTCAAGGTCAAGATCCTGCCCCATGCGCTTTTCAAGCTCGAGGAGGGAAACGTCATCCTCGACCTGCCGCTGGCCCCGTGGGAAGCGGCGCTGGGGGCCAAGGTGCGGGTGCCGACCCTGGACGGCGCGGTGGAGATGCACATTCCGGCCGGCTCCTCGTCCGGGCGCAAGCTGCGCCTTTCCGGCAAGGGCCTGGGCGGGCAGGGCAAGCGCGGCGACCAGCTGGTGCGCCTGATGGTCCAGGTGCCGGCCGGTGTCACCGACGCCCAGCGCGAGCTTTGGGAACAGCTTGCCGCCGCCTCCACGGATTTCAGCCCCCGGTCGTTTTAGCGCCGCAAGCGAGGTCGTCATGGACATCACGCAAATCGTCATCGCCACCGTGCCCGCCCGGTCCGAGCGCCTCAGTTTCGCCCAGGTCCAGGAACTGACGGGACTGCATCCGACCATCGTCGGCGAACTCATCGAGCTTGGCTGGATCAACCCGGAACGCACCACGGCGGACGCCTATCTGTTCCGGCCGCGCGACATCTATCGCTTGCGCAAATTCGACCGCATCAGCCGGGATTTCGACCTGCCGGTCCTGGGCGCGAGCATCGTGGTCGATCTTCTGGAGCGCATCGAATACCTGGAAAACAAGGTGCGCGAAATGAGCCGGCTCGTCTAGGGCTGGCCTCTTGCATAAAACAACATCGCTCTTATCTCTGCCGTACTGACGGAGGAGGTTGCCCTATATGGATCTCAACAAGTTCACCCAGAAATCCCAACAGGCCATCAGCGAGGCCCAGGCCGTGGCCGTGCGCCTGGGCCAGCAGCAGATCGACGCCGAACACCTGCTCTATGCCCTGCTCACCCAGCAGCAGGGCCTGGTGCCGCGTATCCTGGACAAGGCCGGCTACAATACCGAGGCCTACCTGGCCGAACTGGAGCGCGCCCTGGGCCGGCTGCCCAAGGTCAGCGGCCCCGGCGCCCAGCCCGGGCAGGTCTACGTCACCCCGCGCTTCAACGAGATACTGGTCAAGGCCCAAGACCTGGCCAAGCACCTCAAGGACGAATACGTCAGCGTCGAACACCTGTTTCTGGCCTTTTGCGACGAGCCGCCGGCGACCATCGCCGGCCAGGTCAACAAGGCGCTGGGCATCGACAAGAACCGGATACTCACCGCCCTGACCGAGATTCGCGGCGGCCAGCGCGTCACCTCGGCCGACCCCGAGGGCACCTACGAGGCACTGACCAAGTACGGCCGCGACCTGGTCGACGCCGCCCGAAAGGGCAAGATCGACCCGGTCATCGGCCGCGACGAGGAAATCCGCCGCGTGATCCGCATTCTCTCGCGGCGCACCAAAAACAACCCCGTGGTCATCGGCGAGGCGGGCGTGGGCAAGACGGCCATCGTCGAGGGCCTGGCCATGCGCATCGTCAACAAGGACGTGCCCGAGGGCCTCAAGGACAAGACCATCTTCGCCCTGGACATGGGGTCGCTCATCGCCGGGGCCAAGTACCGGGGCGAATTCGAGGAGCGCTTAAAGGCCGTGCTCAAGGAGGTCCAGACCTCGGAAGGGCGCATCATCCTTTTCATCGACGAGCTGCACACCATCGTCGGCGCGGGCAAGACCGAGGGCTCCATGGACGCGGGCAACCTGCTCAAGCCCATGCTGGCCCGGGGCGAGTTGCACTGCATCGGCGCGACCACGCTCGATGAGTACCGCAAGTACATCGAGAAGGACCCGGCCCTGGAGCGGCGCTTCCAGCCGGTGTTCGTGGACGAGCCCACGGTCGAGGACACCATCTCCATCCTGCGGGGGCTTCGCGAGCGTTTCGAGGTCCACCACGGCGTGCGCATCAGCGACTCGGCCATTGTCGAGGCGGCCGTGCTGTCGGCCCGCTACATCGCCGACCGGCAGCTGCCGGACAAGGCCATCGACCTCATCGACGAGGCGGCGGCGCTCATTCGCACCGAGATCGATTCGCTGCCGGCCGAGCTCGACCAGATCAACCGCAAGGTCATGCAGCTCGAAATCGAGCGCGAGGCGCTCAAGCGCGAGACCGACAAGGCCTCCCGCGAGCGCCTGGGCAAGCTCGAGGAGGAGCTGGCCAACCTCAAGGAGGACCAGGCCGGCTTCCTGGCCCAGTGGGAAAAGGAAAAAGGCGCGGTGGACGTGCTGCGCCGGCTCAAGGAAGACATCGAAAAGACCAAGCTGGCCATCGAGGAGGCCGAGCGGGCCTACGACCTCAACCGGGCCGCCGAGCTGCGCTACGGCAGGCTGGCCGCCCTGGAGCGGGACTTGGCCGGCCAGGAGGAGGCCATTACCAAGGCCGCCGGCGGCACGCGCCTGATCCGCGAGGAGGTCGGCCCGGACGACGTGGCCATGGTCATCTCGCGCTGGACGGGCATCCCGGTGACGCGGCTTCTGGAAAGCGAGCGCGAAAAGCTCCTGCGCCTGGCCGACGTGCTCCACGGCCGGGTGGTGGGCCAGGACGAGGCGGTCACGGCCGTGGCCGACGCCGTGCTGCGTGCCCGGGCGGGGCTCAAGGACCCCAGCCGGCCCATCGGCTCGTTCATCTTCCTGGGCCCCACGGGCGTGGGCAAGACCGAGCTGTGCAAGACGCTGGCCGCCGCGCTCTTCGACTCCGAGGACAACATGGTGCGCCTGGACATGTCCGAATACATGGAGCGCCACACTGTGGCCCGGCTCATCGGCGCGCCCCCCGGCTACATCGGCTACGACGAGGGCGGGCAACTCACCGAGGCCGTGCGCCGCAAACCCTACTCCGTGGTCCTTTTCGACGAGATCGAAAAGGCCCACGGCGACGTGTTCAACACGCTCCTGCAAATCCTCGACGACGGGAGGCTGACCGACAGCCACGGCCGCACCGTGGATTTCAAGAACACGATCATTATCATGACCTCGAACATCGGCGCCCAGTACATGCTCGACGGCATCGAGCCCTCGGGGGAATTCAAGCCGGGCGTGTCCGAGGCGGTCATGAACACCTTGCGGGGCCATTTCCGGCCGGAGTTTCTCAACCGCGTGGACGAGACCGTGCTGTTTAAGCCGCTTTTGCGCGAACAGATCGCGGCCATCGTGGAGCTCATGCTCGGCGGGCTGCGGGCAAGGCTTGCCGACCGCAAGATCGGCCTGGAACTGACCGAGGCGGCCAAGGCCTTCATCGCCGAGACGGCCTACGACCCGGTCTTCGGGGCCAGGCCCCTGCGGCGCTACCTCCAGGCCCACATTGAGACACCCCTGGCCAAGGCGCTCATTGGCGGCGTCGTGGCCGACGGCCAGACCGTCACCGTGGACGTGCGCGACGGCGCCCTGGCCTTTGTTTGATCCGGCCGGATGCCGATAATTGGGACGGGGCCTCGCCGCTTGGCGGGGCCCCGTTTTTTTGCGGCGGCCGCTGTCTGCGGGCACAGGCTTGGGGCCGAGGTGGGGCGCCGCCGGGCGGGTGCGGGCAAAGGGCGTCCGGCAGGCCTAGCGTGCCTGCTCCGGGGAGGTGTTTCGCCGCCTGGGTCTCGCTTTGTTAGGCGACGGGGCTGGGGGCGTCGGGAAGGTCGAAGGGCGCCGACAGGGTGAAGCTGGCGCCATGGCCGGGCAGGCTGGTGGCGCCGAGGTTGCCGTCCAGGATGGCGGCATGGGCCCGGGCGATGGCCAGGCCGACGCCGAGGCCGCCCGTGGACCGGACAAGGACGTTTTCCTTGGCGGCGAAGGGTTCGAACAGGCCGGGCAGGCGCTTGGGATCGATGCCCGGGCCGGAGTCGACGATGGTGGCGACGAGGTGGAGGCGGCCCTTGTCCGGGGAGGTGGCCGAAAGGGTCACCGAGACCTGGCCGGACGGGGTGAACTTGATGGCGTTGCCGACCAGGATTTCGATGACGCGCGCGAAACGGGCGCCGTCGCCCCGCAACTGGCAGGGCAGGTCCGGCCGTGCCTGGAAGGTGAGGCACAGGCCTTTGCGCCGGGCCTCGGTCCCGGCCACCTCCAGAACGTCGGCCAAGAGCGTCGCCGGCGAGAAAAGGGTCACCTCACGCCCGGCCAGGCCGCTGGTCAGGCCGGAAAGCTCCAGGAGTTCCTTGACTTGTTCGTTGAGGACCAGGCCCGACTTGCGGGCGTCCTCGAGAAACGAGCGTTGTTCGGGGGTAAGCCCCGTGCACAGCGTCAGGTCGAGCATGCCCAGGAGCCCGTTGAGCGGGGTGCGCAACTCGTGGCTGAGGATGGACAGGAAGACGCTTTTGGCTTTGCTGGCCTCCTCGGCCCGCTGCCGGCCCCGCAGGATGGCCGAGGCGCCGAAGCCGATGCCGAGCGAACCCACGGCCCAGATCACCAGAAACAGCATGGCGGCCTCGGCCAGCCCGGTGTTCTGGGCGGCCAGGTAGCGCCCCGCCGGCAGCAGGACGCTGATGCCGCCGCGCACGTCGCCGAGTTTGTAGCCTTGCTTGGCGTGGCAGGGCAGGCAGGGTTCGGTCACGAAAAGCGGCGCCATGTACAGGAACTGCGGCGGGGACGCGGCGCTGTCGAGTTGCGCCACTTCGTGCGTGCCGGCCTCGAAGCGTTCCAGGGCCAGGCGCTCCCAGGCCGTGGGGGCGTTCTCCGGCCGCAACGGCGAAAGGCTGGTGATGTGCAGGCGCGGATGGTCTTCCCGCACCGAGAGTTCGGAAATCTGCCGGGTCATGAAGGCGGGGTTGACCCGGGCCAGGGTCTGGCCGCCAACGGCTTCGAGGCTGCGGCCTTCCTCGGGCAGGTAGGGATTGGGGGCGGTGTCCTCGTCGAGGAACACGTACACGCCGCCATGGCGGGCATTCCACTGGCGGGTGACGACGATCAGGTCGAAGTAGGCCCTGGCCGCCTCGAGCATCATGTCGTGGTTGTGCCGCTTATGGGTGTGGGCCTGGATGACGAACAGGATGCCGAGAAGCAGCGTCCAGGCGACGATGGCCAAGGCGGGTATGCGGGAGTTGCTTCTCGGCATGTTTGTTTCATACGAAAATTCGGGGAAAAGGAAAAGCGGCAACTGGCCGCGTTGCCAACCGTCCCCGGACCGGATAGGTTCGCGCCGCCAGGGGCTTAGGCCCCAACAACCACAACCGCACGGATTGCGCCATGACGTTTGCCGCCGCCGTTTTTCGCGACCTGGGCCGCTTGCGCGCCGCCAGGCCGCTTGTGGTCAACATCACCAACAATGTCGTCACCAACACCACGGCCAACGCCCTGCTCGCCCTGGGCGCCTCCCCGGCCATGACCCACCATGCGGTGGACGCCGCCGAACTGGCCGCCCTGGCCGGGGCGGTGGTGTGCAACATGGGTACGCCGGGCGAGGAGAACGTGACCGCCATGCTGGCCGCGGCCGACGCGGCCCGGGCCGCCGGCGTGCCCGTGGTTTTCGACCCCGTGGCCGCCGGCGTCACCTCGCGGCGCCGCGCGGTGGCCAGGGCCATGCTCGAGGCCGGGCCGGTGGCCGCCATCCGGGGCAACGCCTCGGAGATCCTGGCCCTGGCCGGGGAAGACGCCCGGGCCAAGGGCGCGGACAGCCGCCACGACAGCCAGGAGGCGGCCGAGGCCGCCGCGCGCCTGGCCGGCAAGCTCGGCTGCGTGGTCTGCGTCAGCGGCGCGGTGGATGTGGTCACCGACGGCAGCCGGCGCCTGGACCTGGCCGGCGGCCATGCCTTGATGCCCCTGGTGACGGGCCTGGGCTGCACGGCCACGGCCTTTGTCGGCGCGTTCGCGGCGCTTGGCGGCGACCCGTTTGCGGCCACGGTCCACGCCATGGCCGCCATGGCCGCGGCCGGGGCCGTGGCCGGTACCGGCGCGGCCGGGCCGGGCAGCTTTTTCGTGCGGTTCCTCGACGCCGCCTACGGCCTGACCGAGGCCGACATCGCCGCCGGGGCGCGGCTGGTGGCATGAGCCGGCCTCCTTTCGACCTGGGCGTCTACCTGGTCACGGACCGGCCGGCGCTTGCGGGCCGCGATCTGCTGGATGTGGTGGCGGCGGCCGTGGCCGGCGGCGCGGGCATGGTGCAGTTGCGCGAAAAGGCCGCGACCACCCGGGAATTCGTGGAACTGGCCCGGGCGGTCATGACCGTCACGCGGCCGCGCGGCGTGCCGCTGCTCGTCAACGACCGCCTGGACGTGGCCCTGGCCGCCGGGGCCGACGGGGTCCACGTGGGCCAGGACGACATGCACCCGGCCGATGTCCGGGCGCTGCTCGGCCCGGATGCCCTCATCGGGTTGTCGGTGACGGGCGAGGCGGAAACGCGCGCCGCCGCCGGGCTGCCCGTGGACTACCTGGGCGCCGGGCCGGTCTTCGCCACAGCCACCAAAAAAGACGCCGGCGCGCCCCAGGGGCTTGCGGGCCTGCGGCGCATGGTCGCCCTGGCCGAGGTGCCGGTGGTGGCCATCGGCGCCATCAGCCTGGCCAACGCCGCCTCGGTCCTGGCCACGGGCGTGGCCGGGCTGGCCGTGGTCTCGGCCGTGTGTTCGGCCGACGATCCGGCCGCCGCGGCGGCGGCCCTGCGGCGCATCGTCCGGGAGCGGGCCTAGGGCGGAGTGAAGCTGCGACACGGGGCCGTGGGGTTCCGTCGGGCTGGCCCATGAAAACGGGGGCCGGGGAAACAATCCCCGGCCCCCGTTCGCGTTGGCGGCAGGTGGCTCTCAGTTGCCGCTGTCGAGCAGGAGCAGGTTGGTGGGCACGCCGTTGCCGGCCGGGCTTTTCACCTCGATGACGTTGGAACCGTTCGACGTGCTGTAGGCATCCTTGGCCTTCACGCCGTAGCGATACGTGTGGCCGGGGGTGAGGCCGGTCACGGCGTACGTGGTGACGTTGCCGACGTCGAGGTTCTTGATGTTGGACACGTAGGCTTTGGCCGTCGCGTCATAGACGCTGAGCAGGTAGCTTGTGGCCCCGCCGACGGCGGCCCAGTTGGCCGTGAAGCTGGTGGGGGTCACGCCCGTGGCCGCGGCGGCCACGGGCGCCGCGATGGCGGAGGCAACGCTGAAGGTGCCCTGGGTCATGCCCCAGTTCCCGGAATTGGACACCACGAGGATTTTCACCGTGGAGGCAAAGACGTTGAGGGCGTTGGGCGAGAAGGTGTAGGAGCCCGAGTTGGCGACACCGCCGGCGAACTTGATGGCCGACAGGGTGGCGGCGAGGGCGGCGTCGGGGCTTGTGTCGTCGAGCTGCCCCAGGGAATCGTTGATGGCGTAAAGGTCCACTGTCGCGCCGGGGATGGCCGCGGCGTTCCATTGCAGGGTGGCGTTGGCGGCGAAGTACAGCGAAGCCCCGGCTGCGGGCGCGGTCACGGCGCCGGCGGCGTAGCTGCCGAGGGTCGGGGCCAGGGACGGGCCGGAGCGGACGCAGATGAGCATGGGCAGTGAGTCTTCGTTCGGTCCGACGCCGGTGGCTTTTTTCCCTCGGAAGGATCGGCCTTCGTTGTAGACCCCCATGACCATGGCGTAATCCGGCAAATCGTTCTCCGAGGTCGACGACCAGAAGACGGGCGGGTTGCCGACGTTGCCAAAACCGACCGGCAGGGCGGGGTTGGTTCGGGTATCGTCGAAGAGGCTGTAGAGTTCCGAGATGTTGGGCATGCGCCAGTCCGTGTACCCGCCGGCCTCGAGGGTTTCGCAATAGCCGAGGGCCTGCTGCCAGGTCTTCCCCGTGGTGACGGAATTTTTCGTCCACATGGTGCCGGTGCTCGTGTCCGTGATGGTCGTGCCGTTATCCGTCGGGGTGAAGGCCGGCAGGGCATCGCCCCGGACGCACCGGGTGGCGAGGCCGGTGGAGGCGGTGTCCTTGGAGCGCAGTTCCATGTAGGCGGTCCCGTTGGCCAAGGCATAGGCCTGGGTGGTGTCGACGATGTACGTGGTCGAGGTCCAGAAGGATTCGTTCGACTTCGTACTTTGCAAGAGATTGGCAAAAGTCGGGATATCCCTGTTGTAGCTGACGAGCGTGGCGATCTCCCGGCGGCTGGGCAGGCGCCAGTCGGTGTGGCCGCCCGTGTCCAGGGCCGCGCAGTAGGCGCCGGCGTTGTCCCAGTTGAGTCCCGTCCGGTCCGGCGTCTGCTGCCACACAAGGCCCGTGTTGGCGTCCGTGACCGTGCCGTTGCCGTTGTCCGTCAAGGCCATGGGCGCGCCGAGATAGTTGCCGTCCTGCCCGTAGAAATCGGCCGAGGGGCTGGTCGGGCAGGGGATTTGCTGCGTGGTGTCGTAACATTTCGTTTGCACGGTGTCCGGCAGGAGGAACGCTTGGGCCGAAACGGGGACGAGCAGACAGCCCAGGGCCGTGAGAAGCCGTGCAAGGCGGGCGAATCGCCCATGCTTCGCCAGGACGCTTGAAAATGCCATGTTTCACCTCTCTCCCGGTACCATACTTTTGATGTATATAATCAAAACAAGAAACCGTTTGGATTCGTAATGAGTCCATGGAAAAAAAACAAGGGGTGCCCGTTGGCGCGGGAAGAGGGAGTTGCTTGGTGGGCAGGCAGTGCGTTTGTGCTACTAAAGCAACGAAAAAGAATGATGTTGTGGCAATGACTGATTTGTAAGCAATGGAGGCCGTTGCCTACGGGGAAGCGATCGGATCAGGAAAAAATTGTTGATGGTTGTCGTCCGGCCGGGCCTGTTAGAGTGGAATGTCTTTCGTGAATGGATTTTTCGTTGTCGCAAGAGAGTGTTCGTGCCAGCCTCGCAGTGGTTTGCCGCAACTATGGCATCTCGGACGGACTGTCCAACCGCCAACCAACCGAAAGGATTGGGCAGGCGGCCGCCGCTAGGCCGCCCAGGAACCCGACGGCCCCAGGCAGGCGTCTATTTCCCGGGTCTTTTCCAGGACGCGGCGCCGGATGTCCTGGAACTCCGTCAATTCCTTGACCCCGTAGTGGGTCCGGGTCTGGATGATGCCGGCCAGTTCCATGATTTCGTTGTAAATATACGGCAGGTACAGCGGGTCGTGGCGCAGGAAGAATTGGATCTGCGACAGCAGGTGGTGGATCTCGGCCTGGTGCTTGTGGGCCTTGCGCACGAGCTTTTCCAGCCGCCGGGTGGCATTGGCCAGGGATTTGGCCCACTCGCCGGCTTTTTGCGAAAATACCGGCCGCACCCGGGGGCCGGCTGCCCGGCCGAGCGCCTCCAGGAACACCCGCCGGGCCGCGCCCTGGCCGTCGAAAAAGCCCGGCGCCGCCAGGTCCTCGGCCGTGATGTTGTGCGTCCCCTCGATGACCGCCCCGTCGCCGTAGAGGTTGTAGAAGCGGGCGCCGCTCGCGGCGATGTCCCGCTCCAGGTCGCGCTTGGCCGCCAGGAAGGCCAGGTCCGTGTGGATGGGCTGGCCATGCAGGTTTTGCAGCGTCGCCTCGGACCGGGCGTCCGACCGTCCGGGGTCGGCGTTGTGGTGGCCCGGGGCGTGGGTCGAGTCACCGGACCAGGCCAGGTCCTGGCCCACCAGCACGAAGCGCCGGGCCCCGGCCCACAGGAAAAACCGCTCCAGGGTCACGCCCACGTTGCCCCCGGCGTCGAGCACCAGTTCCTGGTCCTTGAGCACGTAGGTGGCCAGCCCCCCTTCCGTCCACAGGGGCAGGCGCGGCCCGGGATAGCGCCCCACCACGTCGGGCTGCATTTTCGTGGAATAAATCAGCGGCACGTCGGCGGCAAACGACGGGTCGCGCAGGTTGTCGATCCCCCGGCCGGTGACCGGGCCGTAGTCGATGGCCAGGCACAGGTGGGGTTTGAGCCCCAGCCGCTCCAGGGCCGGCAGGGTCTGCAGGGCCGTGGCGAACAGGGCCTTGTCCCGGTAGGCGGCCAAGGCCGCCCCGAACCGGGCCAGGGACGGGCCGGCGCCCAGGATCACCACCGTCAAATCCTTGGCCGCGCCGGCCACGCGCAAAAGGCTCCCGTCCTGCATGGCCCGGGCGTAGTTGCGCAACTCGTTGCCGACCATGACCTCCTGCTTGAAACGCAGCGTGGACAGTTCCACGCCGAGGTTTTCGAGCCTGGCCCGCACATGGGCCGTGGCCCGGGCGTACTGCGGCCCCAGTTGCAGGCTCGGCCCGTCGGCCCGCAGGTTGATGCGGGCGTACAGGAAGCTCACGTCCAGGGTCGTGAGGGCCTGCTCCACCACCTGCTTGTCCGGCGGCAAAAATTGCAGTTGGCCCGAGGCCAGAAACGGCCGGTAGTCGGTTTGGCTCAGGCAAGCCAGCAGCATCTCCGGCAGCGGCTCGATGACCAGGATTTTGTGGGAGGGCGGTACGCCGGTCAGCACGTGGTTGAGGCCGTAGCCCAGGGCCGTGCCGATGATGACCGTGGCGCCGCCGGGGAGTTTTTCCGTGGGCCGCCAGTCCCGGTAGTGGACGGCCGGCGGGAAGGCCTCGAAAAGGCCCCGGCCGTCGTCCATGCGCCAGTCCAGGGTGCCATGGTGGTTATTGAAGATGCGGGTATAGACGTCTTCGGGGCTGGGCGAGCCGGCGGCCAGCCAACGGGCCACGGGCGTGCCCGAGGAGGCCAAGGCCATGAGGTTGTCGGCCAGAAACGAGGTGCTTTGCATGGGTCCGTCCTTGGGCGCGATGGGGCTCGGAAAGCAATAATCCTGCCAGGCTTGCCGGTCCGCCGTTTTTTGCCTACCACGATCCGACCGGGACACGGAGATCGCATCCACGAGGCATCCATGATTCACGACAACGTCCTTTCCCTGGTCGGCCAGACGCCACTGGTGCGGCTTGCGCGCATCTGCCCCAACCCGGCCGTGACCATGGCCGCCAAGGTGGAAATGCGCAATCCCGGCGGCTCCATCAAGGACCGGGTCGCCCTGGCCATGATCGAGGCGGCCGAACGGGCCGGGGAGCTCGTGCCCGGCCGCACCGTCATCGAGGCCACCTCCGGCAATACCGGCATCGGCCTGGCCATGGTCTGCGCTGTCAAGGGCTACAACTTGAAGCTCCTGATGCCCGCTTCGGCCTCGGAGGAGCGCAAGCGCATCATGCGGGCCTACGGCGCGGAAATCGTGCTCACCCCGGGCAACCTCGGCACCGACGGCGCCATCGAGGAGGCCTACCGCCTGGCCCGGGAGGAGCCCGACCGCTACGTCCTCATGGACCAGTTCAACAACCCGGCCAGCATCGAGGCCCACTACGCCGGCACGGCCGAGGAGATTTTCGCTGCCACCGGCGGCGCCGTCAGCCACGTGGTCGTGGCCCTGGGCACCTCGGGCACGGCCATGGGGCTGGTCAAGAAGCTCAAGGAATTGAACCCGGCCGTCAAGGTCGTGGCGGTGGAGCCCAACCCCGGGCACAAGATCCAGGGCCTCAAGAACATGCAGGAGTCCTATCCGCCGGGCATTTTCGACAAGAAGGCCCTGGATGCCATCGTGCCCGTGGAGGACGAGGACGCTTTTGCCATGGCCCGGCGCCTGGCCCGGGAGGAAGGGCTTTTCGTCGGCATGAGCGGCGGGGCGGCCACGGCCGCCGCGGCCGAACTGGCCGCCGGGCTGGCCTCGGGGCTCATTGTCGTCATCTTGGCCGATGGCGGCGAGCGCTACCTTTCCACCACGCTTTTTGCGGCGCCCGAGAAAAAGGGCGTGGCCCTTGGCAGCGTGGGGGCCACGGAGCCGGTCTACCTGGACCCGGCCGGGGCGGCGCCCGGGCTTTTCACCTTCGGCCCGCCCCTGGCCGACCCCGGCGACCTGGACGCCTGGCGGCGGGTGGTGACCCTCGACGTACTGCGCCGGGTGCTGGCCCGGGGGGGCGCCCGGCCGAGCCTGGCCGTGGGCCTGGCCGACCTGGAGGACAAATGCCTGGAGGCGGCCCGGGCGGCGGGCACGCCCTGCCGCCGCTTCGCCGCCGAGGCCCGGGACACGGTGGCGGCCATGGCCGTCTCCCTGGGCGTGACCGGCGCGGTCTTTCCCCTGGCCGGCGAATGCCTGGACGAGGCCCTGGCCATGACCCGAAAGCTCATGGGCAAGGGCTTGGCCTACGAGAAGCTGCGCAGCGTCTATTTCGACGTGGCCCGGGACAAGTCCTACGGCGGGCTGCTCGGGCTGGACATGACCAAGCTGGCGCTGGGCAAGACCGTGGACCTGCTGGCCTACACCAAGGACAATCCCCAGGATTTCACGCTGCTCAAACGCGTGAGCCTCAAGGACCTCAAGGCCGGCGACGCCCTGTCCACGCCCTGGGGCAACGTGCGGCCGAGCTGGTTCCTTCAGATGGCGGCCACGGCGGCCAAGGCCCTGCCGGCCGTGACCGTGGTGCTGACCGATGAGGACAAGGCCTTTCCGCACCTGGAAAATTTGCGTTCCATCTGGGCGGTGGGGGCGGGGCTCGCCCCGGCGGCCTGGCTGGTGGGCGGTCGGGTCGGGGCCCGGGAGGGCGAGGAGGCGCTGGGCGCCGGGCTTGGTGGCTGCCTGGCCCTGGGCGTCCATCCCCTGGCCGTGCGGGCCTGGCTGCTTTCGGCCGGCTACAAAAAGCCCCTGGCCGCCGCGGCCGAGGCCCTGCGCATGTGGGAGAAAAACCGCAATCGCGTCCAGGAGCTGGCGGCCAACGTCAGCCTCGTGCCCGACGGTGCGGGCGAGCCCGCTGCCGCGGTTGCGGCCGAGGCCGAGGGGCTCGGGGAGACCTTGCGCGCGGCCGTTGCCGACGACCTGACCCTGTCGCGGTTTTGGCCGCGCCTGTTCGCTTTTTGCCGTTTCGCCAACGGCCTGCTTTCGGCCGGCCGGCTGCGCGGCCCCGACGCCCGCTGCCTGGGCGCGGCCCTGGGCGAGGCCGACGCGCTGCTCGGGCTGCTCGACCCGTCCCGGCTGCCCGTGGCCCAGGCCGACTGGCCGGCCGAGGCGGCCGGGCTCGTGGCCAGGCGCGCCGCCGCCCGGCAGGCCAGGGACTTCGCCCTGGCCGACAGCCTGCGCGCTGCCATCGAGGGGCTCGGCTACCGCCTGGAGGACGCCGCCGACGGGTTGCGGCTGTTTCCCCTGAGGTGAGGGCCGGGGCCATGACCGCCTACCTGGCCACGGGGTTCGCCGGCCTCGACCACGAGGGCGACCAGGCGCCCTTTGTCGACTGCCTGCGCCTGCTTGGCCGGCTGCCGGGCATGGCCGCCGTCAAGGCCGAGACGCTGGCCCGCCTGGGCCTGGCCCCGGGGATGCGCGTCCTGGAAGTGGGCTGCGGCCTGGGCGTCGAGGCGGCGGCCATGGCCGGGTTGGTCTGCCCGGGCGGCCTGGTCGTGGCCCTGGACGCGAGCCTGGGCATGCTGTCGCGGCTGGAGCCGGCGGCCGTCCCCGGCGCGGTGCGCCTGCCCTTGGCCGGCGACGCCACCCGGCTGCCACTGGCCGACGCGAGCTGCGACGCCTGCCGGGTGGAGCGCACCCTCCAGCATGTGCCGGACCCGGGGGCGGCCCTGGCCGAGATGGCCCGCGTCACCCGTCCCGGCGGCCGGGTCCTGGCCTTGGAGCCGGATTGGGGCACCTTCGTGTTCGATTCCGAGTTGCGGGAGACGGCCCGGGCCGTGGGCGAGGCCTGGTGCGACAGTTTTCGTTCGGGCTGGGTCGGCCGCCGGCTCCCCCGGCTCATGGCCGAGGCCGGCCTGACGGTTGCGGCCGTTTCGCCCCGAAGCCTCGTCTCGCGGGATTTGGCCGAGGCCGAGGCCGTCTACAACCTGCTGGCCACCGTGGGGCGCGCCGTGGCGGACGGGCGCCTTGAGGCCTCGGCCGGCGCGGCCCTTGCGGCCGAGCAGCGCCAGCTGGACGCCGCCGGCCGTTTTTTCGCCAGCCTGACTTTTTTCCTGGTCGAGGGCCTCAAGCCGGCGGCGGGGTGAAGGCCACGAGCAGGACCCATTTGTCGCCGAACCGCGTTTCGGCGAATTCCTGCCGCAGGGCCGCCATGCCCGCCGGCGCGGAAATTTCCAGGCGATGGACGCCCCGGCCCGGGGTGGCGTGGTAGAAAAACGCCCGGCCCGAGGCGTCGCGCACGACCAGGGCCACGTGGTAGTAGTACAGCCGCCCCTTGATGTTCTTGCTCAGTGCCGCCAGGGCCATCTCCCCGGGTTTGAGCCCGTCCAGGGCGGCCCGCCAGGCGGCGGCGTCGTGCAGGGGAAAGCCGCGCTGGGACGAGGCATCGAGGCCGGCCGGGTCGCCGGCCGGGGCGCCCGGGGCCAGGACCCGGCGGGGCAGGCCCTCGGTCACGTTGCACACGAGGTCGTAGCCGAAATCCCAGTCCTCGCCGCGCGGGCTGGCCGGGCCGGAATCGCCCTTGCGGTCGCGCTTGACGGCCGCCAGGGGCAGGGGGCGGCGCAGCAGGGTCCTTGAGGCGGTGGTCACGAAGCCGCTGCAATTATAGCCCGCCGTGGGGAAGGTGGCGGCCGGATCGGCGAAAAGCGTATGCCGGCCGGCGGGATCGTCCACGCCGTCGTCGCGGTAGGGCAGGCCGAGCAGCGGTTGCAGGGCGGCGATCGGGTCGGCCGGCGGCGGCCCGGCCATGGCCCCGCAAACACTCAGGACAAGGGCCAGCAGGCCGGCGGCAAATTGACCGGGAAGGGAAAGCCGCGTAGTGGTAACGGGATAGTCGGGCCGGAAAAACGGGGGCCGTTTCCCGGACGAGGCCGGAACACCATGGAATCTGCGCAGGAGGCGGAAGATGAAGTTCAACATCGAGATCAAGGGTTTCGGTCAGCGCGTCTTTTATTCCTACATCGAGAAGGAAGTGGTCAAGGAAGCCAGGGAGACCAACCGGGAACGCTACATCGAATACATTTTTCACGGCGTGGACAACAATCTGCATTCCTCGGGCGAGGACTTGCTGGAGAGCAACCGCCCCGTGGTTTATATTATTGTCAATGAAAAAGAAAAGCTCCGGGTCAGCCTAAACAAGATCAATTGCGAGGTCAAGAACTACCCGGCCAAGAAGATTTTCCAGCCGTTCGTCAAGAACAGCCTGCTCTATTGCTTCGGCTACAACGAGGAATACATTCACACCTATTCGTTTAGCGACGTGGAAGAGATCGACATCGACAAGATCACCGCCCGCATCGTCGAGACGGAGATTCCCAAGACCATCGAGAACAATGTCTGGATGCAAAAGATCATCCATATCGAAAGCATGCTCTACGACGGCAAGGAGATCAAGCGGGAGGAGTTCCTGTCGCGGCCCATGCCGACCATTCTCGGCCCGGTCATCATCGATCTCGAGAATTGAGCCGGCGGCCGCCGCGCGGGTGTTCCGTTTCTAAAAGCCCGGTGCGCCGCGCCGGGCTTTTTTTGTGGCCGAGCCGGAAAGGCGCTGCGGCACGTGGCCCGCGACGCGCGGCCTGCCCGGGGTGCGGGGACGGGCAGGGCGTGGGCCGGTTGGGCCCGCCCGGCACCAAACCACAAACAGGGGAAAGGGCCGGCAAGGGCGTGGGGCGGTTGGGCTCATCCGCACCCGGGCACCAACAGGGTGCAGGGTCGCAAAGGGGTTGGGCGGCCCGGCCGGCGCTCAGTCCGTGGTGGGTGATTCGGCGTCCAGCTCGGCCAGGGCGTTTTCCAGAAGCCTGTCGGCCAGGTCCTTGATGGTGTTGCGCCGGGGGTCGAGGCCCAGCGACGCGGCCAGTTCCATGATCTTGTCCCCGGTTTTGACCGCGTGGCGAATCTTTTCGTAGTCCTGCATGGGCCGCGCCGTGCCTTGCCTTGCGCCCTGGCCGCCGACCGGCTGGGGCTTTGGGCCATGATAGCCCCTCGGGCGGCCGGGCGCAACGCCGGTGTGACGGCCTGGCCGGCCGCCTGCCTCAATTTTTGACGATACGCGTGATGTCCAGGTGCGACACGGCCAGGGGGCGCTCGAAGCAGATGCCGAATTCGTCGTTCTTGAGCCAGCGTACGATGGCGGCCTGGTAGCGGGCCAGTTCGCCGAAGGGTTGGAGCTGCGGGTTGAAAAGCAGGCGCTGGCCCAGGTGCACGCGCACGGGCAGGTCCTCGTGGCAGCGCAGCCGGGCTCCCCGCCGGCTGATGTCCACGATGAGCACGTCGGCGCAGACTTCCTCGGTCTGGACGCGGCCGCGATTGAGCAGCGCCCCGTTGCCGACGCTGATGCGCTCGGCGTCGCGCCGTTCGCCGCAATCGCGGCAACGCCAATAGGAAAGGGCCGGCGGGGCCTGGGGAATGAATTCCTGCCAGGTGGGCTTGCCGCAGTGGGGACAGCGTTTGAATTCGATCAGCGCCATGGCGTTAGCCCTGGATACATCAGGCGACGGGACGCCCCTAATGGCCCAATCTCTCTATCATTCGCGCCGCCGTCCCGCAACCGTCCCACAACGTCCCGTCTTGACGGATGCCCTGGCTGGGTTATTTTCCTGTGGTCGGCCACGGCCGGCAAAGGAGCGGGTATGGCGGGACTGTTGGCCAGGCTTTTCGAATTGGCCGAAAAGCGGCCCGACCTCAAGGTCACCGAGGTCGACGACATCGATAGCTGGGGTTTTTTGCTGTTTCGTGACGACCGCTATCACATTTACATCAACCGGTCCGTGCGCGATTTCCGCAAGACCATGGCCCTGGCCGACGAACTCGGCCATTACGCCTTGCGCCGCCGCATCGCCCGGCGCGAAGGCACGCCGCCGGCCGCCGCCACCATGGTCGAGCGCATCCGGGAGGACAAGGCCTGCGACGCCTGGGCGGCCAAATTCACCCGCCGGCTCCTGTACATGATCCGCCGGGGCCTGCATGGCGCCACCTCGCGCCGGCCCCGGCAGGGGCGCTACGATCCGTCCTGGCGCTTGCCGCAAAAAAACTGACGCGGGCTCGCCAGCCGCGAAAACAGGCCGGGGTTTTTCGGAAAAGGCGATCCGGAGGGTGTTTTCCGCGAAAAAGCCGAGCCGCGTTTCACGGGCGGGGCCGGCCACGCCCCAGGCGCCTGCTTGGGCGGTTGGGCTTGGGGAAGGCGGCCGGCTCAGTCGGCCGGGGCGGGCCGGGCCGGGGTGTCGGCCAGCAGGGCCATGGCCGCCTGGGCGATGCCGGCCGTGGCCGCCACGTTGATGGAGGCGCCCACCAGACCCCCGACCACCGGGGCGAGCCGGGAAGCCCCCAAAAGCCCCGTTTCCCCCAGTTGGGCCACAAGCCGCAGGCCCACCAGTTCGTTGATGCGCCGGACGGTGTCGGCGCCAAGGCGCTCGAAAAGCGCCGCCGTGACCTTGCCGCCAAGGGCCGCGCCGCCGGCCGCCGCCACTTCCGCCGCCTTGGAGCCGCACAGGCACAGCCCGCACAGGGCCCGTACCCGGGGATCGGCCAGGTCGTGGCCGCAGACGATGGCCATGGCCTGGACCATGCGCACCTGGACGAACAGCGTGCCGGCCAGGTTGGCGGCGAGGCCGGCCGGCAGCAGGGCCAACCCGCCGCAATTGGCCAGAAATCCCGTGGCCGCCGCCCGGCGCTTGTGGCTTTTGGCCAGGGCGCGCAGGCGTTTTTCCAGGGGCTCGGCCGGGTCCATGTGCCGGGCGGCCAGGGAAGCGGCCGATTCCTGGCCGGGCAGGCCCTTTTCGGCCCGGGACCAGGCCCAGTGCAGGGCGCGCAACAAGGTTTTTTGGCTGATGACGGCCACGGGGATGTCCTTTTGGCTGGTGTTTGCCGGGAAATAAGGCTTTTGGCGCGCCGGGCAAGGGCTGCCTGGGCCGCCCGTGCCCGGCCGCCACGGACGTCTTTCCCTTGAAACCTGTTTCGGATAACGGTATCCCGGGCAGCCGCCATGAAAACGTACCGCGACCATTATTTCAAGAAGGCCAAACAGGACAACTACCCGGCCCGGTCGGTCTACAAGCTCGAGGAGATCGACAAGCCCCTGCGCCTGCTTGTGCCGGGCGCGGCCGTGCTCGACCTCGGGGCCTGCCCCGGCTCCTGGACGCTCTACGCCGCCGGCCGCGTCGGCCAGACGGGCCGCGTGCTGGCCGTCGACCTCAACGAGGCCGGGGTCGCCTTTCCGGGCAACGTCACCTACCTGACCGGGGACATGCTCGATCCGGGGCCGGACATCCGCGACGCCTTCGCCCGCCTGGGCCCCTTCGACGTGGTGCTGTCCGACATGGCCCCCAAGACCACGGGGGTGAAGTTCACCGACCAGGCCCGGTCGCTGGAATTGTGCGAGGCCGCCCTGGGCGTGGCCCTGGCCCGGCTCACCCCCGGCGGTGCCTTCGTGGTGAAGATTTTCCAGGGTCCCGACGCCCCGGCCTTCCAGAAGGGGTTGCGGGCGTATTTCGACAAGGTCCGCGTGGTCAAGCCCAAGAGCTCCCGGGCCGAGAGCAAGGAAATCTTCTACGTGGCCACCGGTTTTCGCCCCAGCGCCGCCGAGCTGCCCGAGCCCGACCCGCCGCCCTTGCCCGCCGGCGGCGGGCCGGCCACCAACGGATAGGGCAAGGCGAGACGCAACGACAAGCAACCGGGGCGCCCGGTTTTTCATGCAGTGAGGATTCCCAATGGCCGGACATAGCAAATGGCACAACATCCAGGCCCGCAAGTCGGTCCAGGACGCCAAGAAGAGCAAGTTTTTCACCAAGGTTACCAAGGAACTCATGCTGGCCGCCAGGGCCGGCGGGGCCGACACGGCCCTTAATAATCGCCTGAAATCCGCCATTGCCGCGGCCAAGGCCGTCAACCTGCCCAAGGACAAGATCGAGCAGGCCATCAAGAAGGGCACCGGGGAACTGGCCGGCGAAAACTTCGACGAGGTCATGTACGAAGGGTACGGTCCGGGCGGCGTGGCCATCCTCGTCGAGGCGGCAACAGACAACCGCAACCGCACCGTGGCCGAGGTGCGCCACATCCTGGCCAAGGGCGGCGGCGCCATGGGCGAGGCCGGCTGCGTGGGCTGGATGTTCTCCAAAAAGGGCGTGTTCTCCTTCCCCAAGGCGTCCTTTACCGAGGACAGCCTCATGGAAGTCGGCCTGGAGCACGGGGCCGAGGAGATCGCCGACGAGGGCGACGTCTGGGAGGTCCACTGCGCCCCCGAGGATTTCGATGCCCTCACCGCCGCCTTCGAGGCCGCCGGCATGGTGTCCGAGGACGCCGAGGTGGCCATGATGCCGGCCAACACCGTGTCCCTGGACGTCGAGAACGGCCAGAAGCTGCTCAAGCTCATCGACATGCTCGAAGACAACGACGACGTGCAGAAAGTCCACACCAACGGCGATCTGCCCGACGAATTGCTGGGCTAACCAGGGGCGCTGCCCCTGGACCCCGCCAGGAGAGGCGCTGCCTCTCCTGGACCTCTCCGCCGGGGGGCATGATGCCCCCCGGACCCCCTCGCAAGGGGGAAAGGGAGGGCGGCGTACGTTGCCCTAACGGCTTGGAGAAAAGTGGTTTCTCCGAGGCATGCGCGCAGAGCGGCTCAAGCCCTCTGGCCGCCGGAGGCCTCCACCCCTGACTCCCTTCACGGATGAAACGAGATGCAAGGCACCGCGCAACAGATCGTGCTTGGGCTTGACCCGGGTTCCAGGGTCACGGGCTACGGCTTCGTGCGCGAGCGTTCGGGCGTGCTGGAGCTGGTGGCCGCGGGCGTCGTGCGCACGGCGGCCGAGTCCGATTTTTGCCGCCGCCTGGGCGTGATCTACAGTGCCGTGGCCGAGCTCATTGCCGTACACAAGCCCGTGGAGGCGGCCGTGGAAAACGTCTTCGTCTCCAAAAACCCGGGCACGGCCCTCAAGCTCGGCCAGGCCCGGGGCGCGGCCCTGGCGGCTTGCGCCGTGGCCGGGCTGCCGGTATTTTCCTACGAGCCCACGGTCATCAAGAAGAGCCTGGTGGGCGTTGGCCGGGCCGAGAAATCCCAAGTGGCCTTCATGGTGGCCAGGGTGCTGGCATGCCGGGAAACCTTCGCCGCGGACGCGACCGACGCTTTGGCCGTGGCCGTGTGCCACCTGAACCAGAGGCGTTTGACACGCCTGTGCGGGGCGCGATGATCGGCTATATCGAAGGCCGGGTCGTGGCCCGGCGCGAACGCTTCGTTATCGTGCTGACGGCCGGGGGCCTGGGCTACGAACTGGAGCTGCCGGCGCCGGCCGCCGCCGCCTTGCCGGCCACGGGCGGGGCTTGCTCCCTGTTCGTCCACACCGTAGTGCGCGAGGACGCCTTCGAGCTCTTCGGCTTCGCCAGCCTGGAGGACCGAGAGACCTTCCGGCTGCTGCTTGGCATCACCAAGCTCGGGCCGCGCACGGCCCTGGCCATCCTCTCGTGCTACGGCGCCGACGACCTGGCCCGGCTGGTGGCCACGGGCGACATGGAGGCCCTGACGCGGGTGCCGGGCATCGGCAAAAAAAGCGCCCAGCGGATTTTCATCGAGCTGACCTACAAACTCGAAGGCAAGGCGGCCACGGCGGCTTCCTTGGCCGCGCCGGCCGGGTTTGGCCCGGGCGTTGCCGCCGACGTGGTGGCGGGGCTGGCCAATCTGGGCTATCCTGAAGCCGACGCCCGGCGCGTGGCCACCGCCGTGCTCGAGGCCGAACCCGACCTCGACGTGGCCGGCGCGTTGCGCCAGGCCCTCAAGCGCCTGGCCGCCGAGAAGTCATGAACGACGATTGCCAAGTATCCGCCGGCCCCGCCGCCGGCCCGGACGACAGCATCCGGCCGTCGCGGCTCAATGATTTCATTGGCCAGGACGACCTGCGGGCCAATTTGCGGGTTTTTTTGCGCGCCGCCCAGGAGCAGGGCCGGCCGTTGGACCATAGCCTGCTCTACGGCCCGCCGGGCCTGGGCAAGACGACCCTGGCCCAGATCATGGCCTCGGAGCTCGGCGTCAACCTGGTGACCACCACCGGCCCCGTGCTCGAACGCTGCGGCGACCTGGCCGCCATCGTCACCAACCTGCGCCGGGGGGACATCCTCTTTATTGATGAGATCCACCGCATGCCGCCGGCCGTGGAGGAGATCCTCTATCCGGCCATGGAGGATTTCAAGCTCGACCTCATCATCGGCCAGGGACCCGGGGCGCGCACGGTGCGCATCGACCTCGAGCCCTTCACCCTGGTTGGCGCGACCACCCGGCTGGGGCTTTTGACCTCCCCCCTGCGCGACCGCTTCGGCGTGATTTTTCGCCTGGATTTTTACTCGCCCGAGGAGCTTTCGCGCATCGTCTCCCGGGCGGCCGCCATCATCGGCATCGGCATCACGCCCGGCGGGGCGCTGGTGGTGGGGCAGCGCTCCCGGGGCACGCCGCGCATCGCCGGCAGGCTCTTGCGCCGGCTGCGCGATTTCGCCGTGGTGGCCGGCGCGGCCACCCTGGACGAGGAGCTCGCCCGCGAGGCCTTGGCCCGCCTGGACGTGGACCCCCACGGCCTGGACCAGATGGACCGCAAGATCCTGGAAACCATCATCGGCCACTACGAGGGCGGGCCGGTCGGCGTGAAGACCCTGGCCGTGGCCCTCAGTGAAGAGGTCCGCACCATCGAGGAGATCTACGAGCCCTACCTCATCCAGTGCGGGCTTATCAAACGCACGCCGCGCGGCCGGGTGGCCACGGCCAAGGCCTATGCCCACATCAAGAAAGGAATGCTCGACTGACATGCCCGCCATCAGCCAATCGGTGACCCTGCTCGCCCACACCCCCGACGCCTTGTCGCTGATCTACGCCGCCTTTCGCCAATGCTACCACCCGGGCGATGTGGCCGACCTGTGGCCGCGGCTGCTTGCGGGCGAAATCCCTCCGGAAAAGCAGGCCGATTTCGTCGGCCGCATCCTGGCCTCGGGCCACGAGTCGCCCATCGAGCACGTGTCGTTCAGCTTCGCCGTGGCCGGCGTGTCCCGGGCGCTGACTCATCAGCTCGTGCGCCATCGCCTGGCCAGCTACTCCCAGCAGTCCCAGCGCTACGTGGACGCGGCCGGCTTCGACTACGTCCTGCCGCCGGCCGTCGCCGCCATCCCCGAGGCCCGGGAGCGCTTCGAGGCGGCCATGGAGCGGGCCGGCGCGGCCTATGCCGAGCTCCAGGAGATCCTTTCCCGCCACGGCCGGGGCGCCAAGGCCAACGAGGACGCCCGGTTCGTGCTGCCCAACGCCTGCGAGACCAAGATTGTGGTCACCATGAACTGCCGGTCGCTGCTGCATTTTTTCGAGCTGCGCTGCTGCCTGCGGGCCCAGTGGGAGATCCGGGCCATGGCCATGGCCATGCTGGGGCTGTGCCGGGAGGCTTTGCCGGTCATCTTCGCCCGGGCCGGGGCGCGTTGCGAGCGCCTGGGCTATTGCCCGGAGGAGGAACGGTTCAGTTGCGGCCGCTTCCCGCGCCTGGCGGAAATTCCGCGTAGTTCCGTGTAAATCCCGATTTTCGCTCTTTTGGCCCCCCAAAAAGCCCGTGCCTTTGGTGACGGGCTTTTTTCGTTTTCCGTTTCCAAACGGTCACAGATGCGGGATAATCTTTTTTTTATAATGAATTTATGGTGTTGTTCGTGTCGTGTGCATGAGCGCCCGGGGGCTGTGGGGCCGGATCGGCAAGGGCGGGGCGGGTTTTCCCGCTGGTCAACCCCAAAATAGCTTGTTGGAAGACGAAAAAAATAAATCCACGGTGCGTAAAATTGAGAAAACGCGAGTCATTGTTGTGGAAAACACTTTCACAAATGTGCATAAGGCCCCCCCCCGGCCGCAAAGCCTTGCCCCGTGCGGCCTCGCGCAAGCGCCCGAAAACCCCGTCCTGGCTGGGTCCTCCGGAATCGTTAGGAATGCCGGCTGGTTGCGTTGTAGAGAACCAAAGGGGCCACCCCCTTATTCCGGCGCCTAATCAGCCTTTGCCCCGGGGCCGCCCCTCCTTAAGGTGCCCCCCATGGAAACGATCTGGCCCAAAACCAAGCAGCTCCTCCAAACGACCTTAAGCCCCGGACTCTACAACCTCTGGATCAAGCCGCTCGCGGCCCGGGCCCGCGACGGAGTCTTGGAACTGGCCGCGCCCAACGCCTTCGTGGCGTCCTGGGTGCGGGAGCGGTTGGCCGATGCCGTGGCCGACGCCGCTGCCGTGGTCATGGGCGCGCGCCCCCGGGTGGAAGTGGTCGAAGCCCGGGCCCAGGCCGCGGCCGCTCCCGGCCGCATCACCGCCACCGCCACCGGCGCCGCGCCGCGCGCCACCCGCGCCCCCAAGCCCCTGACCCTGCCCATGGTCCCCAAAGCCCCGGACACCGACGCCGCGCGGTTTCGCTTCAGCTACGACGAATTCGTGGTCGGCCCGAGCAACGAACTGGCCTATGTGGCCAGCCGGGGCATCTGCGACATGTCCCTGTCCGCCGACCAGCTCTTCATCAGTTCCGCCCCGGGCCTGGGCAAGACCCACCTCATCCAGTCCATGGGCCGCCAGTTGTGCCACGCGGGCCTGGAGGCCGGCCGCAATCTGCGCGTGGCCTACCTGTCGGCCGAGGAATTCGCCAACCGCCTGGTCCTGGCGCTCAAAACCAAGCAGGTGGAGCGGTTCAAGGCCGCTTTCCGCGAAAACGTCGACGTGCTGCTGCTCGAGGACGTGCACTTTTTCCGTGACAAGCCGCGTATCCAGGACGAACTGCTCAATACCCTCAAGGCCCTCAATTCCCGGGGCTGCCGCCTGGTTTTCACCAGCTCCTTCCTGCCCAAGGACTTGTCCGGCCTCGATGCCCAGCTCCTGTCGCGCATCTCCTCCGGGTTTCTGGCCGTCATCGACAAGCCCGACCTGGCCACGCGCAAGCGCATCCTGGAAAGCAAGGCGGCCATCCACCAGGTGCTTCTGCCCGACGCCGTCTCGACGCTTCTGGCCGACAAGCTCCACGCCGACGTGCGCCAGCTCGAAAGCTGCCTGCAAAACCTGGTGCTCAAGGCCCGGCTGCTCAATTGCCGCATCTCCGTGGACCTGGCCTGGGACGTGCTGCGCCACTACGACGTGTCCAGCCGGCCCCTGACCCTGGACGACATCGTCTCCTACGTCTGCGACGTCTACCGCCTCTCCCCGGACCAGCTCGTGTCCAAGTCGCGCAAGCGCCAGTACGTCCTGGCCCGCAACACCGCCTTCCTGCTGGCCCGCCAGCACACCGACCTGTCGCTGGTGGACATCGGCAACCGCTTCAACCGCCGCCATTCCACGGTGGTCAAGGGCATCACCGCCCTGGAGAAACACCTGTCGCTCAAGACCCCGCTGGGGCGCGAACTGGAGCGGACCATCGAGAGCATCCATGCCTGATATTTTTCGCTGCGACCCCGCCACGGACTGTCCCGCGCCGGGACCCGGCCGGTTGTGCCGTCAGGCCGCCGGCCACAAGGCGCGCTACGACATAGTATCCGCCATCACCAGCTAGGGGGAGGCCGCCATTGGCCGGGCGAACGCCGGACGCACACGCGCCCGGCGTTCGTTTTTTTTAAGGGGCGGCCGTGTCGCGGGCGCTCCCCGGCGAGGCCTCGGCGGCGGCCAGGGGCAGGCGCACGGCCACGGTCGTGCCGGCCTCGGGCGAGGTCGTGAAGATGATGTCCCCGCCGTGGGCCCGGGCGATCAGCCGGGCGCTGTAGGTGCCAAGCCCGGTGCCGTGGGCTTTGCCCATGGTCACGTACTTGTCGAAGAAGGTGGGCCGGATGGCTTCGGGGATCGCGCCCTGGTTGTGGATGTCGACGCGGCCCGTGTTCCCGGCACAGTGGCAGGAAAGCCGCACCTGCGCCCCGGGCGGCGAGGCCTCGATGGCGTTTTTGAGGCAGTTGGCGAAAAGCGTTTCCAGGAGCACCTCGTCGCCGGTGGCGGCGCAGGGCCGACAATGGCGGTCCGCGGGGGGAATGTCCGCGATCAGGGCCACCGCCGCGGCCCCGGCCAGGGGGGTGAGGGAATCCACGGCCCTGCGCACCACCGTGGCCAGGTCGAGGGGCGTTGCCGGCGGCACGTACCGGCCGTGCTCGAGCTGCATGACCTTGTCCGTGGAATCCACGAGGTTGATGACGTTGTTGATGGCCCGGTAGAGGGTGGGCAGAAGGGGCGCGAGTTCCGGGTCCTTGACGTCGGCGAACAGAAGCTGGGTCAGGGTCTTGAGGGAATGAAGCGGCGTCTTGATGTCGTGGCGGATGATGCGCTCCACGTCCAGGCGGAAGCGTTCGTCCTTTTTGCGCTGGGTGATGTCGTAGCAGTAGCCGATGTAGCCGCCGAAGCTGCCGCCGGGCTCCAGAAAGGGACAGCCGATGTCGAGGATCCAGCGGTATTGCCCGCTTGCGTGGCGCAGCCGGTATTCCATCTCGAAAAATTCCCGGGCGGAAAAGGCGCGCAGGTACGTCTCCAGGCAGCGGTCGAAGTCGCCGGGGTGCACGCCCTGGGCCCAGCCGTCGCCGATTTCCTGGTGCATGGCCCGGCCGGTGAAGGCCAGCCAGGTGGCGTTGAACCAGTCGCATTTGGCGTCCGGGCCGGCCCGCCAGATGAGCGCCGGGGCGTCGTCGAGGATGCTCAAATAGAAGTCCGCCGTGACATTGGTCGGCGTGCAGTCGCTGTCCGGCGCAGTGGCCCGGGCTTCGAGCCGGGCGATACGCCGGCGGGCGGCGGCAAGCTCGGCGAGGAGCTGCTCCCTGGTCTTTTCCGAATCGAGCATGGTGGCCGAACCGGTTGGGGTGGATTTTACCCCGTTATGACACGGATCGCGGCCCGTGGGAAGCGTTCAGGGCGTAATCGCCGCCAGCTCCAGGTCGCCGACCAGCCCGACCATCTCGCCGATCTGGACGAAGGCCCCGCGCACACCGCTTTTTTGCATGCCTTCGGCCGCCGCCAGCACGCCCTCGATGTCGGCCCGGCTGACCAGCCTGTTGCCCAGGGCCGTGGCCGCCGCATCGGCCACCGCCCCCCGGTCGGCCACCACCGTCACCATGTCGGCCTGGCCCAGGCTCAGGGAATGCCCGACCGTGGCCGAGGAGGCGCACACCGCCGCCGGCAGTTTCGAGACGGGAAATTCCAGGGCCAGCCGCGTTCCCTCCACCGGCCTGGCCAGCAAGGCCACGGTGCGCGCCGTGGTCGAGCGCAGGAAGATGTCGCCGCCGTTTTCCACCACCAGATTGGGCGAAAGGGGAGCGAAACGGTCGGCCACGGCCTGGGAAAAGGCCCCGGCCACGGCCGCGAAGGGGCCGACGCCAAAACGCGCCGCCGCCTCGGCCATGTCCCGGGCGATGGCCGGCGCGTCCGGGCCGATCGCCACCGGGGCCAGGGATTCGCGAAAATCCGGGCGCAGCAGGATGAAGGTGGAAAGCTGGGCCCGCAGGGCGGAGACGAAGTCCGCGACCTCCCGGGACAGGTCACGCTCGGCCAGGACGAACAGGTCGGTCTGGGCCACCACCACCTGGAAGGCCGTCTCGCCGGGCCGGCCAAGCAGCCCCCGGCGATAGGCGCGCACGGGATCGGTGAACACGGCGGACATGGCGGCGGACCTCCCTGGGCGGCGTCTGGAAAGGCGGCCCGGGCACTATGCCCCAGGCCCGGGCGGCTGGAAAGGGCCGGCCTTGGCAGCCCGGGGCCGGGCATGTAGACTGGCGCCATGGACCGGCAAAACGGCAGTGCCGCCGCATCCCCCCTGGTCTCGGCCATCATCCCCACCCGGGACCGGGCCGGCCTGGTCGGCCGGGCCGTGGCCTCGGCCCTGGCCCAGACCCACGCGCCCCTGGAGGTCATTGTCGTTGACGACGGTTCGACCGACGACACGGCGGCGGTGCTTTCGGCCGTTGCCGATCCCCGGCTGACGATGGTGCGGCTCGATCCGGGCCGGGGGGTGTCGGCGGCCCGAAACGCCGGCCTGGCCGTGGCGCGCGGGGCCTATGTGGCCCTGCTCGATTCCGACGACGCCTGGCTGCCCCAGAAAACCGCCAGGCAATTGGCGTTCATGCGGCAGCGGGGCCTGGCCATCAGCCAGACCCGGGAGATCTGGATGCGCGGCGGCAAGCGGGTCAACCCCGGCAAGGCCCAGGCCAAGCCGGACGGTTTTTTTTTCGAGCTGGCCCTTACGCGCTGCCTGGTCAGCCCGTCCACGGTCATGTTCACGCGGGAATTTCACGAGGAAGTCGGGGGCTTCGACGAGAGCCTGCCGGCCTGCGAGGACTACGACCTGTGGCTGCGGGCCCTGCTGCGCCACCCGGTGGGCCTGCTGGCCGAGGACCTGGCCGTGCGCCACGGCGGCCGGCCGGACCAGCTCTCGGCCAGCCACATCGGCCAGGACCTCTACCGCATCCGGTCCCTGCTGGGGCTGCTTGGCCGGGAGGACGTTTCTCCCTGGCACGCGTCGTGCATAAAAAAAGAGCTGCGCCGCAAGGCCCTGTGCTACGCCAAGGGCTGCCTCAAGCGCGACAAGCCGGAAGAGGCGGCCCGGGTGCTGGACCTGGCCGCGGCGGCGGCCGGGCCGGTCGGGGAGGCCGGGGAAACGGCGCCCTAGGGCGCGAGTTCCTTTTTCTTGATGGCCTCGGCCTTGATGCGGGTCAGGGTCTGGGTGAGCCCGGCCAGGACGTTTTCACGAATGTCGCCGGCCGCGATGATGAAAAGCAGGTCGTCGCCGGGCACGAAGGTGCCGGCCCGGGCTTCGACCAGGACCCGGAACATGCCGGGCATGGCCTCGCCCTCGCGGCGTATGGCCTCGACGAGGTCCTGGTCCACGGTGACTTCGAGGCGGCCCACCGGGGCACCGTTACGCGACGTGGCCCGGGCCACACCGTTGTGCACGAGCACCATGCCGACCTTTTCGAGAAAGCCCGGCTCGGCCTTGAGCATTGCGATGGTTTTCGAGATGTCCATGGCCGCCAAGTAAGGGAGAAACGCGCCGTTGTCCACGCTTTACATCACCAATGTCCTGGATAAGCTGCCCCATGTCGCCTCTTCGCGCATGGTGCACACCGGCATCGGCGTCTGGGTGGCCTGGGAAGGCCAGCTCGACCCGGCCTTCGACGGCATGCTGCTCGATTACGGCGGCTTCCGCATGGCCGACGCCCTGGGCCAGGCCCTGTGGTTTTTTGGCGGCGACGAGGGCTTGCGGGCCCTGGCCCGCATCCATGTCTGGGGCCGGGTCAACCCCATGCCGATTTTCATCGAGGTCTTTCCGGCCTCGCTGCTCGTGGGCCAGAAGTTCGACCGCACCCTGTCGATCTCCGTGGAGCTCTCGCGCCAGCACGTCATTCCGCCCGAGCAGCTCGACATCCTGATCCACCCGGCGCTCAAGACCCAGCTGGCCGTCAACCCGGGCCTGTCCAGCGCCCCCATCAAGCCGGCCTCGGGCCTGGCCCGGGTGACTTTCGAGCGCTTCGAGGCCGACCCCGGCCTGGCCTACGAATCGGGCCTGTCCTGGTACGGCGTGCTGCGCCCCCTGGGCGACCCCCTGGCCCGGGACACGGCCGAGGGCTGGCGCAACATCGCGGCCGAGCTCTACGACGTCATCGACCGGCTGGGGCTCAAGTTCCAGCGCCACGAAGGGTTTTTGCTCTTCGAGGCGCCGGGGCTGCGGGTGTTCCGGACCTGGTGCCGGGATACCGTCTCCCGGATCATGCGCCTCAAGGAAGAAGGCGAGGCCGGCCATTACTGGCCGAGCGTCATGGCCCTGGTGCCGACCAAGGGCCGCACCTTCGGCAAGGACCTGCCGCGCCGCCTGGGCCTGGACTGGGACCGGCTGACCCCGGATTTCCCGCACATGAGCTACCGCTCGGCCTTTCTCCTGGGCGAGGAGTTTTGCATCCACGAGGCCCGGGCCCTGTCCCGGGGCAGCAACATCGACGACTGGTGCAACGTGAGCCTGCTCGATGCCGGCGAGGAGTCCCCGACCGCCGGCTCCCTGGCCGTGCCCCTGCCGTCGCGCCTGTCCGTGGCCGATGCCCGGCTGTGTTTTTATTGCGGCTTAAGCAACCACGAACCCCGGCACTGCCCGTCCAAGACCTTGGCCGGCCCCCGGCCCGACGTCTGGGAGCGGTTCGGCCGGCTGTCCATAAACGGCCTGGAGGAGCTTTCCGGCAAGCTCGACGCCGCCCTGGCCGCCGACCCCGTGGCCGAGATGACCAGGCGCGTCACCGGCAAGGAGGACATGGACACGCTTTTGGCCGCCATTTTCGAAATCGACCTGGCCTGCCAGTTGCGTACGCTGGAGGTGGTCTGGCGGTCGCGGGGCAAGGACCTGCCGGCGGGCCTGGAGCAGCTCGGCCCGCGCGAGGGCGACTATTACTGGGAGGCGCTGACGGCCCTTAAGGAACGCAACAACGAGAACTACGAAAACCTCATGGTCCAGGCCCTGACCAAGTATCCCCGGGCCTACCAGCCCAAGTCGCTCCAGGGGTTCGCCGCCATGGAGGCCGGCGACTGGGTCAAGGCCGTGTATTATTGGCAGGAATCCGGCCGGCTGTGCTACACCGCCTTGCAGCGCGCCTATTTCCTGTGGCTCCAGGCCCGGTCCCTGGAGGTCCAGGGCGAGGTCCACAAGGCCATCGGCCTGTACCGGGACGTGCTCAAGGAAAGCCCCCGTTGGGCCGAACCCGTCTACCGCCAGGGCGTGTGCCTGGTGAAGATGGGGTTCACCGACCAGGGCATGCAGCTTTTCGGCCAGTTGCTTCCCAACGACCCCTCCCTGTTCAACCGGGTGATGATCGACCCCGAACTGGAGCGCGGCCGCCAGCACATCCTGGCGGCGCTGTGGCGGATCTGGAAGCAGGCCCAGGAGGAGACCACGGCGCTTTTGGCCACGCTGGGGACGCTGTGGGAATCGTTGCGGGAACGCTTCCTGGCCGGCGAGCCGTACCTGGTGGAGGCCGAGGCCCGGGTCCAGGCCCTGACCGCCCTGGGCAAGGTCGGCAACTACGTGGCCTTCAAGCGGCTGGAAAGTGGCCTGGCCGAGATCCAGGAAGCGGTGCGCAAGAAGGTCGAGGCCGAGGTCAAGGCCATGCAGCAAAACCAGGCCCGGCAGTTCGAGGACCTCAAAAGCGTGCAGCGCGAGGCGGCCTGGTTTCCCTTTCCCACGCTTTTGCGCGAGTTCAACAACGATTTCAATTTCAGCGCCACCAAGCTCAACTGGATGCGCACCACGACCATGGACGAGGCGGACAATTTCCACAAAAGCCGCGAATACCTGCCCGAGGTGGACGAGCGCATCCGCACCTTGCGCACCCGGCTGATCACGCTGCGCATCGTGCGGGATTCGACGTTTTTCTGCATGCTGCTTGGCCGCAACTTCCTGTGGATGGAGGTGGCGGGCCTTGGGCTGTCGCTGGTGCTGGTGCCGGCCTTCGTTTACCTGTTCCAGCGCTCGGGCCAGGGCTGGATGGCCCAGATGATGGACCAGCAGAAATGGCAGCTGCAAAAGGGGCTGGTGATCATCCTGTCCATTGCCGCCGTGGCCCTGGCCGCCATCAAGACGGCCCTGACCTTCGACTCGAAAAAGCGCAAGCTCTTCCAACTGGCCGAGGAAGGCAAGCTGCCGGTCAAAAAGCCCAAATCCAAAAAGAAGCCCAAGGCCAAACCGAAGCCCGCGGCCAAGCCCAAAGCGTAGGGGCGCGCCCCGTGAAAACGGGGCTGTCACGAAAGCCCCCAGGCCGCCTCAAGGCGAACCGGCGGCGGATGTCGGGGCACCGTCCGGGGACGAGGCCTGTGTCCGCCCCCGGGCGCAAAAAAAGGCGGCAAGTCGCCTCGCCGCCTTTTTTCCTCGAGGAAGTGCTGGCCTAGACGCAGCCGGTGGGCTTGGGCAGGCCGGCCATTTTGCAGGCTCCTTTGCCCGGTCCGGACGGGAACAGCTCATAGATGTGCTTGAGCTTGAAGCCGGTGACCTTGGAAAGGATGCGCACCATGGGGGCGATGCCGTTTTTCTTGTAGTAGTCCTGGAGGAATTCGATGACCTTGTTGTGCTCCGGGGTCAACTCTTTGATGCCCTCGGAGTCCTTCACGTAGTCAACCCATTCCAGGGTCCAGTCTTCGAATTTCTGCAGGAAGCCGTCTTCGTCGACCTCGAACGTTTTGCCTTTGTACTCAACAGTAGCCATGCGCATCCTCCTTAACAGGTTGATGAGACGAGCGCCCGGAACGTCGTCACATAACCGGGCGGTTCCCACGCGCCGCCCCGCGCCGCGGGGGGCCTCACCCATGAATCAGAGCACCCTTGGTGCCCGATGGGTCGATGGAAGCGGAAAGCCCTTTCGTACAGCGGCTCCCGTGTTATTTTTTTAACGTAAACCGGAACAGCCGTCGATGTCAATGCTTTTCGCGGAAATGACGGCCTGCTTATGACAAAAATGTCCATAATTACGCAGTGTTGTGACAGGATTCCTCAAAAGGCGGCATTTTCGAGACGCCCGAGGGCTTCCCGGGCGAAACCGATGTCCGCATCGAGGCTCAGGGCCGCCTGCAAATGGTGGGCGGCCATCTCCCTATTGCCCAGCCGCTCCAGGCACAGCCCCAGGTTGGCCAGGTCCATGGCCGAGCCGGCGTCCAGGGCCAGGGCGGCCTGGAAGTCGGCCGCCGCCCGGGCGTAGTCCCCGGCCTTGAACCGGGCCACGCCGCGCAGGTTGTGGTATTCCTTGACGTCCGGCGACAGGCCGATGGCCCGGTCCAGGTGGGGGACGGTGGCCTCGAACCGGCCCAGGCGCGACAGGGCGTGGGCCTGGTAGAAGGCGGCCAGGGCCTTGTCCTCGTCGCGGGTTTCCCGGGCCTCGGCCCGGGCGAAACAGGGCAGGGCCGCTTCGGGGTCGTCGCCGCGCAGGGCGACCAGGCCCTCGTAGAAGGGGAGGAAGGCCGCCTGCGGGTAGAGCTCGGCCAGGACGGCCAGCCCGTGGCGGGCCGTGTCCGGGTCGCACTGCTCGGCCAGGACCCGGCCGGTGAAAAGCCCCAGGCTGGCCGCCGGGGTGCGCTCGCGAAACAGCAGGCCCGGGGCGAAATTGTAGTTGGCCGAAAGCCCCAGTTCCGGATGGCTGGTGTCCACGCTGAAAAGGGGCGTGCCGCGCCCGGCCAGGCGTTCGGCCAGGGTCGCCAGTTCCTCGGCGATGTCCGCCGCCTCCAGGCTCGGCAGGGCGCTTAGGGGGACGGCCGGCCCGTCCATGACCCAGGCGGCCGCCTCGAGCGTCGTGAATTTGGCCAGGCCCGAGGCCTCGTAGTTGCTTTGGGTCTCGAAATCGCCGGCCAGTTGGGCCACTTCCGTCAGGGCCCGCACGGCGGCCTTGGTGGGCGAGGTGGCCGTGCCGGCGGTGAAGACGATCTCCGAGGCCTGGGGAAAGGTGGCCGGGTCGTAGGCGATGGCGCCCACGGTCGGTACGGGCTGGCCCAGGCTCATGTCCTTGAGCCAGACCTTGACCCCGGCCCGGGTAAAGGCGGCGAGGAGTCCGGCCAGGACCGGGTCGGCGCAGGAAGCCGGGTCGATGGTGGCCAGTGTCGGCCGGTCCCGGTCGATGACGGCGCAGACGTGGCGCTCGATAAGTTCGCAGGCCCCTTGCAGCACCGATTCCTCGTAGCAGTTGCCGGCCGAGGAGCCGTTGAATTCATTGAGGAGCTTGAACCAGTTGAGCGGCACGGCCACCTCGCGCCCGCCGGCCAGGTCCCGGGCCAGGACGAAGTCCCAGGGGACGAGGTCGAGCACGCGCCGGGCGGCGGCCGGGTCCAGGGCGTCGTCGACACTGCGCAGCATCAGTTCGAGGGGAAACAGGGCCTCGCCGAACAGGGCTTGCGCCTCGGTCCAGGTGGCGGCCACGAAGCGGTCGGTGTCGGCGAAATAGGAAAAGAAGCTGAAGCGCTCGGCCAGTTCCATCAGGGCCGAGGCCTCGGCCTGGACAGGGGTTGCGCCCTTGCCCATCTGTTTGCGGGTGGGCATGACCGCCTTGGCCGCCTCGCCGCACAGGCTCATGTAGACCGGAATGCCCAGCCGGCCGGTGTCGATGCGCCGGGTTTCGGCCAGAACGCCCCGGCCCAGGCGGGCGAAGGCCTGGCGGGCCCGGGCCACGGTCGCGGCCGGCGGGCAGGTCTTGTCCTGTTCCAGGGTATGGCCCTTGGGCCGGGAGGTCAGGCCTTTCATACGGCTGCTATCCATGGTTGGCTCTCGGGGGCAGGGGTGGGGAAGGCGTCGGCCCGATGGGGCGACACGGGGCCAAAGCCGTTTGTCTTGGTGAAGGGATTCCAAAGGGCGGGAGCCCTTTGGCCGCCGGAGGCTTTCGCTCGGATCGTGGCCGGGAAGCTTCCCAATGGGGCCTCACGCCTGCTTGCGCGGGCGCAGGCGGAAAATCTGGCAGAGTTTGCGCTCGGGCTCCCCGTTTTCGGGGTTGGTTTCCTTGTAGCCCACCACGCGCTCGGCGATGTGGAATTCCCGGTCGGCCAGGCCCAGGAAGCGGGTGGCCTTGCGGGTGTAGTCCTTGGCCAGCACCACCTCGGCCGCCGGGTCCGCGGCCAGATGGGCGAGCAGGAACTTGGACAGGCCCCGGTAGAGGTCCTCGAGGTAGAGGACCTCGGCCCCGAGGACCACGTCGAAGCGGCGGCCCAGGCGGTCGGCGGAGAAATCGGCCCTGGCCACGTCGGCCGTGTCCGCCAGGCCGTTTTGCAGGATGTTGATCTTGGCGAACAGCAGGGCGTCGGGGTGGATGTCGGTGATGAGCGTACGAAAGCCGCGCTTGGCGGCAAACAGGCCGCAGATGCCCAGGCCCGCGCCGAGTTCCAGCAGGCTGCGGCCCTCCCCCGGCCCCAGGTGGGGCAGGAAATGGGCGAGCAGCATGGCCGCCGGCCAGATCTTGGCCCAGTAGGGCAGTTCGATGGGGCCGGTGCCGGCCGTGGCCACGAGTCGGTCGAGCAGGGCTTCCAGGTCGGCGATCTGGAGGATCTCCAGGGTCTGGCCGTCGATGGTCACGGGTTCGAAACGCACGTCGTAGCGCGACCGGGCCTGGTCGAGCAGGTTGTCCAGGGGGGCGTCGAGGGAAAGGCTGCGGCTCACGATTGACTCCCGTTTTGGTAGGCAATGCGCTGCCTACCGCAAAGTGGGGCCGGAGGCAAAGAAAAAGGCCGGCTTTGGGGCCGGCCTTTGAAATTCGTTGGAGCGGGAAACGGGATTTGAACCCGCGACTTCAACCTTGGCAAGGTTGCACTCTACCACTGAGTTATTCCCGCTCGGGATCGGCTGTGGAGGCGGCATCCGGATTTGAACCGGAGAATGGAGGTTTTGCAGACCTCTGCCTTACCACTTGGCTATGCCGCCTCGTTACCAAAGACCAACTTCTCTACTTGCGTCCGGCCCGGTTGTCAAATTCTTTCTCGATCTTTTTTCCGTCCGGTCCGGAGCGGCGGGGCGGCCGCCGTTGCCGAGGCGCATAACTGCCAAATCCGGGCCGGCCCGTCAACCGGAAAATTGCGCTGGATCGTATTTTTTCCGTAACCTGCCGGAAATAATGAGGGCTTCGCAAAAGCCCGCCACCGCGCCCGGCCGGCCGGACAGGGCGGCAGGGGCGCTTGCGGGGAAGGGGCCGCAGCGCCGCAGCGGGACGTTTCGCCCGCCTCCAGGGGGCAACGTTCGATGCGACGCCGGTCCAGGCGGCGCCATCGGGCGTCGGCCCCGGGCCCGACCCCGGGGCCGGCTTGGCGCCCCTTGGCGCCCAGGCGCCTGGCGGTGGGTCAGGCGTGCAGGGACAGGGCGTCGAGGCGTTCCATCTCGCGGATGCGGTCCAGCCATTTGTAGTGGAACTTGAGGTCGTTGCCCATGATGCTGCCCTGGCTGGCCAGGTTGAGGCGGCTTTTGACCGAGGTGCCCGAGCCCTGGCGGTGCACGCAGGTCACCGTGCCGCAGTAGGCCACCTTCCAGCCGGCCAGGCACAGTTGCAGGTCGTGGTCCGTGTCGTCGATCTGGGAGGGCGAGTAGCGGATGTCGAAATGCGGCGCGTCGGCAAGCGAAGCCGTGCGCAGCAGGTGCTGGCAGCCCATGACCACGCGGGTTTCCCGGATCACGTCGTACAGCCCGATGTCGTACTGCTGATACGGCGTGGGCAGGCTCACCCGGATGGCTTCGGGATGGGTCAGGGAGACGTGGCGGTAGAGGTACTGGAGCAGCGGGAAGCGGCCCGGGAAGACGACCTTGCAGCCGACGTTGGCGATGCGCGCATCCGTTGCGGCAACGGTGAGCATGTGGGCCAGGAAATCCGGCTGGAGGTAGACGTCGTCGTCGAGGAAGGCCACGAACTCGTGCTGCCGGGTGGCCGGCTGGGCCAGCAGCCAGTTGCGCGCGGCCGGGGCGCCGACGTTGGTGGGGAGGTTGATGATCTCCACCGGGTTTTGCGGGAAAAGCTCCCTGGCCCGGCCGGCCACGGTCAGGCTGTCGTCGGTGCAGCCGTTGAGAAGGATCGTGATGGGCGCCGGGCCAATGGCGCAGCCGCGCAGGCTGTCCAGGGTCTCGCCGAGGATGGCCGCCTTGTTGAAGCTGTAGAGGTACACGCACACCTTGCTGCGGTCGACCAGGCCGTGGTCCGGCCGAAAAGGCGCGGCCAGCTCGGCCCGGCGCAGCGCCAAGGGGCGTTGCAGGGGCTCGGCGGCGATGGCCCGGTCGTACAGGGCCAGGGCCGCCTCCAGGTCGCCGGCCCGGGAAAACATCTCCGCCGCCCGGACCTGGGTGAAGGGATCGTCGGCCAGGGGCTTGACCGTCTCCCACAGCGGCCAGGCCCCGGCGTCGTCGCCCATGGCGGCGTGGTGGCCGAAAAGCCGCTTGTGCCACAGCGGCGCGAGCACCTTGGGGCAGCGAAAGCGCGACAGGGCCTGGCTTGGCGGCCGGCCCTCGTAGAAATCGAGGTTTAAAAGCAGGTCGGCGTAGCGCACGGCCATGGGGTGGCGGGCCAGGACCTTCTCGCAGATGGCCCGGATCTCCTCGCCCTGGAACTTGAAGGTGGCCTTGCGCAGGGTATCGAAGACCTCCGGCTCGGCATGGGTGCCTTCGAGGACCTTGACGATCAGGTCCGCCCCGGGGGCCAGGCCCGAGGAGATGCCCAGGCCCAGGACGTTGGGGTCGAGGGGGGCCAGGTGCACGGCCGAGCGGATGGCCTGTTCGAGGAGCCGGCGGGCCAGGGGCGGCGCGGCGGCAATATCTTCCGCCAGCATCCGGTTGACGAACGACACCGCCAGCGGCAGGTCGATCTGGAAGGCGTCGAGGTAGTTGTGGTAGTAGCGGCAGGCCTGTTCCAGGGGCAGCGAGGCCAATTCGCCGCTGACGCCGACGAGCTTTTCCGAATCGTCCTGTGCGGCCATCCGTTTCTCCCTACGTGTTACGTCCCCTTGAAAAAGACGGTCGTATTGTTCAAGGGAAAGTAATGATTCTTGGATGTTGCATGTAAATAGACGTCTGTTCCCCCCGAGGGTGCGCCCCGGGGCCAGGGCCGGCCGCGACCCGGCCGGCGGGCCGGTGCCGGGGGCGAAAATGCAAGATCGGTTCCACCCTTGCCGGCGTGTCAGGGCAGGCGCTTGCCGGCCACCAGGGACAGCAGCTTCCAGGCCTGGTCGGAAAAGTCGCCCTCGGTGTCGCACAAAAGCACCACCGCCGCCTGGTCCTCGGGGGACAGCAGCACGATGGCGAAATAGCCGCCCGAGCGGCCGGCGTGGAGCACGAATTCCTTGCCGCCGAAGTTCATGACGTTCCAGAAAAGGCCGATGTACAGGGTCGGGATGGCCGGCACGTGCTTGCGCGGCAGCTGGGCCAGCTTCATGGCCGGCAACAGCGGCGTGGGCACAAGCCCCATGTTGGCCGCGGCGAAGGTCAGCAGGTCCTCGGCCGAGGACCGGAAGGCCCCGGCCCCCTCCAGGCCCGTGACCTCCCAGTTGGGCACCACCTGGCCGTCGGTGGCGTGGCCGCGGGTCATGCGCGCCGCCTGCTCCGGGGACAGGGCGATGGTGGTGTCGGTCATGTGCAGGGGGGCGCAAAGCCGCGTCTTGACGAGGGTCTCGTAGTCCGAATTCCACAGCCGGGCCAGAATGTAGCCGGTGAGCCCGGCGGCGGTGTTGCTGTAGGAGAAGTCCCGGCCGACGGGGGACAGGAGCGTGGCGGTTTTGAGGTAGTCCAGGAGCAGGGCCGTGGAATAGCCGGCCATGGGGTTTCGCGGGTCCGTGGAGGGCAGGTTGTCCGGCGCCTCGGGCAGGCCCGAGGTGTGGGTGGCCAGGTCCAGGAAGCTCACCCAGTAAAGCGGCGAATCCTTGTCGATGACGCCCTGGGGCAGGTAGAGCCGGATGGGGTCGGTGATGCGCAGCCGGCCTTCCATGACGGCCTGGGCCAGCATCTGGCCGGTAAAGGCCTTGGTGATGGAGCCGATCTCGAAAAGCGTGCGCCCGTCCGGGGCCTTGGACCGCTTGTCCGCGCCCGCCCGGCCGAAGCCGTAGGTCACCCGGCCCGACGGGTTGACGTAGCCCACCACCAGGCCGTGGATGCGGCCCGATTCCGTCAATTTTCCGACGACATGGGCCGTGGCCCGGGCGCTCGGCAGCTTGGCCGCCCGGGCCACGGCCGGGGAAAGGCCCACTAGGCAGGCCGAAACGAACACGAACAGCAGCGCTTTGAGCATGGGGGTCCTTTGGCCTAGGCGTGGTTGCGCAGTTTGAGCTCCACGGGGTGGGGGCGCAGGTAGTGTTGGCCCAGGAGGTAGGCGACCTCGAACTTGCGGGCGTAGTGGGCGCACAGGGTCACGGGCACGATCAGCGGCACGTGCCCGGCCCGGTAGGTGGCGATGCATTGGCGCAGCTCGGCCTTGTCCCCGGCATCGAGGTGTTTTTTAAAATAGCCGGCGATGTGTTCGAGGACGTTGACGTGCTTGGCGGTGGTGGCCGGCAGGGCCAGGGTGCGCATGAGCACGGTCTCGTAGGAAATCCTGAGGCCGTCTGTGGGCCAGGCCTTGGCCTCGGCCGTGAGCCGGCCGAGCTGCCGGGCCATCTCCGGGCTGTGGGCCATCAGCAGCAGCTTGTGGCTGGCGGTGAAGGCGATCAGCCGGGCCAGCAGGCTGCGGCGGCCATCGCCGGCCAGGGCCTCGCGCCAGCGGCTCAAGGTGAAGATGCGTTCGATGAAGTTCTCACGCAGTTTGTCGTCGTGCAGCCGGCCTTCGTCTTCCGCGGGGATCAGGGGAAAGGCGTCCAGGAAGGCCTTGGCGAAAAGCCCGGTGCCGCGTTCCACGGGGGAGCCCTTGTCGCCATAGACCTTGACCCGGGTCAGGCCGCTGGACGGGGACTTGGCCTTGAAAATGAAGCCGCACAGGTTCGCCTCGGCCAGTTCCGCCACGCGACGGGCCGCGAAATCCCGCATGCGTTCGGTCAGGTCGACCCCGGTCTTGATGGTCACCAGGCGCGGGGCGTCCGGGTCGCCCACGAGGCGCATGGCCTCGCGGGGCACGGGCAGGCCGCATTCGACCTCGGGGCACACGGGCACGAACTCGAAGTATTTGCCCAGCGTCTCGACCACATAGGCGTCGCGCTTGTGCCCGCCGTCGTAGCGCACGTTTTGCCCGAGCAGGCAGGCACTCACCCCCACGCGGATCGTCTCGGCCATGCGGCGTTCTCCCCTGGCGGCCCCGCGTCCCGGGGCGATACCGCCATGTCCCCGCCGTCCCCCCGCCGAGGGGGTTCGGGGGGCATCATGCCCCCGGCGGGGTCCGGGGCGGCGCCCCGGTCTTCTCGTTTCCCGTCTCCCATTCCCGGCTTGATCGACGCCGGGGAACCGGCTAAAGGCCAACGGGCGTCCCTGATACTACGGCCTTCGGGCCGGCAAGGGAAGCGCGGGAGGCGATTTGGATCACGTGCTTGACGGGCTGTGCCGCCCGGAGACCATCTTTTTCGATTTTGGCGGCGTCCTGGCCGAGGAGGGCTTTCGCGAGGGGCTGACGGCCATCGCCCGCAGCCTGGGCCGCGACCCCGTGGAATTCGTGCCCGTGGCCTACGAGCTGGCCTGGGGCACGGGCTATGTGCTGGGGGGCTGCGACGAGGCCGGCTTCTGGCGGGCCTTTCGGGAAGCCACCGACATCGACGCCGCCGCGGCCTCCGACGCCTGGCTGTCGGATATGGTGCTGTCGCGGTTTACGCCGCGCCCGCTCATGTTCGCCCTGGCCGACGCCGCCCGGTCCGCCGGCATGCGCACGGCCATCTTGAGCGACCAGACCGAGTGGCTTGGCCGCCTCGACGCCCGCCACGACGTGTTTTCCCATTTCGACAAGGTGTTTAACAGCTACCACTACGGCGTATCCAAGCGCGACGCCGCCTTTTTCGAGCTGGCCCTGGACGCCATGGGCAGCCGGGCCGAGGCCTCGCTTTTCATCGACGACGCGCCGCGCAACGTGGAACTGGCCGCCTCGCTTGGCTTTCACACCATCCTCTACCGGGACGAGGCCGGCTTTTTCCGCGACCTGGCCGCCGTGTGCCCGACCCTTGGAGCGCCGCGTGTATAATCCCATCCTCGGTTTCGCCCGCGACGGCTGGCCCGTAATCGGCCTGTTCGCCCTGGCCACCGTCGTCATGGCGCTGCTGCGCTGGCCCGTGCCGGCCGTCATTCTCCTTGCCGCCACGGCCTTTTGCCTCAATTTTTTCCGCGACCCCGACCGGGCCTCGCCGCGCGAGCCCGGCCTGGCCGTGGCCCCGGCCGACGGCGTGGTCTGCAAGACGGGCCAGGCGCCCGATCCGCTGACCGGCGAGCCGCGCCAGGTCGTGTGCATTTTCATGAACGTCTTCAACGTTCACGTGAACCGGGCCGTGGTCGACGGCACGGTGACCGAGGTGCGCTATTTCCCGGGCAAGTTCTTCAATGCCTCCCTGGACAAGGCCTCCACGGACAACGAGCGCAACGTCATCGTGCTGCGCGACGCCGAGGGCGGCCAGTGGTCCGTGGTCCAGATCGCGGGGCTCATTGCCCGGCGCATCGTGTGCAAGGCCGCCCCCGGCGACAGGCTGGCCCGGGGCGAGCGCTACGGCATGATCAAGTTCGGCTCGCGCCTTGACGTCTATTTGCCGCATGGGTATCATCCGGTCGTCGCAATGGGGCAGAAGACCATGGCCGGTGTCACCGTCCTGGCAAAAAAGGCCGAATAGAAGCGCGTTTTCGATGGAAGAAAAGATCACCCAGAGCCGGGCTCGCAGGAGCGTCTACATCCTGCCGAACCTGTTTACCATGGCGAGCCTGTTCGCCGGCTTTCTGGGCGTCATCTGGGCCATCGAGGGCCGTTTCGACATGACCTCCCTGGCCATCCTCCTGTCCTGCCTCTTCGACGGCCTCGACGGCAAGGTGGCCAGGCTTACCGGCACCAGCAGCGATTTCGGCGTCCAGTTCGATTCCCTGTCCGATCTCGTGGCCTTCGGCGTCACCCCGGCCATCATGGTCTACCAGTGGCAGCTGTCCCAGTTCGGGCGCCTGGGCATCCTGGCCGCCTTCATGCTGGTGGCCTGCGGCGCCCTGCGCCTGGCCCGGTTCAACGTCATGGCCGGCAAGGTCTCGACCTCGAAAAAGTTCTTCGTCGGCCTGCCCATTCCGGCCGCCGGCTGCATGATCGCCCTGTCCTACATGTTCGAGCGCTACCTGCCCGGCGAGATCGCCGCCCTGGTCGTGCCCAAGGCCTGCCTGGGCCTGGTCTACGCCTTGTCCTTTCTCATGGTCAGCCGGGTGCGCTACGCCTCCTTCAAGGAATTCGGGCTGGTCAAGGCCCATCCCTTCAGCGCCATGGTCACGGCCATGCTCCTGTTCGTGGTGGTGGCCTCGGAGCCCTGGTTCATGGGCTTCCTGCTCTTTTCGGCCTACCTCCTGTCCGGTCCCGTCTACACCTTCTTCGTTCTGCCGCGCCGCGCCTCCAAGCTACGGGAGCCCCTCCAGGAGCTCTCATAAAATCGTCATCTCCTTTCTGACATCGCTTGTCATCGTTCGGGGCCTCGGCTAACCAGCAAGCGCTGGTGCGCGCCGCGTCCCGCCGCATCCCGCGCCCGGCGCGGGACATCGCAAGGAGATTCCCATGTCTGCTGCCAACAGGGTCTACATTTTTGACACCACGCTCCGCGACGGCGAACAGTCGCCCGGGGCGACCATGACCCGCGAGGAAAAAGTCCGCATGGCCCGCCAGCTCGAAACGCTCGGCGTGGACGTGATCGAGGCCGGCTTTCCGGCGGCCAGCGTCGGTGATTTCGAGGCCGTGGCCGCCATTGCCGCTGCCGTGGAAAAGCCGGTGATCGCCGCCCTGTGCCGGGCCCTGCCCTCGGACATCGACCGGGGCTTTGATGCCATCAAGGGCGCCAAGCGCAAGCGCATCCACACCTTTTTGGCCACCTCGGCCCTGCACATGGAGCACAAGCTCGGCAAGACCCCGGCGCAGGTGCTGGAGATGGCCGAGGCGGCCGTGCGCCACGCCGTGTCCAAGGGCGTCGAGGTCCAGTTCTCGGCCGAGGACGCCTCGCGCTCCGACCGCGACTTCCTGGTCGAAGTCTGCAACCGCGTGATCGCCGCGGGCGCCACCATCGTCAACATTCCCGACACCGTGGGCTACGCCCAGCCGGCCGAATTCGCCGACCTCATCCGCCATCTGCTCGAAAACGTCAACGGCGCGGACAAGGTCACTTTCGCCGTCCACTGCCACAACGACCTGGGCCTGGCCGTGGCCAACACCCTGGCCGCGCTCCATGCCGGCGCCCGCCAGGCCGAGGTGACGCTGTCCGGCATCGGCGAGCGGGCCGGCAACGCCTCCCTGGAGCAGGTGGTCATGGGCCTCAATACCCGGCCCAACTACTATAATCTGACCACGGGCATCGTCACCGAGGAGCTCTTCCCGTCCTGCCGGCGCCTGTCCGGCATCATCGGCCAGCCCATCCCGCCCTATGCCCCCATCATCGGCCGCAACGCCTTTGCCCACGAGTCCGGCATCCACCAGCACGGCGTGCTGAAAGACCGCCGCACCTACGAGATCATGACCGCCGAGCACATCGGCCGCAAGGGCGCGGTGGTGGTGCTTGGCAAACACTCCGGCCGCCATGCCCTGGATGCCAAGGTGAGGGAACTCAACTACAAGCTCACCGACGACGAGCTCAAGGTCGTCTTCGACGCCGTCAAGGACCTGGCCGACCGCAAGCAGCGCATCCTCGACGAGGACATCGAGGCCCTGATCCTGGAAAAGGTGTTGCGCCGGCCCGACCATTACGCCCTCAAATTCCTCTCCGTGCACTGCGGCAACGTGGAGCTTGCCCCCTCGGCCGTGGTCCAGATGCAGGTCGAGGACCAGGAAGTCCGCCAGTATTCGTCCGGTTCCGGCCCCGTCGACGCCTCCTTCAATGCCGTGTGCGCCGCCGTCGGCCGCAAGCCCGAACTGGAGGAGTTCCACATCAACGCCATCACCGGCGGCACCGACGCCCAGGGCGAGGTGACCGTGCGGGTGCGCGACGGCGAGGCGACGGCCGTCGGCCGCGGCGTCCACGACGATGTCATCATGGCGAGCACGCTCGCTTTCATCAACGCACTCAACCGGTTGGCCAAAAAGGAGGGAGACCGGATATGCCCGCAACTTTAGCCGAGAAACTGCTGCAGGCCCACAGCGACGAACAGGTCACCGGACCGGGCCAGATCGTGCGCTGCCGGTTGTCCCTGGTTTTGGCCAACGACATCACCGCGCCGCTGGCCATCAAGTCCTTCAAGAAGATGGGCGCCACCGCCGTCTTCGACAAGGACAAGGTGGCCATCGTGGCCGACCATTTCACGCCCAACAAGGACATTGCCTCGGCCGAGCAGGTCAAGGTCTGCCGCGAGTTCGCCAAGGAGATGGGCATCACCCATTACTACGAGGGCGGCAACGTCGGCGTCGAGCATGCCCTGCTGCCGGAATTGGGCCTGGTCGGCCCCGGCGACGTGGTCATCGGCGCCGACTCCCACACCTGCACCTACGGGGGCCTTGGCGCCTTCGCCACGGGCATGGGCTCCACGGACATCGCCGGCGGCATGGCCCTGGGCGAGACCTGGTTCAAGGTGCCGCCCACCATCCAGGTCGTGCTGACCGGCACGCTCGGGCAATACGTCGGCGGCAAGGACCTCATGCTTGCGCTCATTGGCAGCATCGGCGTTTCCGGAGCGCTCTATAAGGCCCTGGAATTCACCGGCCCGCTCGCCTCGGAACTCTCCATCGAGGGCCGCATGACCATGTCCAACATGGCCATCGAGGCCGGCGGCAAGGTGGGGCTCTTCCCGGCCGACGCCAAGGCCCTGGAATACGCCGCCGCCCACGGCCGTACCGGCGACGTGGCGCTTAGCGCCGATCCCGGCGCCTCCTACGAGCGCGTCGTGACCATCGACGCCACGGGCATGGAACCGCAGATCGCCTGCCCGCATCTGCCGGACAACGTGAGGCCCGTGTCCGCCGTGGCCGGCCTGCGCGTGGACCAGGCCGTCATCGGCTCGTGCACCAACGGCCGCATCGAGGACCTGCGCCAGGCCGCCGCCGTGCTCAAGGGCAAAAAGGTCCACAAGGACGTGCGCTGCATCGTCCTGCCGGCGACACCTTCCATCTGGCGCCAGGCCCTGTCCGAAGGCCTGATCGAGACCTTCATGGACAGCGGCTGCATCGTCGGCCCGGCCACCTGCGGGCCGTGCCTGGGCGGCCACATGGGCATCCTGGCCGGCGGCGAGCGGGCCATCGCCACCACCAACCGCAATTTCAAGGGCCGCATGGGCAGCCTGGAGAGCGAAGTCTACCTCTCCGGCCCCGCGGCCGCCGCCGCCGCGGCCATCGCCGGCGAGATCATCGACCCGGCGAAGGTCTGAATGAAGATGCCTCCGGCGGCCGGGGGGCATGATGCCCCCCGGACCCCCCCGATGGGGTTTAAATAGAGCGAGAGGAGAACGGATATGTTTCAAGGAAAAGCGCACAAGGTCGGAGCGCATATCGATACGGACGCCATCATTCCGGCCCGGTTCCTGGTCACCACCGACGTGGCCGAACTCGGGGCCAACTGCATGGAGGGCCTGGAGCCCGGCTGGATCAAGCGGGTGAAAAAGGGCGACATCATGGTCGCCGGCGAGAACTTCGGCTGCGGCTCCTCGCGCGAGCACGCCCCGGTGGCCCTCCTTGGCGCCGGCATCCCCGTGGTCATCGCCCACAGCTTCGCCCGCATCTTCTACCGCAACGGCTTCAACATGGGCCTGGTGCTGCTGGAGATCGGCGACGACGTGAGCAAGATCAGCGACGGTGACGAACTGACCGTCGACGCCGACACCGGCCTGATCGAAAACCGGACCACCGGCCAGAAAATCCAGTGCAAGCCCGTGCCGCCCTTCATGAAAGGCATCCTCGACGCCGGCGGCCTCATCCCCTACGTCAAGGACCGCCTGGCCGCGCGCGTTTAGTTAAAATGAGGAAGAGAATGCCTCCGGCGGCCAGGAGGGGCCAGTGGCCCCTCCTGGACCACCCCTCAAGGGGGATTGGATGCTGATGGGCATTGCACAACCAACTTTACCCTTACCCCCCCTTTCCAGGGGGTCCGGGGGGGATGATCCCCCCCGGTGGGGTCCAGGGGCAACGCCCCTGGCCGCCGGAGGCGCATATGCGTTATACTATCTGTGTGATGCCGGGTGACGGCATTGGGCCGGAGATCGTGGCCGAGGCCATGAAGGTGCTGGAGACGGTCGGCGGCAAGTACGGCCTGGAGTTCGCCTTTACCGAGGCGCTCATTGGCGGCGCGGCCATCGACGCCACGGGTGGCCCCCTGCCCGAGGCGACCGTCGCCGCCTGCCGGGCGGCCGATGCCGTGCTTTTGGGCGCGGTCGGCGGCCCCAAATGGGACACCATCGATCCGGCCATCCGCCCGGAAAAGGGCCTGCTCGGCATCCGCAAGGCCTTGGGGCTTTTCGCCAACCTGCGCCCGGCCAGGCTCTTTCCCGAGCTTGCCGCCGCCTGCTGCCTGCGCCCGGACATCGTCGGCAAGGGCCTCGACGTCATGGTCGTGCGGGAACTCACCGGCGGCGCCTACTTCGGCGAGCCGCGCGGCATCGAGGAGCGCGGCGGCGAGAAGGTGGGCTTCAACACCATGGTCTATGCCGAGCACGAAGTGGCCCGCATCGCCAAGGTCGGCTTCGAGACGGCCCGCAAGCGCCGGGGCAAGCTGTGTTCCGTGGACAAGGCCAACGTGCTGGACGTCTCGCGCCTGTGGCGGGCAGTCGTCCTGGAAGTGGCCAAGGACTACCCCGACGTGGAGCTGTCCCACATGTACGTGGACAACGCCGCCATGCAACTCGTGCGCGACCCGTCCCAGTTCGACGTCATCGTGACCGAAAACCTCTTCGGCGACATCCTCTCCGACGAGGCGGCCGTGATCACCGGCTCCATCGGCATGCTGCCCTCGGCGTCGCTCGGCGCGGCCAACCCGGGCCTGTACGAGCCCATCCACGGCTCGGCCCCGGACATCGCCGGCCAGGACAAGGCCAATCCTCTGGCCACCATCCTGTCCCTGGCCATGATGCTCAAGCATTCGTTTAATGAAACCAAGGCGGCCGAGGCCATCGAGGCGGCCTGCGCCACGGTCCTGGCCGAGGGCTACCGCACCGGCGACATCATGGAGCCGGGTAAGACCCTGGTCGGCTGCAAGGCCATGGGCGAGCTGGTCGTGGCCCGGTTGGGGTAACAACCCTTTGATATCATGGGGCCCGGAAGGGGCCGGTACCGACGGCCGGTATTTGCCGGCCGTGGGGACTGGTTTTCCGGGCCTTTTTTGCGTATGGAGGCCCCGCCGGGTGATGCCCGGCAGGTATGCCCTTCGGCGGCCGCCGCGCCGCGCCCATGGAAGTTATGGCCAAAGTCAGTCTGCAAAATCTCTCCAAGTCCTATGGCGGCCGCGATCTCTTCAAGGATTTCTCCCTGGAGATTCCCGGCGGCACGCGCCTGGCCGTGGTCGGCCAGAACGGCGCGGGCAAATCGACACTGCTCAAACTCGTTGCCGGCGTGTCCGAACCCGACGGCGGCAAGGTGACGCTCTCCACCGGCGCCCGCCTGGGCTATGTCGCCCAGGACATGGACGAGGCCGACCTGGGCATGACGCTGCTCGCCTGGGTCATGGCCGCGCTGCCGTCGTGGAAGGAGTTCTGGGCCCGCTACGACGCGGCCGTGGCCGCGGGCGACAAGGCGGCCATGGAGGCCCTGGCCCACGAGCAGGCCAGCCTGGAGCATGCGCTCGGCTACAACCCCGAGCACCGGGCCAAGACCATCCTTTCGGGGCTCGGGTTCGAGGACAAGCACCAGGGGGCGCCCATCGCTGCCCTGTCCGGCGGCTGGCGGGAGCGGGCCAAACTGGCCCGGGTGCTCACGGCCGGGGCCGACGTGCTGCTTCTCGACGAGCCCACCAACCACCTGGACCTCGACGCCGTGGCCTGGCTCGAATCGTTTCTGTGCAATTTCGCCGGGGTGCTGGTGTTCGTCGCCCACGACCGCGTCTTTCTCGACCGCGTGGCCACCCACACCCTGTTCATGGGCGACGTCAAACCCATCTGGCGGCCCGGCTCGTTCACGCAATTCCTCGCCTGGCGCGAGGAGATGGAAAAGCAGTGGGAGCGCCAAGCCGCGGCCATCGACAACAAGATCAAGCAGCACAACGCCTTTGCCGACCGCTTCCGCTACAAGGCCACCAAGGCCCGCCAGGCCCAGAGCAAGCTCAAAAACGTGGACAAGCTCGAAAAGGAGATGGCGGCGCTCAAAAGCGAGCGGCCCGACGTGCGGCCCAAAACGCTCCATTTTTCGCTACCCGAGCCCGAGCGCTCGGACAAGACCGTGGCCGCCGCCGCCGACCTGACCTACGTCTATCCAGACCGCAAGCCCCTGTGGCCGCCCCTGACCTTCCAGCTCTTTCGCGGCCAGAAGGTCGCCCTGGTCGGGCACAACGGCGCGGGCAAGACCACGCTTTTAAAGCTCGTGGTCGGCTCGCTGAGGCCCGCCTCGGGCCGGCTGCTGCTCGGCACCGGGGTCAAGCTCGGCTATTTCAGCCAGCACCAGACGGAAATCCTCCAGTCCGAGGCCCTGGTCATGTCCGAGATGAAGCGCATGGCCGGGCCCAAGGCCACGCACCTGGAAGTCTGCTCCATCCTGGGCCTGTTTCTTCTGGGCGAGGAATACTGGGAGCGCCGGGTGTCGGAGCTCTCCGGCGGCGAGAAGTCGCGCCTGGTGCTGGCCGGGCTGTTTTCGGCCCGGGCCAATTTCCTGGTCCTGGACGAGCCCACCAACCACCTGGACCTGGAAAGCCGCGAGGCCCTGGTGCGGGCGCTGTCGGACTACAGCGGCACCATCCTGATGGTCGCCCACGACCGGTACCTGCTGCGCGAAGCCGCCGGCGAGGTCTGGGCCGTGGGCGAGGACGGCATCACCGTCCACGACGAGGGTTTCGCCGCCTACGAGGCGGCCCAGGCCGTCCAGGCCGCCCGGGAGGCCGAGGCCGGCCGCCCGGAAGAGGGGGCCTCGGGCGCACCCAAGCTCTCGCGCCAGGAAGACAAGGATCGCAAGCGCCGGCTGGCCGAACAGCGCAACGCACTCTACCGCGACATCAAACCCAAACGCGAAGCCTTTGAAAAGCTGGAGGCCAAGCTCGAAGCGCTGCTGGCCCGCCAGTCCGAAGTGGAGGCCGTCATGGCCGAGCCGGACACCTACGCTCAAAAGGAGCTGTTTTCCACGCTCGGCAAGGAATACGGCGCCCTTGGCCACGAGGCCGAGGAGTTGCTTGCCCACATGGCGGTGCTGGAAGAGGAAATCGCCGACCTGGAGGCCCGCCGGGCCGCCTTACTGGAAGCATCATGAAGTGTTCGCCGAAGATCGTGCATGTGGTCGCCGCCATCATCTGGCGGGACGGAAAGTACCTGGGCGTCAAACGCCCCGAAGGCAAGCCCATGGCCGGGCAGTATGAGTTCCCGGGCGGCAAGGTGGAGCCCAACGAGTCCGTCCGGGCCGCCCTGGTGCGGGAACTGCGTGAAGAATTGGACATACTGCCCACGGCAATTGCCTTTTTCCGGGAAAAAGAGCATGCCTACGACCATATTTCCGTGCATCTGCATTTCTTTCACATCCGGGCCTTCGAGGGCGAGCCGTTGCCTCGCGAAGGCCAGGAGATGGAGTGGCTGACCCCGGCGGAAGGGGTCGCCAAGCCGTTTCTGGAAGCGGACCGGGAGATCGTGGCCCAGCTCGCCGTTTCCGGCGACGGCGTCGTGCAGTAGCGCCCTGTCGGCGGCGTATGCCGCTTCCTGTCGAGGGACCGTATTCCCCCTTTGAAAGTTTTTGGGGAAAGGGGGGGCCGGGGGGAAAACCCCTTTTTCCAAAAAGGGGTTTTCCCCCCGGTCTTCATCCCTCCCCGCCACCTCTGCCAAGGAGACCGCGTGCGTATCAGGGAGCTGATCGAGGCCCGGCGGCCGTTCGTTTCGCTGGAGTTTTTCCCGCCCAAGGAGCGGACGGCCTGGGAGGGGTTTTTCGCGGTCGTGGAGCGGCTTAAGGCCGTGCGGCCGCTTTTCGTGTCCGTGACCTACGGGGCCGGCGGCAGCACCCATGCCCACACCCTGGAGATCGTCTCGCGCCTGAAAACCGCCTACGGCCTGGAGCCCATGGCCCATCTGACCTGCGTCGGGGCGAGCAGGGAGAAGATTCGCGGCTTCCTGCAGGGCCTGCGCGAGGCCGGCGTGGACAACGTCCTGGCCCTGCGCGGCGACCCGCCCCGGGGGCAGGAACATTTCGTTCCCGACTCCGACGATTTCCAGCACGCCACCGACCTGGTGGCCTTCATCCGCCAGGAATTCCCGGCGCTCGGCGTGGCCGTGGCCGGCTATCCGGAATGCCACCCCGAAGCGGTTTCGCCCGGGGCCGACCTGGACTACCTGTGCCGCAAGGTGGCGCTCGGCGGCGAGGTGGTGGTCACGCAGCTTTTTTTCGACAACGACTGTTATTTCGCCTTTGTGGACAAGGCCCGGGCGGCCGGCATCACCGCGCCCATCGTGCCGGGCGTGCTGCCGGTCATGAGCCTGGCCAGCATCAAGCGCCTGGTGGGGCTTTGCGGGGCGAGCCTGCCCCCGGCCTTTCTGGCCGAGTTGGAAGCGGCGGACGCGGCCGGCGGCCCGGCGGCCGTGGCCAAGGTCGGCATCGCCCAGGCCACGCGCCAGGCCAAGGACCTCCTCGCCCGGGGCGCGCCCGGCGTGCACCTCTACACGCTCAACAAGGCCGAGGCGGTCATGTCCATCATCGCCGCGCTCGATCTGTAATATGATAATTTCATTCGATAAATAGCTGGCTTTTCCGAAGGGATTCGCATACACGAGGGTTTCCGTGACTTTCCCTTACGGGAGGTCCAGGAGGGGGTGAGTCCCCCTCCTGGCCGCCGGAGGCGTCTTAACCACATTGGAGGATCGTATGGGCAGGGGCGAATGGGTTGTGGCCGTGGCCGGGGCCACGGGAGCCGTGGGACGGGAGATGCTCAAGACTCTGGAACAGCGCGCCTTTCCGGCCGTGACCGTCAAGGCCTTGGCCTCGTCGCGCTCGGCGGGCACCACCGTGCCCTTCGCCGGGGGCGAGCTCACCGTCGAGGAGATGACCGAGAAATCCTTCGAGGGCGTGGACATCGCGCTCTTCTCCGCCGGCGGCGCCACCTCGAAAAAATTCGCGCCCTTTGCCGTCCAATCCGGTTGCGTGGTCATCGACAACTCCAGCGCCTGGCGCATGGACCCCGAGGTGCCGCTGGTGGTGCCCGAGGTCAATCCCGACGACGTGGACTGGCACAAGGGCATCATCGCCAATCCCAACTGCTCGACCATCCAGATGGTGGTGGCGCTCAAGCCCCTGCATGACGCGGCCACGATCAAGCGCGTGATCGTGTCCACCTACCAGGCCGTCTCCGGCACCGGCCAGAAGGCCATCGCCGAGCTGGAAAAGCAGGTGCGCCAGCTGTTCAACATGCAGGACCCCGAGGCGGCGGTCTACCCCTACCAGATCGCGTTCAACTGCCTGCCCCAGATCGACGTGTTCACCGACGGTGACTACACCTTCGAAGAGATCAAGATGATCAAGGAAACGAACAAGATCATGGGCGACGATTCGATCAAGGTGACGGCCACCACCGTGCGGGTGCCGGTTTTTTACGGCCACAGCGAATCGGTCAACATCGAGACGGAGAAAAAGCTCACGGCCAAGGACGCCCGGGTGATCCTGTCCCAGGCGCCGGGCGTGACCGTCTACGACAACCCGTCCGAGAAGATCTATCCCATGCCCATCCACGCCGCCGGCGAGGACGACGTGTTCGTGGGTCGCATCCGCGAGGACAATACCATCGACAACGGGCTCAACCTGTGGATCGTGTCCGACAACATCCGCAAGGGCGCGGCCCTAAACGCCGTGCAGATCGCCGAGCTCTTGATCGCCCGCGACAAGGTGGGCGTGCCGGCCTAGACCGCCCGTTTGACCCGACCGGAAAAATCGTGAATGGGGGAGGCGTCCTAGGCAAGGACGTTTCCCCCACTGTTTTTGGAAGGAGTTCCCCCATGCCCGAGATCGTCGACGCCGCGGCCTACATCGCCCGGCTCCTGGCCGCCCCGCGCCCCGGCGGCGAAAACGTATTGGCCTACTACGAGCACCGCCTGGGCCTGATCGGCACGGACCCGCGGCTTCTGCTCATCCCCCTGGACGACCACCTGGTCCACCGGGGCGACGGCGTCTTCGAGAGCCTCAAGTTCGTGGCCGGCCGGCTTTACCAGGTGGCGGCCCATTTCGAGCGCATGGCCCGCTCGGCCGAGGCCATCTACCTTTCCCCGCCCTGTCCCTGGGACGAGGTGGCGCGGCTGACCCTGGCCGTCTGCCGGGCCGGCGGCACGGACACGGGCATGGTGCGGGTCATCGTCGGGCGCGGCCCGGGCGGCTTCGGCATCGACCCGGCCGAATGCCCGACCCCGAGCCTGACCATCGTGGCCTACCGGTTCCATCCCCGGCCGGCGGCGGCTTTCGAGCGGGGCGTGACCGCCTTTCGCACGTCCATCCCGGCCAAGCAGAACTACCTGGCCCGCATCAAGTCCATCGACTACCTGCCCAACGTCCTCATGCGCCGCGAGGCCACCGAGCGCGGCGAGGACTATCCGGTCTGCTACGACGACAAGGGCTTCCTGGCCGAGGGGGCCACGGAGAACATCTGCCTGGTGGACGGGCGGGGCCGCTTCATCGTGCCGGAGCTCAACAATGCCCTGCGCGGCACCACGCTCATGCGGGCCGTGGAGCTGCTCGGGGACGACATCGAGGTGGTCTTCGCCCCGGTGCGCGAGGAGGCCATCGCCGAGGGCAGGGAGATGATGATCCTCGGCACCACCAACGATTGCCTGAGCATCGTGCGCTACAACGGCGCCCCGGTCGGCGACGGCAAACCCGGCCCGGTCTCGCGCCGGATCAAGGAACGCCTCGTGGCCGACATCGCGGCCACGGGGGTGGCGATATAAAAGAAGAGGATAAGCAAGAGGAAGATGCCTCCGGCGGCCAGGAGGGGCACTGCCCCTCCTGGACCTCCCGAAAGGGGGGGATAGGGGCCGGGGAGGCTGATGTTACGACAGTCCGTGTTATAAAAGGGCCGGCGTTCCCGGGGGAGCGCCGGCCCTTTGGCGTCGGGGGGGGCGGCTACATGCCGGTCAAGTCCCACAGGGGCAGGCCGGTGGCCGGGTCGTGGCTGCGGTGCAGGCGGGGACCCTCGATGGGGGTGATGCAGGCCTCGCCGGCAAAAAGGACGCAGCCGGGCAGGGCGTGGCCGCCGGTGACGGTGAAATCGCGGGTCAGCAGCGTCAGGTGCAGGTGGACGCAGGGCTGGCCGTCCTTTAAGGAGACGTTGCCCAGGCCCGAGAGGATTTCCGTGCCCTCCGCCAGGGTCCTGGTGACGTACTCCCGGGTGTCCTGGGGGTAGTAGCCGAGGACGGCCCGGGACAGGGCCCCGATCAGGCTGACCTGGCCCTTGGTGACGTTGTGCTCCAGGCAGACGCCGACCAGGGCGGCAAGCAGGTCCTCGCCCTGGGGCAGGCGCACGAGCAGCGAGTCGTTCATTCGAAGCTCCCTTTCTTCCAGAATTCGGCGCGCTTTTTGAGGGTCTCCTCGAGCCTGGCCAGTTCGCGCCGGTCGGCGTCGGACTTGGCGGCGGCCTTGGCCTTTTCCAGTTGGAATTTCACCTGGCGGGGGTTGTTGTCGTAGATGGCGGCATAGGTCAGGTTCAGGTAGGCGTGAAAGACGTCGCCGGCCTGGCCGAGGACCTGGCCGTAGGTGGCGCGAATTTCGGAGTTTTCCGGCACGCGCAGCTTGACCTGCTCCAGGTAGGCCACGGCCGCCTTGTAGTTGCCTTCCTGGGCCAGCATCCGGCCGTATTCGTAATTGGAGTCGATGTCGTTGGGATTGGCCCGAAGCGCCGCCTCGAGCAGGGACTTGGCCCGGGCGAAGTCGCGGATTTTGAGGTAGAAGCGCCCGGATTCGCGCAGCACCAGCGGATCGTTGCCGCCGCAGGCCAGCGCCGCCTCGAAGGCCGGTTTGGCCTTGCCCACGTCCTCCAGGGAGCGCGACAGGGCGATGGCCAGGCCCAGCTTGTCCAGGCAGGTGGCCTTGTCGCCGATCTTCTGGAAATAGGACACGGCGTTTTTCGGGTCGGTGTAGCGGGCCCGCACCAGCATCTGCGCCCGCTTGAAGGCGGCGTCGTTGTCCTTTCTGTTCTGGATGTCGGCAGGCAGCTTGCCCACCCGGTCCTTGAGGTAGCTCATGCGCTCCTCCAGGCCGGGGTGGGTGGACAGGTAGGTGGGGATGTCCCCGGCGCCCTGCATCCACTTGAGTTTGCGCATGGTCTCGAAGGCCTCGACCAGGCCCCGGGGCGGGTAGCCGGCTTTGACCAGGTAGTTCATGCCCACCTGGTCGGCCTCGCGTTCGTCGTCGCGGGAGTACTTGAGGTAGGCCTGCGCCGTGGCCGCCTGGGAGCCGATGGCCAGGGCGGCGCCGAGGTCGCGGTTGCCGGTGGTCTGGCCCAGCACCACACCGGCCAACACGCCGACGAGCTGTCCGATGGACAGGGCCTGGATCTCGCCCATGCGCTTGGCGATGTGGCGTTGGCTGACGTGGGCCAGTTCGTGGGCCAAAACGCCGGCCATCTCGGATTCGTGCTCCATGTGGAGCATGAGCCCCGTGAAGACGAAGACGTAGCCGGCCGGGCCGGCGAAGGCGTTGACGGCGTTGTTGTTGACGATGGCCACGTTGAAGGGGAACGGCTGGGGCGGCATGGCCCGTACCAGCTTGTCCACCACGCCCGTGACGTAGTCGTTTATTTCCGTGTCCTCGATCAGCGGCATGCGCGCCCGGATGAGCGCGTTGAACTTCTCGCCGAGTTCGCGTTCGTCCTTGAGGTCGAAGGAGAAAAAGCCGGCCTGGGCCACGGGCGTGGCCAGCACGGCGGTGAGGAAAAAGACGCAGGCGGCGAGCGCCGCCGCCGTCCGTCGGACGAAGCCTCGGGGGGAGCGGAAGCGGTTGGCAAACATTTTCAAAGTATACGCCGAACCGTTTGGGAAGAAAAGGGAGGGGGAGGTCCTTTCGCCGCTTGTAATGGAGCGTCCATGTGGCGGACAGAAGCGGTATGCGGGGCGCCCGGCCCGTCGGTCAACTGGCGGCTTCGCGCCGCAGCCGGGTCAGGAGGATGTCGAGGGCGTTGGCGAAAGCCTCGCGGTCGCGGTTGGAAAGGGGCGGCGGGCCGCCGGTGACCACGCCCGCGCCGCGCAGTTCGTCGAGGAGGTTGCGCATGGCCAGCCGGCCCTGGATGTTGTCCTCGGTGTAGTGTTCGCCCCGGGGGTTGAGGGCCTGGGCGCCCTTGGCGATGACCTGGGCGGCCAGGGGGATGTCGGCCGTGATCACCAGGTCGCCGGGCGCGACGCGCTCCACGATGGCCGCGTCCGCCACGTCGAAGCCGCGGGCCACCCGCACGGCGTCGATCAGGGGCGAGGGCGGCACGGCCAGGGCCTTGTTGGCCACCAGGGTCAGCCGCAGGCCAAGGCGCACGGCGGCGCGGAACAGGATTTCCTTGATGGGGTTGGGCAGGGCGTCGGCGTCGGCGTAGATGTGCATGGGCGATCCTCGGCGGCCGGCCGGGCAGGCGGCGCCCGGTCCACGAGTGCGGGCACGGCTCCGGGTGCGGGCACGGCTCCGGGTGCGGGCACGGCTCCGTGTGCGGGCACAGCCCGATGTGTAGCCACGGCCCGGTGTGCGGGCAAGGCCCGGTACGCGGCCACGGCCCCGATCGCGGCCACGGCCCCCCGGCGGCGAGCGCGCGGGGCGGTCGCCGCCGGGGGCCGTGACAAGGGCGGCCGGGCCGGGCCGTGGGCGCGGGGGCCGACCGGGCTAGCGGTTCATGAGGTCGAGGAACTCGCGGTTGGTCTTGGTGCCGCGCATCTTGTCCAGGAGGAATTCCATGGAATCGATGGGGCTCATGGGGGCAAGAAGCTTGCGCAGGATCCAGACGCGGTTGAGCACGTCGGTTTCGAGCAGCAGCTCTTCCTTGCGGGTGCCGGACCGGTTGATGTCGATGGCCGGGAAGACGCGCTTTTCGGCCAGGTGGCGGTCCAGGTAGATTTCCATGTTGCCGGTGCCCTTGAACTCCTCGAAAATGACTTCGTCCATGCGGGAACCGGTGTCGATGAGGGCCGTGGCGATGATGGTCAGCGAGCCGCCGCCCTCGATGTTGCGGGCGGCGCCGAAAAAGCGCTTGGGCCGCTGCAGGGCGTTGGCGTCCAGGCCGCCGGAGAGCACGCGCCCGGAAGACGGGGTCACGGCGTTGTAGGCCCGGCCCAGGCGGGTGATGCTGTCGAGCAGGATGACCACGTCGATCTTGCGCTCGACCAGCCGCTTGGCCTTCTCGATGACCATCTCGGCCACCTGCACGTGGCGCTGGGGCGGCTCGTCGAAGGTGGAGGAAACCACCTCGGCCTTGACCGTGCGCTCCATGTCCGTGACTTCCTCGGGCCGCTCGTCGATGAGCAGGACGATGAGGAAGACGTCGGGCCGGTTGGCGTTAATCGAGTTGGCGATGGTCTGCAGCAGCATGGTCTTGCCGGTGCGGGGCGGGGCGACGATGATGCCGCGCTGGCCGTGACCGATGGGGGTGAGGAGGTCGATGACCCGGGAGGAGTAGTTTTCGGCGCCGTTTTCCATGACGTAGCGCTTGTCCGGGTACAGCGGCGTCAGGTTGTCGAAAAGCACCAGGTTGCGCGAGGCCTCGGGCGGGGCGAAGCCGATCTCGCCCACGCGCAGCAGGGCGAAATAGCGCTCGCCTTCCTTGGGCGGCCGAATCTGGCCCGAGACCACGTCGCCCTTGCGCAGGCCGAAGCGGCGGATCTGGGAGGGCGAAACGTAGATGTCGTCCGGGCCCGGCATGTAGCTGTACATGGGCGAGCGCAGAAAGCCGAAACCGTCGGGCAGGATCTCCAGCACGCCCTCGCCGAAGATGGCGCCGTTTTGCGAGGCGCAGCTTTGCAGCAGGGCGAAGATGAGCTCCTGCTTGCGCATGCCGTTGGGGTTTTCGACGTTATACTGGACGGCCAGGTCCATCAGTTCGGGCATGCTCTTGAGCTTGAGCTCGGAGAGGTTCATGGAGGTCTCCATGATGCCCGGTTTGATGGTGGAAGGTTGCAGGATGTCGTCGCTTTCGATGGGATCGGAAAGCACTGGCGGGGGTGGGGACTGGGGTGGACGTCCGCGGCGTTTGGGTGCGTTGCTCACAGGAATAGCCCGGCGCCGAATAGCGCAGTATTGGTGTGCAAGATAAAACCCGATGCAGCGTGGATTCAGTATGGCCGCTCTCGGAGGGAACGGCGTATACTCGCTTTGTTACGGGGACCTAAGGTAGTGGGGGACAGACCGGTTACGGCCTGGAACGATCCATATACTTTTTCCGGGGACTGTCAAGCCCGCGTCGGCCCGGAGGGGGCGGCCGGCGGCCGGTCATTCCTCGACCTTGGGGGCCAGGACGTCGGCGAAGATCTCGCCTATGACGTCCTTGATGTCCTGCTGCTCCTGGCCAAGGGCCAGGGCCAGCTCCAGGGTGAGCAGGCTGGTGGCCTGTTCCAGGAGCCGGCGCTCGCCGAAGGACAGTTCCTTGTTCTGGCCAATAAGCAGCAGTTCCTTGAGCACGTAGGCCACGTCGGCCAGGTCGCCGCTTTTGAGCTTCTCGGAATATTCGCGGTAGCGGCGGTTCCAGTTCTGGCCGGTGTAGCCGGTGAAGTCGGAGCGGTCTTTCAGGGACTCGATGATTTCCCGGCCGCGCTCGGCCGTGCACAGGGGGCGCAGGCCCACATTGGCGGCGTTTTTGACCGGCACCATCAGCGTGACATTGTTGCTTAAAATGCGCACGATGAAAAAGTCGGCCGAGGCACCGCCGATGACCTGGGTCTCTATGCGTTCGACCCTGCCCACACCCTGGGCCGGATATACGACGAGTTGGTCCTCGGAAAACACGGTCGACTCCTTGCCGGAAACACACCTGCCGCAAGAGCGCGACTGTCATCTACGAGCCAAACTAGCGCACTTGGCGCCCTGTGTCCACGCCTTCCGGCGGTTGGCCGGCGCGGGAGGGCCGGGAAGGGCGGAAACGGCGGGGTCAGGCCGTGGCGTCGAAGCCGCCGGCCTTGCGCATGGCCACGTCCAGGCCGTCCTCGAAGTAGGTCAGGACCAGGTCCACGGCCGCCGGCACGACCTTGCGCACCACGGCCATCTCCTCGCCCCGGAAGGGTTCGAGCACGTAGCCGGCCACGTCGCGGCCGGGTTCGGGCCGGCCGATGCCCAGGCGCAGCCGGGCGAAATCCGGGCTGCCCAGGTCCTGGGTCAGGGACTTGAGGCCGTTGTGGCCGGCGTTGCCGCCGCCGCGCTTGGCCCGCATGCGGCCCAGGGGCAAATCGAGTTCGTCGTGGATGACCAGGACGTCGGCCGGCGTCAGGTCGTAGAAATCCATGACCGCCCGGACGGCCCGGCCGCTTACGTTCATGAAGGTCAGCGGCTTGACGCACACGAACTGGGCAAAGGCCCCGCCGGGCAGCACCGGCAGGGAGATGGTGGCCGCCTCCAGGTCCTTTCGTCCGGTCAGCGCGGCCTTGGGCGCGCCGCCCAGTTCCCGGGCCCGCTCGATGAGCGCGTCCACGGCCAGGAAGCCGAAGTTGTGGCGGGTTGTCGCGTAGCGCGGGCCAGGGTTGCCCAGCCCGGCGATGAGGGCGCGTACGGCCATGGGGATTGTCGCCTTTCGGGTTGACGCCACGGAAAAAGCGGCGGGGCGCGTCGTCCGCGCCCCGCCGCACATGGTCGCGAAAAGGGCCGGTCCGCGCCCTAGGCGGGCGTCTCGGCGGTCTCGGCCTCGGGCAGGATGATGGCCAGGATGGCGAAGTTGTCGTCGTAGACGGCGGTCACGCCCTCGGGCAGGACCAGGTCGGCCACCTGCACGCTCTCGTTGATGTCGAGGTTGGTGATGTCGATGACCACCTTGTCCGGGATGGACAGGGGCAGGGAGGACACCTCGATGGACTCGCGGTGCAGGTCCAGGGCGCCGCCCTTGACTTGCCCCTTGGCCTTGCCGACCACTTCCACCGGGATGTGGACGCGGATGGGCTTTTCCAGGTCCACGCCGTAGAAGTCCACGTGGGTGATGCGCGACTTGGTCGGGTGGTATTCGAGCTTCCAGACCAGGGCCGGCTTGTTTCCTTGGCTGGCCTCGCCATCGATGTTGAGGTGGAAGACGTGGGCGGAGGAGGTCTTGGCGAAGAGCTTCTGCAGGGGCAGGTGCTCGACCATGACCGGAATGTTGGTGCCGGCGGCGTCGTAGTAGATGCCCGGGACCATGTCCTTGGCGCGCAGCTTTCTGTTGGCCCCCTTGCCGAGCCCGGTGCGGGTCGTAACGGCCAGGGATTGCATCTCTTTCATAGCGTGTATCTCCTTTGCGCCCGGGGGCGAACCATGATTTCCGGTCAGGCGAGGCGTGACGGCTTACGTGAAAAGCACGCTCACCGAGGACTCGGTGTGGATGTTGTGGATGGCCTTGGCCAAAAGCCCGGCGATGGACAGGATCTTGATCTTCGAGCAGGCCTTGGCTTTGTCGTTTAAGGGGATCGTGTTGGTGGTCACGATCTGGGAAAAGGGCGAGGCTTCCAGGCGCTCGATGGCCGGGCCGGACAGGACCGGGTGGGTGGCGGCGGCCATGACCTCGCGGGCGCCGTTTTCCAGCAGCACGGTGCCGGCCTGGCAGATGGTGCCGGCGGTGTCGATCATGTCGTCGAGGACCACGCACAGCTTGTCCTTGACGTCGCCGATGACGTGCATGGCCTGGGCCTGGTTGGGGGCGTCGCGGCGCTTGTCGATGATGGCGAGCGTGGCGCCCAGGCGTTTGGCAAAGGCCCGGGCCCGCTCCACGCCGCCGGCGTCGGGCGAGACCACGCACAGGTTCTGGCCCTGGAATTCCTTGAAATACTCGGCCATGATCGGGGCGGAAAAGAGGTTGTCCACGGGCAGGTTGAAAAAGCCCTGGATCTGGCCGGCGTGGAGGTCGATGGTCAGCAGGCGGTTCATGCCGGCAACGGTCAGGAAATCGGCCACGAGCTTGGCGGAAATGGGGGCCCGGGGGGCGACCTTGCGGTCCTGGCGGGCGTAGCCGTAGTAGGGGACCACGGCCGTGACGCGCTGGGCGCTGGCGCGCTTTAAGGCGTCCAGCATCAGGCTCAGCTCCATCAGGTTGAAATTGACCGGATAGGAGGTGGACTGGACCACGAAGATGTCGGAGCCGCGGACGTTGGCCCCGATCTCGACGCGGATCTCGCCGTCGCTGAAGGTGCCGACCTTGGCCGGAAGCAGCGTGCAGCCCAGGTGGTCGCAGATGGCCGCGGCCAGGACGGGGTTGGACGTACCGGTGAGGATTTTCAAATCGCCTTGCGCCATGACGGCCCTCGGAAGTCGTTGGCCGCCGGTCGCGCCGGACGGCGAGTCCGCCGTAGCGGACGGGAATTTCGGAAAAATGGCTGGGGCGGTAGGACTCGAACCCACGAATGCGGGGACCAAAACCCCGTGCCTTACCAACTTGGCGACACCCCAGCAGCCGATCCGCCCGAAGGCGGCACCTCGCGCCCGCCCGGCCGGGCCTGCCCGGCCTACAGCGAGGCGAGAAATACGCGCGGCCCGTTGCCCGACAACTGCGCCACGGCCACAACGGCCGCGTGGCGCGTGCGGAACAGCCCGAATACCGCAGAACCCGTTCCGGAAAGCAACGCGCCCGCCGCCCCGAAAGCCAGCAGGCGCTCCTTGGCCCGCCCGATTTCGGGATGGGCGGCGAAAACGACCGGTTCGAAGTCGTTTCGCAAGGGCGCTCCGGTCACGCAAAAGGACCTTTTATTGGCGTCAAATGCGCTTGTCAAGCACCGAGCCCCGGGTTTGACGGGGAAAGTTCGGGCCGTGTCCAGGGCGGCGTAGGCCCAGGCCGTGTTGACCCGGCAGGCGGGGCAGACCACGACGACATGCCAGCCGGAAAGCCCCGGGTCGCAGGGCGCGAGGCACTCGCCCACGCCCGTGGCCAGGGCCGGCCGGCCGAGCAGGAAAAAGGGTACGTCGGCGCCCAGCCGAAGGGCCAGGCGGGCCAGGTCGTCGTCATCGAGGGTCACGTCGCCGGCCCGTTCGTTGAGGTAGCCGAGCATGGCGGCCGCGTCGGCCGAGCCGCCGCCAAGGCCCGCGCCGTAGGGGATGCGCTTTTTGAGCATCACCTCCAGGCGCGGGGCGAAGCCCGTGGCCGCGGCAAAGGCGCGGTAGGCCCGGGCCACCAGGTTGTCGTCGGTTTCCAGGTCCGGGTCGGAGCACATGAAATCGAGGGCGCCCGGGCCGTCGAAGCGACGCACGGAAAAGACGTCGGCCGGCTCGGGCAGGGGGAAAAACAGCGTTTCGATGTCGTGGTAGCCATCGGCGCGGCGCGGCCCCACGGCAAGGTGCAAGTTGACCTTGCAGGGAACGGGCAGGACGGTTTCCTCGACGCAAAGCGGCAACAGGCCCATGGCGCGCCTTTACGGCCCGGCCGGCGACGCGCGGGGCATCGCCGGCCGGGGATCGGATTATTTCGAATCGCCAAGCGGCACGGTGCGGAAGACGGTCTGGCGCTGGCGCTTGATCTGCAGCATCACCACGCCCTTGTCCTTGCCGTCCTCGGCCACCACCTTCTTGAAGTCCTCGGGGCTGTTGACCGCCCGCTGGTTGACCTCGAGCACGACGTCGCCGGGCCGCACGTCGGCCTGTTCGGCCTCGGAGCCGTCTTCCACTTCCGTTACCAGGACACCGCGGGCCTTGTCCATGCCGAGGGCCTTGGCCTCCTTGGCGGTGACGGCGCGCAGGGTCAGCCCGATGCTCTTGCCCTGGGATTCGGCCGGGGCGGCGTTCTCGTCGCCTTCCTCGTTCATGCCGCCCTGCTGGGCGAGCTTTTTGGCGTCACGTTCGCCGAGGGTCACGGAGACGGTGACCGGCGCGCCCTTGCGCACCAGGGTCATTTCCGTGGACTGGCCGGGTTTGAGCCCAGCGATGCGGCGCAGCAGTTCGTTGGTGTTCTCGACCTTGTCGCCGGCCACGCTGGTGATGACGTCGCCGGTCTTGATGCCGGCCTTGGCCGCGGGCTGGCCGTCGAGGACGGAGGTGACCAGCGCGCCCTTGGTGTTGTCCATGCCGAGCGCCTTGGCGGTGTTCTCGTCGATGTCCTGGATGGTGACGCCGATCCAGCCGCGCTTGACAGACTTGCCTTCGCGCAGTTGGGCGATGACGTCCCTGGCCATGTTGGAGGGGATGGCGAAGCCGATGCCCTGGCCCGAGGCCACGATGGCGGTATTGATGCCCACGACCTTGCCTTCGAGGTCAATCAGCGGGCCGCCGGAGTTGCCGGGGTTGATGGAGGCATCGGTCTGGATGAAGTTGTCGAAGGGGCCGGCGCCGATGATGCGGCCCTTGGCGCTGACGATGCCCAGGGTGACGGTGTTTTCCAGGCCGAAGGGGTTGCCGATGGCCAGCACCCATTCGCCGACCTTGATCTTGCCGGAGTCGCCGAGTTCCAGGAAGGGCAGGTTGGACTTGCCGTCGATCTTCAGCAGGGCCAGGTCGGTTTCCGGGTCGCGGCCGACGATCTTGGCGGCCAGCGGCTTTTCGTTGTTCTTGAACTGGACCTTGACCTCGTCGGCGTTGTCGATGACGTGGTTGTTGGTGACGATGTAGCCATCGGCGGAGATGACGAAGCCCGAGCCCATGGAGCGCTGCTTATGGGGCTTGCCGCCGCCTTTGCCTTGGGGGCCGAAGAATTTTTCGAACTGGTCGAAGAAGTCGTCCATGGGGCCGCCGCGGCGGTTGTGGAACTGCTCGAAGAGGTCGCGCATGCCTTCCTGGGCCTTGGCGGTCTTGGTGGTGGAGATGTTGACGACGGCGGGGCCGTCCTTGTCGACGAGTTCGGTGATGTCCGGCAGGGGAATGCGGGCAGCGGCCAGGGAAGTCCAGGCCAGGACCATGAGGGTGGCGGTCAGTGGGGCGAGGAAGCGTTTTTGCATGATGATCTCCTGCGTTGGGGCCGGCGGCTCGTTTGTGGGGAGCCGGTCGGGCGTCGTCGGTGTTGCCGGGTGGGCCGGCGGTTTGGAGGTTTCGACGATAGTGCCTGTATACGCGATTGGCCTCGGGTGTAAACGCGGTGCCTGACCACGACGTCTTGGTGGCACCTTGCCCGCGAGGCGCGGCTTGTGGTTGCCGCCTCCGTCCTGCCATTTTCTTGACAAGGTTCGGATGGGCAAATAGTAAAGATTGTTTGTGGCGCGTCAATCGAGGCTTTTCGTGGTGGCGCGCCGACCGACAGGATTGGGTTTCGAAAAATCCTCTTAAAAATGAGGTGGTTGTTTTCTCAGGGAAATGAGAAACGCCCGTAACTATAAAAGAAGTATGAACATCGTTTCATACGAACCCGTGCTCCCGTAGCTCAGTAGGATAGAGCGATCGCCTCCTAAGCGATAGGCCGTGCGTTCGAATCGCGCCGGGAGCACCAAGATTTCAAGGGGTTGGACTGATGGGGTCCAGCCCCTTTTGCTTTTTGTAAAATCCTCTCCCCATTCTCTCCCCACTTTCTAAAAGGCAGGAGTCAGGCGAGGCTTAAATATCTAGCGTCAAAGCGGCAGCCAGGATGCATCGGCCACCTCGGTGAAGGTAGGGTGAGGTCGTCGAAGCACGGCAGCTTTTTTTGGTGACCCCGGTCTTCATCTCCTGACTTTGTCACAACCAAGGCAAACAAGATTTTTCAACCTCACACATCGGAAAGGCGGCCGACGTGGAGAATATCTCCGCGCGTACATCGAGTATGCCAGTGATAATTTCGGACCCGAGGGGGCAGGGTTGTGCCCTTTCGCGGCTATTCAGTATTCTTCCGGGCTTATCCAGCGAGGGTGGACTTCGTCTCATGAATACCCAGTTTTTGGAGTTCGAAGAACTCATGGTCGCAAAAGCTGTAGGTCCGGCGCTTCATCACCCTGACATTGTTGCTAATCCATTTCTCGCGGCTCAGTGATTGACGAGTCCATGGCTAGTGAATTACTTATATTTATCAGGCCGGTACGAAAATGGGTATCTCTCATTAACTAGGGGAATAAATGAGCCTTCCTGATCCCTCGCCTCAGCGCATGAGCATGGACGACGCTATCGAGCGGATCATCCATGCCTTCAAGCACGAGCGCGTTTCCGTCGTGCTCGGCCCCATGTTTTCCTCGGGCAATGGCTTTCAACCCCTCGTCGAGTTTCTCTGGGATATTCTTAGCCAAGGGGATCGCAGTAAATCTTTAGGCAAGCAGCTCGAAGGATGGTGCGAGCAAGGCGCCTTCGACCGCCTGGCCCAAGGCTGCATCAACGTACTCGCCAAGAAAGGCGGGTCTTTTTTTCAAAAAATGCAGAGCGAGTACGGTCGGCCGATAGTCTCTGGCCCCCTCTACACACTTGCGCAACTCCTGCCCTTTGCCTCGCTCGTGAACATGAACTTCGACGGCGTGCTTGCGGCCAGTTGCGAGCATAAGACCTCTTTACTCCCGCTCTCCGCCGAGCGTGAGCAGGCACTGGAGGCGTTACGTGAGAACGCGCCGCGCATCGTCTACCCCCTGGGGAGCGTGAAGGCGGAAGAAAGCCTGATACTTCCCTTTACTGCGTTTCGTGACCGGAAAGACGATCAGGCACCGTACTTCGAAGCGTTGTTCGCCGAGACGCGCGTGCTCCTGCTCGGGTTCCCGACCAGAGATTTCACCTTGGACTGGCTTCATGAGTTCAGCCCTATCTCGGAAGAGGGAAAGCGCCCGTGGCTGGTGGGCATGGTGCCTTCCGAGGAGGAGACAAGCAGCTAATCTTTTTCCAGTGGATCGTGAAAGCGACGCCCGTGCCACGCATCCAGGTCCGAAAGGATCATATCCACGGTTGCCAGTTTGCCATCCTCAGCCTGCAACTCGAACGGGCCATAGAGGTCGCCATGGGTAGATGCTGCGAGGTAGGATTCGCGTATTTTTTCCGCTTCCTCAGGGTGGGAATTGGCGGACTTCCCTTGAGCGGTTAAAATGCGATGGATATTGCTCTCGGTCCACTGCCGACGGACTTCGGCAGCCTCATTGGCAACGGCAGCCCTGGCTCGGACTTTAAGCTCTGCAAGCCGGGTTCTTTCCTCGTTGGTCAAGTCTGGCAAAGCGACTCGGGTGTCCAGGGCCGGAGTATCGTCATTAACGACCAGGGGGGTAGGGCGGCGCTGTATCAATCCTTCTGCGCAAGCGGCCCCAGCGGAGAAGCAAAGCCGGTGCGGTTGCCAGACAGACGAATCTATGAGGCACCGCTCAAGTATCTGTCCGCTCTTGCTGACAAGACAATAACCATGTCCAGCCAACCATAGCCGATCAACGAGTGCCTTCCCGGCCCTGGGGATATCTCGGGCATCTTGGACAAAGACATATCCATGGTGCCCGCCTTCGCCTTTCAAGCACCTGTCTGTCTTCGAGTCGAAGATAAACGATGAACTGCTGTGCGCGAAGACCGCTGGGGTTTCGGCGAATATCGGGCAGGCTCTCGACAGGGCAAATCGAAAACCGTCCATGTTTGTCTGGTTCGCGCCAGGGCGAGGATCAGGGTCGTTATCCAGTAACCAGATGCCGGGGCCATCAGGCCAATCGAAGCGGTCTGCCGTCCGGGTCAGCGCCATGGAGCTTGGCGATGCGTTGCGGCTGTAAATGGCTTGTTTCTCGTTGCCAGCGTTGCCGAACGCAAGAGCTTCAGAGCATTTGATTGTGCCAATAAGGTCCACCATGGAAGACGGGCAGCTGATTTGGTGCGGGATATACATGCCCTCGACCAACTGGCCTCCAGGGCTTTTTAATAGCGCACCATCTTCATCTCTATAGAATCGCTTTGATAACCTGCTTGGCGTTGTCGCGCGAATGATGGACATGAAAAATGTACTATTCATTTTTCATACCCCCGCGCATGTCCCTCTTGCTCCCGCGCTTGCGAAGCTTTTTGATGGGCAGGCTGTTCAAAAAGGCGACTAAGGCGGCTCTGGGGTATGCGACCTTGCCGGCGACCATGACAGCTGCGGGGCCACGTCCTTCCGAGTCAAGGTTCTGCATGGTTTTCCGACTGAAGGGCAAGCCGTACCGCAGCGACAGTTCCGTCCACCGACTTCTGAAAACCAAGCCCAAGTCTTTGGGGAGAATGGCATCCCAGTCCAACGTAGGGTTTTCCATTTGAAAATCCTTCCGGTTGGGCTTCATGCGCGGCGGGGAACAAATAGACAAAGCTCCGCCACCACGCAGAAAGCGCAGTGACCGGAGCCTGGGAATTGTCGGTGGCTAGCGGCTGTGGATGCGTTTTCACCTAGGGCCCAATGCCTCCATCGGGTGCCTAGGCTATGCCACCAGGCTGGCTAGGTCGACTTTTGGTCCATCTCGCGGGCGCGGTCCCTCGGTAGCGGGGCCGCCGGCCTCACGGAAGATAGTCTTATAGGTGCAGCGAGGGATTGCAAGAAAAAAATTGAAGCAGGATGAAATCGTTGCTCACCGCCACAATGGGTACTGCCGCGGAAAAGTTAGGATGATATTTAAAACACTTGTACTGGGCCGGGAATCATTTTGTAGAATGTACGAAAATGAAAATTTGTTTTGTGAGATGGTGGAATTTGCTTTGGTCTTTGATGACCCATATAGATTGTCTGTAGGTATTTTTCGAAGCGATGCGTCCTATGAATCATAAAAATATATATTGTCTGTCCTGGCTGAAGGTTTTGGTGGATGAGGTGGAGCTGACCTGCCGGTCTTCTTCGGACCAAACAATGCTTGAGGGTGGCTCCTGGGTTTGAGTTGTTGCCGACCATCTGTGCAAAGGCCACCAGCGCATGGCGACGATGACCGCCAGAATCAGCACCAGATAGACGACGCGCAGAAGGTCGGATTGGTCCATGGTGATCCTGCGGGGCTACACTGCAAATAAGCGTGAGGGGTCGACCTTGAAGACCCTGGACAGGGGGCGCGGGCATATCGTCTTCCTGAGAGCCGGCGGCACGATGGTCACTCGCGGCCTAGGCCGGGAAAATGGCGTTATCTTTCTTCTCGTCGAAACCCGCACTGACTGCAAAAAACCTTGTCCCCTGCTTTCCAAGAGGGTTGACCGCAGGCTGGGCAACGCGGTCCATGCACGGCCCCACAATCTGGACACTTCAGCACGTGGGCATCTTGCGGCATGGTTAACCGTTGTCGCTTATCCGGTTCATGTCCGCAGGGGGGATGAGGCCAGCTTTCCTTTTGTTGTGCCGCATCAAGCCAAACTTGGAACCATTCAGCTTCGAGCATCAAGTACGACTTTTCCGCGCCGCATTGGTGGCACACGGCCACGCTCTGGCGGATGACATTCTCCGATCCGCAGATGCCACAGTAACCCCTGTCTCGCCGTTTGTCCTTGCAAGCTGTTTCGTGACGACCACGGCGAACCTTGCGGGTGTCGTGGCCATCTATTTCACAGGCTTCCCGCATGAGGTCGTGCTTTAGCTTGGAGTCCATAAGGCCCTCGTTGAAGGCTTTGGGGCCACATTCATCCCCAAACGCGCTCCTTGCCTCGGTCGCCGAAGAAGCCGGGATAGATCGGGGACGGCTCGACGCGCACCTGGACACGGTAGCCGAGGGCTTCAAGGGCCATCTCCAGATGGTCCCACTTGGAGTGGTGGTAGAGGTCCAGCAGGCGGCGCACGGATTTTGCGTCAGTGTGCAGCCGTGCGGCCATCTTGAGTTGCGAGACGCCTTGATCCTTCATGCCCTGGTAGACGGCCAGCTTGACCACGGCCATGGGCGGCAGTTCAATCATAGGTTGCCCCGGCGCTGGGTCGCTCGGGCTGGGGATGTCCTCGCCGTCGTCCATCATGGCGGAAAGCATGGTCACGGCAGCGTCAAGCGCCATGTCCAGCGCCTCGGCTTCGTCCTGGCCGAAAGTGACGGTCCCCGGGATGTCGGGCACTTCGGCAATGACGGTTCCGTTCTTATCCGGGGTCACCATCACGGGAAAGTGCAGCATATCAAAGCTCCTTGGGGTCAAAGACCCCATGGGGGTGCCTACCGCGCCAGGAAATCTAGGGTCACGCCCGCTTGTTTCAGCCCGGCAAGGGCACGGCAAAGGGCCTCCGTTTCGGCGTCGTTCTCCTCGGGCGCGGAGCGAACAGCTTTCAGCACATCATGAATGGCCACGGCCAACGCACGGGGGTCGCTTTCTTCCATGGCGGCGCGGAGATATTGAACCGCCTGTTCCGGGTCACTCAAAAGCTCTTTAAGCGTGTCATTGAAGTCACGGACGGGACTCATGTTTTTCCCTCCTGTAAGCCTGCCAAAGGTTGCGCGCCCTTTTGATGTCCTTGCCCTGGCTCGATTTGTTGCCGCCACAGAGCAGGACAATCATCGTCTGGCCATCCAACCCGAGGTAGACGCGATATCCCGGCCCGAAGTCAATACGCAGTTCATATAGGCCGCCATCAAGGGATTTGGCATCGCCCAGGCTCCCAGCCCGGACCGTGGCAAGGCGGGTTAAGACTTTGGCAACGGCCCTTTTGTCCTTAAGAGCCGCAAGCCACTCCCGGAAAGGCCAGCTCCCGCCCGGGGCTTGGTATTCGATGGTACGCCGGGTTTTCGCTTCCTGCATATCTACCTCGTGCCGTCGATAGCCAGAACCTTGCCCTTTGCCCTGGCCTTGTCCATACCCGCCTCCAGGGTCTTGACCGCCCGGCGCAGTTTGTCCGGGGAGAGGTGGGAATATCGTTCGGTCATCGCCAACGTGCCGTGGCCCATGAGTTCTTTGACCGAATACAGGTCCACGCTTTGCTCGACCAACCAGGAAGCGAAAGTGTGCCTCAAGGTGTGGAAAACGACTTTCTGGCGCGGATCGGTGACGCCGTTGTTGAAGCCGAGAGCGGCGACCACGCGGTTGAACGTCTCGGTAATCTGGACGATGCGCCCGCCATTGGCAGACAGGAAGACCAGATCGTTGTGGCCTCGGCGTTCCATGGCCCCGATCATCGCCGCCACGGCCTCGGTCATGTAGGCCGCCCGGGTTTTGCCGCTTTTGGTGTCGCGCAGGATGAGGACGCCGCGCTCCATGTCCACGTCGCCCCAGGTCAGGGAAAAGATTTCGCCGGCCCGCAGGCCGCAATGCAGGGCAAGCAGGGCCATGTCGTGGACGTTGGATTCCCGTTCGGCCAGGGCGGCAAGCAACCGGTCGGCTTCGTCATGCGTCAGGAAGCGCAGCCGACGGGCGTCGGCAGAGGGCTTTTTGACCAGGGATACCGGATTGTCGCCGGCATAGAGGCCATGGCGCTTGGCGAAGTTGAAGACTTGTCGCAGGGCGGCCAGGACGTGCCGAATCGTTTGGGCGGATCGTCCGGCCTCGGTCATGGTCTTCTTAATGCGCTCCAAATGGATTGGCTTGATGTCGCACAAGGGCTTGTTGGCCAGGGTAGGGGAGAGCCACAGGCGATAGGCGGCTTCCTCGGCGTAGGCGGTATGGGCGGCCTTGTTGGCTTGGGCAACAGGCAGATACTTTTCCCATGCCTGGGCGAGGGTTGTGTTCTCGCGCTCTTCGATGGCCCGGGCCTCGTTTTCGGCTTGGCGCTTGGCCTCGGCTTGTTTGCGTTTCTCGGCAAGGGAAGTTGCTCCCTCGCCCGTAGCCGCAGCCTTCTTCAGTTCGGCCAGCGTTTGGGCAGCCTTGGACGCCGTCCACCCCTCCGTTGCCCAGCCAAGGCCCTCTTCGCGGCGCTTCCCTTCGGCTTGGAATCGGATGGCAAAATAGCGGTCCTTTTGGATGCCGTGCTTGCGAGTGGCGTGTTCATAATACCGGACGCCGGGGAAATTTGTCTTGATCCATGCGACCGCCATGTCTGACCTCCCGGGCAATGTGGGGTGTGAGGTACAAAGTAAAATCGGTAGGCCAAATCCTCTCCCCATTCTCTCCCCACTTTTTGGCTGAAACGGGGTGAATGAGAGTGAAAGTCTATGAGCGGTGAATAGATCTTAATCCCTGGATAGTCAACGCTTTTAGGAATTATGTGAAGTTCAGTGAAGCCTCTGTTAATCGCCTCCTAAGCGATAGGCCATGGTCACGTCCGTCAACGTGGTGTAAATTCTGGTGTGCTTGAGGTGGCCCTCGGTCAGGCTGCTCTTGGTGGAATTTGGGCTGGCTGCGCCTCGTTTGGTTGGGTGTTGAGTTCGGCCATGGCCTCGACCTGCATGTAGCGGCTTTGCAGCTGCCACTCGTCGTTTTGCTCCAGTAAGATGGCCCCGATGAGCCGGATGATGGACTGTTCGTTGGGGAAGATGCCGACTACGTCCGCCCGCCGCTTCACTTCTTTATTGAGCCTTTCCAGCGGATTGGTGCTGTGCAGCTTGACCCGATGCTGCGCCGGGAAGGTCATGTAGGCCAGCACGTCGTGCTCGGTTTCGTCCATGAAGCTGGCGAGCCGTGGCCATTTTCCACGAAGCTGATCGGCGACATGCCGCCAGGTCTGGCTGGCGTTGGCCGCATCCGGCTGTAAAAAGGCCTGGCGCAGGGCGGCCGAGACCATGGCGTGCTGGGACTTGGGAACCCGGGCCAAGGCGTTTCGCATCCAGTGGACCCGGCAGCGTTGCCACGTGGCCCCGAACGTCTTGGCCATGGCGGCCTTGAGGCCTTCATGGGCGTCGGAGACGACAAGCCTCACGCCGCCAAGTCCCCGACGAAGAAGGCTTTTGAGGAAAAAAGACCAGAACGGCTCGGCCTCGCTGGGGCCGATGTGCAGTCCCACGATTTCTCTGCGGCCTTCGGTGTTCGCCGCCACGGCGATTATGGCGGCGACGCTGACCACCCGGCCGCCTTCGCGCTGCTTGAGGTAGGTTGCGTCCAGCCACAAATAGGGCCATTCGCCGGTCAGCGGCCGAGAAAGAAAGGCATGGACCCGTTCATCAATGTCCTTGCACAGCTTGGACACCTGGGACTTGGAGATGCCGGAAAGGCCCATGGCCTGGACCAGATCATCCACGCGCCGCGTGGAGATGCCGCCGATCCAGGCTTCCTGGATGACGGCCACCAAGGCGCGTTCGCTGGTCTTGCGTGGCTCCAGGAAGGGCGGAAAGTAGCTGCCCTGGCGCAGCTTGGGGATGCGCAGTTGCAAGGAGCCGATGCGGGTATCAAGGCTGCGGTCACGGTAGCCGTTGCGGTAGCTGACTCGCTCGGGGCTTCGCTCGTGGCGGCTGGCCCCGATGAGGCCGTCCACATCGGCTTCCATGAGAAGCTGCAGGACGGCTTCCGCCAGGGAGCGGAGAAAATCGCCGCCGTCGGCCTTTTGCATCAGCTCGATTAATGCCATGCTGTCCTCGGCCATCGTGGTCTCCTTTGGTTGCAGGTGCGGCGTCGTAACTTCACCTTACAGCCAATTGACCCGATGGCCACCTCGCCCATTCCGTCCGGGCCGGAGGCTCTCCCCCGGCCTGGACGACTTCAGAATTTACACCACCTCCGTGGACGCTACCTAGGCCATGCGTTCGAATCGCGCCGGGAGCACCAGAATTTGGGGGTTGGGCTGATGCGGTCCGGCCCCTTTTGCGGTGGGAAGAGTTTTTCTCCCCACGGTCGCCCCATTTGTCGGCAGCAACCCCATAACAAGGCTGCCTTCCTATCACCAAACAGGAACCTCCTGAGGTAAAAAAGCGAGATGTCGGTGGTAAAAGGGAAGGGGTGGTGCTTCGAATGTACTATGATGGCGCCATCACCAACCTGGGGCGCCAGGGGGCAAGCGAACGATTATGCCCGGTCGCAGTTGGCGTCTCGCAATGGTTTCAATGATGCCGACGTTGCCAACTGGGGTCCCCTATTGTTCCAAACCCGCTTGAAACTCCCGAATCGCGGGCCAATACCCTGAATTTTGCAAGATGGTGGTGTGGTCACCTTCGAGCACGATGATTCGTTTTTGCCCGGACAGAAACGAAGCCAATCGTTGGCCGTGATGCGGTGGTATGGTCGTATCCGAAGCAGCGATGAAAACCAGGGTCGGGCATAGGACCCTGGCCGCATCCGGCGTCATGTCAAAGTGGCTTCGCAAAAGCAGGCCCACAGGTATGTAGGGGTATCGTTCTTGGCCTACCGCGGCGATGCTCTCCGCCGGCGTAACGAGGATAAGTCCCCTGGACGGCCGTAATGCAGCCACGTGCGTGGCCAAGGCCGTGCCCAGGCTTCTGCCCATGACGGTCACTGACGGTGCGTTTGTCTGTTTACTCAGGAAGTCAAAGGCGAATAACGCATCGGCTTTCACCAAGGCCTCTGATGGCTTGCCATGGCTCGACCCGTAGCCCCGGTAATCGAGGCAGGCCAGTGACATGTCGGGCAATTCCTCTGGCGCATTCACGAAAAAATCTTGGCAGAGGTCCTGATTGCCGCCGAAATAGAGAAGGAGAGGGGCCGCTGCGCCGTCACGTTCCCGAGACATGAGAAGCCCGGAAAGGACTGTGCCGTCCGGGGTGGTGAGGTGAAGGCCTGCCAACGCTGGGTGGGCTTTGGCCACCTCCTCCGCCCGGATTGGGTCGGGCGAAGGGGCCGGGAAGACCTGGGCATCCTGCGTCAGGTAGAGTTGCGCGCAGACGGCAACATAACCAACAGCGGCAAGTCCCAGTAACCCGCTGAAAACCGAGCCAATTCGAAGCCGCATGTGTCGCCTCCCGGGCATTGTCGCTCGTCCTTGCCGATGTTAAAAACCAGCCCTGTCTGGGGCGTCAAGCGCGGGGACCACGCGACTTGATGTTTCTTAAAAATTTCGCGGCGCGGATCATCCCCGCGTCTGCGGGGAACACAGTGCCATACCGCACATCCCGTTACGGGCCGGCGGAGCTGGCGTCACGCGGACAAAAACCATGATCGTCACCCGTTTTGCCCCCAGCCCCACCGGGCTGTTGCACCTGGGCCACGCCTTTTCGGCCCTCGTGGCCTACCAGGCCGCGCGCGAGGCCGGGGGACGGTTTTTGCTGCGCATCGAAGACATCGACCCGGTGCGCTGCAAGCCGGAATACACCCAGGCGATTTTCACCGACCTGGCCTGGCTGGGGCTGGCCTGGGAGGAGCCAGTGCGCTGCCAGTCCGACCATGGCGCGGACTACGCCGCCGCCTTGGACAGGCTGCGGGAAATGGGCCTGCTCTACCCCTGCGCCTGCACCCGCCGTCAGATCGGCGAGCTGGCCGCGCCCCAGGAAAACGACGAGGCCGGGCCGGTCTACCCCGGTACCTGCCGCGGCCTGCCCGAAGCCGCGCGCGCCGAACTGGCCCAAACCCGTGCGTGCGTCTGGCGCCTCGACATGGCCCAGGCCTGCGCCCGGGTGGGCGGGCTGACCTGGCATGACGCAGGGCGGGGCGAGGTCGTGGCCGACCCCGGGCGGTTCGGCGACATCGTCCTGGCCCGCAAGGATGTCCCGACGAGCTACCACGTGAGCGTCACCGTCGACGACGCCCTCCAGGGCGTGAGCCTCGTCACGCGCGGCGAGGACCTGCTGGCCGCCACGGATATCCACCGCCTGTTGCAGGCCCTGCTCGGCCTGCCCACGCCCCGCTACCGCCATCATCCGCTCCTGCGCGACGCCTCGGGCCGCCGCTTTGCCAAGCGCGACAAGGCCTTGACCCTGCGCGCCCTGCGACAGGCCGGCAGGTCGCCGCAAGACGTGCGCGAGATGGTCGGCTTCGGCGATTTTTCCCTTTAATCGAAGGTTGTTATGGCTGTCCTGGGCTGGCGGCCGCAGGCCGCCTTTCCCGCTGGGAATTGACAATACGTTAACATTAGTTCACCTGATCTCCATCCGCGACACGCGGTTCCCGGCTCAATGCACTTGCGCCCCGGCCAACCCCCTGCCTGCGGCACATGGCCCGCCACACGCGACTGCCCGCGAATACCAAGGCCATGTCCAGGAGTTCGTGACGATGCAGACCAAACACCTCTTCCGGTATCTTCCCCGCGGTTGTTCCCTCTGCCTCCTCGTGCTCGGGGGCCTGCTGCTTGCGGCCGGTTGCGACCGCAAGCCCCAGGGCGGCCCGGCCATGCGCACACCCGAAGTCGCCTTCGTCACCATCGCCCCCCAGAAGGTGCTCCTGTCCACGGAACTCTCCGGCCGGACCTCGGCCTTTCGGGTGGCCGAGATCAGGCCCCGGGTCAACGGCCTGATCCAGCGGCGGCTTTTCACCGAGGGCGCCGACGTCAAGGAAGGGCAAGTGCTCTACCAGATCGACCCGGCTCCCTTCGAGGCCGAACTGGCCAATGCTCAGGCCGCCCTGGCCGAGGCCGAGGCCCGGCTGCCGAGCATCCAGGCCAAGGCCGAACGCTATGCCAAGCTGCTGGGCCACAGTGCGCTGAGCCAGCAGGACTACGACGATGCCGCCTCGGCGCTGAACCAGCTGCGCGCCACCATCATCTCGCTGCAGGCCAGGGTGGAGACCACCCGCATCAACCTGGGCTACACCAAGGTCACGGCCCCCATTTCCGGGCGCATCGGCAAGTCGAGCGTCACCGACGGCGCCATCGTCACGGCCTACCAGGCTGCGGCCCTGGCCACCATCCAGCAGCTCGACCCCATCTACGTGGACGTGCCCCAGTCCACGGCCGAGTTGCTGCGCATGAAGGAGCGCCTCAAGGCCGGCCAGCTCAACCCCCGGGTCAAGGACTCGGACAAGGTCGCGTTGACCCTGGAAAACGGCGCGCCCTATCCCCTGGAGGGCACCCTCCAGTTCAGCGACGTCAGCGTCGACCCCTCAACCGGCTCGGTCATCGTGCGCCTGGTTTTTCCCAACCCGGACGGGGACATCCTGCCGGGCATGTTCGTCAAGGCCACCATCAAGGAGGGCGCCGACGAGGATGCCATTCTCGTGCCCCAGCAGGGCGTGTCCCGCGACACCAAGGGCAACCCCTTCGCCCTGGTCGTCGGCGCCGAAAACAAGGTCGAACGCCGCGCCCTGACCCTGGATAGGGCCATCGGCAACCAGTGGCTGGTGACCTCGGGCCTGGCCGCCGGCGACCGGGTGATCGTCGAAGGCTTGCAGATGCTGCGCCCCGGAGCCGTGGTTTCGGCCACGCCCGCCGGCCAGGCCCCGGCCGGCGCGGGCCAGGCGGCCCCAACCGTCGCGCCCGGCCCCAAGGACCAAGGGGGCAAGTAATGCTGTCGAAATTCTTCCTGGACAGGCCGGTCTTCGCCTGGGTCATCGCCATTGTCATGATGTCGCTGGGCGCCCTGGCCATCTACAAGATGCCCATCGCCCAGTATCCGCCCATAGCCCCCCCCTCCATCGCCATCGACGCCTACTTCCCCGGCGCCTCGGCCGAAACCGTGGAAAACACCGTCACCCAGATCATCGAACAGAAGATGACCGGCCTCGACGGCATGCTCTACTTAACCGGCACGAGCTCGTCCTCCGGCGCCTCCCGGCTGGAACTGACCTTCGCCCCGGGCACGGACCCGGACCTGGCCTGGGCCAAGGTGCAAAACAAGCTGCAACTGGCCATGGCCAGCCTGCCCGACACCGTGCAGCGCTCGGGGGTCAAGGTCAGCAAGTCCACCCGCAACTACCTGATCGTGGTCGGGCTGATCTCCGAAGACGGCAGCATGAACGCCGACGACCTGCGCGACTATTCCCAGTCCACCCTGGAGAAGATCCTCTCCCGGGTGCCGGGCGTGGGCGAGGTGGAGAACTTCGGCACCCAGTATTCCATGCGCGTCTGGGTCGACCCGGACAAGCTCAACAGCTTCAGCCTGACCATGGCCGACGTGACCGCGGCCCTGGCCGCCTACAACGTCGAGGTCTCGGCCGGCCAGCTCGGCGGCGCGCCGGCCGTGCCCGGCCAGAACCTCAACGCCGCCATCGTGGTCCAGCACCTGCTCGAAACCCCGGAGCAGTTCGCCAACATCCCCATCCGCATCAATCCCGACGGCTCGGTGGTGCGCATCAAGGACATCGGCCGCACGGAACTGGGCACCCAGCGCTACGACATCCTCGGCACCTACAACGGCCTGCCCTCGGCGGCCATGGCCATCCGCCAGGCCTCGGGCGCCAACGCCCTGGAAACCGCCGACGCCATCAAGAAAACCCTGGAGGACATGAGCCGGTACTTTCCCCCCGGCATGAAGGTGATCTACCCCTACGACACCACGCCCTTCACCAAGGTGGCCATCAACGAGGTGGTGGTGACGCTGTTCGAGGCCGTGCTGCTGGTTTTCCTTATCATGTACCTGTTTATGGGCAACATCCGGGCCACGCTGATTCCGACCATCGCCGTGCCGGTGGTCCTGCTCGGCACCTTCGCCACCCTGCATTTCTGCGGCTATTCCATCAACATGTTGACCATGTTCGCCATGGTGCTGGCCATCGGCCTGCTCGTGGACGACGCCATCGTGGTGGTGGAAAACGTCGAGCGCATCATGTCCGAGGAGGGGCTGTCCCCCCGCGAGGCCACGGCCAAGTCCATGGGCGAGATCACCAGCGCGCTGATCGGCATTGGCCTCGTGCTGTCGGCGGTCTTCGGGCCCATGGCCTTTTTCGAGGGCTCCACGGGCGTGCTCTACCGCCAGTTCTCCATCACCATCATCGCCTCCATGATGCTGTCGGTGGTGGTGGCGTTGGTGCTGACCCCGGTGTTGTGCGCCACGTTCCTCAAACCGGTGGCCAAGGGGCACCAGCCCTCGGAGAACGTGATCTTTTTCCTGCGGCCGTTTTTCGCCTGGTTCGACAAGGTCTTCTACGCGGTCCGAGGCTACTACGTGGGCCTGGTCGGCCGGTCCTTTTCCCGGGCGACCCGCTACCTGCTGCTCTACCTCCTGATCCTGGCCACCGTGGCCTACCTGTTCCGGCGCATGCCCACGGGCTACATCCCGGACGAGGACCAGGGCATCCTCATCGTCCAGGCCACGTTGCCGCCCGGCACCTCCACCCTGGAGCAGACCACGAAGGTGCTCGACAAGGTCAAGGCCTACTTCGAGCAACACGAGAAGGAAGCCGTGGAATCCTTCATGGGCATCGCCGGGGTGAGCTTCAGCGGCCAGGGCCAGAACATGGCCCTGGGTTTCGTCAAGCTCAAGGACTGGCACCTGCGCAACCGCGAGGACCTGCGGGTCAAGCCGGTGGCCGCCCGGGCCATGGGCCATTTTGCCGGCATCAAGGAGGCCATGGTCTTCGCCTTTCCGCCGCCGCCGGTGGTGGAGCTGGGCATGGCCTCGGGCTTCGATTTCGAATTGCAGGACCGCGGCGGGGTGGGCCACGAAAAGCTCATGGGGGCGCGCAACCAGATGCTCGGCATGGCCCGCCAGGACCCGCGCCTGGTCGGCGTGCGGCCAAACGGCATGGAGGACGTGCCCGAATACCACGTGGACGTGGACTGGGACAAGGCCGGCGCCCTGGGCGTGCCCATCACCTCCATCCACACCACCATCGCCGCGGCCTTCGGCAGCGCCTACGTCAACGACTTCGTCCAGGCCGGCCGGGTCAAGCAGGTCAACATTCAGGCCGACGCGCCGTTTCGCATGCAGCCGCAAGACCTCAACCGTCTCTACGTGCGCAACACCGTGGGCAAGATGGTGCCCCTGTCGTCGTTCGCCACCGGCCGCTGGACCATGGGCTCGCCCAAGCTCGAACGCTACAACGCCTTTGCGGCCATCAACATCTGGGGCGAGCCCTCGCCCGGCCACAGCACCGGCGAGGCCATGGCCGCCATGGAGGAATTCGCCGCCAAGATGCCCCAGGGCATCGGCTTCGACTGGACGGGGCTGTCCTACCAGGAACGCATCGCCACGGCCCAGGGCCCCATCCTCTACGCCTTTTCCATATTCGTGATCTTTTTGTGCGTGGCCGCCCTGTACGAGAGCTGGACCATCCCCATCGTCAACATGCTCATGCTGCCCTTGGGCGTGCTCGGCGCCATCGTGGCCACGTCCGCGCGCGGGCTGCCCAACGACGTCTACTTCCAGATCGGGTTTCTCACGACCTTGGGCCTTTCCACCAAAAACGCCATCCTCATCATCCAGTTCATCAAGGAGCGCATGGGCCAGGGCGAGGGGCTGGTGGAGGCGACGCTTGGCGCGGTCAAGACGCGGTTCCGGCCGGTCATGATGACCTCCCTGGCCTTTTTCTTCGGCGTGCTGCCCCTGGCCATCGCCAAGGGCGCCGGGGCCGGGGCCATGAACGCCATCGGCACGGCCGTGTGCGGCGGCATGCTCTCGGCCACCTTCATCGACCTCATCTTCATTCCGCTTTTCTTCGTCCTGACCTCCCGGGTGTTCAAGGGCCGCTGAGCCCGGCCCGGGGCGGACCCAACAAAAGGGAGCGCGGGCCGGTTTCGCGCTCCCTTCTCTTTCGCCCTGCCGCCCGGGTGTTGCCGGGCCGTCGCGCCCGGCCGGGGCGGGCACGAAAAAAGGGAGCGCGGACCGATGCCGCGCTCCCTGCCGGGGACACCGGGCGCAAGGCCCGGCCGTTACTTCTTCAGGTGCAGGTGGACGCCCATGCCGCCGGTGAAGCAGTCGGGGGTGCACAGGATGCGCGGGTTGGCCCCGACGTGGCGCCTCGCTTGGGCCATGGCCTCCTCGAAGGTGGCCGTGGGGATGAAGCCCATGCCCCGGGCGAAGCGGGGCGCCTTGGCCCCGGCCACGTACACGGCGCTGGTGCGCTTGGCCGGCACGCTGCCGCCGCTTACCATGGACATGGCGTGGTAGGGGTGGTAGGTGTTGAAATTGGAATACTTGTAGCAGTATTCCGGGTGGGCGGCCATGGCCGCGGCCTCGGCCGATTCCAGGTATTCCCGCGGGGTGCAGTACTTCTGGAGCGCTTCGTAGGTTTCCTCGTAGGACGGGAACCAGTTGGCGTTGAACCAGCCGTCGCACACCGACACGGCGATGACCACGCCGCCTTCGCGGAAGGCTTTCCAGCAGCGCGAGAGCTGGCCGCCGATGGCCAGGCTCATGAGGATGGGGTTGGTGCCCATGCCCGGGCCGTAGTGGAAGTTGCGCGGCAGGCCCATGATGAGCACGTCGGCCGGCTCGGCCATGTCCATGGCGTAGTTGGTGCGTTTTTCGGCCAGGGGCCAGGTGGCTTTCTCGATTTCGCCCAGAAGCCCGGCCTGGACGTCGAGGACTTGCGCCCGCTTGCCGATGACCGCGTCCACGCCGAAGATCTTCTTGCCGATGCCGGCCTCGATGTGTTCGCCGATGGAGCGGAACTGGTGGCGCTGGTGGGAGTGGGGCGAGGCGCCGAGCCAGTCGTCGCGGTGCATGGTGCTCGGGCAGTGGTGGGAGCTGATGCAGCGCCAGGTGGTGTGCCCGGTCACCAGCATCTTGTAGCCGCCGGAAAAGCCGCCGTAGGGGTTGCCGGCGCAGTGGCCGACCACGATGGGCAGGTCGGCCTCGGCCAACAGCCGGCTGACCTGCACGACGTTGCCCATGGCGTCGGTGCCGAGGTCCACGATGTCGGCGGCCTCGGCGTCGTGGTTGAGGAGCCGGCCGGGGTAGAACATGTCCACGATGCCCTTGCCCAGGTACCAGTACCATTCCTCCAGGGTGTTGTGGCGGTGCAGGCCCGGGGCGCACAGCAGGGTGATGTCCTCCAGGCGCACGCCGGCGGCCAGCAGTTCCTCGACGATGATGGGGATGGCCACCCGGCGGTGGCAGTTGGGGCCAGCCCCGCCCTTGACCCGGTCCGGGAAGCCGATGACGACCTTCTGGCCGGGCTTGGCCAGCTCGCGCAGGGGCGGCGTCCCCAGCGGCTTGGCCAGGGCCCGCCGCACGGCCGCGGCCGCGTCCACGGCCGGGGGGTCGGTCTCCACCCCGGCCAGCCGCAGCACCGTCGCGCTGTCGGGCAGCTCCACGCGCATTTTCGAATCGCCGTAGTCCAACAAGACGTCTTGCATGGCCAGTCACCTTCTGTTGCAATGTCCGGCGCCGGCGGCGCCGCTGTTGACACGGGGCGAACGGGCCCCGGTTACCACCACTTGATTTTTTCCGTCACGTAGTTGCGGATGGCGACGAAGTCCGGGTCGTCGAACCGGCGCGGCCGGGGCAGGTCCACCACCACCTCCTCCTTGATCGTCGTCGGCTTGTTGGACAGGATGAGGATGCGCTCGGCCATGTACACGGCCTCCTCGATGTTGTGGGTGATGAAAACCACCGTGGTGCCGAGCTCCTTCCACAGGCGAATGACCTCGTCCTCCAGGAAAAAGCGCAGCTTGACGTCCATCTGGCCGTAGGGTTCGTCCATGAGCAGCAGGTCCGGCTTCATGGCGAAGGCCCGGCCGATGATGATGCGCTGCTCGGAGCTGACGGAGAGCTGGTGCGGATAGCGCTGGCGCATGTCGGCCAGCCCCAGCATGTCGATGATCATCCCCATGCGCTCGTCGATGACGGCCTTGGGCAGTTTCTTGATGTCCAGGCCGAAGCGCAGGTTTTTTTCCACGGTCAGCCAGGGAAAGGCCGAGGGCTCCTGGAAGACGAAGGCCAGGTTGTGCTTTTTCGGGTCGGCGGACTCCCCGTCGATGTAGAGGTCGCCGCGCGTGGGGCTGTAGATGCGGGTGAGCAGGTTGAGGAAGGTCGTCTTGCCGCAGCCCGTGGGGCCGACGACGCAGACGAACTCACCCTGGTGGATGTCAAACGAGATGTCGTCGAGGACGTGCAGTTCCCCGAAGTATTTGGTCAGGTTTTTCACCTCGACCTTGATGGGTCGCGTGTCCGTGGTCATGTCGGGCTCCCGGGGACGGCTACAGGGCCAGGTCCATGTTGTCGGCGATGGTCTTGCGGATGGCCAGGAACCGCGGGTCCGTCATGTTGCGCGGACGCGGCAGGTCCGGTTCGTAGACGGCCTTGATCCGGGCCGGCCATTTGCTGAGAAGGACGATGCGGTCGCCGAGGTAGACGGCTTCCTCGATGTTGTTGGTCACGAAGACGACGGTGCGGCGCTCCTGCTGCCAGATGCGCTGGATCTCGATCTCCATGGCGTAGCGGGTCTGGGCGTCGAGCTGGCCGAAGGGCTCGTCCATGAGCAGGATTTCCGGGTCGCTGGCGTAGGCCCGGGCGATGCCCACCCGCTGCTTCATGCCGCCGGACAGTTCGTGGGGGTAGCTTTTCTCGAAGCCATTTAACCCAACGAGGTCGATGCACTTCTGGGCCTCGAGGAACCAGTCCCGGCGGGCCTCGCCGGCGATCTCCGGGCCGAAGCCGACGTTTTGCATGACCGTCTTCCAGGGCATCAGCGCCAGTTTCTGGAAGACCATGGTGATGCGCGGGTGGCTGCCGACCACGGGCCGGCCGTCGAGGCGGATGTCGCCCTCGATGGGCCGCTCCAGGCCGCCGATGATGTTGAGCAGCACGGTCTTGCCGCACTGGCCCGGGCCGAGGATGACCAGGAACTCGTTGTCGTAGACGTCGAGCGAAATATCCACGATGGCGTCGCGCACGGCGTCCCCGACGACGTAGCTCTGGGAGACGCCACGCAGGCTCAGTTTGACCGTTTTTTCGTCCATGGGCACAAAATCCTTTCCGTAAGTTGCGTGAGCACGGCGAGCAGCGCCCCGACCAGGCCGATGAAGATCATGGACAGCAGCACCAGCGGCATGTCCAGGGAGTCCATGCCCCGGATGATGAGGAAGCCCACGCCGGACTTGCCGCCGAGCATCTCCGCGGCCAGCACCACCATCCAGGCGGCGCTGGTGGAGGTGCGCACGCCGGCGAAGATGGCGTCCAGGGCCGAGGGGATGGCGATCTTGAACAGCCGCTGGCGGGGCGTGGCGTTGAACATGGTGCCCACGTCGAGGTAGGTCTTCTGGACGTAGCGCATGCCGGCGTGGGTGTTGACCACGATGGCCGGGATGGCGCCGATGAAAACCAGCAGGACCTTGGGGAATTCGCCCAGGCCGAACCAGATGGTGATCAGCGGGATCCAGGCCAGGGGCGGCACGGAGCGAAAGGCCGTGAAAAGCGGCGTCAGCAGGGCGTCCAGGCGGCGGTTCCAGCCCGTGGCGATGCCGAAGGCGATGCCCAGGCCCCAGGCGAAGGCCAGGGCGATGATCACGCGCTGCAAGCTGGCCAGCACGTGGCCGAAGATGGTCAGGCCCTTGATGGGCCGCTCCATGATCTGGTGGAAGCGCTCCAGGGTGGCCATGGGGGACGGGAAGCGCGCGCCTTCGCCGCTGGAAACATACAGCCACAAGGCGAACAGCAGGCCCAGGGAGAGGAAGGGCAGCACCACGTAGATGCGGCCAAGGGTCTGCTCGCGCCGTTCCATCGGGCTCAATTCGTGCGTCTTCATTGCTTTTTCCATCCCAGGACCTTGTCTTCCACCAGGTCGAGCACGGCCACGAACAGGGTGCCGATGACGCCGATGACGGCGATGCCGAGGATGACGATGTCCGCCCGGGCGAACTGGCGGCCCATGATGATCATGTAGCCAAGGCCGCTATCGGCGGCGAGCATCTCGGCCGCAACGAGGGTCGCCCAGGAGTTGCCCAGCGCCACCCGGATGCCGGCGAAGACCATGGTCAGGGCCGAGGGGCAGCCGACCTTGAGGAAGACCGTGAAGTCCGAGGCGCCGCAGGTCTTGGCCACGTTGATCAGCACCGGGCTTGTCTGGCGGATGCCGGTGTAGGCGTTGATGAGGCAAGGCACGAAGGCGGCGAAGAAGACGATGAAGGCCTTGGCCCGCAGGTCGATGCCCAGCCACACGATGGTCAGGGGAATCCAGGACACGGGCGGAATGGGGCGCACGATCTCGAAGATGGGGCGCATGAAGCGGTCGAAGCCCCGGTACCAGCCCATGAGCAGGCCCATGGGCACGCCGATGGCGATGGCCAGGACAAAGCCCGTCAGCGCCACGGTCAGGCTGGAGAGGATGTTGACGCCAAGGGTCGCCCCGTCCGGGCTGGGGTTGACGAGCTTGACGAAGAAAAGCTGGACGATCTCGATGGGCGAGGCCAGAAAACGCTCCGACATCAGGCCCGAGGAGGCGATCACCTGCCAGATGATCAAAAAGCCCAGGATGCCGGCCACGGACAGGGTGGTGGCCGTGTATTTGTCCCGTTTTTTCTGGCACTGCACCAGGGCGACGCGCTCGGCTTCGCTTAAGCGCGCCGCGCAGACTTGCTCTGACATACCCTTTCCCCCCGCGTCCGTCCCCGCGGCGTGCGCGGCCGTGCGCCCTGTGCCCGCCCCCCCGGCCGCGCCCGGCACGAAGGCCGGCGGCAGCCCCGGGGATGGGCGTCTGGACAGGGCACGGCGCGCGTCGCGACGGGGCGGCGTCAGGCCGGCCGGCATCCCGTCGGACGGCCATGGCTTGCGGCGGGGGGAGGCGCCGCCGCCATCCCCGCCGCCTGGTCCGGCCGCCCTTACTTTGCGGCGATGCCTTGCTGCTCCATGACCTTCTTGGCCGCCTCGGCGATGGCCGGGTCGATGAGGCCGTTTTTGATCATCTTTTCCTTGTCCGCGGGCGTGTACTTGTTTTGGGAGATGAAGAAGTCCATGCCGGCGAAGATCTCGCGCTGGGCCTCGGTGAGGGCTTTGCCCTTGTAGGGGCCGCTGTCGTCGGTCTTGGCCACGGTCATGACGTCGATGGACTGCTTGAGGCTGGGGCCGGCGTACCACTCCATGACGCGCTGGGCGATGCTCGGCGTGCAGGCGATGCCTTCGTCCTGGCAGCTTTCCAGGAAGTACTGGCCGGCCTTCTTGAGGTTGGCGTCGTTGGCCTTGATCCACTGGCAGGTCAGGTGGAAGACGAGGTAGGCGGTGGTGAGCAGTTCCTTTTTCTCGGCCAGGGACTTCTGGGTGGCCAGGGTGCCGCAGGGCGGGGCGACATTGAGGGTGCGGCCGTCGGCGATGCGCACGAAGCCCTTGTCGTCGGCGGTGAAGGCGATGGCGTTCCACACGGCCAGGCCGTCGCCCTGATTGCCCATGAAGCCCGTCAAGGCGCTGGCCACGTCCATGTTGATGGACTTGACGTCGGACAGGCCCAGGCCGACGTTTTTAAGGGCCGCGACCAGGGTGGCCTGGGCCGTGGTGCCCAGGGGATACAGCCAGGTGGTGCCCTTCCAGTTGTCCGGGTTTTTCATGTCCTTGGCCAGGGGGCTGTCCTTGCGCACGAACAGGGCCAGGTTCTTTTCATAGTCCGAGATGCCGATGACCCGCAGGTCGTAGCCGACCATGCCGGCCAGCATGCCGCCCAGGCCGCAACCGGCCATGTCCCAGTTGGCGTTGGCCTCCATCATGGCCGGGCCGTTGGTGAAGGTCTCGTATTTGATCTCGATGTTGAGTTCCTTGAAGAAGCCTTCCTTGTCGGCGATGAAAAAGGGGATGGACAGGGGCGAGCCGGCGAAAAAGCCCAGGCGCAGGACCTGTTTCTGGGCAAAGGGCTTGAGGCCGAAGGTGGTTTTCCCGCCTTCCCCGGCGGCCATGGCCTGCGGGATGCGTCCGGCGAACGTCAGGGACAGCGTTGCGCACAGGGCCAGGAACAGGAACCGTCGCGTCACTTTCATCGTTGCCTCCTTTACTGGTTCGGACGTCGCGCCCGCGGGCGGTCCGACCCCAACGGCCGGCCCGGAGCGCCTTTTTTCAAGCCCCGGCAGGGGCAATAAAGCCTTCAGGGTTTCTCGGCGGTTATGGCCTCCCGCAGGGCGCTGCCCTCGCAGTCCCTGGGCGCGGGCACGCCCAGGAGCGTGGCCAGGGTCGGGGCGATGTCGGTGATGTCGGCCGGGATGTCGCGCGCGGCCTGGGCCACGCCCGGCCCGTGCAGCACCAGCAGGCAGTGCATGTCCGGTTCGTGGGGCAGGGCGGTGTGCACGCCGGTGAAATGGCGGCCGAGCACGGCCGGCTCGAAGAGCTCCGGGCTTTCGATGATGCGCTCGGTGCCGTCGCGGTACTGGACGGCCGCCCGGTAGACGAAGGGGCAGTTCATGTAGCGGCGGCGGATGGCGAACAGCACGTCGCCCACGCGCTCGAAGCCCTTGCGCTCGTAGACGCCGAGCTGGGAGGCCAGCTGCCTGGGCAGGGCCAGCTCCACCACCCGCTGGCCGGTTTCCGGGTCGCGCCAGGCGAGCAAGGCGTCGATGATCTCGTTTTGGACCTTTTCGTAGTCGGCCGGCTCGACGCAGCCCTGGGGGTCGCGGCCGCGCAGGTTGACGAACAGGTGGGCATGGCAGGGCTCCAGGGGGAAGCACTTGGTCCTGGCCCAGTCCACGCGCATCTCCCCGGTTGCCGGGTCGATCTCGTAGGACAAAAGCCCTGCCTCCTTGAGGAACTTCTTCATGTAGGGGCTCGAGGCCAGGGCCGAGAAGCCGTGGTCCGAGACCACGGCCACAAGCGTCTCGTCCAGGTCCACGGCCCCGAGGATGCGGCCCAGGGCGTCGTCGAGCTGGCGGTAGCCCTGGCGCAGGATGTCGGTCCAGTAGTCGAGCCGCTCGGGGTCGTAGTGGGGCGAGGTCGGGTCCAGGGCGCCGTACATGACGTGCTGGAGGTGGTCGACGGTGCCCACCCAACTGTAGACGGAATCGATGTCCGGGCGTTTAAGGGCGTAGCGGGTGGCCTCGCCCCACCAGTCGGCCAGACGGTGCAGCTGGTTCATGTAGGCAGGCAGGCCGATCCAGCCGTCCATGAAGGCCCAGGGGTCGTCCACCTCGATGTAGGGGCCGGCGGCGGCCTCCACCTCCGGGGTGATGCTCGGTGGCAGGGTGTAGGCCTCGGCCGTGTTGACGGCGCTGCTGAAAAGCCGGAAGTCCGCGCCGTCCGGGTCGAGCTGGGCCAGGTGGAGCCGGAAGCGTCCCCGGCGCGGCCGGCCGTCCTTGTCCGTGAAGGCCTCCTCGATCCAGCCGCTCAGGTCGCCCGGGGCGAGCACGGCCACGGCCTGGGCCGCGTCGCGGGACGGGGCCACGGTTGCGGTGTCGTAGCCGGCGGCGCCAGAGGCCGTCAGGAGCACCCGGTAGCGCGGCCCCTTGGCCAGGACCGGCGGCACGTCGATGGCAAATTCCAGGGGCGGCCGGACGCTTGCCGGGGCATTGGCCCAGGGCTCGGCTGGGGCGGGCGTCACCTGGACGGCCCGGCCCGGGACCTGGTCGCAGGGGAGTTTTCGCGGCGAGAATACGGCGCTTGGGCCGACGTCCCAAAGGGGCATGTAGAAATAGCGAAACGGCGGGTTGAGGGAGGCGGCGATCTGGATGCCGTGTTCCTCGGGCAGTTCCATGGGCCAGGTGACCGGCCAGTTGATCAGGGCCACCCGGCGGCCGACGGCGTTTTCGCTTTCCCAGAGGGTCTCGGCCAGCAGCAGGCGCTTGTCGAAGGAGGTCTGCCAGGAGTCGAGCTCCTCGCCGGGCTGGCGCACCATCAGGCTCGGGATGCCGCAGGTGCCCGGGCCGGCCCCGGTGACAATGGCGCACCAGGCGGCGGCGGTTAAGGGCGGAAAGGTGGGGATGACCCGCGTGGTGAAGCCGCCGGCCATGAGCCTGGCCAGGTTGGGCAGGCTGTCCTCGGCGGCGAAGCGCTTGACGTAGTCGGGCAGGGCGGCGTCGATGCCGAGCACGAGCAGTTTTTTAGCCTTGGCCATGAGCGTCCCCTCCCTGCCAGATGTGCCCCAGGCTCTTCCACATGACGGAAGTGTCCTCACCGCCGAAGCCCTGGGCGCAGGAGGCGCGGTTGAGGAAGTCCACGGTGCGCCCGACCAGCGGCGGCGCGCCGGCCTGGTCGGCCATCTCCAGGCCCAGGCGCACGTCCTTGGCCAAAAGGGCCACGGTGAAGGTCGGGTCGTCGTAGCGCTGCTCGCTGACCCGGCGGCCGAGTTCCTTGAACAGATTGCTGACCGTGCCGGCCTGGCTGGCGGTGATGATGTCGTAGAGCCGGCCCGGGGCGATGCCGACCTTGTCGGCCACGGCCATCATTTCGGCGGTCATGGCGTTGATGGCGCCGAACATCATCTGGTTGAGGAGCTTGACCTTGTGGCCGCTGCCGCTTGGGCCCATGTGGACGACATGGGCGGCGAAAAGGCGCAGCAACGGTTCGACCAGGGCGCAGTCCTCGGCCTCGCCGCCCACGGGCAGGGCCCATTTGCCGATGGTGGCCGGCCGGCCGAGCACCGGGGCGTCGAGGTAGCGCACGCCGGCCGCCTTGGCCGCGTCGGCCATGGCCCGGGTGGTCTCCGGGGCGCTGGTGCACATGTCGATGATGACCGTGCCCGGCGCGGCCGCGGCCAGCAGGCCCCCGGGGCCGGCCACGCAGGCGGCGATCTCCGCCGGGCCGGGCAAAAACAGGATGATGCGGTCGGTGGCCCGGGCCAGTGCGGCCAGGCTGCCGTGCATGATGATGCCGTTTTCCCGGGCGACTTTGACGCAGGGGCCGAAGGCGTCGTAGCCGTGGACGGCCAGGCCCTTTTCCAGGAAAACGGCGGCCACGGCCCGCCCCATGACTCCGGTTCCGACAATGCCAACGTTACCCATCTCAATCCTCCGTTCTCCGTCGTTGCCGACCGTTGCCCGGTCCGTACCGCGTCGGGTTATCGCGCGACGCCGCCCTTGCCTTCGCGGGGACGGTGGGGGCCGGGCGGCGGATGCTGGCAGGACTTGCGCAGCACCAGCTGCGTGTCCAGGCACAGCCGCCGCGGCTGGCCGTCCCCGGATTCGACCATGTCCATGAGCAGGCTCACGGCCAGGTGGCCGATGTCCCAGCTGGGCACGCGCACGGTGCTCAGGGCCGGGGAGGTGTAGTTGGTGAACTCGATGTCGTCGTAGCCCATGATGGAAATGTCTTCCGGGATGCGCAGGCCGCACTCGCGGGCGGCGGCCATGGCGCCGATGGCCATGAAGTCGCTGGCGGCGAAAACGGCCGTGGGGGGCTTGGGCAGGCGCAGCAGGCGGGCCATGGCCTCCTTGCCATTGAGCATGGTCGGGTGGCGTTCGACGACGTAGGCCGGGTCCTCGTCCAGGCCGCGGGCGCGCAGGGCGGCGACGTAGCCCTCGTAGCGCTTGGCCGCCCGCAGGATGCCCGAGCGCGGCCCCACGATGAGCCCGACCCGGCGATGCCCCAGGCCCAGCAGGTAGTCCGTGGCCTCGTAGGCGGCCTGGAAGTTGTCTATGCCGACGTAGCTTAAGGGAACCGACTCGGGCAGGACCTCCCAGGCCACCAGGCAGGGCAGGCCCTTTTCGGCCATGGACAGGATGAGCGCCTCGTTGGCCTGGCAGTAGCCGGTGAGGATGACGCCGGCCATGCGGCGTTCCAGGCACTTGTGCAGCAGCACGGCCTCGATTTCCGGGTCGTAGCGGGTGTTGCTGACCATCAGCGGAAAGCCGCGCTGGTAGGCGTATTCCTCGATGGCCCCGACGGTGCTGGCGAAGACGGTGCCGCCGGTGGTGGGGATGAAGACGCCGAGGACCGAGGATTTCCTTCGGGACAGGTCGGCGGCGGCGGCGTTGTAAATATAGTTGTTTTCGCGGATGATGCGTTCGATATTTTCCCGGGTGGCTTTGCTGACCAGGTGCGGGGAATGCAGGGCCCGGGACACGGTGGCCGGGGAAACGCCGGCCATCTGGGCGACATCCTGGATGGTGATCTGCGCCATGGGACTCCCGGTGCCTGGTCGGCCTGGCGCCTGGCGGCGCGGGCCGTCTGTGGTTGCTGCGGCGGGGTTTGGGCCTGCCGGTTTCGGGGAAACGGGGCGTCTGATGAAAACGCTTTCATAACTTTGCCGGCCCGTGTCAAGGAAAACGCGTAAAACGTGTTGATTTCATAAATACTTCTAAAAAGTATTTGATTTGTGCCACATTTAGTACAGTTGGCGTGCGAAAAGGCCATATGTTTTTTGGGGGAGAGCGGGAAGTCCGGCTTTCTTCGGGCCGCTTGACAGGCGTTTGCTATCCGTGGAATGCAAACGCTTGCAGTGACCGCTGCCGCGCCTCCAGGCGCCGCGCGGCCTGCCCGGAGGCCCCATGACGCTCTTGGCCGCAACCGTCTGCCTCGTCGGCCTCCTGACCGGACTGACCGGCGTCGGCGGCATCCTCCTCATCCCGGCCCTGTCCGCCTCGGCCGGCCTGTCCGTCCAGTCCGCCATGGCCACCGCCCTGTGCAGCTTTTTTTTTGTGGGCCTGGTGGCCGTCTGGCTCCAGCAGCGCCGCCAGGTCATCGACTGGGCACCGGCCCGGCCCCTGGCCATAAGCGCCGCCGCCACCAGCCTGCTCGGCGCCGTGGCCAACGCCTACGCGCCGGTGGCGATGCTCAAGCTGGTGCTGTCGCTGTTGATCGTCTTTGCCGGGGCCTCGGCGCTGTTTCCCCCCAAGCCCGGGGCCGGGCTCGGCTACGACCCGTCGCGGCGGGCGCACAAGGCCCTTATGGTCGGCATCGGCGCGGTGGTGGGCTTTTTTTCGGGGCTGACCGGCGCGGGCGGGCCGGTCCTGTCCATCCCGGTCATGGTGGCGCTGGGCTTTCCGCCCCTGCTGTCCATTGCCGCCGGCCAGGTGTTGCAGGTGGCCGTGGCCGCCTGCGGCACGTTGGGCAACCTCTGTTACGGGGTGGTGGATTTCCGGGTGGTGGCCTGGATCACGGTGCTGGAGATCGCCGGGTTGGTCGTCGGCATCCGCCTGTCCCACCGGGTTTCCCCGGTGCGCCTGCGCCGGCTGGTGGCCTCGGTCTGCCTGCTGGTCGGGGCCTACGGCTGCCTGCGCGCCCTGCTTGGCCTGTGAGGCGGCCCGGCGCGGGCCGCGCCCGCAAGGAGGGGGGAAGGTGTTGCGAAACCAACATTTGTTTGCCAGGCCGATTACGATGCCAATACGGCTGGTTGCTCAAACGCCGCCGGCTCAGACCAAGGTCGCTGTTATTCCCCTGTTTGAGAACAAGTCGCAATGATGGCCGCTTTCTACCCAAGAGTTAAACAATGACACTGTCCAGGCTGCTCCATGAAGAGTCAATGCTGGCCTGAAATTCTCCACCGCGTCTTTATAGTGTTCTTTCTCCAAACAGGTCATTCCGGTGTCCACAAAGGCTTGCGACTTGTTGCTCATCACTGCCCCTTGACCTCCCCGCCCGCCTCGGGCATGGACCGGAATATGACGCTCTTGTTCGACGACACGAAGAAACTCGAAAAGGCCCTGGGTCCCGAAGCCGCCGGCCCGGTCATCGAGGTCATCAACGATCTGGACGCCCGCGTCCTGGCCGAACTCCGAACCGAGGTAGCCACCAAAGCGGATTTCTTCCAATTCGAAACCAAGTTGGAAAAACGGTTCGGTGACATCGATACCCGTTTTGCCCGGCTCGAAGGGAAAATCGACCGCATGGAGATGCAGATACGCATCCTCATCGGCTTGGCCGCCCTCGCCATCGCCTTCTTCAGCCCAGTGGCCGAAAAGCTGCTGGCGCTCATCAAATAAAACGCCCGCCTCCCTCGCCCTTGGCCCCCTGGCCGCGCAGGCTCAGGCTGATGCGGCCGCGGGCCAGGTCCACCTCGATGACTCGCACCAGCACCTCCCGGCCCACGGAAACGACCTCGGCCGGGTCGGCCACGTAGCGGTCGGCCAGTTGGCTCACGTGGACCATGCCGTCGCGGTGCACGCCCACATCCACGAAAGCCCCGAACCGGGTCACGTTGGTGACGATGCCCGGCAGTTCCATGTCGACTTCCAGGTCCTCGATGCGGCTGACGCCTTCGGCGAAGGCAAAGGCGCTGAAGGCTTGCCGGGGGTCCCGGCCGGGCTTTTCCAGCTCGGCCAGGATGTCGGTGAGGCTCGGCAGGCCGATGGCCTCGGACACGTAGTCCTGGAGCCGAATCCCGGCCCTGGCCGTGGCGTCGGACAAAAGCTCCGCCACGGAGTGCCCTGCGTCGCGGGCCATGCGCCGCACCAGGGCGTAGCGCTCGGGATGCACGGCGCTGGCGTCGAGGGGCTCGTCGCCGCGTACGCGCAAAAAACCGGCCGCCTGCTCGAAGGCCTTGGGGCCAAGCCCCCGCACCTGGCGCAGGGCGGCCCGGCTGGGGAAGGGGCCGCCCGCCTCGCGGTGGGCGACCACGGCCTTGGCCAGGGCCGGCCCCAGCCCCGACACGAACGTCAGCAACTCCTGGCTCGCGGTGTTGACGTCCACGCCCACGGCGTTGACGCAGCTGGTCACCACGTCGTTAAGCGCCCGGCGCAGGCCGGCCTGGTCCACGTCGTGCTGGTACTGGCCCACGCCGATGGATTTGGGGTCGAGCTTGACCAGTTCGGCCAGGGGGTCCATGAGCCGGCGGCCGATACTCACCGAGCCGCGCACGGTCAGGTCCAGGTCCGGGAATTCCCGCCGGGCGGCGTCGGAGGCCGAATAAATGGAGGCGCCGGCCTCGTTGACCAGGACAGCCGGTACCCCGAGGCCCAGGCCGCGCACGAAGGCCTCGGTCTCGCGGCCGGCCGTGCCGTTGCCGATGGCGATGGCCTGGACATCGAAGCGGGCGCACAGTTCCGCCAGGGTCCGGCCGGCGGCCTCGCACTGGCCGGCCGAGCCGGTGGGGTGGATGGTCGTGTGGTGGAGCAGGCCGCCCTGGGCGTCGAGCACCGTCAGCTTGGCCCCGGTGCGAAAGCCCGGGTCCAGGGCCAGCACCCGTTTGGGGCCAAGGGGCGGGGCCAGCAGCAGCCCGCGCAGGTTGGCGGCGAAGACCCGGATGGCCTCGGCATCGGCCTTGGCCTTGACCAGGGCCCGGGTTTCGGTTTCAAGCGACGGCCCCAGCAGCCGCTTGCAGCCGTCGGCCACGGCGGCCGCCACTTCCAGGGCATCGGGGGCGCTGCCCCGCACGAATTGCCGCTTGGCCAGGTCGAGCAGCTCCTCCTCGGCCGGGCGCAGGCGCAGGCTGAGGATGCCCTCGGCCTCGCCCCGGAACATGGCCAGGGCCCGGTGGCCGGGGATGGCGCGCAGGGGTTCGTCCCAGTCGAACCAGTCGCGAAAGGTGCCCCCGTCCGCCTCCTTGCCCTTGGCGACCTTGGACACGAACCGGCCGCGCCGCAGGAAGAGGTCGCGGGCCTTGGCCCGAAGCCCCGGCTCCTCGGCCATGTCCTCGGCCAGGATGTCCCGGGCGCCGGCCAGGGCGGCCTCCACGTCCGCGACTTCCTTGGCCGGGTTGACGAAGGGCCGGGCCAGGGATTGGGGGTCGCGGCCCCGCTGGGCCATAAGGGCCTCGGCCAGGGGCGCCAGGCCGCGTTCCCGGGCCATGGCCGCCCGGGTGCGCCGCTTGGGCCGGTAGGGCAGGTAGAGGTCTTCCAGCCGGGCCTTGTCCGGGGCCTCGGCCAGGGCGGCCGCCAGCGCCTCGGTGAGCAGGCCGCGTTCCGTCAGCGAGGCCAGGATGGCCTGGCGGCGCTTGTCCAGTTCGGCCAGCTCGTCCAGCCGGTCGCGGATGGCGGCCACGGCCACCTCGTCCAGGCTGCCGGTGGCTTCCTTGCGGTAGCGGGCGATGAAGGGGACCGTGGCGCCTTCGGCCACCAGACCGGCCACGGCTTCCACCTGGGGCTCGGACAGGGACAGTTCCCGGGCGATGCGACGGCAATGGGTTTCGTTCACGGCGGCGTTTCCTTTGGGGACGAGCGGTTCGTCTGGGAGGCGATTGGCTGGTGCCATGCCCGGTTGCCGGCATCGGGGTCAAGCCCTTTGGCCGGCCAATGTCGCGGGTCGGCCAGGCAGGGGCCGCATGGCCAGTAAAAGCGGGCGGCCAGCAACGGCGGTTGGGCAGGCAAAGGGGCCGAGTGCGGGTGGCCGGGGGGCTGGTCCGGCCCGGGCCAGGGGCGGCTATTGCGTTCGTGCCCGGCCTGTGGCCTGGGCCGGGCGGCGCCACCCCTGGTTGCCGGTTCAGCGGCGAGGGCCGCGGGCGCCGTGGCGCGGGGCCTCAATGCCCATGGTCGTGGGGCTCGTTCTCATGGCCTTCGTGGACATGGTCGTGGGGGCCGTGCTCGCCGTGTTCGTGGGGATGTTTGTGTTCGTGGGCGTGGTCGTGGGCATGGACATGGTCATGCTTGTGGCTGTGCCGGCCCATACCGGGATGTTCGTGTGCATGTTCGTGTTCGTGACGGTGTTCGTGGGCATGGTCATGGTGGTGTTCGTGGTCGCCTTGCATAGCGTCCTCCTTTGTCCAGGCCATGCATCTTTTCGAGAAAATTGCCTAGACGGCATGTTTTTTTTGCGTCCTCGCACGGGGTGTTCCAATACCGGAACCCTGTCGTTTCACCGACATACGAAATGGGGACACGTATCCGGGGCGCCCCGGAAGGGAGCCCATCTCTCCCGGGGCGCCTGAGTGACGGCTTAAGGCTGCTCGATTTCCCCCACTTCCCACAGGCTGGGGCTGGTCATCAAATCCCCGGGCGTGACGAAATCGGCGCACACGCCAAGGATCGGCGGCGCGCCGTGACCCAGCACGCCCACCGTGCCCTCGGTGGCCAGGGCCTGGGTCGCGGCGGTGCCGAAGCCGGCCAGGGAGCGGCCCAGGGCCTGCACTTCCTCGGGTGCCACGGCCGCTTCCGTGGCCCCGGCCTGGGTTTCCACGAAAAAGGCCTGGATGAGCCCGTCGAGGGCCTCGTCGCTGACCGGTTCCGGTGCCGGCGCCTCGGCTGACACGTCCAGGGCCGACAGGCGCGACCGGCCGGGTGTGGCGGCCGCGAACATGGCCAGCAGGCTCTGGGGATGCACGACCGGCCTGGCCGTTCCTGGCGCGGCCAGGCCAAGGCCGGTCAGGCCGCCCGGGTAGGCGCGGCCGGGGATTTCCAGGGTATAGGCGTCCACTGGGGCCGGCAGGGCCTCGTCGTAGCAACGGAAGACGAATTCCGAACAGATCATGGGCTGCTGGCCCTTGAGCCTGAGGTTGGCCAGCAGGCTGGCCGCCTTGTCCAGGATGCCCCGCAGCAGCACGGACAGGACCGGCGTCAGGTTGATTTTCCGGGTGGTGGCCAGAAGGGCCAGCAGCAGGATGGCTTCGTAGGCGTAGCGAGGTCCCTCGGCCAGCACCTTGTCGGCCACGGCCAGCACCGGGGCCAGGCCGGGCGGGGTGGTTTTGAGCCGGTAGGCCCAGACGGTGTCGCCCTTGATGCTTTGGGCCAGGTCCGTTTTGACCACGCCCTGGCCCAGGGCCTCGCCGACCTTGCCGTCGCCCAGGTACAGCCCGGCATGGTTCACGGGTTTGCCGTCGAAAAAGCGGATCAACCGCCCAAGCAGGGTTTCGCCGTGATACAGCAGCACATCCCCGGCCTTGAGTTCCTTGGCCTTGATCGTAGCCATACCGCCTCCTTGGGTTGATGTTGGGTCAGGTGGTGGCGAGCATCCTGACCAGGTTGGGCATGCCGGCGCCTTGGGAGTAGGCGTCGCGGCCGAGGTCCGTGCAGTTGTCCAAAAGGATGGCCTTGACCTTGTCGGGAAAGCCGATGAACTCCCGGCGTACGGACAAAAAGGCCGCCAGCAGGCCGGAAACGTGGGGGCAGGCCATGCTGGTACCGCTTTGGGGCATGAACAGCCGGTCAAAGGCCGAGTCGGTTTCCTTGGCGGTACCGGGGTCGGCCCGCACGGACACGATGTTTTCCCCGGGCGCCACCAGGTCCGGCTTGCACCTGCCATCGGCCGTGGGGCCCCGGGAGGAGAAGTAGGAAATGCCGTAGGTGTGGGGATGGGACTTGTGCACGGAGCCCACGGCGATGGCCTCGTCGAGGTTGGCCGGGTCGCCGATGCAGATGTCCTGGTTGAATTCGGCCATGCCGAGGATGTTGAGCACCCCTTCGTTGCCGGCGGCCACGCAGGCCAGGCAGCCCTGCCGCCACAGGCGGCGCAGCTCCCGGCAGATGGGGGAGAAGCCGCAGCCGTAGACCCGGTAGTCGAAGGGGCCGCCCAGGCTCAGGTTGACGCCGTGGACAGCCAGTTCGACGGAGGCCTCGTTGCGCGCGGCGATGTCGTCCAGGGCTTTGATGATGGCGGAATCCTGGCCCCGGCCGTTGTCGTCGAGGACCTTGTAGACCAGCAGCTTGGCCTTGGGCGCCACGCCGGAAAGGAGCGGCCCGGGCGCACCGGGCAGGTTGGAGCAGTCGGTCTGGCCGGCGATGATGCCGCAGACATGGCTGCCGTGCACGGCGGGCTTGGGGGTGGTGAGAGGCTGAGGCCCGCCCTGGCCCGTGCAATCGAGGACCTCGACGATGGTGTTGTGGGCCTGGAAATGGATATGGTCCTTGGCCACGCCGGTATCCAGCACCGCCCAGGTGATGCCGTGGCCGTCGGCCTCGTAGGGGCCGCGGGCCGGGGCGGCCTGGATGGTGCGGCAGGATTCGATGAGCTGGTTGGACTTGATGCCGTTGCGCCACACGGCGTTTATCCGAAGTTCCCCAGGGGGCGTGCCCGGGGCGGCCTCGCCCGTGGCCGCGTCCTTGGGCGAGAATTTGTCCCGAAGCACCTCCAGTTCGTGGCGGGTGAGCTTGGCGGCGATGTAGCGTTTGAGGGTGTCGGGTTCCGATTCCGGGGGCAGGTGCCGTTTGACTTCCTCGGCCGGATCGGCGCCCAGTCGGCTGTCGAGTTCGATGAGCACGGGCAGGCGCTGCTCGGGCAGGGCGTCCTCCATGTCGGCGGCCACGTCCTTGGCGATGTGGAAGGGGGCCACGGCATTGCTGTAGTTGGCGCCGGCCACGTCCTTGACGGCCTGTTGCACCCGGGGCACGCGCAAATAGCCCGTGCCGGAGTGGGGTTGCTGGGGGCTGTCGGGATTGAGTCCGGCGGCGGCGAGGTTTTCGATGACCACGTTGGGGTGGAAGTCGTTGCTGATGTCGCTGTCCTTGGCCACGATGTCGAGCTTGTCCGCCACGTTGAGCCAATGGGCCACGCCTTCGGGCGGGGCCAGGCTGTCGCGCCCGAGCCAGCGGCGCAGCCCGTCCATGACTTCCGTCAGGGCCAGCGGGGAGCCGATGGTGACGAACAGCGGCACGTCGTAGGTTTGGCGGCACAGGGCCTCGTAGGCGATGACCGAGCCGAGGCTGTGGCCGATCACGATGAAGGGCCCGCCGTTGGCCAGGCGCTCCGTCACGGCGTCGAGCATGGCCTGGTGGCGGGCCTTGCCGAACAGGTAGTCGTTAACGTCGCGCAAAAAAAGCCCGGTGACGAATCGGGTGAGGAAGCGGCGGGCCGGCTCGGGCAGGGGCAGGACCTTGGCCTCCATGCCGGCGGCGGCCGCGGTATCGGCCGCGCCCTGCATCTTTTCGGCGATGGACCGCAGGACGGCGAGCTGATTGGGGTCTTCCACGGCCAGCCGGTCCGCATCCAGGCTGAAGCCGCCCCCGGCCTCCAGTTGCAAAGGTAGGTCCATGGCCCGGAAGCCGGCCTCGGGCTGCCCGATGTCCCCGCGCACGGAGGCCGCCTCGGGCGTGGGGTAGTATTCGCGGTTCACCCAGTAGGCCATGCGGCTTTTGTCCCCCAGGTCGAGGCCGAACAGGGCCGTGTCCCACTGGAGCTTCAAGGCGCTGGCCGATGGCTTGTTGCCGATACCGTGGACGTAAACAATGGTTTTCGCACACGCCTTACCCATACCATGCCTCCAATGCCGGTTGTGGACGTTGGGATGCGAAAGGGTACGCCGCCTGGGGTTTGTGCAGCAAAAAAAAGGAACTATGCGATAAAATTATTTATATAAAAAATACGCTTTTCTGGCAAGGTGAAATCGTTGCGGGCGTATTGTTGCGATCTCGTGAAATCATGCCTTCGGCTTGACGGGAAATACCTTTTTTCGCATAGGTTGTACGATCCGATCACCTTGGCGGCCCCGGGGGCTGCGGGGGCAAGCCGCGGCGGCAGGCCTGGCTCGTACTGGCCGTCGCCGGCCGGCAAGGGCGGAAGGCGCGCGGGTCGGGCGAAGCCTCGGGCCGTGTCCCCGCCGGGCCGCCCCGGATCGTTGCAGGTCAGAGACGTTTTTCCCGTGTCATTGGCACGCAGCAACCGGTGCGGTGTCCCGGTGGTTGCGCCCCCCGGTCCGCGACCGGAATCCTCCCGACATCCGGTTCCCGTGGCGGATCACCCCCAGCAAAGGGCAAGGAGGAGCGTATGTCCCGACCGGATGCACAGCGACTCGAAGGGTATCTTCAGCTTATAACGGGTAAAACCGGGGGTATCGAGGCCCTGCGGACGCATTTGCAAGGCCAGGCCGCCGCAGGGGTCGGCACCGCGGCCATGACCACCATGGGGGTGGGCACTGCGGCCATGCCCACTGCGGGACCGGGCACCGCGGCCAGGCCCGCCATGGGGTTGGGCACCGAGGTCGTGTCCTCCCTGGCCGTCTCGGCCCTGGAAGGCCTGGATATGGGGCGTGACCTGTCCGAGGACCAGCACCTCGGGCTCGAGGCGATCATCAACGCGGAAATACGCCCGGCCATTCCCATCGTCGACGGGACCTACACCGTGAACCATCCCTTGTGGAACGATATACTCAACGACCAAGGGAAGCGGACGAAGATCGAAGCTGCCATCCCTTCCATCGGCCGCATCGAGCTGCCCGGCCATGCCAGCCTGCCCTACGGTGGCACGGGATTCGTGGTCGGCCGGGGCCTGCTCATGACCAACCGCCATGTGGCCGGCATCTTTGCCAAGGGCCTGGGCGACCGGCGGTTGGACTTTCTCCCCGGCGCCATGGCCGGCATCGACTTCAAGCAGGAACAGGGGCGCAAAACCGGCCCGACCTTCAAAGTGCAGCGGGTCGTGATGATCCACCCCTACTGGGACATGGCCATCCTGGCCGTGGACGGGCTGCCCCAAGGCCACGAGCCGTTGAGCCTGTCGGTCACGGACGCCCGGGGCCTGGCCGGCCGCACCATCGTCGTCATCGGCTACCCGGCCTATGATCCGCGCAATGCCCAGCAGGACATGTGGAAGCTCTTCCAGGGCGTCTACGGGGTGAAACGGTTGCAGCCCGGCGAGCTTCACGAAGGTTTCGACGTCGAGAGCTTTGCCAAGCGCGTCCCCGCCGCCACCCACGACTGCTCGACCCTGGGCGGCAATTCCGGCTCGGCCGTGATCGATCTGGAAACCGGCCACGTCCTGGCCCTGCACTTCGGCGGCAACTACCACGAGCGCAACTATGCCGTGCCCTCCGGTGCCCTGGCCCAGGACGGCCGCGTGGTCCAGGCCGGCGTCACCTTTGCCGGAACGCCTTCCGGCGGGCCCAACACCTGGGGGGCGTGGTGGACCCGGGCCGATGCCCAGGAGGCGGCGGCCGGGGCCGCAGCGACGGCCGACAGCCCGGCGGCCGGCGGCGCTGTGATGGACGGCCAGGCGACGGGCGGTGGCCAGACCAAGGGGACCGGTTCCGTGACCGCGCCCGCCTCGGGCGGTTCGGTCACCTTCGAAATCCCCTTGCGGATCACCGTGAGCCTGGGCGGGCCCGGCCAGGCGGCATCCGGCCGGGTGACGGCCGAAGCCGTCACCGAGACGGCGCAAAGCCTGGAAGCGGCCCGCATGCCCGAGCACGACACCGACTACGCCTCCCGCAAAGGCTACGACCCCGCCTTCCTGTTCACCCGCACACCGGGCGAGGCGAGCCCGGACGCGGTTGCGCCCGCTGACGGGGAGCACCTGCCGCGGGTTCCCTTGCCCGTGGCCCAAAACCCGGCCGTGCTGGCCGTTGGCACCTCCGGCGAGACCGTCCTGCGCTACCAGAATTTCTCCGTCATGATGCACGCCGAGCGGCGCCTGGCCCTGCTGACCGCGGCCAATGTCACCACCGAGCCGGAGCTCAAAAGGCCGGAACCCGGGCGGGACTACAGCCGCGACGGCCTGGGCGGGCTTGGCAAAAACGACAGGGAACGCTGGTTCCCCGACCCGCGCCTGGAAGCGCGCCAACAGTTGCCGGACGTCTTTTTCTCCAAGGATCGCAACTCCTTTGACAAGGGTCACCTGGTGCGCCGGGAGGACGTGACCTGGGGACGCACCTACGCCCTGGTGCGGCGGGCCAATGGCGACACCTTCCACGTCACCAACTGTTCGCCCCAGGTGGCCACCTTCAACCAGGCGGCCTTGGGGAAGGACAACTGGGGCGACCTGGAAAACCTGGTGCAGAGCCAGGCGGCCAATGAGCGGCTGTGCGTCTTCGCCGGGCCGGTGCTCGATCCCGCCGACCCGGTGTTCATGGGTGTGGGCGACGGGGGGGCGGTGCTGCAGGCCAAGATCCCCACCCGGTTTTGGAAGGTCATTGTCGCGGCTGTGGCGCAGGGCCTTGCCGCCTACGGCTTCGTTTTGGAGCAGGACACCTCGAAGGTGCTTTTCGAGTTCACCGTGGCCCCGGAGTTCGTGCCCTTCCTGTGTCCGATCAAGGACATCGCGGCCATGACCGGCCTGGAGTTCGATCCCTCGCTCCTGGCCGCCGACCAGTTCGCGACGGTGCGCGGGATGGAGATCGGTCTGCGCGGTGGCCTGCGGCGCAAGGCGGCCGTATAGCTCGACGCGTTGCCCGGCGGCCGCCCCCACGGGGCCGCCGGGCCGGGCAGGGGCGCTGTGCGTGGCCAAACGGCCGGCGACGCGGTAGGAAGGGGCCGAAGGCATGGAAAAACGCCCCCAACGGCCCGGCCTGGGGACACAACCGTGAAGGAGGATGCAACATGGCACTGCACGAGCACACCATGGCCATCTACGAGATCGCCCGCCAGCTCAACATGAGCCGCAAGCCGGCCGAGGTCCTGGCCCTGATCGCCGAACATACGACCAAGGCCATGGGGGCCAAGGGCTGCTTCATCCGGCTGCTCGGCCGCGACGGCAAGGTCCTGGAGCCGGGGGCCTACTATGGCCTGTCGGAGCGCTACGCCCACAAGGGGCCGGTGGAAGTGGCCAAATCCCGCCTCGACCAGGAAGTGCTCAAGGGCGAGATCGTGACCATCACCGACGTCGGCCAGGACGACCGCTTCCAGTATCCCAAGGAGGCCGCGGCCGAGGGGCTGTGCTCCCTGGTGGTGGTGCCGCTGTCGGTCGGCGGCGAGCGCATCATCGGCTCCATCCGGGTCTATTCCGGCGAGTGCCGGACGTTTGGCCAGGAGGAGCTGGAATTTTTGCGCTGCATCGCCGACCTGTCCGGCCTGGCCCTGGAAAATGCCCGCATGTACGCGGCGCTTTCGCGGGCCAAGCAGCTGGCGGACGAATACACCTACCAGGTTTTCGAGGAGTAGCCATGAGCAAGATCCGTGTCGGCATCAACGGCTTCGGCCGCATAGGCCGCCAGGTGCTGCGGTCCATCTGGGAGCGGCATCGCGACGTGATGGAAGTGGTGGCCATAAACGACCTCTTCGACATCGCCACCAACGCCCACCTGCTGGCCCACGACACCTGTTACGGCCGTTTCGCCGCCCGGGTGGCCGTGGAAGGCGACACCATGCGCATCGGCGACGACTTCACCATCGCCAGCCTCGCCGAGCGCGACCCGCGCCTGCTCCCCTGGGGGGAACTCGGCGTCGACGTGGTGGTGGAATCCACCGGCATCTTTCGCACCGGCCCCAAGGCCATGCAGCACGTGGAAGCCGGGGCCAAGCGGGTGGTGATTTCCGCGCCGGCCAAGGACGAGGACATCACCATCGTCATGGGCGTCAACCACGAGCGCTACGACCCGGCCAAGCATGTCATCGTCTCCAACGCCTCGTGCACCACCAACTGCCTGGCCCCCATCGTGCACGTGCTGCACAAGGCCTACGGCGTGGCCAAGGGGGTGATGACCACGGTGCATGCCTACACCAACGACCAGCGCATCCTGGACCTGCCCCACAAGGACCTGCGCCGGGCCCGGGCCGCCGCCTGCAACATGATCCCCACCTCCACCGGGGCGGCCAAGGCCGTGGCCCTGGTGATCCCGGAGCTGGCCGGCCGGTTTGCCGGCTATTCCGTGCGCGTGCCCACGCCCACGGTCTCGCTGGTGGATTTCGTGGCCGTGCTGGAACGGGACGCCACGGCGGAAGGGCTCAAGGACGCCCTGGTCGCGGCGGCCGAGGGGGAGCTCAAGGGCATCCTGGCCGTTTCCCCGGAACCGCTGGTGTCCTCGGATTACGTGGGCGATGCCCATTCCTCCATCGTGGATGCGGAATTCACCACGGTCCAGTGCGGCAACCTGGCCAAGGTCTATGCCTGGTACGACAACGAATGGGGCTATTCCTGCCGGGTGGGCGACCTGATCGCCTACATGGGGCAGCGCGGCATCTAGCGGACAGCCGGTTCCCGGCCGGGGCAGGGTTTCGGCCGCGGCTTCCCTGCGGGGGCTTGCCCGGGGGGCGGGGCGCGGGCAACCGCGCGCAACACCCCGGGTTTCGCGGCCACTTCGCTGTCAAAGGGCCTTTCGGTTGGTGCCGGGAGGCCCTTGGCGTTGGGGCCGCAAGGTTTGTTGCCAAGAGGTTGCCTGGGGCCGCATGGCATGCCCTGGGGCCGACCGTTCGGCCGCCGGGCCGCCCCTGTGCCCGCAGGCTCATCCCCTTGAAATCCTGGGCCGGGGCGAGACAGCCGTGGACGCCCGGGCCAAATCGCCTTACGGAGAAAAGGCGTTCCCTAAGGCTCCGGGAGGTTGGGCTTTTTCGCCAGCCGGCGCCTGGGGCCGCAAACGCCGGGAGCGGGAGGCGCACCATGATCCGCGACAACGCTTCGCCATGGATCGAACGGGCGGCCAGTGCGGCCGGGCTTTCGGCCGAACTGTCCCGCCGGGGTTTTCTCAAGCTCTCCGTCTGCGCCCTGTCCGGCCTGGCCTTTCTGGGCCTGGGCGATGCCTTGGGCCAGGACGCCCCGCTGGTGATCCTGGACAACGCCCAGGGGGTCATCCTGGCCGATCCCACCCGCTGTGTGGGCTGCCAGCGCTGCGAACTGGCCTGCACGGAATTCAACGACGGCCGGGCCCAGCCCTCCCTGGCCCGCATCAAGGTCAGCCGGGCCATCGATTACGGCCTCGACGGCCCGACCGGCGGCACGGGGGCGCACGGGGATTGGGGCGACGGGCTCATCGTCCAGGGCACCTGCCGCCAGTGCCCCCACCCGGTGCCCTGCGCCACGGCCTGCCCCCAAAACGCCATCACCGCTGACCCGAAAACCGGGGCCCGGGTGGTCGATCCGACGGTGTGCGTGGGTTGCCGCCTGTGCCAGCGGGCCTGCCCGTGGGACATGCTCGCCTTTGACGAACAAGCCCATGTCGCCACTAAATGCTTTTTGTGCCACGGCAGCCCCAAATGCGTGGAGGCCTGCCCGGCGGCGGCCCTGCGCTACGTGCCCTGGCGCGACCTGACCCGCGACACCAGGCCGACGCGGGCGACCCTGGCTGTTGTCCCGGCGCAGCAGGCCAAGGCCTGCGTGGACTGCCATCACCCGGCCACCGGGAAAACGCCCCAATAGCATGTGCCAAGGGTAAGGAGCCAGTCATGGCCGCTTCCAGCGGAGGTTTCGCCGGCAAGGTCCTGCGGGTGGATCTGTCCACCGGGAAAATCACGACCGAGGAGACGCTGGGGCGCTACGGCGAGCTGCTCGGCGGCGCCGGGCTTGGCTACCGCGTGCTCTGGGACGAGGTGCCCCCCGGCACCGGCCCCTTCGATGCGGCCAACAAGCTGATTTTTGCCGCCGGCGTGCTGGCCGGCACCAGCGTGCCCTGCAACGGCCGTTCGACCATCACCACCATGTTCCCCAGTTGCTGGCCCACGCCCCTGGTGGGTTCCGGGCATATGGGCGGGCATTTCGCGGCCAAGCTCAAATACGCCGGCTACGACGCCCTGATCGTCGAAGGCAAGGCCGACAAGCCCGTCTGGATCATGATCCGCGACGCCCGGGTGGAGATCCGCGATGCCGGCCACCTCTGGGGCTCGGGCATTCGCCGCGCGAACCTGGAACTGAGCCAGGAGATGGGGCCGGACTGCGTGGTGGCGGCCATCGGCCAGGCCGGCGAGCACCGGATTCCCATGAGCACGGTGGTCAATGCGCTGTCCCACTCGGCCGGCGGCGTGGGCGGGGTGATGGGTTCCAAGCTGCTCAAGGCCGTGGCCGTGCAGGGCAGCGGCGCCGTGCGCATCGCCGGGGACAAGGGCGAATGGGAACGGCTGATCAAATACCACCTGTCCATCCTCGGCGCCAACAACCAGCATGTGGTGCCGAGTTTCCCCACGCCCCAGGCCGAATACTACAATCCGGCCTCCCGCTGGGTGGGCCAGCCCGGCAAGCGCTGGGGCGCCGCGACGCCGCCCGTGGAGCTGACCGGCGATATCCACGACCCCAACCGGATCGCCTACCGCTCCAACAGCGCGGCCTTCTACCTGGGCGAGGCGGCCTGGAAGTACACGGTGCGCGGCAACGGCTGCACGGCCTGCCCCATCCGCTGCCACACCATGATCAAGGTGCCCGCGGTGGCGGACAAATACGGTATCCGGGACGTGGGGCAAAGCACCTGCATCGGGCTCACCTTCGGCCGGTCGTTTTTCAAGCAGCTCGACGGCAAGACCGCCGGCGAAGCGGGCATCGAGGCCTCCATGGTGGGCATGCACCTGGCCGACGACCTGGGCATCTGGTCCAATTACGGCCAGATGCAGCGCGACCTGCGCAAGCTCTACGCCGGCGGCTACCTCAAGGCCAAGCTCGGCGCCAAGGAATACGCCTCCATCCCCTGGGACAAGTACGACAAGGCCGATCCTTCCTTCCTCCTCGACCTGATCCCCCGCATCGCCACCCGCCAGGGCGAGCTCGGCGAGGTGCTCGGCCGGGGCACGGGCGGGATCTTCGACGTCTGGTCCATCCCCGAGGAGGAGTGGGCCGGGGACCACACGACGACCTACTGGAAGATGGGCCACCCCAAGCACCATGCCAACGAGGACGACGGCCAGTGCGGGGTGATCATCAACACCCAGTACAACCGCGATGCCCAGTGCCATTCGCACACGAACTTCGTGCGCAACGGCCTTCCGTTGTCGGTCCAGAAACAGCTGGCCGCCGCCCTCTGGGGCTCCCCGGACGCCCTGGACGCCCCGGGCGACTACACGCCCGCCAACGAGTACAAGGCCCGGCGGGCGCGCTGGTCCCTGGTGCGCAAGGAGTTGCACGACGCCCTGGGGGTGTGCAACTGGATGGGGCCGTGGGTGGCCTCTCCGCGGTGGGAGCGCGGCTACGCCGGCGACGACAGCCTGGAAGCGCAGTTCGTGAGCCTGGCCACGGGCCGGCCCATCGACCGGGAGGGGCTGGACCGCCTGGGCGAACGCATCTTCACGCTGCACCGGGCCCTGACCATCCGGGGCATGGGCCGGCTGGACGTCCGGGCCGCCCATGACCGCATTCCGCCGTGGGTCTTCGAGGACGCGCACGGCGCCTTGCCCTTTACCAAGGGCACCATCCGCATGGACCCGGCCGACATCGCCCGGGCCATGGATTTCTTCTACGAGGCCATGGGCTGGGACAAGGACACCGGCGCGCCCGGTGCGGCACGCTACGCCGCCCTTGGCCTGGCGGACGTGGGCGAGGCCCTGGCCGCCGCCGGGCTCACCCCGCCGGAGGGAAAGCCGTGACGCCCGAGGACGGGGCCGACCCGGCCCGGGCCGTGGTCGCGCTGATCCGCCAGGCCAGCGCGGCGGGGCGGCCGATCGGCGCGCGGGAGGTGCTGGAAGGGCTTCGGGCGGGCGGTTTCGCGCCATGCCCCGAGGCGTCGCCGGAAGCGGACTCGCAGCCCTGGCTGGCCGCCGTCCTGTCCGGGCAGCCGGGCATCGCCTCCTTCGCCGGCCTGTCCGGCCAGGTCCTGTACCACGACCCGGCCCTGCTCAGCCGCACCTACGCCCGCATCCTGGACCGCAAAGGCTCCCCGGTCGCCCTTGTGGCCGAGGAAATCCGGGCCAATTCCCGGGACTATCCCCGGCCCGTCCCGGTGACGCTTTTCGCGGCGCCGCCCTTCGACCTGACGCCCCAGGCCCTCGATGCCGCCCGCAGCGCCATGGCCGCCAGCCCGGAGTATGACGATATCGCCTCGGTCACGACGTCCACGGGGGCGGTGTACCTGTTCTCCACCCGGCACCTGGAGCGGCCCTACGCGGCCTTTCTGGCCGAGCAACACGAAACCTTCGCCCAAAACCCCTGATCGCCGGCCTGGCGCCGCGGGTCGTCCCGGCCACGGGCGAGGGAGCAGGCCCTGCGAGACGGCCTGGTTTGCCGGGGGAGGCAAAACCCCGGTTGGCGTGGGCCGCAGAACCGCTGGCCGGTGTTTTCGCCAGCCCCGGCCGCAGGCCAGGGGCCGGTGGGGACATGGGGTACGGTTGCCGCGTCGGGCGCCAAAGGCGGCCTCAGCCTTTCGAGCCGCAGCAGCCAGCCTTTGGGGCCGATCCCTTCCTGGCCGGGGCCTTGCTGCCCGGGGGCAACGGTCGCGGCAAGGACGGGGCCGGGATGAGCGCGGCCCGCATCAAGGCCATGAATGCGGCCAGGGGCGGGGAAAGCCATTTGTTTTTGTGGTGCAGCATCAGGACGGCCACTTCCAGGGCCGGGCTTTCTAGGGGAAGCACCGCCAGGTGGCCCGCCGCCAGGTCTTCGCGGACCGCCGACGTGGGCAGGATGCTGATCCCCGTCCCGTCCCGCAGGCACCCCCGCAGCGAGGCCGCGCTGGAGAATTCCAGACAGGCCGCCGTCTGCACCCCGGCTTCGGCCAACATGTCCTCGAACAGCCTGCGATAGGCACAATCCGCCGTACACAGCAGCAAGGTCTCCCCCGCCAAGGCCTCCAGCCCGAAGGGCGCCCCGGACCGGGCCAGCCGATGCGTCGGTGCGGCCACCAGAAGCAATTCCTCCGTGCCCAGCGCTTCCACGACGAGGTCGCCGGCCCTGACGCTGTCGGCCAGCAAAAAGGCCAGGTCGGTGACGCCCTGGCGCAGATCGTTTTCCAGCCCCTCGACGGTGCAGGAGATAAAGCGCAGTTGCAGATACGGGAACTCCTGGCGGAACTGGCGGATGAGGCCTCCCATCCGCCAGGCGCACAGGGATTCGGGCACGCGGACGGTGAGCACCCCCCGGGCCTGCGAGGCGCCGGCCACCCAGGCCCGCGCTTCGTCTTCCAGGTCCAGAAGCTTCACCGCCATTTGCTGCAGGCGTTTTCCGGCCTCGGTGAGCACCACCTTCCGGCCCAGGCGCTCGAAGAGCAGCACCTGCAATTCGCCCTCCAGGGAGGCGATGCGCGCGGATACCGTGGACTGGGCCGCATGCACGTCCCGGGCCGCCCGATGAAAACTCAGATGACGAGCCACGGCCACGAACGTTCGGACGTCGCGCAGTTCCACAGGCGCTCCTTTGTCGGCCATCTTCGGCATTTCCGATCGACCCCTTTGGATATATTCGCTGGATTCGATCGAAAACCATGCTTAAGCAGAAATCGAGATCAAAGCAACCGTCGCACCGACCGCGTATCGGTCCGACGCAAACGGAGAAGCAGCGGTATGGAAACAAGAGATGTGGCGCAACGGGCACAGGCGTTGTTCGAAAGTGGCTTCAACTGTGCGGAAGCGGTGTTGGCGGCGGTGCTGGCCGGCCAAGGGGTCGCGGCCAGTGAGGCCGTCGCCCGCTTGGGCACGGCATTCGGGGGAGGAGTCGGCCGCAGCAAGGAGGAACTGTGCGGGGCGCTCTCCGGTGGGCTCATTGCGCTGGGCTATCTCCAGGGGCGTCGCAGTGGCGACGAACGCTGGGACGGCTTGGCCGCCATTGCCGCCGACGTGCGCAACCGCGTCAAGGCCGTCCACGGGTGCACGTCCTGCGCCGCCTTGCTGGAGCGGTTCGGGCCGCAGGAAGGCATGGACAAGTGCATCCAGTTCTCGGCCCACACCGCGGCCCTTTTTCACGAGGCCCTCCAGGCTCCCGAAACGGTGAACACTCCTGTCGTCAGTTGCGGCTGCACGGCGCGATCGGAGAAGCCGCGGGCAACCGGGTGTTGCAACGGCTGAATTGAGCGGCATGGCCGGCGCGCGGCTGGCTGCTGCCCGGCATCCAGCCGCGTCAGGCCCGGAATGGGGCAGGGATTGCGCTGTTGTATTTCCCTATTCAACACTTCTACACCTACGATTCTGCCTTGGTCTCAATATGTTGGTGGGTTTCATGGGGTCGGCGCTTCGTATGTGCCAAGCAGGCAAGAAGATACCCACACACCCATTGGGGCCATGCGCTATGTGCCGACCTGTGTACGGTGAATACTAGTCGTGGTTGAAGGAAGAAGCAAGGGTCTCTCGGAACAGAGGCATCGAAGCTCCTGGTGAATTGCGTGCATTCACGAGCCTGAAGGCGTACTTTAGGCCAGCCATGTGGCTCACGGAAAATGCACAACAAACAAACGGCCTGCGATTTTCACCGCAAGCCGTTGCCATGCATGGTCGGGACGAGGCGAATGTCGGTGCCACTCCGCTCCAACCACCGCAAAATATCCAAAAGGCCGTCGTCATATCCGTGCGTTGCAAAACCTCCGCTGGCAAGGAGAATATCCGGTTGCTACCCTGCCATGAACCTGTCCCCATTGGAGGGGTCACAAACGCACAGGCATGCCAACGTTGTTGAGCTTCGCCCGCAGGGACGGACTCAAGGGAATGACAAGCTCCGCATTGTACGAACCGGTGGGGGGGTAGCCCCTGGGATTGTGGAAAATCTGCTGGACGGCCACGGCATAGGCACGCGAGGTCGACGCCGGCGACCCTTCCTGAACGTCCGGATTGAAGTCGGCGGTCAGGATGGACAGGGTGCCGTCGCTGTTGCGCAGGATCTCGAAGGTGCGAAATTGCTGGGGGAAGTCCCGCAGCGAGGAGGTTTCGATCTGCCAGAACCCCAGTTCCGGGCGGGAGGCATCGGGAGAGGCAAAAGCGGTAATGGCGTTGCAGTGCCGGTGCCCCGCGACCCAGGCGATGAGATTGGGATAGGTGTGGAGTTTGGCGATCAGTTCGGGCTCGGAGATGGCGGCGGCGGCGTACCAGCCGACCGGGGAGGTCGGCGGCTCGACGCCGATGGGAACATGGGCGGCGATGAACATGAGCCTGCCCTCGGCCTGGCCCCGGTCCAGTTCGCCCACGAGCCAGTCCAGGCGCGCCTTGTCCAGGGAACCATGCCCGTAGCCGGGGGAACTCGTCTGGGACAGGGGGTGGTCGACATCGTCTTCCCGCTGGGTGTCGTCGAGCACAATCACCGTCAGCGGGATATCCGGCCTCGGTTCGAAGCTGTAGCAGGCGAAGTTGTTTGCGACAGTGGCCTGGCTGAAGCCGTGACCGACCGGAGTCGTGGTGGTGTGAAAAAATTCGGCCATCCATTCCTTGGGCGAGAGCGAGCGGCGGTTGGCATCGGCCACGACCCTGGGCGGGCTGGGGAAGTCCGCCACCGGGCCCATGCCGACGATATCCCCGTAGGGCGTCCGGCCGTCGATAACCCCCTGATAGGTTCCCCGGCTGTCGATCCCCTTGGGGTCGGTCAGGAAATCGCCGAGATCGAGGACCTGGTCGCCGGTATAGACCTGCCGAAAATATTCGGTCACCGGGAAGGAACCGATGAAGAAATGATCGTGGTTGCCGCGCGCCTGATACCAGGGGATGGACTTGTCCAGCCCGGCCGCCTGGAACGGTTTCTGGTAGTCGGTGCTGTCGGCGCCGGTGTGCGCCCCGGAACTGGGGGTGATGGCCTTTCCGTCCAGGACGTCGAGATACCAGCGCAGTTCGTTGTACTGGGTATTGTTGCAGGTATCCCCCAGGGAGATGCCGAAATCCAGGGGCTCCTGCTTGTGGATGGCGTTTATCGTCCGCACCGCCGCGTCCAGGACCTGGGTCGTGTACAGCATGGCCGGGGAATAGGCCGCGGAAATGCCGTGTTTGAGGCCGAGGGCGAAGAGCTGGGCCGGACTTTCCTTGTCGGCGACATGGATGTCGGAGATGGTAAAAAACCGCACCAGCCGGGCAACCGGTTTCGTCGCGGCGGCGTCATGGCCGGGGGCCATGAGGTCAAGCCGTTTGGGGGTGGGGAGGGGGTCGCCGAAGCGCCAACGGCCATAGCCTGACGGGGCGTATTGGGAGACATCCGTGGGCCGCAGCTTCGGCGCGGCGTCGGGCACGGAAACGGGTACGACGCTGCGCGCCAGCGTCGCCAGCGACTGGGCGGCGGCTTTTGCCGGGGAAAGGAGCCATGCGAGGCCGGACGCCAGCCCGCCACAAGCCACAAGGGCGACGCCGGAGAGGCTGGTGTTGAGAAAATTTCGCCGGGAAAATTTCATGATGCGCACTCCTTCCTTCTGTCTGGGCGACGGGTACTGTCATGCAACAGACAGGGGCTGGCTAGAACAACTCCGGAATGACGGGGATGATGGAAAATTTGAACGTCCATTCGTCGCCTGCCACCCGGCGCGGTCGGATCACGGCATAATCGGCCTCCACGCCGAACTTGACCGGCAGCTTGCCGAACAGCACGGTCTTGGACACGCCCAGGCCCACGGGCAGGGTCACGGCGTCATCGGTGTTTTTTTGCAGCCAGTCGATGGTCGCCGTGGGGGACATGCCGACCTGCCAGGTCGGGGCGGGCGAGTACCAGATGAAGTAGTCGATCCTGGTGAGGCTCACTGCCTGGCGTGTCGGATCACCGGCCACGGACCACCAGTGCTCGGGGAACATGCCCACCACCCATTTGTCGTCCAGGTACAGGGCGGCCAAGGCGCCGCCGAGCTGCCATTTGCCGTTGCCCAGGCGGGTGTCCGTGGCCGTGGGCAAGATGGCGGAGGGGCCAACGCCCCACCGAAATCCCGGACCTTTGGTATTGGGGCTCAGCAAGGCCTTGAAATTGATGTCTCCCAGCCCGAATGCGTAGTCCACGGACGATTCACCCTTGGCCACGGGCGAATCGTAGAGGGGAACCAGCGGTCGAGTGACGAGCCGCCAGTCGCTGCCCAGATCAAATTTGAGTACTGGCTGAAAATTGTAATTGAACTCCGGCTTGTCAGCCTGGAAGTTTCTGTTTTTCGGGGCTTGTTGCAGGTTCAGATTGAACTGGTTGGTGATCAGCCATAGTTCGCCGACAGGATTGCTCGATTCCTGGGTGATCTTTTGCAGGTAGGCCTGCTCTTGATCCGGGGTGGGCTGGCCGCATGGAGCCGGAGAGACGCGTGAGAAGAAGATGAGCAATATGCTAAAGGCCGTGAATGCACGGAAGGCGTAAAACAGTCCGCGTTTTTTCGTTTTGAGTAGACTGATGCCTTCGAAACCATCGCAAGACGAGCCAGGAACAGATTGGTTCACCTTGCGATTTCCCCATTTATCCATCAAATTTTTCAGTAATATTCATCTGATTCTCATCGTTTGTAAATGCTTTGCGCGAAGCAATTGTGTTTCATAATTGAAATGGTAACTGGAATAATGCAAGGGCAACGGCGTAGCCTTGTCGGAGGCGGTCGAGACGCGAGGCCGCTTGGGGACACGCGTGACGGTTTTTCGGCGTCCATTACGATCCTACTTGGCTGCAAGTTCAGGAGCACCCCAGACCGGAGCCAGTCGGACCAATTCCTCGCGGGGCAATTGCACCAACACCGGTCTTTTCGTGGCGTCGAGCCAGCCCAAAATGACGAGCAGGCCCGGTTCAGCCATGGCCGTGCATCCCGCTGTGGGCGAACCGGGACCCCGCCACAAGTGCATGAAGATGCACGAACCGGCCCCTGGCTGAGCGTTGGGAGCATTGTGATCCACGAACAGTCCGAAACGATACAGGCCGTCCGGCCGCAACATCCGCTCCTCACTGTTCCAGTCCTTGGTTACCTTGTTTTCCTCGAACGTTTGATTGTAGTATTTGGACGTGTCGGTATCCACGCAAACGGTTTGCGGTGTGACCTGGTACACGGGGAACTTGGGTGATGGCCCGACGGACTCGGACGGGCCGATAAAGGCGCGCGGCAAACTGAAAACGCCGGCAGGCGCACGCCCGTCCCCTTCTGCCTTGACCGGTGCCGCAGAGAGTCGCTCGCCATGCAGGCCTCGCCCCCAGGCCAAGCCGTTTCGTCCCAAGTTCACGGGCACGTCCTCGCCAACAGGATGCCAAATCCCATTGGGTTCGGAGCGCTCGAACCGACGCAACCGGGCTTGGTTCGTATTCCAGTTCTCGGCCACCACCAGCACAATTTGACTGGCCCCTGCCAGGGGCGAAGTCTGCTCTAGGGCTGGACCGGTTTGCGCCTTAGCTTTTTGGGTGGCTTGGCATCCCAGTCCCAGGCCCATGACAAGGAAGATCAGGAGCGGCAACGCCGTATGGTGTTTCATGTCTTGCTCTCTCCCTGGCTGGCGTCGTGGTTGCTCTTTCTAAGGACGAGCCCATCATAGCCAGAAATTTTCAAGCCGGGAAGGGGGTTGTATTGCTATTCGCTCAAGATCGTTCAGAAATGGTGCCACCTAGCGGAAGCGGAAAATGAGGGGGAATGGTGTGCGCCTACCGAAAGCAGTTGCCCAGTTCTCGACTAAACCCGGCGGCACTTGGGCACATGGGACGTGTTCCCGCACTCTTTTTGAGAAAGCCGCAACTTTGTCAGGCTGGGAGAGCGTGTCGTCGCGTCTTGGAGGTTGGGGCACGAAAGTCGGCAAAGCGGCTACGGCGGGTTGTGGGCGGCGATCCCTTGCCATTTTATAACATAATTATTATATGCCGAGTGTCATGAGCGAATGGGACGCGCATTTCATCAATGAGTTAGCAGAGGCCGAATTCGAGGCCCTTCCTATCGATATCCGGGCGAAATTGACCCGTGCCCTGGATTTGCTGCGGGCTAAGGGGATTGCGGTGTTGGTTATGCCCTTGGCCCGGCATGTAGAAAGGAAAATTTGGGAGCTTCGAGTTACGTGGCTGCGTCGGGCCGGCGTCTCCTGATCCTGTGGTCATTCATCAAGAAAGCACAAAAAACACCGCGCGTGGAAATCGAAATAGCCCTGAAGCGGCTAAGCGAGGTCGAGTGATGGGTACCGTCCCTTTCAGCAGGGTTCGCGAACGAATGATGGCCGACCCTGAGTTTCGGAAAGAATACGACGTGCTGGGCGAGGAATTCGCCCTCGTCGAGGCGATGATCGAGGCGCGCACGCAGGCGAATATGACCCAGGCGGACGTGGCCAAGGCCATGGGGGTGAGTCAGCCCCGTGTAGCTCGCATCGAATCCGGAAAGAATGTCTCCCTGGAGACGTTGCGGCGTTACGCCAAGGCGACCGGCGGCAGGCTCAAAATTAGCATTGAACCGGGCAAGGCGAAACAGCGCCAGCCTGGAAATACTCCTCTCTGATGGCTAGGCCTCACGAAAAAAGGGCCTGCGATCTGCTCGCAAGCCCGTGAAGTCTATGGTCGGGGCGAGGTGATTTGAACACCCGGCATCCTGCTCCAAAAGCATATAAGTAGCCTTTTCAGGCCTTTTTACACCTCTTCAGCAAGCCTCGCAACCAATTGACAGCTTGAAAGAAAAGGCTGAAAGTCTGTTCAAGACTGGTCAGGGATTTTCACCCATATTCGCACACTTTTTGTACCCCAGCTAGAGCGGGTAGAGGTAGTTATCCATGGGACTTAACGACCTTCAAATCAAGCGCCTTGTACCCCAGGAGAAGCGTTTTGAGGTGGGCGACGGGAAAGGACTCTACGTCAGGGTGTTCCCTTCGGGGGTAAAAGCCTGGGTGTTTCGGTACAATTTTGAGGGTATTCCCCGGCGCATGACCTTGGGCAAGTACCCGTCCATGTCCCTGGCTGAGGCCCGGGAAACGCATGGTAAGGCCCTGGCCGATGTGGAGCGAGGGATTGATCCGGGGGCAAAAGCGCTGGAGTCCAAGCGGGCACGAAAGGCGGCCCCGACCTTCAAGGACCTCTTGGATGAATTTTGGGACCGGGAATTGAAGCAGTGCAAGACCTGTGCGGAGCGCCGCCGGCTTGTGGAGAAGGACGCCATTCCCGCCTGGGGGCATCGCAAGGTGGTGGACCTCAAGCGTCGGGACATCGTGGTGCTTCTCGACGACGTGCGGGAACGTGCGCCCATCACGGCCAACCGCCTTCTTGGCGTCCTGGTCCGCATGTTCGCCTTTGCTGCCGAGCGCGGCATTATCGAAGACAGCCCGGCAACGCGGATCAAGCGGCCAAGCGAAAAGCCCCGGGAACGCGTGTTGTCTGATGAGGAGATACGGCTTTTCTGGCACGGCCTAGACAAACTGGACTCCTACCCCACTACGAAGCTGGCCCTGAAGTTTATCTTGGCGACCGGCCAGCGGTCCGGGGAAGTCACTGGCCTGCCGTGGAATGAGATCGAAGAAGATTGGTGGGGCCTGCCGCCCGAGCGCATGAAGGAGGGGCGGGCGCACCGTGTTCCCCTGACTCCCCTTGCCCTGGAAATCCTGGAGGAGGCCCGCCAGTATGACGACGGATCGGGCTTCGTGTTCACCTCGGCGTCTGGCAAGAACACCAAGGGCCATATTGTTCCGATGACGCTTTCGAGCGGGTTGCAACGCCATCTGCCTGAGCTTGGCATTCAGACTCCGTTCACCCCCCACGACCTGCGCCGCACGGTGCGAACAAAGCTTGCCGAGATCGGCATTGACGACGTGACGGCCGAAAAGGTTCTCGGCCACCAGCTGCAAGGCGTGCTCAAAATCTACAACCGTCACCACTACAACCAGGAGAAGCGGGCCGCGCTGCTGGCCTGGGAACGCCGGCTTTGCCGCATCCTTGGGATTGATGCCAGGGAGCCGGGCAAGGTGGTCTCCTTTCCCGGGAGAAAAGCCGAGGGAGAGTAGTTCCATGACATTGACCATCGGGCATTTCTGCCCTACTTACTTGCCATGAAAGGCCGCGAGCTTTTGCGCCGCCTCGTCGCTTTTGGCGTCGTGGTCGAGCCCGCCAGGGGAAAGGGCGGCCATTGCCTCCTCCGCTATGGCGGCAAGAAAGCCCCGCTCCCCGTCCACGGAGACGCGGACCTCGGCCCGGTCTTCATCAAGATGCTGTGCAAGCAGTTGGGCATTGACCCCAAGGAGCTTTAAAATGCTGCGCTATCCCGTCGTGCTGACCCCGGACGACAACGCGACCATTCTTGCCGAGGTGCCCGACATCCCTGGGACCGTCACTTTCGGCCAGGACGAAGCCGAGGCCCTGGATATGGCGCTTGACGCCGCCATGACCATGCTGTGCGCCATTATGGACGACGGCGAGGATATCCCCAGCCCGAGCGAGCCCACGGCAGGGCAACCCGTGATCGAACTGCCGCCCATGGCCGTGGTCAAGTTGGCCATCTATCAGGCCATGAAGGATCAGGGCGTCAGCCAATTGAAGATGGCCGCCCGGTTGCATACCGATCCGAAGTCCGTCCGCCGGTTGCTGGACCTCTACCACCGGAGCAAGTGGGATCACCTGGAAATGGCCCTTGAATCTCTCGGCTACCGTGTCCAGGTGCGAGTGGAGCCTTCACCGATTTATCCAGGGTTCTTCGGTAGTCGAGGCAAAGAGCGGGTCTGGGAATGAGTGCAGCCCAGGAAGCCCCTTCCATCCCCTGGAGAAGCCTTCCATGAGATCGCGCCCCCAAGCGTTGCCGAGCGTGTGCCTGCGCGGTGCCAGGACGGGCATGACCCAGGTAGCCCTTACCGATGCGACCGGTATTCCCACGCGCCATATCAGCGAGATGGAGAACGGCAAGCATCTCATCGGTAAGGTCATGGCCAAGCGGTTGGGTGAGGTGTTGGCGTCGGGAATAAAGTGTTCATGCAAATGTGGCGAGTTGCCGTTAACGTAGCGGCGATGTCTATTAGAACGCCATGGAGTCTCTGATGCTTGAGAAAGCTATTAAAATCGCTATCGAGGCCCACTCCGGCCAGCTTGATAAGGCAGGTCAGCCGTATATTTTGCATCCATTGCGGTGTATGCTCAAAGTCGAAACAGACATTCAGCGGATTTCCGCCGTCCTTCATGACGTAGTTGAGGACACGGACTGGACAATAGAGGCCTTGCAAGCTGAAGGGTTTTCCAAAGAGGTGCTTGAAATAGTTGAGAGAGTCTCGCGACGAGAAGATGAATCTTACGATGAATTCATTGAAAGAGTAAAGGGAAATAAAGATGCTGTTGCTGTTAAGATTTCAGATTTAGAAGACAATATGAACATCGCCAGGCTTTTCAGTATTACAGAGAAAGATCGTAAACGACTAGATAAATATATACAAGTATGGAGAAAGCTTAAGGTGCTTTGATGTAATTATTCCCAGGCTAGGTACGGCGTCATGAACCGAGCCGAAAAGACGGCCTCCCACCGTCCTGCCGGGGTTTTCTTGGGAGAACTAGGACGGGAGAGCTTAAAACATGAAAGGCATTATTGAGATTGAGCACAAAAAAATCCAATTGGAGGCGAATTGGAGGTCAAGATTCAATGAATTGAAGGAAATGTTTGGTGGCGACGTAAAAGTTAACAGAGAACAGATCATGGCTGAAATTCTAAGCATAAAAGAAAAATCTGAATCCATTCAAATATTTTCCTTGGCAATAGCAATAGATGCATGGCTTAAGGGCGACAGGGTATACACCAAGGACGAATACATAACTCGGCAAGAACTTGAGCGCATCATAAAAAATGACGACTATTACTTAGACAGGAATCATGTCCACGAATCGTTCCTCGACAAGAGAGCATTCGAAACCGTGTCCACACCGGAGAATTTGGTTGATACATGGCTATTAAATGGCCTTCCATACCTGGAAGCCTGCCCGTGGACCCCTCCACCTCGGTATGATTACTACAATGAACAAGACTGTAGTCATAATCCAGGCAACACGCGGGCAGTTAAAGTAGCTGACCTTAACAAGTTCCTTGATGAGCACAACCTTCCTGTCCCATTCGCCATTTTTCCAAACGATCCACGAAATACGCGACACACGCTGGACCTTATATCTATTTCATCCAACAATTTGATAAAGGTGCGGAAAGAACAACGCGAACGACTTGAGTTTGAGGAACTATGCCGAAAGAATGGCCAGCCACATCAAGACGTAACCGCCTGCTTTGTAAACAGTCTTCATATCAACAAGACCAATATCAATAACACTACCAGCGCAGTCAACAACCACCATGTCTCAACTATTTCTGTTGTGGGGGAACCAAGCGGCAAGTCAGAGGGCACAGTTCAAGAGCCCCAGGACCATGTGGTTACCGGCCCGACAGGTAACGCGCCTGTTGCCGAGGGGCAGAATGTACCTGTTGCCGAGGCCGAGGCGGAGGAGTCGGTGAACGCAGCGGTAACGAACGCAAAGCCATCTTCTGGCCGTGGGCGCAAACCAACGCTTGATGACATGGAATGCCTCAGAATTTACCGCCAGCACTATCAAGAAGGCAAGCCAATAGAGGCCCTTGCAAAGGAATACGACTGGTTGAATTCGCCTTTTGCTGACAATCCCGTGTTCGAAACTGCAAAAAGCCGGATCAATAACGCGTTGAAACGTGGTCGAAAACTGACCCTTCCCCACGCCCGCCCCGCCAATGATAAAGCAGGCCGAGAATAGCCCCCTGGTGGGTATTTCTAACCCCGCCAGAATTTCCCACCAGAATTCCTCACCAAGCCGAACAGCGTAACATGCTGATATTTCGGCTTTTGTTTTTTCGTCTTCTCCAGAAAAAACCTTTGATTCTCACCAGTTGGTGTCCCGCATGATTTGTTCATGACGTGCCACGAGTGCGCGTCGAGGAGCAAAATCATGCAGCAAGTGCGAATCCGCAGAAAACCCTGGGTCACTGAGGTCACCGGCCTTTCGCCCTCGACCTACCGCCGGCTTGAGATGGCCGGACAGTTTCCGAAGCGCATCAAACTGTCCAAATCCGCCGTGGGCTGGATTGAGGCCGAGGTCTTGGCGTGGGTTGAGTCCCGGAAGGCCGAGGGGGTGGGGTATGCTCAGTAATCCCCCCGTTGAAATGCAAAGACCCGCCGGCCAGGGCGGGTCCTGCAAAAAGAGCGTGGAAAACGATGACGTCTTCTCCATGCCCGTACCGGCCCCGGTCGTCAATACAAGTTCGCCCAAACTGTGGCGCGCCCTGCGGCAATTTGACCGGAACCTCAAAAAGATCATCCGGCTTCGCGAGAAAAACGCGATCCTCCTGGAGGAGATGCGGCGACTGCAGAGGGTTGCGTCATGAGCGCCCTACGCTTGGCCGTAATCCTTTGGGCGCGTGACCTCCTCATTGGCCTTGTTGCGTTTTTCGGCTGGCCCCGGTGGATGTGGGCGCATCGGACAACGGACCTGCTGACGACCATGGCCGAGACGATGCAAGGCGGCAGGACAAGGCCATGAGCGCCGAACCGAATGCCCCGGGCGGGTTCGTTTTGCTCGCCCGGCGGACCCTCGAATCTGCCCTCATGGCCATGAACCCGCTGGCCTTCAAGCTGTTCTTCTGGATGATCCTGAAGGCGAACTTCAAGGATAGGGACAAGCTCAAGCGCGGCCAACTTCTGACCACCATCGAGGAAATGCGGGAGGCGGGTTCATACCTCATAGGCTACCGGAAACAAAAGCCTTCCCGGGACCAAATACGAAGCTGTTACGAAGCCCTTGCGAAGGCCACAATGATTGCCACGGCGAGGACCACACGGGGGATGGTCATAACTGTCTTGAATTATGACAAATACCAAGACTTCTCAGCCTACGAAGTCCACAGTGAACCCCACGGCGAAATGCTCACGAAACCCCAGAGGTTCCCATACGATACAGAAAGCATTGAAATAAGAGGGTTTTGCAAAAATAATACGAGCTACAGAATTAACACATTCCAACGGGCATGAGTGCTCATTTTTAAACACTAATGTGTTTTAATGCTGTCGTGTTTCTATTTTGCACATAATTCAGAAACGAATATCCTGATTTATGAGTATCAAAATCATATTGTTGCTATACTGTCAACAAAGGAATCAATTGATCTGCTGTCAACGCAAGGATGCCAAACATAAGATGAGCAAAAACCTTAGGTCCACCGCGAACCATAAGACTTCTTCCGCCAAAATCATCTTTAAGACGGCTGTTAACACGTTCAGAATTAGTTCTTTCTCTGTGTCGAATGCTAGTTGCTGGCTCCATTTCTTTTTTTATTCCATTGCGTCTTTTGTTAAAATCAATAATCGGAACGTGCCCCAATGAACGACTAAAGTCGCGAATTGTTTTGGAATCGTACGCTGAATCCATCAAGTCATAGAGACTTGTTACTCGTTCAGCGGACATTTTTGCCAACGGTATGGCTGCTTGACTATCGTGTAGTGAAGCAGAAGTAAGTATACAACTGATAGGAATTTGACCATCCGCCGAATCAATATGTAATTTATATCCAATCCATCGACGAAAATGCCCCTTACTGCTAGATTTAGCACCGATATCACATGCCATAGGAAGAGTCATTCTGGCTTCGTCGCTAGTCATTTCTATCTGTCGCTCAAGTAGCTTCTTTGTCTTTGGCTTTGGCTTTGTCTTGCTATTAATCGGCCGCCCCCTGCGGCGGCGTTTTTTGGGTTTGGGCGGATTCATTTTTTTAGTTGGTTTTTCTCTGGCGTTAATTTCTGTCGAATCACGACTAATATGCCCAATCAATCGTTCGCTACAATGTAGCCTGACAAGGCTTTCATGGGCATTTTGAGGCAAACCTTTTAAAGAGAATTCTGAAAATGCACGACTAAATACAGATTCATGCGGAATAGTTTTGTGTTCTTCAAAACCGCAAATCCGTCTAAGACTTGGCATCAATTGCAACGCTTCAACGAGAGCCCTTGTGTTAGGAAAATTTAAAACAGCTTTCGCAATAAACGCTCTGGCAATAGCTGCGCGACTATATGATGGCCTACCTCTTCCGAATCGAGGCAAATCCGAAATATGATCTTCTATGCGAACCAACTCAATAATCTCAACGAGTTTTTTCTGCTTATCTGTCAAAGAACCAAACTTTTCTTCTAAACATGGAATCAAAGAACCTTGTATGGCACCGAGGATGCGTGATAGGAGTCTCATGGAAGCTGGCTCGTGTGGTTTTAGTTTAGGTTTGTGGTGAACTCAAACTACCACATAACCAGCTTCCGTTCTACTCCTATCCATACGGTTTTGCAGGATTATTTAGCAAAACCGATTTTTGCAAAACCCTCATAAGAAAAAAGAATACCTTCTCGTCGGACGCTCCCGCGCTCCGACTTGCCGAGCTTCTTTTTGACCTGATCCGCCAGCGCAATCCGGAGCATAAGGCCCCGGACCTTCAGGCCTGGGCGCGACATGTGGACTTGATGATCAGGGTGGATGGCAGGGCCCCGGAGCGCATCGAAGAGGTCATCCGGTGGACGGCCCGGGATCCTTTCTGGTCGAAAAACATCCTGTTCACAGCCAAACTCCGCCAACAGTTCGACGCCTTGGTCATGAAAATGGGCAGCCCAACCAAGTCCCGGATCAATCGGGGCGACCTCGCGGCGGTCTGACCCCATGAAGACCTTTGCTGACTTCGGCATTCAGGTCCCGGCCGGTGCCACAGGTGACGTGAAGACCACCTGCCCGCAGTGCTCCCCCTCCCGGAAGAAGAGCACAGCCCCATGCCTGAGCGTCAACGTCGAGGAAGGCGTGTGGCACTGTTGGCATTGCGAGTGGAGCGGAAGCCTTAAGAGCGGTGCCGAAAGGGCCGATGCCCGGCCCACAAAGCCCGTGAAGCCCTCCTGGGCCCCTTCCCGCCTGTCTCTGCCGCCCAAGGTTGTCGAATACTTCCAGGCGCGCGGTATTACCCCGGAGGTCCTGACGTCCAATCAAGTCGGGTACGGCCCCGCCTGGATGCCCGGGCCCAATGCCGAAGTGACGTGCATCCAGTTCCCGTATCTGAAGAGCGGGGAGGTCGTGAACGTCAAATACCGCGACGGTCACAAGAACTTCCGCCAAGCCAAGGACGCTGAGAAGTGCCTCTACCGCTTTGACGAGATCGAAAAGCGCGCCGGAGCCGACCGCACATTGATCATCACCGAGGGCGAAATGGATGCCCTGGCCCTGGTGACCGTCGGCTATCAGGCCGTGACCAGCGTGCCCGATGGAGCCCCGAGCCCAGGGACCAAGAATTACGAGAAGAAATTCTCCTTCCTGGAATCAGCCGAAGAGCTTCTCGCAAAATATGGCAAGGTCATCCTGGCCGTGGACAGTGACGCCCCCGGGCAGACCCTTGAGCGGGAGCTTGCCCGGCGCATCGGCTTTGAAAAATGCTGGCGCGTCACCTACCCGGACGACTGCAAGGACATCAACGAGGTCCTAGTCAAGCAGGGCCCGGACGTGGCCCGGCAGGTCATCGAAGAGGCCCGGGCCATGCCCATTGCCGGTCTCTACACGGCCGCCGACATCAAGGGCGACGTGGAGCTCCTTTACGCCGAAGGGTTCCGCCGCGGTTTGTCTACGGGGTGGCCGGCGGTTGATGCGCTCTACACCGTGCGCACTGGCGAGATGACCATCATCACCGGCATTCCGGGGAGCGGCAAGTCAAACTGGTTGGATGCCCTGGCCGTAAACCTGTTCAATCTGCACTCCTGGTCCTTTTGTTTCTGTAGCCCGGAAAACTGGCCTGTTCAACGTCATGCCGCCGCGATCTTGGAAAAGATCGTGAGCAAGCCGTTCGCACCTTCCCGAGGCATTGTGAATCGCATGCGGGCCGATGAAATGAACTTCGCCCTGGACCAGATGGATGGCTACTTCAATTTCATCATGCTCGGCGATGAGGAAATGAACCTGGACATGATTCTGTCCAAGGTCCGGGCCGCGATCTTCCGCCATGGTGTCAAGGGCGTGATCCTTGACCCCTGGAACGAGCTCGAGCACAGCCGCCCGGCCGGATTGTCCGAGACCGAATACATCTCCCAAGCCCTTTCAAAGGTGCGTCGGTTCGCTCGCATCAATGACGTCCATGTCTGGATCGTGGCGCATCCTACAAAACTACAGAAGGACAAGGACACAGGGGAATACCCTGTGCCAACCCTCTATGACATTTCTGGTTCGGCTCACTGGTACAACAAAGCCGACAACGGCATCACGGTTTATCGCCACATTGAAGCAGATTTAACGGATATTTACGTCGGTAAGATTCGTTTTCGTGAGGTCGGACAGCGAGGAAAAGCTACACTGGCTTACTGCCGTGAAACGGGGACGTATCATGAACAGGGAAAGACCTATGAAGAGCGCTACTAGGCTGTTGGTGCTCGATGGTAACAATGAGGTCGAGGCCCAGCAAGAACGTGAAGGTTTGGCATGGTGCGAGCGCTTAGGCCGCAAGTTGGACCGGAAGCGGAGTCAGGCCAAGACGCAGCGAGGCAGCTATGCACCTCATCGTTGATTCCCGGGAGCAGGCCCCGTTCCCGTTCGAGGGCTACGATGCCGAAGTCATGCAGGGGGAGTTTGACTGCTGGCGACTACAGCCTTGCGGGGCTGGAATCCCTGGTGGCCGTGGAGCGGAAGAGCCTGCCCGACTTGGTGGCTTGCCTCGGCAGGGAAAGGGAGCGCTTCGAGCGTGAGCTTGAGCGCCTGCGCGGCTTCGAGTCCGCCGCCGTGGTGGTTGAATCGCCCATGGCTGACCTGGCGCTTGGTCAGTACCGATCAGCCCTCAATCCCAAGGCCGCTTATGAATCCGTGGTGGCCTTCATGTGCCGCTACCGCATCACCTTTTATTTCGCCCAGGACCGGCGCGGAGCCGAGCGGTTTACGTTCTCGTTTCTACGTCATTTTCAACGAACAATTGTGCGGCGGTATGCGGCCGCGACCAAATCCCAGGCCCCGGCAAAAGAAGTGGCGGCATAGAGGAATCCAAACATGAACAGAATCCCATTTGATGGATCATTTGATGGGTTAGACTCCTGTCCACAATGCGGAGCCCTGAGCGGAGAGGTCCATAAAATTGGATGCATGTCCGAGCAATGTCCGAAATGCGGCAATCTTCTCGCGACTTGCACTTGTCGGATTTTCCTCCCAGAGGACAAGGCCCTTGCTGTCCGCCGGCTCTATAATGCCATCAGCAACCCCACGGCCGCATGGGCGTTCGCAGCCCAATACCCGCTTAGCAGGCGAGCGCCCAAACAGGAAAGTCATCTTGACTATTTTCTTTATCGCAAATAATTTCCCCTCATGTTGACCACGAGAGAAGCGGCCGAGGCCCTTGGCGTAACGATGTCCAACCTGCGAATCCAGATAGCCGCTGGACGCCTAAAAGCTATGAAGCGTGGCCGAGATTGGTTCATCGAACCGGAAGAATTGGACCGTTACCGGCATGAGCACCAGCAAGACGGGCGGTCCACCAGATGGAAGGAGGCAAAAGCCAAGCAGACCACGGAATAAAAAACAGCCCCGGCAGGAAGCGCCAACTTCCCACCAGGGCCTAACCACAACCGACCTTCTAGGGAGGTACGATCATGGCTGGACACGCCTTATCTCGGGCGCGTGCTCGAGGCAACCCCACGTCTCTGCCCGGCTACCAGGGCAAACGCCTTACCCCTCTCGTCGCTATCCAGGCTTTTTGCCGTGCCTGCATGGGCGGCAACGCACCGATGGTCGAGGCCTGCGCTTCGACCATGTGCCGGTTCCACGCATACCGCTGCGGTTCCATCGCTGCCGGGGCGGATCGCCGGCTGTTGCGGGTCATCAAATCGTACTGCGCGGAAAGCTGCCTTCCCATGGAGGACGCGGCCGCCTGTGTCACGGGCATGGATTGTCCGGGGAACTCGGCCTGCTCACTCTGGCCATACCGCCAGGGGCGAAACCCCTTCTATTCGGAAGCCGCCAGGGAGAAGCGCCGGCGGCAGACTTTGGAACACGGTCTAGGCCAAGGTCACGAGGGCATTTCGAGCGCCAGAATCGACGGAATCGCCCCGAACCATACTTGTGGTCATCTTGCCGCCAAAACTTCGTTCCTGGCGCTCCTCAAGCGTCCTGCCTACCCGGCAACCGAATCCGCCCGCACGCCTGACCAGAAGGAGGCCCGCCATGGCTAGATCCCGCGTGTGCCGATCATCTGGCCGCGGCGACTCCCTTTCCACTCGCCAGGCCCTTGTCCTGCAGATCCAGGAAATCGAGAATGGCATGGCGCAGTGGGGTTGGTTGTCCGATTCCCTGGCGGACTTCGCGGGCATTTTCCCGGGCAGAGGGAAAGCCCACTCGCTGCTTGTTCGCTCGTGCGTCAAAGTGCTTCTCGGGATTGCGCTGCGGCTGGTTTCCCATCCTGTCGGGACTCCCCTTGACGCCGTAGTCATCGACGTGACGGCTGAGGAGGTGCGCCATGCGTGAGCAAGACGCCCCCTATCTCAAAGGCACGCGCGAACCCGGCCGCCGGGCTCCACGCAAGCCCCGCCCCGCCTACTTGTTGAGCGACAAGCTCATGACCGTGTACGAGACGCCACGGCCCAAACTCAGCGATCCGGGTCGAGTCTACAAACACTTGGAGGACCTGAAGGACGAAAACAGGGAAGTGATGGTCGTTATTTGTGTGACTGCCCAAAACAGGGGCATACTGCGCGAGATCATCCATATAGGCCTTGTGGATCAGTGCAATGTGTCTTCGCGAGAGCTTTTGAAGCCTGCCATTTTGAACTCTGCAAGCGGCATCATCATCGCCCACAACCATCCAGGCGGGAATCCTTCGCCATCAGAAGCCGATATTACCACCACCAAAATGATAGAGTCTGCCTGTACGTTGTTCAACATCCGGCTGCTGGACCATGTGATTTTTGCCCATGACGCCTATTTTTCCATGCAGGCGGCGGGCTTCATTTCAGAGGACAAGTCATGAAGCGGACAAGAACACCCCGGACCATCGAGCGGGAAATGGAGAGGCTCGCCAGGACGGCCGAGGCCCTGCTTGAGGAAGCAAAGACCATGGCCGGGCACAAGGACTTTCGGCGTATGGCCCGCCACGTGTCGGATGATGTGTACGATTTTTGGAGAGAGGCGGCGGACCTGTGGCGATATGGGCGGGCTACGCCGGGCGAGTTGCCCTGACGCTCCCCGGCAACCGGATCATGGGCGGCCTGCTTCCCTGGTGGAGGTGGGCCGCTTTTCGTTTGTAAGGGGACAAGCAAAGAAAAGGCCCGCGCGGGGCGGGCCAGGAAAGATTAGGCAGATAACAACCTAGGAGTGCTCATTTTTTTAAAAACGACAGGATATCCTTTCCATATGTTGGGAATACCTTCACGAGGTTTTTTCCCATGGAAATACACCAGGATTTGGTTATTCCCAACACCAATAGCTGTAAACCATTGTTTGTGACTTACAGCTTGATGAAGTTGTTCAGCAGCTCTTTTAATATCAATTTTGCGTTCCATGGCTATTCACCAAAGAGACATTAAAATGCTCAAGGACAGCCTCAATTGGTGTAATCCACCCAAGCTCCCCATTGGGAGAGGCTGCAAAAAGTAAGCCAACAGCCTGCGCGCCGTCTTCGCTAACTACTAGGCTACCAGAATCTCCAGGCAAAGCAAATGGTTCACCCGGATTGGCTCGGACGATCCAAGCATCTGAAATAAATACCGTTGCATTAAAATTCTTTGATTTATATAAAATAGGGCTAGGTGTATTTACAAGCGACTCGATTTCTCCATAGGTGATGCCAGTTGTTCGTCCTATCTTTTTTACCTTTAATCCAGGTGAGCCAGGCAAGACAGCAGAAGGCGTGTCATACCCTATAACAGCATCGCCCTGCCAGGATGTAACTACGGTATCATCGTAAATTTTTGCTATGGCTGCGTCAGCTTTTGTTGTCGGTACAAGCGGATGAAAACCACTTCTCAATTCAAAAATGCTATGGTGGCGACAGACTTCTCTTGGTGATGGAAGATTAGGCGACGCATCCATAGTGCTTGGAGACAGGATCGGCATATCGACAGGGGTATGGTTGCATCCAGCAAAGACATGATTGTTTGAAAGAAAATATTTTACATCGGCATCATCTTGGACAATTGCGCCAAGTGTGCCAGAAATCAACTCAGAGCTGGGTGCACATGAACTTCCACATGCGATTCTTCCATCTTTTTGAAACAAGTTCCCTCTATTTGTTGAAGATGCTGCCAACTCTGGGCGGACAAACATTTTTCCCATTTTGTGAATTTTTATTTCAATATCACCAATTGAAGTTTCAATACTTTCGAGCACTTTTTTTGAGCCTTGCGTTGTATATATATGAACAATCTTATTGTCGTGAATGTCGCCAAACCCAACCGCTTGAATAGATAGCCCAGCAAAACCCTCGGCCTGCGGTTGCACAAACTGATATTCGCAAGCGCTGGCTGGTGATAAAGAGCCTATTCCAGTCCTGACGTTATAATTTGTATATTGTCCATTTGCATAGAAAGAACATGCCAAACTTGTTGCCAATTCCTGCGAGTTCATCCGTCTTTCCTCTTCTGGATTGTAAAAAAAGAAGTAATACATAAAAGCTCCAAATTATACTATAAAACAGTCACCTGTCGCAGCCGCCATGTTATATCGATATTAGCGTCTACACCATGGTGCCACTACTCATTTATCAGCAAAAAACAAACAATCAAGGTCGACCGAAGAAACTATGTGGGCCTAAGATGCGTTTAATATGATCCACCTCGTCCATCCCAGTACGGCAAGAACACCCTTGTCTTGGCCGAGGGCAAATCATCCTCTTTCTGGTTAAAGCAATTGTGTACCTGCACATGATGTCAAAATAACCGTTGGAAAGGACAAAGACAACCCAAGGCATGCCGTTAGCGGTGGAGGCCCGCCTGGGGGGCAAACCCCGCCCCTCGCCCAACGGCCTCACTTTTTGTACCCCAGATTGTACCCTGAAAAATTTTACACAAAAAAAGGGCCGGCGGCGACATCGCAAGCCCTTGAAATATTTGGTCGGGGCGAGGTGATTTGAACACCCGGCATCCTGCTCCCAAAGCAGGCGCGCTACCAGTCTGCGCCACGCCCCGACGAAGAGCGCTCTCGTTACTGCAACTTGACGGGTATGGCAAGATGCCAGATCGCCCCTAGGGCAGGCTGCGGCCGGCGATGGGCGCGCCGCAGGAAACGCAATGTCCTTCCCGGGTGCGGGCCTGCCCAAGCACCATGCCCGCACGTTCCAGCACCGTCGCCCCGCACGAAGGACACAGGGTCCGGTTCCAGGTGTCATCCCGGATATTGCCCACATACACGTAGCGAAGCCCGGCCTCCCGACCGATGGCGTGGGCGCGCAGCAAGCTCTCCATGGGCGTCGACGGCGTCTCGCGCATGGCGAAATCCGGGTGAAACCGCGAAATGTGCCAGGGGGTGTCCGGGCCGAGTTCCTGGAACAGAAAATCCGCCAGGCGGCGCAACTGGGCCGCATCATCGTTGGCTGCGGGAATGAGCAGGGTCGTCACCTCGATCCACCAGCCGAGCTTGCGCATATGCACCAGGTTTTTGAGCACCGGCGCCAGCTTCGCTCCGCAGATGCGCTCGTAGAATGACGGATGCATGGCCTTGAGGTCGATGTTGGCCGCATCGATGCGCCCGGCCAGGGCGTCCAGGCACTGCCGGCTTTGAAAGCCGTTGGAGACCATGATGTTTTGGAGGCCCGCTTCGTGGGCCAGATCGGCCGTGTCGCGCATGAGCTCGAAAAAGACCGTCGGTTCCGAATAGGTGTAGGAGATGGAGGCCGCCCCGGAACGTTGCGCCGTCGCGACAAGGTCGGCCGGCGTGACTTTTTCGCCTGCGATTCCCTTGCCTTGCCTGGGAGGCTGGGAGAGCGAGTAGTTCTGGCAAAAGGCGCACGACAGGTTGCAGCCCATGGTGCCGAAGGAGAACGTCAGGCTGCCGGGATAGAAATGGTACAGCGGCTTTTTTTCCACCGGGTCCAGATGGGCCGCCGCCACCCGGTCGTAGACCAGGGTCATCAGCTCGCCCCCGACATTGGTGCGAACGCCGCACAGGCCGCGTTTCCCGTCCTCGACGCGGCAGAAGTGCGCGCACAGCCGGCAGGCCGCGCGGCCGTCGGGCAGCTTTTTCCACAGCGAAGCCGGATGCATGGCCGCCTCCTTCAGCGCACGGCTACGAGCCGCCGCCCGTCGTCCCCCAGCCCTGCGGCGAGGCGCCGGGCTCCTGGGAACCTTGGCCTGACCATTGTCCGCCGCCCTGGCCGCCCCATTGGCCGCTGCTAGGGGCCGGGCCGTTTTGCCCCTGGCCTTGCGGCGGCGGGCCTTGCCCCGCGCCCTGGAAGCCTTGACCGCCCCCTGGCCCGGTATTGGCGCCCGCAGGCCCCTGGCCTGACCACCCCGGCTGCCCCTGTCCCTGGCCGCCGCCCCGGCCGGCTTGACCGCCCTGGCCGGGGGGCATGTTCGGCTGGCCGCCAAAGCCCTGTCCCTGGCCCGGTCGTCCCCCTGGCCCGGCCATGCCCGGGCCGCCGCGGCCGGGGCCCTGGCCGCCTGGCCCGGCCATGCCTGGCTGCCCCTGGCCCCGAGGGCCGCCCATGCCCGGTTGGCCTTGGCCACCAGGGCCACCCATACCCGGTTGGCCCTGGCCACCGGGGCTGCCCATACCCGGTTGGCCCTGGCCACCCATGGGCATGCCGCCGGGCATGCCCACTTGCGGGTAGATGTAAAACGGGCCGACCTGCTGGTTTTGCTCCGGCTTGGGCCGGGGGCGGATTTCCATGACCTCGTTGCCGTCCGCGTCGCGGCCCATGCGCATATGGTCCACGTTGCCCATGTGGATGTCGCGGCGTGGGTCGGCGGCCTCGTCGCCGTGGCTGCCGGGCGGCAGTTCGGGCGGCGGGCCGTAGCGCGACGGCCCGTCCCCGCCGTCGGCCCGGGCCGGCCGGCTGGGCTGGGGCAACCCGGCCGTGGCCAGCCCGGCGACCAGGCAGGCCAGCAGGCCCAGGCGCGCCCGGCGGCGGGCGAGGGCAGGCTTTCCTTGAATTCGGGCGGCAAAGGCTGTATGAAAAAATGCTTTCATGTCGCAGTCCTTGCAAGGAGTGTCCCATGGCCGACAGATCGGCTGCCTACAAGGCGGCGGGCGTTGATATCGACGCCGGCAATTCCCTGGTTTCGCGCATCAAATCCATCGTGGCCGGCACGTACGGCAAGGGCGTTGTCTCGGACATCGGCGGCTTCGGCGGCCTGTTCAAACTGGAGGCCGGCGCCTACGAGGAGCCGGTGCTGGTTTCCTCCACCGATGGCGTCGGCACCAAGCTCAAGCTCGCCCATGACTTCGACCGCCACGATACCGTGGGTATCGACCTTGTGGCCATGTGTGTCAACGATATTCTGGTTCAGGGGGCCAAGCCGCTTTTCTTCCTGGATTATTTCGCCACGGGCAAGTTGTCCGTGGACCTGGCCGCCCGGGTCGTGACCGGCATCGCCGAGGGCTGCAAGGAGGCCGGCTGCGCGCTTTTAGGCGGCGAGACGGCCGAGATGCCGGGCTTTTACCCCGACGGCGTCTACGACCTGGCCGGCTTTTGCGTCGGCATCGTGGACAACGCCAGGATCGTCGACGGCTCGAGCATCGGCGTGGACGACGTGGTCATCGGCATCGAGTCCTCGGGGCCGCATTCCAACGGCTATTCGCTGATCCGCAGGCTCCTGGACGCCTCGGGCCTTGGCCCCGACGACCCCATTCCCCTGGCCGGCAAGACCGTGGCCGAGGCGCTGTGCGCGCCCACGCGCATCTACGTCAAGACCGTGCTCAATTTGCTGCGCGATTTCGAGATCAAGGGCATGGTCCACATCACCGGCGGCGGGTTCTACGACAACGTCAACCGCATCCTGCCCCGGGGCGTGGCCGCCCACATCCGCTTCGGCTCCTGGGAAATGCCGCCGGTCTTCGATTGGCTGCGTGAGCAGGGCAAGCTCACCTGGCCGGAGATGCTGCAGATTTTCAACTGCGGCATCGGCTTCATGCTGGTGGTCGCCCCGGAGATCGCCGGCGACGTGGTGCAGCGGCTCAAAGCCCTGCACGAGTACGCCCGCGTCATCGGCCGCATCGAGATCCGCAAGGAAGGCGGCGAGCAGGTCGAGGTCAGTTTCCCCAAACAGCGCGACTAGCCCGGCCGCGTGCATGGCACGAAGACAAAGGCCCGGCGTCCTGGCGACGTCGGGCCTTTTGCGTTGGCGGTCGGACCGGTAATGCGTCGGACAAGGGGCGGCGACCGGCCGGAAGCGTCACGGGATTGCAAAGGGCGGGAGCCCGTTGGCCGCCGCAGGCTTTCCCCCTGAGCATATTGCAAGATCTTCGTATTACGCAGGGACGCAACACGCGCCGGGAAGGCGGTTCAGTCGGCCGTGGGCGGGGCGTCGGCCAGGTCCGGGTTGAAATAGCCGAAGCGCAGCCAGGGGCAGGCCTTGCGCAGGCGCTTGCGGAAATTCCGCAGCCCCATGGAGGCGTGGCGGGCCGGGTCGGCCAGGGCGCCGCTGCCGCGCGCCACGGACAGGTAGAGCTCGGGGTCGAGGTTCAAGTTGCGCAGCTGCACGAAATCCACCCGGTGGGCGGTGATCAGGTCGGTCAGCGCCGCCAGTTCCGCCTCGGTGTCGGAGACGCCCGGGAAAAAGAGGAAATTGAGCGAGATGAACAGCCCGGCCGCCCGGGCCCGGGCCAGGCTCTGGCCCACGTCGCCGAAACAGTAGCCCTGGGGGCGGTAGTAGGCTTCGTAGAGGGCCGTCTCGGCGCTCGACAGGCTCACCCGGATGGAATCGCCGCCGGCCGCGGCAAAGGCTTCCACGGCCTCGGGCAGGCTGGCGTTGCTGTTGACGTTGACCGTGCCGGTGCCGCCGTTTTGGCGAAAGCGGGCCACGGCCTCGGCAATGACCCGGATCTCCGTGAGCGGCTCGCCCTCGCAGCCCTGGCCGAAGGAGTAGACCGGCCGTTTTTCGCGCCGGCCGTGCTCGGCCATGACCTCCACGATTTCCTGGGCCGCCGGCCGGAAGGTGATGCGGCTCTGGGTGGCGGGGAAGCCCGAGGACGGGTCCTGGAGCGACAGGCAGCCGACGCAGCGGGCGTTGCAGGCCCGGGATGTGGGCAGGGGGGCCTCGTAGCGCCCCAGGGCCAGGTTGCGGGCCGCCGGGCAGCACGACGTCAGCGCGCAGCCCATCAGGTGCTCGATGAGCCGGTTTTTGGGGTATTTGGCCCGAAGCGCCCGGGCGCCCTTGGTGATGCGCTCGCGCGGGATGCCGGTGAACACCTGCCGCTTGTCCTCGTCGACCTTCGCCGCCGCCACCACGAACCGGTCCCCGGAAAAACCCACCGCGCCATAGGCGAAAAGCGGCAGCACCGGCGCGCCGGCATTGGTGGCGTAGGCGGCCGTGGCCGAGAGCGTGTGCCCCGGGCAGACGAAGGCGGCCACGGCCCGGTCCTCCAGGCGCTCGATCTCCCCGGATTCGGGGTCGAAGCCCAGGGCGTCGCGGCCGGGCAGCAGGAACAGCTCGCTTTCCGGGGGCAGGGGGATGATCTCGTCGGGCCGGGGAGGCTCCAGCCGGTCGCCCCGGCGCACGAGCATCTCCAGTTCCGGGTGGTCGTAGATGTTGCCGTCGTCGTCGGCGAAAACGAGCTTGGGCGCGGGCTTGTGTTCGGCCATGGCGGTCTCCGTGGAGCGGGCAAGATCTTTGGGCAACGACAAAAGGCGAAGCCGCGTCAGCGGCTCCGCCTGGACTGGTCGTGTCGCGGTACCCGTGCCGATTAACGCTTCGAGTACTGGAACCGGGCGCGGGCGCCGCGCTGGCCGTACTTCTTGCGTTCCTTCTCGCGGGAATCGCGGGTCAGCAGGCCGGCTTTTTTGAGCACGCCGCGCAGTTCCGGATCCAGGGTGCACAGCGCCCGGGAGATGCCGTGACGCACGGCCTCGGCCTGGCCGGTCATGCCGCCGCCGGCCACGTTGACCTTCACGTCCACCCGGCCGTCGAGCTTGGCCAGCACCAGGGCCTGACGCACGATGGCAAGCAGGGTGGGGCGAGGGAAATATTCCTCGAAAGGACGGTCATTGACCAGGATGCGGCCATTGCCCTTGTACAGGCGGGTGCGGGCCACGGCGGACTTGCGGCGTCCGGTGCCATAATAGAATTCGTCGCTCATGCACTTGTCTCCGCGCGGCGGTTACACGTCGAGGGTTTCGGGCTTCTGCGCCTCGTGGGGATGGGCTTCCCCGGCATAGACCTTGAGTTTTTTCAGCATGGCCCGGCCGAGGCGGTTTTTGGGCAGCATGCCCCGGACAGCCTTGCGGATGACTTCTTCGGGCTTGGTGGCCAGCATGTCCCGCAGGTTGGTTTCCTTGAGGCCGCCGATCCACCCGGAATGCCGATAGTATTTCTTCTGGTCCAGCTTGCGGCCGGTGGTGCGCACCTTGGCGGCATTGACCACGACGATGAAGTCGCCGGTATCCAGATGGGGGCAGAATTCGACCTTGTGCTTGCCGCGCAGACGCACGGCCACGGCGGAGGCCAGGCGGCCGAGGATCTTGTCCGAGGCGTCGACCACGAACCAGTTTCGGGAAATATCTTTGGGCGTCGGGCTAAACGTTTTCATGGCGGCTCCTCTGAGTTGCTCGAAAGACGAATCGTGTAAGCGGCGGGGGGAGGATTGTCAATACTTTTTTACGGGCAGGCGGTCGCCGCGCGGCCGGGCGCCGGCCTGGTTGCCCTCGGGGGCCGGCCGGGCTAGGCTGCGCCTCAAGCCGATTCCCGGGAGTGTCCATGGTCAGTGTCCGCAAGAGCCTTTTGCAGCTGCTGTTCGCCGGGTCGTTCATGAAACGCTGGAACGACAAGCATCGCTCCATGGAGCTGGTGGAAATCGACAAGCAGGCCCACAAGATGATGGTGGCCTGGATGCTCTACGAACGCAACAGCGCCGGCTTGCCTCAGGCCGAAAAGCTGGCCCTGGGCTTGCAAATCGTCGAGGGCGGGCTTTTCGAGTACCTCTACCGCCTGGTGATCACCGACATCAAGCCGCCGGTCTTTTACAAGATCAAGGCCAATCCCGACCATTACGGGCAGCTGACGGATTGGGTCTTTTCCCAGCTCGAACCGCGCGTGCGGGAACTCGGCGAGGATTTCTGGGAGCGGCTGCGGACCTACCTGTCCGTGCCCGAGGCCGACACCCCGGCCCGGCGCATCCTCGACGCCGCCCACCTCTACGCCAGCGGCTGGGAATATTCGCTGATCCAGCGCGACAACCCCTGGGACGACGAACTGCGGGACATCGAGTCGTCGTTTACCGGCGGCCTGGCCCGTTTTGCCGACATCGACGGCGTCAGCGACCTGGAGAGCGGGCTTTTCGCCGGCAAGAAGACCACGCTCGGGCATTTCGCCCGGCTGCTCGGCCAGCTGCGCTTCCAGACCCGCTGGTCCCAGACGCCGCGCATCCCGGAAACCTCGGTGCTCGGCCACATGTTCCTGGTGGCCGCCTACGCCTACTTCTTCAGCCTGGCCGTGGACGCCTGCCCGGCCCGGCGGCTCAACAACTTCTTCGCCGGCCTCTACCACGACATGCCGGAACTGCTCACCCGCGACATCATCTCGCCGGTCAAGCAGTCCGTGGCCCCCCTTGGCGGCATGATCAAGGAATACGAGAACGCCGAACTGGAGCGGCGGGTCTTTTCGGTGCTGCGCGGCGGCGGCTGCGCCGGCCTGGCCGACCGGCTGGGCTACCTGCTGGGCATGGACGTGGGCTCGGAGTTCCACGAATCCGTGCGCGACGCGGCCGGGCAGGCCAGGCGCGTGGCGGCGGCGGAACTGCACGAGCGCTGCAACCTGGACGCCTTCGACCCCAAGGACGGCGAGCTGCTCAAGGTCTGCGACAGCCTGGCCGCCTTCATCGAGGCCTATACGGCGCTGCGCAACGGCATCACCTCCGACCAGCTCCAGCAGGCCGTCTGGCGGCTGCGCAACAAGTACGCCGCCACCGTGCTCTTCGGCCGGGTGCATATCGGCGCCCTGCTGGCGGATTTCGACTGATGCGGCCTGTCTGGGGCTACGCGCCGGTCCCGGGCCCGCCCGTGGCCTCCGGGACGGGGCAGTGCAGGCTGAGGCGGTTTTTGCCGCTGCTTTTGGAAACGTAAAGGGCCGCGTCGGCGCAGCGCAGCACCTCCTCCAGGCCGGCGGCGTCGGCCGGCCAGATCGCGCCGCCGAGGCTGCAGCCCACCCGGGCCGTGGCGTCGCCGATGGGGATGGGGTGGTTGAGGGCCTTGATGATGCGGGCCGCCACCGCCTGGATGTCGGCCAGGGCCTGGCCCTGGGTCGTGGCCGCCAGGACCACGAACTCGTCCCCGCCCAGGCGGGCGGCGAAGTCCTCCGCGCGCAGGCAGGCCGAAAGCCGCAAGGCCACGCTTTGCAGGACCACGTCCCCGGCCGGATGCCCCAGGTTGTCGTTGACGGCCTTGAACCCGTCGAGGTCGAGGTACAGCACGGCCAGGGCCTGGTCCCGGCGCGGCGGATGGGCGGTCAGTTCGCCCAGGCGACGGGTCAGCGCCGCCCGGTTGGGCAGCCCCGTCAGCTGATCGACGAAAGCCATGATCTCCATGCGCTGTTTTTCCGCCGTGGTGCGCCGCAGGTTGGCGATGAGGTTGCGCAGGGCTTCGGTGAGGGTTTCGATATCCGGAATGCCCCGATAGGGCGGGATGTTGTCGATATCCCCGGCCAGCAGCCGGCGCGAGGCGGCTACGATGGTCAGAAGCGGCCTGACCAGATGCCCGGCGATCAGGACCCCCGCTATCGCCGCCAGCCCGGCGATGGCCACGCCGATGGACAGGATGTTGCGGCCCAGGGCGTCGACCTCGCGGTAGGCCACGGCGACGGGCTGGCGGGCCAGCACCGTCCAGCCCAGGCCAGGGTAATCCTTGTAGCCATCGCCGAAGGCCGCGCCGGTGACGTACGTTGCGCCGTCCGGCCAGGCCGTGGTCGCAAACGCCGGGCTGTGCTGGCGGACCTGCCGCTGCAGGGGCAGCTGGAGCATCGTCCCGAGCAGGGCCTTGGGCCCGAGCAGCACCGTGTCGTCGGCGGCGACCACGAACAGTTCGATGCCATCCTTTTCGTACACGGGCTTGAAATAGGCTTCCTCGATGTCGCTGACCCAGCGCCAGCTCAGGTGGGCGGCCAGCACCCCGGCAAAGGCGCCGTCCGGGCCGTGTACCGGGGAACTGAGGTCGACGAATTTCATGGCCTCGCCGCTGGGGTTGGGGAGCAGCTTGGCCAGCAGCACGGCGTCGTGGACATCGCCGACAAAGGGTTTTTCCCGGGCGTCGGCGAAGACCGGCCGCTGGGAGATGTCCTGGCCGACCAGGATGTCGTCGGTGGCCGCCCGCACGACGCCCCGGGCATCGGTCAGCCCGATCCAGGCGAAGGAGGGTATCTCCCTGCTGAGCAGTCCGATGGCCGTTCGGGCCTCGGCGGCATTCCGGGCCGCGACGGTCCTAATGGTGCTTTTGAGCAGCTCCAGTTCCTTGGCCCGCGTCCACATGTCCTTGTCCAGGCGGTCGGAAAACTGCAAGGCCGTTTCGGCCAGATAGCGGCCGATTTGTTCGCGGGCCTGACGGCTGGCGTCCTGTTGGACGAAAAAAAGAATAATGGATGTGTTGATCGCGATGGCGAATATGAGTGTTGCGCTAAAGCGGCGCTTGATGGTCAACCTGGGCGGCATGACGTTCTCGAGATGCTGCACGCGTGGAGCCGCAACGCGTGTTCAGCGGTCTGGGAAATCGTGTCGTGACCAATCGGGTAAGCTTCAGACAACAAATAGCAAGGCCGGCCGATGCAAGGCAAGGGCTTTGAACCCGTGACCGGTTGCCCCGGCCGATCCGGCCGCGTTGCGAAAGCCCCGGACAAGGGCTACACCAACGGCGCGTCGGGCCGACGCCGGATCGGGGCGGCCGTCCCGTAACCGGCGGCAGGCGCCGGCGACAACGTTTGGCGAGGGTGCCGCGCATCGCCGGCAGGATGAGCTGTGCCCGGTACCAGGCCGGGCCGCCGGGGGCAACGCGGCCGGGGAGGACCGTGGAAGGCAGGACGAGGCGTTTGGCCGTATGGGCCGGGCTGCTTGTTTTCCTGGCGGCGCTTGTGGCCACGCGCCTGTGGCGGCTCGACGGGCCGTCGCTTTGGGAGGACGACTACCTCAACCTCGACCGGGCGCTCATGCCGCTGGCCGACATGTTCGCCGTGCAGAAGTTCCAGGGCCCGGCCGACACCATCTTCGATTTCCAGCCGCCGCTGACCTACGCCCTCCAGCACCTGGCCTTGGCCGTGGACGGCGGTTCCCTGGCCGCCCGATTGCCGAGTGTGGTGGCCGGCCTGTTCCTGCCCGTGGCGTTGGGGCTATTGGGCCGGCGGCTGTTCGACCGGGAAACGGGCCTGGCCTGCCTGATGCTGGGGACGTTTCTCCTGTTTCCCATCCGCTACGCCCAGGCCATCAAGTTCTACGCCGTGTTCCTCTGCCTGGCCGTGACCTCCATGTGGCTGCTGGTGCGGGCCGTGGCCCGAAACGACCGCACCTCCTGGGCCGCCTACGCCCTGGCCGCCATCGGCATGGGCTACGCCGGCTACCAGGGGTTTCCCACCCTGGCCGTCCAGGCCATCTACGCCGTGGCGGTCATTGCCGCCGCAACGCGCCAGGCGGCCCCGGGCGAACGCCGAACGCGGCTGCGTAGGGCCGTGGTGACTTTGGGCTGCGTGGGCCTGGCCTTGACGCCCTGGTTGGAGGCGGTCGTCTTTGTCCAGGCGTTTTTGCGCGAACCGGCCATGGATGTCTGGTCCGGGATCGACGCGAGGTTTTTTGCGGACATTCTCGCTGCCTTTGTCGCGGGGGGTGCCGGTTCGGCTTCCGGTTGGCTGGCGGCCTGGGTCGTCGCGGCCGGGCTCGGGACGGCGGTTGCCCTTGGCCGCCGGCAGTACGGCGCCGTCGGCCTGTTGGGCCTGTGGTTCGTGGTCATGGCCGTGGTGCTCATCGGCTCCAAATCCCACTTGCGCAGCATGCTCGGGCCGAGGCATTTCGCGCCGGCTTTTCCGGTCCTGGTGCTGTTGGCCGCCCATGGCCTGGTCGCCGTGGCCAGGTGGGCCGGGCGGCTGGCCGGCGGGCTGCGCGGCGGCCGGATCGCGGGCCCGGCCGTGGCCGCCGCCGGCGGCCTGGTCCTGTCGTGGCCGAGCCTGGCCGCCTATCCGGCCTATTATTCCCGGACCATGAGCCTCGACCGCGAGTTCTTCCAGTGGCTGGACCGGGCGGGCGGCCCCACCGACGCCCTGGAATTCCACGGCTACAAGCGCAACACCAAGCGTTTCGCCGCACGCTGGTACCTGCCGGGGCGCTTCGCCGAGGCCGGCACCTTCGACGGGCCGGGCTACCGCCGCATCCTGGACATCGACAGCGTGTACTCCGACGCCGCCGCGGCCAGGCCCCGGTTGCCCGGCCTGGCACTCAAGGAGTTCGACGCGCTTTTCACCACCACCCGGGTCAGCCTGGCCCCGGCGGCCAGCCGCGCCCCCCTGGTCCTGGACCCGGGGCCGGACGGCGCTTTCCGCTACGACGACGATTTCCGTGGCCGGAATTTCTACACCGACGCCTTCGCGGCGCGCAACATGACCTTGGATACCGAACTGGGCCTGCTGCGGCCGGCACGCTATTCCAGGCCGGCCGAGGCCGTCTGGGCCTTCGAGGCCGCACCGGGCCAGGAGGCCTCGGACATCCGGCTGACGGTTGCGGCCGCGCTTTTCAAGCGCCATCCGAGCCTGTCCGCCGATTCCACCCTGACCGTGGCCGCAAGCGCTGACGGCCACGACTGGACACCCCTTGGCGTCATCGGCCAGGAGGCCTTTCCCCTGGCCGACGGCCAGCCCGTCACCGTGCCCAAGGCCTTTTTCGAGGAGATCGATTTCTACCACGGCCGTTGCCGGGAGGCACGCCTGGAGTATGCCGTGCCCGGGCGGCTGGCCGCCGGCGGCAGGCTCTATGTGCGCCTGGGCTACCGGCCGGGGCACGTGGAGGGGTTTCTTAATATCGCCGGCCTGGAGCTGACCGCCGCCGTGCGCAGCCTCGGCCCGGCCGGGCCGGCCGACACGCCCCTGGCCCGCCAGGCCGGGCATCTGTTGGCCAACGTCCGGGCCGTGCCCTGGCTGGAGGCGGCCGACGGCCGGGAGGAGGGGCTTTTCGCCTTTGCCGCGCCGGGTTTTCTGGACCTGCTGGCGGCCGGGCTGCCCCTGGGGTCCCCCGAGGCCGGAAAGCGCTTTCTCGCCCGCCATCCCGGCATCGAGCCGGCGGCGGTCCTCGAGGGCCGCGACGGCCGCCCGGCGCTTCGGCTCTACGACACCACCCTGGCCACGCAGGGGGTGCGCCTCGATGCCGCCTCCCCGGGCAAGCGCCTGCGCGGCCTGCCGCCCGGCGACGCCGGCCCGGTGTCGCTGCGGCTTCGCGGCGACATCCGCGGCCCGGTCCTGCGCCTGGGCGACCGGGAGCTGTCCCTGCCGGTGCTGGCGCCGCCGGGCAGCGTCCTGACCGTGACGCCCGGCGCAACGGGGCGGCTGTCCTTCGTGCCGGACTGGACCGATGTGCCCCGGGCCGAGGAGGCCATGAGCTATGCCCAGGACCTGGCCAGATCAAAACGGCTTCGCGGCGAGTTGACCTGCCGGGGCGAGGGTGGGTGTACGTTCACGTATACCTTCGTCTCGGCCCTGCCCATGACCGAAGTGCGGCTCAAGGCCTTTCCCCAGGTCTATGCCAACCCCTGCCGCAAATGCCCGGAAAACGCGGCCCGGGTGCTGGCCTCCACGGACGGCGGGGCCAGTTGGCGCACGCTCGTGGACGAAACGGGCGGCGAGCCATGTTCCTGGACGCCGGCCGGGCAGTACGTGGTCAAGCGGCTGCGCCTGGATACGCCCGCGACCTCGCTGCTGCTGGCGTTTCACCTGGGCCGGGGCGAGCAGGCCGGCTTCCTGTCGCCGTCGTGGAACGTGGACGGCATGTACGTGGAGGCCGACCTGGATGCGAGGGCGCTGCCGCCGCTGCGGCTGCCGGGAGGCGCTGTGGACGTGTCCCTGGCCGATCCGGGGGAAAACGACTTCACGCTGACGCTGCGGGGCGGGGAGTGGCCGTTAAGCCTCCGGACAGGTGAATAAGACGATCCGTCATCGATCTCTATCAGCCAGCTTCAAGACAGCATTTTCATTCATCAAAGTTGGGATTTAAGAAAATCCAAGACCAATCTTCGGACAGTGTGGGGCTTCTTCTGTGTAACAGAGGAATGCTTTGTTGTGTCCATGGGTGGTTTTTGTTTACAGGTATGTATTTTTTGTTGCTGTACTGTAAAGGGCCAGTTGAAGCGATTGCGGCCCATAATAATTCAATTAGAGAGGTGTAACATTCAGTACAGAGGTGGATGGCGCTGGCGAGAGGATTTGTGAATCTGTCTTTGCCTCTGGCTTGACAGAGCTGCCTGCCACGGGCATGTTTATTTTGATATGAAATGGAAAAATGTAGAAAGGTTGTCTCAAGTATAGGGAATGAACCGCTGTTGCCAACGGGGAATTTTCGCGATTCGTGGCGCATTTTTTCAGGCATTGATGTTGTGTTATTGCAATAATTCAGATGATTTATTTATTCTGTTAGCATTGAAAGTATAAAGTCTTGCCTGATAATAGCAAGATGAGGACGGTTTGTGCAGTTTAATCTAGGCGGTAGAGACAGAATGAGTGCAGGAAAGATAATAGATCAGTTGTTGTTTGGTGACGTTTTGGCACCATGGCGAGATTTGGGTGCTGATTCTGATGTTCTTCGTGATATTCCGTCGATGATTTCGTTCGATGAGCGCTGCTTTTTGTACTGGTTGGCAAGAAATTACTACGTTGGTGCAGGAAAGATCGTTGACCTCGGCCCTCTGGCCGGAAGCTCGACACGAGCTCTGGCGATGGGTGTTTTGGCGAATCCAGCAATTTCTGACACAGGTAGTATTATCCACTCCTATGACTTGTGGTTTTTTTATACTGCGTGGCAGAAGTATTTCCCAGGCCGGGAGCTGCGTAGAGGGGCCGATCTTCTGCCTTATTTTCTTGACAATATTGCAGATGGCCGGCGTATCGTTGAACCTCATAAGGGGGATTTAATATGCCAAAACTGGACTGGTGAACCTGTTGAGATTCTCTTTGTAGACGTTGTTAAGACAACAGAATTAGCATATAAAGTTGCAAGAACATTTTTCCCTTGCCTCATCCCCGGCCGCTCAATAGTTGTTCAGCAGGATTTCATATCTATCAGTGAAATTGATGTGCCCTTGACGATGGGCGTTTTCCGCGATTATTTTGAATATATTGATTCGCCAGAGGGGGGCACCGTCGCTTTCTTGTATACAAAGCCCGTGCCTGAAGAAATGTTGGAAATGAATTTTTTGGATACTCTTTCGATGAAAGATAAGTTGGGTATTTATGACGCGGCAGTGGCCAGAATAAACAAGAACGATAATTATATAAATACGTTGATGCTGGCAAAGGCGGCCTGTTTAATACGAGACGGATGGGGCGATGATATATTCCAGGCTTATGGAATCCTCAAGACATATCGGCGTGGCATAGATAAAGGTGAAATGATTGATGCCATCTTGTCTCGTTGGGAAGATTTGTTCTATGTGAAGTTGTTCAATATAATGCTCGGCAACCAGTCGGTTGTCGATTTCTTTTTACCTGATTTGTTGAAGGAAGAGAACGTTGCGGCTGTTATTGGGCAACAAGCGTTTGCCGGCAAACGGGTTGTTCTCTATGGTATATCCGATGTGGCAAAGATAGTCATCCCCCTGGTTTCGGAAATGGCTGCAAAATCCATAAGTCTTTGTGATGGCTATCCCCAGAAAATAGGAAGCTTCGTGCTTGGCAGACAAGTGTCTTCAATTGACTGCTTCGATCCTAATAGTTATGATATAATGCTTGTCTGCACGAAATCCTTACAATCTGAGAGTGATATAATTGAATATGTAACCGAGCGCGGACACTCGACTCAAAAAATTATGAAAGTATATTCTATGGTAAAAGAGAATATATTGAGAAGCAAGATCAGACAATGTACACCCCATACGAGGGATCAGTCTAGAGCAAAAGAAATTCTCCTGGATATGAAATGAATGGACCGTCGTAAAAAGCCCCGGCCCGGTTTCCCGGGCCGGGGCATCCCTCATGACCGCGTGCGGTTTCGCGGCTAGAAGTCGTAGTTGTAGGTGGCCACGTAGGCTTCGATGCGCTTGTGCGAGGCGTCGATGCGCGCGCGCAGGTCCTTTTTGTACTGCACCAGGTCGATGTTGACCTTGGCCACGCCCGTGTCCATGGCCGCCTTGGCCACGGCCGGGGCTTCCCATTCCAGCATGCGGAAGTCCAGCGCCTTGGGGATAACGTAGTCGATGCCGAACTTCACGTCTTTTTCGCCGTACATGTCCATGACCTCGACCGGCACCGGCTCCTTGGCCAGGGCGGCCAGGGACTTGGCCGCGGCCATCTTCATCTCCTCGTTGATCTTCTTCGAACCGACATCGAGCGCCCCGCGGAAGATGAACGGGAAGCCGGAGACGTTGTTGACCTGGTTGGGGAAATCCGAACGGCCGGTGCCCATGATGGCGTCCGGGCGGGCCTGCTTGGCGTCGTTGTAGGGGATTTCCGGATCGGGGTTGGCCATGGCGAAGATGATCGGGCTATTGGCCATGGATTTGACCATGTCCTGGGACACCAGGCCCTTGGTGGAAAGGCCCAGGAACACGTCGGCGCCCTTGAAGGCTTCGGCCAGGTTGGCATAGGCCTTTTTCTGGGCGAACTGGGCCTTGGTCGGATGCAGGCCGGTGCGGCCGGCGTGGATGTGGCCCTTGGAGTCGAACATGGCGATGTTGGCCGGGTCGACGCCCAGCGCCACGTAGAACTTGGAGCAGGCGATGGCCGCCGCGCCCGCGCCCGAAACCACGATTTTGAGGTCCTCGATCTTCTTGCCGGCGATCTCCACGGCATTGAGGATGCCGGCGCCGGAGATGATGGCCGTGCCGTGCTGGTCGTCGTGGAAGACCGGGATGTCCATCATTTCAATGAGGCGCTGTTCGATCTCGAAGCACTCCGGCGCCTTGATGTCTTCCAGGTTGATGGCCCCGAAGGTCGGTTCGAGCAGCTTGACCGTCTCGATCACCTTCTCGGGGTCCTTGGTGTCGAGGTTGATGTCGTAGACGTCGATGTCGGCAAAGATCTTAAACAGCACGCCCTTGCCTTCCATGACCGGCTTGCCGGCCTTGGGGCCGATGTTGCCAAGGCCGAGCACGGCCGTCCCGTTGGAGACCACGGCCACCAGGTTGCCCCGGTTGGTGTATTTCCACACGTTTTCCGGGTCGGCGGCGATTTCCAGGCAGGCCTGGGCCACGCCCGGGGAATAGGCGAGCGAAAGGTCCTTCTGGTTGCGGCAGGGCTTGATCGGCACGGTCTCGATTTTGCCGGTGCGCCAGACGGAATGGTATTTGAGCGCTTCTTCCTTGGTGAAAAGGGCCATGTGGGACTCCTTGGGGGGTTGTGGTGCTCTACGCGTCGGCGGGATCGTCCGCCGCTTGGGCCTGTGGCGGATCGGCCGCGGCCGGGCCGAGCAGGCGTTCGGCAATGGCTTTGGCCGCCCGGCGGCCGGCGCCCATGGCCGAGATGACCGTGGCCGCGCCGGTAACGATGTCGCCGCCGGCAAAGACGTTGGGTATGGAGGTTTCGCCCGTGGCCGCATCGGCGACGATGTAGCCCCGGCGATAGGTTTCAAGGCCCGGCGTGGTCTGGCTGATCAGCGGGTTGGCTCCGGTGCCCACGGCCACGATGGCCATGTCGGCGTCGAGCACGCAGGTGTCGCCCTGGCAGGCCACCGGCGCGCAGCGCCCGGATTCGTCGGGTTCGCCGAGCATCATCTTTTGCATGGCGATCTGTTTGAGCCGGCCGTTTTCGTCCCCGATAAATTCCAGCGGGGCGTTTAAGCACAGGATTTCGAGGCCTTCCTCCTTGGCGTGGTGGAGTTCCTCCAGCCGGCAGGGCATCTCGTGCTCGGTGCGGCGGTAGGCCAGGGAGACCTTTTCGGCCCCCAGGCGCATGGCCGTGCGGGCCGAGTCCATGGCCACGTTGCCGCCGCCGAAGACCACGACATGCTTGGCCGGGAAGGTTGGCGTGTCGGCGGCCGGGAACTTGTAGGCCCGGCCGAGGTTGACCCGGGTCAAGTACTCGTTGGCCGAGAAGACGCCGATGAGGTTTTCGCCCGGGATGCCGAGAAAACGCGGCAGCCCGGCGCCCACGCCGATGAAGACGGCATTGTAGCCCGATTCCAGAAGTTCCGGCACGGTGACGGTCTTGCCGCCGACCCAGTTGGTGCGAAATTCCACGCCAAGGGCCCGCATGGCTTCGACTTCCTGGCGCACCACGGCCTTGGGCAGGCGGAACTCGGGGATGCCGTAGACGAGCACGCCGCCGACCTCGTGCAGGGCCTCGAAGACCGTGACCGCAATGCCCCGGGCGGCCAGGTAGCCGGCGCAGGTGAGGCTACTCGGCCCCGAGCCGATGCAGGCGACCTTCAGGTCGTCGCGGGGCATGGCGCAGGCCGGGCCGCCGGTGACCGTGTCGCAGGCCGATTTGGCCAGGTAGGTGTCGGCCACGAACCGTTCCAGGCGGCCGATGGCCACGGGCTCGCCCTTTTTGCCGAGGATGCACGAACCCTCGCACTGGGTCTCCTGGGGGCAGACCCGGCCGCACACGGCCGGCAGGGAATTGGTTTCGCGAAGGACGGCATAAGCGCCGTCATGGTCGCATTCCACGATCTTTTTGATGAAGGCGGGGATGTCGATTTCCACCGGGCAGCCCTTGCGGCAGGCCGGCTTCTTGCATTGCAGGCAGCGGGCCGCCTCGGCGGCGGCCATGGCCTCGGTGTAGCCCAGGGCTACTTCGCTGAAGTTGCGGGCCCGGGCTTTCGGGTCCTGTTCGGGCATGGCGGTGCGGGGGGCCTTGGCCTTCTTACTTGGAGCATTGGCAGACATGGCTTTTTTTAAACTCCTCGTAAGAGACGCGTTCTTGTTCCTTGAAGGCCGTCAGCCGAGCCGAGAGGCCGGCGAAGTCCACCAAGTGGCCGTCGAATTCCGGGCCGTCGACGCAGGCGAATTTGGTCTCGCCGCCGACGCCAACCCGGCAGGCGCCGCACATGCCGATGCCGTCCACCATGATCGAATTGAGGCTGACCGTGGTCCTCACGCCAAAGGGTTTGGTGGCCTCAGCCACGGCCCGCATCATGGGCACGGGGCCGATGGCCACCACTTCGGCCACGGTCTTGTCTTCGGTCAGGCGCTCGACCAGCAGGTCCGTGACGAAACCCTGCCGGCCGCAGCTGCCGTCGTTGGTGCTGATGAGGACCTCGGGGCAAAAGGAGCACAGTTCGTCGCGAAAAAGCAGCAAGTCCTCGCAACGCGCGCCGATGATGGTCACCACATGGTTGCCGGCCATATGATGGCCCTTGGCGATGTGGTGCATGGCGGCGATTCCGGTGCCGCCGCCCACGCAAATGACCGGTCCGTCGAGCTTGTGGATTTCCGTGGGGCGCCCCAGCGGTCCGCACAGGTCGAGGATGGCGTCACCTTCCTCCAGGGTGTCCAGATGGGCGGTGGTCTTGCCCATGATCAGGTACACCAGGGTGATGGTGCCGGCTTGCGAGTCGGTGTCGGCGATGGTCAGGGGGATGCGTTCCCCTTCCTCCCAGACCCGCAGGATCACGAAGTTCCCGGGCTTCGCCTTGACGGCGATGTGCGGGGCTTCGATGACCAGTTCCGTGGTCTGGCCCGGAATGAGCCTTCGTTTGCGCAGGATGCGGCTTGGCATTGGTGCTCCGCTGCGCGCCCTCAGGGCGCGGCTTCTCCGAGGTTGGGCTTCACGTACAACTCGCCGCCGTGGCAATCGTTGATGACCAGCAGCGGGAAGTCCTTAACCGTCAACTCCCGGATAGCCTCAGGGCCGAGGTCTTCGTAGGCGATGACCTTGGCGTCGGTGATGCGCTGGGAAAGAAGCGCCCCGGCGCCGCCCGTGGCCCCCAGATACACCGCCTTGTGCTCGCGCAGGGCCGCCTTGACGGCGTCGTTGCGCTTGCCCTTGCCGATGGAACCCTTGAGCCCCAGGGAATGGAGCCTGGGGGCATAGGTATCCATGCGGTAGCTGGTGGTGGGTCCGGCCGCGCCGATGGGTCGCCCCGGAGGCGCGGGGGAGGGGCCGACATAGTAGATGAGCGCGCCTTTCAGGTCAAAGGGGAGGGTGTTTCCGGCGTCGAGAGTTTCCACGAGCCGTTTGTGGGCGGCGTCGCGGGCGGTGTAGATGTGGCCGGAGACAAAGACCACGTCGCCGGATTGGAGCTGCTCCACGTCCGCGTCGGAAAGCGGGGTGGTCAGGTGGTATTCGGCCATTAGAAGGTGACCTCCTTGTGGCGGGCGCTGTGGCACTGGATGTTGACGGCAAGCGGCAGGCTGGCCAGGTGGCAGGGCGCGAGCATGATCTTGACGCCAAGGCTGGTGGTCTTGCCGCCAAGGCCCATGGGGCCGATGCCGAGGTTGTTGATGGCTTCGAGGAGTTCCGCCTCGAGTTTGGCGATCTCGGGATCGGGATGGGTGTCGTCAAGCGCCCGCATCAGCGCCTTTTTGGAGTTGATGGCCGCCAGCTCGAAGTTGCCGCCGATGCCGACGCCCACGATGGTCGGCGGGCAGGGGTTGGGGCCGGCCTCGGCCACGCGGCTGACGACAAACTCCTTGATGCCCTTCCAGCCCTGGGCCGGGGCGAGCATGGTGACGCGCGACATGTTCTCCGAGCCGCCGCCCTTGGCCATCATGCAAATCTTCAGTTTGTCGCCGGGCACGATGTCGAAGTGGATAATCGCCGGGGCGTTGTCGCCGGTATTTTTGCGGCTAAACGGATCGCAGGAGGACTTGCGCAGGTAGCCGTCCTTGTAGCCCTTGATCATGCCGTCGTTTATCGCCGCGCGCAGGCTGCCGCCTTCCACCTTCACGCCCTCGCCGACCTCGACGAAAAACACGCCAAGGCCCGTGTCCTGGCACAGGGGCAGGTTGGTGGTGCGGGAGAGCTCCGAGTTTTCCAGGAGTTGCCGGAAGATCTCCTTGGCCGCCGGGGCTTCCTCGGCGGCGTGACAGGCCTCGAAGGCGGCCTGGACGTCGGCGGGCAGCTCGTGGTTGGCCGTGATGCACATGGCGGCCACGGCTTCCACAATGTCGGATGCCTGGATCGTCTTCATGCTAGAAGTCCTTTTTGAGGAATTTCGGCAGAATGTTTTTCACGGCGGCCAGGGCCATCTTGCGGCGCAGCTTGCCGAGCTGTTCCTGGAGGGGGATCTCCTTGGGGCAGACGTCCTCGCAGGCTAAAAGTCCCATGCAGCCGAAGATGCCCTCATCGGTGCCGACGATATCGAAGTAGTCCTTCTCGGTGCGCTGGTCGCGCGGGTCGAGGATGAACCGGGCCAGGCGGTTGAGGGCCACGGCGCCGAGGAAATCCTCGCGCATGATGGCCGTGCCGCAGGCGGCCACGCAGCAGCCGCATTCGATGCAGCGGTCGAGTTCGTAGATCTGCTCGGCCAGGGCATTGTCCATGCGCTCTTCCTGGGCCTTGGGGTCGAAGACCTTGTTGGTATGCACCCAGGATTCGACCTTCTGGTACATGCCGCGAAACCAGGTGCCGGTATCGACCGAGAGGTCGCCGACGAGCTTGAAGACCGGCAAGGGCATCAAGGTGATCTCGTCGGGCAGGTCCTTGGTCTTGGTGTGGCAGGCCAGGCCCGGGCGGCCGTTGATGACCATGGCGCAGGCGCCGCAGATGCCGGCCCGGCAGCAGAAGTCGAACATCAGCGTGGGGTCGAGCTCCTCGCGGATGCGGTTGAGCGCGATAAAAAGGGTCATGCGCTCGGTCTCGTCCAGGGTGAAGCGGTCCATGTGCGGCGACGAGGCCGCATCGGCCGGATTGTACCGGAATATATTAAAGGTCAGCGTTCTACCCATCTTCGTATTCTCCTTGTGTTCACACCCGCAGGCTGTCTCAGCCGAAGGCCACCCCCCCCATCGGGGAGGGTCCGGGAGGGGATCATCCCCTCCCGGCCGCCGGAGGCATCTTCCTCTTCTCTTCCCTCTCCCACTCCTACGCCTTGGGCGCATCCATGGGGATGATCTTGCCGCCGCCGTAGCCGCGGTCGCCGGGGGGCATCTCGAAGACCGCGGTTGCCGGTTCGTACTTGAGGGTGGGCAGGTCGGCGCCGGGAGCCCAGGTGGCGAGCGTACGGGTGAGCCAGTCGCGGTCGTTGCGTTCGGGGAAGTCCTCGCGGGTGTGGGCGCCGCGCGATTCGGTGCGCTGCAAGGCGCCGTAGGCCACGCACAGGGCGAGCTTGACCATGCCTTCGATTTTGAGCGCCATGGTCAGTTCGGGGTTGGCGCCCTTGCCGTTGCTGCGCAGGCCGACCTTGCGGGCGCGGCCGAGGATCTCCTGGAGTTCGGCCACGCACTTCTCCAGGTCCTTGCCGTTTCTAAAGATGCCGGCGCCCTTCATGATGGAGTCGAACATGGCGTTGCGCACGGTGTAGGGGTTCTCGCTGCCGTTTTTGCAGGCGACGAGGTCAGCGATGCGGGCGGTCTGCTTGGCCATGGCGTCGCGCACGGCGGCGGTGGAGAAGGTCGTGTCCGTGCCTTTCAAGTATTCCACGATCTTGCCGCCGATGATCATGCCGGCGACCACGGTCTCGGCCAGGGAGTTGCCGCCCAGGCGGTTGAAGCCGTGCATGTCCCAGCAGGCGGATTCGCCGGCCGAGAACAGGCCGTTGAGGCCGTAGGCCGCGCCGTCCTTGTTGGTGCGCACGCCGCCCATGGAGTAGTGCTGGGTGGGGCGCACGGGGATGAGCTGGTGGACCGGGTCCACGCCCAGGAACGACTGGCAGATTTCATCCACTTCGCGCAGTTTGGTGCGGATGTGGTGTTCGCCGAGGTGGCGGATGTCGAGCCAAAGGTGGTCGCCGTAGGGCGAGGGTACGCCCAGGCCCTTGCGCATGTGCTCGGTCATGCGGCGGCTGACCACGTCGCGGGAGGCCAGCTCGGCCTTGTCCGGCTCGTAGTCGGGCATGAAGCGGTATTCGTTTTTATCGAGCAGGGTGCCGCCGTCGCCGCGGCAGCCTTCGGTGACCAGGATGTCCGTGGGCACGATGCCGGTCGGGTGGAACTGCACCGCCTCCATGTTGCCAAGGGACACCACGCCGGTGTCGAGGGCGGTGATCAGCCCGCCGCCGTCGCAAATGACGGCGTTGGTGGACTCGCGGTAGATGCGGCCGAACCCGCCGGTGGCAATCAGCGTCGCCCGGGCCAGGTAGGCGGTCAGTTCGCCGGTCTTGAGGCAGCGGGCGATGGCGCCCATGCAGGTGTCGCCGTCATGAATGAGCGCGATGGCCTCGACCTTGTCCACGACGTTGACGCCCATCTGGGCGGCCCGGTTGTCCAGGGTGTACAGGACGCAGTGGCCGGTGCCGTCGGAGGTGTAGCAGGTGCGCCACTTGGCCGTGCCGCCGAAGTTGCGCGAGTGGATCAGGCCCTCGTTTTCCGGCTTCTCGAAGGCGGTAAACGGCTTGCCGCCCTTGTAGTAGGTCTGTTCGCCCGGCACGACGCGGTTCCAGGGCACGCCCCAGAAAGCCATCTGGCGCATGGCGATGGGCGCGGCGTCGACGAACAGCCGGGCCACTTCCTGGTCGCAACCCCAGTCCGAGCCCTTGACCGTGTCGGCGAAATGGACGTCCGGGGAATCGCCCTCGCCCATGGCCGAGTTGCCGAGCGCCGCCTGCATGCCGCCCTGGGCGGCCGAGGAGTGGGAGCGCCTGGCCGGGACGATGGACAGGCAGATGACGGAAAAGCCGTTGTCGGCCGCCTCGATGGCCACGCGCTCGCCGGCAAGGCCCGCACCAATGCACAGAAGATCGGTCTGAATGATTTTCATGTGGTTGCGTCCTTATTTGATCGAGAGGAAGTAGTAGCGCAGCAGCGACAGCAGGCCGATGGCGATGAAGATGCCGGTCAGCAGGTTTTCCTTCTTCTTGATGGCCCAGCGGCCGGACCGGTCCACGAAGCCCCACTTGACCAGGATGCGGTAGAAGCCGATGCCGACGTGCAGCTCCACCATGGGGAGCAGGAAGAGGTAAAAGACGAACCAGAAGCCGGTCTGGATGCGGGCGGCCGATTTCTCGGCGGTAATGGGCAGGTTGGTCAGCACCACCCACATGTGGATGCCGCCCATGATGAGGATGCCCATGGCCGTGGTGGCCTGGACGATCCACAGCCAGGTGTCGGGGTGGCGCATGCGCTTGGCGTTGGAAAGCATCAGGCGCTGCTGGCCGGTGGCGAAGGGAATCTTGCGGGCGGCCAGGACGAAATGGAGCAGGAAGGCCAGGAAAATGAGCGGGCCGCCGACCTGCGCCATGTAGGTGGCCTCGAAGAACCAGGCCAGGGCATTCATGACGCCGGGGCCGAGCAGGATGCTCGACACCAGGATCAGGTGGCACCACATGAAAAGGATGAGCGCCGCGCCGGTGAGCATCTGCAGCCAGTCGAAATAGGCCGAAAGCTTGCCGACGGGCAGGCCCTCGTGGGTCGCCGTGCTGGGTACGGACATCGTTTCCCCTCCGTCCGGTTAGGGTTTGATGGATGCGGGCACAGTAGCAGTTTCCGAGGATTCTTCAAGGATAAGCATGTCTTCCGGGTCGTCGGCGTATTCGTCGTCGGCGCCGGAGAGCACGGCGGCCAGCTTGCGTTCGTCCAGGGCGTTTTCCCACTTGGCCACGACGATGGTGGCGATGCCGTTGCCGATCAGGTTGGTGATGGCCCGGGCCTCGGACATGAAGCGGTCGACGCCAAGGAGCAGGGTGAGCGAAGCCACCGGAATGGTGCCGACCGTCTGCAATGTGGCGGCCAGGGTGATGAAGCCGCCGCCGGTGACCGCGGCCGCGCCCTTGGAGGTGAGGAGCAGGATGAAGAGCAGATAGAGCTGGTGGGAGATGTCCAGCGGCGTATTGGTGGCCTGGGCCAGGAACACGGCGGCCATGGTCAGGTAGATGCAGGTGCCGTCCAGGTTGAAGGAGTAGCCCATGGGCAGGCACAGGCCGACCACGGACTTGTCGGCGCCGGCGTTTTCCAGCTTGGCCATCATGCGGGGCAGGGCGGCTTCGGAAGAGGAGGTGCCGAGCACCAGCAGGATCTCTTCCTTGATGTAGCACAGGTAGCGCCACAGGGAGAATTTGGCCATGCGGCAGACCACGGCCAGGACCACGAAGATGAAAATGATGCAGGTCGTGTACACGCCGAGCATGAGGTAGAGGAGTTTGAACAGCGCTTCGGTGCCCTGGGAAGCCACGACGTAGGCCATGGCGCCGAAGGCGCCGAAGGGTGCGAAGTACATGATGTAGTGCACGACTTTGAACAGCCCTCGCGAGAACTCGTCGATGATCTTGACGAAATTCTTGGCCTTCTCGCCCAGGTTGGCCAGGCCGACGCCGAAAAGGATGGAGAAAAAGAGCACTTGCAGGATTTCGCCCTTGGCAAAGGCGTCGACCACGGAGGTGGGCACGATGTTCATGAGGAAGTCCACGGTGGACATCTTCTTGGCCTTGCCGGCGAAGTCCTCGACCTTGGCGATTTCCTTCTGGTTGGACTGCATCTTGGCGGCGTAGTCGTCCATGCCGGAGCCCGGCTTGTAGAGGTTGACGACCACGAGGCCAATGGCCAAGGCAAACAGGGTCATGGTCCAGAAATAGAGCATGCACTTGATGCCGACGCGGCCGACTTTCCCCATGTCGCCCATCTTGGCGATGCCGGTGACCACGGTGCAGAAGATGATCGGGGCGATGATCATCTTGACCATGCGGATAAAGGCGGTGCCAAACGGCTGCATGGATTCGGCAAAGCCCTTGGTGGCCGGAACGAGCCCCAGGACGATGCCGGCGACGATGCCGAAGATGACCCAGAAATACAAAGACTTGTAGATCGCTTTGTGGCCGCTCATGGGAAAGTGCTCCTTGGTTGCGCACCCGGCGGTCGGCATGTCCGCCGGATTGGTTTGTCGCCCTGGGGGCGTTGCCGCTGCCGCCCGGGCGCCGCTGCCGTCGGCGCGCCCGTGTGGCGCTGTCCAGCGTGGTCAGGCGAACCACGCCGTTAGCAGGGCTAAAGGCAATGAACGTGCCAATATATTGAGAATATGTAATGAAATAAAAGCGTATTATTACAATGAGATATCTCGGCACAAAAGACGCGCCAAGAAGAGTGTGGGGCATTGTGTGGGGCGTTAGTGCCACAGGTGTGGCGTAAATATGTGGCGTACGCCACAGTGACGGTCACGAAAGACCCAGCCGCTCCATGTTGCGGTACAGCGTCCGCCGATCCACCCCGAGGCGACGGGCGGCCAGAGACCGGTTGCCGCCGGCCGCGGCCAGGGCCGCCCGGACAGCCTCCCGGGTCAGGCCGCCCCGGCGCGGCGCGGGCAGCGCCTCGGCCGCCGGGTAGGCTGGCGGGGCATGGAGTTCCGGCGGCAGGTGGCCGGGCAGCAGTTCGCCCTCGCGGCACAGCACGCAGGCATGCTCCATGGCGTACTTGAGCTCGCGCACGTTGCCCGGCCAGGGGTAGGCCATGAGGATGCCCATGGCTTCCTCGGACAGCCGGCTGATGGCCTTGCCGAAGCCGGCCGCGAAGTGGCGCAGGAAGTGCTCGGCCAGAAGCGGGATGTCCTCGGCCCGGTCGCGCAAGGGCGGCAGGCGCACCTCCACCACCTTGAGCCGGTAGTAGAGGTCGGCCCGGAAGCGCCCGGCCCGGATGCGCTCGGGCAGGTCCACGTTGGTGGCGGCGATGACCCGCACGTCGGCCTTGCGGGTCTTGGCCTCGCCCACCCGCTCGAACTCCTTGCTTTCCAGCACGCGCAAAAGCCCCAGTTGCAGGCGCGGCGAGATGTCGCCGATCTCGTCGAGGAAGATCGCCCCGCCCTGGGCCGCCTCGAACCGGCCGACCTTGTCCCGGATGGCCCCGGTGAAGGCGCCGCGCACGTGGCCGAACAGTTCGCTGCCGAGCAGTTCGTCGGAAAGCGCCGAGCAGTTGACCTTGACCAGGGGTTTTTTCGCGCGCGCCCCGCCGTAGTGGATGGCTTCGGCGGCCAGTTCCTTGCCCGTGCCGGATTCGCCGGTGACGAGCACGGTGGTGTCCACGTCGGCCAACTGGTCCAGGACCGAATAGATACCGCGCATGGCCTTGGACTTGCCGATCATGCCCCGGTGGCCGTGCAGGTCGGTCAGGCGTTTTTCCAGGTCGGCCAGGCGGGTGATGTCGCGGATGAGCAGCACCGCGCCGTTAAACCCCCCGGTTTCGCCGGTCAGCGGCATGGAGTTGATGACCACCACCCGCCCCGGGTTCTGGCCCTTGCATTCCACCCGGTATTCGATGACCGGCTTCTGGGTGGACAGCGTCTCGCGCAGCGCCGCGAAGCAGCCCCGGCGGCAGGCCCCGGCCACCACCTGCTGCCCGCCCGGCCCGGTCTTGATGTCGCCGACGAAGCAGACGTCGGTCAGGGCCCGGTTGGTGCGGATGACCCGCATGCGCGTGTCCACCACCACGATGGCGTCGGGGATGGCCCGGAAGACGGCCTCGAGGTTTAAGCGCAGGGATTCCTTTTCGGCCAGCAGCGCCCGCATGCCGGCCTCGGCCGTGACCCGTTCGGTCACGTCCTGGACCATGGGCATGAAGTAGAGCGGCCGGCCGGCCACGTCGCGGATCAGGCGCACCGACAGGTGCACCCAGACGATGCCGCCGTCGCCGCGCACGTAGCGCTTGTCGATCTCGTAGCGGTCGAACTCGCCGGCCAGCAGCCGCTCGGCCCAGGCGATGGTCGCCGGCCGGTCGTCGGGATGGGTGATGGCGACCATGGATTTTTCGAGCAGCTCGTTTTCGGCGTAGCCGGTGATGCGGCACAGCGCGTCGTTGACGCGCAGGAAGTGGTAGGAAAGCGACAGGATGCTCGCGCCGATGGGCGACTGGTCGAAGGTGCGGCGGAATTTCTCCTCGGATTCGCGCAGTACCGATTCGGCCTGTTTGCGGTCGGTCACGTCGCGCACGATCCACACGCCGTGGTCGGCGCCGCCCTTGTGGGAAAAGCCGCTGGCCGAGACCTCCAGGGGCACGGCCGCGCCACCGGCCCGGCGGCCGGTCAGTTCGCCGCGAAACCGCCGCGTGGCTGCAAGCGCCTCCAGGGCCCGGGCCAGGTCGCCGGTCGCGTCGTCGATGACGCCCCGAAGCCCGGACAGGATCAGTTCCGGCTCGGACAGGCCGAAGATGCGTTCCGTTTCCGGGTTGGCCGTGAGGATGGCCCCGTCCGGGCCGCACAGGATGACGCCGTCGATGCTGCCGGTGACGATGAGGCGGTAGCGCTCGAGGATGTCGTTGTAGGCTTCCTCGGCCCGCTTGCGGGCCGTGATGTCGATGTTGAGGCCTTCGATGTAGCGCACCGCCCCGGCCTCGTCGCGCACCACCCGGGCGGCCTGGGAGATCCATTTGACGGCCCCGTCCTTGCGGTAGAAGCGGGTTTCCAGGCCCGTGACCTGGCCGTTGCGGGCCAGCCCCTCCAGGAGCTTGTCCCGGTCGGCCGGGTCCACGTAGAGTTCCGAGCGCAGGTCGGTGAGCCGGGTGATCATGTCCTCGGGGCCGTCGTAGCCGAGGATGCGGGCCAGGGCCGGGTTGACGGCCAGGAAGCGGCCCTCGGGGCTGGACTGGAAGATGCCTTCCACGGCGTTGGTGAAAAAGCCCTCGTACTTGTCGAGCTCGCCGACGAGGCCGGTCAGGTCGGCCAGGCTGAAGACGTAGATGGGCTCCCCGGCCAGGCGCAGGGGCCGCTTGGACAGGAGAAACCAGCGCGGTCGGCCGTCGCCGTTTTCCCGGCGCAACAGCCGGCCCTGGCCGGCCGGGGGCTCGTGGACCGAGGCCGACAGGCGCAGGTCGCGCCAGTGCGGGGGCTTGGGGCCGGCAAGCTCCAGGTCGAGCAGCCGGCGGGCCTCGATGTCGGCCTCGACAACGAGCCCGTCGTCGTCGACCAGGACCACGCCGACGGTGACGGGATCGAGGCAGGGCATGGCCGGTCCGGCGGGCTAGCGGATGACCACGGTGGAGAGGGAATTCTTCGGCGAGCCGGAGATGATCTTGCGGCTGACGGCCAGATAGATCAGGGCCTTGCGCTTCTGGTCGAAGAAGCGGGTCACCTCGGTGTCCTTGAACAGCACCGAGGTCCCTTCGGAAAAGACCTTCTTTTTCTTGGGGAACTTCTCGGGCAACACCACGGCGCAGGTCTGCCGGCAGTCCAGGGAGAATTCCGACGGGTCCTCGGCCAGGCCCACGGCGCCGGAGATGCCGCCGGTGCGGGCCTGGCTCATGTAGCAGGTCACGCAGGGGACTTCCGGGTCGTCGAAGGCGTTGACGCAGACCTTGTGGTTGGCGCCCACGAGCTTCCATTCCGTGGTGACGCAGTCGATCTCCTCGGCCGGGGCGGCGGTCGCGGCGAGGAGGGTGGCCAGGGCGGCCAGGATGACCAGGGCGGCCAGGTTGGCCAGGTTGGCCAGCTTGGGCAGACGCGCGAAATGCATACGAACCTCGTGGTTGGTGTCGAACGGCCAAGGCCGCCAGCATACGAAAAAAGGGGCCGGCCCGCCAGGAAAAGCCGCCGCGGCCGCCCCGGGCCGGCAAAACCCCGGTCGCCGCCCTTCCCAAGCCGGGCCAAAGGAGGTTACCCTGCCGATGCACCACACCCTCGGAGAGCAACCATGATTCGCAAACGCGCCTTCGACGCCTTGCGCACCGACGTCATTGCCGTCGATGCCGGGGAGCCCCTGGACGCCGTGGCCGACAAGCTGCGGGAACATCTGGAAAAAAGCCCGGACATGGACGCCGTGGCCGTCATGCGTCGGGGGCGGTTCCTGGGCGTGGTGAGCCTGCGCACCCTGCTTGGCGACCTAAACGACTGCGCCCTGGAGGCCAGCCTGCGCACGAGCCTGGGTGACGACGATTTCGAGGAGACCTACCGCGAGGCCTGCCGCCACTGCATGACCCGCAAGGCCGGCGAGGCCGCCCGCCGCGACATCCCGCGCGTGGCCCCGTCCGATCCCCTGCACCTGGTCCTGGACGCCATGATCAAGGCCGACAGCCGTTTCGCCGCCGTGCTCGAAGGCGAACGCCTGCTCGGGTTCGTGCCCCTGGGCGAGATCTTTCGCGAACTGGGCCCGGAATGCCGGCCGGCGAAATAACCCGATAGCCTTTGGCCGCCGCAGCGCGGCGACCCGCCTCGCGGGGCATGGCCGCATGGCCGCAGGGCGGCTCGGAGGCCTGTCGTGGCAGCGGCGGCCGAGGCGGTCGCCGCTTTTCCCCGCAAGCAAGGGGGCAAAGGCCCGGCACAGCGGCAAGGCCCGACACATGGGGGCGCGCCGGGGGGAAACCCGGCCACGGTGGGAGCCGAGTGGGAAGCCGGCCCTATTTTCCGGCCAGGCCGGCGATCAGGCGCTTGACCAGGTCGGCCGGGTAGCGCCGGCCGTCGTCCAGGAGCTTTTTGGCCGCCACCAGCGGCTCCATGGCCTCGGCGTGGATGCGCTTGGTGATCATGGCGCAAAAGGAATCCACCACCCCGGCCAGCAGCCCCGTCTCGGAGATCCCCCCCACGGTCAGTTTCTGGGGATAGCCCGAGCCGTCCAGGCGCTCGTGGTGCTCGGCCACGCAACGCTCCATCTCCGGGAACTTGATGTCGAGGCGGGCCAGCATCTCGTAGCCGGACAGGGTGTGGCCGCGGATTTTCTGCATCTCATCGGGCAAAAGCGGCTTGGTCTTGTCCCGGATGAGCGCCGGCACCCGGGTCATGCCCAGGTCGTGCAGCAGCAGCCCCAGCACCAGCCGGTCAAGGCCCGTACGGGCGGTTCTCCCCTCGCGGAAGGTCGCCGGCTGGCCGCTCACGAACAGGTGCAGCCCGGTCAGGGCGCAGTTGACGGCGTGGGCGGCCAGGGTGTGCACGCCGTGCAGCCGCTTGGCCAGGGCCTTGGTCCGGTGGAAATCCTCCCAGACGTATTCGGTCAGCACCAGCGCGTCCTCGCGCACCTTGTCGAAGACAAGCCGCACCGGCTGGTCGAAAAAGGCCTCCATGCGCCGGGTCAGGGCGATCTGGAAGATGTCGGCGATCTCGGATTCGGTCAGGTGCTTGTCGAGCAGGACCAGGTCGAGCTGGTAGCTGATGTGCTTGACGTAGACGGCATGGTCGGCCCGGGAAACGAAAATGACGCCCTGGGACACCAGTTCCGCCAGTTCCAGGGTCTGTTCCTTGGTCAGGCGGTCCCCGACCTTGTAATATTGCGCCAGGCGGCCGACCGGCTCAAGGAAGCGGTAGATATTGAGCGGTGGGCGGAATTTGCTGAAGCTGTGCAGGATTTCGGGGTTTATCTGGTAGTACTCTTCCTCCAGCCCCGCCGGTATATCGATGGTCGTCCTGTCGCGCATGCTGTCCTTCCGCGAATCCGTGAACCTTCGTCGGCCCGAGTCGAATCGACCGGCGGGCCAATCCCGATAATTTTACCAGACTTTGTACCTCCTTACGGACTCCAGCCAATTCTGGCAAGACTTGGCTCCCACAAACCCGAGGCCGCGCCGGGCGATTGGTGCCCGGCCAGGCCGCGCCGCCGTCAGGCACCGGCCTCGTCCCACTTCCCGGTCCGGCCGGGGCGATCGACCCTTTGTCCCGCGATTCTGGGCGGATGGCTGTGGCCCTTGACCGGGATTGCCGGGCCTCGTGGTTTTGGCTTGACACCCCAGGGCTATTGATGGAGAAAATGTGGGAAAAGGTGGTAAGAAGTGGTGAGCCGCCGCATCGAGGGAACGTGTTTCGAGGGCATTCCTACCGCAGCCTGGACCCCAAGGGTCGCCTGATGCTGCCACCCGAGTACCGGGAGGAGGTCTTTCGTCACGTGCCCGACGGCCGGATCATGCTCACCAACAACTTCGACGGCGCCGTCAGCGGCTACCCCATGCCCGCCTGGGAGGAGGTGGAGGCAAGCTTCAAGGAGGGCAACAAGCTCGATCCGCGCATCCGGGACCTGGAACGCTTCCTCATCTCCGGGGCCATGGAAGTGACCGTGGACAAGCAGGGGCGCATCCTCATTCCGCCGTACCTGCGCAGCTTCGCCGACCTGGACAAGGAGCTGGTGCTGGCCGGGGTGGGGGAGAAGTTCGAAATCTGGAACCAGGGCAAGTTCGAGGAGCGCCGGCGGCAGGTGGGCCTGCGCATCGACGCCGACCTGGCGGCCTTGGCCGAACTGGGCGTTTCGATCAGGCTCTAGGCTCGGCTGATGTTGTCCGAACCCGTGCATGTCCCGGTCCTGCTCGACGAGGTCCTCGAGTATCTGGCCATCCGGCCGGGCATGAAAATTTTGGACGCCACGACAGGGCTTGGCGGGCACTGCCGGGGGATGCTCGAAGCGGCCGGGGGCGATGCCTGGCTGCTCGGGCTCGACAGGGACAGGGAGGCCCTGGACGAGGCCGGGCGGCGGTTGGAGGCATACGGCGAACGGGTGCGCCTGGTACGCGCGCCGTTTAGCCGGTTCCCGGCGGCCCTGGCCGAGGCGGGGTGGGAGAAGGTCGACGCGGCATTGCTGGACGCGGGGGTGTCCTCCTTGCAGCTCGACGACCCGGAGCGCGGCTTCGGGTTTACGCACGACGGCCCCCTGGACATGCGCATGGGGGCCGAGGACGGCGGCGAAAGCGCCGAAGGGCTGGTCAACCTGGCCTCCTTCGCCCGGTTGCGGGACCTCATCCGCGACTACGGCGAGGACCCGCAGGCCGGGCGGATCGCCCGGGCCATCGTCGCCGCCCGGGAAAAGGCCGCCATCACCACCACCGGCCGCCTGGCCGAGGTGGTGGCGGCGGCGTACCCGGCCAAATGGCGGGCCACGGCCAGGCAGCACCCGGCCACCCGCACGTTCCAGGCCTTGCGCATGGCGGTCAATGACGAGCTTGGGGAGTTGGAGGAGTTCTTGCGGGCCATTCCCGGTCATCTCGCCACAGGGGGGCGGGTGGCCGTCATCTCCTTCCATTCCCTGGAAGACAGGCTGGTCAAGCGGGCCTTTCGCCACGAGGCGACGGATTGCCTGTGCCCGCGCGAACAGATCGTGTGCGTGTGCGGCCACAAGGCCCGCCTGCGCATCCTGACCAAAAAGCCCGTCATGGCCGGGGAGGCCGAAGTGGCCGCCAATTCGCGGGCGCGAAGCGCCAAGCTGCGGGTGGCCGAGCGGCTGCCGGATTGATCGAGGATCGAGCGAAGGAGGGGAGATGGGCACGCTCTCGAGGGAATGGGCCATATCCATGGCGTTTAGCCTGGTCTTGCTGCTGGTCTTCGGCCTGGGGCTCGTGTGGCTCAATATCGAACGGGTTGACCTGGCCTACGAGCTCAACAAGATGCAGCGCCAGATCGACGAGATCGAGTCCCTGTCCGCCAAGCTCGAGGTGGAGCGCAACACGCTCATCACCCCGGGCCGGCTGCGCGAGGTGGCGCGCGAATACGGCCTCGGCCCGGCCCGGCCCGGCCAGATCCGCCGCGTGGCGGCTTCCGGCGAAATCGAGGCTTCGCCCCTGGTCGCCGCCGCGGAGGATGGCAAGGCCAAGGGCGGCGCCAAGGGCCCGTCCGAAACCCGCCCGGCCGGCGCCAAGGCGTCGGCCAAGTCCGCCGGTGCGCCCAAGGCCCCGTCCAAGGCGCCGGCCGAGGCGAAAGCGCCGGAAGCGGCTCCCACCAACTGATCGGGCAAGGGGAGGACATGCGCGCCGCAACCGCCGCCGACCGGCAACAGGCCACCGTCAGGGACTGGAGCCGGGTCAAGCTCACCTGTGTGGGCGTCTTTTTCTGTCTGGCCTGGCTGGGGCTGTGGTCCCGGGCCGGCTACCTCCAGATCGTGGCCGGGCCGGAGCTGGCCGAAAAGGCCATCAGGCAACACTTGGCCTCGGAAGTGGACAAGGGCGCCCGGGGCGAGATCTACGACCGGGGCGGCCGTCTTTTGGCCAAAAGCGTCGAATGCGAGGCCCTGTTCGTGCGGCCCAGGGAAGTGACCGACCCGGACAGGACGGCCGCGTTTCTGGCCAAGGTCCTGCGCATGAAGGAACAGCGCGTCCGGCAGAAGCTGACCAGCAACTCCTCCATGGTCTATCTGTCCTGGCGGGTCGGGGACCGCACCGCCGCCCGCATCCGGGAAGCGAGTCTGCCCGGGGTCTATTTCAGCAAGGAATACGCCCGGTTTTATCCCAACGGCCACCTGGCCAGCCAGTTGATGGGCTTTGTCGGCGTCGGCGACGTGGGCCTGGAGGGCATGGAAAAGGCCTTCGATACGCGCCTGACGGGCCGCCAGGCCAAGTACGTGGTCCAGCGCGACGCCTCGGGCCGCCGCTTCTTCTTCGATTCCCAGGGCCGGGAGCTGGCCGACATCAACGGCCACGGCGTGCGGCTGACCATCGACTCCCAGATCCAGTTTTTCGCCGAGGAGGAGCTGGAAAAAGCCGTCACGGCCAACAACGCCAAGGCCGGCACGGCCATCGTGGTCCACGTGCCCACGGGCGAGGTTCTGGCCATGGCCAACTACCCCTTCTTCAACCCCAACGTCGGCCGGGGCATCAGCCCCCGCGTCGCCCGCAACCACGCCGCCCTGGACGTGTTCGAGCCCGGCTCCACCATGAAGCCCCTGCTCGTGGCCGCCGCCCTCCAGGAGCGGGTGGTGAGGCCCACCTCGACGTTTAACTGCGAAAACGGCAAGTTCGCCTTCGCCAACCGCGTCATCAAGGACACCCACTCCTACGGCGTGCTGCCCGTCAACATGATCGTGCGGGTCTCGAGCAACATCGGCGCGGCCAAGATCGGCCTGCAGCTCGGTTCGCCGCGCCTGCACGCCTATTTCGAGAAGCTCGGCTTCGGCCGGCCCACCGGCCTGCCCATCTCCGGCGAGGGCAAGGGGCTTTTGCGGCCGCTCAAGGCCTGGTCGCCCCTGGACCTGGCCACCCAGTCCTTCGGCCAGGGCGTGGCCGTCACCCCGGCCCAGCTGGCCCAGGCCTTCCTGATCCTGGCCAACGACGGCGTCTACAAGCCCCTGCGGCTCGTGGCCGAACCCGAGGACGCCCAGGCCAAGCGCGCGCCCTACCGCGTCTTCGACGTCGATGTCAGCCGCACCGTCCAGCGCATGATGCGCGAGGTCGTCCACGAGGAGCACGGCACCGGCCGCACGGCCCGCATCCCGGGCCTGGAGATCGGCGGCAAGACCGGCACCGCCCAGAAGGCCGGCCCCCACGGCGGCTACGGCAACAAATACCTCGGCTCCTTCGTCTCCTTCGTGCCGGCCATTTCCCCGGAGTACATCGTCATGGTCATGGTTGACGAACCCGAACCGAGCCACTACGGCGGGGTCGTCGCCGCGCCGGCCGTGCGGGAGATCACCCTGCGCACGCTGTCCTACCTCGGCCGCATGCCCGAAAGCGTGCAGTTGGCCGACGGTGCCGCCGCCCCCGCCGTCCCGCCCGCGGCCTCGGCGACCCCGGCGGCCCGGGCCCAGGCCGACGCGTCCAAGGCCCTCTCGGTCGCCGACAAGGAGATCATGGAGATCGCCCAGTCGACGCCCACGGAAGTCAAGACCGTGGAGGTGCATGCCGTGCCGAACTTTTCCGGCATGCCCCTGCGCCGGGCCATTGAAATTCTCGTGCAAAAGGGCATTGTCCCGCGCCTGGAAGGCCAGGGGCTCATCGTGAACAAGCAGAGTCCGGCCCCGGGCGCGCCCTGGCCGGGCGACAACAAGAAAGAATTCGTGCTGTGGCTTTCCCGGCCCTCCTGAGGACCAGGCGAGGATGACGATGGACAGGCAAGACAGGGGATTTTTGACGCTGCTCGAAACGGTGCGGGCCGGCGGCGTGCCCGTGGCCGGGCATTCGGCCAAGGTCGTACCGGGCGGGGTGTTCGTGGCCGCCGCCGGCACGGTGGCCGACGGCGCCCGGTTCGTGCCCGACGCCCTGGCGCGCGGCGCGGCCTATGTCGTGGCCGCCCAGGGCACCGCGCTGCCGGCCGGGGCCACGGGCAGGCTCGTGACCGTGGACGATCCCCGGGCCGCCCTGGGCGCCCTGGCCGGGGCGCGCTACGGCACGGACCGCATGGCCATGCCCGTGGTGGCCGTGACCGGCACCAACGGCAAGACCACGGTCAGCTACCTCGTCGAACGCCTGGCCACGGCCGCGGGCAGGAAAGTCGGCGTGCTCGGCACGGTCGCCTACCGCTGGCCCGGCTTTTCCCGCGACGCCGCCCTCACCACGCCCGACTGCCTGACCATCCACGAACACCTGGCCGCCATGGCCGGGGCCGGTTGCGACCTGGCCGTCATGGAGGCCTCCTCCCACGCCCTGGACCAGGACCGCCTGGCCGGGATTTCCTTCGCCGCCGCCGCCTTCACCAACCTGACCCAGGACCACCTGGACTACCACAAGGACATGGAGGCGTATTTCGCGGCCAAGGCCCGGCTTTTCCGCGGCTGCCTCCCCGACCCGGCCACGGCGGTGCTCAATTTCGACGACCCCTACGGCGAGCGCTTGCTGCGCGAATTCCCCCAGGCCATCGGGTACGGCCTGACCCGGCCGCCCCTGGGCTTTCGGCGGCTTTTGGCCGGCACGCTGCGCGAACACGGCCGCGAGGGGATCGTGGTCGGCGCGAGCTTCGGCGACGCCGCCTTCGAGGTGGCCTCGCCCATGCCCGGACGCCACAACGCCGCCAACATCCTGGCCGCCATGGGCCTGGCCCTGGCCTTGAAGCTTCCGGCCGAAACCTTCGCCAGCCTGGCCGATTGCCACGGCGCGCCGGGGCGGCTCGAACGCATCCCCAATCCGGCCGGCCTCACCGTGCTGGTCGATTACGCCCACACCCCCGACGCCCTGGAAAACGTGCTTGCCGCCGCCAGGGAATTCACGCCCGGCCGGCTTTACGTCGTTTTCGGCTGCGGCGGCGATCGCGACCGGACCAAACGGCCGCGTATGGCCGCCGCCGTGGCCCGCTTCGCCGACGTGGCCGTTTTGACCTCCGACAACCCCCGCCACGAGGAGCCGCTGGCCATCATGGCCGACGCCAAGCCGGGCCTGGCCAAGGCTCGCCGGGCCATCCTCGAACCGGACCGCCGCCGGGCCATCGAGCTGGCCCTCAGTGAAATGCATCCCGAGGACGTGCTGGTCATCGCCGGCAAAGGGCATGAAACCTATCAGCAGATCGGCGACGTGAAGTACCCCTTTTCCGACGCCGCCGTGGTCAGGGAGCTTACCGGATGCGCATGACCCTCTCCGATATACTCACGGCCACGGGCGCCGTCGGCGACGTGGGGGAACGGGGCAATCCCGCCATCGAGGCCGTGCGCATCGACAGCCGGGCCGTGATCCCCGGTTGCCTGTTCGTGTGCGTGCCCGGCTCCCGCCTGGATGGCCACCATTTCGCCGCCGAGGCCGTGGCCAAGGGTGCCGCCGCCGTGCTGGCCGACCGGCCGCTCGCCGGCCTGCCCGAGGGCACGCCCGTGCTTTTGGTGCGCGACACCGTGGCCGCCCTGGGCCGCCTGGCCCGGGCCTGGCGCGAGCGGGCCGGGGCCAGGCTCGTGGCCGTCACCGGTTCGGCCGGCAAGACCACGGTCAAGGAACTCACCGCCGCCATCCTGGCCAAAGTTGGCCCCACGGCGAAAAACTACAAGAATTACAACAATCGCATCGGCCTGCCCCTGTCCATGCTCGAAGCCTCGGAAACCGACGCCTTCTGGGTCATGGAGCTCGGCATCTCCGCCCCGGGCGAGATGGCCCCCCTGGCCGCCATCGCCGAGCCGGACATCGCCGTCATCCACAACGTCGGCCCGGCCCACCTGGAGGCCCTGGGCGACGTGGCCGGGGTGGCCGCCGAGAAGACGGTGCTGTTGCGGTCCCTGCGCCCCGGCGGCGTGGCGCTCGCCTCCATGGACTACCCCGAACTGTGGGAAGCGGCCAAGGCCGCCTGCCCGCGCGTGCGGGGCCTGTCCACCAAGGGCCAGCCGGCGCCCTACCGGGCCAAATACCTGGGCGCCTTGCCCGAGGGCCGGGGGATGTTCTTCCTCAAGCTCGGGGATCTGGAACTGGAAGTCGAAACGCCGCTGACCGGCGGCCATTTCGCCGAGAACATCCTGGCCGCCGCCGCCGCCGCCCACATCCTGGGCGCCGGCGAAAAGCACATCACCGCCGGCCTGCAAACCGCCGTCATCCCCGAACAGCGCTTTTTCTGCCGCCGCCAGGGCTGCTTCACCCTCATCGACGACACCTACAACGCCAACCCGCTGTCCATGCGCCGGGCCATCGCCGCCGCCGCCGAGACGGCCAGGGACAAGCCGCTGGTGCTGGTGCTTGGAGAAATGCGCGAGATGGGCGCCCACGCCGTGGACGAGCACAACACCCTGGGTGAAGTGGCCGGCAAAAGCGGGGCCAAGGCCGTGTTTTTCCATGGCAGCCACGCCGACGCCGTGGCCTCGGGGCTGACCCGGGCCGGGTATGCCGGCCGGTTCGCCGTGGTCGACAGCCCCGACGCCTTTGTCGAGGCCGCGGCCCCCATGGGCCTCGATTGCGGTGTCTTCCTGTTCAAGGGCTCGCGCTCCATGCGCATGGAGGAATACCTGGCCGCCTTCACCCAGAGCATCCAGAAGGACCCCAAGGCATGATCTATTACCTGCTGGTGCCGCTCGCGGCCCACTTGAGCGCCCTAAACGTCTTCCGTTACATCACGTTTCGGTCGATCGCGGCGCTTTTGACCGCCTTGGTCCTGTCCATCGTCTTCGGGCCGCGGTTCATCCGCTGGCTGACCCGCCTCAAGTACGGCCAGTACATCCACGAGGACGTGACCGCCCACCAGCGCAAGGCCGGCACGCCCACCATGGGCGGCCTGCTCATCGCCTTTTGCATCCTGGTCAGCGTCCTTTTATGGGGCGACCTGGCCAACGAATACGTCTGGATGACCATTTTCGTCTTTCTGGGCTTCGGCGGCCTGGGCTTCGTCGACGACCACGCCAAGGTGGTCAAGAAGCAGAACAAGGGGCTGTCGGCCAAGGGCAAGCTCCTGGGCCAGCTCATCGTCTCGGGCATCGCCGCCGCCGTGCTGCTGTCCGACCCCGAATATTCCACCCGCCTGGCCGTGCCCTTTTTCAAGCACATCAACCCCGACCTCGGCTGGGCCTACTTTCCCTTTGCCATGCTGGTGATGATCGCGGCCAGCAACGCCGTCAACCTCACCGACGGCCTGGACGGCCTGGCCATCGGGCCCATGATCGTCAACGCGGCCATGTTCTCGCTTTTCGTCTACGTGGCCGGCCACGCCCAGATGGCCCGCTACCTGCAAGTCATGCCCGTGTCCGGCGTGGGCGAGGTCACGGTTTTCTGCGGGGCCATGGTCGGGGCCGGGCTCGGGTTTTTGTGGTTCAACGCCTATCCGGCCCAGATTTTCATGGGCGACGTCGGCTCCCTGTCCCTTGGCGGGGCGCTCGGGTTCATCGCGCTTTTGTGCAAGCAGGAACTGCTGCTCATCGTCGTCGGCGGCCTGTACGTGGCCGAGACGGTCTCGGTCATCCTGCAGGTCGGCTATTTCAAGATGACCGGCGGCAAGCGGATTTTCCGCATGGCCCCGTTGCACCACCATTTCGAGCTCATGGGCGTGCCGGAATCGAAGATCATCATTCGCTTCTGGATCCTCTCCATCCTGCTCGCCCTGGTGGGGCTTTCCACCCTCAAACTCCGGTAGGCGGCCTCCATGTCCGACATGCTCCATTCCGATCAACTGCGCGGGCATCTCTGCGTGGTCGTGGGGGCCGGCGCCTCGGGCCGGTCGGCGGCCAGGCTCCTGGCGCGCCTGGGCGCGAGCGTGCGGTTTCTGGAGAAAAACGCCCAGGCCGTAAGCGATGCTTTTCGCGAGGAAGCGGCCACGGCCGGTTACGACCTGCGCCTGGGCGAGCACGGCCCGGCCGATTTCGCCGGCGCGGACATGGTCGTGCTCTCCCCCGGCATCCGGGCGGCGGGGCTGGCCGACTGCCTGGCCGCCTGCCCCGGCGCCCAGGTCCTGTCCGAACTGGAACTGGCCTCCTGGTTCGTGGCCGAACCCGTCATCGCCGTCACCGGCTCCAACGGCAAGACCACCACGGTCATGCTCGTAAGCCACCTGCTCGAAGCGGCCGGCAACAAGGTCTTCACCGGCGGCAACATCGGCACGCCCCTGTCCGAATACGTCCTTTCCGGCGACACCGCCGACGTGGTCGTCCTCGAGGTGTCGAGCTTCCAGTTGCAGCTCACGCGCACCTTCCGCCCCCGCGTGGCCGTGCTTTTGAATTTCGCCCCCAACCACCTGGACTGGCACGAGACCCTGGACGAGTACCTGGACGCCAAGCTCAGGATCTTCGCCGCCCAGCGCCCCGACGACCTGGCCATCGTGCCCGAGGAACTGCGCCAGACCCTGGCCGGGCGCGCCTTCACCAAGGCCCAAACCACCTGGTTTACGGCCACGGGCCGCTTCGCCTGCCGGCGGCTGATCGGCGCCCACAACCACCACGACATGGAAGCCGCCTTCCTCGCCGCCGCGCCGTTCGGCGTGACCGAGGAGATGGCCAAGGCCGCCTTCGATACCTTCGTGCCGGCCCCGCACCGTTTGCAGGTCATCGGCGAGAAGGGCGGGGTGCTGTTCGTGGACGATTCCAAGGCCACCACCGTGGCGGCCATGGAGGCGGCCATTCGCAGCTTCGAGCGCCCTGTGCGCCTGCTGTGCGGCGGCGTGTTCAAGGGCGGCGACCTGGCGGCGCTTTTGCCGCTTATGCGGGAAAAGGTGGCCGGGGTCGGCCTTTTTGGCGCCAGCCGCGAGGTCTTCGAGGCGGCCTGGGCGGGAGCGCTGCCGCTTTTTCACGAACCGACCCTGGAAGCGGCCATGATGCGGCTGTATGCCGAGGCCCGGCCCGGCGACGTGGTCCTTTTATCCCCGGCCACGGCCAGCTTCGACCTCTACGACGGCTACAAGGCCCGGGGCCGCGATTTCCAGCGGGTGTTCGCCGACCTGCCCCGGAAAACCGCCAGCCAGGCGGGGGAGACGGCATGAGCAAGCTGCGCGTGGCCACGGCCGAAACCAAGCAATCCGGCCAGTTCGACCTGTGGCTTCTGGGCGCGGCCCTGCTGCTGGCCGGCCTGGGGCTGGTCATGGTCTTTTCCTCGAGTGGGGTCATGGCCGAGCGCTTAAACGGCAACCGCTACTATTTCTTCCAGCGCCAGGCCCTGTTCGCCTTCGTGAGCCTCGGGCTCATGACCATTTGCGCCTACATGCCGCGCAAGATCCTCCACGGCCCGGTCTACCTCTGGCTGTTCGCCATCATCGGCCTGCTCGTGCTCACGCTCGTGCCGCCCTTTTCCGTCAAGGCCGGCGGCGCCCGGCGGTGGATGCACCTGGGGCCGGCCACCTTGCAGCCCATGGAGCTGGCCAAGGTGGTGCTGGTCATGTACCTGGCCTATTTCTTCAGCCAGAAGCAAAAGCTCGTGCGCTCCTTTTCCGTGGGGTTCATCCCGCCGGTCATGGTCACCGGGTTTTTGGGGCTTATTTTGCTGCTGCAACCCGATTTCGGCGGCGCGGTTTTCCTCGGCATGCTCTTTTTCCTCATGAGCCTGGTCGGCGGCACGCGCCTGACCTACCTGGCCGTGTCCATGCTGTTCGGCGTCGGGGCCATGGGGCTTCTCATCGCCTCCTCGCCCTACCGGTTCAAGCGCTGGTTCGCCTTTCTCGATCCCTTCAAGGACCCGCAAAACGTCGGTTACCAGCTCGTCCAGTCCTTCTACGCCTTCGGTTCGGGCGGCATCGCCGGGGCGGGCTTCGGCGCCGGCAAGCAGAAGCTGTTCTACCTGCCCGAGGCCCACAACGACTTCATCATGGCCGTGCTCGGCGAGGAGCTGGGCTTTATCGGCATCTCCATCGTCTTTTTGTGCATCGGCATCCTGCTGTGGCGTTCCTTCAAGGTGGCCCTGGCCCAGGACGACCTGCGCGACCGCTTCACGGCCTACGGCATGGCCCTGGTGCTCGGGCTCGGGTTTATCCTCAACCTGGCCGTGGTGCTGGGCTGCGTGCCGCCCAAGGGCGTGGCCATGCCGTTTTTGAGCTATGGCGGCTCCAACCTGCTGGCCTGTTTCCTGTGCGTGGGCATCCTCCTCAACCTGTCGCGGAGCGTGCGGACATGACGCGCATCGTGCTGAGTACGGGCGGCACCGGGGGCCACATCTTTCCGGCCCTGGCCGTGGCCGAGGCCCTGCGCGCCCGTTGCCCCGAAGCCGAGGTGCTTTTCGTCGGCGGCCAGGGCCCGGAAGGGGCGCTGGCCACCAAGGCCGGCCTGCCCTTTGTCGGTTTGCCGGCCAGCGGCGTCTTCGGCCGGGGGATACGGGCCTTGGCCGCACCGTTTTGGATGCTGCGGGCCTTTGGCCTGGCCGTGGGGCTCTTTTCGCGTAACCGCCCCGACGTGGTGGCCGGCTTTGGCGGCTACGCCGGCTTCATTCCCGTGGCCGCGGCCACCATCATGGGCATTCCCACGGCCATCCAGGAGCAAAATAGCGTCCCCGGCGTGACCAACAAGATTCTGGGCCGCTTCGTGAACCGCGTGTTCGTCACCTACCCCGACGAGGGCGGCGCCTTCCCGGCCGGCAAGACCGAACGCCTGGGCAACCCCATCCGGGGCGGCATCGCCGCAAGCCGCGGCGTCAAGCCCCAAGGGCAGGGGAAAAACCTGCTCGTGCTCGGCGGCAGCCAGGGCGCCCGGGCCATAAACGACGCCGTGGCCGACAGCCTGCCCGCACTCCTCGATGCCGGCGTCACCGTAAGGCTTCAGGTCGGCCGGGCCGATTTCGAGCGCATGCGCGACCGGGCCGCCGCCATCATGGCCGCCCGTCCCGAAGTCCCGGGCGGGCCGCGGTTTATCCTGGAGAATTTCATCGAGGACATGGCCGAAGCCTACGGCTTCGCCGACCTCGTCCTGGCCCGGGCCGGGGCCACCACCCTGGCCGAGGCCACGGCCGCCGGCAAGCCGTGCCTGCTGATCCCCTTTCCCTTCGCCACCCACGACCACCAGTCCGTCAACGCCGATTACCTGCGCCGGGCCGGGGCGGCCGTGGTCGTGGCCCAGAAGGACCTGCCCGGCCACGACCTGGCCGCACTGGTCATCGGGCTTTTAAACGACACCGCGCGCCTGGGGGCCATGGCCCGGGCCTCGGCCGCCGCTGCCTTGCCCCAGGCCGCCGACGCCGTGGCCACGGCGCTGCTGCAACTGGCCGCGTCCAAGGGAGGCGCGAAATGACCATGCAACTGACGACGCCAAACGGCCACGGGGCCATGCGCTCCAAGGTCCGCAAAATCCATATGATCGGTATCGGCGGCTCGGGCATGAGCGGCATCGCCGAGGTGCTGCTCAACCTCGGCTACGAGGTTTCGGGCTCGGACCTGGCCATGGGCGCCACGGTCAAGCGCCTGGCCGGCCTTGGCGCGTCCATCGCCATCGGCCACGGCCGGGAAAACCTGGGCGAGGCCGACGTGGTGGTCAAATCCACGGCCGTGACCAGCGACAACCCCGAGGTGGTCGCCGCCCGGGAGCGCGGCATCCCGGTCATTCCCCGGGCCGAGATGCTGGCCGAACTCATGCGCCTGCGCACCGGCATCGCCGTGGCCGGCACCCACGGCAAGACCACCACCACCTCGCTTCTGGCCACCATCTTCACCGAGGCCGGCTTCGACCCCACGGTCATCATCGGCGGGCGCTTAAACGCCTACGGGGCCAATGCCCGCCTGGGCCAGGGCGAATACCTGCTGGCTGAGGCCGACGAGTCCGACGGCTCCTTTTTGTGCCTGTCGCCCATCGCCTCGGTGGTCACCAACGTCGACGCCGACCACCTGGACCACTACCCGGACCTGGCGGCCATCGACGACGCCTTTGTGGAATTTCTCAACCGCATTCCTTTTTACGGCGTGGCCGTGGTCTGCCTGGACGACCCGGGCGTGGCCCGCATCCTGCCCCGGGTCAACCGGCCGGTGCTGCCCTACGGGTTCGGGCCAAAGGCCAGGCTGCGCGGCGAGGTGCTGGAGACCGGCGCCGGCAGCCGCTTTCGCGTGAGCCTCGACGGCCAGGCCCTGGGCGAGATGCGCCTGAACCACCCCGGCCGCCACAACGTCCTCAATGCCCTGGGCGCCATCGGCATTTCGCTGGAAGCCGGCATCCCGGTCGCGGTCATCGCCGAGGCCCTGGCCAAGTTCGGCGGCGTGGGCCGGCGCTTCGAGCGCAAGGGCGAGCGGGGCGGCGTGACCGTCATCGACGACTACGGCCACCATCCGGCCGAGATCAAGGCCACCCTGGCCACGGCCAGGGGCGTCTTTGCCGACCGCCGCCTGGTGGTGGCCTTCCAGCCGCACCGTTTTTCGCGCACCAAGGCGCTGTTCGGGGAATTCTGCACCTGCTTCGCCGCGGCCGACAAGCTGCTTTTGACCGAGATCTACCCGGCGTCCGAAGCGCCCATCCCCGGGGTCAGCGGCGAGAGCCTGGCCCAGGGCATCCGGCAGGTCAGCCAAACGGACGTGACGTATTTCCGCGATTTCGCGGCCATGGAGCAGGCCTTGCCCGACATCCTGCACCCGGGCGACGTGCTGCTCACCCTGGGGGCCGGCAGCATCTGGCAGGTCGGCGTCCATTACCTGGAGGCGGCTGGTGGCGCTTGAGATCCGGCCCGGTCCCGTGCTTGCGGACCGGACCACCTTGCGCCTGGGCGGCCGCGCCCTGGCTGAAATCGTCTTCGCCCGCCCCGAGGAGGCCGAAGGGCTCGGGCAGGCCCTTGAAAGTTGCGGCGGCGCGCCCTTTATCCTCGGCAGGGGCAGCAATGTCCTGGCCGACGACGGCGAACGGCCCCTGGTGGTCGTTTCCCCGCGCCTGCGGGGCGAGCCGGTGATTTTGCGGCAGCGCCCCGAGGCGGGCATCCGGGTGCGCGTTGGGGCCGGGGTCAAGCTCCAGCGCCTGGTGGCCTGGCTGGCCACGCAGGGCCTGTCGGGCCTGGGGGGGCTCGTTGGCGTGCCCGGGACGGTCGGTGGGGCCGTGGCCGGCAATGCCGGCTCCTACGGCGACGATCTCGGCGCGGTGCTGGCCAGGGTGCGCATCTGGTCGCCGCAGACGGGCCTGGCCTGGGTCGGGCGCGAAGGGTTTTCCACCGCCTACCGGCGGTTCACGTTGACCGGGGTTGCGGGCTTTTTCGTGGTGCTCGAGGCGGAGCTGGACCTGGCCGTGCGCGAGCCTATCGAGCTGCGCCAGGAGATGGTGCGGCACCTGACGGACAAGAAGGCCAGCCAGCCCATCACCGCGGCCACGGCCGGCTGCGTGTTCAAGAACCCGCCGGGCGCGTCGGCCTGGCGGCTTCTGGCCGAGGCGGGATTTCGGGGGAAACGTGTCGGAGGCGTCGGGTTTTCCGAGAAACATGCCAATTTTTTGGTCAATTACGGCGGAGGGACGGGCAGGGAGGCGCTTTCGCTTCTCGCGGCGGCAAGGGAGGCCGTGCGGGAACGAAGCGGTCTGGAACTCGAACTGGAAGTGAGGGTGGCGCCATGAATGTCAGGGTGGGAACGCTTTCCGGACTGGGGGGCGGGGGATCGTCCAGGAAACGCCGCAACGGCTATGGGGGGAGCGCCCCGCACGTGACCGTCAAGAGCCGGGTGGTCAAATCCAAGGGCAACCGCAACCGCAATGCCCGGGGTGGCGGTTCCATCGCCCTGCCCACGGTCAGCCTTGGCGGCGTGGGGAGGCTTTTCACCCGGGCCGTGTCCATGGCCTTTCTGGGCGCCATCGTCCTGGCCGTGAGTGTGGCCTTGCTGGCCGGCTACCGCTGGCTGACCACGGTCAATTATTTCGCCTTGCAAAGCGCCCAGGTTTCCGGCTGTTCGCGCCTGTCCGAGGAGCACATCCGCCAGGTGGCCGGGCTGGCGACGGGCGTCAACGTGCTGTCGCTGTCCATGGACCGCATGCGGGCCGACCTGGGCCGGGAGCCGTGGGTCGAGGCCGTGACCGTCAAGCGGGTGCTGCCCGGGACCATTGTCATCGATGTGAAGGAAAAGTCCCCTTCCTATCTTGTGCAGTACCAGGGAACCCTCTATTACGCCGACGAGGTTGGGCGCATCATCGACAAAGTCGAGCCCGGGCAGTTCGTTTCCCTGCCCCAGATCGAAGTCGAAGCCGGCATGGAAAAGCACCTGGCCCTTTTGGCCGACCTGCGCCGGGCCGTGGCCGAGCATCAGGTCCCCTTCGATTTTGGCCAGATCGCCTGGCTGCGCCTCAGTTGGGGCCGGGGGCTGGAAATCCGGCTCATGGACCCGGGTATCCTGTTGTGCCTGGGCTCCAAGGAGTGGCGGCGCAACCTGTCGCGCATGAATCTGGTCTGGACGGACTTGCGTCGGCGGGGGGAACTGGACAAGGTCGGCCTGATCACGGCCGAAGGGGATAAGGTCTGGGTGGAAAAACGCGGCACTTCGGGGGAAGGGTCGCAAGGCTAGGGGACATGCGCGCGGTGCGGCCGGCGTCGCAGCGCGAATCGCCGCGGGGGGCGATTTAAGGAATGAAATCGGCGCACGTTTGACGTAAAACGTGCGCGGGCGACACCGGCGCCATCAGGGAAACGTTCAGGGAGCGGTTATGGCCAGGTCGGAACTTATCGTCGGACTCGATATCGGCACCACCAAGATTTGCGTGGTCGTCGGCGAACTCTCGCCCGAGGGCGTGGATGTGGTGGGCATCGGCACCAGCCCCTCCACGGGCCTGCGCAAGGGCGTGGTGGTCAATATCGAGCAGACCGTGCAGTCCATCAAGAAAGCGCTGGAAGAGGCCGAGCTCATGGCCGGGTGCGAGATCCGCTCGGTCTACGCCGGCATCGCCGGCAGCCACATCAAGGGCTTCAACAGCCACGGGGTCATCGCCGTCAAGGGCGGCGAGGTCGGGCCCCGGGACATCGAGCGGGTCATCGACGCGGCCAAGGCCGTGGCCATACCCCTCGACCGGGAAGTCATCCATATTTTGCCCCAGGAATTCATCGTCGACGACCAGCGCGGCATCGCCGACCCGCTGGGCATGGCCGGCGTGCGCCTGGAAGTGCGCGTGCACATCGTCACCGGCGCCGTCACAAGCGCCCAGAACATCATCCGTTCCTGCCACCGGGCCGGGCTCGACGTCTCGGACATCGTGCTCGAATCCCTGGCCTCGTCCAAGGCCGTTTTGACGGGCGAGGAACGCGAGATCGGCGTGGCCCTGGTGGACCTTGGCGGCGGCACCACGGATCTGGCCATTTTCGCCAATGATTCCATCAAGCACACCGCCGTGCTGGCCCTTGGCGGCACGAACCTGACCAACGACATCGCCTTCGGGCTGCGCACGCCCATGGCCTCGGCCGAAAAGATTAAAATAAAGTATGGTTGCGCCCTTGCCGAGATGGTGCCAAAAGACGAAGTGATCGAGGTCATGAGTGTCGGGGGGAGGGAGCCCCGCCGACTCTCGCGGCAGGTCCTGGCCGAGATCTGCGAGCCCCGCGTGGAGGAGATGCTGGCCCTCGTCGACCAGGAGCTCATCCGCTCGGGCATGAAGAACCAGATCGGCGCCGGCGTGGTCCTCACCGGCGGCACGGCGCTGATCGAGGGCATCCAGGAACTGGGGGAACAAATCTTCAACCTGCCCACGCGCATCGGCTACCCCGACAAGGTCGGGGGGCTCAAGGACGTGGTCAACAGCCCCATGTACGCCACGGCCGTGGGGCTCTTGATGTTCGGCGCGGAAAAGGAAGGCGTGGAACAACGCTTCCGCATCCGCGACGAAAATGTTTTCAACCGCATTCTGGGGAGGATGCGGAAGTGGTTCGTGGACGTGAAATAGTCCGCGAGAGGTCGTTTTGTTGGGGGATTCGCAGGGAGATCCGCTAGGGGGAGACACGTATGGAATATTTGGAACTCGATCAGGGCTCCAACGCCCGCATCAAGGTCGTCGGCTGCGGCGGCGGCGGCGGCAACGCCGTGGAAAACATGATCTGCTCGGCCATGTCCGGGGTGACCTTCATCACGGCCAACACCGACATCCAGGCCTTGCAGAAGTCCCAGGCCGAATACCGCATCCAGCTCGGTGAGAAGCTCACCAAGGGCCTGGGCGCCGGGGCCAACCCCGATGTCGGCCGCGACGCCGCCCTGGAGAGCATCGACGCCATCCGCGCCGCCATCGGCGATTGCGACATGGTCTTCGTCACCGCCGGCATGGGCGGCGGCACCGGCACCGGCGCCGCGCCCGTCGTGGCCCAGGTCGCCAAGGAAGCCGGGGCGCTCACCGTGGCCGTGGTCACCAAACCCTTCTATTTCGAAGGCAAAAAACGCCTGCTCTCGGCCGAAAAGGGCGTGCAGGCCCTGCGGGACGTGGTGGACTCCATCATCACCATCCCCAACGACCGCCTGCTGTCCCTGGCCTCCAAAAAGGCCACCTTCATCGAGATGCTCAAGAAGGCCGACGAGATCCTCTATTTCGCGGTCAAGGGCATCTCCGACCTGATCATGGTCCCGGGCCTGATCAACCTCGACTTCGCCGACGTCAAGGCCGTCATGAGCGAAATGGGCTTGGCCATGATGGGCTTCGGCACGGCCCGCGGCGAATCCCGCGCCCGCGAGGCGGCGCTCAAGGCCATCACCAGCCCGCTGCTGGAAGACGTCACCATCGACGGCGCCCGCGGCGTGCTCATGAACATCACCTGCGGCCCGGACCTGACCATCGAAGAGGTCGACGAGGCCGCCTCCACCATCACCGAGGCCGTCCACGAGGACGCCAAGGTCTTTTTCGGCACGGTCTTCGACCCCGACGCCACCGACGAAATGCGCATCACCGTCATCGCCACGGGCATCGAGTCGGCCATGCAGCGCGACGCCGCCCCGGCCCAGAAGCGCGAGGAGCCAAAGCCCGTCGAGGTCATCACCAGCCTGTCGCGCCAAAAGGCGATGAGCCCGCCGCTCGGCGGCGGCAGCGGCGGTGGCGGCGGCGTGCAGAGCCCCCGCAGCGTGCGCGTGCTGTCGGGCCAGCAGGCCAACGACTACAACATCCCGGCCTACCTGCGCAAAGGCACCAAGAAAGGCGGCCCCGAAGCGGCGCTTTCCCAGCCGCCCATGAAGACCCAGCCCATCGGCGAGGAAGAGTTCCTCTTCGATGAGGAGGAATTTGAAATTCCGTCCTTCATCCGCATGCAGGCGGATTAGGCTTCACCAGGGACCTCTTCCCTTCCCGACCTCCCTGCCGGGGGGCAGCCTTCCCCCCGGCCCCCCGGGCGCGGGGAAGGGACGGATGGCGCGTTGGGCGCCATGACGCGGGCCAAGGTGCATTTCGGGCTGGACAGGCCCGAGGTGCGGGATTTCGGCGGCCGGTTGCCCGTGGCCCTGGCCGTGCCCGGCGATGTCGGCCTGGCCTTGTCGGCGCTGGGCTGGCAGGCCGCCTGGCGGCTGCTCGTGGCCGACCCGTCCCTGGCCGTGGAACGGGTGTTCTGCCGGCCGGGCCAGGCGCCCAAGGCCGAGGACTCCGGCCGACCCCTGACGGCGTTCCCGGTTATCGCCTTTTCCCTGTGCTACGAGGAAGACTACCTGCCCGTGGCGGCGGCCCTGACCGCGGCGGGCATTCCCCTCACGCGCGCGGCGCGGCCCGATTTCCCCATCATCCTGGGCGGCGGGCCGCTTTCCTTTCTCAACCCCACGCCGCTGCTGCCGGCCCTGGACATGCTCTTTGTCGGCGAGGCCGAGGCTGGGCTGGCCGCTGTGCTGGCCGCGCTTCGCCGCCTGGCGCTTGCCGGCGCGGACAAGGCCGCCTGCCTGGCCGCCGTGGCCGACATGCCGGGCGTACTCGTGCCGGGGCGAAGCCGAACCCCGGTAGCCCGGGCCGTGGCCGCCTGCCCCGGGGCCGCGACCGAACTGGCCGAGCCGGCCCATTCCTGCTTCGTCTCCGGCCACGCCGCCTTCCGCGACATGTTCCTGGTCGAGGTCAACCGGGGCTGTCCCTACGGCTGCCGTTTCTGCGCCGCCGGCTACGTCTACCGCCCGCCGCGCCAGGCCCGCCTGGACGCCTTGCAGGCGCTCATCGAGGACGTTTCGCCGCGCAAGGTCGGCCTGGTCGGCACGGCCCTGACCGACTGGCCCGACCTGCTGCCCTTTCTGTCCTGGCTCCAGGCGCGGGGCACGAAGTTTTCCCTGTCCTCGGTGCGCGCCGACGGCATTACCTCGGAGCTTCTGGCCATCCTGCGCGAGGTCGGCCTGCGCACCCTGACTTTGGCCCTGGAAGCCCCGGGCGAGCGGCTGCGCCGGGCGGCCAACAAACATCTTTCCGTGGAGGCGCTTTTGCGGGCCGTGTCCCTGGCCGGCAAACATGGCGTCAACCACCTGAAATTCTATCTCATCGTCGGCTGGCCCGGCGAGGTGCCCGAGGATTTCGACGAACTGGCGCTGCTTTTGCGCGACATCGCCGCCGCCGCGTCCATCGGCCACGGCAAGCGCGGCGTGGCCCACGCCACCCTGTCGGTCAATCCCCTCGTGCCCAAACCCTTCACCCCCATGCAGTGGGCGCCCATGGCCTCCGTGGCGGCCATCGAGGCGGCCTATGCCCGGGTGCGTGCCGCCGTCAAACCGCTGAGGGGCTTCAAGGTGGAAGTGGAAAACGCCTCGGCCGCCCGCCTGCAAGGCCTGCTCGCCCGGGGTGACGAGGCGCTCTTTCCCCTGGTCGCACAGGCCGTGACCGCCGGCAGCTTCCGCCGGGCGCTCAAATCCTGGGACGGCGACATCGCCGCGTACCTTGACCGGGAGCGCGGCAAGGACGAAGCCTTCCCTTGGGACATCGTCGATATCGGCGTATCCCGCGAATTCCTGTGGCGCGAATGGGAACGCTACCGCGACGGCGTGACCACGGCCAAGTGCCCGCCGGCCGGCTGCCAGGCCTGCCGTCGCTGCGGCATTTACTCCGGAGGCGACGGGGCGTAAGGCTCGGCCAAGGAGTCCGCCATGTCGCTTCCCCTCTACCTCGCCTTCATCGCCGCCGCGTCCTTTCTGCTGATTATCCCCGGCCCGACCGTCCTGCTCGTCATCAGCTACGGCCTGGCCGAGGGCCGCCGCTCGCCCTGGCCCATCGTGGCCGGCGTGTGCCTGGGCGACGCCGTGGTCTGCGCCGGATCACTCTTGGGCCTCGGTGCGCTGCTTTCGGCCTCGGCCGCCGCCTTCACCATCGTCAAGGCCATCGGCGCCGTCTACCTCATCTGGCTCGGCCTCGGCATGCTCCGTTCGGGCAATGCCGCCGTTTCCCCCGAACCGAGCCCGTCCGGCCGCAAATTCGCCCACGCCTTCGCCGTCACGGCGCTCAATCCCAAATCCATCCTCTTTTTCGTGGCCTTTCTGCCCCAGTTCGTCAGCCCCGGCGCCCCGGCCGGGCCGCAGCTGTTCCTGCTCGGCGCGACCTTCGTGGCCCTGGCCGCCGTCAACACCACCGCCTACGCCATGCTGTCCGGCACGGCAGGCGGCCGCATCCGCGACCCGCGCTTCGTGCGTCGCCTGCGGCGGCTGGGCGGCGGCGCGCTTATCGGCGCCGGGGTGATGACGGCGGTTGCGGCCAGGCGGTAGCGGGGGAGGTGAGAGAAGAGAAGAAGGAAGATGCCTCCGGCGGCCAGGAGGGGATGATCCCCTCCTGGACCTCCCCGACGGGGCGGGTGGAGGCGAGGTCGGGAATGGTGTGTGGCGGGGCGTCGGTCGTGGTGGTGCCGGAAATGGGGCTGGCGACACTGGCCGCAAGGCCGGCCAGCACGCCAGCCCCATTTCCGGCACCACGGGCGCCAGCGGCGAAGCGCCGCATTGAAGATTAAAATCCTGCGCGTTGCGCCGAGCACTGCCCGTGCTTGGCGAAGCGTCGCATGGAAGAATAGAATCCTTTGCGTTACGCCGATCACTGCCCGAACTTAGCGAAGCGCCGTATAGAAAATTCTTTGATTTACGCCGACCTCTGGCGTCGTGATCTTATCCGTAGCGAAGTGCCCATGGAAGAATAGAATCCTTTGAATGTCTTCAAGAGGCTTCCAAAGCAAAAAATCCAAGACCTCGGCCCGAAGGGCCGACGGCTGGGCGAGGCCGGAATTTCGCCTTTCGAGCCGGGAGCGCAGCGACGGCATCGAAAGGCGAAATTCCGGCCTCGCATCTTCGCGCCGCGCACGCCAAGCCTCCCGGTGACCGCAGCCTCTTCCGCCCGCCACAGCCGACCGGGGGGTTCGGGGGGAGTGACTCCCCCCGATGGGTACAGGGCAAAGCCCTGGTGGGGTCTGGGGCAACGCCCCAGTTCAGGTGGGCCAGGGGGCAGCGCCCCTGTCCGCCGGGCCTGGCGATTCCCGATGCCCCTTACCGGTAGCCTTCCGCCGCGATGCCCAACCTTCGCAGTATCTTCTGGAGCGACACCCGCTCCAGGCCCGACACCCGGGCCGCTTCCGAGACGTTGCCGCGCGTCTGGGCCAGCAGGCGTTCCACGTAGCGCCTCGTGAAGGCGTCCACCACCCGGGCCTTGGCTTCGAGGTAGGGCGTGCCGAGGGCCTCGTCGTCCTCCCCGGCCGGGTCGGACTGGTCCGGGTCGGCGGTGGCCACGGCCTTGGGGCCGATGACGTCGCCGCGGCAAAAGACCGTGAGCCGGCGCACGAAGTTGAACAGTTCCCGCACGTTGCCCGGCCAGTCCCGGCCGGCCAGGGCGGCCAGGGCCTCGGCCGAGAACTCCTTTTCGCCGATACCCGTTTCGCGGCAGGCCCGGGCCAGGAAGGCCGTGGCCAGAAGCGGGATGTCCTCGCGGCGCTCGCGCAAGGGGGGAAGGCGCACGGTCAGGACGTTTAAGCGGTAGTAGAGGTCCTCGCGGAAGCTTTTCGCCGCGATCTTGGCTTCCAGGTCCTGGTTGGTGGCGGCCAGGATGCGCACGTCGATGGGCGAGGACTTGCTCGACCCCACGGGGCGCACCTCGCGTTCCTGGAGCACGCGCAAGAGTTTGGTCTGCACGCTCATGGGGATGTCGCCGATCTCGTCGAGGACGATGACGCCGCCGTTGGCCGAGAGGAACAGCCCGCGCCGGTCGCGTTCGGCACCGGTAAAGGCGCCGCGCACGTGGCCGAACAGTTCACTCTCCAGGAGTTGGTCCGGGATGGCCGGGCAGTTGACGGATAAAAAAGGGCCGCCGGAGCGACGCGACAGGCTGTGGATGGCCCGGGCGGCCAGTTCCTTGCCCGTGCCGGATTCGCCGCGAATGAGCACCGTGTAGTCCGAACCGGCCACGGCGGCGATGGCTTCCGTGACCTGGGCCATGGCCGGCGACTGGCCGAGCAGGCCCTGGTCCGCGCCGCAGGCCGCGACCACGGCGCGCAGCCGGTCGTTTTCGCGCAGCAGCGCCTCGCGTTCCAGCCCCTTGGCCACGACCCGGGCCAGGTGTTCCGAGTCCACGGGCTTGGTGAGGAAATCGTAGGCCCCGGCCTTGAGCGCCGCCACGGCCGTGTCGATGTCGCCGTGGGCCGTGAGCATGACCACGCCCAGGCGCGGTTGGGCGGACAGAGCCCTGGTGAGCAGCTCAAGTCCCGACAGGCCGGGCATGCGCAGATCCGTGACCAGCACGGCGCAAGGCCGGGCGGCCAGTTCCTCCAGGGCGGCCTCGCCGGAAAGCGCGTGGCCAAGCGTCGCCCCGGGCAGTTTCGGGGCCAGCAGCCGCACCAGCCCCCGGGCGAAATCGGGCTGGTCGTCGACGATGAGCACGCGGTGGGGGGTGTCGTTCACACGTGTTCCTCCTGGCAGTCGCGGCCGCAGGACGGCAGGGTGACGGTGAAGACCGCGCCGCCGGCGTTTTCCACCTCGACCCGGCCGCCCATGTCGCGCAGCAGCCCGAAAACCACGGCCAGGCCCAGCCCCGAACCCCGGCCGGCCTCCTTGGTGGTGAAGAAGGGCTCGAAGATGCGCGGCTGGTCTTGCGGGGCGATGCCCGGGCCGTTGTCGGCCACCCGGATGCGCACGGTGTCGGGTTCGGTGCCGGCCTCGGCCTCCATGACGATTTCGCCTTCGCCGGGCGTGACCGCGTCCAGGGCGTTGAGCAGCAGGTTGGACAGCACCTGTTCCAGGCCCGAGGCGTCGGCCTTGGCCAGGGGAAGGGCGGCGGCGGCCCGGGTGACGAGGCGCACCTTGCGCGCTTGGGCCTGGACCTCGAAGATGCGCGAGAGGCTTTTTAAAAGCGTGGCCAGGTCGCAGGGGCCGGGCGTGGCCGGGCGCGGCCGGGCGAAGTCGAGCAGGTCGCGCAGCACCTTCTTGGCCATCTCGGCGTGGCGTTCGATGACGGCCAGGTCGTCCAGGGCCTGGGTGTCGGCGATGTTGGCCCGCAGCAGTTCGGCGTAGCAGCTGATGACGCCCAGGGGGTTGTTGATCTCGTGGGCCAGGCCGGCGGCCAGCTTGCCCACGGCCACGAGCTTCTCGGTCTGGCGCATCTGTTCGCGCATGCGCCGCTCGGCCGTGATCTCCCGGGCGTAGACCACCAGGCGGCCGTCCTGGCCGGTGGAGGGGTCGAGGGGGTAGCGGGTGACGGCGAAGGAGCGGCCGTCGGCCAGCACGACGGTGGAGGGCGAGGGGGGGTGGGACTCGGCGGGGCCGTTGGCCGGCGCGGGGCGCAGCGCCATGCCCGGGCCGAACAGTTCCGGCGGCAGGCGCAGGGTTTGGCCGGGCAGGGCGGAGGCGGCCGGGCAGTCGCGGCCGGCCGCCGGCTCCCGGCGCATGGCCCGGGCCAGTTCCCGGGCCGGCTCGTTGGCCAGGATGACGGCGAAGGTGGCGTCGATGAGGGCCAACGGGTCGGAAATCCCGTCGAAGATGGAGGCCAGCAGCATGTTCTGGCCCAGGAGCGAATTGATGGCGTCGAGGTTTTCCAGGGCGATGCCGAGCTGCTGGCCGATGGCCCGGTAGAGTTCCGCCGCTTCGGGGTCGGGGCCGGGGCCGTCGGCCGGAAAATAGAGGCGCAGCAATCCCCGGCTGACGTCGGTGGTGCGCACGGGGATGAAGGCGGCGTCCTGGCCCAGGCGCAAGTCGTTTCCGGCCACCAACGACCGCCAGTCGGCCGGCGGCGGGGGGGCGGCCGTGCCCGGCGGCCAGGACACCGAACCGCCGCCGGAAAATTCGCATTCGTAGGCCACGGCCCTGGCGCCGAAGCGGGCCGCGATGCGGGCCAAGGCGCCGGTGAGCAGTTCGGCGCGCGTGTGCGAGACGTTGAGGATGCTTAAAAGCTCCACGAAAAGGCTCACGTCGGATCGGCGCTCGTCGGCCTCGTGGGCCAGTTCCAGGGTGCGTTCCGCCACCTTGCGTTCCAGGTTCTGGGCATGGTCCTCGATCTTGCCCCGGGCTTCCTTGAGGCGCGAGGCAAAGGCCTCGATGCCGGCATAGATCTCGTCGATTTCGCCCTCGCCCGCGTCCGGGGCCTGCTTGGGCTCCTCGCCGGCTTCCTTGGGGAAGTAGCGGCGCATGACTTCCGTGACGCGGCTTAAGTTAACCACCACCAGCCGGTCGAAAAAGACCTGCAAGGTCAGGTAGAAGACGCCGAGCCCCAGGGCGAACAGCCCCAGGAAGCTGACGGTCGCGCCCTTGATCTGCCCCAGCGCCCCGGCCACGGGCATGGTCACGGCGTCGACACCCACCAGTTCGCCGTCGTGGCGCCAGAAGCCGCGCGTGTCGCCGTAGTGTTCGATCAGTTCCCGGGGCGCCGTGGCCGGGTCGCCGTGGCAGTGCAGGCAGGAGGCGTCCAGGCGCACCGGCCGCGCCGCCAGAAAGACCTCTTCGCCGTCGCGTTCCGTGATCTCCTCGATGCGGGTCAGGCCCGGTTCGCTTTCGAACCGTTCCATGAGCCCGCGTTCGAAGGCGTCGGCCTCGTAGTCGGGATTGCGGGCGCCCACGGCCACCCGGCGGTAGCGGTACTGGTCGCCCAGGGCGCTTAGGTCGCTCATCACCCGCCGCGTCACGAAGGAGGTGGACATGGCTTCGAGCAGGAAGGCGTCGGGCGGCAGCAGGTGGTACATGGACGGGCGCAGCACCTGCCGGACGTAGGACTGGACGGCCTCGGCCTGGGACAGGATGAGCGAGGCCTTGTGCTCGGTGTCGGTGACGAGCTGGTTGCGCAGGTTCATGGAGATGACCACGGCGAAGAAGATGCCGAGCAGGGCCATGATGACGGAAAGGCCGACCACGAAACGGTGCTTGATGGTCCGGGGATGCTGCTTGGCCATGGGCCACCTCGTAGGCCCCTTTTGGGGCGGGCGGGCGAAAAAGGCAATGCGAACGCCGGGCAGCAAGGTGCTAACGCAAGTTAGCGGTTTTGGCGAGCCTGATTTGTATTAGTCTGTTATTTTAGCGTGTTGCGTTTGAGGTGAAAAGTGGCCCCGGTTTTGCTGTGGGGGGATGGGGCCGGTTGTGCCCGATCGCGACACCATCACCGCGCAAGGAGGGAATTATGGCGGAAAAGAGATGGCTTACGGAAGACAAGCTGGCCCTGATCCTGGGGTTGCTCCTGTTCGGCTTGTCGCTTTTCAACTTCGGCGGCGTCGATCCGCTGGGCTGGGCCGTCAAGGTCAATGTCTGGACCGACGCGTCGAAGATCTTCTCGGCGGCCACCGGGGCCTACAAGGACATGTCAGGCCTCGCCTCCCTGATTTTGACCTGGATCTTCGTCACGGCCATGCTGGCCTTCGGCATCAAGGCCCTGGGCGGCGATCCCAAACGCTTTGCCGTCAGCTTCACCCTGGTCTTTTTCATCGGCTACTGCTGCTACGCCCTGGGCCACTACGCGGTCATCGCCGCCACCCCGGACCAGGTCAAGAAGTTCAACCTGACCTGGGCCATGGGGCTGACCGGCGAGGCCGGATTCATCATCGCGCTTTTGGCCGGCATCTTCATCGGCAACTTCATGCCCGGGGTGGCCGAGAAGCTCAAGGACGCGCTCAAGCCCGAGATGTTCGTCAAGATCGCCATCGTCATCCTCGGCGCGGAGCTTGGCGTCAAGTCCGTGGACGCCCTGGGCCTGGCTTCCTCGGTCATTTTCCGGGGCCTTTGCGCCATTGTCGAGGCCTACCTGATCTACTGGGCGCTGGTGTATTACATCTCCCGGAAATACTTCAAGTTCAGCCGTGAATGGGCCGCGCCGCTGGCGTCGGGCATCTCCATCTGCGGCGTCTCGGCCGCCATCGCCACGGGCGGCGCCATCCGGGCCCGGCCCATCGTCCCGATCATGGTCTCCTCCCTGGTCGTGGTCTTTACCTGCGTGGAAATGCTGATCCTGCCCTTTGTCGCCCAGCACTGGATGTACGGCGAGCCCATGGTGGCCGGCGCCTGGATGGGCCTGGCCGTGAAGTCCGACGGCGGCGCCATCGCCTCGGGCGTCATCACCGACGCCCTGATCCGCGCCCAGGCCCTGGCCATCGACGGCATCAAGTACCAGGAAGGCTGGGTGACCATGGCGGCCACCACCATCAAGATCTTCATCGACGTGTTCATCGGCGTGTGGGCCTTCATCCTGGCCGCCATCTGGTGCACGCTCATCGACTGCAAGCCCGGCGAGCGCATGAAGCTCGGGGCCATCATCGACCGGTTCCCGCGTTTCGTGCTCGGTTACGTCATCACCTTCGTGATCATGCTGATCCTGTGCGCCAAGGGCGGCGACATGCTGAAGATGGGCAAGACCGCCATCGGCGACACCGGGCCCTTCCGGGGCATCTTCTTCGTGCTGACGTTTTTCACCATCGGCGTGGTGTCCAACTTCAAGAAGCTCTGGGACGAGGGCATCGGCCGCCTGGCCCTGGTCTACGTCGTGAGCCTTTTCGGCTTCATCATCTGGATCGGCCTGTTCATTTCCTGGCTGTTCTTCCACGGCGTCAAGCCGCCCCTGGCTTCCTAGCCGGGTCAAACCATACGCAAGGAGGCCTGCATGGAGCCTGAGAAGAAGGACGCGAGCTTTTCCGAGGAACTCGCCAAAATGGAGTGGGAGCCGCTTTTGCCCATCGAGAAGAAGCTGGTGGGCTGGAGCATCGGGCTTGGGGTGGCGCTGTTGTTCATCCTCTATTACGTCAGCGGCGTGTTTTTCCCGGGCGCGCACAGCTAGCCCGACGGGCACGAGTGCGACAGTCGGCGGGCGGTCCGGAAGGGCCGCCCGCTTGGCGTTCGCGGCACGTCTTGACCGGTAGCCGCCGGGTGTGCATAGTCTGTGCATGCTGACCTACGAGCAGATCAAAGCCATCGAGAACGCCTTGGGCGTGGAGGCGGCCCGGCCCGTGGTGGAGGCCATCCAGTCCACGGACCAGCGCGTGCTGGCCTCGCTGATGGCGGAAATCGCCACCAAGGCGGATATCGAAAAACTTCGCGGCGAGTTCCGGGAAGCGATTTCCGGGGTGCGCACCGAGAGTGCCGGACTTCGTGGTGAGTTTCGGGAAGCGATTTCCGGGATGCACACCGAGAGTGCCGAACTTCGCGGTGAGCTTCGGGAAGCGATTTCCGGAATACACACCGAGAGTGCCGCACTTCGTGGCGAGTTTCGGGAAGCGATTTCCGGGATGCACACCGAGAGTGCCGAACTTCGCGGTGAGCTTCGGGAAGCGATTTCCGGAATACACACCGAGAGTGCCGCACTTCGCGGCGAGTTTCGGGAAGCGATTTCCGGGGTGCGTACCGAGAGTGCCGGACTTCGCGGCGAAATGCGCGAGGAAGTCACCTCGCTTCGCGGCGACATCAAGCGGCTCGATCTGCAAATGAAGCTTCTGATCGGCCTGGCCGTCCTGGCCATCGCCATGTTCAGCCCTAATCTGGCCGCCTTGGTGCGCCTGGCCAAGTAGCACCGACCCCGCTCCCGACCGCGTTTTTGCCAGCCGTGAACACCAGCACGTCGCCCCAGGGGGCGCGCGTGGTCATGACCGGTTTCTCGCCGGCCAGGCAGGCCAGGGCCGCCGGCTCCTCCATGACCACCGTCACGTCGAACCGCCGGGTAAGCGCCTTGAGCGCGGCGCAGTCGCGGATGTCCGCCTCCGTCCCGTCCACGGGCACGAGGGGCGCTTGTCGGCTGGCCAGGAGCCAGTCCTGGGCCCGGGCGTAAAAGAGAATGGGGTAGACCACGCTGTCCGTGTCGGCCACGAGCAGGCCCCGGCCGCCGGGGAAGAGGCCGCCCGTGAGGTAGTCGAGCAGAAGCGGCCCGTCGAAAAAGGCGGCGTAGGCTCCGCGTCGGCCGCCCGGGCGGTCGAGGATGGAAACCTCGAAGGGCGGGTCGGCCGAGGGCAGAAGGGACGCGCCCACCAGCGGCCGGTCCTGGTTGGCCAGGGTCGCCGCCAAAAGGGTCAGCGTGGCCACGGCCATAACCGGTAGGCGCAGCCAGCGCCGGTCATGCCAGACGCCTCGGGCCGCGATCAGGCAGGGGGCGCTTGCCGCGAAAAAAAGCGAAAAAAACCGGTTGTTGAAGCTGAACCAGGTGATTTTCAGGCACACCAGGGCCGCGAAGGCGACCAAAGACAGGGCCGACAGCCGGCATAGGGTGTCGTTTCGCCGAAAAAGCCCGGCCACGACGCACGGCACGAGCAGCAGTCCCCCCAGCAGCCCGAACCAGGCCGCGTCCTCGCGCAACTCGTTGCCCACGGCATAGGCGGCCGCGTGGAACGCCATGGTCGCGCCCGGCCCCCTGCCCGGGCCGAGCAGCCGTTCGTGCAGCCGCTGCCTGGCGGCGTACCACCACGGCCCCGGCACATCCGCCACGTCCAGGGCGTAGCGCGCGAGGTTGGCCGCCGCGCCGGTCAGGCCGTCGGCATTCTCGTGCCGGGCCACTTCCTCGGGCGGGCCGAAGGGGTGGCCGTAACGGGCCAAGTTGTGCCACTGGCTGGCCAGGCAAAGGGCCAGGGTTGCGCCCAGGGCCAGGGCCGCCGCCGCCAGTCGCCCCCGCTGCCTCCGCCAGCCCCCGGCCAGGGCGGCCAGCAGTTCCCCGCACCGCGCCCACAGGACAAGGGCCGTGAACGGGCCGCCGAAAAGCGCGAAATGGCTTTTGGTGGACAGCCCGTAAAAGGCGCAGGCCAGCAGGAACCCCAGGGCGCCAAGGCCCGGCCGGTCGAGCAGCCGGGCCGCGGCCACCAGGCAGGCCACGGCCATGGCCGCCGCGCCGATGTCGTTTTTGGTGGAGACCGCCTCCAGAGGCAAAAGCTTGAGCGAAGCGACAACCAGCGTCACCCGCAGGGCGAAGGGCACCTCGCCCTGCCGCCGGGCCAGGGCATAGGCGCCGCTGACGATGGTGGCGTAGGCCAGCAGCGAAAAGGCGGCGATGGCCCGGTCCGTGCCGTAGCGCAGGAAGAACCAGTGCAGGAGGTCGAAGCCCGGGCTGAAGGCGAACTGGCGGAAGTTGGCCACATGATCCGGCGCCAGGGTGTTTTCGCGCATCATGACCAGCACCCGGGACAGGTTGTAGGTCATGGCGTCCCAGTTTGTGGGCGGCGCCACCCAGACGGTCACGGCCAAGCCGGCGAAGGCCGCGCCCAATAGCCAGGCGCAGGGGAAGCGCCGGGCCGCCGCCAGGGCGGCCCGGGTCTCGGCCAGGAAAGGGCGGCGGCCGCAGCGGAAAGCGGCCAGCCACAGGCCGCCCACGGCCGCATCGAGCAGCCAGGGGAATCGCGCCAGGTGCAGGACGAACAGAAGCTGAATGGCCAGGCCGAAGCCGGCCAGGGTCAGGGCCAGGGCGCGGCACAAGGCCTCGCCGAAGGCCAGGTCGGTCGGCTGGAGGCGGTACCAGGCGGCCAGGCAGCCGCCGAGCTCGGCCAGCAATACGAGCGCAAGGACACTGTCGGCCATGGACCACCGGGACGTTGTCGGCCCGAAGCAAAGGCCATTGTCATGGAAGAGCGCCCGAACGGGCACGGCGCAAAAACCTTGCGGCCTCAGCATTGCTCGGGCATGAACGCATCAGGGGGCGGCGCGGCAGTGGCTGCCCCGAGCCTTGCCAAACGTCGGCTTCGGCATTATCTGACTGCCTCCTTCATTGCAACCCTCCCTGGAAGCGCCCAACATGTCCGAGCGAACGCCCCATATCTCGTTGCCCCTCGAACGCCTCGTCCCCCGTATCCTCGACATCAGCCCCGAGGAACTGGAAACCTGGCCCGAGGACGCCAAAAACCTCGCCGTGGCCGTGGCCGCCGAGCTCTTTCTCGTGCGCGCCAACCCCTTCATCAAGGCCGACGACGTCAAGGCCTCGGTGGAAAAGCGCCTGGCCGAGGCCAACCCCAAGGCCTGGGGCGAATACCCCCGCACCATCCGCCGGGCCTACAAGGCCTTCTGGGACGTCTACGAGGCGGACAAGCGCTTCCGCGACAACCTCGTCGAGCGCCTGCGCCAGTTTTTGCCGGACGAGGACGTGGTCACCGCCGCCCATTCCCTGGTCGAGTGCTCCACCGACGCCACGGACCTGCGCATGGAAATGCCGCTGTGCATGCTCCTGCCCGAATCCGCCGAGCACATCCGCCAGATCCTGCGCCTGGCCAACGAGCTGGAATTCGCCATCATCCCGCGCGGCGGCGGCTCGGGGCTCACCGGCGGCGCCGTGCCGGCCCATCGCCGCTCGGTGATACTCAGCCTGTCCAAATTCAAGCAGATCATCGCCATCGACACCGAGGCGAAAACACTGTGCGCCCAGACCGGCGTCATCACCCAGACGGCCATCAAGGCCGCCGCGGCCAAGGGGCTGCTTTTCACCGTGGACCCGGCCTCCAAGGCGGCCTCGTCGCTGGGCGGCAACATCGCCGAAAACGCCGGCGGCCCCTTCGCCTTCGAATACGGCACCACGCTCGACAACATCATCAGCTACAAGATGGTCGAGGCCACGGGCGAGATCATCGAAGTGCGCCGTGTGGATCATCCCCGCCACAAGATCCGGCCCGAGGAAACGGCCGTGTTCGAGGTGGTGGACGGCGAGGGCAACGTCCGCGACGTGGTGAGGCTCGGCGGCGACGAGATTCGCGGCAAAAACCTCGGCAAGGACGTGTCCAACAAGTTCCTCGGGGGCTTGCCGGGCGTGCAGAAGGAAGGCGTGGACGGCATCATCACCGAGGCCTGCTTCGCCCTCTACCCCATCCCCAAGTATTCGCGCACGCTGTGCCTGGAGTTTTTCGGCCGGTCCATGAAAAACGCCATGTGCGTCATCCGCGACGTGGTGGGGCTGCGCAACCGCATCCGCGAGGAAGGCGACGCGGTCAAGATTTCGGCCCTGGAGGAATTCAACTCCAAGTACGTGCGGGCCATCAACTATGCCAAGAAGTCCGCGCTCTACGAGGGCGACCCCATTTCCGTGCTGCTGTTGCAGCTTGACTCCGACGACGAGGATGCGCTGCTGCGCGCCGCCGCCGACATCGTGGACATCGTCGACCCCTACGACAACGTGGACGTCTTCGAGGCCAAGGACGCCAAGACGGCGGAACTGTACTGGGAGGACCGGCACAAGCTGTCGGCCATTTCCAAGCGCACCTCGGGTTTCAAGATCAACGAGGACGTGGTCATCCCGCTCAGTGTCGTGCCGGAATTCGCCGAATTCCTGGAGGATTTGAACCTCCACTGCATCGCCCACGCCTACCGCACCGCCTTGCAGAACGCCAGCCGGCTGGCCGGCATTCCGGCCTCGGACGAATTCATCGCCATGGAGCTGGAATTCTGCGACCGGGTGCTGCGCGGCCGGGTCACGGCCCGCGATTTGTCGGATTCGGAAGTCGAGGTCCAGACGCATTATTTCTTCACCGACCTGGCCTCGCGCTATCCCCGGCTCAAGGACCGCCTCGGGGCCATCCATGCCGACATGGCCGCCACGCGCATCGAGGTGGCCAGCCACATGCACGCCGGCGACGGCAACTGCCACGTGAACATCCCGGTCAATTCCAACGATCCCGAGATGATGCGCCAGGCCTGGGAAGCGGCGGAAAAGGTCTTCGAGAAGGTCACCCAACTTGGCGGCGCGGTCTCGGGCGAGCACGGCATCGGCATCACCAAGATAGCCTTTCTGGAAGAGTCCAAGATCGAGGCGCTCAAGGCCTACAAGAAACGGGTGGACCCCAAGGGCATCATCAATCCCGGCAAGCTGACCACCCGCACCCTGGCGGTCGAGCCCTACACCTTTTCCTTTAACCGGCTGATCCGAGACATCAAGAAGACGGCGCTGCCCGACAAGGACACGCTGATTTCCATTTTAAGCGGCATCCAGTTCTGCAACCGCTGCGGCAAGTGCAAGCAGGTCTGCCCCATGTTCGCGCCGCAGTACGGGATGCTCTATCATCCGCGCAACAAGAACATCGCCCTGGGCGCGATCATAGAGGCCATCTACTATTCCCAGATCACGCACGGCGAACCCGATCCGGAGTTGCTGGACAAGCTTCGCGGCATCACTGACCACTGCACGGCCTGCGGCAAGTGCACGGGCGTGTGTTCGGTCAAGATCCAGTCCGGCCAGGTGGCGCTGGGGTTGCGCAATTTCCTGGACCAGCAGGGCTGCGGCGGCCATCCCATCAAGCACAAGCTCCTGTCGTACCTGGTCGAGGATGTGGAAAACCGCGCGCCCAAGGCAGCCAAGCTGGCCGCCTACGGCCAGCAGTTCCACAACAAGGCCATGCCGCTTTTGCCGGGTTTTTGGCGAAACCGCATCGAGAACCCGGGCCTGCGCGGCCCCAACCCGTCGCTGGGCTTGCGCAACCTGTCCGAGCGTCTGGACCTGGACAAGGGTTCCATTTTCATTCCCCAGGAAGGCCGGGAGGCGCCGGAAACGGTGCTGTATTTTCCGGGCTGCGGGGCGTCGCTTTTCTCCAGCGCTATTGGCATGGCGGCGGTGCATCTGCTGCTGCGGGCCGAGGTGGCGGTGCTGACGCCGCACCGGCATCTGTGCTGCGGCTATCCGCTGCTGGCCGCCGGCATGGGCGAGGCCTACCAGCGCAACCGCGAGCGCAACCGATCGGCGCTGGCGGCGCTGCTTGAGGAGGCCGAGAACCTGGGCCTTTGCCCGACCCACTGCCTGACCAGTTGCGGCACCTGTCGCGAGGCCCTGGAAGAGCACGAGCTCAAGACCTTGCGGCCGGGGCTCGCCCACATGGACGTCACGCAGTTTCTGCTGGGCCGCCTGGAGTTTCCCCCGGCCGAGGACGCCTCGCCGATGTTGTACCATGCCGCCTGCCACAGCGAATGGGCGGAGGTGCCCAAGACCAAGGCGGCGGACATGTACATGGCTGCCCTGGCCAAGGTGAGCGGCCGGCCGGTGAAGCTCTCGCCCGACTGTTGCGGCGAGTCCGGCATGGGGGCCATGACCACGCCGGCCATCTACAACCGGCTGCGCGAGCGCAAGCGGGTGACGCTGGCCGAGAATCTGGCCGATGCGTCCGAGGCCATGCCGATCCTGGTCGGCTGCCCGTCGTGCAAGATGGGCATCAGCCGGATTCTGGCCGAGATGCGCGACAAGCATACGGTGCTGCACACGCTGGAGTACCTGGCCGAGGCGCTGGACGGGCCGAAGTGGAAGAAGCTGCTCAAAAAGAACGTGAAGGATGCCCGGGTGCGCGGCTAGCGCACAAGGGTTAGGGAAAAAACAATGCCTCCGGCGGCCGGGAGGGGGTGACCCCCTCCCGGCCCCTCCCCGACGGGGCGGATGGAGGCATGGTCGGGAACGGATAGCGGCGGGGCATCGGCCGTTGTGGTCGCGGAAATGGCCAGGCCGATGCAGGCCGCAAAGCCGGCCAGCCCGGCCTGGCCATTTCCGCGACCACGGGCGCCAGCGGCGAAGCGCCGCATGTGAAGAACAATAATTCCCTCGGTTGCAGGTGCTCGGTGAAGCGTTGCATGTGAAGAACAACGGTTCCCTTGCCTGTGCGTGTCAGGCGAAGCCCCGTATTTGGGGAATAAAATCTGTCGATTGCCTTTAACGAGGCTTCCAAAGCTAAAATTCCAAGAACTCGCCCCGAAGGGGCGACGGCCCGGCGAGGCCGGAATGGGGCCTTTCGAGCCAGGAGCGCAGCGACGGCATCGAAAGGCCCCATTCCGGCCTCGCCGACGGACAACCGCCAACCGGTCACGCTTCCACCCGTTTCCCGCCTTCCCGTCGAGGGGGCCCGGGGGGCATCATGCCCACCGGTGGGGTCCAGGGGCAAAGCCCCTGGCCGCCGGAGGCATCTTCTCTCCCGCCTCACCTGTCTCCCCGTCTCTCCTTTGCTAATACGCGTACGGCTCCGCCACCCGCCATTCGTACATGTAGACCTGTTCGGCCGGCACCGGGGCGGACTCCACCTGGTCGGCGGCAAACAGCGCTCCCGGGGCGATACTCGAAAAGGTCATGCCGGGCAGGGTGTATTCGCCGCGCTTGTCGGCGGGCATTTCGGTGAGGCGGCCGTAGGCGACGACCCAGCCCTTGTCGGCCGGCAGTGCGGCGCCGGGCGGCAGTTTGACCTTGAAGCCCACGCCCGTGCTGTCGGCGAAGCAGCACCACACGGCCAGGCGGAAGAGCACGAATTCGCCTTTGGCGTCCAGGGCCGGATCGCGGCGGGCGAAGCCGCGCATGACGTAGGGTTTGCCCCAGGCCTCGCCGGGGCCTTTGGCGGCGATGTCGAAGAGTTCCCCGGTGTTTATGGGAATGTATTCCTTGCCGCGCGCCGTCATGCGGGCGGGGATGGCTTCGGGGGGCGGGGCGGGCAGGCTGGGGGCCACGGCGAAGGGGTCGGCGTCGATTTCGCCGGAGATGGCCTGGATGCCGCCGTGGGTCAGGCCGACCATGGCGGCGAGGAAGCAGTAGGCGAGGGAGCGTCCCCAGCTTGGCCGGGAGACGGGCCGCCACAAGGCGCAGGCGGCAAGCACGGCCAGGACGATGGCGGCGAACAGGGTGACGGGTTTGAATTTGGGATTGAGAAACAGCCAGTAGTCGCCGGCAAGGGTCAGCCAGGCCATGAAGCCGGCCATGCCCAGCCAGGCGGCGCCGTCGATGCGCGCGGCCAGGGCCTTGGGGAAGGGCGTTTTCACGAGGCACCTCCCGTTGCGATGCCGAAGGCGATGCAGGCCGCGAGCACGATGGCCGCCGGCACCAAGGCCAGCAGGCGCACGAGCCTGGGCGTGAAGACGTCGCGCCACATGAGCAGGAGTTTGAGGTCGAGCATGGGGCCGAGGCTCAAAAAGGCCAGGCGCGCCGCCAGGGGGAAGGTGGAAAACGAGGCGGCCACGAAGGCGTCGGCCTGGGAGCACAACGACAGGCCGACAGCCAGGGCCATCATGCCCGGGATGGCCAGGGCCAGGTCGTTTTCCATGGCCAGGATGACCGCAGCCGGCACGTAGGCCTTAAACGCCGCCGCGACCATGGAGCCGAAGACCAGCACCTTGGCCATGTCCAGGAAGTCGGCCATGGCGTGGCGCAGGGCGCAGGCGGCTTTTTCGCGCCGGGTGTCGCGGCGCAGGGCGGAGGCGGGCATGGCGTCGGCCAGCGACCCGAAGGGCGTGCCCGGGACGGTTGCCGGGCCATGGTGGTGGGCATGATCGTTGCCCGGGCCGTGGTCGTGGCCGCAGCCGCATTCGGGTTCGCGGCCGGAAAGCGGGCGCAGGAGTTCCTCGGTTTTGCGGCCGCCGGCGCAGTAGCCGACGACCAGGGCGGCGACGCCCACGATCAGGCAACGCCACACGGCCATGGACAGGTCGCCCCGGAAGGCGACCACGGTGGACAGGATGGAGACCGGGTTGACCACGGGCGCGGCCAGCATGAAGGCGATGGCCGCGCCGGGGGGGACGCCTTTGCCCATCAGGCGCCTCGCCAGGTAGACCACGCCGCATTCGCAGCAGGGCGTGGCCGCACCCAGGGCCAGGCCGAAGGCGGTGGCGGCCAACCGGCCCTTGGGCAAAAGCCGCTCCATGCGTTCGCGCGGCACGTAGGCTTCCACCAGGCCCGAGGCCAGGGAGCCCAGCAGCAGGAAGGGCAAGGCCTCGATGACGATGGACAGGGTGGCCTGGGCGAACAGATCCAGGTTGTGCAGGGCGTTCATGCCGGAAGGGCCGCCTCTTCCAGCCTGAAGGGCGCCGTTACGTCCGGGGTGGGGGTAAAGCGCAGGAGGCGCTGGTGGAAACGGGCCAGGGCCGGGCGGTGGGCGATGCTGACAACGGCCGTGTCGGGCAGGCGACTGGTCAGCAGGGCATAGAGGGCCTGTTCGGCCGGTTCGTCCAGGGCCGAGGTGGCCTCGTCGCAGAAAAGCCAGCGCGGGGCGATCAAAAGGGCCCGGGCGAAGGCCAGGCGTTGCTGCTCGCCCACGGACAGTTCCTGGGACCAGTGGTGTTCCTCGGCCAGGCGCGTGGTCAGGTGGGGCAGGCCGCATTCGGCGAGCACCTGGGCGATGCGCGCCTCGCCGTAAGTTTCTGGCGCGTCGGGATAGGCCACGGCGGCGGCCAGGCTCGCGATGGGGATGTAGGGCCGCTGGGGCAAAAAGAGGGTGCGTTCGCCGGCCGGGGCGGCCAGGGTGCCCGAGGCGAAGGGCCAAAGCCCGCCAAGCGCCCGAAACAGCGTGGATTTGCCGCAGCCCGAGGGGCCGGCCACCAGGACGCGCCGGCCCGGGGCGAAGGACAGGGACTGGTCGGAAAGCAGCGTCCCGCCGTCCGGCAGGCGCAGGGTCAGGCCGGTCACAGCCACCCCGTCGCCGGGGGCGGCCGGCACATGGGCCAGGCCTTCGCCCTTGCGGGCCTCCAGGGCCTCCAGGGCGGCGGCGAAGCCGGTGAGGCGGTCGACCGTGGCTTTCCAGGCGGCCAGGCGGGTGTAAGCGTCGATGAACCAGGACAGGGAGTTCTGGACGTGGTTGAAGGCCGAGGCGGTCTGCATGAGCCCGCCGAGCTGGATGGCCCCGGAGAAGTAGCGCGGCGCGGCCACGATGAAGGGGAAGATGACCGCCGCCTGGGAATAGCCGGCCGAAAACCAGGTCAGGCGCTTTTGCCGGATCATGATGCCCCACCAGTTGGACACGACGTGGCGGAAGCGCTCGGACAGGCTTTTGGCTTCCTGGGACTCGCCGCCGTAGAGGGCGATGGGTTCGGCGTTTTCGCGCACGCCGACGAGGGTGTAACGGAAATCGGCCTCGTAGCGCTGCTGGAAGAAATTGAGGCGAATCAGCGGCCGGCCGATCAGGTGGGTCAGGACCGTGCCGCAACCGGCGTAGACCAAGGCGGCCCAGAGCATGGAGCCCGGGATGGGCAGGTTCAGGATGTGGATGTCGCCGGAGAGGTTCCAGAGGATGACCGAAAAGGAGGCCAGGGAGACCACGGCTTCGAGGAAGCCCAGGGTCAGGGACAGGGTCTGCTCGATGAAGCCGTTGATGTCTTCGCTGATGCGCTGGTCGGGGTTGTCGGTCAGCCCGTTTTCAAAGCGCAGGCGGTAGTAGTTGTGGGCGTCGAGCCAGCGGGCGACGTAGCGTTCGGTCAGCCAGCGGCGCCAGCGGATCTGCAGCATCTGGCGCAGGTAGATCTGGTAGACGGCCACGATGATGAACAGGGCGGCCAGGAAGGAGAACTTGCCCAGGAGCCGGAAAAAGGCGTCCACGTCCTTTTCCTGCAGCGAGTTGTAGAAGAGGTTGTTCCATTCGTTGAAAAGGACGTTCAAATAGACGATGCCCAGGCTCATGCCGACGATGACGGCGAGCAGCAGGCCGGATTTGAATTTTTCCTCGCTTTTCCAGTAGGGTTTGGTCAGGGCCCACAGGTCGGACAGGAAGCGCCGTTTCGTCCCGGGCATGGGGAGACTCCTTTTGGGGTTGGCCAAGGCGCGCGGGCCTGCAACCGTCGCAGGGCCACGGCGCCGTCGTCCGGGGCCTCGCGGCGGTTGGCCGCGGCGCGCGGGCGTGGACCGTCACCCTCTAGTCACTCCCCGCTGGGGATGCAACCGGGTTGCGGGCCGTAACGGCATGAAATCTCGTTCATCCATGAAAAAGGCGGCCATTTTCCGAGGAAAACGGCCGCCTTTCGGGGACCGCCGTAGCGGCCCGGACGCGGGGGGCGCCTAGTATTTGTAGGTGAAGCCGAAAGCGACTTTCCAGGTGTCGCTGCCATTGGCCTTGTTGGCCAGGCGGCGGCCCCAGACGCTTTCCTGGAACTGGCCGTGCGCCCAGCCCGTTTCGACGCGGGCGGCCAGGTTCTCGTAGATCATGTACTGGCTGTCGAAGTTGGCGCCCAGGGCGTACTCGTTGGTGGTCAGGTCGCGGCCCATGGCGAAGTAGGGGTTGGAGCCGAGGTTGTAGTTGAGGTCGCGGATGGCCCGGGGCGAGTTGTTGCCGCGCAGGTAGGTGAAGGACACGCGCTGGGAAAGCTTTTCCACCAGGGTGATGTCCTTGAGCGCCACGCCGATGCCCATGGCGCCGACGGGGTCCATGCCCATGTTGGAGTTGCGGGCGAACACCTGGCTGTCGTCAAACAGGAACGAGCCGCCCGGGCCCCAGTTGGGGCGGGTGTGGGGCATGCGCTCGGAGCCGTTGCGGTTGGAGCTGTCCTCGCCGGTGGACCACCAGGCGTAGACCTGGGGCACGAGCACGTCCCAGCCGGTGTACTCGGCGCCGAAATCCAGGAACCAGCCCTGGCGGTGGCTTTTGGCGCGGTCACTGAGCGCCCCGCCGCCGTTTATGACGTCGGCGTAGAATCGCACCGGGTCGAGGACGGACAGCTCGAAGGCGCCGCCCACCCAGTAATAGGCGTTCTGGTTGTTCTTCCAGCCGGTGGGGCCAAGCAGGGTGCCGGCCGAGAGCAGGTCCTCGGCGTAGGTCGCCTGGCCGAAGGACGAGGCCCAGCTGGTGTAGTAGCCGGCCTTGGCCCCGGCGACGCCGACAACGCCCCAGGGCGTGGCCTTGAGCCCCGGCACCGTGATGGGCAGGGTCAGGATGTACATGTCCAGTTCGTCGCCGACCTGGGTGGTGGTGGTGTCGTAGGTGCGGTTGGTGTCGATGAGGCGGGCGAAGCCGGCGTTGAGCTCCAGGACGTCGTCGATCAGCGGGGCCTTGACCAGCAGGGAGGCGGCCCAGTCGGTAAAGACGATGCTGTCGTTGAAAAGGGCGCTCTGGGGCAGGGCCGTGGGCTGGAGGCCGGCGGTCACCTGGATCTTGGTATCGGGATACTTGAACTCCAGGAAGGCCTGGTAGACCTGGATGGCCACCTCGGGGTTGGCGGCGGTGTAGGTGCCGTTGCCCCAGGTGTTGTCCACTTTGGTGGCCAGGCGGAAGCGCAGGTTTTCGTTGGCGATGAAATCCGTGCGGACCCGGATGCGCTCCCAGATTTCGAAGGTATCCTCGGTCTTGGTGCCGGCCTTGCTCCAGGTCGGGGTGTTGGACGTCCAGTTGGCGTTGTTCCAGCCGGTGAAGTTGTGGCCGGAAAAAAAGACGCCGTAGGCGCGGGAGTCGCCGGTGACGCGGACTTGCGTCTCGGCCCGGGCGATGCCGACTGCCCCCAAAAGGAGCATGGCCAGTAGGGCCGGCACGGTGAAACGTTTCATCTCCTGTCCTTCCTCGTGTTGCGGGTTGCTGGACCTGGGTTCCTTTCGGGACGGCATCCGCATGCCGCCGCCGCGGGCATGGGCCGCCCGGCGCCGGGCGAGGGCGCCGGGCGGCCCGCCGGATCGCGCCGGGCGGCGCAACGGCAAGCATGCGGGCTCGCGGGCCAAGCGTCGCCGAGCCGCCGCATCCGGGTCGCGACAATGGCGCAGGAAAAGGAAACGGGAAGATGCCGGCACGGGGCACTTCGGGAATCCTATCCGGTTGCCATTGCAACGATTTTTGGGGCGCGTAACTGCGAAGCCCCGCAGATACGCAATTGTGTCTGTCAAGTAAAGATCTTGTAACCTTGCGGACAGGGGACAACCGTGGGTGCCGGCAGGTATGGCAGGCGTTTGGGAGCCGATCCTGCGGCCGGGCGGGGGAGAAACCGTCGAACCTTGGGGTCAGGTGGGCCCTTGCCGCAGGTTCGGCGGATGTTGACGCGGTTACAGATAAGGATAGGGGGCGCTGTCGAATTCCTTGGCCCGGGGATTGGGGTAGAGCCCCTTGGCTTTCAGCGCGGCCAGGTCCTTGGAGCGGTCCACCCAGGTGGTGTGCAGCAGGTGCTCGGACTCGTGGGACAGGGGCGCCTTGAGGAACTTCTTGTAAAGCGTGACGACTTGCTGGTTGTCCTGGGAGGCCCGGACCTTGAATTTGGCGTCCGCACCGTAGACGCCGTCGATGCGGTCCATCATGTATTCCTTGAGCTGTTTGGCCGCGGCCACGGCCCGGCCGGTCAGGCGCAGGCCGACGAGGGCGCCGCCGGTCAGGACGCAGGCGGTCTTCAAGAAACCGCGGCGGGTGAAGCTGGCAATGGACATGGGTCGCCCTCCTTAGGCTTTTTGCGCGTTGTACAGGGCCAGGCGCTTTTTGAGCGAGGCATGGAACCTGGTGGTGGCGTTGGCGGCGGACTGGAGCACGGTGGGCATGATGGGCTGGCCGCCGCCCATGACGCAGCCGCCCGGACAGGCCATGAATTCTACGAAGTGGTAGGGCGACTTGCCGGCCTTGACCGCCTCGCAGACCTTGGCGAAGTTCTTGCCGCCGTTGACCACGGCCACTTTCACGTCGGTGCCGGCGATATTGACCGTGGCTTCCTTGATGCCGTCAAGGCCGCGCACGGCCTTGAAGTCCCAGCTCTGGGGCGGTTTTTTCGTCAGGGCCTGGTAGGCGAAGCGCAGGGCCGCTTCCATGACGCCGCCCGAGACGCCGAAGATGGTGGCGCCGCCGGTGGATTCGCCCATGACCGCGTCGCGCTTGCCGTCGGCGATCTTGGGCAGGTCGATGTTCGCCTTCTTGAGCATGTAGGCCAGTTCGCGGGTGTTGATCGTGGCGTCGATGTCACGGAAGCCGCTGACGTTGTATTCCGGCCGCATACCCTCGAACTTTTTGGCCGTGCAGGGCATGATGGACACGGTGTAGATGTTTTTCGGCTCGTAGCCGGCCTCCTTGGCGCCGTAAGTCTTGGCCAGGGGGCCGCACATGCCGATGGGCGACTTGCAGGAGGAGAAATGCGGCAGCAGCTCGGGATAGAAGGTCTCGGCGTACTTCTGCCAGCCGGGACAGCAGGAGGTGAACTGGGGCAGGGGCTTGTCGAGCTTTTTCGTGATGCGGGCCAGAAGCTCGGAGCCCTCTTCCCAGATGGTCACGTCGGCCGTGAACTCGTTGTCCCAGACGTTGGCGAAGCCGAGCTGGGTCAGGGCCGTGAGCATGTGTTCGGTGGTCACGGCGCCAAGGGGCAGGCCGAAGGGGTCGCCCAGGGCGTAGCGCACGGCCGGGGCCGGCATGGCGATGACCTTGACGTTTTTATCCTTGAGCTTGGCCTCGATCTCCGGGACGAACGACACGGTCTCGTAGATGGCCGCCGAGGGGCAATGGGTCAGGCACTGGCCGCAGTTGATGCAGGCGGCCGGGTCCACGACCTTGTGGGGTTCGCCGGTCTCGCCGGAGATGGCGCCGGTGGGGCAGTAGCCCATGCAGGTGTCGCAGCCGATGCATTTGGTCTCGTCGACCTGGACGATCAGGGCCTTGTCCAGGTTGGTGCCCGGGGGCGGCACGGTTGCCTCGTAGAAGATTTTTTCCATCTCGATGCGGCTCATAGGCGACCTCCGACGGGTTGATGGGTTTGCCTTGCGGGCGGGTTGGCGGGACGGCGCGTTGCGGGAGGCGGCCCGGCCGGGCTTTGCGCCGGCGATCGACCGGGGGTGACGGCGGTGGACATGCCGCCTCCAACGCTGGATAGGAGTTTTGTGAAAATCATCATTAAGTAATATGAGGGTTTTGCAAAAATAATACGAGCTACAGAATTAACACATTCCAACGGGCATGAGTGCTCATTTTTAAACACTAATGTGTTTTAATGCTGTCGTGTTTCTATTTTGCACATAATTCAGAAACGAATATCCTGATTTATGAGTATCAAAATCATATTGTTGCTATACTGTCAACAAACGAATCAATTGATCTGCTGTCAACGCAAGGATGCCAAACATAAGATGAGCAAAGACCTTAGGTCCACCGCGAACCATAAGACTTCTTCCGCCAAAATCATCTTTAAGACGGCTGTTAACACGTTCAGAATTAGTTCTTTCTCTGTATCGAATGCTAGTTGCTGGCTCCATTTCTTTTTTTATTCCATTGCGTCTTTTGTTAAAATCAATAATCGGAACGTGCCCCAATGAACGACTAAAGTCGCGAATTGTTTTGGAATCGTACGCTGAATCCATCAAGTCATAGAGACTTGTTACTCGTTCAGCGGACATTTTTGCCAACGGTATGGCTGCCTGACTATCGTGTAGTGAAGCAGAAGTAAGTATACAACTGATAGGAATTTGACCATCCGCCGAATCAATATGTAATTTATATCCAATCCATCGACGAAAATGCCCCTTACTGCTAGATTTAGCACCGATATCACATGCCATAGGAAGAGTCATTCTGGCTTCGTCGCTAGTCATTTCTATCTGTCGCTCAAGTAGCTTCTTTGTCTTTGGCTTTGTCTTGCTATTAATCGGCCGCCCCCTGCGGCGGCGTTTTTTGGGTTTGGGCGGATTCATTTTTTTAGTTGGTTTTTCTCTGGCGTTAATTTCTGTCGAATCACGACTAATATGCCCAATCAATCGTTCGCTACAATGTAGCCTGACAAGTCTTTCATGGGCATTTTGAGGCAAACCTTTTAAAGAGAATTCTGAAAATGCACGACTAAATACAGATTCATGCGGAATAGTTTTGTGTTCTTCAAAACCGCAAATCCGTCTAAGACTTGGCATCAATTGCAACGCTTCAACGAGAGCCCTTGTGTTAGGAAAATTTAAAACAGCTTTCGCAATAAACGCTCTGGCAATAGCTGCGCGACTATATGATGGCCTACCTCTTCCGAATCGAGGCAAATCCGAAATATGATCTTCTATGCGAACCAACTCAATAATCTCAACGAGTCTTTTCTGCTTATCTGTCAAAGAACCAAACTTTTCTTCTAAACATGGAATCAAAGAACCTTGTATGGCACCGAGGATGCGTGATAGGAGTCTCATGGAAGCTGGCTCGTGTGGTTTTAGTTTAGGTTTGTGGTGAACTCAAACTACCACATAACCAGCTTCCGTTCTACTCCTATCCATACGGTTTTGCAGGATTATTTAGCAAAACCGATTTTTGCAAAACCCTCATATTAAAAAAATATTCGTAGCACGAAGGAGAAATACTCTATTAAAAAGTACGAATCAAGCCCGGAGCGGCATTTTTTTACGTGATTGGGATTTGTTTCACGAAATCGTTCCGGGGCGTGGCCCAGGCCGGGCGGGCGGGGGAAGAGCCTGCCCGGGCGACGCGTGCCCGGGCTAAGGAACCGGCGCAATCCGTCAGCCCGGCATTGGCCAGTGCGGGCGAAGGCTCGCCGGCCCAGCGCATGGTGGAGCCGGCGCACCCCGCCAGGATGATGCCTGGTGGTCGGGCGGAGGTTGCCGGTCTGGCACAGGAGGAGCGGGCGAACATGCGCTGGTCCGGCGCATGGAGATGCGGGCGGGTACTCGCCGGTCCAGCACGCGGAGGAACGGGTGAATCTGCGCCCGTGAAGTGTGTGGGGGAGCGGGTGACTATGCGCTGGTTGGCGCGTGGGAGAGCGAACGAAAACTCGCGGTCCGGCACGCCTCGAGTGTGGGCGTGCGCGGCCGTTTCCCCGGCCCCTGGCCAGGAGAAACGGGGCCGATCCTGGCGACCGGCCCCGTCGTTTTACCCGTTGGCGGCAAGCCGCCGGCGCATATTGGGCAATTTCCCCGGATGGGGTGGTCCAGGAGGGGGCCTCGCCCCCTCCTGGCCGCCGGAGGCTTTCCCCCGACCTCTCTCCCGTCGACCCCGCCGCCGCCGCTACACGTCGATGCCGGCGGCATTGACGGCGGCCATGCCGCCCTCGACGCTGACCACTTGCGTAAACCCCATGTGGGCCAGCGTCACCAGGGCCTCGTAGGAGCGGGCACCGGTGTTGCACATGAGCACGATCTTCTTGTCGCGGGGCACCTCGGCCAGGCGGTCGCGCAACTGGCCTTGGGGGATGTTGTGCCAGCGGCCGGGGTATTTTTCCATAAGCGGCCCGCCCTGGGTCGTTTCGCGGCAGTCGAGGATGTAGGCCTCGCCGAGGTCGGTCTGCTTCCACAGTTCGCCGAACTCCGTGACCGTGATGCCGTTGTTTTTGCCGGCCAGGATGTTGTCGGCCACGTTGGCCACGGTGTTTAAGATATCCATGGCCGCGGCGAAGGGCGGCGAGTAGGCCACCTCCACGTTGGACACGTCGGCCACCTTGGGCGCGGAGGGCAGCATGGCGGCCACGGTGTTGACCTTGCCGACCACGGCGTCGCCGTTGACCGACAGGCCCTGCAGGCCCAGCACCCGGCGCGTGCCGCGCTCGGCCACCAGCTCCAGGGACATGAGCGCGTGTTCCGGGTAGAAATGGGCCCGGTCCACGGCCGTGATGTGGGTGGACACGGCGTCGAGCCCGGCCCGCTTGGCCGCGGCCAGGGTCAGGCCGGTACCGGCCGCGCCCAGGTCGAAGAGTTTGACGCACCACGAGCCGACCACGCCCGCGAAGGTCGAGTCGCCGCCGGCCAGGTTGTCGCCGATGACCCGGCCCTGGCGGTTGGCCATGGACCCCAGCGGCAGGTACATGGGTTGCCCGGTCACCAGGTTTTTGACCACCACGCAGTCGCCGCCGGCGTAGATGTCCGGGTCCGAGGTGCGCATGCGGTCGTCGACCACGATGCCGCCGCGCGGCGAGACCTCCAGGCCGCAGTCCCTGGCCAGGGCGTCGTTGGGCACGACGCCCACGGACACGATGACCAGGTCGGCCGCGACGGTGCCCTTGTCCGTGACCACGCGCTCCACCCGGCCGTCGCCCTCGATGGCCTTGACCTGCTCGGCCAGGCGGAAGGCCACGCCCTTTTCCTCCATGTGCCGTTGGGCCATGCCGGCCAGCGTCGGGCTCGTCACGCCCGGCAATATCTGGTCGAACAGTTCGATGACCGTGACGTCGAGGCCCCACATGTCGGCAAAGGCCACGGCCATCTCCAGGCCGATGAACCCCGAGCCGATGATGGCCACCGAGCCGACCGAACCGCCGGCCACGGCCTTTTTGATGGCCTCGGCCGCCTCCAGGTTGTTGACGGCGTGCACGCCCGGCAGGTCCAGGCCGGCGATGGGGAGCTTGCGCGGCGAACTGCCCGTGGCGATGACCAGCTTGTCGTAGGGGATTTTCTCCTCGGCGCCGGTGGGCAGGTGGCGGGCGGTCACGGTCTTGGCCGCCCGGTCGATGGCGAGGGCCTCGGTCTGGGCCCGGGCTTCCACGTCCTTGACGTCGTGGAAGAATTCGGGCGAGCGCACCATGTGGAAGGCCGTGGATTGCAGGGCGGTCACCTCGCTGACCTCGCCGGAGACGAAGTAGGGAATCCCGCAACCGCCGTAGGAAATGCGCATGTCGCGGTCGAGCATGACGACCTTGCTGTCCGGGGAAAGCCGCTTGAAGCGGCAGGCGGCCTTGGGGCCAAGGGCCACGGCTCCGATGATGACGACCTGTTGCGACATGACGTGTCCTCGCGTTTCGTGTTGTTTGCCGTCTTGGGCGGCGCGCCGCGTCAGGGGCGCCCCGGCGAATTCCATACGGGTGAGGTCTGGATGCCTGGTTGTTGCAGGCGCCCGGCCTGTCCCGAACCCGTTTTGGAGTGGCGATAACGTAGTCCAAAGCCGGGGCTTGTCAATGGCCGGGCCTTGCCGCGGCCGGCGCCTGCCTGTACCAGGAGGGGCGGGAGGCCCTGCCTTGGACACGGAAAACGGGACACTGTTCATTGTCGCCACGCCCCTTGGCAACACCGGGGACATCTCGCCCCGGGCGGCGCGGCTGCTGGCCGAGGCGGCCGTGGTCCTGGCCGAGGACACGCGGCGCACCGGGATGCTGCTCAAGTCCCTGGGCATCGTCGCCAACCGCCTGGCCAGCTTCCACGAGCACAACGAGGAGGCGCGCGTCCCCCAGGTCCTCGGCTGGCTTGGCGCGGGCCAGGACGTGGCTCTGGTGTCCGACGCCGGCACGCCGCTTCTGGCCGATCCGGGCTACCGGCTGGTGGCCGCCGCCCGGGCGGCCGGCTGCCGCGTCTCGCCCGTGCCCGGCCCCTCGGCCCTTTTGGCGGCGCTGTCGGCGGCCGGCATCGCGCCCTATCCTTTTTCGTTCCTGGGTTTCCCGCCGCGCGGCCGGTCCGAGGCCGTGGCCCTGTTCGCCCGGTTCGGGGCCACGGGCGCCACGCTGGTTTTTTTCGAGCGCAAGAACCGGATCGGCGACACCCTGGCCGCCGCCCTGGAAGCCCTGGGCGATCGGGACTGCGTGCTGTGCCGGGAACTGACCAAGACCTTCGAGGAATTCCTGCCCGGTAGTCTGTCCGATTTCGCGGCCAAGGACCTGGAATTGCTCGGGGAAGTGACGATTGTCGTCGGGCCGGCCAAGCACGTTGCCCGGTCGGCGGACGACGAGGCCCGGCGCGTGCTGGCCGAGGAGGCGGCCGGGGGCGGCAAGCCGCGCGAAGCGGCCAGGCGCGCCGTTTCGCGCCTTTCGGGATGGACCGCCAAGGAGCTTTATGCCATGCTGGCCGCTCGGGAAAACGATTGACCCGGAGGGATCGCCGCATGGTCGACGCCCCGCGGCCGCATCGGGATGGTTACTGCGTACTGGACGCCGAGGATCGCGATTATCTGGTCGGTGTGGTCGGCGTTGGGCCGGGCTTCGAAACCATTTTGGAAATCGTGGCCGGCGTGGAGTTCCGGGAATTCCTGCCGTCCATGCGCCTGGCCGGCGTGGCCGGGCTGGACGCGGCCGATCCCAGGCGGGCTTCGCCGCTGTTGCGCGGTGTGCCCTTTTTCGCCGACTGCCGGGAGCTTTTCGCCCGGTGCCCGGGGATCAACCTGGTGGTCGAGCTGCAAAGCGGCCTCGACCCCAGGGAGATTTTACGCCACATGCCTCCCGGCGCCTCGCTGATCGACAGCACGGCCTCCTTTTTTTTGTGCGCCCTGTCCAGCGCCGTGTCCGTGGGCGCCCATTGCCGGCGGCGCCTGGACCACCAGAAGCTGCTGCTCGAAACCATCGTGGACGAGGTCCAGGAGGACATCGCGCTCGTGGCCGCCACGGGCCGGGTGGTGGACCTCAACCGCAACATCGTGACCCGGTTGGGCCAGTCCAAGGAGGCGCTGCTCGGCTGCGACTGCCGGGCGTTGCGCAGCGGCCCCGACGACCCGCCCCTGTGCGACCCCGACGATCCGGCCTGCCCCTTCCGCATCGCCCTGGAAACGGGCGAAAAGGCCGAACGCCTGCACACCGCCGTCTCCGCCGACGGCCGGCTGCGCTACTACCGTACCTACACCTATCCCATCCGCGACGCCTCGGGCCGGGTCGGGCACGTGGTGGTCTTTCGCCGCGACATCACCGACCGCACCGTGGGGGAATTAAGCGCCCGCCAGGCCGAGCGCATCGAGACCGTGGGCCGGCTGTCCTCGTACCTGGCCCACGAGATACGCAACCCCCTGTTCGCGGCCAGCGGTTTCGCCCGGCGACTGGCCGGCATGGCCGACCTGCCGGAGAAGGCCCGGGAAAAGGCGGCCATCGTGGTGGAGGAGCTGTCCCGCATGGAGGCGCTGCTCAAGCAGTTTCTGGAATTCGCCCGGCCCGTGGGCGCGGTGGTCGGCGAGGCGGACGTGGCCCGGGTGTCCCGGGAGGCTTTGGCGACGGTCCGCCTGGAGGCCGAGAACCGGCGGGTGGGCCTGGCCGAGGACATCGGGCCGGGGCTGCCGGCCGTGGCCCTGGACCCGGCCCTGCTCAAGCAGTGCCTGGTCAACCTGCTGCGCAACGCCATGGAAGCCTTGCCCCATGGCGGCCTGGTGTCCGTGACCGCCGACCGCGACGGCCAGCGGGTGCGGTTGCGGGTGGCCGACAGCGGACGCGGCGCCACCCGCGAGAACCTGGAGAACATGTTCAGCCCCTTTTACAAGGGCGATGCCTGCGAATACGGCCTGGGCCTGGCCATGGTCAAAAAGGTGGTGGACGATTTCGGCGGCGCGGTGGAGGCGGCGGGAAAGCCCGACGGCGGTTGCGTCCTGACGCTGTATCTGCCGGCGGCCCTGGCCGGCGCGCGTGCGGCCGGCGCCGCCTGACGTTGAACCGAAGGGGGAGTGGCCATGGAGGGGAACCGAACGGGCGAGCCGTTGGTCGATGTGGACCGGCTGCGCCAGCGTTTCGACGACGACATGGAGCTGTTGACCGAAATTTTCCATGTGTTCGTTGCGGAGACACCCGGCCGGCGAGCCGACATCGAAGCGGCCCTGGCCGCGGGCGACGTCGGCCGCCTCAACCGGTTGGCCCATTCCCTCAAGGGCGTGGCCGCCACCATGTTTGCCGAGCCCCTGCGCCAGGCCGCCTACGCGCTGGAAATGGCGGCCAGGGACAACGCGCTCGACCACCTGGCGCAACTGGTTGCGACGCTTTTGGCCTTGCTCGAGGCGACCTGCGAGCAGGCCCGCCGCCTGGGCTGAACCCCGGGCGTTGACGCCCCGCCCGGGCGCGTTGCCGGGCCTTGCCTGTCTCTTGTTTTCCGATATATATTTTCGCGTCTCTTCGTTTTCCAACCCCGTAAGGCTGGAGGCTGCATGGACGCGACACGTCAGGGTTGCCGACGGTCGGTTGCGGTGGTGTTCGTCCTGTGGACGGTGCTTTGGGCCGGGCTTTGGGCATCCGTCCGTCCGGCCGAAGCCGATTGCAAACCCTCGCCCTGCCTGCGCGCCGGGCAACAACCGGCCACGACCGTCGACGTCATGGCCCCGCTTTTCCTTGCCAAAGAAGAGCAGTGGCAGGACTTTGCCAAGCGCCTGGACCAGGCCCATGACATGGGGGTGGGGGCCGTGAGCGTGGATGTCTGGTGGGGGCTGGTGCAGGCCCGCCAGGGCCGCTTCGACTGGGCCTATTACGACCGGATCGCGGAACTGATCCGGGGCAAAAAGTTGCGCTGGGTGCCCATCCTCGCCTTTCACCAGTGCGGCGGCAATGTGGGCGATACCTGCGACATTCCCTTGCCGGAGTGGATTTGGGGCGAGCTGTTGCGCCAGTCCTGCCGGGAGCCGCAGAGCGACATCTGCCGGGACCCACGGTACAAAAGCGAGAAGGGCAGGCTCAGCGAGGAATACGTCTCCCTGTGGGCCGACACCACCGTCATGCCGTACTATGAAGCCTTCATGCGCGCCTTCGCCGACCATTTTTTCAAGGAAAAACCCGAGCTCGGCGCGGCCATCGCCGCCGTGGACATCGGCCTGGGGCCGGCCGGCGAACTGCGCTACCCGTCCTACGCCCCGGCCGACTGCTGGGCCTATCCCGGGCGCGGCTATTTCCAGGCCTACAGCGATGCCGCCAAGGACTCGTTCCGTAAAGAGATGATGCAGAAGTACGCCAAGTTGGATACGTTAAACGACACTTGGTTCCCGGATCGGCCCGAAGCGCGCCTCGGCAGTGCCGACGACATCCGGCCGCCCTCGGACACGCCCCTCGAGGTCGGCCGGGCCCAAGGCTTCGTCAGTGGCCGGGACTACACCGGCACCCCCTACGGCCTGGACTTCACCGGCTGGTACAACGAGCAGCTCCTTGAGCACGGCGCCCGTGTGCTGGGGCTGGCCACGGCCGTCTTCGAGGACGTGCTCCCCGCGGATGTTCCCTTTGGCGTCAAGGTGCCGGGCATCCACTGGCAGATGGATGGGCAGGCCCCGGCGCCGCGCATCGCCGAAATCACGGCCGGGCTCGTCCCGGCTGCGGATGTCGACGGCGGCGCGGCCACGGGCCACGGCTACAAACGGCTCATGGACATGCTGGCCGAGCAGGCCGGGCAAGGGCGCAAGATCGTGCTGCACTTCACCTGCCTGGAGCGCGACAATGCGGCCGTGGACGACGGCAAGGAGGCCCATTCCCTGGCCAAGGACCTGGTCCGCTGGGTGGGGCAGGCCGCCGGCCGGGCCGGGCTGCCGATCATGGGTGAAAACGCCTTGCCCGGGGGGGTGCACAGCAAAGAGGGTTGGGACAACATCCAGGAAGCCTTTTGCGCGGGCGATTTTACCGGCCTCACGGTCCTGCGCCTGAGCGAGGTGACCGCCCCGGGGGGAGAGCTCGGCCACGACCGCTACGCCCGTTTCATCGAGTGTTTCGCCCCGCCCCGCCAGGCCGCGACACCGTAGACGCGGGTGGGGGGCGCATCGGCCCGGCGGCCGTGTCGCGCGGCCGGGGGGCGCAAATCGCCTGCAGGCCATACCCTGGATACACCCACGGCAGTCATTGCGCTATGAATTCTTCAACGAGAAGAAAATAGACAGCCGAGATAAAACTGTTTGGGTTGCGCCGTACGAAGTCATGGCTTATGTTCGCGTTGCGCAGCTAGCCCCATGGCCATTGAGGAGTAATGGCGTATCTGTGCCTCGTGTAACAGATTGTTCGCTCAAGTCTTTTCCGGTTATGGAAGGCGGCTGCGCACTCTTTTAATTCTGCATAATCCCCCTTCGCATTTCGTATACGGAATAAAACCAAATTTTTGTGCCCTCGTATTGCGGTCCGATAAGACGGCTTCGTCGCAAGATAACTTGTAGAACGCTATGATGACGATGCGGGAATGACACGGTCGCTCGAAAACCAAGATAATCAACGATGTTGACGTTTCCGTCGGGAAATATAATATAGCGGGCATGTCCGAGGTTAAATATTTTTTTACAGGTGTATGTCATTACTTTTGCTGCTCCAAGTAATAGCCAGGATTGTATAATTCTTTCGGGTAAACGAGATTTTCTTGTTATGTGTTTCCATCCGACACGATTTACTAATATCTCTCCAAGAACAGGATTGCTGCGTGCCTTTGGATCATCTCTCCAGTTTTTGTAGAAATTCCAGGCGTCGTTCCGTAGGGATTCATCTTTTCCAAGTCTTGGCAATACAAGATCATTTCTTGATAACTTGATTTCTTCGAGTTGCCTGTCACGAGTAGTAGGGCCACAAAGTTTGTGAAAATCGCCTTTTGAATGATGCGCGAAACGTTGTGCTTTTGGGATGAGTATCATTCCTTGATTTGTTGGGGAATAACTTTCTTCATCTCTTAGGTTTGCCCACCAAGCAGAAGGGGTGTTGCTGTCTATTGTATCGTCGACGAAAATGAGAATCATGGGGCCAAGTGTTTTCATCCATCGAGGACGGTGCTTTTCTATGTATTTTTTGCCAAGTTGGATACCTATATGGTTTGGATACTGTTTTTGATCTCTTCGATAGCCGTTGCCCCCGCATTTGACCTGAACGTAAACTACCCCGCCTGTGTCGATTGGTTCTTTTGTTCCACGTCGCATTAATATTATACCGTCGACGGCATCGTCGTTGTGGGCAGAATACTCTTGCCATCCACTCTCCCAATTGCATTCAACTATTTTAGAAACTGCATTGATACCAATTCTTTCTGTCGTTCTATTGCTTTTTATGCTCATAATTTTTGCATTTGTTTGGATGTTTGGTTGGTTTCGAATCAGACTGAGGCATGCCCCGCTAAGATGTCGATGATTTATGGAGACATGAATTGATAATAGGCAGTGATATTTTGTATGTTGATGGGTATTGCAAGAGGTGTTAATTGTGTCGTGATAAGATGATCTTAGTCTAAAATCATATTTTTGCCATTTGTTGCGGAACTCGTCAAGATATTTGCATTAGTTTTGGGGCCTTGACGTTGAACTGTCTAGCTGCCCCGGATGCAATGGAAGGCAGTTTCCTGGTCAATCCTTTTTTCGTCTACCAGCCTTTCAAGGAGTGATGCCCCGGCCCGGGCGATTACGATTCCGTAATCGCGTGGGCAATTTTCGTAACCTGGGGCCGTCCCGCACGCGTTTGCGACCCGCCGACCGGCTTGTTTCCTGGTTTTTCATTCCTGGCACGCTCGTTGCTATTCGCTCTCCCGCAAGCCTGCCTCCCCGGGCCAGGATGGAAGAAATTTATTCGTTATTCTGGGATGTTGGCAAAGGCTTGCCAAAACGTAACAAGTACGACGCCGCACCGGCGGCGCAAACGAAACAAGGCGACGATTCGCCATACCAGGAGAAGGGGAGCTATGTTCCAGATCGAGGAAGGGCTGACGGGCGTGAAGATTCTGCCCCGTGTTCGCGCCAAGGGGCGTTACCTGTTCGCCGGCGAGGACAAGTTCTTCATCAAGGGCGTCACCTACGGGCCGTTCCCGGAAAATTCCCGGGGCGAACCCCTCCCCGAGGACGAAACCGTTCACCACGACTTCGAGCTCATGCGCCGGGCCGGCGTCAACGCCATCCGCGTCTACTACGTGCCGCCGCGCCGGTTCCTGGACATCGCCGCCGCCCACGGCATCCGCGTCATGATCGGCATCCCCTGGCCCCAGCACCTGTGCTTCCTGGACCAGTGGGAGGTCAAGGAAGACATCAAGAAGACCGTGCGCGAGGCCGTGGCTTCCCTGGCCGGCCACCCGGCCATCCTGGCCTGGCTGATCGGCAACGAGATCCCCAGCCACATCGTGCGCTGGCACGGCGCCGGCAAGGTCGAGAAGTTCCTGGCCAGGCTCGCCGCCATCGTGCGCGAGGAAGACCCCGAGGGCATGGTCACCTACGCCAACTACCCCTCCACCGAATACCTGCGCCTGCCGTTCCTGGATTTCCTGTCGGTCAACGTCTACCTCCATGACGAGAAGGCCTTCCGCTCCTACGTCAAGCGCCTGCAGAACGTGGCCGGCGAACTGCCGCTGGTCCTGTCCGAATTCGGCATGGACTCCATACGGAACGACGAGGCCCACGTGGCCGAGACGCTGTCCTGGCAGTTGCGCGCCGCCTTCGAGCTGGGCGTGTCCGGCACCATGGTCTTCGCCTGGACCGACGAGTGGTACACCGGCGGCCACCTCATCGAGGACTGGAAGTTCGGCGTCGTGACCGAAACCCGCAAGCCCAAACCCGCCTTCAAGGCCGTGGCCGACGTCTACCGCCAGCGGCTGCCCATGCTGCCGGAGGGCGCGCCGTTTATTTCCGTGGTGGTGTGCGCCTACAACGCCGCATCCACCATGGACGGCTGCCTGGCTTCCTTCGCCAAGGTCGACTACCCCAACTTCGAGGTCATCGTGGTGGACGACGGCTCGACCGATGCCACGGGCGAGATTTCCGACCGCCACGCCGCCACGGCGCCCTACATCCACGTCATCCACCAGCCCAACCTCGGCCTGTCCGCCGCCCGCAACGTCGGCATGAACGCCGCCCGGGGCGAGATCGTGGCCTACACCGACTCCGACTGCTACGTGGACCCGCATTGGCTGCACTACATGGCCTGGGCCTTTACCGACCCGCGCTTCGTGGCCGTGGGCGGCCCCAACCTGGCCCCGCTCGAAGACAACCGCACCGCCGCCTGCGTGGCCGTCTCGCCCGGCGCCCCGACCCACGTCCTTTTGACCGACGAGATCGCCGAGCACATCCCCGGCTGCAACATGGCCTACCGCAAGGAGCACCTGGCCGGCATCGGCGGCTTCGACGCCACCTACCGCGCCGCCGGCGACGACGTGGACGTCTGCTGGCGCCTCCAGGACCAGGGGCACTTGATCGGCTTCTCCGCCGCCATGTTCGTGTGGCACCACCGCCGCAACACCGTCTCGGCCTACCTGAAGCAGCAGAAGGGCTACGGCCGCGCCGAGGCGCTGCTTTTGCCCAAGCACAAGTTCCGCTTCAACATGCTCGGCAACTCCCGCTGGGCCGGCCGCATCTACGGCGACATCTCCGGGGCGCTTTTGGCCGCTCGGCCCATTGTCTACCATGGCGCTTTCGGCATGGGCCTGTTTCAGACCCTCTACGAGCCCAAGGGCAGCCTGGCCGCCTACCTGCCCCTGTCCATGGAATGGATGATGTTGGCCCTGGCCTGCCTGCTGGCCACGCCGCTGAGCTTTATTGCCGGCGGCATCGGCCTGGCCATGGCCGCCACGACCATCGCCTTCGTGGCCTACCGCGTCAGCAAGGCCCGCCTGCCCGAGCGCCACGACAACCTGGCCTCGCGCCTGACCATCGCCGGCCTGACCCTGGCCCAGCCCGTGCTGCGCGGCTGGACCCGCTACAAGACCCTGTGGGGCCTCAAGCGCAACGCCGGTGTGGGCGCCTGCCCGCTGCCCATGGCCGGCACCGCCGCCTGCGACGAGGCCGACCTGCCCAAGGTGGGGCTTGCCCGCCGCCTGGCCGCCACGGGCGGGCTGGTGGCCCACCGCCTGACCTTCCACCGCTTCTTTTGGAACAACAAGGGCCTGGAGCGCGACGAGCTGCTTGGCGCCGTGATCGGCCTCATGCGCACCCTGGGTGTGACCTACGCCCTGGACAGCGGTTTCGCCGCCTCCTCGTCCACGCCGCCCTGGGACCTGTCGGTCAAATCCGGCCGCCTGACCACGGCCAAGCTGCGCGTGACCGTGGAAAACCACGGCGGGGACAAGCGCTTCGTGCGCATGGCCGGCTCGGTCCTGCCTTCGGGCCTGTCCGTGGCGGCCCTGCTGGCCAGCCTGGGCCTGGCCGCCGGCCTGGCCTTCTTCCACCCCCTGTATGCCGTGGGGGCCGGGGTCCTGGCCCTGGCCCTGGCCGGCTCCATGACCGCCGGCCTCTACCGCGCCGCGTCGCTGGTGGCCACCATCACCCAGTACGTCATGGTCACCCGCCCGGGCTGCTCCATGACCGAGCCCAAGGATGAGCGCGTGGCCAAGGTGGTCAAGCCGCAGGCCGCCGCGGCCGACAGCCGGCCCGAAGCCGCGCCCGCGCCCGAAGCCGCGCCGGCCCCGGCCTTCGAGACCGAGGCTGCCTAGGACCCGTGCCCGCCGCGCCGCCCCTGGAAGCAGGGGCGGCGCGGCGTCGTGTCAGCCGTTTTTGATCCCCTTCCGGGGAGCCCGGGGGCGCCGCGCCCCCGGCGACGAGGGGCCGCTGGCGGCCAGTCCGCCACCGGCGCGAAGCGGGAAAACCCGCAAGGACCGTTGTCATGAGCATGTTCCGCACGCTTCTCGGGTATTTGAAGCCTTACAAATACCTGTTCATCCTGGGCCTTGTCCTGGTCGGGCTGGCCAGTACCATGGAGCTTCTCAAGCCCTGGCCGCTCAAGCTCGCCGTGGACCAGATCATCGGCCAAAAGCCCCTGGACGTCTTCGGTTGGACCCCGGACTTGGCCGTCTGGTCGGTCGGGTTCAAGCTCGCCGTCGTGGTCGGCATGCTGGTCGGCGTCCACTTCCTGGTCGGCTTCGTGCAGCTGTGCAACAACTACCTGACCATCCGCATGGGTCAGGACATGGTCCAGGATTTGCGCTGCGACCTGTTCGACCACCTCCAGCGCCAGTCGCTGCTCTTCCACCAGAAATGGCCCACGGGCGACCTCATCTACCGCATCATGGGCGACACCTACGCCGTGCAGACGCTCCTCATGAACGGCGTCTTCACCACGCTGACCAGTTCGGCCCTGCTGCTTGGCATGCTGGCCGTGTGCCTGCAGATGGACGTGGAACTGACGCTCTACGCCCTGTGCGTCATTCCGTTCCTTTTTTTGGCCATCTCCCGCGTCTCCCGCAAGATCGGGGACCTCACCACCGAGACCCACCTCAAGGAATCCCAGGTCTACACCACCGTGGAGCGCATCTTCTCCTCCATCACCCTGGTCCAGGCCTTCGGCCGGGAAGAGGAGGAGCGCCGCAAGTTCGTGGCCGAGTCCAAGCATTCCTTCGACCGCAAGCTGTCGCTTTACGCCTTGCAGACCGTCTACGGCTGGCTGGTCTCCGGCATCACCGCCGCCGGCACGGCGCTGGTGCTCTACATCGGCGTGCGCCACGTCCTCGACGGCCTGCTCTCCACCGGCGAGCTGCTGGTCTTCATCGCCTACCTGGCCTCGCTCTATACGCCGCTGAACAGCCTAAGCGACACCGTGGCCGGCATCCGGGCCTCGCTGGCCCGGGCCCGGCGCGTCATGGACGTCCTGGCCGTGGACGAGGCCGTGCCCGAGAAGCCCGACGCCCCGGACCTGGCCGTGACCAGGGGCGAAGTCCGGTTCGACAAGGTCAGCTTCGGCTACAGCCCCGACAAGATGGTCCTCAATGACGTCGATTTCGTCTGCCGGGGCGGTTCCACCGTGGCCGTGGTCGGCCAGACCGGCGCCGGCAAGACCTCGCTTATTAGCCTTTTGCTGCGCTTCTACGATCCGCAAAAGGGCTCCATCGTCATCGACGGCCAGGATCTGCGCGACGTGTCGCTGGCGAGCCTGCGCCGGCGCATCGCCATCGTGCTCCAGGAAACCCAGCTGTTTCCCATGTCCGTCCACGACAACATCGCCTACGGCCGCCGCCAGGCTACGCGCGAGGAAGTGGAGCGGGTGGCCAGGCTCGCCAACGCCCACGAGTTCATCACCGGCCTGCCCGAGGGCTACGACACCATCCTCGGCGAAAAGGGCGCCAACCTCTCCGGCGGCCAGCGCCAGCGCCTGGCCATCGCCCGGGCGCTTTTGAAGGACTCGCCGCTTCTCATCCTCGACGAGCCCACCTCGGCGCTCGACGCCGAGACCGAGGCGCTGATCATGGAAGGCCTGGAGCGGCTCATGGAAAACCGCACCACCTTCGTCATCGCCCACCGCCTGTCCATGATGCGCCGGGCCGACATGATCCTGGTGATAAAAAACCAGCGCATCCACGAAATGGGCTCCTACGACGAGCTCATGGCCAAAAACGGCGAGTTCGCCCGCCTCCACGCCATCCAGATGGGCAAGGGCCGCCCCGAGAAGTTGCCGCCCCATCCCCTTTGCGCCTAGAATCGTTCCCGATGCCGCCCGCGTTATTCCGGCCCCGCGCGCTTGCCGCGCCGCCGGAAGGCGCGGGCGCGCGGTCGGGCGCAACCGCCCCCTGATGTTGCCCCGCCACCCCGGCGACACCGGCCCGTCCGCTGAGGCGCTTCCCCACACCCAGGAGGATTCCGTGAAAAAAACGACTCGCTTCCGGGAGCTGGTGGCCGCCCCGCAACTCCTCATGCTTCCCGTGGCCCACGACGGCCTGTCCGCCCTGGCCATTGCCGAGGCCGGTTTCGAGGCCATGGCCGTGGCCGGCTACGGCAGCTCCGGCAGCCTGCTCGGCCTGCCCGACATCGGTCTGCTCACGGCCACGGAAATGCTCGCCCACTACGCCCACCTCGTCGCCCGGGTGGATATCCCGGTCATGGTCGACATCGATACCGGCTTCGGCGACGTCAACAACGTCATCCGCACCGTGCGCGAGGCCGAGCGCCTGGGCGCGGCCGCGCTTTTCATCGAGGACCAGACCTTTCCCAAGCGCTGCGGCCACATGGCCGGCAAATCGGTCGTGCCCGTCGAGGAATACCTGCCCAAGCTGAGGGCCGCCCTCTGGGCGCGCCAGGACCCGGATTTCGTCATCATGGCCCGCACCGACGCCGCTGCCGTTTACGGCCTGGACGAAGCCATCCGCCGGGCCAACCTCTACGCCGCCGCCGGCGCGGACATGGTCTTCGTCGAAGCTGTGACCACCGTGGAAGACATGCGCAAGGTCAACGCCTCGGTGCCCGTGCCGAGCATGGCCAACATGATCGAGGGCGGCCGCACGCCGTTTCTGACCGCCTCCGAGCTCCAAGACGTCGGCTACGCCGTGGTCGCCTACCCCTGCGCCTCGGTTTTTACCGCCGTGCGGGCCTTGCGGGCCTGGGCCGGACACCTTAAAGCCCATGGCACCAGCGCTGGTTTCGCCGGCCCGGACACCATGGTCGATTTCGAGGAATACTTCCACTTCATCGGCGCCGCCGCGATGCGGGAGCGGGAGAAGTTGTTTTTTGGGACGGGGGAGTAGGAAGGGAAGAGGCCTCCGGCGGCCAGGGGAACCTTTTTGAAAAAAGGTTCCCCTGGACCCCTCCCAAAACTTTTAACGGGCTTTGGCCGCCGGATTATGGAATTTTGAAAGCCGCAACGCGATACCCCCCCCTTTAAAGTTTTTCGGGAGGGTGGGGGTCCGGGGGAGGGAACCCCTTTTTTCAAAAAGGGGTTCCCTCCCCCGGTTCCGCATAAGGATGCCCGCTCAATGCAAAAGCGCACGATCATCGTTTCGGGGCTGGCCGCCACCTATCCGCTGGGCGGCGTGGCCTGGGACTACATCCAGTATCTGCACGGGTTTTATCGCCTGGGCCATGACGTCTATTACCTGGAGGACACCGGCGGCTGGGCCTATGACCCGTTCAACGTCACCTTCGTCGACGACCTGACCTACCACACCAAATACCTGGGCGATTACGTCGCCGCCCTGGACCCGGGCCTGGCCAAGCGCTTTTGCGTCATCGGCCCCGACGACCGGCACTGGGGCATGTCCGCCGAGGACCTGGCCGCCGTCGTGGGGCGCGCCGACGTCTTTTTCAATATTTCCACGACCTGCCAGCTGCGCGAGGCCTACGCCAAGATTCCGGTCAAGGTCCTTATCGACTCCGACCCCCTCTACACCCAGTCGAGCTTCCCCCAGTACCTGGACGGCACGGCCACCGACGAGGAAAAACGCAACATCGAGAACATGCGCCGCCACGACGTCTTTTTCTCCTTCGGCGAAAACATCAACGAGGATTTCTGCGCCGTGCCCAAGGGCATCGTGGACTGGATACCGACGCGCCAGCCCATCGTGCTCGACAGCTGGGCCGGCGCGCCGGCGAAACCGGCCCGCGACGCCTTCACCACCGTGTTGTCCTGGCAGCCCACCCAGAAGGGCCCTCTTGTCGGCGGCGTGCAGTACGGCGGCAAGAACCTGGAATTCGAAAAGATGCTGGACCTGCCCCAAAAGACCTCGGCCACGCTGGAGCTGGCCCTGGGCGGCGGGAAGCCGCCGCGCGAACTGCTGGAAGAAAAAGGCTGGAAGCTGCGCGACGGCTTTTCCATGTCCCAAACGCCCTGGGTCTACCGGGACTATATCTGGGACAGCTTGGCCGAATTCTCCACGGCCAAGAACGCCTACGTGGCCACGCGCTCGGGCTGGTTTTCCTGCCGCACGGCCTGCTACTTGGCTTCCGGCCGGCCGGCCGTGGTCCAGGACACGGGCTATTCCCGCTTCATGGACGTGGGCGAGGGGGTCATCGCCTTCGACGACGAGGCCGGGGCCCTGGCCGGCATCGAGGCCGTGCGCGCCGACTGGCCGCGCCATGGCAAGGCGGCCAAGGCCTTTGCCACGCGCTACTTCGACTCCGACACGGTCCTGGCCAAGCTTTTGGCCGACGCCCTGCGCTAGGGGCCGTGCCGGTGATCCGTGTGGCCAAGCGCCGCGAAACAGACCGTTAACCCCACATTCTGCATGAAGCGCATGTTGTCTCGGATGGTGGCAAGGTTTCGGAGGGCACGGGTAGGGCGGCCGGCAGGCCGGCGCTCGGGCCGCGCTCCCTGGTTTTTCATTTCCGTGGCGGCCTTGGCCGCGTTATGCTTTTTGTCTGGCCTGGCCCTGGCCGGCGGCTTCGGCACGACGCGCGATGGCGGCGCCTGGTGGCTGACGCTGCCCGGCGGGGTGCGGTTTTTTTCCATCGGCGCCGATACCGTCAATGGCGGCGACAAGCACTACCGGGGACACGGCTACTGGTGGGAAGACGCCTACCCCGACCAGGCCGCCTGGGCGGCCGATACCCAAAAGCGCCTCTACGCCTGGGGCTTCAATACCCGGGGCGGCTGGTCCGATCCGACCACGGCCATGACCCTGCCGCTGGTGCCGGAAATCGACCTCGGCCGCAACAGTCGGCTGCACTGGTTCGACCCCTTCGCCCCGGACGCCTTGGAGCGCACCATCGCCAAGGCCCGGGAGCTGACCGCGCCCTACAAGGACAACCCGGCCGTCATCGGCTATTTCACGGACAACGAGGTCGGCTGGTGGAACGCGCCGCTGTTTCGCTGGTACCTGGGCAACGAATGGGCCATCTACACCAAGCGGTTCCTGTGGCGCCTGATCCACGACCACTACAAGGGCGACTGGCGAAAGTTGCTGGCGGATTTCGTGCCCGGGGAAGGGATCGGCTCCTTCGAGGACCTCAAGAAGGGCCGGGCCGAGCTCAAGCTGCGCCCGGGCGGCCACGGCATCGCGCTGATTCAGCGCTTCACCGCCGCCTGCGCCGGCCGGTACTATGAACTGGTGTACAAGGCCCTGCGTACCGTGGACCCGGACCGGCTGGTCATGGGCGACCGTTTGCCCCTGTATTACAACCAGGACGCGGTGCTGGCCTCGCGCGGCTTCCTCGACGTGCTGTCCACCAACTACAACGTGGACACCCCCGACGGCTGGGTGGCGCCGTACTATTTCGAGGGCCTGGAGAAGCTCACCGACGTGCCGGAGCTCATCTCGGAATTTTTCTTCGCCGCCGACGAGAACCGCTCGGGCAACGTCAACAACGGCCACCTGATGCACGTCAAAACGCAAGCCGAGCGGGCCGTGGGCGCGGCGGCGGCCGTGCGCCACTTCGCCGGTTTCAGGAACGTCGCCGGCATCCACTGGTTCCAGTACTACGACGAGCCCTCCACCGGCCGCGGCGACGGCGAGAACTTCAACATGGGCCTGGTGGACATCCGCAACGCCCCCTACGAAGGCCTGGTCCAGGCCCTGACCGCCGCCAACCGGCAGGCCCCGGCCATCCATGCGGCCAGCGGGAGCAGGGCGAACCCGCCCCAGCCGGCGGTCATCCCCATCCGCAAGGCCGCCGCGCCGGTGAGCGCCGCCGACGATACGCTCGCCGACTGGCCGGACAAGGCCGGCACGCGCCTGCCCTGGTTCTCGGTGCCGGCCCCCCACGTGCCCTTCGGCGACGTGCACGTCTCCTGGAGCGAAACGGGCCTCAATTTCTTCAATCTGGCCCAGAACTACGCCGATCTCTATCTCCTGGCCCGCGATGGCGATTTTCCGCCGTCGGAGAGCTATCGCCTGAGCCTGGACGTGGATGCCGGGGCGGGAGTGCGCCATTTCGTCCTGTGCCTGGTGCCGCGCCCGCACCACCTCTACCCCGGCCGGTTCGAGCTGGCCCCGCAGCTCTACGGCGTGGCCGACGACGGCGGCCTGACGCCCATCGAGGGCCAGGGCCTGGCCCAGGTGCTGGACAAGCCCCTGCCGCACATCGCCGTGGAACTGGCCCTGCCGGCCAGGCTTCTCGGCGTGGACCGGCTGGCGGCCGGCCAGGCGCTCTCCTTGCGCATCCAGGCCACCACGTTTTATCGGGAAATGACCATGACCCTCGGTGCCCCGGCCAGGGACGGCAAACGCGGCGATGCCGCGCAAACCGCCCTGGCGGCGGCGGTGCTTTCCGACCAGTAAAACATCTTGAAGGAAGAGCGATCCATGGCAACGAACATTCTCGTCACCGGCGGCGCGGGCTACATCGGCTCTCACACCTGCAAGGCCCTCAAGGCGGCAGGCTTTACCCCCGTCACCTTCGACAACATGGTCTACGGCCACGACTGGGCCGTCAAATGGGGGCCGCTGGTGCGCGGCGACATCCTGCATCGCGGCGAGCTCGACGAGGTCTTCGAGGAATACAAGCCCGCCGCCGTGCTGCATTTCGCCGCCTTTGCCTATGTGGGCGAGTCCGTGGCCGATCCCGAGAAGTATTACCGCAACAACGTGGCCGGCTCCCTGTCGCTTTTGTCGGCCATGCGCCGGGCCGGCTGCCGCCACATCGTCTTTTCCAGCACCTGCGCCACCTACGGCGCGCCCGAGCGCGTGCCGCTGACCGAAGACCACCCCACGCGCCCCTTGAGCCCCTACGGCACGAGCAAGCTCATGATCGAACAGATGCTCAAGGATTTCGACGTGGCCTACAATATGACCTACACGGCCCTGCGCTACTTCAACGCCGCCGGCGCCGACCCGGACGGCGAAATCGGCGAGGACCACGACCCCGAGACGCACCTGATTCCCCTGGTGGTGGCCGCTGGCCTCGGGCGCATTCCCAAGGTGGAGATTTTCGGCACCGACTATCCGACCCCGGACGGCACGGCCGTGCGCGACTACATCCACGTGACCGACCTGGCCGAGGCCCACATCCTGGCCCTCAAGCGGCTCCTCGCTGGCGGCGCGAGCGCCACCTACAACCTGGGCACCGGCACGGGCAATTCCGTGCGCGAGGTCATCAAGGCCGTGGAAAAGGTCTCGGGCAAGCCCGTGCCCGTGGTCGAAGGGCCGCGCCGGGCCGGCGACTCGCCGGGGCTCTACGCCGATTCCGGGGCCATCATCCGGGAACTCGGCTGGCAGCCGCGCTACATGGATCTGCAGGCCATCGTGCAGACGGCCTGGAATTGGCACGTGGGCCATACGCCCGGCAAATTGGCTTGCAAAATCCGCACACCCGGGTAATTGAAAGACCAGACCGGGAAAGTGCGGAGGGTGCATGGACTACGTGGCGCTCGGACTGGACTTTCATTCCATCCGTAACAAGAACGAGGACCGGGTCATCAACCTCATGCCCCGAGTGTTGGAGGAGTTCCCCGATTTCCGTTTCACCCGCACGGATATCGAGGACATCTACGCGCTGACCCTCAACATGCTGCCGGCCCGCTACGTTCAGGCCGTGACCCTGGTCATCGACGAACCCATCACCGACGAGACCGTCCTGCTCATGCTGCGCGAAGCCGTGCGCACGGTACGCGCCCGGCCCAACGTGTAGCGCACGGTTGAGGAGGGGAAGGGGATGCCTCCAGCGGCCGGGGAGAAGGGGATGCCTCCGGCGGCCGGGGGGGATGATCCCCCCCGGTCCCCCCCGACGGGGCGATTGCGCGACCACGGGCGCCAGCGGCGAAGCGCCGCATTCGAAGAGAGCTTTTAACGAGGCTTTCAAAGTAAAAATTCGACTCCCCCTCGCCCCGAAGGGGCGACGGCCCTGCGAGGCCGGAATCGGGCCTTTCGAGCCGGGAGCGCAGCGATGGCATCGAAAGGCCCGATTCCGGCCTCGCCGACGGACAACCGCCCGCCAGCCAGGCTTCCACCCGTTTCCCGCCTCCCCGATGAGGGGGTCCGGGGGGCATCATGCCCCCCGGCCGCCGGAGGCATCTTCCCGTCTTCTCCCTCGCCCTACGCCTTACGCTTTGGCCTTGGCCGTGCCGCCGGCGGCGGCGAGTTCGGTCAGCGCCACTTCGAGCATGGCCGGCAGGCGCTCGGCGATGGCGGGGGAGAGCTCCACGGCCATGGTCTTGAAATCGAAGGGCTCCATGCCGATGACCACGGTTTCGGGCCGCTTGCCCACGAGTTCGCAGTAGATGAGCGTATCCACCAGGTCGGACTGGTGCATGGAGTCCTTGAAGGCCAGGGATTTGCGCAGGTCCTCGCCGGTGAAGCGGTAGATGGTGCCGGGCGCGTCGCCGCCGAGCACCGCGTCGAGGACGATGCAGTAGTCGCAGTCCATGAGCGGCTGCATCAGGCGCATGCCCAGGTTGCCGCCGTCCATGAGGGTGACGTTGTCGGAAAAATCATACGTTTCGAGTAGCCGTTCCACGGCCCGCACACCGACGCCTTCGTCGGTGTAGAGGATGTTGCCGACGCCGAGGATGAGGATTTTGCGCGGGGATTCGGACATGGCACCTCCCGGAAAACGGAGAACCCGGCCGAAGCCGGGTTCTCCGTATACAGCATGGGGCCGGGGTTAGGAAACCCGGAACTTGAGGATCTCGTTGGTCTCGGGCTCGATGACGTGCACGCCGCAGGCGATGCAGGGGTCGAAGGCGTGGACCGTGCGCAGGATTTCCACCGGGCGCTTGGGATCGGCGATGGGGGTGCCGATGAGCGCCTCTTCGACCGGGCTCTTGTCGCCCTGGGCGCCGCGGGGGCCGAGGTTCCAGGTCGAGGGCACGACGAGCTGGAAGTTGTCGATCTTCTTGCCCTTGATGCGGATCCAGTGGGACAGGGCGCCGCGGGGGGCGTCCACGAGGCCGACGCCCTTGGACTCGTCGGGCATCTCCCACTTGGCGCACAGGGTGTTGTCCTTGGCGCCGCTGTCGGCCAGTTCCTTGATCCACTTTTCCATGTTGGCGGCGACGATGGCCGTCTCGATGCCGCGGGCGGCGGTGCGGCCGAGCGTGGAGTGCAGGGCCGTGGCCGGCACGGACAGTTTGCCGAGGACCATGTCCACGACCTTCTTGAATTCCGGCTGTCCCTTGGCGTAGGCGACGAAGGTGCGGGCCAGGGGGCCGACTTCCATGGCCTTGCCCTTGTAGCGGGGGGCCTTCATCCAGGAGTAATGGTCCTTGTCGTCGAGCTTGGTGTACTTGGGATCGGTGACGCCGTCGTAGGGGTGCAGGCCGTCGGCGCCGGGCTTGTACCAGGAGTATTTCACGTCCTCGTAGATGGCGCCGAGGTCGACCTTGTCCACCTTGCCGAGGTCGCGGCCCGTGATGACGCCGGCCGGGAAGTAGGACGTATCCATGTGCTTCTCGGGCGAGCTTTCATCGGTGGCGAATTCGCCGAAGGCCATGTAGTTGGTGCAGCCGCCGATGCCGCCCCAGTCCTTGTAGAAGCCGGCCACGGCCAGCAGGTCCGGGATGTAGACGTCGTTGACGAACTTGCAGACTTCCTGGGTCAGGGCCAGGTAGTTGGCCAGGGGGTCCTTGGTCATGGCCTGGTAGTTGGAGCAGCCGCCCACGACCGTGAACTGGGTGTGGGGGTTCTTGCCGCCGAGGATGGCCATGGCGCTGGCCGCCTTGACCTGCAGGTGCAGGGCTTCCAGGTAGTGGGCGGTGGCGATGAGGTCGAGCTCGGGCGGCAGGTAGTAGGCCTTGTGGCCGCCGAGGAAGTAGGCGTTGGTGAAGATGCCGAGCTGTCCGGACGCGACGAAGGCTTTCAGCTTGTCCTGGACGGCCTTGAGGGTCTCGGCGGAGTTGCCGGGACGAGCCGGGGCCACGGAGGCGGCCAGTTTGGCGGCTTTCTGGGGGTCGGCCTTCAGCGCGTTGGTCACGTCGACCCAGTCCAGGGCGTGCAGGTGGTAGAAATGCACGATGTGGTCATGGAGGTACTGGGAGGCCATGACGAGGTTGCGCATCATGCGGGCGTTGCCGGGGATGTTGACCTTGACGGCGTCGTCGACGCACCGGGTGGAGGCCAGGGCGTGGACATAGGTGCACACGCCGCAGGCGCGCTGGGTGAAGTGCTGGGCGTCGCGGGGGTCGCGGCCCTTGAGGATGATTTCGAGGCCACGGAACAGCTGCGAAGAACTCCAGGCGTCCTTGACCTTGCCGTTTTCCACTTCGACCATGATCCGCAAATGGCCTTCGATCCGGGTAATGGGGTCGACCACGATGGGGCCGGTGAAGGTGGATTGCGGCGTGGGTTTGCTCTCAGCCATATGCTTCCTCCGTCACGAGACGTGCGCTGCGTGATTGTTGGTTCCAGGTTCGGCCACTGCGAGGCGGGGCAAACTAGCCCTGCTCGTAGAAGGGGGTCATGGTGTCCCAGAAATCCGGCTCGCTGCAACCGATGCAGGGATGGCCGGCCTGGACGGGCCAGTTGACCTGGTTAAACAGCACCTTCGGGCAGTTGTTGTAGGTCACCGGGCCCTTGCAGCCGAGTTCGTAGAGGCAGAAACCCTTCTTGGCCTCGTCGGAATCGAAGGAGGGAGCGAATTCGGACGCTTCGAAATGCTTGAGCCGCGGGCAGTTGTCGTGGACCAGTTCGCCGAAGAAAATCTTCGGGCGGCCGTTGGCATCGAGTTCCGGGAGGCCCTTTTCCAGGACGTGGACCACGGCGCCGATGAAATTGATGGGGTTGGGCGGGCAGCCGGCGATGTTGATGGTCTTGATGCCCGTGCCTTCGGTGACGCTCACGGCCTGGCTGGGATTGGGCTTGGCTTTCTGGATGCCGCCGTAGCAGGAGCAGGTGCCGATGCAGATGACGCCCTTGGCCTTGGGGGCGATCTTCTTGGTGGTCTCGAGCATGGGGTGCCCGGAGACCATGCCCCAGTTGCCGCCGTCGATGGTGGGCAGGCCGCCCTCGACCACCAGGTAGAAGCCGTCGGGGGATTCCACGGCCTTGTGCAGGGCGTCCTCGGCGGCGTCGCCGGCGGCGGCCATGATGGTTTCCTGGTAGTCCAGGGAGATGGTGTCGAGGATGAGCGAATCGATGAACGGTTTGATGGTCCGGATCGCCGCCTCGGTGCAGCCGGTGCACTCGGCGTTGTGCAGCCACACCACGGAGGGGCGGCGCTTGGCGGTCAGGGCCTGGGCCACTTTGGGGGCAAACGCCGGACCCATGCCCATGGCTGCCGCGACGGTGGCGCAAAATTTCATGAAGTCGCGGCGGGAGACGCCGTTTTGCTCAAGCCGTTTTTCCGCATCATCCCTGCCAAGACCCACGGAAAAGTTCATAAACGTCCTCCTTTGTTTTCAAACGGACATGCCTGGCACCCGTCGGCGTCATGGCTTGTCGCCTCCATCCCACCCAGCGCCTGCGTCGCGGCCGACGGCGCCTTGGCTCCGTTGTCGCGTCGCTTTGCAGTTCCTTAAAAAGAGCTGACCGAATGCCGTATTTCCTGTCGCAGTAGATCACGCCTTGGCGACGACGTCAATGGGGTTTGTCAGAATTTTCACGTGATTCAAGGGTGTTACGGGGGGCAATGGTCGGAAGAAGTTCTGGATATGAATTTAAAAATCGTATGCAGCGTGTTGTACCCATGACAACCAGGCGACGCGACGGCGGCGCCTACCGCCCCGGCCGTACCAGCCCGTCGATGGCGGCCAGGGGGATGGCCTCGCCACGGGCGAGCCGGGCGGCCAGGACCAGTTCCGGCCGGTACTCGAAGTGCATGAGGTCGAACTCCGACCACTTGCCGCCCCAGATGAAACCCTCGGCCTCGAAGGCGGCCACCACCGCGGCCGGGAAGGCCTGGCGACCGGACAGGATGTTTTGGCCACGCGGCAGGTTGCGCCAATAAGGGTTGCCCCGGGGGCTCACGTCCACGGCCACGGCGAAGGCGTGGGCCGAGAGGCGCTGCGTGCCGGCGATCATCCGCCAGACCAGGCCGCCCGAGGCCGGCAGCAGGTATCGGGTGACCCTCGGATCGGCGGCCGCCAGCTTTTCGAGCCTGGCGGTCACCCGGGCGAAGGCCTCGGCCGCGCCCTGGCGGGCATTGAACGGGATGGTCTGGCTGAAAAAGCGCACCGGCCGAAGGTTGACGTGAACCTGGGCCTTGTCGTGGCCGTAGAGGGCGAAAAAGAGCTCCAGCACGCGCTGGCGGCCGGGGGAAAATCCGGCCGGCGGCTCGCTGGCGACCGGCCCCAGGGGGTAGGGCTGGACGAACATGGATTTGAGGTCCGGGTCGTCGACGAGTTGCCGTGGCGTGCGGGGCCGGCCGTCGTCATAGACGACGCGGGCGCCGTCGGCCAGGACCGCCGTGACCCGTCCGGCCGGGGCGACCTCGATGGCGGCGAGGATGCCGGGATAGGCCGTGGCCAGGACGGCCAGGTCGCGCCGGGCGTCGGGCGGCAGGGAAAGCGCCGCGGCCGGGACGGCCACAAGCAGGCAGCACAAAAGGAAAAACGCGACGGTGTTGCGGCGGGTCATACGGAACTCCTTGTCTCGTGTCGGGCGGGGCATAGCGCCGCCGGCCGGCGAGGGCAAGGCGTGTTAGCGGCAAAAAAAGGACAGCAGCCACTTGAGCCGGCCGCAGGGGCGGCTTTCGCGGACGGCCGCGCCCTCGGGGCAGTCCAGGAGTTCCGGCCGCAGGCGCAGGATGGAGCGCACGGCCAGTTCGGCGCCGTAGCCGGTCAGTTGGGCGCACTGGGCGGCATGGGCCTTGCCGTCGTCTTTGACGGGCTTGGTGAGCACCCGGCAGCAGGCGGACTTGTGCCTGCGGACAAAGGCCTCGTGGATGGCGGCGGCTTCGCGGCGGACCTCGGCGCGGGTGCCGTGGTGATCCCCCTTGGCGCACACGGCGCCGACGGCCAGGCAGGCGCCGGCCACGGCCCCGCACAGGCAGCCCCGGTCGCCGAGGCCAGCGGTCAGGCCGGCGGCCAGGCCCAGGGCTTGCTCCTCGGTCAAGGGGCCGCCGAGGGCATCGTTGACGGCCACCAGGATGGCCTCGGCGCACAGGAGCTTGCGGTGGGAAAAAAGCCTGGCCGCCTTTTCGCCCACGGCCCGGGCCAGGGCGTCCTCGCGCGCCGGCCGGGAGGCCGGTTCCAAGCCGTCGTCGCCAGGAGGCGCGGCCGGCGGCTCGGGCAAGGGATGGCGACGGAAAAAATCGAACAACAACATCAGGGCGACTCGTGGTTAAACGAACAATCGGCTCCCCCTTTCGGGAGGGCCAGGAGGGGCTGTCGCCCCTCCTGGCCGCCGGAGGCTCTTTTCCCTTACATTCCTACTTCACCGCTTCGACGGGGAGGCCGGCGCCTTTCCAGGCGAAGATGCCGCCAGGGTAGCGCAGCACGTTTTTATAGCCAAGCTTTTTGGCCCAGACCGCCCCGTTGTGGCTGCGGGTGCATTTGACGAAGCCGCAGTAGACCACGATGGTGGCGTCCTTGTCCGGTCCCAGCAGCTTGGCGTAGTCGGCCTCGGTCTTGCCGCCGGTTTCCTTGGCGTCCCATTTGTCCATGTCGGGGATGGGGAAGACGAAATTCACGGCGCCGGGAATGTGCTCCTTCTTGTAGCTGTCCTCGAAGGGCATGGTGTCCACGATGACGAGCTTTTTGCCTTCATCGAGCCATTTCTTGAGTTCCTCGGTGGACACCAGGCCGTAACCGCCTTTCTGGGTGTCACGCACGAGCTTGACGGCTTCCTTTTCCTTGGCCGTCTCGTCCTCGAACTTGTCGGCCAGGGCCGGGCCGGCCACCAGGCAGAAGACGGCCAGGAGGGCAAACGTCGGGATCAGTTTGAAGGTGCGCATGCGGGCTCCTTGCGGGGGTTGGGGGTTTGACGGGACGTGCCGCGAAAACGGCGCCACAGCAGGCAGCAGGCCACACCGGCCAGCATGGCCGAATCACGCCACAGCGTCGGCCACAGGCCGTGATAGACCTCGCCCTCGGGATCGCCCGGCCCGTAGCAGCCGCAGTCGATGGCCAGGCCCTGGCGGATGGCGTTGACCACCACGCCGATGAAAAGCGCCAGCAGCCCGCCGACGATGGTCAATCCGCCGGGCGCGTCCAAAAGCAGCAGCGTGCCTCCGACGATCTCCAGCACCGGCAGGCCCACGGCCACGGGCTTGACCAGGTCCGTGGGCAGGATGGCGAATGCCTTGATGGTCAGGCCGAAGGCCCGGACATCGGCCAGTTTGAGGCAGCCGGCGACGAGAAAGGAGACCGCCAGGATGGCGCGGACGATCCGATAGGCCCAGATCGAGGACAGGATGGATAGTGGTTGGCGCATGGCGGAGGGTCGCTCGGGAAATCCCGCGACCCTCCATCCTTACCATGCTGCAAGAGACCAGACAAATCGCTAAGCTTAATGGGTGAGGTGCCTATTCATCGGGCAGGCCGATTACGGCGCGGCCGGGGACTGGCCCGCCGGGGGGGCGACGACTTCGGTCGGCGTGTCGCCGGCCTTGACGGGGATCTTGAGCTCCGTGCCCGGGCGCAACGCGTCGGGGTTGATGCCGGGGTTGGCGGCGATGACGTCGCGGGTGCGCGCGCCGTGGCTGTTGGCCACCTTGGACAGGATGTCGCCGTCCTTGACCGTGTAGGTGACATAGGGCCCGGCCGGGGGCGTGGCGGCCTTGCCCCAGGTGGCGTCCGGATTGGGGGCCGCCGCGCCCGGGACGGCCAGGTTCGCGCCGGCCTTGAGGTTTTTGTCGGTAAGCCCCGGATTGGCCTGCACGAGGGCCTGTTCGCTGATGCCGAGGCTTTTGGCGATGCGCTCCAGGCTGTCGCCTTTTTTGACCTTGTAGGCCGCGCCCTCGCCCGAGGCCGCCTTGGCCGGGGCCGGGGGCGGGGCGAGGCCCTGGGCCTTGGCCGAGGCGTCGGTTAAGGGGGCGTAGAAATAGAACACCCGGCCCCGGGTGCCGTCCTTGTCGTGGCGGTTGCCGATGAAGGCGTGGCCGGGCCAGTTCCAGGTGGCCACGACGTAGGGCTTGCCCGAGGGGTCGGCCTTTTCGCGCACGGCATCGGGCGGGCCGTACTTGGCTTCCAGGCTGCGCTGGAGGGACTCGGCCGCGTCCTTGCCCTCGTAGTCGATCTCGGCGTGGTAGAACTGGTTCTTGTAAAAGGAGTAGGTCACGTGCTTGAGGGCCACGCCGCCGAGGTCCTTTTTTTCGCTCGGGCGCTCGTAGTGGACGATGTCCCCGTCACGCTCGACCTGGGTCAGCCCGGGCTGGCTCGACGGGGAAGCGCCCCATTTGAGGTCCCGGAAATCGTCGGGTTTTTTCTGGGGATCGGCGGCCAGGGCCGGTTGGGCCAGGAACAAGACAGCCAGACAGGCGCACAGTGCGGCCGGGATACGCATGGGCATGGCGAACGCCTCCAGTCTCATGATGGCCCGGCATACCCCGGAAGGCCGGGTCAGGACAACACCTGGCTGCCCACTGCCGTTTTACGCCAAGTGGCGGGTGGCGTTTCCCCGCAAGGGCGGGGCAGTAACACCGGCTGCCACCCGCCGTTTTCCGCCAAGCGGCGGGTGGCGCGTCCCCGGAAGGCCGTCAGTACAACACCTGGCTGCCCACGGCGTCGGGGCGGTGGAAGTAGAATTCCACCCGGCGGTTGCGGGCGGCGGCGTCGGCGGAGAGGTTGGGCACCAGCGGCCGGGAGTCGCCGTAGGCCACGGCGCGGATGCGGGTCGGCTCGATGTCCCCGGCGGCGATGAGGTAGCGGGCCGCCGCCGCCGCCCTGGCCCCGGAAAGCTCCCAGTTGGAGGCGAAGTTTCCCTTGGCCGCCTCCTCGGCGTCGGCGTGGCCCCGGATGATCAGGGACACGTTGTAGGTTTTGAGGATGTCCACGGCATCGGCCAGGATGCGCTTGGCCTCGGCCGTCAGGCTGGCCGAGCCGGGCGTGAACAGCACGCCGTTTTGGATGCGCAGCAGCACGCCCACGTCGTCGGCGCTGATCCCGCTGGCCGCCTTGAGGAACGGGTCCTCGGTGATGATCTTCTTGAAGCGCAGGGCGATGGCGTAGCGCATGGCCTCGTCGCGGCTGCGGGGGGCGACGGCCTGCTTGTCGTTTTTTTCCGGGGAAAGGCCGGCCTGCAAGGCCGCGGGCGTGGCCTTGAAATAGTCCTCCAACTGCCGTTGGACGCTTGGCGGCACCATGGCCAGAATCCACATGAGCAGGAAAAAGGCCATCATGGCCGTGACGAAGTCGGCGTAGGCCACCTTCCAGCTCGATCCGTGGCTTTTGGGAAAGCCGGGGAGCTTTTGCGGCCTGGTCGGGGCGGGGCGCTTCTTGGCGGTGAGCATGGCGGGGGCCTAGGCGCGCAGCATGGCTTCGAGGTCGGCAAAGGCGGGCCGCAGGGCCTCGGGCACGGCCCGGCGGCCGTATTCCACGGCGATAAAAGGCGTGGCCCCGCGCGCCGCCCCGGCGATGACCGCCCGGATGACCGCGAAATAGGCCTGGCGCTCCACGGCCTGGTTTTCCAGGTTGGTGGCCAGGGGGCCGACGAAGCCGTAGCACAACAGCACGCCGAGGAAGGTGCCGACCAACGCCGCGCCGATGCTGTGTCCGAGCACCTCGGGCGGGGCCGTGATCTTGCCCATGGTCAACACCACGCCGAGCACCGCGGCCACGATGCCAAGCCCGGGCAGGGATTCGGCCACCTTGCCGATGTTGTGGCCGGGGCTGGCCGCCTGCTGGTGCATGGCCTGGATGTCGACGTCCATGAGCTGCTCGATCTCCTGGGCGTCGCCCGTGACCAGGTAGACCCGGAAGGTGTCGCAGATGAAGTCCACGGCCTCCTGGTCGCGGGAAAGCCGCCGGGCCATGGTGAAGACCGGGCTCGACATCGGGCGCTCGATGTCCGCCTCCACGCTCATGAGCCCCTCGCGCCGGGCCTTGGACAAAAGCCGCGACAACGCCCCCAGCGTCTCCAGGTATTCCTCCCGGCCGAGGCGGGCCGGGGCGAGCACGCGCGGCAGGCTGCGCGCCAAAAGGGCCAGGGAGTTGCGGGTGGAGCCGATGAGCAGGGCGCCCAGGGCCGCGCCGAAAATGATGAGCCATTCGGCGGGCTGGACGAGCACCGCGAACACCCCGCCTTCGAGGACATACCCCAGACACACCGAAGCGAGAACCACCACCGTGCCGATCAAGGCGATCATGCGCCGTTTCCTTCTCCTGTTGGGGGGGCCTGGCCGGCCAAGGCGGGTTCGGCCAGCAAGTCCTCGAGGTCGAGGCCGTCGTCCAGGCCGCTTTCCCGGCGATGCCCGTGCCTGTCCACGGCATTGATCCAGGCGGCCAGTTCCGTGACGCCGAAGCGGCTGACATCGAGCAGTTCCAGCGCCTTTTCGAAGGTCGAGCCCCGCCCCAAGTGCAGGATGCGCAGGCCCAGGCGGAGGGTTTCGGCCACGGCCTCGGCCCGCATCACGGCGGCGTGCACGAAAAGGCTCAAGGGGCCGGTCGCGGCGAGGGATTCGTAGGCGCGCAGCTTGAGGTAGACAAAAAGCGCCGGCACCCCGGCCAGGGCCTCCAGGACGGCGGGGGCGGCGTGCAGGCGCAGCCCGAGCCCCAGGCTGGCCACGTCGACCAGCTCCAGGTCCTGGCCCGGCCGGCGCCGGGCCGGGGGTGGCCCCAGGCCCGCCAGGGGCAGGCGCAAGGGAGGCGTCGCGACGGCCGGCCACAGGGCGAAATCCAGGACCGCGTCCTGGGGCGGGTGGACCCGTTTTTCCGCGCGACGTTCCGTAAAGGCCATCTCCCCTCCCAGTGTCGCAAATTCTGCCTGCCCCGGCCGGGAATGTCAAAGGCGCGACAGGCGGCTGCGGGGCTGCCGTGGCCGCACTGGCGCTTCTCCCACCTTCCTGGTAGGAGACCAGCCAGAGGCAAGCCATGAGCGAATATGTGGAACATGCCCAGACCGGGGCGAGCGTGGGCCGGGTGGAGAAGCGGTTTTTCAGCTTCGCCGCGCCGCCCGATGTCCTGACCGTGGAGTCCGGCCGCACCCTGGGGCCGGTGACCCTGGCCTACGAAACCTACGGCGCCCTCGACGAGACGGCTTCCAACGCCATCCTCGTGCTCCACGCCCTGTCCGGCGATTCCCACGCCGCCGGCTACTACGACAAATCCGACGCCAAGCCCGGCTGGTGGGACATCATGATCGGCCCGGGCAAGCCCCTCGACACCAACCGCTACTACGTCATCTGCTCCAACGTCATCGGCGGCTGCATGGGCTCCACCGGCCCGTCGTCCGTGGACCCGGCCACGGGCCGCCCCTACGGCTCGACCTTTCCGGTCATCACCATCGGCGACATGGTGCGGGCCCAGAAGCGGCTGGTGGAACACCTGGGCGTAACGAAGCTCCTGTGCGCCATCGGCGGCTCCATGGGCGGCATGCAGGTCCTGGAATGGGCCGTGCGCTACCCGGACATGGTGCGCACGGCCGTGCCCCTGGCCACCACCACCAAGCACTCGGCCCTGGCCATCGCCTTCAACGAAGTGGCCCGGCAGGCCATCATGGCCGACCCCAAGTGGAACTGCGGCGACTACTACGACGGGGAAAAGCCCGGCCACGGCCTGGCCGTGGCCCGGATGATCGGCCACATCACCTACCTGTCCGACGAGTCCATGCGCCAGAAGTTCGACCGCCGGCTCCAGGACCGCTGCGAGATCTCGTTCACCTTCGAGGAGGCCGACTTCCAGGTCGAGTCCTACCTGCGCTACCAGGGCCAGAAGTTCGTGGACCGTTTCGACGCCAACTCGTTTCTCTACGTGACCAAGGCGGCGGACTACTTCAACCTGGAGGCGGCCCACGGCGGCGGTTCGGCGGTTTCGGCCTTTGCCAGGGCCCGGTGCCGGTTCCTGGTGGCGTCGTTTTCCTCGGACTGGCTCTACCCGACCTACCAGTCCCGGGCCATGGTCCAGGCCATGAAGAAAAACGGCCTGGACGTGAGCTTCGTGGAAATCGAAGCCAAATGGGGCCACGACGCCTTCCTTTTGCCCAACGCCCGGCTGTCGGGCATGCTGGAGGGCTTTCTGGACCGGGCGGCGGCCGACGCGGCCAGGGAGGCCGGCCATGCGCTATGACCTGTCGGTGATCGCGTCCTGGATCGAGCCGGGGTCCACGGTGCTCGACCTCGGCTGCGGCTCGGGCGACCTGCTGCACATCCTGTCCGTGGACAAGGACGTGCGCGGCACGGGCATCGAGGCCGAGGAGGGTAAGGTCACGCGGGGGATCGAAAAGGGGCTGTCCATCCTGCACGGCGACATCAACGAGGAGATCCGGGACTACGCCGACGGCTGTTTCGACTACGTCATCCTGTCCCAGACCCTGCAGCAGGTCTACGATCCGGCCAGCCTGATTCGCGAGATGCTGCGCGTGGGCAAACGCGGCATCGTGAGCTTTCCCAACTTCGCCTACTACCGCATTCGCGGGCAGCTGCTTTTTCGCGGCCGGGCGCCGGTGTCCCGGGAGCTGCCCTACGAGTGGTACGACACGCCCAACATCCGCGTCATCACCATCCGCGATTTCCGCCGTTTTTGCCGCAAGGAAGGCTTCGCCATCGCCCGGGAGACGGCCATCAGCACCCCCCACCACCACGAAAAGGGCATGGTGGTGAGATACTTCCCCAATCTGCTGGCCACCTACGGCATGTTTATGCTTCGCCGGCGCGAGGGCTGACCCCGGCCGGCGGCTAGGCGCGGCCCGCGGCCTACGGGCAATCCGGGTCGGGCGGGGCGGCCATGTCCGTCATCTTGGCCCGGCAGCGCAACTGCACCGTGCGCTGCCGCAGCAGGTCGATGACCTGGTTGCCGCTGACGATGGCCCAGATGGTGCCCGTTTCTTCCTGGAAGACGCCGCGCAGGAACGTGAGTTCCGCATCCTTGAATTTGATCCAGTCGCGTTGGGCCTCCCGCAGGTTCGTGCGGCCCTGGTCCGAAAGGGTCCGCATGAGATCCTGGTAGGCCGCGTTGAGGGCCGTATCCCATTGCTTGATGGCGCTCGCCTGGCATTCCACCATGCCGGCCGTGTCCTCGTGGGCCTGCAGACAGGCCTTGAGGGCGCCGTCGATCGCGCCCGGATCGACGGCCCAGGCCGGAATCGCCCAGCCCAGGAGAAAAAGAAGGCCGACAACCGCCAGGGCCGTTTCCGGAGTGCCAATCGTTGGGCGCATGCGCCTGCCTCGCTGGGTTGCCGTGGCGTCCCCTGCCGCTCAGGGGACGCGGGAGGCGGTCCCGGGCGGGCCAATCCTCCGGTGTCGCGGCCCCGGAAGGTGGCGACCGGACGGATGGAGGAGGGACTCCCGGCGTTGTCCGCGCAGCCGGACGCACTCTATGCCCTCCCCGGGGAGGCCGCAAGAGGCCACGGGAAGCGGGGGCGGCGGATTATTCCAGCCTGTTCCAGGGCGTGTCGCAAATCGGCGCAAAGCCCCGGGCCTGGGCGGCGGCGTCGAGGTGGATCAGAGCCGCCGGGGCCGTGTCCAGGTCCGTTGCCCGGGCGCTTTCCACCCGGTTGAGCACAATGAGGTAATGGCCGCAACTGCGGCAGGCGTGGATGCGCTCGCGGTCGCGGCCGGCCGGAAAGAGCACGTCGAGCTGCTCCTGTTCCCCCTCGCCGCAGGCCACGCACTTGAGCCGGGGAAAGCGCCACTGGTGGCCGCACAGCGCACAGTGCAGGAAAAGCCGCCCCGATTTGGCGATCAGAAATTCCGTGGGCTCGCTTTGCTCCTTGAGCATGCCGCAGTCCGGCGGGCCGCCGCAGACCGGGCAGCTCGGCCGTTGCCACAGCGCGTCGTCGGCCAGAAGCGACAAGGTCCTGGCCCTGGCCCGCAGCACGGCCGAAAGGGCTTCGCGCGCGGCGAAAACCAGTGCCGCCGGCGGAATGCCGATTTCGTCGGCCAGGGCCACGATATCGTCCTCGTCGCCGCCGGCCAGGGCGGCCAGGAGGGGGGCGGCCAGACGCGGCCGCATGGCCAGGGCCTGGCCCAGGCAGGCGGCATCCCGGGCCTGGGCCGGAAAAATGTCCCCGAGTTCGGGAAAAAGCAGGGAGGCGGCCTGCAGGAACGCCGGCGCGAGCGCCTCCGGGGCGGTGTCGGCCAGAAGCGGCCTGCCTTCGGCGAAGCGGTCGGCATCGTAGGCCAGGCCCGGGGCGTCGTCCGGCAGCGCTGCGGCGGCCTTGCGGCGAAGGCCCGCCAGGGCCGCGAAACGGTCGATGACCGCGGCCAGCTGCGCCGGCGGCGGCAGGTCGGGCAGGTCCGGCGTGGCCCGGGACATGTTCGGGGGAATGCGCATGGAATATCCTTTGCTGGGAAGCGGCCGCGCGGCCGCCATTGGCAGATGGCGGCCGCGCGGCCTGGGAACGGGTTTTCCGGCTAGCCGCGCATCCGGGTGACCGGCCGGGCCAGCATGGCCAGAAACGCCTGGCGCGACATCGGCCCCTGGGGTTCGCGGGAGGGGCGGCGCTCGGCGTATTCATGGTAGAGTTTACGGGGCTCGGTCACGAGGTAGATGACGTTGATGAAGTCCTCGTCGAGCAGCTCCGCCTTGGGATGGGTCTCCTTGACCTTGGCCAGGGACTTCTGGGCCAGGGCCAGCATGTCGGCCCGCTCGCCGTAGTTCATGGTCCCGGTGCAGCAAGTCTTCACGCAGGCCGGCAACATGCCGGCCCGCTGGCGGTCGATGCACCAGTCGCATTTGGTGAGTTGCCCCGAGTCCTCGTCCCGCACCGGGATGGCGTAGGGGCACACATCGCGCACTTCCCGGGCCTGGTCGATGGTGAGCTTTTTGGTCAGGTCGGTGTAGAGCACCGCCCCGGTGGCCTCGTCCTGGATGATGGCCCCGGGCACGTAGGCGTCGGCCGCGTCCTTGCAAGGCGGATTGATGCAATGCCGGCACTGGTCCGGGAAGAACAGCCACTTGATCTGGCCGTCGATCTTGTGTTCGGAAAACCGCACGATCTTGAAGTTGAACGGCGTGAAGTCCGGCGGGTTCTGGTGGGTGCCGGTCTGTTTGGTCGGCACGGACTTGTGCTGGTGCCATTCCTTGCAGGCCACCTGGCAACCCCGGCAGGCCGTGCAGCGGGAGGTGTCGATGAAAAAGGTCTTGGGCATGGCGCGCTCCGTATGTGATCCGGCCGGCGGCCTCGCGGCCGCCGGCCGGAAGGCGTGTTAGCGGTAGAGTTCCGTCACCTTGTCGGCCTTGCGCACGTTGCACAGGCAGGCCTTGTACTCCGGAATGCGGGTGTTGGGATCGGCCACCGACACCGTCAGGCGGTTGGTGGCGTCGCCCACGCCCGGCGTGGTCCAGCCGAAGCAAAACGGCATGCCGACGAGGTGAAGGGTTTTTCCCGCGACCTGAAGCGGGGTCATGCGCACGGTGACCATGGCGATGGCCTCGACCTTGCCGCGCAGGCTTTCGAGGATGACCGGATCGCCGTTCTTGATGCCTTTTTCCTTGGCCAGCTCCTGGCTCATCTCGACGTAGAGCTGGGGTTCGGCCTCCAGCAGCGGCGGGGTGTTGCGGGTGTCGCCGCCGCCGCACCAGTGCTCGGTCAGGCTGTAGGTGGTCAGCACGATGGGGAAGCGCGGGTCGCCCGGCTTGGCCAGGGCGTCCATGTCGCTTTCGGCCACCTTCATGCAGGGGTTGCTCATCTGCTTGGAGAAGGGGTTGACCGTGACGGGCGTTTCCGCCGGCTCGTAGTGCTCGGGGAAGGGGCCGTCCACCCGGCCGGGGCCGAAGAGCTGGCCGTGGCCCTCGGTGTGCATGATGAACGGGTAGACGCCCTTGGGGTCGGCCATGGGCGGCGCCGGCCCGTCCGGCACGTCGCCGATCCATTTGCCCTCTTCCCAGGCGATGACGGTCTTGGCCGGGTTGTAGGGCTTGCCGTTCACGTCGACGGAAGCCCGGTTGTAGATGATGCGCCGGTTGACCGGCCAGGCCCAGGAGTAGTTGGGGAAAAGCCCGATCTTGGCCTGCAGGGGGGTCTGGTTGTGGTCGCGGCGTTTGGTCAGGTTGCCGGACGCACCGTAGCTGCCGGCGTAGACCCAGCACATGCTGGTGGTGGAGCCGTCGGCGGCCAGCATCGGGAAGGCCGGCACCTGGTCGCCCTTCTTGTACTGTTTGTCGCCGATGGTCACGTCGCGGGTGAACTGGCCGTTGATCTTTTTGGCCATGAAGTCCGGGTCGTATTCCTTGTACCAGTCGAGGTTGACGATGGGCGCGGTGAAGGCGCCGCCTTCCTTCTCGTAGAGCGCCTTGACGCGCTTCATGATCTCGACGACCATCCAGCCCATGGGCTTGCTGTCGCCGGCCGGCTCGTAACCCTTGTAGTGCCACATGTGCCAGCGGCCGGAGTTGGAGGTGGTGCCGTCCTTCTCGCCGCGCTGGCAGGAGGGGAGCAGGAACACTTCGGTCTTGACGTTTTTGGGGTCGAACCCGGGCTGGCGCCAGAAGGCGGCCGTCTCGGTCTCGTGGGCCTCGCCGATGACGAACCAGTCGAGGTTGGTCAGGGCCTTCCTGATCTTATGCGTGTTGGGCATGGACATGGCCGGGTTGTGGCCGTAGATGAAGCCGCCCTTGATCTTGCCCTTGTACATCTTGTCGAACATGAACAGGCTGGCGTACTCGACGTTGGTTTCGATCTTCGGCAGCCAGCCGTAGCCGTATTCGTTCTCCGCCGTGGCCGCGTCGCCGAACCAGGCCTTGAGCAGGCTGGTGACGTACTTGGGCCGGTTCTGCCACCAGTTGACGCTCTTGGGGTCCTTGCTGACGGGCGTGTTGGCCTTGAGGTAGTCGGCCAGGGTCGGCCAGGCCGTGGTCGGCACCGGGTGGTAGCCGGGGATGGAATCGTAGAGCAAGGCGTGGTCCGTGGAGCCCTGGACGTTGGGCTCGCCGCGCATGGCGTTGACGCCGCCGCCGGCCATGCCCACGTTGCCTAAAAGCAGCTGGATGATGCCGGCGCAACGGATGTTCTGCACGCCCACGCTGTGCTGGGTCCAGCCCAGGGCGTACATCATGGTGGCGACCTTGGTCGGCTTGCCCGTGGCGGCCACGGCGTCCCAGACTTTCAGCAGGTTGTCCTTGGAAACGCCGGTGATGGCGGACACGGTGTCGATGTCGTAGCGGGCGTAGTGCTTTTTGAGCAGCTGGAAGACGCTCCGGGGGTGCTGCAAGGTCTTGTCCTTGACGACGAGGCCGTTCTCGTCCTTGTCGAAGGTCCAGGTCTTGCGGTCGTAGGTCTTGGTGGCCGGGTCGAAGCCCGAGAACAGGCCGTCCTTGAAGGAGAAGCCGTCGGCGACGAGGAACGAGGCGTTGGTGTATTCGACAACGTACTGCTTGAAGTAGAGTTCCTTGTCGATGATGTACTTCATCAGGCCGCCCAGGAAGGCGATGTCCGTGCCGGAGCGTAGCGGCACGTGAAAATCGCTGCGGGCCGAGGTGCGGGAGAATTTCGGGTCCACGTGGATGACGGTGGCCCCGGCATCCTTGGCCTTGAGTACCCATTTGAACGAGATGGGGTGGTGTTCCGCGGCGTTGCTGCCCATAATCAGCACCACGTCCGCGTTCTTGATGTCGATCCAGTGCTGGGTCATCGCGCCGCGTCCGAACGACTCTGCCAGAGCCGGTACAGTGGGCGAGTGTCAGACCCGGGCCTGGTGGTCGAGATGGACGACCCCCAGGCTGCGCAGCATTTGATGGGTGACGGCGCATTCCTCGTTGTCCATCTGGGACGTGCCGAGGTGGAAGATGGACTCGACGCGGTTGACGGTCTGGCCCTTGTCGTTTTTCTCGATGAAATCGCGGTCGCGGGTCTCCTTGACGCGCCTGGCGATGCGGTCCAGGACGAAGTCCCAGTCCTTTTCCTCCCACTTGTCGCTGCCCGGGGCCCGGTACTTGGGCTTGAGGATGCGGTGGTGGCTGACGTGCATGGCGTGGAAGGCCGCGCCCTTGGGGCACAGCGCCCCTTCGCTGACCGGATAGTCCGGATCGCCCTCGGAGCTCAAGAATTTGCCGTCCTTGACGAACATCAGGATGCTGCAGCCGCAGGAACAAAACGGGCAGGTCGATTGAAATTCCTTGGCCCCCTCGATACGCAACGTCGTTGCGTAGGCCGCCGCCGGACGGGGATCGAGCCCGAGGTCCTTAAGCCCCAGGCAGGCCAGCCCGGCCCCCGTCAGTTTCATGAACCCACGTCGGGAAATGCCCATACCGCCTCCTTTTTCCGGTTCTCCAGCCCCGGGCACCCCTGCCCGGAGACGGACCTGTGTCAAATTAGGCACACTACTATTTAGGAAAACCGGACAGCGGGGGTCAAAGGAATCCGCATTGCGTGAGCGTTGGCACTAACAGACACGTTTTTTCCAGGAAAAAGGCCCCCCTGGAGGCGGGAATTGGTTCTAATTGTAATTAAGTTATTTTGAATACAAAACATTTTGTCCGACCCCTGTCGGGCGACGCGTGCCTCTGCCGCGGCCGGGCCCCGGTTGACGCCCGGGGCGATTGTTGGCACGCCTGATGCGCCTGGCAAGGGCATGGCCGCGCGCCCGCCGGGACGTCCGGCGCGGTTGTCGCGCGCACAGGGAGCCGTCGACCGGCGGCCAGAAGCGGCGGCGCATGTAGGTCGCGCGCGCAGGGAGTCGTCGCCATGGATGCTATCACCGCCTCGCTGGCCGAGGACGTCGGCCGCCTGCGCCGGGAGCGGCCCCATGTCCGGGCCTTTGTCGATCCCTTTCTGGGGCTGCTGCTGGCCCGCGCCCCCCTGGTCGAGGTGCTGCGCCACGCCGGGGCCGCCCTGCCCGGGCCGCGCCCCGACCCGGTACGCCTGTCCCAGGGGGCCTGTCTGGAACCGAGCGACGAACTCCGTATCCTGCCGGCGGATCTGGAGCGCGTTTTCGAGGTGCTCCAGCCGGTTCTAAGCAGCGGTTTCCGCGAGGTGCGCGGGGATCTGGCGGCCATTGCCCGGGCGGCCCAGGCCGATGGGGCCTTCACGGCCCGGGTGGTGGGCGAGACGTTGCGGGACCGGCGCGAGGGGGTAGCCGGGATGGCCCATCGCCTGGCCGTGGACGAACGGGTGCTGGCTTTTTGGGGCGTGCAGCTGGTGGCGCCCCTGGCCATGGCCCGGGGCCGGCGTCTGGCGCCGCTTTTGGCCGAAACGGCCTGGAACCGGGGGTATTGCCCGGTGTGCGGGGCCTGGCCCGGCCATGCCCGCCGCGACGCCGGCGGGGTGCGCCTGACCTGTGCGTCGTGCGCCACGGTCTGGCGGTTTGCCAGGCCGGAGTGTCCGTTTTGCGAGGCCCCGGGGCCGTCGGCCCAGGTCTACGCCGTGCCGGGCTTCGACGGCGAACGGGTGGTGGCCTGCCGCCGCTGCAACCACTACCTGGCCGAACTCACGGAAGAGGCCCTTGGCGACTACCCGCCGGAGGTGGCCGGCCTGGCCCTGGCTCCCCTGGAGCTTCTGGCCCGCCAGCACGGCCATGTCCCGGCCGTCATGGACTGGCGCCAGATGCCCTGGGCCTGAGCGCGACGCCACGGGAGGGCGGGCGGCCTGGAACCCGGCCCCGGCGGGGACGCGGGCGAAACGGCCCCAGGGGAGGCGAGATGGAACGCCAGCCCGGCACAAGGACGAACCGGACACCCCGGCCGGGCGGCGATCGCCTCGACGGGGCGGACGCGGTCCGGGTGCTCGACATCATCGCGGCCTGCCTCGACTGCGGGGACGAGGCCGATTTCACGGCGCTTTTCGACATGATCCGGAAGGTGTTGCCCTTCGATTGCGCCCTGGTCCTGGCCGGACGCCCGGACGCCGATGGCGTGTCCGTGACGGAGAGCCGCAGTATCGCTTTTCCCGAGCGCTGGATCGAGGCGTATGCGGCCCGGCTCGGCCCGGGGCGGGACGGGGTCGTCAGGGCGGCCATGACGGCGCGGGAGGTCCAAAGCTGGTCCGATGCCCGGGTCCGGCTGGCCCAGCCCAACGCCTTGGGGCTTTGCCGGGACTTCGGCCTGCGCAGTGGCCATGTCGCCGGCCTGGGACCGGCCTGCGCCCCGGGGCGTGGCCACCTCGTCTGTTTCGGCGGAGCGTCGCCGACGATCGACCGACGCGGCGAGGCCGTCGTGTGGCACTTGGCGCCCCATCTGCTCTGGGCCTTTTCCCGGTTGGGCCGAGTCCATGGACGGCGGACGGCCCCTTGCCCCGTTTCCCCGCGCGAGCGGGAAGTCCTGGGTTGGCTCGCCCAGGGCAAAAGCTCCTGGGACATCTCGGTCATCCTGGGTATCCGGGAACGGACGGTCAATTTCCACGTGGCCAACATCATGCGCAAGCTCGGCACCTGCAACCGGGCCCAGACCGTGGCCGCCGCGCTCCACCGGCAACTGATCGTATTCGATTGAGCTTGCGGCGCCTGGCGTTCGTGCTCCCCAGCCCCGAAATCCGCCGCCGCGTGCCCGGCCCTGGCAGTTCCTACAGGTGCGCAAATCGATGGGGCGGGCCATACTCCGGGGAACATGACCAGGGGCCGGTGCGCGGCCCCGCATTGCCCAGGAAAAAGGGGGAGACGATGGAAAGGGATATCGCATTGCCCGGTGTGGACGACCGTCTCGTCTGGGACGTCTGGGGCTCGGCGGTCCATCTGCCGGCCGTGCTGGTTGCCGACGCGCTGGGCATCTTCGAGGCGCTGGCCGCGCAGCCGGCGAGCCGGGAGGAACTGGCCGCGCGCCTCGACCTCGACGGGCAGGGGCTGGCCGGCCTGCTGCCGTTGCTGGCCTGCCTGGGCTTTCTGGCCAAGCGACTGGGACGCTTCGGGCTCACCGAAGCCGGCCAGAGGTATCTGCGGCGGGGGCAACCGTTCTACTGGGGGGAGGCGCTGGGCGTCATGCGGGAATTGCCCATGGTCGGGGCGCTGTGCCGGGCGCTGGCCGACAAGGCCGGGCCCGGGCAGTTCCAGGCGGCCAAGGGCTGGGCCGACGGCCGCCTCGACCAGGAGGCCGCCGAGGCCGCGGCCCGGGTCATGCAAGGCCAGTCCCTGGCCGCGGCCCTGGGCTTGGCGGCCAGCGGCCATTTCCGGGGTGTGTCCCGGCTGCTGGATGTGGGCGGCGGTTCGGGCTGCTTCGCCATCGCCCTGGCTCGGCGGGACCCGGCCCTGCGCTGCACGGTGATGGACCTGCCGGCCATGTGCCAGGCCGCCGCCGGGTACCTGGCTTCGGCCGACCTTGGCCGCCGGGTCGACACCCTGGCCCGGGACATGTTCCGGGACCCCTGGCCCGAGGACCACGACGCCGTGCTTTTGTCCAACGTTGTGCATGACTGGGACGAGGCGACCAACAGGGACCTGGCGGCCAGGGCCTTTCGGTCCCTGCCCCGGGGCGGGCGTGTCTTCGTGCATGAGATCCTTTTGGACGATGACGGCGTCGGTCCCCTGGCTGCGGCCGCTTTGTCGGTCCTGCTGTATCTCGCTGTTGGGGGCCGGCAGTACGCGGCCGGGGAGGTGGCGGCCTTTCTCGCGAAAGCCGGCTTCGTCGACATCGGCGTCCATGCGGCCCACGGCTATTTTTCCCTGGTCACGGCCCGCAAGCCCTGAGCCCGGCCCGCGCCGCAACGGCCCCGGCGCATGCAGACAAGGCCGAATTTTTTTTCTATACTGCCCCCGAGGCAATTCGGCACCCCAGCCACCACGCCGCTTGCGGCCGTTCTCCCTCCCAGCCGACACGAGGTGTCCCATGCGCGAAGTCAAGACCGCCACCCTGACCTACGGCGACAAAACCCTGCACCTGCCCGTGACCGTCGGCAGCGAGGGCGAGGTCGGCATCGACATCACCTCCCTGGAAAAAGACGCCGGGCTGCTGGCTTTTGACCCGGGCTACGCCAACACCGGCTCCTGCCTGTCGGGCATCACCTTCGTGGACGGCGAAAAGGGCATCCTGCGCTATCGCGGCATCCCCATCGAACAGTTGGCCGAAAAAAGCTCGTTTATCGAAACGGCCATGCTGCTCATCTTCGGCAAGCTGCCGACATCCGAAGAACGTTCGGACTTCCGCCTGCTTTTGTCCGAACACGAGCTGTTGCACGAGGGATTGCTCCACCATTTCGACGGGTTCCAGCCGGGCGGCCAGCCGATGGCCATTTTGTCGGCGGTCATCAATTCCCTGGGCAACTACCATCCGGAGCTGCTGGAAATCCAGAGCATGGACGAGTTCACCATGGCCGTGGCCAAGCTGGTCAGCAAGGTGCGCACCATCGCCGCCTTCAGCTACCGCAAGTCGCGCGGCCTGCCGTTCATGTACCCGGACCCGAACCTGAGCTATTGCCGCAACTTCCTGCACATGATGTTCTCGGTGCCCAACCGCGACTTCGAGCCCACCCAGCAGGCCGTTGCGGCCCTGTCGCTTTTTCTGGTGGTCCACGCCGACCACGAGCAGAACTGCTCCTGTTCCACGGTGCGCATGGTCGGCTCGACCCAGGCCAACCTGTTCGCCAGCGTGTCCTCGGGCATCTGCGCCCTGTGGGGCCGGCTGCACGGCGGGGCCAACGCCGCGGTCATCGAGATGCTCGGCCAGATCCTGGACGGCAAGCACAAGGTCAAGTCCTACCTGGACATGGTCAAGCGCAAGGAACGCAGGCTCATGGGATTTGGCCACCGGGTCTACAAGAACTTCGACCCCCGGGCCCGGGTGCTCAAAAAGGCCGCCCACGACCTGGTCTTCCAGTCGGGCAAGAGCGACCCCCTCATGGACATCGCCCTGGAACTGGAGGAGGCGGCCCTGTCCGACGACTACTTCAAGAGCCGCAAGCTCTACCCCAACGTGGACTTCTATTCGGGCATCATCCTGCGGGCCCTGGGCATTCCGGTCAACATGTTCCCGGTCATGTTCGCCATCGGCCGCATGCCGGGCTGGATCGCCCACTGGCGCGAGGAAAGCCGCGACCCCACCACCCGCATCCACCGGCCGCGCCAGATCTACACCGGGCCGCCGCACCGGCCCTACGTCCCCCTGGACCAGCGCTAGGGCGCCGGGGCGATGGCCATGGCGGACATCTCGCTTCTCAAGGTGGCGCTGGCGCTGGGGTTCGGGTTGCTGGCGGCGGTGGTGGTGGCCTTTTGCCTGTCCCGGGCGGCCGAGGGGCGTGGCGGCAAGGGGCTTTTCAAAGCCTTTTTCCTGGTGCTGATCTGCGTCTACGCTCTGGGCTTCGTCGCCCGCTATGTCCTGGTGGAAGTGCTGCCCTGATGTTGTGTCCCTTAAAAAAATGAGGGTGTTGCAACAAAGGTCAGGGGAAAAGCCTCCGGCGGCCAACAGGCTCCCGCCCGTTGGATCCCCAGGATGATTTCTCGCGGGCGTTGCGCTTTTGCACGCATTTATCCTTTTTAAGGACGCGACATGCGGCGGGCGGTTTGTCGCTGGCAGGCAAGGACCGCCGCGCCCCTGACCCCCCGAAATACCGGGGAACGACGCTTGGTTGTCGTCCCGGTCCGATGCGGACCTTACGCCTCCCAAGCCCGTGCCGCCGGTCGGAAGGCACGGCACCGGAAGGGGCAAAAGGCGCCGCCAGGGCGGGCCGCGGCGTCAGGCGGCTACTGCCAGGTGATGGTCAGGCTGCGCTTGCCCCACTGCATGGCCCCGCAGCGGTCGTCGCCGTAGAAGATATCGATGGTCTTGTCGTGGCGGCTGTGCATGACGTCGAGGACCTTGTATTTGCCGGGCAGGCCCTCGATGGTGATGAGGTCGCCCCGGTCCAGGCCCAGGTCCAACAGGTCCGGGGAGACGGCCACGGCATTGACCTCCTCGGTCAGCAGGTCGCCCCAGGCGCCGCGCGGCGTGTGCTTGGATTTCTTTTTCCCCACCGAACATGTGTAGGCCAGGGCCTTGACCCGCAGGGAATTGCCGGGGCGCTTGCCCTTGCCGGTAAAAAGGAAATCCGGCTCGGCCAGCCGGTCGAGGGTGTCGGGCGCGGCGGCGGTCTGGGCAGGGGGGGATTTGACGGTCTTGGTACCGGCGCAACCCGGCATGGCAAAGGCCATGACCAGCAGCGTCACGGTGGGCAACAGCAGATGAGCGTTTCGCATCGTCGCTCCATGGCTTCGAGACGCCGAGAGGGGCCGGTGCGCCGACGTCCGGAGGGGACGTCATCAAGGGCGGCGGGGCCTTTGAGCCAGGCCGTGCCTGGCCGTCTCGGTCGTCCGCTTGGTGGAGTGGCTCGCGTGGCGAGAGGTCGTATCCCGGTCGCCGACAGCCGACGGCGGGACGCAACGACATATTATGGTCGTTGGCGAGGGGATGCGGCCGCAAACAAGCATGGTCGCCCGGCCCCGGCTCTGTTCCGCGTTGCGATCGCGGGCGGCCCGGGCGGATACGGTACGACGCCTGACGGATGGCGGCGGCCGTCGCCTCTAGCCTACCTATGCCTTGAAAGACAGGTCTTGTCAAGGCATGGGCAGGGGCCAGGCGGCGCGGCAGGGGAGGACGGCCACGTTCCCTGGGCGTCCCAAGGACCGGGCCGCATCCCCCAACCCATGGCGGATATTGGGGAATGCGGCCGCATGCGGGGCGCGGGCCCTGCCCCTGCCCACGGGAGCGGGATTGCCGCTAGCCGGCCCGGGATTCGGTGTCGGATGGGGTGGCCTCGGCCGTCGGCTGAGCGGCGGCGGTGTCGCCCGGCGCTTTTTTCGCGGCTTCCTCCGCTTCCTTGGCCGCCTTCTCTTCCTTGCGGGACTTGTCCACGAACCAGGATACCCAGATGCCGATCTCGTACAGAACGACCATGGGGCCGGCCATGAGCAGCTGGTTTATGGCGTCGGGCGTGGGCGTGAGCAGGGCGGCCACGATGAAGCTCAGCAAGATGGCCCAGCGCCGGAACTTGCGCAGGGTCTTGGTGGTCACCAGGCCCAAGCTCGTCATGAAGAAGATGAAGACCGGCAGTTCGAAGATGAGGCCGAAGGCGAACAGCAGCGTGACGGCCAGGGAAAAATAGGCGCTGATCGTCGGCATGACCGTGATGTAGTCGGCGGCGTAGTCGACGAAGAACTTGAAGCCGAAGGGAAAGACGATGAAATAGCCGAACAGCGCGCCGCCAACGAAGCACACGGCCGTGGCAACGGCGACGGGAACGATGATCTTGCGTTCTTCCTTATACAGCCCCGGCGCCACGAACTTCCACAATTGGTAGAAGATGTAGGGGCTGGCCACGAAGGCGCCCGCCACCAGGGCCAGTTTCATGACGGTGAAGAACGTTTCCGGCAGGCTGGTGGCGATGAGCTTGCTGCCGCCCGGCATGACGTCCATGAGGGGCTTGAGCAGGATGCCGAGCAGTTTTTCGGCAAAGGCGTAGCAGGCGGCGAAACCCACGCCCACGGCGATGAGGCAGCGTACCAGCCGGGTGCGCAGCTCGACGAGGTGCTCGAGCAGCGGCGCTTCCTTCATGTCGCCGGCCCCGGGGCCGGATGGTGGCGCAGGCGGCGGTGTCTGGGGGGGAGCGCCCGCATCGGCGACGGCCACGGCCTCGTCCGTGGACGGGGCGGCGCCCTGCGCCGGGCTAGCGTCCTGCGCCGAGGTAGCGTCCTGTGCCGAGGTAGCGTCCTGTGCCGGGGCAACGCCTTGCGCCGGGACAGCATCCTGTGCCGGCGCGGCATCCTGTGCCGGCGCGGCGTCCTGCGCTGGGGCAGCGTCTTGCGCCTGGCTAGCGTCCTGCGCCGGGGGAGCGTCTTGTGTCGGGGCAGCGTCCCCAGACCCGGCCGTCGCGTCGGTTGGCGTCGGGGCCTCGGCCCGGGGCTGGGCAGCCGTGTCGGCGTCCGCGGCTGCCGCCGGGGCGGCGTTCGCGGCGGCCGTGTCCGCATGCGCGGCGGTGGCGTCGGGGGTGGCGGGCGCCTGGGGGGCGTCTTCGGGCGTCAGGGCTTTTTTCTCGGGCGTATCGGTCATGCGCTCCTCGGGTGCCGGCGGCGGGAACTTACGGATAACGGCTTGTGCCGCGCCTTGCGGTTACGGCAGGAAGCGCCTCGGGTCAAGGGGCGGGCGGGAAATGGCTTTTCGCCGCAAGGCCGTGTCGGCGCCCGGTGTGGTCCCCGCGCCACGGCCTCCCTGCGGACGGGCCGGCCGTGGTGCGGGAAGGCGGGAAAGGGGAAGATTAGCTGCCGGTCGGTAACGGTGTTCCTCCGCTGCCGCTGCCGCTGCCGCTACCGCCGCTGCCGCTACCGCCGCTGCCGCCGCTGCCGCTACCGCCGCTGCCGCCGCTGCCGCCGCTGCCGCTACCGCCGCTGCTGCCGCTGCCGCTGCCGCTGCTACCGCCGCTGCCGTTGCCATCCGGGGGCGCGCTTTTCACCTTGTCCACGGCGGCCTGCTTGAGCCGGTCGATGATGGCGATGGTGAAGTCCTCGGAGTAGCCGGCGATGAAGCTCCAGAAGGCCAGCTTGGCCCATTCCTTGTAATCCAGGGCTGGGCAACGCAGGAAGTCGAGGATGACGCTTTGGGACTGGTCCGGATTCCCGGGAGTGAAGGTCGGAAAGAAGGCGCAGGATGCGATATTGGCAACGAATACCATATACAGGATGATTGCCAAACAGCCCCCGACCAGCGGCGTGATGCAAAGGCTTAGATTCGAGTTCTCCAGTTTATCCAATTCTTGGGGCGTCATCAGCTTGAGCCGCCTTTGCATACTGATGTAGCCGCCGAGAAAACCGAGGATAAAAACACAAATCGGCGTGGCGACGTAGAAAATATTCTGAAGGGCTACTATTTTGAGGAGGAGCAGGAAGATGCAGAAGGCAAAGCCGAATTGAATCAGGAGTTTTCGTGTTATTTTGTCAATGATTACCTGTGTCTCGCTCATGGTTCACCTGCCTTTTGAGTCTCCTCGTTGCGGTTGCGGCAAACGACAAAGGCGCACCGAATGGCAATGCCACGGTTTGCGCTCCAGGCGGAAGCGGGCAAAAATCGAATACGTACAATGCGTATACAAGATCCATTAGGAAAAGCAAAGACATCGGCCTGGGAAGGCCGCTGCTGGCAGAAATCTGGCGTGTGGGTGCCCGGGGGACTTACAGTTCGACCTGCACGCCCAGCTCCACCACGCGCCCCGGCGGCAGGCTGAAATAGGCCGTGGCCGGGCGGGCGTTGCGGGACATGAGCGCGAAAAGCGACTTGCGAAAGCCGGCCATCCTGGACTTGCCGGTGGTCAGCAGGCTCTCGCGGCCCAGGAAAAACGTGGTGTCGGCCGGCGGATCGATGGGGATGCCCGTCTCCCGGGCCCGGGCCATGATGTCCGGCACGTCGGGCGTCTCCATGAAGCCGTAGCGGGCCACGATCCGGAAAAAGCCCGAGCCCAGGTCCTGGATGTCCAGCCGGTCGTTTTCCGGCACCGTGGGGGTGTCGGCGGCGGTGATGGTCAGGATGACCACGCTTTCATGAAAGACCTTGTTGTGCTTGTAGTGGTGCAGCAAGGTCACAGGCGTGCCCTGGGGCGACAGGGACATGAAGACCGCCGTGCCGGGGACGCGGATGGGTTTGCGGGTGGCCACCTCCTGCAGGAAGGTCCGCAGCGGCACCGTGGCAGCCATGGACAGTTCGCGCAGGGCCTTGCGGCCGTCCTGCCAGGTGGCCATGGCCAGGACGACCAGGGCGGCGATGAAAAGGGTGAACCAGCCGCCGTCGGCGACCTTGAGCAGGTTGGCGCCGAAATAGGCCAGGTCGAAGGCGAGAAAGATCAAAAGCGGCGGCAGGCAGCGGGCCAGCCGCTGCTTCCAGGTCCAGTGGGCCACGAAGAAATAGAGGATGGAGGTGATACCCATGGTGGCCGTGACGGCGATGCCGTAGGCGGCGGCCAGGCGGCCGGATTCCTGGAAGGCCACGGTCAGGCCGATGCAGGCCCACATCAGGGCGAAATTGACCTCCGGAATGTAGATCTGGCCCTCCATGGCGCTGGAGGTGTGCACGATGCGAAGCCTGGGGCAGCAGCCGAGCTGGATGGCCTGGCGGGTCAGGGAAAAGACGCCGGAAATCAGCGCCTGGGAGGCGATGACCGTGGCCGCCGTGGACAGGGCGGCCATGGGGTAGAGCAGGGCGTCGGGCACCAGGCTGTAAAAGGGGTTGGGCGCGATGGACGGGTCGAGCAGCAGGCCGGCGCCCTGGCCGAAATAGTTGAGCACCAGGCACGGGAAGACGATGACGAGCCAGGAGATCTGGATGGGCCGGCGGCCGAAATGCCCCAGGTCGGCGTAGAGGGCCTCGCCGCCGGTGATGCACAGGACCACGGCGCCAAGCACCACCATGCCGTGCAGGTGGTTGCGCTGGAAAAACTCCACGGCGTGCCAGGGGTTGATGGCGCCGAGGACCTGCGGGGCGAGCAATATCTCCTTGACCCCGAGCACGGCCAGCACGGAAAACCAGACCAGCATCACCGGGCCGAAAACCTTGCCGATGCCGTGGGTGCCCCGGCGCTGGACCATGAACAGGCAAAACAGGATCAGGCAGGTGATGGGCACGACCAGGGGCTCGGCGGCGCTGGTGGCCACGTTGAGGCCCTCCACGGCGGACAGCACCGAGATGGCCGGGGTGATGACGCCGTCGCCGTAGAGCAGCCCCGCGCCGATGAGCCCCAGAAAGGCCAGGGTCGCCCGGACGTGGCGATGGCCCCGGTCCTTGGGCAGCAGCTCGATGAGGGCGAAGATGCCGCCCTCTCCCCGGTTGTCGGCGGCGGTGATGAAAAGCACGTACTTGATGGTGATGACCATGGTCAGCGACCAGAAGATCAGCGACAGCACGCCCAGGATGTTTTCCGGGGTCACGGCGATGGCGTGCATGCCGTGGAAGCATTCCTTGATGGCGTACAGCGGGCTCGTGCCGATGTCGCCGTAGACCACGCCCAGGGCGCCGAAGGACAGGGCGACGGTATGGGACAGGGATTTGGAGCCGGGCTGCGCGTGGGAGGTCATGCGGCGGGGCTCCGGGGGATGCCGTCGCGGACGTGAACGGGGCGTTGCGCCATGGGGCGGAGGTCCTTTCGCCGACGGGCTGCCACCGGCGGATTGTGTCGGGCGTGCCCGGACCTATAGCCGAAAAGCGGCCGCGCGATAGCGACGGTCGGAAGTTGTTACGAAAATGTCATCCGTTGCCGGGGCGGCCGAAGGTGTCCAGGTAGAGCAAGGTCGCGCCGCAAATGGCGAAGGGAAAAAGGACAATGTTGAGAACCGGGACGAGGAGGGGCAGCCCGAAGCCGAGCAGGGTCAGGGGATGGGCGGCGGCCCGGCGCAAACGGACCGCGAAACGGGGCTCGTCGCGGCCAAAGGCGAAATCCAGGAAGTCGAAGGCGAGCAGGGCCGCGGCCACAAGCGGTGCCAACAGTTGGCCGACCACCGGCACGAAGACGAGCAGCACCGGCAGCGCGGCCACGAAAACGGCCTTTTTGAGTTCCTCGGCCATGATGCGCCACCAGACCGGGGAGGCGTCGGGGACGGCCCCGCCCCGGGCCCGGGCGAGCATGCGCCCGGCAATGCCGTCGTAGACGGGCGAGGCCAGGATGTTGGCCGTGACCATGAACAGGAAATACATCAGGACCACGGACAGCAGGTACAGCAGGTACTTGGCCACATGGGCGTAGAGCCAGTAGAGCGCCCCGAGGAAACCGCCCGCGCCGGCGGCCTCGGGCGACCAGGCCAGGGCCGTCAGGCGGTCGCCGGAAGCCGCAAGCAACCCGAAACCGGCGGCGTACAAAACGAGGGTCAGCCCGAAGGGTACGGCGACCAGCAGCAGATAGCCCTTGTGGGCCAGGGCGAAACGGATGCCCCGGACATGGGCGGCCAGGGCCTTGGGAAAGGCGGTGAGCATGGTGGTCCTCCGCTTTGGGCCGGGACCCGAGGCGCCGGGCGGACGGCGCTCGGCGGGCCGGAACGGCCTCGTGTCAGGTGGGCCAAAGGCCTGTCGTCGGCACACCGAGGCGACAGGCCTGGATGGCGGTACCCCTTGGGCCGATGGTACAACGGCCGCTTCGGGGACGCGACACTAATCGGGTTCCCTGTCGGCGAGGTGATCGTCCCGGGCCGGTTCGGCCGGGAGTGTGAGGCCCGGCGCCGCCGGCGCGGGGGCGAGTTTGGCGAAACTGCCATGGCAGCCTTCGGCCTCGTCGTCCCGGGCCGGCTCGATGCGGGTCACCGTGAAGGGGACGGACAGGGCGGCCATGTCCACATGCTTCTTGGCTTCCTTGGAGGCATGGGCTTCGTTGAAGGCGGAGACGACGACATATTCGGTTTCCGAAACGTCTTTTTTGGGACGAAACCAACGGGTCGGCGCGAAATCCTTGGTGGCGAAATACACGCGAAATTTTTGCATGCTGCGAAATCTCCAAAAAACCAACCCTCGAAAACAACGGTCCTGCCGGGCCGCCTGGCGGTATCGGTGAGGGCGGAGTCGGTGACATTACGTGAAGGCCGGCACGGCGGCAAGGCCTTTCCGGGGCCTGTTCCGGGGGCCGGCCGGGTTGACCTTTCGAGTCGGCTGGTTCAGTCAACGGGTAACAGCCCTTTGGGCCTTGGGAGGTCCGCATGCCCCGTGTTTCCCTGAGGCTGCTCCTGGCCGCCGTGCTCCTGGCCGCCGCCCAGGCGCCGGCCACGGCCCTGGCCGGTGATCCGAGCCAAGAACTCTTCACCGCCAAGCGCCTGGCCTGCGCCTTCACCCACGGCGTCAACGCCGGCTTCAACCCCCAGGGCGGGGTCAGCATCAAACCGCCGCTGGACCCCAACACCCCGGGGCTGACCATCGACATCATCGACCGGACCCAGAAAAAGGTCATCCTGGAAGAGGATGCGCGGGATACGCCCGGCGTTTTCAACGAGAGCGCGACCGGCCTCAATGTCGTGGCCCGCTATCCCGACGGCGGCATGGTCATGGTCACGGTGTTTCCCGTCTATTCCGGCGCATCGGACAATTTCCTCATGGTCGCCTCCCACCACGAAGCCGGGACCATGCCCAAGATACGGCAGCGCTACGGCCTGTGCCGCCTGGCCGAAGCGCCGCCGCCGCCGCTCGCGCCGGCGCCGGCGCCGGCGGCCAAAAAAGGCCATCCGTGAGGCGGCTGCCGGGAAAAGGGCTGGCCTGGCCGACGGTTGCCCTGGTGCTGCTGCTTGTCGGCGGCCCCTCCCTGGCCCGGGCGGATTACGACGCGGCCCTTGCGGCCTACGGCCGCGGCGACGATGCGGCCGCCTTGCGGGAACTGACCCCCCTGGTCCGGGCCGGCAGCCCCTCGGCCCTGGGCCTGCTGGGGCTCATGCGCGAAACCGGCCGGGGCGGCCCTCGGGACACGGCCGAAGCCGCCCGGCTCTACCGCCGGGCGGCCGACGGCGGCAATGTCCCGGCCCTTGTCGCCCTGGCCGCGCTGACGCTTCGCGGCGACGGCGTGCCCCAAAGCGATGTCCGGGCCGGGGAACTGCTGTCCCGGGCGGCACAGAAGGGCTCGGCCAAGGCCCTGTACCTGCTCGGGGCCATGCGCCTGGACAACCGGGGCGGGCCGGCCGCCGACGCGCCCCGCTATCTGCGCCAGGCCGTGGCGGCCGGGTCGGCCGAGGCCGCCGTGACCCTGGGGGAGCTGCTCCTGGCCGGGCGGCTGGTCCCCCGCGATCCGGCCGAGGCCTACCGGTTGGCCCTGCAGGCCAAGCCAGCCGGTGCGGAGGCGGCGGTGTTGCGCCCCCGCCTGGACGCCCTGGCCGCGGCGGCCAAAAGCCGGCTCGATCCCACCGTGGCCCTGGCCATCGCCGCCAAGGCCGGCAAAGGGGCCGACGGCCAAACGGCGCCCAAGGAAATCCAGCCCGGCCATATGGCCACGGGCACGGGGTTCGTGGTCAGCCGGGTCGGCCATGTGCTGACCTGCGCCCACGTGGTGGCGGATTGCGGCCGCATCGTGGCCCGGGTCGGCGGCAAGGGCATGGCCGCCCGGCTGGCCCGGCTGGACCGGCAAAACGATCTGGCCCTGCTCGTGCTGGCCGTACCGCAACCGCGTGCCCTGGCCTTTCGGGAAGGCGACGGCATTGGCGAGGGCGAGGCGGTGTACGCCGTCGGCTACCCGGGGCGGGCGGCCCTGAGCGGCCAACTGCACGTGACCGCCGGGCGGACCCGGACCCTGGCCGCCGATGCCGGCCCGCGTGGCGACCAGGCCGTCACGGCGGCGGTATTTCCGGGCAACAGCGGCGGCCCGCTCCTGGACGCCTCGGGCCATGTGTCCGGCGTGGTTTCGGCCCGGCGCAATACGGCCCGGTTCCGGGAGCGGCTGGGCGACGCCCCGGCGGAAATGGGCTTTGTCGTGCCCCTGGCCGCGGTCAAGGCCTTTTTGTCCCGGGGGCAGACGCCCACCACCAGCGCACCGGCCGGCCGCGTCCTGGACGCCGGGGCAGTGGAAGCGCTGGCCTCGGGCACGGTCCTGCCGCTCTACTGCCTGCCGGCGGAACGCTAAGGCTGCCCCCAAATAACTGCCTGTAGTTCTTGAGTATAACATGGCAGTATAATGTTTTTTTTCAAAAACACCGACGTATTCTTCAAAAGTGCGCCAACGAGGCAGCCAGCCTCACCGGCCCCGCCCCTTCCTGTCCGGGCATGGTCGCTGGGGGGACCCGTGGCGGCGGTTGGCCCGCCTGCGCCCCCGACGTCGTGCGCCCGGTTGCGTCCTCCCTGCGGGCAGAGCGGCTAGCCGCCACGCCACGTACTTTCCGCCGCAATCCCGTCGGCGGCGTATTGCGGGTCGCACCGGGCGATGGCCCAATAAAAAAAGGCCGGGACCCGAAGGTCCCGGCCCTGCGCCGGCGGTACCGGAAAACCGCTTTAGAACTTGTAGGTCAGGCCGAAGGCCACCTTCCAGGCGTCGCCGGAACGGGACTTCTCAGCCAAGCGATGGCCCCAGACGCTGGTCTGGTACTGGCCGTGAGCCCAGCCGGTCTCGAGGACGGCGGCCAGGTTCTCGTAGATCATGTACTTGGTGTCGAAGTTCACGCCCATGGCGAACTCGTTGCTGGTCAGGTCGCGGCCCATCACGAAGTAGGGGTTGCTGCCCATGGTCGTGTTGAGGACGCGGATGGCCGACGGGTTGTTGTTGCCGTGGATGTAGGTGTAGGTCAGGCGGTGGGTCAGCTTTTCGATGAACGACATGTTGTCCAGCGAAGCGCCGATGCCGTAAGCGCCGACCGGGTTCATACCCATGTTGGAGTTCTTGGCCAGTTCCTGGCTGTCGTCAAACAGGAAGCTCGCACCCGGACCCCAGTTGGGGCGCAGCTGGGGCATGCGCTCGGAACCGTTGCGGTTGGAATGATCCTCGCCGGTGGACCACCAGCCGAAGATCTTGGGGGTCATGACGTCCCAGCCGGTGTACTCGACGCCGAGGTCGATGAACCAGCCTTCGCGCTTGCTCTTCTTGCGGTCGGCCTGGGCGCCGGCGCCGTAGATCACGTCGGCATAGAACTTGACCGGGTCAAGGGCGGTGACTTCAAACGCGCCGCCGGCCCACCAGTACAGGTTCTGGTCGTTCTTCCACAGGGCCGGGGACATGAAGGTGCCGCCGGAAACCAGGTTTTCGGCGTAGCTGCCGGAGCTGAAGGTCGAGGCGCCGGTGGTGAAGTAGCCGGCGTTCTTGCCGGCCACGGCCATCACGCCCCAGGGCGTGGCCTTGAAGCCGTTGAGGGTGATGGGCAGGGCCAGGAAGTAGGCGTCGAGCTCATCGGCCACCTGGGTGGTGGTGGTGTCGTAGGTGCGGTTGGTGTCGATGAGTCGACCGAAACCGGCCAACAGGCCCAGGGTGTTGTCGATCAGGGGAGCGTTGATGGTCAGGGCGGCGATACGGTCGCCACCGAAGACCGGGTTGCCGTAGAACATCTTGCTGATGGGCAGGTCGATGTCCTGGAGGCCGGCGGTGATTTCGAAGTCGCAGCCGGGCCACTTGAACTGCAGGAAGGCCTGGTAGACGGCGATGGCCACCTCGGGGTTGGCGGCGGTCAGGGTGCCGTGACCCCAGGTGTCTTCCACCTTGATGCCCAGGCGGAACTTCACGGCCTCGTTGGCCACGAAGTCGGTGCGCAGACGGAAGCGCTCCCAGATTTCGAAGCGGTCTTCGGTCTTTTTGCCAGCTCCGGACCAGGTCGGGGTGTTGGAGGTCCAAGAGGCGTTGTTCCAGCCGGTGTAGTTGTGCTGGGCGAAGAAGACACCGTAGACGCGGGCGTCTCCGGTCATCTTCACCTCGGTGGCCGCCTGGGCGCTGGCGAAGGCGCCGAGGGCGAACACCGCGACCAGAGCGATGGTCAGAATGCGTTTCATGTTCCTTCCTCCAAAATTGCGGGTGTTGCCGGTAACCGTTGGCGCACGTGGCCGTCATCGGGAGGGCGAATCCCGCGAGGCCACGGTTTGTCCCTTACATCGGGGTGGGGGATCGGACAAGACAGGATGTGTATATTTTGTATACAAAAGTACAAAATATTTGACATGTTGCAACGATGTAATTTCTTACAAAAAAACAAGGCCGGAATCGTACGATTCCGGCCTTCGCGCCAGGGGAAAAAGGGACGTCGTCTTAGAACTTGTAGGTCAGGCCGAAGGCGACCTTCCAGGCGTCGCCATTGCGGGACTGGCTGACCAGGCGGTGGCCCCAGACGCTCTGCTGGAACTGACCGTGGGCCCAACCGGTCTCGATGACGGCGGCCAGGTTTTCGTAGATCATGTACTTGTTGTCGAAGTTCACGCCAAGCACGTGCTCGTTGACCGTCAAGTCGCGACCCATGGTGAAGTAGGGGTTGCTGCCGAGCAGGTCGTTCAGGTAGCGGATGGCCTTGGCGCTGTTGGTGCCCTGGACGTAGGTGAAGGTCAGGCGGTGGGTCAGCTTTTCGATGAACGAGATGTTGTTCAGCGAAGCGCCGAGGCCCCAGTTGCCGACGGGAGCCACGCCCATGTTGCCTTCCTTGGCCAGATCCTGCGAATCGTCGAACAGGAAGCTGTTGCCCGGACCCCAGTTGGGGCGCACCATCGGCATACGCTCGGAACCGTTGCGGGTGGAACCGTCTTCACCGGTGGACCACCAGCCGAAGACCTGCGGAGTCAGCACGTCCCAGCCGGTGTACTCGATGCCGAGGTCGATGAACCAGCCTTCGCGCTTGCTCTTCTTGCGGTCGGCCTGGGCGCCGGCGCCGTAGATCACGTCGGCGTAGAACTTGACCGGGTCGAGGGCGGTGACTTCGAAGGCGCCGCCGGCCCACCAGTAGGCGTTCTGGTCGTTCTTCCACAGAGCCGGGGTGGCGAAGGTGCCGGCGGAGATCAGGTTCTGCCCGAAGCCGGTGGTCCAGTAGTTGGCGTTGGCGCCAGCCACGCCGATCATGCCCCAAGGCGTGGCCTTGAAGCCGTTGAGGGTGATGGGCAGGGCCAGGAAGTAGGCGTCGAACTCGTCGGCCACCTGGGTGGTGGTGGTGTCGTAGGTGCGGTTGGTGTCGACGAGACGACCGAAGCCGGCCAGCAGGCCCAGGGTGTTGTCGATCAGGGGCGCGCTGATGGTCAGGGCGGCGATGCGGTCGCCGCCGAAGACCGGCGAGGCATAGAACAGCTTGGACTGGGGCAGGTCGATGTCCTGGAGACCAGCGGTCACCTCGACGTTGCAGTCCGGCAGCTTGAACTGCAGGAAGGCCTGGTAGACGGCGATGGCCACCTCGGGGTTGGCGGCGGTCAGGGTGCCGTGGCCCCAGGTGTCTTCCACCTTGATGCCCAGGCGGAACTTCACGGCCTCGTTGGCCACGAAGTCGGAGCGCAGCCGGAAGCGTTCCCAGATCTGGAAGCGGTCCTCGGTCTGGGTGCCGGCCTTTTTGAAGACGGTCGGGTTGTTCCCCGTCCAGGACGCAGTATTCCAGCCAGTGAAGTTATGGTTGGCGAAATAGACGCCGTAGATGCGGGCGTCACCGGTCATCTTGACTTCCGTGGCCGCGTTGGCCGAGGCGAAAGCCCCGAGCACGAAGGCGGCAATCAAAGCCAACACTGCGAAACGTTTCATTTCCTTCCTCCTGATAACGTCCTGTCCCCACAGGCGCGTGGTCGGGCTGGCGAACCCGAACATGAAAAGAATGTAGTAAATTACGAATTGGCAAGCAAGGCTTTTCGTACAAAAAATTCAACCGGCGGCCAAAAAGTATCCAGAAGGCCGGATTGAGGACATAATGACACATGTCCGTAACCGGACTGGCACCGGGGCGCCGGGGGGCTTGCCGGCCATGGAGCGGCCGACGGGCAAGGGGCCGGCCATGGAGCGGCCGACGGAAGAAAAAAGCCGGCCCTCCGTGGAGGGCCGGCTTTGGCGTCGCCAGGTGCCGGTTCGCAGGAAACTAGAACTTGTAGGTCAGGCCGAAGGCGACCTTCCAGGCGTCGCCGTCGCGGGACTTCGAGGCCAAACGGTGCCCCCAGACGCTGGACTGGAATTCGCCGTGGGACCAGCCGGTCTCGACGATGGCGGCCAGGTTTTCGTAGATCATGTACTTGGTGTCGAAGTTGAGGCCAAGCAGGTACTCGTCCTTGGTCAGGTCACGGCCCATGACGTAGTAGGAGTTGGTCCCCATGGTGTAGTTCAGGGCGCGGATGGACTTGGCGTTGTTGTTGCCGCGCAGGTAGGTGAAGGTCAGGATGTGGGACAGCTTCTCAACGAACGAGATGTTGTTGAGCGACAGGCCCAGGCCCCAGTTGCCCACCGGGTTGACACCCATGTTGGATTCCTTGCCCAGTTCCTGCGTATCGTCGAACAGGAAGCTGTTGCCCGGGCCCCAGTTGGGCACGATCTGGGGCAGGCGCTCGGAACCGTTGCGGTTGCTGCTGTCCTCGCCGGTGGACCACCAGCCGAAGAGTTGCGGGGTGAGCACGTCCCAGCCGGTGTACTCGACGCCGGCGTCGATGAACCAGCCCTGGCGCTTGGCCCACTTGCGGTCGTTTTCGGCGCCGGCGCCGTAGATCACGTCGCCGTAGAACTTGACCGGATCCAGGGCGGTGACTTCGAAGGTGGCGCCGGCCCACCAGTAGGCGTTCTGGTCGTTCTTCCAGCCGGCCTCGTAGGCGCCGCCGGAGACCAGGTAATCGAGGAAGCCGGCGTCGCCGTAGGCAGCGTCCTTGCCGGCCACGCCCACGACACCCCAAGGGGTGATGTTGAAGCCGGTGACCGTGATGGGCAGGGCCAGGATGTAGGCGTCGAACTCGTCGGCCACCTGGGTGGTCGTCTTATCGTAGGTGCGGTTGGTGTCGATCATCCGGGCGAAACCGGCGGTCACGGCCAGGGTGTCCTTGATCAGCGGTGCGTTGATGGTCAAAGCTGCGGCGCGATCGCCGCCAAACACCACCGAGTCGCTAAAAAACGAGTTGGTGGGGAAGGACAGGTCCTGGAGGCCGGCGGTCACCTCGACATCGCAATCCGGCATCTTGAACTGCAGGAAGGCCTGGTAGACGTCGATGGCCACGGTCGGGTTGGCGGCGGTCAGGGTGCCGTGACCCCAGGTGTCTTCCACCTTGATGCCCAGGCGGAACTTCACGGCCTCGTTGGCCACGAAGTCGGAGCGCAGGCGGAAGCGTTCCCAAATCTGGAAACGGTCCTCGGTCTGGGTGCCGTCGGTGGACCAGCCGGTGTAGTTGTGGTTGGCGAAATAGACGCCGTAGACACGGGCGTCACCGGTCATTTTGACTTCGGTGGCCGCCTGGGCGATGCCGGCCAGGCCCAGCATGAGGGCGACCAGCACGGTTAACTTTCCAAAACGTTTCATCTTCCTTCCTCCTTGTGCATCTCGAACCAGGTGCCTTGGCAACGCAGCCGTGGGTGGCGTCCCAGCGACCATTGCAGCCTATGTAATGAATTACAGAAATGCAATGAAAGAAGGGCAAGTTTTTTGAACCTCGGTAAAAATTTTTTTACGCCACAGCGCACCGCTGCCTGGACGGGCAAAAAAAAAGGCCGGGGTTCGAAAACCCCGGCCTTGGCCGTCGGCGGACAGGAAACGCTAGAACTTGTAGGTCAGGCCGAAGGCGACCTTGAGCGGATCGCCAGCGCGAGCGCGTTCAGCCAGGCGATGGCCCCAGACGCTGGTCTGGAACTGGCCATGCGCCCAACCGGCTTCGAGGATAGCGGCCAGATTTTCGTAAATCTGGTACTTGGTGTCGAAGCCGACGCTGATGATGTTCTCGTTGCTGGTCAGGTCACGCCCCATGGTGAAGTAGGGGTTGCTGCCCATGTAGGTGTTCAGGTAGCGGATGGCGGAGGCCGAGTTGTTGCCGCGCAGGTAGATGAAGCTCACCCGGTGGGACAGCTTCTCCATGAAGGAGATGTCGGCCAGGGCGGCGCCGATACCCATGGAACCGATGGGGTTGACACCGAGGTTGGCGTCCTTGCTCAGCTCCTGGGAGCTGTCGAACAGGAAGTTGCCGGCCGGACCCCAGTTGGACAGGATCGAGGGCATGCGCTCGGAACCGTTGCGGGTGGACTTGTCTTCACCGGTGGACCACCAGGCGAACACCTGCGGGGTCAGCACGTCCCAGCCGGTGTACTCGGCGCCAAGGTCGATGAACCAGCCATAGCGCTGATCCTTCTTGCGGTCGGTCTGGTTGCCGGCGCCGTAGACCACGTCGGCGTAGAACTTCACCGGGTCAAGCGCGGTCACTTCGAAGGTGCCGCCCGCCCACCAGTAGGCATTCTGGCTGTTGCGGAAGCCGACAGGGGCCGCGAAGGTGCCGGCGGAGAACAGGCTGTCGGCCATGGTCGAGTTGGGGCCGTAGGAACCGGCGGTGAAGTAGTTGGCGGACTTGCCGGCCACGGCGAGGGTACCCCAGGGGGTCGCCTTGAAGCCGGGCAGGGTGATGGGCAGGGCCAGGACGTAGGCATCCAGCTCATCGGCCACCTGGGTGGTGGTGGTGTCGTAGGTCCGGTTCTTGTCCAGCATGCGCGAGTAGGCCGCCATCACCGAGAAGTTCTCGTTGATGGGGGCGTTGATGACCAGGGCGGCGGCGCGGTCGCCACCGAACACCACGGAATCGCTGAAGAAGGCGTTAGCCGGCAGGGAGAAGTCCTGCAGGCCGGCGGACACTTCGATGTTGCAATCCGGCATCTTGAACTGCAGGAAGGCCTGGTACACGGCAATGGACACGGTCGGGTTGGCGGCGGTGAAGGTGCCATGACCCCAGGTGTCTTCCACCTTGATGCCCAGGCGGAACTTCACGGCCTCGTTGGCCACGAAGTCGGTGCGCAGACGGAAGCGTTCCCAGATCTGGAAACGGTCTTCGGTCTGTGTGCCAGCGCCGGTGTAGGCACCGGTGTTGTCGTCCCAGGAGCCCGTGCTCCAACCGGTGAAGTTATGGTTTTGGAAATAGTTGCCGTAGACGTACGCATCGCCGACCATCTTCACTTCGGTGGCGGCGGATGCGCTCAGGGCGGCGCCCAGAACCAGGGCGGCCGCGATGGCGAGCAAACCAAAACGTTTCATGAATCCTTCCTCCTTGAGCGTGGTCCGATCCATTGCCGAGCGGCCGTCAGGACGGAAACGGCTGGCGAAGCCATCCCGAGCCTGACATGCTGCACCTTATGCGATTGTTACGAAATCGAGCAAGGAGGAAGAATATGTTAACATGCTGAAATCGCAGGAGCTGAGATTACAGAATAGAAATGAAAGGGCTTAGGCTTCCCCAATGTCGCGCAGGCGCAGTTCGATTTCCGGGACACCGGAAAAGTACGACATTTTTGGCGTATAGGCCACGCGAACCGTGGTGCCGGTCGCACGCGCGCCGATTGTCTCGGCCATGCGCCAGGCCTTGCCCCGCAAGGTCACCCCGGCGGCGGTGTCGCGCAGGGAAACCGCCACGTGATTTTCGCCAAAAAAGCGCTGGGAAACCACCGCAACCGGCGGCGAGGCAAAAAGCGGCTCGGGGTTGCCGCAGCCAAACGGTTCGAGCAGGCCGATCTCGCGCACCAGCGTCGCCGTGACCGCCCCGAAGGACAGCTCCCCGTCCAGGGCCAGGGACGGCGGCGCCACCACCGGGCCGATGGCCCGGGCCGCCGCCGCGTCGAAGGCCGCAACCAGCCGGGGCAGGTCGCCCGGGACGATGGACAAGCCGGCCGCCTGGGCATGGCCGCCGAAGCTGGCCAGGACGTCGGCGATCTCCGTTAAAAGCCCGTGCAGGTCGCAGCCGGCGATGGACCGGCCCGAGCCCTTGAGCCGGCCCTTGGCCGCGTCCTCGGTCAGGATCAGGGTCGGCCGGTTGCGCCGCTCGGCCACCCGCGAGGCCACGATGCCGATGACCCCCTGGTGCCAGTGGGGGGCGAAAAGGGTCAGGCCGAAGCGGTCCGGGCAGGCCTCGGCCTGGGCCAGGGCTTCGGCCAGGATGGTGTCCTCCTCGGCCCGGCGGCGGGTGTTCTCGGCGTCCAGGGCGGCGGCCAGGGGCCGGGCCGTGTCCAGGTCCGGGGCCAGCAGCAGGGCCAGGGCGTCGTCGGGGCGGCCCATGCGGCCGGCGGCATTGAGGCGCGGGGCCAGGCCGAAGGTGATCTGGGAGGCGGTCAGCGCCGCCTTGGGATTGTGACCGCCCACTTCCTTGAGGGCGTGGATGCCCGGCCGGGGCGCCTCGGCCAAAAGCAGCATGCCGTTTTTGGCCAGGATGCGGTTTTGGCCGCCAAGGGGGACCACGTCGGCCAGGGTGCCCAGGGCCACCAGGTCGAGCAACCGGCGGACGTCGCAGGGCTGGCCGGGCAGGAGCCGGTTGACGGCGGCGGCCAGGAAAAAGGCCACGCCCACGCCGGCCAGATCCCAACCCGGCCCCGCGGCCAGTTTGGGGTCGACCACCACGTCGGCCGGCGGCAGCTCGGGCCCGGGCAGGTGGTGGTCGGTGACGATGACGTCCAGGCCCAGTTCCTTGGCCCGGGCCACCTCGGCCAGGCCGCCGATGCCGCAGTCCACGGTGACGAGCACCTCCGCTCCGGCCGCGGCCAGTTCCTCGATGCCGGCCAGGTTGAGGCCGTAGCCTTCGTCGGCCCGCACCGGCAGGCGCCACAGGGGTGTGTGGCCGCGCGCCCGCAAAAATTCCACCAGCACGGCCGTGCCCGTGATGCCGTCCACGTCGTAATCGCCCCACACGGCCACGGTCCTGCCGGCCGTCAGGGCCCGGGCGAGCAGTTCGGCCGCCGCCGCGAGCCCGGGAATGGCCGCCGGCGGCATGAGCCGGCGAAGCCCCGGGGAAAGGTAGGCGTCCATGGCCTCGGCCGTGGTCAGGCCGCGCCGGAAAAGCAGCCCGGCCACGGCCGGGGAAATGCCCAGGCCGTCGGCCAGGCCGTCGATGTTCGCGCCGGGTTGCGGCGGAAAGATCCAGGTTTTGCGCATGGGGGCTCCGTCGAGGGGAATGCTGTCCGGGCGTGGGCGGTTAGGCGGCCGGACGGTCAGGCCAGGGCGGCGGCTAAGGAGGCGACGTCGCGGCTGGCCAGGGCCGTTTCCACGGCCGAAAACGCCTCCTGCCGCGACAGGCGCAGCCCGTGGAGCAGGGGCGCCTGGGCGGCGACGCCCGGCTCCGGGTGGCCGGTCACCTCCCGGGCCAGGGCGTCGGCCAGGCCGAGCAGCCGGCAGGGCCGGGCATCGCCCGGGGCGGCCTGGGGGGCGTGGTGCCAGTTGACGGGTTCGGTCAGGCTGTCGGGCAGGTTCCAGGAGCGCAGGACCATGGCGCCGATGAGCCCGTGGTCCAGGCCCCAGTGGCGTTCCTCGGCCTCGTGCCAGGCAATGGCCTGGGCCTTGGCCAGGGCGGCCTGGGCCTGCCAGTCGCCCGGGCGGTAGAGGGCGGTGATGAGCTTGCCGAGGTCGTGGAGCAGCCCGGCGGTGAAGGCGTCGTCGGGCTCCATGACGCCGCTGGCCCGGGCCAGCCCCATGGCCGCGGCGGCCACGGCGGTCTGGTGTTCGAGGAATTCCCGCGGGGAGAATTCCGGGGGCAGCGGCCGCACGTCGGCCAGCCCCCGCATGCCCAGGGCCACCACCAGGGCCCGGACCTCGCGCAGGCCCAGCACGGCCACGGCCCGGGAGACCGTGCCCACCTGGGCCTGGAGCCCGTAATAGGCGGAGTTGGCCAGGGCCAGAAGGCGCGTGGTCAGGCCCTGGTCCTCGGCCACGGCCGCGGCGATGGCGTCGAGCGGCGAAAGGCCGTCGTCGCCCGTCAGGCGAAACAGCCGGGTCAGCAGGACCGGCGAGAAGGGCAGGTCGTTTTGGACCGCAGGCAGCGTCAGCAGGAAACGCTGACCGCTTTCCTGGCTCATGAGGGCGGGTCGTCCCCGGGGACGGCCGCCGCCTCGGGGGACTGGATGACCGGTCCCTTGGCCAGGCCCTTCTCCTCGAGAAAGGCGACGAACCGGCGCGATTCGGTGTGCTCGGGATTGAGCGCCAGGGCCTTTTGCAGGTATTCCATGGCCCGGGCATAGTCCTTTTTGTCGAAAAAGGCCCGGGCGATGTTGAACATCAGGTGGTCGTCGCGCACGGCCAGGGCCTCGGCCCGCTGGTAGTAGTCCAGGGCCTGGTCGAGCATCTTGTTTTTGCGCAGGTTCATGCCGAATTCGTTGAACAGGTGCTTGTGTTCCTTTTCGAAGGCGGCGTCGAGGCGCACCAGGCGCTGGAAGATGTCGTCGGCCTTGTTGGCCTCGCCCCGGTCGAGGTAGGTCAGGCCCAGGCCGAAGTTGGCCCGGATGTTTTCCTCGTCCACGGCCAGGGCCTGGCCGAATTCCAGTTCGGCGCTGAAGATCTCGCCTTTCTCCCGGTGCTTCTCGCCCTTCTGGATGACCATGTTGAGCTCGCGCAGGCGCGGGTAGACCGTGGAAATGTAGAATTCCGGCTCGGGCGAGAACTTGTCCAGCAACTCCTCGAGGGCGATGCGGCGCTTGGGCCCCGAGGGCACGTAGTTCTTGTTGAGGGGCTGAATCTCCAGGATATGCCCCTCGTCTTCCTCCACGAACCAGTACATCTTCTGGATGGTGCGCCGGGTGGTGGTGCCCGTGCCCACTTTCTGGATGGCCTGGGTGGAGAAAATGCCCTTGATCCGGTCGCGCTTGGCGAGGTCGTCGTCGGCCTTGGCGGCGGGGCGGCGCGGGGGGTGGCTGCTTTCTGGGCTCATGGCGATTGGCGTCGGACAGAGGTCCCTTTTTCCCAAAATAGCGGCAAACACGCGCCGGGTCAATGCCGCGGCCAGCCGGCCGGGTTCAGATGGCCGCCTCCCATTGGTGGAGGAGTTCGGGCAGCAGTTGGGGGTGGTAGCGCGGCCGGCGGCGCTCGGCCATGTACACGGCCCGCAGGTCGGCGTAGGCGGCTTCCAGGTCGTCGTTTTCCACCCAGTAGTCGAAAAGTGGCGCGTCGGCGATTTCCTTGGGCGCGGCGGCAAGCCTGCCCGCCACCACCTCGGGCGAATCCGTGCCCCGGCCGGACAGGCGGCGGGACAGCTCGGCCCGCGACGGCGGCAGGACGAACACATAGGCCCCGGCCCCCAGGCTCTGGCGCAGCTGGGCGGCACCCTGGACGTCGATGTCGAACAGCACGTCCCGGCCGGCGGCCAGGGCCTGGCGCACGGGTTCGACCGGCGTGCCGTAGAAGTTGCCGTAAACCTCGGCCCATTCGGCCAGCTTGCCGGTGCCGCGCCAGTCGAGGAAGGTCTGGCGGGTCAGGAAATGGTAGTCCACACCGTCGGCCTCGCCGGGGCGCGGGGCGCGGGTGGTGGCGGACACGGAGAACGATAGGCTGTCGAACTCGTTGCACAGCCGCCGCACGAGCGTGGACTTGCCCGTGCCCGACGGGGCGCAGACGACGAAAACAAGGCCCAGGCGTTTAGCCGGCATGGTCTTCCTCCTCGGCGACGAATCGGGCGCCCAGGGTTTCGGCCTGGATGCCCGACAGGATCACGTGGTTGGAATCGGTGATGATGATGGCGCGGGTCTTGCGGCCCTGGGTGGCGTCCACCAGGCGTTTGTCGGCCCGGGCCTCCTCGCGCAGGCGGCGCATGGGCGAGGAGGCCGGGTTGACGATGGCCGTGACGCGGGCGGCGGCCACGTAGTTGCCGAAACCGATGTTGAGCAGTCCCTGGCCCATGGCCTCCCCCTGCGCCCCTGGTACGGTTGGCGCGCGCCGTTACTCGAGGTTTTGCACCTGTTCGCGACATTTTTCCAGCTCGGCCTTGAAATCCACGACAAGCCGGCTGATCTCCAGGTTTTGCGCCTTGTTGCCGCAGGTGTTGATCTCGCGGAAGGCCTCCTGGACCAGGAAGTCGAGCTTTTTGCCGATCTCGCCGCCCTGGCGCAGCAGGCCTTCCAGCCGCTCCAGATGGCCGGCAAGCCTGGTGAGCTCCTCGGACACGTCGAGCTTGTCGGCCAGGATAGCCGTCTCCTGGAGCAGGCGGTCCTGGGTGGGTTCCAGGCCGACTTTTTCCAGCACGGCCGTGACCCGGGCCACCAGTTGGTCCATCTTTTCCGTCTTGACCGCCGGGGCGGCGGCCTCGATGGCCTCGCGCCAGCCCTTGAGGGTGGCCAGGCGGGCCAGCATGTCGGCCGCCAGGTCGCGGCCCTCGCGGGCCCGGGCGTCGTTGAAATCGGTCAGGGCCAGGCGCAGGCCGCGGCTTAAGTTGGCAAAAAGTTCCGGATCGGGCTCCACGGCCTCCTCGCGCCACAGATGGGACAGGGGCAGCAGGCGGTTGAGGTCCGGGACGTAGGGGATGGCGCGCGCGCGGGCCAGGGCTTCCAGCTCGTCGAGCATGGCCCCGGCCAGGCCGGCGTCCAGGCTGGCCTTCCACATGTCGGCGCGCTTGGGCGTAAATTCCAGGTGGACTTCCAGGCGGCCCCGGGCCACCTGCTCGCGCACCACCCGTTCCAGGGCCGATTCGCTGGGCCGCAGAAACAGGGGCAGGCGCCATTTCAGGTCGAGGAAACGGCTGTTGACGCCGCGGACTTCCCAGACCTGGGTGTAGGCATCGGACTCGATCAGGCTTTTTCCATAGCCGGTCATGCTTTTGGGCATGGAGGCTCCTTGGGTGGCGTGGCGTTGGCGGCGGCTTCCCGCAGATCCCGGCGGTAGCGGCATCGGATGTCGGTCAAAAGAGCCAGCATGTCCGGGGAGGCGTAGTCGGGAAACGTCCAGGGCAGGGTTTGCCAGGACCCCGCCTGAAAGACAAGGGTCAGGTCGCCGAAAATGCCCTGGCCCAGGTAGACGCGGTGGGTGAAGTTCTTGCCCGTGGCCAAAACCAGGCGTTCCTGGGTGAGCAGCCCCGGATCGAGGTTGCAGCGGCGACGGCCGTCCGGCCGGGCGAAACGGGCTTCCAGGGCGTTGGTGAACTGTTTGGCCGCGGCCAGCGCCCCCTGGGGGACCAGGCGGGCGAAGGCCAGCAGCCGCCGGGCCAGGGGCGTGCCCAGCTCTGCATCATAATAGGTGGTCCGGTCGAAGGGCAGGACGGGCGAGGCCCATTCGGCCGGGCCGAAACGTTCCTCCAGGCCGGCCACGGCCCCGGGCCACAGGTCCGGCAGGGCGGCCGAGAGCACCGAACAGACGAGCTTGGCCGGCAGGGGCTCGCGGGGCTCGCTCACGTCGCCGCCCCCGGCCCCAGGGCGGAAACGACCACCAGGGCGCCGTCGACCCCCACGGGCCGGGCCGCCACAATGGCCCCCAGCGGGGCGCCCGGGTCGGCCGTGAACCGGCAGTCGACGTACTGGCCGCAGGCCCCCACGGCCGGATCGCGCCGCTCCAGGGCCACCTCGAGGCGGGCCGTCCCGGCCAGGGCCCGAACGAACGCCTGGCTTTTTGCCTCGGCCAGCTCCCGCAACCGCCGGGCCCGCTCGGCCTGGACAGGCCGGGGCACCTGGCCGGGCAGGGCGGCGGCCGGGGTGCCGGGGCGGCGGGAATAAGGGAAGACGTGGGCGTAGGTCAGGGGGATGGCGGCCAGAAAATCGGCCGTGCGGCCGTAGGCAGCCTCGGATTCCCCGGGGAAGCCGGTGAGGATGTCGCAGCCCAGGGCCATGGCCGGCCATTCCCGACTCATTTTGTCCACAAAACGGGACAAGCGGTCGGCGTCGCCCGGGCGGCGGCCCATGGCGGCCAGGATCCCGGGATCGGCGCTTTGCAGGGAGATGTGCAGGTGCGGGCAGACATGGCGGCTTCGGGTCAGTACGGCCAAGCCTTCGTCGGTGAGCATGTCCGGGTCGAGCGACCCCAGGCGCAGCCTGGCCGGCCCCCCGGGCGCGGCGTTAAGGAGGCTGTCGAGGTCGCTGACCAGATCCCAGAAATTCAGGGCCGGTCGCAGGTCGCGGCCGTAGTGCCCGAGGTTGATGCCGGTCAGGCCGATCTCCCGGCGCCCGGCGGCCAGCAACCGGGCGGCCTCGTCGCGGATGTCGGGGAGGGGGCGCGAGACCGAGGGGCCTCGGGCCGCGGGCACGATGCAGTAGGAACAGCCGTGGGAACAGCCGTCCTGGACCTTGAGCAGGCCCCTGGCCCGGTCGTGGCCGGACAGGCGCAGGTCGGGGTAAACGTCCGGGGCGCGTGGGGCGGGGCTGTCCGGGCCCAGGGGATGGCGGGCGAGGTGGGCCTTGTCCGGCACGACCCGCGCGCCAAGGCCGGCCAGGGCGTCGGGGCTGATCACGGCGGCGCAGCCCGTGGCCACCACCCGGGCCGCCGCGCCGGCCTGCCGGACCAGGCCGCGCACGAGCCGCCGGCTTTCGGCCTCGGCCCGGGTCGTGACGGCGCAGGTGAAAAGCACGGCCAGGTCGGCCTGCTCCGGGGCCTCCACGCGGGTGAAGCCCTCCCGGCCCCAGGCTTCGGCCAGGGCCCGGCTCTCGTACTGGTTGACCTTGCAGCCGAGGCTGGCCAGGTAGAACCGCTTGGTGTGGGCATGTGGCATGGGGGGGCGCATAGCAGAGGCCGGCCCCGAGGTCCATGCCGCCGGGAACGCCTCTTGCTTTGGCCTGGCCGGGGGGAAAAAAGTTCCTCCGGGAGGCTTGTATGCAAAAGCGCGTCATCGTTCTGTTCGACCTCATGGTGCTGGCCGGGTTCGGGGCCTACATGGCCATGACCGTGTTGCGCCTGCCCGACGAGTTGCGCCACCGGCTTTTCGCCGCCTCCCTGGGCATGCTGGTCCGGCTGACGGGCATGGCCGGCTAATGCCGCGTTCCGTAAGGCCAGGTGCCGGGGCGGCATCCGGGCCGCGCGGCCCGGGATCGGGGCGGGGGCAGTCCCGGCGGCGGTTGTCAGGTTGTCCTGAAAAGAGGACAGAGAAAGGGATTTAGCGGCATTGTCCTGGATTGAGGACAGATTTCGAGAGGTACCTCGCTGAAATAAAACAATTTATTTTGGACCGATTCTTGGAGGGGAAGTCGCCGAGGAACGTTTAAAGGACACCCATGGCACATACCCTCTTTCAGTGGCCGTATCCGACGACGCTGCTGGCCCGGCCGGAAAACGAAACCGGGGCAGAGGCGTCGCGCGGCGTTTTTTTTCGGGCGTTGGTCGAACTCGGCACCGGCCAGGTGGCCGGTATCGAAACGGCCCTGGGCAAGCCGGCGCCGGGCGAGAGCCTGGAAGCCGGCGCCCCGGTCAGGCCCTTTGGCGCGTTCGTGCCGGGCTGGCCCGAGCGTGGCTCCTGCCCGGGCCGCCGGGGTGAGCCCACCGCCCGTCTGGTGCGCGCGGACCTGGCCACCCGCCCGGATCGCATCGGCCAAGCCCCCGGGCCGGCGGCCGCCCGCACCATCCTGATGTTCGACGTGACGGCGCTTTGCCGGGAGCCGGCCCGTTCCCTGGAACTGCTCGTGGCCTGCAAGCGGGCCGGGGCGCGCATCCTTCTGGACAATTTCGATCTTGACGAACCGCCGGCGCGTTTTATGGAGATGCTGCCGGCGGATATTCTGCGCGTCTCCCCCAGCCGCATGCCCTGGCACTGGGAGCCGGACCGGCGTCGGGACGCCCTGGAAGGCTTGCTGGCCTTTGCCGGCAACCTGCTGATGGACGTGGCCGTGGCCGGCGTCAGCGGCCGGAGCCAGCGGCTTGAACTCAAGCGCCTCGGCGTGCGCTACGCCCAGGGGGATTGGCGTCGGGATGGCCTGGGCCATCTTTCCGGTTCCGTTTCCTCGGGCAGGGGCTGATCCGGACGGCGGCCGGACGGTTCGCGGCAAGGCGGCCGCATCCGGGATCGGCAGCGCGACAAAATTACCTCATCCCTCAAGGTTGAGGTGGCGATGTGGGGAGAGCCTGCCTGCCCTCGGGCTCTTCCCCGCATCGTGCGTTTCCAGGCGGCGCGGGCATGGCGCGGTGCCGCAAGGAAATGCCGGTCGGCAGCGGCGGGCGACGGCCAACGGCCGGCAAGCCTGGCCACACCCCGGCTCCATCGTATTGGCGGTTTCAGCGACTCGGCGCCCGGCCGGCCCGACAGGGCCAGGACGGTGTGGTTGCCCCAGGCGCAACCCCGAAAACACCCAGCCATGCCCGATGCTGCATGGCTCTTCTGGTTTATCGTGAAGCAGTGAAGGAGCATCCATGGATGACTGTCTGAAAGAAGCATTGGAAATCGTCAAAGCCCAGGCCAGCGTGCGCAACATGACCGAGGAGGAGATCACCTCCATGGTCCGCCGGTTGGCCGACAACATCCGGTCCCTCCTCGGCGGCGCTCCGGTCGAGGACGGCGCCCAGGCCGAGGCCCAAACCCCGGCCGTGGACCCGAAAAAGGCCGTGCGCGAACGCAGCATCATCTGCCTCGAGTCCGGGAAGTCCTTCAAGATCCTGACGAAAAAGCACCTCGGCAAGTTCGGGCTGACCCCCGAAACCTACCGGGAAAAGTGGGGCTACCCCAAGGGCATGCCGCTGGTGTGCAAGGAATTGCAGCGCGAGCGGCGCAAGAAGATGAAGGAAATGAAGCTGTGGGAAAAGCGCGTGAAGAACTAGCGCGCCCCGGCGAAAGTCAAAAGCCCGGACGCGTGTCCGGGCTTTTTTTATTTCGTGCCGTCTCTGCCAGGAAGCGTTGCAACAGGGAGCTGCAACGCCCTTGCGACGGTTTTTCGGGCAGACGGGGGGCGGCTTCGAAACGGTTTCCCTGGTCTGCCGCAACGCTCGCCCAACGGTCTTCCCGGCAGGGAGTCCGGAGGGCGGGAGCCCTTGGGCCGCCGGAGGCTTCCGGCCCGCCTCTCCCCTTGCCCCCTTGACTAGCCCTTGCCCAGCTTGGCCGCGGCGGTCTCCACGTCCTTGATGAAGCCCTCGCGGGCGGCGGCGATGCGGCCGGCCAGCTCCGGGTCGGTCAGCGACAGGATGGAGGCGGCCAGCCAGGCGGCGTTTTTCGCCCCGGTCCCGTCCAGGGCCACCGTGGCCACGGGATAGCCCGGCGGCATCTGCACCGTGGCCAGCATGGCGTCCAGGCCGCCCAGGGCCGAACCCGAGGACGACAGGGGCACGCCGATGACCGGCTTGACCGTCCGGGCGGCCACGGCCCCGGCCAGGTGGGCGGCCAGGCCGGCGGCGCAGATGAACACCTGGCAGCCGTCGGCCTCGCACTCCTTTATCAGCCGCAGGGTGCGCTCCGGGGTCCGGTGGGCCGAGGTGACGGTGCAGATGTGGTCGATGCCCAGCGAATCGAGCACCTTGGAACAGGGCCGCATCTTCTCTTCGTCGGAGATGGAGCCGATGAAAATGGCCACGCGCATCTAGTTTTCCTCCCGGGAAAGTCCCTTGTCGCCGATGTCGCGACGATAAAACGCGCCGTCGAAACGGATCTTGGCGCAGGCCGCGTAGGCGGCCGCCTTGGCCGCGGCCAGCCCGTCGCCCAGGGCCGTGACCCCGAGCACCCGGCCGCCGCTGGTGACGAGCCGGTCGCCGTCGCGGCGCGTACCGGCCTGGAAGACCGTGACCGCCGCGTCGGCCTCGGCCTCCTCGATGCCGGTGATGGCCATGCCCTTGGGGTAGCTGCCCGGGTAGCCCGGCGCGGCCATGACCACGCACAGGGCGGCGCGCGGCGACCAGCGCACGAGTTCGGGCGTAAGCGTCCCGGCCCGGCAGGCGGCCAGGATGGCCGGCAGGTCGCCGGTGAGGCGCGACAGCAGCGGCTGGCACTCCGGGTCGCCGAAGCGCACGTTGTATTCGAGCACCTTGGGCCCGGCGGCGGTCATCATCAGCCCGGCATAGAGGATGCCGGTGAAGGGATGGCCGCGCTTGGCCATCTCCCGCATGATCGGCTCGATGACCAGGGCCGAGGTCGCGGCGTAGCGCTCGGGCGGCAGCACCGGGGCCGGGCAGTAGGCGCCCATGCCGCCGGTGTTGGGGCCCTTGTCGCCGTCGTAGACGGCCTTGTGGTCCTGGCAGGCGGTCATGGGCACGGCGGTGGTGCCGTCGCAAAAGGCCAGAAACGAGGCCTCCTCGCCGACCAGGGCCTCTTCCACCACCACCGTGGCGCCGGCCTGGCCGAAGGCGCCGCGCACCAGGGCCTCGTCCACGGCCTCCACGGCCTGGGCCACGGTTGCGGCCACGGTCACGCCCTTGCCGGCGGCCAGGCCATCGGCCTTGACCACCACCGGGGCGCCGATTTTTTCGATATAGGCCCGGGCGGCCTTGGCGTCGGTGAAGGCTGCGTAGGCGGCAGTGGGCACGCCGGCGGCGAGCATGATTTCCTTGGCGAAGGCCTTGCTGCCTTCGAGGCCGGCGGCGTAGGCATCGGGGCCGAAGCAGGGGATGCCGGCCGATTCCATGGCCTCGCGGATGCCGGCAACGAGCGGTGCCTCGGGGCCGGGCACGACGAAGTCGATGCCACGGTCCTTGGCCAGGGCGACCAGGCCCGGCACGTCGGTGTCGGCAACGGGGACGTTTTCGCCGATGCCGGCGGTGCCGCCGTTGCCCGGCGCGGCCAGGACCAGGGATACGTCAGGGCTTTTGATCAGGGTATGGGCCAGGGCGTGCTCGCGCCCGCCGGACCCGACAACCAGTATGCGCATGGCGCGTCTCCTTGCGGTAACGAAGGCCGGAGCAGCTTCAAGCGGCCCGGTGCGGCGCGCCGGATCGGCCCGCGCCGCCGGGACAACCTGCCGCCGGCCCCCGCGACGGGGAAGAGGGGAAAAGTCCGCCGCTTCGGCCCACTGGACCGAAGCGGAAAAAAATAGCCGGAAACGGGCAGAAAGGCAAACCACCGGCCGCGCGACCGGTCCTCGTGGGCGCGCCCGGACCAACAGCCGTGTTCGTTATCGGCACAAGATTCAGGCCAGGGCCTTGGGCGCGCCGCCATCCCCGGACAGCTCGCGCATCAGCGCCGTGAGTTCCTCGGCCTGGCGGGCCACGTCGGATACGGCGTCGGCGGATTGCTCCATGGCCGTGGCGGTCTCGAAGGCGATCTGGCTGATCGATTCCACGGCCCGGTTGATCTCCTCGGAGGTGGCCGATTGCTGCTCGGCCGCCGTGGCGATGGCCCGGATCTGGTCCCCGGCCGAGTCGACCACGCCGACGATCTCCGAAAGCGCCGTGCCCGAGCGCTCGGCCAGGCTTGTCGCTTGGTCCACGGCCGTCGCGGCCTGGTCCATCATGCGCTCGGTTTCGGCCGTGCCGTGCTGGATGCCGGTGACGGCCTCGCCCACTTCCTTGGTGGCGTGCATGGTCTTTTCGGCGAGCTTTCGGACCTCGTCGGCGACCACGGCGAAACCGCGCCCGGCCTCGCCGGCCCGGGCCGCCTCGATGGCGGCATTGAGGGCCAGCAGGTTGGTCTGGTCGGCGATGTCGGAAATCACGCCCAGCACCGCGCCGATGCCCTGGGCCTGGCGGCCGAGGTCGCGCATGTTGTCCTTGAGCCGGCCGGCCGCTTCGCGCACGCCGCCCACGGCGGTCACGACCTGGGCCACCAGGTCGGCGCCCTCGTGGGCCTTGTCCCGGGTGGCCTGGGCGCCGGTGGCGGTGTCGCCGGCGTTTCGGGCCACTTCCAGGATGGTGGCGTTCATCTGCTCCACGGCGGTGACGGTTTCCTGGACGCGGTGGTTCTGTTCCCGGGCGCCCTGGTTGGACTGCTCGATCTGGGCCGAGAGTTCCTCGGTGGCGGCGGCCACGCGGTCGGCCACGGCCGAAGCCTTGGCCGCGGTGGCGGTGATGGCCGCGTTTTGGGCCTCGATGCGCTGTTTCTGGTCGTAGAGTTCCGTCAGGTCGGTCCAGAAGGAGATGGCGCCCAGGGTCTTGCCGTCGAGGTCGTGGAAGGGCGTGGTCTGGATGGCCAGGCGCAGCACCTTGCCGGAGGCGGTCGGGTAGTCGATTTCGCTGCCCAGGGGCCGGCCTTCGGCGAGGGCCCTGTCCGACAGGGTCTGGCGGCTCGGGTCGTTGTAGTAGAACATCCCGGAACGCTGGCCGACATAGGATTCGCGGGGCTGGTTTTTTTCCAGCAGCCGGCAGACCTGCTCGTTGGCCCACAGCATGGTGCCGTCCGGGCCGACGATGCCGCAGGGGCTGGGAATGCCGTTGAGCACACCCTGGGCGAAGCCCAGGCGGATTTTGAGTTCGCCGACCATGTGGCGCAGGCTGTCGGCGAAAAGGCCCAGTTCCGCCCGGAAGTTGCCGGAAAGGGACGCGCCCAGGTCGCCGGCGGCCACCCGGCCGGTGAATTCGCTCAAGGCCAGCAGGGGCCGCAGCACCAGGCGGCGGTTGGCCAGGCTGATGACCACCACCACCGCCGCCGCCACGGCCAGGCCGATCCACACCAGCACCAGGCGCTGCTGCCTGGCCAGGGCGTCCATGTCGTCGGTGAAAATCGACATGCACACGAGCCAGCCCGTGGCCGGGATGCGGCTGACGGCCATGACCCGGGCCTCGCCCTTCCAGTCGTAGGCGAAAAGCCCCTGGCCCTTGGCCAGGGCCTGCTGGACAAAGGCCTCGCCCGAAATGTCCGTCAGCAGGAGGCCCTTGTCCAGGCCGTGGGCGATGACGCGCCCCTGGCCGTCGAGCAGGAAGCCGTGGCCGCGCTTGCCGAAGCGTACGGCGTCGACGGTTTCGGCCGTGAATTCGCTTAAAAGCGGCGAACCGGCCACGCCGCCGAGGAGCCTGCCGTCCGGGCCGCGCACGGCCTTGGCCACCACGTAGATGAGCGCGTCGCCGGTGGTGGCCTTCATGACGGAGCGGCTATAGACCAGATCCTTGCCGTCGCGGATGGCCGCCACGTAGTCCCGGTCGGCCCGGTCGCCGCCGGTCAGGTCCTGGCCGTTGGTATTGTAGCCGGCGATGATCTTGCCGTCGGCGTCGAAGAGGAAAAAGGAAAAATAGTCCTTGAATCCTTGGACGTAGTTCTTGAGCCGTTCCCTGGCCCGTTGGGGCGAGCCGGCGAAGGCCTCCTTGATGGCGTCCTGGGAGGCCAGGGAATCGACCACCTGGGCCGTGTGGCGCAGATACTGGGAGGCGGCGTTGCTCGCGGCCCGGGCGGATTCGGTCAGGGCCTCGCCGCGCAGCTCCTCGTTGAGGGCCAGCGACGAACGGGAAACATAGGTCACCAGGACGGCGATGCCGGCCAGGACGGACAGGCTGACGGAAATGGCCAACACGGTGTTGATGCCGGCGTTGCGCATGGAGGGCTCCTTCTCCGGGGATGGCGGGCGCACTCCGGCGCGGCTCGCCGGCGCGGCGGCGACGGCAAACCCCGAAAGAGGACGCGGCTGGCATCGGATGCGACCCCCGGGCAAAGCGCCGGAAGCCCTCCTCCCCGGTACGGCAAGACCCGAGTGGGAGCGTGAAACGGCCTGGCGTCACGAACGGCGGCGAGCGCCACACCATCGACACGTGAAATATGTCACACAGGGGGGGCTTCCATAGCGACCAACCCGGAAAATGGCAAGCCCTTTGGCGGCATTGCCACGGTTGGCCCGAGCCCGCGAGCGCGCAGAAGGAGGGTCACCAGGTCCTCAATGACGTCGGCCTGCTGTCCCGAGCCCGCGAGCGCGGAGGAAAAGGGGCGGACAAGCGGGAAGCATCATGGGATTCCGAAGGGTGGGAGCCCTTTGGCCGCCGGAGGTTTCCCCGCCGGCCATTGTTGCAACACCCGCTATTGCACTTGTTTCGGGCTGCAACCTCAGGCCGAAAGCGCCGTCTGGCCGCCACCCCGGATGTCGGCCACCAGGGCGCTCAGGCTATGGGCCAGCTCGGCCAGTTCCGCTACGGCCTGGGTCGAGTGGCTCATGGCTGCGGCGGTCTCGGAGGCGATGCGGCTGATGGATTCGATGGAGCGGTTGATTTCCTCGGAGGTGGTGGACTGCTCCTCGGCCGCCGTGGCAATGGCCCGGACCTGGTCCCCGGCCGATTCGACCACGGTGACGATCTCGGCAAGGGAGCCGCCCGAGCGTTCGGCCAGCTGCGTGGCCTCATCCACGGCCGTCGCGGCCTGGTCCATCATGCGTTCGGTCTCGGCCGTGCCGTGCTGGATGCCGGTGACGGCCTCGCCCACTTCCTTGGTGGCGTGCATGGTCTTTTCGGCCAGTTTGCGGACCTCGTCGGCGACCACGGCGAAGCCCCGCCCGGCCTCGCCGGCCCGGGCGGCCTCGATGGCGGCATTGAGCGCCAGCAGGTTGGTCTGGTCGGCGATGTCGGAGATCACGCCGAGTACCGCGCCGATGCCCTGGGCCTGGCGGCCGAGGTCGCGCATGTTGTCCTTGAGCCGGCCGGCCGCCTCGCGCACGCCGTCCACGGCGGCCACGACCTGGGCCACCAGGTCGGCGCCCTCGCGGGCCTTGTCCCGGGCGGCCTGGGCGCCGGTGGCCGTCTGGCCGGCGTTTCGGGCCACTTCCAGGATGGTGGCGTTCATCTCCTCCACGGCGGTGACGGTTTCCTGGACGCGGCCGTTTTGCTCCTGGGCGCCCTGGTTGGCTTGGTCGATAAGGACGGACAGCTCCCGGGAGGCCGTGGCCATGCGGTCGGAGGTGTCGGCGGCCTTGGCGGCGGTGGCCGCGATGAGCGTATTTTGGGCCTCGATGCGGTTTTTCTGGGCGATGAGGGCGGTGCGGTCGTTCCAGAAGACCAGGCAGCCGAGCAGGGCGCCGTCCATGTCGTAGAAAGGCGTGCTGTCCACGTGCAGGTGCAGGGTCCGGCCGCTTCGGGTGGGGAAGTCGATGTCCGCGGAAACGTTCTGGCGGGTGGCGATGGTTTTCTGGGACAGGGTCTCCCGGCTGGCGTCGCCGTAGAAGAGCTGGCCGGTGTTCTGGCCCTTGGCGCTTTCCGGCGTGGCCTCAAGCTCCAGCAGGGTCAGGACCTGGCGGTTGATCCACAGGACACGGCCGTCCGGCCCGACCACGGAGCAGGGGGCGGGAATGCCGTCGAGGACGCCCTGGGCGAAACCCAGCCGGGTCTTGAGTTCCCCCACCATGCGTTGGAGGTTGGCCGCCAGGGCGGCCAGTTCGAAACGGAAGCGCCCGGCCAGGTCGGCCCGCAGATCGCCCGAGGCGACCTTGGCCACGTAGGCCTCCACCCTGGCCAGGGGGGTGAGCACCAGGGCGCGGTTGGCCAGGGCAATGCCGGCCACGGCCAGGACCAGGGCCAGGCCGCCGATCAGGAAGACGAAGGTGCGCTGCCGTTTGGCCAGGGCCGTCATCTCGGATTCGTAGGCGGTCATGCACACCAGCCAGCCCGTGGTCGGCACCCGGGCCAGGGCCATGTACTTGCCTTCGCCCTGCCAGTCGTAGGCCATGGACCCCTCCTTGAGGGCCAGGGCCTTTTTGATGAACTCCATGTCGGCCACGTTTTTGAGCAGCAGGTTCTTGTCCGTGCCGTGGGCGATGACCGTGCCCGTGGCGTCGAGCATGAAGGCGTAGCCTTTGCGGCCGAAGCGCAAGGGGTCGATGAAGTCCTTGGTGAAGACGTTCCACTTGGGGCACACGGCCACGCCGCCCACGAGCTTGCCCGCGGCGTCGTGCACGGCCTTGGCCACCACGAAAATGAGGGTGTCGCCGCTGCGGGCCGAGAGCACCTGGTCGGTAAAGACCAGGTCCTTGCCGGCCAGCACGCCCTTGACGTAGTCGCGGTCGGCCCGGCTGCCGCCGCGCATGTCTTCCATGTTGGCGTTGTAGCCGGCCACGATCTTGCCGGACAGGTCGAAGGCGAAGATGGCCCAATACTGCTTGTAGCTTTGCATGTAGTCGCGAAAGCGGGTGTCGATGCGCTGCCGGTCGCCGCCAAGGCCGACCACCACGGCTTCCTGGGTGGCCAGGGCCCGGGCCACGTCGGCGGCATCGTCGAGGTACAGTTCGAGGGTCTGGCTGGCGCCCTTGGCCAGTTGGCGCAGGGAGGACCCCTGGAGGTCGGCGGCCATCTCGTAGGAGGACGTGGAAACGTAGGCGACCAGGATCAGGATGGGGACGAGGACCACCGCGGCCACGAAAAGCGTGAGCACGGTATTGACACCAGCTTTTGCCATGGGTTCCTCCCCGGATGTTCGTTTCCGCTGCACTGGCCGATACGGGGCGACGCGGGCAGGGGCCTGCGCCGTCGGCGCACAAGGCGTCAGACGCTGTGCCGTACAGGGTATACGAAACCCGGGGCGGGCGGCAATGACAAAAGACAACATCCTGCCTCGGTGGCCCGGGAAGTGGGAGGACCCCGGCCAGGGGGTGCCGCCGGGGGAAAGGGCGGGCCGCGTCCCTGGCGGCGGCCCGTGCGCCGGCGGGAGGGGCCGGCGCGGCTGGTGGCGACTAGGCCGAAAGGGCCGTCTGGTTGCCTCCCTGGATGTCGGCCACGAGGGCGCTCAGGTTCTGGGCCAGTTCGGCCAGTTCGGTCACGGCCTGGGCCGACTGGGCCATGGCATCGGCGGTCTCCGAGGCGATGCGGCTGATGGATTCGATGGAGCGGTTGATTTCCTCGGAGGTGGCGGATTGCTCCTCGGCCGCCGTGGCAATGGCCCGGACCTGGTCCCCGGCCGACTCGACCAGGGTGACGATCTCGGAAAGCGAGCCGCCCGAGCGCTCGGCCAGGCTGGTGGCCTGGTCCACGGCCGCGGCGGCCTGGTCCATCATGCGTTCGGTTTCGGCCGTGCCGCGCTGGATGCCGGTGATGGCCTCGCCCACTTCCTTGGTGGCGTGCATGGTCTTCTCGGCCAGTTTGCGGACCTCGTCGGCGACCACGGCGAAGCCCCGCCCGGCCTCGCCGGCCCGGGCGGCCTCGATGGCCGCATTGAGCGCCAGCAGGTTGGTCTGGTCGGCGATGTCGGAAATCACGCCCAGCACCGCGCCGATGCCCTGGGCCTGGCTTCCCAGGCCGCGCATGTTGTCCTTGAGCCGGCCGGCCGCCTCGCGCACGCCGTCCACGGCGGCCACGACCTGGGTCACCAGGTCGGCGCCCTCGCGGGCCTTGTCCCGGGCGGCCTGGGCGCCGGTGGCCGTCTCGCCGGCGTTTCTGGCCACCTCCAGGATGGTGGCGTTCATCTCCTCCACGGCGGTGACGGTTTCCTGGACGCGGTGGTTTTGTTCCTGGGCGCCCTGGTTGGCCTGTTCGATCTGGGCCGAGAGCTGCTGGGAGGCCGAGGCCATGCGGTCGGAGGTGTTGGCGGCCTTGGCGGCGGTGTCGGCCATGAGGGCGTTTTGGGCTTCGATGCGGGATTGCTGCTCCTTAAGTGCCGTCTGGTCGGTCCAAAAGGAGATGGAGCCGAGCAGGGTGCCGTCCATGTCGTAAAACGGCGTGCTGATGACGCTGACGTGCAGGGTCTTGCCCGAGGGCGTCACGTAGGAGCTCTCGTTGTGCCCCTGGCGGCGCTCCTTGATGGCCCGGTCGGAGCAGGTCTCCTTGGAGGCGTCGTTTAAGTAGAACAGCCCCGAGCGCTGGCCGACGTAGCTTTCGGGCGTGCCGGGTTTTTCCAGGATCCGGCAAATGTGCCCGTTGACCCAGAGCATGGTGCAATCCGGGGCGACGATGCCGCAGGGCGTGGGGATGCCTTGCATGACGCCCTGGGCGAAGCCGAGTTCCTTTTTGAGCGCGCCCACCATGGCCCGGAGGTTGCCGGCCAGGGCGGCCAGCTCGAACCGGAAGCGCCCGGCCAGTTCGGCCTTGAGGTCGCCGGCCGCCACCTTGGCCGTGAAGGCCATGATGGCCCGCAAAGGCGCCAGGACCGCCAGGCGGTTGAAAACGACGATGATGCCCGCCACCAGCAGCAGTACGGCCAGCCCCAGCAGGATGAGGATGTTGCGCTGCCCGGCGGCCAGGGCCGACATCTCGGACTCCGCGGCGGTCATGCACACCAGCCAGCCCGTCTGCGGCACCTCGGCCACGGCCATGTATTTCCGCTCGCCCTTGTAGTCGTAGTTCATGACGCCGTTTTTGAGCGCCAGGGCCCGCTGGGAGATGTTGGTGTCGGTGGGCGTGGTCAACAGCATGGACTTGTCCCTGGCATGGGCGATGATCCGGCCGTCGGCGTCGAGCATGTAGCCGTAGCCGGTGCGGCCGAACGTCACGGGATCGATGAATTTTTTGGTGAAATCCTCCCACTTGGGGCACAGGATGACCATGCCGCGCGTCTTGCCCTCCGGATCGACGATGGCGTGGGCCACCACGAAAACCAGCACGCCGGAGGTCTTGCCCCGCAATATCTGCCGGGTCAGGACCGACTTCTTCCCGGCCATGATTTCCTTGAAATAGTCCCTGTCGGCGTAGGAGTCCGTGAAGGCGTCGCCGGCCTTGGTGGCGCCGGCCACGGGTTTGCCGTCGGCGTCGATGACGGCGGCCAGGTAGAGGTTGTCGGAGATGGCAATATAGCGCTTGAGCATGTCCTTGGCCCGATCCGGGGCGCCCAGGGCCGCTTCCAGGGCGATGGGAAGGTTGGCCAGATGCTCCGCCTCGTCGCTGACGGTGTTGAGGAACAGGTCGAGGATCTTCGCCGTGCCGTCGGCGGTTTTGCCCAAGGCCTCTTCCTGCAGCGCGATGGAGATCTGGAAGGTCGAATGGGCCGTGTAGGCGATGAGCAGGCCGATGCCGATCACCAGGGACGCGACGACGGCGCAGGTCAACGCCGCATTGATGCCGAGTTTGCGCATGGGGAGCCTCCGGTGATTGCCTGGCGATGTTTTATGAGACAGTGCGCGGCGCGCGTTGGGCCATGCAATGGGCGGGGAAGGGGTTATGACGGATGGTGCCGGGAGGCAAAGCAGCAATCGTTATCGGTTTGCTTTTCGGAATGCGGCCGTTCCGCTCCGTTGCATCCATGGTGCGTTGCTTTTCTAGGTGATAGCCACGCCGGTTACAAGATGGTTTTATTGGTAGATATTGACGCCAAAAAAATACCAATTTAATAAGGCCAGCAGGCAGGTCGACGGGAAAGCGCGATGACGCAAGGAAGACCGAAATCCGTCCGGGTCGGCGACACCGGCGAAAAGCTGTACATGGCCCTCAAACTGACGGGCATGTCCTGGGGCACGCGGGTGGGGCCCAACCATATCGCCGTCAATCCGCGCTGGGCCCAGTGCGGCCTGCCGCGCAGCATCAATACCGTCATCGAGGACATCCGTTCGGGCCTGCCGGTCCATCGCCTGGAACGCTACGCCGCCTTTTTCCAGGTGCCGGCCGACCTGTTCGCCGACACGGCCATCGGCCCCTACTCGGCCACGTTTTCCTGCGAGATCCTCAAAAACAAGAACCGGCTGTCGCCCTCGCCCGCCCTGGAGGCCAGCCTGCTCAACCGCCAGGCCAGCCGCCATGTCCGCGAGCACAACGGCGTGGCGGCCAATTATCCACTCTACCAGCTGCTCGGCGGCGTGTACACGGTTTATTACAAACGGTGCGGGTCGGATACGCTCTATCAAGGCGTGGCCAGGGCGGAGATACAGACGGAAGTCGGGATGAGCGTGGTTGGCGTCATCGTCTTCGACGGCATCCCGGTGGAAATATCCGGGACACTTTTTCGCTGGAACAGCGCGATACACATCCAATATCATTCCGAGGACTACCAGATCCTCGGCTACCTCATCGGGCCCAATCCCATGGATTCCATCCTGCTGCGGCGGCGCAACCCGTTTTTCCTCAAGCTCCACGGGCTGGCCGGCAACCTCGAACTGACGGCCGAGCCGGACCGCTACGAGGCCTGCGTGGTGAAGCAGGCCCCGGTCGAGGGCCAAGGGGTGGCCCAGGCCTTTGGCGGATTGCTCGACCAGGCCATGCGCAACCGGGCCCTGACACCCGAGGACGGGGAATACGCCGCGGTCGCCGCGCTTTTCGGCGCGCCGGAGGGATAGCGGCCGGGTGGCCTAGGCGGTCAAGGCCGGCCGGTCGCCGCTGCGGATATCCGTCACCAGGATGGACAGCCCGTGGGCCTGGTCGGCCAGTTCGGTCACGGCCGTGGCCGACTGGATCATGGCGTCGGCGGTTTCCGAGGCGATGCGGTTGATCGCCGACACGGCCTGATTGATCTCCTCCACCGTGGCCGACTGCTCCTCGGCGGCCGTGGCGATGGCCCGGACCTGGTCCCCGGCCGCCGTGACCACGCCCACGATGTCGGCCAGGGCCGCGCCCGAAGACCGGGCCAGGCCGGTGGCTTCCTCGACGCTGGCCACGGCCCCTTCCACCATGGCCACGGTCTCGGCCGTGCCGTGCTGGATGCCGGCGATGGCCTGGCCGACTTCCTTGGTGGCGGACATCGTTTTTTCGGCCAGCTTGCGCACCTCGTCGGCCACCACGGCGAAGCCCCGTCCGGCCTCGCCGGCCCGGGCCGCCTCGATGGCGGCATTGAGCGCCAGCAGGTTGGTCTGGTCGGCGATGTCGGAGATGACGTTCATGACCGCGCCGATACCCTGGGCCCGCGCCCCCAGGTCGGACATGGTGTCCTTGAGGCTGGCCGCCTGGCCGCGCACGGTGTCCACGGCCACGACCACGGCTTCGGCCAGGCCGGCCCCGCGCCGGGCCATCTCCTGGGCCTCCCGGGCGTCCTCGGCGGTCTGGGAAGCGTTCTTGGCCACTTCCAGGATGGTGGCGTTCATCTGCTCCACGGCCGTCACCGTACCCCGGACCCGGTCGCTTTGCTCCAGGGCGCCCTGGCTCGACTGCTCGATCTGGGCCGAAAGCTCCTGGGAGGCCGAGGCCATGCGTTCGGCCACGGTGGCCGCCTCGGCCGCTGTCCGGGCGATCAACTCGTTTTGGGCGGCGATGCGATCCTGCTGGCGGCGCAGTTCCGAGAGGTCGGTGAACAGGGCGAATCCGCCCAGGCAGACGCCGTCCAGGTCGAAAAGCGGGGCGGCGTCGATTTGCGTGAAGGCCGTATTGCCCCGGCGCGTGGTCACCTCGGTCTGGACGGCGGTGATGGCCTTGCCTTCGTCCATGGCCCGCCTGGTGATGGTCGGCCGGCCGGGGTCGCCGTAGAAAAAGCTTCCGGCCGGCTGACCGAGGTAGTCCTCTGGCCGGCCGTCGGCCTCCAGGAAGTCGAGCACGGGCTGGTTGAGGAAGCGGATGTTGCCGTTCGGGCCCGAGACCACGCAGGCCAGGGGCAGGGCGTCGAGCAGGCCCTTGGCAAACCCCAGCCGCTCCTTGAGCTGGCCGACCATGCCGCGCACGTGGCCGGCCAAGGTCGCCATCTCGAAGCGGAAGGCGCCCGAAAGCGTGGCGGCGTAGTCCCCGGAGCCGATGCGGTCGGCGTAGGCCGAGATCGCCCGCAGGGGCCGCAGCAGCAGGCGCCGGGTGATCAGGGCGATGACGGCCGTGACCAGGGCGACCACGGCCAGGCCCACGCCGATGAGCACCAGGCGCTGGTTGCGGGCGGCGGCGACCAGGTCGTCGCGCGCGGCGGTCATGCCCGTGTACCAGCCCGTCACCGGCGAGCGCCGGGCGGCCAGGGCCTTGGCTTCCCCCTTCCAGGCATAGTCGAACACCCCGTTTTGCAGGGCCATGAGCTTTTGGATGAAATCGAGCTTGGACACGTCCTGGCCGACCAGGGCGGGGTCGCCGGCATGGGCCACCACCACGCCCGAGGCGTCCACCACGAAACCGTAGCCCTTTTCGCCCAGACGCAAGGGCGCGATGAGCCCGGCGGCCACGGCGGCGATGTCCATGTTGACGATGACGCCGCCGAGGATGGTGCCGTTCGGGCCGAGGACCGGGCTGGCCGCGGACATGATGAGCCCGCCGCCGTGCTTGGCGGCCAGGACCGAGGCGGTGATGTACTGCTTGGTGCCGGCGTTGTAGGTGGCCACATAGGGCCGTTCGGCGTAGGACAGGCCGGGCTCGAAGGCCTTTCCCTCGATGTCGCGGCCGGCCAGCAGTGTGCCGGACGGGTCGAGGACCAGGATGGATCGGACGTTTTCAAAAGTGCCCAGGGTCTCGGCCAAAACGGATTGGGCGATGGCCGGATTGCCGGAAAAGGCGTCGCGGATGCCGGGGCGCCGGGCCAGGGCGGCGGCCAGTTCCATGGCCTGGGCCGCGTGGATGTCCAGGGACCTGGAGGCGGCCTCGGCCATCTGGCCCATGGACTGCTCGGCCATGCTCACGGCCAGGTCGGTGGTGGTGTGGGAGACGTAGAACAGCAGGACCAGGATGCCGGCCAGGACCGTGGCGCAGACCGCCATGGTCAGGACGCCGTTGATGCCGAGGCGCATGGGAGTCTCCGTCGGTGAAGGGTTGCCGGATGGGGCGGGACTGCCTCGCCGGCACGCCTGGCTTGGTAGCAGCGCCGTGTGTCGATCGGGAAACGCCCGCGAGGCGATGCGGCGGCGCGGGGCTGTACATGGGGCGGCCGGGCGCGTATCGGAATACGAGTGGAGGACGCTTTTATCGGGAAAAGCGTCGGCAGCCATCATCAGGAGACGCCCATGAGCAATGGCATGTTTCTCCTTGTCCTGATCGCGTTCGGCTTCGTGATACTGATTTACTTCAACAGGCGGGCCAGGAATTACAAGCGGCGTCATCCCGGCGGGGACAATCCCATCGACCGCTGGATGACCGGCAAGGACAACCGGGACGACGACTTGTAGGGAGCCGGATATGCGTTACGAGGCCACGCGGCTGGTTTTATTTTCGCCGACCGGCACCACGCGCCGGATCGTGGGCAACATTGGCCAGGGGTTGGGCTTTGCGGCCGTCGAGCGCCTGGATATGACCAAACCCGGGGTGTTGTCCCCGGCGGCCGCGCCGGCGGGGACGGTCACGGTCCTCGGCGCGCCGGTCTACGCCGGCCGGCTGCCGGCCGAGGCCGTGCGGCGCTTTGGCCGAGTGCGGGGCGAGGGCGGGCCGGCGGTTGTGGTCGTGACCTACGGCAATCGGGCCTATGAGGACGCCTTGCTGGAGCTGTGCGACCTGGCCCGGGCGCAGGGGTATATCCCGGTGGCGGCCGGGGCGTTTGTCGGCGAGCATTCCTACAGCACGCCCGAAACGCCCATCGCCCCCGGCCGGCCAGATGCCAGGGATACGCAGGCGGCCCGCGATTTCGGCCGTACGGTCGCGGCCAAGCTGGCCCGGCTCGATGGGCCGGAGCACTTCGCGCCGCTGGCGGTGCCGGGCAATGCCCCCTATCGCGAGTCCGGGCTTATGGGGGGCGTAAGCCCGACCACCGTGACGGCCTTGTGCCAGGGTTGCGGCCAGTGCGTCACGGCCTGCCCGGTGGCGGCCGTGCGCCTGGGGCCGGACGGCCCGGTCACGGACGCGGCCCGCTGCATCCGCTGTTGCGCCTGCGTCAAGGGCTGCCCGGAAGGCGCCCGGCTCTTCGACCATCCGAAGCTGCGCGACGTCGCTCGCCGGCTGGCCGCCGGTTGCCGGGAGCGCAAGGAACCGGAGCTGTTCCTCTGAGGCTGGGCGCGGGCCGCCCGCCATCGGCGGGGAGGCCCGGCCCGCGAGTGTCCGTGGCGGCTTGCGGGCGGCTTACCGCACAAGGGTCAGGAAGCGGCCAGTCACCGAATCCGGGTTGGCCTTGAGGGCTTCGGGCGTGCCGCTGGCCACGATGCGCCCGCCGGCCTCGCCGCCGCCGGGGCCGAGGTCGATGACATGGTCCGAGGCGGCCACCACGTCGGTGTTGTGCTCGATGACCACCACGCTCGCCCCCTTGTCCACGAGCTTGTGCAGCACGGTGATGAGCTTGCCGACCTCCTGCATGTGCAACCCGGTTGTCGGCTCGTCGAGGATGTAGAGCGTGCCGGGCAGGCTGCGCTTGCCGAGCTCCCGCGAGATCTTGATGCGCTGGGCCTCGCCGCCGGACAGGGTCGTGGCCGGCTGGCCCAGGTGCAGGTACTCCAGGCCCACTTCCTCGAGCACGGCCAGGCGCCGGTCGAGCACCGGGTAGTTCTCGAAAAAGCCCCGGGCCTGGCGCACGGTCAGGTCCAGCACCTCGGCGATGGACAGGCCCTTGTAGCGCACGTCCAGGGTCTCGCGGTTGTAGCGCAGCCCATTGCAGACCTCGCAGGTGACGTAGATGTCGGGCAAAAAGTGCATCTCCACCCGGATCTGGCCGTCGCCGCCGCAGGCCTCGCAACGCCCGCCCTTGACGTTGAAGCTGAAGCGGCCGGGCTTGAAGCCCCGGCGCTTGGCGTCGGGCGTGGTGGAGAAGATCTCGCGGATCTCGTCGAAGACTTTCGTGTAGGTGGCCGGGTTGGACCGGGGCGTGCGGCCGATGGGCGTCTGGTCGATGCTGATGATTTTTTCGACCTGACCCGCGCCCTCGATGCCGGCGATGGCCCCGGGCGCGTCCACCTTGATGCCCTTGGCCAGGGCCAGGTGCTTGTAGAGCGTGTCCATGACCAGGGAGCTCTTGCCCGAGCCGGAGACGCCCGTGACGCACACCAGGCAGCCAAGCGGTATGTCCGCGTCGATGCCCTTGAGGTTGTTGGTGGTCACGCCCGTAAGCCGCAGCAGGCCCTTGCCCGGCCGCCGGGTTTCCGGGATGGGCGAGGTGGCGTCGCCGCGCAGGTACTTGCCGGTCAGGGATTTTGGGTCGGCCAAAAGCCCGGGGACGTCGCCCTGGTAGACGATCTCGCCGCCCAGGCGCCCCGAGCCCGGCCCCAGCTCGATGACGTGGTCGGCGTGGCGGATGGTGGCCTCGTCGTGCTCGACCACGAGCACGGTGTTGCCCCGGCTTTGCAGCTGGCGCAGGGTGCCGAGCAGCCGGTCGTTGTCGCGGGGGTGCAGGCCGATGCTCGGTTCGTCCAGAACGTAGGTGACGCCGACCAGGCCCGAGCCGAGCTGGCCGGCCAGGCGGATGCGCTGGGCCTCGCCGCCGGAAAGCGTGGCCATGTTGCGCGACAGCGACAGGTAGTCCAGCCCCACGCCCGTGAGGAACTGCAAGCGGTGGTTGAGCTCCTTGAGCAGCGGCGCGGCGATGAGCCCCTCGGCCCCGGCGAAGGCCAGGCCCGACAGCCAGGCCAGGGCCCGGTCGATGGGCATGGAGCAAAACCCGAAAATGTTCTCCCCGGCCAGGCGCACGGCCAGGGCCTCGGGCCGCAGCCTGGCCCCAAGGCAGACCGGGCAGGGCCGCGACTGGCGGTAGCGGGCCAGTTCGTCGCGCCAGACCGAGCCGAAGGACTGGCCATGCTCCAGCAGATGCACCACGCCGTCCCAGCCGAAGGCCGTGTCGCCGAAAAAAAGCGCCTCCCAGGCCTTGGAGGAGAAATCGGCCAGCGGCGTGCCCAGGGTGAAGCCGTGGCGCTTGCCCAGGTCCTCCAGCCGGCGGGAGTAGCGGGCCAGGGCGCGCTCGCTTTTCCAGGGCAAAATGCCGCCCGTGGCCAGGGACAGGCCCTTGTTGGGGGCGAGCAGGGCCGGCTCGAAATACTCCACCGCGCCGAGGCCCGAACAGGCCGGACAGGCGCCCTGGGGGCTGTTGAAGGAAAACAGCTGGGGCGAGGGCTTGGGCACGCTGATCTTGCAGGTCGGGCAGGACGAGGCCGTGGAAAAGACGCGGTCCGCGGCCCTGCCCTCGTGGTCGGCCACGATGAGCCGGCCTTCGCCCTGGGCCAGGGCCAGTTCCACGGAGTCGGACAGGCGCGAGCGGATGCCGTCCTTGACCACCAGCCGGTCCACTACCAGGTCGATCGTGTGGCGCTTGTTTTTTTCCAGCTCGGGCATGGGTTCCAGCGGCACCACCGCGCCGCCCAGGCGCACCCGGGCGAAGCCCTGGCTCTTGAGCTTCTTGAGCCGGTCGGCGTGGGTGCCCTTCTGGTGCTCCACCAGGGGGGCCAGAAGCAGCAGCTTCGAGCCCTCGGGAAAAGCCAGCACGTCCGTTATGATCTCGTCCGTGGTCCGGGCGGTGATGGGCTGGCCGCACTTGGGGCAGTGGGGCTTGCCCAGGCGAGCGAAGAACACGCGCAGGAAGTCGTAGATTTCCGTCACCGTGCCCACCGTGGAGCGCGGGTTGCGGGTGGCGGTCTGCTGCTCCAGGGAGATGGCCGGGGACAGTCCCTCGATCTTGTCCACCTGCGGCTTGTCCATCTGCGGCAAAAATTGCCTGGCGTAGGCGGACAGGGATTCGACGTAGCGCCGCTGGCCCTCGGCATAGACGATGTCGAAGGCCAGCGTGGACTTGCCCGACCCCGACGGCCCGCAGACCACCACCAGCTTGTCCCGGGGGATGTCCAGGGTCAGGTCCTTGAGGTTGTGCTGGCGCGCGCCTTCGATACGGATACGGGGAGCCTCGGACATGGTGAACGCCTCCAAAAGCCGTCGCGGCAAGCCCGCAACATAAGGCCCAACGCGCAAAAGGCAAGGCCCGGCCGGGGGCGTCGCCGTATCGTCGCACGGCCGTGGTAGGGCGGCGGTCGTTTTCCCGGGGCACGGCCGTGGGCGGCCTGGGGCTGTTTTCCCGGGGCACGGCCGTGGGTGGTTGGCGGTCGGTTTCCCGAATGTCATGGCGGCCGCGGCGGGCAATGCTTGCGGTTAACGCCTGTTCACGTTAGTGCGGATGGGTCGCGCCCCGGGGTGGCGGCGCGGCAAGGAGCGCCCCATGCGTTACGAGGTCCCTTTCGTGCCCGACCCGGCCTACGCGGCCTTGCTCGCCGCCAGGGCCGGGGACATCGCGGCGGTCTATTTCCGCCTCGGCCCCGATATCCCGGACGCCAGGCTGCCGGGGATGGGCGACGCCGCGCCCCAGGAACTGGCCGCCGGGCTTGCGGCCATGCCCGGCCTGCCGCGCCTGGGCCTTTTAAACGCCGCCTTCTACGCCCCGGAGGCGCTTTCCGGCGACGGCCTGCGCGATTTGCTGCTGCTGCTTGAAGGCTATCTGGCGGCCGGGGCCATCACCGGCATCGTCTACGCCGACCACTATCTGCTCACGGCCCTGTCCGACGCCTCGCCCGAGGTGGCCGGCGCCCTGGTCGCCGTGCCGAGCATCAATTTCCGCCTGGACCGCTTCGAGCGCCTGGCCGCCGTCCTCGAAGCCATCGACGACACGGCCTTCCGCCCACCGGATGCCGTCATCCTCGACCGGGACCTCAACCGCGACACGGCGCGGCTGGCCGACCTGGCCGGCCGGGCGCGGCGGGCCTTTCCGGGCCTGCGGCTGGGGCTTATGGCCAACGAGGGCTGCCTGTACGCCTGCCCGTTCAAGACCGCCCACGACGCCCACATCGCCCTCTCGCGCCTGGCTGCCTGCCGGCTCGGCCCGGACACGCACCGGGAGCTCGGCTGCCTGCGGACGTTTTTCGCCCATCCCGGCCGGATGCTGGCCTCGCCGTTCATCCGTCCCGAGGACGCCCATAGCCTGGAGGGGTTGGTCGATTTCCTGAAAGTCTGCGGCCGCACCCGGCCGGCGGCCGATTTGGCGGTCATCGTCGCGGCCTATCTGGACGGGGGTTACCACGGCAACCTGGCCTGGCTGCTGGACACCCAGGAGATCCTGTCGGGCCGGCTGGACGTGCCCAACGAGGCGTTGCCGGCGGATTTTTTCGCGCGCACGGACGGCTGCAGCCACCATTGCCGGACCTGCGGCTACTGCGCCGCACTGGCGGGTCGCATCGTGCGGGAGCGGGAGATGGGGCTGCCGCGCCTGGGCGGATAGGGCGCGGCCGAACGCCGCCGTCCGCTCCTACAGCAGGGAGCGGCGGCAGAAGGCCTCGAACTCCTCGTCGTCGAGGTTTGGCCCGTTCCCCCGGTCTTCCCCTGCCGGGGCCTTGACGGCCTCCTCGCGCCACACGCCTTCGCTCGGCTCGAAAAAACTGATGGATTCCAGTTGGATGCTTGGTGCGAACATGGACGTTCCTCCCTGGTTTCACGGAGGGTAATGCAGGTTCCGTTCCAGGGCAGCCCTTGCCGCTTGGCTGCCGCAGCGGAAAATGTTACATGACACAAATGAAAGAAATGCCGGCGATACGGCCATGAAGCGATTCGGCCGGGCCAGGGCGGAGGAGGGCTGCCGGGAGCTCGCGGCCACGGCCGCCGGGGCGGCCCGAGCCTTTTTCCGGGCCGCCGGCCCGAGCCAGGCCGCGGCTTTGGCCTTTTACGCCCTGCTGTCGTGCATTCCGCTTTTTTTCGTGATGCTGGCCGGCTACGATTGGCTGGCCGGCGAGAGCTGGACGGCCCAGACGGTGCTGCGCCGCCAGATGGCCGACGTCATGCCCTTTTTCGACGAGGTCATGGTGGCCCGGGCCCGCCGGCTGCTGTGGGCCTGGCCGGGGCTCGGCTGGTCGAGCGTCGCCTTCATCCTCTGGTCATCGTGGCTGTTCGTGGGAGCCCTGGGCCGGGCCCTGGCCCAGCCCTGGCGCGAGGACGGGACGGCGCCCCGGACCTGGCCGGCGAGGCTCGCGGCCGTGGCCAAGGGGCCGTTGGTGGGGGCGCTTTTCGTGGCCGCCATGACGGCGGCGGTTTCCTTCGCTCATCTGCCGCGCCTGGAACCGGCCGGCAGCCTGGCCCGAAAGCTCTCGCCGTTGTGGGGGGCGGGGAGCCTCACGGGCCTGTTTGTGGCCGTCTATCTGCTCTTTTTGCCCAGGCGAAGGCCGCTGCGGCTGCTTGTTGGCCTCTCGGCCGGGCTGGCCGCCCTGGCCTACGGCGTCAGCGCCGCCTTTACCGCCCTGGTGGCCGGCCTGCCCCGTTACCATCTGGTCTACGGCCCCTTAAGCGGCGCCATCCTGTTTCTGCTCTGGCTCGACTACAACGCCTGGGTGCTCCTGTGGGGCGCCTGGTTCATGCGGACCTGGCAGGGCCGCCACCCGCCGGCCCCGGGTCCGCGCCGCCCGGCCGTTGCCCGTTGGCTTTCCCGGTTGCGGCGGCGCGCGGCCGATGAGGCGGCCCGGGCAGGCCGTGGCGGCCTGGCCCGCAGCGGGGCAACGGGGCGGGACGCGGGCGGAAACCACACGCCGCCGGCCGCGGCTACGGCTTCACGTACGTGGCCGCAACCGAAATGGTGATGCCGCCCCGGGCGGCGAAATCGCCCGTGACTTCCATGGACAGGGGCTGGCAGGCGTCCACCAGGTCGTCGAGGATGCGGTTGGTCAGGGTCTCCATGAACGTGCCTTCGTCGCGGTAGCTGAAGAGATACAGCTTCAGGGACTTGGATTCGATGCAGCGTTCGCCCGGCACGTAGCGGATGGTGATGGTGCCGAAGTCGGGCTGGCCGGTCTTGGGGCAAAGGCTGGTGAATTCCTGGGAGGCGAAGGTCACGGTGTAGCGCCGGTCGGGATAGGCGTTGGGAAAGGTCTCCAGCAATTCCGGGGTCACCGTGCGGGGGTAGGCCGTGGCGCCCTGGCCCAGGGTCTTAAGCCCGCTGACGTCGTCGGGATGGGGTTTGTGGAAATGCGTTTCGGGCATGATCGAGGTACTCCTTGACGGCCGCACCCGGCCGTGGTTGTCTGACCGCCCCCGGCCGCGGCCCGGGCGGGACGATTCCCTACGCCAGCCGCCGCCGATGTTCAACGACCGCGAGGCAGCCCCATGGCCGCGACCTATACCATTTCCGTTTCCACGTCCTTCAGCGCCGCCCACCGCCTGCCGGACCACCCCGGCCCGTGCGCAGCCCTGCACGGCCACAACTTCGAGGTGACGGCGCAGCTGGCCGCCCCGCGCCTGGCCGGCGGCATGGTGGCCGACTTTCTGGACGTGCGCGCCGCCCTGGACGCGGCCACCTCCCGGCTGGACCACAGCTGCTTAAACGACATCCCCGAGCTTTCGCCGCCCACGGCCGAGGTTATCGCCGCCTGGATCTACGGCCAGTTGCGCGACCGGTTGGCCGACGGCCGGGTGCGCGTGGCCCGGGTGACCGTGGTCGAAAGCCCGGGCCTGGCCGCCAGCTACGCCGAGGACGCATGACCCTGCCCGTCCACGAGATTTTTGCCAGCATCCAGGGCGAATCGAGCTACGCCGGCTGGCCCTGCGTCTTCCTGCGCCTGTCGGGCTGCAACCTCGACTGTGCCTGGTGCGACACGCGCCACGCCCTGGAATCATCCAGCGACATGTCCGTCGCGGCGGCCAAGGCGGCACTGCTGGCCTTCGGCCTGCCGCTGGTCGAGCTCACGGGCGGCGAGCCGCTGCTGTCGCCGCACATCCCGGCTCTGGCCGCCCAGTTGTGCGACGCCGGCCTGACGGTGCTGGTCGAGACCAACGGCAGCCGGGATATTTCCGTGCTCGACGGGCGCGCCGTGGCTATCGTGGACGTCAAATGCCCGGGCAGCGGCATGGAAGGGCACAACGACTACGCCAACCTGGAGCGGCTGCGGCCCCGCGACGAGGTCAAGTTCGTGCTGGCCGGCCGCGAGGACTACCGTTTCGCCCTGGAGGTGGCCAGACTGGTCTGGGCGAGCCACCCCGTCCATTTCTCGCCCGTGGCCGGATCGCTCGACCCGGCCGACCTGGCCGCCTGGATGGTGGCCGACCGCGCGCGGGCGCGGCTTTCCCTGCAACTGCACAAATACATCTGGCATCCCGACGCCCGGGGCGTCTAGGGTCGTGTTGGCGAAAAGAGCGGAGCTTTTTGTCGCCAACCAAGCAAAGGAGCGGCCATGACCACGGAACCGAAAAAAGCGGTCGTCCTTTTTTCCGGCGGCCTCGATTCCACGACCTGCCTGGCCGTGGCCAAAAGCCAGGGGTTTTCGCCCTGCGCGCTGAGCTTCGCATACGGCCAGCGCCACAAGGTCGAGCTCGAGGCGGCCAAGCGCGTGGCCGCGGCCATGGACGTCCACGCCCACCTGATCCTGCCCCTGCCGCTGGGGGCCATCGGCGGCTCGGCGCTGACGGCCGACATCGCCGTGCCCAAGGACCGCGACCCGGCCGCCATGGAGGCCGACATCCCGGTCACCTACGTGCCGGCCCGCAACACCATCTTCCTGTCCATGGCCCTGGGTTGGGCGGAGGTGCTCGGCGCCCAGGACATCTTCATAGGCGTCAACGCCCTGGATTATTCCGGCTATCCCGACTGCCGGCCCGAGTTCGTGCGGGCCTTCGAGGCCATGGCCAACCTGGCCGTCAAGGAGGCGGTGGAGGGAAGGCTGCGCATCACCATCCACACCCCACTGCTCGATCTGACCAAGGCCGGCATCGTGCGTCTGGGCATGGGCCTTGGCGTGGACTACGGCCTGACCCATTCCTGCTACGACCCTACGCCCGACGGCCTGGCCTGCGGGCGCTGCGACAGCTGCCTGCTGCGCAAGAAAGGCTTCGCCGAGGCCTGCGTCCCGGACCCGACTCGCTACGCGTCGGGAAACTGACGGTCGCCGGGCGAGCGGTGCCGCCGGCTCCCCTACCGGCCACCGGCCGGGAGACGGGCCGGGGCGGCCGCCCGCCTGGATTGCAATGTGTTCAGGATGCCTTGCCCGGTTGGCCCCAAGCGCCTAAAGGTGGCATGTTCCATCTTCAAGCCGGGAGGCAGTCAATGGGAATTTTCGAACCGCATCACCTCATTTTGATCATCATCATCGCCCTGATCATCTTCGGGCCGGGCAAGATCGCCGACCTCGGCGGTCAGCTCGGACGGGGTATCCGGGATTTCAAGAAGGCCATGCACGAGGAGGAGGCGCCGGCCCAGGCGCAAACCGCTCCGGCCGCCGAACCGGTCCGTGAGATCCGCCAGGCCGAGGCCAACGTCGTCGAACCGGCGGCCGCTGCCAAGGAAGTCGCCCAGAGCCATTGATGAGTGGGAAGCTGCGGGGGAGCAATGCCTCCGGCGGCCGGGGGGGATCATCCCCCCCGGACCCCCCGAATGGGGGAGCAGGCATGACGGTGCTCGCCACTCTGCCGCAGGGCGACCCCGGCCCCCCCCCGAATGGGGGAGCAGGGGCGAAAACGTTTTGACAAAAGAGCCGGGTTCGTTCACAAGCGCACGGCGACGGGGTGATTCGGGTTGCGCCCGCGCAGCCCGCGAGGGGCGACGGCCCGTTGCGACACCGTCCCGGCGTTATCGGCCCACGTAGCTCAGTCGGTAGAGCACTTCCTTGGTAAGGAAGAGGTCACCGGTTCAAATCCGGTCGTGGGCTCCAGCCAGCCACACCATCCTTTCGACTTCCATCCTCGCCGCTTAGGCGCGCCACGGGGCGCAAGACCGGTCACGGCCGGTTTCCGAGGCCGCGCGCCCGGACGTTTGCCGGCGTTAGTCCTTTTCGCGTCAGCCAATCAGGCGGGCCACGCGTTGCCAATCCAGGTCGTGGACGGCTTCCAGGGCCGTCTGCGTGGGCGGTTGGCGGCGGATGTCCGCCACGAGCCCCTTGGCCGCGTCGAAGGAGATGGCCGTGTCCGCGCCCGGGCTGGCGGTGCGGGGCGTGAGGTGGAGCACGACGCCGCCTTGGCCCGGTCGTGGCGGTGTTTTCCGGGCGCCCGTGCGGCCGCGCAGGTCTTCCAGTTTTTCCCGCAAGGCGGTGAGGGAAGTGATTTCCATGCCGTGTTCCCCTTTTGTCCGCCTCAAGGGTGGACCCGGCGCCGAGGGGCGCCAACGGGGATAAATCAAGAAGCGTACCAGGCGAAATGGAATGGCAGGCCGAGCGGCAGGAGTTGGGGAGCCTCAAAAAATACTATGATATCAATATATTCTCTTTGCGATGCCGGGTCGTGCTTCTGTTGCCGCGCTCCCTGTGCCGCGTCAGGTCTTTGACGCGATCGTAACCACTCGCCAGGGAACATGCGGGCCTGTAAGCGGCCCTGGAAGGTCTGGCCTCTTTTCGCTTCATCCCCCGACCATGCGCCCGATGGCGGCCAGAAGCGGCCCGGGGCAAAGCCCCAGGGCCACGACGCCCACGGACACGGCCCCGAGGGCCAGGCTGGCGGCCGGGCCGGCCGGGCCGGGCATGGCCGGGTAGGCCTCGATGCCCTCGCGCATGTAGAGGGTGGCCACCACGCGCAGGGCGTAGAAGATGCCGATGACGGCCATGAGGATGCCGAAGACGGCCAGGCCGGTATAGCCGGCCCGAAGCGCCGCGCCGAAGACCAGGAACTTGCCGATGAAACCGGCCGTGGGCGGCAGGCCGGCCAGGGAGAGCAGGCCGGCGCACAAGGCCCCGGCCCGCCAGGGATAAACGTAGCCCAGGCCCCGGTAGGACGTGATGGCGTCGCGGTCGGCGCCCTGGCCCGACAGCGCGCCCACGGCCCCGAAGGCGCCGAGGTCCATGAGCGCGTAGGCCACGAGATAAAAAAGCGCCGCCTCGCCGCCGCCGTCGTTGACGGCCAGCGCCGCCATGCCGATGTAGCCCATCTGGCCGATGGAGGAAAAGGCCAGCAGGCGCTTGAGGTTTTTCTGGGCCAGGGCGCCGATGTTGCCCACGGCCATGGTCAGGGCGGAGGCGACGACCAGGGCCGGGCCAAGGACGGCCATGGCCTCGGGGGAGGCGTCGGCGCACACGTGAAGCAGCGCGGCGGCCACGGCCGCCTTGGAGCCGGTGGACAAAAACGCCGCCACCGGCGCCGGGGCGCCCTGGTAGACGTCCGGGGTCCACAGGTGCACCGGGGCGAGCGACAGCTTGAACCCGAGGCCCACCAGGGCCAGGGCCAGGCCGGCGGCGACCAGCGGGCCGCCGGCGGCCAGGGAATCGGTGATGTCGAGGCTGCCGCTGCCGGCGTAGAGAAGGCTTATGCCAAAGGCCAGCACGGCCAGGCCCACGGCCCCGGGCAGGAAGTACTTGAGCGCCGCCTCGGCCCCGAGCCCGTCGGCGACCCGGGCGGCGACCAGGGCATAGAGGCACAGCGAGGCCAGTTCCAGGCCAATAAGCAACATGATCCAGTCGGTGGCCTCGGCCAGAAGCAGCATGCCCAGGGCCGACCAGAGCAGCAGGCCGTAGAGGGCGTCGCCGGCGAAATCCCGCCGGTCGGCGTAGCGGGCGAGCAGGCCCACCACGGCCAGGGTGATGGCGCTTAATAGGGCGGCGAAAAAACGGGTCATGCCGCTGGCCTCGCCGCCGGCCCCGATGGCCCACAGGCCGGGCAGCAGGGCGAAGACGGCGGCGGCCACGGGAAGCGCCTTGCGGGCCGTGGCGCCCGGCAGCCAAGCCGCGCCGAGGGCGACCAGGCCGCCGACGGCCAGGGCCAGATGGGGAAAGAGGTCGGTTGGGGCGGCGGGCATGGCGTTCCTCGCGGTTACAGGCCGGTTGCGGCGTGCAGGGTCGGCCAGACCTGGCCGGCGATGGCGTCCAGGGGGCCGGCGGTCAGCCGCAGCACCGGGCCGGGGAACAGTCCGAGCCAGGCGATGGCCAGGACCAGGATGACGAGCAGGGCCGATTCCCGGGCGTTAAGGTCCGGGAAGGGCAGGTCGGAGCGGGCCGGGCCGAAAAGCGTGTCCTTGGCCAGGCGCAGCAGGTAGATAAGGGTGGCGGCCATGCCGGCCACGGCGAAGCCGCCGGCCACGGTGTCGACCCGAAACAGTCCGAAAACCATCATGGCCTCGCCCACGAACCCGGACAACCCGGGCAGGGCGGCGGCGGCCAGGACGCAGAACAAAAACGCGGCGCCGAAACCGGGAGCCTTGTTCCAGATGCCGCCCAGCACGGCGAAGCGCCGGCTGCCCAGGCGTTCGCCGATCATGCCGGCCTGGGCGAAAAGCCCGCCCGAAGTCAGGGCGTGGCTGACCATCATGACGACCGCGCCGCCAAGGGCCAGGCGCGAGCCCGAGACGATGGCCGCTATGGCCAGGCCCATGTGGCCGATGCTCGAATAGGCGATCAGCCGCTTGACGTCCTCCTGGGCCAGGGCAACCACCGAGGCGTAGAACAGGCCGATAAGGCCGAGGACCGTCAGCACCGGGGCGAAGGCCACGGCCGCCTCGGGAAAAAGCGGCAGGGCGAAGCGGATCAGGGCGTAGCCGCCGGTTTTCAGCAGCAGGCCGGCCAGGATGAGGCTGCCGGCCGTGGGCGCCTCGGTGTGGGCGTCGGGCAGCCACATGTGGACCGGCACCAAGGGAATCTTGATGGCGAACGACAGGACGAAGGCGGCGAAGAGCCACCGGCCCGTGGCCACGGGCAGGGACAGGCGCGTGAGGTCGAAAAGGGCGAAGCTCGGGCCGTCGGGCAGGTCGGCGGCGAAAAGCCCCAGGGCGATGACGGCCAGGAACATGAGCAGGCCGCCGACGGCCGAGAAGAGGAAGAATTTGATGGCCACGCGCATCCGATCGCCGTGGCCGAAGATGCCGATGAGGAAAAAGACCGGGATGAGCTGGGCTTCCCAAAAAAGCGCGAACAAAAACAGGTCCGTGGCCAGGAACACCCCCTGGACCGTGGCCAGGGAGGCCAGGATCAGCGCGTGGTACAGGGCCGGCCGGGCCTGGTCGTCGTGGCGCGAGGCCAGCATGCAGCACAGGCCGATCACTGCCGTCAGCACCACGAACACGAGGCTTAAGCCATCGCAGGACAGCGTGTAGCGGATGCCGAGGGCCGGTATCCAGGCCGCGTCCTCGACCACGGGCAGGTCGGGCCGGCCGGCGGCGAAGAGCAGGACCACCAGCCCGGCCAAGGCCAGCTCGACCAGGACGGCGGCCAGGGCGAAGCGGCGGCAGCCCTCACGGGATCGCCGCAGCAACGGCATGGCCGCCGCCGCAAGCAAGGGCCAGAAGACAAGCAAGGTCAGCCAGGGCATCTGCCGCATGAAGGCTCCGATTCCGTTGGGCTTTCTCTATAACCAACCAAAGGCGACCCAAACCAGGACGACAGCCACGGCGGCGAATACCGCGGCCAGCGAGACGGCGATGCGGCCGCCGCCGACGCGGCCCACGGCCCCGGACAGGCCGCCGAGGCCGCTGGCCAGCCCAAGGGCCGCGCCGTCCAGGATGTCTTCGTCAATGGCCCGCCAGGCAAAGGCGGCCAGCCGGACATAGGGCGCGGCCAACCGCTTCAGGTACAGGGCGTCGAGGCCCAGGCCGGCCGTGAGCAGGCCGTCCGGGGGGGCGGCCGGATGCCTGGCCGGCCGGTAGAAATGCCAGGCCATGGCCAAGCCGAGGAAGGCCAGGGCCGCGTCGAGGCTTTCCACGAGCAGTTCCGCATGGGCGGCGTGGGGGGGGAGCGGCGCGGTCACGCCCAGGAGATAGTGATCGAGCCATGGACGAATATGCAAAAATTCCGGTGGATTGGCAAAGCCGTATCCCACGGCCAGGAGGGCCAGGGGCCACAGGGGGAGTTCCATCGCGTGCAGGGCCGGCGCGTCGTGGATGGGCGCGGGATCGGCCGGCTCGGCGAAAAAGGCCACGAAATACATGCGGAAGACGTAGACGGCCGTGACCAGGGCGGCCAGCGTGCCCATGGCGAAGGCCAGCAGGAAGACCGGGTCGGGATGGGTCAGGGCGTCGGCCAGGGTGCGGCCCTTGCTGAAATAGCCCGAGGTGAAGGGGATGCCGGCGAGCGCTGCCGCGCCGCAGGAAAAAAGGACGAACAGCCCCGGATAGCGACGCCGCAACGGCGCGCCCATGCGGAAGATGTCGTGCTCTTCACTTGCGGCCTGGATCATGATGCCGGCGCACATGAAAAGGAGCGACTTGAAAAAGGCGTGGGTTTGCAGGTGGAAAAGCGCCCCGGTCACGTCGGCCGAGCCGGCGGCCAGGAACATGTAGCCGACCTGGCTGACGGTGGAATAGGCCAGGATGCGCTTGACGTCGCGCTGGCCAAGGGCGCAGCAGGCGCCGTAAAGCGCCGTGGCCCCGCCAAGCAGGGCCGCCGTGGCGCCCACGGGCGGGGCGTAGGCCAAAAGCGGGTCCAGGCGCATGAGCAGGTAGACGCCGGCCGTGACCATGGTGGCGGCGTGGATCAGCGCCGAGACGGGCGTCGGGCCGGCCATGGCGTCGGGCAGCCAGGAGGACAGCGGCAGCTGGGCGGATTTGCCGAGCGCCGCGAACAGGAAGCCGAAGCCGATGACGGCGGCCAGGCCCGGGGAGAGCGTCTCCGCCCCGGCGGAAAGCCCGGTGAGCGAGGCCTCGCCGAAGGAGGCGATGGTGAGCGCCAGCGCGGCCACGTAGCCCAGGTCGCCCACCCGGGTGGTGATGAAGGCCTTGCAGCCGGCCACGACGTTCTTGGGGTCCTCGTGCCAAAAGCCGATGAGCGCAAAAGAGCAAAAGCCCACGCCCTCCCAGCCCAGGAAAAGAAAGACCAGGTCGTCGGCCAGGGCGATGACCAGCATGAAGAAGACGAACAGGTTCAGGTAGCAGAAATAGCGCGCATAGGATTTGTCCTCGCGCATGTAGCCGGCGGAATAGAGGTGGATGAGTAGGGCCGTGAAGGTCACGGTCACGGTCATGACCGCGGCGATGCGGTCGTAGAGCAGCGAAAATTGGGCGGAAAAGCCGTCGAAGGCCAGCCAGGCGCCGAAGCTCACGTGGGTGGGGGCCACGCCGCAGCCGGCGAAGGCGACCAGGGCCGCGGCAAAGGACCCGGCCACGGCCAGGGCGGCGGCCAGGGCGCTGGCCCGCCGGCCCACGGCCGAGCCCCAGCCGGCCTGGAACACCGCGCCGGCCAGGGGGCACAGGAGCATGAGGGCAAGGGCCGTATGCATCACTGCCCCCCCAGCCGGTTGTAGCTGTCGATATCAGCCGTAGCGCCGCCGCGTTTGGCCTGGACGAGCAGGGCCAGGCCCAGGCCGGCCTCGGCTGCGGCCAGGCCCATGACCAGGATGGCCGCCGCCTGGCCGTCCAGGTTGCCGTGGGCCAGGGCGGCGCCGACAAAGGCCAGGCTCGCGGCGGTCAGCATGAATTCCACGCCGACCAGGATCATGAGCACGCTGCGCCGGGCCACGGCGCACCCGCCGCCGATGACGAACAGCAGGCCGGCCACGGCGAGCACGTGGGACAGGGGAACGTTCATGCCGGCTTGCCTCCGTGCGTCGGGTTCCGTTTGGCCTTGCCCAGCAGCAGCACGGCGGCCAGGGCGGCGAACAGGAGGATGGAGACGGCCTCCACCGCCAGCCAGTAGTCGCCGAAAAGCACGGCCCCGACGTTGCCGGGGGCGGCCGTGGCCGCCGGCAGGGGCAGCCGCCCGGCCGGGGCGGCCCCGGCCAGGACAAACAGGGAAACGAAAGTGGCCGCGCCGAGGACCGCCGGCAGGGCCAGGCGGGCGGCGGGCAGGCGCCCGGCACCGACAGGCAGGCCGAGCAGCATGATGATGAACAGGAACAGGACCATGATGGCCCCGGCGTAGACAACCACCTGCAAGGCGCCGGGCAGGGGCGCGCCGAGGACCACGAACAGCCCGCCCGAGGCCACAAAGGCAATCACGGCGCAGCACACGGCATGGATGGGGTTGCGCCGGGTGGCGGCCAGGCCGGCGGCGGTCAGCATCACGGCGGCCAGCAGGTAGAAAAGCGTTCCCAGGGCGGTCATGACGGCTCCCCGGCCTGTCCGGCCCGATGTTCGATTCCGTTTTGGCGCATCATCATATTCCAGGAAAAAAGCCGGCTAGGGCAGGATGCTTTTGACGTCCACGGGCTCGTCCTCGCCGATGTGCTCGCCCTTGGGGGCACCGGCGGTCACGCCGGCATGGGCGTAGAAGTCGTAGTCCGGGTCCTTGCCGCCGTGGGTAACGAGCAGGTCGTCCTTTTCGTACACGAAATCCTCGATGGCGTCCTTGCAAAAGGCGAATTCGGGCGTGAGCTGGATGGCGAGCGTGGGGCAGGCCTCCTCGCACAGGCCGCAGTAGATGCAGCGGGCGAAGTTGATGCGAAACCAGGCCGCCCGGCGCCTTCCGTCCGGGCCTTCCTCGGACTGCATGGAGATGCAGTTGACCGGGCACACGCCCGAGCAGAGGTAGCAGGCCACGCAGCGTTCCTTGCCGTCCGGGGAGCGGGTCAGGATGATGCGGCCGCGCGCCCGGGGGGGCATGGGGCGCTTGTAGTCCGGGTACTGTTCGGTGACGGGCTTGCGGAACAGGTGGGTCAGCGTGGCGGCGTAGGAACCGGCGATACCGGCCGCGCCGTCGAGGAATTCACGTATGATGCCCGGCGTGTCTTTTTTTTCGTCCATGGCGCGTTTCCTACAGGCCGGCGGTCAGGATGGCCCCGGTGACCAGGATGTTGAGTAGCCCCAGCGGCACCAGGCACTTCCAGCCCACGGCCATGAGCTGGTCGTAGCGCAGCCGCGGCAGCGAGGCCCGGGTCCAGATGAGAAAGACCGGCACGGCCAGGACCTTGACCGCCAGCCAGACGATGGGCGGCAGCAACGGCCCGTGCCAGCCGCCCAGGAAGAACACGGCGGTGATGGAGCCGAGCAGGATCATGTTGACGTATTCGCCGACGAAAAACAGGGCGAAGCGCATGCCGGAATACTCGGTGTGGTAGCCGGCTTGCAGTTCGTTTTCGGCCTCGGGCAGGTCGAAGGGGATGCGGTTGGTCTCGGCCAGGGCGCTTACGACGAAAATGGCGAAGGCCAGGGGCTGGGTCAGGGCGAAGGGCAGGCTGGCCTGGGCCTCGACGATGGCCGTGAGGTTGAGCGAGCGGGCCATCATGGCCACGGGCACCAGCGACAGCCCCAGGGCCAGTTCGTAGCTGATCATTTGGGCCGCGCCGCGGATGCCGCCAAGCAGGCTGTACTTGTTGTCGGACGTCCAGCCGCCGAGGGCCACGCCGTAAACGGCCAGGGACGACAGGCCGAAGATGACCAGCAGCCCCACGTCGGTGTCCGTGATGACTTGCGTGATGCGCTTGCCGAAAAGGGTAAACGTGGGGCCAAAGGGCACCACGGCGAAGGCGAAAAGGGCCGCGCCGGCCACGATGGCCGGGGCGATAAGGAAGATGCGCCGGTCCACGCCGTCGGGGATGATGTCTTCCTTGAGCAGCATTTTCAGCCCGTCGGCGATGGGTTGGAGCAGCCCGAAGGGGCCGACCCGGTTGGGGCCGTAGCGCACCTGGAAGCGGCCAAGGAGCTTGCGCTCCAGGAGGATCATGTAGGCGGCCAGGCCGAAGACCACGGCCAACACCACGGCCATGCGGACGAGCATGACCAGCACGCCGGTGAGGATATCGGTCATGGCTGCCTCCGACGCCAGGCCTGCGGGGGAAGGGTTGGCGGCAAGCCGGCCAGTTCCGGCAGGCGCGGCACGACCAGCGCTCCCCTGGCCATGTTGGGGAAAAGCCGGGCCGTGCCGGCAACGAGGCGTTCGCCCACGGCCAGGGTGGCGGCGGCGCCGTCGGCGAGGCCCAGGGCGGCGGCGTCGTCCGGGTGCAGGCCGAAGGTCGGCCCGGCCGGGGCCTGGCCCCGGGCCAAGGGGGCGTAGCGGCCGAACTCCTCGGTGCCGAAAAGGGTTTCGTCGAAAACGACGGCCAGGCCGGGCTGGGGCGGCGTGGGCGGCACGTCGGCCGCAGCCGGGGTGTCGGGCCGCGAGGCCGTGTCGGGCGGGCCGTCAGCAGCGGGGGGCGCCTGGCTGGCCGCAGCAGCGGTGCGCGCCTGGTCGGCCGCAGCAGCGGGGGGCGCCGGGCTGGCCGCAACGGTGGCTGGCGTCTGGCCGGCCCCAACAGCGGCGGCAACGGGAAAACGCAGGATGCGCGCCCCCTCAGGCGGCAGGGGGCCAAGGGCAAGGCCCGTCAGTGCGGCCAGGTCCTGGTCCGGCGCAGCCAGCCCCAGGCCCCGGGCCAGGGCGTCGCACAGCGTCGCCACGGGGCGCGGCTCCGTGCCCGGGAGCTTGCGGGCATAGTCGCGGGGCGGATGGCCGCCGTGGCCGTCGCGGGAGACGGGCTCGCCCGGCGGGGCGACCGGCGCGGCGTAGTGCAGCCGGCCTTCGTTGTTGCACAGCGTGCCGCCGGATTCGAACAGGGTTTGCGTGGGCAGGAACACTTTCGCCGCGGCAAAGGTCGGCGTGGGCAGGCAGTCCAGCACGACCAGGGTGTCGAGCTTGCCCAGGGCGGCGGCCAGGGCCGGCGAGGCGGCGGTGGCGTCGGCCTCGGCCAGGACCAGCCCCTTGACCCGCCCGGCAACGATGTCCCCGGCCAGGTCGTCCAGGCCCGGGGCGTCGGGGGCGGCCAGCAAGGCCGCGCCGGCCGTGCCCGGGCCGGCAAGGACGGGGAAAAGGCCGATGCGTTCGTCGGCGGGCAAGGCCTGGGCCAGAGGCGGCGCGAAGACGATGACCGGGCGTTTGGCGGCGGCGAAGGCCTTGGCCGCTTCTTCCAGGCCCGGCCACAACTCGGGAGCAAGGGGGAGCCGCTGTTGCGCCTCGAGCCCGGCCCGGTCGGGATCGCCGGTTATGACGGCCGCGACATCGGCGAGCTGGCCCGGCAGCGCGGGCAGATGCGCAAACGGCAGCGGCAGGCCGACGGGGCGCGGGTCGGCCACGAGGACCTTGCCGCCGGCCCGGGTCGCCTGGCGCAGGGCCAGGGCCAGCATGGGGGCGTCGCATAGCGGCGAAACGCCCAGGCACAGCACGGCGTCGGCCTGGGCCAGGTCGGCCAGGGACCGGGTCCGGCCGCCGGCCAGGGCGGCCAGCGACGCGGCCGTATCGCTGTGTTCCCGCCGCGTGGCGAAAAAGGCCGGCCCGCGCCAGCCGGCGGCCCGGGCCAGGCCGGCCAGGGCGGCCTGGGATTCGAGGGTGGTGCGCGTTCCCCCGGCCACGGCCACGGCAGCCGGGCCGTATTGGTCGGACACGGCTTTGAGGCGCGCCGCCGCCTGGGCGATGGCCGCGTCCGCTTCCGTGGGCACGCCGTCGACGCGGGCCTGGCGCGGCCGTTCGGCGCTGGCGGCGTAGCCGAAGGAATAGCGGCCCCGGTCGCACAGGAAAAAGCCGTTGACGGCCGGGTTTTCCCGGCCCTCGATGCGCACGACCTCGCGGTAGCGCGACAAGGCCACGGTCGCGCAGCCAAGGGAACAATGTGGGCACAGCGACGGGGCGCGCTGGCAGTCCCAGCGCCGGGATTTGTAGCGGCCGGGCTTGTCGGTGAGCGTGCCCGTGGGGCAGAGGTCGGCCAGGTTGCCGCTAAAGGGGCTTTCCAGGGGACCGGAGGCGAAGCGGCCGAAATAGACCCGGTTGGCGTTTTGCATGGGGCCGAAGTCGCGGTAGCCGGCGTATTCCTGGTAGAACCGGGCGCAGCGGTAGCAGTGGATGCAGCGGTTCATCTCGTGCTGGACGAACGGCCCCAGGTCCTGGTCCAGGTAGGTGCGTTTCTTGCCGGGAAAGCGGCGCAGGCCGTGGCCGCCGGAGATGGTTTCGTCCTGGAGCAGGCAGTGGCCGCCCTCGTCGCAGACCGGACAGTCGTGGGGGTGGTTGGCCATGAGCAGTTCGATGACCTGGCGGCGAAAGGCCACGGCCTCGGGGTGGAAGGTCGAAACCACCATGCCGTCGGCGGCCGGGGTCATGCAGCTCATTTCCAGGCCTTTTGTCGGGCCGTCGACGAACATGACGGCGCACATGCGGCAGGCCCCGGCCGCGCCCAGGGCCGGATGCCAGCAAAAGCGCGGGATGACGATGCCAAGCTTTTCGGCCGCCTCGATGACCATGGTGCCCTTGGGCACGGACACCGGCCGGCCGTCGATGATCAGATCGGGCATTGGTCCTCCGGGCAGGGCGTGGGGCCGAAATCGGGCGGCCGGGTGCCGCAGGCCTTGCCGCGCACCGCCGGCGGCGGGTTGCCGAAGGGGCAGCGTTTTTGGCGCAGATGCTCGCGCACTTCCGGCTCGAAGAATTCAAAAAGGCTCAACAGCGGCTCGGCCGCGCCCGGGGCGAAGGCGCAGTAGGCCGACCGCATGGCCTTGGCCGCGTCCTTGATCATGGCGATGTGTGCTTCCTGGCCCTGCCCGCCTTCGATGAGGCGCAGCAGATAGCGCACATAGGGCAGGCCCTCGCGGCAGGGCGTGCACCAGCCGCAGGATTCGCGGGCGAAGAACTCGATGAGGTTGAGGGTGGCCCCGACCAGGCAGGTGTTCTGGTCGAAGACCATGATGGAGGCCGTGCCGAAGCGCTGGCCGGCTTTTTTCATGGGCTCGAAGTCCATCTCCAGGTCAAGGTACTTGTCGGGCATGAACGGGGTCGAGGCCCCGCCCGGGATCACGGCCTTGAGCACCCGGCCGGGCGGCATGCCGCCGGCGTGGGTGTAGATGATCTCGCGCAGCGGCGTGCCGATGGGCAGTTCGTAGCAGCCGGGCCTGACCACGCGCCCGGACACGCTGAAAAGCTTGGTGCCCGAACCGGTGGCCGAGCGGGCCAGGGACTTGAACCACTGCGGGCCGTTGCGCACGATGCCGGGCAGGTTGGCCAACGTTTCCAGGTTGTTGACGATGGTCGGGCAGTCCCACAGCCCCTTGACGCTGGTGCGCGGCCCGCCCTTGCGCGGGTTGGGCCGCAGCCCGGAGATGGCTTTTATCTGCGCCGAGGCCTCGCCGCAGATGTAGCGGCCGGCGCTGCGGTGGACGTGGATATCGAAGGAGAAAGTGGTGCCCAGGATGGAGTTGCCGAGCAGGCCATGTTCCCGGGCCACCCGGGACTGCTCTTCGAGGAGCACGGCGTCGGATTCGTAGGAGGGCCGGATGAAGCAGACGCCCTCGGTGGCCTGCACGGCGTAGGCGCACAGCACGATGCCCTCGATGACCAGGTGGGGGTCTACGTTGACCAGGATGCGGTCCTTGAAGGTGCCGGGCTCCATCTCGTCGGTGTTGACCACCACGTAGCGCGGGCCGACGTAATCGGCCGGGATGCCTTGCCATTTCTTGCCGGCCGGGAAGCCGGCCCCGCCGCGGCCGCGCAGGTCGGCTTCGAGGACCAGTTGCAGCACCTCGGCCGGCGTGCGCTTGCCCACGGTACTGATAAGCGCCTCGTAGCCGCCGCCGGCCCGGTATTCCTCGAAGGTGGCCGGCCGGCCGAGATGCCGGTTTTTGAAAAGCACCTGCGGCGTGTCTATTTGCATCGCACCGGCTCCTCGGTGGATTGGCGCAGCTCGGCCAGGGCCGCGTCGATGCGTTCGGGGGTGAGCCTGTCGTAGAAGCGGCCGTTGACGAGCATGGTCGGGGCGTTGTGGCAGTTGCCGATGCAGGCCGCCGGCAAGACCGTGAACATGCCGTCGTCGGTGGTGCCGCCGGGCGGCACGCCGAGGGTGCGGCACAGGTAGTCGAAGATGGAATCCTGGTGGAACATCCAGCAGACCACCGAATCGCAGACGTGGATGACGTAGCGCCCCACGGGCCGGCGGTAGAGGTAGTCGTAGAAGGTGGCCAGGGATTCCAGTTCGAGTGTCGTCATGCCGAGGACGCCGCTCGCGTAGTGCATGGCCTCGTCGCACAGATAGCCGTAGTGGCGCTGCAGGGCGTACATGACGTCCACGGCCGCTTCGCGGGGATGGCCGACCCTGGTGGTCATGTGTTCAAGTTCGTTTCGCAGGGCGTCAGGCAGCATGGTGTTCTCGGCGGAGTTGGGTTGGGCGCATTGCCGTTATTGCAGCATTTTCGGAGAGTTGACGAAAAAACCGACAACTTGCCATTTCTCGGCTGCCTGGACGAGATTGACGGTAATGGCCGCGTCCCCGTGGTCAAATTTCGCTTGGATCACGTAGTGGGCCGTTTTGATCAGGCCTTTATCCGGCGTGATGGAGGTGATAGAATTGCCTTTGATGTCATCCATCTGTTGAAATTTACCAAGCTCCGTGAATTTCTTGAAAAGTAGGTCGGTATTCGGCGGATCCTTGTCAAGATCGCGCCGCAACTGCGGCGCCGCGCGTTCAAGCAACGCATCCTTTGACCATGTCTGCAAAATCGCCGGAATATTTTGCTCGATATAGGCCCGGCTCGATGCGTCGAGCTTTTTTCCCTGGTATACGCCGTATCCGAAAAACAGGGCGCCCGCGACAAGGAGGACCAGGAAAACGCCTCCCACTATGGCCAGTATTTTTTTCATCGCTTCTCTCGTTGTTCCGTCCGCTCGTTAACGGTCGATGTCCGGCAAAATGTAGTCGTAGGAGGCGAGCACGGCCACGAAATCGGCGATGCGCAGGCCCTTGGCGATGACTGGCAGGGCCTGGATGTTGGCGAACCCCGGCGTGCGCACTCGCAGCCTGTAGGCGTGGCAGCCGCCGTCGGAGACGAGGTAATACCCCTGCTCGCCGCGCGGGGCTTCGGTGGCGGCGTAGGCCTGGCCGGCCGGAAGCCGTGGGCCGCGCGTCACGTTCACGAAATGGTGGATGAGGCTTTCGATGTCATGGAGCGCTTCCTGTTTCTGGGGCAGGCTGTAGCGCATGTCCTTAGGCAGGTAGCGCCCGCCGGGCATCCTGGCCGCCGCCTGCTCGATGATGCGCAGGCTCTGGGCCATTTCTTCCATGCGCACGAGGTAGCGGGCGTAGCAGTCGCCGCCTTCGCCCGTGGGCACGTCGAAGTCGAAATCGGCGTAGGCGCCGTAGGGCAGGGCCTTGCGCCGGTCCCAGGAAACGCCGGCGGCGCGCAGGTTGGGGCCGGTCACGCCCCAGTCGACGGCTGCGGCGGCGGAAATGCCGCCGACCCCCCGGGCGCGGGCCTTGACGATGGGGTTTTTGGTCACCCCGGCGTGGTATTCCTTGAGCCTGGCCGGGAAAATCCGGACAAAGGCGTCGACCATGTCCTTCCAGCCCTCGGGCAGGTCGGCCGCCAGCCCCCCGATGCGCAGCCAGGACGGGTGCAGCCGCCCGCCGGTGATCGTTTCGATGATGTCGAGGACCATCTCACGCTCGCGCAGGGCGTAGAAGATGGGGCTCATCATGCCGAGGTCCTGGAGGAAGGTGCCGAAATACATCAGGTGGTTGGACAGCCGGAAAAGCTCGGACAGCATGACTCGCGCATAGGCGGCCCGGGGGGGGACGGCCACGTCGGCGAGCGTCTCCACGGCCGTGACGTAGGACAGGTTGTTGGCCACGCCCGACAGGTAGTCCACCCGGTCGGTGTAGGGGATGAACTGGTGCCAGGTCTGGCGCTCGCCGATTTTCTCCACGCCCCTATGGTGGTAGCCGATGTCGAGCCCCAGGGCCTCGATGCGTTCGCCGCGAAGGGACAGCGCATAGCGCAGGATGCCGTGGGTGGCGTAGTGGTGGGGGCCGAAATTGAGCACGGCCTCGCCGGCGTCGGCGTCCTTGCCGAGCAGTTCCCGGGCGTCCACGGGCTCCAGGCGCCTGGCCTCATCCTCGGTGAAGGGGGCCATGTTGGTGGCCCGGCCCTCGTAGTCCTTGCGCAGGGGATGGCCGATCCAGTCGCGGTGGGTCAGAAGCCGCCGGGGGTCGGGGTGGCCGGCAAAGGTCAGGCCGAACATCTCGGCCGCCTCGCGTTCGTACCAGTTGGCGCAGGGCCACACGCCCGTGGCCGTGGCGATGGCGGCGTCGCGCGTGGGGAGCGCGCAGGTCAGGCGCACCAGGCCGGGCGTGGAAAGGGACGCGAGCGTGTAGACCACCGTGGCTTCGTGGCCGGGCGGGTTGCGGCGGGCCGTTTCGTCGACGGCCGTCAGGTCCTCCAGGCGTTCGAAGCGGGTGGGGGAAGCGTGCTTGAGGTGGGCCAGCACCGCGGCGATGCGCGCCGGGGCGACGGTATAGGTCGGCATGTCCTGGCTGTCGGGGGCCAGGGCCACGTCTTCGCCGAAGGCGGCGGCCAGGTCGGCGGCCACGGCCTCCTGGTCGGGGCGCAGGCTGATGCGCGGCGCGGGCGGCGTCCACATGCCCTCGGCCCGGGAGCCGTAAAAGCGCGGCTCCGTGGCCGCCGTGCCCCGAATGGGAATGCCGGCGTAGCCCGGGCCGCGCGTGTCGCGGCATTTGCTCACCCCGTCGATCAGGTGGTCGCGCCGGCCGCCCTCGCTGCCGCCCGGCAGGTGCAGCACGGGCCGGGTGGGCTTTTCCCCGGCGGCGATCTTTTTTTGCAGGAGCATGAGTCCCTCGAACAGGGCCTCGGGCCGGGGCGGGCAGCCGGGGATGTAGACGTCCACGGGCAGAATCTGGTCCGAGCCCTGGACCACCGAGTAGACGTCGTACATGCCGCCGGAATTGCTGCACGAGCCCATGGAAATGACCCATTTGGGGTCGGCCATCTGTTCGTAGAGCCGAAGGGCCACGGGCGCGACCTTTTTAAACATCGTGCCCGAGATGATGAGCACGTCGGCCTGGCGCGGCGAGCCCCGGAAGACTTCCGAGCCGAAGCGGGCGATGTCGTAGCGCGGCCCCCAGGCCGTGGCTTCCTCGACGAAGCAGCAGGACAGCCCGAAGAAAAAGGGCCACAAGCTGTTTTTGCGCGCCCAGTTGATGATAAAATCCGCCGGGGCGAAGGCGGCGTCCAGGGGGCCGGTCACAGCCCTTCCTCCTCGTCCCAGTCGAGGCCACCCTTTTTCCAGATGTAGGCCAGGCCCAGGCCCAGGACGACGATGAAAACGGCCACGCGGGCGTAGCCGGGCAGCCCGAGCTGGGGCCAAGCCACGGCGTAGGCCACGAGGTAGGCGGTTTCCACGTCGAAGATGAGGAAAAACACAGCCATGAGGAAAAAGGGCACCGGATAGCGGAACCGGCCCTGGCCCGTGGGCAGGATGCCGCATTCGTAGGGGCGCTGCTTTTCGGGGCTTTGGCGGCGGCGGACCAGGAAACCGGACAGAAAAAGGATCAGGGCCAAGATGGCCAACACGATGGCGAGAAAGGTCACGAAGCCCAGTGCGCCCGGTTCCCAGGGGGAAAAGGGGCTGGTCAGGGGGGTGAAGGCGTCTTGGGGCGGCATGGGGCCTCGCGTCTGCCGGCGTTTTCTGTTCCCTGTCGGACCTGAGGGGAACGATTGCAAGGGATCATACCCGCAACGTTTTTTTTTGCAACCGGCGGATGCGCAAAGAAACCGGATGGCGCGGCCGTGACCGCAGGCGCCGGTGCCGGTGGCGGCATCGGGCAACGGCCGGGCGCGGCGGGACGGGGGGTTAGGCGGCGGGGTGGGCGGGCGTGCGCAGGGCGGCGGGCGCGATGATCAGCGACAGTTCGGGCGGCAGGCAGGCCTTGGCGGCATGGGGCCGGCGGCAGGCCGGGCAGGCGTAGCCGATGAGGCGGTCGCAGCCGGCCTGGCGGGCCGTGGCCACGGTGAAGACCGCGCCGCAGGCGCAGGTCAGGGTGTCTTTTTCCCGGCTGCACACCCGGGGATCGATGTCGTGCATGGCGTACCTCGCTTTTCGTGTTGATGGGCACCATGCGCCGGATCGGGGCGGGCGTGGCGACAACGGCGAGGCGGTTTCGTGACGTTTTCCGTTGCTTCGGGCGGTGCCGGCGGCGACGTTGCGCGCGGCGGCACGGCGAGGCGGTTTCGCCTCAGGCCCTGGGCAGCCGGTCGGCCAGATAGGGGGCGATGGCCATGGACGAGGTAAACGCCGGGGAGATGGCCCCGAGCACGTGCAGTTCGCGCGGCCCCCGCTCCAGGACGTAATCCGAGACCAGCGTGTTTTTGCGGAGGTCCACGAGCTGCGGCCGGATGCCGACCTTGGCCGCCGGCACCACATCCTCGGGAGACAGCCCCCGCAGCAGGCGCGAGGCGTCGGCGAAGAAATGCCGGAAGCGGTACTTGCGCGGCTCGGACAGGGCCACCGAGCGAAACCCGGGATTGACGGCGAACAGCACGGCGTCGCGCAGGGCAATGGAGAAGGCCTCGGCGTCGAGGCCCGAAAGCAGGCCGTAGTTCTCGCGGCCAAAGGCCGGGATGGAGGTGGGGCCGATATAGACCTCGCCCGAAACGCCGCGCGTGAAATGCACGCCGAGGAACGGGTTGCGCGGGTCCGGCACGGGGTAGATGTTGCCCCGCACCAGGTGGGCGGCCTGGGGCCGCAGCTTGCGGTAGACGCCCTTAAACGGCACGAGCTGGTAGCCCGCGCCGAGGCCGTAGGCCCGGCAGAGCTTGTCGGCGTAAGCCCCGGCCACGTTGACCAGGCGATCGTAGGCGATCTCCCCGGCCGAGGTGACGAGCCGCCCCAGGGCGTTGGGGCCGATGGCCTTGGTGCCCCAGAGGATTTTCGCCCGGCCCGTGGCGGTGACGTCCTTTGCCAGGGCGGCGAGGATGGCCTTGGGGTCGACCACGGCCGTTTCCGGGGAGAAAAGGGCCTGGCCGTGGGTGATGGCCCGGGGCTCGATGGCGGCCAGTTCCTTTTCGTCGACCAGGCGCACCGTGGCTCCGTTGGCTTGCGCCTTGTCGCGCAGGGCCAAGAGCCCCGGGAGCTCGGACGGGTCGCGGGTGACGATGACCTTGCCGCATGCCGACAGCGGCAAGCCCCGCTCCCGGCAATAGGCCCGCATGCGCCGGTTGCCGGTCAGGCAGGTTTTGGCCCTCAGGCTGTCGGGGGCGTAGTAGATGCCGGCGTGGAGCACGCCGCTGTTGCGGCCCGAGGCGTGGCGGCCCGGGCCGGGCTCCTTGTCGCAGACGATGATGCCGTCCTCGCCCCGGGCGAGGAGTTCGCGGGCCAGGGTCAGGCCGAGGATGCCGGAGCCGACGATACAGGTATGGGCGTGCATGGAGGGCATGTGCGCCGAAGTTTTCCCGGCGTCAAGGCGCGCCGCAGACGAAAAGCAAACAGAATGGCCGTACAGTGTCGTTGCGCTTCTGCCGCAGGACCGCAATACGGTCAGGGCAGGAGGGTGCCGGGCGGCGGCGGCTGGCGCAGCAGGGCCAGCAGCCGGTCGTTGACGGCCGCGCCGTGGCGCGTGGGCGGCAGCCGCCAGCCCCAGCCCGTGTCCGCGATGCGCTCGCCCACGGCCCCCAGGTCGAAGCCCACGGCGTACAGCCCGGCCCGCCAGGCCTCGGTCAGGGTGTAGCAGTAGGTTTCCGGCCACACGGACAGGAAAAGCGCCAGGTGGCAGTCGAGCTCCCGGATGACGGCCACGGCCTCGTTTTCCTGGTAGCGGCCCGAAACGAAGGCCTTGCCCGTGGCGAACAGCGGAAAATCGTCCTTGGTGAAGCCCGCCACCTGGAAGGACAGGGGCAGGCCGCGCCGGTTGGCGTCGCGGGCCATGGCCAAGAGCACCCCGTAGCCCTTGTGTTCGCCGATGGCGCCGATGACGGCCAGGCGCACGGGCCTGCGGCCGTCCCAGGGCAGGATGGCCGGCGGCGGCGGCGGGGCGAGGGCCGGTTCGGGATGGGGGACGGCCTCCACCCGGGCCGCGGGGAAGCAGTGGCGCAGGCGGGCGGCGGCGTCGCGGCTGGGGGCCACGACCCGCACAGCCGTATCCAGGATGCGGCCGGACTGGGCGTAAAGCGCCTCCACGGTCAGGTGGGGCATGTCCGAGCCGCCCACGTCGGCGCAGCGCTGGCAGGCGGCCCGGTCGGGCTCGCCGCAGGCCAGCCCCGTGTCGTTTAGGCAGTTGATGCTCGGGCAAAACCAGCCGAAGTCGTGGACCCGGGCCTCGTGGGGCACGCCGAGCAGTTGCGGCAAGCCCAGGGCCTCGGGCGGCAGGTCGAGGAAATGGTGGAAGATGCAGCCGGCCGTGCCCAGGCGGCGCAGGTCGTCCACGAGCCGGGGCAATTCGTCCGGCAGGGCGTAGACCAGTTCGGCCGCAACCTCGGGCTGGTCCACGGTCAGGCGGACCCGGTGGTCGGGGTTTTCCCGGGCGGCCGGGGCGAGTGTGGCCGGGGTGAAGCCGGCGGCCACGAGTTCCCGGGCCTCGTCGTCCAGCCGCCGGGCCGTGCCGCCGTCCTTGGCGTGGCAAAGCCGCACCACCAGCGGCGGCGGGCCAAGGCGGGCCAATCGGGCCACGTCGATGTTGCGGCGCAGCGCCGCCACGGGGTCGCGGCGGATAAACTCCCGCACCCGCGGCAGGTAGCCGGGATGGCGCGCGGCCAAAACGGCCAGGTTGCGGGCCAGGGCCGGCTTTTTCCCCTCGCCGAAGGACGCCCCGCCGGCGTGGACCACGAAGACGTCGCCGGCCAGCACGTGCCGCCAGCCCAGATGCGTCGCCCGCTGGCAAAAATCGTTCTCCTCGCCGTAGCCCAGGCCAAAGGCCTCGGCGTCGAAAAGCCCGACGTCGTCCAGGCAGTCGCCCCGGATGTACATGCAAAAGCCCACGGCCGTGGGCAACTCGACGGTTTGCCCGGCGTTTTCCGCGGCGCACAGGGCATCGAGGGCGGCCGGGGCGATGTCCGCCGGCAGGGGGTTGTCGGTGTTGGGCCGGGGGTAGGAGCAGATGGTGGCGTTGTTGGCAAAGGGCGTGGCCGTGCCGATGTCCGGCGCGGCGTGGGCGGCGGCGGCCAGCCGGTCCAGCCAGCCGTCGAAGACGAGCACGTCGCTGTTGACGAGCACCCGGTCGCGGCCGGGCGAAAGGGCTAGGCCCCGGTTGGCCGTAGCCGGAAAACCCAGGTTGCGGTCGTTTTCCAGCAGCTCCAGCCGGCCCGTGCCGGCGAGCTTACGCAGCGCGGCGGTCAGTTCCGGCTGCGGGGAGCGGTCGTTTACGACCACAATGCGGTGGGGCAGGCGGCAGCTGGCGCCAAGCAGTGATTCCAGGCAGGCCAGGGTCAGGGCCAGCCCCCGGTAGGCCGGCACGATGACGTCGACGCGGGCCGGGCTAGCCATGGGAAGCCTCGCTGGCGTCCGTGGCGGCGGCTTCGAAGCGGGCCACGCGGGCGGCCAGTTCGCTCCGGGCGAAATCGAGCAGCGCCCCCCGGCACTCCGGGGGCAGCGGCGGCGGCGCGTCCGGGTTCTGGCCGGCCTGGCGCAGCCAGGCGCACAGCCGGGCCAGGGTCGGCCCGGCCTCCCGGGGATGGGGGACGAGGACGGGCGAACCGGCCAGGGCCTCCCCCGTGGCCGCGTCGCGGACATGGACCCGTCGGCAGGCGGTCCCGGCCTCGTGGGGCCAGTCCACGGCAAAGGCGAAGCGCCCGTCGCCCAGGCCCTTTTCCAGAAGGCCCGCCGCGAATCCCTCGGCCGTGGCGGTCAGGCGCGGCGAGGGCTCGCCGTCGGCGAAAAAGGCGACCGCCAGCCGTTTGCCTGGCGCGGCCGGATCGAAGCGGTAGCCGCTTAAGCGCCCGTCGTCAGCCAAGGCGGCCTGACCGCGCCGGGGGCCGGCGGCCGGTCCGGTCCGGGCGGCCGGCAAGGCGACGGGGCTGCCGAAAAGGGCCTGGCCGGTTGCGGCCAGCCGGGCTTCGACCGTTGTCCCGGGCGCCAGGGTGGCCGGGGGCGAAAACCGGAAGGCCAATAGCCCGGCCTTTGGGCAAAAGGGGATATCGGCCGTCAACCGGGCCAGGGGCGCGCCGTCGACCAGGAGGTCCACGTCGGCCGGGGCGGCCGTGCCGGTGCGGGCAAGCCCGACCAGGTCGCCCTGCTCGCAGCGGATGAGGCCAAAGGGGCGTCCCTGGGCGAGGTTGCCGAGGACCGTGGCCGCCAGGGAGGCGACCTCGGCCGGGCAGTCCGGGGCGGCCAGGACGCCCAGGGCGGCATCCTTGGCCGCCAGGGGCTGGTCGAGGCGCAGGGCGGCCAGCATGCCGGCGGCCGCGGCCAGGGTTTCATCGGGGTCGCGGGCCAGGGCCTCGCGGGCCTTGGCCAGGGCCTCGCCATGGCGGCCGGCGTCGGTTGCGGCCATGGCGCAAAGGGCCAGGGCGCGGGGGCTTTTGGGAGCCAGGCGGGCGGCCCGGGCGGCCAGTCGCGCCGCCTCGGCGGCCTCCCCCCGGCGACGGGCGATCTCCTGCAAAAGGACCAGGGCGCGGACGTGCAGGGCCGGTTCACCCAGCAGCGGCAGGGCAAGCTCCCGGGCCCGGTCGGCATCCCCGGCGGCCGCCAGGGCCGTGGCCGCGTCCAGGGCAGCCAGGGCGGCCGGCGCGGGATCGGGCAGGATCGGCTCAGGCTTTGGCATCGAATTCTCCGGTCAGGACCCGTTCGGCCAGGCGCAGATGGGCCGGCAGGCAGGTCCGGGTCTTGTCGTAGCGCGCAAGCACGGTTTGCCGGGCGGCCTGGCGCAGGTGGCCCAGGTCGTGGCGACGGGCAAGGACGTCGGCGATGCGCCAGGCCAGGGCCTGGTGGTCGAAGAAATCGACGAGAAAGCCGTTTTGGCCGTCCGTCACCACCTCGCGCAGCGGTTCGGTGTCCGAGCCCACGATCAGGCAGCCGCTGGCCATGGCTTCCAGGGCCGACCAGGACAGCACGAAGGGATAGGTCAGGTAGACGTGGCAGGCCGAGGCCTGCAACACCTTGAGGTAGTCGGGGTAGGGCAGGGTGTCGCAGAAAAAGACCCGGTCCGGGTCGAGCGAATACTGTGCCCGGTAGCGGCGGGCATAGCTTTGGCCGAAGGGAAGCGGCATGCCGTAGCTGACGCTGTCGCGGCCGACGACGAGCACGCGGCAGTGCGGCCGCAGGCGCAGCAGTTCCGGCAGGGCTCGCATGAAGATGTGAAAGCCCCGGTAGGGCTCGAGGTCCCGGGCGACGTAGGTGACGACCTCGTCGCCGTGGGCGATATCCAGGCCCGGGCCGTTGACGCGCAGGCAGGCCGTCGGATCCGGGCGCACGGCATCGGTGTCCACACCTTCGTGGATGACCTCGATTTTTTCCTGCCACTCGGGCGGAAAGCCCCGGCGCTGCCAGATGGTGGGCGACAGGCACCGGTCGCTGGCGGCCAGGGCGTGGAGGTTGGCCGTATTTTGCAGGCTGATGATGGGCCAGTGGTAGTCCGGGATGGGGAATTCCGGGTCAAAGGCCGCGTCGCGTCCCCGGGGGTCGTAGTAGTGCTCGCAGTAGCTGATGTACCGGGCCTGGGGAAAGACGTCCTTGAGGAAGAGCGCCTCGCCCCAGCCGGGGTGGGCGTAGACGAGGTCGGGGCTCGCGCCGATGCGGCGCAGGAGCTTGGCCGCTTCCATGGCGGCCACGCCGCGCCGGATCTGTTCCTCGAGGTGCCTGGCGTACTGGTGCAGCCCTTCGGGGCGCTTGCCGAAGCCGGTGTAGGGGACATCGACAACGCCGGGGATGGGGGGGCCTTTGTCGGCCTGGCGGATGGCGCAGACACGGGTGCCCGGCCGGCGCAGGAAATATTCGAGCAGGCCGCGAAACTGGCTGGGAAAGTCCCGATGGACGAAAAGGACGGTCAGGTCGGGCTGCATGGTGTTGGCGCCTGGCTGCGGGATTTGGCCCCACCGGGGCGATGCGGCCGGCGCGGGCCGACCGGCCCGTCACCGGGCGGCTCCCTGCCCATGCCATCCTGATCGGGCGGATGGCATGGGCAGGCCGCCGATGGCTTCCCTCTCCCCCCGAAAACGCGCATCCGTTTCCGGGGAGCTTGCCTCAGGCCTTTTTCGGCTCCAGGCTGACGCCAAGCGTCTCCAGGGGGTCCCCCTGGACCGGGGATTTGAGGAATTCGCCGTTGCGGGTGGCGGGCACGGGGCCCGCCTGCATGAACGTACCGGAATAGACGATGTCGAAGCGGCTGGCGGCGACGCCGGTAAGCCGGGCGGCAAACCCGAGCAGCGGCGCGCCCATGCCGCGGGTACCGGTGAACTGCGGCGGGCTCACCCAGGGCATGAGGCGGCCGTCATAGGTGACGGCGGCGTATTCGAGCTCGTTGAGGTCGAGGCCTTCGGCGTAGAGGGCGATGGCCTCCAGGCGCCGTCCGGAGCCGGGGCGGCCGGCGGTCTGTCCGGGTTCGAAGGCCACGTCGCCTTCGCGTTCGATATGGCCGGCCATGCGGATGCCCGGGACGTCGGCGGGCTGGGCGGCGGGCTGAGACGCCGGTGCGGGCTGAGACGCCGGTGCGGGCTGAGACGCCGGTGCGGGCTGGGCCGCCGGCTGGGCCGTGGGCGGCGTGAACGGCTGCGGCGCGGCGGCCGGGAAGCCACCCGGCTGCGGGAACCCACCCGGCTGCGGGAAGCCGCCGGGCTGGGGAAAGCCGCCGGGCTGGGGAAAGCCGCCGGGTTGCGGGAAGCCGCCGGGTTGCGGGAAGCCGCCGGGTTGCGGGAAGCCGCCGGGCTGCGGGAAGCCGCCGGACTGCGGGAAGCCGCCGGGCTGCGGGAAGCCGCCGGACTGCGGGAAGCCACCCGGCTGCGGGAAGCCGCCCGGCTGCGGGAAGCCGCCCGACTGCGGGAAGCCGCCCGGCTGCGGGAAGCCGCCGGGTTGGGGTGTCAGGGAAAAACCGGGCGCCGGCTGGGCGAAAGCAGGCGGCATGGTGGGCTGCGGCGTGGGCTGCTGGAGGCCGACGCCGCCGGGGAACGGCTGGGGCCGGCCTCCCTGGGGCTGAAAGGTCTGGAAGGCGGGTTGGGCGTCGGCCTGGGGAAAGCCCGCGGGCTGGGCGCCGGGGTAGGCCGGGGCGCCGGGGGCGAAGGCCGGTGCCCCGGCCGGCTGGTGGGTGTTTTGGGCGAAGGGTGCGGGCTGGGCCGGGGCGTCGGCCTTGAGCCGCTCGATATCCATGCGAATACCGGTCGTGGCGTAATCGCTGGGCCGGTAGGTGGTGAAAAGGAGCACGCCGCCGGGATTGTCCACGGTCAACAGGGACTGGTCGCCGGGGCGTTGCAGCCAAGCCACGATGCCGTCGGCGGTGTCGAGGCGGGCGGCGGCGCGGCAGCCGGGCAGCACCATGACGGCAACCGCCGGGAACGAGGTTTCGACCACGGTTTTGGAGGGATGCTCCATGCCGCCCACGGCGATGCGGTAGGATCCTGGAGGGAAGGGGACCAGGGTGACCTCGCTGGTGAGCAGGGTTTCCAGCCGGGCGCCCGGCGTGGATGCGTGCGGTTGCTGCGGTTGCATATGGGGCTCCTTGTCGATGTGACGGGGCTTAGGGTTCGCGGATGGATTCACCGAAGATGCGCAGCAGCGGCCAGGTGATGTAGGTGATGACCGTACGGCTGCCGACCCTGATGTCCGAGGACAACGTCATGCCCGGTACGAGGCGGAAGTCCGGCGGCAGGTTGATCATATGGTCCATGCTGGTGATGCGCAGGCGCCCCTCGTACACGAACTTGCGGCCGACCGTCGTGTCAATGGTCTGGGCGTCCTCGGCGATGGTCCGCAACTGGGCGTCGAGATAACCGTATTTTTGAAAAGGATAGGTATCGAGCTTGATTTCGGCCGGGTCGCCCTGTCGGATGTAGCCGATGTCGGAGGGATCGACGTACACGGCCGCCTCCAGGGGGGCGTTTAGTGGGACTAGGGTCATGATGGTCTCGCCGCTTTTGATGACCGTGCCGGGGTTGTAGTTGGCGATATCGAGGACCACGGCGTCGCTGGGCGCGGTCAGGACAGTGAGTTCCTGGAGGCGTTCGGCCTTGGACAGGTCCTCTTCCACGCCCTGGAGGTCCTTGCGGCCGATGGTCACCTGGCTGACGATGTCGTTGCGCCAGTTTTCGATGAAAGCTTCCTTTTCCGCCAGCAGTTGGGCCAGGTCGTGGCGCTTGGAGGCCAGGGCGCCCTTGAGCTGTTCCATGGAGACGTTGGTCTGGGCCAGGTGGTTTTCCGCCTCGAGCAGGGAGAGGCGGGAATCCGAGCCCTGTTCGTAGACCTTCACGCGCATGCCGACCAGTTCCTGGGCCACGGCCACCTGCTTTTCCATTTGGGTGCTTTGCCGTTGCAGGGCCTGGATGTCGTGCTGGTACTGGGAGATCTTGGTGTTGACCGTGCGGAGCTTGGCCGAGAATTCCTCGAAGCGTCCGGCCAGGAGCTTTCGCTGGGTTTCCACATCCTGGGCCGACGCGCTGGCCGGGGCAATGAAGGGCGCTCCGTCGAGCTCGCTTTCCAGGCGAGCTAACAGGAGGGAATCATAGGTTTTTGTTTTTTGCAAGCGGCTGGCGTCAGCGGTGGAGAAGGTGGGGTCCAGCCGGAGCAACACGTCGTCCTTTTTGACCGTGGCGCCGAGCCGGACATCGATGCTGCGGATGATGGCATCCTGCAAGGGGGAGATGTTGATGTTCTTGCCCGAGGATACGATCTTGCCGTAGGCCGAGATGATCTTGTCGGTCTGGGCGAAAAACGACCAGACAAAAAAGATCAGGAACATGACGATGATGGTGTACAGCGTCAGCCGAGCGGCCCAGGGGAGGGGGGTCAGCTCGAGTTCGTCGGCGTCCGGCTGGAATTCCAGGGCTTCCTTGGGCAGGGCCGGTTTGTCTTTTTTGGGGATGAATTTCTCGAGCATGCTCATGGAGTCGTGCCTTCGTCTTTGTTCCCTCGGGAGAGGTTGCGCCGCGGGACCCGGCAACCGTGTGCTAGGAGACGGCCTGGTTTTGCAGCAAGCCCATCAGGTGTCGGTTTTGCTTGTACCACAGGTCGGCGTAGATGGGACAGGTGCGCAGCAGTTCGTCGTGGGGGGCGTTGCCGATGAGTTTGCCTTTTTCCAGCACGATGATGGAATGGCACATGGTCAGCATGGACAGGCGGTGGCTGACGATGAGCATGGTGCGTCCCTGGGCGATGGCCGTAAGGTTGGCCTGGATGATGGCTTCGGATTCGGCGTCCAGGGCGCTGGTGGCCTCGTCGAGGATGAGGATCGAGGGCTGGGTGAGCAGGGCCCGGGCGATGGAAACGCGCTGGCGCTGGCCGCCGGACAGGTTGGAGCCGCCTTCGAAAAGCATGGTGTCGTAGCCCTTGGGCAGAAGCTGGACGAACTCGTCGGCTCCGGCCATGCGGGAGGCGAAAACGATTTCCTCGAACGTGGCCGAGGGTTTGGTGACGGCGATGTTGTCGCGTATGGTGCCCTCGAACAGAAAGCTTTCCTGGAGGACCACGCCGATGGAGCGGCGCAGGTGGGGCAGGTCGTAGTCGCGCATGTCCAGGCCGTCGATGGTGATGCGGCCCTGCTGCAGGGGATAGAGCCCCTGGACGAGGCGGGTCAGGGTGGATTTGCCGGAGCCCGAGCGGCCGACGATGCCGATGATCGAACCGGCGGGAAAGTGCACGGTGACGTCGGTCAGCGCCGGCGGCGCGTTCTCGTTGTAGCGGAAGTTGACGGATTCGATGCCGATGCTGCCGCTTATGGGGGAAATGAGGCCGCGGTTGTTGAGTTGCTGTTCGATGGGGCGGTTCAGGATGGTGCCGAGGAGCGAAACGGAAACGACGACTTCCTGATATTCGTGGAGCAGGCCAAGCATCTTCACCAGGGGGGCGGTGATCAGGTTGCTGAGCATGATGAAGGCCACGATGCTGCCCAAGGTCATCTCCTGATCGATGGCCAGGGTGCAGCCATACCATAAAATGGCGACTCGCAGGAGGGTTTGAATCGCCTCGCTCATGAAGGTAACTTTCAGGGAAAGTTTCTTGATTTTATGGTATTGGCTGATGGTGGTGGCCGAGTCCTGTTCCGTCCTCCTGTAGCGGAACGGTTCAAGAGCCAAGGACTTTATGGTGCCGATCCCGCGAAGCGTTTCCACGAGGTATCTGTTTTTTGTAGCCTCGGCGTTCTGAACCTGCGTCATCATATAGCGAAACGAACGCATGGTGGCGAACATGATGCAGAGGATGAGCCCGATTCCGGCCAGGACGATGCAGGTCATCTGCCAGGAATAAAAAAACAGCACCGGAACGATAAAGACAATCAGGCTCAAATCGAAAAACGTCGTCAGCAGCGTGCCCGTCATGAACTGCCGGATGCGTTCCTTCTGGAACAGAAAACGCGTGATCAGTCCGATGGGCGTGAAATCGAAGAAATCGATGGGCAGGCGGAGAATGTGGCTGTAGATGGCCTTGTCCAGGCGGAGGTCGACCTTGTTCGTGATGAACAGGGTGATGTATTCCTTTAAATAGTCAAGTAATTTCTGGAAGATGACCACCAACAGCATGGCCAAGGACAGGACGATCAGGGTGGACAGGGCGCGATGGCCGACCGCCTTGTCGAAAACGATCTGCATGTAGATCGGGAAGGCCAGGGCCAGCAGGTTGACGGTGAAGGTGGCCAGGCCGACGTCGCGGAACAGCTTCTTGTGCCGCACCATTTCCGGAATGAACCATTCCAGGCCGAAGGGTTTGTGTGTGTCGGCGGCCTTGTAGATTTTTTTGAAGAGGAAACATTCACCGGCCCATATTTCCTCGAACGCATTTTGCTTCAGAAAGACGAATTCCAGGGAGCCGCGACTCGGGTCGACAATGGCAATGTCGCCACTGTGTTCCGTGCCGCGCACGCCGGAAACGATGATGTACTTGTCGTCGCGCAGGCGGGCGATAAACGGGAAGACGTTGCCGATATAGAAAATTTTTTTCCAGCTCAGATGGGCGCGTTTGCTTTTGAGCCCCAAGTCCTTGGCAATGCGCAGCAACAAGAGTGGCTCAAGGTTCACTGAATTGATATTATACTTGTGCGCGAGGGATTCAGCCGTCAGATCGATGTGGTGATGCCGGGCCAGGAGTAAAAAACAAAACAGTCCTGAATTACTGCGAAGCTGGTCGGTGGTCATGCTGTTACGGTTCCTTGGCGGCGATCATGAACACGGAAGGGCGGCTGGCTGTGGAAGAAGTCGCACGCCGTGCAGTTCATAACCCTGCCACGATCGTGAAGTTTATGTCAATGCGTTTTTCCGGACATGCTGGAAAAGCCGAATGATCCACCATGGTTGGCCGATGCGTCCGCAGAACGCCTCCGCCATGGGAACAGACAGTCGCCGGCCGGGAAATGCGTCCGCAGGCGTGGTGGCCGCCCTGGCGTTGCGCAGTTTTCAGGCAGGGCCGCACAGGGCGCGCAGGTGTTCCCGGTAGGCCAGGCCGACGGTGCGCGGATGATGCCGGACGGCGATGTGTTCCCGGCCGGCGGCGGCGCGACTGGCCGCCAGTTCCGGCGACCGGGCGACCAGGTGCATGGCCCGGGCCAGGGCCTCGATGTCCGGGTCGGCCCACAACAGCCCCTCGCCGAAAGGGTACTCCCCGGCGCCGATGGGCGAAAGCCGGTAGCCCACGGGAAAGCCCGTTTGCGGCGTGAGGAAGTCCACGCTGCCCGAGTGGTTGGTGGCGATGACCGGTTTGCCAAGGAGCATGGCCTCGGCCAGGGTCCGGCCGAAGCCCTCGGCCCGGTGGGGCGAGAGGTAGGCGTCGCAGGCGGCGAAAAGCCCGAGCACGTCGCCCCGGTCCAGGGTGTCGCGCACGAAGGCGATGCGCCGGTCCAGGGCGGCCGCCTCGGCCAGGGCCAGCCAGCGGGGGTCGTCCTCCCGGGCGTTCATGGTCTTGAGCACCAAGCCCACTGGGGCGTCGCTGCCGGCAAAGGCCTCCCGGAAGGCGGCGATGGCGGCCAGGGGGTTTTTGCGGGCCAGGTAGGAATTGCAGTCAAAGGTATACAGGAACAGGAACCGGTCGTCGGGCAGGCCGAAGAAGGAGCGGGGCCGGGGCGTGAGCCGGTCCACGGACACGGCCATGGGCATAAGCCGCACCGGGATCGGCGCGCTTTTGGCGAAGGCGTCCCTGGTGTGGGCGCTGGAAACCCACAGTTCGTCCATCAGCCCATAGGCGTCGGCCATGACCTCGGGCCAGGCCGGCAGCTCCCAGGGCCAGTAGCCGACGTTGACGCGCCCGGAAAAAAGGGCGTCCCCGCGTTCCAGCCAGATGCGGGCCGTGTCCAGGCCCGTGAGGCAGAAGATGTTGACCGGATAGGGCGCGTCCTCGGCCAGGCAGGCGTCGAGGTAGCCGTCGGCCTCCCGGGTGTTCGAGCCCACGGGGATATTGACCACGGCGAAGGGCGTGTCTACCTGGGATAAGGCCAGGGCGCACATGCGCGAATCCTCGCCGATGCCGAGTTCCCCCCGGGCGTAGCCGATGATGTTGGCGCCGAAGGGGTGCCGCGGCCGGCAGGCGGCCGACGGGCTGCGCGTCTGGGCCGCGGGGACCGCCAACGAGGCGGCCAGCCGCTCCATGGCCCGGGTTTCCGCCAGCCAGGCGGCGAGCTGGGCCTGGCCCCCGGGCGTGGCCGGGTTTATGCGCCCGCGCGCCGCCTCGTCCGCCCACCAGGCCAAAAGCCCCAGGGGCGTCAGGCCGGCCGGGCCGGGCAAGGGCGCAAGCAGGCTGCCGGGCGGCAGCCAGGCCACATAGGCCTGGTGCCGCATTTCGGCCACGCCGTGGGCGAAGTACCAGGCCAGCAGGCCGGAGGGGCCGTGGGGCGCGTCGAGGTCGAAGGCGTCGCGGACGTCGGCGCGGTTTTCCCACAGCAGCCGGGCAATCCGGGGAAGCGGCAGCCCGGCCGGCGCCAGCGGCGGCGTCACCGGGGCCAGCAGCCAGTCCCGCTCCCGGGCGTCGAGGAGGTCGAAGAGCTTGAGTTCCGGTATGGCGCAGGCGTAGAACCAGGCGGCCATGGCCCGGCGCCCCCGGGCGGTGGACAGGTCGTGCCCGGCGGCGTCCTCGGGCCGCAGGCGCCGCATAAAGTCCATGAGCCGGGTGACGGAAGCGTCCCGCGGCGCCGTGGCCGGGATGAGGACCTCGCCGGCCAGGGCCACGTCCGCGGGCGTCGGATCGCCGGCCATGGCCGGGAATTCGAGGGGGACGGAGACGAGCCACCACAGGGCCATGTCCAGTCGGGTGCGGGGATCGTCCAGGCTGCGGCCGGCGCGGATGTCGTCGCGCAGGTGCCAGGCCAGGACCATCTCCTTGGACAGTTCCACCGACGGGAGGGGGCGTTCGGTCACAGGGGCGTGCATGGCCGGCATGATGCGAAAAAGGCGTTCGCCTGGCAAGTCGCTCGCGGCCCTGGGCGACACGAGGGGCGGATCGTCACGGAATCGTCATGGCAATGTCGACCCGGCGTGTCCCGGTCCTGTCGCGGGGCATGCTAGCTAGGTGCGGTTTGCCCGGCGGCCGGGCAGGACAGGGCAAAGCAGCAAGGATATTTTATGTTGTCAACGCCTCGCCTGGAAGAGGCTTTCCTCAGAGCGGACGTCGCGGCCGGCATGGGCCTGGCTTCCGGGTTGCTGCGCGGCGAAGGCCGGGAAGCCGTGGCCGCCCATCTGGCCGGCGGCGGCGACCTGGGCTTGGTCTTGTTGGAAATTCAGGATTTTTCCCTGTTGCGCCGGCTTTTTCGGCCGGAGGTGGCCGCCGCGGCGGCCGAAGCCATGGCCGTGGCCGTCGATGGGCTGACGGCGCGCCGGCGGGGCGAGTACGCACCGTACCTGACCGAGGCCCTGGAGCCGGGCCGGGTGCTGGTGGTGGCCGGGGGGCGCGATGTCGACGGCGACGGCCTGGACCGCCTGGCGGCGAGCCTGCGCCTGGAGGTGCGGGCCTGCCTGCGCGAGGAGGGCGTGCGCCTCACCGGCCGGCCCCTGGAAATCCGCTGCGGCGCGGCGGCGGTCATCGCGCCCGGCCCGGCGGCCCCGGTGGCGGCCCTGGACGCGGCCCTGGCCGCGGCCCTCTCCGAAGCCCTGCGCCTATGCGGCGGCGGCGAGGGGGGCGGGGCGCCGGCGTTGCGGGAATTCCGCGAGATTCTCGAACTGGCCCGGGTCCGGGCCGTCTATCAGCCCATCGTCAACCTGCGCGGCGGCGAGGTCTTCGCCTGGGAGGCCCTGGCCCGGGGGCCGGCCCGCAGCGTCCTGGAATCGCCGGCCATGCTCTTCGACGTGGCCGAAGAGGCCGGGGCCGTCTTCGCCCTGGAAAAGGTCTGCCGCGAGGCGGCCATCAAGGGTTTTACCCGGCGCGGCCAGGGGGCCAGGCTTTTTTGCAACGTCCACCCCCGCACGTTGCTCGACCCGGAGTTCACCCCGGGCGAAACCAGGCGGCTGCTCGACAAATACGGCATGGAGCCCCGCGACGTGGTGCTGGAGATCACCGAGCGCCACAGCGTCAAGGACTTCAACCTGTTCTACCGCACCCTGGCCCACTACCGCGACGCGGGCTACGGCGTGGCCGTGGACGACGTGGGCACGGGCTATTCGGGCCTGCTGTCCATCGCCGAGATCCAGCCCGACTTCATGAAGATCGACATGTCGCTGGTGCGCGGCGTGGACGCCAACCCGGTCAAGCGGGCGCTGCTCGAAACCCTGCTGACCTTTTCCGAAAAGGTCGGCTGCCGCATCGTGGCCGAGGGTATCGAGACCGAGGAGGAGCTGGCCTGCCTCATCCGGCTGGGCGTCCACTTCGGCCAGGGCTATTTCCTGGGCCGGCCCCAGTCGCCGCCCGAGCCCCTGCGCGAGGAAACGCGGCTGGCCATCATCCGGGGGGCGAGCCAGGCCGTGGACGGCCTCAAGTGCGCCTCGCCCATAAGCGACCTGGCCGAGCGGCCCCATCAGGTGGCGCCCCAGGAGAGCGTGGCCGAGGTCAAGCAGTTCTTCGACGCCAACGAGGCGGTCCACGCCGTGGCGGTCGTGCGCGACGGCCGGCCCGAGGGGCTGCTCATGAGCCACCACCTGGACCGGCTGCTCAGCACGCCCTACGGCCTGGCCCTGTACCTGCGCCGGGAGGTCTCCCGGGTCATGGACGCCTCGCCGTTGGCCGTGGAGTGGGACACGCCCGTGGAAGTGGCCGCCCAGGCGGCCATGGCCCGGGACCGGGAAAAGCTCTACGACCCCATCCTGGTCACCTGCCGGGGAAGGCTCACGGGCATGGTCTCGGTGCGGCGCATCCTCGACGCCCTGGCCTGCGTCCAGGTGGAGATGGCCAAGGGGGCCAACCCGCTCACGGGCCTGCCCGGCAACGTGGCCATCGAGCGCGAGATCGCCCGGCGGGCCGAGGCCGGCCGGCCCACCTCCTTCGTTTACGTCGACCTCGACAACTTCAAGGTCTTCAACGACGTCTACGGCTTCCAGGACGGCGACAAGGCCATCCTCATGACCGCCCGCATCCTGGGCGAGGCCCTGGCCGCCCACGGCGCCTCGGACGATTTCCTGGGCCATGTGGGCGGCGACGACTTCGTCATCCTGTGCGACGCCGCCTCGGTGGAGCCGGTGTGCGACGCGGCCATCGCCGCCTTCGCCGCCGCCTCGCCGGCCCTGTACGGCTCCGGGGACCGGGAGCGCGGCTACATCGAGGGCCAGGGCCGCGACGGCCGGGTGGGGCGCTTCGACCTGCTCACCATCTCCATGGGCGCCGTGGACTGCGCCTTTGCCGTGCCCGTGACCATGGACGAACTGGGCCTGCGGGCGGCGGCGGTCAAGAAATACGCCAAGTCCCAGGCCGGCAACTCCTTTGTCCGCGACCGCCGCGCCCCCCTGGGGCTGGCCGAGGGCCAGGCCGACGCCCCGCCCCGGGCCGAGGCCTGAGGCGTCCCCGGCCGGCTCTTTTTCCCGGCCGGGGGCGCGGGGATATTGCCTTTGGCCGCGAATGCGGTCAAAGTGGCGCCGCTTTTCCATCGCAAGCCCATTGCCATGACAGCGCAACCCATGATCGAGATACGGGGCCTGACCAAGGCCTTCGCCGGCCAACCGGTCCTTCGCGGCGTGGACATGACCGTGCCCGAGGGGGCGGTCACGGCCGTCATCGGCAAGTCCGGCGAGGGCAAGAGCGTGCTTTTAAAGCACATCATCGGCCTGCTCAAACCCGATGCCGGCGACATCCTGTTCCGGGGCCAGGCCCTGTCCGCCGTGGGTACGGCCGAGCGCAAGGCCTTTCGCCGCCGCTGCAGCTACATGTTCCAGAGCATGGCCCTGTTCGATTCCCTAAACGTCTTCGACAACATCGCCCTGCCGCTTCGCGAGACGTCCCGGCTGCCCGAAGACGTGGTGGCCGAGCGGGTGGGCGCCATGGCCGCCCGGCTGGAGCTGTCGGGCATCCTGGCCAAGTTTCCGTCCCAGATTTCCGGGGGCATGCAAAAGCGCGTGGCCCTGGCCCGGGCCCTGGTCACCGAACCGGGGCTGGTGCTTTTCGACGAGCCCACCACCGGCCTCGACCCCATCCGCAAGGCGGCGGTGCTGGCGCTTATCGACCAGTCGCGCCGGGAATTCGGCTTCACGGCCGTGCTGGTCAGCCACGACATCCCCGACGTCTTCGGCGTGGCCGGCCACGTGGCCATGCTGGATGCGGGCCGCATCGTCTGGGAAGGCCCGCCCGAGGCCATCGCGGCTGTGGGCGATCCGGTGGTGCGCCGGTTTCTGGCCGGCCAGCCCGACCCCGAAGACTCCGACATCTGATCGCGGCCGACCGGCCAAGGAGGCTTGCCCATGTCGCAATGCGCGCGCGCGTTTGGGGCGGCGTTTTGGACCGCCGTGTTCTTCGCTCTGTCCGTTGCGGCCGGTTCGGCCGCCAGCCTCTATCAGGTCGGGACCATCGAGTCCCTGTCCGCCGGGGACTACGCCGGCCGGGAGACCTACGCCGCCCTGGCCCGCCACGGCGACTTCGGCCTGGGCACCTTCACCAACCTCGACGGCGAGATGCTGGCCCTGGACGGCCGGTTCTACCAGGTCAAAAGCGACGGCCTGGTGCGCCGGGCCAGCCCGGGGCAGAAGGCCCCCTTTGCCCAGGTCGTGTTTTTTACGGGTGCCCTCGACCTCGGCCACCTGGACGGCTTGGATCTGGCGGCACTCGGCCAGGCCCTCGCTTCCCGGCTGCCCGACCCCACCCGGTTTTACGCCGTGCGCGTGGACGGGCTTTTTGGCGCGCTGACCCTGCGCAGCGTCCCGGCCCAGCACCAGCCCTGGCCGACCCTGGCCGAGGCGGTCCGGCGGCAGGCGACCTTTCCCCTGACCGACGTGGCCGGCACGCTCATCGGCATCTATTCGCCCAAGGGCACGGCCGCCCTGTCGCCCACGGGCTGGCACTTCCATTTCCTGTCCGCCGACGGCCGCCACGGCGGCCATGTCCTGGCCGCCACGGCCACGGTCGCCAAGGCCCGGGGCGATGCGGTCACGGACCTGCGCCTGGTGTTTCCCGAGGGGCCCACGCCGCGCGGCGACATCGCCGCCCCGGCCGCCGGAACCGAATAAGGCATGGGCCGCAACCTCCTCGACCGCTTGATGCCCGGCGAGCGCCGGCCGCCGGCGCGCGTTGCCGAGGCGCCGGTGCGCGCGGCCCGGGAGCGTGCCCGGGAACTCCTTACCCGGGCGGCCACGCGCCTGGACGGGCTCTATGCCCTGCTGGAGTCCGACGATGGCCGCGACGCCGCCTTGCTGGCCGACCTGCTGGCCGAGGACCTCGACACGGCGGCCGCGGTGCTTGGCTGGCGCGAAAAGCGCTCCCTGACCCTGGAGCGGGCCGAAGGCGGCCTGCTGCCGCCACCGGAAACCCTGGCCGCCTTCGCCGGCCTGGCCGAGGCCCGGCTCGCCGCCCTGGGCCAGGCCCTGGCCCGGCGCCGCGACCGGGATTGGGCCCTGCCCGAGGACCGGTTCCAGGCCAGGGCCCTGTGGCGGGCCCGGGCGGTCCTGCTCGTCGGCGTGGTCGTGCTGTCGGCGGCCATTCTCCTGGGCGAGGCCATGGCCAAACGGACCCGGCAGTTCGCCGCCGCCGTGGCCCTGGAGCGCCAGCGCCGCGAGGCCGCCGCCGCCCTGGCCGATATCGCCGGCCTGGCCCAGGCGGCCAAGGCCGCCACGGGCCGCAGCCTGATCGACATCACCGGCAGCAACTGCAGCCTGTGCGGCTGCGACGGCCGGGACCTGCGCAACGCCCCCGAGGGCGATATCTGCGTGCGCAAATGGCATGCCGCCCTGGAGCGCATCGGCCAGGCCGCCGCGGCCGGTCCGGGCCGCCTGGCCCGGCTGGCCCGCGACCCCTGGGGCTCGCCCTATCTGCTCAACGAAAACGAGGGTGAAAGCGCCGATTTTCCCTTCGAGCCGGACACCATCGCCACGGCCGGGCAAAACGGCCTGGCCGGCGACGCCGACGACATCGTCCTGGCCGTGCCCCTGGCCGGGCAGGGGCGGTAGGGCGGGTGGCGGTGGCGGGCCTGTCCCGGCCGTGGCAAGGGGGGCTTGGGGCGGCGGCCCTTGGCGGCAGCCTGCTGGTGGCCGCCCATTTCCTGCTTTCGGCCACGGCCTTGGCCGGGGCCGGCGGGGCGGCCGGCTGCCTGGTCGTCCTGGCCGCCGGGCTTGGCGCGGCCATGGCCTTTGGGGGCCGGGGAACGCGGCTGGGCTTGTCGCTGCTGGGTTTTTCGCTTTTCTTGTTCGGCGTCCAATCCTACGTCTATCCGGCCGTGGTCTTCGGACTTTTCCTCGACGCGGCCACCTTGGCCCTGGCCTGGCGCAACGCCGGCAACCGCTCGCCCGCAACCGGGGCCACGGGCACGGCCCTTGGCGCCTTGGCCTGGCTGGCCTTGGCCTCGACGCTGCTTTTGCCCTGGGGCCGGTTTTTCCAGGCGGCCAGGCTGTTTGGGCCGGTGGAATTTTTCGCGGCCATGGCCTTTTCCTCGGCCGACGCCCCGGCCTACGGCCTGGCTTCGGCCTGGCGGCTGGTCACCTTCGCCGTTTTCGCCCGGGAGCTGGCCCGGCTCGCCGTGGCCGAGCGCTTCACGCTCTTGGGGCGGGGGCTGGCCGGCGGGCTGGCAACGGCCATCGTGTTCGGGTTTTTCGAGCATTTCCAGGGCGACCACTACTTGCTGCACTACCGGTTCACCTCGCTTTTCGCCAATCCGGGCTGGTTCGCCGAATACGCCGCCATCGCCGCGCCCTATCTGCTGCTGCCCCTGGCCGGCCGGTCCCGCCGGGGGCGGCTGGTGGCCGCCGCCACCCTGGCCCTGTGCGGCGCGGCCCTGGTCCTGACCCTGGCCCGGGCCGGCTGGATCGCCGGGAGCCTGACCTTCGCCGCCGCCGCCTGGCTGTATTTGCGCCCCAACCACCTGGTGCGCTGGGAGCGCCCCTGGGGCCACCTGCCGACCCTGGCCGTGGCCGGGGCGCTGGTCGTCGCGCTGGCCGCCTGGGGCGCCGGCCGAGGGCTGTCGGCCGTCAGCCGCCCCATCAACGCCCTGTTGGCCGAGCGGGTGGGCAATTTCACCGAATCGCCCCGGCCGGGGCTTTTTCGGGCCGGGCTGTGCATCGCCGCCGAACGGCCGGCCTTCGGTATGGGGTTTGAAACCTACGCCCGCCACTACCCGGTGCTGTTGGCCACGCCCGGGGCCTGGCTCAACCGCTACGGCGACCCGGCGGCCGAGGTCTTCGAGACCTCGCACAACATGTACGTGCAGCTCGTCTCGGGCCTGGGCCTGGCCGGCCTGGGGCTGTGGCTGGCCATGGCCGGACGGGCGGGGTGGCTGCTGTGGCGGCGGGCCCGGGATTTTGCCAGCCTGCCCGACCTGGTCCTGCTCCTCTCCCTGGCCGCCTTCCACATCTATGCGTTTTTCCAGGAAATGTTCTACGTGCCGCCGGTGCTGCTGCTCCTGTTCGTTCCCCTGGCCCGGGCCATGGCCCTGGAGGGGCGCCAGGCGCGGCCGCCGCGCGCCGCCGGCTGGCTGGTCGCGGCCGCCTGGCTGGTTGCCGCGGCGGGCACGCTCTCCTATGCCGTGGATGCCGGGCTGTCGCGCACGGCGGCGCGGCTGGGCCTGGCCGACTGGCGGGCGCCCGGCGCGGGAGCGGTCTATGAGGGCTTTTATCCGGCCGAGACGGCCGAAGGCGGCCGGGTGTTTCGCTGGAGCGCCGGCGGCGGGGTGATCGTGCCGGCCCCGGGCGCCCGGGAGGCGACCCTGACCTTGGCCGCGCCGGTCCCGGGGGAAGTGGCGGTTTTTGCCGGCGACAGGCTGCTCGAGGTGGTGCGCCTGGCTGGCCGGCCGGTCAGCCGACATTACACCTTGGCTGGAAACGGGGCCAGGGGCGACAATCCCCTTTACGTCCTGCCCGCCCGGTCGTATCTGCCCCAGGCGGCCACGGGCGCGCCCGATCCCCGGCGGCTTGGCCTGGCGGTGGGCGTTGCGCCGTAGGGCCGTCTAGAGATTTTCGGTATTGCGTTCGAAAACCCGCATCTCGTTGACCACCAGATTGCCCAGATCGCGGATCTCCTGATTCTCCTGATTCTCGACGAGGTCGGCCAGAAGCTTGATGTCCTGGGGCAGGCCGCCGAGCACCAGCCGCTTGACCTCGGCCAGGCGGTCCTGGACGTAATTGCGGTCGCGTTTGGCGGCCATGTGCTCGAGGATGTCGGCCAGGTTCATGACGCTTGCGGCCTTCTCGGCATAGATGGCCGAGATGGCGGTCAAATGGGAGAGGATGTTTTTTTCGCCGGGCTGGCTGGACTTGAAATAGAGGTCGGCGGCCTTGCCGGCGTAGTCGTTGAAATGCTCGTAGGAAAGGCGAAAGTGCTTGGCCGCGCCGCAGGCGGCGGAGGCGGCGGCCAGCAGCAGGACGAGGCCGAGGACGCAGGGCGTGGCGAGACGGTAACGCATGCGGACTCCGTGACGAGGCGATCCGCCGGGGGACCGGCTCCCGGGCGGCAAGCGCCACATACCAGTTTTTGCCGACCCGTCAAAGCGGGCCGGGCCGGGCGAGCCCGGCCGGCGGTCCGCAAGCCGCGGGGGGCAGCGGCCGCGACGGCGCCTGGCCGTTGACTTTTGGGATATTTCGACTATTGTATGCTGTGCCCCTGGAGGCTCACGTCTTTAGCATCTTCCTGGATTTACCATGAGAAAGATCCGCAGGCTTTGCATCACGGTTTCCCTTTTTGTCTTGTTTTGCTTCATGCAGGGCGGCATAAGCCGCGCGGGGATAGTTTCCCTGGTTTTTGACGACGGTCTTGAGAGCGTTTATCAATACGCATTTCCTGTTTTGGGGAAATACGGCTTGCCCGCCACGGTGGCTATCATCGCCAACCGCGTGGATGTGGGCGATCAGGATTTCATGGATGAAAACCAACTGCGCCAACTGCAAAAGGCCGGCTGGGAAATCGCTTCTCACAGTCTGACCCACAAGCGGCCCATTGATATACCGAAGTTCCTGGCCGAGGAAAAATGCCTGTTGTTGCGCCGGGTCAACGGCCAGCGCACGCTGTATGACGCCAAGTACAAATACGAGGAGCTGGCCGGCCTGGTGGAAAACGGCCGCCCCCTCAAGGAGCGCTCCAGCGTCAAGCTCGTCAAAAGCGAGCCCGGCAGCTACTACTTCGACGACCTCATCGGCGAGGTCACCGTCCATCCCTTCGACCCGGAAAGCGCCGAGAAACAACAGATCCGGGCCATCTCCTACGAGCGCGAACTGGAGGAGTCCAAGAAGGTACTCACCGGCCTGGGCTTCACGGTCAATACCTACGTGACGCCCCACAACTATTGGACCCCGGAAATGAGCGCCCTGGCCAAGCGCTTCTACAGTCAGGTCGCCGACGGCGGCGACGACTGCAATCGCAAGGGGGCCACCGACCGCTACTGGATCAAACGCTACGTGGTCCACGCCAACGACCCGGCCGAGTCCATCATCGGCCTGGTCAAGGAACACGCCATTCGAGAAAACGCCTGGGTCGTCTTCTGCCTGCACGGCATCGGCTCCGACCTCGGTTGGGAGCCCTGGGACGCGGCCAAGCTGGACCAGTTGGCCGCGTTTCTCAAGCAAAAGGCCGTGCCCGTGGTCACCGTGGACCAGGGCGCGAAATTGTGGTTCGACGGAAAGGGTAAGACCGGGAATTAGCAAGGGGCATGAAACGATCGTTGCGTATCGTGATCGCCGGGTTTGCCGTGGGCTTTCCCCTGGGCGGTCAGTTGTGGATGATGCTGCATTTCGCCGAGGGGCTGGCCCGGCTCGGCCATGAAGTCACGTTTCTGGAAGACACGTCCAACTGGGCCTACCCGTTCGACCCGGTCCTCGGGCACCCCGTGGACAATTCCGTGCGGGGCCGCGAAACGGTCGACCGGCTGTTTCGCCGGGCCGGCCTGGCCGGCCGCTGGGCCTATGTCAGCGAGATCGAGGGCAAGCTCTACGGCATGGACCGGGCGACGCTGGACCGCCGCCTGGCCGAGGCCGACTTCTTCCTCAACGTTTCCGCCGTGCTGCCCCTCAAGGACGAGTACTTCCAGGCCCCGGTCACGGCCGTCATCGACACCGACCCGGTCTTCACCCAGGTCAAGGTGGCCGGCGACCCCTGGACCCACGACTACTACCACCGCCATGACGTCTGCTTCACCTACGGCTACAACCTGCCCGGCGGCGGCACCGAGGTGCCCCTGTCCGACGTGGACTGGAAGCCGCTGTTGCCGCCGGTGATCCTGGACCACTGGCCCGTCGGCCAGGGCCGGGGCGACCGCTACACCACCATCGGCACCTGGGAGGCCCGGGACCGGGACGTGGAAGTGGCCGGGCGCCGGCTTTCCTGGCGCAAAAACGTCAAATACGAGGCCATCCTCGACCTGCCCACCACCCTGCGCAACATTCCCCTGGGCATGGCCATGAGCGGCATGTGCGACGACGCCTGGCGCTACGCCTCGGCCGGCTGGGAGGTGCGCGAGGGACTTGCGGTTTCGCGCGACCCGGACGTTTATCGCGACTACATCCGGGGCTCGCGGGGCGAATTCACCATTGCCAAGGACCAGAACGTGGTGCTCAAAAGCGGCTGGTTTTCCGACCGCACCGCCACCTATCTGGCTTCGGGCCGGCCGGCCGTGGTGGAGGACACCGGCTTTGGGCGCTATCTGCCCGTGGGCGAGGCGCTTTTTCCCTTCGAGGGCCACGACGGCGCGGTGGCGGCCCTGCGCGCCGCCGAGGCCGACCCGGTGCGCGCCGGCAAGGTCGCCCGGGAGATCGCCGGGGACTTTTTTGACAGCGACAAGGTGCTCACCGGGCTTTTGCGCGACTGCGGGCTGGCCTAGGCGGCAATTGCGACGATTTCGGGAGATCGCGCGGGAACCCGTTGAAAACCGTTTGACTTCGGGCTAATAGGTCGCCGATGGCGGAAAAGGCGCTTCTTTTCGTTGCCCCGGCCCAGGCGGTGACCCCTTTTTTCCCCTTTTTCAAGGAGGCGGGCCTCGCCGTCGGCATGGTCGACTCCCTGGCCGCCGCCCTGGCCGCCGTGCGCAAGTCCCCGCCGGCCGTCGTCTTTTCCCAGGCCAAGATCGGCGTCTACACCGCCGAATCCCTGCTGGCCGAGGCCCAAAAAGAGCCCGGCTTCCCGCCGGTCATCGTTTTCACCGACCGGGGCACCGCCGCCGAGGCGGCCCGCTGCCTGGAACTCGGCGCCCGCGACTACTGGCTCGAACCCCTGACCTGGGAGAAGATCCAGGCCGTCGTGCCGCGCGAAGCGGCGCCGGCCCCGGCCCAGCGCCAGGCCCCGGCCGCGCCGGCCGCCGTGGCCGCCCCGGCCCCCGGCGACGTGGCCGGCAAGGGCTTCGCCATCGTCGGCGAACATCCGCTCATCCGACGGGTGCTGGCCCTGGCCCGCCAGGTGGCCAAATCCAAGGCCACGGTGCTCATTTCCGGCGAATCCGGCACGGGCAAGGAGATGTTCGCCCGCTACCTCCACGCCAGTTCCGACCGGTCCGAGGGGCCGTTTGTCGCCATCAACTGCGCCGCCTTGCCGGAACACCTCCTGGAGTCCGAACTGTTCGGCCACGAGAAAGGGGCCTTTACCGGCGCCATCGCCCGCAAGATGGGCAAGTTCGAGCTGGCCTCGGGCGGCACCATCCTCCTCGACGAAATTTCCGAGATGGACCTGGGCCTGCAAGCCAAACTGTTGCGCGTGCTCCAGGAAAGCGAGTTCGACCGGGTGGGCGGCACCGAGACCGTGCAGGTGGACGTGCGCGTGCTGGCCACCACCAACCGCCGCCTGGAAGAGGCCGTGGCCGAGGGCAAGTTCCGCCAGGACCTCTACTATCGCTTGAACGTCATTCCGCTCAAACTGCCGGCGCTTCGCGACCGCGGCGAGGACGTGCCGCGCCTGGCCCTTTTTTTCGTCGAAAAGTACCGCAAGGCCTACAACCTGCCGCGCCTGGCCTTTTCCCAGGACGCCAAGGAATGGCTGGTCGGCTACGACTGGCCGGGCAACGTGCGCGAGCTGCAAAACCTCATGGAGCGGGCGGTGCTGCTGGCCGGCGCCGGCCCCATCCGCAAGGCCCATTTCCTGCTCGACGGCGAAAACTGGCAGGAGGAGCCCGCGCTCGAGGCCGAAGCGGCCACCGCCGAGGACGAGGCCGAGGAGGCCGAAGCCTTCGACCCGGCCGCGGCGGCCAGGCTCTTCGACGGCGCACCCGCCCCGGGCACGGGCGAGGTGGTGCCCCTGGAGGTCATGGAGCGGCACATGATCATCAAAAGCCTGGACCGCACCGAGGGCAACCGGACCCAGGCGGCCCAGCTGCTCGGCATCTCGGTGCGCACCCTGCGCAACAAACTCAACGAATACCGCAAGCTCGGCATCGACGTTCCCTGATCCCCGATGGCGCCCCCCACGACATACAACATCCTGATGTATTCCCACGACACCTACGGTCTGGGGCATCTGCGGCGGACCATGGCCATCGCCGGGCACCTGCGCCAGCGTGGGGTCAACATCCTCATCCTGACCGGCTCGCCCCTGGCCGGGCGCTACGAGACCCCGGACGGCGTGGATTTCGTGCGCATCCCCGGCATGATCAAGAAGACCAACGAGGAATACCTTCCCCTTTCCATCAAGATCAACGCCCGCCATGCCCTGAACATCCGGCGCAACATCATCGTGGCCACGGCCAAGGCCTTCCAGCCCCACCTGTTCATCGTGGACAAGGCACCCATGGGGCTGCGCCGCGAGGTCATCCCCACGCTCAAGTGGCTCAAGCGCCGCATGCCGCGCACCAAGACCATCCTGGGGCTTCGCGACATCATGGACGATGCCGCCTCCACCAGCCGCGAATGGGCGGAAAAGGGCGTCTACGACGTGCTCGACCGCTATTACTCGGAAATTTGGGTCTACGGGGACAGGGGCCTGTACGATCCCATCACCGAGTATGCCATCCCCGACTCCATCAGCCGCAAGATGGTTTTCACCGGCTACATTCCGCGCCACGTGCCCTCGGCCCAGTCCATGGCCCGGGTGCGGCGCGAGGAGCGGCTGTCGCCCGAGGAGAAGCTGGTGGTGGTGACCACCGGCGGCGGCGGCGATGGCTATCCCCTCATGGACGCCTACCTCGGCATGCTGGAGGCCGGTGGCCTGCCCCAGCACCGGGTGGTCTTCGTCTCGGGGCCTTTCATGCCCAAGTCCGACCGCGAGGCCGTGGCCCGGCGGGCCGGGCGGCTGCGGGCCCGGTTCTACCACTTCTACCGCCGCATGGAGACGCTTTTGGGCCTGGCCGACGTCGTGGTGACCATGGGCGGCTACAACACCACCTGCGAGATACTCTCCCTGGGCAAGCCCTGCCTGGTGGTGCCCCGCGAGGTGCCGCGCCTGGAGCAGCGCATCCGGGCCGAGGTTTTAAGCGCCAAGGGGCTGATCGAATTCCTGCCCTGGGACGCCCTGACCCCCGCCACCATCGGCGAGCGCCTGGCCCGCCTGCTCGACGACCCGGCCCCCTACAAGGCGGCCATGGCCTCCTTTCCCTTCACGGGCCTGTCGGTGATTTCCCGGCGGGTGGCAACCTTTCGCGAGGAGCTGTGCCGCGCGGAGCCGTCCACGTGCGCCGTGCCCGAGGCCGGTTCGTTCTAGGCCGCGCCCCTTGAGAAAATACGAAAGTATTTTTCAAACAATCCATTCCTCCTCGCTGTTGCGCTCGGATGCGCCTCTGTGCGCCTCGAGGGCGCGACGCTAGGCCGCGAAAAAGACCGCCCACAGCCCGAAGGCGGCCAGCATCGCGCCGCACACCCGCTTGATGGTCCGCAGGTGCGCCAAAAGCCGCAGGCGCAGCAGTTTTCCCCCCAAGGCGATGGCCGCCCACCAGAGCATGGAGCCGCAAAACACCCCGGCCACCACGGCCGTGGCCTCGGCCGCCTTGGCCTCGATGCGGCCGAGGCCAAAGCCGGCGAAAATGGCCAAAAAACCGACCACGGTCAGGGGATTGGTCAGGGTGAGCAGGAAGATGGAGGCGAACGCCCCGGCGTAGCGCCGTTTGGGGGGCGCGGCCGGCTTGGGCGCGGCCGTGGCCAGCAGCAGGCGCAGGCCCATGCCGACGAGGAACACGCCCCCGGCCGCCTGGAGGATGCGGGCGTTTTCGGCCAGGAAATCGGAAATGTAGGTCAGGCCGAAGGCGGCCACCGCGCCGTAGAAGGCATCGGCCGCGGCCGCGCCCATGCCGGAGAGCAGCCCCACCCGCAGCCCCTGGGCGATGGCCCGTTGCAGGCACAGCATGCCCACGGCGCCAAAGGGCATGGCGATGATGGCGCCGATGGCGAAGCCCTTGAGGAAAAACGACAGCATGGCCTCGGGGGTAACGGGTTTCCCCGGGCGAGGCAAGGCGGGCCGGCTGGTGCCCGGCCCGAAAAAAGGGCCGTTTCCTGGCGGGCGCGTCAGGCCTGGCCAAGCCCGGCGTAGGTGGCGGTTTCGCGCTCGAAGCCGAGCAGGTCGATGTCCGCCGCCTTGAGGCCATGGGCGCCGAGCAGGCCGTGGATCTGCCCGCGGTGGTGGGTCTGGTGGTTGAAGAAGTGGTCCAGGCAAAGGGCCAGCGGCAGGGCCATGGGCGTGCCGTCGGTGGTGACGTAGGACAGGGTTTCGCCCAGGCGGGCCGCATCGAGGCCGCGGCAGAAGGCCTCGGCCCGGGCTTCCTCGATACGGCAGGCGGCGCGCAGGTCGGCCAGGGCCGGGTAGGGTACGGCGTCCACGCTGGGTACGGGCTGCCCCTGGCCGGTGAAACGGGTCAGCCACAGCCGGTCGGCCAGGACGAGGTGGTTGGCGATGGCGACGATGGAGCCGAAATTGACGGCACTCGGCGCGGCCAGGGTTTCGGGGGCTAGGCTGGCCATGGCGGCGTACAGCCGGGCGTTGGCCCAGGCGTTGTAGCGGCAGCGGGTCGCAAAAAGGGCTTTCATGAGGCGGGATCCTCGGGCTTGCGGCCGGCCTGGGGGCTGGGCCGGGCCTGCCCCAGGACGTGGTCGATGTTTTGGCGCAGTTTGTCGCGGTCCACGGGTTTGGCGATGTAGCCGTCCATGCCGCCAGCCAGGAAGCGTTCCTTGTCGCCGGCCATGGCGAAGGCGGTCATGGCGATGATGGGGATGGCCGCCTTGTCGCCGTATCGGCCAGCGTCGCGGATTTCCCGCGTGGCCTCGATCCCGTCGAGCACCGGCATCTGGATATCCATCAAAATGAGGTCGAAATCCTCTGCGGCGAACCGCTCCACGGCCTCCCGGCCGTTTGGCGCGGTCGCGACCGCGTGCCCCAGTTTTTCCAGCAGATGCCTGCAGGCCAGGGCGCTGATGGTGTCGTCCTCAGCCAGCAGGATGCGCAGGTTCCTGCCGGTAGGCGGGGAATCGGCCTTGTCGTTGGCGGCTGCCGGGACGTCCTTGGCCTCGGGCAGGCGAAGCGGCAGGGACAGGTAGATGGTGGTGCCGCGTCCGGGTTCGCTTTCGATGGCCACTTCGCCCCGCAGCAGCCGGGCGAGTTTGCTGACGATGGACAGGCCGAGCCCCGCGCCCTGGTGGCAGTGGGCGGCCAGGTCGGCGGCCTGGGTGAAGGGTTCGCAGAGTTGCTCGAGAAAGGCGTCGGGGATGCCCGGACCCGAGTCGGACACGGTAAAAAGGACCCGGATGTCGTGGCCGTGTCGGCCGAGGGGGTCGATGGAGACGGTGATGCCGCCCTGGCCGGTGAACTTGATGGCGTTGCCGACGAGGTTGAACAGGATCTGCCGGATGCGCATCTCGTCGCCGATAAGCGTCCGGGGCAGGCCGGGGGCGACCTGGCAGCGCAGCGACAGGCCGGCTTGGCGAGCGGCGCCCTGGAAGATGTCGTCGATGGCGGTGACCAGGGCGCCGGGTTCGAAACGGTCCGTGAAGACCGGCATTTTCCCGGATTCGATGCGCGACAGGTCCAGGATGTCGCTTAACAGCTGGGCCAGGCGTTTCGAGGCGCGCATGGCCGCGGCCAGCAGGTTGCGTTGCTCCTCGACGAGGACGGTGTCTTCCAGGGCCTGGAGCGTGCCCAGGATGCCGTTGAGGGGGGTGCGTATCTCGTGGCTCATGTTGGCCAGGAAGGCGCTCTTGGCCTTGTTGGCCGCTTCGGCCCGCGTGGTGGATTCGATAAGCGCCGCCTCGATGGCCTTGTGGGTGGTGACATCCTGGATGGTGCCGAAGACTTTCCTCGCGGCGGCGTCGAAAACGGCCCGGGAGTGGATGTCGATGATGGCGCCGTCCGTGGGGCGGCGTATCTTGAAGGTCAGGTCGTATTCGCTCCGGTGGGTCAGGAGGTTGCGCAGGGCCTCGTTCAGGGCGCGGCGGTAGGGGGGCAGCGGGATATGCTGGACATCCAGAAGCGAGTAGGGCCCTTCGCCGATACCGTATATCCGCTGGGCCCCTTGCGAGGCGAAAAGCGTGGCGGTGTCGATGTCGACTTCCCAGTTGCCCATGCCGGCGACGCGTTCGGCCCGGGCGAGCCGGCGGCGGCTGTCGGCGAGTTCCCGGGCCTGGGTTTCGATTTCCGCGATGCGCAGCCTGTTTTTCCGTTCCAGCAGGCCCACGAGCACGGCCATGGCCGGCATGGTGGCGAGAAAGACGACGAAGCGGATGATGTCCTGGCCGCGGTAGGCGAGGAACTCCCCTGGTTTGGACCAGTAGAAAAGCAGAAAGGCCAAGGTGACGCCGACGCTTGTCAGGCCCGAGGCCGTGCCGCCGACAAACGAGGACAGGACGATGGCCAGGGAGAAAAACAGCACCGGGTTGGGGATGGTGATCCCTTCCAGGGAGCAGACGGTCAGGATGGCGGCGATGCACACGACGAGCGCCGGACCGGACAGGAATTTCTTCGCGCTTGCGGGCTGGGGCATCTTGGCCTTTGCGTGTGGACGCGCGTTTCGTCGCCGCGACGCCGCCAAGTCTCGCGCCGCCCTTTGCGTATAGCCGAGGAAACGGGAAAACGGAAGCAAGGAACTCGGGAAAGAGGGTGGGTGTTGGGGGGAGCCGTTGGGCATCCCCAACGGCGCGGCCCGGTTGCGCCCGATGCGCCCCTTGGCTATCCTGTGGGCCGCCGCCGCAGCGCCCAAGGAGTTCCCATGTCCATCCGCTATGTCCACACCAACATCATCGCCCGCGATTGGCGCGCCCTGGCCTCGTTTTACGTCCGCCTCTTCGACTGCAAGCCCGTGCCGCCCGAACGGGACCTCTCCGGCGACTGGCTCGACGCGGCCACCGGCATCCACGGCTCGCACATCACCGGCGTCCACCTGCGCCTGCCCGGCCACGGCGACACCGGCCCGACGCTGGAAATCTTCTCCTACGACGCCATGCCCGACCATCCCGAAATCGCCGCCAACACCCCGGGGTTTGCCCACATCGCCTTTCTCGTCGACGACGTGGCGGCCGTGGCCGCGGCCGTGATCGCCGCCGGCGGTGCGGCCGTGGGGGACATCGCCCGCCGCGACGTGCCGGGCGTCGGCCGGTTGTCCTTCCAGTACCTGCGCGACCCCGAGGGCAACATCCTCGAAGTCCAGCGCTGGTCCTGACGCCTGCCTCCGCTTCCCCAACGATATCCGCCCCGTTTCCAGACGGGGTCTTGTGCGCTATGACATCCCCGGCGGGATGTCCCGCGCCGGTCCATTTCTTACCCCCATAGCACCATGCCCGATTTCGTCCACCTGCACTGCCACACCGAATACAGCCTCCTCGACGGGGCTATCCGCATCGGCGACCTCGTCAAGACGGCCGCGTCCTTCGGCTCGCCGGCCGCGGCCATCACCGACCACGGCAACCTCCACGGCGCGCTGATTTTTTACGACACGGCCAAGAAAGCCGGGCTCAAGCCCATTATCGGCTGCGAGGTCTACGTGGCCGACGGCAGCCGCCGCGACCGCGAACCCAAGTCGCCGCGCTACCACCTGGTGCTTTTGGCCCAGAACATGACCGGCTACCACAACCTGCTCAAGCTCGTGACGCTGGGGCACACCGAGGGCTTCCACTACAAGCCGCGCGTGGACAAGGAGCTGCTCGGCAAGTACGGCGAGGGCCTGATCGCCCTGTCGGCCTGCCTCAAGGGCGAGGTCAACCAGAAGCTCCTCAAGCAGGGCAAGGACCGGGCCGTGGCCATGACCCGGGAATACATGGCCCTGTTCCCGGACCGCTTCTACCTGGAGATCCAGGCCAACGGCATTCCCGAGCAGGCCACGGTCAACAATTTCCTCATCGAACTGGCCGACGACCTCAAGCTCCCGCTTGTCGCCACCAACGACTGCCACTACCTGCGGGCCGACGACGCCGAGGCCCACGACATCCTGCTGTGCATCCAGACCGCCGCCTGCGTGGACGACGAAAAGCGCATGCGCTTTACCACCAAGGACCTCTACTACCGCACGCCCGACGAGATGGCCGCCGCCTTTCCCGGCCTGCCGCAAGCCCTGGCCAACACCTGCGAGATCGCCGAGCGCATCGACCTGTCGCTCAAGTTCGGCGACTACCATTTCCCGGTCTACAAGACCCCGCCCGGCAAGTCCCTGGACGACGTCATGGCCGACATGGCCCGGGCCGGCCTCACGGACCGGCTGGCCAAGATGCCGGAAGCCGAGCCCAAAAAATACTGGGACCGCCTGGAGCTCGAACTCGACGTCATCAAGCAGATGGGCTTCCCGGGCTATTTCCTCATCGTCCAGGACTTCATCAACTGGGCCAAGGACCACGGCATCCCGGTCGGCCCGGGTCGCGGCTCGGCGGCTGGGTCGCTGGTCGCCTATGCGCTGCGCATCACCAACCTCGACCCGCTGCCCTACGATCTGCTCTTCGAGCGCTTCCTCAATATCGAACGCGTGAGCATGCCCGATATCGACGTCGATTTCTGCGAGCGCCGCCGCTACGAGGTCATCCGCTACGTCACCGAGCGCTACGGCGAGGACGCCGTGGCGCAAATCACCACGTTCGGCACCATGAAGGCCAAGGCCGTGGTGCGCGACGTGGGCCGGGCGCTGGGCATGACCTTCGGCGAGACCGACCGCATCGCCAAGCTCATCCCCGAAGAGCTCAAGATGACCATCGACAAGGCGCTCGAGCGCGAGCCGGAACTCAAGGCGCTCATGCGCACCGACCCCCGCATCGCCCGCCTCATCGACGTCTCCCGCCGCCTGGAGGGCCTGGCCCGACACGCCTCCACCCACGCCGCCGGCGTGGTCGTCTCCGACACGGCCATGACCGAGTACGTCCCGCTGTACAAGGGCAAGAACAACGAAACCGTGACCCAGTGGGACATGAAGCGGGTGGAGAAGGCCGGGCTGGTCAAGTTCGACTTCCTGGGCCTCAAGACCATGACGGTCATCGACGATGCCCTGAAAATCATCAAGGAGATGGGCGCCGAGCCGCCGGACCTGGACACCCTGGCGCTGACCGACGAGAAAACCTACGAACTCTTCGCCAAGGGCGACACCGACGGCATCTTCCAGGTGGAAAGCCAGGGCATGCGCAAATACCTGCGGATGCTGAGGCCCAACTGCTTCGAAGACCTGATCGCCATGCTCGCCCTCTACCGCCCCGGGCCGCTCGGGTCGGGCATGGTCGAGCAGTTCATCCGCCGCAAGCACGGCGAGGACCCGGTCGTCTATCCCCACGACCTCCTGGAGGAGACCTTGAAGCCGACCTACGGCGTCATCGTCTACCAGGAACAGGTCATGAAGATCGCCCAGGTGCTGGCCAGCTTTTCACTCGGCGCCGGCGACCTGCTGCGCCGGGCCATGGGCAAGAAAAACGCCGAAGAGATGGCCAAGCAGCGCGGCTTTTTCGTCGACGGCTGCGCCGGCAACGGCATCGAGGCCAAAAAGGCCAACGAGATCTTCGACTTGATGGAGAAGTTCGCCGAGTACGGCTTCAACAAGTCCCACAGCGCCGCCTACGCCCTCATCTCCTACCACACGGCCTATTTGAAGGCCCATTACCCGGTGGCCTTCATGGCGGCGCTGATGACCTCGGACATGGAAAACCAGGAAAAGCTCCTGCAATACATCGCCGCCTGCCGCGACAACGACATCACGCTGCTGCCCCCGGACGTCAACGCCGGCCATCCCCACTTTTCCGTCAAGGACAACAAGATCCTCTACGGCCTGGCCGCCGTCAAAAACATCGGCCGCGACGCGGTGCTCGAAATCGTGGCCGAACGCGAGCAGAACGGCCCCTTCAGCTCGCTGCTCGATTTTTCCACGCGCGTGAACCGCAAGATCACCAAGCGCGTCATCGAATACCTCATCAAATGCGGGGCCTGCGACGGATTTGGCTGTTCGCGGGCCGGGCTTTTCGCCGGCCTCGACCAGGCCGTGGCCGTGGGCCAGAAACGGGCGGCCGACAAGAACGACGGCCGGCTGTCGCTCATGACGCTCGTGCCCGAAAAGCCCAAACCCACCACGGGCCTGGGGCTTGCCTGCCCCGAGGCGGACATGCCCGAATGGCTCCACGAGGAGATGATGGGCTTCGAAAAGGAAGCCCTGGGCTTCTACCTGACCAGCCATCCGCTTCTGGCCTACGAGCGCGACCTGCGGGCCATGCGCACGACCACGCTCGCCCAGTGCGCCGGCATCGAGCCCGGCGTCGAGGTGAAAGTCGCCTGCATCTGCGTCTCCACCAAGGAAATCATCACCAAAAAAGGCCAGAAAATGGCCTTCTGCAAGCTGGAGGACCACCTGGGCGGCGAGGCCGAGGTGGTGGTCTTCTCGGACTGCTACGCCGAATGCCGGGACCACCTGACCGGCGACGCGCCGCTTTTCCTCACGGCCAAGATCGGCCAGTCCGAAGACGCCCAGGCCGAAGGCAAGAAACTCATCAAGCTGCAAGCCGTGCGCATCGACCCCCTGGCCAAGATCATCGGCGGCAGCGAGGAGCCCGTGGAGGTGGTCCTGGCCTGCCCCGAGGAGACGCCCGTGCCCCTCGACCCCCTGGCCGACATCCTGCGCCGCTATCCCGGCCCCTGCACCGTGCACCTGATCCTGTCCCTGCCCAAGGCCGTGTGCCGGCTGCGCCTGGGGCATGGCTACGGGGTCAAGCGCTGCCCGGAACTGCGCCGGGAACTGGACGACTTCGAGCACGGCCTGACGCCGGCGCGGCGGTAGGGGTGAAGCGGGGGGGGAGAGAAGAGAGAAGATGCCTCCGGCGGCCGGGGGGCATGATGCCCCCCGGACCCCCTCGACGGTGCGGGTGAAAAAGCGGTCGGGAACGTCGGGCGGCGGGGCGTCGGTCGTTGTGGTGCCGGAAATGGGCCTTGCGACACTGGCCGCAAAGCCGGCCAGCACGCAAGGCCCATTTCCGGCACCACGGGCGCCAGCGGCGAAGCGCCGCAGGTGAAGAGTTTTACAATGAGGAAGCAGCGGATTTGCCGTTTGTCTTCCTGGAACCTTTTGTTGGGGCGGCGCGGTGGTGCCGGCTGGCTTTGCAGCCGGCACCACCGCGCCGCCCCCATCAAGGGGGTACGGGGGGGATTATCCCCCCCCGGCCGCCGGAGGCATCTTTCCTATGCAACGCAAGGTGATCGGCTACGTATCGGCGGTGGAGGGGCCGGAGGTGACGGTGGTGCTCGATCCTCTCGTCGCCGGCGAGGTGGCCCTGGGCGACATGGCGGTCATCGCCTCCCAGCGGTCCATGGTGTTCGGGTTGGTCCAGGCCTTGTCCATCCCGTCACCGTCGGGCAGGCCCGAGGCGGCGGACCGGCACCTGGCCCGGCTGGCCCTTTTGGGCGAGAGCATGGGGCCGGAGTGCGAGGAATTCACCTTTACGCGCGGCGTGACGGTCAGCCCCCGCCTGGGTGGGCCGGTCAAGCTGGCCGTGACGGGCGACCTGGCCCGCATCTACGCCAAGCCGGCCAAATCCAGCGTGCGCATCGGCAGCCTGCACCAGGACCCGGACGTGCCGGCCTTCATGGTGGTGGACGATTTCCTGGGCAAGCATTTCGCCGTGCTCGGCACCACCGGCTCGGGCAAGTCCTGCACCGTGGCCGTGCTTTTGCGCACCGTCCTCGACGCCCATCCCGAGGGCCACATCGTGCTGCTCGACCCCCACGACGAGTACGCGGCCGCCTTCGGCGACCGGGCCGAATCCGTCACCCCCGACACCCTGGCGCTGCCCTATTGGCTGCTCGACTTCGAGGAGATGGTGCAGGTTTTTTGCAGTTCCGAGCGGCCCTACCGCGAGGTCGAGGCCAACATCCTCAAGGAATGCGTGCTGGCGGCCAAGGCTGAGTACTGGCGCGGCGCCGGGGGCGACGAGGCCGGGCTGACCATCGACACGCCCACGCCCTACCGGCTGGCCCGGGTGACGGAGCTGCTCAAAATCGGCATGGGCCGCCTGGACAAGCCCGAAAGCTCCATTCCCTACCTGCGCCTGACGGCCCGTTTCGACGCCCTGCGCCGGGACCGGCGCTTCGCCTTCATGTTCGGCCAGCTCACCATCGAGGACAACATGGCCGCGGTGCTGTCGCGGTATTTGCGCCTGCCGGCCGGGGGGCGGCCGCTGACCATCTTCAACCTGGCCGGCGTGCCGGCCGAGATCGTGGACGTGGTGGTTTCGGTGCTGTGCCGACTGATCTTCGATTTCGCCCTGTGGGCCGAGCGGGGCCGGGGCGTGCCGGTGCTGCTGGTGTGCGAGGAAGCCCACCGCTACGTGCCGCGCGACTCCGCCGCCGCCTTCGGCCCCACGCGCCGGGCCTTGTCGCGCATCGCCAAGGAGGGCCGCAAGTACGGCGTTTCCCTGGGCCTGGTCACCCAGCGGCCCTCGGAAATCTCCGAGACGGTGCTGTCCCAGGTCAACACCCTCGTGTCGCTGCGCATGAGCAACGAGCAGGACCAGGTGTTCGTGCGCCGGGCCATGCCGGAAAACGCGGCCGGCCTGCTGTCGACCCTGCCGGCGCTGCGCACCCAGGAAGCGGTGGTGGTGGGCGAGGGCGTGCCCGTGCCCATGCGCATCCGGCTGCGCGACCTGGCCGACGACGAGCGGCCGCGCAGCGACACGGCGCGATTTTCCGCCGTTTGGAGCCGGCCGTGTAACGACACGGCCTTTATCGACGACACCATCGACCGCTGGCGGCGTCAGGTTCGCTGACCCCGTTTCTTGTCAATCCCTGGCGAAGAAGGTAGGGGCAAGGGGTACGTCGCCAAGGAGCCCTGTTCCATGCGTCCAAGTTCGGCGGCCGTGGCCGCCATGCTGCTTTGCCTTCAGACCGTGCCGGCCCTGGCGGCCGGTCCGAAAATGGCGACCGCGCCCATGCCGGTCACGGAGATCCATGGCCTGGCCCTGCCCGATCCCGTGGCCGCGGCCAAGCGTGACGCTTCCCTGCGCCAGACCGGCCGCCGGTTCGACGGGGGCGCGCCCGTGGCCTGTCGCTATCCGGCGCTCATCGAGGACAAGAAACTGTTGCGCCTGGTCAACATCCACAGCCGCAAAAACGGCCTCGACCCGCGCCTGGTCTATGCCGTCATCGAGCAGGAATCCCGTTTCAACGCCTGCGCCGTCTCGCCCAAGGGCGCCCAGGGCCTGATGCAGATCATGCCCGACACCCAGAAGCTCCTGGGCCTGACCGAGCCCTTCGACCCCGAGCGCAACATCGCCGCCGGCACGCGCTACCTCAAGGCCATGCTGGACAAGTTCCGCACCGAGGTCATGGCCCTGGCCGCCTACAACGCCGGCCCGGGCGCCGTGGCCCGGCACGGCGGCGTCCCCCCCTTTGACGAGACACGGGATTATGTGCTCAAGGTGGTGGACCGCTATTTCTACTTGCGTCAACGGTATCCCGTGGAAGATATCGACGTGATCCACAAGCAGCTGGCCGCCACGGACCTGCCGTCCCCGGCCGCAGCGGAGCGACCATGAGCGACGAACCCTGGCCCAAGCCCGGCGACCCCGCCCCGGGTTTCTCCCTGCCCGACGCCACCGGCGCGGTCCATTCCCTGGCCGATTTCGCCGGCCGGTACCTGGTCCTGTATTTCTACCCCAAGGACGCGACCAGCGGCTGCACCACCGAGGCCCTGGAATTTTCGAACCTGTTGCCGCGATTCGCCGACCTGGGCGCGGCCGTGGTCGGCGTGAGCCGCGACAAGCCGGCCTCCCACGCCAAATTCATCGAGAAAAACGACCTCAAGGTCCTGCTGCTTTCCGATCCCGAGCTTGTGGCCCACAACGCCTATGGCGTGTGGCGGATGAAAAAGGCCTGCGGCAAGGAGTGCCTGGGCACGGTGCGCTCCACCTTCCTCATCGACCCCGCCGGCGTGGTTGGCCAGGCCTGGCCCAAGGTGGCCAAGGCGGCGGGCCATGCCGCCGACGTCCTGACCGCCCTGGCGGCGCGGACCAAAGGCTGACGCCGCATGTCCCTGGCTGTCACGCGCCTGCGCTCGGGCGGGCTCATCGCCACCTACCGGTGTCAAAGCGCTTGCCCGCATTGCCTCTATCGCGGCGGTCCGGCCCGGGCGCCCGAGTACATCGACCAGGGCATGGCCACGGAGCTTTTCGCCAAGGCCTTGTCGCTGGGGGCCACGGCCATGCATGTGGGCGGCGGCGAGCCCCTGGCCGATCCGCTTTCCCTGGCCGGCGTGCTGGCGGCGGCGGCCGAAGCCGGCATGCCCATCGAATACGTGGAGACCAGCGGCTCCTGGTTCGAGGATGCAGGCGAAGCCGCGGAGATCCTGGCCGAACTGGGTTCCATGGGCCTTTCCCGCCTGCTGGTGTCCATCTCGCCCATGCACAACGGCTTCATTCCCCTGCGCAAGACCCTGGGGACCATCGAGGCGGCCAGGCGCGCCGGCCTGGAGGTCCTCCCCTGGCAGGAGCATTTCCTGGGCGATTTGCGGGCCTTCGACCCGGACACGACCCATCCCTTCCGGGAGTACCTGGAGCGGTTCGGGCCGGACTACCCGGGGCGGATCCTGGAGCGCGTCTGGATCCATCTGGGCGGGCGGGCCTTCGACCTGTTCGGCCCGGTCCTCGGCCGCAAACCGGTGGCAATGGTCCTGGCCGGCGCCTCGGCCGACTGCCGGGGGGAACTCACCGACGCCAGCCATTTCCACATGGACCTCTACGGCGACTACACGCCGGGCCTGTGTTCGGGGCTGGCCATCCGGGTCAAGGACCTGGGCGAGCCGCTGGACCCGGAATTCTACCCCATCCTGTCCACCCTGGCCGAATCCGGCATCCGGGGGCTCTACGACTACGCCGCCAACCTCGAGGATTTCACGGCCAGCCCCGAGGGCTACGTGAACAAGTGCGAACTGTGCCAGGACATCCGCCGCCACCTCTCCGAGCGTGGCTGGTTCGAGTCCACGGAACTGGCCCCGGCGGAATTCTACGCCCTGCCGTAAGCCTCGCCGCCCTTGACACTTCGCAGCGAACCGGCGAGACAGCCCAATCCCCAGACGGTGCAGCCGGGCCTCCCGGTGGGAAGGGCATATGGCCAGCGCGGGCAACTCGGGTACGGTTCTCCTTTTTTCCGACGTGCACTTCGACCCCTTTGCCGACCCGTCCCTGGTGCCGGCCCTGGCCGCCGCCGACGTGTCGGCCTGGAAGGGCATCCTGGCCGCGTCGGGCAGTACCGCCTATTCGGCCTATGGCAGCGACAGCAACTACGCCCTGTTCGAATCGGCCCTCGACGACATGGCCGCCCGGGCCGGCAACGTCTCCGTCATCATTTATCCCGGCGACATCCTCGGCCATGATTTCCCGGCGGATTACGCCGCCCTGACCGGCGACACGAGCCAGGCCGGCCTGGGCGCCTTCGCCCAAAAGACCGTCCAGTTCTTCGTCAGCGAGGTGGACAGCCGCTTCTCCAACGCCACGGTGCTCGTGGCCGACGGCAACTGCGACACCGACAACCTGCTCGGCAGCATCGGCGCCCGGCCCGGCGACGCCTACCTCGTCAATTCGGCCCCGGTCATCGCCCAGGCCTTTTTCAACAACGACGCGGACCGGGCGGCCTTTGCCACCAGCTACGCCATGGGCGGCTACTACGCCGTGGAGCCCGACGGGCCGACGGGGCTCAAGTACGTCGTGCTCAACGACAACCTCTGGATCAGCGAGTACGACGACCCGGGGCCGGGCATGGTGGAACTGGCCTGGTTCGCCGGGGAATTGGCCGAATCGGCCGCGAATTTCCAGAAAGTCTGGGTCGTGGCGCACATTCCGGTCGGCGCCGATGACACCATGGTCGTCGACGCGGCCGGGCAGACCGGGCAGTACACCTATTCGGGCATGCTCGACGACGGCTTCAACAACGCGTTCGTCTCCCTGGAACTGGCCTATTCGGGGACCATTGCCGCCACCTTCGCCGGCCACACCCACAACGACGATTTCCGGCTCCTTGTGGCCGACGACGGCTCGGGCGCGGCCAGCCTCATGCGCATCGCCCCGTCGATCTCGCCGGTTTTCGGCAACAATCCCGGCTATCAGGTCTACACCTACGACACCGGGACCTATGCCCTGCTCGACGAGACCACCTACACCCTCGACCTCCAGTCGGCCACGCCCACCTGGGGCAAGGAATACACCTACAGCGAGGCCTACGGCCAAAGCCTGGCCACGCCCGGGGAATGGCTGGCCGTGTACGGCGAAATCCTGTCCAACCCGGTCAGCCAGGCCGCCTACCTGGACAACCTCTACCAGGGCGCCACGGCCGAGAGCCCCGTAACGGCCGCCAACGCCATGGTTTTCACCCTGGCCCCCGGCCTGGTCACGCCAGGCGCCTTCAACGCCGTCACCGCCGTGCTGGCCGGCTAGCACTACGTGTCTTGAAGCATACGAGGGTATTTTTCAGGAACACATAATGCTGCGAGGTTGCTGCCCTTCAAACGGAGGGCTCGTTCTTCGTGGCGCGACTCGTGGCAGACGGCGGTCGCAAAGAAGCGGCCGTCCGGGCACCGGCCTGGCCGTGGGGCCAGGTGTTGCGGGCGGCCGTCCGCGTGCGCGCACGGCGAAGGGTAGTCGCGCTCGAAAAAGCTCGGGTGGCAGACCGGCCGTCCGCGTGCGCGCACGGCGAAGTGCGCGGCGTGATCATGGAGGCCGTGGGGCCTGACGCTTCGGGGGGCCGGCCGCGTGCGGCGACGCGGCCGGCTGGATACGGCCCCGAGTGTCGCGTCCTCGAAGAGGACATTTGCTTGTTCAAATACAACGCCAAGGAATAATTATTTTTTCTTAAAAAATACGATCGTATTTTTTAAGGGGCGCAACACTAGGCCGTTTTCTCCTTCTTCCAGTACGGATGGGCCAGGTCCTCGAAGGCCGACAGCGCGGCCGTGGAGCCGTCGCCCACGGCCGTGACGATCTGGCGGGCGCCGCCCGTCACGTCGCCGGCGGCGTAGATGCGCGGAATCGACGTGCGCTTGGCCCGGTCGGTCCGGATGAAGCCGTCGGCGTCGAGCGTCAGCCCCAGTTCCTCGGCAAGGGCCGTATTGGGCAAAAGCCCGATGGCCACGAAGACCGCGTCGGTTTCCACCAGCGACTCCGTTTCATCCACGACGTTTTTGACCTTGACGCCCGTGACCTTGTTGTCCGCGCCGACGATCTCCGTCACCACGGCATTGAGCAAGGTCTTGACGCCTTCCTTGGCCAGGGTGTCGACGAGGTGCTTCTCGGCCCGGAACTCGCCGCGCCGGTGGATGACCGTCACGTCCACGCCGAGGTTTTTGAGGTGCAGGGCGTCGGTGAGGGCCGTGTTGCCGCCGCCCACCACCACCGCCTTCTTGTCGCGGTAGAGGTAGCCGTCGCAGGTCGAACAGTAGCTGACGCCAAAGCCGAAATAGCGCTCCTCGCCCGGCACGTCGAGCTTCTTCCAGGTCGCGCCCGTGGCCAGGATCAGCGCCCGGGCCACGTACACGGCCTTGCTCGTGTAGACCTCCACGTGCTTGCCGATCTTGACCTCGTCGATGCCCTCGCCCTCGCGCACGTCGGCGTAGCCCCGGGCCTGGTCGGCGATCATCTCCATCAGCCGCTTGCCCGCCACGTTGGCGAAGCCGGGGTAGTTCTCCACCACCGGGGTCAGGGCCACCTGGCCGCCGATGACGTTTTTCTCCAGCACCACGGCGGAAAGGCCGCTGCGCACGGCGTACATGGCCGCGGTCAGGCCCGCCGGGCCGGCCCCGGCCACCACCACGTCCACTTCTTCCACGGCCAGCCCGCCGCCCGGCTCCATGCCCAGGCCGCGTTGGCTCGCCACGAGGTCCTCGGCGCTTTTGAGCGTCACCAGCTCCACCACGAAGCGTTCCTCGGGCACCAGCCCCAACACCGAGAAATCGTCATTGATGAAGGTGTGCGGCACCGAACCCACATGGAACTTGTCGGCCAGGGCCGGGTGCTGGGAGCTGTCCACGCACTCGGCCGACACGAGGTCGGGCCGCTCCATGGCGCAGTGGAAGGCATGGGCCACCTGGCCCGGGCAGTACGGGCAGGCCGGATTGACGAACACCCGGACGTGGCGTTTCTCCTCCAGCTCGCCAAGCAGTTGCCGGCTGATCTGGCCCAGGCCGCTGTTGCCCACGGAAAGGCGCATGATGGTTTCGATCAGCGTGCGCGCCTCCTCGCCAAGGGGCGCGCCCAGGTAGCGGATCTTGCACCGGTCCGGGGCCAGCAGTAGGGTCGGCGAGAAATCCACGCCGTACAGCTTGGCCACGTCGCTTTCCAGCGCCTCGAATCGGGTCGTGATCTTGGGCGTGATTTCCGACAGTTCCCGGCAAAGCGAAACCATGAAGTCGTTATAGGGCGCGTTTTGCTTGGGGTCGGTAAAGACGACAAGCTCGACCGGCTCCTGCATCGGCTCGAAGAACTTGGTCAATTCGGCCAGGTTGTCCTCGGGGATCAACCGCTTGGGCTTGGCCGGTTTCGTTGCTTTGGTATCATTGGTCTTTTTTTTCTTGTCGCTTCCGAAAAGGGCCATCGCGCCCCTCCTTGCAAGCAATTTTCGGACAGGGTCGTCCATGATGTAGCCCAAGGCGGCCAATTGTGCAAACAGACCAGGGTGACAAGCCACGATTTCCCTTGCCGGACGGCAAAAAAAGCATAGAACAAAAACCAGGGAACCAGGGAGTTCCGGTCCGGGGGGGCCGGGAGAAACAGGGGGAGAAGGCCATGAAGGATGCCCTTTACGCGGCGGTCTTGGTCTTTTTTGCGGCCGTCATGCTGCTTTTTCCATCGGCGTGGGAACCACTCACCGAAGCCGAAGCCAAACAACTCGACGAGGAACGTTGACGGGAACGGCCACGGGAACGTTGCCCGGTGCCGGGAATGTTGCCGGGAACGGCAACGGGATTGGCTACGGGTACGGGAACGGCAACGGGGCCCATCGCATGCCTCCGGCGGCCAGGGGCTTTGCCCCTGGACCCCACCAGGCGAGGCGCCGCCTCTCCTGGACCTCTCCGCTGGGGGCGTGACGCCCCCCAGGCCCCCCCGTCGGCGTGGGCGGGCGGGAAGGCTATGGGCACCGGGGCGTCGGACGTGCGCGGCGTGGGCGGCGTGAGCGGCGCGAAGATGCGAGGCCGCAATTGCCCCTTTCGATGCCGTCGCTTCGCTCCTGGCTCGAAAGGGGCAATTGCGGCCTCGCCCAGCCGTCGGCCCTTCGGGCCGAGGGGTCTGGATTTTTTTGCTTTGGAAGCCTCTTGAAAGGCTCTTGCGCTTCTTGTGCGGCGGTTACAGACGTCCACCGGTTTTCTCTTCCCATACGGCGCTTCGCCAAATACGGGCAGAGGGCGGCGCAAGCCAACAGATTCCATTCTTTCCATGCGGCGCTTCGCCGCTGGCGCCCGTGGTCGCGCAATGGGGCCTGCCGTGCTGGCCGGCTTTACGGCCAGTGTCGGCAGGCCCCATTGCGCGACCACAACGGCCGACGTCTCGCCGCTCACCATTCCCGACCCATCCTCCATCCGCCCCCATCGGGGTGGTCCAGGAGGGGCCCTCGGCCCCTCCTGGCCGCCGGAGGCATTCGCCTTTTCCCGTGTGCCGCACAACACAGGTTCAGCCACACAACAGTCTTACACCTTACTCACCCTACACGCCTTACGCCGCCCGTTTCTCCCAGTCCTGGGGCTTCTCGGCCGTCGCCTCCTCCCAGCCCGTGACCATGGCGCGCATGTGGGCCAGGGGGGTGTGCCCGGTGGTGGTCATGTAAATATGGACCACCAGGAAGGCGAGGATGGCAAAGGCGCCGATGAGGTGGGCCAGGGCCACGCTGGAGAGGTGCAAGCCGGCCAGCCCCAGGCTGGGCCAGTCGTTATAGAGGTAATACAGCAGCCCGGTGGCCATCATGAAGGGCAGCAGGATGGCGGCCAGAGTCAGGTAGGTCAGGCGCTGGAGGGGGTTGTGCTTGGCGTCGGGCGTCTTGGGGCAGGGGTGGGGCTGGCCGAGGAAGATGCCGTAGGCGTAGAAGCGCATGACCTCGAACATCTTTTTGGTCGTCGGCACGTACTGTTTCCATTCGCCGGTGGTGGCCACCCAGAAGACGAAGAAGGCGAAGGCGATGAGCCAGGCCACGCCGAGGAAAGCGTGGACGGCCACGGCCCGCTTGAAGCCGAGCAGCGAAAAGGAGCCGTGGACCTCGAAGCCCGTGACCAGCAGGCTTATGATCAATGCCGCCTGCAGCCAGTGCCAGAAGCGTTCGTAGCGGGTGTAGAGGTAGAACATGGCGCCGTTTCCGTTGGTGTTGCCGTTCATTGTCCATTCCTCCTTTTGCGCGAAACCAGCCGCATGATGCCGTGGCCGCACACGGCCACGAAGGCTGCGCCGACGGCGAACCAGCCCACGGACGTGACGGCGGCGTGGACGTCGCGGCCGGGGATGTAGACGCCGGGCAGCCCCTCGAGGCGGCCGTCCACGGCGTGGCACTGCTGGCAGGGTACGACGTTTTCCTTGGGCGCGACCATGTGGGTGATGGGGAAGAAGTATTCCGTTTCCACGAAGCCGACTTCGCCGGAAAACGGCAGGTCGACGTATTGCATGCCGGCGGTGACGGCGTTTTTCCAATCGTAGCCGGTCCAGTAGGCATTGGGGTCCTTGGGGCCGAACAGGTGGGGAATGACCATGGTGGCGCCCATCGGATCGAAGGGCTGTTTTCCGGTGTGGCGCTTGAATGGCATGATGCGGGCCTGGGGATCGTCCGGCGAGCCGGCGGGGTGGTTGAGGGCGACGATGCGCGTCGGGTCCACGGTGTCGGTGACGAGCATGTTGCTCATGGCCCCGTTGAACCAATAGTAGGCCGGGGTGACGTTTTTCTCCCAGACGAAATCGCCCTTCTTGGTGTCGTAGACGGGCTTGCCGTAGGGACCATCCTTTTTGAACGGCTTGCCTTCGGCGTTTTTCTTTCCGGCGGTGGACCAGTCCCAGGACATCTTGGTGGGCAGCACCCGGGCGAACTCCGGAATGTGGCAGGACTGGCAGGCGACCTTGTCGGTGTGGTCGTTGGCCTTGGCGTCGCGCTTGTGGGGCTTTTGGCCGTGGCAGGATTCGCAGGCGATCTTGGAGGCCAGGTCGGCCTCGGTGAGGCTGATGCGTTCGGGCGCGGCCGGGGAGGTGTAGAGCCGGCCGGCGATCTGGTGTTCCTTGGTGGTGTGGCAGCGCTGGCAGGTGAAGTTGAGGCCCTCGGCGTCCATGTGCACGTCCAGGGACTTTTTGGGCATGCCCATGGAGCTGTCGAGGTCGCCGTGCTTCACGCCGTCGCTGCCGCCGCCGTAGAAGTGGCAGGCGCCGCAGTTGAGGCGGTCGGGCCGGCCGACCTTGCCCAGGATGACCTTGTAGTCCGGCGGCAGGTAGGTGACGCCGTCTTCGGGGAAGACCGTGGGCTCGGTTGCGGGATAGCCGGCCTTGGTGGGGAATTTCTTGTAGGTATGGGTGGTGTCGTGGCAGACCAGACAGTCGATGCGGTCGTTGGAGGCGAAATCGAAATCCTTGTCCTTCCAGCCGTAGCCGATGTGGCAGGAGGTGCAGCGCGGCTCGTTGGAGGGCACGGCGATGCAGAAGTTGTTGATGGTCTTACCGTATTTGCCCATGGACTTGCCGTCGCCGCAGGTGGGGCAGATCCAGGTCCAGTGGATGGAGTGGTGGATCTGTTCGGCTGTCAGGGTATGGCAGGACAGGCAGGCGGCCGTGACCTCCTCGGGCTTGGCGAAGTCCTTTTTGAGGGCTTCGAATTTGGAGTGGTCGGCCGTGGTCCAGCGGGCGCCCGGGGCGGCGACGGCGCTGCGGGCCAGTTGTCGGCCCGGGGCCTTTTCGGGTTCCTGTTCGGCCGCCGGCAGGGCGGCCGGCAGGCCGCACAGGGCGGCCATGGCCAACATGGCCAGGGCGCCAAGGACGTTTCGGGCGCGGATTCGTTGTCGCATGTTCCCTCCTCGCTTCCGGGCCGGCCTGGTGGCCGGGCCCGGTCGGAAGCGCCACCCGCGAATAGCGGCGGTTCCTGGTTTCGTGAACAAAAGCACGGACCATGCCAGGTGCGGTGAGGAGGATAACCCATGGCACGCGTTGATTTTGTTGAGGAATTGTTTTCCCGTTTCAAGTCGATGAAAAATACGGCCTGTCAGGTGCGTAAATAGATGGGCAACTGCTTAAGCGGTTGCGCAATACGACGGCCGGGCACGGGCCAGGGTGGGGCGGGCGGGATGCAGCCCAGAAAAAGGCCGACGGCGCACGGTCGTCGGCCTGGGTGGGCGCAGTGGAAAAGGGGCCTGTTGGCCCGGCAAGGCCAAAACGGTGGCCGTGACGACCGGGCCGGGCGCGGGAGGGTTTGCGTCGCCTCCTCGAAGAGGTCCCTGCCGCTTCGCGGGCAACGCCGAAGAATAATTTCTTATTCTTTAATAACCCTCGGATGTTACAGGGACGCTGCTAATAGCCGCGTTTTTCCTGTTCGTGGCCGATGAGGCCGCCGGCGATGCCGCCGAGGGCTCCGCCAACGCCCGCGCCGATGCCGGCATTGCCGCCGGCGATGGCGCTGATGGCCGCGCCGGCCCCGGCGCCGATAACCGCGCCGGACAGGGCACCCTGCTGGGTCTTGGTCATGTTGGTGCAGCCCAAGGCGCCGACGAGCATGACGGCGGCGACAAGCAGGCTCAGTTTCTTCATGGTGTCCTCCTTTACTGCTGGGCCTCCGCTCGACCGGTTCGAAACGGAGGGGAGCACGCCTTCCCGTACATATAATACCGGAAGACGGCTTGTGAACGGTGCGCGGCCGGGCCTACTGGGCGGCTTCCTTGGCCTTGGCTTTGGCCCGGGCCTTGGCTGCGGCCTTGGCCTCGGCCCGCTTCTCCTGCAGGGCCGCCTTGGGGTCGGCCTGGCCGATGTCCGTGGCGCCGAAATTGGGCTGGGCCAGGTCGTACCACATGATTTCGACCACGGGCCGGCGCAGCTTGTCCGGGTGGTCGGCGTACCATTTGTCGATGGCCGCCACCATCTGGTCGAAGGTATAGGGCGAAAGGCCCTTGGCCCAGGCGTTGATGGTGCTGTTTTGGGCCGGCTTCTCGCCTTGCACTTCCTGATCGAGCTCGATGATGGTGGCCGCGCCGACCAGGAAGGCCTTGCGCTCCTGGGGCGAGGATTGGGTCCAATGCTCGCCGGTCACCACCGGGATCTGGTAATCCGCGGCCCGGGCCGGGGCCGCCACGGCCAGGGTCGCAGCCAGGACCAAGCCGCCCGCCAGCCGCCACATGCCGGATGCCTTCATTGCACGCCTCCTTGAGAACTCCCGGTGCCGGGGCAACGGGGACGCTGTGACGCGCCGCCAGACGGGCACCATGCCCGCCGGCGAACGGCGCATGCTATTTCTATGCGGAAAAACGGCGAAAATGACAAGGCGAACCGCGCCGCCCCGAACGGACCATGGCCGGGGCGGCGCGAGGGCTAGCGGGCCGGAGGGGCCTTGAGGCGTTCCTCGGCCGGGGGAATGGGCACGGTGATGTCAATTTTGCCGTCCGTGCCGCGCCGCACGAGGGGGCCGGTCAAGCCGGAAGTGGGCTGGACCGGGGTAATCGTCACCACGTCGTCCCAGTCCGGGCCGGTGGCGTTGGGCCCGGTATTGGTGCTGCTCTCCGCGGTGAGCACCCCGGAGTAGGTCGTGGTGGTGGCGCTGTCGGTGCCCTCGTAGAGTTGGACGCTGACGTTGTAGGAAACGGGGACAACTTCCTCGGCCGAGGAATGGTCGCTGTAGTAGTGGACACGGACCTTGTAGGGCTCGTCCCAGCGCACGGTTTTCGTGTCGAGCAGGGTCCAGTGCTCGGGGCCGTAGCCGTATTGAATGTCGTAATCGAGCACGCCGCCATCGGCCGTCGTCTTGTGGTAGTAGCAGGAGTAATCGCCGTTGGGGTCGACGACGTAGAGGTCGATGTCGGTATTGCTGCCGCCCCAGGTCAGGGTGACCAGGATGGTCGCCTTGCCGGTCAGGAGGTTGAGGACGAAGCCCTCGTACAGGTTGTTGAGGGCGTCCACGCTGTTGTTTTTGCTGTCCAGGCCGTACGTCAGGAAGAAAAGATTGTTCTTGCCGTAGGCCAGGCTCACGGGAATGCTGAAACTGCCATCCTCCTTGACCTCCCCGGTGAAGGTAGTCTTCCCGTTGAGGAGGATCTCCATCTTATTGACGACGATTTCACCGCTTTCCACTTTGCCGGCGATGGTGACGGTGCGGTCCGTGACCTGCTGCTCCGTGGTGTGGGAGGTGATGGTGATCTTGGCGTCGGAACTGCCGTGGAAACCGGTCGAGGCATCGGCGTAGATGCGGTCGTAGGGCTCGGTGTACATGGCGCCCTGGCCAAGCATACGGATTTTGGTAAAGCCGGTGTAGGGCAGGAACTGCTTGTTGCTGCCGTCGTAGTGGACGGTGGAGGCCAGGCCTGGGTTGTTGGGGTCGTAGACGGCGATGGTGCCGTAGGCGGTGTTGTCGTAGGCGAGCACGGCATGGGCGTTGGAGGAGCCAGGCTTCTGGGTCAGGTAGAGCATGACGGGGTTCTTGGTGTTTTTGAGCAGCGAGCTGATGCTGGCGTAGGTTTTCTCGTCGGACATATTCTGGATGGCCGAGAGCTTGGGGAAAAACGTCGTCCACATCCGGGAAAACGACGTATGGGCCCGGGTGGCGATGATGTCCTGCCCCTTGACCGTCAAGCCGCTGACCGGGCTGACGATGTCCTCCATGAACTTGCCATAGAAGCCCTGGCCCTTGTTGCGGTAATACCAGAGCGAAAATCCGGTCATGCCGTAGCATTCGCCATCGGGGTTGTAGCTGGAGCCGGCGTTGCCGATCTGGAAGCCGTCGGAGCCCGGGCGATAGCTGGTATGGCCGCCCTCGCCGATGATGGCCGACCAGATCTCCGCATACAGCGAGGCGTGGAAAGTGTAGTAGGTGACGGTGCCGGCCACCTCGTCGATTGTGCCGAGGTCGCAGGGTTGCACGGAGTTGTCCGGGGCGATGTAGTAGGGCACGGGAACGAGGCTGGTGTCGGCCGGCAGGGGGACGGTGATTTCCAGGGGTTCGTCGAAGGTGGTCTGGCCCGAGGTCGTGATGTCGATGACCCGGCCCGAGAAGGTGCCCGAGACGGGGGCGAGCCGGCCGCTGTTGGAGGCGATGGTGAAGGTCGTGGCCTGTTTGATGGCATTGGGCGGAACGGTGATGGTCACGCCGGCCAGCGGGCCCTGGCTGAAACTGATGGAGCCGCCGGAAACCGGTATGAGTTGACTGCCTTGCTCGGTCGACGTGCCTGGAATGAACTTGATGCCTTTGTATTTCCCGGGACCGGAGCCGCTCATGACCGGAATCGTCAACAGCAGGAGGTCATCCGCTGCGAAGCTTGGGCCGGTGGGGAGGAGGGCCAGGACAAGGACAATAAGCCAACCGAAACGTTTCATGGCGTTCCTCGGGTGTTATTTGTCCATACTGCTCGGTTCTCGCTTGGTACATCCCGCGCTCCATTGCCGTTTCATTGCGTTGCCGTCGGGCAGCTGGTTGTCGCCGGAGAAGAATTCGTTCCATACTACTAAGGCCTTTTTAAAAGAGATGTCAACGCGGAACTGGGCACATGCATCACAACATTTATGAAAACAATAATTGAATTATGCAAGGATATGTCTGCGCCGCAGCAGGGTGTGTATGCCGTTCGAAGCGGAAGATGCGTAGAAAATACGGATGATGCCAATGGTGCAACGGGGAGATCGTTTGGCTGATACAGCGCAGCGTATGAAAAGCGCCTGTCATGCCCTGGAGGTTTTCAGGCCGCTGCGCTTGCGTTGCGCCGCCTGTTGCTGGGGCAGGCGGCGCGGAGCGGCCCGAGAGCGGGCAGCGGCCCCAGGAGGCCCAAGCGGGGTACGGGCTGGGCAACCGGCCGGCGGGCGTGCGCTTAACGCCGTTGTTCCCTGTCTTCGAGGAGCCAGGTGGCGGCCTGGTCGGCCTCGTCGCGGGAAAAGCGCCAACGCTCGAAACGGTCGGTGTTGTGGGGGGCGTTTTCCTCGTGGATGAGGACATCGTAGTCCACCACCATGACGGTGCGCCTGTCTTCCTGGCGCTTGTCGGCGAGCTTGGCCTCGACGAGGAGGATGTCGGGCTCGGGCGGCGGCGAGGCGGGCAGGCTTTGGCGCAATTTGGCCAACAATTCCGGCGTCACAAACGAGGCGAGGTCGTCGAAGTCGCGTTTGGCGATGGCCGCCACGATGCGCGAATAGGCCAGCTTGGCCCCGGCGAGGAATTCCGCGTCCGAGCCGGGGGCGGCGGGCGGCGTGGCGGGGCCGTCCTTGGACGGCGCGGATTGCAGGTAGGCCCAGGTGGCGGCGGCGTTGGAATACATGTCGGGCTTGGGGCGCGGGGCACCGGAGCCGGGCGGGGTGCCCGGGCCGGGCGGGCTGCCGGGGTCGGGCGGTGAAGCCTCGCGCGGGGGGGGCGCCTGCCCGTCCCGGGGCGTGGCCGGGTCATCGGCCCGGTTCCCGGGTTTTTGCCGGCCGAGGATCAGGCGCAACACCAGGAAGATGGCCAGCCCGATGACGAGGAGGTCGAACACCCGGGGGCCGGTGAAGGGGTCGCCGCGCAGCAGGCTGCCCAACAGCCCGCCGCTGAGCATGTCGGCCGCGGCCGTTTGCGGGGCCAGCGCGGCCAGGGCCAAGGCGGCCGCGGCCAGGGCCAGCCGCCGGTGGCAACGGCGGCGAACCGGGCGGGATGCGGGAAAGGCGGTTTCTTTGTCCATGGCCTAGGGTCTGACAAAGGCCGGCGGGCAAGTCAATGCGCCCCTCTTGACGGAGTGTAAAATATCCTGACACAGATGGTGGTCACGATTCGTGGGGCGGCGCCAAAACGTGATGGAAATCACATGTTCGGGTTGGCATGGCCTTTGCGAACCCATCCCTTCAAACCTATTTTGCCCGGCCGGGCCGCGCCTGTGGCGGCGGTTGGGGGAAGGGCTAGGGGCTGTCGCATTCCGCGAAAGCCGTTCTCGTCGTACGGGGGTATTATGAGCGTGCGGGGCAAGCTCTGGTTGTTGCTGGGCGTCTGTGTGCTGGGTTTTGCCTGTTCCCTGGCGGCCGACCGCATCGGCGCCTCGTACGAGGCGCGCTGCCGTTCCCTCGAGGGCCTGGCCGCCGACGCCTATCTGGAGCTGTTGCAGGCCCGGCGCGAGGAAAAAAATTTCCTCATGCGCATGGATCCGTCCTATGTGGAGCCGGCCCTGGCCCACGCCGACAAGGTCAAACGCGACATCGAGAAACTGGCCGGCCAGGACGAGGCCTTGGCCGCCGAGGTCCGCGACGCCCTGGACGAACTGGCCGTCTACCGCAAGGGCTTCGAGGACCTGGTGGCCATCGAGCGGCGCAAGGGCTTCGACGAGCGCCAGGGGCTCATGGGCGATTTCGTCGCCGCCGCCCGGCAGCTCGACGACAAGTTCAAGCCCGTGACGGACAAGGATTTCCAGATCGAGCTTTTAACCGTGCGCCGCCACGAGAAGAACTGGCAGCTGCGCGACGAGGCCGGCTACGTGGACAAGGTCGGGGCCTCGGTGACGCGCCTGCGGACCATGGTGGACCAGAGCCCCGAGATCCCGGCGGCCGAGAAAAAGGCCTTCACCGGCGTCATCGACGCCTACCAGCGCAGTTTCACCGCCTACGTGGAGGCGGCCGCAAAGGGGAAGCGGGTGGCCGAAGCCATGGTGCAAAGCGGGCGCAACCTCATGCCCCGCTTCGAGAAGATCGGTAAATTCTACGCCGACCGCCGGGCCGAGGTCCAGGCGATGGTGGACTGGGCCACCGCCGCCGTCCAGGCCGTGCTCGGGCTGGCCGTGCTGGCGGTCATCCTGTGGATCATCCGGGGCCTAACCGCTTCCCTGGCCTCCCTGGGCGCGTATTCGCGCCTGGTGCGTTCGGGCGACCTGGACGCCCGGCCCACCGGCCGCTTCGAGGCCGAGTTCGCCGCCCTTCGCGACGACATCACGGCCATGGTGGACAACCTCAAGGAAAAGATGCGCGAGGTGGCGCAAAAGCAGGACGAGGCCACGAGGCAAGCCCAGGCGGCCGAAGAGGCCGTGGCCGAGACCCGGCGCAAGGAGGCGGAACTGGCCGCCACCCTGGAGCGCATGCGGGCCGTGGCCGACCAGGCCGGCGGCATTTCCCGGCGGCTGTCCGAGGCCGCCCAGGAGCTTTCGGCCCAGACCGAACAGGCCGCCTCGGGCGTGGAACTCCAGCGCCGCCGAGTGGACGAGACCGCCGCGGCCATCGGCCAGATGAACGCCACCATCCTGGAGATCGCCGACAATGCCGGCACGGCCGCCCGCATCGCCGGGGAGACCCGCGACGAGGCCGCAACCGGGGCCGAGGTGGTCAGGCGGGCCGGCGCGGCCATGGCCAAGGTCAACGGCATCGCCGCGGCGCTGAAAACCGACATGGCCGGCCTCGGCCAGGAGGCCCAGTCCATCGGCCAGGTGGTGGGCGTGATCAACGACATCGCCGACCAGACCAACCTGCTGGCCTTAAACGCCGCCATCGAGGCGGCCCGGGCCGGTGAGGCCGGGCGCGGCTTTGCCGTGGTCGCCGACGAGGTGCGCAAACTGGCCGAAAAGACCATGGTCGCCACCAAGGAAGTGGAGGCCCGCATCCGGGCCATCCAGGACGCCGCCGGCGGCAACATCAAAAGCATGGACCAGGCCGTGGCCGCCGTGGCCGAGGCCAACGGGCTGTCCGAAAATTCCGGCCAAGCCATCGCCGCCATCGTCGGCCACGCCGACGCCACCAGCGGCCAGGTCCAGTCCATCGCCGCCTCGGCCGAGGAGCAGTCCGCCGCCTCGGAACAGATCAGCCGGGCCATTGCCGAGATCAACCAGGTGGCCGAAGACAACGTGGCCGGGGTGGACGCGACCTCCCGGGCCGCCCACGACCTGTCCGGCATGGCCGAGGAACTGCAGCAGCTCATCGACCGGTTGCGCGGCGGCCGGGGGGAAAGCCCCCGGGCCCTGGCCGCCTGAGCCTCCCCCGCGCCTGGAGGCCGGGGCCGGCCGGCGGCCCCCGACAGAGAGCCGTCACGTCGTGCGGCTGCCGCTGGTCACGACAGGGTCGTGGCCCTGCCGGCGGAGTGCATCGGGAGGCCCTCCTCCCCGGGGGAATCTGCGGCTGGCCGGCCTGCTCCACACGGCAGGCGGCAGCGGCCGCCCGGCCGGCCGGGACGTTGCCACGGCCGCCCGCGGCCGGTAAGAGGCTGGTGCGTCGGGCGGGTGCTGCCGGGCGCCCGGGCCGCCCGCCCAGTTTGCCGCCAAGGAGACGCCGCCCCCATGAAAGCCGCCGCGAAAAAGGCCCGCAGCCCGGCCGCCCTGGCCCACATGGGGCTGCGCACCCGGGTCTACCTGCTGCTGGGGGGGCTGTTGCTGGTCAACATGGCCGGGCCGGTCATCATGGTCTGGTACGCGGCCATGGCCCGCGACCTCTATACGGCCACGGCCGACAAGGACCTGGCCGCCCTGACCGCCGCCCACGAGCTGGAAAACGCCCTGCTCAACCAGAAGGGCTATGCCACCTATTTCTACCTGAGCCAGGACCAGACCTGGCTCGTCAAGCTCGACGAGAGCCGGCGGACCTTCCAACTGTGGCTGGAGCGGCTGCGCGAGCAGGTGGAGGCGCCCGAGGCGGTTGCCCTCCTCGACGGCATCGAGGCGGCCTACAAGGACTACGCCGAAGCCAAGGACAACGTCATCCGCCTCTACCAGCAGGGGCGGGTCGAGGCGGCCAAGGGCCAGCACTGGGCCGTGCGCGAGGATTTCGACGGCCTGCGCGAGCTGTGCGAACGGTTCAAGGATTTCTTCCGGGCCCGCATGCGCGAGACCGGCCAGGTCTACCTGGAGCGCACGGACCTGGTCATGGGCGTGGCCGTCATCGGCGTGGTCATCAACGCCACCCTGGGTTTTTTCCTGGCCTACGTCCTGGTCGGCCAGATCCTCGACCCCATCCGCCGCCTGGCCCGGGGCGAGCGGGGCAAGGAGGCCCTGGCCGGCTTTTCCGACGAGGTCAAGGCCATCGGGGAGAAGTTCCGCAACCTGGAAAAGGACGTGGACAAGGCCCACACGGACCTCATGCAGTCGGAGAAGCTGGCCCTGGCCGGTCGGCTGGCCGCCGGCGTGGCCCACACCATCCGCAACCCCCTGACCTCGGTCAAGATGCGGCTTTTCTCCCTGGAGCGCGGGCTCAAGCTCACGCCCTCCCAGCAGGAGGATTTCGAGGTCATCGCCGAGGAGATCGGGCACATCGACACCATCGTGCGCAATTTCCTGGAATTCGCCCGGCCGCCCAAACTGACGGCCCAGCCCGTGAGCCTGTCGGTGGTGGTGGACACCACCCTCAACCTCCTGCGGCACCGCCTGGAATCCTACAACGTCGCCGTCTCGGTGGAACGGGCCCGGATGCTGCCCGAGATCAACGCCGACCCGGACCAGCTCAAGGAGGCCCTGGTCAACCTGGTGCTCAACGCCTGCGAGGCCATGGTCGAGGGCGGGAGCCTGTGCATCCGCGAGGAAGTGGGCCTGCTCGAACCCCACGGCCGGGTGCTGGCCCTGCGGGTGACCGACAGCGGGCCGGGCGTGGACCCGGCCCTGCTCGACACCATCTTTCAGCCCTTTTTCACCACCAAGGGCGAAGGCTCGGGCCTGGGGCTGCCCATCGTGCGGCGTATCGTCGAGGAACACGGCGGCTGGATCACCATCCAGTCCCCGCCCGGCGGCGGCGCCACCTTCACCATGGTTTTTCCGTGCCAGGGGGAACGGGGATGGCACAGAGCCTAGCCCGATCGGCCGGGTCGCCGCGCCCTGGCGGGGCGAGGTCCGGGGGAGGGGCCTGACATGGCGCAGATATTGATCGTCGACGACGACCACCAGTTGCGGGTCAGTTTCGAGCGGCTGCTGGCCGCCGAGGGCTACGACGTGCGGGCCGCCTCCTCGGGCGAGGCCGGCATCGCCGCCGTGCGCGAGGCCATGCCCGACGTGGTGGTCATGGACGTGCGCATGCCCGGCATCTCGGGCCTCGAGGCCTATGCCGCCATGCGCGAGATCGAGCCGCGGCTGCCGGTCATCATCATGACCGCCTACGGCACCACGGACATCGCCATCGAGGCCACCAAGATGGGGGCCTACGACTACATATTAAAGCCCTTCGACATCCCCGAGACCCTGCGCCTGATCGACAAGGCCGTGGCCGCCGCCCGGTCCATGCGCGCCCGGGTGGCCGTGGGCGAGGAAGACGCGGCCGCCACCGCCGATGCCATCATCGGCAAGAGCCCGGCCATGCAGGAACTCTACAAGGCCATCGGCCGGGCCGCCCCCACCGACGCCACGGTGCTCGTGCGCGGCGAATCCGGCACCGGCAAGGAACTGGTGGCCCGGGCCGTCTACCAGCACAGCAACCGGGCGGAGCGGCCGTTTCTGGTCATCAACTGCGTGGCCATCCCGGAAACGCTGCTGGAATCGGAGCTTTTTGGCTACGAGAAGGGGGCGTTCACCGGCGCCTCGGGCCGCAAGGTCGGCAAGATCGAGCAGGCCAACCACGGCACGGTCTTCCTCGACGAGATCGGCGACATGCCCCTGCCCATCCAGGCCAAGATCCTGCGCCTGTTGCAGGAGCAAAACGTCGAGCGCCTGGGCGGGCGCCAGGTCATCCCCGTGGACGTGCGCATCATCGCCGCCACCAACCGCGACCTGGAAGAGGCCGTGCGCCGGGGGCAGTTTCGCGAGGACCTCTATTACCGGCTCAAGGTCGTAAGCCTCTCCATGCCGCCCCTGCGCGAACGCCCGGGCGACATTCCGCTTCTGGTGCGCTATTTTCTGGCCCGGTTCGCCCGGGAGATGGGCCAGGTGGACCCCGGCGTGGCGCCGGCGGCCCTGGAGTTTCTGACCGCCCAGCCCTGGCCGGGCAATGTCCGCGAACTGGGCAACACCGTCAAGAAAGCCCTGATCTTCAACCTCGGCGCCCCCCTCGGTCTCGACGAGGTGCGCAAGGCCCTGGGCGAACCCCTGCGCAACGAGGCCGGCCCCGACCCCGAGGCCGCCGAAAGCCTCACCCGGCTCATCCGCCGCGAACTGGGTTCGGGCCGCGAAAGCCTGTTCGAGGACCTCATGGACCGCTTCGGCCAGCAGGTCATCCGCGAGGCCCTCAACGCCACCGGCGGCAACCGCAGCCAGGCCGCCAGGCTCCTGGGCCTGTCGCGGCCCACGCTTTTGGCCAAGATCGAGAAGTACGGCCTGCGCATCGAATCCCGGGTGCGGCCGGCCGATTCCTGACACCCCTCCCGTCCGTTTGACGTCCTGTAAAAAATGCTGACAGCCCGTGCGGTCCGCTTCGCCGCGACGGTGTTGTTCTGTTTAATTTTATATTGTCATTCCAAGCCATTGGCTTAGGGCGGGCGGTGGTGCGTCTTGGCATGGGAGTTGCGAAAGGGGGTGTCGAAACCTTGTCGGGGGAACAGCGTGGATCGTCCAAGGGCAACACTGGTCATCGCCGAACGAAACGCCAACATCCGGGAGCTTTTGCGCCGGGAATTCGGCCGCGAAGGCTATGCCGTGCTGACGGCGGGCTCGGGGGCGGAAGTCCTGTCGCGCCTGGCGCTGGCGCAGCAGGTGGACTTGCTGGTGCTCGACGCCGAGATGGGCGGTCCCGACGGTTCGGTCCTTTTGCCGCGGCTTTCGCGCGAGTTTCCGCAACTGCCGGTGGTGCTGCACGGCTACGCCGGCTTCGAGGCCGGGCAGGGCGGTGCGGCCCGGGTGGAGAAGGACGGGGACTTCGAGCGCTTAAAAAGCGCGGTGCGCCAGGTGCTGCGGCCCATGGCGGGCAGCGGCTGACCGGGGCGGGCAAGGCGGCGGATGCTGGCGGCGCAAGCGTCGCGGGGCCTGGCGGGGATGCGCCCCGCGCGTTCGACACAACTTACGGAGGAAGCGAAAATGGGGTTCGGTAGGCAAGTCTTTGATTTCCTGAAGGCGGCGTCGGTCGCCCATGCCCAGTGGGACATGGAAGTGTCCACGTCCATCCTCAAAAACCGCAAGAAACTGCTGTTCCTGATGGTCCTGGCGCTGCCCATCCTGGCGGTGTCCTTCGTCGAGGCCGGTGATTTCATCGGCGGCAAGACGGCCTACGGACCGGCCTTTTACACCACGCAAATCTTTCTGGTCTCCATCGCCGTGGGCCTGGCCGCCGGGCTGATCACCGGCTGCATCGGCGCCGGCGGCGGCTTCATCATCACCCCGGCGCTGATGGCCGCCGGCGTCAAGGGCATCCTGGCCGTGGGCACGGACCTGTTCCACATCTTCGCCAAGGCCATCATGGGCACGGCCGTGCACAAAAAGCTCGGCAACGTCTCGGTGAAACTGGCCATCGCCTTCCTGATTGGCTCCGGCGCCGGCACCTTCGTCGGCGGCGCCATCAACAAGGGCCTCTACAACAAGGACCCGCTGCTCTCCGAGTTCTTCATCAGCACCATCTACGCGGTCCTGCTCGGCTTCCTGGGCTTTTACGCGCTGATCGACTACATCGTGGCCAGCCGCAAGGCTTCCGGCGACGACGCCCACGGCGGCAGCCACGGCGGCCCGGCCGGCACCACCGGCATGGCGCTGAAGCTCCAGAACCTCAACATCGCCCCCATGATCACCTTCGACGAGGATTTCGTGCCCGGCGGCAAGCGCATCTCCGGCTGGATCGTGGCCGCCGGCGGCGTGATCGTCGGCATCCTGGCCGCGCTTATGGGCGTGGGCGGCGGCTTCGTCACCTTCCCCATGTTCGTCTACGTCTTCGGTGTGTCCTCCATGACCACCGTGGGCACGGACATCCTCCAGATCATCTTCACCGCCGGCCTCGGCGCCATCGCCCAGTACGCCATCTACGGCTACGTCTTCTACACCCTGGCCATGGGCATGCTGTTGGGCTCGCTTTTGGGCATCCAGGTCGGCGCGCTGACCACCAAGGTGGTCAAGGGCATCCACATCCGCGGTTTCTACGCCATGTCCATCATCGCCGGCTTCATCAACCGCGTGGCCACCTTGCCGAAAAAGTTCGTGGAACTGGAATACATCAACATGTCCAAGGACATGGTCAACGCCATCGAATACGTGGGCAACATCGTGTTCTGGATCGTGGTGGCCATCTTCGGCGCCTGGGTCATCGGCAAGTTCATCGTCAACATCGGCGTCCTGCGCCAGGAGGGGTAAGGAGATGCTCGTTACCGACAAGAAACTGTTCATCAAGGGCATACTGCTCCTGGTGTCCTTCACCGTAGTCTTCATATTGATCTTTTCGCCGATCTTTCCCGGCGGGGTGAACGGGCTGCACTTCTCCGACGACCTGTTCAACAAGCTGTCCAAGGGCTCGTCCTACTTCATTCCCAAGGTGGCTGCCGAAGCCAAGGCCTTTGAGGGCAAGCAGATCAACGTCGAGGTGAAGTTCAAGACCGCCGACGATACGAAAATGGCCCAGACGCTGCTCACCAAGGTCGGCGGCAAGGCCGAGGCCAAGGGCGACGCCCTGGCCATCAGCGGCGACCTGGGCGCCATGCTGGCCAAGGTCCTGGAAGGCGCCGACGAGCTCTACAAGGATCAGGACGCCCAGATCCAGGCTTTCTACGGCATGGATGGCAAGAAGGCCATGAAGGGCTGGTGGACGACGCTCAATACCATGATCAAGCCCCTGCAGAAGGTCAAGCAGATCGAAGAAGCCAACATACTCAACACGGTCAACCAGAAGGCCATCGAGCCGGCCTACAACTTCTACGGCATCCCGGCGGAAAGCATCATGACCAAGATCCCCACCGTCGCCGGCCTGCTCATCTTCTACGTCGTCTACACCATGTGGTACGGCTACGGCATCTTCGACATCTTCAACGGCATCGGCATGTCCATGAGCAAGTCCAAAATCAAGAAGGAAGCGTAGACCCCACGCCCCTCCATAAGCCGGCGCCCCGGACCGTTGCGCGACGGTCCGGGGCGCCGTGTTTTTGGGGCCGGGCGCAGGTGAAAACGCGGGAAGGGGGTCGGGTCATCGGGCCTGAGGCCCGCCGGCAAGAGCCGCGCGGGCTGGCCGGGCCTGCGCGACGGCAGGCGGCCAGGGTGCGCAACGCCCCATCAGGAGGCGGGCAAGCAGGCTGGCCGGGCAGTGCGATGGCACGCGGCAAGCGGGCCAGGTACTCGCGGACAGGCAGGGCGAACGAGTGGCCGGGCTGGCAACCGGGCAAGGCGCTTCACAACCGGCGGGCCGAAGTGGTGGTCCTGGGCGCCGCGACGCCCCACGGCAGCGCGCAGGGCGCCTCGCCGACAGGCTCGGGCGACGTGCCCGGGGCACAGCGGGGTCACGCGGCAAAGGCGTGGAACACTCCGTGAGGAGGCGGGCCAGGCAGGCTGGCCGAACGGTTTGCCGGGACGCGGCAGGCGCGCGGGGCGCCTCGCCGACCGGCAGGGCGGGCCAGGCGGGCTGGCCGGGGCTATTCGATGACGCCCAGGTTCTTGAGCAGATGCAGCAGCATGTGCTTGTCGATGGGCTTGGGCACGTAGGAGGTGGCGCCGCCCTTGTAGTAGGCTTCCACCACGTTTTTCGGGTCGTCCAGGGCCGTGGTCATGATGACCTTGGCCTCCCGGGAGGGTGCGATGCCGCGTTCCTTTTCGATGGCCCGAATGGTGCGCAGCGCCGTCTGGCCGTCCATCTCCGGCATCATGATGTCCATGCAGATCAGGTCGTAGGGATTGTCGTCGTCCAGGGACTGGCTGAAGGCCTCGACCGCTTCGCGCCCGTTGACCGCGATGTCGACCTCGCCGTAGGGGCCGAGGATCTTCTGCAGAATCTTGCGGCTGGTGAAATCGTCTTCGACAACGAGCACGCGCATCGACGCCTCCCGCGAACTGGCGAATCCCGGCACCGGAAACATGCCCGGGAAGGGGCGGCCCTTGGCCGGTACCCTTGAAAACTTGTAGGCGCAACCGCCGGAAAAGGCAATGCGCGGCAGCCGCGGCGGGAGCGGCATCTTGCAAGGCGGCCTAAAGCCGCGTAACAAAGATGTGCTGCGCACATGGCGCCAAGGGAGCATGCATGGGTTGGGGACAGGATCTGCTGTTTTACGCCGCCAGCAATGTGGAGCCCAGCTGGCACAAGACCTGGCCTTTCGGGCCCGGGCTTGAGGAGGGCTTGCTGTCCGTGGTCCTCAAGGGGCTTTTCATCCTGGCCATCCTCGGTGGCATGGCCTGGCTGCTGCGGTATCTGTTTGGGCCGGGAGGGCCGCTTCGGGACAAGGAGTTCGACGAACCCGACCCGGAAGCGCCGCCGCGCCCCGGCCAAACCCACGGCGAGGACCGGCGCGAGCCATGATCGGCCGGACCCTCGACTGGTTCGAGGATTTCGTCGCCGGGGGCGGCATGGCCGATGCGGCCGACACCGCCCGGCTGGAACTCAAGCGACAGCACTGCCTGCTGGTCATGGCCGAGGCCAGGGACCAGGCCCGGGAACTGGGCCTGACGCCGCGCCTGGTCGACTTGGCCACCGTGGCCGGGCTCGTCCACGATACGGGCCGCTTTCCCCAGTACCGCCGCTACCGGACCTTCCGCGACGCCGACAGCGCCAACCACGCCGTCCTCGGCCTGCAAGCCCTGGCGCGGCAGGGGGGGCTTGGCCACCTCGCCCCCCGGGACCGGCTGCTGGTGCGCCTGGCCGTGGTGGCCCACAACCGGCGGGCCCTGCCCAGGCGCCTGGCCGCCGGCGGGGACGCCGAGGCACTGGTTCTGGCCCACATCGTGCGCGACGCCGACAAGCTCGATATCGTGCGGGTCATGCGCGACCATTTCCAGGCCAAGGGGGCGAAGGACGAGGTGGTCTTCCTCGGCCTGCCGGACGACCCCGAACGGTACAATCCGGCCGTGGTCGCCGATATCGAGGCCGGGCGTATCGGCAACTACAACGACATGGAATCGGTCAACGATTTCGCCCTGCTCCTTTTGAGCTGGATCAACGACATGTACCATCCGCGCACGCGCCGGCTGTTTTTTGCCCGTGGCCATGTCGACGCCCTGTTCGGCCAGTTGCCGGACACGCCGGCCATGCGGGCCTTTGCCGGGCGTTACCGCGAGCGCTTCGGCCCCGAGGCTCCCTGACCAGACCGCAAGCAAAGGCGCTGCCATGGATTTTTCCCCCGTCCTCCTCGATACCGTGGTGATCGTCGGCAAAAACGAGGAAAGCGCGCGCCGCGACCGGCGCAGCGTGGCCGCCTTTCGCCCCCGCCGGGTGGAAGTGTTCGCCTCGGGCGAGAAGGCCCTGTCCTTTCTGCTCGCCAACCGGGCGGATGTGGTGCTGCTGGACAGCCCGCTGGAGGATATGGATGGCCTCCAGTTCCTGCGCGTCGTGCGCCGGGACCTGCGCCTCAAGGACGTGCCCGTGGTCATGGTGACCGCCGCCAGCCAGCGCGACAAGGTCCTCGACGCCATTGCCGTGGGCTGCGCCGGCTACATCCTGCGCCCCTATTCCGAGGAGACCTTCGCCAAGCACGTGTTGCGCGCCTGCCAGGTGGAGCGCGTCACCGAGATCGAGCGCCAGCAGATCGAGGACGCCCGGGAAATGGTGGCCATGGGCAACTTCGACGACGCCATCGAAGCCTTCGAGGAGATCATTTCCGAACAGAACATGGCCCAGAAATACTACGACATGGGCTGTCGCTGCCTGGTGCGCCAGAAATACGGCCAGGCCATCATCGCCTTCAAGAAGGCCATCAAGATCAACGACCTGTTCGCCGAGGCCTACAAGGGCCTGGCCGATGCCTACAAGGGCAAGGGCGAGCTCGAGCCCTTCAAGCGCTACATGCAAAAGGCCGCCGAGATCCATGCCCAGTTCAACCGCATGGAAGAGACCAAGGAACTTTTTATCGAGATCCTCAAGTACGACGCCACCACGCCCAACCCCTTCAATTCCCTGGGGGTGAAGCTGCGCAAGAGCGGCGACCTGGCCGGGGCGCTGCACGCCTACGGCCAGGCCCTGTCCTTGACCCCCGAGGACGAGAACATCCATTTCAACATGTCCAAGGCCTATTATTTCATGGGGGATACCGGCCGGGCCAAGGACTGCGTGGAAAAGGCCCTAAGCTACAATGCCGGTTTCGACGAAGGGCGCAAGCTCTACCGCAAGCTGTTCGGCCGCGAATACCCGCGCCCGCCCGAGCCGTCGGCTCCGGGCGCCGCCGGCCGCACCGTCCACGCCATGCGCGACCTCTGACGCGCGGCGATGGCGCGGCACGGGGCAGCCGCGCCGGCCAACGTGGTAATCCGGCGCACCGGTCACGGCGTCATGGACGATGGTGCCGCGCGGGGCAACCGCCTCGGCCAACGGGCGCCGGCTTGTCGCGGTCCTGTTTCGGCCTGCGGGCCGGTTGCGGCACGCGGCAAACGCTGCGGCAAACGGCCGCCTCGCTGGCGCGGGGCGGCCGTTTGCGTGACAGCGGCGGGCGGTGTCAGCCCCGGGCCTTGGCCCGGGCCTCCAGGGCGGCCACCAGCCGGTCCTGCCACACCGACAGCAGCCCGGAAAGGGGCAGGCTCAGGCAGCACAGGAGCACCATGGCCGCGAAGGGGTGCATCAGGCCCCGCAGCAGGTCCGCGCCGTAGCCGAGGATGGGCTGGTGCAGCAGGTAGAAACTGTAGGAGGCGGCGGCCGCAGCGGCGACCAGCGGCTTCGCTCCCCAAACGGCCAGGCGCGGCCAGGCGAAAAGCGAGCCGCCCACGCCCAGGCAGGCCGCCGTCAGCAGGATGTGGGCAAAGGGCATGGGCAGGGCGTTTTTGAACAGGATCGCCAAGGGCAGGCAGAAGTACGTCAGGCCGGCGAAGGCCAGCCGCCACGAGGACGGCACGCCCGTGACCGGGTCCACGTCCTCGCCCCCGGCGGCGTCCCGGGCCTTCCAGGCCAGGGCGAAGGCCATGCCCAGGGCGAATTCCGGCAGCCGGTAGGGCAGGTTGAAATAGAGCATGTAGTCCCAAAGGGCCGCCGTGGTGCTCACCTTGGCCAGAAGGGCCAGGGCGAGCCACAACCCCCAGCCCAGGCCCAGGCAGGCCCACAGCGCCCGGCGGGTGCCGCATTTCTGGAAAAACCGCAGCAGCAGCGGGAAAAACAGGTAGAATTGGGCCAGCAGCCCCATCCACCACAAGGCCGGCTCCAGGCAGAAGAACCGGGCCGGGTCGAAGGTCTGGACGAAGAAAACCTTTTCGGCCACGCAGGCGAGCAGGGCGGACAGCGGCATGGCCGCGGCGAGAAGGGCCACCAGGCTCCACAGGGCCAGGGACAGGTAGTACTGGGGCACGATGCGGCCGAAGCGGCGGCGGAAGAAGTCCGCAAACCCCAGGGGCGGCTTGCCGCCCGGGGCGGCGTGGGGCAGGGTCAACACGAAACCGGTGATGGCATTGAAGACCACCACGCCCAGATAGCCTTGGCTGAGGATGTCGCCGAGGAGGGGGCCGAAGGGGTTGCGTGCGCCGCCCTCGGGCAGCACGGTCCAGAGGTGGTAGAAGAAGATGCCGGCCATGGCCAGCACCCGGACGCTCTCGATCTGGGTGACGCGCCGTTGCATGCTCGCTCCTTGGGCGTGGGGTTGCTGCGGGGAGGCCAACCGTCCCGGCTCCGGGAAGGTGTCGGAAAACGCGCCGTTAGGCAAGCGGGGGGAGGGTGCCGTGCGGGTGACGTTCGTGGGCGTGGGCGAGGCCTTTGACGAGGCCCTGGCCAATACGAGCCTGTTCGTGGAGGCCCGGGGCGCGGGAGGGCGGGCGACGGTGCTGCTCGACTGCGGCTTCACGGCCGGGGCGGCCTTTTTCGCCTGTCCGGCCATCGATGCCCGGGAGCGGGAGGCCGGGCCGGACGCCGTGTGGATTTCCCACTTCCACGGCGATCATTTTTTCGGGCTGCCGTATCTGCTGGCCCGCTGGCACGAGGCCGGCCGCGACCGGCCGCTGGCGGTTTTTGGCGGTCCGGGCGCCGGGGACACGGTCGCGACGGTTGTGGACGCGGCCTATCCCCGCCTGCGGGCCAAGCTCGGCTTTGCCTTGGATGTCCGGGAAGTCGCGCCGGGCGGGGCGTTCGACCTGGCCGGCCTGGCCGGCCGGGCGGCGGCCACCGGGCATGGCGTGCCCTGCCTGGCCCTGCGCCTTGCGGACGGGGAGCGCGCTCTCTATTACAGCGGCGACGGCCCGCCCACGCCAGCGTGCCGGGAACTGGCCATGGGCTGCGACCTTATCGTGCAGGAGGCCTACGGCCTCGCCCCCGGCATCCCGGGCCACGGCTCGCTGGAGGAGGCCCTGGATCTGGCCCGGCTGTCCGGGGCCACGGCCCTGGCCGTGGTCCATGTGCGCCGGGAGTTGCGCCGGGAGCGCGGGCAGGACATCCGCCGCCTGCTCGCCGCCGCCGGCCATCCCTCGGGCCTGCCCGAGCCCGGCGCGGTCATTGCCCCGTAGGGGCGGGGCCGGCCTCGCGGGAGGCGCTTTCGATGGCCGAATCGCCGACCACGAGGAAGCTGCCGGGATGGGACACCGGGGCATGGGCCTCGCCCAGCAGTTCCCTGGCCCGGTAGCTGTCGTCGGCCAGCATCCGCTCGTAGTGGCGGTCGAGGATGCCGCGATGGTCGATGAAGGCGTTGGCCGCCGCAGAGATCCGCACGCAGCCCTTGGAATCCGGCCCGCCCAGGCGCGGTTCGCCCTGGTCAGGGTCGGTTGCGTGCATGAGCAGGCGCATCTGGCTCTCGTAGATGCCCTGGCGGAACTGCCGCGGGGCCTGCTGGTAGCCGAAGTCCCACACCCGGCTGCCACGGCCGCCGAGCCCCCGCCAGCCCTTGGCGTTCTTGGTGCCGGCCGCCCGGTAGCCCCAGTTGTCCGTCAGGTTTTCGTACACGCCCAGGGGCGTCAGGAAGGAGTCTTCGCCGACGCGCAGCTTGCCCGAGGAGAAGAGGTCGGCGCCGAGAAAGACCACGTGCCGGCCGGGGGCGTCGTAATAGGCCAGGAAAAGGACCTGCGTGGCCGGGTTGCGGTCGACGTAGAGGAAGCATTGGCTGAGGTTCGCGTCCAGGCCGGCGGCCCGAAGCTTGGCCAGAGCGTCGGCGCGCAGGCGGTTGCGGTAGGTAAGCGGCGGATCGCTGATCAGGTCCACGCGCTTGTGGCTGTTTTTGCGGCCGAAACGGGCCACGGTCCGGTCCGTCACAGCCTGTTCGAACGCCGCGGCCAGACTCTCCAGTTCTTGCCGCAGGACCGGATCGCCGACCTGGGTCAGTTCGGCGGCGACGAAGGCGGGCGGCCGGTCGGCGGCCCGGGCCAGACCCGGCGTTCCTCCGGCAACGGCCAGCAACAGGGCGACAAGGGCAACTCCGGCCACGCGGCATATTCCCGGACGAAAAAGCGGGCTCCCTGCCTCAGGGAAACCCGCTTGTCTTTTTCGAATCCGCGTCGCGTGGCCGGTCGAGCTAAAAGACCCGGCGGCCTCCGGCATAATGGGTCCTCCAGTAGTCCTCTTCGAGATGGCTGATGGTCACGGACTTGCCGTTGCTGGCACTGTGGATGAACTTGCCGTTTTCCAGGTAGATACCGACGTGGTTGACGCCGCGCTTGGAGCGGAAAAAGACGAGGTCGCCCTTGCGCAGGTTGTTTTTCGCCACCATCTTGCCCACCTGGTACTGCTCGCGCGAGGACCGGGGCAGGTGGATGCCGTAGCGGTTGAAAACCCAGGTGGTGAATCCCGAACAATCGAAGCCGGTGTCGGGATTGCAGCCTCCCGAGCGGTAGCGGGTGCCGAGCTGGGTGTGGGCGGTGCGCAGCATGCGGTCGAAAACGCCGCCCTTGCGCTGCACCGCAGCCAGCTCGAAAAGGTTTTCGCTCAGGATGGGTTCGGGGCTGGCGACGACTTTGGGTGTGGAGCCGCCGAGATCGAACAGGTTGCCGGAGAGGAGGTTGGGTTCGGCTTCCGCTTTCAGGCGTTCCTCGGGGGCCGCCTGGGAGCCGCTGGTGAGAAAGTCGTTGCGGGCGTTGAATCCCTGGTATTCGTCGAACTTGTAGGAATAGGTTTTTTGTTTCGAGGAACAGCCGGCGACCAGAAGGGCCAGCAGGGATACCAGGACAATCGGTTTCAATTTGCGTAGCGTTCGTGCGTGTGCGTGCGCGTCGGTCAAAATTCTTCCTCCTTGCTGGAGTTTGCTGGCCGGGGCCGCGTCCACGTGGCGAAAAAACAACCCGTCGTGGCGCGCAAGCCGGCGCAACCTGATTCGCGTTGACGAACGCGAAACACCTGCTACAATAACCCGCTTTCCACGGAGGGTAGAAGAGCGTTTAAAAGAATTGAAATTTGAAGTCAAGGCAGTTTTGACAATTTAATAATTTGAAACGTAACGACTTCCCGGGAGGGGGCTTGTCCCGGCGGGGAAATTTAAGGATGTTCGCCGCAAATGACAAACCGTATTTTTGTCGCCCATCCCGACGGCCCGCGCGAAATCCCGGTCGGGCCGGGCGATACCGTGGCCCGGGCGCTTTTTCGCGCCGGGTATTTCGTCGGCGCGCCGCTGTGCGCCGGGCTGGGGCGATGCGGCCGCTGCCGGGTCCGCTACCTGTCCGCGGCGCCGCCGCCCCTTGTGGCCGAAACCCGCCGCCTGGGCGAGGCGGCCGTGGCCGCTGGCTGGCGCTTGGCCTGCCTGCGCCCGGCCGGCGGGGGCGAACGCCTGGAACTGGCCGCGACCGGGCCGGCCCCGGCCTACGACAAGGCCTTCCTGGCCCTGGCCGGCCCGCAGGACGGTGCGCTGGGCCTGGCCGTGGACCTGGGCACGACCGGCCTGGCCTGGCGCCTGCTGGACCTGGCCGACGGCCGGACCGTGGCCGAGGGCCGGGGGGTCAACCCCCAGCTTGGCGCCGGCGGCGAGGTGGTCTCGCGCCTGGCCTTCGCCCTGACTCCGGGCGGGGGCGAGCTCCTGCGCCGGCTCGTTCGCGACGAACTGGCCCGGTTGGCCGCCCGGGCCGGGAAACCGCCGGCCGCGCTGTGCGTGGCCGGCAATACGGCCATGATGGCGATCCTGTGCGACAAGCCCCTGGAAGGCCTGGCCCATGCGCCCTACGGGCTCGCCTGGGCCGGCGGCGAAACCGTGGCCTTGGGCGGCGGGCTGGGGCCGGCCTACGTGCCGCCGCTGCTCGGCCCTTTCGTCGGCGCGGACATAAGCGCCGGGCTGACCGCCCTTACGGCCCGCAAACCGGCCTATCCGTTCCTGCTGGCCGACCTCGGCACCAACGCCGAGATGGTCCTGGCCCTGGCCCCCGGCCGCTACCTGGCCGCCAGCGCCCCCCTCGGGCCGGCCCTGGAAGGCGTGGGCCTCACCGACGGGGCCATGGCCGGGCCGGGCGTGGCCGTGGATTTCGAACTCTCCCCCGCCGGCCTGGCGCCGGTCCTGTACGACGGCCCCGAGGCCGACGGGCCGCCGCGCGGCATCGCCGGTCCGGGCTATCTGCGCCTGGCCGCCATCCTGCGCGAGCAGGGCGTGCTTGACGCGGACGGCCGTTTCGCCCAAAACCCGGCCCCGACCCCGCTTGGCCGGCGCTTGCAGGCCCGGGTGTCGCGCCGGGGCGGCGAGGCCGTTTTCGAGGCCCACGGCTGCCGGCTGTTCGCCACGGACGTGGAGGAGCTGCTCAAGGTCAAGGCCGCCTGCAACCTGGCCATGGCCGGGCTGCTCGGGGCGGCCGGGCTGCCCACGGCCGGGCTTGCCGCCGTGTACCTGGCCGGGGCCTTTGGTGCCAACGTTGCCCCCGATGCCCTGGAAACCCTGGGTTTTTTCCCGCCGGGCCTGGCCTGGCGCACCACGATCGCCGGCAACCTTTCCCTTTCGGGCGCGGCCCTTTTTTTAACCGATCCGGCCTGGCGCGCCACGGCCGAGGCCCTGCCCGGACAAACCGCCATCGTCCCCCTGGTCGCCGCCGCAAGCGGTGGCGCCGGTGGCGATCCCTTCATCTCCAGGATGGTGTTCGCCTATGTCCCCTGATGCCCCGACTGCGCCCTCCCCGGCGCCCAAACGGCTTTTCCCGCCCCTGGCCCCGGCAGTCACGGCGGCCCTGGCCGCCTATCCCGGGCTGCTGCGCCGGGCGCTCGGCACCACGCCAAGCCTTGAGCGGGCCTTGCCCCGCCAGGTCCGCGACCTGTCCCTGTCCCTGACCGCCGAGCGCGAAGGCGGCCCCAAGCCGGGCTATCTGAGCGACCCGCGCACCCTGGCCGCCTACGCCTGGTATTTCCTGCCCTGGAACATCCTGCGGCTGTCGCGGCTGCTGCCGGCCCTGCCCCTGGAACTGCCCGAGGACGGCCTGGTGTGCGACCTGGGCAGCGGGCCGCTGACCTTTGTCCAGGCCTTGTGGCTGTCGCGGCCCGATTTGCGGGGCAGGCGGCTGCGTTTTCTGTGCGCAGACCGCTCCCGTCGGGCCTTGGACCTGGGGCTGGCGCTTTTCGCCGGCCTGGTCGGTTTCGATCCCCTGGCCGAGGACGCCCCCTGGCGGGTGCGGCCGGTGCGCGGCGAATACTGGCAGGGCCTGGCCGATGGGGCGGCGCTGGTGGCCATGGTCAACGTGGCCAACGAACTGGGCGGCGGCGGGCGCGAGCCGCTTGCGGCGCGCATGGAACGCCTGGCCGGCCAGTTGGCCGACAGCCTGGCCCCGGGGGGCCAGGCCCTGGTGGTCGAGCCGGGGACGCGCCTGGGCTGGCGCTGCCTGCTGGGGCTGCGCGAGGCGTTCGGGGAGATGGGGCTTGGCCTGGACGCGCCCTGCCCCCATGGCCGGGAATGTTCCCTGGTGTCCGGCCGCACCCGGGCCTGGTGCCATTTCACCATGTCGCCGGCCGGGGCGCCGGCCTGGCTGACCAGCCTGTCCGAACGGGCCCAGCTCGGCAAGAACCGCCTGAGCCTGTCCTTTCTGCTGGCCCGCAACGCGCCGCCGGCCTTCCCCCGGGATACGGTGCGGGTGGTTTCGGGCGCCTTTTCCCTGGCCGATGCGCCGGGTTCGGCCGTGTACGGCTGTTCCGGCAAGGGGCTGGTCGTGCTCGTGGCCCCGGACGGCCGGGTGCCGCGCCCGGGGGACGCCCTGGAACTGCCCGTCGCGGACGAGGCGCCGCGCGACGCCAAGTCCGGCGCGCCGCGCCTGCGCCTGCCCGGCCATGACGCGCCCGCCGTCCCGCCGCCCGGGCGGGAGCCGGCCGCGCCGGCCGGCCGGTCCCCGGGCGGCCGGGCGCCCAAACAGCGCGACCCGGACACCGCCCCGCCCGCCGGCCGGCCCCGCAAACCCGGCCCCAAGGCCGCGCCGGCCCGTCCACCGCGCCGGTCCCCCAAACCCGGCTCCCCCAAACCCGGCTCGCCCAAACCCGGCTCCCCCAAACCCGGCTCGCCCACGACCCGGCCGGCGGGCAAGGCCCCGTCGCGGCCCTCGGGTCGGGGCAAGCCCAAAACGGAACCGCGTGACGGTTAGGGCGGGTTGAAAGTCACGAATTGCCGGCAACCTGGGCGCTACGGGCCGGGGCGTGCCGTGTTCCGGCTCAAAACGGCCGCAACGTTCCCGGTGCAACCGCCCGCGGGCTCGGCGCGACCGATTGCCAGCCGGGGTACGCACACTCCGTGACGGGAGGGGCCGGCAAGGCGTGGTGCGCGCATCGCACCTGGCCCGGCCGTGCTTGGCGGTTGTCCGCCCTCCTGAAATCATGTAGGGGAAGCGGCATCCATTTTCCTTATCAAGGCAACGCAAGAAACGACATGGGAGGTCCCGCGTGGACGTGTCACAAACCGGCATCCCGGGGCTTGTGGTCGTAAAGCCCAGGGTATTCGGCGACAGCCGGGGTTTTTTCCTGGAGACCTACAGCCACAAGGCTTTCGCGGCCGCGGGGCTCGATTACGATTTCGTGCAGGACAACCACGCGCGTTCCGGCCCGCGCGGCGTGCTGCGGGGCCTGCATTACCAGCGCCCGCCGGCCACCCAGGCCAAGCTGGTCTGGGTCACGCGCGGCGCGGTCTATGACGTGGCCGTGGATCTGCGCGTGGGCTCGCCGACGTACAAGAAATGGTTCGGCATCGAGCTTTCCGAGGACAATTTCCTGCGGCTGATGGTGCCGCGCGGCTTTGCCCACGGCTACGTGACGCTCACGGAGAACGCCGAATTCATGTACAAGGTCGACGCGCCGTACGCGCCGGCTGAGGATGCCGGCATCGCCTGGAACGATCCGGAGATCGGCGTGGACTGGCCGGTGGCCGATCCGGTCCTGTCCGAGAAGGACGCCCGCCAGCCCCTGTTGGCCGCGTCGGGCTCGCCTTTCGTCTGGAACGGCTCATGTTGCGTCCCCTAAGAAATACGGAGTATTTTATAGGAAAAGATCATTCTTCCCAGGCGGTGCCCTCGGAAAAGCCGCGAGCCGCTTTCCGGGCGCGACACGAGGCCACAGCGGACGCGACGCAAGCAAGGAGAAGCCATGACGGCGGCATCGGATCGGACGGGGCGCGACGGGCAGTACGCCCTCATACTGGCCGGAGGATCGGGGACGCGGCTGTGGCCGCTGTCGCGGACGTTGTCCCCCAAGCAACTGCTCGACCTGGGCGAGGGCGAGACGCTGTTGCAGGCCACGGCCCTGCGCCTGTCCGAGGCCTTCGCGCCCGAGCGGGTCTATGTGGTCACCAACGAGGAGCACGCCTTCGAGGTCCGGGCGCAGCTTAAGGAAATCGACGCCGCGACCGCGGCCAACGTGCTGGCCGAGCCCATGGGCCGCAACACCCTGGCCGCCATCCTGCTGGGCCTGGAGCCCATCGTGGCCGCCGACCCCCAGGCCGTGGTCGGGGTGTTCCCGGCCGATCACCGCATCGACGACCGGGCCGCCTGGGGCGAGGCCATGGACCGGGCGGTGGCCCTGGCCCGGGAAGGCTGGTTCGTGACCTTCGGCATCGTGCCCCATGCCCCGGAAACGGGCTACGGCTACATCCACCGGGGCGAGCCCCTGGGCGAGGGCGGCTTTGCCGTGGCCGGGTTCACCGAGAAACCGGACCTGGCCACGGCCGAGAAGCTCCTGGCCGGCGGCGAGCACTACTGGAACAGCGGCATGTTCGTGTTTCGGGCCGACGTGTTCCTGGCCGCCGTGGCCGCTTTCGCCCCGGTGTTCGCCGCCTGGTGGGAGTCCCGGGCGACGCGGCCGCTGGTGGAGGGCTATGCCGCCCTGCCCGACGTGTCCGTGGACTACGCCGTGGTGGAAAAGCTCACCCGCATCGCCATGGTCGAGGCGCCGTTTGACTGGGACGACCTGGGCAGCTGGGAAGCCCTGTACCGCCTGGGCAGGAAGGACGAGGCCGGCTGCGTACTCCAGGGCGACGTGCTGGCGCTGGGCTGCGCCAACTCCCTGTTTTTTTCCCAGGGCAGCGCCCTGGCCGTGGCCGGCGTCAAGGACATGATCGTCATCCAGACCCGCGACGCCACCCTGGTCTGCCCGGTGGCCGAGGCCCAGCGGGTCAAGGACGTGGTCGGGGCGCTCAAGTCCCAGGGCAGCAAGCTCATCGAGGCCCACGTCACGGTGCGCCGGCCCTGGGGCAGCTACACCGTGCTCGAGGGCGGGCCGGGCTACAAGATCAAGCGCATCGAGGTGCCGCCGGCCGGGCGGCTTTCCTTGCAGATGCACCACCACCGCAGCGAGCACTGGGTGGTGGTCTCGGGCACGGCCCTGGTCCAGATCGGGGACGAGGAGCGGCTTTTGACCGAAAACCAGTCCGTGGACATCCCCAAGGGGGCCATGCACCGGCTGTCCAACCCGGGCAAGCTGCCGGTGGAGATCATCGAAATCCAGTCCGGGCCGTACCTGGAGGAGGACGACATCGTGCGTTTCGACGACGTCTACGGCCGCAAGGTCGGGGACGGGGGCAAGGGGCGGTCGTGACCGGTTGGGCCGGGGAAGAGGATTCGTGAATTTTTTCATTAAACCTTGACACGGAAGTTGCGGCCTGGGTAAAAAGCGCGGTGCGGCTCTCCCGACCGGGGAGAGGGGATTGCCCCCGGTCGGCGTCGCGGCGCGCTTGCGTCTCATTTTCTCCGATGGTGCCTCCGGCCCATCGGACGTCGCGCGGCCTCGGGCGTGGCGTAAACCAGCAACGGCAATGGGCAGGGGAAGTATGGAGGAGAAAAGATCGAATTCGGCCGGCGGCATTGGCGGCATGGTGCTTTTTGGCCTGATCGGCTTCGTCGGCGCTCTCGTGGTGGGGTGGGTCATCTTTCCGAAACTGCTGTATAGCGAAAAGACACAACCCATTCGTTTCAGTCACACGGTCCACGCGCAACTCGGCATCGAGTGCGAACAGTGCCACCATCTTGGCCCAGACGGCCGGTTCGCCGGCCTGCCCACGACCGAATCCTGCGCCGAATGCCATGGCGAGGAAACCGGCGACAACTCGCCGAACGGCAAGGAAATCGACAAGTTCGTCAAGGATTACGTCAAGACCGGCGCCCAGGTCCCCTGGCTTGTCTACCAGTACCAGCCCGACAACGTGTTCTTCTCCCATGCCGCCCACAAGGGGTTCGAATGCACCAAGTGCCACCCCGACGTGGCTAAGACCGACACCCCGCCGACCTATTACCAGAACCGGATCAGCGGCTACAGCAAGGACACCATGAAGATGTGGGAGTGCGAACGCTGCCACGCGTCCATGGGCACGAGCAACGCCTGCTACGTCTGTCATAAATAAGGGGGAAGAAATGGGAGTTGATCGCAGAGCTTTCCTCGGGCTTGTGGCTGGTGGCGCCGTGGGCACCATGTTCACCCCCATCCCGTGGAAATTGTTGGACGACGTTTCGATCTGGACCCAGAACTGGTCGTGGATTCCCCGGGTTCCCAAGGGCCAGGTCGATTATGTGACCACCACCAGCAAGCTGTGCCCGGCCGGTGAGGGCCTGAGGATCATGCGCGTGGCCGGCAATCCCATCACCGCCTCGGGCAACCCGGACCATCCCCTATCCCAGGGCGGCGTTTCCGCCCTGGCCCGGTCCGAGGTCTACATGCTCTACAGCCCGGCCCGGGTGAAAACGCCCATGAAAAAGGCGGGCAAGGGCTTTGCGCCCATCACCTGGGAACAGGCGCTCATCGAAATGGCTGACAAGCTCGGCGCGGCCAAGGGCGCGGTCGCCTGCGTGTCCGGCGACGGCACCGGCACCGTCAACGAAGTCCTGTCCGCCTTCGTCGGCAAGCTCGGCTCGGCCGGCTACTTCATGATGCCCTCCGAGGCCACCACCGCCGCCAAGGGCGTCAAGCTCATGGGCGGCTCCGGCCAGGCCGGCTACGACTTCGAAAACGCCGACACCGTGCTGGTGCTTGGCGCCGATATCTTCGAGACCTGGGGCACCTCCACCCGCAACCGCAAGGCCTTCGGCGCCACGCGGCCGGTCGGCCAGAAGCCCAAGTCCACCTACGTCTACGTCGGCCCCACCAAAAACAACACCGCCGCCGTCTGCGACCAGTGGATCCCGGCCTCGGCCGCCGACCTCGGCGTCGTGGCCCTGGGCATCGCCTGGCATCTGCTCAAGGCCGGCGCCACCAGCAACGCGCCCGGCTTCGACACCTTCAAGGCCGTGGTCAACGGCGGCTTCGGCCCCGACGACATCAAGCGAGCCACGGGCATCGCCCCCGAGACCCTGGCCGGCCTGGCCAAGGCCCTGGCCGCGGCCAAGGCCCCGCTGGTCGTGACCGGTTCGCCCTTCGGCCAGGGCCTGGGCGCCGCGCCGTTTATCGCCGGCATGGCGCTCAACATCCTGCTTGGCCGCATCAACAAGCCCGGCGGCATCTACGCCCTGCCGGAGCTGGCCACGGTCGTGCCCGGCGCGCTCTCCCGCGCGGCCATGCTCGACGGCGACCTGCCGGCCTTCCTCAAGGGCGTGGCCGAGGGCAAGACCCCGGCCCCCAAGGCCTTGCTCGTCTACGACGCCAACCCGGCCTACGGCCTGCCCGAAACGGCGACCATGGCCAAGGCCCTGGAAAAAATCCCGTACAAGGTCAGCTTCGCCTCGTTCATGGACGAGACCGCGGCCATGTGCGACCTGATCCTGCCCAATTCCCTGACCCTCGAGCGCTACGACGACCTGGCCACGCCCTACGGCTCGGGTTTTTGCCTCTACAGCCTGGCCATGCCCTACCAGAAGCCCGTGTGCGACACCCGCACCACCGGCGACGTGCTCCTCACCCTGGCCCGCAAGATGAGCGTCGACCTCAAGTTCGACAACTTCCTGCAGGTGCTCAAGGAGAAGGTGGCCACCCTGGCCAAGGCCTCCGGCGGCTTCGTGGCCAAAGACGTCATGCCCTGGCAGGTGGCGGCGGGCAAGCCCGCCCCGGCCCTGGCCGGCGGCGACCTGTGGAAGGCGCTTGCCGCCGGCTACGCCTGGGCCATGGTCGGCCAGGTGCAGTCCAACATCGGCTTTGCCCCGGAAGTGCTGGCCAAGGCCGTAAAGGCCGGCAAGGGCCCGGACAAGGCGGCCGTGCTCGCGCCCTACGCCCAGCTGCGCACCGGCACCCCGACCACCGGCATTCCCTGCCAGGACCTGACCACCGTGCCGGACACCGAGCTGCTCAAGGAGACCACCCTGGTGCGGGTCAACAGCGCCACGGCCAAGGCCCTGGGCCTCAAGAAGGGCGCTTCGGTGACCGTCAGCGGCGCCGGCGCCAAGTGCGACGCGAAGGTCCACATCTTCGAGAGTGTCATGACCGGCGTGGTTTCGGCTCCTCTGGGCTTTGGCCACACCGCCTTCGACATCTTCAGCCAGGGCAAGGGCGCCAACTACCTGTCCCTGCTGCCGGTTGTCGAGGAGCCGGGCACCGGCCTGTCCACCTGGACGGCCGCTGAAGTCAAAATCGCCTAACCACGAGTCAAAGGGAAGCCGCTATGTCCGGACACTCCAAGGAATTCCCGATCACCTGGGGCATGGTGATCGACATCGACAAATGCACCGGCTGCGGGGCCTGCATGGCCTCCTGCCAGACGGAAAACAACATAGAACCCCAGCCCGAGGCCTCCAACAAGCTGCGGTCCACCTCGTGGATGCTGGTCTACGAGCTGACCAACGACAAGGCCTTTCCCAATCACGACATCGCCTTTCTGCCGCGTCCCTGCCAGCAGTGTGGCAACCCGCCCTGCGTGTCCGTGTGCCCGGTCATCGCCACGGATAAAAACGAGGACGGCGGCATCGTCTCCCAGGTCTACCCGCGTTGCATCGGTTGCCGGTACTGCGTGGCGGCCTGCCCCTACCACGTCCGCTACTTCGGCTGGTACGACCCGATCTGGCCCGAAGGCATGGAAAAGACCCTGTCGCCCCTGACGTCCGTGCGGCCGCGCGGCGTGGTGGAGAAGTGCTCCTTTTGCCACCACCGCTGGAACCTGGCCAAGGATGCCGCCCGGGCCCAGGGCAAGAACCCCGATAGCCTCGACGACGGGGCCTACGTCACCGCTTGCGTGCAGAATTGCCCCTCCGGGGCGTTGTCCTTCGGCGACCTCAAAAACCCGAAGCACAAGGTGCACGAGCTCATCAAAAGCCCCAACGCCTTCCGGCTGCTCGAACGCCTGGGCACCAACACCCAGGTCTACTACATCAGCCGTCGGGAATGGGTGCGCAAGCTCGGCGACAACTACCTTAAAAGCGAGTAAGCGGGGGACGCGATGAGCTTTATCGAATCGGAAAAAACCTGGTACCCCGAGGGCGTCACGCGTTGCGGCCTGGGGAAGTTCATGGGCTGGCTGGGCGTTTTGGGCCTCATTGGCCTGCTGGGCCTCGTCTCCATGCTCTGGATCTTCTACCGCGGCATCGGTGTCACGGGCCTGGACAACTACTTCGGCTTCGGCCTGTGGATCACCTTCGACCTGGCCGTCATCGCCCTTGGCGCCGGCGCCTTCTTCACCGGGCTTATCCGCTACATCATCGGTGTGGATGAGCTCAAAAACATCATCAACCTGACGGTCATCAAGGGATTTATCTGCTACTCCGGGGCCATGCTCATCCTGTCCCTGGACGTCGGCCAGCCGCTGCGGGCCTGGTTCGGCTACTGGCACCCCAACGTCCACTCGATGCTCACCGAAGTCATCTTCTGCATCACCTGCTACCTGCTGGTGCTGATTATCGAGTATGTGCCGCTGATCCTCGAGCAGAAGCAGCTCAACAAGATCCCCTTCCTGCACAACCTGGCCCACCAGATGCACGTGGTCATGCCGCTTTTCGCCGGCATCGGCGCCTTCCTGTCCACCTTCCACCAGGGCTCGCTCGGCGGCATGTACGGCGTCATGTTCGCCCGGCCCTACGCCTTCCGCGAAGGGTTTTTCATCTGGCCCTGGACGTTTTTCCTGTTCGTCCTGTCGGCCATCTCCTCGGGGCCTTGCCTGACGGTGCTCATTTGCGGCTTCATGGAGAAGGTCTCCGGCCGCAAGCTGACCACCTACCGGGTCAAGTCGCTCATGGCCAAGATCGGCGGCACCATGCTGCTGATCTACATGGTCTTCAAGTACCTGGACACCTGGGCCTGGATCAACGGCGTGCTGCCCAAGGCCGGGCTGACCTTCGACCAGATGTTCTACGGCCTGGTCTACGGCAAGTGGCTGTTTTTCACCGAAATGGTCCTGTGCCTGCCCCTGCCGGTCATCTTCCTGCTGACCCCGCTGCGCAAAAAGCCGGCCTTCCTCTACGCCGGCGCCATCCTGGCCTGCATCGGCGTGGTCATCAACCGCTACGTTTTCACCGTCCAGGCCCTGGCCCAGCCGGTGCTGCCGTTTACCCAGTGGCAGATCTACTCGCCCAACTGGGCCGAGTGGCTCACCTCGCTGATGGTCGTGGCCTATGGCTTCATCATCATGAGCCTGTCCTACCGCTACCTGCCCATTTTTCCGCAGGAAGTGGGGCTCAACCGGAAGTAGCCGCTTCAAAGCGCTTCCATGCCTGTCCAAGCCCGGCCGCCTCGTGTGGCCGGGCTTTTTTGTGCCGCAAGGCAGGGATACCCGTGGGGGAGGACGCTTGCTCGGTGACGTATCGGCGTTTTGCCGAAAAGCCGTCAAAATGGTCACAGGGCTGGGCCTGCGCCCAGCACGCCCGGCCAGCGCCCCGGGCGAGGCGGGCCGGGCAAGTCCTGGAGTCGCGCCCTCGAAAGGAGAAGAGGCCAGTTCAGGTACAACACTTTAGAATATTACATTTTTTAAAATACTATCGTCTGGTTGAGGGACGCCACCCGAGCCGTGGCCTCTCCCGGGTCGGGGCTAAGTGGCCTGGGCTGTGAGTCTGGCCCGCTTGGGACGTACGGTATGGGCAGGTTTGCGGGGCTGTCACGGCGTGTCGCAGTGGGCTTGCCCATGACCGGTGGCTCGACGTGAAAATGGTGTGCCGGTTGCATCCGATGCGGAAATATGGCTAAAATGTCTCGCATGTTCAGCCGCTGGCCCTTTTCCCGGAAACGATGCCCCGATGGGGAGGCCGCTGGTCACGCCGTGACCCAGACGGCCCGCCGGGAGGGGGAATGCCTGGCCTTCGCGACCCGGCGGGGGGCCATTGCCTGGCTGCGGGCCGTGGATGTCCTGGTGGCCGCGGTCTCGCTGTTGCTGGCGACCTCCGTGGCCGGGGCCATGGGGCTGGCCGCTGCGGCCGGCACGTCCCTGTCCCTGGACGCGCCGTCCATGCTGCTTTTCGCCGTGACGCTCGCAGCCACGGCCTGCGTGTTCCCGCTGTTCGCCCTGTATACCGAAACGGCCCTGTTCCAATGGAAGCCGGCGCTCAAGGCCATGGTCAAGGCGGCCACCGCCGTGCTGCTGGTGCTGGTGGCCGGGGCGGCCGTGCTGCGCCCGCCGCTGGTCACCCCGGCCTTTCTGGCCACCTACTGGTTGATGTCCTGCCTGGGCGGGCTGGCCGTGCGCCTGGCCGGGCGGCGGCTGCTGTTCCTCACCGAGGCCCAGGGCATCGCCGCCCGGCGCACCCTGATCGTCGGCACGGGACGGCGGGCCCAGGAAATCGCCCGGGACATGCTCGACCGGCCCGGACACGGCCACCGCTTCTGCGGCTTCGTGGCCGAGGGCTGGGACGAGGCCCCGCCGGTGCCCAGGCCCGGGAAATTCGCCATCGTGGCCGAGCCGGCCGCCTTGGCGGCCTATCTGCGTGATAACGTGGTGGACGAGGTCCTCGTGTGCCTACCCCTGGCGTCGCTTTGCGGCACGGTGGACGCGCTCGTGGCCGTGGGCGAGGAGCAAGGCGTGGCCGTGACCGTCGTGACCCGCCTGTTCGAACTCAAAAACCCCCGCAACCGGCCGGGCAGCCATGGCGGCGAAGTGGTGGTGACCGCCTCCAACACCCTGGCCGACGAGCGGGAACTGCTGCTGAAGCGCTTCCTGGATGTGACCGTGTCGGCCACGACCCTGGTGGCCCTGTCGCCGCTTTTGGTCGCGGTCTGGGGCCTGGTGCGCCTGACCTCGCCCGGGCCGGCCTTTTTCGTCCAGGAGCGGGTGGGGCTCAACAAGCGGCTTTTCAAGTTCTACAAGTTCCGCACCATGGTCCGCAACGCCGAGGCCATGCAGGATGCCCTGGAATCGCAAAACGAGACCAATGGCGCCACCTTCAAGATGCGCAACGATCCGCGCATCACCCCCCTTGGCCGGATCCTGCGCATGACCAGCATCGACGAACTGCCGCAGCTCTACAATGTCCTGCGCGGCGACATGAGCCTGGTCGGCCCGCGCCCCCTGCCCGTGCGCGACGTGGTGCGCATCGAAAACGACTGGCCGCGCCGCCGCTTCGGCGTCAAGCCCGGCATCACCTGCCTATGGCAGATTCGCGGCCGCAACACCCTGCCGTTCGAACGGATGATGGAACTCGACATCGAATACGTGGACACCTGGTCCGTGGCCATGGACCTGCGGATCCTCCTGGCCACGGTGCCGGTGGTCTTCGGCATGCGCGGGGCGTACTGAGGCCGATCAGTCCAAAACGACCAGTTCCAGGCGCTTGACGCCGAAGGCCAGGGCCTGTTCCTTGTCGGGGAGGCACAGGTCCAGCCGGTCGGTGAAGCGGGGGTGCATGAGGTCTTCCACCACCCGTACGCCCAGGCCCTCGACCAGGACCCGGCGGCCGAGCAGGTGCTTGAGGTCCCGGGACACGGCCACCGTGCGCCCGGGCCGCACCACCCCGCCCCGGGCCGTGGGCTGGGGCTGGCCGTCCTCGGAGCCGCACAGTGGGCAGTAGGCCGTGGCCGTGAGGGTGAACCGCCGCCGCTGGTCCTCGTCGAGGGTAAAAAGGCTGGCCAGGCGTTTCTCGCCCTCCTGCCGCATGACGGCTTCCTGGGCCAGCCGGGCGGCGTCATGGCGCAGGGCGGCCAGGCGCTGGCGCACCATCACGGTTCCGTGGGACAGGGCCACGGCCGAAAGGGCCAGGCCGGCCAAGGCCACGGACAAAAGCGGTGCCCGTTTCCCTCCCGGGCTTGGCGCGTTGTTCGGTTGCTCCATGGAAATCCTCCTTTGCCCGGCCGGGCTCGGGGCGTCTTGCCCGCGGCCACGGCCTGTCCTATACTGTCGCGATACGGCCGCCGGGGGATACGGAACGCATGCGCATTAAAAAGCCCTTCAAAGGACGCCGGAGCATCGGGCCGCTTTTCACCATCCTGGCCGGATTGCTCCTGGCTTCGCCCTTCGTGCTGGCGGGCGTTGCCGGCTATTACCTTTTTCTCAAGGACGCCAAGAAACCGCAAGTGAACTTGAGCCCCCAGGCCGACGCCGCTTCCCTCAAGCGCCCCTTCACCATCACCGCCGCCGACGAGGAGTCGGGCATCCGCTCCCTCACCGTCACCGTGACCCAGGGCCAGCGCCGGGCCGATGTCCTGCGCCGCACCTACGACCCGCCCCGACCGGAAGTGACCGAGCGCTTCACCCTGGAGGGCTCGGAACTGCGCGGCGGGGCCTTCGAGTTGCAGGTGGCCGCCTACGACGGCTCCCTGGCCAACCTCGGCGCCGGCAACACCAGCCGCGTCACCCAACGCATGCTCCTCGACATGGTCCCCCCCTCGGTCAAGGCGCTCACCCCGGCCCATTACCTGCGCCAGGGCGGGGTGGGGCTGGTGATCTACGAGGTCAACAAGGATGTGACGCGAAGCGGCGTGGTGGTCGGCGATGTCTTCTATCCCGGCTACAAGCAAAAAAGCGGCCAATACGCCTGCCTGTTCGCCTTTCCCCAAGGCATGGACGCCGACGCCTACAAGCCGCGCCTGTTTGTCGAGGACGCGGCCGGCAACGAAAAAACCGGTTTTTTCGTCAACATGGCCATCAAACGGCGTTTTCGCGAAGAGCGGGTGGAGGTGTCCGACGAGTTTCTGGCCGCGCGCCTGCCGGCCTTTGCCGGTCTCTACCCGGAGGTACGCGATCCGGTTGAACGTTTTAAAATGTTGGAAGCGCAACTGCGTCGCCAAAACGACGCCACCCTGGCCGGCCTGGCCGCCCAGACCGCCGCGGCGCCGCTGTGGGACGGGGCCTTCGTCTACATGCCCCGCTCGGTGGTGCGCGGCTCCTTCGGCGCCGACCGGATCTACACCTACAAGGGCCAGGAAATCGCCCGGGAGACGCACCTGGGCATCGACCTGGCCTCGGTGCCCAAGGCCTCGGTGCCGGCGGCCAACAACGGCAAGGTCGTCTTTGCCGGGCCGCTGGGCGTCTACGGCAACACCGTGGTCGTGGACCACGGCATGGGCGTGCAGAGCCTGTACGCCAACCTGTCCTCCGTGGCCGTGGCCGTCGGGGACGAGGTGAAAAAGGGCGACCTCGTGGGCGCCACCGGCACCTCCGGCCTGGCCCCGGGCGACCAGGTCCATTTCGCCATGTATCTGGCCGGCCATCCGGTCATCCCCATCGAGTGGTGGGACGGGCATTGGCTGGAGGACAACATCACGGCCAAGTTCAAGCGCTACGCCTCGCCGCCCGCGCCCGAGTCCTGAGCCGCCAGGTTGACAAAGGCCGGCAACCCTTTTTATCGACGTGCGTTGTTCTAAATTTCCCGTGAGGAGCGAAGGCGCATGGAAAAGACGGTATATTGGATCGAGGGTGACGGAATCGGCCCGGATGTCTGGAAGGCCGGTCGTCCGGTCCTCGACGCCGCTGTGGCCAAGGCCTACGGCGGCAGCCGCAAACTGGTCTGGACGGAGCTTTTGGCCGGCGGCAAGGCGTTTAAGGAAACCGGCGACTATCTGCCCCAGGCCACCCTGGATGCGCTCAAGGGCGCCGAACTGGCCTTCAAGGGCCCCTTGGCCACGCCGGTCGGCGGCGGCTTCCGTAGCCTCAACGTCACCCTGCGCCAGGTCCTCGACCTCTACGCCTGCATTCGGCCCATCAAGTACTTCAAGGGCATCGAGTCGCCGGTCAAGCGGCCCGACCTCGTGGACATGGTCATCTACCGCGAGAACACCGAGGACGTGTACGCCGGCATCGAATACGCCACCGGCACGGCCGAGGCCAAAAAGCTCATCGCCTTTTTGCGCGACGAGCTCGGCGCCAAGGTGGACGACACGGCCGGCATCGGCATCAAGCCCATCACCCCGGCCGGCTCCAAGCGCCTGGTGCGAAAGGCCCTGCAATACGCTGTGGCCGCCGGGCGGCCCAGCGTCACCCTGGTGCACAAGGGCAACATCATGAAGTACACCGAAGGCGCCTTCCGGGCCTTCGGCTACGAAGTGGCGGCCACGGAATTCGGCGACCTGACCATGACCGAGGAGGAGGCCGCCGCCGGCGGCACCAAGCCCATCGTCATCAAGGACCGCATCGCCGACAACATGTTCCAGGTGGCGCTGATGCGGCCCCAGGACTATTCGGTCATCGCCACGACGAACCTAAACGGCGACTACATCTCCGACGCCCTGGCCGCCCAGGTCGGGGGCCTCGGCCTGGCCCCCGGCGTCAACATGAGCGAGAAGCTGGCCTTTTTCGAGCCCACCCACGGCATCGCCCCGGCCCTGGCCGGCAAGGACAAGGCCAACCCGGGCAGCCTGATCTTAAGCGGCGCCATGCTGCTTGAGCACATCGGCTGGAACGAGGCCGCCAAACTGATCCACGACTCCATGGACAAGACCATTTCCGGCAAGAAGGTCACCGTGGACCTGGCCGACCAGATCCCGGGGGCGACCACCATCGGCTGCGCCGCGTTCGGCGAGCTTTTGGCTAGCAATTTGTAACGTTTGCCTGCTATTCCGGAAGGGCGGGGCCATGGCTTTGGCTGGTCATGCGCCCTTCCGGCGACTTCGCGGCGGAAGCCGTCCGCTCACCGGCGACGTTGGCTTGCCCGGTGGCCGCAGGGACGCATGGCGCAACCAGCCGTAACGCCTCCGCGCCCAAGGGCGGGGGAAGGGAGGCCCGATGGCCGTTGTCGGCGTGGACACCGGTGGCACGTTTACCGATCTCATTTGTTACACGGAAGCGGGCGCTACGGTGGTCAAGCTGCCGTCCACGCCCGACAATCCCGCCCGGGCCGTGCTGGAGGGCCTGGCCCGCCTGGGGCTTGGCCCGCGCAAGGTCCTGCACGGGTCCACCGTGGCCACCAACGCGCTGCTCGAGGGCAAGGGCGCGGTCACGGCCTATGTCGCCAACGCCGGCTTCGAGGACGTCATTGCCATCGGCCGCCAGAATCGCCCCGAAATCTACGACCTGACCAGCCGCAAGGAAGCCTGCCTCGTGCCCGAGGCCTTGCGCTTCGGCGTGCCGGGCCGTGTCTCGGCCGAGGGCAAGGTCATCGAGGACCTCTCCCCCGAGCAGGCCTGGCAACTGGCCCAGGCCGTGGCCGAATCCGGGGCGACCTCGGCGGCGGTGTGCCTGCTTTTTTCCTTCCTCAAACCCGAGCACGAGAAGCTGCTCGGCCAGGCCCTGGCCGAGGCCGGGATCGCCGTTTCGCTTTCCAGTGAAATCCTGGCGGAATTTCGCGAATACGAGCGCGCGGCCACAACCGTTGCCAACGCCTACGTGGCGCCGGTCATGGACGCCTACCTGGGCGAGCTGGAGGCCGGCCTGTCCGAGGGCGCGCCGCTTTTCGTCATGCAGTCCAGCGGCGGGCTGGTCACCGCGCCGGTGGCCCGGCGCGAGGCCGTGCGCACCATCCTGTCCGGCCCGGCCGGTGGGGTGGTGGCGGCGCTTGCCGTGGGCAAGGCGGCCGGCTTCGACCGGCTCGTCACCTTCGACATGGGCGGCACCTCCACGGACGTGTCGCTGCTCGACGGCATGCTGTCCATGGCCATGGAAAAGCACATTGCCGGGCTGACGGTCAAAACGCCCATGCTCGACATCCACACCGTGGGGGCCGGGGGCGGCTCGTTGGCGGCGCTGGACGCCGGCGGGGCACTGCTGGTCGGGCCGCGAAGCGCCGGGGCCGATCCCGGGCCGGCCTGCTACGGCAAGGCCGAGGGGCTGACCGTCACCGACGCCAACCTGTTTCTGGGCCGGCTTTGCCCGGACCATTTCCTGGGCGGGGCCATGCGCCTTTTCGCCGACCGCCTGCCGCCGCTGTTCGAGACCCTTGGCCGGGAGGCCGGGCTTTCCGCCGTGGAGGCGGCCGAGGGTATCGTGGCCGTGGCCGAGGCGGCCATGGAGCGGGCCATCCGGGTCATTTCCGTGGAGCGCGGCCACGATCCGGCCGAATTCGCGCTGCTTTCCTATGGCGGGGCCGGCGGGCTGCATGCCGTTTCCCTGGCCCGGCTGCTGGGGATGGGCACGGTGGTCGTGCCGCGTCATCCCGGGCTTTTCTCGGCCCTGGGCATGTTGTGCGCCGACGTGGTCAAGGATTTTTCCGAGACGGTCATGCTCGGCTCGGACAAGGTGGATATTTTCGAGCTGGCCGGGTTGTTCGGCTCCCTGGAGGAGAAGGCCCGCGAGGGCATGGCCGAGGAGGGCGTGCCGGCGGCCAAGGTCGTCCTGGAGCGCCAGCTCGACATGCGCTACCGGGGCCAGTCCCACGAGTTGCCCATCCGCCTCGTGGCCGATCCCTTCACGGCCTTTCATACCCGCCACGAGGCCGTTTTCGGCTTCAAGAACCCCAGGGCCGTCATCGAGGTGGTGACGCTGCGCATCCGGGCCCGGGGCGTCACCGAGAAGCCCGTGTTCGAGCAGTCCGAGCATCGGGTGGCCGCCGTGGCCGAGGCCGCGAAGATCGGCGAGAAGCCGCTTGTCTGGAAAACCCGCGAGATCGCGGCCATGTGGTACGACCGCGAAAAGCTCGTGCCCGGCAACCGCCTTTTCGGGCCGGCGCTCGTGGCCGAGGCCTCGGCCACGACCTTCGTGCCGCCCAAGGCCGAGGCTCTGGTCGACGGGTTCGGCAACCTCGTCATCGACACCCGGGTCGGCTAGCGGTGCCCGGCGTCGGCGGGCGATTCGGTGAGGATGCCTCCGGCGGCCAGGAGGGGGTGACCCCCTCCTGGACCTCCCCAAGGGGGGGGAGGGGGCTGGCCTGGCGCGGGGCTCGGGAAGGGTCGCCCGGGGCGACGGCGCGATTGGTGGCGGGTGTGGCAAATCCTGTGACAATCGCCGGAGGGCGCGGCTGATGCTCGTCATCGGCACGCCGTGTTACGGCGGGGTGGTCACGCTGCCCTACATGCTGTCCATGCTGTCGCTCAAGGACGTGCTCAACCGGGAGAAGCTGCCGTTTCGGCTGCTGACCCCGGCCAACGACAGCCTGGTGACGCGGGCGCGCAATTCCATCGCCAATGCATTCCTGCGTGACGAGCGGGCCACGCATCTGCTTTTTATCGATGCGGACATCGAGTTCCAGCCGGCCATGGTGGTGCGCCTGCTGCGCAGTGGGCACGACGTGGCCTGCGGCGTCTATCCGGTCAAGGGGCTGCGGCTCGACCGGGTCATGTCCATGCCCGCCGGCACGTCGCCGGCGGTTGCCGAGGCGGCCAGCCTCGATTATGCCGTCAAGGTGAAACCCGGCTGCCGTATGGACGAGAAGGGTTTCCTGGAAGTGGACTACGCGGCCACGGGCTTCATGATGGTCTCGCGCCGGGCGCTGACGCGGCTTGTGGACGCCTATCCGGATTTGCACTATCGCGGGAATTACACCAACGAGGAACCGGCGGACAATTTCGCCTTTTTCGATACGGCCATCGACCGGCAAACCCGCGACTACCTGCCCGAGGACTACGCGTTTTGCAAACGCTGGTGCGACATCGGGGGCAAGGTGTATGTGAGTGTGCCGGGGCGGTTCGCCCATCATGGGGGCAGGGCGTATGTTGGGGATTTTGCGGCGTATCTTTGTAAAATTTAGATCAGTATTAGACGCATCATAAAGGATGTAAACAATGGAAAATGAAGAAAATGAAATCGCTCAATTGCTTCTTAAGGATAAAACATTTTATCGAGCAGTGTCGAATATTTTGCAACGTTCTGAACGCCAAAGTGACATAGAGAAACTTGTTGATATTTATGTTGATGTAGGAATAATCCCTCAGCTAGAGAACAACAATAATCAAATTATTTATGGGCGGAGAGGTACGGGAAAGACTCACGTTTTTAAGGTGTTGAAGAAAAAGTTTGAGGAGGAAATTAATACAAGTGCAATCTATATTGATTGTCGCGTCCTCGGAAGTACTGCGCAATTTTCAGATGATACTTATGAAATGCGTGTTAGGTGCCTTGCTTTGTTTCGAGACTTTATGCAAATAATTCATAATGAGTTGCTTGATTTGATAGCTCAGGTTTCAGGGAAAAACTCTGAAAGACTTTTCGATCTTCTTTTTCAGCTTTCCAATGCATTTAGTTCTGACAAAGAAGATGTTGTCAGAGAAGAGGTTGTCGTTATTGAGAAAGATAAAGTCGCTCAGAATGTTAGTGCTGGTGTAGCAGTAGGTCAGACTGGCTTGTCTATAAAGGCAGATATGGGTGGCTCCTTAGAAATTGGTAAAGACATCACTGAGAAGTTTAAGGTAAAGCGTGATGATAAAGTTATTTTCGGAGATATACATTATTTTGTAAAAGAAATATTGAGTGTTTTGCAGTATAGACTTGTGTTACTCGTTGATGAGTGGTCTTCGTTGCCCCTTGATATACAGCCATATTTGTCAGAGTTTATTAAACGAGCTTTTTTTGCCAATGAATTGGTTGTGGTAAAAATAGCTTCATTAGAATATAGATCAGAGTTTAATATGCCGTTTAAGGGTGGTCTTCTGGGTTTTGAGCCAGGAGCAGATATCTCTATAGCATTAGATATTGATGACTATTATGTTTATGATAGAAGCCCTGAGCAGATTTCAAATCTTTTTTTAGATATAGTTTACCGGCATATTAAAAGTGAATTGCCAACTGGCTATTTAGACGAAGAATACGGAATTGATACAAGCCAGGGTTTGGCTTGGTGTATATTTACAACAGAAAAGGTATATAACGAATTAGCTAGAGCCGCAGAGGGAGTTGTTCGAGACTTGATTAATATATTTACGATAGCTTTCTTTGATACCGTTCGTCGTGGTCGTGAGCGTATAGATCAAAGATCTGTCTTGGAGGCGGCAAGGGAATGGTTTGAAAAAGATAAAAACGAATCGCTAGATACGCCGCTTCGTGATTTGTTGTCAAAGATAATAAATGAAGTTATTGGGCATAGAAGTGCGCGATCTTTTTTGTTGCCAAAAGAACTTCAGAAAAATTCAAACATACAAAAGCTGTTTGATTTGAGAATTCTCCATCTAGTCCAGAGAGGCTATGCGGATAAGGATAATCCAGGAAAGCGTTATAATATTTATACGCTTGATTATGGAACTTATGTTGACTTGCTAAAGACATCAAGACAACCTAAGGACTATGTTTCTGTAGCTGATACTCATGATGGCGATTGGATTGTGCCCTTTGACGATAAGAGAAGCATTCGCCGTATTGTGTTGACAAGTGAATTTATTGATGGAGATTAATGAGATTGCCATGAATATCACCCCCATCACGCTCGAAGTCTTCAAGAACAAGTTCGCCTCGGTGGCCGAGGAAATGGGCATGGCGCTTTGCCGGGCCGCCTATTCGCCCAATATCAAAGAGCGCCGCGACTTCTCCTGCGCCGTCTTCGACGCAAGCGGCGACATGGTCGCCCAGGCCGCCCACATCCCCGTGCACCTGGGCTCCATGCCGCTGTCCGTGGCCGCCGTCATCGAGGCCGTGGACCTCGCGCCCGGCGACATGGCCATGCTCAACGACCCGTTTAAAGGCGGCACACACCTGCCCGACATCACCCTGGTCGCCCCGGTTTTCGCCGGCGGCGACACACCCCTTTTCTACGTGGCCAGCCGCGCCCACCACGCCGACGTCGGCGGCATGGCCGCCGGTTCCATGCCGCTGTCCACCTCCATCTTCCAGGAAGGGCTCGTCATACCGCCCGTGAAAATCGTGGCCGGCGGCGAAATCGTGCCCGACGTCATGAACCTCTTTTTGGCCAACGTGCGCACCCCCAATGAACGCCAGGGCGATTTCTCGGCCCAGATCATGGCCAACGCCACCGGCGTGGCCCGCATGGAAGCTCTGGTCGCCGCCCATGGCCGCGATACCGTCACCGCCATGGCCAAGGCGCTGACCGACTACGCCGAACGCCTCATGCGCGCCGCCATCGCCGCCATACCCGAAGGCGACTACACGGCCGAGGACTTCCTGGACGACGACGGCGCCGGCAACCAGGACCTGGCCCTGCGCCTGACGCTGTCCGTGGCCGACGGCGAGGCGGAACTTGATTTCACGGCCAGCGACCCCCAGACCGCCGGCTGCGTCAACGCCGTGCGGGCCATCGCCCTGTCGGCCGCCCTCTACGTCTTCCGGGCCCTGGCCGGCGGCGCTATGCCCACCAACGCCGGCTGCCTGCGCCCCATAACCGTGCGCACCAAGCGCGGCAGCCTCCTCGACGCCGCCTTTCCGGCCGCCGTGGCCGGCGGCAACGTCGAAACCTCCCAGCGCATCGTGGACGTGATCCTGGCCGCCCTGGCCACGGCCCTGCCCGGCGCCGTGCCGGCCGCCTCCCAGGGCACCATGAACAACGTGGCCATGGGCGGGCGCGACCCGCGCAGCCAGGCGCCCTTCACCTACTACGAAACCCTGGCCGGCGGCGCCGGCGCCCACGCCACGGGCGACGGCCAGTCGGCCGTGCACTCCCACATGACCAACACCTGCAACACGCCCGTGGAGGCCCTGGAATACGCCTACCCGCTGCGGGTGACGCGCTACGCCCTGCGCCACGGTTCCGGCGGCGCCGGCGCCCACCGGGGCGGGGAAGGGCTCGTGCGCGAGGTCGAGGCCCTGGCGCCCATGGAGGTGACGGTGCTGTCCGAGCGGCGCCTGCGCGGCCCGTGGGGGCTGGACGGGGGGGGCGAGGGGGCGGTGGGTGTCAATACGGTGACGCGCCGCACCGGGGAGATGGTCATGCCGGCCAAGTTCCACGTGAAGCTGCGCCCGGGGGACAGGCTGCGCCTGGAGACGCCGGGCGGCGGCGGCCACGGCCCGATTTCCTGAGATTTCTTCTGTCCGGGCGGCCGGTTGCGGCAACACGGGCAAAGCCTCTTTTTCACCTTCCCATTCCTCGACCTTTCCTGTAGTATTGCCTATTTCGTATCCGCGACTATTTACCCCAAACGATCCGCAATCCGCCCCGCCAAAAAGGGCCGGGGCGATACTCCGGGAGGAAGCCTTGGAATATACCGTCTCGCAACTTTCGCCTGTCAAAACGCAGGTCACCGTCAGCGTCCCGGCCGAGGAGGCCAACGCCGCCCTGGCAACCGCCGTGGCCCTGTATCGCTCCAAGGCCGACATCAAGGGCTTCCGCAAGGGCAAGGTGCCGTCGAGCGTCATCGAGTCGCGCTTTAAAAAGGAAATCACCACCGAGGCCACCACCGACCTGATCAACGTCCACATCAACGAGATCATGGGCGAACTGAAGCTGTCGCCCCTGTCCGGCCTCGACGTCAGCGAAGCCGTCCTGGCCAAGGACGCCCCGCTGGACTACACCTTTTCCTTCGAACACGCCCCGGCCTTCGACCTGCCCGATTACAAGGGCCAGGCCATCGAGGAGGAGGAGGTCGAGGTGCGCGAGGCCGACATCGAATCCGTCATCGAGCGCGTGCGCAAGAACCTGGCCGAGGTGACGCCCATCAGCGACAACCGGCCGGCCGTGGACGGCGAGGTCGTGTCCGTGACCTTCGAGGCTTTCGAGAACGGGGAGCCCATGCCCGGCGTGCGGGCCGAGAACTTCGAGCTGACGCTCGGCGAGGGCCAGGCCCTGCCCGAGTTCGAGGCCCTGATCAAGACCGTGCCCGCCGGCGGCGAAGGCGAAGCCGAGATGACCTTCCCGGCCGACTTCATCAATACCGACCTGGCCGGCCGCACCGTGACCATGAAGGTGGCCGTCCACGTCATCAAGCAGCGCACGCTGCCCGAAATCAACGACGAGCTGGCCAAAAAGGCCGGCAACTTCGAAAACCTGGACAACATGCGCGAAGCCATTACCATGTCCTACAAGAAATCGCGCCAGGACCTGCACCGTTCCGCCGCCCAGAAAAAGCTGCTGGACAATCTGCTGGCCCAGGTCGATTTCCCGCTGCCGCCTTCCACCGTGGAGCAGCAGCTGGCCGGCATGGCCAACGAGTTCGTGGACAAGCTGGAGCGGCAGGGCAAGAGCCTGGAGGGTGTGGGCAAGACCATGGCCGACCTGGAGGCCGACCTGCGGCCCCGGGCCGAGGAGCTGGTCAAGACGCAAATTTTCCTGGGCGCCGTGGCCGCCAAGGAAGAGATGAGCGTCAGCCCCCAGCAGATGGACGCGTTTTTCTACCGCCTGTCCACCCAGACCGGCCAGGACGTGATCCTGCTCAAGCGCTACTACGAGGACAACGGCCTCATGATCATGGTGCGCGACAAGCTTTTGGCGGACCTGGCCGCCGACTTCATCTACGCCAACGCCCTGGTCACCAAGGTGCCCGAGGCCAAGGCCGCCCCGGAGGCCGAGGACGGCTCGGGCTACGGGGTGCGCGACTAGGCTCTGCCTCGGCCTCGTTTTTGCATAAAGAATGTGAAGCCAACGGGCCGGGTGGGCGCAAGGCCGCGCCACCCGGCCCAAACCCGAAGACCGCGGTCGCGGCGGTTACGGTGAACGGACAAAATTGTCCCAAACGTGACGCCCTCCGGCGCGAAACGGGAGCAACATGACCACCATCCCCATTGTCATCGAAACCACCGGTCGCTCCGAACGGGCCTACGACATCTACTCCCGCCTGCTGCGCGACCGCATCATCCTGCTCGGCAGCGCCGTCGACGACCACATCGCCAACCTCATCTGCGCCCAGCTCCTGTTCCTGGAGTCCGAGGACCCGGAAAAGGAAATCTTCATGTACATCAACTCGCCGGGCGGCGTCGTCTCGGCGGGGCTGGCCATCTACGACACCATGCAGTTCATCCTGCCGCCGGTCTCGACCCTGTGCATGGGCCAGGCCGCCAGCATGGGGGCGCTGCTGCTGAGCGCCGGGGCCACGGGCATGCGCTACGCCCTGCCCCACAGCCGCATCATGATCCACCAGCCTTCGGGCGGCTTCCAGGGCCAGGCCACGGATATCGAGATCCACGCCAAGGAGACCAAGCGCATCCGCGAGGCCTTAAACGAAATCATGGCCAAGCACACCGGCCAGCCTATCGAGAAGATCCAGGTGGATACCGAACGTGACAATTTCATGAGCGCCGAGGATGCCATGGCCTACGGCCTCATCGACAAAGTGTTGACCTCCAGGGAACCTGTGGCGAAAAAGGAACCCGAGGAAGCCTAGGCCCCATTGGGCCGGGGCAAAACGTCCGGACGGCCGGACAGGGTGGGTTTTCCCGTATGACCAAGAAGAAGAGCACCGTTTCAGGCGAGTTGTGCTGCTCGTTTTGCGGCAAGAACCAGGACGAGGTCCAGCGGCTCATCGCCGGCCCGGATGTCTACATCTGTGACGAGTGCGTCTCGCTGTGTAACGAGATCATCGCCCAGGAATCCGTCAGCGAGGAGGCCGAGGGCGGCAAGCTGCTGCCGCCGGCCGAAATCAAGCGGCTCCTCGACGAATACGTCATCGGCCAGGACCAGGCCAAAAAGATCCTGGCCGTGGCCGTGCACAACCACTACAAGCGCGTGTTCTACGCCGGCGCCGCCGGTGTCGACGACGTGGAGATCGACAAGAGCAACATCCTCCTGATCGGCCCCACCGGCTCGGGCAAGACCCTGCTTGCCCAGACCCTGGCGCGCATCTTAAACGTCCCCTTCGCCATCGCCGACGCCACCACCCTGACCGAGGCCGGCTACGTGGGCGAGGACGTGGAAAACATCCTGGTGCAGTTGCTGCAAAACGCCGACTACGACATCGAGGCGGCCAGCAAGGGCATCATCTACATCGACGAGATCGACAAGATCGCGCGCAAGGGCGACAGCCCGTCCATCACCCGGGACGTCTCGGGCGAGGGCGTGCAGCAGGCCCTGCTCAAGATCATCGAGGGCACCGAGGCCAACATCCCGCCCAAGGGCGGCCGCAAGCACCCGCAGCAGGAGTTCATCCGGCTCAACACGGCCAACATCCTGTTCATCGTCGGCGGCGCCTTCATTGGCCTGGACAAGATCGTCGGCCAGCGCATGCGCGGCTCGGCCATGGGCTTCGGGGCCAAGGTCGAGGCCCGCCACGACGACGACATGTCGCGCATGCTGTCCATGGTCCACCCGGCCGACCTCATCAAGTTCGGGCTCATTCCGGAATTCATCGGCCGCATCCCCATCCTCACGAGCCTGGAGGAACTGAGCAAGGACGACCTGGTCCGCATCCTGACCGAGCCGAAAAACGCCCTGGTCAAGCAGTACCAGAAGCTGTTCGAGCTGGACAAGGTCCGGCTGCGCTTCACCAAAAACGCCCTGGACTCCATCGCCGAGAAGGCCATCGAACGCAAGACCGGCGCCCGGGGGCTGCGCAACGTCATGGAAAGCATCATGCTCGACATCATGTACAAGCTGCCGTCCCTGTCCGGCGTCAAGGAGTGCGTGATCAACAAGGCCGTGGTGGAAAAGGGCCTCGAACCGCTGCTGTTCTACCACCAGGAAGTCAAGTCGGCCTGAGCGCCGCCGGCGGCACATTTGACAACGACGGCTTCGGCCTTACTCTACCACCTGCCGCAACAAACCGCCGGGCCGCAATCCTCGCCGGCCCGGCGCGAATCGCCGAGTCAAACCCCGTAAGCGGGAGGTTGCATGACGGGTTTTATTTTCGACAATGACCGGTACGCCGCCGAAACCATACGTCTGCCCATGATGAGCCTGCGGGAAGTGGTCATGTTCCCGCGTTCCATCGCCCCGCTGTTCGTCGGCCGCGAGGCGTCCATCAAGGCCATCGAGCAGGCCGTGGCCGCCCACGACAAGAAGATTTTCCTGGTCGCCCAGCGTTCGCCCGAAACCGAGAAGCCGTCCCCCGAAGACCTCTTCGAGATGGGCACGGTCAGCAAGATCCTCCAGATGCTGCGCCTGCCCGACGGCACCATCAAGGTCCTGTTCGAGGGCCTGTACCGGGCCGAGTGGGAGAGCGAAACCATGGGCGTGGGCGAGGACGCCGACTACCCCATGGTCACCGTGCGCCGCGTGCCCGAGGAGGAATCCGCCGGGGCCGAGGCCGACGCGCTCATCCGGGCCACCCAGGAAGCCCTGGAACAGTACGGCCGCATCAACAAGAAGCTCGCCCCGGAAACCATCCTGGCCATCAATTCCATCACCGCCCCGGGACGGCTGGCCGACGCGGTCATGCCCCACCTCAAGGTGGACTACATCAAGAAGCAGGGCGTGCTGGAAGAGCTCGAACCGGTCAAGCGCCTGGAAGAGGCCTACGCCTTCCTCCAGGGCGAGATCGAAATCTCCTCCATCGAGAAGCGGATCAAAAACCGCGTCAAGCAGCAGATGGAGAAGAACCAGAAAGAGTACTATTTAAACGAGCAGATCAAGGCCATCAACAAGGAGATGGGCCGCGAGGACGACCCCGGGGCCGAGGCGGCCGAATTCGAGGCGCGCCTGGGCGAGAAGAACATGCCCGAGGAGGCCCGGGAGAAGACACTGCGCGAGATCAAGAAACTGCGGCAGATTCCGCCGTCCTCGGCCGAGTACACGGTGGTGCGCAACTACGTCGAATGGATCCTCGACCTGCCCTGGAACGTCTACAAGGAAGCCGAGCTCGACATCGCCGCCGCCGAGAACGTGCTCAACGAGGACCACTACGGCCTGGAAAAGCCCAAGGAGCGCATCCTGGAGTACCTGGCCGTGCAAAAGCTCGTGGAGCGCATCAAGGGCCCCATCCTGTGCCTGGTCGGCCCGCCGGGCGTGGGCAAGACGTCGCTGGCCAAGTCCATCGCCAAGGCCATGGGCCGCGAGTTCGTGCGCCTGTCCCTTGGCGGCGTGCGCGACGAGGCCGAGATCCGCGGCCACCGGCGCACTTATGTCGGGGCGCTGCCCGGCAAGATCATCCAGTCGCTCAAGCGCGTCAAATTCAACAACCCCGTGTTCTGCCTCGACGAGGTGGACAAGATGAGCATGGATTTCCGGGGCGACCCCTCGGCCGCCCTGCTCGAAGTCCTCGACCCCGAGCAGAACGCCGCCTACAGCGACCATTACCTCGACCTGGACTACGACCTGTCCAAGATCTTTTTCATCACCACGGCCAACTCCCTGCACTCGATTCCCCTGCCGCTGCAGGACCGCATGGAGATCATCCGCATCCCGGGCTACCTGGAGACGGAAAAGACGCAGATCGGCCGCAAGTTCCTGTTGCCCAAAAACATCGAGCAGCATGGGCTTAAGGACGAGAACCTCGATTTCGCCGAGGACGCCCTGCTGGAAGTCATTCGGCGCTACACCCGCGAGGCCGGCGTGCGCAACCTGGAGCGGGAGATCGCCTCGGTGTGCCGCAAGGTGGCCCGCAAGATCGTGGAAGGCAAAAACGAGGACGAGGCCCACCCCGTCACCAAGGACAACCTCGAATCCTACCTCGGCGTGCCCAAGCACCGCCACGGCGAAATGGAGCCCACACCGCGCGTGGGGCTGTGCACCGGCATGGCCTACACGGAAGTCGGCGGCGAGATCCTCATGGTCGAGGCGGCCATCATGCCCGGCACGGGCAAGGTGGAGATCACGGGCAAGCTCGGCGAAGTGATGCAGGAGTCGGCCCGGGCGGCGCTTTCCTACCTGCGCTCGCGCTCGGGGCTCTACGGCCTCAAGCCCGATTTCCACAAGGAGATCGACATCCACATCCACGTGCCCGAGGGCGCCATCCCGAAAGACGGCCCGTCGGCCGGTATCACCCTGGCCACGACCATCATCTCGGCGCTATTAAACATTCCGGTGCGCAACGACATCGCCATGACCGGCGAGATCACGCTGCGCGGCCGGGTGCTGCCCATCGGCGGGCTGCGCGAGAAGCTTCTGGCCGCCCACCGGGGCCTGATCCGCACGGCGATCATCCCCGCGGAAAACGAGAAGGACCTCAAGGACGTGCCCGAGACCATTCTAAGCGACATGGAGATCATCAAGGTCGAGAGCATGGACGAGGTGCTGTCCAAGGCTCTGGTCTGTCCCGAGCCGGAAAAGGTCTTCTGCCGGCGCGACGAGAATTCCGCCCCCCTGGCCGAGTCGCTGCTCAAGGAGCAGTTCCGGCCCGAGCCGCGGCATTAGCTGGGAAGGGGAGAAGGACGAAACGATGCCTCCGGCGGACGGGAGGGGCGCGGCCCCTCCCGGACCTCCCGCCGGGGGAAAATGCAATGGCCGAAGCCGCCGGGCTTCGGCCATTGCGCGTTTGGGGCCGCAACGGGCCTGGTCGGCCGGTTTTCGTGTGGCCGGTCCTAAAAGTTTTCGAATTCGCTGTCCGGGTCCGACTCGCCTTGCCGGAGCACGATATGCGTTCCGGCCTTGGCGTTTAGACGATGCCGCAGGCCGGCCTTGCCGGGCTGGAGGGCGGCCGCGGCGCGCCGGCCGTTGACGGCGCGCCGGTTTCTGCCGGTATCCTGGTCCTCCACCTGGAAAAAGGCTATGGTCGCCCGCAGCTGTTCGGACTGGCCGGAGAGCTCCTCGGCCGTTGAGGCCAGTTCCTCGGACGAACTGGCGTTTTGCTGGATGGTCTGGTCGAGTTGCTGGAGGGCCTTGTTGACCTGGGAGGCGCCGGAACTCTGTTCCTGGCTCGAAGCGCTGATTTCCTGTACGAGGTCGGCGGTCCGTTGGATGTTTGGCACAAGCTGGGCGAGCAGGCTCCCGGCCTTGGCCGACACGTCGGTGCTGTCCTTGGCCAGGCGGGTGATTTCCGCCGCGGCCTGCTGGCTGCGTTCGGCCAGTTTCCGGACCTCGGCGGCCACCACGGCGAAGCCCCGGCCGTGCTCGCCGGCCCGGGCCGCCTCCACGGCGGCGTTTAAGGCCAGCAGGTCGGTCTGACGGGCGATTTCCTCGATGATCGTGATCTTGCCGGCGATCTCCCGCATGGCCTCCACGGTGCGGGCCACGGCCTCGCCCGATTCCTTGGCGTCGGCGGCCGCCCGGGTCGCGATGGCTTCGGTCTGGCGGGCGTTGTCGGCATTTTGCTGGATGCCCGAGTTCATTTCCTCCATGGACGACGAGGATTGCTCTACGGCGGCCGCCTGTTCCGTGGCGCCCTGGGAGATGGCCTCGGCCGAGGCCGAGAGTTCTTCGCTGCCCGCGGCCACGTTGTCGGCCCCGGCCTGCACCTCGAGTACGACCTCGCTTAAGGCCGTGATCATTTCCCCAAGCGAGGCCAGCAGGACGTCGGCATCCGAACGCTTGCTCACCTTGACCCGCAGGTCGCCTTGGGCGAGCCGCCGGGCGATGTCCGCCACCTGTGCCTCGGCGGCGATCAGGGCGGCCATGGCGAGCAGCATGGAATCCTTGGGGCCGCGCGGCGTGGCATCCACGGTCAGGTCGCCCCGGGCGACGTGAGCCGTCAGTTCGGCCACGGATTTTTCCGAGGCGGCCATCTGGCGCAGGGAGTCGGCCAGCAGGCCCAGTTCGTCACGCTGGTCGATGTCGAGGGTCTGCTCCAGGTCGCCCTGGGCCAGGTGCCGGGCGTAGGCGCTGCACTTGGCCAGGGGCCGGGTCACCGAGCGCGAGGTGGTCAGGGAAATCACGAGGGCGAGCAGGGCGGCCGCCCCGGTAATCGTCATCAGGACGCGCGAGGCGGTGGTCCGCTGTTCGTCGAAGAGCCGATCCCCGGCCTCGCTTTCCTTGTCGAGAGACGCGACGATGGCTTCCAGGGGCTTCAGCGTCGTCTCACGGATGCCGTCCACCTGTCCGTCCAGGGCGCGCAACGCCTGTTCCACGGCCGGCAGAGACGGGTCGTTTTTGTCCGTCCGGACGAGCTGTTCGAGAAGCGGCAGCATCTTTTTTTCGAACAACTCGAAGTAGGCCCGGTAGTTCTCCGCGAACCGCCCGGCGTTGGCTCGTTCCTCGGGGGTGTCGCACAGGCTCTCGACCAGCCGGATGTCCTCCCGGGCCCGCTCCTTGGCCCTGGCAAAATCCTCCCTGGTCTGGGCGACGTCGCGGTTGATTTCCCCGTCGGCGATCACGGTGTACAGTTCGCTGACCCGCAAGGAGACGTCCATGACTTGCTTGGTCTCTTGCGACCGCTTGGCCCCGGCGTCCTGGATGTCACCCAGGCGGTCGATGACGCCTAGTTGATGAATGGCCAAGGCGATGAAGATTGCCATGACGAGCGAAAAACCGCCAAGCAGCCGGTAGCCGATTTTGATGTGCCGCAACATGCGAACCTCCGGTTTGTGGGCCAGGTGAGCGAGATAGGATGCAGTGTTCCACGCTCTGACGATCGCTTCTCACTGCCATCCCCGTTATGGCTAGAACAAAATGTCCAAACTTGTCGAGAGCTGTCCTTGCGGCTCGACCGCTGCGTTACTTCGGAGCGTCTCCAAGGGGGGGCAAACAGCGGGGCCCAGGTTTGGCGCAGCGTGTATGACTGTCCGCGATATGGCGCCCTCCGCCTGATTTTCTTGACGTTCCTTCCGCAAAAGGCTAACTTTAAATATCAGTGGTAGAGGTGTCGTTTTGCTTGGCGAAACGAATCGAATGCTGTTAGTGCGTCGATTCGGGTGAATTCCGATGATGTTGCATGGATACGAGTTCAAAAGTGATTCTTGCTTGATGACCATGATCCATTGACGTTGTTGCTAGGGGATCTTGTGGTTACGCTTGTACAGGCTGGGGCAGGCTTGCGCGGCGAAAACTGCATGGGCTGGGGGAGCTATGAAACGTCACAAATTATGTGTCGCGGTACTCGTTGGCTTGGCAATCTGCTACGGTTGCATGAATGCTGTTCCTGTCTACGCGCAAAATGGAGGCATTGCTTTTTCGGCCGGGCCGACGCTTTTCGTGGCGCGCATGTCACACGCGGCCTTCGTGCTTCCCGATGGCCGGGTCGTCCTTGCCGGTGGCCATGGCACTGATTTCGTGCCGTTGGCCAGTGCCGAAATATGGAATCCGGCGACCAGTGCGCATACCGGCTTTACGACGGTCTCTACGCACGATAACGGGGCCGTCGCCAAATTGAGCGACGGCCGCTATATTCTGGCCGGGGGCTCTTCGGACAGCCTCGGCGTCGGCTACTCGGTGACCGCAGAGATCTTTGACCCGGCGAACGATTCCTTTACCGCCACCGGAAATATGCACTATGCCCGCACGAGCAACAGCGCCGCCACGTTGTCCGACGGGAGGGTCCTGACCGCCGGCTGTTGGTATAATGCAACCTCGGCCGCTTACGGCGATCTGTTCGATCCAACGACGAATACGTTTACCGCCACCGGGGCATTGAATACCGCGCGGTCCAATCCCCGTGTGCTGCCTACGGCCGATGGTAAGGCCGTGGTGTTTGGTGGCATGGGGACGTATGGCTCGCCGTATATTGAGCAGGTCGAACTGTATGATCCGGACAGCAATAGTTTCAGCATCCTTCAGGACAATCTATTGCCCGAGGAAACAGGCTGGGTAACCCTGGGCAGTATGGGCGATACGAACGGAAACCTGGTTGACGCACAGAAACTGCCGGATGGCCGCTATCTTTTCCTTGCTGTAAACACCAGCCTCTCTTCTTATGCACTGGTGACGTTCAACCCGGCGACCAAGGCTTTCGCCAAGTTCGAAACCTCGCCCCCGCTGCCCTCGAACAGTGCGGTAAGCTTGTTGAACCCGCTCGTGGACACAAGCCACAACACGGTTTACCTCCTGGCCCAGGATCTCACCCAATCCTCCGGTACATTGCCGATTCAAACCCGGGTCTATCGGATCAACCTGGCCACAGGCGTTCGTTCGGATCCCGCGGGGACCTCGCCGCTGGATGGGTATCTCGGCAGCGTCGGCTTGAATCTGCTGCAGGATGGGCGCCTCTTCGTGTCCGGGGGGAATACGAGGACCGATTATTACTATAATTTTTATCCGACAGACAAAACATTTCTCGGTGATTTGATTGTTTCTGTTGTCAGAATGCCGCCACTATTACTTTTAATGCAGTAGCCTTTCGCTTGGGCTGCGCCTGCCAGGAGGCCGTCGCCTGCTGGGAAGGTGCCGTCCCGTTGCGGGGAGCCCCAAGGAGCGCGTCGGTTTCAAGCGGCAAAATCCGGGGCTGGCCAGGCTGCCGCTGCTGCCCATTCACCCGGAAGGCGTCTTTTCTTGCGTCAGGGCAGGGGGAGGGCCTGGGCGTCGATGATGGCACGAAAGGCCGGTGTGACGGCGTGGTCATCCACGATGTCCACGCGTATGGGCAAGCCGGAGGCGCAGAAGGCGCCCCTGGCCGCTTCCGGTCGAGGGCCACGCGCGTTCCTCCCGGAAGGCGCCCCGAACCGCAAGATCGTCGGCCCTAGGCGCCGGCGTCCGGTGTTTCGCGGGCCTTGTCGGCCTCGGCCAGTTTGTGGCAGCGCAACTGGCGCAGCTTCTCGCCCGAGGCCGGGCCGCGCATGCGCTGCTTGCCCGGCAGGTGCACCGACAGCAGGACCTTGAGGTCGCGCCGGGCCAGCGGCCAGACATCCTCGCCGGAGTCGGCCTGGACCACCTCGAACAGCGGTTCCACCATCTCGTGCTTGTGCAGCCACGACAGCATGTCCACCCGCGTCGACGGCCGCAGCTCGCTGTAGCGGGCCGCCTTCATGTGCAGCCGGGCCGCCGCCACGCCGGCCTCGCGGACCCGGTTGGGGAGCTTGAGCCGCCGGCCGAGCTCCTCGGCCACGTCCGCCCCGGCATCGTCGTGGCCGTGGTGGCGCGGCCAGAGGTCCTCGGGGGTCAGGGTCTTGCCCAGGTCGTGGCACACGGCCATCCAGCCGGCGATGGGCTTGCCGGCAAGCTGGTCGACGAGTTCGCACAGGTGGTCGAAGACGGTGTTGCCGCCGTGGTTCTCGGGCGGCCCGGCCGGGATGCCCCGGGCCGTTTCCAGTTCCGGCATCCAGGGCAGCAGGCAGCCGGTTTCGGCCAGGAGCCGGAAAAACCGGGACGGCTTGGCCGCGTCCAGGGCCTTGCGCACCTCCTGGGCCACCCGCTCGGCGAAGACGTCGCCCACGGCCCCGCAGGCGGCCACGGCCCGCATCTGGGCGATAAGCTCCGGATGGGCCGAAAAATCCGGCAGCGAGGCGGCGAACCGGGCCGCCCGGTAGACCCGCAGCGGGTCGTCGAACATGGACGTCTCGGCGCAGGGCCGCAGGATCCGGTCGCGCAGATCGGCCAGGGCCAGGGGGTGGAAGTGGAGGCGGCCGGCGATCTGGCGCGAATCGCCCATGGCGATGGCGTTGATCGTCAGGTCCCGGGCCAGGAGGTCCTCGCTGACGTCGCCGCCGCGCGGCCAGGCGTACTGGGCGCTGCCGAGCATGAACACCGGGAAGGTCTTGCCGACCTGCCGGGCTCTCCGATACCGTCGCACGAAAGCCTCGGGCGTGGCGTCGACAATGAGGTAATCCTGGTCCACCACCGGCCGCCCGAGCAGAATGTCGCGGACCGCGCCGCCGACGAGATACCGTTTCATGAGTGACTCCGGGGCGGACATTGGCCCAAACGCCTTGAAAAATCCAGCGGACAATCCTCCCATGACCCAAAACCCCTTTGCCGGGGGCGGCGTGTGGCTGTGGCGCGACGGCGCCCCGGGCCTGGCCGAGCCCCTGTCCCTGGCCGCCCTGGCCGCCGCTCATCCCTTGTGGGCGGCCGACGCGGCCCGCCTCGCCCCCTGGCGCGAGGTCGTCCTTGGCCCCGAGTGCGGTCCGGCGGCCGGGCGGTGGCTTCTGGCTGCGGGCGCCGCCGGCCAGGCCGCCCCGGCGGCCCTGGTGGTCGGCCGGTGCGCCTCGAGCCTGGACGTGGCCCGGGCCTTCGGCGAAGCCGGGCTGCTTAAGCCGTTCGCCTCGGTCGTGGCCGTGTCCCAGGCAAGCGGCCGGGGGCAGTTGCGGCGGGCCTGGGAGTCGCCGCCGGGCAATTGTTATGCCGCCCTGGCCTGGCCGGCCGGCGGGGGTGAGCTGGAGGCGGCCGCGCCGGTGGTGGTGGGGGCCTGCCTGGCCGAGGCCCTCTATGGGCGCGGATTCGCTGTTCGCGTCAAGTGGCCGAACGATCTTCTGATTGACGACCGGAAAATCGGTGGCATCCTGGTGGAGGAGCGGGGCGGGCTGCTGCTGGCCGGCGTGGGGCTCAATCTGGCCCTGGCGCCCGACCCGGCCAGGCTGCGGCGCGACCATGCCGCGCAGGCCTCGTGCCTGGCGGCTTTTGGCGAGGTTCCCGGCGCGGTTACGCTGTGGGCCGACCTTGTGAAGTCCGGCCAAACCTGCTACTTCCGGTGCGTTGCGGTATCGGGCTCGCGGGAGTTGTCCCGTTTTCTGGAGGACCGTCTGGCCTGGCTTGGCCAGGAGGTGCTCGTACGCGAGGGCGGATCGCACGAATTTCGGGCGCGCATCGTCGGTCTGGCCGGGGACGGGGGACTGCGGTTGCTGCGGGACGGCGCGGGCCCCGGGCAGGTTATGAAGCTTCATAGCGGGAGCATATCCCTCCTTTGATGCCGGCCCCCGCCGGACCGTCACACGAGACAATGGGCAATCTCGCCCCAGGGGTTAGAGGACAGCATGATCGCCAAGACGTTTCTGGAAGTGCTTTCCGAGGTGGAAGGCAAGAAGATCCTGGTCGCCAACCGGGGCATTTCCGCCCGTCGGGTACTGCGTTCCATCCGCGAACGGCTGCGTGCCATTCCGGTCCTGACCGTCACCGACGTGGACATGACTTCCCCGGCCACGGCCGGGGCCCACGAGCTCATCACCCTGGGCGCCGACCCCAGGGCCTATCTCGATATCGACGGCATCATCAAGAAGGCCAAGGCCCACGGCGTGGTGGCCATCCACCCCGGCTGGGGCTTCGCGTCCGAGGACAGCGAATTCCCGCGCAAATGCGCCGAGGCCGGCATCATCTTCATCGGCTCCTCGGCCGAGGCCATGCAGAGCCTGGGCAACAAGGTCGAGGTGCGCCGCCTGGCCATGGGCATGGGCATCCCGGTGGTGCCCGGCTCCGAGGGCTCGGTCACCATTCCCGAGGCCCGGGAGATCGCCAAAAAAATCGGTTTTCCCATCATGCTCAAGGCCGAGGGCGGCGGCGGCGGCCGGGGCATCTACGAGATCTACTCCGAGGCCCAGCTCGAATCCGCCTTTTCCAAGGCCTCGGCCATGGCCCAAGCCTCCTTCGGCAACCCGCGCCTTTTTGTCGAAAAGCTTTTGACCTCCGTGCGCCACATCGAGATCCAGGTGGCGGCCGACAAGCACGGCAACGTCTTCGCCTTCGACGAACGCGACTGCTCGGTGCAGCGCAACCACCAAAAGCTCGTGGAGATCACGCCCTCGCCCTGGCGCGGCATGACCGACGAACTGCGCCAGCGCCTCAAAGACTACGCCGAGCGCCTGGTGCGCGAAACGGGCTACTATTCCCTGGCCACGGTGGAATTTCTGGTCGATGCCGAGGGCGAGCCCTACCTCATCGAGGTCAACACCCGGCTGCAGGTCGAGCACGGCATCACCGAATGCCGCTACGGCGTGGACCTGGTCGAGGAGCAGATCAACATCGCCTTCGGCGGCAAGCTGCGCTTCAACTGCGGCGACACCAGGCCCTTCTTGCACGCCATGCAGTTGCGCATCAACTGCGAGGACCCGAAGAAAAACTTCACGCCCAACGCCGGGCTGATCGCCCGCTACCTGTCGCCCGGCGGCCAGGGCATCCGGCTGGATTCCTGCCTGTCGGCCGGCTACGAGTTCCCGACCCAGTACGATTCCGCCGGCGCGCTTTTGATCTCCTACGGCCGCAACTGGCCCAAGGTCGTGGCCGTCATGGAGCGGGCGCTGCGCGAGTACATCGTGGGCGGCCTCAAGACGACCATTCCCTTCCACCGCCAGATCCTGCGCAACCCGGATTTCATGAAGGGCGAGTTCGACACCAAGTTCATCGCCGACAACCCGTACCTGCTCAACTACCTCGACGAGGAGCCCGAGGCGTTGCGCCTGTCGTGGCTCGTGGCCGACATCGCCGCCCGGGGCTACAACCCCCACGTCATGCTCGGCAAGTACCGGGGCCGGGCCGACTACCGCCTGGGCCGCTTCAAGCCCTATCTGCCGGACGCCGACCTGCGCAAATACGAGAGCCCCTACCCGCGCGGCGACCGCAAGGGCATCCTCGACGCGGTGCGCGACTCGGGCAAGGTCCATTTCGTGGACACCACCTGCCGCGACATCACCCAGTCCAACAGCGGCAACCGCTTCCGCCTGGCCGAGGACGAGCTGGTCGGCCCCTACCTCGACAACTGCGGCTTTTTCTCCCTGGAAAACGGCGGCGGCGCCCACTTCCACGTGGCCATGATGGCCAACATGACCTACCCCTTCACCGAGGCGGCCCGCTGGAACCAGTTCGCGCCGAAAACCCTCAAGCAGCTTTTAATCCGCTCCACCAACGTGCTCGGCTACAAGCCCCAGCCCCGCAACCTCATGCGGCTGACGGGCGAGATGATCTGCGAGCACTACGACGTCATCCGCTGCTTCGATTTCTTAAACCACATCGACAACATGTATCCCTTCGCCGAGGTCGCCCTGTCGCGGCCCGGCATCATCTTCGAGCCGGCCATCTCGTTCTCCTTCGCCAAGGGCTTCGACGTCGCCCACTACCTGGGCGTACTCGAGGCCATCCTCGACCAGGTGGCCAAGGCCGGCGGCATGACCAAGGCCAAGGCGGCGGGGAGCATCATCCTGTGCCTCAAGGACATGGCCGGCATGTGCCCGCCCCGGTTCGTCAAGGCCATGGTGGCGGCCATCCGCAAGGCCTACCCGCAACTCGTCCTCGACTACCACCGCCACTACACCGACGGCCTGTTCGTGCCGGCCGTGGGCGCGGCGGCCGAGGCCGGCTGCCACATCGTGGACACGGCCATCGGCGCCTCGGTGCGCTGGTACGGCCAGGGCGAGGTGCTCGGCACGGCGGCCTACATCGAGGAGGACCTGGGCGTGCCCGTGTCCCTGACCAGGGACAACAAGGAGATGATCCGGGCCTCCAACTTCGTGCTCAAGCAGATCATGCCCTATTACGACCGCTACACCGCCCCGTACTTCCAGGGCATCGACTACGACGTCGTCGGCCACGCCATGCCCGGCGGGGCCACGTCCTCGTCCCAGGAAGGGGCCATGAAGCAGGGCTACATCCATCTGCTTCCTTACATGCTCAAGTTCCTGGCCGGCACCCGCAAGATCGTGCGCTACCACGACGTCACCCCCGGTTCCCAGATCACCTGGAACACGGCCTTTCTGGCCGTTACCAGCGCCTACAAGGCCGGCGGCGAGCGGGCCGTCAAGGACATGCTCGAGGTCCTCGAGGCCGTGTCCGAACACCCGGACGAGTGCCTGACCCCGGCCGCCCGCCACGACCGGCTGCTTTTGTACGCCAACTGCAACGACGCCTTCCGCAACCTCCTGCTCGGCAAATTCGGCAAGATGCCCCTTGGCTTCCCGCCGGACTGGGTCTACGAAAGTGCCTTTGGGGCGGACTGGAAAAAGGCCGTGGCCGAACGCACCGAAGTCTCCCCCCTGGACAGCCTGGGCGAGGTGGACATCGAGGCCGAGATGGAGAACCTCACCAAGCAGATCGGCCGCGAACCCACCAACGAGGAGTTCGTGCTGTACTTGAACCATCCCGGCGATGCCCTGAAGACCTTCGAATTCCGCAAGAAATTCGGCGACCCCAACAGGCTGCCCCTGGACGTCTGGTTCGAGGGCCTGGAGCCCGGCGAGGAGTTGCTGTTTTCCGACAGCCTGGGCAAGCCCCACCACATGGCCATCATGAACATCTCCCAGCCCGACGAAAGCGGCCTGTCCACGGTGCGCTATGTCCTCGATTCCGAGATCCTGACCCACCAGGTGCCCGTGGCCGCGCCCAAGGGCGGCGCCGCGCCCCAGGTGGAGATGGCCGACCCGAAAAATCCCTACCATGTGGGCGCGCCCGTTTCCGGCGACCTGTGGGTCATGCAGGTCAGCCCCAACGACTACATCAAGGCCGGGGAAGAGCTGTTCAACATCTCGGTCATGAAGCAGGAAAAATCCGTGGCCGCGCCCATTGACGGCATGGTCCGGCGGGTGCTCAAAAACGCCGATTACGCCAACGACCGCAAGATGGTCCCGGTCAAGGAAGGAGAACTGCTGGTCGAACTGGGGCCGGTCACCAAGGACTGCCCCATCTGCCATCAGCCCGTAGCCGAGGAACATTACAAGTATTGCCCCAACTGCGGCCAGCAGGTGTAAGTTTCGCCACGAACATGTAACGGCGGCCCCCTGGACGGAGCGGGCCGCCGGTCCGGAAGAGACAAGGAGGGGAGAATGGCCAAGACCAACGCCAAGGATACGCCGCGCCAGGAGGACGCCACGTCCGCCAAGACCGAAGGCGCCGGCATCGATACCGCCACCACGCTGATCCTCACTGGCGCCGACATCGTCGCCATCGGCGAGGAAGCCGAAATCCTCGTCGGCGGCAAGAACTACAATACCGCGCTCATCAGCCAGATCGCCGGCATCCGCGCGCCCCAGTTCCGGGCCGTATCCTCCGTGGCCTTTCACCGCGTCCTCGACGAGACCAAGGTCAACGCCTCGCTGATCCGCGAGGTCGTCAACGACGGCTACCGCCGGGTCAACTGGAACGACGAGGAAGTCAACAGCGACCCCGAATACGTCAAAAACCTGGTGCGCGACCTGGCCGAAGAGGCCAAGGCCAAGATGGCCGACGCCCCGGGCTCCGCCATCAAGCTGCGCACCTTCGTCAACAACGTGGTCGAGGGCTTCGCTACCTCCCCCGAAGGCATCGACCAGTTGCGCAAGCGGTCCGTTCTCGTCCAGGTCGCCATCCTCTCTGTCGACATGCCGGCCGAGGTCCGCGAGGCCGTGTCCAACGCCTACAACGACATCTGCCGCGACGCCGGCCTCGAAGACGTGCCCGTGGCCGTGCGCTCCTCGGCCGCCGGCGAGGACAGCCGCAAGAAGGCCTTTGCCGGGCTCCAGGACACCTACCTCAATATCGTCGGCGCCGTGCAGGCCGTGCGCGCCTACCAGTGGGACTGCGCCTCGGCCTACAACCTGCGCTCCATGACCTACCGCCGCGAGGCCATCCTCGACGCCGTGGCCGTGGCCGAACGCACCGGCGACAACTCCATCGCCGAAACGGCCAAGCAGGAATGGGCCATCGAGAACACCTCGCTGTCCGTGTGCATCATGCGCATGATCAACCCCGTGATTTCCGGCACGGCCTTCGCCGCCGACACGGCCACCGGCTGCCGGGGCACCTCGCGCCACGACCTGGTGTCCATCGACGCCAGCTACGGCCTCGGCGAGGCCGTGGTCGGCGGCATGGTCACCCCGGACAAGCTCTACGTCTTCCAGCGCGACGACGGCTCCGAGGTCGTCATCCGCAACATGGGCTACAAGGACAAGAAGATCGTCTACGACGACAAGGCGGGCGGCACCAAGCTCATCAAGGTCTCCGACGAGGAGGCCTACCGCTGGGCCCTGTCCCTGGCCCAGGCCGAGGAGGTCGCCCGGGGCGTGCGCGCCATCAGCGTGGCCTATGGCGGCTGCATCATGGACACGGAATTTTGCATCGACCAGTCCGACCGCCTGTGGTTCGTCCAGGCCCGGCCCGAGACCCGCTGGAACGAGGAGCTCGAACGCCATCCCCACACCATCTTCATGCGCCGCATGGAAGTGGAGAAAAAGGCCGTGGCCACGGCCGAGGTCATCCTCGAGGGCAACGGCGCCTCGCGCGGCGCCGGCCAGGGCATGGTGCGCTTTTTGCGCTCGGCCCTGGAACTCAACAAGATCCAGAAGGGCGACATCCTGGCCGCCGAGCGCACCGACCCGGACATGGTGCCGGGCATGCGCGTGGCCTCGGCCATCCTGGCCGACGCCGGCGGCGACACCAGCCATGCCGCCATCACCTCCCGGGAGCTGGGCATCCCGGCCGTCATCGGCATCCAGCGCGCCGAAACCCTGCGCTCCCTGGACGGCCAGTACGTCACCGTGGACGGCTCGCGCGGCTGCGTCTACCGGGGCCTTTTGCCCCTGCAGGAAGTCGGCGGCGAGATGGACCTGTCGGCCTTGCCCACGACCAAGACCAAGGTCGGGTTGATCCTGGCCGACGTCGGGCAGGCCCTTTTCCTGTCGCGGCTGCGCAACGTCCCGGACTTCGAGGTGGGGCTCCTTCGCGCCGAGTTCATGCTCGGCAACATCGGCGTCCACCCCCAGGCGCTGGAGGCCTACGACAACGGCACCCTGCCGAGCCTGATCGAAAGCAAGGTCAAGCAGCTCGACGCCAAGCTGACCAAGGTCGTGCGCGAGCAGCTGGCCGCCGGCTACATCAACGTCCAGATCAAGCTGCGCGGCTACGTCGGGCTCATCACCGGCCTGGCCGCCGAGCTCGACGCCCTGGCCGACCACGCCGGCGCCCGGGGCACCGACGAGGTCATGGCCGTGCACCGCCAGATCCGCGAGCTCGACAAGCGGCTCGACCACCACCTGGAGGAGGTCACCCGCCGCCTGGACCTGCTCAAGACCTCGGCCGACCTGGCCACCCACGTGGCCATCATCCTCGGCTACTGGGACGAGCTCCAGGAAAAGGCCACCGATCCCGACGCGGTCAAGCGTCGCTACGAGATCAAGGCCCGCATCGAGGAGCGCGTGGCCGCCGTGGCCGACGAGCCCATGGTCAAGGACACCCTGGACAAGATCGCCACCATGCGCCGGGACGTCGCCCGCCAGGTCGGCATCAAGAGCCAGATCGACGACCTCGAGGCGCTGTTGGGCAAGATCCGCAAGCAGCTCTTCTCCCGAGGCTTCCGCAGCGGCAAGGAGCTCTACGTCCAGACCCTGTCCCAGGGCCTGGGGCTTTTCGCCATGGCCTTCCACGGCAAGCCCATCCTCTACCGCACCACGGACTTCAAATCCAACGAGTACCGCAACCTCCTTGGCGGCAACCTCTTCGAGACCCTGGAAGACAACCCCATGCTCGGTTTCCGGGGCGTGTCCCGCAACATCCACGACTGGGAGATCGAGTCCTTCAAGCTGGCCCGGGGCATCTTCGGCGGCAAGAACCTCCACATCATGCTGCCCTTCGTGCGCACGGTGGAGGAGGCCACGGCCATGAAGCGCTACCTCGAACGGGTGCACAAGCTGCACTCCGGCGACGAGGGGCTCAAGATGTTCATCATGTCCGAGATCCCGAGCAACGCGATTTTGGCCAAGCAGTTCATCCAGGAGTTCGACGGCTTCTCCATCGGCTCCAACGACATGACCCAGATGGTGCTCGGCACGGACCGCGACAACCCGGCCCTGCGCCACATCTACGACGAGGAGGACCCGGCCGTGGTCTGGGCCGTGCTCGTCACCATCTTCGCCGGCCAGAAGTTCGGCAAGAAGGTGGGCTTTTGCGGCCAGGGCGTGTCCAACAGCCTCATTCTGCGGGGACTGGTCGCCATCGCCGGCATCGTCTGCGCCTCGGTGGTGCCCGACACCTACTACCGCACCAAGTTCGACATGGCCCACGTGGAAGCCGAGGACATCCCGGTCAGCCGCCTGGGCGAATGGCTGGCCACCCAGCACCTGGACCGCCTCAAGGGGGTGCTGCACGCCAACAAGTACGACCATATCGCCAAGAAGTACGACACCGCCGCCGACATCAAGGACTGGTACGACGGGGAGCTCACGCGCCTGGCCGAACAGCTGCGCGAGAACCTGGAGAGCCCCAAGGCCAACTTCTACCGCCAGGAGATGGAGAGCTTCCGCCGGCTTTTCCACAAGCCGGTGCTCTACGCCACCTGGGACTGGCCGGGCACGGTCTACGACGCCCTGCGCCAGGCCGGCTTCGACTCCTTCAAGGAGCAGGCCGACGCCCTGTCCGCCCAGCGGCTCAAGAAGTGGTGATATCTGGTCGAGGAAATGCCTCCGGCGGCCGGGAGGGGCGCGGCCCCTCCCGGACCTCCCGGGAAAAGGAAAACGGCCGTCCGGGTGTTGCCCGGGCGGCCGTTTTATGTTCTGGGTACTGGAACAGTATCCATCTCTTCGCTCCCTTGGCCAGGAGGGGATGGGTGTATAACAAGTTTTTTATCTTCTATGGAGATGCTGCGGTTTACTGCTATTGTGTGCGTTGCAATAAGGAAGTCTTGCCTTGACACGTGTTGTTGAGAAGTTCGATGTGGATCAATATTCTTTCCAGTTGTCAGCGAGCCATTTTGCAACTTTTGATTGTTGCCGAATGTCGCCAGGAAGATGTTCCTTTATCATTTTCTCTGTCTTGAGACCTGATTGCTTGTTGGCTAGGGCATGCTTTTTGGCGAAGGAATTGATCATATACAAAACTTCATAACCTTCGTTGCGGTTTAATAAAGTGCTATCTGGTTCTCCTGTGATTTTAGGGTTGTCGGTAGCATACGTTGTCCAACTGTAGCTGTGGCGAAGATCGCTTTTGGTAAGTAATGCCATCGGATTTCTCCAGCAAAATTTTTCATGATTTATATTTATTTATCTATTTATATGCAAGAAGATTTTTAAAGGATTTTCGAATCTTGGCAACCTGTCTGATGCGCCGGTCAAGTTGCCAAGATTCTGATAATTCGTATTTTCTTATGATAAATTAAGGGAGATTGCTTGAAAAGCAATCTGACCTATGATGGATGTTGGATCAGGATGATCCCCTTTAATTACAGCTTGTTGAGGATGTTGTCGTCGATCCAGTGCTGGTCCCACCATTCGATGGGCGAGGTCTCGTGGCCGGCCACCAGCACGCCGAAATGCAGGTGGTCGCCGCCGGCCAGGCCGCTGACGCCGGTCTTGCCGATCATGTCGCCCTTCTTGACGTCCTGGCCGACCTGGACATTGATCTGGCGCAGGTGGGCGTAAAGCGTTTGCAGGCCCAGCCCGTGGTCCACGATGACCGTTTCGCCGTAGATGCCCAGAAACCCGGCGAAGACCACCTTGCCGGCATTGGCCGCCGGCACCGGCGCGCCCTCCAGCGAAGCCAGGTCCACGCCCATGTGCGTCTGCTGGTCGATCTCCTTGTTCTGGTAATAGTAGGTCCGGTGGTCGCCGAAACCGGCGCGCGGGGCGGCGTTGGGCAGGCGCAGGAAGGCCTTTTTGTCCCAGAGGATGGCCGGCGCCGACTTCTGGGCCAGTTCGTGCAAAAAGACGCTGTTTTGCTTGCGGATGTCGTTGTTCACCCGCAGGTAGATCTTGAGGTTGTCCCGCGTGTCCGTGATGATGTCGTAGTATTGCGGCATCTTGGATTCGAGGAAGGCGTCGGAGATGTTGAGCTTGTCCTGGCGGAACTTGCGCGGGATGGCCTGGTAGCGGAAGGTGGCCACGGCCTGGTTGCCGGCCTTGTCCGTGACCGTGACCTTGGGCACGAAATTTTTCGGGTCCATGTCGTAGGGGAAGACGTAAAACCCGAAATACTTGCCGTTGTCCAGCTTGTAGGCCGGGAAGAACTCCTGGCCCACGACCACGCCGGCGCGTTCGGCCTCCTCGTTGACCTGGAAGGACACCGCCCCGACACCGCCCTGGCGCACGTTGTGGGCCAGGCTCGTGATCTCCACACGCGGCGGCGTGGTGTCGAGCGTCATCTGCTTTTCGAGCCGGGCAGTGTTGCCGGCGCCGAAATTGGCCAACGAGCGGTCCGTGACCGTGACGGTCAGGCCGAAGGCGCCGTCGCGAAGCCCGGCCGGCTCCAGGGTGAACTTTTCCACCGCGTCCTTGACCGGTGTGGCATAGTTCTGGTCGAGCAGGGTGATCTGCTTGTCCCCCTGGGTCACCACCACCTTGGCGTTTTTGAGCCCCGCGCCGGCATCGGCCAGGTTCAGGCTGAATTCGCGCTTGGGCGCGGCCACGTCGTTGGCCGGGGACAGGGCGATCGTGGGCCTCACGGTGTCGGTCAGGAAAAAATAGCCGCAGGCGGCGCCGATAATGGCCAAAACCATGACGACGCCGAAAACGAGTTTCTTCATTGCGTGGTTCCTTATCCTTGCGCCCGCTTCATAACGGCCGAGGCCAGGCAGTGCAAGGGCCGCGGCATGGCCGCTGCCGCCGGCCGGCCGGGCCACTCCCCTGACGCGTCGTACCGTCCGGGTCGTGCCCTGCCTTGCCGTGCCGGCCGTGCCGGCCTCCGGTCCAGTTCGCGATTGCCAGGCGAAATGGTGCCTGGCCGTGCCGGCCGGGCCGCCCCCTTGCCCTGAAGCGCTGCGCCGGGTAGGGAGGGGTATTGTCGGTAACGGTTTTTCACGGAGCCACCAGCGCATGCATGCCCCGACCCGCCGCCGCTTCCATCCGCTTCTCCCCTGGATCTGCTGTTGCCTTTTCCTGGGCCTTGCCCGGCCGGCCCCTGGCCAGGATACCAGCCTGTGGCGGTCCATCAGCGACGGCCTGCGCCAATCCATCGCCCTCAAACGCCAGGAACTGAGCCGTATCCGCCAGGCCTTGCCCGACGAAAAGGAGGCTCTGGACACGGCCCTGGCCGATGTGAGCAGCCGCCTCGACCAGATCCTGCTCCTGCGCGGCGTGGCCGGGGAGACGCCCTGGGCGGCCCGCAGCCTGCTGATGCAGTTGCGCGAACTGACCCTGGCCGTGGATACGGCCTGCGCTGCGCTGCTCGACATGCGCGACGCCCTGTCCCGGGCCAAGCAGGAATACGCCGTGGTGCGCCAGGTCCGGGAACAAAACGCCAGCCGCGAGTACGCCGACCTGGTCAACGAGGAACTGGCCGGCCCCGGCCGCGACTTCAAGGAGCTCAAAGGGGAGGTCGACGCCACCAAGGCCGCCGTGGACACGGCCCTGAGCCAGGCCGACAGCCTCAAGGCCGATATCGAGACCGCCCGCCAGGAGGAAGTGGAACGGTTCATCACGCTTTTCCGCCAGGCCTATTTCGATTCCTCCGGCTCCCTGCTGCGCCTGTCCAACCTGTCGGGCATGGTGGACGATGGCGTCCAGTGGCTGGACGCGGCGCCGCGTTTCTGGCGCCCCGTGGCCAACTGGACGATCTGGGAGCGCTACCTGGCGGCGGCGGTGGCCTATTTTCTCCTGGGCCTTGGCCTGGTGCGGCTGGCTGCCCGGCGTTGGCCGGCCCTTGCCACGGGGCGCTGGCCGTCGTTTGTCTGGCTGGCCGCCGGCCTGGCCCTGTTCACGGCCCGGCAGACGATCCTTTTTGCCGGCAACCAGTTCACCTCCCTGGCCTGGGTGGTGGCGGTCGCCTGGGGCGTGACCGGGCTGTTGGCCGGCGGCCCCGGGCTTAGGACGCTGCTGGCCTGTTTCACGGCCACCGTGGCCCTGGACGCGGCCAACGTGCCGGCTTCGGTGGCGGGGGCGTTCCTGCCGGTTTTGGCGGCCCTGGCCGTCTGGCGGTTGCGCCGGTTGGGCGGCAGGGCGGTTGGTTGCGACATGGCCGTGCTGGTCGCGGCCGGTGTGGCCGGCGTGTTGGGCTACGGCCCGCAGGGCGTGGCCGCCGTCCAGGCGCTTTTCATGCTGCATCTGGCCCTGGGCGTGGCCGGAGCGGTTCAGCGCGGCCTGGATGCGCGGGGGACGGGCGGCCGGGGGTCCCTGGCCGGCCTGGTCTCGCCCCTGGCCGCGACGCTTCTGGCCACGCTCTATGTGGCCTGGGTGCTGGTCTTTCTCGGTGGGCCGGGGCTTATGGATTACGTCTTCGGGCTCAAGTTCACCATCGGCCGGGTGACCGTCTCCCTCGACGCGGTCTGCGGGCTGCTGATCGGCTTTTTTCTGCTGCGACTGCTCCAGGCCTGGTTCACCCGGCTCCTGGGCCTGGTGCACCTGCGCGGCAAGCCCATCGACCCCGGGCTGGCCCACACGTTGGGCGCGGTGTTTTCCTACCTCACCTGGGTGCTCTTCCTGCTGTTCGCCCTGCATCTGTTCGAAGTACCGCTGGGCGCCTTGACCTGGATCGCCAGCGGCCTGTCGGTGGGCATCGGCTTCGGGCTCAAGGACATCGTCAACAATTTCGTCAGCGGCCTGATCATCATGTTCGGCGGGGCGGTGAAAAAGGGCGACATCATCCAGCAGGGCAAGAACATCGGCGAGGTGGTGGATTTGTCCGTGCGCAACACCATCATGCGCACCCTGGACAACACCACGGTCATCATCCCCAATTCGAGTTTCCTGCGCGGCGAGATCGTCAACCTCTCCTACCAGGACGCCACCCTGCGCCTGGCCATTCCCGTGACCGTGGCCCCGGGCACCAAGATCAAAAAGGTGCGCAAAATCCTCGTCGCCATCGCCAAGGAGCATCCGGGCGTGCTCAAAAAACCCGCCCCGGAAGTCCTCATGAACACCATCGGCCGCCTGGGCCTGGAGTTCATCCTCTATGTCTGGATCGGCAACTTCATGGAGAAGTTCCAGATCCAGTCCGAACTGGCCACGGCCATCGACCAGCAGTTCCAGGACAACAAGATCCTGGTGGCCTTCCAGAGCGTGAAGGTCAAATACAAGCCCAAGGGAACGGAAGCCATGCAGTTGGAAGCCCTGCGCGAGGAACTCAAGCAGAAACGGGCCGCCGTGTTCGGCAAGACCAGGCGCCTGCGCCGGGTCCATGCCCGCCGCCGCTGGCCGGTGGCGCCCGTGGCCCATGGGGAGGAGGAATGAGGGGGGTGGCGGTGCGGATGGCGGTCTGGTGCCTGCTTGGGGTGATGTGGCTCGGCGCCGGGGCAGGCCGGGCCCTGGCCGCGGCGGAGGCCGGGCCGGCCCCGGGGCAAGGCAAGCTGCGGGTCGGGGTGGTGGTGGCGCCGCCGTTTGTCGAGAAAAGCGCCAAGGGGCTGTACCAAGGCGTGGCCATCAGCCTGTGGGAGGACATCGCCCGGGATGCCGGCTGGTTGTGGGAGGTTCGGGAATACGATCTGGAGGACCTGATCGAGGCCTTGCGGGCCGGGAAGGTCGACGTGGGCGTTTCGGCCCTGTCCATCACCCCGGAACGCGAGGGGGAAATGGATTTCTCCCAGCCCTTTTTCTACACCGGCCTTGGCATCGCCGTGCCGGCCAAGCATTCCTTCGCCTTCATCGACTGGCTGGTGCAGCGGGTTTTCACGGCCCAGGTGCTTGGGTACGTGGGCTCGCTGTTGGCCTTGCTGCTGCTGGTCGGGGCAGTGGTCTGGGCCATCGAGCACCGGCGCAACCCCGAACACTTCCGTCCCGGCCGCCGGGGCATCGGCGACGGCATGTGGTGGTCGGCCGTGACCATGACCTCGGTGGGCTACGGCGACGCCACGCCCAAGACCCTGGTCGGCCGGGCCGTGGCCCTGGTCTGGATGTTCGCCTCGGTGGCTTTGTTGGCCTCGTTCACGGCCGGCATGACCTCGCTTTTGACCCTGGACAGCCTGGGCGGCAAGGTACATGGCCCGGACGACCTGCACCGGGTCCGCACGGGCGTGGTGGCCGATTCGTCCGCAGCCGAGGAGTTGATGAACAACCACGTGGGCGTGTCGACCTATCCGAATCTGGAGAAGGGGCTGTTGGCCTTGGTCGGCGGGGAACTCGACGCCTTTGTCCACGACAAGCCCTTGCTGCATTACAGCGAACTGCATGGGTATACCGGTCGTATCCGCGTCCTGCCGGGCTTTTTCGATCCGCAGTTGTACGGATTCGCCTTTCCCCAGGGCTCGCAACTGCGTAAAAGCGTCAATGTGGCCTTGCTGCGGCGCATGGAGGACCAGCAATACCGCTTGCGTCTGTTCGGCCCCTATCTCGGCAAGGGCGCCGTCCACTGATGCCGGTGGCTCCTTGGCCCTGTCCGCACCGGGCTGTTGTGTCGGGCCTCGGTCGTCACTGCGCGGTAATCGTCGTGAATTCCTTGACTAAGTCCCGAGAATAGGCAACGAGGGAACGATCCCCCGCCAAGCGCTGCACGAGTCGGGGCGGCGGCGTCCATCGCGCGCATCCAGCCAAAGGAGACCGCATCCATGCCAGTTTCGTTTGAGCGTTGTTCCGGCGCCGCGCCGCGCCATGTGTTGCTTGCCCTGGCCCTGTGCGCGGCCTGTGCCCTGGCCGGTTGCGACCGGGCCAAACCCAAGGCCGAGACGCCATCGCCCGTGGAGGTGACCGTCTACGAGGCCAAGGCCAGCACCGCTCCCCTGGCCGTGGACGGCATCGGCCACGTCTACGCCTACAATACCATCAGCCTGCGCTCCCAGGTCACGGGCGTCATCCGCAAGACGCTTTTTGCCGAGGGCGACGTGGTGGACAAGGGCAAGCCGCTCATCGTCATCGATCCCGATTCCTACAAGGCCAAGTACGACGAGGCCGTCAGCACCCTGGCCCGCGACCGGGCCATCGCCGCCCAGGCCAAGCGCGAATGGCTGCGCTACAAGGAACTCGTGGCCCAGGCCGTCATCAGCCAGGAGGACTACGAGCAAAAGCGCACCACCTACCAGCAGGACCTGGAGCAGGTCCGGGTGGACGAGGCGGCCGTGGTCAACGCCAAGGTCAACCTCGACTACTGCTATATCAACGCCCCCACCACCGGTGTGCTGAGCCTGCAGCAGTACAAGACCGGCAACCTCGTCGAGGCCAACAAGGATATCATCGTCACCCTCAACCAGATCGAGCCCATAAACGTCCAGTTCGCCGTGGCCGAGAAATACCTGCCCGACATCCGCGCCTACGCCGCCAAGGGCAGCCTCGCGGTGGAAGCCCGCTACCCCAACCATCCCGAAAAGGCGGCCAAGGGCAAGCTCACGGTCATCAACAACACCGTGGACGTGAGTTCCGGCACCATCACTTTGCAGGGCGAATTCCCCAACACCGACCGGTTCCTGTGGCCCGGCCAGTTCGTGGACGCCTCGGTCGTCCTGGCCGAAACCGCCGACACCCTGCTCGTGCCGTCCAGCGCCGTGGCCCAGAACCAGGACGGGGCCGCCCTTTTCATCGCCAAGCCCGACAACACCGTGGAGATGCGCCGCGTCACCGTGGGCCGCAAGATCGGCGCCCAGACCGTCATCGAAAAGGGCCTGTCCCCCGGGGACAAGGTCATCACCTCGGCCCAGATCAAGCTCTTCCCCGGCGTGCCCGTGAAGGTCGTGGACAGCCAGACCTACGACAACGGCCCGGTTACGCCTGAGGCCGTGGCCGGCAAGGACAAGTCGGCCTTGAGCCCGGCCGGCGGCAAGGACCAGGGGAAGTGAAATGACCGACCTTTTCATCAAGCGTCCGGTCGCGACCACGCTGCTGATGGCCGCGCTGGTCTTTTTCGGCGTGGTCTCCTATTTTTCGCTGCCCATCAGCGAAATGCCGAGCATCGACTTCCCCACCATCCAGGTGACGGCCTCCCTGCCCGGCGCCGACCCCCAGACCATGGCCTCGGCCGTGGCCACCCCCCTGGAGCGGCAGTTCACCTCCATTTCCGGCCTGCAGTCCATGAGCTCCAGCAACTCGCTGGGCACCACCACCATCACGCTGCAGTTCGACCTGTCGCGCAATATCGACGGCGCCGGCACCGACGTGCTGACCTACATCAACGCCGCCCAGGGCAGCCTGCCGAGCACCATGCCCGCGCCGCCGACCTTCCAGAAGGTCAACCCGGCCGACATGCCCATCATCTACATCCGCGTGGCCAGCGACACCATGCCGCTTTTCCGGGTGACCAACTACGCCAAGGTCTACATCGCCCAGCGCATTTCCATGATCAACGGCGTGGCCCAGGTGTCGGTCTACGGCGACCAGACCTATTCGCCGCGCGTCCAGGTCAACCCGGACAAGCTGGCGGCGCTCGGCATCGGCGTGGACGAGGTGGCCAGCGCCTTTAGCAACGAGACCGTGATGCTGCCCACGGGCTCGCTCTACGGCCTCGAACGCCTGTTCACCATCAAGGCCCAGGGCCAGCTCACCAGCGCCACGGCCTACAACCGCCAGATCATTGCCTACAGGAACGGCAAGCCCGTGCGCCTCCAGGATGTGGGCCAGGCCATCGATTCCACCATCAACGACAAGAACGCCGCCTTCTTCGACCAGCAGCAAGGTATCGTCATCGCGGTCAAGCGCGCCGCCGGCACCAACACCATCCAGCTCGTCCAGGCCATCCGGGCCATGATGCCGAATATCGAGGCCACCTTGCCGCCCTCGGTCAACGTGGAATTCCTCTACGACCGCTCCGTCACCATCAAGGCCGCCATCGACGACGTCCAGTTCACCCTGCTGCTGTCCATCTCCCTGGTCGTCATCGTGGTCTACCTGTTCCTGAAAAACCTGCCCGCCACCATCATCGCCTGCCTGGCCCTGCCCACCTCGCTCATCGGCACCCTGGCGATCATGGTCATGTTCCACTTCTCCATCGACACCCTCTCGGCCCTGGCCATCATCCTGGCCGTGGGCTTCGTGGTCGACGACGCCATCGTCATGATCGAGAACATCGTGCGCCACACCGAGATGGGCAAGAAGACCATGCAGGCCTCCCTGGACGGCGCGCGCCAGATCGGCTTCACCATCATCTCCATGACCCTGTCGTTGGCCGTGGTCTTTATTCCCATCATGTTCATGGCCGGCATCCTGGGCCGGGTGCTCAACGAGATGGCCGTGACCATCACGCTGTGCATCATGGTCTCGGGCTTCGTGACGCTCTCGCTGACGCCCATGATGTGCAGCCGCTTCCTTTCCGGCAAGATTTCCGAGTCCGGCCGTTTCTTCAAATGGATCGAGCATGGCTACGAAAGGAGCCTGCATTTCGCCCTGCGTTGGCGCTTCGGCGTCATGGTGCTGTCCGTGGGCATCCTGGGCCTGACCTTCTGGCTGTTCACCATCATCCCCACGGGCTTCATCCCGGCCACGGACTCGGGTATCTTCTACGCCTTCGGCATGGCCGAGCAGAGCGCCTCTTTCGAGACCATGAAGGAACGCGTGCTCAAGGTCGGCCGCATTTTCATGGCCGACCCGGACGTGTTCAAGTTCATCGGCGTGGTCGGCGTGGGCGGCCCCAACACCTCCATGAACAACGCGGCCATGTTTCCGCTTCTGGCCCACCTGGACAAGCGCAAGCGCAGCGCCCAGCAGATCATCGACGACCTGCGCCCGAAACTGGCCCAGCTGCCCGACATGTTCACCTTCATGTACAACCCGCCCTCCATCCAGATCGGCGGCAAGCAGACCAAGGCCCTCTACCAGTTCACGCTGCTCTCCCCGGACCCGGACGAACTCTACCCCGTGGCCCGCAAGATGACCGTGTCCATGCGCAAGCTGCCGGAGATCACCGACGTCAATACCGACATGCAGATCGACGGGCCGCAGGTCTTCATCGACATCGACCGCGACAAGGCCAAAACCCTCGGCATCAGCGCCTCCTCCATCGAAACGGCGCTCATGACCGCCTATTCCGCCCGCCAGGTCACCAACCTCTACGGGTCCACCGACACCTACAAGGTCATCGTGGAGGTGCAGCCACAATTCCAGCGCCGGCCGGACCTGCTCAACAAGCTCTACGTGCGCACCGGGTCCACCGATTCCAACGGCAACCCCATCATGGTGCCCTTAAACGGCATCGTCAAAATGACCGAGGGCGTGGGGCCGCTGGTCGTCAACCACACCGGCCAGCTCACGTCGGTGACCATCTCGTTTAATACCGCCGGCAAGTACTCCCTGGGCCAGGCCGTCACGGCCATCCAGAACCTGGCCAAAACGGAGCTGCCGAGCAACATCAGCTACATCTTCGAGGGCCAGGCCACGGCCTTCAAGCAGTCCCTGGACAGCGTGCCGTTCCTGCTGTTTTTGGCCATCATGGTCATCTACCTCATCCTCGGCATCCTCTACGAGAGCTTCATCCATCCGCTGACCATCCTGTCGGGCCTGCCCTCGGCCGCCCTGGGCGGCCTGGTGACGCTCTTGGCCTTCGGCCGGGAGCTCGACCTCTACGGCTTCATCGGCATCATCATGCTGATTGGCATCGTCAAGAAGAACTCGATCATGGTCATCGACTTCGCCATCGAGGCCGAGCGCGAGGGCAAAACGCCCTTCGAGGCCGTGTTCGAAGGCTGCATCGTGCGCTTTCGGCCCATCATGATGACCACGGTCGCGGCCATTGCCGGCATCATGCCCATCGCCCTGGCCATCGGCGCCGGGGCCGACGCCCGCCAGCCCCTGGGCCTGGTCGTGGCCGGCGGCCTGGTCATTTCGCAGATGGTCACGCTCTACCTGACACCGGTCTTCTACACCTACATGGATCAGCTCCAGACCTGGCTCGTCGGCCACAAGGACGAGAAGGACGGCCCGTTGTAGGGCGTGTCGGGGAGGGGCAGGGGGAATACCTCCGGCGGCCAGGAGGGGCACTGCCCCTTCTGGGCCTCCCGAAAGGGGGGAATGGTGTTCGATTATTTCGCGTTATCCGAGGCCATCGCCGAGGTGCTGCGGGCCAGGCAGGCGGGTCGGGCGTTCGCGCCCGAGCGGTTGGCCGTGCCCGTGCCCGGCGGCGTGCTGCTTGCCATGCCGGCCGCCGACGAGGCCGTGGCCATTGTCAAAAACATCACCGTGCATCCCGGCAACCGGGAGCATCCCGTCATCCAGGGCGAGGTGCTGGTGGTCGCGGCGGCCACGGGCGAGAAGCTCGCCGTGCTCGACGCCAAGGAACTGACGGCCCGGCGCACGGCAGCGGTGAGCCTGCTTGCGGCCCGGCGGCTGGCCCCGCGCCCGGCCGGCCCCTTGTGCGTCATCGGCGCCGGCGCCCAGGCGAAAACCCACATCGAGGCCTTCCGCCAGGGCCTGGGCGTGCGCGACATCCGCCTGGTTTCCCGCAGCCGGCCCCGGGCCGAGGCCCTGGCGGCCGCATTGGCCGGGCAGGGGATCGCCGTGCGGGTCCTGGACGAAGCGGCCGAGGCTGTTGCCGACGCGTCGCTGATCGTCACGGTCACGACCAGCCCCGAGCCGGTTTTCCCCGACGCCGTGCCGGCGGACGTTTTCGTCGCGGCCGTGGGGTCGTTCACGCCGCATGCGGCCGAGGTGCCGGCGTCGCTCGTTTCCCGGGCCGCGCTGTTCGTGGATGATATGGCCTCGGCCAGGGTCGAGGCCGGCGATTTCCTGCGGGCCGGGGTGGACTGGGCCACGGTGACGGCCCTGGAGGACGTCCCGGACGCGGCTCCAAAGCAGCCTTCCGGCCCGGTGGTCTTCAAGACCGTGGGGCATGCCCTGTTCGATCTGGCCGCGGCCAAGCTGGCCTGCCGCTAGGCGTCCTTGCGAAAAAGCCCCGCCCCGTCTTTCAGCGCCTCGGCCGTGCCCATGACGTAGAGCCGGTCGCCGGGGGTAAGCAGAAACGGGCCGTCGGGGTTGGGCACGAATTCCTTGCCGCGCCTTGCCGCCGCCACGGTCAGGTTGTGTTCGCGCCGCAGCCTGGCTTCCTCCAGGGTCAGCCCGGCCAGGGGCGAGGCCGCATCCACCGTGAAAACCGCCACATGCAGCCCGGCCAGGGACTTGTCCGGCGAAAATGGCGCCATGGCGGCCAGGGACTCGGGCAGCATGGCCCGATAGCCCTCGCGCCGGATGTCCTGGGCCATGCGCTCGATGTCGTCGCGCGGCACCATGAACTTGGCCAAAACACGCGCGAACACCACCAGCGAGGCCTCGAACTCCTCGGCGATCACGTCGTTGGCCCCAAGGTCCAGCAGGGCCTGGATCTCGGAATTGAACCGCGTGCGGGCCACGATGTAGAGCGCCGGACTTAATAACCGGGCGATCTCCACCGTCCGCCGGGCCGCCGCCGCGTCGGAGATGACCACGGCCAGGGCCTTGGCCTCGGTCACGCCGATATGTTCCAGCACGCCGGGCTTGGAGGCGTCGCCGAAATGGATGGGTTCGCCCTTTTGCCGTTCGTTGCGCACCGTGTCCGGGTTCATCTCCAAAATCACGTAGGGGATCTCGGCCGCCTTGGCCGCCCGGGCCAACTGCCGGCCGCCGGCCCCGAAGCCAAGGATGATCATGTGGCCGGTCAACCCCGGGACCGGCGGGGCCAGCGGCGTTTCCCGGGCGCCGAGCAACCGGCACAGCACGAGGGAAATGCGCGGCGCGGCCTTGATGATAAACGGTGCCAGCACCATGGTCAGGATGCTGGCGGCCAGGAACTTCTGGTAGAGGTGCTCGGAGATGACGTGGCGGTCGAAACCGGCCTTGGCCAGAATAAACGAGAATTCGCCCACCTGGCAAAGGGCCAGGCCCACCAGCACGGCCGTGCGCGTGGGGTAGCCCAGGATGCGCGTGGCCGCGCCGGCCAGGATCGCCTTGACCACGAGCAGCAGCGCCGTGGCCCCGAGGATCTGGCCGGCATGCTCCATGGCCGGGGAGAGGTTGACCAGCATGCCGATGGAAATGAAAAACAGCGAGGTGAAGACGTCCTTGAAGGGCAGCACCGCCTCGTGCAGGTGTTCGCGGTAGTCCGACCCCGAAAGCAGCAGCCCGGCCAGGAAGGCGCCCAGGGACAGGGACAGGCCGATGGCGGCCGTGAGCAGGCTCACGGCCATGCAGATGCCCAGGGCCGTGAGCAGGAACAGTTCGCGGCTGCGCGTGCGCACGATGGCCAGCAGCAGGCGGGGCATGAGCTTTCGCGACAGGAGGACCAACAGCACCAGCACCAGCGCGCCCTTGCCCACGGTGAAGACGATGGAATTGGTGAAGCCGAAGGTCCGGCCGGCCAGAAGCGGCACGGCCAGGGTCATGGGCACGGCCAGCAGGTCCTGGAAGATGAGGATGCCCAGGCTCACCCGGCCGTGCGGCGCCTCCATCTCGGCCCGCTCCTGGAGCGTGGTCAGCACGATGGCCGTACTGGACAGGGCGGCCAGCATGCCGAGCAGGACGCTGGAGCCGCCGGAAAAATGCAGGACAAACAGCGGCACACTGAAAAAAAAGGCCCAGGTCAGGGCCATCTGGGCCGTGCCGCCGTAGAAGACCGGGCGCTTCAGCCGGGACAGGTCGGCCAGGGACAGTTCCAGGCCGATGGTGAACAGGAGCAAAATGACGCCGATTTCCGAGAGGATTTCCACGTCGTGGGCCGAGCGCACGAGCCCCAGGCCATGGGGGCCGCAGACCACCCCCGTGAGCAGCAGGCCCACCAGGGCCGGGATTTTCAGGCGGTGGCAGACGAGGATGACGATGACGGCCAGGCCGAAGATGATGGTGACATCGGGAAGCAACGGTATGTCCATGGGCGGAGTATGACGAAAAGGCAAGGGAATGGAAAGGGAGGGCCGGGGGCCGGGCCGGCCGCCGGGGCTCCGACCGGGCGGCTCGCGTCACGGTCAGCCGGCACCGTTGCCGGGAGGGGCCGTGGCCCGGTAATGCGCCACAGTTGGCGGGAGGCAGTGTGGCTTGGTGATGTGGCGCTGCCGGGGAGTGGGGCCGTATGGCCTGGTGATACGGCGTTGCCGGCGGGGCGGCCCTAGAGCTTGAAATCGGCCCGGGCGGCGTCCATGCACTGGCGCAGCACTTCCAGGGAGGACAGGAAGGATTCGCGGCGCTCGGGCTCGACCTTGTCCAGCATGCTGCGGAAAAGGCTGACCAGGAAGGCCCGGATCTCCTCGCGCATGCGTTTGCCGGCCGGGGTCAGGGAGAGCAGGGTGACGCGGGCGTCGGCCGGGTCCGGGTGCTTTTCGATGAGCCCCTGGCGCAAAAGCCCGGTGGTCACGGCGGTCACCCGGCTTTTGGTCACGCCCAGGCGCCGGCCGAGTTCCCCGGGCGCCAGGTAGCGGGTCTCGCCCAGGGCGACCACGGCCCGAAGCGCCGCCGGCGGCAGGCCGAACAACTCGCTTTGCATGGCGATGCGCGCCTGGCAACAGGCGAACAGGTTTTCCACGGCTTCCTGCAAGCGGCCGGCCTGGCGTTTGAAGGTCTCGGCATCGGTGACCGGAACGGCGACATCCATATGAAAATCCTAAAGGAAGGAGCCCGCGGCTGTCAATGCGCGCCGCCGTTCCTGTTCCGGGTTGCCTTGGGGTGGAGGTTTACGCTAGCAAGGAATACATGCAAAAAGCACAACTGTTGCGCAACAGGCGGGGCGTTGCCGGCGCATTTGGGCATCGCGGCCTGGTCCCCGGCGCCATGGCGAGCCGCCGACGGGACGGTGCCGCCAGCCGGAGGCCCCATGTCGCATGAAATGAGCCTCATCCTGACCCTGACCGGCGGCCTGCTGGCCGCGCTGGTCCTGGGGCTTGCGGCCAAGCGGCTGGGCATGTCGCCCATCGTCGGCTACCTGCTGGCCGGCTTCGTCATCGGCCCGTTCACTCCGGGCTATGTGGCCGACGGCGAAATCGCCAACCAGTTCGCGGAAGTGGGCGTGATTCTCCTCATGTTCGGCGTGGGCCTGCATTTCCACCTCAAGGACCTCATGGCCGTGCGGGGGGTGGCCGTGCCCGGGGCCATCGCCCAGATCGCGGTGTCGGCGGCGCTGGGGGCCGTGGCCTCCCATGCCCTGGGCTGGTCCTGGTCGGCCGGCATCGTCTTCGGCATCGCCATTTCCGTGGCCAGCACCGTGGTCCTGACCCGGGTGCTGGCCGACAACCGGGTCCTGCACACCCCCACCGGCCACATCGCCGTGGGCTGGCTCATCGTCGAGGACCTCTTCACCATCCTGGTCCTGCTGCTGCTGCCGGTTTTTTACGGCCCCAGGGAGGCGGGCGGGCCGGGGCTTGGCCTGACCCTCGCGGTGGCCCTGCTCAAGCTCGGAGGGCTGGTGGCTGTCGCGGCCGTGGCCGGGCGGTGGCTTTTGCCCCGGTTTTTCGGCCACGTGGCCCGCACGGGCTCCCGGGAGCTTTTCACCCTGGCCGTTTTGGCCGTGGCCCTGGGCCTGGCCGTGGGCGCGGCCCTGGTCTTCGGCGCTTCCATGGCCCTGGGCGCCTTCTTGGCCGGCATGATCGTCGGCCAGTCGGAATTCGGCGCTCGGGCCGCCTCGGACGCCTTGCCCATGCGCGACGCCTTTGCCGTGCTGTTCTTCGTGTCCGTGGGCATGCTCCTCGACCCGGTCACGGTGCTGCCCCAGTGGCGGCTGGAACTGGCCACCATCGGCATCGTGCTCGTGGGCAAGCCGCTGGCCGCCCTGGCCGTGGTCCTCGCGTTGCGCCGGCCGCTGGCCGTTGCCGGGGCCGTGGCCGTGGCCCTGGCCCAGATCGGCGAATTCTCCTTCATCCTGGCCTCCCTGGCCGCCGGGCTCGGCGTGCTGCCCCGGGAGGCCTTCAATGCCCTGGTGGTGGCCTCGGTGGTGTCCATCGTGCTCAACCCCTGGCTGTACCAGGGCACGGAGGCGCTTCTGGCCTGGCTTCGCCGCTCGGGCCGGTTCGGGGCGCGGCCGGCCGACGCGTCCACGCCCACCCAAGCCCACCGGGACGCCCACCGGGCCGTGGTGGTGGGCTACGGGCCGGTTGGGCGCACGCTGTGCCGCATCCTGCGCGAAGCCGGCATCGAGCCGGTGGTGGTGGAGATGAACATCGAGACCGTGCGCGCCCTGCATGCCGCCGGGCATCCCGCCGTCCACGGCGACGCCTCGCGGCGCGACATCCTGCACCATGCCGGTATCGAGGAGGCGGAAAGCCTGCTGGTCACCGCCTCGGGCCTGGACGCCCGGGAGGTCGTGGCCGCGGCCTTGGACCTGGCGCCGGACATCCGGATCGTCAGCCGGGCCGGCTATCTGTCCGAGGCAACGGCCCAGCGCCGGGCCGGGGCCCGGGCCGTTTTCGCCTGCGAGGGCGAGGTGGCCCTGTCCATGGCGGCTTGGCTTTTGGCCGCGCTCGGGGCCACGGACGAGCAGATCGACCGGGAGCGCGAGCGGGTGCGGCGGGAGCTGTTCGAGAAGCCGGACCCGGCCCCGGCGGCGGGGTAGCGCGTCGCGGCGAGTGTCGTTGATACCGGCCTTGGCCGCAGCCTCGTGGTCCGGCCCGGCAAGGCTGTCTGTCGCAACGCACCAAGGCGACGGTCAGCCGGCCGCCTGGTCGCGGGGTGCCTGGGCCTCGGCCGCCCGGCGGCGGGATTCGACGCGCCAGGCCAGAACGGCCAGGCCGATGGCCACCACGAGCAACGCCCCCAGCCAGCGGAACACCCCGGCCACGCCGGCGGCCAGGGCGTCGGGCGGGGCGCTGGTGAAATCCGCCCGCTGCCCGGTGTAGCCCGAGGTGAGGACCAGGGCGCTGAAAATGGTCCCCACCAGCGGCAGGCCCGTGGACTGGCCGAACACCCGGGCGTAATTGGCCAGCCCCGAACCCACGCCCAGGCGGTGGGGCGGAATCTGGCCCATGATGGCCGAATTGTTGGGCGCCTGGAAGATGCCGATGCCAAGGCCCACCGGCAGGGTGCGCAGCAGGTAGCCCCACCAGGGCGTGCGCGCCGTCAGCGTGCCAAGCGCCAGGCAGCCCCCGAGCAGGACCACGAGCCCGAGCAGGGAGATGCCCCGCGAGCCGAAGCGGTCGGCCAGGGAGCCGGAAACCGGCGCGGTCACGGCCATGGAGGCCGGCAGGATCATCATCAGGAGCCCCATTTCCGTCACCGACCGCCCCTGGGCCGACTGGAAGAAAAACGGCATGATGAAGCCGCTGGCGCCGGTAATGAACACCAGCACCGCCATGCACAGGGGCAAGGTGACCAGCGGGTTGGCGAAAAGCGACAGGTCGAGCATGGGCTGGCTGGCCCGCCGCTCGATGGCGATGAAGCCGGCCAGACCCGCCGCGGCCACGGCCAGCAGGGCCAGGGACGTCGGGTCGGTGAAGCCGTTGCGCTGCATGCCGGTCATGCCCAGGCAGTAGGCGCCCAGGGTCAGGCTGGCCACCACCGCGCCCGGCACGTCGAAGCGTTCGCCCGTGCGCACCGGCGGCAGGGCGGGCATGCGCCGGGCCACCACCCACAGGGCCACGATCCCCACGGGCACGTTGAGCAGAAAAAGCGCCCGCCAGCCGAAAAAGCCAATCAGTACGCCGCCCAGGGGCGGGCCGATCATCAGCCCCATGGCCACCGTGCCGCCAATGAACCCCAGCGCCCTTCCCCGGCTCGACGGCGAGGCGATCTGGGTGACGATGGCCATGCCAAGGGCCTGGGTCATGGCCGCGCCCACGCCCTGGAAGGCCCGGAAGGCGATGAGCCAGCCCACCGACGGCGCCAGGCCGCAGCACAGCGAGGCGATCAGGAAAATCACCAGCCCGGCGGAGAAGATGCGTTTCTTGTCGCGCATGTCGCCCAGCCGCGACACCAGTAGCAAGAGGCTCGCGATGACCAGCACGTAGCTCAAGATGACCCACTGGATGGCGGCGAAATCGGTATCGAGCACCGTAACCAGTGTGGGCAGGGCCACGTTGACGATGCTCATGTCCAGGGTGGCCATGAAGACCATGAGGTTGACCCCGAGCATGGCCAGGGCCGGCGAGGCGGTCGGGACGGCCGCCGGGGCCGCCCCCAAGGGCAGTTTTGACATGAAAAGGATATCCTTGGTGGCAGCGGCCCGCTCCCCCATACGCCAATGCCGGGCGGCGGGGAAGGGGCGTCAGGGCTGGGCGCCACCCTGGCGGTGGTCCAGGTTGCCGTTGGTGACGGCGGCGAAAAGCCATTGGGTGAAGGCCTCGAGGCCTGCCACATCCGACAGGCGGCTTAAGGGATGCCGGGAAAGGAGCGCGTCCATGGCCGCCGGCAGGCCGCCGCCCTCGGGCAGGTCCAGGTAGGGGCGCAGGGGGGCGAGCTTTTGCCCCACGAGGTTGACGCCCCGGTCCAGCAGCAGGGCCAGGGGAATGTCGCAGGCCAGCTGCCATTCCAGGTCGATGACCCGGATGTCGCCGGTTGCCGGATGGCGCAGCACGTTGCCCGGGTGGGCGTCGAGCAGGTTTCCCGGCAGCCAGCGGCCCGCGGCCGCCTCCGGGTAGATGGTGCGGCCCAGCCGCTCCCGGCAGAAGGCGGCGAAGCCCTCCGGGCCGCCGGGGCTGGCCGGCCGGGACCGGCTGGCCAGGAACTCCATCCAGGCCGTCAGCGTGCGGGCCGCGCCGGTCGGGTCGCCGTCCTCCACCGCGTCGAGGATGGCTTCGAGGAAACTCACGTAGCCCAGGTGGTAGGTTTCGCGGGCTTTGACGTGCTGCCGGCCCGAGGCGAAAACGGATGGCGGCAGGCCGTGGAGGTTGCGCCGTTCTACCGCCACGCCGGTGTCCGTGGCCACGAACCGGGTCATGGTCTGGAAGCGCGGCGGGCAGGCGTCGGCATTGACGGCCACGGCCAGGGTCCGGGCGTTGGCGGCCAGCAGGGGGGCGTTTGGGCTCGGCGCGGCCAGGACCAGGAAGGAATTCATGATCGGCCCGGCCGTGCCGGCGGCCAGGGCGGAGCGCACAAAGGCCCGTTCGCTGAAGGCGGGCCGGCTTCGGCCGCCGGGGTCGGCGCTTGGCAACTCCAGCAGGGGCAGGGACTGGAAGCCGCCCAGGGACAGCGCCGCCTCGGCGACGATGCTGTCCGGGGTCTTGTAGTCCGGCGAGGGGTAGTACCAGCGCGTGACGGGAAAGCCGGCCCGGGCCAGCAGCGCCTGGAGCGTCGGCCGGTCGAAGGTGCGCGCCCCGCCGGGGCCGGGGTAGCCGTTTATGCCGTGGTAGGGCCGGCCGGTGTGGTCCTCGGGTAGGCCGGCCAGGTATTTGTGCCCCATGCGGTTTTCGATGGCCAAAATCAGGCAGCCGTCGTCTGTCAGGTAGCGCCGGGCTTCGGCCAGCAGCCTTTCGTGGGGCCGGGGGCCGGGGACGAAGGCGGCGGCGTATTCCAGCACGCCGATCAGCGTCACGATGGCGAAGTCGCCCTGGTAGGGCAGGCCCACGGCGTTTGCGGCCACGATCTCCAGGTTGGTTGCCCGCCGGCAGCGGGCGGCGATGACGGCGGCCCGCTCGGGCGAGCCCTCCACGGCCGTAATCGCCTGGGGCAGGGTCACGAGATGGGCGGTCAGGGCGCCGCAGCCAGCGCCGAGTTCCAGGATGCGGCCGTCGGTGCCGCAATCGAGCCAGGAGAGCAGCGTCTTGCGGCGTGGGGTCAGGTGGTAGCGCAGGGCCCAGGGCGCGTCCCGGGGAAAGAGCTCGTATTCGTCGACGTCGTGCGCCGAAAAAAAACGGAGCAGGGCGGCCTCGGCCCCGTCCCGATAGCCAATCGTCCCCTGTCCGACCGTCACGTCCATGGGTGCGTGCCTCCGCTGGCCCCAAGGGGTCTCTCCCTTCCCGGACCCGTCCGTGGGGGGCGCATCCCCCGGTTTCCTCGGCCAGTGTCGTATCTCATAAACAATACGGCAGAAGGTGTTGCAAGAACAGTCAGGGGAGAAGCCTCCGGCGGCCAATGGGCTGGCGCCCTTTGGAATCCCATAATGGTTTCAATGGAGCGCGGGGTGGCTTGCCCCGCATCGCCCGGGCAGAGCTGGCGCGCCGGTCCGGGGCCGGTTCGGCCCGTGACCAGGCCTTGGCGCATGGCAGCAAGGGGCTGCTGTTGTATTTCGGGTGATGTGAACTTTGGCGCAAGCAAGCCCGGGGTAAGCGAGTGGTTTGGCCGGGGCGTGGCATGTTATTTTTCTCACATCTTCGGTTTTTGATTGATTTATGCGCTTTTTTGCCTCTAGAAATACGCTGTCCCTTTTGGAGTATTTGCAACGGAGGCCTTGGCTATGGAAACACTTTCCCCGCACGTGCTGGATTTGTCGTGCCTGTTGGCATCGATCGTGATGTTTACGGCCTATAATATCTTTATCTGGCAAAAGCTGAAGTCCGATCCCATTTACACCATACAAGGGGCCACGGACCTCGCCCGCCGGGCCTGGGTCGTCACCGTCATGGAGGAGCATGACGCCCTGTTGGCCGTGCAGACGCTGCGCAATTCCACGATGGCGGCGACCTTCATGGCCTCCACGGCCGTGCTGCTGTCCGTGGGCGTGCTCTCGCTGACCGGGCAGGCGGAAAACCTTTCCAACACCTGGCATTCGCTCAATATTTTCGGGTCGACCCAGCAAAGCACCCTGGCCCTCAAGCTTCTGGTGCTGCTGCTGAACCTCTTCGTCGCCTTCTTCAGTTTCTCCTCGTCCATCCGGCTGTTCAACCATGTGGGCTTCATGATCAACGCCCCGGCCAGCGAGGAGAACGCGGCCTCTTCCATGACCTTCGTGGCCATGCAACTCAATCGGGCGGCCAGCCATTTCCATTTCGGCATGCGCGCCTACTACTTCCTCGTGCCCCTGGTGCTGTGGATATTCGGCCCCCTGCTTCTGCTGGCCGGGACCGTGGTCATGATCGGTGTCGTTTACTCTCTCGACCGGGCGCCCGAGATGCGAAACGACATCCTCAAGCCCTTTTGCTCCTTCCTGCCCAAGGAACGGCCGGTCGATGATTCGCCGGACATTTAGCCGGCGGCCCGGTTCCCCGGGAGGTGCTGTCGCCTGGGCCGCACCTTCGGGCTACGGGTACTGCCGTCAGGCCCGCCCCTTCGGACCAGAAGCGCTTCCGCCCGGTCCCTCGGGTGCTACCGCCTGGCCCGCTGCGCCGCCAGCCAGCCGGCCAGGCGGTCGCAGGCCGTTTCGATGTCGGCCTCGTCGCCGCCGTAGGACAGGCGCAGGCTCTGCTCGCCCCCCGGGCCGAAGCTGTCGCCCGGGATGGTGACGACATGGGCCTCGCGGATCAGCCGGGTGGCCACCTCCATGGGCGAAAGCGGCAGGTCGTAGCGGGCCATGACGTAGAAGGCCCCGCCGGGGCGGTTGAAGCGGATGGCCGGGGCCATGGCCGCCAGGCGCCTGGTGAGAAGCCGTCGGCGGGCCGACAGGCTGGCCAGGAAGCCGTCGTAGATGCCCTGGGGGCCGGTCAGCGAGGCCAGGGCGGCGATCTGGGCCGGGGTGGGGGCGCAAATGGCCGTGCAGTCGTGGACCTTGAGCATCTGCGCCATGATGGGCTCGGGGGCGAAGGCGAACCCCACCCGCCAGCCGGTCAGGGCGTAGCGCTTGGAAAAGCTGCCCACGGCCACCAGGCGCGGCCGCAACTCGGGCAGGCTGGCCAGGGAAAAGGCCGGGGCATCGTAGGACAGGGCGTCGTAGGTGTCGTCGCAAATCACGCACAGGTCGTGGCGCAGGGCGATCTCGGCCACGGCCAGGAGGTCTTTTTCGGCGAAAACGGCGCCCGTCGGGTTGTGGGGCGAATTGATGACGATGGCCCGGGTGCGCGGGCTGACGGCGGCGGCCACGGCCTCGGGGTCGAGGCTCCAGTCGTCGCGGCGTAGCGGCACAAGGATAGGCACGCCCTCGGCCAGGAGCACCTGCTCCACGTGGGAGGGATAGAACGGTTCGGGCACGATGACTTCGTCGCCTCGCTCGCACAGGCACAGGATGGCGCACAAAAGCGCCTCCATGCCGCCCACGGTGATGGCGATCTCGGTTTCGGGGTTGGCCCCAAGGCCTTTTTCGGCCTCCAGCCGCTCGGCCACGGCCCAGCGCAATTCCGGCATGCCGGGCTGGAGCGAGTACTTGCCGGCGGCCGGCGAGTCGCGAAGGGCGCGGCAGACCGCTTCGACCACATGGGCGGGCGTGGCGAACGAGGGCACGCCCTGGCCCAGGGAGGCGCAGTCGCCCATGCCGGCGGCCAGCATGGGCATGAGCTTGGTGGCCGATATCTTGATGTTGTGGGCGCGCGTGGCAAAGGGCGGGGCATCGGCGGCGGGCACGGAAGCCTCCTCGCGGCTGCTCGTTCGGGTGCTCGAAATCCGTGCAGGCGAATCTCGAGAATAACAGCCTGAAAGAGTTAATTTTCGGTAATAACAGTACGCTGTTTTTTGCCGGACGACACGCTAGGGCTTGTTGTAGATCATCTTGGGCTGGGCCGCGGCGGAGGTGCCGCCGGCCAGGGCCTTTTCGAAATCGGCCACGGAATAGCCGGGGATGACCGTCTGGCCGATGACGACCAGGGGCACGCCGCGCTGGCCGTATTTCTGGTAGCGCATGCGGGCGGCGGCGTCCTTTTCGATGTCGTAGGCGGTGTAGGCAATGCCCTTGCCGTCGAAATAGGCCTTGGTCTTGGTGCAGTAGGGGCACCAGCTGGTGACGAAGATTTCCACTTTCGGGCCGGCGGCCGGGCTTTCGACAGCCGGGGCCAGCAAGGCGGCGCACAGGAGAAGGGCGGCAAGGAAGGGGGGCAGAAAGGCTTTGACGGGCATGGGCGTTCCGGGGTTGGGGTTGTGCATGCCTGGTGGTAGCGGCGGGGGGGGGCCGCGTCAAGCGGCGGCGCGCCGGATGGGCGGGGCCGTCGGGAGAGCCTTGGGCGCCGCGTGACGCGGCCGCGTCGCGCGGGGCACATCGGCCGCGTCGAGCGGGGCACATCGGCCGCGTCGAGCGGGGCACATCGGCCGCGTCGAGCGGGGCACATCGGCCGCGTCGAGCGGGGCACATCGGCCGCGTCGAGCGGGGCACATCGGCCGGGCCGGGCGCGGCTTGCCAGGGCCGGGGCGGCGGTGCTAGGAGGCCGCCCATGCCGGGTTTCAAGACGCACATGGTCGGCGCGGTGGCGGTGAGCGCAGCCGCCCTGGGCGCGACAATCTGGCTGGGCCTCTACCAGCCGAACTTCGAGACCATGATCTGCCTGGGGCTTTTTTCCATCCTGGGGGGGCTGTTTCCGGACGTGGACACCGATTCCAAGGGGCGCCGTTTTTTTTACGGCGCGGCCCTGGTGGTGGATGCCATCCTGATTTTTCGGCAGCAGTATCGCTACGCGTCGGTGCTGGGGTTTTGCGCCCTGCTGCCGGCCATCGGCTCCCACCGGGGCTGGACCCATTCGTGGTGGGCGGCGCTTTTGATCCCGAGTTCGGTGCTGCTGGCGCCCATGCTGCTGCTCGGCCTGCCCTGGAAACCCTTTTTCCCGTACTACCTGGCCACGGTGCTGGGCTATTTCTCCCACCTGCTGCTCGACCGCAAATTCTAGCCTCCCCCGGGCTAATGGCGCAGGGCCACAAGGCACCTGGCCCGTTGGGCATCCTCCCCGACGAATTCCACGATGGCCGCGTCGATGCGGGCCATGGTGTCCGGCGAAACGCTGGCGTCGCACATGATGTGGCGGCCGTTGCCCGGCGGGGCGTCTTCCAGGGCCAGGGCACACACCGTGCCGGCGTATTCGGGGTGGCGGCCGACGAGCCAGGCCAACTCCTCGGGTTCGATGAGCATGGCATCCAGGCGGCCCCTGGCCACCAGGGCCAGCATGGCGGCGGCGTCGTTGAAGCGGTGGATGCGGTCGTCGGGCAACGCGGCCAGGCGGGCGTCGATGGCCGGGCCGTAGGAAAAGCCGCCGCGCAGGCCCCAATGTTTCTTTTCGTCGAGCAGCCGGGCCAGGGTTGTCGACTCCGGGCAGGCGCCGGCGCTTGCGTTTACGGCCGCGACCAGGGGCCTGTCCTGGTAGAGGGGGGTGCTGAAGCGGGCGAAGCCCTCGCGTTCGGGGGTCCGAAACCAGCCCGTGCCGCAGGCGTTGACCACCTCGTTGGCGAAGGTGGCCGTCACGCGGGCGGCGGGCAGTTCGCGCACGACGTAGGGGATGGCGCTGTGGTCCAGCACGGCCAGGCTCAGGTCGAGCAGGAAGCCGCCGGCCGGCTGTCCGTTGCGGAGGCGATAATAGGGCGGCCGGTCGAACACGTAGAGGGTCAGGGGCTCATCCTGGGCCGCCGCGAGTGGAGGAGCCTGGAATACCAGACAGATAAGTGATGCGCAAACGGCACGGAATAGACATCGCGACATGACGCGGCCCCGTTAGGTTCCCGGGATGCGCCCAGTGGACCCCGGAGGTGGTGCTGTAGTAGACATGCCGCCGTGTCCTTTCGGTGTCAATTTGAAATCGCCGGCGAAAAGCGGCCTTGCCTTTTCTCCCCGCGCAGGCATACTCTGCCACCGCCGGCCATGCATTATCCCGTTTGTCACAAGCTTTCCGGAGCCCGTCCGACATGAGCAACACGAACATCCTCCTCGAATCCGGCACCAACGAACTGGAAATCGTCGAGTTCTACCTGGAGGAGCCCACGCCCTCCGGCAAGACCTACGTTGGCTATTACGGGGTCAACGTGGCCAAGGTCCTGGAAATCATCCGGCTGCCCAAGGTCACGGAGATGCCGCAGACGCCGCATCCCTGCGTCCTTGGCACCTTCAACCTGCGCGACAAGGTGGTGCCCCTGGTCGACCTGGGCATTTGGCTCGGCAAGGACCGGTCCGAGGTCGCCTCGGACAAGGTGGTGGTCACGGAGTTCAACCGGGTCGTCAGCGCCTTTCGCGTCTCGGGCGTCACCCGCATCCACCGCCTCAGCTGGGAGCAGATCGAACCGCCGAGCATCCAGGTCCAGCGCTATTCCGGCAACTCCGTCACGGGCGTGGTGCGCCTGGACACGCGGGTGGTGTTCATCCTGGACATGGAAAAGATCGTGGCGGAGCTCAACCCGGGCCTGGCCCTCAAGGAACTCGACGTGGAAGTCTTCACCGAGTCCCAGAAGGAGTTGCCCGACAAGGACATGGTCTTCAAGGCGCTCATTGCCGACGATTCCACCACCATCCGCCGCATGATCGGCTCGTCCCTGGAAAAGGCCGGCTTCGAGGTCACCCGGACCATCAACGGCCGCATCGCCTGGGATCAGCTCATGGAGTGGAAGGAGGCCTCGGCCAAGGAGAACAAGCCCATCACGGACTTCGTGCACATCCTGGTCTCGGACATCGAGATGCCGGCCATGGACGGGCACAGCCTCACCCGCAAGGTCAAGGAGGACCCGGTGCTCAAGCAGTTGCCGGTGATCCTTTTTTCGTCGCTTATAACGGACAGCCTGCGCCACAAGGGCGAGGCGGTCGGCGCCGACGACCAGATTTCCAAGCCCGAGATGCTGCAACTGGCCGAGCGGGCCCGGGCCCTGGCCTGGGAACGCCTGGCCGCCACCGTCTAGCATCGGCACGTCGCCCGGCCGCCAGCTCCCCGGTTGCTCCAGCCGCCGTTCGATTGCCCGTCCCCGATGCGCCCCCGTCGCGTAGCCGCCTGTTCCCTGGGCGGCCTTTTCCGGGGGAGTGACGCGCGCCCCGTCCCGTTTGCGGCGGTCTTGCCGCCCCGCCTTCTCCCGGCAACCCGCCGTATGGGGAGGCGATGTTTCGCTCTCCCTCAGCGTCCGTTTTGGGCGGCGCACCAGCGTTCCACCCCCCTGGCCACGGCCCGGGCGGTTTGCCCTTGGCGGGCCGCCGTGGCCAGCGCTACCTCCTCGTCGCGGTTGACGATGACCCCGGCCTCGACCAGGGCCGCCGGCGCCCGCGCCCCGGCCAGCACGGCCAAGCCGTCGTAGCGGTAGACGCCCACGGTGTCGTCGACCAGGGGCCGGCCTTCGCCCGGGATGGCCTCGGCGTGGTGGCGGGTAAACGGCAGGCCGGCGGCGGTCAGTTCCCGGCCGATGGCCCGGGCCAGTTCCAGGCTCTGGGCCGCCAAGGGGTTGCGGCCGGAATAGAAGACCGAATAGCCGGCGAAGCGGTCGCTGTAGCGCCGCGCCCGGCCGTCCACGGTCCAGGCCTCCAGGTAGCGCGGCTGGACCGAGTCGTGGTGGATGGAAACGAGCAGCCCCGCGCCGGTGGCGTTGGCCCGGGCCGCCCGGGCGGCCGGGGGCAGGTCGCGGCCGTCGGGGTCGAGGAGGTAGGCCTTGGGAAAGCCGGACGCGCGCAGGGCGGCCACGACCTGCCCGGCCAGGCGCCGGTTGAAGTCATACTCGGGCAGGCCCCGGGCGCTGGTGGCGCCGGGGGCCTTGGGGCCGTGGCCGGCGTCCACGGCCACGGCCAGCCCGGCCTGGCGGCACTGCGCCCCGGCGGCGGCCGGCAGGCAAGCCAGGGCCGCCACCAGGGCGAGAAAGGGCGGAATCGGGCGCAGTCGACGGCTGGCCATGGCCTCGCCTCCCGGGTCACGCGATCCCGGTGGGGCTGCGGCAAGACGGCCCTTAGGCCATCTTGCCGGCGTCCTTGAGGGCCGCCTTGAGGCCGCGTTCCTGCAACTCCTCGGGCGCGGCCAGCAGCTGGTGCAGGAATTCGCCGGTCTTTTCGGTCAGCCAGGCATCCTTGTCCAGGGCCTCGACGAAGCGCTGGCGCTCGGTGCGCTTTTCCAGGGGCTGGTTGCGGTCGGCGTCGAGCTGGTTCTGGAGGAAATGGGCGTAGAGGCTGGCCCCGAACAGCGAGGCCTTGGGGTCGAGGCTGACGAAGACCCGGTGCAGGTCGTCGCGGGTGCGCTCGGCGGCGATGCCGCGTAAAAACCGCCAGGGCGCCGAGCCGCTGGACAGGGAAGCCCAGAAGTAGCGCAGCTTGTAGAAGCGCTTGCCCGTGGAGAAGGCCTGCTCCAGGTCGGTGGACGTGCAGATGCCGTCCACGCAACTGGCCAGGGCTCGGCGGTAGGGCAACTCCACCGCCGCGACGATGACGTGCCACAGCAGGTAGATGTTTATAAGCGTCATGATGAGGATGCTGCTGTTGCGCAGGCTCGGATTGACGTCGCTGGCCCAGTTGAGGAACAGGTAGATAAACACCAGCAGCAGCACGCCGTAGCGCAGGGCGTTGGTCAGGATATGGGTGAACGACCCCATCTTCCAATGCAGCCGCAACAGCAGGCCGATGAAGATGAGGAAGATGACCGTTTGAAAGTATATGCTCATGTCCATCTGGGCCAACTGATCGAGCATGTCCGACTCCTCGGAGGTTGCGGGGTGAAGGGAGGCCGGTCCGGCGGCAATATCGGGCCGGGCGGGACAGTGGTCCTTGTTGGTCTTGCCTGTGTACCTCCGGTCCCGCCCCTTGGCAACGGCTGGCGAGCAAGCGCAGCGTTTTCTACAGTTTTTCCTCCACGGCCCGGATCTTGGACACAAGGCGCCCGCCGGGGCCGTCGCGCAGGTCCACGCGCATGACCAGGTGGATGCGGCCGCAATCCGCCTCAAGGGCTTCCTTGCAGCGGCTGACCACGGCCATGACCTCGTCCCATTCGCCCTCGATGCTGGTGGACATGGGCGAAAAGACGTAGGGCAGCCCGCTTTCCTTGACGATGCGAACGGCCCTGGCCACGTAGGTCGACAGGCTCACGCCCTTGTCCAGGGGGAAGATGGAGAAATCCAAGATGGCGCTCACAGGCGTCCTCCTTCGGGTTGGTTAATCGACGCGGACCGTCACGGCGTCCAGGCGGCCCCTGTCGTCGACGCACACCAGCCGTTTGCGGCCGGGGCTTGGTTGCCAGAAAAGGCGGTCCCCGGGGCCGCCCTGGGCGATCAGTTCGCCGTCGGCATACCAGGAAAGCCGGTGGCTGTCGGCCGGGGCGTCGGCACGCAGCGCGATGCGCTGGGCCTCGGCCGGGGCGTCGCGGCGGTAGACGTAGGGCGTGGCCGGGCTTGGCGAGACGATGCGCGGCCCGGGGCCGGCCGGCGCGCCGCAGCCCGGCTCGGGCTCGGGCGGCACCTCGAAGGGGATGCCCGTGGCCCGCCACCAGGACACCAGCTCGGCCGGATAGCGGGAAACGACCACGGAGGCGGCCTCGTGGCTGGCCAGGCAGTCGGCGGAAAGGGCCTTGCCCGAGGCGGCGTCCACGAGCTGGCGGCCATGGACCGGGCAGGGGCCGAGCCGGGTCACGCCGGGGATGATCCTGGCCGTCACGCGCCTGGGGCAGTCGGGGCCGGGCAGCTCGCGGCTGTCGGCGCAGACCTCGACCTCGCGGATGTTGCACCAGGCCGGCACGGCCAGGCGCGAACCGCGCGGTTCCACGGCCCGGAACAGCTCGAACAGGATCGGCCCGGCATGGACCGCGCCGGAGATGCCCTTGACCGGCGTGCCGTCCATGTTGCCGACCCACACGCCGATGACCCGGTCGGCGGAGTAGCCCACGGCCCAGGCGTCGCGGTGGCCGTAGGAGGTGCCGGTTTTCCAGGCCACGGCCGGCACGGCCAGGGCCCGGTCCCAGGAGGTCGGCAGGTCCGGCCGCTCCACCTTGGCGAGCATCTCCGTGACCATGGCGCTGGCCTCGGGGGAGAAAAGCCGCGTTCCCGGCCCGGCCGGGCCGGCCAGGAGCTTGGGCGGGCGGTGTTCGCCGAGGCTGGCCAGGTCGGCGTAGGCATTGGCCAGGGCCAGCAGCGTCACCTCGCCGCCGCCGAGCACCAGGGACAGGCCGTAGTGGCCGGCCGGCTTGTCGAGGCTCGACAGCCCGGCCAGGCGCAGGGTGTCGAGGAAGGGGGCCGGCCCCACCGCGTTAAGCAGCCGCACCGCCGGCACGTTGAGGGAGGTGACCAGGGCCTGTTCGGTGGTCACCCGGCCCCGGAACAGGCCGTCGTAGTTTTTGGGCTTGTAGCCGGCAAAGGCCGTGGGGATGTCCAGGAGCTGGCTTTGGGGAAAAACCAGGCCCGCGTCGAGGCCCATGGCGTAGAGGAAGGGCTTGAGGGCCGAGCCGGGCGAGCGGCGGATGACGGCGCCGTTGATCTGGCCGAAGCGGGCGTCGCCGAAATAGTCCGTGGAGCCGACCAGGGCCAGCACGTCGCGGCTGGCCACGTCCAGGACCACGGCCGCGGCCGCGCCGATGCCCTGGGCGGCCAGCCCGGCCTTGCGGCCGCGCAGGATGTCCGAGGCGGCCTTTTGCACGGCCGGGTCCAGGGTCGTGTCCACCCGGATGGCCGCCGGCGCCGCCTGCCTGGCCAGCTCGCAAAACTGGGGCGCGACGAAGGGCGGCGCGGCCAGTTTGGCCGGCACGGGCGCAGCCATGGCCTCGTCCGCCGCCTTGGGGTCGATGACGCCCCGGCGGGCCATGGCCGCAAGCAACGCGTCCCGGGCGGCCTTGGCCTCCCTGGGGTGGCGCAACGGGTCCAGGGCATTGGGCGCACGGGGGATCACGGTGAAAAGGGCCGCCTCGGCCAGGGACAGCCGGTCGGGCGTCTTGCCGAGGTAGAGCAGGCTGGCCGCGCCGATGCCCACGATGTTGCCGCCGTAGGGGGCCATGTTCAGATAGCGCTCCAGGATGGCCGCCTTGGACAGGCGCCGCTCCAGGGCCAGGGCGGCCAGGGCCTCGCGGCACTTGCCGGCCAGGGTGCGCGGCTTGGGCTCGGCCAGCCTGGCCAGCTGCATGGTGATGGTCGAGCCGCCCGAAACGACGTGCCCGGCCCGCAGGTTGGACAGGGCGGCCCGGGCCAGGGACAGGGGGTTGACCCCGGGGTGGCGGAAAAAATGCCGGTCCTCGGCGGCGACGATCAGGCGCGGCAGGATGGGGGCGATGGCCGGCAGGCGGGTGGGAAAGCGCCAGGCCTCGTCCGGGGCCAGGTAGAGGCGCAGGGGCAGGCCGTTTCGGGCCGCGACCACCGTGGCCGGCGGCGGCGACAGCACGGCCAGGGGAAAGGGAAGCCGGGCCGTGGCCAGGCCCAGGCCCAGGGCGGCGGCCAGGGCCAGAACCAGGGCCAGCCCGGCGACGCGGACGGCGCGGCGGCGCGCGAAAGGACGCCGCATCGCCCAGGCCTCGCCTATGGGGCCGCCTTGGCGCACAGCTCGCGGTAGTTGGCCAGGATTTCCAGCATGTCCAGCTGCTGGTTGACCCGGCAGACGCATTCCTCGGCCTGCACCGGTTTGACCAGGAAGTCGTTGGCCCCGACCTTGAGGAATTTGACGGTCTGGCCGCCGCCCTCGGCCGAGACGCCGATGATGGACAGGGCGTCCTTGGGCCGGTGGGCCCGGATCTCCTCGATCAGCCCGAAGCCATCGAGGTGGGGCATGTTGTAGTCGGTCACCACCAGCCGGATGTCCTCGTGCGCCTCGAGGACCGTGAGGGCCTGCCGGCCGTCCTCGGCCTCCAGCACCTGGAGGTTCAAATTGCGCAACAGCGTCGTCAGGTACGACCGGAACAGCCGGGAGTCGTCCACCACCAGGGCCTTGACGAACTGGTTCTTGTAGAGCCGTTCGATGAGCCGCTCCATGGCCGTCATCTCGGACATGGTCTTGACGAAGTAGTCCACCACGTTTTGGGACAGGAGCTTCTGGCGGACCTCCTCGTCGAAGGTGGCGGTCATGACCACCGACGGGATGCCCAGGGACGTGGCCAGGGGGACGATCTCCCCGTCCGGGTCGTCGGGCAGGTTGCGGTCCAAAATGGCCACGAAGATGGCCTCGCGCTTTTCGGTCATGGCCTGCCTGGCCTCGGCCAGGCTGTGGGCCACCAGCGTGGGGAAGGGCGTGGCCTCGGCGATGTGCTGACTGATGATCTTGGCCTGGACGCGGCTGTCTTCCACGACCAGGACATGGCGGAGTTCGTTCATGCGGCCATCCTCATGCGTTCCCGGACATTGGGGGAAGCATAGAAGATGGGGCGGCCGGTGGCAAGCCGGCCGCGTGCCGGGGCGGCCTACCAGTGCCGGGCCATGTAGGGGGCCATGTCCCGGCGGAAAGTCTCCGGGTCGGTGGTCGAGACCGTGGGCGCGATAAAGGACGCGCCGCCGCCGGCCAGGGCGCCCACCGTGGCGTCCATGGGCAGGGTGCGGTTGGACGCGGCCACGATGTTGTTGTTGCGGGCCTCGATGACCTCCACGGCGAAGCGCACCCCGTCCGGGGTGACGATGTAGGTGGCGGCCACGACCAGGGTGGCCATGGCCCGGCTCACGGCCAGGGCCCTTGCGTCGCGGGTCAGGGTGAATTCGCCCTGGCCCCGGCTGAAGATGATGTCGCTGGCCTTGCGGATCTCCTGGACGTTGTAGCCCAGGGCCACCAGAGCCGTGGACAGTTCCTGGCCGACCAGCCGGGCCAGGGGCGAGGCCCGGGTCAGGTCGTTTATGTCCGCCGGGGTGGTCACCACCACCCAGTACAGGCCGCGGCTGTTGTCGCGGCTGTACATGCCCAGGCGCGGCACGAGCTGGCGGTCGAGGTCGCCGGCCAGGGCCATGGCCAGCTCGGGGTATTGCGGCGCCTGGGGCTGTTGCTGTTGCGGGCAGGACGTGCACAGCGCGCCCATAAGCAACGGCGCGAAAAGCATGGGCAGGGCCAGGGCGAGCAGGGTGCGGCGCAAGGTCGTCATGACGGCCTCCTTGTCATTTGGCCGGCGCCGGGGCCGGCGGCTGGGGCTTGGGCGCGGGCGCCGCGGCCGGGGCGGGTTCGGGGGGGAATTCCACGGCCGCCGGTTTGGGGCCGGTAGCCGGGGTGGGGCCTGACGCGGCCTTGGGCTCGGCCGGGCCCGCGGTTGCCGGCGGCGCCTGGCTCGGCAGGGTGTCCAGGGGGATGATGGATTCCGTGGGCGCTTCCATGCGCTGTTCGAGCTTGGGGCCGGCCTGGGCCTTGGCGCGCGGCGCGGCCTGGGGCGCCGGGGGCCTTGCCTGTTGCTGGCGCGGCTTTTTGGCGTGCCGCCGTTTGGCCGGAGCCGGTTTGGGCGTAAAGGGCGTGGGCGGCGTATTGGGCGTGGGCGGGCTGTTGATGTCCCGGATGGGGATCTGCGTCGGCAGGGGCGCCGGCAGGCCGGCTGCAGCCGTTGCCGCCGTTTCGGGCGGGCACAGGACGGCCCCGGCCAGGATGAGCCCGGCCAGGGCGCCGGGCAGCAGTGCGCGCAAGGATACCATGTCGTTCTCCCGGCCGTTTCCGGCCTCATGCCCCTGTCATCGGCCGGTTGGCCGAAATCTTTACGGCCGCGTGCCATCGTGGCGGGGGGGTTGCGCTTGGAGCGAAGAAGTGCTTTATGAGGCTACAAGGTAGCGCTTCCCCCGCGAGCCGGGGCCACCCCGGCCGGCCCGCGCCAAAACGATCAACGGGGATCATAAGGAGTATACGACATGGCTGAGCAACTGGAAATCTACAAGTGCGAAGTGTGCGGCAATATCGTCGAAGTCCTGCATGCCGGCGGCGGCGAGTTGGTCTGCTGCGGCCAGCCCATGAAGCTTTTCACCGAGAACACCGTGGACGCGGCCAAGGAAAAGCACGTTCCGGTCATCGAGAAGACCGCCGACGGCTATCTGGTCAAGGTCGGCGCCGTGCCCCACCCCATGGAGGCGAAGCACTGGATCGAGTGGATCGAGCTGGTGGCCGACGGCAAGGTCTACCGCCAGTTCCTCAAGCCCGGCGATACCCCCGAGGCGACCTTCTGCATCAAGGCCGACAAGGTCTACGCCCGCGAGTACTGCAATATCCACGGCCTGTGGAAAAAGGACTAGCCCATGCTGTCCAAGACCATGGAAAAGGCCATCAACGACCAGGTGCATTGGGAGCTCTATTCCGCCTACCTGTACGTTTCCATGGCCACCTATTTCGAGGACAAGGGGCTGATGGGTTTTGCCAACTGGATGCACGTCCAGGACCAGGAGGAGAAGTTCCACGCCCAGAAGTTCTATAACTACATCGTGGAGCGCGGCGGCCGGGTGATCCTGCAGGCCATCGAGGCCCCGCCTCACGACTGGGCCTCGCCCCTGGCCGTCTTCGAGGAGGCCCTGGCCCACGAGGAAGGCGTCACCGCCCGCATCTACAAGCTCATGGACCTGGCCCTCGAGGAGAAAGACCACGGCACGGCCTCGTTCCTCAAATGGTTCATCGACGAGCAGGTCGAGGAGGAGGCCAGCGTGGCCGACGTCATCGCCAAGCTCAAGCTCGTGGACCAGACCCCGGGCGGGGCCTTCATGCTGGACAAGGACCTGGCCGCCCGGGTCTACGTGCCGCCGACCAACGCCTAACGTGCGCCAACGGCGTTTGCCGTGCGCCTATCCCAGGCCGCCCGCGCCCGACGTGGGCGGCCTTTTTTGCAAGCCGCGCGGAGGCAACCGCGTGCGACGGCCCGCCGGCGACACGGTCCGCCCCGGGCGGCTTGCTCCGGGGAAGTGCCGTGGCGTAGGGGCGCCAATGCTTTGAAGGGAGGCCGGGATGCGGTTCGACTTGAGGTTTTTCCTGAAGGATACCGTGCGCAAGATGGTGGATTTTTCCACTACGCCGCAAAACCGGGGGATCGCGCCGCCGCCCTTGCAGCGGCCCTATCCGCCGGGGGCGCCGCTTGTCGCCCTGCCCGGGCCGGGCGGGGGCTGGCCGGGCATCGCGGCCATGCCGCTGACCCGGGCCATTGCGGGGCGCCGGTCGCGGCGCGCCTACACCGACGCGGCGCTGACCCTGGAGGAACTGGGCTACCTGCTGTGGGCGACCCAGGGGCTGCGCAAGGCGCCCGGCCTGTCCGGCTTTCGTACCGTGCCCTCGGCCGGCTGCCGCCATGCCTTGGAAACGTACCTGGCCGTGTTCCGGGTGGAGGGCGTCGCCGCCGGGCTGTATCGCTACCTGCCCATCGAGCATGCCCTGCTGCCCGAGGGCGAGGTCGAGGAACTGGCCCTGGCCGTCAGCCAGGCGGTTTTCGACCAGCGTTTCGTGGCCAAGGCCGCGGCGACCTTCTTCTGGACCGCCGTGCCGGAGCGCATGGAGTGGCGCTACGCCGAGGCCTCCTACAAGGTCATCGCCCTGGACGCCGGCCATGTCTGCCAGAATTTGTACCTGGCCTGCGAGGCCATCGGCGCCGGCACCTGCGCCGTGGCCGCCTACGACCAGGAGGCCTGCGACGAACTGCTCGGCGTCGACGGCGAGGCGGAATTCACCATCTACCTGGCCCCGGTCGGCAAGGTCGCGGCCGACGAAAAGGGGGAGGCATCATGAAAAAGGTGGCGTTGTTCGCTTTTCGGGGTGAGATGTCCTGCTTCGTCCACGTGTTGCTCAACGCCCTGGATTTCCGGGAGAAGGGCTACGAAGTGAACGTGGTGCTGGAGGGCGAGGCGACCAGGCTCGTGGCCGAGCTGGCCAAGCCGGACAACCATCTGCACGGGCTTTTTGAGAAGACCAAGAGCCTGGGGCTTTTCGCCGGCGTTTGCCGGGCCTGCTCCCACCAGCTCGGCAGCCAGGAGGCGGCCGTGGCCGAGGGGTTCACGTTGCTCGACGACATGCACGGCCATCCCGGCATGGCCCCCTACGTCGACAACGGTTGCACCGTCCTCGTTTTCTAGGGCGCTTGCGCGCGTCACGCCCCGCCCTTCCCCCATCGAGGGGGTCCGGGGGGCATGATGCCCCCCGGCGGAGAGGGCCAGGAGAGGCGGCGCCTCTCCTGGCCGCCGGAGGCATCCTTCCCTCTAGTCGTACTTGACCGCGCTGATTTCCATCAGCTTGTCCAGCCGGATGCGCGTTTCGATGCGGCGCATGGTGCCGGTCTTGCCGCGCATGACCAGGGAGTGGGTGATGGCGTGGCTGCCGGTGAACTGCACGCCTTCCAGGAAGGTGCCGCCGGAGATGCCCGTGGCCGCGAAATAGGTGTCGTCGCTGGCGACAAGCGTTTCCTCGGTAAAGACCCGGCCGCAGTCGATGCCGGCCTCGGCCAGGGCCAGCCGCTCGTCGTCCTTTTGCGGGTCGAGGCGGGCCAGCAGCCGGCCGCCCAGGGCCCGGATGGCGCAGGCCGAGAGCACGCCCTCGGGCGTGCCGCCCGTGCCCATCATGATGTCCACCACGTTGTCCGGGTCCACGGCCATCAGCGACCCGGCCACGTCGCCGTCGGTATGGAGCTGGATGCGCGCGCCCACGGCCCGGATCTCCTCGATGAGCCGCTTGTGGCGCGGCTTGTCCAGGACGAAGACCACCAGGTCGTCCACGTCCTTGCCGAGCGCCTTGGCGATCTTCCTGAGGTTGTCGCCCACCGGCGCGTCCAGGTCGGCCACGTCGCGGGCCTGGGCCGGCACGACCAGTTTTTGCATGTAATAGCTCGGCCCCGGGTTGAACATGGAGCCGCGCGGGGCGATGCCGACCACGGAGATGGCGTTGGGCCGGCCGTAGGCCAGCAGGTTGGTGCCCTCCACCGGGTCCACGGCCACGTCCACGGCATGGCCCTGGCCGCTGCCCACCCGCTCGCCGTTGTAGAGCATGGGGGCCTCGTCCTTCTCGCCCTCGCCGATGATGATGATGCCTTCGATGGGCAGGGTGTTGAAGGACAGGCGCATGGCGTCCACGGCGGCCTGGTCGCCGGCGTTCTTGTCGCCGCGCCCCAGCCAGCGCGAGGAACTCAGCGCCGCCGCTTCCGTGACCCGTACCAGATCCAAGCCAAGATTTCTGTCCGGCGCTTCCATGGAGGCTCCTTTGGGGTGGGGTGGGGTGGAGAGGAGCGAGGAGTGCGGGGAGGGAACCCCTTTTTGAAAAAAGGGGTTCCCTCCCCGCGCCCCTCCTTCCCCAAAAACTTTCCAAGGGGGATATACAAAACGGCCCCGAAAGTCGACTTTCGGGGCCGTTCGGAGGCGTTTTTGTCAAGCTGGAGAAGCCGGTGCGACAAATCGGAATGGCGCGAACCGTGTATTCCCCTTGTTGGGGTGGTCCAGGAGGGGCCCTCGGCCCCTCCTGGCCGCCGGAGGCATTCTCTTTCTCTCTTTCTACTTCCCTATTTACCGGCGTAGGCGGCCTTGATCTTGGCGGCCAGGGCTTCGGGGGTGAAGCCGTAGGTTTCGGCCAGCTTGCCGGCCGGGGCCGAGGCGCCGAAGTGGTCGATGCCGAAGACCCGGTCGAGGCTGCCGGTGTACTGGCACCACAGTTCCGGCCGGCCGGCTTCCACGGCGAAGCGGAAGGGCACCTCCGGCGGCAGCACGGCCTTTTTGTAGGCCTCGGGCTGCTCGTTGAACAGCTCCAGGCAGGGCAGGCTGATCACGCGGATGGCGATCTCCGGCAGCAGCTTGGCCGCGGCCTGGGCCAGGGAGACTTCCGAACCGGAAGCGAGCAGGACCATGTCGGGTTTGCCGCCCGGGGCCTCGTCCAGGACATAGCCGCCGGCGGCCACGCCCGCCTTGAGCCCGGGATAGGCGGCCGGGTCGAGGATGGGCAGGTTCTGGCGGGTGAGTAGCAGGCAGGTCGGCCGCGCGGCCTGGGCCAGGGCCGTCTCCAGGCAGGCGGCGGTCTCGTTGGCGTCGGCCGGGCGCATGACCAGCATGTTCGGGATCAGGCGCAGGGAACTGACCTGTTCGATGGGCTCGTGGGTGGGGCCGTCCTCGCCCACGTAGAAGGAGTCGTGGGTGAAGACGTGCAGGGCCGGGGCGTGCTGCAAGGCCGCCATGCGCAGGGCGTTTCGGGCGTAGTCCGAGAAGATGAGGAAGGTGGCGCTAAAGGGCAGCAGGCCGCCGTGCAGGGCGATGCCGTTGGTGATGGCCGCCATGGGGAATTCGCGCACGCCGAAGCACAACGCGCGGCCCAGGCGGTTTTGCTTGCCGAAGATGCCTGTTGTGTCGCGGAACTTCTCGGTCATGTTGGACGGGTCGAGGTCGGCCGAGCCGCCGACGAGCAGCGGCAACTGCTCGATGAGGCCGTTGAGGCAGGCGCCCCAGGCCGACCGGGTGGCCACGGCCTTGGCCGGGTCGAACACCGGCCAGGACAGGGTCCGTTCGCCCCTGGGCCTGGTCGCCTCGCCCCACAGGGCGGCGAAGGTGCTGTCGGCCAGGCGCTGGGTCAGCGCCTTGTCCCAGGCGGCCCGGGCCTCGGTCAGGGCCGGGAAACGGGCCCGGAAATGGGACACCACGTCCTCGGGCACGAAAAAGGCCTCGTTCTCGGGCAGGCCCAAGTGCTTCTTGGTGGCCTGGATTTCGGCTTCCTTAAACGGCGCGCCGTGGGCCTCGTGGTTGCCCTCCATGGAAAAGGCGCCCTTGGCGATGATGGTGTTGCCGATGATGATGGAGGGCTTGGCCTTCTCGGCCCTGGCCGCGTCCAGGGCGGCGCGGATGGCGGCGTGGTTGTTGCCGTCGATCTCCACCACGTGCCAGCCGAGGCTTTCGAAGAGCTTGACGTGGTCCGTGGCGTCGCACACGCTGGTGGCGCTGGCCAGTTGGACCTTGTTCTTGTCGAACAGCACGGTCAGCCGGCCAAGGCCCCACAGGCCGGCCAAGGCCGCCGAGCCCAGAAACACCGGGGCCTGGACGTCGCCGTCCGAGGACAGCACGTAGGTGTAATGGCCGGCGATGTCCGCGCCCAGGCGGGCCCGGAGCATCTCCTCGGCCACGGCCATGCCCACGGCCATGGAAAAGCCCTGGCCCAGGGGGCCGGTGGTGCATTCCACGCCCGGGGTTTCGCCGTTTTCCGGATGGCCGGGGGTGCGGCTGCCGAACTGGCGGAAGGCCTTGAGGTCGTCCATGGTCAGCACGCCGCGAAGGTAGAGCAGGGCGTATTGCAGCATGGACTCGTGGCCGGCCGAGAGCACGAACCGGTCGCGGCCAAACCAGCCCGTGTCGGCCGGGTCGAAGCGCAGGTAGTCCTTGAACAGGATATAGGCCATGTCGGCCGAGGACATGGCGCCACCCGGATGGCCGGACTTGGCCTTGAAGGTGGCGTCCATGATCAGGCCCTTGACGATGTTGACGGCCTTGACGTCGATGGCGGCGCAATCTTCCATGGGGGTCCTCGATGGGCGTAAAAGGGGTTAGATCGGCGCGGCCAGTCCGCACGACTCGATGAGGTCCACGCGGCGCTGATGGCGGCCGCCCTCGAAGTCCGTGGCCAGGAAGGCGTCGGCGATGGAGGCGGCCAGGCCCAGGCCGACGACGCGCTCGCCCAGGCACAGGACGTTGGCGTCGTTGTGGAGCCGCGTCATGCGGGCCAGGTATTCGTTGACGCACAGGGCGGCCCGGATGCCGGGCATGCGGTTGGCGGCCATGGACATGCCGATGCCCGTGCCGCACACCAGGATGCCGGCGGCGCCGGGGGTGTCCAGGACCCGGCGGCAGACGAGCTTGGCGAAATCGGGGTAATCGACGCTTTTGGCCTCGGCCGGGCCGAGGTCGGCCACGTCGTGGCCGGCGGCCTGCAGATGGGCGACCAGGGCGGCCTTCAAGGCGACGCCGGCGTGGTCGGAGCCGAGGAAAACGGTTTTGGGCATGGAAAAGGGGCCTCCGGGTTTTGGCGATGGGCGATCGCCCCGGCCGGTGGCGGTCGGGGCTACAGTTCCGGCAGGGACGGCTCGTCCCCGGCCGCGTCCAGCGCGTGTTCGACGGCGGTCGGCGGAACCGGCAGTTCCAGGTCGGCGGCCGGATAGGGTGTCGGGCGCGTCTGCAGGGTCTTGACGCGCACGACGAGCGTGGCGCCGCCGGGTGTGGTCAGCGTGAGCTTGCGGGCCACGGGCGCGGCCATACCCGGCACGGCCTCGTCATCGGCGAGGTCGATGCGCCAGGGTTCCACCCCCACGCCGACGAGATGGCGGGGATTGCCGGCGAAGTCAAGGGTCAGCGAACTGAAGCGGGCCTTGCCGGAAAAGGTGTACTGGTAGCCGTCGGCGGTTTTCTTGGCCGCGCCGTAGCGGTCGGGGACGAGGGCCCCCAGGCGCCCCGAGGTCAGCTCCGCCAGTTCGCGCAGGGTAAAGGGCAGGGGCATGCCGAGCTTGGCCGCGCCCTGGCGGGTGTCGGCGTGGCGGTAGACGGCGTTGCGCGACGGGACGAAGGCGAAAAAGGCCTGGCCGTCCTCGAAAAGCGAGGCGTAGGCCCCGCCGATGGGCGTGGTCAGGTCCAGGCGGACGGTGCGGCCGTAGTCGCCGAAAAGCCGGTAGTTGAGCCGCCCCGAGCGGTTGCCCCGGGAAAAGCTCATGGAGCCGGACAGGGAAAAGGCCGGGGCCGGGGGGATGCCCGCCTGGCCGGCCAGGTAGGTGGCGAAGACGGCCTTGGCTTCGTCGGCCGTGGGGGCGGTGGGGGCCGAGGGCTTGCCGGCGCAACCGGCGACGAACGAAACCAGTGCCAGGACGGCCAAAAGGCGCGACAAGGCGGCGATGGGACGCATGCTCACAGGGCTCCCAGTTTTTTCTTCACGTCCCCGGGGTTGTCCGAGCCGAGCTCCAGGGCGGTGCGGTAGGCTTTCTGCGCCTCGGCCTTTTTGCCGGCGGCGGCGGTGATGTCGCCGTAGTGCTCCCAGATGACGGCATCCTTGACACCCCGGGCGATGGCCCGCTCGATGGCGGCCAGGGCCTCGGCGTTGCGGCCGAGCTTGTGGAGCGTCCAGGCCAGGGAGTCGAGGAAGAAGGGGTTGTCCGGCTCCTTGGCCAGGGCGGTCTGGATCATGGCCAGGGCCGTCTCCAGGTCCTTGCCCTCCTCGGCCAGGGAATAGCCGAGGTAGTTGAGGGCATCGGGGTTGGTCGGGTCCTTGTCCAGGATCTTTTCCATCACGGCCTTGGCTTCGTCGTGGCGTTTGAGCTTTTCCAGGGCCACGCCGTAGCGGTAGAGCAGGTCCATGTCCTCGGGCCAGGTGGCCGTGGCTTCCTTGAGGATGACCGCGGCCTGGGCCGTGTCGCCGCGCTTGTCGTAGAGCACGGCCTCCAGGGCCGGGAACTCCTTGCGGTCGGGAAAGCGGTTGCGGGCCTCGGTGGCCAGGGCCTGGGCGGCGGCGAAATTGCCCATTTCCGAGGTCAGCTGGATGCGAAAGGACAGGGCCTTGTCGAAATTGGGGTTCTCCGGCGGCACCTTGGCCAGGATGGCCAGGGCCTCCTTGGGCTTTTTGTCTCCCTCGTAGGCGATGACCGCCTGGTAGAAGGGCAGGTCCGGGCTGTCGGGGATGGCGGCGGCCAGGCGCGCCAGCACCTGCCGGGCCTGCTTGACGTAGCCGGCCTCGAGCAGCGCCGACATGGCGTCCAGGAGCCGGGCCTTGTCCGGCGGCCCTTCCTCCAGGTACTTGACGGCCCGGTCGGGCTTTTTCTGGCGGATGAGCACGCGGGCCAGCTTGGCCCGGACCTCGGGCGAGTCCTCGTCCTGGGCGAGCATCTTGCGGTAGCAGTCCTCGGCCCCGGCCAGGTCGCCCTTTTCCTCCAAAAGCGCCCCCAGTTCGGTCCAGGCGGCGGTCAGGGCCGCATCGGCGGCCACGGCCCGGCGCAGCAGCGCGATGGCCGCGTCCTTGCGGCCAAGCCCGGCCGAGGCCTTGGCCATGAGGTAGAGCGTGGTGGCGTCGCGGCCGTCCTCGGGGATGCGTGACAGGGTGTCCAGGGCTTCCTTGTGCCGACCGGCCTCCTCCAGCAGCGAGGCCAGCTCCCGAACGGCCTGGGCATCGCCCGGGTGGGCCGTGACGAAACGGGTCAGGGCGGCCACGGCCGCGTCGGGCATGCGGCGCATCTGGTAGGCGCTGGCCAGGTACAAAACGAGCTGGCGCGAATCGGGATAGGTGGCTGCGGCCGTTTCCAGGGTCTTGGTGGCGGCTTCCCGCTCGTTTTGGCCCCATTGCAGGTTGGCCAGCTCCACGGCCGTTTCCGGCGAGGGTTGGGACTGGTTGAGCCCGGCCAGGACCTTGGCCGCCTCGTCCTTTTTGCCCTGGCGCAGCAGGTCCTGGTAGACCAGGAACTGGTAGGCGCCCTCGGCCTCGGGCGAGAGGGACTTGCCGGCGTAGGCCAGCCGGGCCGGCCGGCTGGAGGCGCAGGAGTTGGACAGAAGGCACGGCAAAAGCGCCAGCACCAGCAGGAGGGGCAGGCGCCCGGTTGTGGCGCGTTGGGTCAGTTCGGGCATGGCCGGCGTCCGATGGGGGGCAAGGCGCGCCTTGCTCCGCCGCTATTCTTCCTTGTGGATCCAATCCGAGGAAAAGTCCTCGATGCGCCTGGAAAGGTGGTCCTTGAGCTTTTCGAGCAGCCGGGCCTCGATCTGGCGGACCCGCTCCCGGGTGATGCCGTACTTGGCCCCGATTTCCCGCAACGTCACCGGCGAGTCCGACAGGATGCGGCTGTCGAGGAGGTCGAGCTCCTTGTCGTTGAGCGTTGGCCGGATGGTCTGGATGTGCTTGTCGAGCTGATGGGAGATCTCGTCCCCGGCCAGGATCTCCTCGATGCCCGGGGTCAGCGCCGGCAGGAAGTCCAGGCGGGTGGAAGTGGAGTCGTCGCCCAGCGTCACGTCCAGGGACAGGTCGTTGCCGCTTAAGCGCTGGTCCATCTCCACGATGTCCGACTCGGCCACGTTGAGGGCTTCGGAGAGCTGGGAGGCGCTGGGGTCGAAGCCCAGGGTTTGGAGCCGGTGGCGCTCCTTGTTGAGGTTGTAGAAGAGCTTGCGCTGGGCCTGGGTGGTCCCGATCTTGACCATCCGCCAGTTGTCCATGATATATTTAAGGATATAGGCCTTGATCCAATAGGCGGCGTAGTAGGAGAACTTGATGCCCTTGTCGGGGTCGAACTTGGTCACGGCGCGCATGAGCCCCACGTTGCCTTCCTGGATGAGGTCAAGCACGTTTTGCATCCAGCGCCGCTGAAAGTCCATGGCGATTTTGACCACCAGGCGCAGGTGGGAGGAAATGAGCCGGAAGGCGGCCTTCTGGTCGCCGGCGTCGCGCACGCGCCGGGCCAGTTCCTGCTCCTCCTCCGGGGCGAGCATGGGGAATTTGGAGATTTCGCGCAGGTAGAGCTGCAACGGGTCGCGCGTGGACAGCGATCCGGAGCTTGCCGGCCGTGGGGCCGGCAGCCGGAAATCGTCCGTGGCTTCGATGTCGATGACATCGTCCGCCTCGGGGTCGTCGAGTTCCACGGGGTCGTTTTGATCCAGCTCCGCGTCGTTTGCCGAAATTGCTTGATCGTCTCGTGGTTCCATCGGATAATGACCGGATTGCAAGGCGTGGTCAGGCCGCTTGGGGGAGGTTTCGGCGGATCGTTGCGCCACCACCCGGAAGCGCCGTCTCGCACGTCTACCTTCCCATGTAAAGTTTTGGTTTGTCCTTTTCAATGTTTTTCAGTAGACGGGCCGCGTTTCGCCAATGACTCGGCCGACGGCCAGCAAAGGAGACCGCGTGGGCGATTTCAGAAAAGCGCTTGGCGACGAGACCGTTCTCGTCTTCGACGGGGCCATGGGCACCCTGCTCCAGGGCCGGGGGCTTGCCCCGGGGCAGTCCCCGGAACTCTTCGGCCTGGCCAACCCCGAGGCCATCGTGGCCACCCACCGGGAATATATCGAGGCCGGCTCGCGGGTGGTGACCTCCAACACCTTCGGCGGCACGCGCTACAAGCTCCCGGCCGGCACGGACGTGGCGGGCCTGAGCCGCGAAATGGCCCGCCTGGCCCGCCGGGCCGCCGGGGACACGGCCTTCGTCGCCGGCTCCGTGGGCCCGACCGGCCAGTTCGTGACGCCGCTCGGCAAGGTGACCCTGGCCGAACTGGTGGACGCCTTCGCCGAGCAGATCGCCGGCCTGGCTGACGGCGGCTGCGACCTGATCGTCGGCGAGACCCATTTCGACCTGGCCGAGGCCAAGGCCCTGGTACTGGCCTGCCGCAAGGTCTGCCGGCTGCCGGTTGCCGTGTGCATGACCTTCGAGGGCACGGCCAGCCTGACCGGCTCCCCGCCCGAAGTCTTCGCCGACGCCATGGAGAATCTGGGCGTGGACCTCGTCGGTGTCAACTGCGGCGCCGGCCCGGACGACATGCGCCTGGTGGCCGAGGTTTTCGCCAGGCGCCTCACGACACCCTTTTTCGTCAAGCCCAACGCCGGCATGCCGCGCCTGGAGGGCGGGCGCACGGTCTTCCCCATGGGGCCGCAGGAGTTCGCCGAAAAAACCGCCGCCTTCGCCGATCTCGGGGCCAAGGCCCTGTCCGGCTGCTGCGGCACCACCCCGGCCCACATCGCCGCCCTGGCCAAGGCCCTGTCCGGCCGGCCCCGGGTGCGGCCCGCCGCCCCGGACCATCCGGTCCTGGCCGTGACCTCCCGGTCGCTGTCCGTGACCCTGGGCGGGGCGAGCCCTTGCGCCGTCATCGGCGAACGCATCAACCCCACCGGCAAGGCCGAACTGGCCGCCGAGCTGGCGGCCGGGGAATTCACCCGGGCCCTGGCCTTCGCCGAGGAACAGGTCGCGGCCGGGGCGGCCATCCTCGACGTCAACGTGGGCGCGCCCATGGTCGACGAGGTGGCCGTGCTGCCTGGGCTTGCCCTGGAGCTCACCAAGCGCCAGCGGCTGCCGCTTTGCCTCGATTCCAACAACGCCGAGGCGCTCTCCGCCGCCCTGTGGGCCTCGCCGGCCACGCCCCTGGTCAATTCCATCAGCGGCGAGCCCGGCCGCATGGAGCTTTTGGGTCCCATCTGCCGCGACCACGGCGCGCCGTTTATCCTGCTGCCGCTTAAGGGAAGAAAACTCCCGGTCACGGCCGCCGAGCGCCTGGCCATCATCGAGGAACTCGTGGCCCAGGCCGAGTCCCTGGGCATCCCCCGGCGCCTGATCCTCGTCGACGCCCTGGCGCTCACCGTCTCCTCCAAGGCCGAGGCGGGGCTAGCCTGCCTGGAGACCATCCGCCATTGTCGGCAGGCCTGGGGCCTGCCGACCGTTTTGGGCCTGTCCAACATCTCCTTCGGGTTGCCGGCCCGCGAGCTGGTCAATGGCGCCTTTTTCGCCATGTGCCTGGGCGCCGGCCTGGCTGCGGCCATCGCCAACCCCAATGTGCCGCGCCTGATGGAAACCGGGGCGGCCTGCGAGGTGCTGCTGGCCCGCGACCCGCAAGCCGGCCGGTTCATCGACCGCTACGCCGGCTGGAAGGCCGCCGCGCCGAGCGCCGCCGCGGTGCGGGCCGTGGCCGAGGAGGCGGGCAGCCCCATCCGCCAGGCCGTCATCAAGGGCCGCAAGGCCGAGCTTCCCGCCCTGCTCGACGCCGCCCTGGCCGCCGGCCGGCCGGCGGCGGCCATTTTGAGCGAGGAGCTCATCCCCGGCATCATGGACGTGGGCGAGCGCTACGAGCGCAAGGAATATTTCCTGCCCCAGCTGCTGGTCGCGGCCGAAGCCATGCGGGCCGGGTTCGAGCGCCTGGAGCCGCTTCTGGCCGAAACCCCCGGGGCGCAAAAGGCCCGCATCGTCATGGCCACGGTGGAGGGCGACATCCACGACATCGGCAAGAACATCGTGTGCCTGATGCTCAAAAACCACGGCTTCGAGGTCATCGACCTCGGCAAGGACGTGCCGGCGGCGCGCATCGTGGCGGAGGCCGCCGCCCGCGACGCCGATGTCATCGGCCTTTCGGCCCTGATGACCACCACCATGGTGCGCATGGAGGATACCGTGCGCCTGGTCCGGGAGAAGGGCCTGCGGGCCAAGGTCATGGTCGGCGGGGCGGTGGTGACCGAAGCTTTCGCCCGGTCCATCGGCGCCGACGCCCACGCCACGGATGCCGTGGATGCCGTGCGCCGGGCCAAGGGCCTGGTCGGGGCCGAGGCCGAAAAAACAACTGGATAGCGCCGGCCGCTTTGGATTAAACCGGCCCTGACGGGGGGTTGCCCGGCCGTCGCGCCATTATCGGAGGATGTCTCGTTGCGCATACGCACCCTCGCATTGCTGCTGGCCCTGCTGACGCTGCCGGCCGTTCGGGCCGCCGGGCAGGACGCCGGCCCCATCACCGGCCAGGGCGTGCTCGACGCCATCGTGGCCGCCCAGGGCAAGGTGGTCGTGGTCGACTTCTTCGCCTCGTGGTGCCGGCCCTGCCTGATGGAGATTCCGGACTTCATCGCCGCCCGCAAGCACTACCCGGCGGAGAAGGTCGTGTTCCTCGGCATTTCGCTCGACCAGGACCAGGGCGAGTACGCCCGGTTCGTCAAGCAGACGCCGTTCAACTTCCCGGTCCACCTGGCCGACCCCGACGTGATGGCCACCTTCGGCGTGAAAATGATCCCCAAGACCCTCGTCTACGACGTCACGGGGCAGCAAGCCGTAAACCACGCCGGCTACATGTCCGGCGACGAACTCAAGCGGGCCGTGGACAGCCTGCTTGCCGACACGGGCAAATGAGCGGGCTTTTCATTCGCAAGGCGCGCATCCAGGACGTCAAGCAGATCCACGCCCTGCTGATGCACTGCGCCCGCCAGGAATTCCTGTTGCCGCGCTCGTTCAACCAACTCTACAGCCACCTGCGGGATTTCTTCGTCCTGGCCGGCCACGACGCGCCGGGCATCCTGGGCTGCTGCGCCCTGTCCATCACCTGGGAGGACATCGCCGAGATCCGCTCCCTGGCCGTGGTCGCGGACATCCAGAAGCAGGGCTGGGGCGGCCGGCTGGTCGAGGCCTGCCTGTCCGACGCCGTGACCCTTGGCATCTACAAGGTTTTCACCCTGACCTACCGGCCGCATTTCTTCGAGCGCCTTGGCTTTGTCCCGGTGGAAAAGGAGAAGCTGCCGCAAAAGGTCTGGGCCGATTGCATCAACTGCCCCAAGTTTCCGGAGTGCGACGAAAACGCGCTGATCATGGAAATGTAGGCAAGCCGTGGGGCCGGCCGCTGGCGCGAGCGGCCCCAAGCGCGGGGTGTCATGTCCGAAACGTTGCGCGAGGTGTTCGGGGAAGCGGCCGTGGCCGCCCGGGTGGCCGAACTGGGCCGCGAGGTCTCGGCCCATTACGCCGGGATGGGCGAAGTGGTCATGGTGGGCGTGCTCAAGGGCGCGCTCCCGTTGATGGCCGACCTGCTGCGGGCGCTGGACTTCTGCCCGGTCCTCGATTTCGTGCGCCTGGCCAGCTACGGCGCGGGCACTTCGCCCGGGGAGCTGCGCTTCCTCATGGACCTCGAAACCGACATCGCCGGCCGCCACGTGCTGGTGGTCGAGGACATCGTGGATACTGGCCGCTCCCTGGCTTATCTGCTGGACATGCTGGCCAAACGCGCCCCGGCCAGCCTCAAGGTCTGCGCCCTGCTGGACAAGGCCTACCGCCGCGAGGTGGACGTGGCCGTGGATTTCGTCGGCTTCGCGGCCCCGCCAGTGTTCCTGGTCGGCTACGGCATGGATGTGGGGGAGCGGCTGCGGCGTCTGCGCGGCGTGTACGAACTGGTGCGGTAGCCTTCGGCCCCGGATTTGCAGGGGTGGCCGCAAACCGTAACCGATAGGGATGATGCGCCATGATTGTCCAGTGCCCCAATTGCCGGTCCAAGTTCAATTTGCCCGATGACAAGGTCGGACCCGACGGCGCCAAGCTGCGGTGCGGCAAATGCCGCCATGTCTTTCACGTCGATGCGCCCGGCGCGCCGGATTTCGGGGGGCTCACCGACTTCGACTTCCCCGACGACATGGCCGAAACCCCGGCCGCGGCCGGCCGGGCCCAGGCGCCCGCCGCCCCCACGGCCGCGCCAAAACCCGCGCCCGGCGCCTCCATGCCCGACGACGACGTGCCCCCGGACCTGTTCCATTCCGAGACCTACGAGGGGCCGGCCGGCGGCAAGGACGACGACGAGGCCGACGACACGCCCTTCAAACCGGGTTTCAGCCTCGACGACGTGGCCGACATCCCGCTGCCCGGCAGTGCCGCGTCAAAAGACCGACGCAAGCGGGCGCTCGTCATCGTCGGCGCCGTGTGCCTCATCATCGCGGCCACCATCGCCGCCGTCTCCTACCTCGACCTGTGGCCCGGCAAGAAGGCGGCCAAGGACGCCGCCCAGCCGCCGGCGGCAACCGCCCCGGCCGAACCCGGCAAGCCTGCCCCGGCCGAACCGGGCAAGCCCGCCGACAAGGCGCCGCCCGCCGCCGACGCGGCCGCGAAAAAGCCCGAGGAAACGGCCAAGGTCAAGGACATCATGCTGCAAAATGTCCGCCAATACTACGTTTCCAACGAAAAGGCCGGGCAACTCTTTGTCATCGAAGGCAAGGCCGTCAACAATTTCAAGACGCCCAAGGAAATGATCCGCATCGAGGCCTCGCTGTTTGACGACAAGGGGACCACCCTGGCCTCCCAGGAAGACCTGGCCGGCAACACGGTTTCGCTGTTCCAACTCCAGGTCATGACCCGCGACGAGCTCAAAAACGCCCTTGCCTCCCAGGTCGGCGTCCTGACCAACAACACCAACATCGCCCCGGGCGGCGAGACACCGTTCATGGTCGTCTTTTTCGATCCGCCGGACGCGGTCAAGGAGTTCGGCGTCAAGGTGGTGGACGCCAAGGACCCGGCCCGGTAGGCACATGGCGGCCAAGGCCAAGCGCGTCTTCACCTGTTCGTCCTGCGGCGGGGCCGCGCCGACCTGGCGCGGCCAATGCCCGCGCTGCGGCGAGTGGAACACCCTGGTCGAGGGCGTGGCCGGCCCGGGCCGAGTGGGTGCGGGCGCGCCCGCCGCATCCGGCACGCCCATTCCCCTGGGCGAGCATCCCGACGAGGATTTTCGCCCCTTTCCCACGGGCATCGAGGGCCTGGACCGGGTGCTCGGCGGCGGCCTGACCCCGGGTGGCGCGGTGCTGCTCGGCGGCGAGCCGGGTATCGGCAAGTCCACGATTCTGCTGCAACTGGCTGGGCTTGCCGCCGCGGCCAGGCGGCGGGTGGTCTACGTGTCGGGCGAGGAATCCCTGCCCCAGCTCAAGGCCCGGGCCGAACGCCTGGGCGTGCTCCACGAGGGCCTGCTGGCCGCCGCCACAACCGACGCCGGCGCGGCCGTGGACATCCTGGGCGCCACTCCGGCGCCGGACCTGGTCATCGTCGATTCCGTCCAGACCATGCACGTTTCCGGCGTCGAGGGCGCGGCCGGCTCGGTGTCCCAGGTGCGCACCTTGGCCGCCTCGTGCGTGGAGGCGGCCAAGCGCGGCCAGGCCTGCCTGGTGCTGGTCGGCCACGTGACCAAGGACGGCCAGATCGCCGGGCCAAAGCTCCTGGAGCACATGGTCGACACCGTGCTCTACCTCGAGGGCGAGCGGCGCCACCTCTTTCGCATCCTGCGCGTGCTCAAAAACCGCTACGGCCCCACCGACGAGCTGCTCGTCATGGAGATGCGCGAGCGGGGGCTGCGGGAGATCCCCGATCCGTCCACCTTTTTTTTGGGCGACCGCGACCCGGCCGTGTCCGGCTCGGCCGTGGTCATGGCCGTGGAGGGCCGGCGGCCCTTTGCCGTGGAGGTGCAGGCCCTGGCGGCCAAATCCTTCCTGTCCGTGCCGCGCCGGGCGGCGCTCGGGCTCGACGTCGGCCGGCTGCATCTGCTTCTGGCCGTGCTGGAAAAGCGCCTGCGCCTAAACCTCGGCCAGGCCGACATCTACGCGAAAATCGGCGGCGGGCTCAAGATCCAGGACCCGGGCCTCGACCTCGGCATCGCCGCCGCCGTGCTGTCGTCGTTCTACGACCGGCCCCTGCCGGCCGGGGCGGTGCTGTGGGGCGAGGTGGACCTGTCGGGGCGCATCCGGCCCGTGGCCGGCCACGACGGGCGCCTCAAGCAGGCCGAGCGCCTGGGCTACGGGCCGGTGCTGTGCCCCGATGCCGGCGGGCTTGGGCCCAGGGTGGACAACCTGGCCGAACTGGCGCGTCTGTTGTTCGCCAAGGGCTGAGCGGTCCGTCCCGCGTTGGCGGTTTCGCTGTTTGACCCGGCCTGGTATTTGCTGCATACAAAAACGTATGCAACGAATACGCACCGGGTCGTTGCCGGTCGGCCCGCAAAAAACCGGCCCAACCTCCTGGCGGTTCACCGTCTGGGCGCCGCGCTGCCAACACCTTGACCTGATCCTCCCCGAAACGGATGCCACAGTCGCCATGGAGCGGCTGGCCGGCGGGTATTTCACCGTCGAACGCGCGGGGCTCGCCGCTGGCGCGCGCTACCTCTTTTCCCTGGACGGCCGGGTCCGCCGGCCCGATCCGGCCTCGCGCCACCAGCCCGACGACGTCCACGGCCCGTCGGCCCTGGTGGACGTGGGCGCCTTCGCCTGGACCGACGCGTCCTTCGTGCCGCCGCCGCCCGACCGGCGCGTCACCTACGAAATCCACGTCGGCACCTTCACCCCGCAGGGCTCCTTCGACGCGGTCATCGACCGCCTGCCCCACCTGCGGCAGCTCGGCGTCACCTGCCTGGAGCTCATGCCCGTGGCCCAGTGTCCGGGTGGGCGCAACTGGGGCTACGACGGTGTCGCCCCCTTCGCCCCAAGCCAGGCCTACGGCGGCCCGGCCGGCCTGGCCCGCCTGGTCGACGCCTGCCACGCCGCCGGCCTCGCCGTGGTCCTCGACGTCGTCTACAACCACCTCGGCCCCGAAGGGAACTACCTGCGCGATTTCGGGCCGTACTTCACCGACCGCTACCGCACGCCCTGGGGCGAGGCCGTCAATTACGACGGTGCGGCCAGCGGCCCGGTGCGGGATTTTTTCCTCCAAAACGCCCTGTACTGGCTGCGCGATTACCACATCGACGGCCTGCGCCTGGACGCCGTGCACGCCATCTACGACCAGGGGCCGGTTCCTTTCGTGGCCGAGCTGGCCGAAACCGTGGCAGGCTGGCAGGTCGCGTCCGGGCGGCGGGTTTTCCTGGTCGCCGAAACTCATTTGAACGACCCGGCCGTCATCACGGACAAGGCCGGCGGCGGCCTGGGCCTGGACGGGGTCTGGAACGACGACTTCCACCACGCCGTCCATGCCTGGCTCACGGGTGAAAAGCGGGGCTATTACGCCGATTACGGCGCCCGCGACGACGTCGTGGCCGCCCTGGCCGACGGTTTCGTCTACGCCGGCCGCCACAGCCCCTTTTTCGGCCACCGCCGTGGCCGGCCGGCCGGGCATCTGCCGGCCGACCGATGCGTCAATTGCCTGCAAAACCACGACCAGACCGGCAACCGGGCCCGGGGCGAACGGCTCGTGACGCTCGTCGGCCCGGACGCGGCCAGGCTCGCCGCCGCGCTGCTCATTCTCTCCCCGGGTTCGCCGCTGCTTTTTATGGGCGAGGAGTGGGGCGAGACCAACCCCTTTTGCTATTTTATCAGCCACCTGGACGCCGGGCTGGTGGAGGCCGTGCGCCAGGGCCGGCGCCGGGAGTTCGCCCGGTTCCGCTGGCGCGGCGCGGTGCCCGATCCCTTCGATGAGGCCACCTTTGCCGCCAGCCGGCCGGACTGGTCGCGGCTGGCCCGGCCCGAGCACGCGGCCATGCTGGCCTGGTACAAGGCACTGCTGTCCCTGCGCGCCGCCTCGCCGGCCCTGCGGGAGGCGCGCCGCCACCTGACCCGGGTCTGGCCCCTGGACGATGCCAAGGCCCTGGCCATGGAGCGCCGGGGCGCCGACGGCCGGTTCCTGTGCCTTTTCAACGCCGCCGCCCGTCCGGTGCGTTTGCGCCTGGGCGCCTCGGAGAGCCTCAAGGCCTACGCGCGCTGCCTCGATGCCGGGGAGGCCCGGTTCGGCGGCGCGGGAAACCTGGCGCCCGACCGCCCGGCCGGGACGCTGACCCTGCCGGCCCACGGGGCGGTGGTCTACACCTGCAAGGAGGCGGCCGCGCCATGAACCGCTATGTCTGCATTCACGGCCATTTCTACCAGCCGCCCCGCGAAAACCCCTGGATCGAGGAAGTCGAGGTCCAGGATTCGGCCCACCCCTACCATGACTGGAACGAACGCATCACGGCCGAGTGCTACGGCCCCAATTCCGGTTCACGCATCCTCGACGGCGACGGCCATATCGTCGAAATCGTCAACAACTACTCGAAGATCAGCTTCAATTTCGGCCCGACCCTCCTGTCCTGGCTAAGCAGCCACCACCCCAAGCTGCATCAGGCCATCGTGGACGCGGACCGGCTGTCCATGGAGCGCTTCGACGGCCACGGCTCGGCCCTGGCCCAGGCCTACAACCACATGATCCTGCCCCTGGCCAACCAGCGCGACAAGGTTACCCAGGTGCGTTGGGGCCTGGCCGATTTTCGCCAGCGCTTCGGCCGGGAGGCCGAGGGCATGTGGCTGCCCGAGACGGCTGTGGACCTGGAGACCCTGGCCATCCTGGCCGAGGCCGGGTTGCGCTTCACGATCCTGGCCCCCAACCAGGCCGCCCGGGTGCGGGCCCTTGGCCAGGGCGACTGGCGCGATGTCTCCGGCGGCCGGGTGGACCCGACCACGCCCTACCTGGTGCGCCTGCCGGACGGGGGCACCTTCACGGTCTTTTTCTACGATGGCCCCATCTCCCAGGACATGGCCTTCGGCGACATGCTGGCCAGCGGCGAGGCCTTTTGCGGCCGGCTCCTGGCCGCCTTCACCGACGAGGGCCGCGACTGGCCGCAGCTCGTCCACGTGGCCACGGACGGGGAAACCTACGGCCACCACCACAGCTTCGGCGAAATGGCGCTCACCTATTGCCTCTCGCTTATCGAGGCCGACCCGTCGGTGGAACTGATCAATTACGCCGCCTACCTCGACCGCCATCCGCCGGTCATGGAGGCGGAAATCTTCGACAATTCCTCCTGGAGCTGCGTCCACGGCGTGGAGCGCTGGCGGGCGGACTGCGGCTGCAATTCCGGCATGCACGGGCATTGGCACCAGAAATGGCGCGCCCCCCTGCGCCAGGCCATGGATCTGCTGCGCGACCGTTGCGCCGCCATCCTCGACAGCCGGGGGCCGGCCTTTTTCGCCGATCCCTGGGCGGCCCGGGATGCCTACATCGACGTCATAAATAACCGCGCCGAGGCCAAGGTGGCCGCCTTTTTCAAACGCCAGGGCCGCAAGGGGCTGCGCCGGGCCGACCGGCCCCAGGCCCTGGCCCTCATGGAGATGGCCCGTTGCGCCATGCTCGCCTACACGAGCTGCGGCTGGTTTTTCGACGAGGTTTCCGGCATCGAGACCGTGCAGGTCCTCCAGTATGCCGCCCGGGCCATCCAGCTGGCCGAGGCCCTGGGCGGCCAACCCGTGGAGGAGGCCTTCGCCGCCATCCTGGAACAGGCCCCGGGCAATGCCGTGGCCACCGGCCGGGTGGCCTACGAGCGCTACGCCAAGCCGGCGGCCGTGGACATCATGCGCGCCGGCGCCCACTACGCCATTTCCTCGCTGTTCGAGGCCTATGGCGATGTCCACGCCTACGGCTGCTACCGGATGCGCGGCCGCGGCCTGCGCCGGGAAACCGCCGGCCGGGCCCAACTGCTCACCGGCCGGGCCGCCATCGCCTCCGGCCTGACCGGGGAAACCCTGGAGGCCGATTTCGCCGTGGTCCATGCCGGCGGCCACAACCTGACCTGCGGCCTGCGGCCCTCCCGCGACGCCGCCAGCTTCGCGGCCATGGAAGCGGACCTGCGCCGGGTCTTCGAGCGCGGCGACCTGACCGAGACCGTCCGCGTCCTGGACAGCCACTTCGATGCCCACACCTATTCCCTGTGGCACCTGTTCCGCGACGAGCAGCGCAAGGTCGTCGGCGAGGTGCTGGCCCCGGAATACCAGGCGGCCGAGGCCATGTACCGGCGGATTTTCGAGAACAACTACCCGATCCTCAGTTTCCTCCAGTGGCTGTCCATGCCCATCCCCCGGCATTTCCTGGACGCCGCCGCCTTTGTCGTGGAAACCGACGTCCGGCGCCTGCTTGGCGGCGAAACCATCGATTACGACCGCCTGGACAGCCACCTCCAGGATGCCGCCCGCTTCGGCCTGGCCCTGGACTCCGGCGCCCTGGGCCTTTTGGGGGCGCAGTGGATCAACCGGCGCCTGGCCGCTTTTGGCGAGGAGCATGTGGACACGGACGCCCTGGCCGCCGTCCGGGAGGCCCTGGACCGTCTGTCCGCCCTGCCCATGGGCCTCAACCTCTGGAAGGCCCAGAACGTCGTCTTCGAGCTGTCCCGGTGTTGTTATCCGTCCCAAAAGGCCGGGGCGCGGGCGGGGGACGCCGCGGCGGCCCGCTGGGTGGAGCTTTTTTCCGCCGTGGCCGAGGCCCTCAAGGTGAGGTTACCCTGATGCGCACCCCCATCGCCACCTACCGGCTCCAGTTCTCCCGGGACTTCGATTTCACCCGCTGCCTTGGCGTCCTGGACTACCTGGCCGCCCTGGGCGTTTCCCACCTCTACGCCTCGCCGATCTTCCGGGCCAGGCCGGGTTCGAGCCACGGCTACGACGTCTGCGACCACACGGAGATCAGCCCCGAACTCGGCGGCGAGGCGGGCCTGCGCACGCTGATCGCGGCGGCCGGGAAGCGCGGCCTGGGTTGGATCCAGGACATCGTGCCCAACCATATGGCCGTTTCCGGCGAAAACCGCATGCTCGTCGATGTCCTGGAAAACGGCCCGGCCTCGCGCTATTACCAGTCCTTCGACATCGACTGGGACCATCCCTACGAGAGCATCAAGGGCCGCATGCTGGCCCCGTTTTTGGGCAACTTCTACGGCCGGGTCCTGGAGGCCGGCGAGATCACCATCGGCTTCGACGCCGACGGCTTTTTCGTGCGCTACTACGAACTGCGCTTTCCGCTGCGCATCGATTCCTACGTCCGCATCCTCACCCTGGACCTGGAACGGCTGCGCGAGGCCCTCGGCCGCGACGCGCCGGACTACGTCAAGCTTCTGGGCGTGCTCTACACCATCAAGTCCCTGCCGGCCGACGATGCCCGGGACGAGCGCTACGACCAGATCTCTTTCGTCAAACGGATGCTTTCCGAGCTCTACGAAGGGAGCATCGCCGTGCGCGGCCACATCACGGCCAATCTGGACCGGGTCAACAACGGCGCGGGCGAGGCCGGGGAGGGCGAGGACCGGCGGGCGCTTCTGGAAAGCCTCCTGGCCGAGCAGTATTTCCGGCTGTCCTATTGGAAGGTGGCCGGCGAGGAGATCAACTACCGCCGGTTTTTCTCCATAAACGACCTCATTTCGCTGCGGGTCGAGGACGAGGCCGTGTTCCGCCACTCCCACGGCCGGATTTTCGAACTGGTCAAGGAGGGGCTTTTCTCGGGCCTGCGGGTGGACCACATCGACGGGCTCTACGATCCGGCCCGCTACCTGCGCCGGCTGCGCGAGGCCGTGGGCGAGGCCTACGTGGTGGTGGAAAAGATCTGCCTGGCCGGCGAGGCCCTGCCGGCCTTCTGGCCCGTGGCCGGCTCCACGGGCTACGATTTCCTCAACGCCGTGTGCGGCCTGTTCGTGGACGGCGCCCAGGAAAAGGCCTTCGAGCGCATCTACGCCGGATTCACCGGCCGGCGCCAACGGGCCGAGGACGTCGTGGTCTGGAAAAAGAGCCGCATCATCGAAACCCACATGTACGGCGACGTGGAAAACCTGGCCCGGCTTATAAACGCCGTGTCCAGCCTCGACCGCCGGGGCTTCGACATCACCCTGCGCTCGACCAAGCGGGCGCTGGCCGAGGTGCTGGCCCATTTCCCGGTCTACCGCACCTACATCTCGCCCGACGCCATCCGGCCGGCGGACATGGGCTACGTGCGCACGGCCATCCGCCGGGCCAAGCGCCACAACGCCGATCTGGCCTACGAGCTGGATTTCCTGGAGCGGTTTTTGCTCCTCCAGTACGACGAGCATTTGAGCGAAGACAAAAAAGCCCTGTGGACGCGCTTCGCCATGCGCTTCCAGCAGGTCAGCGGGCCGCTGATGGCCAAGGGCGTGGAGGACACGGCCTTTTACGTGCTGGGCCGGCTGCTGTGCCAAAACGAGGTCGGGGCCCAGCCCGGGGCTTTCGGCCTGGCCCCGGAGGCCTTTCACGCCGCCATGGCCGACCGGGCCGAGCACTGGCCGCGGTCCATGAGCGCCACCGCCACCCACGACGCCAAGCGCGGCGAGGACGCGCGCATGCGCCTGGCCGCCCTGTCCGAGATGCCCGACGCCTGGCGGACCGCCCTGGGCCGGTTTTTCCGGGCCAACCAACCCCGCAAGGTCATGCTCGGCGACAAACCGGCGCCGGACAAGAACGACGAATACATGCTCTACCAGGCGCTGGCCGCCCACTGGCCGGTCCGGGAGGCGGAACTGGCCGGGTTCGGCGCGCGTCTGGCCGCCTATCTGGTCAAGGCCGTGCGGGAGGGCAAGGAGCACTCCACGTGGCTCAGCCCGGACCTGGAATACGAAAAGGCCTTGACCGGCTTTGCCGAGGCCCTGCTGCGCGACGGCCCGGACAGTGCCTTCGGGGCCGCTTTCGCGCCGCTTTGCCGCCGGGTGACGGAACTCGGCTACAGCTATTCCCTGGCCCAGACCGTGCTGAAGCTCGTCTGCCCCGGCGTGCCGGACATCTACCAGGGCACCGAGGACTGGGACCTGTCCTTCGTCGACCCGGACAACCGCCGGCCGGTGGATTTCGCGGCCCGGGCCACGGTGCTGCGGGAGCTTACGGCCGCGTTTGCGGCCGATCCCACGGCGCTTTGCCGGGAGCTGGCCGCCGCGCCCAAGGACGGGCGCATCAAGCTGTTCACGTTGTGGCGGGGCCTGGCCGTGCGGGGGGCGCATCCCGGGTTGTTCGCGGCCGGCGGCTACCTGCCGGCCCGGTTCGAGGGGCCCCTGGCCGGCCAGGCCTTCGGGTTGTGGCGCCTGGGCGAGGGGGAGGCGGCCTTGGCTGTCCTGCCCTGGCGCCTGGCCGGGCTCGCGCCCGGGGGCGGCGTGTTCGCCCTGGGCGAGGCCTGGGAGGACACGCGCCTGGCCGAAGTCCCGGACGGCGTTTCCCGCCTGGTCGAGGCCATGACCGGCCGGGAATTTTCCGGCCAGGGGCTGTATCTCAAGGACCTGTTGCGGGATTTCCCCGTGGCGCTGCTCGTGTCGGCGCCGGGGCAGCGGGCCTAGGCGGTAAGCGGGAAGACGTCTCCCGGCGCGGCGTAGGCAAAAAGGGCCGTGCCCGGGCGTCGCAGGCGCTCGCCGAAGCGGGCGAGGTATTCCGTGTGCCCGCCCAGGTGCATGGGCACGAACACGGCCGGGGCGAGGGTTTCCACGAAATCCGGCGCCCCGGCCAGGCTCGGCAGGCGCGGGTCCATGTTGGAAAAGGCGACATCCAGCGGCCGGGCGGCCAGCCGGCCGAGCAGGCGCCGCCAGGTCATGCCCACGGCCCGGTGCGCCGCCGGCGACTGCCCCGGCCAGTCCCACAGGGCCATATCCCCGCCGAAATAGACCGAAAGCCCGGCCAGCTCGAGACGAAAGCACAGGCCCATGTCGTTGCTTTCCATGGCCTCCACCGTCATTCCCCCGACCGTGACGATGGCGTCCGGCTCCAGGACCAGGGCGTCCGGGGGCAGGCGGTCGGCGTAGCGGTCGGCCACGTCGTCGGAAACCACGAAGCGCCTGGCGGCCGCCTCCCTGGTGGCGGCCAGGATGCCCGGGTCGAAGTGGTCGTCGTGGCTGTGGGAGGCAAATACCGTGAGGTCGGCGCCGCGAAAAAGGGGCGCGGCCGCCTGGGCCGCCTGGGGCGGCAGGTAGGCCGGGGCCGGGTAGTCGAACACAAGCGTCCGGCCGGCCGCGCGCAGGGCGAAGCAGTCGTGGTGGATGTAGACGATGTCGGCGGCCATGGCCCGGCTCAGTTCGCCGCCCGGCCGGCCTCGGGCGCGGCGGCGAAGAAGAGCTTGCCGCCCCGGGACCAGACCTGGGCGTCGTGGCCGGACAGGGCTATTTCCAGGGCCAGGCCCGGCTGCCGCGGCAGGGATACGGCGTAGCGGCCGGACACCGGCGACCAGATGCCGTCGCCTGTGTCGTTTCGCAGCGCAAAGATTTCCCGTTTCGCGCCGTCCGGGGAAACGGCCAGGACACGCACGGCGCTTTTGCCGTCGCCGCTGATGCGCGGGAAGAAAAAGGCCCCCTCGGGCGGCGTCCCGGACAGGCGCAGCCGGATGACGGCTGCCTCGCCGGCCGGGGTCAGGCTGGCCGTGCCTTCGCCGTCCGGCCCCTTGATCGCCAGGCCCGTTTCCTCGAGGGCCGCCGTGTCCAGGGCCGGCTCCCTGGCCGTGGGCCAGCCCGAGCCGTCGGCCGGGCGCCAGGCCAGGATGTCGGGAAAAAGCCCGTCGATTGTGGCGTCCGTGGCCGGCGTGGCGCGGCCGGTGGCCGCCGCCACGGCCGGGTCGGCGGCCAGGGCGGCGTAGACGGCCTTGGCCAGGGCGAAATTGCCCAGGCGCGTGAAATGGACGGTGTCGGAATACAGCAGGTGCGGCTTGCCGGTGGCGGTCACGGCCTGGTCGAAAAGGGGCTGAGGGTCGACCAGGGGCACGCCGTCTTGCCGCGTCACGTCCGTGTTGACGGCAGCCACGGCCTCCCGGCCGATGCCGTAGAGGCGCACGTCGTCGCTATTGAGGCCCATGGAGGCGGCCACGGCCGGCTCCCCGGCCGGGAGCCAGGGGTAGTTGACGACCAGGGTGCCGATGCCGTCGGCCTTGGCCTGGGCCAGGATGGCCTCGAGGTTGCCGCGAAAGCGGAATTTTTCCAGGCGGGCCGCGCAGTCCTGGCCGGCGGCGGACGGGGCCGGGCGCAGCTTGCGGCCGAGTTCCCGGGCCAGCCGGGTCAGGGCCAGGCCGGACAGGCGGCGTTCCAGCCAGGCGGCGACCCCGTCCGCCCGGCCGGCCACGAGGGTGCGCAGGACGGCATCCATGGAATCGGCCAGCCGGTCCAGGTCGGCCGGGGCCATCTGGCGGCAGGCGGCCATGACGTCGTTGAGGCCATCCATAAGAACGTAATAATCCGGGGACAGGGCCGGCAGTTCCTTTTGGGTGCGCAGCCGCGTGTGCCAGCTGTGGTAGCCGAAGACGCCGCCATTGACGACTTCCACCCGGGCGTCGGGATTGCGGTTAAGGCGGCGGAAGATTTCGCCGAGCAGGGCCGGGTAGCTGAAGCGGTCGGCCTCGGCCCCGGCGCCCAGGGTGGTCGAGCCGCCCAGGCACAGGATGCGGAAGGTGTCGGCCGGCTTGTGCGCCGCCAGGTCCGGGCCGACGAATCCCAGGTTGTTGAAGCGGAAGTTGGCCACTTCCGCGTTGCGCCGCAGGCGGTAGCCGAGCAGCGCGTCGGGCTCGGCGGCCCGGTCGGCGGCGAAATGCTGGAGGTCGAGCCCCCGGCCGGCCACGTCGTCGGCCGGGGCGAGCAGCCTGGCCAGGCCTTCCAGGCCGGCCACGGCCACAAGCAGGGACAGGGCGACCAGCAGGGCGTTTCGCCAAACGGTGTTGCCAGTGCGCGGCATGGCCGATTTCTCCCGGTGGCCCGGCCCGGCCGTGGCGATGCCGCGGCCGGGCGGGTGGCTTGGCGGGCTGGTGGGGCTTTCTAGAATAACATGTTTAACTAGTTGTTTTTACTAAAAAATATTAACATATTTTTTAGCGAACGCCACACTAGGCCACGTCCCAGCGTTGGCCGGCCGGGGTGTCCATGACCGTGACGCCAAGGCCGGCCAGTGCGTCGCGGATGGCGTCGGAGCGGGCGAAATCCTTGGCCTGGCGGGCTTGCAGGCGGTCGGCCAGCAGGGCTTCGACCTTTGCGGCATCGATGCCCAGGCGCGCCGCCCGGCTGGCCTTGAGGGCCTCCAGAAAGGCTTCGGAGTCGCTGCCGAACACCCCGAGCACCGTGGCCCAGTCGGCCAGGTCGGCCAGAATGCGGCGCAGGACGTCGGCCGTTTCCTGGCTTTTGGCCAGGGTTTTGTCCTCCATGAGCCGGCCGGCCAGGCGCACCAGGCCGAAAACATGGCCCAGGGCCTGGGCGGTGTTGAGGTCGTCGTCCATGGCCGCGGCGTAGCCTTCCTCGAGCTTGGCCAGTTCCTGGCCGACCTCGGCGGGCAGCTTGGTGCCGGACCATTTGGCCCGGGTCAGGGCCTGCTCCATTTGCGCCTTGGCGGCGTAGATGCGGCGCAGGCCCTTTTCGGCTTCGTCCAGCGCCTGGTCGGAATAGTCCAGCGGGCTGCGGTAGTGGGAGGAGACCAGGAAAAAGCGCAGCACCTCGGGCAGGTAGCGGGCGTAGATGTCGCGGATGGTGACGAAATTGCCGAGCGACTTGGACATTTTTTCGGTGTTGATGCGCACGAAGCCGTTGTGGACCCAGTAGCGGCAGAATTCGCCGCCGGCCGCGGCCTCGCTCTGGGCGATCTCGTTTTCGTGGTGGGGGAAGACCAGGTCCTGGCCGCCGCCGTGGATGTCGATGGGGATGCCCAGCAGCTTTTCGCTCATGGCCGAGCATTCCAGGTGCCAGCCGGGCCGGCCCGGGCCAAACGGGCTTTCCCAGACGGGTTCGCCGGGCTTGGAGGCCTTCCAGAGGGCGAAATCCAGGGGGTCTTCCTTTTCCTCGCCCGGGGCCACCCGGGCACCGGCCCGCATGTCCTCGAGGTCGCGGCCCGAGAGCTTGCCGTAGCCGTCAAAGGAGCGCACCCGGAAATAGACGTCCCCGGACGGCGTGCGGTAGGCGTGGCCGCTTTGGATGAGGCGCTCGGCCAGCTGGGCCATCTCGCCGATATATTCCGTGGCCTTGGGTTCGGCGTTGGGGCGCAGGATGCCGAGCCGGTCCATGTCCTCGTAAAAGGCGGCGATGTAGCGCTCGGCGACCTCGGTGGAAGACACGCCCTCGGTGTTGGCCTTCTTGATGATCTTGTCGTCGACGTCGGTGAAGTTGCGCACGAAGGTCACGTCGAGGCCCAGGCGGCGCAGGTGGCGCACGAGCACGTCGAAGACCACGGACGAGCGGGCATGCCCGATGTGGCACAGGTCATAGGCGGTGATGCCGCACACGTACATGGCCACCTTGCCCGGCCGGCGGGGGACGAAGGCCTCCTTGGTCCGGGTCATGGTGTTGTAAAGCTGCATGCCAAGCCTCCCAGGAAAAGTCCCCCCCTTTTGCAAAGGGACTGGCTAAAGTCAAGGGAGGGCCGGGGAGTGGCCGTCCCTTGGAGCGCGGCAGGGGCACGAAAACCACAAAGGCCGGCGTCCCTTCCAGGATCGCCGGCCTTCGCGGTTGGCGCAAACCGGAAATTAATCGGTGACGACCATGACGCTGGTGGCCTTGACCATGGCCTTGACCGAAGAACCGGCCTTGAGCCCCATGGCCTCGGCGGATTCCTTGGTGATCACGGACACGATCTCGACGCCGGGGGCGGCTTCGATGACGACCTCGGCGTTGACCATGCCGATGGAGACCTTCTTGACGGTACCGGGGATCAGGTTGCGGGCGCTGACTTTCATGGCGTTCTCCTTGGTAGTTTCGTCTGTGGGGGGAGAGTTAGTCGGTGACGACCATGACGCTGGAGGCCTTGACCATGGCCTTGACCTTGGAGCCGGCCTTGAGCCCCATGGCCTCGGCGGACTCCTTGGTGATCACGGACACGATTTCGACGCCGGGGGCGGCTTCGATGACGACCTCGGCGTTGACCATGCCGATGGAAACCTTCTTGACGGTACCGGGGATCAGGTTGCGGGCGCTGACTTTCATGGCTGCGTCTCCTTGCGGGGTTGTTGGTTGTTGGGCCGAACTACGAACGCCTGCCTGGGTTGTGTGCTGCCGTTGGGAAAGAGATAGGATATTTCTTAGTCACACGCAAATTATTTTTTTCGTGTCAACAATGTTTTTATTAACATTTGTAATCACAAAGTGTTAGCTGAAAACAGTCACGAAAATAGAATTTTCGTGACAGTATGTGTATAAAAGAAACACAACATTAAGTAATTATATTATAGTGTTGACGAATGAGTTTTTTTGGGGGAGCCTGCTGAATTGTTACAAACCAGTTCGGCTGGTCCTGCCGGGGAGCCCGTTGCGGTCCGGCCCAGAACGGAGGGGAGGAAAACGAGACGTGTCAGGGCCGGGCAGCCCCGCTGGAGACGACCCAGCCGGCCAAAGCCGGCCGTAGGCCGTGCCCAAGCCTTGGGGAGCGGCCCGGACACGGCCTGCGAACGAATGGCCCGCTGCCGGGCTGTCGCCTAGCCCTGCCAGTCCAGGCGCACGACCACGGTCGGGTCGAGCACCTGGAAGGTGAAGGATTCCAGGAAGAAGAGTGAAACCTTCTCGGTGTCGTGGGAGGCGTAGCCAATGGCGATGTCACCACCCAGCGTCAGTTCCAGGTCGCCGCCCCGGGTGGAAAGCAGGTAGGCCTCCTCCAGGAAGGGGCTGACGATGACCTCGCCGCCGAGCATGGTTTCCAGGTACTGGGACAGGGGATAGCCGCGCACGTGGCCGGACAGGGCCACCCAGGTCTCGGGGCCGACCACCAGGGCGTAGGGACCCTCCACCGAGGTCTTGCGCAGGGCGGTCAGGCCCACGGACACCTTTTCGGCGATGTCCTCGGGGTCCTTGGAAAGCTTAAGCCGCGTCTGGCTGGAGACATCCGACAGGCCCTTGATGCCGGCCGGGGCGAAGCCGTGGTAGACGGCCTCCTCCTCGAAGCGGGCCAGCTTCTCGGCCGCCTCGTCCAGGGCCGTGAGGTCGATGTCCTTGCCCCCCCGGGCGGCGTTGTCGATTTCGGCGATGTCCAGGGCGAAGGGCACCTTGACCTCGACCAGGGGTTTGACCTGGTGCAGGCCGTAGGTGATGCCGGACACGGACTGGGTCTTGGCGTATTCGATGCGCCCCAGCGGCACGGCGGCGTATTCCCAGCCCAGCGGCCCGGCCACGTCCGCCACCCGGCGGGCGGACAGCATGTTGGTGAGCGTCTGGCGGGCGCGGTTGTCCACGGCCTGCCAGGCGGCGGCGGTGATGGGGGCGAGGTCGCGCTTTAAAATATCCATGGCGTCTCCTTGTCCGTAAAGGAATCTAACGGTTGCCCTTGAGGCTGCCGATGCCCAGCGATCCGCCGGAGGCGGGCCTGCCGGCCGGGCCGGCCTCGCCTTCGCCGCCCGTGGCCGCGTCCTCCAGGGCCGTGATGTCGCCGGTGGTGAACAGATAGGTCCGCATGGTCGCGTCCCACACGGGCATGTTGCGGCGCAGCCACTCCAGGCCCATGACCGCGTGTTCGATCTCCTCGTCGCGGTTGTGGGCCATGATGGCCTTGATCTGCGGGTCGCTGGCCGCGGCCACGCGTTGATGGTACCAGTTGATGGCTTCCAGTTCTTCCTTGATGCTGTTGAGTGCCCGGACGAAATCCCGGTCCTGGGGGGACAGCTCGGCAATGGGCTCGTGATACTGATCCATGCGCAACTCCTTCAAGCGAAGTGCCCCGCGAGTGGGGCTGAAGAATTTGCGCCACTATGCCACAGGCGCCGCCGATTGCAACGCCGGGCAGTGAAAAAAAAGAGCAGCGGTGGGGAAGGCGCGGCCTAGAGCAGGATGATGTCCTTCAGTTCGTTGGTGTCGCCCTGGCGCGGCGGGAAAGGCTTTGCCAAGTCCTCGGCCAGGTGGGCGATGACCCGGGTCAGGGCCTCGGCCTGGCGTCCCTGGCGGATGCCCTCGGACAGGGCGGCCGCGGCCGTGTCGAGCACGGACCGGTCCAGTTTCCGGGCCAGGCCGCTGTCCGGCAGCAGCAAGACCAGCCGCTCGAAAACCGAAATGTAGACGAGCAGGGCGTTGCGTTCCCGGGTATCGGCCAGGCCGTGGACGTAAAAGGCGGCCTGGGCCGCTTGCAGCGTTTCGTGCTGGGCGCGCCCGGGCGAGACGAAATGGCGCTTGAGCGCCGGCAGGCGCTTGGCGGCCTGGAAACCGGCCAGGGTGAACAGGCCGAAATAGACCAGAAAAAGCCACATGCCCCGCGTGCCGCCAAGCAGGCTCAAGACCACGCCGGCCACCAGGCCGACCGTCAGGGCGCAGGCCAACTCGGCCTTGGGGTAGCTGTCGCTGGCCCCGACCACCATGGGCACGATCTCGGCGCCGGTTTTCGCCTCGGCCTCGCGCACGGCCGCCAGGAGTGCCTGCTGTTCGCCTGGGGAGAGAAATATCCGGGCCAATCGCTGCATGTCCGCCTCCTACCAGCTTCCCGACGAGCCGCCGCCGCCAAAGGAGCCCCCGCCGCCGGAGAAGCCGCCCCCGCCGGAAGAACCACCGCCGCCGCCACCGAAATAATAGCCGCCACCGCCGCCCCGGCTGGACGAGAACAGCGCCGGCCCGATGAGCCCGAGCACCACGCCGGCCAGGCACAGCAAGGCCAAGAGCCCAAGCCCCAGGCCGAAAAGCGCCCCCACGCCGGGCAGCACCACGCCGCCGATGCCCGCCCGGGCCAACGCCGGAAGCCGGGACAAAAAGGCCGTCAGCAGGATGGCCAGGATGAAAAGCCCGAAAAAGGCGTTGTCGTCGTTGTGGCCGGCTTTGCCGCCATGCCCCGGCTCGGTCTTGTATTCGCCGCGCACGGCCTCGATGATGGCCGAAACGCCGTTTTCGATGCCGGCATCGAACTTGCCGGCCTTGAAAGACGGCACGATGGCATAGTCGATGATGCGCCCGGACAAGGCGTCGGTCAGGCGCCCCTCCAGGCCGTAGCCCACCTCGATGCGCACCTTGCGGTCGCCCTTGGAGACCAGCAGCAGGGCGCCGTTGTCCTTGCCCTTCTGGCCGATGCCCCAGGCTTGCGCCACCTTGATGGCGTACTCCTCCAGGGATTCGCCCTCAAGGGACGGGATGGTGAGCACCACCACCTGCGTGGAGTCCGTGCGCTCGAATTCGGCCAGCCGCGCGTCCAGGGCGCTGGCCGCCTGGGGCGAGAGCAGGTGGGCATTGTCCACCACCCGCCCCGTGAGCTTGGGTACGCCCAGGGCCCGGGTGATCGAGGGGATGAGGAGGAGGAGAAGAAAGAATAAGAGGAAGATGCCTCCGGCGGCCAGGAGGGGGTGACCCCCTCCTGGACCTCCCCGACGGGGGGGAAGGGGCTGTCCGGCCCGAAGGGATGCGGGGGCAATGGGGCAGTGGCCTGTGGTTGGCATGTTTGCTCCGTGCAATACGGTGACCTTCATGGTCCCCCCTTGAAGGGGTCCAGGGGGATTATCCCCCTGGTGGGGTCCAGGGGCAACGCCCCTGGCCGCCGGAGGCATTCTTCCCTTAAAATTTCACCTTGGGCGCCTGCTGGGCGGCTTCGTCGGCCTTGAAGTATTCCTTGGCCTTTAAGTGCAGCAGCAGGGAGTTGGTGATGAAGTTGGGAAAGGTGCGGATGGAGGTGTTGTAGGTCTCCACGGACTGGTTGTAGCGTTGCCGGGCCACGTTGATGCGGTTTTCCGTGCCTTCGAGCTGGTTTTGCAAGTCGCGGAAGTTCTGGTCGGCCTTGAGCTGCGGATAGTTTTCCACAACGGCCAAAAGCCGGGACAGGGAGGACTGCATCTGGCCCTGGGCCTGCTGGAAGGCGGCCATGGCCTGGGGGTCGGACAGGGAATCGGCGGTGATTTTGACTTGCGTGGCCTTGGCCCGGGCGTCGACCACGGCGGTCAGGGTGTCCTTTTCGTGGCTGGCGTAGCCCTTGACCGTCTCCACCAGGTTGGGGACGAGGTCGGCCCGGCGTTGCAGGGACGATTCCACGTTGCCCCAGGCGGATTTGACCGCCTCCTCGTTGGTTTGCATCTGGTTGTAGCCGCAGCCGGTGAGGCCGGGCAGGAGGAGCAGGGCGAACAGAAGGCTGACGAGGCGTGTCATGGTTACTCCTTGATGGGTCATACGCACCATGCATCCTGTGTAAGTCCCTTGGAAGCGGGAGGCAAGGGGGGAGCGGTGAAACGGGCGTGAGGCGACGCGTCGGGGCCGCCTTCACGAACGCGTCGTCCTCCCGAGTCGCCAAGGCGAAACGGGCGGGAGGCGAGGCGCCGGGACCGCCCGGCGCCTGATACTACTGCCCTTGGAGCAGAAGCGGCAGGAAGGGCAGGGGGGGGCCGGTTTCGTGGAACCCGGCGTTGGTGGTCATGATCACGCCGCCCTCGCCGGCGGCGAAGGCGGCCTGCTGGTCGGCGGCGGCGGCCAGGGCGTACAGGATGTTGGTGTAGCCGCCCTGGACCAGGGTCGCCTGGCCGTTTTCGATGCGGTAAAGCGAGCTCTTGCCGCCGTCGGTCCAACGGCTGTTGCTGGTCAGCACGGCCCAGAAGACCCCGCCCCCGGCATGCACGATGTTCGTGAAATCGTACAGCGAATAGCCGTCGACCGGCTCAAGCCGCCTCACGCCGGACACGGGCTGCCAGTTGCTCCCGTCGGTGGTGAAAAAGGCGCAGCCGTTTTGGCCCACGGCCACGATGGCCCCGCCGCCGGCGGCCACGGCGGCCAGGTTGTCGCCGTTTGCGCCAATGGTGGCCACGCTCCAGGCCCCGTCGTGCCAGCGGGCCACCCGGCCGGCGGTCCCCACGGCGTAGACATCGCCGCCGGTCGCGGCGGCCAGGCCGGCGTAGAGGTAGGCGTCGGCACCGAGGCTGGTGGGGCATTCCATATATTGGCTCCCCACGATGCAGGGCATGCCGGTTTCCGAGCCGGCCGCCTGGATGAGGGCATAGGCACCGGTTGTGGCCTTGACCACGTCGAGGATGCTCATGGCCCCGTAGACACCCGGCGGCAGCCAGGACGACCAGGCCGTGCCGTTGCCGCGCAGCAGGACAGCGTTGCCGGAATCAAGGCCCGAGAACCAGAAATCCGTGGGGGAAAAGGCCTTGAAGGCGGTGACGTAGGTATCGCCGGACAGGTTGGTGATGGGATGCTTGGTGAGTTGGCCGCCGCTGAAGGTGGACACGCCGCTGGTTGGCGAACTCCAGCGCGGGGCGAGCCAGAGCTTGCCGGCGAAGGTCACGGCCCGCCAGGGGGTGAGCGCCGCGACCGGCACATTGAGGTCCGTGCGGGCGGCGGTGGTGCCGTTCATGGCTTGGAGCAGGCCCTGGGTGCCGGTGAGGTGGTAGTTGCCGCCGGCCACGGAAATGATGGACGTCCTGGCCTTGTAGGCCGGGTCGTCGTAGACCGCGAGGTCATTGATCGCGCCGGTCCAGCGCCGGATGACGCCGGAGGCGCCGACGAACCAGATGTCGTCGGGGCCGGTGCCGGCCATGGAGGCCAGTTCATAGGCGGAAAAGAAGAAGCCGCCCTCGTTGACCTTGCTCCAGTCCGCGCTGGCCAAGGGAATGAGCCGGTACAACTGGCCGGAGTTGCCGCTGGCGAAGACGTGGTCGGCGTCGGGGCCCCAGACGCAGCGCAACAGGTTGTAACTGGTGTTGCTCGCAACGTTTTCGAACTGGACCATGGCGCTCCAGCTCGTGGCGTCGCGGTGCAGGATGGTGCCGTAGCTGCCCACGGCGTAGACGTCGCTGGCGGAGAAGCCGAAGACGGAACTGAGCACGGGGTAATTGACCAGTTTGGGGTCGTAGAAGGTCTCGAATTCCCATGCGGCGCTGCCGGCGTTCCATTTGGACACGAGGCTGGACAGTTCGGACACGGCCCAGGCCTGGCCGGTAGCGGAAACCCAGACGTCGCGCATGGGGTAGAGGTCCGGGAAGCCGGACCAGGTGGGCGGCGTGGTCGACGTCCAGGACGTGCCGTCGAAGTGCAGCAGCACCGAGCGGACCGGGTCGGCGTTGGAGGTGGCCAGGGCACTGCCGCCCACGGCCCAGATGTCGCTCGGGCCGCTGCCGGCGATGCCCTTGAGCGGGGCGGTGGTGCCGGAGTCCATGAAGGTGAAGGTGCTGCCCACCTGTTTGAGGATCAGGCCGCCGTCGCCCACATGGTAGATGGTGGTCCCGCCGTCGGGGCTGTAGGCGTCGTGGATGGTGTTTCCCGTGGGCGTGGGGGTGAGGAAGGTCCACGGTCCGGTGGCGGCCCCGGCCGGCCGGCCGGCTAGGGCGGCGAGAAGCAGGCACAACAGCAAGGCGAGTTGTCGCAGGGCGATAGAGGCGTCCATGGCTTCTCCCTTGTTGTTTGGATGTGAAACAGTTTTCTCGTTAACAGTAACCGTTGCTCTGTGGGTTGCATGGCCCTGTCGTACCCGTGGGCATGGGCAAAAAGGCAGGCCATGGATGGCGCGTATTGGGATACCCTATTGTTGAAGATTACCAGGAAAAGCGCATTGCCGTAAAGGACAAACTTGTGGCCAGCACACGCCCGAAAAATGGCCATCGAACGGACGGCTCCTGGCAGCGTACAACGGTATCGGAGCAGGCTTGCAGCATCTGCCCGGGCCGTGAGCACCTTTTCGCGCCCCGCTGCCCTGAAGGGCGCGCACAGGCTGCCGGCTTTCGCCCACTGGGGGAATGCAAGCCAGGAAACGACTGGCCACACGACTCCAGGTGATGTCGCAGCGCATTTTCAACGCAATAAAAGCCAGATGACGCCAGTGCTTGGCCGCCGGGGGGCAGCCGCCCCTTCGGCGTCGGTGTGGCGCAGGCCAGGCAGGGCCGGCCCGAGCCTGGTGCCGGCATCCGGGTGATCGTGGCCGGCCGAGCAGGGGGGCGCAATCCGAAGGGGTGTGTCGCGGGAAAGGGGGAAGGCAGCCAAGGCAGCGAGTCCGGGCGGCGGGCTGTGCGGGCTTACGGAAGGCGCGTGGCGGCAGCGGCCCCGGGCGCAACGTCCCGGCCTTGGCCCCGCGGCCGGGGGAGGCGCAGCGGCGGCCGCACGGGCAACGGGGCGCACCCGACCGCCTTGCGGCCCCACGGACGGGGCAGGCGGAGGCCGGCCCAGGGCGGAAAGCGTCAGGCGGCAAGGGGGCCGGGGCCTGTCCGGCGGCGGGCAGGCCCCGGTGCGTTGCTATTCGCCGCAGGCCTTTTTGACGGCCGTCAGCACGGCCTCGGGTTCGAAAGGCTTGTGGATGGCGGCCACGGCCTTGCGAATGGCCATGTCGTGGCCGGTCAGGCCGCTGATGACCACCACCGGCAGGTTCTTGAATTCCTCTTTCTGCGAGAACTTGCGGTAAAACCGCGGCCCCCATTCGTGGGGCATCTCCAGGTCCAGGGTGATGCAGTCGGGGCGCTCCCGTTCCAGCACCTCCATGGCCGCGTCGCCGTCCGAGGCGCTACAGGTTTCGAATCCGTTGTCCCCAAGCAGCGTGACGAGATAGGAGACGATCTGGGGATCGTCGTCCACCACCATGATTTTCTTGGCCATGTCCGACTCCTTGGTGGGCTCGCGGCCGGCTGGGGCCGCGTTCCCGTTGGGGTTGGTTGCAATGATCGCCTTTGCCTGCCGGAAATACCGGTTGGCGCCGTGTCGCGGGCGCCTTGCCGGAGAGGGCGCGCCGGGGAAGGGCCTGTCGGTGGCGGTGCGACCGCCTGTTCCCGACGGGCCCGGCCGCCCTGGTCGCCAAATCGAATGTGCCGTCGTTTCATTTGTTGCCATGGACGGTTTCCCCTAGGGGCGCGACGGCTTCCCGGGGGGGGCCGTCCTCGCCCTCCCGGCGGGGCAGGCGCACGACGAACCGGGCGCCCTGGCCGGGCTCGGATACGATGTCGATGGCGCCGCCGTAGTCCTTGACGATGCCGTAACTGATGGAAAGCCCCAGGCCCGTGCCCTTGCCCACGGCCTTGGTGGTGAAAAACGGTTCGAAGACCTTGTCCTGGATATCCGGGGCGATGCCGGCGCCGGTGTCGGTGACCTCGGCCGTGACCCAGTCGTTGTCGGCGAACACGCGCAGGCCGATGCGCTTGGCGGCGCCCGGCGTGGCGGCGGCGTGGTCCTCGATGGCGTCGCGGGCGTTTATGAGCAGGTTCATGAAGACCTGCTCCAGCCGGTTGCCCTCGGCCGCGACCGGCGGCAGGTCCGGGGCGATGTCGCAGGCGACCGCGATGTTGCGCACCTTGAGCTGCTGGCTGAACAGTTCGAGTGTGCGCGAGAGGACCTCGCCGAGGTCCACGGGCTCGACCTTCATTTCCGATTTGCGGCCGAATTCGCGCATGTGGTTGATGATGCGCGTGGCCCGGGCGATGTGCTTGCCGATGCCCTCGGCCATCTCCTTGAAGAGTTCCTTGGGCGGGCTGGCCTCGCCCCGGGTCTTTCGCGAAAGCAGGTCGGCGATGGTCTGGATGACGGTCAATGGCTGGTTGAGCTCGTGGGCGACGCTGGTGGCCATTTCGCCCAAGGTGGCCATTTTGCTGGCCTGGATGAGCTGCTGCTCGGTTTCCAGCCGCCGGGTGATGTCCGTGGCCGAAACCAGGTAGACCTGGCTGCCCGGGAAGGCGGCCGTGGAAATGCGGATGGAGACGTAGATGACCTCGCCGGTCTTTTTCTGGTGCCGGGCCCGGTCGATGGCGGCCTGGCCGCGGATGCGGCGTTCGTAGCCTTCCCGGTCGCGGTCGGCGAACAGCTCCAGGAAGCCGCGGCCGATCAGTTCGCTTTGCGGGCAGCCGTAGACCTCCTCGGCCGTGGCGTTGCATTCGAGGATGGTCAGGCTGTCGCGGTCCAGGACGAACAGGGCCGTGGGGATGCAGCTGAAGATCGCCAGGTACTTGCGGCGCGAACGTTCAAGTTCTTCTTCAAGGAATTTGCTGTCCGTGATGTCGAGGCTGATCTCCATGACCGCGTTGACGTTGCCGGCGGCGTCGGTCATGGGCGCGGTGCTGACGAAAAAGGAGCGCTTGCCGCCGTCCTTGGCCACGGTGATCTCCTCGGTGGCGTGGGGGGCGCCGTCCTCGAAGGTGCGGATGACCGGGCAGTTGCGGCAGGGCGCGTCCAGGCCCTTGTAGACCTTGTAGCAGTATTCGCCGGGCCGGGCGTGGAACTCGTCGGCGAACTGGCGGTTGTAACTGATCAGGCGCAGGTCGCGGTCCTGGACGGTGATGGTGCAGGGCACGTGCTCGAAGAGGTCCTGGTAGCGCTTCATCTGGCGGGCCAGTTCGGCCTGCTTGATGAGCACCTCGCGGCCCATGGCATTGATGGCCCGGCCGAGTTCGCCCATCTCGTCGGCCTGGCGCAGGTCGAGGCCCTCGAAGCCCACGCCCGCGGCGATGGCCCGTGTGGCCCGCATCATCTTGCGCACGGGCCGGTTGACGAGCAGGTGCAGGCACAGCACCAGGATGAGGAAGACGGCGGCGGCGATGCCGAGGGCCATAAGGAAATTGATGCGGGAAAACCGGTCCAGGTTGGCTTGCGAGGCCTCCAGGGAGACCACCATGTCGAGCAGGCCCAGGATCTTCTTGCCCGGCGGGTGGACGTGGCAGGGGTCGCCGGAACAGGAGGCGTCGTTGCCGATGGGGAAGATGATGCCGATGCACTTGCGGTCGGCGTCGTCGGTGAAGATGCGGGTGCGCTCCCGGATGTCCAGGTGCGCCAGGGGCGGCTCCACGCGGTGGCAGACGTAGCAGGCCTCCTGCTTGATGTCCGTGACCGTGCCGATCTCGCTGGTCAGGTTGGAATACTTGACCTCGCCGCGCTTGTTGTAGACGCGGATGGACTTGATGGCCCGCTGGGTGCCGATGTTGCGCACGATCTCCTGGGTGGCGTCCGGGGCGTAGGTCAGCATGGAGTCGTGCAGCCCCAGGATGATGGTCGTGCCCAGGCGGTCGATGTCGGAGACGGTGTTGGCCATGGACAGGGCTTCCATGGCCTCCATGTTGAGGGAGGACCACAGGAAGAAGAAAAACATGAGCGCCGCGCCGCAGATGATGGCCAGCTTGGTGATCAGCGAGCGCCGGATGCGCGTGAAAAGGCCGCCGGCCGCGGCGGCGGACCGGGTCAGGGGGCCACCTGGGGCGGCATGGTTGTTTTCCGGCCTCGCCATGGCGCTCTCTCCGTCGGACGCCCTAGGGCGCGCTGACCGTGATGGAAAAAGCCCCGGTCATGGCCCAGACGGTCTGCCCGACCTCGAGATGCAGGTTGGCCAGGCTTTCGGGCGTGATGACCGAGCAGACCCTGGCCCCGTCCTCGAGCTGCACCACCACCTCGGCCGTGTCCGCGCCGACCATGATGCGCTCCACCACGCCCCGAAAACGGTTGGGCCCGGGGGCGTCGCCTCCGGCGTCGCCGCGGGTGAGCCGGGGCGGGCGGATGCGGGCCGTGACCGGGCTGCCGCGCCGCAGGCCCATGGCGCGCAGGTGGTCGTTGGACAAAACCGAGACCAGGCGGTGGCCGCCGGGCGTTTCCACCTCGACCAGGGATTGCAGGTCCCCGGGGTTTACGGCCGCCACCTTGCCGGAAAAGACGTTGCGGCCATCCTCGGCCGGGTTTTTTTCGCGCTCCAAAAGGGCCATGTCCAGGGCGGCCGTGTCCTCGCCGGACAGTTCCAGGAAGGCGGCCGTGGCATTGGCCGTCAAGTGCCCCAGGCTGCGCTGGATGGCCACCAGCGGCACGCCGCCGCGCAGCAGTTCGATGCCCCGGGAGCGGCGCAGGGTGTTGGGGTTGGCCATGTGCTTGGGCAGGCCGCATTCCACCGCCCGTTCGTAGAGCACCCGGCGCACGTAGCCCTGGTCCAGGGCGAACAGGCTGCCGCGAACGGGGGCGTAGTCCGGGTCGCGCAGGATCAGGCCCAGTTCGGCGTGCAGCTCGTGGGGCATGTAGACCTCGCGCCAGGGCCTCGCTTCCTCGCCGCGCCCGCCCAGGCGGACCTTGCGGGCCACCAGGTCGAAGTCCTCGCCATCGTTTATGGCCAGGACCTCGCCGAGCTTGGCTCCGGTGTGGCGCAGCATCAAGAACACGAGTCGCGAGCGGTTCCGTGATATTCGCGAGCGATTTCCCCGCGCCTCCGCCACCCAGGCGGCAAAGGTCTGGTCGAGCAAAACCAGCTGTTCCGTGGTCAGGAATCTGGCCCCAGCCCCTTCCTCCGGCCCTTGGGCCGAATCGTTGTCTCTTGGAAAAACCTTGTTATTTTCAGGGATTATTCCCATTTTAGCCGCGCCTCCGATGCGTTGTGCAATGTCGCTCGCCGATTTTATGCCGACCTGGTTCGTAGGAATCCAAAATTTCAGGTGACAAGTTTCACAAAAGTCGCTAAGGACGTATCTCACGTATTGCAGGCAAATCGTGATAATTTTTCAGGGCGCTGTCAAGGGACTTTTTCAAGGCCGCCCGCGCGGACGGGGTACTTCCGCAAGCGGGCGCCCGGGCGCGCCCGGGGACCGAGGCCAAGGGAGATGGGTGAAGTGAACATGTCAAGCAGAAGGTCAGTAATCGTATGAAAAATGCAAAACGGCGCACGGGAACACTGCTGGTCGCCCTGGCCCTGCTCGGGTCCGGCGGCTTGCTGACGCTGACGGCGGGACTGGGCGCGGCCAAGGACCAGGGCGACGACAAGCAGCGGGCCGACATCCTGTCCATCGACGAACTCAAGCGGTTCGGACCCCTCACCCAGCCTCCGGTTGTTTTTCTCCACGACAAGCACACGGCGGCCCTGGGCAAGCAGGCCAAGTTCTACGGCAAGGAATGCGGGACCTGCCACCTGTCCTCCAAGGACGGGACCATGTACCTGGCCTTCCGGCGCGACGACGCGCCCGCCTCGGCCGACACCATCAAGAACACCTATCACGACAACTGCATCAAGTGCCACATGGACATGTCCGCCGCCGGCCAGAAGTCCGGCCCCTCGGACGTCCAGTGCAAGGGCTGCCACAACGGCACCCCCGATGTTTCGTCCAACTGGCAGCCCATCACCGTGGACAAGCGCCTGCACTTCCGCCACGCCGCCACCCAGGAAAAGGCGGAAAACAAGTGCGGCGCCTGCCACCACGTCTATGATGAGGCCGCCGGCAAGACCGTGGCCGCACCCGCGCCGGAAAAGGTGCCCGGCGCCTGCGTCTACTGCCACACCGGATCCGGCTCGAACGTGCCCGGGCGCAAGCCGGAAAAGATCCGCTCCCTGCGCCTGGCCGCCCACGGCGAGTGCGTGACCTGCCACCGCGCCGTGGCCGCTTCCGGCGGCAAGGACGTCCCCACCGGACCGTCCACCTGCGCCGGCTGCCACGGTCCCCTGGACCAGAAGGCCATCGCCGAGACCTCGCTCAAAAAGGTCCCGGCCGACGCCGACCTGCGCATCAAGCGCGGCCAGCCCGACTTCGCCATGATCCGCCCGGCCGCGGCCGACAAGCCGGTCATCGGCGCCGACGGCAAGCCCGTTACGGCCTACGGCATGTCGCCCGTGCCCTTTAACCACAAGTACCACGAGGCCAAGAGCGAGACCTGCGTCTCCTGCCACCACGCCGCCCTGACCTCCTGCGCCGCCAAGTGCCACACCGTGCCCGGCGCCAAGGACGGCGGCTTCGTCACCCTGGAAGCGGCCATGCACAAGGTCGAGGCGCCCCAGAGCTGCGCCGGCTGCCACGCCGCCCTCCAGAAAAAGCCCGAGTGCGCCGGCTGCCACGCCTCCATGAAAAAGGGCGTGGGCGACAAGGCGCAATGCGGCTCCTGCCACGTGGTGCCCACCGAGGGCCTGGACAAGGCCGTCGCCGAATTCATGGGCCGCAACGACAAGGAAGCCGCGGCCATGGCCCCGGCCCTGGCCGAGAAGCTCCTTGCCGGCAAGCGCCAGGCCACCGCCACCTTCGCCGCCGACGACATCCCCGAAACCGTGACCATCGGCTCCCTCGCCAAGGACTACGAACCGTCCGTCCTGCCCCACCGCAAGATCGTGCAGTCCATGGTGGCCGGCATGAAGGACAGCAAGCTGGCCGGCGCCTTCCACGCCACCGACGCGGCCGTGTGCCAGGGCTGCCACCACAATAGCCCCGCTTCCAAGACCCCGCCGCGCTGCGGCAACTGCCACCCCGCCGCCTCCGGCACCGCCGCCTCGCCGCGCCCGGCGCTGAGGGCCGCCTACCACAACCAGTGCATGGGCTGCCACACGGCCATGGGTATTGACGGCAAGGTGGTGGACAAGGCCCCCGGCGCCAAGCCCGTGCCCAAGGCCACGGATTGCGCCGGCTGCCACGCGGAAAAAAAGAAGTAGCACCCCAACCAGTCGAGGTCGCGATACGATGAAACGAAGACACTTTCTGGGCCTTTTGGGCGCGGCCGGGGTGAGCCTCACCACGGGCGTTTCGGCCAAGGCCGCCTCCGGCGCCGATGTCGCCGGCATGCCCAACGTCGGCGGCGTGTTGTTCGACGCCTCCCGGTGCATCGGCTGCCGCAAGTGCGAAGCCGCCTGCAACAAGGTCAACGACCTGCCGCAGCCGGCCAAACCCTTCGACGACCTCACGGTCATGGACGCGGCGCGCCGCACCGACGCCGCCTCCTACACCGTGGTCAACAAGTACCAGCCCAAACCGGGCGAGAACCCGGTCTTCCGCAAGATCCAGTGCAACCACTGCCTGGAGCCGGCCTGCGCCTCGGCCTGTTTCGTGCGGGCCTTCCAGAAGACCGAGACCGGCGCCGTGGTCTACGACCCCTCGGTCTGCGTCGGCTGCCGCTACTGCATGGTGGCCTGTCCCTTCAACATCCCGGCCTACGAATACGACAAGGCCTTCACCCCGCGCGTCATGAAGTGCACCCTGTGCCAGCCGCGCCTGCTCGAGGGCAAGCTCCCGGGCTGCGTCGAGGCCTGTCCCAAGGAGGCCTTGCAGTTCGGCAAGCGCCGCGAACTGCTCAACATCGCCTGGGACCGCGTCACGACGAGCCCGGAGAAGTACGTGCAGCACGTCTACGGCGAGCATGAGATGGGCGGCACGAGTTGGCTGTACATCGCGCCCAAGCCGTCGTTTGGCGCCATCGGCATGGACGAGCACCTGGGCACGGCCTCGGCTCCCGAGCTGACTGCCGGGGCCCTGGCCGCCGTGCCGGCCGTGGCCGGCATCTGGCCGGTGCTGCTCACCGGCATCTACGCCATCAGCAAGCGCAAGGACAAGATCGCCGAGGACGAGAAGAGGGCGGCCGTCGAGGCGGCCATCGCCAAGGCCAGCGCCGACGCCGAGGCCAAGCTGGCCGAGGAGCTCACCAAGGCCGAGGTGGCCAACAAGCGGCGCATCGAGGTCGAGGTCAAAAAGGCCCTGGAGGCCGCCCACAAGGAATCCGAGGGCGGGGAGGACGCATAATGTCGACGGAACACACCAAAAACGGCTCGCTCGTCACGCCGTTTAACATTGTCGCCGGCATCATCCTGGCCGCCGGCATCGTGGTGACGATCATGCGCTTCACCATGGGCCTGGGCTCGGTCACCAACCTCTCGGACAACAACCCCTGGGGCATCTGGATCGGTTTCGACCTCCTGTGCGGCGTCGCCCTGGCCGCCGGCGGCTACACCACCTCGGCCGCCTGCTACATCTTCGGCTTCAAGCGCTTCCACGCCGCGGTGCGGCCGGCCATCCTGACAGCCTTCCTGGGCTACGCCCTGGTGGTGTTCGCCCTCAACTACGACGTCGGCCGGCCCTGGCGCCTGCCGTACCCCATCTTCTACCAGCAGGGCACGACCTCGATCCTGTTCGAAGTCGGCCTGTGCGTGTTCATCTACCTGACGGTGCTGTTCCTGGAGTACCTGCCGGCGGCCATGGAGTGGAAGGGCGGCTTCGACAGGTACCGGGGCATCCTGGTCAAGCTGACCATGGTACTGACCATCTTCGGCGTCATCCTGTCCACCCTGCACCAGTCTTCCCTCGGCGCCCTGTACCTCATCGCCCCGTCCAAGCTGCACCCGCTGTGGTACACGCCCTACCTGCCGGTCATGTTCTTCATGTCCAGCATGTTCGCCGGCCTGTCCATGGTCGTCTTCGAAGGGACGCTGTCGCACCGCTACTTCCATCACAAGATGGACGAGGACTACAACGCCAACTACCTGGACCTGCAGTTCGCCTTCGCCAAGGGGGCGGCCTGGATCATGGCCGGCTACCTGGCCATGAAGCTCCTGGGCCTGTCCATGGACAACCGCTGGCACTACCTCTTCACCGGCTACGGCGCCTGGTGGCTGCTGGAAGTGGTCGGCTTCGTGGTCCTGCCGTGCTACTGCTACGCCGTGGGCTACCGCGACCGCAACATCGGCCTGGTGCGCCTGGCCGCCCCGTGGACGGTCATCGGCATCATGCTCAACCGCTTCGACGTGAGCCTCATTGCCTTCAACTGGCAGCTGCCGAGCGCCGAGCGCTACTTCCCGAGCCTGGGCGAGATCATCATCTCCCTGTTCGTGGTCACCATCGGCATCATCGCCTTCAAGTTCATCGTCACCCGCATGCCGATCTTCTACGCGCATCCGGCGTACAAAGACTCGTCCCACTAGGATGAAAGGGGAGATACGCGATGTTTAACACCCTGCAAGACCTGATGCTGCACAACAAGAGCATCACCTATGTCCTCATGGGCCTGGTGCTTGTCTGCTTCATCGGCTTCTGGCGTTTTCTGACGGGTCGCGAAGAACGCAACCGGCGCTACTAGGCCGGCCGGACCTCGACAAGGATTGAAGGAGAACACCATGTATGCATTCCTGACGGGGCCGATGCTGTGGCTGTCGTTCGCCATATTCATCATCGGCTGCGCCTGGCGCGTCGTCAAATACGTCAAGGGCCTCAGTTGGCAGCTCGACCGCGTGCCCTACGGCTACTACCGCGAGCTGGCCTGGAAAGGGGCGCTCAAGTCCATCTTCCACTGGATCACCCCCTACGGCTCGCGCAGCTGGCGGTTCAAGCCGCTGTATGCCGCGGCCTTCTTCCTGCTGCACATCGGCCTGGTCATCGTGCCGCTGTTTTTATTCGCCCACGTCATGCTCGTGTCCGAGCGCTTCGGCCTGTCCTGGCCGACCCTGCCGGCCGGGCTGGCCGACGCGCTGACCATCCTGGCCCTGGCCGCCGGGGCGTTCATCCTGCTGCGCCGCTTCGCCCTGCCGGAAGTGCGCATCATCACCACGCCCCACGACCTGTGGATCATGGCCATCAGCCTGGCGCCGCTCGTCACGGGCTTCGTGGCCGCCCACCAGGGCGGGGACGGGGGCGGCTGGCTGCTGGCCCACATCATCACGGGCGAGATCTGGCTTGTCGCCATCCCGTTCACCAAGCTCTCCCACGTGGTGCTGTTTTTCTGTTCCCGGGCGCAAATCGGCGTGGACTTCGGCGTCAAGCGCGGCGGCCAGCGCGGCCGCGGCATCGTCTGGTAGAAACGGCCGACGCCATACCGCCAAGGAGAATTCGACATGCCTGAAGGAATCTACTGCAACAAGACGCCGATAACGACCGAGGAGGCCTTAAAGGCCCTGCTCTCGGACACGCGCGGCACCAAATACTACGCGGAAATGGAAGAGCTGGAAGTGGACCGCGAAAAACTGTGGGCCACCATCCAGAAAACCTTCAAATCCCGCATGCAGACCTGGCTCGACGTTTGCGCCCGCTGCGGGCTGTGCGCCGACTCCTGCTTCCTGTACCTGGTCAACGACCGCAACCCCGAGCAGGTGCCCTCGTACAAGATCCAGTCGACGCTCGGCGAGATCGTGCGGCGCAAGGGCGACGTGGACGGGGCGTTCATGCGCCACGCCATGGAAGTGGCCTGGTCGCGTTGCACCTGCTGCAACCGTTGCGCCCAGTTCTGCCCCCACGGCATCGATATCGGCATCATGATGGGCTATACCCGCGGCCTGCTCTATTCCCAGGGGTTCGTGCCCTGGGAGCTCAAAATCGGCGCTGGCATGCACCGCGTCTACCGCGCCCAGATGGACGTGACCACCGAGGACTGGGTGGAAACCTGCGAATGGATGGCCGAGGAGCAGCAGGACGATTGGCCCGGGCTCGAGATCCCCGTGGACAAGGAAGACGCGGACATCATGTACACCTGCAACGCCCGCGAGCCCAAGCACTACCCGGAAGACCTGGCCGAGGCGGCCATCCTCTTCCACATCGCCGGCGAGAACTGGACCGTGCCGTCCGAGGGCTGGGAGCAGACGAGCCTTTCCATGTTCGCCGGCGACTGGGAAGCCTGCAAGCTGCAGGTCGAAAACGTCTACGCCGCCATCGAGCGCCTGCGACCCAAACGGGTCATCGGCACGGAATGCGGCCACGCCCACCGGGCCACGGTCGTCGAGGGGCCGTATTGGGCCGGCCGTCCCGACGGCCAGCCGCCGGCGCCCTACATCCACTACGTCCAGTGGGTGGCCGAGGCCCTGCGCGAAGGCAAGCTCAAAATCGACCCGGCCAAGCGCATCAAGCAGCCCGTCACCTACCAGGACTCCTGCAACTACATCCGCAACTGGGGCCTGGCCGAGACCGCCCGCGAGATCCTGACCTACATCGTGGAGCCGGGCTACCTGGTCGAGATGACGCCCAACAAGGAATACAACTACTGCTGCGGCGGTGGCGGCGGCTTCAACGGCATCGGCAAGTTCCGCCCCATGCGCAACAAGGCCTTGCTCACCAAGCGCGACCAGATTATCGCAACCGGGGCCAAGCTGGTCATCGCCCCGTGCCACAACTGCTGGGACGCCATCCGCGACCTGGAGGAAGAGTACCATATCCACATCGACTGGTCCTTCCTCAAGCCGCTGCTCCTCAAGATGGTCATCGTACCCGAGCATTTGAAGCCCAAGGACGAGGACGACGAGGAATAGGGCGGGCGCTTCGCCCATAGGCAAGACACCTCTCACGCCCCAGGGGGTCCGCAATGTTTGGGAAAATAGTGTTTGCGACTTCGGGAGCGCCGGATTGCGACAGCGCCGCCCGCGTGGCTTTCGACATGGCCGGCCGTTACGGCTCGGAAATCATCGTCTTCCATTGCCTGGGCATCCCGGGCAAGGGGGACAGCAACCTGGTCCTCGACGTGCGCACGGGTGAAACGGTCGACGCCGACGAGGAATACCTGGAGGGCGTGCGCGAGGAACTGCGCACCACCTACGCCATCCAGCTCTCGGGCTGCAAGAAGGCCGGCATCGAGATCGCCGTGGGCAACCCCTCCCGCGAGATCCTGCGCCTGGCCCGCAAGGTGGACGCCGACCTCGTGGTCATGGGCGCCCGCGGCCAGGGCCTGGAGGTTGGCGGCTTCTACAAGCGCGGCGTCATCGGCGGCACCCACGAGAAGGTGGCCAAGGCCGCCCGCTGCCCGGTGCTGACCGTGGCCCGCCCGGCCGCCTCGTTCTGGGGCGGGTTTTCCAACATCGTCTTCGCCACCGACTTCTCCAAGGCGTCGGAATCGGCCTTCAAGCTGGCCGAGACCATCGCCCGGGACGTGCAGGGCGATTTGCACCTCTTCCACTGCCTGGACCTCGACAAGCTCCAGTCGGCCATCGCGCTCACCCAGGAGGGCATCGAGGGCCGCCTGGCCGAGGCCCGGCGCAAGATACAGGTGGGCTACGCCTCCAAGCTCGGCGACCTGGCCAAGCGGACTTCCATTGAGGTCTGGGAAGGATCGCCCTATGTGGAGATCGTCAAGTTCGCGCGCGAGCGGCAGGCCGACCTCATCGTCATGGCCCACCACACCCGCGAACTCGATCCCGACGAGCGGCCCTTCGGCAGCACCCTGGAACAGGTCCTGGTGCGGGCCACGTGTCCCGTGATCAGCATCAACCGCCCGGACAAGCTGCCGCAGGCGGGTGATGCCTAGCGCGCCAAGGCGCGCCAGCACCTCCACCAAAGGAGCAGTGGAACCATGACCAAGAAAACCATTCTGACCGTGGACGACGATCCCAATATCCGCGACTACCTGGAAGCCGTGTTCACCGACAACGGCTACAACGTGGTCCTGGCCGAAAACGGCGACAAGGCCTTGGAGATCTTAAAGGACCTGCGGCCCGACCTCATCACCCTGGACGTGGAGATGCCCGACAAGTCCGGCCCCTGGGTCGGCCGGGCCATCCAGAAGAACAGCGCCCTGGCCACCATCCCCATCGTGGTCATCACCGGCCACAGCGAACTGTCCTACATCATCCCCAAGGCGGCGGCCTTTTTGGCCAAGCCCTTCGAGGCCGACGAGGTCGTGCGCGTGGTGCGCGGCATCCTCGGCGAGTAACCTCCGGTCGGGGGAAGCAGCCGCCGTGCGGCTTCCCCCGACCGGCCATCCCGCCCGTCGGGACAAGGCAGGCCGTCCATGAGCGAATCCCTGCTTCTCGTCGACGACGAGGAAGACATCCGCCGCTTCCTGGGGCTTTTTTTGGCCGACCTCGGCTATGACGTCCACGCCGCCGCCAACGGCGAGGAAGCCCTGGCCGTCTTCGACGCCGTGGCCCCTTCCATCGTGCTGACCGACATCAAGATGCCGGTCATGGACGGGCTGGAACTCCTCAAACGCATCAAGGCCAGAAGCCCGGAAACCGAAGTGGTCATGATCTCCGGCCACGGCGACATGGACCTGGCCATCAGCTGCCTGCAAAACGACGCCGCGGACTTCGTCACCAAGCCCATCAACCACGATATCCTCGATGCCGCCTTAAAGCGCATCGACGAGAAGCTTTCCATGCGCCGGGAGCTGCGCCAGTACACGCAGAACCTGGAAAAGCTCGTGCGCGAGAAATCCAGCCGCGTGGTCGAGCTCGAACGCCAGTTGGCCGCCGGCCAGATGGCCGAGACCATGTGCCAGGCCATCTCCGGCCTCTCGGCCGACCTCGGCGAGGGCGCCGGCTACTTCAACGAGATGCCCTGCTTCGTGGCCGTGCACAACGCCTCCCTCGAAGTCGTGGCCACCAATCAATTGTACAAGGACCGCCTGGGCGACATGGTCGGCCGCCACAGCTGGGAGGTCTACGCCGGCCAGGCCCTGCGCGGTAGAGGCGCCCCCGTCTGGAAGACCTTCGAGACCGGCAAGGGCCAGCGCTGCCGCGAAACCATGCTGTGCAAAAACGGCAACGAGCTGCCGGTCATGGTCCACACTTCGCCCATCGCCGCCACCAACGGCAAGGTCGAGCTGGTGCTGGAAATGGCCGTGGACGTCAGCGAGATCAAGCGCCTCCAGGAAGAACTGCGCGTCACCCAGCAGAAGTACATGGACCTCTTCGACGCCACCCCGTGCTCCATCGCCGTGCGCGACCGCCAGGGCCTGGTCGTGGCCAACAACCGGCGTTTCGTCGAGGACTTCGGCGAGGGCGTGGGCCGGCCCTGTTTCGACGTCTTCAAGCACCGGGCCGAACCCTGTCCCGACTGCCCGGCCGAGCGGACCTTCGCCGACGGCGAGGCCCATTTCGAGGAAACCGTGGTCACCACCCGCGACGGCCGGCAGCTCAACGTGCTCATTTCCACGGCCGCCATCCGCAACGCCGCCGGCGAGATGGTGGAGGTCATGGAAATGTCGGCCGACATCACGAGCATCCGCCAGTTGCAAAGCCACCTCACCTCCCTTGGGCTCATGCTCGGTTCCATCTCCCACGGCGTCAAAGGGATGCTCACGGCCCTGGAAGGGGCGGTCTACCGCGTGGAATCGGGCCTCAAGCGCGGCGACATGGCCCGGTCCCAGGCCGCGGCCGAGGCGGTGCGCGCCCTGGTCGGCCGGGTGCGGGCGCTGGTGCTCAATGTCCTTTATTACGCCAAGTCCCGGGAGCTGGCCCCGGAGACCGTGGACGTGGCCGCCTTCGCCGCCTCCCTGGCCCAGACCGTGGCCCCCAAGGCCGCCCGTGAAGGCGTGGCCCTCACCGCCGAAATCGCCCCGGACCTGGGGGAGATGGCCGTGGACGCGGCCAATCTGCAGGCCGCCCTGGTCAACATCCTGGAAAACGCCGTGGACGCCTGCCTGGCCGATACGGCCAAGTCCGAGCACCGTATCGCCTGCCGTGTCCGCCGCGAGGGCGCGGTCATCGTCTTCGACATCGAGGACAACGGCATGGGCATGGACCAGGAGACGCGGGAAAAGGCCTTTACCCTCTTTTTCTCCTCCAAGGGGCTCAAGGGCACGGGCCTGGGGCTTTTCATCGCCAACGACATGGTGGCCAAGCACGGCGGGGCCATCGCGCTGACGTCCGAGCCGGGGCTGGGCACCCGTTTCCTGATCCGCATTCCGCAAACCCCGCCGGCCGCCCTGGAAACCCAGGCCGTGCCCGCCCAGGGCGAGGGCCGGCCGGCCTGACCGGCCGGGGGGCGGGGGCCGGACCGGCGCGTGCGGCGCTCGAGGTGGGAAGCTCCCGTGCACGCGGCTGGTCCGCTTCAGAAATGCGCTTTCGCCCCCCCGGTTGACCCATGCTCCCCGTGTCCGGGAGGAACCGCGCCTGGTTGCGGCTTGCCCGGAAGGTCGCGGCGGCCTGGGACGTCGTGCCGGGCAACCTTTGCTCCCATCCCGGCAACGACCGGCTGCCGGCCAAGGCGTCTGCGAGGGTCTTTCCCTCGGGATTCCTTGCGATTTTTGTGTGCTTGAACCAGCCTTTTTCTTGTGTCCGCGGGGACGGAAATGGTAGGGTCCCGCATGATCGCGGAACCGGAACAATCCTTGCCCGATTTGAGCGGGCTCGACGACGCGGTGCGTTTGCTGCGGGCCGTGCCCGACCGGGAAGAATTCCTGCGCAGCGTCCTGGACCTGCTGCGCCGCTGGACGGGCTGCCAGGCCGTGGGCCTGCGCCTGGCCCGGGACGGCGACTATCCGTATTTCACGACCCAGGGCTTTGCCGCGGATTTCGTCCGGGCCGAGTCGCGCCTGTGCGACGGCGACCCGGCCCAGGCGTCGCCGGACGGCCGGGGCGCGCTGGCTTGCATGTGCGGCGCGGTCATCGACGGCCGCCTCGACCCGGCCTGGCCCTTCGCCACGGCCGGGGGCTCGTTTTTCACCGGTTCCACCAGCCGGCTGCTGGCCGGGCCGGGCGAGCTGCCGTTTACCACCCGCAACCGCTGCAACGCCGCCGGCTACGAGACCGTGGCCCTGGTTCCGCTACGCGTGGACGGGCGATGCATCGGGCTCATCCAGGTCAACGACCGCCGCCGCGACCGCCTGGGCCGCGAGGGCGTGGCCGCCCTGGAACGGCTGGCCGACGGCGTGGCCCTGGTCCTGTCGCGCCAAGACGCCGACCAGGCCCTGGCCGCCGCCGAAGCCCGCTACCGGGCCATGTTCTCCGCCAATATCGCCGTGAAGCTGCTCATCGACCCGGAAACCGGCCAAATCGTCGAGGCCAATCCGGCGGCCTGCGACTTTTACGGCTACGGCGCCGACACCATGCGGTCCCTGTCCATCTGGGACATCAATACCCTGAGGCCGGAAAAGACCCAGGCCGAGATGCGGGCGGCCAAGGAGGAGGGCCGGCGGTTTTTCCGCTTCACCCACCGCCTGGCCGACGGGAGCCTTCGGGAGGTGGAGGTCTATTCCGGGCCGGTGGCCTTTCCCGGGCGGACACTGCTTTTTTCCATCATCCACGACGTCACGGACCGGGTGCGGGCCGAACAGGCCCGGGAGCGGGTGGAGCAGATGCTGCGCCACGACCTGCGTTCGCCCCTGGCGGGCATCGTGGGCCTGTCCGCGCACCTGGCGAACAACGGCCTGTGCCCCGACGGCGCGGCCATGGCCGAGGTCATCCGCGAAACCGCCGAACGCCTCTACACCATGGTCGAGCGCAACCTCGACCTGCTCAAAATCGAACAGGGGCGCTACGTGCTGGCGCCCGAGCCCGTGGAACTGGCGCCGCTTTTGCGCCGTCTGGAACGGGAAAAAGCCGCCCAGGCCGGCTCCAGGAAGCTGGCCATGCGCTTTGTCGGCCCCGGCCTGGACGGGGCCGGGGACGGGCCGACGGTGCTCGGCGAGGCCGGGCTTTTGGCCGCCATGTTCGCCAACCTGCTGGCCAACGCCCTGGAGGCCGCCCCGGCCGGCACCACCGTCACCGTCACGGTGTCCGAAACCGTGGACGAAGTCCGGACCGTCCTGCACAACCTGGGCTGCGTGCCCGAAGACGTCCGCCCCCGGTTTTTCGCCAAATACGCCACCAGCGGCAAGAAGGGCGGCACGGGGCTCGGCGCCTTTCTGGCGCGCAGCGTGGCCCGGTTGCACGGCGGGGATATCGACATGGAAACGGGCGAGGCCTCGGGCACGCGCCTGACCGTGCGCCTGCCGGGGCGGTGGGCCTGCGCCCTCGAGGCGCCCGGCGATCAGTCCGACTGATCGTCCAGGACGGCGAAAAGCGCCGCGGCATCGGCGGCCACGCCCAGGTCCAGGCAGGTCGCCTCGGCCGGCGGGGCCGCCCGGCCCGTGGCCGCCTCGATGGCCGCCGCGCAAAGGGCCAGCTCCCGGGCGATGTCCGGGGCGTGCAGGTAGGGCAGGCGGGCGCCGGTCATGGCGATGGTTTCGAAATTGCTTTTGGAAAAGGCCAGTTCCTGTTGCCGCGCCCGGCGCAACTGGGCGGAAAGCCGGCCATGGCGGGCCATAAGCGTCGGCAGCGGCAGGGCGCCCGCAGCCAGCCCGCCCAGAAACCCCACCAGATAGAGCAGCGTCGCCAGGGCGTCCGGGGCCTCGGCCGGCAACCGCCCGGCCACGGCCCGCACCAGCGCAGCCGCGCCCGGCGGCCACACCGCCGGTCCCGACCGCCTGGCCGCCACGGCTACGGTGAGGGCTACCTCCGGGCCAAGGCGTTCCGTCAACAGGTGCGTTGTCTCCCGGGGCAGGCCGCGCTCGGGGCCCAGGCGCGAAACGAAGCGGGCGACGGCCTCGGCGTCCATGGGCACGGTCAGGCGCGTGCCGTCGGGCAGGATGGCCACGGCGGCCGTGACGGCGGCGGCCAGGCGCTGGGCCAAAGCGGCGCTGCCGGCCGCGTCGAGGCCAGCCCGGGCCAGGTCCGGCTCCAGGGCCCGGGCCGTGTCCTCGCCCGGGAAAAGCAGCAGTTCAGCCAGGCTGGCCCCTTGGGGGTCGTCGCCGTCGGCCAGCAGCGTCGCCAGCCGGTGCGGCGGCAGTTCGCCGTGGGTGGAGCGGATGAAATGGGCCACGGCCGCATCCTGGGCCAGGCCCTTGGCGAGAAGGGCGCTGATGGCCGCGACGAGGCGTTCCTGGGCGGACTCGTTCATGCCACCGTGGTATGCCGGGTGCCGCATTCTGTCCACCGTGGCGGTGGCCCGGGCCGCAGGACCGTTGACAGGGCGGCGAGGCTTGGATTACCAAAAAAGGTAATCAGCCTTAGGGGCTACGGTCGCGAACAGGACGGTCGGCGGTGATCGGGACGTTGGCAAATCAGGCTTCAAACGGGCAGCGAGGCAGCGCCATGTCGCAGAAAATGGACTTTTCAGGCTACGACCCAGGCCCCTTTTACGACGAGATGTTCGAGGCGGACGGCTCGCCCCGGCCCGGTTGCCGGATGCTTTACGAAAAAATCATCTCCCTGCCGCCCGGGGAGATCCTCGGCCGCCAGGCCGCGGCCGAGCAGGCCCTCTACGACATGGGCATCACCTTCACCGTCTACGGCCACGAGGACGGCACGGAGAAGATCTTCCCCTTCGACATCGTCCCCCGGGTCATCGCGGCCGCCGAGTGGGACGCCCTGGAGAAGGGGCTGACCCAGCGCATCGCGGCGCTGAACCTGTTTATTGCCGACGTCTACGGCAAGGGCCGCATCATGGCCGACGGCGTGGTGCCCCGGGCCGTGGTCGAATCCTCCTCGGGCTATTTCAAGGAATGCCTGGGGCTGACCCCGCCGCGCGGCGTGTGGTGCCACATCACCGGCACGGACCTGGTGCGCGACGTGGACGGCCGTTTCCTCGTCCTCGAGGACAACCTGCGCTGCCCGTCGGGCGTCTCCTACGTCCTGGCCAACCGGCGCATCCTCAAGCGGGCCTTTCCCCAGGTCTTCGAGGCCATCCACATCCGGCCCGTGGACGACTATCCGCCGCTTCTGCTCGACATGCTCCATGCCATCGCCCCCCCCACCGCCTCCCGGCCCACGGCGGCGCTTTTGACCCCCGGGGTGTTCAACTCCGCCTATTTCGAGCACACCTTCCTGGCCCAGCAGGCTGGCATCGAACTGGTGGAGGGCCGCGACCTCGTCGTGGCCGACGGCTACGTTCACATGCGCACGACCAAAGGCTTAAAGCGCGTGGACGTGCTCTACCGCCGGGTGGGCGAGGACTTCCTCGACCCCACGGTCTTCCGGCCCGATTCGCTGCTGGGCGTGCCCGGCATCATGGAAGTCTACAAGGCCGGCCGGGTGGCCATGGCCAACGCGCCGGGCACGGGCGTGGCCGACGACAAGGTGGTCTACGCCTACGTGCCGCGCATGATCCGCTACTACCTCGGCGAGGAGCCGCGCATCGACAACGTGGAGACCTTATTGTGCTGGGAGGACAAGGCCCGGCGACACGTGCTGGAAAACCTCGACACCATGGTGGTCAAGGCGGCGGCGGAATCCGGCGGCTACGGCATGCTCGTCGGCCCGGCGGCCACGCCGGCCGAACGCGAGGCCTTCGCCGCCAAGATCGAGGCCAACCCGCGCAACTACATCGCCCAGCCCACCATTGGCCTCTCGCGCACCCCGGTCATCGTGGACGACCATTTCGAGGGCCGCCACGTGGACCTGCGACCCTATGTCGTCTACGGCGAGGACATAAGGGTCATCCCCGGCGGCCTGACCCGGGTGGCGCTCAAGAAGGGGTCGCTTGTGGTCAATTCCTCCCAGGGCGGAGGCAGCAAGGACACCTGGGTGCTGGGCGGCCCGGTCGACCCGTGATGCGCCCCGGAACAAATACGAGAGAGGCCCATCGCCGCAACCGCTTTCGCCGCCTAACGGCAAGGAGCCTGCCATGTTAAGCCGCGTGGCCGACGCCATCTACTGGATGAGCCGCTACCTGGAGCGGGCCGAGAACATCGCCCGGTTCATCGACGTCAACTGGCACCTGACCCTGGACACGCCCGGGGCCACGACCGAGCAGTGGACGCCGCTGGTGCGGGCCATGGGCGACTGGGACACCTTTATCGAAAAGGGCACGCCCCAGGACCGAAGCGGCGTCATCCGCTTTCTGGCCTTCGACCCGGCCTCGCCCAATTCCATCGTTTCCTGCCTGGCCCACGCCCGGGACAACGCCCGCACCATCCGCGAGATCATCCCCACCGAGATGTGGGAGCAGATCAACACCTTCTACCATCTGGCCCGGGACGCCTCCGCCCGCTGCGAGGCCCTGCTGGCCAACCCCTACCAGTTCTGCGACGAGGTCAAGCGCCGGGACCTGACGATCAGCGGCATCGCGGGCGACGCCATGTCCCACGACGAGGCCTGGGACTTCTTCCGGCTGGGCAAGCTGCTCGAGCGCGCCGACAAGACCTCGCGCATCCTCGACGTCAAGTACTTCATCCTCCTGCCGCACCCGACCGACGTCGGCTCCAACCTCGACTACGTGCAGTGGGCGGCGCTACTGAAGGCCATCAGCGCCCTGGAAGCCTACCGCCGCCGCCACGGCCGCATCCAGCCCGACCGCATCGTGGAGTTTTTGCTCCTCGACCACGACTTTCCCCGTTCGGTGCTGTGCGGCCTGACCAAGGCGCAAGAGTGCCTGCACGCCATCACCGGCACGCGCATGGGCTATTTCAGCAACCCGGCGGAAAAGCGCCTGGGGCATCTGTGCAGCGACCTGGCCTACAGCAGCGTGGACGAGGTCTTCGCCGGCGGGCTGCACGAATTCACGGACAATCTCCAGACCCGGATGAACCAGGTGGACGAGGCCTGCTACGCCACGTTTTTCTCCGTGTTTCCGGCTATTGACGGCGTCGGCCAACAATGAGAAGGAACGGCCCATGACATTTTGCCTGGGCATTACCGTGGAGGAGGGCCTGGTCGGCATCGCCGACACGCGCATCACCTCGGGCAACGAGCTGACCAGCGCCCAGAAGGTCACGACCTACCAGAACGGCAACGGCGCGTTTTTCCTCATGACCTCGGGGCTGCGCTCGGTGCGCGACAAGACGCTGACCTACTTCGACGAGGTCCTCGAATCCTGCCCCACGCCCTTCGACAAGCTCTACAAGGCCGTCAACGCCTTCACCACCGAACTGCGCCGGGTTGCGGCCGAGGACAAGCCGTTTCTGGCCGACTCGGGCCTGCACTTCAACCTCCACGCCCTCGTCGGCGGCCAGCTCTCGGGCGACGCGTCCCACAAGCTCTACCTCGTCTACCCCGAGGGCAACTGGGTGGAGATCAGCCGGGGCACGCCCTACCACATCATCGGCGAGGGCGGCTACGGCAAGCCGGTGCTCGACCGCACCCTCAAGTTTTCCGATTCGTTGCGCATGGCGCTCAAGGTCGGCTGCCTGGCCTTCGACTCCACCCGCATCAGCGCCTCGGACGTGGACTTTCCCATCGACGTGGTCCTGTACCGCAAGGGCGGCCAGGAACTGGCCCAGCACCGCTACGAGAAGCAGGACCTGGCCGACATCTCGGCCTGGTGGCAGGAGCATCTGCGCGGCCTGGTCCACGACCTGCCCTCGGAGTGGATCGACAACGTCGCCTCCAAACTGATCAAGGTCTGCGCCCCGCCCGGCTGCCGTACCCTGCCCCCGAAGTAACCCGTGCTGTGCCGCCTTTCGCACCACACGCGCTACGACTTCGGCCGGCCCGTGTTCCTTGAGCCGCACCTGGTGCGCCTTTTGCCGCGCCCCGACGCCTGCCAGCGCGTGACGGCCCTTACCGTGGACATCGATCCGGCCCCGGTCGGGCGGTCCGTGTGCCAGGACCTGTATGGCAATGCCGTGCTGTCGACCTGGTTTTCGGGCCTGTCCGGGCACCTGGATATCCGCGTGACGGCCACGGTGGAGACGCTGCGGGCCAATCCCTTCGATTACCTCATTGAAACGGAAGCCTGCCGCTTGCCCGTGCCGCTCTCGCCGGCCGAGGCCCAGGCCGCCGCGCCCTGCCTGGCCCCCCTGGCGCCGCCCCATGGCCGGGCCGCCGCCCTGGCCGAGCGGCTCAGGCGCGACGGCGCGGATACGCCCCAAAGTTTTGCCCTGGCCCTGCTCGGCTGGATGGCCGACAACATTGCCACCGTGCCCCGCGAGGAACCGGGGCTGCTTTCCCCCGAGGACCTGCTGGAAGCCGGGCAGGGCGCCTGCCGCGACCTGGCCGTGTGCTATCTGGCCGCCTGCCGCCACGTCGGCCTTCCGGCCCGGTTCGTCAGCGGCTATCACGAGGGCGACCCCGAGCGCGAGGACCGCGACCTGCACGCCTGGGCCGAGGCCTGGCTGCCGGGCGGCGGCTGGCGCGGCTTCGACCCGTCCCTGGGCCTGGCCGTGGCCGACCGCCATGTGGCCGTGGCCGCCGCCGGCGACCCGGCCGAGGCCGCCCCGGTCGCCGGCAGTTTCCGCGGCCGGGCGCCCGCGCCGCGCCTTTCCCATGCCATCCGCCTGACCATGGACACGCGCGACTGACCCGGTTTTTTTTGTTGGGGAACGATTCGTCTTGGTCTACACCTATTTCCCATGACGCGTGGCGACTTGATGCACCGTGACCGACGCTCCGTCCTCTTTGCGCTGGGGCGGCGCTTGTTTTTTGCCCTGGGCCTGTGCGGCCTGCTCCTGACCGGGGCCATCGCCCGGGCCGAGGCCCTGGAGTTGAGCCCGCAGGAAAAGGCCTTCATCGAGGCCCATCCCGTCATCCGCTACAGCGACACGGATTGGCGGCCCCTGTCCATTTTCGACGGCGGCCGCATGACCGGCCTGTTCCACGACTACTACACGCTCATTTCCCAAAAGACCGGCCTGGCCTTCCAGTTCGAGACGGTGGGCGACGGCCACGATTTCCAATATGTGCTCGACGCCTTGCGGGAAAAGCGCATCGACATGATCGACGGCACGGGCAAGACGCCCGACCGGGCCCACTATGCCTTGTTCGTGGGGCCGTTTCTGCGTTTTCCCCTGGCCATCGTCTCCCGTGACGACGAAACGGCCTATTCCCTGGCCACGCTTGCCGGCAAAAAGGTCGCCGCCGGCCGGGGCGGCACGGCCTACGAATACCTCCGGGAAAACGGCCGCGGCATCGAGCTGCTCCCGGCCAGGGACGCCGCCGAGGCCCTGACCATGGTGGCGCTCGGCAAGGCCGACGCCGCCGTGGAGAACCTGGCCGTGGCCGCCTACGCCATCCGGGCCTCGGGCCTCACCAACGTCAAGATTTCCGGCCAGCTCGATGACACCTTCGACATCTACACCCTGGTGCGCGACGACTGGCCCGAGCTCGCCTCCGTCCTCGCCAAGGCCCAGGCCCTGGTCACCGAGGCCGAAAAGGCCGCCCTGGTCGCCAAATGGCTGCCCGTCTACAAGGACGGGGCCGTCAACCCCGAGGCCGCGGCCAGCCGGGACGCCAAGCGCGCCGCCACCCCGGCCGTGACCATGACCGACCGGGAGCGCGCCTATTTGAGCGAGAAAAAAGCCCTGGCATTCTGCGTCGACCCGGACTGGGCGCCGGTGGAGCGCATCGACGAAAACGGCCGTTACGTGGGCATCGGCGCGGATTTCCTCAAAATCATCGGCGAGCGCATCGGCATGCCCATGGTGCTTGTGCCCACGGCCTCCTGGAGCCAGTCCCTGGAGGCGGTCAAAAAACGGCGCTGCGACTTCCTGCCCGTGGCCGGGGATACCAAGGACCGGCGGCGGTTTTTGCGCTTCACCTCGCCCTACCTGCGCTTTCCCATGGTGGTGGCCACTCGGTCCAAGGCCCCCTACATCGAGGACCCCCACAGCCTGGCCGGCAAGGACGTGGGCGTGGTCAACGGCTACGCCAGCCTGGATATCCTGCGGGCCAAGTACCCGGAGCTGCGGCTTAAGGAAGTGCCGAGCGTCGACGAAGGCCTCAAGCTCGTGGCCGACGGACGCCTGTACGGCTACATCGACACGGTCCCGGCCATCAGCCAGGCCCTGGCCAAGGGGCACTACACGGACCTGAAAATCGCCGGCCGCCTGGATGCCCATCTGGACCTGTCCATGGCCAGCCGGGACGACGAACCCGAGCTGGCCTCGCTGTTCCAGAAGGCCGTCAATACCCTCACCAAGGAGGAGTCCGAGGCCATCCTCAAGCGCTGGATGGCCGTCACCTTCGAGCAGGGGTTTGACTACGACCTGGCCTGGAAGATCGCCGGCGGCGCGGCTGCGGTGCTTGGCCTGGTGGTCTGGTGGAACCGCCAGCTTTCGCGCTTAAACCGCGCCCTGCGCCAGGCCAACGAGGCCCGCGAGGCCGCCTCCCACCGCATGACGGCCCTTTTGGACAACGCCGGCCAGGGCTTTTTGTCCGTGGACCGCGACGGGGTCATCGACCCCCTCTACAGCGCCGAATGCCATAAGCTTTTCGGCGACGCCCTGGCCGGGGGCGATGTCTCGCGGCTGCTCTATCCCGGCGACGAGGCCGGCCGGGCCGCCATGGCCGTCAATATCCGCCGGGTGGTGGACGAGCCCGATGCCTACCGCCGCGACCTCTACGTGTCGCTTATGCCCACCCAGCTTGTGCGCGGCGACACGGCCTTGCGCCTGGCCTACCGGGCCTTGTCCCCCGACCGGCTGATGTTCGTGATCACCGACGTCACGGACGAGGTCCGCCTCAAGGACGCCGTGGCCAGGGAGCGCAACCGGCTGGCCTGCGTGGTGGCGGCCGTGCGCGAGCAGCGCGATTTCTTCGACGTGCTGGACGCCTTCGCCGCCTTCCGCCAGGACGGCGCCGCCAAGGCCGCCGCCGCCCCCGACGACCGGGCCGCCCTGGACGGGACCTACCGGACCGTCCATACCTTGAAGGGCCTGTTTTTGCAGCTCGAGTGCGCCCATGCGGCCCGGGCCCTGGACGCCCTGGAGGAGCGCCTGTCGCGCCTGCGCCAGGCGGCGGGGCCGGTGCGTCAGGAGGTGGTGGCCCTGCTGGGGGATGGGGAGGTGGACGCCGCCCTGGGCCGGGACCTGGACGTGGTGCGCGAGGCCTTGGGCCAGGAGTTTTTCACCCGCCGCGGCGAGGTCTGCCTGGACGGGAACTTGGCCGACGCCCTGGCCCGCCTGGCCGCGCGGCTGCTCGGGCGCCTGGACGCCATGGGCTTCGACGCCACCGACGTGCGGGTGCTCAAGGCGGCGCGGTCCCTGCGCTTCGTGGACCTGCGCAAGCTTCTGGCCGCCTATCCCCGCACGGCCCTGCGCCTGGCCGAGGCCCAGGGCAAGCGCCTGGCCCCCTTCGCCGTGGAGGGCGACGCGGTCATGGTCGATCCCGGCCGGCTTGCCCCCCTGGTGAAAAGCCTGATACACGCCGTACGAAATGCCGTGGATCATGGCCTGGAGCCGCCGGAGGAACGGGAACGCGCCGGCAAGGACCCGATCGGCCGCCTGCTGCTTCGGGTCGAGGCCCGCGACGGCGCGGTTCGGGTGGTGATGGCCGACGACGGACGGGGCATGGATGTGGGCGTGGTGCGCAACCGGGCCTTCGAGCTGGGCTTGGCCGGCGCCGAGGAACTGACGGCCATGGACGACGCGGCCATCCTTGACTTGGCCTTCCGGGACGGCTTCACCTCGCGCCGGTTGGCCGGGGACCTGTCCGGCCGGGGCGTGGGGCTGGCGGCCGTGCGGGCCGAGGCCCGGCGCCTGGGCGGTACGGCCAGTATCGAGAATCAAACCGGCCCGGGTGCCCGGCTCGTTGTCGCGGTGCCGCTTGCGCCGTATGAAATGCCCGTGGAGCACGTATGACCGAACAGCTCAATGTCGGCGCTTTCCTGCGCGCCTTGACCCACCGCACCGAAACGTTTTTCCGTGAGGAGCTTGCCATCGCCCTGGCCGATCCGACCTTTCAGACCGACGACGTGCAAACCCTCGACCTGCGCCATACCACGGCGATCATGAGCGCCGCCGGCGAGCTCAAGCTCTACCTGGCCTACAGCTTCGACGCCGGCTTGCTGGACGCGGCCTTTGCCGCCTATACCCAAGACCTGGACATCGCCGAGGACGAGCGCGACGACGCCGTCCAGGAAACGGCCGGCGACATCATCAACATCGTGGTCGGCAACGCCCTGGCCGACATCGCCGCCACCGGGACGTCCATCGCGCTGTCCCCGCCCATCATCCTGACCGAAGCCAAGTCGGTCATGCGCCACCGGGCGGCCAAATTCGCCTCGGCCGAGCTGCATGCCGCGGGCGGGGCGCTGAGCATCCATCTCATCGGGCCGGGCGAGTTGTTCAACGATACCCTGGATTATGTGTAAGGAGGAGGTCATGAAACCACTTCGCATCATGGTGGTGGACGACTCCGGGCTGACCGTCAAGAAAATGGTCAAACTCCTGGAGGAGCTCGGCCATGAAGTGGCCGCCGTGGCCACCACCGGCCAGCAGGCCGTGGACGGTTACGCCGCCGTGGCCCCGGACATGGTGGCCATGGACATCACCATGCCCGACCTCGACGGCATCGAGGCCACGCGGCGCATCATGGCCGCCACCCCGGGCGCCTGCATCATCATCGTCACTTCCCACGGCCAGGAGCAGATGGTCATGGACGCCATCGAGGCCGGGGCCAAGGGCTACATCCTCAAACCCGTCAAATTGGAAAAGCTCAAGGAAACCCTGGAAACGGTCGCGGCGAAGTACCTGCCATGAACGCCTCCATGCTCGAAAGCGCGCTTCTGCAGACGCATTTCGACGTCATCCCCTTCGGCATCTACGTCGTCGACGTGGCGTCCTATGATTTGGTTTTCGTCAACCGCCACTTCCGCGAGACCCTCGGCGCGGCCGAGGGGCGCAAGTGCCACGAGGTCATCTTCGACGAACCCGCCCCCTGCCTGCATTGCCGTATTCCGGAACTGCTTGCCCCTTCCGGCATGCCCAACGGCGTCACCGTGATCTACGATCACTACAACGAGCGCGAGGAACGCTGGTACCAGATGCAGGAAAAGAGCATGGGCTGGCCCGACGGCCGGGTGGTCAAGTACGCCATCGCCGTGGACATTTCCGAGCTCAAGGAGACGCAGAACCGCCTGGCCGAGGCCCATGCCGAGCTGGCCATCCGCAACAAGGAGCTGGCGGCCCAAAACCGCATCCTCCAGGAAAACATCGAACTGCGCGAGCACGTCGAGCGCATCAGCCGCCATGACCTCAAGGCGCCGCTTTCGGCGCTCATCGGCCTGCCCCAGGTGCTGCTCGACAACTACGACCTGCCCGAGTCCGCCGCCAGCGTTGTGCGCCTCATCGAGCAGGCCGGCCACGCCATGCTGGACATGCTCAACCAGTCCCTGGTGCTCTATCGCCTGGAAACCGGGACCTACGAACTGGCGGCCAAGACCCTCGACCTGGCCGAGCTGGTCCGGCGCACGGCGGCCCGGCTGTCCACCATGGCCGTGGCCAGGCGCCGCACCATCCGCCTGACCCGCCAGGGCCGGCCCCTGTCCCCGGACGAGGCCTTCGACATCGCCGGCGACGAACTGCTCCTTGGCCCCATGCTGCAAAACCTGCTGGTCAACGCCCTGGAAGCCGCGCCAAGCGGCGGCGAAGTGGTTGTGGACCTGGCCGAGGACGACGGCCACGCCGTGCTGGCCCTGTCCAACGAGGGCGAGGTGCCGCCGCCCATCCGGTCGCGCATGTTCGAGAAATACGTGACCATGGGCAAGCGGGGCGGGACCGGCCTTGGCGCCTATTCCGCCGCCCTGGCCGCCCGGGCCCACGGCGGAAGCCTCGAACTCGACGCCGCCACCCCCGGCCGCACCACGGTCCTCGTGCGGCTGCCGCATCGGCCCGGGGCCGCGCCATGATGGAAAACGCGCTGTTCGAGAGCCATTTCGACCTCATCCCCTTCGGCATCTACGTGGTGGACGCCTTCTCCTACACCCTCGTCTACAGCAACCGGGCCTTTATCGACCGTTTCGGCGACCACGCCGGCCACACCTGCCACAAGGTCCTCTATGAAAGCGACCGGCCCTGCGGCAATTGCCGCATGGGCGAGCTGCTCGGCCCGGATGGCCGGCCCAACGGCCGGACCGTGATCTTCGAGCACTTCAACGAGGTCGACGACCGCTGGTACCAGATGCAGAACCGGGCCATGACCTGGCCCGACGGCCGGGTGGTCAAATACTCCATCGCCGTGGACATCTCGGCGCTCAAGGACACGCAAAACCGCCTGGCCGAGGCCCATGCCGAGCTGGCGCTGAAAAATATCGAACTGACCCGCCTGTCCACCACGGACATGCTGACGGGGCTGGCCAACCGGCAATGCATCGACGGGCTGCTGGAGGCGCAACTGGAGGCTTTGGCCGAGGGCGGCCGGCCGTTGAGCCTGATCATGCTCGACATCGACCGGTTCAAGGCCATCAACGACCACTTTGGCCATCTGCGCGGCGACGCGGTGCTCGCCGCCCTGGCCGGGCTGCTGCAGGAGCGGGTGCCCCAGGGCTGTACCGTCGGCCGCTGGGGCGGGGAGGAATTCCTCGTCCTGTGCCCGGGCTTGTCCCTGGCCGAGGCCTTCGTTTTGGCCGAGGGCCTGCGCGAGGCGGTCATGGGCCTGGGTATTTCCGGCCTGGGGGGCGTGACCTGCAGCTTCGGCGTGGTCATGGCCAAGCCCCGGGAATCCGGCGAGCACTGCATGGGCCGGGCCGACCGGGCCCTGTACGCGGCCAAGGACCTCGGGCGCAACCGGGTCGAAACCGGCTAGGCCCCGTTCGGTGTTGTCAAGTCTTTACACGGTTCGCCAAAATCCCTACCGCCAGTCCAGGTAAGCCGAAGCGGACAGCGGCGGGTTCGCCCGGCCCTCCCTTTAACCGTAAGGAAGGCGCGACATGGACCAGAAACTGGCGAATCCGGCACCCCTTGGCCTCATGGGCTTCGGCATGACCACGATCCTTTTGAACCTCCACAACGCGGGCTATTTCCCCATCGCCTCCATGGTGCTGGCCATGGGGATGTTCTACGGCGGCGTGGCCCAGGTCATTGCCGGTATCATGGAATTCAAAAAGGGCAACACCTTCGGCCTGACGGCCTTCACCAGCTACGGCCTGTTCTGGCTCACCCTGGTCGGCTTGATCGTCCTGCCCAAAATGGGCCTGGGCGAGCCGACCTCCGAGGCCTTCATGGGCTGGTACCTCTTTTTGTGGGGCCTTTTCACCTTTTTCATGTTTCTGGGGACGTTCGGGGCCAATTTCGTGCTTCAATTCGTGTTCGGCTCCCTGACGGTGCTTTTTTTCCTGCTGGCGGCCAGGGACTGGCTGGAATCACCGGCCATCGGCCGCCTGGCCGGCTTCGAGGGCATCCTGTGCGGGGCCAGCGCCTGTTATCTGGCCATGGCCGAGGTGCTCAACGAAAAATACGGCCGGACCGTCCTGCCCATCGGTTGAGCCGGGCCGCGCGGGGAACGTGGCCGGGCCGCAGCCGGCTCGGCCACGCCCCGGGACGTGATGTCCGGGGCGCCGGCCTGGAAATCGCGGCCCAAACCGGGTAGGACAGAAGCGGGCCGCAACGGGCCGACCGAGGTTTCATGACCCAGACGTTTACCCAGCGCATCGCGCTCGATTTCGCTTTTCCCGTCGTTTTCACCCGAAACGCCTTCGCTCCCGACAACCCCGTCCTGGCCGAGACGCTTCTGGCCGCCGGGCCCGGGCCGCACCGCCTGGGGGTGGTGGTGGACGGCGGCCTGGCCGCGGCCGACCCGGGCCTGCCCGGGCGGCTCGAAGCCTACCTGGCCGGCCATGCCCCGGCCTTGGCGCTGGCCGCGCCGCCGCTGGTGGTGCTGGGCGGGGAGGGGGCCAAGGCGGATTTCGCCGTGCTCGAGGCCGTGTGGCGCCTGACCTTCGAGGCGCGGCTGTGCCGGCAGTCGTTTCTCGTGGTCATCGGCGGCGGGGCGGTCCTGGACGCGGCCGGGTTCGCCGCGGCCACGGCCCACCGGGGCGTGCGCCTGGTGCGCCTGCCGTCCACGGCCCTGGGCCAAAACGACGCCGGCGTGGGCGTCAAAAACGGCGTCAACGCCTTTGGCCGCAAGAACTTTCTGGGCTGCTTCGCGCCTCCCTATGCCGTCATCAACGACCATGCCCTGCTGGCCACGCTCCCCGAGCGCGACCGCCGGGCCGGGCTGGCCGAGGCGGTCAAGGTGGCGGCGCTGCGCGACGCGGCCTTTTTCGCTAGGCTCGTGGAACTGGCCCCGCGCCTGGCCGTGCTCGACGGCGACGCCCTGGAGGAGGCCGACCGGCGCTGCGCCCTGGCCCATCTCGACCATATCGCCGGCGGCGGCGACCCCTTCGAGTACGGCTCGGCCAGGCCGCTCGATTTCGGCCACTGGGCCGCCCACGCCCTGGAAGAGGCGACGAGCGGGGCGCTTCGCCACGGCGAGGCCGTGGCCGTGGGCCTGGCCCTGGACACGGTCTATTCCGGCCTGGTCGGGTTGGCCGGCCGGGACACGGTCGAGGCCGTGCTGGCGCTTTGCCGGGCGTTGCGCCTGGCCGTATGGCATCCGGCCCTGGAGGGCCTGGCCATGCCGGCGGCGGTGGAGGCGTTTCGCGAGCACCTGGGCGGCCGGCTGCACCTGAGCCTTTTGACCGGCATCGGCAGCCGCGTCGAGGTCCACGCGGTGGATTTCGCCCGCATGGACGAGGCCAGGGCCATCCTGTGCGGGCTGGCCGGCGACGCCTGAGGCGCCGTCGCGCAAGGGGTGCTCGTTGGGATGGAAGATGCTGGAATAGTTTTTCTCGAAAAAAGGCGATCGCATTTTTTCGGTGCGCCCCATGACGCGGGGCGCGAGCCCTGACCCCGACCGGGGCCGGGGACGGACGGAGGACGGGCATGACGGCAACGGACGGGCGCGGCGCCGGCCACCCGGTCACCTACTGCACCAATATCCATCCCGGCGAGACCCTGGACGAGGTCCGCCGGGGCCTGGCCGCCCAGGCGACCCGGGTCAAGGCGGCCTGTTCGCCCGACGCCCCGTTTCCGCTGGGGCTGCGGCTGTCGGGCCGGGCCAGCCTTGAGCTGGAGGCGGGCGACGCCGCCGCCCGGCTGGGCGATTGGCTGGCGGAAAACGGCTTTTACGTGCCGACCGTAAACGCCTTCCCCTACGGCCGGTTCCACCATGCGCCGGTCAAGGAGGCGGTCTACCTGCCCGATTGGCGCGACCCCGAGCGCCTGGCCTACACCCTGCGCCTGGCCCGGGTGCTGGCCTGCTGGCTGCCCGAGGGCGGCACGGGATCGCTGTCCACGGTGCCGGTGGGCTTTCGCCGGGGCTTTCCCGAAGCCGACCTGCCGGCGGCCCTGGCCAACATGCGCCTGGCTCTGGCCGGGCTGCGGGACCTTGGCGAGGAAACGGGCCGCTGCCTGCGCCTGGCCGTGGAGCCCGAGCCGGGCTGCCTGGTCGAGACCACGCCGCAGTTCGTGGACCTGTGCCACCGGCTCGACCCCCGGGGGCAGTTCCGGGAACAACTCGGCATCTGCTACGACTGTTGCCACCAGGCCCTCCAGTTCGAGGACCCGGGCACGTCCCTGGCCCAACTGGCGGCGGCCGGGCTGCGGGTCGCCCATGTGCAGGTGTCCTCGGCCCTGCACCTCGACGGCGGCGACCTGACGCGCCTTGCCCGCTTCGTGGAGCCCGTCTATCTGCACCAGGCCGTGGCCAGGCGCCCGAACGGCACACTCGTGCGCTTCGACGACCTGCAGGAGGCGCTGGATGCAGGCTTGACCGATGTCGCATCGTGGCGCGTGCATTTCCATCTTCCGGTCTTCGTGCCGCAACTGCCGGAATGCGGGACGACGCAACCCTTTTTGACGGCGATATTGCCCCGTTTTCCGGCGGATGCGCCGCTGGAGGTCGAAACATACACCTGGGGCATCCTGCCGGACGACCTCAAGACAACGGATGTGGCCGCCTCCATCTGCCGCGAGATCGGCTGGGTCCGACAGGCCAGGGACGCGGGCCTTGACGCTGGCGCAACGCCTTATTAAGTGCAGTGAAAGGAAAGACAGCCCGGCGCGCCCCGTGGCCCTGGGCAACAACGCCGCATACCTCGACCCGGAGACGCCCATGAACGCTGCCAAGCGCCTTGCCCGGACGATCAACCTGCTCGTCGTTGCGCTTTTGTGGCTGCCCGCGGCCCTTCCGGCGGCCACGAGCACCAACCAGCTGTCTTCGACCAACGATACGAACTATCAGACCGCCCTGGCCGCCATCGACAACCAGGACTACAGCACGGCCCTCGTCTATCTCAACCAGGCTCTGACCTCCAACCAGAACAACGGCTATGTCTATCTGGTCCGGGCCAAACTCGACCTGCTTTACTACCTGCCGTCCAACGCCGTCACCGACGCCAACAGCGCCGTCGCCTTGCTGCGTTCCTCGGATATCTGCGACCAGTTCCTGGCAACCGACAGCCCGTTGCTCCTCAATACTTCGGGCTATGCCTATTACGGCCTGACCGGGGCATCCTCCTACGGCAGCATCCTGAACCTGACTTCGATCACCGGCTACCCGACCAGCACGTCCACGACGTCCACCGGCATCTCGGGCAGTTCCTCGACCACCTCGGGCACCGCTACAGGCACGACCGGCACGTCCACCAGTGCCACCGGTACGTCCTCCTCCAGTGGCACCGCGTCCACGACCAGCGGCAACACCTCTTCCACGACCACGACGAGCGGTTCCCTTTTTGCCTCGTCGAGCGGCAGCCAGAAGCTGCCCGTGGCCGAGGACCTCACGGACAAGGACAAGCTGAAAAATGAGACGATGAACGAATACAACGAAACGTTGACGGAGATGTCCCTGTATTCGTCCTTCTGCGGCGGCATCTACCTCAACAACCTCGCCAGCCTCGTGGAGGGCTACACGGTGCTTGGCAAAGGCTATTTGCTGGGACAAAACTACGCCCAGGCCCAGCAGGGGTTCGCCGCCGCCTTGTCCCTGGACGATGACGACGCCAAGGCCGTGGCCGGCCTGGGGCTGGCCTACCTGGGCCAGGGGGCGTCCTCGGCGGCCCTGTCCGAACTCAACCTGGCCGTGAGCTACGCGCCCGCGGAACCGGCCGTCTACGTGGCCAGGGGCGCCTATTGGGTCAGTGTCGGCGACTGGGGCCGGGCCAACGAGGAATACGAAGCGGCCGTGGCCCAGGACGCGTCCTATCTGCCGGCCTATGCCAGCCTCGGGCTGCTGCGGGCCTTGCAAGGCAACTACGGCTCGGCCCTGGAGGCCTACGACAAGGCGCTTTCCATCAACGCCAACTACGTGGTGGCCCTGGTCGCCCGGGCGGCGACCTGGACCGCCCTGGCCGCCGCGACCTCCAATGCCAGCCAGGCCGCGACCTATACCCAAAATGCCCAAAACGACCTGGCCCAGGCCCAGAAGCTGCAGCAAACCATCACCAACTCGGCCACGACGACCTATTCGTCCACCTCTTGGCTGACCGGTTACACGCCGCCGTATTCCACCACCACCACCACGACCAACAGCACCACGCCGACCATCGGGACGTTTTATTGAAGCGGCGCCTCAGCGCTGCCGATCGAACACCACGGCGATGGACATGTCGACGTCCAGGCCGCCTTTCGTGGCCGGCTGCAGGATGAGCTGGCGCACGCGCACGCCCATCTCCGGCGACTCCACCCGCTGGAGAAAGGCCAAAAACTGGGGCATGGTCAGGCCCGACAGCCGCAGGTCCACGGCCATCTCCCGCCTGCCGCCACCGAGGTCGCGGTTGGCCGGGCGCATGAACTCCACCTGGTCCTTGACGCCTTCCTTGGTGGCCGCGTTTTCGACATAGGAAAAGATGGCGAAGCCTTCCGGCCGGTTGGGGGCGCCGGGGCCTTTTTGGGCCCGCTCGATGGCCCCGGCCAGGCGCGCGGCCTCGGCTTCGACGCCCCGGGCAGTGTCCAGGCGCTTTTCCCGGGCCGTGATGCCGTCGAAAAGGGGGGCGACCACCCACAGGGAGGCGCCGGCCACGACCGCCAGGCCTCCGGCGGCCAGAATCCAGGGGTTGGGGCGGCCGCTTTTCACGATGCGCCTGTCCCGCCGCGACCGAAGCGGATGTCGAGCTGGAATTCCACTTGCTTTTTTTCCGGATTGTTTTTGGCGCCCTTGATTTCCACGTCCGAGAACAAGGGGGTGGCGGCCAGCCGGCGTTTGACCTCGTCCACGGTGTTGTAATCGTCGGCCGTGGCGTCGATGGTGGCATGCTGGTCGTCGAGGGCGATGCGCCGGGCCCGGACACGGTTGTCCGCGCCCAGGGCCTTGTGGATGGCGGCCAGGATTTCGATCGTCGTGCCCGAGGCGGCGGCCCGGCCGCGCGCGGCCTCCTCCATCGTGGCCAGCCGGCCGCGCAGCACCGAGAGCTTCTGGGACAGGGTCAGGCCCGGGGCGGCATCCGGGGCCACGGCTTCCACCAGGGCGGCCGTGCGGGCCTGGGCGGCCGCAATGGCCGTATCCAGGCGATGGTAGGTGACGAAAAGGCCCAGCACGGCGCAGGCCGCAAGCGCGGCCAGGCTCCCCCCGGCCAGGGCCAGCCCCCGCCGCCGCAGCCCCGGGGCCATGGCCGGGGTCAGGGCGCCGCGCAGGAAATTCATGGAGCCGGCGCCGTCACGCCCGAGCAAGGCCAGGCCGTAGGCGGCGGCGAACCGGTCGGGCAGGGGCGTGCCGTCGGCCAGGCGCGGCCAGGCCGGCAGCTCGGCGACAGGCTGTGCCGGTACGGACAACGCCGCCTCCAGGGCGGCGCGCGTCGGCGCGTCGTCGGTCCCGGCCAGCACCAGCCGCAGGTCGCGGGGCGGGCGCGTGGCCACGGCCGACACGGTCAGCATGGCCTCCCTGGCCAAAAAGCCGGGCAGGCTGGCGGCATCCGCAGCGGGCGGCACGGCCAGGGTGCGCCAGATGGCCGGGCCGCCGGCCAGCCGGCACACGCAGGACGCCCGCGCCCCGTCGCGGCAGACCAGCAGCGAGGCGCCGTCGGGATACAGGCGCCCGAGCACGGCGTCCAGGCCGGCCAGATCCAGGCAGGCGGCCGATGGCGCGAGCAGGTGGCCGGAGAGGGTTTCGAGCATGGCCGTCAGGGCGCCCAGGGGATAGGCCGCGGCCAGGGCCACGGCGGCCGGCGGCGGCTCCAGGCTCGTCCTGGCCCAGGACAGGGCCGTTTCGCTCAAGGGGAAGGGCAGATGGGGCTCGAGTTCCGGCCCGAGGACAAGATCGATCTTGGCCCGGCCGGTGAAGGGAAAGCGCAGGCGGCGCAGATAGGCGGCATTGCCGTCGAGGCCAAGGATCAGCCGGCCCTCGGCCAGGCCCTCGGCCAGGGCCGTGCGGGCGCAAAGGGCCGCCAGGGCGGCCGGCGATGTTTCGTCGCCGGGGCTGGCCTCGGCCAGGCCGGTGATGTGCGCCCCCCCCCGTGGCCCGCCCAGGCGCAGCAGGCGGACGGTGTCGGCGCGGCAGAGCATGGCCAGGATGGCGGTGGGCATGGAGGCTTTGTGTCACGCCGCAAGGTTCAACGCAACTCCCTGTACAGGACCTCGCAAGCGGGCGGCCGGTCGCTGCGCTGGCGCGGGCTTCGCCGCAGCACGGCATACAGCCGTTTGGTGGCGGCCCCGGAACGCCCCTCCAGGGTGACGGAAAAATACCGGCTCCTGGTGGTCATGGCCGCCGTCGGCCATTCCACGCCCTGGTCGGTGACGGCTTTTTGCAGCCACTCCACCGTCTCCAGGTTGTCCCGGCGGACCGGGTCGCGCCGGTAGGCGTCGGCGGCCTCGGCCATGGCCCTGGCCCGTGTGGCGTCGATGTTGGCCGGCAGGGCGGCCAGCACCGGTAGCGGCGCGGTGTTGACGTTGATCAGCCCCGGCCCCCACACGGTCAACACCTCCATCAGCCCCGGGGTACCGTGGCCGCCGTAGAGCAGTTCCCGGGAAAAACCCCGGACCAGCAGCAATTCGGACAGGGTGTCCAGGGAGTTGTTCTTGACCTTGTAGGGAAGCTTCTCGGCGGCGTAGACGGCGTCCTCGGCCCCGCCGGCCCCGGGGGTGTCGTCGCTGTCGAGCCAGTCGACCAGCGCGGCCAGGAGGGCCTTCGCCCGTTGCTGCGGCAGGGAAAAGGGCTGGCCCGTCAGCAGGCGCAAAAAAATCGCCTCGAAGGCCTCGTGGCCGCTCAAATCCGGGTGCAGGCCGTTGACCGGAAACTTGCCGGTTTCGTCCTGGATGGCCCCGCGCAGGTGGCCGGCGAGAAACCAACTGCCGGGGTAGCGGGCGAGGTCGGGAAAATAGGCCCAGTCCTCGGTGAGGTTGACCGTATCGGCATCGAGGGTCTTGGACGCAAGCAGCAGGTTGGCCGCGGCCAGCAGGCCCGATTCGGCCATGGCTTCGGCCTGGTCGGCGTAGACGCCGGCATAGGAGGCGAACACCTCCAACTGGGAGGTGCGCACGGTCTGCACGGCCAGGGCCGACAGGACCGTCACCAGGATCAGCACGAACAGCAGGACCGCGCCGCGGTGGCCCGTGCGCCTCATGAGCGGCCCGCCGCTTCGATGAGCCGGGCCGGCAGAGCGACGCGCACGTCCACGGGAAAACGTTTGCCGGCAACGACCAGTGTGCCGGTCAGGCGCACCTGGGCCGGCAGCGGCCGGAGGCGGTCGCGCTCCCGGCTCGGGCTGTCCCAGGTGCTGGAAGCGTCGTCGGCGGACCGGCCGTAGAAGGTGATGGCCGTGTCCTCGATGCGGGCGGCGAGGACGGTTTCGTTGACGGGCTCCTCCTGGCCCTGGCGGCGCGTGACGGTGGCCGCGATCCGTTCACGGCGCAGAAGGCTCGTGTGGGCCGGTTCGCTTTGGCTGGCCTCCTTCGCGCGCAGCACGTATTCGACCCGGTTGAAGCCGTGGGAGGGAAAGGGTTGGCCGGGGTCGAGGCTGGCGGCGCTGGCCAGGGACAGGAGCCGGCGATCCGCCGTCCCGGCCGGGCCCAAGGCGGCCGGGCTCGAGGCGGCCTGCTCCGAGGCGGCCTGGCCGCCGAGAAAAACCATGGCATTGGCGGATTGGCTCTTGCCGCCTTCCACATAGATGACCGAGCCCAGGTCGTCAGCCAGGGCCAGGCGCAGGATGGCCTTGGCCGATTCCACCTCGAGGCGTATGCCCGCCTCCTCGGACAGGCGCATGACCTGGGAGGCCACGGAATAGCTGCCGACCATGACCAGGCCGGCCAAAAGCACGGCCAGGAGGACCTCGACCAGGGTGAAGCCGGCTTCGCGGCGGCCATGGGTCATGGCTTGGGCTCCAGGCGCGACAGGCGCACGGACAGGGTGTCCGTTCCCTTGGCCAGCACCTCCACGCTGAGCACCCGAAAGACGGTGTCGGGCGCGGCCGTGACCTCCACCTTCCAGGCAAAGGCCTCGTTGGGGGCGGGAAACTCGCCCGTGGCGTTGGCCATGGCCGATTCGCCGGCCAGGAGCACCTCGGCGAGCTTGTCCTGGGCCAGTTGCCCGGCCTGGCGCATGCGGGCGGCCTCGATGCGCCGGTCCTGGAGCTGGACCAGCCCGGCGAGCAGCGACACCAGGGCGATGGCCAGGATGGCCACGGCCACGAGCGTCTCCAGGAGCGCCTGGCCCGAGGGGGAGGAGGCGGACGTTCGGGCCACGGGGCTAGCCCTTGCCACCGGCCGTGGCGGCCGCGTCCCAGGGCAGGCGGGGTTGGCCGTGGGTTTGCTCGAACCGCTCCTGGGCGGCCTCCAGGTCGGACTGGAGCAGCTCCACCCGGCAGCCCACGGCGGAAATGACCAGGGCGGCGCTTTTGCCGTCCGCGTCGGCCAGGCGCACGAAGGCCGGCTGGCACAGGCCCTGGGGCCGCAGCACCAGGCTCGTGACGTCGGGGCGGCGGGTGAGCCCCGCCGTCGTGACCGTCAGCAGGGGCCGTTGGGCGGCCGGCAGGGCGGCCGAAACGGTCACGCCCCGCCCGTCCTTGACGGCCGGGGCCTTGGCCAGGGGCGCGCTGGGCGTTTTTTCCACGGCGTTGGACGGCGGCGGCACGGTCTGGTCGACCTGGGCGGCCCGGCACTGGCCCTTGGCCCAGTCGATGTCCACCCGCCAGTCGTGGCCGGCGAGCAGGGCCTCGGCCTGGGTGCGCCGCAGCACGCCCTGGATGACCCGGGCCGTGGTTTTTTGCCCCTCGCGCGGGAGCATGGCCGAAAGCATGGGCAGGGCCAGGCCGGCGGCGATGCCCATGACCACCAGCGCGATGGTCAGTTCCACCAGGGTGAAGCCGGCCGGGCCGCAAAACGCCTGCCGGGGGCTATCCGCCAATGTCCCAGCTCTTGATGTCGGCATCGACGCCCTCACCGCCTTCTTCGCGGTTGGCGCCCAGGGAGATGATGTCGAAGTCGCCGTGCTCGCCGGGGCAGATGTAGACGAAATCGCGGCCCCAGGGGTCCTTGGGCAGGGCGTCGACATAGCCCTTGGCCGGGTAGTTCTGGGGGACGCGGCCGATGCTCGGCTTTTCCTTGAGCGACCGCAGCCCCTGTTCCGTGCTGGGGTAGAAGCCGTTGTCGAGCTTGTACTGCTTGAGCGCCATGGACAGGCTCTCGATCTGCATCCTGGCCTTGACCACCCGGGCCTTGTCCGGCTGGTCCACGATGCGCGGCAGCACCAGCCCGGCCAGCACGCCCAGGATGACGATGACCACCATCAGTTCGATCAAGGTGAAACCGGCCGCGTCGGCCCGGCGGGCCGGGGCGGCCGCAACCGGTGCGGCAAAGGGGCAAGCCTGCATGCATATCCTCCTTGGGCGCGGTGGCCCGGAAACGGTCAACCGATCAGGCTGCTCATCTCGAAGATGGGCAGCAGCACGGCCAGGACCATAAGCCCCACCATGCCGCCAAGCAACAGGATCATCATGGGCTCGAACAGGGCGCTGGCCGCCTTGATGCGCGTGCCCACGTCGGCTTCGAGCATCCGGGCCAGGGTGACGAGCAGTTCGCCCAGCCGGCCGCTCTGCTCGCCGGCCGAGACGAGTTGGATGACGATGGGCGGGAAGACGTCGGCCTCGCGCATGGGCTCGGTCAGCCCGCCACCCTGGCTGGCCTCGTCGCGGATGCGCTCCATGGCCTGCTCGAAGGTCACGTTGCCCGAGACCGAGCCGGCGATGCGCAGGGCCGCGAGCATGGTCACGCCCTGGAGCAGGCAGGTGCCGAGCGTGCGGCACAGCCTGGCCGTGGCGGCGTGGCGGGCGATGGGGCCGACAACGGGCAGGGACAGGGCCAGGCGGTCCTTTACGGCCCGTCCCCGGGCCGTGCGCACCAGGCGCAGGCCAAGCAGCGTCACCCCCACCAGGCCGCCGAGGATGGCCGGCCACCAGGTGCGGAAGAAATCGCTGACCGCGATGAGGATGACCGTGGGCAGGGGCAGCGTGCGCTTGAGGTCCACGAAGATGCGGGTCACTTCCGGGATGACGTAGGTGAGAAGCAGCCCGAGCACGAGGATGCCGAAAACAAACATGAAGGCCGGATAGGCCAGGGCGGCCTGGAGGGTGCGGGCCAGGGCCATCTGGCGGTCCATGTACTCGGCCAGGTTGGCCAGGACGATGGGCAGCATGCCCGTGGCCTCGGCCGAACGCACCATGCTGATGTAGGTGGGCGGAAACACGCCCGGATAGGCGGCCAGGGCCGAGGAGAAGTCCTGGCCCTCGCGGATGCGTTCGAGGATGTGGGAAAACACCCACTTGGCCCGGCCGGGGCGCATCTGGTCGATCAGCGACCCCAGGGCCTTGTCCAGGGGCAGGCCGGCCTCGAGCAGGGTGGCCAGGACCTGGGTGGCCGTGAGCAGCTGGGCCCGGCTGACGCGGCGGGCGAAAAACGGCGCCGACCCGCCGCCGGACGTGGCGGCGGCCGGGCCGTGGCTTTTGGCCTCGGCCATGGCGCTGACGTACAGGCGCTTGGCCCGCAGGATCTGGCGGGCGGCCTGGGCGCTTTCGGCCGTGAGGATGCCCTGCTTGGCCCGGCCTTTGGCGTCGACGGCGGTGTATTCGAAAACGGGCATGGCGGCCTGATCCTTGGGGTCCCGCGTCGGCTAAGGCTTCATGGACAGGATCTCCTCGCGGCCCTGGCGCGAGAAGATGACGAAGTTCTTGCCGATGCTCTTGATGGTGGCGTCCTTGACCGAGGCGCCGACGGTGTAGGGCTTCTGGGTCTTGGCCGAACGGTCGCGCAAAAAGGCCACATTGGCGGCCGGGTCGGCCGTGACCACCGTGCCGGCCAGGTCCATGTCGATTTCGGTCGGTTTGGGCGGGTCGGCGGATTTGGCCGATTCGGCCGCCGTGGGCAGCAAGCCGAAGATATCGTTGTTGAGGATGGCCCGCGACAGTTCGGCGGCCTGGGGGGGCGTGGGCGCGGCCGGGGCTTCGGCCTGGGCCTTGGGCGCGGGCTGGGGGGACCGGAGGTCGGGGGCGAAGACGAAGACGCGCCCGAGCAGGCCCAGGGCTCCGGCCAGGGACAGGGCGCCGACCAGGGCCACGGCCTGCTTGAAACGGGTTTCGGTCATGGCAGCCGCTCTCAGGCGGTCGGCCCTAGGGGCACAGGCCGAAGTCCTTGGCCTTGCGGGTCTGCTTGCATTGCCCGAACTCGCAGGCCAAACCCAGGTCGGCGCAGCCGTTTTTTGCGTCGTGCAGCCGCAGGCGCAGCACGCCCCGGTTGCGGTAGGCCTCGGCGAAGTTGCTGCGCAGCCGCACGGCCCGGTCGTAGTCGGCCAGGGCCAGGGGGTATTGGGTCATGGCCTCCCTGGCCAGGGCTCGGTTGAAGTAGAGGTCCGGGTCGTTCGGGGCGATGGCGATGGCCGCGTCGAGCAGGCTTGCCGCCTCGTCGAAGCGGCGCAAGGTGATGAGGATGTCGGCCTTGTTGTTGCGGGCCGCCGCCTGGGCGGGGTCGGCGGCGATGATGCGGTCGTAGTCAGCCATGGCCCGGTCGAGGTCGCGCATGGTCTGGTAGGTCAGCGCCCGGTTGAAAAGCGCCGCCTTTTCGCTTTCCCCGCCAAGGCCGGCGGCGGTGGCGAAGTCGGCCAGGGCCTTGTCGTACTGGCCCAGGGCGAAATAGGTCACGCCCCGGTTGTTGTAGGCCCGGGCCAGGCTGCCGTCGGCGGCCAGGGCGTCGCTGAAGTACCGCACGGCCTTGTCGTAGTCCTGGCGCATGTAGGCAGCCGCGCCCAGGTCGTAGAGGTTCTGGGCCGAGGGGCCGCTGGTGGACCGGGCCTTTTCAAAATCCTTCTCGGCCAGCTCGAACTGGCGCATGCGGTAATAGGCCTCGCCGCGTTCCTGGTAGGTTGCGGCCGGGGCATTGCCCGAGGCGATGGCCGGGGACGTCTGGCGGATGACGGCCTCGGGGTTGTCCGTGGCCGGTTCGCCGGATTGGCGCACGGCCGTGGGCGGACGCTTGTCGGCGCAGCCGGAAAGGATCGCCAGGACGATCAAAAGGACCGCGGCGACACGTCGCCGGTGCGGGGTCGGATGCGTTGCGGACATACCCTCGAAAAAAACCGGTTGGAGAGGCGGCGCGTCCGGGGGCGGACAAAACCCGTTGTTTTCGCCTCCTCTCGGGGGCGAGCCATTTTTTCAAGTATGCAGCAAACCGCCGGAAGCGACAAGACGCATTTTGCCGCCGGCCCTGGAGAAGGCCCGAGCCGGGCGCCGCGGGAGGGGGGAGCCGCGCGGCGCCCGGTCGGGCGAGGGAGGGAGGGCGTCAGGGGTGGGTGCCGCCCGCGTCGCCGCGGCCGCCGGCCAGGCGCCTGGCCGCGGCACCCAGGCTCATGATGAGCTTAAAAAAGACCGGGATGAAAAACGGGGCGATGATCGTGGCCCCGAGCATGCCGCCGATGACGCCCGTACCGATGGCGTGGCGGCTGTTGGCGCCGGCGCCGGTGGAGATGGCCAGGGGCAGGCAGCCCAGGATGAAGGCCAGGGAGGTCATGATGATGGGCCGAAAGCGCAGCCGGGCCGCCGCCAGCGCGGCGTCGGCGAGGGGCTTGCCGGCCTTGACCTCGAGCACGGCGAATTCCACGATGAGGATGGCGTTTTTTGCCGCCAGGCCAATGAGCGTCACCAGGGCGATCTGGAAGTAGATGTCGTTGGACAGCCCCCGGCCGAAGACGGCGGCGATGGCGCCGAAGAGGGCAAAAGGCACGGCCATGACCACGGCGAACGGCAGGGTCCAGCGTTCGTACTGGGCGGCCAGGATCAGGATGACCATGACGATGCCCATGCCGAAAATGAGCGCCGAGGAGCCCTGGGCGGCTTTTTCCTGGTAGGCCGAGCCGGTCCAGGCCAGGGTGTAGTCCGCCGGCAGGGACTTGGCGGCCTGTTCCATGGCGGCCAGGGCTTCGCTCGATGTATGGCCTTCGGCCGGCTGGCCCATGATCTTGGCCGCCGGGAAGACGTTGAAGCGCTCCATGACCTCGGGGCCGGTGGATTTCTCGATGTTGGCCAGGGCGGTCAGGGGGATCATTTCGCCCTTGGCCGAGCGCACGTAGACGTCGCGCAGGTCCTCGGGCCGGTCGCGGAAATCCGACTCGGACTGGATCTGGACCCGGAAGGTGCGGCCGAACTTGTTGAAGTCGTTGACGTAATAGGCGCCGAACGTGGACTGGAGGGCGGCGTAGACATCGCTTATGGCCACGCCCAGGGCCTTGGCTTTCTGGCGGTCCAGGTCGATGCGCAGCTGGGGCACGTTGGCGCCGAAGGTGGTGGCCACCCGGCCGAGGACCGGGTTTTTGCGGGCCTCGGCCAGGAGCTTGTCGGTCATGGCGGCCAGTTCCTGGACGCCGCCCTCGCCGCGGCTTTGCAGGTAGGCCTCGAAGCCGCCGGTGTTGGACATGCCGGAAATGGGCGGCGGATTGAAGGCCAGGGTCAGGCTTTTGGGCAGGGCCATGCCGCGCCCGAAGAGGCGCTTGACCATGTCAAACGAGCTCTCGCCCGGCTTTTTGCGTTCGTCCCAAGGTTTCAAGGGAATGAACATGGTGCCGTAGTTGGAGCGGTAGGTGAACGACAGGATGTCCAGGCCGGTGATGGTGATCATGTACTTGGTGGCCGGATCCTGGGCGTTCATGGCGTCCATGGCGTCGTCCACGGCTTCCGTGGCCCGCAGCGACGTGCCGTCGGGCAGGATGTTGACGCCGAGGATGTAGCCCACGTCCTCGTCCGGGACCAGGCCCCCGGGCACGATGCGAAACATCCACAAGGCCCCGGCGCACAGCACCGCGAAAAGGACCACGGCCAGGAAGCTGCGGCGCAGCAGGAAGGCCACGCCGGCGGCATAGCCGCGCGTCACCGTGTCGAAGAAGCGGTTGAAGGCGCGAAAGAGGCGGTTGGGCTCGGTGTGGCCGGGCTTGAGCAGCGAGGCGCACAGGGCCGGGGTCAGCGTGAGGGCCACCAGGCCCGAGATGACCACGGACACGGCGATGGTGATGGCGAACTGCTTGTACATCTGGCCGGTCAGCCCCCCCAGGAAGGCCACGGGCACGAACACGGCGCACAACACCAGCACGATGGCCACGACCGGGCCGGTCACTTCTTCCATGGCCTTGGCCGTGGCTTCCCTGGGCGGCAGTTTTTCCGCCGTCATGATGCGCTCGACGTTTTCGAGCACCACGATGGCGTCGTCGACCACGATGCCGATGGCCAGGACCATGCCGAAAAGGGTCAGCGTGTTGATGGTGAACCCCAGGGCCTGCATGCCGGCGAACGTGCCGATGATGGACACCGGCACGGCCAGGCAGGGGATGAGCGTGGCCCGGAAGTTCTGCAGGAACACGAAGACCACCAGGAAGACCAGGATCATGGCCTCGACCAGGGTGTGGATGACCTCCTCGATGGACACGCGCACGAAGGTGGTGGTGTCCAGGGCGATCTTGTAGTCCAGCCCGTCGGGAAAGCGCTTGGACAGCTCGGTCAGTTTCTTCGTGACCAAGTCCGCCGTATCCAGGGCGTTGGCCCCCGGGGACAGGAAGATGCCGATGGCTACCGAGGGGTTGCCGGACAGCTTGGACACGGAGGTGTAGTCCTTGGCCCCGAGCTCCACCCGGGCCACGTCCTTGAGGCGCAGTACCGAGCCGTCGGCCTGGGCCTTGAGGATGATGTCCTCGAACTCCTCGGCCGTGGCCAGCCGGCCCTTGGTGGTGACCATGTAGTTGAGCGCCACGGGCTTGGCCGGATCGGTGGGTTCGGCGCCGATGCGGCCGGCGGCGAACTGGGCGTTCTGCTCGGAGATGGCATTGGCCACGTCGGCCGGCGTGAGCTTGAGCTGGGCCAGCTTGTCCGGACGCAGCCAGACGCGCATGGAATAGTCCTTGGCCCCGAAGATGGAGGCGTCGCCCACGCCGGGCAGGCGCTTGAGTTCGTCGAGGACGTTCACCAGCACGTAGTTGCTGATGTAGATCGCGTCGAAGCGCTTGTTGGGCGACTCGAAAATGGGAATCTGCAGGATGTTGGACGATTTCTTGCGCACGACCACGCCCTGGCGCTGCACTTCCGTGGGCAGGGTGGTCAGGGCGGCCTGGACGCGGTTGTTGACGTTGATTGTCGCCTGGTCGGGGTCGGTGCCCACGGAAAAGGTGACGGTGATGGACAGCGCCCCGTCGCCGGAACTCGTGGAGCGCATGTAGAGCATGTTGTCCACGCCGTTGATCTGCTGTTCCAGCGGCGCGGCCACGGTTTCGGCGATGACCTCGGGGCTGGCCCCGGGGTAGGCCGTGGTGACGTTGACCTCGGGCGGGATGATGTCCGGGTACTGGGCGATGGGGAGGCTGCGGATCGCCGCCAGGCCGGCCAGGATGATGACCAGCGAGATGACGATGGAAAAGACCGGGCGGCCCAGGAAAAACCGTGAGATCATGAACGGGGCTCCTTGGCCGGGGCGGCGGCGTCGGCCTTCTGGGGGGCCTCGCCGTTTTGGGGAGGCTGGGCCGCGCCGGTGGCCGGGGCGTCCTCGCGCACGCGCACGGTCAGGCCCGGGCGCACCTTGATCACGCCTTCGGCCACGATGCGCTCGCCTTCGGACAGGCCCTTTTCGATGAGGTAGTCGTTGCCCACGGCCTCGCCGAGCACCACCGGCCGGGGCGCGACCTGGTTTTTCTCGTCCAGCGCCCAGACCATGGCCCCCTGCTGGGTGTTGAGCACCGCGCCCTGGGGCACGGACAGGACGTCCTTGTAGCGGGCGCCCTCCAGGCGCACCCGCACGAACTGGCCGGGCAGCACGGCGCCGTCGGGGTTTTTGAACTCCGCCCGCACCTTGACCACGCCCGTGGTGGGGTCGACTTGCGTATCGGTGAAGTTGATGCGGCCGGGCTCCTTGTAGTCGGCGCCGTCGGGCAGGGTCAGGCGCACCACGAAGTCGCCCTCCCGGCCGAGCACCACCTTGCCCTCGGCCATCTGCTTGCGCAGCCGCAGCGTTTCCTGGCCGGACATGGAGAAGTTGACGTAGAGCGGGTCCACGCGGTTGATCGTGGTGAGAAGGCTCCCGTCGCTGGTGGTGGTGATGAGGCTGCCCTCGGAGCGGGCCTCCTTGCTGGTCAGGCCCGAGATGGGGGCCGTGACCTTGGTCCACTCGAGGTTGAGCGAGGCCTCGCGCACCTTGCCCTTGGCCGTGTCCACGGCGGCCGTGGCCGAGGCCAGGGTGGTCTTCGCGTCGTCGAAGTCCTTCTTGGCCACCACGTCGCCCTTGTAGAGGGTCTCCATGCGGGCGGCGTCGCGCTTGGCCTGCTCCAGGGTGGCTTCAGCCTGGCCCAGCGCGCCCTGGGCCTGCTCCAGGGCCGCCTGGTACGGAGCCGGATCGATCTCGAACATGAGATCGCCCCGGCGCACCGGCCGGCCTTCCTCGTAGTTGCGGCGAAGCAGGATGCCGCCGACCCGAGCCCGGACCTCGACCTCGCGCGAGCCGGCGGTCTGGCCCATGAAGGTCATGTTAAGCGGGATGTCGCCATGGCGCACGGCAAAGGCCACGATTTCCGGGGGCGGCGGGGCCGCGGCGGCCGTTTCCTGGCCGGAGCTGTCCGTGGCGCAGCCGGAAAGGGATGCCGCCAGCAGGGTCGCAACACCCAAGGCGGCCATGAGGCGGGTGCAAGCGGAAAAACGGAAAACAGACATACATCCTCCGGGCCGGCGGCCTTCCCGGAAAGCGGGAAAGACGGCGGCCATGGTCTCGTTGCGTCAGTTGGGCAGGCCGGTGCCGAGGCCGTCCCGGACCAAAAGCGGCATCCAGGCGGCGGCGAACCGGTCGGCGGCCAGGTCCGTGAAATGGTAGCCGTCGTTGCGGTCGAACCAGGGGACGAGCAGGTCGGTGTTGGGGCCGGAAAAGATTTTTCGCTCGGGGTCGGCGGCCTCGGTTTGGGCGGCGGTCACGGCCGGGCAGGCGACGTAGCAGGTGGGGTTGCGCTTGTCCCCGCAGGCCGGGTCCAGGTAGAGCGAGGCCCGGGAGACGAAGATGTCGCTGGCCGGGCCGCCGTGGGCGCGGATATCGCCTAAAACCGCTTCCAGCACGACGCCGTATTCCGCCCGGGAAAGCCCCAGAAGGCAATCCGCCTCGCCCTGATGGAACAGGACATGGGTCGGGCGCATGTTTTCCGCCGCCAGGGCGTCGAGGGTTTCGGTGAGCAAGGCGTTGAGCGGCCCGCCCGGCCCCCAGTGCAGGATGGAGGAACCGCCCCGGGCGATGTCCGCGAAGATCACGGTATCGTACAGGCCGCTGGCGATGATCCGGTCGCCCAGGCGGGCCCAGCTGCTGCCCTTGTTCCCGGTCGCCCCGGGGATGGCGTCGCGCACCCGATGGCAGGCCCCGCCCGCGTAGGCATAGACGGGTTCGGCCGCGGCGTAGCCCGGGTCCACGGTGTTGGAGGCGTTGGACTGGCCCACGACCAGGGCGATCATGGTGCGCGGCCCAAGCAGGCTGTCGCAGTGAGCGGCCGGCTCGTCGGGCGCACCTTCGTAGACGGCCAGTTCGCCCCGGGGGGTCACGTCCGGCAGCCGCATGGCGTAGTTGGCCCGGACGTCCTGGAGGCTCGGCCGGGGCGCGGCCGCCGGCGCGAACTCCACGGTCAGCGCCGCCAGCACGGTCAGGCCGGCGACCAAACCGGCCAGGCGCGGCCGCAACGGCGTGAACGAGCGTTCACTTCGCAGGGAAAAAAAATCAGCGAGCGACGGCATCGGCGAACAGCTCCCAGTTGGCGGCAGCCTGGCGGTCCATATCCACATCCTCGGGATTGCGCGCGCACATCAGCGCCGGCATGGCCACAAGTCCTATGAAATGATTGACTATTTCCTGGGGCCGCACATCGTCGCGGATTTCCCCCTGCTCCTGGCCCTTGGCGATCAGGTCGCGCAGCACGTCGCGGATGGCCTCGTGGTGGCGCATCTTGAGGTCGCGCAGCCTGGGTTCCTCGAACCACAGCACGTCGGACAAGAAAATCACGGGCAAGGCCCGGTAGCGGGCCACGAGCTTCATCATGTCCGAATAGAGCAGGTGCAGCGAATCCAGCGGCCCGAGCCCTTGGGACAGGGCCCGGCGGACGTTGGCCAGGTGGAACTCGTGGTGCTCCTCGAGCACGGCGGCCAGGATGTCGCCCTTGTTCTTGTAGTGCCGGTAGAGCGCCGCCGCCGAGATGCCCACGGCCTCGGCCACGCGGCGTACCGTCACCGCGCCGATGCCTTGCTCCACCACGATGGCCAGGGCCGCATCGGCGATCTGCTCCCGGCGCAGGGGGGATTCCAAGCGTTCGGCCATGAGGGATGTTAACGCCTGTTTACGAAGTGTCAAGAAAAAATCGGCCGGGCCTGGCCGGAAAGGGGCGGGTGATAGCCGCCCCGGCCTAAAAGGTCAAGGCGGCGGCCAGGCCGGCCGGCACGGCCCGGGGCGCGCGGGGGAGGGGGCCGACCCGGGGCGTGGCGCCGCCTCGTGTTGCGCCCCTTAAAAAATACTTATTTTATGGTGTTGTTTCCAAATACGCCCATGTCCCGTTCAAGGACGCGACACGAGGGGACCGGGTTCCCGTTTCGGGCGCCATAGCGCTGGCGCGACGCGACGATCAGGCGGTGATGGCTGTCGGCCCAGGTGATGAGCGTGCGCAGGGGCACCAGAAACGAGCGGCCAAGCTCGGTCAGGGCATATTCCACGCGCGGGGGGATTTCCCCGAACAGCGTGCGCGTGACAAAGCCGTCCTGCTCCAGGCGCTTGAGGGTCGTGGAGAGCATCTGCTTCGAGATGTCGCCGATGGCGCGCAGCAATTCGTTGAAACGCCGGGTGCGGCCGTCCAGGGCCTCCAGCACGAGCAGGCTCCATTGGTCGCCGATGCGGTCAAGCACGTCGCGGATCGGGCAGGGCTGCTCCAAGGGGGGCTCGAGGGCCGCGCCCCGTTTTTGCGGCCTGGCTTCGTTCATGGTGGTCCTCCCCGGTCACGGCGCGCTGACCCGATCAGGCGACGATGACTTCTTGCGCCCAACCCGTGGCTGGCCTACATGCTGGTCCAAACTGCGGACCTTGTCGCAAAAACAAACCTGGGAGGTCAAGTCATGGCTCACATCGCGCTCATCGGCGCATCCGGCAACGCCGGCTCGCGCATCCTCAAGGAACTGTCCGACCGGGGGCACCGGGTGACCGGCATCGCCCGCAACCCGGGCAAGATCGCCAGCCTGCCCGGCGTGACGGCCGTTGCCGGGGACGTCTTCGATCCGCACGGGCTGGCGGCGCTGCTGCGCGGCCACGATGCCGTGGTCAGTGCCGTGCATTTTTTGGCCAGCGACCCGCAACTGCTGCTCGAGGCGGTGCGCGCGTCCGGCGTCCGGCGCTACCTTGTGGTGGGCGGGGCCGGCAGCCTGGAGGTCGCCCCGGGGCGGCGCCTCATCGACGCACCGGATTTCCCCGAGGCCTACAAGGACGAAGCGTCCAAGGGCGCGGCCTTCCTGGAGCTGCTGAAAACCGTCGACGACCTGGACTGGACGTTCCTGTCGCCCTCGGCCCTGTTCGTGCCGGGCGAGCGCACGGGCATCTTCCGCCTGGGGCAGGACCGGCTCCTGACGAATGAAGCCGGTTCCCGCATTTCGTTCGAGGACTACGCCGTGGCCCTGGTCGACGAAATCGAGCAGCCGGCCCATGTCCGGCAGCGTTTCACCGTCGGCTACTGACGCCTGCCGCGCCGGAGGGCGGCCCGGGCGAGCAATCGCTCGCAACGGGGCGCCCTCCCTCCTGGCGCGGCCGCGAAGGGGATTGGGGCTTTTTACGTGTCACGTGTTGCAAGAGAAATTTTTTCGCAACTCCTCTGTGCAATCATGAGGGGATTCCAAAGGGCGAGAGCCCGTTGGCCGCCGAAGGCTTCTCCGCTGACCCTTTGTGCGACACCCTTTTAGACCAGGGTGGCCCGCACGACCTCGTCCACGGTGGTGACGCCGGACAGGATCTTGGCCAGGCCGTCGCCGCGCAGGGTGATCATGCCGGAATCGACGGCCCTGGCCCGGATGCGGCCGGCGTCGGCGCCGTGGAGGATGGCTTCGGCCATGTCCTCGTCCACGACCAGGACCTCGTGGATGGCCGTGCGGCCGCGAAAGCCGGTGTGCATGCACTGGGGGCAGCCCACGGCCCGGTTGATGGGCCGGCCGATGAGGCTGCGGCCCGCCTGGCCCAGAGGCAGCAGGTCCTCTTCGGTCGCGTCCACGGGCAGGCGGCAGCGCGGGCACAGCACCCGCACCAGGCGCTGGGCCACGATGGCCCGCAGCACCGAGGCGGCCATGTAGGGCTCGATGCCCATGTCCACCATGCGGGTGACGGCCGAGGCAGCGTCGTTGGTGTGCAGGGTGGAAAAGACCAGGTGGCCGGTCAGCGCCGCCTGGCAGGCGATCTGGGCCGTTTCGGCGTCGCGGATTTCGCCGACGAGGATCACGTCCGGGTCCTGGCGCAGGATCGAACGCAGGCCGCTGGCGAAGGTCAGGTCGATTTTGGCGTTGACCTGCATCTGGCCCACGCCCTCGATCTGGTATTCCACCGGGTCCTCGATGGTGAGGATGTTTTTGTCGGCGGAATTGATGTGGTTGATGGTGGCGTAAAGCGTGGTGGATTTGCCCGAGCCGGTGGGGCCGGTGACCAGGATGATGCCGTGGGGCATGGCCACGAGGCGCCGGACCACGGCCAGGTTGGCCGGGGCCAGGCCCAGTTCCTCGAGGCTTAAGATACGGGTGTTTTTTTCCAGCAGGCGCAGCACGAGGCGTTCGCCGAACTTGGTGGGGAACACCGAAACGCGGATGTCCACGGTGCGGTTGCCCAGGCGGATGTCGAAGCTGCCGTCCTGGGGCAGGCGCCGTTCGGCGATGTCGAGCTTGGAGCGGATCTTGACGTGGGAGACCACCGGCGGATGCCAGCGCTTGTCCAGGGTCTTGATGTCGTAGAGCACGCCGTCGAGGCGGAAGCGGATCTTGAGCGAATTCTGGTAGGGCTCGATATGAATGTCGCTGCACAGGTCCTTGACGGCCTGGGTGAGGAGCTGGTTGACGAGGCGGATGACCGGGGCGTTGCTCGTCTCGTCCAGGAGGTCCTCGGTGGACATGTTCTCCGGGGGCGGGCCGATGAAGTCGTCGAGGGTCACGTCGTCGAGCACGGGCTGGCTTTCGGCGTCGGCCTCGCCGAAGGCGCGGTTGATGGCCGACAGGATCGTTTCGGGCAGGGCCAGGGCCGGGGCCAGGTCCGGCGCGCCGCACAGGCGCCGCACGTCGTCGGCCAGCTCCGGGCAGAAGGGGTCGGCCATGGCCAGGACCATGTCGCCCTCGGGGCCATAGGGCACAACCAGGTTGCGCTTGAGATAGGCGAACGGCAGGGCGCGCAGGCGTTCGGCGTCGGCGTCGGCGAGGCGAATCTCCGCGAGGTAGGGCATGGCCAGGGCCTCGGCCAGGGACTGGCAGGCCAGCTGCGGGTCGACCTTGTGGATTTCCGACAGGCGGCGGATGGGGTTTTGGCCCAGGCGGGCGGCCTCGGCGAAGGTCTCCTCCAGGATGTCGAGGCCAAGGTGCAGGGTCTCGGCCACGGGCTCGAGCACGGCCGGCAAGGGGACACAGGGCTCGGCCGGAGGGCCGGAAGCCCGTCCCGGGCCGGATTTTTTCAGCCAATCCGGCAGGCGGCAGGCGCCAGCCAGGCGCTGGCCGATGGTCGGGCCGCCCCGGGGGGCGGGCCGGTCAGTCTGGGCCATGGCCTTACCCGCCGACACCGGCCGCGAAAAAGACCGGCGCCTTGCGGATGGGCGCGGCCAGCTCCGGTTCGCCGAATTCGATCTGCCGTTCGATGTCCATCTGCTTGTCGTGCAGGACCTTGTCGCTGTCGGGCCCGGGCGAGGTGATGCGCGGCGTGATGAAGACGTAGAGGTTGGTGCGGTCGTCGATCACGGACTTGTTCTTGAAAAGCCAGCCCAGGACCGGCACGTCGCCCAGGCCGGGCACCTTGCTGTTGCCTTCGCTGCGGCTTTTGCCAATGAGCCCGGAGAGCACGATGGTTTCGCCGTTGTGGCACATGACCGTGGTCTCGGTGACGCGCTTGCGCGTGGTGGGCTGGAGCGTGCCGGTCTCCTTGGTCACGGTCTCGTCGATGCGGCTGGTTTCCTGCTTGATCTTGAGCTTGATGGCGTTGCCTTCGTTGATCTGCGGCGTGACCTTGAGGGTGGTGCCCACGTCCTTGTAGTCGAAGCGCTGGTAGGGCCGGTCGGTGGTGGACTGGCCCACGTCCTGGCTGGTCAGGTAGGGCCGGTTTTCGGCCACGGTGATGGTGGCCTCCTCGTTGTCCAGGGTCATCAGCTGGGGCGTGGCGATGATGTTGAAGCTGTTGTCCGACTTGGCCGCGCCGATCATGGCCTGGAGGTTGGAATAGACCACCTCGCCGATTTTCACCGGAAAGGCCAGGGCGCCGAGGCTGCCGCCGGCCGGGGGCACGAAGGCGCCCGAGGAATTGTAGAGGGATTCGTAGCCGGCCGGGTTGGACGAGCCGAACACGAGCCCGCCGTACTTGCTGTCGCCCAGGGCCTTCTGCTTGTTGGCCACGTTTAAGTTCACGCCGAAGGATACGGACTTGTCCGTGGACACTTCCATGATCAGCGCCTCGACGTAGACCTGCTTGCGGGCGGCATCGAGCTTTTGGACCACGCTGTCCACGAAGCCGAAATCCTCGGGCGCGGCCGTGACGAGCAGGCTGTTGGTGGCCTTGTCGGCCACGAAGTTGAAGCCGCCGGAAATGGTCGGCGCGGCTTGCGCCTTGCCGTCGCCGCCCGAGGCCGAGCCGCCGCCCTTGGTGAACAGCTCGTTTAAGACCTTGCTCAAGTTCTCGGCATCGGCGTGCTGGAGCTTGTAGACGCGCAGGTTGCCCTGTTCGGTCTGGTTGGGCACGTCGAGGCGGGCCAGCAGTGCCTTGACTTGGCTGACGTACTGGGGCTCGGCCATGACGATGATGGAATTGGTGCGTTCCTCGGCCACGACATTGAGCTTGGCCTGGCCGCCGCCTTCCTTGCGGGCCTCCTGGGTCAGGACCTTTTCGATTTTCTGGGCCAGCTTGCTGGCCGAGGCGTGTTTTAAGGGGAACATGTACAGCGAGGCCCGGGCCGAGGAGGCGTCGATCTGGTTGACGATGCCGATGATGCGCTGGATGTTGGGCCGGTAGTCGGTGATGATGAGCGTATTGGTGTCGGCGTAGTCGGCGAGTAAGCCGTCCGGGGAGACCAGCGGAGCCAGGACCTTGCGCACTTCCGGCGAGCGGGCGTTGGTGAGGTTGAGCACCTGGGTGACCATGTGGTCGTTGGGCGAGGGCTCGGTCTTGTTGCCGTCGATAAGCGGCATGCTGCGCGACCGGCTGGTCTTGGCCGGCACGATCTTGACGAAGTTCTCCGTGGGCAGGGCGGTGAAGCCGTTGACCTCGAGCACGGACTCGAAAACCTTGTAGACTTCCTCCAGGCTCAGGGGCGCCGGCGAGATGACCGTGACGTTGCCCTTGACGGCGTCGTCGATGACGAAATTCTTGCCCGTGACCTGGCTGATGTATTTGATGAAGGCCCGCAGGTCCACGCCGTCGAAATTGAGGCTGATGGATTTGGCGCCGGCCGGGGCCGGCGCGGGGGCATCGGCGACGGCTTCCGGGCTGGCGGCCGGGGCCGGACCGGCCTTGGCGGCGCCCACGGCCGGCGGCCGGGCGACCAGGACACAAGCGGCGCACAGCACGGCCGCAAGCAACGCAAACCAGGCGCGGGCGCGCCCGGGGGGGATGGTGGAAAGGCGTTTGGGCAAGGGGCAATGCATGGCGACACCTGTCGTCAACCGTCTCCGGCGTATCCGGCCCGGCCTTGGCGGCCGGCGTTGTGTTGCATGGGGATGGCCTTGCGGCGGCGGGGCGCGCTTCCCCGGGCGCCGGGGACGCCTTGGGAACGCAGCGCGACAGCGTCGCAAGCCTGGCACGACCCTACCACGGGGGGGCAGGGGCGTCCAGGCTCGCGACGGCGGACGGATTCTAGAAGGTGTAGAGGAAACCCACGGAGCCCATGAAGGCGTTTTCGGCCTGCTGGGTGAAGCGGTGGCCCCAGATGCTGGTCTTGAGCCCCTGCGGCGTGGCGAAGCCGGTCTGCACCGTGAGGGTCAATTGCTCGGTGATGGCGTAGCTGTGGTCGAAGTTGACGCCGACGAGCCATTCGCCCTGGGCCAGGTTGCGGCCCATGGTCACGTACTGGCCGACGCCGCCCGTAGCGACGACGGCCTTTCGCAGGCCGGCCACGCTGTTGGTGCCGGCGATAACGGCCACGGTCAGGCGGCTTTTGAGGGCCTCGATGAAGCTCACGTCGCGAAGGCTCCCGGCCAGGCCCCAGGTGCCGGTCGGGTCCACGCCCATGTTGTTGTTGGCGAATTCCTGGTCGCAGTCGAACAGGAACGAGGTGCCCGGCCCCCATTTGGGGGTGATGACGGGCAGGCGCTCGCTGCCGTTGGCGATGCTTCCGTCCTCGCCGCTGGCCACCCAGCCGAAGACGCCGGGCAGCATCCAGTCGAAGCCGGAATAGGTGACGCCGGCGTCGAGGAACCAGCCCCGCCGGCGGTTGCGCTCGCGGTCGGCCGGGGCGGCGTCGCCGTAGATGCCGTCGAAAAAGAACTTGAACGGGTCGGCCGCGTCCACGGTCAGGGCCAGGCCGGCCCACCACATGGCGTTCTGGTTGTCCTTGTAGGGGTAGCCGCTGGTGGACAGGGAGCTGCCGGCCGCGCGCAGGCCGTTGGCGAAGAGGTCCTCGGGGTCGGACCCCTTGCCGTAGACGCCGAGCAGGCCCCAGGGCGTGGCCGAGAAGCCTTCCACAGTCACGGGCAGGGCCAGCTGGTAGGTGTCGAAGGCGTCGCCGACCTGGGTCGTGGTCGGCTGGTAGGTCCGGTTGGCGGCCAGCAGCCGGGCGTAGGCGGCCTGGACCGAGAGGTTTTCGCTCACGGGAATGTTCAGGTGCAGGGCGGCGCTGGACTGGTCGCCGTCGTCGGCGGCGAGCACGATGCTGTCGTAGAAGACCTCGGTGTGGGGCACGGACAGGGGCTGGTAGCCGGCCGTGACCTCGATGTCGGTGCCGGGCCATTTGAATTGCAGGTAGGCCAGGTAGGGCTCGATGGCCACCTGGGGATTGGCGGCGGTCAGGTAGTCGTGGCCCCAGGCCTGGTCGTCGACGCGCAGGCCGAAGCGGAACTTGAGGTTCTCGTTGGCGACGAAGTCGCTGCGCAGCCGCAGGCGCTGCCAGATGGTCAACCGGTCCTCGGTTTGCGTGCCGTCCTCGTTCCAGCCGGTGAAGTTGCGGTTGGCGAAAAAGACGCCGTAGACGCGGGCGTCGCCGGCCATTTTGACCTCGGTGGCGGCAACGGCCTGTCCGGCCAGGGCGGTAATGAGCAGCAGGGCGGCAAAAAGAGGTTTGCCTCGCATGGATCGTGTCTCCCTTGGTGTGGACGGTCAGACAAAAGCGTTTTCGGTAGCACTAAAATTTATTTATTATGCTGTCCAGTTGCTCCTTCCTCCATTCGATGGTTTGCCCGCAGGCTACCAGATCCGGGCGATCTGGAAGACGGCCACGGCCACGGCAAAGCCCAGCGCCGTGTTGGCGACCACGGCGAAGGCAGCCCATTTCCAGTTCGTCTCCCGGGCCATGACGGCCACGGTGACGAAACAGGGCGCATAGAGGATGGTGAAGGCGATCAGGGCCAGGGCCACGGCCGGCGTGAAGCGCGGGTCGGCCGCCAGGCGCCCGGACAGGGCCTGCGGTGCCTCGGGCTCGGCCTGGCCCAGGTCGTAGGCCGTGCCCAGGGTGGACACCACCACCTCCTTGGCGGCCAGCCCGCCGATGAGCGCGATGTTGACGCGCCAGTCGAAGCCGGCCAGGCGGCTGAGGCTTTCCAGGGCGACGCCCAGGCGTCCGGCCAGGGACCGGCGCAGGGCCTCCTCGGTTTGCCGGTTGTCCAGGTCGTCGAGCCTCTCGCCCAGGGCCTGGCGGTCGGCCTGCGCCGAGCCGTCGTCGGGCAGGGCCTCGCGTTCGGCCGCCAGGGCGGCCCGCTCGGCGTCGTAGTCGGCCAGGCGGTCGGGCGGCAGGCCCGGGAAGGTCATGGCCGCCCACATGACCACGGAAATGGCCAACACGATGGTGCCGGCCTTCTTGATGTACTGCCAGGCCCGTTCGCCGGTGTGGATCAAAAGCCCCCGCAGGGTGGGCAGGCGGTAGGGCGGCAGCTCCATGAGAAAGGGGGTCGAGTGCCCGGCAATGACCGTGGCGCGCCACAGCTTGGCCACGCACAGGGCGGCCGCCCAGGAAGCCACGGTGATACCGAACATGACCATGCCGGGATGTTCGGGGAAAAAGGCGGCGATCAGAAGGAGATAGACGGGAATTTTCGCGCCGCAGGCCATGAACGGGGCGCTTAGGATGGTGGCCAGCCGTTCCTTGGGGCTGCGCAGCGTCCGGGCGGCCATGACCCCGGGCACGGCGCAGCCGCCGGGAATGCCGCCGGAGATGATAAAGGGCATGACCGAGGCGCCGTGCAGCCCGAAGGCCCGGAACACCCGGTCGAGCATGTAGGCCATGCGCGCCGTGTAGCCCAGGTCCTCCAGGCAGGACAGCAGGAAAAACATCACGCAAATCAGCGGCACGAACCCCAGCACCCCGCCCACCCCGGCGATGACCCCGGAAACCACCAACGACTTGAGCAGCCCCTCGGGCAGGGCCGCCCCGGCCGCCTCGCCCAGCCAGCCGAACCCGGCCTCCAGCCAATCCATGGGGTAGCGGCTGGTCAGGAAGGTCAGCTGGAACATGCAAAAAAGCACGGCCAGCATGATCAGGGGGCCGGCCACGGCGTGGGTGAGCACCCGGTCCACCGTGTCGGAAACGGCCAGGCGGTCCGGCGAGGCGGTGCGCTGGAGCACGCCCCGGCGCAGCAGGGCGGCGATGAAGCCGTAGCGGTAATCGGAAATGACGGCCTCGGGATAGGTGGCCTGGGTCTCGCGGATGTGGCGGGCGAGCCGGGCGGCGGTTTCCTCCAGGAAGGCCGCCGTGGGGCCGCGCCCGCGCGCCAGGACGATGACGTCCTCGTCGGCCTCCAGGTATTTGAGGGCCAGCCAGCGGGCCGGAAAGCGGTCGGTGAGGAACCGGTCGGCCTCGATGCGGGCGGCCATGACCCCGAGGGCCCGGTCCACGTCCGGGCCGTAGGACAGCTCCAGGGGCTTCCACTGGCCGCGCCGGGCCTTGGCGTACTCCAGGGCCTGGCGCACCAGGTCGTCCGTGCCCTGGCCCAGGCGGGCCACGGTCGCGACCACGGGCAGGCCGAGCAGCCGGGCCAAAAGGCCCGTGTCCAGGCTCAGGCCCCGGCGCCGGACCTCGTCCATCATGTTGAGGGCCAGGACCACGGGCGCGCCCAGTTCCAGCAACTGCACCGTGAGGTACAGCCCCCGCTCCAGGGTGCCGGCGTCCACCACGTCGATGACGCAGCTCGGCTTTTCCTCGACGAGGAAGCTGCGGGCGGCCCGTTCGTCGGCGCAGTAGGCGGTCAGTGAATACATGCCCGGCAAATCGACCAGGATCAGGTCCCGGCCGGCGGCGCGCAGGCGGCCCTCGCGTTTCTCCACGGTGACGCCGGGGTAGTTGCCCACGTGTTGGCGCGCGCCGGTGAGGCTGTTGAAAAGGGTCGTCTTGCCGCTGTTGGGGTTGCCGGCCAGGGCGAAGGTGAGTGTGGGCGACATGGCGCGGTCCTTATCCCTGCGAGCGGTTGGGCTGGCCGCAGCGGTCGCGGGCCTGGGGGCCGCTTGGCCCGTCCCCGTGGCCCACATCGGCCGGGTCGGCGGACACCCGGTCGCCGCCGCCGGCCTTGGCCGCATAAAGGGCGGCGTCGCAGCGCGCGGTCAGGGAGTGGGTGAAGGGTTTGGCGTCGCGGGCCGGGTCGAGGCGGGCCAGGCCGAGGCTGGCCGTGGCGCCGTGGGCGTTGGCCGCCGCGAAACGGGAGCGGATGCGTTCGGCCACGGACAGGGCAGCCGTGGCCGGCAACCGGGTGAGGATGACGGCGAACTCGTCGCCGCCCAGGCGAAAGGGCATGTCCAGGCCCTCGCGGGTGGAGTCGAGCAGGGTGGCGCCCATGGCGGCCAGCACCGCGTCCCCGGCCGGATGGCCGAAGCGGTCGTTTACGCCCTTGAAGGCGTCGCAATCGATCAGGGCCAGCCACAGGGGATAGCCGGACGCGGCGGCTTCGGCGGTCAGCTCGGGCAGGGCCTCGTCGAAGCGGCGGCGGTTGAAAAGCCCGGTCAGGGCGTCGGAGCGGGACAGGTCGGCGAAATGGCGCTCGCGCCGCCTGGTTTCGTCGAGCAGGGTGGTCAGCCAGGCCTCGCGGGTCTCCACGCCGTGGGCCAGCCAGTTGAGGTCGCGCATCAGGCGCAGCACCTCGTGTTCGTCGTCGCCCTCGGCGGGCAGGGGCAGCCGGCGGTGGTATTCGCCCCGGCGCAGCCCGGCGCAAAAGCGGTTGAGCGCGGCGATGTCGCCCAGGGCCACGAACCGGGCCGCCAGCCGGGACAGGGGCAGCACCAGCACCAGGGCCAAGGCCAGCCACAGCCCGAGCATGCGCCCCGGCGAGGCCACAAGGCCCGTTTCCAGGCAATAGAGCCCAAGTCCCGGCGGCAGGGCGAAGACGAGCAAAAAGACCAGGCGCATGCGGGCCGTGACCCCGAAGGCGGCCAGGCGGGCGGCCGTGTCGGCTTCCCGGGGCCGGGCTTCGGTGTGGGCGCATTCTGTTTCCCGGGCCGCGGCGGTGCTTGTGGCGACAACCATGGAACCGTCCTTTGTCTTTCGGGTCATGACACGGCCGGACGACGTCCGGGGCCGGCCTCGCGAAACGTGGCGGCCAGGCGGCGCAGCCGCTCCTCGTGCCGCAGGAACACCGCCACCACGGCCGGGTCGAACTGGCTGCCGGCGCAGGCGACGATCTCCTTTCGGGCCGCCTCGAAACCCATGGCCGGCCGGTAGGGGCGGCGTTGCAGCATGGCCGACAGGCTGTCGGCCACGGCGATGATGCGCGCCCCCAGCGGTATGGCCGCCCCGGCCAGGCCATCCGGGTAGCCCCGGCCGTCGAAGCGCTCGTGATGGGCCCGCACCATGGCCACCACGCCCATGGCCGACAGGCAGGACAGCGGCGCCAGGATGTCGGCGCCCATGGCCGGATGGGCCTGCATGCGTGTCCATTCCTCGGCGGTGAGGCGGCCGGGTTTGCCGAGCACGGCGTCGGGCACGCCGATCTTGCCGATGTCGTGAAGATGGCCGGCCACGTGGACGGCCTGGGCCTGGGCCGGGCCGAGGCCCAGGCCGGCGGCCAGCAGCTTGGAAACCTCGGCCACCTCCTCGGAGTGGGCCATGGTGTGGCTGTCCTTGGCGTCGATGGCCCGGCCCAGGGCGGCGGCCAGTTCGTGGACCTGGGCCAGGAGGGCGTCCTGTGCAGCCGGGGCGGCACCGGCTGGGGTGCCGCGGGAAAGCGCTAGGTCAAACACGGGAGTATGCAGCAAGGCTGTCTCGCACATGGGCAAAGGCACATCCCGGGCTGTCAGGCCATGAAGCGGCGGCGGTACATGAACAGGTGCCAGGCGGCGAAGCCGGCCAGCCCCAGGCCAAAGGCCAGGTGGGCGGCCTTGGTGTCGGCCAGGCCCGTGGCCACGGCCCCGGCCATGCAGGTGGCCAGGCCGAACTTCTGGGTACGGCGCGTAAGCTGGCCGGGCTTGAGCCGGCCCCTGGGCCGGGCGGCCCGGGCCGGGGCCGGCGCCTCGGGCGCGACCTTGCGGGCCATGGCCTCGGCCATGGCCAGGAGGTCGGCGGTTTTGAGGCGCGCGTCGTGGGTGATCAGCAGGCTGCCCGTGCGGGGGTTGCCGTCCACGCCGGTGATGCCGGGCAGGGCGGCGACCTGCTCGGCCACGGCGCGCAGGGTTTCGGGGTCGGTCAGGAAGGGGTGGCGGAAACGGACGCGGCCTTCAATGGCGCTGGCGATCATGGGGGGTGCCTCCGTGTTCGAGTTGGCGGGGAAGGTAGGGGCGAAGGCTCGACAGGGCCACGCCCACCGTGGCCAGGTTGTGGGCCAGGGCCGAGATGCCGGGCGTGAACCGGCCGGTCAGCCCCAGGGCCAGGATGATGGAATTGACCCAGCAGATGGTGCGGAAGTTGGATTTGAGCCGGGCCATGAGCCCGGTGGCGATGTCGCGCATGGGCACGAGGCTACCGAGCTGGCCTTCGGCCAACAGGATGTCGGCGGCGGCCTGGGCGATGTCCGCGCCGTGGCGGGGGGCGATGCCGACATTGGCCGCGGACAGGGCCGGCGAATCGTTGATGCCGTCGCCGACCATGGCCACCACATGGCCCGCGTCGCGAAAGCCCCGCACGAGGCGGGTCTTGTCGGCCGGCAGGACCTGGGCGTGGCATTCGTCGATGCCGAGCTGCCGGGCCGCCAGGCCGGCCGGGGCCCGGGCGTCGCCGGTGAGCATGACCAGGCGCGCCACGCCGCGGGCGGCAAGGGCGCGCAGCACGGCCGGGGCTTCGGGCACCAGCGGGTCCTCGATGGCCAGCACGCCGGCCACCCGTTCGCCCACGGCCAGGTAGAGCGTGGACAGCCCGCCGAAACCGGCCGTTTCGATGGCCGCGTCGGCCTCGGCCACGCCCACGCCCTCGTCCTCGGCGATGAAGTGCCGGCTGCCCAGCCGGACCCGGTCCTCGCCGACCATGGAGGACAGGCCGTGGGCCAGGATGTAGTCGACCTGGGCGTGGAATTCCCGGTGGACCACGCCTTCCTCCTCGGCCTGGCGCACCACGGCCCGGGCCACGGGATGGGGGAAGTGCTCCTCCAGGCAGGCGGCGAGCTTGAGCACGAAGCGCCGGTCGTAGCCGTTTAAGGCGGCCACGGCGGCCACGCGCGGCCGGGCCTGGGTCAGCGTGCCGGTCTTGTCGAACACGTACACGTCGGCCGAGGCCACGGCTTCGAGGAACTTGCCGCCCTTGACCAGCACGCCGCCGGCGGCCGCCTCGCGCATGGCCGCCAGCACGGCCAGGGGGGCCGAGAGCTTGATGGCGCAGGAGAAGTCCACCAGCAGCACGGCCGAGGCCAGCCTGGCGTTGCGGGTGACGGCGTAGACCGCCGCCGCCCCGAGCAGCGTCCAGGGCACCACGGCGTCGGCGAACCGCTCGGCCAGGTCCTGGGCCTTGGCCTTGAAGTTCTCCGACTCCTCGATGACGGCCACCATCTTCTGGATGCGGGTCTCGCCGGCGGCCTTTTCGACCCGGATGACCAGGGAGCCTTCCTCGACCACCGTGCCGGCGAAAACCGTATGCCCCACGCGCTTGTGCGCGGGCAGCGGCTCGCCGGTCATGGAGGCCTCGTTGACCAGCCCCTCGCCCTCGACCACCACGCCGTCCACGGGAATGGCGTTGCCCATGTCGACGATGGCCAGGTCCCCGGGCACGACCGCGCTTGCCGCGATGCGCTCGGCCACGCCGTCGCGGCGCACCCAGACGGCGTCGCAGGAGGCGGTGAGCGTGGCGGCCAGGCTGTCGCGGGAGCGTTTGCGCGTCGAGCTTTCGAGCACTTCGCCAAGCCCCAGCAGCAGGGCGATGCCCGTGGCGGCCCGGTAGTCCTTGCGGGCGATGGACACGGCGATGGCCAGGGCATCGAGGACCTCGACGTTGACCTTGCCCCGGGCCAGCGCCGCCGCCCCGCGCCGCAAAAACGGGAGCACCCGGCGCAGCAGCAGCAGCGGCCGCACCATCGGCGGCAGCACGGCCCGCAGGGCGAACAGGCCCGCCTCGCGCAGCAGGGCCAGGCCCGGCGTGAGCCCGCCGGCCCCGGGGGCGGCCACGGCCGGGGGGGCGGCCAGCGGCTTGCGGCCCGTGGCCAGGGCCTGGCCGGCGCTGCGCAGGGCCTGGCGCGCAGCGCGCAACAAGGCCGGCGCGGGGGGCGCTACGCCGGCATAGGGCGAGGAGCCGTTTTGCGTCAGGGCCAGGACGGCCACCCGCGCCGCGCCGGGCCTGTACTGGATCAGCACGCCGCCGGTGCGCGGGTTGGCCGCGACGGCGACGACGCCGGGCAGGGCGGACAGGGCCGCCACCAGCGGCGACGCCCCGTCGGCGAAAGCCGCGGCCGAGGCGTAGCGCAGGCGCATGCGGCCCGGGATGTCGGAGACGATGGCGCAGGGCGTCGTAGGCATGGGCTGCGCTGCGGCCTAGGCCGACTCTCCCTGGGGCGCCACGGCGGCCTCGCCGTCCTTGGTGTCCCGGGCTTGCTTGGTGTGCTTGGCCTCGGCGATGAGGTCGTCGATGTTTTCCTTGGCCCGCTCCAGCACGGCGGCGGTCTTGTCCTTGAGGTCCAGGCCGTGGGCGAGCAGGTCGGTCATGGCCGGGCGGATGGAGAATTTGCCCTTGTCCAGGGCCACGGCCCCGAGGGCGCCGACAGCCACGCCAGCCAGGAGGAACAGGCCGTTTTTCATGGATTCGTTCATGGGATGCCTTTCGCGGGAAGCGGGTTGGAGGTTTGCCCAGGATGCGCTGGAGGCGCGTTACGGTTGCGTGTCAGAGGCGTCGGCGAGGATTTACCGATTGTGATAATCGTTGTCAATATCAAGCTTGTGCCGGCGGCGGCTTTGCAAACGAAAAGCCGCCGCCGGGCGAACCCGGCGGCGGCGCGAGAGGCGGCAGGGGAAGGCCGGGCCTAGTAGGCCTCGTCGTAATCCAGGTCTTCCTGGGTCACCGGGTGACGGAAGGTGTGGAAGGCCCAGAACTGGTAGATGAGGACGATGGGCACGAACACCAGGGCCACGCCGAGCATGATGGACAGGGTCAGGGGCGTGGAGGCCGAGTTCTCGATGGTCATGGAATAGGCCGGGTTGAGGCTCGAGGGCAGAAGCGCCGGGAAGATGCCGACGACGCCGAAAAGGGCCGCCCCGCCAATCAGCAGGGCCGAGCCGACCCAGGAGGCCAGGGCGCGGCCGTCGCGGCGGTACTTGCAGGTCAGAAGCAGCCCGGCCACGGGCACGAGCAGGATGGCGAAAAGGATCGGGTGGACCAGGTAGTTGGTGAAAAGCGGCGTCATGAACCAGGACATGGCCAGGAACAGCACCACCAGCACGGCCACCACCGGCCAGAGCTTGCCGGCCAGGCCCATGGCCCGGCCGCGCAGGTCGCCCTCGGACTTAAACGCCAGCCACAGCGCGCCGTGATGGGCGAAAAGGGCCACGAAGAGCAGCCCCCCGGCCAGGCCGTAGGGGTTGAGCAGGGTAAAAAGGTTGCCCTGGAGGATGCCGTCCTGGTCGATGGGCACACCCTTGAAGATGTTGGCGAAGGCCACGCCCAGGAGCAGGGAGGGCAAAAAGCTGCCCAGGAAGTTGCAGGTGTCCCACAGCTTGCGCCAGCCGGCGCTGTCGACCTTGGAGCGGAATTCCAGGGTGACGCCGCGCAGGATCAGCGAGAATAAAAGCAGCATCAGCGGCGTGTAGAGGGACGAGAACATGACGGCGTAGGTTTTGGGGAAGGCGGCGAAGGTCACGCCGCCGGCCGTGATGAGCCAGACTTCGTTGCCGTCCCAGAAGGGACCCATGGCATTGTACATGATGCGGGTTTCGGTGTCGCTTTTGGACAGGATCGGGCGGAGCATGCCGATGCCGAAGTCGAATCCGTCCAGGACGAAGTAGATCGCCCAGAGTACTCCCCAGAGGATAAACCAGGTGGTTCCGAGATCCATGGCCATTCTCCTTTACGGTGCAACCGGCGTGGCCGGGTTCGGGCTTGTGCGCGTTAAGGGCTTCCCAGTGTCGCCGGGCCTAGTGCGGGTCCCTTCGGGCGTACTTAGCCAAAAGGAAGATGTCCAAGCCGGCGAGCAGGATGTAGACCACGAAGAAGGCGACCAGGCTGATGGCCACCTGCTCCACGGCCAGGGGCGACACGGCGTCCTTGGTGCGCATGAGGCCGTAGACGATCCAGGGCTGGCGTCCGACCTCGGCCACGGCCCAGCCGGCCTGCAGGGCGATGTAGGGCAGGGGGATGGCCCAGACGAGGATTTTGAGCAGCCTGGGCGAGCTGTCCTCGGGCTTGTGGCGGGCGATGAAGGCCAGCACGGCCAGCACGAGCATCAGCGTGCCGAGGCCGACCATCAGGCGGAAGGCGCCAAACGTCAGGGTGACGGGCGGGCGGTCCTCGGCCGGGAAGTCCTTGAGGCCCTTGACCGTGGCCGAGGGGTCGTTGAAGGCCATGAGGCTTAAGACGCTCGGAATGCGGCCGATCTCGAGGCTGTTGCCTTCCTTGGCCGGGTCGGGCACGGCCAGGAGGTACATGGGGGCGTTTTTCTGGGTCGTCCAGTGGGATTCCATGGCCGCCAGCTTGGCCGGCTGGAGTTCGGCCACGATGTTGCCCTGGCGGTGGCCGACGAGGGCCACGAGGATGGTGAAGATCAACGCGAAGGCGGCGCCCACGCGGAACGACTTGGTGAAAAAGTCGATGTTGCTCTTGCGCAGCAGGTGCATGGCCGACACGCCGACCACGAAGAAGCCGGCCAGGGCCCAGGAACCGGTCACGGTGTGGAAATACTCGTTCCAGGCGTAGCCGTTGGTGAGCACGTCAAGGAAGCTCGACAGCTCGGCCCGGCCGTTTTGGATCACGTAGCCCACCGGGTGCTGCATGAAGCCGTTGGCCAGGATGATCCACAAGGCCGACAGGTTGGCGGCGAAGGCCACGATCCAGATGCAGGCGGCGTGGGCCTTGGGCGAGAGCTTGTTCCAGCCGAACACCCACACGGCGATGAAGGTGGATTCCAGGAAGAAGGCGGCCGTGGCCTCGATGGCCAGAAGCGAGCCGAAGATGTCGCCGACAAAGGCCGAGTAGCGCGACCAGTTGGTGCCGAACTGGAATTCCAGGGTCAGCCCGGTCACCACGCCCAGGGCGAAGTTGATCAGAAACAGTTTGCCCCAGAACTTGGCCATCCGTTTGTACGTTTCGTCGCCCGTGCGCACGTACTTCGTCTCCATGACCGCCACGATGAAGGACATCCCCAGCGTGAGCGGCACGAAGATGAAGTGGATGAATGTGGCGAAGGCGAACTGCAACCGGGAAAGCATTAATACGTCCATGATCCGTCTCCTTTTCCTCCGTCAGGTCCAAAGGTCCCTTGCTGCATCGTCCCTGGCGCCGGCCGGGCCAGCCTCGCGCGGGAGGCGTTTTCGTAGCCCTGGCCGTACCTAGCATCCCCCCAGGGAAAATGCATCAGCCCCACAACGATTTTCACTTCCGCGTCCCTGTATGTTCACGGTCCGGGCGACCGGTTCGCGCAACCATGCCCCTCCTCCTCGACCAGCCTGGCCAGCGTGGTGCCGGCCAGGGTGTCCCGCAGTTGCCGGCGGGCCCGCTCCCAGACCAGGTGCACCGAGCAGAAGGCCTGGCGGTCGCAGGAGTCGGGCCGGTGGATGCAGTCGTTTAAAAAAATTTCCCCGTCTATGGACTCGACCACGGACAGCAGGGTAATGTCCTCCGGCGCGGCCACCAGTTCGTAGCCGCCGTGCGCCCCCTGGCGGATGGCGATGAGCCCGGCCCGGGCCAGCTGCTGCGCCACCTTGCCCAGGAACTGGGCCGGGATGTCCATGGCCTCGGCGATCTCCTTGCGGGAGATGATCGGGCGGTCCCGGTGCTGGGATAGGTAGAGCAGGCAGCGGATGGCGTATTCGCCGGCGCGGGTCAGTCGCATGGGCGGCCTCAATTCGGATTAGTCGGATTTGATTGATCCTATATATGGGCCGCCGGAGCCTGTCAACGGATTTCCCGCCGGCGCGGCGCCTTATTTGCGGGCCAGGGCGGCGGCGACCATGTCCGCGGCGTGGTGGTCGAGGATGAAGCGGGCGATGCTCGAGGCCGCGGGCAGCACGGGCGGCGGGTTTTTGGCCGAAAACCAGGCCGCCGCTTCCAGTTCGTTCGTGTCCAGGCGCAGGCTGCCACCGGCGCAGCGGGCGGTGAAGCCGGCCATGAGCTGGCTCGGGAAGGGCCAGTTCTGGCTGCCGACGTAGCGGATGTCGTCCACGGCCAGGCCCGTTTCCTCGGCCACTTCGCGCACGACGCACTCCTCCAGGGATTCGGCGAACTCCACGAAGCCGGCCACCATGCCGTACTGGCCCTGCGGCCAGCCGGGCTTGCGCACGAGCAGGTACTCGTCGCCCCGGGCGATCAGCACGATGATGGCCGGGTGCAGGCGCGGGTAGTATTCCCGGGCGCAGGACGGGCAGCGGGCGCCGAAGGTGCCGGCAATCTCTCGCGGCGCCCCGCCGCAGGCCGGGCAGATGCGGCTGCGGTCGCGCCAGTGCAGGACCTGGCGGGCGATGCCGGCCAGGGTGAGCAGCTTCTCGTCGAGTTCGGTGGCGCGGTAGCCGGCCGGCACGGCCACGAGACCCGGGGCCACGGCGGCCTCGGGGGCAAGGCGCGCGGCCCGTAGCGGCCGGCCGCGATAGGTGCCGACGAAAACCGGCGGCACGGCGTAGGGGCCGGCCAGGGGGCCGGGGCCCAGGGGCAGCTCCGGGCGGCCGTCGGTCGGAGAGGGCCGCACGAGCAGGGCGTTTTCCCGCAGCACCAGCCAGTAGCCCGGGGCCGCCGGCACGTCGCGGTCCGGGGTGGAGAAGGCGAATTCGGGCTCGATGACGGCCCGGTTGAAGGCGAGGTTGACGGTTTCGGGATAGGGCATGGCGTTTGCTCGTGGTTTGATTCGGGAAACGGACGGACGGGCCGCCTGGGCGAACATAGCCGGCGGCGTCGGTTTTGGCCAGCCCGGACGTTCTTGACGGCGGGCAACGGCCCTGGCACAGCCGTAAAAAACCAGGTCCCACGGACCGTTTTCCGGGAGGAGGCCATGGGCGACCCCGTTGCCGACGCCGAGGCGATTTTCCGGGCAGGCCTTGCCCGGGTCGATCCCCTGGCCATGATGGGCCGGGTGCTGTCCCTGACCGGGGACACGCTGCGGGTGACGACCGAAACCGAGTGCCACGAATACGACCTGTCGCGGTACCGCCACATCTACGTGCTCGGCGCGGGCAAGGCCTCGGCCCGGATGGCGCTCGGGCTCGAGCGCCTGCTCGGCGGGCGCATCACGGGCGGCCTGGTGGCGGTCAAGGAAGGCTACCGGGAAACGCTTTCCCGCATTCGCCTCCTGGAGGCGGCCCATCCCGTGCCCGACGCGCGCAGCGCCGCGGCGGCCGATGCCGTGCTCGGCCTGGCCGCCACGGCCGGCCGGGACGATCTGGTCATCGTGCTGGTCTCGGGCGGCGCTTCGGCCATCCTGGCCGCGCCACTGACCTGCCCGGGCCAGCCCCTGACCCTGGCCGACAAGCAGCAGACCACCCGGGTGCTGCTTGCCTGCGGGGCGACCATCCAGGACATCAACTGCGTGCGCAAGAAGCTGTCGGCGGTCAAGGGCGGCCGGCTGGCGGCGGCCATCGCCCCGGCGGCCTGCCTGGGGCTGTTGCTGTCCGACGTGGTGGGCGACGACCTCGACGTCATCGGCAGCGGCCCCACCGTGCCCGACCCGACCACCGGCGCCGACGCCCTGGCCGTGCTGGCCCGTTACGGCGTGGCCGAGACCATCGCCCCCCAAGCCCTGGCCGTGCTCGAAGGCGTGGCCGCCGGCCGGCTGCCCGACACGCCCAAGCCCGGCGACCCGGTCTTCGCCGACACCCGCACCGTGCTCGTGGGCACCAATTTCCAGGCCCTGCTGGCCGCCCGGGACAAGGCGGCCGCGCTCGGCTACGCCACGGTGGTGCTGACCTCGCACTTAACCGGCGAGGCCAGGGAGATGGCCCACCTTTTTCTGGGCATGGCCCGGGACATCGCCGAATACGGCGTGCCCCTGCCGCGCCCGGCCTGCGTCATCGCTGGCGGCGAGACCACGGTGACCATCCGGGGAACGGGCAAGGGCGGGCGCAACCAGGAGATGGCCCTGGCTTTTTTGGCCGGGCTCGGCCGCGACCCGAAAAACGCCGAGGAGGCCGTGTTCCTGGCCGCCTCCACCGACGGCTCCGACGGCCCCACCGACGCCACCGGCGCCTTCGCCTCCCTGGCCATCCTGCGCCAGGCGGCCGCCTTGGGCCTGGCCGTGGACGACTACCTGGCCAACAACGACGCCTACCACTATTTCGCGGCCGTGGGCCGGCTGCTCAAGACCGGCCCCACCAACACCAACGTCTGCGACATCAAGGTGCTGCTGGTGCCCTGACGGGGGCGGGCCAGGAAAAGGCCCGCCCGGCGCGAACCGGGCGGGCCAAGGGGGCGGGGGAGGGGGCGCGGAGCGTGTTGCGTCCTTGAAAAGGCAGATGCCTGTACAGGTACAACAGCCAAAAATAATTATTTTTTCTTAAAAAATACGATCGTATTGAGGGTTTTGCAAAAATCGGTTTTGCTAAATAATCCTGCAAAACCGTATGGATAGGAGTAGAACGGAAGCTGGTTATGTGGTAGTTTGAGTTCACCACAAACCTAAACTAAAACCACACGAGCCAGCTTCCATGAGACTCCTATCACGCATCCTCGGTGCCATACAAGGTTCTTTGATTCCATGTTTAGAAGAAAAGTTTGGTTCTTTGACAGATAAGCAGAAAAGACTCGTTGAGATTATTGAGTTGGTTCGCATAGAAGATCATATTTCGGATTTGCCTCGATTCGGAAGAGGTAGGCCATCATATAGTCGCGCAGCTATTGCCAGAGCGTTTATTGCGAAAGCTGTTTTAAATTTTCCTAACACAAGGGCTCTCGTTGAAGCGTTGCAATTGATGCCAAGTCTTAGACGGATTTGCGGTTTTGAAGAACACAAAACTATTCCGCATGAATCTGTATTTAGTCGTGCATTTTCAGAATTCTCTTTAAAAGGTTTGCCTCAAAATGCCCATGAAAGACTTGTCAGGCTACATTGTAGCGAACGATTGATTGGGCATATTAGTCGTGATTCGACAGAAATTAACGCCAGAGAAAAACCAACTAAAAAAATGAATCCGCCCAAACCCAAAAAACGCCGCCGCAGGGGGCGGCCGATTAATAGCAAGACAAAGCCAAAGACAAAGAAGCTACTTGAGCGACAGATAGAAATGACTAGCGACGAAGCCAGAATGACTCTTCCTATGGCATGTGATATCGGTGCTAAATCTAGCAGTAAGGGGCATTTTCGTCGATGGATTGGATATAAATTACATATTGATTCGGCGGATGGTCAAATTCCTATCAGTTGTATACTTACTTCTGCTTCACTACACGATAGTCAGGCAGCCATACCGTTGGCAAAAATGTCCGCTGAACGAGTAACAAGTCTCTATGACTTGATGGATTCAGCGTACGATTCCAAAACAATTCGCGACTTTAGTCGTTCATTGGGGCACGTTCCGATTATTGATTTTAACAAAAGACGCAATGGAATAAAAAAAGAAATGGAGCCAGCAACTAGCATTCGATACAGAGAAAGAACTAATTCTGAACGTGTTAACAGCCGTCTTAAAGATGATTTTGGCGGAAGAAGTCTTATGGTTCGCGGTGGACCTAAGGTCTTTGCTCATCTTATGTTTGGCATCCTTGCGTTGACAGCAGATCAATTGATTCGTTTGTTGACAGTATAGCAACAATATGATTTTGATACTCATAAATCAGGATATTCGTTTCTGAATTATGTGCAAAATAGAAACACGACAGCATTAAAACACATTAGTGTTTAAAAATGAGCACTCATGCCCGTTGGAATGTGTTAATTCTGTAGCTCGTATTATTTTTGCAAAACCCTCGTATTTTTTAAGGGCGCAACACTACCGCAGGACCTTTTTGACCACGGCCACCAGCTGGTCCGGGGTGAAGGGCTTGACGATCCAGCCCGTGGCCCCGGCAGACTTGCCTTCGGCCTTCTTGCCGGCCTGGGATTCGGTGGTGAGCATGACGATGGGAATGAACTTGTAGGCGGCCTGGGCCCGGATGGCCTTGATGAGCCCGATGCCGTCGAGGTTGGGCATGTTGAGGTCGGTGATGACCATGTCCACGGTGCCGGAAAGCTTGGACAGGGCGTCCTTGCCGTCGGACGCCTCCACGACGTCGTAACCTTCCTTCTTGAGCGTGAACGCCACCATCTGGCGCACGCTGGCCGAATCGTCCACGGTCATGATTCGCTTAGCCATCGTGATCCCCGTCGGCAAAAAAGGGTTTGAGCTGGGGCGTCTGGTCGAATCCGGAAACGCGCGCCGCCTGGAGGCAGGCTTCGCTTAGGGCGCCGCGCCGGCCAAGGAGGCGCCGCTCGCGGGAAAGCGACAGCGCCGTGGCCAGCACGAGCTGCAAAAAGGTCACGTCCACTTCGTCCACGCCCGATACGTCCAGGTCGAGGTCGCCGCCGGCGGCCACGGCATGCAGCAGCGCCTGGCGCAAGGCGCCGGCGTGTTCCACGGTGCATTTGCCGGAAATGGCCAGGGTCAGGCGGTCGCCTTCCTTTTGCTGCAACGCTTCCATGTGTCGCCGCTCCTACTGGCTGAGTGTACGGGAGGCCTTGGCCATCTGCAAGCGGGACTCTTCCTGCCCGCGCACGAACCGGACGAGCTGGGGCACGTCCAGGATGAGCGAGATGCTGCCGTCGCCGTTGATCGTGGTGCCGGAAATCCATTTGAGGTGGCGGTAGCAGTCGTCCAGGCTCTTGATGACGGCCTGCTGGCGGCCCACGACCTTGTCCACGCAAAAGCCGACCATCTCGCCTTCGACCTCGGTGACCACCACACGCTCGTAGCCGGGCTGGCCGCCCGGCACGTCGAACAGCCGCCGCAGGCTGACCACCGGGATCAGTTCGCCCATGCGCTCCATGTTTTCCACCGTGCGCACCTCGCCCTCGGGAAAGCGTTCCTGGAAGCCGCGCAGGTTGACCAGGGGCACGATGAAGGAGTCGCCGCCGACGACCACCGAAAAGCCGTCGATGATGGCCAGGGTCAGCGGCAGCTTGATGGTGACCGTGGCCCCCTGGCCCAGCGTGCTTTCCAGCTCGACCATGCCGCGCAGGGCCTCGATGTTGCGTTTGACCACGTCCATGCCCACGCCCCGGCCGGAGATGTCCGAGACCTTTTCGGCCGTGGAAAAGCCCGGGGCGAAGATGAGCTCCAGCACGTCCTTGTCGGTCATCTCGGCCTCCGGGGCGATGAGCCCCCGTTCCACGGCCTTTTCGCGCACGGCCGCGACGTCGATGCCCCGGCCGTCGTCGGTGATGGCGATGACGACGTTGCCGCCGGAATGGCTGGCCGAGAGGGTGACGCGGCCGCGTTCGGGCTTGCCGGCGGCCCGGCGGTCGGCCGGCGGCTCGATGCCGTGGTCGAGGCTGTTGCGCAACAGGTGCACCAGCGGGTCCTTGATGCGGTCGATGACGGTCTTGTCCAGTTCCGTGTCGCCGCCCAGGGCCACGAATTCGACCTCCTTGCCGAGGTTGGCCGAGAGGTCGCGCAAAAGCCGCGTGAACTGGCTGAACACGGAGCCGATGGGCAGCATGCGAAGCCCGAGCGCCACGTCGCGCATGGCGTCGGTCAGGCGTTCGAGGTCCTCGTCCACGGCGGCGGCGGCGTCGAGGTCGCGGGCCCGCACGGCCTGGCGCAGGCGGGACTGGAGGATGACCAGTTCGCCGGCCATGCTGACCACGCTGTCCAGGCGGGCCGCGTCCACGCGCAGGGTGGCGGCGGCCTTTTGCGACGGGCGTTCCTGGCCCGCCGCCAGGGTGCCGAGCTGTTCCCGTTTGGCCGCAAGCCGGGCCTTGGCCTCGGAGATGACGGCCAGCTTGGCGGCAAGGGCCCGGGACAGCGTGTCCAGGACGACGTCCGGCGGCGCGGCGTCCAGGCCCGCCAGGGCGCGCAGCAACTCCTCCAGGTCGGCCTCGCGCAGGTCGCCCTGGTGGATGCACTCGATGAAGACGTCGGAGTCGCCTTCGACGAAGATGAAGACGTCGCGCAGGCTGTTTGGCCCGCACGGCGTGCGTACGAGCAGGTCGAAGACGCCGTAGGTTTCCTCGGGGTCGAAATCCGGGGCATCGAGGTCGGGCAGGGGGCCGTGGCGCAGCACGCGCACCCGGCCCAGGGACTGGAGCTCGGCCAGCAGGCGCACCGGGTCGTTGCCCGAATGCAGGATGCGGGCGGCCGGCCGGAACCGGACCCAGTAGATGCCCGGCGGGCCGGGAACGGCTTCGCAGGCGTAGTGCCCCTCGTCCGGGGCCCGGGACGGCGGCGCGGCCACGGGTTCGGCCGGCGCGGCGCGGTCGTGGCTGCCGCCGGGCAGGAAGGCGGCGAAGGAAACGAGCAGGTCGTCGGAGGCCTGGCGCAGCTCGGGGCCGGTCTTGCCCGGGGCTTCGAGCAGGGCCAGGATGTGGTCCTTGGCGGCCAGGGTCAGGGTCAACAGCTCGCGCGTCACGGGCAGGGCGCCCGAGCGCACGCGGTCGAGGACGGTTTCCACGTCGTGGGTGAAGCGGGAAATCTCGTCGAAGCCGAACATGGCCCCGCCGCCCTTGATGGTGTGCATGGCCCGGAAGCAGGCATCCACGCGCTCCATGTCGGCGGGGTTGTTTTCCAGGTCGAGCAGGCCGCGCTCCAGTTCGCCCAGGAGTTCGCGGGTCTCCTCGACGTAGATGGCGATAGACGGATCGATCTCGGACATTGCGCGCCTCCGAGGCCCGGGTCACGCGCCAGCGGCGCGCCCGGCCCTAGAACCGTTCGAACTGGTCGTCGTCATTACCCATGTCGATGCTCAGCGCGGCCTTGGTTTTTTCCCGTCTGGGCTGGGCGGGCTTGGTCTTGGCCGGCAGCGCCTTGGCCGGACCGGACTGGGCCGGAGCCTTTTTCGCGGCCCCGGGCAGGGCCTGGGCCGGGCGCAGGCCGGCGTCGAGCCGGAAATAGGCGATGCTGGCCTGGAGCTGTTCGGCCTGGGCCGACAGTTCCTCGGAGGTGGAGGCCAGTTCCTCGGATGCCGAGGCGTTTTGCTGGATGACCTGGTCGAGCTGTTGCAGGGCCTTGTTGACCTGGCCGGCACCGGTGGACTGTTCTTGGCTGGCGGAATTGATTTCCTGGACGAGGTCGGCCGTGCGCTGGATGTCGGGCACGAGCTTGGCCAGGAGTTCCCCGGCCCGTTCGGCCACGCTGGTGGTGGTGCGCGAGAGCTGGGTGATTTCCGAGGCGGCCGTCTGGCTGCGTTCGGCCAGCTTGCGCACCTCGGCGGCCACCACGGCGAAGCCCCGGCCGTGCTCCCCGGCCCGGGCCGCTTCCACGGCGGCGTTTAAGGCCAAAAGATCCGTTTGCCGGGCGATCTCCTCGATGATGGAAATCCGGCCGGCGATCTCCTTCATGGCGGCCACGGCCTGGCCCACGGCCTGGCCGGATTCGCGGGCGTCGCTGGCGGCCTTGACGGCGATGGATTCGGTCTGGCTGGCGTTGTCGGCGTTCTGGCTGATGCTCGAGGCCATCTCCTCCATGGCCGAGGAGGATTCCTCCACGGCCGAGGCCTGCTCCGTGGCCCCCTGGGACAGGGATTCGGCCGAGGCGCTCATTTCCTCGCTGCCCGAGGCCACGTTTTCCGCCCCGGACTGGACCTCGCCCACCACGTCGCGCAGCTTGTCGATCATTTCGGCCAGGCTCAGAAGCATCACGTCCTTGTCCGAACGGGGGGCGACGGAGACGGTCAGGTCGCCGTCGGCCAGGCGTCCGGCGGTTTCGGCCGTGGTCCGTTCGGCCTCGATCATGCGGCCCATGGCGGCAAGCAGCGTGCCGATCTCGTCGCGGCCCTCGGCCGTGACGTCCACCTCGAGGTCGCCGTGGGAGACGGCCTCGGCCGCGGTGATGGCCTTTTTGACGCCGCGCAGGATGCCCTTGGTGATCAGCGTGGCGAAAAGGATGCCCAAAAGCAAGGCGGCGGCGGCGGACGCCAGGCTCACCAGGTTGGCCGTGCGCGACTCCCGCAGCATGCTTTCCTTCTGGACTTCCGTGGCGTCGGCGGCGACCTTGGCCGCCCTGTCGGCGGCGGCGGCCATTTCCTTGGCCACGACGGCCTGGGTGTCGCTGGCGGCGACGAAGCCGTCCATGCGGCTTTTGTAGGCTTCGGCCCGGCCGAGGATATCGGACAGCACGGCCCGGTCCTCGGTATCGGTCATGAGGTTCTGGATATCCCGGCCGGTGTTGGCCAGGCCATCCAGGATCTCCCGGGCGGTGTCCATGCGCCCCTTCTCGCCCTTCCACAGGTAGTAGAGGACTTCGATGCGGGAGCGCAGGAACTGCTGGATCAAGCCGTCGACGCGGCTGCGGATGGTGGAGGCCTTGGCCATGGCTTCCGTGCCGGCGGCGGCGGCCTTGGTCATGGCCTCGGACTGGCGCTTGGCCAGGTCCTCGGCAGCCTTTTGCAGGGCGCCGGCCGCGTCCACCAGGGCCTTGAGCGTCTCCTCGTGGGTTTTCCCGGCTTCGAGGTAGCGGGTGAGGCCGGCCTCGTAGGCGGTGATTTCCGCGACCAGGGCGTCCATGCGTTCGCGGTTGCGGGGATCGGCCAGGGTCTGCTTGAGCTTGAGGGCCTCGTCCCTGGCCGCGGACAGGTTTTTGCGCAGGCGCTCCAGGCGCGACATGTCCTTTGTATTGATGAAATACAGCATGTCCATGCGGGCGTTGGTGATATAATCGCTGATATCGCTGACGGTTGAGGGTTTTGCAAAAATAATACGAGCTACAGAATTAACACATTCCAACGGGCATGAGTGCTCATTTTTAAACACTAATGTGTTTTAATGCTGTCGTGTTTCTATTTTGCACATAATTCAGAAACGAATATCCTGATTTATGAGTATCAAAATCATATTGTTGCTATACTGTCAACAAACGAATCAATTGATCTGCTGTCAACGCAAGGATGCCAAACATAAGATGAGCAAAGACCTTAGGTCCACCGCGAACCATAAGACTTCTTCCGCCAAAATCATCTTTAAGACGGCTGTTAACACGTTCAGAATTAGTTCTTTCTCTGTATCGAATGCTAGTTGCTGGCTCCATTTCTTTTTTTATTCCATTGCGTCTTTTGTTAAAATCAATAATCGGAACGTGCCCCAATGAACGACTAAAGTCGCGAATTGTTTTGGAATCGTACGCTGAATCCATCAAGTCATAGAGACTTGTTACTCGTTCAGCGGACATTTTTGCCAACGGTATGGCTGCCTGACTATCGTGTAGTGAAGCAGAAGTAAGTATACAACTGATAGGAATTTGACCATCCGCCGAATCAATATGTAATTTATATCCAATCCATCGACGAAAATGCCCCTTACTGCTAGATTTAGCACCGATATCACATGCCATAGGAAGAGTCATTCTGGCTTCGTCGCTAGTCATTTCTATCTGTCGCTCAAGTAGCTTCTTTGTCTTTGGCTTTGTCTTGCTATTAATCGGCCGCCCCCTGCGGCGGCGTTTTTTGGGTTTGGGCGGATTCATTTTTTTAGTTGGTTTTTCTCTGGCGTTAATTTCTGTCGAATCACGACTAATATGCCCAATCAATCGTTCGCTACAATGTAGCCTGACAAGTCTTTCATGGGCATTTTGAGGCAAACCTTTTAAAGAGAATTCTGAAAATGCACGACTAAATACAGATTCATGCGGAATAGTTTTGTGTTCTTCAAAACCGCAAATCCGTCTAAGACTTGGCATCAATTGCAACGCTTCAACGAGAGCCCTTGTGTTAGGAAAATTTAAAACAGCTTTCGCAATAAACGCTCTGGCAATAGCTGCGCGACTATATGATGGCCTACCTCTTCCGAATCGAGGCAAATCCGAAATATGATCTTCTATGCGAACCAACTCAATAATCTCAACGAGTCTTTTCTGCTTATCTGTCAAAGAACCAAACTTTTCTTCTAAACATGGAATCAAAGAACCTTGTATGGCACCGAGGATGCGTGATAGGAGTCTCATGGAAGCTGGCTCGTGTGGTTTTAGTTTAGGTTTGTGGTGAACTCAAACTACCACATAACCAGCTTCCGTTCTACTCCTATCCATACGGTTTTGCAGGATTATTTAGCAAAACCGATTTTTGCAAAACCCTCGGTTTGCATTTTGGCCGAGCGTTCCAGGAGCTGGTTGAGGCTCAGGGCGCCCACGCCGGCGACGATGACGGCCAGCAGGATCAGCAGGCCAAAGCCGCATCCGAGCTTGAAGGCGAGACCACGATTTTTCAACATGGCAGGCTCCCGTTAAGGCCGACGCTTTCGCCACGCCTTACGGGACGGCTCAGGCGTGGCACGGTTGCGGAGAAATTGAACGAGTCCGACATGCGACGATCGGCGCGGCGCCTAACGGAAAAAGTCCTCGTCCCCGGCGGACGGGGCGGAAACGCTTCCGGCCGACGGCCCTTCGCCGAAAAATTGCGACATGTCTTGGACCTCGTCGGTGGAAAACACCTTGTCCACGTCGAGGATCAGGATGAACCGCTCGGCGTGCTTGCCGATGCCCCGTATGAAATCGGCCCGCACGGCGGCGCCCATGCGGGGTGGCGGGTCGATGCGGTCGGTTTCCAGTTCCAGCACTTCCTTGACCGAATCGGCCAGGGCGCCCATGACCGAAACGGCGTCGTCACGGCGGATTTCCACGATGACGATACGGGTGTTGAGGCTGCGTTCCACCTGGCCCAGGCCGAACTTCATCTTGAGGTCCACCACCGGCACGGCGCTGCCCCGCACGTTGACCACCCCGCGCATGAATTCCGGTGTTTGGGGGATGCGGGTGATCTCGGCGTAGTCGAGGATCTCCCGCACGGAAAAGATGTCAATGGCAAAGATCTCCTGCCCAAGCGTCAGGGTGAGAAAGCGCTGGCTTTGGGATTGGTCGGTTGCGGCCATGGCGGTCCCCTTGCGGTGTTGTGCGGTTCGACGGCGTATCGCCCAACGGCGGCAAATGACTGAACGGTAGCTTGTGAATAGCGTAGTTACACGGTTCGAACGGTCAGGACAATGTTTTTTATTCTATTACCTTGTACGCTACGTGTGTCGCGGCGTCGGCGTTTTCGCGGCGCCCGGGTCACAAGGCCGGCGGTCGCGTTTCCGGCTGTTCGGCGGCCCGCCCCCAGCGGGGCCGGGGCAATTATGGCTCCACATTTGACGCATTTGGGGCTATCCTGTTGCAAACAAGCGAGGTGCCCATGCCCCCCAAACGCGCCGCCACGGCGGCTGTCGGCAAGACCCTCCAGGAGCGGCGCGAGGCGGCCCGCGAGGCGGCGCTCAAGGAACTCAAGGCCTTGCGGGCCGATTTGGCCACCCTTGAGGCCGTGTTGTCCGGCAAACGCAAAAAAGGCGATTTTTCGCTCTTCGACGTGGCCCACGGCGCCTTCGAGATCTTTCGCTACGCCGAAGCCGTTTTCGAGGCCGACACGTTGCTGGACTCCCTGGCCGTGGAATTGGAGTCGGTAAAGTCACTCGAGTTTTTAGAAAAACACGGAGCGACCGAGCTCGTCAAGCCGGCCGGCTGGCATTGGATCTCCCCGCGCGGCGAAATGCATTTTCTGGGCAAGGCCGAGGAGGCCAGCCGGGCCGCCGAAAAATTGGCTACGTTGCTGGCCGGTGCCAAGGGGCCCAAACGGCGCCCCAAAGCCGGGCTGCCGGACGCGGCCGCGACACCGGAACCGGCCGACACACCGGGGCCGGCCGCCGCCGGGGAGCCGAGCGAGGCATGAGCGGCGAGCGGGGGGGGCGGCGCATGTGGCGCCGGTTGGCTGTCGGGGGGCTTGCAGCCTTGGCCCTGGGGTTTGTCCTGGCCAGCCTTGGCTGCTCCGAGGACCCGCCGGCCGGGGACAGGGAGACGCTGACCGGCAAGACGCCGGTGGTGCGGCCCGAGGATGTCCATGGCCGGGGGGCCGGCGGCGCGGCCGTGCTGGCGCCGGATTACCGGCAGGACCTTTCCGCTTCCCTCGAGGCCGGCCCTGCGGGGGGGGCCAACCGGGCCGCGGGCCCGCCCCTGTCCGATCCGGCCGCCGGCCGGCTTTTCGCCGGCCGCACCGCCGCAAATACGGTCCAGGCCGCCTCGCCGTCGCCCGTCGTCCCTCCTGCGTCCCCGGCCGCCGCGCCGTCGGCTCCCGCTGCGGGGCCGTCCCCGTCCGCCCCGTTGGCACCGGCCCTTTTCGGCCCGGGGCAGGCCCCGGGCCAAACCGCCCCGGCCGGGGCCGGGGCGGCAACGGCGCCAGGGCAAACGGCCCGCCCCGGGCCGGTGGTTGCGTCGGCGAGTCCCCCCAGCCCGGACAAGGCCCCGTCGGCCGAATCCCCGTGGCCCACCGCCGCCCCGGGTGGCGGCGCGGCGACCCAGTCTTTCCCCGTGGCCGCCTGCCGGCAGCTGGTGCTGGTCGTGGCCAGGGATTTTGCCGCCGATTCCGGCGAGCTGCGCCGCTTCGAACGCACGGGCCCCGGCGCTCCCTGGCGGCAGGCCGGCCCGGTCGTGGCCTGCCGGCTGGGGCGAAACGGCCTGGGCGTCGGGCGGGGGCTGGTGCCCCTGGCCGACGGGCCGGTCAAGCGTCAGGGCGACGGCCGCAGCCCGGCCGGGCTTTTCGCCCTGCCCGAGGCGTTCGGGTATGCCGGGGAGGAGGCGGCCAAAGGAGCGGGCGTGCGTTTGCCCTATGTGGCGCTGACGGACCGGGCGGCCTGCGTCACCGAGGCCGCCTCGCCCCTTTTCGGCCGCGTCGTCGGGCCGGGGGAGCGGGGGGCGGGCGGGGCGGCCGGCCAGGAACGCATGGTGCGCGACGACCGGGCCAACGTCTGGGGCGTGGTCATAGCCCACAACCGCGACCAGCCCGACCCCCAGGCCGGGGCCTGCCTGTTCCTCAACGTGCGCCAAGCCTCCGGGCCGGCCACCGGCGGTTCGATCGGCTGTCCCGAGGAGGCCGTCGCGGCCCTGGCCGCCTGGCTCGACCCGGCGGCCGCGCCCGTGTTGGCCGTGCTGCCCGAGGCAGTCTACTCGCGCGAGCGCCAGGCCTGGGGCCTGCCTTAATCGGCGTCGGGCCGGGGCGGGCGCTTGCGCCGCAGCCCTTCCTCGATGCCGAAAAAGGCCAGTTCCAGCCAGTCCAGGCCAAAGGCCAGGGCCGCTTCCTCGTCGGCTGCGACCGCGGCCTTGCGGCCCTCGTCGATCTCCACCAGCCGGAACAGGTCCATCTTGGCAATAAAGTCCTGGAAGGCATCGGGCTGGTACAGGGCCAGCCAGACCATTTGCTCCTGCTTGGACGTCAGCCGCGCCCCCTTGCCCCGGGCCAGGGCCATCAGCCGCATGTAGCGGTCGTTGGCCGCGTTGTAGACGGCCAGTTCCTGGTCGGCCAGCCAGGCGGCCGCGTCCCAGTTGGCCTCCTCCTCGAAGCCCTGGCAGTGCGGTTCGCGCACGACGAAGAACTGTTCCATCACGTTGCCGGCCTCGTCCAGGCGGCTGGCCCGGCCCAGGGGATAGGTCCGGCAGGCCCCGGGCCGGTTGCCGTAGACCTTGCAGCCCTCGGCGGACACGAAGGGGCAGCGCTTCTGGCGTTCCTCGCGCATTTTCAGGCGCGGCATGGGAAAGCCGGAATCGGGGATGGTGACCCGATGGGCGAAGTGGGTGAGGAAATCGGCCGACGAAACCCCAAGCGCCCGGCGCAGGCGCAAGACGTCGTAGGGCGTGAGCATGAGGGTGAGGTCGGAACAGCAGGCGTTGAAGCACGGCACCTGCGGATGGCAGGCGAAACGGAAGGTCTCCCCGGCCGCAAGCTCGGGCAGGGATTCGAGGAAGGCTTCAGTGGCGTCGGCCTGGCCTTCGGCCAGGGCGTCGTTTAAGTCTTTCATGGCGGCATGGCTCCTTGCCCGGGGCTTCTACGTCCGCCAGGGCACCTTGGCAACCCGCCGGCCGGCCGCGTGGCGGCCGCTGCCTTGACAGGCCGGCAAAAAACAGAAATTGAGCGGGGATCGGTCGGGCGCCGGCCCCGACGGCAACGCCTTGGGGGGCGGCGGCACGGGGCCGGCGGCGCAACTGCCGCCCGTTCGCGTCGCCGCGGCGCGCGGCATAACGTGCCGGCCTTGGGGCCAGGCCAGCGGGGGCGGTGACCTTCGCCTCGGGGACAGGATGCAACCGGGCTTTTCCTTGCGAATCGGCAACCGCCTGCTGGAACTCGACCGCCTGGCCGACGCGGTGGAGGCCTTTGGCGAGGCCCATGGCCTGGCCGCCAAGCTGCGCTTCCAGATCCGCCTGGTCCTCGACGAGCTCCTCACCAACATCATCAACTACGGCTACGCCGACGAGGCCGAGCACGCCATCGACGTGTTCATGGGCCAGGAGGGGCGGCGTCTGCGTTTTGTCATCGAGGACGACGCAAGGCCCTTCGATCCGCTCACGGCCGGGCCGCCGAATCTGGAGGCAGCGGTCGACGAGCGCCGCATCGGCGGGCTCGGCATCCATCTGGTGCGCACGATCATGGATCGGGTCGCCTACGAGCGGGTGGGCGGCACGAACCGGCTGATACTGGAAAAGGATATCGATTAACGCAAAGGGGGGCGAGAGATGCAGCTTGTGGAGAAGGAAAACGGCGAGGTCACGGTGCTCGAGCTGGGCGGCCGCCTGGACAGCAACACCTCCAAGGTGCTCGAGGACAAGGTCATGGAGATTCTCGGCCAGGGCAAAAAAAAGCTGCTCATGGACTTCAAGGACGTGGACTACATCAATTCCACGGGGCTGCGCGTCCTGCTCCTGGCCTTGCAGCAGCTCAAGAAAAACCAGGGCAAGCTTGTTTTGTCCACCATCAAGGATTACATGAAGGAAGTGTTCGAAATTTCCGGCTATACGGAGATTTTCCCCATCTACGCCAGCCAGGAGGAGGCCCTGGGCCATTTCGCCTAGGGTCGCCCCGTGGCGGGGAAACGCTGGTTTTCGTAAACAATAGAGCGGAAGAATTGTTTTTTTCAATGCTCTCGAATTTGTGTGGGACACAACACCAGGCCCGGCGGCGTTGCTTCCGGGCGATGCGCTTGCCTGGGCACCGCGCCGTGGCGGCGTGGCGGCGGTGGTGCCGGGAGCGGGCGTTTCGGGGAGAGAGTGTCGTCATGAACGTTGATTCCCGTTTTCCGTTGCACCTGGCCGTTGCGGCCGTCCTGTCCCTGTCATTGCTGGCCGCCCCCGGGCCGGCCCGGGCCGCGGACGGCCCCGTGGAACTGGCCGGCATCCGCCTGGGGCAATCTGTCGACCAACTGGCCGGCAAGCTGGCCTCGGTGGACATCGACCGCTCGCCCCAGCGCCCCTCCCTCGGCATCGTTCCCGTGGCGGCCGTGCCCGGCTACCGCAGCGGCTACGCCGACGTGGGGCTTTGCGCCAAGCCCGGCCGGGTGGTGCGCGTCAAGATGAACTACGCCGACGACTCCCTGGCCTTTTTCAACAAGATCATGGAGGCGCTCAAGAAGCGCTACGGCGAACCCCGGGAATGGCGGGGCAACGCCTTCGGCACCCTGCGCACCTGGAAATGGAGCCTGCGGACCCCCGGCGGCGAACCGGTCAGCCTCATCCTCATGCACTACGAGGGCGAGGACGGCGCCTTTACCGACGGCAACTCCATCCGCCTGGCCGCGACCGGCATGGTGCGCGAGGAAGAGCTGTGCCAGGCCGTCAAACGCAAGGCCTCGGGCGCCGGGGCGGCCAACGGCGCCCAGGCCGTGGAAGCCGAAAGCCTGGGTCTGGATTGGTTTTTGCCTCGCTGACGCGGGGCGCGGAGGTGTCGTGGCAAGCGCGTTGCTGGAGTCGCGGTTTCTTGCGCGCCGGACCGAACTGTCCGGGCTCGTGGGCCGGTTGGGCGAACTGGCGGCCCGGTGCGGCCGGTCGGACCTGGAGGCCGTGGCCGCCGAACTGGCGCAGCACGCCCTGGAACCGTTTTTCCTGGTCGTCGTCGGCGAGGTCAAGACCGGCAAGAGCAGCCTGATCAACGCCTTGCTCGACGCCGAGGTCACGGCCGTGGCCCCGGACCCCTGCACGGACCGCATCCGCGTCATCACCCGGGCCGCCGAGCCCGGCGAAACGGACGCCGGGGCGCTGCTGACCCGGGTGACGCTGGACAACCCCATCCTCGACGGCCTGGCCATCGTGGACACGCCGGGCGTGGACAGCATCATCGACCGCCACCAGGAGATCACCGAACGGTTCATTCCCCGGGCCGACCTGGTGCTTTTCGTCTTTTCGGCCCTCAACCCCTATTCCCGCGCGGCCTGGGACTTCCATGACCTGGCCGCCGAGGCCTGGCGCCGCAACGTCGCCTTCGCCCTGACCCAGGCCGACCTGGCCACGGCCGAGCAGATCGCGGTCAACACCGCCCGGCTGCGGGAACTGGCCGGGCAGCGCGGCATGGCCGACCCCACCATCTTTCTCGTCTCGTCAACGGTGAGCCGCACCGACCCCGCCGCCGGCGGCATCGAGGCCCTGCGCCGCCACATCCGCGAGTTGACCGCCTCGGGCGGCCATTTCGCGGCCAAGCTCGACGCCACGCGCCGCTCGGCCCTGCGCCTTCTGGCCGACCTGGCCACCGGCCTCGAGGCCCGGTCCCGGGAACTGGCGGCCGACACGGCCGAGGCCGCGCGCATCGCCAAGCGCCTGGAGGCGGCCCGATTGGCGGCCGGGCGCGAGGCCGAGGTGCTGCGCACCCGGGTCGAGGCGGCCTATGCCCGGCTTTCCGGCGAGTTCGAGGCGGCCTTTGCCCGGGAATTGACCTTTACCGGCATGCTCGGCCGCAGCCTGGCCGGCTTGTGGCGGCGGGGCAGCCAGGCCGGCCCGGCGGAGCGCCTCAAGCAGCTCGGCGAAACCTTCGCCGCCGACCTGGAGCGCGAGGTCGAGTCCATCGCCCGCCAAGGCGCCCAGCATGTCTTCGAGAGCGTCACCGGCTCGGCCCAGCTGCTGCTCGACGAACTGCGCCGCCAGCGCCGCGACGAGGAGCTGCCGGCCGACGCCCTGGGCGAGCAGCGCCAGCGGGTCCTGTCCGAGGTCGCCGCCGGGGTGGAGGCGCTTTTGGCCGACGGCGGCCCGCTTTCCGGCCTCGATCCCGGCAGTGTCACGGGCATGGACCCGAAAGCGGCCCTGGGCGGGGCGCTGGTGGTGCTGGGCACGATTTTCGCCGTGGCCGTCAAGAGCACGGTCATCGACGTGACGGGCGGGGTCGTGGCGGCCCTGGGCGCATTGCTCGCCGGCAGCGCCCTTTTCTGGCAGCGGCCGCGCGTTCTGGCCGAGCTGCGCCGGCGTCTGGCCGGCGGCGGGGAGCGGCTGCGCCGGGAACTCGACGAACGCCTGGCCGCGCGCGTGGACCGGATCTTCCGGGAGCTCACAACCCGCTTCGAACCCTTTTTCGACGACGTGGCCGACCGGCGCCGCAGCCTGGAGGCACTCACCGCCCGGCGCGACGCCCTGGAGGCGGCCCTGGCCGCCTTCGACCCGGCCTAGCCGGCATGCGGGAGACCGGCCCATGACGGGCGAGCCGCCTTTTTTGTTCCTGCACATGCCGCGCACGGCCGGCACCACGCTCAACCGGCTCCTGGAACGCCGGTTCGCGCCCAAGGAAATCCTTTCCCTCTATTCCCGCGACGATTTCGCCCGAAACGCCGTCATCGACCGGGAACGCCTGGAAGGCCTGCGCCTGATCCAGGGCCATGTGCTCCTGACCGACTATAAGGCCTTCACCTTCTACGACGTGCCCGTGCGGGCCTTCACCTTCCTGCGCGAGCCCGTGGACCGGGTGATTTCCGAGTATTTCTTCCTGCGCGCCTGGCCGCAGCAGCACCTCCACGGCCTGCTCAACGAACCCGGCATGGACCTGCGCGCCTATGTCACGAGCGGGCACCAGCTTTTGCGCTACAAGGGCGCCAACTTCATGACCCGGGTGCTGTCCGGGCTCGACCCCGACGACCGGCCGCAAGCGGCCCTGGACACGGCCCGGGAGAACCTGCGCCGGCGCTTTGTGTGTTTCGGGCTCACCGAGCGCTTCGACGAGAGCCTGCTGCTTTTGGCCGACGCCCTGGGCCTGACGGACCTCCTCTACGAACGGCAAAACGTCCTGCGCCGGCCGCCTGGCGAACGGGCCACACCCGAGGAGCGGGAACTCGTGGCTGGGCGCAACGCCCTGGACGCGGCGCTATATGCCTTCGCCGTTGAACTGTTCGAGGAACGCCTGGCCGCCGGCGGGGCCGGCCTGGCCGGCCGCCTGGCCCGGCATCGCCGGCTTTTGGGCAAGTTTCAGACGCTGTGCCGGCTGCTCGACGCCCGTGCCGGCAAGGAAGCGGGCGCCATCGACAACCCCAAGGGGTAATGGGCGGTCGCCGTCCCGCACGGCGCGTTCAGGGCGCGGCCTGGGGGCTGGCGGCCAGGCCCAGGGCGTCGGCCGCGTCCCGGCCGTCCACCCGGACGGCGGCATCGAGGCGGAAATACTTGTCGCGGCGGATGCCGGACAGGGTCACCGGCGTTCCCGGCGGCAGGAGCCGTTCCATGGCCTCCCGGGCCCGCCTGGCCGCTTCCCGCTCCACGGGGTTTTCCGCACGCAACTCCGGGGCGTTCACGCCGGAAAGGCGCACCCGTATCCCTTGGCCCATCACCGCCGGATAGTCCGGGATGTCCACCACCACCGTATCCCCGTCGCACACCCGCACCACCACGGCCCCGACACTGCCGTAGTCGCGCCCGCCCGCATCCAGGCTAGGCACGGTCAGGCTGAGCGCGGCCAAGCCGAGGCAGGCGATGCGGACCACGGCAAAGGGGAGCACGCGTGGGAAGCGGACCATGGGCAAACCTCTTTCTCGTGTTTGCTTATATATAAAAATAAATATACGATCAAGCCCTGCGATTGCCTCGCTTCGTCGGCGAAGGGAGCCATTGGCCGGACTGTGGAGGAGCTTATAATTCTTGGATATGCACGGGTACTGCCGCGTTTGGAGGAGGCAGGCAAACGTGCGCAGTGGCCTGCTCGGGTCGCGTTTTGGCCGTTGCGGCGAGACTGTGGCCAGGGTCGATTTCGAGTTGCATCGATATATAAAAAACGATATTATTTGTCCGCACAAGGAGATGGTCGGATGTTTGCTCGGAGAACAGAAAACCACGGGTGATGACGATGGAAGAGAGTATCCTTTGTCCTTTTTGCGGCTCGGAGAACACGAATATGTTCAACAGCAGCGTGACGGAGTATGACTATGCCTGTCGCGAATGCGGGAGGCAGTGGAAGATGACGAGCGGTACGGGGAAAGCGATCAAGATAGGGTCGGCGGTAGTGACTGGAGTCTTGGGCGTGCTGGCGATCCTTTGGGGTGGCGGGTCTGATGACGCGTGAAGAGGGTCGGCTGCAATCGCGGAGTGTTCACTTGGTCTGATGCAACAAAGGGAGCCAGCCCAACAGGGCTTTGCCACTTTTGACCTCGCGAACCTGTATGGAGGCAGGCCCGGAAGCCCTGTGGACCGTCAGGGTGGGGAGTGTGCCAACCGGAGTCAGCCAGGAACGCCGCAACGGCTTTTCGCGGTCGCCAGGGTCACGTGTCATTTCGGATGGCGTGCGAGGGGTTGGGCTGAGGCCGTCGATCCGGAATGCATCCGTCGGTGAGAGGCGCCGCGACAACACCTGGGATCGATTGCGCCAAGGCTCCCCGGCGTGGGCAAGGTCAGCGCTGGACGTGGCAACGCGTGAGGGCGGTGGGGCTTGTTCGCTTCCCCGGAAGACGCCTTGCGGCGCGGGGGCATCGGCCGCGCGGCTACCCGGGCGCCTACTCCAGGGAGAGCAGGTCCAGGGCCACGAGCTTTTCGAGCAACACGGACCGGTTGGCCGGCTTGACCAGATAGGCCGAAACCTGGCTGTCGAACAGCGCGGTCATGGTGTTGGTCTCGTCGTCCATGGAGGTGACCATGACGGCCCGCATGCGGCCCTCGGGGGGGACACCGGCGGCTTCCTCGATCTCGCGAAGATGGGCCAGGGTCTCGTGGCCGTCCATGTGGGGCATGATGATGTCCAGAAAAACCACGTCGAAGGCCTCGCCCCCGGCCAAGGCCTGACGGACCGTCTCCAGGGCTTCCGGGCCGCTGGCGCACATGACGCAGTGGGCCAAGCCGGCGAGGTGGGCGGCCAGGACATGGCGGCTGGCCGGATCGTCGTCCACGACAAGCACCCGCATGGGGCTTCTCCTTGCAACATGCATCCAATAAAAAAAAGCATATGCTTTCTTTAGGGAATTATCAAGAAAAAACCTGTGAGCACTGGCGTTCACGGGGTGATGGCTCACGCTTTTCTAGGAAAAACGTCCCGTTGTGCCGGTGCTGCGATGGGCGTAAGGCATGGAATAAGACCCCAGGTCTTAAGGAGCATGCTATGGAGAACGAACAGCAAGAAGGCACGGCGACGACAGGGAACATCATGTATATCAGAGGGGTTCCCTTCCGATGTCCAACCGGGGCCGCAACGCCACCAGTACATGGCCACCACAACACGCCCGGCCGGCCGGCGTTGCGTGGGGTGTCGGCAACGCCCGCCCTCGCGGCCGCCACCGGCAACACCGTCGTATTTCCGGCTGTCGACACCCCGGCCGCGGACAGTTTCCAACCGGGACGGGCCATGGCCGCCGCCGGGCGTTGCGGCCTTATGGGCTGCGCCTCGCGGTCCCAGTCCGCTTTCATGAAAAGCCGCCGCTCTGTCCGGGTCTTCGCCGACAGGGTCGTTTCCATGCGGGTGCTGCGCGATCTCGTGGCTGCCGCCAGTTGGGCCCAGCCCGGCGACGCCCCGGGACAGGCCCGGTTCGTCATGGTGGAATCCGAACCGGCCATGGACCGGATGTCGGACCTGGCCGCCGGCTGGTTGCGCCGGGAGGGCATCCTGGTCGACGGCCTGGGGCCCGAGGGCAAGGCCCGGGAAGTGGTCTTCGGCGGCGCGCCCCATATGGCCGTGGCCTTTGGGCCTCGGGACGAAGCTGCCGCCGCGGCCTGCTCCCTGGCCGTGGCCCGCATGGAATGGCTGGCCTTGGGCGCCGGGCTTGGCGTGTGCTTTGCCGGCGAAATGGTCCAGGCGGCGGCCGGCTGCCCGGAACTCGCCGCGGCGCTCGCCATACCGGACGCGGCCATGGTCCATGCCGCTGTTTTCATCGGCTATCCCGGCTCGCGCACCGCGCGTCCGGAGGCTATGCCGGGAACCCGGATCATCTGGTTGTAAAGGTGTTGCCGTCTTCGGGCCTTGGCCCGAGTGTTTTCGCGCGGATCGCCGCGCCGACCCGTAAGCGCGCATAACGGGTCCCCCCTTCCTCAGGGACCGTCGGCCGGCCCCGCCCCCTGCCTCCGGGTCCGGCCGGCGCACCCCCCGATTTTCTCCCGGTATCCTCCAGGGGAGCACGCCACTTTCGCGTGCCTGCTTGCAAACCTTCCCGGTGCGGGTAGGGTCTGTTGCCGAGCCGGCGGATGCCGTCGGCGGATGTGTCGTCAGCAAGGAGGTCCGGGATGGAGCTGATTACGGTCGATGCGGCCAAGTGCAAGAAGGACGGGTTGTGCGTGTTGGTGTGCCCGAGCGGAGCGCTGGGCGCGGACGGGGAGGGGGGGCCGGTCGCGGTCGATGCGGCCGTGTGCAACGCCTGCGGGCATTGCGTGGCCGTGTGCCCCCACGGCGCCTTGGCCAACAGCCGGGTGGACGCGGTCGATCCGGCCGTGGGCGTGCGGGAGAACCTGCGTGCCTGGCCCGAGCCGGCCGTGGTGGACGGGATGCTGCGCGGCCGGCGCTCCATCCGGGCCTACAAGGACAAGCCCCTGCCCCGCGAGGTGCTGGAGGAGCTCCTCGACGTGGCCCGCCACGCCCCCACCGCTTCCAACGAGCAGGAGATCCGCTGGATCGTCACGGTCGATCCGGCCAAGGTCCGGGAATTGGCCGGGCTTACGGCCGCCTTTTTCGCCCGAAACGGCCTGCGGCCGAAGTATTCGGCCATGTGGGAGCGCGGGCTCGACTATTTCCTGCGCGGCGCGCCGGCCCTGGCCGTGGTCTACACCGATGTCGCGGCGCGCTTCGGCGCAGCCGACTGCGGCATCGCGCTGACGTTCATGGAACTGGCCGCCGTGTCCCGGGGCCTGGGCACTTGCTGGGCCGGGCTTCTGACCGCCGCCGCCAACGGCGATCCGGCCGTGGCCCGGGCGCTCGACCTGCCCGAGGGCCAGAAGGTCCACGGCGGGCTCATGCTCGGCTACCCGAAAGCCCGCTATGCCGGCGTGCCGCCGCGCAACCCCGTCCAGGCCCGCTGGCTGTAGGGGCGGCCTTACGCGATATCGGCCTTGACGATGACCAGGGTGATGTCGTCGTCGCGGGGGGCCCCGGCCTGGAAATCGGCCACGTCCTTGTGGGCGGCGGCCAGGATGTCCCCGGCCGGGGACATGGCATGGGCCCGGATGACCGCCCGGAAGCGGTCCTTGCCGTACATCTCGCCGGCCGGATTTCGGGCCTCCCAGATGCCGTCCGTGCCGAGCGCCAGGACCTGGCCGGGCTTGAGCCCCGGGTGGGACTGGCCCTCGTAGGCGTAGTCGGGCAGGACGCCAAGGGGCAGCCCCGGCCCCATGAGTTCACCGAAGGTGTCGGTGGCCGGGTCGTAGATCAGTGCCGGGTCGTGGCCGGCCCTGGCCCACTCCAGATGGCCGGCCGGGGCCAGGCCGCCGCCAGCCAGGCGCAGGTAAAAAAGCGTCAGGAACCGGCCCGAGTCCATGGTGTCGCGGCACAGCAGGGCATTGGCCAGGCTGATCAGCCCGGCCGGATCGGCCCGGCCGGCCCGGCCGCCGCGCAACAGCGCCCGGCCCGTGGCCATGAAAAGCGCCGCCGCGATGCCGTGGCCCGTGGCGTCGCCGACGATCACGTCGAGCCCGCCCTGGCCGTCGCCCTCGATGGTCAGGAAATCGAAATAATCGCCGCCGGTCTCGTCGCAAAACCGGGTGGAGCCGGCTATGTCCAGGCCGGCAAGCGTCGGCGGGGCGTTCGGCAGCAGGTTTTGCTGCACCTCCATGGCCAGAAGCATGTCCTGCTTGAGCCGCAGCCGCTCGGCCAGCTTGGGGGCCATGGCATTGAAGGTCATGGCCAGGTGGGCCAGTTCGTCGCGGCCGGTGACCGGGGCGCGGGAGTCCAGGTCGCCCTGGGCCAGCTTGCCCGCCGCCTGGCACAGGGCCGTGACGGGTTTCGTGACGGCCCGGGCGCCGAAGGAGGCCAGCACCACCGCGCCGGCCACGGCCAGCAGGCTCGCGGCCACGACCACGGTCAGCATGCCCTGGGTGCGGGCCAGGATGGCCGCTTCGGCCGTGTCGGCCTGGCGCAGCACGGCCTCGCGCGGCACGAGCACCAAAAGCCCGGCCGGGGTGTCGGGAAAGGGCTTGAACACGGCGAAAAAGTCCTGGCCATCCAGGGCCATCGCGAGCTGGACCGGCTTTTTGGAGGCGATGGCCGCGGCCAGCCGGCCGGCGGCGGCCGGGTCGCTGGCCGCGAAGGGTTCCGGCGCCAGCGGCGTGTTCCAGGTCAGGGCCGTGCTCAGGAAATTCTGGCTGCCGATGACTTCCAGCGCCCGGTCGCCGGCGGCTTCGTCGCGCCGCACGAGCAGCGCCTTGACCCCCGTGCCCCACCGCCGCGACAGGTCGCTTTCCGGCAGCATGGCCTCGAGCGGCGCGTCGATGGCGGCCACGCCCAGCAGCCGCCCGTCGGCGGCGGTGACCGGCGTGGAGACCGTGGCCGTCAGCCGGCCCGTGGAGGCGTCGACCAGGATGCTCCAGGCGGCCTCCTTGCGGGCGAGCGCCTCCTTGTACCAGGAACGCTGCCGGGGGTCGTAGGTTTCGGGCAGGCGGCCGTGGCCCGGGAAGCTGGCCATGAGGCCGTCGGGCAGGGCCACGTAGGCCCAGAGCATGTTGTCCGTCAGTTTGGCCCGCAGCAGTTCCATGGTGGGCAACAGCCCGGCCAGCCGGTCGGCCTTGCCCTTGGCCAGGGCCGTGCCCCGGGGGTGGCTGAGGGACAGGGCCTGGGCCGTGGACGGCACGGGGTAGTCGGGCAGGGGGGCCAGCCCCGGCGGCAGCCCGCCGGCGGCGTCGAATTCCTCGGCCGTGCGGGCCGGGGTGGCCGTGTCCGCCGGGCCGGACAGGGCCGTGCGGGCCTCCTGGGCGAGCAGGGCCACGGACAGTTCCATCAGGCGCCGGTTGTCGTTTAAGTCCTCGCCGATGAGGTCCACCATGAGCCCCAATTCCTGCTCGGCGGCATGGCGGTAGGAGAGGGCTGCCCGTTCGGCCAGTTCGTCGCCGAGCAGCCGGCCCTCGCGCAGGGCGTAGAAACTGATGGCCACAAGGGGCGGCACGGCCAGGACCAGGAGGATCAGAAGCAGTTTGGTGCGTATGCGCATGGACTCCTCGGCGCCGGCGAAGGGGGATGGAGGGTGCTGTCGGTCCATTTCTAGGGATGCGGCGGCGGTTTGGCAAGAAGCGGGCCAACGGCCTTGACAGGCCGGGGCGCAGCGGGTAACGACTCCCCTTCGCCTTGCTCTTTCCGATGGGATGACCCCGGGAGGAAGGGCCATGGACCACAAGGAGGAACCATGCGGAAGTACGAAGCGCTGCTGCTGCTCTCCCCCGAGCTCGCAGCCGACAACCGGCAGGAGATCCTCGAGAACCTCAAGGGTGTTCTCGAGCGCCAGGAGGCCAGCATGCTGGCCGTGGACGAATGGGGCATGCGCGAGCTGGCCTATCCCGTCCAGAAAAAGACCCGCGGCCATTACACCCGTTTCGAGTTCGCCGCCCCGGCCACGGCCATCGCCGAATTCGAGCGCATCGTGCGCATCACCGACGGCATCATGAAGTTCGTCACCGTCAAGATTGCCGACAAGTACGTGCCCGAGGGAGCGTAAGCCATGGCGTTCAAGAAAAAATTCACCCCGAAGAAGAAGTTCTGCCGTTTCTGCGCCAACAAGAACCTGCCCATCGACTACAAGCGTCCGGACATCCTCAAGGATTTCGTCACGGATCGCGGCAAGATCATCGCCCGGCGCATCACCGGCACCTGCGCCAAGTGCCAGCGTCGCCTGACCCTGCAGATCAAGCGCGCCCGGCAGATGGCCCTTCTGTACTACACGGCCACCCACAGCGCCGAGCTCCTCAAGAAAATGTAAGGTAGGGACGCCATGGAACTCATTTTGCGCGCGGACGTGGAGAACCTGGGCAGACTTGGCGACAAGGTCGCCGTCAAGCCCGGCTACGGCCGCAACTATCTGATCCCCCAAGGCCTGGCCATGCTGGCCACCGAAGCCAACCTGCGCCGTTTCGAAAACGAGCGCAAGAAACTGCAGGCCAAGCGGGACGCGCTCATGGGCGCGGCCCAGACCCTGGCCGACAAGCTGGCCGCCGCCGTCATCGTCATCGAGGTGCGCGTGGGCGAGGGCGACAAGCTCTACGGCTCCGTCACCTCCGCGATCATCGCCGACAAGCTGGCCGCCGCCGGCGTCGAGATCGACCGCAAGAAGATCGTGCTCGACGAGCCCATCCGGGCGCTGGGCCAGTACGAAGTGGCCGTGAAGCTCTTGCCGGAACTGCGCGGCAAGGTCAGCGTCACGGTCGTGCGCCAGGGTGGCAACGAGGAAGAGGAAGTGCTGGCCGCCCCGGCCGCTTCCGCCCCCGCCTCCGCCGAAGCCGATGGACAGCCCGAGGAAGAAACCGCGTAACGCCAAGTCTTCCGGCCTTGTCGGAAGCGGCGAGCCGCTCTCCGGGCAGGCCCTGGAGCGGGTCTCCGCCGACGTCCTCAAAAAAGTCCCCCCCCAGAACCTCGAAGCCGAGCAGGCGGTTCTGGGGGGGATTTTACTCAAGAACTCCATCCTGTTTAATCTCGTCGACCTGGTCGGCGAGGACGATTTCTACTCCCCGGCCCACCGCTGCATCTTTCAGGCGATCCTCGATCTTTCGCGCCAAAACGCCCCCATCGACCTGGTTTCCCTGGCCGAGGCCCTGCGCGCCTCGGGCCGCCTGGACGAGGTCGGCGGCCCGGCCTACCTGGCCGAGCTGACCGGCTCCACCATCGCCGCGGCCAACGCCCTGCACCACGCCGGCATCGTGCGCGAAAAGGCCGTGCAGCGAAAGCTCATCGGCGCGGCCGTGGACATCATCAGCCGCTGCTACGAAGGCGGCCAGGAAACCGAAAAGCTCCTCGACGAATCCGAGCAGGCCATCTTCGCCATCGCCGACTCGAAAACCACCAAGGGCCTGCACTCCTCCAAGGACCTCGTCACCCGCGTTTTCGAGCAGATCGAAAAGCGCATGGAAAACAAGGAACTGGTCACCGGCGTGCCCACCGGCTACTACCAGTTCGACGAATACACGGCCGGGCTCCAGCCCTCCGACCTCATCATCATCGCCGGCCGGCCCTCCATGGGCAAGACCGCCTTTGCCATGAACGTGGCCATGCGCGGCGCGGCCATGCACGGCGTGCCCACGGCCGTGTTTTCGCTCGAAATGTCCATGGAGCAGATCATGCAGCGCATGCTGTGCTGCTGGGGCAGGGTCGACCTGGCCAAGCTGCGCCGGGGGCGGCTCGACGACGAGGATTGGGCCAAGCTCTACGACGCCGCCAACCATCTTTCCGCCGCGCCCATTTACGTCGACGACACCCCGGCCATCACCACCATGGACCTGCGCGCCCGCTGCCGGCGCCTCAAGGCCGAACACGGCCTGGGCCTGGTCGTGGTGGACTACCTGCAGCTCATGCGGGCCTCGCGCCACCTCGATTCGCGCGAGCAGGAGATTTCCGACATCTCCCGAAGCCTCAAGGCCCTGGCCAAGGAGCTGCACCTGCCGGTCATCGCCCTGTCCCAGCTCAACCGCAAGGTCGAGGAGCGCGCCGACAAGCGTCCCATGATGTCCGACCTTCGCGAATCGGGCGCCATCGAACAGGACGCCGACGTCATCATCTTCCTCTACCGGGCCGCCGCCTATAAGAAGAAAGAGGAACTCACGCCCGAGGACAACGTGGCCGAAATCATCATCGGCAAGCAGCGAAACGGCCCCACGGGCATGGTGCGGCTGACCTTTTTCAAGGAATCCACGTCCTTCGAGAATCTTTCCGACATCCCGCCCCCGTCCGAACTGGGCTTCGGCTAGTGTGGCGTTCGCTCAAAAATATGTTGCTATTTTATCGAAAAAAATAATTATTTAAGTCTGTTGCTCTCGAAATTCGGATGCACGCATTTTGAGGACGCGACACGAGGAGGCGCCCCGTGAAGGGGGCGGGCCAGGCCGCACAGCCACGACGGGCTGCGCCTCGGATTCGGCCAGGGACCTCGGCAAGGGAACGAACGGTATTTGAGAAAACGGCAATGTCGCCGCGGTGCTGCCCAGCCGCGGGCCGGCGCCTGCCGCCTGGGCGCGGTCGCCTGGGCCTGGCGGCCATCCGTCCTTGTCCGGGGCGGCCTTCCCGGGCGGGGCGGCCGTCGGGGAGCGGGGGCAACGCCTGCCGGCCGTGGCCGGGAAGCGCTTGCCGCCCCCGCCGGGCCGGCCCGCCGGCGCAAAGGGTACGGCGAGGCGGCTGCCGCGGCCCGACAGGGGCAATCGGGAGAGGCTTGCGTGAGTGTTTTGTTGCTCGTCGTGTTCCTGCTTGTGCTGCTGGCCTGCCTGACCCTGCATGTGCTGGGGCTGCCGGCCAACTGGCTGCTGCTTGGCCTGGTGGCCGCCTGGGACTACTTCCACCCGGCGCCGCACCTGGGGTTCGCCTTTTACGCCATGCTCGTGTGCGTGGCCCTGGCCGGCGAGGCGGTGGAGCTTTTCGCCCAGCTCGTGGGGGCGAAAAAATACGGGGCCACGGGCAAGGGCAACCTGGGCGGGTTTCTGGGGGCATTTGCCGGGGCGCTGCTGGGGGCGCCGTTTTTTCTGGGGGTGGGGGCGTTGTTCGGGGCCGTTGCCGGGGCCTTTTTCGGCTGTTATGTTTTCGAGCGCGCCCACGGCCGCACCGGCGCCGAAGCCCGGCGCGCGGCCATGGGGGCCATGTACGGCAAGGTTTTCGGCATGACCGCCAAGGTGGCCTGCGGCGTCGTCATGTGGGCGGCCACGGCCAGGACGCTCTGGCCGGCCTGACGTCCCATACGGGATGCATACGCGGCCGTCGGGTCCCGCCCGGCCGGGCAGGGGCGCTGACGGCGCGACACGGGGAGAAGGAAGCGGCATGATCACGGTCAGCGATTTCCCGGCCTACCGGGGCAAGATGGAATATGTCTGCCTGGGCTGCCAGGCCCGGTTCGACATCCGGGAGCTTTACTACACCTGCCCGCATTGCGGCGGCGTGTTCATCCTCGAAGACACCACCTTCGACAGCCTGCTCGAATACCCCCCCAGCTTCTGGCAGTCGCTTTTCGACAAGCGCGCCGCCACGCGCGTGACGGCCCTGCGCGGCGTGCTGCGCTTCTACGAGCTCATGGCCCCGGTCGTGGACGAGGGCGACATCGTCTACCTGGGCGAGGGCAATACGCCCCTGGTCGCGGCCAACGAGGCCCTGACCGAAGCCGTGGGTGTGCCGTTTTACTACAAAAACGACGGCCAAAACCCCAGCGCCTCCTTCAAGGACCGGGGCATGGCCTGCGCCTTCAGCTATTTGAAGCACCTGGTGCGGGTGCGTGGCTGGGATTCGGTGCTGACCGTGTGCGCCTCCACCGGCGACACCTCGGCCTCGGCCGCCCTCTACGCCGCCTATGTCGGCGGGCCCATCAAGTCCGTGGTCATCCTGCCCAAGGGCAAGGTCACGCCCCAGCAGCTGGCCCAGCCGCTGGGCAGCGGGGCGACCGTCATCGAGGTGCCGGGCGTGTTCGACGACTGCATGAAGGTCGTGGAGCACCTGGCCGACAACTACCGGGTGGCGCTTCTCAATTCCAAGAACGCCTGGCGCATCCTCGGCCAGGAGTCCTATGCCTTCGAGGTGGCCCAGTGGTTCGGCTGGGACACCTACCGCAAGTGCGTGTTCGTGCCCATCGGCAACGCCGGCAACGTCACGGCGATCATGAGCGGCTTTTTGAAGCTCAAAAAGCTCGGCATCATCCGTTCCCTGCCGCGCATTTTCGGCGTCCAGTCCCACCACGCCGACCCGGTCTGGCGCTACTACGACGAGGCCGACCCGGCCAAGCGCCACTACGAGCCCGTGGCCGTGACCCCGTCCGTGGCCCAGGCGGCCATGATCGGCAATCCGGTGTCCTTCCCGCGTGTGGCCCATTTCGTGGAGCAGTACGAAAAGATCGGCGGCCCGGGCAGCTTCCAGGTGGTCCAGGTGACCGAGCAGGCCATCATGGAGGGCATGCTCACGGCCAACCGCCACGGCCACATCAGCTGCACCCAGGGCGGCGAGTGCCTGGCCGGGCTGCGCAAGGCCAAGGAACTGGGCCTGGTCGAACCGTCGGAGATCGCGATCCTCGACGCAACGGCCCACCACCTCAAATTCATCGGCTTCCAGGAGATGTATTTCGAGGGCACCTTCCCGGCCGCCTACGGCATCACCCCCGAGGCGCAATACGTCAACCGGCCCCAGGCGATCCTGACCGAGGCCGACAAGGCGGCCCTGTCCCCCGAGGACTACACGGCCGCCGCGGCCGCGGCCATCGTCGCGGCCCTGGGCCTGGCCCGCAAATAAGGGCTCCCCCCGGCCGCAAGGGGCCAGCGGGGCCACGCGGCTGCCTCGGTACGAAGGCCGGCCAGGCGGGAGCCTGCGTAGCCAGGCCACCCAGCGGCCGTGACGGCTTGGTGCGCGGCTGGCCCGGGGGCCGTATCGCGGTGCCGGCGTGCGGCCCGGGCCAGAGAAGCCGGTTCGTGCTGGCCGGCTCGGGTCGGCCTGCGGTCAGGGCGCTTCGGGCCTATCGGGCAGCGGGGAATCGTCCGCGCCGAGGGGCCGGCCGCCTGCCGGGCGCAGCCCTTTGTCGTAGACCGCCGCCGTGGCCTCGCCCGAGGCGTTGTCGTATTTGAGCTTCAAGACGAGGCCGCCCGGCAGTTCGCTGACGTAGTGGCTGACCCCGCCCGCCTCCTTGACCTTGACCGGGCCGCCGGCGCCTTCCGGCAGGTCCTTGAGCAGGTCGTTGACGTTGGCCACGGTGGCCCGGATGAGCCGGGCGTAGAAGACGCCGTCCACGAAGGCGTAGGCGATGGCCGGGCAGGCCGTTTCGTGGATCCGCAGGCGGCAGTTGCCCACGTAGTTGTAGTAGGCCACGCCGTCTTTTTGGCGGTACGGGACGAAATGGCCGTCGTCGATGGCCGAGAGTTTCGCGCCAAACGGCAGCCGGGCGCAATCGAAGGCCAGGCCGGGCACGGCCAGGCCGGGCACGGCCAGGCCCAGCGACAGGATCAGGCAGGCGAGGCTGGCCCCGTGGCGCATGGTTCGCTCCTTGTCGGTCGCGGCCCGGGCGCGGCCCGGCCGCCAGAAAGCAAGGGGCGGGGCCGGCGCGCACGGTGGCGCATCCTTCCACGGCCGGCCCAGGCCGTCAACGCGCGCCCTTGGCCTGGCCGGGCGGCCGGGGTGCCATCCCCGGGGAATTGCGCTAGGATCGGGACACGCGCACGGCCCAGGCCCGGCTTCGGCCCGGCCCGGGGCCGCGCGAAGGAGGGAGCATGCGCATCGCCGCCGATATGACCGAACTCGTGGGCGCAACGCCCATGGTCTGGCTGAACCGCCTGGCCGCGGGCTGTGTGGCCCGCGTGGCCGCAAAGCTCGAATCCTTCAACCCCTGCTCGTCGGTCAAGGACCGCATCGGCGTGGCCATGCTGCGGGCCGCCGCGCGCGAGGGGAAAATCGGGCCGGATACCGTCATCGTCGAGCCCACCTCGGGCAATACCGGCGTGGGCCTGGCCTTCATGTGCGCCGTGACCGGCCGCAAGCTCATCCTGACCATGCCCGAATCCATGAGCCTGGAGCGCCGGGCGCTGTTGCGCGGCTTCGGGGCCGAGCTGGTCCTGACCCCGGGGGCGCTGGGCATGCGCGGGGCGGTGGAGCGGGCCAGGGAGCTCGTGGCCGACTTGCCGAGCGCCTACATGCCCATGCAGTTCGCCAACCCGGCCAACCCCGAGGCCCATGCCGCCACCACCGGCCTGGAGATCTGGGAGGATACCGACGGCGCGGTGGACGTGTTCGTGGCCGGCGTGGGCACGGGCGGAACGCTCACGGGCGTGGCCCGGGCCATCAAGGCCAAGAAGCCGTCGCTGCGGGCCGTGGCCGTGGAGCCGGCCTCCTCGCCGGTCCTTTCCGGCGGCAAGCCCGGCCTGCACGCCATCCAGGGCATCGGCGCGGGCTTCGTGCCCGAGGTGCTGGACCGCAGCCTCGTGGACGAGGTCTTTGCCGTGACCAACGAGGCTGCCCTGACCACGGCCCGGCGGCTGCTGCGCGAGGAGGGCATCCTCTGCGGCATCTCCTCGGGCGCCAATGCCCATGCCGCCATCGAGATCGCCAAGCGGCCGGAAAACGCCGGCAAGGTCGTGGTGTTCGTGGTCTGCGACACGGGCGAGCGCTATCTGTCCACGCCACTTTTCGCCGAGGAGGCCTGATCCCCGTGCCGGAGAACACATTGCCCAGGCCCCGCAAGCGCACCGTCGTCGAATGGGCGGCGGAAATGCTGTGCGAGGAGGCCTCCTACCGCAAGGTCTACCACCGCCCCCTGCACGACGAGCCCATGCCGGCCATCCCGGTTTTGGCCGAGATCATACAGCGCCTGCGGGCCGTGATCTTCCCCGGCTATTTCGGCCATTCCGACATCACCCCGGAGAACATGCGCTTTCACATCGGGGCCAACCTCGATGCCCTAAACCGCCTGCTCACCGACCAGGTGCGCCGGGGCTACTGCTTTTTCTGCGAGCTCGACCGGGCCGGCAACTGCCAGGACTGCGAAGCCCGGGCCCAGAAGCTGGCCGGGGATTTCCTCATGCGCCTGCCCGACATCCGCGAGATGCTGGCCGCCGACGCCCAGGCCGCCTACGAGGGCGACCCGGCCTCGCGCTCGCCCGGCGAAACCATCTTCTGCTACCCGAGCCTCACGGCCCTGACCCACTACCGGGTCGCCCACGAACTCTTCCTCCTCGGCGTGGACCTCATCCCCCGCATCCTGACCGAAATGGCCCATTCGGCCACGGGCATCGACATCCATCCCGGGGCGACCATCGGCCGGAAGTTTTTCATCGACCACGGCACGGGCACGGTCATCGGCGAGACCTGCCGCATCGGCGACGGCGTGCGCCTCTACCAGGGCGTCACGCTCGGGGCCAAGAGCTTTCCCAAGGACGCCGAGGGCAAGCTCGTCAAGGGCATCCCGCGCCATCCCATCGTGGAGGACGACGTGACCATCTACTCCGGGGCCACGGTCCTTGGCCGCATCACCATCGGCAAGGGCTCGGTCGTCGGCGGCAACGTCTGGCTGACCGCCGACGTGCCGCCCTATTCGCGCATCGTCCAGCAGCATCCCGGCGGCGCCGTCATCATCGACGGCGGCGGCATCTGACGCAGCCCCGCCCACGTCCGATGGCGGGGCGCAAACGACGCGCCCCGGCGGCGGCCTCCGACGCCTGCCCCCCGACCGCCCCAGGCAACGAAACCGCTCCCCGGCGCCGCTGGACAGGCGGCCGCCGGGGTGGGCGGGTTCGTTTTTCGCCGGGGAGGTTTGCCCGGCCTTGGCGGCTGCCGGGAAGGGCCGCTGCCTGAAGCCGCGACGGCCCCCGGCATTTTGCGGCCGGCACCTTCCAGCAGGCCCTTCCTGCCGTCTTGACGGAAGGCAGTGAATATCCCTACACGGTGCAAAATGTATCGCCCGATGTTGTCGCGTATGATTTGGCGTGGCGGGCGAGGTGCTGAGGACGTTGTATGCTTGGCCAATCCGCAGTGACAGACTTGCCTGCCGATATCTTGTTACGCATTGTGAACCTGCAAACGGATATCGTCAAATTGGGCCACGACCTCGGCAGTGTCCTAGCCTTCGTCATCGAGCAGGTGCAAATCCTGACCGGGGCTCAGGGCGCGGTGGTGGAATTGGCCGAAGGCGACGAGATGGTCTACCGGGCGGCCTCCGGTATCGCCGGGCCACAGCTGGGCCTGCGCCTGGCCCGTCGCGGCAGCCTGTCGGGGCTTTGCATCGAGACCGGCGAGGTGTTGCTGTGCGGCGACAGCGAAACCGATGCCCGCGTCGACCGGGAGGCCTGCCGCAAGGTCGGGTTGCGGTCCATGATCGTGGCGCCGCTTTGCCACAACGGCACCGTGGTCGGCGTGTTCAAGATCGCCTCGCCCGATGCGGCTTTCTTCACCTCGGGGCATGTGACCATCCTGCGGCTTCTGGCCGAGCTCATCGCCGCCTCGATGTATTACAGCGCCCGGTACGAGGCCAGCGAACTCTATCACCGGGCCACCCACGACCTGCTGACCGGCCTGGCCAACCGGGCGCTTTTCTACGACCGCCTGCGCCAGGCCCTGGCCCTGGCCCGGCGCCGGGCGACGCCTGTGGCCGTGCTCAACCTCGACATGGACGGGCTCAAGGCCATCAACGACCGCCACGGCCACCGGGCCGGCGACGCCGCCATCCGGGAATGCGCCCTGCGCATCCACCGGGCGGCCCGGGCCTCGGACACCGTGGCCCGGCTTGGCGGCGACGAGTTCGGCGTCATCCTGTCCGAACTGCTGGATCGCGGCGGGGCGCGCCAGGTGGTGGAGCGCATGGCCCGGGAGATCCGGGCGCCCTTTGTCTACGAGGAGACACCCCTGGCCATCGACGCCAGCATCGGCCTGGCCGTGTTTCCCGAGGACGCCACGGAGATGGACACCCTGGTGGAGGAGGCCGACCGGGCCATGTACGCGGTCAAGCGCTCGCGCAAGGGCGAGCCGGACTGACGGCCGCGATCCCGGAAAAACGAGCCGCCCCGCTGGTCCGTGACAGCGGGGCGGCTTTTTATGGGAGTCCATCCAAGCGGTTGGCAAACCGGATCGGTCAGGGCAGCAGGTGGTCCTCGCAGGCTTCCCCGTTTTCCAGGGCGTCCAGGATGTCATCGACCTTGTCTTCGCTGTCGATGCCCCGGTACCACCAGTTCTCCGGCATCACGACCACGATGGGGCCTTCCTCGCACTGCTTCATGCAACCGGTGCTGACGATGCGGGCGTCGATGTCCCGGTCGAGCACGCCTTCCTCGAAGTAGCCCAGCAGGTTGTGCGAACCTTTCTTGTGGCAAATACCCTTGGCCTCGCCCTTGACGCGGAAGCTCGCGCAGACGTTGATCAGGTATTTGGGCTTTTCAATGGCCATGCGTTACGTCTCCCTTGCGGTTTCGGTTCCGGTGTTACATCTGGAGTTCGAAGCGGGTTTCGGGGGCGTCGCGGTCCTGACGGCCCATGAGGGCTTCCAGGAACTTCTCGAGCAGGCGCATGGCGCCGGAGTAGCCCACGGACGGGAAGTACTGGTGGCCGACGCGGTCGAGGATGGGGAAGCCGTGGCGGATCAGCGGAATGTCCTCGTCGCGGGCGATGTACTTGAGGTAGGTGTTGCCGATCAGCAGGTCGACCGGGTCGTTTTTGATCCACTGGTGCAGCAGGTACATGTCGGCCTGTTCGCCGCACTTGTACTTGCAGTCGTAGGGCACGCCCTTGAGCAGCTCGGCCATGCGCTCGTCGAAGTACTTGCCGGACGTTCCGGTCACGGTGTAGGCCGGGATCATGCCCAGGGTGACGCAGAATTCGACCAGGGCCAGCAGCTGGTCGGGGTCGCCGGCCAGGGCCACTTTCTTGCCGTAGAGGTACTGGCTGTAGTCGGAGATGACGTCCACGACCTGGCCGCGTTCGAAGTTGACGGCCTCGGGCACGGCCACGCCGGCAATCTTGCGCAGGGCGTCCACGTAGCGGTCCGTGGCGTGCAGGCCGATGGGCAGGCCGAGGATGGTGCCCGGCACCTTGAACTCGGCGTCGAGGTAGTTGACGGCGTCGGTGGTGGCCCAGCGGCCGAGGCCAATGGTGCCCTTGGCGTCGCCCATGGAGGCGATTTCCTCGGGCGTGGTGCCGGCCTTGGGGTACATTTCGTAGTGGCCGGTCAGCGGGCCGTTTAAAACGCCGTTGGTGTCGGGCACCAGGACGATGTCGATGCCCATCATGGTGGCCAGGCGGCGCATCTCGGCCATGTCCGAGGGCTCGCAGAAGCCCGGGATGATGTTCACTTTCCCGTTGGGGGTGCCGGTTTTTTTCACGAACCCCTTGAGGATGCCCTTGACCATGTTCGAGTAGCCGGTGACGTGGGTGCCGACGTAGCTCGGGGTGCTGGCGTAGATGATGTGCTTGCCGGCCGGCACCTTGCCGTCGTCCTTGGCCTTCTGCGAGATCTGCAGGAGGTCGTCGCCGATGGTCTCGGACAGGCAGGTGGTGTGGATGGCGATGGTTTCGGGGTCGTAGATGGTGAAGATGTTGTCGATGGCCGCGATCAGGTTGGACTGGCCGCCGAAGACCGACGAACCTTCGGTGAAGGACGAGGTGCCGGCCACGACCGGTTCCTTGTAGTGCCGGGTGAGCGTGGAGCGGTGATAGGCGCAGCAGCCCTGGGAGCCGTGGCTGTGGGGGAAGCAGCCCCGCACGCCGAGCGCCGCGTACATGGCGCCGATGGGCTGGCAGGTCTTGGCCGGGTTGACGGTGAGCGCCTTGCGTTCCTTGATCTCGCCGGTGGTGTGTCGCAAAAGGGCCATGATGCGTTCCTTATCGTAAGCTGAGCGTGTTTTTTTACGAGGCGACGTAGCTGGCTTCCAGCTCGGGGCCGCCCTGCTGCCAGGGAGCCTTCATGAGGTCCCAGACCTTGGTGTTCACCATGCGGTCGATGTCGTGGTACCAGTTGATGGCGCCTTTGAAGCCGGCGTAGGGGCCGCCGATGTCGTAGTTGTGCAGCTGCTTGAGCGGCACGCCCATCTTCTGGATGATGTACTTTTCCTTGATGCCGGCGCAGAAGATGTCGGGCTTCATGATCTCGATGATTTTTTCGGTCTCGTAGTGGTTGATGTCATCGATGATCATGGCGTCCTTGCTCATGCCGCCGATCATGCCCTCGTAGCCCTTGAAATCCAGGCCGCATTCCTCGAGCTTCTTCATTTCCTCGGCGCTCTTGCGGGGGCTGTAGCGGGTGGGGTCGGGATCGATCTCCAGCTCCTCGATGTTGCGGGAGTCGGCGTCGACCTTGATGTTGGGCAGCACGTGGCGGCCTTCGTAGTCGTCGCGGTGGGCGAACTCGTAGCCCGCGCCGAGGATCTTCATGCCCAGTTCGCCGAAAAGCTCCTGGTAGTGGTGGGCGCGCGAGCCGCCGACGAAGATCATGGCCGACTTGCCCTCGGTGCGCGGCCGGATGCCGTCCACGACCGCCTGGACCTCGAGCATCTCCTCGGCGATGACCTTCTCGACCCGGTCCATGAGTTCCTGGTCCTCGAAGTAGGCGGCCATGCGGCGCAAGGACTTGGCCGTGGCTTCGGCGCCGATGAAGTTGACCTTGACCCAGGGGATGCCGAATTTGGTTTCCATCATCTCGGCCACGTAGTTCAGCGAGCGGTGGCACATGACGGTGTTGAGGTCGGCCTTGTGGGCGATGCGGAAGGAATCCACGGTGGAGTTGCCGGAGAAGGTGGCGATCAGGGTGAAGCCGCACTTCTCCAGGATGCGCTCGATCTCGAAGGCGTCGCCGCCGATGTTGTACTCGCCGAGGATGTTGACCTTGAACTTGCCCTCGACCGGCGTGTCGTCATCGGTGCCGATGATGTGCTTCATGATCTGGTTGTTGGCGATGTGGTGGCCGGCCGACTGGGACACGCCCTTGTAGCCTTCGCAGGAGTTGGCAAACACGGTGATGCCGAGCTTTTCCTGCATCTGCCGGGCCACGGCGTGGATGTCGTCGCCAATGAGGCCCACCGGGCAGGTGGAGAAGATGGAAATGGACCGGGGATGGAAGTTGTCGTAGGCTTCCTGGATGGCCGCGGCCAGCTTCTTCATGCCGCCGAACACGATGTCGTGCTCGGTCATGTCCGTGGAAAAGGAGTAGGGGATGAAGTTCTCGCCGTCGGGGCCGGCGTCGGTCTGGTTGCGGCGGGTGAGCCAAGAGTAGAAGCCGCAGCCGATGGGGCCGTGGGTCAGGTTGACGATGTCGCGCGAGGGGCCAAGGACCACGCCTTTGCAACCGGCGTAGGTGCAGCCGCGCTGGGTGATGATGCCCGGAATGGTGCGGACGTTGGCCTGGATTTCGGGAATGTCGCCGCCCTCGGCGCCGGGGACCATGGCCTTGGCCCGCTTGCGCGCCACCTTCGTGGGCATCTTGGCGATCAATTCCTTCTTGATCTCTTCGGTATTCAGGGGCTTGGTGCTCATCTCGATGCTACCTCATTAGCTCTTAAACGGTCCGGGAACGTCCGCGCTCGCCTAGACGATGGCCGCGTCGCCTTCTTCGCCGGTCCGGACCCGGATGGAATCGGAGACGGGCATCACGAAGACCTTGCCATCGCCGGCCCGTCCGGTCTTGTTGACGGAAATGAGGACTTCCACCGCCGCCGGGACCTTGTCGTCGGGCACCACCAGGGAGATGATGCGCTTGGGGTACAGCCGGCCCTTGGTGCCGAGCAGGGCGATGGCTTCCTCGTTTCCGGCGGCGGCTCCCTCGAGCACGTCCTGGTTGACCAGGCCCTTGCCGCGGCCGTAGCCCTCGCGGGCCACGAAGGCCGGGATGCCGGCGTCGGCCAGGGCCTTCTTGGTCTGGTTCATCTTGTTCATGCGGATGACCGCCATGATCTCCTTCATGACCGCCTCCCTTAGGATTCCTTCACGCCGGAGGAAATGGTGTACATCTCTTCCACGGGGCTCACGAAGATCTTGCCGTCGCCGAAGGCGCCCTTGGCCCCGGTGCGGGCGCTTTCCATGATGGTCTTGACCACGAATTCCTTGTCCTTGTCGTCGACGACGCAGATCAGCATCACCTTGGGGATCTCGTCGTACTGGATCTCGCCGATCTTGATGCCGCGCTGCTTGCCGCGACCGGCCACGTTGAACTTGGTCACCGCCGGGAAGCCGGCGTCCATCAGGGCGGCCAGGACGTCATCGCATTTCTCGGGACGCACGATTGCTCTCACCATGGTCTGCATGTCGAAACTCCTTCCTGTGCGCGTGGGGTGTCGTTTGAGGTTGTCGGCCGGGCTAGTTGGAGATGCCGAAGTCGATGAGCAGCTTTTCCAGGGTGTTGATTTCGATGGGCTTGGGAATCACGAACATGTCGTTGGCGTCGATCTTCCGGGCCAGGGCCCGGTACTCGTCGGCCTGGGGATGCTCGGGCGAGTAGTCGATGACGGTCTTGCGGTTGATCTCGGCGCGCTGGACCTGGTTTTCGCGGGGCATGAAGTGGATCATCTGGGTGCCGAGCTGGCGGCACAGCTCCTCGATCATTTCCTTTTCCTGGTCGACCTTGCGGCTGTTGCAGATGATCCCGCCCAGGCGCACGCCGCCGGTGTCGGCGTACTTGACGATGCCCTTGCAGATGTTGTTGGCGGCGTACATGGCCATCATTTCGCCGGAGCAGACGATGTAGATCTCTTCGGCCTTGCCGTCGCGGATGGGCATGGCGAACCCGCCGCAGACGACGTCGCCGAGGACGTCGTAGAAGACGTAGTCGAGGTGCTTTTCTTCCTCGTAGGCGCCGAGCTGCTCGAGCAGGTTGATGGAGGTGATGATGCCGCGGCCGGCGCAGCCGACGCCGGGCTCGGGGCCGCCGGACTCGGTGCACATGGTGCCGCCGAAACCTTCCTTGAGGATATCGTCGAGATCGACGTCCTCGCCTTCCTCGCGCAGGGTGTCGAGGACGGTCTTCTGGGCCAGGCCGTGCAGGAGCAGGCGGGTGGAGTCGGCCTTGGGGTCGCAACCGACCACCATGACCTTCTTGCCCATCTCCGCGAGACCGGCGACCGTATTCTGGGTGGTGGTGGACTTGCCGATGCCGCCCTTACCGTAGATAGCGATTTTACGCATTTTGTAATGCCTCCTGCTGCAGAGTGTGATGGGACCCTCTTAAGCAGGAGTCATGCCAGGATGGGAAAGTCGTGATGCATTCCGTCTAGGTCTTTGAAATAAAAGAAAATAATGTTTTCGGGTCGCACCCCGCCTCCGGACGGACGCCCGGAGGAAACAAAAATGTCGCCCGGCAAGCGACAATTTTGTTGTGTCGGCTGGATGGGCGGAATGTGCCGCCGCGCTCCGGGCCGCCCCGGATGACCGGCCGCCAGGGCACGGCCAAAAGGGACCCGCGCAGGCGCTTCGCCGCCGGCCGGGCCGCCTGGGGAACGGGGCGAAGGCTGCGCCCGGCAGCGGATCGGGTTGCGTGGGGAACGGGGTGAGGAATGCGCCCGGTGGCGGACCGGGTTGCGTGGGGAACGGGGTGAAGGTGCATTCAGTAGCGGACCGGGCCGCCCTGGGTGAACAGGCCGGGCCGCCTGGGGAACGGGGCGCAGGTGCGCTCAGTAGCGGATCAGGCCGTCGCGGATGACCGCCCGGGCCGCGTCCACGGCCGCGGCGTCGAAGCCCGTGCCCCGGTGCCGGGCGAGCTCGTCCAGGGCGGCGGCCACGCCCAGGGCCGGCCGGTAGGGCCGGTTGGAGGCCATGGCGTCCAGGACGTCGGCCACGGCCAGGATGCGCGCCCCCAGGGGAATGGCCGCCTCGGTCAGCCCCCGGGGGTAGCCCGAACCATCCAGGCGCTCGTGGTGGGCCCAGACGACCTCGGCCACGGGCCAGGGGAAGTCGATCTCCTTGAGGATCTCGTAGCCGGCCTGGGCATGCTGGCGCATGAATTCCCACTCGAGCCCCACCAGCCGGCCGGGCTTGCACAGGTAGCGCACCAGCACCACGATCTTGCCGATGTCGTGGAGCTGGCCGGCCACCCGGATGCCGGCCGATTCGTGGTCGGACAGGCCCAGGTGGCGGGCCATGGCCGTGGCCAGCCGGGCCACGCTGTCCTGGTGGCCGGCGGTATACGGGTCGCGGTAGCGCACCGTCTTGGACAGGGAGGTGACGGTCTGGTGGAACAGCCGCCGGGTGCGGGCCAGGCTCTCGCGCAGCTGTTCCTGGGACATCCGCCGTTCGGTCACATCCACCATGGAGCCTTCGTGGAGCACCACCTGGCCATTGCCGTCGCGCACCGCCCGGGCGTGGATGGACACCCAGATATGGCTGCCGTCCGCCCGGCGCAACTCGGCTTCCAGGGCGCGGACCGTGCCTTCCGTTTCCAGGTCCCGGCCCAGGTGCCGGCGGTCCTCGTCGTCCACGAACAGGCGGACCGCCGCCTCGGGGTCGCCGGTGAGCGCCGCGGCCGAGGCGAAGCCGAGCATGGTGCTCAAGGCGTCGTTGACCGTGACGAACCGGCCGGCCGGGGTCATCTGGAAGAGCCCCTCCACGGCGTGGACGAAGATAGCCTGGTATTTCTCCTCGGCCTCGGTCAGGGCCCATTTGGTGCTTTTTTCCGCCGTGATGTCGCGCAGGTAGCCGAAATAGTAGTGCTCGTCCGCCCCGTTTTCCACGAGCCTGGCCGCTTCCTCCACCCACAGCACGAAGCCGTCCCGGCCCAGGGCCTGGTATTGCCGGCCGGTGACCTGGCCGGCCGTGGCCAGGTCCTCGAGGATGGTCCGGCGGGATTCGGGGTCCAGGTAGTGCTGGTCCGGGGAGGCGGCCATGGCCTCGAGGTAGTGGGCCGGGGCGTCGTAGCCGAACAGCTGGGCCATGGCCCGGTTGACCTCGAGGAAGGCCCCGCCCGGGGCGCGCAGGTAGATGGCCAGGGGCGCGTCGTGGAACAGCACCGCCACCGCGTCCAGGGGGACCGCGGCCCGGTCGGCGGCAGGCGGGGCGCCGTTGGCGGCAGGCGGGGAGCGGTCGTCCACGACAGGCCCTTACCGGCTGAGGAAGCGCCGCACCAGGGCGACGAGGCTTCCCGGTTCAAAGGGCTTGACGATCCAGCCGCTGGCCCCGGCGGCCACGGCCCGCTGGCGCATGTCGCTTTGGGATTCCGTGGTCAGCACCAGGATGGGCGTGAACCGCGTTTCCGGTCGCTGGCGCAGCCGGCCGAGCAGTTCCAGTCCGCCCATGCCCGGCATGTTGATGTCGGTGATGACCAGGTCGACGCCGCCGGCGACCTTGTCCAGGGCGTCGGCCCCGTCCACGGCTTCGACGATGTCGTAGCCGGCCTGGGCCAGGGTCCTGGACACGAGCGATCGCACGCTTTCCGCGTCATCGACGGTCAAAATACGCTTGGAAGCCATCACCGCTCCTTGCCGGGGACGTTGCCAGCACTTATTGTTGGATCAATATGGAGCATCGACAGCCTTGGCAAGCCTTGACCCGGGATTTCCCCGGGCAGGCGATTCGGCCGCGCCGGGCCGCCATGTCGCGTGGACAGGCCCGGCGCGGCTGTGCTATGGCACTTACCCTTACAACGCGCGGGCCTCTCTCGTCTCCGCCCGACTCCCGGAGGACTCCAGTTTGAACAGTTTCGCGAAAAATCTCATGCTTTGGGCGGCCATCTCCCTGGTCATGGTCGTCTTGTTCAATCTGTTCAACCAGCCGCAAAGCCAGAGCGCCAAGCTCTCCTATTCCGATTTCATCCAGAAGGTGAACGCCGGCGACGTCGTTTCCGTGAAAATCCAGGGGCCGAAGATTTCCGGCGTCACCACCGGCGGCGGCAAGTTCATGACCTACGCCCCCGAGGACCCGTCCCTCGTCTCCACGCTGATGCAGAAAAAGATCGAGGTCATGGCCGAGCCCGACGAGGAATCGCCCTGGTACATGTCCCTGCTCGTGTCCTGGTTCCCCATGCTGCTGCTCGTCGGCGTCTGGATCTTTTTCATGCGCCAGATGCAAAACGGCGGCGGCCGGGCCATGAATTTCGGCCGTTCCCGGGCGCGCATGATCACCCAGGAGTCCACCCGCGTCACCTTCGAGGATGTGGCCGGCGTGGACGAGGCGAAAGAAGAGCTGACCGAGGTCGTGCAGTTCCTGTCCGATCCCAAGAAATTCACCCGCCTGGGCGGCCGTATCCCCAAGGGCGTGCTGCTGGTCGGCTCGCCCGGTACCGGCAAGACCCTGCTCGCCCGGGCCGTGGCCGGCGAGGCCGGGGTGCCCTTTTTCTCCATCTCCGGCTCGGACTTCGTGGAAATGTTCGTCGGTGTCGGCGCGGCGCGCGTGCGCGACCTGTTCATGCAGGGCAAGAAAAACGCCCCGTGCCTCATTTTCATCGACGAGATCGACGCCGTGGGCCGCCAGCGCGGCGCCGGCCTCGGCGGCGGCCACGACGAGCGCGAACAGACCCTGAACCAGCTCCTGGTGGAAATGGACGGCTTCGAGTCCAACGAGGGCGTCATCCTCATCGCCGCCACCAACCGGCCCGACGTCCTGGACCCGGCGCTTTTGCGCCCCGGCCGCTTCGACCGCCAGGTCGTGGTGCCCACCCCGGACGTGCGCGGCCGCCGGCGCATCCTGGAAGTCCATTCCCGGCGCTCGCCGCTGTCCCCGGACGTCAACCTCGATGTCCTGGCCCGGGGCACGCCCGGCTTTTCCGGCGCCGACCTGGAAAACCTGGTCAACGAGGCCGCCCTGCAAGCGGCCAAGGTCAATAAAAACCACGTGGACATGGCCGATTTCGAGCACGCCAAGGACAAGGTGCTCATGGGCAAGGAGCGCCGCAGCCTCATCCTCACCGACGAGGAGAAGCGCACCACGGCTTACCACGAGGCCGGCCATGCCCTGGTGGCCAAGAAGCTGCCCGGCTCCGACCCCATCCACAAGGTCTCCATCATCCCGCGCGGCATGGCCCTTGGCATCACCATGCAGTTGCCGACCGACGACAGGCACAACTACTCGCGCGACTACCTGCAAAACAACCTGGCCGTGCTCATGGGCGGCCGGGTGGCCGAGGAGTTGGTGCTCAACCAGATGACCACCGGCGCCGGCAACGACATCGAACGGGCCACCAACATGGCCCGCAAGATGGTCTGCTCCTGGGGCATGAGCGAGGTGCTGGGGCCGCTGTCCTACGGCGAGCGCGACAACGAGATCTTCCTCGGCAAGGACCTCGTGCACCACAAGAACTTCAGCGAGGAGACCTCGCGCCAGATCGACGCCGAGGTGCGCAAAATCGTGGAAGCGGCCTACCGCCGGGCCCGCTCTATCCTGGAGGACGAGCGCGAGGCCCTGGAGTCCGTGGCCCGGGCCCTGCTCGAACGGGAAACCATTTCCGGCGAGGACATCGACCGGCTGCTGCGGGGCGAAACCCTCCCCCCGCCCGAAGCCCCGGCCGGGAAACCGGAGGCGACGGCCGGGGAGAGCTCCGCCGCCAGGCCGGAGAGCACGCCCGACAGCGCTTCTGGCGCCGCGGCCGCCAGCGGCGCGGCCCCGGCGACGGCACCGGCGGCCCCGGGCGAGCCGGCGACTGAGGCCGCCCCGGCCCCCACGGCGCCCGCGTCCTCCGCATCCCCCGCCACGCCTGACGAGTTCACCCTGGAGCCCGACGACGAACCGGGCAAGCCCGACGGAAACGGCCATGGCCGCTGACGGCCCGGCCGCCGTCTGGCGGCTCGGCCGGGGGCTGACCCTCGACTGCGCGGCCAGCCGGGTCGCCGGCATCGTCAACGTCACCCCCGACTCCTTCTACGACGGCGGCCGCCACAACGAAACGGCCGCCGCCGTGGCCCACGGCCAGGGCCTGGCCGCCGCCGGCGCGGACATGCTCGACGTGGGCGGCGAATCCACCCGCCCCGGGGCGCCGCCCGTGCCCCTGGAGGAAGAGCTGCGCCGGGTCGTGCCGGTGATCGCCGGCCTGGCCGCCGCCCTGCCCGGGCTGCCCCTGGCCGTGGACACCTACAAGGCCGGCTGCGCCGCCGCCGCCCTGGAGGCCGGGGCCGTGGCCGTCAACGACGTCTCGGCCTGTTCCTTCGATCCGGGCCTGCTCGAGGTCGTGGCCTCCCACAAGCCCGGCTACGTGCTCATGCACAGCCTCGGCCGGCCGCAAACCATGCAGGACGACCCCCGTTACGACGACGTGGTCGAGGACATCCTGCGCTTTTTCGAGGAAAAACTGGCCATGCTCGTCAAAGCCGGCCTGCCCGAGGCCCACGTGGTCGTGGACCCGGGCGTCGGCTTCGGCAAGCGGCCCGAGCACAACCTGGCCATCCTGCGCCATCTGGGCCGCTTCGCCAGCCTCGGCCGGCCCGTGTACCTGGGCGTTTCCAACAAATCCGTGTTCGGGGCCGTGCTCAAACTGCCCGTGGAACGCCGCGACGAGGCCACGGCCGTGGTCGGGGCCTTGTGCGCCGGCAAGGGGGCGCGCATCCACCGGGTCCACGACGTGGCCAGGACGGCCCTGGCCCTGCGCCTGGCCGCCGCCATCGGCTAAACCCCGCCTGCCGCGCCCATGTCCGCCGCCTTTTTCGAAAACCTGCGCCTGTCCTGGGTCGAGGTCCTGGACATCGCGCTGGTCACCTTCATCTTCTACCGGGGGCTTTTGCTCATCCACGGCACCCGGGCCGTGTCCGTGCTCCACGGCTTCCTGCTCATCTGCATCCTCTATTACCTGTCCGGCGAATTCGGCCTCAACACCCTGCATTGGCTGCTCACCAACTTCCTGAGCTCCGTGTTTTTGGTGCTCATCATCCTGTTCCAGGCCGACATCCGCAAGGCCCTGTCCAGCGTGGGGGCCTGGGGCTTTTTCCGGTCCAAGCGCCGCGAGGCCATTACCGAGGCGGCCCTGGACGAATGCGTCCTGGCCGTCTTCCAGATGGCCCGCAGCCACACCGGGGCGCTGCTCGTCTTCGAGCGCCGGGTGCCGCTTGGCGACTGGATCGCCCGCGGGGTGGAGCTTTCGGCCCGCATGAGCAAGGAGCTTATCGGCACCATCTTTTTTCCGGACACGCCGCTCCATGACGGCGCGGTCATCGTCCAGGGCGAGACCCTGGCCGCCGCCGGCTGCATCCTGCCGCTGGTCGCCGGCGTGCCCCTGGACGCGTCCCTGGGCACCCGGCACCGGGCCGCGCTCGGCATCACCGAGGAAACCGACGCCCTGGCCGTGATCGTGTCCGAGGAGCGGGGCGTGGTGTCCGTGGCCGAGGGCGGCAAGCTCATCTCCCCGGTGGACGAGCGCACCCTCAAAACCATGCTCTGGAACCTTTTTACCAAACGCTCATGAAACCCAACTGGCAGTACCTCTTTCTGGCTTTCGCCCTGGCCCTTTTCTGCTGGTACCTGACCACCGGCCGGGAAAAGGTGGACACCTGGATGACCATGCGCGTGGAGATGACCGGCGCGCCCGAGGGGCTGTACATCAAAAACGGCATGGTCGGCTCGGTGGACGTGCTGGTGCGCGGCCCCAAGGGCGTGGCCCGCAAGATCGAGGACAGCCAGCTCGTCTATACCCTGGGCCTCGGCAAGATCGTGCCCGGCAGGAACCGCATCGTCTTCGACGCCAAGAACATCCCCCTGCCCAAGGTTTACGAGGTGGTGGAGATCCGGCCCTCGCGCCTGGAGCTCGACGTGGAGCAGCGCGCCGTCAAGACCGTGCCGGTCAAGGTGGCCTTGCGCCCGGGCGTGGCCGAGGGCTATGCCGTGTCCGGGGCCAGGGCCGTGCCCGACACCGTGCGCCTCACCGGCCCGGCCTCGCGCCTGGAGGCCATCAAGGAGGTCCGCACCCAGCCCGTGGCCGTGCCCAACCCGCCGCCGGCCCGGGTCGAGGAGCTGGTCGCCCTGGACGTGCCCGAGGACGTGGACGCCACCCCCCCGTCGGTGCGCGTGTCCATGGCCGTGGCCGGCAAGGAGGCGGAGGTGACCCTGCGGGCGCCGCTGTCCCTGACGCGGCCCAAGGGCCGCACCGTCGAGGCCGTGCCGGACGTGGTGACCCTGCGCATCAAGGGGCCGGGCGCCATCCTCTCGGACAAGGACTTTCCGGGCCTGGTCGAGGCTTCCCTGGAGTTGAAGCCGGATATCGAACCGGGTAAGTATACCGCGTCCTACCGGGTGAAGATGCCGCAGGGTTGCGAGCTCATCGAGGCCAAGCCCGACAAGGTGAGCCTGACGGTCAAGTAGGCCCGGCAAGCGGGTCACGGAGTGCGAATGGAAAATAGGCTTTTCGGAACGGACGGGTTGCGCGGCCGGGTCAACGACTACCCCATGACCCCGGAAATCGTCATGCGCCTGGGCTTGGCCGCCGGCGAGGTGCTGCGCGACGGCGGGCGCCGCCACAAGGTGCTCATCGGCAAGGACACGCGCCTTTCCGGCTACATCTACGAATACGCGCTCACCTCCGGATTTTGCGCCGCCGGCATGGACGTCATCCTGGTCGGGCCGCTGCCCACCCCGGCCATCTCGTTTCTCACCCGCGACATGCGCGTGGACGTGGGCGTGGTCATCTCCGCCTCCCACAACCCCTTCACGGACAACGGCATCAAATTTTTCGACCACCAGGGCTTCAAGCTCCCCGACGCCGTGGAGGCGCAAATCGCCGCCCTGGTCGAGGGCTGCGGCCGCAACTGGAACCTGCCCGCCCCCGAGGCCGTGGGCCGGGCCTCCAAGATCCAGGACAGCACCGGCCGCTACATCGTTTTCCTGAAGAATTCCGTGCCCCTGGACGTCAATTTCGAGGGCCTGACCGTGGCCCTGGACTGCGCCAACGGGGCGGCCTTCCGCGTGGCGCCCCTGGTCTTCGAGGAGCTCGGGGCCAGGGTCCACAAGATCGGCGTGGACCCCGACGGCACCAACATCAATCGGGGCGTGGGCTCGCTGTATCCCGAACTGGTGGCCCAAAAGGTCGTGGAGACCGGGGCCGACATCGGCATCGCCCTGGACGGCGACGCCGACCGGGTCATCGTGTCCGACGAAAAGGGCCGCATCCTCGACGGCGACCAGATCATGGCCATCTGCGCCCTGGACCTCCTGGAGCAGGGCAAGCTGCCCGGCAATTTGCTCGTGGCCACGGTCATGAGCAACATGGCCCTGGAGGTCTTCATGAACAGCCACGGCGGCAGCCTTGTGCGCACGCCCGTGGGCGACCGCTACGTGGTCGAGGCCATGCGGGCCAAGGGGGCGGTGCTCGGCGGCGAGCAGTCCGGCCACCTGATCTTCCTCGATCACAGCACCACCGGCGACGGCACCCTGGCCGCCCTGCAGCTCATGCGCATCATGGTCCGGCGGGGCAAGCCCCTGTCCGAACTGGCCACGCTGCTGGCGCCGTTTCCCCAGAAACTCGTCAACGTGCCCGTGGCCCGCAAGATCCCCTTTCGCGAGGCCCCGGCCATCGAACGGGCCACGGCCGAGGCCGAACGGCAATTGGCCGGGCGGGGCAGGGTGCTGCTGCGCTATTCCGGCACCGAATCCCTGGCCCGGGTCATGGTCGAGGCCGAGGACCCGAGCCTGGTCGAGAGCCTGTGCGCGAGCCTGGCCGAGACCGTGGCCACGGCCCTGCGCTAGGGCCGGCGGGGCGCGCGAAACGCCTTTTGGTGCTGGACTTGTTTGTGCAAAGGTTTTAAAGTCCATTGTTGTTGCGGGGAACCGCTTGAACCGGGTGAACCGGTGTCGACGGGAAGGTCAGCTGCGGACGGCCGGGACGAACGGGCGCGGTCCGCCCAGGCCGTAATCATATTCGGGCAGCGCGCATTCAAGGAGAAGAACATGGAAATCAAGAAGGTGGTCATTCCCGTCGCCGGATGGGGTACCCGGTCCTTGCCGGCCACGAAGAACATCCCCAAGGAAATGCTGCCCGTCTACAATAAACCCGTCGTCCAGTACGTGGTCGAGGAAGCCCAATCCTCCGGGTTGCAGGATGTCGTCTTCGTCACCAACCGCAACAAGACCATCATCGAAGACCACTTCGACTACAACCTGACGCTCGAGGACCTGCTGGAACGCACCGGCAAGAAAGACATGCTCAAGATGGTCCGCGAAGTCGCCGAGATGGTCAACATCATTTCCGTGCGCCAGAAAAAGCAGCTCGGCCTGGGCCATGCCGTCCTGTGCGCCCGCGAGGTCTGCAAGAACGACCCCTTCGCCGTCATGGTCGGCGACGACCTCATGTTCAGCATGGAGCCCGGCATCAAGCAGCTGCTCACCGTGGCCATGACCGAGCACATGCCCGTCATCGGCGTCATGGAAGTGCCGCCGCAGATGGTGTCGCGCTACGGCATCATCGACGGCGAGGAGTTCGCCCCGGGCATGTACCGGGTGCGCAACCTGGTGGAGAAACCCAAGGTCAACGAGGCCCCGTCGCGCCTGGCCATCGTCGGCCGCTACGTCCTTTTCCCGGACATCTTCTACCACCTGGAAAAGGTCACCCCGGGCCACGGCGGCGAGATCCAGCTGACCGATGCCTTGAAGGGCCTGGCCGGCAACAACCGGCTGCTGGCCGTCAAGATCCAGGGCCAGCGTTTCGATGCCGGCGACTGGGTGGACTACCTCACGGCCAACATCTATTTCGCCCTGCACGACGAGACGCTGCGCGAGTCCCTGGTGCCGCGCCTGCGCGAGTTGCTGCCCTTTGGGGAATAGCCCGGAGAGCGGGCCCGTGGCCCCGCCCAACCATACCCGCATTCGCCCGGGGGGGACTCCTCCCGGGCGATTTGTCGTTGCGCCATGAACCAGGCCCTGGCCGTCGCCCTGACCGCGCCTCCCTATGCCGTCCTGACCTACGCCTTGCCGCCGGGGTTTGCCCCGGGCGAGCTGCCCGTGGGGCTGTGCCTGCTCGTGCCCATGGGCAAAACCATCCGGGCCGGGGTGGTCTGGGAGGCCGGGGTGGCGCCGCCCGAGGGCGTGGCCCTGCGGCCGGCCCTGTTTCCCCTGGAGCGCCGGCCCGCCTGCGACGCCGGCTACCTGGACCTGGTACGCAACCTGGCCAGCCGCCACCTTTCCCCGCCCGGGCGCATCCTCGGGGCGCTGTTGCCGCGCGGCATGCGCACGGCCCAGGTGGAATTCGTCCTGGCCGAGGCGGGGCTGGAAAAGCGCCTGACCGCCAAGGGCCTGTCCCGCCTCGACCCCGAGGCGCTGGCCGGCCTGGCGACGGCCTGGCGCGACGGCCGCCTGCGCTGCCGCCTGGCCGGCGAGGCGGCCGACCCCCTGTGCCGCCTCGCCGCCGATCCGCCCTGGCCGGTGCGCCCGGGGGCGGCCCGGCAACGGACACTGCTCGACACCCTGTGCGACGCCGGCCCCATGCCCCTGTCCGAGCTCAAAAAAAGGCTCGGTGACGGCACCGTGCCCATTCTGCGCCGCCTGGTCGCCCTGGGCCTAGTGCGCCTGGATGCCGGCGAGGCGGCCGGGGAAGGGGAGGGCGCGGCGGCCCTGGCGCCAGAGACCACCGGTCGCGGGCTTGCCGCCCTGCCGCCCGTAACCGACGAACAGCGGGCCGCCCTCGAGAGCCTGCTGCCGGTCCTCGACGCGCCGGACGGGGCGGCCCGGCTCGTTTTCGGCGTCACCGGCAGCGGCAAGACGCGCCTGTACATGGAGCTGGCGGCCGCGGCCCTGGCCCGGGGCCGGCGCGTGCTCCTGCTGGCCCCGGAAGTGGCCCTGGCCGCCCGGTTGCACCGGGCCGCCGAGCAGGCCTTCCCCGGCCGGCCGGTGCTGCTCTACCATGGCTACCAGCCGCCGCCGGTGCGCGAAGCGGCCTTTCGCCGGGCGGCCGGCCCGGACGCGCCCCTGCTTGTTTGCGGCACCCGCTCGGCCCTGCTGCTGCCGCTTCGCGACATCGGGCTCATCGTCCTCGACGAGGAGCACGACGGCGCCTTCAAGCAGGAGGACCGGCTGCCCTACCAGGCCAAGGAAGTGGCCTTTTTCCGGGCCAGGCAGTCCGGGGCGCTGCTGGTGCTCGGTTCGGCCACCCCGGACGTCAAGACCTTCCAGGCCGCCCGGGAAGGCCATGTGCCCATGGTCCGGCTCGCCCACCGGGTGGGTGCCGGCGGCATGCCGACGGTGGAACTCGTCGACATGCGGGCGGCCCCCAAGCTCACGGCCGTGCCGGCCGCCGGCGAGAGCGGCGACCGCACGGGCGTTTTGACCGACCTGGCCGCCGCCGCCTTGGCCGAGGTCGTGGCCCGGGGCGAGCAGGCCATGATCCTGCTCAACCGCCGGGGCTACGCGCCGCTTTTGTTCTGCCTCGACTGCGAAACCCCGGTGCGCTGCCCGCACTGCGAGCTGTCGCTGACCTACCACAAGGACCGGGAGCGGCTGGTGTGCCACTACTGCGGCCACGCCCGGGCCCATCCCTCGCCCTGTCCGGCCTGCGGCGGCACGCGCTTTTTGCCCATGGGCGTGGGGGCGGAGATGCTCGAGGAGCAGCTTGGCGGGATACTCCCGGCCGGCGCCGCCGTGGCCAGGCTCGACCGCGACATCGCCCGGCGCCCGGAGCGCGCCGAGGCCATTCTGGCCGATTTCGCCGCGGGCCGGGCCCAGGTGCTGGTCGGCACCCAGATGCTCTCCAAGGGCCACCATTTCCCGGAGGTGACCCTGGTCGTGGCCGCCGACGCCGACCTCGGCCGGGCCTTGCCCGATTACCGGGCCTCGGAGCGGACCTTCCAACTGCTGACCCAGCTTTCCGGCCGGGCCGGCCGGGGCGGGCGCCCGGGGCGGGTGCTCATCCAGACCCGAACCCCGCAGGACCCGTTTTTCCGCCATGTCGTGACCGGCGATTTCGAGGGATTTTTCGAGCAGGAGCTTTCCCGCCGGCGTCGCTTGTGTTATCCGCCATTTACGAGGCTCGGCCTGGCGCGGCTGAGCTTTCCCCGGGATTTCGAGGCCGGGTTCGCTGCCGCGACAGCCGTGGGCCAGGCCATGCGTCAGGCCGCCGCGCCGCTGCAGGTCCGTGTGCTCGGGCCGGCCCCGGCGCCCCTGGCCCTGGTGGCTGGCCGGCGGCGGCTGCATTGCCTGCTTAAGGCCGAGGATTGGCCGAGCCTGCGCCGGGTGTTCGCCGCCGGCCGGCAGGCCTTGCCCGCTCCGGACAAGGTCCGGTTGACCCTGGATCTCGATCCGGTGGACATGCTCTGACACAAGCCTTCGGGAGGTCCCTGTGACGGCAGCCTGCGCCCATGACGAAGCGGCGCTTTTGCGCCTGGTGGAAACGACCCTGGAAAACCGCCGCCGGGCGGGCCTGGACGGGCTGGTCGGCGATCTGGCCGCGGTGGTCGTCAATGTCGCCCCGACGGATGTCCTGCCCGCCGCCCGGGAGCTCATTGCGACCACGGCCTTGGAAGCGGTGGCGGCCCTGGAAGATCCCCTTGCCGCCGACGGCGGGCCGTGCCTGCTCCTGCGCGACGGCTTGGGCGCGGACTTCCTGGTCAAAAGCCGGCCCCGGGGGGCCAATCCCTTCGCCCCCTACAACACCGGGGCCAAAACCGGCCCCGACGCACCGGCGCGCCTGGAGACCTTCGTTTTCGTCTGCCAGGACGTGCGCGCCTATTGGCGCCTGCAGCGTGAGCGCGGCGTGGCCTTCCTCACCGAGGCGCCGCTGGAAACCGACACCTTCGCCTTCATCCAGACCGTGCCTTCCGTTCACACCGGCAATTCCCTGGGCTGCATCCAGTGGAAACGCCGCCCCGGCGCCTTTACCCACGGGGCGAGCCGCACCCTGGACCTGCCCCTGCCGGCCAAGCCCGCCGAGGCCTGGCTGGGCCGGATCAAGGGCCTCGACCACGTGGCCACCCGGGTGCGGGCCGGGGACCGCAATGCCGCCATCGCCGAATTCCTGGTCCTGACCAATTACCGGTTCGATTTCGCCGTGTACGTGGAGTCCCTCAACTCCATCACCAGCGTGGCCCGCCTCGGCCCCGGCGACTACGCCCAGGTGTTCACCTCGGGCATCGTGCCCCTGACGGCCGGGGATGCGGCCACGGCCGGGCCCACCGAGGGGTTCATCGCCAACTACGGCGTGCGGCCCCACCACGCGGCCTTCGCCGTCTCGGGCATCGAGGAAGCTGTGGCCGGCCTGGCCGGGACGGGCCTGGGGTTTTTGTCGGACCTGGTCGGCTCGCCCGAAGAGGGGCTCAAGCAGATCTTTTCCGCCATGTCGCCGACGACCCTGCTGGTCAACGAATACATTGAGCGTTACGATGGATTCGACGGCTTTTTCACCAAAAGCAACGTGACGCATCTGACCAGGGCCACGGAAAAACAGTGACCGCGATGGCCGCCCCCGAAGGCCGTGGTTGGGCCATGCCCCTCGGGACGGGCCGGCGGCCGGGCAAAGGCAGGCGACGATGACACTTCCGCCCTCCAGGGAGCAGTACGGACGCATCAGCCTCAGTCCCCTCCGGATCGTCCTGGCCTATGTGGTGGCCGGCTTCTTGTGGATCCTTTTCTCCGATCGGTTGGCCGATGTGCTGTTCCGGGGCAATCCGGACCTGCTGCTGTGGGTCTCGTCGCTCAAGGGCTTTGCCTTTGTCCTCGTCACGGGCGGCCTGCTCCATCTGCTGCTGCACCGGCACCTGCTGGCCTACCGTCGCAAGGAGCTCGAGCTGGGGGAAAGTAGGCGCCGGTATCAACTCGTCGTGGAAAACGCCCCGGACGCCATCTTGATTCACGACGCCAGCCGCTTCGTCTTCGCCAACGAAGAGGCGGCCAGGCTTTTCGGCGCGGCCTCGGCCGAGGACATCATCGGCCGGCCGGTCATGGATTTCGTGCATCCGGACTCCCGGGAGGCCGTGGCCGGGCGCATGGAACGGACCATGGCCCGAAAACAGGTCGCCCGGCTGCGCGAGCAGCGCTACCAGCGCCTGGACGGCTCGCCCATCGAGGTGGAGGTGTCGGGTGTGCCGTTTGCCCTGGGGAGCGGGCCGGGGGGGCTGATTTTCGTGCGCGACATCGGCAACCGCCTGCGCGCGGAACGGCATCTGCGCGAAAGCGAGGCCAAGTACCGGCTGTTGGCCGACAACGCCCATGACCTCATTTTCATCCTCGACGCCGCCTTCCGTCCGACCTTCGTCAGCCCCTCGGTGCGCCGGTTGCGCGGCATCAGCGTGGAAGAGGCCATGACCGAGACGTTTGAAGACATGATGACGCCGGAATCGGCGGCCAAGGCCTGGGAACAGGCCGCCCAGATCCGCAACGGCGGGCCGGCCCACCACGTCGTCCAGCGCCTGGAACTGGAGGCGCGCCACAAGGACGGCGGCACGGTCTGGATAGAATCGGTCGTGCGGCCGCTGTTCGACGCCTCGGGAACCTTCACGGGCGTGCTGGGCGTTGGCCGCGACATCACCGAACGGCGCCGCATCGAGGAGGACCTGCGGCGGTCCAGGGAATTTTTACGGATGATCCTGGAGACGATTCCGGACCCCGTCTTCGTCAAGGACAGCGATCACCGCTTCGTCACGGTCAACGGCGCCCTGTGCGCCATGCTGGGCCAGCCCGCCGCCGCCATCATCGGCAAGGCCGACAAGGATTTCGTCCCGGCCGAGGAGGCCGAGGTCTTCATCGCCCGCGACCGGCTCGTGCTGGAGACCGGCAAGGACGACATCTACGAGGAGGGGATGACGGACCAACTGGGCGTCAAGCACATTTTCGTGACGCGAAAGGGCCTTTTCGTCGATGCCTCCGGGGCGCGCTTCATCGTCGGCGTCATCCGCGACGTCACCGAGGACAAGGCCAAGGAGCAGCGGCTGCGCGATTCGCTCCTGGAAAAGGAAGTGCTGCTCAAGGAAGTGCACCACCGGGTCAAAAACAACCTGCAAGTCATCTCGAGCCTGCTGTACCTGCAAAAGGACACCATCGAGGATCCGGCCGTCCAGATTATTTTCGAGGAAAGCCGTAACCGGATCAGCTCCATGGCGCTCATCCACGAGGAGCTCTACCGCTCCGGCGACCTGGCCCGGGTGGACCTCAAGGAGTACCTGGAGCGGCTCACGCCCAAGCTCATCCAGTCCCTGCGCGGTGAGCGCACCATCGGTTTCGCCCTGGAGCTCGAGGAATGCCGTGTGCCCGTGGACAAGGCCATCCCCTTTGGCCTGATCGTCAACGAACTGGTGACCAACGCTGTCAAGCACGCCTTCACCGGGCGCGCTTCGGGAAACGTCCGGGTGGCCGTGACCCGCGAGGCGGACCTGGTGCGGGCCGTCGTGGAGGACGACGGCGTGGGCCTTGGCGACGACTTTCATCCCGATACCGTGAAATCGCTGGGCATGCAGCTCGTGGTCCAGCTCACGCGCCAGTTGCGCGGTGCCCTGTCCTTCGGTTCCAGCACGGCCGGGACGGTCTTCCGCCTGTCCTTCCCCTTGCAGGATGCGGCCGGCGAGCCGCTTCGGCCTTAGGGCCGCGGCCTGGCCCGGCGCGCCGGCGCGGCCGCCTGGTTTGGCGCGTTCCGGGCGCTTCGTGGCACCAGGTCATCCGGAGGCCGGGGTTGGCGGTGGGACGGTCAAGGGCTCGGGCGCTTCCCCAGCAACGATCACAATATGCTTTTCAAGGACGCGGCATTAGCGGGATTTGGCGGCGTAGAGGGCGGCGACGCGGGCGGCCAGGCTGGTTTGGCGCAGCGGACGCAGCGCGGCCGGGTCCTGCGCGGCCGGGCGGGCTGTTTCCTCGGGCGCCGGGCCGGCCGCCGGGCCGGCGGCGTCGCAGGCCAGGGAGGCCGGCCCCGCCAGCCGAAACGGCGAGGCGAAACGGTGGCCGCAGACCGGGCAGGCCATGAGCATGCCGCCGATCTCGCCGGGGAAGCGCAACGCCTGGCCGCAAGCGGGACAGGTGCGCACAGGGCCTTCGGACATGGCGTCCTCCTGGGACAAGGCGTATGAGGGTTTTGCAAAAATAATACGAGCTACAGAATTAACACATTCCAACGGGCATGAGTGCTCATTTTTAAACACTAATGTGTTTTAATGCTGTCGTGTTTCTATTTTGCACATAATTCAGAAACGAATATCCTGATTTATGAGTATCAAAATCATATTGTTGCTATACTGTCAACAAACGAATCAATTGATCTGCTGTCAACGCAAGGATGCCAAACATAAGATGAGCAAAGACCTTAGGTCCACCGCGAACCATAAGACTTCTTCCGCCAAAATCATCTTTAAGACGGCTGTTAACACGTTCAGAATTAGTTCTTTCTCTGTATCGAATGCTAGTTGCTGGCTCCATTTCTTTTTTTATTCCATTGCGTCTTTTGTTAAAATCAATAATCGGAACGTGCCCCAATGAACGACTAAAGTCGCGAATTGTTTTGGAATCGTACGCTGAATCCATCAAGTCATAGAGACTTATTACTCGTTCAGCGGACATTTTTGCCAACGGTATGGCTGCCTGACTATCGTGTAGTGAAGCAGAAGTAAGTATACAACTGATAGGAATTTGACCATCCGCCGAATCAATATGTAATTTATATCCAATCCATCGACGAAAATGCCCCTTACTGCTAGATTTAGCACCGATATCACATGCCATAGGAAGAGTCATTCTGGCTTCGTCGCTAGTCATTTCTATCTGTCGCTCAAGTAGCTTCTTTGTCTTTGGCTTTGTCTTGCTATTAATCGGCCGCCCCCTGCGGCGGCGTTTTTTGGGTTTGGGCGGATTCATTTTTTTAGTTGGTTTTTCTCTGGCGTTAATTTCTGTCGAATCACGACTAATATGCCCAATCAATCGTTCGCTACAATGTAGCCTGACAAGTCTTTCATGGGCATTTTGAGGCAAACCTTTTAAAGAGAATTCTGAAAATGCACGACTAAATACAGATTCATGCGGAATAGTTTTGTGTTCTTCAAAACCGCAAATCCGTCTAAGACTTGGCATCAATTGCAACGCTTCAACGAGAGCCCTTGTGTTAGGAAAATTTAAAACAGCTTTCGCAATAAACGCTCTGGCAATAGCTGCGCGACTATATGATGGCCTACCTCTTCCGAATCGAGGCAAATCCGAAATATGATCTTCTATGCGAACCAACTCAATAATCTCAACGAGTCTTTTCTGCTTATCTGTCAAAGAACCAAACTTTTCTTCTAAACATGGAATCAAAGAACCTTGTATGGCACCGAGGATGCGTGATAGGAGTCTCATGGAAGCTGGCTCGTGTGGTTTTAGTTTAGGTTTGTGGTGAACTCAAACTACCACATAACCAGCTTCCGTTCTACTCCTATCCATACGGTTTTGCAGGATTATTTAGCAAAACCGATTTTTGCAAAACCCTCGTATTGCAAGAGAAGTACCTGAAAGCCCGGCCTTGGTTACACGGTGGGGCACGGTGGGAGCTTGCGTGGAACACATCGCGTTCGAGGATTTTTTGCAGGTGGACATGCGCGTGGGGCGCATCCTGGCGGCCGAGCCGCTGGTAGCGTCCACGGAGGTGGTGTAAATTCTGAAGTCGTCCAGGCCGGGGGAGAGCCTCCGGCCCGGACGGAATGGGCGAGGTGGCCATCGGGTCAATTGGCTGTAAGGTGAAGTTACGACGCCGCACCTGCAACCAAAGGAGACCACGATGGCCGAGGACAGCATGGCATTAATCGAGCTGATGCAAAAGGCCGACGGCGGCGATTTTCTCCGCTCCCTGGCGGAAGCCGTCCTGCAGCTTCTCATGGAAGCCGATGTGGACGGCCTCATCGGGGCCAGCCGCCACGAGCGAAGCCCCGAGCGAGTCAGCTACCGCAACGGCTACCGTGACCGCAGCCTTGATACCCGCATCGGCTCCTTGCAACTGCGCATCCCCAAGCTGCGCCAGGGCAGCTACTTTCCGCCCTTCCTGGAGCCACGCAAGACCAGCGAACGCGCCTTGGTGGCCGTCATCCAGGAAGCCTGGATCGGCGGCATCTCCACGCGGCGCGTGGATGATCTGGTCCAGGCCATGGGCCTTTCCGGCATCTCCAAGTCCCAGGTGTCCAAGCTGTGCAAGGACATTGATGAACGGGTCCATGCCTTTCTTTCTCGGCCGCTGACCGGCGAATGGCCCTATTTGTGGCTGGACGCAACCTACCTCAAGCAGCGCGAAGGCGGCCGGGTGGTCAGCGTCGCCGCCATAATCGCCGTGGCGGCGAACACCGAAGGCCGCAGAGAAATCGTGGGACTGCACATCGGCCCCAGCGAGGCCGAGCCGTTCTGGTCTTTTTTCCTCAAAAGCCTTCTTCGTCGGGGACTTGGCGGCGTGAGGCTTGTCGTCTCCGACGCCCATGAAGGCCTCAAGGCCGCCATGGCCAAGACGTTCGGGGCCACGTGGCAACGCTGCCGGGTCCACTGGATGCGAAACGCCTTGGCCCGGGTTCCCAAGTCCCAGCACGCCATGGTCTCGGCCGCCCTGCGCCAGGCCTTTTTACAGCCGGATGCGGCCAACGCCAGCCAGACCTGGCGGCATGTCGCCGATCAGCTTCGTGGAAAATGGCCACGGCTCGCCAGCTTCATGGATGAAACCGAGCACGACGTGCTGGCCTACATGACCTTCCCGGCGCAGCATCGGGTCAAGCTGCACAGCACCAATCCGCTGGAAAGGCTCAATAAAGAAGTGAAGCGGCGGGCGGACGTAGTCGGCATCTTCCCCAACGAACAGTCCATCATCCGGCTCATCGGGGCCATCTTACTGGAGCAAAACGACGAGTGGCAGCTGCAAAGCCGCTACATGCAGGTCGAGGCCATGGCCGAACTCAACACCCAACCAAACGAGGCGCAGCCAGCCCAAATTCCACCAAGAGCAGCCTGACCGAGGGCCACCTCAAGCACACCAGAATTTACACCACGTTGACGGACGTGACCGAGCCGCTGGCCAAGGCCAGGCTGCCGGCCTACAAGCTGACCATCGATTTCGGCGCACTCGGCCACAAACAGTCCAGCGCCCGGGTCACGGACCTGTATCAGGCCGAGGGGCTTGTCGGGCGGCTGGTGGTGGCGGTGGTCAATTTCGCGCCCAGGCGCATCGCCGGTTTCGTGTCCGAAGTGTTGGTGCTGGGGGCGCAAACGGACGGCGGCGTGGTGCTCCTTGGCCCCGAACGCGCGGTGTCCCCGGGGGAGCGGATTTTTTGACGGGCCGCGCGGGCGCATGCGTCAAGGATACGTCCCGGCGCGCCCCTGTGAACATACAGTCTTTTCATGTCCCTCGCGGTCGCAGGGGGCCTGCGGGCGGGCGCGGCCTCACGGCCCGGGCGGAAAACCGCCGTCGCCCGGCACGGGCAGGTCCAGGCGCGGGGCCAGGGTCTGGGGCAGCCAGGTCCGCAGAAAGGCCAGGACCGCGTCGCGGCAGGCCTCGACGGACAGGTGTTCGGCGTCGAGCAGGCATTCCGCCGCCGGGTCCTCCTCGAAGGGCACGTCCACGCCGATGACCTGGCCCAGGCCCGGAAAATCCCGGCCGGTGGTCTTGCGCAGCATGGCCTTGGCATACAGCCCGGCCATGACCAGGCCCTCGGGCCGGGCCGCCTCCCGGGCCATGGCCGTGGCCAGGGAACAGCGCACGTGGATTTCGGCGAAACGGGGCAAAAGCCGCCTGGCATAGTCCCGCATGGCCCGCTTGGGCGCCGAGGCGTCCAGGAGGAGGAGGTCGTAGGTGTCGTCGCGGGCGACCTTGGCCGCCTCCTCGGCGAAAAGCCGGTAGGCTGCGGCGCGTTCCGCCTCGGAGTAGTCGGGATTGGGGAAATACGCCTTGCGCCGGGCGTCGAGTTCCAGGCGCAGGGCCCGCAGGCCGCCAAGGGCCAGGGTTTTTTCCACGGCCCGGGCCACGGCGCTTTTGCCCGAGCCGGGCAGGCCCGTAAACCACAGCGCTGCCGTCGTATTCATCGCAGGTACCGGTTGAAGTCCTGGCAGTCGAACCGGCCGTCTTCCAGCACGTTGCCCAGAAAGCGCAGCAGCGCCCGCCGCACCTCGGGCGGATGGCCGGGATACCACTGGGGCGAGGCGATGACCAGGCCGCGAAAGACGTAGAAGGGCGCGATGACGGAAAACAGTTCGTCGTCGCCGCTTTCGCGCAGATAGGCCTCGAAAAAGGTCAGGAACAGGCGCTCGAAATCCCCGGTCAGGCGCGGTTCGCTATACAGGCCAAACAGCACGTAATTGAGGCTCATGGTGGCCACGTCGTCGGCCGGCTCGCCCCATTCGCCCCGGCTGCGGTCGAGGACGGCGAAATCGCGCGCGTTGCCGTCCTCCTGGATCAGCACGTTCCAGGGATGGAAATCGCCGTGGACCTCGCTTAAGCGGTGGGTGAACCCCCGCAGCTTCCAGCGCCAGTCGATGATCCGCTTTTCCAGGGCGCAGAATTGTTCCGGCGGATACCAATCGTAAGGGTGGGGGTAGGCGTCCACCAGGCCGAAGATGCACTCCGAGGCGCCGATCAGGTTGCGCACGCGGCGCAGGTACAGGTCGGCGTCGTCTTTTTTGGCGGCATGCACCCGGGCCAGCCACGCGGCAAAGGCCCGGGCCATGTCCAGGTCGCGTGGCTCCAGGCCTGTCTTTTGGATGCGCTGCAAATCGAGGTAGTAGTCGTAGCCCGGGGCCTTTTCGCTCAGGATAAAAAATTCCTTGGGTTCCTTGACCGGGACGAGCCGGTCGTCGTGGTCGAAATAGCCAAGGGCCATGGGCCGGACATGCTTTTCCATGCGCCCGCCGGCCTCGTACTGGAACATGAGGATGGCCGCCCGGTCCCAGTAGAACTGGTGGCCGTACTTGTCGCCGCGCATGATGGACAGCACGCCCCGGCGCACCTGCCCGTCCACCTTGAAATCCAGGCAGACCGGCTTGCCGTAGCCGAATTCCTTCATACCCTGGCCGTCGGCCCCCATGGCGCACACCCCGAGCATCCGGGCGGAGTCGCCAAAAGCCTCGCGCAGATACCGCTCCACGGCCTCGGGCCGCACCACAATGGGCGTTTTTTCCTCGGTCCCTTTCCGCATACCGACGCTCCTTGGCGGGGATGGACGGTGGGAATGTGGGGAGGAACCCCCCTTTTTGAAAAAAGGGGGGTTCCTCCCCACACCCCTCCTCCCCCCAAAAACTTTCAAAGGGGGGTATAGGGAGAGGATAAGCCGTGTGTGGTGACTGGGGCAAGTTGTTTCGTAAGGACACGATACTGGCGGGAGGAAGAATGCTTCCTGGAACCCTTTGCCGGTGGGCGCGACGGGGCGGGACGGCTTTGCGTCCCGCCCCGTCGCGCCCACCCGTCAAGGGGGTCCGGGGGGGATTATCCCCCCCGGCGGGGCGTGGGGCAGCGCCCCACATCTTCATGCTTCATTGCAACATCTGCTCGATGGCTGGGTCGGCGGGGTAGTGGTCGTCGAGGGTGACGACGTCGGTGCGGAAGGTCTGGCCGGGTTTCCAGGCGAAATCCGGCGCGCCGGGCAGGGTGAAGATGTCCAGGCGGTTTATGGTCTTGCCCTTGATGTAGCTGCGCGACAGGAGCGTTTTGGCGTCGGGGGAGAGGCGCGAGGTCGTGCCGGCGCTCGGGCCGCTGCCGAGCAGGACGTCCACGGCGCCGGGATGGCCGTCGAGGAAGGCCTGCTCGTCGGTCATGCCCCAGCCGCTGATGCCGATGATGACGGCCGCCTGGCCGCGCAGGGCGTGGGCCGCCCGGGCCACGGCCTCGCCGTAGGCGGCGGGCACGGGCTTTCGGATATCGGGCGAGGCCGGAAAAAAGACCAGCCCGAAGGTGGTGCCGGCCTTGCTCACGATCTGGGTTGTGGGCGTGTCGCCAAGGACCGTGAACCGGGCGGGCAGGGGCGCGCCGGCCTTTTGCAGGAAGGCGGCCTCGTCCGGGTTCAGCGCCCCGGCGTCGTAGCCCATGGCCTCGAAAGCCTTGACCAGCCCGGGCAGAGTCTTGGGGTCGGGCTTGGCTTCGGGGCCGTCGGGCAGGATCTCGAAGGGGCAGGCGATGAGGAGCAGTTTGTCCGCAAGCTGGGGCGCGGCACGTTCGGTTTTGATGAAGGCGGCCCGCCGGGCCAGCCCGCCGATGAGCTTGCCGCCTCAGGACGGGCAGGGGGCCAGGGTGCCGTAGGTGTTGCCGGTAAAAAAGACGACGGCCGCCGGATCGGCCGCCCGGGCCGGCAGGGCGGGCAGTGACAGCAGCAGCCCGACAAGGGCGGCCAGAAGGCCTGGAAAGGGAATGGACACGGCGCAAGCCTCGCGAGGTTGGATGGTCGGAACGCGGATCAGAACAGGGCTTCGATGGCCGGGTCCTGGGGAAAGGCCTCGTCCAGGGGCTGGACCTTGGCCGTGAAGTTTTCGCCGATCTTCCAGGCGAAGTCCTTGGCCGTGGGCAGGGCCAGCAGATCCAGGCGGTTTACGGTCTTGCCCTTGATATAGGCCCGGGTCCACAGGGTCTTGCCGTCCTTGGAGGTGCGCGAGGCAAAGCCCGAGCCGCCGCCGCTGCCGAGCAGCACGTCCACGGCACCGGTGCGGGTATTGATGAAGGCTTCCTCGTCCAGGGCGCCCCAGGGGCTTATCCCGACGACCAGGGCCGTCTTGCCGCGCAGTTCGGCGGCGGCCTTGGCCGTGGCGTCCATGAGCCTGTCCGGCACCGGGGCACTGATGTCCTTGGGCATGGGAAAGTAGACCAGGCCGATGGCCTTGCCACCGATGGTGAGGATCTTGCTGACCGGGGCCTGGTCGAGGACCACGGCGCCGGCGGGGGTGGCGGCCTTGTTGTCGGCCAGGACCTTCACTTCGGCCGGGGTCAGGACGAAGGCGTCGTAGGCCAGGCGCTCGTGGGCCTTGGCCACGGCCGGCAGCTTGGCCGGTTCCGGCGGCGCGGCCGCGACCTCGGGCAAAAATTCCCAGGCGCCGGCAACGGCCAGGGTCTTGCCGGCGGTGGGGGCGTTCTGGCGTAGGTCGCGCAGGAACGAGGCCCGCCGCGCCAACCCGCCGAGCATTTGGGGTCCGCAGGTGGGGCAGGGGTCGAAATAGCCGTAGGTGTTGCCGGCAAAGGCGATGGTCAGGACCGGGTCGGCGGCGAAAGCCGGGGAAACGGCCATGGCCAGGGCGGCCAGGACAGCGGCGAAAAAGAGGCGTGTTGCGGTCATGGTGGTGCTTACTTGTTGAGGTACTCCTTCAGCTCCTTGCCGGGGCGGAAGAAGGGGAGTTTTTTGGGGGCCACGGAAACCACGTCGCCGGATTTGGGGTTGCGGCCGGTGTAGCCCTTGTAGCCCTTGATCTTGAAGCTGCCAAAGCCACGGATTTCCACCCGGTCCTCGTTGATCAGGGCCTGCTTGACCGAGTCGATGAAGGCGTTGACGATGTCGGCGGCCTCGTCGATGTGCAGGTCCTTGGTTTCGGCCAGGGTCTTGATGAGTTCGCTTTTGTTCATCGCGTGGTCCTCGCGCGGTTGACGTTTTGGCCACAGCCGCAAGGCGGCGGGCGAACATTCATCCATCTATTTCATACCATTGCCGAAACAAAGCCGTCTCCGTCAAGGGTTACTTGCGCGGCCGGGGAATTTTTCCCAAAAGCGGCATGTCGGCCAGGGCCTCCTGGCGGGCCTGGCGGACGCGGTGCAGCTTCACGGCGCAGCCCAGGACGTCCTGGGCGGCCGGGCTGCGCGGGGCATGGCGCAGAAGCGGTATCTGGCGGCGCACGGCGTCGGGCAGGGCCGGATCCGAGCGCACCCCGCCGAGGAGTTCCGGGGAAAAGCCCAGGAAATGCTGGCAGGCCGCGGCCAGGCGGTTGAAGGTCGCCTTGATGTCGCCGGGCGAATCGACCTGGTTGACCAGAATGTGGAAGTCGGTCACCCCGTACTGGGTGTGGAGCACCTTGATGACGGCGTAGGAGTCGGTCAGCGAGGTCGGCTCGGGCGTGACCACGAGCACGCGCACGTGGCTCATGACGGCAACCGACAGCACGGTCTGGGAGATGCCGGCCCCCAGGTCGAGCATGAGGTAGTCGTAGTCGCCAAACGAGGCGTTGAGCTTCTGGAACAGGATCTCGCGCATGTCGTCGTCCATTTCCAGAAGTTCCGGCACGCCGCTGGCCGCCGGCAGGAAGTCGAAGCCGCCGGGCTCCACGGCCACCATGACCTCGGCCGCCCCGACCTCGGGCCGAAACAGGTCCTGGAGGTTTTTTTCCGGGGACAGGCCAAGGAGCACGTCCACGTTGGCCAGGCCCACATCGAAGTCCATCAGCAGGACGCGGTGGCCGGCCCGGAACAGGGCGTAGCTCATGTTGAGCGCCAGGTTGGTTTTTCCCACGCCTCCCTTGCCGCTTAAGATGGCCACGGACAGGGACGCCTTGGGATTGACGGCTTGGGGCATACGTCGCCTTATCCTTTGGTTAAGCCAGTGAAAAGAAATCTTTTTTCATCGGCGCGCACGAGCGTTTTCTCCGGCGGGCCGGTCAGGTCGGCGATGGGCGCGGCCACGACCCGGTCCTTGCCGGAGGCCTTTGCCTGGTACAGGGCCGCGTCGGCCAGGGCGTAGAGCTTCTCCGGGGCCATGTCCAGCTTGCCCTTGGTGATGGCCAGCCCGGCCGAGATGGTGACGCCGATGGGCGCCTCCGCGCCGTCGCAGGCGATCTTGAGCGACCGGGCCGCCTCCACGATGCGGCCGATGACCATCTCGGCCCGCACCAGGCCGACGCTTGGCAGGATCAGGGCGAATTCCTCGCCGCCGACCCGGGCCGCGTAGTCGTAGGAGCGTTTTTCGGAAAGCAGCAGCGAACCGACGGTTTCGAGCACCCGGTCGCCGCAGGGGTGGCCGTAGGTGTCGTTGACGGCCTTGAAATCGTCGAGGTCGAACAGGACCAGGGCCATGGACTGGCCGGCCCGGGTGGCGCGGACAAGCTCGGCGGCCAGGATGCGGTCGAAGGCCCCCCGGTTGTACAGGCGGGTGAGGGGGTCGTGCTCGGAGAGGAAGACGAGTTCGCGCAGGGTCTTCTGGATGCGGGCCAAAAAGGGCAGGGGGTTGGCCGAAAGGGGCAGGGCCAGCCAGTCCCGCAGTTCCTGGCGGTGGGTGAGCACCTCCCAGCCGGCCAGGTCCAGGCCCGAGCACAGGCGCAGGATGACCAGCCCCTCCCCCTCGCCGGCGCAGGCCGGGGTTTCCACCTCGGCCAGCATGCGCCGCAAGGTCGCCAGTTCGGCGAGCAGCTCCTCCTGGGAGGCGCCTGGGAACGGGGGGTTAGGTTCCATTGCCGCCCCGCAGCAGAAAGCCGCGTATGAACTTGTCCAGGTCGCCGTCGAGGACGGCCTCGACATCGCCGGCATCCACCCCGGTGCGGTGGTCCTTGACCAGGCGGTAGGGCTGCATGGTGTAGGTCCTTATCTGCGAACCGAAACCGATGGCGTTTTTGGAGTCGTAGCTTTCCTGCTTTTCGGCTTGTAGCTTTTTGAGCTCCAGGTCGTAAAGCCTGGCCTTGAGCACTTTCATGGCCGTTTCGCGGTTTCGGTGCTGGGACTTCTCGTTTTGGCACTGGACCACGATGTTGGTGGGCAGGTGGGTGATGCGGATGGCCGAGGAGGTCTTGTTGACATGCTGGCCGCCCGGGCCCGAGGCCCGGAAGACGTCCACCCGCAGGTCCTCCTCCTTGACCTCGATGTCGATGTCCACGCCCGCGTCGGGATAGACGTCCACCGAGGCGAAGGAGGTGTGGCGCCGGCCCGAGGAGTCGAAGGGCGAGATGCGAATGAGCCGGTGGATGCCTTTTTCGGCGGCGAGCAGGCCGTAGGCGTAGGGGCCGGAGACCTGCAGGGTGACGCTTTTGACGCCGGCCTCGTCGCCGGGCAGGAAGTCCAGTTCCTTGACGTCGAAGCGCTTGCGCTCGGCCCAGCGGCGGTACATGCGCAGGAGCATCTCGACCCAGTCCTGGGCCTCGGTGCCGCCGGCGCCGGGATGGATTTCCAGGATGGCGTCGGCGTTGTCCTCGGGCCCGAAAAAGGCGGCCAGTTCGGCGTCGGCCAGTGCGGCGCCCAGGGACTCGATCTGCTCGGCCAGGGCGTCGAGGATTTCCGGGCTGTCGTCGTCCTTGGCCATGGCCAGCCATTCGTCGAGGTCCTCGCGGGCGGCCAGGAGCTTCTCGCCGCCGGCGACCTTGGCGGTCAGGGCGCTTTTTTCGCGCAGCACCGGGGTCAGGCGTTCCGGGGCATCCCAGGCGCCGGGTTTGGCCAGTTCGGCCTCGATGTCGGCCAGGCGTTTGCGGCTTTGCCCCAGGTCAAAGACGCCTCCAGAACTCGTCGAATTTGGTCAGTAGCTCGGCGCCTACGGTGCGCAGTTCCGCGTATTGCAGCATGGGTGGATCGCTCGGTTATAGGGTTATGCCGCGGCCGGGTTGGCCGTGGCGGCGTTTGGGCAGGACGGCGCAGGCCAGGCAGGCCAGGGCCAGCAGTACCGGCGCCGCCCAGGTGAGCACGGCATGGTTGCGGTGGTACCAGGTCGTTTCCGACACCACCGGAACCTCCGGGCAGGGCAGGGTCAGGGTGGTGAAAAGCCCGCCCTGGGCCATGAGGCGGCCCCGGGGATCGATCACGGCGGAAATGCCCGAGTTGGTGCCCCGGATGATGGCCCGCCCCTGCTCCACGGCCCGCAGTACGGCCAGGTCGAGGTGTTGGCGCGGGGCGGCGGAATCGCCGAACCAGGAGTCGTTGGAGATGTTGACCAGGATGTTGGCCCCCGCCTCCACGCGCTGTTGCGCCAGTTCCGGAAAGATCGCTTCATAGCAGATGAGCACGCCCAGGGCAAGGCGGCCCACCCGCAAGGGCGCTTCGGATTTGCCCGGCCGGAAATCCCCCACCCCGTCCACCAGCTTGTGGATGAAGGGCAGGAATCGGCCAAGGGGCACGTACTCGCCAAACGGCACCAGGTGTTCCTTGTCGTAGGTGCCCTCCTCGCCGGTCGGGGCGAGCAGGTAGGCGCGGTTGAAAAGGACGTGGCCGCCGAGGGTGCGGCCGTAGGCCGGGGCGCCGAACAGCACCGGCGTGCCCGCCGCGGCGGCGAAATCGATCAGGCGCGCGGCCAGCGGGCCGTGGTCCTGGTAGTAGAAGGGCATGGTGGTCTCGGGCCACACCAGCAGGTCCGTGGGCGCGTCCTTTATGGCCTGGCGCGACAGGGACACGTATTTTTCCACGGTTTCGAGCTGGCTGTCGGGGTCCCATTTGCGGCTCTGGTCCACGTTGCCCTGGACGATGGTGGCGTGGATGGTGCCGTCGCGGGGCGCGCTCTGGCCGGCCCGGCCGTTGCCGAGGAAAAAAAGCGCCGCCAGCCCGGCCACGGCCACAAGCCCCTGGCGGGAAACGGGGCCGCACACCACCAGCCAGGCCAAAAGCCCGGCCAGGAGCCCGGACAGGCCGTAGGCGCCGAGGAAGGCCGCGCCCTGGATGGCCGCCGGCCAGGGCGAGAAGGCCGCGGCCAGGGTGAGCCAGGGAAAACCCGTGAAAAGCGTCCCCCGGGCCATCTCCATGACGGTCCAGGCCAGGGCGAAAAACGGGCCAAAAAGCCAGGGGGAGAGCCGCTCGGCCGCCAGGCGGGCCAGCAGGGCCAGGGCCATGGTGTACAGCCCAAGCACCAGGCCCATGAGCACGGGCGCCGGTACGGCCAACGGCCAGGCCAGGCCGCCGTAGTCGTGCAGGGGCAGGGCCGTCCAGTAGAGGCTGGCGCAGGCCGCGGCGGCGCCGACCCAATAGCCGGCCTTGGCCGCGGCTGTGGCCGAAGGGGCGCGCGCGGCGGCGAAAGCCAGGCCGGCCGGCAGGGCCAGGGCCAGAAGGGGCAGGCGGTACAGCGGGTTGGCAAAGCCGAGCCAACTCCCGAGCACGGCCAGGATGCATGCTGTTGTCACGGTGGTCTGTCGGGGGTGCCTCGGGTTTGGCGGGGCGCGCGCACGGTCGCGGCGGAAGGCCTGCCGCCGGGGACCGCCGGGGAAACCCCGTTACGCGGCCGGTTCGATGACGATCCAGCGGATCTGCCGGCGGTCGGCCTCGCGGATGGTGAATCGGCGGCCTTCCAGGGTGAAGGCGTCGCCCTGGCGCGGCACGCGGCCGGCCAGTTCGGTCAGGAAGCCGCCGATGGTCTCCACCTGCTCGGACTCCAGTTCGAGGCCCAGGGCGGCGTCGAGGTCCTCCAGGGGGTAGCGGCCGGACACGAGGAAGACATCCTTTTCGATCTCCTGGATTTCCTCGGGCTTGCTGGGGTCGTGCTCGTCCTCGATCTCGCCGACGATCTCCTCCAGCACGTCCTCCAGGGTGAGCAGCCCCGAGGTGCCGCCGTATTCGTCCAGGGCCACGGCCATGTGTTTTTTCTGGCTGCGAAATTCCAGCAGCATCTTCTTGAGGTTGAGGGTTTCGGGGATGAACAGCGGGGCGCGCATGATGGAGCGGGGATCGGGGTATTCGCCGCAGGCCCCGACGATGTGCGCCAGCAAGTCCTTGGCGTAGACGATGCCGAGGATGTTGTCGCGGTTGCCCTCGTAGATGGGGATGCGGGAGTGGCCGTGGGTCTTGATCAGGTCGCAGATGGCCGCGATGCCGTCGTCGGCCTCGGCGCAGACGATGTCCGGGCGTGGCACCATGATGTCGAAGACCTGTTTTTTCTCCAGGCGCAGGATGTTGAGCAGCATGGAGGCGTCTTCCGCGATGAGCGTGCCTTCGCCGCGCGCCTCCTGGATCAGCTCCTCGATGGAGATGTTTTTCTGGCGGAAAAATTTCCCCAGGGCACCCCAAAATCGACTGTCGGAATCGTCGTCCAACCTCTCGCTCCTTGTCTTCCCGTCCGCGGCCACGCGTATCCGGGCATCATGGCCGCCATGCGTTGCAACTTGGTGACGGGCGCTACGAAAACCCGTCCCCCATACTCAAATCGGCCCGCGCCGTCCATGGCGGAGGCGGCCGCGCCGCGCCCGGCCCCCCGGGGGCGGCCCATGGGAAGGCCCGGCCCCGCTGGCCCTGGCCAAGCGCGCCTATTCCCCCCGGGAGCGGTACATGGACAGATGCCGCCGGAAGGCCCAGTCGTCCAGGGCCGGGGCGCCGGAGGCCGCCGTTTTCCAGGACAGGGCATCGCCCGGGGCGTCGGAGGGCACGCCGAAGCTCACGATGCGAAAGCCGAAGCCCTTCTTGCCGGCGCTGCCCGGGTCGCCGTAGACGTTTTGCAGGCGCAGGGCCAGATGGAACTCCAGGGGCTGGTCGGCCTCGGGCTCGGCCAGCACCAAGCGCATGAGGAAACGGCCTGTGGGTTCGAACAGGGCCTTGTGGCCCTGCAGGCCTTCGGACAGGACCTCCAGGCGCACGCCGCCGCCGGAGATGTTGCGCACCTCGATAAGCGGCGGTTCGAGGCGCGGATCGAGCCGTAGCAGCGGCTCGCCCCAGGTGGACGGATTGCCGAACCGGCCATGGGCCGTCTTGACCGTGTTTTCGTGCCACACTTCCAGTTCCAGCACGAAGTTTCGCGGCGGCTCGATGCGCAGGAAGCCGCGTTTCTGTTCCAACTCCAGGTGCTTGGGCCAGGTCACGGTCATGTGCACGAAGTCGTCGCCGGCCAGGCGCACGGCGGCGATGGCCGAAACGAAACCGTAAAAGCTGTGGTAGTCCTTGCGGGGATCCAGGCGCAGCCGGAAGTCGCAGGCCACGAGCTTGCCGACCCAACTCGGGGTGGCCCGCACCAGGGAGGTCATCTCCATCTCGATGCCCCGGACCGGGTCCACGGACAGGATGGTGGCATCGGTGGAGCGCGCGCCGGCGTCGTCGCGCACGAAGCTGACCCGCACCTTGCTGCGCTGGGTCAAGGCCGTGTCGAGCAGGGCCCGGATCTCGCCCGGCCGCACGATCCAGGTGGTGGGCGGCGCGTCGGCGCGGCCGAACCGGATCTTGATGAAAAAGCCGGCGGCGATGACCAAAAAGGCCAGGCCGAAGACGACGGCCGTGAGGATGAGCGCTTCCGGGGAAATGTGGCCCGAGGTGGTGGAATCGCGCATGCGGTCCCACCAGCCCGGATCGAACAGGCTCGTCAGCGCCGGCAGTGTGTCCAGTGCCCCGAAATCACCCATGAAACGTTCATAAGCGAACATCGTTACGGGCACAAGGCCTTGGGCTGGCCGGCGATTTTTTTGAGGTGGATTTCCAGGCAGGAAAGAGCCGCCGGCGTCACCCCGGAGATGCGCCCGGCCTGGCCGAGGCTCGACGGCGCGACCCGGGTCAGCTTTTCCACCACCTCCCGCGACAGCCCGGCCACGGCGGCGTAGTCGAGGCCCGGCGGCAGGGCGACCGCGTCCAGCCGGCCCAGGCGGGCGGCCAGCTCGGACTGGCGGCGCAGGTAGCCCTCGTACTTGACCCGCGTTTGGGCCTCCTCGGCCGCCTCCGGGGACAGGGCCTCGATGTCGGGCCAGAAGCGGCGCAGGTCGGCCAGGGCCACTTCCGGGCGGCGCAGCAGTTCGTCCAGGCGCACACTGCGGTCCAGGGGCTTGCCGCCCAGGGCCAGCCAGGTGGCCTCGTCGCAGTCGTCGGGCCGGGCCCGGCGCGCGGCCAACCCTTCCAGGACCCCGGCCAGGGCCGTCTCCTTGCCGGAAAAAAGCGCCCATTGCCGGTCGCCCACCAGGCCCAGTTCGCGGCCAAGGGGCGTGAGGCGGGCGTCGGCGTTGCCTTCGCGCAGCAGCAGCCGGTGCTCGGCCCGGGAGGTGAACATGCGGTAGGGCTCGGCCGTGCCCTTGGTGACCAGGTCGTCGACGAGCACGGCCATGTAGGCCTGGTCGCGGCGCGGCAAAAAGGGCGGCCGGCCGGTTGCGGCGCACACGATGTTCAGCGCCGCCCACAGCCCCTGGGCGGCCGCCTCCTCGTAGCCCGAGGTGCCGTTGATCTGGCCGGCCAGAAAGAGCCCGGGCAGGGCTTTGGTTTCGAGCGTCGGCAGAAGCTGCACCGGGTCGGCGTAATCGTATTCGATGGCATAGCCCGGCCGCACGATTTGCGCCCGCTCCAGCCCCGGGATGGTGGCGATCATGGCCTTTTGGGTTTCGATGGGCAGGCTGGTGGAGATGCCGTTGGGGTAGATCTCCGGGCTGTCCAGGCCCTCGGGCTCGAGGAACACGTGGTGGCGGTCGCGCTCGGGAAACCGCGCCACCTTGTCCTCCACCGACGGGCAGTAGCGGGCGCCCGTGCCTTCGATGACGCCGGTAAAAAGCGGCGACCGGTCGAAGCCGGCCCGGATGGCCGCGTGGGTGCGTTCGTTGGTGTAGGTCAGGTGGCAGGGCACCTGGCGCAGCACCGGCCCCGGGCCGTGGAAGCTGAAGCCGGGCGGCGGGTCGTCGCCGGGCTGGGGCGTGGTCGCGGCGAAATCGATGGATCTGGCCAGAAGGCGTGGCGTGGTGCCGGTCTTAAGCCGCCCCAGGCGCAGGCCGTGGCCGATAAGGCTGGCCGAGAGCCCCTCGGCCGCCGGGTCACCCAGGCGCCCGCCGCGCCGTTGGGTCAGGCCGATGTGGATGAGGCCGCAGAGGAACGTGCCGGTGGTCAGCAGCACCGCCCGGGCGCCAAAGGCCTCGCCCGAGCCCGTCAGCACCCCGGCCGCCCGGCCGCCCTCGGCCAGCACCGCCTCCACCGTGTCCTGGCGCACGTCGAGGCCCGCCTGGGCAAAGACGTCCCGCTTGACCACGGCCATGTAGGCGTCGCGGTCGATTTGCGCCCGCGTGGCGCGCACGGCCGGCCCCTTGCGGGTGTTTAAGATGCGGAACTGGATGCCGGCGGCGTCGGCCCACAGGCCCATCATGCCGCCCAGGGCGTCGATCTCGCGCACCATGTGGCCCTTGGCCAGGCCGCCGATGGCCGGGTTGCAGGACAGGTGGCCGATGCGGTCCACGTTTTGGGTCACAAGCAGCGTGCGCAGGCCGAGCCTGGCGGCGGCCATGGCCGCCTCGCACCCGGCATGGCCGGCGCCGACCACGATGCAGTCATGCATGGGGGAGAGCCTCCGGGGGCCAGGGGCGCTGCCCTTGGACCCCGCCGGGGGGAAGCATCCCCCACGGACCCCCTGGCAGGGGAGAAGGGGAATCGATGTTGCCGTGAACGAGGGGGGGCATCAGGAAGCCTGCTCCTTTTTTTTCATGGCCAGCAGATAGCTGTTGAGCGGTTTGGCGAGGAGCGTGGTCAGGGGCTTGTTGCGCGCGGCATACAGTTCCCTGGCGTATTCGTAGAGCTGGAGGTCGTATTGGTTGGACTCGGCCAGGGCCTCGTGTTCGGAACCGGTCAGGGAGCGGTCGTTTTTTTTGACCTTGGTCGTATTTTTGCGATGGTATTCCAGCGAGGCCAGGTCGTCCAAGGTGTAAAGCAGCAGGAAAATGGATTCGTTGAATCGCTCCTGCAAGCCAAAAAAGCTGATGTTGTTGGTCAGGTTGTACTTGGCCTGCTCCAGGACCCCACTGTCGCATTGCCCATAGGGAACGGCATCCGCCAGGCCGGACAGGCGGCGGCACATGCCGTTGTCCAGTTCGTGCCACAGTTTGAGGCGGCAGAAGGCTTCCATGGAGATGTTGTCGTTGACGAGCAGGGCATGGAGGTGGTGGCGGGGATTTTGTTTTATGTAGAAGTACATGGAATTGATTCGGGAAATCGGATTGCGCAAAAAAGTGAAGGAGAAATGCGGGGCGGGGTAGCTTTGGATCAATGCGAATTCCACATGGCCGGCGATGAACTTGTAGCGGGCTTTTTCCTCGTCAGGCAACGATGTGAAATAGATATTGCTCTGGTAATGATTCAGATTGAATTTGTTGTTGCCGCAGAGAAAGACCTCCTCGTCACGAAACGATTGCAGCAGCATGGTTGTCGTCGTGGAGCCGGCCGTCTTGGGGATATGCATGTGGATGATCGGTACGGGCTTCATGCTTCCTCGCGGTGAGACGCGGCGACATCCGGCGCCTTGGCTGGGCTATGCCCACTGTTGCGGTCCCTGGCCCGTCTTGGCCACGGGCCGCCCTCCGACCGGTCCTTGCCGGCAACAGAGGCGATGCTCAGGCGATTCCCGGGGTTTTTCCGACACAACAGATCCAGCCGTGGTCGGCTTCCTCGTCGATGACGATGTCGGTGAAGCCGGCGGTTTCGAAAAGGGTACGGAACTGGGCCACGGTCAGGTAGGCCATGGGCACCAGCTCCAGCCATTTCCGGTTGCGGGCGTCGAATTTCGGGGTGTCGTAGACTTCGCCGAGCACAAGCAGCCGGCCGCCCGGGCGCAGCACCCGCCGGACCTCGGCCAGGTCGGCGGCGAGGTTTGGCCAGAAATAGTGGGTTTCCACGGCCGTGGCCAGGTCGAAGGTCGCGTCCGCGAAGGGCAGGGCAGCAACCGAGGCCAGGCGCACCTCCATCCGGCCCGAGGCGAGGGCCTGGGCATTGTGGCGCCGGGACATGGCCACGCTTTTTTCCGAGGCGTCGATGCCGTGGATGCGGCCCCTGGGGGCGAGCGCGGCCAGCCGCTCCAGGGTGCGCCCGCCGCCGCAGCCGATGTCGAGCACGTCGGCGTCCGGGGCGATGGCCACATGGGCCAGCCCCCAGGTGGTCAGCGCGAAATGGCTGCGATTCATGCGCCGGCCGATGTATTCGCCGAGGATGCCCCCCGGCCGGCGGCACTGCCCCATGAGCAGCTTTTTCCAGGCTCGCTTTATGTCCATGGCCGTCGTCCCTTGCCCCCTTTGGGGGTGGTCCAGGAGGGGCCTCAGGCCCCTCCTGGCCGCCGGAGGCATCTTTCCTCTTCCCTCTTCCGTCTTGCGCCTTACGCCCCGGCCAGCACGTGGGCCATGACCTGGGCGTCGCCGATGGTCTTGGCGATGCTGGTGCGTTCGTTGGGCTGGTGGGCGTTGTGTTCGAGGGTGGCCCAGACCACGGCCGGGTAGCCGCGCCGGCGCAGGTAGGCGGCCACGGTGCCGCCGCCGATGCCCATGGGGCGCGGCTGGGCGCCGGCGTAGACGGCCTGGATGCCGTCCATGACCTTGCGCACGATGGGTGCGTCCTCGGGCGTGGCCGGGGCGGCTTGTTCCTGCTGGACGACCTCGTAGTCGATGGTCACGCCGCAGGCGGCCTCGACCTCGCGGCCGTAGGCCCGGATGGCCGCCGTCACGTCGTCGAGGTTGTATTCGGGCAGGACCCGGCAATCGACGTAGAAGACGTCCCGGCCGGGGATGGTGTTGACGTTGTCCACGTTGGCTTCCTTTTTCGTCGGCTCGAAGGTGGAATTGGCCGGCTGGAACAGCGGATTTTTGGCCGGGAAGCGTTCGTAGAGCTTGGGGATCTTGAGGATGAAAAGCGCGGCCGCGGACAGGGAGTTGATGCCGTCCTCGGGGGTGGAGGCATGGCACTGCTTGCCCTTGACGATGACCTTGTACCACAACATGCTTTTTTCGGCGACTTCCACCATCTCGCTGCTGGGCAGGCCGAAATCGGGCACGAGGAAGAGGTCTTCCCTGGTGAAAAGCCCGTCGTGGTGGGCGGCCACGTAGTCCAGGCCGTATTTGCTGCCGGTTTCCTCGTCGGCCACGAACAGCATGCCGTAATTGATGGGGGGCGTGGTGCCGGTTTCGAGCAGGGCCTTGCCGAGGAGGATGGAGCTGACCACGGCCTGCTGGTTGTCCTCGACGCCGCGCCCGTAGAGGAGGTCGCCGTCCACTTCCAGGGTGTAGGGGTCGCCGCGCCACAGGGCACGGTCGCCCGGGGGCACGATGTCGAGGTGGGAGATGACCCAGAAGGTGCGGGAGGTGTCGGCGCCGGGGAGGACCACGGCCAGGTTGGGCCGGTGGCCGCAGGGCACGCGCGGGTCGGGGGCGTTTATTTCGCGGGGCTCGGGGAAGCCCATGGCGGCCAGGAGGGTTTTGAGCCGGTCGGCCTTTTCCCGTTCGCCGGGGCCGCCGTTGTCCGGCCCCAGGGCCGGGATGGCGGTCAGTTCGCGTTGCAGGTCGATGACCAGGTCGCGTTTGTCGGCAAGGCGGGAAAGCAGGGCGTCTAACATACGAGCTCCGGGAAGGGGTTGTCGAAAGGGGAGGCGAACCGTCCCCTCATAACGCCTGGGCCGGGGGATGGCAAACCGGATGTGCGCAACGCAAAAAGCCGGGAGGCGCGAACCTCCCGGCAGGGCGTACGGATGGGGTGTCGGTCGCCTAGCGGCCGCGGGCGGCGCGCTTGGAAGCCTTCAAGGGGTTGATGTTGACCTTGCCGCCCTTGTCGACTTCGAGTTTGACGTGGGTGGCGAAGTTGCAGACCTTCTGCGCCCATTTGCGTTCGGGCAGGGGATAGCTCTTACAGTATTTGCCTCCGTCCTGCTCCAGGACGCGGTCGCAGCCCACGCATTTTTCCACGATGGGATGGCATTCGACGCCATTGATGGTGATGACCTGGGACATTGGGATACCCTCCGGACCGCGCGGGAAAGGGCGCGGGAAAGTTTTCAGCGCAAAGCCAGCCTTTATTATGGAGCCCGGCGGCCTTGTCAAGGGGTGCGGCCGGTGATCCTGCCGGAGGCCTCCCGGAAGGCCCGCAGCAGCCCGGGGTAGTCGAGGCCGGGGAAGGCGCCGTCGCGGTAGAGCACCTTGCCCGCCACCATGGTGCAGCAGACCTCGCCGCCGCTGGCCGCGTAGACGCAGTCGGACACGGGGTCGAGCCCCGGGGCCAGTTGCGGCCGCGACCGGTCCAGGGCGCACAGGTCGGCCGGGCCGCCCACGGTCAGCCGGCCAAGCTCCGGCCAGCCGAGGGCGGCCGCCCCGTCGCGCGTGGCCATGTCCAGGGCGGCCCCGGCCTCCAGGGCCGTGGGGTCGCCGGTGGCCACTTTCTGCACAAGCGCCGCCGTGCCCATCTCCCCGAAAAGGTTCAGGGCATTGTTGCTGGCCGCGCCGTCGGTACCCAGGCCCACGGTCACGCCCGCCCGGCGCAGGGCCTCCACGGGGGCGATGCCGCTGGCCAGCTTCAGGTTGCTTTTCGGGCAATGGGCCACGGCCGTGCCGGTTGCGGCCAGCAGGCCCATGTCGGCCGCGTCCAGGGCCACGCCGTGGGCCAGCAGCCGGCCCGGGCCGAGCAGCCCCAGGCCGTGGAGGTAGGGGATGACCCGGGTGCCGTTGGCGGCGCGGCAATCCTCGTTTTCCTTGGCCGTCTCGGCGGCGTGGGTGGACAGGAGCACCTGCCTGTCCCGGGCGAAGGCGGCGCAACGGGTAAGGGTCGCCGCCGAGCAGGTGTAGACGGCGTGGGGGAAGATGGCGGGGCGCAGCCGGTCGTGGCCGGCCAGCCGGTCGGCCAGGGCGGCGGCCGAGGCGAAGGCCGCGTCCACGGTCTTGAACCCGGCGTTTTCGATCTCGAACACGCCCTGGCACAGCACGGCCCGCAGGCCCGACGCCGCGGCCGCGTCGGCCACGGCATCCACGAAAAGGTAGGCGTCCAGGAAGCAGGTCGTGCCCGAGGCCAGCATTTCGGCGCAGGCAAGGGCCGTGCCCAGGCGCACGGCCTCGGCCGTGAGCCTGGCCTCGGCCGGCCAGATATGCGCGGAGAGCCAGGTCGTAAGCGGCGCGTCGTCGCACAGGCCCCGCAGCAGGGTCATGGCCGCGTGGGTGTGGGTGTTGACAAGCCCCGGCAGGACCAGGCAGCCCGAGAGGTCCAGGGCCGCGGCGGGAACGAAGCGCCGGGATAGTTCCTCCGCCGGCCCCAGGGCGGCGATGCGGCCGTCGGTTATGGCCAGGGCGGCGTTAGGCAACAGGCGCCGCTCGTCGTCCTGGGTGACGATCAGGCCGGCCGTGACCAGGGTGTCGCAGGGCAGGGGGGTGTGTTCCATGGGTCGTGTCCTAGCCTACCTTGCCGGCCCGGCCAAGCCCGGCTTGACCGGGTTGCCCAAAATCCCTATCCGGGTACCGTACCAGTCCGTATTTTCAAGGAGACGGCCATGGATCTGCGCAAACTCGTTCGCGACATCCCCGACTATCCCAAGCAGGGCATCCTCTTTTTCGATATCACGCCGCTTCTGGGCGATCCCGACGGCTTTCGCCAGGCCGTGGATCTGCTGGCCCAACGTTTCGCCGATTCCAAGGCCACCAAGATCGTGGCCGCCGAGGCCCGGGGCTTCATTTTCGGCGCCGCCCTGGCCTACAAGATGGGCATCGGCTTCGTGCCCGTGCGCAAGCCCGGCAAGCTTCCCTACAAGACAAGGTCCGTGTCCTATGACCTGGAATACGGCTCGGACACGCTGTGCATGCACGAGGACGCCCTGCTGCGGGGCGAGAAGGTCCTGGTCATCGACGACTTGCTGGCCACCGGCGGCACGCTCTCGGGCGTCGTCAAGCTGGTGGAGGACTTCGGCGCCCAGATCGCCGGCATCGGCGTGGTCATCGAACTGTCGTTTTTAAACGGCCGGGAGCAGTTCAAAACCTACGGCTGCGAGAGCATCCTGCAGATCGCGTAGCCTCGTTCCCCTTTGGCGCCGGCCTCGGGGCCGGGTGCGGCGTCGGGCCGCCGGGCCGCTTCCGGCCCGGTCGCGGCGCTGGGGCTTACCCTTTCGACGACATGCAACCGTCCGCCCTGGCTGGCGGAAGCGATGGAAGGAAAACCATGAAAATCGGCATCATCGGCGGCAGCGGCCTGGACGACCCCAATATCCTCGACAACGTCTCCGACATCGAGCTGGACACCCCCTACGGGCCGCCCAACTCGACGCTGCGCCAGGGCCGGCTCGGCGGCAAGGACGTGGTGCTGCTGGCCCGCCACGGCCGTTCCCACACGGCCACGCCCAGCCACGTCAACTACCGGGCCAACATCCACGCCCTGCGCAAGATCGGCTGCGCGGCCATCCTGTCCACCACGGCCGTGGGGTCCCTGCGCCAGGAGATCGGCCGGGGCGACCTGGTCATCCTCGACCAGTTCATCGACTTCACCAAGCGCCGCCACCTGACCTTCCACGAGCGCTTCGAACCGCACAACCCGGCCCATACGCCCATGGCCGATCCGTTTTCCGAACCGCTGCGCCAGTTGCTCATCGCCGCCTGCCGCAAGTTCGGCTACCGCCACCACGACAAGGGCACGGTGGTGACCATCGAAGGGCCGCGTTTTTCCACCCGGGCCGAATCCAACATGTTCCGGGCCTGGGGCGCCGATGTCATCAACATGAGCGTGGCCACGGAGTGCGCCCTGGCCGTGGAGGCCGGCCTGCCCTACGCCGCCGTGGCCATGAGCACGGACTACGACTGCTGGAAGACGGACGAACCGCCGGTCAATTGGGAGGAAATCGTCACGATATTCAAGGAGAACGCCGAGAAGGTCACGAACGTGCTCCTGGAGGTGGTCCGGGCGATGTGACCCTGGCGCGGTGTCCGCGCGGCTTGATAAAAGGCGTCCCCCGGCCGGGGGACGCCTTTTTATTGAGGCAAGCGGGGCTATTTGCCCAGGGGGAACAGATGCCGCTTGAGACTGGCGAAGATGGCGTCGTAGACGGCCTCGTCGCGGCTTTCGGGCAGGACGATCTGGATGGGGCAGCGCTGGGGCTTGGCCGCGCCGTTGCCGGTGGAGTGGCGCAACGGGGAATCGGCCGAAGGGGACGCGACGTCCGGGGCGGCCTGGGGCGCGGCTGACGTTGCCGCGGCGTCGGCCGGGGGGGCCGGGATTTCAAGGTGAAAGAGCAGGGGGTGGGGCACGGTCGCGCCGGACGGCCGGTCGGGGCGCTCCGCGTGGGACGGGGCGTTTTCGGGCTCGGCCGGCGCCTGTGCCGCCAAAGGCGGTTGCGGGCCGGCCACGGTCTCCCCTGGCTCGGTGTGCGGGCTGGCGGTCGGCGAGTGCGCCGCGCCGGCCTGGGCGTCAGGCGTTGTGGTCGCCGCCAGGGGGCCGTCCGACAAGGGGGGCGTGACTGGCCTGGCCGGTTCCGTTTTCCGGGGCGCGGCGGCGGGTGTCGGGTCCAGGGTGTTGGGCTGGCCCTGGCCGGCCTGGACGGTGGCCGGCGGTGGCAGCGGGGAGGCGCTGGGAACCGTTGTCGCGGCCCCGGTCGCTAAAAGCGCGGCTTCGGGTTCCAGTTCCAGGGCAAGTGGCCCGCTGGCCTCGGCTGGGGCCGGTGGGGTTACAGCCCCCACTGGGTCGGCCTCCCGGGCCGTGTGCGGCGGGTCTTCCGGCTCCAGTTCGAAGAAAAGCGGTGCGGCCGGCCCGGAGGCGGCAGTGGGGGTGACGTTTGGGGGCGCGGCTTCGGACTCCAGTTCGAGGACAAGCGGCAGTTCCATTTCCGGCACAAACCTCGGGGTGGCTTCCGTTTCCGTCGCCGTCTGCGGCGCCAACGGTGGGGCAGCCGGCTCGAGGGGCTCCAGTTCCAGGACGAGGGGCTGCGCCTGGACCGGTTCGGGCCGTTGCGAGGGTGCCAAAGTCTCGGCCGCGGCGGGAAGACCGGGCTCGGCTGGGTCGGCGATGGGCCGGTCCGCTTCCGGTTCCAGGACCAGGGGGGGCGGCAGGTCCGCCGGGGCGTGGCGGCCTTGGTCCGGTGCCCTCGGTGCTGCTTGCGGCGCCGCCGCCTCCGGTTGCGGACCCGGTTCGGGCGTGGGGAGCGGCGAGGGGCTTTGCGGGGAAGGCGCGGCCTCCGACGTTTCCCTGACGGCGTTCTCCCGGGCCTGGGACCGTAGCGAAGCGGCCACGGAGGGGCCGTCGTCGCCGGCGGTGTGTGTCGCCGAGGCTGCCTGGGGCTCGGCCGGGGCCGGGCTGAAATCCGCCTCCTTGGCATAGCGGCAAAGGGCCAGGAACGTGTTGGCGATGCCGTTGACCATCATATCCGTTTTCTTGCCGCCATAGAGCTGCTTGAGGACCCCGATGATTTCCTGGTCGGAAAGGCTGTCGGCCTGGGGCTGCTGGTCGAACAGTTTCGAATAGGCTTCGTGGATGCCGTCGAGAAGGGCGGTTCTGGCCTGGTTGCGGTGGTGGAAATCGATGTAGCGCTTGGTCGGCATGCCGTTGTCGCTGAGGAAATGCAGTTCCTTGAGGATGTCGATAAAGGATCTATCGATAGCATAACGAAACCCGATGCTCGTCATGAACGAGACATCGAAAACATCCGGTATGTCAGCCTTCATTATGCATTCAAAATAGGCAGGGATACTGGCTGTTTTCAAGGAGTACGCATTGGGCAGCGACATGATCTTCGTATCCGTATTTGGCGCTATGCGAAACGACGGCGGAAGCGGGGTTTCGCGGGGAGTGAAGAGTCCAAACAACAAGGTCGTATACCTCGTCCAATGTTCCTATGGAAACTATTGCCTACCTAGACGGGAATGATAAACACAAACAGGCCCGTTGTCACGCCCGGACTGGGGCGTATGAAATCAATTCGGGCAATAAGCCTCTTGTTTGTCTCGTTTGCGCCGATCCGTGTCGAATTGTTGCCGGAAGGATGAATTTCGTGGCATGGAAGCCTATCCTGGCACAACCGCGAGGTGCCCCCCCTCGATCCAAGGAGCAAGCCATGTCAGCCCCTCATGCCGCAAGCCTGCCCGCCGCCCATAAGGATTTCCACGACCGCGTCAGCGGCTTCATCCCCGCCGACCGTATTTTCCTGGGGCCGTTCCACACCCTGGCCCTGGGTGACGACGCCAGTTTCTACCGGCTCGTGCCCAAGATCGTGGTCAAGGTCAAAGACGCCCGGGAAGTGGCCTGGCTGTTGCGCGCCGCCTCAGATACCAAGGTGGCCGTCACCTTTCGCACCGCCGGCACGAGCCTCTCGGGCCAGGCCCTGACCGATTCCGTCCTGGTCTACCTGGCCGGCCGGTTTCGCGGCGCCCGCATCCACCCCGGCGCCGGCCACGTGAGCCTGGAACCCGGCGTCATCGGTGCCGAGGCCAACGTCCTGCTGGCGCCCTTCGGCCGCAAGATCGGCCCGGACCCGGCCTCCATCGGCGCCTGCATGATCGGCGGCATCGCCGCCAACAACTCCTCGGGCATGTGTTGCGGCACGGCGGAAAACAGCTACAAGACCGTGGAATCCATGAAACTCGTGTTCGCGGACGGCGACAGCCTGGACACCGCCGACCCCGTCTCGAAAGCCCGCTTCGCCGTGACCCACGCGGCGCTCCTTTCCGAACTGTCGGCCATCCGCGCCGAGATCCTGGCCGACCCGGAACTGGCCGCGCGCATCCGGCGCAAGTTCAAGATCAAGAACACCACCGGCTACGGCATAAACGCCTTCGTCGATTTCGAGGACCCCTTCGACATCCTGCTCCACCTCGTCATCGGCTCCGAGGGCACCCTGGCCTTTATCAGTGAGGTCACCTACCGCACCGTCGTCGAGCATCCCTTCAAGGCCTCGGCGCTGATGTTCTACCCCACCATCGCCGAGGCCTGCCGGGCGACCATGGCCCTTAAAACCGGCACCGTCTCGGCCGTGGAGCTCATGGACCGGGCCTCGTTGCGCAGTGTCGAGGACAAGCCCGGCATGCCGGCTTTCCTGAAGGAGCTTGGCCCGGACGCGGCCGCCATCCTGGTCGAGGTCCGGGGCGCGGACAAGGCGGAGTTGCTTTCCCGCATCGAGGAGGCACTGTCGCGCGTCTCGGGCATCGAGCCGCTGTTTCCCCTCGTGTTCATGGACAAAAAGGACGACTACGAGAAGCTGTGGAACATCCGCCGGGGGCTTTTCACGTCCGTGGGCGGGGCGCGCAAGCCCGGCAGCGCCGTCATCATCGAGGACGTGGTCTTCCCCATCGAGCACCTGGCCGAGGGCACGGTGGAGCTCCAGCGCCTCATGGCCGGCCACGGCTTCCCCGAGGGCATCATTTTCGGCCACGCCCTGGAGGGCAACCTGCATTTCGTCTTCTGCCCGGATTTCGCCGACCCGGTGTCCGTTGCCAACTACGAAAAACTCGTCAACGACGTCACCGCCATGGTCGTCGGCCGCTACGACGGCTCGCTCAAGGGCGAACACGGCACGGGCCGCAACATGGCCCCGTTCGTGGAAATGGAGTGGGGCAAGACCGCCTATGCGCTGATGCGGCGCTTAAAGCGCGCCTTTGATCCGCAAAACCTCCTCAACCCCGGCGTGATCCTCACCGACGACCCGCAAGTGCACATGAAAAACCTGAAGTCGCTGCCGCCGGTGAGCCCGCTCATCGACCCCTGCATCGAGTGCGGCTACTGCGAATCGGTGTGCCCCTCGCGCAACGTCACCACCACCCCCCGCCAGCGCATCACCCTGCAGCGCCACATGGCCCTGGCCGCCGCCAAGGGCGACAAGCCGCAGTACGACCTCGTTCACGATGCCTACGCCTACGGCGGCAACCAGACCTGCGCCGCCGACGGCCTGTGCGCCACGGTTTGCCCGGTCGGCGTGGACACGGGCGTTTTCACCAAGGATTACCGCCACCGCGAGTCCACCGAGCGCGGCCGGGCCATCGGCAAGTGGGTGGCCGACCACTACGGCCTGGTCACGACCCTGTCCCGCCAGGGCCTGCGGCTGTCCCAGGCCGTCCACGGCCTGCTCGGCACCCGGGCCATGACCGCCATGACCCACGGCCTGCGCCGGCTCGCGCCGGGGCTCGTGCCCTATTGGACGCCCTACGCCCCCAAGGGCGCGCCCAAGACCTGCCTGCGCGACACCGTGGCCGGCAAGGGGCGCCAGGTGGTCTATTTCCCGAGCTGCACCACCCGGGCCATGGGCCCCTCGGCCCTGGACCCGGACCAGCGGGGGCTTTACGAGGCGGTCATGTCCGTTCTGGCCAAGGCCGGCTACGACGTCATCTTCCCCGAGGGGATGAAGGAGCTGTGCTGCGGGCTGACGCTCGAATCCAAGGGCATGAAGGACGAGGCCGACCGCAAGGCGGCCGAGCTGGAAGGGGCCCTGCGCCTGGCCAGCGGCGACGGGGCCATCCCCATCCTGTGCGACGCCAGCCCCTGCCTCTACGCCATGCGCTGCAAGATGGAACCCAAGCTCAAGCTCCACGAGCCCGTGGAATTCATCCACGACCACTGCCTGGAATACCTCGACATCACCCCCGTGGACGAGACGGTGGCCCTGCACGTGTCCTGTTCCTCGGTCAAGATGGGGCTTTCGGCCCGGTTCAACGCCCTGGCCCGGGCCTGCGCCCGGGAAGTGGTCGTGCCGCGCGGCATCCACTGCTGCGGCTTCGCCGGCGACCGGGGCTTTTTCTATCCCGAACTCAACGCCGCCGCCCTGGCCGACTTGCGGGGGCAGTTGCCGGGGTCGACCACGGCCGGCTACTGCAACAGCCGCACCTGCGAAATCGGCCTGTCCCACCACTCGGGGGTGCCCTACCAGTCCATCGTCTACCTGGTGGACCGCACCAGCCGCGCCAAGGCGGACTAGGCAAGGGGAGAGGACATGGCCGGGGCGCGGCGAGGAAGGGGTGGGGGAGAGGCCTCCGGCGGCCAGGAGGGGCGAGGCCCCTCCTGGACCTCCCGAAAAGGGGCCCATGGAGAGGGTTTTGTAATAATACGAATTCCCCGGGAGCGGATTGGCAGTAAAAAAAATAAATTATTGAAATAACTACTTTATTCTAGAAATCGGGGAGCCCTTTGCCCGCCGGGGACTTCTCCCCGGCCCTTTTTGCATAACCCCCTGTAGATTTCATCAATTGTTAAGAATGGACGCGATGCCCGGCCGGCGCGGCTTGCGGGGCGCGGCGGCGTGCCCTGCCTCTTGACGCCGTATGGCGCCGGGACAAGAATGCGCGCCGCCCATTGCCGGGCGAGGAGTGATCCCATGCGCCTTCGCGTCTGCCTGCCAACCGTCCTGCTGCTTCTTTTCGCCTGCAACCCCGCCGCCGCCGGCACGCCGCCCGCCGAACCGATCCTGCGCATCGAAACCGGCATGCACACGGCGCTGATTAAACGCATCGCCGTGGATGGCCTGGGCCGCTACCTGGCCACGGCCTCCGACGACAAGACCTGCCGCGTCTGGGACATCAAGACCGGCGAGGAACTGCGCGTCCTGCGCCCGCCCATCGGCCACGACTACGAAGGGCGGCTGTACAGCGTGGCCATGAGCCCCGACGGCCGCTACGTCTTTTGCGCCGGCTGGACCGGCTACGGCTGGGACAAGACCCACAGCGTCTACATCTTCGAGCGCGAGTCCGGCCGGCTGGTCAAGCGCCTGACCGGCCTGCCGAGCGTGGTCAACCACCTCTCCGTCTCCCACGACGGCGACTACCTGGCCGCGGCCATGGGCGAGGAGGGCGTGCGCGTCTGGCGCCTGTCCGACCTGTCCCTGGTCGGCGGCGACAAGGACTACGGCGGCGAAGCCTACGGCGCCGCCTTCGACGGCAAGGGCCACCTGGCCACGGCCTGCTACGACGGCGCGGTGCGCCTGTACAAGGTCAGCGACACGGGCCTGTCGCTTCTGGCCAAAACCCGCGTCCAGGGCGGCACGCGGCCGTTTTCCGTGGCCTTTTCCCCGGACGGCGCCCAGCTCGCCGTGGGCTTTACCGATACCCCGGTGGTCACGGTCCTCGACGGCGAGACGCTGTCGCTGCTTGGCGCGCCCAACCTCGCGGGCGTGGACAACGGCAACATGGCCACGGTCGCCTTCGCCGCCGACGGGTCGCTTCTGGCCGCCGGCCGCTGGGTCACGGACCGGGGCTGCCCGGTGCGCAAGTTCAAGCCGGCCGATTTCGTGGAATACAAGGACCTGGATACCGGCAAGGCCGCCGTGGTCACCCTGTGCCCGCTGCCCGACGGCGGCATCGCCTACGGCACGGTCGCCCCGCGCTGGGGCGTGCTGCGCCCGGACGGCTCCTTCGGCATGACCCGCTCCCCGGCCATCCGCGACTACCGCACCTCGGCCAAGAACTTCCTCGTCGACCGCACCGGCGAAACCATCGCCTACGCCGCCACGCCCAAAAAGGGCTTCTACCGCTTCGCCCTGCCCGGCCGTGACCTGCGCTTAATCGACGCGCCCACGCCCGACCTGGCCGCGCCGCGCACGGTCGCCCCGGGCCTGACCGTCACCGGCTACGAAGGCAGCCGCTCGCCTATGCTGAACGGCCAGCCGCTTAAGCTCAAGGACTTCGAAACGGCCTTTTCCCTGGCCATCGCCCCGGACAACCGGCGGCTGGTGCTCGGTACCTCCTGGAACGTCCGGGCCTACGGCGCGAACGGCCAGCCCCTGTGGCAGACGCCCGCGCCGGATACGGTCTGGGCGGTCAATGTCAGCGGTGACGGGCGCCTGGTCGCCGCGGCCATGGGCGACGGCTCCATCCGCTGGTACCGCATGGAGGACGGCCGCGAGATCCTGTCCTACTTCCCCAACGCCGACGGCCGGCGCTGGGTGCTGTGGACCCCGGCCGGCTACTACGACGCCTCCTCGGGCGGCGAGGACATGATCGGCTGGAATGTCAACAACGGCCCGGAACACGCCGCCGACTTCTTCCCGGCCTCGCGTTTTCGCGACGCCTTCCACCGGCCGGACGTGGTGGACCTGGCCCTGCGCACCCTGGACGAGGACCGGGCCCTGGCCGCGGCCAACGCCGCCCGGGGCGGCGACGTGCGCTCGCCCTCGGTGCTTACGGCCCGTCCGCCCGTGGTGGAAATCCTTTCCCCGGCCCCGGGCGACGCCTTCACCTCGCCCGATATGACCGTCAAATTCGCCGTGCGCAGCCCCGGCGGCGAAGACGTCACCGCCGTGCGCCTGCTCGTCGACGGCGCGCGCGTGGCCGAGGACCATCCGGCCATCGCCGGGCGCGGCTTCGAGCCGAGCGTGCTGCAATCCAAGGTGACGCTGCCCCAGCGCGATGTGGTCCTGTCCGTGGCGGCGGACAACAAGAATGGCCCCTCGGCCCCGGCCACGGTCAAGCTCAAGTGGGCCGGCAAGGCCGCCGCGCCGGCCGCACCGGCGTCGAAGCTCTACGTGCTGGCCATCGGCGCGGGCGACTACGCCGACAAGTCCCTGTCGCTGCAGTTCCCGGCCAAGGACGCCCGGGATTTCGCCGAGGCCATGGCCGCCCAGAAAGGCCGGCTCTACGGCGACGTCACCATCCGGGTGCTCACCGACGGCGCGGCCACCAAGGAAGCCATCCTCGAAGGCCTCGACTGGATCGAGCGCCAGACCACCCAGCACGACGTGGCCATGATTTTCCTGGCCGGCCACGGCGTCAACGACAAAAACGGCGACTACTACTTCCTGCCCACCTCCGTGGACCTGGAAAAACTGCGCGCCACGGGGCTGCCCTTCCTGGAAATCCAGAAAACCATCCGCAACATCGCCGGCAAGACGCTGTTTTTTGTCGACAGCTGCCACAGCGGCTCCATCATGGGCTCGGGCCGGCGCGGCATGGGGGACTTAAACGGCGTCATCAACGAACTGGCCAGCGCCGGAAACGGCGCCGTGGTCTTTGCCGCCTCCACCGGCCGGCAATACTCGCTGGAAAAGCCGGAATGGCAAAACGGCGCCTTCACCAAAGCCCTGGTGGAAGGCGTCAAGGGCCGGGCCGATACGCGCCAGACCGGCCGTGTCACCTTCAAGATGCTCGACCTGTACATCTCCGAGCGCGTCAAGGAACTCACCCACGGCGAGCAAACGCCCACCACCGGCGTGCCCGGCACCGTGGAAGACTTCCCCGTGGCGGCGTATTAGGCTTAGACTTCGGTTTAGGCGCAAGACGGGGGGAAGCCTCCGGCGGTCAGGGGCGTTGCCCCTGAACCCCACCAGGAGGGGCGTTGCCCCTGAACCCCACCAGGAGGGGCGTTGCCCCTGAACCCCACCAGGAGGGGCGTTGCCCCTCCTGGACCACCCCACTGGGGGGCGTGACGCCCCCCAGGCCCCCCCGTTTGGCTGTGGCGGGTGGGAGGGGCTGCGGGCACCGGAAGGGCTTGGCGGGTGCGGTGCGAAGACGCGAGGCCGGAATTGCGCCTTTCGATGCCGTCGCTGCGCCCCTGGCTCGAAAGGCGAAATTCCGGCCTCGCCCAGCCGTCGGCCCTTCGGGCCGAGGTTTTGGATTTTTTGCTTTGGAAGCCTTTTGAAAGGCTCTTGCGTTTGTTGCGCGGTCGTTACCGACGTCGGACGCGCCGGTATTTCTTCCCATGCGGCGCTTCGCCGCTGGCGCCCCTTGGTGGCGGGAATGGGGGCAACGTGCTGGCCGGCTTTGCGGCCTGCGGGTTGCCCCCATTCCCGCCACCAACCGGCCGAGGCCCCGCCGCCCGACAGCTGCGACCGACTTCCCGCCCGCCCCGTCGGGGAGGTCCAGGAGGGGATCATCCCCTCCTGGCCGCCGGAGGCATCTTCGCTTTCCGTCCCTTCTCGTCCGTTTCCCTTCCGCTTCCCCTCTCGCCGTCTCGACCCGCCGCTTGGCTAGGCCATGGCCGCGGTTTCGGCGGCGGCGTATTGGGAGACGAGCTCCTCGAACAGTTCGGCCACGGCCATGATGCGGTCGATGCGCCAGGCGTTTTGGCCGGCGAAGGCGAAGCCGTGTTTGAAGCGGCCTTTCTTGGCGTTGGCCAGGGCCAGGGTGATGCAGTAGGGGGCTTTTTGGTAATCGCAGGTATGGATGCAGCGGTAGGGGCAGCGTTGGGGTGTTTTTTCGCCCAGGGCGGCCTGGTCGAGGAATTCGTTGTGGATGGCGCGTCCGGGCATGCCCACCGGGCTTTTGATGATGGTGACGTCTTTTTCGGTGGCGTCGACGTAGCGTTGTTTGAAGGCCGGGTCGGCGTCGCATTCGTGGGTGGCGACGAAGCGGGTGCCGAGTTGCACGCCGGCCGCACCGAGCTGGATGAAGCGGTGGATATCCTCCCCGGTGTAGACGCCGCCGGCGGCGATGACGGGGATGGGCGCGCCGTTGGGGGCGGTGTAGGGGGCGACGCCCTGGACCACTTCGCCGACGAGTTTTTCCAGGCCGAAGTCGGGGTGGTCGAGCTGTTCGGGCTTGAAGCCCAGGTGGCCGCCGGCCAGGGGGCCTTCGACCACGAAGGCGTCGGGGGTGCGGCCGAAGCGCGAGAGCCATTTCTTGCAGATGATGACCGCCGCCCGGGCCGAGGACACGATGGGCACGAGCTTGGTCTTGGAGCCTTCGGTCAGGTAGGAGGGCAGGTCCAGGGGCAGGCCGGCGCCGGAAAAGATGGCGTCGACGTTCTCCTTGATGGCGGTTCTGACCAGGTCGGCGAAATTGGCCATGGCCACCATGATGTTGACGCCGATGGCGCCGGAGGTGGCGGCGCGGGCCTTGCGGATTTCACCGGCCAGGGCACGGTTATTGGCAACGATGTAGTCGGAGGCGAAGTCCGGTTCGTTCATGCCGATGCCGGCGGCGGAGATGACGCCGAAGCCGCCGGCGGCGGCCACGGCCGAGGCCAGGCCGGACAGGGAGATGCCGACGCCCATGCCACCCTGGATGATGGCCCGGGCGATGGACAGATCGCCGATGGTTAACGTGGGGAACGACAAGGGGACTCCGAAGGCTTGGGTTGGCGGCGGGATTGCCAGTCACCGCGCCGGCCGAGCGTATCCTCCGATCCTGGGCGCGGGGCTTCGATATCCAAAAGGGATCCGACCGTTGGGGCGGATCCCGAAGGGGCGGCCTTGGCGGCGCAGGCGCGTCGTCGCAAAACGCGAAGCTGCAGGCGACGGGACTGCCGGTAGGGAGCATGAAACGCGTTGCGTCGCCGCATGCGGGCCGAGGCATCATGCACACCGGGTCAGCGCCTATGGCATGAATCGGCCGGCCAGGGCAAGGGGCGGCGGGCGGGAAAGTGCATTTCTTTTTCGAGGGCGGGCTTGGTGTGCGGCAAGGCGCGTATGTCCGGTGTCCCGGCCGGATGGTCAAGGCGTGTTATTCGGAAAAATTTCACAATATCCTTCCCCTTGGCGCTGAGGGCGTTGCATCCGTGTCTGTTCGCGTTCCAGAGGCGCCGCGTCGGCCATCTGGCTGCTGCGTCGCCTGGCTTTGCGGTGGCGGCTTGGGGGGATGTGTAATTTTTTCTCACGTTTTGCATTTCTAATTAGTTATTCTTTTTTAGGTGGTTGGAATTTTATGGCTGTGGCTTGGCCACAGCCGCCCCGTGTGAAAAGCCGGACATGGCTGGCGAGGCGGCTGTTGATATGCTATGATATGCCCACTTTTCCTCCTTGACTGGCGTGGGGGAAGGGGCTTATAAGCTTTGCCGCTGTCGTAGCACGGTTTTTCAAAACGATGGCACGCTTCATGTGTGTGCTCTTTGTAAGTTCTTGTCTGATACAAGCAGTCGGCGATCACTGCGGCAAATCTGGCCGCAAATTGTGAAAATACGATCAATATTGACGCTGCAGACAAGATTGTGCATGGTGTTAAAGGTAGATAAGGCCAAGTAGCTTGCTGTCTGTATGCAATGGCACGCATGTTGATTGGTTGTTTGAAATGAGTTTTGAAGAAAGATCGGCCTTCTTTTCTCGCAAAATTCTGAAGTAAGATTGCAGTAGTGTGAATATACTGGTTTCATTTTGCAAAATATGTTTGTTAAAGTTCTGTTAATAGTGTTGTTTGATTTTATGCTTGCTTGTTTTTGCTGTTCGATGCGCCGCCTTGGGTCGGCGCAGGCGTTGGGGCGGTTTGTTGTCTGTTGAACGTTCCTGGAAATACTGCGACGTGCCGGCCGGTACCATGGGGAGTGTGGCGTCTATGAATGAAATGTATCTCGGGCAATACGCTTTCGCGCTCTACGCGCTCATCATCCTGGCCGGAGGCGTCCTCGCCGTGTCCGCCGCCAACCTCGTGCGGGCCATGATCGGCCTCGTCGTCTCCCTGTTCGGCGTGGCCGGCCTCTATCTGCTGCTTTTGGCCGACTTCGTCGCCCTCATGCAGATCCTGATCTATGTCGGCGCCGTCACCGTGCTGATCTTTTTCGCCATCATGCTCACCCGGGCCGCCGATGGCCAGGAGGCCGAAGGGCCGGGTGTCGCCGGCGTCCTGCGCGCCATCCCCGTCTTTCTCGTGCCGGCGGGAATCCTCGTGCCGTTTCTGGCCGTCTACGGCACCGTCGGTTTTCCCACACCCAAAAACGTCAGCCCCGAGCAGCTCGGGGCGGGGCTGCTCGGGCCCTATACCCTGGCCTTCGAGTTGATTTCCGTGGTGCTGTTGGCCGCCATGGCCGGCGCGGTGTTGCTTGCCTTTGAAAAGAGGAGGGCCGGATGATGAGTCCGCTGTTGCTGTATCAGGTTGTGGCCGTGCTGCTGCTGTGCCTGGGGCTGTATGCCCTGGTCGCGCGGCGCACGCTTATCGGCATGCTCATCGGCGTGGAGCTGATGCTCAACGGCGCCGGCCTGTCCATCGTGGCCGCTGCCCAGCTCACGCCCATGGACGCCGTCCTCGGCCAGCTCGGCGCGCTGCTGGTCATGGGGCTCGCCGCCGCCGAGGCCACCCTCGTCTTGGCCATTGTCCTGGTCGTCACCAAACGCTTCGGGGATGCCGCCGCCGACGGCCCCAGCGAACTCAAGGGGTAATCCATGGCCGTCGCCCATACCATTGAAAGCGCCCGGGTGCTCGCACCCCTTGTCATCACCTTCGTGGCGCCCTTTGCCTTGTGGTTTTTGCGCAAGAACCAGGACCTGCGCGAAGGGGTATCGTTCGCCGCCGCGGCCATGGCCTTCGCTTCGGTCATTTCCATGGTCCCGGCCGTGCTCGACGGGGCCGTGTGGACCTACCACCTGGTCACCTTCTTCCCCGGCGTCTCCATCACCTTCGCCGTGGACGGGCTTTCCTGCATCTTCGCCGTGGTGGCCACCTTCCTGTGGTTTTTCGCCACGAGCTACAACATCGGCTACATGCGGTCGCTTAAGGAACACGCCCAGACGCGCTACTACTTCTGCTTCGCCGTGGCCATCTTCGGCGCGGTCGGCGTGGCCTTTTCCGGCACCATCGCCACGCTTTACCTCTTCTACGAGGTCATCACCGTCTTCACCTATCCCCTGGTCGCCCACCACCAGGACGCGGAAGGCTACCACGGCGCGCGTAAGTACCTGGTCTACTTGATGGGCACCTCCAAGCTCTTCCTGCTGCCGGCCATGATCCTCACCTACGTCCAGTGCGGCACCCTGGACTTCAACCTGACCGACATCAGCCACGGCATTTTCCCCCCGGGCGCCGACCCGACCCTGGTGTCCATCACCTACTTCCTGTTCCTGTTCGGCCTGGCCAAAGCGGCCATCATGCCGCTGCACAACTGGCTGCCCTCGGCCATGGTCGCGCCAACGCCCGTCTCGGCCCTGCTGCACGCCGTGGCCGTGGTCAAGGCGGGCGTGTTCTCGGTGTCGCGCGTGATGCTCTCCTGCTTCGGCGTGGACCTGCTGTCCAACCTGGGCCTTGGCCTCATTACCGCCTACCTGGCCGCCTTCACCATCGTCGTGGCCTCGGTCATCGCCCTGACCAAGGAGGACCTCAAGGCCCGGCTGGCCTACTCCACGGTCAGCCAGCTCTCCTACATTATAATAGGCGTGGCCATGCTCACCCCCCTGGCCGTCAAGGGCGGGCTGCTCCACATCGCCCACCACGCCTTTGCCAAGATCACGCTGTTTTTCGCCGCCGGCGCCATCTACGTGGCCACGCACCTGAAAAAGATCCCGCTCATGGACGGCCTTGGGCGCAAGCTGCCGTTCACCTTCGGCGCCTTTGCCGTGGCCTCGCTGTCCATGATCGGCGTGCCGCCGGTGTGCGGTTTTGTCACCAAGTGGTACCTGGCCAACGGGGCGGTCAGCATCCACCAGTACATCCTGCTGCTGGCCCTTCTGGCCTCCACGCTCTTAAACGCCGGCTACTTCGTGCCCGTCATCTACCGGGCCTTTTTCCGGCCGCCGGCCGAGGGCGTGGACCACAGCCATTTCAAGGAAGCCCCCCTGGTCATGGTGGTGCCCTTGTGCCTCACGGCCGTCATCTCCGTGGCCCTGGGCCTTTTTCCGCAAATCTTCGCGTCGTTCGTGGACGCGTTCGGCAAGTTCTAACCGGAAGGCCGGGCCTGTCCGGCGCGTGAACGAACGGCCGCGCCCCGCGCGGCACCGAGGCGGCCCGGGCCGCCCGGCAACGATGGAGGAAGCGATCCATGCGGGAACCGCAACGGCTCGGCGACTGGCTCGACAGAGCCAGGGAAAACGCCAACGGCTGGAAAAAGGCACTGTTTATCGTGCTGGGGATATTCGTGGTATTAAACCTCTTCATTACCCCGCACCATCCCCATTTCACCGGCGAAGGTCTGCCCGGCTTCTGGGAAATCTTCGCCCTGGCCGCGACCATCGTCATGGTCGTGGTGCTCAAAAAAATCGTCTACCCCATTCTTGCCCGTCCGGAGGACGACAATGGCCGGTCTTGATCAGATAGCGGGCATCCACTTCCTGCACCCGTCCATCGGCTTTCTGGCCCTGGCCCTGGTCATGGCCTTTTTGTCCAACGAAACCTACAAGACTTGGCGCTGGCTGCTTTTGGCCCCGCCGGTGGTGGCCATCGCCTCGGTGGTCTGCCTGACGCTTGGCCCCGACGGCGCCAGGCAGCTGGCCGCCATCCCCTACCTCGGCCACACGCTGCTGCTTGGCCGAGTGGACGCCCTGGCCCTTATTTTCGCCAGCGTCTTCGCCATCCAGTCGCTGATCGGCTTCATCTACGCCTTGCACGTGCCCGACCGGGGCCAGCACATGGCCGCCTGCCTGTACGTGGCCGGCGGGTTCGGCTGCGTCTTCGCCGGGGACTACATCACGCTTTTTATCTTCTGGGAGCTCATGAGCATCGGCTCGGTCTTCCTGGTCTGGCTGCGCGGCACGCCGCAGGCCACGGCCGCCGGCTTCCGCTACTTCCTGTTCCACATCTTCGGCGGCCTGTTCCTGCTGGCCGGGCTGCTGCTGCGCTACGCCGCCATCGGCACCTTCGACTTCACCGCCGTGGCCCCGGACGCCGCCCGCTACTTCGACTACATCATCCTCATCGGCTTCCTGGTCAACGCGGCCTTCGTGCCCCTGCACGCCTGGCTGCCCGACGCCTACCCCGAAGCCACGGTCACCGGCGCGGTCTTCATGAGCGCCTTTACCACCAAGACCGCCGTCTACGTCCTGGCCCGCGGCTACGCCGGCTTCGAGGTCCTGGCCATCGGCGGCTGCATCATGTGCCTCTACGGTGTTTTCTACGCGACCATCGAGAATAACGCCCGGCGTATCCTGTCCTACCACATCGTCTCCCAGGTCGGGTACATGGTCTGCGGCATCGGCATCGGCACGGCCATGACCATCGACGGCGCCTGTGCCCACGCCTATGCCCACATCCTCTACAAGGGCCTGCTGTTTATGGGCACGGGCTGCCTGCTCTACGCCGTGGGCACGGCCAAGCTGACGGAACTGGGCGGCCTGGCCTCGCGCCTGCCCCTGGTCATGATCGGCTACATGGTCGGCGCGGTCTCCATCTCGGGCATGCCGCTTTTCAACGGCTTCGTGTCCAAGACCATGACCATCGCCGGCGCGGCCGAGGCCCATCGCACCTGGCTGGCGCTGGGCATGGAGCTGGCCGCCGTGGGCACGTTTTTATCCGTCGGTATCAAGCTCCCGTACTTCGCCTTCTGGGCCAAGCCCAAGAGCACCGTCGAAATAAAGCCCATCCCCTGGAACATGTACGTCGGCATGGGCATCTCCTCGCTGTTGTGCCTGGGCATCGGCCTGTTTCCCCAGACCCTGTACTCCCTGCTGCCCTTTCCCACGGAGTACGAGCCCTATACGCCCTGGCACGTACTCCAGGCCTGCTGCATCCTCGGCTTCACCGGCCTGGGCTTCTACCTCATGCGCAAGGTCATTCCGCCGCACCCCAGCCGCAACCTGGACTTCGACTTCCTGTACCGGCTTGTCGGCCGGGGCTTCGTGAAGGTCGTCTCCTACCCCGTGGCGGCCATCGATAACGTCTGGACGGATGTCTACGAGAAGGTCGGCCTCAAGGCCCTGATTGAAGCCGGGCTCGGCACCAGCGTCTTTGACGGCAAGGTCATCGACGGCGTGCTCGACGGTTCGGCCAGGGGCGTGCGCGAGGTCGGCGGGGCCGGCGTGGCCCGCAGCCAGACCGGGCGGCTCCAGGATTACCTGGCCGCCGCCGTGACCATCGGCCTGGTCATCTTCGCCATCGTCTGGTTTGTCGGTTAACCGCCAAGGCCAACAAGGGAGCTTTGCATGACGACGCACAACGGATTCCCGGTGGTGACGGCCTTGATCGTCCTGCCGCTGGTTGCCGCCGTGGTCCTTTTGGTCCTGCGGCGAAACGAACACACCACGAGGCTCGTGACGCTTGGCGCGGGGATTCTCGAATGCCTGCTGGCCCTGCCGCTGCTGTCCTATTCGCCCACCGGCCCGGCCTTCCAGTTCGTGGAACACGCCCCCTGGCTGCCGGCCCTGGGCATGTCCTATCACCTGGGCGTGGACGGCCTGAGCCTGTACATGATCCTTTTGACCGCCCTGATGCTGCCCTTGTGCGTGCTCGGGTCCTGGACCTACATCAGTAAGCGGGTCACGGAGTTCCACTTCTGCCTGTTGCTGATGACCTCGGCCTGCATCGGCGTCTTCGCTGCCCTGGATTTCGTGCTCTTCTACGTCTTCTGGGAAGCCATGCTCGTGCCGATGTACCTGCTCATCGCCGTGTGGGGCGGTCCCCGGCGGCGCTACGCCTCCATCAAGTTCTTCCTGTATACGCTGGCCGGCTCGACCCTGCTTCTGGCCGCCATCGTCGCCTTCCGCCAGGTCGGCGGCACCTTCGCCATACCGGAGCTGATGGAAAAGACCTATTCCTTCCGCTTCCAGATGTGGGCCTTCCTGGCCATGGCGCTGGCTTTCGCCATCAAGGTGCCCATGTTCCCGTTCCACACCTGGCTGCCGGCCGCCCACGTCGAGGCCCCGGCCGCGGGCAGCGTGCTGCTGGCCGCCATCCTGCTCAAGATGGGCACGTACGGCTTCCTGCGCTTCTGCCTGCCGCTGACCCCGGCCGCCTCGGTGACGGCCGCGCCCATCATGATCGCCATCTCCATCGCCTCCATCCTCTACGGCGGCTGCATCGCCCTGGGCCAGTCGGACATCAAGAAACTGATCGCCTACTCCTCCGTGGGCCACATGGGCTTTGTGACGCTCGGCATCTTCCTGTTCAGCGTCAAGGGCGTCTCCGGGGCCATCCTCCAGATGCTCAACCACGGCATCACCACCGGTGGCCTGTTCATGATGATCGGCCTGCTCTACGAGCGCAGCCACAGCCGGGATATCGCCGACAACCAGGGCCTGGGCAAGTTCATGCCGGCCTTCATGTTCCTGTTCGGCGTCTTCTCCCTCTCCTCCCTGGCCTTCCCCGGCACCAACAGCTTCGTGGGCGAGGTGCTGGTCCTCATCGGCGCCTTTGCCGGCAACACCTGGGTCGGCTTTGCCGCCGTGCCCGGGGCCATGCTGGCCGCCGCCTACATGCTGCGCCTGCTGCAGCGCGTGACCTGGGGCGAGCCCACTTCCTTCAAGAAGGGCTGGTACGACCTGGGTATCCGGGAATGGGCCACGCTCATCCCCTTGGCCCTGCTTGTCTTCTACATCGGCCTGGCCCCGTCCCTGGCCATCAGGACCATCGAGCCGTCCATCGAGCGGGTGCTGTCCGCCATGAACGCGAAAAACGAGGCCATGGGCCTGACGCACGACATGCCGCTCGCCGAGCGTATGGAACTCGGTGCGCCGCTCACCGTGGCCCAATCCGCCGGCCTGGCCCGCTAAGGAGCTTCCATGACCATCACCATGCTCTTGCCGGAACTGTGGCTGCTGGGCCTGGTCTGCGCCCTGTTCGTGGCCAGCGTCAAAGGCGTGAAGACCGTGGCGGGCTGGCTGCCCGTGGCCGCCGCCATCGGCGTGCTGGCCGCCCTGGCCGGGATTTCCGCCCGGGGCGACATGCTCTACGCCACCTACAAGCTCGACGCCCTGTCCCAGTTCTTCAAGTTCGTCATCGCCCTGGGCTTCGCCATCGTCGCCGGCATCGCCGCTGGCAAGAAGGACGATGCGGACATGACCCCGGACTACTACATGCTCCTGGCCCTGTCGGCCTGGGGGCTCATGCTCCTGGCCTCCTGCGTGGAGCTGGTCACGCTCTACCTGGCCCTGGAGCTCTCGTCCTACAGCCTCTACGCCTTGATCCCGCTGCGGGGCCAGGACAGAAGGGCGGCCGAGGCCGGCATCAAGTACATCCTTTTTGGCGCCGCCGTCACGGCCCTGGCCCTGTTCGGCCTGTCCTACATCATGGCCGCCAAGCACACGACCTATATCGCCGCCTTGGCCGCCAGCTCCTGGAGCTTCGCCGACGCGCCCCTGGCCGTGGTTGGCCTCACGCTGTTCTTGGCCGGCTTCTTCTATAAGCTGGCGCTGTTCCCGTTCCACTTCTGGTGCCCGGACGTCTACCAGGGCGCCAAAAACGAGACCGCCGCCTACGTGGCCACCATTCCCAAGCTCGGGGCCGTGGTGGTGCTGGTGCGCCTGGCCGCCTTCGTCACCCCGCACATGGAAGTGACCAACGTGCTGGCCATCCTCGGCGCCGTGTCCATGACCGCCGGCAACCTGGCCGCCCTGGTTCAGCGCGACGTCAAGCGGCTGCTCGGCTACTCCTCGGTCGCCCATGCCGGCTACGTCATGCTCGGGCTGGCCGCCGGCTCGGCCGCCGGGCTCTCGGCCGCGGCCTTCTACAGCCTGGCCTACATCCTCATGAACCTGGCCGCCTTCTACGTGGTCTGCACCATGGCCACCGGCGGCGAGAACCCCAGCCTCGACGACCTCGACGGCCTGTACAAGCGCGCTCCGGCCCTGGCCATGATCCTGGCCGTGGCCGCCTTCGCCTTGGTCGGCCTGCCGCCCACCGCCGGATTCACCGGCAAGCTCTTCCTGCTTTCGGCCGCCTGGGACCAGGGCTATCACTGGCTGGTCATCGTGGCCGTGCTCAATACGGCGATTTCCATCTACTACTACTTAAGCCTCGTGCGCCACGCCTACACCGGCGAATCCGAGGCCCCGGCCATCGCCGTGCCCAGGGGGGCGCTGGTCTTCGGCGGCGTGCTGGCCGCCCTGGTTTTGTTGCTCGGCATCCTGCCGGCCCCGCTGTATGACCTGGCGGCCATGGCCGGAACCCAACTGCACCCCTAGCCGGGGCGCGCGTACCGCAAGGCAAGGAGGCGAAGACATATGGTCTTTACCTGGTTACAAGCGGCGATCCTGCTGTTTTTCCTCGGCGGCATCGCCTTCGGGGCCGGGCCGCTGCTCGGGTCGCTGCTCATCGCGCCCAAGGCACACGGCGGCGCCATGGCCGAGACCTACGAATGCGGCGTGCCCACCCACGGCCGCACCTGGGTCAAGTTCGGCATCAACTACTACTTCTACGCCCTGATCTTCTTGGCCTTCGAGGTGGACATCCTCTACCTCTTTCCCATCGCCGCGCTGTATGCCACGCCCCAGGGCCTGGCCGCCGCGGTCAAGCTGTTGGTGTTCCTCGCGGTGCTCGCCGCCGCCATCATCTACTTCATGCGCAAGGGAGTGTTCACATGGCCCCGCAGAATCCAGGTTGCGCCCCGGCCGTAAATACGGTCGACCCCGCGCTTGTCGCCACACCGGCCGTCCAGAAGCTGGTGGATGTGTGCCGGGCCATGTCCATCTGGCCCATGACCTTCGGTCTCGCCTGTTGCGCCATCGAGATGATGGCCGTGGGCATGGCCCGTTTCGACATCGCCCGGTTCGGCGCCGAGGTCTTCCGGCCCTCGCCGCGCCAGTCGGACCTGATGATCGTGGCCGGCACGGTCAACAAGAAGATCGCCCCGGCCGTGGTGCGGCTCTACGAGCAGATGCCGGCCCCGCGCTACGTCATGGCCCTGGGCAACTGCGCCATCTCCGGCGGCCCGTTCAACATCGAAGGCCAATACGGCGTGGTCCAGGGCGTGGACACGCTCATTCCGGTCGACGTCTACGTGCCCGGCTGTCCGCCCCGGCCCGAGGCGCTGCTTGAAGGGCTGTTCGCGCTCCAGCAGAAAATCACCGGCAAGCGCTGGTGGCAGGTCCCCAAGGGAGGCCAGCAATGATTCCCGATTTCGTGGCCAAACTCGGCGCGGCCTGCTCGGCGCCCCTCGATTTCGCCGCCACGGGCTGCGTGCTGTCCGTGACCCTGACCCCGGAAACCATCCATGACGCCGTGGCCGTCATGGACAAGGAAGGCTACCTGCTCGAGGACGTCATGGCCTCGGACCTCCAGGAAGGCTTCGAAGTGCTGTATCACCTAAGCCTCCTCGACGGGGCCAACCGCGTGGTCCTGCGCCTGACCGTGCCCCACGACGCCCCCAAGGTTCCGACCATAAGCGACATCTACCCCGGCGCCGACTGGCACGAGCGCGAGTGCTTCGACTTCTACGGCATCGACTTCGTCGGCCATCCCAACCTGCACTACCTGCTGTTGCCCGAGGACTTCGACGGCCATCCGCTGGTCAAGGCGCCAAAGGCCCGCAAGTCCCTGGCCGACCTGGTGCCGCTGTCCTACCTCGTGGACTGCGGCCTGGCCGAGCCCGAACCCGAGCCCAAGGCCAAGCCCAAACCGGTGGCCAAGGCCGCTTCCCCCGCTTCCAACGACGCGTAGGGCCAAGGAGGAATCATGCAAGCCTTCGATCCCACGGCCCTTCGGGGCGACCTGGCGGCGGCCCGGTTCGAGCCGGGCCCCACCGACGACAAATTGATCCTCAGCATGGGCCCCCAGCACCCGTCCACCCACGGCGTGCTGCGCATCATGCTCGAACTCGACGGCGAATACATCGTGCGCGCCGAACCGGTGCTCGGCTACATCCACCGCATGCACGAGTGGATGGCCGAGCAGAAGACCTACATGCAGTTCATGCCCAACATGGGCCGCGTCGACTACCTGCACGCCATGGCCTGGAACTGGGCCTATGCCGGCGCGGTGGAGCGGCTCATGGGCGTGGAGGTCCCCGAGCGGGCCGAGTACGTCCGGGTGGCCGTCACGGAGCTTAACCGCATCAGCTCTCACCTGCTGTGGTGGGGGGCCTACCTGCTGGACCTCGGGGCCTTTACCCCCATCATGTACGCCTTCGACGACCGCGAGATGATCCTGGATATCCTCCAGGCCGTGACCGGCTCGCGCCTGACCTACTCCTACTTCACCATCGGCGGTGTCTACGGCGACGTGCCGGCCGACTTCGCCACGCGCTGCCTGGCCTTTACCCGGCATCTGCGTTCGCGGCTGCCCATGTACCGCGACCTGGTCACGGACAACGTCATCCTGCGCGGCCGCTGCGAGGGCATCGGCGAGATGGACGTGGACCTGGCCCGGCGCTACGGCGCCACCGGCCCGGTCATCCGCGGCTCGGGCGCCCCGGTGGACACCCGCCGGGCCGAGCCCTACGGCGTCTACGACCGCCTGGAGTTTGGCATCCCGACCTACGGCCAGGGCGACGCCATGGCCCGCTACATGGTGCGCATGGACGAACTGGTCACGAGTTGCGATATCATCGACCAGGCCGTTTCGGCCCTTCCCGAAGGCCCCATCCAGGCCAAGGTCGGCAAGACGGTCAAGCCGCCCAAGGGCGAGGCCAGCTTCGCCGTGGAAGGCGCGCGCGGCAAGATCCTCATCCACGTGCGCTCCGACGGCGGCCCCAAGCCCTATCGGGTCAAACTGCGCGCCCCGGGCTTTTCCAACCTGAGTGTCTTTTGCGAACTGTCGCGCGGGACCTTGCTCGCCGACGCCGTGTCCATCCTGGGCAGCCTGGACCTCGTCATCCCGGAGATCGACCGATGAACCTCGATGCGCTCCTAAGCCTCGATTATCCCCTCACGCGTCTGGTGATCGGGCTGTTGTGCCTGTTTGCCTTCGTCGGGCTCAACGGGCTCGTGCTGGTCTGGGTCGAGCGCAAGGTGGCCGGTCATTGCCAGTTGCGCCCCGGCCCCTTGCACGTCGGCCCCCACGGCCTGCTCCAGCCCATCGTGGACGCGGTCAAGCTCGTGGGCAAGCAGCTCGTGGCCCCGGCCGGGGCGGACAAGATCCTCTACTGGGCCGCGCCGCTGCTGGCCTTTGCCCCGGTGACGGTCTGCTTCCTGCCCTTGCCCTTCGACCCCAACCTCCAGCCCATCCCCATGAACCTCGGCCTCGTGCTCATCCTGGCCTTCTCGGGCCTGGGCGTGCTGTCCCTGATTCTGGCCGGCTGGGGCTCCAACAACAAGTGGGGCCTACTTGGCGCCGCCCGGTCCGTGGCCCAGGCCCTGGCCTACGAAGTGCCGCTGCTGCTCTCCGTCATGGCCGTGGCCCTGACGGCCGGCTCCCTGGACCTCTACGTCATCACGGCCAAGCAGGGCGCCTGGCCGTGGCAGTGGTACGGCGTCCAAAACCCGCTGGCCTTCTTCATCTTCCTGGTGTGCGCCGTGGCCGAGACCAACCGCGCCCCCTTCGATTTGCCCGAGGCCGAATCGGAGCTCACGGCCGGCTTCCACACCGAGTATTCGGGCATGGGCTTTGGCCTTTTTTTCCTGGCCGAATACGCCAACATGATCATCGTGTCGGGCGTGGCCGCCGCGCTGTTCCTGGGCGGCTGGCAGGGGCCGATCTTACCCGGCATCTTCTGGTTCCTGGTCAAGATCTACTGCATCCTGTTTTTCATCATCTGGCTGCGCTGGACCTATCCGCGCGTGCGCTTCGACCAGCTGCTCAACCTGAGCTGGAAGTGGCTCACCCCCCTGGCGCTTATCGACCTGGCCCTGGCCGTGATCGTGGCCGGATTTGGAGGTTGACATGTCTGTTACCGAGCTTTTCCAGGAGGCCTACACCGGGCTTAAAAGCCTGGTCATCGGCCTTGGCGTGACGGGCAAGGCACTCACCCAGCCGGGCATCACGGTCCTGTATCCCATGCAGGAGGTGGAGCCGGAAAACATGGGCTCCTTCCGCGGGCATGTGGAGCTCATCGGCAAGGACGAGGACCCGGCCGTGCCCAAGTGCGTGGCCTGCGGCGCCTGCGTCAAGGCCTGCCCGTCCAACTGCCTCACCATCCTGTGCCCGGTGGCGGCCAAGGAAGGCGAGGCGGCCGGGGAGGTCAAGATGGGGCCGGCCCCGCAAAAGGGCAGCAAGACCCCGGGCGTGTTCATCGTGGATTTCTCGCTGTGCAGCCTGTGCGGCCAATGCGCCAAGACCTGCCCGGTGGATTCGCTCCAGTTTTCGGACAATCCGTACATGGTCCGTTTCGATCGCCAGGAGTTCAAGATCGATTTGCTGGCTCGGCTCCAGCGGCTGGCCGCCGAGGAATAAGCCCGCCGCCGAGAAGGGCAGACGCCCAGGCAAGCCGAGGTTTTCGGCGAGAAGCGGCCTGCTTTGCCCATTCCGGGGGCGAGGCGGGCCGCTTCGTTTGGCGTGGGGCGGGTCGCCGCGCAGCAGCAGCCCCTTGGGGCGGCAGGCAAGGCGGGCCGTTTGATGTGTGCCTGGGGGGGAGGGGTCAGATATGGCTGCCGGCGTGAAAGTCGTCCGTGATCAGGCCCTCGAGTGCCTGTTCCACCCGCTGCAATTCCGCTTGGAGCGATTGCAGGAGCGTGTCGAGGTTTTCCATGTTTTCGCTGCGGGCCAGGGCTTCCAGGTTTTGGGCCACGTGGGAGACACGCTCCGCGCCGATGCTGCGGGCCACGCCGGACAGGGTGTGGGCAAAAAGGAGCAGCGTGCCCTGTTGCGGCTTCTGGTCGATGAAAAGGATTTTGAATTTTTCCGCGTTAAATTTTTCGAGGAAATCGATGCAGATATCGATGTAGAGCCCCCTGTCGAAGCCAAGGCGGCGGATGGCTTCCTCGGCAACGAGGGGTGGGATGGCCGCCATGTCGGGAAGGTGTTCGTTCGAGGCAGTGTTGTTGGGGCCATTGTCGTTATCCGACAGGAGGCAGGCTTTTGCGGAACCGCGCAGATAGTTGTGCAGCACGCCATGGAGGGCCTGGATGTCGATGGGTTTTGTGATGAAATCGTTCATGCCCGATTCGAGGCATTGCTGCTTATAGGAGTTCAAGGAATAGGCGGTCATGGCAATGATGGGGATGTCCTGATTGCCTGGTGTCGTTACGCCATCGCGGATGCGTTTCGTGGTTTCGAAGCCGTTGAGCACGGGCATTTCCACATCCATGAAGATGAGGTCGAAGACGTCGTGTTGCAGGGTTTCAATGGCTTTGGCCCCGCTGTCCACGCAGGTGGGCTGCTGGTTGAGCAGGGAGAAGACCTTGGTGGCGACTTTCAGGTTGATGGCGTTGTCGTCCACGATGAGGATTTTCAGCGGTGGCAGGGACGGCAAAGCGTCCAGTGACGTGGCTTGCTCCCGGCCCAACCGGTCGACGCTGCCGATGGGGGCCTCGAAGCGCACGAGGAATTCGCTGCCGATCCCCTCGATGCTGGTGACGTCGATCGTGCCCTGCATCAAGTCGATGAGCTGCTTGCACACGGTCAGCCCAAGGCCCGTCCCGCCGTACAGGCGCGTGGTCGCGTCGGTGGCCTGGGAAAAGGGGTCGAACAACTTGTCCAGATATTCCCTGGCGATGCCGACCCCGGTGTCCTTGATGCTGATGGCGACGCGGTACAGGCCGGTTTGGAGGTCCGTGACGTGGCAGCCGACGGTCACTTCGCCGATGGTGGTGAATTTGAGGGAGTTGTGGGTCAGGTTGAAAATGAGCTGCCGGATCCTGGCCGGATCGCTCTTGATGATGGCCTGGGCAACGCCCTTGTAGTGGTAGTGGAGCTGGATGTTTTTGCGGTCCGCCAGCGGCTTGAGGATGCGGATGGTCGATTCGATCAGGTTGAAGAGGTTGAACTCGATCTGTTCCAATTCGAGCTTGCCGGCCTCGATCTTGGAAAGGTCGAGGAGGTCGTTGACCACGTTGAGCAGATGCATGTTGGCATCGAGTATGGTGTTGATGCAGTCTTTTTGTTCCAGGTTGAGCGACGTTTGCATCAGGTACTCGGTCATGCCCTTGATGGCGTTCATGGGGGTGCGGATTTCGTGGGTGACCTTGGCCAGGAAATCCGTCTTGAGCTGATTGGCCTGTTTGGCGAGCCGTTCGTTGGCCTGGGCTTGTTGGAGTTCTCCCTGTTTGGATCGAACATATTTCAAGACGAACGTCATGAGCAGGGTCACGGAGACGACGATAAAGGTCGTCGAGACGAGGGTCGTGCGGAAGGTGTCGTTGTACTCTTCGAGGGCCTGTTTCTTGGTGACCCCGAAGACAGCGATGAGGGGATAATTTTTCAGTTTTGCGTAGCTGTACACGCGTGATGTCTTGTCATCCAGGCGGTTGTCCACGAGGCTGTGTTCCGGCGCGGCCTCGGCAGCCGCGACCAGCGGTGCGAAGTCGAGAGGGGCGGGCGGTGTGGGGCCGCCGGCGGGTTCACCGGCGATGAAGGCCCAACCGGAACCAGCGAGGGCGATCAGGCTATTGTAGCCGAAATTGATGTTGCGGTAGTCCTCCTCGAGGACTCCCTGCTCTATGGAAATAACGATGACACCGTCGAATGTCCCATCGCGGCTGTTGAGCCGCCGCGTAAGTTGCAGGGTCGTTTTTCCTGTGACTTTACCTATGATTGGTTTGCTTATGTAGAGGTTGCGGCTATTCGTATTCTTGTGGACCTGGAAATGCTCCCGTCCGGACAGATCGACCGGCGAGAAATTGAAAATATTGCTTTTGACGTAAATGCCGTTTTTGTCGATGACGCCAACCTGGGCGTAGTTTTTTAAATTGATGAATCCGTCACGCTCCAGGGAGGAGATGTTGAAGGTCTCCGGGGAGTGTTCGTATTCGTATTTCAGAAACAACAGGATCTGATCGGCATTAGAAAGGATCTTCTCCGTATTGTCACGGATCATCCGGGCCGTATTCAGGGTGAATTTTAGCCCCGTGTTGATATTTTCCCGGTATTCGAGGATGAGGCTATGGGACATCCAGGCAATGAAAAAGGACAGAAGAACGAAAGTGCTCGTTATGATCAGGGGTGTTTGCCATCTGTTACTTGTAAACATGTTGTTCCCCGGGAAACGAGCCTCTTTTACGGCTGTGCTGCCGCATTCCACAACGACCTGGCCGGGCGGGGAGACCGAGTCGCAAGTTTTTTATTCATGCAACATGGTATCCAATTTCATGCGCCGGTCAATGCCTTTGTCCCTTTGGACACGAAATGCAGTCGGGCTGCCGGTTCCTACGGTTTCGGAGGCTGTACGGGAGGGGCGGCAGCCATGGGTTAGCCACGGATCGGGTGTCGGCAGCCAAGCCCCCGTCCCGGTGGCAGGGCGGCAAGCCGGCGGCCGGGCGACGGCGTTGGCCGGGAAGCCGGCCTCGGGTCCGGCTGGGCCATACCGGCAAGGCCTGGCCCGTTAGCGGGGGAGCACCTTGCCCGGGTTGAGCCGTGAATCGGGGTCGAAGAGCCGCTTGAGGCCCTGTTGCAGGGCCAGCGACCGCGGGGAGAGCTCCATGTCGATGAAGGGCTGCTTGGTGATGCCCACGCCGTGCTCGCCGGACATGGTGCCGCCCAGGGACAGCACGGCCGCGACCAGGGCGCGCACGAGCGCGTGGCCCCGTTCCCGGCTGCCGGCCTCGCCGGTCACGTTGACGTGGATGTTGCCGTCGCCGGCATGGCCGAAGGCGTAGACCGTCAAACCGAATCGCTGCGCCAGCCCCGGCAGGGCGTCGATGAGGTCCGGGATGCGGGCGATGGGCACCACCGTGTCCTCGGACAGGTAGACCGGCGCGCTCTCGTGGATGCGGGTGGAGGTCTGGCGGCGGATGTCCCAGAGTTGCTCGCGCCGGGCGGCGTCGTCGGCCGGCAGCACGGACAAGGCCCGGCTGTCGCGGCAGATGGCCGCCACGCGCCCGATGTCCCGGGCGGCCGTGTCCGGGTCGCCGTCGACCTCGAGCAGCAACAAGGCCGCATCGTCTCCCGGGAGTTTAAAGGGAAGCAGTTCCGTAACCAGCCCCAGGCAGGCCCGGTCCAGGAATTCCACGGCCGAGGGGCAGATGCCGCTGGTCATGACGGCCGAAACGGCGGCCACCGCCGCCCGGGCATCGGCAAAAAGCGCCACGGCCGTGCGCACCTCGCGCGGGTGGGGAATGAGCTTGAGGGTCAGCTCCGTGATGATCCCGAGCGTGCCTTCGCTGCCCACGAGCAGCCCGGCCAGGTCGTAGCCCACCACGCCCTTGCGTGTGGCCACGCCCGTTTTGAGGATCTCCCCGTCCGGCAATACCGCCGTCAGCCCCAGGACATAGTCGCGGGTGACGCCGTACTTGACGCAGGCCGGGCCGCCGGCGTTGGTGGCCGCGTTGCCGCCGAGGGTGCAGGTGGCGAAGCTGGCCGGGTCGGGGGGGTAGAACAGCCCGACCGTGGCGGCGGCATCGCGCAGGGTCTTGGTGACCACCCCCGGCTCGACCACGGCCACGCCGTTGATGGTATCCACGGACAGGATGCGGGCCATGGCCGTGGTATCGACCACCAGGCCGCCTTCCCGGGCCAGGCAGCCGCCGCACAGGCCGGTGCCGGCCCCGCGCGGGGTGACGGGAAAGCCGTACCGGGTGGACAGGCCCATGAGCCGGGCGATTTCGTCGGCGTTTCGCGGAAAAAAAACGGCCTGGGGCGGGTGGCGCAGCCCGGAATCGTCGGTTGCGGCGGCCTCGAGGGCGGCCTGGTCCAGGCGCAGCCCCGGGCCGAGGGCGCGGCCAAGGTCGTCGAGCAGGGCGGTATCGAGCATGGCAGCCTGTCCTTGGGCAAGTAGCCCGGCGGCGTGGCCCGTCCGGTCGCCGCCCGGCAGAGGCAGGCGCCGGGGACGGCCGCCTGGCTAGTGTCGCGTCCTCGAAAAAGACATTACTTATTGAAGCGTAACGAATGAGAATGCCAATTTTTGTCTTAAAAAATACCATGTATTTTTTAAGGGACGCAATACTAGTCCTTTTTGGTTTCGAAGCCCGGCAGCTCCAGCCGCTTTTCCACGGCGCGCAGCACGAAGGTGGCCACGGTGACCAGGGCCAGGTAGTACAGCCCCACCACCACGAAGACCTCGGTGTTGCGGAAGGTGGACTTGGCCAGGCTGCGGCCCATGCCGGTCAGTTCGTTGACCGTGATGATGGAGGCCAGGGACGAATACTTGATGAGGTAGATGATCTCGTTGCCGCAGCCGGGCAGGGCCCGGCGGAAGGCCTGGGGCAGGACCACCGCGGTGATGGTGGTCAGCGGCGTCATGCCCAGGGCCTGGGCGGCGCGCAACTGCCCGCGCTTGATGGAAAGCAGCCCGCCCCGGATGTACTCGGACTGGTAGGCGCCGCTGCACAGGGCGAAGCCGATGATGGAGGCCCACACCGGCGAGAGCACGAGGCTGACCCCGCCGATGGAGACGTAGGGCAGGGCGAAGTACCAGAAGTAGAGCTGCACGACCAGGGGCGTGCCGCGAAAGAGGGAGACGTACCCGTCCAGGGCGCGCACCACCGGCCGGGGGCCGTAGACCCGGGCCGTGCCCACGGTGACGCCGATGGCGATGCCCAAAAGCGAGGCCGGCACGATGAGCAGTACGCTCGTCCACAGCCCGGCGTCCAGGGCCGGGATGATGCGGCTTATGGCGAAATCGAGGAAACCGTCCATGCTGGCAGCGCCCTAAGCCGGGATTTCGCAGGAAGCGTCGCCGGCCAATTCGCTGAGCTTGGCGCAAAACGACTGGGTGCGGCTGCCGGAGTTGCGGGCGAGCAGGATGGCCGGCGCGCCGCGCTCCACGATGCGCCCGCGTTCCATGAACAGGAATTCGTCGGCCAGCGAGGCCGAAAAGCTGATCTGGTGCGTGGCCATGACCATGGTCATGCCCTCGTCGGCCAAGTCGCGGATGACGGTGAGGACCTCGCCGATGAGTTCCGGGTCCAGCGCCGAGGTCGGCTCGTCCAGAAGCAGCACCTTGGGGTCGAGCGCCAGGGCCCGGGCCACGGAAACGCGCTGTTTCTGGCCGCCGGACAGCTGGGCCGGATAGAGCGTGCCCTTGTCGGCCAGGCCCACGCGGGCCAACTCCTCCATGGCCCGGTTGGTGGCGGCGCGCTTGTCGAGCTTTTTGACCTTGATCAGGGCCACGCGCACGTTTTCCATGGCCGACAGGTGATCGAACAGGTTGAAGTCCTGGAAGATCATGCCGACCTGCTGGCGCAGGGCTAAAAGTTCCCGCTTGCTCTTGGGGTTGACCGCCTGGCCGCCCAGGGAAACCGTGCCGGAATCGGGGGGCGAGAGAAAATTGATGCAGGACAGCAGGGTGGACTTGCCGGCGCCGGACGGGCCGATGAGCACCTTGAGCCCGCCCTTTTTGACGGAAAAGGACACGTCGTCGAGGATGCGCTGCCCGCCGATGGTCTTGACGACATTCTCGACGCGCAAAATGACCGGTTCGTCCATGCTACAGCGTTCCCTGGTGCGCGTAGCCGGGGATGCGCACCTTGGCTTCCAGGTGTTTGAGGGCCTTGATGCCGGCCCAGGTCAGAAAGAAAAAAAGCGCGCCGGCCAGGATGGACAGGGGCAGCGGCTGGTGGGTGACGGCCGCCACGGACCGGGTGCGGGCCATGACCTCAAGAACGCCGATGGTAAACGCCAGGGCCGAATCCTTGAGCAGGATGGAATATTCGTTGGACCAGGCCGGGATGGACAGGCGCAGCGCCTGGGGCAGGATGATGGTCCGGATGGCCTGGGCATCGCTTAAGCCCAGGGCCCGGGCGGCCTTGAGCTGGCCGGCCGGCAGGCTTTGCATGGCCCCCCGGAAAATCTGCGATTGATAGGCGGCGCTGGTCAGGCCCAGCACGACCACGGCCGAGACGAACCCCGAGGACAGGGGCAGAAACGACAGGGCCGGGATTTCGCTCAAGTAGGCCAGGATGCCGAAATAGAACAGGTAGAGCTGCACCAGGATGGGCACGCCGCGAAAAAGCCAGACATAGCCCGAAACCAGGCGGCGCGCCAGGCGGCCGCCGTAGACGTGGGCCACGGCCAGCGGCACGCCGAGCGCAAGCCCCACGGCCATGGCCCCGAGGATGAGCCCGGCCGTCCACCACAACCCGCCCAGGATGTAGGGCAGGGCGTCCCAGGAAGCCTGGGCGGCTTGGATGAATCCTTCCATGAAACCTGTATCCGGGGCGGGGTTTCACCCGCGGGCCGCCTGTGGGCGCGGCCCGCGGGCGCGGGGTCGGGGATCTACAGGCCGTACTTGGCCTTGAGTTCCTTCCAGTAGGGGTCGGCCATGAGCATTTTGAGGCCCTTGTTGACCTTGTCCTGGAAGTCCTTGTCTTCCTTGCGCATGGCGTAGCCGTATTTTTCCGGGGCGGCGTCGAAGGTGCCGGCGACCTTGTTGCCGGGGGCCTTCAGGACTTCCTGGGCGATGGTGCTGTCCATGCCCGAGCCGGCGATACGGCCGATTTTCACGTCTTCCATGGACAGGTCCGTGGAATCGTAGGGCACGACCTCGAACTTGTAGCCGGGCTTGGTGACCAGCTCTTCGAGCAGCTTGGCCGTGACCGTGCCGCGCTGCACGCCGAGCTTCTTGCCGGACTTGAGCAGGGTGTCCAGGGAGGCGGTTTCCTTGGCCGGCACCACCAGCACCTGGGTGACTTCATAGTAGGGAATGGAGAAGTCGACCTTCTGGGCGCGTTCGGCCGTGGCGCTCATGCCCGAGGCGATGATGTCGATCTTTTTGGCGAGCAGGGCCGGGATGATGCCGTCCCAGTCCATGGGCTGGTGTTTGACCTTGAAACCCATCTTGTTGGCGATCCAGTCCAGGGACTCGACGTCGAAGCCCGTGGGCTTGCCGTCCTTGTCCACGAAGCCGAAGGGCGGAAAGCCGAAGTCGATGCCGTTGACGTAGACTTTTTCCTCGGCCGCGGCCAAGCCACCAAAGGCGAGGACAAAGACGGCCAGGGCGGCCAACAGAAGGCCAAGACGTTTGCGCATGGTACGCTCCCGGGTTGAGGTGGAAAGGCGGGGCCAAGGCCGTATCCGACGCCGCCGGAGGCTCCGGCGCGTGTTGCCGTGATAACGCTTGGAAACCGTAACCGAATAGCAGAGTTGCCGCCGCCGATCAAGGGCGGCCACGCCTGGCGGCCGCGGGGAGCGGATGGACTAGCAGGCCATGGGGAAGCGATCGGCCACGACCTGGTCGCGGCCGGCCAGCTTGGCCTGGTACAGCATGCGGTCGGCGGCGCGCAGCAGCGATTCCGGGGACAGGCCGGCCACGGGGGTGGCGCAGGCCACGCCCAGGCTCACCGTGACGATGTCGGCCACCCGGGAGCCCGAGTGGGCCATCTCCAGGTCCCGCACGGCCTGACGCATGGCCTCGGCCAGGTGCGCGGCGCCCGAGGTGCCCGTGTCTTCGAGGATCATGGCGAACTCCTCGCCGCCGAAACGCGCGGCCAGGTCCCCGGGGCGGCGCAGCACCCCGGCCAGGGCCCGGGCCACGGCCCGCAGGCAGGCGTCGCCGGCCATGTGGCCGTAGGCGTCGTTGTAGGCCTTGAAGTCGTCGATGTCGGCCATGATGATCGAGATCGGCGTGGCGCAGCGCAACGCGTGGCGCCAGGCCCGGTCGAGGTATTCGTCGAAACGGCGGCGGTTGGGGATGCCGGTTAGGCCGTCGCGCATGGACAGGCTCTCCAGCAGGTCACCCCGGCGCTTGAGCTCCACGTGAGCCCGCACCCGGGCCTTGACCACGGGCACGGTGAAGGGCTTGCTGATGTAGTCCACGGCCCCAAGTGACAGCCCCAGGGTCTCGTCGGCCACATCGCCCTTGGCCGTGAGGAAGATGACGGGAATGTTTTTGGTGGTGTAGTCCGCCTTGAGCTGGCGGCAGACCGCGTAACCGTCCAGGCCGGGCATGAGGATATCGAGCAGGATCAGGTCCGGGGGCGTCTCGGCCACGATGCGCAGGGCCTCGGCACCGCTGGTGGCGATGCGCACGTCGAATTCGTCGCGCAGGCTTTCGGTCAGGATGGCCAAGTTGGACGGCGCGTCGTCGACAATAAGGACCGTTGCCGGGTAGTCGGGCATATCCATAGGAAGGACTCCTGGCGGGGGGTTGGGGATGGTCTAGCCGCTTGATGGCCCAAGCGCAAGGCCGTTATCGGCTTTCCGCAGGCTTCGCGCGGCGGTTGGTCAGCCAAACCCCGGAAAGCACGCAGATTCCGCCGAGAGCCAAGGCGTGCGAAAGGGGCTCGCCCAGCATGAGCCAGCCCAAAAAAACGGCGACGACCGGCACGAGGTTGATAAAGACCCCGGCCTTGGTCGGGCCGATGGCCTTGACCCCCTCGTAATACCAGGAAAATCCGAAACCGGTGGCCAGGACGCCGAAAAAGGCCAGGCAGCCCCAGGCGACCGGCCCGGCGGTGCGCAGGTCCGGCCAAAGCCCCGTGGCCAGGGCCGGCGGCAGTAGCATGGCCGCGCCCAGGATGCACGACCAGGCCACGGCGCCGTACGGGGCCACCCGTTCCATGGCCTTCTTGCCGATCAGCGTGTAGGCCGCCCAGGTGGCCACGCAGCCGAAGATGCAGGCATCGCCGGCCGAAAGCCCCGAGGCCAGGAGCCTGCCCGGGTCGCCGTCCGAGACGATGAGCCCCACGCCGCCAAACGACAGGGCCAGGCCGAGCATCTTCAGGGGCGTGAAGCGTTCCTTGAACACGATGGCGGAAAAAAGCGCCACCACGGCCGGGATGGCGGCCACGATCAGCGCCGCCCGGCCGGCCGGGACCGTGCGCAGGCCGGCGAAAAACAGGGCGTTGTAGGCGAAGATGCCCGTGGCGGCCAGGGCCAGCAGCCAGGGAAAATTGGCCCGGGTCAGGCGCGGCAGGCCGCCTTCGAGCCGGGCCGTCAGGAAGACGAGAAAGGCCGAGGCCAGGGCGAAACGCAAAAAGGCGGCCGAAAACGGCCCCATATACCGGCCGAGGATGCGCCCGGCCACCCAGGTGCCGCCCCAGAGCACGGCCGAGCCGATGAGTTTTACGTAGATGCGTGTCACGCCGGTGCCCTTCTCCCGTGGCAAGGTTTCCGGTGGTGGCACAAACCCGGCCCAAAGTCGACGGCCGCGTTGAAGCGCACCGGGCTTTGGCGTAGGCTGGCAGCAAAAGGAGGCCGCCGTGGAGGCCATGAACTTCAATTTCCTGTGTGACGAGCCACCACCGCCAAGCGGCGCGTCGGTGGGCATCATCGGTGCCGGGCCCTCGGGCCTGGCCGCCGCCGGCTACCTGTCCTGCCTGGGCCATGCCGTGGAGGTCTACGACAAGATGCCCAAGCCCGGCGGGCTGATGCTCTTCGGCATCCCCGGCCACCGCATCCCCAGCGGGCGCATCGAGGCCGGCACCTTGCGCCTGGCCCGGCGCTACGGCGTGGTTTTTCACACCTGCACCAAGATCTGCTGCAGCGCGCCGCTGTTCGAGGAGGCCGGCGACCATTTCGCCACCGACATGCGGGGGCTTGGCGACATGGTCAAAAAACACGACGCCATCATGATCGCCACGGGCTCCTGGCGGTCGCGGCGGCTGGAGGTTGCGGGCGAGGACCTCGCCGGCGTGCTCTCGGGCCTGGAATTCCTCTTTCCCATCCGGGCGGCCCGCTACTGCGCCCCGGGGGTGACGGCGCCGGACGTGGCCGGCAAGCGCGTCGTGGTCATCGGCGCCGGGCATTCGGCCGTGGACGCGGCCCACGGCGCCGTGGCCCTGGGCGCGGCCGAGGTGACCATGCTCTACCGGCGCACGCGCCAGGAAGCCCCGTGCGGCACACTGGAAATCGAGCGGCTGGAGGCGGCCGGGGTGCGCTGGGTCGAGGGCTGCGCCCCGACGCGCATCCTCGGTTCGGAGGCGGTTTCGGGCCTCGAATTCCGCCGCCGGGTCCCGGGCGGCGACCGGCTGGACACCCTTGCCGCCGAGGTGGTGGTCACGGCCATCGGCGAGGTGGCCACGCCGCCCTTCGCCAGGGAGCTGGGCCTGGAATCCGTGCGCAAGGGCGAGGTGCGCTGGCTCAACATGACGGCCATCGAGAACGTGTTCGTGGCCGGCGATGCCTTAACCGGCCCGAGCAAGATCGGCAAGGCCATCTACTCCGGCTTGCGAGCGGCCCGGTCGCTCGGCAACTGGCTGGAGCTCAAGGCCCAAAACCGCCAGACGGAATTTTCCGGCGACGGGCTCATCAGCCGCGAGGCCGACCGCTTCCCGGGCGGCGGCTTCAAGGACGCCCCTCGGGTGCGGGGTTCATAGGGCTTTCCCTGGGGGGAGGGGACATGGACAGGCAAAAGACGCTTTGCATCGACTATTCGAAATGTATCGGCTGCGAAACCTGCGAATACGTCTGCCGGTTCGTCCACGACGTGCCGCGCATCCACATGATCCGGGCCGCCTCGGGGCTCATGGCCCCCTTGTACTGCCGCCACTGCGAGCAGGCCAACTGCGCCAAGGTCTGCAAGCGCGGCGCCATCCGGCGCGACGTGGACGGGGCCATGGTGCTTCTGCCCATGCTGTGCCGGGGCTGCGAGTCGCGCCAGTGCATGCTGGCCTGCCCGTACATGGCCATCTTCGAGACCGACAAGGGCGTCATGCTCGTCAAGTGCGACCTGTGCGCGGCCAGGCGGCAAATGGGCCAGGAGCCGGCCTGCGTGGCCATGTGCCCCTGCGGGGCCATCCACTACGTCGCGCGCGGGGAGGTTCCGGCCCTGGCCGACGCAGCCTTCCGGGAGGCCGAAGAGCGCGTGCTGGCCTGCCTGCGCCCGCAAAAGGCGGCCGCCGAACCCGGCGGCCCGGACGCCGAAAAGCCTTGACCCCAAGCCCAAAGCGCGTCACCCAGGCCCTGCGGCATCCCAACAGCGCATCGCAGCCGGCCCCGGGGCGCAAGGCGTCCGGCGGCCTTACGGAGGACGATTTGGACACCAGCCACGCCGACGACGCGGCCCTGGCCCAGGCCGAAGCCCTGCACCAGGCCGCCCTGGAAGCCATGGAACGCAAGGAACTGGACGCGGCCAAGGACGGGTTCCTGCGCGCCCTGGAAGCCTTCAGCCAGGGCGGCGACCCCGTGGGCCAGGCCATGACCCGCCACAACCTGGGGCTGACCGCCCAGGAATCCGGCGACCTGGCCGCGGCCCGCACCTGGCTCGAATCGTCCCTGGCCGTCAGCGAAGCCGAGGGCCTGGAAGGCGGCCTCATGGTCACCAGCCACCAGCTGGGCGTGGTGGCCCAGTTGTCCGAGGACTACGAGACGGCCAAGGCGCATTACGAGCGCGCCCTGGCCCTGGAGGAAAAACTCGGCAACGTCCCCGGCGAGGCCAAGACCACCCATCAGTTGGGGCTCACGGCCAACCTCCAGGGCGACCTGGAGGCGGCCAAGGTCTGGTACGCCCGGGCCATCGCCCTGTTCGAGGAGATCGGCGACGCCCAAAGCGGCGCCAAGACGAAAAAACTCCTGGACTACCTGACGGATTTCGAGCGAACCGGCAGCCACGAAGGCCATGCCGGCCCCTGCGGCCTGCACAAGAAACCGACCCAATAACCGCCGGCCACCGCCCGACCCAAGCCCGCGGTCGGGCGGCCGGGCCCATGCCGCCGTCGCATGCTGCTCTACATCCATGTGCCGTTTTGCCGGGGCAAGTGCCGTTACTGCTCCTTCGTGTCCCGGCCTTTCGACATGGCCGCCGTGGAGGCCTACGCCGCGAGCCTGGCGGCCGAGATGCGGCTTTGGGGCAGGAAACTCGAGCATCCCAAGGTGGAGACGGTCTATTTCGGGGGCGGCACGCCGAGCCTGCTGCCGCCCTGGGCCCTTTCGCGCCTCATGCCCGAGCTGCGCCGCCAGTTCGACCTGGACGCAGCCGTGGAATGGACCTTCGAGGCCAACCCGGACTCGGCCCTGGACAGCCAGTACCTCGAATCGCTCCTCAAGTACGGCGTCAATCGCTTAAGCCTCGGCGTGCAGAGCCTGGCCGACGACGACCTGCGCTTCCTCGGCCGGCCCCACGACGCCGGCCAGGCCGTGGCCGCCTATTGCCTGGCCCGCCAGGCCGGTTTCGCCAACATCAGCCTGGATTTCATCTGGGGCCTGCCCGGCCAGCGCGAGAGCCAGTGGCTGGAGCAGCTCAAGCTGGCCGTGCGGATGCGGCCCGAGCACCTGTCCTGTTACGGCCTGACCGTGGAGGAGGGCACGCCCCTGGCCGCGGAAGCGGCCGCCGGCGGCCTGATCCTGCCCGGGGAGAGCGAGCAGGGCCGCATGTACGTGCATGGGGCCGAGTACCTGGAGGAGCAGGGCTATCTCCAGTACGAGGTCTCGAACTTCGCCCGCATGGGCTTTGTCAGTCGCCACAACAGCGGCTACTGGGAAGGCCGGGACTACCTGGGCCTGGGGCCGGCGGCCGTCTCGACCCTTCGCGGGGTGCGTTTCGAAAACCCCGGGGAACAGGCCGACTGGGCCGCCCGGGTGCGCCGCGGCACGGTCGGCCAGGGCGGCGAGGCCCTCACGGATGGGCAAAAAGCCCGGGAAATGGTCATGCTGTCGCTGCGCACGGCCAAGGGGCTGCCGCTTCGCGCCTACCGCAAGGCCACGGGCCGCGATTTCATCAAGGACAACGAGGCGCTGATCACGGCCCTGCGCCAAAACGGGCTCATCCGCTTAAGTTCCGGCCATCTGCGGCTGACGAAAAACGGCTTCCTGGTCAGCAACGTCATCCTCGAACGCCTCGCCTACTGATACGTCCCCGTGGCGGTGCGCTCGCGGTCGGCCACGGCCCGGGGGCGGGCCGGGTTGTCCAGCAGCGCCGTCAGGCGGGCCGCCTCGCGCCGCAACCGGACGAGCTGTGCCCCCGGCAGCGGCTCGGCCCGCATCTCGGGATTGGCCAGGGCGTTGACCGGCTGGCCATTCTTGTAGATGCGGAAATCCAGGTGCGGCCCGGTGGCGTAGCCCGTCTGGCCGACGTAGCCGATGACCTGGCCCTGGTCGACGGTGGTGCCCTTGGCGATCCCCTTGGCGAAGCGGCTGAGGTGGTTGTAGCGCGTGACCCAGGTCTTGCCGTGGCGCACGGTGAGGTAGTTGCCGGCGGCGGCGTTGCGGCCGCGTTCCACCACCACGCCGTCGCCCACGCTCCACACCGGCGTGCCGGTGGGGGCGGCGTAGTCCTCGCCGAAATGGGCCTTGCGCACCTTGAGGATGGGATGCAGCCGCGAACCGGAAAAGCGCGAGGTGATGCGCAGAAACGACAGCGGCGCCCGCAGGAAGGCCTTGCGCAGCGGCCGGCCGTCGGCGTCGAAGTATTCCGTCCTGCCGGACGGGCCGAGCATGGCGAACCCTTCGTGGACCTTGCCCTGGTTGACGAAGCGCGCCGCCAGCACCCGGCCCGTGCCGATGAATTCGCCCTCCAGGGAGCGCTTTTCCACCACCGCCCGGAAGGTGTCCCCGGGCTGGACATCCCGGCAGAAGTCGATGTCCGAGGCGAAGATGTCGGCCAGGGCCACGGCCGTTTCGGCATTGCCGCCGGCCGCGGTCACGGCGGCGAACAGGCTCGACTCCACGGTGCCGGCCATGACGGCCTGGCGGACTTCGCACTGCCTGGTCTCGAGCTTGGCGGCCAATTCGCCGTCGACGCCGTCGATGACCAGCGTTTCGGTCGGGCTCAGGTCGTATTCGAAGGCCACGAATTCCTCGTCGCGAAGGGTCATGCGGTAGGGTCGGCCGGAGCGGATGTCGGCGAAGGAAAAATCCGGCGGCGGTTCCAGGCCGGCCAGTTCCTCGGGATCGACGTAGCCGCCGAGGAGGGCGCCCAGGGTCTGGCCGGGCCGGACCGAACCGGCCAGCACTTCCTTGTCCGGGTCTTCCTCGGCCCGGGCGAAGAGGTTGTCGCGTGGCTCGCCAAGGCCCTCGGCCCAGGTCGGGCAGTCGAGGGCCACGGGAGCCGGCGGCCCCACCGGCACCGGCCGGGGCTGGTGCGTGTCCAGGACGGCCGAAAGAGCCACCACGAGCACGGCCGTGACGAGGAAGACCCTCAGGCGCCGTCCGGGGCGTACGAAAATCCGGGAACTGCCTTTTCGTTTCCGTAAGCGCATGGGACTCCTCAGGGCTGGCCCGGCCTGGCCGGGCGTTTGGGGGGGAGTGGGGCTTGCGGGGGCGCAGCGTGCTTCCCGGCGCGAGCGGCCGGCACGTTCCCCGCCAGGGATCGGGGGAACGCGCCGGACCGGGAAGCGGACGGGCTCGATGGGGAGCACGCCCTTTGGGAGTGGCCCCGCATTCCGTCCGGGAGCCGAATGGGGAATGAACAAATGTTCATTTTCCGGCTTGGCAACGGGAATCCGTCGGGCCAGGGTCACTGGCCAGCCGTTTCCTGGCCGCCCTGGGGCTCGTGTTGTGCCTCTTGAAGATTTGATGTAGTTTTTTCAGGAAAAACAGTGGTTTTATGACGTTGCGCACAGCAAAGCCCATGTCCTGTTGTCCCAGGGCGCGGCACCGGCCGTTTTCGCCGCTGGCGGCCAGGGCCGATCGTCCGGGGCGGGTCCTGGCCGGAGCGGGGGCGATGCTGGCCGGGCTCGCGCTGGCCGTTCTCGTTGCCTGCTCGGGTCCGGCCGAACCGGTCACCGGTTTGGGCGGCCTGGCCTTCGGCGATCCCAGGCCAGCCGCCTGCGCCGCCGTGGACATCCCCCTGCCCCATGCACTGGCCGAAAGCCTGGCCTATTGCACCTTGCAGGGCCGGGGCGGGCAATACCTGGGCGCGGCCCTGCACGACCCGGTCTACGGCTTTTACCAGGGCCGGTTTTTCACCGTCAGCGCCGGCCTGGACTCGCGCGAGGCGGCCGAGGCCCTGCGCCGGGACTTGACCCGCGGCCACGGACCGCCCTATTGCCGCGAAACGCCCGGGCTGGCAGTGTGCCTGTGGCGCGCCGGCGAGGCCGACGTCGTGTTGGAAACGCCCGCCGACGGGCCGCCCCGGTTGGTGTTGCGCCATCGCCCCACGGCCGCGCGCCTGGCCGCAGCCGGCGACCCGGCCGATCGGGCGGGCCGGGAAACGCCGGGCTCGGCCGAGGACGCCGCCCTGGCCCCATGACCGCCCCCCTCCGGGCGGGAACCGCCGGGGGAAACCGGCGCGGCGGCCCGCGTCCCGTAACCGACGGTGGTGGCCGGCACCGCCGTCAGCAAGCCAAGAAAAAGGGAACCATGGATCTCCTGGGCAACGAAAAACGCCCCCTGGCCGAACGCATACGGCCGGCGGCCCTGGCCGAATTCGTCGGCCAAACCCACGTCATCTCGCGCCTGACCACCATGCTGGCCGCGCCGCGCCTGCCGAGCCTGCTCTTTTTCGGCCCGCCGGGCTGCGGCAAGTCCACCCTGGCCCTGATACTGGCCCGGGCCAAGGGCCGGCCCTACGTGCGGGTCAGCGCCCCGGAGGCCGGCCTGGCCGCCTTGCGCGAACTGATCAAGGGCAAGGAAATCCTCATCCTCGACGAGCTGCACCGCTTTTCCAAGGCCCAGCAGGATTTCTTCCTGCCGCTGCTGGAAACCGGCGAGATCGTGCTGCTGGCCACCACCACCGAGAACCCGTCGTTTTCCGTGACGCGCCAGCTCCTGTCGCGGCTCCACGTCTTTCGGCTGCGGCCGCTGTCCCACGCCGAACTGCTCCTTCTGGCCGAGCGGGGAGCCAAGGAGGCCGGGCTGGAACTTTCGCCCGAGGGGCTGGAGATCATCGCGCTTTTATCCTCGGGCGACGGCCGCACGCTGCTCAACCTCGTGGAATTCGCCGCCGCCCTGCCCGAGGACAAGCGCTCGGCCGAGGAACTCAAAAAGCAGCTGCCCGAGGCCCTGGCCCGGGGCGACCGCGACGGCGATTCCCACTACGAACTGGCCTCGGCCATGATCAAGTCCATCCGGGGCAGCGACCCGGACGCGGCCCTGTACTACCTGGCCTGCCTGCTCGAATCCGGCGAGGACCCGCGCTTCTGCTGCCGCCGGCTCATGATTTCCGCTTCCGAGGATGTCGGCCTGGCCGATCCCATGGCCCTGCCCCTGGCCGTGTCCGCGGCCGAGGCCGTGGAGCGCATCGGCATGCCCGAGGGATTTATCCCCCTGGCCCAGACCGCCGTCTATCTGGCCCTGGCGCCCAAGAGCAACAGCTCCTACGCCGCCTATCTGGCCGCCAAAAAGGACATCATGCAGTCCGGGGTGAGGCCCGTGCCCCTGCACCTGCGCAACCCCTCCACCCGGCTCCAGCGGGAATGGGGCTTCGGCCAGGGCTACAAGTATCCCCACGCCTATCCCGAGGCCTGGGTGGACCAGGACTACCTGCCCGAGGAGCTGGCCGGCCGGCAGTACTACACGGCCAAGGACCAGGGGCTGGAGCCACGCCTGGCCGCCCGGCTGGCCCGGCTGCGCAAGCAGCGGGGCTGATCGGGGCGTTGTCGGGCCATTTGTCCGTTCGGTGACCGCGCGCGAGTCATTTTGACGCACCGGGTTGGCTCAAGGATGCCGGCCCCTTGCAGCTTTCGGCCGGCCTTGGGCCAGGCCGGGGCGGGACAAAAGGCGCCAGGCTCGTCCCTTGCCCGAAGGGCGCAAAAACGTTACTGAATTCCGGGCGGCTGGCGGGTTGCGCCGCCGCCTGTCCGCCAGGGCTCCCGGCGCGGGGTTTCCTGGCGGCCTTTTCCCACCCCGGCCCCGGCCTGACAGGCGCGCCCAGGCCCGGCCCAAGTCGTCAAGGCGGGAGTGCCATGACCGATCCCCGTTTCGAGGCCTATTTCACCGGACCCGCCCGGGAATTCCTGCTGCGGGCCATCGACCTGGCCCTGGAGGAGGACGGCGAGGACCTGACCTCCCTGGCCGTTTTTTCCCCGGCCGACCGGCTCACCGCCCGCATCGTGGCCAAGCAGGACACCCTGGTGGCCGGGTTGCCCATCCTGCCCCTGGTCCTGGAACGGATGGGCGCGGCGGCGCGTTGCGACGTCCGTTTTTTCGCCGCCGACGGCGATGCCGTGCCCGACCGCACGGTGGTGGCCGTCATCGACGGCCCGGCCGTGACGCTGCTGACGGCCGAGCGCGTGATGCTCAATTTCCTGTGCCACCTTTCGGGCATCGCCAACCGGGTGGCCACGGCCGTCTCGGCCCTGGCCGGCTCGAAAACGCGGCTGCTCGACACCCGCAAGACCCTGCCGGGCCTGCGCTATCCCGAGAAATACGCCGTGACCGTCGGCGGCGGCGTCAACCACCGCAAGAACCTGTCCGAAATGCTCATGTTCAAGGACAACCACATCGACCGGGCCGGCGGCATCCCGCAAGCCATGGCCGCCCTGCGCCGGGCCTACCAGGGCCGCCTGGAGGCCATGCCCCCGGTCGAGATCGAATGCCGCACCCTGGCCGAGGTCGCCGAGGCCCTGGCCGAGAAGCCGGCACGGATCATGCTTGACAACATGGACGCCGACACCATGCGCCAGGCCCTGGCCCTGGTGCCGACGGGCATCGAGACCGAGGTCAGCGGCGGGGTGGACCTGCCGGCCCTGGCCGGCATCGCGGCGCTCGGGCCGGACTTCGTGTCCGTGGGGCGCGTGACCCACTCCGCGCCGAGTGCCGATTTCAGCATGCTTATTACGGAGGCCAAGGGCTGATGGACGCATCCACGACGGACAAAATCACCGCAATCCGCCGCAGCCGCGGCGACTCCCTGGCCATCCTGGCCCACCACTACCAGTGCGACGCCGTGGTCGCCCACGCCGACATCCTGGGCGATTCCCTGGAACTGTCGCGCAAGGTGGCCGGGCTGTCGGCCCGAGACATCGTTTTTTGCGGCGTCTTTTTCATGGCCGAGACCGCGGCCATGCTGGCGGGGCCCGGCCAGCGCGTGCACATCCCGGCCCCGGACGCCGCCTGCGTCATGTCCGAGATGGCCCCGGCCGCCCTGGCCGCCACGGTGCTCGGCAGGCTGCGGGCAACCGGCCGCGACGTGCTGCCGCTGACCTACGTCAACTCTTCGGCCGCGGTGAAGGCTGTGGTCGGCGCCTGCGGCGGCTCGGTGTGCACCTCGGCCAATGCCGCGAAAATGTTGCGCTGGGCCCTGGACCAGGGGCGCGGGGTGCTCTTTTTGCCGGATAAGATGCTCGGCCAAAATACCTGCGACGCCCTGGGGGTGCCGGCGGACAAACGCCACATCCTGGACATCCGCGCCGGCGGGGCGCAGCTGGACCTGGCGGCGGCGGCCGGGGCCGAGGTGCTTCTGTGGCCCGGCCAGTGCGTCATCCATTCGCGGTTCAAGGCCCGCGACATCGCCGCCGTGCGCGCCGCCCATCCCGGGGCCAGGGTGGTGGTCCACCCGGAGTGCGCGCCCGAGACGGTCCAGGCCGCCGACGCGGCCGGCTCCACCTCGTTTATCATCAAGTACGTGGCCGAGGCCCCGGCCGGGGCCGAAATTTTCATCGGCACGGAAATAAACCTCGTTTCCCGGCTGGCCCGGCGCTACCAGGGCGAAAAGGCCATCCGGCCGCTGTGCCTGTCGGGCTGCTCCAACATGGCCAAGGGGACCGAGGAAAACCTGCTGGCCGCGCTCGCCTCCCTGGACACCGCCGCCCCCGTGACCGTGCCCGAGGACGTGCGTGGCCCGGCCACGGCGGCCGTGGAAAAAATGCTCGAAGTCTCGGCCCGGTAACGGACCGCAAGGGAGAAGGCGCCATGGTTTACCGCATGCATGCGGGCGCGTTGGTGGTGGGCTCCGGCCTGGCCGGCCTGACGGCCGCGCTGACCCTGGCCGATTACGGCCTGGAGGTGATCCTGCTCACCTCGGGCGAGGACCTCGACGACGGCAACAGCGCCCTGGCCCAGGGCGGCATCGTCTTTCGCGGCGCCGAAGATTCGCCGCAACTGCTCGAGCGCGACATGTTCACCTGCGGCTGGCGGCACAATTATCCCCGGGCCGTCAAGTACCTGGCCAAGCGCGGCCCGCAGGTGGTCCAGGAGCTGCTCATCGACCGCCTGGGCCTGCCGTTCGACCGCAAGAGCGACGGCTCGGACTGGCACCTGGGCAAGGAGGGCGGCCACAGCGTCGCCCGCATCCTGCACATGGCCGACCGCACCGGCCGGGCCATCATGGAAGGGCTCATGGCCGCGGTCAAGGCCCATCCGGCCATCAAGGTCCTGGTGCGGCGCACGGCCGTGGACCTGCTGACCTCCAACCACCACGCCACGCTGCTGGAATTCAAGTACCAGCTGCTCAACCAGTGCCTGGGGGCCTACGTCCTAAACGAGGTCTCGGGCCAGGTGGAGACGATCCTGGCCGATTTCACGGTCCTGGCCACGGGCGGTTGCGGCCGGCTTTTCCTGCACACCTCCAACACCCGCTCTTCCATCGGCTCGGCCCTGGCCATGGCCTCGCGCGCCTTCGCCAAGGTCATGAACGTGGAGTACGTGCAGTTCCACCCGACCACGCTGTTTCATCGGGCCGAGCGGCGCCTGCTGGTCACCGAAGCCCTGCGCGGCGAGGGGGCCAGGCTCGTCAACGACGCCGGCGAGCCCTTCATGCAGCGCTACGACCCCCGGGCCGACCTGGCCCCGCGCGACATCGTGACCCGGGCCATCCTGGCCGAGATGCTCAAGACCGACCAGGACTGCGTCTACCTCGACGTGGCCAATTACGTGAAAAACCTGGAAGCCCATTTCCCAACCGTCCACAAGGGCTGCCTGCAGCTGGGCATCGACATCACCAAGCAGCCCATCCCGGTGGTGCCGGCGGCCCACTACTTCTGCGGCGGGGTGCTCACCGACATCACCGGCCGCACCACCCTGGAGCGGCTCTACGCCGCCGGCGAATGCGCCTGCACCGGCATCCACGGCGCCAACCGCCTGGCCAGCACCTCGCTTCTGGAATGCCTGCTGTGGGGCCACAGCGTGGGCCAGGACATCGGCAAGCGGGCCGGGAAAAAGGCCGCCCTGGGCCGGCGGCTGGTGGAAAGCATCCCGGATTGGGTCAGCCCCGGCTCCAACCGCAACGAGGACCCGGCGCTCATTGCCCAGGACTGGGCCACCATCCGCAACACCATGTGGAACTACGTGGGCATCAACCGCTCGGGCTCGCGCTTAAAGCGCGCTTTCGAGGACCTGCGGGAACTCAACAAGCACATCCACGACTTCTACCGCGAAACGCCGCTTTCCAAGGCCATCGTGGACCTGTTCCACGGCTGCCAGGCCGCCTACACCATCACCATCGCCGCCATGCAAAACAGGCGATCGCTCGGCTGCCACTACCGCGTGGACTGAGCCTTCAGAAAAACCCCTCGACCAGGGCCGCCGCCGTGACGCCCAGCATGAAATCCTCCAGCGGCACCTGGTCGAGGCGCCCCAGCAGGGCCTGGCGCTCGTGGGGGCAGCCGACAAGGGCGGCCTCCAGCCCGGCCACGTCGCGCGTGCCGAAAAAATCCCCGCAAAAGCGCAGGGACGTGAGCACGCCCTGCCTGACGTCGAAATGCGTCTCCACCATGCCCCCGGCCGTGCGCATGGCCTTGGAGAAGGCGTAATCCGGCGAATAGCCGAAATTCCAGTCATAGGAGCGGTATTTGACCGCGGCCAGGGTCTCGATCTGGGCCTGCTCCTCGGGAGTGAACGGTGCCTCCGCCACGGCGCCCTGGCCGGCCACCGCCGCCATGATCCGGTCCATGAAGTCCGCCACGCCAAGGGGGCGCGGCAGGTGGGCGCTGATGTTGGTCACGCGCTTGGCCACGCTTTTGACGGCCTTGTCCCGGTATTTGAGGGGGTCGACCAGCAGGGCGGCCGACAGGTCGGTGATGGAGGCGGAAAAAAGCAGCGTCCCGTGGTGCAGGATGCGGTTGCCGTGGAGGAACTGGGCGTTGCCGGAGATTTTCTGGCCGCCCAGGGCCAGGTCGTTGCGGCCGTCGAAGCGGGCGTCCAGGCCGAGGCCGGCCAGGGCGGTGAGGATGGGCGCGGTGTAGCGGGCGAAATCCAGGCGGCCCGACGGGTTGTCTATGTCGATGAAGGTGAAGTTGACGTTGCCGAGGTCGTGGAAGACGGCGCCGCCGCCGGTCAGGCGCCGGACCACGGGAATGCCGTGGGCCCGCACGTATTCCTCGTTGATCTGGGCGCGGGTGTTCTGGTTGCGGCCGACGATGATGGCGGCGGCGTTGCGCCAGAGCATGAAGACGTTTTCCCGGCCGTGGCGCAGCAGCCATTCCTCGGTGGCCAGGTTGCGGGCCGGATCCGTATCGGGCAGCAGCAGGCAGCGCATGGTATCCCTCGGGCGTCGTTGCGGGGTGCATGGGTATCGCGGCCAGGCCGCGCGGGAGGCGCAGGATAGGCCCGATCGGCGTCGGCGGAAAGGGGTAATGTCGCGTCTCAGGCCGGGGGTCGGGGAGCCCGGCCGAGGCACAGCCTGTCGATGAGCCGGCGTAGTTCCTCCTTGATCAGGGGCTTGGGCAGGTAGCCGTCCATGCCGGCGCTTAAGAAAAGCTCCTTGTCGCCGCGCATGGCATGGGCCGTTAAGGCCACGATGGGCACGGCCGACCGGGGCGCGGGAAGGGCCCGGATGCGGCGGGTGGCTTCCATGCCGTCGAGCTCCGGCATCTGGATGTCCATGAGGATCAGGTCGAAATCATGGGAGGCGGCCAGGTGGAGGGCGGTTGCCCCGTCGGGGGCGATGTCCGGGCGGTGGCCCATTTTTTCGAGCAGTTTTCGGGCCGCCAACTGGTTGATGGGTTCGTCTTCGGCCAGGAGGATGCGCAGCCCGGCGGGCGGGGATGGGGGCGGCGCCTCGGGCGAGGCCGGCGACAGGGGGGCCTTCGCGTCCGGCTGGGGCAGGTCGGCCGTGATGGTGAAGTAAAAGGTGGTGCCCTCGCCAGGGGCGCTTTCCACGGACAGGCAGCCGCCCAGGAGCCGCACGAAGCCGCGCACGATGGACAGCCCCAGGCCCAGTCCGCCGAAACGCCGGGAAAAGCCCCGGCCGTCCGCCTGGGTGAAGGTCTCGAAGACGTCGTCGATCTTGTCGGCATCGATGCCGATGCCGGTGTCGGCCACGGTGAAGAGCAGCCGCATGCGGTTGGGTCCGGGCGACACCGGCAGGCGGTACAATCCCAGCCTGATGCCGCCGGTATCGGTGAATTTCACGGAGTTGCCGATCAGGTTGAACAGGATCTGGCGCAGTCTGCCCTCGTCGCACAGAACGCATTCCGGCGTGGCCGGGTCGATTTCCAGGGTCAGGTCGAGCTGTTTTTGCCGCAGCTGGTTGCGGAACAGTTCGGCCACGGCGGCAAGCATCCGCCTGGGCCGGGTCGGCACGGCGCACAGTTGCACCCGGCCGGCCTGGATGCGGGTGATGTCCAGGATGTCGGACAGGAGGGTGAGCAGCTTGTCCGCGGAGTCCAGGGCGATGGAGACGAATTCCCGCTGTTCCGCCGGCAAGTCGGCGTCGCGCAGCAGTTGGAGCATGCCCATGATGCCGTTTAAGGGCGTGCGGATCTCGTGGCTCATGATGGCCAGGAAATGGTCCTTGGCGGCGCTGGCGGCCTCGGCGTGCTCCTTGGCCGCGACGAGTTCGGCCCGGGCCCGTTTGGCCTCGGTCACGTCGCGCAGGCAGCCCCGTCGGCCCAGGGGTTGGCCGGCGGTGTCGGTGATGGGCCGGCAGCAGTGGTTGACCCAGACGGTCTCGCCCGACTTGGCGTGTACGCGGTAGTCGAAGTCGCAAGGGCCAGGCGGGTGGTCGGAAAGGGTCTGGTCCATGTGCGCGGCCACGGCCGGCAGGTCGTCGGGGTGGACGATGCCCAAAAAAAGGCCCGGGTCGGCCAGGAATTCCCCGGCGGCGTAGCCCGTCACCCGCAGGCAGGACGGCGAGACCCACAGCAGGCGTCCGTCGACCCCCTGCCAGTATTCCCAGTCGAAGGTGAAGTTGGCGATGGAGCGGAACCGTTCCTCGCTCTGGCGCAGGGCCGTTTCGGCCCGCTTGCGGGTGGTGACGTCCACGAAAAGCCAGATCATGCCCCGGGACGGCTGGGCCGCGTCCACCATCCGGCCGGTGACCCGGCACCAGATGGGGCGGCCGGCGGCGGTGCGCAGGCCAAGCTCCATATCCACGGTGGGGTTTTCCCGCAGCCGCTCCCGGACGGCCTGCCGGGTGCGCAGGAACGCCTCGCGGCTCGGGTGGAGCCTGGCCGTGTCGTGACCGAGGATGTCCCCGGGGTTGCAGCCGAACATGTCGGCGAAGGTGGCGTTGATTTCCATCACGTGGCCTGTCGCGTCCATGACCAGGATGCCGGCGGCGCTGGTGTCCAGGATGACGCGCTTCCATTCCAGGGAGGCGGCCAGCTTGTGCTCCGACGCGGCCACGGCGGCGATCATGGTGTTGAAATCCCGGGCCAGGGAACCGATCTCGTCCCGGCGCGCGGCGTCGGCGCGCACGTCCCGCCGGCCCTGCTGGACCAGGGCCGACACGGCCATCAGGCCGGTGAGGCCGGAAGTGAGGCGCCGGGCGATGACCAGGGCCAGCACCGTACCGGCGATGATGGCCAAAAGGGTATACAGGAGGCCGTTGCGCCTGACCTGGGCCAGCTCCACGCGCTGTCCCCTCGTATTGAGCGCCACCCTGGCCCAGCCGATGGTCGTGTCGCCAAGCACCATGGGCACGGCGATGTCGATGGTCCGGCTGTCCACGGCCAGGCGGACCGGGGCGTTCTTGGTCAGCATGTCCCGGCTCGGCGCGTCGCTGACGTAGTGTCCCACCAGGCCGGGGTTGGTGTGGGCCAGGACCCGGCCGTCGGGGTCCAGGAGCATGGCGTAGTCCAGGTCCGGGAAGTCCTTCAAGGCGGAAATGTTTTCGCCAAGCCCCACGTAATCCCCGGACAGGGACCAGGTGAGGCTGTTGACCCCCAGGACGTGGGCCAGGCCCTCGGCCCGGGAGAGGCTCTCCCGATGGAGGAAGTCCTGCTGGCGCGCGGTGAGGTCGACGATGAAAAGCGTCATGAGCACGGCATGCACCACGGCCACGCCCAGCACCAACTGCCGGCGCACGGACCGGAACCAGAAGGCCTCGGCGGCGCGGCCCAGGGACCGCCGCAGGCCTACCGTCATGTTTCGGGTGAGATCGATGACCGTCATAGTTCCTTGGTGTTCCGCCCAGATCGGGGTCCAGGCGCCGCCGGCGGCGCGCCGTGCCGTTTCCAGGTTGTCCCGACTCAATCCGGCAGGGGCCGGACCAGGCCTTCGAACTCCCGCAGAAACGCGGCGACGGGAGCGAAGGTTTGGCTGTCGGCGGCCACGAAACGGGGGATGCCGATCCGGCGCAGGATGTCCCGGCCTTCCGGCGAGGCGTCCAGCCCCAGGATCAGGTCGCGCACCCTGTCGGCGACGGCGGCCGGGACGTCGTCGCGCACGAGCAGGCCGTTGCTGGGCAGGGTGTCCGTTTGCCAGCGCACTTCCAGTATCCCCCGGGCCTCGGGCCGCTCGGCCAGGAAGGCGCGCCAGGCTGGAGGCCAGGTGGAGGCGGCGGACGTTCGGCCCAAAAGGACGTTCATGAGGGCCGAATCGTGGGTGCCCACATAGAGGGTTTCCACCTCGTCAAGGGAGGCCAGGCCGTGTTGGCGCAGGTAGAGTTGGGGCATCATGGTGGCGGCCAGGGCGGTCGGGGCCGGGCAGGAGATGGATTTGCCGCGCAGATCGGCCACGGCGCGGATGTCGCTGTCCTTGCGCAGGATGATGACGCCCCGGAAGTCCTCGTCGTTGTCCATCTTGGCGAAGATGCGGTAGCCGCAGTCCTGGCCGGTGAGGGTCCGGTAGGGGTTGGGCAGGGCGAAGTGCAGGGCGCGCCGGGCCAGTTTGGCGTCGAAATCCTGATAGGTGTTGGAGGCTTCCAGGACGAGCCGGACATGGGGGATGCCGAGGCGCGCGTTGAGGTGTCGCAGCAGCGGTTCGTAAATTTCGAAGAGTTTCTGCGGGTTATGCAAAGGGTGGACGCCGAGGACGCAACGCGTGGACAGCGTCGGCGGCGTGCTGGAATAGGTCGGGGCGTAGGCGGCCTGGTCGTCCCCGGAACACCCGGTCAGCGTGAGGACACAGAGGAGCAGGGCGATCGCCAGCCAACTGGCGAAGTTGGGCATGGTCGGGGCGGTGGGCAAGGCGGCCGACACAAGCGTTTCCTTTGACGTCTGTTTCCGGCGCAACGGTCGATGGGGCCGCCGGAGGAATAAAATGGCATCAAGAAATGATCGTTGATTCGAATATTATAGTAGGAAATAGCGGAAAAGTCACCGTCCTTTTCGTGGTTGGCTGCATCCCGGAACGGCGCTCGCCAGCCGGGAAGGGCGACCGGCCGCTGCGGCCGGCAACGACCGTTGCCATTGAAGCAACGACCGCGACTGGCTCGTCTTGCGTCGGCCTGGGTCGTATGCTCCCGGTCGATGCAGCCGTCAGAAATGTTTCCGTTGGCCGAGAGGCGGGCAGGGACTGCGTGACGGCGGGTTGGCGCGTTGTCGTCCATGCATGGGGACGCGGGATGGACGGGGGCGCCTTTCACTACGCCTCGACGGTGGGGGATGCAAAAACGGCCGCACCGATGCTGCCGGCATTGCGCGGGGTTTGGGAAAACGCTATCCTTTCCGTAACAGGCATCATGCCGACATGCCGTGAGGGAACTGCGTATGGCACCTCGCAACAGGCCATGGGGACAGGCTTTGTTGTTGGCGCTTGTCCCGATCCTGCCCTTGTTGCTGCATCCCGGGGCGCCCCGGGCCGACTGGCTGGCCGATCTGGAAGGCTACGCCGTGCAGGAGATGACGGCGCAAGGCGTGCCTGGCTTGGCCATGGCCGTCGTCCAGGACGGGCAACTGGTCTATGCCAAGGGTTTTGGCGCCGTCAGCAACGGACCCGCGGCCGCGCCGGTGGACGCCGATACGCTTTTCCACATCGGCTCCTGCTCCAAGGCCTTCGTGGCCACGCAAATGGGCATGCTGGTCGACGAGGCCCGGCTGGCCTGGACCGATCCTCCGGCCAGGTACCTGCCGGCCTTCGGCATGTACGACCCCTGGGTCAACGCCAACTTCCAGGCCGGGGACCTGCTCAACCACCGGACCGGTCTGCGGGAACAGTCCCTATCCAGCATGATCCTCCTGGGCTTTCCCACGGCCGCCACGGTGGGGGCCATTCGCCACGAAAAGCCGCTGACGAGTTTCCGCACCGCCTATGCCTACCAAAACGACATGTACATGGCGGCGTCGGCCCTCGTGGCGGCCATAAACGGGCGCAGCTGGGCCGAAGACCTGGCGGCGCGCCTGTTCACGCCACTTGGCATGCGCCGCAGCGTCACCACCCAGGCCGCAATGAACGCCAAGGGCAACGCCGCCCTCGGCCACACCATCGCCCCGGACGGCAGCCTGGACGTCCTGCCGGCCGACTGGGGGAACAACTTCATTTTCGACCTTGGCCAGGGCGCCGGCTCCATCCGTTCCAGCGCCAACGACATGGCCCGATGGCTGCGCTTCAATCTGGGCCTGGGGGCCATCGACGGCCAGCGCCTGATCGGCAAGGACACCCTGCGTGCCCTGCTCGCGCCCAAGACGGTCATTTCCCCCTGGACCGAGAGCCTCGACGGGAAATACGCCGGGCCGTTCCTGTACGCTTCCGGCTGGGGCTACCTCGGCTACACGCCGCGTCCTTTTTACTACCATGGCGGCGGCGACGTGGGGTTCACCTCGTCCGTGGGCCTCGTTTTCGGCAATGACGACGGCTTGGGCTCCGGCGGCATCGTGGTTTTGACCAACGTCGGGTCGGATTATTTCAAGACCGAGGCCACCACGGCCAAAAGCCAGGTGAGCCTGCGCATCGCGGTCAAGTTCTACGATCTGTTCGTCAACCGCACGGTGCCGGCGGAGGATTTCGAATCCAACATCCGCCGGCTCGGCGAGGTGACCGCCCCGGCCCCGGCCGCCTCGGTGGTGCCGCCGCCCCGGGCCCAACCGGCCGCCACGCGCGCCCCGGAACGCTATGTCGGCGCCTATGTCCATCCGGCGTACGGCCTGTTCGCGGTGGAGATGGCCGACGGGGGCTTGTCCGTGGTGATGGGGCCGCGCCGGATGCGCGCCTCCCTGGTGCCGACCGGCGAAGCGGATGCCTTTGTCGCCCTGCTGCCGGGTTATCCCGAGAACTTTCCCATGTTCTTGCCGGTGCGTTTCGCGGACATGGACACCGCCTCGCCAAAGCTGCTCCTGGAAAATTACGAACAATTCGTCCGGGTCGCCCCGTCCGTGCCCGCCACCACGCTGTTGCTGGAGGACGGCTGACGCTGGCCGCGCCGGCACGGCTTGCCGCCATCCCGCTGGGGCACGCAGGCAGGCCTGGACGTTCGCCGGCCGGCGACGCAGGTCGGGCTGTGGTCCAGTGCGGGCTACGGGGGCTTCCCGCCGCTGAACGGGGTGGCGCGCCACGGGGAACGCAAGAGCGGCGCGGCAAGGTCGCGGTTGGTACAGCCGGTCGGACAGCCGGGGCTGGGCAGGGAGCAGGATGAAATGCGCGGCCTCCCTGGCTGACGGGGCAAGGGTGTGCGGCAACGGGTTGGGGTGTTGCCGGTAAAGCCTTTTTGCTGCACAATCCGGCCGGCTCCGGAGTAACGTCATGGAGTTGCCGCGAAACGGCATGCTCAAGCAGCCATGCTTCGGACCGTTGCCGCTTTGTTGCCGCCATGCGGATGCGAATGGGAGTGTTGCATTGGCGGCGCTGTCCCCATCGGCTTGGCAAGAGGCGCCCGGCCAGGTTGCCGGGCGTGTTGTCCCCCAAAACCTGTCGCGGAGGGAATGTCCATGCGCCGGCGCGCCTTCATCTCGCTCTTCCTGTTGACGCTGCTCGCCTTCCCCGTGTCCAAGGCCCCGGCCTGCACCAGCGTGCACATCAAAACCGCCGACAACCAGGTCTTCTACGCCCGGACCATGGAGGGCGAATGGACCTTGCAGACGGTGCTCGGCATCGTGCCCCGGGGCACGGCCTTCCGGGGCACCCTGCCCGACGGTGCGGCCAAGGGCGTAGCCTGGAAAAACAAATACGCCTTTGTCGGCATGTTCGATTTCGGCCAGCCCCTGGCCTCGGACGGCATGAACGAGAAGGGCCTGGTGGTGGGGCAGCTCTTTTTGCCGGGCTATGCCGCCTACGAACCCTTCGAGCGCGCCAAGGCCGGAAAGACCCTGGCCCAGTACGAGTTCGGCACCTGGCTGTTGTCCCAGTTCGGCAGCGTGGCCGAAGTGCGCCAGGGCTACCGCGACGTGCGCGTCTGCCAGGGCCCGGTCGGCGATGCCGGCCCCTTGCCCCTGCACTACGTGGTCCACGACCCCTCGGGCGACTGCGTGGTCATCGAGTACACGGCCGGCAAGGTGGCGCTTTACGATAACCCGCTGGGTGTGATGACCAATTCCCCCACCTTCGACTGGATGCTCACCAACCTCGACAACTACATCAACCTGTCCACCTTCAACGTGCCCCAAAAGGAACTCAAGGGCCTGACCCTGAAGTCGTTTGGCCAGGGGTCGGGGCTGTACGGCCTGCCGGGCGACTACAGCCCGCCCAGCCGCTTCGTGCGCATGGTGGCCTTAAGCCAGGCCGTCCTGCCGGCCAAGGGCGCCGACGCGGGGCTCAACCAGGCCATCACCATCCTGGACAACGTGGATATCCCGCTCGGCTCGGTGCGCGGTTACGAGGGCAAGGAGGAGCGCTTCGACAAGACCATCTGGTCCGTGGTGGCCGACACGTCGCGCCTGCGCTACTACTACCGCAGCATGGGCAACAAGAACTGGCGCTACGTGGACCTGGCCAAGGCCTTTTCCTCGGCCAAGGGTATCCAGACCATTCCGGTCTTCATTGGCGTGGACTATCCCGACACCACGGCCCAGGCCACGCCCCTGCGAAACTGACGAAGGAAACGCGGCGGGGTGGCAGGCCCTTCGCTTTGCCCGCGCGGCAGCGAGCGTCGTTGACACCAACCCGTGACCGCAGCCGTGCCTCCAAAGGCCTGCGCGGTGGGAGGAGCGCCCGGTCGGGGGGCGAAGCAGTCGCCTGCGCCCGGTCGCGCGACGGCGTCCCCCATGGGGACCTGTCCCGAAGACGTCCGGCCGCCGTTTCGTGCGCGCGGCGGCGGCTGGATCCTAAGGCGGCGCGCGGAACGATCGCCCCAAGCCAAGCGAGGCCTCGTATGCGACGGATTTTCTTCCTGATCCTGGCCTGTCTTGCGACGGCCCTGGCCGTGCCCAGGGGATTGCCCGGGGCTTCCCCCGGGAAAACCGGGCCCGACTGGCCGGTCGGGGCGACATTTTTGCCCAACGACCCCGGCTACAATCCCTGGGTCTGGCCGCTGCTGCGTTTTGCCGGCCGCCAGGGCACCTATGCCTGCGACATCCACATGGGCTTTTGCAACACCGACTATTTCTGCGCGGTCGTGCCGGGCAGTGGCGTGGATTTCGTCAAGAACCGGGGCGGCACCACCGCCGCCGGCGATGTGACGCGCCGGGTGTTCGAACTGCTTGACAGTCTGGCCACCGTGACGTCGCTGGCCATCCGCTACGGCGTGGGCAACATCTCGCCGGACGGCATCCGGGCGCTGTTGCCCCGGGCCGGGGCGGCCGCCCTGGTTATGGAGGGCAAGCGGCACGGCCACTGGGGCAACCCCGAAACCCACGCCAAGGTGCTCCAGCTTTCCGACGGCAAGGACGAGCACACCACCGTCCACGGTTCGCTCAACCTCCAGACCGTGGGGTTGACCTGCAAGGGCAACAACGCCCTGCGCTTCGTGGAGCGCCGGCCGGCCCTGTACGCCGCCTTTGCCGCCCTGGCCCGGGCGGCCGGCGCGGGCAGCGGCCTGGGGCTGTTTCCGGGCGGGCGGGGCGGCGCCGATTCGAGCGGCACGGACATGGCGCCCGTGCCCGTCGGCGACTACCTGGTGTCCTTCTACGCCGGCCGGGGCCAGGGCTTTGTCGGCGGCGGCCCGGCCACGTCCGGCCAGGCCTGGCCGCGCTACCTCAACGCCCCGTACGCCGGCCAGCACGACGACGGCGTGGTCAACTGGTACGACGCGGCGCTTTTCGATGCCGCCGCCCAGTTGCGCCTGGGCCGTGACGTGCGCCTGGACATCGCCGTCTTCGAGATCGGCCAGACGGCCTGGTTCGTGGAGAACCTGTTTCGCTTCGTGGAGGAGGGCTTTGCCGGTGGGCGGATCGAGGACCGCGCCAGTGACGTCCGCCTGGCCACGACCCGGCCGGGCCGGCTGTCCGTGCGTTTCCTGTGGCAGTTCCAAAGCGGCGGGGAGGCGGCCCGGACCGCCACGGCCGCCTTGCTGCGGGGGCCGTCCGCCATCCGCCGCACCGATCCGGCCACGGGCAACACCTACGCCCTGGAGATGGCCCGGGTCTGGCCGGTGCTCGACGCGGCGGGCATCGCCGTCAACCCGACCACGCCGCGCGACATGCACAACAAGTTCCTGCTCCTCGACGTGCCCGGCCACGAGGAGGCGCGGCGTATCTACGTGACCTCGTCGAACCTGGACACCCCTGGCCAGGGCAGCGGCCGGCTGTGGCAGGCCGGGACCATCGTCTCGGCCCGGCCGGGCAGCGGGGCCTGGAGCGGCGAAAAGGCCGCCGCGCGGCAGCTTTTCACCGCCTACCGGCACTATTTCGACCTGCTCTGGGACAGCCGCGAAGGCCAGCCCGGGGCCGGCCAGGTGGCGTTTTACGAGCGCCTTTCCCAGGAACATCTGGCCGGGGCCGTCAACTGGATCGAGACCGTGCCCGGCCAGGGCGATCCGGCCGCTGTGGCGCCCCGGGAGGGCATCGACGCTTTTTTCTTCCCCGTGCCCCTGGCCGGGCGCTGAAGGGCTGGCCAGGCGGCGCGGCCAGCCCTTGGGGAGGCTGCCCACGGTGCGGCGGGCTCACGCCGTGGTCGACCCGGTGAACGTGCCCGGGCCAAGGCCCCAGGCGCCGACCTTGCCCGGCACTTTTGAGCCCGCGTTGCCCTGGGCGCCGCCGGTGGCCGGCGAGGTGCCGTGGCCGTCGCAGGGCTGGATGCGGCAATGGTGCCCCGGCAGTGGAGGTGGAATCCCCAGGCACGGGACGCCCTACGGCATCGCTGAATGGTGCCCCGACTGTGGAGGTGAAACCCATGCGTGACCCGAAACGAATGTTTGGCCGCTGGCCGCTGCTGCTGCTGGTGGTGCTGGCCCTCCTGCCGCGCCCGCTCGCCGGGGAGTCCCGGGCCGACACACTCAACGCGCGGCTCGACGCGGTCGTGGCCCAGGCCGTGGCGGAAAACCGGATCGTCGGCGGCGTGGTCGTGGTGGCCCGGGACGGGCAGGTGGCCTACCGCAAGGCCTTCGGCCTGGCCGACCGGGAGGCCGGCCGGCCGGCCCGGCCGGACACCCTCTTCCGCCTGGCCTCCATGAGCAAGCCGCTGGTCAGTGCCGCCGCCCTGGCCCTGGCCGACCAGGGCCGGCTCTCCCTGGACGATCCGGTGACCCGGTGGCTGCCCTATTTCCAGGCCCGCCTGGCCGACGGCAGTCCGGCCACGATTACCGTGCGCCAACTGCTCACCCATACCGCCGGGCTGTCCTACGGCTTTCTCGAGCCGCCGGACGGGCCGCTGGCCCGGGCCGGCGTCTCGGACGGCCTGGACCGGCCGGGCATCAGCCTGGCCGAGAACCTGCGCCGGCTGGCCACGGTGCCGCTTTCTTTCCCGCCCGGCACGGATTGGGGCTATTCCCTGTCCATCGATGTCCTCGGCGCGGTGGTGGCCGCGGCCGGCGGCGGCGAGCTGCCCGAGGTGGTGGCCCGGGTGCTGACCGGGCCGCTGGGCATGGCCGACACGGCCTTCGTCGCGGCGAGCAGGGAACGGTTGTCCGTGCCCTACGCGGCCGGACCGGGCGGGCCGCACCGCATGGCCGATCCCGAGGTCATGGCCAACAAGGCCTCGGGCGTGCGCTTTTCCCCGTCCCGGGCCACGGACGCCCAGGCCTACCCCTCGGGCGGCGCGGGCCTGGTCGGCACGGCCGACGACTATCTGCGTTTCCTGGAGGCCGTGCGCCGCGACGGCGGCGGGGTGCTCGCCCCGCAGACCGCCCGGGCCATGACGGCCAACCAGATCGGCGACCTCCGACCGGCCCTGGCCGGCCACGGGCGCGGGTTCGGCTTCGGCGCCGCCGTGCTCGTCGAGCGGCAGGCCGGCCAGCCGGCAAACGTCGGGCAGTGGGCCTGGAGCGGCGTGTACGGCAGCCATTTCTTCCTGGACCGCCAGGCCGGCCTGTCCGTGGTGGTGCTGACCAACACCACCCCGGACGGCATGTCCGGGCGGTTTCCCGCCGAGATCGCCACGGCCGTCTACGCGGCGGACGCGACCCCCTGACGGCTCCGGTGCCGCATCGGCCCATCGCCCGGCGCTGTCCGCATGGCCGGCACAGGGCGCATGCGCCGGACGGTCTGTTGGTTCCTTGAGGTTCTTGCGAGACTTAAGATGTTGCGTTTTGCAACGTGATGCGCACGGAAATGGCCGCGGAACGTGTGTGGCGCGGTCTTTTTGCAGGAGAGCCGACTGGAATCGGCATGATTATTGCGTGTTGTGTTGCTGAAATTGCCTAAATATTGCTTTACACGAGGCAGGGATCGTGCTAGCCGTTTATACATCAAGAACCGTTTTTTGAAGATGTTATTCGCTAACATTTTAGCAATGAGGGAATATATGCGATTTCGTGACTTAAAAATCAAGGTGAAGATACTTGGAGGGGCCTTGGCACTCGTTGCCATTACAATTATATTTGGTATATTGTCTTATATCTATATAGGTAAAGTTTCTGGCGCGTTGGTTTTTATAACAGATATCGATGCAAAAGCCGTGGAATATGCGACAGGTGTTGAAAGAGCTGCTTTAGAAACGCGCTTGAGTTGGCGTATTTATATTACTGAGCAATCGGAATCCGTACGTAGTGATGTCGAAAAGCATCTGAAAACACTATACACGTATTTAGATAAGGTTGATGATATTGCAGGGAAGTATGGCCTCGGCTCGTTATTTGATCAGTCGAAAATAGCGCGCCGGGCGACAAAAGAATATGAAGATAAAATGAATGCCTGTGTTTCTGGGTTCAAGAACAACAAACTGGCCGTCGAGGAGATGATCAAGAACGGCAACATCGTTGGCGACGCGGCAAAGAAATTCCTGGAGATCCAGGTGGCCGATTATACCAAGGCCAAGAAAGGCGGGGCCGACGCGGCCGCCTTGGATCAGTATGTCCAACGGTACATCGTGACGACCAATATCTACGAAACGGCCCTCAAGATCATGCGGGCCGAGAAGGAAGAGGTGAACTACAGCGATCGAAAAGCCTACAAGCTCATGCAGCAGCTCCTGCCCGAGCTGATGAAGCTTTATGAAAAACTGGAAACCGTGACGACCGACGCCGAGCAATTGAAGCTCATCAAGGAGGCCGAGAAGGCCACCGAGGTTTACCAGAAGGCCGCCGAACGCTGGATCGCCACGGATGACAATCTCAAGGCGATCCTGCACGACATGCAATTGTTGGGCGAGAACGTCATCAAGCAGGCCCTGGCCGCCGAGGAGGCCGGATACAAGAAGCTCGACGAGGCCAAGGGCGCCGCCCAGCAACTGACGCAGCAGGCCAACACCATCATCGTCGTCACGGTGGCCGTCGCGGTCCTGTTGGGCCTGGTCATCGCCATCGGCCTCGCCTCGCTCATCAGCCGGCCCGTGGTCAAGGGCGTCGAATTCGCCACGGCCATCGCCGGCGGCGACTTCGGCCGCAACCTGGATATCGACCAGAAGGACGAGATCGGCGTCCTGGCCGAGGCCCTGCGCAAGATGGTGGCCACGCTCAAGACGAAGATCGAGGAGGCGGCCGTGGAAAGCCGCAACGCCACCGAGGAGGCCAGCAAGGCCAGGGTCGCCACCCAGGAGGCCGAGGCCGCCAAGCAGCAGGCCGAACGGGCCAAGGAGGAAGGCATGCTCCAGGCCGCGGACCGGCTGTCTTCCGTGGTCAGTGTCGTTTCCTCCGCCTCCGAGCAGCTTTCGGCCCAGATCGAGCAATCGAGCCACGGCGCCGAAGACCAGTCCAAGCGCCTGTCCGAGACCGCCACGGCCATGGAGGAAATGAACGCCACGGTGCTGGAAGTGGCCAAGAATGCCTCCCAGGCCACCGAAACGTCGGAAAAGGCCAAGAACAAGGCCCAGGAAGGCGCCAATATCGTCAATAAGGTCCTTGCCGGCATCGGCGAGGTCCAGCACCAGTCCCTGGAGCTCAAGGCGGACATGACCTCCCTGGGCAAGCAGGCCGAGGGCATCGGCCACGTCATGAACGTCATTTCCGACATCGCCGACCAGACGAACCTGCTGGCCTTAAACGCCGCCATCGAGGCCGCCCGGGCCGGCGAGGCCGGCCGCGGCTTCGCCGTGGTGGCCGACGAGGTCCGCAAGCTGGCCGAAAAGACCATGTCCGCCACCAAGGAGGTCGGCGAGGCCATCCAGCAGATCCAAAACGGTACCCGCAAGAACATCGACAATGTCGACCGGACCGTCCGAAAGATCGACGAAGCCACGGACCTGGCCCGCTCCTCGGGCGATGTGCTGACCGAGATCGTGCGCTTCGTTGACTTGAGCACGGATCAGGTGCATTCCATAGCCACGGCCTCCGAAGAGCAGTCCTCGGCCAGCGAGGAGATCAACCGCTCCGTCGAGGAGGTCAACCGTATCGCGGCCGAGACCCTGGACGCCTTGCGCCAGTCCGCCGACGCCGTTTCCGACATGGCCCAACAGGCCCAGGAGCTCGATGCCATGATCCTGGAAATGCAGGGCCAGTCCGGCCAGGCCGGCGCGGGCGTCGCCCTGCCCGCGGGCCGGCGGGCGATGGCTTTGCCCTCGCGGCCGGGATTGCCCGGTCGCAACAGGTAACAGGCGGGATTCCCATGGATGTCACCACGAGCCAGAGACTGGAAAACGAGCTGCTCCAACTCGTCACCTTCGCCATCGGCGAGGAGGAGTTCGGCATCGACATCCTCAAGGTGCAGGAAATCATCCGCATCATGGACATCACCAAGGTGCCGAATTCCCCGCCGCACGTGGAGGGCGTCATCAACCTGCGGGGCAAGGTGATCCCGGTCATCGATCTGCGCTGCCGCTTCGACATGGCCTCGCGTGACCACGACAGGCAGACCCGCATCATCGTCCTCGACCTGCACGGCACCACCGTCGGCTTCGTGGTGGATGCCGTCTCGGAGGTCCTGCGGCTGCAATCGGACACCGTGGAGCCGCCGCCCCCGGTGGTGTCGGGCATCGATTCCGAATACATCCGCGGCGTCGGCAAGCTGGAAAACCGCCTGCTGATCCTGCTCGACCTGGAAAAGCTCCTGCCGGAAGAGGAGCTCAGGCGTTAATCCCATGGGCCCCCGCTTTGCCGGGGGACCGCAACAGTGGGACTGGCGCGCCCCTGAAAACACGTTGGTGTTTGTTGAAAAAAGGTATTATTCTCGGGTGTTGTGTCGCAATGCGCTCAGTCCCGAGCGCGGGCGCGACACGAGCAGCCCGATGGGTCCTGCAACGAAGTGCCCGCCCTCCGGATGCCGGGAGGGCGGGCGCTTGTCTTTCGGGAGCGGTAGCCGCCAGCGCAGCCAGGGCTGCCGCACCCTTGGCCGGGCCAATCGGATCAGCTTGTCCCGCTTGGCCCATTTCTCATCCCACCCCGGCTGCCGCTCCCTTGGGCCGGGCCAATCGGATCAGCTGCCGCCCGGGCGGCCGCCCTGGGGCTGGGTGCACACGGCGTAGCCGACGTTGCAGTTGTTGATGCAGTTGGCCACCCCGGCGCACATCATGACGCAGCGCTGGTAGCTTTGCATGCAGCCGTTGGCGTCGCCGCCGGGCTGGGCCGGTTGCTGCATGGCGCCGGGCTGGGCTTGTGGCTGCATGGTGCCGGGCTGGGCCGGTTGCTGGCCGCCCTGGGGTTGCCGTTTGCCGCCCTGGCCAGCCTGGGGCGGTGTGCCCAACGGACCCTGCTGGGCCAACAGCACCGTGGTGTCGCCGGCCAGGGCCGGCGGGAGCGTGGACACGGCCGCCAGGAACAATGCGGCCGCCATGAAAACGAAGATGCGTGTTGCGGTTGCCATGGAAACCTCGCCGGTTGGGGTTGTGCCGTGTCGGGCGGGCCTCAGTCGAGGTAGCGCGAGGCGACCCAGCCTTCCAGGTTGCGGGTGAACGCCCAGACATGGGTCCAGTTGCCCTCGTGGGCCAGGACCTGCACCTGCTCGCCGCGACTGAGGCCCGTCACCACGCCGCACTGGGTGGTCGGGCAGGAGCGCAGGTTCAGGCCGTCGATGTTGACCACGGCGTAGACCGGGTCCGGCGGCACGACCACATCCACCGGCGCGGCCACGCAGCCGTAGCCCGGCGACCAGTAGTAGCCGGCCGGGCAGGGCGGCGGCGCCGCGTAATAGGCCGGACCGGCCGCGACCACGCAGCCCGAAAGCACGGCAACCACGCCCAACATCGCCAGCAAACACCAATTTTTTGCCGCCTTCATGAACGTTCCTCCCCCTTTGGTCCCGGCGGAAGTGCCGCGTGCGCCCCGGCCCTGCCGATGGCCGGGGCGGATGGGACCATGTTCCAAAGTAGCCTTTTTTCAGCGTCGGGGTCAACGTTCCCGCGCCGCGAGCCGGGCAAGCGCCTTTACAAGGCCCAGTCAAAAGGAGTAGATAACATCCTTTTTCCACCACCAGGGATTTCGCGCCCCAAGGATACCGCTATGCCCCAGCATTTCCTGACCATTCTGGATTTCAGCCGCGACGAGGCCTCCGCGATCCTCGACCGGGCCGCCGCCATGAAGGCCGCCGACTACCGCTGCGACCTGCTGGGCGGCAAGACCTGCATCCTTGTTTTCGAAAAGGCCTCCACCCGTACCCGCGTTTCCTTCGAGGTGGCCGTGCGCCACTTGGGCGGCTGGCCCATCTTCATGACCCAAAACGATTCCCAGCTCGGCCGCGACGAGCCCATCCGCGACACCGCCCGCGTGCTGTCGCGCTACGCCGACTGCCTCATCGTGCGCACCTTCGGCCACCACAAGCTCGAGGAACTGGCGGCAAACGGCTCCATCCCCGTGGTCAACGCCCTGTCCGACGAATACCATCCCTGCCAGATCATGGCCGACCTGCTCACCATGCGCGAGCAGTCCGGCTGCCTGGACGGGCTCACCGTGGCCTTTGTCGGCGACGGCAACAACATCGCCCATTCCCTTATCAACGCCGCCGCCCGTTTCCCCATCCGGGTGGTGGTGGCCGCGCCCAAGGGCTACGAGCCCGACCCGGCCATCGTGGACAAGGCGCGCGGCCAGGGTGCCGATGTCGCCGTGGTCAACGACCCGGTGGAGGCGGCCGCCGGCGCCAATTACCTGTATACCGACGTCTGGGCCTCCATGGGCCAGGAAGCCGAACGCGAAAAGCGGGCCAAGGCCTTTGCCGGTTTCCAGATCAACGACGGCCTGCTCGCCCTGGCCGCGCCCGGGGCCAAGGTGCTCCACTGCCTGCCGGCCCACCGGGGCGAGGAGATCACCGACGCCGTCATGGAAGGCCCGGCCTCCATCGTCTGGGACGAGGCCGAAAACCGCCTGCACGTCCAGAAGGCCATTCTGGAATGGATTTTTACCAAAGGCTAACCGCCCGTTCGATAAGGACATCGCCATGAGCAGCAACATCACGAAGGTCGTGCTGGCCTACTCCGGGGGCCTCGATACCTCGGTCATCCTCAAATGGATCAAGAAGACCTACGCCTGCGAGGTCATCACCGTCACCTGCGACCTGGGCCAGGAAGAGGAGCTCGAGGGCCTGGAGGACAAGGCCCTGCGCACCGGCGCCAGCAAAGCCTACATCGACGACCTGCGCGAGGAATTCGCCAAGGATTTCATCTTCCCCATGCTGCGGGCCGGGGCCGTCTACGAGGGCCGCTACCTGCTTGGCACCTCCATCGCCCGGCCGCTGATCGCCAAGCGCCTGGTCGAGGTGGCCCGGGCCGAGGGCGCCCAGGCCGTGGCCCACGGCGCCACCGGCAAGGGCAATGACCAGGTCCGCTTCGAACTGACCACGGGCGTGCTCGCCCCGGACCTGCGCACCATCGCCCCCTGGCGCGAATGGGATTTCGCCTCGCGCACCGACCTGCTCAATTTCGCCAAGGAAAACGGCATCCCCGTGCCCTCGGACAAGAAGGGCTCGGACCACAGCATGGACCGCAACCTCCTGCACTTGAGCTTCGAGGGCGGCGAACTGGAAGACCCCTGGAACGAGCCGAGCCAGGACACCTACCTGCTGACCGTGCCCGTGGAAAAAGCCCCGGACACCGCCGACGTCGTCACCATCGACTTCGAGCACGGCGATCCGGTGGCCGTTGACGGCGAGAAGCTCTCGCCTGCGGCGCTGATCAAAAAACTCAATACGCTCGGTGGCAAGCACGGCATCGGCCGCATCGACATGGTCGAAAACCGCTTCGTCGGCATGAAGTCCCGCGGCATCTACGAAACCCCGGGCGGCACCATCCTGCACGTCGCCAAGCGCGACCTGGAAGGCATTTGCCTCGACCGCGAAGTCATGCACCTGCGCGATTCGCTTATCCCGCGCTACGCCGAGATGGTCTACAACGGCTTCTGGTACGCCCCGGAACGCAAGGCCCTGCAGGCCATGATCGACGAAGCGTCCCGGCGTGTCACCGGCACCGTGCGCGTCAAACTGTACAAGGGCCAGGCCTATCCCCTGGGCCGCAAGTCGCCCAACAGCCTGTACAACCCCAAGCTCGCCACCTTCGAAAAGGACGAGGTCTACAACCAGGCCGACGCCACCGGGTTCATCCGGCTGGTCGGGCTGCGGTTGCGGGGTTTGGGCGAGTAGGGCGGCAAGGCAAGGCAAGGCAAGACAGACAAGAGAAGAATGCCTCCGGCGGCCAGGGCTCTGCCCTGGACCCGCCGGGAGGGGATGATCCCCTCCCGGACCCTCCCCGACGGGGCGGGCGGGGGTTGGGTCGGGACCGCCGGGCGGCGGGACGACGACCGGATTGTGGGCGCGATTTCGGGCAACCCGCAGGCCGCAAAGCCGGCCAGCACGTTGCCCGAAATCGCGCCCACAAGGTGCGCCAGCGGCGAAGCGCCGCAGGGGAAGAGGGGAGACCGTATCCCCCTTTGAGAGTTTTTTAGGGAGGGAGGGGGTCCAGGGGGAGGGAACCCCTTTTTTGCAAAAAAGGGGTTCCCTCCCCCTGGTTCCTCTCCTTTCCCGGAGGAAATCGATATGTCCACGAAAATGTGGGGTGGGCGGTTTGGCGAGGGGACGGGGGCCTTGATGGAGGCCTACAGCGAATCCGTTTCCTACGACCGCCGCATGTACCGCCAGGATATCGCCGGCTCCAAGGCCCACGCCAAGATGCTGGCCAAGCGCGGCGTGCTGGCGGGCGAAGAGGCCGAGCGCATCGTGGCCGGGCTCGACCAGGTCCTTGACGAGATCGAGGCCGGGGCGTTTCCCTGGCGCATGGAATTCGAAGACGTTCACATGAACGTGGAGCAGCGCCTGACCGAACTCATCGGGCCCCTTGGCGGCAAGCTCCACACCGGGCGCAGCCGCAACGACCAGGTGGCACTGGATTTTCGCCTCTACGTGGCCGAGAGCCTGGAGACCTGGGGCCGCCTGGCCCGGGAACTCATCGGCGTTTTCATGGCCCGGGCCGAGGAACACAAGGACACGCTCCTGCCCGGCTGCACCCACCTCCAGCCGGCCCAGCCCGTGAGCCTGGCCCAGCACCTTTTGGCCTACGCCTGGATGCTGCGGCGCGACTGCGAACGCATGGACGATGCGCTGCGGCGCGTGAAGGTCTCGCCCCTGGGCGCGGCCGCCCTGGCCGGCACGACCTATCCCCTCGACCCGGGGGCCGTGGCCCGCTCGGTCGGCTTCAGCCACGCCTTCGCCAACAGCATGGACGCCGTTTCCGACCGCGATTTCGTGTTGGAAGCCCTCTTTATCGCCTCGGTGGTCATGGCCCATTTGAGCCGTTTTTGCGAGGAGATCATCCTGTGGGCCAACCCGCGTTTCGGCTTCGTGGCCTTGCCCGACACCTACGCTACCGGGTCGAGCATCATGCCGCAGAAAAAGAACCCCGATGCCGCCGAGCTCATGCGCGGCCGGGTGGGGCGGGTCTACGGCGACTTGATGGGCCTGCTCACGGTGGTCAAGGGCTTGCCGTTGACCTACAATCGCGATCTCCAGGAAGACAAGGAGCCGCTTTTCGACGCCGACGACACCGTGCGGGCGAGCCTTCGGGTGATGGCCGGCATGCTCAGGGGGCTTGTCTTCCGGCCCGAGCGCATGCGCCAGGCGCTGTCGCAGGGCTACCTGAACGCCACCGAGCTGGCCGATTACCTGGCGGCCAAGGGCGTGCCCTTTCGTGAGGCCCACCACATCACCGGCCGGGCGGTGGCCTACGCCGAATCGGCGGGCAAGCCCCTTGAGCAATTGACGCTTGAGGAATTGTGTGTATTTTTTCCGGCCATGGAGCAGGATGTTTTCGAGGCGCTGCGGTATGAAACCGCCGTGGCCAGACGCAACGGACCCGGCGGCACGGGTCCCGAATCCGTGACCATCCAGATGGCGGACCTTTCCCGATGGCTTCAAAAACGCTAAATCTCCAGCTGTCTTGTCTTTCGGCCATAAGCGGCATCATCGACAAGGCGCTGGACCTCGAACAGTCGCTCCAGGATATCCTGCGCATCCTGGCCGAACAGCTTTCCATGAAACGGGCCACCATCACCCTGGTCGACCGCTCCACGGGCAAGCTCGTCATCAGCGTTTCCCAGGGGCTGTCGGCCGAGGAAAAAAGCCGGGGCGTCTACGGCCTGGACGAGGGGGTGACCGGGCTCATCTTCCAGACCGCCAAGCCCTACGTGGTGCCGGACATCCGCGAGGAACCGCTGTTCCTCGACAAGACCCAGTCGCGCAAGATCGAGCGCGACCGCATCTCCTTCGTCGGCGTGCCCATTTTGCTCAACGGCCAGCCCATCGGCGTATTGAACGTCGACCGGCTGTTCGGCGACGAGGTGGACTACGAGGAGGACGTGGCCTTCTTGACCGTCGTGGCCACGCTGATTGCCCAGTTCATGAGCCTCAACCAGAAGTACGAGGCCAAGGTCGCCAACCTCAAGCGCGAAAACGTCTCGCTTAAGTACAAGTTGTCCCAGGAAACCCAGGGGCTGTACATCGTCGGCAAGAGCCTGGCCATGCAGGATGTCCAGCGCCAGATCGAGAAGGTCGCGCCGACAAGGGCCACGGTGCTGCTTTTAGGCGAATCCGGCACCGGCAAGACGCTCATTGGCCGCATCATCCACGACCTGTCCGAGCGCAAGGATTTTCCCTTCATCAAGGTCAACTGCGCCTCGATCCCGGAAAACCTCCTGGAGTCCGAACTGTTCGGCTACGAAAAGGGCGCCTTCACCGGCGCGGACCAGACCAAGCCCGGCCGGTTCGAGGAAGCCAACAAGGGGACGCTGTTCCTCGACGAGATCGGCGAGCTGCCTCTGGGCCTGCAAGCCAAACTCCTGCGCGTGCTCCAGGACAAGGAATTCGAGCGCCTGGGCAGCAACAAGACCCGCCAGGCCGACGTGCGCATCATCGCCGCCACCAACAAGGACCTGGCCACCCTGGCCGAGGAGGGTTCCTTTCGGCCCGACCTCTACTACCGCCTCAACGTCTTTCCCCTCAACGCCCCGCCCCTTCGCGAGCGCAAGGAAGACATCCCCTCGCTGATCATCCACTTCCTCAACAAGGTCTCCAAGGAATACGCGCGAAAGCTGACCTTCTCCACCGAGGCCCTGGCCGTGCTCAAGGAGTACGACTGGCCGGGCAACGTCCGGGAGATGGAGAACCTGGTCGAGCGGCTGGTGATCCTGGCCGAAAACGAGCGCATCGACGCCGACCTCATCCGCCCCTACCTGACCATCGCGTCGCGCGAGGACGCCTATGCCGGGGACGGCGAGGAAGGCGAGGGCGCGCCGTCGCTCAAGAGCCTGGAAAAATCCGTCATCATCGACGCGCTGCGCCGCAGCGGCGGCATCCAGCACAAGGCCGCCAGGGAACTGGGCATCACCCCCCGCCAGATGGGCTACCGGGTGAAAAAGTTCAATCTCGAATCCCTGGTCGCCGTGCAGCGCGTCAAAAGCCGCTAGCCTTCGGGCCATCCGGGGCCTGGCCGCCGGGTACACGCCTTTTGACGCCATTTCGGCCGGCTGGGGCCGTGCCGGCCCTCCCGGGGAGGGCCGGCGCGCAAACCCCTTGCGAACCGGGCCGAAACGGCTTATTCCTACCGGGTTCGAGGCCTTTGCTCACCACCTTTTACCCCGCAGACCCACGCCATGCCCAAACGGACGGACATCAAGAAGATCATGATCATCGGCTCGGGGCCCATCGTCATCGGACAGGCCTGTGAGTTCGACTATTCCGGTTCCCAGGCTGCCAAGGCCCTCAAGGAAGAAGGCTACGAGGTGGTCCTGGTCAATTCCAACCCGGCCACCATCATGACCGACCCCGGGTTGGCCGACCGCACCTATATCGAGCCCATCGAGCCCGGCACCGTGGCCCGCATCATCGCCCGGGAAAAGCCCGACGCCGTCCTGCCCACCCTCGGCGGCCAGACCGGGCTCAACACGGCCCTGGCCCTGGCCGAGATGGGCGTTTTGGCCGAACACGGTGTGGAGCTCATCGGCGCGTCCCAGGACGTCATCAAGAAGGCCGAGTCCCGCGAGCTTTTCCGCCAGGCCATGGAAAACATCGGCCTGACCATCCCCCAAAGCGGCATCTGCCACAACATGGACGACGTGCGCGAGTGGGGCAAGCGCATCCCCTTCCCCATCATCGTGCGCCCGGCCTACACGCTCGGCGGCACGGGCGGGGGCGTGGCCTACAACATGGAAGACCTGGAGACAATTTCCGCCGTGGGCCTGGCCGCCAGCATGAAAAGCGAGATCATGCTGGAGCGCTCGGTGCTCGGCTGGAAGGAATTCGAGCTCGAGGTCATGCGCGACCGGGCCGACAACTGCGTGATCATCTGCTCGATTGAAAATATCGACCCCATGGGCGTGCACACCGGCGACTCGGCCACCGTCGCCCCGGCGCAAACGCTCACCGACGACGAATACCAGAAGATGCGAAACGCGTCTTTGGCCATCATGCGCGAGATCGGCGTCGAGACCGGCGGCTCCAACGTCCAGTTCGCCGTCAACCCGGAAAACGGCGAGATGGTGGTCATCGAGATGAACCCGCGCGTGTCGCGGTCCTCGGCCCTGGCCAGTAAGGCCACGGGCTTCCCCATCGCCAAAATCGCCGCCAAGCTGGCCGTGGGCTACACCCTCGACGAGATCCCCAACGACATCACCCGCGAGACCATGGCCTCCTTCGAGCCGACCATCGACTACTGCGTGGTCAAGATCCCGCGTTTTACCTTCGAAAAATTCCCCGGCTCCGAGGACTACCTGACCACGGCCATGAAGAGCGTGGGCGAGGCCATGAGCATCGGCCGCAATTTCAAGGAGGCCCTGCAAAAGGGCCTGCGCTCCCTGGAGATCGGCGCCATGGGCCTGGGCCCCGACGATCCGGCCTGCGATCCCGACCGCGAACAACTCCTGGCCGACATGCGCAAGCCCAATTCCAGGCGCCTGTTTCAGATCCGCCAGGCCATGCGCTGCGGCGTGAGCCTGGAGGAGATCTTCGAGGCCACCTGGATCGATCCCTGGTTCCTGCGCCAGATGCGGGAGATCGTGGACATGGAGGCGGCCATCGAGGCCTTCCCCAGGGAGAAGGTTTCCCCGGCCGACGCGGACTGCCAGGAACTGGTGCTGGCCGCCAAGAAAAACGGTTTTTCCGATCCGCAACTGGCCAAACTGTTCGGGCTGCCGTCCAGCCTCGACGCCCGCAAACTGCGCCAGGCCATGGGCATCAACCCCACCTACTACCTGGTCGACACCTGCGCCGCCGAGTTCGAGGCCTATACCCCGTACTATTATTCCACCTACGAGACCGGCAAGGAAGTGGCCGCCAAGCCCACCCGCAAGGTGGTCATCCTCGGCGGCGGGCCCAACCGCATCGGCCAGGGCATCGAGTTCGACTACTGCTGCTGCCACGCCTCCTACGCCCTGCGCGACATGGGCGTGGAGTCCATCATGGTCAACTCCAACCCCGAGACGGTCTCCACCGACTACGACACTTCCGACCGCCTCTATTTCGAGCCGCTGACCTTCGAGGACGTGCTGTCCATCCTCGAGCACGAAAAGCCCGAGGGCGTCATCGTCCAGTTCGGCGGCCAGACGCCGCTCAACCTGGCCGTGCCGCTTTTAAACGCCGGGGTGCGTATCCTCGGCACCTCGCCCGACAGCATCGACCGGGCCGAGGACCGCGAGCGCTTCCAGGCGCTTTTAACCAAGCTCGACCTGCGCCAGCCGGCCAACGGCACGGCCTTCGCCGTGGACGAGGCGGCCGAGATCGCCGAACGCATCGGCTATCCGGTGGTGGTGCGGCCCTCCTATGTGCTGGGCGGTCGGGCCATGGAGATCGTCTACGACCGCAAGGACCTGGAGAACTACTTCAAGGTCGCCGTGGTCGCCTCGGGCAAGCACCCCATCCTCATCGACAAGTTCCTGGTCAATGCCATCGAGGTGGACGTGGACGCCGTGTCCGACGGCACGGACACCTACGTGGCCGGCGTCATGGAGCACATCGAGGAAGCCGGCATCCACTCGGGCGATTCGGCCTGCGTGCTGCCGCCCCACAGCCTCTCGCCGGAGCTCATTGCCGAGATCGAGCGCCAGACCAAGGCCCTGGCCGCCGAACTCGGCGTCATTGGGCTGATGAACATCCAGTTCGCGGTCAAGGACGGCGACATCTACATCCTCGAAGTCAACCCGCGCGCCTCGCGCACTTCGCCCTTCGTGTCCAAGGCCACGGGCGTGCCCCTGGCCAAACTGGCCACCAACGTCATCATGGGCCGCAAGCTGGCCGACCTCGACCCCTGGTCTCAGCGCAAGACCGGCTACTACTCGGTCAAGGAATCGGTCTTCCCGTTCAACCGCTTCCCGGGCGTGGACGTGCTGCTCGGGCCGGAAATGCGCTCCACCGGCGAGGTCATGGGCATCGACGAGTCCGTCGGCCTGGCCTTCATGAAAAGCCAGCTCGGCGCCGGCCAGAAACTGCCCCTGGAAGGGACGGTTTTCATCTCCGTGGCCGACGACGCCAAAGACGACGTGCTGCCGGCGGCGCAAATTTTAAGCGAAGTCGGGTTCAACATCATGGCCACCAAGGGCACGGCCGCCTACCTCCAGGCCAAGGGCATCGCCGTGACCCCGGTCATGAAGGTTTTCGAAGGCCGGCCCCACGTGGTCGACCACATGAAGAACCGGGAAATCCACCTGGTCGTCAACCTCGTTTCGGACAAGCGCACGGTGCGGGACTCCCTGGTCATCCGCCAAACGGCGCTTCTCTACGGCATCCCCTACACGACCACCGCGGCCGGGGCCAAGGCCATGGCGCAAGCCATCCGGGCGATGAAGGGGCAGGGGCTTTCGGTCAAAAGCTTGCAGGAGTATTACGGGGCCAACTAGGCCCGGGCGACGCGTCATGAAAAAGGAATACTGCGGACTGTTCGGCATCTACGGCCATCCCGAAGCGGCACGGATGACCTATTTCGGCCTCTACGCCCTCCAGCACCGGGGGCAGGAATCGGCCGGCATCGTCACCTGGGACGGCACGCGCATCCGCGAACAGCGGGGCATGGGCCTGGTCGCCGACGTGTTCTCCGAGCGCCACCTGGGCAAGGAGCTCAAGGGAACGGTCGCCGTGGGGCACATCCGCTATTCCACCACCGGCGCGTCGCTACTCCGCAACTGCCAGCCCTTTCTCGTGCGCTTCGGCGACTACCACCTGGCCATCGCCCACAACGGCAACCTGGTCAACACCATGGAGCTGCGGGCCGAACTGGAAGCCACGGGTTCCATCTTCCAGACCACCATCGACTCGGAAGTCTTCGTCCACCTGATCGCCAAGTACTTAAACGGCAACTCCCTGGAAGAGGCCGTCATCAAGGCCTGCGCCAAGGTCAAGGGCGCCTATTCCATCCTGCTTCTGGCCAACGACAAGATCATCGCCGTGCGCGACCCCCACGGCATCCGGCCCTTGATGCTCGGCCGCATGGGCGACGCCTATGTCCTGGCCTCCGAGACCTGCGCCTTCGACCTCATGGAGGCCGAGGCCATCCGGTCGGTCGCCCCGGGCGAGATGCTGGTCATCCAGGACCGCCGGCTGCAATCCTACCGCATCAGCGACCCCCAGCCCGTGCGCCAGTGCATCTTCGAGCTCATCTATTTCGCCCGGCCCGACTCGGAAGTGTTCGGCGAGGTGGTCTACGAGCGGCGCAAGCAGATGGGGTCGACGCTGGCCGCGGAAGCGCCGGTGGACGCCGACTACGTCATGCCCTTTCCCGATTCCGGCTTCTACGCCGCCATCGGCTATTCCCAGGCCTCGGGCCTGCCCTTCGAGATGAGCATGGTGCGCAACCACTACGTGGGCCGCACCTTCATCCAGCCCTCCCAGGACATGCGCGATTTCAGCGTCCGGGTGAAGCTCAACCCGGTCAAGAGCATGATCAAGGGCAAGCGCATCCTCATCGTCGAGGATTCCATCGTGCGCGGCACCACCATCCGCACCCGGGTCAAGCGGCTGCGGGAACTGGGTGCCCGCGAGATCCACATGCGGGTCTCCTGCCCGCCCATCCGCTATCCCTGCTTTTACGGCATCGACTTCTCGTCCAAGGGCGAACTCATCGCCGCCCACCAGAGCGTGGACGAGATCGCCAAGTTCATCGGCCTCGATTCGCTGCACTACCTGTCCATCGAGGGCCTGCTCGAATCCGTGCGCGGCAACAGCGGGGAACCGCCGTACTGCCTGGCCTGCTTCGACGGCAACTACATCATCCAGCCCTGCGGCGAGGGGCTCAAGAACTGTCTGGACGACGTGACCCTGGCCCTTTCCTGGTAACGGCCATGGGTTTGAACCTCAATATCGATTTTGCCGGGGCCAAGGACAAGTCCCTCTCCAAGCTGCTGCTGTCCTCGGCCAGGCAGTACCTGCGCGAATACGGCGAGGTCGAGGACCTGGCCCTTGATTCCGCCGCCCGCAGCATCACGGTTTCGGTCTTGCCGCTCGGCGAGCGCGAGCCCATCCGGGTCACGGTCTTCGGCTACGGCCTGGCCACCGACGGCTCGGGGCGCGGCTACCTGACCTTCGAGGCCGTGACCTTCTCCCGCCAGTGGCTGACCTTGCTGGCCCTGCGCCTGCTGCCGGACAAGCGCCTGCCCTTGCCCTCCGGCACGCCCATGGGGCTGTTGCAGACGCTGCTGTAGTCCGCACTCCGGCTGGCGGCCGCCGCCATACCGCCGCTTTTTTCACGACCGAACGCCGGTCCGGGACGGATGCCCGGGCCGGCGTTCGTTTTGGCGCCCCGGGCCGGCGCGTCATTCGGCCGACAGGAGCATCAGGAGCGCCGCGCTCGCCTGGGGCAGAAGCCCCAGGCCAAGGGGCGTGGGGGTGCGCTGGGTGATCACGCCCGTCAGGCCCAGCTGATACAGGCCGTTGTCGCCGAAACCGTAGAGCTTGCCGTCGCGGGCCATGGCCAGGCTGTGCTTGAAGCCGCAGGCGAGGGCGCGCCAATCGTCGCGCAGCCCGACGCGCGTAGGCGCCGCCCGGTCATTGAGGTCGCCGAGCCCCAACTGGCCGTTGTTGTTGCTGCCAAACCCCCACAGCGAACCCTGGCCCCGCAGGGCCAGCACGAAGTTCTTGCCGCAGGCCAGATCGGTCCAGTCGCTGTCCGCTCCCACCCTTGTCGGATGGTCGAGGAAGCCGCCGGTGCTGCCCTGGCCGAGCTGGCCATAGGTATTCTCGCCCCAGGCCCAGAGGCTGCCGTCGGCCTTGACCCCGGCGCCGAAGCTGCCGCCGCCACAGACCTTGCGCCACGGCCCGGCGTCCACCAGGGACGGCTCGGCGCGGTAGTCGATGAGGCTTTGCCGGGCAAGGCCGAGCTGGCCCCGGTCGTTGCTGCCCCAGGCGTACAAGGAGCCGTCGGCCCGCAGGGCCAGGCTGTGCTCGCCGCCGGCAGCGACCTGCGCCCAGGGGTTTTCCCCGCCGGCATCGACCAGGACCGGAGTGGGCCGGTTATCCGGGGTGATGGGGTCGTGCTCGGCGCCGATCTGGCCGAAATCGTCCCAGCCGAAGGCGTAAAGCGCCCCGTTGCGGATGGCCAGGGTGTGGGCGTCGCCCCCGGAGACGTCCGTCCAGCCCGTGTCCGTCCCCACCCGGCTGAGGGCAGCCACGGTCTGGTGGCTCGTGCCCTGGCTGCCCAGGCCAAGCTGGCCGAACCAGTTCCAGCCCCAGCCCCACAGGCTGCCGTCGGCCTTGATCCCGAGGCTGTGCTGCCAGCCGCCGGCCAGCAGGCGCCAGTCGCCCGAGGCGTCGAGGCGCTCGGGCGGGGCTACGGCGTTGGCCGTGGAAGTGATGGAGGCCTGGTTGTAGCTGTTGTAGCCGAAGCCGCGCAGTTCGCGTCGCCCGGGCAGGGCCAGGCCATGTTCGCCGCCGGCGGCAAAGGGATGCAACCCTGGCGCAACCGGCGTGGGAGGAAGGTTTGTCAGGCGGTAGGCGGTCACGCTGCCGGCCTCGGGATTGGCCACGAGCAGCAGGCCCAGGGCCTTGGCATAGGACAGGCCGGCCGGCCTGCCGGATTCGCTCAAAAGCACCGTACTCGCGCCGTCGCGGTCGGCCTGGCGGATGTCCGGGCCGCTGGTGAAAAAGATGCCGCCGGCGTCGTCGCAGTCAAGGCCGCCGGGCGTGAGGTCGCCGGGATTTCTGTCCACGTAGGGGAAGGCTTCGTGGACGGAAATATCGACCTTCATCACGGCCGTGTCGGCATCGGAGCCAAGCCCGACAAGCAGGTTGGGCCCCATGAGGCGAAGGGGGCCGGGCGCGGCCAGGGGGCCGTAAAAAAGCGACAGGGTGTAGGTATAGTTGCTCCAGGTCAGGCGGTAGAGCTCGCCGTCGATGGTGTTCGAGACGAACAGGTCCCGTCCCGGGCCAAGGGTCACGTCGCTCAGTTGCCCGCCCGTGACGGTCCAGGCGCCCGTCTGCTGCTGCCCGGGCAGGGAAAAGGCCTTGAGGCTGTCGCCGTCGGCCACGAACAGGACTTCGCCGAGCACGGCCAGCCCCTTGGGGGCGGTCAGCGGGCTTGCGGCCGTGCCGTCGCCGATGAAATGGCGGCTGAGCACGGCGCCGGTTGCGGGATCGAGTTTGGCCACGGAGCCGCCCGGGCTGTCGTGGCTGGACACGTACACGGCGCCCGTGGCGGGGTCATGGATGGCGGCCGCCGGGGCATCGAGGCCGGTTGTGCGCCAGGCGACCTCCCATTGCCCGGCGACGCCGGGGCGAATGGCGACGCAACACAGCAACAAGACAAAAAAGACAAGGGTCCGGACCGATCGGTGCATGGCCATCTCCTGTCGTTGGAAAGGTGTTTTCCCTCGTGAGCACCCTATCGCGCGCTGGTGCGTTGCCTGGACGGAAAGCTTGTTCTTTTTCACCTAGCAAGTTTCGTGAAGGATGAGCAAGCGCTTGTTGCGCCTTGTGGTTATCTCGGCGGCGTGTCGACTTGACGCGACGTCCCGTAGGCATATTACGAAATGTCGATATACATGCCGGATACCGGCATGACGTCGTTGTTGCGGTGATGGCGATGCCATCTCCAGGGGGAGGGCCGGCCGCCGCGAGGGTATGGCGGCGCGGGGGGATGCGGCAACACGAAGCCGAATGCCCGGGTACCCGGCTTCGCATCAAGTTGCGGCCGCGCATGTTTCCCGGGCAAGGCGCACCACGAGGGACGGTCAGGTCAGGCCGGATCGCAAGGCCAGGCCGGAGCGTATGCGTAAGGCCAGGCCGGAGCGTATGCGTAAGGCCAGGCCGGAGCGTATGCGTAAGGCCAGGCCGGAGCGTATGGCCAAGCCCGAAGGACCGCGGTGGCCGGCGCCTCAGCGGTTGGCCAGGAACGCGTCCCGGGCGGCCACGGCCGTGTCCGGGAAATCCGAGAACAAGCCGTCCACACCGAGCTCGAAGAAGCGCCGGTATTCCTTGGCCGGGTCGCCGCCGTACTCCGGGGCGAGGAAGCGGGGTTCGTTGCGGAAGGTGTAGGGGTGGACGAACAGCCCGGCGGCATGGGCGTCGGCCACGAGCGTTGTGGCCGGGCCGAGGCTGCCGTCCGGGTTGGGCGGGAGGATAAGCCCTTTAACGGGGCCGATGCCCTGGGCGAAGGCGGCGATTTCGGCCAGGGCGGCCGGGGCGAGCAGGTCGCCGTAGGTGCGGCCGTCGCCGGAAAGGACGCCGTCGTAGGGCCGTTTGTCCGCCGCCTCGTACAAAAAGACCAGCCGGGCCTTGGTCAGGGGGCGTAGCGCCCGCAGGTTGGACAGCTCGAAGGACTGGATGCACACCGGCGCGTCCGGCGCGTCGTAGCCGTTGGCGCGAAGCTCGGCCACGAGGGGCTCTTCCAGGGGCAGGCCGATGGACCGGAAATAGGTGGGGTGCTTGGTTTCGGGATAGATCCCGATGACCCGGCCGGTCTCCCGTTGCTTGCGCCGAACCAGGGCGATGATCTCCTCGAAGGTGGGGACCGCGTACAGGCCGTCGTGCCCATGGTCCCGGAAGGGCAGGCGCTCCCTGGCCCGCAGGGACTTGATCTCGGCCAGGCTCAAATCCTCGGTGAAAAAGCCTGCCACCGCTCGGCCGTCGATGTGCTTGACGGCCTGGCGCTGGGGGAATTTGGCGGCCACGTCGGTGATTTCGGCGATGTTGTTCTCGTGGCGGGCGATGAGCACGCCGTCCCTGGTGGCCACGAGGTCGGGCTCGATAGAGTCCGCGCCGAGGTCGATGGCCCGCTCGTAGGAGGCCAGGGTATGCTCGGGGAGGTAGCCGCAGGCGCCGCGGTGGCCGATAACGATGGGTTTGACCGGGGCGGGCATGGGAGTAGGGACGCCGACGTTGGCCCGCCGGCGTCCCCTGGAATTACTGGGCTTGGGTTTCGGCCGGGCTGTCGGCCCCGGGCTGATCGGTTTCCGGCTCGGGCTCGGGCGCGATGTGGTCGCTCCAGTAGATCAGGCGCTGGCAGTTGGGGCAGCTTAAGATCTGGATGCCCTTTTGCAGCTCGATAAACGACTGGGGCGGGATGGAGATGTGGCAGCCGGAGCAGATGCCGGCGTTGACGGGCACGATGACCGGGTTTTTGAGCCGCGAGCGGATGAATTCGTAGCGCTGCAGGATGGGTTTGGGCACGGCGGTGCCGGCTTCGCGGCGGCGGGCGTCGAGTTCGGCCAGGCGGGCCTTGGCCACGGCCAGGCGCTCGTCCAGGCTCTGGCGGGCGCCGGCCAGCTCGGTATCGAGCTCCTGGGAGTTTTCCTCGGTGGACTTGAGCTCCAGGTTCTGGCGGGCCAGCTCCTCGGCCACGGTGACTTTTTCTTCCTCGCGGCCGCGGTTTTGCTTCTCCAGGTTGTCCATCTCACGCATCATGGCGTGGTATTCCTTGCTGTTGCCGACCTGCATCATCTTGCTTTTGCTTTTTTTCAGCCGCATGGAATCGGTTTCGATCTCGGTTTCCAGGCGCTTTTGCTGGTCGGTCAGGTACTTGAGCTTGTCGCGGACGATTTCGGCGTTGTCCTCGATCTCCTGGCGGCGCTTTTCGAGCTCGATAATGCGCTGGGGAGCCCGTTTGAGTTCATCCTGAAGCAGGACGATCTCGTCGTCCACCTTCTGTAAGACCACCAGCTGTTCGATCTGTTTCAAATACATGCGAGTTCTCCGCGTTGTTATTCGGTCCGCCGGGGCAGAGCACCCCCGGGGACATGCGCCGAAAACGGGTCGTTTCCGGGAAAATAGCGCACGGCCGGCCCGTCCGGCCCCAGTTCGGCGGCCAGGGACTCGGCGAAGCGGCGCATCATGACCTCTTCCAGGGAGAAATGCCCCACATCGACGACACACCGGCCGGCCGGCACCTCAAGGGCCTGATGGTATTTGAGGTCGCCGGTGAGGTAGGCCTCGGCCCCGGCGGCAAAGGCGCGCCCGGCCATGTCCGCGCCGGAACCGGGGCAATAGGCCACGCGCGACACCGTTTCGGGCTTGCTGCCGGCAAGCAGGAAAAAGCGGCGGGGCAGCAGGGCGGCCAGCCGGTCCAGGAGCGCGTCCAGGGACAGGGGGGCGGGCAGGGTCCCCACCAGGCCGTAGCCGTAGGCCTCGGCCGGTTCGTCCAGGACGCTTTGGCAAACCAGTCGGGCGTCGGGGCAGGCCGTGGCCACCATGGCCCGGACCCGGGCCGTCAGGCGCCGGGGAAAGACGACCTCGAGCAAGTCGTTGCCCAGCAGCATGACCGAAACCCCGGTCAGCCCGCCAAGGGCGGCCCGGCCCGACGGGGGCGAGGCGGCCCGCCAGCGGGCGGCCAGGTACGGGGTGCGGCCGGCCGGTTCCAGGATGCGCCGGCCGGTCAGTTCCAGGGCCTCGGCCAGCCAGGCCGGCGGCCCGTCCATGGCCGTGTCCAGGGAGGTGTGGGCGGCGTAGAGCCAGGCTCCGCGCGACAGGACCAGCGTCAGCAGGCGGTGGAAATCGTCCAGGCGGTCGGGCAGGCGCGGGGTCAGGCCCACCGGGTGGTGGGTGAGGATGACCTGGGCGCCCCAGGCCAGGGCCTGGCGGGCCAGTTCGGGGCTCGGGTCCAGGGCCACGGCCAGCTTGTCGCAGTCCGCGGCCGTGCCGGCGACCTGCACGCCCGAGCGGTCCCAGGAGGCGGCGCGGCCGGGGTCGGCCGTGGCCTCGATGACGGCAAGGAGGGCGTTTACGCGCATGGGGCCATGAAAAAGGCGCCTTGGAGGACCGAGGCGGCCCGCAAGCGCCTTTGTTGCGTCATGGTCGCCGCCCGGCTGGCGGGGGAAACGTTGGCGGTGGCAAGCGTGGGGGTGGCCATGTATCCTTCGTGGTGGGCCTACCAGGATTCGAACCTGGGACCTGCCGGTTATGAGCCGGTGGCTCTACCAACTGAGCTATAGGCCCATGCCGTATTCGCAAACTCTATTTCTTAAGCCGAATCGAAGCCTGCTGTCAAGGGCCTGGGCCGCCCGGCCGCCTCGCGCGCCGTCACCGGAACAGCGTGGGCGGATTGCCGCAACAGGCGCATCGGGCGGTGTTGCCCGCGCGGGGGATGCCAAGGGGCGCAAGCCCGTTGGCCGCCGGAGGCTTTTCCCGGACTGTTATTGGGCAACCGTCTCCTTTATTATGGGGCGCCGCACTAGCCGTCGGCCTTGCCCGCCCGCTCCTTGACATGGGCGATGGCCGCCCGGCCGGCCTTGGCCCCCTCGCCCACGGCCACGCTGATCTGCATGAAATGCCCCACGCAGTCCCCGGCCGCGAACACGCCCGGCACGTTGGTCTTCTGTTCGCTGTCCGCCTCGATGAACGCCCCCTTGGCCAGCACCCCCAGGGTCTTGGCGAAATCCAGGGCCGAGGCCTGGCCCATGGCCACGAAAAGCCCCTCGGCCGGGGCTTCGCCCCCATCGGCCAGCACCAGGCCGGTCAGGGCCGCCTCCCCGGTCAGGCGGTCGACCTTGGCCGTGGACACGGCAATGCCGACCTCGGCCAGCTTGCCGGTGAAAACTTCGCCCATGGCCGGCTCCTTGCCCTGGGTGTAGATGGTGATGGCCGAGGTGAAGTTGGTCAGCTCCAGGGCCTGGTTGGCGGCGTAGTTGCCCTCGCCCACCACGGCGACGGTGCGGCCCCGGAAGAAAAACCCGTCGCAGCTGACGCAGTAGGACACGCCCTTGCCCTCGTAGGCGGCCAGGTTGGCGATGCCGGGCCGCACCCGGGCCACGCCGGCGGCGATGACCACTGCCTGGGCCGCGAAGGTGTCCTGGTCGGTCTTGACCTCGAAGGCGCCGTCCGCGTCCATGTGCACGGCAAGCACCCGTTGGCAGACGATGCGCGCGCCGAAGCGCTGGGCCTGGCGCAGGCCCCGCTCGATGAGTTCCCGGCCGGAGATGGTCTCGGGAAAGCCGAAATAATTGTCGATGTCGTAATCGCCGGCGATTTTCGGTTCGCAGCCGGCGACCACGGTGTCCATGCCGGCCCGGGCCGTGTAGATGGCCGCGGACAGGCCGGCCGGGCCGGCGCCGATGATCAGGCATTGGGTTTTTTGCATGGGGTCCTCCGGAGTCGGATCGGGTCGGCGGTCGGCCCGGCGGCGGCAGTGTAGACCAAAAGCCGTCCCGGGGACAAGCGGACGCTGCCTCGGGCCGTTTTCGGCCACGGGCGAGTTGTCATCGGCCCGTGGCTGGGCTAGGGGAAGAGGGCAAGATCAGGCGGGAGGTGAGAGGCGGCATGGACGCAGGGCAAGGGCGCGGGGCGGCGCTGGCGCGCCTGGAGACGTTTTACCACAAGGTCCCCGTCATGTTGCATTCCGTGGACGCGGCCGGCCGGCTGCTTTCGGTCAACGCCCGCTGGCTGGCCACGCTTGGCTACGGCGAGGGGGAGGTGCTCGGCCGCAACCTGGGGGATTTCCTGACGCCGGACTCGCGCCAGGCCTTCCGGGAAGCCCTGGCCCGGATCGTGGCCGCACCGGGCCACATGGAGGTCAACTACCGGATGGTGGCCCGGGATGGGCGCATCCTGGACGTCCTCATTTCCGGGACCGGCGAGTGCGACGCGGCGGGCCGGTTCGTGCGCACGATTTCCGCCGTGACGGACGTGACCGAGCGTCGCCGGGCTGAGGCCGCCCTGGCCGCCGGGGAGGACCTGCTGCGCATGGCCTTCGAGGGGGCCAGCGAGGGTCTGTGCATCGTGGCCGTGGACGGGCGGTTTTTGCGGGTCAACGAGGCGGTGAGCCGCTTTTTCGGCCTGCCCCGGGAACGGCTTTTGACCATGTGCGTGGGCGATCTGACCCATCCCGAGGACCGGGGCATAAGCCCCCGGCTCATCGCCCTGGCCCTGGCCGGCAAGCGCGAGCATTTCCGGTACGAGACGCGCTACGTCCATGCCTCGGGCCGGGAGATCTGGGGCCGGGTTTCGGCCCGGCTGGCCCGGGACGCCGAGGGGGGGCCGCTGTATTTCATCTGCCACCTGCTCGACGTCACCGAGTCCCGGCGGCTGGCCGAGGAACGGGCCCTGCATACCCGCACCCTGGAAGCCCTGCTGCGCCTGGGCCGCATGCGCGAGGCCAGCCTGGAGGAACTGGGCGCCTACGCCCTGTCCCAGGCCCTGTCCCTGACCGGCAGCCAGGCCGGCATCTGCGCCTTGTACGACGCGGGCAAGGGCGGTTTCTCGCTGCTTGCCGCCGATCCCGCCGCCTTGGCCGCCTTTGGCCTGCCGGCCGGGGCCGCGGCCCTGAGCCTCGATGCCGTGGGCCTTTTCGGGGCCCAGTGGGAAACGCTCAAGCCCGTGGTGGACAATGTGGCCGCCGGCCCGGAAATGGCCGGCGCGGCGGGCCGCAAAAGGCGTTCCCTGGTCGTCCCGGTGGCCGACGGCCCGGGCCTGCGGCTGCTTTTGGCCGTGGTGGACAAGCCCGAGGCCTATGGCGAGGCCGATGTGGGCCGTTTGAGCCTGCTGGGGGAAGGCGTGCTCGGCCACGTCAAGGACCGTCGCCGCGAGGCCGACCTGGAGCGGGCCCGGCGCGAAGCCGAGGCGGCCAGCCAGGCCAAGAGCGGCTTTCTGGCCAACATGAGCCACGAGATCCGCACGCCCCTGTCGGGCATCATCGGCCTGGCCCAGATGACCCTGGGCCAGGCGCCGCGCCAGGACCTGCGCGAACACCTGGAAATGATCCTCGACTCCTCCCGGTCGCTGCTCGGCATCGTCAACGACATCCTGGACTTTTCCAAGATCGAGGCCGGCAAGATGGAGTTTTCGCCGGTGGATTTCGACCTGCGCGAGGCCTTCGACCGGGCCCTGAAGCCGTTCCATTTCTCGGCCCGGCAAAAGGGGCTCAAGCTCTCGCTGCGCCTGGAGCCGGCCCTGCCCGAGGTCGTGCACGGCGATCCTGACCGCATCGCCCAGGTGGTGCGCAACCTGGTCGGCAACGCGCTGAAGTTCACGGACCGGGGCGAAGTGGCCGTGACCGTGCGCCTGGAGCGGCCGGGCGACCCGTTGCTGATGACCTGCTCGGTGCGCGACACCGGCATCGGCATCCCCGAAGCGCGGCAGGGCGAGCTGTTCCAGGTCTTTTCCCAGCTCGAGACCCCCCGGGCCCGGCTCTACGGCGGCACGGGCCTGGGGCTGGCCATCAGCCGGCGGCTGGTGGAGATGATGGGCGGCACCATCGGCCTGACCAGCCGGGCCGGCGAGGGCAGCGATTTTCGCTTCACGGTCTCCCTGCGCCCGGCCCTGGAGGCCGCGCCGGACCGGGAGGGCCGGGACAAGCCGGCAACCGTTGGCAGCTTCGCCGGCCTGCGCCTGCTGCTAGCCGAAGACAACCAGGTCAACCGCCTGTTTCTCAAGCATTTTCTGGCCGAGGCCGGCTGCGATGTCCGCCTGGCCGGTTCCGGCGGCGAGGCCCTGGCCGTCCTTGGCCTGGAGCCGGTGGACATGGTGCTCATGGACATCCAGATGCCGGAGATGGACGGCCTGGAGGCCACCCGGCGCATCCGGGGGGGCGCGGTCGGCGAGGCGGCCCGGGGGCTGCCCATCGTGGCCCTGACCGCCTACAGCATGAAGGGCGACCGGGAGCGCTTCCTGTCGGCCGGCCTGGACGACTACGTGTCCAAGCCCGTGGATGTGGAGGAGCTGTTCCTGGTCATGCGCCGGGTCCTGGAACGCACCGGCCGTGGCGCTACGGCCGTGGCGGCCTCCCGCCCGGAGCCCATGGACATGGCCTATTACGAGAAGCGGGGCAAAAGCGAATTCGCCCGGGAGATCTGCCGGCTGTTTTTGGAGGAAAGCCCGGCCGTGGCCGTGGCCCTGGAGATGGCCGCCGGGGCCGGGAATTGCCGGGCCGCCGGCGACCAGGCCCATGCCTTGCTTGGCATGGCCGTGCCGCTGCGAGCCCGGGGGCTGGCCGAGAATGCCCGCCGCCTCCAGGCGGCCGCCTTGGCCGACGATGTCGCCGCCTGCCGCCAGGGCGCCGCCAAGGTGCTCGAAGACCTGTCCGAGTTGCAGCGGGCCGTCCGGGAACTGCTGGCCGGCCGGGAGCCGGGGGGGCCGCCCCCGGCCGGCCCGAGCTAGTAGTGCATCCCTTGAAAGGACAGAGCGTTATTTAGGTATAACATTCGAGAATGATTATTTTCCTTCAAAAATTACAGCGTATTTTTGAAGGGACGCCGCGTTAGCCGGCCATGTCCATGTAAAAGGCCGCGCCGCCATCGCCGCCGCCGGCCAGCCGGCGGCCGTCGGCCGACCAGGTGAGGCCGGTGACGCGCCTGTTTTCCAGCACCAGCAGCGGCGCCGCGCCCCGTCGTTCGGGGCTGCCGAGAAAAATCACGCCGCCGTCGAAGCCGCCGGCCACCAGCGGCAGGACCGGATGGGCGGCCACGGCCCCGAGCAGCCCGTGTTCGAAGGCGCCGAAGACCACGGCCTCGCGGGTGGCCGGATCGGCGGCCGCGTCCACGGGCCAGCCGACGAAGGCCTGTTCGCCGCCGGTCCACAGCATGTTGCCGTCCGGGGAAAAGGACAGGCAGCGCACCTTGGCCGGATAGCCCTCCAGCAGATAGCCGGCGGCCTGGTCCAGGTCGTAGACGCGCACGCTCTTGTCCTGGGTGGCGCAGGCCATCTTGGCGCCGTCGGGCGAGAAGGCCAGGGTCAGGTTGGCGCCCGGGCCGTCGAAGGTGTTGCCGCGCGTCTGCGGCCGAGGCGGGGCGTAGACCGTAACACCATCGTAGTGGGCGGCGGCCACGGCCCGGCCGTCGGGGCACACGGCCAGCCCGCCGATGGTGGCCGGCAGCTCCGGCAGGACATGGGGGGCGAGGCCCTCCCCGGCAAAGAGCACCACGGCCTTGCCCCGGGCGGCGGCGACGACCGCCCCGTCGCGGCTGGCCCCGACATGCTCGATCCACTGGCCGGGAAAGTGGGCCAGCTCCGTGGTCCGGCCGTCCGGCCGGGTCAGGACGAGGCGGCCGTCGTCGCCGCCCGTGACAAAGCCCTGGGGCGTGGCGGCCAGGCACAGGGCCGCGCCGGCGTGGGCGGCAACCGCCCTGGCCTCGCCCGTTGCCGGGTCGAACAGCACGAGGGTGCCGTCGCCCAGGGCGTAGGCGGCCGTGGCCCCGTCCGGGGAAAGGGCGCAGCCGGAAACGTAGGCGCCCAGGGCCGCGGTGAAAAATCCCGGGACGGCGTCGTCGGGGCGAAAGTTCATGCCGGGCCTCCTTTTTGGGCCGCGCAGCCGGCCAGCCCCCTGGCCAGGGTTTCCCGGTCGAGGCCCCGGCCGATGAAGACCACCAGGCTCTCCCTGGCCTCGCCCTCGGCCCAGGGCAGGCCCCAGGCCGTTTCCAGGTACATGTGCACGCCCTGGAAGATGAAGCGCTGCCTGGCCCCGGCCACGTCCATGATGCCCTTGCAGCGGTAGATGTCCTGGCCCTTTTCGCGAAGGAGCGTGGACAAAAACGCGCCGAGCTTTTCCGGGTCCAGCGGCGTGGCAAGGCTCAGGCTCAGGCTTTGGATGCCGTGGTCGTGTTCGTGGCCGCCGCCGGCCGGGCCGGACAGGGCGGGATGGCCGAACAGCAGCCGGCCGATGTCGAAGGCCCGGCGATCCAGCAGTTTGGCCACGGGCAGGTCGCAGCGCACGGTGGTGACGATTTCGGCCACGTCGTTGATGCGCCGGATTTGGCCCTCGATGGCGGCCAGGGTTTCGGGGCTGACGGCGTCGGCCTTGTTGAGCAGGATCAGGTCGGCGTAGACCACCTGTTCCAGGGCCTGGCGGTTCTCGGCGGCGTGGCGGGGAAAGTGGGCGGCGTCCACCACCGTGGTCACGGAGTCGAGGACGAAGGCGTCGCCGGTGTCCTCGTCCATGGCAAAGGTCTGGATGATGGCGGCCGGGTCGGCCAGGCCGGTGGTTTCGAGCAGGATGGCGTCGAAGGCGCCGCGGCGCCTGGCCAGCCCGCCGAGGACCCGGATGAGGTCGCCGCGCACGGAGCAGCAGACGCAGCCGTTGTTCATCAGGTAGATCTCCTCGTCGGAGGAGACAATCAGTTGGTTGTCGATGCCGATTTCACCGAATTCGTTGACGATGACGGCGCATTTGCGTCCGTGGTCCTCGGAGAGGATCCGGTTGAGCAGGGTGGTCTTGCCGGCTCCGAGAAAGCCGGTCAGTACGGTGACGGGAATGGCTGGCATGTATTCTCCCCGGGGTCGATGTCGGCCCCGGGGGTAGCATCATACGGGTACAAGCGCCAGGGGCGGCCTGGGCCGCCGGGCGCTTGGCTAGTGGCCGCTTGCGTAGGCTTCCTCGAAATCGACCCATTCCCGGCTGCGGGAAACGGCCCGGTCCTCGGTGTTGCCGGCCGTGCCCAGGTGCGACACGACCCGTCCGGAACCGTCGCGGATATCGGCGCTGAAACTCGCGCAATACTCGCCGCCCGGGGTCAGTTCGATCCGGTAGCCCTTATAGGTTGTGCTCAAGCGCTCCATGGCGTTCTCCTTGGCCGTGCACCAGGGTCTCTCTCCTCTGTCGATAGTGATAATCATTTTCCACAACAGGGCAAGATGCGGCCAGCTGAAGGCGCGAATTTGCAGATTTGAAAAAAGTACGCCGCCCCGTGGAGAGGTGGGGCGGCGCATGGCCCACGTCGGGAGAGGGGTGCCGGCGCGGACCAAATTCAGGGACACCGGGGCCGGGGGCCGGGCGTGGGCCCGGGTCCTGGCCGGCCGGTCCTAGTCTTCGACCTTGCCGATGGTGGTCACGCAACAGATTTTGTCCCAGGCATAGTAGGTGTTGCGTGTTTCCTCGCCGATTTTCGAGGTGACGCGCACGAAGGCATCACCGAGGAACAGGGTGGCGTTCTCGAAAACGGTGCCATCGTTGACCTGAATTTTCACACCCTTGCGCAGTTTGCGCGACAGGGTGCCGTGAACTGGGGAGGAAGCGTATTCAAAGACTTTTTCCAGGGTCGACTTGTCCATGGGGGCTCCTGTTTAACAAAAAAAGTAAAATTCGACTCCGGTACCCCTTAACGCTTCTGGTGCAAAAAGCAACGACAAAAAAAGGAATCTGCGAAAAAGGAAATAATATCAAACATTAAATTTTGTATAATCAGGTTGTTACGCGTGGAGACCGCCGAGGGGGAATTCCGCGAAAGGCGTGAAGGGTTGGGGATGAATGCCCTTTTTCGAACATGAAGGAGGTTGTCAAGAGTGTAAAGGCGCGCCGGCCAGCCAAGGCCGGGGCAAGGGTGTCAGGCCCCGGCCGCAGGAGCGCAGGCCGCCAGGGCCGCGGCCAGTTCCCGGAAAAACGGCTCCCGCGCCTGGCGCTCGAGCCAGGGCGTGTGGCCGCAACACGGCAGGGTGACGCAACGAAAGCGCGGCAACGCCGCCAGGGGCCGGCACACGCCGGCAACGGGATGGGGATCGTGCGCGCCATGGATGGCGGTCACCGGGCAGCGCAGGCGGCGAGCCCGGGCCAGGAGCTGGCCGCTGCGCCGCAGGGCGGCGGCTTCGGGCCAGACGGCGGCGAAAATGTCCGCCCGCAGGCCCGCCCCCGAACCGGTGCCGACCGCGTCGCCATCATCCAGGGGATCGTAGGCGTCCGCCCGGGCGAACAGGGCACCAAGGCGGGCCAGGCCGGCATCGCTGGGGTTGGCGTCGGCCAGCAGGGCTTCGGCTTCCCGGCGCGCCTCGGGTGCCAGGCGTTCCAGGCGCTTGCGCGTCAGGCCGGCGGCATACCGTTCCGTAAACGGGGCGCAGCCGACCAGGATCAGCTGGCACACCAGCTCGGGATAGCGCGCGGCCACCAGCACGCCCAGCCAGGCGCCCCAGGAATGGCCGACGCAGGCCACCGGGGGCGTGGCCGCCGCGCCCAGGCAGGCGGCCAGCTCCTCGATCTGCCCGTCCACGGAATCGGCCGTCTGCCACGGCTCCAGTACGCCCGCTTGCCGGGATAGGGCCTGGGCCACCGGGGCCATCGCGCCGGCCGCCCCGGGGCCGCCGTGGAGGACCGCGATGCGGTAAGGCGCTTTCCCGTGGCGCCTGGGCAGGCAGGCGACGTCTTGCGGCACGGCAGGGCACTCCCGGCGGCCTGGTGTTGCTTCCCTACCGGGCGCGAGGCGGCGTTAGGGGGCCTTGGTCTCCGGGCGCATGGACAGCACGGGCACCTTGGCCGTCTTGATGACCTTTTCCGCCACCGAGCCAAAAAGGATCTTGTCGATACCCTTGCGGCCGTGGGTGCCGAGCACGATGAGGTCGGCCCCCACGTCCTCGGCCACGCTCACGATCTCCTCGGCGGCATAGCCGGACACCACCCGCCCTTCCACGGGAACACCGGCGAAGTATTCCTTGATAAACGCGTCCATGGTGTCCGAGGCGCCGCTGACGATGCCGGTGACGAAGTCGTCGATGTAGCTGGCCTGGACGTGGAACTCCACGTACTGGGTGAGCGACGGGGCCACGTACAGGGCCACGACCTTGGCGCCGCAGGCCTCGGCCAGGGTCTTGGCGTAGGCGGCCACCTTGGGGCTGACTTCGGAAAAATCCAGGGCGCACACGATGGTCTTGATTGCGACCATGGGCTTTGCTCCTCGAGGTTGCGGGTTGCTGGTCGAACGACACTAGCACGCCGCCGCGCCGAGCAAAAGATGCTTTTTCATGGCGGCCTGTTAGCCGGCGCGCCGCACCCGCCTCTGGCGCAGGCGCTCGATGGGGTCGGCCACCAGCCGGTTGAGCGCCAGGCAAAACAGGATGGTCGCGGCCAAGGCCACCACGGGCAGGTGTTTTTTGCCGAGGCAATACTCGGCCACCATGATGACCGTCCAATGGGAGATGTAGATGGGATAGGACAGCTCGCCGATGGCCCGGTCCAGGGGCATCTTTTTGGTCAGCAAAAACAGGAAGGGAATCGAGGCCATGGTCGCCGCGTACAGGTAGAATTCCTTGCCCTTGGCCCCGGGCAGGAACTGGTAGACGCAGATGGCCGCCAGGTAGAGCCCGGACACGGCCCACAGGACGCGCCGGGAAACGGCCACGGTTTTGAGGCGCGCGTACAGGCGGTAGGACAGGATGCCGCACAGGAAAAAGCCGCATTCCACCGGGAAAAACCGCTGCTTCCAGGGGTCGAAGGGGAAGTCCGCCAGGTAGACCCCGGCCCGCAGAGCCAGGCTTGCGGTGATGGCCGCGACCAGGAAGCCGGTCGAGCGGCGAACCAGCCAAGGCGCGAGCATATAGAAGACCAGTTCCAGGGAAATGGTCCAGGCCTGGGGGATGAGCAGGAAAAACCAGGCCGGGACGGCCCGGTACAAGGCGTCGGCGGCAAGGGACAGCGTGCCCGTGGCCGGGTCGAGGTGGCTGAAAAAAAGGAGGTCCTGGCCGAGGATGCCGACATTGGCCGCCACCAGCGCGGCCACGGTGCCGGGACTGAGCCTCCCGAGCCAGGTCTGCCACGGCCCGAGCAGCAGGGCGGTGTGCAGGCCGTACTTGAAGGCCAGGGACACGGCCAGGGAGACGCAAAGCACCACCCAGTAGACCGGGAACAGGCGCAGGAAGCGGTTGGTGTAGAAAAGCCGGCAGCGCCCCGGGCCGGTGTACTTCTCGGACAGGATGAGCGCCATGTAGAAGCCCGAGATGATGAAGAAGACCTTGATGGCCATGTAGGCGTCGGTGAAGACCAGGCCGTAAAGCGGGCCGGTGTGGTTGATGACCACCGTTACGGCCAGGAGAAATCGCACCAGACCCATGTCGTTGTCCGTCCCGAAAAAAGCCCGGGCCGCGCGGCGGCGGTCCCGGGCCTTGGCGCGCTATCCCCGCAGGGCCTTGGTGAGCTTTGCCTTGTCGTCGCTGAAAAGCTTGTAGTTGATGGCGTCCTCCATGGCCTGGAAGCTGGCCTCGATGACGTTGTGGGACACGCCCACCGTCACCCAGCGCTTGGCCGCGTCGCCGGATTCCACCAGCACCCGGACATGGGAGGCCGTGCCGCAGCCGCCCTTGCCGCATTTCTCGTCCTCGACCGTGCCGGACAGCACCCGGACCTTGAAGTCGAGCAGCCGCATCTCGGCCAGGCGCGGGTAGAAGCCGCGCAGGGCCTTGCGGATGGCCTTGTCCAGGGCGTTTATGGGGCCGCGCCCGGTGGCGGCGGTGTGCTTGACCCGGCCGCCCACCTTGATCATGACCGTGGCCTCGGTCAGCGGTTCCAGGCACTCGTAGGCGTTGTCGTCGAGGACCCGGTAACGGGTGACGGTGAAATAGCTGCGGGCCCGGCCGAGGACGCGATTGAGCAGCAGTTCGTAGGAGGCCTCGGCGGCGGTGTATTCGTAGCCCAGGGCCTCGCGCTCCTTGATGGTGGTCAGAAGCTCCAGCACGAAGGGATCGTTCTTGTCCAGCTCGAAGCCGAATTCCCGGGCCTTGTACAGGATGTTGCTCTGGCCCGACAGGTCGGACAGCAGCACCCGGCGGGCGTTGCCCACGGATTCGGGCGTGACGTGCTCGTAGGTCAGCGGGTTTTTGACCACGGCCGAGACGTGGATGCCGCCCTTGTGGGCAAAGGCGCCGTCGCCGACGTAGGGCTGGCAGGAGGGCGGCTGCTGGTTGACCATCTCCGACACGAAATGGGCCGTGGGCGTGAGCAGTTCCAGCTTGCCGGGGGGCAGGCAGTCGACGCCGCGCTTGAGAATCAGCGACGGGATGATGGAGCACAGGTTGGCGTTGCCGCAGCGCTCGCCGTAGCCGTTGACCGTGCCCTGGACCTGGGCGGCCCCGAGTTCCACGCCCTCGATGGAGTTGGCCACGGCCACGCCCGAATCGTTGTGGCAGTGGACGCCGAAGGTGGCCTCGGGCAGGGCGGCCATGACCGCGGCCGTGATGGCCCGGAAATCCGAGGGCAGGGTGCCGCCGTTGGTGTCGCAAAGCACCAGCACGTCGGCCCCGGCGGCCTGGGCGCGCCGCAGCACGGCCAGGGCGTAGTCGGGGTTGGCCTTGTAGCCGTCGAAAAAGTGCTCGGCGTCGAAGAAGACTTCCCGGAAACGCGGTCGCAGCCAGCCCAGGGAATCGCCCACCAGGTCGAGGTTGCGGGCGAGCGTGGTGCCCAGGGCCTCGGTGACGTGGATGTCCCAGGACTTGCCGAAAATGGTGGCCACGGGCGCGCCGGACTCGGCCAGGGCCTTGAGGTTGGGGTCGGTTTCGGCCGTGCCCCGGTGGTTGTGGGTGCTGCCGAAGGCGGCGATGCTGGCGCACTTGAGGCTGTAGTTCTGGATCTCCTGGAAAAACCGCTTGTCGGTCGGGTTCGATCCCGGCCAGCCGCCCTCGACGTAGGCCAGGCCCAGTTCGTCGAGCTTGAGCGCGATGCGCAGCTTGTCCTCGGTGGTGAGGCTGATGTCCTCGGCCTGGGTGCCGTCGCGAAGGGTGGTGTCGTATAAAAGCACGGGTGCCATGATGGATCCTGGAGCGCCGCCGCGGGAGCCGGTGAGGGGACGGTCGCGGCCGGCCGTGTCGCCCGGGCCGTGGCCGGATGTCGCGGCCACGGCCCGGGAGCGGGTTGTATCGGGGTCTGCGAGACGCCGCGCCGCCTAGGCGCAGGCCTTGGCCGGCCCCTCGGCCAGACCGAAGGCGTCGTGCAGGGTGCGCACCGCCAGTTCGAGGTACTTCTCCTCGATGAGGCAGGTAATCTTGATCTCGGACGTGGCGATCATGAGGATGTTGATGTTCTCTTTTTTCATGAGCGTAAACATGGTCGAGGCCACGCCCGAATGGCTGCGCATGCCGACGCCGATGACCGAGACCTTGCAGACGTTGACGTCGTGCTGGATTTCCTCGGCGCCGATGACCGGGCGCAGGTTGTCGAGGATGGCCATGGTCCGGTCGAGGTTGGACCGGGAAATGGTGAAGGTCATGTCGGTGCGGCCGTCGCGGCCGGTGTTCTGGATGATCATGTCCACCAGGATGCCGGCTTCGGCGATGGGGGAGAAGATGGCGGCGGCGACCCCGGGCCGGTCCATGACGTTTCTGACCGTGATGCGGCACTGGTCCTTGTCGTAGGCGATTCCCGAAACCAGGACGTCTTCCATTTCCGTATCCTCCGCGGTGACCAGTGTGCCCGGGTCGTCGGTGAAGGTCGAACGGACCCGAACCGGGACATTGAATTTCTTGGCGAACTCCACCGACCGGATCTGCAGGACCTTGGCGCCCTGGCTCGAGAGCTCGAGCATCTCGTCGTAGGTGATGCGGTCGAGCTTGCGGGCCGTGCGGCACAGGTTGGGGTCGGTGGTGTAGACGCCGTTGACGTCGGTGTAGATCTCGCAGACCTCGGCGGAAAGCGCCGCGGCCAGGGCCACGCCCGTGGTGTCGGAGCCGCCGCGCCCCAGCGTGGTGACGCGGCCGTGGCAGTCCACGCCCTGGAACCCGGCCACCACCAGCAGGTCGTAGTCCTCCAGCATGGCCCTGATCCGATGGGCGTCGATCTCCATGATCCGGGCTCGGGTGAAGTTGGAGTTGGTGGTGATGGGTATCTGGTGGCCCAAAAGCGAGCGGGCGCGCAGCCCGGCGTCCTTGGCCAGCATGGTGAAAAGCGCCACCGAGACCTGCTCGCCGGTGGTGACCAGCACGTCGAGTTCGGCCGGGTCGGGGTCGGCGGAAAATTCCTTGGCCTGGGCGAGCAACCGGTTGGTCTCGCCGGACATGGCCGACAGGGCCACCACCATTTTGTAGCCCAGGGCATGGGACTTGCGGACCCGGTCCAGGACCAGACGCATGCGTTCCAGGCCCTTGACCGACGTGCCGCCGTATTTTTGCACCATAATCCGCATGGGTTCCTCCGATAGGACGGCCGGGGCCTTGCTCCCCCGGGCCGTCGTCACATTTGCCTCCCGGGCAAAAGCCCGGCCAGGGCGGCCAGGGCGGCCCGGCCGCGCGGGCCGGCCGCCGTCAGCCGGCAGCGCCGGCCCGCCTCGGCCGGCAGCCACTCGATTTCCAGCCGGTCGGGCGGCACGGCCAGGACGGGAAGATACTCGGCCCACTCCACGATGACGAGGTCGTCGCGCTCGGCCCCGGCTTCCAGGTGTTCCTCGACACAGGGATCGCCGCCGGGAATCCGGTAGAGGTCCACATGGCGGACGGTCGGGCGCGTGGGATAGATATTGACGATATTGAAACTGGGGCTGGCCACCTCGGCCTCTTCCCCACCGGGAAGGGCCAGGGCGAGTCCCCGGACCAGCGTGGTTTTGCCCGAACCCAGCCCGCCGCGCAAGAGCAGGGCGGCGCGGCTGTCCACCCCGGCCAGGGCGCCGGCCAGGGCGCGGCCCAGGGTCAGGGTGGACGCCTCGTCGTGAAGCGTCAGGTCGAGCGGTTGGCTGGGGTCCATCGCGGCCGGGCTATTTCCTCTCCAGCAGCGTGCCCAGGATGTCGCGCATGCCGATGATGCCCACGACCTTGCCGGCCGCGACCACGGGAACGGTGTGGAAGCCCTTGTCGGTCATAAGCGTCGCCACCTCGTCGATGCCGGTTTCCGGCGTCACCACGGTGGGGTGCCGGGTCATGGCGTGGGAGGCGGTCAGGGCCGACATCTTTTCCACTTCCCGGTCCAGGTCCTTCATGGAGCCCAGGGGAATGAAGCCGTCGAGCAGCGAAAAGACCGAGGGCAGGGACAGCTTTTTCTGTTGGGCCACCAGGTCGGCCTGGCACAGGATGCCGGTCAGCGCGCCGGCGGCGTCGAGGACGGGGACGCCGTTGAAGCCCTGGTCGAACAGGAGCTTGGCGGCGACGCTGATTTCCGTGTCCTCGGTGATGGTGACGACGGCGGATGTCATCACGTCCTTGGCTGTAAGCATGGTCACTCCGTGAAGGCCAGGGGCAGCATGTCGGCGATTTCCGAAGCCAGGTTGCCCCGTCTGGGGTAGGCGGCGGCCAGGCGCGCGCCGCCGAGCCCATGCCAATACACCGCAAGGCAGGCGGCAAGCAAGGGGGAATACGGACCGCAAAAAAGCGCGGCGGCAAGCCCGGATAAGACGTCCCCGGACCCGCCCACGGCCAGGTTGGGGGCAATGACCGGCGACACGGCCACCGTGCCGTCGGGCGCGGCGACAACCGTGGCCGGCCCCTTGAGCACGGCCACGGCGCCGAAGCGCGCGGCCAGTTCCCGGGCGCAGGCGCAACGGTCGGCCTCGACCGTGGCGATGTCCGTGCCGAGAAGCCTGGCCGCCTCGCCGGGATGGGGCGTGAGGACCGTTTCCGGGGACAGCCTGGCGGCCAGCCCCGGGTTGTGGGCCAGGAAATAGAGCCCGTCGGCGTCGAGCACCAGCCGGCAGGGCAAAGGTAATAGCGCCTCCAGAAAACCCGCCGAGTCCTCGTGCCGGCCAAGGCCCGGTCCCAGGGCCACCGCCCCGGCCCCGGCGCAGAATTCCCGCACGGCCGAGGCGTCGTCGGCCGTGAAATGCCCGCCCGGGCCGATGGGCATGGTCATGACGTCGGGAAAGCCGGCCTTGAGCGCTATCTCCACCGCCCCCGGGCAGGCCACGCTGACCAGGCCCGCGCCCGAACGCAAGGCGCCAAGGGCCGCCAGAAGCGGCGCGCCCGTAAGCCCCCTGCTGCCGCCGACCACCACCACCCGGCCGGCGCTGCCCTTGTGCAGGGTGGGCGACACCGCGCCCAAGGCCCGCGCGATGCCCGGGGCGATGCGGTAGGCCCGGCAGGGATGGCGCTCCTTGACGATGGGCGGAATGCCGATCTCGCGCACGAGCAGCTTGCCCACGTAGGGCGCGGCCTCGGCCGTGACCAGGCCGGTCTTGGCCGCCTCGAAGGCCACGGTGGCCGTTGCCCGCACGGCCACGGGCGAGGGCCTGCCCGATTGGCCGCAAAGCCCGGACGGAATGTCCAGGGCGAAGATATAGGAGCGGCCGGCCAGGGCGTTGACGGCCTCGACCATGGCCGCCAGTTCCGGCCGCAACTGGCCGGAAAAGCCCGTGCCGAGCAGGCCGTCCACGATCACGTCCGGAGCCGTGGCCTTTTGCCAATCGACCTTGGCCAAAGGCAGCATGGGCAGCCCCAATTTGGCCGCGAGCCGGGCATTGTAGCCGGCCGCGCCCTTGTAGTTGCCGCGCGGCCGGGCCAGGGCCAGGCGGACCTTGGCCCCCCGGCCGGCCAGGTGCCGGGCCAGGGCCACGGCGTCGCCGCCGTTGTTGCCCGGGCCGGCCAGAAGCAGCACGTCCTTGCCGCGCACCTCGCCGATTTCGCCGACAAGGGCGTGCATGGCCTCGCGGCTGGCGTTTTCCATGAGCGCCAGGAAGGACATGCCGCATTCGGCCAGGCTGGCCGCGTCCCAGCCGGCGATCTCGGCCGGCGTGGGCAGGGGGTCGAAAAAACGGTCATCGAGAAGGGGCATGGGCTGCTCCGTTGTCCGGGGCGCGGTCAGGCCGTCGGTTTGGCCGCGACGCTGCGGGCCAGTTCGCCGACGGCCGCGTCCTTGGCCAGCAGGTCCCGGCCGAGCAGGGCCAGGTTTTCCCGCCACAGCCGGTCCGCCTCGGCGTCGGACACCTTGTATTCGAGCTTGATCTTGTTGCCGACGATGTGGGCCACCTGGGCCTGCGTTTGGGCCATGGCCAGGCTCGAGCCCTGCTTGTGGCCCACGCGCACCGTGCCGTCGTAGAGGCAGGGCGCGCCGGCCAGAAACGACCGGATGTCCCGGTCGAGGTCGTCGAACTGGGTGGGGTTGAAGCGGATGTCGAAGCCGCCAACGGTTTCGATGGTGCGCCGGGGCAGCAGATGGCAGCAGCCCGAAACCGACAGGCACGGCCGCACGTAGGCGTACAGGCCGTAATCGGCCGCGCCCCGGCAGGGCTCGCATACGAACAGCCGTTCGTTGGTTTCCGGCAGGCTCTGCTCGCCCATCTGCGGCGGGAACAGGTTGAAATCGGCCGCCTGGTGGTCGTGGGGCGCCTCCATGTCCACGATGGCGCAGCCCACGGTCCCGGCCTCGGGCCGGTCGCGGGCGGTGGCCAGCAGGCGCGGCAGCCAGTCGGCCTGGGGAAAGGCGTCGTCGTCGAGAAAGGCCACGTGCCGGCAGGCGGCCACCTCGGGCAGGGACAGCAGCCAGTTGCGGGCGCCGGGCGCGCCGATATTGACCGGCAGGCCGACGGACAGGAAACGCCCCTCGGGGAACAGCCCGGCGGCCTGGGCCACGACTGCGGCCGTGTCGTCGGTCGAGCCGTTATTGAGCACGGCGATGCGCGCCCCGCCGAGGTCCGTTGCGGCCAGGTGCGTCAGGCACTCCCGGAAAAGTTCCGCCTTGTTCATGGAATACAGGCACACCGCCGCCTCGTCCCGCTGGGCCGGCGGGGTGGCGGGGCGCGGTCGCGCCAGTTCGAAGGCGCGCAGCGTCAGGTTGACGTGCTGGGGCAGGGCGGCCCGGGCGGCCAGGCAGGCGGCCAGGGCCTGTTCCCGCGCGTCCAGGCGCTCCAGGGCGCGGGAGGCGGCGATGGCGGCGAAAAGGCCCCAGGCCGTGGGGTCCAGGCCGGCCAGGGCCTCGAGGGCGGCTTCGGGCGTCCCGCGCAGGAAGGCCAGTTCCGCCGACAGGCGGGCGAAAAGTGTTGCGGGCAGGTGCGGGGCGAAGCCGTCGAGCAGCCGCCTGGCCAGGCCGGCGTCGGGCAGCCGGCACAGGCTGCCAAAAGCCGGGGCCAGGCGGGCCAGGGCGTGCGCCTTGTCCTTGGCCGCCACTTCCAGGTAGCGCGCGACGAGGTCCGTATCACCGCTGGCCCGGATGGCCTCGAAGGGGATGTCGTCCGGGATGTTCGCCAGGGCGGCGGCGACGACACGGGCCATGGCCGCGCCGCGTGGCGGCAGAAACGGCTGCCTGCCTTGGACCTCGGCCAGCAGGGCCAGGCTGGCCGCGTCGAAGGGGTCTTCCTGGAAACTCAAGGCCAAAAGGCCCTTGGCAGCGGCCAGGCAGTCGGGGTCGGCCTGGCCGAGCAGGATGCGGCACAGGGACAGGCGCAATTCCTTCTGTTCGCCCGAAAGCGCCCAGATGGGCAGGGCCTTGAGGGCCTCGGCCAGAAAGCCCGGCCCGGGCGCGGGCAGGGGCGGTGGCGTGAAAACGGTCGCGGCGGGCATGGCCTTTTCCCTTGCGGCTGATAATGATAGGATGCCTACCGCACTACGGAAACCCCGTTAAAAAGTCCATCGACCGGACCGCGGCGCTCCATGCGACTTCCCCCCAGGCGGGAGGTCCAGGAGGGGCCGTGTCCCTCCTGGTCGCCGGAGGCTTCTTGCCCATGCCCCCCATGCCCCCCATGCCCCCCGAACCACCTCTGCCCTGCCTCGACATTTCCGCCGCAGCCCGGCTGCTTCGGGCCGGGGGCTGCCTGGTCTATCCCACGGAGACGTTTTTCGCCCTGGGCGCCCTGGCGGCAAACGCGGACGCCCTGGCCCGCATCGCGGCCATCAAGGCCCGTCCGGCGACCAAGCCCCTGCCGCTGGTCATCGGCGAGATGGCCCAGTTTGCCGGGGTGGCGGCGCGGGGGTTCCTGGAGGGGCCGCTCGGCGAGGATTTCCGGGAGCTGGCCGGGCGGTTCTGGCCGGGGCCGCTGTCGCTGGTCGTGCCGTGCCGGCAGGCGCTGCCGGCACCGGTCAAGGACGGGCTGGGCATGGTGTCGGTGCGTTTCACGCCGCACCCGGCGGCGGCGGCCTTGTGCCGGCTGGCCGGCGGGGCGCTGGTGGCCACCAGCGCCAATGTCAGCGGCGAGGCGCCGGCGGCCCGGGCCGAGGACCTCGATGCGGCGGTCGTTGCCGCTGCGGGCGGGCTCGTCGCCGCGGGGCCGCCGCCCGGCGGCGGGCTGGCCTCCACCGTGGCCGGGCTGCTCGGCGGCCGGCGGCTGCGGATTTTCCGCCAGGGGCCGGTGACGGCGGCCGCGCTACGGGCGGCCGGCTACGAGCCCGAGGCCTTCTAGGCGGGTGAGGATGCCTTCGGCCGTGAGCCCGGCCAGGCACGGCAACGGCCGCTGGCAGCCCGGGGCGAAGGCGCCCGAGGTCACGGCGGTGCAGGGCGCGCAGGCCAGGCCCGCCGTGACCACGTCCAGGCCAAACGGCCCCCATTGGCGGGGCGAGGTCGGGCCGAAAAGGGCCAGCCCCGGCACGCCGTGCAACCCGGCCAGATGCATGGGGCCGCTGTCCGGGCCGAGGGCGAAGCGGGCCGCGCACAGCACCCGGGAAAGCGCTTCCAGGTTTTGCGGCTCCACGATGTCGCTTTCCCCCAGGTCGAGGCCGCGGTCGCGTTCCACCGGCCCGATGACGAAAACCGGCCGCAGGCCGCGTTCCCGCAGCAACGCGGCCAGTTGTTCGAACCGGCCCAGGGGCCAGGCCTTGTCCGTGTGCCCGGCCCCGGGAAACAGCAGCACCGTGTCGCCCCGGGGCGCATGGCCGCCGAAATGTTGCCGAAAAACGCCGGCGAAATCGGCGGCAAAGGCAATGCCCCGCGCGTCCAGGGCTTGGCGGTAGTGTTCGGCCGGGGAGATGTCGCTCCCCGGGGTCAGGCCGGGAGCGAACCAGAACCACGGGCTGTCGGCCACGGGCGGGCGCTTGCCCAGGCCCGGGCGGACGACCAGCGTGTTTTCCAGGGCCGTCGGCCAGGCCTCGCCGGCGAAGCGGGCATCCAGGGCCCGACGGATGTCCGGCGGGCAGGGCCTGGCCCAGGGCGCCAGAAAGGGCGCATGGGCCGCCGGCACGGCCTGATGGATCGGGACTTCCCGGAAGTGGCGGGCCAGGGACAGGAAAAAGGGCCAGGCCAGAAGAAAATCCCCAAGAGCCCCGGCATGTTCCAAAACGACCTTGTCAGGGGGCGGCATTTCGCGTACTCTCTGTGCTAAGAAAAGACGTTTTTTTATAAACGCTTGAGGCCTCTTTCCCATCCGCCCGACCGGCGGGCCGCCAGGAGGACGCCTCGGGCCCTGCCGGAGCCGATGACCCATGGCCCTCACCAAACCCTGCCCCCATTGCGGCCAGCCCGTGGTCCACTACCGCAATCCCGTGCCCACCGTCGATGCCCTCATCCACATTCCGGGGCGCGGCGTCGTGTTCGTCAAGCGCCTCAACGAACCTCATGGCTGGGCCTTGCCCGGGGGCTTCGTGGACTATGGCGAATGCGCCGAAAAAGCCGCCATCCGCGAAGCCAAGGAGGAAACGGGCCTCACGGTGGAGCTGACGGGGCTTTTGGGCGTCTATTCCGACCCGGCCCGCGACCCCAGGCAGCACACCTTGAGCGTGGTCTATCTCGCCCAGGCCCTCGACCCCGACGAACTGGCCGCCGGCGACGACGCCCGGGAAGTGGCCGTTTTTCCCATCGGCCAATGGCCCAGGCCGCTGTGCTTCGACCACGAGCGCATCGTCAATGATTATGCGAGGCTTTTTACCAACGTCAATCCTTTATAAAAAGATGTTTCGGTAACGGCAAGGAACCGGGCGAACCGCCGATTTCCAGGGACGCCATGACGCGCGGGCGGCATGGGCGTCCGTCTTCGCCAGGGACAGGGCCTTTTGCGCCCGACAACGCAACCGGCCAGGCCGAGGAGCGCGATGAAGTTTCATCACAAGGTCCTCTTTGTCGCTTCGGAGATGTATCCCTTTTCCAAGACCGGCGGTCTTGGCGACGTCATGGGCGCGCTGCCCAAGGAACTCAAGCGCCAGGGCGTCAACGTCGCCCTGATCGCGCCCTACTACGGCCGGCTCAATACCGGCGACCACCAGTTGCGGCTGATCTATTCCAAGCTCCGCGTCGGCTATCCCTGGGCGCCGATCACGGCCGACATCTATACCGCCACCTGCGACGACGTGCCGGTCTATTTCGTCCAGCGCGGCGAATACTTCGACCGCCGCTTCTACTACAACACCCACGACGGCGACTATTTCGACAACTGCGAACGCTTCATCTTCTTTTGCCGGGCGACCATGGCCTGGGCCAGCCGCCTGGACGGCGCCCCGGCCATCGTCCACGCCCACGACTGGCAGGCCTCCCTGGTGCCGGCCTACCTGCGCTTCCTGCGCCCCGGCGCCCCGTACTGGCGCGACACCAAGACCGTCATGACCATCCACAACCTGGCCTTCCAGGGCCGGTTCGCCTCGCGGCTTTTCTGGGACTGCGGCTTGCCGCGCGAGGCCTGGACCATGGACGGGGCCGAGTTCTGGGGCGATTTCAACCTGCTCAAGGCCGGCATCGCCTACTCCGACATCATCACCACCGTCAGCCCCACCTATGCCCTGGAAATCCTCTATCCCCAGTTCGGCTGCGGCCTGGAGGGCATCCTGACCAAGCGGGCCGACCGGCTGCGCGGCATACTTAACGGCGCCGACTACACCGTCTGGGACCCCATCAACGACCGCTACCTGCCGAGCATCTACAGCCCCGACGACCTGTCGGGCAAGGATATCTGCAAGCGCAACCTCGTGGCCGAACTCGGCCTCGACCGCCGCTTCCTCAAGCGGCCCATCCTCGGGTTCATCGGCCGCATCCGCGACCAGAAGGGCGTGGACCTGCTCATCGACATCATGGGCCGGCTGATGGAAAAGGACGTGGCCGTGGTGGTGCTCGGCGAGGGCAGCCTCGACTACGAGGCCGTGCTGCTCGACATGATGGAGACCTATCCCGGCCGGCTCGTCGTGCGCATCGGCTACACCGAGGACCTCGCCCACCGCATCCAGGCCGGTTCCGACATTTTCCTGATGCCCTCGCGCTACGAGCCGTGCGGGCTGACGCAAATGTATGCCCTGCGCTTCGGCACCCCGCCCGTGGCCACGGCCGTGGGCGGGCTGCGCGACACCATCGTGCCCTGGCCCGACGGGCAGGCCACGGGGTTCACCTTCCGCGAACCCGACCCCGACCAGTTCTTCCGGGCCGTGTGCGACGCCGTGGCCCTGTGGGAGCAGCCCGGGGAGTGGCGCGGCATGGTCAAGCGGGCCATGCGGGCCGACTATTCCTGGGAAAAGGCGGCGAAAAACTATATCAGCCTGTATAGGGAACTGGGCGCGGACATCTAGCGCCAGCAACCTTGGCGCGCACCACGGGGCAGGGCGCCCCGTCGCCTGCCCGGCGGGCGCGGCGGGCGCGGCGCGATCGACGCGGCAGCGACATCGCACCGTCGCCACCAGCGCCCACTGTGCGCCTCGGACCTCCCGCCGGCCCAACCAAGGAGCCATCCATGCCAGCCAGCCAAGCGACCGTTTCCCCCTGCCTGCCCGTGACCATCGGCGAACTCGATATCTACCTCTTCGGCCAGGGGCAGCACTGGGACCTCTACCGCGTCCTCGGCGCCCATCCCCATGACGGCCCCGAGGGCCCCGGCTACCGCTTCGCCGTCTGGGCCCCCAATGCCCAAGCCGTGTCCGTGGTCGGCGATTTCAACGCCTGGGCGCCGGACGCCCACGGCCTGCACCCCGTGGCCGCCTCGGGCGTGTGGGCCGGCTACATCCCGGGGTTTGCCCACGGCGCGCTCTACAAGTTCGCCGTGACCGGCAAGGACGGCGAAACCGTGGAAAAAACCGACCCCTTCGCCTTTTTCGCCGAGATGCGCCCGGGCGTGGCCTCACGGGCCTGGAACCTCGACGACTACGCCTGGAGCGACGCCGCCTGGATGGAGGCCCGCCGGGAAAAAGGCCTGCCCCTGGACGACGCCGTGTCGGTCTACGAGGTCCACGCCGGTTCCTGGCGCTGGAAGACCAAGGATTACGGTTCTTTTTATTCCTATCGCGACCTGGCCGAACACCTCGTGCCCTACGTGCGCGACCTGGGCTTTTCCCACATCGAATTCATGCCCCTGGCCGAACACCCCCTGGACGAGTCCTGGGGCTACCAGACCGGGCATTATTTCGCCCCGACCTCGCGCTTCGGCACGCCCGAGGACCTGCGCCTGCTCATCGACACCTGCCACCAAGCCGGCATCGGCGTCATCCTCGACTGGGTCCCCGGGCATTTCCCCAAGGACTCCTGGGGGTTGGGCCGCTTCGACGGCACCGGGCTCTACGAGCACGAGGACCCGCGCCAGGGCGAACACCCGGACTGGGGCACCTACGTCTTCAATTACGGCCGCCACGAGGTGCGCAATTTTCTTTTCGCCAACGCCCTGTACTGGTTCAAGGAATTCCACATCGACGGCATCCGCATCGATGCCGTGGCCAGCATGCTCTACCTCGACTACTCCCGGCAGGAAGGGGAGTGGATCCCCAACAAGTACGGCGGCAAGGAGAACATCGACGCCATCGATTTCCTGCGCGAGCTCAACGTCGTGGTCCACGAGCATTTCCCCGGCGCGGCCATGATCGCCGAGGAGTCCACCTCCTGGGCCGGCGTCTCGCGCCCGGTCTACACCGGGGGACTCGGCTTCACCTTCAAGTGGAACATGGGCTGGATGAACGATACCCTGGACTACTTCGCCAAGGACCCGGTCTTCCGTTCCTATCACCAGAACCAGCTGACGTTTTCCATGCTCTACGCCTTTCACGAGAACTTCGTCCTGCCCCTGTCCCACGACGAGGTCACCCACGGCAAGGGCTCGCTTATTGGCAAGATGCCGGGCGACCAGTGGCAGCAGATGGCCAACCTGCGGCTTTTTTTGTCCTACATGTGGGCCCACCCCGGAAAAAAGCTGCTGTTCATGGGCTGCGAATTCGGCCAGTGGAAGGAATGGAACGCCCGGGAGGAGCTCGACTGGGTGCTGACCCAGTTCCCCAACCATCAGGGGGCCATGGACCTGGTGCGGGCGCTCAACACCCTGCACGGGGCCTACCCGGCCATGCACGCCCGCGACAACGACTGGACGGGCTTCGAGTGGGTGGACCTCTCTGACTACGCCTCCTCGGTCATCACCTTCCTGCGCAAGGCGCCCGATGGCTCCCAGATCCTGTGGGCCTTCAACTTCACGCCCGTGACCCGGGAAAACTACGCCGTGGGCTGTCGCGCACCGGGCTTCTGGAAGGAAATCCTCAATTCCGATTCCGCCTATTTCGGCGGCACGGACGTCGGCAACGACGGCGGCATCATGGCCCGGCCCACCACCTACGGCGGTTGGCCCCATTACCTCTCCCTGACGCTGCCCCCCCTGGCCGCCGTCGCCTTCACGCCGGAGTAGGATCTGGGAAGAGGCGTTGCCTCCTTCCCAAGTCCACCTCCACCGGGGGGGAGCATCCCCCCCGGACCCCCTGGAAGGGGGATGCTGTCGTAACGCAGTGCCGCCGTCTGCCTCCTCTCTTGCGGACGTGGACGGACTTGCCTACCCTTTGGGGGGACGGCTCGGTTGCCTCTTCACGTGGCCGTTGCTGGGCGAAGGCAACAGGGTCGGGGTGGGTTTGGGCCGGGGCGGGAGGCGTATTCTTCCAATATGCGCCTTGCGCCCCGGCCCAAACCCACCCCGGCCAACCGACAGGCCAGGCGTCTTTTCATTTTTCATTTGGCATCGCCACAAACAAACGTGCCCATGGCCAGGACATCCCATACCCCATACCTCATCCCTCTTCTCTCATCCCCGCAACCCTAACCTTTATTGGCGCATCACCCATGACGACATCCGCCCCGATACCTCCCACGCCTCCCACGTCCGCCAGGCAGCCCGTGTCCCCCACGTCCGCCGCAACCGCCGCGCCCTCCATGGCCCCGGCGCCCGCCGCGCCGTTCACGCCGCCGTTGCTCCTGACCCTCGGCGACGCCAACGGCATCGGCCCGGAACTCGTCTGCCGGCTTTTTACCGACGAGCCTGGCCTCGCCGCCTCCAATCCCATCGGCCTCATCGGCCCCGAGGCGGCCTTGCGGGCGCATTGCCAGCGCCTTGGCCTGGCCTCGTTCTGGACGCCCCTTGACGCCGCCGCGCCGGACACCCTGGCCGGCCGCGCCCCGGGTGTCTATCTGCTGACGCCGCCGCGCCTGGACGGGCTTCCGGCCACGCCCGGCCGGGAAACGCCGGCCGGCGGGCTGGCCGCCGGGCAGTCCCTGGAATACGCCGTGGGCATCCTGGCCCGCCATCCCGATTGGGGGCTGGTCACCGGGCCGCTGTCCAAGGCGGCCCTCAATGCCGCCGGCTTCGCCTTTCCGGGGCATACGGAATTTCTGGCCGAGCGTTCGGGGGTGGGCCGGGCCGGGGTGTGCATGCACCTGTGCGGCCCGGTGTTGCGGGTCAGCCTCGCCACCACCCATCCGCCCCTGGCCAAGGTGCCTGCGCTTGTGACCTACGACCGAGTGGCCTTGTGCCTGGCGCTCACCTGGGAGTACGTGAAGCGGCTGGGGCTTGCCGCCAAGCCCGTGGCCGTGTGCGGGCTCAATCCCCATGCCGGGGAAGGGGGGTTGCTCGGCAGCGAGGACGAGGCCGTGGTGCGCCCGGCCGTGGAGGCGGCCCGGGCCAAGGGCATCGGTGCCGTGGGGCCGCTGCCGGCGGATACGGTCTTCCACCGGGCCGTTTCGGGCGAATTTTCCGCCATCCTGGCCATGTACCACGACCAGGGCCTGCCTCCCCTCAAAATGTTGCACTTCCACGAGACGGTCAACGTGACCCTGGGCCTGCCCTTCGTGCGCACCTCCGTGGGCCATGGCACGGCCTTCGAACTGGTGGGCACGGGCCGGGCGGCCACGGGCAGCCTGCGGGCGGCCTTGAACCTGGCGCGGCAACTGACTGGCCGCAGTGCAACCGCGTCATGACGGCGCGGCCCAAGCGTTTCCCGTTGCCGGAAAGCCTGCGTCGGCGCGTCCGTGCGCTGCCGCTGGCATTGTTGCTGTGGCTGGCCTGGGCGGTGGCCGCCCTGGCCGGGCAGGGCGGCGGGTTCGTGTTCCTGTCGGGGGACGAACTGGCCCGGGGGCGGGAGGCGGCGCGTGCCGGCGATCCGGCCATGGGCCCGGCCCTTGGCCGGCTGGCCGAGGAATGCACCGAAGCCCTGGCCGCCGGGCCCTTCACGGTGACGGCCAAGGGGCAACCGCCTCCGGGTGGCGATATCCACGATTTCGCCAGCGTGGCCCCGTACTGGTGGCCCAATCCGGGCACGGCCGACGGCTTGCCGCCGGTCCACCGCGACGGCGAGGTCAACCCGGCTTCGCGTCAGGGCGACGTGGCCGCCCTCGAAGGGCTCGTCGAGGCGGTCGATACCTTGGCCCTGGGCTATTACTATACCGGCCAGGCGGCCCTGGCCGAGCGGGCGGCGTTGCTGCTGCGCACCTTTTTCCTCGATCCGGCCACGGCCATGCGGCCGCACCTGCGCTTTGCCCAGATGCGCCCGGGCAGGCCACACGGCTCGGGATTCGGCATCATCGACGCCCGCCGCCTGCCGGAACTGTGCGACGCGGCAATGCTGCTGGCCGGCTCCCCGGCCTTTGGCCAGGCCGATAGGGACGGGCTTGTGGCCTGGTTTTCCGCCTACCTGGATTGGCTACTCGAGAGTCCCGAGGGCGGCCAAGCCAGGGATGCCGCCAACAATCACGGCAGTTGGTACGACGTGCAGGTCGCCGGCCTGGCCCTTTTTTGCGGCCGTCCCGAAGTGGCCCGCCAGGCCCTGGCCCGGTTTCCGGCCCGGCTGGCCGGCCAGATCGCCCCGGACGGCGCCCAGCCCCTCGAACTGGCCCGCACCAGATCGCTCAGCTACAGCCTGAGCAACCTGGAGGCGCTGTTTCGCCTGATGCTTCTCGGCGACAGGCTGGGCCTCGACCTGTGGCGCGTCGCCGCGCCGGGCGGCGGCGATCCCCGGCGGGCGCTTGCGTATCTGTTGCCCTTTCTCGGCGAGGGCGCGCCCTGGCCGTACCGGCAGATCACGCCCGTGGGCCATGCCGGCGGCACGGCGCTTCTCCTGCGCCTGGCCGCCATGCGCTACGGCGATCCGGCCTTTGCCGTGGCCTTTGACCGGGTCTTCGGGAAAAAGGCGGCCAAGCGGCGGGTCTGGCTCCTGTATCCTTCAGGTCCGGATGACCCCGCCGCCCCTCGGGTGGGAACCGGTTTCTAGGCCACCACCCACACGGCCAACCCCTTGGCCGCCTGGATGATCTTGGTCGAGACGCTGCCGAAGAGGAATTCCTCCTGCTTGGACACGCCCCGGCGGCCGACCACCAGGGTGCCGAAGCCGCCGTCCTCGGCCAGGCGCAGGATCTCCAGGGCGATGCTCGTGCCGATGCTGCATTCCCGCGCTTCGCGAAGCGGCGAACGGCAGCTTTCCACGAACCGTGTCTCCACCCGCGCCGCCGGTATGCCGGCCGTGAGCAGCCTGTCCCTGGCGGCGTCCAGGGCGGCGCGGATGTGGGTCACGCGCCGGGCGCATTCCGCTTTCCAGGAGGCGTCATCGGGATAGAGGTCGCGGTCCGGCGGCCGCTCGATGGCCGCCACGGTGATGCGGCGCTCGGGTCCGGGGCCGGTCATGGCGGCGGTGTAGGCCACGGCGCGGTGGGAGTTTTCCGAGCCGTCGAAGGCGATGAGGATTTTTTCGATGTTCATGGCAGCTCCGTCAGGCAGGGCTTCGGCGCAGGCGCTCGACGGCGTCGTGGGCCTTGGCGAGGTCGCGGATGAGGTCGGGCGTGGCGTCGTAGAAGACGTTGGCCGCCAGGGAAAAATGCGCCAGCACGGTGGTGAGCGCGTCCGGGATGTAGGGAAAGAGCTTTTGCAGGTTGACGATGCGGTTGGGAAACATGATCGAGCAGTCCTCGGGGACGATGCGCGCGCGCACCTCCGGCGAGACCGACTGGGTGGTGTGCTGGCCCATGCCGACGAGGAACTGGAGGATGTTGCCCAGCCCGAACAGGTCCAGGCCGAAGGGGCTGTCCTGGAAGTCGAAGGTGTAGTCGAAATCGATCCAGGTGTAGGTGCCGGTGTCGTAGCGCACGTAGAGGTGGTCGCGCCGCACGTCGCCGTGCTTTTCGTTGTGCGCGTGCAGCCAGGCGATGGCCTGGCAGGCCTCGATGAACCGGGCCAGCACGTCCGGGAAAAGCTCGAGGAAATAGTCCCGGTGCGGCATGTCCAGGGCCTCGATCTTTTCGTCCAGGCGTTTTCCCGGCACCACGTCCAGGATGCGCACCGGATTGCCCGCCGTGTCGGGGATGGTCACCCCTTGCATGAACCGGTCGTCGCCGCGTACCAGATCCAGGATGCGCGATTCCTTGCGCGGGCTCCGGGTGCAATTGACGACCATGGAGCCGATGGTCATGGGAAAGGACTCGTGGAACACGAGCTTGACCAGGTTGCGGCCCCCGGTATCCAGGTCGCGGCAGCGTTTGACCCAGTACTTGGGGTCCTCCAGGCCGAAGCGGCGTTCGGCCTCGTCGCGCAGGACCAGGAAATGGCGCCCGCCCACGGCGATGACGTCGCCGTAGCCGATGCGCATGAATTCCGTGGTGTCGGTGCAGATTTCCCCGGCGTGGCGGACGGGGAAATCCGGGGCCAGGCGGGCCAGCAGTTCGCGGGCGGATGGGGGCAAGGCGACCTCGTTTCGTGTCGTATATGTCTCCCGTATGCCGCAAAGTAGCCCAACGGGCAATGCCCGGCCGCGTTTTCCCGGTGCGGCGGCCGGTTGTCCGGCCCCTGGGCCAACCCCCGCCAGGCGGGGAAAGGAGTGGCCATGTCGCGGTGGTTGCCGCAAGACACCCAACGCCTTATCGAGGCGGCCTGCCGGTGCGTCCTGTGGGCGGCTTTGGGCCTTATGCTCCTCGGCAGGACGGCCATGACCGTCGGCGACCCCGACTTGTGGGGCTATCTCGCCTTTGGCCGGCTTTTTCGGGAGGGGGGCTTTCCTTATAAGGATGTCTTCGCCTTCACGCCGGTCAAGGATGTCTGGGTCTACCACGAATGGCTGCTGGGCGTGCTTTTCGACAAGGTCGTGGGCGTCTTCGGCTTCGAGGCCCTGCAATACCTCAAATACGCGGCGCTGTTGGCCACGCTGTACCTGGCGGTTGCCGTGTCCCGGCTGCGCGGGGCGGGCCGGGCGGCTGTCTGGCTTGCCGCCGCCTACGTGATGCCGGTCTTCGCCATGAACGCCAGCCCGACCCGGGCCAAAGTCTTTTCGCACCTCTTTTTCGTCCTGACGGTCCTGGCCCTGGAACGCTGCCGGGGCAAGCGTATGCTGCCCGGCCTGCTGCTCGTGCCCCTTTTCGCCTTCTGGGCCAATCTGCACGGCGAGGTGGCCGTGGGTTTTCTGGCCTTTGGCGCCTACGGTGCCGGGGCGCTGCTGGACCGCGACTTCCGGCGGGGGGTGGGCATCGGCGCCCTGGGGCTGGCCTGCTTCGCCGTCACCTTCATAAATCCCTACGGCCCGTCCATGTGGACGTTTTTCCTCTACGCCTGGAAGCATCCCCGGCCGGACATCCTGGAGTGGCAAAACATTTTCCATTTCGTCGCGGCCAGGCCGGAGTTCGGCGTTTTTTTCGCCACCCTCGGCCTGATCGTCGTGGCGGCGGCCCTGTTGGGCAAGGGCCGTCGGGATGGCGTGTCGCTGCTGATGCTCTTCGGTTTCCTCTTTGCCGCCGCCAAGTCCGTACGCCTGCTGACCTACCTGTGCCTGGCCGTGGTCCTCTACGTGCCGGCCTATGTCGACCCGTACCTGCAACGGCTCCTGGAGCGGGTCCGGCCGTACCGGCGCGTGCTCGCGCCGTGCTGTCTGGTGCTGGGGGCGGCCTATTGCCTGTGGCAGGGTACGCGGCTGTGGCAGCGGGACATCGTCTCTTTTCAGGTCGTGGACATGGCGGCCTTCACGCCCGGCCAGGGGGTCACCGCCTATCCCCTGGACGGAATGCGCCACATCCGGCGCACGCGCCAGGCCGGCCGGATCATGCCCCAGTTCGAGTGGGGCGAGTACCTGCTGTGGGCGCTGCCGCCGGCCTATCGGGTCGGCATGGACGGGCGCTATGAGACAGTCTATGACGATGCCTATACGGATGCCTATTTCGCCTTCCTGGGCGGCCGCCTGGAGGCCGGGGCGTTTTTGGACCGCTACGGCGCGGACATCGTGGTGCTCAAGAAAACGGAAAAGGCCTGGGCGGCCATGGGCCGGCTGGCGGACTGGGAAGAGGGGTACGCGGGCGCCGGGTACAGCGTCTTTTACCGCAAGCCGGGCGGCCGGCCGTGAGCCCGGGCCGTGGCGGCAAACGGTTGGCGCGCCGGAAGGGGCGCCGCTTTTTTGACGAAGCAGCCCGGAGCGGCCCATGACCCACCCCCTTGCCTTGCCCGAAGTGTCGCCTCCGGTGGATGTCCTGGTACTTGGCGCCGGCCTTGGGGGCATGCGCGCCGCCCTGGCCGCCCTGGCGGCACGGCCAGGGGCGGCCGTGGCCGTGGCCATGCCCGGCCTGGGGCCGTGTGGTTCCTCCTTTTGCAACGTCAATGGGCGGCTGGGCATCCATGCCCCGGACGGTGCCGCCGCGGCCGAGGCCTTTTGCCGCGAGGTCGCGGCCCTGGCCTGCCCGGGGTTTTACGATCCGGCCCTGGTCGCGGCCCTGGCCGCCGAGGCCCTGCCGCGCCGCCGTGAACTGGAGGCCATGGGGGCGGCCTTCGAGCGCGAGCCGGACGGGGCCTTGCGGCTCTACGGTTCCTGCTTCAGCCCCGATTCCCGTCGGGCCGCCGTGGTGACCGATCTGCCGGGCCTCGGCCGGGCTTTCCACGACCGGGTGACGGCGGCCGGGGGCCTTTATCTGCCCCGGAACACGGCCGTCGGCCTGCTGCGCGACCCCGACGGCGGCGGGGCCGTCTGCGGCGCGCTCCTCGAGGACGCCTCGGGGCGGCTTTTCGCCCAGCCGGCCGGGGCGGTGGTCGCGGCCATGGGCGGCACGGCCCCGCTTTTCACCCGCCACCAGGGGGCGTCGGGAAGCGTCGGTTTCGGCCACGGCCTGCTGGCCGCCGTTGGGGCGGCCATGGCCAATACCACCTTCCTGCAATGGATGTGGGCGCACCTGTCCGACCGGCGTTTCTGGCCTGTGTGGGAGCTGCTCGGACCCACCTCCCGCATCGATGCGGCGCTCCCAGAGGCCGTGGCCAGGCTGGCCGCTGGCCGGGCCGGCCATTGTCCCCTGGGGCATGGCTTTGCCGACGCGGCCTTGGACCGCTGGCTCCTCGATGCCGCCGGCCCCGATGGGGTGGTGGCCGTGCATCGGGCCGGGGAGGCGTTCCCGGTGGCCCTTTTTGCCCATGCCACCAATGGCGGAGCGCGTATCGACGAGCGTGGGCGGACGGATGTGCCGGGGCTTTGGGCCGTGGGCGAATGCGCCACGGGTATGCACGGGGCCAATCGCCTGGGCGGGTCCATGGTGGCGGCCTGTCTGGTTTTTGGCGCCCGGGCCGGGGAAACGGCCGCCCGCGAGGCGATCCGGCCGGGAAAGGCGGCCTGGGGCCGGGCGCTTGGGGCCGGCCTGTCCGGCTTTGCCCGCGACGCAGCCGAGGCGCGGGAGGTTACGGGCTGGTTGGCCCGGACCTTGCAAAATAACGCCTTGCCGCGCCAGGATGGCGACGCCGCCGGCCTGGAAAAGGCCCTGCGACGGCGCCGGGCTCGGACCCAGGATGTCGTGGCCCGGGCCATGCTCGATGCGGCCCTGTTGCTGGGGGCGCCGCGCGGTAAAGATTTTCCGGCCTGTGTCCGATAACTGTTTGGAAGGCGAACGATCGTTTCCATCCGGGACAAGGCCGGGGACGGGTTTCGCCAGTTGTGACGACGGGATTTGTCGTGGTGGGTTGTGTTGGCGGGATGACCCTGATAGGAAAAGGCTTGTGCAACAAAATGATCGCGTTATGAGCAGTTTGCCTGCCTTGCCCCTGGATACCCAGTACTTCGCCCCCAGCCGCGACACCTGGGTGCTGGCCATATTGGACGCGCTTTGCCACAACAGTGGCCTTTCCCAGCGCGACCTGGCCCGCAAGCTCGGCGTCAGCGGCGCGGTGGTCAACCAGCACCTGCGCGAGTTGCAGGAGCGGGGGCTGATCCGTTTCAAGGCCAGAAACGGCAAGAGTTACCACTATGTCCCCACGCCCGATGGCCAGGCCCTGCGGGCCGACATGGCCCGGGACTTTTCCAGCGAGGCCATCCGCATCTACACCGCCCTCAAGCGGCAGGTCGGGGCGCGGTTGGGGGGGCTCGCCCGCGACAACATCGAACGGATCGCCCTTTTCGGTGCCTCGGAAACCTGCGAGGTGGCCCTGTCGGTTCTTGGCGGCATGCCCGTCAAGGTCCTGGCCGTGGTGGACAATGATCCGGCCAAGCAGGGCACGCTGTTTCACGGCTACGTCGTGTCACCGCCCCATGTCCTTGAGATGGTGGACTGCCAGGCCGTCTTGATCACGTCCTTCGGGCGACGGGACGAGATCCGTCAACAATTAGAGCCCCTGTGTCTCGCCCGGGGGATGGAGATGGTGAGCCTATGAGCACTGAGCAAAGCATCCGTCTGGCTTCGGGCCGGCGTATCGGTCACGGCGAACCCTGCTTTCTCGTCGCGGAGATAGGCAACAACCACCAGGGCGAACTGGCCATGGCCCGGGAGATGGTCCAGGCCGCGGCCGCGGCCGGCGCCGACGCCGTCAAATTCCAAAAGCGCGACATGAACGCGCTGTTCACCCAGGCCGGCCTCACCGCGCCCTACGGCGGCAAGCACAGTTTCGGCGCCACCTACGGCGAGCACCGGCTGGCCCTGGAACTGCCCCTGGAGGCCATGGCCGAGCTCAAGGCCCTGTCCGAATCCCTGGGGCTGGTCTTTTTCGCCTCGGCCTGGGACCTGGTCAGCGCCCGGGACATGCTGGAACTGGGCATGGAGCTCTTCAAGGTCTGCTCGGCTGACGTGGTCAACATTCCCCTACTGCGCCTGGTCGGCGAGACGGGCGTGCCGGTGGTCATGTCCACGGGCATGAGCCAGTGGAACGACATCGACGTGGCCGTGGCCGAGATGCGCCGCTACCACGAACGCATCGTCCTGCTGCATTGCAACAGTTCCTACCCCTGCCCGGACGAGCTGGTGGGGCTGCCGGTCATGCACGCCCTGTCGCGCCGCTATGGGCTCCCGGTGGGCTATTCCGGCCACGAGGCCGGGCTTGGGCCGAGTGTGGCCGCCGCCGTGCTCGGGGCCTGCGTGGTGGAGCGCCATTTCACCCTGGACCGCGCCCAGCGCGGCACCGACCACCAGGCCTCCCTCGACCCGGCCGGCTTCGCCGCCATGCGGGCCATGATCCGCGAGGCCGAAGCGGCCATGATGTTGACGGAAAAGCAGGTCTGCCCGGCCGAACTGGCCTCGGCGGCCAAGCTGCGCAAGAGTATCGTCTACGCCCGCGACCTGCCGGCCGGCCATGTGCTGACCCCGGCCGACGTGACGCTCAAGTGTCCGGGCAACGGCATTTCCCCGGTGCAGTGGGACGAGGTCCTCGGCATGCGGCTGACCCGGGGCGTGTCCTGCGAGGAACTGGTCGACTGGAACGCCCTGGCGCCTTGCGCCGCCGCCCCGTCGGACCCCGTTCCCGGGCCGGTCAAGCGCTGCCGCAAGCAGGCGGCGGGCAACCGCTCCTGATGCTTACGGTGCCCGGGGGTCGCCGGGTTTTGCGGCGGCCAGCCGGTGCCGTGCCGGGCGGGCGGCGATACGGCCCATGGGGGCGCGACGCGGCGACGCCTGGGCACGGGTTGGTGAAGCCCCGCCGACCCGGCCGGGAGTGATGCCGTGCGTATCGTTATGATCGCGGAAAACGACCCGGCCGGTGTCGGGTCGTTGTTGCGCAGCGCGCTTGCCCGCCATACCGGGCATGTCTGCCGCCTGGTCACCACCCAGACGCGCTACACCCACGCCTGGGAAAAGGATCTGCACGTGCCGGACCTGGACGCCGCCGGCCGCGACGAACTCGAATCGGTCCTGGCCTCGGCCGACATTTTCCATTTCCACATGCTGGCCGACGAGCACATGCCCTTGGGCCACCTCACGGCCGCGCCGTTTCTGCCCGGCAAGCGCCTTGTTCACCACCACCACGGACACCATGTCTTCCGGGCTCAGCCCGAGGTCTTCCAGAAGAAGTACCGGGAGCTCGGCCGGACCAACCTGCTCGTGAGCACACCCGACCTGCTGCATAAGCTTCCGGGCGCGCGCTGGCAGCCCAACCTCGTGCCCGAGCATTTGACGGCCTACCGCCCCTGCCCGCGCCGGCCCGACGGCAAGGTGCGCCTGGCCCATTCGCCCACGCGCAAGGACCTCAAAAATACCGACGACCTGCTGGCCGTGTGCCGGGAACTGGCCGCCGAACTGCCCCAGCTCGAACTGGAACTCATCGACGACGTGCCGCACGTGGAGTGCCTGGCCCGAAAGCAGGCCTGCGACCTGGCCTTCGACCACATGCAGGGCTATTACGGCATGGCCTCCCTGGAGGCCCTGTCCCAGGGCCTGCCCGTCATCGCCGGCCTGGACGACTGGAACAGCGCGACCATCCGCGGCTATTTCGACTGCGGCCCCCTGCCTTGGGTCGTGGCCCGGGACCGCCAATCCCTGGCCGCGGCCGTGCGCCGCCTGGTCGGCGACACCGAAGAACGCACCCGAATCGGCTCGATTTCCCGGACGTTTATGGAAACGGTCTGGACCGAAGCCCGCCTGATCGTCGATCTGGTCCGCTTCTACGAAAACCTCGCTTGATCGAACCGTCCTCAGCCGAGCGCCTCAAGCAACTGGTCGAGTCGGGCAAGCACCAAGGCATGTTCCGTGTCATCCAACGTGATCCGGCTGCCGTCGTAACGGGGAATATCCGTGAAGATGCAATTGTAGGGTGGACGCAGGGCGGATTCCGGAATGGCGGCGCTGCGCAAAAGATGGCGTTTGATGAAAGTGTAGTGTTGCCTAAGCCTGTTTTGATGCGTGGTGACATCCCCGCGTACGGTATAGCGGGGCATGGGTTGTTTCAGGAAAGGGGGGGCATCGAAATCGGACGGAAGGGGGCGGGCGAGGCCATTGCCCTGGAGCAGCCCCGTTTGGGAAAAATCGTAGAAGGTTATTTTCTCCTGTAGGGCATCGCGAAAAAAAACGTTTTTCAGCCATTGCGTACAAGCAAGATAATCGGATTTTGTCAAGATAGTTCGACCGGAATCGGAAAGGACGTATTCCGCGAGTTGATTGAGTGGCGTTTCAATAACGGCCTTGGATTTGACCACTTCGCTGAGGTTCGTTGCCGTGGATAAAGCAGCAGCGCTGTTTTCGGATACTATCGAACCGCAATCGCAGCCCATGAAGATAATGGGATCGGCCTTGAGCAGCCTGGCAATGGAATAGGCACCGGTCGTGCTGCTTGGAGCGATCTCGTCCAGTTTTGGCATTTGGTCCATTTCAAACGGATAATAATTCCAGGCTCTGTAAATTGTTTTCACGCGGTGGGCAAAAGCGTGAATAGGTCCGACCGGATTACAGATGACAGTCGTGTCCAAGACCGTGGTGTCTTGTCCGAAAATGTCTTCCCAACCACGGAAAGTCGTCTCTTGAATGTATACGATATCTGGAACAATGTCGCTCTGCAATAAGCGAGGAAGCACTCGGCCAACGGCAATGACCATGACTTTGTCTCGCAGGCCACGCAATTGATCGAGGTCAATAGATGGACCAGGTGCCACAACGATTGCCGGATGGCCAACACCATATCCGTTCAGAATTTGGCAATTGTACATTGAGCAAAAAAGAGAAAGGTTTTTGATACTATTATAATGATGCTCAAAGTCCTCACGGGCATTGACTGGCCGGTTCGGTGATTTGTCATTGATTCGAGGGTAGACATAATATACCAAGGAAAGGTAAATGACTTGGAGGAGCAATTCCATCTGCAAGGAAGAATAGGTATTGTAAGATTTTTCATTAAAGTTGAAACGAACACCCTGTACGTAGCCATCATTGACAAAGATTTGTTTAAAGAATAAATCAAGCTGATAAATATTACGTAATGATAATGGGATTGTTGTGATCGTATGATCATCAATCGCCAGTGTGAAGCACTGATCGTCGCAGCTGATCGTCAGCATTGTAACTCCGCGCCATGGGTTGAGACGTTTTTGTCTGTTGGCGTGAGGCCAACTTCGGGTTATGGTTTTCGGGTGCCAACCTGGACAGGGCCTCGGGCCTCGGGCCTCGGGCCTCGGGCCTCGGGCCTCGGGCCTCGGGCCTCGCGGCTCCAGGCGGGATCTCGCCGCGATTAGTTAGCGTAGGCTTTTGCGGCACAAATAAGTGCTGGGTGCTCGCCTGTTTTGGCTATTGAAATGGAGCAAGCCAGGACGTATTGGTTCAAATGAGAAGCATAGCTGCTGCCTTGTCCGGTTATGATATGGTGCCTATAAACCGTAAGGCCGGAAGGAGCAAGAGGCTTGGCGCTGGGCTGAAGTACAAAGTGTTGCGTCTGAATGGTTTCATGTATATTCGTGTTTTCTTTTATGGAGGCAACATTCATGCAGATGCGAGACAAAGACTGGACAATCCGGTCTTGTAATATTATGTAGTAAGAAAAGGTCCCGATTATGTTGAAAACACTTTAACGAAATCAATCATCCAGATGCTCGGAGGAAGAGGTGATATGGCTATGTAAGTGGTTTTGGTTGCGGTGTCTTAAGCTGCATTTTTCTACATGCTACATCACCAAGCAAATGAAATTTGATAACTGTAAGTATTGTGTTTTGATTCGGTTGTAAAACAATCAGTGGTATTGTTTTGTATTGTCGTTGCGAGAGTCTGTAGATGTAGCCATGTGATGTGCTACAGGAAAGCTGAGGAAGTTGATTTAAGCTGTGGTTGGACATTTTTGTATTACAATGTGTCTGGCAAGGGTTGTTTTGTTGGTAAAGAGATATTAATTGTTTATAAATTCTGACATGAAAATAGTAAAAAGAATATATGATGGATGTGCGTTTTTATTGACAAAAGTAATATTTCCTATCGTGCTTTTACTTATTCTAGTCATTGGTGTGAGTGAGTTGTATCTTCGGATGACTTCTAAGTATTTTGCACCGTTAGTGTATACTTTTAACAAGAAAGTCGGATTTGTCTACGACCACGCGGCCTCGCCAGGTATTGTCAATGATTTTGGGTTTGTAGATAAGAACCGTACTCCAAGCGATAAACACAGAAAGAGGGTCATCCTTGTCGGCGACTCCTTTGTCAGTGGCACAACACTCGCTTCGCAATTAGAAGAGGATCTGAATAGGCAGGTTCCTTCAGAGTCATTTGAGGTTATTCCGATGGGTTTTCCTGGGATTGGTCTTGGGAATATGTATTCATTTGTTGAAGAGTATGGTATCGAGTTCAACCCGGTGGCTGTTGTCGCAATATTTAACTCCTCAACTTTTGCTAATAATTCGAGAATACTAGAGTCCATTAAGTTGGGAGCGCATCCTGATCATCCAATGCGTTTGTTTTTTGAAGAGAGCAATGGACAGTGCCGCAGGATCCCGATAGATTCAGATTACCAACAGTATTTACTCCAAGAACTTCCTGCAAAACAGACGAATACGATTTACACAAAAATTGATCAGTTTCTACAGTCAACATTAGGTCGCCTTCATCTTTTTAATTGGATTAATGATATTGTTGTGAGCAGAGATCGTCAAGTGTTTCTCTCAAGGGATAATGAATTTGCTTTTAGATACTTTCAATTGCGTTCAATGCCACAGTTCAATAAGATTCTTTCCGATTGGTACTTTCCAAGAGATCTAGATATAAATAGTATGTTTTGGGTCCCTGTGGATGGCCTGCCATCGGTATTTAGAGATGCATTGAATTCGACTAAATGCACATTGATGGAGTTTGAAGAACTTGCAAAGGTGCATAATTTCACCTTTGTCGTTGCAATTTCTGATGATTGTTCAATTCCAAATACTCTTCAGCGAGATGAATTTAATTATCGAGCAAGTCAGATGCACAGAAAATTTGCCGAGTATGGATATAAAGATAAGGTTGTTACAGTAGCACGTTCGACAAATACTCATTATGTCGATTTATTTGATTCGTTTAAGAATAATCAAGACGCATTGCACGAGTATCAAAACATTCATTGGAACGATGACGGAATTAGTCTGGCAGCTTTTGCGATTAGTAAATATATTGCTTCTACACTGTTTGTTCAGGACAACCAATAACGCTCTATTGATGCCCATTAATAATAGAACGTTTTCTTTGACAGGCTGTGTATTGAAACGAATTGGTGAGCAAGGTAAATCGATAAGTAGTGTGATTTGCATCTAATTTTCCTTTAAAATGTTTTGTATGAATATTAGCAAGTGTAACAAAATGCTTTGCGTCGAGATGCCTCTGTGAAAGTTGTTTTTTTTGACTAGGATGCCGGTTTGAAATATTTATTGCCTAGATTTTTTGATTACATACTGTTCCAATATGCTGTGCATCTAGTTAAATATTGTTTTTGGAAGACTGTATGCATTGTGTTGTTTGTTTGGTTAGCTTTTTGTAAATGCCATGCTATTGATCAATGCTAGGAGAAGTTTAAGTTATATGCCTACGAAAATATTTTGCTTTTGTTCAGCAAGAATATATGTTTTTCTGTTTCTTTTGATGCTGGTTTCTTGTTCGCAACAAAATAAAGAAATAGCCGAGTTAGTGACACTAGATGAGGCAGACACACGGGCTGTTTTTGTTCTTAGCGGGCTATATCCAACCGAAGGAAGTACTTCTGATAGATGGCGTTGGGGAATAGGTGATAGTTCTCGGCTTTATTTCTATATGGATAACCCAGGTCCTGTCATTATTTCTGGTGCTTTCGAGAATCCTCATTTGAGACAGTCAATGATTTTTACTTTAAATGGCCAGTCATTGTTGACACTTTCTGATCTTCCAAAAAATGAAAATAAATCTGCCCCTCTTGTTTTTAGCATTGAAGGAAATGCAATCCAGGGTCGTAATATTTTAGAGATATCATATTCTCATTGGACTGGGCAGGAGGGCAGTAGTTCAACAGATACAAGACGCTTTGCTGTAAAATATCGGAATTTTACGATTTCTATGAAATAATATGCAAATGAAAAAAAACACTATGCATTTTGTTGTTGGACTGCCGACAATTTTGCTACCGTTATTATTCTGGTTTGCAATTGATGTAAATATTAAAGACGCAAAGTTTTTTGTATTAGGTCTTGAGATTCTTTGTGTAATGATTTTCATTCTTTCTTTTAACAGAAGACTCGTCGGGAAAATGGCCTCGAACATTCAACTTGTTCTTTGTTCAGTTTTTTTTGCAATTTTGTTTATGGATATATGTGGTCGATTATTTTCAGATTTATTACCCTATCAGATAAAAATATTTTTGAAAGATGATAACCAAAGCCAACGGCAAGCTATAATTCAATATCTGGACCACTCACCATGGATGAAGTTCAAACCAAATGTGCTAGTGCAACTTCCTGGGTTCAGGGAGCCTTCCGATCGCTTTTCGTATAGTTGGCATACAGATGATTTAGGATATAAAAATGATCCAAGATTATTGAAAATGCCCATCAAGGCAGTGGCTTTAGGCGATAGTTTTACCGAAGCCATGGGGTGCAAAATTGAAAATACCTGGGAAACATTATTAGGGGCTAAAGGGTTTTCTACTTACTCTATGGGTGTCCATGGGTATGCACCGAGCCAAATGGCAGCAACATATGAATTCTACGCGCAAAGCTTTTCGCCTCAGTACGTTTTTATTGGTTATACAGAAACTATTTTTCAACGTGAAAGTCTTTTCCTCAAACTTACTGATCACTCAAAAGGCATGATACAAAAACAAGGGTTGGCCGCTCTTGCTGACCAGCATTTGTTACTAGGCAGACAAGAGGTGCGTTTTGTTACTAGATCGCCTCTTCTTTCAGTTCTTATGTTTATTGTAAGCCAGAATGATCCACTTTTTTCGAAAAAAATAACAAACACGGCTTTTAGTAGTGCAGAACTTAAGAATGATGTATTTCTGCGTTACTATGATGATTTAAAATATATAGATTACAATGCGTCTGCTATAAAATTGATCGGTAATTCTCCAGAATGGACAAAAACAATGGAAAGTTTCATAAAAATTAAGCGGATGGCTGATACAAAAAACGCCAAAGTTGTTGTTATTTATTTTCCTTCAAGATATACTGTGTATTATAAAAGAATTCTCGGAAAATCAATTCCAGATGATATGGATTATGGCAAAATAGAAAGGAAGGCTCTTGAAGTTTTTTGCTTGAAAAATGAAATTGGTTTTATAGATACCTCGCCATATCTTGAATCGTATGTTGATTCGTTGCCTATATTGATTTCGCCTAGTGCTCTTCCTTACTTTGAGTTTGATATGCATATGAATCCTACTGGACAGAAAATTGTTGCCGATGTAATCTCTACCAAATTAGCTTCTAGTTCTATGGCTCACTGATCTTCGTGTGTGTTTAACATATCTTACTAGATTGTAAGGACGTGTGGGCGTTAGGCTTATGCAAATTTCTGTACTTCTCCCTGTTATGAATGAAGCGGATAATATTTTTCCGCTGGTAGATCGCCTTGTGCCTGTTATTGAATCTGTTACACAGAGTTATGAAATAATATTTGTTGACGATGGGTCCACTGATAGTACTGTCGAAAATATTCTTCAAGCAAAACAAATCAATGATAAGATCGTATTGATTAAACTTTCGCGTAATTTTGGACAACATTTTGCTGCACAAGCTGCTCTCGATTATTGTAAAGGTGAACGTGTAGTATGGATGGATGCTGATTTGCAGGAGCCTCCCGAAGCGATTCTTCCTTTACTTGCTAAGATGAATGAAGGGTATGATGTTGTTTATGGTGTCAGAAAATCACTCGGTGGTTCGATTTTTAAAAGAGTGGGGTCGTTATCGTATATATATCTTTTTAATAAACTTGTCAAACACCAACAGCCTTTGAATGCTTCGGTAATGCGGATAATGAATCGTAAGTGTGTGGATGCAATAAATAAGATGCCGGAGCGTGTGCGGTTTATTACTGCACTGAACTCTTGGGTTGGTTTTAGATGGGCTGGTGTGGAGATTGATTATAGTCCCCGGTCCGCTGGAAAAACAAAATATAACATTTTTAAGATGATAAACAATGCACTGGATGCGATATTATCATTTTCAATGATTCCACTTAAGGTTATTTCTATCATTGGCTTTGTTATTTCATTGTTAAGTATTGCTTTTTCACTTTGTATATTGTTGGCTTTTATCACAAAAATTTGGACAGCAGGTGTAGTGGGTTGGACAACAATTGTCGTTGCTTTATTTTTTCTAGGAGGTGTGCAAATGATGTGTTTGGGTCTTATTGGCGAGTATATTGGGCGTATATATTTTGAAGTAAAGAGAAGGCCGCATTATGTGATTGATGCTATATATAATTGATTTATTGTCTTGCTGGATATATTATTGATGATCATTGCCTGGAAGAAAGGAGTTGATTCTGCTAATTGCTCGTCTTCCCAGTTGGTAATATGTACTTTTCTTGTTCAATGATTTCTGACGCTAAGTTCTTGCTGTTGGTCAAGCTCTTTAGCATTGATCTTGACGCCATCCCCTTTCCCGGATCGCTGTGATAAAGTGAGTGTGCAGGATACCGTACCACTTTTGCTGGCGATTTCTTGAAGAAACGTTTTGATTTGCCGACCGATCCCTGGTTACTGATGGAATTAATGTTAATGCAAGCTACTTCTTGCTACGGTGAGTCAATGATCTTTGCAACTGAGTTGGTAGTTTGAACTTCAATCTGATGATCGTTTACCTTGTCGCATACACATTTGACTTGTCCAGACCGCTTCAACGTGCTGCTACACAAAATACTTTGGTTAAACACTTATGAAGGATACGTTGCGTATTCACTATAATGTTCATCCATTGGTTTGGGTGGTTATTGTGTTCGTGCTTGCGGTTCAATTAATGGCGATAGGAAAAGTGCGTGGGGTTGGCGATGGTGAAGGCTATCTGTTAAATACATCCCGTATTTTTTCTCTTAATACTTACGAAGATGACGGTTCTGCTAATCTCGCACTCGCATTGGGTCAAGGAAAGAATCTTCCTCGATATCTGCCTTATGGAATCGATATTGGGGGGCCTTATATATATCTTGGACGATTCGTTCTCCTGGTGGCTGAACGTCTTGGTCTGGTTACTCTGTTTAGTGATCCATCCCTTTACCTCTTATATCCCGATGCTTATAGAACTGTTTGGAAGACTTTTGCTGTATATAAAGCTGTTTTGTTGATGCTGGTTCCTCTGGTGCTTTATTGGTTATGCACAAATTTTTTCACGAAGTTATCTGGTATTTTTGCTGTTTTGATATTTGCTGCCATGCCTTTTGTACCCGGTTTTGAAGTGCGGTTGAAAGTTGATGTTCTCGCTGTTGCTGTCGGATTATTGTCCGTAATGCATCAGATTCAATTTTTGCGAACGCGACAACCTCGCTATTGTATTTTTGCCGCAGCTTGGTTAGGCCTTTCTCTTTCAATGAAATTAATTTTGATCACTACGGGACTGACACTGATATGTTTTCTGGTGTATTGCTCGATAAAATGCGCTCAGCGTCTTCGTTATTTTTTAAGGGTTGGCACGCAAGCTGCTATTGTTTTTCTAACTGTTTATGTTTTGGCCAATCCGATGGTGATTCCCGGGTGGTATGTTTATTTTACTTCAATTGCTAAACATCTTGGTGAAAATTCAAATTCTTCTATCGGTACATTGCATGCTTTATGGCTGCGGTGGTCCTCGTTTGATATTTTTTTTGGTCCAGTTTTTTTGTGGTTAATTCCACCTGTTTTGGTTTTTTCGATTTATTTAACTTGTCGTTTCAAAGAAAACCGAGCATTTTTTGGTACTTTGCTTTCTCTTTTGATTCTTCAAACGATTTACTTTAGCCTGTCGTTTCGAGGGGCTTTGGCAAATACGACATATTATTACTATTCACACGCCATTTTGTTGATTCCACTTATGGCATCATGCTTTGCTTGGCTTAGGATTCGTGTTTTGAAGATGATTCCGAGTATTGCGTTTGTCGTAATCCCTTTGTTTTGTGCTGCACTGTTTTTTTCTTTTAAATCACAGGTCGCTGTTCTTCAGTATTTGACGTCACGGACAGATAGGCAAAATTTCTTGCATTGGATAGATAACAATCTTGTCCCTGGTGCTTCCATTGGCGTACCTGTCGAGAGATTTTCGAACGTTATTGATTCACTTATTCGTGTTGATCCTTTTCGGTATCGTGTTGTTCCTGTTGGAAAAGATGCTTCGCTAGCTGCGCAATATCTGCCGGACTATATTTTGTGGGTGCGCCCTTCGCCGGTTGCCAAAGCTTTAGCTCTTCCGGAATATGATCTTGCTGCTTGTTTCAATGCCGGTAGTGAGTTGCCCCACAATCGTTATGATCTTTACCAGGAAGAAGTTTTCGAACTGTATGCGCGAAAAAGTTCTTTGCCTCAGAAGTCACCCTCTTTTTCTCCTTGGAATCTTGAGTATGACATCGGTCGGTTTTTGCGGCGTGATATGGAGCAGCAATTCAATATCATGCAATTTCAAGGAATGCATTTTTATCCGATCTCGTTAGATTTATTTCGTAAAACACAACAGACCATTGTTCCTTTCCCGACGCAAGCTTTTGCTGGGGCTGTGCGCTATCGCACATCTCCTTTGACGTATGTGCATCAGGCTGACCCCCTCTGTTTACCTCTTTGGGGCGTGAAGTATGTCGTTGCTGATATGCGCCCAGAATCTGCCTTTCTGACACATACACTTGGCAGGTCTGGAAAACGTTTCGAGTTCATGCAGCAGTTTGAGGCCACGTTTGAAGGGCAGCCTCGTAAAATTGGTATTTTTAAAAATATCGATTATCTTGGCCAGGTGTTCTTTGCTCCCGAGTCGCTTCCCCGTGAACGGAACACGCTCCAGAGGACCCATGGACGCTTCCTTGAACGACCGTTGAAAACTTATGGAACCCTTTACCCGCAAGAATTTCTGCTCGCTGGTAATGTGACTGCTATAGAGGTTCGTCTGGTTATTGAAACGGACACTACTGTGGATGTTTTGATCAAAAGTTCAGGACATACACAGTCTTATCTGATTGGTCCCGGATATCATGACGTTTTGTTGCCGTATACTGTTGCAAACTCGGATGGAAGTATTGACTATGAAATTAATACCACCGCAGATTCAGGAAATATAATCGTTCACGCGCTGTCAGCTTCTCCTCTTCGACTGCAAAAGTTGCCAAACGTTGATTCTTGCGCTATTGATTCTCGGCAAGCCTTTGTCCATTTTACAAATTTTGATTCTGGAAGAGTTTTTTTTGCTTTGCCGTTTCATAAGTATTGGGTGGCCGAGGTAGATGGACAACGCGTCCAGGTAACGCCTGGTCCGGCGGGTTGCGTTGCAATCCCTGTCATGGCCGGCGAGCATTTTATCGCCTTAAGGACAACTTTTCTCAGATGAATCCCGATAAGTTAGCCAAGATCCGTTCTTTTGCCGCCTGTGACGTTGCATTGCAGTTTGTCGATGGGCACGTGTTGCTGGGTGAAGCTGATATTGCCGCTCACGGTACAGCCGGGGAAGGCCTTGTCGGCAGGTTGAAGGACTTCCTGAAGCAATATCCTGCGCTTTATTCCATACTGATTTCGTTCTTCACGTCGGTCCGTATCGCAGCACAATTCAAGCGCGAACTTGATGCTGTTTTAAAACAGTATGACGAAACGGCCGTGATTGTTAATATCGGCAGCGGGCCGTCTCGGATCAACAATCGCGGTGATATCATTAATGTGGATATTTTCCCCTTTGAAACGGTTGATGTCTGTGTTGCGCCGGGTCCGCTACCGTTTCATACGAACAGCGTCGATTTGCTGCTAAGCATCGCTACGCTCGAGCATATTGCCGACCCTGTTTCAATGGTGAATGAATTTCGGCGTGTCCTCAAACCGGATGGCGAACTTCTGCTTTATCTCCCGTTCATGCAACCTTTTCACGCCGCTCCTTCTGATTTTCAGCGTTGGACGGAGGAGGGCTGCAAGGTTCTTTGTTCTGGCTTTGCGCAGGTCAAACAGGGTATTGGTGCCGGTCCAACTTCCGGTTTCCTTTGGATTGGCTGTGAATGGTTAGCCCTGCTCCTGAGCTTCGGAAATGAAACAGTTCGTTCGCTCTTCAGCCTCTTTCTCGTGGTACTGACTTCACCGCTCAAGTATATTGACTGCTTACTTGAGCACAATACCAATGCCAAGCTTATTGCCAGCGCTTTTTATATACGAGCTAAAAAATAAGACTGCTTCCGTTTGAGCCTGCTTGCGGCCTCATCTTCGCAAGTGCACGCTGGCGCCCTCACCCTCAGCGCTGCCACATTGACAACAGCCAGACATAGCCCGCCGACGCCGCCAACTGACTGCCGGCGATGGGCACGCCGTAGCGCATAAACGCGGTAAAAGGGATCGGCTTGCCATGGCTGGCACTGATACCGGCGGCCACGAGTGTGGCCGAAGAGCCGATCAGCGTGACATTGCCGCCGAGCGTGCCGCCGAACATCATGCCCGCGAAAATGGGGAGCGACTGCGGCGGCCAATCGGTGTAGCCAAATCCCAGAGCCAGTTCGGGCACCATCTTCGTCATGACAAGATAGCCTTTGGCCAGCAGGATCGCGGCGGCCACGACAGGGATGTTGGCCAAAAACCCAGACAGGAATCCGATGGACACCAGGAGTGCCAGGGACGCTTCCAGCACATGGTCACCAAAGGCGGCATAGAGCATTCGGGACAAGCCGCTCATGACACCGGTCTTGGTGATCTCCTCGACGAAACACATCATGCAGAAAATAAAGACCAGCGTGCGCTAGTCGATGTCCCGGAAGACGGCTTCCGTGGATTCGTAGCGGGACACATGCAGGGCGAGCAGGGCCAGGCTCGCGCCGATGATGGCCGCACTGGGCGGAATAATGGGGATGGGCAGGTAGTCGCCGACAAGAAACAGCCCCACCATCACCGCCAGGGCGCCAAGGGACAGCAGGCAAAACCCGGGGCGAGCGATGGGATTGGGCCGCAGGTTCGGGGACATACGGCGTCGTGCCTTCCAGGCCGGCCGGAACAGCCAAGGCATGAGCGGAATCACGATGAGAATGCTGAGCAACCCGCCGGGGCTGATGGTTTCGAGATAGTGCACAAAAGACAGGCCGGCGGCCTGACCAACGAGAAAGGTGGCCGGATCGCCGACCAAGGTGAGGAGGCCTGCCGCATTGCTGATGAGGGCCGTGAGGATGATCGGGCCGGTGAAATCCGTGTCCAGCTCCTAGCAGACCTGGATGACGATGGGTGCGATGAGGATGACGGCCGTGGCATTGGGGAGGATGGCGCAGACCACGGCGGTGAGCGCCGTTAAAAACAACAGGAAGCGCCGGCCGCTCCCACCCGTCAGGATGAGGAAGCGTGTGCCCAGATTGTCGAAAATGCCGGTCGGCGCGAGGACCCGGGCCACGACCATGCCGCCGAAAAGCAGCGCCAGGGAACCGGAGGAGGCCTTCGTGGCGTTGAAGATGTCGTTGTGGGTGACCACGCCGCCCATGGTCAACAGGGACAGGCCAAGCAGGGCGAGCAAGGTCATGTCGGCGACGTTGCAGGCGATACAGATGATGACCAGCCCGAAAACGACGGTGATGAAAAGCGTTTGCGTTTCCAGCATGACGGGTGTTCCAGTATTGGGCGTTTCGCCGGGTGGCGGGTGTCAGGTGCGCGGCCGTCGCGACAGCAACGCTCGGGGAGCACACCTGCCCATGGCTGCTTGTTTCGGAAACAGAGGGCTCCATGCTTTCGCAGCGCGTCCTTAGAAATCCGGAGGGATAAACAGCCCTCCCTGGGACCAGAGGCGGTTTGGCCCCGGTTCGAGGCCCAGGGGGCTGTCCGAGCCGAGGTTGCGGCGGAACAGTTCGCCGTAGTTCCCGACCGCGCCGATGACCCGGGCGCCCCAGCCCGGTTCGATACCGAAGGGTTTGGCCAGGAAGTCGGACTTGATAAGGTATACTTCCTTGGCCGGGGAGGGCGACGCGCCGGGCTGGAAATCCGCCTGTTTGAGGCCGAATTCCTCGGCCAGCAGCAGGCTGGCCCAGACGGCCTCCACGAGCTGGCGCCATTCCTGGTCGCCCTGGCGAACGGCCGGGGAAAGCGGGTCCAGGGTGAGGTCGTCCTTGATGATGGTGTAGGCGTCTTTTCCGCCAGGCGCACCAAGGCGCATGGAGGCCAACAGGACGGCGTCGCTGGCATAGCCTTGGCACACGCCCTGGAAAAACCCTTCGCGGGCCTGTTCGTCGCTATCGAAGTCGACTTTTTCCAGGTGGAGTTGCTTGCGCCTGGCCCAAAACATGAGCGAAGCATCCTGGGTGGAGTCCTTGACGACGCAAACCTTCGTGCTGTCGAGGTCGGCAATCGACTGTATTGCGCTTTGCGAGCGGACCAAAATACCCTGTGTGCTGTAGACAAGGGGGCCGGTGAAGACCAGGCCGAGGGTGACTTCACGGCGCAGGGTCCAGGTGGCGTTGCGCGCCAGGATGTCCACCTCGCCGCTCATCAGGGCCGTGAACCGGGCCAGTGTCGGCAAGGCCTTGTAGGAGACCCGCTCGGGGTCGCCCACGACGGCGGCCGCGACGGCACGGCAGAAATCCACGTCCAGGCCGCGCCAGCGCCCGTTGCCGTCCTGCTCGGAAAAACCGGCAATGCCGGTGCTGACGCCGCACCGGACCGTTTTGGCGGATTTGACCACGGACAGGATTTCGCCGGCCAAGGCCGGTCCGGCCATGAGCCACATGAGACTGCATGTGAGAAGGAATGTTCGCATCCTGCCTCCATGGCGCGGCCGTTGTTTTCGTTGGAGCCGAGCTTGTTGTTTTGATAGTGCAGTGCGCCTGGCGCCGCAACAACTGTGGAAAGCCGCGAGGGCCACGGTTTTCGCCGCAGATGGCTGGCGGATTATCCGACGTTCCCCGTCGCTCCGCTTTTGCGGGAGAGGCCTGTCCGGCCAGGGCCGCCGCTGCTCGTTCGACGACGCCTGGACCTGTCGATGCAACACAGCTGGCGCGTCCCGGGGCAGCCCCTTGGCTGCGACGGTTGCCGTGCCCGGAGAGCCCCGGGACGCCCGGCCTGCCGCCGGCAATCCACGGTGGCTTATTTCTTCTCGGGCGGATAGATGACCTTCCAATCCCGCTGCATGTCGACCACGTTCCAATTCCTGGCCTTGGCCTCTTCCAGGGCCTTTTTCGTGCCCTTGTCGTAGGCGTATTCCCGCTTGGTGTCGGTGTGGTGCACGAGCAGGGCCAGCCGGGCCCCCTTCTGGCCGACGGTGGTCCACTCGAGCATCTGCTGGTCGCCGTCGGAATTGCCGCAAGCGGCGATGGGCCGGCGACCGATGTGGGTGTCGATGCCCACGGGCTTGCCCGCCTTGTCGTCGACGAAGGCGATTTGCGGCAGGCGCATGATGACCGGGCCGTCCGGGCGCATCTCGTATTGCGTTTTGACGCTCGAACCGACGACCTGCTCGAGCGGCACGCCGTAGACCGCCTCGGTCCAGGGGCGCATGAACTCGATGCCGCCGCCGGAAACGATGAAGGTCTTGAAGCCGTTGGCGCGCAGATACGCCAAAAGTTCGAGCATGGGCTGGTAGACCATCTCCGTGTAGAGCTTCCCCGTCTGTGGATGGCGGGCCGTGGCGATCCAGTCCTTGACCACCCGCTCGAAGTCCGCCGTGGACATGCCTGTCTGGGCGGCCATGGCCAGTGCGATGAGGGCCTTGTCGCCGCCGGCCAGCACGCCCTTGAGGTCCCCCTTAAGGACCGAGGCGAAGGGTTCCTGAGTTTTCCATTCCGGATGCTGTGGGGCAAGGGCCTTGATCCGGTCCAGAATGAAGTAGACCTGGAAATAGAGCGGTTTTTCGGCCCAGAGCGTGCCGTCGTTGTCAAAGGTGGCGATGCGCTCCGGCACGGGCACGAAATCCGGCGACCCTTCGCGGGTTACCTTGTCGACGAAGGTGGTGATGGCCGCCTTGTTGGAGCCGTCGTTCCAGGAGGGCAGGGGATGGGCCGGCTGGGCGAAGGCGAGGTGGCTTACGAGCAATGTGAAAACGACGAGTGCGGCGGCGAAAAGGCTGCCTGGCTGTATGGCGCTGCGTTTCATGGCGTACGTCCTATCAGGGGTTGGGCGGGGCAACAGGCCCGTGCCCGTGGGCCAGCAGGGCCTGCGGCCACCGGTCCGGGAAAGCGCTTGCCCTCGGGTTGGGCGGTCCCCCAAGGGCAAGCCGTGTGCATCCGGTCAAGGCGGCCGTCCCGAAAGCCGGGCCGGGCTCAGTTGCCGCTCGGCATCGGGAGGCTGATGCCGTCCTTTTTGAGGGACTCGCGGATATATTGGAAGTTCTGGTACTTGGTCAGGGTGATCGGTCCCGAGTAGCCTTCGCTTTGCAGCTTGCGCGGCGGGTACTTGACGTAGGTCTTCATGAGGTCGCCAATGGCTTGGTTGAAGCTCGCCAGGGTCCAGGTTTGCTCGGTGTAGTTGTTCATGAAGATGTCGTAGCGTTCCTGTGCCATGGCCGCAGTTTCAGAACTTGATGGCAAACGAAGCATAGAGCGTGTCCATGAGGAAACTGTGCTGCGACCCCAGGTCGTGAATCCATTTGGCGATGAATACGAGGTCCTTGCCGCCGATGGGAATGGCGTAACTGGCGACGGGGCCGATGCCCGAGCCGGAGCTTTGGAAGGCGCCGAGCTTCGCCCCGGAGCCGGTATCCGGCGTGGTTTGGGTCAGCAGGTAGCCGGTCGCGCCCAGGGCGAAGCGGGGCGTGAAATGATAGGCCGTTGTCCAGTCCAGGTGCAGGAGGTTGCCGGACAGATAGTTGGTGGCCGGATTGACGGTGTTGATCATGTAGCCGGCGTTAAGCGACAGTTCGAAATTCGTTTTGCTCAGCCACGTGAAGGCCACGTTGCCGTCGAACGAGAAGTAGTTCATGCCGAGGTTGGTCAATTTGCTGGCGTTGTAGTAGCCGGTCGGCAAGAACACGATGGGCATGGCGACGAGGTGGCATTCGCCGAAGTTCCAGCCGGCGATGACCGGCATGAAGAAGATGTCGGACAGCCCGCCCCGGTTGCCGTAGCCGCCCACGCTTTTCTGGTCGGGCAGGGGAACGCCGGCCAGGTTGTCGCGGGACAGGTAGTTGGCCGAAGCGTTGCCGGAGACATGCAGGTTGATGATGATGGGCACGCCCGCGCCGATGCCGAGGAAGCCGTCGATGGCCGGCACGTCGAACATGTAGCTCAACTTGGTGAGGTTCAGGGTCGAATAGACGTCGAGCTTGGCATAGGCGCGCCCGCCCTTGAGCGCGCCGTCGATCTGGCCGGCCTGGTAGATGGTGTCATTACGGGTGTAAAAACCCGGGGCCGGAATATACCCCATGAGGAAGTCGCCGTAAGCGCCTTGAATATAGTGGCTGGTGCCGCCTTCGACCGCCGCCGCCTGCCGGGGGGCAAGAAACAGGCAGGCGGCAAGGCATACGACCAGCCAGGACAGGCAATGATGTGTACGCAGAGGAATGGAGGGCATTTTGGACCTTCTTTTTCTTGTTGGTGACATGCTGCAACAGCGTACACCCACTAGCCACGTGAACCTGGCACAGGCTTGCTGCACGGCCATGGTCCACTTTGTGCAGTCGATATGGTTATTATAACATAATTATAGTTGCTTTTTTCTGTAAATTGGTGACCGCAATTGTCTAAAAATAAAAGATGTTTTGTTTATATTTTCTGGCACGTCAATTGCCAGGCAGTTTGGGGCGCAGACGCTTTTGCGCCGGAGATGGGGTGGCGACAGGCATTTTTGGGGCATCGAACCAGGACACGGCAAGGGAAAGGGCATGATGGAAATCGCTGTGCACATGGGCCAGGACGGGAAAGCCGGGGATGTCACGGAGCCGGGCCGTGTCGTTGTCTACCGTTTCGAGGGGCAGGCCTGGGTTGCGGCCCGGGAGATCGCGCTTCGCGTCCATCTGGAACGGGGCCTGGTCGACATACGCCGCACCGCGGCGGAAGTGCGGCTGTTTCTGGGCCAGTGCGCCATCTTTTTGTCCGGCAAGCTGCCCTCGGTCTTCGCGCGGGCCTTGCACAACCGGGGCATCCAGCTCTGGGAATACGAGGCCGAGCCCGAACTGCTGCTGGACTATGTCTGGGAGCAGGTCGCGCAGGAAAAAGAGCGCGTCGCGCAGCGAAACAGCATCTGGCCCACGCCGGGGGACATGGGCGACGGGCATTACACCGTCTCGCTCCTGGGCAGCCAGGCCAAGGCCAGCGGCCTGACCACCAAGCAGGTCCTCGAAGCCTTTCTGGAGGCCACGCCCTTCAAGAGCCTGGAGGTCTACTGCAGCCACATGCCGCCCTGGATGGAGGCACGCTGCCGCAGCGGCGGGCTCACCTGCAGCCAGGAATGGGTCAATGCCGACGAGTTGCGCCTTGTTTTCCGCCCAGCCTCTTAACATGTTACGATGACAAGGAGTATTGCATGACGTTGCGTTCGGTCACGCATGTTGTCCTTCGGGCGTTTTGCCTGGCGATGCTGTGCGCCTCCACCGCCGCGACGGCCTTGGCCCAGGCCGACAAGGTGACCATAGGCGACAGCAAGCTCATCATCAGCCTGCCGGTCTTCGTCGCGGCCGATCAGGGGCTTTTCGCCCAAAACGGCCTGGACGTGACCCTGGAGGAATTCGAGACCGCCCAGCCCCTCATGGACGCCCTGGTCTCGGGCAAGGTCGACGTGGCCGGCTACACCGCCTACGCCATCACCATGAATGCCTCGCTGCGGGCGAAAAAGGAGCTGTACTACCTCACGAGCCTGGTGGAGGACGCCCAGCACCCCATCAGCAAGCTGCTGGTCAAAAAGGACTCGCCCATACAAAGTATCGCCGACCTCAAGGGCAAGCGCGTCGGCATCCTGCCCACCATCGCCTACACGCTCTGGCTGGAGGCCATCCTGGCCAAAAACGGCGTCGACCCGGCGGCGGTGACCCTGCAAAACGTGGCTCCGCCCCTGTCGGGCTCGGCCCTGGAGTCCGGGGCCGTGGACGCGCTTTTCACCAACGACCCGGCCGCCGCCGTGCTCACGTCCGGCGTGGGCAAGGAACTCGTGCCTGGCGCCGTGGTGGAACTGGCCTCGCGCGAGGGAACGCGTCGGATGCCCCTGGCCGAGCTGCTCGTCGGCCCCGGGCGCATGGCCCTTGGCGCGGGTGAAATCGTCCTGGCCGTTTGCCTCCCCCCGCCCCCGCCCGATTGCCTCCAGCATTTCGAAAAGGTGGGGCGACGCGACGCCCTGGCCATTGCCGTGGCCAGCCTGGCCGCCCTGATCGTCCGGGATGCCGCGGGACGGGTGACCGAGGCCCGCATCGCCGTGGGCAGCCCGGCCCCAACGGTGTTGCGCTGCCGGGGAGGCGAGGCGTTTCCGCTCGGACGCCGTCTCGACCGGGAAACCTTGCACGCGCTCGGTCAAGGCATCCGGGAGGGCATCGCGCCCATCGACGACATCCGGGCCACGGCCGCCTACCGGCGACAGACCGCCGGCAACCTGCCCCTGCGCCGAGGTAGGCGCAAAGGGCCAAGCCCATGCCGACCAGGGTGGCCCGAACCAGGGCCAGGGCGTTTCGGCGCGGTCGGATCGCCAGCGTTCATGCGTGCTCCAAGACCTTGGGCAGGGCCTTGGCAAAGGCGTCCATGGCCGGTTGCTGGGCCAGGGTGACGCGAATCCAGTTGGGGTAGCGAAAGCCGGTCATGGTGCGCACCATCACGCCCTCGCGCATGAGCTTGCGGTAGAGCAGCGTGTCGGAGATCGGCGTGCGGACCATGATGAAGTTGCCGGCGCCGCTTATGTATTCCAGCCCCATGGCGTCGAAGCGGTCGCGCAGAAAACCTTTGGCTTCGTCCACCATGCGCCGGGTAGCGGCGATGTGACCGGCGTCGTCGGTGAGGGCCGCCGTGGCCGCGAGCTGTCCCAGGCTGTTTATCGAATAGGCGATGTGGGTGCGCCGGACGATATCCACCGCCTCCAGGGAACCGCACAGGTAGCCGATCCGAAAGCCGGCCAAGCCGTACATCTTGGAAAAGGTGCGAAAGACCAGGACGTTGGCGTGGCGCTCCATGACCTCCAGGCCGTCGGGGAAGTCCGGATCGTCCAGGAATTCACGGTACGCCTCGTCGACCACCACCCAGGCCCGGCCGTCGAGGGCGGTCAGAAAGCGCTCCAGGCCGGCCCGGTTCCACCAGGACCCGGTGGGATTGTTGGGGTTGCACACGAAGACGATCTTGGTGTGCTGCGTAACGGCTGCCAGCATGGCCTCGGGGGACAGGGCCTGGTTTACGAGGGGGACCAGCCGGGGTTCGATGCCGGAAAATTGCGCCACCCACTCGTAGACGGCAAGGTTTTGTCAGCGGTCACAATGGCGTCGCCTGGCCCGCAGAAAGCCCGGATGACGGAACTGATGACCTCGCAGGAGCCGTTGCCGACCAGGAACCGGTCCGGGGATTTGCCGAAACGGGCGGCCAGGGTCTGGCGCAGGTCGTAGGCGTCGCCGCTCGGGTAGATGGCGCCGCGCTCGGGCCGGAAGGCGGCAATGGCTTCCTGGGCCAAGGGCGGCGGCCCCAGGGCGTTTTCGTTGTTGTTGAGGCGAAACAGGCGCGTCAGGCCGAACTGGCGCATGAGGACCGGATCGGGCCGGCTGGGGACGTAGCGCTCGAAGGACCGGACGTAGTCCGGGACGCGGTCAAGCAAGCCGCGCATATTGCCAGATGACCTTGTCCGCCTGCCCCCCCTGGGGGAGGACGGCCATCGGCGCGAAGCCGGCCTGGAGCAGGTCTCCGGCCAGCGCCGCTTCCCATGGGGCGGACAGATCCATCGTGTACAGGATGGTGCCGATGCCTTTGTGCCGCAAGACCGCCACATGCCCCGCCAGGTTTTCCGCCAGGTCTTCGCCGTCGAGAAACGGTTCCAATTCGGCGAAATTGCGTATCCGATCATAGGAGGCGCCAAGAAGCGACTCCCGTCTGGGCCGGCCGGCCGGCGCCTCCACCAGCAGGATGTCCCGGGGCAGGGCCAGCCGCTCGTAGGCCTGGCGCAAAAAGTCCTCCAGTTGCGGGGCGCACCAGACCGCCAGGCCGTTATCCTCGCGCAGATGGCGAAACACCACCGGATGGCTTTCCAGGCGACCGTCCGTGAGGGATTGGAGCGCTCCCAGGGTCTCGAAGGAGGCCTGCGGCAGATCGGCCGTGGCCCGGAAACTGAGCACGATGCCGTGGGGCCCCCGGGCCACGGCCGAAACAAAATCGTCGACCAGGAGCTTGGCCACGTCGCCCGCCGCTTCCGGCGGGGTAAAGACAAAGGGGCCGGAGAAATAAAGGGCCTGCCCGCTGCACGGGCTCCAGGGCAACAGGCCGGCGGTTTGTCCCGCGGCATCGCAGGCCAGGAAACAAGCCACCTGGCCGTCGGCGACCATATCGGGAAACTTGCCGGGCGTCAGGAAGCTGCTCGGGCATTGCCAGGGGGGATAGGCGGAGACGGCCAGGACGGCGGCTTGGGCGAGTTGCGCCGGGCTGGGGTTGGGGTGGATCGCGAAGGGCGGGCGCAAGCCCTCGGGAAGGCGGACCGGTGCGACTTGCGGATACGCTCTGTCCACGGTGGCTTCGAGGAGGAACCGGTCCGCGCCCTGGTGCTTGAGATGGTAGCGGTCCGCAGCCTTGCCGGCCAAAAGCAGGCCGATATCCCCGGCCAGCGCGTCGTCGGCCGTACTGCACGAGGCGCGGCATGTAATGTTGAGCGCGCCAAGGGAAAGGTTGTCCGCCTGGAAGGCAAAGGAGACACGCAACTGGTGCCGTTTGCTGGTGAGGCCAATGGCGAGCGGCCGGCTGCCCTTGGCGAGGCGCGCGAGGCACAGGCAGAATTCCTCGACGGTCAGTTGGAAACGGTAGCGTTCCCTCTGGCCGAAACCCGCGCGTTCCGCCAGGACGTCGGCCAGGCCGGCCACGGGACAGGCAAAAGCGTTTTCCGCCGGAATCTCCAGCGACACGCAGACGTCGTCGGACATAAGGCACTCCCGGCAACAGGCTTGGTGGACCGTTGGTCGCTTGCTGCCCTCGGAGAATATCGGATTCCCCTGTGCGCGGCAAACCGACAATGCCGGCCGGCCAAGGAAGCCGTGCTCTTCTCCCGCGAGGCCAACAGGAAATGTTCCGATCGCGCGGCCTGTTATGGCCGAGCCGTTGTGCCGGCTCGGCGCCGGCGGGATGTTAGGCTCGACGTCATCTCGCCCATGGCATACGAAAAATACGCGCCCGTGCTTCATGGCGGATCGCGGCAACCCACCCCACGAAATCGGAACACGCCGCGCACGGGGAGCGATACCAACAGGGCGCAAGCCGTTTAGGCGGACTTGCCGAAGCCAAACGAGGTCACCATGCACATGCCAGCGCATCCCGTACTCCAGTACCGATGGGCGGTGCGGGACAGTCGGGACGGGAAGGTCCTTGTCCATTACGGCCTGCGCAATCCGCCGCAGCACCAGGAAACGGTCCTGCCCGTGCGGGATGCTCTGGCCGAGGCCCTGGCCGGGCTTGACGGTGCGACGTCCCTGGACAGCCTGCCTGAGACCGTGCGCGAAAGCGAGGACTTCCTGCGACTGGTCTCGCAGGGCATCGTCGTGGACCAAAAGGACCAGCGGCGGCCGTCCACAGCCGATCACAAGCAGACCTGCACCCGATGCGTGGCCGACGACCACTTGCTGCCGGGGCTGGAATTCGATGCCCGTGGCGTGTGCGCCTTCTGCCAGTGCTACGCGCAGGCCGAGCAAATGGGAGCTTCCGCCGGGCCGCGCAATGTGGTGGACGATGCCACCTTACGGTCGATCGCCAAGGGCAACAAGGACTCCCGCTTCGACGTCATGGTCCTTTGCACCGGCGGCAAGGATTCCACCTATCTGTTGTGGTATCTGGCGAAAAAGCTCGGGCTGCGCGTCCTGGCCGCGTCCTGGAACATGCCCTATACCAACGACACCTGCCGCAGGAATATCCGCCGTGCCCTTGAACTGCTGCCGGATGTCGAACTGGTGGAACGCACCCTGCCGGCAAATGCCGTCCGGGACGCCATGCGTTCCCAGTTTGGCCAGGTAGGGATGCCCTGCCTTTGCCCGACCGTGGCCCACGTCCTTTTTTTTCCGCTCGCCGCCGCAGAACGGATCCCGGTGGTCATGCAGGGCGTCGAGGAAGTCCAGCTCGCGGTCATGAGCTATGTCATGCGCAACCTGCAAGGAGGCAAAGGGCCATCCCGGCCGGCGCCCCCGTCCATTCGCGAGCAGACGCTCCAATTCCTGGGCATGGCGGCCGGCGCGCCCGAACCGCCCGATCCCTTTTCCCTTATGGCGGATTACTTCCGCTACCAGCGGTCCATCCGCAGCAGCCTGGACCCGATCTACGGGCCCCTTGACCGCTTCCTTGCGCGGGCCAGGCAGGACGAATCCGTTTTCGTGCCGCAGTTCCTCCGCTTACAGACAAACACGCTGTACGGCTCCTGGGGAGAGGCCACGGCCTTGATGCAACGGGAAATGGACTGGAAGATGCCTCCGGGCCAGAAGGGGTTGCTGCATACCAGCTGTCGCATTGAAAAAGTCAAGGACTACTGCCAGTTCCTGCGCTTTCGCAACATGCGCACCACCGCCTTCCCCCAATCCATCGTGGAAGTGGGCGCGGGGGTCTACTTCGGGCTGCTCTCCCGCGAAGAGGGGCTGCGGGAGGTCGCGGAACTCGGCTACCACCGGGAACCTGCGGTCATGGCCGAGCTGCTCGGCGACCTGGGCATGAGCGACGACGACCGCCACAGCCACGGCGAAACCATTTACTCCCTTTGCGACTGCGGCACGGGCCGTCGGAGCGGAACATGACTGCGGACTTTTTAAACCGATCGGTACCCATTTTTACCGAGGACGGCCTGGCGGTTCTGCGGCGCAAGGTTGTCGCCCTTGCCGGCCTGGGCGGCGTGGGCGGCGGCGCCTTCCTGGCCCTGGTCCGCTGCGGGGTGACCCGCTTTAGGCTGGCGGAAAACGGCGTTTTCGACTCGCCGGACATGAACCGGCAGGCCGGGGCCTTTGGCCCGACCATGGGACGCCCCAAGCTCGAGGTCTATGTGGAGCTGGCCCGGTCCATCAATCCCGATCTGGAGCTTGCGTGCTTCCCGCAAGGGGTTGCCGGGGACGACCTCGAACGCTTTCTGGCCGGCGCCGACGTGTATATCGGCGTCATCGACGTGGAAAAAGGCCACGACGTCAAGGCCATGACCCCGCCTCTCCTCGAGAAGCACGGTCTGCCCATGTTCACCTGTGGGGCCATCGGGTTCGGCGCCCTGCTGGTGGCCCACGAGCCGGGCGGCATGATGCCGGAAGCATTCTGGCGGCGCGTACAGGAGCGGTCCGAAGGCAACCAGGGCTTGCTGCCGTCGTATTTCGGGGATGTCTTCAACCGTCCGGTCATGGCACGCATCGCCGAGGGACATGCTTGCGACATTGTGCCCACAACGGCCATTGGGGCTCTGGCGGCGAACACGCTGCTCGCCTGCGAAGTCCTGACCTGCCTGCTGCGAGGAACCGGGCTTGTGGACCGCGAACCGGTCTTTGCCCCGCGATTTTCCATGGTGGATTTCCTCAACCAAAAACTGGTGGTGGGCGATGTCAGCCTTGGAGCGTGACCGTTTCCTCTCCTGCCGAGGACATGGACCCCACGGAGAGCCAAGGAGATGCGAATGGGACGCGAGGAATTGATCCGAAAGCTCCAGGAGTCGCACCGGGTGATCGAGCCCGGCCAGGAGGTCACGATAGACTCTTTTCGTCCCGAGGATGCCCTCGGCGTCGCCCTGGCGTATTATGAGACATACGGCGACACCTTTCCGCTGGAGCATGTCTACGATCCCAGGGAAATCATCCGCCGTAATGCCACGGACGACCAATACACCGTGGTCGCCCGGACGCCGCGAGGGGAGATCGTCGGACTGATCGGACTGTTTCGCCACGCCCCCAATCCCAACGTCTACGAATCCGGCCAGCTTATGGTTCTCAAGAGTTATCGGAACAGGCACCTCAGTACGGAATTCAGCAAGATCGCCCTCGACAGCCTGCCCAGGCAGTTGGGGATACCCGTGGTCTTTCTCGAGGCCGTGAGCAACCATTCGGTTTCCCAGCGTATCGCTCTCCCCAGGGGCTTGGTATTCACCGGACTCGAGGTGGAATGCATGCCGCCTGGCGTCCACGCCAAGGAGGACGACGCGTCCCACAACATCTCGCTTTTCCTGATGTTCAAGTTGTTCGAAAAGACTTCCTGTGACGTGTATTTGCCTGAGCCATACCGGACGTTTTGCGAGACAATATACGCGGAACAGGCGCTCCCTCGGGTGTTTTCTTCTGCGGCGGCACTCACGGGAGAGACCTTGGCGAGCCCTTTCTTTATTCAGGAGACCGGCCTCATGCGCCTGACCGTAACCCGGGCCGGCAGGGATTTTGCCGAGGTTGTTGCTGCGGCCGAAGCCAAGGCCGGACCACGAGGCGTGCTCCAGCTCTTCCTGAATCTCGGCGACGGGGCCGCTCCCCAGGCCGTGGAGGTGCTGCGCGACAGGGGGTACTTTCTGGCCGGGCTGCAGCCTTATTGGTTCGGTGCGGACGGCCTGCTCATGCAGAAGGTCGGCCGGGAACCGGACTGGGACGCCATCCAAGGCGTTGACCGCAATGCCGCCGTCATACGCGACATGGTTCGCGAGGATTTCGAGCGGACCCGATGCCGGGAGCACAGGTCTGCCTGATCTGCTGGTTGGAAAAGGAGGGCACGCCTCCTTCCGGCAACGTTCCTGCGTCTGGATCACGCCTGGCCATGGTCCACACGCCTGGCCGCCCGAATTAGGTTGCGGATGGCCGCCTCCTTGCCAACCCGCGGCACGGCGCGCTCGATCTCGCGCACGGAGGCCAGCCTGGCCAGGGCGGTTTCACGCTGGAGCCTCGTGAGCTGGGCCAGGGAGCGCGGCAACCCGGCCGGGGCTTCCGTCGCAGGCAGGTTTCCGGCGGCCACGGCGGGAGGGGAATCCGGCCCGGGATCGCCGGCTAGCAGAGTGGCGGCAAAAGCCTGCCGCGCATCCTCGGGCAGCGAGGGGCATGTCGGCGACAGACACTCTGCCCAGGCTGAAGAAGAGCGAAAGGCAGGCGCAAAGAAGGCTAAGGCCGCTTCAAAGTAGGGTAACCCCCTAGAACCTTGAATAAAGCGAGTCAGCGAGAAATGGTGTGATGGGTGAAAATGACCCGATGTATATACGCCCATTTTAGCCCCGTTTGGGCGCGGGCTGATGATTTGGTGCGGGCGACGGCGCAAACGTCGATTGTGGGCCATTGTGGGGCGTCGTCGGGGCGTCCGGACCGGCCCGGATTGGCGGGCGGGACAATCGATCCACGATTCCCGGCCATAGCATCATTGTGGACCGACCGGGGCGCGTGATTCAAAAGTGTAGGGCGACGTTTAGTTTTGTATACAACGACGCATAGTTTTGAAGCTCACCCGACCCTGCCGGGGCGGTTTTAATCCAGCGGCGTCAGCCGCCATTTTGCCACCTGTTTTTCGTCGACGACGCCGTAGTCGCCGGTGTCGGTTTGGAGCAAATATTCCCGGGGGCCGAACTTGCGCAAACGCCCCACGGGGAGGAACTCCGGGGACCGTGGGGGACGATCGGCGGCGTCGAATTGGGGGGTGTCCAGCGAATCCCACACCTCGGCCAGAGAATCATAGGACGGGGCATCCAACCAGGCACGGTCCCAAAACTCATCCGGCGAACACTTGTCCATCGCCTTGATGCCCCGCCAGGCGGCCTTGGGGTCCGTGTAGAACCCGGATGACCCATCACTCACGTAGAGCATCGGGCCGACCATGGCCACGGACACACCCTCACCGTCCACATCCATCAACTGCATACGCGCCAGCTTTGCCGCGATCAGGTCAACGCTCATTGGTGCCCTCCTGTCCTTTGCCCACCGTGCCATTATGACCGCGTCCGGGCAAGTTCCTCGGCTTTGATCCGCTCTCCGGCTAGCCGATAGTATTCAGTGGATAGCTCCACGCCGACGAACCGCCGGCCAGTCTCGATACAGGCAAGGGCCGTTGTGCCGCCACCCAGGAACGGGTCAAGGATCGCACCCCCCTCGGGTGTGATGGCCAGGAGGTCTACCAACAGCTTGATAGGCTTACTCGTCAGGTGGACCTTTGCAGCCGGGTTTACCGGGTGGCGGTAGACACCCGGGAAGCAGCGCCGAGTAAACGTCCGGGACGGGGATTTGACCGCATGGACCACAAACTCGCAGTCCCGGCGAAACGACCCAAGCATCGGGCGAGCCGACGGCTTGTGCCAGACGACAATGCCCCGCCACTCGAATCCGGCCGCCTGGACCGCGTCCGTGACGACTGGAAGTTGACGCCAGTCGGAAAAGACCATGACCGGCGCGCCCGGCTTGGCCAGCCGCCAGCACTCGGATAACCACAGCGTAGCCCACATCACAAAGGACCGCTGGTCCTTGATATCACCGAGCATTGGCGGATAGGAGCGTTTGGCCGCTGCATCAAGGTATTTTTGGGCCGGCTCGACCCGCCTCGCCCCGGCATGCAACCCGCCGCTCGAATAGGGCGGGTCGGTCAAGAGGGCGCCCGCGTGCAGGTGCGGTACAGAACGTCGGTCCACAGCGTGATCTCGGTGGTGAGCTGCTTGAACGTCGCCGCCGTGTGGACGATGGCGTTGCCTGCGGCATCGTCCCAGGTCCAGCCGTCCGGCAGCACCATGCCCCCGGCCAGCTTGGCCTCGAGGCCGGTCATCCAGTCCCGCGCGGAGCGATGGACCGAATAGACGCGGCCTTGGCTGTCGACAAACCGCCCATACATCCTGGCGCTGACCCAGCCATCGATCATCGCCTTGGCCGTCGCGCGCACGGCCTCCATGTCGTCGGCCGGCGCGGAGACCTCGCGATCCTCGGCGCCCATGGCCACGGCCTCGGCGGCCGTGAGGCCGCGACGAAATCGTGTTGCGTCGGCATCCGCTTACCGATGGCCCCCAGCCACTGGCTAAATTTGTACCAGTGGAACGCGGTCGCGGATGCCCCGTCGGCGATGGCGCCGCCGTTGACGCTGACCAACTTGCCGCCGGAGACCGATGCCAGGTAGATATCCACCCAGCGGTTGATGCCCGCGACATACACCATGCCCTCGGGGGCGCAGACGGGACGGTGCTTGAGGTCCCAGACGCTGGCCGGCAGGATGTCGCCGGCCACGTAGCCGGAAAGCGGATGGCCGGAGATGACGCCGACGTCGGTGCAGAGGCAGTGAAACCCGCCTATCTTGCGTGAAGTAGCCTCGGTGTAGCCCGTCGGATACGTCGATCGTGGCGAGACCAATATTGACGCTCCGCTTGCCGACTCAATCGCATACAGGTAAAAGTCCTTGCCGGCCCGTAACAACGGGTTAGTGAAATCGCCGTACACATCAATATCGGCGGCGCACCATGCCTCGGCCTCGTTGAGGGAGATCGACACATACGCGCCGATGCGATACCCGCGCTCGTTAAGCCGAAGATATATCACTGGTGCATCGAGTTCGGTGTGCGCTGCGCCGACGGTCCACGCGGCGCTCCGATGGTACGCCCCCGGCGCGGCGGCATAGTAGGCCACCTGCTCCCACGTTGTGCCGTCGTATTGGTATGGGACGTCTCCGATGACGGCAAGCGCCCCGGTGACCGGGATGGTCTCCACCCACGGACCAAGAGGCGGCGCGAATTGGTAGATGCGGCCCGCCGTCCAGCCGTTGGCCGTGACCGAGGCGATGTACCGGTCCGGGGCGCCCGGCAACTCGGGCTCGCCGTTGGTCGGGTCGTAAATCCATGGCCACGAACTGGTAGCTGCGGCGCGTCTGGAAGATGAAGGGCCGGATGGCGCGGGTGGCGTCGAGGAGGTACCAGGCCGTGCCGGCACCGCCGCCGTAGTTGCTGACGCTCTGCTCCTGGCCCTGGGCGCCGACGGGGTGGTCGGTGTCGAAGAAATACTGGCCGTCGTAGCAGGCCGTGTTGAAGCCGGCCGCCAGCAGGGCGAAGACCAGGGTGTCGGGATGCGTCTTGGCGTCCTGGCCGAGCTGGGTGAACAGCGGGGAGTAGACGCCCAGGGAGTCGTCCTCGATGTCGTCGCGATCCACGCCGACGGTGTTCTCGAAGCTCCGGTTCTTGATGGTGAAGTCGTGGCTCGCCAGGTTCTGGACGACCCGGTCGCCGACCCATTCACGGAAAGTGGTCGTCTTGCCGAGCCACGGGTAGACTTCCTGGGCCTTGGTGCTGGGCACCGTCATGGCAACCTTGTCGTAGTCGCTCTGCGCCCCGTCGAAGGCGCTTTGGAACAGCATCTTGAAGCCGGTGCGCGCGGCGACGAGGCTTTGGGAATTGATGATCATGGGGGCGCTCCTTAGAACTCGACCCAGACACCGAAGACGTCCAGGTCGCGGATGGTGCCCACGGCCGACCTGGTGCCGGTCCCGTCGGTGGGGGCCACGGTTTGGTCGTCCACGGCGTAGGCCTTGCCGTTGATGTGGGCGCGGGTGACCTCGCCGTTATTGGCGAAACAGAAAACGCCGCGCTCGACGGGAACGGCGACGGCGCCGGCCGCGCCGCCGGAATTGTCCACAGACTCCAGGGCGCGGCCGCGCCCCGTAAGCCCCGTGGCCGTGGAGGCCGGCACGGCGTATCCCGAGGCGTTGAGCGCCACCATCGCCCCAGCGAAGATCACCGCGCCGGCCGCGACAGGGTCGCCGTAGCGCTGGCCGGAACGGGCCTTGGTATCGCGGTCCTTGGTCAGGGCGGCCATCAGCCCACCTCCTTGCCGATGTTGCGTTTGTAGTCCTCGGCCGAAAGCCCGAGCTGGGAGCACACGGCCAGGCCGGCCTCGTCGATTTGGCCGGCGGTGGCCGGCGGGCGGCCGCCGGGGCCTTCCTGGCCGGGATTGACGATGGCCGGCATGGCGGCGACGTAGGCCGCGAAGCCGGCGGGGTCCCGGGAGGCGTAGTCCATGGCCCATTCCTTGGTGGAGGGGATGACCTTGCCGGCCTCCATGGCCGCCGCCACGGCGGTGGTGGCCTTTTCCGTGGCCTGGGCATCCTCCAGGGCCTTGAGCCTGCTGGCCACGGCCTGAAACTGCTCCGTGGGCACGAACTTGGCGGGATCGGGGCCGGCGCCCTGCCCCCGCTGGGTCATCAGCGCCTTGGCGCAGGCGGCCAGCCGGGCCGGGGGCACGGGGCCGGTTTCGCCCAGGGCCTGGGCAGTTTCGTTGACGGCCTCCAGGCAGCCGGCCAGGGCCTGGTCGATGACGATCACCTTGGCGTCCTCGGGCAGCCCCAGGCGCTTGGCCATGACGGCCAACGTCTGGCCGGTCTCCCTGGCCAGATCGGCCAGCGTCTTGGCATGGGCGGCCAATTGCTCGGGCTTGGTGTCGGCCGGCAGGCCCAGGGCGGCCAGGAGCGCGGCAAACTGTTTGGGGTCCATCTCGCCTCCGTTGGGGGACCTGGAGGCGATGGCCTCCAGCTCAAGGTTGGGGGTGTTGGTGAGCGCCGCGTGCTCGACGCGGATGATCCGGCCGGCGGCGTCGTGCCAAAAGACGGGTGACAGGTAGCGGTACTCGCGGGCCGCGATGCGCGCGGCCGCCGTCGGCGTCCAGTCCACGCGCGCCCACACGCCATCCTCCCGGGCCTCGTAGGCCTTGAGCCAGCCCCCGGCGATCGCGGGCTGCCCGTTGTCGCGGCTCCAGAGGGTTTGATGGTCGTAGTCGATGGGCAGGTCCGCGCCGGCCGCCGCCGCCAGGGTGGCGTCGATGACGGCCTGGGGATCGTCCAGGCTGTAGGGACCGGCCCCGTCCCGGCCGGTAAACGTGCCGGCCGGCAGGAGCTGCACCCATTTCGGGGCCTCGCCGGCGGGGCCGGCGGCCAGGGGCATGGAGTTGTGGGCGCGTCGCAGCATGGCCCGGACCTTAGCGGCCCGGGCGGCGGAAGGTGGGGCGGACAAATGTCCGACCCAGGCGTTTTATCGGGGACGGGGAGACGGCGGCCGGGGACGGCCGGGAGGTGTTCCCGCCTCGTACCCCTGCGGGGCATCCCGAGGCAACCCCGGACAGGGGCCGAAGCCCTGGTGATGGAGCCGTTATGCGACGCATTCTCGGGTTGTTGTGCGTGGTGGCCATGTCCTGGGCGCTTTCCGGCTGCACCGGATTGGGCGTCCTTGCCGCCAAAATGACGGCGTCCACCATCGGTCCGGCGGCCGCCGACGTCGGGCCGGACGCCGCGCCGCCGGCCGACGCCGGAAGCGCGGACACGGACGCCGAGCTGTCGTCCGGCCTGGAGTGGCTGTGGTCGTCGGTGGTGGGCCTCAAAAGCAAGCTGGCCGTTGTGGCGGCCGTCGCGCCCAACGCGGCGGCCGTGATCGAGAAGCGGCTCGAAACCGCGCGGGAGCTGATCGCGCACGTCGAGGCGGTCGCCCGGCAAGGGTCGGTCGACGACGCCAAGACCCTGTGGCGCCAGGCCCGGGATGCCATCGGCACGGTCGCCGACCTGGTGCAAGGGCTCGCCGTGACGAGCGCGGCTGGGATGTAGGTTATGGTCGGCCCTATCAGTTTCAACGATTTCGTCGGGATGATGACCGCCACTCGTGACGAGTTGGCGCAACTTCGCGCCGCCGCGCCGGTCGCCCCTGCCGTCCCAGTCCCCGCGCCGGCCTCGGCCCCGAGCCAGGACGGCCTGGTCGTGACCATGGCCGGCAGCTACCAACTGCCGGTCGTCATCGTGCGGGCCATGGTGGCCCACGAGTCGATGGGCACACGGCCCGGCACAGGTATTCCAGGCCGCCGTCTTCCTCCTGCTGGTCGCGGGGAAGAAAAACGTGGACCGCGCCCCAATCGGCGGCGTCCTCGAGGCACAGCAAGCGCCGGCCCTCGTGGCCGCCAAGTTCCGGGGCCGTGTAGAAATAGCCGCCGATCTCAAGCCCCTTCTTGCCGACGTCGCGGTAGCCGTCGCCCTTCTTGCCCGGCACCGGGGAGAGCAGCACGTCCAGGGCGCGCTCGTCCGTGATCTTCGGGATGGGATGCGGCCATTCCGCCGCCTTCTGCCACGGCGTTTTGCCGTCCATGCCCTCGCCGGAGTGCGGTTCGTGGGCGTAGACGGCATCGGTCCATTCGTCGCAAAATTTCTGGAGCATGTCGGGAGAAAGCAGGAATTCCGGGGCTTTTTTCAGCTCGCCTTTGCGAAGTCCCCGGGACATGCGCTCCGCAAACGCCTTCCGGTCCTCGATGGCCTTGCGTTCGGCCACGCTATGGCCGACGTACCCGGGCAAATCCTCGAAAAGGTCGCGAAGGAACGTCCCGAAAACCCGCTCCACGTAAGGCTTGTGCTCCGGGGTAAACGGCGGGGCGACGTCGCGGTCGATGCCCAGGGCCAGGGCGATGCGGGTGATATGCTTGCTGACGAAATCCGAGCCGTTGTCCGTGACCAGGGTCTCGACCTGCCCCCAATCAAGCAGGCAGCGGCGCAAGCAAGCGGCCACGGCGGCCGAATTCGAGGACCGCGACACCAAAAAACGTACCCGTCTGGTGTAGACGTCGATGCAGGCCACGATGATGTGCCGGGACTTCTTCTGCCCGTCCCACAACATGACGTCACCCTTGGTGCTGTCCATCTCCCAGCGTTGATTCGGGCGCTCGATGCCTTCGTAGCGGCTTCCCGTGGCCGGCTGGTACTTGGAGCGGCAGGCGTCGGGGCTGGTAATGTCCAGCACGAGGCGCGGATTGTTCTTGCGAAACGCTTTCAGCCAGTCCTGGACCATCTTTTGCGTGATGCCAGCGCCGGGAAATCTTACGTCAAGCCCCTTCAACACCCGTTTTGCGGCAATGGCGGGGCTGACATACAGTTCGCCCTTGATGAATTCGACGATCTCCGGGTTGCGATCGATTTTCCCCGTGCCCAGGCGGTGGCCGTAGTTGCCGGCCAGCCGCGAAATTCCTTTTTCGGCAATGGTTTGTTGCCAGTTCAAGATACTGGTCGCGCACACCGAAGGGAGCAGGGCGCGGACGTCGGCGTCGACCTGGACCGTGCCGTCGTTGTACTGGACAGCGAAGACATGGCGGGCGGTCGAGGGCGGCAGGCCCGAGGAAGCGAGGTACGCCTCGAAGGCGGCAAGCAAGGTGGCCCGGGCCTCGGCGCGGGCCTTGGCCTTGCCGCCCAGGCGAACGTACTTGGCCAGCCCTTCCTGGCGCGCGGCGTCGGACACGGCCTTGGCGGTTTCCTGTTCGAGCTTAAGCTTGAGGCCCTCGCGCCGGCCGGCCGCCGCCGCCTCCGAGGCTGCCACGCGCCCCAAGGCCTCGCGGACGTCGGCGGGGAGGGTTTCGAGCGGGTAAAGGCGGCGTTTACCGCCACGGCCGCGTCCAATCTCCTCGACAAAAGGCCAGGACTCATCGGACGCCCTGTCGTAGACAGCCCGCTCCGAGATTCCCATCGCCTTCGCGATCCGCTTTGCCGTAACCCTGTCTTCCATCGCCGTTTCGGCCTATGCTAGGCCGCCTCCTTCCCTTTCATGTCTTCCGGCAAATCCAGAAAACGCACGGGACACCCCGCATCGACCAGCACCTGCAACACCCGGCGATGATGCCGCTTGCCGTGGATGGTTTCGGAGACATACTCGGGCCTGGCCGCCGCCCGGCTGGCCACCTCGACGTTCGTAAGGCCTTCCCCGACCATCCAGGCGCGTATTTTCCGGCCCTGTCTCATATTCCAGACTCCAGCTTGCGTTTTTTCGCCCGCAGGCGCTTGATCTCTTGTTCCGTTCTCGCCCATTCCAGCAGCTTGGCGTCCTCGCCGTCGATGACCCGCCAGCCCTGGCCGTGCGACCGGGCCAGCAGGTCGAGGGGCTCCGGCGAGCCGAAGGCGTGGCAAAAGACGTTCAAGGCCCTGGTGCTCGGCACGTTCTTGGATTCGTTGGGATTGAGCCACTTTTCGAGGGTGGCCAGGGTCAGGGTCTCGGCGTTTCCGCCGCACAGCCGCACGCCGTAGCGCCTGGCCGCTTCGTTGAGCCGATCCACGGCCTCGGCCCGCGACAGGCCCGACGCCTCGACGATCCGGCTCATGGACGCCGCGATGTCCGCGTCCATGTTGAGGCTGGGCAGGTCCAGCAGGCTGAGGCGTCTGGCGGTGGTCATCAAATCCGTAACCCTCGATCCGATTTTTCCGGTGGGCCGGACATTGTCCTTAACCCCCACCCCTGCTAGACATGAGGCTCCCGGGATTTCCGTATCCCTTGCAAGGCTAGAATTAAAGTCATAACCCATATGGGTCAAGACAAAATTCTACTTCATAGAAAAATTTTATGAAGGATACTTGCAAAAATTCATAACTATCAGAAATGGTTTAGAATTATGTCTATTACACCTTCTGGAGAGACTTCACAGAACACTTCACAGGACGGAACTCGTTCTGCGAAGGAATTTGAGTATCGATTTGCCCGGCTAAAAGAAGCCTGCGGGGCAACGAATGATTCCGCATTGGCGAGATGTCTTGATATTACGCAAGGTTCAATAGGGGTGGCAAAAAAAAGGCTAAAAATACCCAGTGGATGGATAGAGCAAATAGCTGTTAAATATGGAGTTTCAACAGACTGGTTGTTTTTCGGTATCGGAAACAAGGTCATAGACAAAACTCAAATTGCGCCAGCTGGAGCGCAAAACGTCGCCACCATCCCGGAGGGCGAACCCCAATGGATGAGCCCGGAAGCCGCGCCCCGCATGGGTTACAGCCTGATACCCAAGGTTCAGGCGCGCCTGGCGGCCGGCACGGGGAGCCTGGAGACGGAAGGGAAGGTGATCGGCTATTATGCCTTCAAGACCGATTTTCTAAAACGTAAGGGCCGCGCAAGCAAAATGGTCTTGATGGATATAATAGGCGACAGCATGGAGCCCGTCTTGATGGATTCTGACACGGTCCTTATTGACGAAAGCCAGAATTCTATAATAGCCGGCGGGCTTTTTGCGGTAGGGATTGATTCGGCAGTGCTTGTGAAATATGTCGACGCCTTGCCTGGCAAGCTCAGTTTCCGTAGCCGAAACGAACGCTACGCGCCGATTGAAGTGGATATGTCCGGCGACCTGGCCGAAACGGTGCGGATCATCGGCCGCGTCGTCTGGAGCTGCCGTGAGTACGTGCGTTGACCTTCAAAACTATCCGTCGTCATCGCGACGTTTGACCAAAACTAAGCGTCGTCGGCCCTGTCTCGCTTCACAGGCCCCCGACGACGCTTGACACCCCGTAAAACCGCCCGGCCCGGGCCTTCCCGTCCCATCATATCCCACCTCCTCCCGGCATATCCCGGATCGCTCCCCCTTCAAAACTAAGTGTCAGGGCACAAAAAGGGCGGGGCAGGGGCGGGGTAAAATCGGCCCACAAAAAACAACGGGTTAGGATTTTGCCCTAACCCGTTGAAATTTTTGGTGCGCCCGGCAGGATTCGAACCTGCGACCTACGGATTCGTAGTCCGGCACTCTATCCAGCTGAGCTACGGGCGCACTCGAGAAAAGGATGTCTACGCGCCTTGCCCGGGACCGTCAACACTTTTTTGCGCCCGTGCCCATTTCCCTGGTTTTTTTCGCCTGTCAGCCGCCTGGCGAACCGTACAACAAAAGAGGCCGCCACGGGCATGCCGCAGCGGCCTGGAAAGACCGGGCAATCGGACTACTCGCTGACCACTTCCGCCTTCTCGATGATCACCGGCACCACGGGCACGTTCTCGTGGAATCCCTTGGTCATCGTCGGCACGGCCTTGATGGCGTCCACCACTTCCTGGCCCGAAACCACCTTGCCAAAAACCGCGTAACCCCAGCCCTGCGGGTTCTTGCCGGTGTGGTCCAGGAATCCGTTGTCCGCCACGTTGATGAAAAACTGGGCCGTGGCCGAATGCGGATCGGCCGTGCGGGCCATGGCGACGGTGTAGGCCTTGTTTTTCAGCCCGTTGTCGGCCTCGTTCTGGATCGGGGCCTGGGTGCCGCGCTCCTTCATGGTCTTGTCCATGCCGCCGCCCTGGATCATGAAGCCGTTGATCACCCGGTGGAACACCAGGCCGTCGTAATGGCCGGCCTTGACGTACTTGAGGAAGTTCTCGGTCGTGATCGGGGCTTTTTCCTTGTCCAGTTCGATGACGATGTCGCCTTTGCTGGTCGTCAGCTTGACCATGGGTTTTCCTCCCTCGGCCCGGGCGACAGGGACGCCGCCCAGGGTTGCGGCCAGAACGCAGCAAAGCGCCACAAGCGCCCGCAGCCAGGAAATCCGGCCATGTGTCACCATAACGTAACCCTCCGAAAAAAGTTGTACCGCCCTAAAGGAAATTTGCATTCCCGTCGAGAGTAAAAAACAATCGTCGGTTTCCATTGCCATTTTCCGACGAAAACGTCACAGTCCCCGCCAATCGAAACCCTTTCATCCCGGGTACGTGCATGACCGAGCCGAAAAGAGGACAAAACCGCGTCGTCGTCTATCCCGATTGGTGCAAGGGCTGCGGCATCTGTGTCGCATTTTGCCCGAAACACGTACTCGCCACCGGCCCCGATGGCAAGGCCAGGGTCGTGGACGAGGACGCCTGCGTCAACTGCGGATTCTGTGAACCCCATTGCCCGGATTTCGCCATCGTCGTGGCGCCGCGAAACGGCAATGGCCGCAATGGCGGGCCCAAGCCCGCCACAAAAGAGGCCGAACCGGCCGGCGACCCCTCGCCCCCGACGCCGGCCGACGAGGCCCTACCGGCCGCCCAACCATCGCCCCCGACGCCAGCCGCCCCGGACAAGGAGGGACAGCCGTGAGCCAGGTCCGCAAAAAACGCCGCGAAGCCTTCCTGCTGGGCAACGAGGCCGTGGTCGAAGGCGCCCTGGCCGCCGGCTGCACCTTCTACGCCGGCTACCCCATCACGCCCTCCACGGAAATCATGGAAACCATGGCCAAGCGCCTGCCCCTGCTCGAGGACGGCGTCTTCCTCCAGATGGAGGACGAGATCGCCTCCATGGGCGCGGTCATCGGCGCCTCCCTGGCCGGGCGCAAGGCCATGACCGCCACCTCCGGCCCCGGGTTTTCGCTCATGCAGGAGCAGATCGGCTACGCCGCCATGACCGAGACGCCGCTGGTGCTCGTGGACGTCATGCGCGGCGGGGCCAGCACCGGGCTGCCCACCAGCCCCGGCCAGGGCGACGTGCAGCAGGCCCGCTGGGGCGCCCACGGCGACCATCCCATCATCGTGCTGTCGGCCTCGGATGTGCCCGAATGCCTGGAAATGACGGTCGTGGCCTTCAATTTCGCCGAAAAATACCGCACACCGGTCATCCTGCTCCTCGACGAGATCACGGCCCACACCCGGGAGAAGATCAGCCTGCCCGAGCCCGGCGATTTCGAGGTCTTTTCCCGCCTCGTCCCGACCATGCCCCCGGAATGGTACAAGCCCTACGAGGAAACCCTGCGCGGCGTGCCGCCCATGCCGCCGGTGGGCTCGGGCTACCGTTTCCACGTCACGGGGCTGTCCCACGACCCCCTGGGCTTTCCCACGGCCCGGCCCGAGGAAGTCCGGACCATGGTCGAGCGGCAGTTCCGCAAGATCGACCGTTTCTTCCACGACATCCAGCTCGTGGAGCACGTGGACACCGACGACGCCGAGGTGCTGGTCATCGCCTACGGCTGCGTGGCCCGCTCGGCCCGGCTGGCCGTGCGCCAGGCCCGGGAGGCCGGGGTCAAGGCCGGGCTGCTCATCCTCAGGACGCTCTATCCCTTCCCCCGGGTCCATGCGGAAAAGCTCATGCGCAACTGCCGGCTGGTGGTGGTGCCCGAACTCAACGTGGGCCAGATCTCCCGCGAGGTCAAACGCGTCAACGAGGGCTATGTCGCCGTGCGCACGATCAACCGCATCGACGGCCAGATCATCACACCGTCCCAGATACTCAAGGAAATCGCCTGACAGGGACGGTGCCCGGAATGTGTCGTGCCCACGGGAGCGGGGAGGAAGCCCCGTCCCGGCGTCGCGCCAACGGGACCGGCGGCAGCGCCCCGTCCCGGCAAGCCAAGGAGATCGCCTGATGGCCGAGGTCACCCAGCTCATCCACCAGTACCTGCGCCACAACAAGAAGTTTCCGCTGGTTTTCTGCCCGGGCTGCGGCCACGGCATCGTGCTCGGGTCGCTGGTGCGCAGCGTCCACGCCCTGGGGCTTTCCAAGGACGAGGTGGTCATCGTGGCCGGCATCGGCTGCTCCGGCCGCATCGCCGCCTACGTCGACTTCAACACCGTCCACGCCACCCACGGCCGGGCGCTGACCATCGCCACGGGCATCAAGATGGCCAACCCGGGGCTCACCGTCATCGCCGTCATGGGCGACGGCGACGCCTTTTCCATCGGCGGCAACCACTTGATCCACGCCGCCCGGCGCAACATCGGCGTGACGGCGCTGGTGCTTAACAACTTCATCTACGGCATGACCGGCGGCCAGTGCTCGTCCACCACCCCAGAAGGCGCCTATTCCCACACCAGCCCCATGGGCCAGCTCGAGGCCGCCTTCGACATCGTGGAGCTGACCCGGGCCGCCGGGGCTTCCGGCGTGGCCCGGGGCACGGTTTTCCACGTCAAGGCCCTGGACGGCCTCATCACCGCCGCCCTGACCCAGCCCGGCTTCAACCTGGTCGAGGCGCTCACCCCGTGTTTCACCCAGTACGGCCGGGGCAACGGCTTCAAAAGCGCCGTGGACATGTTCAAGTGGCTCAAGGAAAAGGCCGTGCCCCTGGAAACGTATGCAAAGCTCGAGGACAAGGCCGGGCGCATCCCCATAGGCGTCTTCGTCAAGCGCGACGCCCCGGGGCTGGAAACGCGCTACGCCGCCATGCGCGAGGCGGTTCGGGCCAAAAAGGGAGGCGCGGCATGAACGGCAAGGATACGGTGCTTGCGCGCTACGAAATCCGGCTTTCGGGCCTCGGCGGCCAGGGCATCCTGACCATGGGCCGGCTTTTGGGCCAGGCCCTGGCCCTCTACCACGACTACCACGTCACCCAGACCCAGAGCTACGGCCCCGAGGCCCGGGGCGGGGCCAGCCGGGCCGACCTGGTCGTCAGTTCCGAGCCCATCAGCTACCCCAAGACCGAATACCTCGACCTGCTGGTGGCTCTGTCCCAGGAGGCCGTGGCCAGCTACGCCCACTACCTCAAGCCCCGGGGGACACTGGTCATCGACACGGAACTCGTGCGCCAGACCCCGTCCAACGTCTTCCTGGGCCTGCCCTTTACCGCCCTGGCCCGGGACACGGTGGGCGTGCCCCAGGCTACCAACGTGGTGGCCCTTGGCGCCGTGACCTGGCTTTTGCCCTTCGCCAAGCCCGAGGCCGTGCGCAAGAGCCTCAAGGCCTCGCTGCCGGAAAAGATCCGGGCGGTCAACCTGCGGGCCTTCAACCTCGGCTACACCGAGGCGAAAAAGCGCCTGGGCGAGCCCATGACCATCCCCGACGTGGCCGGCGCTGACGGGCAGGATGAGGAACGCATGGATTTGTGCAACGTCATGGCCGACGATTGACGGCGGACGGGCCGCGCATGGATGGATTTTTCCCGGGGAAATAGGCTAGGGAAAGGGACCAGACCGCCACGTCAAGGCAGGAGGCGGCCCGTGCGTTCCCAGCCCGGGCCGGGGAGAAGCGTCCATGCACCTGACCGAACACGCCGGCAAGGCGCTTCTGCGCGCAGCCGGCATCGAAGTGCCGCCCGGCCTCGTCGTCGGGCCGGGTGAGGAGGCCCGGGTTTCGCCGCCCTGGCCTGGCCCCTGGTACCTCAAGGCGCAAGTCCTGGCCGGCGGCCGGGGCAAGGCCGGCGGCGTGGTGCGGCTGGAGGCGGCCGAGGCCATCGCCCCGGCCGCCGAAGGCCTGTTCGCCCTGGCCATCGGCGGGGCGACGCCGCCTTTTTTGCTGCTGGAGCCGGCCGTCCCCCATGACCGGGCCGTGTACCTGTCCCTGGGCGTTTCGCGGCAGCGGCGGAGTTTGTGCCTGACCGTGGCCGGCCAGGGCGGGGTGGACGTGGAGGGGCTGGCCGGCAGCGACGCCTTGCTCGTCCTCGACGTGCCGCCGCCGTTTCTCCTGACCTCCCGCCTGGCCAGGCGGGCGTTTTTCCACCTGGGCTTGCCCAAGGCGATCTGGCCGGCGTTCGAGTCGCTGCTTAAGCGGCTTTTTGCGGCCGTGGCCGACAACGGCCTGCTGCTGGCCGAGATCAACCCCCTGGCCGTGACCCCGGACGGACGGTGCGTCGCCCTGGACGCCAAGATGATCCTCGACGACAGCGTGGTGGCCCTGCGGCCCGACCTGCGCCGCCTCGGCGACGACCGCTTGAAACCTGCCGCCGAGCGCCGGGCCGCAGCCTATGGCCTGGCCTTTGTCGGCCTGCCGGGCCGGGTGGGGCTTTTGGCCAACGGCGCCGGGCTGGCCATGGCCACCATGGACGCCCTGGAATCGGCCGGGTTGCCGGCGGCCAATTTCCTGGATTTCGGCGGCACGGCCGACGCCGTGCGGCTGCGGGCGGCCTTTGACCTGCTTTTCGCCGACGCGCGCGTGGCCGCCTGCCTGGTCAACATGTTCGGCGGCATCCTGTCCTGCGCCGATGTGGCCGGGGCGCTCATCGAGGCCCTGGGCGACGCGCCGCCGGCCCGGCCCGTGGTGGTGCGCTTTGCCGGCAACAGCGCCGCCAAGGGGGCGGACATGCTGCGTCGCCTCGGCATGCCAGCCCTGCTCGTGGCCGAGGACATGGACCAGGCCGTGGCCATGCTGTCCGAACTCGTGCCCGTGGGCCCCCGGCGCGGCCTGGATACCCCGGCCGCCGAGGCTTGCCGCATGGCGCCGCTGGGGCCGGGGACGACCGGCCTCGCCGCCGGCGTCGTGAGGCTTCCGTCGCTGCTCGATCTGGACGGGGAAAGCGGGGTGCTCGTCCAGGGCCTGACCGGCCGGGCCGGACGGCTGCACGCGGCGCGCATGCGGGCCTACGGCACGCGCGTCGTGGCCGGGGTGACGCCTTTTCGCGGCGGCGAGGACGTGGACGGAGTGCCGGTTTACGACACCGTGGCAAAGGCCGTGCGCCACCACGACATCGCCCTTTCGGTGATCTTCGTTCCGGCCCCGGGCGCGGCCGACGCCGTCCTGGAAGCGGCCGAGGCCGGTATCGCGCGCATTGTCTGCATCACCGACGGCGTGCCCCAAAAGGACATGCTGGCCGTGCGGGCGGCGCTTTGCGGCCGGGCCACGCTGTTTCTCGGCCCCAATACGCCCGGGATGCTCCTGCCCGGGCGCATGCAGGCCGGCATCATGCCACCCGAGCCCTTCCTGCCCGGGCCGGTGGCGGTCTTTTCACGAAGCGGCACCCTGACCTACGAAGTCTGCTCGCGGCTGTCGGCGGCCGGCATCGGCCAGGCCCTGGCCGCCGGCATCGGCGGCGACCCCTTCGGCGGGGCGGGCTTCGTGGAGCTTCTGCGCATGGTGCGCGACGACGACCGGGTGCGGGCGGTCATGCTCATCGGCGAGGTCGGCGGCCGGGCCGAGGAGGACGCGGCGGCCTGCGTGCTGGCGGAGGGCTATCCCAAGCCCGTGGCGGCCTTCGTGGCCGGGCTGACCGCCCCGCCGGGCCGGGCGCTGGGCCATGCCGGCGCCCTGCTCGAACGCCCCGGCGGAGTGGTGGAGAAGCTGGCCTGCCTGTCCCGGGCCGGCATCGCGGTCTGTCCGGAACTGGGCGACGTGGCCGGGGTGATGGCCGGATTGTTGTGTGGCTAGTGGCGGGCGGGGTGGCTCAATTGCCCGGGGCCGGAGGCGACTGGTCCTTGGCGGCCGGCTTTTTTTCCCGCTTGGGCCGCACGTAGCCTTTGTACTTGTCCTCGATCTTGGACTTGTCCTTGGCGAATTCCGCCGCGTCCTTGGCGTGCTCGCGTTCGGACCAGGCCCGGTAGCGGGCTTCGGCCGCGTCCGTTTTGGGATTGGAGGGGTGGGGTTTGGCCGGGGTGGCCGGCTGTTGCTGGGCCGGCGGCTGGGCCTGGGGCGCCGGGGTCGGGTCGGCGGCCAGGGCCATGGCGGCCGCGGCCAAGACCATGGCCGAACAGAAAAGCGAAACGACAACCTTGTTGCGCATGCATTCTCCCTGACGGCCGCATGGGCCGCAATCGCATCCGCAGGAATCAATCACATTTCCCGGCTCCCGGCAATGGCCGCAACTTCCCTGCCTCCCTGGTCAAGCGCGCCGGGATGACGTAGGAACGGACCATGACGGATGCATCCCTGCCCCTGGACGACCCCGCCTTTGTGGCCTCGCTCATGGAGGCCTCGCCGGATCTGTTCTTTTTCAAGGACGCGGGTTGCGTCTACCGTTATGTCAACAAGGCCTTCTGCGACCTGTTCGCACTGTCTCGCGACGCGATCATCGGCCATACCGATTTCGAGATCTTTCCCGGCGACAACGCCGCCCGCCATTACCGGGCCGATCAGACCGTGCTGGCTACCGGCCGGTTCGCCTCCTTCGAATACGAGGTCGTGCACGAGGCCCGCGCGGTCTGGCTGCAGGTACTCAAGACACCGGTGCGCGACGGCTCGGGCCGCATCAACGGGATTTTCTGCACCGCCCGCAACATCACCACCCGCAAGCGCCTGGAAGTCGACGCCCGGCTCGCCCGGCGCGAACTGGAAAAGGACCTGGCCGAGCAGGCCGAGGACCTGCGCCGCGTCAACCAGGAACTGCGCCGCCAGATCATCCAGCGTCACAAGGCCGAAAAGGCCCTGGAGGAATCGCTGCGCAGCCTCAACCTCATCTTCGAGAACAGCCCCATCGGCATCTCGTTCGTGACCGACCGCGTCGTGCGCCGGGCCAACCCGCATTTCCACGCGCTCTTCGCCTGCCCGCTGAGCGGCATCGTCGGCAAGCCCACCTCCGCCTTCTACCCCGACGCCGCCGCTTACGAGGCCTTCGGCGAACGGTACTACCCCCTGATCGCCCGCGGCGAGCGGGTCGACATCGTGCACCCCATGCGCCGTTGCGACGGCTCGACTTTCTGGTGCCGCATCATCGGCCAGGTCCTCGATCCCGACAAGCCGCAAGCCGGTTCCGTCTGGCTCATGGAGGACGTGACCGAGCGCCAGATGGCCGAGGAGGCCACCCGGGCCGCCGAGCGCCTCAAACGGGAGTTCATGGACAACATGACCCATGAGATCCGCACGCCCCTCAACGGCATCATGGGCATGGCCGAGGTCCTGGCCGGCACGGAACTTTCCGAGGAACAGCGCGACCTGGTCGAGACCCTGCGCCACAGCGCCGGGAACCTGACCGAATTGCTGGTGGGCATCCTGGACTACGTCCGCCTGGACGCCGGCGGCGAGGCGACCCGAAACGACCCCTTTCACATCGGGGACATCGTCCAGGGGGCGATCAATTCCTTCGGTGCCTCGGCCATGCAAAAAGGCCTGGCGCTGTCCTCCCGCATCCACCCCGGCGTGCCCGAAGTGGTGGTCGGCGACGGGGCGGGCCTGCGCCGGATCCTGGCCGCCTTGGCCAGCAACGCCGTCAAGTTCACCGACGCGGGCACGGTGGCGGTGGAGGTCATGCCCGGCCACGGCTGCCGGCCGGGGGCGCTGGAGACGCCGCGTGACGGGGCCGTGGTCCTGTCCTTTGCCGTGCGCGACTCCGGCATCGGCCTGTCGGCCGCGGAGCGCCGGTCCATTTTCGAGCCCTTCCGCCAGGTCGACGGCAGCATGACCCGGCGGTTTGGCGGCGTGGGCATGGGGCTGGCCATTGCCCGCAAGGTGGCCGAGGCCATGGGCGGCGTCCTGGATGTGGAAAGCGAGCCGGGGGTGGGGAGCGTTTTTTGTTTCAGCGCGCCGTTTGGCCTGCTGGAGGACGCGGAGGGCGAGGTTTAGGCCCCCGTGACGCCCCCGAGACGGCGAACCGCCGGTTGGCCACGGACGCCTTCAAGAGCACGGGGAAGCGGGGAGGCTTTGGCCCCGAGACGGCGCGCCGTCGGCCGGGCTGCTTGCCCGTCCCCCGGCGCCCCGGGCGGCGTCAGGCCTTGGCCGATTGGACCGCGTCCACGGCCGCGTCGGTGAGCGCGTCCACGGCCGCGTCGGTGAGCGCGTCCATGAGCGGCCCGTGGTCGAAGCCGGCCAGGTGCAGGAAGCCGTGGGCCAGCAGCCGCGCCAGGTGGCCGGCCGGGTCCTGGCCGTAGAGGAAGGCCTCCCGGGCCACGGTGTCGCCGCTTACGGCCATTTCCCCGAGATAGCCCGGCCGGGCCGGGTCGTCGGCCGGAAAGCTCAGCACGTTGGTCGGGCCGCCAAGCCCCAGATAGTCCCGGTTGAGCCGGGCCATGGCCGCGTCGCCCACGACCGTCAGGTCGAAATCGCGCCCCTCCAGGTCGAGCGCCGCCAAAAGCCGCCGGCAAAGCCCGGCCAACTCCGACCGCGAAACCGGAAGCTCCGGATGGCACAGCCCCCTGGCCAGGCCGATCATGCGGCGTGTTCCGCCGCGCCCTTGGGCGTCACGGCGCAGGGCGGCTCCTCGCGGGGCTTGCCGTTTCTGTCGTCCGCGGCCTTGGCGCTGGGGTATTCGATGCGCTGGTGGAAGATGCCGGTCAGGATGCGCTGGAAGGTGTCGCTTAGAAGCGACAGGTCCTTGAGGGTCAGCTGGCAGTCGTCGAGCTCGCCCTCGTCGTGGATCTTGCGCACGATGTTGTGGATGTGGCCCCGGATGCGGCTGGGCGTGGGGTCGACCAGGGTGCGGCTGGAGGCCTCGATGGCGTCGGCGAGCAAAATGAGCCCGGCTTCCTTGGTCTGGGGCTTGGGGCCGGGATAGCGGTAATCCTCCTCGCGGATGGGGTCGTCGCCCTTGGACTCGGCCAGTTCCTTGGCCTTGTGGTGGAAGTAGGCAATGAGCGTGGTGCCGTGGTGCTGGCCGATGAGGTCGGTGATCTGCTGGCCCAGGCGATGCTCCTTGGCCAGTTCCACGCCCTTTTTCACGTGGGCGATGAGGATCAGCGCGCTCATGGACGGGGCCAGCTTGTTGTGGCGGTTTTCCTTGCAGGAGATGTTCTCGATGAAATAATGGGGGCTCTTGAGCTTGCCGATGTCGTGATAGAGCGCCGCCACCTTGGCCAAAAGGGGATTGGCCCCGATGACCCGGGCTCCGGCCTCGACCATGTTGGAGACGATCAACGAATGGTGGTAGGTGCCCGGCGCCTTGACCATGAGCTCCTGGAGCAGGGGCTGTTCGAGGTTTAAAAGCTCCATCAGGCGAAAGCGCGAGGTGTAGCCGAAAATGAGCTCCATGATGGGCGCGATGCCCACCACGGCCAGAAGCGACAGAAAGGCAGACAAGGCCGTGAAGGCCACGCCCGTGCCGGCCACCGACGGGTCGCCGAGGTCCATCAGGTTGACCGAGCCCCACATGAGGCACAGCGCCGCGAAAAGCGGCACAGCCGAGCGCAGCACCTGCGGCCGGGTCTCGGAGCGCTTCATGAGGTAGACGTAGATCATGCAGCCGACGAAATAGTAGCAGAAGATGCCGACCCCGCCGTAGACCATGTTGGCGGCCAGAAACGACAGGATGAGGCTGACGAAGATGCACAGGCGCTTGGAGAAAAAAAGCGCCAGGATGCCCGCCGCCCCGGCCATGGGCAGGCTGATGGCGAAGTACATGGACCGGGTGGCCTCGGGCAGGCCGCCGCCGCCGGGCAAGGTGACCACGTCGGCGATCTTGGCCAGAAGGCCGAAGATGAGCAGGATCACGCTCAGGAAGACCCAGTCCGTGCCGCGCACGCGCCGCAGCCCCGAGCGCTCCAACGAGACGGCCAATACGGCCAAAAACATCAGGCACATGCCGAAAAGGCCCAGGGCCCGGTAGAGGTTGTAGGGTCCTTTGCGGTGGGAGTAGAGGGCCTGGAGCTTGAGCTGCTGGACCGGGCCCACCCGCTCGCCCTGGCGCACGATGATCTCGCCCTTCTTGATGATGTAGTACAGCGGCTCCACGGCCCGGGTGATCTCGCGCTTGCGGGCTTGGGTGGTTTCCTGGTTGAAGGTCATGTTGGGGGCGAGCAGCGGATAGACCAGGACGTAGACGGCCTTGCGCAGGCGGAAGGGCTTGTTCATGGAGACTTTGAGCATGTGCTCCATGTCGTCCTTGACCTGCTTGAGGTCCTTGATGTCGCGGGTCTCCACGCGCAGCGTCTCCATCATGGAGGGCAGGTCGCGGATGAGGATGCCGTTTTTATAGGGTGCGAACTGGGCCGAGGCGGCCACCACGCCGGATTCGTAGCCCTGCTTGAGCCAGGGCAGGACGTCGTGTTCCAGCAGGCTCTTGAAGTCGTCCAGGCGCCAGACCTCCATGACGTCCGGGCCGACCTCGGTGTTGAGGTTCTCGGCGATCTGCCAGCGCAGCTTCTCCACGTCCTCGCCGCCGGCGGCGCGCACGGCGGCCACGATGTCCGTGGCGGTCTTGGCCAGGGCCTCGTAGGGCAGGGGGCTGACGTCGAAGACCGGGGGCTGGGATTCGGCCACCTGATCGCGTTTGCGGCTGGTGGCCTCCACGTCCTCGATCTGGAGGTTCTGGTCGGCGGCCACGTCCTGGGTGGCGATTTCGCCGGCCGTGAACAGCTTCACCGAGTTGTCGAGCCCGAGCCTGGCCACGAAACACAGGGTGAAGACGGCGGTCAGGAAGAACAGGAACCCGGGCAGGCCCGGGGGCAGGGCGGCGCGGGTCGGCTGGCCGTTGGTGGCGCCCTTAAGCTTCCGTTTGACCTTGTTGACTATCTCGCTCATAGGCCTTGACGATCCTTCCCACCAGGGGATGGCGGATCACGTCCGCGTCGCTAAACGATATGAAGGCGATGCCGCGCACCTCGCGCAGCACCCGTCTGGCCTCCACCAGTCCGGACACGGACCGGGGGGGCAGGTCGATCTGGGTCACATCGCCCGTGACCACGGCCTTGGAGGCCAGGCCCAGGCGGGTGAGGAACATTTTCATCTGCTCGGGCGTGGTGTTTTGGGCCTCGTCGAGGATGATCAGGGCGTCGTTTAAGGTGCGGCCGCGCATGAAGGCCAGCGGGGCCACTTCGATCACGCCCGTGTCGAGCATTTCCCGCACCTTGCGGAAGTCGAGCATGTCGTGGAGGGCGTCGTAGAGCGGGCGCAGGTAGGGGTTGACCTTCTCCACCATGTCGCCGGGCAAAAAACCCAGTTTCTCGCCGGCTTCCACGGCCGGGCGGGTGAGGATGAGCCGTTTGACCCGGCGGTCGAGCAGAAAGTGCACGCCCATGGCCACGGCCAGATAGGTCTTGCCCGTGCCGGCCGGGCCGATGCCGAAGACCAGGTCGTTTTTGCGGATGGCGGCCAGGTAGTCCCGCTGGGTGGCGGTTTTGGGGGCAACGGTCTTTTTTGGGGAAATGGCCAGGGCCTCTTCGCGGTAGACGCGCTGGAGGCTGGCCTCGGGCTCGCGGGCCAGGACGCTTATGGCCTGTTCCACGTCGGCCGGATAGACGGGCTTGCCCTGGCGCAAAAGCCCGTAGAGCTGCACCAGCACGTTGGCCACATGGGAAAGGGTTTCCTCGGAATCGGCCCGCAGGACCACGGCGTTGCCCCGGGTGTCGAGACGCGCCCCGGACTTGCCGGCGATCAGGGCGAGGTTTTCATTGTGGGGGCCGAAAAGGTCCCTGGCCAGCTCCGAGTCGTCGAACTCCAGCCGCCGTTCGTGCCCAAGCGTTTCCATCATTGGCGTCACAACGCGGTTACGGTACGAAGCATTCTGCGCATGGCCCGGTCTCGCTCCTAATACAACAACGCGACAAGGACAAGTGTATCCGCGCGATTAGGGCAGTTGCCGCAACAATTCTTCCAGGCGCGGGTCAAGGTCCACCCGCACCGTTTCCTGTAGCGCCGCAACCGCCACCTTGCCGGCGGCCGCGCCCCGTATGGGCCGCACGTCGGCCACCCGGGCGACCATGACCTCGGCCGCGCCGGCGCCGGCGGCGAAGCTGGCCAGGCCGGCCAGGCCGGCCGCCTGGAGCAGGCTTTCCCGCGGCACCTCGCGGCGGGGGTGGTCCCGGCGCAGGATCACGTGGGCGCCCGGGCCGTCGGCCACGTGCAGCCACAGGTCGAAGGGGCTGGCCTTGCGCAGGAGCTGTTCCCCGGCCTTGGCGTTCTTGCCGCGAAGGACCAGGAAGCCGTCTGTGGTGCGGTAGCGGTTCGCCGCGATGTCGGCGAGGGGGCCGGGCAGGGGGCGGGCCGACGCCGTTTGGGGCGCGCCGCGTTCCCGACCTTCTAAGTCTTTTTTCCCGCCACGCAAGTCCTCCCGCCGCCGGGCGATGGCGGCCAGGCCCCGTTCGCCCTTTGCCGCCAAATCATAGAGTTTTTGCATATTGCGTACCACGGACAGGGACGGGTCGAGGCGCAGGGTTACGGGCTCTCCTTGGGGGCCCTCAAGGGAAAGTTCCGTAATTTTAGCCTGTTTGTCCAAACCGTGGAGCTGGGCGGCCAGGAGGTCGGCTTCGGCCCGGCGGGCAATAAATGCCTGCATGCGGGTCTGGTCGGCGTCGAGTTTGGCCAGGGCTCGGGACAGCCGGCGCACCCGGGCGGTTTCGGCCGCGGCCTGGGGGGCGTTTTCGCGGCCGGTCACCTCGCCGAAGGCCAGCGGTTCGCCGAAGGCGGCGGCCGCGGCCAGGGCGCTCGGGTATTCCCGCACCTCCCGGCCCGGGGCCGGGCGCCCGGGCCAGCGCAGCGGCCAGACGGCCTCGGGCGCGCCCTTGGCGTATTCCACGAAAAACCCTTCGGCCTCGGGGGCGCACAGCCTGGCGTAGGCCTCCTCGGCCAGCCCCCGCGGCAGCCCGGCCAGGCGCCGGCGCAGGGACGGGGAGAGCTGGGGATGGCGCTGCCAGATGTCGGGGTCGGCCAGCACGGCGGAAAGGGACGGCCAGGTGGTATCCTGGGCCGGCGGGGCGGCCGGGGCGGCCACGAGCTGCGGGAAGGCGCGGGGGTCGAGCAGCAGCGACGGCCCGTCCCCGGCCATGACCAGGGTCAGGCGGCGGTCCGGCCAGTCGGCCAGCGCCCCGGCGATGCGCCGGCCGCCAAGGTGCTTGCGCAGCCGCATGGCCGTCATGGGCGCCCGTTCGGGCTGCATGGTCTTGAGTGGCGAAAGGAAGAGGAAGAAACGGCCCGTGCCGTAGCGGGCATGCAGGTACAGGGTCTTTTTCCCGGTGGCGAGCCCGGGCAGGGCCAGCCCCTGCGGCAGGTACAGGGCCAGGGTCAGGACGTTGGGCGCCGGGGCGAAGGCCTTTTCCACCCGGCCGCCGGGCAGGGCCTGGGCCAGCTCCCGGGCCAGGAACCGGAAAAAAACGGCCTCCATGATGCGTGGGTCCGCCGGGTGGTCAGGCCGCCCGGGCGGCGTGGCGGCAAAGCGGGGCGCGTGACGGGCGCATGGGGCTTTGGCGCGGGCGGGCTACTCCCCGCGCAGGTTCTCGTCGGCTTCCTGACGGCTCTTGCATTTGATGCACAGGGTCGTGACCGGGCGGGCCTTCATGCGGGCGACGCTGATGTCCTCGCCGCACTCCACGCATTCGCCGTAGGTGCCTTCGTCGATGCGCTCCAGGGCTTCCTTGATCTTCTTGATCAGCCGGCGCTCGCGGTCGCGCAGGCGCAGGGTGAAGGCCCGGTCGGATTCGGCCGTGGCCCGGTCGGCGGGATCGGCATAGATCTCCACGGTGTCGGTCATGTCCTCGATGGTCTCCTCGCCCTTTTTGAGGATGTCCTGTAACATGCTGTTGAGAAGCTCGCGGAAAAATTCGACGTCCTTGGGATCCATGGGTCCTCCTCGGCCTTTTGTCTCGACGGCTCCGGTTTGGAAATTGACTCCTCTACTGCAATCCCGCATGAAGGTAAAGAGGGGGAGGCCCGCGCCGCGCCTGTTCACGCCCTTGCCCAGGAGGCGTGACCGGGATTATAGGGAGTGATCGCGCCCAAGACGTGCCGGGGCCGCCGGAAGGAGAGCCATGGCCCGCAGCTGTCACGAAGAACCTTGCGCCATCCGCAACCTGTGCGGAGAGCTCCATAAACTCGGTTGTGGCGCGGAACCGGCCTGGCTTGGGATTCTCCTTTTCGTGCGCGACCTGGTCCGCCGGTTTACGTCGCTCGGCGATGCCCGCAAAAAGGAGCTCCAGCAGTTCGTGTTCGGCGAACTGGCCAAGCGCGACGCCTCCGAGGGTCATCTGCGCCAGGTGCTCGACGGCCTGGAAGCCTTTCTCGAGGACAGCGACAAGGCCCGGGGCCTGGCCCGGGAGCTCGAGAGCGAAAAACGGTCCGTGCGCGACCTGGCCGTTTCGGTGGGGGCGTTTTTGCGCGAAACCCTGACCTCGGAGCGGGAGCGCGACAAGCTCATGCGCCGTTTCGGCAACGAGGCCGTGGAGACCCTGGACAGCGGCGACGACCCGGCCATCATGGTCCCGAGGATGCGCGAGCTGGTCACGGACATGCTCACCCACTACCGCGAGGAGGCCAGGAACTGGGAACTGCGGGCCAATCAGCTCGAACAGGCCATGCTCGTCGATCCGCTCCTCGCTCCCCTGCACAACCGCCGCAGCCTCGACGACTACTTGGAGAAGGCCGTGACCCTGGCCAGGGACGAGGGCGCGCCCCTGTCCGTGCTCATGATCGACGTGGACAACTTCAAGACCACCATCAACGACGTCTACGGCCACGCCGTGGGCGACGACGTGCTGCGCACCCTGGCCGGCATCACCTTCCGCCACGCCGAGTGCCATGGCTCCTTTGCCGCCCGCTACGGCGGCGACGAACTGGTGCTCGTCGCCGCCCTGTCCGGCGAGCAGGCCGAGCTGCATGCCGACGCCATCCGGCTGGCCGTGCAGCAATACGAATTCCGGCCGCGCATCGACGGGCGCCTGGCCGACACCCCCATCCGCTTCACCGTGTCCATCGGCGTGGCCGCCTACCGGCCGGGCATGACGCCGGCCGACCTGGTGGACGCCGCCGACAAGGCCATGTACCGGGTCAAGGGGGCGGGCCGCAACAACGTGGCTGTCTTCACGCCGCCGGCCGCATCCTGACCGGCCGGTCACGCAACCCTTGCCTTTCGAGCCTTTTCATTTCATGCAAAAGACGTATGGTGCCACCGGTTCGCCACGCGGTACGCCCCGGCTTTTGGCATCGTCAGCGCTCTCGGTTCGCGGGTCGGCCGCGGACTCTGGGCGGAACCATCCCCTTCAGGAGGGACACATGAGCGAAAAGGAATGCGCCTATTACCGCACCCTGTATGAAGTGGCCAAGGGCATCAATTCCAGCCTCGAACCCGTCACGGTGCTGCGGGCCATCGTCGAGCAGGTGGCCAAGGCCCTGGATGCCAAGGCCTGTTCCATCCGGCTGCTCGACCGCAAAGGGGTGACCCTTTTGGCCAGCACCTCCTATGGCCTCAGCAAGGGCTACCTGCGCAAGGGGCCGGTCGAGGTGGCCAAGAGCAGGATCGACCAGGAGACCCTGGCCGGCGCCGTGGTCCAGGTCGCCGACGCGGCCAGCGACCCCCGCTTCCAGTACCCCGAAGCGGCCAAGGAGGAGGGCATCGTCTCGGTCATGGCCCTGCCGCTGACCGTCGAGGGCCGGTCCATCGGCGTGCTGCGCCTCTACTGCGCCAACGCCCGCGCCTTCGACCAGAGCGAGATCGACTTCGCCACGGCCATCGCCAACCTAAGCGCCATCGCCATCGAGAACGCCCGGCTGCACCAGGCGCTCAAAACCGACTACGAACTCCTCACGGCCTACGACTACACCTTTCACGAGTAGCGGGAGCAGGCACATGACGAAACTTCGCATCGCCATCAACGGTTTCGGCCGCATCGGCCGCCAGGTCTTCAAGGCCATGCTCGAGCACCACGCCGACGCCATGGAAGTGGTGGCCATAAACGACCTCTTCGACGTGGCTACCAACGCCCATCTGCTCAGCTATGACACGAACTACGGCAAGCTTCCCGTGGAAGCCGCGGTCGATGGCGACATCATGGTCGTCGGCGACTGGCGGATCAAGAATTTCGCCGAACGCGACCCCCATGTCCTGCCCTGGGCCGAATACGGCGTGGACGTGGTCATCGAATCCACCGGCATCTTCCGCACCGGCCCCAAATGCCAGGCCCACATCGAGGCCGGCGCCAAGAAGGTCATCATCACCGCCCCGGCCAAGGAAGAGGACCTCACCATCGTGCTCGGCGTCAACCAGGACGCCTACGACCCGGCCAGGCACCACATCCTGTCCAACGCCTCCTGCACCACCAACTGCCTGGCGCCCGTGGCCAAGGTCATTTTCGACCACTTCGGCATCGTCAAGGGCGTGATGACCACCATCCACTCCTACACCAACGACCAGCGCATCCTGGACCTGCCCCACAAGGACCTGCGCCGGGCCAGGGCCGCCGCCTGCAACATGATCCCGACCTCTACCGGCGCCGCCCAGGCCGTGGCGCTCGTCATCCCGGAACTCAAGGGCAAGTTCTCCGGCCTGTCCGTGCGCGTGCCCACCCCCACCGTGTCCCTGGTCGACTTCGTGGTGCAGGTCGAAAAGCCCACCACCACCGAGGAAGTCCGGGCCAGGCTCAAGGAGGCCGCCCAGGGGCCGCTGGCCGGCATCCTGGCCTTTTGCGAGAAGCAGCTCGTGTCCATGGACTTCAAGGGCGATTTCCATTCGAGCATCGTCGACGCCGAGTACACCACCGTGCAGGGCGGCGACATGGTCAAGGTCCTGTCCTGGTACGACAACGAATGGGGCTATTCCTGCCGCGTGGCCGACCTGGTCACCTTCATGGCCCAAAAAGGCTTGTAACCCGGCACCCAGCCGGCATTTTCCCCAGGAAAACGGCGCGGGAGGGCGGTTGCCCTCCCGCGCTTTTTTGTGGCGGTGTATTTCTCGGATCAAATAGTTTGACTATCAAAAAATAATCCCATAAAGAATCTTCGCCATAAAGACGTTTTTTCGGGAGTACCCATGATCGGTCGTTTTTCGAGCCTTGGCGCCTACAAGGGGCTTTTCGCCTTCAAGGAAATCGCGTTGTGCCTGTCCGGCGGCCTGCTCGCCCTGATCGCCTCCCTGCTGCAACCCGAAACCGGGCTGTCCTGGCCGTCGGTTCTGTTGGGCCTGGCCGCGGTGGCCATAAACGGCGCGCCCATCGTCAGCGGCGCCATCCGGGGCGTGCTGGCCCGCCAGGTCAACGTGGACGAGCTGGTCAGCCTGGCCATCGTGGCCTCGCTTTTCCAGGGCGAAATCGTCACCGCCGCCGTGGTGAGCTGCATCATGACCCTGGGCGCCCTGGTCGAGGAGGCGGTCAGCGACCGGGCTCGGCGCTCCATCGAGGCCCTGGCCGCGCTCACCCCCCAGGAGGCCGTGCGCATCGGCCAGGACGGAGTCGAGGAAACCGTGCCCGTGGCCGCGATTGCGCCCGGTGACCGGGTCCTGGTGCGGCCGGGCGAGCGCATCCCCGTGGACGCGGTCATCGTCTCCGGGGAGACGGCTGTGGACGAATCGGCGCTCACCGGCGAATCCCTGCCCCGGGAGCGCCGTCCGGGCGATACCATCCTGGCCGGCACCCTCAACTACACCGGCCGGGTGGAAGCCCGGGCCGTCAAGGTGGGCGAGGACTCCACCTTCGGCAAGGTGGTCAGGCTCGTGGTCGCGGCCGAGGCCGGCAAGCCCCGGGCGGCGAGGCTGGTTGACCGCTACGCCGCCTGGTTCACGCCCACGGTGTTGTTGGTGGCCGTTTTGGCCTGGCTGTTCGGCGACCTCGACCGGGCCGTGGCCGTGCTGGTGGCGGGCTGCCCCTGCGCCCTGATCATGGCCGGCCCCACGGCCACGGTGGCCGCCGTGGGCCTGGCCGCCAAACGGGGCATTCTGGTCAAGGGCGGCCAGTTCCTGGAGGAGGCGGCCCGGGCCGACGCGGTCCTTTTCGACAAGACCGGCACCCTGACCTTGGGCCGGCCGGAAGTGACTGTGGTCGCGGCGGCGGACGGCGAGACCGAATCGGGCGTGGTCGGCTGCGCCGCCTGCCTGGAGCGCGACTGCTCCCATCCGCTGGCCACGGCCATCCTGGAGCGGGCCCGACGCGACGGCCTGGACGTGGGGGCGCCCGAATCCATGGTCACGGTGGTGGGGCTTGGCGTACGCGGGGTGGTCGGCGGCGCGGCCGTGGAGGTCGGCAGCCCGGAAATGGCCGGCGGCGAGGCGGCCCTGCCCGAGGGCCTGCGCGCCTGCCTGGAGGACATCCGGGAGCAGGGGGCCACGGCCCTGATCGTCCGGCGCGAGGGCAAGGTCACCGGGGTCATCGGCGTGGCCGACACCGCCCGGGAGACGGCCCGGCGCACCGTCGCGGCCCTGCGCGGCCTGGGTATCGGCATCGTCGGCATCCTCTCGGGCGACCACCAGAAGGCGGTCGCGACCCTGGCCAAAAACGTGGGCATCACCGACGTCTGGGCGCAGCTCAAGCCCGAGGGCAAGCTCGAGATCCTCTCCCGGCTCCAGGCCGAGGGGCATCGGGTTCTTTTTGTCGGCGACGGCGTCAACGACGCCCCGGCCCTGGCCCGGGCCAACGTGGGCGTGGCCATGGGCGCGGCCGGCGCGGACGTGGCGCTCGAAACCGCCGACATCGCCCTGGCCGATGACGATATTGGCCGGCTGCCGTTTCTGGTGTACCTTGGCCGACGCATGGTCCGCATGATCGGCATCAACATCGGCCTGGGGCTTTTTTTCAACACCGTGGCCATCCTGGGCGGGGCCTACGGGATCCTGAGCCCCGTGGCCGCGGCCGTCTTCCACAACGTGGGCTCGGTCGTGGTGGTGCTGTCCTCGGCCAGCCTGGCCTTCACCTCCCAACCGGCCCTTGGGGCCAAGGCGGCCTGAAGCCATGGCCGATGCCACGCCCCAGGCGCAACGGGCGCCCACCGAAGGCCTCACCCGGCTGCTCATCGAATTCTACGAGAAATTCTCGTCCTGGGAACACGGCGTGGTCAAGGAAAGCGGCCTGACCCTGCCCCAGATGCACACCCTGGAGATCCTCGGCGCCGACGGCGACTTGCGCATGACCGAACTGGCCTCGCGCATGGGCGTGACCACCGGGTCGCTGACCGTGCTGGTGGACCGGCTGGAGCGGGGGGGCTACGTGGCCCGCAAGCCCCACGAGACCGACCGCCGCTCCATCCGGGTGGGTCTGACCGAGGAGGGCGCCCGGCTTTTCGCCGAGCACCACGCCCTGCACGAACGGCTCACCCAGGAGATCCTGTGCGCCCTGACCCCCGAGGAGGGGCAGGCCCTGGCCGGCATGCTGGCCCGGCTGTCCGCCTGCCTGTAGGCCTTTCCCCGGTCTGGCGACCCGGGCAGCGCCCTGGTCGCGGCCCAAGACGGTACGACCGCCAGCCTGCGGCTTTCCCCGGCCCGGCCACCAGACTCGCCTGCCGGTCAGGACCTCCCGGCCGGCCTTGGCCGGGGGCCGCCAGCCCCGCCTGCCGGCCGGGGCCTGTCTGCCGGCCTTGGCCGGGGCCGCCCGACGCGCCGGGAAGGCGATGCGGCGGCCCCTGGCCAAGGCCGCGCCGGGAAGGCGATGCGGCGGCACCTGGCCATGGCCGCGCCGGAAAGGCGATACGGCAGCCCCTGGCCAAGGCCGCGCCGCCGTGCTAGGCGGTTGCGGCCATGAACGACGGGAAAAAGCGCCAGGCCCAAACCGGCCGCGAGGCCTTCGACCAGCGCGTCAGCGTCGCCATTTCCCTGGCCCGGCTGGTGCTCATGGGCGGCATCGTGGTCGGCCATGCCCTGCTGCTGGGCGATTTCTGGGCCGTTTACGCGCCGGCCGGCCTGGGCTATCCGGCCGGGCCGGGGTCCCTGGCCGCCTTCCTGGCCGTCCTGGCCGGGCAGGGCGGGCTGCTCGACCGCACGGCCCTGGCCGGCGGCCTGATGTTCTGGTCGCTCAATTTTTCCTTCTACGCCCTAAGCGGCTTTTCCCTGTGGCTGGCCGTGCGCCGCCGGGGCCGGTTCGACCTGCGCGACTATTTTTTCGGCCGCTTTTTCGGCATCTACCTTTCGTTTGCCGTGGCCGCGGTCGCGGCCTTCACGGTCTGGGTGGGGATTTTAGGCCACACGCCCGGCGAACACGACCTCAATTTCCTGCTTCTGGGCGTGGCCCGGGCCAGGGAAACCATGGCCTACAACGACACGCTGTGGTTTCTCACCGTCCTGTTCGTTCTCTATCTGGTGTTCCCCGTCGTTGTGCTGTGCTACCGCTCTCTGCGGCTGTGGGGCCTGCTTGGGCTGTGGGCGCTTTTCACCTGGCTGCGGCTGCGCGGGCTGCTGGCGGGCCTGAGCTTTCTGCCCACGGCCTTCTCTTTCTTCCTGCTGGGCATCCTCGCGGCCGACCTCGTCCATCTCCTTGGCGACCGGCTGCGGGGGCGCTTGGGCCAATGGCTGCTGACGGCCCTGGCGGCCGCCGTCGCCGCCGCCTGCCTGGTCCGGCTGTACGCCCTGGGCTATGCCGATCACCTGGCCGCCGGGGGCGTGGCCTACGACACCCACGCCATCGGCACGGCGGCGTTTTTGCTGCTGCTGTCCCTGGGGCTGCTCGTCCCCGGCGGCCCCCGGCTCGGCGGCGCCCTGCGCCTGGCCGCCCGGGGCACCTTCGCCGTCTACCTCTACCACTACCTGCTCTTCCAGCTCTACCGCCACGCCCCGGGCGTCCACCAGGCCGTCCTGGCCGCCGTGTCCGTGCTGCCGGCCGTGGTCCGGGCGCATTTCACGCTGGGCTGCCTGCTGCTCTACGGCGGGCTTCTGGCCGGCGGCGTGGCCTACCAGACGGCCTTCGACCGCTTCGTCTCCGGGCCGCTGCGCCGGGCCTTCGCCAAGCCCCTGGTGCTCGAAACGAAAAAGCGCCGCCAGGAGGTTTCCTGACGGCGCGTGACGGCGACGCGGATGTTGCGCCGGGCTTAGCGCATGGCCTCGGGAAAGAGTTTGGCCGCCAGTTCCCGCAGCTTGTACTTCTGGACCTTGCCGCTGGTGGTCAAGGGAAACTCCTCCACGAAGGCGATGTATTTGGGGATCTTGTGCCAGGCGATCTGGCCCCGGCAGAAGTCCTTGACCTCCTCGGCCTCCATGGTGACATCCTTTTTGAGGATGATGAATGCCCCGACTTCCTCGCCGTACTTGCGGCTGGGCACGCCGGCCACCTGGACGTCGGCGATGCCGGGCATGGTGTAGAGGTATTCCTCGATCTCGCGCGGATAGATGTTCTCGCCGCCCCTTATGATCATGTCCTTGATGCGGCCGGTGATGGTCACGTAGCCGTATTCGTCCATGACGCCGAGGTCGCCGGAATGGAGCCAGCCGTCGGCGTCGATGCACTTGGCCGTGGCCTCGGGATTGTTGTAGTAGCCCTTCATGGAATTGTAGCCCCGGCAGCACAGTTCGCCCTGCTTGCCGCGCTCCACCTCCACGCCCGTTTCCGGGTCGGCCACCTTGACCTCCACGTGGGGGAAGGCCCGGCCCACGCCCTCGACCCGGTAGTGGAAGGGGTCGGTCACGTCGGTCTGGGTCATGCCGGGCGAGCTTTCCGTCAGCCCGTACACGCTGGTGACCTCTTTCATGTACATCTTTTCGGTCACTTGACGCATGGTTTGGATAGGGCAGACGGCGCCGGCCATGATGCCGGTGCGCAGCGACGAGAAGTCGAATTTCGAGAAGAGCTTGTGCTCCAGGATGGCGATGAACATGGTGGGCACGCCATAGAGGGCCGTGCACTTCTCCTGTTCGATGCTCATCATCGTGTGCACCGGGTTGAAGACCTCGGTAAAGACCATGGTCGTGCCGTGGTTGACGCAGGCCATGACCCCGAGCACGCAGCCGAAGCAGTGGAACAGCGGCACCTGGACGCACAGCTTGTCCTTGTCGGTGAAGCGCTGGCGCTGGCCGATGGAGTAGCCGTTGTTGACGATGTTGCGGTGGCTGAGCATGACGCCCTTGGGAAAGCCGGTCGTTCCCGAGGTGTACTGCATGTTGACCACGTCGTCGCAGGCAAACGTCGCCTGCCGCTCGCGCAGCTCCGCGTCGGTGACGGTGCGGGCCAGGCCCAGGATCTCGGGGATGGAGTACATGCCCCGGTGCTTTTCGACGCCGAGGAAACAGACGCGCTTTAAGTGCGGGAAGGTTTCGCTGCGCACGGCCCCGCGCTGCATGGTGCGCAGTTCCGGGGCCAGGCTGTAGAGGATCTCGATGTAGTCCGAATCGCGGAAGCCGTTGATGATGAAGATGTTTTCCGCCTCGGAGTTGGTCATCAGGTACTTGAGTTCGTTGCGCTTGTAGGCGGTGTTGACCGTCAGCAGCACGGCACCCATCTTGGCCGTGGCGAACATCATGGCCACCCAGAAGGGGACGTTGGTGGCCCACACGGCCACCTTCTCGCCCTTGACGATGCCAAGGGCCATGAGCCCCTTGGCCAGTTCGTCGGTCAACTCGTCGAACTGGCGCCAGGTGAGCCGGTAATCCCGGTCCACGTAGACCACGGCGTCCTGGTCCGGGTATTTCTGCGCCGTCTGATGCAGCAATTGGCCCAGCGTCAGGTCGAAAAGCGGCGGCTGGTGCAGGGGAGGCGGCACGAAGGTCATGGGCGGCTCCTTTGGCTACTGCGGGATGTAGAGCACGGCGTAGATGTCGGTTTTGGGCGCGTTGCCGCAGCCGACGTAGTGGGGCACCACGGAATTGTAGTAGATGGAATCGCCGGGGCCGAGGATGTGGCGGTCCGGGCCCACGATGACCTCCAGCTCGCCGGCCATGACGACGATGAATTCCTCGCCCTCGTGGGAGGACAGGGGCTTTTCGGCGGCCGGGTCCTCGTCGGGGTAGACCTCGATGAAAAAGGGCTCCATGTGCCGGTCGGTCTTGGCCTTGCCCAGCGAATGGTAGCGGAAGGAGGCCCGCTTGCCCCGGGCCTTGCGCAGCACGGCATCGTCCTCGGCCAGGTCCGCCCGGCAGGTCACGCAGACGTCGCCGTCCACGCAGTCGTCCATGAAGGTGCCCAGCCGCTGGCCAAGGGCCAGGGAAATCTTGAGCAGGGGCCCGAGCGACGGGGTGACGTCCTCTTCTTCCAGGGCGGAAAGGAACTCCACGGACAGGCCGGTGCGCCGGGACAGCTCCTCCCGGGTCATTTCCTGGCCCTCGCGATACAGGCGGATACGATCACCAAGCTTCTTGTCGCTCATGGTACCCTCGTTGGTAGGATATGATGGAATGGGGCGGGAAGACGGCACGGCCCCGTGAAAGAATTCCCATATCCCAGGACGCGGCGAAATTCCAGCCGTTTTTGCGACCTTCCGGCTCGGGAAACGAATTGACAAGACGCTTGGTCGTGCGAAATGAGGGGGAAACGATCGCACACTCCAACATGCCAGGCGAGGGGGAACCTTATGAGCAAGGAAATCGGACCGGTGCGGGAAATCGCCCAGCGGCTTCGCGGCATCCGCGAGGTGGCGGGCTTTTCCCTGGAGGAGCTGGCCGAGGCCACGGGCGTCACGGCCGACCAGGTCCTGTTGTACGAGACCGGCGAGGAGGAGATTCCCGTCAGTTACCTCTACGAGGTGGCCAAGGCGGCCGGCGTGGACCTCACGGCCTTACTCACCGGCGGCGAGGCCCATCTGCACGCCTATTCGCTGGTGCGCGCCGGCTGCGGCCTGTCCGTGGACCGGCGCAAGGCCTACAAGTACCAGGCCCTGGCCTACCGCTTCCACAAGCCGTCCATGGAACCGTTCCTGGTTACCGTGCCGCCCAAGGACGAAGCCGAGATGGAGTTCAACCGCCATCTGGGCGAGGAATTCATCTACATGCTGCGGGGCCGCATGGAAGTGCGCCTGGGCGACGACGTCCTGACCCTGGAGCCCCATGATTCCCTCTACATCTCTTCCCGCACGCCCCACGCCATGCGCGGGCTGGACGGGGCCGAGGCCGAGTTCCTCGACGTGATTATCTAATGTGGCGTCCGCTAAAAAATATGTTCATATTTTTTAGAAAAAATAATCAGTTACGTATGTTATTCTCGAGATTCATATGCATGGATTTCGAGAACGCGACACGAGCCGGCCGCCGCTTGGCGCGGTGTCCGGCCAGCGCGGCCTAAGGCCGGAGTGCCTCCAAGCGACCACAACCGTTTTGCCGAAGGGAGCTTACGACCATGCCCGTCGCCAAACTGCGACCCCAAACCTACCGCGAGATGCTGGAGACGATTGCCGTCTCCGTGCCGGAAAAATACAATTTCGCCTTCGATTTCCTCGACGCCGAGGCCGCCGTGGACCCGACCCGGCCGGCCATGATCCATATCGGCCCGGATGGCATCCGCCGCGACTTCGACCTGGCCTTTTTCAGCAAGGAATCGGCCCGCCTGGCGGGCGCCTTCAAGGCCGCCGGCCTGTCCAAGGGCGACAAGGTCATGGTCATCCTCTACCGCCGGGTGGAGTGGTGGGTGACCATGCTCGCCCTGCACAAGCTCGGGGCCGTGCCCGTGCCCTCGCCCAACCTGCTCACTCCCCACGACATCGATTTCCGGGTCAACTACGCCGGCATCAAGGGCGTGATCGCCGAGGACTCGGTGATATCGCGCGTGGAGGCCGCCCGGCCCACCTGCCCGACGCTGACCGTGCGCATCCAGGTGGGCGAGGCCCCCCTGCCGGCCGGCTGGCTCGACTACGAGACCATCCGGGCCGCCGCTTCCGACGCCTTCCCCCGGGACTGCGACGCACCGGGCGGCAAGGACACGCTGCTCATCTTCTTCTCCTCGGGCACGACCGGCATGCCGAAGATGGTCGAGCACGACCACGGCTACGCCCTGGGGCACCTGGCTACGGGGGTCTACTGGCACAACCTGGAGCCCGGCGACGTGCACCTGACCGTGGCCGACACCGGCTGGGGCAAGGCCGTGTGGGGCAAGTTCTACGGCCAGTGGATGGCCGGGGCCACGGTTTTCACCTGGGACTTCCGGGGCAAGTTCGTGCCGGCGGAACTCCTGGACGTCATGGCCAAGCACGGCGTCACGAGCTTTTGCGCTCCGCCCACCGTCTACCGCTTCCTCATCCGCGAGGACCTGACCAAGTACGACCTGTCGGCCCTGCGCTACTGCACCACGGCCGGCGAACTCTTAAACGACAGCGTGTTTACGGCCTGGAAGGAATTGACGGGCCTGTCCATCCACGAAGGCTACGGCCAGACCGAGACCTGCCTGCAGATCGCCACCTTTCCCTGCATGACGCCCAAGCCCGGTTCCATCGGCCGGCCGGCCCCGGGCTGGAACGTGACCATCCTCGACGAGGAGGGCGCCGTCTGCCCGCCGGGCGTGGAGGGCGAGATCTGCCTCAAGCTGGAAGAGGGCAAGAACATCGGACTGTTTACCGGTTACCTGCTCGAACCGGCCAAAACCGCCTCGGTCATCGTCGACGGCTACTACCACACCGGCGACAAGGCCTGGATGGACGAGGACGGCTACTACTGGTTCCTGGGCCGCACCGACGACCTCATCAAGTCCAGCGGCTACCGCATCGGGCCCTTCGAGGTGGAAAGCGCGCTTATAACCCACAAGGCCGTGGTCGAGGCGGCCGTGACCGGCGTGCCCGACCCGGTGCGCGGCCAGGCGGTCAAGGCGACCGTGGTCCTGGCCCCGGGCTTCGAAGGCTCCGACGAGCTGGTCAAGGAACTGCAGGCCCACGTGAAAAAGGAAACCGCGCCCTACAAGTATCCGCGCATCATCGACTTCGTGGCGGAACTGCCCAAGACCATCAGCGGCAAGATCAAACGGGCCGAGATCCGCGCCAAGGACGCGAATAGGGAAATATAAAGAAGAGACGAAGAGGGAAGATGCCTCCGGCGGCCAGGAGGGGCGACGGCCCCTCCTGGACCTCCCGCAAGGGGGAGATGAGGGGATCTTTCTATTTTTTTCCGATCCCATACCTCTTGACTTGCATCGTGGCGTGGGCAAATCAAAGGCATGAGGAAGAGGATAGCCGATTGGATGGAGAAAATGTCCGTGGCGAGCTTGGCTGTGGGCATTTTCCAGGACAAGGCGATTGGTGTCGTCATCGACATCGCCTTCCTTGCCGCGACGCTCTACATGACCAGGAGGCTTGAAAATGAGCAAAACTGATTTGCTTTGGCTCGTGGTCGCCGGCGTCGGTGTCATCCTGACTGTGCTTTTTTTTCTTCTCCCGCCCGACAAGCCCGGCCAGCACAACGATTGCAAGTAGGCCTTTTCCGGGCGGCTCCTTCGCTGCCTCACGCGGCGCGTCGGGCGGGTTTCCCGAGCCCAAGACCTCCGGCCGCGACAGTCTGCTTCAGATAAACCGCACCAGGCGGGGATTTTCGCGGTAGGCCCGGCCGGTCTTGGCCAGGTCCGCGCCGCCCAGGCGCACGATGTCCGCCGTGGCCGCGTACGAACGGAACAGCCCGCCGATGCCCAGGGATTCGAACAGCCGGCCGTATTCGTTTTCGGCCTGGACGAAGGCCTTGATCTTTTCCAGGTTGCCGAAGCCGCTGGACAGCACGATACCGACATGGGCAAAGCCGGCCGCGTCCAGCGCCCGACGCACGGCCAGCGTGCCGGCCACGGTCACCCCGGTGCCGGTCCAGTAGGGCCGCCCGTCGAAAGGCTCCCCGCCCTGGCCGATCAGTTCCCCGGCCGTGTCCAGGCGCACGGCGGCGAGTTTCTGGCCAAGGGCCTTGGCCGTGGCCAGGGCGTCGTCGACCTCGTGGTTGAACGTATCCACCAGGGCCACCCGGGGACAGCTCGCCTCGATGTGGCGGTCGAAAGCCGCCGCCGCCGCGCAGGTGGCCCGCTCCCGCCCGACCTGGCCGGCAAAGGCCAGCACCAGGGCGTGGGGAATGGTGCCCACCCCGGCGGGCAGCCCAGCCGCGCGCGCCCCCGCGTCCGTGGCGCAGGCGTCGAAGCCGCCGGCCACCGCCGCCCGGCAGAAGGCCTCCTCGCAGCGCGGATGCCAGTGCCTGGCCCCGAAATACATGAGGTTTTTTTCCGGCAAAAGCGCCCGGACGGCCGCCGCTTTTTGCTCCACGTCCTCGGGCCGGGGCTCGGGCAACCCGGCGGCCAGGGAGGTGGCCGCGCTGATGATGCCGAGGTAGAGCGTTTCCAGCTCGATGAAATCCTGCAAGCGCCCGGTGATGTGCATGACCGGCTCAAGCGGGGTGTAGGCCGCGCCCTCGGGCAGGGCGTAGAGGCTCCCGCCGTGGGCCGCCAGGTCCGAGGCCTCGCGCAAAAGCGCCACGGCCTCGTCCACGCCGGCAAGGACCCCCGGCCCGTCGCGGAAAAACACCTGCATGGTCACGACGGGATCGAGGCCCTCGGCCGCCAGGATATGGCGCGAGCGCAGGAAGTATTTGTCCACATAGCCGCGCAGGGTGTCGGGGAGCTTGGGCATGGGGCCGTTGGTAGCACCGGCCGGCGCGGCGCTCAAGGGGATCAGGCTCATTTCTTCTTTTTCCCGGAGGACTTGAACAGCCGCCAGTCGTATTTGCGGTAGTTGAGGCCGGGCCACCGGCCCACGGCCACCACGACGACCAGTACAAGGATAAGCGAGAGCAGTCGCAGCAGATCAGATCGTTCCATGCCTTCTCCGCGACGTATCGCGCCGCCGGCCGCGGGGGCTATCGGGCGCGCTCGTTCCATGCTATGGGCCAGGCAGGCACGCCCCAGACTGTCGGAGGGAGTCATGCTGGCCCACCACGACATTTCCGCAACCGCTCCCGTCATAAACGTCTCCCGGGCCAAACGCCAGGACATAAGCCTGGACCGCTACGCCGGCTTGTGGGTGACGCCCGAGGCCGAGGCCCTGTGGGACGAGTTGGCCCGGGAGGTCTACCCGAGCGACGACGTGTCCTCGTCGTTGCGCAACCGCTTCTACCTGGAACAGCACCGGGCCTTCGCCGCAAACCATTCCCAGCCCGTGTCCGTCAACCTCGCCGCCGGCTTCTCCGACTACGCCTACCTCCTGGGGCCGCAGTGGCGCTGCGTGGAAACCGACTCTCCCGGCATCGTCGAGGCCAAGGCAGAGCGGACCGCCGCCTGGGAGGCCGAAGGGCGCCTGCCCCGGCGCGACGTCCTGTATTTCGGGGCCGACCTGGTGCGGGGCGTGGAGAACCTGGGCCGGGAACTGCCCGGCTGGATCGGCGGCCGGCCGGCCCTGGTCATGCTGGAGGGCGTCACCTACTATCTGCCCCGCCTGGTCCTGGAGTGGCTGTTCGGGCTGTTGGCCGCAAACCTGCCGACCGGCTCGCGCCTGGCCTTCGAACACTGGCCGCCCGATGCCGCCACCTACCCGGTCTTCGTGCGGCTCAACGCCTACCTGCAAAACCGCTTCGGCTGGGCCGTCCCGGCCTACGACCTGTTCGACGCGGCCTACGTGGCCGGGCTGCCCGGTTTCCGGCTGCTGGAGGCCACGGACATCGCCGCCGTCGAGGCGCGCTGGACAAATGGCCGCCTTCTGGCCGACCGCGCGGCCAGGTTGCCGATCTTTTTCTGCCTGCTGGAAAAAAGCTGAGGCCGGTGGCGGCCACTGCCGCCTGGGGGCGATGTCGGCAAGGCCGGGCGGCCAGGTCCGCAGGCGTCGTGCGCTGGCGTCGTCGGTTGGTGTCGCGGGCCGTCGCCGCCCGACCGGGGCAAGGCCGGGGCAACCGGGCGGCGGCCGGTCAGCCGGCCACGACCACGGGCAGCTCGGCCCAGGCCGTGGTGTAGCGCGGCGAACGTCTGGCCTGGCGCATGGCCCAGGGCCGGTCGATGCTGCGGGCGGCGCTGTAGAGCGTGTCGCGGCCCCATTTGGCGTTGACCGCGTCCAGGGCGGCCATGAGCCGTTTTTCGCGGCCGGCTTGCGGCCCTGGCGCGTCGAGCAGGGACAGCTGGCGGCCGACTTCGCGTTCCAGGCCGGTGAGGATCACCCCGGCCTTCTTGTAGCGGTGGCCGGGCCGGAAGAGGTCGGCCAGGGCGGCCTGGGCGAGGTGGATCAGGGTCGGGGTGTGGGCCGTGGGGGCCGTGGGCGCGGCCACGCCCATGCCGGCGTAGGGCGGGCGGCCCGTGGCGTCGGCATAGGTCTGGACGAAAACCTGCACGCCGCCGGCGACCAGCCCCTTGGCCCGCAGCTTGGCCGCCGCCCGGGAGACGTAGTCGGTCACGGCCTCGGCCAGGGGCTCCCGGCGGGTGACCGCCTGGCCGAAGGAGCGCGAGGTCATGATGGTCTTGGGGGCCGGCGGGGCCGCCTCCAGGTCGATGCAGGAAAAACCGCGCAATTCGAGCAAGGTGTGCACACCGCGCACGGTCATGCGCTTTTGGACGAACTCCCGGGGCAGGTCGCGGAACTGCCGGGCGGTGGCGATGCCGTGGCGGGCCAGCATGGCGGCGTGGCGGCGGCCGATGCCCCAGACTTCCTCGGCCGGCAGCCCCTCCAGCAGGCCGTCCGGGTCGGGATGGGCGGCCAGGTCGAGCACGCCGCCGGTGCGCGGGTCCTTCTTGGCGGCCCGGTTGGCCAGCTTGGCCAGGGTCTTGGTGGGGGCGATGCCGATGGAGACTGGGATGCCCGTCCAGCGGCCGACCATCTCCCGGATGCGCCGGGCCTGGGCTTCGGCCCCGCCGGGCAGGCCGGTGAGGTCCAGGAAGGCCTCGTCGATGGAATAGACCTCCAGGCGCGGGGCCAGCCGGGACAGCACGCTCATGACCCGGGCCGACATGTCGCCGTAGAGCGCGTAGTTGGAGGAAAAAACGGCCACGCCGTGGCGCCGGAACAGTTCCCGGCACTGGAAAGCCGGCGCGCCCATGGGCACGCCCACGGCCTTGGCCTCGGCCGAGCGGGCGATGACGCAGCCGTCGTTGTTGGACAGCACCACCACGGGCTTGCCTGCCAGGTGCGGGGCGAAGACGCGTTCGCACGAGGCGTAGAAGTTGTTGCAGTCGACCAGGGCGAAGGTGGTCTGGCTCATGGCCGGCAGGCGTCGTGGATGATGTAGGTGACCACGCCCCAGACCTCGAAGGAGGCTTCGGGGCCGACTTCCACCGGGGCGTAGTCGGGGTTGTCCGGGGTCAGGAACAGGCGGCCGTTTTTGCGGCGCAGGCGCTTGACCGTGAGTTCCCCGTCCAGGGCGGCGATGACGATGTGGCCGTCGCGGGCCTCCATGGCCCGGTCCACCACCAGGATGTCGCCCGAGGCGATGCCGGCGTCGCGCATGGAGTCGCCGGAAACGCGCACGAAGAAGGTGGCGGCCGGGTGGCGCACCAGGTGCTCGTTTAAGTCGAGCTTCTTGTCGATGTAATCCTCGGCCGGCGAGGGAAAGCCCGCCGGCACGGTGGCCAGGTATAGCGGCAGCCCGAGGGCGGCGCGCCGTTCGAATCCGAATATTTCCAGTTTCATGGGTCGTGCCTTTGGCGGTCGGGGCCAGGCTTTTGGGCCTGGCCGGGGTGTCCGCCGGCCCCGGGCGTCAGGTCGCGCGGACTCCCCTTATGAGCCCAGCCTAACCAGGGTCGGGGGTGTTGCCAAGCCCGATCCGGGCCTGGCGTCGCCGGGGGCGCGGCACCCCGCAGGCGTGGGTGCGCCGGGTGTTGCCGATCCGTCCGGGCCTGCCGTTGCCGGGCGCCAGGGACGGCAGGACGTGTTTTGCGTCCGAAAAATGCCGAAAAGACGTGTTATGCGTCCTCGTCCCGGCGTCCCAGGATGCGGCGCAGGGTGTCCTTGGAAATGCCCAGTTCGCGGCAGGCGGCGTTGCGGTTGCCGCCGTGGCGGGACACGGCTTCCTGGGCGGCCTGGAAGCGGATCTCCGCCATGGTGCGGACTTTGGGGCAGGCCTGGCCGGCCGGGAGGCCGCGCAGGTGCTCGGGCAGGTGGCAGGGCTCGATCACCCGGCCCTGGCACAGGATGGCCGCGTATTCGATGATGTTTTCCAGCTCGCGGATGTTGCCCGGGTAGTCGTGGCCCATGAGCCGTTCCATGGCCTCGGGGCTGACGGAGGCGATGTTTTTGGCCACGGCCATGCGGCAGCGGCCGAGCACCCGCTCGACGAGCAGCGGCACGTCGCCTGGGCGTTCACGCAGGGGCGGGATGCGGATGACCACGACGCTGAGGCGGTAGTAGAGGTCCTGGCGGAACTTGCCCTCGGCCACCATGCGGCCGAGGTCGCGGTTGGTGGCGGCGATGACCCGCACGTCGGCCGGCACGGTCTCCACGCCGCCCAGGGGTTCGTAGGAGCGTTCCTGGAGGGCGCGCAGGATTTTCGCCTGCATGGCGTAGGGCAGGTCGCCGATTTCGTCCAGGAGCAGGGTGCCGGAGTCGGCCAGGGCGAAGCGGCCGGGCTTGTCCTTGCGGGCGTCGGTGAACGCCCCGGACTTGTAGCCGAAAAGCTCCGATTCCATGAGCTGTTCCGGCAGGGCGCCGCAGTTGACGGCCACGAACGGGCCGCCGCCGCGCTGGGACAGCTTGTGGATGGCCCGGGCGAAGACCTCCTTGCCCGTGCCCGATTCGCCAAGCAGCAGCACCGTGGAGTCGCTCTGGGCGATCTGGGGCAGCATGCGCACGATTTCGGACAGCTGCGCGTCGCGCGTGCCGAAGTCGTCCAGGGGCTGCAACCCGGCCAGCCGGCTGACGAAGCCGCCGCCGGACAGGTCGCGGAAGACCTGCACCCCGCCGACGACCATGCCGCCCGTGGCCCAGATGGGGGCCACGCTCACGCACACCGGCACGTCCGGGCAGCCGGTGCGCCGCAGGGTCACGATGCGGTTGGCGATGGGCCGGGCCTCTTCCATGCACTGGCGCAGCACGCAGACCGTGCGGCAGTTGGTGACGCCGAAGACTTCCCGGCAGGTGCGGCCCACGGCCTCGGCCGGGTCCATGCGGGCGATCTCGCCGGCGGCCAGATTGCAGTAGCGCACGATGAAGTCGCGATCCACGGCGAACACGGCGTCGGCCACGTTTTCCAGGGCAAAGGCGCAGGTATCGTCTCCGGGAAAGGTATCGAGGGGTCGCTTCATGCCTTCTCCGACAAGGTGGTGCTGCGCCGCCAGTGTGCGTTCCCGTGGGGGCGAGGTCAACAGGGGCGGAAGCAAAAGTCGTCCTTAGCACAGGGTGTCGGCAAATGGAAAGGTATAACATCTTGAAATAAAAAAATATTCAATTAGGCACGAAAAGTGCTTTTTTTCGCAAGCAAACACGAGCATCCGCTCCAAGGAGAAACGATATGGACCTGACCCTCACCCTGACCGGCGTCTGCTGCGATCTGGCCCTGCATCCCGTCAGCGAAGAGAATGCCGCCCGCGTCTGCATGCTGGGCGAGAACCTCTACAAGACCAATTCGCTGGAGTGGTGGCGGGCCAACGGCAACAACACCTGCGCCATGCGCCTGACCCGGGATTCGCGCCTCGAGGCGGCGCTGGGCGGCCTGCCGGTGCATCTCGATGCGGCGCGCATCGCCACCTCCGCCGTGGAGCTGACCCAGCGCGAGTTGCTGGACAGCCCCGAAGGCCAGGTCTGCCTGCTCGGCTACGACGACGAGGCCTGTTCCCGGACCTGGTCCTGGCACGGCGTGACGGAGTGCAGCCCGGAGAAGTTTTCGTTTCTGGTGCAGCGCTGGGACCGGATTTTAGGCGAGACGGATTACCTGGTCCTGGCCGACGTGCTGTATGACGGCCGTCCGGCGGACGGCGCGGCCTGGGGCGAGAGCCAGGGATTCAGCTTCCGCGAGCCCCTGGTGGTGCCCATGGACGTGGTACGCGACGAGCTTGGCGCGGCCGAGCGCCGGGCCGCCTAAACGACGTATGCACAGGGACAGCGGGACCTGACCCCTCCCGCGCCCGTAGCCGGCGGTCGCCTTCGCGATCCTCGCCCAGCGCCAATCCGGACGCGGCCGCCCTTTGCGATCTCCCGGCCCCACCGGCCACCCCGAGGACAACCGCAACCGAGGGGGCCCCGGCGGGGCCGTTTTGTGTTCGCGGGAATGGCAAGGCCGATCGGTCATCATCACGCCTGGGCGTGGGGAATTGCATGGTGCGAATTTTGCTTGCTTTCCAGAGCAACAATGGGAAAGGAGTTTTTTGCCCATGCCTGAGTTCGCCTCTCGCGTCGACCTTGCTTCCGTCCGGTCCGTTTCCGCTACGCTCAAAGCGGTGCCCCTCGCCGAAGCGTCAGATGATCTCTTTGAACAGATCATGACGGCGAAGAAAACGATGCTTGAAAATGACTATTCCCAATTGCCGGCCACTTTCACTAATCCAACGTACGCGAAGTACGCCAGCATCGTCGTGAATGGAAAGGTGGTCGCTGAAATTGACAATCATGGATTTGTCACGGCATCGAATTCCATAGCCGGGTCTTGCTCGGACGCTATCAGCAAAGCTGACATGAGCGCCGGTGTGTCGAGCGGCCCCCTGCTCGCGCAAGCGCGGGCGGAACATATTGCCGAGTCCGTCAATGGTTCGATTGTCATGGCTCAAACAGCGATGTCGCAGAGTGCTTTTGATGCTGTGCCTCAACCAAAAGTGACAATCGATTATGAAGCGATGCGAAGGGATCCGCGATATGCGGAGATTGAACAGCTTCAAAAGGCGCACGCCGCGTTTTTGGCGCAGCAACTGGCGCAACAGGATGCCGTGACCTGATGCAGCGCTGAAGTCCCCACGCCAACCTCCTTTTCCCAGGGCGGTCGCCGGTACTGCCGTGACCTGTTCCGTTGCCTTGGCAGTTCCCGGCCCAATCCGAACAGCCCTTGACTCGGGCCGAAACCCGATCCATGAGCGACGCTCACGCTTGCCCCTTTGCGCCTGCCGCCAAATCCCGTACACTGCCGCCCCAGAGCCCCCTTGGGGCCATGCCACCGGCCGCAGCAGCAAGGAGCGCCGCCATGTCCGACCGCATCAGTATTTCCGGCCTGTCCGTCGAAAAAACCCTCTACGGCGTCCTCGCCGACGAAATCCTCCCCGAAACCGGCATAACACCCGAAGCCTTCTTCGCCGCGCTTGCCGCCATCGTCGCCGAACTTGGCCCCAAAAACCGTGAACTCCTCGCCAAACGCGACGCCATGCAGGCCGCCATCGACGTCTGGCACAGCCAGAGGGCCGGCCAGCCCCACGACCCCGATGCCTACCGCTGCTTCCTGGCCGGCATCGGCTACCTGCTGCCCGAAGGCCCGGATTTCGCCATCGAAACCGACGGCGTGGACCCGGAAATCGCCGCCATCCCCGGCCCCCAGCTCGTCGTGCCCATAACCAACGCCCGCTACGCCATAAACGCCGCCAACGCCCGCTTCGGCAGCCTCTACGACGCCCTCTACGGCACCGACGTCATCCCCGAGACCGGCGAGGCGGTCAAACTGCCCGGCTACAACCCGGCCCGGGGCGCCGCCGTGGTGGCCTATGCCGCGAGCTTTCTGGACATGGCCGTGCCGCTGGCCTACGGCCGCCATGCCGACGTGGCCGCCTACAGCGTCGTCGACGGCGCCCTGGCCGTCACCTTCGCCGGCGGCCAGGCCACCGGCCTGGCCCGGCCGGAACATTTCGCCGGCCACACCGGCCCGGCCGAGGCGCCCGCTTCCGTGCTGCTGCGCCAAAACGGCCTGCACCTCGAACTCGTCTTCGACCGCAAGCACCCCGTGGGCGCGGCCAGCCCCTCGGGCCTCAAAGACGTGCTGCTCGAGGCCGCCGTGACCACCATCCTCGACTGCGAGGATTCCGTGGCCGTGGTGGACGGCCCGGACAAGGCGCTGGCCTACCGCAACCTGCTGGGGCTATTTCGCGGCGACCTACGCGCCTCCTTCCAAAAGGGCGGCAAGGCCGTGGAGCGGGGGCTGGCCCCGGACCGCTGGTACGCCGCGCCCGGCGGCGGCGAACTGGTCCTGCCCGGGCGCAGCCTCCTGTTCGTGCGCAACGTCGGGCACCTCATGACCACCGACGCCGTCCGCGACAGCGCGGGCGAGGAAATCCCCGAGGGCATGCTCGACGCCCTGGCCACGGCCGCCGCGGGCCTCCACGACCTGACCGGCAAGGGGCCGCTGCGCAACAGCCGGGCCGGCAGCATCTACATCGTCAAGCCCAAGATGCACGGCCCAGGCGAGGTCGCCTTTGCCTGCGCGCTGTTCGACCGTGTCGAGGACGCCCTGGGCCTGGCCCGCGACACGCTCAAGATCGGCGTCATGGACGAGGAGCGGCGCACCTCGCTCAACCTCAAGGAATGCGTGCGCGCCGCCAAATCGCGCATCGTCTTCATCAACACCGGCTTTCTCGACCGCACCGGCGACGAGATCCACACCGTCATGGAGGCCGGGCCGGTGGTGCCCAAGGGCGCCATGCGCGCCGAACCCTGGATGGCCGCCTACGAGGACGGCAACGTCGACGTGGGCTTGGCCTGCGGCTTTTGCGGCCGGGCGCAGATCGGCAAGGGCATGTGGGCCAAGCCGGACAGGATGGCCGAGATGGTGGCCACCAAGATCGAACATCCCCGGGCCGGGGCCAACTGCGCCTGGGTGCCGTCGCCCACGGCCGCGACCCTGCACGCCATGCACTACCACGCCGTGGACGTCTTCGACCGCCAGCGCGAACTGGCTGCCCGCAAGCCCGCCGACCGCGACACCCTGCTGACCCTGCCGCTTTTGGGGGAAAAACGCCCCACGGCCGAGGAGGTGACCCGGGAACTGGAAACCAACGCCCAGAGCATCCTCGGCTACGTCTCGCGCTGGGTGGACCAGGGCATCGGCTGCTCCAAGGTGCCGGATTTGACCGACGTCGGCCTCATGGAGGACCGGGCGACCCTGCGCATCTCCAGCCAGCACATCGCCAACTGGCTGCGCCACGGCCTGTGCGACGAGGAGCAGGTCCTCGACGTCCTGCGGCGTATGGCCGCCGTGGTCGACCGCCAAAACGCCCTGGACCCGGCCTACCGGCCCATGGCCCCGGATTTCGAGGCCAGCCAGGCCTTCGCCGCCGCCCGCGACCTGATTGTGCGGGGCCGCGAACAACCCAGCGGCTACACCGAGCCCATCCTGCACGCCCGGCGCCGCCTGGCCAAGGCCGGGAAATAAGGTCCCGGGCCGCTCACGGAGGTTTTGCCGCCATGCTTGCCGCGCATTGGGTGAAGATCGGCCTCATGCTCCTGGCCTTCCTGCTGGCCACGCCGCATCCGCCGTCCGGATTGGCCTCCTCGGAAGGCGGCCACGGTGGCGATGCAAAAAAAAGCGAGAAGAAGGGCGACAAGAAGGACGCCGGCAAACCCGAAAACGGGGCCATCGTCATCGGGCCGCTGACCGTCAACGTGCTCAGCAACAAGGGCTACCGCTATTTGCGCCTGGCCATGCGCGTCGAATGCGAGGACAACGCCGCGGCCGAGCGGATCACCCTGCCCGACGCGCGCCAGGACCTCGTCTTCACGCTGTCGACCAAACTGGCCGAGGACCTCTTGTCCAATGCCGGCAAGATGGCCCTGCGCCAGGAGCTCATCGACCTGTTTGGCAAGTACGCCGGCCAGGGCAAGGTGAAAAACATCTATTTTCAGGAATTCGTCTTTCAATAACGGAGGTCGTCGTGTTCGCAGGTATTTCCGAGGCCATGGCCGCGCGCATGCGCGAACTGGAAGCCATCGACGCCGCTGACCGCGGCGACGGCACGCCCCATGCCAAGCGCCTGCGCCAGGTCTCCCCGGACACCGGGCGTTTCCTGGCCATCCTGGCCGCCGCCGCCCCGGCCGGCAAGCTGGTCGAGGTCGGTACCAGCGCCGGCTATTCCGCCTTGTGGCTGTCGCTGGCCTGCCGAGCCCGGGGCGGCGAGCTCGCCACCATCGACCGCGACCCGGACAAGATGGCCTTGGCCGAGGAGACCCTGCGCCGCACCGGCACCGCCGACGTGGTGCGCCTGGTGCGCGGCGACGCCCTGGAAGCCCTGGCCGCCATGGACTCCCTGGCCTTCGCCTTCATCGACGCCAACCGCGACGTGCTGCTGGCCTGCGCGCGGTGCGTCACGGACCGGCTCGTGCCCGGCGGGATACTGACGGCCGACAACGTCATCAGCCACGCCCACGAGATCCCCGGCGTGGTGGAGGCGATCCTGGGCGATCCCCGCCTCGACGGCGTGGTCGTGCCCATCGGTTCGGGCGTGCTGCTGGCCAGGCGCCGCGCCTAGGCCTGGCCCGGCGACACGAAAGCTTCACGCAACCGAGGGCTTGGCGATGCGCCGGCCCGTATGCTAGCCTTTGGGCGAATGTGATCCGGGCAGGGGTGTTGGTGTAACATTCGCGGCAACGGGGAGGTGGTGATGCGTGGCGATGCGGCGAGACTGGGCACGATCGTGCTATTGCTTGTCCTTGGCATGTTCATTGCCGACGCCGGCCCGTGCTTTTCCCGCACGAACGAGCCTGCCCCGGTCATCGTGCTGGCCGCGGCCCCGACCAAATACGTGATCAAGTCCGGGGACACCATCAATGTCCTGGCCCAGCGCTTCAAGGTGCCGGCGGCGGCCATCCTGCGGGCCAACCCGGGGCTTAATCCCGGCTCCCTGCAGATCGGCAAGGCCATCGTCATCCCCGCGCCCGGCCAGGCCGCGCCGGCCGCGCCCGAGGAACCCGCCGCACCGGCGGCCGCGAGCCCGGCCAAGCCCCAAGGCATCGAACTGCGGCCCGAAAAAGCGCCCCAGGCCACCCCGGCCCCAGGCGGCGGGCTCAAGGAACATGACCTGGCCGAGCCGGCGGCCAAATCGCCGTCAGCCGCCCCGGCGCCGGCTTCGCTGCCCGTGCCGGCCCGAACGGCTGCCGCCGCGGTTGCCCCGGCCACGGCCGGGGCGCCAAAGCCGGACAGCCCCGCCGCCGATGCCCTCCCGGGCAAGGTGGCCGCGCCACTGACGGAGCATGCGGCCGCTCCCGTGGCCGTGGAGAAGGTAGGGGACCGCACGCGGTTTTCCGTGGGCGGCCAGGCGTTTTTCGCCGACCAGATCGTGCCCTGGGCCTTGTCCCTGGGCAGCCGGCTGTTTTCGGGGCTGGTGCTGTTTGTTGTCGGCATCTGGGTCGTCGGCCGGCTGACGGCGGTGCTCGCCCGGATCATGCGCGGCCGCGACATCGCCCCGGAGATCGTCTCCTTCGTGGCCAGCCTGGCCCGCTGGGGACTGGCGCTGGTCGTGCTCATCGCCGCCCTGGGGCAGCTCGGCTTCAATATCAGTTCGCTTTTGGCCCTTTTCGGCGCGGCCGGCCTGGCCGTGAGCCTGGCGCTCAAGGACACGCTGTCCAATTTCGCCTCGGGCGTGATGCTGCTGCTGTTTCGCTATTTCCGCGTGGGCGACACGGTGAGCGTCCCGGGGACGGCCGGCGCGGCCGGCCAGGTCGTGGCCATCGACATCTTCAACACCGTCATCGAGTCCGAAGCCGGCGACACGGTCATCGTGCCCAATGCCAAAATCGTCGGCAACGTCATCGTGGTCAGCCCGGCCAAGGCGCCGCCGCCCAAGGCCAGGGGGCGCTAAACGCCTTCCACGGGGGTAAGGCGGCCTCCCTGTAACCGGTAGACGGTCTGGATTTCCGGGATGACGTCGCCCGGGCGGTGCACGGCGGCAATGACCGTGACCCCGCTGCGGGCCGCCGCCGACACGGCGGCCATGGCCCGGCGGCGCGACGGGCCGTCGAGGCCGGAAAAGGGCTCGTCGAGCAGCAGCAGCCGGGGCTCGCCGACCATGGCCCGGGCCAGGAACAGCCGCCGCGTCTGGCCGGCCGACAGCCGGCCGAGCCTGCGCCCGGCCAGGTCGGCCACGCCGAAAAAGTCCATCCAGCGCCGGGCCGCCGCCAGGTCCCTTTCCGACGGTTCCGCGTAGATGCCGATGGTGGCCGCGATGCCCGAGGTCACCAGCTCCAGGGCGGACAGCTCCTTGTCGTAGTCGGCCTCCAGTTCGAAGGAGACCAGGCCGATGCGCCGGCGGATGTCGCGCAGGTCGGTGAAGCCTTCCGGCGCGGCCAGCCCCGGGCGCCAGGCCCGGCCGCCCAGGGCCGGATGGAGCTCCCCGGCGATGAGCTTTAACAGCGTCGATTTGCCCGCGCCGTTGGCCCCGAAAACCGCCAGGTGCCCGCCCGGGCGCACGGTCAGGTCGATGTCCGTCAGGATGGCCCGGCGCTCCAGGTAGACCGTGGCCGCCTCCAACACCACCAGGGGAAGGCCGTCCGCTTCCGCAGCCGGCGCTGTGTGCTCCCCTTCGGCCATGGCCCGGGACGGGACGGCGGGCAGCTCCCGCGACGGGCCGTCCATGGCCCGGCGGTAGCGGTCAAGCACGTCGGGCGCCGGGCCGCTGTCGATGATACGGCCGCCGGCCAGCGTGAGGCCCCTGGCCGGCCCGGGTGGCGGCGTGGCGCCCTGGTGGCTGGTGAGCACGATGGCCGCGCCGTCGGCCGCCGCCTGGGCCACGGCCTGGCCGGCCGTTTCCCGGGCGGCTTCGTCCAGGCCGTCGAGGAATTCGTCCAGAAACAGCACCAGCGGCCGGGTGGCCAGGGCCCGGGCCAGAAGCACCGCCCGCAACTGGCCGTTGGACAGGGCGGCCACGGGCGTGTCCAGCAGATGGCCGATGGCGAGCCGGGCGGCCACCGCCTCCAGCCGGGCCAGTTCCGCCGGTTTGGGCCCGCCCTGGACGTAGACGGCGTCGCGCATGCCGGCCAGGATCACCGTGCGGGCCGGCAGGTGGGCGCACAGCCGCTTGGTCGCCCGCTGGGCTTCCGGGGAGACGATGCCGAAGCGCTGCCGCACGCCGATGGGCGAGGCCCGGCCCGGCCCGTCGCCGCACCGGTAGAGGCGCTCGCCCCGGCCGTCGTCGTCGGGCCAGATGTCGCCGCGCAAAAGGCGCAGGAGCGTGGACTTGCCCGAGCCGTTGCCGCCAAGCACGAGCCAGGCCTCGCCCGGGGCGACGGTCAGGGAGATGTCGGACAAAACCGGCCGGCCGCCGAGGCTGACGCCGGCATGGGAGAGCGTGATGCGAAGGGTGGTTGGCTGCATGGCAATAAACGCAAAACGGGCCCTCCGAGGAAGGCCCGTGGGATGTCCGCAAGGTTGTGGCCCTAGAGCAGGCCGGCCTCGGTCAGGGCGGCCTTGAGTTTTTCCCGGTTGGCCGGCGACAGCGGCACCATGGGCAGCCTGACCTCGAAGGGGAAGCGGCCCATCATGGCCAGCGCTTCCTTGGCCGGGGCCGGGTTGGTTTCCAGGAACGCCGCCCGGTACAGCGGGCTCATGAAATAGTGCAGCGCCTTGGCCTTGGCGAGGTCACCGGCCAGGGCCGCCTCGCACATGGCCGACATCTTGTCCGGCACGAAGTTGGAGACCACCGAAATCACGCCGCGCCCGCCGATGGTGATGGTGGGCAGGGCCGTGAAGTCGTCGCCGGAAAGCACCTGGAAGTCCTCGCCGCAAAATTCCAGCACGCGCGAAACCTGGTTGAGGTCGCCCGTGGCCTCCTTGACGCCGATGACCTGCGGGATTTCCTTTTTCAAAATGGCCAGGGTCTCGGGCAGGAGGTTGACGGCCGTGCGGCTCGGCACGTTGTAGACGATAAACGGCATGTCCACCCGTTCGCCGATGGCCTTGAAATGGGCGACCAGGCCGGCCTGGGTCGGTTTGTTGTAGTAGGGGGTGATCAGGAGCGCGCCGTCGGCCTTGGCGTCCTTGGCGTCCTGGGTGAGGTCGATGGCCTCGCGGGTGTTGTTCGAGCCGGCTCCGGCCAGGACGGGGACACGGCCTTTGACCTGGTCCACGCAGATGCGAATGACCCGTTTGTGCTCGTCGTGGGAGAGCGTGGCCGATTCGCCCGTGGTGCCGCAGGGGACAAGCCCGTGGATGCCCTGCTCGATCTGCCATTCGATGAGGGCGCGGTAGGCTTCCTCATCCACCTCGCCGTTTCGAAAGGGCGTCACCAGTGCCGTGATTGCGCCTCGAAACTCCATAAGGACCTCCTTGGAAGAATAAACCCCGTCATTCCCTAGAATGTTTTTGCCTTCCAGGCAAGTGCGACGGGCATTAAAACCAAAAAATTCAATAGGGCAAAGTGGTTTGCGCCGATTGCCGCCCTGGCGCGCCCTTGCCCGGTGCCGCGCGATAGGCTAACCTCTCCGCCTCCGCCGGTCGCGCATCGGTCACCGGCGACGGCTTGCCCCGCCAAAAGGAACGCCTCATGGCCAAGACCACCCGGGCGACCCAGGCCCTTGCCAAGGCCGGTGTCGCCTTTACCGTCCTCGAATACGCCTACGATGCCGACGCGGGCCATATCGGGCTGCACGCCGCCCAGGCCATCGGCGAGCCGCCCGCCCGGGTGCTCAAGACGCTCATGGTGCGCGTCGACGGCAAGGTCGCCTGCGCCGTGATCCCGTCGGGCGGCGAGCTGTCCATGAAGCGCCTGGCCGCCGCGCTAAAGGGCAAGGCGGCGGCCATGCTGCCCCCGGCCGAGGCCGAAAAGGCCACCGGCTACCACGTCGGCGGCATCAGCCCCTTCGGCCAGCGCAAGGCCGTGCCCACGGCCCTGGAGGAAGCGGCCCTGGCCGAGCCCTACGTCATCATCAATGCCGGCCAGCGCGGCGTCATGGTGCGCCTGTCCCCGGCCGAGGCCGTGCGCGTGCTGCGGGCCGTCACCGCGCCGCTTCTGGCCTAGGGGCGCGTGTTTGCCTCGGTTGCGGGCAAACACTATTTTTGCGGGTGTCGCCGCGCACGACCGCCACGCTTCGCTGCGAGGCCATTGCGGCCAGCGGCGCACCGCAACCGCCAAGGAGCCTGCCATGTCGCGCCGCCCGGTTTTTTCACTGCTTGTCGCCTGTTGCCTGGCCTTGTGGCCGCTGGCCGTTTCGGCCCAAACCGACGCCCCCATCGGCCCCGGGGCCGTCTGGCAGCCGTCGGGAGAGGCTCTTACCGCCTGCCTGGGCCAAAGCGCCGAGCCCGCCGGCTGCCTCGTCCGGGTCATGGCCGAAACCGGGGCGTCGCCCGAGGCACTGGACGTCACCAAGCGCCTGGACGGCGAGGGCTACCTGCAGGCCTTTCGCGACACGGGCCGGGTGGATGTGGCCACGGTCGTTTTTCCCCTGCGGGCCAACTCCAACGAGGTGGCCTACCTGGTCAACGGCCAGCCCAGGCTCGTGAGCAGCGAACTCGACGAGGACGCGCTGCCCCTGGCCGGCAACGCCCGGTACGCGGCCCTGAAAAAGGCCTATCCCGAGGTCCTGTTCTGGCCCGTGGGCGAGGGGCCGCGCAGCGTCGAAACCCTCCCCGACGGCGGCCAGGGCTTCGTCTTCGGCTATGCGCTCCTCAACGGCTGCCACGCCTGCGAGGTGCTCGGGCAGGCCGTCGTGTCCCTCGATTTCGGCCCGGACGGGCGCTACCACGGGCCGCGCCTTGTCGGCGTGGAAGCTGCTCCCTAGGGCGTTGGCCGCATCCCCCCCATGAACACCCCACGCGCCGTCCTCAAGTCCGTCTTTGGCTACGACCGCTTCCGGGGGCCGCAGGAGGCGGTCATCGACCATGTCTGCGCCGGCGGCGACGCCTTGGTCCTCATGCCGACCGGCGGCGGCAAGTCGCTGTGCTACCAGGTCCCGGCCTTGCTGCGCCGGGGCCTGGCCGTGGTCGTCTCGCCGCTTATTGCGCTCATGCGCGACCAGGTCAGCGCCCTGACCGCCCTGGGCGTGGCCGCCGGGGCGCTTCATTCGGGCCTGACCCCGGCGGCGGCCCGGGAAACCATGGCCGCGTTGACCGCCGGGAGGCTGGATATCCTCTACGTCGCCCCGGAACGGGCGCTTAGCCCGTCGTTCGGTGCCCTTCTCGCCAATATCCCCCTGGCCCTTTTCGCCATTGACGAGGCCCACTGCGTGTCCCAGTGGGGCCACGAATTCCGGCCGGAGTACCTGCAACTGGCCGAGCTGGCCGGCCGCTATCCCGGCACGCCGCGCCTGGCGCTGACGGCCACGGCCGACCGGCCGACCCGGGCCGACATCCTCGAGCGCCTGGAACTGCGCCAGGCCCGGGTCTTCGCCACCGGTTTCGACCGGCCCAACATCCGCTACCGGGTGGAAGCCAAGGACGATCCCCGGCGGCGGCTTTTGCGCTTTATCCGCGACGAACACCCCGGCCAGTCGGGCATCGTCTACCGGCTTTCGCGCCAGAAGGTCGAGGACCTGGCGCAGTGGCTGGCAGACAACGGGGTTTCGGCCCTGGCCTATCATGCCGGGCTGCCGGCGGCCGAGCGCGACGCCCGCCAGGACCGCTTCATGCGCGAGGAGGGCATCGTCATGGTGGCCACCGTCGCCTTCGGCATGGGCGTGGACAAGCCCGACGTGCGTTTCGTGGCCCACCTCGACCCGCCCAAGAGCCTGGAGGCCTACCATCAGGAGACCGGCCGGGCCGGGCGCGACGGCGAGCCGGCCGAGGCGTTGCTGCTCCATGCGCCGGCCGATTTCGGGGCGCTGCGCCGGCTGATCGACCCCGAGGGCACGGGCGAGGGCCGGCGCCGGGTGGAGCTGGCCAAGCTCGAGGCCATGGCCGGCTACTGCGAATCCGACGCCTGCCGCCGCCAGACGGTGCTCGGCTATTTCGGCGAGGACCTGCCCGAACCCTGCGGCAACTGCGATGCCTGCCTCGACCCCAGGCCCCCGGTGGACGCCACCGTCCCGGCCCAGAAAGCCCTGTCGTGCGTCTATCGCACCGGCCAGCGCTTCGGGGCCGCCCACGTCATCGACGTGCTGCTGGGAAAGCCCACGACCCGGGCCGTGCAGTGCGGCCACACCGAGCTTTCCACCTTCGGCATCGGCACGGAACTGACCAAGGACCAGTGGAAGGCCCTTGTGCGCCGGCTGGCCGCCATGGGGGCGCTGTCCCCCCATCCCGAGGGCCATGGCGGGCTGGTGCTGACCCCGGCGGCCTGGGACATCCTCAAGGGGCGGCGGGAGTTTTCCATGCGCCTGCCGGCCGAAGCCCCAAGGGAGCCGGGCGGCGGGCGCAAGCGGAAGCGGGAGCAGGGGGACAGGCCGCGCCAGGACTGGATCCGGGAGCACCTGACCATGCCCGGTGACGACGCCTTGTGGGAGCGGCTGCGGGCCTGGCGGGCGCAAACGGCCGCAAAGGCCGGCGTGCCGCCCTATGTCGTCTTCCACGACCGCACACTGGTGGAAGTGGCGGCCCGAAAACCCGGGAATTTGGCCGTCTTGGCCGAGGTGCCGGGCATGGGCCGGGCCAAGCTCGAAAAATTCGGCCTGGAACTGCTGGCCATGCTCGACGAGCACTGCGCCGTAAACGGCCGGCAGGTCGCTCCCGCCGCGCCCGAACCGGTCGAACCGGCCGAACCGGCCGAGGCCGTCGCCCGGCGCGAAGCCAAGGCCAAGGGGCCGAGCGAAACGGCTGCCCTGAGCCTGTCGCTTTTTCGGGAACTGGGCACGGCCGGGGCCGTGGCCGAGCGTCGCGGGCTGACCCCGGCGACGGTCCACGGCCATCTGCTCACCTTCGTGCGCCGGGGGGAACTCGACGCCCGCGCGGCGGCCGGGCTCGACGCGGCCACCACGGAGCGCGCCGAGGCAGCCATCCTGGAGGCGCGCCGGGCCGGCTCGATTTGGCTTACCCCCGTGTTCGACGCCCTGGACGGGGAGGTTTCCTACGAGGCCCTGCGTCACCTGCTGGCCGGCCTGTGGGCAAACGGCCGCCTGGGGCCGGGCGGGCCGACGGAATAACGGGCATTCCCACGACGCCGCAATCCCCCAAAGTACCTCCAGGCCAGTGCCGCACGCCGCCATACCCGAGAGGGGAGTCCAGAGGGCGCCAGCCCTTTGGCCGCCGGAGGCTTCTCCCCCCCCAACAGAACCGAAGCCGGCCCGGACATGGCGTCCTGGCCGGCTTTGGCGTTCGTGCGATGCCTCGCGACGGCGGCTAGCCGAAGAGCTTCTTCTTGCCTTCGATCAGCTCCGTCACCACGCTCGGATCGGCGAGCGTCGAGGTATCGCCCAGGCTCTCCACCTCGTTGGAGGCGATCTTGCGCAGGATGCGCCGCATGATCTTGCCGCTTCGCGTCTTGGGCAGCCCGGGCGCGAACTGGATGACCTCGGGCGCGGCGATGGGGCCGATCTCCTTGCGCACGTGCATTTTGAGCCCCTTGAGCAGGTCCTCGGTCTCCTCGTAGCCGGCCTTCAAGGTCACGTAGGCGTAGATGCTCTGGCCCTTGATCTCGTGGGGCATGCCGACCACGGCTGCCTCGGCCACGGTCGGGTGGGAAACCAGGGCCGATTCGATCTCGGCCGTGCCCATGCGGTGGCCGGAGACGTTTATGACGTCGTCGACGCGGCCCATGATCCAGAAATAGCCGTCCGCGTCGCGCCGGGCGCCATCGCCGGACTCGTAGCGCCCCTTGAAGCCGGCGAAATACTGCTGCTTGAAGCGCTCGGGCGCGCCCCAGATGCCGCGCAGCATCCCCGGCCAGGGTTTGCGGATGACCAGGAAACCGCCCTGGTTGGCCGGGACTTCCTGGTTGTCCTTGTCCACGATGATGGGGTCGATGCCGGGCAGGGGCAGGGAGGCCGAGCCGGGCTTTAAGGTCGTGGCGTAAGGCAGGGGGGAGATCATGAGGCCACCGGTCTCGGTCTGCCACCAGGTGTCCACGATGGGCAGTTTCCCGTGGCCGATGTGCTCGTGGTACCACATCCAGGCCTCGGGGTTGATCGGCTCACCGACCGAACCGAGGATGCGAAGCGAGCTGAGGTCGTGCTTCTGCGTCCAGGCCGGCCCCGAGCGCATGAGCGAGCGGATGACCGTGGGCGCGGTGTAGAAGATGTTGACCTTGAATTTTTCGCAGATCTGCCAGAAGCGGTCCGGGGCCGGGTAGGTGGGCACGCTTTCGAACATCAGCGAGGTGGCGCCAAGGGCCAACGGGCCGTAGACGATGTAGGAGTGGCCGGTGATCCAGCCGATGTCGGCCGTGCACCAGTGGATGTCGTTGTCGTTAAGGTCGAAGACGAGCTGGCTGGTGTGGGCGGCGTAGGTCAGGTAGCCGCCGGTGGTGTGGTAGACGCCCTTGGGCTTGCCGGTGGAGCCGGAGGTGTAGAGGATAAACAGCACGTCCTCGGCGTCCATGGGCTCGGGCTCGCAGCAGCCCTGGACGTCGTGGTCGCTTGTGACGTCGTGCCACCAGAGGTCCCGGCCGGGCTGCATCTCCACCTCGTTGCCGGCATGGCGCACCACCACGACTTTTTCCACGCAGGCGCATTCCTTGAGGGCCTCGTCGGCGTTGGGCTTGAGCGCGATGGTCTTGCCCGAACGGATGACGGCGTCGCTGCACACGAGCACTTTGGAGCCGCAGTCGTTGATGCGGTCGCGCAGGCTGTTGGCCGAAAAGCCGGCGAAAACGATGCTGTGGGGCGCGCCGATGCGGGCGCAGGCCAGCATGGCGATGGCCAGTTCCGGGATCATGGGCAGGTAGAGGCTGACCCGGTCGCCTTTTTTGACGCCCATTTTCTTGAGCACGTTGGCGAAGCGGCAGACCTCGTCGTGGAGCATCTGGTAGGTGTAGGTGCGCACCTGGGAGTCGTCCTCGCCCTGCCAAATAATCGCCGCCTTGTTGCGCCGGCCGTCGGTCAGGTGGCGGTCCAGGCAGTTGTAGGTGGCGTTGAGCTTACCGCCGGCGAACCATTTGATTTCCGGCTTGTCGAAATCGTATTCCAGCACCGTGTCCCAGGGCTTAAACCAGGTGAGCAGCTCGCAGGCGCGCTGCGCCCAATAGCCGTCCGGGTCTTCGATGGAGCGCTTGTAGATGGCTTCGTATTCTTCGATGCTCTTGATATGGGCGCGGTCGCGGCCTTCGCTGGGCGGTTCGTAGCGGCGGTTTTCGTGCATGAGGCTTTCGATGTTGTCAGCGGTCATGATTTCCCCCGGGGTTGGGATTGGTGGTCGGTTCCAGGCGGACCATGCCGGAAATCGGGCCGGCCCGGCCAGTTGTTTTCGGTAAATGGCGGCCCGAAATCCATAAACCCATCGGGAGGGATCGCAAAGGCCGTTTGTCGAGGATTTCGCGCCGTTCATCGAAAGCGCCGCGCGCGGCGGTGGTGCCTCGACAGCAGCGCACAGGGGCACGGCCCCCTGGAGCGCGCCTGCCATCACTCCCCCCCTCGAGGGGGCCCGGGGGGCATCATGCCCCCCGGCAGGTCCAGGGCAGCGCCCTGGTGGGGTCCAGGGGCAACGCCCCTGGCCGCCGGAGGCATCTTCCCGTTAATCCAACCGGCCGGGGCCGAGGATGCGGGAGACGATGTCGCGGGAATTGGCTTCGGCGCGCAGGTATTCCTCGTGGGTGAGCCCGGCGCCGAGCGCCACTTTCTTGCGCCGTTCCTGGGAAACCAGGTCGTCGGGGGTGTGGGCGTCGTTGTCGATGACGAGTTTCGCCCCGAAGCGGCGGGCCAGGGCGGCCACGTGGCCGTTGGTCAGGCTATGCCCTTTGCGGGTGGTGATCTCCAGGCACACGCCCCGTTCGGCGGCCAGTTCCGCCTCCTCGGGGGTAATGAGCCCGGGATGGGCCAGGATGTCCACCCCGGCCTCGATGGCGGCCAGGTTGGTGCCGACCTCCACGGGTTCGACGATGGTTTCGCCGTGCACCACCACGAGCTGCGCCCCGCGTTCCCGGGCCATGGCCACCATATGGGGGATCAGCGGCGGCGGCACGTGGGTGATCTCCACGCCGCACACCACGGTCACGCCGAGAAAGGGCCCGGACTCGGCCACGAACCGGCCAATGTTGTCGAGGATGAGCCCGAGGTTGGAGAAATCGGCGTGGTCGGTCATGGCCATGGCCCGGTACCCGGCCTTGGCCGCGCGCCGGGCCAGCTCCGAGGGGATGAGCTCCCCGTCGGAGAAGGTGGTGTGGGTGTGCAGGTCGATCATGGCCCTACATCTTGTATTTGGCGTCGTTTAAGTCGAACTGTTCGAGCAGCTCGGTCCATTTGTCCGAATCGTCGCTGGAAAAGGCCACGACGCTGGTGTCCTTGGCTTCGTTGGCCACCTGTTCGATGACCTTCTCCTCCACGAGGATGGGGGACTTGGCCCGCAGCGCCAGGGCGATGGCGTCGGACGGCCGGCTGTCGATGCGGCGGATGCCGCCTTCGACCTCGACCTCGATGTCGGCGTAGTAGGTGCCCTCGGTCAGTTCCGTGACGTTGATGGCCACCACGTGGCCGTCGAGCTTGTGGATCATGTTGAGCAGCAGGTCGTGGGTCATGGGGCGGGGCAGCACCACGTCGTTTAAGGCCAGGGAAATGGCCATGGCCTCCATGGCGCCGATCCAGATGGGCAGCACGGCCTTTTCCTGCATGTCCTTGAGAATGAGCACCGGCACCTGGGATTCCTCGTCCAGGGCCAGTCCGAATACCTTCATTTCAATCATGATCGGCCTCCGCCTCCCCGATGAGGGAGTGCTTTTTGGCTTGGCGGATGCGCGCCCGCACGAAGCGCCCGACGACGTCGCCCGGGCCGGGCAGGGCGATGTTGACGATGCGCCCCCCGGGGTCGCGCCCGCGCCAGGATGGGCCGTCGGGGCCTTCCCTGCGGCTTTGGCCCTCGATGAGGACCTCGGTCGTCCGGCCGACCTGGGCGGCCAGGGACGCGGCCAGCCGTTCGTCCAAAAGCGCTTGCAATTCGGCCAGACGGGCCGATTTCACGTCCTGGGCGATTTTCGGCTCCATGCGTTCGGACGCCGTTGCCGGCCTGTCACCGTACATGAAGGAGAAACCGCTATCAAATCCTACATCACGGACCAGATCGAGGGTCAAGCGGAAGTCGGCCTCCGTCTCTCCCGGAAAGCCGACGATGAGGTCCGTGGTGAGCGCGATGTCGGGCCGGGCCTGGCGCAGCTTGTCCACCAGGCGCCTGTAGGCGGCCCGGTCGTAGCCGCGCCCCATGCGGGCAAGGACCGCGTCGGAACCGGACTGGACCGGCAGGTGCAGGGCCGGGCACAGCTCGGGCAGCGCGGCGAAGCGGGCGATGACGTCGTCGCTCAAATCCTTGGGATGGGAGGTGGTGAAGCGGATGCGGGCGATGCCGGGCACGGCGGCCACGGCGTCGAGGAGCCGGGCGAAGCTCGTACCGTCGCCGGCCCTGTCCAGGCCGTAGCTGTTGACGTTTTGGCCAAGCAGCGTCACCTCGCGCACGCCGCGCGCGGCCAGGGCCTCGACCTCGGCGAGAACGGCCGGCAGGCCGCGGGATTTCTGCCTCCCGCGCACGAAGGGCACGATGCAGTAGGCGCAGAAGTTGTCGCAGCCCTGCATGATGGAGACGAAGGCTTTCGGCGGCAGCCTGTCGTCGGGCCAGGCCTGGTCGCGCTCGGGGTAGGTTTCGGTGAAATCGAGCAGCGACAGGCGCAGGCCGGGTTCGTCGGCCAGGCGGGCCAGGGCGGCCGGCGCGCCGGCCAGGCCGTCGGTGCCGAAGACCAGGCGCACCATGGGAAAGCGTCGCCACAGGGCCGTGCCGCACTGCTGGGCCACGCAGCCGCCCACGGCCACGAAGGCGCGCGGGTTGGCGCCGTGGCGGTCGGCGATGCGGCCCAGTTCGCTGGCCACTTTCTGCTCGGGTTTTTCGCGCACCGAGCAGGTGAAAAGGATGAACAGTTCCGCCTGGTCTTCGCGAGCCGGCGTGAATCCCCGGGACACAAGGGCGCGGGTCAGCCAGTCGCCGTCGCCGACGTTCATCTGGCAGCCCATGGCTGTGACGTGAAATTTCATGGCTGCGCCGAGGATAATGCACGATGCGGCGGCGGTAAAGGGCGGGGCGGGGCCGGGTATGGCGCGAGCCCGCGTCCACTGCCACGATTTCTTTTCACCTTGCCCGCAAGGCGCATCTGCTGCTACTGCACCCGTAAGGCCCGGACCGTGTCCGGTCTTTCCTTGATCCGTCCACAACCTTCCCCACGTGGCGGCGGCACACCCCGCCCCAAGGAGACCGGCGTCATGGAGCAGCGCATCGAATCGGACAGCCTGGGCGAGGTGAAAGTCCCGGCCGACAAACTCTGGGGCGCGCAAACCCAACGTTCCTTGGAACACTTCAGCATCGGCGACGACCTCATGCCCCGGGAGATGATCGGCGCCTACGCCCTGCTCAAAAAGGGCGCCGCCGAGGCCAACGCCGATCAGGGGAGGCTCCCCGGGGAACTGGCCGACCTGATCACCGGCGTGTGCGACGAAATCCTCGACGGCAAGCATGACGACATGTTTCCGCTCCACGTCTGGATGACCGGCAGCGGCACCCAGTTCAACATGAACGTCAACGAGGTCGTCTCCAACCGCTGCTGCCAGCTTGCCGGCACGCCCCTTGGCTCCAAAAAGCCCGTCCACCCCAACGACCACGTCAACATGTCCCAGTCGTCCAACGACAACTTCCCCTCGGCCATGTACATGGCCGCGGCCATGGGCGTGGTCCGCGACCTGCTGCCGTCGCTGACCACGCTGCACGGCGCCCTGGCCGCCAAGGCCGAGGCCTGGAAGGACATCGTCAAGATCGGCCGCACCCACCTCCAGGATGCCGTGCCCTTGACGCTGGGCCAGGAATTTTCCGGCTACGCCGGGCTGCTCGCCGAAAACGCCGTGCGGTTGCGCGAGGCCCTGGGCGACGTCTACAAGCTGCCCCTTGGCGGCACGGCCGTGGGCACGGGCATCAACGCCGCGCCGGGCTTCGCCGAGGCGGCCATCGCCGCCATCGCCCGGCTCTCGGGCCTGCCCTTTGCCCCGGCGCCGAACAAGTTCACGGTGCAAGGCTCCCACGACGCCCTGGTCCAGCTTTCCGGCACGCTGAGGACCCTGGCCGTGTCGCTTTTTAAGATCGCCTGCGACATCCGGCTGCTGGCCTGCGGCCCGCGGGCCGGGTTTTACGAGCTCATCATCCCGTCCAACGAGCCCGGCTCCTCCATCATGCCCGGCAAGGTCAACCCGACCCAGTGCGAGGCGCTGACCATGGTGGCGGCCCAAGTCATGGCCTGCGACGTGGCCGTGGGCTTTGGCGGCGCCGGCGGCATCCTGGAGATGAACGTCTACAAGCCGCTTATCATCCACAACATCATGCAGTCGATCCGGCTGTTGACCGATGCCATGCACAACTTCCGCGTCTTCCTGGTCGAGGGCCTGGAGCCCAATAGAAAGCGCATCGCCGAATTCGTCGGCCGCTCGCTCATGCTCGTCACGGCCCTGTCCCCGGTCATCGGCTACGACAAGGCCTCGACCATCGCCCATCACGCCATGGACAACGACCTGACCCTGCGCGAGGCGGCCCTGGACCTGGGCTATGTGACGGCCGAGGAATACGACCGCATCGTGGTGCCGGCGAAGATGACCGCGCCGTTCGTGGCCAAGGACTGAGCCGGGAGACCGCTTCCCGAAAAAACGCAAGGGTGGCTTATCATGACGCATTGGATGAAAACCGGCCGGGATGTGCTGCTCGATCCGTCGCTGAACCGTTCCACGGGTTTTACCGAGTCCCAGAAAGAGGCCCTGGCGCTCACCGGTCTCGTGCCCGACGCGGTCGAGACGCTGGAACTGCAACTGACGCGCGTGCTGTCGCACCTGGACCACAAGTCCTCGGACCTCGAACGCTACATCTACCTGACGAACCTGCTCGATCACAACGAGACGCTTTTTTTCAAGGTCATCATGTCCGACCCCACGCGGTTTCTGCCCATCGTCTACGATCCGACCATCGGCGAAGCCTGCCTGAAATTCGGCCACATCTACCGCCAGCCGCGCGGCCTGTACCTCTCCATCGAGCGCCGGGGCAAGGTGCGCGAGGTGCTGCGCAACTGGCCGGAAAAGGACGTGCGGGTGCTGTGCGTCACCAACGGCGGCCGCATCCTCGGCCTCGGTGACCTGGGCGCCAACGGCATGGGCATCCCCATCGGCAAGCTCCAGCTCTACACCGCCGCGGCCGGCGTGTCGCCGCGCGGGCTGCTCCCCATGCTCCTCGACGCCGGCACCAACAACGAGGAACTGCTAAACGACCCGCTCTACCTGGGCCTGCGGCGCAAGCGCCCGCCCACCAAGGAGCTCTATGCCTTCGTGGACGAGTTCGTCGAAGCCGTGCAGGAGGTCTTTCCGGGCTGCTGCATCCACTTCGAGGACTGGACCGGCGTGGACGCCGTGCATCTGCTCGCCCGCTACCGCGACAAGGTCTGCTGCTACAACGACGACGTCCAGGGCACGGCCGGCATCACGCTGGCCGGCATGCTCAACGCCTGCCGGGCCAAGGGCACGAAACTGCGCGACGAGTCGTTCCTCTTTCTCGGCGCGGGCTCGGCCGGCATCGGCCTGGCCGACCTGCTGTGCGCGGCCCTGGTCGAGGAGGGCCTGACCCTCGAGGCCGCCCGGGCCAAGGTGCATATGTTCGACGTGGTCGGCCTGCTCGAGGCCTCGCGCACGGACCTGGTCGATTTCCAGAAGCCCTACGCCCACCCCCACGCGCCCATGGCCCGGGCCGACCTGGCCAAGGCCGTGCTGGAGTTTCAGCCCACCACGCTTATTGGCGTCAGCACCACCGGCGGCGCCTTCGACAGGGAAGTCGTGGAAGCCATGGCCAAAGTCAACGCGCGGCCGGTCATCATGGCCCTGTCCAACCCCACGGAGAAGGCCGAATGCACGCCCGGTGATGCCTATGCCTGGAGCGGGGGCCGGGCGCTTTTCGCCGCCGGCGTCCAGTTCGACCCCGTGACCTATGACGGCAGGACCTACCTGCCGGGCCAGGCCAACAACTTCTACATCTTCCCGGCCGTGGGCATGGCCATCGTGGCCACCAAGGCCCGCCGGGTCACGGACCGGATGTTCATCCGCGCCGCCAGGGCCGTGGCCGCGCGGGTGACGTCGGACCAGTTGGCGCATGGGCTGTTGTATCCGCTTCAGGCCGATATCCTGGAGACCGAGATCAAGACGGCGGCCAGCGTGGCCGAACTGGTCTTCGACGACGGCCTGGCCGGCATCGACCGGCCGGGGGATATCGAGGCCTTCATCCGGTCGCAGGTCTACGTGCCGGCGTATTCGCATTGAGAGCGACAAGGCGCATGTCTTTAAGCGCTCCTTCGGCGGAAGCCGGGGAGCGCTTTTTTTGTGACAAGGGAGGGTTGTGGCTGAGAATATCTTGAAATATATATAAATATATAGTAGTATAATTGAAAAACATATTACTCGTGGGGTGGTGTGCAATGCGCAAATGGATTGTGTCGTCTCTGCTTGCGATCTGTCTCCTTGTCGTACCGATGCACGGTTTTGCCCAACAGACCGATGATTCGGGCATAACTTCCCTATTCGATGTCGCGGCATATGTCATTTTGAAAGTGGCCTGGCCGACAGCCAAATATAAAGATTGGGAATTTGAACGTGTTAGGCCGTTGTCAAATGGACAAAAGGAAGTCGTTATAAAAATCAACGCAAAGAGTTTTTGGAATGGTGGCCCTCTCTGGCTTCAAGTTATTACCAAGTTGGATGAAGATTATAATATTATTGATTTGCATTTCGGTGATTATAAAGGCGTCTTTCCACCGGGGTCGGCCCTGAAAGCGTTGAAAGCCGCTTCCGAAGCGAATTCGAAATAAAATCAGTGTGTTCGGAGTGAGGTGCCCTCGCTTGGCGGCAACGTGTTTACTTGGCAGGGCTTTCCGGTATTCTTGCCCGCCATGGACGCCGCACTGGAAGAAGCGCTTCGCGCGGAAATTCCTGTTTTCTGGCCCAACCCGGGCCGCCTGAGCCTGGAGGCGGCCCGCCCGGGCCTGTCCGTCGGCCTGGCCGACATGCGAAGCGCCAGCGACCGCCTGGACCGATTCGCGCCGCTGTTGGCCGGGCTTTTCCCGCAGGAATTGGCCCAGGCCGGCGGCATCGTCGAATCCGACCTGGTTCCTCTCGGCCCTTGGGCGGCCAACGGGCTGCCGGCCGGCGACACCGTCTGGCTCAAGGCCGACCATACGCTGCCCGTGGCCGGCTCGGTCAAGGCCCGCGGCGGCTTTCACGCCGTCCTGCACCTGGCGGAAACCCTGGCCCTGGAGGCAGGCTTGCTCGACGGGCCGGCCGGTGCGGTCACGGCCCTGGCGACGCCCGAGGCCAGGGCCTTTTTCGCCGGCCAGACCCTGTCCGTGGGCTCCACCGGCAACCTGGGCCTGTCCATCGGCATTATGGGCCGGGCGCTCGGGTTCGCTGTCACGGTCCACATGTCGGCCGAGGCCAAGGCCTGGAAGAAAGCCCGGCTGCGCGCCGTCGGGGCCACGGTCGTCGAGCACGCCGGCGACTACGCCGCCGCCTGCGCCGTGGCCAGGCGGGAAGCCGCGGTTTCCCGGACCATCCATTTCATCGACGACGAGAATTCCCTGGACCTGTTTCTGGGCTACGCCGTGGCCGGGCTGCGCCTGCCGGGGCAACTGGCCGCCCGGGGTATCGCCGTCTCCCCGGAAGCGCCGTTGTGCCTATACCTGCCCTGCGGCGTGGGCGGGGCGCCGGGCGGCATCGCCCTGGGGGCTCGGTTGGCCCTTGGCGACGCGGCCTTGGCCTTTTTCGTCGAGCCGGCCCGGGCGCCGTGCATGCTCTACGGGCTGGCCACGGGCCGCCACGACGGGGCGCATATCGTTGAACTGGGGCTCAATGGGCGAACGCTTGCCGACGGGCTGGCCGTGCCCCGGCCGTCGCGGCTGGTGGGGCGACTCATGGAGGGCGTGTGCGACGGCGTGCTCACCGTGGCCGAGGCCGATCTGCCGCGCCTGGTGGCCCGGGCCTGGCGCGAAGCGGGGCTTCGCCTGGAGCCTTCGGCCGCCGCCGCCCTGGCCGGGCCGGCCCGGGTTCGGGGCGCCGGCCTGCCCGCCCTGGCCGGCCAGCCCGCCTGCCACATCGTTTGGGCCACGGGCGGCGGCAGCCTGCCCGATGACGATTTCGCCGCGGTGCTGGCCCTGGCCGGGGAGGGCGCATGATCGTCAGCGCCAGCCGGCGCACAGACATCCCGGCCTTCTACGCCAAATGGCTCATGGGCCGGTTGCGGGCCGGATTTTGCGAGGTGAAAAACCCCTTCAATGCCAACCAGGTCAGCCGGGTCTCCCTCGACCCGGCCGACACCGAGGCCATCGTCCTGTGGACCCGCGACCCCAGGCCGCTTGTGCCGCACCTGCCGGAGATGTTGTCCCTGGGGCACGAACCGTTTTTCCTGTTTACGCTGATGGACAATCCCCGGGCGCTCGATCCCAAATGCCCCGGCCCTGAGGTGTCCGTGCCAGCTTTCGCCGCCCTGGCCGAGGCCCTGCCCGGCCGGGTGACCTGGCGCTACGATCCGCTGGTGATCACGGAAAAAACGCCGCCGGATTGGCACCGCGTCACGTTTGCCCGGCTGTGCCGGGCTCTTGCCGGCCTGACGGACCGGGTGGTCGTCAGCTTTGTCGAACCCTACCGCAAGATTGCCGGCCGCATGCGGGAATTGGCCGCCGCCGGGTATCCCCTCGTCCCCTTGGCCGACGGGGCGGCCGTGGAGTTGCTGCTCGATTTGCGCGACATAGCCGCCGCGCGCGGCCTGACCCTGGCCACCTGCTGCCAGCCGGAGGTCTTCCAGGCGGCCGGCATTGCCGCGGCCCGGTGCATCGACCCGGACTGGATCGAGGCCGGTATCGGCGCGGCACTTCCCGGCGGCAAGGACCCGCATCAGCGGCCGGGCTGCGGCTGTGCCCCCAGCAAGGACATCGGCGCCTACGACCGCTGCCTGTTCGGCTGCCGCTACTGCTACGCGACGGCAAGCGAAACCCGGGCCCGGGAGCACTACGCCCGCCACGATCCCGACGCCCCGAGCCTCTAGGCGGGCCACGGCCAAAAAAACGGACGGCCGAGGTTGCCTCGACCGTCCGTGTGGATGTTGTCCGGGGAGCCCGGGGGACGGCAGCCTATGGCTGCCGGGGCGCCTTCCCAGGCGCTTGCGCCCAACCTCGGGCTGGCGGCGTTAGCGGCCCAGGGCCTTGGGTTTGGGCGCCCCGCCGAGGGCCGCCGGCCGGAAGGTGATCTCGGCCCGGGCGGTTTTGCCGTCGGCTCCGGGCGTGACGGTGATGCGCGGGGATTCTTTGAAAAACTCGGCCGCGCCGCGCAGGATGCCTTCGAAATACTCGGGATAGCCGCGCCGGGAATGGTAGGTCATCACCAGCGTGTCGCCCCTGTCCTCATAGGTGAACCTGGGCGGCTCCAGGCCCGGCATGTCCTTGGTCAGCCGGGCGTGGGTGTCGTTCATGGTCAGGTAGAAGTCCCTGAGGTTGGACGCCTTGAAGTAGCGCGGGTAGTGGCGGTGGAAGCCCTTGATGGTGTAGCGCCCGAGCGTCAGGAAAACGTCGGCCATGTTTTTGCCGGCCTTGGCGGCAGCCAGTTCGGCCATCTGCCGCAGGACCTGATCGGGATAGTTCTGGGTGGGCAGGAAGGTGGGATGGCCCATGTCCTCCTGCATGGCGTCATAGACGGCCTGGCCGTACTGGTCGCGGATGAAATCCTGCATGAGCTTGGGCAGGATGCCCTTCATGTTGCCGGACGAAGCGCGCAGCTTCACGTCCTTTTCGTGGCGGTCGGCGAAGGCGCCGGCGAGCCCCAGCAATGCCTGGGCCAGTTCGGCCAGTTCCCGGGTGGCCTGGGCGGTCTGGTTCGCCCCTTCGTCGGCCTCGGCAGCCACGTGGGCGATGACCTCGATGTTACGGTTGATCTCCTCGGCGGCGGTGGATTGCTGCTCGGCGGCCGTGGCAATTTGAGCCACCTGCCCCGTCACCTCGCGGATGCGCGTCATGATGCGCGAAAGGGCCTCGCCGGCCTTGTGGGTGGCTTCGGTGCTGCCGGCCACGCGGGTTTCGGTCTCCTGCATGGAGGCCACGGCATGGCGGGAACCGTCCTGGATCTGGTGGATGGAGTTTTCCACTTCCTTGGTGGCGGTCATGGTCTTTTCGGCCAGCTTTCGGACCTCATCGGCGACCACGGCGAAGCCCCGCCCGGCCTCGCCGGCCCGGGCCGCCTCGATGGCGGCATTAAGCGCCAGGAGGTTGGTCTGGTCGGCGATGTCGTTGATCACGCCGATGATGCGGCCGATCTCCGCCGCCTGGCCGTCCAGGGCGGTGAGGACCTGGCCCAGCTTGCCCGCGGATTCGGCCACGGCCTGGATGCCGGTCACGGCCTCGCGGACCTCCACCGCGCCGGTTTCGGCGGCGTCGTTGGCCGCGTCGGCCGCCTCGGAGGTCTTGGCCGCATTTTTGGCCACCTCGATGACCGTGGCCGTCATCTCCTCCATGGCCGTGGCCACGGCGTCGGACTGGGCTTTCTGCTGCTGGGCGCCCCGGGCCTGCTCGTCGGCCGAGGCGGACAGTTCCTCCGAAGCCGAGGCCACCCGCTGGGATAGTTCGTTGATATCCCCGCCGAGGTGGCGCAGATCGGACTGGGTGTGTTCCAGTTCGGCCTGCTTTTCCCGAAGCTTGGTCAGGTCGGTCAGGCAGGTCACGGCGCCGAGGAGGTTGCCCTTGTCGTCGCGGCAGCATTCCACCGTGAAATGGCAGGACAGCAGCCGGCCGTCCCACAGGGTCAGGTCCCGTTCGGCGGATTGTCCCACGCCAGTGCGGAGGACTTGTTCCGTCACCGACATGCCGTCCTTATTGTAAAAGGCCTGGCTGACGGTCTTGCCGATCACGTCCCTGGCATCCTTGCGCAGCAGGGTGGTCAGGGTTCGGCTGGCATGGGTGATGAACCCGTCCTTGTTGCAGATCAAAAACGGCATGCCCACATGCAGGATGGCGGCCCGATAGTATTCGCGCCGTCGCATGTTTAAGGCCAGGACCATGCCGGCCAAGGCGCCTAGTGGGCCGAAATCCTTCCACTGCTCCACTTCGTCGATGAAAACCGTCCTGGGGTTGTCGATGATTTTTTGCAGACCGGCCTGCAGGGTTCGTTGCGGGGCGGTGATGCGGTTGCCGATGAAAACGGCGGCGGCCAGGCCGGCCAGGGCCAGGACGATGGAAATGACGATATTGCCGGCAAGGGTGGCCCCGACGATGCAACAGCCCAGGGCCAGGCCGAGAAGTATAACGGGCAAACCGGGTGACAGGCCATTCGAACGTTCTTGCATGGGGAAGCTCCGCTGTTGTTTGCTCGACCAAATAACAAAGGCCCTGAAAGGTCAATCCCCGCGTTGGGGCTGTGGGATCGGCGCGTCCATATCGTTTGCGCGCGTTGTTATTGCTGTGGCGATATTTCCGTTGCCGGCGCGCCCACCGTGACAGGGCAGTGGCCGCTTGGCCGAAAGGCCGTGAACAGCGCCCGGCCAAGGGCCTCCATTCCGGCCGGCGTCTCGCCGTAAGTGGCCAGCCGGACTTGCGCCCTGGGCAACAGGGCCAGGTCGTAGGGGGATTGGGCCGCCACCAGGACCAGCCGGTCGGGGGCCTGGCGGAAAAGCGCCTCGGCCAGGCGGTGTTGGCCGGGGTTTCGCCGGGCGTCGGTGACCAGCAGCACCACCCGCGCGGCCGGGCCGGCCGCTTCGACCGCCGCCGCGATCACCGCCTCGTCAGGATCGGCTTCCAGGGAAAGGCTTCGCGGGCCGTACCAGGCGTTCAGGCCGGCTTCAGCCGCGGCGTCCACGGCCGGCCGGCCCAGGCGCGGCCGCACCACCAGGGTGGTTGCGTCGCGGCCGGCGGGCAGCAGCGGGGCGGTGGGGCCGAATGCCGTCACGGCGCGTTCGGCGATCTGCCGGGCCAGGGCGGCATGGGCCGGGCTTGCCGGTGCGGGCGCGGCATCGGTTTTGGGCCTGGCCAGGGCGGCGGCGTCCAGCAGGCCGAAGCGTTCCTTGAGGCGCAGGACGGCCAGGGCGGCCGCATCCAGGCGGGCGGCGGGCACGCGGCCCGCCCGCGCCGCCGCGAGTACCCGGTCCATGGCTTCCAGGCGCTCCGACGCCGGCCGGCCGGCATCGGCGCCCACAAGCAGGATGTCGGCCCCGGCCAACAGCGACAGGACGGCCGCCTCGGCCGTGCCGTAGGTCGCGGCCACGGCGCCCATGCCCAGGGAATCGGTGAAGATGGCCCCGGAAAAGCCCAGCCGGCCGCGCAGCACGTCGCGCAGGACGCGCCGGGACAGGGTGGCCGGCCGGCCGTCCGGTTCCAGGGCCGGGGAGAGCACGTGGGCCGTCATGACCGCCGGCGCGCCGGCGGCGAAGGCGGCCCGGAAAGGCGGAAAATCCACCCGGTCGAGGGTGGCCGCGTCGTGGTCCACCCGGGGCAGGCCCACGTGGGAATCCACGGCCGTGTCACCGTGGCCGGGAAAGTGCTTGGGCGTGCACACGACGCCGGCGCTTTCGTAGCCAGAGGTGGCGGCGGCCGTGAGCCGGGCCACATCGGCCGGGCGCTCGCCGAAGGAACGGATGCCGATGATCGGGTTGGCCGGGTTGGCGTTGACATCGGCCACGGGGGCGAAATCGACGTTGATGCCCACGGCGGCCAGTTCCCGGCCCGTGGCCAGGGCGGCCTGGCGCACCAGGTCGGGGCGGCCGGCGGCGGCCTGGGCCATCTGGCTGGGAAAAACGGTGAACCCGTCGCGCAGCCGGGCCACGGGGCCGCCTTCCTGGTCCACGCCGACAAGCAGCCCCAGGCCATTGCGCGTGGTCGCGGCCTCGGCCTGCAAGGCGGTGGTGAGCGCGGCCAGTTGGCCGGGGGAGACCACGTTGCCGGGAACGGAATACAGGATCACGCCGCCGAGGTGGCGCTCCCGGATCAGCGCGGCCGTGTCCGGGGAAACGGTCGGCCCTTCGAACCAGACCATAAACAGCTGGCCGACTTTTTCCTCCAGGGTCATGGCGGCAAGCAACGCCTTGGCCCGGGAGGCGGCCGGGGCGGGGGTGCTGTGGAACATGGTCAGGGCGAAAGCGCAAAGCGCGGCGCAGCGCACGAGGGATGGTGTCGGCATGGGGGCTCCGGGGGAAGGGTCAGGGCCTGGGTTCGGCGCGTTTGTCCGCGTACATGGCCGCGTCGGCCAGGCGGGTCAGGTCGTCGATGGTTTGGCCGGGAACGTGCAGGGCGATGCCGATGGACAGGGACAGGCCGGGCGAGCCGGACAGTTGGCGGTCGCGGGCGACCTGGGCCACGCAGGCCCGCAGCCGCTTGGCCATGACCGCGGCCTCGGTTTCGCCGGCATCGGGCATGAGCACCACGAACTCGTCGCCGCCAAGCCTGGCCAGCAGGTCGTAGGCCCGCACCCGGCCGGCCATGGCCCGGGCCACGTCGCAAAGGACGGCGTCGCCGGTTTCGTGGCCGAAGCGGTCGTTGACGATCTTGAAGCGGTCGAGGTCGCAAAAAAGCAGGGCCGCCGCCGAGCCCTTGCGCTCGGCCAGGTGCAGCAGGGCCGGCCCGTGGCGGCGCAGGTAGGCCCGGTTGGGGATGCCCGTCAGTTCGTCGCGGTCGCGCTGGCGGGCCAGTTCCTCGTGGATCTTGACGTGGAGCAGATCCCCGGCCAAAACTTCGCAGAAATGCTCCAGAAAATCGGTGCTCTTGCGCGGCGTGTAGCGCTCGGGGTCCGGATCGCCCAGGGCCAGGCTGCCGATGGTGCGGTCCGGGCGGTATTTGTCGGCCAGGGCGGCGATGAAGCACGAGCCCGAGGCGAGCTGGGGCTGCCGGTCCAGGATCTCCCGGGGCCAGAACAGCTCCGGCCGGGGCAGGGCGGAAACCGGCCCGACATAGGCCCGGCCCGGGCTGTCCCCGGGCGGCAGGGAGGCCAGGGCCTCGGCCAGTTCCCGGGCGGTGGGGCAGGGGAAGCCTGGGGGCACGCAGGTTTCGAATTCCTCCCGGGACAGCTGGCAGGCCAGGACCGGCACGCCCATGGCCCCGGCCAGGGCGTCCATGACCTGCGGCAACTCGGCCAGCTGGCGCAGCCGGCGCGACAGGGTCAGGGCCGAGCGGAAGGTGAGGAAGACCTGGTCGTTTATGCGAAAGATCTCCTGGAGGCGTTCCATGTTGCCCCCCAGGCGGCGCAGCCGGTCGCGCAGGCGGTCGTTTTCGCCTTCCAGCCGGCCCAGGCGGCCGGCGGCCGCGGCCAAGGCCTTGTCGGCGGCTTGCCGGTCCGTCAGCAGCCCGGTCCACAGCGCCCGGAATGCCGGCTGTCTGCCTTCGGGCAAAAAGCGCTCCAATTCCCGGGCCTTGGCAGCCAGGTCGTGCGTGTCTGACGGACCATCCATGGGGACCTCGACGACGGCTGCGGGGAACGCGTGCCGTCCTGTTGTTCTACCAGCTTCCCGTCGGGCCAACAACCCGCCGGATCATTGGGAAATTTGACCGGAAAAAGGCCCGGGGCCATGGAGCGGACATGAAGATTTTGTTACACAATCTCACGCGGTTCGGCGACCTGCTCCAATCCCAGCCGGCCCTGGCCGAACTGGCCGGCCAGGGGCACCGGGTCGCCGTGGCCTGCCTGGAAAATTTTGCCGGCGCGGCGGCACTGCTGCCCGAGGCCGAGGTGATCCTGCCCCTGCCCGGGTCGCGGTTCCTGGCCGGGCTGGACGGTGACTGGCGCCAGGCCCTGGCCGCCATGGACGGGTATGTCCGGCACGTCAAGGAGGTGTTCGACCCGGACGCGGCCGTCAACCTGACCCCGGCCCTGGCGGCGCGCCTGCTGGCTAGGCGGCTGTGCGGCGAGGCCGTGCGGGGCTTTTCCCTGGACGCCCACGGGTTTCGCCACGAATCCTCGCTGTGGGCCGCCTTTCTGGAGGCCTCGTCGGCGGCCAGGGGACTGAGCCCCTTCAACGTCGTGGACCTGTTCCGCAAGGCCGCCGGGGTGGGCCTGGGGCCGGGCCGTTTCGCCCTGCGCCGCCCCGAGGCGCCGGCCCTGGAAGCGGCCCGCCTGGCCCTGGCCGACCGGGCGCCCGAGGGCGCGGCCGGCTATGTCGGCTTCCAGCTCGGGGCCAGCGCCACGGCGCGCCAATGGCCGCCGGACGCCTTCGCCCGCCTGGGCGAGGGGCTGTGGCAGGGGCTTGGCGTCCTGCCGGTGCTGCTCGGCGGCCCCGGCGAAAAGGCCCTGGCCGCCGCCTACCGCGAAACCTGCCGCGCCCCCAGTGCGGACCTCGTCGGCGCAACCGACCTGCCGGCCCTGGCCGCCACCCTGTGTCACCTCAAGCTGCTCGTGACCAACGACACCGGCACCCTGCACCTGGCCGCCGGCCTCGGCCTGCCCTCCCTCTCCATCTTCCTGGCCACGGCCCAGCCCTTCGACACCGGCCCCTACCGCGAGGGCTGCCTGTGCCTGGAACCGGACATGCCCTGCCATCCCTGCCCTTTCGGCCTGCCGTGCCCCATCGGCCACGCCTGCCGCCGGGCCATCGGGCCGGACACGGTCCTTGGGGCGGCGACGACCTTCCTTGCCGGTGGCGGCTTTCCGGCCGGCGGCTATCCCGGGGCCCGGGCCTGGCTGTCGGGGTTCGACCGGGCCGGGTTCATGGACATGACCTCCCTGTCCGGCCACGGCGAGACGGCCCGGGCGGTCTGGTTGCGGCTGTCGCGCCGGGTGCTTCGTCAATTCCTTGACGAGGAGCCCCTCGCGCCGGCCGGACAGGAGCGTTTCGCCTTGCCGGCCGCAGTCCACGACCCCCTGGCCGAACAGCTGGCCCAGTCGGCCGACCTGCTGCGGCTGCTCGCCGGCCATGCCGGGTTGGCCGGCCGCAATCCGGCCATGAAGGACCGCTTCCTGGCCACCTGGGAGCGCATCCGCGGCCTGTGGACGGCCTCGCCGCAACTCGGGGCCGTGGGCCGGCTGTGGCAGCGGGACGCCCAGCGGGCCGAGCCCGACCTGCCGTCCCTGATTGCCCGCATCGAACGCTACGCCGCCCTTGTCGCCGCCTTTGCCGATCGGCTGACCCGGCGCTGAGCCCTTGGCACGGTTGTTGTAAGAAGGAGGGCGGGAACGGAAATCCTTTCCTCCCGACAACAACCTCTGAGGGAGGCGCGACATGATAAGCGTGGACGGCCGGGAAACCGGCATGGACATCAAGCATTTTCACAATCTCGAGGAAATCCTGCTCAAGATCATGGACGGCGGCGAGCTCGAAGGCCGTGTCGTCACCGACGTCTTCGTCAACAACGAGAGCTTCTCCGAGATTTATCCGCACCAGGCCGAGGACATCGAAACCGACGAGATCAAGTCCGTCGAGGTCAAAAGCGTGCCCGTGGCCGACATGGCCCAGGACATCGCCGACGAGCTCGGCAAGGTCATCTTGCTCATGGAGCACGGCGCCCGGCGCGTGGCCGACCTGTTCCGTTCGGCCGAGGACGCCGAGGCCCTGGAAGTCTACCAGGACCTCATGGACGTCACCCGCGATTTCCTCAACATGATCGGGGTACTGCGCGGCGAAAGCCTGACCCGCGACTTCGCCTCCTTCGACGCCGCGGCCGACGAGGTTTCCACGCTGTTCTCCGAAATGATGGAAGTGCTGGAAAACGAGGACTGGATCCTGCTCGCCGACCTGCTCGAATACGAGTTCATCCCGGCCATCGCCCGGTGGAAGGGTGTCATCGCCGAGCTCAAGGCGAGCTTCGCAGCCACTGACAAGGAATAACGCCATGTCCGACAAGCTTGAATATCTCGAGGCGGCCCTGGTTGCCGGCGAACGCGAACTGCACTGCCTGCTTGCGGGCGAGATCGAGGAGGCCGAACTGCTGGCCAAGGATCGCGGCCGGCTGCTGGAAATGGCCTGGCAATCCGCCGATCCGGAGAGCATCGGCCTGCTTCGGGACAAGCTTTTGAAGCTCAAGAACCTGCAAGGCCAGCTCACCACCGAAGCCAGGCGGCTGCACGCCGACCTCAAGTCCGACCTGCAGCGGGCCAAGCAGGAAAACCAGCGCCTGTCCGGCTACCGCACGAGCGTGCGGCCCAATCCCGCCGTGCGGCGCTACCTCGACAAGACCGGCTAGTACGCGCGCGCCCCCTTTGAAGGCATCGATTCCCACGCCGGGCCCTCGGGTCCGGCTTTTTTTTGCGCCCGCGCCGCGCCGGCCGCGCTGGCCGAACTGGCCGAGCCGGTCGGGCTGGTCGCGCTGGCCGAACCGGTCGGGCTGGTCGGGCTGGCCGGGCTGGTTGGGCCGGCCGGGCTGGTTGCCGGGGTGATGCTGGAGCGATGCCAGGGACGTGCCGCCATGGACCCGGGCCGCCACGGCGATGCCCCTGGCGTCGGGGAACGGGAAAAAACTGCCGTCGGGTTGACGGGATTTTGACGGAGCCGAAAGCGCGTGTATTTATTATGTTGATTTTATTTGAATATATATTTGGCAGGCTCTTTGCTTTGTCCAAGGCAGCCCGCACGGGTGACCGGGGCACGGTGCCCCGGCGGACGCAAAGGAGGACGGCATGCTTTCATTCTTCGGCGGCGACAAGAAGGCCCGGGGGCGGCACGAGGAACTCAAGAAGGGCGCGCGGCTCAAAAACGCCAAGGAGCTCTTTTTTTCCGGCAAGTTCCCGGTGGTGACCACGCCGGGGCTGGAAGGGCGCAAGATCCGCAAGGTGCTGGGGCTGGTCAGCGGGCGCGGCTTCGATTCCGAATGCGCCTTCTATGGGCTCACGGCCAGCGCCCTGGACATCGGCGCCGATGCCATCGTCGGCTACCAGGAAAACGTGGCCTTCCATCCCGACGGCTCCCGCTATTTTTCCTGCTACGGCACGGCCGTGATCCTGGAGCGCGAGACCTCGGCCCAGGCCACGCGCAAAACCGTGGGCGTCAAATCCCTCATGCATTGATCCGGCCCCGGAGCCGGCCACGACAAGGAGGAGCGCCATGAAGCGCCTCGCCATAACCTGCGCCGCCTGCGCCCTGCTCGCCGGCAGCGGTGGCGCCTCGGCCCAGGAATACACCAAGGGCACGTCCTACATCGAGCCGCGCGGCGGCGTCTACGCCACCACCAATCCCACCGTGAACGTGGTCGGCACCTACGGCGGCGCGGCCGGCCACTACGTCATGGACGGCGTGGCCGTGGAGGCCGAAGGCCTGGGCTATGCCGTGGACCAGAAGGTCAAGCGCACGACGGCAGTGGGCGAGTCCACCACGACCGAAACCAACAATGCCGTGGGCGTGGCCGGCATGGCCAAGTGGAATTTCGTGCGCACGCCCAAGGGCACCATGTTCGTGGGCGCGGGCGGCGGCGGCGTGTTTGCCGAAAAGGAACTGCCCTACAACGGCCAGAAGCAAAGCGGCATGGGCCAGGCCGACCTCGGCGGGACGGTGGCGCTGGGCAAGAACGTCAGCCTGCGCGTGTCCGGCCGTTACCAACACCTGGGCTCGCTTTCCGACAAGGGCCTGGACAGCCTGGGCGGCAACGTGGGCCTCAAGATCAGTTTCTAGGCCCGGGGCGATCCGGGGTTTTACCCGGGTTTTCGGGCTCGGCGGGCCTGGCGGGGCGCGAACCGCACCCCGTGTCGATGCCTCAGCCCCGGATGCCGAGCTTGGGAAAGACGAATCGTACGATGAGGAACCAGGCGACGATGACGCCGAGAAAGAGCAGGGTGTCGTTCATGGTGTGAACCATATCGCCTTTGGCCCGGCCCGTAAAGGGCTGCCGGCCATCCCGGCGAAAAATAACCGGCCGGCTGCGCCACGGCGCCGTATCGGCCGGCCCGGCGGGACCGGAAAATCCGGCAAGGCCGCCCAGGCCTGCCGGCGGCCCTGTCGGCAGGCCTGGGCGGCCTTGCCGTCCCCCTTGCCGGGCATCGGGGCGTGCGTCGCCCGTGGCGGCAATGGCACCCCGGGGTCCAGCGGCTCCCGGCGCCTTGCCTTGGCCGGGGCGCCATGCCATGCTGCCGGCAGCGTGAGCCGCCACGGCGACCGGAGGCCGGCGGGGTGGCGGACGGAGGCGGCGTGGAATTCGAACGGCATCTGCGGGAAATCGTCGACACCATGAGCGAGGGGCTGTTGCTCGTGGCCGCCGACGGCGGCATCGTCATGGTCAACGAATCCCTGGCCCGCATGGCCGGGTTCGCGGCCGAGGAGCTGGTGGGCCGCTCCTGCCGGGTGCTCGACTGCGATGTGTGCGAGCGGGAGCGCGGCATGGGCGAGGGGGCCTGGTGCCGGCTTTTCGCCGAGAAATCGACCCAGGCCAAGCGCTGCATGATCCGCCGCAAGGACGGCTCCTACCTGCCGGTGCTCAAGAAGCAGTCGCTGTTGCGCGACGCCTCGGGCGCGGGCCTTTTCGCTGTGGAGACCCTGACCGACCTGTCCGAACTGGAGGGGCTGGACCGCAAGGTCGAGGAACTGTCCCGGCTGCTGTGCGCCGAGGAGGGTTTTCACGGCATGGTCGGCGGCTCGGCCGCCTTGCGTCGGGTGTTCGACCTCATCGAGCGGGCGGCCGGCAGCGACGCGCCGGTGCTGCTCACGGGCGAGTCCGGCACGGGCAAGGAGCTGGCCGCCCGGGCCATCCACGACCTGGGCCGGCGCCGGGGCGGGCCGTTTGTCCAGCTCAACTGCGCGGCGCTGTCCGAGAGCCTGCTGGAAAGCGAGCTCTTCGGCCATGCCAAGGGGGCCTTCACCGGCGCCCACCGCCATCGCCAGGGCCGGTTCGAGGCCGCCGACGGCGGCGACCTCTTTCTCGACGAGATCGGCGACGCGCCCCCGGCCATCCAGGTGAAACTGCTGCGGGTGCTCGAAACCAAATCCTTCGAGCGGGTGGGCGAGAGCCGGTCGGTGCGCGTGGACGTGCGGGTGGTGGCGGCGACCAACCGCGACCTGGGTCGGCTGGTGGCCGAGGGCCGCTTCCGGGAGGACCTCTTTTTCCGGGTCAACGTCATCCCCATCCGCCTGCCGCCCCTGCGGGAGCGGCTGGAGGACCTGCCGGCCCTGGCCGAGCATTTCCTGCGGCGCCTGGCCGGCCATGCCGGCCGTGCCGTGCCGGCCGTCACCCCCGAGGCCATGGCCATGCTCGTGGCCCACGACTGGCCGGGCAATGTCCGGGAGCTCAAAAGCGCCCTGGAATACGCCTTCGTGGTCACGGACGCCGGCCCCCTCGAGCCGCGTCACCTGCCGCCGGGATTGTCCCGTCGGGAAGTGGCCGCCGCCTGCCCGCCCCGGACGCCGCCGGGAACGGTCGACGGCGACGAACGCCGCCAGTTGGTCGAAGCCCTGCGCCGGGCCGGCGGCAACCGCTCCGAGGCGGCCAGGCTGCTTGGCGTCAGCCGCGGCACCATCCTCAACCGCATGCGCAAATACGGGGTGGATTCCCGACATGTCCTCGCTTTTTAAGTTGTTCGCCCACGTCTTGCCGGCCTGTTGCCTGGGGCTGTGGCTGGCGGCCAGCCCGGCCCTGGCCGGGGCGCCGGTGATCGTGCCCCGGGTGGTGGCCACGCTTCCCCATGACCGGGCCGCCTTCACCCAGGGGCTTTTGTTCCTGGACGGCGCCCTCTACGAGAGCACCGGCCTGTACGGCCAGTCCTCGCTGCGGCGCCTGGAGGCGGCCACGGGCAAGGTGCTGGACAAGCGGGCCCTGCCCGCGCGCTATTTCGGCGAGGGCCTGGCCCTGGCCGAGGGGCGGCTCTACCAGCTGACCTGGCGCGAGGGCCGGGTGCTCCTGGCCGACCCGGCCAGCCTGCGCCCCCTGGGCGAACTGCCGCTGCCGACCGAAGGCTGGGGCCTCACGGTCCTTGACGGGGCGCTGGTGGTCAGCGACGGCAGCGACCGGTTGACCTTCTACGAGCCCAAGGCCATGGCGCCCGTGGGCACCATCGACGTGACCGAGGACGGCGCGCCCGTGGCCGACCTCAACGAGCTGGAGGCCGTTGGCGGGCTGCTCTGGGCCAATGTCTGGCACAGCCCGCGCATCGCGGTCATCGACCCGGCCTCGGGGCGGGTGGTCGCCTGGGTGGACTGCGCGGCCCTGGCCCGGCCTGTAACCGCGGGGGACCCCGAACGCGTCTTAAATGGTATCGCCCATGACCCGGCCACGGGCCGGATCTGGGTCACGGGCAAGAACTGGCCCGCCATCCACGAAATCCAGGTGCCCGGCCTTCCCCAGGGGAAGGGCCGGTAGACGGAAGGTTTCCATGAAGCAGAAGTGCAGGATGTGCCGGTACTGGAAGGGCCCCATTCCGGCCGAGCACCGCTATTGCCCGCCCGAGGAGATGGTCTCCGGCGACTGGGGCTTTTGCAAGCGCCACGCCCCGGCCCCGGCCACCGTGCCGGTGGAGCAGGTCCGGGGCAAGACCTACGTGGCCGTGTGGCCGGAAACCCAGGCCGACGATCTGTGCGGCGACTTCGTGCTCATTCCCCTGCACCGGGAGTAGGCGCCGGGCGCAGCCACAGCAGCCAGGCCCCCAGGGCGATGACCGGCAGGCTCAGCAGCTGGCCCATGGTCAGCCAGCCGAAGGCCAGGTAGCCGAGCTGGGGGTCGGGCACGCGCACGAATTCCACCACGAAGCGGAAGATGCCGTACCACAGGCAAAACGCGCCGGATACGGCGCCGTATTTGCGCTTTTTGGCCGAATACAGCCACAGGATCGCAAACAGCGCCGCCCCTTCCAGCCCGGCCTCGTAGAGTTGGGACGGGTGGCGCGGCACCCCGCCGGCCCTGGGGTCGGGGAAGACCACGGCCCAGGGCACCGTCCCGGGCTTGCCCCACAGCTCGCCGTTGATGAAATTGCCCACGCGCCCGGCCAGGATGCCCAGCGGCACCAGCGGCACCATGAAATCGGCGATCCCCCAGAAGCCCTTGCCGGTTTTCTTGCCCAGAAGCCACGTCACCACCGACATGCCCAGGATGCCGCCGTGGAAGGACATGCCGCCCTGCCAGACCTTGAAAAAGGACAGGGGGTCGGCCACAAGCCCGGGTAGGTCGTAGAAAAGCTCGTAGCCGACCCGGCCGCCCACCACCACGCCGAGTACGGAATAGGTGACGAGGTCGTCGACCTCCTCCTTGGTCCAGCCCGAGCCGGGCCGGCCGGCCCGGTAGCGGCCAAGCAGCCAGGCCGAACAGAAGCCGATGAGGTACATCAGGCCATACCAGCGCACGTGCAGGGGGCCGAGGCTTACGGCCACGGGGTCGAAATTCGGGTAGGCGAGCATGGGGCATCCTGGCGTGTAGCCGGTTGGCGTCCGTGGCTGCGGCCGACGGGCGGAAGCGAAAGGGGCTCAGGCCCCTTCGTTTATTTCCTCGAGCAGGGCCTTGGCCTTGGCGTAGTCGGGATTGAGCTCCAGGGCGCGCTTGAGGTAGTCCACGGCCTGGTCCTTCTTGCCGTAGCGCCGGTAGACGGTGGCGATGTTGAAGCAGATGGCCTCGCTTGTGCGCCACAGGTCGGGATTGAGGGTGAGCGCCCGGTCCAGGTACTGGTAGGCCTCGATATACTGGCGCCCCTCGGTGAAGGCCATGGAGATGTTGTAGAAAAGCCCGCCGTCCTCGGGGGAGATCTTGAGGGCCTTGCGGTACTCGATGATGGCTTCCTGCCATTTGCCCTGGCGGCGCAGCATCAGGCCCAGCCGGTTGAAGGTCTCGATGTCCGAGCGGTCGAGCATGTTCTTGCGCGTGCTGAGCGCCTGGCGCAGGTACTGCTCGGACAGTTCCGGCGCGATGTCCATGCACCTCGCCGCGATGGCCTGGGTGACGCGGCTGACCGCATCCAGGGCTTCCTTGGTGGCGATGCGCACGGCCTGGTCGAAGGCGGCCTTGGCCTTGTCGGCGTCGCCGAGCTTGATGTAGCCCGTGCCGATGTCCACCTTGCGGTCGACGTTGAGCGGCGAGAGCTTGTCCAGGCGCTCCAGGAAGCGGAGTTCCTCGGTGGTGTTGCCTTCGTCGTGGTGCAGGGCGGCGATTTTTTTGAGCGGGTCGAGGAAGAGCTTGGCCCCTTTCTCGGCCTGGGTGTAGGCCCGCAGCGCATCGTCGCGCTTGCCAATGGCCCGCAGGGCGTCGCCCATCAGCAGCAGGCCCGAGGGGCTGTTGGGCTTGATCTCCAGCACCTGCTTGGCCGCCTTGGCCGCTTCTAGGGGGTTGCCCATGTCCAGGCTCTGGCGGCCCTTGTCCATGATTTCGCCGATCTGGCCGCGCGGCTTGACCGTGAAGGCGATCTTTTCGATGAGCGTATCCGGGGAGATGGGCTTGGTGATGATGTTGTCCGCGCCAAGCTCGTGGAGCAGCACCAGCTTGTCGCGTTCGACCTCGGTGGTCAACACGATGACGTAGAGGCCGTTGGTGTAGTCGGACTTGAGGTAACGGATGAGGTCGGCCGTGTTGCGCCCGTTGAGTTCCCGTTCGATGAAAATGAGCAATTTGTGGGACTTCGAACGAAACAACTTGATGTCTTTGTGCAAGCCCTCGATGGTCGCTACGTTGTGGACGCACTCGTCCTTGATGGTCAGGTGGCGCAGCAGGGTGGACCGCAGGTTCTTGTTGAAAAGCGAATCCGTGCTGACCACCAGGAAGACGCCGTTTTGCAACGCGACGAATTCCCGGACATCATCGTCATATTGTTTGTTCTTCATGCCAGACTCATGGGCGCGGGCCGCGACGCGCGTCCGCCGGCCGGATCAGGTGTTGCCGTCATCCGACGAATCCGTCGACGGGCCGGAAGCGATGTGGGAGAGGAAGGCGGCCTGGGCGTCGGGTGCCATGGAAAAAACATGTTCCGGTCCCGGAAAAGCGCCGGTTCTAACCGCATCCCCCCACTGCGTCAACGCCTCCACGACCTGTTCTCCCAGATTGGCGTAACGCTTGACGAACTTTGGCAAGAACCGGTCGTAAAGCCCCAGCACGTCATGAAAAACCAGCACCTGGCCGTCGCAGTCCGGGCCGGCGCCGATGCCGATGGTCGGCACGGGCAGCCGCCTGGTCACCTCGGCCGCGACCGGCGCCGGAATGCACTCCAGCACAATGGCGAAACAGCCCGCCTCGGCCAGGGCCAAGGCGTCGCCCAGCAGCTTCGCCGCCGCCTCGGCCGTCTTGGACTGGACCTTGAACCCCCCCAGGGCGGCCACATGCTGCGGGGTGAGCCCCACATGGCCGATCACCGGTATGCCGGCGGCCACGATGGCCCGCACCTGCGGCAGCACCTCGCGCCCGCCCTCCAGCTTGACCGCGCCGGCCCGGCCCTCCTTCAGGAACCGCCCGGCATTGGCCACGGCCTGGGGCACCGAAACCTGGTAGGACAGAAAAGGCATGTCGGCCACGACCAGGGCCCGCTGCGCCCCGCGCGACACCGCCTTGGTGTGGTGGAGCATCTCGTCCATGGTCACGGACAGGGTGTCCTCGTGGCCCAGCACCACCATGGCCAGGGAGTCCCCGACCAGCAGCATGTCCAGGCCGGCGGCCTCGGCCAGGCGCGCCGCCGCGAAATCATAGGCCGTCAGCATGGCCAGCTTGCGCGTGCCCTTGGCGGCCAGCACCGCCGGGGCGGTCATCTTCGTCATGTTCCACCACTCCTTCGGCCTTGCGCCCGGCCGGTCTTTGGCCTATGTGCCACGGCCATGCGCATCTGCATCACCGAACGTCGGCTCGACCGCATCCGCGACGTGCTGTCCAGGCGGCAGACCGATCTGACGCTCGTCATAAACAACATCCACGATCCGCACAACGTTTCGGCCATATTACGAAGCTGCGACGCCTTCGGTATCCACCGCGTCCATCTGCTGTACACCGAAACGGCCTTTCCCGCCCTGGGAAAAAAATCCTCGGGTTCGGCCAAGAAATGGGTCGAAACCAGGCGCCACCAAAGCGCTGCCGCCCTGGCCGACCACCTCAAGGGCCAAGGCTTTTCCCTCGTGGCCACCAGCTTCTCCGAATCGGCCCGGCCGCTGCCGGCCTGGGACCTGACCGGGAAAGTCGCCATCATCCTCGGCAACGAACACCGGGGCGTGGACGAGGACCTGGCCCCCTTCATCGACGGAGCGCTTTATATTCCCATGCAGGGCATGGTGCAAAGCCTCAATGTCTCCGTCGCCGCCGCCGTCATCCTCTACGAAGGCTTCCGCCAGCGCTTCGCCGCCGGCTGCTACGACGCGCCCTGCCTGCCGGCCGAGGAACTGGACCGGCTGACGCAACTGTGGGCGCAGAAGTAGCACGGGGCAGGGGAGGCAAGCATGCCTCCGGCGGCCGGGACGCTGTCCCGGACCCTGCCAGGGCGCTGCCCTGGGCCCGCCAGGAGGGGATGATCCCCTCCTGGACCTCCCCGACGGGGGCGGGTGGGGGCATGGTCGGGAATGTCGGGCGGCGGGGCGTTGGTCGTGGTGGTCGCGGAAAGGGGCCAGCCGACACTGGCCGCAAAGCCGGCCAGCACGGCAGGCCCCTTTCCGCGACCACGGGCGCCAGCGGCGAAGCGCCGCATGTGAAGAGACAAATTCCTTTTCATTGAGGCTTCCAAAGCAAAAAATTCCACCCCCCTCGGCCCGAAGGGCCGACGGCTGGGCGAGGCCGGAATTTCCCTGTCGAGCCTGCCGCGAAGCGGCGGCAGCGACAGGGAAATTCCGGCCTCGCATCTTCGGGCCGCACAGGCCAAGCCTCCCGGTGACCGCAGCCCCCGCCGCCCGCCGACGCCGGTGGGGGGGCCTGGGGGGCGTCACGCCCCCCAGCGGAGAGGTCTGGAGAGGCAGCGCCTCTCCAGCGGGTCCAGGGCGGCGCCCTGGCGACCATTGGGGCGGCGCCCTGGCCGGGGCGGGGCGGCGCCCCGGTGGATGGTCCGGGGCCTTCCCGCCATCCGTCAATCCTGTAACTGGCATCCGGCCGGGGGAACCGTTACACGACGCCGAGGAGTGCCCGTCATGATGGATTTGGAAGCGAATGCGGCGCGTTTCGATGGCTTGGCCACGGTGTATGAATCCAGCCGGCCGCGGCCGCCGGCCGTGCTGGTGGATTTGCTGTGCCGTTATGCCGGCGTCGAGCGGCCGGAGATGGTCGTCGACCTGGGCAGCGGCACCGGCCTGGCCACGCGCCTGTGGGTCGGCCGGGCCCGCACCATTATCGGCATCGAGCCCGCCGACGACATGCGCCGGCTGGCCATGGCCGCGACGGCGGACCTGCCCGGTGGCGCGGACGTGCTCTACCGCCGGGGGTATGGTGACGAGACCGGGTTGCGGCCCGGTTGCGCCGACATCGTCACCTGCTGCCAGTGCCTGCACTGGATGGACCCGCAGCCGACCTTCGACGAGGTGGCCCGCATCCTGCGCGAGGAGGGCGTGTTCGCGGCCGTGGACGCCGACATGACGCCGTCTTTTGGCACGCCGGCCGAGGAGGCCTTCAGCGCCATGCGCCGGCGGGCGCGGGCTCTGGAAGAGAAGCTGCGCCTGACGGCGGTGAAACGCTGGGACAAGGACGGGCACCTGGGCCGCATGGCCGCTTCGGGCCGGTTCCGGTTCACGCGCCAGGTCACGATGCACCAGGTGGAGCCGGGCAGCGGCCAACGCCTGCTGGCCCTGGCCTTGTCTTTTGGCGGCGTGGCCACGTTGCTCAAAAATGGCGTATCGGAGGCGGCTTTCGGCCTGGATGTCGTCCGCCGGGAGATCGCGGCCATGGGGGAGGAGGAATTCCCCTTTCACTGGAGCTATACGGTGCGCCTGGGCGTCAAGTGACCGGAGGCCGGATGGCGGCGGACGAGGCGTATTGGGTGCTGGCCGTGGGCGGCCCCTACGATCCCGGGGATTTCGAGCGCCGGGAACTGGCCAGGGTGCGGCTGCGCCAGGAACTGCTGCTTAAGGCCATCGTGCCCGAGGAATACGTCTGGGTCTGGGACGAGACCGACCGGGCGCAGCTCGTGTTGCGGACATTCGCCCGGCTGGAGCAGGCCGAGGCGTACGGGGCCTATCTTTCCGGCCGGGGCCTTACCGTGTGCGTGCGCCGGGCGTTCGGGGACGCGGGGCAAGTGGACTGAGGCTGTTCCCGGCCTGTCGCTTGGGTGTTCGTCGGCTGTTCACAACGGCGCCTTGCCTGTGCCCTTGCTGTGCGTAAAGCAAGCAACATCCTGTGATCATGGATTGTTTTTAGTCCAGCTGCCGGCAGTGATGTCGCCTTCCGTGTGCCTTTACGGTGCATAACACAAGCAACTTTCTGTCATCATTGGTTATTTCCAATCCTGCTCCTGGTAGTGTCGCTTTCCGTGTGCCTTTGGTGCGCATAACGGCACGAACATGCTGTCATCGTGGGGATATTTTTTTCTGCTGCCGGCCTCGGCCGGGGGGGCAGGCTTGGCCGCCACCCGGCCGGGCTGGCCTTCGGTTCCCTCGTTTTGTTCCTTTCGTGTTCCCGGCGTGTCGCCAACCTGTGCGTTGCCTGTGCCGCTGCATGGGGAGAGGGGGCGATGAGCGCCGTGTTCCTGGTCTGTCGCCAGCCTGTTCGTTGCCTGTCGCTTCCCACCGGTTCGCAGTGCCTTTCCCGTGACAAACGGTTCGTTTCCTGTCGCCGGGGTGTTCCTAACGGCGGCGAGGCTGTCGCTTCTCTGTGCGCAAAGACATTAATAAGCTGAAAAGCAAGGAATTGTTTCCAAATGGGCCAAGGCCTTTGCCAAAGCCCCCGGATCGGACATACCTTGGCGCCATGACGCTGCCCTTCGATCCGCGCCTCGCCTCCTGGTTCGCCGCCCACGTCGGCGCGCCGACCGACATCCAGCAGCGCGCCTGGCCCCGCATCGCCGCCGGCGAGCACGTCCTGGCCGTGGCCCCCACGGGCTCGGGCAAGACCCTGACCGCGTTTTTGTGCGCCATCGACCGCCTGGCCACCGGGGTTTGGCCCACGGGCCGGGTGTCGGTGGTTTACGTCTCGCCGCTGAGGGCCCTGGGCACGGACGTGCGGGCCAACCTGCTGACCCCCCTGGCCGGGATTCGCCGGGCCTTCGAAGCGGCGGGCACGCCCCTGCCGCCCATTCGGGTCGAGGCGCGAAGCGGCGACACCCCGGCCGAAGCCCGGCGGCGCATGCTGCGAAAACCGCCGGAAATCCTGGTCACTACGCCGGAATCCTTGAACCTGCTGCTCAGTTCCCAGGGCGGCCGGGGCCTGCTCGGCGACGTGCGCCTGGTCATCCTCGACGAGATCCACGCCGTGGCCGGGACCAAGCGGGGCGTGTTCCTGCTTGCGGCCGTGGAGCGGCTGGCCCTTTTGGCCGGGGAGTTCCAGCGGGTGGCCCTGTCGGCCACGGTCTCGCCCCTGGGCACGGTCGCGGCCATGGTCGGCGGGATGATGCCCTCACCGGGCGATCCCGCCACGCTTGTACCGCGTCCGGTGGCTGTCGTTTCCAGTGCGGCCCGCAAGGACATGGACGTACGGGTGCGCCAGGTCCCCTGGCCCGGGGGCGACCGCGACGGCGGCTATGTCAAGGCCGTGGCCGCCGACATCCGGGAGCGCATCCGCGGCAACCGGACCACGCTCGTCTTCGTCAACAACCGCAAGCTGTGCGAAAAGCTGGCCCGGCTGATCAACGACGGCGCCGACGCGACCATCGCCTACGCCCACCACGGGTCGCTTTCGCGGGAGTTGCGCCAGTCCGTGGAAACGCGGCTGCGGGCCGGGGAGCTCAAGGCGGTGGTGGCCACCCACTCCCTGGAGCTGGGCATCGACATCGGCGCCGTGGACGAGGTGCTGCTCGTCGAATGCCCGCCCACGGTTTCGGCCGCCGTGCAGCGCATCGGCCGCAGCGGCCACAAGGTGGGGGAGGTGAGCCGGGCGGTTTTCCTGCCCACTTCGGACAAGGACCTGCTGGAGGCGGCGGTCATGGCCAAGGCGGCGAACGCCCGCGAAATCGAGGCGCTGCGGCCGGTGGTGGCGCCCCTCGATGTCCTGGCCCAGACGCTGGTGGCCATGTGCGGCGTCGAGGCCTGGCCCGAGGACGCGCTCTACCGGGCCGTGCGCCGGGCCTGGCCCTACCGCGACCTGTCCCGGGCCGCCTTCGACCTGACCCTCGGCATGTTGGCCGGGCGCTACGGCGCCACGCGCATCCGGGAACTGGCGCCGCTTCTGGCCGTGGACGGCCTAAGCGGCGTGGTTTCGGCCCGCAAGGGCGCGCTCCTGCGGCTGTACGCCTCGGGCGGGGTCATCGCCGACCGGGGCTACTACGCCCTGCGCCGGGTCGAGGGGGCCACGCGCCTGGGCGAACTCGACGAGGTTTTCGTCTGGGAAGCCCGGCTCGGCCAGGTGTTCGCCTTCGGCGCCCAGAACTGGCGCATCGAGCGCATCACCGACGCCGACGTCTTCGTCTCCCCGGCTCCGGCCGGCTCGGTGCCGGCGCCGTTCTGGCTGGGCGATCCCCGGGCGCGCGACCGCCATTTTTCGGCGCTTTTGGCCGATTTTCTCGAACAGGCCGACACCCGCCTGGACGATCCCGACTTCGCGGAAGAACTGCGACAGGACTATTTCCTGGAGCCCGAGGCGGCCGCGGCCCTCCTCGCGTATCTGCGCCGCCAGCGCGAGGCGACCGGGGCCGGCCTGCCCCACGGGCGCCACCTGGTCGTCGAGACCACGGCCACCGGCCCCGGCGGCGCGCCCGGCAGCCAGGTCATCCTCCACCTGCCCCTGGGACTGGCCGCGACCGCCCCCCTGGGTTTGGCTCTGGAAGCGGCTCTGGCCGAGGTGTTCGATGAAGCCGCGCCGGTCTATGCCGGCAACGACTGCCTGGCCGTGACCCTGCCCGGCGACCGCGATGCCGCCGCCATCCTCGACGCCTTGCCGCCCGAGCGCCTGGGGGAGTTCCTGCGCCGCCGCCTGGAAGGTTCGGGCTCCTTTGGCGCGGCTTTTCGCGAGGCGGCCGGCCGGGCGCTGCTGCTCCCCCGCGACGGCTTCGGCAAGCGCCAGCCCTTGTGGATCACCAGGCTTCGGGCCCGAAAGCTGCTCGCCGCCGTGGCCGGCTACGGTGATTTCCCCATGGTGCTCGAAGCCTGGCGCACCTGCCTGGCCGACCTGTTCGACGTCGAGGCCGCCCGGGGTTTCCTGGCGGCCGTGCGCGCCGGGGACGTGTCCGTGAGCTTCGTGCGCACGCGCGTGCAAAGCCCGTTCGCGGCGGATATCGTCTGGCGGCATGTCACGGAATACATGTACCTGACCGACGCCGGCACGGCCGCAGGGCCGACGGGCGCCCGGCCCGACCTGGTGGCCGAGGTGGCGCGCGGGCCGTCGCGGCCGGCCGTGCCGCAGGGCGTGGTGCGCACCTTCGTGGCCAGGCGCCAGCGCCTGTTTCCCGGCTACGCCCCCTCGGGCGCCACGGAAGTCCTCGAATGGCTCAAGGACCGGGTGATCGTGACGGAAAGCGAGTGGCGGGAGCTGCTGGCCGCTGTCGCGCGCGACCACGGCGAGCCGGCCGAGGTGTTGACTGAAGCCTTGGCGTCGCACCTGGCCCGGGTGCGCGCCCCGCACGGCGGCGGCGAGCGCCTGGCCGCCCTGGAACTGGCGGCGGACGTGGCCCTGGCCCTCTACGGCGAGGCCTCCCTGGCCGTGCCCCTGGCCCCGGGGGCGCGGGCCGGCAAAAGCGCCGCCGCATCCGCCGAGGAAGCGGCCGCCCGGCGCGAGGCGCTGCTGGCCCAGTGGCTGTCCTACCATGGCCCGCTGGCCCTTTCGGACATGGCCGATCGGCTTGGCCTGCCGGAAGCCGGGCTGGCCGAGGCGGCCCGGGACATGGCCGAGGCCGGGCGCTGGGTGTCCGGGGAGCTGGTGACGGGGCGGGCCGGGACGCTGTGGTGCGATGCGGCCAATTTCGAAACCCTGCTGCGTCTGGCCCGGGCGGCCCGGCGGCCGGCGGTGACGGCCTTGCCGGCCGATCGGTTGCCGTATTTCCTGGCCGTGTGGCAGGGCTTGGCCCGGCCGGCCGGGGATGCCGCCGGGCTGGCCGAGCGCCTGGAGCGCCTGGCCGGGCTTCCCCTTCCCGCCGCGCTGTGGGAAACGGACATCTTGCCGGCCCGTTGCCGGGCCTACGATCCGGCCCTGCTCGACGCCGCCCTGGCCGAGACGGGTTTGGCCTGGTTCGGCGCGGGCCTCAAAAAGGTCCTCTTCGCCCGTCCCGAGGACCTCGACCTGGCCGGCTTCGGGCCGCCGCGCGCAGACGACGGACTTTTCCCCGATCCCCGGGCTGCCTACGATTTTTCCGCGCTGCTGGAGATCACGGGCCTGTCGCCGTCGGCCTTGGCCGCTCGGCTGTGGGAGGCGGCCTGGCAGGGCGTGGCGTCCTGTGACAGCCTGGCCGTGTTGCGCCGGGGCGTGGCCACGGATTTCACGCCCGAGGCCGTCGCCTACGCAACCGGGCGCGGCGGACGCCGGACCGTGCGTCGCACCGCCCCGGCCCGGTTCGCCGCGAGCCTCCCGGCCGCCGGCACCTGGCGGCGGCTGCGCGCCCCGGCCCCGCCCGAGGACGCCCTGGCCCGCGAGGAACTGGCCATGGACCGGGCCAGGCTGCTGCTGGCCCGCTACGGCATTGTGTGCCGCGACATGCTGGCCAGGGAAGCGTCGGCTTTCGCCTGGCCGGGCGTTTTCCGGGCCTTGCGGCGCATGGAGCTTTCGGGCGAGGTGGTTTCCGGGGAATTTTTCGCCGGTTTGGCCGGGCCGCAATTCGCCACGGGCCGGGCCGTGCGCCTGGTCGCGAGCGGCCTTGGCGGCGAGGAGCCCTGGTGGTGCGTCGGGCGCGATCCGGCCGCCGTCTGGGGCCTGGGCGCAGCCGGACAGGGCCTGGCGCTGCCGCGGCGCGCGGCCGGTTGCGCCGTCGCCTTTGTCGGCGCGCGGCCGGTGTTGACGCTGGCGGCCGGGGGAGCGCGCCTCGAAACGGCCCTTGCCCCCGACGACCCCAGGCTGCCGGCCGCCTTGGCTCCCTTGGACAACCTGCTTTCGCGGCGCGTGACGCCCGAGCCCCGGCTGGCCGTGGCCAGCGTCAACGGACAGCCGGCCGGCGCCAGCCCCTACCTGGCCATTTTCCGCTTACTCTTCGAAGCTGTGCGCGAACCCCGAGGGCTGGTGCTGTTCAAGGGGCGCGGCCCTGTTCCCGGGGCCGCGCCCCTTGCCCCTTGACGGTGGCCGCTCGTGTCGCGTCCCTGAAAAGGAGAGGTGCTTATATGGAAACAACCAACTAAAATAATTATTCTTTAAGGGTAGCAACACGAGGGCTACTGGTCGCCGAGCAACAGGCTGTTGGTCGCGCTGGTCGACTCCCCGGTCGGCAGAATGCGCAGGGCGTGGCTGAAGCTCGTGTAATACCAGGCCGTGGAGCGAAACGGCCGCAAGTGGACGCCCAGGGGAATGGCCACGTTGTTGGAATCGTAGACCACGGGGCTGTTGTCGTGGCTGTCGAGGACCAGCGGGTCCGGGCCTGAGCCCAGGGAGCCGACCCACATGATGACGTGGGTGACCGGGCCGGTGGGCGACCCCTTGATGTAGAGCAGGTCGCCGGTTTGCAGCAGGCCGCAGAGCGTGGCGAAATCGGGCGGGACATTGTCCACGGAAGCGGCCACGACCTTGGGCGTGATGTTGCCCACGCCCCCCGGGCCGGGGATGGGCGTGGTGGGCAGGGCCTGCACGGCCACGGCGGTGACGAGTTTGATGCCCAGGCCGTAGTTGTAATACCACGACGAGAAATCCGAGCAGTCGATGCCCGGCGTCTGGCAGCCGATGAGCGTGTCGCTGTAGGGCCAGTCCGCGGGCGGGTCCCAGTCCGGGATGTGGTGGTGCTGGTAGTAGCGGCCGATGTATTGGGAGGCCGTGTAGACAACCCGCTCTCGTTTCCATTGCAGCGGCGAACAGCCGGCGTTGGTCGGCACGGATATGGCCGAGTACTGGGTCGGTGGCGGCCCCCAGGTGATGTCACCCTGGTTGTAGGCCGACTGGTTATACCAATCGGCATAGGGCATGGTGGATTCCAGGGTGGTGTCGTTGCGTGGCGACTGGTCGAAGCCGATGGACAGACTTGCCGTGTTGCAGGTGAAGGTCAAGGTGTAGGGCGAGGTGTAGGGTCCGGGATAGTTGCAGGTGCCCGCAGTGCTTCCGGGCGTGTTCGGTGCCCCGGCCTGTTGGGCCAGGCCGGCCGCCGCTGTTGCCGCCACGAACAAAAACCCTGCCAACACCAGCCACAAGCCTCCCCGGCCGAAAGGGGAAAACAAACGATACGACATACACACTGCTCCGCGCGTTGGTGAACACCGTCCTTGGGCCAATTCCCTAGCATTGCCTTAGAGGGCGGCAGCCTTTTTGGCAAGGGCCGGGAAGCGGTGTTGCCAAGGGCAGGCGAGTGCCGGGCCTACGGCGCAGCCCCACCGCCATCGTCGCGGCCGAGGGCGGCCGGATTGTAGGGGTCGTTGGCGGCCAGCTCCGGCGCAGCCCCACCGCCATCGTCGCGGCCGAGGGCGGCGGCCAGGGATGCGGCCAGCAACCGGTTGATCCGGTCAAAGGCTTCGCCGCCGGCCCGGGCGAAGCGCTGGTTCACTTCCAGTTCCACCCCGAGGTAGCGCTGGCCGAAACGGCGGCGAAAGGCCGTGACCAGGCCGTCGGCGACACCCCGATAAGGATAGTTGCGGCGAAGGACAAGCCCCGCGTCCAGGGCGGCCAGGGCGTCGCGCCAGGCCAGGCAGAAGCGTTTTTCGGCCGGCCGGGCCGGATCGTAGAGAAAACCCACGTCGCAGCGGCGGGTCAGGCCGCCCAGGCGGGGCACGAAGCTGTGGCTGGCGATGTGCGCGACGGTGTCGGCCTCGGCCAGCAAGCGCGTGACGGTTGCGGCCACGGCCTGCCAATGGGGGCGGTGATGGGCGTCGCGGATGGCCTGGCGGGCCTTGGCGGGCAGGGGTTTGGTGACTTCGGAGTAGAGCCCCGGGTGGCCTTCGCTGCGGTTGCAGTCGATCAGAAGCCGGGTGACGGCGGTGGCCAAAACCGGGGCGCCGACCGCCTCGGCCAGCCGCCGGGCCGTTTCCAGGGCGCCGCGGTCGTAGCCGCGATGGGAGGCCAGCAGGTCCTCGAAGCCCCGCAAAAGCGGCCCATAGGCGGGCGGCACGACGTTTACGGCGTGCTCACAGGTAATAAGCGGCGCCAAGCAGGCCGACATTGAACGACTCGTTTTTTTCCAGGCAGTCGCACAACTGGCCGTAGACGGACAGGATGTTGCGCGGCCGGTAGTCGCCGTCCAGGGCGGCCAGGATGCGCCGGGCCAGGCTCGACTGGTCCACCAGCACGGGCAGCGGCTTGTCCCAGGCCGGGTCGTAGTCCATGGTCGGAAGCAGGCTGTGGACCAGCCGCCGCCAGATGACCCGGGCCGGGATGTCCGAGGGCGCGTAGACGCCGAAGAGCCGGGCGTAGGCCTGGGGCACCACCGTGCGGCCGGCGTTGGCGATGGTCTTGGTGAAGACGGTGGCCAGCTCCCGCGTGTCCCAGGCTTTTTGTTCCTCGTAGGTGGACCAGCGTTCCTCCACCAGGCCCTTCAGGGCCGCCACGACCACGCCGGCCAGGGCCAGGTCGGCGGCCGGGCATTCCTGGGTGTCCAGGACCCGTATTTCGATGGTGGAGCGGTCGAAGCGGGCGATGGCCCCCCGGGCGTTTAAAAATTCGTCCTGGAGCAGGCCGGCCGGGTCCAGGGGGGCGATGTCGCGGTACATGGGGGCCAGGATGTGGTCGCGGTATTCCTGTTCGGAGAAAACCGCCTCGGGGATGACGGCGGCCATGACTGAAGGGACACGCGCGGCGTTTTTGGAATACTGCTCCATACGCGTGTCGAGGAAGCCCGTGAAGCGGCCGTCGAGCAGGGGCGAGGAGGCGGCCAGGGCCGGCATGATGGGCAAGAGGACGCGGATGGCGGCATGGAGGCGGCCGAACTCGTCGTCGCCCCGAAAGGGCAGGTTGAGGTGCATGCTTTGCAGGTTGGACCAGCCATGGCCCTTGCAATCGAAGATGGCGTCGAAGGCCTTGTAGATCTCGCCGTGTTCGTTGGGCCACAGCACGGTCTCGGCCAGGGGGTCCATGAAGGGATGGGCGCCCGTGGGCATGAGCCGCCCGCCCAGGGGGGCGAGCAGGGTGTCGGCCATGGCCACGTGCTCGGCGAAAAGGCCGGCCAGGCCGTTGAGGCTTTTGGCCGGCTGGCTGACCTTCATCTCCAGCACGTGATTGACCAGTTCGTTGGACCAGGTTAGCGCGCCCATGGGAACGTCGGCCGCGCCGTTTTTTTGGGCGGCGGCGGCCAGCAGCTTGTCGGCCACGGGCAGCACGGCGAGCGTCTCCCGGTTGACGATCATGTATTCGATTTCCACGCCATAGGCGGAGAAAAGGGGTCTGGCCCGGCTCATATGTTGAGGCTCCCGGTTTTGCGGCGTTCGATGCGTTTGAGAAAGACTTCCACCACGCGCAAATACAGTTCGTCCTGCAGGACCTCGTCCTCGAAGCCCGCGTCGATATTGGGATTGTCGTTGACCTCGATGACGTAGACCTTGTTGCCCACCTGCTTGAGGTCCACGCCGTAGAGGCCGTCGCCGATGGCGTCGGCGGCCTTCTGGGCGGCGGCGATGACTTTTTTGGGGACCTTGCCCACGGGCAACGTTTCGACCCGGCCGTAGATGTCCTTGCCGGACTCGCCCTTGCGCAGGATCTGCCAGTGGCCGGCGGCCATGTAGTACTTGCAGGCGAAAAGCGGCCGCCGGTCAAGGATGCCGATGCGCCAGTCGAAATCCGAGGGCAGGTATTCCTGGGCGATGACCAGGTCGGACTTGGCCAGCAGCCGCCGGGCCTCGCTGACGAGGGTGTCGGATTCGCGCACCAGCACCACGCCCTGGGAAAAGGCGCTGTCGGGCTGCTTGAGCACGCAGGGAAGCGACAGCTCCTCGCGGATGTGGTCGATGCCCTTGGCGTGGGCGATGACCGTGCGCGGGGCCGGGATCTTGTGGCGGGCGAGCAGCTCGGCCAGGTAGACCTTGTTGGAGCAGCGCAGGATCGACTGGGGGTCGTCGATGACCACCAGCCCCTCGGCCACGGCCTTGCGGGCCATGCGGTAGGTGTGGTGGTCGACGTTGGTGGTTTCGCGGATGAAAAGCGCGTCGAATTCCGACAGGCGGTTGGAGTCCTCGTTGGTGATCAGTTCCACGCCGACGCCGAGCGTCTCGGCCGCCTTGACGAAGCGCTTGAGGGCCTTGGCGTCCGAGGGCGGCCGGGGCTCGTCCGGGTCGTGGAGGATGGCCAGGTCGTAGCGGGACACGGGCCGCTTGGGGATGATGAGCTTTTTGCCGGCGAAGTATTCGGTGGAGACCGACTCGGCGAAATCGCGCTCCCCGGCCGGGATGTCCTTGACGGACAGCGGCGAGACGTTTTGCAGCTGCCAGCCGCCGCTAAAGTTGAGGTCGGCCCGCAAAAAGGGCGACGGAAAGAGCTTGAAAAGCCGGGAAGCCAGCTGTTCCAGGCCTTTTTCCGGGGTCTTGCCGAAATAGGCCGAGAAGGAGAGCTTCTCGGGCGGCCGGTCGGCCAGGGCCCGGGCCATGACCTCCTCCAGTTCGTCGGAGGCCAGGCGGATGATGCCGAGGGACTTCATGTCCTGGATGGCCGTGATGGAGGGCACGGGCTTGTGCCCGCGGGCCTCGGCCAGAAGCGACACGTAATAGCCCATGGATTGGTAACGGTAGGAACGGCAGATATTGATGATCTTGACGCCCCGAAGGCCGGTGAAGGTTTCGTCGGTCAGATAGGCCCGGGCCGCCACGGGTTCCACGCCGGAAAAGACCAGCGAGCAGTCCTCGGGATTTTCAATGACCACCAGAACGGACACGATCGAAGGCTCCTTTGCCGTCCCTGGGGACGGCTTTTTTGCGGGGGGAGAGCACCAGCAGGTTGGCGTCGCGGGTGATGATGCCGAGCATCACGGCGCACACCAGGTGGTTGAGCGTCACCTGGTAATACTGGCTCTCGCTGATGGGGTTGGGCAACAAGGGATCGGCGATGTGGGCGGTGCGGCTTTCCTGGTCGTAGCCGCCGATGACCACGAAATGCCCGGAGGGCTCGCCGCGCAGGTCGTCGAAGATCATCTTCCCGTCCGCATCGTCGCGTTCGCGGGCGGTGCGGTAGAGGTAGGTGGCGGACAGCCCGGCCAGGATGGGCCGGTCGCGCTTGAGGATGGCCCGGATCAGCCCGGCGGTCAGGTCCTCGAACCGCACCTCGCCGCCCAGGCGCAAAAATTCCAGGGTGGCCTCGGTGACGGCCCGCAGGCGGGCGCTTTTTTTGTAGCGGCGCTGGCGGGCCAGCTTGTCGGCCAGGTCCACGGGGGCGCCGTCGGTGAACCAGGTCATGTCGAACACGGTCAGGTCGAAGGTGTAGAGCCGGGCGGCGTAGCCGCGCGACAGGGCGTGACAGCCGAGCAGGGCCGCCAGGGTGCCGCCGCCGGGCAGGGTGGCCGTCTGGGCGATGACGGCGGCCAGCGGCACGTCGTCGCCGTAATAGCGGTAGATGGCTTGCAGGCAGGTCGGGCCGCAGGTGGTGTCGTCGGGCTGGGCCTCGATGGGTATGGCGAGCTGTGCGCGCACGGGTTTGGCCGATACCACGGCCTTTTTCGCTTGGCCATGGCCGTTTTTTTCGATTTTACGGATTTGTCGCGTGATGGCAAGTCGTTACGAAAACATGGCCGCCGCCGGGCACGGCAATTTTCGCCACCCCACCGGCCGGTTGGCCGCCTGGTGAGCGGGAGCGTGGTCCCGGTGGCCCGACGGTCGCCGGAAGCATTGCAAAAGCGTCATGGCGGCCGGCGGCCTATTCGAAGTGGATTTCCTCTTCCTTGACGATCTGGAAGGCCTTGTTGGACTTGACCAGGCCCGGGATGCCCCGGAACTTGCGCACGCCCTGGATCTCGGCGTCGAGCAGGGCGTCCACGTCGTTATCGAGCATGATGATGTCGCCGGGCTTGAGGGAAAGGAGCTGGCGGCCGGTGATTTGCGATTTGCCGAAACGCACGAGCAGCTCCACGGGCGTTTCCATGAGCCGCTCCTTGAACCGGGCGATCCAGGCGTGGTCCACTTCCAGGCGCTCGGTCTGGAAGGAGGCGTAGAGCTTGGAGCGGATGGGTTCGATGGTGGCGTAGGGCAGGCAGACGATGAGCGAACCGATGGCGTTTTCGAGTTCCACCTCGAAGGTGACCACCACCACCACGTCGCTTGGCGGCACGATGGCCGCGAACTGGGGGTTGACCTCGCTGCGCACGAGTTCGATGTGGACCTCGTGCACGGGCTGCCAGGATTCCTCCATGTTTTCCAGGGCGATGCGTACCACGCGGTTGATGATGGCCTGCTCGATGGGCGTGAAGTCGCGGCCTTCGATTTTCGGCTGGGAGCCGGCGCCGCCGAAAAAGCTCTCCACCATGGCGAACACCAGCCGCGAGTCCACCACCAGGATGGCGTTGCCGCGCAGGGGGTCGAGTTTGAAGATGTTGATGGAGGTCGGCACGGGCAGGGAGCGCATGAAGTCGCCGAACTTGGACATGTCGATGGAGATGGGGTTGACGTCGGCCCGCTTGCGCATGGCGTTGGCCATGGCGTTGGAGGCCAGGCGGGCGAAGCGGTCGTTGATGATCTCCAGAACCGGCATGCGGCCGCGGATGATGCGGTCCTGGTTGGACAGATCGAAGACCACCACCCCGGAGTCGTCCTCCAGGATGTCGGTCTCCGCTTCGATCTCGCCGCCGGAAAGCCCGCGCAGCAACGCATCGACTTCGTCCTGATCGAGAATCTTGCTCATGTCCGCACCTTCGGCCTTTTCGCAAGGAAAGTATAGGGATGCCGGGCCGAATTGAAAAGGGCGTTTTCCGTAAGGCGTCTCCCGCAACCGGACGAGGCCGACAGGACCGCGTCAGCAAAGGCATTATGCCGCATTCGTCACGGGAGTCCAGAGGGCGGCAGCCCCTTGGCCGCCGCAGGCATTCCCCCTGCCCGGCTTCCCCTTCGCCCCCGCAAACAACGACCGGCCGCGTGGCGCGGCCGGTCGCATCCGCCGTTGCCGGCGGGAAGAGCCTGGCCGCGCGCGGCGGCGAGTTGCGTCCCTTAAAACATGCGATAGTTTTTTAAGAAAAATAGTCAGTTATGTGTTGTGTCCACGTAAGTGTAGACCCTTTTCAAGGACGCGGCACTAGAAGCTGACGTTGAGACCCAGGGTGCCGCCGAAGCCGTTGACGCCCTGGTTGTTGAACTGGCCGAGGTGCAGGTATTTGACCGAGCCCTTGAGGCTGAGCTGCTGGGTGAGCCCGACGGTGGCGCCGAGTTCGGCGTTTTCGGTGACGTTGTTTTCGAAGCCGTTGTAGGGGACCTTGGCGTCGGCCCACAGCCCGCCAACACCGGCGCCGACGAACATGGTGGCCGGCCCGGTGGCCAGGAAATGCCAGCGGGCGTTTAGGCCCGCGCCGATGCCGTTGGCCGGCGTGGACTTGGTGCCGTAGCCGTAGTCGGTCTCGAACTTCTTGCTCTGGTTGATGTAGGCGCCCATGCCTTCGGCCTCCACGGCCACGTTGTCGAAGACATAGTAGGTCAGGGCGCCGCCGTAGGTGTAGATCGAGCTGACCCGGTCATTGGTGGTGCCGTAGGCGCTGAAGCGGGGCTCGAAGTTGAACGTGCCGGCCGACAGGGTTTGGGCCATGACCCAGCTTGTCGACGCGGCCAGCACCAGGCCGGCGAATCCGAGGGCTACGAGGAGTTTGCGTAAAATCGCGTCCATTTCCATCTCCCTGATCGAACGGATTGAGGATCGCTTGCGGTAAATCAAGAATCGTGCCAGGAACTGGTGACGGTGGTTTGTATCTAATCTACTGAAATGATGTGACTAAATCGGAAAACTCCGCCGGGTGGGGCCAGTGGGGGGGGCCGGGATCGTATGATTTTTTCAGAAATTCAAACGGGCGGGGCGTCCGGGTGCGGGGCGAATAGGAAGCGGCCGGCGGTCATGGGACCACCGGCCGCTTCCGCGAGCTGTCGGGGCAAGGGCCGTTGGCGCGTTGCCGGGTGTGGGACGCTCAGGCGGCGCCGCGCTTGTCGGCCAGGCGGGCGCGCAGCCAGTCGTACCAGTCCTCCAGGCCCTCGCGGGTGCGGGCCGAGACCGGGAAGACGCTGATGCACTCGTTGAGGACCTTGGCGTGGCGGGTGGCCCGTTCCAGGGCGAAGTCCACATAGGGCAGCAGGTCGATCTTGTTTAAGACCAGCGCGGCGGAAATGTGGAACATCAGCGGGTATTTCTCGGGCTTGTCGTCGCCCTCGGTCACGCTTAAAAGCGTCACCTTGAAATCCTCGCCCACGTCGAACTCGGCCGGGCAGACCAGGTTGCCGACGTTTTCAATAAAAAGGATGTCCAGGCCGTCGAGGTCGAGGTTCTTGATGGCCTCCTGAACCTGGGCGCTGGTCAGGTGGCAGCCGCCCTCGGTGTTGATCTGCACGGCCTGGGCGCCGGTTGCGGCCACGCGGCGGGCGTCGTTGTCGGTTTGCAGGTCGCCCTCGACCACGGCCATGTGCAACTGCGGGGCCAGGTCGGTCAGGGTGCGTTCCAGGAGGGTGGTCTTGCCGGCCCCGGGGGAGCTCATGAGATTGAGGACAAGGATGCCTTTTTGGGCGAAGAAGTCCTTGAGGTCGGCGGCGATGCGGGCGTTGGCCTCCAGGATGTTGCGCACCACGGGAATCTGCATGGCAAGCCTCCGCTATTCGAGTTCGAGGTATTCGATGTAGAGTTCGCGACCGCTGAGGACGGTGTGGCCGAGTTCCTCGCCGCAGGCCGGGCAGGGGGCGAAGGCCGATTTCCCTTGCGGGGAAAATTCCCGGCCGCAGGCCCGGCAGCGCAGCACCACCGGGTTTTCCTCCAGCACGAGCCTGGCCGTGGCCAGGCGGGTGTCCATGGTCAGGGCCGTGAAGGCCATGTCCAGGGCCTCGGGCACGATGGCCGACAGCCGGCCGTGGCGGACCTTGACCGTGACCAGGGTGTCCTTGCCGTGCTTGGCCATCTCGTCTTCGATGAGCGCCAGCAGGCTTTGGGCGATGGAGAGTTCGTGCATGGGGTTCCCGGTCTACGGCAAAACGGCGGCCGCGTAAAGGAAGGGGAAGGAAAAAGGGCGTCAGCCGAACCAGGGCGCGAGCAGGACGGCCACGACCATGGCCGGCAGCAGGTTGGCCACGCGGATTTTCAAAAGCCCCAGCATATTGAGGCCAATGGCGATGATGAGCAGGCCGCCGACGGCGGTCAGTTGGGTCAGGCGGTCGGGGGTGAAGAAGTCGTGGCTGGCCGCGCCGAGGACCACGAGCAGGCCTTCGTAGAGGGCCACGGGCAGGCAGGACAGGATGACGCCGGCGCCGTGGGTGGTGGCCAGGATCATGGCCACGGAGCCGTCGAGGGCGGACTTGGCGAAAAGTAGGGTGTGGTCGCCGCGCAGGGCTTCGTCGAAGGAGCCAAGGATGGCCATGGTGCCGGTGCAGAAGATGACCGTGGCGTTGACCAGGCCGTCGGTAAACAGGGCGTTGTCCGAGCGCAGCCGGGTTTTGAGGGCGTCGCCGGCCCGGGCCATGAAGCGTTCGATGTCGACGAGTTCGCCGAGGATGGCGCCGGAGAGCATGCTGACGACCACGAGCAGGGGGGCGTTGCCGGCCAGGGCCATCTTGAGGCCGATGAGCAGTATGGACAGGCCCAGGGCGTGGAACATGCCGGCGCGGACGCGGTCGGGGAAGCGGCCGTGGAGCAGCAAGCCGAGCAGGCCGCCGGCGACGATGGCCGCGCCGTTGACCAGGGGACCGATGGGGAACATGGCGACTCCTCGCCCGAAAGGGGCAGGGGAGGTCTATCCGTTCCGGCCGGGCGGCACAAGGGTGAAATATCTTGACGAAAACAGGCGAATAGGGGTATTTATTTCAATTCCTGCCGGGATGGCGGAATTGGTAGACGCAGTGGACTCAAAATCCACCGGTCGCAAGGCCTTGCGAGTTCGAGTCTCGCTCCCGGTACCATTTATATTTCTAAGTATTTCGTACAGTTGCCTTTTTCAGTTTCACGGCATCGGCAAAACCCGTCAGGTACTCAACCTGGGTACAAAGAGGGGTTTTGACGGTGCCTTCTTTTTTACCAAAATCGGCCCATCATCTTCTTTGCAAAGGCGGTCGGTTTTATTTTCGTCGCCTCATTCCGCATGATTTACGTCCTCTTTTCCAAAAAACCGAAATCAAATACTCTTTGGGTGCCGTTGGCATCAAGATGGCCCGTATCCAGGCAGAGTACATTTCATACAAAATAAGTGCGTTATTCCAAGGATTGAGGATGAACAAAGAACTGAAAGATTTGTCTGGCGAAGATATTTCAATGTTGCTCGGAAAATATTTTGAAGAAATCCGAACTGTTAGAGAGTTGGCGGATGTTAATGATAATGATGTTCTTGATAAAAAAGAGTACGATAGCTTGATTAGGGCAAAAACAGAGCAAGCGATATATTTCAAAAAAACATTATTAAAACTTGAATCTGATGATTTTGCCAAAAGTATGCTTGATGGATATTTAAGGAGTTGCGAAATTGAACCAGACCATGACCATCAAAAATACGCAATTCTAAAGCGCGGATTTATTCTACAATATAAAAAGTATTTTGATGATTTGGTAAAGCGATACAGCGGGGAATCAACATCGCAAGAAGAAGAAAATATTTACAATAAATATCTTTTGCAACTAGATGATAATGCGAGTGAAAATGCTATGGCGCATATAAATAGTTCAAGAAAAGGAAGAAATCAAAAGAAAGTTTATAGGCTAAGTGAAGTTTGGGCAAAATATAAAGAAGATAAAGTAAAAAATGACAACAAACGCGCAAATACTTTAGCGGAGTATGAAAAGTTTTTCCAATTATTTGTAGATATAACAGGAGATGTAGATATTTCAATGGTAGACAAAAGTGACATACGAAAATTTAGAGAAGTTTTACTCAAATGGCCGAAAAATAAAAATAAAATTAAACGCTTTAGAGATAAGACAATCGACGAAATAATTAATATGGATATTCCAGAGGAAGACAGTATAACCGAAAAAACGCGTCGGAATTATATATGTGCATTAATGAGCTATTGGAGTTATGCGGAAAAAATGGGTTATGCAGAAGATAATCCAATTAAAGGATTTGGTGTTAAAATATCAGCAATAAAAGTAAATAAAAAAATTCGCCCTTTTGATAGCATAGAATTAAATAAAATTTTTTCATCATCTGCATATGATGATACGAATGAATATGCATATAGATACTGGTTGCCTGTGATTGGTCTGTTTAGTGGAATGCGCGTGAACGAAATATGTCAACTATACTTAACTGATATAAAAGAAGTGGAAGGAGTATGGGTCTTTGACGTTAATGATGATTTAGACAAGCAAATAAAAAATGAAGCTTCAAGGCGTCTTGTTCCGGTTCATCCATTTTTGATAAATCAATTAGATATTTTGGGCTATGTTGATAAATTGACGCGCTTAAGGTCTGTAAGATTGTTCCCGGAACTAAAAGTTCTTGAAAAAACAGGAAAGTACAATCATGTAGCAAGTCAATGGTTTGGGCGTTTAAAAACAAAGCTTGGTTTCCGCGATGAAATCATAAATTCACGAAATATTAGTAAAATAGTTGTTAATTTTCATTCGTTTAGAAAAAATTTTGGAGATTATTGTAAGCAAAATAAAGTTGAACTGTCCCTAGACGAGCACATGTACAAAAGGATTATGGGGCACACGCTAAACGATATAACCGCTGATGTTTATGCTAATGATTTTTCGCCGCGAGTTCTATATGACAATATAATGATTAAAATGAACTTTGAAGAAATGGTTGATTTTTCGCACGTCATGCGGACCCGTCCTAATGTTAAATAATTATCCGAAATAACTATACTTTATCATCAATCGGGTATATGCTTTTTAAGCGTGTAAATCTTATCAATCAAATCCTCGCAATGATATACCAATGATTGCGCGTCTATCATGTAACTATCATATTATTCAGCTTCGTTTTGTTCCTGCATCGCGTCAATGGTTAAATCCATATCAGATACCATCGCTTTGATTTCATCTTCAACGGATTTTATTTGATTTTTTGTGATATTGGCCTTCGCCGCTGCGAATGTATCAAGTGATACTATCTTGTTGTCCATGTCGGTTATTTCCGCCAATGTTAATTGTTAATTAGCCAATTTCAATGATTTGTGATTTTATGCTGTATATATCGTCTAGTCCTGATATTAGAATATCACTTGTTTCAGATATGATTGATATGATTTCATCAACATTCCCACCTTGAGAAGCGTAGTATTTAGTTTGTTCAATGATTGATTTTATGCAGCCACGGGTTCTTGATGCATAATCAGTGCTTTTCATTATATTTTTCCTTAATTCAATTTGCGTGTCTGGATTTATTCCATTATCTTCTTCTGGTTCATAACTATCTATAAAATCTAATGCCATATTAAATAATGGTAGTAATTTATATTTACCACTTCGGTCCCTATACGTTATGTTCCAGATATTTTCAATTAGATATTTAAGCATTAGGTGTTTATTAGTAAGTGCATTTGTAATCAATATATAATCAGGATTTAATGGATTATTTTTGTAATTGGCATACGTTTCAATTATTTTATTGTTTATTGAGTATTCCAAACGAATGATTGATTGTGTTTCAATCATTTTGTTAAAAACAATGGTTTTTTCTTCACCTGATAATCTAGTATATGCATCCATAAACTTAATGGAATTTTCATCGCTTAAATCATATAATACGCTTGAAAAGTATTTTATCCAATGATGGTTTTCATTTGTACGTTCATAAAAAGCATTTGTTAATTTGTCATATATTTTTATATGTGATTGTTCGTTAGCTTCAAGATAAGACTGGATAAATGTATCTTTATCATTTTCATTTGAAACTAAATGGTTATATTTGCCATCGTATTTACGATTGATAATAATGGTACGTTTTTTTTCGGGGGACCGCTCTTTGATATAATTTGATATCACTTTTGTTCTTAAATCTTTAATCTTATTACGCATTGATAACCCAAAGAAATCTAATGCTATTTCAATGTAGCCCACTTCCAATCGTTGGTGTAATTCACGTGCATCTATTTCAAATTTAATTTCATTAAAAAATCTTTGAATGATATGAATATAATGGTTTTCACCATATTCGCGGATAAATTTTGAACTAAACGTAAATGTAATGGAATTATTGCGGCGCGAGATAATGAATTTCAATCCATAAGAATATAAATCTCTAAAATTTACAATTAAATCTCTATCGTCATATGATGAATTAAATATATCTTTTTTTGATTGTAACAGCGATATTATGTTGATAATTTCATCGCGTGTCATTTTAATCACGGACGAAAACTTATCTACAGTTAAAATCAAATGGTTTTTGTCATACCCACTATTGACAATACCCAATAAAACATTTATATCATCACTTAAGTTAATCATCTTATTGTCTCCTTGTCGGGGTAGTTGATATCCGAGTCAACTACCCTTAATTTATTTATATACTTCGTAATGTTATTTTAATCATATTTTTAATTGCACTTTCTATTTCATATTATTTTGCATCATTTTGTACATATATATGTATATGTACGTAATTTATTATATATACATAAAGGGGGACGAATCCCCCTTAAACCCCCTCTTTGTGCTAACGCACTTATCAATCCATAAAACCATATATTATATATACATATACTTGATTTGATATATGTATATATACTCAAAATATGCAAATAAAATTTGTCATTTCCAAACATTAAAAAGTGGCTGAAAATGATTGATAGCGAATGATTAGTCATTGACAAATTGCTAAATATATTATCAAAAGTAGGTGCATATATTAAGTTTATTATTTTTTTATCATTTTTCGATACCATCAAATCAGATGTCATCTGGATATGGTTACTTGATGATATGCCCTTGATATCATCAAAACTTAATGGTTTACTTGCGGGCCAAGCCTCGAATGGACATCTTAACACGTCCAAAAAAAATAACAAGTAGCACGTTGGATATATACGATTACTAGGTATGGATAGTATGGTAAAATCAAATAGTATAATCAGCATATCAAAACGACATGCACGATTGATATGGTCAAAAGTTAATGGTTTTTGGTATGGTCCAAAGTGACCATCAAAACGAATGGTTATTTTAGGGGGTATTTCGGAACCATCACTTTGAGGGGGTATCAAAAGCACATCATTTTGAATGGTGTTTTGATTATTTCCAGTATTTTCGGTGGCTTGACCTGGAAATAACCCTTGTATTTTACAAGGCTTGGATTCACCAAAGGGTTGTACAGGCACCAACGGCTTCAGATTTATATCAACAAAATCAGTCGTATAACTTAAAACCGTTGAAAATCTCAAGGGTTTCCGGTCAAGGACTTTTTTGGGATGCCCCGAAAATGGAATGGATTTACCGGGATTGTTTGGTTTGTCACTTTTACTTTTATATTTTAGATCTAAATAAAACATTGTGTATATTGTTATCTACTCCTGCATTTTCATTATCTAGTTTCCCCGGGTATTCGTATCCGGGGTTTTTTTATTATCTATTAAAAGGAGTAATCAAGATTATCTCCATTATCTTTATTTTCTAATAGTTCTTTGATTATGTCTGGAAAATTCTCATTATCATTTTCGTTATTTTCTACATGAAGTGTATTTTTTTGTTGATTATTTATTGGTTGTTCATCGCCATCAACAAAATTAAATGCGTATTTATTTTTATTTAATAAAAAGCTAACAATCAAGTGATTAATCATTGAGTTAACACTAACGCCGTTTGATTTACAAAAAGCAATCAAGGACAATCCATTTTCACGTTGACAATACACGTCAAAGCGATATTTATCATTATTTGCTTTTGGCATACCCGTATCCTCCAATTAACATATCTTTCTTTTCCTTATTTTGCTTTTTTATTTCGTTATTTTTATTGATAATCTTTTCAATTGCATCAACTAATGCACACAATCTTTCATAGTCCATACCGCTTTTTTCCCCGTAGTCGGTTAAAAATCGTATCAATTTTTTCAACTTTATGTTGTATAATACTGTTCGTGATATTTCGCCTTGCGCGGATGGCGTTAACGCAAATTTATTATTTACGCTGGTCCTGTTTATTCGTTTTGGTTTCATTTTAATTTTGTTCATAATTACACCTCTTATATATTTGTATGGTTGGCTAATTGAGTCACAAAACACCACTTAACTAGCGGATATATTGATAGCTCATAGTATTGATTGGTTAATTGCAGCATATCTTGCAACCATCGGTCAAATTGTGTTCTTTCTATTTCATTATTTTCAATTCCACAAAAATCTAATGATTTAAATAAATCACGGATTTTATTTTCAAGAACGTGGGGATAATCAATAAAATTAGTTTCAGTACACCATTTAAGATACTGGTATTTGTAATATGATATGGATTCCTTTGATATATTCCTTTCAATTTCTTTGCGTGACATTCGTAAAATTGATTTGTTATCAATATCTTTTAGGATTGAAACGGAAATGCCGTGATTGATAGAATATAGTGCTAAATCACTCATCATATCGTGTTCTAAAAGATACACACGATTGATTCCAGTTCTCATCATATTTTTAAATTTATCATCCAAAACATATCCAGGAATTGCAAAACTACTATCATAACAAATTTTTTTTAAGTGGAATGCTGAATCCCTGCTATCAACAATCAATATATTATTTTTACCAGCTGTCAGTGATTGATTGAGTAGCATTGTATCAATCAAATCTATGTTGTTAGTTAGTGTCTCTATTGTATCTATTTCCATACAAGACTCGCTTACCATATTTTTACCTCCAAAAACTTGATTTTTATCAAAAATAAAATCATAATAAATATGTTTTATTCCGGTATGATATTTTATTTTTACTTCTAAAAGTGACATATGCAAAATCTATCACTTTCATAACTTGTTATTTTCGTAGAAATAAACTTTTCACTTTTGCTGGAAGTAAACAAAATGGTATCACGGTATATTGTTTTCATACCGGAACGATGGGAAATTATGAAATGGTATAGCAGAGGCTCCGGGAGAATGCCGGAATCAGCCCCGTTTGATGGGCAAGGGATAGTCCAGGTCATCTTTGGGATTTGGACGCGTCTACGGGCAGTATACGGCCTTGCATCCGGTCGTGATGATGAGCGCCCGGCGATTATGGGCAAATCGTGGTGCATGTCGACCACGTAGTATTTGAGACATGCAGCGGGGCATCCTGGCCGGCCCAAGAAATTTTGAATGGAGTATTATTTTCATAGCTCTTCACGTCCGATTCCTCCCCGTACAGACACTAAACGTTCTTCATCACGAAATCCTTTGTAAACATATTGTATTTCAGGAGGTGGTGTCATGAATTGATAACTATTGTTCCGTTCAACACCCTCAATTTCTTCGCTCATATACTTTATAATACGTTGCACCTGCTTCAAGTTGAATGCATTGCCACGTATATTTCTGACATTATTAGCATTAAGTGTCCTAACCATCCTCTCTTGACGCATCCCAAGTGAATAAAAATAGTTAAAGATTGGGCGCATTTTTTCAACAAATTCGCGGTTCTTTATTTTGTTTTGGCGATGAAGGCTGTCAAGGTCAGGATGCCCTAACTTTCCACCAATCAAAGCTAACTCTTCTTTTTTTCTTTGCAAGGAAGACAGTGTTCTTTCCCGAATTCTATCACGCTCCGTTTGTGCAAAGTATAATTGCATTGATATAATCAAATCGCCTTGAGCATTGCTGTTTTGGCCGCTGGTAATGATTGCATCGCGAATGGAATGTATTGTTACCCCTCTATCCCTAAGCTGTTTTATAATATCAACACCTTCAAAGATGCTTCTTCCTAATCGGCTTATTTCCACAATTATGAGATGGTCATTTCTCTTAAGTGTGTTTAATAATTCATAAATTCTTCTGTCAGCTATGCTTCGCCGTGAGCTTGCTTGCACCTCAATCCAATCACTAACAGTCAGATTTTTACTTTCGGCGTACCTCATAATTTCAGGCCGTTGATTTTCGTTTGATTGTAAGTCAGTGGAAATTCTACAATATCCAAAAACTTTAATGTTTTCAGGCATATTTCCCTCCTTAATGGTTATGAGTCATTGTAATCGAACGTTTAAAATGTCCTAAAACCATTGTCAATTGAAAATATGTTTTACTACTTAAATAGTGTGAAATAATTTCGTTGAAAATGACCAAGGTGAATCATGTCTTGGATGTTGATTTTGCCACAGCGGAGAGGTATATTCACAAATATATATGCAAATTTAGCTTATTGCGTATGAAAAGGGGTTTGATGTGGATGAGAGTTTCTATCATCAGCAAATCGTATCTTCTTTGGCTAATGATTTTATTATACATGAACAAGTAGAAGGTGTCTTTCCTATAGATAATATAAAAGTGATTATTGACTTTATCATCTACCCTAAAAATCATTTAATAGAAAATGGCTTTGAGCCTATATATATTGGTGTTGAAGTTAAATCTCCATCATCTAAAGACCCAGAGTCAAAGTTTATTGATGCAGTTTGGCAAGCTCATACGTATAGCTTGTCATCATTTGGCGGTAAGCATCTTGCGTTCGTGCTTTTATATCCTCCAATAGAAGATTTTATTAATTTGGAACTTGTTAAAGAGAATATATTTCAGTCAACTAATGTTGAAAAGCAGACATTTCGTGTGACTGTTGAACGAATAGCGCAACGTGCAAATGTTGGTTTTTTAAAGATTGAAAATTCTTTTTGGAAAATTTTTTTCAGTGGCCGCTGCTCGTATTATACTTCAAAGTATGGTAAAAATAAAATTAAGAACATTGGTTCAGTCCGATATGTTGGAAATACTAAACGTTTGTTTGATGTTGAAAATCATCGGTGGTGCAAGTAGTTTTGATGCTGATTGTTGGTTTGTGCCCATCTTTAGGATTGTCTTGGTGGAACTTTAGTTTCATCGTTTTTATGACGGCACCTTGATGATATTTATGGAGATGTAAAATGAGATATAAAAATTATGATTTGCCATCTATTAAAACACGCTATGGAGATTACCATTTTAAATCTAAATTAGAGGCAAGGTGGGCTGTTTTTATGGATTTACTAGGTGTTTCTTATGAGTATGAGAAATATCAAGGAATAGTTTCTGTCAATTTTTTTGAGTATGCTTATATGCCAGATTTCTTTTTGAACGATATAGAGCTTTTTCTTGAAATTAAACCAAGGAAACCTGTTGAGTCAGAATTAAATAAAGCTGCGGCATGGGCAAATGATGCTGGAGATGTAGTTTTCTTTTACAATTTAGCGCCCGACAATGGAATTCGTATGATAGGGTGCGAAAACGCAATTCCAATTATGGATGCAGATGTTTGGCGTTGGTGTGAATGTTTACGATGCTTAAAAGTTGATATTACAGCCTATGGTGTTCCTCGATGTGGTTGTTTTAGCGACGATGAGTTCGATATGATGCTTCTAGGAAAAATTCTTGATATTGACTTTTCACAAACACCAACAATACTTAAGGCATTTTCTATGGCTAAAAAGCATGATTTTAAAACAAATACAAAGGCAAGAAAACTACCGCGTAGAGCTTCGCTTTTATAAAAGCATTTCATGGGTGTTGTTCACGAATATAAATATCGAAACACAGAAATTATAATTGCAATACTGCAAATAGCTCCCCTAAATTTATAGCATTCTTGACGTATTGTTTTCGTTTAATCTCTTTTGACAATTCGTCCATTAACTGGATATGAATTGTGTCTGGTAGTATATTATTTTGTCTCATAGTATTTTCAAGTGTTGTTACTTCTTTTTGGTCAAAATTATTTAGCATGTATTTTAGGTTTGATAGGGATAGTCTGTAGTTTCCTGACTGGTATAATCCGATGCACTTTAAAGTGAGCGCTTGGGTGTGAACAGGGTTTATTTTTAAAATATGATTTGAAGCTACTATACATAACCTATAATCTTTTTTATCAATAGCTTTGAGTGAAATGCTGATAAGAGCCTGTAATCTTATGCTATCCTTTGAACACATGGTGCTTCTCCGGGCGAATTGAGTGATATTGTCGAATGTTTTCGACCATTTATCCACGCTCGGGAGATTGTCAAGAGATATATTTAAAACTTTATAGTGGTAACAATTTGATATTTTTGATTTTTTTGAACATCCATTTGTTTGTTGATAATTGACGTGAAAAAAACTATCTTTGACTTGGGCTTTAATTATTATGCTGATTTTATTGGTTTGTTAGGGTACAAATCGAGGGTACAAGGAACCGGGAAGGTTCAAATTTTTATGTGTGTTATCGACGTGTTTATTCAATTAAATAAGCATATTGCAGTATTTGCGGGTTCGGGTCTCGCTCCCGGTACCAGAATAATACCAGCGGGTTGCAACTGTCCGAAGGGGCAAGGGCGACCCGCTGTTTTTTGTGATCCCGCCTTCCAGTCCCGGTATAGTCCCGGTCAGCAATTTTCACCCCCCCCTTTTCAGCCCGATTCGGGCTGTCCCGGCTTGTGGCCCGCGCGCCTCAAAAACCTCGTTCTAAATAGAGGAGGCAGGCACCCTGTCCTTGACCTGCCAGACCGCCACATCGGATGGGCGGCCTTGGAGCCGACTTTATGGGCAGGCCATTTCCCGCCGCGCTGCGCGGACCAAAAAAGCAGAGCGGTTGAGACCCCGCCCCTTGGCGGCGCGATCGATTTCTTCAAGCGTTCCGGCGGGAACTGTGATGTTCACCCGGACCGTGCGCTCATCCATGAACCCGAGATCCACGTTCACCAAGGCCCAGACGGCATCCTTGTAGTCTGGATCGTCCTTGTAGCGTTCCAGGCTGCTGGGAACAGCTTTCGCGGAAACGTCTTCCAGAATGAGTTCGACAGCCTCCTGAACGTTGGCCAGAGCCTCTTCCAGGGTGTCGCCAGCGGTGTTGCAGCCGGGAATGTCCGGCAGCGTCACGCCGTAAGCCTTGCCTTCCTCGATGAAGACTGCGGCGGGGAAATACATGGCTGCCTCCTATTCAATGAGCTTAGCATCTTTGCGCAGGATCTTGCGCATCAAGCCTATGCCCAGATCTTTTTTGGGATGCGGAACGATGGTCACGCGGCCGTCGGGGTGGCGGTACTTGTGGTGGCTGCCGCGTATGCTCACAAGCCTGAATCCAGCCTCTTCAAGCAACCGAATCAGTTCCGCGCTATTCATAAGCCACAAATACACACTGAAGTGTGTATGGTCAAGAGGGCATTGCCATGATCGCACCCGGACGGCGATTTGAATCATTGCCGGCCTCCCTGGAAGACGCCCGCCTGCGCAATCTGCCGCCCCAGAATTTACATGCGGAACAGGCGATTCTGGGCGGTGTGCTGCGCAAAACGTCGTTGCTCGACAAGCTGGGCGTGGAACTGTGGGCGTCTGATTTTTACTCCCCTGCGCACCGACTGATTTGGGAGGCCATGCTGGGTCTGTGGCGGGCTTCAAAGCCCGTGGACCTGATCACCCTGGCCGGGGCGTTGACCGCCGCCGGTCGTCTTGATGCCATTGGTGGGCCGGCCTACCTGGGCGAACTGGCGGGGAGCACCCTCTCGCCCGCCAACAGCCCGCACTACGCCGACATCGTGCGGGCCATGGCCAAACGTCGGGCCATGCTGGATATGGCCATGCGCATGATGGATATCGCCTACGATCCGGAGCGCGATCCATCCGAGTTCGTGGGTATCGCCCAATTGGCCGCCGATGCCGTGCTCAAGGACCGCCTCGATGCCCATGGCGAGTCGCCGGCCGAATTCCTGGACCCCTACACCCACTATCTTGAACGGCTGGAGGAATCCGGCGGCGGTGGGGTAGCCACGCCGTTTTGGAAACTGAACGCGTTGATCCGTTCGTTCATGCCAGGCGAAATGATCGTCATCGGTGCCCGGCCGAGCCACGGCAAGACGGCGCTGGCCTTGACCCTTGCCGAGCATGCCGTGGGGCTTGGACACCCGACCGGCATCTTCTCCCTGGAGATGGCCAAGTATCAGCTGCTCAACCGTATCTTTTCCTCGGGTAAGGCGGTCGGTTTCCGCATAGGTCAGAAACCGCAGGCGGGCGTTGTCCGGACGGCGCACCTTCACGCCTTCGCACGGGTTGCGCCCGGGGAGGAGGGGTTCCCCATGAAGAATGATCCCGGAGCAGAAGTTGCAGATGCGCCGGGCCAAGGCGAGGCATTGCATGACCGTGGCCGGGGCAAGGTTTTTCCGGGCCACGGATTCGACCATGGCTTCGATGTGGGCCCGTGTGAGCTTGCGCAAGGGAACATCGCCCAGAAGCGGCAGCAAATGGTATTCGAGCCGGGACAGGTCTTCGGGCCAGCTCGATTTGTGGCGGCGCGCCCAGGGAAGGTAGTGGTCAAAGGCGGCCAGGCAGAAGGGCATGGCGACGACGCTGTCGATACGCTGTTGTTGCTTGGCGCGCAGCCTGCCCTGGCGGTTGGCTTCCCGGACTTCGGCCAGGGACTGGGGACCTGTGCCGGTGGTCTGCGCCTGTTTGATGTCGGCCAGCAGGGAGGCGGCCTTTTTCGCGGTCCAGCCTTCGGTGGCCCAGCCAAGTCCTTCCTCGCGCTCCCTGCCGTCGCAATAGGTGCGGATGGCGAAGTAGCGGTCTGGCGACGCCCCATTTTTTCGGGTACCATGCTCCCGATAGCGGACCCCGGGATACGCGGTTTTGCACCACTTCCGGCTGGCTGGCATGGTCCCGGTATAGTCCCGGCCCGCAACTCCGTCAACGCGCCCCGCCGTGCGATGCTGTTTAATGATTATCAAGTAATATTAAATAATTACGTCACAAGCATACAGGGCCGTCCGGACCCATTTTCGCGCTTGAACGGACTCAAAATCCACCGGTCGCAAGGCCTTGCGAGTTCGAGTCTCGCTCCCGGTACCAGAATAATACCAGCGGGTTACGCGCGAGAATGTCTCGAGGCGAAACCCGCTGTTTATTTTCTTCCCAAGTGTAGCCCCGGTATAGCCCCGGCGAGATTCCTTCCCGACCCTATCGCTCGCCTGTCCCCCCGCGCTCCCCGTCAATGTGACGCGCTGACCAGATGTCACCAATCAGCGCCTGACCGCCCCATTGGTCGCGGGTCCTTCCCGGCAGCCGGCGATGCCCCCTGCGGGCAGCGGCATCGCTGCCGGCGCGGCCTCCCGGCGCACCGCTCTGGTCAAGGGACCCGGGACAGGGTAGAAGGGGGCATGGGCAACCGGTCCTTCCCCTTAGTCCTCGGGGGCGTCTTCGTGGCCTTTTTCACGGCGCTGGCTGTCAGCCCCGCCTCGCGCCCGGTCTGGTGGGCGGAAAACATCCCGGTCATGGCCATGTTCGTGCTCCTGGTGGCCACCTTCCATCGGTTCCGGTACACCAACCTGGCCTATGCCATGATGGCGGTCTGGCTTTTTTTACACACCATCGGCGGCCATTACACGTTCGCCAACGTGCCTTTCGGCTTCGTGACCGACCTTTTCGGTTTCTCGCGCAACCACTTCGACCGCATCGCCCATTTTTCCGTGGGGTTCTACGCCTTTGCCCTGGCGGAACTGCTCACGCGAAAACGTCTGGCCCACCCCGTCGTGGTGGTCCTTTTCGGGCTGACCGCCATCATGGCCGTGGCCTGCGCTTACGAGATCATCGAATGGGGCTATGCCGTCGTCGAGGGCGGGGAGGCCGGGGTGGAGTTTCTGGGCAGCCAGGGCGATCCCTGGGACGCCCAGAAGGACATGCTGGCCGATACCTTGGGCGCGGTGTTCGCCCTGGCGGTGTTCGTCCTGAGGCAATGCCTCGCCTCTGGGGAGGCGGCCGGCCGCGCCTCGACCGCCGCCTGACCGCTTCCGGCCCGTCACGACGGCAGCGCGTGCGGCCCGCCTCGTCACGAAGGCCGCGCAATCCGCTCGGCCCGTCACGACGGCAGCGCATCCGGTTCGCCCTCGGATGCGGCGGGGGTGGACACGGGCAGCCAGCCCGCGAGCAGGTAGTGGCGGCGCAACAGACGGGCGGCGAAAAACGGGTAGATGAACCAGGCCAGGCCGGCCGTGAACACGGTGGCGAAGAAGCTGGCCCAGGCCAGGCCCCGGGCGCCCTTGGCGGCGAAATAGAAGCAGCCGAACAAAAGCGTCCACAGCCAAGCCAGGTTGATGCGCACCAGACGGCCGGTCTCCGGCTCCTGGAAGGCGCTCGCCGTGAAAATCCCCTGGAGGGGGCCGTTGGCCCGCACCGGGTTGAAGGCGGCCACGAAGGGGCGGTCGCAAACCGGGCAGGCCTGCCTGCCGACGATATCGGAGGCCTTGAACTCGATGCCGCAACCGGGGCAGCGCTGGATGTCTTCGGCTGGCATGATCGTTTCTCCCTGGCGGCCTGGGCCGTTTACAAGGGTGTCTGCGGAGGACGATCAGGATGCATGGCCGGGGAAACGCCGTGGTTTCCCCTCCCGCGAGACGCAACGCAACGTTATTGGTTTCACGGGATAGAATGCATATAAGGCTTTTTGCCGCCCCTATCAACCACCAAGGCCGCCGGAAGGCGTGGCGGACGGCAGTTCCGCGCCGGGCGGCCGGCGCTTGGCCGCCCGTATCTCGCGGATGTCGCGGCGGATTTTTTCCAGCCGGCTGTCGTCGGCCGGGTGGGTGGACACAAACGCCCATAGGGGTTTGGGCGCGTCGGCCCGGCGCATGGCCTCCCAGAAGCGGACCGCGCCCTCCAGGTCGTAGCCGGCCTTGTCCATGAGCCGCAGCCCGATGGCGTCGGCTTCGTATTCCTGCTTGCGCCCGTACGGGAGGACCACACCGAGGTTGCTGCCATACCCCCAGATGCGCGCGGCGATTGCGGCCAGGCGCGGGTCCTCGTCGCCCATGGCCAGTTGCAGGATGGCCCCGCCAAGCTGGGCCCCGAGCTCCAGGGTCGCCCGTTCGGCGCCGTGGCGGGCCAGGGCGTGGGCCACTTCGTGGGCCAGGACCGTGGCCAGGGCGTCGTCGTCGCGGGCCACGGCGAACAGGCCGCTATAAACGAAGACCTTGCCGCCGGGCAGGCAGAAGGCGTTGGCCGTGCGGTCGTCGTCGAGGACGTGAAATTCCCAGTCCATATCCGGTGCCTGGCTCGCCGCGGCGATGCGCCGGCCCACCCGGGCCACGGCCGCGTTCTGGGCCGCGTTGCCCGACAGGCGGGCCGTGCGCAGGATGTCCCGGGCGGCCCGTTCGCCCATGGCCCGTTCCTGGCGTTGGGGGATGACGATGAGCTGGCGGCGCTCGGTGTAGGGGGCCGAATCGCAGGCCGCAACGAACAGCAGGGCAACCGGGACGAGCAGGCGGGCGAGGCGGTGTCGCATGCTGCCGACTGTAGCCGAGAGCAGGCCGGCGCACCAGCCGGGGCCGCGGTGTTTTTTGCTGACAAGCCGCGACGAAAGTGGGCTGACCCGCCAGCCGTGGCCGAGTCTGCTTCGCCGCGCCCTCTTGCCTTCCCCGGCCTCGACACCATACTGTCACCGTGGCCCCGGCGACGCCTGCCCTTTGCGCCGGGGCGACAAGGAGAATCCATGCCCTTTGATGCCGCGGCGGCCAGCCGCCTGCTGGAAAAGAAACTGGCCGACATCGCCCGCAAGACCGTGCTGCCGGCAGCCATGCTGGAGCTCGTGGCCGGCACGGCCCGGGCCCAGCTCGCCGCCCGGGCCGCCGAACGGGTGCGCCTGGACGATGTGGAACTCACGGACATCGAGCGCGTATTGCGCGGCGCGCCCATGCTGCCCAGGCACGCCTTTCCCTTGGATGTGGCCCGCAGCGAAGCGCTTTTTAGCGAACTCGCCCACCTCGTCCGGGTCAGCGAACCGCACCTGGCCGCGGCCATGGCCACTGTCGCCGCGGCGCCCGCCAGCGGCGATATCGAGCTGCCCCGGGCCTTCGGCCGCTACCTGGACGGCGACGACGCCTATTTCGCCGCTTTTGGCGAGAAAACCCCCGACGCCCCGAGGCTGTTCAATTTCCTCGTCCAGGCCAGCCTCGCGCCGCGCCTGGCCGCCGTGGCCGAGGCCGTCTACGCCCGGTTTCCGGAAAACCGGACCTGGAACTTCGGCCACTGCCCGGTCTGCGCCAGCCCGCCGCTCATGGCCCGGCTGGTGGGCAAGGTCGGGGCCCGGCACCTGACCTGCTCGTTTTGCCAGCTCGAATACCGGGCCAAGCGGCTGCTGTGCCCCTACTGCGGCGAGGAGGACCACAACTACCTGGAAGTCTTCACCGCCCCCGACGAGCCGGGCTATGCCGTGCACGTGTGCCTGCGCTGCAACAACTACATCAAGACCACGGACTTCCGGGAGCTGGACCGGCCGAGCCTGCCGGTCCTGGATGACCTGGAATCCCTGACCCTGGATCTGGCCGCCTGCAACCAGGGCTACAATCGGCCGGTGCTGTCCGCCTGGGGCTTCTAGCATGGGCGCCCCCCTCACGCGCACCGTGGCCTGCCGGCGTTACCGCGGCGGCGTCCTGACCGGGGCGGCCGATGCCGTGGCCATCGAAACCCGGGTCCGCCTGCGCCTGGAAGGGTACGGCGAGCGGGAGCTTTTCGCCGCGCCCATCGATCCCGAGGGCCTGGCCCTCGGCCACGCCGCCCTGGACATGCTGCCCCCCGGCCTGGTGCCGGTGGTGCGCCGGGCCGAGGGGCTTTGCGTCGACCTGGGGGTGGCGCCCGACACCAGGCGTCCGGCCGATCCGGCCCTGCCCGGTTCCCTGGCCGCCGACGAGCTGCTGGGGCTGGTGACGCGGTTCATCGCCGCGCCGGGGCTGTGGGACGGGACGGGCTGCTACCACCGGGCCGGCCTCTACGATCCGGCCGCCGGGGATTTCCAGGCCCGAGCCGAGGACATCGGCCGCCACAACTGCCTGGACCGGCTGGCCGGCCTGGCCGTGCGCCAGGGCATCGTCCTGTCCGAACTGGTCCTGTTCCTGTCGTGCCGGGTGACGGCCTCGATGATGGAAAAGGCGCTTCGGGCCGGGTTTCGCCTGGTGGTGAGCCGCTCGGCCGTGACCGCCGCGGCCGTGGAGGCGGCCCTGGCCGCCGATGTGACGCTGGTGGGATTTGCCCGGGACGCCGAAGGGCGCTTTACCGTGTTCGCCGACGCCGCCGGGCGGGTGGCGGCGTGAGCGCAGCCGGCGCGACCCCCCTGGGCGTGATCCTGGCCGGCGGCAAATCGAGCCGCATGGGCCGGGACAAGGCCTGGCTGTCCTTTTTCGGCCAGCCGCTGCTGTGCCGGGTGGCGGCCGTGGTGCGTGGCGTGGTCGGCGAGCTTTTCGTCTCGGGGCGCGATCCCGCCGCCTTCGGCATCGACGCGCCGTGGCTGGCCGACCAAACGCCAGGGCTCGGCCCGGCCGGCGGCATCGTGACCGTGCTCGAAGCCACGGGCCGGTCCTGCCTGGTGGTGTCCTGTGACCTGCCGTTTCTGGATGAAGCGACCCTCCACCGCCTGGTGGCGGCCTGGCGAAAGCGCCCGGACGGGGCGCTGATGACGACGTTCCGCATTGTCGAGACCGGCTACGTCGAATCGCTGGTCGCCGTCTACGATCCGGCCGGCGTGCCGCTTTTGCGCGAGTGCCTCGCCCGGGGCGAGCGGCGGCTGTCCGGCATCTTTCCCGAGCCGCTTCGCTGCTACATCGACTACAATCGGGCCGACCAGAACATGGCGCGGCCCTTTTTCAACGTCAATTCGCCGCCGGACCTGGTGCTGGCCCGGGGCATGGAGACCGGGTCATGACCGAGAATTCCACGCGCCTTCGCGACGGCCGCGGCCGGGAGGTCAGTTACCTGCGCCTTTCCGTGACCGACCGCTGCAACCTCGCCTGCATGTACTGCCGGCCCAAGGACCGGGTGCCGTTTATTCCCCACAAAAACATCCTGCGCTACGAGGAGATGCTCGACCTCGTGTCGCTGGGCCGGGAACTGGGCATCGCCAAGCTGCGCCTGACCGGCGGCGAGCCGTTTGCCCGCCGCGACCTGATGGTGTTTATTGAATCCATCCTGGGCCGCTATCCCGAGCTCGACTTGCGCATCACCACCAACGCCACCATGCTGGCCGGAAAGCCGGCGCTTCTGGCCGAACTGGGCGTCTCGGCCATCAACATCTCCTGCGACACGCTCGACCGCGAAAAATACGCCCGGGTCACCGGCGGCGACCATCTGGCCGCCGTGCGCCGGGCCATCGACGAAAGCCTGGCCGCCGGGCTGCGGGTCAAGGTCAACGCCGTGGCCCTGCGCGGCATCAACACCGACGAGATCGCCGATTTCGTCCGCCTGGCCGCCGAAGCGCCCCTGGACGTGCGCTTCATCGAATTCATGCCCATGGGCGACGGCAACCTCTGGAAGCCCGAAAACTACATCACCGCCAAGGATGTGCTGGCCCTGGCCCAGCGCATGGCCGACCTCGTGCCCGACAAGAACGTGCACGACACGGGCGGGCCGGCCAAGATGTACCGCATTGCCGGCGGCTTGGGCCGTTTCGGCGTGATCTCGCCCTTAAGCGAGCACTTCTGCGACACCTGCAACCGGCTGCGCATCACCGCCGACGGCAAGCTGCGCACCTGCCTGTTTTCCGAGCGCGAGTTCAAGCTGCGGCCGCTTTTGCGCAACCCCAAGCTCGGGTTGCCCATGGTGCGCCGGGTGATCGCCATGGCCCTTCGCGACAAGCCGCTGGGCTACGAAGTCCTCGACCCCGGGGCCGCGCCCGAGTCCCGGGACATGTCGGCCATCGGCGGCTGAGGTGGTTTCGCCATGTCCCTGGACATTGCCCGCCATGCCAGGACCGACGCCAGCGCCAGGCGCCTGATCGAGCGGCAGTGCTGGCCGTGCGGCCGGCCGGTCTGTCCGCGCTGCGCCGCGCAAAAGGTCTACGCCCTGGCCGAGGGCCGGGTGCGCTGCGCCGTGTGCCGCTACACCTTTCACTCCTTGTCCGGTCGTTTCGCCGGCCTGGCCGGCCTGACGCCGCGCCAGTGGCTGCGGCTGCTGGAACTGTTCGCCGCCAAGGAGACTTCCCACGCCATGGCTGCCGCCCTGTCCGTGGCCTACAACACCGCCTACAAGGCGGCGACCATCGTGCGCCTGGCCATTTTGGCCGCGAGCTTCGACGGCCTGGCCATCCTGCGCGGCCGCCTGGGCCGGGAGCTCGGGTTTTCCGGCAAGACCCTGCGCCCGGTGCCGGCCGACGCCCCCCTGGCCGACGTGCCCGTCTTCGGCATCCTGGAGCGGGGCGACATGGTCTTCGTGGACTACCTGCCCGACATGACCCCCGAGGACATCCTCCACTTCAACCTCCACTTTTCCCTGCCGCTGTCCCGCCTGGGGGCCATCGTTTATTCCGACCGCTACCAGAGTTACCAGACGCTGGTGACCTGCGGTTCGGAGGTGCTCTCGCGGCGTTTGGTCGAGGTCTCGGGCCGCATGCCGGCCGTGGAACCCCGTCAGGAAGGCTTCTGGGCCTACGCCCGGGAACGGCTGGTCCGATTCCACGGGGTCACGGCCCGGAAATTTCCGCTGTACCTCAAGGAACTGGAGTTCCGCCACAACCAGAAGGACAGCGATATCCTGCCGATTCTCCTCTCCAATATCTGCGCGTTCGTGCCAGATCTTGACTAATCGATTTTTCTTTGACCGCGACTGGCCTGTTTTTTAGGTAATGAGTGACTCTCATTGCGGAAGTCTATGTTATTTTTAACTTATGCTAAAATTAGCATAAGAGAGAACCGACCCGAAGCCCGGTTCGTGGCGACGGGGAAAGCGGCAAGCCTCGCGGCGAAGGAGACGGAAATATGGAATGGAACCGGCGAGCGTTCCTCAAGATCGCGGGCGCGACCACGGCCGTGGCCGCCTTCGGCGGGCTCGGCTTCGACCTCGGGCCGGCGCATGCCCAGGCGCAGGGCCAGGCCGACAAGCTCAAATTCACCAAACAGACCACCTCGGTGTGCTGCTACTGTTCCGTGGGCTGCGGCCTGATCGCCAGCACCGACGGCAACGGCGAGGGCCGGGTGGTCAACATCGAGGGCGACCCGGACCATCCCATCAGCGAGGGCTCGCTGTGCCCCAAGGGGGCCTCCCACTTCCAGCTCGGCAAAAACGACCGCCGTATCACCAAGGTGCTCTACCGCGCCCCCTACGCCGAGAACTGGGAGGAAAAAAGCTGGGACTGGGCGCTGGACCGCATCGCCCGCAAGGTCAAGGAGGCGCGCGACGCCAGCTTCGTGACCAAGGACGCCAAGGGCCGCACCGTCAACCGCTGCGAAGGCATCGCCTCGGTCGGTTCGGCGGCCATGGACAACGAGGAATGCTGGATCTACCAGGCCATGCTCCGGGCCATGGGGCTCGCCTACATCGAGCATCAGGCCCGTATCTGACACAGCGCCACGGTAGCGGCTCTGGCAGAGTCGTTCGGGCGCGGGGCGATGACGAACCACTGGATCGATCTCGCCAATTCGGATTGCATTCTCATCATCGGCAGCAACGCCGCCGAGAACCATCCCATTTCCTTCAAGTGGGCGCTGCGGGCCAAGGACAAGGGTGCCAAGATCATCCACGTCGACCCGCGCTACACCCGCACGTCGGCCCACGCCGATATCTTCACCCGGTTGCGCTCGGGTTCGGACATCGCCTTCTTCGGCGGGTTCATCCGGTATATCCTGAGCAACAACTTGTATTTCAAGGACTACGTGGTCAACTACACCAACGCGTCCTTTATCGTCAGCGACAAGTTCGAATTCAAGGACGGCCTGTTCTCCGGCTACGACACGGCCAAGCGGTCCTATGACAAGTCCAGCTGGAGCTTCGACAAGGACGAAAACGGCATCGTGAAAAAGGATCCGACCTTGCGCGATCCCCGTTGCGTCTTCCAGCTTATGCGCCAGCATTATGACCGTTACACCATCAAGGCGGTTTCGGAGATCAGCGGCACCCCCGAGGCCGACCTCCAGCTCGTCTACCAGACCTACGCCGCCACGGGCAAACCGGAAAAGTCCGGCACCATGCTCTACGCCATGGGCCAGACCCAGCACACCGTGGGCGTGCAGAACATCCGGGCCATGTCCCTCGTGCAGCTGCTTTTGGGCAACATGGGCGTGGCCGGCGGCGGCATCAACGCCCTGCGCGGCGAGGCCAACGTCCAGGGCTCCACGGACCAGGGGCTGCTGTTCCACATCCTGCCCGGCTACATCCCGACCCCCTCGGCGGCCATGCAGACCCTGGCCGAATACAACGAGAAGAACACTCCGGCCACCAAGGACCCCCAGAGCGCCAACTGGTGGGGCAACCGGCCAAAATACCTGGCCAGCTTCCTCAAGTTCATGTATCCCAAGCAGGACCTGGACACGGGCTACGCCTACCTGCCCAAGCTCGAACCGGGCAAGGACTACTCCTGGCTGTCGCTGTTCGACGTCATGCACAAGGGGGCGTTTAAGGGCTTTTTCGCCTGGGGCCAGAACCCGGCCGCCAGCACCGCCAACGCCAACAAGACCCGCGAGGCCATGACCAAGCTCGACTGGATGGTCACGGTCAACATGTTCGAGACCGAGACCGGCTCCTTCTGGAAGGGCCCGGGCATGGACCCCAAAAAGGTCAAGACCGAGGTCTTCTACCTGCCCTGCGCCGTGTCCTTCGAAAAGGAAGGCTCCATCTCCAACTCCGGGCGCTGGATGCAGTGGCGCTACGCCGCCCAGAAGCCCCTGGGCGACGCCAAGCCCGACGGCGACATCATTTACGAGCTCTTCGAGAAGATCCGCGAGCTCTACGCCAAGGAGAACGGGGCCTTCCCCGATCCCATCAGGAACCTCGACTGGGACGTGGCCACCAGTCACGCCTTCGATCCCCACAAGGTGGCCAAGCGCATCAACGGCGTCTTTTTGACCGAAAAGACCCTCAAGGTCGGCGACGCCGAGAAGACCTTCAAGCCCGGCGACCCGGTGCCGGCCTTCGCCATGCTCCAGACCGACGGCTCGACCTCGTCGGGCAACTGGATCTACTGCGCCTCCTACACCGACAAGAACATGGCCGCCCGGCGCGACAAGACCCAGACCCCCATGCAGGCCAATATCGGCCTGTACCCGGGCTGGAGCTGGGCCTGGCCGGTCAACCGGCGCATCCTCTACAACCGGGCCTCGGTCGATCCCCAGGGCAAGCCCTACCAGCCGCAAAAGGCCGTCATCGAGTGGAAGGACGGCAAATGGGTGGGCGACGTGCCCGACGGCCCCTGGCCGCCCATGGCCGATTCGAAGCTGGGCAAGTACCCGTTTATCATGCAAACCGAAGGCATGGGCCAGCTGTTTGGCCCCGGCCGCAACGACGGGCCCTTCCCCGAATACTACGAGCCCCTGGAATGCCCGGTGGGCGAGCATCCCTTCTCCAAGCAGCTGAGCAACCCCACGGCCCTGAAGTTCGAGGGCCCAACCGAAGTCCACGCCGCCTGCGACCCGCGCTATCCCTTCGTGTGCTCCACCTACCGGGTGACCGAGCACTGGCAGACGGGCGTCATGACCCGCAACTCGCCCTGGCTGCTCGAGGCCGAGCCCCAGATGTTCTGCGAGATGAGCCCCGAACTGGCTTCCATGCGCGGCATCAAAAACGGCGAGAAGGTCATCCTCGAAAGCACGCGCGGTTCGCTGTGGGCCAAGGCCATCGTCACCGAGCGCGTGAAACCCTTCACGGTCATGGGCCAGACCATCCACCAGGTGGGCGTGCCCTGGCACTTCGGCTGGACCTGGCCCAAGCAGGGCGGCGATTCGGCCAACATCCTGTGCCCCTCGGTCGGCGATCCCAACACGGGCATCCCCGAGACCAAGGCCTTCATGGTCAATGTGCGCAAGGCCTAAAGGAGCGATGCCATGAACGGAAAGACCTTCTTCGTGGACCTGTCGCGCTGCACCGGCTGCCGCGGCTGCCAGGTGGCCTGCAAGCAGTGGAAGAACAAGCCCGTGGAGCAAACCGAGAACACCGGCTCCCACCAGAACCCGCCCGACCTGTCCTGGCAGACGCTCAAGGTCGTGCGCTTCACCGAAACCACTATTGCCGGGAAGTTCCACTGGCTGTTCTTCCCGGACCAGTGCCGGCATTGCCTGGACGCCCCCTGCAAGATGGTGGGCGATTCCGAGGTCAAAGACGCCATCGTCCAGGATCCGCAGACCGGGGCGGTGGTTTTCACCGACAAGTGCACGGGGCTCAACGCCGAGGCCGTGCGCGAGGCCTGCCCCTACGACATCCCCCGGGTCGATGCGGCCACCAAGCGCATGTACAAATGCGACATGTGCAACGACCGGGTCCAGGCCGGCCTGCTGCCGTCGTGCGTCAAGACCTGCCCGACCGGCACCATGAACTTCGGTGACCGCGAGGAAATGCTGGAGCTGGCCAAGGCGCGCTTGGCCAAGCTCAAGCCCGCGCACCCCAAGGCCGAACTGGTGGACGCCGAGTCGGTGCGCTGCGTGTTTTTGTGCCCGCAGCCGCCGAGCGCCTACTACAAATACGTCCAGTTCGGCGAGGCCGGCCCGCGCCCGCTGACCCGCAAGGCCCTGTTCGCCAAGGTCCTGCGGCCGTTGCGGGCTTTCGGCTAGCGCGGTTGTCGCGGCCCGCGCCCGGGCGCGGGCCGCGACGCGAGGTTCCCTGCCGCCCGCCTCGGGAGGCCGCTGCCACGGCCTCCCGGGCCGGCCGGTTGCCGCCGGCCCGGGCTACGGTTGACCGGATAACCCGATCTGGTATCTCCCTGTGCCATGACAGCACGCATCTTGCCATCCCGGTTCGCGGCCGTTTTCCTGGCCCTGGCCCTGGGCCTTTCCGCCTGTTCGGGCGCCCCCTCCAGGGAGGAGCAGGCGGCGCACGTGCCGGGCGTGGCCGACGACCTGGTCGTGGTGGGCTCGTCGCTGCCCCTGACCGGCCATGCCAGCTACCTGGGCCAGCAGACGCTTTTCGGGGCCCTGGCCTATTTGAACGCCGTCAACGACGCCGGCGGCGTGGCCGGGCGCAGGATCAAGGTCCTGGCCCTGGACGACGGCTACGACCCGCCGCGCTGCGTGGCCAACACCCAGCGCCTCATCGTCGAGGACCGGGTGTTTTGCCTGTTCAGCTACGTCGGCACGCCGACCACGGTCAAAATCATCCCCATGCTGGAAGAGGCCAAGGTGCCGCTGGTGGGCAGCTTCACCGGCGCCGACGCCCTGCGCACGCCCTTTCGGCGCGTCATCGTCAACATCCGGCCCTCGTATTACCAGGAGACCGCCGCGGCCGTGAACCACATGGTCACGGACCTGGGCCTCGACCGGGTGGCCGTTTTCTACCAGTACGACGCCTATGGCTTCGACGGGTTGCGCGGCACGGAGATGGCCCTCAAATCCCATGGCCTGGCCCCGGTGGCCCGAGGGACGTACATCCGGGGGACCATGGACGTGGAGGAGGGCATTGCCCGCATCCTCGAGGCCAATCCTCGGGCCATCGTCATGATCGGCACGGCCGGCCCCTGCGCCAAGGCCATCCGGTTGGCCCGGGCCAAGGGCTACGACGGGCTTTTCTACGCCGTGTCCTTTGTCGGCGCCGACGAGATCGCCCGCATCCTGGGGCCGGACGACGGCACGCCGCTTTTGATGTCCCAGGTGGTGCCGCCGCCGGGACTGCCGGAATCGGAAACCCCGCTGTCGGGCGTGGTGGAATACGCGACGCTCACGGCCCGGTATTTCCCCGAGCAGCGGCCCAACCTGGTCGGCCTGGAAGGCTTCATCAACGCCAAGGTCCTGGTGGAGGGGCTGCGCCGCTGCGGCCGGGAGCTCACGCGCGAGGGCTTCCTGGACGCTATCGAATCCATCCAGGACTTTTCCGTGGGCATCGCCAGCCCGGTGAGTTTCGCCCGGGACCGCCACCAGGGCCTGGAACGGGTCTATTTCACCCGCCTGGAGCAGGGCGCCTTCCATCTGGTCACGGACTGGCCGGACCTGCGCCGGGCCGTTGGCGGCGCGGCCGACAAAGCCGGGGTGAATTAGCCCATGTTCGCCCATCGCCGGGTCAGCCTCAAGCTCAAGATGTTCGGTGGCGCCATGGCCGTGGTGCTGCTGGTCAGCGCCGTCATTGCCCTTTTGGCCCGCTGGATTCTCGTCACGAGCCTCAACCGGGAACTCGAACAGCGCGGCGTGGCCATCGGTCAGAGCCTGTCCGAACGGGCCGGCGGCTACATCCTGGACAAGGACCGGGCCAACCTGGTCAGCCTCGTCTTCGACGCCGCCCAGCTCGGCGAGCGGCGCATCCTCGTCTCCTACATCTTCATCGAGGACGGCGAGGGCCGCATTCTGGCCAACACCTTCATCCGGCCCTTTCCCGGCGAGCTCAGCCAGGCCAACCCCTTGCCCGACGGCGCCGATTCGAGCATCAAGCTGGTGGATTTCGAGGACAAGCGGGCCATCGACATCGCCGTGCCCGTGCGCGAGGGCATCTACACTCTGGGCGCGGTCCACGTGGGCTTGTCCAAAAGCCACATCGATTCCCTGGTGGGGACGTTGCGCACCACGTTTCTGGGGTTTATCGCCGCCGTGACCGTGGTCATGTTCCTCATTGTCCTGCGCCTGTCCAACGCCGTGGCCGGCCCCGTCGCCCGGCTGACCAAGGCGGCTGACGCCGTCAGCCGCGGCAGCCTGGAGGAGCCGGCCGCGCTGCTGGGGCTTCGCGACACCGCGCCCCGGGACTGCCCGGCCTACGCCGACACCGACCTGCCGTGCTGGCACTTCGACCAAAGCCGCACCGAGGCCGGCGGGGCCAACCCGCAAAACGTCCCGATCTGCCGGGAATGCCGCTTCTACCGCAAGGCAGGCGGCGGGGACGAAGTCGCCCAACTGGCCGAATCGTTCGGCAACATGATCTGGTCCATCCGCCTCTACCGGCGGCGGCTGCGGGAATCCGAGGAGAAATACCGTTCGCTGTTCGACAGCAACCCCGATCCGGTCTTCGTGGTCGATGCCGCCAACGGCCGCATCCTGGACGCCAACTCCCAGGCCGAGGACGTCTACGGCTATGCCCGCAAGGAACTGCTCGGCCGGGCCGTCGGCGACCTGGAGCCGGGGGCGGGGGCGGTGGGCGTGACCGCCTATTTGAGCGACCGCGACGCCCCTGACCGGGTGCTGTTCCCCAAGCTGCGCCATGTCAAGAAGGGCGGCGCGCCGCTCTACGTCAACCTCCACGCCTGCCGCATCGCCTACCGGGGGCGCGACGCGGTCATCGTCTCGGCCACCGACGTCACCGAACTGGTGGAAAAGGACGCCCAGCTCATCCAGGCGAGCAAGATGAAGACCCTGGGCGAGATGTCCGCCGGCATCGCCCACGAGCTCAACCAGCCCTTAAACGCCATCAAGCTCGGCAGCGACTACCTGCGCCTGGTCACCGAGGGCGGCAAGCTCCCCCCGGCCGACAACCTGGCCGCCGTCACGGCCCAGATCAGCGCCCAGGTCGACCGGGCGGCGGCCATTATCGCCCATCTGCGCGATTTCGGCCGCAAATCCCAGCCGCAGATGGAAAATGTCGACCTCAACGATCCCATCCGGGGCGTGTTCGCCATCATCGGCCACGACCTGTCCCTTCAGGACATCGCCGTGCGCCTGGACCTCGGCGCGCTTTCGCCCATAAAGGCCCACGCCAACCGGTTGGAACAGGTCTTCTTCAATCTGGTGGTCAACGCCCGCGACGCCCTGCTTGGCGCCGCCTGTCCCGACAGTGCCGCCAGGGGCCGGGCCATCGCCATCGCCACGCGCATGGAGGAGGGCCGCGTGACGGCGTCCGTCGCCGACAACGGCTGCGGCATTCCCGAACACGTGCGCCACAAGATCTTCGAGCCGTTTTTCACCACCAAGCAGGCCGGTCAGGGCATGGGGCTGGGGCTGGCCATCACCTACGGCATTGTCAAGGATTACGGTGGTGACATTCTTGTCGACGACGCCCCTGGGGGCGGCTGTGTTTTCCGGCTGACTTTCCCGGTCGCGCGCGACGGTGCCCCCCAAGGGGCTTGACGCCGCCCCCGGGTCGCGGCCACAAGGGCATCGGTATAGGCGGGAGCAAGGCATGCGTACGATTTTGGTGATTGACGACGAACGGCCCACCCTCCAGATGTTCGAACTTTTTCTCGGGGCCTATGGCTATATGGTCCTGACGGCTGCCAGCGGCGAGGATGGGTTGGCCCTTTTCGCCCAAGCGCGGCCGCCCATCGTGCTCACCGACATCAAGATGCCCGGCATGGACGGCCTGGCCGTGCTGCGGGCCATCAAGGAAGCCAGCCCCGAAACCGAAGTCGTGGTCATCACCGGCCACGGCGACGTGGACCTGGCCCTGACGGCCCTTGGGCTGCGGGCCACGGACTTCATCGACAAGCCCATCCGCCGCGAAGCCCTGGAGGCCGCCCTGGAACGGGCCAACGCCCGCCTGGAGCAGGCCGCCGACACCGGCGGCAAGGACGCCATCGCCGTGGAACACGACGGCGACGTGGCCGTCATCGCCATTGCCGGCAGCCTCACGGCGGCCTCGGAGCCCTACCTGTACCGGGCGGTGCGCCAGGCCGACGAGGCCCGCAAGCTTCTGTTCGCCTTCAGCCCCGACGCCTCCATCAACGGCGCGGGCCTCGACCTCGTGGCCCAGGCGGCCGAGGATTCCCGGGGCGGCGGCCGGCCCGTGGCCCTGTGCGGCCTGTCGGACAATTTCGCCATGGTCCTGGACCGCCTCGGCGTCACCGGCCGGGCACCGCGTTTCGCCGGCCGCCGCGAGGCCATGGCCTATCTTGCCTCGGTTTAGGGCGCCCAGGGCGGCCGGCGGCGCGGAAAGGCCGCTGTCGGGCGTTTACAGGCCGGCCCGGCCCCCTTATACTCGCACACCGCGAAACAACGACCGGAACCGGCGGTTTCATGGCAACCCGACGCGACCTCGTGGGCCGGGGCTGTTTTTATTGCAGCCTGGCGGCGCTGTACTGCCTGCTCGGCATGAAGGTGTTCGTGGCCTGGCGCGATGGGCTGTGGCTTGACTGGCCCTTGGGCGACGTTTTGCCCAACGCCGTGGTGCGCGCGCTTTTCGCCTTGCCCGACGGCCGGCTTCGCGACATCCTGACGTGGCTGTCGCGCCAGGACGTCATTTATCACGTCGCCGCCATTGCCTTGGTGCTGTGGTTGTTGCACCTGGCCGCCATGGCGGGCCGGGGAGGCGGCGGCGACGGATTTTCCGGCGGCGAGCCGCCGGATCGCGTCACGGAGGTTTGACGGATGCGAGCTTTTCTGCGGGCCATGGCCCTGACGCTTGTCTGTTGCGGGGCCGCGGCCCAGGCCGGCGAGGCCGTGAACCTGGCCGGCCGGGTCACGGGCGTCTACCAGTACCCCAAAACCGAGACGATCTGCCTGTCCTTCGAGGGCAAGGACAAGAAATCCTACATGATCTGCGACGACGTCACGGCAAAGGACATCATCGAGCAGCTTTTTGCCCTGGGCAAGAAGGACGCCGACTGCCGCATCGAGGGTTCGGTGTCCAAGAAGGTCGGCGACGAAACCCAACTCAACGTCACCCGCGTGACCGAGGGCGGCTAGGCCCAACCCTCGGCCGCGCAATACCCCATCCCTCATGCACGAAACACCAAACGCTCCCGCGCGCCATCCCACCCGCACCGTGACCATCCGGGGCGTCGGCATCGGCGGCGGTCATCCCGTGCGCGTCCAGAGCATGACCAACACCGACACGCGCGATGTGCCGGCCACCCTGGCCCAGATCGGCGCCCTGGTCGAGGCCGGCTGCGAGGTCGTGCGCCTGGCCGTGCTCAACGACGACGCGGCGGCGGCCCTTGCCGCCATCCGAGCCGGCTCCGACGCGCCGCTTGTGGCCGACATCCACTTCGACCACCGCCTGGCCGTGGCCGCCCTGGCCGCCGGCATCGACGCGCTGCGTATCAACCCGGGCAACATCGGCTCCGAGGCCGCCGTGGATACCGTCGTCGCCGCCGCGAAAGACCACGGCGCGCCGATCCGCATCGGCGTCAATTCCGGTTCGGTCCAAAAGGATCTTTTGGCCAAATACGGCGGCCCCACGGCCGAGGCCATGGTCGAAAGCGCGCTCACCCACATCGCCCTGCTCGAAAAGCGCGGCTTTTCCGACATCAAGGTCTCGCTCAAATCGTCGAGCGTGCCGCGCACCATCGCCGCCTACCGCCTGCTGGCCAAAAAGGTGGACTATCCCCTGCACATCGGCGTGACCGAAGCCGGCACACCCATGCGCGGCGCGGTCAAATCCGCCGTGGGCCTGGGCATCCTGCTGGCCGAGGGCCTGGGCGACACCTTGCGTGTGTCCCTGACCGGCGATCCGGTGACCGAAATCGGCGTGGCCTACGAGATTTTGCGCGCCCTGGACATCCGGGCCAGGGGGCCGGAGATCATCTCCTGCCCGACTTGCGGGCGCACGGAAATCGACCTGGTCGGCCTGGCCGAGGCCGTGGAGGAGCGCCTGCGCGGCGTCACCGAAGTCTTCACCGTGGCCGTGATGGGCTGCGTGGTCAATGGCCCCGGCGAGGCCCGCGAGGCCGACCTCGGCATCGCCGGCGGCCGCGACTGCGGCATCATCTTCCGCAAGGGCGAAGTCCTCGGCAAGGTCCGCGGCGGGGCCAACCTCATTCCCGCCTTCATGGAAGAACTGGAACGCTATCTCACCGAAAAAAAGGAATCCGCATGCGACTGAGCCGCTACTACGCCCCGACCCTCAAGGAGACCCCGGCCGAGGCCGAGGTCGTAAGCCACAAGCTGCTGCTGCGCGCCGGCATGATCCGCAAGCTCACCGCCGGCATCTACACCTACCTGCCGCTTGGGCTTCGCGCGCTCAACAACGTCGCGAAAATCGTGCGCGAGGAGATGGACCGCTCCGGGGCGCTGGAAATCCTCATGCCGGCCGTGCAGCCGGCCGATCTCTGGAAGGAGTCCGGCCGCTGGGAATTCTACGGCCGCGAACTGCTGCGCTTCGTCGACCGCCACGAGCGCGAGTCCTGCCTCGGCCCCACCCACGAGGAGGTCGTCACGGACCTTGTGCGCCACGAGATCCGTTCCTACCGCCAGCTGCCGGTCAACCTCTACCAGATCCAGACGAAGTTCCGCGACGAGATCCGCCCCCGCTTCGGGCTCATGCGCGGCCGGGAATTCGTCATGAAGGACGCCTACTCCTTCGACAAGGACGATGCCGGGGCCGATGCCAGCTACTGGGCCATGTATAGGGCCTATGCCCGCATCTTCGAGCGCCTGGGGCTCAAGTTCCGGGCCGTTTCCGCCGACTCCGGGGCCATCGGCGGTTCGTTCTCCCACGAATTCATGGTCCTGGCCGACACCGGCGAGGACACCATCGCCGCCTGCCCGGCCTGCGACTACGGCGCCAACCTGGAAAAGGCCGAGGCGGTCTGTCCGCCCCGGGGCGACGTCGCCGCCTGCCCGGCGGCCGAATCCGTGGCCACGCCCGGCCAGCACACCGTCGAAGAGGTGGCCGCCTTCCTCGGTGTCGATGCCCAAAAGATCGTCAAGACGCTTCTCTACATCGCCGACGGCAAGCCCGTGGCGGCGCTGGTGCGCGGCGACCGCGAGCTCAACGAAGTCAAGCTCAAAAACCATATCGACGCCCAGGACCTCCGCCTGGCCAGCCCCGAGGAGGTCGTGGCCGCGACCAAGGCCCCGGTCGGTTTCGCCGGCCCGGTGGGCCTTGCCGGCATCGCGATTTACGCCGACCAGGAACTGGCGCTGGAAAACGGCTGGATCGTCGGGGCCAACGCCGCCGACGCCCACCTGCGCCACGTGGACCTCGCCCGCGACGCCACCGTCGCCTCCTTCACCGACCTGCGCGAAGTCGCGCCCGGCGATCCCTGCCCCAAATGCGGCGCGGCGCTCACCTTCACCAAGGGCATCGAGGTCGGCCACGTCTTCAAGCTGGGGCTTAAGTATTCCAAGGCCCTGAACGCCACCTTCCTGGACGAGGCCGGCAAGGAACAGTTCATGATCATGGGCTGCTACGGCATCGGCGTCTCGCGCATCGTGGCCGCCTGCATCGAACAAAACAACGACGACGCCGGCATCGTCTTCCCGCCGCCCATCGCACCCTTCGAAGTGGCGCTTTTAAACCTCAACGCCAAGGACGCGGCCGCCGTCGCCAAGGCCGACGAACTCTACGACGCCCTGACCAAGGCCGGCCTGGAAACGCTCCTCGACGACCGCGACGAACGCCCGGGCGTGAAGTTTAAAGACGCCGACCTCATGGGCTTCCCCATCCAGCTCACCCTCGGCGGCAAGGGCCTGGCTCGCGGCATCGTCGAAACGAAAGACCGCCGTACCGGCGAAAAGGGCGAACTGCCGCTGGATGGTTTTCTGGAGGCGTTCATGGCCTGGCGCGACCAGGTGCGCCAAGGCTGGGGCCTGGAGTAATTGGGCTTTGCCCAAACCCACCAGGGCGCTGCCCTGGACCCGCCGGGGGGCGTCACGCCCCCCGGCCCCCCCGGACGGCATTGGCGGGCGGGGAGGGCGTCGGTCACCGGGAAGGCGGGCGCACGCGGCGCGAAGATGCGAGGCCGCAATGGCGCCTTTCGATGCCGTCGCTGCGCTCCTGGCTCGAAAGGCGCCATTGCGGCCTCGCCCAGCCGTCGGCCCTTCGGGCCGAGGTCTTGGAATTTTTGCTTTTAGAAGCCTGCTCCGTTTTCGATGAGGGTGCCATTTTTAACCCTTTAAAAGTTTTTGGGGAGGATGGGGGGTCTGGGGGGAAGGGACCCCTTTTTTCAAAAAGGGGTCCCTTCCCCCCAGATTCCTCTCTCTCCTTCCACAATTATGCCCCATGTGTTTGAAGTCAGCGAGCTGACGAGGTCGGTTAAGGACGTCATCGAGTCCGAGTTCCCGTTTGTCTGGGTACGCGGCCAGGTGGTGAATCTGTCGCGGCCGGGCTCGGGGCATCTGTATTTTTCGTTGCGCGACGCCGAGGCGTCGCTGGCCGTGGTCTGGTTTCGGGGAGCGCAGGGCGGCAAGGCGCTGGCGGGCGGGGGACGGTACGATCCGCTGACCGGCGAGGTCTACGACACGTCCCTGGCCGAGAGCCTGGCCGACGGCATGGAGGTCATGGTCGCCGGCCGATTGACGGTCTATGCGCCGCGCGGCACGTATCAGCTGGTGGCCGAACTGGTCCAGGAGATCGGGGAAGGGCGGCTGTGGCAGGAATTCGAGGCACTTAAAAAAGACCTGGCCGCCAAGGGCTATTTCGACCAGGAGCGCAAGCGGCCCTTACCGCGCCATCCGAGCCGGGTGGCCGTGGTTACGGCCCCGACCGGCGCGGCGGTGCGCGATTTCATCCGCATCGGCCGCGAGCGGGGCCACGGCGCGGCCGTGCGCGTCTACCCCACGCTGGTGCAGGGCGAGGCCGCGCCGGTTGGCATCGTGCGGGCCATGCTGCGGGCGGTGGCCGACGACTGGGCCGAAGTGGTGGTGCTCATTCGCGGCGGCGGGTCGCTGGAGGACTTGTGGGCCTTTAACACCGTGGAGGTGGCCAAGGCCATCTTCGCCTCGCCCCTGCCGGTCGTGACGGGCGTGGGCCACGAGGTCGACGTGACCATCGCCGACATGGTGGCCGACGTGCGCGCGGCCACGCCCAGCCATGCCGCCCAGTTGCTGTGGCCCGAGCGGGCCCAGCTGGCCCAGCGCCTGGACGACGTGGAGATGGCCATGGGCCGGTCCGTGTCGCGCCTGCTGGCCGCCCGGGAACGGGAGCTGGCCGTTTTGGCCCGGGGGCTGGCCTGGCTTTCCCCGGCCCGGCGGCTGGAGCGGCTGGAAGAGGGCTTTTCCCGGGCGGCGCAGCGGCTTTCCCGGGCCGGCGAAGGCTGGCTTGGCGACTGTTCCCGCCGTCTGGAGAAGCTGGCCGAGCGCCTGTCGCGCCAATTCGGGCCGCAGAGCCTGGAGGCGCGCCGCGAGGCCCTGTCCCGGCGGGCCGCCGCCCTGGGGAACGCCTGGAAAATGTTCGCCACCGACTGGGAGCACCGGCTGGATTTGGCGGCGGCGCGACTGACCGGGCTCGACCCCAAGGCGCCGCTGGCCCGGGGCTACAGCCTGACGACCCTTGCCCGCACCGGGAAATTCCTGCGCCGGGCGGGCGATGCCCGGCCGGGCGACAAGCTCGACATCATGGTGTATGAGGGCCGCGTCCGGGCCGAGGTGGTTGCGGACGACGGCTCGGCCTCAAGCGGAGAGACGGCATGACGCAGGTCAAGGAAGAATCCTTTGAAAAGGCCCTGGAACGCCTGGAGCGCATCGCCGCGCGCCTGGAGGCCGGGGACGTGCCCCTGGAAAAGGGCGTGGCCCTGTACAAGGAAGGCATGGGCCTGGTGGCCTCGTGCCGCAAGCGCCTGGAGGCGGCCAAATTGGAAATAACGCTGGCTGGCGAGGACGGGGCGCTTGCGCCCTTCGACGTCGAGGCCTCGCAACTGGCCCAGGGCGATGCCGGGGAGGAGAGGGCGTGACGGTCAAGGAACGTCTGGCCGCCCGGGCGGCCACGGTCGAGGCATACCTGCGCGAGGGATTCGGCGGGTTTTTACGCGAAACCGGCGTGCCCGAGGGGCTGCTTGCGGCCATGGAATATTCGCTGCTGGCCGGCGGCAAGCGGCTGCGGCCCTGCCTGTGCCTGACGTTCGCCGCACTGCACGGCGCTTCCCCGGAAAGCGTCATGCCCTTTGCCGCCGGGTTCGAGATCATCCACACCTATTCGCTGATCCACGACGACCTGCCGGCCATGGACGACGACGACCTGCGCCGGGGCCGTCCCTCCAACCATAAAGTCTACGGCGAGGCCACGGCCATCCTGGCCGGGGACGGCCTTTTGACCGAGGCCTTCGGCTGCATGGGCCGCGCCTGGCCGGCCATCCCGGCCGAGCGGGTGTTGCCGGCCCTGGCCGAGGCGGTCCAGGCGGCCGGCGCGGCCGGCATGGTCGGCGGCCAGGTGCTCGACATGGAATACACCGCCCGCGCGGGCGTGACGCTGGCCGAGCTGGCCGGCATGCAGGCGCTCAAAACCGGGGCGCTTTTGACCGCTTCCTGTGTCTGCGGCGCCATCCTGGCCGGCGCGGACGCGGGCGGCGTGGCCCGGGCCCGGGACTACGGTGCGGCCGTGGGCGCGGCCTTCCAGATCGTGGACGACATTTTGGACGAGATCGGCGACGCGGCCACCCTCGGCAAGCCCGTGGGCAGCGACCGGGAGCAGGGCAAGAACACCTACCCGAGCCTGGTCGGGCTGGACGAAAGCCGGCGGCTGGCCGAGGCCCGGGTGGAGGCCGCCCTGGGGGCCATTGCCTGCTACCAGGGGCCGGCGGCGGATTTTCTGCGGGACCTGGCCCGCTACATCGTGGTTCGGGTCCAGTAGGGGCGCGCGACCTCGCGCCGGGAGGACGGAAATGAGCGGCAAAACGCGGCTTTTGGGCAGAAGGCGCCTGCTTGGGCTTCTGGCCGCCACGGCGCCGGCGGTGCTTTGGGCCGGGCGGGCCGCGGCCCAGGACAAGCCGGCCGGCCTGGACGCCATCGCGGCCATCAAGACCCGCCGCAGCGTGCGGGCCTATACCGCCGATCCGGTCACCGACGCCCAGGTGGAGGAAATTTTGCGGTGCGGCATGCAGGCCCCCTCGGCCTGCAACCAGCAGCCCTGGCAGTTCGTGGTGGTGCGCGACAAGGAAACCCTGGCCAAGGTCGGCGGCATCAACCCTTACGCCGCCTATGCCAAAAACGCCCCGGTGGCCATCCTGGTGGCCGGCGACCTGTCCCTGGAAAAATGCGGCGGCTACTGGATCGAGGACACCTCCGCCTGCGCCCAGAACATGCTGCTGGCCGCCCACGCCCTGGGGCTTGGCGCCGTTTGGACCGGCATCTATCCGCTGCCCGAGCGGGTGGAGGCCTTCCGGGCGCTTTTGGCCATGCCCGAAAACGTCACGCCCATGGCCCTGCTCGTCATCGGCCATCCGGCCGAGCAGCCCGCCCCCCAGGACCGCTACCGCCCCGAGCGCGTGCACCGCGAAAAATGGTGATCCACGCCGCCTCGGGCGGCACGGGATCGGCCACGGCGCTCCCGCCCCCGGGGAACCCCTCGCCAACGGACAAGGAAACAATCAGATGACCGTACTTTCGGATCAGGCCCTGCGCATACTTCCCCGGATCAGGCAACCCCGCGACGTGGCCGGCCTGACCCCCGACGAACGGACGATCCTGGCCGAGGAGATCCGGCAAGTCATCATCGGCACGGTCTCCATGAACGGCGGCCACCTGGCCCCGTCCCTGGGCGTGGTGGAGCTCACCACGGCCCTGTTGTCCGTCTTCGACCCCGGCCGCGACAAGCTCGTCTGGGACGTGGGGCATCAGGCCTACGCCTACAAGATTCTCACCGGCCGCCAGCAGGAGTTCCATACCTTGCGCACCTTTGGCGGCGTCAGCGGCTTCCCGCGCCCGGCCGAGTCCCCCTACGACCATTTCGGCGTGGGCCATTCGAGCACCTCCATTTCGGCCGCCCTGGGCATGGCCATGGCCCGGGACCTCAAGGGCGAAAAGCACGATGTCGTGGCCATTATCGGCGACGGTTCCATGACGGCCGGCCTGGCCTACGAGGGCCTCAACCAGGCCGGCGGCTGGGGCGGGCGGCTGATTGTGGTGTTAAACGACAACGAGATGTCCATCTCCAAAAACGTGGGCGCCTTGTCGCTTTTTTTAAGCCGCAAGCTCAACCAGCGCTGGGTCAAGCGGCTTAAAAAGGACATGGAGGGCTGGATCGGCTCGCTGCCCTACGGCGGCGACCTCATGGGCTACGTCAAGCGCGGCGAGGAGTCGTTTAAAAGCTTTTTCACGCCCGGCATGCTCTTCGAGGCCTTCCGCTTCAACTATCTCGGCCCCATCGACGGCCACGACACGGCCCGGCTCATCGAGGTCTTCAAGGAAGTCAAGGAGCTCGACGGGCCGGTGCTGGTCCATGTGCTGACGCAAAAGGGGCGCGGCTACGCCCCGGCCGAGAGCAACCCCACCTATTTCCACGGCGTGGGCTGTTTCGAGCCCGAGACCGGGCTGGTGGAAAAGCCCGGCGCCTGCCCGCCGAGCTACACGCAAGTGTTCGGCCAGGCCCTGGCCCAACTGGCCAAGGACGACGACCGCGTCATGGCCATCACCGCCGCCATGCCCGAAGGCACCGGACTTTCCGATTTCGCCGCCGAACTGCCCGAGCGTTTCGTGGACGTGGGCATCTGCGAACAGCATGCCGTGACCTTCGCCGCCGGGCTGGCCATGGAGGGCTTCAAGCCCGTGGTGGCCGTCTATTCCACCTTTTTGCAGCGCTCCTACGACCAGATCGTCCACGACGTCTGCCTGCAAAACCTGCCCGTGACCTTCTGCCTGGACCGGGCCGGGCTCGTGGGCGAGGACGGGGCCACCCACCACGGGGCCTTCGACCTGTCCTACCTGCGGCATATCCCCAACCTGGTCGTCATGGCCCCGGGCACCGAGGCCGAACTGCCCGGCATGCTGGCCACCGCCCTGGCCCATCCCGGCCCCACGGCCATCCGCTACCCGCGCGGGGCCGGGGAAGGGCTGCCGGTGCCGGAAAAACCCCAGCCACTGCCCATCGGCCGCGGCGAACTGGCCCGGGAAGGCGCCGATGCGCTGGTGGTGGCCATCGGCAGCCGGGTCATGCCGGCCGTGGCCGCGGCCCGGGAACTGGCCGCCGAAACGGGCCGGGAAGTGGCCGTGTTCAATGCCCGCTTCGTCAAGCCCCTGCCCGGGGAGCAGCTCCTGGAGCTGGCCTCCCGGTTTCCGCTGTGGCTGACGGCCGAGGAGAACGTGCTGGAGGGTGGTTTCGGGGCGGCGGTGGTGGAGATGCTCTCCGATGCCGGCGTGTTCCCGCGGCTCACGGTCCGCCGCCTGGGGCTGCCCGACGCCTTTGTGGAGCATGGGTCGCAAAAGGCCTTGCGGGCGCTGTGCGGCATCGACAAGGATGGGATCAAGGCGGCGTTGCGCGCGCTTCTCGGCCTTTAACAATCGCCGTTTCGGATCGGAAACGCCTCTTGCGCCCCTGGACGGTGCGCCAAAGAGCGGGTATGCTTTTTATCTTGCGTCCCCGGAACTGCCCGTGTCATGGGCCCTCTTCGCGCCACCGTCCGGGCGACGCGTGAAAGAGCGGGTTTGCAAGGGAAATACCGCCCGCCACAACCCAAGGAGTCATGATGTCCGCCATATCCCGTTTCATGGAAACCCATTTCCGTCACTTCAACGCCCGCGAGACCCTCGACGCCGCCAAGGCCTGGAACGACCTGCTGGGGCGCGGCGGCAAGATGTTTCTCACCATGGCCGGGGCCATGAGCACCTGCGAACTCGGCATTTCCCTGGCCGAGATGATCCGCCAGGACAAGGTCCAGGCCATCAGCTGCACCGCCGCCAACCTTGAGGAGGATCTGTTCAACCTCTTCAATCACAACGAATACAAGATGGTGCCCGAATACCGCGACCTTTCGCCCGAGGCCGAGAAGGAGCTCTACGACGCCGGTTTCAACCGCGTCACCGACACCTGCATCCCCGAGGGCGTCCTGCGCCAGGTCCAGCTCCGCATCTCCAAGCTCTGGGCCGCCGCCGCCGAGGCCGGCACGCCGAAGTTCCCCTACGAATTCATGTACGCGCTCCTCGACCAGCCCGACATCGCCGAATTTTTTCAGGTTCCGCGCGAGCATTCCTGGGTGCTGGCCGCCAAGGAGAAGGGGCTGCCCATCTTCTCCCCCGGCTTCGAGGACAGCACGCTGGGCAATATCTTTTGCGCCGAGGTCATGATGGGCCACGTCAAGGGCCATGGCGCCCTGCGCCACGGCACCGAGCAGATGGAACTGTTGGCCAACTGGTACCAGGAGCAGGCCAAGGCCAAGGTGCCGGTGGGCTTTTTCCAGATCGGCGGCGGCATTGCCGCGGATTTCCCCATCTGCGTCGTGCCCATGCTCATCCAGGACCTGGAGCTCGAGGACACGCCGTTTTGGGCCTACTTCGCCCAGATCGGCGACTCCACCACCTCCTACGGCTCCTATTCCGGCGCCGTGCCCAACGAGAAGATCACCTGGGGCAAGCTCGACATCGACACGCCGCGCTTCATGATCAACTCCGACGCCTCCATCGTGGCGCCGTTGATCTTTGCCTACGTGCTGGGCTGGTAGGGCGATTGCGGGGAAAAAGGCTTGGCAGGCTACCGGGTTGGGCGTAACGTGAAATTGCGCACAAAGGCTTTCGGCCCGCTTGGGCGGGTTTGACCACGACCGTCCGGAAACCGCCAACGTTGGAGGATGCCATGAGCAACTTCACTGAAGCCGATCTCCCCGTGACGTTCCACCACGAGGAGATGGTGACCCTGGACGACGGGACCACCATCCGTTTCGAGACCAATGCCGAAGCCAAGGACCTGTACGTGGGCGACGCCTTCACGCCGACCATCCAGCTGTTCCCGGGCAACGACTTCTTTGTCGATTCCGGGGGCAAGCGCTTCAAGGTGACCGCCGAATTCGACGACAAGGTCACGGTTTCCAAGGAATAGTGCCGCCCCGTGAAAGTGAAGGCCGCAAGCGACGCTTGCGGCCTTTTTTGTTTCGAGCCAGGCAGTCATCCCATCCCTGCGGAGAGGGCATGCGCCTGGAGGATGCGCTATTCCGCAAGCTCCTGCCGCCTGGGAAGGGTGGCAGCCTAGGGCAGCGCTTTGAGTTGGGCCAGGATCAGCGCGAAAAATCCCAGGTCCCGGCTCGACTGGTAGTGCCAACCCAGATGGGCGCCGCAGGTGGCGCAAAAGGCGGTCTGCCACAGGCCGTCGTCCTCGCCGGTGTAGTCGAGCCGGAAGTGGCCGACGACGCGGCAGCCCGGGGCCAGGCTGTAACAGCCCACTTCCTCGGCCACGCCGGCCACGCCCCCGGTGGCGGGAAAGGTGTGGCGGTGACGGCCGCCCACGGCGATGCGCATGATGGCCTGCGTCACTTCCACGTCGCAGGCGGCGCAGGCGATGCGCTCGGCATGGGCCAGTTCGGGGTTGTCGAAGACGGGGGTGGGTTTACGCTCAAGAGTCAGGTCATCTGCCGTTTGTGCGGAATGGAAGGCGGGAAAGGCGTACACGAAAAACTCCCTGGACCGGTACGGACGATCCGGTCCTCTTGCCGTTTGCATTTCCGTAAAAAAAGGCTATGTTGATCGGTTTCGTCAAGTGAAAAATACCCGCCGGCCTCGGGCCGGAGGCCGTGACCAGGGGATGGGCGCCCGCGAGCCCGCGTGCTGGTGCGGCCGGGTCGTCAATGATCCGAAGCCGTTGATGGCGTCGCGCCGGAAACGAGCCGATCCAGGATCAGGCCGAAAAAAAATCCGCCGTCCGGGCGCGCGTAGCGCCAGCCGAGATGCTCCCCGCAGGCCGCGCAGACCGCCACCTGCCAGGCCGTGCCCGCAAACCAGGTGAATGCCGCACTGGCCTCGCCCACGAGGCCGACACCCGGCGCGGCGGCGAAACAGCCGATCTCGAAGATCGCGCCCAGGGGATTGGCGAACACATGGACATGGGCGCCGGCCACGGCGATGCGCTGGCGTTCCTCGGTGATGGGGGCCAGGCAGGCGGCGCAGCGCAAGGGGGAGGGGGTTTCCCTGGCCAGGGTGCGCCCGCTTGGGCCGGGGGCCTGCCGTGGTGGGCCGGGGTCGCCTGGGGTCCCGCGCGCCTGCCGTTTCGGGCCAACGGCCGGATTTACATCCGCGCGCCACTGGTTATAGAGTGCCGCCCACGCCGCGAGACGGCCGGCGGACGTCCCGTCGGCCCAAAGGATGCGGTTATGCAAACGGTTTTCCATGCGTCAATACATCGGTCATTTAAGCGTCGACGATCCCCTGCATGGCTGGCTGCGTGACGCCGTCCTGCCACAACTCGCCCAGGCCGCGCGCGAGCCGCGCTTCCGGGTGTTCCGTATTGCCGCCGCAACCGACGTCTACCTCTACGAGGACAAATGGAGCGGCGCCGGGCTGGTCGGCAAGTTCTACGCCCGGGCCAGGGGCCTCAACGGCAGCAACGCGCCCCAGTCGGCCCGTCACGAATACGACGCCCTGGCCTACCTGCGCCGACTTGGCTTCGACGCTTCGCCCGACTACGTCGCCCGGCCGCTCGGCGTCAAGGAGGACCTGGGCGACCTGCTCGTCACGGAGCTCGTGGCGGGCGAACCCCTGGACGCGCTCATCGACACGGCCCTGCGCGACGGGCGTTTCGAGCGGCTCTACCGCAAGCTCGGCGGCCTGGCCCGTTTCCTGGCCCGGCTGCACAACCGCCTGGCCGGTCCCGAGCGCGTGGACTTCACCCCCACCCAGGCCTATTTCGACCGGGTCCTGGCCTATCTGGCCGCAAACGGCGCCGTCTCGGCCAGGCGCGCCGACCGGCTCTCCGCCCTCGGCCACGCCTACGCCGGCGAACCGGCCTATTGGCAGGACGTGCGCGTACTGGTCCACGGCGACGCCACGCCCTCGAATTTCCTTTTCGGCCGCGCCCAGGATGTCTTCGTCATCGACCTGGAGCGCATCCACCGCGACGACCGGGTTTACGACGTGGGGCGGCTGTGCGGCGAGCTCAAGCACTGCTTCCTGCGCGCCACGGGCGACCCGGGCCGGGCCGAACCGTTCATCGGCCATTTCCTGTGGGAATACGCCGGCCATTTTCCGGACCGCGGGCCGACCTTCGCCGCCCTGACCAGCCGGCTGCCCTTTTACCTGGGCCTGACGCTCCTGCGCATCGCCCGCAACGCCTGGCTCGACGAGGCCTACCGCAAGCGCCTCGTCCACGAGGCCGGGAAAATCCTCAGCGGAGGCCTGGCATGAAGGTCCGGGGCATCATTTTCGACCTCAACGGCACGCTCATCGACATCAACACCGACGAGGGCAACGAGCAGATCTACCGCTCCATCAGCCATCTGCTCAAGTACTACGGCATCCGCACCAGCCGCACCGACGTGCGCGAGGGCTATTATCAGATCATGAAGGACCAGCGCCGGCGCGGCGGCGAGGAGTTCCCGGAGTTCGACGTCGTGGCCGTGTGGCGGGAGTTCGTGGCCACGCGGGCCGTCCGCTCGGGGGCGAGCATCCCCAAAAACAAGCTGGCCGTGCTGCCCCATTTCCTGGCCGAACTCTACCGCGGCATTTCGCTCAACCGCCTGGAGCTCTATCCCGACGTGCGGGAGGTCCTCGACGCACTGCGGCCCGACTACCGCCTGGCCACGGTCAGCGACGCCCAGTCGGCCTGGGCCGTGCCCGAGATGCGCATGGTGGGCCTGGACGGCTATTTCTTCCCGGTCATCGTCTCCGGCGATTTCGGCTATCGCAAGCCCGACCCCCGGCTTTTCGCCACGGCCCTGCGGCGCATGCACCTGCCGGCCGAGGAAGTGGTCTTCGTTGGCAACGACATGTACCGCGACATCCACGGCGCCCGCCAGGCCGGCCTGCGCACGGTCTTTTTCGCCACCGGCCAGGGCCAGCAGGCCATGGACGGCGTCGAGGCCCACTACAACATCTACCGCTTCGCCGAGCTGCGCGCCGCCATCCGTTTTTTCGAGGAACAGGGATAGGTGAGAGGGAGGTGAAAAAGCCTCCGGCGGCCAGGAGGGGCCGGGGGCCCCTCCTGGACCACCCCATCCTGGGGAGAAATGATGTACTGGGATGAAAGTTCAAGTGTTCTTTCAAGTTTGTTGTTGGATACCAGGATTGCCGCGTACTTGCGGCCGGGGGACCGGGTGCTCGATATCGGCTGCGGCGCGGGGCGGATCATGGGGGAGCTGGCCGGCCAGGGCTTTCGCGTCGTGGGCGCGGACCGCAATGCGGCCAGCCTCGCTCGGGCCGGGGGCAGGGGGCTTGCCGTCGTGCGGGCCGACGCGGCCGCCTTGCCCTTCGGAACGGGCTGTTTCGACGCCGCCGTGCTCCACGCCGTACTGACCGTGCTGCCCACGCCCCAAAGTCGCCACGCCGTGCTGACCGAAGCCCGCCGGCTGGGCTGCCGGCTGTTGTGCATCGCCGATTTCCTCCAGAACTGGGACCTGCCCTTGTACAAGGCCCGCTACGAAGCCGGCCAGGCCGAAACCGGCGAGCGGGGGAGTTTCGTCGTGCGGCAGGCCGGGGAGGTGCTCTACCTCGCCCACCATTTCACCCTGGGGGAACTGACGGGCCTGCTGGCCGGGGCCGGCTACGCCGTGGCCTTGGCCGACACGCCCCTGGTGACCACCCGGTCGGGCAACCGGGTCAGGGGCCTGGCCGTGGCCGCCCTGGCCGAACATTGACTTTTGCCGTCCCTGGCGGTTACAAAATTCTTTTTTCGCCGCAGCCGAAAGGAGCCTGTCCCATGAGCGTGGCAACCGAGATGGAACGGATGGCAATGCGGGCCAAGGAGGCCTCCCGGGCCCTGGCCGCCGCCCCGGGCGCGGCCAAGGACGCCTTCCTGGCCAACCTGGCCGATCTGCTGGCCTCCCGGGGCGAGGAAATCCTGGCCGCCAACGGCCGCGACATCGAGGCGGCCAAGGCCGCCGGCATGGACGCCCCCCGCCTGGACCGCCTGACGCTGACCCCGGCCGTCATGAAAGCCATGGCCGGCGCCTGCCGCGAGGTCATCGCCCTGCCGGACCCGGTGGGGGCCATCGAGGCCATGAAGCCCCGGCCCAACGGCCTGCTCGTCGGGCGCATGCGCGTGCCCCTGGGCGTTATTTGCATGATCTACGAATCGCGGCCCAACGTGACCATCGACGCGGCCATCCTGTGCCTCAAGGCCGGCAACGCCGTGATCTTAAAAGGCGGCTCCGAGGCGCTCGAATCCAACAAGGCCCTGGCCGGGCTGCTGCGCGAGGCCCTTGCCTCCGCCGGCCTGCCGGCCGACGCTGCCCAGCTCGTGCCGACGGCCGACCGGGCCGCCGTGGCCGCCCTGTGCAAGCTCGACCCCTACATCGACGTCATCATCCCCCGCGGCGGGGAAGGGCTGATCCGGGCCGTGGTCTCCCAGGCCACCATGCCGGTGCTCAAGCATTTCAAGGGCGTGTGCCACGCCTATATCGACGCCGGGGCCGACGAGGACCGGGCCGAGACGGTCATCGTCAATGCCAAGGCCCAGCGGCCCGGGGTGTGCAACGCCCTGGAATGCCTGCTCGTCCATGTGCGGGCCGCGCCCACCTTTTTGCCGCGCGTCGCGGCCGCCCTGACACAGGCCGGCGTGGAGCTGCGGGCCTGTCCCCGGGCCCTGGCGCTTCTGGGTTCGCTGGCCAAGCCGGCCGCGCCCGAGGATTTCGGCCAGGAGTTCCATGCCCTCATCCTGGCGGTCAAGGTCGTGGATTCCATGGACGACGCCCTGGATCACATCCACAACCACGGCTCGAACCACACCGAGGTCATCCTGACCGAGGACTACGGCCGGGCCCTGGAATTTCTGCGCCGGGCCGACGCCTCCATGGTCGGGGTCAACTGTTCCACGCGCTTCAACGACGGCGGGGAACTGGGGCTTGGGGCCGAGATCGGCATCTCCACCTCCAAGCTCCATGCCTACGGCCCCATGGGGCTGACGGAACTGACCAGCGCCAAGTTCGTGGTCCTGGGCCAGGGGCAGGTCCGGGGCTAGGCGCCGGCGTCGAGGGTATGACCCGTCCGGTGATCGGCATTTTCGGCGGCACGTTCAATCCCGTGCACGTGGGCCATGTGCGCGCCGCCATCGAAGTGGCCGAGGCGCTCTCCCTGGCCGCCGTGGAATTCGTGCCCGCCGCCCGGCCGCCGCACAAAAACGGCGAGCCGGTCCTCGATTTCCCCCTGCGCCTCAAACTTTGCCGCCTGGCCCTGGACGGTCTGTCGGGCTTTTCCGTCAATACCATGGAAGCCGACCGGCCCGGGCCGTCCTACACCCGCGACACCCTGGCCAGCCTTGGCCGGGCGCGGCCCGACGAGGACTTCTGCTTCATCCTGGGCATGGGCGACCTGCTCAGCCTGCCGACCTGGAAGGACGGCCTGCGCCTGGGCCGGCTGGCCCATCTGGCCGTTCACGCCCGGGAGGGGCTCGGCCTCGAACACTTCGGTCATTTCCTCGCCGCCCGGGCCGCGGACATGGAAGCCGCGCCCACGGCCGACCCCGCCGTCTGGGAACTGCCCGGCGGGCGCCGCCTGACCTTCGTCCCCGTGGCCCGGCTGGACGTGTCGTCCTCGGACATCCGGGACCGCTGGCGGTGCGGCCGGCGCATCCATGGCCTCGTCGGCGAGGCCGTGCGCCACGAACTCGAAACCCATGCCGCGGCGGTGACCGCCGGCTGGAGCCGGCCGGTGCCGGCCTGACCCCGGGAAGACGTATTTTGCAAACCATCCCGACCCCTTTTCGGCGCACCGTCTATGTGCTGTCCGCCCTGCTTTTCGTGGCCCTCGTCGTCGCCCCCACCGCCGACCGGTTCCTCAAGTTCGCCCCGCGCACCCTCGTGGCCGAAGCCGGCGGCGCCAAACTCGTCACCGTGACCGGCGACCCCGACACCTGGGCCAAGTGGTTCAATACCGTGCGGCGCGGCTATCTGGAGCGCCACTACAACCTGCGCACCATGCTCATTACCTGGAACAGCTTTTTGGACACCTTCGTCCTGGCCTCCACCTCGACCAATTCCCAGGTGGTGGCCGGCAAGGACCACTGGCTGTTCCTGGCCCAGGACGGCTCGCGCAACATCATCGAGGACGCCCGGTCCGCCGATCCCTTGCCCGAACCCTCGGTGGACGTGATCGCCCGGGAAATGGAGCGCCGCCGCCAGTGGCTGGCCGCCCGGGGCATCCGCTACCTCGTCATCGTGGCGCCCAACAAGAACACCGTCTATCCGGAAAAACTGCCCGACGCCCTGCGGCCGCGCAAGCCGGAAAGCCACCTGTCCCAGTTCGTCGATTACGTGCGCGAGGCGACCCAGGTCGACATCGTGGACGTGACGGCGGCGCTCATGGAGCAAAAAAAACACGATCAGGTCTTCTATATCACGGACAGCCACTGGAACGCCAACGGCGCGTTCGCGGCCTATACGGAGATCATCCGGCACATCGTCAAGGATTTCCCGCAGGTCAAGCCGCTGACGCGGTCCCAGTTCGAAGTGGAGCGGTTCGACTGGCTGCCGGGAGATCTGGCCAACATGATCGGCCTGTCCGATCATCTCAAGGAAGACCGCATCATGTACGTCAACAAGGACTGGTACACCGCCCGGGGCGCGTCCTATTCCGGCAGCATGGATCCGCATTACTTCGAGGAGCCGCAGTACTCCTACACGGGCAACGCCTCCCTGCCCAACGCCCTCGTCTTTCACGACTCGTTTTGGTGGGAACTGCTGCCCTTTGTCGCCGAATCCTTCAACAAGGCCCTCTATGTCTGGCTGCGGCCCCAAAGCGAGTCCGAGTTCCGCTTTTTCGACACGGCGCTCGTCGAACGGGAAAAGCCGGACATCGTCATCGACGAATACACCGAGCGTTACATCCTGCCGCCCCTGCGCGGCCGGTTCCAGATCAAAAACGCCGTGGCCGCCGCGCCTGGAAAATAGTGTCGCGACCGGCCGGCGCCTTTACAACCGGTTCGGGAATTCGTAAAAGGAAAAAGGAAATACGGTTACGCCGCGCCCCGCGCGAGGAGTTCCCCCCCTTTTTATGGAACACGATACGCCTGCCTCGTCCCCGGCCGATGCCCCGGAACCTCCGCAATTGTCTGTCCTGAGCCGGCCCTCGCCGAGGGGGATGCGTCCATGGTGACCCTGATCGTCTCCGTGAGCCTGGCCATCCTGGTGTCCGCCTTCTGCTCCATGAGCGAGGCGGCTCTCTATGCCGTGCCCTGGAGCTGGATCGAGCGGCTGCGTAAGGACGGCCGCCAAAGCGGCGAGATTCTTTATAACCTGCGTGTGAACGTGGAAAAGCCCATCACGGCCATCCTGACGTGTAACACCATCGCCAACACCGCTGGCGCGGCCGTGGCCGGCGCGGCCGGGGCGGCGGTCTTCGGCCCGGACGAGTTGTGGCTTTTCACCGCCGGCTTCACCGTGCTCATCCTGGCCTTTGGCGAGATCCTGCCCAAGACCGTGGGCGTGACCTACAGCCGCACGGTTTCCGTGCTCATCGCCGCGCCCATGAAATACATGATCCTAGCCCTGCTGCCCATCATCTGGGCGGGTGGCTGCCTGGCCAGGCTCGTTTCACGCAAGCACCGCGACCCCCTGTCCTCCGAGGAGGACCTGCGGGCCGTGGTCAGCCTCACCCGGCGCGAGGGCATCATCAAGCCCCTGGAAGAGCTGTCCATAAAAAATATCCTGTCCCTGGACCGCAAGACGGCCAGCGACATCATGACCCCGCGCACGGTCGTCTTCTCCCTGCCGGCGCAGATGACCGTGGCCGAGGCCAGGGGCATCCGCCGGGGCGTGTGGCCCCACAGCCGCATCCCGGTCTACGACGCCGACGACCCCGAGAACATCGTGGGCATCGTCTACCGCCGCGAGGTCCTCGAGGCCCTGGCCAACGACCAGGACGACGTGCGCCTGTCCGACCTGGCCAAGCCCGTGCGCTTCGTGCTCGACACCATGACCCTGGATCGGGTACTGGTAAAATTTCTGGAATCGCGTATGCACCTCTTCGTCGTTCTCGACGAATACGGTGGGGTTTCCGGCGTGGTCAGCCTGGAGGACGTGCTGGAAGAGATCCTGGGCAAGGAGATCGTCGACGAAACCGACCAGGTGGCCGACATGCGCGAACTCGCCAAGACCCGGCGCGAGGAGCTCCTGCGCCAGATGCGCGACCGCAAGGACGCCGCCATTCCCTAGGAACCCCAAACGGACGCACGCATGGCCAAAAAAAGCAACGCTCCCATGTACCTTGTGGCCCTGGTCCTCTTTCTGGGCGGACTCGGCTATCTGCTCTCTTCGGGCCTGGGCGAGAACACCGCCTATTTCCTCAACGTCTCCGAGGCGCTGGCCATGAAGCCCGCCGACCTTTCCAAGGCGCGGCTTTTCGGCACCGTGGCCGAGGACGGCATCGACCGGCCGGCCGACGCCCTGGGCGTGAGTTTCCTGCTCGTGGACAAGGACCAGGCCGCCAAGACCATCCGGGTCGATTTCAAGGGCGCCGTGCCCGACACCTTCAAGCCCGGTGTCGAGGTCATCGTGGAAGGCGGCGTCAATCCCGCCTCGGGCGCCTTTGCCGCCAATACCCTCATGACCAAGTGCCCGTCGAAGTACCAGAAAGAAAACCGCGGCTAAGCGTAGGGGCTGCCGCCGGCCGGTCGGGACGGACCGGTTGCGGGCGGCCCGTTCCCCGGCCCTCGCTGCCGGCCCGCGCCGTGATCCGGCCGGCCGGGCGGACGGCCATTGAAGCGACAAAGGAGCCTTGATGCACGTTACGGCGTATTTTGCCCTGCTTATGGCCATGCTCGTCTGCCTTTCCGGCGCGGCCACGGCCCTTTTCGGCCTGTGGAAGCGCGACACCTCCAGGCTTTTGCTCATCGAGCGCGCCCACCACGCGGTTTTGGCCGCCGTGCTCCTGGCTTCGGCCATTTTGACCCTGGCCCTGTGGCGCCGCGACTTCTCCTTTGTCTACGTGGCCGAATACACCGATACGCTGCTGCCGCTTTTCTACGCCGTCACCGCCTTCTGGGCCGGCCAGGCCGGGTCGCTGCTGTTCTGGATGCTGGTTTTGGCCGTCTTCGGCGCGGGGTTTGCCTTCTCGCGGGCCTACAAGGACTTGCAGCCGGCCACGCGCTGCGCCTATTGGCTGTTTTTCTACGTGGTCGAGGCCTTTTTCCTGCTGCTTCTGACCGGCCCGAGCAACCCCTTCCTCGAGGCCGTGCCGCCCATGCCCCAGGGCCGGGGGCTCAATCCCCTGCTGCGCAACCCCGGCATGATCTTCCATCCGCCGCTGTTGTTCCTGGGCTACGCCGGCTACGCCATCCCGGCCTGCCTGGGGCTGGCCGCCTGGCTTGTGGGCGAGAAGCGCTCCTTCGCCGCCGCCTCCCGCAACGTTTCCATCCTGTCCTGGATATTCCTCACCGCCGGCATCGTGCTCGGCGGCTGGTGGTCCTACATGGAGCTCGGCTGGGGCGGCTACTGGGCCTGGGACCCGGTGGAAAACGCCTCGCTCATTCCCTGGCTGGTGGGCACGGCCTCCCTGCACACCTCCATCGTCGAGCGGCGCACCAGGGCCTTGCCCAAATCCAACGTGGCCATGGCCGTGGTCACCTTCGTCACCTGCATCCTGGGCACCTACCTGGTGCGCAGCGGCGTGGTCGAATCGCTCCATGCCTTCGGCGAGGGCGGCGTGGGCGGCCCGCTGCTGCTGTTCATGATCTTTTCCCTGGTCGTGCTGGCGGCCACGCTGCTGGCCGGCGCACCCTATTTCGAGGGCCGGTTCAAGCCCTTGGCCACGCTGGTCAGCGTACCGGGCTTTCTGGTCATCCTGGCCTGGCTCATGCTGGCCCTGGCCGCCGTGGTGTTCCTCGGCACCCTGTGGCCGGTCATCAGCAAGCTGTGGAGCCAAAACCCCGTGGGCCTGGACGCCGGCTTCTACAACCGGGTCTGCCTGCCGCTGTTCGCCCTGGTCACCTGTCTCGTCGCCTTTTGTCCGCTCATGTCCTGGACCGAAGGCCTGCGCGACAAGGCCGGCCTCGGCGTGACCCTGGGCGGGCTGGCCGGCGGCGGGGCGATCCTTTATGCCCTTGGCCTGCGGCTGCCCGTGGCCCTTTTCGCCGGCGCGGCCGCCATCGCCGCCCTGGCCTGCGCGCTCTATGTCTTTGTCCGCCAGCGCCATGCCCGCAGCCTGTCCGGGGCCCTCGGCGCCTACGGCGTGCACGTCGGCCTGGCGCTAGTCACCCTGGGCGTGGCCTTTTCCGGCCCCTACCAGGTCAGCAAGGAAGCCGTGCTCACGCCGGGCCGCACCATGGACGTCGGCGGCTTCACGCTCACCTACAAGGACCTGGAGCAGGAGCAGAACCCGGCCATGACCATCGCCCGGGCCCGCATCGACGTGACCCGGGGCGGCCAGCCCGTGGGCGAGCTTACCCCCGAGCGGCGCATCTACACCGGCTTCGAGCAGCCCTTCGCCGAGGTCTCCACCATTCCGTCGCTTGGCGACGAGCTCTACGCGACGCTGTTGAGCGCCACGGAAAAGAAGGCCGCCAGCATCAAGATCAGCGTCAATCCCCTGGTCAACTGGGTCTGGATCGGCGGGGCCATCATGTGCCTGGCACCCTTTTTGAGCCTTCGCCGGCCGAAAACCGGAGGGGAGCGGGGGTAGCATGGCCGGCGCCCTGGCCCGTTTGCATCGGGTGAGCCGGTTTTTCGGCGAGCGCGCCGTGTTGCGCGGCATCGACCTGGACATCGAACCCGGCCGGGTGGTGCTTGTCGTCGGCCCCAACGGCGCCGGCAAGTCGACCCTGCTGCGCCTGGCCGCCGGGCTCATGCCGCCAAGCGAAGGCGAGGTGGAACTGGCCTTGGCGCCGGGCGAGATCGGCTACGTCGGCCACCGCACGCTCATCTACCCCAAGCTCACCGCCCGGGCCAACCTGCGTTTCTGGCTGCGGCTCGCCGGCCGGCCCCGCGACGACGCCACCGTCCTGGCGGCCCTTGCCCGGGTGGGGCTGGCCGGTTTCGCCGACGAGGAGGCCGGGGTGTTTTCGCGCGGCATGTCCCAGCGCCTGAGCCTGGCCCGGGTGTTTTTGACCGCCCCGAAACTGCTGCTCCTCGACGAGCCGGGCACGGGCCTGGACCCGGCCTCGGCCGCCATGCTGCGCCGGGAGATCCGCGCCGCCGCCGAGGCCGGCGCGGCCGTGCTCTGGGTCAGCCACACCATCGGCGCCGACCTGCCCGCCTGCGACCGGGTCCTGGTCATCAAAGACCGCCGCATCGCCGCCGATGTCCCGGCCGCGGCCTTCGACCCGGCCGAACTGGCCGGGGAGGGCGTATGCTGAGGGCCGCCTGGGCCATTGCCGCCAAGGACCTGCGCCTGTCCCTGGCCGGCGCCCAGGGCCTGGTCCAGACCGTGCTCCTGGGGCTGCTGCTCATCTTCATCATGAGCCTGTCGCGCGAGCCCGGCGAGATGTCGCCGCCCCTGGCCGCCGCCGCCGTCTTCTGGCTGGCCACGGCCTTCGGCCAGGTGCTTGTGTTCAATTATCTCTACGGGCTGGAGGAGGCCGAGGGGGCGCGCCTGGGGCTGCTGCTCGCGCCCTGTCCGGTCCAGGCCGTGTGGCTGGGCAAGGCCGTGGCCGGCTGGGTGTTGCTTTTTTGCTGCCAGATGGTATTCGCCCCGGCGGCGGTGGCCTTTCTCGGCCAGTCCGTGGCCGGCTCGCTGGCCGTGGGCGTTGGTGTCGTGGCCGCCGTGGATTGGGGCTTGTGCGTCCTGGGGTCGCTGCTGGGCGCCTTGGCCGTGGGCCGGTCGTCGCGGGAGTCGCTTTTGACGGTGATCCTGTTCCCGCTGCTCATTCCGGTCTTGCTGGCCGGCATCCGGCTCCTGGAAACCGTGATTTCCGGCCGGGGCCTGGAGGCCGTTTCCGCCTGGGCCGGCACGGTGGGGGCCTTTGACGCGGTCTTTACCGCCGCCGCCCTGATCCTCTTTCCGTTTCTCTACACCGGGGAGGAATGACGCTTCCATGATCGAGCTTTGCGCCCTGGCCGCGGCCGCCTTGTCCATCCTGGCCCAGTGGGCCATCTGGTTTGACGCGCCCGTGGAGGCGAGCATGGGCGTGGTGCAGAAGATTTTCTACACCCACCTGCCCATGGCCTGGTGGTCCTTCGTGAGCTTTTTCGTCGTGTTCGTGGCCTCGATCCTCTACCTCGCCAGGCGGCGCCCGGTGTATGCCCGGCTGGCCGGCGCGGCCTGCGAGGTCGGCGTGCTGTTCTCCGGCCTGGCGCTTATAACCGGCATGTGCTGGGCCAGGCCCATCTGGAACGTCTGGTGGACCTGGGACCCCCGGCTCACCACCACGCTGGTCATGTGGTTCATCTACGCCGCCTACCTGCTCCTGCGGGCCTCGGACGTGGGCGGGGGGCGCAAGGACGCGGTCCTGGCCGTCCTTGGCGTGGTGGCCTTTCTCGACGTGCCGCTTGTTTTCATTTCGGCCCGCTACTGGCGCAGCATCCATCCGGCCGTGTTCGGCCCCCAGGGGGGCGGCATGGAGCCGGAGATGTGGCGGGCCATGATCGCCAACCTCGTGGCCATGGGCCTGCTGTGGCTGGCCCTGCTGGTCTTGCGCACCCGCCAGCTGGGCCTGGCGGCGACGCTGTCGGGCCTTTCCCGGCGGGCGCGGTAAGGAATCGACCATGGGAAAAGAAGTGTACCTGTTTGCCGCCAACATCCTTGTCTGGGTCGGCATCGGCTGTTACGTCGCCTTTTTGGCCGTCTCCCAGAAGCGGCTGCGCAAGCGGCTCGAGCGCCTGGAGGGTTTGCATGACGATTGATCGCCCCGGCGGCCCCAATGCCTCCGGCCGCATGGTGCTGGCCTTTTTGGGCTTTGTGCTGCTTGTGATTTTCGGTGCCTCCTTTGTCTACCGCCTAGAGCGGCCAAGCCTCGAGGTGCACCAGAAGAAATCCCAGGCCACCATGCCGGACGCCATGAGCCAGGCCATGAACGGGCCCATGAAGGAAGTCATGGCGCTGATGCAAAAGCTCCAGGAAAACCCCGATGACCCGGGCCTGCAACTGGCCATGGCCGAGCGTTTCATGGCCATGGGCTCGTTCGACCGGGCCAAGGTCTTCCTGGACAAGGTCGCCAAGGTGCGCCCCGACGATCCGGATGTGCTCAACGCCCTGGGCGTGACGCTGTACAACCTCAAGGACCAGGATGGGGCCAAGGCCGCCTTCGAGGCGATCCTGTCCCGCAACGCCGGGGATTACCGGGCGCTTTTCAACCTGGCCCTGCTCAACAAATACGCCCTCGAGCAGCCCGAAAAGGCCGCCGCCGGTTTCAAGGCCGTCATCGCCTCGCCCGAGGCCGATCCGGAGACCAAGGCCACGGCCCGGAAGGAATTGGAGGGCAAGGCGCCCCAGTAGGTTTCCGCTGGGCCGGCAGGGCCGGCCAGGGGCGGCGGGGTAAGGCCGGGCCTTGGCGGGCGACCCCGGGGCGCCCGTAGCCCAGGCGACCGGCCGCAGGCCGCAATCTGGGCAAGGGGAGGCGGCGATGCGCAAGCGACGTGCGTTCTTGGCCATGGGGCCGTATCTGGCAGCCTGGCTCATGGCCTTGGCCCTGGCCCTGGCCCTGACCCTGACCTTGGCCCCGGGCGCGGCCCAGGCGGCCGGGGCCGTCCGGATCGCCGTGGCCGCCCCCCTGACCGGCCCGGTGGCCGCCGCCGGCGACGACATCAAGGCCGGCGTGGTCATGCGGGTGGAAGCGGTCAACGCCGCCGGCGGCATCGGCGGAAGGCCAGTCGAGCCCGTTTTTTTCGACGACCTGTGCGAACCGCGCGAGGCGGCCCTGGTCGCCGCCTCCATCGCCAGGGACCCGGACATCGTCGGCCTGGTCGGCCACATGTGTTCCTCGGCCCACTTGGCCGCCTTGCCGACCTACGTGCGCGAGGGCCTGCCCGTGGTCACGCCCACGGCCACAAGCGTGGTCATTGCGGCCAAAAACCGGGACGAGGACGGCCGGGTCTGGTCGTTTCGCACCGTCTACCGCGACGATTTCCAGGGCAAGTTCCTGGCCAAGTACATGGCCAAGGTCCTGGGCCTGCGCCGGGCCGCGCTGCTTTATGAGAACAACGACTACGGCCTTGGCCTCAAAAAGGCCTTTCTCAAGCAGGCCAGGCGCCGGGGCCTGGCCGTGGTCGCCGTGGAGGCCTACAAGAAGGGCGACCTGGATTTCACGGCCCTGTTGACCAAGGTCAAGGCCGCCGCTCCCCAGGGGCTTTTCATCGCCGGCTACTACGCCGAAGGGGCGCTCATTGCCGACCAGGCGCGAAAGATCGGCCTGGCCGTGCCCAAATTCGGAGCCGACGCCCTGGACAGCCCGGACTACATCCGCCTGGCCGGCGCCGGCGCCGAGGACACGTACCTGACCGCGCCGGCCCTGGACGCGACGCCCGGTTCCGCCGCCGCCCGGTTCGTGGCGGACTTCAAGGAACGTTACCACCGGGAGCCGACCTGGATGGGCGTCTACGCCTACGACGCCGCCGGGGTCCTGCTGGCGGCGGCGGCGACCGGCCCCGACCGGGGCAGGATTCGGGCCGCCCTGGCCGCCAGGGCGGCCGAAGCCGACGGCTTTGCCGGCATCACCGGCCCGATTTATTTCGACGCAAACGGGGATTGCCAGCGACCGGCCTTCGTCAAAATGGTGCGAAACGGCGCTTATGTGCCGGCGCCGCAGCAGTTGGAGTGAGCTTCCGTTGCCTTTTTTGGCGATTTGGTGAATGCTTGCCGGATCGGCGCGGGGCTTGTCCGCACCAGGCCCGTGACGCGTCTCGCGTGACGAAACTGGGGAACAGGTGCGAGGAAAGGGAATCCCAACGGGAGGAAAGGTGCTATGCGCAGCAGGATGTTTTCGCGGTCCATCGCCCTCGTGGCGGCATTGGGCCTGGCCCTGACCGCCGGCCTGGCGTCGGCCGCGGACACGATCAAGATCGCCGTGCCCTCGCCCTATACCGGCAGCGCCGCCGGTTTCGGCGAGAACGTCAAGGCCGGCGTGGTCATGAAATTGGAAGAACTCAATGCCGCCGGCGGCGTGAACGGCAAGAAGATCGAGGCCGTCTACCTCGACGAGCAGTGCGAGCCCCGCGAGGCTGCCACCGTTTCCTCCTCCATCGTCAACGACGAAGCCATCGTCGGCATCGTCGGCCACCTGTGCTCCTCGGCCCACCTGGCCGCCCTGCCGGCCTACGTGCGCGAAGGCATCGCCGCCATCACGCCCACGGCCACCAACGTGTCCATCAGCACGAAGAACAAGGACGAGCAGGGCAAGGCCTGGTCGTTCCGCAACGTCTACCGCGACGACTTCCAGGGCACCTTTCTGGCCGACTACATCGACAAGGTCCTGGGGCTTAAAAAGGTGGCCGTGTTCTACGAGAACAACGACTACGGCATCGGCCTCAAGGACGCCTTCGCAAAAGAGGCCAAGAAGCTCGGCCTGAGCGTCGTCGGCGAGGAAGCCTACAAGAAGGGCGACCAGGACTTCACGCCCCAGTTGACCAAGCTCAAGGCCGCCGCGCCCCAGGGCCTTTTCATCGCCGGCTACTATCCCGAAGGCGCGCTGATCGCCGACCAGGCCAAGAAGATCGGCCTCAGCGTACCCAAGTTCGGGGCCGACGGCTTCGACAACGCCGACTATATCAAGCTCGGTGGGGCCGCCGCCGACGACACCTACCTGACCGCCCCCTTCCTGGCCGAGACCGCCGGCCCCGACGCCAAGAAATTCATCGACGCCTTCAAGGCCAAGTACAACCGCGAGGTTGACTGGATGAGCGCCAACGCCTATGACGCGGCCGGCATGCTCGCCCAGGCCATCGCCAAGGCCGGCCCGGACCGGGCCAAGATCCGCGACTACCTGGCCGGCATGAGCTCCCCCGAAAAGGGCTACAAGGGCGTCACCGGCGTCAACTATTTTGATGCCAACGGCGACTGCCAGAAACCCGCCTTCGTCAAAATGGTCAAGGACGGCAAGTTCATCCCCGCGCCCAAGCAGATGAACTAGGCGCGAGAGGCAAAGGCTTCATAGCGAACAGGCTGGACCGGGTTCCAGCCTGTTCGCGTTAAAGCCCGGGCGCAACACTCTACCTCGTTTCGGAGCGGACGTTGCTCGAACAACAGCTCGTCAACGGATTCACCCTGGGCCTGATCTACGCGCTCATCGCCGTGGGCTACACCATGGTCTACGGCGTCATCGAACTGATCAATTTCGCCCACGGCGAAATCTACATGCTTGGGGCCTTCCTGACCCTGTCCTTTATTTCCTTGGGCCTGCCCTTGCCCCTGGCCGTGCTTTTGGCCATGCTGGCCACGGCCGCCATCGGCGTGCTCCTCGACGTGATCGCCTACCGCCCCCTGCGCGAGGCGCCGCGTCTGGCCGCGCTCATTACCGCCATCGGCATGTCCATCTTCCTGCAAAACCTGGCCATGATCATCTGGGGCAGCCGGCCCCTGCCCTTTCCCCGCCAGGCCCTGCCGGCCTTTTTCGCCGAACCGGCCCTGAATTTCGCCGACGTCACCATCAGCTGGATGCAGGTGACCATCTACGTCGTGGCCCTGGTGCTCATGGTGGGCCTAAACCTCATCATCACCAAGACCCGCACCGGCACGGCCATGCGCGCCCTGGCCCAGAACCGTACCGCGGCGGCGCTCATGGGCATCAACGTCAACCGCCTCATTTCCTTCACCTTTGCCCTGGGGTCGGGCATGGGGGCCGTGGCCGGGGTCATGGTCTCCATGTATTACAACACCATGTACCCGACCATGGGCTACCTGGCCGGGGTCAAGGCCTTCGCCGCGGCCGTGCTCGGCGGCATCGGCTCCGTGCCGGGAGCCATGCTCGGGGGCGTGGCGCTGGGCATCGCCGAAACCCTCGGCGCGGGCTACATTTCCTCGCCATACCGCGACGGCGTGGCCTACGCGGTCATGATCCTGGTCATCATCTTCCGCCCGTCGGGGTTCCTCGGGCGGTCCATGGTGGAAAAAGCCTAACCCGGACGGCCGGGTTGCGCCGGCCGCCCATACCCCGATCGGAACGAGCATGCGCGGCGCACTCAAGACACTTGCCTTCCTCCTGGCGGCGGCGGCCCTGGCCTACCCGCTCCTGCCTTTCCGGGACGTCTACGTCCTGCACGTCCTGGTCCTGATCATGGTCTACATGGTCCTGGCCATGGGGCTCAACATCCTGCCGGGCTTTTGCGGCCTGCTGGATCTGGGCTTCGTGGGCTTTTACGGCATCGGCGCCTACACCGCCGGGCTTTTGACCATCCACTACAACATGTCGTTCTGGCTGATCGTGCCCTTGGCCGCCATAAACGGCGCCCTGTTCGGGGTCATGCTCGGCGTGCCCACCCTGCGACTGGTCGGCGACTACTTCGCCATCGTCACTTTCGGCTTCTCCGAGCTGGTGGTGCTGTTTCTCACCAACGAGATATGGCTCACGCGCGGGCCGCTCGGCATTCCCGGCATCGCCCCGGTGGACATCAACTTCACCTGGCTGGCTTCGCTGCTCGGCGTCGACGCCCGCTGGCGCTACGCCTTCCGGGGCGAGGTGCCGTACTATTACCTGGGCGCGCTCATGGTCCTGCTCGTGTACTTCGGCATGCGCCGGCTGGAGGATTCGCGCCTGGGCCGGGCCTGGCTGGCCATTCGCGAGGACTCCATGGCCGCCGCCTCCTGCGGCGTGGATTTGCTGGCCTACAAGGTCATCGCCTTTGCCGTCTCGGCCGGCATCGGGGCCATGGCCGGCGCTTTCTTCGCCCGGTGGACCCTTTTCATCTCCCCGGACATGTTCAAGTTCTGGGAATCCTTTCTGGTGTTGTGCATGGTCGTGCTCGGGGGCCTGGGCAACATCAACGGCGCCCTGGTCGGCGCGGTCATCCTCATCGCCCTGGGCGAAGTGCTGCGGGTCGCCCTGCCCAGGCTCGGGCTGCCCACGGAAACCCGATTTCTGGCCTACGGCCTCATCATGGTGCTGATCATGCGCTATCGCCCGGCCGGCATCTTCACCCAGGTAGCGGAAACGACCATGCAAAGCGGACTCATCAAGGAATTGCGCGCAAAGCTTGCCGCGCGGCGGACGGCGTAATATGGAGCATATTCTGAAAGTGGACGGGGTGAGCAAACGCTTCGGCGGCCTGCTCGCCCTGGCCGACGTGTCCTTCGCCGTGGAGCGGGGGGCCATCCTGGGGCTCATTGGCCCCAACGGCGCGGGAAAGACCACCATGTTCAACTGCGTGGCCGGCATCTACAAGCCCACCGAAGGCCGCATCCTCTTTGCCGGCGACGGCGGGGAAAAGGACGTGGCCGGCAGGAAGCCCGAACGCATGACCGCCTTGGGCGTGGCCCGGACGTTCCAGAACATCCGGCTGTTTTCCTCGCTCACCGTGCTCGACAACGTCCGCATCGGCCGCCACTGCCGCACCGCGGCCAACTTCTTCGGCGCCGTGCTGCGCACCCGCTCCCAGCGGGCCGAGGAGCGGCGCATCGTGGACGACGCCATGGAATGCCTGGATTTCGTGGGCCTGGGCGAGCAGGCCCTGGCCCAGGCCTCCAGCCTCTCCTACGGCGACCAGCGCCGCCTGGAGATCGCCCGGGCCCTGGCCACCGGGCCCAGGCTCCTGCTGCTGGACGAGCCGGCCGCCGGTATGAACCCCCGCGAAACCGAGTCCCTGGTCGACCTCATCCACGCCATCCTGGCCCGGGGCGTCACGGTGGTGCTCATCGAACACGACATGAAGCTGGTCATGCGCATCTGCAAGCACCTGGTGGTCCTGGACCACGGCGTGAAGATCGCCGACGGCACCCCCCAGGAGGTGCGCCAAAACCCCGACGTCATCGAGGCCTACCTCGGCAAGGGGGCGGCCCATGCTTGAGATCGAGGGCATCCACACCTTCTACGGCAACATCCAGGCCCTGCGCGGGGTGACGCTGCGCATCGAGGCCGGCGAGATCGTGACGCTCATCGGCGCCAACGGCGCCGGCAAGACCACCACCCTCATGAGCATCTCCGGTGTCACCCCGCCCAAACAGGGCAGGATCACCTTTCTTGGCCAGGACGTCACCCGGCTGTCCACGGAACGCATCGTGTCCCTTGGTATCACCCAGGTCCCCGAAGGCCGCATGATCTTCCCGCGCCTGACGGTCAAGGAGAACCTGCTCATGGGCGGTTACCTGCGCCGGGACAAGGCCGGGCTCAAATCCGACGAGGACAAGGTCTACGACCTGTTTCCGGTCCTGCGCGAGCGGCGTTCCCAGATGGGCGGCACCCTTTCCGGCGGCGAGCAGCAGATGCTGGCCATCGGCCGGGCGCTGTTGGCCCGGCCCAAGCTCCTGCTCCTCGACGAGCCGTCGCTGGGGCTGGCGCCCCTGGTGGTGGAAAACATTTTCGAAATCATCCGGCAGATCAACGCCGACGGCGTGACCGTGCTTCTGGTCGAACAGAACGCCCAGATGGCCCTGCAGATCGCCCATCGCGGCTATGTGCTGGAAACCGGCGCCCTCACCCTGGAGGGGCCGGCCAAGGACCTCTTGAGCGACCCCAAGGTGCGCTCGGCCTATCTTGGCCTGGACTAGAAAAGCCTCCCCCCCGGGGAAGGAGCGACGCGCAATGGAAAAAATCATCGAAACCGGGCTCACCTTCGACGACGTGCTGCTGTTGCCGGACTATTCCGACGTGCTCCCCGACGAAGCCGACGTCTCCTCCTGGCTGACCCCGGAGATCAAGCTCAACATCCCCCTGGTCAGCGCGGCCATGGACACCGTCACCGAGTCCCGCATGGCCATTTCCCTGGCCCGCAGCGGCGGGGTGGGCGTGGTCCACAAGAACATGTCCATCGCCGACCAGCGCCTGGAAGTGGAGAAGGTCAAAAAGTCCGAATCCGGCATGATCATCTCGCCCATTACCGTGCCGCCCGAGATGACCGTGGAGCAGGCCCTGGTCGTCATGGGCGAATACAGCATCTCCGGCCTCCCCGTGGTCGACGGCGACACCCTGGTCGGCATCGTCACCAACCGCGACGTGCGCTTCGTCAAGGACTCCGTGACCAAGGTCCGCGACGTCATGACCCGGGAAAACCTCAAGACCGTGCCTGTCGGCACCACCCTCGAGGAAGCCAAGCACCACCTGCATCAAAACCGCATCGAAAAGCTGCTGGTCGTCGACGAGAACAACAAGCTGCGTGGGCTCATTACCATCAAGGACATCGAGAAGATCCGCAAGTACCCCAATTCCTGCAAGGACGCCCACGGCCGGCTGCGCGTGGGCGCGGCCATCGGCGTCGGCGCCGACCGCGACGAGCGGGCCGAATCCCTGCTCGCCGCCGGGGCCGACTTCCTGGTCCTCGATTCCGCCCACGGCCATTCGAAAAACATCCTCGACGCCATCCGGGCCATCAAGGCCGCCTTCCCGAACTGCCAGCTCGTGGCCGGCAACGTCGGCACCTACGAGGGGGCCAAGGCGCTCATCGCTGCCGGGGCCGACGCGGTCAAGGTCGGCATCGGGCCGGGCTCGATTTGCACCACCCGGGTGGTGGCCGGCGTGGGCGTGCCGCAGATCACGGCCATCATGGAGGCGGCCAAAGCCTGCCGCGAAGCCGGCAAGCGGCTCATCGCCGACGGCGGCGTCAAGTTCTCGGGCGACATCGTCAAGGCCCTGGCCGCCGGCGGCGACACGGTCATGATGGGCGGGCTTTTCGCCGGCACCGAGGAAAGCCCTGGCGAAACCGTGCTCTACCAGGGCCGCACCTACAAGATCTACCGCGGCATGGGCTCCATCGACGCCATGCGCGAGGGCAGCTCCGACCGCTACTTCCAGGAAAAATCCAAAAAGCTCGTGCCCGAGGGCATCGTCGGCCGCGTGCCGTTCAAGGGGCCGGTCACCGACAGCCTCTACCAGCTCGTCGGCGGCCTGCGCTCCGGCATGGGCTACTGCGGCTGCGCCACCATCACGGACTTGCAGGAAAAAACCAAGTTCGTGCGCATCTCGCCGGCCGGCCTTCGGGAAAGCCACGTCCACGACGTCATCATCACCAAGGAAGCCCCCAACTACCGCGTGGAGACCTACTAGCATGCCCGCCACCGATACCGTCGTCATCCTGGACTTCGGGTCCCAGTACACCCAGCTCATCGCCCGCCGCGTGCGTGAGGCCGGCGTGTACTCGGAAATCCATCCCTGCACCGTCACGGCCAAGGACGTCGCCGCCCTGAAGCCCAAGGCCCTCATCCTGTCCGGCGGCCCGTCCAGCGTCACCGACGCCGACGCGCCACCCTTCGACCCGGCCGTGTTCGACCTGGGCCTGCCCACGCTTTGCATCTGCTACGGCATGCAACTGCTCGCCCACACCCGGCCCGGCGGGGCGGTGGCCGCCTCCACGGACCGCGAATACGGCCGGGCGGAGCTTTCCATCCTGGCCGACGTGCCCCTTTTCGCCGGCCTGCCCCGGGAGGGGGCCCACACGGTCTGGATGTCCCACGGCGACAAGGTGACCGCGCCCCCGGCCGGGTTTGTCGTGGCCGCGCGCACGAAAAACGTGGACATCGCCGCCCTGGCCAACGTCGAAGCCCGGGTCTACGCCCTGCAGTTCCACCCCGAGGTGGCCCACACCGAGGACGGCGAGCGCATCCTGCACAACTTCCTGTTCCATGTCGCCGGGTTGACCCCGGGCTGGACCATGGCCGGCTTCGTCGAGACGGAGCTTAAGGTCCTTCGCGAAAAAGTCGGCGACGACGAGGTGGTCTGCGCCCTGTCCGGCGGCGTGGACTCCACGGTCGTGGCGGTCATGCTGCACAAGGCCATCGGCAAAAAGCTCCACTGCATCTTCGTGGACAACGGGCTTTTGCGCCTGGGCGAGGGCGAGGAGGTGGCCGCCTACCTGCGCGAGCACTTCGACCTCAACCTCCATTACATCGATGCCGCCAGGCTCTTCCTCGACCGCCTGGCCGGGGTGACCGACCCGGAAGTCAAGCGCAAGATCATCGGCACGACCTTCATCGAGGTCTTCGAGGCCGAGGCGGCCAAGCTCCCCAAGGTCAAGTACCTGGCCCAGGGCACCCTTTATCCCGACGTCATCGAGTCCGTGTCCTTCAAGGGGCCTTCGGCCGTCATCAAAAGCCACCACAACGTCGGGGGCTTGCCCGAGCACATGAAGCTTTCGCTCATCGAGCCGTTGCGCGAGCTGTTCAAGGACGAGGTCCGCAAGCTCGCCGTGGAGCTTGGCATGCCGGATTTCATCATCTGGCGCCATCCCTTCCCCGGACCCGGCCTGGCCATCCGCATCATCGGCGAGGTGACCGAGGAACGGCTTGAGATTTTACGCCGAACGGATAAGATCGTGCAAAACGAGCTTGCCGCCTCGGGTTGGTACCGCAAGGTCTGGCAAGGCTTCGCCGTTTTGCTGCCGCTTAAGACCGTCGGGGTCATGGGCGACGGCCGCACCTATGAAAACGTGGCCGCCATCCGGGTGGTGGACAGCCTGGACGCCATGACGGCGGACTGGACACGGCTGCCCTCGGAACTGTTGGCGTCCATGTCGAACCGCATCATCAACGAAGTCAAGGGCGTCAACCGCGTGGTCTTCGACGTCTCCTCCAAGCCGCCAAGCACCATCGAGTGGGAATAGGCGCTGCGTTTCAACCCCGGCTGACGCTGGCAACAAAGAGTAGGACTATGTTCGGCATCGGTTCCACGGAGCTTCTGGTCATCCTGGTGGTGGCGCTTATCGTCATCGGCCCCTCCAAGCTGCCCGACATCATGCGGACCCTGGGCAAGGGCATGGCGGAATTCCGCCGCATGAGCACGGACGTCAAATCGACCCTGGAGGCCGAGGTGGACCGGGCCGATCGCGAGCAACGCCAGGCCGAGGCCAAAAAGGAACTCTATCCGGAAAAGGCCGCCGAGGCCGCCCCGGCCGCCTCCACGCAGCCGGCCGCCAAGCCGGCCGAGGCCGCCCCGGCCGGCAAGCAATCCCCAAGCGCCTGACCGCAAAAGCCGGGAAGGGCGGCGAGGCTTGGAATGGCGGGCCGGCGCCCGCCGCGTGAAAACCCTCTTGCCGAACGCCGCCCGGCGGCGGTCGGGGAGCGACATGAACGAACGTTTCGGGGCCTATTCCCGGGAGACCGGGGAAACGCGCGTGGCCGTGGAAATCGGGCTCGATGGCTCGGGCGCGGCCGCCGTGGATACCGGCTACGGTTTCGCCGACCATATGCTCAACCTGCTGGCCTTCTGGGCCGGCTTCGACCTCAAGCTCACCTGCCGGGGCGACCTGGAGGTCGACGCCCACCATTCCCTGGAGGACGTGGCCATCTGCCTCGGCGAGGCCTTGCGCCAGGCCCTGGGCGACCGGGCCGGCATCGCCCGGGTGGGCGTGGCCAAGGTGCCCATGGACGAGGCCTTGTGCGAGGCGGTGGTGGACCTGTCCGGCCGGGCCTATCTCGTCTACCGCGAGAACGTGCTGCCGCCGGTGATCGCCGGCGAGGAAAAGGATGTGTGGCGGGAGTTTTTCAAGGCCTTCTGCCACGCCGCCCGGGCCAATGTGCACATCCATTACGAGTACGGACAAAACGGCCATCATCTGGTCGAAGCGGCCTTCAAGGCGTTGGGATTGGCCCTGCGCCGCGCCACGGCCGTTGACGGGGCCAGGGTGCCGAGCACCAAGGGGAGCCTGGACTGATGCGAAACAAACTGTTTGCGCTTGTTGTCGTCGCCTGCGCGGCGACCGCGTTCCTGTCGACGGGCTGCGTGCGACGCACCGCGCCCACGGCCAAGGCCCCGGTTGCGACGGACGCCGCCACCTCGGCCGTGGCGTTTTTGGGCAAGACCTTCGTGGTCGCGCCGTTTACCATCCCGACGTCCGACACCGAGCTGCTCTCGGGCTATCTGCCGTCGGGCAACCATGTGCCCGAGGTCGTGCCGGTCCATCTCGACGCCGCCCTGGAACAGGACCTGGCCGGCTCCAAGCAGACCATCCTCCCGGCCAAAATGGCCGCCGGCTGCGCCCGGTCCGCCGCGCGGGGCGAGGAGTCCGGCAGGCTTGCCACCATCCGCTACTGGCAAAACGTGGGCAAATGCGCCGGCGCGGACTTCGTGGTCGTGCCGCAGGTCATGGACTGGACCGAGCGCGACGGCTCGGAAGTCGGCGCCACCCGCCCGGCCAGCGTGGATTTGAGCCTGACGCTGCTCGACACCCGCACCGGGGCCCTGCTCAAGAAGTACCATTTCGAGGAAACCCAGCAGACCCTTTCGGCCAACATCCTCGAGGCCCAGAAGTTCGTGTCCCGCAGCGGCCGCTGGCTCTCGGCCATGGAACTGGCCCAGGAGGGCCTGAAAAAGGGCCTGGCGGAGCTCGGCCTGTGATCCTCTTCCCGGCGGTCGATATCAAGGACGGCCAGTGCGTACGCCTCAAACAGGGCCTGGCCGAGGAAGTGACGGTCTTTTCCCCCGATCCCGTGGCCATGGCCCGGCATTGGGCCGACCTGGGCGCCCTGTGGCTGCACCTCGTCGACCTCGACGGCGCCTTTAGCGGGCTGCCGCGCAACTTCGAACTGATCAAGGCCATCTGCGCCGGGGTATCCATCCCGGTGCAGCTCGGCGGCGGCATCCGCGACGCGGCCACGGCCGCCGCCTACCTCGAGGCCGGCGTGCGGCGCCTGATCATCGGCACCCTGGCCCTGGCCGAACCCGAGGCCTTCGCCGCCATCTGCGCCGCCCATCCCGGCCGGGTGGGCGTGTCCCTGGACGCCGTGGACGGCCGCCTGAAAGTGAAGGGCTGGGTCGAGGACGCGGGGCTTACCGTCGAGGACGTGCTGCCCCGGCTGGCGGAGCAGGGCGCCGCCTTCGTCGTCTACACCGACATCAGCCGCGACGGCATGCAGACCGGGGTCAACACGGCCGCCCTGGAGCGGCTTTTGGCCCTGACCGACCTGCCCGTGCTCCTGGCCGGCGGCGTGGCCACGCTCGACGATGTGAAAACCCTTTTTCCGTATTCCCGAAAAGGGCTCCAAGGCGTCATCACCGGCCGGGCCATCTATGCCGGAACCCTCGATTTCGGCCAGGCCATGGCCTATGTCGCCAGCCAGTCCGAGGAGGTCGCATGACAACCATGAAGGTCGAGGGCATGCACTGCCCCAAATGCGTCGCGTCCGTGACCAAGGCCCTGTCCGAGGTCCCGGGGGTTTTAAACGTCAGCGTGAACCTGGACAAAGGAGAGGCCACTTTTGACGGCGACGCCGCCCACGCCGCCCTCAAGGCGGCCGTGGACAAGATCGGCTTCATCCCCGGGGCCATCAAGTAGGCTGATGGCAACCATGCCTGCGTGTACCGGCCGTCGCGGGCTTCGCGGCGGCCGGTTTTTTGTGGCCGCGCTGGCCGTGTTGCTTGCCCTGCCGGGCCTGTCCCTGGCCGGTTGGGGGGCCGCGCCCACCTCGCGGGGAGTTGACGGCAACGGGTTGCCCGGGGGGCGCCAGGCCACGGCGCCGGCTGCGACCGTGACCGTGGCCCGGGTCTTCGACGGCGACACCTGCCGCCTGGCCGACGGCCGGGTGCTGCGCCTGGCCGGCGTGGACGCCCCGGAAACGGCCCATGGCGGCGCGCCGGCCCAGTATTATGCGGCCGAGGCAGCGGCGGCGTTTGCGCGGCTGGTGACGGGCAAGCCCCTGGGCCTGGTCGTCTCCGGCGACGGCGGCGACCGCTTCGGCCGGCTGCTCGGCGATTTGCGGCTCCCTGACGGCACGAGCGTCACCGAAGCGCTCCTGGCCCGGGGGGCCGTTTTCGTCTTCTGGCACCGCGACATGGCCGAGGTGGATTTCGAGCGGTTGCTGGCCGTCCAGCGCCGGGCCATGGGGACGGGGCAGGGGATGTGGCCGCGCCTTTTGGACGGCCCGCCGCCGGCCAGGCCCTTTGTCGGCAACGCCAATTCGCGGCGCTTCCACGCCTGGGACTGCCCCGAGGCGGCCCGGGTAAGCCCGCGCAACCGGGTGTTGCTGCGGAACCTTGGCGACGCCTTTGGCCGCGGCTTCGCCCCGGCCCGGGAATGCACGCCCTGGCCGGCGGCGAGGCGGGGCCAGGGCCCGGCGCCAGACGGATAAACCTTGACGCGGCGGCTTTTTTGGACCATCCCTAGTTGCCGCAAGAGCCCTTGCGTTCCGACCCGTCCGGAAACCGGCGCGTTTCCGTCGCGACGGGGTCGGATATTAAACTACCTGGAGGCAGCATGTTCTTTCCGAGCCTGGCGCATGCCATGGGCGCCGCCCCCGGCGGCGAGGCGGGAGGCAATCCCATCACCGCCTTTTTGCCGCTGATCCTGATGTTCGCCATTTTCTACTTCCTGCTCATCCGTCCCCAGCAGAAGAAGGCCAAGCAGCACAAGGAATACCTCTCCGGCCTCAAGCGCGGCGACTACATCCTCACCGGCGGCGGTATCTACGGCCGTATCCAGGAAGTGCACGGCGACAAACTGACCGTGGAGATCGCCAAGGACCTCAACATCGAGATCAACCGCGGCTACGTCTCCGGCCCCGGCGAACCGGCGGCCGCCCCGGCCAAGCCCGAGGGCAAGGCCAAGGACAAGGCCAAGGAATAACGTCTTCGGGATCCCGTGACCCGATGTTTGGCGAAGGGCTGCTCCGGCGGCCCCTTCGTTTTCGACGACGCCTCGACGCCCAAGCCTCCCAAGGAGTGCCTCGCCCATGTCTGGAAACCTGCGCTGGCGATTGGCCATCATCGTCTTCGTGGCCTTTTTGGGCCTGATCTACATGCTGCCCTCCCTGGGGTCGGTCAAGCAGAGCTTCATGGGCAAGTTCTTGCCCGACGATGTCATCAGCCTCGGCCTTGACCTCAAGGGCGGCATCCACCTGACGCTGGGCGTCGACGTGGACAAGGCCCTGGCCAACTCCCTGGCCCAGATGGGCCGCGACATCCGCGACCAGGCCAAGGAAGACGGCATCGCGGTGCTCAAGCCCCAGACGAGCGCCGACGGCAAGCACCTGGAATGCGTCCTGGCCAGCCCGGACAAGCGCCAGGCCTTCGACGACCTGCTGTCGCGCCATTTCAGCGTGCTCAAGGTGGACGGCACGGAAAGCGCCCCCGAGGGGAAGTTCCTCTACAAGCTGTCGTTCACCCCGCGCTACGCCGCCGACCAGGCCCGCCTGACCGTGGACCAGGCCGTCAAGACCATCCGCAACCGCATCGACGAGTTCGGCGTGGCCGAGCCCGACATCCGCAAGCAGGCCGACAACCGCATCCAGATCCAGCTGCCCGGCCTGCACGACCCGGAACGGGCCATCAAGCTCATCGGCAAGACCGCCCACCTGGAATTCAAGGTCGTGGACGACAACGCCGACCTGGACAAGGCCCAAAAGGGCATCCTGCCGCCCGGCGACGAGCTTTCGGTGCTGCGCCACCGCAACCCCGACGGCTCCTACCTGGAGCGGCCCATCGTGCTGCGCGCCGACGCGGTCATGACCGGCGAGAACATCGCCGACGCCCGGGCCAATTTCGACAACACCAACCGGGCCTACGTGGGGCTTAACTTCACGCCCAGCGGCGCGCGCCAGTTCGAGCGCGTCACCGGCGAGAACGTGAAAAAGCGCCTGGCCATCGTCCTCGACGGCAAGGTCTATTCCGCGCCGACCATCCAGGAGAAGATCGGCGGCGGCCGGGCCAGCATCACCGGCAACTTCACCACCGAGGAAGCCCGCGACCTGGCCATCGTGCTGCGCGCCGGCGCGCTGCCCGCCCCGGTCAGCATCCTCGAACAGCGCAGTGTCGGCCCGTCCCTTGGCCAGGAATCCATCGAGAAGGGCGTCTATTCGGCCCTGGTCGGCGGCGTCATCGTCGTGGCCTTCATGATCGTCTACTACGGCGTGGCCGGCGCCGTGGCCGACCTGGCCCTGATCTTCAACCTGGTGCTCATCGTGGCCGGCCTGGCCGGCTTCGGCGCCACGCTCACGCTTCCCGGCATCGCCGGCATCATCCTCACCATCGGCATGGCCGTGGATGCCAACGTCATCATCTTCGAGCGCATCCGCGAGGAACTGCGCCTGGGGCTTTCGGCCCGCTCGGCCGTGGACGTGGGCTACAGCCGGGCGACCCTGACCATCCTCGACGCCAACGTGACCACGGTCATCGCGGCCATGGTGCTCTACCAGTTCGGTACGGGGCCCATCCGCGGCTTCGCCGTGACGCTCATCCTCGGCATCGTGGCCTCCATGTTCACCGCCATTTTCTTCACCCGTTTCCTGTTCGACCTGTGGCTGTCCAAACGGCCGGTGGACGCCGGCATTCGCATCTGAGGCAACGGCCCCCGCAAGGGGGCCTTTTTCTTGCCGTTTGACCGATTTCCCGGGCCAACGTACACTGCGCCGCGTTTTTCCCGCGAGGTGATTTCGTGTCCATGGGCGTCCCTTCCCGACTCCGCGCGCGGGCCGTGGTTTTGGCCGTGGCCCTGGCCGCGCTGTGCGTCCGGCCCGGCTTGGCCGGTGAGCGGCCCTTTACCGTCGAGGACATGCTGCGCGTGGCCATCATCGACGAGGTGCGCCTGTCGGCCGACGGCCGGCGCCTGGCCTTCAGCGTGACCCGGGCCGACCTCGATGACGGGTCGGACGAACTGCGCTCGCGCATCTACCTGGCCGAAGCCGGGGCCAAGGCGGCGGCCCGGGCCGTGACCCCCGAAAAGGAATCCTGCGAAAAACCGCGCCTGGCCGCGGACGGGTCGCGGCTGGCCTACCTGGTCCAGGGCGACGACGAGACCGAACTGGCCCTGGCGCGCCTCGACGGCGGTCCGGCCAAACGCCTGCTGCACGGCCGCTTCGACATCCTGGACATGGCCTTCGCCCCGGACGGCAAATCCCTGGCCCTGGCCATGGCCACCCAGCCCAAATCCGCCGACGCCCGGGCCGACGGCTGCGACGCGGAAGTGGAGGTGCTCGACGCCGATACCGGCCAGACGGGCCTGTATCTGTTGCCCCTGGCCGCTCATGGCGGGCCGCGCGTCCTGGTTGCGGACCGGGAAGTGGGGGGAGTGACCTTTTCGCCGGACGGCCGGCGCATCGCCTTCGAGACCGTACCCCGCGACATCCCGCCGCGCGGCCGGCGCGGGGCCGCCCTGCCGGGTGGGTCCGCCGGCAAGGACGCTGTCCAAAGCGACATCGCCGTGGTGGAGGTGGCCACGGGCAAGGTCGCCCTGCTGGCCGCGACCGATGCCTCGGAAACCAGTCCGGCCTTTTCGCCGGACAGTACGCTCGTGGCCTATGTGGCCACCGAGTCCCCGGGGTTTTACTTCAGCGCCGCCCGGGTCATGGTTGTCGCCGCCTCCGGCGGCGCGCCGCGCGCCCTGGCGGTGACGCCCAACGCCCGGCCGGAGTTGCTCGGTTTTTCCGCCGACGGCAAGCGGGTCTTCGTGCGCGAGGCCAGCGGTACGGGTGCTGTCGTCCTGGCCCTGCCCATAAACGGCGAGGCGCCCGAGGCGTTTTCCGACACGCCCCGCATGGCGGCCCAGGCCAGCCTGGCCGCCTCGGGCCGGGCCATGGGGCTGGTGCTCGTGGACAGCGCCCTGCCTCCAGAGGTCTATCTGACGGCCACGGACCGCTTCGACCCCAGGGCCGTCTCGGCCGTCAACAAGGAATTCGAGGGCTTTCGCCTGGGCAAAACCGAGGTGGTGCGCTGGCGGGCGCCCGACGGGGCCACTATCGAGGGGCTCTACACCCATCCCGTCTCGCCCGGCCAGGGGCCGCCGCCGCTTTTGGTGGAATTGCATGGCGGGCCGGCCGTGGCCACCGAACGGCAGTACCTGGGGGCGCTCAACTACTATCCCTTGGCCGTTTTCGGCGAACGCGGCTACGCGCTGTTTCAGCCCAACGTCCGTGGTTCCGACGGCTACGGGCCGGACTTTCGCCGGGCCAACCTCGGCGACTGGGGCGGCAAGGATTTCGCCGACCTGCAAAGCGGCCTGGACGCCCTCGTCGCCCGCAAGCTGGCCGACCCGGAGCGTTTGGGCGTCATGGGCTGGAGCTACGGCGGCTATCTGGCCGCCTGGGCCATCGGCCACACCGACCGCTTCCAGGCCGCCTCCATCGGCGCCGGCATCACCAACCTGGTCAGCCAGTCCGGCAGCATGGACCTGCCGGATTTCATTCCGCTCTATTTCGGCGGCGAGGCTTACGAGCGTTTCGATATGCTTTTTGACCGCTCGCCGCTCAAATACGCCGCCGCCATCAAGACGCCGACCCTTTTCCAGCATGGCGTGGCCGACGAGCGCGTGCCCTTCACCCAGTCCTTGGAACTCTACACCGCCTTGTCGCGCCTGGGCGTGTACACGCGCCTGGCCGCCTACCCGCGCAGCGGCCACGACGTCACCGAACCGGCCCTGATTCGCGACCTCCTGGCCCGCAACCTGGACTGGTTCGCCCGGTTCGTGCCCGTGGCCGGGACTGCGCCGCACCCGGCCGGCAGGGGCGGGGAGGCCCTCGGCCAGGCCGCCGCGCCGAGCAAGCCCCGGTTATGAGGCCGGCCATGGACGCAGGCCCGCCCGTGCGCCAGCCCCCCGTCCCGGCAATCCCCGCTGGTTGCGCCTCGCGCGGCGCGTTCGCCACTGTTCTGGCCCGCTTTTTCGCCGCCCGATTGCCGGTGGCCGTGCTTGCCGCCCTGGCCTTGGCCGGGCTGGTTGCCACCCCGACTCGGGCGGCCGCGTCCGAGGAAGGGCGATGGATCGCTACGGCCACGGTCCGCTCCCTGGGCTACCGGGACCTGCGCGAACCGGCCTCCTTTACGCCGTCCTCGGCGTTCGTCCCGCAGCACGGCGGCTGGACCCGCAACTGGTCGGAACGCCGGGCCTACGCGACCCTGGCCTACCGGCTCGTGGACACGGACGGCCTTGTCCTGGCGCCCGGCTTTCACGTGGGAACCAGTGTCGGGCGTTTCGAGGCCAAAAACGTCGGCCTGGGCTACGATGAGGCCTGGGAGACGCGGCCGGCGCTGCTGTGGGGGCCGTCCTGCGACCTCGTCTGGCGCTTTCGGCCGGACAGCGGCCTGTTCGCCCTGGTGCGCTACGAACTCTTCCTGGCCGCCGCGCCCGAAGCCGGCGAGACGGTGTCCAGCACCTCGGGCACGACCACGCCGCCCTCGGCCCGCGACGCGTCCTTTTCCTGGACGAGCCACGAGGTCACGGCCGCCCTGGGCTATGACTGGGGCAAGGTCGCGGTTCGGGCCGGACTTTCCTTCGTCGCCTTTCGCCTGGACAAACGCCTGACCCATCACATCGACCCGGCCGGGGCCACGGGCAACGCCCTGGCCGCCCTCGTGGCTCTGGACACCCAGGCCAGCCGCTACGGCTACGAACCCGCCTCCCTTGTCTCCCCATACCTGGCCATGACTTTTCGTCCGGTCACGGGCTGCGCCCTGGAAGCCGCCCTGCGTCCCGCCTCCCAGCCGGATTTTTCCCTGAGTCTGTCCCTGTCTTTCTGATTTCTCTTGCGGTCATCCTCGGTTGCGGCATTTATTCTTGCTTTGTATGGCTACGGAGTGTTACGATGCCTGTGTTGTTGCTCATAACCGGGTATTGATTCCAAAATAACACCCGGGTCTCGGCCCGGGTTGTATCCTCGAGGAGGCAGCATGACCCACGGCATCCGCACCTTATGTTCCGCCCTGGCCCTTGTCCTGTGGGCCGGGCCGGCCCTGGCCCATTTCGGCATGGTCATCCCGTCCCAGGACGTGGTGACGGACAAGGACAAGGCCAAGGTGGGCCTGGCCGTCTCCTTTTCCCACCCCATGGAAGGCAACGGCATGGACATGGCCAAGCCCAAGGCCTTCGGTGTGGTGGACGGCGGCAAGAAGACCGACCTGCTGGCCGCGCTTAAGCCGGCCAAGGTCATGGACCATGCCGCCTGGTCGGCCGAGTACGCCTTCAAGCGCCCGGGCGTGGGCATCTTCTACGTCGTGCCCGAGCCGTATTTCGAACCGGCCGAGGACAAGTTCATCGAACACCTGACCAAGGTGGTGGTGCCGGCCTTTGGCGAGGAAGAGGGCTGGGACGAGCCGGTGGGCCTGGCCGCCGAGATCGTTCCCCTGACCAGGCCGTTCGGGAATTATGTCGGCAATGTCTTCACCGGCAAGGTTCTCGTGGATGGCAAGCCCGCCCCCGGGGTTACGGTCGAGGTGGAGTTCTACAACAAGGACAAGGCCTACGAGGCGCCCAACGAATACATGACGACCCAGGTGGTCAAGACCGACGCCAACGGTGTTTTCAGTTACGCCGTGCCCTTTGCCGGCTGGTGGGGATTCGCGGCGCTCACCGACGCCCCGGAAACCATCGAAAAGGACGGTGCGGCCAAGAAAGTCGAACGCGGGGCCGTGCTCTGGGCCAAGTTCCTTGAGCCCAAGCGCAAGAAGAAGTAAGCAAAGGCGTTTGCGCGGGGACGGCGCCAGGTCGTCCCCGCCCCTTGCCGCCAGCCCGGACTCCAGGCCTTTGCATAAGCGGAACCGTGCGGCCTATAACATTCGAATAATATTTTATATTTTCAAACATAACGGGCGTTATGTTTCGTGTTTCGTAGAAGGCGAAGCGTATGCACATTTCCGAAGGCGTCCTCTCCGGCCCGGTGCTGGCCGGCGGCTGGGTCCTGGCCGCCGGGGGCGTGGCCCTGGGGCTTCGGCGCCTGGACTACGACCGGCTCATGACCGTGGCCATCCTCTCGGCCGCGTTTTTCGTGGCTTCGCTCATTCATGTACCCATCGGGCCGTCCAGCGTCCATCTGATCCTCAACGGCCTTTTGGGCGTGGTGCTGGGGGCGGCCGCTTTTCCGGCCATCTGCGTGGCCTTGCTGCTCCAGGCCCTGTTGTTTCAGTTCGGCGGCTTGGTCGTGCTTGGCGCCAACACCGTGGACATGGCCGTGCCGGCCGTTGTTTGCGCCGTCCTTTTCGGGCCGATGCTGCGCTCCGGGGGCGGGTTGCGAACGGTGGCCGCCTTTTGCTGCGGCTTTTTCGCGGTGCTCGGGGCCGGCCTGCTCACGGCTCTGGCCTTGGCCCTGTCCGGCGAGGCCTTCGTGGCCACGGCGAAAATCATCTTGTTGGCCCACATCCCCATCATGTGCATCGAGGGCGTTTTGACGGCCATGGTCGTCGGTTTTCTAGCCAAGGTCAGACCGGAAATGCTTTCGTCCGGGCTTGGGGTGGGCCTCGTTCAGGAGAAATCGTGATGCTGTCATGGCGGCGATGGTTGTGGATCGCGACGGCCGTGCTGTTCGTTGCCTCGGCCCGCGACGCCTTGGCCCATCGGGTTAACGTGTTCGCCTATGTCGAGGGCGACACGGTCCATGTGGAGTGCAGCTACAGCCGGTCGGACCGGGTGCGCTTCGGCGAGATCACCGTGCAGGACGCGGCCGGCGGCCAGGTCTATTTGACCGGCAAGACCGACGAGCAGGGCAATTTCGCCTTTGCCGTTCCGGCGGCGGCCAGGGCGCGCAAGGCCGACCTGCGCGTGGTGCTCAAGGCCGGCGAGGGCCATCAGAACGATGTGCTGGTCAAGGCCGAGGAATATGCCGGCGCGGCTGCCGCCCCGGCCGCTTCGCCCGGGGATGCCGGCGACCAGGCGAACGGCGGCGCTGTGCCTGTACCCACGGTACAGGCGACCCCGGCGGCTCAAGGTGCGGTCGCTTCGCCCATGGCGACCGCACCGACAGTGCCGGCTGCTCCCCTGGCGACCGGCCCGGCCACGGTGGCCGCCCCGGTTGCGCCGGGATCGGTCCCGGCGGCGCAGGCCGAGAAGGTTTGCCCGGATGCCGCCGCGATCGAGGCGGCGGTGGAAACGGCCGTGGAAAAAAAGATCGCGCCCATCCGCAAGATGCTCGTCGACGACAAGGAGAAGGGGCCGGGCCTGGTGGAAATTTTCGGTGGCGTGGGCTGGCTCGTCGGCTTGGGCGGACTGGCCGCGTATGCCAAAGGCCGCAAGGGCGGCAAAGGGGCATGATCGACGAGCCGTTTTCGCGGGGCGAAAGCCCCATCCATGCCCTGGACGCCCGCTTTCGCCTGATCGCCTGCCTGGCCCTGTCCCTGGCCGCCGCCTTGGCCCGCAGCACCCAACCGGCCCTGGTGGTGCTCGCCGTCGGCCTGGCCTGCGTGGTGGCGGCCAGGCTTCCCTGGCGCCTGGTTTGCGGCCGGTTTGTGGCGGTCAATGCCTTTGTCGCCTTCCTGTGGCTGGTGTTGCCCTGGTCCACGCCGGGGGAGCCCCTGTACGTGTTCCATGGCTTGGCCGTCACCCGGGAGGGGATCGACCTGGCTGCGCGCATTACGCTCAAGACCAATGCCATCCTGGCCTGCGTGCTGTCGCTTTTGGCCACCATCCCGGCCCCGGACCTGGGCGCGGCCATGGCCGGCCTGGGGCTGCCGGACAAGTTCACCTTCCTGTTCCTGTTTACCTATCGCTATCTCCACGTCATTCATGAGGAATACGGTCGCATGGCCACGGCGGCCCGGTTGCGGGGCTTTGTCCCGGCGACATCGCTGCACGCCTACCGGACCTATGCCGCCCTGGTGGCCATGGTACTCGTCCACAGTTACGACCGGTCGCGCCGGGTCTACGAGGCCATGGTCTTGCGCGGGTTTTCCGGCCGGTTCCGCAGCCTGGCCCGGTTCGCCCCGGGGCGCGCCGATGTTACCTTCCTGTGTTGCAGCCTGGCCGTGGCCGCCCTGGCCGGGGCATTGGACGTCTTGCCCTGGAGTGCCCATGGCTGAGCCGCTGCTGACCCTTTCCGGCGTGACCTACGCCTATCCCGGCGCGTCGCGGCCGGTCCTGACCGATGTCGATTTCGGCTTCGCCCCGGGCGAGCGCATCGGGCTTTTCGGGCCAAACGGCTCGGGCAAGACGACGCTTTTGCACGTGATGATGGGGCTTATCCGGCCGACGCGGGGCGAGGTGCGCTACAAGGGAGGGCTTGCCGTCACGGAAAAGGATTTCCGGGCCGTGCGGCGGGGCATCGGGCTTCTGTTGCAAAACGCCGATGACCAGATCATTTACCCGACGGTGCTCGACGACGTGGCCTTCGGGCCGCTCAACGGCGGCTTGTCCGTGGACCAGGCCCGGGACAAGGCCGAGGCGACGCTGGCCATGCTCGGGCTCGCGGGGTTTGGGCCGCGGCTGACCCACCGGCTTTCCGGCGGCGAAAAAAAACTCGTCTCCCTGGCCGGGGTCTTGGCCATGGAGCCCGAGGCCCTTTTTCTCGACGAGCCCACCAACGGCCTGGACCCGCAGACCCGGGAACATATCGTGGCCGTCCTGGCCGGGCTCGGCAAACCCCTGATCGTCATCTCCCACGACTGGGACTTCCTGGCCCAGGTGACCGGGACCTACTACACCATCGAGGCCGGCCGCCTGCGCCGCGATCCCGATTTCCTTCTGCACCGCCACGTCCACGTCCATCCCCTGGGCGACCAGGCGCACCACCACCACCACGGCTGACGATCCCGGCGTTATCGGCGCACAAGCCGCCACAGGCTGACGATCCCGAAAGTATTGGGCGTATCGCCCCACGGGTTGACGACCCCGGGGTGATTCGGGCACCGCCCCACGGGCTGACGAGCTCGGCGTTATCGGCATACGTCCCCCACGAACTGACGATCACGGGGTGATTCGGCGTACGACCACTACGGGTTGATAATCCCAGCGTGATGGGGCGCATCGCCCACGAGCCGACGATCCCGAGGTGATTTGGCGCACGGCCAGCATGGCTGGCGCTGGGCAGCCGCGTGGGGCCGTGCGGCGGCCGTGTTGGCGGGGAGGGCGCCTGCCGCCAGGGGGCGGGGCGAGGGCGTCGCACGGGGCCGGGCGACACAGCGGGCCGAGCGATACGCCCACATCGGCCACCAGGGCCAGGGGCTGCCGGGCCAGGCCCCAGCGGGCCAGTCCGGCCGGGGCGTCCGTTGCGTTGGATCCGCGCCCCGAAAACAAAACGCCGCCGCACCCTCGGGCGCGACGGCGCGGTTAGGCCGGCGAAACGCGGGAAAGCTAATCCAGGCCGAGCTGGGCCAGCAGGTCGTCCACATCGCCCTGGCCGACCTTGGTTTGCGGACCCTTGAGTTCGGAGACCTTCTGCTTGGCCTCGGCCTCCAGGACCTTGATGTCCTTTTCGGGCTCCTCGGCCCAGGCCTTCATCTGCAGGCCCGTGGACAGGTAGAGGTCGAGGACGATCTGCTCGACCTTCTTGATGGCCCCGATGATGCGCTTGATGCGCTGGCCGGTGAGGTCCTGGAAGCTCAAGGTCGTCATGATGCGCATGAGGTCGTCGCCCAGGGCGGCGTTGGCCTCGCGCAGCCGGGCGATCGCCGCCGGGTCGGCCTGGCCTTGCTCCAGGGCGTCCAGGTCGGCGGCGGCGTTGGCTTGAAATTCCATGTGCTTCTCGACGATGTCCATGATGTCGGTGGTGGCCGACTCCGTGGTTTGCAGGATCTTGTCGAGCTGCTGGGCGGCTTCCTGGAAGAGCTTGTCGGCCTCCTGCTTTTCCTCGCGCGGGATATGTTCGTTTTCGTTTTTGGCGGCCTGGTGGATTTCCTTGTAGATGTCCTGCAGGCCCTTGCGCATTTCCTGGTTCAGGCGCTGGTGGAATTCGCTCTCCAGCAGCGTCCGGGACAGGGTTTTGGCCACTTCCCGTTCGATGGAAGCGCTGATGCTGTCGCGCAGTTCCGGGACCACCTCGCGCAGGATCTTGTCCAGCAGTCGTTCGACCAGTTCTTCGTCGTTGACCATAGGGGTTGGCCTTTAGTCCCATTTTTTGCCGCGCAGGTCGTCGCGCTGGCTTTGAAAGACGAATTGGACGATGCTTTCCAGGTCCCGCTCCCGGATGCGGGTGAAGTCCAGGGCGTATTCGACGGCGCCGTCCTCGCGGGTGTCGCGGCGGATGAGGCGGCCCACCGCCCCGGCCATGCGCAGCGGAAAGCGCGACAGGACGATGACCGCTTCCACGGAGCGTTCCAGGGGCAGGTCGTCGGCCGTGGTGAAGCGGATGCCGGCGCCGCTGATCTCGACGATCTGCGCGCCGATGGGAAAATCCACCATCAACTCGTCGCGGCTGCGCATGGACAGCAGCATGTCGAGCTTGGTGTTGATGGTGCACAGGAGGGAATAGAGCCCCTCGCTCATGCCGGCCTCGCGGGCGTCGTGGGGGCACAGGCCCTGGCTGCCGGCATGGGGGGTTTCCCGGAAGATCTGGATGTCGTCCGGCCCGGGCAGCAGGCGCAGATGTCCGGTCAGCCGGGTGGGGATGCGCATGAACTCGCGTTTTTCTTCCACGACCCCCTCCTTGCCGCGGTCACATGGCGCCGTTTTCCAACTGGACGTCCATGGCCGCCACGGGGCAGACCTTGGTGCACATGCCGCAGGCCGAACAGGCCTCGTCGTCGAACTCCACCCGGCGGGTTTCGATATTGAGCGCAAGGGCCTTGGTCGGGCACAGGGCGGTGCACACGCCGCAGTGGATGCAGCTTTCCTCGTCGCGGGAGATGCGCTGGGCGGCCGGGACCACGCCGATGCCCTGCTCGCGCAGATAGCCCATGCCGGCCTCGTAGGCCTCGGCCGGGCCGGACAGTTCGATGGTCATCTGGCCTTCGTGGCGCGGGGTGATCTGGGCCTTGAGGATGCTGAAGGCCAGGCCGTAGACCCGGGCCAGGTCGCAGACCACGGGCTTGTTGGAGGCTTCGGGCGGAAAGGTCAGGTAGACGACCTTGCGCAGTTTCTTTTCGCTTGTCGGTTCCATGGAAGGAGCGCTCCTGCCGGCCCGGTTATTTGGGCATCATGGTTTTGGCCCGGGCGGCGAAGGCGGAATCCGGGTATTTGTCGATGACTTCCTTAAACGACAGCTTGGCCGCGCCGTTGTTGCCGAGCTTCATAAAGGCCACGCCGCGTTTGAACAGCGCGTCGGCATGCTTGGCGCTCTTGGGGTATTTCTCGATCACTTCCTGGTAGGACAGGGCGGCGTTGGCGAAATCGCCCAGCTGGAAATAGCATTCGCCCATCCAGAACAGGGCGTTGGGCATCAGCGAGCTGGTCTTGAAGTTGCGGCCGAACTCCTGGAAAATGCCCAAGGCTTCCTGATATTGCTTGGCGTTGAAACTGGCCAGGCCCTTGGCATAGACGGCGTCGGCGGGGTTTTGGGCCGTGGCCGTCGGCGCGGCCGGCTGGGCGGCGGGAGCGGCCGGCTGGGCGGCCGGGGCGCCGTAACCGCCGGCAGGATTGTAGGGCGGAATGGTCGGTTCGTCGTCCGGGCCGGCGCCACCGGGTGTGGCCTGGCCGCCATACCCCGCCTGGGTCTGGCCGTAGCCTGCCTGGGCCTGGCCATAACCGGACTGGGTCTGGCCGTAGCCTGCCTGGGCTTGGCCGTACCCGGCTTGGGCCTGGCCGTAACCCGCCTGGGCTTGGCCGTAGCCGGCTTGGGTTTGCCCGTAGCCGGCTTGGGCCTGGCCGTAGCCGGCCTGGGGGGCGGCGGCAGCGGCCGGGGCGGCGCCCTGGTTGCCGAGGTCGATGGCCAGTTGGGAGGCCATGCGGTTGACGTTGCCCTCCAGGCGGGCCACCCGGCCGGCCAGTTCGGGGTCGTTCTTGTTGGCCGCGACCTGCTGGGCCAGTTCCTCGACCTTGGCGTTGATGCGCCGGACCTCGCCCTTGACGTTTTCCATCTCGGCCCACATGTCGGCCGGGGTATTGAGCGGCGCCGGCCCCTTGGGCTGCGGCGCGCATCCGCCGAGGATGGCTGCCGCAAGGGCGGCGGCCAGGATCGTTTGCTTGCGGTTGGGGGTCTTCATGACGGCTTGCGACCTCGTTTGCGTCCCCAGATCAGATAGGCCAGCCCTCCCAGCAGGGGCACGAAAATGGCCAGGAGGAACCAGAACATCCGCTCCAGGGGGGTTGGAAACTCGCGGTGGAAACTCTGCCATATCGCGATGTAATTGGGAAGGATCGCCAGAAGCAAAACACCGGCCAGCAGGGCGATCTGGCCGGTGGACATGGCGGGCAGTTCGGGCAGGATCGGCATGGAAAACCTCTTTGGCGCGCGTGGGGCCGGGTTGGCGGTCAGGAGCGGTCCCGGGGACGGCGCATGCGGTAAAAGGCGATGAGCAGGGCCATGGAGCCGAGGAAAATGGCGATATCGGCCACGTTGAACGCCGGCCAGTGGTAGCTCTTCCAGTAGAAATCCAGGAAATCCACGACTTCACCCGTCCGGATGCGGTCGAACAGGTTGCCGATGGCCCCGCCGAGGATGCTGCCGAGGCCGAGGATCAACAGCGTGTCCGAATCACGGGCCATGCGCAGCAGGTGGATGATGATCAGCACCGCCAGGGCCGTGGCCGCGAAAAAGAAGTAGGTCTGCCACTGGATGTCGGAGCGGTTGAGAAAGCCGAAGGCCGCGCCGCGGTTGAGCACGTAGACGAGGTTGAAGAAGTCCGGGATGACCGGGCGCGTGGTGTAAAGGACCATGTTGTGCTGGATCCAGGCCTTGGTGGCCTGGTCCAGCCCGATGAGCAGCAGGGCCAACGGCAGGGCGAGGCGGAAACTGCGGCGCATGCCTTACAATCCTTCCGCCGCGAGCACGGCGGCGCAGCGCGGGCACAGGTCCGGATGGACGGCCGAGGCGCCCAGTTCTTCGCTATACAGCCAGCACCGGGCGCACTTGGCCCCCGGGGCCCGGGAAACGCCGACCGAGGCGCCGGCGATCCCCTCGCAGGCCACGGCCTCGGCCGGGGCGTCGGCGGCGGGTTTGAGTTCCACCTTGGACACAATAAACACCTCGCGCAGGTCCATGGCCAGGCCGGCAATGGCGGCCAGGGCGTCCTCCGGGAGGTACAGGCTGACGGCCGTTTCCAGGGAATGGCCCACCTCGCCGGCCTTGCGCCGGGGTTCGATGGCCCGGGTCACCTCGCCGCGAAGGGTGGCCACCAAGTCCAGCCGCTCCCGGGTCGCCTCGTCCAGGCGCCAGGCGGCGGCGTCGAGCGGCGGCAGGGCGAAGACCGACTCCCCGTCGCCGCGCTGGCAGGCCGGGGTGTGGCGGAAGACCTCTTCGGCGGTAAACGACAGGATGGGGGCCATCTGGCGCAGCAGCACGAGCAGGATGCGCCACAGGGCCGCCTGGGCCGAGCGGCGCTGCCGGCTGTCGGTCGCTTCGACGTACAGGCGGTCCTTTAAGATATCGAGGTAGAAGGCCGACAGGTCGGTGACGCACAGGTTGTGCAGGGCGTGGAAGACCTTGTGGAACTCGTAGGCGGCGTAGGCCGCGTCCATGCGGGCGAGCTCCCGGGCGGCCGTGTCCAGGGCGTAGCGGTCCAGCGGCAGCATGTCGGCCGGGGCGACGTCGTGGGCGGCCGGGTCGAAGTCCGAGAGGTTGCCCAGCAGGAAGCGGCAGGTGTTGCGGATGCGGCGGTAGGCCTCGACCAGGCGCGAGAGGATCTCGTCGGAGATGCGGATGTCGTCGCGGTAGTCCACGGCGGCGGTCCACAGGCGCAGGACCTCGGCCCCGTGCTTGTCGATGATCTCTTGGGGCTCCATGCCGTTGCCAAGCGATTTCGACATCTTGCGGCCCTCGCCGTCCACCACGTAGCCGTGGGTGAGGACCTGGCGGTAGGGGGCCACGCCGCGCGTGCCGAGGGAAGCCAAAAGGGAGCTGTGAAACCAGCCCCTGTGCTGGTCCGAGCCCTCCAGGTACATGTCGGCCGGGAAGGCCAGCTCGGGGCGCTTTTCCAGCACCGCCGCGAAGCTCGTGCCGGAGTCGAACCAGACATCGAGGATGTCGGTCTCCTTGCGCCAATGCGTGCCGCCGCAGGACGGGCAGGCAAGCCCCTGCGGCACGATCTCGGCCAGGTCCGCCTCGAACCAGTAGTCGCAACCGCGCTCGTGGCCGGCGAATTTTTCGGCCACGGAGCGCATCCACGAGGCGTCGTTGTAGGCCGTGTCGCAGGACTCGCAGAGAAGGGCCACAATCGGCACGCCCCAGGTGCGCTGGCGCGAGATGCACCAGTCGGGCCGGCCGGCGATCATGTTGTGGATGCGTTCCTTGCCCCAGGCCGGAATCCATTCCACGTCGTTTTCGATGGCGCCGAGCGCCCGCTGGCGCAGGTCGTTGGCTTCCATGGAAATGAACCACTGGGTGGTGGCCCGGAAGATCACCGGCTCCTTGCAGCGCCAGCAGTGGGGGTAGGAATGCTTGATTTTGCGCTTGGCGAGCAGGTGGCCGTTTTCCTCGAGCTTTTCGATGACCTTGGGGTTGGCTTCCCAGACGGTCAGGCCGGCGAAGTAGGGCACCACGTCGAGAAACCGGCCGGTGTCGTCCATGGGCGAAAGGATGTCCAGGCCATGGCGCAGGCCGGTGTCGTAGTCCTCGCGGCCGTGGCCCGGGGCGGTGTGGACCAGGCCCGTGCCGGCGTCGAGGGTGACGTAGTCGGCCGTGACGATGGGCGAGGGCCGGTCGTAGAAGGGATGGCGGGTGGCAAGCCCCTCCAGGGCCGCGCCCGGGGCCACGGCCAGGACGGTGGCGTCCTGCCAGCCGAAAAGCTCGCGCAGCCCGTCCAGCAGTTCCTTGGCCAGGACGTACTGGCCGTCGCCGGCCGCGACCAGGGCGTAGTCGAAATCCGGGTGGGCGGCCACGGCCATGTTGTCCGGCAGCGTCCAGGGCGTGGTGGTCCAGATGGCGGCGTAGGTTTTGGCCGGGTCGGCCATGGGGAAAACGTCCTTGACCTTGGGGTCGGTCAGGGGAAAGCGCACGAAGACCGACGGCGAGGTCTCGTCGGCGTATTCCACCTCGGCCTCGGCCAGGGCGGTCTTGCAGGACAGGCACCAGTGGATGGGCTTCTTGCCCCGGTAGACCGAGCCGCGTTCCACGAAATCGCAAAGCGCCAGGGCGGTTGCCGCCTCGTAGGACGGGCGCATGGTGAGATACGGGTCGTCCCAGTCGCCGAAAACGCCCAGGCGTTTAAACTCCTTGCGTTGGATAGCGACAAACTTGGTGGCGTAGTCGCGGCACAGGCGGCGGATGGTGATGGCGGGCAGGTTGGCCTTGCCCTTGGCCTTGAGTTCCTGGGAGACCTTGTGCTCGATGGGCAGGCCGTGGCAGTCCCAGCCGGGCACGTAGGGGGCCTGGTTGCCGGCCAGGTGGCGCGACTTGACGATGATGTCCTTGAGAATCTTATTGAGGGCGTGCCCCATGTGCAGATGGCCGTTGGCGTAGGGCGGGCCGTCGTGGAGCACGTAGCGCACGGCGCCGTCGCGGGCGGCGACCATGCGCCGGTAGATGTCGTTTTCGGCCCAGAATTTCAGGGTTTCCGGTTCCTTTTCCTTGAGGTTGGCCTTCATGGGAAAGGAGGTCTGGGGCAGCTTCAAGGTCTTTTTATAGTCGGTGCTCATGGGGATGGTCCTTGGGTCTTGCCGGGCGGGCGAGGATTGGTGCGACGCCGGAGAAACCGCCTGTTTGAAACAAGGCGCCGGGGAAGTCAAGGAAGGGGGGCCGGAGCCGGGATGGCGCAGGTCAGGATGGCCGCCTTGCCGCCCGTTTCCGCCAGGAACCGGCGTTGCTGGGCGGCCAGCGTGGCCAAAAGCCACAGGCAGCGCTCGTAGAGCCCGGTCACCCGCAAGACCTGCCAGCGGTCGGCCGGGGGCAGCCCGTGGGTTTCGCTCAGGTAGTGCTCGCGCAGCCGTTCCATGGCCGGGCCTTTGTCCGAGAGCAGCCGGGCCAGGGTGTCCCAGTCCTCGGCCGTGGCACAGGTGAACACCGCGCCGCACTGGAGGAGGATGGCTTCCAGGGCTTCCAGGAAGACGAAACGCACATGGTGCATGGCTTGCGACTGGCACGGCACGGCCAGTTCCTCCACGAACTGCCCCAACGACTCGCCCAAGGCCCGCAGCAGCGCCTGGTTGTCCTGCAGCACGGCCATCACCGCGGCCCGGGGCCGCGCCAGGCAAGACCCCGACAGGTTCGGGTCAGGCATGGGAAAACGGCGAGGAAGACGCAACCGTACGCAATACCGTCCGAGGCCGTCAAGAGGGTGCCCGGGTGCCGCCGCCTGGCACCGGCCCGGCCATTCGTCCGCCACCTGGCGTCGGCCGGGCCGGCAATCCCGGCGGGGCGGCCAGGCGACCGCCGGGCCGGGATTGGGGCGAGGCCGCGGTTACCGGCTCATTTCCCGGTACAGGGCGTCCAGGGCCTCGAACAAGGCCTCCCGCTCCCGCTCGAAGGCGGCCATGACCGCGCCCAGGCGTTCGCGCCGACCGTTGGCGACCAGTTCCGCCACTTCCCGAGCCAGGCCGTGCACCCGGGCATGGCTGGCGCCGACCTCGCGAAACAGCGTCCGCCCGCCGAGCCCCTGCTCCCTGGCGGCGGCATCGTACCATTGGCCGAAGGCGCATTGGTGATGGTCGTCGATCCGGGCGGGGTCCAGGGCCAGATGGCCGGCGATGACCGCTTCCAGGCGGGCACGCCAGGCCAGGTGCATGGCCTTGACCCGGCCGATGTCGAAGGGCGCCGGTCCGGTCTGGTAGCGGGCCAGGGTGGCGGCGCGCTTTCCGCCCAGGTTGGCCAGGTCGCCGGCGCCGGCCCGCACCTGGAGGGCGGTGGTGGCGATGTCGTCGAGGTGGGTCGAAAGGCGCGCCACCTCGCCGCCGATGCGCCGCAAGGTGGCGAGGCTCTCGGCCACGTCGCCGTTGACCGCGTGCAGGCGCGTCGCGGACCGTTCGAGGTTTTCCGTGATCTCGCCCGAAGCCTGTGACTGTTCCTCGGCCGCCGTGGTGGCGATGGAGACCAGATCGGCCAGCCGGTCCATCGCCGCCGTGATGCCGGACACCTCGGCCTCGGCGTCGGTAGACGCCTGGTTCATGGCCTCGATGGCCTCGATCTGCTCCCTGGCCAGTTCCACGGTGACGGCGATGGCCGCGTCGGACTCCTCCATGGAACGGATGCCGTTTTGGGACAATTGGCGGATACCCGCGATGGAGTGTTCCACCTGGCGGGTGGCGTCCATGGTTTTTTCCGCGAGCTTTCGCACCTCGTCGGCGACCACGGCGAATCCACGGCCGGATTCGCCGGCCCTGGCCGCCTCGATGGCGGCATTGAGGGCCAGCAGGTTGGTGTGGTCGGCGATCTCGGAAATGACGTCCATGACCTTGCCGATGGAGACGGTTTCGGCGTCCAGGGCCAGCATGTCCTGGCGCAAGGCCTGCGCCTTTTCCCGAACGGCGTCGATGGCTTCGGCCACATCGCGCACGGCCTCGGTACTGCGGGTCGCCCGGTTGCCCAGGAAACGCAGGCGCGTGGCATTGTTCCTGGCCCCGGCGGCCACGTCGTCGGTTTCGTTGCGGGTGCGCTCCAGGGTGGCGGCGATCTCGCCGCTGGCCAGGCGCATCTGTTCCATGGAGGCGGCGATGCCGTCGAAATGGGCGCCGCTGGCCTGGGCCTCGTGGGTGATGTCCGCCAGCCGCTCGTCGAGTTTCCCGGTCTCCTGGCCGATGCGGTGGCCTCGGCCGGCAGCGCCGGCACAGGCCTCGGAAAGGCGCGAGGCGCTTTCGAGCATGTCCGCGGCATGGGCGGCCACCACGCCGACGGCGTTTTTGTTGTCGATGAAAAAGTCCCGGTAGGCGGCCAGGACGGGAGCGGCCTGCCCGGATTGGACGAAGTTGCCCGACTCCAGGGCGGCCAAGGTTTTTTCGGCGGCCGTGGCCCGGCGGCGGGTCGGCAAAAGCAACCCTCGGGAAAGATAGGCGAACGAGGCGGCCAGCATGGCCCAGCCCAGGGCCAGCGCGCCCAGGGCCGGCCCCGAGGCGGCCTCGGCCAGGGCAAGCCGCCATCCGGCAACACCGCACACGAAAAGTCCCGAGGCCACGGCAACGGTCATGAGCGGCAGGGCGGGAGAAGAGGTCGGAAAACCGGCGGACTGCATGACGACTCCTTTTGTATGATCTTGATAATCAAAATCGTTAATAGGAAGCTGGCCGGTTGGCAAGAAAAAAAAGCGTGCCGGAAAGCCGTTGACGGGAAGGCCGCCTTGGCCGTCACTTGGGCGTGGGCACGGCGGGTGGGCAGGCTGTGGGGGCCGCCGCCAAGCACACCCACCGCCGTGTCCGCGGTTGGAAGGCGGGCGGCAAGAGCAGGCGGCGCTTGGTAGCGTCCGCCGGTGGCTAGGGGGTCATTTCCCGGTAGAGGGCGTTGAGGGCTTCGAACAGGCGGACCCGGGCCTCCTCGAATTCCCGCATCAGGTTGTCGGTCTTGTCGCGCTCCCCCTTTTGGACCAGCTCGGCCACGGCCCGGGCCAGGCTGTGGACGCGTTCATGGTGCCTGCCGATCTCCCGGAACTTTTCATGGCTGCCGTAGGCCCCCTGGCCGGGGCCGTCGTACCATTTGCCGAACGGGCACTGATGGTGGTCGGCGATCTGGGAGGCGTCGAGGCGGACATGGCCCAGCAGGGCGGATTCCAGGCGGGCTCGCCAGGCGAGGTGGGCGGTTTTGATGGCCGCGATGTCGAAAGGCGGCTCGCCCAGGCGGAATTCCCCCAGCAGCCGTGTCAGGAAGTCCGTCAACTGGCGCAGTTCCCGGGAGCCGGAGTGGACGTGCTGGATGGCGCCGGCCATGGAGCCGACGCTGTCGGCCACCGCCGCGGCGCGTCTGGAAATGTCGCGGGTCGCGTCCCGGCCGGTGGCGGCCCGTTGCCGCATTTGCGTCGCGCTTTGGGCCGTGGCCGCGAGCTTGCCGGCGATTTCCGTCGTGGCCTGGGAATGTTCCTCGGCGGCGCTGGAACTGGTGAACACCATGTCCTTGAGTGCGTCGACCGTTGTGGTGATGGCGCCCACTTCGCGGCTGATGTGGAGCATGCTCTGCATGAGGCTGTCGGTCTCGGTGATTTGCGCCTCGGCCAAGCTCATGCTGGCCTCGACGGCCCGCACCGCCTGCTCCGTGGCGGCCTGGTTGTTGCGGGCCATGGCCTGGATGGAACCCACGGAGGTTTCCACATCCTTGGTCGCGGCCATGGTTTTTTCCGCGAGCTTGCGGACCTCGTCGGCGACCACGGCGAAGCCGCGGCCGGATTCGCCGGCCCGGGCCGCTTCGATGGCGGCGTTTAAGGCCAGGAGGTTGGTCTGGTCGGCGATGTCGGCGATCACGCCCAGGATCGCGCCGATGGACTGGCTGTCGCGGCCGAGGGCGTCCATGTCCCGTTTGAGGGCGATGGCCTGTTCGCGCACGCCGGCAATGGAGGCACTGACCTGGCGCAGGCCGGCGGCCCCGGTCGATGCCCGTTCACCCTGGGTTTCGATGCGTGCGGCATTGTCCCGGGCGGCGGTCGCGGCCTGTTCGGCGACGTGTCGGGCATTTTCCATGCTGGAGGCGATCTCGTTGCTGGCTTGGCGCATTTGCTCCACCGAGGCGGCGATACCGGCGATCTGGGCGCTGGCTTCTTCGGCGGCCCCGTCCACGAGGTCCATGTCCTCGGCCAAGCTGGCGGCCTTGGCGTCGATGGCGGCGGCATCGGTTTGGGCCGTTTGGGCCAGGGCGTTGGCCTGCTCGGAATGGTGGATGAATTCCCGTGAAAAGGCGGCAATGGTATCCACGGCATTCCTGTCGTCGACCAGAAAGGCGCGTATGCGTCCAAAGGCCGTCGCGCCGGCCCCGGGCGAGGTGGCCAGCAGATTGCCCTCGTCCAGGGCCTCCAGGGCGTGGCGGTCGGCGGCGGCCTGCCGTGCCAGGGGAATGGCCCGCCAATAAACGAACCACGACGCGCCCGCAACGAAGAGGGTCCAGGCGGCGGCCGCGGCCGGCAGCGGCCAGGTGGCGCCGGCCAGGAAGGCGGGTTCGGCCAGCGCCAATACCGTCAGGGCCCAGCCAAGAACGGCAAGGCCGGAAAGCGACCATACGCCGACAGGGACGAAATCGAAGCGATACGGGCTGGGCATGGGGACTCCTCTCTCTTGTGTAGGGACGGCGCAAAGGTGGAGCGAGCGTATCGGATAACAGCACAATGGGGGGAGAAACTGTGGTGCGGAAAGCTGCGGGGAAAAAGAAAACCCTCCCGGATGGATCGTTTCAAAGAACAAGGAATGAAATGATGAAAATTTTCATGATATGAGTACAAATGCCTGGATATCTTGTCAAGACACTTTGCGTGACTGTGGTGCGACATTTTGTCGCTTGCGGATGGCCTCCGACGAATGAGGCCAACGGACCTGGTGTCGGCCCGCGCAAGACGACGAAAAACGCCGCCCGGCGCGGGGGCGCGGGCGGCGTTTCGGTGGGCGCAGGGAAGGCTGCGGCAGCGCTAGGCCCGGCTGAAGTGCCGGTACTTGATGCGGTGGGGGATGTCGGCCTCGGCGCCCAGGCGGGCCTTGCGGTCGGCCTCGTACTCCGTGAAGTTGCCGTCGAAGAACACCACCTGGCTTTCGCCCTCGAAGGCCAGGATGTGCGTGGCCACCCGGTCGAGGAACCAGCGGTCGTGGCTGATGACCAGGGCCGAACCGGCAAAGGCCAGCAGGGCTTCTTCCAGGGCGCGCAGGGTGTTGACGTCCAGGTCGTTGGTCGGTTCGTCGAGGAGCAGCACGTTGGCGCCGCTTTTGAGCATCAGCGCCAGGTGCAGCCGGTTTTTTTCGCCGCCCGAGAGCACCTTGACCTTTTTTTGCTGGTCCTGGCCGGTGAAGTTGAACCGGGCCACGTAGGCCCGGGCGTTGACGTCCTTGGTGCCGAGCTTGATGGTGTCGTAGCCTTCGCCCACGGCCTCGAACACGGTTTTTTCCGGATCCAGTGATTCGCGGTTTTGGTCCACGTGGGCGAGCTGCACGGTGTCGCCGAGCTTGATGGAGCCGCCGTCGGGGGTGTCCTGGCCGGTCAGCAGCCGGAAAAAGGTCGTCTTGCCGGCGCCGTTGGGGCCGATGATGCCCACGATGGCCCCGCGCGGCACGGTGATGGTCAGGTTCTCGAAAAGCAGCCGGTCGTCGTAGGCCTTGGCCAGGCCCTCGGCCTCGATGACGTTCTTGCCCAGGCGCTGTCCGGGCGGAATGTAGATCTCCAGGTCCTTGGCCATCCGGTCGGTTTCCTGGGAGGCCAGGGATTCGTAGGCGCTGATGCGGGCCTTGGACTTGGCGTGGCGGCCGCGCGGCGACATGCGCACCCATTCGAGTTCGCGGGCGAGCGTCTTTTGGCGGTCGCTCTCGGACTTCTCCTCCTGGCGCAGGCGTTCCTGCTTCTGCTCCAGCCACGAGGAATAGTTGCCCTTCCAGGGGATGCCCCGGCCGCGGTCGAGTTCGAGGATCCAGCCGGCCACGTTGTCCAGGAAATAGCGGTCGTGGGTGACGGCGATGACCGTGCCGGGATAGCCGTGGAGGAAGTGCTCCATCCAGGCCACGGTCTCGGCGTCCAGGTGGTTGGTGGGTTCGTCGAGGAGCATGATGTCGGGCTTTTGGAGAAAGAGCCGACACAGGGCCACGCGGCGGCGCTCGCCGCCGGAGAGCACGGATACGGGGGTGTCCGGAGGCGGGCAGCGCAGGGCGTCCATGGCCATCTCCAGCCGGCTGTCGAGCTCCCAGGCGTCGAGCGCGTCGAGCTTCTCCTGAACCTCGCCCTGACGCTCGATGAGCGCGTTCATGGCGTCGTCGTCCATGGGCTCGGCGAATTGGGCGTTGATGTCCTCGAATTCCGCAAGCAGGGCCACGGTCTCGGCCACGCCTTCCTCGACCACCTCGCGCACGGTCTTTTGGACGTCAACAAGCGGGTCCTGCTCCAGGTAGCCGATGGTATGCCCCGGGGTGAGCACGGTCTCGCCCTGGAAATCCTTGTCCACGCCGGCCAGGATTTTAAGGAGCGTCGATTTGCCCGAGCCGTTAAGGCCCAGCACCCCGATCTTGGCGCCGTAGAAATAGGACAGGGAAATGTCCTTGATGATGGGCTTTTTGTCGTGGAACTTGCTGACGCGGATCATCGAATAAATGATCTTATTGGGCTCGGCGGCCATGAAACCTCCTGGGGATTGTCGTTGGCAGGGCGGCCGCCACGGGCCGCCTGCCGGGTATGGCAAATACTGCGGGTGAAACGCAAGCGGCCCTCCGCATCCGGCCGAGGGGTCGGAGGGAAGGCCGCCTGCCGTGCGTCGCCGGAACGTTCCGGCGGCGAGGTCGTTATTTTTTCTTGCGGGCCATGGCTTCCTGGAGCTTGTCGCCAAGCAGCCCGAAGCCGCCCGAAGCGGCCTGGGAAGCCTTTTCCTTTTTGACGTAGCGCTTCCAGTCGTCGGACTCGCGCTCGCGTTCGCGTTTGCCGCCGCCGTCGCGGATTTCCCGTTCCTTGGTGCCGCCCACCGGCCCCAGGGTGATCTTGCGCTTTTCGGCGTCGATCTCGGACACGATCACGGACACGGTGTCCCCGGGCTTGACCTTGTCATAGGCGGCCGGCTCCAGGGCGTCGCGCAGCTTGGAGGCGGGCAAAAGGCCCGTCACGCCCGGGGCCAGGTTGACAAAAAGCCCGTACTGCTGGCGGTTTTCCACCACGCCTTCCACCGTGGAGTCGATGGCGAAGGTCTCGGGCACCTTTTCCCAGGGGTCGCCGGCGGCTTCCTTGAGGCTCAGGGAAATGCGGCGCTTGGCCAGGTCGATGTCCTTTATGGCCACGGTGACGGCTTCGCCCACGCTGACCACGTCGCCGGGCTTGGCCACGCGGCGGGTGTGGCTCAGTTCGCTGACGTGGATGAGCCCCTCGATGCCCGGGGCGATTTCCACGAAGGCGCCGAAGTCGGCCAGGCGCACGACCTTGCCCTCGACCTTGTCGCCCACGGCGAAGTGCTCGCCCACGCTGTCCCAGGGATCGGGCCCGGCCTGCTTGATGGACAGCGAAATGCGGGGGCGGCCCTTCTTGTCGCGGTCAAACGACAGCACCTTGACCGTGACGGCCTGGCCCAAAGCAACCGCGTCCTCGGCCTTGTCGCAGCGAGACCAGGCCAGCTCCGACAGGTGGACCAGGCCTTCCAGGCCCGGGGCCACCTCGACGAAGGCGCCGAAGGCGGCGAAACGGGCGACCACGCCCGGAATGACGTCGCCGGGGCTGACCGACTCCAGGAAGCGCAGTTCGGACTCGGCCCGTTCCTGCTCCTGGAGCTTGCGGCGGGAGACCACGATGTTCTTGCCGTCCCGCTCGAAGGTGGTGATGGCGAAGCTGTAGGTCTGGCCCACGTGGCTTTCGGGGTTTTCGGTAAAGGCCACGTCGATCTGGCTGACGGGGCAAAAGGCCCGGCGATGGACGATTTCCACGTCGAAGCCGCCCTTGCGCGAGGCCGTCACCTTGCCTTCCACGGGCAGGCCCGCTTCGAAGGCCGCACGCAAGGCCTCGGCCCCGCCCTGGCCCGACAGGGCCTTGGACAGCACCACCTCGTCACCGCGCAGCGAAACGACGTAGAGTGTGACGGTTTCGCCCTCGGCGATGGTCAACGCGCCGGTTTCATCGAGGAACTCGGCTTTGTCGGCCACGCCGTCGAGCTTGGTTCCTGTGTCCACGACAATGGTGGTGTCGGTGACGGCGATGACCGGTCCGGTGATACGGTCGCCAACACTGATCTCACCACCGCGCTCGGCCAGCGAGGCCTCCATGAGCGCCGCGAATTCGCCCTCGGCCGGCATGTCTTTGGTTTCCGGCAACTTGTCTGCCATGATCGCTCCGAAAAAGGGGGGTGTATTGGGCGCGATCGCGCCGGGGCGCACTGTAGCGCAGCGGCTGTCCTTGTCAAATGCGAAAAAGGGCCTATTCTAGGAAAACTTCGAACCAAGGGCCGTTTTTGGAGGCTCCCACCCATGGACCCAGTCACGCATATCGCCGCCGGCGTGCTCATCGGCCAGGCCGCCCGGGACCGTTTCCCGGCCGGCCGGGCGCTCGTGCCCCTGGCCGCCCTGGCCGCCTGGCTGCCGGATATCGACAACGTCGTCGGCCTGTTCGGGGCCGAAGCCTACATGCGCTACCACCGGGGCTACACCCATTCCCTGCTCGGCGGGGCGCTCATGGCTTGGCTCATGGCCGTACTGACCCACCGCTTCTGGCCCGCGGCCAGGACCGGCAAACTTTTCGTGCTGTTTTACCTGTGCGTGCTCTCCCACCTGTTTCTCGACTGCATCACTTCCTACGGCACGGGCGTTTTCCTGCCCTTTTCCGACGCGCGCATTTCATTTCCGGCGGTGTTCATCATCGATCCCGTCTACACGCTGAGCCTGCTGGCTTTGATCGCGGCCAGCTCCCTGCGCCCGGCGGCCCGCAAGGCCTTGGCCGTGGCCGGGCTGGCCGTGATGCTCGGCTGGCCGGCCCTGGGCTACGGGGTGGAAGCGTTTGTCACGGCCCGGGCCGAACGGCTGTTGGCCAAGGAAGGGCGGCGCGTGGAGGCCGTCCACGTCCAGCCCGATGCGTTTGCGCCCTTGTGGTGGAAGGTCGTGGCCGAGGAAGGCGACGACTACGTGCTCACGGGCCTGACCTTGACCGCGCCGGACAGGCTTTTGCCGCAACGCCGGTTCCAGAAGGCCGGGCGGGCCGAACTGGAGGCGCTTGGCCAGGCGGCGCCGGTTTTTTCCCAGTACCTCTGGTTCACCGATTACCCCGTCAAATCGGCGGCCAGCAGCCCGGCGGGCACCACGCTGACCTTCCAGGACCTGCGCTTTATGGCCGTCAATCCGCTGGTGGCCAAGGTGCGCGGCGATATCGTGCCCTTTACGCTTACGGCCTACCTCGATCCGGCCGGCAAGCTCGTGCGGGCGCTTTTTTCCCAGGTGGGCAAGGCCGAGGTGATCCTGCCCCAGGGGGTGGGTACGGTCCTGGCCGGTGGGAACGGGTAGCCGGGCAGGGATTGTTGTTGCCATGGGCCCGATCCGGCGCTAGAGCGGCTCCTCACCCGATCTTTTTTTCGCGCGGGGAAACGCCCGCCGCCGTGAGGAGGTTGCCATGACGCCTGCCGTCGACGCCCGGTCGCTGCTGGAAGTGGCCGTGCGGCCGGATATCGTGTTCGTTGCCGGAAAGGGCTCCTGGCTGACCGACAGCCAGGGCAGGACCTACCTGGATTTCGTCCAGGGCTGGGCCGTCAACAGCCTGGGCCATGCCCCGGACGCCGTGGCCCGGGCCGTGTGCGACCAGGCCGCGCGCCTGATCAGCCCCAGCCCCGCCTACTACAACGACAAGATGCTGCGCCTGGCCGACCTCCTGACGGCCAACGGCCCCGTGGACAAGGTGTTTTTCACCAACTCCGGGGCCGAGGCCGTCGAGGGGGCGGTGAAGTTGGCCCGCAAATGGGGCGGGCTGCACAAAAACGGCGCCTATGAGATCATCACCTTCGCCAGCGCCTTCCACGGCCGCACGCTCACCTGCATGGCCGCCTCGGGCAAGCCGGGCTGGGACAGGCTCTACGAACCCAAGACCCCGGGGTTTCCCAAGGCCGTCTACAACGACCTGGATTCCGTCAAGCGCTACCTCACCGACAAGACCGTGGCCGTCATGCTCGAACCCGTGCAGGGGGAGGGCGGGGTCTTCCCGGCGACGGACGCCTTTCTGTGCGGCCTGCGGCGGCTGACCGAGGAAACGGGCCTGCTTTTGATCTGCGACGAGGTCCAGTCCGGCATGGGCCGCACGGGCCGGCTGTTCGCCCACGAGCACGCCGACATCGAGCCCGACATCCTGACCATGGGCAAGGGCATCGGCGGCGGCTTCCCCCTGGCGGCCATGGGCTGCAAGGCCCGGTTTTCCTGCTTCGAGCCCGGGGACCAGGGCGGCACCTACAACGGCAACGCCCTGGCCTGCGCGGCGGGGCTGGCTGTGGTGGAGACGCTCCTTGCGCCGGGGTTCCTGGAACGCGTGGAGGTCGCCGGCGCACGGTTGCGCGAGCGCCTCGACCCGAAAGCCCAGGCCCTCGGCTACGGCCGGACGCGGGGGCGCGGCCTGCTGCTGGCCCTGGACCTCGGCCGGGACTGCGCCGCCGATATCGTCGCCCAGGCCCGGGAGCGGGGGCTGCTCGTCAACAACACCCGCCCCGACGCCATTCGCATCACCCCGGCCCTGAACATCACCGACGCCGAGATCGACCAGGGCGTGGACCTGCTGGTTTCCGTCCTTGCCGCGGCGGCCGACCGGAGCTGAGCCGGCCGGCCGCCGCGGCCGCCACGGGTGGCGTCGCGCATCCTCATCCTGGGCGCGCGGCGCTAGCGCGGTTCCAGCGGCACCCGGATTTCCGTGAGCAGTGCCTCGGGCGGCGTGACCTTGGGGTCGTTGACATAAACCTCCGGGCTGGGCTTGGCCGCGAATTCGCGTCCCGACTCCGGCCCCCACACGCCGCACAGCCAGGCATAGGCCGGGGCCAGGTTGGTGTACGGCCCCGTGACCACGGCCGTGGCGTACTCCCCGTCGCCGAGGGTCGCCACCGGCAGCTCGGGCGTGCCGGCAAAGCCCTCGGGCACCGTCAGGCAGGCGTCGTAGCGGATTTTGCCCGGCGCCGTGATGCGGGGATCGTCATGGCCCACGCCGATGCACTGGGTGTCCGGGCCGAAAAGCCCCAGCCGGCCGGCCAGGGCGCACAGTTTTTCCCAGGCCGCCCCGCATTGGTCGTAGGGGCCGACATGGCGCACCAAAGCCACGCGCAGCGGCGGCAGGCGCTTGATCGTCACGGCAAGTTCCATGGTCCGTTCCTCCTCCTGGATGGGGGGTAAGCAGTCCGTCATGTTCCGGGGGCGCTCGCGCTCCCGGAAGGTCTCCCGCCACGTGGAGGGGGGCTGGCCGAACGCGGCCCGGAAGGCCCGCGTGAAGGCTTCCGGCGCCTCGAAGCCGGCTTCCAGGGCCACGTCCGTGACCGAACGCCGGCCGTGGGCCAGCCGATGGGCCGCCCGGGCCAGGCGCAGCCGCCGCAGATACGCCCCCACCGACTCCCCGGTCATGCCCGTGAAGATGCGGTGGAAGTGGTAGGGCGAGAAATGGGCCGCCCGGGCGATGTCGGCCAGGCTCAAATCCGCGTCGAGCCCTGCTTCCATGGCCCGCATGGCCAGTTCGATCCGCCTTTGCCAGTCTTTTCTGGTTTCCTCGCTCATCTTCCCTCCGCCTTCGGTCTAGGCTCGAATGGCCGTTGCCGCCTGACGATTTTTGCGCATTGTTGTTCGGGTGGGTTGTTTACCTTGATAAGAGATAAAAAATTATTGTTGCACAGTAATTCGTTCTTGATTATCGGTGTCTCGCCGGACGACGCCACCAAGGCGGACGTCCCCGACGGCGGGCCATGGTGGCCCGTTGTCTGACACGTATTGAGCCATGGAGGTTGCAATGGAAACGGGAAACAACCTGGACGGAATCAGAAAATTGGGCGGCGTGCTGGAGCGCGTCTGCCTGGTCGGGGCCGTGGCCGTCGTGCCGCTGGCCGCCCTGTATTGGGCCGCCTTCAACAGCCTGCCGCCGGACATGACCGCCTCGGCCGTGAAACTGGCCGTGTCGTCGGTGCTGCCGGCCTGGGTCAGGCTGCTGTGCTTCCTGGCGTCCATGGTCCCGGCCGTGGCGTTTCTGGTCACCTTGCTGCGGCTGCGCCACCTGTTTACCCTGTACAAGGAAGGCAGCATCTTCAGCCTGGCCAACGTGGTCTGCTTCCGGCGCCTGGCCAAGGCCTTGCTGTGGTGGGCCGTGGCCACGATTCTCTACACGCCGCTTTTCGGCCTGGCCGTCACCGCCGCCAATCCGCCCGGCCGCCACATCCTGTCGCTGGGCATCGGCACGAGCGAACTGGCCCTTTTTTTCGTCGCCGCCGTGGCCGTGGTCATTTCCCGGGTCATGGACGAGGCCCGGCGCCTGGACGAAGAACAAGCCCTGACGGTATAGGCCGGCCATGGCAATCGTCATCAATTTGGATGTCATGCTGGCCCGGCGCAAGATGGCCTCCAAGGACCTGGCCGAGGCCGTGGGCATCACCGCCCAGAACCTGTCCATCCTAAAGACCGGCAAGGCCAAGGCCATCCGCTTCTCCACCCTGGAGGCCATCTGCCGCATGCTCGACTGCCAGCCGGGCGATATCCTGGAATACCGGCCCGATGCCGGGCAACCGGAATAAGAGGGAACAAATGGCCTACTCCGTCATCCTGGCCCATCCGCGCCCCGGCAGCCTCAACCATGCCCTGGCCCTGGCCGCCTGCGCCGCCCTGGGCAGGCTCGGCCAGGAGGTGCGCTTCCACGACCTCTACGCCGAACACTACGAACCACAATTGACCGCGCCGGAACTCTCCCGCGACGCCCCCTTGCCGCCGCTCGTGGCCAGCCACTGCCGCGAGATCGCCGAGGCCCGGGGCATCGTCATCGTGCACCCCAACTGGTGGGGCATGCCGCCGGCCATCCTCGCCGGCTGGGTCGACCGGGTGCTGCGGCCCGGCGTCGCCTACGAATTCCTCGAAGGGGACGGCGGCGAAGGCGTGCCGCGCGGGTTGCTGCAAGCCGAAGCCGCCCTCGTCCTCAATACCTCCAACACCGCCCGGCAGCGCGAGGAGCGCGTCTTCGGCGACCCGTTGGAACGTATCTGGAAGGATTGCATCTTCGGCCTGTGCGGCGTCTCCCGCGTCCAGCGCCGCATGTTCGAAACCGTGGTCACCAGCGATGCCGCCACCCGCCTAGAATGGATACGGGAAACCGAAGCCCTCGTCCGCGAAACCTTCGCCATCCTCTAATCCCCCAAGGAATCCCCATGCCCTACGTCAATATCAAGATCACCCGCGACGGCGTCACCCCACAGCAGAAAGCCCGCCTCATCGAAGGCGTTACCAACCTTTTACGGGACGAACTCGGCAAGAACCCGGCCACCACCGTCGTCATCATCGACGAGGTCGATACCGACAACTGGGGCATCGGCGGTGAGAGCGTCACCGTCCGGCGCGCCCGGGGGTAATGCGCGGGGCGCTGCCCGTGGCGCCTACTGGGGCGTTGCCCCAGGCCCCACCGGGGCGCTGCCCCGGACCCCGGCAGGGCGCTGCCCTGCACCCGCCGGGGGGCGTCACGCCCCCCGGACCCCCCGTTCGGCTTTGGCGGGCGGACAAGGCGTCGGTCACCGGTGGTGCGGGGAAGATGCGAGGCCGGAATTGGGCCTTCGATGCCGCCGCTGTCGCGGCAGGCTCGAAGGCCCAATTCCGGCCTCGCCCAGCCGTCGGCCCTTCGGGCCGAGGTCTTGGAATTTACTGACAAGATTTTCTTAAGATGCGGCGCTTCGCCGCTGGCGCCCTTGTTGGCGGAAATGGGCCTGCCGTGCTGGCCGGCTTTGCGGCCAGTGTCGGCAGGCCCATTTCCGCCAACAAACGGTCCGACGTCAGGCCGCCCGACGTACCCGACCGCTTTGCCACCCGCCCCCGTCGGGGGGGACCGGGGGGGATCATCCCCCCCGGCCGCCGGAGGCATTCTTCGCCTTTTTCCTCACATCACCAGACGCGCCGCACCTTCACGCCGTGCGCGGCCATGTGGTCCTTGCAGTCCTTAATGGAGTATTCGCCGTAGTGGACGATGGAGGCGATGAGCGCGGCCGAGGCTTTGCCCTTGGTGACGGCATCGGCCATGTGGTCGGGGTTGCCGGCGCCGCCCGAGGCGATGACCGGGATGGTGACGGCTTCGCTGATAAGCCGCGTGAGCGTCAGTTCGTAGCCGGTCTTGGCCCCGTCGGCATCGATGGAGTTGCAGCAGATTTCGCCGGCCCCCAGCGCTTCCACGGTCTTGGCCCATTCGATGGCGTCGAGGCCCATGGGTTTGCGGCCGCCGTGGATGACGATTTCGTAGCCCGAGGGGATGGCCTCGCTGACGGGCACCTGTTTGACGTCCATGCCGACCACGACGCATTGGGAGCCGAAGGCGGCCGCGCCTTGGCTGATGATGTCCGGGTTTTTGACGGCGGCGGAGTTGACCGAGATTTTTTCGGCGCCGGCCAAGAGCACCGCGCGCATGTCCTCGACGGTGGCGATGCCGCCGCCCACGGAGAAGGGGATGAAGATTTGGCTGGCGACCTTGTCCACCACGTCGAGCATGATGCCCCGGCCTTCGCTGGAGGCGGTGATGTCGTAGAAGACCAGTTCGTCGGCGCCGGCCTCGTAGTAGAGGCGGGCGGTTTCGACCGGGTCGCCGATGTCCACGTTGCCCTTGAACTTGATGCCCTTGGTGAGCTTGCCGTCGCGCACGTCGAGGCAGGGGATGACGCGTTTGGAGAGCATGGATCAGGCCTCCTTGCAGTAGGCGGCGAAGTTGGCGAGCAGGGCCAGGCCCGGGCGGCCGCTTTTTTCCGGGTGGAACTGCACCGCCCAAAGCCCCTGGCGGCCGTGGAGGGAGCAAAACGGCAGGCCGTAGGTCGTCACCCCGATGACGTATTGGTCGGCCGGCACGGGGTAGTAGCTGTGGACGAAGTAGAATTCCGAGGCGGCGTCGATGCCGTCGAAGAGTTCGCAGTCCTGGCGCAGGGCCACGCTGTTCCAGCCCATGTGCGGGATGCGGATGGGCAGGCCGTCCTCGTCGGTCAGTCCCTGGGAGAACATGGCGCACTGGCCGGGGATGATGCCAAGGGCGGTGGTGTCGTTTTCGGCGCTGTACTCCAGCAGGATCTGGCAGCCGACGCAGATGCCGAGCAGGGGCTTGCCGGCGGCCACTTGCGCCTTGAGCAGCGCATCCAGGCCGGTGGTGGTCAGTTCGGCCATGGCCTGGCCGGCGGCGCCCACGCCCGGAAAGATGACGCCGGTGGCGTCGGCGATGACGGCCGGGTCGGCGGTGATGCGGCAGGGGATGCCGAGGTGGGTAAGCGCCCGGCGCACGCTCGTCTGATTGCCGGCCTTGTAGTCCAAAATGGCAAGCATGGCTTGGTTCTCCTTAACGCCTCCGGCGGCCAGGAAAGGCGCTGCCTCTCCTGGACCTCACCGGCAGGGGCTTTGCCCCTGCACCCCACCGGGGGGCATGATGCCCCCCGGACCCCCTCGAAGGGGGGTGGTGCCCTGGATTGATGATGCGGCGCATGACGGCGGGGAGCCGCTTTCGCCGCCACCGGTTGTGAACATTTTGGGGAATTTTGGCAAGGCGCGGTCGACGCGGCCGGCCGGGCTATTTCTTGCGCTTGAACATCTTTTCCATCTCGCGCAGGCCGAAGCGCACGGTGACCGGCCGGCCGTGGGGACAGTAGTCGCGGTCCGGGGCCTTGGCCCATTGGCCAAGCAGCGCCACGGCCTCGTCGTCGGCGAGTTTTGTTCCGGCCTTGACCGCCGTCTTGCAGCTCATGAGGATCCACAGGTCCTGCAGGCTCTTGGACTGGCCCGACAGGGCGGCGGCCAGGTATTCCCTGGCCTGGCCCAGGGAGAGCCCCGGCGGCGCGCCGGTGATGGCCACCACGCCCGGCCGGGGCGATTCCAAAAGGAAGCCGATGGCCCGCAGTTCGTTGTGCAGTTCCCGCAATTTCGCCTGTTCGGACGGATGGAGTGTGGTTTCCACCGGGATGCCCACCGGCCGGCTGTCGCCGCGCGAGCCGGAGGCCTCCATGGCGGCGTAGATGACGCGCTCGTGGGCGGCGTGCTGGTCCACCAGCACGAGCTCCCGGCCGAGGTCGACAAGAAGGTAGGTGTCGGCGAACTGGCCCAGGTAGCGGATGCCGGGCGGCAGGGCCGGTTCGAGCTCCTCGGGGGCGCGGGCGCGCAACGGTTCGGGTTCGGAAAATGGCGTCTGGGCGTCGCCGTGGCCGGGCACGGAGGCGGACCGGGCCTCGATCCCGGGCGTGGCCGGGAAGGCCTGGCCGCGTTGGTGGCGGGCCACGGCCGGCGGATCGAGGTGGCGCACCGGGGCGGGCTGCCCGTGGCGGCGGTTGTCGGCGGCGGCTTGGGCGGGTGTGATGCGCGCGGGCGGGGCCTCGGCCTCGGGCGCGGCAGCGGGAGCGAACCGGCCGGGCTGGGCGGGGCTGTCGGGCCGGGCGGGCTGGGCCGGCGTGGCCTCCCGAACCGGTGCGGCCCCGTGAGGGAATCGCTCGGGCTGGGCGGATTGGGCTGGGGTGGTCTCCGGAACCGGTGCGGCACCGTGAGCGAACCGCTCGGGCCGCGCGGGCTGGGCTGGGGTGGTCTCCGGGCCCGGCGCGGCATTGGCCGCGGGCTCGTCGCAGGCGCGGGCGGGAAAGGCCGGCGCGGCGCTGCCGGGCGACGGCGGCGCCTCGCGCACGGCCTCGCCCATGGGCACGGACTGGAAGGGCGCCGGGGCGTCGGCGCGCACGAGCTCGTCCAGGAAATCGCGCCGGGACGGGAATTTGGGCGCCTGGCCGTCGCGCTTCACCCAGGGCTCGGGCGCGGGCACGGTGCGCAGCACTAGCGCCTTGTCCAGCGCCTGGCCCACGGCCCGGCGGAGGTTCAAAAACACGGCCTGTTCGTCGCGAAAGCGCACCTCGGTTTTGGCCGGGTGCACGTTGACGTCCACGTCCTCGGGCGGAATCTCCAGGAAAATGACCACTTGCGGGTATTCCCGGGCCAGCAGCCGGCCCTTGTAGGCCTCGCGCACGGCCGACAGCAGCACCCGGTCGAGCACGGCCCGGCCGTTGACGTAGAAAAGCATGCGGTCGGCCTTGCCCTGGGCCTTGAGCGGCTTGCCCAAGACGCCGTGGATGCGGATGGGGCCGAGCGCGTATTCCATTTCAAAGAGTTCGTCCGTGACGGCCGGCGGCCACATGCCGTCCAGGCGGGCGATGAGCTTCTGGCCGGCCGGAAAGCGCAGGGCCGTGCGCCCGCCCACGGCTAGCTTCATGGCCACGTCCAGCCGCGACAGCGCCACCCGGCAGAAGAGTTCCGTGGCCCGCTTGGTCTCCACGGCCTCGGACTTGAGGAATTTGAGCCTGGCCGGCACGGCGGCGAACAGGTCGCGCACCTCGATGCGCGTGCCCCGGGGCATGGCCGCCGGCCCCCGTTCGACGATGCGCCCGGACGCGATGCGCAGGAAGGCGCCCTCGTCGAAGGCTTCGTGGCGCGAGGTGACGGTGCAGGTCGATACCGAAGCGATGCTCGGCAGGGCTTCGCCGCGAAACCCGAAGCTGGCGATGCCGGAAAGCTCCTCCATGGAGGCGATCTTGCTCGTGGCGTGGCGGGTCACGGCCAGGGGCAGTTCCTCGGGCGTCATGCCCCAGCCGTCGTCGGCCACGGACAGGAGCGTGCGGCCGCCGCCGTCGATGGCCACCTCGATGCGCGTGGCCCCGGCGTCGAGGCTGTTTTCCACGAGTTCTTTCAGCACGCTGGCCGGGCGTTCCACCACCTCGCCGGCAGCGATCTGGTTTTGCAGTTCCGGGGGCAGGACGCGGATGGTGCGATGGGGGACGGATCGTGACATGGCCCGAACATACGCCATCTTTTTTCCGGGGGCCAGTCGCGGCGGCTTGTGGAAAAGGGCGCCGGATGGGCGTAGGGAGGTCGTGGCCAACGCCCAAGGAGACCCCGCATGCCCATTGCCCACAACTATCTGCGCACGCACGTGCGCCTGGCCCATATCGTCGCCAACTACAAATTGCTGTGCGGTTTCGGCGGCCATGTCCTGGCCGTGATCAAGGCCGACGCCTACGGCCACGGGCTGACCGAAACGGCCACGGCCCTGGCCGCGGCCGGCTGCGACACCTTTGCCATCGGCTCCGTGGCCGAGGGCGCGGCCCTGCGCGAGGCCGGGTCGCAGGCGGCCATCGTGTCGCTGCTCGGCCCGGTCGTGCCCGAGGACGACGCCTTGGCCCTGGAAAAGGACGTCATCCCGTTTATCCACGACTTCGGCCAGCTCGACCGTCTGGCGGCGGTTGCGGCCAGGCGCGGGAAAAAAGCCAAAGTGTCGCTCAAGTTCGACACGGGCATGGCCAGGCTCGGCTTCACCGAGGCCGATGTGCCGCAACTGCTTTCCCGCCTGTCCGGCCTGCCCGCCATCGAGCCGGTCATGGTCAGTTCGCACCTCGCCACGGCCGACGACCCCACGGCCTTCGACTACGTCAGCTCCCAGGGGGCGCGCTTCGCCCGCATCTGCCAGGCCTTGCGCCACGGCGGCCTGACCTTCGAGGCCTCGCTGTGCAACAGCGCCGGCATCCTGGCCCATGCCGGGGATTTCGGTTTCGAGGCCCGCCGGGCCGGCATCGCGCTCTACGGCGTCAACCCCTTCCAGGGCACGGACCGCGAGCACCTGGGCCAGGGCCTGCTGCCGGCCATGGAGACGGTCACGCGCATCGTCTCCGTGCACGACCTGCCGCGCGGGGCGTCCATCAGCTACGGCCGGACGTTTATCGCCGAGCGCGACATGCGGGTGGCCATCGTGGCCGCCGGCTACGCCGATGCCTACAGCCGGGGGCTGTCCAACAAGGGCTTCCTGTGCCTGTGTGGCCGGCGGGTGCCCATCCTGGGGCGGGTGTGCATGCAGTTGACGGCCGTGGACGTCTCGGGCCTCGGTCCGAAGCCCGGCGACCCGATCCACCTGCTCGGCGGCGAAGGCCCCGGCGCGGTCACGGCCGACGAACTGGCCCTGTGGTGGGAAACCATCCCCTACGAGGTCTTCTGCCTGTTCGGCCTGAACCCCCGGGAATATTGCTGAGGCGCGGGCCGTGGCGGCCGGGGGCGAGGGAGGGCGGCGCACAATGAGAACTAAAAATATCTTATTTGTCTCTATGCATCGGGACAGGAGGCCTTATCTGTGAGCAGAAGATCCGGTCCCTGTTGACCGGCTTGTCGGAAGCCCGGTGCACCGACGGATCTCCTCAATGTTGGAATCGCTTTCTGACAGGAGATATCGTCAATGAATACCAATGGATGCTCAAACTGCGCCATTCGTGGCATGTTTTTCGACTTCCTGGATGACCCCTGGAAACACGCCGGCATGGAACACGAGGCGGCCCGCTTCGTCAGGGATGGCCTGCTTGTCGTCAAGGACGGCATCATCACCGATTTCGGCCCCTACGAAGAGGTTTCGACGCGCCATTCGGGGGTGGAGATCACCCATATCCAAGACCGGCTCATTCTGCCGGGATTTATCGACGGCCACATCCACTTCCCCCAGGTGCGGGTGCTCGGCGCCTATGGCAGCCAACTGCTCGACTGGCTGCAACAGTGGATTTTCCCCGAGGAGATCAAGTACGCCGACCGGGATTACGCCCGCAAGGCGGCGGGGTTATTCTTCGACGCCCTGCTGGCCGGCGGCACCACGACCTGCCAGGCCTTCACCACCAGCAGCCCGGTTTCCACCGAGGAGTTCTTCGAGGAGGCGACCCGGCGCAACATGCGCGTGATCGCGGGCTTAACCGGCGTGGACCGCTTCGCGCCCAAGGACTTCCTCATCTCCGCCGACGACTTCTACCGCGAATCCAAGCGGCTCATCGAACGCTACCACGGCAAGGGGCGCAACCTGTACGCCATCACCCCGCGGTTTGCCGTGGGCTGCACGGGCGAGATGATGGACCGCTGCCGCCAGCTCAAGGAGGAGTGCCCGGACTGCTGGGTCAACACGCACATTTCCGAGAATCCCACGGAAGTACGTCAGGCCAAGGAGCATTTCCCGGACTGCACGGACTACACCCATGTCCATGAGAAGCATGGGCTTTTGGGGCCGAAGTTCACGGCCGGCCACGGCATCTGGCTGTCGGGCGACGAGATGAAGCGTTTCTCCAAGGCCGGAGCGGCCATCTCCTTCTGTCCGTTGTCCAATCTGTTCCTGGGCAGCGGGCTGTTCCGCCTGGGCCGGGCCAAGGACCCCGAATACCCGGTGCGGCTGTCCATCGGCAGCGACGTTGGCGGCGGCAATGCCTTCAGTCTCGTGCGCGTGCTGGAAGAGGCCTACAAGGTCGGCATGTGCAACAACACCATGCTCGACGGATCGATCAACCCGCGCGAACAGGACCTGGCCGAGGCCGACCGCAACAAGCTCTCGCCCTACCGGGCCTACTACCTGGCCACGCTGGGCGGCGCCCACTCCCTCTACCTCGACGACACCCTGGGCAATTTCCAGCCGGGCAAGGAAGCCGACTTCGTGGCCCTGGACTGGAACGCCGGGCAGGCGGCCATGGCCTGGCATCAATCCCTGGCCGTGGGCGAGGGAGGACCAGCCACCATCGAAGAGGCGGCCCAGCTCCTGTTTGGCATCATGACCGGCGGCGACGACCGCAACGTGGACGAGACCTGGATCGCCGGCCAACGGGCGTACAAGAAGCCTGCGGTTTCCAGGGAATAACGGGGCCTTTTAGCCGCCAGCTCCACCGCCGCCCTCCGGCCCGCGCCGAAGGGCGGCCGGTGGCTGGCGCGATGAGGGAGGCCGATATGGACGTACGCGTGGCCCGGGCATCGGCCGTGGTGTCCCAACGGGTGCCGGCGGGGCGGGAGGACTGGTTTCTGGCCTGGCAGCGCGGCATTGCGGCCGCCGCCGAGGCGTTTGACGGGTATCGCGGCACGGATGTCTATCCGCCCACGGCCGGGCAGGGCGAGGAGTGGTTCGCGGTGATCCATTTCGATGCGCCCGGCCAGCTCGATAGTTGGCTGGCCTCGCCGGTGCGCGCCCAGTGGGTGGATCGGCTGCGGGCGGAGATCGGCGATTTCCAGCTCAAGGAATTCTCCAAGGGGTTCGGCCCCTGGTTCGCCTGCCTGCGCGACGAGGCCGGGGGCAATACGCCGCCGGGCTGGAAGATGGCGCTGATCGTGCTTTTGGGGCTGTACCCCACGGTCATGGTGCTGTCGCTTTTCCCGGGGCCGCTGCTCTCGCCCCTGGGGCTGGCCGCATCCATGCTCATCGGCAACGCCATGAGCATCAGCATCCTGCAGTGGGGGGTGATGCCGCTTTTGAATGCCGGCTTCGCCTGGTGGATGCAGCCTTCGGGGACGGCGGGCACGCGCACGGGCGTGGCCGGCGTGGCGGCCATCGCCGCCATCCTGGCCCTGCTGGTGCTGTTCTTCCGGCTGCTGACGGGCTAGCCGCATCCTCGATGCGGCGGCTGGCCGTCTCCAGGGCAACACCGAAGAATAAATGCTTTTTAAAAAGCTCGCGTTTTTTCAAGGGCCGCCACGCGAGGGGCCGCGCCCTCCCGTGGACGGCATTGACCGGCCCGGCGCGGGTGGCCACGGCCTGGCCCCGGCCCTGGCCGCAGGCTCAGGCCCGGGTCGGGATGCCGTGGATGCGCAGGTAGCGGTAGAGGCTTTGCTTGCCGAGGTCGGACATCTCGCAGGCCTTGTGGATGTCGCCGCCGGTTTGCTGCATCAGCGCCTTGAAGTAGCGGAACTCGGTGTCCTTTTTGTAGCTGTCGAAGGGCGTGATGGTGAATTCGCCCGATGCGGCGGCCGGTTCGGCCGGGGGCAGCAGTTCCGTCTCCTGGCCGAGGCTCGCCGTTTCCTGGCGCTTGCCGCTCATGATGCGGATGCGCACTTCGGGCGGGAGGTGCTTGGGGTAGAGCGTGGGCTCGAACTGGGCGCGCACGATGATGTTTTCCATGAGGTTGACCAGTTCGCGCACGTTGCCCGGCCAGTCGTATTCCTGGAGGCTGTCCAGGAATTCCGGGGAAAAGCCCTTGAGCGGCACCCGGTACTTCTTGCAGTAGGCATTCATGTAATGGATGGTCAGCTCGCGGATGTCCTCGCCGCGTTCGCGCAGCGGCGGGATGTGGATGTGCATGGTGCGCAGGCGAAAGAGCAGGTCGTTGCGGAAATCGGCGGTCGCGACCATGGCTTCCAGGTCCTTGTTGGTGGCGGCCACCAGGCGGAAATCGCTCGTTTCCTCCTCCTTGGCCCCAACCGGCCGGAAGCGGCGCTCCTGGAGCACACGCAGGAAAGCCTTTTGCTGGGAAAAGGGCAGTTCGCCCACCTCGTCGAGGAACAGGGTGCCCTTGTCGGCCTGCTTGATGAGCCCTTCCTGTTTTTTCTCCGCCCCGGTGAAGGCGCCCTTGGCGTGGCCGAACAGCACCGATTCGATGAGTGTTTCCGTCAGGCTCGAACAGTCCACCACCACGAAGGGCCCTTCGGCCCGTTCGCTGTTGTCGTGGATGGCCCGGGCGAAGAGTTCCTTGCCGGTGCCGGTTTCGCCGGTAATGAGCGTGTTGGCATCGGCATTGGCGGCCTGGGCCACCAGGTCGAGGCAGCTGGAGACGCGCTGGCTGTTGCCGATGATGCCTTCGCGCTTGAGCGCCACGGTGGGCGGCCGGTTGGCGAATTTTTCCTTGCGGTACTGGAGGGCGCGAATGAGCGGCAGGGTCATGGTCTCGGCCGTGGCCGGTTTTTCGATATAGTCCCAGGCGCCGTTTTTGATGGCCAGTTCCGCGCCGTTGGGGTAGCTCGCGCCGGTGAAGATGATGACTTCCGGTGCCTTGTCGCGTTCGGTGATCCTGGGGATGGACAGCAGGCCGTTGCCGTCGGGCAGGTCCACGTCGAGGTAGACGACGTCGTAGACTTCCTTGTCCAGGGCTTCCAGGCCCTTGGTCAGGCTCGGGCGGGCCTCGACCTCGTGCCCCATGGCCTCGATGACCAGCTTGCAGACTTCGCGGATGTGCGTGTCGTCGTCGATCACCAAAATTTTCGCCATTTGGCCTCCCTTGTGTCCCCCGACACAGCGGAATGTGTAAGGGGAAGCGCGCATTTTGTCGAGACGGGGTGAGGCGGCCGGCCAAAGGCGGGAGGGAGCGGCCAGCGACGAGCCGGCCGCTCCACGGTGGCACGGAGGGCTAGTGTTGCATCAGGATAGTAAGCGCGGGGCTTATGTTGAAAACAGGGCAAACGGAACCCGCATACACATAGGAATTATATACAGCGGAAGAACCGCTGGAATTCGTGACGGTGATGGCCACGGAACCCGCGGCATGCGCCGGCGCATCGACGAACAGGGATTGGCCATTGGCGTAGATGGTGACGTTGCTGCCGGGCGCGTCACCGAATTTCACCGTGGGGACATGGGGGAAGTAGGAAAAGTTATTGCCGCTTATGATGACGTTGTCGGTTCCGTTGGCGCTTCCGGTTGCGGGAAAGACGGACGAGATGACCGGTTTGGCGGTATAGGTGTAGCCGTCGGTGAGGGTGGCCGACGGCCCTTCGGGATTGGTGACGACGAGATTGCCCGTGCCGGCGGCGTGGGCGGCGGGGTCGACGAAAAGCGTATTGCCGTAGGAAGTGACGGAGGTTACGGTGGTTCCGCCGATGGTCACGGACGGTTTTCCGGATTTCATGGCGAAATTGGCGCCGGATATGATGAGGTCCTGGCTTCCGTGCGTATCTCCCGAGGCGGCGGAGAGGAAGGAGATGACCGGGGTCGTTGCATACGTGTAGGCCTTGGAAAGGGTGGTCGAAGGGCCGTCGCTGTTGGTCAGCTTGATGCTGACGGTTCCCGCCGCATGGGCGGGAGTATCGACGAACAGCGCCGAACCGCCTCCGTAGACGCTCACGTTGCTGCCTGCGACGCCGCCGAAGGCGACCGTGGGCGCACCCGCGGTATCGGAGAAGTTGCCGCCCATGAGGATGAGGTTTTCCATTCCGCCGATATGGCCGGAAGCGTCCGATTGGTAGGTGATGCTCGGCGTGGAGGAATATTCATAGCCTTTGGTCAGGGTAACCGATTTTCCGCTGGGGTTGGTGACGACGAGGTCGACGGTGGCGGCCGCATGGGCCGGCGCGTCAAACGAGAGCGCTCCCCCGCCGGCTTCGGTCGTGACATTGGTCGCTTTCTTTCCACCGAGGGTGACCGTGGGCACGGAGGGGAAGTAGGAAAAATTGCTGCCGTACAGCGTAACGTTCTTGCTGCCGCCCGTGTGGCCGCTCACTGGGGAGAGGGATGATATGACGGGCTGGGCGCTGTAGGTGTAGCCTTTTTTCAGTGTTGCCGTAACGCCGCATTGGTTGGTGACGCTTATGTCGACGGTGCCGGCCGCATGGGCCGGGGCCGAGACGGAGATCCAGTTTCCGTACGATGTTACATTGGTGGCGGGTAGGCCACCGAAGGCAACCGTAACGTGCTTGTCGAAATTCGCGCCATAAATGCTGACGTTGTTGCTGCCGCCAATGTCACCCGAATCGGGGAAGAGGTAGGAAATCGTATGGGGTGTACCGGTGCGCAGGATGCCTGTGCCTGGTTGGCTTGCCTGTTCCGCGTTGTCTGCGCAGCATGTTTTTCCTATGCTGTTCCCTTTGTACGTGTAGGTTGTGCACCCGTTACTGGTGGAAGACGAGAGATCGGTATCATTGATACCATATTGCGATTTTATAGTTGTTATTATGGATTGAATCGCCTGACATGTCATGTCCTGGTTTTTCGTTGACAGGATGGCTATGATTTTTCCGATACCAGTTCGTATGGCTTCTTTGGTATTGACAACCTGGTTGGTTTGTGCGGTTGCTGGTATTGCAATCATGGCCATTAATACAATTGGGGAGAATATTCTTAGTAAGTTCATGCTCTACCCTTATTGAGAACGATACGCTTAAGTGGATGAAATTGAACGCCGCTTCTCTGGATTGAATACGCAGTTTATGACGTTTGTATCGGTACAGTAATCAGCCTTTGACGCCATGCGCATGGTAAAATAACGGGGATATGGTGTCAATAAATCGAGTTGTGGAGACAGCGTGGCGACAAGGCCGCAACGGATGCCTTATCCGTTTGTGATAACTGTAGTAAGGGAGTATGACGCCCCCTGTCGGGTCGTCTCTGTCATGATCGTCATTTTTCGAGGAATATATGAAAGAGAATGTGGCTCATGAAACGGCAATTGGACGCAAACGCCCCATCCTCGTCTGGGTGATATTTCTTTTCTACCTCGTCAGTTCCGTGCAGGTGATCGTCGGGCTTTTTTTCGTCACGGCCGGCGGGGTGGAGATGGCCCCGGAGCAGCAGGCCTACCTGGCGAAATTCTCGGTCATGGACCGGGTGATCGGCTACATCAACGCCGGTCTCACCCTCGTCGGGGTGACGCTGCTGTTTTCCCTGCGCAGGCAGGCGGTCAACGTGCTGGCCCTGGCCTTTGCCTGCAACCTGTTTTCCACGGCCCTGGTCTGGTACAAGACCGACCCGGCGGCGGTCATCGCCCCGGCCGGGCTGATCGCCCAGGCGCTGGGCATCGTGCTGTTCGGGGCGGTGGTCTTCTACGCCTGGCGGCTTTCCAAACGGGGGGTGCTGGCCGGGCGGTGAGTCCCCGTTGCTCGGCTGTCGGCGGATGACCCCGGTGAATGGTTTGCATGGACGATGTATGACAAAAGCAACGAAAGAATTCGATGTGGCACGGCATTTTGATGAAAGCCTTGCCGCGAAGTACGACCGCAGGATTCGCCAGTTTTGCCCCAACTACGACGCCTTGCATCGAATGTTGATCCCGTGGCTGCAGGGCTTGCCTGCCGCGGCGGATTTTCTTTCTGTCGGAGCCGGGACAGGGGCTGAAGTCGTCACTCTTGGAAAGATCTTTCCTCGTTGGCGTTTTGTTGCCGTGGATGTTTCTCCTGATATGATCAAGGCCTGTCAGGCAAGGGCAACGGACGCCGGCCTGGCGGATCGGGTTGCCTGTTTCACTGGCCGCTTGCAGGATTATGCATCGTCAGCATCCTTCGACGCGGTGTCCTCCGTCTTCGTTTCCCACTTCATCAAGGGGCGGGCGGAAAAGCTTTCCTATTTCAAATCCATATCGGAGAACCTGAAGGTTGGCGGGCTGCTCGTTGTGGCCGATCTTTTCGGCGAGAAGGGTTCTGCGGAATTTACGGCCTTGCTGGACGCTTGGTTGCGATCCTATGCAATGCACGGGGTTTCTGATGAAGATTTGATCCAGGATCGTCTTCATGTCGAGAAAGATGTCGATTTCATTCCGGAGGATGATTTGTTTACCCTTCTGCACGAGGCAGGGTTTTCGACACCCATCCGATTCTATCAAACGTATTTATTTGGCGGCTGGGTTGCGACCCGTGTCCATTGAGTCCGATTTTTTTCTCGGATCATCATCCACGCCTCTCAATCCTTGTCCATCTGTACGGCTATCGATACAACCCCATGCCGTTGCTCCGGGCACTCGACTGGTCGGTGCGCTCCGTTGCCGGCGCCCGTATCATCGCTACGACATAAGTCGTTTCGACCGCGCCGCCCGTGGCGTAGCGCGCCTCGTAATGGCGGGCGAACTCCCGGTAGCGCCTCGGGCTGCCCGCCTTCACCCCGGGCGTGTGGGTCACGCCCGCGCCCTTGAGGCTTCCGAGCATCGCCCGGACACTGTCGTGGCGCACTACGTGGCGCTCCTCGGTGATCGTTGCCGTGACATGCGGCAGGCTCGCGAATAATTCCTTGTAAAACGCCGCCGGCCGCATGGGAAAGACCGCGCCGAAGCCCGTGGCCCGCGACGCCTCCGCCAACTCCCACAGCGTCCCCGCCACGTACAGTGCGATGGCGAAGCCGCCGCCCGGGCGCAGCAGGCGCAGATCGGCCGCAATGGAGGCCGCCGGGTCGGCATACCAGTGCATGGCCGAGGCCGAACACAGGAAGTCGAAGCTGCCCGGCCCAAAGGGCGGCCGCTCGCCGTCGGCCACGACCTTGACCGCCCCGGGCATGGCCGCCCGGGTCAGCATGCCGGCCGAGAGGTCCAGGGCCACGTAGGTGCCGCCGTCGTGGCGCGGCAGCAGTTCGCGGGTGAGCAGGCCGCTGCCGGCCCCGATCTCCAGGACATTGCCGGCGAGGGCTGGCGGGCACAAGGCGGCCAGCCGGGCCGCCACGAGGCGCTGCACCCGGGCCGCGGCCTCGTAGGTGGCGCCGGCCCTGTCGAAGCGCCGGCGGATGGGCGTAGTGCTCAAAAAAGATGCTCCGCGAAGATGTCCGGCGACGGCCAATGCCCGCCGGCGTGCAGCCGAAGGTCGGCGCCGGGCAGCAGTGGCAGGGCTCGGTCCAGGGCCTTGCGCCGTACGATGCGGTCGGCCTCGCCCCAGATGACCGTGACGTTGGCGGCGGCAACCGGCGTGTCGGCCACGGCCGAATGGCACAGGGAGTCGAGGCCGGCGGCCAGGGGCGCGGCCCAGGCCGCATCGAAGGCCGGCGCCTCGGGCAGGCCGCAGTTTTCCCAGAAAGCCCGTACCGTCGCGGCCGCGTCGGCGTCCATGGCCGCGCGCATGGCCCGCACGGCCCGTTCGGGAAAGCTGTCGGTGAAGCGGGCGAAGGGCGCCAGCAGGACCACCCGTTCGAAACGGGGGAAAAGGCTCGCCCCGTGCTTGAGGAGCATATGCGCCCCGGTGGACCAGCCGGCCAGGACCCGGGCCGGGCAAGCCGCCGCCCGGGCGATGAGGGCCGCCTCGTCGCCGTCGACAAACGGGACGGCCAAATCGGCCCGCGCCGCAAGGCCCGGAAAAAGCGTTGCGACGCCGGCCCAGCCGGAAACGAACAACACGCCGGTCATGGGAAAAAGGCGACCCGGAGCCTGGAAAAGCCCAGGCGGATGCGCTTGATGTCGTCCTCGGTGAGGTCGGCCCGAAGCGACAGCCGCAGCCTGGCCGTGCCATCGGGAACGGTGGGCGGCCGCACGGCCGCGACGTAGAGCCCCTCGGCCATCAGCAGCGCCTGGGCGTGCAGGGCCACCCGGTTGCGGCCGCAGGCCACGGGGATGATCTGCGTGGTCGAGCCCATGGTGTCGAAGCCGAGGCCGTTTAAATGGTCGCGCATGTCCTTGGCCAGGCGCATCAGCCGCGCCCCTTCGCCGGGATTGGCCTTGATGTGGCGCAGGGCGGCCAGGGACGCCCCGAGCACGGCCGGCGGCAGGGCGGTGGAAAAAATAAACGAGCGGCCGCGGTTGCGCAAAAGCTCGATGGTCTCCACCCGGCCGGCGATGAAGCCTCCCTGGGAGCCCAAGGCCTTGCTTAACGTGCCCACGTGCACGTCCACGTCGTCGGACAGCCCCAGCGCGGCGGTCAGGCCCCGGCCCCGGCCGAGGATGCCCGTGGCATGGGCCTCGTCCGCCACGAGCAGCGCCCCGTGCGCTTTGCCAAGCTCGACGATCCGCGCTAAGGGAGCCACGTCGCCGTCCATGCTGAAGACCGTGTCCGTGACAATGATCTTTTTCTCGGCCTGCGCCTCGCGGGCAAGCAGCTGCTCCAGATGCTCCATGTCCAGATGCCGGTAGCGCACGAGCCGGGCTCCCGAGAGCCGGATGCCGTCGATGATGCTGGCATGGTTGAGGCGGTCGGAAAACACCACGGTGTGGCGGTCGGCCAGGGCGGCGAACACGGCCAGGTTGGCGGCGTAGCCGCTGCCGGTCACCAGCGCCGCTTCCTGGTATTTGAAGGAGGCCAGTTCCGCCTCCAGGGTCTCGGCCAGGGCGAAGTTGCCCGTGACCAGCCGCGAGGCCCCGGATGAGCAGCCATGCCGCTCCAGGGCCTTGGCCGCGCCGAGGATCAGGTCCGTGTGGTCGGACAGGCCCAGGTAGTTGTTGGAGGCGAGGTTCAAAAGCCGCGTTCCCGAATAGAGGATTTCCCGGGCCGCGCCGTCGTCCACCGGCGGAATGGTCCGGAAACTGTCCGAGTTGCGAAGCCTGGCCGCCTCGGGCACGATGTATCTGCCGAAAAAGGATGTGCTCATGTCGGTATACGATTCCGGGCGGGAGGCCATGCGTATCTGGCATCCCTGTACCCAGATGAAGGATCACGAGATGTATCCTCCCGTCTTTATGGACCGGGGTCAAGGGATTTACTTCGTCGATCGGGAGGGAAAACGCTACATCGACGCCATATCCTCCTGGTGGGTCAACCTTTTCGGCCATGCCAATCCCCGAATCATCCAGGCCGTGACCGAACAGCTCCATCGACTCGAACACGTCATTTTCGCCGGTATCACCCATGCCCCGGCCGAGGAATTGGCCGAGCGGCTGCTGGCCATGGCCCTGCCGGGGCTGACGCGGGTCTTTTTCGCGGACAACGGCTCGTGCGCGGTGGAAGCGGCGCTTAAGATGAGCCATGCCTCCTTTCGCAACCTGGGCCGGCCCGAGAAATGCCGGTTCCTGTACCTCAAAAACGGCTACCACGGCGAGACGGCCGGGGCGCTGGGCGTATGCGGCGACGGGCTGTACGCCGCGCCCTTTGCCCCCCTTTTCGTGCCCCAGATCGAGGTGGCCGGCCCGGACTGCCTGGCCTGTCCCTACGGCAAGGCCCGCGACGCCTGCGACACCGAGTGTTTCGCGGCCATGGAGGCGGCCATCGCCGCCCACAAAGACGCACTGGCCGGGGTCATTGTCGAACCCCTGGTCCAGTGCGCCGGGGGCATGCGCATGTATCCGCCGGCCTACCTGGCCAAGCTGCGCCGGGCCACGGCCGAGGCCGGCATCCATTTCATCGCCGACGAGATCGCCGTGGGCTTCGGTCGCACGGGAACGCTGTTCGCCTGCGAGCAGGCCGGGGTTTCGCCCGATTTCCTGTGCCTGTCCAAGGGCATCACCGGCGGCACCTTGCCCCTTTCCTGCGTGCTGACCACGGACGCCGTGTTCGACGCCTTTTATCACGATTGCCTCGACGACAAGGCGTTTTTGCATTCCCACAGCTACACGGGCAACCCGCTGGCCTGCGCCGCGGCCTGCGCCACATTGCGCATCTTCGAGGAAGACGACGTCATCAACGCCAACCGGGTCAGGATCGAGCATCTGCAACGGGCCGTGCGCGAGCGGTTTGCCGGCTACCGCCATGTCCTGGAGATCCGCAACGCCGGCTGGATCACGGCCGTGGAGCTGTGCGCCGACCCCGAGCGGAAGCTGCCCTTCGACGAACGGGCGCGCACCGGGTTTCACATCTACCGCGAGGCGGTGCGGCGCGGCGCCTGGTTGCGCAACTTGGGCGACATCATCTATTTCATGCCGCCCTATGTGATCACGTTCGAGGAAATCGACAAACTGGCCGACATCGCCTTCGATGCGGTCAAGGCGGTGCTCAAATGAAGCGCTATTTCATCACCGGAACGGGGACGGGCATCGGCAAGTCGTATTTTTCGGCCCTGCTTGCCCGCAAGCTCAAGGAAGAAGGGCGGTCGGTGCGCTACATCAAGCCCGTGGCCACGGGGTATCCGGCCGATGACGACGCGGCTTTCGTGGCCGGCCGGGCGGGCCTGGCCCCCGAGGACGCGGTGACGCTCTATACCGCCACCGAGCCGGCCTCGCCGTGTTTCGTGTTCGACCCCTTTCCCTTCGAGGCCTGCGTTTCCCGCCTGGAGGCGCTGTGCGAGGGCCGCGACGCGGTGCTCATCGAAAGCGCCGGCGGCCTGGCCGTGCCGCTGGGGGTGCGGCGCTACAACTACCAGTTCGCCCTGGCCCTGGGGCTGGAGACGATTCTGGTCGTGCCCAACCGGCTTGGCTGCCTGTCCGACGCCGTCGTCTACGGCCATTTCGCCCTGCGCCACCGGTTGTCGCTTGCGGCCATCGCCGTAAACGACTTTTTCGCCGCAAGCCCGGCCCAGGCCGACCGCAACGCGGCGGAAATCGAGCGGCAGTTTCCGGGGAAGGTGGGCTACCGGTTTGGCCAAGGGGAGGCGCAAGGCGCGTAAGCGATGGGCAGGCTTGCGTGACGGCTTTTGCCGAAGTGGTTTCGTGTATTTTTAAATACAACACAAAGATATTATTGACGTACTTACTGTTCCGACGCAACTGTCCGAAATGAATATGATAAAATATTGAATATCCTGTTGCAGCCTCCTTTCGCTTGGCGCATGAAGATAACGAGAACACATTTGCCGGGCCCGCCTTGAGAACGGTATCGAACGGGCCGCCTTGGGCACGCGTTATTGCATCCACCAAAAAAAGGGGGACATATGCACAGGGATATGAAACTGATAAAACAAATTCTCGGTTCGATCGCTGATAGTTCGGATTTTGATTGTACCGTCAGCCTCGATATCCATGGGTATGAGCAAAAAACTGTAAAATATCATATCTCGCTGCTCAAAGACCATGAATGCCTCGCCTTTGGCGACCCGACGCAACAATCCTCCGTGTACCCATTCAAGGTTCGCCTGACATGGGCCGGTCACGATCTGTTGGAAAAGCTGTAACAGGATGCCGACAAGCCCGGTTCATGTTCATGCCTGTCGTTTCAAGGAGGGGGTGGTCGAATTCGTTTTAGGATAGCCTTGGATGGCCAGCAGGGAAATCATGGCAACGGTCTTAACTGCAAAAGAATGCAGGAGGGCTTATGAATGATCCTGTTGAAGTGCTGGAAGTCAAACAAGTCATAATTTCGCGGCGCAAGTCGAACCCGCCGCAAATTGAAATCTACGCCACCGGCCTCGTTTCCGGCGAAGGATGGGCCAAGGGCTTTCTTGAGCCGGCCTTGTACGGTGTCGCGGACCCCGTGATTTCTCCGTCCGATGGCATTCAAGACTATCGTTTCCTGGCCTACCCGCCTGAGCCCGCCGCAGGCAAATCGGTATCGAACGCTGCCGATCCCCTGTATCTCGTCGACGCCTGCACGATAATCCCCATGAAGGATGTTCCGCCCTGGTTCAAGGGGGTTCGCGTGCATGCGGTCAAGAACACGGTTGAACGTACCTTTGGACAGAAAAAACCGGAAAAGGGGATGGTCTTCCTCAAGGGGGCCCTCAAGCAAGGCGTCGAGTGCCCGTTACTCGTCACCGATGACGGAGAAGTCTATTCCCTGTCCGGGCAGGTGGCTTTGCCGCCCGAAGGGACAATCGTCTATATCGAGGGAGAGATCATCGATTACAGCTACTGCATGGCTGGGATTCCGTTGCGCATTATTTCGATACGCACCGAGAAACTGACGTTGTCAACGCTCTGAAGGACTGGCCCATCGGCTTGTTTCCCTATGGTTTGTTGCCGTCCATGCAATAAAGGAGAAGCCGCAATGGAAACGAAGGATTGGTATGCCTGGATCAATGCCATGCCGCCTCTGCCGGATGACTTTCATGTCGTCGGGGAGGTGTACGTTGGCAACCCGGGAGTGCAAGTCGAATTCTATCCCAGGCAACCGCAGGGAATCAATCCCTCCATCCTGTTGCTGGAACTGCATCTCGAAAAGCGTTCAGGCATTTGGACGCAGCAGATGACCTGGGTTCAGGGACGCTATGACAAAGTGCTCGTTCCCGGAAGCCCGAGGTACACGGAGGTCGAAATATTTCATGATGGCGAGTCGATTGCCCACCTGAATGTGGACCTTGTCGAGTGAAGCCGGAGCCCTTCGTTGCGCGGGTTGCCTCTATACGGCAACCGGCGCAACGCAAGGGGTTTGCCCAACGGGATGCCGGAATAACCGAGCGTAGCCGCTTGGTTTGTCCTCATATCCGTGCCGCCATCCTTTGGGGTTCATGCAAAAAATCCAGGGCGGTAGCCCGTTGGCCGCAGCGCTTTCCAACGGCCAGGGCAACGGGGCCATGTTCCCCGGAGGCCTGCGAAGCGCGCGGGCGGTGGCGGTTGCCGCCCGCGCGTCGCGGCATGTCTGGGGCTCTTGTGGCGTCCCCGGGGTGGAGCGGTGCTGTTTCGAGGGCAACAGCCACGCCACTGTTTTTTACTGAAAGTACTTCCGGATGTTCCGCAGGCCAGCCCTAGCCCCGCCCGAGCATTTCCATGGCCTGCTCCACGGAGGCGTTTTCGTGGACGATGGCCGTGACCGCCTTGAGCAGTTCCGTGGGCTGGGCGTCCTGGAAGATGTTGCGCCCGACCGACAGCCCGGCGCCGCCGGCCTGCACGCTGTCGCGGATCATTTCCAAAAGCCCGCGCCGCGAATCGATCTTCGGCCCGCCCGCGATGACCACCGGCACGCAGCAGCCGGCCACCACCGTGGCGAAGCTGTCCGGATCGCCGGTGTAGGGCACCTTGACGATGTCCGCGCCGAGTTCGTTGCCCACCCGGGCGCAATGGGCGACAACACCCGCGTCGAACTCGTTTTTGATTTTCGGGCCGCGGGCGTAGACCATGGCCAGCACCGGAATGCTCCAGGAGGCGGCCGCCTCGGTGACATGCCCCAAGTCGTCGAGCATCTTGGACTCGGTTTCGTCGCCGAGGTTGACGTGCACGGACACGGCGTCGGCCCCGAGCTTGATGGCCTCTTCCACCGTGCATACCAGCGTCTTGGCGTTGGGAAAGGGCGAAAGGCTGGTGCTGGCCGAGAGGTGGATGATGAGCCCCACGTCACGGCCCCGGGCCCGGTGGCCGCAACGCACCACGCCCTTGTGCATGAGCACGGCGTTGGCCCCGCCGGCCACGATCCCGGTCACGGCCTCGCGCATGTCGGCGATGCCCTCGATGGGGCCGACGGACACGCCGTGGTCCAGGGGGACGATGATGGTGCGGCCGGTGTCGCGGTTGACGATGCGCTCGAGGCGGATGGATTTGCCGATGTTCATGGTCGTTCTCCTTGGCGGTTTTCGCGAAGGAGCCCGGGGACCCGGTCGGCTGGTAACAAAAAGGGCCGCCGGGCGATTCGCCCGCGGCCCCTGTCGGCGGTTGTGTGGGATGCGGCTATGCGGCCGCGCCACCCGCCAAGCCGCGAGCGCGAAGGCCGTAATAATAATACGAGCCGGTAAAAAAGAGGCGCATGGCGGTGGGGCGGGATTGCATGTGCGACTTCTAGCCCAGGGCCGGACGGTCGTCAAGTGGCACCTCGGCCGGTCGGGAGCGTCACGGTTTGCGCATTGCCATGGCCGGCCGGGTCTGATAGTTTTCAACGCAATTTCGGGGGAGACGCCTTACAATCATGTCTGACCCGCGCATCCTGCTTGCTTCGCGCAATACCGCCCTGGCCGCCGCCCTGGTCCGGCAATGCGGCGGCGCATCCACTCCCGGCACCATACGTACGGGCGATCCCGACACCGTGTTGCGGGTTATGGCCAAGTCCGGTGGGGACGGCGTGCTGTTGTGCGTCGTGGACATGGCGCTGCCGGAGCCGGCGGTGACCGCCCTGGCCGCCGCGGCCGGCGCGGCCGGCGTGCCCTGGCTGGCTGCCGGCGAGCGCTTCACGCCCGACTTGCGGCAAAAGGCCGAGGCCCTCGACGCCATCGATTTCGTGGTGGCCGACCCGGAGGAGCCGGAACGCGTGGCCCAGTTCGCCTGCCGGCTGCTCAAAAACCGCCAGGCCCGCATCCTGGTGGTGGAAGACTCGACCTTCATGCGCGCCCATCTGCGCCGCCAACTGCGCCGCTACCAGTTCCGGGTCTACACCGCCCCCAACAGCGACGTGGCCCTGGCCATCCTCGACCAGCGGCCGGACATCGCCGCGGTCATCATCGATTACGACATGCCGGGACAAAACGGCCTGGACCTGACCCGGGCCATCCGGCGGCGCTTCCGCCACCGCGAGGTCTGCCTCATCGGCATCTCGGGCAAGGCGCCCCGGTTCATCTCCTCGGAGTTCCTCAAAAACGGGGCCGACGATTACCTGCACAAGCCCTTCGAGCGCGAAGAGCTCTACTGCCGGGTGCTCCACGGCGTCGAAGCCGTGGAACGCATGCTCGAAATCAAGCGCCTGGAGCGGCTGCGGCGCATGTTCCTGTCCATGCTGGCCCACGACCTCAAAAGCCCGGCCGGCGGCATCGTCGGCGCGGCCAACCTCATTCTCGACGGCCTGTGCGGCCAGGTCGGGGGCGAGGTCCGGGAGATGGCGGCGGTCATCAGCCAGGCCGGCCGCCGGCTGTGCTCCCTGGCTTCCAACATGCAGGACCTCACCCGGCTGGAGACCGGGCGCCTGGAGCCGTCCCTGGCCGTCAGCCGGCTCGACGCCCTGGTCATGGAGCGCGTGCGCCTGGCCGAGGCCACGGCCTCGGGCAAGGGCATCCGCATGCGGGCCGAGGTGGCGGAAATGCCGCTTTTCCCCTTCGATCCCGACCTGATGGCCCGGCTTCTGGACAATCTGCTGTCCAACGCCGTCAAGTTCTCGCCGCCCAAGTCCGAGGTCCGGGTGGAACTGGTGCTGGCGGCCGAGGAGGCCGTCATCCGGGTGCACGACCAGGGTCCGGGGATTTTGCCCGAGGAGCGCGAGCGGCTCTTCAAGCCTTTCGAGCGCCTGTCCGCCCGGCCCACGGCCGGCGAGAAAAGCCTGGGCCTGGGCCTGGCCATTGCCGAGGGCATCGCCGTGGCCCATGGCGGCCGCATCTGGGTGGAAAGCGAGCCCGGGCAGGGCGCGACCTTCTGCTTCTCCCTGCCCGTGACCCTGTCGCCGGATCAGTCGCTGGCCTGTTCCTGCGAATAGACGTATTCCCGAAGGCTCTGGAGCCAGGACCGCGGCGCGTAACCGATGGCCGCGGCCAGCTTGCCGTTGTCGAGCACGGAATAACGCGGCCGCCAGGCCTTTTGCGGATAGCCCGAGGACGGGATGGGCAGCACCCGGCAGGGCAGGGAGGCGGCGATGACGGCCTCGGCCGCCAGTTCGCACCAGCTGGCCTGGCCCGAGCCCACGGCGTGGAAGATGCCCGTGGCGTCCGTGGCGGCCAGGGCCGCCGACCAGGCGGCCAGGTCCAGGGTGCAGGTGGGGGAGCCGACCTGGTCGGCCACGACCGAAAGTTCTGGGCGGGTCCTGGCCAGGCCCAGGATGGTGGCCACGAAGTTCTTCTTGCCCGGCCCGAACAGCCAGGCCGTGCGCAGGATCTGGTACCGGGGCAGGCCCGCCTCCTGGATGGCCCGCTCGCCGGCCAGCTTGCTTGCGCCGTAGACCGAGCGCGGGTCGGTCGGGTCCTCTTCCTTGTACGGAACGTGGGCGTCCCCGCCGAAGACGAAGTCTGTGCTGTAGTGCACGAGCACGGCCCGGGCCGGGCCGCAGGCCCGGGCGAGGAGCCCCGGCAGGTCGCGGTTGAGCCGGTAGGCCGCTTCGCTGTCGTCCTCGGCCGCGTCCACGGCCGTGTAGGCCACGGTATTGAACAGGTGGGTGGCCTCGAACGCCTCCAGGGCCGCCGCCACCGCCCCGGCGTCGAAGGGGTCGAGCTCGCTGCGGGTGGTGGGCCTGACGGCGAAGCCGGCCGCCGTGAGGGCAGCGGTCAGGGGGCGGCCGAGCAGCCCGGTCTTGCCGCCGAGCACGATGGCCCGGCCTTTTTTTTCCCCGCTCATGCCCGGCCTCCGTACCATTTGTCCATGAACTGGCGGTAGGCGCCGCTTTGGACGCTTTCCAGCCAGGCGCCGTTGGCCCGGTACCAGGCCATGGTCTCGGCGATGCCGCGCGTAAAATCGTATTGGGGCGTAAACCCGAGTTCGTGGGTGGCCTTGGTGAAGTCCATGGCGTAGCGGCGGTCGTGGCCGGGGCGGTCGGTGACGAAGCGGATGAGGCTTTCGGGCTTGCCGAGGGCGGCCAGGATGGTGCGCACCACCTCGATGTTGGGCTTTTCCGCGTCGCCGCCGAAGTTGTAGACCGCGCCGGGCCGGCCCTTGAGCAGGGCCAGTTCCACGCCCCGGCAGTGGTCGGTGACGTAGATCCAGTCGCGCACGTTTTGGCCGTCGCCGTAGACGGGCAGCGCTTCGTCGGCCATGGCCCGGGAAAACATCAGCGGAATGAGCTTTTCCGGGAACTGGTAGGGGCCGTAGTTGTTGGAGCAGCGGGTGATGACCGTGTCGAGGCCATAGGTTTCGTTGGCGGCCCGCACGAGCATGTCCGCACCGGCCTTGCTGGCCGAGTAGGGGCTGTTGGGGGCCAAGGGCGTCTCCTCGGTGAATTTCCCCTCCGGCCCGAGGGTGCCGTAGACCTCGTCGGTGGAGACGTGGACGAAGCGGCCGATGCCGAAGGCCCGGGCCGCGTCGAGGAGCGCCTGCGTGCCGGCCACGTTGGTGCGGATAAAGGGCGCGGCGTCGGTGATGGAGCGGTCCACGTGGGTTTCGGCGGCGAAGTTGACCACGGCCTCGATGGCGTGGCGTTGAAACAGGTGCAGCACCAGTTCGCTGTTGCCGATGTCGCCCCGGGCGAAGATGTAGCGGGTGTCGTCGTAGGCGGCCTCGACGTCGGCCAGGCTCAGCCGGTTGCCGGCGTAGGTCAGGGCGTCGAGGTTGACGATGGCCAGGTCGTCGTGGCGGGAGAGCATGTCGCGGATGAAGTTGGAGCCGATGAAGCCGCAGCCACCGGTCACGAGCAGTCGCATCGGTGTTTTGTCCTTTTATTTTGGGGTGTTGTTTTCAGTGGTCGCGTTGACGGAAATCTTTTTACCCGTTTGCCCAAAAAAAGTCTTGCCAAATCGGTGGGGTCCACATACTTTCTTCGACGGGCGATTAACTCAGCGGTTAGAGTGCCATCTTCACACGGTGGAAGTCCGGGGTTCAAATCCCCGATCGCCCACCACCGAACCGAAAAAACGCTCCGCTTCGCGGAGCGTTTTTATTTGGCGGCGCGGCGGTCATTGGATGCCGCGCGCCTTGAATTCCTGGAGCTTGCGGGAATCCTCGACGATCTTGTTTTTGAGGCCCTCGATCTCGCGCACGTAGTGCTGCTTGATGATGCGGATCTCCTCGCGGCGCCTGGCCGCGGCCGGGTCGTTGGCCACAAGGGCCCGCATCTCCGAGTCGTAGCCGGCCAGGGTGTGCTCGTACTCGGCGATGGCCTTGCGGGCCGTCTCGATGGACCGGGCCAGGTCGCCCGGGCCGGGCGGCGCGGCCGGGCTCGGCAGGGGAAAAAGGGCCAGGGCGGCCCAGAACAGGGTGGCGAGGCAGGCGCGTCGGAACATGGGCGCTCCTTGGGGGCTTGCCCTCGACATAGCCGCATTCGGCCGGCTTGACAAATCCCGGCCCGGGGCGTTTCCATCCCCGGGTTTTCCCATCTTTCCCAAAAGGATTCGCCATGGACATGCAGTGGTTTCTCGATCGCGACCCCTTTGCCGGGCTGCTCGGCATCCGCCTGCTCGAAGCCGGGCCGGGCTACGCCAAGACGGCCATGGACCTGACCGACACCCATAAAAACGGGGCCGGCGTGGCCCATGGCGGGGCCGTCTTCAGCCTGGCCGACCTGGCCTTCGCCGTGGCCTCCAACAGCCACGGCAAGCTGAGCCTGGCCGTGGCCGCCGCCATTTCCTACGTCAAGGCCGGCATGGGCAAGACCCTGTTCGCCGAGGCCCGGGAAGTGTCGCTTGGCGGCAAGATGGCCACCTACGCCATCACCGTGACCAACGACGCCGGGGAGCCCATCGCCGCCTTCCAGGGCACGGTCTACCGCAAGGACGTGCCCTACACGCGGGAGACGGCGTGATCGAGGTCGTGCTGTTCGAGCCGGAGATTCCGCAAAATACCGGCAGCGTGGCCCGGCTGTGCGCCGCCACGAAAACACCGCTGCACCTGGTCAAGCCGCTGGGGTTTTCCCTGGAGGACCGGTATTTGAAGCGGGCCGGCCTGGACTACTGGCCCCACGTGAACCTTTCGGTCTGGGAGTCGTTCGACGATTTCCGGGCCGCCCGGCCGGGCAGCCGCGTCGTGGCCACCACGGCCGGCAACCGGGGCCACGTTGCCGCGGCCTACCACGAACTGGCCTATGGCCCCGACGACGCCCTGGTGTTCGGCACGGAAAGCCGGGGCCTGCCCGAAGCCCTCATCGAGGCGGCCGGGGCGCGGGTGCGCATCCCCATCTGGGGGCAGGTCCGAAGCCTCAACCTGGCCAACGCCGCCTCGGTGGTGCTTTACGAGGCGTTGCGCCGGCGCGGGGAACTGGACGGGAAATAGTCAGACAATTTTAGACAAACGACTTCTGATAATTGGGATACGGTATTGATTTGAATTCGGTCGGAATATCGATTGTTGCGACAATCGTAATTTTTCATGCTCGCGTGAGAAATTAGTATGAAGATTTCAATTGGTGACAAAAAGACTGACTATTGCTGTAAACGATTTGAAGAATGTGTGCAGGCTGGCGAGATTGTTCATTCTGATGGATCTGATGAAACTGAATGGTACATACCAGCATGGCACCGTTTATATTATTGTCCATTTTGTGGTAAGTTCGTTATGGGACATGGTTATGGGCATCTCTCTTCAGACTAGACTGGGACATTTGTGAGAAGCTCGTTTTAAGATAGACAGTTTTGCCTTTTTTCGATCATGGACAGGGACAGTCGCGAGCATCGTCAGCGAGTGGATGGGCAAGTGGAGAGGGATAGGGAAGAGCAAGCCGGAGGACGGTCCGGCCGGGCAACGCGCCGGCCAGACCGATGAAAGGTGCCTTCGGTAGGTGCTCCTAGAGAATCTGCTCCAGGAACTTTTGCGTGCGCGGGTGCTTGGGGCTGGTGAAAAATTCCGCCGACGTCGCCACTTCCAGGATTTGCCCCTCGTCCATGAAGACGATGCGGTCGGCCACCTCGCGGGCGAAACCCATTTCGTGGGTGACGCAGACCATGGTCATGCCCTCCCGGGCCAGCTTGACCATGACGTCGAGCACCTCGCCGATCATCTCCGGGTCGAGCGCCGAGGTCGGCTCGTCGAACAGCATGATCTTGGGGTTCATGGCCAGGGCCCGGGCGATGGCCACGCGCTGCTGCTGGCCGCCCGAGAGCTTGGCCGGGAACACGTCGGCCTTGTCCAGGATGCCGACCTTGTCCAGGAACTGCCTGGCCAGGGCGTCGGCGTCGGCTTGGGGGATCTTCTTGAGCTTGATGGGGGCCAGCGTCACGTTTTGCAGCACGGTCTTGTGGGGGAAGAGGTTGAAGCTCTGGAAGACCATGCCCACTTCCATGCGCACCTTGTTGATGTCCACGGACGGGTCGTAGAGGTCGAAGCCGTCGACCACGATGGTGCCCCGGCTGATGTCTTCCAGCCGGTTGATGGTGCGCAGCAGCGTCGATTTGCCCGAGCCCGACGGGCCGATGATGACGACCTTCTCGCCCGGGGCCACGTCGAGGCTGACGTTTTTCAGTGCCGCCACCTGGTCGAAGAACTTGCTGACGTCCGCGATGCGGATGATGGGATTATCGTTTGACATGGTGGGACAACCGCTCCTCCATGAAGCTGACCAGCTTGGAAAGGATAAGCGTGATGATGAGGTAGATCACGGCGACCATGGTGAAGGTCTCGAAGTACTCGAACGACTCCGAGGCGAATTCCCGGCCGCGGCGCAACAGGTCGGCCACGCCCAGGATGGACACCAGGGAGGTGTCCTTCAAAAGCGCGATGAACTCGTTGCCAACCGGCGGCAAAATCGTGCGCCAGGCCTGGGGCAGGATGACGTGGTACATGGTCTGGGCCCGGTTGAAACCCAGCGAGCGCGCCGCCTCGGTCTGGCCCACCGGGATGGAGGCGATGCCGGCCCGGAAGACCTCGCCCATGTAGGCCCCGTAGCACACGCTCATGGAGATGACGGCGGCGAGCAGGTCGGGCACGTGCACGAAGCGGCCCAGGGCGTAGTAGATGTAGAAGAGCTGGACGAGCAGGGGCACGCCGCGCACGACCTCGACGTAGGTGGAGGCCACGAGGTTGATGTACTTGTTGCGGGAAATGCGGCCAAGCCCGGTGATGAGCCCGAAAACCAGGGCCAGGATGATGGAATAGACCGTGACCTGGAAGGTGACCAGGATGCCGTCGGGCACGAACTTGAAGATGCGCAGGTACGGGTCGGGCTTGAAAAACAGCAGGCAGGCCAGGATGACGACGGCGCCGATAAACGACAGCCACCAGGCCGAGACCAGGCCCTTGTCCGAGGGTTTGGGGATGGCCGCGCCGTCGCCGACGTCGATGACGACGGTGGCTTGTTCCTCGGGAGTCTTCACCTTTTTTGTCATGGGAAATGTCCGCCGGGCGGCGCCCGCCGGCCCGTGGGACCGGCGGGCGCCGTGAAGTCATAACGTCGCGGCCTTACTTGCCGCCGCCGATCCACTTGGCCAACAGCTGCTTGTCGATGCCTTTTTCCTGGACGGCCTTGATCCCCTTGTTGATGAGGTCCAGGTCTTCCTTGTTGCCCTTCTGCACGGCGATACCGTAGTATTCGTCCTCGCCGGCTTCGATGATGCAGGCGATCTTGAGCGCGCCCTTGTACTTGTCGTTTTGCAGGGCGTACTGGGCCGCGACGGGGTCGTCGCAGACCACGCCGTCGATGCGGCCGTTGTAGAGGTCTTCGAAAGCCAGGCCGACTTCGTCATAGGACTTGTCCTTGACGCCTTCCGCCTTTTTCACGGCGAAATGGCCGGTGGTGCTGATCTGGGCGCCGAGCGTCTTGCCCTTCATGTCCTCGATGCACTTGGCGGCGGACTTGACCGGCACGACCAGGGCCTGGCGGACCTTGAAGTAGGGGGTGGAGAAATCCATGGTCTTTTTGCGCTCGTCGGTGATGGAGACCGAGGAGCAGATGGCATTGTACTTGCCACCGGCCAGGCCGGCGAAGATGCCGTCCCAGGCCACGGCCTTGAATTCCGGCGTGAACCCGGCTTCCTTGCCGGCGGCCTTCATGTAGTCGATGGCGTAGCCGGTGATCTGCTTGTCGGCGTTGACGAACTCCATCGGCGGCCAGGTGGCGTCCGTGGCAAAGACAATGGTTTTGGCCACGGACGGGGCGGCGGACAAGGCGACGAGGGCCAGGGCCAGGACGAGTTTTTTGACCATGGAGGACTCCTTTGTTGGACGTGACAAGGGCATGGGGGACATTCCCCTTCGCACCGGCGATCGTTTCAGTCACTTGTGGCTGAAACGACACCAAAATTCAAGACGATCGTCCGGCAAATCGCGGTTTCGGCCTCAATTTCCCCGGCCTGGCCGGCACTGCCAAGATTGGCAAAACGCCGCCAGTTTTTCCAGGTTTTGCCCGAAATCCGCCCGGCCGAAACCGATGCGGAAGCGGTCCGACCATTCCTCGCCGTAGAGCCTGCCGGGCAGCAGCAACACGCCGGCCTGTTCCAGGGCGGCCCGGCAGAAGGCGTCGGCGTCGCCGTCCACCAGCCCCGGAAAGGCGGTCAGGCCGCCCTTGGGGCTGACGAAATGAAACAGGCCCGAGTGGTTGTGGAAAAACGCCTCGAGCAGGGCCCGGTTTCGGGCCAGAAGGGCGCCCATGCGGCCAAGCCGGGCCTCCTTGGCGTCTAAGGCGCACACGGCCAGGTATTCCGAGACGGCCGAACCGCAAATGGACAGGTAGTCCTTGACCGCGGCCATGCGGTCGAGCAGCCCCCGGTCGCGGCAGGCCACCCAGCCCACGCGCAGCCCGGCCAGGCCGAAGGACTTGGACAACACGCCCAGGGACACGGCCCGGTCGTCCAGGTCGCAGGCCGCCGGCAGCGGCGCCAGGCCCGGCCCCTCGGAGAACCGGTAGACCTCGTCGGAAAAAACCCGGACCCCGCGTTCCCGGGCCATGGCCAGCATGGCGGCGAAGGCCCCGGGCGTGGGCATGTAGCCCGTGGGGTTGTGCGGGAAATTGAGGACCAGGGCCCTGGTGCGGGCGCCCAGGAGCGCCCCGAGGTCGGCCATGTCCGGGGCGAACCCCCAGGCCGGGTCGCAGCGCCAGGCCGCCGCCCGGGCGCCCAGGCTTTTGGCCACGTCGGTCAGGGACTGGTAGCACGGGGTCGGCACCACGACCTCGTCGCCGACGGCGAGGCTCGCGGCCATGAAGGTGAAGATGGCCTCCTCGGCGCCCACGTGGACCAGCACGTCCTCGGGCGAAATGGTGGCATAGAGCCCGGCCACGGCCTGGCGCAGGGCCGGGTCGCCCCGGGAATCGGTGTAGCCCAGGCGTACCTGGCCCAGGCCGGCGGCGGCCCCGGGCACGAGGTCGCACAGTTCGGCCACGGACAGGGTTTCGCCGTCCGAGGCGCACAAAAGGCGCGGCGCGCTGAATTCGTGGCGGGCAAAAAAGCGTTCCAGGCGAAAAGGCGGCAGTTGCACGGCGTTTGCCTTCCTTGATGGTTGCGGCTAGGGTGTCGTCGGAAACAAGCGGACATACCGATGAATCCCTCTCCCGGCAAGTTGCTTTTGGGGCTTGGGCTCGCCCTGGCCTGCGTGGGCGCGGCCATGCTCCTGGCCGAGCGGCCCGGCTTGTGGCAGGACCTGTGGCGTCGGCTGCCCTTGGGGCGTTTGCCCGGTGACATCCGCATCCAGCGTGACGGCTTTTCCGTGTACGTTCCCTGGCTCACGTGCCTGGTCATCAGCATCGTGCTGACACTTCTGGCTGCGTTGTTCCGAAAATGACCGGCCAGCCTCCGGCCGGGCCGGCATTGTGGCCGCAAACGCTTTGTGCTAGGATCGCTTCTCTATGGCTTTCGACATCGCCCAGTTCTTGCGTACCAACAAGACGATGGCCATCTGGGCCGCCTTTTTCGGCTTGGTCTGGTTGGCCAATTATTACGGCCTGTTCGGATTGGTTTTCATCACCTATATCCTGTGCTTTCTCTTTAACGGCCCCATCGAGTCCCTGGCCGCCAGGACGAAGCTGCCGCGCACGCTGTGGGCGGCGGTCATCTATATCGTTTTCGTGACCGTGGTGCTGTTGCTGGTCTCCTCGGTGGTGCCCAAGCTCGGCACCGAATCCACGGCCTTCCTCAAAAAGCTGCCCGACACCCTGGAAACCCTGCGCAAGCATCTGGACCAGTGGGCCTGGCTGGCCCCGGACATGGCCGCGCCCATCTCCAAGGTCAAGGATTACCTGGCCTTGGAAGCCCTGGTCGGGGTCAAGGCCGAAACGCTTTTCACCCTGGCCGTCAACTCGCTCAACCAGGTCACCACCTACATCTCGACCTTCCTGCTCGGCACGCTGTTCAGCTTCCTCATCATGCTCGATTTCCCCAATCTGCGGGCCAAGACCATCGCCCTTCGCGACTCGCGGCTGCGCGACATCTACGACGTCACGGCCCGCAGCGTGGTGCGCTTCGCCATCGTGGTGGGCATGGGCTTTCGGGCCCAGATGATGATCGCCGCCGTCAACACGGTGCTTACGGCCGTGGGCATGTACTTCCTCGGCATCGAGCCGGTGATGCTGCTGTCCACGGTGGTCTTTTTTTGCGGCCTGATCCCGGTGCTCGGCACGTTTATTTCCTCGGCCCCCATCGTGCTGGTGGCCGTCAACACCACCGGCCCGGCCCATGCCCTGTGGGCCATCGTCATGATCATCATCGTGCACACCATCGAAACGTATGTGCTCAACCCCCGCATCGTGGCCGCCATGTTCAAGATCAGCCCGCTGATCACGCTGATGATCCTCTACGTCGGCCACAAGCTTTTCGGCCTGTGGGGCATGGTGCTCGGTGTGCCCATCTCGGTCTTCGTATACCGCCATGTCATTCTCGGCACGGAATTCCAGTTGCCCCGCCCGACCGACGCCGTGGCGGGCGGCCCCAAGCCCGGCGCGGCCTCGCCCGACCGGAAGGATTGAAGCAGTGGGATGGTACCTGCGTCTTGTCGCGGCCGCGGCGGCGGCCGCTTGGCTGTGCCTCGCCGCCTGGCCGGCCCTGGCCGGGCTTGAGGAAGGGGTCAAGGCCTACCGTGAGGGCGACTACGCCAAGGCCCTGGAGGAGTTCTTGCCCGTGGCCGCCGCCGGGGACGCCGCCGTGCAAAACCAGGTGGCGGCCATGTACTACACGGGGCAGGGCACGCCCCAGGATTTCACCAAGGCGGCCGAATGGTTCCGCAAGGCGGCGGTGGCCGGCAACGCCGACGGCCAATACTGCCTGGGCAAGCTCTACTATTACGGCCAGGGCGTGCCCCAGAATTTCGAGGAGGCGGCCAAGCTGCTCATCGAGGCCGGGCTTGCCGGCAAGGGCGGGGCGCAATACCTGCTGGCCACGCTGTACCTGTATGGCAAGGGCGTGTCCAAAAACGCGGTCAAGGCCTATTTCTGGTCGATCCTGGCCGTGGAGGCCGCGGACCTGCCGGGGGAGGACAAGCCGGCCGCCGTTGGCCTGCGCGACCAGATCGAAAGCGGCCTTGCGCCGCGCCAGGTCGAGTCCATCCAAATCATGGCCCGCAACTGGGCGCCGCGAAAAAAGAAAGGCAGTTGACCGGATTGCCGGTTTTGCCGGCCGCGTCTCCCCCTAGGCTTCCACGTTTCCCGCTTCGTCGCGGAAATAGCCTATCTCGCCGTTGCTGGTGATGCCGTGCCGTTTCATGTAGCCCAGGCATTGGGCGAGCTTCGCGTTGGAAAAGGCGCGCCATTGTTTTTCCTTGGCCAGGGATTGGGAGGGAAAACCGCTGACGTGTTGGAGGTTGAACAACCGGCAGCCGTATTCCTCGTGGACCTGGCGCAAGGTATCGTAGAGGCTCGCTATGGTCAGCTTCATGAGGACGACGGAACAGCCGTATTTGAACTGCGGGTATTCTGTAGTGCAGAGGTGTTGCACCGTGCGTATGTTGCGTTCGAAGATCTCGAAGTCGAAACCTCGAATGATTCTGTGAAGAGCCTTGTCGTTTGTGTCGATGGAGAAGGTCAAGTGGTCATGGGAATCCATGACCAGGCGCCAGAGTTTGGGAGGTACAGGCAGGCTGCCCGATGTCGTCGTCGTCGTGAAGACTTTAGGCCGGTGCTCCTTGAGGAGCTGGAGAAAATTCCTGAGGTTTGGATAGAGAAAAATCTCTCCGAAGCAATTGGTATTGACGCCGTCGGCGTTAACGAAGTGGTGCGTTGCAAATTCCCGGCAATAGTCCAAGGGAAGTCTGGCGGCCTTTGTTTTTCTGTTTATCCCCTTGTATTTTTGAGATACGCCGCACATGAAGCAGGAGAGGTTGCATTGGTCTGTCAGGCCAAAGGAAATGATGGGAATCCTGGGTTGATGGATATCACGCGGCTGGCCCATACGATCCTTGCCGCTGGTATTGCGTAGGGTGCCGTGATAGATACAATTCGTGCAAATGCCGAACTCGAAGCCGTTGTTCAGATTTTCTCTGTATTGCAGAATGGTCGGATTGTTCCACAGGTCCTTGATCTCGGCGGCATGCCGGATTTTGCCGACGGGCGGCCCGCCGCAGCAGATCGAATATTCGCCGTTGGGGTAGACGACAAGCTCCTCCCAGGGTTTCGTACAGAACTTGGCGTAGGACACATGTTGCGGCATAGGGCAGACTCGTACCTGTTTGGCAGGCCCAGATGGTTTTGGTGTGATACGGTGGGAGTGCCGTCGCGCGGGCACCGGGGCTTTCGCCAGCCCGGACGGCTTCGGCTCGCGTGGACAGGCAAAACAGCCTACGCTACGGCAAACCGCTTTCGCAAGAATTTTTCGGGCGGATGCGCCAGGCGCCGGGTGCACCGGGCCTTGGCCTGGCCCGCGGCCGGAACCCGAGGACGTATTGGCGGCTTGGTGTCGGCACCACAGCCCCGCGCCGCCCCGACCACTCCCACGCGAGGGGCGGCGCCCCGCAGGCCGTCGGTGCGCCTCGAAGCCCCCCCCGCAACCGGCGCGAAACGGGCCTGCCTGTGGCAGCGCCTCAAAGTATGGCAGGGAAGCAAGACAGCGCGACAGCGCCTGGAGGAGTCCGCAATATGGAAATCCATCGGGCCGGCAGCCAAGCCTCCCTGGTCGGGGCCGGCGAACGGTATACCGGGGCGGTCCGCATCGACCCGCTTTTCCCCGAAGGCCAGCCGCCCTCCAAGGTCACCAGCACCGTCGTCACCTTCGAACCCGGTGCCCGCACGGTCTGGCATACCCATCCGTTGGGCCAGACCCTCATCGTGACGGCCGGTTGGTGCCGGGTGCAATGCCATGGCGGACCTGTGGCGGCCATCGGCCCGGGCGACGTGGTCAGGATACTGCCCGGTGAAAGGCACTGGCACGGCGCCTCCCCGGCGACGGCCATGAGCCATATCGCCATCCAGGAAGAGCGTGACGGGTCGACGGCCCAGTGGCTGGAGCCGGTGGACGAGGCACAGTACGCGGCGACACCATAATGCCGGGAGCCCGCGAGAAAAGCGGGGAGCGTCGAGGAGGGGAACGGGCATTCTCTGGGGCGACACAGGCAGTGCCGCTGCCGTTAAGGGCATGTCGTTCGGGTATGCTTTTTGTTCCGTTTCGGTATCCCCCGAGGCTTTCGGGCCGAGGCCGGTAGAAAACCTATTGCCGCGGTGGCATGTTCCTGGCGGTGCCTCCTTGCACGCAAAGCGATCATCCCTAAATCACAGAAAAATCTGCCGTTCCGTCGTTCAAGATCCAGTACCGGAAACAGAGTTCGTCCTTTTGGTCGCCGCGCATGGTGTCTGTGACTGTGACAATCTGGACAGCGGCAAAATAGCCATTGACGTTACGAAGAACGATAAATTGCTGGAGTTGTGGTGTTTGGTGTCGTGATGAAAAGTCTAAGGCAGCGGCATTGTGAATTTCTTCGACACTATTCACACCATTTGCCAGGGTCAGTCCATGGATTGTAGGTGGATCGTTGTAACAATGAATGGAAGTGTTGCCTGACTTGCTCCACTGAGTCTCAAATGCCCAAGATCCAGTTCCGATTGTGTAGTGTCCATCATGACTGCTGTAGTCAAAGTGGATTTCTCCTTGTGTGCTCTGGCTTTGTGGCGAAGGTACAGCACTGGCTTTGTATGTGAACTCATTTCTGTCCGGCTAATCCAGAAGAGATAGCTGTTTAGTATTATTGAATTTTACTCGTTTTCGTTGAGGTTCAACGAGATCGAGGATGCTGCAGCACTGAAATAGATTTCGTTGCACCAGCCGAGCCAGATAGTGCAGGCTGATGCCGATCTTTGACAGGAACTTCTGGTAGGTCAGGAGCAGGTACGCGATCATCGCCACGTAGACCTGGGACAGGACGGCATTTTTCGAGTTGCCGAGGAACGACTTGATCTTGAGGTTCTGCTTGATGAACCGGAAGAAGATTTCGACCTGCCATCGCTCCTTGTAAATGTCGGCGATGGTGCGGGCCGGCAGGGTCATGTGGTTGGTGAGGAATTCAAGGTAGTTGTTGGTTTCTTGATCTCGATAGCCAACGCGGCGCAAGGTCATGGTTTTTTCGCCAACGGCGACCTGGATGATGTGATCGGAGGTGACACCCGTTGCCCGATCAGTGCGGTGGCGCTCAATGACCCGAAACCGGGCATTGCTCTTGAGTCGCGTGACCAGGAAGACGTCGGATTTACAGAGCTGCCGAAACCACGTGTAGTCGTTATAGCCCCGGTCAAAGACCACGATTGATCCCTTGGGCAGTTTGAGCAGCTTGGCGATGTTGACCTCATGGCATTTGGCTTCGGTGACGGTGACCACAGCCGGGAGATAGCCGTCATGGTCTACGACTGTGTGCACCTTGATGCCTCCCTTGGCTGTTCGGAATTTGGCCCAGGGGAACAGGGTCAGGCACAGGTCGATGACCGATGCGTCAAGGCTGAACAGCTTGTTTTCAAAAGAAAATTTGTGTTTCGGCGCTTGAGAAAGACACCTCGTGTAGAGTTCGCCGAACAGGGCTTCGAACATGGCGTAAGGGCGCTTGTTGTTGGCGTCGGCAAAGGTGGACCGGGGCACAGGCTTCACGCCAAGATGGTAGAGCCGGCTGGAAGCGGCATTCATGCCCATGATCCCGTCCCGCAGGCTTTTGCATCCGGCCAACTGGGCGTGAAGCAAGTGGACGAAATGACTCCACGGAGAGAATGTTCGAGGCGAACGTTTTGGCTTATGTAGCTTAGATAACTTGGTAAATACAGATTTTGGCACCAGGGATAGGAATTGGGCGAAGACGGTGATAGCGCTTTGCATGTGCGGAATCCTCTTGCCGATTTGTAGGTGGGCCTCGCAACTCTACCATACAGCAACAAGAGTGATTCCGCATAGTTATAAAGGCAAAAAAGAAGTTCTATCCCCTTTAAAATAGGCAATATGATGCGCGCTGGTGCCGGTAGATGCCGTTGTGCAAGGATTTTTGAACTTAAAGTCATGAAGTTTAGTGTCAATTTTTACAGATTGATCGCCGAAGCGTAAAGGCATCAGGAATCTAGTCCAGTCGTCTCTCTCAGGCGTCAAGCCTTTTCTTAACCGGACAGTAATGATGTGAACTCGCTGTATCCGAGCTTCTGGAGAACGAGAACGGCAACTTCGGCTGGTGTTTTTGTGCGAAGATCGACAAAGGCTGTTGTCGAGAGAAACTCAGGGAGGCTGCAATCGTCGAGGCGGATGGGAAGGATATGCTCTTTGCCAGTGGGCATTGCGTTACGCTGTATGGCGTCGAGTTCCAACAGGGTCCATTCGTTGTGAAAGTATTTTTTAGATAGAAACAGGAGAATGTATTTAGCTTGCTTTGTGTACAGTTTTGGGAGATAGTTCTTAAGATCCTTTCCCCATGAAGTATGTTCTTCGGATTTGTAATAGAAGAGCGTGATTCCTTTACTCCGAAGATGTCCGGCTACCGCTTCTGCGTAAGAACAATCTTGTTCGGCAACTGAAATGGCAACGTCAAAGATGCTTTCTTTCAGGTCGTGCCACTATTTGATGATCATGTAGTGAAAGGCGGATCGAAACGTTATATAAGAAAATCAGTGTGACTTCTTGTTGGGTTATACAATTTGAAGGTTGTCTCTGGCGAATAAAGGGCTGTGCCTTTATGGTTGAGGTGGTTGCTCCTCCACGGTCGCGGTACCCACATTCCGTCTGTCGGCAGACAATTGCACAATAGTTCATTCTGAATGTCTGCCTTCAAGACCAGGAGAAATACGGCCATGCTCGTATGGATCACACGAAAAACCGTCCTGACGCCTTTGGCGGTGGGTATGGCAACCCTAAGCCCGAGGATTCACACTGGTCCAAGAGAAAGCATCCTTCTTGAATTTGCCAAAATAACCAAACAAAAAAACGGCCCAGGATTGCCCCCGGGCCGCGTATTATTTTGGTAGCGAGGGAGGGAATCGTAATCATTGGTATCTATTTGAAAATATTTAATTATTTTTATTAAAAAGTGCGGATATACCCAGATATACCCAAGGAAAAAAATATTTTTTGACTTCAATTCCTGCTGATCTTTTCCCTGGGTTGGCTCATTATATCTATGGTAATTACTTTCTTGATTTAGTGGATGGTTGTTAGAGATAAATGCTCAATTAATGTCTGTCTGTAGAATAAACCCTTCGTACTTTCCACGAGAAAGATGTGTCCTCATATTGTATATCCTTTTGTTCGGAAGATGTTTGATCATATTTGACGCGAAGGCTTTGCGCTCTTCGAATCGGTTTGAACATCCCAGCCTAAGATAATGATATCCAAAACCATGAATGCGCGTTCAATAGCTGCATTGTTAGCAGAGCCTATTTCCTGCGGAAGTCCTAGAAATTTGTGAGTCTAATTTTGACAAATTGATTAACAATAGAGGGTTTTGCAAAAATCGGTTTTGCTAAATAATCCTGCAAAACCGTATGGATAGGAGTAGAACGGAAGCTGGTTATGTGGTAGTTTGAGTTCACCACAAACCTAAACTAAAACCACACGAGCCAGCTTCCATGAGACTCCTATCACGCATCCTCGGTGCCATACAAGGTTCTTTGATTCCATGTTTAGAAGAAAAGTTTGGTTCTTTGACAGATAAGCAGAAAAGACTCGTTGAGATTATTGAGTTGGTTCGCATAGAAGATCATATTTCGGATTTGCCTCGATTCGGAAGAGGTAGGCCATCATATAGTCGCGCAGCTATTGCCAGAGCGTTTATTGCGAAAGCTGTTTTAAATTTTCCTAACACAAGGGCTCTCGTTGAAGCGTTGCAATTGATGCCAAGTCTTAGACGGATTTGCGGTTTTGAAGAACACAAAACTATTCCGCATGAATCTGTATTTAGTCGTGCATTTTCAGAATTCTCTTTAAAAGGTTTGCCTCAAAATGCCCATGAAAGACTTGTCAGGCTACATTGTAGCGAACGATTGATTGGGCATATTAGTCGTGATTCGACAGAAATTAACGCCAGAGAAAAACCAACTAAAAAAATGAATCCGCCCAAACCCAAAAAACGCCGCCGCAGGGGGCGGCCGATTAATAGCAAGACAAAGCCAAAGACAAAGAAGCTACTTGAGCGACAGATAGAAATGACTAGCGACGAAGCCAGAATGACTCTTCCTATGGCATGTGATATCGGTGCTAAATCTAGCAGTAAGGGGCATTTTCGTCGATGGATTGGATATAAATTACATATTGATTCGGCGGATGGTCAAATTCCTATCAGTTGTATACTTACTTCTGCTTCACTACACGATAGTCAGGCAGCCATACCGTTGGCAAAAATGTCCGCTGAACGAGTAACAAGTCTCTATGACTTGATGGATTCAGCGTACGATTCCAAAACAATTCGCGACTTTAGTCGTTCATTGGGGCACGTTCCGATTATTGATTTTAACAAAAGACGCAATGGAATAAAAAAAGAAATGGAGCCAGCAACTAGCATTCGATACAGAGAAAGAACTAATTCTGAACGTGTTAACAGCCGTCTTAAAGATGATTTTGGCGGAAGAAGTCTTATGGTTCGCGGTGGACCTAAGGTCTTTGCTCATCTTATGTTTGGCATCCTTGCGTTGACAGCAGATCAATTGATTCGTTTGTTGACAGTATAGCAACAATATGATTTTGATACTCATAAATCAGGATATTCGTTTCTGAATTATGTGCAAAATAGAAACACGACAGCATTAAAACACATTAGTGTTTAAAAATGAGCACTCATGCCCGTTGGAATGTGTTAATTCTGTAGCTCGTATTATTTTTGCAAAACCCTCAATAATCAGTCGGCTGACACCCTGAAATTTTGGGAAGTCTTTTTGAAAAACAACTCGATTGATGAATTGCACGGACTTGTTGGCAAATTTCGCGCAGGCATAAATCGGATTCATCATGATCACGCAGGCAGTTAGATGAGGGCGGGTATTCACTTCGAATTGAACTTCAAACCAATGACGGTAGCGTTCGCCATGTTCCTCTGTAAATTCTGCTGTGACGATGACTCCTTCAATGTGATTATATTGCACAGCAAACTCTCAGCTTTATTGCGTGTGATAGTAGACGATATGGTGATCTCGATGTTGTCCGATAATAGAGCGCTAACGGACGTTGTTACGCCTCGTTGGCCTTCCACTTTTCAACTTAGCAGTAACAGTCACCCGGGAAGCGCTTTTGGATATACAGCGAAACGCCTGTCGGGGGGTTACGTGTTCTTACAGGAAGTCCTCTCCGCGCCTGAAATACCCCCCCCCCACAGGCGTTGGGAAGACCACAAAAACCAGCCAGACATCCATCAATCCACAGAAACACCCCACGTGCGTGGGGACGATTAGTCCATGGCCAGCCGGTAGACGTCGCCCTCCGGTTCACCCCCACGTGCGTGGGGACGACGGCTTCCTCGCCTTCCTGCGCTCCGGCGGCAACGGTTCACCCCCACGTGCGTGGGGACAACGGGATGCCCAGGCCGCTCAGGCCGGACTCGTCCGGTTCACCCCCACGCGCGTGGGGACAACTTGCTCCATAAATTCGCGTTCGGCGTCATCGCCGGTTCACCCCCACGCGCGTGGGGACAACTTGTCGCCCACATAACACTTGGCCTTAACGATCGGTTCACCCCCACGCGCGTGGGGACAACCCCAGCGACAAAGCCTTGAGCCAGTCTTCGGGCGGTTCACCCCCACGCGCGTGGGGACAACTTCCCGTTGTGCTTCGAGCGTGGCCACATGAGCGGTTCACCCCCACGCGCGTGGGGACAACGCGTTGTTGATAAGCGCGTACTCCATCTCCGTCGGTTCACCCCCACGCGCGTGGGGACAACCCGAAGGCGCTGACGATACCCTTTCCGATGGACGGTTCACCCCCACGCGCGTGGGGACAACTCAGCGTGCCGCAGCCCTGGCGGACAGGGCGTCGGTTCACCCCCACGCGCGTGGGGACAACGTCGTCCTCGACGCTGGCCTCGGCGCGAAGGACGGTTCACCCCCACGCGCGTGGGGACAACTCCAACCATCAACCCACGAGAATGTCATGGATCGGTTCACCCCCACGCGCGTGGGGACAACGCGACAATTGCAGAGCTCCAAGCCGACGTCGCCGGTTCACCCCCACGCGCGTGGGGACAACACGTCCTTGGTCACGGTCTGGCCGTTGTCGCTCGGTTCACCCCCACGCGCGTGGGGACAACTCCAGGGCCCTGCGGGCCTTGGCCAGTTCGGACGGTTCACCCCCACGCGCGTGGGGACAACTCTTGCAGTTCGGCATTATCAAGGTTATAAAATATATTTTTCCCATACGCGTGAAGACGATTCTCCGGTGCGATTAATCTAAAGGTAGCTCCAGCCGTCGCTGAACTTGGACAGAATATGCAAGTCCTAGACACTCATATCGGCTGCCCCGAGCCCGCAGGACTAACCGGAGCGATCAAAAAAAGGCCGAACCCGAAGGCCTTGCCGGAACCGATGCCGTTGATCAGTGCCTGCCGAAAGGCTTCCGGGTCAGTGACCCGAAGGAGGCCGTTGAAAAGGACCGAACGCAACCGCTGTCTTTTGTCATTTTCTTTATCGTTTTTGTTAAAATAAACGTACCCTGGCAAAACGGTCGTGGCGTCCCGCGTGATAATAAAACCTGCCGATTCGCCCCGGCGGGCAAGCCAGTCAATAAGACGGTCGGTCGGAACGGGAACACGCATTCCAATGGATTCTTTTTTTGCATCCGGAGAATGTTTGCTCAGGCGTCTGGTCGGATTTGCCTCGAGGCGGAACCGAAGGTGCTGGTCTTTCAGAAAGTGTGGCTCAAATGGTTTCGCCTTATCAGGGGGGGGGGGCTGCCAGAAGATGGTTCGCATTGTGAAAGGCATAGTTCCAGTCTGGCTCTATGGCAGACTGTACGATGATCACAGCCCGGCCATTGGGGAGGGAGTCTATGTGGAAAAGAAAGCCTGCGTCCACGGAACGTTTCTCCCCGACTCGGCCGTTACCAAACATATCCGGATTGAATGGTTTGAGGAAGTCCACATCTTCGGCTTTCCGGGACGCGGACGGAAAGGCCATGCAAAGACGCTGGTGGACATGATAGCGATTCCTCAGCCACGACCGCCCAGGCCGAGGTCGGTCGGGGTTGTTGCCTACGTCAATCAATAGACAAGACCGATACACGGCTATTCCACCTCCTCGGCGGCAAGACGCCGACGTCGGGTTTCCAGCGAACGGAATTTAAGAATCTCAGCCCGTTTTTGAATGATCCGCTCGCGCCAGCGGGGATCCTCTGGATTGATGCGGTCCAACCCCATGCCGAGGCCATATTCGAGCATAGTGATGGCATCATGGCACAGACCGCAAAGTGAGCGTAGGTCTTCCAGGCGCTCATTGCCGCCAGCCCTTCGGTAGGTGACGTGCTGGACGGTCATGCGCGGGCCGGGCGACTTGCAGAAGACGCACAACCCGGCATCAGCTTTAATTCGCTCTTCGCGGCGCTTCCGATATTCCGCATTCGTGTAGTCCGCGCGCGGGCGAGGCACGGCTGGGGCAGGCCCCTGCAGCGCCTCACCAACGGCAGGCGAAATGCTATCGCGCAAGATAAATCGTGGCTCGTGGACCGGTGGATCGAAGCAAACCGGCACGTCATACCACACTTCCGCGTCATCGGGAGCGACGTCATCTCCTGAGGCGGGCCGCCATTCCACAAGTGCTTCCATCGTCCCGTTGTGCGGCGTCGCGTCGGCTTTGTACCGTGGGTGCCACGAGACGGCACCCAGGGCGGCGATCAGGTCGTCATGGCAGCCGGGATTCGTCCACGACTCACCCTCGCGGGGCTTTGCAAGCACCGGGACGGACGGAGGGCAGGACTTCCGGCCAAGAAAAACCGGCCACTTCGGCGACGCAATTGCCTCGGCGACTTCATGAACCAACTTTGCATCACCCTGGAGGGCCACGAGAAAGCTTGCGTCGGCCAAGTACTCACGGCGCGTGACGAGCGTGCCCTGAGCACCGGTCTTCAAACCGCCCCCAGCGGTTGTCATGCCGATTCCCGCTCCTACCGTTTGGTAATCCCACCACCGCGTGCCGTGCCGGTCGATGCGCACTCCCATTGCGAGCCTGTTCAGTTCCGACAGGCGTCCCCGCGCCACTTGACGCGACAGGCCCATGGCGCAGCAAATCAAGCCCAGCACGCCGGATTTGGTCGGCGCATCCAGGGTCCGTCGGATGACAAACTTTGAGGTGTCACCCCAGGCCTGGAAGGGGCCTTCGAGGCGGAGAAAAAGTGCGTTGGCTTCGGTCATTTCGCTGTCTCCGCAGAGGTCCCGCTTGCGTTTATCTTCTTTATGACCGCATTGACGAACGCCTTGAACTCGCCGAAAGGACCGGCCACGGATTGTTCTTTCTCATTTCTATTCTCGTCCTTTGCGATACAGGTCAGGCGATAGCACAAGTTTGGCGAGAACCAGAAACGTTCGGACTCGATGCCATAACCCACAACGAGATCGTGGACGTGCTGGCCAAGTCTGGCGATGCTTTCGCCAATCAAACCACGTTCCGACTTTTCCGGCACTGGATTGGCGAAAGCGTTGCTGTAGCTGATGGGCGTGGCTGACTGGGTTTTGACCTCCACCAGAACTCCGTCGGGCAGATTGAATGCCGCGTGTGCGTGCTGTTTGCCTGAAGGGTAGGCTTGGGCGGCTGCTTTAAGGAAGGACCGTACTGTCTTGCTGGCGAGCTCATTATCGTTTTCTAGGTTCTTCTTCAACTGCTCAAAGTCTATAGCAAAGTATTTGTAAAAGCAGGCTGAGTTGAACATGGCCTCGTTGACGTGGGCCGCGCCGGAGTCCTGGCCAGGTACGTCGTCGGCAGCAGTGAAGTAGTCGACTTCGTTCACGACCGCGTGTGTCGAGAGGGCGTCGGCGGCGTACAACGCGCCTTCAACCGTAAACTTACCCTTCAGGCCCGCAAACGCGCCTTTGGCATCAAACTCCGTCATACGGCCACAAAGTGCGATGTCGGGTGTCTTGACGAACTTGCCGATGATCTCGGCGAAGCGCTCCCCCAGGTCGCCGTTTCCGTCGCGCACGGCAGCGCCCATTTCACTGATGGCGGATTGAGGCAGAAAGAAGAGTATGTCGAACGTGTTCTCATCCTTCAGGCCAACCCCCGCGTCGGTAAAAACCTTCCGGATGGCCACACAATCTTCTTTTTTCGGTTGGTTTCCTTCGCCTGCAGCCTCCTTTGCGATGAGTTCGATCAGCCGGCGTGTACGTACGCCGCCGTCCTTTTCCAAAGCGGCAGAAAAATCCTTGCTGCGCCGGATGCTACGTTTGAGACACTGGCTGGAGATGCGCGCACGGGTGACGCCGCCGAAGATGCAGGTCTTGGGCGCGCCAAGATCATCCCGGTTCAGATTCGCCGGGCTGTGATTCTGGATCATGTGGATTTCGATCAACATTTCTATGCCCTCCTCTCTTTCGAATCAGTCGCAGTGAGATATGTTTCGGCCCAGATGTCGCGAACATCACGTCCTCGGCGGTGGGCATCGCCTCGTTCCCAGACGGAGAGATCGTCGAGGAGTTGTACCCAGTCGATGCCTTTCACATCCCGCGCATGCGGCACGTGCCCAGCGACGGCTCGGGCGACCTCTCCCATCGCCCAACGCAAAATCGGCTCCAGAGACGACAGAGACGAGCAAAGTAGAGCGTCGAATCGTGTTCGGAAGCGCGTGCAGCCATCCTCGTCGAGCGGTTCACAGATGCCCAACACTTGAGGCAAAGAGGGCCCTGTGCCTAAATCGGGCCGGATGTGCGGAACGCGGAATGCGCCGAAAAGCTTGGCCACGAGCCATGACGGTTCCCGGCGCGGGGTCGCCGGACTTTTCGTCCGCAACGGCCACCAGAGGCCCGTGAAGAGGTCGAAGCCCTGGAGAGTTGCGTCGAGCGGCCGTCCGGCCAGCCGGCGCAGCCGCGAAAGGTCGCCTTCCTGCAAGACCGAAAGTCTCTTGATGTAAGCAGCGGTTTGGCTCATTTTGAGCTTCCCTTCTTGCGTTCACGTTTTGATTTGCTAGACATGGCTGCTGGCGTACCTGCGTTCGACATGTGATATTTCTTCTCAAAAAAATCTTCAAGCGTCTTGTTCAACAGCGCTTGCGCGCAATTTCGCGCAGCATGCCGACGAAGCGGTGAACCAGGTGTTACGGAAGCGACAGCTAGATCCACCATCGGCGCATAGACTTTATGCAAGAATGCTTTGTCTTCGGTTGCATTATCGCCCGTCAATGCATTTCTTCGGCCCAGTATGTCACGAATCTGATTCTCAACACTTGGCGTCAGAAGCTTCAAGGAGGCGTCAATTTCGGGATGCTGCCGCTGAGGGTTTTGTGTCACCTGCTTGAGCAGGGCTTGCAACTCGCCGCAACAGTCAGCGGACAGCTTAGCTCGACTTTGAACGTCATCAGACGCATCCGGCAGGCGTACGGAAACGCAGTCCTGGAACGTGAACTTGTTGACAATCGGACCGATAGCAGTAACGCTTCCAGCCTGCACTCGCTGCAAACGAAGTGCGTTGCGCCAGAACTGTGATGCGTGCACGGCCACATCCGCCCCCAATCTAGGCAGAGATACGGCTTCTCCATCAACTAGCAGATGGGGATCAGCATCCCAGAACTTTTTCGCCCGGATGTCCTGCTGATCAAGCAAGGATTTTTCTTCCTTCGTGGGATTTCTGGTCAACTCCTGGATGAGCTTCTTGTTACCCGCCGCATACAATTGGTCGAAGATCCTTGCAATCTTCTCTTCACTACTCTCGTTTTCGGGTGCCTGGGCGGCATTGGAATCGGCTTGTGAGAGCGCCGACATCCTGCACTTAAAGACGATAGGGGAGATTTTGACGACCTTGTCGGCCAGCTTGCGCTTGTCCGTCTTTTTCGCCTTGTAATCACTGTTGAGCTGTTGAAATTCCAATAAAACATCCTTGCAGAATTGCTGACCCGTGGTGACCGGAGTGGGCCACCCATTCTCAATACATAGGCTTGTTGCCAGTATTCCGGTTTGCCCGCAGCACGCGCAATGATAGTCGCTGTCTTCGACATTCAGCCACAACTTGCGGGGGCGCCAAGCAAACTTGGCGACTGCGTCAGGTGAATCCGACGGCCCGTTTTCCAACCATGGAGCCTGATCAGTTCGCGGATTTGTTGCTGGAAGATTTGCGCAAAAGGTCTGACACAGGTTCTTCCCTTCAATAAATGCGTAGGCCGCTGAGCCTGGGTTGACTGATGCATCATAAGACCCGTTTGCCGGAGCCCAGACTGAAAACCGCAAGATTCCCATCGCGCAACACGCGGGGCAAAACCCGCAGGAACTATTACCATACACAACGTGGCGCATATGATTCACTGAGTTCGCTCCAGGGAATTCGACGAGTAGATCGCCGATGGGGCGCGTTTTTTTGCTCTTCAACGATCCATCCTGATAGAACCTTTTACCGTTGCCCAACAAATTGAACGCGGGCTTATTTTCTTTCAGTTTCGCCAGCCAGTTATTCGGTATGCCGGTCCTCTCCTCGTCCAACGCAGAGAGGCAAGACTTCACGTCCTCTTTGCACCACAGAAGCACGGCCAACAGGAAGCGCAAGAGCGCCACTCTGTCCATGGGATTGCTGGCGACTAACTGTCGAATTGTGTGAGCATCTGTCAGTGCTTGGCAGATCCCGACGCGATCTACCTTCCCATCACAATAAAGAACAGGTATCCATTTTTCTTCAAGCAGGTTGTAAGCTATCTGCGTTACTGGATGGTCCATATGCTTTTCCTTCAGTGCATGTTTGATCGGAAGCACAATATTAGGAATGCTTCCAGGCAGGTATACTCAGCCCCAAAATGATTGAGAAAGTACTGTGAGAGGTTACCGCGCCCGGTCTCCTGAACACAAGTGTTTCTTACACCACCCTCGCCAGCGCCGCTTGATCCATCCAGTGCTGTCTGATCTCTAGCGGGCTGAGAAAGCGTTTTTTTTCGACCCGCCACTCGCTGTTGTACCTGGCGATAAATGCGCAAGCCGCAGCTCTGACTTCTTCAACGTTCCCAAACACGCGGCGTGGAGGGCTTGGTCATTGGCTCCTGTTGAACCGATCCTCCACGCCGTGGGTCTGTGTGCTCCATAAAGGCAAAGCTGGGGTAATGCCCCAGTACTTGAACGGCGCAGGAAGTTGTCGGGCAGGTACTGTGCCCCATGATCCATGAGCGGGGAAAGTCTCCTGATGGCATCCCGCCCAGACCGAGCCGGAAACGATCCCAACCCTTTTCACATTGAGATTTTTACATATTAGTGTCAATAGTAACGAGTTTTTCTTAAAAACACATGGGGTAGTCAATCGGCAAGCCATGCTGCCTTTGACCGAACGATTTGTCCTTCCTGAAAATACGCGTCAAACACGACACCCGATTTGTGTCCCGTCATTGCCATGGCCTCGTTTCTCGGTACACCTTGACGCCCAGCTTCCGTGACAAAACCGCTGCGAAGACTGTGTGCGCCGAAACTTTTGGGATCGAGACCGGCGCTTGCCGCGAGTTTTTTCACGACGCGGTTTATCCCTCTTGCGGACAGCCTCCCTTCGATCTCGCCAGCAGGAGAAACGGCCCGAAAAATTGCCCCTGCATCAATGCAAGCGGCCTGGAGCCAAGCTTCAAGCGCCTTGGCAGCTCTCCCCAGCACTGGCACTTCCCGTCCGACGCCCTCCTGGTCGGTCTTGGACCATGGGATGTGGTATAGGAAGCCGCCCGGCACCACGGTCAGATTCTCGACCACGGCCCCGGCCACCTCGGACCGGCGGCGACCGCCGCTGGCAAAGGCAAAGAGCAAAAGCGCCCGGTCCCTGACGCCCCGGATGTCGTCCTGGCAGGTGGCCAGCATGGCATCCAGGACGTCCAGGGTGGCCGCCTGCTTCTTCTTGGGGCCTTGCCCCTGCCTCGCCCTGGCCCGCCTGGCAGAGGCCAGCAGGGCACGGATTTGGGGCATGTGGATGGGGTTGTCGACGCCCTGGCTCCCGTGGACCACCGATAGGGCAGCAAGCCGGCGGGCAACCGTGGCCAGGCTGTGTGTGCCAAGGCGGGCCTTGATCCCTTCGGCGACCAGGGTGGCGTCCACAGGCTCGGGCAGGCCCTTCAGGTGGTCCGTCACAAACCGGACCAAAACGGCCAGGGGGACATCATCGATCGGGCGGAACCGGGGCGGGTGAATGAGGAAACGGGCTATTTGCCGCCATCCCCATGGGTGGTCCCGAGGATGAAATCGGCGGCGCGTTGGGCCTGGGCGGCGGCGTGGACCACCAGCTTGGGCGAACCCTTGAGGACTGACAGCCAGCCCTGGATGTAGGCGGCGCTGTTTTCCAAGGTGGCCTGCTCGATCCGGGCCTTGGCGCACAGGAAAGCCGCGCCCATTTCGGCCACAAGCTCCTCCTGGGAGTATTCACGGTCGCCGAAGTGGCGGATTTCCGTCGAAGGCCGGCGGCTCAGGCGTGACTCATGACCGGTTGCATGGGTCAATTCATGGAAGGCGGTGCTGTAGTACTCCTCGGGCTCGGCGAAGAGCTCGGGGCGCGGGAGATTCACCGTGTCGGTCGACGACCGGTAAAAAGCCCGTGGTGCGGTGTGGATGATTTCAGGCCGTTGCGGCATAGCCTCGATAATGCGCGCGGCCGCCTTAATGGGCGTGAAGTCGAAATTGACGGGCTCGGGCGCATCAGGGGCTTCGATGCCAACGATCTGGTCCAGGCTGAAAACGGTGTAGTAGCGCAGGACGGGCACGTCCTTCTTGGCCTTGGTCTCGCGATCCTCGACCTCGTAGCGCTTCCAGAAAATCACAGGGGTGCCTTTCTCACCTTTGCGAACATGGCCGCCGCGTTCCTGGGCCTGCTTGAAGGAAAGCCAGTACCGACTGGTGCGGCCCATGGCCATGAGCAAGAACACATTGATGCCGCGATATTCCCGCTTGCTGGCCAAGTTCATCGGGAACTCCTCCACAAGTTTCTCTTTGAGCTTGCGATCTTGCTCGTCGGGAGCGAATTGCCGCCTAAACGGGATAATGATCGTCCTCCTGTACAGAGCATCCGAAAAATCTCTTGTTGTGGGGATATGGTTGGTTGCAATACACAATGTCGCAAACGGCTTAATTTCAAACGGGTCTTTATGTTTGTGTTCGACAGTGATTGCCTCACCAGAAACAATAGCTTTTGTGGCTGCATCGGGCAGCTCGACACCTTCAGGCAGTTCTGTTATGATGTTGACCAATTTACTATGCATGTGAGCGCGTTGAAACCTGTTGTCAAATTGTGATGGTTGAACGGCACTCGTGTTTTTCTCGCCGACAACTGCCCGGATAGCATGAAGAAGAACACTTTTACCGTTCGCGCCATCGCCAGCCAGTATGAAGAACTTTTCGAATTCGGTGCTGGTGGTCATGCAATAGCCATTCATTTCCAAAACCAACTTTTTCTTGTCTTCTCTATCTTCGTCGTGTTCGAAGATTTCGTCTAAAAATTGAAGAAACCGTGGCGCGGTAGCAGTTTCATCGTAAGTCACGGGAAGCATTGTTGTCCGATAGTCCTCCCTGCGGTGTGGCCTCAACTCCCAACATTTGCCGTTAAAGTGTAAGGTGCCATTAGATACGTTAATGCCAGACCTGTTTGGATCAAACTCATGCTCTACCCGGAAAGACTCCGTCTTTGCCAAATCGAGCACCGAATCGACAAAATTCTTGGTGAGTTTTTCGGCCTTGGCAATCTCGTGGATTGTCTTCTTCAGCTCCCGATCATCAGCCTTCTCCCATACCGCATTGCGCCATAGCCAAAAACAACCTACAAAGAAGATGACGTTCTCCTTGCCCAGTTTCGCGAGAAGGAGTTTCGCAAATCTAAGTTGTTTTTGTTTGTCAGACTCCTTTTTCTGCTCTGGCTTGAATTCTTCCTCAACTTCAAAACTGATTGGTGTGTCCTCAGTATTAAGCATTGACATCCACCCCCAGGCCACGCCGAGCATTACGAATGGTTCTTTCGATGTAATCGAGGCGGAACGCCTTTTTCACATCCTTAGGCGAACCATTTTCGAGACGAAACTTGATGATGAGGTCGGCCGTCTGCTGGTCCGTAAAACCATGGCGAACGGCAATCGTGGCGAGGCTCATGTCGTAGGTGGACATGGACTGGTCGGCGAAGTCAGGCCGGCGTATCAACCACGTGGCGCGAAATTTCGGGTGCAATTCCAAAAGCACCTCGAGCATTTCGCGCGGAGGCTGGGGCATCCTGGAAAGGACGATGCCGGACGGACGCCTGATTTCCTCGGGGTCGACCGGAGCCACATCGACGAAGGGCTCAAAGTCTTCGAGCAGGAAGCGGCGGTCGGGGTTAAACTCAAGCACCGTGACAGGCCTCGGCGCTCCGTAGATGGCTTTCACGTTCATGGAGCCAGGAAGCCGCAGCACCCGGTCCAAATTGCCGACAGAGTCGAGTTCCCACCCCCCGAGGGCTTTGGCGTGTCGCTTGAGCAGGTCAACCCAGCCCTTTACAATGCCGGCGACACGCGGGCGGTCGTTATCATCAAGCCACTCAATCTCTTGGAGAAACCATGCCGCTTGTATGCCACCGCCCGTCGCCCATATCGTCGAGGGGGAGAATGGTGCGTCCTTGAGAATGGACATGGCTGTGTCCAGGTCGGGAGGATAGGGTTTCGATTTCGTTTCGTGGGCGAAATCAAGGTCGGCGAAAAGGGCGGTGATGCCGATCACGTCTGCCGCACCGCCTTTCTGGGATGGCCCCAGGCCATCCCGGAAGATGGATGGGGCAAAGTACACATGGCGATCTTGGTAGGAGGCGGCCCTTGCCGCCTCCTTTATGCTGCTACACCAGAAGGATCGCTTCGAGACGCCATCCTCAGTTAGCGTCCAAACCAAGAACTTTTCACCAGCATCAAGCGGTTCCATTACAAAGCTCGCCAAGAATTCTGCGGTAGCGAGTTTCATTCCGCCTCCTCACTTCGCTTTGTCCACTTGGCCGTAAGAAAAAGGTATGTTCCCTCCAAGACGATTTCGCCAGCATCAACAAGTTCATTGATTGCCTTGTCAACGTTGCGTTTCGACATACCCATAAAGGATTTAGCATCGCTGTAAAAATTATGATTAAGGGCAATAGAGCCGCGTCGCGCGATATGACCACGGAGGGTGCTCTTGTAGTATTCAAGAAGATGATCAACAGCGCTCATCTGCAACCCCCGCCGCGCCGATGTTCGAGATCAAGGAGCGGATATCCTCTACACGCCATCCAACGCAACGAGGTGCAAGGCGTACAGGAGCGGGATAGCGACCAGCGGCTATGCCATCATACCAAACGGTTTTGGAGACAGGGAATAGACGCTGAACATCTTTGAACCGGAGGAACCCGGTTTCAGGGATGATGTAGCTGGAGGACATAGGGCAACCTCATGCGGCCTTGATCGGCCTCAATCAGTTTGCCCCGTGGGAGCGCCGGAATAGATGGAAAAAACAAAACCGGCGAACAACTCCCCCACGGGAGTGTCGCGCCGGTGACTCTTTTCCACCATTAAGAGAGCCTCGTCGTTTCCGCGCCGTTTCAATCCTTGGATTGCTTGGCAACTTTGAAAGTTGCAACGGCCGATGGCCAGAGGTTGGCATTGCTCCTTGATGTGGTTCCCACGGACATCAAGTATGCCACTAAAACTCTCAGCGTTTGAAGATATATTAGTCTTCCGGCTAGGTCCCGTCAAGTCCTAGGTGGGCGCAGTGGTAGTCAACAGAAATGGGTTTCCTGTCGGGATAAGTCTCAAAGAATCAAGATAATCTGCCCAGGATTGCATCATGCGCCGACGATCAGGAAGATATTCAGCATGATTGTAGGCAGCTTTTACTTTATTTCGCTCAATATGAGCAAGTTGCCGTTCGATCACGTCAGAGGGCCAGCCATGTTCATGGAGCATGGTGCTTGCCATAGTGCGGAATCCATGAACGGTCATTTCATCCTGCGAATAGCCCATGCGACGCAGGGCGTTGAGCAGGGTTGCGTCGGACATGCATCTCCCTTTGCCCCGCTCCGAGGGAAATAAGTATCGTCCTTGGCCAGTGAGCGGTTGAAGTTCGCGTAAAATGGCCACTGCTTGCCAAGATAAGGGGACAAGGTGTTTGCTTTTCATCTTCATTTTCTCGGCAGGGATGCGCCATTCAGCAACGTCGATATCGAACTCGGACCACTCAGCTTGTCGGAGTTCGCCAGGACGAACGAAAACTAGCGGTGCAAGGCGCAAGGCGCATCGGACAACGAAGGTCCCACCCGTGTAACTATCGATTGCCCCGAGTAATGCGGCCACATCGCGAGGGTCAGTTACGGCGGGATGATGCCTTTTCATGGATGCAGCGAGTGCGCCTCGAACGTCGGCGGCAGGGTCACGTTCACAGTACCCACAGGCCACTCCATAGCGAAAGACTTGACCGCATACTTGCTGAAGACGGTGAGCAGTCTCTATGGCTCCGGATGCTTCGACTCGCCGAAGTATAGCAAGTAATTCAGGTGGGGTGATATCCCTAATGGGGCGGGAGCCTATCCAAGGGAAAGCCCAAATTTCGAAACGGCGAAGAATTTTTTCGGCATGACCCTTTATCCAGCCCACGCTTTTGCGGGAATGCCATTCTCGGGCGATGGCTTCAAAGGATTCCGATTCTGCCTTTAATGCAGCCTTTTTTTCTGTCCGGCGGGTGGCGGCTGGGTCGATACCATGTGCGACCTGCTCGCGAAGTTTTTCCCGTTGGGTTCTGGCTTCCTTCAGACTGATTTCGGGGTATTTTCCCAGGGCGAGCATTCCCTCTCGGCCATCGAGTTTATATCTGAAGCGCCACAATTTGCTTCCAGAGGGAGTGACCTCGACATATAGCCCCCGCTCGTCCGCCAGTCGAAAAGCGGTACTCCTTGATTTGATTCCTCGCAGTTTGGTGTCGCTCAAGGGCATATCGATGGCTCCTAACTCGTTGGTACACCAAAATTTTACTCATTTCCGTGGGTATGAAAATTGATCTCAGCCCTCTAAAAGTCTCATCTACCCATATATCTACCCACCCCAAAAGCGGATGTCAAAGAACGCAACGGACTTCCTCGGACTTCTCCGGTCAGACCGTTTAACGAATATTGTCCTGGAAAATCAGTGTGTTATTCAGATTGTTCTGAAATAAAATGAAAGAGGCCAGGGTGTTGGCCCTGGCCTCTTGAAGTGGTCTTGGTAGCGAGGGAGGGAATTGAACCCCCGACACTGCGGATATGAGCCGCATGCTCTAACCGTCTGAGCTACCTCGCCAGATGTCTCCGTCAGCGGAGAAGCGGATAACTAGCCGAACCCTCGGGACTTGGCAAGCGTTTTTTTCAGGAAAGCGCCCAACCCCTACCGCGGCCAGAACAAAAAGACCGCCGCCGCCAGGGCCAGCCGGTACCAGGCAAAGGGCCGCAACGATACCCGCTTGACCAGCACGATGAAGGCCTTGACCGCCACCAGGGCCGACACAAAGGACACCACGAAGCCGATGGCCAGGATGCCCATGTCGTCGGCGCTAAACAGGTCGCGGCTCTTATAGAAGTCGTAGAGCGTGGCCGCGAACATCAGCGGCACGGCGCTGATGAACGAATACTCGGCAGCCAGGCTGCGCTTGGCCCCAAGCAGCATGCCGCCCATGATCGTCGCTGCCGAGCGCGAAAAGCCCGGCCACAACGACAGGCACTGGAAGCAGCCAATGCCCAGGGCCAGGCCCGGTGTCATCTCGTCGAGGGCATAAAAGCGGTCCCGGGATTTGCGCCGCTCCACCCAGAAGATCATCAGCGCGCCCACGGCCAGGGCCATGGCCACCGTGATCGGGCCAAAAAGATGGGCCTTGATCGTCTTGCGCAGCGCCAGGCCGACCAGGCCCGCCGGCAGGCTGGTCAGAAACAGCAGCCACAGGCCGCGAATCCCTGAAAAGGCGTGCAGGGGCTTGGGCGAAACCAGCCACCAGAAGCGCTTCCAGTAAAGCACCACCACGGCCAAAATGGCCCCGAGCTGGATGATGACGTCGAAACTGTCGGCCATCTCGCCGGTAAAGCCGAGGAGGTGCCCGACCAGGATCAGGTGGCCGGTGGAGGACACGGGCAGAAATTCCGTGAGCCCCTCCACGAGGCCAAGGATGGTTGCGGCGACGGATTCGGTCATGGCAGGAACGGTCTCCTGGTACGGTTTGTCCCGGCGGCTCTATCCCAGGGCCGGGCAAGTTGCAAGCCGTGCCGGCCTCGTGTATGCCTTGGGGCCGAGCAAGGAGGCTGCATGTCCACCATCATGCCCCAGGGCGAGCTGCTGCGCCGGGCCGTCAAATGGATCGACGAGAAGCGGGCGGAGACCGGCGATTCCCTGGCCGCGCTCATCGAGAAGGCGTCCGTGAACTTCAACCTGAGCCCCAAGGACGCGAATTTCCTGGCCGGCTTTTTCAAGGAGCGGGAGGAGCACCCCCAGGAGTGAGGGCGGCCTCGGCCAGAACCCGGCAAAGCGATTCCCGGCCAAGCCCGGTCTTGCCGGAGAACAGAATCGGCGGGAAGGCGGGTTGCGCGAGCTCCCGCCACTCTTTTTTCCGGACCTCCCGGTCGCGCTGCTTGCACTTGTCGGCCTTGGTCAACACGACCAGCACCGGGATGCGCCGGGAACGCAGCCAGTCCACCAGTTCCTCGTCCAGGCGCTGGGGCGGCAGGCGGCAGTCGATGAGCGCGACCACGGCCCGAAGGGACGTGGTCTTGCGCAGGTAGGCCTCGATGAGCTTGGCCCATTTGGCCCGCTCCTCGTGGGAGCAGCGGGCGTAGCCGTAGCCGGGCAGGTCTACCAGGCAGTAGCCGGCGGCCCGGACCTGGTAGAAATTGAGGCTGCGGGTCTTGCCCGGCGTGGCGCTGATCTTGGCCAGGCCCTTGCGGCCGGCCAGGCAGTTGACCAAGGTCGATTTGCCGACGTTGGACCGCCCGGCCAGGGCGATCTGCGGCATGTCCATGACGGGCAGCTGGTCGGCCAGGTAGGCCGTGGACAAGAGTTCCAGGTCGAGTTCCGTTCGCGCGAGCGTCGTGGTATCCATCCCCGCGTTGTGACCGGCTCCATTGGGTCCGTCAAGGCCGGCCGGCATCGGCCGTGAAAGGAAGGCAACATGCGCAAGGTCAGACTGCTGGTGCTAAACGGCCCCAACCTCGGTTTCATCGGCGTGCGCCAGCCCGAAATCTACGGCCGCCGCACCATCGAGGACCTGCCCGAGCTGGTCGCCGAGATGCTCGGCCCCGACGCCGGAAGCCTCGAACTGCAATTCCACCAGGCCAACAGCGAAGGGCACTGCATCGACCGGCTGGAACAGGCCTGGAAGGACGGCCTCGACGGCATCGTGCTCAATGCCGGGGCCTACACCCACACGAGCCTGGCCTTGGCCGACTGCCTGGCCTGGATCGGCATCCCCTGCGTCGAGGTGCACATCTCCAACATCTTTGCCCGTACCGACGAGCCGCTGCGCCAGAAAAGCCTCATCGGCAAAAACTGCATCGGCTGCATCGCCGGATTCGGGCTGACCGGATACGCCCTGGCCGTGCTGGCCCTGTGGCGCCACATTACCGACAATCCCAACTTCATGTGAAGGAGACCAGATGCTTTCCACCACCGACTTCCGTCGCGGCCTGAAAATCGAAATGGACGGCGTGCCCTATGAAATTGTCGATTTCCTGCACGTCAAGCCCGGCAAGGGCGGCGCCTTCATCCGCACCAAGCTCAAGAACATGATCAACGGCCGGGTGGTGGAAAACACCTTCCGGTCCGGCGAAAAGATGGTCAAGCCCGACCTCGAGAGCAAGGACATGCAGTACCTCTACCGCGAGGGCGACGAATATGTCTTCATGGACATGGAAAGCTACGAACAGCTTCATGTCGGCTCCGCCCAGCTCGGTGAAAAGAGCGGCTACCTCAAGGACGGCATGGAAATGAGCATGCTGCTCTACAAGGGCCAGCCCCTGGACCTCGACCTGCCGGCTTCGGTGGTCCTGGCCGTCAGCGACACCGAGCCCGGGGTCAAGGGCGACACGGTCAGCGGCGCCACCAAACCGGCCGTGGTCGAGTCGGGCATCACGGTCAACGTGCCGCTTTTTATTAACATCGGCGACAAGATCAAGGTGGACACCCGTACGGGCAACTACATTGGCCGGGAATAGCAAGGATGCCGGGAAAGGGCGGGGGAGCTTTCGGCTCTCCCGGGAAATCGCCGGCTTGGCGGCCCTTTTCCTGGCTGTTTTTCTGTGTGTCGCCCTGTACACCTATTTTCCGGGCGACCCGGGCTTCAACCAGTCCGTCTCGGCCCGCCTGGGCGTGGCCAACCGGGCCGGGCTGGTGGGGGCCTACCTCGGCGGCCTGCTGGCCGAGGCCTTCGGTGTCTGGGGCTACCTCGTCCCGTGCTGGATCGCCTGGCGCGGCTTGCGTTTTCTGGCCCCGGGCCTGCGGCTGCCTTTCTGGCGCGGGATCGGGGCGTTGTTCCTGGGCCTGGTCCTGCTCGCCTTTCTCGGCTCGCCCTGGAGCCTGTTCGGCCTGTCCGTGGGCAATGTCCGGGGTGGTGGCGGGGTCGGCCGATCCCTTTTTCAATTCTTCAACCTTTACTTGAGCTCTTTCGGGGCCTACTTTTTCCTCATCTGCGCCCTGGTGGCCGCCGTCCAGCTGACCTTCGGCCTGACCTGGAGCAATTTCTGGCAGCCGGCCGCGGCTGTCGTCAACGAACAGTGCTGGCGCTTCTGGGACGCCTTCACGGACTGGCGCGAGCGCCAGGCCCAGGCCAGGGCCGAGCGCCGGGAAAAGCGGCGGGAGGATGCCGAGTTCCGTTTTTCGGACGACCAGGCCCCCTCGGCGCCGGCCGCGCGTACGCCCAAGCCCCGGCGGGAAAAGCAAAAACGCGAGGAAGCCCCGGCCGCCCCGTCGCCCGTTGACGAACCGGCGCCCACACCGGCCTCGGCCGCGCCGCCGGCCGAAGCCGTGGACCGCTTCCTCGACGCCATCGTCCAGCAGGTCCGCTCCGGGGAGGAATCGCCCGAACCGCCGGCCCGGCCCGCGCCCGCCGCGCCCGATCCCGTCGCGCCGCCCGCGACGGCCGCCGCCCCCGCCGCCCCGGCAACTCCGGCCAAGGCGGCCGCGCTCAAGCCGCCCAAGGCCCCCCCCAGGCCGCCGGCGACCAGCGGCGAACGCATGCCGTCCCTGGACCTGCTGTCCGTGCCGCCGCCCTCGGAAGCCGTGCCCGTGGAGCCGGAAGTCTGCCGCCGCCAGGCCGAGAGCCTCATTACCTGCTTAAACGACTTCGGCATCCAGGGCGAGGTCATGCGCGTGGTGCCCGGCCCCGTGGTCACCATGTTCGAGGTCAAGCCGGCGCCGGGCGTGAAGATAAGCCGCATCGTCGGCCTGTCCGTGGACCTGGCCCTGGCCATGAAGGCCCTGGCCGTGCGCATCGAGGGCCCCATTCCCGGCAAGGACACCGTGGGCGTGGAAATCCCCAACGCCCGCCGCCAGACCGTCTATTTCCGCGATGTCCTGGACACCGAGGCCTTCCGCGCCTCGCCCTCCAAGCTGACCCTGGCCATCGGCAAGGACATCCAGGGCCGGCCGCAGGTGGCCGACCTGGCCCGCATGCCCCACCTGCTCGTGGCCGGCGCCACCGGCTCGGGCAAGAGCGTGTGCGTCAACGGCATCCTGCTGTCGATCCTTTATAAGGCCACGCCCGACGAGGTGAAGCTGCTGCTCGTCGACCCCAAGCGCATCGAGCTTTCGGTCTACAACGACCTGCCGCACCTGGTGCATCCGGTCGTGACCGAGACGGCCATGGCCAAATCCGCCCTGGACTGGGCCGTGGCCGAGATGGACAAGCGCTACGAGGCCATGGCGCTGCTTGGCGTGCGCAACATCGCCGGCTACAACGAAAAGCTCGAAAAGCTCGGCGACAAGCGGCCCGAGGAGCTCCTCGAACTGGAGCCCTTGCCCTACCTGGTCATCGTCATCGACGAACTGGCCGACCTCATGATGACCGCGGCCAAGGAGGTCGAGGTCAGCATCGTGCGCCTGGCCCAACTGGCCCGGGCCGCCGGCATCCATCTGATCCTGGCCACCCAGCGCCCCAGCGTCGACGTCGTCACCGGGCTTATCAAGGCCAACTTCCCCACGCGCATCGCTTTCCAGGTGACCAGCAAGCACGACTCGCGCACCATCCTCGACGCCGTGGGCGCGGAATACCTGCTCGGCCGGGGCGACATGCTCTACAAGCCCAGCGGCGGCAAGACCATGCGCATGCACGGCGCCTTCGTCTCCGACGAGGAGGCCGCCGCCGTTATCGAACACTGGAAATCCAAGGCCGCCCCGAGCTACCGCCTGGATTTCAACGATTGGCAGAAGGCCGCCGACGGAAGCAGTGGGGAGCTTGGCGGCGAGGGCGGCGACGACACCGCCTCCGACGCCGTCTACCCCCAGGCCGTGGAATTCGTCATGGAGCAGGGCAAGGCCTCCATCTCGCTTATTCAGCGGCGCTTCCGTATCGGCTTCAACCGGGCCGCCCGGTTCATCGAACAAATGGAACGCGACGGCCTGCTCGGCCCCCAGGAGGGCAGCAAGCCCCGTTCGGTCATACGCAACAAGGAATAGCCGAGAGAGGGAAGACGAGGGAATGCCTCCGGCGGCCAGGAGGGGCCGGGGGCCCCTCCTGGACCACCCCGAAAGGGGGGAGGGAACCCCTGTTCACACCACATTGCAACGGGAATGATGAAATGAAGACAAAAGACGTCTTGTCGTTTGCGCGGCGGACCGGGGCGCCGGATACGGATGGAGCGCAAGCCACGGTTTCCTTGTGCGGGAGTCCAGAGGGCGAAGCCCTTTGGTCGCCGAAGGCTTCCCTCGTACCCCTGTCACTCCGCCTCCCCTTTTTACCCATTCTACCCCTGTTCCTTGCCGGGCTCGTCGCCTGTTTCCTTCTGGCCGTGCCGCGACCGGCCCGGGCCGTGGATGCCGGCGAACTGGCCGGGCGCATCCAGAAGAAATACGCCGCCATCAGCGCCTTCTCCGCCAACTTCAAGCAGGCCATCCGCAACGCCGCCAGCGGCGACACGGAACACCGCTCGGGCCAGTTCCTGTTCAAAAAGCCCGTGCTCGTGCGCTGGGAGACGGTCAAGCCCGAGAAGGAACTGCTCATCGTCGGCAAGGACGCCGTGTGGGATTATTTTGAGGAGGACAAGGAAGCCTACCGCTATTCGGTCGCCGAGGTCATCAGTTCCAAGACCATGCTGCGGTTCCTGACGGGCAAGGCCAACCTGACCGAGGATTTCCACGTCGCCCCGGGCAAGCCCGAGGAGGCCGGGCCGGGGCAGGCCGTGCTGCAGCTCGCCCCGCGCGAGCCCGAGCCGGGGCTGGTCCTGGCCAAGGTCTGGGTGGACCTGGCCACGGACATGATCGCCCGGGTCTACATCCAGGATTTCTACGCCAATACCAACGACCTGACCCTGGAAGGTGTGGTGGCCAACCCCAAGCTGGCCGACAACCTGTTTACGTTCACCCCGCCCAAGGACGCCAAGGTCCACGACAACGCCCCGGCCAAGGAACGCGACCTCAAACCGTAGGCACCCGGCCCGGGCCTGTCGCGACCGGGCCGGGCGACGGCTGCGGCGGCCGCGAAAGGATGGCCCGGCACCGCCCCGGCGATGCCGACCGGACAGGGCGCCCTTGCCTGGGTGCGGGGGCGCGGGGTGGCCGCGCTCGCCGGCCCTGGCCCGGCGCTTTCCGACATCCGACCGACCGGGAAGCGGTTTGGCCGTGGCCGCCAGCCCGGCCGGGAACCTCACGCCCCGGTGGGCGACGGCTGCGGCGGCCGCCGCCACAAAGGCAGGTGTGCCGGTCGGCCGTTAGGTGAACATGTTGATGGCGCTGGTTTCGGCCAGCTTCAGGTACTGTTCGGCGTTCATGATGGACACGCCTTCGATGAGGTCCGTTTCCGGGATCTTCATCATGTCCATGGTCATCTTGCAGCCGATGATCTTGACGCCTTCCAGTTGGGCCATTTCGAACAGTTCCTCGATGCTCGGGATGTTGGCCTCCTCGATCTGCTTTTCCATCATGGAGGTGGCCAGGCTGGACATGCCGGGAATGGCCCCCAGGAAGCCGGGCGGATGGAACTTGAGCTTGGCCATGTAGCCTTTGCGCACGACGTTGATGCCCATGAAGGTGTAGAACAGATACACCTCATGGCCCAGCCGCCGGGCGTTGAGGGCCAGGACCAGGGACGGGTAGGCGCCGTCCAGGGTGCCCTTGGAACAGATGAAGGTATAGCGCTTTTTGTCGGACGCGGTCGGCTCCTGACTCATGGCTCCTCCGTGGGTTGGGCTGTTGTGGTCCCGGGGACGCGACGCCGGTGCCAGGGGACAGCAGGGAGGCGCGGGTGCTTGGGCGGCGGCGCCTGGCGACCTGGCCACGATCCTGGGGAGCACGGGCGAGGCACCGTGCTCGTATGGTCCATACAGCGCAGGCGGGTTTTGTCAAAGCCCGGGGCAGATCCCGGATCGGGGGGGGCGCCTTAGCGGCCGGTGTCGGGCGTTTTTCCGGCCAGCCCCACGGTGCGCCGCAGGGCGGCCAGTTCCTCCCGCGTCAGCTCCCGGCACTTGCCGGGCGGCAGGTCGCCCAGAGACAGGGACCCCTGGGCCACGCGCACGAGCTTGAGCACGGTCAGGTGCAAATCCCGGCACATGCGCCGGATCTGGCGGTTGACGCCCTGGGAGAGCCGCAGTTCGAGGACCGTGCGGTCGGGCGCCGGCCGGCCCAGGATGCGGGCCGGTACCGGGGCGAGCCGTTCGCCCTCGGCCAGGGTCATGCCGCCCTCCATGGCCGCCAGCATCCCGGCGTCGACCTTGCCGCGCACCGTGACCCGGTAGCGCTTCTCCACGTGCCAGCGCGGATGGGCCAGGCGAAAGGCCAGTTCGCCATCGGTGGTCAAAAGCAGCAGCCCTTCGGAAAAAAAGTCCAGCCGCCCCACGGAAAAAAGGCGCCGGTCGCGGAAGGGCGCGGGCAGCTCGTCGAAGACCGTGGGCCGGCCCTCGGGGTCGCGGGCCGTGGTCACGCAGCCCGGACGCTTGTGCAGCAGTATAGTGACGGGCGCTTCCTGGCGGGCAAGGGGCACGGGCTTGCCGTCCACGGCCAGGGCGTTGCGGCCGGGATCGATGCGCCGCCCCAGTTCCGTGACGACCTGCCCGTCCACCGTCACCCGACCGGCGGCGATGAGCGTATCGGCCCCGCGCCGTGAGGCCACCCCGGCTTCGGCCAGGGCCTTGTTGAGGCGAATCGGTTCGTTGTCGCCCATGGGCAGCTCCGGCGCGTGTTGGCGGTTGTGGGGACGGGGTTGGCCGGCCAGGCTGAGCGGGCCAGGGCCTGGACACCGAACAGGCCGGCGCGACCCCCCTCGTGTCGAGGTAAAAGGAGTTGTTCCCAGGTGGTGCCCGCGAAAAACAAATGTCCTCTTCGAGGGCGCGCCTAGGCGGGAAGGCGCAGGAAAAACCGGGTGCCGTGTTCCTCGGAGCTTTCGAAATCCACCTCGCCCCCCAGGCATTGGCGGGCGAACAGCCGCATGCTGTAGGCACCGAAGCCACGCCCCGCGCCCTTGGTGGAAAAACCCTTCTGGAACAAGCGCATGCGGGTTTCCTCGTCCAGCACGGCCGCGTTGTGGACCCAGAGGGTCAGGTTACCGTCTGTTTCGGCCGTACAGCCCAGCGTCACCGTTTCCCCGGGCTGGGAAGCTTCCAGGGCATTTTTGACCATGTTGACCAGGATGCGCTGGATGATGCGGGGATCGCTGGAAAAACGCAGGGACGGCGCCTGGGGGTCGACCATGACGGTCCGGGAGGCGCCGGGGGAAAACGACTGGCAGTAGCTGGCCAGGTAGCCGAGGGTATCCCGCGAATCCAGGGCGGTGAAGGCGCGTTCGTATTCGCTGGCTTCCACGGCCAGGAAGTCTTTTTGCGTTTCCACGATGTCCTGGATGTCGTCGATGGCCCGGCGCAGCAGGTCCAGGTCGTCTTGATGCCGCTGGGGCAGCTCCAGGGTGATGAGTTCGTGGATGCCCTTGATGCCGGCCACGGCGTTTAAGATGTCGTGGAAAAAGATGCGTTCGAAACTGCGCAGGGCCTTTTCGTGGGCGATGTCGATGATGGAATTGAGGACGAGCCGGTGTTCGCCCTGGTGCAGCGGGCTGGCCCAGACCTGGAGGTTGAGGGCATCGAGTTCGGTGACGTTTTTGCGGTTGATGGCGCATTCCTGGGTGGCGCGCTTGCCGGAGAGGCTTTTGACGATGGCGCTGGCCGCGCCGCAGTATTGGCAAAACCGCGTGGTGCCGCAGCCGCCTTCCTTTTCGAAGGCATGCAGACAGCCCAGGGCCTCGCCCGGGCGTTTGCCCAGGACCGCCTCGACCGTCTCGGCGCCGGCCAGGGCGGCGAAGCGCTCGTTGGCGTAGACGATCTGGCGGGTGCTATTGACGATGGCGATGGACAGGGGCAGCACGGCCAGGGAGGCAGCGGCCGGGGAACCGGCGATTTCACGGGAAATCGCCAGTATTTCCTCGAGGCCTAGGCGTTCGGCCGGCAGGTAATCCGTAGGAAGTGTTTCGTGTGGCATGCGCCTACCGGGGGCTATCGCGCGCAACCACCGTCCGTTGACGGCGTGGCCTCCCGGGCATGCGTCGCGGTTCGATCATCAACGGCGTTACGGGATACGTCGCCGTCACACCTGGATGACTTTGTCGGCCAGATCGAGGCTTGTGACCACATCCAGCATGTTGGTGGTCTGGCCAACCTCTTTCTTGTCCAAAATGCCGAAAAAGTCCAGACAGGTGCCGCACACCAAAATGGAGACGCCGGCCGCCTCCAACTCCTTGAGCTTTTGCAGGACGGCACTGCCGGCCACGGTCAGCTTGACCCCGCCGTTGACCAGGATGATACGCCACAGGCCTTCGCCCAGTTCCGGCAGGGTGCCGATGAAATTGAACATGAGCTTGGCCCCGAGTTCGGGGTCGCCGCGCCCCATGGTGTCGGCGGTGATGAAGACGGCGGTTTTCGGGTCCGTGGCGGCTGGGGAAGCCGTGGCTGCGGCCGGGGCGGGGGCCGGGGCGGCCGGCTCACCGGTGGCCGTGGCCTGGAGGGTGACGATGCCGTCCGCCTCCGTGGCGCTGACGGTGTAGCCGCGCGTGGTCAGAAACCGGGTGACATTTTCCTTGGCCGCCTGGTTGTCCACGGTGACGGTCAGGTGTTTGGGCGCCTGGGCTTCCACGCAGGCCTTGCATTGGAGCACCGGTCCGGGACAAGCCAAGCCGCGGCAATCGAGATTCGCCTCCATGGCATCCTCCTGTAAGGATTCAAGGATAGCCCACGGGGACGGGGTGGGGTCAAATCGATTGATCGGATGGCTGGCGCGCGCCGTGATAGCGTGTGCCTATCGCGGCGCGCACCGGAGGATCTTGAAAGAGGGCTGGCCGAAGGCCCTAGAACGGACTGCGGAAGCCGAAGGTCCGGGCCAGCCAGTCCATGTAGCTTTTGGCCTGGGCGCTGGCCTGGCCGCCCTTGAAGGCTATGGCGGCCAGGTTTTCGGCATCGGAGAGCAGCCCGGCCATGCACAGCACGTACACCCGGGCCGGGGCCAGGTTGCTTTGGTAGCCCATGTCCTGGGCACGCTTGAGTTTGGCTTCGGCCAGCAGATAGTCCCGGTCGGCCAGGGCCCGGATGGCCAGCTGGAATTCCGTCTCGGCCGTGGGGGCCATGCCCTTGCCCAGCACCTCGGTCACGATGGCCTGCTTCTTGGCGTCGGACTTCATGAGCCAAAGCGGCAGCACGCGCAGGTCCGTGCCCGAGAGCACGTAGTTGACGGCCGGCAGGGGCGGCGGCGGGGTGAGCATGTTGTTTAAGTAGGTGTTGATGATCTGCTGGGTCTCGAACCAGGCCTCGGACTCGGCCCGCACGGCCTGGGGCAAAAGCAGGGCCGCCTCGGCCGAGGCGGCGAAGCGTTCCTTGGAGGCCATGGCGTCGAGGAGCTTGTTGTGGTCGGCGATGTAGGCCTTCTGGACCTCGGGGCTTTCCGGAAAGCCCCGCAGCCGCTTGGGGTAGTTGTCGGTCAGGGGCTTGGCCTCGCCCAGGTAGTCGGCCAGGGACTGCCCGTCGAGCATGAACAGCGCGCCGAGCTGGGCCGGGTCCTCGACGCCGATGCGCGTCAGCCCCGGGCCGGTTTCCACGGCCTCCCAGGGCGCGGGGAAATTCTTGGCCGGCTTGGGGCCCTTGGGCTTCTTGACGCCCACCATCATCCAGTTGAAATTGTCGCCGGTCCACAGCGAGGCATGCTCGAAAACCTCGCTGAAGGCCTTGAGGATGGCCTTGGCGTCGGACGGGGAGATCTCGAAGACCGGCAGCCAGTAGGTGACCATGCCGCCGTCGTTGAGGCGCTCGCGCATGAGCTGGAAGTATTCCCGCGAGTAGAGGTTGACCACCCCGGCCATCATGGGTGGCGGCGGCTCGGCCGTGATGATGTCGTACTTCTTGGGCGTGGCCAGAAGGAAGAAACGGCCATCCTCCACGTGGGTGACCACGCGCGGGTCTTCCAGGGGGTTTTTCTCGGGTTTGGGATAGACGATGGACGCCCCGGCCAGCACGTCGCGGGAGATGTCCACCACGTCGATGGAGGCAAGGCGCTTGTCCTCCACCAGGGAGGCGGCCGTGGAGCCCGTGCCGAAGCAGATGAGCAAGGCGGTCTTGGGGTTTTGCAGCACGGCCTCGGGAAAATAGCCGAACAGCTTCATGTAGCGTTTGGCGCCCCGGTCCGTGGAGGCCATGGAATAGCCGTCCGTGACCAGGCGGTAGGCATAGGGCTGGCCCAGGTAGTCCTGGCGCAGGTATTGCAAGGTGCCGGAGACGCTTTCGATGGTGGCGATGAGCGTTTCGCCGTCTTTTAAAAAGTCGGCGCAGGCCCGCCGGAAATAGCCGGCCATGGAGCCGAAGGGAAAGATGGCCAGGCACACGGCGAAAGCGGCCAGGGCGGCCTGCAAGGGCCGCGACCGCCCGGGCGAGGGCCAGGGCAGGGCCGGGCCGACGCACAGAAACGCCGGCACCGCATAGACGGCGCACAGCAGAAACAGGCTCCGCTCCATGCCGAGCCAGGGGATCAGCACGAAGCCGGCGACCAGGGGGCCGGCCATGGCACCCAGGGTGTTGGCCATGGCCACCAGGCCCGCCGAACGGGCCCGGTCGCCCACCTCCCGGTGGAAGGCCTCGCCGAGCGTGGTGAAGACCAGGCCCGAGACAAAGGCGGCGGGAAACATCAGGGCCAGGGACAGCACGGCCACGTAGCGCCAGTCCACGGTCTGGTAGGTGCCAAGCGACACACCGGCGGCGGATTCGAAGAGCCGGTAGGAGGCCAGGGCCGCCGCCCCGACCAGCAGCACCAGGGGGGCGGTGACGCGCCGGCCGTCGGCCTCGCGGCGCAGCCACCAGCCGGCACAGGCGCCGCCAAGGCCGATGCCGGCCAGGATCACGGCCAGCATCACGGCGAAGGCCAGGCTCGTGGAGCGCACGAACAGCTGCAAAAAGCGCGTCCAGACCACTTCCAGGCCCAGAAAGGCCCCGCCGGACAGGAATCCGGCCAGCAGCAGGCGCTTGGCCCGACCGGTCAGGGGCGCCGGGGCGGGTTTGGCCGCCTCGCCGGCCCGGGCCGGTTCGTCGCGAAAGTGTTTGGCCACGGCCAGGGCGCCGACGGCGGCCAGGAGGTTGAGGCCGGCGGCGAAATAGCCCGTGCCCGAAAGCCCCAGGGGGGCGATGAGCACCGTTTCGCCGAGTAGCGCCCCCAGGCAGGCGCCGAGGGTGTTGACGCCGTAAAGCCGCCCGAGCGCCAGGCCGAATTCGCCGGGCCGGCGGGCCAGGGCCTTGACCAGAAGCGGCAGCGTCGCGCCCATGGCCGTGGCCGGCAGCAGAAACAGCAGGAAGGAAAAGGAGAAGCGCAGGCTGTTGAGCAGCACCGGCTTGTCCAGGGCCGGGCTCAGCATGGCGCCAAGCCACACGGTGAGAAGCGGAAACGTCAGGACCAGCAGCAGGCCCCAGGCCCCGACCAGCAGCTCCATGACGGCGTAGAAACGCACCGGGTCGGCCACGTCGCGGCCGAAGCGGGAAATCAGCGCATTGCCGAGCGCCAATCCGCCCATGAAACTCGATAGCACCAACGCGCTGGCATAGACGCCCACGCCGAAAACCAGCCCGGCCAGATGGAACCAGAGGGTCTCGAACAGCAGGGCCGAGGCGCCGGAGAGCAGGAAGACGCCGCCAAGGACCAACCGGTCGCGCCGGGCGGCGGGGGCAGGGGGAGGGGCAATCGGCATGGGAAGCCTCGGGTCGGCCGGTCGCCCCGCCGGTCCGAGGCGACCGGACCGGGCGAGCGCGGCCTCTCGATTTACGGTCACAGCCCCCGTCTGGGGCAGATATCGCCAAGAACGCAGGCGTCGCACCGGGGCGAACGCGCCTTGCACACGGCCCGGCCGTGCAGGACCAGCAGGTGGTTGATGGCCCCCCAATCCTTGCGCGCGAAAAGCGGCATCATATCCTTTTCGATGATGATCGGGTTGTCCGAGGCCGTCAAGCCCAGGCGGTTGGCCAGCCGGCGCACGTGGGTGTCCACGGCGATGCCTTCGTGGACGCCCAGGGCGTTGGACAGCACGATGTTGGCGGTCTTGCGGGCCACGCCCGGCAGGGCGGTCAGGGCGGCCATGGAGGCGGGGATGGCGCCGCCGTGACGGGCCACGAGGAGCTTGGCCGCGGCCACGAGGTTCTTGGCCTTTTGCCGGAAAAAGCCGGTGGAGTGGACGACGGTTTCCACCGCCGCCACATCGGCCGCGGCCAGGGCAGCCGGATCGGGCCAGCGGCGGAAGAATTCCGGGGTGACGGTGTTGACCCGGGCATCGGTGCACTGGGCGGCCAGGACAGTGGCCACCAGCAGTTCGTAGGCGCTGCCGTGGTCCAGGGCCGGCACCAGGTCGGGATAGAGCGGGGAAAGCCGGGAGACGACCTCCCGGGCCAGGGCGGCCGCGTCCATCATCCGTGCTCCGGACGGGGCGCGGCCGCAAACCCGTGGGCGAGTACTTCCGCCTGGGACATGGGCCTAGGGAATGAACACCACCGCCGAGATGGTCGTGGTCCACATGCCCGATTCACCGGTGGTGACGCAGGGCATGGAGGCGGAGTCGATGATCTTGCCGCTCATGAGGTAGGTCTGGCGGCGTTCGTCGTAGGCGGTTTCCGGGTCGAAGTCGATGCCGAGCGTGGTGGCCAGCATGGTGGAGGCCAGGTCCTCGGCGAAGTCGCCGATTTCCTGCTCCTCGGCGCCGAACGAGGTGTGCTCGGAGATGTAGCCGTAGTTGGACTTGTCGGCCGGGAAAGCCATGCCCACGGCCGAGCCCACGAGCCGGTTCTTCTCGTCGGTGGCGTTGCGCGCCATGACGCAGAAGGTGATCTGGCCGGGGTTGAGCAGACTGACGCCCTCGTCCAGGGTGATCAACTGGCAGTGCGGCGGATAAATGCTCGACACGTAAACCAGATTGAGCTTTTCGATGCCGGCTTCGCGCAGGGCAAGCTCGAAGGACTGGAGCTTGTTTTTGTGGCGGCCGACACCCTTGGTGAAAAACGCCTTGGTGGGGACGAAGGAGGCTGGGATCATGGGCGGTCCTCTATGTACAACGGTTTTGCCGCGAAAGCGGGCGATCCTTATAAGGGTTTCTTGCCGAGAAGTATAGGCCCTTTTTCACCGGTCCGCTTGAGCCCCTGGGCGATTTCCGCCTCGGACCCCTTGATCTGGACCTTGACCCGAAACACCGGCCGGTTGTTGGACGTCCCCTCCTGGATGGACGCGGCCAGCCCCTTGCGGGACAGGTTCTTGACCATGGTTTCGGCCTGTTCCTTGGACGGAAAGGCCGCCACTTGGTACGTCGCCACGTATTTCCCGGCCTCCTTTTTCTCGAAGGGGGCCTTGGGCTCGACGTTGGCCTTGGGCGGGGCGGGCGGCACGGCCGCGGGCTTCGGGGGCGCGGGGGGAGCGGCGTTGGCTACGGGCTTGGGCTGGGGAGGGATGGCCATGGCCGCCGGGGCGGCGCCCATGGGCGCGATCTTCGGGTCCGTCGCCTTTTTGCCGTCGGCCGGGGATTTCTGGGTGGAATCGGCCACCACCTCGCCGTCCTTGTCGTGCAGGCTCTCCATGAACTGGAGTTCCTCGGCTTTGAGCACCGCGGGCGGGGCCGAACTGGTCGTGCCTTCGGGCTGCTTGACCTCGGTGGTGGGCATCATCTGGGCGATCTGCGGCACGGCCGCTTCGGGCTTGTAGCCCCGGCCGACCAGGATGCCGAGGATGAAGACCCAGCACATGCCCAAAACCACCACGATGCCCACGGAAATGACACCGGACAGGCTGATTTCAAAGGAGAACTTTTTGGGTCCACCCTTGTCCTGGGAAACGTTGAATCGACTGAGAAGCTTCATGAGGCAGGGTTCCTTGACCGCGACATAATTCCTAAAGGCGCCGAAATGTCAAGGCGCCTACATTTTGTCCGGGGCGGACACGCCAAGCAGGGACAGGCCGTTTTTGACGACCACGGCCACGGCCTCAAGCAGGCGCAGCCGGGCCGAAACCAGGGCATCGTCCCCGGCGGTCAGCACCGGGTTGACGGTGTAGTAGCGGTGCAGCCGGCCGGCCAGGTCGCGCAGGTAGAAACTCACCAAATGGGGCGAGAAGGCCCGGGCGGCGGCGGCAACGGTGTCGGGGTACTGTTCCACGAGCTTGAGCAGTTCCAGGTCCTCGGGCGTGGTCAAAAGGGCCAGCATGTCGGCCGTGGCCGTGGCCGGCGCAAAGCCTCGCTCGGCCGCCTTGGCGAACAGCGACTTGACCCGGGCATGGGCGTACTGGACGTAGTAGACCGGGTTTTCCATGGACTTCTCCTTGACCGCGTCGAGGTCGAAGTCCAGGTGGCTGTCGGATTTGCGCGACAAAAACATGAACCGGGCGGCGTCGGCCCCGACCTCGGCCACCACGTCGGCCAGGGTCTCGAACTTGCCGGCCCTTGTCGACATGGCGATCTGCTCGCCGCCCTTGAGGAGGTTGACGAGCTGGACCAGGATGACCTTGAGGCTTTTTTCCGGGTCGCGGCCCAGGGCGGCCACGCAGGCCTTCATGCGCGGCACGTAGCCGTGGTGGTCGGCGCCCCAGATGTCGACGAGGATGTCGAAGCCCCGGTGGAACTTGTCGTCGTGGTAGGCGATGTCCGAGGCGAAGTAGGTCAGCTCCCCGCCGGACTTGACCAGCACCCGGTCCTTGTCGTCGCCGAATTGGGTCGTGGCGAACCAGAAGGCCCCGTCCTTGTCGTAGGCCAGGCCCTTGGCCCGCAGGTCGTCGAAGGTCCGCTCCACGGCCCCGGCGGCCAGAAGCGTCGATTCCGGGAACCAGGCCTCGTGGCCGACCCGGAAATCGGCCAGGTCCTGCTTGATGCCGTCGAGGATGCGCCGCTCGCCGTGCAGGCGGCACACGTCCGTCGCCGCCTCCTCGGGCATCTCCAAAAGGAGCCGGCCGTCGCGGTCGATGAGCTCCTGGGCCAAATCCTTGACGTAGTCGCCCCGGTAGTAGTCCTCGGGCTCGGTGACCGGTTCGCCCAGAAGCTCCCGGTAGCGGTAGAGGATGGACTGGCCGAGGATGCGCATCTGCCGGCCGGCGTCGTTGATGTAGTATTCGGTGGCCACGTCGTAGCCGGCGGCGCGCAGCACCCGGGCCAGGGAGTCGCCCACGGCCGCGCCGCGCCCGTGGCCGATGTGCAGGGGGCCGGTGGGGTTGGCCGAGACGTATTCGACCTGCACCCTCGTGCCCCGGCCGGTGTCGCACCGGCCGTAGGCTTCGCCGGCGCCGAGCACCTCGAGCACCGAACGTTGCCAGAAGGCCGGCGCGAAGGTGACGTTGAGAAAGCCCGGGCCGGCCACGTCCACGGCAGCCAGGTCGGTTCCCGAGGCCAGCAGGGCGTCGCGGAGCTTCTCGGCCAGGGCCCGGGGCGCCGTCTTGGCCTGCTTGGCGGCCACCATGGCCACGTTGGTGGCCAGGTCGCCGTGGGCTCGCTCGCGCGGCGGTTCGATGGTGGTTTTTTCCGGCCAGGCGATGGCCAGCCCGGCCAGGGCCTGTTCCAACAGCCCGCGCAGATGATCGGTTGCGCGCATGGCCTAGGCCTCCAAGGCGGCCACGGCGGCGGCGTCGGCCACACCCACGGCCGCGCAGTCGGGGCAGGTGTCCTTCAGGTTGGCCGTGGCCAGCTTGGCCAGCACGCCCTTGGGGCCAAGCTCGACAAAGGTGCGCGCCCCGGCGGCCTGCAGGTTGGCCATGGTGTCGATCCAGCGCACCTGCGAGGTCATCTGGCGGCGCATGAGGGCCAGGGCCTTGTCCGCATCGGTTTCGAGGGCGCCGGTGACGTTGAAATACACCGGGGCCACGGTGGGGGCGCGCAGTCCCGCCTTGTCCAGCGCCTTGACCAGCTCCGCCGCCGGCTCGGCCATGAGCGGACTGTGGAAGGCGTTGCTGACGGGGAGGGCCACGGCCCGGCCCTTGCGTTCCTTGACCAGGGCGGCGGCGGCCTCGATGGCGGCCTTGTCGCCGGAAATGACGAACTGGCCCGGGGAGTTGTAGTTGGCCACAAGCAGCACCTTGCCCGTGGCCAGGGCGGCCTGGCGCACCACGTCCTCGATGTCGCCCAGCGAAAGCTTCAAGATGGCGGCCATGGCGCCGTTGCCGCCCGGGGCTTCGGCCATGAGCCGGCCGCGCAGGCTGGTCAGTTCCAGGGCCTTGGCCGCCTCCAGCATGCCCGAAGCGGCCAGGGCGGCGTATTCGCCCAGGCTATGGCCGGCAAAACCGACGATGTCGCCGAGCCTTTGGCGGGCGGCGAACCACAGGCCCAGCGTCACGGCGGTCATGGCCGGTTGCAGGGCGCGGGTGTCGGCCATGGCCGCCTCGTCGCCTTCCCAATAGATCTCCCGCAGGGGGAGCCCCGAGGCTTTCTCGGCCATTGCCCACAGTTCGGCCGCCTCGGCGGAAGCCTCCGCCAGGGCGCGGCCCATGCCCTTTTCCTGGGAGCCCTGGCCGGGAAACAATACGGCCGGGCGGTTTTGCCTTGCGCTCACGATCGCCACTCCTTAACAGCGTTGCATGTCTTTTCGGCCGCGATTGGTAGAGCAACGGGCCAAAATGTGCAACGGGCAATTTGATGGGGAAATCCATGCGGAATAAGGCCCAAACGGCCAGCCTCCCGGCGCCGGACGCGTCGGCCGTGACCCGGGAGGCGGCGGCCCTCGGGCGGCGGCTCACCCGGGAACAGGCAACGCTCCTCGCCGGCTACCTGGAGCTTGTGGAACGCTTTCGGGACAAGGTCAACCTGGTCGGCCCGGCCGACTGGCCGACCATCCTGGCCACGCTTGTGGCCGATTCCTGGCACCTGGCCGATTTTCTGGCCGGCCCGGCCGTCTCACGCCTGTTGCCGCCGGCGGGTACACCCGTCGCCTGCCTCGATTTCGGGGCCGGCGCCGGGCTGCCCGGCATACCGCTGCGGGCCTTCTTGAACCGGGGGCCATATCATTTGCTGGAGGCCCGCCAGAAACGCTGCGTATTCCTCACCGAGGCCGTGGCCCGGCTGGGGCTGACCGGCCTGGCCGTGGCCGAGGGCGACGTGGCCCGCACCGTGCCGGCCATCCTGGCCGGCCGGGGGGAGGCCTTCGTGCTGTGCGTCAGCCGCGCCTTCGCGCCGTGGCGGGAGTTTTTGGCCATCTGCCGGGGGCTCGTGCCGCCGCCCATGGCCGTTTTGACCATGACCGGCGATGCCTGCGCCGCCGGCCCCGACGACACGCCGGGCTTCGTTCGGGCCGCGGCCGCCTCCTATGCCGTCGGGGGCAGGACGCGCCACCTGACGCTTTATTCGCCGGCGGTGCCTTCCATGTAGGCGTCCTTGAAAATCAGCCGCGTGGCCGTGGCGTCGGCCAGTTCGGCCAGGTCCATGAGTGTTTCCAGGAAGTCGAGGACCTCGCCCTTGACTTCCTCGGAGCCGTTTTCGAAATCGAAGCGCAGGTCGCCGGATGTGAAGTAGGCGCGCAGTTTTTCCAGGTAGGCCGTATCGAGGAGTGGCAGGGGCATGGGACCGCCTTGGCTGGGGTTAATGGTGGTAGGGCGCGCCGGCCAGGATGGCCGCCGCCCGGTAGAGCTGTTCGTACAGGACTACCCGGGCCAGTTCGTGGGGCAGGGTGCCCGGCCCCAGGGCCAGCGTCAGGTCGGCCCGGTCGAGGACGGCCCGGGACAGGCCGTAGGCGCCGCCCACGACGAAACAGGGCACCCGGCCCGGGTCCTCGACGAGGCCCGACAGTTTGGTGGCCAGCGCGCGCGAGGGGAGTGAGGCGCCGTGCTCGTCGAGGACGACGACACAGTCGCGGGGTGAGAGTTTGGCCAGCAGGGCCTTGCCTTCCTCGTCCTTGCGCCGGGCCGCCTCGGAGGCCTTGCCGTCGCGCACGACGATTTCCTCGGCCGGCAGATAGCGCCGCAAGGCCGTCAGGTAGTGGGCGGCGGCGTCGCGCAAAAAGGGGGCCTTGGCGGCACCGACAACATAAAGGCGAAGGGGTTTCATGGGGTGTGGCGGCGCTGGGGCGCCGGCTGGCCGGGTGTTAGCCGAGGGCCGGGGTTGTTGTCAAAGCGGGCGGCATGGATTAGGCCCTTTACCGCATGGATCGCCCGTCCCCCGAAACCTACGGCTTGCCGCAACCAATGGATTCGCTGCGCCGTCTGCTCCCGGCCCTGGCCTTGGCCCTGGGCACGATCCTTTGGGCCGCCGCTCCGGCCCGGGCCCAGGAATTGCTGCTCAGCAACCTGGTGCTCAACAACATCGAGGGCAAGATCCGGGTGCGCTTCGGCGTGGAGCCCACGGGCATCGAGCCCATCCGCCAGGCTTTGGCCGCAGGCGTTCGCCTGGCCCTGACCTGCAAGGCCCGGCTTTCGGTCAAGCGCGATTACGTCTGGAACCAGGAAGTGACCCGGGCCGAGTGGCAAAGCGAGCTGCGTCGGCTCAAGGGCGGCGATTTCATCGCTTCCCTGCCGGGGCAGGGCACGGTCGCCGACAAGGAGCTGCGCACGCTTTTGCGCAAGGCCTGGAGCGAAATCCTCATCGACCTCGGGCCGTGGGACCGGTTGGAGCGGGGCAAGACCTACGTGCTGACCCTGGAACTGGCCCTGCTGCGCCTGGACGTCTCGCCGTGGCTGCGCAAGGGGCTTTTTTTCTGGCCCTTCGACGCAGCCACGCCCGTCTCCTACCAGCTCGATTTCACTTACTGACCGGCCACGATCGGTTGCCTTTACCGCCGGTTGCCGTATAATGGCCTGGCGATCCCATCTCTCTTGCCAAGGAGGCCCCATGCGGGTGGTCATCGCCGGCGGTACGGGTTTCATCGGCCGGGCGCTGGTCCGGTCGTTGACACGCGACGGCCATGAGGCCGTGGTGCTGTCGCGCGCGGCTTCGGGACACCGGCCGCAACCGGGGGTGCTGTTCGCGCCCTTTGACGGGCGCACCGCCACGGGCTGGGGCCATCTCCTCGAGGGCGCCGGCGCCCTGGTCAACCTGGCCGGGGAGAATATCGCCTCGGGCTACTGGACCAGGGCCCGCAAGGGGCGCCTGCGCGACAGCCGCCTTTTTGCCGGCCAGGCCCTCATGGAAGCGCTTTCGCGGGCAGCCGCGCCGCCGGCCGTGCTCGTCCAGGGCTCGGCCACGGGCTATTACGGCGACCGGGGAGCGTTGCCCACGGACGAATCCGCGCCCTGCGGCCAGGGCTTTCTGGCCGGCCTGGCCCGGGACTGGGAAGCCTCCACGGCCGGGGCCGAGGCCCTGGGGATACGCCGGGTGGTGGTGCGCACGGCCGTGGTCCTCGGCGCCGGGGGCGGCGCCCTGCCCCGGATGTTCGCTCCCTACCGTTTTTTCCTGGGCGGCCCCCTGGGCAACGGCCGGCAGTACTTCCCCTGGATCGAGTTGCACGACGAAGTGGCGGCCATCCGCTTCCTCATGGGCCACCCGGACGCTTCGGGCCCCTTCAACCTGGCCGCGCCCGGGGCCGTCAGCCAAGACGAACTGGCCGCGGCCATCGGCCGGGCCCTCGGCCGGCCATCCTTGCTGCGCCTGCCTGCATCCGTTCTGAATCTGGTCCTTGGCGAGATGGGCCGGGAACTCTTTTTGTACGGCGTCCGGGCCGTGCCGGCGAAGCTTTCGGCTCTCGGTTTCGTCTTCCGCCGGCCTTCCCTGGAGGCGGCCCTGACCACCATCCTGGCCGGGGGGGAAGGCTCCCGTGACTAGGGCGGTGACCAGCCCCGAGTCGTCCCGCGTGCTGGTCGTCGAGGACGAGGCCGTGGTGGGCATGGACATCCGGCATCGGCTGACCCGTCTGGGCCACGCGGTCGTGGCCGTGGTCGACTCCGGGGAGGAGGCCGTGCGGATGGTCGCGGCGACCGCGCCGGACGTGGTTTTGATGGACATCATGCTCAAGGGGAACATGGACGGCGTGGAGGCGGCCGGGCGCATCCGCGGGCAGGGCGGCCCGCCCGTGGTCTTTTTGACCGCCCATTCCGACGCCCAGACCCTCAGGCGGGCCGGCGAGGTGGGCCCCTACGGCTATGTGATCAAACCCTTCGACGACCGCGAACTGGGTGCGGCCCTGGACATCGCCCTCAGCAAGTCCCGCATGGAACGCCGGCTGGCCGAAAACGAGCGCTGGATGGGCATGACCCTGGCCAACCTGGAAGAGGGGGTGCTGACCGTCGATCCGGCCGGGCTGGTCCGCTTCGCCAATTCGGCGGCCTTGCGGCTGCTGGGCGAGGAGGCCGCGGACCTGGTCGGCCGGGAGCTGGCGGCGGTTTACCGCACGCGGGCCGTTTTATGCCCGGACGTGGCCGACGCCGCTGCCGACAAACGGGAGCGTTGCGTCGTGTTGTGCTGCCGGGGCGGCGCACACCTGCCCATCGAACAGACCCTGTCGCCCCTGGTCGACGACCGGGGAAAGACGCTCGGCACGGTGGTGGTTTTTCGCGACATCAGCCGCCGCCGCAGCACGGAACAGGCCCTGCGCCGGTCCCTGGCCAACCTGCGCCGCACCATGGAGGAGACGGTCAACGCCCTGACCGTGACCTCGGAAACCCGCGACCCCTTCACCGCCGGCCACCAGCAGCGCGTCTCCCGCCTGGCCCATGCCCTGACCGTGGAACTGGGGTTCGAGGCCGAAGAGCGCGAGGCCGTGCGCGTGGCCGGGCTGGTCCACGACATTGGCAAGATCCACGTGCCCTCGGAAATCCTGGCCAAGCCCGAAGTCCTCACCCCCATCGAAATGGGCATCGTGCGCGACCACAGCCAGGTCGGCTACGACATCCTTCGGGACATCCCCTTCCCCTGGCCCGTGGCCCGCATGGTGCTCGAACACCATGAGCGCCTGGACGGCTCGGGGTATCCCAGGGGCCTGCGCGGCGGGGAGCAGCTCGTCGGCGCGCGGGTCCTGGCCGTGGCCGACGTGGTCGAGGCCATGACCGCCCACCGGCCCTACCGGGCGGCGTTGCCCCTCGACGCGGCCCTGGACGAGATCGGCAAGGGCCGCGGCCTGCGCTACGACCCGGACGTGGTGGACGCCTGCCTGCTGCTCTTCGAGCGGGGCGGATTCCGCTTCTGAGGGCAGGGCAGGCTACGGCCGGATCCAGATGAGGCTGGCCTGGCGGCCGGTGGTTTTGTCGCGCCGGTAGGAGAAAAAAAGCGGCAGGCTCCTGGTGCACAGGTCCAGGCTGAAGATCCGGTCCCGGTCCAGGCCCGCCGCCACGAGCTGGTCGCGGGTCAGGCGCCACAGGTCCAGCCGGCGCGAGCGGTAGTCGAAATAGGGGCGAAATGCCTCGCCGAATTCCGCCTCGAAGTTGGTGAACTCCGACTCCCCCGGCCCCAGGCTCGGGCCGCGCACGGCGTAGAGCTCGCGCGGGTCGAGGCCGTAGCGCACGCACAGCGAACGGACTCCCCGGCCGCAGAAATCCGCCACATTGCCCCGCCAGCCCACGTGCAAGGCGGCAACGACCTCCTGGGACTCGTGGGCGATGAGCACGGGCTGGCAATCGGCGGTCTTGACGGCCAGGGCCCGGCCCGGCCGGCTCTCGGCCAGGCCGTCGCCGGTTTCGAGGCTGGGGCGGGACAGGGTGTCGAACTCCGGCTCGAAAATCATGTGCACGCCGTGCACCTGCCTCAGCGAATGCCAGTGGCGAAAGCCGAGCTCCCGTTGGAGGCCCTGGCGGGTCGCCGTGACGGCGGCCGGGTCCGGCGCGCCGGTAAAAGCCATGGTGTCCGGGCCGCAGCCGAAGGCGCAGCCGATGCGCGGCAGGCCGGGAAAGGCGAAAGGAATGTGATTCATGCCGGTATAAGGAGGGTTTGCCGTTCGGTGACCACGGCGTCCACGGGTTTGTCCCAGGCTTCGCGGGGCAGCCGGGGGACGATCTGGAAGTCGTAGGCCAGTCCCACGACAAAGGCCCCGGCCGCCGCGGGCTGGGACAGCAGCCGGTCGTAATAGCCGCCGCCGTAGCCCAGGCGGGCGCCTGACGGGTCGAAGGCCAGCCCCGGCACCAGGATGGCCCCGGGGGAAAAGGCCTCGGCCGGGCGGCAGGCATCGGGACGGGGCTCCAGGATACCGTAACTGCCCGGCGCCAGGTCGTCCAGGCAGGCGACGCAGCCAAGGTCCATCACGCCCGGCGCGCCCGGGCGGCAGCGGGGCAACAGCAGCCGCTTGCCCAGGGACAGGGCCAGGCGGGCGGCGTGGCCGGCGTCCACCTCGTTGCGGATGGGCAGGTAGGCCAGGATTTCCGTGGCCGCGGCCAGCCGCGGCAGGGCAAACAGCCGTTTGGTCACGGTTTCGCTGGCCGATTGCACGAACTCCGGGGCCAGGGCGCTGCGGCGGGCCCGCATTTCGCGGCGCATGGCGGCTTTGGGGACTTCGATTTCGCTATATGGTTGCATTGTTTTCACAACGGCCGCATACTATCAGGGCAAAACCGCCAGGGGAAGAGCGGCTTGGTCGGTTTCCAGCCGGGAGGAGCCATGGGCGAGGGCGCATACTGGATCGGCATTGGCGACATCCACGACGACACGCGGGGCATCGACCGCCTGCCGGGCTTGGGTACGGCGGCCGGCGTGGTCATCACGGGCGACCTGACCATCCGGGGCGGTGCGGCCGCGGCCAAGGCCGTCCTTAAGGCCGTGCGGCGCCACAATGCCGTCATCCTGGCCCAGATAGGCAACATGGACAAGGCCGACGTGGACACCTACCTCACCGGCGAGGGCGTCAACATCCACGCCACCGGCCGGGTCACGCCGCAAGGCGTGGGGTTTTTCGGCTGCGGCTGGTCCACGCCCACCCCCTTCGGCACGCCCAGCGAAGCCGGGGAGGAACGCATCGCCGCCTGGCTTACGGCCGCCCACGCCGCCGTGGCCCACTGCCCCCACCTGGTCATGGTCTGCCACACCCCGCCCTACGATACGGCCACGGACGTGATCGGCGGCGGGACCCACGTGGGCAGCCGGGCCGTGCGGGCCTTCATCGAACGCGTCCAGCCGGCGGTCTGCCTGACCGGCCATATTCACGAGGCCCGGGCCGAGGATCGCCTCGGCAAAACGACGGTCGTCAACCCCGGGGCCCTGGCCGGCGGCGGCTACGCCTTGGTGCGCTTCGACGGCCGGCAACTCGACGCCCAATTGCTGTCTTTCACCTAAGTCCGCTATCGCGTCCATGGAACGTGACCGACGCAACGATGAAGCCTGGCCGTTTGCGCCGGGGAGGTGGTGATGTACGTCGTCAACATCATCGACATCCTCTTTTACCGGGCTTTTTTGTCCAAGATCTATCTCACGGCCGGGGTGGAGTATGCCTTCGCCTTTCCCGAGGACGGCAGCATCGACATTCCGCTCGCCGACCCGGCCCCGGACGCCGTGCTCGTCCAGGACTCCTACATGAGCCTGGAGAGCGAACAGTGCATCGAGCGTGTTCGGGCGGCGGCCCGGTTGGCCGGGCGTGGCATCCCCATCCTCTACCTGCTGCCCTTGGAGGAGGGCGATGCCGAAGGCATGGCCGCCGTGCCCGAGGGGCGCGACATCCATCCGGTCAACCGGCACAATCTGGCCAAGGTGCTCGGCGAGATCAAACGACGCGGCCAGACGCCGCCGCAACCGGCGAGGCGGCGCATCCTGTTCGTGGACGCCGGCAAGACCCTGCTCCATGTGGTGCGGGCGGCCCTGTCCCCGGCCGGCTTCCAGGTGGTGGCCGCCCACGACGCCGACCAGGCCTTGTCCTTTTGCCGCAAGTACCCCTACGAACTGGTGCTGACCAGCGTGCTGCTGCCCGGCGGGCTGTCCGGGCTGGACCTGTGCCGTCGGCTCAAGGAGGAAAACCCGGGCCGCTACCTGCCGGTCATCATCCTCTCCAGCAGCGACGATCCCATCGCCATGGAAACGGCTTTCGGCTGCGGGGCCGACGACTACCTGCTCAAATCCTTCACCACGGAGATGCTGGCCGCCAAGGTGTCCGAACACCTGGACCTGGTCGAGCGCAAGCGCCACAACAAGATCCTGGTCGTGGACGACGCCAAGCTGATCCGCGAGCTGCTGCGCCACAGCTTCATCAAGAGCGGGCATTGCGTGCTGACCGCGGCCAACGGCCGCGAGGCCTTCGAACTGGCCCTGGCCCATCGCCCGGATGTGGTGGTCACGGACATCGAGATGCCGGAGATGGATGGCTACGCCTTGTGCGAAATGCTGCGCGACGAGCCGCAACTGCGCCATACCCTGGTGGTCATCATGAGCGCCCGGGGCCGGCAGAGCGATATCCTGCGCGGCGAGCGCCTGGGCGTGTCGCGCTACTTCGTCAAACCCTTCGACGTGGAGAAGATGCAGCTCGTGGTGGAACAGCTTCTGGCCGAAAGCTACCGGCATGTCAAAAAAGAACACGAGCACGTCCTGGCCAGCATGTCGGCGCTCATTACCGCCCTGGAGGCCCGCGACGAATACACCAAGGGCCATACGGCCCGGGTGTCGCGCATGGCCATGCGCCTGGGCCGGGCCCTGGAACTCGACGACCGGGCCTTGCGGGAGCTCGAAATCGCGGCCAACCTCCACGACATCGGCAAGATCGGCGTGCGCGACGCCGTGCTGCTCAAGCCCGGCAAACTCACGCCCGAGGAATACGCCAAGATCCAGGAACACGCCGTCATCGGCGCGGAGATCCTGCGCCCCATCATTTCCCTGGTGCCGGTGCTGCCGCTGATCCTGCTGCATCACGAACGCTGGGACGGCCGCGGCTATCCCACGGCCATCATGGGCGAGGACATTCCCCTCGGCGCGCGGGTCATCGCCATCGCCGACGCCTTCGACGCCATGACCACGGACCGGCCCTATCGCCGGGGCATGCCTCTTGACGCCGCCCTGCGCATCATTGAGGAAGAGGCCGGCCGGCAGTTCTGCCCGACCTGCGCCAAGGCCTTTTTGGACATGATGCGCGGCGACGAAGCGAGCCGCCTTTCCTTGGAGGAAACGGGGTTGTTACAATGATTTTGATGAGTTGGAATGTCAACGGCCTGCGGGCCGTGGTGCAGAAGGGCTTTTGGGACTGGCTTGGCGGCTGCGGCGCGGATGTCGTGGGCGTCCAGGAGTCCAAGATCCAGACCGGCCACGAGGCCGACTTCGGCCACACCGAGGCCTACAGGACCGTCTGGTGCAGCGCCACGGTGAAAAAGGGCTATTCCGGCGTGGGCTGCTTCTACCGGGTGGAGCCGCTGGCCATTTCCCTGGAGCTGCCGGACCCGGCCTTCGGCGGCGAGGGGCGGCTGATCCACATGGAATTCGACACGTTCCATTTCTTCAACGTCTATTTCCCCAACGGCGGCCGTGGCCCCGAGCGCCTGGCCTACAAGCTGGCCTTCTACGACGCCTTCCTGGCCCGGGCCGAGGAGCTGCGCCAGGCCAAGCCCATCGTGGCCTGCGGCGACTTCAACACCGCCCACACCGCCCTGGACCTCAAAAACGCCAAGGCCAACGAAAAAACCTCGGGGTTTTTGCCCGAGGAGCGGGCCTGGCTCGACGCCTTCACGGCCGCCGGCTACGTGGACACCTTCCGGATGTTTACCAAGGAGGGCGGCCACTACACCTGGTGGGACTACCGGTTCAAGGCCCGGGACCGCAACGTGGGCTGGCGCATCGACTACTTCTTCGTCTCCGAGGAGCTGCGCGGCCAGGTGCGCCGGGCCTGGATCGAGGACGCGGTCATGGGCTCGGACCACTGCCCGGTGGGCCTCGACCTCGACGCGACCTAGGGGAGCGACCCTAGAAATAGGCCCGTCGTTTGAGGGGAATACGGCTTCCGTCCTCCATGCGGCCGCAACGCCCCTAAAGCCCCAGCCCCAGTCCCAGCCATTCCACCGGGGCGTGGTCGTCGGTGAGCACCATGGCCCCGGCCCCCACCGGGTCGGCCAGGCGCCCGGCCAGGAAGGCCCTGGCCTCGGCGTTTGCCGGGACCGGGCCGGGGCCGGGTTCGCACCGGGCCGTGAGCATGACGTTTTGCTCCTCGCTGGCCCGCTGCGGCCCGCCCAGGGCGTAGACGGCCGTGTCGGCGAAGACGTCGGCGAAGGTGGCGGCCAGGCAGCGCAGAAAAAGCCCGCCCGGCCCGGCCGGGGCGCCGATGGCGTTGACCACCACCACCCCGCCCGGGGCGAGCAGGGCGGCCAGCCGCCTGGCCGCCTCGCGGGTGACCACGTGAAAGGGCGGCAGGTAGTCCGTGCCGAAAACATCCAGGTAGATCAGGTCGTAGGGGCCGCTTTGCCGGTTGACGAAGACCCGGGCATCCTCGTGGACGATGGTCAGGCGCGGGTCGTCGGTTAATCCGAAATGCGTGCGGGCGACGGCCGTGACCCCGGGGTCGAGCTCGACCACGGTGACGGCGGCCTGGGGGAAGGCGGACAGGACATGGCGCGGAAAGCTGTAGCCCCCGCCGCCGAGGACCAGGACGCGCCTCGGTGCCTCGACCATGGTCAGGGCCAGGGCGAAAAAGCGGGTGTAGGGCAGGGCGAGTTCGTCCGGCGCGTCCAGGTAGACGGCCGACTGGCAGCGGTTGGGGCCGGTGGTCATCAGCCGAATGGGCCGGCCGCTTTCCGGTTCCACCCCCTGGTAGACGAGCAGGCGGCCATAGGCCGTGTCCACGTCCGTGACGCCGGCAGCGGCGAGCGAGGCGTCGTTGGCCCAAAGCCCCAGGCCGCACAGGGCGATGACGGCCCCGGCCACGAGTTTCGCCTTGATGCCGCCGCGCCAGGTGAGAAACGAAAGCACCAGCAGGAAGCCGGCCACGGCCAGCAGGATGGCCGTGGAACCCAGGGCCGCGATGAGGTAGAAACCGGCGGCCAGGGTGCCGACGATGCTGCCGGCCGTGGACAGGGCGTAGAGGCGGCCGGCGGTGGCCCCGGCCGAGGCCGCGTCGCGCACGGCCAGGCGCACGGCAAAGGGCGAGACCATGCCGAGCAGGGCGGCGGCCGGGGCGTATAGCGTCAGCGTCGCCCCAAGGACCATGAGTTTTGGCCCGATTTCGCGGCTGGCCAGAAATTCCAGCAGCGGTATTTTGGTTGCGGCCGTGGCCGCCACCAGCACGGCGGCCAGGGCGATCAGGCCCGACAGGACTTTGGCCTCGGGCCGGCGGTCGGCCAGCTTGCCGCCCAGCCAGTAGCCCAGGGCCAGGCTGGCCATGACCAGGCCGATCAGTCCGCTCCAGACCACGAGCGAGGTGCCGCAAAACGGGGCCAGGATGCGCGCGCCGACCAGTTCCAGGACCATGACCGCCGCGCCGCAGCCGAAGACGACGACTTCCAGCATGAAGACTCCGGGGTTGCGCCGCGCCGGGAGGGCGCGGGGCCGTGTCGTTGACCTGTGACCGCACCCGGCCGCAGCGAGGCGGCCCTGGGCTATCTGGTGCGGGGCGTAGTCGATTTCCCTCTAGCCGCACCGGGTCCGGGGCGCAAGATGGGCCGGTCCAAGGATTGTTTTGACCACGACCGCCGGTTTGGCGTACAAGGGTCGGAGCCATATCCGCAAAAAGGGAGGAGCTGGGATGAAACGATTGTCCATGTTGCTGGTGGCGTTTGTGTTTTGTCTGGGCCTGGCCGCGTCGGCCGTGGCCTCGTCCGGGGGAAGCGGGCTCGGTGCCGACGAGGCCCTGACCAAACTCAAGGAAGGCAACGACCGTTACGTGGCCGGAGCCAGCGTGGCGCCGCACCAGGACGCCGCCCGCCGCCACGAGACCGCAACCAGCGGCCAGCATCCGTTCGCCACCGTGCTTTCCTGCGCCGATTCGCGCGTGCCCGTGGAAGTGGTTTTCGACCAGGGCGTGGGCGATGTCTTCGTGGTACGCGTGGCCGGCAACGTGGCCGCCGTGGACGAGATCGGCACCATGGAATACGGGGCCGAACACCTCGGCGTGCCGCTGATCGTAGTCATGGCCCACACCAAGTGCGGCGCGGTCACGGCCGTGGTCAAAAACGAGCCCGTCACCGAGAATATCGGCCAGCTCGTGGCCCCCATCGTGCCGGCGGTCAAGGCCGTCAAGGCGCGTTTCGCCTCCGACAGCCTCGAGGACCTCATCAACAAGTCCATCGAGGCCAACATGTGGCAGGCCATAAGCGACATCTACGCCAAGAGCCCGATGCTCAAGCAGATGGCCGCCGCCGGCAAGATCAAGGTCGTGGGCGCGCTCTACGACATCGACTCCGGCCAGGTGCGCTGGTTCGGCGAACATCCGAGCCAGGCCAACCTGCTGGGCAAATAGCCGGTGCTTCCCGCCTGCACAACGAGCGGCTCCCGCTGGGGGGCCGCTTTTTTGTTGCCGGGCCGGGTGGGCGGTGGCCCAACCGGGCTCGGGCGTATTTTTGTTTTGGAATCGGGCCGCGAACCTGCTAGGCCCGGGGCGTGCGTGTCATTGTCCTGGTCGTTTTCGTGCTGGTCTACGCGGCCATGGCCCTGGGCCGGCTGCCCGGCTTGGCCCTGGACCGGGCCGGCGCGGCCGTGCTCGGCGCCATTGTGTTGGTCGCCTCGGGCCTGCTCACCGTGCCCGAGGCCTGGAGCGCGGCCGATGTCCCCACCCTGGCCCTGCTTTTCGGGCTCATGGTGGTCTCGGCCCAGTTGCGCCTGGGCGGCTTCTACACCGCCGTCTCGCGCCGCCTCATCGCCGCCACGGCCACGCCGGCCGGGTTGCTGGCCCGGGTCATGGCCGCGGCCGCCGTCCTGTCGGCCATCCTGGCCAACGACATCGTCTGCCTGGCCATGGCCCCGATCCTGGTGGAAGCGACCCTGGCCCGGGGGCTCTCGCCCCTGCCCTATCTCCTGGGACTGGCCCTGGCCGCCAACATCGGCTCGGCAGCAACCGTCATCGGCAACCCGCAAAACATGCTCATCGGCCAGGTGGCCCGGCTGTCGTTTACCGGCTATCTGGCCGACGTCTGGCCCTGCGTGCTGGCCTCCCTGGCCCTGGCCTGGGCCGGCGTGGTCTTTGCCTATCGCGGCCGCTTTGCCGGCCCTCGGGTGACCCTGGTCGTGGCCGCCCCGCCGTTTCAGGCCTGGCAGTCGGCCAAGGGCCTGGCGGCCATCGGCCTGTGCATGGCCCTTTTTTGCTTGGGCGGCGTTCCCCGGGAAAACGTGGCCCTGGCCTGCGCCGGGGCACTGTTGCTGAGCCGCCGCATGGCCTCGCGCGAGACATTGGCCCTGGTCGACTGGCAGTTGCTGCTGCTTTTCCTGGGCCTGTTTGTGGTCAACCGCGAGGTGGCGGCGGCCGGGTTTTTGACCGACCTGCACGATTGGCTCGCCGGTGCCGGCATCGACCTCGGCCGGCCGGGCTGGCTTTTTGCCGTCACGGCCGGGCTGTCCAACATCGTGTCCAACGTGCCGGCCGTAATGCTCCTGCTGCCCGGCCACGAAAGCCCGCAGCAGGCCACCGTGCTGGCCGTGTCCAGCACCCTGGCCGGCAACCTGCTGCTGCCCGGCAGCATCGCCAACCTCATCGTGGCCGACCAGGCGGCGAGCCTGGGTGTACGCCTGGATTTCGTGCGCCATGCCAAGGTGGGCCTGCCCGTGACCGCGGCCAGCCTGGCTGTCAGCGCCTGGTGGCTGCTCGGCTAGGCCTCGGGGAAGGAGTCCCATGGAGTTGTATCGAGCGGCCCGCGAGGCCGGCCTGATCCGGGAAAGCGACACCGCCGTGGTGCTCTACGACCTCGACCGGCTGGAGGCCCGCCTGGCCGAGGTCGTCGCCGCCTTTGGGCCGGGGGCGCGCCACGCCGTGGCGGTCAAGGCCAATCCGCTGCCGCCGGTCCTGGCCTTTCTGGCCGGGCTGGGGGCCTTCGCCGAGGCGGCCAGCCTGCCGGAACTGGCTCTGGCCTTGGAGGCGGGTTTTCCTCCGTCGCGCATCGTTTTCGACTCCCCGGCCAAGACCGTGGAGGAACTGCGCCTGGCCGTGGCGCGGGGCATCGCCCTAAACGCCGACAACCTGGACGAACTGGCCCGGCTGGACGCGTTGCCCCAGGCCTCCGGCCTGCCGCCCCGGGCGGGGCTTCGCGTCAATCCCCAGGTGGGCCTTGGCCGCATCAAGGCCACCAGCGTGGCCGGCGGCTATTCCAAGTTCGGCGTCCCCCTGGAACGGCGCCGGGCGATCGTGGACGCCTACCGACGCTACCCGTGGCTGACGGACCTGCACGTGCATATCGGCTCCCAGGGCTGTCCCCTGGACCTGCTCGTGGCCGGCGTCGGCGCCGTGTACGACCTGGCCGGGGAGATCGAAGCCGCCTGCGGCAGGGCACTGCGGCGCCTGGACATCGGCGGCGGCCTGCCCGTGGCCTACCGCGACACCGACGCGCCGCCAAGCCCGGCCGCCTATGTCGCCGCCCTGCGGGCGCGCTGCCCGGATATCCTGTCCGGGCGCTTCGAGGTGGTGACGGAATTCGGGCGGTTTTTGCACGCGCCCTGCGCCGTGGCTGCAAGCACCGTGGAATACGTCAAGCGCCAGAAGGGCCACCGCACGGCCGTGATCCACCTCGGCGCGGACATGTTCGTGCGCGAGTGCTACAATCCCCGCAATTGGCCCCACAAGGCCCGGCTGCTCGGCCCCGACGGCCGGGAGAAGCCCGGCCGGCCGATGGCCTGGCACCTGGCCGGCCCGTTGTGTTTTTCCGGGGATTTCCCGATTTTCCGGGCCAGACTCCCCGAGGCCGCCCCGGGGGATGTGGTCGTCCTCGAGGACGTGGGCGCCTACACCTTCGCCATGTGGTCGCGCTACAACAGCCGGCAGATGCCCCGGATCATCGGGGCGCGGGGCGGGCGTTTCACGGTCCTGCGCGAGCGCGAAACCCCCGAGGACCTCATCCGTTTCTGGCTTGGGCCGCGGCCGTCGGGCGACGGCCGGTAGCTCCGGCCCGGGCCTGGCCGGCGCGGCGCCTCCCGCCTCGGGCGATACCGTCCCGGGGCTTGCGGGCAGGAAAGGCGGGGCGGCCGGTCACTGCACCGGCGGGCAGGTGGCCAGCCCTGCCAGGCTCACCCGGCCGAGCAGGAAATCGATTTCCTCGCGGGTGAGCAACCCGCAGGACGAGCGCATCCTGCCGGTCATGGCCGCTTGGGGGATCAGGATGGCCCGGGTCTGGGCCAGCAGGTCGGCCTCGGACAGGGGCAGCGTCCGCACGGCGGCCAGCAGGCCCTGGCCGGTTGCCTCGCGCCAGGCCGCGTGACCGGGCTGGCGGGTCAGGGCGATGACCGACAGGGCCGGCCGGACGACCTTGAGCGCCCGGGCCGCCGCCACGGCGTCCTCGGCGGACCGCCCCAGGCCGCAGTAGGCCAGGCGGCAACCGGGGCAGGCGCGCACCAGGCCGAGGGCCTTGTCCACATCCCCGGTGTCCAGGACCGTATAGCGCTGTGTCAGCACACGGACCAGGGAAGTGCGGTCTTTGGCATGAGGGCAAAGGACGAGCACGCAGGGGGACAAGGTGACCTCCTCTCCAGCGAATCCGTTCGCGAAACCGTGGCCCGGGCGGGCGCGCGGTCTGCCGTTGGGTGTTCACCGAAGTGAAGCAATATGTGTACCACTTCTGCGATAACGACGGGTTGGAAGCGGCCGATGTGGCGGCGGGAAAGTTCTGCCGCTAGCGGCAATGCCCTTCGGCCTTGAAACTCTTGTAGAAGTCGCAATCCCCCAGGTCGCACGCCTTCTTGTAGTCGGCACAGGCCTTGTCCTGGTTACCCAGGCGTTCGAAAGCCAGTCCACGGTTGGTGAAGGAGACGGCGTCGGCGCCGCGAAGCGCGATGGCCTTGTCGTAATCGGCCAGGGCCTCCCGAACCTTGCCCGTGTTGCTCAAGACATTGCCCCGGTTGTTGTAGAGGTCGGGATCGGCGGGGTCGGCGGCGATGGCTTCGCCGAGCATGGTTAGGGCGGTCTTGTTGTCGCCGGCCGCGGCCGCCTTGCCGGCCATGGCCGCCAGGGAGGCAGCCGTCGCCGGATCACGCTGCCGGGACGGCGCGTTGATCGGGGTGGCAACGGACGGGGCGTTGCCGGGGCTGCCGGCCTTGACGGCTGTCCCGCCGGACGGCGCATCAATGGGCGTACTGCCCGATGAGGCGTAGCCGGCTGTTCCGCCGGACGGGGCATTGATGGGCGTACTGCCCGATGAGGTGTAGCCGGCTGTACCGCCGGACGGCGCATTGATGGGCGTACTGCCCGATGAGGCGTAGCCGGCTGTTCCGCCGGACGGCGCATTGATGGGCGTCCCGCCGGAGGGAGCTGGGGCAGGTTTCACGCTCGCCGGCGCGTTGATGGGGGTACTTCCGGCCGAGGCGTTGCCGACGGTTCCCCCGGAGGGCGCCTTGCCGGCCGCCCCGCCGAAGGGGACGTTGATGGGGATGCCCTCGGAGGCGGCCGGCTTGGGGGCCGGGGAGGGGCTGGCGGCGACGGGGGGCGCGACGGGCTCGGGCGCCATGGCCGGTTGGGGCGACGGGGAGGCGGCCGGGGCCGGTTTCGACACGGCCGGGGCCGGTTGGCCTTGCCCCTTGGCCGGCGTCTGCCACAGCCCGCCCTTGGGATCGGGGGAACTCGGGCGGGTGGGCGCCGGAATGGTCAGGGTTTCCGTGGCCGGATTGGCGGGCGCATTGCTGAGGGTGGCGGCGTTTTGCCGGTTCTGCTCCTGGCGCTCCTGTTCCTCGGCCTGCATTTCCGGCTCGGCCTGGCGCATCTTGTCCAGGCGGCGCTTGAGGATTTCTTCCTGGGTCAGGGCATGGGCCGGGCTGGCCGCGACGCAGAGCAGCGCGGCCACAAACAGGCAGGAAAGCCATCGCATGACGCCGTATCCTTCTTGGCAGGCGGTCCGCTAGGGGCGGGCCGGAATGGTGATGACCTGGCCGTCGCGCAGGGTATCGGGGTGCATGTTGCCGTTGGCCCGGGTGATGTCCTCGACGCTGACGCCGAACTTGTGGGCCAGGCGCGAGAGGTTGTCGCCGCGCTGGATCGTGTACTGCGTCGCTTCGCCTTTCTTGGCGCTGTCGGCCTTGCCCTTGGCGTCTTTGGCGTCTTTCTTGCCTTTGTCGGCCTTGCCCTTGGGCTGTTCGCTGCCGGGGGCGGGGATCTCGATGACTTCCTCGCCACGGTAGGGCACGGCCATCTGGGCCGGATCGCCCGGGCGCGATGTCTGGCCCGAAGAGGGCGTGGCCGGGGCGCGCGGCGTGGCCGGCGCGGGCTGGGTCGGGGCCGTGGCCTCGCCTTTCAGGAAGGCCTTGTATTCGTCCTCGGACAGCGCGCCGTCGCCGTCGGTGTCCATACGGGCGAACACGTCCGGACGCACGTCCGGAAAGATAAAAAGCAGCTCCTCGTAGGAGATCTTGCCGTTTTTGTCGTGGTCGACATTGCGGAAGGAATCCTTGTCCCCCCCGGAGCAGGCGCAAAGCCCGGCGCAAAGGGCAAGCGCCAGACAGGCGATGATTGGCCGCATAGGCTCCTCGTTTCTGGCGTTGGAAGGACGGCGCACTGGCCGGCGTTCGATGCTGGCGCTTACCATGGGGGCGAAGGCCAAGTCACGTGAAAAAAAAGTGTGTTTTCCGGGGCTGGGGTGGCGCGAAGCACTCGCCGGCGGCCGGGGCTTGCCCCGATACGGTGCCGGGGATAGGACAACCGCTGGCCGGACTGCCCGACGCGGCCCGGGAATCCTCATTTTCGCCAGACGGGAGGGACCGATGGAACTGAAGACGTTGCGCCAGAAGGCCAGGGAGGAACTCAAGGGGTTTTGCCGGGTCTGCCCGGTGTGCGACGGCCGGGTCTGCGCCGGCGAGGCCCCGGGCATGGGCGGCATGGGCACGGGCGCCTCGTTTTCCGCCAACCTGAGCGCCCTGGCCGCCTGGCGGCTCAACATGCGCACCCTGCACGCCGTGAAGGCCGCCGACACGGCGGTGACGCTTTTTGGCCGCGAACTGGCCATGCCCATCCTGGCCGCGCCCATGACGGGCGTGCTCTACAACATGGGCGGCAAGCTTTCCGAAGAGGATTTCATCGCCATGATTATCGACGGCGCGGCCCAGGCCGGCACCATCGGCATGTGCGGCGACGGGGCCGACCCGGCCATGTACGGCAGCGGCTTGCAGGCCATCGAGGCCCGGGGCGGCTGCGGCATCCCCATCGTCAAGCCCCGGGCCCAGGCGGTCGCCAAGGACATGCTGGCCAGGGCGGCGGCGGCCGGGGTGGCGGCCGTGGGCATGGACGTCGACGGCGCCGGGCTGCTGGTCATGGCGCTCAAGGGCCAGCCCGTCTCGCCCAAGACGGCCGAGGAACTGGCGGAACTGGTCGGCGCCACGGGCCTGCCCTTCCTGGTCAAGGGCATCATGACGGCCGATGAGGCCAATATCGCCTTTGACGCCGGAGCGGCCGGCATCGTGGTTTCCAACCACGGCGGCCGGGTGCTGGACCAGGCCCCGGGCGCGGCCGAGGTACTGCCGGAGATCGCCCGGGCAGCCAAGGGGCGCGGGGTCATCCTGGCCGACGGCGGCGTGCGCAGCGGCGCCGACGTGCTCAAGTACCTGGCCCTGGGGGCCGACGCGGTGCTGGTGGGCCGGCCAATGGTGGTCGGAGCCTTCGGCGGCGGGGCCGAGGGGGTCGCCTTTTTGCTCAACAAATTGAAGGCCGAACTGACTGCGGCCATGCTGCTGACCGGCACGGCCTCGGTGCGGGCGGTTTCGCCGCGCATCCTGCGCCCGGCGCCGGGGATCTGACGCCTGGGCCGCTTCGGCCACGGACGAAAAAAGCGAGCCCTCCCGAAGCGTTGCGACGGGAGGGCTTTTTTACGGCCTGAGCCGGAAGGGGATCGAGGGCTAGGCGTCGCCGTCCTCTTCCTTCCAGGCCAGCTCGATGGACAGTTTGCGCTTGGATTTGCCGGGTTTGACCTTCTGCTTGAAGCTGATTTCCAGGTGGGCCAAAAGCGGCAGGTCGACGCAGACCGGGCCGTCCTCGGTTGAGGCCGTGAGCTTGCGCTGGCGCAGGCCGGCCACGATTTCCTCGAGAATGACGGCGGCGTCGTAGGTCAACAGTTTCTCGTCACAATGGAACAGATCGGACTTCTCGCTCATGATGCGCTCCTTATTGGGATGGCACGGTTTGCAGGCGCAGGATAGATGTACCAGCTATAACCACCTTGGCCGCGTTTGTCATGACAGCCAGGCGAAAAAGAGGCCGCGTTTGCGGGTCGCGCCCTCAGGCCGGGAGGAAGTCGTAGGCGCCCGGCCCCTGGAGGAGCAGCAGCCGGGTCCTGTCCGGGCCGGGGTTGGCCACGGTGTGGACCCGTCCCGGCGGGACGCTGGACCGGTCGCCGGGGCGCAGGGTGACGGTTTCGGGCGGGTCGGACAGGCGAAGGACGGCCGTGCCGGCCAGGCAGAAGGTGTGGTCGGTGACGTACGTGTGGCGGTGGGGCGGGATGGACTGGCCGGGGTCCAGGGTCATGAGCGTGGCCCGGGCCTCGGGCGTGGCCAGGATGGTTTCCTTGCCGGCGATGGCGTGGGGGGGCGCGTTGGGGTCCGGCATGGCCGCCTCCTTGGGGTCACATCTGGCTGACGATGAGTTTTTTCCAGAGCGAATAGCCGTTTTTGGTCAGATGGATGCCGTCCTCGGTGAAATTGGGGCCGAGCTTGCCGTCGTCGGCCAGGAAGGAATCGTAGAGGTCGAGGTAGCGCACGAAGCGGTTGTGGCGGGCGCACAGTTCCTTGAGCCGGTTGTTGGTGGCCACGATGTCGGCGTTGTCGATGGTCTGGCTGCGGGTCGGCAGGATGCTTTGCACGTAGATGAGCGTATAGGGGGAAAGGTCCTGGATCTTGCGCAGGATCTTGTCGTAGTTGTCGATGATGCGGTTCTGGGCCTTGATTTCGTTGATGCCGATCATCAGGAAGAGCTTGTGCGGTTTTTTTCGGGCGATGGGCTCGATGCGCTTGAGGATATCCGCGCTGGTGCAGGATTCGACCCCGTTGATGTAGACCTTGTTCGGCTGTTCGAACAGGTTGTAGAGCTCCCAGCCCTTGGTGATGCTGTCGCCGCAAAAGACGATCTGCATGGCCAGGAGCACGGGCAGGGCGGCATTCACGGCAAGGCGTCCTCCGTTTGCGCGGGCAGGGGCGGCTGGCCCGGGAACCGAGGCGCGGCGACGGTCCCCCAGGCTGCCTTACGGTAATGACGCCGGGCGGTTCGGTCAAGGCGGCCGAAAAACAAGCCGCGTCCCCGCTCTCCGTCCGGTGGGACAGCGGGGACGCGGCGGCAAAAAACCGGTCGGCCCGGGGGCCGGCCTAGTGTTGCGTCCCTTAAAAAATACGATCGTATTTTTTAAAGAAAAAAATAGTTATTTTATGGTGTTGTTCCCATATACACACCTATCCTTTTCAAGGACGCGACACTAGCGCTCCAGGCTGATGAGGTCCTCGTAGGTCTCACGGCGGCGGGCCAGGGTGACCTTGTCGCCGTCCACCAGCACCTCGGCCGCCCGGGGGCGCGAGTTGTAGTTGGAGGACATGGTGAAGCCGTAGGCGCCGGCGGAATAGACGGCCAGCAGTTCGCCGGGGGCCACGGCCGGCAGTTCGCGGTCGCGGGCCAGGAAATCGCCGGATTCGCAGATGGGGCCGACGACATCAACATTGAGCGTGTCGCGGCCGGCCGGCCGGACTTCGCCGATGCCGTGGTAGGAGTCGTACAGCGACGGCCGGATGAGGTCGTTCATGGCCGCGTCCACGATGACGAAATCCTTGCTCGGCGTCTTTTTGGTGTAGACCACCTCGGTGACCAGGATGCCGGCGTTGCCGACGATGACCCGGCCGGGCTCGAGGATGAGGGTGAGCGGGGTGTCGCCCAGGGCCTTGGTCAGGGCCTGGCCGAATTCGCGCGGGTGGGGCGGCTCCTCCTCGTTGTACTGGATGCCCAGGCCGCCGCCGAGGTCGAGGTAGCGGGTGGTGATGCCCATGGCCGTCAGCTTGTCCCGGAAGGCCAGGATCTTGGCCAGGGCCTCCAGGAACGGCTCGATGGTGGTGAGCTGGGAGCCGATGTGGCAGTCGATGCCCACGGGCTCGATGCCGGGCAGCTCGCGGGCCTTGGCGTAGGCGGCCAGGGACGTTTCGATGTCCAGGCCGAACTTGTTCTTTTTAAGCCCCGTGGAAATGTAGGGATGGGTCTTGGGGTCCACGTCGGGGTTGATGCGCAGGCTCACGTTGGCCGTCTTGCCCAGGCGCGAGGCGATGACGCTTATGCGTTCCAGTTCGCCCATGGACTCGACGTTGAACATGAGGATGCCGGCGCTTAGCGCCTGTTCGATCTCGGCGGCGCGCTTGCCCACGCCCGAATAGACGATCTTGGCCGGGTCCACGCCGGCGGCCAGGGCCCGGTAGAGCTCCCCGCCCGAGACGATGTCCACGCCCGCGCCCTGTTCGGCCAGGGTTTTGAGGACCGACAGGTTGGAATTGGCCTTGACGGAAAAGCAGGTCAAATGGGGCAGGCTGGAAAAGGCCGAATCGAAGGCCGTGAAATGGCGGCGCAACGTGGCGGCGCTGTAGACGTACAGCGGCGTGCCGTAGGCGGCGACCAGGGTGGATACGGGTACGTCCTCGGCGTAGAGCTCGCCGCCCCGGTACTCGAAATGATGCATGGGTCAGTCTCCTTGGGGGGGTACGTTGCCGCCGAAGCGGTTTTTCCAGTCGCACAGTTTCGTGAGCGCCTCGAGCGGCGTCATCCGGTCTAGTTCGAGGCGGGAGAGTTCGTCAAGGAGCAGGCTCCCGGCCTGGGGGGACGCGTCCTCGCCGGCATCGCCCAGGCTGGCCAAAAGCCCGGGCAGGGCCGGCTGGCCCCGTTCACGGGCGGCGGCGGCCGCCTTGCCCGGCTCGCGGCTGCGCTCCAGTTCGGTGAGGATCTCCCGGGCGCGCCTGACCACGTTTCGCGGCACCCCGGCCAGCTTGGCCACTTCAACGCCGTAGCTGCGGTCGGCCGGGCCGGGCAGCAAGCGGCGCAGGAACACAATGTCGCCCTTCCACTCCTTGACCGCGATGTTGGCGTTGCGCAGGCCCGGCAGGCGGCCTTCCAGGGCGGTGAGCTCGTGGTAGTGGGTGGCAAACAGCGTGCGCACACCGAGGTTCTCGTCGCGGCCGCACAACTCCTCGACCACGGCCCAGGCCAGGGCCAGGCCGTCGAAGGTGGCCGTGCCCCGGCCGATCTCGTCGAGGATGACCAGGCTTCGCCGGCCGGCCTGGCGCAGGATGCGGGCCGTTTCCATCATTTCGACCATGAAGGTGGACTGGCCCTGGGCCAGGTTGTCCGAGGCGCCCACCCGGCAGAAGACCCGGTCCACCAGGCCCAGTTCCGCCTTGGCCGCCGGCACGAAAGAGCCGATCTGGGCCAGGATGGCAATAAGGGCCGTCTGGCGCAGCACCGTGGACTTGCCGGCCATGTTGGGGCCGGTGATGAGCAGGACCTTGGCCGCCTCGGGCAGGTGCACGTCGTTGGGGACGTAGTTGCCGATCCCCTGGACGGCCTCGACCACGGGATGGCGGCCGGCCCGGATGGCGATGGACAGGTCCTGGCGCAGCACGGGCCGCGTCCAGTCGCCGTGAACCGCCGCCGTGGCCAGGCCCTGCCAGACGTCCAGGCGGGCCACCCGGGCGGCGGTCTCCATGACCCGGTCGCGGAGGCTGGCGATGGTGGCGCGCAGTTCGCCAAAAAGGTTGTATTCCAGGCTCTTGCGCTTGTCCCCGGCAGCGGTGAGCTTTTCTTCCAGGTCCTTGAGGGCAGGGGTGACGTAGCGTTCGCAGTTGGCCAGGGTCTGGCGGCGCTCGAAGTGTTCGGGCGGGTAGCCGGCGGTGCGCGAGAGCTCGAAATAATAGCCGAAAACCCGGTTGAAACCGAGCTTGAGCTTGGGCAGGGAGCAGGCTTCGCGCTCGCTTTCGAGCAATTCCTGGATGCGGGCCTCGCCGTGCTCGGTCAGTTCCATCAGCTCGTCGAGCTCGGGATGGTAGCCCTGGCGGAACAGCCCGCCTTCAGTAATGAGCGTGGGCGGCGTATCCACCAGCGCCCGGTCGAGGAGCTCCCGGGCGTCGTCCAGGTCGTCCCAGCCGGCGAGCAGTTCGCGCACCGCCCCCGGGGCGTCCTGCCCGGCCGCGGCCCGCTCGCGCAGGGCCGGCAGGGCGCGCAAGGACTGGCGCAGGGCGGTGAAATCGCGCGGCGCGGCCCGGTTTAAAAAGATGCGCGTGGTCAGCCGCTCCAGGTCGTGGACCCCGGCCAGGGCTGCGGCCAGGGCCTCGCGGCGGGCGGCGTCGTCCACCAGCCACGCCACGGCCTCCTGGGTTTCGAGGATGGGGGCGAGGTCCAGCCAGGGCTGGCGCAGCAGGGATTCGAGCAGCCGGCCGCCCATGGCCGTGACCGTGCGGTCGAGGACCTGCCACAGCGTGCCCCTGCCCTTGCGGCCGTCCAGGCGCCGGAAAATCTCCAGGTTGCGCTCGGTCACCTCGTCGAGGAGCATGTGCCGGCCGAGGTTGACGGGCTTAAACGGCCGCAGGTGGCCGAGGTCGCGCATCTGCGTGGTGGCCAGGTAGGTGAGAAGCGCCCCCATGGCCCGCACGAGCTGGGGCTTGTCGCCCACGTCCAGGGCGGCCAGGTCGGCCACGGACTGGGCCTTGAGCACCCGGTCGCGGCCGGCGGCGAGGTCGAAATGGGGCTTGACCGGAAAATGGCTGATGTGGATGCCGTCGCGGGGGATGTCCCGGGGCGGCTCCAGGCCGTCGGGCAACAGCAGTTCGCGCGGGCCGATCTTGACCATCCACTGCCACAGCCTGGCCGCGTCGCGGGAGAAAAGGCCCGACCATTCGCCCGTGGAGAAGTCGACCCAGGCCAGGCCGCCGGCCCGTTCCTCGGCGTCGTAGTAGAGGGCGGCCAGGAAGTTGTGTTCCTTGGCCCGCAGGTTGCCCTCTTCCACGGCCGTGCCCGGGGTGAGCACCCGGGTGACGGCCCGCTTGACCAGGCCCTTGGCCTGCTTGGGGTCCTCGATCTGGTCGCACACCGCGACCTTGAAGCCTTTTTCCAGCAGCTCGGCCAGGTAGGCCTCGGCGGCGTGGTGGGGCACGCCGCACATGGGAATGGGCGACTCGGCCTCGGGGTTGCGCGAGGTGAGCGTGAGTTGGAGTTCCCGGGCCGCCGTGACGGCGTCCTCGAAGAACATCTCATAGAAATCCCCCATGCGATAGAACAGCAAGGCGTCGGGGTGTTCCCCCTTGGCCCGCAAATACTGCTCCAGCATGGGGGTGAGTTTGATTTCCCCCACGGCGAAAACGCGGCGACGGGTTTAGGCGTCGGCCTTCTTGTCCGCCGGCGGGGCGACGTCGGTCGCCACCGGGGCCGTGTTGGAAACCGAAGCCGCGGCAGCGTAGCTCGGGGCCACGATGGGCGCGGCCACGGTGGACTTCTTCTGGCTGGCCATCTGCTTTTCCATGGCGTTGACCTTGTTTTGCAGGCTGCGCACGCTGGTGGCCAGGCGCACTTTCTCGGCCAGGAAGTACAGGGTGCAGAACAGGCCGCCGGCCACGAAGGCGATCAGGAGGACCACGTAGAAAGGCACGGCCGGGCTTTGCACCATGTAGCCGAAGGCGCCGAGCTTGAGCAGCAGCGGGGTTTCCAGAATGGCGGTGTTTTGCACGAAAAAGAGCATGCAGACGAAGAAGAACACAAGCAGGAACAGCACCTTGATCACGCGCATGGAGGCCTCCTTGTCAGGACGTAACGGTTGCGAGGTAATCCATAAACAAAGGCGAAAGCCGATCGTAGGTGGAGAGCAGCAACTGCGGGACGACCCGCGTCTCTCCGAAAACGGCCATGAACGAGGAGTCGCCGTTCCAGCGCGGCACCATCTGGAAATGCAGATGGGCGGCGATGCCGGCCCCGGCCGCCTCGCCGAGATTGAGGCCGATGTTGATCCCTTGGGGACGCATGGCTTCCTGCATGGCCTTGGTGCAGTAGGTCAGGCCCTTGGTCAGTTCCAGGGCTTCGTCCGGGGTCAGTTCCGTCAGGCAGCTGGCATGGCGAAAGGGTGTGACCATCAGGTGCCCGGAATTGTACGGAAACTTGTTCATGATCACGAAGGTGTGCCGCCCCCTGGCCAGAACCAGCCGTTCCCGGTCGCCGCCCGTGTCCTTGGGCAGGCAGAACACGCAGGCATCGGGCTTCGGCCCGAGTATGTAATCCATGCGCCAGGGCGCCCACAACACATCCATGCGAAAAAACTCCGAAAGATTAGGCATCGCCCAGAAGCGCCGCGACCATGGCCACGGCTTCCTCGGGTCCCCGGGCCGGGCGCACCCCGTCCAGGGCGGCGTAAGGCCCCAGGGCCACCACGGGCTTGCCGAGCTTCAGCGCCAGGCCGATTTCCGACAGCGTGCCGGCCCCGCCGGCCACGGCGATGACCGCCTGGCCGTTTTTCACCACCAGGACGTTGCGCGCGATGCCAAGCCCCGTCACCACCGGCACGTCGACGAAGGGGTTGGCTTCGCCGGGGTCGTCGCCGGCCAGGATGCCGATGGTCCGGCCGCCGGCTTCCCTGGCCCCCTGGCAGGCCCCGGCCATGACGCCGCCGCGTCCGCCGCACACGATTTCATAGCCGCGCGCGGCGGCCAGGGCGCCCACCGCCCGGGCCGTGGCATAGACGATGTCGTCGCAGTTTCCCGCGCCGATGACCGAAATCCGCCTGGGCCGTGCCGTTTGCATGTCCGCCCCTTCCTACACGCGTCTTTCTTCAAGAGCAAGGGAGCCTTAGCCAAAAGGCGGAAGGTTGCCGGGCCAAGGCTTGAGTCCTTTTGTCCTCCGGGCTATCCTAACCCGTCATGTTCACCTTTGTCACACAAAATTATCCCACATCCCCGGGTGTTTACATCATGAAAGGCCCACGGGGGAAAATTCTCTACGTCGGCAAGGCGAAAAACCTGCGGGCGCGCCTGGGCTCCTATTTTCGCGGCGACGCCGGGCTGTCCGTCAAGACCGCCGCCTTGGTGGCCAAGGTCGAGGCCGTGGAAGTGCTGCTGACCGCCTCGGAAAAGGAGGCCCTGCTCCTCGAGGCCAGCCTGATCAAGAAGCACCGGCCGCGCTACAACATCGTGCTCAAGGACGACAAGAACTACATCCTTTTCAAGCTCGACAAGCGCTCGCCCTATCCGCGCCTGGCCTTTACCCGCCGGGTGGTGCGCGACGGCGCGGCCTATTTCGGCCCTTTCACTTCGGCCACCGCCGCCCGGGCCACCTGGAAGGAGCTGGGGCGGGTCTTTCCCCTGCGCAAATGCGGCGACCGGGCCCTGGCCAACCGGGTGCGGCCGTGTTTGTACCACTTCATCGGCCAGTGCCTGGCGCCGTGCGTGAAGGCTGTGGACCCGGACGACTATGCCGCCCTGGTGCGCCGGGTGGAGGCCTTTCTGACCGGCCGCTCGGCCGAGGTCATCAAAACCATGCAAAAAGACATGGAAGCGGCGGCCGAGGCCCTGGAATTCGAGAAGGCGGCTGGCCTTCGCGACCTGCTGCGGGCCATGCGCCGTACGGTCGAGGGCCAGGCCACGGTGCTCACCCGGCTGGTGGACCTGGACGTGGTGGACTGGGCGGCCACGCCCCACGGTGTCGGGCTGTGCATCCTGTTCGTGCGCCAGGGTCGGCTGCTCGACCGCAAGACCTTCTTTTTCCCGGGCGTGGACGCCGAGGAGGCGCTTGCGGCCGCCGGCAGCGCCCTGGTCCAGTTCTACCGGCCCGAGAGTTTCATTCCGCCGCGCGTGGTCGTGCCCGAGACCCTGGCGCCGGTGGCGGTCCTTGCCGCATCCCGCGACGGCCTCGGCACGGGCGAGGAGGGCTCGCCCGACGGGCCGGTGCCGGCCGAGGCGGCGCCAGCGCAGCCGCCACACGCCCAACCGATGCCGGCCCCGCCTGCGATGACCGAACCGATGCCGGCCGGGCGGGCGATGGCCCAAGCAATGCCGGACGAGGCGGTGGTGGCCCAAGTGATGCCGGGCGAGGCGGTGGTGGCCCAAGTGATGCCGGGCGACGAGGCGGTGGCCCAAGTGATGCCGGGCGAAGCGGCGCCGGGCGGGCCTGGGGTGGCCGGCGACGCACCGGACGCGGGCACGGCGACCGAAGCGGCGGCCAGCGAACGGGCGGCCGACGCCCGGGCCCTGGCCGAGATCCTGGAGGAACGCCGGGGCGCGGCCGTGCGCCTGGGGCCGCCGCGCGGGCGCGAGGAACGCAAGCTTTTGGAGATGGCGGCGGTCAATGCCCGACGGGCCGCCGAGGAGGCGGTCAAGGCGGCCGAGCGCGACGTGCTGCCGGCCCTGGCCGCCCGGTTCGGCCTGGCGGGCCTGTCGCGCATCGAGGCCGTGGACGTCTCCCACCTGGGCGGTCGCGGCGTGCGGGTCGGGCTGGTCGTCTACGAGGACGGGGCGCCCAAAAAGCGCGACTACCGGGCCTATGCCTTTGCGGAGCTGGAAGGCACGTCCGACGACTACCTGGCCCTGGCCTCCTTTGCCGCCCGGCGGGCCGCCGCCGGCCCGCCCTGGCCGGACCTGCTCCTCATCGACGGCGGCAAGGGCCAGCTCGAAGCCGTTGCCCGGGCGCTGGGCGAGGCCGGGGCGGGCGGGGCCTTCGCCCTGGCCGCCATCGCCAAGGGCGATACCCGGGCCCAAAACGAGCTGGGCGACGTCGTCTTCGTGCCCGGCCGCAAAAATCCCCTGTCCCTGCGCCCGGGTTCCCCGGAACTCCTGTTCCTGCAACGCGTGCGCGACACGGTCCATGATTTTTCCGTGGGCCGTCAGCGCGCCGCCCGCAACAAGGCCGGTCTGACCAGCGACGTGCTGGCCTTGCCGGGCGTGGGGCCAAAAACCGCGAAACGGCTCTGGGAAGCCTTCGGTTCGGTGGCGGCCATGCAAGCGGCCGGGGCCGAGGCCATCGCCGCCCGGACGGGCCTTGGCCCCAAGCGGGCCGCCGCCCTGGCCACCGCCTTGTCGGCCCTGCCCGGCGACGGTGGCGGGGAGCGCTGACCGGCGGCTTGGTCTGTCGTGTTTTCTGGCCGATACCCGGTTGATAACCGGGACAAAGTGGGGCATTCTGTCCCAGCCCCATATTCTGGAGTCCCCATCCCCCTCATCCGGAGTCCCCATGTCCCCGTTGCAGGAATTTCTGGCCCTGGCCCAGGCCATTGCGCCCGAGCACCGCTACCGCACGGTGTACGACACCGATTTTTCCGTTCTCGTCCCCGGCAAGGAAGCCATCGACGCCGACACCCTGGAGGCCTTCGCCCGCGTGTGCTTTGCCGGCCGCACGGTGGTCGACCTGGGCTGCAATTTCGGCTTTTTCACCTTCCAGGCCAGCCGCCTGGGCGCGGCCAGCGTCCTTGGCGTGGATCGCGAACCCCGCGTGCTGGACGGCTGCGCCTTGCTTGCGCAACACTTTACGCTGCCCAACGTCGCCTTCGAATGCCACGACATCGACGACGGGCACAGCCCGCTGCTTTCGCGGCGGTTCGATATCGCCATGCTGGTGGAATTTATCGGCAAGACCTTCGTGGTCGAAAACCGGGTCGCCCCGGCCCTGGCCTTCCTGGAGCGGCTGTCGGAGACGGAGCTCATCGTCTCGGTCCAGAAGATCTACTGGATCCGCAAGGAGCTCGGCACCACGCCCGAGCGGCTGCTGGAGCTGTACCCGTCGCGTTACGTGTCCGGCGGGGATTTCCTGCTGCTCGACTACGTGCGGGACTTCTTCGCCCCGCGCTGGCGCATGGAGGCCCTGTCGCCCATGGCCGAGGGCTACGAGAAACCGCGCAAGTTCCTGCGCTTCACGCCCGTCTAGCCATGGCCGACGGCACCGTTCGCGCCGCCATCCGGCCCGGGCTTCGGGTGGCCATCGTGCTCAAGAAAGACCAGCGCAGCGGCGCGCTGACCTTTGGCGTGGTCAAGGACATCCTGACCAAGGCCCCGCACCATTCGCGCGGCATCAAGGTGCGCCTGGCCGACGGGCAGATCGGCCGGGTCAAGGAAATCGTCGCCTCGGATTGACCGGCCGCACACCCCGCGCAAGGGCGACACCACGGCCCCGGCTATTTGCTCCCCTGCCGTGACGGCCGCTCCCCCCGCGCAAGGGCGACACCCGCCAGGGTCAGGGCAAACCCCGCCAGTTGCCGGGCGCCCAGCGGCGTGCCGAAAAAGAGCCAGGCCTGCAAGGCGGCCAGGGGCGGGGCCAGGAAAAGCAACGCCGCCGTCCCGGCCGCTTCCCCGCGCCGCACCAGCCAGACCAGCAGGCCCGCGCCGCCAAGCGACAACCCGGCCACACTCCAGCCGAGCGCCCCAAGCACGGTCACGGTCGGGACGAACCGCCACTGGCCCCAGGCTGCGGTCACAACAAGCGTCACCAACGCCGCGCCGGCATGTTGCAGCGCGCCGGCCACCCGCAGGTCGGCCGCGGCCAGCGCCGACTGCTGGGCAAGCGTCCCCGCCGTGATGGAAACCATGGCGCAAAAGGCCAGACCCAACGGCAAAAGCGGCATGGCCAGGACAACCGCCTCCCGCCCCGGCCAGGCCGCCAGTACGACGCCGGCCAAGGCGGCGGCCATCCCCGCCGTCAGGCGTCCGCCGGGCCGGCGGCCGCAGCAGATGGCCGCAAGCCCGGCCGTCAAGGGGGGTTGCAGCGAGGCGACCAGGGCCATCACCCCCGGCGAAAGGCCCAAGGCCACGGCCTGGTAGCTTGCGGCCAGGTAGATGCCGTGCAGCAGCGCGCCGGCACCGAGATGACCGGCCAACCGTCGGCCCCTGGGCCAGGCGGCCCGCGCCCGGCCGGCCAGGACGGCCAGGAGGCAGGCCGCCACAGCGAAGCGGGCCGTCAAGAACAGGGGCGCATCGGCCTGGCCGGCAATGGCCCGGGCCACGATGAAGCCCGTGGACCACAGCAGGACGAACGCCGCGGGGGCAAACCAGGTTCCCATGGCCGGCGTTTACGCCCGTCTTCGCATAAGATATAACGAAATGAATTTATCGTTCCATAAGGAATTTTAATGGATAGTCCCGATTTCGACCTCCAGGCCCTGCGCACCTTGACGGCGGTCGTGGATACGGGCGGCTTCACGGCGGCGGCGGGCGTGCTGCACAAGACCCAGGCCGCTGTCAGCGCGACCGTGGCCGGGCTGGAGCAGGTGGCGGGCTGTCGGTTGCTGGAGCGCTCGCGAAGCGGTTGCCGGCCGACGCCCCAGGGCGCGGTGCTGCTCGGCTACGCCAGGCGCGTGCTGGGGCTGTTGGCCGAGGCGGCTCAGGCCATGGAAGCGGCCCGGCCGCCGGAAACCGTGCGCCTTGGCGTCGCGGACGAATGCCTGGCGACCCTGGCCGCCGCCGTGGCGGGGCGGCTCGCCGCCAGGCAGCCGCAGGCCGTGCTGGAGGTGCGGTGCGATCTTTCGCAGCGCCTGGAAGCCGCCCTATGGGCCGGGGAGCTCGATGCGGCCGTGGTGGTGCGCGAACCGGGCAGCGACAAGGGCACCCGCCTTTGGTGCGACCCCCTGGTCTGGTGCCTGCCGGCGGGCAGCCGGGCGCACGAGGCCCGGCCCGTGCCCGTGGCCTTGTTCGCCGAGGGCTGTCGGACCCGGCCCATGGTGCTGGCTGCGTTGGAGGCCGCCGGCCTGGCCTATCGCGAGGTCTGTCGTGCGTCGCACATTGCCGGCTTGGCGACCGTGGCGGCAAGCGCAACAGCGCTCGCCGCCTTGATGCGCCGGGCCGTGCCGTCGGGCTGGCGGGAACTCGCCTCCGGGGAGGCCGGGTTGCCGACGCTTCCCCCGTGCGAGGTGGCGGTGCTGTTGCCGCCCAAACCCACGGTCTTGGCCCGGCTCATGAGCGAACTGCTGGTGGGCGAAAGGGAGGGCGGGGCGGAAATCGGGGCTTTCGCGGCTACTCCGCCTTCCATAACGTCTGCACCGGCGTGAAATAGGCGTCCAGGGCCGGGCTGACCTCCACGGCGACCTCGTCCTCGCCCCGGGCCAGCCGGATGTTGGCCTCCGGGGCCAGGCCGGCCTCCCGGGCGATGCCGGTCCAGCGTTCCAGCTCGGCCGCCACCAGCGCCTCGAAATCCGGCTCGGGCCGGCATGGCTGGCAAAAGCTCGAAACCGTCACCCAGGCGTCCGTTATTTCCTCGGTCTCTCCCATGCCCGTTCCTCCTGTTTTCGGTGTTGGCGGCCCGTCGCCGTTGGTGCGGCGCGGCCGTTGCGGCCCCGTCCTCAACGCGGCTCTTCGTCGCCGGTCAGGCAGGCCATGGCGAAATCGGCCCAGGCCAGGGTATACGGGTCCAGGCCGCCGTCGCCGCGGATGCGGACCACCCTGGGCCCCTGGGCCAGCAGGGCCAGGACGATGCGATTGGCCCGGTGGCAGCGCCGGGGGTCCTCCTCGACGCACAGGAGCGCCAGGCGGTAGGCCTGGCGCCAGGCCTCCATGATCCGGTCCACGCCCCGGGCGAAGGACACCGCGTCCTCGATGCCGCGTCCCGAGGCGCGCCCACCCAGTTCCCGGCCCAGGTACAGGTAGCCCACGCCCCAGGAGCGCAGCGAGGCCTCCAGGGCATCCTTGGAAAACTGCGGCAGGTACTGGGAAACGGGACTGGCGCGCACGTCCACCAGCAAGTTGACGCCCTGGCAGGCGAGCAGGCTCAAAAAGGCCGCCCGCTCGAGGCCCTCGTGGCCGATGGTGAAGATCGGCCCGCGCGCCAAGGGTTCTTGGGGCACTAGGCCGCTCCGGTCAGCTCCCGGAAGCGGAAGCAGCCCGTCAGATGGTCGTTGACCAGGCCTGTCGCCTGGAGAAAGGCGTAGACGATGGTCGGGCCGACGAAGCCGAAACCGCGCGCTTTCAGGTCGCGGCTGAGGCTGGCGGCCAGGGGCGTGGTGGCCGGCACCTGGCCGATGGCGCTCCAGTTGCCGACCACGGGCCGGCCGTCCACGAAGCGCCAGAGGTAGGCGTCGAAGGAGCCGAAGGCTTCCCGCACGGCCACAAAGGCCTTGGCGTTGGCCACCGAGGCGGCGATTTTCGCCCGGTTGCGCACGATGCGGGCATCGGCGGCCAGGGCGGCCAGCTTGTCCGGGCCGTAGGCCGCGACCAGGGCGGGGTCGAAGCCGTCGTAGGCCGCCCGGTAGCCCTCCCGGCGCTTGAGGATGGTGTACCAGGACAGCCCGGCCTGGGCGCCTTCCAGGAGGAGCAGCTCGAAGAGCTTGCGGTCGTCGTGCTCCGGCTTGCCCCATTCCCGGTCGTGGTAGCCCACGTACAGGGGGTCGCTGCCGCACCAGGGGCAGCGGGTCGGGGCCTCTGGCGCGGCCACGGCTACAGCCCCAGCTCGCCCCACAGGGCGTCGATGCGGGCCTTGACTGCGGCGGACATGGCCAACGAATCGGGCCACGGGCGCATATGCCCGTCCTCGGGGCCTTTTTTCGTGGCGTCGATGCCCATCTTGCCGCCGTAGCAGGGCAGGGGCGCGGCATGGTCCAGGGCGTCCAGCGGCCCGTCCACGATGACCACGTCGCGCCGGGGGTCGACGTTGTTGCCCAGGCGCCACAGGACCTCGGCCGTATTGTGCACGTTCACGTTCGCGTCCACCACCACGATGAACTTGGTGAACATCATCTGGCCCAGGCCCCAGATGGCGTACATGATCTTGCGGGTCTGGCCGGGGTAGCGCTTGTCGATGGAGACGAAGCAGAAGTTGTGGAACACCCCTTCCAGCGGCAGGCTCATGTCCACGATTTCCGGCAGTTGTTTCTTGATCAGCGGCAAAAACAGGCGCTCGGTGGCCTTGCCCATGTAGCAGTCCTCCATGGGCGGCGGGCCGACCAGGGTGGCCGGATACACGGCATCCTTGCGGTGGGTCAGGGCCGTGACGTGGAAGACCGGGTAGTCGTCGGCCAGGGAATAGTAGCCGGTGTGGTCGCCGAAGGGGCCTTCCCAGCGCAGCTCCCCGGGCTCGACGTAGCCTTCCAGCACGAACTGGCTGTTGGCCGGCACCTCGAGGTCCACGGTCTTGCAGCGCACGAGCTCCACCGGGGCCTGGCGCAGGAAGCCGGCGAACAGGAACTCGTCGATGTCGTCGGGCAGCGGGGCCGTGGCGGCGTAGGTGCAGGCCGGGTCCGGGCCGATGGCCACGGCCACGGGCAGGCGCTGGCCCAGCTTGCCCGAGCGGTGGAAATGGCTGGCCCCGCCCTTGTGGCGGTGCCAGTGCATGCCGGTGGTGTTCTTGTCGTAGACCTGCATGCGGTACATGCCGACGTTGCGCTTGCCCGACTCGGGGTCCCTGGTCACGACCACGGGCAGGGTGATGAACGGCCCGGCGTCGCCCGGCCAGGTGGTCAGGACCGGCATGATGGACAAATCGACGGCGTCGCCGGTCAAAACCACGTCCTGGCAGCGGCCGTTCCCGACGGTTTTCGGAAATATGCCGGCCATCTTGGCCAGCTTGGGCAAAAGCTTGAGCTTGTCGATGAGGCCTTCGGGCTTTTCCATCTCCAGCACGGCGTCGATGCGCCGGCCAAGGGCGTCGAGGTCGTCGCAGGCAAGGGCCAGGTGCATGCGGGGAAACGAGCCGAAGGCGTTGGTGACCACGGGAAAGCGCGAGCCCTTGGGGTTTTCGAATAAAAGCGCCGGCCCCACGGCCTTGGACACCCGGTCCGTGACCTCGGCGATTTCGAGGGAGGGGTCGAGTGCGGCCGCGATGCGCCGCAGTTCGCCTTTTTTCTCCAAAAGCTTCAGAAATTCCTGCAAGTCCTTGTACGCCATCGGGAATGCTCCAAGTGTCGGTCGGTGGTTTTGCCGCGAGGCCGATGCCGGCCTTTATACCCGAAGGCGCAAGCCCGTAAAGGGCCGGGCCGTCACGGCCAAGGCCTTGGCCAAAAAGCCCGAGGCGAGTTCGGCCGGCAGTTCCCCGGCCGTGAGGCAGGCCGGCGCGATCTCGGCCCGGCCGAAACGGATGGCGGACAGGGCCAGGCGCAGGGCTTCGGCCTGGCCCGGGCGCTCCAGCATCAGGCGGTAGACGGCCTGCCCGGGGCGCCAGGTGGCGATGGCGGCCACGAAACCGGCCGCCTCCAGGCGGCCGCAGATGCGCAGGGTATAGCCCGGCCCGCCTTCGGCCCGGCCGTGGCGGGCGGCGAGTATCTCGGATTGGGCCAGGCCCGGAAAGACCCAGGGCGCGTACACGGGCCGGCCTTCCTTGGCCGGGATCAGTGAGGCGGTCTGGGCAAAGGCCAGGCGCAAGGCCTCGTAGTCGGCCCGGGCGGCGGCGTCGGTTGCCAGGAAGGCGGCGAAGCGCCGGCGGGCGGCGGTCAGGTCCAGGGGCGGCCCGGGCGGCCAGGCCCGTGGGGACGGCGGGGACGTCCCGGCCAGGCGGCGTTCGAAACGCGAGCGGGATTCGGTCAGGCCGGCCAGGAGCAGCGACGGGTCCGAGGCGGCCGAGGGCGGCGGCGTGATGTCCTTAAGCACCAGTTCCGGGGCGAGGGAGGCGATGCGAAAGACCAGTTCCCGGCCGGGCACGGGTTCGTGGTCCAGGGCGGCCAGGAGCTTGTGCCCGGCCACGACCACCCAGAAAAGCCCGCCCGGCCCCGGGCCAAGGAGCCGGCCGCGCACGGTCTGGCCGACTTTGCGGCCGCGCCGGAAGGCTTCGGGGTCGGAGCGGTCCCTGTCGCCCGGGTTCTGGGCGCCGCCGCCGCCCTGGCCGGTGATGCGCATGGCCGCTTCCGCCTTGGGCCGGGAAGGTCCCGGGTTGCAGGGTTCGGGGAAAAGAAAGCGTGTCGGCCCGGTGGCGCACCGGCGGGCCAAGGCCCCGCGCCGGTTGCCGGAAGCGGCCAGCGGGAGCGGCTCAGGGCCGGTTCTGGGCCAGGATCAGCTCCACTTCGTCCAGGGACAGGCCGGTGGCCTTGGCCAGGGCCAGGGGGCTTTGGCCGCGCTTGGCGCCGTTGACGATGATCTGGCGCAAAAAATCCGGGGACCGGCTGAATTCCTTGGCTTTCTTGACGAGCTTTTCCAGTTCCGCCCGGCGCTGTTCCAGTTTCTGGTCGAGTTCGGCCAGTTCCACCTGTCGCTGCTGGAAGCTGCCCACCAACTCCTGTTCGAGCTTGGCGTTGAAATCGAGTTTTTTGAGCAGCGCGTCCTGGTTTTTTTGCAGCTTGGCCAGCAGATCCTCGGAACGGCGCAGCCGGGAGAAAAAAAGCACCACGAGCAGCAGCAAGACCAGCTCGCACACGGTGAGGAAGATGACGAGAAGGGAATAACCGTTCATGATACGTGGGTTATGCATACGCTCCCCGCCCGGGGCAAGGCAAGGGGCTTACGCGGGAAGGCTGCCGGCGCCTGGTGACGGGTCAAGCCGGGCGCGAGGGGGGACCGCCCGTGCGTACGTCGGCCGTGGCGCGGATCGGCCCTGGGACAGTCGGCCGTGGTGCGGCCCTGTTCCCGTGGCAGTCGATCGGGATACAGCCCCGTCCGGGGGACAGCCGGCCGGGCCGGGACCCGACGTTACGGCAGTCGGCCGGTCCGCGGCCCTGCTTTGCGGCGGCCGGCCGGAGGGCGTCAGATCTTGCGGTCGATGATGTGGCCGGCGAAGGGCGAGGGGTTGCTGGCCTGGGTCTGTTCGGGTTCGGCCTCGGGCTGGGCCCGGCGGCGATGGTGCGGCTGCTGCTGGCCGGGGGCCTGGCGCCGCCGGTCGTCCTTGACGGAATCCATGGCGTCCTGGCGTTCGACGGGCTGGGGCTGCTTGGCCTGTTCGGCCAGGGCCTGGCGGGCCAGCTCCTGGGAGGCGGCCAGGGCGGCCTCGGGCTGGACCAGCTCGGCATGGGCCACGTTTTGCACGTAGGGCATGGTCTGGAAGACCGTGGTCAAATCGATGGGCATTTATTTCACCACGAAATCCTCGATGAGCAGGTTGTCCAACGGCTGGGCCCCGATAAACTGGTTGATGACCGACAGGACGTCCTTCTTGAGCGCCTCGGCATTGTGCTTATCGGTCAAAAACTCCAAACTCTTATTCTTGAGATAATAATACACGGCGTCGCGCACGACAATGCGGGTGCGCTTGAATTCCAGCTCCACGGCCGGCTCCTGGGTCACGGCCGTGAAACGGATGGTCAGAAAACGCGAACGCCCCCCGGTATCGGCCAACTCGATGAGGAACGGTTCCATGGGCATGACGATTTCCCGTTTGGGGGCGGGGGGTTCCGGCGGCGGCGGGGTCGGTTCCACGGGCGGCGGCGGCGCGGCTTCCTCCACGGGCGGCGGCGGGGGCGGCGGTGCGGCCGGTTTTTTCAAAAACAGGAAATAGGCGGCCAGGCCCGCCCCGAGCAAAAGGACGGCCGCGCCGACGAGCAGGATCAGCTTTTTTTTGCGAGGCGTTTTGGCCGCTTCGACCGGTTCGGCGAAGGGTGAGGCGGCTTCTTCCTGGGGCGGCGGGGGGGCTTCCTCGGCTTCGTCCTCGAGGAAGGGGGCGTCGTCGAGGTCGAGGTCGACCTTTTGGAGGGCCTTGGGCAGGTCGTCGGACAGCTCGCTGTCGTCAAGCTTGGCTTTGACTTGGGAATCAAGGCTGTCGTCGGCAACCATGGGGGCCTCGCGACGGGCCGCCTTCCGGGCCATGGCGGCTCCGGGACGGCTTGGGCGTTACACTGGGACCGCGCCCGCGGCAGGAATGTCCGCGTATGCCTGTGCAATACGCTTGCATGCTTCTGTGTGACGCAACAACAGGGGCGTCATTTCGAGGGGCAGGATACGAGGCACGGATCGAAACGCCCGCCTGCGATCGCCCCGCCGCCGGCCGAAAATCACCCGCCTGCCCCGTCTCGGGGAAGGCCATCCGGGCGGGCCGCCCGACGACGTCGACGGGCCCTGGGGGACCGCCCACCGACGCCAATAGTCCCGGGTGGACCGCCTGGCGACGCGGGCGTCCCGGCCGTCGATGGGCCGGCCGGACGGTTATTTGTCGAAGATCTTGTCGATCTTCTGGCCCAGGGTCTCGGCCGTGAAGGGCTTGACGATGTAGTTGGACACCTTGGCCTGGACGGCCTCGATGATGTTTTCCTGTTGTGCTTCGGCGGTGACCATGAGGAAGGGGGTGGCGGCCAAGTCCTCGCTGGCGCGCACCTTGCGCAGCAGTTCGATGCCGGGCATGTTGGGCATGTTCCAGTCGGAGATGATGAAGTCGATCTTGTCTTTATTGAGGGTTTCCCAGGCCGTGCTGCCGTCGTCGGCTTCGATGATGTTGTTGAAGCCCAGTTGCCTGAGAATGTTTTTTATGATCCTGCGCATGGTGGAAAAATCGTCGACGACCAGGATGCGCATTTCTTTGTTGGCGGCCATGTGTTTCTCCTGTTCTTCCCAATCATCCTACGGCGCCCGGGCGAAAGGGCGACGGCGTACGCGGTCCGGCGCGCCGGTTGCCGGGCCGGGTCAATGCTGCTCGATATTGAACTGGGCTTTGAACTTCTGCCGGAGCCGGGCCAGGGCCTGGGAATGCAGCTGCGAAACGCGCCCCTCGGTGATGCCCATGACCTCGGAAGTCTCCCGCATATTGAGTTCCTCACCGTAATAGAGCGACAATACCAGCTTTTCCCGAGGAGTCAAATCATCGATGAGGGAGGCGAGCTTGTCCACCAGTTCCTTGAATTCGGCGGATTTGTAGGGCTCGTTTTCCAGCTGGTTTTTCTGGTAGGAAGAGATGTTTTCGGTGATGGCGTCCAGGCTCAGGCACAGCTGGTTTTGCAGCGCCTCCAGGCCCTGGGTGACCTCGCGCGCCGTAAGCCCGGTGGCTTCGGCCAGTTGCTCCACGGTGGGTGTCTGGCCCGAATCGCCCTCGATGCGCCGGGAGGCTTCCTCCAGGGTGCGCACGCGGTGGCGCTGGCCGCGCGAGAACCAGTCCATGCGGCGCAGGTCGTCGAGCATCGCACCCTTGATGCGGGATTCGGCGTAGGTCTCGAACTTGATGCCCAGTTCCGGCCGGAAGCGGCCCAGGGCCTCGAGCAGGCCCATGGCCCCGGCGCTTAACAGTTCCCCTAGCTCCACGGACTGGGGCAGCTTGGCCTTGAGCCGGGTGGCCACGATTTTGATCTTGGGCGAGTAGTGACGCACGATCTCCTGGCGATCGCGCGCGTCGAAATCATCCCACTTCGCGGCCCCGGATTCGAGCCTAAGCCAGGGGCTGTTCCTGGAAAAGGAGCTTTTTCCAGAAGAATTTGATGTTTCCATCGAGCTTGGCGTCCACTTCCCAGGAATCGATCGTTTGGGCCAGCTCCATGAGCTTCTTGCTGGCCGCGGCCTCTGGCGTCAGATAGCAAAAAGGCTTCTGGCGGATGACCGCGCTTTTGACGGCCGCGTCGGCCGGCACCACCCCGGTGAAATCCAGGGAAATGCCCGACAGGAAATGGTCGCAGGCCGTGGAAAGCTTCTCGTACACCGCCTTGGCCGCCTTGAGGCTCGGCGCCATGTTCACCACCACCCGGAAGCGATGCACGTCGTGGTGCATGTGCATGACCTTGATCAGCGCGTAGGCGTCGGTGAGCGAGGTCGGCTCGGTGGTCAGCACGAGCAGCCGTTCCTGGGCGGCCAGATTGAAATAAATCACATTATCATTGATTCCGGCCCCGGTGTCCACAATCAAATAATTGATGCGGCCCTCCAGGTAGTCCATGGCCTCGAGCAGGTCGAGCTTCTGGCCCGTGGACAGGGCCAGCATGTCGCTCACCCCGGATGAGGCCGGCAGGATGGAAAAGCCAAACGGCGTCTCCATGAGCACCTGCTTGAGGTCCACGCCTTCGTGGAAGAGGTGGAACAGGTTCATCTTGGGCGTGAGCCCCAGCAGGATGTCGACGTTGGCCAGGCCCAAATCGGCGTCGAGGAGCACCACCTTGCGCCCGAGCTTGGACAGGCAATAGGCGAGGTTGACCGAGATATTGGTCTTGCCCACGCCCCCCTTGCCCGAGGTGACGGACAGCACCCGGGGGATTTCCGTTGCCGGGCGGTTGCTGCGGGGGGAAAGCGTATCGGCTTCGCGGCTAGACATGCGTCGTCCTTAGGCCCCGGCTTCGGCGTATTCGCCGGGCAGCTGGTGTTTGAACAGCAGTTTCCAGACCGCCTTGCCCGAGGCCGGCGCCATGCCCTGGGTCAGTTCCGGCCCGTGGGCCAGGGCCGAAACGGGCAGGGACGAGGCGTGCGCCATGTTGACAAGGCTTCCGTAGTTACAGGCTTCGTCGAGTTTCGTCCAGACGAGGCTGGACAGGGCCGGGCACTGGTAGACCCGCAGGAAATGGGCGGTCTGGGCCGGGGCGAAGACCGGCGAAAGCACCAGGTGGACCCGCAGGTTGCGCGCGGCCGCAAGCCCCATGGCGGCGCACCAGGCGGCCATGGCCCCTTCGCCGCGCAGGCTCGGCGCGTCGATGAAGACGGCCTCGCCGGCCCCGGCCGCGTCAAGAAGCCGCCGAAAGTCCTCGGGGCTGTCGGCCTCGGCGTAGGTGAGCCCCGAGAGTTCGGCGAAATGGCGCAGGATCATCCGGCCCTTGCCCCGGCCGCCGTCGGCGTTGGCCACGGTCACGCGCGCCCCGGGCGTCGCCGACCGGGCCGCCAGGGCCAGGCGCAACAGGACCGTGGTCTTGCCCACGCCGCTTGGCCCCACGAACATGTGGGCCGCCTCGGGCCATTCCTGGGGCGTCAGGGGTTTGACACGCACGATGCGCGACAGGGCCGGGATGACCGTGTCCTCGCCGCGCTCGATGATGGAGCGGAAAAGGGCCAGGACCGCGGCCTCGTCCACGCCCTCGCGCTCCAGGTATTCAAGCGCCAGGCGCTGACGGGGGGACAGGGCGGAAAAATCCATGCGCGGCCGCAATAGCGCCAGCAAATGCCCCTTGATCTCGCCCCATTCCCGGTTCCAGTCGCCGGCCGGCGCGGCCGGGGCGTTGGCCTCCTCGGCCCGCCTGGCCGCCGGGGCGGCGGCCTTGCCGTTGCCCCCCTTGGCGCCGTTCGGGCCGGCCCGGCGCGCGGCGGCCTGGGGGCGCGGCGCCGCCGCGGCCTCGGGCTGCTCCAGGGCGGCCATGACCTCGCACAAGGTCCGGCCGTCCTCGCGCACGCTCTGGCTGCCGAGGATGACGGCCTCCTTGCCGAGCTCCTGGCGGACCTGACTCAGGCAGTCCGCCATGGAAGGGGCGCGAAACGTCTTAACCCGCATTGCCGAGTCCTATGTTGGCCACGGATTGCAGTTTGATCTCGGCCGGGATCTCGGCCTGGGAGATCACCGGGAGATTGGGGATGAAGCGGGCCAAAAGCTGGGCCAGGTGGGGCCGCACCAGGGGGCTGGTCAGAAGCACCGGCTGGCCTTCGGATAAAAGCGCCTTGTCCATGGCCCGCTGGATGGCCTGGATGATGCGCTGGGCCAGGCCGGGCTCCATGGCCAGGTAGGCGCCGTGGTCGGTCTGGCGCACGCTTTCCTGGATGGCCCCCTCGACCTTGGGCTGGAGGTTCATGATAGGCAGGGCGCCTTCGGCGGTCAGGTAGGGCTTGACGATGGTGCGGCCCATGCGGGAGCGCACGTATTCCGTGAGCTGGTCCGGGTCTTTGACCGAGGAGCCGTAGTCGGCCATGGTTTCGACCACGGTCAGCAGGTCGCGGATGGACACGCCTTCCTTGACCAGGTTTTGCAACACCTTCTGCACGCCGCCGAGGTTCATGGCCCCGGGCACCAGGTCTTCCACGGCCTTGGGGGCGCGCTTGGCCAGGTTGTCGAGAAGGACCTGGACCTCCTGGCGGCCCAGGAACTCGTGCAGGTGGCGCTTGAAGACTTCTGTTAAGTGGGTGGCGATGACGGTTGCCGGGTCGACCACGGTGTAGCCGGCCAGCATGGCTTCGTCCTTGCGCGGCTCGGGCACCCACAGGGCCGGCAGGTTGAAGGCCGGCTCGCGGGTCTCCACGCCCTGGATGCGGTGCTTGGCGTCGCCGGGGTCCATGGCCAGGTAGTGGTCGATGAGGATCTCGGCCGAGGCCACCTCGTTGCCCTTTATAAGGACCACGTACTGGCCGGGGCGCAGCTGGAGGTTGTCGCGCAGGTGCAGGGAGGGGATGACCACGCCCATGTCCAGGGCGAACTGGCGGCGGATGGAGCGGATGCGCGAGAGCAGGTTGCCGTTTTGCTCCTCGTCGACCAGGGGAATCAGGCCGTAGCCCACTTCGAGTTCCAGGGCGTCCAGGGGCAGAAGGGCCTGGACCTCTTCCGGGGTTTCCAGTTCCGGGTCGGGCTTTTTGTCCTTCTTGTCGGATTCGGTCTGGAGCATCTCCTGCTGGCGGGCGGAAAGCCGGGCCACCACGAACAGCAGGGCCGACATGACCAGGAAGGGCAGGGTCGGCAGGCCCGGCACGATGGCAAAAAGCAGCAGCATGGCCGACACCAGGCGCAGGGCCCGGGGATGGAAGGTCAGCTGGGCCAGGAATTCCTCGCCCATCTTGGCCTCGGCAGCGGCCCGGGACACGATCAGGCCGGCCGAGGTGGAGATGATGATGGAGGGGATGATGGAGACCAGGCCGTCACCGATGGTGAGCAAGGTGTAGGTCTGGGCGGCATCCTTCCAGTCCATGCCCTTTTGCATGACGCCGATCAAAAAGCCGCCGACGATGTTGATGGCCGTGATGAGGATGGTGGCGGTGACGTCTCCGGAGACGAACTTGCCCGCGCCGTCCATGGCGCCGTAGAAGTCGGCCTCCTTGCGGATGGCCTCGCGGCGGTCGATGGCCTGTTTTTCGTTGATCAGCCCGGCGTTGAGGTCCGCCTCGATGGCCATCTGCTTGCCGGGCATGGCGTCGAGGGTGAACCGGGCGGCCACTTCGGCGATGCGGGTGGTGCCGGCGACGATGACCTTTTTGTTGATGGAGAAAAGCACCAGGAAGATGACGCAGCCGACGACGTAGTTGCCGCCGACCACGAACTGGCCAAAGGCCTGGATCACGTGGCCGGCGGCCGAGGGGCCCTCGTCGCCGTGCAGCAGGATCAGGCGGGTGGAGGCCACGTTCATGGACAGGCGCATCAAGGTGGTGACCAGCAGCAACGACGGGTAGATGGAGAATTCCAGGGGCGAGCCCATGAACATGCTGGTGATCAGGACCACGAGGCTGATGGAGATGGAGAAGGTGAGCATCAGGTCGATGAACGCCGGCGGAATGGGCACGAGCATCACGAACAGGATGACCACCACGCCGGCGGCCAACATGAAGTCGCCCTGGCGGGTGAAGCTCTCGTAGTTGAATTTGACCGGATCGGCTGTCTTCGCCATGATTTTGACGCCCCTTCCCGGAGCCCGTCCGATCAGCGCGGACGGCCGGGACGCTTGAACTTGTCGAGCTGGGCCAGGACCGAGGCCACCGCTTGGTAGAGATCCTCGGGGATGGTCTGGCCGATTTCCACGTTCCTATACAAGGCTTGTGCCAGAGGCTTGTTCTCGCGGATGGGGATGCGGTGTTCCCGTGCAATTTCCTTGATCTTCTCGGCCAGGTTGTCGGCGCCCTTGGCCAGGAGCAGCGGCGCCGGCGACTCCTTGGGGTCGTAGCGCAGGGCGCAGGCCAGGTGGGTGGGGTTGGTGATGACCACGTCGGCCCGGGGCACGTCCTGGAGCATGCGCTGCTGCATGAACTCCATCATTTTCCGTTTCTGCTGCTGCTTGATGACCGGGTCGCCCATGGCCTGCTTGGTCTCGTCCTTGATCTCGTCCTTGGACATCTTGAGGTTCTCTTCGTAATCCCAGCGCGTGTACCAGGTGTCGAAGACGGCGATGAGCACCATGGGCGCCAGGGTATAGATGACCATGGTGAAGCCGTTGCCGAGCAAAAAGGCGGCGAAGGCTTCGGTGGTCTGATAGAAAAGCGGCAGGAACTGGTTGAACTTGCTTTTGAGGATGATGTAGGGGGCCACGGCGATGGCGGCGGCCATGGCCACCTGCTTGCCGAGCTGGACCAGGGTGCGGGGGTTGATCAGCAGCTTCTGCACGGCCCCCATGGGATTGAACAGTTTGCTGAAATCGGGGTTGAAAAGCTTGGAGTGCCAGACCTTGCCCACCTGCAGGCGCTGGGTGACGTAGGCCACGATGGCCATGGTCAACAGTACCGGCAGCAGCATCATGGCCAGCTTGCCGGAGAGTACCCACATGAGCGTGCTGACGCCGTCGGTGGTGGCCTCGAAGTGCGTGTTCTGGCCGAGGAACTGGATGAAGATGGCCTTGAGGTTGTCGCCAAGGCCACCGATGGCCAGGCGCAGGGCGAAAAGCCCGGCCATGAGCACGGTGAGTTTCGGCAGTTCCTGGCTGCGGGGGACCGACCCTTTGTCGCGCGCCTTGCTGCGGCGTTTGGGGGTGGCTTTTTCTGTTTTACTGGGATCCCTGGCCATGGGGGGCCCGCCTCCTCCGCCCTAGTGGCCGGAGGCCCGCAGGACCAGCCGGTACATGGGCAGGAGTTCGTCGATGTAGCGGCCGACATAGATGGTCATGGCGGCGAACACCAGGGTCATGAACAGGAAACCGACGCCGATTTTCAGCGGAAAGCCGATGAAAAGCACGTTCATTTGCGGCGCGGCCCGGGCCACCAGGGCCAAGGCCAGGTCCACCAGGAAAAGCGACGCCATGATGGGCGCGGCGATTTTGAGCGCGATGACGAGCATCTGGCTGGAAAAGGCGATGAAATGCTCGCCCAGGGCCGGGTTGACGAGCAGCCCGCCCGGCGGCACCAGCTTGAAGCTCTCGGCCAGGCCGCCGATGAGGACCAGATGGCCGTTTAAGCACAGGAACAGCATGGTCGTCACCTGGTTCATGAGGTGCCCGAGCCCCGATTCCGAGGCCCCGGTCATGGGGTCCACGCTGTTCATGAGGGTAAAGCCCATGGAAAAGCCCATGATGGAACCGGCGCACTGCACGGCGGAAAAAAGAAGCAATACCAGAATGTTGAGCATAAGCCCCAAAAGCACCTCGCCCAGGAACATCAAGGCGATGGTCCAGGGGTTGGCCGGCATGAGCGTGCCGGGAAAGCTCAGCACCGGGTAGACCGCCAGGGCCATGACGAAGCAAAGCGCGCCCTTGGCCGTGTTGGGGATGAGGTTTCCGCCGAAAAAAGGGAGCAAAAACAAAATGATGCTCACGCGCATGAGCGTGAGCAGGAAGGAGAAGGCCACCGAAGGGTTGAAGTGAAACAGCTCCATAGCAGGCGGGCAAGCAAAAGCCGGGCCACGGCGCGGCCGGCGCCGCCTATTCCAGGATGTAGCGCCGGGGGTTGACCGGCACGCCGCCCAGGCGCGCCTCGTAATGGAGCTGTGGCCCGCCCGGCCGGCCCAGGTCGGCCACGTGGCCCAACAACTGGCCCCGGGTCACGGGCTGGCCCTTGGCCACGGCCACGTCGCGCAGCCCGCCGTAGACCGTGACCAGGCCGGCCTGGTGGTCGAGGCTGACGCCGAAGCCGCCGTCGTCGGCCTCGCCGGCAAAGGCCACCAGCCCGTCGCCCGGGGCCAGGACCGGCGTGCCCGCCGGGGCGGCGATGTCCAGGCCCTTGTTTATGATCTTGCGGCCGGTAAAGGGCGAGACCTGCTCGCCAAACGGCGTGATGATCCAGCCTTCCACCGGCCAGGAGGCGGGCATGGCCGACAGGCGGGCCTGGCCCGTGCCCAGGGCGGCCAGCAGTTCGCCCTGGCGCAGGCGCTCCCGGGCCGCGTCCTCGGCCAGGGCGTCGAGGTAGCGGTGGAGCTTGCGGGTGAGCATTTCCTGGCGGTACAGGGGCAGGTATTTCTTTTCGAAGTCCTTTTCCTCGCCGCCGGACGGCGACACGTCCCGGGGCTCCTGGTCCAGGCCCACCATCAGGCGCAGCTTGGCGTCGAAACCGCGCAGCCGCGACAGGTCGGCCTCCAGGCCCTTGACCTTGTCGGACAGGCCGGCGATCTGGGCGTCCTGATCCCTGGCCTGGCCTTCGAGGGCGTCGGCCTCGCGCGCGATCCGTTTGAAATTGTAATAATATTGCACCAGATACACATCCGCGGCCAAAAGCCCCGCCAGGGCCAGCAGGATGGCCGCGAACAGCCAGCCCCGGAAGCGCAGCTTGCGGCAGGCGCCGTGATGGTCGCGGAAGATGACGATCTGGTAGTTTTTAAACATCGCACAAGCCTAAACGGCGGCTAGCGGGGCAGGGCGTCCCTGTCAAGCTGCCAGCGGCCCAGGGCGTGCTGGAGGTTGACGGCCCGCTTCTTGCCGCCGGCGCAGATGCCGGCGACCCAGGTCTCAGCCTCGTGGCGCATGGACTTGCCGGCCATGGGGCAGGGATTGGAAAAGACCGGCAATTCCCAGGTCTTGGCCGCCCGGACGATGGTTTTTTTGTCCACGAGCAACAGTGGCCGGATGACCGTGAGGCGCCCCTCGAAAAAGGCTTCCCGGCAGGACAGCCCGTCCACCCGGCCGTTTTGGAACATGTTCAGGAAAAAGGTGGCGGCCAGGTCGTCGGCGTTGTGGCCGAAGGCCAGATGGGTCAGGTTATAGCGGGCGCACAGGTCGAACAGGCGCTTGCGGCGCAGCCAGGCGCAGTAGAAGCAGGCGGATTTCTTCTTGTTCTCGTCGGAAAAGGCCCGGGGGCCGAAATCCGTCACCTCGATGTGGGCGGCGATGCCGAGGCCGGCGCACAGTTCGGCCAGGGGGGCATGGTTGGACGGGTCGAAACCGGGGTTGAGGTGCAGGAGCATCAGTTCCACCGGAAAGGGCACGATGCGCCGGCGCAGGTGCATGACGGCCAGCATCACCAGGCTGTCCACGCCGCCGGACACGGCCAGGCCCACCCGGGCTCGGGGGGAAAGCTGGCCCGTTTCCATCATGAGCTTGCCGGCCTTGGCCACGCAGACCCGTTGGGCGTAGCCCAGGTCCCTGGCCCGCAGGGGATGTGCGCCTCGCGTCATGGCCTGCCCGTCACAAGGCCTGTTCCATGAGGATGTCGCGGATCTCTGCGATCTGTTCGAGGATGGCGGCCATGACGTTCTCCATCTGGTAGGGCGTGAGGTCGAGGCGGGCGAACACGGCCTGGGACGGCGCGTATTGCATGCCGTCGATGCCCATGCCGATGCCCGTCATCTTGGCGATCACGTCGCCCACGTGCACGAGGTCCAGGGCCAGGTCGGGTTCGGGGCAGTCGTCGGGCCGCAGCCGGTAGCGCACCACGTTGACGATGGGCACGGGGATGGACCAGCGTTCCAGGAGGATGGCGCCGAGTTCGGCGTGGTTGATGCCGAGCACCTCCTCCTCGGCCTGTTCGAAGGGGATGTGGCGCTGGTGGGCCAGTTCGAGGATGGGGCCGGCGTCCACTTCCAGAAACGAGCCCATGACGGTCTTGCCGATGTTGACGAGCAGGCCCGAGGTGAAGGTGTGGGGCGGGGCGGTGCGCTCCAGTTCCCGGGCCAGGGTCTCCGCGGCCACGGCCACGGCCACGGAATGTTCCAGCAGTTCGCCCGGGCGCAGGCCGTAGCCCTTGATTTCGTAGCGCGTCATGGGCGCCACGCCCGAGGCGATCACCAGCTGGTAGACCCGGTTGAGGCCCAGGCGCGACAGGGCGTCGCGCACCGAGGCCACCTTGCCGCTGCCGCCGAAAAGGGCCGAGTTGGCCATGCGCAGCACATTGACGGTCAGCCCGGGGTCGTACTCGATGATCTTGGCCAGCTGACGCAGGTCGGCCTCGGGATTGCCGATGTAGGCCAGGACCTTTTGCACGGGCATGGGCATTTGGGGGATGGCAAAGGCTTTCCGGATGATTTCCTCGCGTTGGCTCATAACTCCCAGGACCTCCCGCAAGATGAGACCACAACCCTGCCCGTATCCGTAAACAGGCGCATGGTGCGCGGTATGGTGCCGCCCACGTCCTCGGCGTTCAGACGCATTTCGTTGACCTGCAACAGCTTGGTCAGCGCCGCGAAATTGTTGGCCCCCGTGTCGAACTGGTTGGAAATGTGCATCATGCGGCCGCAGCCCGCCGCCTTGAGGATGAGGTATTCCCGGCTGGCCCCGCGATTGAACATGGCCCGCATCATCTGCGGCACGCCGGTATTGACGTACATGTAGGGGTTTTTGAGCATCCCCTTGTCGTTGCGGGCCAGGGGCAGCAGGCAATGGATGAGCCCGGCCACGCCCGCCCGGGGGTCGAAGGCGGCCAGGCCCAGGCACGAGCCCAGGGCGTGGGTGACCAGGACGTCCTTGGCCCGGTTGGTGACCTTCATGTCGGAGATGCTGACGACGATCTCCATGGGTGCTAATCCGCGGCGGTTCCTTGGCTGTTGGGGTGGGGGAACGGATCCGAAGGCGGCAACCTAGCCGGAAAGGCCGTCAAGGACAAGGCCACTGCCACAAGGTGGTGGACAGAAGCCGGCCGAGCGAATACTTTGCCCCGGCTTTCAGGTCTGCAAGGCGGGGTGGCCGGCCTCGCGGGGAGTGGGCGATGTCCATCGAGTTCCTCAAACACGTCATCGAGCAGTACGGTTACCTGGCCCTTTTCATCGGGACGTTCCTGGAAGGGGAGACCATTCTGTTACTGGCCGGGTTCGCTGCCCAATCGCCGCAGTTCGGCCTCGATTTGCGTTGGGTCATCCTGTCGGCTTTCGCCGGCAGCCTGGCCGGGGACCAGACGGCCTTTTTCATCGGCCGACACTATGGCCGCAAACTCGTGGCCAGAAGCGAAAAATGGCGGGCCCGTTCGGAAAAAGTGCATGCCATGCTGGCCAAGTACCATGAAGTCCTCATCCTGTCCTTCCGCTTCTTCTACGGCCTGCGCAACCTGACGCCCTTCGTGCTGGGCACGGCGGAAATCAGCGTCCGCAAATTCTTCCTTCTCAATGCCATCGGCGCGGCCGTCTGGGCCGTGGCCTTCGCCCTGACGGGCTACGCCTTCGGCAGCCTGCTGGAAAACGTCCTGACCCGGGTCATCGACAACGTGCACCACGCCGAGTTGGCCATCCTGGGGCTCGTTGCCGCCGTGGTGGCCATCCTGTGGGTGGTCAAACGGCTGCGTCGTCGCTGACGTTTCGGGCCGTGGCCGTCGTCTCCCGCGTCCGGCCGCGCCCGGTCCCTTGCCGTTGCCGGGCGCGAATGCCGCGTTGGCGATAACGAATCCTTTGTCTTTCTCGTAAAAATGTGTAATTACGCCAAAGTCCCGACTCCTTCCGGTCGGGGCTCCGGGGGCGCCGAGTGCTGCCGTGCGGGTATTACGGCGCAAAGCCTCTGTAATTCCGGCCACGGAGACGGAGACTATGAGCGATACCAGTGAGCGTACGCAGGCGGCGGCCACGGCCCTTGGCCGGTGTCGCGGCGTGCTTCGCGGCATGGAGCAAGGGCTGGCCGAGCTCATGCGGGGGCGCGAGCGGGTTTTTCTCGATCTCGGCAACGACCTCATGCGCCTGGAGTCCGGCTGCGAGGGCCTTTCCCAAAGCGCCGGGGAGCTGGTGGCCTGCTCTTCGGGCGAGGACCTGCACGCGGCCCTGAAGCTTTCGGCCGACGACCTGGCCGCGCTCACCGGCGCCGCCTCGGACGAGGCCGGCCAACAGAGCCTGCGGGACATCGACGCCGTGGCCGGCATCGTGGAGGAGCTTTCGGGCGTGGTGGCGGCCTTTGCCAGGATCGTCAAGCACCTGTCCATGCTTGGCATCGCCACCCGCATCGAAAGCGCCCGGCTCGGCGGCGACGGCCGGGGCTTTTCCACCCTGGCCGACGACGTGGAGAAACTGGCCCACCAGATCGTGGAGCACTGCTCCGGCATCGCCGCCAAGATCGAGGCCCTGCGCGGCCATGTCGCCTCGGCCCGGGAGAGCACCCTGGCCATCATCCGGGCCCAGGAGCAGTGCTTTGCCCTCATTTCCAAGGAGCTGACGGCCAATTTCGCCGGCCTGACCTCCATGGCCGAACGTTCGGCCGCCCTTTCCGGCGAACTGGCCCGCAGCGCCGCGGCCATCTGGACCGACATCGGCCAGGCCGTCCGGTCCCTCCAGTTCCACGACATCGTGCGCCAGCAGATCGAACACGTCGAACACGCCCTGGCCGAGGTGAGCCGCGAGATCGACGGGGTCCGCCAGGAGGACCACGGGGACATCCTCGATCTGGCCGCCTTCGTGGCCGACGTGTTGCCCCTGCAGGATTCGCAGCTCGGCAGCGCCGACGAACACATCGGCGAGGCCGCCGGCCGCTTGCGCGAATCCCTGAACTCGCTGGCCGCGCGCATCCGGGACATCGGCGCGGCCATCACCGGGCTGCTCGGCGGCGGGGCCGGGGACAGCCCCCTGGCCCGGGTCGAGGCCGGCATCGCCACGGTCAAGGGGCAGATGGCCGATTTCGCCGCCCAGGGCGAAGCCCTCGGCGCCATCATGGATTCCGTGGCCAACACGATTTCCGGCATGGGCGGCACCATCGAGGCCATCGAGGACGTGGGCGCGGAAATCGAACTGATCGCCATCAACGCCAGCATCAAGGCCGCCCATACCGGCACGGCCGGCGCGGCCCTGGGCGTCCTGGCCCTGGCCATCCAGCGCCTGTCGGCGGACGCCAGGCGCCAGACCGACGCCGTGGCCCGGATCCTCAAGACCATTTTCGAGGCCTCGCGCACCTTGCAGGAGACCGCCAGCCGGCACAACGACCAGTCGGCCTCCCGGCAGGTGGTGGAGGAGCTCGACAGCGCCCTTGGCGGGACCAGGGCCTGTTCGCAGCGCAGCCTGGCCCTTTTCCAGGGGCTGCGCGACGCAAGCGCCAGCCTGGGCGAACGGGCCGCAGCCATCGCCCGGGGCATCGATTTCGACACGGACATCGGGCCCCGCCTGGCCGCCATCCGCCGGGCGCTGCTGGAACAGGCCAGCGTCGCCAGCGCCCACGCCCCGGCCGGCGGCGGGCGCAGCGCCCGGTTGCGCGGGCTCTACGACCAGTACACCATGGAGGCCGAACGGGCCGTGCACGAGGCGGCCCTGGGCCTGGCCCCGACGGCGGCGACGCCGGCCGGCGCCACGGACACAGGCGGAGCATTCGGGGACAATGTCGAACTGTTCTGATGTGCTGCTTTGGCGGTCGTTACAGGGGGAGGTGCCGCGGCCATGATATCCCAGGAAGAGACGCATCGCGCCGCCTTTGTGGAGGAGGCCCGCGACCTGCTGGCCGAACTCGAGGCCTCGCTTTTGGAACTCGAGCGTACCCCCGACGACATCGACCTCCTGCACAAGATCTTCCGGGGCCTGCATACGATCAAGGGCTCCGGGGCCATGTTCGGCTTCGACGACATCGCCGCCTTCACCCATGATGTGGAAAGCGTTTTCGACCGCGTGCGCAACGGGCGTTTTCGGGTCAACCGCTTGCTGCTCGACCTGTCGCTGCGATCCTGCGACCACATCCGCGCCCTGTTGGAGACGCCGCCGGGACAGGAAAACCGGTTGTCCCTGGACGGGCGGGACATCCTCGACGGGCTGCGGGCCTTCGACGAAACGCCGGCGCCGGTTGCGCCCAGCCGGCCCGCCGAGCCCGCCCCGGCCCCCCGGGCGGCCATTCCCCGCATTTTCCGGCTGCGCTTCAGGCCCCACGTCGACATGCTGGCCACGGGCAACAACCCCCTGCATCTGCTCGAGGACGTCGATGCCCTGGGCGACTGCCGGCTGTATGTCCACGTGGAGGACGTGCCGCTCCTGGAGGACCTCGATCCCGAGGCCTGCCTGGTCTGGTGGGACTGCGTGGTGCGCGCCGAGGCCGAACAGTCCGCCCTGGCCGATATCTTTGTCTTCGTCGAGGACGACTGCGACCTGGCCGTGGACGTCCTGGACGACGGCGGCGCCCCGGACGGCGCGTTCATGCACCGCCGGCTCGGGGAAATCCTCCTGGACCGCGGCGACATCACCCAGTCCGACCTGGAGGAGGCCCTGTCCTCCCAGCGTCGCCTGGGCGACATCCTGGCCGAGAGGGGACTGGTGCATCCCGGGGCCGTGGCCTCGGCCCTGTGCGAGCAGCAGGCCGTGCAGGAACTGGCCCAGAAAGCCCCGGAACGCGAAAAGACGACCAGCATCCGGGTGGCCGCCGACAAGCTCGACGCCCTGGTCGACCTGGTCGGCGAACTGGTCATCGTCCAGGCGCAGATCCGCCAGGCCGTGGAAACCTGCGGCGACGCCACCCTGCGCGGCCTGGCCGAGCACCTGGAGCGCCTGGGCGACAGCCTGCGCGATTCCACCCTGTCCATCCGCATGCTGCCCATCGGCGCCACCTTCGCCAAATTCCGCCGCCTGGTGCGCGACCTGGCCGGCGAACTGGGCAAGGAGGTCGAACTGGTCACCCAGGGCGAGGAGACCGAGCTCGACAAGACCGTCATCGAACGCCTGGGCGACCCGCTGGTGCACTTGCTGCGCAACAGCATCGACCACGGCATCGAAACACCCGGCGTGCGCCAGGCCGCCGGCAAGCCCCGCGCCGGCGTCATCCGCCTAAGCGCCGCCCATGCCGGCGGCGAGGTGGTCATCAACGTGGCCGACGACGGCGCCGGCCTCGACGCCGAGGCCATCCGCCGCCGGGCCGTGGAGCGCGGCCTGTTGCCCCCCGACGCCGAGGTCGGCCTCAAGGAAATCTACAACCTCATTTTCATGCCCGGCTTTTCCACGGCCAAGGCCGTCACCAACGTTTCCGGCCGGGGGGTGGGCATGGACGTGGTCAAGCGGGCCATCGAGGGCCTGCGCGGCGCGGTGGAGGTCGATTCCGCCCCTGGCCGGGGCACCGCGGTGTCCGTGCGCCTGCCCCTGACCCTGGCCATCATCGACGGCTTGCAGGTGCAGGTGGGCGCGGAGTACTATGTGGCCCCGCTGGAGCTGGTGGAGGAATGCGTGGAGATGGCCCGGGCCGGCGACCGGGCCGAATCGGGTGTGCTCAACCTGCGCGGCGAGGTGGTGCCGTGCCTGCGCCTGCGCGAAGCCTTCGCCATCGCCGGGAAGCGCCCGGCCATCGAGCCCATCGTGGTGGTGCGCGTGGACGGGCAGCGGGTGGGGCTGGTCGTGGACAGGGTCGTGGGCGAGCATCAGACCGTCATCAAGGGCCTGGGGCCGCTGTACCGCGACATCGAGGAATTTTCCGGAGCCACCATCCGGGGCGACGGCCGCATGGCCCTGATCCTGGATGTGGCGGCGCTGGTGCGGCGGGCGGCCGACGAGGACGGCGCGCGCGTCGCCTTCGCCGCGGACGGCGCCTGACGCCCGTATACGCAAACGCCCGACAGTTCGGGAGGAGCCTTTCATGGCCGAAGTCGCAAGCAAAAACGACAACCAGTACCTGACCTTCACCCTCGAGCGCGAACAATTCGCCCTGGACATCGCCTCGGTGCGCGAGGTCCTCGAACTCGTCAACATCACCCGCGTGCCCCGCACCCCGGACTACATCCGCGGGGTCATCAACCTGCGCGGCCGGGCCGTGCCCGTGGTCGACCTCAAGCTCAAGTTCGGCATGGGCTCCACCGAGCGCACGGTCAACACCTGCATCATCATCGTGGAGGTCAACCTCGACGGCGAGGCCACCGTGCTCGGCGCCCTGGCCGACTCGGTCCAGGAGGTCTACGAGATGGAGGCCGCCCAGATCGAGCCCACCCCGCGCATGGGCACCCCCATCAAGGCCGAGTTCATCCGGGGCATGGGCAAAACCGGCGAGCAGTTCATCATCATCCTCGACATCGGCAAGGTCTTCACCTCCCTGGAACTGGCCGGCCTGGCCCAGACCGTAGGCGAGGCGGCCGCCGAAAACGCGGAGGCGTAAGCCGCATGGTCTCCACTGGCGCCACCACCCGGGCCAGCGGCCTGGTCTCCATGTCGGAAAAGGAGTTCAAGCGCTTAAGCGAGTTCATCCACACGGAAGTCGGGATCAAGCTGCCCTTGTCCAAGAAGGTCATGGTGGAGGCCCGGCTGCAAAAGCGCCTGCGCCTGCTCGGCCTGCCCGGCTACCGCGAGTACTACGAGTTCCTGTTCAGCCCCCGGGGCCTGGACGAGGAACTCGTCCATTTAATCGACGTCATCACCACCAATACCACGGAATTTTTTCGCGAACCGCGCCATTTCGAAATCCTGTCCCAGGACGTCCTGCCGGCCTGGCGGACCGCCTACGGCCCGGCCCGGCCCTTTAGGCTGTGGAGCGCCGGCTGCTCCACCGGCGAGGAGCCCTACACCCTGTCCATCGTGCTGTCCGAGTACGGCCAGCACCTGGCCGGTTTCCGCTTTTCCATCATGGCCACGGACATCTCCACCCGGGTCCTGTCCCTGGCCCGCAACGGCGTTTATCCCGAGGAGCGGCTGGCCAAGCTGCCCATGGAGATCAAGCGGCGCTATTTCCTGCGCAGCAAGGACAAGTCGCGCAAGCTCGTGCGCCTGGTGCCCGAACTGCGCGGGGCCATCGATTTCCGCCGCCTCAACTTCATGGAGCCCTTCAGCTTTCCCGAACCCCTCGACACCATCTTCTGCCGCAACGTCATGATCTATTTCGACCGGGTCACCCAGGAGCAGCTGCTCACGAAGTTCTGCCACCAACTGCGCACGGGCGGGTTTCTGTTCATCGGCCATTCCGAAAGCCTCACCGGTATGGACTTGCCCTTGCGCCAGCATGCCCCCACGGTATATAGAAAAATTTAATGCCCCATCGTCTTTTCGCCCAGAGGTCGCCCCGTGAGCAAAGCCATCAAGGTTCTTGTTGTCGATGATTCCGCCCTGGTCCGCCAGACCCTGACGGATATCCTGTCCTCGGACCCGGAGATCGAAGTGATCGGCGCGGCCGGCGACCCCTTCGCCGCGGTCAAGCGCATGGAGGCCGAAGCCCCGGACGTCATCACCCTGGACATCGAAATGCCGCGCATGGACGGGCTGACCTTTCTGCGCAAGATCATGACCCAGCACCCCATTCCCGTGGTCATCTGCTCGACGCTGACCGAAGCCGGCTCGGAAACCACGCTGCGGGCCATGGAATACGGGGCCACGGACATCATCCTCAAGCCCAAGCTCGGCACGCGCCAGTTCCTGGAGGAGTCGCGCATCCGCGTCGTGGACGCGGTCAAGGCCGCCGCCCGGGCCAAGATGAAGCGCCTGCTTCCCGCCGCGCCCCTCAAGGTCGCGCCCAAGCTCTCGGCCGATGCCGTGCTGCCCGGCCCCACGGGCAAGGCCATGTTCCAGACCACGGAAAAGGTCGTGGCCGTGGGCGCCTCCACCGGCGGCACCGAGGCCCTGCGCGAATTCCTCGAAGCCATGCCCCAGAACTGCCCGGGCATCGTCATCGTCCAGCACATGCCCGAGCAGTTCACGGCCGCCTTCGCCAAGCGCCTGGACGGCATCTGCCGCATCACGGTCAAGGAAGCCAAGGACAACGACACCATCCTGCGCGGCCAGGCGCTCATAGCCCCGGGCAACCGCCACATGCTCCTCAAGCGCAGCGGCGCCCGCTATTTCGTCGAGGTCAAGGACGGTCCGCTGGTGCGGCGCCACCGGCCGAGCGTAGACGTGCTGTTCCGTTCCGCCGCCCGCTACGCCGGCCAAAACGCCGTGGGCGTCATCATGACCGGCATGGGCGACGACGGCGCCGCCGGCATGCTGGAGATGCACGAAACCGGCGCCTACACCATCGCCCAGGACGAGGCCTCCTGCGTGGTCTTCGGCATGCCCCAGGAAGCCATCAAGCTCGGCGGCGTGGACAAGGTCATGTCCCTTGGCCATATCGCCCAGGAAGTGGTGCGGTCCTGCTCGGGCTAGCCCGGGACGGCGAATCCTCTGGAAACAATCCGGGTTTGGGCCTATAACGGCCCCTCGGCGCCGCCCCCCGGACGCCAAACCCAACACCGGAGACGCATGGCGGGGCCGTCTTCGTCCGTTGCTTCCCCGCAAAAGGTTCGCGGCATGGACAAGGTTTTGCTCGATTACGGCAGCGGCGGCCGGGCTTCCCACCGCTTCGTGGCCGACCTCTTTTTCCGTCACCTCGGCAACGACATCCTGGCCCGCATGGACGATGCCGCCGTGCTGTCCCTGACCGGCCCGGTGGCCATGAGCACCGACAGCTTCGTGGTGGACCCGGTCTTTTTCCCGGGCGGCGACATCGGCTCCCTGGCCGTGCACGGCACGGTCAACGACGTGGCCATGATGGGCGCCCGGCCCCTTTTTCTCACCTGCGGCTTCATCCTGGAGGAGGGGCTGCCCCTGGCCGACCTGGACCGCATCGTGGCCTCCATGGGCGAGGCTGCCCGGGCGGCCGGGGTGCGCATCGTGGCCGGCGACACCAAGGTCGTGCCCAAGGGCGCGGCGGACAAGATCTTCATCAACACCACCGGCATAGGCGAAGTGCTGGTCGACCCGGCCCCCAGCGGCCACCGGGCTGCCGTGGGCGACGCGGTGCTCGTGTCCGGCTCCATGGGCGACCACGGCCTGGCCATCCTGTCCACGCGCCAGGGCCTGTCCTTCGAGGCGCCGGTGACCAGCGACAGCGCCTGCTTAAGCGGCCTTGTGGGCAGGCTTCTGGCCGCCGTGCCGGACGTGCACGTGCTGCGCGACCCCACCCGGGGGGGCCTCGCCACCACCTTAAACGAGATCGCCGGCCAGTCCGGGGTCGGCATCGAGCTGACCCAGGCGGCCATCCCCGTGCGCCCGGCCGTGGCCGGCGGGTGCGCGGTCCTCGGGCTCGACCCGCTGTACCTGGCCAACGAGGGCAAGTGCATCTGCATCGTGCCCGAGGCCGCCGCCCTGGCGGCCCTCGACGCCATGCGGGCCGACCCCCTGGGCGTGGAGGCGGCCGTCATCGGCCGGGTCGTGGCCGAACACCCGGGCAAGGTGGCCCTGGTGACGCCCCTTGGCGGCAAGCGGCTGCTCGGCATGCTGGAAGGGGAACAGCTTCCCCGCATCTGCTGACGGCCTGGAAAGCAACATTTACCAAAAGGGAGCGCGGCGATGAGCGTGTGCGATGTGGTCGTCATGGGCGCCTTGGGGCGCATGGGCGCGACCTTGGTCCGGCTGGCCAAGGCCGATCCTGACAATTACCGCCTGGTCGGGGCGCTGGAACGCAGCGGCTGCACGGCCGGGCTGGCGGGCCTCGAGTGCGTCGTGGGTGACGACCTGGCCACGGTTTTGGCCAAATGCCCCGGCGCGGTGGTCATCAATTTCACGGCTCCGGCCCCGTCGGTCGAGGCGGCCGCCGTGGCCGCCGCGACAGGCAATCCCGTAGTCGTCGGCACCACGGGCCTGAGCCCGGACCAGACCGCCGCCTTGGCCGAATCCGCCAAGAAAACGCCCATTTTTTTCGCCCCCAACATGAGCGTGGGCTTAAACGTGCTGCTCACCGTCCTGCCCGACCTCGTACGCAAGCTCGGGCCGGCCTATGATCTCGAGGTCATGGAAATCCACCACAACAAGAAGGCCGACGCGCCCAGCGGCACGGCCATCAAGCTCGGCCAGTGCCTGGCGGGCGCCAAAGGCTCGGACTACGACGCGGTCAAGCGCCACAGCCGCGACGGCATCATCGGCCCGCGCCCGGCCGGGGAGATCGGCGTGGCGGCCCTGCGCGGCGGCGACGTGGTGGGCGACCACACGGTCTATTTCTTCGGCCCCGGCGAACGCATCGAGGTGACCCACCGGGTGGGCAACCGCGAAACCTTCGCCCAGGGGGCGCTGCGGGCCGCCGCCTGGATCGCCAAACAGCCGGCCGGCCGCCTCTACGCCATGGCCGACATGCTGGCCTGACGCCCCCCGGCCCAATCCGCCGGCCCAATCCGTCGGGTCAAAGCGTCGGCCAAACCACCAGGTCCAGCCGTCGAGTCAAACCGCTGGTTGAAAGCGCCGGGTCAAAGCGTCGGCCCGGCCGTGGGCAACGGACGATGGCCGGGCTCCTTCGCCGTGCCGTCCTGGGCGTCCAGGCGCTCGCGCATGGCCATGAGGACGTGGCGCAGCCGTTCCTCCAGGCCGGTCAAGGCCGCGCCGGCCCGGCCGGCATCGCGGGCCTTGGCCGCCAGTTCCAGGTCGTAGCAGGCCTGGCGCAGGTGCTTGGCGCACATGGTGGCCGCCGCGCCCTTGAGGGAGTGGGCCAGGAAGGCCAAGTGTTCGAAATCGGCCCGGGCCAGGGCCTCGCGGATGGCCTCCAGGCTCGTCGGCTGCTCGGCCACGAAGGCGGAAAAAAGCTTCATGAGAAACCCGGTGTTGCCCCGGGCCTTGGTCAGCAACTCCTGCCAATCGAGCAGTTCGTGCCCCGCCCCGGGGGTCATGTCCGGCGATTGCGGCGCGGCCGGGGCCGTGGCGCCCATGGCCCGGGCCAGGGCGGCGGCCAGGCTCTCGGGGCTCACGGGCTTGCTTAGGTATTCGTTCATGCCGGCCCGCAGGAAGGCCTCCCGGTCTCCCTTGAGGGCGTGGGCCGTCAGCGCCACGATGGGGATGTCCGGGTCGAAGTCGCCGCTTTGGTCGCTGCGGATGGCCCGGGTGGCTTCCAGGCCGTCCATCTCCGGCATCTGGATATCCATGAGCACCACGTCGAAATGGCGGCGGCGCAGCCATTCCAGGGCCCGGCGGCCGGTGTGGGCGACCACCACGCCGTGGCCGTCGGCTTCCAGCAACTCCTGGGCGTAAATCTGGTTGATGGGGTTGTCCTCGGCCAGCAAAACGGTCAGGGGACGCGTGGCCGGCGGCGCCTGGGGGGCGGGCCGGGCAACGGCCGTTTCCGGTTGGGCCTCGGCCGGCAGGGCGAAGTCCAGCACGAAGCTGAAGACGCTGCCCTGGCCTTCCTCGCTTTCGACGCCGTAGTGGCCACCCTGCATTTCCACCAGATGGCGCACGATGGCCAGCCCCAACCCAGCCCCCTGGTAGCGCCGGGCCGGGGAGACGTCGGCCTGGGTGAAGCTGTCGAAGATGGCCTTGATCTTGTCGCGGGGGATGCCGATGCCGGTGTCGCGCACGGCGAAGCGCAACTGGGTCCTGCCGGCCGGCCCCGCCTCGCCGGCGGACACGGCCAGGATCACGCTGCCGGAATCCGTGAATTTGACCGCGTTGCCGACCAGGTTGATCAGGATCTGTCGCAGCCGGCTGGCGTCGCCCACAAGGGCGCGCGGGAGGTCGCCGAGGAGCCGGTATTCCAGGGCCAGGCCCTTCTTGGCCGCCAGGGGCCGGAAGACGCTGACCGCTTCCTCCACGGTGTCGTGGAGGTCGAAGGGGAGCTGGGCCAGCTCCAGGGCGCCCACCTCGATGCGGGCATAGTCCACGATGTCGTTTAAGACCGTCAGCAGCGACCGGGCGGAATGGCGGGCCATTTCCAGGTATTCTCGCTGCTTGGCAGACAGTTCCGTGGCCAGGGTCAGCTCGGTCATGCCCAGGATGCCGATCATGGGCGTGCGGATCTCGTGGGTGATGTTGGCCAGGAAGTGGCTTTTGGCCCGTTCGCCGGCCCGGGCGGCCTTTTTGGCCGCATCGAGCCTTTCCAGGGCCTCTTCCTGGTCGGTGACGTCGCGCAGCAGCACGCGCGTGAGCCCCAGGTCGGGCTCGGCCAGGGGTTGGGCGCGCATGCGGGCGCGGCGGCCGTTGGCCACCAGGCGCACGGGGGACTGCCGCCCCCCGTCCAGGGGCAGGCCGAAGGCCGTGCCCGTGAGTTGGCCGGCCGGCGTGCCGAGCAGCTGGCCGGCCGCCTGCGTGGCATGCAGGATGATGCCGTCGCGGTCCAAAACGAGCAGGGTGTCGCCGGTGAGGTCGGCCAGGGCGTCGGTTTCCCGGATGAGGCGTTCGAGCATGGCGGATTACCCTTTGATGCAGGCCAGGGGGCGCAGCCTGGCGGTTATGGCGGCCAGTCCCAGGGCGTGGACGGTTTGGGCCACGTCCGTGATGTCCTTGTAGGCGCCGGGGGCTTCCTCGCCGAGCCCGCGCAGGTCGTGGGCCCGTATGGCGATGCCCCGCCCGGCCAGGTCCGACAGGAGGGCCTTGCCCGAAAAGCGCTTGAGGGCTTGTTTGCGGCTCAAGCTGCGGCCCGCCCCGTGGCAGGCCGAGGAAAAGGCCAGGGACTGGCCGGCGTCGGTGCCGGTCAGGAGATAGGAGGCCGTGCCCATGCTGCCGCCCACGGGCACGGGCTGGCCGATGCCGGCGAAACGAGGCCCGATGTCCGGATGGCTCGGCCCAAGGGCCCGGGTGGCGCCCTTGCGGTGCACGTAGAGCGTTTTTTGCCGGCCGGCCACGGTGTGGCGCTCGGCGCGGCAGAAATTGTGGGACACGTCGGTGAGCAGCCGCAGGCGCGCCCCGGGGAAGAGCCGGTCAAAGGCCTCGCGCACAAGCTGGGTGATGACCTGCCGGCCGGCCAGGGCGCAGTTGGCCGCGGCCCGCATGGCCCCGAGGTAGCGGGTGGCCGTGTCCGAGCCCAGCGGCGCGCAGGCCAGTTCCCGGTCGGGCAGGGCAAAGCCCAGGCGCGGCGCCTCGGCCAGCATGGCCGCCATGTGGTCCGTGGCCACCTGATGGCCCAGGCCCCGGGAGCCGCAATGGACGGACACGGTCACCTGCCCCGGCGCCAGGCCCAGGGCGGCGGCCAGGCGGGCGTCGGCAATGTCGTCCACGTATTGGACTTCGAGGTAATGGTTGCCGGACCCCAGCGTGCCCAGGGCGTCGCGCTGGCGCTCCCGGGCCCTGGCCGAGACCATGGCCGGATCGGCCCCGGCCAGGCGGCCGTCGTCCTCGCAGCCGGCCAGGTCGGCCGCCTCGCCGAACCCCCGGGCCACGGCCCAGGCCGCGCCGCCTTCGAGCATGGCGGTCAGGTCCCTCTCGGAAAGCCGCAGCCGCCCGCCGGTGCCGCGCCCCGCCGGCACGGCGGCGAACAGCGCGTCGGCCAGGGCCTCGCGCCGGGGCGCCACCTCCCGGCGGTCGAGGTCGGCCACCAGCAGGCGCACGCCGCAGGCGATGTCGAAGCCCACGCCTCCGGCGCTGATTACGCCGCCGGCCTCGGGGTCGCTTGCGGCCACGCAGCCGATGGGAAAGCCGTAGCCGACATGGGCGTCGGGCATGGCCAGCACCGGGCCGACCAGGCCGGGCAGGGAGGCGACGTTGGCCAATTGCGTCAGCACCCCCTCTTCCATGGCCTCCAGCAGGGCGGCGGAAGCGAAAAGCCGGGCCGGCACACGCATGGCCCCCGTCGGCGGCATGTCCCAGGTCAGCGCCTCGCCGCGCGTCAGGTTGCGCCGTTGCATGCCGTGTCCTTCGTTGGTCGGACGGCGGCGGCCGCCGCCCGGATCAGACGGTCGTATCCTCCCTTCATAGCGCAGAAAGGACGTGCGTTGTCAAGGCATGGCCGGGCGGGGGGGGATGGGGGGACTTGGGGCAGCGGAGCCCAAGACGGCGGCCAGGGCACTGGCCACGGCGGCGTTGCCCCGGGGGGTCAGATGGGAATCCGTGGGCCAGTAGTAGCGCCCGGCGTCCGGGGCGTCCATGAAGCGGGGCAGCATGTCCAGGCCGGGGATGCCGGCCTCGTCGAGCAGGACCAGCAGCCGGGCGGTCAGGGCGTTGAGGTTGCGGACCATGTCCGCGGCCTTTCGCGCGAATTCCGAGCCCCGGGGCACGGCGGCGAAGTCGATGCGCGGATAGAGCACCTGCAGGGCCGTGGGCAGCACCACCACGGCGAGGTGAAAGCCTCCCTGGCCGGCCAGCTCCCGCAAATCGACCAGCGCCCGGCGAACGTCGTCCTCCTCGGACGGCCCGAACCAGGCCGTGTCGATGAAGCTGCGGTAGAAGGGGTGGAAGGCGAAGGGCAGGCCGTTTTCCGTGGGCTCGGTCAGGGGCACGGGATAGTAGCCGCCGGTGTCCACCAGGGCGGCCGGGGCGGCGGCCAGGGCCTGGCCCGAGCCCCGGGCCGCGTCGCGCAGGTAGCGGGCCAGGCGGCGCAACGAGGTCAGGCGCAGGTGGCGCCACGGCCCGAGATGTTCCTCGCGCAGCCGGCCCCGGTAGACGAACAGGTCGGCGGCCAGGTCGTTGCCGATATAGACCAGGACGACGACGGTCCTTCCCTGGAAGCGTTCCGGGCTGCCCCGTAGGGCGTCCACGGTCAGATGGCGCAGGATGTCGCGGTATTGGGGCAGGCCGTAGCCGTTCTTGCAGGCGGCATAGCTGGCCTGGCCGGTGGCATGTTCGTACAGGGCCGGAATGCTGCGCTCGGTCCCCGAGCCCGCGCCGTAGCAGAAGGAATCACCCAGGAACAGGGTCTCGGCCTGCCCGGGCAGGCGGGCGTTCCACCAGCCCAGGGCGTCGGTGCCGGATACGGTGACGGCCGGCGCGTCGGGCAGGTACATACCGTAGGCCCGGTAAGCGTCGTCGGCCGTGCCCCGGCGCGGCGGCAGGCCCGGTTCGTTGACGTAGCCGTGCAGCCACGGCCGGTACAGGGGATTGGTGGCCGGGTCGTAGACGCCGTAGGAGTAGAGCAGTTCGCGGTGTTTGGGGGAAAAAAGGCACAGGCGCGGCAACCGGTTGTAGACGAAGGCGTCGAGGCCGACCAGGGCCAGATAGAAGGTGGCCGCGAAAAGCCCCAGGCAGGCCAGGCGACGGAGGCGTCCACCGCGCACAAAGGGTACGGCAAGATGTCTGGGCATGGGGAAAAACGGGGCGGGCGCGGCGACGGTGAGAATGCCTCGCGGGGTCGGCGGGACGCCGCCGCCGTGCGGCGGTGCGGCGTCCCTGCCTGGCGGGATGCCCGCGCGGCCGCAGCGGCCGCCGCGGGGGCATCAGATATTGTAGAGCTTTTCCCCGGGAATGATGGGGATATTGTTTTTCTGTAACAGTTCGATGGCCTGGTCGGTGCGGTCGAAACGGACGATGATGACGGCCGAGCGTTCGCACTGATGCACGAAGGCGTACATGTATTCGACGTTGATGCCGCCGGCGCACAGCAGTTTCAGGATGGAGTGCAGGCCGCCCGGGACATCGGGGACTTCCACGGCCACCACGGCGTTGCGGCCCACGGTGAAGCCGTGTTCCTTGAGCGCGACCTTGGCTTTCTCATGGTCGCTGACGATCAGGCGCAGGATGCCGAAGTCCGAGGTGTCGGCCAGGGACAGGGCCCGGATGCTGATGCCGGCCTCGGCCAGGACGCGGGTGACTTCCTCCAGGCGTCCGGCCCGGTTTTCCAGGAAAATGGAAATCTGTTCGGCTTTCATGGCGTTTCCCTCCCAAAGGAGCTTGCGGACCGTTAGGCGTGGCGCAGGTCGAGGACGCGCTTGGCCTTGCCCTCGGAGCGCTGGATGCTGCGGGGCTCGACCAGTTTGACCAGGGCGGTGACGCCCAGGAATTCCTTGATGTTCTTCTGGATCTTGCCTTCCAGGCGCTGGAGCTTCTTGATTTCGTCGGAGAAGACCTTCTCGTCCACTTCGACCTGCACGGTCAGGGTGTCGAGGTTGCCCTCGCGCTGGACCAGCAGCTGGTAGTGGGGGGACAGGCCCTCGGTTTCGAGCAGGATGCTTTCGATTTGCGACGGGAAGACGTTGACGCCGCGAATAATGAGCATGTCGTCGCTGCGGCCCTGGACGCGGACCATGCGGGCGAAGGTGCGGCCGCACTTGCACGGGGTCTTTTCCAGGCGGGTGATGTCGCGGGTGCGGTAGCGGATCAGCGGCTGGGCTTCCTTGGTCAGCGTGGTGATGACCAGTTCGCCGGCCTCGCCGGGGGCAACCGGCTCCAGGGTGACCGGGTCGATGACCTCACACAGGAAATGGTCTTCCTGGAGGTGGGCGCCGTGCTGGGCCTCGGCGCACTCGATGCCCACGCCCGGCCCCATGACCTCGGACAGGCCGTAGATGTCGATGGCCTTGATGCCCATCTTGCTTTCGATGTCGCGGCGCATTTCCTCGGTCCAGGGCTCGGCCCCGAACACGCCGACGCGCAGCGGCAGCTCCTTGAAATCGATGCCGGCTTCGAGCGCCGTTTCGTAGAGCACCAGGCTGTAGGACGGCGTGCAACACAGCACCGTGGCCCCGAAATCGCGCAGCAGCATGGCCTGGCGCCGGGTGCCGCCGCCCGAGACCGGGACCGTGGTCGCGCCCAGGCGCTCGGCGCCGTAGTGGGCGCCAAGGCCGCCGGTGAAAAGCCCGTAGCCGTAGGCCACGTGGATGATGTCGCGCCGGGTGGCCCCGGCCGCCGTCAGGCAGCGGGCCATCATGGTCGCCCAGTTGTTGACGTCGCGCTGGGTGTAGCCGGACACGGTGGCCTTGCCGGTGGTGCCGGAGGAGGCGTGGATGCGCACCACGTTGTCCTTGGGCACGGCGAAAAGCCCGAACGGATAGTGGTTGCGCATGTCCTGCTTTTCGGTAAACGGCAGGTAGCGTACGTCGGACAGGCTCTTGATGTCGTAGGGCTTGATGCCGGCCTCGTCAAAGGCCTTCCGGTAGAAGGCGACATTGGCGTAGACCCGTTCGCACAGGCCTTGCAGGCGTTTGAGCTGCAACGCCTCGAGTTCTTCCCGGGGCAGGGTTTCGATGTCCATGTCGAAGATCATGCGGCTTCCTCCGTCACGCCGTAGCGCGTCCAATGGCGATACCTGCCCGAAAGCCGCCCGCCACGTCAAGTGAGGGTCCCCAAAAAAGGCTTGTCCCGGATGGGCGTTTGCGGCGCGGCCCCAAATCGTATAGACCTCCGTCGTTTCCCGCCGCAAGGCCGGGAACGTGCCATTTCCCCGGAGAAACGATGCCCGATACAAAAACCGATGCCAACGCCCTGTCCGCCGTGGACAAGGCCGTCCTGGTCGCCGCCTGGCTGGCCGAAAAGAAAGCCAAGGACATCCTGGCCCTGGATGTCGCCCCCTTCAACCCCGTGTGCGAGGCCATGCTCGTGGCCTCGGCGGCCAGCCTGCGCCAGGCCAAGGCCCTGGCCGACCACGTCCTCGAACGCTGCGGCGAATACGGCCTTTCCTACCTCGGCATGGAAGGCTACCGCCACGGCCAGTGGGTGCTCCTCGACCTCAACGACGTCATGGTGCACATCTTCCAGGAAGACCTGCGCCCCTTCTATAATATCGAAGGCCTGTGGGCCGAGGGCAAGCGCATCCCCTTGCCCGCCCCGGCTCCCGCCAAGGCCGAACCGGCCGAATAGAGCGACCCATGACACCCACCCTGCTGCTTATCCTCGACGGCTGGGGCCTGGCCCCGGCCGGCCCCGGCAATGCCGTGACCCTGGCCAGGACGCCCCACCTCGACCGCCTGCTGGCCGCCTACCCGTCCACGACCCTGGCCTGTTCGGGCCGGGCCGTGGGCCTGCCCAGCGGCTTCATGGGCAATTCCGAGGTCGGGCACATGAATATCGGCGCGGGCCGTGTCGTCTATCAGGACATGACCCGCATCGACATGGCCGTGGAGGAGGGGGCGCTGGCCCATAACCCCGTCCTGGCCGACCTGGCCGCCGCTTCCAAGGCCGCCGGCGGCCGGCTCCACCTCATGGGGCTGGTCTCGGACGGCGGGGTGCACAGCCACTTAAACCACCTCAAGGCCCTGGTGGCCGCCTTCGCCGACCTGGGCCAAAAGGACATCCTGGTCCACGCCTTCCTGGACGGCCGCGACACGCCGCCCCAAAGCGGCGTCGGCTACGTCGAGGACCTAAGCGGCTTCCTGCGCGGGCCGGGCGCCGGGCGCATCGCGAGCCTGACCGGCCGGTTCTACGCCATGGACCGCGACAAGCGCTTCGACCGCGTGGCCGCCGCCTACGCCGCCCTGACCGAGGGGATGGGCGAGCCCTTCACCGACCCCGTGGCCGCCGTGGCCGCCGCCTATGCCGCCGGGCAGACCGACGAGTTCGTCAAGCCCCGGGTCCTGGCCGGCGGGGATGGGGTCATTCGCGACGGCGACGCCGTCTTTTTCTTCAATTTCCGGGCCGACCGGGCTCGGGAGATCACGGCGGCGCTCACGCGCGACGATTTCGACGGCTTCCCCCGAAACGTCCGGCCCAGGCTCTCGGGCTTCGCCACCATGACCAAATACGACGGCTCCTTCGGCCTGCCCGTGGCCTTCGCCCCGCAAAGCCTCACCGACGTCCTGGGCGAGGTCTATGCCAAGGCCGGCCTGACCCAGTTGCGCCTGGCCGAGACCGAGAAATACGCCCACGTCACCTATTTCATGAACTGCGGCCGCGAGGAGCCCTTCCCGGGCGAGGAGCGCGCCCTCGTGCCCTCGCCGCGCGACGTGCCCACCTACGACCTCAAGCCGCAAATGAGCGCCGCGGCCGTCACCGACGCCTTCCTGGCCTCCCTGCCCAAGGGCCACGCCCTGGCCATCGTCAACCTGGCCAACTGCGACATGGTCGGCCACACGGGCGTCTTGCCGGCGGCCATCACCGCCGTGGAGACCGTGGACGCCTGCGTGGGCCGCATCGTCGAAGCCGCCCGGCAAGCCGGCTGGCGCGTGCTCGTCACCGCCGACCACGGCAACGCCGAGGAGATGATCGCCCCGGGCGGCGGCCCCATGACCGCCCACACCCTTAACCCGGTGCGCCTGATTCTGGTCGACGAGGCCAACAAGGGCGCCACGCTCGCCCCGGGCAAGCTCGGCGACATCGCCCCGACCATCCTGCGCCTGGCCGGGCTGCCCGTGCCGGCGTCCATGACCGGCCAGTGCCTTTTTTCGGAGTAGGGGCCATGGGTAACGAACAGCGCAAGCCCCTTACCCCGGCCAAACCCGTGGGCGTGGAACTGGTGTTTCTCTATCCGTGTCCGTTTTGCCGCCGCGAGGTGCCGGTGGTGGCGCCGACCAAGCCCACCATGATCGCCTGCGACGCCTGCCGGGGCCGGTTTCCCATCGTGCCCGTGGACGAGCGCTCGGTGCGCTTCGTCAAGGTCATGCTGGCCGGCGGCAAGGCGGCCGTGGACCCGGATTTCATCTGACGCCGGCACGGCGTCGGCCCCGATACGTCGGGGGAGGGCACCTATGACCTATCTCGCCGTCGTCGCCCTGTTGGGCGCGCTTATTTTCATCCACGAACTGGGCCATTTCCTGGCGGCCAAGGCGGCCGGGCTGCCCGTGGCCCGGTTTTCCCTGGGGTTGGGGCCGGTCCTGTGGAGCCGGGTCGTCGGCGGCACGCGCCTGTGCCTCTCGGCCGTGCCCTTCGGCGGCTACGTGCTGCTCAAGCTCGCCGGCGAGCGGGACTACCTGACCTTGCCCCTGTGGCGGCGCATCGTCTTCTGCCTGGCCGGGCCGGCGGCCAATCTCGCTTTTGCCGTGGGCTGCTACGGCCTGCTCTACGCCCTGACCCCGGTGGAGCACTCCCTGGTGGGCTGCCTTGCCCAGCCCCTGGCCTGGACGGCCGACACCGTGCAGGCCATGCTCGCGGCCATCCCCAAACTTTTCGGCCACGGCGGCCAGGTCAGCAGCCTGGTCGGCATCGTGGCCGAGGGCGGCCGGTTCGTGGGCGGGAGCCTGCCACGCCTGGTGCTGCTCGCCGCCTATCTTTCCGTGAGCTTGGCCGTCTTCAACCTGCTGCCCCTGCCGCCCCTGGATGGCGGCAAGATCGTCTGCGACAGCCTGGTTGCCTGGCGCGCCGGGCTGGCCCGGTATTACGTCCCCTCCACGGCCTGCGGCTGGCTGCTCCTCATTGGGCTGGTGGCCTACGCCACGGTCCAGGACGTCTGGAAGGCCCTGGCCTGAGGCCAAGGCCGCGGCCATGTTCCGCAAACGCCCACCGGTCCCGGCCAGCCGGGAAGCGACGCCGGCCCGGGCCCTGGCCGCCATTTTGACAGCCAGCGCCGCGCCCCTGACCGCCCTGGAACTGTCCGGCCTGGCCGGCTACGGCGAAAAGGCCGTACTGGAAGCTTTGGCGCATCTGCGGCTGTCCCTGCGGCGCACGGCCCGGCCCCTGCGCCTGCATCCGGCCCGCTGCCTGGGCTGCGGCCATGTCTTCGCCAAGCGCGACCGGCTGGCCAAACCCGGCAAATGCCCCGTCTGCCGGGCCACCCGTATCGAACCGCCCCGTTTTTCCCTCGAATCGTCGCCGGATGTGGACGACCGCCAGCCTTTGGGTCACTATGCTCGCGGCCCACTCCAAGGAGGACATCGTATGGCCATAAGCCCCTTTGCCGGCAAGCCGGCGCCCAGGTCCCTGCTCGTCAACGTGCCCCGGCTCGTCGCGTCCTATTACGCCATCGCCCCCGATCCGTCCGATCCCTTGCAGCGCGTGTCCTTCGGCACCTCGGGCCATCGCGGCACGTCCTTCGACGGCTCCTTCAACGAGGCCCACATCCTGGCCACGACCCAGGCCATCTGCGACTACCGGGCCGGCCAGGGCATCACCGGGCCGCTCTACCTCGGCATGGACACCCACGCCCTGTCCGAGCCGGCCTTTATCACCGCCCTGGAAGTGCTGGCCGCCAACGGCGTGGCCACGATGATCCAGGCCGGCCGGGGCTACACCCCGACCCCGGTCATTTCCCACGCCATCCTGACCTTCAACCGCGACCACAGGGGCGTCCAGGCCGACGGCATCGTCATCACGCCCTCCCACAACCCGCCGTCCGACGGCGGCTTCAAGTACAACCCCCCCTCGGGCGGCCCGGCCGACACCGACGTGACCGGCATCGTCCAGGACATGGCCAACGCCTACCTGGAAAAAAAGCTCGTGGGCGTAAAGCGCCTGCCCTATGAAAGGGCGCTTCGGGCCGACGGCGTCACCGCATACGACTATGTCGCGCCCTACGTGGCCGACCTGGCCACCATGGTGGACATGGCCGCCATCCGGGATTCGGGCATCCGCATCGGCGTCGATCCCCTGGGCGGTTCGGGCATCGCCTTCTGGGAGCCCATGGTGGAACGCTACGGCCTCGACCTGTCGCTTGTAAGCGACGTGGTGGACCCGACCTTTTCGTTTATGACCGTGGACAAGGACGGCAAGATCCGCATGGACTGCTCCTCGCCCTACGCCATGGCCCGGCTCATCGAACACAAGGCCTCCTACGACATCGCCTTCGGCAACGACCCGGATTACGACCGCCACGGCATCGTCACCAAGGGCGCGGGCTTGCTCAATCCCAACAGCTATCTGGCCGTGGCCATCAACTACCTCTTTTCCACCCGCCAGGGCTGGCGGGCCGACGCGGCCGTGGGCAAGACGCTGGTATCGAGCGCCATGATCGACCGGGTGGCGGCGGCGCTGGGCCGGCGGCTGTGCGAAGTGCCTGTCGGGTTCAAATGGTTCGTGCCGGGGCTTATCGACGGCTCCTTCGGTTTCGGTGGCGAGGAGAGCGCCGGGGCGTCCTTCCTGCGCACCGACGGAACGGTCTGGACCACGGACAAGGACGGCATCGTCATGGATCTGCTGGCCGCCGAGATCACGGCCAAGACCGGCCAGGATCCGGCCGAGCACTACGCGGCCCTGACCGGGCGCTTCGGCCAGCCCCTCTACGAGCGCCTGGACGCCCCGGCGACCAAGGCTCAAAAGGCGGTGCTGTCCAAGCTTTCGCCGGAGATGGTCACGGCCACGAGCCTTGCCGGCGAGGCCATCGTGGCCAAGCTCACCCGCGCCCCGGGCAACGGCGCGCCCATCGGCGGGCTCAAGGTCGTGACCGAAAACGGCTGGTTCGCCGCCCGGCCCTCGGGCACCGAGGATGTGTACAAGATCTACGCCGAGAGCTTTGGCGGCCGCGACCACCTGTCCGCCCTGCAGGCCGAAGCCCGCGAGATCGTCGACGCCGCCTTCGCGGCAGCCGGGGTGTGAGCGGGGACGGCGAGAGCAGGGGAAGAGAAAATGCCTCCGGCGGCCAGGAGGGGCACTGCCCCTCCTGGACCTCCCGAATGGGGTTGCCTCGGGGAGGGGAGGTGATGGGAGACGGCCTGGATGGGGACGCCCGGCGGCTGCTCGCGGCCTTGGCGGCGCAGCCGGACGCGCCGTTCCCGGATCGGGTGATGCCGGGCGAGGTGGCCACGCGGCTGGGCCATGGCCCGGCCAGGGCCTGGCGGCTGTTGCGGGCGCTTTGTACCGCCGGGTATTACGAGTACGACATTTCGGCCTACAGCGGCCGCCTGACCGAAGCCGGCCGACAGGCCGCGAGGAATGTGACGACGTGAAGCTTGCCCAACACTGCTTAAGCGCCATCCCCCTGGCCGTGGCCGGGTATGCCGCGGCCGGCGGCAGCTGGTCGGCGGCCTTTGCCGCCGGCATCTCCAGCGTGCTGCTGGATCTGGACCATGTTTCGGACTACCTGCTGTGCAATCGCGGCTGGGGCGGGTTGGACCACTTTTTCAAAAGCTGCGAGGAAGGAAAGCTCGACCGGCTCTACCTGGTCCTGCACTCCTTCGAGTTCGTGATTTTTCTGTGGCTACTCATCGGCTTCGGCACGGCCGCCGCCTGGGGCGTGGGCCTGGCCATCGGCGTGTCCGGACACATGCTGCTCGACTGGCTGGGCAACCGCCACATCGTGCAGCCGTCGTTTTACTGGCTGTGGTTTCGGGCCGTAAACGGCTTCGACGGCAACCGCCTCTACCTGGTGCCGCCGGGCCGCCTGGCCGAAGCCCGCCAGCCCGGCTGCCGGCCCTAGCGGCGTCAGCCCGGCGCACGCCCGCACCGCAATTCCAGCCAGCTGTTCGCATTCCCCAAGGGGCGTGTCCGTTGCGCCCCTTTCTTCGTCGTGCCCTGGCCGGCCTGGCGTCTCGTGTCGCGTCCTCGAAGGGGACATTTGCCTTTTAAAATATAACATCGAGGAATAATTATTTTTTTCTTAAAAAATACGATCGTATTTTTTAGGGGCGCAACACTAGCGCCTGGCTTCCCGGGCGGCGGCGCATTGGGATTTGGCCGGCGCGAAAATCCCCACGTCCAGGTGTTGGTCTAGCCCCAGGCCGGCCGTCTCGGTCAGGAAAATCGACGGCGAACCGTCGAAGACGTCCAGGCCTTTCGTGCGCTCCAGGTGGAACAGTTCACCCCAACTCGTGGCGTAGAGCACATCCAGGCTGACGGTTTGGCGCTCCTCGCGGGGGGACGTGAAGTTGACCAGCAGCAGGGCCCGGGTGATCCGCTCCTTGGACAGCCCCCAGGACAAGGGCGGGGCGAAGGTGTCCTTGACCGGGAAGGCCACGTGCAGCGCATCCAGCAGGGCGGTCACGTCAGGTAGGGTCAGGGGCGCCGGCAGAGTGCTGGCCTGCACGTGCATGCCCGGCCGGTAGATTTCGTTGGCCACCAGCCAGGCGCACAGGCGCGGCAAGGAAACGTCCTGGCGCACGGTCTCCTTGATACGGGCCTTGCGATCCCCGCCGGACAGTTCCGCCCGGACGACAAAGGCCTTTTCGCGCGCCGCGACCTCCTCGAAGGCGACCTCCAGGGAGGCGAACAGGTCCCGGCCCGGCCGGATGAAAGGCATGCGCACGACCTTGCCCACCTTGCGGCCGAAACTGGCGGCGATGCGCCGGGACAGCATGGCCTGGTCGCGTTCGGTCAGGCCGCCGCCGCTGCCCAGGGCCTTGCTGCGCTCCTTGAGGCGCTCGTAGGCCCGCAGGAAATGGTTGGCGATGGCCTCGCCCAGGGCCTGGGCCTTTTCGAAGCCGTCGGCATCGGCCGCGCTGTCGCGTTTGGGCGGGGGCGGACAGGTGCCAGCGGCCGGGGGGGCGTAGGGGAAATAGTGGTCGAGCAGCGTTTCGCCGGTGCGGCTGGCGTATTCGTCGCAGGGATCGAAGCCGGTTTTTTGCAAAAAGGCCTGGCGCAACAGTTCCACCGCCCCGGGCCGGCCGTCTTCCTGGTAGAAGCGCGTCACCTCCCGAAAAAGCAGGGCATACGGGTCGCAGCGCCACAACCCGCCCTGGTTGGCGAAGATGTGGCTTTTCAAGGTATCGCACAACGGCTCGGGCTGGCCGGGATGGGCGGCGTATTTCTCTAATAGCCCGAATTTGATGATGGATTTGAAGGGGCTGGTCAGCGACTTGACGATCATCCACAGCGACGCCCCGAAGTATTCGTCCCCGGCAATGGGGAGCAGGCAGCCGAAATCCAGGCTTTCGGCCGCGGCCTCGGGCGCCACCCGGACCAGGCCGGCCATGGCCTTGGCATGGGCCTCCTGGCCAAGGCCCGGCGGCAGGCTCCACCAGGCCGGTTTGCGGCCGGCCACCACCAGGGCCGTGCGGTAGAATTCCTCCTTGAGCAGCCGCCCCTGGGCCGAGCCGTAGCCCTCGTCGTCGGAATAGCCGAAGACGTTGCCCCGGATGTCGTCCACGCTCATGCAGAAAAAATGGATCTCCAGGCCCACCTCGGCCAGGGCCTGGCGGCTTATGGTTTCGAGCTTGGCCGCAAAGGCCGGCATGTCCGGATGCGCGGCCGCGCCCCGGCCCAGGCAGACCCAGACGTCGCAGTCGGAATCCGCGCCCTGGGCCACGGTGCCGACGCTGCCGATGGTATAGAGCGCCTCCACCGGGATGGCCTCTGTGGGGATGGGGGGCAAAGCCTCCAGGGCGAGGTCGAAGTGGCGGGCCAGGTCCCGGGCCGTGCCCAGGTGGGGAAAGGTGGCGGCGACCTGGGCGGCCGGGGCCGGCGCGACCTTGCCGGCCGAGACGCGTACCAGGGGCAGGCCGACGAGCCCCGGCAGCATGTCCAGGTAGGCGCCGCCCGCCTCGCCGAGCCGGCGCCTGGCCCAGGCCAGCCGGCGCTTGTTGCCGGCCAGCATGGCCAGGCGGCGGCGCTCCACGTCGCGGGCGAAAAGGGCGGCGTCGCAGCAGGCGGCCAAAAGGCGCGGGCCGCCACCCGTGATCAGGGCCGGCGGCAGGGGCGGCGAAAGCACGGCGTCGGCCACCGCCGCGGCGTCGTCTTTGGCCATGGCCCCCAGGAGGTCGGGTTCGTCGGTGGATCCGCTAAACCGTGCCCCGGCGAAATAGCAGCCTTCCGTGCGCGCCCCGGGGAAGGCGGACTGGGCAAAGGCGGCCATTTCGAACAGGCAGTCGGAAAAAAGCGTGCCCTGGGCACGAAAGCCGTGGGGCACGGCCCGCACCAGGCTCACCGCCCGGAAACGGCAGGTGTCCAGGGACAGGCCGGCCAGGGTCGCGGCGAAAAAGTCGCATTCCACGGCCTCGACCCGCACCAGGGCCACGTCCTGGCCCGTGGCCTCGCCAAAGGCGCAGCCGCGCAACTCGCAATCCTCGAACCGCACCGATTCGAACACCGCCCCCGAGAAGCGGCAATGGTGCAGCCGGCAGCCCCGGAACGTGACCCGGGCCAGCCTGGCCTCGTCGAAACCGACGTCCGTGAACTGGCAGAGGGAAAAGGTCGTCTCCGTGATCGTCGACCGAGCCAGGCCCACGGCGCGCAGCACGCAGCGCGTCAACTGCATGCCGTCCAGGCTGGCTTCGTCCAGTCCGGCCCAGAGGATCTGCCGCCGTTGCAGCTCGCCGCCCTGGGCCAGTTCCCGGCGCAGGGCGGCTGCCGTGTCGTCGGCCTGGCCGTTGCCCGGCGTGGCGACCAGGGATTTGACCCGCTTCCACAGCCCCTTGGGCGCCGCCTCCTTCTCCAGGGGCCGGGGCGGCCGGGGGCGGGGAGGGAAGGGGCGGGCGGCCGCCCGGGCACGCAGGGCCAGGTCGTCCCCAAGGGCCCGGGCCAGTTCCGGCGTGGCGGCCGGCGTCTTGGCCACGGCCCGGAAGGCCACGGACAGGGTGCGCGGCGCGGCCGCGGCCAGCGTGGCGTAGACCGCGCCCAGGGCCTTTGGGCGCAGCACCGGCGGCAGCCCGCGCAAGGCCTGGCCAAAGGCGGTCACGGACAGCCGGGCCAAAAAAGGGGCCAGCGCCTCCAGCCGCTCGGGATGGGCGGCCAGCAGGCCCGCTGCCGCAAGGGCCGCCCGCGGGGCGTCGCAACGGGCCAGGGCGGCCAGGGCAGCCTCGGCCAGGGAAGGTTCGGCCGCGCCGCACAGGGCCTCCAACGGGCCGGCCACCGTGGCCGCGTCGAGCCCCGGCGTCTCGGCCAGGGCCCGGCAGACGGTCTCGGCCGAAATCTCGTCCAGTTCGCCCAGGCGGGGCACCAGGCGCTGGATGAGGGTCGGTTCGCGCAGCCGGCCGACGACGCGGGCCATGTAGCGGGTCTGCTCGGCGGAAAGGTCCATCTGGAGCAGGCGGTTAAGCCACATGCCCAGCCGGCCGCGCACCAGGGCGTTGCGTACGGGCAAGGCCGGGTATTCGTGGCGGGTGGCCAGCAGGTCGAGCAGGATGAGCAGCTCGTCGGGCGTGCGCTCCACGATATCGGCCAGCGTCGTCAGGCCCCAGGCGGCGGTCCTCGGCCGGGCCGGCCGGGGACGGCGGAAAAAGGCGTTGACGAAAAGGAGCTTTTCCTCGTCGCCCAGGCAGCCGAGCAGGCCGATGGCCTGGTCCTCAGGCATTTTTTCCAGATGGATGACCGAGAGCACCTCGCCTTCGACGCCCAGGCGGAACAGCAGGGTGAAGGCCAGCCGGGCAAAGGCCTCGTCCCCGGCCTCCAGCAGGGCGGCCAGCAGAAAGGCCAGCTCCGAAGCCTCGCCGGCCGTGGCCGGGTCGTCGGCCGCGCCCCGGTCGATGAAGGCCAGGGCCTGCCTGGCCAGGGGGACAAGCGGTGTCAGGTCGGAGCCCGGCGGCTGGGACAGCCCCGTGCGCAGGGTCCGCATGATGGCCCGGGCCGGCGAGCCCGGCCGGCTCACGGCCGGCCCCGGCGCGGCCCCGGCCGGCGGGGGGTGTCGTATCCTGGGAATCCGTGCATGGGCAGCCTAGCGGCAACGATTTAGGGGAGCGTACCGGCGCCCGGCACGAGGCGCAAGCCTAGGCCTTGGGGGCGACGTCGACATAGTAGGCCACCTGCTTGCCGGGATTGAGGTATTGGAGCACGTCGGGCGCGAGCTCGGCCGGCTTTAGGGCCTTGACCACGGCCAGTTCCGTTTCGATGCACAAATCGATGATCAGCGCCTCGCGCTTGGGGATGTCGGGATGGTGGACCTTGACGCTGGGGCGCATGGAATCGCGCAGGTTGGCCGAAACGACCATGCCCTGCATGCCGTTGGACAGCTCCACCAGCGAGCCCGGCGGATAGACGCCGAGCTTGCGGATGAACATGGTCACGGCCTTGGGGTCGAACAGGGCCCGGCGCTTGTACAGGACCTTCATGGCCTCGTGGGGCGTGGGCGGTTCGGCGCCTTCCTTGGGGTTGAGGGTGCGGTCGTAGAGGTTGGCCACGGCGGCGATGCGCCCGCCCAGGGAGATGGCTTCGCCCTTGAGACGGCCGGGGAAGCCCGAGCCGTCGACATTTTCGTGGTGCTGCAGCACGAGGAGCTGGCCGGCCGGCGGAAAGCCGGGCACGGCGGCGAGCAGGCGGGCGCCGATCTTGGGGTGCTCCATGTAGTATTCCTTGAGCACCTTGTTCATGGTCAGCAGGTTGCCCTTGGAAAAGCGCTGGATGGGGATACGCCCCTTGCCCACGTCGTGGAAGAGGGAACCGAGCCCGATGTCCTCGATGTCGCGTTTGGCCAGCCCCATCTCCTTGGCCAGCATCATGGAGAGCACGGCCACGTTGAGGGCGTGGTAGTGCTTGGCCTCCTCGCGCATCTTGGCGGTCATGACGTTAATCAGCACGTCGAGGTCGGACAGGAACGTTTCGGCCATCGGGCCGACCACCTCGCCGGCCGCCTCCATGACCTCGGGATTGGGCGAGGACACTTTCTTGATGGCCTCGACCACCTGGCCCATGGCTTTTTCGTAGCGGCGCTCGCAGGCGGCGAAGCGTTCGAGGCGGTCCTTGTTGCGTTCGATGGTTTCGCGCTTGAGGCTGGACAGTTCGGCCGAAACCGGGGTGCGCGCGGTGCTCCAGGGGCCTTTTTGCCGCTTGCCGGTCATGCCGTCGATCTCTTCCAGGGAGATGGGCAGCCGGTCGGACTTCTCGGGCAGGCACAGCACGTGGGACAGGCCCAGGGCCATGACCTTGGCCACGTCCGTGGCGCTTTCGATCTTGAAACCCTTGGCCGGGAAGGGGTGGCTGACGCCCGGTTCGTCGATGCGGATGAAAAGCCCCGGGCACAGTTGTTCCACGAGGATGGGATATTCGTCGATGTGCATGGGGGCCTCGTTGCGGGGTAACCGTCGCGGCACCGGCCCGATAACGCCCGGCCCGCCGCGTGGGCAACTGCCGGTATACGCGTCGGGAAAAAAAACTGTCAACACGCCTGGCGGCACCAACAACCGAACCGGGCCGGGCCGGCTTGCCCAAACCCGGCCCAGGCGTTATCCTCGGCCCACAACCCCCGAAATTCCATGGCACCCCCCGCGCCAAACGCCCCACCGGCTCTCGGAGCCAAGCCCGTCAAGGGAGTCTTTTCCACCGATACCGAGCAGTTCGTGGGCAGGCGGATGCTTGGCCGCGTGCACCAGCGGGTCTTCGTCTACGCCGAGGAGCAGGATGACGGCCAGGTGGCCATCTGGCGCCTCAGCCGCAATTTCATCCCCACGGGGTCCAGGCGCCTCATCAGCAAGGAACGGCTGCTGGCCGACTACCTGCCCGAGCCGTCCATCTACATCAACAAGGTCGTGCCGCTGATGCGGCGCCTCGACGAGTCCGTGGCCGCGGCCGACCGCCACCGCGAGCGACAGGAGCTGTTCGCCGCCGAATTCGAATACAAAAATGTGTTGCGTCTGGACGCGGACCACGTCAAGGCCACGTTTGGCCTGGGCTTGACCTATCTTGAGCGTCAGGAGAAGGACAACGCCGATATCGTTTTTCGTAAAATCATGCGTATCGAGGCCGCGTTCACACCGGAACACAAACATCTGTTCAACGACTTCGGCATCCAGATGCGCAAGCTCGCCATGTACGACGAGGCCATGCGCTACTACGGCCGGGCCTATCGCCTGTGCCGTACCGACGAGCACCTTCTCTACAACATGGCCAGGACGCAATATGAAAAGGGCCGTCTGAAAAGCGCCCGGATGATGCTGACCAAAGCCCTTCGCCTTAACCCCGGCTTTCCGGAAGGAAAAGCCTTCATGGCCTTTCTGGAATCCCGCCTGCGGGGTGAACAGGTTTCCGAGCCGCCGCCACAAGAGCCGGTGCACTGAACGCGCCTGGCAAGAGCACGATTTTGTTTTCTTTCGTGAACCAGGGCACTCCTTTGCCAATTTGACCGAATACCCTCCCGGGCCGTCTCGCTATTTGACATCCGCCGCCCGGCAATGCGAAGTAACGGCCGCGCCTGGGCGCGTTTTTCCATTCGTACTCGGTATTCCCCGAGCGGAAATGCTGCGAGGAGTTGGGCCATGGGCAGTCTCAAGGTCGGCGTGAAGTTGTTCGCCTCCCTGATCGTCACCTCCCTGATTACCGTCTTGATCGCCTTGCTGGGCTACCACGGCCTGCAGGAAACCGGCCAGGCCGTGTCGGTGGTCACCACCACGGCCCTGCCGGCCATCGCCGGCCTCGGCATGGTCGAAGAGGGGCTCCTTTCCGCCCAGACGGCCGAGCGGACCATCCTCGTGCCGGAGTTGGCCAATTCCAAGGAATTCGACCGCCAGCGCGAAAACCTGGAAAAGGCCCTGGCCCGGGTGGACCAGGGGCGGTCCATGCTCGACGGGCTCGTTTCCGGCGAGGAGGAAACGGCCCAGTGGAAGAAATTCAACGACGCCCTGGCCGACTGGCGCAAGACCAACGCCAAGGTGATGGAGTTCGTGGCCCAAAACAAGCGCAGCAACGCCCTGACCCTGTCCGTGGGCACCTCCATGCTGTCCATGCGCACGGCGGCCACGGCCCTGGATTTGCTCCAGGAACGCGCCCGGGCCCAGGCCGACCAACTGGCCGCCACGACCAAGGCCCAGGCCTCCCGCCGGGGCCTGGTGCTGGTCGTGGCCGCCCTGGCCTGCCTGGTCGTGTCCGTGGCCCTGGGCACGGCCGTGACCCTGTCCATCACCCGGCCCCTGCGCCGGGAACTGGCTTTTGCCCGGGCCGTGGCCGGCGGGGACCTCGAGGCCCGGCTGTCGGTTAAAAGCCGCGACGAGATCGGCGAACTGGCCGGGGAACTGCGCCGCATGCTGGCGGCGCTGACCGAGAACATCGCCGCCGCCCGGCGCCGGGGCGAGGAGGCCGATGCCGAGGCCCAAAAGGCCAGGCTGGCCCAGGCCGAAGCCGAGGAACACCGCCAGGCCGCCGAAAACGCCCGCCGCGAAGGCATGCTCCAGGCGGCCGGCCGCCTGACGGACGTGGTCGAGGCCCTGTCCGGGGCCGCCGACGAACTGGCCGCCCAGGCCGACCAGGCCACGCGCGGCGCGGCCGAGCAGTCCTCGCGCCTTTCGGAAACCGTCGCCTCCATGGGCGAAATGCGGGCCACGGTGCTCGATGTGGCCCAAAACGCGGCCACGGCCTCCCAGACCGCCGCCGACGCCCGGGAACGGGCCGTGGCCGGATCGGCCGTGGTGCGCCGGGCCGTGTCCGGCATCGGCCAGGCCCGGGACAAGGCCCTGGCCTTGACCGCGGACATGGCCGAACTCGGCGACAAGGCCCAGGGCATCGGCCGCATCCTGGGCGTCATTTCCGACATCGCCGACCAGACCAACCTGCTGGCCTTAAATGCCGCCATCGAGGCGGCCCGGGCCGGCGACGCCGGGCGCGGCTTCGCCGTGGTGGCCGACGAGGTCCGCAAGCTGGCCGAGAAGACCATGGCCGCCACGGCCGAGGTGGGCTCGGCCATCCACGACGTCCAGATCGGCACACAGAAAAGCGTCACCGGCGTGCGCGAGGCCGTGGAGGTCATCGAGTCGGCCACGGGCCTGGCCGACGAGTCCGGCCAGGCGCTGACCACCATCGTTTCCCTCATCGAGACGGCTTCGGACCAGGTCCGGGCCATCGCCACCGCCTCCCAGCAGCAGTCGGCCGCGGCCGAGGCCATCGAAAGCTCCATTGCCGACGTCAACCGGGTGTCCGAGGACACGGCCCAAGCCATGGAACACTCGGCCCGGGCCGTGGCCGGCCTGACCGACCAGGCACGGGTGCTCGGCGCGCTCATCGACGAACTGGGCGGGGCGGGCCAGGCGGCCCTGGCGCCTGGCCTCGGCTGAGTTCGTTTCCATCGTTGCCTTCGACGGCCTGCCCTCTGGACCGGGCCATCCGTCTTGACCGTGCGGCGCGAAGTGCCTACACTGCCGCGTTTACGTTCCTCGCGACACGCCTGGGCGATACTCCACGGCCGTTTGGGGATGGTTCCGGCGGCCAAGCAACGGGGGAAGGAAGATGGGGCTACGCACTGATTTCATCTGGATGGACGGCACGCTCATGCCCTGGGACCAGGCCAACGTGCACGTCCTGACCCATGCCCTGCACTACGGCTTCGCCGTGTTCGAGGGTATCCGGGCCTACGAATGCGTCGACGGCTCTTCGGCGGTTTTTCGCCTCAAGGAACACACCGAGCGGCTGTTCGGTTCGGCCAAGGCCCTGGGCCTGGTCATTCCCTTCAGCCCCGACCAGATCAACGCCGCCATTGTGGAAACCCTCGTGGCCAACAAGATGCCCGCCGGCTACATCCGGCCCATCGTCTTCGCCGGCTCGGGCGGCTCCATGGGCGTCAACCCCGCCGGCAACCCCATCCGCGTCGCCATCGCCACCTGGCCCTGGGGCGCCTACCTCGGCGCCGAGGCCCTGGAGAAGGGCATCCGCATCCGTACCTCGAGCTACACCCGCCACCATGTCAACGTCATGATGACCAAGGCCAAGGCCGCCGGCAACTACGTCAACTCCGTGCTGGCCAAGACCGAGGCCCTGGCCGACGGCTACGACGAGGCCTTGCTGCTCGACCCCACCGGCTATGTGGCCGAAGGCAGCGGCGAGAACGTCTTCATCGTGCGCAAAGGCGTCATCAAGACCCCGCCCCTGACCTCGATTCTGGGCGGCATCACCCGCGACAGCGTCATCACCCTGGCCCGGGAGCTGGGCTACGACGTGGTGGAACAGCTTTTCACCCGCGACGAGATGTACATGGCCGACGAGGCCTTTTTCACCGGCACCGCCGCCGAGCTCACGCCCATTCGCGAGCTCGACCGCCGCGTCATCGGCGAGGGCCATGCCGGCCCCGTGGCCAAGGCCCTCCAGGCCGCCTTCTTTCGGGTGGTCAAGGGCGAGGACTCGGCCCACGCCGACTGGCTGGCCGGCTACAGCCTGAAGTAGCGCCTTCCGGGCGGCCCCCCGTGCCGGGGCGGGGCCGCCCGGACATCGCCCATGAGCACCACCAGCCTCACCGCCAAATACCGGCCCCAGCGCTTCGCCGACGTGGCCGGACAGGACGCTGTCAAGCGCATCCTGTCCCGGGCTGCGGCCGAGGACAAGATCGCGCCGGCCTACCTTTTCAGCGGCACGCGCGGCGTGGGCAAGACCACCCTGGCCCGGGTGCTGGCCAAGGCCCTCAACTGCCAGACCGCGCCCACGGCCGAGCCCTGCAACGTCTGCGCCCAGTGCCGCCAGATCACGGCCGGCGTCTCGCCCGACGTCATCGAGATCGACGCCGCCACCCACGGCAAGGTCGAGGACGCCCGGCGCCTCAAGGAAGACGTGGGCTACGCGCCGCTTCAAAGCCGCTACAAGGTCTTCATCATCGACGAGGCCCACATGCTCTCCACGGCGGCGTTTAACGCGCTGCTCAAAACGTTGGAAGAGCCGCCGGCCCGCGTCACCTTCATCCTGGCCACCACCGAGGCCCACAAATTTCCGGCCACCATCATCAGCCGCTGCCAGCATTACCTGTTCAAGCGCCTGACCCAGGCCGAGCTCGAAGCCCACCTGACGGGGCTGCTGAGCCGCGAGGCCGTGGCCTTCGAGCAGACCGCCGTGAAACTCATCGCCCGGCGCGGCGCGGGCAGCGTCCGGGATTCCATGTCCCTGCTCGCCCAGGTCCTGGCCCTGGGCGGCGCGGAACTCACCGAGGCCGACGCCCGCAATGTCCTGGGCCTGGCCGGCCAGGAGGTCTTTTTCGGGCTCATCGAGGCCATCCACGCCCAGGACGGCCCGGCCGTGGTCGAGGTCTTGCGCCAGGTCCTGGACAAGGGCCTGGACATCGGCTTTTTTTTGCGCGAGCTGGCCGCCATGTGGCGCAACCTTTTTTTGCTGCGCCAGGCCGGGGAAAAGGGCTTGGCCGTGGTCGATCTGCCGGCCGAGGAAACGGGGCTGTGGCTGGAGTGGGCCGGCCGCTTCGACGCCGCCCACATCCATGCCTGCTGGCAGATGACCCTGGAAGGCCAGCGCCGGGTGCTGACCAGCCTGGAGCCGGCCCTGTCCCTGGAGCTGATGCTGCTCAACCTGGCCTACCTGCCGCGCCTGCTGCCCCTGCAAAACCTCGCCTCCTGCGCCATGCCGCCTTCGGGCGGCGGCGGGCCGGCCCCCTCCGGCCCCGGCGCGCCGTCCGGCCCGGCCCGAACCCATGGCCCGTCCGGTTCGTCCCGGACGTATGGCCCGTCCGGCGCGGCGGGGGGGTATGGCCCGTCCGGCCCCTCGTCAGGGGCGTATGGCCCGTCCGGTGCGGCGGGGGCGTCGGGAGGCTATGGCCCGTCCAGCCCGGCAGGGGCGTCGGGAGACTATGGCCCGTCCGGCCTGTCGGAGGCGGCCGAGCCCCAAGGCCCGTACGGCGGGCCTCGTGACCCGGCCGGCCTGCCGCCCCGGCCGACCGCCCCGGCCCCCGGCCCGGCCCCGGCCCAGGCAGGGGCGCCGCGCCCGGCCTGGCAGGCGCCGTCCGCCGCTGCGTCCGCCCCGGCCCCGGCCCCGGCCGCCTCGGGCGCATCCCAGGCCGGCCCCCAGGCCGCGGCCGGCCAGCCAGGCCCGGTTAGCGCGCCGCGAGCCTCCTTCGGGCCGCCCACCTTCGAGGGCTTCAAGCGGTTTGCCGTCAAAAACGGTGAGGTCATCGGGCTCAAGCAGGCCAAGGGCGTGTACGAACCCGAAGCCGAGCCGCCACTTTTGCGCTTGCTGTGCACCAACGCCTTCCACGTCAACCAACTGCGCCACCCGGACAAGCTGCGGGTGTTGTCGGGCCTGGCCGCCGACTATTTCGGCCGGCCCGTGGACATCGCCGTGGAGGCCGGGGAAAACGGCCACGCCGACCGCTTGTCCCCGGACGACCTCAAGCGCTACATCGACGAGCGCCCGGAAGTCCGGCAGGCCCTTTCGGCCTTTGACGCCGAGATCATCGAACGAAAACCCCGCTAGAGCGCGGGTCGCGGAGGATACCCCCATGAAGGGCATGAACGAACTGGTGCGCCAAGCCCAGATCATGCAAAAGAAAATGGCCAAACTTCAAGAAGAGCTTGAAGTGCGCACCGTGGAAGGCACGGCCGGCGGCGGCATGGTCACGGCCGTGGTCTCCGGCTCCAACGAACTCAAGTCCCTGGCCATCGACAAGGCCGCCGTGGACCCGAGCGACGTGGAAATGCTCCAGGACCTCATCGTGGCCGCCGTCAACGACGGCATCAAGAAGGCCAAGGCCATGATGGAAGCCGAAATGGGCCAGCTCACCGGCGGCATCAAGATGCCGGGGTTATTTTAGGAAGCCTCCGGCGGCCAGGAGAGGCGCCGCCTCTCCTGGACCTCTCCACCGGGGGGGATCATCCCCCTCGGACCCCCTGGAAGGGGGAGGAAGGGGCGAGTTCTCGTCGGGTGAGGATGGAAGTGAACTAAGATGGCGGTGCGTACGACATTGCCGGCTCCGCTGGCCGAGCTGGTGGAACAGTTGGCCCGGTTGCCCGGGCTTGGCCCCAAGTCGGCCCTCAAGGTGGCCATGACGCTGCTCGAGTGGCCGCGCGGCCGGGCCGAAACCCTGGGCGAGGCCATCTTGCGCCTGCGCGAGCGGCTGTGCCTGTGCCGGCGCTGCTTCGGGCTGTCCGAGGACCCGGTCTGCCCGATCTGCGCCGACCCCACGCGCTCGCCGGCCGAGCTGTGCCTGGTGCCCCAGTGGGACGCGGTCATGCTGCTTGAGGAAACGGCCCAGTTTAAGGGCTATTACCTCATCCTCGGCGGCCTGCTCGATCCCCTGGAGGGGGTCGGCGCCGGCCAGTTGCGCCTGGACGCGCTGCGCGCCCGGCTGGCCGAGGGGGCGGTGACCGAGTGCATCCTGGCCCTGGGGGCCACGCTTGCGGCCGAATCCACGGCCTCGCACATCAAAAACCTCCTGGCCCGGGAGTTCCCGAGGGTGCGCCTGACGCGGCTGGCCCAGGGCATTCCCCTTGGGGCCGAGGTCAAGTACGTGGACAAGGAAACCCTGTCCCAATCCCTGCGTTACCGCCAGGACCTGTAGGACGACTGCCGAGGATGGCCGTTGCGGCGCAACCCACCGAACTGTCCGCCGAGGTGCAGACCGTCACCTTCTTCAACGAAGGCACGAACTACTGCATCGCCAAGGTGCGCTCCAAGGACGAGCCCGGCCCCTTTTCCATCGTCGGCCACCTGGGCAAGCTCACGCCCGGGGAAATGCTGCGCGTAACCGGCACCTGGGCCACCCACCCCAAGTACGGCCGCCAGTTCCAGGTGACGGCCTGCGCCCGGGAGATGCCGGCCACCGTCAACGGCATCCGCCGCTACCTGGCCTCGGGCATGATCAAGGGCGTGGGCGGCGTGCTGGCCACGCGCATGGTCGACGCCTTCGGCGAAAAGGTCCTGGAGATCCTCGACAAGGAGCCGGAAAAGCTCCTGGCCGTGGAAGGCCTGGGCAAAAAAAAGCTCAAGGAGATCGTGGAATCGTGGACGGCCCAGCACGAGGTCCGTTCGTTGATGCTGTTTCTGCAGACCCACGAGATCGCAACGACCCACGCCGGCAAAATCTTCAAGCTCTACGGCAACGCCGCCGAGGCGCGCATCCGGGCCAACCCTTACGAGCTGGCCTACGAGATCCGCGGCATCGCGTTTAAGACCGCCGACGCCATGGCCCTGCGCCTGGGGTTCGCCCCGGACAGCCCCGAGCGGGTGCAGGCCGCCCTGGTCTACATGCTGTTCACCATGGGCGAGCAGGGGCATTTGTTCGTGCCCCGCGACGTGCTGTTTGAAAAAACGGCGGCCATGATCGAAGGCGTCTCCATCGGCCGCCTCGACGAGGCCCTGGGCCAACTCGAAACCCTCAAACGGGTCAAGGTCGAGGCCCTGCCGGCCCAGGATATCGAGGCCGCCGTCTACCTGCGCCATTTCTACGCCCTGGAAGTCGAGATCGCCAGGCGCCTGCACGACCTGGCCAGCCATCCCGGGGCCGACCTGCGGGGCAAGGTGGAAAAGCTCCTGCCGGCGCTCGAATCCGAGGCCCGCCTCCAGCTTTCCCCCGAGCAGCGCCAAGCCGCCGTGGACGCCTGCGCCGAGAAGGTCTTCGTCATCACCGGCGGCCCGGGCACCGGCAAGACCACCATCACCCGCATGGTGGTGGCCGCCCTTGACAAGCTCTCGCTAAAAGTCAAACTTGCCGCGCCCACGGGCCGGGCGGCCAAGCGGCTGGCCGAGGCCACGGGCTTCCCGGCCGCCACGCTGCACCGCTTGCTGCAGTCCACGCCGGACGGCTCGTTTGCCCTGTGCGAGGACAACAAGCTCAAGACCGACGTGCTGCTTGTCGACGAGGTCAGCATGCTCGACGCCAGGCTTTGCGCCCACATGCTGCGGGCCTTGCCGTTCACGGCCCGCCTGATTTTGGTCGGTGACGCCGACCAGTTGCCGTCGGTCGGCGCCGGCGACGTCCTGGCCGACGTGCTCGGCAGCCAGGCCGTGGGCAGCGCCCGGCTGACCCAGATTTTTCGCCAGGCCAAGCAGAGCATGATCGTGGTCAACGCCCACCGCGTCAACCAGGGCCAGTTTCCCCTGACCTGCGACCGGCAGCCGCCGGAAGCGGATTTTTTCTGGGTGGAGCAGGACGACCCGGCCAGCGTGCGGGACATGATCGCCACGCTGGTCACCGAGCGCATCCCCCGGGTCTACGGCCTGGACCCCCTGCGCGACGTGCAGGTGCTCTCGCCCATGCACAAGGGCGAGGCCGGCACCCAGTCCCTCAATGAGGCCCTGCGTGAGCGCCTTAATCCCAAGGGGCCGGAAATCACGCGCGGCACGACGCGCTTTCGCCTGCACGACCGGGTGTTGCAGACGAAAAACGATTATGAAAAGGACGTCTTCAACGGCGACCTGGGCCATATCGTGGAGGTCGACCCGTCGGAAGGGGAGCTGGTGGTTTCCTTCGACGGGCGCAACGTCAGCTACGACCGCACCGAACTCGACGAACTGGCCCCGGCCTATGCCGTGAGCATCCACAAATCCCAGGGGAGCGAGTACCCGGCCGTGGTCGTCCCCATATTGACACAGCATTACGTCATGTTGCGCCGAAACCTCATCTATACCGCCCTGACGCGGGCCCGGCGGCTGGCCGTGCTGATCGGCAGCAAGCGGGCCATGCTGCTGGGGCTGCGCAATGCCGGCGGCGACAGGCGCTACACCCATCTCAACCATCGGCTTCGGGAGCTTTTCAATGCGCTGTAACGACAACGCCGGCCCTCGCCCGGCCATGCCTCGGGACGGTCGGCCATGCTTGTAAAAAAAACCGCCGGGATGATTCTCCGCCTGGCCCTGGTGGGCGGCTGCCTCGTCTACGCCTTCTGGGGCATCGACTTCGGCCAGCTGTGGGACACCATCGTGCGGTACGACGACGTGGCCCTGTTCTGGACCACGGTCTTTTCCTTTGCCGGCTATGGCGTCATGGCCTTGCGGCTCAATTTCCTCTCCGGTTTTGCCGCCGGCAACTGGCTGTGCTTCAAGGCCTTCCTCATGTCCATGGCCGTCAACAACATCGTGCCGGCCAAGCTGGGCGAGCTGGCCAAGGCCTTCTACCTGCGCCGGGAATGCCGTTTTTCCCTGTCGCGCAGCATTACCATGGTCTTTTGGGAGCGCTTTTTCGACTTGAATGCCATCCTGGCCATGGGCCTGGTGGTCGCCTTCCATTTCAAGCTGAAAATGGCCTTCGTGCCCCTGGCCGGGGCCGTGGGCGGCATCTGGGTGGCCTTGTGGGTCGTGCGTACCTATCCCGCCTTCGTCGGCCGCATCATCGACAAGATGCCGTCCAACCGGCTGGCCGAATTCTTGGCCGAACTCAAGCTGCAAGTGCTCCATGGTGTCACACCGGCTTTCATGATCGCCCTTGGCCTCTACACCCTGGTGTGCTGGGCCTTTTACGCCAGCTCCACCTTCCTGGTGCTGTGGTGGGTGGCCAAGATGCAGCTGTCCTGGGGCCATGCGGCGGCGGTTTTCGTCATTTCCTCCCTTGGCATGGCCATGCCGTCCTCGCCGGGGGCGCTGGGTGTTTTCGAGGCGGCGGTGGTTTTTTCCCTGGGCCTTTTCGGCGTGGACCGCTCCCAGGCCCTGGCCGCCGGGCTGGTGCTGCACATGGTGCAGTACATCCCGGTCACCGTGGCCGGCCTGCTGGTTCTCGGCAAAAGCGGCCTGAACCTGCGCAAGATCCGCGAAAGCGACGAAGCCCTGGAAGAAGCGGAGGGGTGATATGCCCGAGCGCCCGCCCTGTGTCCTGACCGTGGCCGGCTCCGACAGCGGCGGTGGGGCCGGCATCCAGGCCGACCTCAAGACCTTCATGATGCAGGGCTGTTACGGCCTGTCGGCCATAACGGCGCTCACGGCCCAGAACACCCTTGCCGTCACGGCCATCGAGGCGCCGACACCGGGGTTCGTGGCCGAGCAGTTGCGCGCGGTCCTGGCCGATTTCCCCATCAAGGCGGCCAAGACGGGCATGCTGTTTTCCGCGCCCATCATCGAAGCCGTGGCCGATGCGCTCGGGACCAGGGATTTTCCCCTGGTCGTCGATCCGGTTTGCGTGGCCCAGTCCGGGGCGCGGCTGCTGCTGCCCGAGGCCATGGAGGCGCTCGTTACCCGCATGTTGCCCCTGGCCGACCTGCTCACGCCCAACCGCCTGGAGGCCGAGGCCCTGGCCGGCATGGCCGTGTCCAGCCGCGAGGATGCCGGCGAGGCGGCCACGCGCCTTCTGGCCCTGGGCGCCAAGGCGGTGCTGCTCAAGGGAGGCCATTTCGACGACGGGGCAGGGGCGAGGGCGGGGACGATCACGGACCTGCTGGTCACGGCGGACGGGCTCTCACTGGAGTACGTCCGGCCGCGCCTGGCCACGAAAAACGCCCACGGGACGGGCTGCACCCTGTCGGCGGCCATTGCCGCGCATTTGGCCCTGGGCAAGGGGTTGCCGGAGGCGGTCGCGGCCGGGCGGGACTACCTGCAACTGGCCCTGGCGACGGCCTGGCCGCTTGGCGGCGGCGACGGCCCGGTCAACCATCTGGCGCCGTACCAGCAAGCCTTGGCGCGCCGGGAAGGGGTGGCGGGGGAGTAGCCGGGCGTCCTTTTTCCTGGGGAAGGCCTGTGCCGGATTGTGGCCGCGACCGGATTCGCGTATGAGGACACGCCGCGGCCGGCCCATGTGCGAGAGTGGCGGAACTGGGAGACGCACCAGACTTAGGATCTGGCGCCGCAAGGCATGGGGGTTCGAGCCCCCCCTCTCGCACCAAGTTGATTTTATAGGAAAAATTTTCCTTCTCTTTGTCCTCAATATTTACGCCCGTCTAAAACTGCCCCAACATAGCCCCAAAAAGTTTGCAACTTTTGGGGCTTTTTTGGTTTGGGGCAGGCCATGGACGGACTGATTTTCGCTCATTCCTGCCGCGCGCCCGCCTCGTCGGGGGGCCGTTTCCGTCCCGGACCATGGAAACGAAAAGCCCCGTCGGAGCGGGGCTTGATCGTGGGTGTGGCCACATTTCCGACGATTCGGGGTGTCCAGGGCGTCCCTCAAAGATCACAGAGCAGCATCTCGATGCGCTCATGGCGCAGTTGCTCCATGAGCTCATGCAGCGTGACCTGGCCGGATTGGGCCAGCCACGAGGCGAACGTGTGGCGCAGGGTGTGGAACCGCACGCGCCGGCGCGCGTCGGTGATGCCGGTGTTGAGGCCCAGGGCGTTGACGGACCGGTCGAACGTTTCGCTGATGCCGAAACGCAAGGGGCCGCCGCCGCGCGCCTGGAACACATGCTCGCCGGGCTCGCGGTCGTAGGCCAGGAGCATGGCGAGCATGTCGTCCGCCGCCGGCACGTGCTGGGGCTGGCCTCCCTTGGCCGTGAAGTGGAGCAGCTTGCCCACCTCGTCGATGCCCTGAGCCCGCAGGTCGAAGATCTCCGTGGCCCGCATGCCCGTACGCAGCGAGAGCAGGGCCATGTCGTGGAGCTGTCCGGAGCGGCGTTTGAGTTCCGCCAGCAAGGCCGTGGCCTCCTCGCGTGTAAGAAACCGCACGGCCGCATTCTCGGCGCGGGGCAGGCGAAACACGCCGCCGCGTTTGATCGCAAAGGGGTTGGCCAGGCTCAAGCCTCGGGCTTCGATGGCATGGTTGACGGCCCGGCGCAGAAAGCCGAAGCAGTGGCGCAGGCTCTGGTCGCCGAGCGACTCGGCCAGCCGCTGCTTGAGCGTGGCCAGGATCTGCGGCGTGATGGCCATGAGGGGCATGGCGTGCAGCCGGTCCTTGAGTGATGCTCGTAGCGGTTGCGCTCCGGGCCCGTGCGCTTGCCCTCGGCGTCGGCCCACTTGAGGTAGGCCTCGACGGCCTCGCCTACGGTGATGGTGCGGGATGCGGCCGGATTCTTGCCGGCGGCGATCTCCTCGAGGATTTTTCCGCGCACCTGGTTGGCGTAGGCGGGCCGGATGCCGGTGGAATGGCGGCCGACGGTGTGCCAGCACAGCTTTCCGCCGGCGTCGCGGTAGCAGACTTCGTAGGTCCGGTCGGGAATCCGGCCGGCCATCCGATCGGCCGATTCGCGGTAATATACGCCGGGATACTGTGTCTTGATGTGCTTGCGGCCAGCCATGCCCCGAGAGTACCGCACGGCGCGGGAATCGACAACGATGTTAGCAATCTGTTAGCCACAAACGACGAAGGGGCTACGATTTGTGATCGTAACCCCTTGATTTCTTATGGTGGGCAATACAGGATTCGAACCTGTGGCCTTTGGCTCCGGAGGCCAACGCTCTATCCAACTGAGCTAATTGCCCGAAGAAGCGGGAACATACTCGGAACCTCTTCGGGTGTCAAGTGATCTTTGCGGGTATCTTTGCGGGTACAGTCCCTCAGCCCGCGTTGGCTTCGTCAAGGGGCGCCTCCCCGAGCCGGGAGACCGGGCCCAGGGATGTGCACACCTGGTTGCGGCCCAGACGCTTGGCCTGGTAGAGCGCCTTGTCGGCCTTGTCCAACAGCTCCTTGCGCTTGATCAGCGCCCCGGGCAGCAGCGTGGCCACGCCGATGGACGCCGTGATGCCGAATGTCTTGCCGTCGTGCTCAAATTGCGCCTCGGCGATGATCCGGCGCAAACGCTCGGCCAGGATGCGCGACTGCTCCTCCGTGGTCTGCGGCAGGAGCACCACGAATTCCTCGCCGCCGTAGCGGGCCGTGAAATCCGTGCTGCGCAGCGTCTCCGACAACAAATGCCCCAACTCGCGCAGCACCTGGTCGCCCATGAGATGCCCGTAGCGGTCGTTGATGTTCTTGAAATGGTCGATGTCGAGCATCAGCAGGCTCATGGGCTGGCCGTAGCGCTGGTGCCGGCGCAGTTCCTCCACCAGCCGTTCGTCAAAGGCCCGACGGTTGTGGATGCGGGTCAGCCCGTCGTGGTCGGCCCGGATCTTCACCTGGCTGAAAAGCGCGGCGTTTTTGAGCGCCAGGGCCAGGTGGTTGACCGAGGCGTACAGCGTTTGCACCTGGTCCTTGCCCAGCGGCCGCCCCTTGGCCCGGTACAGGGCCAGGACGCCGAAGGTCACGCCGCCGGCCCGCAGGGGCAGGGCGATGAGGTCCTCGGCCGTCTGGGGGATGTCCATGGCCGACTTGCCATTTGCGCCGTCCAGGAAGGTGGCCCGGTAGCTGTGCATGCCCTGGCCGGCCAGCCTGGCCCCCTGGCGCAGCAGCTCCCCGGTCCAGTGCAGTTCGGCGGCATGCCCCATGTCGGGTTCGAGAAACAGTTCCGCCTCGTACTCGCCGCTCTCGCCCGGCCGCCACAGGATGCACGAAAGCCCGCGCAGGGGCAAAAGCAGGTGCAGGTCCTCACGGGCCTTGTCCAGGATCACCGTGGGGTCCAGGGATTCCGTGGCCCGGGTGAGGAAGCGGTTGAGGAAAAGGACCAGGTCGGTCTTGCGGGCCAGCAGCTCGCGTTCGAGCATGATCTCGCGGGTCATGCGGAAGATGTCGTCGTAGAGGCTTTTGACCTCCTTGGCCCGAAAGATCACGTCGCGGATCTTCTTGTCGGTCAGGGGCTCGGACACCGCCGAGAGGAAGCCGTTTTCCAGCACCTCGTCGAAATCCGACACGGACTGGTCCTGGGAGAGCACCAGCACCCGCTGCGGCACTTCCCATTCCTCCAGGCGCTTGCGGGCCGGGCCGGACAGGGCGTCCCAGGCCTCCTTGACCACGAATATCACCAGCGGCGCGCCCCGACCGAGGTCGCGTTCGCCGGGATGCTGGCCGGCCGGCCAGTTGCGCAGCCCATAACCGCTGCCCAGGGCGGCAGATATTGCCGCCGCCGCCTCGCCGGAAAGGCCAAGGCCCCAAACCTGCTCAGGTCGCATGCCACGCGTCATCGCCGGCCTCCTTTGCTCCGGGGGCCCGCTCGGAGGAGGGGTCCCGCCGCCTTCCTTGCAAGGATGGGACCAGGCAGAATCGGCCGGCGGCGTTTGACAAGCCGACCAAGGTATGGCTCCGTGCCCCCATGCATGCGCCGCGCCTGTGGGCGACCCTCGACCCCTTCGTCGAATCCGGTGCCGTCATGGGCCGCAAGGTGGCCAACGCCGGCTTTTGGGAGGCGCTGGTGCGCGCCGATCCCTTCGACGCCTACCACTTCTTCATGCCCTCCCCCCGGGAGCGCGACGCCCAGCGCGACCTGCTCGCCGCCCGCCATCCCGAGGCCGCCGGCCGGGGCAAGTTCAAAATTCTGACGCGCCTCGACCTGCCGGCCGCTCTGGCGGCCAACGACTACGCCGTCTTCCACCTCTCGGACTGCATCACCTCCCAGCCGCGCCTGGCCGCCGCCCGAAACGCCCTGGCCAAAAACCTCTTTCCCATCACCGGCACCACCCACTCCTTGAGCTACGCCGCCTACGGCCGCGAATTCCTGGCCCACCTCTGGCCCGGCACCACCGCGCGCGACGCCGTGGTGGCCACGTCCACGGCCGGGGCGGCGGTGGTCGGGCGCATCTTCGACGGCCTGCGCCGGGGCTACGGCCTGTCCCCGGACAGCCATCCCGGGCCGGAAGTGGCCCGCATCCCCCTGGGCGTGGCGCCGCTCGACTGGGCTCCGCTGCGGGGCGCGGCCCGCGAGGCCGCCCGGGCGCGCTTGGGCATCGCCGCCGGGGCCGTGGCCCTGCTGGTTTTCGGCCGCATCTCCCACAGCTCCAAGATGGACCCGGTGCCGCTTCTGCGGGCCGTGCAGCGCCTGATGGCCGACGGGGTCGACGTTTCCGGCCTGTGCCTGGTCATGGCCGGCTGGACGGACGAGGACGGGCGGGACATGCTGGCCACGCTCAAACGCCTGGCAGCCAACCTCGGCCTGACGCTTGTCTGCGTCGAGCGGCCGGACGAGGCGGCGAAAAAAGCGCTTTTCGGCCTGGCCGACATCTTCGTTTCCCTGGCCGACAATCCCCAGGAAACCTTCGGCCTGACGCTGCTGGAGGCCATGGCCGCCGGGCTGCCGGTGCTGGCCTCGGACTACGACGGCTACCGGGACATCGTGGAGCATGGCCGCACGGGCTTGCTCGCCCCGACCCTGGGCCTTGGCCCGTCCGGCCCCATCGACGCCCTGGCGCCGCTTTGCTACGACAACCACACCCACCTGCGCCTGGCCCAGGGGCTGGCCGTGGACGTAGCCGCCGTGGCCGGGGCCCTGTCGCGGCTGGTGGCCGACCCGGGCCTGCGCCGGGCCATGGGCCGGGCTGGGCGCGAGCGGGTGGAGCGGCATTTTACCTGGGACGGGGTGATCGCGGCCCATCTGCGCCTGTGGGAGCGCCTGGCCGACGCCCCGGTCGCCGACCGGGAGGCCCTGCGCGCCATCCCCCATCCGGGCGCCCTGGCTTACGGCGAGGCTTTTGCCGGCTATCCGAGCCAGGCCCTGTCCGACACCGTGCGCCTGTGCTGGAGCCGGGCCGGCGAGGCCGTCTACCACAAGCGCGATTTTCCCGTCCTCTACCAGGGCTTGGGCGAGGAGATCTCCCTGACGGCCCTGCGCAGGCTGCTGTTTCTGGCCCGTTCGGCCTGCCCGGGGCTGCAACTGGCCGCCAAGTTGGCCGCGGCCGAACCGTCCCTCGATGCCTTTGCCGCCCGCCGCCATGTCGTCTGGGCGCTCAAGCAGGACCTGCTCCAGAAGGAACCGTCATGAAACGCGAACGGCAAGGCGGCCGACCCCGAAACGGCCGGGACACGCCAGCGCCCCGGCAAGCCCCGACCGGCGGGGAAAGGGAGGCCTACGCCCGGCCCAAGCGCAGCCTCGGGCAGAATTTCCTGAGCGACCCCAACATCGCGGCGAAAATCGTCGCGGCCCTGGCCATCACCGCCCCGGACACGGTCGTCGAGATAGGCCCCGGCCGGGGGGCGCTCACCCCGTTTATCCTGGCCGCCGGGCCGGGAAGCTACCTGGCCCTGGAAAAAGACCGCGACCTGGCCGTCCGGCTTGCCCGGGAGCACCCCGGGGCGGCGGTGGCCATGGTCGACGCCCTGCGCCTGGACTGGCGGCGGCTGGACAGCCTCGCCCGGGTCAAGGTCGTGGGCAACCTGCCCTACAACATCGCCTCGCCGCTGTTGTGGGACCTGTGCGCCGGGGCCTCGCGTTTCGACCGGGGCGTGTTCATGGTCCAGCACGAGGTGGCCAGGCGCCTGGCCGCTTTACCCGGCGGCCGGGAATACGGGGCGCTTTCGGCCTGGGTGCAGGCCTTTGCCCGGGTGGACTATCTCTTCAAGGTGCCACCCACGGTCTTTCGGCCCATGCCCAAGGTGGATTCGGCCGTGGTGGCCGTAACCCCCCTGCCGGCCGACCGGCGCCCGCAGGACCCGGCCGCCCTGGCCGGTTTGCTCAAACAGCTTTTTTCCTTGCGCCGCAAGCAGTTGGGTTCCATCTTGAAGGGCAGCCTCGATGCGGCGGCTTTGGAGTGGCTGGCCGGCCAGGCCTTAAGCGGGCGCAACCGGCCGGAGGAATTGTCGCCGCGCCAGCTGACGGAGTTGGCCATATTGCTGAAAACGCGCTCCAGCTCTTGACTTTGGGCATGAAATCGATTTTCTTTTGCCCACTCGTCGCGCATGCCGCCACCACGGCTACCTGGCGAGGTGTCGCGGGATCGGGCTGGTCGTCCTCGCCACGGGGAGGCGAGCGGGGGGCCTTCCCGTTTGATTCACGTTGGAGATGCCGACGGGAGAGGATCGGGTGCCTGATGCCGCTTTCGGGCGGCTGGCGTTTCAACCGAGGAGGAGAGGACTGATGACCAAGGCTGATCTGGTAGGAAAAATCGCCGACAAGACAGGGCTGACCAAGGCCAACGCCGAGCGTGCGCTCAACGCCTTCATCGAGGCGGTCGAGGCGACGCTGGTGGGGGACGGGAAAATCACCCTGACCGGTTTCGGTACGTTTCTGGTCGATGAGCGCAAGGCCCGCACCGGCCGCAACCCCCGTACCGGCGCCGAAATCGAGATTCCGGCGTCCAAGGTGGTCAAGTTTCGGCCCGGCAAGTTGCTCAAGGACGCCATTCAATAATCAGTCCCGGGAGAATAGCACATGTTGCACGGCGAAACCGTTCACAGCCCCCTGCCGCAGGACCTGCCCTGGTGGCAGCCCGATCACTTCGTCTTTTTCAGCGTTCTCTACCTGGTGCTTTTCATCATCGCCTCCGGCATGGGCTATTGCATCGTCAAGGCCTACCTGGATACCGTCAAGGCCGACGCCCACGGGCACCACTAGGCGCAAGTTCGCCAACGCTTTCCAGTCCGCCCGGCTGCGGCCGGGCGGATTTTTTGTCCGGATGCCGCCCTTGACAGGGATGGTTTCCCGGGATATGAATCCGTTTTTCGCGAGGGATTTCCCCAAAGAGGGGGTGATGTTCATGCCCGGTGTCTACCTTGACGAATCCGACAACTTCGATGTGGCCCTGCGCCGCTTCAAGAAGCAGGTCGAAAAATCCGGGATTCTCTCTGAGCTGAAAAAACGCCAGCACTTTGAGAAACCCAGCGTCATGCGCAAGAAGAAGAAGGCCGCCGCCCGCAAGCGGTTGCTGAAGAAAATGCGCAAAATCAACATGATGTAATGAATCTGACAGCCCGTATCGAATCCGACTGCCTGGCCGCCATGCGGGCTCGCGATGAGCTCGTCGTCGGGGTGTTGCGCATGCTCAAGGCCGCCGCCAAGCTGCGGCAGGTCGAGCTGTTGCGCCCGCTTTCCGATGACGAGCTCCTCGATGTCCTGGCCAAGCAGGCCAAGCAGCGCCGCGAGTCCATCGAGCAGTTCGCCAAGGCCGGCCGGGCCGACCTGGTCGACAAGGAGGAGCGGGAGCTCACCGTGCTGTTGGCCTACCTGCCCGCCGCGCTGACCGAGGCCGAACTCGCCGCCGCCGTGGACGCGGCCGTGGCCCAACTGGATGCCCGTAACATGAAGGACATGGGCCGGGTGGTGCAGGCGGTGCTTTCCGCCCACAAGGGGCGGGTCGACGGCAAACGGGTCAGCGAGGCCGTCAAGGCGCGCCTGGCCTCCTGATTTCATCCCATTATTTTCTTATGGAATCCAGAACCCTTTCGTTGCTGGAGTTTCCTAAGGTTTTGGAACGGCTGGCCGCCCTGGCCGTTTCCGAGCCGGCGGCGGCTGCCTGCCGCGCCATAGCCCCCCTGGAAAGCCAGGAGGCCCTGGCCCGGGCGCAGCAAAAGCTGGCCGAAGCCCTGGAACTGCGCCGCGACGCCGCCTTCGCCTTCACGCCCTTCCCGGACGTGGAGCCTCTTTTTCCCGTGCTCGACAGCGAGCGCCGGGTCCTCGACCTCGACGCCCTGGTGGCACTCGCTCACGTGCTGTCGCAAGTGGCCGCCCTGCGCCAGGCCCTTGGCGGCGGCGAACCTGGCCAGTCGCTTCTGCGCGACGAGGTCGCCTCCACGCCCTGGCCGAAAAAGACCCTGGCCGCCCTGGCCCGGTGCATCGCCCCCGACGGGCGGCTGCGCGACGAAAGCTCGCCCGAGCTTTTTTCCGTGCGCCAGGAGATCCGCACCATCCACCAGACCATCATGGCCAAGGTCAAGGAGTTCGTGGGCGAAAAGGAGCTCGGGCCGCTTTTGCAGGACGACTACGTCACCATCTCTTCGGACCGCTATGTCCTGCCGCTTCGGGCCAACTTCAAGGGCCGCCTGCCCGGCATCATCCACGACTACTCCCAGACCGGCGAGACGGTCTACGTGGAGCCCTTTTTCCTGGTCGAGATCAACAACCGCCTCCAGGAACTCAAAAACGAGGAGCGCGAGGCCGAAGCCCGGGTTATGGCCTTCCTGACCGGCCTGGCCCGCGACGAACGCCGCGAGGTGGCCGCCGCCTACGGCCTGCTCGTGGCCTGCGACGTGCTCTGGGCCAAGGCCGCCCTGGCCGAGCGCCTCGGCGGCACCCTGCCCGAGGTCGCGGCGCAAAACGCCGTGCATCTGCTGGACGCCCGCCATCCGCTCCTGGTGCTGGGGGCCGGCGGGGACGCGCCGGCCAAGGCCATTGCCCAGGACCTCGTCCTGGCCGAGGACCAGCGGGCGCTCATCGTCACCGGGGCCAACGCCGGCGGCAAGACCGTGTGCCTCAAGACCCTGGGGCTGCTCGCGGTCATGGCCCTGTCCGCCCTGCCCGTGCCGGCCGGGGAGGGCAGCCGGCTGCCGTTTTTCACCAAGGTCTTCGTCTTTCTCGGCGACGAGCAGAGCCTCGAGGACCATTTGTCCACCTTCACCGCCCAGATCCGCCACCTGTCGCGGGTCTGGCCGGCCGTCGACGCCACGACCCTCGTGCTGCTCGACGAATTCGGCGCCGGCACCGACCCGTCCCAGGGCGCGGCCCTGGCTCAGGCCGTGGTGGACGGCCTGCTCGACCGGGGGGCCTACCTGGCCGCCGCCACCCACTTCCCGGCGCTCAAGGCCTATGGCCTGTCCCGGCCCGGCGTGCGCGCCGCCTGCATGCTCTTCGACCCGGCCACCAAAAAGCCCGTCTACAAGCTGGCCTACGACCAGGTCGGTGCTTCCATCGCCCTGGACGTGGCCCGGGAGCACGGCCTGCCCGAGGACATCCTGGAACGGGCCAGCCGCTACCTCCTTTTGGACGGCGGCGATGCCGGCCTGGTGTTCGAGCGCTTAAACGACCTGGCCCTGCGCCGCGAGCGCGAGATCGAGGCCCTGGCCGCCGAACGGCGCGAGGAAAAGCTGCGCGTGGAAAAGCTCAAGGAGCGCCTGCGCAAGGCCCAGGACAGCCTCGTCGAGGAAATCCGCGCCCTTTCCCGCGACGTCGCCCGCCGCCACGAGGCCGGCCGCCTCGAACGCAAGGAAGCCCAGCGCGCCCTTGCCGCGGCCAAAAAAAGACTTATTGAAGAAACCGACGCGATAACCGGTAGCAACCCCCAGCCGGACACCGGTGGCGAGGCGGCCGTGGACCTGGCAACCCTGACGCCCGGCAAGGCCGTGCGCATCGTCAGTTGGGGCAAGGCGGCCGTGGTGCGCGAAATCGACCTCAAGCGCCAGGCGGCCAAGGTCGATATCGGCGGCGTGAGCCTGTGGGTCCAGGCCACCGATATGGCCCGCGAGGGCGCTGCCCCGGCCAAGGCCGTCGGCGTGACCGTCACCCCGGCCAGGCGCGAGGGCGGGGCCGCCTCGGGGCTTGGACTGGTGCTGGACCTGCGCGGCATGCGGGCCGATGCCGCCGAGGCGGAGCTCATCGCCTTTCTGGATACGGCGATCCTGCGTGGCCATGGCGAGTTGGAAGTCATCCACGGCAAGGGCACCGGGGCACTGCGGCGCGAAGTCCATCGGCTGCTCAAGGAGCACCCGCAAGTGGCCTCCTTCGCCCTGGCCCCCGAGGACCGCGGCGGCGACGGCATGACCATGGTGACGTTGAAGTAGATTAAGGGAATGCCTCCGGCGGCCAGGAGGGGCCGAGGGCCCCTCCTGGACCACCCCATAAGGGGGACGCTTCCTCCCTTGCCCGTGTACAGGGGCGTTTTTTTCCTTCCCGCAAGGGAAATTTGGCGGCTTGTTTGGAACACGGCGTCGTAACCAAAGGCACGCATGAACCCGGACCAGCACCCCTTCCCCCCCTTGAAAGTTTTTTGGGGGAAGGGGTGTGGGGAAACCCCTTTTTTTTCAAAAAAAGGGGTTTCCCCACGTCTTCCTTTTTGCCCATGAAACGCGACACGGGAACCGTGGCGGCGGTCAAGGCCAGGGCCGACATAGCCACGATCGTGGGCCGGTACGTGAACCTGCGGCCGGTCGGCGGCCGGCTGGTCGGGCCGTGCCCGTTCCACCAGGAGACGAAGGGCTCGTTTAACGTCCACCCCGACAAGGGCTTTTTTCACTGCTTCGGCTGTCAGGCCTCGGGGGACGTCATCGATTTTTATTGCCGCATCAACGGCCTGGAATTTCGCGAGGGCCTGGAGCGGCTGGCGGCCGAAGTCGGGGTGGATGTGGGCCAGGCCCGGCGCGACCCCAAAGCCGCCCGGCGCAGGCAGGACCGCGACGCCTGCCTGGCCATGCACGAGTTGGCGGACCGCTATTTCCGCCATGTGCTGGGTACGCCGGCCGGGCAGCCGGCCCGGGGCTACCTGGCCAGGCGCCAGGTCAGCCCGGAGATGGTCGAGGCCTTCGCCTTGGGCGTGAGCCCGGCCGGCTGGCAGGGGCTGGCCGACGTGCTGCGTTCGCGGGGCTTTACCGAGGAGGGCGGCGTGCTGGCCGGGCTTTTGTCCGCCGGCCAGAACGGGCGGGTCTGGGACCGTTTCCGCGACCGGCTCATGTTTCCCATCCGCGACGGCGGCGGCCGGGTCATCGCCTTCGGCGGCCGCACCATGGGCGACGGGGAGCCGAAGTATTTAAACAGCGCCGAGACGCCGATCTATACCAAGGGGCAGCACCTCTACGGGCTTTACGAGGCCCGGCCGCACATGGCCAAGTCGCGTCGGGCGTTTCTCACCGAAGGCTACCTCGACGTCATCACGCTGCACCAGTTCGGCTACGGCGACGCCTGCGGCGTGCTCGGCACGGCGCTGACCCCGGAGCAGGCCAAGCGCCTGTCCGGTTTCGCCTCCCGGGTGGACCTGGTCTTCGACGGCGACCCGCCCGGGCGCAAAGCCGCCCTTCGGTCGGCGCAGATGTTTTTGACCCTCGGCGGCGGCTGCCGGGTGGTGCCGCTTCCCGACGGCGAGGACGTGGACAGCCTGCTCCACGCCGCCGGCCGGGAAGGCTTCGACGCCTGCCTGTCCCGGGCCGAGGACGGCTTGGCCTTTTGCCTGCGGGTGGTGCGCGAGGCGTTTTCGCCCAGGGAAATCGCCGCCTGGTCCGTGGAATTTCTCGGCGGGCTTGCCGACGAGGCCTTGCGGGCGGTGTTCATTCCCCGGGTGGCATCGGGGCTTGGCCTGGCCGAACGGGAGTTGCGGCTTTCCCTGGGCCAGGCCGTCGCCAAGGGCAGGCGGCAACCGGTTGCGGCCGCGCCGGCCAAAGCCCAGGGGTTCGACATCGCGCCGCGCGACGCCGAGCTGCTGGCCTTTGCCGTCCGCCGGCCGGACTACCTGCCGGCCTTGCTGGAGGCCGATGCGGCCGCGGCCTTGTCTTCGGACGCGGCCCGGGATTTTTTGGCCAGGCTGGCCGCGGGGGACCAGGGCGGCCTGGAAACGCGGCTGGACACGGCCCAGGCGGCCTTCTGGGCCAAGGCCCAGTTCGAACCGGCGGAAAGCGACGAGCAGGCAGCCGCCATTTTTGAAGGTATTCGCGTTTTTCTCCACGAGTCCAGGGCCAGCGACCGCCGACGCGCCCTCACCGACGCTGTCCGTCGGGCCCAGGAGCGGGGCGCCTACGAGGAAGTTTTGCGGCTTTTGGGGGAACTACAGGCCCTTTCCGGGAGGGGAGATGAGCAATAATCTCAAGGAAATCCAGCAGATCAAAAGCCTTATCATCAAGGGGAAGCAGAAGGGCTTCCTCACCTTCGACGAGGTCAACAAGGCGCTGCCGTCCGAGGTCAACAACCCCGAGCAGCTCGAAGAGGTCATCGCCATCTTCGACCAGCTCGACATCAACCTCGTGGACACCGACAAGGACGGCCGCAAGATCGAGGTGGCCAGCACCGAGCCGGACGATGCCCCGGACGCCGACCTGGAGCTGACCGAAAGCGAGGACACCCTCGATTATTCCTCGCGCAGCACCGACCCGGTGCGCATGTACCTGCGCGAGATGGGCGCCGTGCCGCTGCTCGACCGCGAGGGCGAGGTGGTCATCGCCAAGAAGATCGAGAACGGCGAGATGGACGTGCTCTACGCCCTGGTCGAGGTGCCGGTGGCCGTGGAGGAGCTCATCCAGGTCGGCGAGGACCTCAAAATCGGCCGCATCAAGCTCAAGGACGTGGTCAAGACCATCGAGGAGGACGACCCCTCCGAGGACGAGATGAACCAGCGCCAGCGGGTCATCTTCCTGCTCGACGAGGTCAAGGCGTCTTTCCGCAAGAAGCGCAAGATCTACTCCAAGCTCGACCAGTGCGCTTGCCTGGACCGCCGGGTGGCCGGCATCCAGAAGGAGATCATGGTCTTCAAGGACGAGATCGTGGTGCGGCTTCGCGACATCAAGCTCGAAAAGACACTCATCGACCGCATCATCGAGATCGTCGAGGACTACGTGCGGCAGATGCACAACTGCCAGCGCGACCTGTCGGCCTACATCCTGTCCGTGGGCAAGTCCCAGTCGGAGATCCAGGAGCTTTTCGCCCAGCTCGACGCCCGGGAGGCCAATCCCGTGGCCGCCTCCGAATCCCTGGGCCTGACCGTGGAGGAGCTTTTCTCCTTCAAGGAAATGCTCATGGCCAAGATGGAGATCCTGGACCGGCTCCAGGAGAAGTGCTGCCACCACGTGGGCGACCTGGAAGAGGTGCTGTGGCGCATCAAGCGCGGCAACTCCGCCGCCCAGCGGGCCAAGCAGGAGCTCATCCGGGCCAACCTGCGCCTGGTGGTGTCCATCGCGAAAAAGTACACCAACCGAGGCCTGCAGTTTTTGGACCTCATCCAGGAAGGCAACATCGGGCTCATGAAGGCCGTGGACAAGTTCGAGTACCAGCGCGGCTACAAGTTCTCGACCTACGCCACCTGGTGGATACGCCAGGCGATTACCCGCGCCATCGCCGACCAGGCCCGCACCATCCGCATCCCGGTGCACATGATCGAGACGATCAACAAGCTCATTCGCACCTCGCGCTACCTGGTCCAGGAGCTCGGCCGCGACCCGACGCCGGAAGAGATCGCCGAGCGCATGGACTATCCGCTGGAGAAGGTCAAAAAGGTGCTCAAAATCGCCAAGGAGCCTATTTCCCTCGAAACGCCCATCGGCGACGAAGAAGATTCGAGCCTGGGCGATTTCATCGAGGACAAGAAGGCCCTGGCCCCGGCCGAGGAGGTGGTCAACACCAAGCTCGGCGAGCAGATCGGCAAGGTGCTTTCCGACCTCACCCCGCGCGAGGAGCAGGTGCTGCGCAAGCGCTTTGGCCTGGGCGAAAAGTCCGACCACACCCTGGAAGAGGTGGGCAAGCTTTTTAACGTCACCCGCGAGCGCATCCGCCAGATCGAGGCCAAGGCCCTGCGCAAGCTGCGCCACCCGGTGCGCAGCCAGCATCTGCGGTCGTACTACGAAGGCTAGGCGCCGTTTTCCCGGTCACGGCAAAGGGCGGATCCGCACGGCGGGTCCGCCCTTTTTTGCGTGCGCGAGGGCCTTCCCCGGTGGAAAGCGCCGGCTGGTCTGAGATGGCCGCACGTCGCTGGCGGCGGTCGAGGCGGCGTCGCGGCCGCCGCCAGCGACGTGTGGTCTTGACAAAGAGGCGGCAGCCGGGAAGACAGGATGGGCGCTAGTCTGGACGGCGGGGCGCGGCCATCGCGAAAACGGTTTTCGGCGGCGGTTGTCCCTGGAAAGGTCGCGCCCGCGCGACCATCGATGAGGTCTGTCATGCCCGTACGTTACGCGCCCCTGGATTCGACGCACGTGTGCCGTCTGGCCCGCCGTGCCGCCGCCTTCTGGCTCGTCCTGCTGCTTGTCGTTGCCGCTTCCTTCGCCGCCGCCCAGTCGGATCCGCTGCCGTCCTGGAACGCCGGGCCGGCCAAGCAGGCCGTCCTTGATTTCGTGGCCGCCACGACCACCCCGGGCAGCCCCGACTTCGTGCCGCCCGAGGCGCGCCTGGCCACCTTTGACCAGGACGGCACCACCTGGGTCGAGCAGCCCATGTACACGCCCGTGCTCTTCTGCCTGGCCCGGCTCAAGGAGCTGGCCAAGGAAAAGCCCGAGCTGGCAGCGACCGAACCCTTCAAGACTATTCTCTCCGGCGACCGGCAGGCCATGGAAAAGCTCTCCGACGCGGACTACCAACAACTCGGCACCCTCACCCTGACCGGCGTCACTCCGGAGGAACTCGCGGCCGCCGTGCGCGCCTGGCTGGCCGTGGCCCGGGACGTGCGCTGGCACCGGCCCTATACCGAACTCGTCTACCAGCCCATGCTGGAAGTCATGCGCCTGCTGCGCGCGGCCGGCTACAAGACCTATTTCGTCACCGGCGGGCCCCAGGACTTCGTGCGCGTTTTCAGCGAACCGGTCTACGGCATCCCGCCCGAACAGGTGGTCGGGGCCATAAACGCCGTCAAATACGGCTACGCCAAGGACGGCCGGCCCATGCTGACCGAGGAGCCGCGCATCCTCGGCGACACCGTCGGTCCGGGCAAGCCTGAAAGCATCCATATCGAGATCGGCCGGCGGCCCTTCGCCGCTTTCGGCAATTCGACCGGCGACCGGGAGATGCTCGAATACACCCAGGCCGGCGACGGCAAACGCCTCATGATGCTCGTCCACCACGACGACGCCACCCGGGAATACGCCTACGGCGCCGACTCCAAGGTGGGCACCTTCTCCCAGGCGCTCATGGCCGAGGCCAGGCAGCGGGGCTGGGTCGTGATCAGCATGCGCAACGACTGGAAACGGATTTTCGCCTGGGAAGGGGAGTAGCCCGAAACGGGAAGGGGCGACGCCCCGGAAAGACGGAGGGCGACCGGCCGGAAAGGACATTGCCGGCCGGTCGCCGTAAATTGCGGCAAGCGCTCGGGCGCTATTCGGCCAGATCGGCGAACCCGTCGACCTCTTTGTGTTTTTTCCAGGAGATCTCCAGGGCGAACTTCTCCTTGTCCTTTTTCTGGGAGGCCTTCATCTCCACGTTGACGAGCACCGACGGGGCCAGGGTCAGGGCCTCGTCCCCGGCCGAAAGGCTGACCTGCCCGGCCTTCATGTCGCTGACCAGTTTTTCCAGGTTGGCAATGACCTCGGTCAGCTGCATCACGCCTTCGATCTTGATCTTGCTCTTGTCCTTATCCTTGTCCATGACCGACTCCTTTGGCTTTCAGCCAGTGATTTCGAATTCGACGGCTCGGCCCTGCTTGAGGCGGATCGAGCCGTCGCGGTTGACCACGAAAAGCAGCAGCGGCCGCAAAGTTTCCTGGTTCAAGGCGATTTTGGGCAGATAACTCCGGAAAAACAGGCCGTTGTCATAGGCGCGCAACCGATGCCGCCCCCCGCCCACGGGGGACAGGGTCACCGTCAACGCCGCCACCGGGCCTCCGCCATCCCCGGGCCGGCGCCAGGAATCGGTGGGGGTTTCCATGGGCGCCACCAGGAGTTGGAGCACATGGCTGAAATAAAAGAGCTTCTCGACAGGCAGGGCATAGGTTTGCGGATCGACCGCCACGGCGATGCGCAGGCTGCCGGCCTGCGTCAGCCCCTCGAGCACGCCCCGCAGGAACACCTCGGCCGGATGGGGGCCACCCGGCGTCGGGGCGGCCGTGGCCGAAACCACGGCATGGACCTCGCCCACGGCCCGGGCATTGGCCGAGGTGGCTTCGGGAATGGCGGCGTCCCGCAGTATCGGTGCGGCCGGGCAAGGCGCCGGTGCGGCAGCCTCGGGGACGGGTGTGGGTCGTGGGGCGGCATCCGTGGGCGGGGCTGGCTCGGCAATGGCCTCGGCTGGCGCATCGGTTACCGCATCGAGTGGCGCATCGGCTGAAGCAACGGTTGAAGTATTTGTTGAAGTATCGGCTGGAGCATTCGCTGGAGCATCGACCGGCGCATTGCCCGTCGCGACCGTCCCGGTGGGCGCAGGGATGGGGGCCTGGTCGGCCTGGCCCTCGGGAGCGTTGGAGGGCGTCACCGTGGCAAGAGGCGCCAGCGCCGCCGCTGCCGGTTCCACCGCCTCGGGTACCGCATCCGTGGGCGTGGCTCTCGGCCAAGGCGCCGCGACCGGCGCGGCCCCGGGATCGGGAGAAGCCTGCTCCGCTGCCACTGGCAGCGTGGCAGCGATGGCTGGTGTGACGGCGGCCGGCGCGACGGCGGTGTGGCCTTCCACGGTCAGGGGCGCGCTGGCGACGGGCTGATCGGGTGCCGCGTCCGGTTTGGCCGTGGCGGGCTTTGGCTTGCCCCGGCCGGAGGCGGTGGTTTTGCTGGTGCCGGCCTTGGCCGCAGCCTTTTTGGGCGCTGCGGCCGAAGGGTGTTTGGCTTTTGTAGTCGCGGCCGTGCCGGCCAGAGGGTCGCGGCCAAGCCTGGTCTTGGTTGCCATGCTGTTCCTCACGAGCGCGCGCGGCCGGCCAGGTCGAGGCGTTTGGCCGCCTCACGGCACAGGGCGGCGAAATCCTTGGCTCCGGCGCTTGCCGGCGCGTAGCGGAAAATGTCCTGGCCATGGCTTGGCGCCTCGGCCAGGGCGACGTTTTCACGAATGCAGGTCGCAAAGGGAATGCCCGGAAAATGCCCGGCCACGGCGCTTTGCACTTCCCGGTGCAGGCGTTTGCGCTGCGAAAAGCGGTTGAGCACGATGCCGCGTACCCCGGGGCCGCCGTTGTCGGCGCCCAGGGTCTCCATGAGCCAGGCCAGGCTTTGCAGGGCCAGAAAATCCGGGGTCATGGGCACGAAAACGCCCCGGGCCGCGCCCAGGGCCTGGCGGGTCAGCGGGCCGAGATGGGGCGGGCAGTCGTACAGGACGACGTCAAAGCCGGCGCAGCCCTCCAACTGTTCCCGCAGCAACGTCACCGGCGCGTCCTGCCGGGAAAGGGCCATTTCCGCTTCGGCCAGGGCGGACGAGGCCGGCAGGACCGACAGCTTCCCCAGGGCGATGCACGCTTCCCCGGCGGGCAGCGCGCCGCCGAGCACAGCGGCCAGGTCGCGCCCCGGCGGCACGTGCAGCCCAAACGAAGCGGTCAGATGGGCTTGCGGGTCGACATCCACGGCCAGCACGCGAAAACCTGCCCCGGCCAGGCCGGCGGCCAGGTTCACGGCGCACGTCGTCTTGCCGACGCCGCCCTTGTGATTGAGGCAGGCGATGCGCGCCGTGCCCGACACATGGGCATCCATCTCCCGACCATGCCCGGCTTGTGTTACAACTTTACGACGACATTTCGGGAAGTTGCCCGTATTCGCCGCAGGACGGGCGTCTCCGTATCGTCATGCGTTCGGCACAACATGCGGACACCTGGAGGCTAAGCCGTCGCAACACATGGGTTTGCGCCGATTCGGTGCGCAAGCCCAGCCTGCCCGCAATAAGGAATACCATGCCCATACTGCGCATCTTGCGACGACGGGGACGACCACGTCAGGTGGTCATGCAACTGACCGACCGCTGCAACGCGCGCTGCGCCCAATGCGGCATGAACGTGACCGCCGGCGGCGCGCGCGGCGACATGGACGCCGACACGGCCCGTCGCGTCATCGACCGCTGCGCCGCCCTTGGCGTGGAGGCCTTGTCCTTCACCGGCGGCGAGCCGTTCCTGACAGGCCCGCTCCTGTTCGATCTGCTGCGCCATGCCGGAAAAGCCGGCATCCGCTACCTGCGCACCGGCACCAACGGCTTCATGTTCGCCCATCCAACGGCCCCGGATTTTACCGACAAGGTCACGCGGCTGGCCGAAAACTTGGCCGCAACGCCCGTGCGCAACTTCTGGGTCAGCCTTGATTCCGCCGATGCGGCCACCCACGAAGCCAACCGCGGGCATGCCGGCATGGTGGAAGGCCTCTCCCGCGCCTTGCCCATCCTGCACGCCCACGGCCTCTATCCCACGGCCAACCTGGCCCTCAATCGCCACATGGGCGGCCCCGAGCCCCTGGCCGGCCACGGCCGGGACTTCCACGACGCCGCCTGCCGCGACCTGAGCCGGTTTTTTACCCAGGCGGCGCGGCTCGGCTTCACCATGGCCAACTGCTGCTACCCCATGAGCGACGCGGATCGGGAAAAGGGCGCCAAGGCCACCTACGCCGCGACCAGCGCCGATGCCCGGGTGACCTTTTCCGACGCCGAGAAGCTCGAACTGTTCCGGGCCGTGCGCGATGTCGTGCCGCGCCATCGTGGCAAGCTGCGCATCTTCACCCCCCTTAGCGCCATCCACGCCCTCATCGGCCAATACTCCCGGCCGTCGCACCAAGGCCGCCCCTGTCTCGGCGGTGTCAGCTTCTTCTACGTCAACCGCCAAGGCGACAGCTTCCCCTGCGGCTACCGGGCCGAGGAACGGCTGGGGCCCTTCTGGCAACTGGCGGAAAACGACTTCCACAGCCAACCCCATTGCCGGGCCTGTGACTGGGAATGCTTCCGCGACCCCAGCGAACTGCTCGGGCCGTTCGGCGACCTGGCCGCCGGGCCGGCCGGCTGGCTGCGCCTGGCCCGCGCCGACAGGCAGCAACTGGGGCTTTGGCTCAACGACCTGCGCTACTTCGCCGCTTGCGGCCAGTTCGACGGCCGCCGCGCCCCGGATATGGCGCGGCTCGACATCGAGGGGTGGAATTTTTTGTTTTGAAAGCTTTTTGAAAGGCTATTGCGCTTGTGGTGCGGCGGTTACAGGCGTCGTCCGGGCCACTCCAGTGTTTCTTCACATGCGGCGCTTCGCCGCTGGCGCCCGTGGTCGCGGAAATGGGCCTGCCGTGCTGGCAGGCCTTGCGGCCAGTGTCGGCAGGCCCATTTCCGCGACCACAACGACCGACGCCCCGCCGCTCACCATTCCCGACCACGCCTGCACCCGCCCCGTCGAGGGGGTCCGGGGGGCATCATGCCCCCCGGCGGGTGCAGGGCAGCGCCCTGCCCGCCGGAGGCATTCTTCTGCCTGAAACCGACGCCGCGCTACGCCGCATACACCAGTCGCTGCGGCTTCTCCTTTTCCTTTTCCCGCAAGGCGTTCCCGTGCGCGTCGCCATCCGTCGCCGCCTGGGCGGTTGCCGGGGTGTCGCCGTACATGGCCCAATAGTCTTCGAAGGCCTGTTCGATGGTGCGGGCCTCGGCGTAGGCCCGGCCGGCCTTGCCCATGGCCCGCATGCGGCCGGGGTCGGCCAGGAGCGTTTCCATGGCCTGGTGCAGCGCCTCGGCGTCGCCGGCCGGCATGACCAGCCCGGTTTCGCCGGGCAGGATGTTTTCCATGGGGCCGCCCTGGTCGGTGACGATGATGGGCAGGCCCGAGGCTTGCGCTTCCAGGACCACGTTGCCGAAGGTGTCGGTGGCGCTGGGGAAGACGAAAAGATCGCTTGTGGCGAACAGGGCGGCGAGTTCCTCGCCTTCGCGGTAGCCGGTGAAGGTGGTGGGTGTGCCGGCGAGCAGCTCGCGCAATTCGTCGAGGTAGGGGCCGTCGCCGACGACGGTGAGCGTGGCTTCGGGCCGGCTGGCGATGAGCTTGCGGAAGGCCACGGCCAGCAGGTGCAGGTCCTTTTCCCGGGACACCCGTCCGGCGTAGAGCAGGCGCGGGCCGTCGGCCATGGCGAAGCGCCGGGCCAGTTCGTCGGAGCGTTTGGCCGGGTGGAAGCGGACGACGTCCACGCCGCGCGGAAAAAGCCGCAGCTTGGCCGGGTCGAGGCCTTTTTCCTCGAGTTCCCGGCCGGTTTCCTTGGACGGGATGTAAACGAGGTCCATCTGGTTGTAGTACCAGATGATGAATTTCCAGGTCAGGTCTTCCATGGCCTCGTCGCCGGTCAGGATCTGGGCGTATTGGGGCAGGGCGGTGTGGTAGGTGCCGTAGATGGGCAGGCGCAGGGTCTTGGCGATGCACAGGGCGGCCAGGCCGATGGGGCCGGGGGTGGCCGAATGGATGCGGGTGAAGCCGCCGGCGTAGACGTGGTGGAGCATTTCCAGAAGCGGCGGGTAGAAGAGCTTCTGGTCGGGGTATTCGTCGAGGTGGTAGACGCCGATGGGCTTGAAGTTTTGCACGCCCGGTTCGAAGACGCGCTGGCCGTGGTCGCAGGTGACGATGCTCAAGTATTTGCCGGTGCGGATGGCCAGTTCGGCCTGTTGGCGCAGGGTGCCGGAGACACCGTTGATTTCGTGGAAGGTGTCGGTGAAATGGGCCACCCGGATGTCGTTTTCCTTGCCGTTTTGGCCGGTGACGGCCTTGCGCACCTCCAAGCTGAACTGGCGGTCCTTGGTGAAGATGGAATAGGCCAGGAAGTAGGGGGCGAGCATGGTGTAGAGCGCCCCGGCCGAGCCCAGGGTGCCGAAAATGTCGAAGACGTTGGCGCCGCTGACGTGGTCGAGGAGCGTGCGGGCGAAATGGGAGGCCACCCGGTTGGTGGCCCGGTTGACGAAGGAGAACCAGCCATTTTCCAGGTTTTCGCCGTTGAGGACCCCGGCCTGGGCGAATTCCATGAGCGTGGCGTCGGAGCGGATGAGCGTTTCGGTCTCGGTGCGGATGAGGTCCTTGAGCGGCGTGCTGGCCGTGGGCCGGCGCCGGGTGAGGCTGCGCACGATTCGGGTGCGCAGTTTGAAGGCCAAGCCGACGTTTGCCTGTTCGCCGGGTTCCAGGAAGCGGTCGATGACCTTGAGGGTGACGTCCTTGTCCAGGAAGCGGTCGATGCCGAAGCGGTGTTTGTAGTACTGGTAGGCGATGCTGTAGAGGGTGCGGGCCATGGTGCGGGGGGTGGAGGAGGCGCCCATGGCCCGGGCGGCCCCGTTTTCCAGGCCGTCGAGGAATTCGGCCAGGTTGGTGGCGCCGTCCACGTGGGTGTAGGTGGCGGCGATGGTCAGGGCGCTGTGGTCGTCGGAGCCGCCGATGAGGTTCTTGCGCCAGGGCTGGGTATAGCCCGGGTCGATGCCGTATTTTTCGGCCAGCCGCCAGATGGTTTCCTCGCCCAGGCTGGGGATGATCTCGCGCAGGCAGTCGTTTTGCCAGGCGTCGCGGGCGCCGTTGATCTCGAAGTTGCGAAATAAAAGCAGCAGCTTCTCGAAATTGGGCACGGTGATGCGGTCGTTGACCCCGAACAGCGGGTGGGCCACGGCGTGGTGGAGGTTTTCCCGGCGCAGGTAGTCGACCAGATCGTAGACGTTTTCGCGCAGCCGCTGGAGTTCGCGGTGGATGGCCTCGTTTATGTCGTAAACCAGCACGTGGACCTTGCAGCGATCCTCCGGGAAGTACGAGGTCACTTCCTCGCTGATGAAGGTCCCGGGCAGGTGGGCGATGGACAGAGCGCCCTCGATGCGGTTGTGGTCGCTTATGGTCACGAGCCCCATGCCCTTGCGCCGGGCCTCCTCGTAGATGCGCAGGGGCTCGGTGAAGCTCTCGGGACAATTGAGCTTCTGGAGCACCCACTGGGAGGGCCGGGTGGAAAATTTGGAATGCACGTGCAGGTCGATCTTCATGGCTGCTCCTTGGAGGGAAGGCCGGCGGGACGACCGGCCGGCGTAAAGCCGTGGCGGTGTCGGCGTCGGGCGGGGTTGGCGCCTTCTCGCACGCGGCCGTGGCGGTCGGATTGCGGTTGCCCACAGTTTTGTTGACGCGCCGCGGGGTTTTGTCACGCAAATGACGCTTGCCCGGACCACCGCCACGGCGCAAAAAAGGCGGTATGGAACCCGGAAGGGAGGCGTTGCGGGAGGCCGATCAGGGCCTGGACGGGCTGCGCAAGCAGGGGCGGCTAGTTTTGCGCGCCCTGGGGGAGCGCGGACTGGTCCGGGAATTCGACCGCCTGGCCCGGGTCGCCGCCGATCGCGAGGCCCTCACGGAACTGCTGCTCGAATTGCTGTGCAGACGCCGGCCGGGTTGATCCTCGCCCGCCGGACAGCCGTCGGGAGCGGACGGCGGTGCGCCTGGGCGTGCGCGGCTGTGGGGCGGCCTTGCCTCTTTGTCACCGGTTCGCCACCTGGTCATGGCCGGATCGTCAAGGAAATTGGCCAATGATTTCATGGCCACCGACGGCCTGCCCCTGGCTCCGTTTTCAGGAAGCTGCCGGAGGGGACGAGCCACGGCCGGCCTCTCCGTTGCGGTGCAAGCGGGCTTGCCGACCCGGCTGCCTGCGGCGATCATCCTTATGCTGTAAAAAAAACCCCGTATCGGGGTGTCGGGAGCTGCGAATGGAAACCAGAACCCACTTCCATGCCGAATTGGCGGCCCTCAAGGGAACCGTGGTGACGCTTTTCAGCCTGGCGGAAACGGCCCGGCAGGAAGCCGTGACCGCCTATCTGCGCCACGACGTCGACACCGCCCGGCGCATCATCGGCGCGGATAAGCTCATCAACAAGCAGGCCTGCGACATCGACGAGGCCTGCCTGCGGCTGCTCGCCCTGGAACAGCCCGTGGCCCTCGACCTGCGCTGCATTGTCGGCTATGCACGGGCGAGCATCAACCTGGAACGCCTGGCCGACGAGGCCGTCTGCGTGGCCGAGGGGGCCCTGGCCGGCCCGGGGCTGCCCGGCGAATGCGACAAGGCCCTGGAGGACTTGGCCGTCCATGCCGGCCAGATGTTCCATCTCGCCAGCCAGGCCTTTGCCGGGGACAGTCTGGAGGAAGCCATGGAAGTCTGCCGGCTGGACGAACGGGCCAGGGAAATGGCCGTTTCGGCCATGCGCTGCATCACCGAAGCCCTCACCCACGAGGCGGCCGTGCCGGAAACGGCGGTGCGGGCCATTCTCGCCGCCCGGTGTTTCGAACGCATGGCCGGCTACGCCGCCAACATCGCCGAAGTCGTGGTCTTCATCCTCAAGGGCGCCACGCTCAGCCAGCAATGCCAGCCGCGCTAGGCCGCGCGCCAGCCCGGTCAGAAGGAACAGCCCGGCATGCAGGCATCTCCGGCTACCTGCCATAGCCTTGTCGCCGCCTACCGCGACGGCAAGCCCCTCCGCCATTGCCTCAAACTGCGCCTGGGGCGCACGCGCCTCGCCCTTCGCGGCGGCGACGCCGGCCTCATGGACGCCCTGGCCGGGCATTACCGGGATTTTGGCACGGACGAGGCCGATCCGCCGGACCTCACGATCGCTTTCCTCGACCGGGGTCCGGTGCCGTTTTCCCTGCCCTTTGCCGTCTGGGAGGGCGCCGACGAGGTGGCCAAGGAGGAGTTCGTCGACCTGGCCGACGGGCGGGTGGTGCGCAAGCGCCGCACCGGGCTGTGGCTGGTGTTCGGGCCGGCCGGCCATTTCGTGCTCGGCCCCTGTCGCCGCCATGTCGACCAGGTGATCAACTACGTCAACGCCCGGGCGGCCGACCGGGAGCTGGCCGCCGGCGCCAGCCTGCTCCATGCCGCCGGCGTGGCCGTCGGCGAGAGGGGCCTGGCCGTGGCCGGCCTGGCCGGGGCCGGCAAGTCCACCTTGGCCCTGGAACTGGTGCGGCGCGGGGCGGACTTCGTGTCCAACGACCGCCTCCTCGTCGGCCCGTCGGAGGCGCCCGGCGGCGGCCTTGCCATGACCGGGGTGGCCCGCATGCCCCGGGTCAATCCGGGCACGCTGCTTTTTAACGACAGCCTGGCCGGGCTTTTGCCCGAGGCGGATCGGGCCGTCTACGCCGGGCTTGCCGACGAGGAGTTGTGGCGGCTGGAGCGCAAATACGACGTGCCCATCCGCGACTGCTTCGGCCCGGGGCGCTTCCGGTTGCGGGTGCCCTGCCAGGCCTTGGTGCTCCTGTGTTGGCGCCCCGGCGGCGGGGCCATGGCGGCACGCCGGATCGGCTTGGCCGAGCGGCCCGAACTGGTCGCGGCGATAACCAAGGACGTCAGCGTTCTTTTCGCCCAGGGGCCGCGCCGGGCCAGGCCCGAGGACTACCTGCGCCTGCTGGCCGATTGCCCGGTGCTGCTGCTGGAAGGGGGAACGGATTTCCACCGGGCCGCCGACCGCTGCCTGGCGCTGCTCGCCGCCCCGGGGGCCTGATTCCGATCCTTTTTCGAAAGCCGGACAGGAATTGCATATAACATGCTACTATGGTTGTATATTCTTATAATGTAACAGCCGTTATATTGTATGCTCGGCCTGAAACGCCGCCGCTTCCCCGACAGAAGGAATAGCCGTGCCTGAAAGAACCACCAACACGCGCGTGACGCTCACCCGCACCGTCACCCTGCCGGACCCGTCCCGGGTGGCGCTTTTCCGCCGGTCCCCGGAACTGGGGCCGAAGATCCTTTTTTTCAGCGGCGGCACCGCCTTGCGGCACTTGAGCGAAACGCTCATCGAATACACCGCCAATTCCATCCACCTGATCACGCCCTTCGATTCCGGCGGCTCCTCGGCCGTGCTGCGCCGGGCCTTCGCCATGCCGGCCGTGGGCGATGTGCGCAACCGCATCATGGCCCTGGCCGATCGCTCCATCACCGGCAATCCGGCCGTGTTCGAACTGTTCGCCTACCGCCTGCCCAAGGACGCCTCGCAGGAGGAACTCAAAAAGCGCCTGGAACGCCTGATCGCCGGCGAGGATGCCCTGGTGCGCCGCGTGCCCGACCCCATGCGCAAGATCATCCGCAGCCATCTGCGCTTTTTCGAGCAGCGCCGGCCCGATTCCTTCGACCTGCGCGGGGCCAGCATCGGCAACTGCATCCTGACCGGCGGCTATTTCAACTACAACCGCCTGCTCGACCCGGTCATCTACCTGTTCATGAAGCTGGTGGCGGCCCGGGGCGTGGTGCGCCCCGTGGTCAACGCCGATCTGCACCTGGCCTGCGCCCTGGAAAACGGACGGGTGCTCATCGGCCAGCACAACATGACCGGCAAGGAGGCCGAGCCCATCGAGTCGCCCATTGCCCGGATGTGGCTCACGGCCAGCCTCGACGACCCGGCCCCGGCCACCGTGCGCATCCGCGAAAAGACCGTGGCCCTCATCCGCCGGGCCGATGTCATCTGCTATCCTTACGGCAGCTTCTATTCGAGCCTTTTAGCCAATCTGCTGCCCCAGGGCGTGGGCGACGCCGTGGCCGCCAACCCCTGTCCCAAGGTCTATATCCCCAATCTCGGCCATGACCCGGAACAGCGCGGCCTGACCGTGGCCAGGCAGGTGGACATCCTGCAACAGACCCTGGCCGCCGGCTGCGCCAAGCCTTTTCGGCGCGAGGACCTGCTGCGCTTCGTCCTGGTGGACAGCAAAAACGGTTTCTACGAAAATCCCCTGGACATCGCCGCCATCAAGCGCCTCGGCCCCGAGGTCCTGGACCTGCCCCTGGCCCGGGCCGACAACCCCAACCAAGCCGACAGCCGCAAGGTGGTCGAACTGCTGCTTTCCCTGACCTGAGGGCGTCCCGGCCGTCAGGGTTCGTAGCAGGCGGCCGGACCGGCGCGCAGGTAGGCGCCCAGCTCGCGGTCTTCGCTGGCGATGTGGCGCACGAACCACTCCGTGAGAAAGCCCAGCAGCTCGTCGACCATCTGCTGGGTCACAAGGCCGAACTCCTTTTCGATCTCGAAAAAAATGACCTGGTTGACGAAGGTCTCGTGGTTTGCGGCATGGCGATCCCGATGGGGGAAGGCGATGTCGGCCATGAGTTTTTCCTCAAGCGCGAAATGCCGGTTGAAGTAGTCGCGCAAAAACCGCAGGGCCTCTGTGACCACGGCCGGATCGTCACACCCGTGCTTGGCTTCGAGGTCGTTGATCAGGCCGATGATGGCCTGGTGCTGTGCGTCGATCTCCGCGACACCGACCGAGAGACAGGCATCCCAACTGATCATCGCTGTTCCCCGTGCCACCGCCGAAACGGGGCGACGCCATTTGCGGGATCGGTGCCCAAAGCGGCTCGCGTCGCGTTGCCCGTAATCCCGATAACCACCTCACACTGCCATGAAACCGGGGCATGTCAAGCAGCGGCCGGACTCTTTGCCGGCCTCGTCGCGGAGTCGCGCGCAACGGGAAAAAGTGAAGAATTCCTGGTCAGGGACACGGGCCTTGGCGTATGGTCCCCGAAACCCGACACGGGCCGTTCCCCGTACCCGTTGCCCCAGGAGCCGATCATGCGCCGATACCCGTACCCGTTGCCCCTGCTGCTCGTCCTTGTCGCCGGCCTTTGCGCCTGCCAGCCCGCCGCCAGACGGACGGCCCAGGCCGACCCGGCCGGGCAACCGGCCGCCTCGGCCCGGACGGGCTCGCCACTGGCCGGGGCCAAACAGCTCCTTTTGGTGGTCACCGAGAACTTTTCCGCCAACCAGGCCCGCCTGCGCCGTTTCGACCGGGCGCCCGACGGGACCTGGCGGCCGGTCGGCGACGACGTGGCCGTGACCATCGGAAAAAACGGCCTGGCCTGGGGCCGGGGCCTGCACGGCGAGCCCCCGGCCGGCGGGCCGGTCAAGGTCGAGGGAGACGGCCGTTCCCCGGCCGGCGTCTTCACCTTTTCCACGATCTTCGCCTACCAGCCGGAAAACCTCTGGGCGCCGGCCAAGATGCCCGTGCACCAGGTGACCCGGGAAACGGTCTGCGTGGAAACCATCGGCTCGGCCTCCTACAACCGCATCCTGGACGAAAAACCGCAGGCCGCAAAGGACTACGACAGCCCGGACCGCATGCTGCGTCCGGATGGGCTCTACCGCTACGGGCTCATGGTCGACCACAACGCCCCGGATACCAAGCCGGGCGCCGGCTCGTGCATCTTCCTGCATCTGTGGCGCCGCCCCGGTGCGCCCACGGTGGGCTGCACGGCCATGAACGAGCCGGCCATGCTGGTCATCCTGAGCTGGATCGACGCCGCGAAAAAACCGGTGATCGTGCAGTTGCCGCGCCCGGAGCTCAACCGACTGGCCCCGGCCTGGGGCGCGCCGGAACTGGTGGGCGCGGTGGGGCCGGTGGTCGAGCAGGGCGGCGAGTGATCAGGAGGGCGAGGGCTCGGGCTGCTTGCCCTGTTTCTTGAGGGCGAAGTTGAGGAGCTTTTGGGCTTCCACGAAGGTCGGCGCCAAGCGCAGGGCCAGCCGCGAGGCCCGCTCGGCCTTGTCCCAGCGCTGCCAGTCCAGGTAGACCCGGCCCAGGTTGAAATAGAGGTTGGGGTCGGACTTGGCGTATTCCACGGCCCGCACGAAGTATTTTTCCGCGATCTCGTACTTCTGGAGCTTGCGCAGGACGATGCCGATGCGGTTATAATGGCGGATCTGGTCGGGCGAGAGCTCGATGGCCTCGTCCAGGAACTTGAAGGCTTCCTCGAAGAGTTCGCCGCTGATGAAAAGCTCGGCGATGCGGGCACGCAGGTCGGCGTCGCGGGGAAATTCCCGGGCCAGTTTTTCCAGCAGCGCCCTGGCCTCGTCGAAGCGCTTTTCCTCGATCAGCAGCCTGCCTTCGGCCAGGCCCCGCTCGATGCGCTGTTCCTTGTCGGCGATGAGGTCCTTGGCTTCCTCCACGGCCGTGGCCTGCAATTCGCCAAGGAGCGTGACCAGGGTGTCGGCGAGATCCTTTTCCCCGCCCGGGGCGTAGTTGAGGATGAGCGGATAGATCTTTCGCAGGTTGCGGTCGCCGTTTAAATGCAGCACCGCGTCGGTGATGAGCTTGGAAAACTCGTCCTTCTCCGACTTGATCAGCGGCGTGCGCATGACGGCGACGATGGCCTCGTACAAGGCCGAGACGGCAGGCAGGGGCTTGGCCTGCTTGAGATACGTCCCGACCTTGTTGATCTGGGCGCGTGCCTTGGTCAGTTCAGCGGACATGCCACCCCGCCGGATCGGCGCCTGGTGTTATTTGCCCGTCTCCCGGCGCACGATGTTGCGGAAACGGGTGAAGAAGTACCGGCTGTCGTGGGGCCCGGGAGCCGCCTCGGGGTGGTACTGGATGGCGATCAGTGGTTTTTTCTTGTGGGCGAAGCCCTCGAGGGTCCCGTCGTTCAAGTTCACGTGCGTCAACTCTACGTCGGACAGGCTTTCGATGTCCACGCAAAAACCGTGGTTTTGCGAGGAGATTTCGATGCGCCCCGTCTCCAGGTCCTTGACCGGGTGGTTGAGGCCGTGGTGGCCGAACTTGAGCTTGAAGGTCCGCCCGCCCAGGGCCAGGCCCAGGAGCTGGTGCCCCAGGCAGATGCCGGCCAGGGGATAGTCCTTGGCCAGAAGGGCGGTGGTGTGGACCAGGTCGGTCAGCACGGCCGGGTCGCCGGGGCCGGGCGAGAGGAAGACCGCGTCCGGGGACAGGCGTTTCACCTGCTCGGCCGTGGTCGTGTAGGGCACCATCAGGATGTCGAAGCCCTGGGCGGTGAGCAGCCGCATGATGTTCCACTTGATGCCCATGTCGAAGACCACCAGGCGCGGGCCGTCCCCGGGCCAGGCGTAGGTGCCGTCGACGATGGCCGCCGGGGCGATGCCCGATCCGGTCCAGACGAAGGGAGCGTCGCAGGAGACCTTGTCGGCCAGGCCCAGGCCTTCCATGGTGGGCAGGCCCTTGGCCGCCTCGACGATGCGGCGCGGGTCGGAGACGTCGGTGGAAATATAGCCGCGCATGGCCCCGTGCAGGCGCAGGTGGCGGGTGAGCGCCCGGGTGTCGATGCCCTCGATGCCGGTTACACCCTGGCTGGTCAGGTAGTCCGGCAGGGTCATGGTGGAGCGCCAGTTGGAGGGCGCCTTGCAGCATTCCTTGACGATGAAGCCGGCCACCCGGATGGCGGCCGATTCCACGTCGTCGGGGTTGATGCCGTAGTTGCCCACGTGGGGATAGGTCATGCACACCATCTGCCCGGTGTAGGACGGATCGGTCAGCACTTCCTGGTAGCCGGTCATGCCGGTGTTGAAAATGACCTCGCCACCGGCGCTGCCCTGGCCGGTAAAGGTTTGGCCGTGGAAAAGGGTCCCGTCTTCAAGGGCCAGAATGGCTTTCATGCGTGTCTCCGCGGGTCGTTGGCCGTTGGCCGCGAAAAATCGGCCGCCGGTAGCGTATAGGGGAACGGGGCCGGCGTAAAGCCCGCCGTGCGCCGGTTGCGGTCCATTAAGGCGTCTTGGCCCGGCGCGCAAGCCCCAGTTCGATCAGCCGGCCCACCAGGGCCGGGAAATCCAGCCCCGCCACCCGGGCCGAACGGGGCAGCAGGCTCGTCGGCGTCATGCCCGGCAGGGTGTTGACTTCCAGGAGCATGAGGGTTTCGCCGTCGAACATGAAATCGGCCCGGCTGTAGCCGCAAAGCCCCAGGGCCTTGTGGGCGGCCAGGCTGATGCGGCAGATTTCCTCGGTCAGGGCGGCCGGGATGGGCGCCGGGCAGACCTCCTCGGCCGCGTCCGGCTCGTACTTGCTGGCGTAGTCGAAAAATTCCCCGGCCTTGGGCCGGATGAGGATGGGCGGCAGGGCCGTCTCGCCAAGGACGGCGCAGGTCAGTTCCGTGCCGTCGATGCCTTCCTCGATCAGCGCCGCGTCGCCGGTGGCGAAGACCTTGGCCAGGGCGCCCGGCAAGACGGCCGGGTCGCGCACCAGGGTCATATGGACGCTCGAGCCGCCGCTGACGGGCTTGACGAACCAGGGCAGGGGGAAGTGCGGGGCGAAGCCCGGCGCCGGCGGCGCGGGCAGGAACACCCAGCGCGGCGTGGCCAGCCCAGCCTCGGCGAAAAGCTGCTTGGCCGCGGCCTTATTCAGCGCCAGAAACGAACCGGCCGGCCCGGTGCCCTGGTAGGGCACGCCGGCGGCGTCGAGCAGGGCCTGGGGCAGGCCGTCCTCGCCCGGGGCGCCGTGCAGGCTCAGGAACGCGAAATCGCAGGCCTTGGCCGCCGCGACGAAGGCCGGGAAGTTGTCGGAAAAATCCCAGGGCACGACGTCGTGCCCGAGCGTCTCCAGGGCCTTGGCGATCTGCCTGGCCCCGGACAGGGACACCTCGCGCTCACTCGACCAGCCCCCCGCAACCAAAAGTACTTTCATGGAGTGTTATGCCCAGCGTTTGGGCCAGGGCGCGTTCGATGGCCTCGGCCTGTTGGAAGGATTCGCGGATGCGTTCGCGGATGTACGCCGTCTTGCCGTAGCGCACGAGCAGGTCATCGAAACGGGTTTCCAGGGTGACGATCCGATTGTGCTTGACCCGCTTGTCGCTGTAAATCAGAACGAGCGGCAGGAAATGGGCGCGCAAGTCGATGGCCCCGGGCCAGGACACGTGGCAGACCACGCCCTGGGACAGGGCCGGGTTGCCCGTGAGCGCCTGCACCCAGGCCCCGCCGAGCTGGCAATGGTTGCCGCCGTGACGGATGGTGTAAGTCTTGGCCAGGTCGTGGAGCAGGGCCGCCGCCCGCACCGCGGCCACCACCACCGGCAGCCCGGCCGCCCGGCCGGCCTCGGCCAGGGCCGTGGCCACGCAGGCCACCAGTTCGCTGTGTTCCCGGATGTTTGGGAGCATGCCGTAGGCGTCCCAGAGCATCCGGCACTGGGCTTCGCTGGGCACGGGCCCGACCGCGGGCGGATCGGCCGGCGGGCAGGCCTCCCCGCAAGGCGGGGCGGGCGGGGTCGTGATGGGGCCTGGGATTTCTTCGGGCATGGAAAACACCGGTCACGGGCAGGGCGAAACGTTGTGCCGTCGCCCGCGTAGATAGCAACCCCTCGGGAAAAAGCAACGGCCAGGGAGGCCCGACCGGCCCCCGCCTGGCCCGGAAGCGTCATGAAAACATACCGTGTGCGTTACGAAACCAGGTTGTTTCGGGACAAGGAAGGCGTGGAAACCGTCAGCGCCCAGGGCAAGGGCCAGGCCATGCTGGCGGCCCAGGCCCGGTTGCACCCCAATGAGCGGGCCGACGAACCCTATTTTCATTTCGAACCCCTGACCATCCGCGCCCTGGACGCCCCCGGCACCTTCGAGGTGGCCTACCGGACCAAGGTCGAGGAGGAGGTTGCCGGGGAGATCGAGGTGGCGGCCGAGGATGCGGACAAGGCCGCGGCCAAGGCCCGCTTCGCCGTGCACCAGGAACTCATCCCGCCCAAGTGCTTCCGGGCCCTGGAGGTCGTGGAGGTGGCCTAGGCCGTGTAGACATTTGATCTGTCCCATGCTATTCCTCTCTACAGGAGGGATACAATGGAGCTACGACACACCATTACTGATGAGCAATGGGACAAGATAAAGGACGCTCTTCCCGGAAAAGCCGGTGATAGAGGAAGAACGGCGGAAGACAATCGGCTTTTCCTTAACGCGGTGATGTGGATGGCCAAGACCGGAGCACCATGGCGCGACTTGCCTACTTGTTATGGCAAGTGGTCAACAGTACACAAACGATTTATTCGATGGTCAAAAAATGGCGTCTGGCAAATGATCTTCAACACCTTAGCAGCTGATGCGGATACGGAATGGCTTATGATTGACAGCACCATTGTTCGGGCACATCAACATGCCGCTGGCGCAAAGGGGGCAGCAGTTTCAGGAATTCGGTAGATCAAAAGGTGGGTTCTCCACGAAAGTCCATGCTACAACTGATTCATTAGGTTGTCCAACAAAATTTATCCTTACAGGTGGCAATGAATCGGATTATAATCAAGCTTTGCCTTTAATAGAAGATCAACAAGCTGATTTTGTGCTTGCAGACAAGGGATATGACTCGCAGGCTATCGTTGATGCCATCAGATCGAAAGGGGCCGAGCCTGTTATCCCGCCCCGTTCTCTTCGGAAGATGCCTCGCGATTATGACCGCCATATCTACAAGGAAAGAAATGCGATCGAACGCATGTTCAATAAGATCAAACAGTTTAGGAGAATTGCCACACGATATGACAAGCTGGCCATCGCATACTTGTCGTTTCTCCATGTGGCGGCGATAGCTGTCTGGCTACGGTAAATGTCTACACAACCTAGGGGGCCAAGTGTTTTGACAAGCCCGCCCGGGATGCGCATATACCTCTGACGCGCCGGACGCGCCGTCCGCCGTCAAGCCCCTCCCAAGGAGTCCGCCCTATGTGCCTGGCCGTGCCCATGGAAATCACCGCGATTAACGACAAGGTGGCCGACGTGGAAATCGGCGGCGTCACCAGGCAGGTGCGCCTGGAGCTCATCGACGCCGCGCCGGCCATCGGCGACTTCGTCATCGTCCACGCCGGCTTCGCCATCCGCCGCCTGGACCGCGAGGACGCCCTGGAAACCATCAAGCTCTTCCAGGAAGGGCTCAACCTTGAACTCATTTGAGGCCTTCAAGGACCCGGCCCTGTGCCGGGCGCTGCTGGCCCGCCTCATCGACGAGGCCGACACGCCCCTGCGGTTCATGGAGGTGTGCGGCACGCACACCGTGTCCATCTTCCAGTCCGGCTTGCGCGGGCTTTTGCCCGCCACCATCACCCACGTAACCGGCCCGGGCTGCCCGGTGTGCGTGACCCACGAGTCGGAAGTGGCCTGCTTCCTCGATTTGGCCGGCCGCGACGACGTGATCCTCGCCACCTTCGGCGACCTCATGCGCGTGCCCGGCCCCAAGGGCCGCAACCTCAAGACGGCCCAGGCCGACGGCGCCCGGGTGGAAGTGGTCTATTCGCCCGTGGACGCCCTGGCCCTGGCCGCGGCCAACCCCGGCCGCACGGTCGTCTTCCTCGGCGTCGGCTTCGAGACCACCGCCCCGGCCGTGGCCGCGACCATCAAGCTGGCCCGGGAGAAAAACCTGCGCAACTTCCGCGTCCTGTCCTTCCACAAGCTCGTGCCGCCGGCCCTGGCCGCGCTTTTGGCCGACCCGGACATCAACGTGGACGCCTTCCTCCTGCCCGGCCACGTCTCGGCCATCATCGGCGCCGCCCCCTATGCCTTCGTGGCCGAGAAATACCGCGTGCCGGCCGTGATCACGGGCTTCGAGCCCCTGGACATCCTGTCGGCCCTGCGCGACATCGTGGCCATGCGCAAAGCCGGCGCCCCGGCCGTCAAAAACGACTACACCCGGGTCGTGGCCGAGGCCGGCAACCCCGTGGCCCTGGCCGTCATGGACGAGGTCTTCGCCCCGGCCGACGCCTTGTGGCGGGGCCTGGGCCGCATCCCGGCCAGCGGGCTGACCATCCGCGAGGCCTTCGCCGATTACGACGCCATGCACCTGCCGGGCGTGGCGCTCAAGGAATCGCCTCCCTTGGCCGGCTGCCGTTGCGGCGAGGTGCTCAAGGGCAAGATGGCCCCCAACGAATGCCCGCTTTTCGACAAGGCCTGCACCCCGGCCACGCCCGTGGGGCCGTGCATGGTCTCCACCGAAGGCGGCTGCGCCGCCTACCACAAGTACCAGCTCGAACTGTAGCCTTGCCTGCGCAACCGCGGCCGGGGCCTTGGCCTGGGCTTTGCCGGCCGCTACGGGCATCCGGGAGTCCGCCGTGTCCGACACCGCCGAGATCGAATCGAAATTCGCCGTGGACGGGTTTGCCCCGGTGCGGGCGGCCCTTGCGGCCGCCGGCGGGGAGCGGCTGTCGCGCTGGTTCGAGGAAAACATCGTCCTGGACACGGCCGACGGCGACCTGCGCCGCCGCGACATCCTCCTGCGCCTGCGCCGGGACGCGGCCGGCAAGGTGACGCTCAAGCTGCCGGCGGCGGTCCCGGGCAACCCGGCAATCAAGATCCGCCGGGAGATCGAAACCGGCGTGGGCGACCTGGCCGCCCTGGAGGCCATTTTCGCCGCGCTGGGCTACCTGCCGCGCCTGCGCTACGAAAAGGTGCGGGAGACCTGGCGCCTGGGGCCGGTGCTCGTGTGCCTGGACCGGCTGCCCTACGGCCGCTTCGTCGAGATCGAAGGCCCGGCCCCGGACATCGCCGCCGCGGCCGCAAGCCTCGGCCTTTCCATGGCCGCGGCCACGGCCAAGACCTACCACGACCTCTACCAGGACCATCTGGCCGCATCGGGCCTGCCCCCGGCCGACAGTTTCGTCTTCACGCCGCAGGGCCGCCGCGAGGCCTTGGCCGAGTCCGGCGACGCCTAGCCAAAAGCAAACGATATCGGGCTGCTGTCAATACTGTTGTCAGTGGCCGCGTTTTTTCGTACCCCTTTTCATGGAATGCAAGGCGGTCGGCCCGTCGTGGCCGACCGACGGTCGCCCCCTCGACAGTCGCGGGCGGCGACTTATATGTTTGCGGTAGATGGAAAATGGGGCGCAGTGCCCCGGATTTCCCCGACATACGGGAAAAGGTGACGGCAGACCCATGAGCCATCCCATGGAACAGGAACAGCCGGGTATTGGCGTCGGCGTCGAAGAAGACGTGCGCGAGCCGCGGCGGTACAAGGTGTTGTTGCACAACGACGACTATACGACCATGGAGTTCGTGGTCCAGGTACTCGTCGGCGTGTTCCACAAAAACGAAAACGAAGCCACGCAGATCATGCTGAACGTCCACAACAATGGCGTGGGCGTGTGTGGCGAGTACACCGCCGAGGTGGCCGAACTCAAGGTCTCCCTGGTGCACCGGCTGGCCCGGGAGCATGGCTACCCGCTCAAATGCAGCATGGAAGAGGTCTGAATGCTCAGCAAGAAACTCGAAAAGGTGTTGACCAGCGCCGTCAAGGAAGTCAAACGCCGCAGCCACGAATATCTGACCCTGGAGCATCTGCTCTATGCCATGCTCCTGGAGGAGACGGGCCGGGACATCCTGGTCCACTGCGGGGCCAACGTGGTGCGCCTGAAGCACCAGTTGGAGCGTTTTTTCACCGACCACATGGAAACGCTGCCCCAGGACGCCAATGCCGAGGTGGTGCAGACCATCAGCGTCCAACGCGTGCTCCAGAGGGCCATCATGCAGATGCAGTCCTCGGGCAAGCAGCAGGTGGAAGTCGGGGACGTGCTGGCCGCCATTTTCGACGAGGAAGACTCCTACGCCGTGTACTATCTGAAGTCCCACGGCGTCTCGCGCCTCGACGTGCTGGAGTACGTCTCCCACGGCGGCGGCCGCGAACAGGGCCAGACCGAAGGGGCCGCCGGCGAGGACCAGCCCGCCGGCAAATCCGGGTCCAACCTGGAGCAGTACACCGTCGACCTCGTGGCCAAGGCCAAAAAGGGCGAGATCGATCCGCTTATCGGCCGCGACAACGAGCTCACGCGCACCATCCACGTGCTGCTGCGCCGGCGCAAGAACAACCCCATTTTCGTCGGCGACCCGGGCGTGGGCAAGACCGCCCTGGCCGAGGGCCTGGCCCTGCGCATCGTCAAGGGCGACGTGCCGGACAGCTTCCGCGACACGCTCATCTACGCCCTGGACATGGGCGCGCTTCTGGCCGGCACCAAGTACCGGGGTGATTTCGAGGCCCGGCTCAAGGGCGTGCTGTCCGAGCTGGAGCAGAAACCCGGGGCGATCCTCTTCGTCGACGAGATCCACACCATCGTCGGCGCCGGCGCCACCAGCGGCGGCACCCTCGACGCCTCCAACATCCTCAAACCCGTGCTGGGCTCGGGCAAGCTGCGTTGCATCGGCTCCACGACCTACGAGGAATACAAGAACCATTTCGAGAAGGACCGGGCCCTGTCGCGCCGGTTCCAGAAGATCGACGTGGGCGAGCCGACCATCGACGAGGCCGTGGAGATCCTCAAGGGGCTTCGCAGCTACTACGAGAGCCACCACGGCGTGCGCTACACGCCGGCGGCCCTGCGTTCGGCCGTGGAGCTGTCCTCGCGCCACATCAACGATCGCTTCCTGCCGGACAAGGCCATTGACGTCATCGACGAGGCCGGGGCCGTGCGCAAGCTGGCCGGTACCGCCGCCAAGGGCGCCATCGGCGTGGCCGAGGTGGAAAAGGTCGTGGCCGCCATGGCCAAGATCCCGGCCGCCCGGGTTACTTCTTCGGACAAGATCCGCCTGGAGAACCTGGAAGGGGAGCTCAAAAACCTCATCTTCGGCCAGGACCAGGCCGTGGACGCCATCGCCAAGGCCATCCTGCGCTCCCGGGCCGGGCTGGCCAACGCCGGCAAGCCCACGGGCTCGTTTTTGCTCGCCGGCCCCACGGGCGTGGGCAAGACCGAGCTGGCCAAGCAGCTGGCCACCGTGCTCGGCGTGCATTTCGTGCGCTTCGACATGAGCGAGTACATGGAAAAGCACGCCGTGGCCCGGCTCATCGGTTCGCCCCCGGGCTATGTCGGCTTCGAGCAGGGCGGCCTTTTGACGGACGCCATCCGCAAGCACCCCTACTCGGTGCTGCTGCTCGACGAAATCGAGAAGGCCCATCCGGACATGTTCAACATTCTGCTCCAGGTGATGGACTATGCCACGCTGACCGACAACAACGGCCGCAAGGCCGACTTCGGCCACGTGGTGCTGCTGATGACCACCAACGCCGGCGCCCGGGAGATGGCGGCCAAGAGCATCGGCTTCGGCTCGGGCAAGGCCGGCGAGGACACCTCGGACAAGGGCGTCAAGGCCGTCAACCGGCTGTTTAGCCCCGAGTTCCGCAACCGCCTGGACGGCATCGTGTCGTTCAAGCCGTTGACACCGGAGATCATGGACCGCATCGTCCACAAGTACCTGCGCGAGCTCAACGCGCAGATGGCCGAGAAGCGGGTGTTCGTGCGCCTGACCCCGGCGGCCGTGGCCAAGCTGGCCGAGAAGGGCTTCGATCCTGACTACGGTGCCCGGCCCCTGGCCCGGGTCATCCAGGAGGAGATCAAGGACGCCCTGGCCCAGGAAATGCTCTTCGGCAAGCTGCAAAAGGGCGGCGAGGCGGAAATCGACGCCGCGCCGGCCGGCGCCCCGGAACTGTTCACCTTCACCTTCGCCAGCCGCGCGCCGCGCAAGGCCCTGGCCGAGGCGACGGAAGGCGAGGCGGAGTAGAAAAGACGAATGCCTCCGGCGGCCGGGAGGGGGTAACCCCCTCCCGGACCCTCCTTGATGGCGTCGGGCGGCGCGAGGCGGCAGGGAAGACCTGCCGCCTCGCGCCGCCCGACGCATGAAGGGGGCTCAGGCAGAATGCGACCAGGACGCTGTTTGGTTCTGGTTCTTGCAGATGGTACGCGCATGCCGATTTTCGCTTTGACCGACGAGCCGACGCTTTTTCCCCGGCCGAGCCTGGCCGAGCCCGGCGGGCTTTTGGCCGTGGGCGGGGATTTGTGCCCCGAGCGGTTGGTCGCCGCCTATCGCCGGGGCATTTTTCCCTGGTACGATGAGCAAAGCCCCATCCTGTGGTGGTCGCCGGACCCCCGGCCCATCCTGTTCCCCGGCCAGGTCCATGTGTCACGCCGGCTGGAGCGGACGTTGCGCTCGGGCACGTTCCGCCTCAGCCTGGACACGGATTTCGCCGGCGTCATCCGGGGCTGCGCCGGGGCCAGACGCGCCGCCGGTAACGGCACCTGGATCCTGCCAGAGATGATCGAGGCCTACGAGGCGCTCCACGCCGCCGGCATCGCCCACAGCGTCGAGGCCTGGCAGGACGAGGTGCTCGTCGGCGGGGCCTACGGCGTGGCCATCGGCAAGGCCTTTTTCGGGGAATCCATGTTCCATGCCGCAACCGACGCCTCGAAAGTGGCGTTTGTCGGCCTGTGCCGGCATTTGGACCGGCTGGGCTTCCATTTCATCGACTGCCAGCAGACGACCGGGCACCTGTGCCGTTTTGGCGCGGTGGAGGTGCGGCGCGGCGAGTTCACCAGGCGCCTGGAAGCGGCTCGGGAGTCCGGGGACGTGCCCGGGCCGTGGACGTTCGGGGCGCCGTGACCGGGGAAGCCCGAGGTGAGGACGCTTGGGGTGCCATGGCCAGGGTAGGCCCGGTTGGGGATATGTCCGCCCGTTTCCCGGCAACGGCTGGGCACCCCCGGACCGGCCGGACGGCATCGCGCGGTTGGGAAAATATCCGCCCGGCTATGGCCGGGTGGCGGCAAGACAAGGAAGGGACGGGGCATGAAACGGGAAATCGCCAGGCCGTATCCGGATGGGCGCTGCTTTTATTGCGGCCCGGACAATCCGCAGGGGCTGGGCCTCAGGTTCTACCACGATGAGGCCACGGCCGAGACCTCGACGGAATACCTGCCCGAAGAACGTTTCGTCGGCCAGGGCGACATCCTGCACGGCGCGATCCAGATGGGGCTGCTCGACGAACTGATGGGCTGGGCCTGCTACGTGCACACCGGGGAGATGGCCGTGACCACGGACATGCGGTTCAAGTTCCGGCGTCCGCTGTATATAGCCGGGACGCCGGTGCGGGCCGCCTGCCGGGTGACCGGCCGGGACGGCCCCAAGGTCCACATGGTGGCCGAGCTGGTCGACGCCGTCGGGGTGGTCTGCCTCACGGCCACGGGCACGTATCACATTTTGCCGCCCGAGCGCTTTGAGGCCGTTGTGCGGGCCAAGCCACCCGTTTCGGGCTGACCGGCGAACGGCCGGGGGCTAGGCCTTGCTTGCCTCGACGAGCCTGCGGATTTTCTGCTTCTGCAAGCCGATAATGGCCTTGAGGCGCCGGCATTCGTCCTTGTAGTAGGCCAGTTCCGCCTCGGGGCTGTCGAAGGCGGGGGGCGTGAAGTCCGGTTGGGTGGAACGGGGGCGGCTTGCGGCAGGCACGGTGTCGCGGGTGTCGGGCATGGCGGAACCTCCTTCAGGCCAAAGCCTGTTCAGGCGGCCCGCTTCTGGGCCGGTTCCGTCGGAAAGTCAAGGGTGCTTACGCCTTCTCCTTCCTGTCCACCCACTTCTCCACTCGCAGCGGCTCGAAGGACCGCATGGCGGCCAGCAGGCCCCCGGGTTTGTCGTGGGACAGCACCAGCCCCTTGTGCTCGGCCCGCAGGAAACCTTCGTCCGCCATGCGCGAGACGAATTCCAGCAGGGCGTCGTAATAGTGCTGCACGTTGAGCAGGCCGCAGGGCTTTTTATGCAGCCCCAGCTGCGCCCAGGTGATGATCTCGCAGAACTCCTCCAGCGTGCCCATGCCGCCCGGCAGGGCGATGAAGCCGTCGGCCAGCTCGGCCATGCGCGCCTTGCGCTCGTGCATGGACGACACCACATGCAGCTCCGTCAGCTTGGGATGGGCCAACTCCTTGCGGCGCAGAAAATCCGGCAGAACGCCCACCGCCTTGCCCCCGGCGGCCAGCACCGCGTCCGCCACCGCCCCCATGAGCCCCACGCAGGCCCCGCCGTAGACGAGCGTCAACCCCTCGGCGGCCAGCAACCGGCCCAGGGCGTTGGCCGCATCGACATAGGCGGGGTCGAAGCCCGAGGACGAACCGCAAAAAACACACACGCTCTGCATGCGAAACGCTCCAAGGGGCCGCAAGGCGGCCCCGGTCTGGCCGATGGGGGGCGACGAGGCAATCGGGCTAATCGAGGCCTTCGATGATCGGCTTGTGCTGGCTCAGGTCGAAATAGCCCCGCACCGGAAACGGCAGGGTGTAGTTGGGGATCTTGTCGAACTGGATGAAGCCGATATCCTTGCCCTCGGCCAGTTCCGACAAGGCCGTCAGGCCCAGGGGAATGGGGAAATTGAGGGCGCAGGCGTGGATTTCCGACAGCTTGTCCTTGTAGCGGGTCTTGAGGTACGCAATGAGCGCGTCGCGCTCCGCCTCGGTGAAGGATTCGAGCAGCACGCGGCGGCAACTGGCGTAACTGACCGGCAGGTCCGGTTCCACCGGGTCGCCGGTGAGCACGTCCCAGTCGTAGATGTCCTCTTCCGCCGGGTCCCAGTCGGGGCGAAACAGGTGGACGTTGACGTCCTTGCGGCCCTTGAAGCTTTTGATCACCATGGATACGGTCCAGGCCCGGTCCACGGGAAGGTTGAAATCAGCCGGAACGACGTCGATTTCCATGGGCTACTCCTTGCGCGGCGGGCAAACCCCGGCCGCCCGGCGGCACACGGGCCGCCGCGGATGCTCCGGGGATTTCGCTTCCGCTCCGTTGCCCAGGGATGTACAAGAAAACGCCATGCTTTTCCAGCTTGAATCCGAATACACCCCCCAGGGCGACCAGCCCCGGGCCATCGACGAAATGGCCGCCAACCTGTCCCAGGGGCTGCCGAGCCAGGTGCTGCTCGGGGCCACCGGCACGGGCAAGACCTTTTCCATGGCCCAGGTGGTGGCCAGGCTCAACCGGCCGGCCCTGGTCATGGCCCCCAACAAGACCCTGGCCGCGCAGCTCTACAGCGAATTCAAGGGGCTGTTCCCCAAAAACGCCGTGGAATACTTCGTCAGCTACTACGACTACTACCAGCCGGAAGCCTACCTGCCGCGCACGGACACCTACATCGAGAAAGACGCCTCCATAAACGACGACATCGACAAGCTGCGCCACGCCGCCACCCATTCACTGCTCACCCGCCGCGACGTGCTCATCGTGGCCTCGGTTTCCTGCATCTACGGCCTGGGCTCGCGCGACTACTACGAACGCATGGTCCTTTCGCTCACCGTGGGCGCGAAGACCGGCATGGAGGCGGTGCTGGCGAGGCTGGTGGAGATCCAGTACGAGCGCAACGACTACGATTTCCACCGGGGCGTGTTCCGGGTGCGCGGCGACGTCATCGAGCTCATCCCGGCCTACAGCCGCGATCGGGCCCTGCGCCTGGAATTTTTCGACGACGAGCTCGAAGCCATACTGGAGACCGACCCGCTGACCGGCGAGGTCCTGGGCTCCATGGAAAAGGCCATCGTCTTCCCGGCCAGCCACTACGTCTCCGACCGCGACAACCTGAACCGGGCCGTGGCCGACATCCGCGAGGAACTGCGCCTGCGCCTGACCGAACTCAAGGCGGCGAACGACCTGCTGGCCGCCCAGCGCCTGGAAATGCGCACCATGCAGGACCTGGAGATGATCGAGGAGCTCGGCTACTGCAACGGCATCGAGAACTACTCCCGCCACCTCGACGGGAGGCAGGCCGGCCAGCCGCCCTATACGCTGCTCGACTACTTCCCCGAGGACTTCATTCTGTTCGTGGACGAGTCCCACATCACCGTGCCGCAGATCGGCGGCATGTACGCCGGCGACCGCTCGCGCAAGCAGACGCTCGTCGACTACGGCTTCCGCCTGCCCTCGGCCCTGGACAACCGGCCGCTCAATTTCGAGGAGTTCCTGGGCCGCATCGGCCAGGCCGTCTACGTCTCGGCCACGCCCGGGGACTGGGAGATACAACGCAGCCAGGGTGTGGTGGTGGAGCAGATCATCCGCCCCACCGGCCTGCTCGACCCGGAGGTGGAAGTGCGGCCCACCAAGGGCCAGGTGGACGACCTCATGGCCGAATGCCGCCTGCGCGCGGCGGCGGGCGAGCGGGTGCTGGTCACCACGCTGACCAAGCGCATGGCCGAGGAGCTCAACCAGTATTTCAACGCCATGGGCGTGCGCGCCCGCTACCTGCACTCGGACATCGACACCCTGGAGCGCGTGGCCATCATCAAGGCCCTGCGCCAGGGCGAGTTCGACGTGCTGGTCGGCATCAACCTCCTGCGCGAGGGCCTGGACATCCCGGAAGTGTCACTCGTGGCCATCCTCGACGCCGACAAGGAAGGTTTCCTGCGCTCGGTCCGCTCGCTCATCCAGACCTTCGGCCGGGCGGCCCGCAATGTCGGCGGCCGGGTCATCCTCTACGCCGACGTCGTCACCGGCTCCATGCGCCTGGCCATGGAGGAGACGGCCCGGCGGCGCGAGAAGCAGGAGGCCTTCAATGCCGAGGCCGGCATCGTGCCGCGCACCATCATCAAGGGCATGGACAGCGTGCTGGACAGCCTGTACGGCCAGGGGGGGCAGGCCGGCGCCGGCCGGGCCTCCGCCGGCTACGACTCGGGCGGCCCTGCCCGGCCCGGGGCGGCCGCGTCCGCCCGGGAAGAGCTGGCCGACTATGGCGACATGTCCAAGAAGGCCTTGGAGAAAAAAATCAAGATGCTGGAGCGGGAGATGCGCGAGGCGGCCAAGGCGTTGGAATTCGAGAAAGCGGCGCAGTTGCGCGACCAGGTAGCGGCGCTGCGGGCCAGGCTGCTGGAGATGGGCTGAACATGGCGGAGCATCGCTCCCGGCGCCTGCTGCGCTTGCACGGCCGGGCGGTGCGGCTGCACCATCGGCTGGGCTCGTGGGGGCCGCTCATCGGCGGCCTGGTCGCCCTGGTCACGGTCTTTTGCCTGGGCGTGTTCGGCTACATGCAGGTGGAGGGCTGGAGCTTTTTCGACAGCCTCTACCAGGTCGTCATCACCCTTTCCACGGTGGGTTTCCAGGAAGTCTATCCGCTGACCCGCGACGGGCGCATCCTGACCATGCTGCTCATCGTCTCGGGCGTGGGAACGTTCGCCTATCTGGTCGGCTCCTTCACCCAGGTGCTGGTGGAAGGGCGGCTGCAACAGTACCTGGGGAAGCGGCGCATGCAGAAGATCATCGACAGCTTGAGCGATCATGTCATCATCTGCGGCTACGGTCGCATCGGCGCCGTCGTCGCCCGGGAGATCCTGGCCGAAAACGTGGCCGCGGTCGTGATCGAGAACAATCCCGAAATCATCCGCATCCTGGACGAGCAGGGCATTCCCTACGTCCTGGGCGACGCCACGGCCGACGAGACCCTGCTCGCCGCCGGCTTGACCCGGGCCAAGACCCTGGTGGCCGCCCTGACCCAGGAGGCGGCCAACGTCTACGTGACGCTCACCGCCCGCCAGCTCAACCCGTCCATCCGCATCGTGGCCCGGGCCGACGCCCAGGGCCATTCCCAGCGCCTGGAGCGCGCCGGAGCCGACCAGGTGCTCGTGCCCCACCTCTACGGCGGCGTGCGCATGGCCCAGTCGGTGCTGCGGCCCACGGTCACCAGCTTCCTGGAGCTGGCTGGCCGCAGTGGGACCATCGACCTGCAAATGGAGGAGCTGCAAGTCGGGGAGGATTCCGAAATCGTCAACCAGAACCTCATCGACGCCCGCATCCGGCCGCGTTTCAACCTCATCGTCATCGCCATCAAGAAGGCCAACGACGAGATGATCTTCAATCCCCAGCCTCAGGCCGTGCTGGAGGCCGGCGACACCATGATCCTGGTCGGCAGCAAGGACAACCTGGACGGGCTGCGGGAAATCCTTTGAGCGGTTCTGCCGTGCGGGCCGTGGCGGTCATCCTCCACTACGGCCAGGCCCGCCTGACCCGCCGCCTGCACGAGCAGTTGGCACCCAAGGCCGGGGCGGCCGGGGTGCCGGTGCTGGTGCTGGACAACGCTTCGCCCGAGCCCTACGCCGACGCCTGGGTGCGGCTGCCGGAAAACCGCTTCTGGGCCGGGGCCTTCGCCCATGCCGCCGCGGCCGCCCGGGACATGGGCCGCAGCCATGTCTGGTTTTTCAATAACGACCTCGTGTTCACCTCGCGTCCGCCCCATATCGGCCGGGCCCTGGGCCGGCTGGCCAGAATCGAGGCGGCCCACGGCCCGGTGGGGCTCTATTCGCCAGCCTTCGAGGCCAGCCCCTACCATCCGCAGATGGTCGCCCGGCCGGGCGGGGCCTACAGGCTGGTGCGGGTCATGGACGGCGTGGCGCCGCTGGTCTCCCTGGACTGCCTGGAGGCGGTGGGCGGCCTCGACGCCGACGACAACCCGCGCGGCTACGGCGTGGACATGTGGCTGGCCGCCCGAGCCCATGCCGCCGGCTGGAACCTGGTGGTCGATCATCAGGTGACGCTGCGCCACCGGCATCACACCGCCGCCCGGGCCGTGCCGGGCTTCCTGGAAGCCGCCGCCCGGGACGAGGCCGCCTATCTGCGAGCCCGCCTGGGCGACGGCTACCGGGCGCGCCTCCAGGCCTGGCAGACGGAAACGACCGAGGCCGAAGGCCTGTAGGAGGAGGGCATGGGACCGTACGACTTCTTCCTGCCGCCGGTCTTCGACGCCCTGCCCGAGGGGCTGGCCGACCGTCTGCTCATGGGTACCTTCGGCCGCAAGGCGGCGGCGCAAACGGGCTTGGCGGCGCTGCGGGCCGCCGGCGCCGGGCGCGGCGACACGGCAACGCTTTTGCGCCTGGGCCTGGAATCGACGCTTCTGGCCTTCGACCTGGACCCGGCAAACGCCGCCCTGGCCCGGGGGATACTGGCCATGCCCGGCGCGGCCGATCTGCCCGCCGCCGACCGCCTGGCCCTGCACGCCGCCGCCGCCGACGTCCTGGGCGAGGCCTGGCGCGCCGCCCTGGCCGCGGCCGAGCGGACCGGGGACTGGGCGGAGGTCGCCGACCGTATCGCGGCTGCTTTCCCGGAGGCGGCCGCGCCCCTGCGGTCGCGCTTGGAGGGGCTGGCCGCCCTGGCCGGCGGCGAGGCGGCCCGCATCGAGGCCTGGCGCGCGAACCTCGGCCAGGCGCCGGCCAGCCCGGGCCTTTACTGGCTGCTGGCCCGGGCCGCCCTGGCCCTGGACGGCCGCCAGTCCGGGCTGGCCGCCTATGGCGCCTACTTGCGCCGCTTTCCCTGGTGTGCCCAGGCCCTGCTCGTGCTCCACGACCTGGCCCGGGGCCGCGACACGGCCCTGGCGCCCCTTGCCGGCGAACTGGCCATCCTGCTCTATTCCTGGAACAAGGCCGAAGCCTTGGCCCAGACCCTGGACGGCCTGCTCGCCAGCGACCTGCCCGAACGTTTTCGCATCGTCGCCCTGGACAATGGCTCCAGTGACGCCACGCCGGACGTCCTGGCCGCCTTTGCCGGGCGCCTGGGCGCGCAGCGCTTCACGACGCTGCGCGCGCCGGTCAACGTGGGCGCCCCGGCCGGGCGCAACTGGCTCAAGCACCGGCCCGAGGTGTTGGCCGCCGATTTCGCCGCCTACGTGGACGACGACGTGTCCCTGCCCGGGGACTGGGCGCTTCGCCTGGGCGCGGCCGTGGCCGCCTTTCCCGGGGCCGGGGCCTACGGCTGCCGCATCCACGACGCCGGCCGGCCGGCCGTGTTGCAGGCCACGGAATTTTTCCTCGAACCGGCCGAGGCCGGAGAGGGGATCGTCGCTTCGGACCTGCAACTGCAAGCCCCGGACCTGGGGCAGTTCGCCTACTGCCGGCCGGCGCTCAGCGTCACCGGCTGCTGCCACCTGTTTACCCGGCAGGCCCTGGCCGAGGGCGGCGATTTCGACATCCGCTTCGCGCCCTCCCAGTTCGACGATTTCGACCGCGACCTGCGGCAGGCCCTGGCCGGGCGTTTCGCCGTCCACCAGGGCCACCTGGCCGTGGGGCACAAGCGGGCAAGCGGCCTGGATGCGGCCAGAAAACGGGCTGCCGGGGCCAATGCCCACGGCAATATGCTCAAGCTCCAAGGCAAGTACGACAGCGGCGACGTGAGGCGCCTGCGCCGGGAACAGCGCGCCCGGCTCTTGACCGATATCCGCAAAAAAGCCATCTGGCTCTCCCGCCGCGAGGCCAAGGGAGGAGGGGAGCTTTCATGAGCGAGCAACAAGACGCCGCCGGGCGCCTGCGCCAACTGCGCGAGCGCATTCACCATCTCGACTACCGCTACTACGTGCTCGACGACCCGGAAGTCGAGGACGCGGCCTACGACGCCCTCTACCGGGAACTGAAAGCCCTGGAGGCGGCCCATCCCGAACTGGGTGACCCCAATTCGCCCACGAGGCGCGTGGGCGGCACGGTCCTGCCGGCCTTCGCCTCCCGGCCCCACCGGCTGGCCATGTACAGCCTGGACAACGCCATGAGCGAGGCCGAGTGGCTCGATTTCGTCACCCGGGCCGCCAACAAGCTGGAAAAGGAGGGCCTGCCGTTTTCCCGCTCCTTCTGGGTCGACCCCAAATTCGACGGCCTGGCCCTGGAGATCATCTATGAAAACGGCGTCTATGCCGGGGCGCTCACGCGCGGCGACGGCGAAGTGGGCGAGGACGTGACGGAAAACGTGCGCACGGTCCGAAACGTGCCCCTGGACCTGCGCCCCCAGGCCGCCAAGGCCGGGCTGCCCGTGCCGGCCCTGCTGGAGGTGCGCGGCGAGGTGGTCATGACCCGCCAGGATTTCTACGAGCTCAACGAACGCCAGCGCGACCAGGGCGGCAAGGTTTTCGCCAACCCCCGCAACGCCGCCGCCGGCTCGGTGCGCCAGCTCGATTCCGCCGTTTCCGCCTCGCGCCCGCTGACCTTTTTCGCCTACGCCGTGGGGGCCATGGATTTCGGCGGGGCGCACACGGGCTTCGAGACCCATTCCGCCGTCATGGCCGGCCTGCGCTCCCTGGGCCTGCCCGTGGCCGGCGAGGGCCGGGTGGTGGCCATGGACGGCGTCTACCCCTATTTCACGGCCATGGGCGCCCGGCGCCAGGAGCTGCCCTTCGAGATCGACGGCGTGGTGGTCAAGGTCGACAGCCTAGCCTTGCAGGAGGCGCTGGGGTTCACGGGGCGCGCCCCGCGTTTCGCCCTGGCCCTCAAGTTCCCGGCCCACGAAGCCGAGACGGTGCTGGAAAAAATCGACGTCCAGGTGGGCCGCACGGGCGTGCTCACGCCGGTGGCCATCCTGGAGCCCGTCTCCCTGGCCGGGGTGACGGTGTCGCGGGCGACACTCCACAACGAGGACGAAATCCGGGCCAAGGACCTGCGGCAAGGCGACACGGTGGTGGTGCGCCGGGCCGGGGACGTCATCCCCGAGGTAGTCCGGGTGGTGCCGGAGAAACGGCCGCCGGGCGCCAAGGAATACGTCTTCCCCCATAGCTGCCCGTCGTGCGGCTCGCCGGCCGTGCGCGCCCCGGGCGAGGCGGCCTGGCGCTGCGTCAATCTGGCCTGCCCGGCCATGCTGCGCCGGGGCATCGCCTATTTCGTGTCCAGGTCGGGCCTGGACATCGAGGGACTGGGGCACAAGTGGGTGGAAACGCTCATCGACAAGGGCATGGTGCGCACGCCGGCCGACCTGTTCGACCTCACCGAAGCCGACCTGCTGCCCCTGGAGCGCATGGCCGAGAAGTCGGCGGCCAATTTCGTGGCCGCCGTGGCGGCGGCCAAGGGCAAGGCGACCCTGCCCAGGCTCATCGCCGCCCTGGGCATTCCGCAGGTCGGCACGCGCACGGCCCGCACCCTGGCCGGGCATTTCACCGACCTCGACGCCCTGGGCGCGGCCACGGCCGAGGACCTGACCGCCCTGCCGGACATCGGCCCGGAAGTGGCCCGGTCCATCCGGGAATTTTGCGACAACGCGGCCAACCGCGCCCTGCTCGCCCGGTTCAAGGCCATCGGCCTGTGGCCCGTGGCGACGCCCAAGCCGGCGACGCCGGCCCAGACGACGGCCCTGACCGGAAAGAAATTCCTTTTTACCGGCACGTTGCCGGACCTGTCCCGGGAAAAGGCCCAGGCCCTGGTGGAAGCGGCCGGCGGCCGGGTGGTGTCGGCGGTATCCAAAAAGCTCGACTACCTGGTGGCCGGGGCCGAGCCCGGCTCCAAGCTGGCGAAAGCCCGGGATCTCGGCGTGACGGTGCTGTCGCCCGACGAATTTCACGCACTGCTCGCCAACACCGGCCTGACAATCCAGACCCGCAAATCCCTCCTCGACACCTAACCTTGGCACCGAACACTGTTGCCGGCCCGGGGCTTCAATCCCCCCATCGGGGAGGTCCAGGAGGGGGTCACCCCCTCCTGGCCGCCGGAGGCCTCTTCTGTGTCTTTCCCCGTCAACGCCGCCGCAAATCCACCAGCACCTTCATGGCCCCCTGGCGCGAGGCGGCGGCCAGGGCTTCGGGAAAGGCGTCGAAGGGATAGGTCGCTTCGACGAGGGGTGCGACGTCCACCAGCCCGTCGCGCAGGTAGGCCGTGGCCAGCCTGAAATCGCCGCAACGCGAGCCGAGAAGCGTGATCTCGTCAACCACCACCCGGGCCATGTTGACGGGGGTGGCGGCAAAGGTCGTGGTCTTGAGCACGATCGTGCCTTCCGGCCGAATGAGGTCCAGGGCGTCGGCCAGGCCCTCGGGCCGGCCCGTGGCCTCGATGACCACGTCGAAGCGGCCGAATTCCCGGCGCAGGGCGGCCACGTCGGCCCGGCGCACGGCCACGCCCTGGCCGGCGGCGATGGCCAGCTTGGCCTGGTGGCGCCCGGCCAGGACGAGGCCCGGGCACAGCCGGCGCAACGCGCAGGCGCACAGGATGCCGAGCTTGCCGTCGCCAAGGACCAGGACGGACATGTCGGCGCGCAGGTGGAGCTGCTGGCCCGGCTCCAGGGCGGCGGCCAGGGGTTCGACGAAAACGGCCGCGGCGTCGCCGACGTTGTCCGGCACGGGATGGAGCAGGGCGGCCGGCATGGTCAGGTAGTCGGCGAAGGCGCCGTCCTTGCCGGCGATGCCGAGGGTGGTGCGGTTGGGGCAGTGGCGGGGGCCGGACGTGCGGCAGGTGGGGCAGTCGCCGCAGCCGAGGTTGATTTCCGCCGTGACCCGCCGGCCGAGCAGTTCCGGATGCTCCGGAGCGGTATCGACCACGCCGACGAATTCGTGGCCCGGGATGCCGGAAAAACCCATGTAGCCCTTCAGCAGCTCGATGTCGGTGTTGCAGATACCGGCAAGCGTCACGGCGATGCGGACTTCGCCCGGCCCCGGCACGGGCGCCGGGCGTTCGACCAGGCGGACGGCCCCATCGGAAAAGGTCGCGGCCCGCATAGGGCACCTCCTTGCTTATGGCTGGCGCAACGGAATAAAACAGCCTAACTGATTCACGAACCATGCTCAATTGCCGCGAGGGCGCAGGCCTTGCGAAGGATAGGGTCCGACAGACATGACCGAAACGGATTTGCGGCTGGAAGCGGTGTTCGATCCCGAAACGGACGGCGGGCCGGGGGTGCGCCTGGATGTGTTCTGGTGCGCCAAACTGGCCGGCCAAGACGTGACGCGCGCCCGCATTCAGGCCGCCATCGACGAGGGCCTGGCCAGCCTCAACGGGGCGGTCTGCCGCAAGGCCGGCACGAAGCTGCGCGGCGGCGAAAAGCTGGCCATCGGGATTCCGCGAAAACCCGGCCAGGCGGCGGCGGAATCCGGCAGCCTGGGGCTGTTGTATCGCGACGAGCAGCTCATCGTGCTCGACAAGCCGGCCGGGCTGACCGTGCATCCGGCCCCTGGCCTGCCCGAGGGCACCCTGGTCAACCGCCTGCTGCACCATTTCCCGGCCCTGCGCGACCTGGGCGGCGAGCGGCCGGGCATCGTGCACCGCCTGGACAAGGACACCAGCGGCTTGCTGCTGGTGGCCCTGACCGAGCCGGCCCGGCTGGCCCTGGCCGCCGATTTCGCCGCCAGAAAGGTCCGCAAGACCTACCTGGCCCTGGTCCACGGCCGCCCCGAGGGCACGGGCGGCGACATCCGCCTGCCCATCGGCCGCGACCCCCGGCACCGGCACAAGATGGCCGTGGCCCACAAGGGCGGGCGCGAGGCCAGAAGCCGCTGGAAGCTGGCCTGGACCGCCCCGGACGGCGCGGCCAGCCTGCTGGAGGTGGAAATTTTCACCGGCCGCACCCACCAGATCCGGGTACACCTGGCGGCCCTGGGCCATCCCATCGTCGGCGACACGGTCTACGGCGCCACGCCCCATGCCCTCTGGACGCGCCGGGGCGGCCCCGAGGCCCGCCTGGCCGGCCGGCAGATGCTCCATGCCTGGAAACTCGCCTTCGCCCATCCGGCCAATGGCCGCACCCTGTCGTTTCGCTGCCCGCCGCCGCCGGATTTCTGGCGGCTGTTGCTGCTGCTTGGCCGCCGGACCCAGCGCGTGGGCCTGGTCGGCCTGCCGGGCTGCGGCAAGTCGACGGTGCTTGGGGCCTTGGCTGAAGCCGGCTATCCGACGTTTTCCGCCGACGCGGCCGTGGCGGCGCTCTACGCCCCGGGCGGCGGCGGGGCGCACATGCTGGCCGGCCGGTTCGGGGAAAAGGCCCTGGCCGCCGACGGCTCGGTGGACAAAAACTGGCTTCTGGCCGCGATCCTCGAAAGCGAAGCCATGCGCCGGGAGGTCATGGCCCTGGTGCATCCGCTGGTGCGGGGGGATATGGAGGCCTTTTTCGCGGCCAACGCCCAGGCCAGGGCGGCTTTTGCCGAGGTGCCGCTGCTTTTGGAATCGGGCTGGCCGGTGGCCGAGGCCGTGGACCTCGTTGTTGGGGTTCGTTGTGCGTTGCAGGCCCGCCGCCAGCGGCTGACGGCCAGCCGGGGCTGGGACGACGCCTTGATCGACCGCATGGATGGCTGGCAGTGGCCGGAGGAAAAAAAGCTCGCCCGCTGCCGGATGGTGGTGGACAACGACGCCGGGCCGGAGGCACTGGCGGCCAAGGCGCGCCAGGTCCTGGACACGCTGTTGGACATGCGCCGCCGGGACGTCCGGAAACGCCACGATTGGCTCCTCGCCCAGGGCTATGCCGGAAAACCGGACGTCCCGGCCGGGGAGAGCCGGTGATTCCCCTGCGCGACAACGTGCCGCGTTCGCGACGGCCCCTGGTCACCTGGACCCTTGTCGGGCTTTGCACCTTGCTGTTTCTGTTCGAGCAACTGCTGCCCGAGCCGGTGCTGTTCGAGTTCCTGCACATCTACGGCGTGGTGCCGGCCCGCTACACCGATCCGGCCTACGCCCTGGCCATGGGCTATCCCGAGGGCGGCCTGGAGTCGTTTGTCACCTATATGTTCCTGCACGGCGGCTGGCTGCATTTTTTGCTGAACATGTGGGTGTTGTGGATATTCGCCGACAACGTGGAGGAAGCCCTCGGCCCCCTGCGCTTCACGGTCTTCTACCTGCTGTGCGGGCTGCTGGCCGCCTTGGCCCATGTCCTGTTCAACTGGAACGCCACGGTGCCGGTCATCGGCGCCTCCGGGGCCATCGCCGGGGTGATGGGGGCCTATTTCCGGCTCTTTCCCCGGGCACGGGTGGTTACCCTCATCCCCATCATCATCATTCCCTGGATCATCGAGCTGCCGGCCGTGGTCTTTCTGGGCATCTGGTTCGGCATACAGCTCCTGTCCGGCCTGTCCGGTTCGGTGGGCGGCGACGATGCCACGAGCGTGGCCTTCTGGGCTCATGCCGGCGGCTTCGTGGCGGGGTTGGCCCTGGTGCGGCTGTTCCTGCCGCCGGGCTGCCGGTTCTGCTTCGATCCGCGCAACCGGCGCTACGACCGGGACGCCTAGCGTGGCGTCTGTGAAACAATACGAGGGTATTTTTTCAAAAAAATAATTGTTCTCAGGTGTTGTAGCGGGATAAGCACAAGCTTTTTTCGAGGACGTGACCCGAGCGGACGGTCCGCCTCAGAACTCCTGGGCCACCCAGACCACCCGGCCGACCAGGCGACAGCCTTCGTTTTGGCGCGGGACGACCATGGGCGGCACGCTTTGGTCCAGGGCGGCCAGTTCCCAGCTATCGTGGCCGGCGTCATAGCGCGTCAGGCGCACGACAAGCCCTTCGTCCTTGATGTCCATGGCGAAGGGCGTGCCCTCGGCCTCGGGCGGCAATTGGGCGTGGGAGGCGGCCGGGGGGAGGTCCTGGGCCGTGTCCACGACCAGGTAGGCGCCCAGGCGGATGCGTGGTTCCAGGGCTCGGCTGTCCATGCGGGTGACGAAGCGGGTGGGGCCGAGCAGATGGGACGACAGGGCGATGCGTTCGATCTCGTCGAGCCGCCAGCAGCCGGTGCGCGGATTGGTGCTGGCCATGGCGAAGACCGGCGTCAGGGTGACCCGGCCGGGCGCGGGGTGGGCCAGGTCCTGCCCGGCGATATCCTCCGGGGCCAGGCCGTATTCCCGGCAATGCCGCAGCACCAGGGAGCGCACGCCGGCCTGGTTTTCCTGCGGGTAGTAGAGCGCGGCCAAGTCGAGCCGCCTGGCAGCCTTGAATTCCCCCTTGGCTTCAAGGGCCAGTTTGAGGCGCGCCAGCATCGGATGTTGCACATCGTGTCCCATGCATGCTCCTATGGGAAAAATCATAGGCCCATTTTATATGCATGTAAATATTTTCTCCGCATTACAGGCTAATCAATTTAAATGTCGCCAGATAGTATGCGGTATCGGCGTGACAAATGGCGTGACTGATCGAGCCGGCAGGCAGGGGAGGCAACACCGCTGTCCCGGACAGGTGTATCCGGTGCGGTGGCCCCGAGGGAAAAAACGGGAGCGGTGTGTCAGATTTCCTGGATGATCCACACGACCTTGCCTACGGCGCGAAGATCTGGGTTTTCCAAGGGGAAATTCTGGGCCTGATGGGCCGGGTTGTCGGAGAGCAGTGCCAGCCGTTTGGCTTCCATGTCCCGGACGATGCGTTTGATGACCAGGCCTTCCCCAGGGATTTCCAAGGCATAGACCTCGCCGCTGCGAAAGCGGGTATCGTCGCAGTCGATGCCGACGTAGGCCCCGCGGCGGATGACCGGTTCCATGCTCATGCCGTCCATTTTGACGACCAGGAGGTGGGGACGGTTGAGCTGGTCGAAAATGGGGATGCTCTCGATGCCTTCCCGCTGCCAGCCCCCGCTTTGGGGATCGATGCGGCTCATGGCGTACACAGTGGCCTTGATCGTGGCGCTGGCATAATCGCTGAGGGATTCGCGCACGGCGTGGCCAAGGCAGAACCCCTCGCGGCGCGAAACCGGTTCCTGGCCGTACAGGACCCAATCCGGCTCGAGGCCAATGGAACGATAGAGGGTGACAAGCCAGCCATCGGGGATGGTGTTCTTCTTTTTGGCGTCGGAAATGCTGGATTGCTTGATACCAAGGAGATTGGCTATTTCAGTTTGCGTGCGCGTCCGGGTTGCGGCTTGAATTCTGGCGTAAGCGTCATCAAAGGAATCTGGCTTCACAGGTCCTCCGGTCCGGCAGCATGTTGTCGGGCAACTACATAAAAGCGCCTATAAAGACAATTAATTCGTTATTTTATGAAAAGGACATACAACGCTTTGCGCACTGCGTCAATGCGGTTCTTCGCTGCGGACTGGTGGATACGCAATTGAGAAAGTTTCGGTCTGTAACTTCTGTGGCCTGCATGGCAGGCCAGGGTGGGCTGGGTCTCCCTCGCGCCTGGGTTGGTGCGGCACCCCAGGCGTCGAGGAAGGCAGTGGGCGGGATCAGATTTCCTGGAAAACCCAGGCCACCCGGCCGATGACGCGTTCCACGACAGCGTCGGCGGCGATGGTCTGATCCATGAAGGCGGGATTGTCCGACCGCAAAAGGAAGCGGCCGTTTTCCGCATCGTGAAGCAGGCGCTTGATGACGAGGCCTTCGACAGGCATGTCCAAGGCGTACAAACCGCCCGAGCGGATGGTTTTGCGTTCCTTGTCGATGCCGACAAGGGCGCCGCGCCCGATCAGGGGCTCCATGTCGCTTTCGTCCATGCGCACGACCAGCAGGGACGGCCGGTGGAACTGCTCGGGAACGGTCACGGTCTCGACCGGGGTTTCCGTCCAGCCGCCCTGGCTCTGGGGCGACAGGGACATGGCGCAGACCGGTGCCTGATAGTGTTTGGGTTTGCGGCCGTAGACATCGCCGGCATCCCGGACGGACAGGGCGCCGCCGCGCTGTTCCCCCAGAAACTGCGGCGATTCACCGTCGATGATCCAGTTGGGATTGAGGTTGTAGATCTGATACAGCTTGATCAGCCAACTGTCGGGAATCGATTGGCGACGCTTGGCGTCGGAAATACTGGATTGCCGGATGTCGAGCAGTTTCGCGATCTCGACCTGCGTGCGCATGCCGGTGGATTTCTTGATGCGCTCAAAGGCCTCATCGAAACGGTTGCCGGTTTCCTGGGTATCGATTTCAGTCATGAATCCTCCTGTCATTGCATTCGCCGTGGCGATAGGGGAAGCGCAAACGACGGCAGTAGGTCGCGAACGTCATGGCGTCATACTATGGGCACTGTATCCAGTCGGGCCAATTCCCTGTACCGTATGCAATCAGGTCAAGGCGCGCTGTCCTGTGCCCAAAAGTTGTCAGTGATGGTTGTCCATTTTGGAATGTCACAGCCGAACATGCTCTTTTGCGAAGGGCACATTTCTTCGCTGCGTCACTTTGATTACAAACCACTCCATCGTCAAGCCTTCCTGATACCATACGACAAGGGGCTCGTGAATTGAAAATTTGAGTGATTCGTTCGGCGTATATTAGTATATGTTTATTTTAGCCTAATTTTATGAACAACCCTTTGTTCGGACTCCTGGATGCGCCCGGAAATGCCGCTGCCGGTTCCTCCGGCGGCACAGTAAGGCACATCGCAGTCCTCTCCGCGCTAACCCCCCGCCAGGATAGTAGTTGTACTGCCCGGCCCTCAGTATCGGCCTCCAGCAGAGGGGAATGAAATGCATACGAAACACTCCCCCCTTTGTCAAATAAATTCATACCAATTGGATATATAATTGCTGCCTATCCTAAGTGTGTCATCAGGCAAGCGTCAGGCCTGGCCGAGGCACAGGCCATAGTAGGCCTGGCCGAGGCTGATGCAGCCGTCGTTGGCCGGCAGGGCACGGTGGCACAACGGCGCGAGGCCCGCCTGGCCCAGCGCCCGCGGCAAGAGCGTAGCCAGAGTCCTGTTCTGGAGCACGCCGCCGCTTAAGGCCACTCGGGCAAGCCCCGTTCGGTCGGCCATGGCCCCGGCCAGGCTGACCAGGCCGCGCACCAGGCCCAGATGAAACCGCCTGGCCGCCTTGGCCACCGGCAGGCCCCGCCTGGCATCCGCCGCCGCCTGGGCGAACAGGGCCAGGCCGTCCAGGCGCATGGGGGAAGCCGCCGTGTCCACCGGGCAGTCGTAGGCGCCGGCCTCCGACAGGTCCTGGGCCTGTTCCAGCAAGATGGCCGCCTGGCCCTCGTACTCGATGCGCCGGCACAACCCGAGGACCGCGGCCACGGCGTCGAACAGCCGGCCGCAACTCGTGGTCGTCGGGCAGTGGAAGGCCTTTTCCAGCATGCTTCCCACCAGGGCCGAAGCCCCGGCCTCGTGCCGCAGCCACGGCCAGGCGCCGTCCGCCGCGGGCGCCACGCCCAGGGCGAAATGGCAGGCCTGGGCGATGCGCCAGGGTTCGCGCACGGCGGCATCGCCCCCGGGCAGGCGCATGGGCGAAAGATGCCCCAGCCGCTGGTATTTCCCGGCCAGGGGATCGACCAGCAGGCCCTCGCCGCCCCAGAGCCTGCCGTCGTCGCCAAGGCCCGTGCCGTCCAGGGCCAGGCCCAGCACGGGTTCGGTCAGGCCGTGCTCGGCCAGGACCGCGTACACATGGGCCACGTGGTGCTGCAGGCGCAGTACCGGCCAGGTGTCCTGCTCCAGGGCGAAGCGCGTGCTTGGATAATCCGGATGCAGGTCGGCCACGCAGACATGCGGCTCCACCCGCAGCAGGCTGCGTATATGCGTGATAGTCTCCTGATAGAAGCCGAAGGTTTCAAGTGTTTCCAGGTCGCCGATATGCTGGCTGACAAAGGCCTGGTCGCCCTTGGTCAGGCAGACGGTCGCCTTGAGCATGGGCCCAAGCCCCAGCACCGGCGGGCCGGACACGGGCAGGAATACCGGCGAGGGCACATAGCCCCTGGCCCGGCGCAGGAACACGGCCGGCGGGATGGCGCCTGCCTCCGGCGCTTCCTGGTGCGTCAGCGGCCGGACCACCGAATCGTCGGTGCGGATCAGGATGTCCCGGTCGTGGAGCAAAAAGATGTCGGCGATGCCGCAAAGGCGCGCCAGGGCTTCGCGGTTGCCGAGGCTGATGGGTTCGCCGCCGGCATTGCCCGAGGTCATGACCAGGGCGGCCGGCCGGCCCGGGCCGAGGGCTTCGGCAAAGGCGGCCAGCAGCAGGTGGTGCAGGGGCGTGTAGGGCAGCATGACGCCGATTTCGCCGGTATCGGGCGCGACAGCCGGGGACAGGCCGCTGCCGCCGCGGGCCGGGGCCAGGACGATGGGGCGCACGGCCCCGGCAAGGAGCTCCCGGGCGCGCCCGTCGAGCCGGGCCAGGGACTCGGCGGCGGCCAGGTCCGCCACCATCACGGCCAGGGCCTTGGACGGGCGGTGCTTGCGCCGGCGAAGCGCGGTCACGGCCGCGTCGTTGGTGGCGTCGCACACCAGGTGGAAGCCGCCCAGGCCCTTGACGGCGGCGATATTCCCCGCCGCCAGGCCGGCGGCCAGGGCGGCGATGGCCGCATCCCCGGCGGCCAGGCGCGCCCCGGCGGCGTCGGTCAGCCAGACCCCGGGGCCGCAGGCCGGGCAGGCCACGGGCTCGGCGTGGAAACGCCTGTCGGCCGGGTCGGCGTATTCGGCGGCGCAGGCCGGGCACAGCGGAAAACAGGCCATGGAGGTGGTGGCCCGGTCGTAGGGGATGGCCCGGGTGATGGTGTGGCGCGGGCCGCAGTTGGTGCAATTGGTGAAGGGGTAGCGGTAGCGCCGGTTGGCCGGGTCGGCCATGTCGGCCAGGCAGTCCGGGCAGGTGGCCACGTCGGGGCTGACCAGCACGTCGTGGCCGGCGCCGGGGGCGCTTTCCTCAATGCGAAAGGCCGTCTGGCCGGTAGGCGCGACGGCTTCGGTTTCGTGGCGGGTGAGCCTGGCCAGGGGGGGCAGTTGCGCCGGCAGGCGCCTGCCGAAGGCCGCAACCGTCTCGGCCGGCCCCTCCACCTCGATGACCACGCCTTGCGGCGTGTTGCGGACCGACCCGCCAAGCCCCAATTCCCGGGCCAGGCGAAAGACGAAGGGACGAAAGCCCACGCCCTGCACCTGGCCGCCCACGATGTGGCGGCAACGCACGGTTTGCGACGACATGCGGCAGCAAGGTACAGGGCTTTGGCCGCGTGTCAACGGCTGCCGCGCAGCGACAGCAGGAGGCTTTTGAGCCGGCCCGTGACGAAGCGCCGGGGCTCGAAGGCCAGGGGGGACAGTTGCGGCGGCGTGACGAACCCGGTGGCGTCGAAGGCTTCGAGGCGCTCACGAGGATAGGTGATGTCCTCGGGCCGCGTGCCGCCAAGGCCCAGCCGTTCGGATTCCCGCCACAGCGGGACCGCTTCGGGCGTGAGCCCCAAAAGCGTGTATATGGCCGTATCCAGGGCCACGGGATTGTCCGCCGCGCCGACAAGGCCCAGGGGGAACGGCTCGCCGAAGGCCGGCCCGGCCTTGTGCATGGCCACGATGCCGTCGAGCAGCGAGGTCGTGGGCGGCAAGGCGGCCAGCACGTCCAGGATCATGGCGGCAAAACGCGCCCGGTCCTTGCCCAGGCGCTGGTGGGCCAGGGATTTGCGAAAGCCGCAGACACAGCCGAAGAAATTCTTCACGGCCAGCGTCATGCCCATCTGGTCGTGGCATTTGAGCCGGGCGACGTTGAGGATGCAATCGGCTTCCAGGGCCAGGCGCGACACGCCGATGGTTCCGCCATGGGCCAGGCGCAAGGGCTTGGGCTCGTCGAGGTTGGCCACGGCCACGGGCAGGTCGGACAGGCTGGCGGTCAGGCCGGTCAGGCGAGCCATGATGCGCCCGGTGCCGAAGGCCGGGGAATCGGCCACGGTGACGCGTGCCTCCCGCGACAGGGCGAACCGGCACACCGCCCGCACCACGGCCGGATGGGAGCACGACAGGGCGGTATTGCGCGGCGCGACCAGGTTGGGCTTGACCAGCACCCGGTCGCCCCGGGTCACGGGACAGGCGGTGGCGCCCAGTAAGTCGGCCACGCGGGCGTCGAGGGCCGGATCGTCGTAGCGGGTGAGGCGTAGCAGGTGGACGGGGTGTGCCATGGGGAAGATGCCTCCGGCGGCCGGGGGGCATGATGCCACCCGGCCCCCCTCGATGGGGTGGGGGTTGGGTATGCGTGTGCGGCAGCGGTCGGCGGGCGGTTGCCCGTCGGCGAGGCCGTCGCCCCTTCGGGGCGAAAAAATCTTTTCTTCAAATGCGGCGCTTCGCCGCTGGCGCCCGTGGAGCCGGAAATGGGCCTGGCGTGCTGGCCGGCTTTGCGGCCAGTGTCGCCAGGCCCATTTCCGGCTCCACATGGCCCGACGCCCCGCCGCCCAACCGGCCTGACGCTTCCGACCTCCCCACCGCACGCCCCGTCGGGGAGGTCCAGGAGGGGATCATCCCCTCCTGGCCGCCGGAGGCATCTTCGCCTTTTTCTTCCTCACCCCACCTTCTTCATGACTTCGCGCATGAAATCCGGCAGGTCGCCGGGCATACGCGAGGTGACCAGGTTGCCGTCGACCACGACGGCCGCGTCCTCGTAGAGCGCGCCGGCTTCCCGTAGTTCGTCGGCCACGGTCGTGTAGCAGGTGGCGCGGCGGCCGCGCAACAGCCGGGCCGTGACCAAAAGCTGCGGCCCGTGGCAGATGGCGGCCATGGGGATGCCGGAGGAGGCGAAATCTTCCACGATGTCGATGGCCTTGGGGAGGGTCCGCAGGGCGGCCGGGGCCTTGCCGCCGGGAAGCACCAGCAGGCTGTAGCCGCACGAGCCGGCCGATTCCACGGCCTCCAGTCCCAGGTTGGCCTCGACGGCGTAGCCGTGCTTGCCGGTGATGGTGCCGGCCGCGGGCGCGGCCACGTCCACCTGGAAGCCGGCCTCGCGCAGGCGGTAGAGCGGATAGAGCAGTTCCGAGTCCTCGAAGTTGTCGGCGGACAGGATCAGGGCTTTCTTGGCGTTCATGACGGGGCTCCATGGGTTTGGGACTTGACGGAAATGTCAAACCCATACCCGAGAATATGCGACAGGCACCCCGTTTTGGCAACAGCCGGCCCGGGAAACGCAAACGCCCCGGCCGGGGCCGGGGCGTCGGGAGGCCGCAGCGGCCGTGCTGCTACATGGACATGTCGTCGGCGCACAGGGGAAAGATGCGCATGTTCGGGTAGACGCCCTTGAAGCCGCCTTCGACGTAGGGCTGGATGAGGTTGTAGGTGATGTTTTTCGTCTTCTGGGCGTGGCCATGGTTCTGGGCGCCGTCGTAGTAGGCGCCGTTGGCTTCGAGGATGTGGTGGATGCGGTTCTGGAAGGCCCGGATGAAACGTTCGCCGTTGCCGGTGAAGGTCATGGCCCCGATGGAGGCCTGGCCGTCCACTTTGGCGAAGTCGTCGATGGACACGGACTGGGTCGCCAGGTCGGACTGGCGGCTGACGTGGCCCCAGACCACGTGCATGGGCGGCACGGTCACCGGTTCGGCCAGGTCGATAATGGTGTGGGGCAACACGACCGAGCCTTGGCCCACGGTGAGCCGGGCCTCGGGGGTGCCGCGCAGAAACGAGTTGAAGCCGACGAAGACGTTGGTGCCGAGGTGGCTGCCGATGATCTTGGCGCCGTGGGCCGTAACGTCGTAGCCTTCGAGCACGGAATCGACCACGTAGCTGTTTTCCTGGGCATTGGCGCCCTTGCCCAGGCGGGCGTTTTCCAGGTAGGCGCGCTGGGCCACGAGCACGTTCTCGCCGATGCTCGTCTCGCCCTTGACCACGGCGTAGCGCGACACGAACGAACCCGGGGCGTAGGTTTCGGGACGCGAGGCGTACAGGAAGCCGAAGACCCGCTCGAAATCGCGCTTGCGGCCCTCGACGAAGTCCATGAACACGCCCCTGGCCCGCTCGCCCGGGGCGATGGACACGTATTTGGCCAGGACGTCGGGAGCGTAGTTGTAGCTGAATTCGTCGCCGGCCTTGTTGCGGATCCAGATATGGCCGGGCTCGACGATGGAGGGGGCCAGGTCGCAGACCTGGACGTAGGCGTAGGCGCCGATGGAGCTGTTTTGCACGGTGCACAGGTCGATGGTGCAAAAGGGGCCCAAAAAGGAGCCCATGACCGGCGCGCCGTGGATGTTGGCGTAGGACAGGGCCACGGTGTTCTTGATGAGGAACTCCTCGGGGAATTCGGGGTCGTGGCTGAAGCTGTGGATGAGCGCCTTGTGCAGGAAGCTGTCGACGATGCGGATGACCTCGTCGCTGTGCAGGCACAGGCAGACGTTGTCCACGGAAAAGCCGCTGGTCACGGACTTGAGTTCGTCGCCGCGCACGTCGCATTTATACAGCACCGAATGCTGCACGTCGCATTTGCCGAAAAAATACGAGCCGGCCAGGGAGGAACACTGGAAATTGAAAAACAGCGGATGCTCGGTGGTGATGCCGTAGAAAGCGTAGAACTGGGCGTAGTTCTCCTGGGGAACGGCGCCGTGGACGTAAGAGCCGACGTCGATGGCGCTGCGCCGCAGGTTGATGTTGGTGCGCGCGATGATGTTATCCAGGATGCGTTGCAGCTGCCTCATCCCCGAACCTCCACGAAGCCGGCCGCGTCCGCCGGGCCGGCCGGCCGACGCGGGTTACGTATGGCCCCTGCCGCAGGGGCGTCGCAAGCGGACAACGAGGACCGGACAGCCGGCAGTCCCTGGTGGCCGTCATCCACGCCGACGTCCTCGAGTCGCAAGCGGACAACGATGACCGGACAGCCGGCAGGCCAGGCGCCCGGCCTGTCCCGGGTCAGTGGGCGGCCTTGGCCAGGGCTTCCGTCACCCGGGTGTACAGGTCCTCGATGGCGATGGGCTTGGACAGCAATTCGTAGGCCCCCAGGCGCAGGCCTTCCAGGGCGGCCTCGACCGAAGGGTAGCCGGTGAGGATGAGCGCTTCGAGCCCCGGGCGCAGGGCCTTGGCCTCGCGAAGCGTCTCCAGCCCGTCCATCCCCGGCATGTTGATGTCGAGCACGACCAGGGCGATGTCCGGGTCCTCGCCCAACAGGGCCAGCCCTTGCTCGCCCGAAGCGGCCGTTTTCACGGTCAAGCCCCGGGAGGCCAGGCGCTTGGCCAGAACCGCCGTGAGGCCGGCCTCGTCATCGACCAGAAGCACCGTTTTCCCCGCCATGGTTCGCTTGCTCCCGATTTCACAATTTGAATACAACCGCATAGCCCGGAACACGAAAAGCTTCAAGCCCAAACACGGCCCGACAAGGCTCGTCCGCGGCAACGGTTGCCAAGCACCGCGTCCCTGGTACATAGGAGGGACACGGAGGATGCCATGCAGCGCCAAGCCAACCGCCTGATAAACGAAAAGAGCCCCTACCTCCAGCAACACGCCCATAATCCCGTGGACTGGTATCCCTGGGGCGAGGAAGCCTTCGCCCTGGCCAGGGTCGAGGGCAAGCCCATTTTCCTGTCCATCGGCTATTCCACCTGCCATTGGTGTCACGTGATGGAACGCGAGAGCTTCGAGGACGAGGACATCGCGGCAATGATGCGGGCGACGGTGGTGGCGGTCAAGGTGGACCGCGAGGAGCGGCCCGACCTGGACACGCTCTACATGACCTTCTGCCAGGCGCTCACCGGCCGGGGCGGCTGGCCCCTGACCGTCATCCTGACCCCGGACGGCCAGCCCTTTTTCGCGGGCACCTATTTCCCCAAGGAATCGGGGTTTGGCCGCACCGGCATGCGCGAACTGCTCCAGCGCGTGCACATGGCCTGGCAAGCCAACCGCGAGGCCGTCCTGGCCAATGCCGCCCAGATCCTGACCGCCGTGCGGGAACAGATCAACGCCCGGGAAAAGGGCGACTCCCCGGAACCGGACGCGGCCAGCCTCGACGCCGCGCGCCAGGAACTGGCCGCCATCTTCGACGCGCAACACGGCGGTTTCGGCGGGGCGCCCAAGTTTCCCTCACCCCACAACCTGCTGTTGCTGTTGCGGGAATACCGCCGCACCGGCGAGGCCGCCTGCCTGCGCCTGGTGGTCGAGACCCTGGCCGCCATGCGCCGGGGCGGCATCTTCGACCAGATCGGCTTCGGCTTCCACCGCTACAGCACCGACGCCCACTGGTTCGTGCCGCATTTCGAAAAGATGCTCTACGACCAGGCCCTGTGCGCCATGGCCGCGCTGGAGGCCTGGCAGGTCACCGGGGAGCCCTTGCTGCGCCAAACGGTCCTGGAGGTGCTGGAATACGTCCGCCGCGACCTGACCCGGCCGGACGGCGCCTTCTACAGCGCCGAGGACGCCGACAGCGAGGGCGTGGAAGGCCGGTTCTACGTCTGGACGGCGGCGGAAATCCGCGAGCTCCTGCCGCCCGAGGATGCGGCGCTGGCCATCGAGGCCTGGGGCATCGAGGAGCGGGGCAACTATCACGACGAGGCCACGGGCGTGGCCACCGGGGCCAATATCCCCTACTGGGCCGAGCCGGCCGAGGAAACCGCCGCCCGCCATGGGCTTTCCCCCGAAACACTGGCCGCGCGGCTGGAAACCTGCCGCCTGGCCCTGCTGGCCGCCCGGGAAAAACGCCCGCGCCCGCTTCGCGACGACAAGGTGCTCACCGACAACAACGGCCTGATGCTCGCCGCCCTGGCCAAGGCCGCCCGGGCCTTTAACGACGACGGCCTGGCCAGGCGGGCCATGGCCGCGGCCACGGTGATCCTCGACAGGCTCGGCCTGCCGGACGGGCGCCTGCTCCACCGCTTATGCGGCGAGGAGGCGGCCGTGCCGGGGCTTTTGGACGACTATGCCTTCCTGGCCTGGGGCCTGGTGGAACTCTACCAGACCGTGTTCGACCCGGCATACTTGCGCCGGGCCGTGGCCATCGCCAAGGCCATGATCGCCCATTTCGGGGACGAGGCCGGCGGCTTTTACCTGTCCCCGGACGACGGCGAGCAGCTCCTATTGCGCCAGAAAACCTATTTCGACGCGGCCGTGCCCTCGGGCAACAGTGTGGCCTTTTTCGTCCTGACCACGCTGTTTCGGCTCACCGGCGACAAGGCCTTCCAGGAGGAGGCCCGCAAGCTGGCCAAGGCCTTCGGCCCCCGGGTGGCCGAGCGGCCCTCGGCCCATGCCTTTTTCCTGTGCGGCCTGTCCCAGCTGCTCACCCCGGCCGCGGAAGTGACCATCGCCGGCGACCCGGACAGCCACGATACCCATGTCCTGGCCCGGGCCGTGTGCAACCGCTACCTGCCCGAGGTGGCCCTGGTCCTGCGCCCGGACGAGGACGAGCCCGAGATCGCGGCCATCGCGCCCTATACCCGCTACCAGTTGCCCGTGGAGGGCCGGGCGGCGGCCCATGTCTGCCGGGCCGGCTCCTGCCAGCCGCCGACCACGGACCCGGCGGCCATGCTGCGGCTTTTGGGGGCGAAGGGCGACGGCGCATAGGGCCGCCTTGGACCGGCCCGGACGGCGGACATCCCGCCAATAGCAAAGGCCCCGAACGCCTGCGGTGTTCGGGGCCTTTGACGGTGTTGCCGGGGGTTAGCCCAGCACGGCCTGCTTGATGGTTTCGATGCCCACCCGTTCCACGAAGCGGGCGGCGCGCTCGCGCTTCTTGGCATTGGCGGCGTAGTAGGCCAGCAGCTTTTCGGTCATGTCAATGACCTGCTCCTTGGTCAGGTCCTCGGCCACGACGTCGCCGATGCGGGGCTTGGCCCCGGGATGGCCGCCGAAAATGACCGTCCAGCCGGATTTCTTGCCGAGCACCCCCAGGTCGCGGACAAAGCCCTCGGAGCAGCAAAACGGGCAGCCCGACACCGACAGCTTGAACTTGCCCGGCAGGTCGCGGCCGACGAACAGCTTTTCCATCTCGAGCCCCAGCCCCAGCGAGTCCTGGACGCCGAACTTGCACACGCTCGTGCCCGGGCAGGCCTGGACGAAATGCACGCACAGCTCGAGGGCCTGGCCCACGTCCGTGCCCAGGTCCTTCCAGATGGCGTCCACATCCTCGGCCTTGACCCCGACCAGGGCCAACCGCTGGCCCGAGGTGATCTTCACGATGGGAATGGCGTATTTCTTGACGACGGTATTGAGGGCTTCGAGGACCTCCGGGGAAATGAGCCCCACCGGGGTGCGGGGCACGATGGCGTAGGTCTGCTGGTCACGCTGCAAAATGGCCCCGGTGGGGGCGTCCTTGGTGGTCATGGGTTTCTCCTGCGGTGCGATGGATGGTGTGGAGGGGAATATGAGGGCCCGCGCATGATGCGAGAGCTGGCCGGTCTCGGGGCAAGGGCCGCCGCGGCTGTGCCGGGCGGCCATGGCGGCATTGTCTACACAGGTCGCCGGCTGTTGTCATCCCCGAAACGACGTTTTCGTCAAAACGAAACGGGCGAACGCCCGGCCGCAGCCATGACGTTCGCCCGGGAACGGCAAAGGTAGGCCGCGCAGGCCTAGGTGAGTGCCCGCGGCCGTTTGCCACCGGCCAGGGCGGCGGCCTTCCTCCCGGGCAGGGCCGCCGCGGTGCCGGAGCCGCCCTGCATGTCGATGATCATGGTATTGAGCTCCTGGGCCTGCTGGGCCAGGTCGGACACGGCCTGGGCCGACTGGCGCAAGGCGTCCATGGTTTCGGAGGCGATGCGGTTGACCTCGTCCACCGAGCGGTTGATCTCTTCGCTCGAGGCGGACTGCTGCTCCGAGGCCGTGGCGATGGAACGGACCTGGTCGGCCGAGGCGTCGACCAGGTCGACGATCTCATGGAGGATGGCGCCGGCCGTGGTGGCCAGGGTCGTGGCTTCGCCCACGGCGGTCACGGCCTGGGCCACGTTGTCGTAGTTCTTGCGGGCGCCGCCCTGGATGCCGCGGATGGCGTCGCCGACTTCCTTGGTGGCGGTCATGGTCTTTTCGGCCAGCTTGCGGACCTCGTCGGCCACCACGGCGAAGCCGCGACCGGCTTCGCCGGCCCGGGCGGCCTCGATGGCGGCGTTTAAGGCCAGCAGGTTGGTCTGGTCGGCGATGTCGGAAATGACGTTTAATATCTGGCCGATGTTTTCGGCCTGCTTGCCCAGCACGCCCATGTCCTCCAGGGATTGGCGGGAGTTTTCATTGATGCGTTCCATGAAGCTGGCGACCTTGCCCACGGCGCCGGAACCTTCCTCGGCCTTGGCCCGGGCCTTGGCCGCGGTATCGGCGGCCTGGGAGGCGTTCTGGGCCACTTCCAGCACGGTGGCGTTCATTTCCTCCATGGCCGTGGCCGTCTCGCCCAGGCGGGCGGATTGTTGTTCCGCACCCTGGCTCGTCTGTTCGACCTGGGCCGAGAGTTCTTCGGAAGCCGAGGAAATGATATGCACGACCGACGAGAGGCGATCGGCGGCCTGGAGCATGCCTTCGGTCTTGGCGTTTTCGGCGGCGGCCCGGGCGGCTTCGGCGGCTTCGGTGGCCTGCCGGGCCTTGGCGGCCTCGGCGGCGGCCTCGGCGGTTTTACCGTCCGCCTCGGCGATTTTCTGCTTGAGGTTGGCCACCATCTGCTTGAGCACGGCGAACACGCCGCCCTCGCCCTTGTGTTCCCGGAAGCGGATGTCCATCTCGCCGCCGGCGATGCGGCTGGCCACCTCGAACAGGTAGCCGGGGTCCTCGCCGAGCTGGCTGGACACGCCGCGCAGGATAAAAAGGCATACGGCCAGGCCGATGATGGCGGCGACAACCAGCAGGCTTATGAGGATCAGGCGGCCCCGCTGGTAGTCGGCGTGGCCGGCGGCGGCGGAATCCGCGCCGCCTTTTTTGTTGAGCTCGACGAGTTTTTTGAGTTCATCCAGGGCATTGTTGAACGCGGTACGCGAATCGCCCTCGATCAGTTTTTTCGCCTCGGCTGTGGCGTTTTTCCGCGACAGTTCGAGGAGCTTGACGGAAATAGCGTTGTATTTTTCCTCATCTGCACGAAATGCTTTGTATATCCTTCGCTCTTCATCGGAAGAGATGAGCGGTTCGTATTTGGCGAAGGTTTTGTTCAACTCGACTTTTATCGCGGCGATACGCTGGTCATATCCCCGCATCTCGCTCTCATCCGTCGAGAGGACGTGCAGAATCTCCCACCGCCGCAACGTCTGGAACTGATGATCAATGTCGGCAACGGCATCGATACTCGGCAGCCAGTTGGTGGCCAACTCCGTGACGTTGGCGTTGATGCTTCCCATCAGCATCAGGGCCGTGAGGTTACCGCCAATCTGGATGGCGATAAGAATTGCAAAACTACATATCAGTTTTGTGGAAAGACGCATCTGTGTTCGCATGGCTGGCTCCTGGCATTCCCGTATACAGCGACCGTATGACGGCTGACGCTGCGATTGCCTGTTTTCCCCACGGCAACCGGATTGAAGTTTTCACACTAACGATATTCGGCCTCGACGAGGATCATGGAATGCAGCCAGTAGACCATGCTGGAACAACATGTACCAATCATCCTACCCAAGCCGGGAGGTGATGGCAATATGATCCTTCTTATTTACGTGGTAGCGCGTGCTTTATCCGCCGGATTCGGGAGACCCCGGGCTTGTGATCGGCCGGCCCCTGGGCTACACCCGGGCGAATTTCGATTTTGGAGGCGTCCTTGGGCAAGCTGCGCGTGGAGAGGCTCTCTCCCAATCCGGAGTTCGATCTCTTTTTATTCCTGAAGGTTTCTGGAGCGGCCAAGGTGGAGCAGGCCCAGTGCGACCTGTGCCAGGCGCATTGGGATACGTTCAAAGAACACCTCAAGGGCTACCGTTTCGCCGCGCCGGGATCCCGGCGGGCCGTGGTCCTGTTTTTCCTGGAGCCGGCGGCCGAGGGCCTGGTGGAGGAAGCCTGGGCCCGGTCGCCCTCGGAGGGGTTCGCCTTGCACAACCTGGCCGTATCCATGGTCATGGGCGCGGCGGGACAGTGCGTGCCGGAGATCGAGGCCGGCTCCTGCGCGCCCCTGCCCACCCCGGACCGGGACTTGCGCCGCCGCCTGGAAAACCTGGGCCTGGTCTGGAACGACGCCGGCAGCGTCAGCGTCCAGTACGCCGTCATGACGTACGAACCCTATGTGAGCGGCTGCCCGGTCTGCCATCTGCGGGCCTCGTGCCCCAAAAGCGAGGTGGCGGGCCGCTAGGACGCGCACGCCGCAAGGCCCCGACAGTCGCCGCGACACGGGCCGGCGCCGCTTCCCGCGACCGAAGCCGCCCGGGGGAGGCGGCGCCGCGCCGGCTTGGCCGAGGCCGAACGGCGGCATGAGCGAACGCTCGGCCTAGCGCGTGGCCGTGAATTCCTTCTCGGCCACCACGTCCTGGAGGGCGGCCAGATCGGCCAGGGCCTTGGCCGTGATGAGGCGTTTCTTGCCCATGGCCAGGGCCTGGGCCTCGATGTTGGTGTTTTCCCGCGACAGGGTGAGCACTTCCCGGGTCACCCGCCAGAAGTCGGCGTAGGCGGCCTGGGCCGGGGCCAGGGCGGCGGCAATCTCGGGCGAGGACAAGGCCCCCAGCCGGTCGAAGGCCTCTTGCGCCCGGGCGTTTTGCCGGTTCATGGCCGCTTCCAGGGTGTCCATGCCGGGGACGGTCTTCTCGTCGATGTGCTGGGCGTGCAGGGACAGGACGGACAGGGTGGCCGTGACGATGCGCAGGGCGTCCTGGCTGGCGTGGCAATCGGCGGCATCGATAACCGGGGTCAGGACCTGCTGCAGGCGGCTGGCGGCCAGGGCCGCCTCGGTGCGCGAGAGCTGGGCGGCCCGCAGGTTGGTGTTGCGCCCGGCCAGGCTGCGCAGGTTGTCGTCCACCGTGGCCATGTCCTCGAAATCGGCGGCCACGAGCTTGAACGATTCGGCTTCCTTGGGATTGTCGGTCTCGTCCACGAGCTGGGCCAGGCTGCCCATGTCCTTTTTCACGCCGGCCATGGCCTCGCGGCCCTTGTCCAGGAACTGCTTGGCCTCGGCTTGGCTCGGCGAGAGCAAGGCGTTTTTTTCCTGATCCACGGCCACAAGCAGGCCGGTGCGTACCGCGGCGATGAGTTGCTGTTTTTTATGCAACTGTGCCAGGTTGGCGCGCACGTTGTCGCCCTGGCAGGCCACAAGGCCCAGGATCAGGAGGAGGCAGGCGGTGGCCCGAACGGCGGAACCAACCGCGCGGTAGGGGCGGGGACGGGAGGCTCGCGACATATTCCCTCCTTGCTCGCGGATCGTGCGCCCTTGTACCCCCGGCTGCCGGTGCGGACAAGCACCCGGGGACCAGGGGGCATGAGAAAACGGAAAGGCCGCGCCCGGGGGCGCGGCCTTTGTCGGTCAGTCGGGGCCGGTTATTTGCGCTTGAGGCGCGCGGCCAGGTATTCGGCCACGTGGCGCACCTCGAAGTGCGTGCCGTCGTGTTCGAAACCGCCGCGGATCTGCATGATGCAGCCCGGGCAGTCGGTGGCCATGGACGTGGCCCCGGTGGCCTTGAGGTTATTGATCTTCTTGCGCAGCAGCTCCTTGGACAGTTCCGGGAACTTGACCGAGAAGGTGCCGCCGAAACCGCAGCAGACATCCTCTTCCGCGGCCGGCAGGTAGTTGAGCCCGGCGTCGCGCAAAAGGGCGCGCGGCGCCTCGGTCACGCCCAGGCCCCGGCACAGGTGGCAGGGGGCATGGTAGGTGACGTCCTTGGACGGGCCGGCGAAGGCCGCCTCGTCCAGGCCCAGCACGTCGCGCACGAAGGAACTGAAGTCCATGACCCGGTGGGCGAACTGGGCCGCCTTGAAGGACATGGCCGGATCATCCGTAAACAGCCGCTTGTAGCCGTGCTTGAGGTAGGAGGCGCAGGAGGCGCACAGGGTGACGATATAGTCGAAGCCTGCCGCGTCGATGGCGTTCATGTTGTGGGCGGCCAGTTCCCGGCCGGCCTTTTTCTCGCCCATCATCATCAGCGGCAGGCCGCAGCAGGACTGGCCCATGGGGTATTCCATGGCCACGCCAGGCTTGCTGGCAATCACGGCCACGGCCGCCTCCATCTGCTCGGGATAGACGAAATCCTGCACGCAGCCCGAGAAAAGGGCCACCTTGATGTCGGCCTTGGCCACCCGGGGCCGGATTTTCTCCCAGCGGTCGCGGAAGGCCTCGTCGGCGATGGCCGGCAGGGCGCGGAAGTCGTGGTCCTTAAAAAGGAACATGGGCAGATGGCGCAGGTAGCCGCCGCCGGCCACGGGCTTTTGCAGCAGCCGGGCGGATTTGAGCATGGTGTGGAACAGCGTGCGGTTTTTGAGTACCGCACCGGCGGCCGAGGAATACAGCGGATGGCCTTCCTCGTCCTGGATGCGGGCATGGACCTCCTTGATCATGGTTGGCAGGTCGATGCCGGCGGCGCACACGGCCTTGCAGGCCCCGCAGTTGAGGCAGTTCTGGACCAGGTTTTTCGCCTTGTCCCGGCCGTGGAAGAAATAGGTGGCCACCAGGCCGATGGCCCCGATGTAGACGTGGCCGTACTTGTGCCCGCCGACCAGCCGGTAGATGGGGCAGACGTTGGCGCAGGCGCCGCAACGGATGCAGCGAAGCGCCTGCTTGAACAGGGGGTCGCGGGCCATGGCCAGGCGGCCGTTGTCCACGAAGACCACGTGGTGGACCTTCTTGCCGTCCTGGCTGCTCGCGCAGGGCACGGCGCCGGTGATCCAGGTGACGTAGGAAGTGAGGTTCTGGCCGGTGGCGTTTTTGGGCAGGCACTTGATGACCCGAAGGGCGTCGTGCAGCGTCGGGGCGAGCTTGTCGATGCCGGCCAGGGCCACGTGGACCCGGGGCAGGGTGGTGGTCAGGCGGCCGTTGCCCTCGTTGGTGATGATGCCGATGGTGCCTGTCGCGGCGATGGCGAAGTTGGCCCCGGAAATGCCCATGTCGGCCTGGCAGTACTTGGGCCGCAGCTCGCGCCGGGCCACCTTGACCAGCTTCTGGATGTCCACGTCCTGCTTTTTGTGGGTGACCTCGGAAAAGAGGTCGGCCACCTGGTAGCGGGACAGGTGGATGGCCGGCATGACCATGTGGGTGGGGCCCTCGTGGCGCAACTGGATGATCCATTCGCCGAGGTCGGTTTCCGTGACTTCCAGGCCCAGGCCCTCGAGGTGGTCGTTTAAGTGGGTTTCCTCGGCGGTCATGGACTTGGATTTGACGATGGTCTTGACCCCGTTTTCCTTGGCGATGCGGCCGATGATCTCGTTGGCCTCGTGGGCGGTGGCGGCCAGGTGGACCTTGGTGCCGGCGGCCTCGGCCTGGCGCTTGAACTCCTCGTACAGTTCCAGGAGGTGGTCGATGGCCTCGTCCTTGGCCGCGGCGATCTCGGCGATGAGTTCCGGGGCGTCGATGCCGGCGAAGGCGTTGGCCCGGGAGGTGCGGTAAGCCACGGCGAACTTGTCCAGGGCCTCGCGCTGGAACTCGTTGTTGAGGGCCTCGCGCAACTGCTGGCGGTACTGGCTTAAATTGGCGGCGTCTTGCATCTATTTGCCCTCCAAGATGAGGATGTGCAGTTCCAGGGGGCCGTGCACGCCAAGGGCCAGCACGCGTTCGATGTCGGCCGTGCGGCTGGGGCCGGTGATGAAGGCCGTGTAGTTGGGCGCCTGTCCCATCCATTCGACCAGCGTTGGTTCGAAATCGTAGGAATCGGCCACGATGGTGCTTTCGGGCAGCACGGCGATGTGGGTCTCGGCGATCATGGTGGCCAGGCGGACTTCCTCGTCCGTGGAACGCACGACGATGGAGCCGGTTTCGGCAATGCCGGCGGCGGCCATGGTCAGGGCGATGTCGATGCCGCCCAGGCGCTCCCGCATGCCCTTGGTGATGACGGCGATGCCGCGCGCCTCGCACAGCGTGGTCAGCTTGGCCACCTCGTCCTCGGGCAGGTCCGGGGCGCAGACGATTTTTTGCTGTTTGGTGGCGCACAGGGCCTCGGCCGTGCCCGAAAGCGGGGCATCGCAGCCCGAGGCGAGGATCTGGCAGGCCTCCTTGGCGTCGCAGGTCTCGGCCACGTAGGCCAGGGCTTCGTCCATGGAGGCGACGGTCCGCACAACGGCCGAAACGAGACCGGCCTTTTCCGTGAGCCGGTCGACCAGGGCAGGTGACGTCGACATGAGGGTCTCCTTGGGATGCGGAAACGGCCCGGCGGACGCCTTGTGGCGACCGCCGGGCCGCGATTGGTGACGGCGGGACTTTAAGGCAGCATCCACTTCAGGGCGTAGGCCTGAAGCAGGGTCAGCACGGCCACGACGCAGAGCATGGCCAGGGAGTGGGGCAGGGTGAACCGGAAGATGTCGCCTTCGTGGCCCACCATGTTCGAGGCGGCGGTGGCCACGGAGATGGACTGGGGCGAGATCATCTTGCCGGTGACGCCGCCCGAGGAGTTGGCGGCCACGCACAGTTCGGGGCTGACGCCGATCTGCTGGGCGGTGGTCTTTTGCAGCGAACCGAACAGGGCGTTGGAGGAGGTGTCGGAACCGGTCAGGAACACGCCCAGCCAGCCGAGCACCGGGGCGAAGAACGGGAAGAGCGCGCCGGTGGCGGTAAAGGCCAGGCCCATGGACGAACTCATGCCGGAGTAGTTCATGATGTAGGCCAGGCCCAGAATCATGGCGATGGTGAAGATGGGCCAGCGCAGCTGCTTGATGGTCCTCAACAGGCAGGGGATGGCCTTGTCCAGGCCGTACTTGGGCATGAAGATCACGGACAACAGGCCGGCGATGAGAATGGCCGTGCCGGGCGTGGACAGGAAGTTGAACTTGAACTGCGCGGCGTAGGGGGTTTCCTTGGCCACGATGGGAGCGGCCTTCACGACCAGGTTGTGCAGGCCGGGCCAGTCGAAGGTCGGAGCGAAGATGGCGTTGAGGAAGTTCTGGACGGGCTTGATGCCCCACAAAAAGACCATGACGGCCAGGATGATGTAGGGAGCCCAGGCGCGCAGGATCTCGCCGCCCGTGTACTGCGACTCGACGGTGCGCTGGGACGCCGGCGGCTCGTCCGGGAAATGCCAGATGTTTTTCGGCTTCCAGACCTTGAGGAAAGCGCCCAGGCCGATGATGGTGACAACGGCCGAGATGATGTCGGGCAGGTAGGGGCCGACGAAGTTGGAGACCAGGAACTGGGAGCCGGCGAAGCAGACGCCGGCGATGAGGACGGCCGGCAGGATTTCCATGGTGCGCTTGAAGCCGCACATGGTCACGGACAGCCACAGGGGCACGATGATGGACAGGAAGGGCAGCTGGCGGCCGCAGATGGCGCTGATCTTCATCATGTCCAGGCCGCTGACCTGGGCGGCGACGACGATGGGAATGCCGATGGCGCCGAAGGCCACCGGGGCGGTGTTGGCGATCAGGCAGATGCCGGCGGCATAGAGCGGGTTGAAGCCCAGGCCCACCAGCATGGCGGCGGTGATGGCCACGGGCGTGCCGAAGCCGGCCGTGCCCTCGATGAAGGAGCCGAAGGCGAAGGCGATGAAAATGGCTTGCAGCCGGCGGTCGTCGGTGATCTGGGCCAGGGAGTTCTTGATGATGTTGAATTCCCCGGATTCCACGGTCATGTTGTAGACCCAGATGGCCGTGATGACGATCCAGACGATGGGGAAAAGGCCGATGGCCGCGCCGTAAAGCGTGGCGTCAAGGGCGAGGCTCACCGGCATGCCCCAGGCCACGATGGCCAGGATGACGGCGGTCAGGGTGGCGGCGAAGGCCGCCTTGTGCCCGGCCATGCGTTTGACGGCCAGCATGTAGAATAGCATGTACAGGGGAATGCCTGCTACGAGCGCGGAAAGCCCATAGCTTCCGAGCGGTTGGTACTGTTGGACCCACGACATGTTGTACGCTCCTTTTGGTTGATATTCGCCCAGCCGCTCCCGATCCCGTCGCCAAAAGGGGGGGTGCAGGCCGAAACCGCCCGTCGGCAGAAGTCGTCGCCCCGGAGCGCGCGCAACCGACGCGCGCCCCGGGGACGTGGGGGCCTACAGCCCCAGGTTCTTTTTGAGCGCGGCCATGTTCACGGCCTGCTGCATGAGCTTGGTCCCGTGCTCGATGCGGGACTTGTCGCGCAGTTTTTCGCGCGTGAGCATGAGCTCCATTTTCTTGGCCACGGAGAAGGTGTCGTCGCGCACCACGATGACCGGCACGCCCTTGTCCTCGGCCTTGGCCAGGATGATGTCGTTGGGGTAGAGGTTGCCGGTGAGGATCAGCGCGGCGCAGCCGCCCTCCAGGGCCACCAGTTGCAGGTCGGCCCGGTCGCCGCCGCACAGGATGGCCACGTCCTTGTGGCGCTTGAAAAAGGTGACGAAGTTCTCCACCTGCATGGTGCCGATGAGGAAGTTGACCACCAGGTTGTCCACGCGCCCGCCCGAGGTGATCAGCCGGCCGCCCAGGCCGTGGGCCAGGTCGCCCGCCCGCACCGCGAACATGATGGGGTCGTGGGGCACGATGCCGAGCACGTCCACGCCCCGGCGCTTGAGGAAGGGCACAATCAGCGTTTCGGCTTCCTCGCGGAAGTGTTCCGGCACGTCGTTTAAGATGACGCCGACCAGGTCGTCGCCCAGGGATTCCTTGGCCGCGGCCAGGTAGTCGTAGTTGTAGTCCTGGAAATAGCGGTCGACCAGCACCACCTTGGTGCCCAGGGCCTGGGCCACGGACACGCCGTCCACGCCGCAGTACTTGCCGGAATACAGGAAGCTGCCCGAACCGCCGACCAGCATCATGTCCTTGCCCTCGGCCAGCTTCTTGTAGCTGTCCACGATGCCGGGCAACAGGTTGGCGCAGTCTTCCAGGAAGGCGCGCATGCGGAAGTCGCGGGTGATGACCACGGGCGTGACCAGGGAGGGCGTTTCGGACAACCCCAGCGCCTGCTGCATGAAATGGGCGTCCTCGTCGCCGATCTGGTTTTCCACCTTGTGGGGCACGGCGCCGACGGGCTTCATGTAGCCCACGCGCAGGCCCTCGCGCTGGAACTGCTGCCCAAGCGCCAGGGTGACGAGGTTTTTGCCCGAATAGCCTTGGGTGGACCCGATGTACAGACCGATCATGGATTGTTCCTCCTGGGGTTCTTACTTCGCGCTCAGGGTGATGCGCACGTCGGCCACCACGGCCTTTTCGGCGTTGACGAGCACGGGGTTGAACTCCGCCTCCTGGATCTCCGGGAAATCCAGGGAGAGTTCGGACATGGTGAGCAAGATGTCCTCGATGGCCTGGAAGTTGATGGGCGGCTCGCCCCGCACGCCCTTGAGCAGCATGTAGGACTTGATTTCGCGGATGATGTTTTTGGCGTCATCGCGCCCGAGCGGCGCCAGGCGGAAGGCGATGTCTTTGAGGATTTCCACGTAGATGCCGCCGAGGCCGAACATCAGCAGCGGCCCGAACTGGTCGTCGCGCTTAAAGCCGATGATGATCTCCTTGCAGCCCTTGGGCGCCATCTCCTGGACCAGGCAGCCGGCGATGTAGGCTTCGGGGCGCAGGCGCTGGGCCCGGGCCGTGATGTCGAAAAAGGCGTTGCGCACGGCTTCGGCGTCGGGAAGGTTCACCTTGACGCCGCCCACGTCGGACTTGTGGGAGATCTGCGGCGAGGCGATTTTGAGCACCACCGGGTAGCCGATCTTTTCAGCGCCGGCCACGGCCTCGTCCGAGGAGCGGGCCAGGACCGTATTGGGGGTGGGCAGGTTGTAGGCGCGCAGCACTTCCTGGGCCTGGAACTCGACCACTTCGGTGGCGCCCTTGGCCCGAGCCTCGTTGATGACCAGCCGGGCCTTCTGGCGGTTGCGCCGGATTTCCGGGTACTCCTGGGCCGGGGTCTGGCGCCACAGGTAGTAGTTGTACATGGTCTCGATGCTTTGGATCAGCGGCTCGGGGTAGATGGAGCAGGGGATGCCGGCCTCGGCCAGCATCTTGACGCCGGGCTTGGTGCGCAGCCCGCCCATGTAGTTGACGAAGATGGGCTTTTTGGTGGTCTTGGCCACGTCGATGATGGCTTCGGCGGTTTCGATAATCTCGGCCGAGGCGGTGGGGGTCAAAAGCACCAGGATGGAATGGACCTGCGGGTCGTCCACCACCACTTCCAGGGTCTTGCGGTAGCGTTCGGCCGGGGCGTCACCGATGAGGTCGATGGGGTTATAGAGCGAGGCGTAGGGAGGCAGGAATTCCTTGAGCCGGTCGATGGTGCTGTTGGAGAGCCGGGCCATGTGGAGCAGGGGCGATTTTTCCGTGGCGTCGGCGGCCAGGATGCCGGGGCCGCCGGAGTTGGTCACCACGCACAGGCCGGGGCCTTCGGGCAGGGGCTGGGTGGAGAAGGCCTGGGCCAGGTCGAACAGGGTGGCCATGTCGCCGGCCCGGATGATGCCGGTCTTGCGGAAGGCGGCGGTGTAGGCGGCGTCGGAGCCGGCGATGGCGCCGGTGTGGGACGAGGCGGCCTTGGCGCCGGCGGCGGTGGTGCCGGATTTGATCATGATCACCGGCTTTTCGCGGGTGACCTTGGCCGCCTGCTCGATGAAATCCGGGCCGTTGGCCACGTTTTCGATGTAGCCGAGGATGACGGACGTATTGGGGTCGGTGCGCAGGCACTCAAGCATGTTGGCTTCGTTGATCACGGCCTTGTTGCCCAGGGAGATGAACTTGGAAAAGCCCACGTTCTCGCCCAGCGCCCAGTCGAGGATGGCGGTGCACAGGGCGCCGGACTGGGAGAAAAACGCGATGGAGCCTTCCTGGGGGTAGCCGGCGGCGAACGAGGCGTTGTTGTGGTCTTGGGTGCTGATAAGCCCCAGGCAGTTGGGGCCGACCATGGCGATTTCGTGCTGGGTGCAGATCTCGATGAGCTTCTGCTCCAGGGCGTAGCCTTCCTTGCCGACCTCTTTGAACCCGGCGGTGATGATGATGGCGGCCTTGACCTTGATGGCGGCCAGGGCTTCCATGGAGGGGACGACGGCGGCCACGGGCACGACGATGACGGCCAGGTCGAGGCCCACGGGCAGGTCCTCGATGCGCTTGGTCACGGGCAGGCCCAGGATTTCGTCGGCTTTGGGGTTTACGGGAATGAGGGTTCCCGCGTACCCGGCCTCCAGCATGTTGTGCACCACCGTATGGCCGACCTTGCCCGGCGCTGCGGAGGCGCCGATGACGGCTACGGTTTTCGGCGCGAAAAGCGCCTGGATATTCTCTTTAAAACTCATTCGGCTACCTCGCTCGCCAGTTGTGATGCGGCCGGGCTTACTCGCCGGCCAGTGTCTCCGCGTAGATCTCCACCGGATGCCGGATGGCCAGCCTGTCGCCGGCCTGGGACAGCATGTCCCCTATCTGCAGCATGCAGGCCGGGCAGCTCGTGGCCACAACGGTTGCCCCCGTGGCCGCGATGTTGTCCCGCTTGCGCTTTCCAATGCGCTTGGACAGGTCGTAGTGCTGCAAGGTGAAGCTTCCGCCGGATCCGCAGCAGGAATCCGCGCCGTCCATCTCCACGAGGCGGTAGCGCGGGTTGGCCGCGATGAGCGCCCTGGGCTCGGCGGAGATGCCCAGGGATTTTTTGAGGTGGCAGGGGTCGTGGTAGGTGACCGCGATGTCGCCGCCCGTGGCGGCGGGCCCTTCGGTCACTTTCAGGTCCTGAACCAGGAAGGCGCTGATGTCCTTGACCTTGGGCGCGAGCTCCCGGATCTTGAACCGGGTGGACTCGGGCAGCCCTTCGGCCATCAGCGGCCATATCTTCTTGATGGTCGAGGTGCAGGTGGCGCAGGGCGTCACCAGCACGTCGAAGTCGTGGTCGGCAAAGAGCTTGACGTTGGCGGCGACCAGGGTCTCGAAGGTGTCGCGGTCGCCCGAGGACAGGGCCGGGATGCCGCAGCAGGCCTGGCCGTGGGGCATGAAGACACCCACGCCGTGGTGGTCGCAGACCTTGAGGATGGCCTGGCCGATGCGCGGGAACATCTTGTCCACCACGCAGCCGTAGAAAAAGGCCACCTTGAGGCCGGACGGCCCGCGGGGGGTGTCGCGCTCGGCCGACGAGGCGTGCAGGGACGTGCCGGCCAGTGGCGCGAAATGCCGCCCTTCCAGCAGGTTCGAGAACACGCGGGCGCAGGACGAGCCGATGGCGTCGTTGACCGGCCGGGTGAAGATCCCCTGGAACTTGGCCGCGACGGCCATGACCGAGTCGAACAGCCTCGGGTTTTTGAGCAGCCCCCGGAAGATCGCCCGCTTGACCGGCGGCAGGCCGTAATAGCCGGTGAGGAAGGCCCGGGCCTTGAGGAAGATGTCCAGGGCCTTGACGCCGCTCGGGCAGTTGGCCTGGCAGGAGCCGCACAAAAGGCAGGCGTCCAGGCGTTCCTTGACCCCGGCCGGGTCCTTGATGACCTCGTCGGCCAGGCATTCGAGCAGGGCGATCTTGCCCCGGGCCACGTGGCCCTCGAGCCCCGTCTCCCCGTAGAGGGGACACACGGCCTGGCACATGCCGCAGCGCATGCAGGCCACCAGCTGGTCGTCGATCTGCTTAAGCAGGCCGACCAGTTCGCGCATCTCGCTCATGTTACTCCCCCGTGATCTTGCCGGGATTGAGGATACCCTTGGGATCCAGGGCCTTTTTGAGCTTGCGGGCGTAGAGGAGGGAACCGGCGCCCACTTCCTTGACCATGTATTTGGACTTGGCGGTGCCGATGCCGTGCTCGCCGGACAGCGTGCCGCCAAGGGACAGGGCCACGTCGAAGATCTCGTCGATGGCCTCTTCCACGCGTTTGAACTCCTCGTGGTCGCGCTTGTCGGTGAGGATGGTCGGGTGCAGGTTGCCGTCGCCGGCGTGGCCGAAGGTGCCGATGGTGAGCTTGTACTTGGCCGCGATCTTCTCCAGGGCACCGACCATGGCCGGGATCCGGGAGCGGGGGACGGTGGCGTCTTCCAGCACCGTGGTCGGGCGCACCCGGGCCAGGGCGGACAGGGCGGCCCGGCGGGCTTCCCAGACCTTGTTGCGCTCGGCCGCGTCCTTGGCCACCTGGATGCGGGTGGCGCCCACGCGCTTGCAGATGGCCTCGACCTCGGCCGCCTCGTCCTCGACCTGGGCCGGGTGGCCGTCCACTTCGATGAGCAGCAGGGCCTTGGCGTCGGTGGGCAGCCCGGCATGGGCGAAGTCCTCGACGGTCTTGATGGTGAAATCGTCCATGTACTCGAGCGTCGCCGGCACGATCTTGGCGGCGATGATGGCGGCCACGGTCTCCGAGGCTTTGCCCAGGTCGTCGAAGATGGCCATCATGGCCTTGCTGGCCTTGGGCGGCGGCACGAGCTTGAGGATGATCTCGTTGAAGACCCCGAGCGTGCCTTCGGAGCCGACCATGAGGCCGTGCAGGTTCATGCCGGTGACGCACTTGACGGTGCGCGACCCGGTTTTGACCAGCTCGCCGTCCACGTCGTAGAGGCTTAAGCCCATGACGTAGTCCTTGGTGACGCCGTACTTGAGGCCGCGCAGCCCGCCGGCGTTTTCGGCCACGTTGCCGCCGATGGTGGACACGGCCTGGCTGCCCGGGTCGGGCGGATAAAAAAGGCCGCGCTTGGCCACCTCGGCCGCGAACTTGGCCGTGATCACGCCGGTTTGCACCACGGCGTACATGTCGGCTTCGTTGATCTCGATGATCTTACTCAGCGCCCCGGTCAGGGCCACCACCCCCCCGGGGGAGGGGATGGTGCCGCCGGAGAGGTTGGTGCCGGAGCCGCGCACGGTCAGCGGCAGGCCGAGTTCGTTGCAGGTTTTCACCACCCGTCCCAGAGCCTCGGGCGTCTCGGGACGCACGGCCAGGGCCGGGAGTTTGGGGGGCAGGACGGCCGCGTCGTAGGAATAGGCGTGGCGATCCACCTCGCTGGCCAGGACGTTTTCCTTGCCGACGATTTCCGCGAACTTCTGGGACAGGTGGTTATCCATGTGTCTGCTCTCGCTTTTACTTATTTGCCGGCGCGGCCGTCGTCACAGGGCTCGCCGTTTCCGGGACGGGCATGCTCGGCAGTTTCGGCCGTGGCGCAGTAAGCCGGGTCTTCGCCGGCCTCGGCCGCGCCGGCCGGGGCGGGGGCACCTTCGACCGGCATGGCGGCCAGGTACTCGAGCTCCTTGTAGCGTTCCTTGTAGGCCGCCTCCATTTCCGTGCGATAGCGCTTGGACATGTCGGGGTGCATCTTCTCCAGGGCGGCGTAGCGCACTTCGCCGGACAGGAAGCCCTGGAAGTCGCCGGCCGGGGCCTTGGAGTCGATGGTCAGCGGATTTACGCCCTTGGCCTTGAGGTCCGGGTTGTACCGGTACAGCGGCCAGTAGCCGGTTTCCACGGCGAGTTTCGCCTCTTCCATGGACTTGCCCATGCCCTTGCGGATGCCCTGGTTGATGCAGGGGGCGTAGGCGATGACGATGGACGGGCCCTTGTGGGCCTCGGCCTCAAGGAAGGCCTTGAGGGTCTGGTTCTTGTCCGCGCCCATGGCGACGCTCGCCACGTAGACGTAGCCGTAGGTCATGGCCATGCGGCCCAGGTCCTTCTTGCCCGTGACCTTGCCGGCCGCGGCGAACTTGGCGATGGCGCCCAGCGGCGTGGCCTTGGAGGCCTGGCCGCCGGTGTTGGAGTAGACCTCGGTGTCCATGACCAGGATGTTGACGTCCTCGCCCGAGGCGATGACGTGGTCGAGGCCGCCGAAACCGATGTCGTAGGCCCAGCCGTCGCCGCCGAAGATCCACACGGACTTCTTGGTGAAGATGTCGGCGTCGGCGGCAATGGCGGCCTGGGCCGGATCGTTCTTGTCGAGCAGGGCCTTGAGCTGGTCGCCGTAGAGGCGCGAGCCGGCCGCGTCGTCCTTGCTCGCCAGCCAGCCGGACAGGGCGGCGCGCAGTGCGTCGGGCACCGCGCCGCCAAGGGCCTCGGACACCTTGTCGGCCAGCTTGTCGCGGCGCTGCATCAGCGCCATGTTGTAGCCGAAGCCGAACTCGGCCGCGTCCTCGAACAGCGAGTTGTTCCAGGCCGGGCCGTAACCGTCGGCGTTAACGGCGTAAGGCGAGGTCGGCGCCGAGCCGCCCCAAATCGAGGAGCAACCCGTGGCGTTGGCCACCATCATGCGTTCGCCGAAAAGCTGGGTGAGCAGCTTGACGTACGGGGTCTCGCCGCAACCGGCGCAGGCGCCCGAGAACTCGAGCAGGGGCTGGTGGAACTGGCTGCCCTTGAGGTTCTCGCGCTTGACCAGGGAGGCCTTGTTGGCAAGCGTCATGGCGAAGTCGTAGTTGGCCGCCTGGGTCGTCACTTCCTCCTCGAGGGGCTTCATCACGAGCGCCTTCTGCTTGGCCGGGCAGACGTCGGCGCAGGAGCCGCAGCCCATGCAGTCCATGGGGAAGACCTGCATGCGGTAGGCCAGGCCCTTGAGCTCCTTGCCTGTGGCCGGCAGGGTGTCGTAGCCGGCCGGCGCGCCGGCCATCTCGGCCTCGTCGGCCAAAAACGGCCGGATGGTGGCGTGGGGGCAGACGTAGGAGCACTGGTTGCACTGGATGCAGTTTTCCTTGATCCAGTGGGGGATGTTGATGGCCACGCCGCGCTTTTCGTAGCGCGAGGTGGCGGCCGGGAAGGAGCCGTTCTCGGCGAAGGCCGACACCGGCTGTTCGTCGCCCTTCTGGGCCAGGATGGGCCGGATGACCTTGTTGAAGTATTCGGGCTCGTCGGGGGTGGCGGCCGGGGCGTCGGCGGCGGCGGCCCAGGAGGCCGGGACCGCGATCTCGACCAGGCCTTCCATGGCCAGGTCCACGGCGTCGACGTTCATCTTGACGATCTTCTCGCCCTTGTTGCCGTAGGTCTTCCTGATGGAGTCCTTGAGCAGGCTGATGGCCTCTTCGATGGGCAGCACGCCGGCCAGCTTGAAAAAGGCCGTCTGCATGACCATGTTGATGCGGGCACCAAGGCCGGTCTTGGCACCGATGGCCACGGCGTCGATGTTGTAGACCTTGAGCTTTTTGGCGGCGATGGTGCGCAGCATGTGCCCGGGCAGGTTGGCTTGGAGTTCCTCGGCGGTGTTCCAGGACGAGTTGAGCACGAAGGTGCCGCCGTCCTTGATCCCTTCCAGGATGTCGTAGGTGTGCACGTAGCTCGGCTTGTGGCAGGCGATGTAGTCGGCCGCGTCGACCAGGTACGTGGACTGGATGGGCTTTTTGCCGAAGCGCAGGTGGGAGACGGTGATGCCGCCGGATTTCTTGGAGTCGTAGGCGAAGTAGCCCTGGGCGTAGAGGTCGGTGTTGTCGCCGATGATTTTAATCGCCGACTTGTTGGCGCCGACGGTGCCGTCGGAGCCGAAGCCCCAGAACTTGCACTGCACGGTGCCCTCGGGGACCGTGGGCAGCGGGCCGCCCATGGGCAGGGAGGAGCCGGAGACGTCGTCGTCGATGCCGACCACGAAGTGGCGCTTGGGGCTGCCCGCGGCCATGTTGTCGAAGATGGCCTTGGCCATGCCGGGGCGGAATTCCTTGGACCCCAGGCCATAGCGGCCGCTCATGAGCTTGGGAATGGCGCCGCCGCGCTCGATGAAGGCCGCGCAGACGTCCTCGTAGAGCGGATCGCCGAGGCTGCCGGGTTCCTTGGTGCGGTCGAGCACGGTGACCACTTCGGCCGAGGCCGGCAGGACCTTGAACAGGGCATCCGGGGCGAAGGGCCTAAACAGGCGGACCTTGACCAGGCCGACCTTCTCGCCCTTGGCATTTAAGTAGTTGACCACTTCCTCCACGGTTTCGCAGGAGGAGCCCATGGACACGACCACACGGTCGGCGTCGGGGGCGCCCACGTAGTCGAAGAGCTTGTAGGGCCGGCCGGTCAGGGCGCCGACCTTGTCCATCATGGCCGAGACGATGCCGGGCAGGACCTGGTAGTAGGGGTTGGCCCGCTCGCGGCCCTGGAAGAAGATGTCCGGGTTCTGGGCGGTGCCGCGCATGTCCGGGTGTTCGGGGTTCATGGCCTTGGCCCGGAAGGCGGCGATCTTCTCGAAATTGACCAGCCCCTTGATGTCCTCGTAGTCGATGACTTCGATTTTCTGGATCTCGTGGGAGGTGCGGAAGCCGTCGAAGAAGTGGACGAAGGGGACGCTGCCCTCGATGGCCGACAGGTGGGCGACCAGGGCCAGGTCCATGCACTCCTGGACCGAGGCCGAGGCGATCTGGGCGAAACCGGCGGAGCGGGCGGCCATGACGTCGGAGTGGTCGCCGAAGATGGACAGGGCGTGGGTGGCGACAGCCCGGGCCGACACGTGGAAGACGGCCGGCAGGAGTTCGCCGGCGATCTTGAACATGTTGGGGATCATGAGCAGCAGGCCCTGGGAGGCGGTGAAGGTGGTGGTCAGGGCGCCTGCGGCGAGCGACCCGTGGACGGCGCCGGCCGCACCGGCCTCGGACTGCATTTCGCGGATGGTTACGGTCTGGCCGAAGATGTTTTTCAGGCCTTTGGCCGCCCATTCGTCCGCGATCTCGCCCATGGTGGACGAGGGGGTAATGGGGTAGATCGCCGCCGTATCGCTTAACGCGTAGGCGATGTGCGTGGTGGCGGTATTGCCGTCCATGCTTTTCATCTTCTTGGCCATGCTCACGTCTCCTTAAAAGTTGTCGTTCGACCGAACAGAGGAAGGCCGGGGTCGACGCTTCCTCTTTAGGCAATCCTCGTGCCACTTGTAAAAAGGCAGAAAGACTTCGATGAGTTGACGAACAGGTGACCCCTTTCCTGGCCCGGGCACGGGAAGGGCATCCGATTTTTCGGATGTCAACGGAAGAGCTAATACCGCGAAATTTAAGGGTTCGTAAAGCAATTCCGCGATTTCGCCCCAATCCGTTTTTTCAGACAGCCTTGCTGTGTCCGGAAAACCAGACAGCCTGCCCCGCGTCAATGGCCGGAAGTGGGATTCCTGGCTCCTCATGCCACAAGCCGGGCATAATGGCACGGGGAAAAGGCGGAAATTTGGATTGTCCAAAAAGACGCAAAGTCCGTCGGGAAGGGGACGCGAAACGCGTCCGGAAGTGCGGACTTCCTCGGCTGGATCAGTCGGGAATCGCTAAATTGTTCTTTTTCAGCAGCGCGTAAAAATGCGACCGCGACAGGCCCGAGATGTCGACCATGGCCGCCACGTCGCGGCCGTGCTCGGCCAGAAGGCCTTCGAGGTAGCGGCGCTCCATGGCTTCCTTGTAGTCCTTGAGCGTGCGCCGGCCAATGGGCGCCCCGGCGAGCTCGACCCGCTCCGGCCCGGCGGCCGCCGGCCGCTCGGAAAGCTGCTGGCCGCGTTCCAGGCTGGACTTGGCCACCTTGATGCGCAGGTCCCGGGGCAGGTGCATGCTGTAGAGCGTCTTTTCCCGGCCGGCGGCCAGAAAGGCCCGCTCGAGGACGTTTCGCAGCTCGCGCACGTTGCCCGGCCAGTCGTAGGCCTCGAGCACGCTCAAAAATTCCGCGTCAAAGCCCTTGGGCGGCAAGGCGTACTGCGAACACAGGGCGTCGACCACGGACAGCGTCAGGGGTTTTACGTCCTCGGGCCGGTCGCGCAGGGGCGGCAGGCGCAGCTCGATGGTTTTGAGGCGAAAATAGAGGTCGCGCCGAAACTGGCCGGCTTCCACCTGGGCTTCCAGGTCGCGGTTGGTGGCGGCAATGAGGCGGAAATCGCTCTTGGCCTCGGCCACGGCCCCGACCGGCCGGAAGGTCTTTTCGTGGAGCACCCGCAAAAACGTCTTTTGCAGCGACATGGGCATCTCGCCCACCTCGTCGAGGAACAGCGTGCCGCCGTCGGCCAGCTGCACCAGGCCGACGCGGTCGGCGTCGGCCCCGGTGAAGGCGCCTTTCTTGTGGCCGAAAAGCGTGCTCTCGACCAGGGTCTCGGTCAAGGAGGCGCAGTCCACGGTGACAAACGGCGCCTTGGCCCGGGAACTGTTGGCGTGGATGAGCCGGGAGAAAAGCTCCTTGCCCGTGCCGGTCTCGCCCGTGACCAGCACGGCGGCGCTGGACCAGGCAGCATGGGCCACCTGGTCCAGGCAGGGCTGCATGCGGGGGCTGGCCGTCACGCAGCCGGCCAGGGACAGCGACACCGGCGCCTTGTCGCAGCGCCGCTCCTCGCGGTAGCGCAGGGCGCGCTGGAGGGTCAGCATCATCTGCTTGATGGGCGAGGGCTTGACCAGGTAGTCCCACACGCCCTCCTGGATGGCCAGCTCCGCGCCGTCCGGGTCGCCCATGCCGGTCAGGATGATGACCTCCGGGGCATCGGGCAGGCGCTTGATCTCGGGCAGGGCGGCCAGGCCGTTGCCGTCGGGCAGGCGCACGTCCAGAAACACCACGTCGAAGCTCTCGCGGGAAAGCAGCTCCAGGCCGGCGGTCAGGTTGCCGGCGGCGTCGCTGGTCAGGCGCATGCGGCGGGCCAGGCTTTCGATGGTGTCGCGAACCTCGGGGTCGTCGTCGATGATGCAGACGGATTTCATGCGGCCTTGGTTTGGGGCTTGGCGTCGAGCACTTCGCGGATGGCCGCGGAGATGATCGCCTGGTTGTAGGGCTTGAGCACGATCTTTTTGATGTTGCCGGCCAGTTCCCGGTCCTCGATGTCGCCCAGGCGCCCGGAGACGAGGATGACCGGGAGCCGGGGGGCCAGGGCGGCGATGCGGCGGGCCAGTTCCAGGCCGTTTATGTCGGGCATGTCGTAGTCGGTGATGCACACGTCGAAGGCGCCGGCATCGAGGGCCAGGCGGGCCAGGGCCGGGGCGGCGCCGCCGTAGGCCGTGACCTCGTGGCCGAGCTGGGCCAGGACGCGGGGAATGGTCAAAAGCTGGTCCTCGTCGTCCTCCACGAACAGGATGCGGTCGCGGCCGCGGTTGGCGGCGGCGTCCTGGGGCGGCGGCGCCGCCTCGGCCTGGCCGAGCAGGGGCAAAAAGACGTCGAAGCCCGTGGACATCCCGGGAAGGCTGGCCACCCGCACGGCGCCACGGTGGTTCTTGACGATGCCGCGCACCACGGCCAGCCCCAGGCCCGTGCCCTCGCCCTTCTGCTTGGTGGTGAAAAACGGATCGAAGATCTTGTCCAGGATGTCGGCCGGGATGCCCGGGCCGGTGTCGACAATGGAAATGCGGGCGTAGCGGCCGGCCCGCACCCCGACCTGGCCGGCCATGGTCTCGTCCAGGTCGTCCTCGGCCAGGGCCAGGGTGAGCAGGCCGCCGCAGGCGCGCATGGCCTGGAAGGCGTTGGTGCACAGGTTCATGACGATCTGGTGGAGCTGGGTGGGGTCGGCCCGGCAGGTGACGGGATGGGCCGGTATGTCCAGGACGATCTTGATGTTGCGCGGCATGGAGGCCTTGAGCAGGCCGGCCGCCTCGCCGATGGCGTCCACGATGTTGATGGGGGCGAAACCGGCCTGGGAGGGCCGGGTAAACGACAGGATCTGCTTGACCAGCCGGCTGCCGCGCTGGCCGGCCTTGAGCACCCGGCGCATGTCGTCGGTGATGGGCTCGCCTTCGGGCAGGTCCATCAGCGCCAGCTCCGTGGAATTGATGATGGAGGTGAGGATATTGTTGAAGTCGTGGGCGATGCCGCCGGCCAGGGTGCCGATGGCCTCCATCTTCTGGGATTGCAGCAACTGGCGTTCCAGGCTCACCTTCTGGGTCACGTCCTCGGCCGTGGACAGCACGCCCACCACGGCCCCCTTGTCGTCATGGAGGGGCACCTTTTTGATCTCGAGCAGCACGTCGGAGCCGCGCACGTTGCGGGCGGCCAGTTCGCCGGACACGGCCCGGTTGTTGCGCATGACGTCCACGTCCGTGGCCCGCACGGCGTCCATGTCCTCCCGGCGCAGCGGCAGGGCGTAGTCGTCGCGGCCCATGAGGTCGGCCAGGTCGGCGAAGCCGAAGAATTCGATGAAGGCCCGGTTGGCGCCGATGTAGCGCAGGGCCTTGTCCTTCCAGGACACGAGCTGGGGGATGTTGTCAAGGACCAGGCGCAGCATCTCCTGGGATTCGCGAAGCGCCCGTTCGGCCTCGTGGCGCATGGTCACGTCCTCGACCACGCCCTCGACGTAGGCCAGGTAGCCGCCGGGGTCGGCCACCAGGCGCATGTTGATGTTGACGGTGATGATGCGCGTGTCCGGGCGCACGAACCGGGTTTCCACCGTGACCGTGCCGGCGGCGGCGTCCACCGAGCCCATGAGCGACTCGAAGCGTTCGTTGCCGGAAAAAAGCACCTCCACCAGGTCGCCCCGGCGATTGGCCAGTTCCTTGAGATCGCGCACGCCGAGCATGGCGAGCAAGGCCGGGTTGACGTCCACGGCCCGGCCGTCGGGGGTCATGCGGAAGATGCCCAGGGCCGAATTCTCGAAGATGCCCCGGTATTTCTCCTCGGCCTGGCGCAGCTTTTCCGAGGCTCGCTTGAGCTGGGAGATGTCGTAGAGCACGCCCACCAGGCCGGCGATGCCACCCTTGGCCGTTTCGTACACGGCCCGGTGCAGGATGACCGAACGTGGGTCCTCGTCGTCGGCGGCCAGGATCTCGGCCTCGCCCACGCGCACACCCGGTTCGCGCAGCAACTGCTCGTCGCCCTCGTCCAGGAAGGTCGACAAGGGGGACTGGGTCAGGCCGGCGCAGGCCTCGGCGGCGACGGCATCGGAGGCCAGGCCGCACCAGGCGCGGAAGGCCGGGTTGCAGCCCCGGTATATGCCGGCCCCGTCCTTGAAATAGAGGGGAATGGGGATGGTGTTGACCAGGGTTTCCATGAAGGACAGCTGGTCCTTGATGGTTTCCTCGACCCGGCGGCGGCGCAGGATGTTGGTCACCAGCAGGACCATGACGTAGCACAGGATGATGACGCTGATGATGACCGTCCAGAAGACGGCGATATTGACGTGGTAGAAGGGGTAGGGCTCGTTTATGAGCGTGAAGTTCGAGGGCAGCTTGTCCGTGGTGATGCCCAGGCGCAGCATTTCCCTGTAATCGAAGACGTAGGCGTCCTCGGTTTTGGTGACCACGGGCAACTGGGCGATGGGGGTGCCGTGCATGAGTTGATCGGCCATCTCGGCGGCCAGGCGGCCTTCCTCGAAGCCGCTGTGGAGCCTGCCGCCGAGGATGCCGTGGCCGAGCATGAACTGCCAGGCGCTGTAGATGGGCAGGTCGGACTTGGCCCGGATGGCCGCCAGCACCTCGTTGACCGAATAGACGTCGTTTTCGGTGTCCTTGTAGAAGGGGATGAGGAAGATCATGGCGTCGGCGGGCAGGGCGGCCACGGTGTCGAGGATCTGCGGCAGGGTCAGGTTGTCCTGGTATTCGAAGTCCAGGCGTCCGGCGAAGGCGTGTTCCACGGCGCGCAACTGGTTGCCGATGGCCACGCCGGTGATGGAGGTGTCGCCGAAGATGACCAGGCGACGGCGGTCGGGATGGAAGCGCAGGGCCAGTTCGAGGGTCTCGCGGATGTCTGGTTCCTCGAGCACGCCGGTGAAGTCGGGATGGCCATCGAGCCAGTCGGGGCGGAAGTCGTTGACGCCGCAAAAGACCAGGGGCACGCCGGGGAAGAGCTCGTCCTTGTATTCGCGCAGGAAATCGAAGGCGAAATTGTCCGAGGCCAGCAGGGCGCTGAAGCGGGTGTTGCGGTACTTGAGCTTGTAGAAATCGTGGAGCATGCCGCGCAGTGTCGGATCGGTGTATTTCTTCGAGTCCATGTACTCGATTTGCAGGTCCACATTGAAATCGGAATGGGAAAAGGCCTCGCGGATGCCGGCCAGGATTTCGTCCGACCACTGGTAGCCGTTCTGGTAGGAATTGAAATACAAGACGTTTTTGCGGATTTTTTCCGCATGGCCCAAGCCCGGCCAGAAGCAGGCCAGCAAGGTGAGGCATAAGGCGATCCGTGGAACCATGGCTGCTCGCGGCGAGGGATGGCGCGGGCGCAGGATGCGCCGTGCGTTTCGGCCAATGTTGTCACGGGTGGCGGGGAAGTCAAGGGACCGGGTCAGGTGGGGCCGGGGATCGGGCCGGCCCTTTCGGTGCCAAATGCGCCCCGGCCGGCCAAACGGCTTGCTCCGCGACTCAAAAGCATCTAAGAGGCGTCTGCGACGGAAGCGTTTCGTCACCGGTGTGGCGCCTGGACTTCAAATCCAGTGGAACGTCGAGAGGCGTTCGGTAGGTTCGACTCCTATACGCTTCCGCCATCATTGGTTTTTTTTGAGGAAACTTCCCCCTCAAAAGTCCCTCTCTTCCCCCTCATTCCGAAATCTCCCCCTCAGCTCCCCCTCGGGTTGTACGATTTGGGACCTTGCGCAGGGGGGATTTCTGCTGCCCTACACAAAATCCGTACGGCTCACCTTGGCACGTCGGGATGCATATTCCGGCAAAGGTGAGAGCATTTGCGACGTCTTGAGAGTGTTGGCCCGCCATGCCGACACGTTGACAGCCACGGCATTTCAAGCGTTACAACACCGCCTCCCGTGCTGCCTTCTCGGCCGCTTCGGCGACAAACTCATTGAGGCTTTTCCCTTTTGCTTTGGCAGCGACAGCCAGAAGCCGATGGATTTCCGGGGTAAGGCGCAGACGAAATTGGCCGGAATAGGGCTTCTCAGGCGTTTTGCCGGCCTGTTCGCACATCTCGAGATAATCATCCACGGAATCTGCCAGGGCCTGACGCAATTCGTCGACCGAACTCCCAGAGAAATGGATGACATCCCGGATGCCCATCACGCGGCCGTGGAATTCATTGTCATCAGGGATGAATTCAAAGGTTCCCGTATATCCCTTGTAGGTCATGGCATTCATGGTCTCACCCCAGCATTTGTTAACAATTCACGAACACTTTCCACTGCGCCTTTCTTGGCGACGGGCCCGGGATGCGGTCGATGGAACGTGGCCGCAACGCCGTTGAGGATGACCCTGACCCGAGATCCCCGTCCCTCGTCTACTGTGGCCTCAAGGGCGCGAAACAGGGCCAGAATATCATCCCACCGGATGTCCGCGAGGGTCGGACGGGAAAAAATCGCGGCAAGCGTCCTTCGGTTCCGGCTGTTCATTGTTTTGATGGTACCAACAAATGGAACCTTGTCAAGAGCGGTCGCCTGCCTTCGCTCGCCACGTTGCTTTGCCGCAAAGCCGTACATGGACTGCAGCCGGACCACTGGGGGAGCGCATGGCAGCGCCACGACATCGTACAGGTGAACGCGGGCCGGCGGATCTTTCCACGATGATGCTGCGCAATGTGCCGCCGCACAACCGGGAGGCCGAGCAATCGGTGCTCGGCGGCGTGCTCCTCAAGCCGTCGCTGCTGGATAAACTGGTCCCCGAACTGCGGCGGGGGGACTTCTACGACCCGCGCCATCAGCTGGTCTGGGAAGCCATGGCCGCCTTGTGGCGCGGCAACAAGCCGGTTGACCTGGTCACCCTGGCCGATGCGCTCACCGCCGCAGGAGCCCTCGAAAAGGTGGGCGGGGCAGCGTATCTGGCCGAGTTGGCTACGGCCACAATCAGCGCCGCCAACGCCCCGCACCATGCCGACCTCGTGCGGGCCATGGCCAAACGTCGGGCCATGCTGGATATGGCCATGCGCATGATGGAAATCGCCTACGATCCGGAGCGCGATCCATCCGAGTTCGTGGGCATCGCCCAATTGGCCGCCGATGCCGTGCTCAAGGACCGCCTCGATGCCCATGGCGAGTCGCCAGCCGAATTCCTGGACCCCTACACCCACTATCTCGAGCGGCTGGAAGAATCCGGCGGCGGCGGCGTGCCCACGCCGTTTTGGAAACTCAACGCCCTGATCCGGTCGTTCATGCCAGGCGAAATGATCGTCGTCGGCGCCCGGCCCAGCCATGGCAAGACGGCGCTGGCCCTGACCCTTGCCGAGCACGCCGTGGGGCTCGGACACCCGACCGGCATCTTCTCTTTGGAGATGGCCAAGTATCAACTGCTCAACCGCCTGTTTTCCTCGGGCGCCGGCGTTGCGGCCCAGCGGTTTCGGGACGGGAAGTTCTCGGACGACGACTGGGCACGCATCTACGCCCTGTGCGACCGCATGCGGGACATGCCGCTGCGCATCTATGACAAACCTGCCCGCAAGCCTTCCGACATCCGCGCCACTTGCCGGCGTTGGCGCCAGGACGGGGGCCTGGACATCGTCTTTATCGACTACGCGCAACTCATCCCGCCTGATGGCCACCACCACAACCGGGAACAGGAGATCGCCTCCATCTCCCGGTCCATCAAGCTCCTGGCCGAGGATCTGGCCGTGCCCGTGGTGCTGCTGGCCCAGGTCAACCGCGAGGTGGCCAAGCGGAAATCACCCAAGCTGGTGGAATCCGACCTCCGGGAGTCGGGAGCCATCGAACAGGATGCCGACATCATCCTGTTGATCCAGCCCTGGGACCGCTCGGGGCGCGAGGACATCCAGTTCACCCAGCTGACCGTGGCCAAGAGCCGCAACTCCATGACGGGCGACGTGCCGGTGGCCTACAACAGAAAAAACGTGCGATTCGAGCAGGATGACCGGCTGAATTAGCGTCTGCCGAGCAGGTGCAATGCAGCTGCTATGCAGCTGCAAAGCAGGTGCAGAAAAGTGCATATGCAGCAGGCAACAACGCACATGCAGAGGTGGTGAACCCATGGGTTGGGATTTTCGGGTGGAGTCCACCTATCGGACGCATCCAAAATTTATCCTGCTAAAACAGCTGTATGGAAGCGAGGGCGTTGATGCCGTTTTCGCCTTGTGGGCGTTCGCGACAGAGGAACGCCCCAAGGGCACCCTCGCCAATATGACGGACAAAAAGATCGCGGCCGCCTGCGGCATTGATCCCACGGTGATCGATCCTTCAGAGTTTGTGAATAATCTTGTCGAGATAGGCTTGCTGGACCGTGGCGAGGACGGTGTCGTCGCCATTCACAACTGGAAGAAGCGGCAGCCCAACATCTGGAGCCGTGGCGAAAAAGACCCGGTCAAAGTCGCGGCCGCAAACGCGCGGTGGGGGAAAAAAGAACCGGATTCGAAAGAGAAAAACGAGAAAAAACAAGCTGTTGTTGACGCTGATGCACCTGCAATGCAGTGCATGCCTTCTGCAATGCCCCATCCCATCCCATCCTATCTTAAATCTCTCTCTCAAGCCCCTGACGGGGAGAGAGCGAGAGCGCTCGTTTTCGCCCTCATGTCCGAGTCCACGCCGAAAGTCCGAGCCAAAAACCCGGGAACCTGGCCGGGCATGCTGCAAGGGCTCCTCGACGAGGGGACAACCCTCGAGGACCTCGAACGCGCCACGCGGTTTGCCCTGCAAGACCCGTTTTGGCGATCGCGTATCGTCTCGCCAAAGGCGTATTGTGACAACTACGGCCAGATTCTTGACCAGGCTACCAAGGCAATGGCGCAAGAACAAACGCAGAAAGGGGACAAAACACAACAGGGAATGAGTGCCGAGGCCTGGGAAGCACTCAAGAGAAAAGCCAAGACTGAACCGGAAGTTTCCAATAAAGCGGTTAATGCGAAACCTCCTTAGCTGAAAGACGGTGAAGATGGTGAAGATTCACCAGGAAAAAACACTGATGCAGTGAAGTAGAGTTAACAAATCGGCCGAATAGAGTAGAGTGCATGGCAAAGTTCACCGAACAGGACTACCTGGCTTGCCTCAAGGAGGGATTGAACCAGCGGCAAATGGCCGAGCGCTTTGCCATCTCCGAGGCCTACGTCTCCAAGGTGAAACGGCGTTGCGAAACGGCCGTGGAGTCGGTCAAGCCGCAGCTCATCCAGGTCGAGGTGCTCGAGCGGCAACACGATGCCTTGGAGCGGCTGGAAAAGCTGGCCAAGCAGGCAACCGACCTTGTGGAGCTGTTCCAGTTGTCCCTGGAAGGCGATGCGGATTCGCGCAGAAAGCTGGAACGTCTTGCCGGGAGACGTGGTGAACTGCTGAAGGCCTACATTTCGCTGCTTGGTGAGAATAGGAAAATGTTGGAGTTGGATAACACCATCAAAAAGACCAAGTTCGATATAGAGAAAGTACTTCAGTTTCAGGCCAAGGTCATGGAAGTGTTGCAACGCGTCGCGCCCGAAATGGCCCGGCAGGTTGTCGAGGAACTCATGGCCCTCGACGCCACGCAGAATGCCCTCGATTACGGGCTGAAATCGTCGGATTAGGTTCGTCGTCTTTCATACAAAAGACGACGAAAAAGGAAAGGAGGATTTGCCGTGAATTCAGGTTGTTGGCATGGAAAGCCCGAAATCGTCCTGGCGCGCGCCCTGGGCCATCGTCGTGTCATGCCAGGCACGGCACGGAAAGACGACGAAAAGGAAGGCCGGAAAATGACCCGCAACAACCACGCGGCCAAGGGGGCGGCCATCGCCGTGGACCCGATCAAGAGCAAGAAGGCCCTCGGCACCATCGCCCGGCTGTTGGCCGACAAGCCGCGCGACCAGGCCCTGTTCGTGCTGGGCATCCACTCGGCCTTGCGGGCCAGTGACCTGCTGGCCCTGACGGTCGGCGGCATCAAGTCCATCCTGGCCGATCCGGACGACGGCGACGTGATCCGGGAGATCAAGGAGGGCAAGTTGCGCCGGATCAGCGCCAACAAGCCCGTCAGGGCGGCCGTGGAGCGGCTTTTGGCCTCCAGGCCGTATGAGGACGCGGAGTTGCTCTTCCAGGGCAAGCGTGGCCCGCTGACGACGTCCTGGCTGCGCCGCCTGGTCATCGGCTGGTGCGCGGCCGTCAACCTGCCCGGCCATTTCGGCAGCCACACCTTGCGCAAGACCTGGGGCTATCACATGCGCGTGACCTGCAACGTGGACATTCCCACGCTGATGGCCGTCTTTGGCCACGCGACGCAACGGCAAACCCTTGATTACCTGTGCATTCAACCCGACGAAATCCGGTCAGTCTACGCCTTCGAGCTGGTGTGAGGCACGGCCATGGCCAGAGGAGGCATGAAAGGGCTTGGTCCGGGAAGCCGGACCATCATGGCGGATTTCCTGACCAAGGTGCAGAGCGTTGTGCCGGTGCGGCAGGAGCCGCCACCGGGGGGCGTGGGGGCCTGGGCCATCAAGGAGCGGATCAGGCTCGATCGCGGCGAGTTCTCCTTTGCCCGCCATGAGTGCCTGGAACTGCCCTACGCCGACGACCACCCCCAGCGGGTGGACCTCAAGTGCGCCCAGATGGGCAACACCACCAACGCCATCCTCGGCACGCTTTTCGCGGCCATTTTCCTGCCTATCGTCGGCGCGCTGTACCTGTTCCCCTCGAAAAAGGGCTCCACGGACTTTGTCCAAAGCCGCGTGGACCCGCTGATCGACCGCAACCCGGCCACGCTCGGCCGGTGGGTGGTGGAGACGGACAGCGTCGGGCTCAAGCGGGTCAACGGCGTCAACGTGCTGTTTCGCGGCACCAGGACCGAGGAGGGCCTGCGCTCGGACCCCGTGGACAAGATCGTTTACGACGAGTTCGACCTGATGGCGGTCTGGGTGGAGCCCACGGCCCACGAACGCCTGGGGCACTCGGACCTCAAGGCCGAGCACTTCCTGTCCAACCCCACGCTGCCCGACTTCGGCGTGGACAAGAAATACCAGCTGTCCGACCAGCGCCGTTGGCTGCTCAAATGCCCGCGATGTGGCGATTGGACCGACCCGGTGGGCGAGTGGGAGGACGCCGCCCGGCCCCTGGAGCGGGGCGTGCCGGACCTGCTGTGGGAGCGCTCGGACGGGGCCGTTGTCCTGCGCTGCATGCGCTGCCGCGAGGGCGTGCTGGACCCGGCCCGGGGCGAATGGGTGGCCCGCAAGCCCGGGGTCACGGCCTGGCGCGGCTACCAGTTCAGCCAGCTGTTTTCGCAGTACGTCACGCCGGCCGAAATCCTGCACCTGTACCGGACCACGTCCCGGATGGACAAGCTGTACAACTACAAGCTTGGTCTGGCCTACGTGGCCGCCAACAGCCGCATCACCAAGGAGCAGGTGCTCAAACTGTGCGGCTCCCACGGCATCGCCGCATCCGACCCCGGCCCCTGCTACATGGGCGTTGACCAGGGCAAGGGCCTGCATGTCACCATCGGCCGCCGGGACGGCGTGATTGTCCATGTGGGCGAGTACCGCGACTTCGAGGAGCTCGACGAGCTCATGAACGCCTTTCACGTGGCCCGTTGCGTCATCGACGGCATGCCCGAGACGCGCGAGGCCCGCAAATTCGCCAAGCGCTTCCCCGGCCGGGTTTATCTCAACTGGTACAACGAGCACCAGAAGGGGGACTACGCCTGGGACGACAAGGACCTCAAGGTGTCCGTCAACCGGACGGAATCGCTGGACGCCTCCCATGAAGCCTTAAGCGGCGGCCATGTTGTGCTGCCGGCGCGATGCGAACCGGTGGAGGCCTTCGCGAATCATGCGCAGAACACGGCTAAAAAGCTGGAAGAAGACGAGGAGTCCGGGTCCCGAATCTATGTGTGGGTACGCCTGGGGCCGGACCATTACCGCCATTCGCTCAACTACTATTGCATCGCGGCCTGGGGATCGCCGGCAAAATACTTCGATGATGCGGATTTGAGCTAGGAGTGGACATGGAACGCAGGCAGGCAGGGGCTGATGCAGACTTGGCGGAACGGGAATCCTGGAAGCATGCCGCGAAATACGGCGGGATCGGCTGGCCGTGGCGAGACAAGCCCGGCTTTGCCCTTGTGCTGGCTGTGCGCGGTCGCGAGGTCCGTGTGCTGCGGGAGGCAAGCGCGCCTCGGGTGGCCGGCCTGTACGAGTGGTGCAAGTCGCGGCGGGCCGAATATCGGGTCCTGGACTGGTTCACGGACCTGACCGATCCGGCCATGGACGCCTGGCGCGATCTGTCCGACCAGGACGCCGCAGGCGGGCGGTGGGCCGTCGAACCAACGTCGGCACCGATGGTTGGTCATCCGGACGAACTGGCCGCCTATTTCCTCGAAGCGGGCAATAGAACCAAGGGCGGCATCAAGACCCTGCATTTCGGGGACAGCCTGTTGCCCGGGGTGCTCCGGCAGTTCCCCGTGAACGACATGGGCCGGCAGGCAAGGGAATACCCGCCCCTGGCCGCCCTGGGCTATGTGCTGACCGGCGTGGCCATGGCCGGCTCCCCCGCCGTGGCCGGTGGGTCGGGAGGGGGGTGGCTGGCGTGGACGTGATGGAACGCGACCCCAACATGCTGCGCAACCTGCGGGATATCTGCAAGGTTCTCGGGATCGGCCGGCGGCGGTTCGAGCGGTATTTCCGCCAGGCCGAACCCCCGATGCCGGTGCGTTTCGACGGGTTCTCCTACATCGCCGACAAGGAGGAGCTTTTAGCCTGGCGTCGGGAGTTCACGAAGCGGGCGTCGGAATGAGGACTGTCCTTGACTTCTCTTTTTCTCTGCGGTCTAGCTGGTTGAAAACGGGGTAACGATATGCGTCAATTGATCGTTGGCCTGCTTCTTTTTGGGACCCTGAGCAGTCAGGCGTGGGGTTGTTCCTTCGACACGGACTGCTCGCCGGGAAGCGTCTGCCTGAAGCAGGGAGGCGCGCTGTACGGCGTGTGCGCCGGCGGCATCATGCCGGGGAACCGCAACGACCGGCAGCCGGTGTACGCTCCGCTGGATCCCAATGGCACGTATGGCGCGACCTGCTCCTGGGACACGGATTGCGGGCCGGGCTCCCATTGCTTGAAGTCGGGTGGGATTTATGGGGTCTGTGTAAGATAGCTTATAAGAAAGTTTGTTATGAAAACGATATTCACCAGTCTTGTTGTAGTAGCACTTGCGTTGTCTGTCTCAAGTTTTTGTTTTGCGCAAAACGGATGGCCTATTACTGGAAATGATTTTTTGAGGTATAACAAGTTTGCTCAAGGCTATTATGTGATGGGTATTTGTGATGTCTATTCCGTTATATTTCAAGATGAAAAAAATCCTTTTCCTGTCAGGGTTTCGTATGAACAAATTAGGGAGATTGTAGTTAATTATTTGACAAAACATCCAGAAGATAGACATCATTTTATGCCGTCAATCGTATTAGTAGCTGCAAAGCAAGCATTTAAACACTAATACTCATCATTATGTTCCCTGGGGCCGCACCGCCTCAACCCGCGCGAACTGGTCGAGCGCAAAGATAAGGCGTAACAGGCCGCCCGTTCCCGGTGCGACAAGGTGCGGAAAACGTGGCACAGCTCGTCGGAAGCTTCGGCACGAATATTTGTCAAGAAAAATCTTCCCATCCATTCCGTGTCATCTTTGGTACACTCGCCTACCATTCCCCTACCACTCCCTCGCATCTTCGGTACACCCTCCCGGACCCTTAGAAAACGCATGGTACGGCTTGAGCGGTAACGGCCGCCAACCCGTCACCATGCGCGCCTGACCCTCTCCTCTTGAGCCCGGACATGGCGGCCTTCCACAAGGAGGTCGCCATGTCCGCTTTTTTCAGCATCACCCCGTCGCAAATCGAGCAGCTCGTCGGCGAGGCCGCCACGCGCCATGGCTTGCCGGTCCCCATCGTCGGGGCCGTGGTCGAGCACGAGTCCATGGGCGGCAATGTCTGGGCCTATAACCCGGAACCCAAATACCGCTGGTTCTGGGACGTCCGGGCCGGTCGCGCTTTTCGCGCCGTCAGCGGCCTTGAGGCGGCCTGCAAGATCCCGCCGGCGGATTTCAAAGCCTATCCGGGCGTCTGCGCGGATGCGGAGTGGTGGGGCCAGCAAGCCTCCTGGGGGCTGATGCAGCTCATGGGGGCCGTGGCCAGGGAACGCGGCTTCACCGGGCTCTTTCTGGGCGAAATCTACGATCCCGCCCTGAATGTCGACCTGGGCTGCAAACACCTGGCCGCCTACGCCCGGAGCTACTTGAAAGGGTTCGGCTGGGAAGGGGTGTTGCGGGCCTACAACGGCGGCCCCGCCGCCTGCCTCAAGAACAGCAATCCCGAATACCCCGAGAAAATCCGCAAGATCATGGGTGGGAGGTTACCCGATGCGTAAGCCCTTCCTGGAACGGCTGCGGCATTGCTGCAATCCGCTGCACTTCTTTTGCCGGCTCAAGGATGCCGGCTTCTCGGACGCCGGCGCCCGGCGCCTGAGCGTGGTCTGGGAGTGGGTCTACCGGCGGCCGCGCGTCGCCTTGGTGGCCCTGGCCACGGGGTTGGTGCTGGTGTCCTGTTCCCAGGTGCTGGCCGGGCATGACCAGCCCGAAAAGCACTACCAGGCCATCTGGTGCGCGGAAAAAGGCGGTGCCATGGAAACCAGGCCACGCCCCGGGCTGCGGGTGGACTGCGAGACCGATACCCATGCCGTGGAATTCGATTTCGCCAGGAAATGGGCGGAGGCCGTTGGCCAGGCCCTGGCCTACGGCGGGGCCACGGGCAAGCGGGCCGGGATCGTGTTGATCCTGGAACGGGCCGAGGACGCGCGCTACCTGGACAAACTCCGCTTCACCATCGCCGCCGGCAATCTGCCCATCGATGTCTGGACCATGGGCGCGGGTGTGCCAGTCGGGGGCGGCGATGGGCGCTAAGGACGTGCTGGCGGCCTACGCCAAATCCAAGACGCAGTACGGGGGCACGGGCCTGTACCTGCTCTCCCTCTGGAACATCGTTGCTTCCGGTGGCTCCCATTCCTTCAAATTCAGCATGGATGAGACCGTCATCTTTTCCACTGTGCTCAACATGTCCGGCCTGCTGGCCGCCTTGGCCACGGCCCTTTACGGCCTGCTGCTGTACGGCCGGGGAATGGCGAAGGGTCCCCTTGTCGCCGCCGCCCTGCGCCAGGCGGCGGATTGCCTCGAACCCAAACCCGAGGCCCAGGCCCCGGAGCAAGGAGCCAAGTCATGAAAGCCCTGATCGTGGCCGTTTTCCTGTGCATCGCCCTGGGCGGCTGTGCCGGCCTGGGCACGGTGTCTTCCGATGCGTTGGAAAAGCAGGCGGCCGGCGTGGTCGCGGCCCTGGACGCATTGCCCCCGGTGCCGGCCGATGCCGCGACCCAGGCTCAGGTGGAGGGGTGGAAGACTTGGCTGGCCTACCTGGCCAAGGCCGGTTCCGCCGTGGCCGGCGCCGCCCTCAAGGCCCGGGGGTTGTGACCATGCGCATCCTGAGCATTGACGGCGGCGGCATCCGGGGCCTGCTTCCGGCCCTGGTGCTGGCCGAATTCGAGACCAGGACGGGGCGGTCCGTCGCCAAATTCTTCGATCTTGTGGCCGGCACCAGCACGGGCGGCATTCTGGCCCTGGGCCTGGCGGCCGGCATCCCGGCCATGCGGTTGGCCGAGTTCTACCTGGAGCGGGGGCCGGCGATCTTTTCGCGCTCCCTCGGGCAGCGTTTGAGCTCTCTTGGGGGCCTGGCGGACGAGCTGTACGACGCCGGGGAACTGGAAGTGGCCCTGGCCGAAGTCTTTGGCGACCGCCTGCTGTCCTCGGTGGAAACGCGCGCCCTGGCCGTCGCCTTCGATATCGAGGCCCGGGAACGGGTGTTGTTCCGTTCCTGGGCCGGCGAAGACTACCGGCTGGCCGATGTGGGGCGGGCGACCTCGGCCGCCCCGGTCTATTTCGAGCCCTTTCCCATCCGCAGCCAGTCCGGCCGGGTCCGGCCCTGCATCGACGGCGGCATGGTGGCCAACAACCCGTCGCTTTTGGCCTTCACCGAGGCCGAAGGCCCGCATTACCTCGTGTCCATGGGGACCGGCCGGCGGGACAGGCCGATCCTGTATGCCGACGCCCGGGATTTTGGCGCGGCGCAATGGACGTCCCACCTGATCGACATCGTCTTCAGCGGTCAGGCCGAGGAGGCGCACCTGGCCTGCCGCGCCTGGCTTGGCGGCAACTATGTCCGGTTGCAGGCCGATCTGCCCGAGGAAGTGGCCATGGACGCCACGGACGCCCGGGCCTTCGCGGTGCTCAAGCTGGCGGCCAAGCGGTTGGCGGATTCTCCGGAAGCCGCGCGGGCGCTGGAACTGGCGGGGGCGGCGTGATGTGGTCCACGGCCCGGGAGTACGTGGCGGACGTGGGCAGGGATCTGCTTGGCGGGTGGCTGGCCAAGACGTGCGGTTCCACGTTGCTGGCCGTGATCTGCGGTTGGATCGGCGGGCGCGACAAGCTCGTGGAAGGCCTTTTCCTCATCATCTGCCTGGACTTCGCCCTGGGCTTCGCGCGTGGCTGGGTGGACGGTTGCCTGTCGCGCGCGACGTTCCGCCGGGGGCTTGCCAAGTTCTTCCTCTACTACGCCGCCATCCTGGCCTCGTGCCTCCTGGATGACGTGCTCAACGTGAAGGCGGCCGAAGTCCTGCTGCATGTCGATTTTAGGTCATTGATGGTCATGTACCTGGCCATCAACGAGACGATTTCCGTCCTGGGGCATCTCCGCTCCTTTGGCGTGCCGCTTCCGGAGAAGATGATCCGCCGCCTCAAGGATTACCGGGATTGTACGGTGTTCCATGATCGACCCGGGAAAGGGGCGTGAACATGCCCGGCTTGCTGCTCGTCAAATCCAACACCCAGCTCGAGGCCGAGGAACGCGAGGAAGCGTTGCAACGGGTGCAATCCCGGCGCGACCATTTCCAAAGCAACCTGGCCTCGCATATCCAGTCCTGTTGGCAGGCGGCCCGGCAAGCCAAGGAGGAAGTGCAGCGCCGGATGCTTCGGGCCTTGCGCCAGCGAAACGGCCTCTACGAACCGGACAAGCTGGCCGCCATTCAGGAAGAGGGCGGGCCGCTCGTTTTCATGATGCTCACGGACGAGAAATGCACGGCCGCCGAAGCCTGGCTGGAAGACATCCTGCTCGTGGCCGGCGAAAAACCCTGGGCCGTGCGTCCCACCAAGGTCCCCAATCTTTCCCCGGACCAGCAAGCCAGGATCGTAGGCCAGGTGGAGCTCGAGGTCCTCCAGGGGCTGCAGGCCGGCATGGCCGTGACGCGCGAGGACATCCAGGCCCGGGCCAAGGAGCTGCAAGGCGAATTCGAGCGGGCCATGCGGGAAGAAGCCGAACGGCTGGCCGGCCGCATATCGACCAGGTCGATCCCGCCACCAACATCCGCAAAATCTACCCGTGGAAGGTCTGGCCGTTCAAGGGCAACCGGGCCAAGGCCGGCGGCGCGCCCGTGAGCTTCTACCAGGCCTCGAGCAATATCGAGCAGCTCATGAAGGCCTACGACAAATTCAGCATGGAAGCGGACACGAAGACCGGCATTCCGAAATACATCTACGGCTCCGGCCAGACCTCCGGCGTGCTCAATACGGCCTCCGGTTTCTCCATGATGGTCAACAACGCCACCAAGGGCATCAAGCGCGTGGTGGGCAACATCGATACCGGCATCACCAAGCCTTCCGTCACCGAGGCCTGGGTGTTCGTCATGCTCTACGACCCCGATCCCTCCATCAAGGGCGATGTGGAAATCGTGGCCCTGGGCTCCAGTGCCATGATGGTCAAGGAGCAACAGCAGCTGCGGCGAAACGAGTTCATGCAGACCACGGCCAACCCCGTGGACCTGCAGATCATGGGCGTGGCCGGCCGGGCCCAGCTGTTGCGCGAATCGCTCAAAAGCCTGGATTTCACGCCGGACAAGATCATTCCGGCCGAGGAAGAGCTGCAACGGCGCGAACAGGCCCAGCAGCAGGCGGCGCAAAACCAGATGCGGATGGGACAACTTGGCGGCCAGCCGCCGCCGGCCAGCCAGGGCGCGCCCATGCTGCCCGATGGCTCGCCCGCCGGCGGCGACGGCGCCAACCTCATGCGGATGCGGACATGATCGAACAGCCCGAAGGCAAGGAATGCGACGCCCTGGCCTTGCTGGCCGTGAACCCGCACTGGCGGGCCGTCATCCGGCCATGGCTCGGGCGGTGCCTCGAGGTCACGGAGCAGGGGCTGCGCCTTGAAGAGGATCTTGTCCAACTGCGCTGGCGCCAGGCCGAGGCGCGTCAACTGCGGGAACTGCTCGAGGTGATCGACCAGGCTCCCGAAAACCTACAAGCCCGCAACGCCGGCCGCCATCCCTTCGGGTAATGGGGCCGGCATCGTCTCAACGCCGAAGACCGTGAACCGACGACGCCACCAGCGTCGAGCGGGGGCAAGCCCATTACACCGCGTTTTTCCAGGAACTGGGCGTGAAGACCACGACCGACAGTTCCTTGCCGCCGGACTGATGCCATGCAGATCAAATGGGACGATTTTTTTCCGCTGGTGAAGCTGCACTGCGACGGGGTGGCCGAGCCGTTGCTGGTCATGGCCATCCGGGCGGCGGCCATCGTGTTTTGCACGGAAACGCTGGCTTACAGGGCCGATCTCGATCCGAGCGACATCCTGGCCGGCGTGGCGGAATACGCCCTGGACCCGCCGGACCTGGGCACGCGCATTGTTGCTCCCGTCTATGTGGCCGTGGCTGGCCGGGAAATCGATGCCCTGTGCGAAGAGCAGATGCCGCGCGGCTGGCGGGCGCGGGGCGCGGGCCAGGCGCAAGGGTATCTGCGGATGACGCCGCAGCTTATTCGCCTGCATCCCGTGCCGGATACGGACATTGCCCGGGGCCTGTTCGTCCGGGCCGGGCTGGCGCCGGTTCGCGGCGCCGACGAGGTGGAAGAGGAACTTCTGGAAACCCACGGCGAAACCATCGCCCACGGCGCGGCGGCCAGGCTGTTCGAGATCCCCAGGAAGGCCTGGTCCGATATGCAGTTAAGCGCCTACCACCAGCAGCTTTTCGAGCGCGGCCTGTCCGACGCCAAGGTCAGGGTCAGGAAGGGCGACAGCACGGCGGACCTGCGCGTCGCCATGAAGGGGCCGATCATCGATGACGACGCCAAACGGGTCTATTTCACGGGCGACGGCAAGCCCAAGCTGACGACGCTGGCCATGGCCACCCAGGGCGAGGGCACGAACTACCCGCTTGCCTCCCGGCCCTTGGGGATTCCCGCCCCGGATTCCTCCGACGACAAGCATCCCCTGTTGGCTGATCCGAAGGATCGGGAATCATTACTACAGATTTTGTCGAGAGATGATCTGATTGCCTTGAAGATCGACAAGGAAAAATCTCCTCGTTCACTTGCTGAGAATCTAGCGAAAATGTTGGCAAAGTCTGGCGAATCATTGCTTGTTGAGGAAGTGTTACGCGCCAATACACTGGAAGAAAAACAAGCTGTTGTGCGCAAATGGCAGGAAATGGGGCGGGCGGCGAACGACCGCTAAGCCGGAGGAGCGACATGGCCAACCTCGTGTACGATGCCTTTTTGACCAACATCGCCAACGGCGTTTTCGACATGGACGGCGATACCTTCAAGGTCGCGTTGCTTGGTTCCGGCTATACGCCGAACGCCGGCCACAGCGTGTTCGCCAATGTGGCGGCCAGCGAGGTTGCCGGCACCGGCTACACCGCCGGCGGAAAGGAACTGCTCAACCGCACCTGGTCGTTTCGCGACGGCAAGGGCCGCCTCGAGGCGGATGACCCGGTCTGGACCGGCGCCACCTTCATTGCCCGCTACGCCGTGTTTTACGCGGCCAAGACCGTGGCTGGCATCGTCAACCCCTTGATCGGGCTGATCGACTTCGGCGTGGACAAGACCGTTTCCGAGGGTGATTTCACCGTGCTCCTCAACAACGCCGGCATTGTGACCGTGGGGTAGGGCATGGCTTGGTCCGACAGGAATGCCGCCTGGGTCGACCGGCCCTTGGCCTGGATCGAGCCGTCCGTGACGGTGTGGACGGACGCCACCGTCCCGGCCGAGGCTTTGCCGGTTCCTCTGGCGTTCCTGGAGGCGCGGGTCCGGATTGACGCCTCGGCCGCCGCGCCGGCCTTTGCCCTGGGCGTCGAGTTGCCCGGCGTTGGGGTTTCGATATCCACGGCCGTGGCCGTGGACGCTCTGTCGGTTCCGCTCGGACTGCCGGCGGTTGTCGGAGCCGTGTCCGCGAAGGGGAGGGCGGCAACCCTGGCCCTGGCCCTGGTCCTGGGCGACGCCCAGGCCTTCACGGGTATCGGCGACCGGGTGCGCCTGGTTTCCGTGATCGGCCCCCGGCAGGTGCTGGCCGGCAGTCTGGAGCGAACGGCCGCCGCTGGGGAGCCCGCGCGCCTGGCCAGTCCTTTCACCATGTCGACCATTTTGGAGTCTCCCTTTTGCACCACGGTGTTGCTGCGCTCAGGCTCCCTGCGCGCGCAACGGGAATAATCACCGCTTGCGAGGCCACTATGAGCAGCGTTGTCTATGTCGGCGATATCGGAACGGAATTGCTTGTGGATTGCGGCCAGGACATTTCCGGCGCGACCAATACCTTTCTGACGGTGCGGTTTCCCTCGGGCAACGTGGTGAACTGGCCGGCCACGGTGGCCACGTTGGAGGGCAAGGCCCATTACCTGCGTTGCCTGACCCGGGCCGGCGACTTGGCCGAGGCGGGGAACTACCGGGTCCAGGCCATGCTGACCCTGGGCGACTGGAGCGGTTCGGGCAAGACGGCCGTGCTGCAGGTGCGGGAACGCTTTGCGTAGGAATGAAGTCCAAAGACAGAAAAGAGGCCCGCATGTCGCTTTCCGATCGTATCGAGTACCGCACCTACAAGATCACCCTGGTCGAACCGATCCTGGGTTCGCTCCCGTCGCAACGGCAGGTCTACCAGGACCTGGTGGCGGCCAGGGCGCCGGAGCCGGATGTCGAAGGCATGGAAGAAATGGCCATGCTGCCGGCGCTTGCGGAGGGGGTGGATGAACGGACGACGGTCTTTTTGCGCAACAATGACGGATGGTGCTCAATCCTTGACTATCAGTTCCTCGGTTTTCTCAAGGAAGCCGGGAATACGCTGAAAGATATCGTGCAGTACGAGGCGACGGGCAAAAGGGCCAAATCAACGAAAGAAGGCATCGCGGCGCTTCGTAATAAACTTGGGCGCTATGCCTTTTGCGGGCCTCGGATCATCCCTTTGCAGAAAGAGCCGAATGGGATTTTCAAGCGCCCTCTCCGGCGGATAACCAAAGACGGTCCGATGAGCTGTCTTGCCACCTCGGAATTGATCAATGCCGGGGTTTCCTTCCATGTTTGGATAGGGCTTCTTCCCCATGGCGAAGTCCAGTGGAGCGTCATCGAGCAATGTCTGGAATATGGCCAGATGAAAGGGCTTGGTCAATTTCGTGGCGGAGGCTTCGGGCGATTCGCGTTCGACCTGGTCTCCCATAGTGCAATGTAACAGCTACGTCCGGTATCGTTGCGTGCCGCGACGCGCGGTTAATGAGATCAAGCCCTTTCCTCTGGCCATAGGTCGGGAGCATGGAATTATTCGAGTGCAAGGGGTCCTGGCCAAGATGGAACGGTGCCTGGAGCATCCGGATCTGGCCGGCATCGACCGCCGGGCCATGCAGGGGGCGCTGGGCGCGGTGCGCCACATCCAGGACCGGCTGATCCTGCCGGAGGAAGAGGAACCACGGCGGCTTTTCGGCATCGAGCGGAGCCTGCCGGAAGGGGACAGGGAATGACGTTTCTCGAAGCGGCGGCCGTGACGGCCTGTTTCCTGGCGGCTGGGGCGTGTTTCGGCATCGAGTGGCTCATACGGGCCAGGAGGTGGCGCGATGTTGACCATGGTTGAACGCGAGGACGCGGCCGGGGTGGCGCTCTATCGCCTCATGTTCCGCTTGCTCAAGGACTACTTCGAATCCGGGAAGAGCACGCGGCCGCCCCTGGTGCGCTATCCCGGCCAACTGTCCATGCTCGTGGCGCAGCTCGATGCCGCCAGCGAAGACTGCCGGGAGCTGCTGCGGCGCAAGCTGCAAGGGGAGGGCGATGGACTGGAAGCTGGTGTTGGTCCTGGCATGGCCGGTGACGATGACGTGGTTGGCAGCCACGGGTGCGATGGAGCATCGGCCCGGTGAGGACGGCGAAGGGTGGCAAGGCCGATTGGGGCCGCACGAACTGACCCAAAGGAGACAGGCATGGATGACATGGAGATTCAGGAAGGCGTGGCGGGCGGAACGGGGCAGGAAACGGACGGGCGGGAAACCGGCGAGGCCTGTGAAGACGAAGTGCAGATACCCGTGGGCGTGGCGACGTTGCGGTCGGTCATTATGGGGGGCATGCGCGTCGGCCCGCAAAACCCGGAGCCTTCGCGCGAGGAACAGGCCGCGCGGCTCCGGGCGGTTTATGCCGAGTACGTCCGATCCCATGACTTCCGGCCCGGGCAGCTCGTGGAGGCCAAAAGGCTCGGGAGGGAAGGAGAGGGCGAGAGCGCGCTCGGCGTGGTGCTCGATCCCAACGGGATGCCGGGGCCTAAGGACGCGCCGTGGGAAACACTACGGATCGGCCGGTTCCGCGACGGCATGTTTATGACCGACGTGTACGATCCGCTGCGCTTCCAGCCCTACGTTCCCGCTCTGCTGGAGGCAGGGCAAGGCGGCGGGGAGTAAAGGGCAATCCCGGGCGGGGCGGCGTGATACCGCCCCGCCTGCCTGGCCCACGTGCTTTGATTTCTCGCCTCCAGGCACCCCCCCTGGAGTCTCCCCCAAGAGGTCTCCGGCCGGGCTCTCCCCCTCCGGCCCGGCCTGGAGGCGAGGAACCGAAGACGCCTGGCGACAAGGGCAGGTCACACCGGCAGGGATGAGGCGGCGATCATCCCACCATGCCAGCCGGCCGCCGCATGCCCGTCGCCGTGAATTGGAAGCGGGCGGGGAAGTCCTGCATCGAGTTTGCCCACACGATCCCGGGAGGCCTCAAGATCCGGGGCGACGAACTGGATTGCGACCCCTGGCTGTTCGCCTGCGCCAACGGCGTCCTCGACCTGCGCACCGGAACCCTGCGCGACGGCCGGCCCGAGGACTATCTCCTGCGCGCCTCTCCTGTGGAGTGGCGGGGCATCGACGCTCCCTGTCCGACCTGGGACGCCTTCGTGCACGCGATCTACGAAGGCAACGGGCGGGTCATAGGCTTCGTGCGCCGCCTGCTCGGCTACTGCATGACCGGGCTCATCAAGGAGCACAAGCTCCCGGTCTTCATCGGCCAGGGCCGCAACGGCAAGGGCACGCTGTTCGAGACGGCCATGCGCGTCATGGGCAGTTACGGCGGACCCATCCAGTCCGAGATGCTGCTGGACCAGGGCAAGAACGTGCGTAGCGCCGACGCGCCGAGCCCGGCCATCATGGAGCTCAAGGGTATGCGCCTGGCGTTGGCCTCGGAAACGGACGAGCACGCCCGGTTCTCCATGGCCAAGGTCAAATGGCTGTCCGGCGGTGACACGCTCGTCGGCCGCTATCCGCACGACAAGCGCAACACCAAGTTCCTGCCCACGCACAAGCTCATCTACTACACCAACCACCTGCCCCACGCGTCCTCCGGCGACTTCGCTTTCTGGGAACGATTCCTTGCGGTGGAGCACCGCCTTTCCTTCGTGGACCGCGAGCCCAAGGAGGAAAACGAGCGCCGCCAGGACAACGACCTGCCGGCGAAGCTGCTCGACGAGCTGCCCGGCATCCTGGCCTACATGGTGCGCGGCTGCCTGGAGTGGCAGCGGGAAAACCTCAACCCGCCGGACGAGGTCCGGGCCGCCGTGGAAAAGGCCCGTCGCGACGAGGACTACCTGGCCGATTTCTTCGACGAGTGCTGCGAGCTCGGCCAGGAATTCCGCGTCACCTCGACAACCCTCTACGAGGCCTTCGAGGGCTGGTTCAAGCGCAACATTTCCGCCGATCCCAAGAAGGTTCCCAAGCAAGGCCGGTTCTCCAAGTGGGTCGATAAGCGTTTCCAGAAGATAAAATCCAATGGAAAACCGACGTTTATCGGTCTTCGCCTGACGCCGTCCCAGGAGGGAATGTCGCCATAACCGGGGAGGCAGGGAGGCAGGGAGGCATGTTCAAACAAAGTTTTATTTTGCGTTTTGTCGTGTGCGCACACTTTGTTCAAACAATCCTCCCCAAACTCTATATGTAAAATAAGAATAAAAAAAACAATATAATAGAAGAGAAATACAGGATTTAGAGGCTCCCCGGAGGGCTCCCCATGGCGAACATCCTGGATCTTGTCACCGAATACGGCGGCGGCATCCTGCTCAAGAAGATCGGTTCGTCCGCCAAGCGAGGCGACGAGTACGCCGGATCCCATTGCCCGGCCTGCGGCGAGGGCGAAGACCGGTTCCATGTCTGGCCCCAGCAGGGGGAGGCCGGAACATACTGGTGCCGCAAACCCGGTGGCCCTGGCCATTCACCGCGCCAATCATCCCGGCAGCGTGCACTACTGCCAGGACATCTTTTCGGTCGAGCCGAACCACGTCACCCGGGGCCGGCCGGTCGGCCTGCTGTGGGCATCGCCGGACTGCACGCACTTTTCCAAGGCCAAGGGCGGCGCGCCCAAGCGGGACGCGAAGATCCGCGACCTCGCCTGGGCCGTGGTCAAATGGGCCAAGCAGGCCCGGCCGCGCGTCATCATCCTGGAAAACGTCGAAGAGTTCGTGACCTGGGGGCCGCTCAACGACCGGGGCGAGATCATCAGGGGCCGCGAGGGCGAGACGTTCCGGCAGTGGCTGCGCGAGCTCCGGAGGCTCGGCTACAAGGTGCAGCACCGGGAGCTGCGGGCCTGTGACTACGGCGCGCCGACCATCCGCAAGCGGTTCTTCCTCATCGCCCGCCGCGACGGCCGCCCCATCGTCTGGCCCAAGCCAACCCACGGCCCGGGCCGGCCGCAGCCGTACCGCACGGCGGCGGACATCATCGATTGGTCCATTCCGTGTCCGTCCATCTTCGAGCGGGCCCGGCCGCTGGCCGAAAACACCCTGCGCCGCATTGCCGAAGGCATCCGCCGGTACGTGATCGAGGCGGCCGAGCCGTTCATCGTCCCGATCGAGCACTATAACGGCCGGGTTCGTGTGCAGCCCGTGGGCGAGCCGTTGCGTACCATCACCGCAGGGACCAAGGGCGGCCAGTTTGCCCTTGCCGTCCCGACCCTTGTCACCAACACCACCGGCCATGCGCCCGCCGGCGCGGCCGATCCGCTGGCGACCGTGACCACGGGCGGCAACCAGATGCTGGCCGCCGCTACACTGATCCAGACCGGCTACGGCGAACGTCCCGGGCAGTCTCCCCGCGCGCTCGACATGGGGAAGCCGCTGGGCACCGTCGTCGCCGGTGGCGGCAAGCACGCCGTGGCGGCTGCCTGCCTGCTCAAGCACTACGGCGGCGTGGTCGGCCAGGAGATGGGCGCGCCCCTGGGCACGGTCACGACCGTGGACCATCATTCCGTCTGCGCCGCCCATATCGTGCGCCACTTCGGATGTTCGATCGGTTCTTCTGCGGGTGATCCCCTTGGCACGGTAATGGCCGACGGCGGCGGCAAGTCCGGACTCGTTACCTCGTACCTGCTCAAGTTGCGCGGCACCTGCCGGGACGGCCAGGCCGTCACCGAGCCTCTGCCGACCGTGACGGCCGGCGGCTACCACGTGGGGGAGGTCCGGGCCTTCCTCGTCAAGTATTTCGGCACAGCCGTCGGCCAGGACGTGCGCGCGCCGCTGCACACCGTGACGGCCGTGGACCGCTTCGGCCTTGTGACGGTTCGCGGCGAACCCTGGGTCATCGCGGACATCGGCTTGCGGATGCTCACGCCCCGGGAACTGTTCCTGGCCCAGGGATTCCCGCCGGACTACGTGATCGACCTGTTCTATAACGGCAAGCCGCTCCCGAAATATGCGCAAACCGCAGCCTGCGGCAACAGTGTCAGCCCGCTCCTGGCCGAAGTCCTTGTGGCGGCGAATTGCGCCGACATGGCGCTGGTGGAGGCGGCATGACAAGAGGATCTTCACAAATATTTTGCAGCACAGCCTGTGCCCGTATTGCCATGTTGAATGCGATAGGCCCCCAACAGCCCTCCGATTTGTTCTCGACGGCAACCAGCTCGTGGGAGTCTCTACCCTCCCGTAATTACTCGTATCCACCCGACTTCTCAGAGATCGAGCCCGAACATGCGCGTGGTTGTTCCGTGCTGGCACCGGCCATCAGGTTGTGCCGTGACTTGGAAAGATTGCAACGTATTTACAAAGCGATTGGAGGGTTGGCCGACCCTGCGACTCTCGTGGGGGATTTGTGACCCGCCGCCGCTCCCCGAACCCTGGCCAGGGCACCTTGTTCGGCTCAGCCGAGGCGGCCGCGAAACCGGTTTCGGATTTGCCAAAACCGGAAGCGGCTTCGCCGGAACCGGATTTGACTATTCCGCCGTGCCCGCCGGACCGGTCGAACAAGAGATGGTTCTGCGTGCGTGATCCTTCCGGCGCGCCGCGCGATGCCCTGGCCATCCTGTACGGCATCGTCGAGGGCAAGGGCGGCCGGCCCGCAGCCATCGTCTGCCCGGCGCTCGGCCGGCGCTGGGTTTCGCGCGGGAGCTACTGCGAGGACTGCCTAATGCCGTTTTATCGCGCGGCCCACGAGCAGGCCGCGCGCCTGGGCGGCGAGGAGTCCAGCATCTGGAATGCGCTGCTCGCCTGCATGGAGATCCGGGCCCGGGCGATCATCTGCCCGGCCTGCGGGGCCGAGCAGTTCATGCGCTTTGCGCAGATCAAGTTCCGGGGCGTGCGCGACCCCAAGGTCATGCGCCAGGACAAGGCCGCGCGCTACGAGTGCGAGCACTGCAGATACCACATGACGGACCACGCCCGGGACAGGGCCGTGCGCTGTGGCTCCTGGCGACCCGTGCGCTGGGACGAGGGCACGCGGCAGTTCCTGCCGACCACGGCCGTGCACCGGCCGCGCTCGGTGGGGTTCCATCTGCCGGCGCTGGCTTCCCCGTTTGTATCTCTGTCCGAGATCGCGGCCGCGTTTCTGGAGGCCAAGGCCGATCCGCGCCTGTGGCAGTCGTTTTTCAACAACATGCTGGCCGAGCCGCACGCCCGCACGGCCATCAAGACGAGCTGGGAGCGGGTGCTCGACGCGCGCGTGGCCGGGCTTGCGCCGCGGGTGGTGCCGGCGGCGGCTGTGGCGCTCACGGCCGGCTTCGACCTGCAAAAGCGCGGCTTGTGGTTCGCGGTCCGGGCCTGGGCCGACACCCTGGAAAGCTGGCTGGTGGATTACGGCTATGTGCCGGATTTCGACGACGTGCGCCGGCTGTGCTTCGAGGCGACCTGGCCCGTGGAGGGAGAAGCCGGCGCGGTTAAGGGCATCTGGCGCGCCGGTCTGGACACGGGCGGCGGCGAGACCGACGACCAGGTCTGGACGCGCACCGAGGAGGCCTACCAATGGGTGCGCGCCCACGGCCTGGGCAAGATCTTCGCCTGCAAGGGCGCGAGCCACGCGCAGCTTTCGCCGGTCAAGCGCACGCCCATAGACCGCCTGCCGCGCTCGGGCAAGCCCATCCCCGGCGGGCTGGTGCTGCACATCCTGGACACGGACTATTTCAAGCGGCTCATCCATGTGCGTCTGGCCCCGGACGCGGTGCAGCCCATGCGGCTGCACGCCGAAACGGGCGAGGATTACGCCCGCCAGATTGCGGCTGAGGAACTGGTGACGGTGCGCGGCAAGCAAATCTGGCGGCAGACGCACCGCGACAATCACCTGCTCGACTGCGAGATGCTGGCCGCCGCCTGCGCCGCCCCGGAATGGACGCCGGGGCTGCAACTGCTGGCGCGCGCGGCGGCCGGGGAAACGATCCGCGAGCGGCCGGCCCCGGTCGCGCAACCCCAACCCCAGCGACGGAGATGGTGATGCACGGGACAAGACTATCGGGAATGCAGGCGCTGTGCGCGTATATTGGCCGTTCCGAGCCGACGGTGTTGAAGCTGATCCGCGAAGGGGGGTTGCCGGCAAAGAAAATCCGGGGGGAATGGACCTCGGACACGGAGATGATCGACGAGTGGCGGCGGCGGAAAATCGCGGACGCCGCGGCATGAGATTTTTTGCCAAAAATCTTGTCAACCGAAAAAATGCCACGTTTGCCGAAATCTAAGCCCTGTTTGCCGCAATCTGCCAAAATCTACCAAAAGGGCTAAAAAACCGGGGTTACGGTCCTCTCGAAAGAAGGGGGGACCGTGGCATTCACCACCTGGACGGCACTGCGCGACACCATGCGCGCCGATTTCGCCTCGGGCAAGTGGCGTTTGAAAAGCTACGCTGTCGACGACAGCCGCATCGAATACCACACGCCCCAGGAGTTCCTGGCCGCGTTGGAATTCGTCGAGGCCAAGGCCGCCAGCGAGTCCAAGAGCTACTTCGGTCGCACCTATGCCCGCAACGGGGGGCGCGGCTGATGTTCGCCGCCTGGTCCGACTGGCTCATCCGTCGCAGACGGGAGCGGCAGGCCCTTCGCAAGCGGCGCTACGCCGCGGCCCAGGCCGGCCGCCTCATCGGCGACTGGATGCCGGCGAACCTGCGCGTCAACGACCTGATCGCCGCCTCGGCCCCGGTGCTGCGGCAGCGCACGCGCCAGATGGTGCGCGACTTCGCGCCGTTCCACCGCGCCGTCAACAACCTTGTCACCTTCATCGTGGGCACGGGCATCCGCTTCCAGTCCCGGGTCACGCTTCCGGACGGGACGCCGGCCAAGGCCCTGCGCCAGCAGATCGAGGACCGTTTCGCCGCCTGGATGGACGAGGCCGACGTCTCGGGCAAGCTCCATTTCCACGAACTGCAACAGCTTGCCCAGCGCCAGGACGCCGAGTCCGGCGAATACATCGCCATCGTCCGCAGCCCCAGGCGGCCGGGGCGCCATCCGTTCGCGCTGCAGTTCGTGGAGTCCGAACGCCTGGGCGACTGGGGCGCGCGGGCCGAAGCCGGCAATGAAGTGCGCCAGGGCGTGGAGTACGACCCCCTGACCGGCGAGCGCGCGGCCTACCATTTCTGCGACGAAGGCTACGGCAATCCCACGCGCGTGGACGCCTCGCTGGTCATCCACGACTTCCGCACCTTGCGCCCCGGGCAGTTACGCGGGGTGTCCGACTTCGCCGCCTCCTTGCTCATCGCCCGCGACCTGGACGACTACATCAGCGCCGAGGTGGGCGCGGCCAAGATCGCGGCCAAGTGGCTGGGCTTCGTCAAGTCGCCCGACCCGGCGGCTTTCCAGGCCGCCCGCCTGGACGGCACGGCGGCAGGTTCCGGCGGCCCGGCCCTGGAGAACCTGCAGGACGCCATCATCGAATACCTGCGGCCCGGCGAGGAAATCAACTTCCAGACCAACGACCGGCCGAGCGGAGCCTTCGAGGCCTTCTACCGCTTCGTGCTGCGTATGGTCTCCATCACCCAGGACCTGCCCTACGAACTCCTTTCCGGGGACTACTCCGGGCTTTCCTACACCAATTTGCGCGGCATCCGGAACGACTTCCGCCAGATGCTCGCCCCCAAGCAGCGCCGCAAGGTGCTGCACTTCTGCCGCCCGGTGTTTGCCGGCTGGCTGGAAATGGAAGCCCTGGCCGATCCCGGCTTCCTGCCCGGATACTTCCGTAAGCCGCTGCGGTTCCAGCGCGGCGTCTGGATACCCGCCGGCATGCCGGAAATCGATCCGCTCCGGGAATTCAAGGCCAATATCGAGGCCATCAAGGTCGGGCTCAGGAGCCCGCAGCAGATCATCCTGGAACGCGGCGACGACCCCGAGGAAGTCCTGGACCAGCTCAAGGACTGGAAAGCCATGTGCGCCGAGCGCGGCCTCGATTTCAGCCAGGCCGCTACGTCCACGGCCCTGGCCGGGAATCCGGCCGCCATAGACCCGGACACGGCCGAGGAGGCCGACCGCAAGGCAAGGAGCCTCACGCAATGAGCAAGCAATCCGGAACGTGGCGGACGCGCGCCGCCGGGGAACCCGAGAATCTGCGCACGCGGTCCCTGTCCGTGCGCCTCGACGCCGGCGGCAAGCCCAGCACCTTGAACGAGGCCGAGCGGTCCGTGGAAGTGGTCGGGGCCACCGAGACCGACCAGGTCCGCACATATGATTACGCGCTGGGCGGGTATGTTCCCGAGATCCTGACCATGTCCGGTTGCCGCATCCCGGAGACGAACCGCGTGGTGCTGCTCGACAGCCATTCCCGCTACGGCACGTCGTCCGTGGTGGGCAGTTTCAAGGAAATGCGCGTCGAGGGGGACCAGTTGGTCGGCCGGGCGGTCTTCACGAGCCAACCCGAGGGGGAAAGCGCGTTCGTGAAACTCAAGGAAGGCCACCTGACGGATTTTTCGCTCGGCTACCGCATCGCCGCCTATACGCGCGTCGAGGCGGGGAAAACCGCCGTCGTCGACGGGAAAACGATTTCCGGCCCCGCGATCGTGGCCACGGACTGGGAGCCGGGAGAACTTTCGGTCTGCCCCATCGGGGCCGACCCCAACGCCAAGGCCCGGGGGGCCGCAAGGAGTGAGGACATGAACAAACGGTTGCGTGAAATCCTGGAGTCCCGCGGGCTCCCCGCCGCCGCCACCGAGGACGAGGCCTGGGCGTTCCTGGAAACGCTGGAGGCCCGGGCCCTGGGCGGCGTCGATGGCAACGGCTTGAACGGCCAGCCGCCGGCCGGCGATGCGGCCGGCGCCGCCGGCCCTTCCGCCGACGCCGGCAACGAAGGCACGCGCGCCGAGGGTGCCGGACAGGAACGGCAACGGACCATGGAAATTCTGGCCATGGGCAAGCGTTTCGGCTGCGCCGAACTGGCCGAGTCCTGCGTCAGGGAGGGTGACAGCCTGGATAAGGCGCGCCAGAAGGTGCTGGACCACGTGGCCGGGCAGCGCGCCAAGGGCCCGGGCTTCACCGCCGTGGACATGGTCGCGGACGAGCGCGACAAGTTCCGCGCCGCCATGGGCGACGCCCTGGCCCTGCGGGCCGGGTTCGCCATCGAAAAGCCCGCGCCCGGGGCCCAGGACCTGCGCGGCCTGACCCTGCGCGAGGCCTGCCGCGAATCCCTGCGCATGGCCGGCGTGCGGATCCCGGCCAACGCCATGGAAATGGTCGGCCGCGCCCTGACCACGTCCGACCTGCCCACGCTGCTGGTGGGCACGGCCAACCGGTCGCTCATGGCCGGCTATCAGGCCGCCAACGAGACCTACCTCGTCTGGGTGGACGACTCGGGCTCGGTCTCGGATTTCAAGATCCACACCATGGCCCGGGCCGGCGAGTCCGACGACCTGGAGGAGATCCCCGAGAGCGGCGAATACACCTACGGCTCCCAGGACGAAACCAAGGAAACGTACAAGATCGCCAAGTACGGGAAGCTTTTCGCCATTTCGCGCGAGGCCATCATCAACGACGACCTGGGCGTCATCACCGACGTGCCGCGCAACCACGGGGAGGCCGCCGCGCGCAAGATCGGCGACATCGCCTACGGTGTCATCATCGCCAACGCGGCCATGGGCGACGGGTACGCCCTGTTCCACTCCAAGCACGCCAACCTGCTGTCCGCCGCCGACATCACCGTGGCCAGCCTGGGCGCGGCCGAAACGGCCATGGCCCTGCAAAAGGACCTTCGCGGCAAGCGCCGCCTCAATATCCCGGTGCGCTTCCTGCTGCGGGCCGTCTCCAACAAGACCGCCACCGAGCAGTTTTTCATGACCCAGTACATCGGCGGCGTCGCCAACCAGCCGAACCTGACCAACCCCTGGTACGGCGAGCGGATCGTGCGCGTCTACGAGCCGCGCCTCGACGACGACTCCCTGACCGCCTGGTACACGGCCGGGGCCAAGGGCACCACCGTGAAGCTCTTTTTCCTCAACGGCCAGCGCGAACCCTACATGGAGACGCGGCAGGGCTGGAGCGTGGACGGCACGGAATACAAGGTCCGGCTGGAAGCCGGCGCCAAGGCCCTGGACTGGCGCACCATGAACAAGAACCCCGGCGCGTAAGGCCGCCGGCGAAGGGGGATTGACATGAAAAACTATATCCAGTCCGGGGACAGGCTCAAGTTCTCCATTTCGGAAGCGGTCGCGTCCGGCCAGCCCGTTGTGGTGGGCACCCGCGTCGGCGTGGCCTGTGGCGATATCGCCGCCGGAGACTCCGGCATTTTGGAGATGAAGGGGGTTTTCAGCCTCCCCAAAAAAACCGGGGCCATCACCCAGGGACAGCCCGTGTATTTCGATGCCGACGGCGACCCGTTGGGCGGGACTGCCGGGACAGGCGCCGTCACCACGGTGGCGTCCGGGAACACTCCGGCCGGATTTGCCTTCGAGGCGGCGGCCGAGACCGACACGACGATCCGGGTCTGCCTTGGCCTGGTCCACAACACCCCCGTCGCGCATCAGGCCGACCTGGCCAACGACGCCAACGGCACGGCCATCGCCGCGTCCGTCAACGGCCTTCGCGATAAGCTCATTTCCCTGGGCCTGATGGAGTCCGAATAGCGAGAAAAGTCCTGGACGGACACCTTCCTGGGCGGCCGCTGTCACGGCCGTCCCGGGAGGAAAGGAGTGTGCACGTGACGTTTACGCCCCTCGAGGCCGCCGCTGTCGCCGGGTTCCTGTCGTTGCTGGTCGCGCTGGTCACCCATGCGCTGACCAAACGCAACTACGTCAGCCACGACACGTGCGAAGAGCGGCGGGCCAACGTCTGCGCCACGCTCAAGGCCGTCCAGGACGGCCACGTCGAACTGCGCCAGGACATCAAGGACCGGACGCAGACTCTGTTCCGCATGATGCGCGCCCTGGTCGTCCATGACCGGGACATGCCGCCGGAAGTCAAGGCGAACATCCTCAACGAAACCCCCAGGGGAGAATGACATGGCCGAGAATCCCGAAACCAAGGCCGCCGCGCCCGACACCATGGCCGACTTCCGCGAGATGCTCGCGGGCCTCATCGACGAAAAGATCCAGGCGGCCGCCGCGCCGGCCTCGCCGCTGCCCGCGCCGGCGGCCGCCAAGGCACCGCTGTTCGCGCGCCTGACGCCGCGCATGCTCGCCTGCCTGTTCCTGGCCTGCCTGTCCGTGGCCGGCGTGACCGTGCTGTCGCCGGCGCAACTGCCCGTGGCCGCCTACAAGCTGGCCCTGGTCTCGGTGGCCGGCTACCTCGGCTACTGGCTCGACCGCTGGTGCTTTCCCTACGCCCGGCCGGATTCGTTCCTGGCCGCCGCTGACTGGCGGGCCGAGAAAAAGCCCCTATCCGACTCGGAAATACGCGCCATTGAGGCCAACCGCTGGCAGTTGCTTGCCCGGCGCCGGCTGTTCCTGTCCGGCTCGCCGGGGGTGATGGCGCCCTCGGCCGCCTTCTCGGCCACGTTCCCGGTTCCGGCCGTGCCCGTGGCCGAGCGCGGCGTGTCGCGCCTCGTCGCCTGCCGCTGTGGTGTCTGGACGGGCCGGCTTTTGGCCGCACGCTGCGCCCTGCCCGTGGAGCGGCTTTTTTCTTGCCGCAGCGCCGTGCCGGGCTGGATCACGCGCCCGGTCGCCTGCCGCAGCGCCGTGCCGGCCGCCGTCGCGCGGCTTGTTCCCTGCCGCTGCGACGTCCTCGACCACACGCCCGTCGAGCGGCTGCTGGCCTGCCGCTGTGCCGTGCCTGCCGCCGACGCCGCCGTGGTCCGGGAGACATATCCGGCGTCCCCGGGTATGCCGGCTGCCTTGCCCTCACCGTGCCGGACAGTATGGCGGTGGAGCCGGGCCAGGCCTGGGTGGTCGACCGCGATGCGGCCCGGACGGCGGCCCGGAATGGCGTGGACGCCGAGGCCGAGCGGCGGCGCAACGCCGTGCTGACGCCCGGTGCCGGCCAGATGGCGGCCTACCTGGCCAAGGAGGCCCAGGCCGAAGCGTTTCTGCAGGACGAATTCCCGCAGGAAGCGGACTATCCGGACCTTTACAACGAGGTCGGCATCACGGCCGACACGGCCACCGGCGTGGCCCAGGCGGTCATGCGGGCGGCGGCCGCCTGGCGCGTCTACGGCCGCGCCCTGGAGCGCGCCCGCCTGGCCGCCAAGAAGGCCGTGGACGCCGCCCCGGGCCTGGCCGGCATCCTCGCCGCCCGGGACGGGGCGGCCTGGCCGGGGTAGGGCGGCATCCGTAGCCTTTTTCTGGACAAAAAAAGGGGAGGGGGTATGGGGTCCTTCCCCCTTTTTTTTACACAAAAATTACTTATTTTTGCTTGACCAATACACAAAAAATGTGTATTTATTTCTCACGACGAACGGGAAGGGAGGAGATGCCAAGCAGCAAGGATATCCTCAAGAGGCTCAAGGATGCCGGGTGGTATGTGCGAGCGACAAAAGGCGACCATGTCCACCTGAAGCATCCCGAAAAGCCCGGCAAAGTGACGGTCCCCGACCCCGTGAAAGATATTGACGTAACGCTGCTCAAAAAGATTGAGAAGCAAGCCGGGATGAAACTGCGATGAGGGCCGGGGGCGAAAGCCCCCGCGTCTTGCGCGGGAGCGATAAACGGAGAGGCTATGGTCATTTATCCGGCTTTTTTTGAGGACGGCGAAGGCGGCCACGTCGTGGTTTCCTTTCCTGATTTGCCCGGGTGTTTCACCCAGGGGGACGACGAACTCCAGGCCATGGCCCGGGCGTCCGACGCGTTGACCGGCCATCTGGAGGTCTTGCGCGAAGACGGGGAGGAAATCCCCGTCCCTTCCGCCCTTGCGGCGCTCGACGCCCCGTCGGGCGTGCGCGTGGCCCTGGTGCCGTCCGGCCCGTTGGAGGAGTCGCCGCCGGTCCGTATCAACGTCTCGATCAACAAGCGGTTGCTTCAGGACGTGGACGCGGCGGCCAGGAAGGAAGGCATGACCCGATCCGGGTTCCTGGCCTCGGCGGCCAGGGCTTTTCTTGCAAGTCTGGCGTGATCGGATGACATGAGCGAAAGCCCCGGGAGAACGGGGCTTTCGCTTTTCCTGCGCCGCGTCTATCCTGCCGCCATGACCGACCCCCTCTTCGACCCCCTGGCCTGGCTGGCCACGAAAAGCGTAACGGTTTCCGTCGGTGGAGACGGAAACCTCACGTATCACTTTAACGATTGCGAGCGGCCCGAGATGCGGGCGCGCATCCGCCGCGTGGTGGCGCGCTACGAGGGGTTGCTGTGGTTGCAGCTCGACGTGGCGCCGGGCGTCCGGCCGCGCACGGTGCGCCAGCTCCTCGCCTTAGGCCGCCTGCGCCTGGCCGGCGCCCGCTACGACCTGCCGGGCCGGCCGCCGGCCAATCCGCGGGCCAAACCCTGGGGGGAGAAAAGGTGTCATTTGCAGTCGACAGCTTCCCGGACGGTCCAGAAAACCGCCGTTTGACCACGGGGCCGTATACGGATCACGGACCAGCCCGACTCGTCGATGTAAACCTCTTTCCCTGGGGCGAGGATGCCATTCCCGTGCAAGTCCATCGCTTTGTATAGGGCGACTTTATCCCCTTGCGCGTGCATCCTGTATAATTGGGCGAGCCCATTTTCCGTCAGCGAAAAGAAGTGCCCTCCCATGGTTCGGCAAATCGATCCCGTCTCCAGGGCGTCGCCGAGTGTCTTTTCCCTTACAGGTGATGGGTTGGTGGTCTTTTTGACCTCGCGATCCAAGGAGTGGCTCAGGTAGGTCATGCCAAACATCACCACTGCGATACCCCAATAAACCCATTGAGGGGTTTTCGCTGGCTTCCGGTCACCGAGGAGAGGGGGAGCGCCCATGCCCAGGCCCGATTCAAAGAACGGCCTACCGCAAACCGGACAGGTGTCCTTGCCGGCGATGTCCTCGACATTGAATTCTACCTTGCAACCGGGACAGCGGTAAGTCGTCGAGTTTTCCATTGGCGGACCTTAGATCGTCAGACTCTCAACCCAATGATCTTCGGAGACGATGGCGATCTCCCTGCCTTTCTCCTTCCAAAACATGGCCGTCTCGATCTTGCGACCGTACGAGCCGCAGGCCCAGTCTCGGCTGGCCAGTGTGCCGACCACCACATAGTCTGTTTCCGCGAGAACGGCGGGCCGAACCCAGCCGCACAAGTCGTGGATGGCGTCGATGCATTGCTCTCGCGTGCCGTAGGCAAACCGGCCGGTCAGTACGAAGGTGCGGTTTTCGTACAAGATTTGCGGGGGAGGGGTGTCGAAAGGGATGGCCGTGGCGGCCCGGAGGTCGACCCGGCCCGGGATGAGGCCGGAAAACTCGCGAAGCAGGCGGAAGAGGTCCTCGCGCTCCAGAGGCGTGATGACGCCGTCCCGGAGGTACTCGTACACGCGGGCGTACAGCACGTTCCCCGGCCAGCAGGCGATGACGTCCTTATTCTCTTCGAGCCAGTCCTGAAGAAATCTCGCCTCATCGTCATTCACAATCTTGTCGGCGATGAGCCCCTTGCATATCCCGATGAGTTCGTTGACATTCCTCCTTTTGACGATGGTGGCGTTGAGAGCGCGGCTTTTAGGCTGCCCGTAGTCGTCAAGGTCGATGTCGGGGTCGAACGTGAAGGACATGCTAGCCTCCTTAGGGGAGTTGTCCCTGTTTGCGCAGTAAGGGGTCGGTGCCGGTTATAAGCCACTCCACGAAGTTGTCCTGGGAAATGGGGAAAGCGTCTTTGACGATGAGGGATGTCTTGCTCTGGTCGGGTATCATTCTCGCGACCTCGAGGTAACCAGCGAACCGTTTGGTTTGGACGCGCAAGATGAAGTTGCCGTTTCGCTTCGTCTCCTCGGTATGTGACACGTAGTTTTGGCCGAACGACCGGATGTGGGCTTTTATCACGGCATCGTCTGGGCGCTTGTCCCATTTTCGGGGCTCGTTTGTCGCCGGGATGGCCGGGCTCGATTTGGTGATTTGAAAGGCCGTGTTGATATGCCGCAAGGCTTGGTCCCAGGGAAGGTATGCCTTGGGCGTATCATAGACCATGTAGCCTTCGCGAAATTCGAAACGGCTACCTTGCGTCCAAAAGTACTCCATTACCTTGTTTTCCGTCCTCGGAGTATAGCGGATGTCTATCGCATCCTGGAATGCTACAGGTAAAGGGAAAGCCCATCCCGTTGCATATCCGTTTTCAAAGGTCGCCAGAAAAGAATCAAGTCGCTTTGAACGTGTTTGGGAAATTAGTTTTTTCAGAATGGTTAGCGACTTGTTAGTTGGGCACATAGTCATTCTCTGGTTGTTTTTTTAATAATCTTTTTTCCCAAATTCGCCCTGGCCCTCATGGATTCGAGAAGGCCCAGAAGAAGATGGAGGCTCGGTGTTGCCATAAGTGCTTTTGTCTTTGTTCTCGGATACGCCCATGTAGGCATTAAGCCCTTTTTTTATGTCCTCATCTGTTGCGTGTAATTCTTTCATCATTGAGACGTATTCACGCATAATCCGCACTTTCTCTGGCAATGGTTCGACTTGTACGGAAGAAGGTGATGGTGACCGGATCATCTCCCCTTGGCCCGTGAGGAGCCAGTTGATGTCCAAGTTGTAAGTGTGAATCCAACCGGCCAGACTGCTGGCTCCTGGCTCACGGATAGCCGCGAGATAGCCACTAAGCGACTGAGCCGTTATCCCTCCAGCTTGAGCAAAGTTTTTCTTTTCAATTTTTAAGTGCTCGATAACTACCCGTAAACGTTCTGAAAAATCTATCAATTCCGGACGTTTTTCGGGTGATGATGTATTTTTTGCGGCTTGCTTCGCTTTTTTCATTGACCTTCTACGCTTTTTTCAAATAAGACCAAAATCAAGCGAATGACAACGCGGCCCGTGCCCGCCCGGCTTGCCGCGCCACCTTACCAAGGGGAAAACACCATGTCCCGCCGTTCCCGTCGATTCCGTCCGACCCATAGCCTGCCGCTCTTCACAAGCTACGACCCCTCCCGGTGTCCAACCTGGCTTCGCATCCTCCGTGAAGCTTCCGGTCCCGGCATCCTCGACCCGAAGCGGGACGATCCCCCGGGTCCGGAACACGTAAAGCTCATGGGCCTGCGCCTGGCGTGCACCACGAAAAAGGACGAACGGCCCAAGGGCGGCGAGACGTGGCTGCCGCTTTCCTTCGGCCTCATGGATCTTGCCCTGGCGCTTCGCAAGGCAGGCTTCCTCGAGGGGTTCGTCGAAAAAGCGGTCCTCGTATTCATCCGTGCCAACCCCTTGGATCTCCGGTAACAACATCAAGAGGTTTTTCGATGAACTGTTTAAGCGAACAGGTACGCAACAAATTAAGCGACCGTCAAGTGCGGCTGAAGGTTTTCCTCCTGGAGGCGGGCATCGAAGTGAAGGCCCTGGCCATGCAGCGGGGGATTTCCCCGGGTGCCATGGGTGACGTGCTTTCGGGCCGCCGGGCCAAGCGTGAACATATCGAATGGCTTATCTCGCGAGGCATTCCCTCCGACCTGCTGCCCGTGCCGGCCGTTTTGCAGAAAAGAGGCCCCAAACCCAAAACCGGCCAGCCCGACCAGGCCGACGCGCAAGCCGCCTAGCCCGGGCGGGCGGGCGGCGCGAGGCGGCCCATGGTTTTTTTTATGCTGGCCCCGTGCGATATCGTCTATCAGATAGTGGAAGGAGAAATCTGAAATGGCGCGTGATTTCGACCTGTTAAGCGAAGTGCTTCACGAGGACGTGCTCGACGCCCCCAGCGGCCGCAAGCCCAAGGAGATCGCCACCAACGTGGGCAAACCCTACGTGACGCTCATGGGCGAGCTCAAGGGCCAGCCCGGCCACAAGGTGTCTGTGGACCTGCTGCTGCCGCTCATGCTCCAAACCGGCTCCAAGCGCCCGGTGCATTACCTGGCGGCGCGCCTGGACGGCGTGTTCATCGACCTGCCGCGCGTGGCCAAGGGCGCCGATCCGCTGTCGCGGCAAGCCATCCAGACCGTCAAGGAGGTCGGGGACGTCATGGAAGCCTACCTCGCCGCCTCGGGCGACGGCGACATCAGCACCAAGGACAAACAGGACGTGCGCAAGGAAATCTATGAGGCCGTGGCCGCGCTCGTCGCCTTCGGCAAGGCCCTCGAGGACGCCTGACATGGACGCCCTATCGACATCCCGCCAGGGGGCTGTCACCAACCCCGGCGCGCGCGGAACCCTCCCCGCGTCCGCGTCGGCCGGTGGCCGGGAACGGACCCTCCCGGCCCCTGGCGGGGCGCCGATCCCCCGAAAAGGCGTCCCGACGGGCTTGAATCCCCTCAAGAGCCCCGGACTGTCGCGGCCGGCGTCCTCCCGCGCCGGCCGTGGCGGACCGGTCGCCCGCGAGCCGCTGCCCGGGGCCCTGCCGTTCGCGCCCCGCGACCGGGTCAGCGCGCCGTCGCCCTGGCGCGGCCGCCTGGCCACCTGGATCATGGCCATCGTCTGGACCGAGGCCGGCTTTGCCGCCCGCTGCGCCGGCATCAAGCAACCCGTGCCGCTGGCGCAGCTCAAGCGGCGAGGGAGGGATTAGCCATGGATGTCTGGCCGATCATCGACGATTTCGCGGATATGGAAGCCGTCATGGATCATTTTCGACGGAAGACGACCGAAGTCCGTTTGCATCACCACTGGGTCCAGTGCCAACACTGCCACCGTCCGGGCGACCCCGCCCTGGCCACGGCGGCGGACTATATCGCGGCCGGCTGGCGCGTGGCCCCGGAATACCCGGGCTACCGCCTGACCTGTCCGGCCTGCTACGGGGGCAAGGCCGGCGTGGACCTGCGCGCCTGGATCGAGGCAGGCCTTCCGCCCGTGTTCACGCTGCCGTCCGTCAAAAAGCCGGCGGATTGTGTTGCCGTTTCGGGGACGCCGGGACCTTCAACGTCTGGATTGCTCTTGTTGCGGGGGGCGGGGGGATTCCTGGGGGAGGTGGTGGAAACGGCGGCGACGTTGGCGCTGGCGGCATTCCTCGAGAGGTATGCGTCCGCCGGCGTGACGTTGTCGGGTTGCCGGTTCGCGTTCCCGGAAGGGTTCCCGGAGGCGCTGCGCGCCGAGGCGGAACGCCTCTACGAGGCGGTGGAGACCGAATGGATCGAAACCGAAGGCTGGAAACCCGAAAAGGTACGCGCCTGCGGCGCAGCGAGCGAATAGGGAGGCGGCATGATGCTCGACATGTGCGGCGGCAGCGGCGGGCCATCCGGCCGCGAGCTCATCATCGACAGTTTCGCCGGCGGCGGGGGCGCGTCCACGGGCATCCGCATGGCCTTGGGGCGCGATCCGGACGCGGCGCTCAACCACAATCCCCGGCGAGCAGGCGGCGGTTGATGCAGCGGTGGACAGGATCCGGGCGGTGGTCGACCAGGCCCGGGAAGGGGTTGACGCCTCGCCCGAACAGAACATTTTCGCCATTCCCTGCGAGGATGAGGCGGTTTTGGAGGAGGAGGACCGTGCCTTGCCCCAGCCGGCGCCGCCGGTGCCCGAGTCCAAGGCCGCGGATGTTTCCGGCAGGGGTGCGCCGTGCGCGTCCTGCCGATTCTTCCGGCCGTTGCCGACGTTTTACGACGGCGTCGCGGGCGTCCGGTTGTGCTGGGCCAGGCGGCCGGTTTGGGATTTCAGCTGCTTTGCAAGACGCGAGGAGAATCGCTATGAAGCCGGTCATGAATTGTGATCCGCTGTCAGAAGCCGCGCACGGCGCTGGCCAGGACGCCGCAACGGTAGCGACCAGGCTGTCCACGGCTTGATCGGAGGCGCGACATGCTGACGCCCAAGATCACCTACGGGAGAGCGCGCACGGGATTGACCGATCCGTTGGCAGTGCTGCGGTTAAAGGGTGCGCGCGTTTCCCTGGTGGAGGGCGAGATCCGGTTGCTCTTCGAGAATCACGTGCGGCGGGAGATCCGGAAGCGGTGCTACGAATACGCCGCGCACTTCGACGCCTTGCTCAGGTTGCAACTCGAAGTGCCTCCGGGGGAGAACCCGCGCACGATCCAGCAGCTGGTAGGTGTTGGCCGTGTGCTGTGGCGCGACGGCCGGTTCGTGATTCCATCGAGACGTCCCCGTGGCCTGGCCCTGCCGACGGACTGGTCGATGCTGCCAAGGGAACAGCGGCTCAGGCTGTGGCTGCGCAGCGAGGGCCTGACATTAACCAGGCTGGCCGAGCGTATGGGCGTGCATAAGTCCGCGCCGGGGAAGTGGTTGGTGAGCGGCCGGGAGCCGCTGCCGGCAAATCGTCGAATGGAATTGGTCGCCATGGGGATGCCGAAAGAGTGCTTGCCGTAAATCGGTCTACGGTAGACCCGACGAAGGGAGGGACTTTAAGGAAAGGAAAAGACACTCTCGCTTGGTATCCACCCCGACGTTTCCCTCAAGGAAAGCGTCGGGCAGGGACGTTACCGATACAGGAGCAGGATGCCGAGAGTCGGACTGGGGTGTGGCGCCGACAGGGAGGTAGAACGGAGGACGCCCCTGGTGTGAGCCACGCCGACGGTTCCGCCGTCCAGGGGGCAGACCTCGCGCAAGCGTTGCGAGCCGCTGACGGGCAAGCCCGCGGTGGCGTCCCCGGACCGGATTTCCTTCCAGGCATCTTCCTGGCGGTACATGAGATGGACGGTGTTGGGGAATACGACAAACGTCTCGAAAGGAAACGTGCCGGTTATGCGCCAGGTTTCCCAGCCCAGGGCCAGGCGGCCGCCAGGCAACGCGGCTAGGCGGGGCGAGAGCATGTGCGCCGAGGTGACCTGGCCGGTGACGAGGAAACCGTAGTCCGGGTCGGGCGTGGTTTCGGCCACCCAGGCGCCGCCTTGGTATTTTTTCATCCTCAGGCGCCATTGTCCCTGGCTCCAACTGGTGGAGGCGTCGAGAGGGTTTCCGGAGGCATCGGCAGGGGCCACGAGGTTGCCGAGGACCGCGTCGAGCCCGTCGGCGTGGGTCATGCCCGAGCCGTGCGTTTGTCGCTTGATCCACCAACCCGCCGGGTAGTCCTGGACGCCGATGAATTCCGCCCAGGCCACGTGAAGCGTCCCTGAGTCGTCGTAGGCGGCCGTGGGTTGGATGGAGAAATTGGCGCTTTGGCTGATGTTGCCCTGGTCGCCGCCCAGGGGCGACCAGCTTGTGCCGTCCCAGCGCAAGGCCCGGATCTCGGGATTCGTGGCCACGGAAAAATCGCAATACACGGCCACGGGCAGGCCGTCCGGACCCACGGCCAGGACCGGGTCGAGCACTGACGACCCGGCGATGCCGCCGCCTTCGTTCATGGCTCCCGGACCCATGGGTTGCCACGTCGAACCGTCCCAGCGCGCGGCGAAAAGGTTTTCGCAGTCCGAGGACTTGTAGGTCCAAAGGAGCATGGGAACGTCGTTGGCCAGGAATCCGAGGTGGACCAGGGCGCTGTGGTCGCCGAAGCCCGAGGGGGCTATGCTGTCCGGCCCCACGGCGGTCCATGACGATCCGTCCAGACGGGCCACGCGCAGGGCCGTGGATAGGACGTTGTAGCCGCTGTCGAGGCTGGGCACGGTGTAGGCCAAATAGAGCGCGTCGTCCGATGAGCGGGCCAGGCTGAAAAAATTGGAGGCATTGGTGGTCAAGAGGCCGCCCCAGAAGCCGGGGGAGCCAGCGATGGAAAGATTGGCCGTGCTGATGGCAACTGTCCCGTTTTCATGACGGAGAATCTGAAATCCCGTTCCGGACAAACCGAAGAGGCCCAGTCCGTTTTGCGCGGTCCCGTTGGCTTGATGCAGGGAATCCAGGAAATACGACGGCGACCAGGGATCGTAGATGGTTGCCCAGGAACCGCCCTGGGCCGTGAGGGGTGAAAAGGCCAGGCAAAGGGCCGGCAACCAGGGAAGGAATCGTTTTGGAATCATGCACCGCATCTCAGCCTCGCGCCGCGACATCGAGGACGATCAACCAGTTAAGCGAAATCTGAAGCTTTCAAATAACACACTGATACGAAAATAATTTTCAAGATGGTAGGTTTCATGGCATCCGCACCGAGGATAACGAAAACATCTGGCTAGCACAATTCAAGCAGGCGTTTTCAGCAGGCCTTTTCGGTTCCGATTCGGCGCTGGCAGAAGATCAGGTCCATAGCGTTGTAAAGCTTGGCCATGAAGATCCTCCTCACCCATTAGAAATTTTCTAAATTGTATGAAGATTGCGGAGCATTGGCAATCGCGCCATATTATAGCAATACTGAAAGAAAATTTATTTTCCGGATGTTTTAACATCATAAACATGTATCGAGCTAAAACTCAAATTATAGCAAAGTTTGTAATATTCAGATGGAATACTAATTAAACCACGAAAGCGAACAGTGGTATTGTCACAACTAAAGCTTTCATCTTCTTGGAAAAACGGATTAATTTCAATGTCTGAGTAATCGACATAAATAGTATTACCTTTCTCGTCAAGTTCCATACATGTATAGTTTTTGTTGTATTGAAAAGAAACATCATTCGGGTGAAATCCTCCATTTGTCAAATCGACAAAGACCCAGTAACTACTCATCGATCCAGAATATTCAAAACCATGTGAAACATACCGCATACCATGCTTCTCTTTTATTGTGAAATCGGTAGTATTGATTGGTATAAACTTTACTCCAGCTCTTTCTGCAAGAGTAACCTCAAGTGTAAGGTCTCCAGAATAACTGTTGATATCTTCGCCGCTAATGCGAATAAAACAATTAATGTAATTTACATAGCCAAAGGTTGCGTCATCCTCTTTTATCACGAGTCCGTTGTTGTCTTTCAGTTTTATGAAATACCACAACTTGTTTGTGTCGCATTGACCATTGTATTGAGTCCTAACGTCAAAACAGTGGTTGTCTTTATCGGATGTTTTGTATGGCAAACATAAAGAACCTAAACCTTCAAAGCCGTTGTTAATGTCTCCAGTATAATAAACTTTCGTAGGCTGAAAATCTGACAAATTGAAACAACTGGGTTGGTCGATCCGGATGTCCCCTGCCCCGACGCTCAGGTCGCCAACCGTGCACACGACGCTGTAAACGCCATTGGCGCCTTGCAGGAAGCTGTAGGGCAGGGTGAAGGAGGCTGAGTTGCTTCCGACGACAATATCGGATGCCGGGACCGTATAGGCCGCTTGTCCGGAAGCGTTGTTAAGGACGATGCTCAATTGCTGTTGAGTATTAAAATAATCAAAATAAGCTTCAAAACCCTGGCCAGCGATGGTCACGTTCACGTCGCCCGTTGGCTCCGCAATCAAATTCGGCTCGATAGAAACGCTGCTAAGCCACTGTGCCTCCCACTCGGTTGATGCTGCAGAATCGGCGATGACCCCCAACAAGGTGGTCATGAAGACAAAAGTAGTCGAAACATTGTATGCATCGTAACACGCGTGCAAGGCAGCAAGCACGGGGAAGGTCCTCATGCCGAGCCGTGCCAGGACTTGCGGGGAGAGATAGGCGCTCAGGCATCGGTAAAGGGCCGATTCCTTCTCGACGAGTTGCCGGTTGACGATGATCATCATGTTCCGCAGGGCGGACGTGTAGTCGTCGGCGCGGATGGCGCCAATCAAGTCCCCCAGGAGCGGCCACAGTTCGTTGGCCAACTCCAGAATGGGTCCCTTGTTGGCTTTGGAAATTTTCACGCCCAGAAGCTTCGACACAAGCTCCAGCAGGCCGTAGTCGAGGACCGTGGCGCACAGCAGCCGGTTGGCGACCGCCGCGTCCAGGGGATCGCCGCCGATGCTGGTCATAAAACCGGGCGTTCCGATCTGGATGTGGGAGTTGATGGATTGCGGCACGGTGAAGGTGTGTTTTTTTTCGTGATCGCCCCACAAAAAGTCCCACAGGCCGGTATACGGCGGCTCGATCATGTCCTCGTCGACAAGCGAGTCGATATGGTCCTGTACGACATTGCCGTCCGCTAAGCTGGATATCTTCGCGCTCAGGTAAAACATGGTCTTGTTGTTAACAGCGATGTTCCCGGACTGGTTGAGAACTTCGTAGCGACCTTGCGCATCACCCTTGACCAACTTGACGTTGTTCGCCGAGCTCGACAAGGCGGCGTTCTTGGCGATCCCCTTCTTGACCATGTTGGCGGCCTTGGCCGCCACGTTGTACGTGGCGTCCATGTGGGATTTGGCAGCGAGAAAGGCCTGCCTGACGGCGTCGCTGTAGGCTCGCGAAATGGAGTCGTAGCTTCTCCATTCGAAGAAACGGATGTCGTTCTCCAGTTCGGCCTGGATAGTCGCGACCAAGGTCTTGAATTCGGCCATGGAGGAAAGGTCCCCGAGCAGTTGCTTGATCTGGGTCGGGGACAGATAGTCGTCCGCGGACAGGGCGGTAACGAGGATCGCGCCAGCGGTGGAGGACGCGTCCAAGACAACCCGGTCTTCTCCCGGGAAGGCCAGGGCCTGATAGACGCTGGCGTCCCCGCGCCCGTCGCCGGCGGGGAGATAGGCGTAAAGCCGCTGGATTTCGCCGGCGTCCCGGGAGTAGTCGAAACAGCCCCTGGAATTGACGGCGATCTGGTCGGCGACGTTGTCGCTGACCAGAAGACGCCGCTTGTCGCCAAGGGACCTGGGCGCGGCGCCGATGACCCCCATGCCGCAGGGAGAGGAAACCATGGCCGGGAAAAACAACAACACGTCCTCGGTTTTCACCGAAAAAACATAGGTCTTGGTGGTGATGTTGCCTGCCGCATCCATGCTTCGAATGACCAAGCTGTGTGGCCCTTCGGCTAATCCGGAGAGGACGAAGGTCGACCCCACAGCCACGTCCGTGGCCGCTCCGCCGTCTAGGACGTAGGTCACGGAGTGGACATCGGCACCGCCGACCTGGACGGTTATGGCGTTCGCGCTGGTCGCGCCTGTTGAGACGCCGCTGACCAGGGTCTCGGGCGGGGTCGTGTCTACGGTCCAACCCGCACTCGTTGGCGCCGAGGCGTCCTGGCAAACACCATTGCCACAGCCAAGGACAGCAATGGTATGCGCACCATCGGGCAAAGGCGCGGGCAACGGAATCGCCTGAGCCACGGGCAGTTCGGCGCTCCAGGCCCCGTTGTCAAGCTTCCATGTGTAGGTCGTCACTCCCTCTCCGCCCACGGTCAATGTGGCGCTGGCCTGGTTCGTGGGCGAGGTTGGCAGACCGGTGATGGTTGCGGTGGGTGTTGCGGACTGCCCCTTCTGGATACGGTGGTTTTCTCTATCCGAGAGAGAGATGTTTCCAGAGGCGTTAACTGCGACATAATGTGGTGAAGAAAAGGCTGCATAAGCGAATTGTGTCGAATGCCCTGGGGCAAAACGGCTAACAAGCAAAGCCGTATCGGCCTGAACCGGGAGCGCCTGGGCCATGAGCAAACCAGCCAGAACAGACAACGCTAACATGCTACGAGCTATAAGCAAAAAAAGTATATTAAAACAAGCGAACAATAAAAACATTTACAACGCTCCTTTGACATAGATGCAGCGAAAATATGTATAAAAGCAGCAAATGCGAAGAGATACATGAGGCAAGCACAATTAGAAAGCACGTCACAAAGGTAGCCAAAGAAAAATAAATCATATTAGAGCGTTAAATCTATATAATAATATTACTCGACTGGCGGTTTACTTGCAACAAGTATTTGGGCTCCGCTTCAAACTAAACAGTTATGATGTTATTTTCGTGAAATTGCCCTGGATTTACAGATGATGAATGATCTGAGACTGCTGGTAATCCCCCCGAAAAAGGTTGTTCTGAAAAGTAGAATTTTCTCGTCTCCTCCGACTTTCCATTTAGCCCCACTCTAGCCCCACCTTGCGGCGGGCCATACCCGTCCCCCCGCGCCCCCCGTCAATGTGACGCGCCGACCAGTTGTCACCAATCAGCGCCTGACCGCCCCAATGGCCGCGGGTCCTTCCCTGGCCCCGGCATAACCCCCATGGGCTTCTGTGGTGATCTCCACGGCCAGCTCCCGCCACAAACGCAAAACAAAGGGGCTGCCCCATAAAGGCAACCCCAGACAACCCGTTGGAACGGCAAGATGCGCCGCCGCTCGAAGCCGGCGGCGGCCTCCGGCGCGTCCCGGCCAGGCCAGGTGCTGGCCCGCCGGACGACCGGGGATGATTGCATGTCGCCGCTATTTGTCCCAGCCGGATTCCTTGTCGCAAGCCGCCATCTCGGCCGGATGCTTCTTTTCCCACTGCGTGATGGACAAGGTCTCGTTGTCGTCCATCTTGTTGTTCATGCACGTACAGTATTTGGTGATCACCTCGATGGAGACCTTGGCGTCCTTGTTGTCACTGATGCACTTGGCTACCCATTTCGCATCGTCGGATCCGGCAAATGACGTACCGGAAATAGCCAAAGAAAGAACTAAGCCTAAAGCGCAGAAAAAGAATTTCATTGTGCCGCTCCGTTGGTTTTTGTTGTTCGGGGAAATAATACCACACGCCACATTGTTATACTGCACCACAAGTGGCTCGCTCGTCAATTATCTTTTTTGTTTGGTTTTGTTTCAATCTTGATATTATATTTACTTTTTCTTCGTCTAACTATCTGCCTGATGATGTGTAAAAAAAACATGTTACAGACACTCTTGTCCAAATCGTATCGGGACAGACGCTGTTGTGCGCGTGTGCGGCGACAACCAACTTCCGCAGCGTTTCGTACGATTCGCCGCCTGCCCGGGACACGACGTTGGCAGTCCCAACGCTGCCCTGGCCAGAGCCCGAGCCGCTCTGGGCAGACAAATTTTTTTACGTTACCTATGAACCAGGACGTCGTCTCCCCCAATGATACCGTAACCCGATGGACCGTTTTCCCATGGCGCTTCCCCGCACATTCCGCAAAGCGATCGTCGTCGGCATCGACGGCTTGGACCCGGGCCTTTGTCGCGCCTTGATGGCAAGCGGGCGGCTTCCCCATCTGGCCAGGCTGGCGGACAGGGGCGTGTTCGGCCAGCTGCTCACGGCCAATCCGGCCCAGAGCCCGGTGGCCTGGACCTGCCTGGCCACCGGCACCAATCCCGGCCGCCATGGCGTCTTCGACTTCATCGTGCGCGACCCGGGCACCTACCTGCCGCGCCTGTCCCTGACCCGCCCGGGCAAGGGCGGCCTTCCCGGCCCGGCCTATGACACGCCCACCTTCTTCGACGTGGCCGCCCGGGCCGGGCTGCCCGTGACGGCCGTGCGCTGGCCCGTGACCTACCCGCCGGCCTTCGCCGGGGCCAGGGTCCTGGCCGGCCTTGGCGCGCCGGACATCAAGGGGCGGCTGGGCAACTATGTCGTGTATGCCGAGCAGCCGGCCCGGGACGGTGGGCGCGGCAAGGCCGTTGCCGTGCGCCTTGAGGACGGCCGGGCCGTGACGGCCGTGGAGGGCCCCTTGACCGTGGTCGCGGGCAAGCGCACGCCGGCCCTGGCCTCCCTGGTCCTGACCCGGGACGGCGGCCGGCTGGGCTATGCCCTGGGCGGCGTCACCGGAAACCTCGGCCCCGGGGAATGGTCGCCCTATGTGCGCCTGGCCTTCGACCTGGGCCAGGGCAAGGTTGTTTCCGGACTGACCCGGTTTTTCCTGGAAAGCCTGGAGCCGTTGTCCCTGTACTGCGGCCCGGTCCAGGTCGACCCCGAGGCGCCGTCCCTGCCCATCGCCTCGCCGCTGGGCTTCGCCGGGGAACTGGCCGCCGGCCTGGGCGGCCCCTACAGCACCCTGGGCATGCCCGAGGAAACCAAGGGGCTCACCGACGGCGTGGTCACGGACGAGGCCTTTCTGTCGTTTTGCCACGACGTCACCGTCGAGCGGGAAAAGATGCTGGCCCATGAACTGGGCCGGTTCCGGGAAGGGCTGCTTGCGGTCGTCTTCGACACCTCGGACCGCATCCAGCACTGCTTCTGGCGCCTGCACGACCCCGCGCACCCGCTCTACGACCCGGCCGCGGCCAAGCGGCTGGGGCCGGTCATCGAAGACCACCTGGCGCGCATGGATGCCGTGGTCGGGCTGGCCATGGAGGCGGCCGGCCAGGACACGGCCCTGTTCGTGTGTTCCGACCACGGCTTTTGTTCCTACACCCGCTCCGTGCACCTCAACGCCTGGCTGGCCCAGGCCGGCTACCTGGCCGTGCGCCCCCACGACCCGGCCGATCCCGGCGAGCTTTTCAAGCATGTGGACTGGTCGCGCACCCAGGCCTACGCCCTGGGCTTCGGCTCCATCTACCTTAATAGGGCCGGGCGGGAACCCCAGGGGATCGTACCGGCCGGGGCGCCGGCCCGGGAACTGGCCGACGCCATCGCCGCCCGCCTGGCGGCCCAAACCGACGACGGCCGGCCGGCCGTGGCCGCCGTGTACCGCGCGAGCGCGCTGTACGCCGGGGAACGCCTGGGCGAGGCCCCGGACCTGGTGGTCGGCTTGCGCCCGCCGTACCGGCTGGCCTGGGCCTCGGTCATCGGCGGCACCGGTTCGGAAATTTTCGCGGACAACAGGCAGAAGTGGTCCGGTGACCACTGCGTCGACGCCTCCTTTGTTCCGGGCACACTTTTTGCTGATATCCCTTACGCAGTGCCCGACCAGGGGGTGGCCCAGACGCGGCTCGCGGCCACGGTGTGCGCTGCCCTCGGCCTTTCGCCGCAACCGGGAATGGACGAGGCATTGTCACGGATATTTTAGCCGTCGTGTCTTGACCACGGGCCAACGAGCCTTATAGTTTCTAAAACTAACTGTTTGAAAGGGTACAGCCATGGCCGACACACTGGATGCGTGCGCCCGCGAACTCCTGGAGGTCATGCCGCTGGTCATGCAGGACCTGCGGCGGACCATGCGCAGCCACAGCTCCCCGGACCTGCGCGTTCCCGAACTGCGAAGCCTGGCCTTCCTGCGGCACAACCCCGGCTCGAACCTCACCGATCTGGCCGAATACATTGGCGTATCCCTGCCGTCCATGTCCAAGCTCGTGGACGCGCTGGCCTTTCGGAGTTTCATCGACCGCCAGCCCGACCCCGGGGATCGTCGACGCGTGCGGCTTTTTCTGACCGAGGACGGGGCGGCCGTGCTGGCCAAGGCCAGGGAGGCGGTGCAGTCCGCCTTCGCCACCAAGCTGGCTCGCCTGCGGCCGGAAGACATCGTCACGGTCACGGCCAGCCTGGGGCTGTTGCGCGATCTGTTCGTGTTTGTCCCGGCCGCTGCCGCGGCCCAGGCGAACGTCGTACCGGAGCCGCTCGAAGCCTAGAGGCGCGTTGCCGATACCAACGCGGCTCCCGCGCGCAGGGGCAAAACCCTCCCACAGGTCGGCCCCTGCCCGACACGGGGCCGAACGCGCCTTTGTGGCGTCTGTAGAAGGATATGTTGCGTCATGGAGCACCATGGGCCGCAAGGCTCGACTCTTGGAAACGGCCCGCAGGCGCGCCGTTCCTATTCCCTGCTTGTCCGTTCGTTTCGCCACCGCAATTTCCGGCTTTTTTTCGCCGGCCAGTTCATCTCCCTCGTCGGCACCTGGATGCAGTCCGTGGCCGTGTCCTGGCTGGTCTACCGGCTCACGGGCTCGTCCCTGGCCCTGGGCGCCGTGGGCTTCGTCACCCATCTGCCGGTCTTCGTGCTGGGCCTTTGGGGCGGCTGCCTGGCCGACCGCCGCGACAAGCGCTGGCTGCTGGTGACCACGCAGGTCGCGGCCATGCTGCAAGCCTTCGCCCTGGCCGCCCTGACGCTCAGCGGCGCGGCCACGGTCTGGCTGGTCGGCGCCCTGGCCATGGTCCTTGGCGTGGTCAACGCCGTGGACATGCCCACCCGCCAGGCTTTTGTCGTGGAGATGGTGGGCAAGGAGGACCTGCACAACGCCATCGCGCTCAATTCCTCCATGTTCAACAGCGCCCGGGTCCTGGGGCCGGCCCTGGCCGGCCTGCTGGTGGCCGCCGTTGGCGAGGGGGTCTGCTTCCTGCTCAACGCCATAAGCTACCTGGCCGTCATCGCGAGCCTTTTGTGCATGCGCCTGCCGCCCGCCACGGGATGCCGGGCCGAGGAGCCCATGGGCGCCCATATTTTCGAAGGCCTGCGCCATGCCTGGCAGGACAGGGCCATGCGCGGCATCCTGGCCTCGCTGTGCCTGGCCAGCCTTTTCGGTGCCTCGTTCATGATCCTGTTGCCGGTCATGACCGACGCCGTGCTGGGCCACGGCGCGCAGGGGCTGGGCTTTCTCACCGCGGCCGCGGGCGTGGGCAGCGTGGTCGCCGCCCTGACCCTGGCCGTGCGGCCGCAAAGCCGGGGGCTTGGCCGGATACGGGTGCTGGCCGGGATGGGCTTCGGGGCGACCCTGACCGCCTTCGCCTTGTCCCGGGCCTTTTGGCTGTCCTTGTGCCTGTCCCCGGTGCTGGGATTTTTCCTGATCCTGTTTTTCGCCGCTGCCAACACCTCGTTGCAGCTGCGCAGCCCCGACGCCTTGCGGGGGCGGGTCATGGCGCTGTATGCGATCACCCTGGTCGGCATGGCGCCGTTCGGTTCGCTTCTGGCCGGCGGCCTGGCGAGCCTGATCGGCGCGCCGGCGACCCTGGCCGTGTGCGGTGCCGTGTGCGGCCTGGGCGTGGGGGTATTGGCCGCAACCCTTCCCGCGGGCGACATCCCACCGTCGGCCCGCGCCTCCTGAAGGAGAGCCCGCATGCGTCTTGTGCCCTTGGGATCGACCGGCATCATGGTCTCGGCCGTCGGCTTCGGCGGCATTCCCATCATCCGCCTGGATTTTGACGAGGCGCAAACCGTGTTGCGCCACGCCGTGGACAGGGGGATCACCTTTTTCGACACCGCCAACCGCTACGTGGACAGCGAAGAGAAGATGGGCCGGGCCTTTGCCGGCCTGCGCCACAAGGTGGTCATCGCCACCAAGACCGGCCAGCGCACGGCCAAGGCGGCCATGGAAGAGCTGGAACTGAGCCTTGCGCGCCTTAAAACCGACTCTATCGACCTCTACCAGCCCCACCAGGTGTCCAAGCCCGAGGAGTTCGAGGCGCTGTTCGCCCCGGGCGGGGTCATGGACGCCCTGGAGGCCGCCCGGGACCAGGGCAAGATCCGCCATGTCGGCGTCACTTCCCACAGCCTGCCCATGGCCCGCAAACTCGTGGCCACCGGGCGTTTCGCCACCGTTCAGTTCCCCTATAACATCGTCGAGACCGAGGCGGCCGAGGCCCTTTTCCCCGAGGCCAGGGCGGCCGGCCTGGGGATTTTGGTCATGAAGCCCTTTGCCGGCGGCATGCTCGACGACGGCGGGCTGGCCCTGCGCTTCCTGCGCCGGGACCCGGGCCTGCTGGTGCTGCCCGGCTGCGACACGCCGCAGCAGGTGGACCTGGCCGTGGACGTCTTTGCCGCCGAGGCGGACTGGACCGAGGCCGACGAGGCCAAGGCGCAAGCCTACCGCGACGAACTCGGTTCGCGCTTTTGCCGGCGCTGCGAATACTGCCAGCCCTGCCCGCAAGGCGTGAGCATCACCTACGCCATGATGTACAAGGTGGTGGCCAGGCGCATGTCCCCGGCCAAAGCGGTCCAGTTCGCCGCGACGACCATGGAGTCGGTGCGAAACTGCGTCGACTGCGGCGAATGCGCCACGCGCTGCCCGTACAACCTGCCGATTCCGGAGATGCTGCGCGAGCACCTCGACCTGTACGACAGCCACAAGGCCGCCCAGTGACCACGGGCCGGGAAGGGGGCCTCTGCCCGCCTTCCCGGCCCCAACGCCAAGACCGGGAGAAAGGCCATGCCCCTGGAAAAACGCCTGTGCCGGGCGCTGTGGCAAGCCGGCGCCGTGACCGTCTCGCAACAGCCCGTCACCCTCAAGTCGGGCCGGCAAAGCCACGTCTACGTGTCGCTGCGCCATTTCCTGTGCGCCCCGGACGGCCTGCGCCTGTGCGGCGACCTGTTCGGGCGCCATCTCGGGGAGGCGGCCGTCACCGTGGCCGCGGCGGCCAGCCTGCTGTCGCCGGTCCTGGCCGGGGCCTTTGCCGCGCGCTTCGGCCTGCCGCTGCTCCTTTTCCGGCCCGACGAGACGGAAAAGGGCCTGGCCGGCCGGGTCTTCGGCCAGGTTTCCTCCCTGCCCACGATCCTCCTCGACGACGTGCTGACCTCCGGCGGCACGGCCCTGGCCGCCGCCCGGGCCTATGGCGAGCACGGGGCCGGGGAGGTTTCGCTTTTCGTCTTCGTGGACAAGCGGCCGCGATCGCGCCGGGCGGATTTCCCCCTGCCCGTGGCCGCGCCGCTGACCCTTGAGGCGTTGCTGCGCCACGGCATCGAGGCCGGCTACCTGACCGGGGAGGCCGTGGCCCTGGCCGGCACGGAGCTGGAGTACCTGAAACGGTAGGGAGAGGGGTGGGGGGAGATGGGGGGAAGCCTCCGGCGGCCAAGGGACCCCCTCCAGGGACACTCGGGGATCGCGCCCAGGTGGCAGCGACGCTGTGCCTTTGGTCCTGCGAGGCCGCGCACCGGTGAGGCGCCCGGACATGAAGCGGCGGCGGAAGTCAGGCGTGGGCGTTGTGTCAGCGGCGACGACGGACGGCGGGAAAGCCCCCGGGCGGGCAAGCCGGCGCCGGGCGGCGGCAGGCGCCAGGACCGGCCGGGCATAAAAAAAGCGCGAGTTGCCTCGCGCTTTCAAGGGAAGCCGGGCACCCGGCTCCAACCGTTACCGCTGCTTCCTTTCGGACCTGACGGGGTTGGCGGCGAAACCGCCGTCCGACTTCCCCAAAATCTTGCTGGCGGAGAGGGAGGGATTTGAACCCTCGGTACCCGTCAAGGTACATACGATTTCCAATCGTACTCCTTCGGCCGCTCGGACACCTCTCCGCAAGAGCTCGTCTACCTATCCCAAGCTCTTGGACCTGGCAAGCAAAATCCGCCGGTCAGGACAATTTTTTCCCGGTGAGCACTTCGTAGGCCGCCAGGTATTTCTCCCGGGTCTTGGCCACGACCTCCTCGGGCAGGCGCGGCGCCGGCGGCTGCTTGGCAAACCCGACCGAGGTCAGCCAGTCGCGCAGGTACTGCTTGTCGAAGCTCGGCTGGACATGCCCTGGAGCGTAGCCGGCGGCCGGCCAGAAGCGCGAGGAATCCGGGGTGAGCACCTCGTCGATGAGCATGAGGCCGTCGTCGGTCAGGCCGAACTCGAATTTCGTGTCGGCGATGACGATGCCGCGCGACCGGGCGTAGTCCCGGGCCTTGGCGTACATGGCGAGGCTTACCGCCTCGACCTTGTCGCACAGCTCCTTGCCGATGAGGTCCTTGGCTTTTGCCAGGCTGATGTTCTCGTCGTGGGCGCCGAGCTCGGCCTTGGTCGAGGGGGTAAACAGCGGCTCGGGCAGGATGTCGGCCTCGACCAGGCCGGCCGGCAGGACATGGCCGCAGACCGTCCCCGTGGCCTTGTAGTCCGCAAGCCCCGAGCCGGTGATGAAGCCGCGCACGATGCACTCGATGGGCAGCGGCTTGCCCTTTTTGGCCACAACAGCCCGGCCGGCCAGCATCCCGGCGTAGGGCGCCAGGCCGGCCGGGAAGTCGGCCACGTCCGTGGCCAGCAAATGGTTGGGGATCATGTCCTTGAACATGTCCATCCAAAAGAGTGTGATCTGGTTGAGGATCACGCCCTTTTGGGGAATGGGGTCGGGCATGATCACGTCATAGGCCGAGATGCGGTCGGTGGTGACGATTAATAGGCTCTGCGGGGACAGCTCGTAGATGTCGCGGACCTTGCCGCGCGAGCGCAGGGGATAGGCCTTGATATCGGTTTCGGTCACGGCGGTCATGGTCGGGTCCTTTTCCTAGGATTTGAGCCGGCATTCCACGCTGCGGGCGTGGGCTTCCAGGTTTTCGAGCCGGGCCAGGCGGGCGATTTTCGCGCCGTGGGCGGTCACATAGCCCGGCGCGGCGGCAATGAGGCTGGTTTTCTTGGTGAAGGTGCTCACGGACAGGGCCGAGGAGAACCGGGCCGTGCCCATGGTTGGCAGCACGTGGTTGGGGCCGGCGAAATAATCGCCCACCGGCTCCGGGCAGTGGTGGCCCAGAAACACCGCGCCGGCATGGCGCACCTTGCCGACCACGCCCCAGGGATCGGCCAGGCACAGCTCGAAATGCTCCGGGGCGATGGCGTTTATGAGGTCCATGCCGACCTCGAGGTCCGGCACGGACACCAGGGCGCCGAATTTGCCGAGCGCGGCGGCGGCGATCTCGTTGCGCGGCAGGTCGGCCAACTGGCGGGCCAGGGCCCGGCAGACCTCCTGCAGGAGCGCCGCGTCGGTGGAGACGCAGATGGCCGCGGCCATGGGGTCGTGCTCGGCCTGGGACAGCATGTCGGCGGCCAGCCACTCGGGGTTAGCGCTGGCGTCGGCCAGGATGGCGATCTCGCTGGGGCCGGCGATCATGTCGATGCCGACCTTGCCGATGAGCAGCCGCTTGGCCGTGGTCACGTAGATGTTGCCCGGCCCGGCGATGACGTCCACGGGCTTGATGGAGGCCGTGCCGTAGGCCAGGGCGGCCACGGCCCAGGCGCTACCCACGCGGTGGATTTCGTCGATGCCGCAGATGGCGGCGGCGGCCAGGATATAGGGATTGAGGGTGCCGTCGGCGCGCGGCGGGGAGACGGCCACGATGCGCGGCACGCCGGCCACCTGCGCCGGGATGGCGTTCATGAGCAGGCTGGAAATAAGCGGCGTTTCGCCGCCGCGCCCGCCGGGCACGTAGCAGCCGGCCGCGTCCACCGGGCTGACGATCTGGCCGAGCATGGTGCCGTCGGCCGCCGGCATCCACCAGGACCGTTCCTTCTGGGCGGCGTGGAAGGCGCGGATGTTGTCCGCCGCCTCGGCGATGATGGCCGCGTCGGAGGCGGGAATGGCGGCCAGGCCCTTGGCGATGTCCTCGGGCGCGACCCGGATGCAGGCGGCGTCGAAGGTGGCGCAGTCGAAGCGGCTGGTGAATTCCACCAGGGCCTCGTCGCCGCGCTTCGCCACGTCGGCCAGGATGCGGGCGACTTTTTCGGCCGCATCGCCGGCGGCCTCTTCGCGGCTGTCGAGCAAGGCGCGGACAGGCCCGAAATCCTCCGGGCCTTTGACCGTGAAACTGGGGCAGGGCATACGGAATATCCTTTGGAAGGCAAGGTCCAGGGTAATGTGTGAAAGCGATCGAGCCTAGCGTCAAGCCGGGCAAATGTCGAGGCCGGCCGGCTCAGTCCGTTGCCTCGGGGTCGTGTTCCGCTTGGGGCAGGGCGCAACGCTCGCCGCCGCTCGTGCGGGCCAGCAGGGAGGCGATGGAACGCCCGGCCGCCAGTCGCCGGACCAGTTCCAGCTGTTCGGACCGGCAGGGGGCATGGCCGTCGATGACCGCCGCCGTGACCTGTTTCAGGATGTCGGTGTAGCGCGGCCCGGGCTCGATGCCGAGCTTTTTGAGGTCGTTGCCAGTGATCTCCACCCGCTTGGCCCGCAGGCCCGTGAGGAAGAGAGAGACGTACTTCTGGAGCGGCTCCCGGGGATTGCGGGCCATGAGGAACAGAGCGCCTTCGATGGGCAGGTCCTCGAGCAGGAAATAGAGTTCCGACAGGGGGCCCTTGTGGTACTCCCAGTTGAAAAGCCCTTGGGCCGTGTCGCGGATCATCTCGCGCAGCCGGGCGATGTCCTCGGCCGTGCGCTTGGAGAAGTTGAGGCGCTTGCCCACGGCCCCGAACTGCTGGGCATCCATGCCCGAGCACAGGGCCAGGAAATAGACCAGCCAGGTGCGCGGCGCCGGCTCGATGTAGAGCAGCCGGTACCAGTTGATGACGTTTTCCACCTCCATGAGCACGCCCTCCCGGGCCGGGGTCAGGGCCAACAGCGGATGGACGGCGGGAAGGAGCTTGTATTCCTGCATGCGGCGCAGGCAGGACAGTGGCGTTTTCTCCTCCAGGATCAGGCGCAGCTCGTGGAAGACCCGGGCGCCGGAGAGCTTGTGGAAGAAGTTGTGGCGCACGGCGTTTTTGATCAGCCGGTCGGTCTGGCCGCCGATGCGGAAGCCGAAGCGCTCGCTGAAGCGGATGGCCCGCACGATGCGCGTGGGGTCCTCGACGAAGCTCAAGGAATGCAGCACGCGCAGCACGCGCTCCTTGATGTCGCGCTGGGCGCCGAAGAAATCCACCAGTTCGCCGAAGCGCTCCGGCGAGAGGTGCACGGCCAGGGCGTTGACCGTGAAATCCCGGCGGTAGAGGTCCATCTTGATGGAGGACAGCTCCACCGTGGGCAGGGCGGCCGGGTATTCGTAGTATTCGAGCCGGGCCGTGGCCACGTCCACGCGCTGGCCGTCGGGCAACACCACCACGGCGGTCTTGAACTTCGGGTGGGACTTGAACCGGCCGCCCATCTCCCGGACCATGGCCGCGGCAAAGGCGATGCCGTCGCCCTCGACCACCAGGTCCACGTCGAAATTGGGGTGCTTGAGCAGCACGTCGCGCACGAACCCGCCCACCACGTAGACGCCGTAGCCCAGGCTCTGGCCCAGGTTGCCGGCCTTTTTCAGGAGTTCAAGTATTTCTTTAGGGAGTCGTTCGCGCAGCAGGCCGGCGATGTTGCGGTCGCGCTTGCGCTCGGGCAGCAGCGACTCCGGGATGCGGGCCGGCTCCTTGACGAGCGTGTTGACTAGGTCCGTGCGGGTGACCACGCCGGAAAGCCGGCCGTTTTCCACCACCGGCACCAGGCGCTGGCGCCGGCCCAGGATGATCTCCATGACCGGGTAGAGGTCAGTCTCCGGCGCGACCACGGCCGGGTCGCGGATCATGTATTCCGAGACCGGCACGTCGCCCAGGCCGTGGTTGATGGCCTTGTCCATGATGTCGTGCTCGATGACGCCCACGCAGCGACGGTTGCCCTTGCCGACGATGACCGGCAGGGCTTTTAAGCCGTAGCGGGTCATGATCTCCTCGGCCCGGCGCATGGAGGCGGTTTCCTCGATGGACACGGCCGGCTTGCTCATGAGCTGGCGCACCAGGATCTGCGGATTGACCTGGGAATAGAGCAGGCCGAAAAGCTCCTCGCGCACTTGCGTGAGCGTGCGGTTTTTGATCGAGGCCGAGGCGGCGTAGGGGTGGCCGCCGCCGCCGAGGGAGGCGCAGATCCTGCCCACGTCCACGTCCGGGGTGCGCGATCGGGCGACCAGGTGCACCCGGTCGTTCATGAGCCCGATGGCAAACAGCACGCGCAGGTTTTCCATGTCCAGGAACTTGTGCACGAGCAGGGCGAAATCGCCCACATACTGGTCGCTGGTGGCCTCGGCGATGACCACCTCCACGCCGTTGACGTCGTGGGTCTGGGCCGACTCGATGAGCTGGCTCATGATGGTGATCTGTTCCGAGGACAGCTCCCGGGTCATGAGGTCGGCGATGACCCCCACGTCCATGCCCCGGCCGCGCAGCCAGGCGGCGGCGGCCAGGTCGTGCTCGGTGGTGGAGGCGAAGGTGAACGAGCCCGTGTCCTCGTAGATGCCAAGGCCCAGGATGGTGGCTTCGTCCGTGGTGAGCGCCAGGCCCTCGGCCATGATGCGCTCCATGAGGATGGCCGTGGTGGAGCCCCAGGGCTTGACCTGGCTGACCGTGGCGGCGACGTCCTCGTCGGTGTCGGGGTGGTGGTCGTAGCAGTGGATGGTTAGGCCCGGGTTGGCAAAGACCGGCTCGATATGGGGCACGCGGGAGCGCTGGCGGGTGTCGACCAAAACGAGCGTGTGGACGCTTTGCGGGTCGATATCCTTGAAATTCTTGAAGTTGAACAAATAGGTCGCGCTTTGGATGAAGAAATGCCGGAGGTTTTTCTCCTGGCTGCCCGGGAAGATCAGGGTGGCGCCGGGATAGAGCTTGCCGGCGGCGATGATGGCGGCCAGGCAGTCGAAGTCGGCGTTGGCATGGCCGGTGATGATGATCGGGGCCTGTTGCAAGGCTGGCTTGGGCGGAAAACTCATAGATAAAGCTTCACTTTAACTTTGCCTTGGTTCGTCCGATCCGGTCCCGCCCGCCGGCCCGGACCGGGGATGGTGGGCGCGGTGCACGGCCAAAAGCCGCCCGGCCTGGACATGGGTGTAGATTTCCGTGGCGCTGATGTCGGCGTGGCCCAGGAGCATCTGGACCGTGCGCAGGTCGGCCCCGCCTTCCAGCAGATGGGTGGCGAAGGAATGGCGCAAGCTGTGGGGCGAAATGCGCTGGGGCACGCCCGCGGCCAGGGCGTAGTGCTTGATGTCCTTCCAGACCGTCTGGCGGCTGAGGCCCTTACCCGAGCGGTTGAGGAACAGGAACTGTTCCCGGGGATGGAAGGCGCCGCGCACCGTGGCGATATAGGTGGACAGAAACTCCCGGGCCAGGTCGTGGATGGGGGTGAGGCGTTCCTTGGCGCCCTTGCCGAAGACGCGCAAAAGCCCGGCCTGGGCGTCGAAATCGCCGAGGGTCAGGCCCACCAGCTCCGAGACGCGCAGCCCGGCGGCGTAGAGCAGCTCCAGCATGGTCCGGTCGCGGTAGCCCTTGGGTTTGGCGGTATCCGGGGCGGCCAGCAGCCGCGCGACGTCCTCGCGCGAAAGCACGTCCGGCAGCAGGCGCGGCAGCTTGGGGTTTTCAATCAGCGCCGCCGGGGAGCCGGGCAGCCAGGCCTCGTCCGCGGCAAAGGCGAAGAACCCGCGCAGGGCCGACAGGTGCCTGGCCAGGGACCGGCTGGCCAGGCCCCGGGCGCGCAGGTGCATCAGATAGAGGAACAGCGTGTCATCGGTAACGCTTTCCAGGCGGCCGTCATGGCTGTTTAAAAATATTAAAAAACTTGTGATATCAGTTGAATAGGCGTCGAGAGAATGCTCGGAAAGCCCCTTGGCCACGATCAGGTGCTCCAGGTAGCGGTCCACCCAGGGGTGAGTAGGGGGCGAGGCGGGGAGGTCTTTTTCGGTGCTCATGGCCGGTCTGGCCCGGACAGTGACACGATTTCGGACGGGCTTCAATGGCGCGCCTTGGTGGTTTCGGGCAAAAGGCCCTTGCAACTTCGAACCCGGCGTGGAACCTACAAGGCATATCCGATCCCCGGAGGCGGCCCATGCGAGTCCCACCCGTTTTCGCGCTTGCCCCATGGTTTTGCCTGCTCCTGGCCATGGCCCTGGGGGGGTGCCAGAAAGCCGTGCATGGTCCCGGCCTGGGCGATGTCGCCTATACCAAACGGCAGACCCTGGTCCTTGCCGCGCCCGATGCCGCCTCGCGGACCCTGGTTTCCGTGGGCGTCAACGTCGAGGTGGCGGTCTCGGCCAGGCGGGACGGGTTTTCCAAGGTGGCCATCGACGACGGCCGCATCGTCGGCTGGGTGGAAAGCGACAGCCTCTCCCCGACGCCGGTACGCGAAAGCGTGGCCAAGCCCCGCCGGGCCACGCCCGCCCCGCACGCCAAACCGGCCGTGACGCCCGAAGCGCAGGCCCTGCCCCAGCCTGCGGCCGCGACGCCCGAAGCCCCGGCCCAGCCTGCGGCCGCGACGCCCGAAGCCCCGGCCCAGCCGGCCGGCCCCGGCCGCCGAGGCCGCAGCCACGGCCCCGGCGGCCGGGGCCGTACGCCCCGCCGCGACGGCTCCCGACACGGACCGTCCCAAGCCCCAAGGGGACAATGCCTCGCCGGTCAAGGCCGGGCAGATCGGGCCGGAGGCCTTCGACCCGTTCTGATGGCCGCCCCGACGGTGCGGTGTTTGCCGATCGTGCGCAGCCACCAGCCCCGGAGGCGTCATCGTGTTAACGGCCGCCCGACGGTGCGGTGTTTGCAGTCTCTCCGGCCTCGGGCCGCTGGGGGAGCTTTTCTTCCGTTTCCCGGTTTTCGAGAATGCGGCGGCGGGTGTATTCCTCCACAGGCATCGCCTCCGCATCCGTCACCATGAGCCCCACCCTGGACCGGGCGGCGAGGACGACATCCTTGCCCGTGGCGGCCGCGGCCGCGGCCTCGGCCGCCTTGACCTCCTGGGACGTGATCACCCGCGCGCCGGTGATGTCGACCCGGGCCTGGTAGCGCTCGCCCGCGCGCACCACGTCCAGGGCGGTCACGTACACCAACGGCAGGGCCTCCAGCGTGCGGCGCACGGCCTCGGCCACGGCATCGGCCTCGGGATCGTCGGGGCCGAAATGGGCCTTGCCGTAGAGGATGCGGCCGTCGGACGCGATGTCCTCGGGCAGCAGGCACCTGGCCAAAAGGCGCAGGTTCGCCACCCCGAGGCGGTCGCGCAGCATCCCTTCGGCCTCGCGGATCTCCACGGGCAGCAGGGGCCGCGCCGTCTGCACCGTGGCCATGACCACGGGGTCGTTGCCGAGCTTGACGAGGTTGACGTCGAGCAGCAGCATCTGCGGCCTGTCGGCCAGCATCTCCCGCAGGCATTGCTCGGCCTGTTGCAAGTGCCTGACGTCATCGGAAACCTTGTCGGTGAAAAGCCCGCCGTCGAGGCGGGCAACAGCCACCAGGCCGCCGCCGCCGGGAGGGTAGATGTCCTTGGTCAGCAGGCTGCGGGCGCCCAGGCGGACTTTTTTGCCGATGCGCCTGGAAACGGCCTCTTCCATGTCCGCCACCAGCCGGGGGTCCAGGGAGCGCGGCGAACGGACGGCGACAAGGACATCCACGCTGTCGCCGAGGTCCTTGCGCTGGAGGCTGACCAGGGTGGCCGCCGGCTCGGCGCGCAGGGCCTGTTCCACGGCGGCCTTGACTTGATCGTGCTGGCGATGGTCCCGCAAAATGGCGGTCAGGCTGTGGGTCAGGTAGGCCGAGACCAGCAGGAAGCCCAGGATGGTCAGCGCCATGTTGCCGGCCACGCGACGGGAGTTCCCCGCGGCGTCGGCGTGCCGGGTGAGGCCGGCGACCAGGAAGGTCATGGCGGACACCAGCAGGATGGCCACGAAGTTGGCGAAAAAGAGCAAAAACGCGCCGCTGGCCGCCGCGGTGGAACCATGGGCCAGGCACAGGCCGCAGGTGGCCAGGGGCGGGACGATGGCCGTGGCGATGGCCACGCCGGGCAGGGCCGGGCTGATGCGGTCGTCGATCATGGCCAGCGTGCCGGCGAACCCGGCGAAGACCGCCACCAGCAGATCGAGCAGGGTGGGTTCGGTGCGGGCCAGCATCTCCGGGGTGATCTCGGTCATCACCGGCAGCAGGCCGAACAGCGCCCCGAAGGCCACGGCCAGGGCCATGCCCGAGACCTCGGCCTGGGCCGCCTTGCCGAGCAGGTGCGCGTCGCCGCGAATCATGCCCAGGGCCAGGCCGAAAATGGGCGACATCAGCGGCGAGACCAGCATGGCCCCGATGATGACCGCCGGGCTGTTGGCCACCAGGCCAAGGCTGGCGATCAGCGACGCCGTGGCGATCAAGGCATAGAAACCGATGGCCGGCGTCGAGCCCTGGGCAATGTCGGCCGCAACACGTTCGGCCTTTTCGTTCGCAATACGAAAACGTCGCAGACGCGCGGAAAAAGTGCCATCCATGGAGCGTGCTCCCGCAGCAAAAGGGGTCGACGCCGGGGGACGCAGGCGTTTGGGGAAGCCGTCGCGGTCCCGGACCGGCTCCGGATCGCGGGCGTATTTTCCATACCCCAGAGTAGCGGTCGGGGGAAAGGGATTTGCCTGTTGCCGGCAACGAAGCGCGACAGCGGCTTGACAGGGGCTTTTTGTCTTTCTTAAGTGTGTGCCCTTCGCCTCGCGCGACCCCATACGCCCGCAAAGGAGCCCCCATGACCGCATTCCCCATGGCCGACCGCCTGGCCGCGCTGCCGCCGTACCTTTTCGCCGAGATCGACCGGGTCAAGGCCGAGGTCCGGGCCCGTGGCGTGGACATCATTTCCCTTGGCATCGGCGACCCGGACATGCCCACCCCGGATTTCATCGTCGAGGCCCTGTGCGAAGCGGCCAAGAAGCCGGCCAACCACCAATATCCGGACTACGTCGGCCTGCTGGCCTTCCGCGCGGCCGTGGCCGACTGGTACAAGGCCCGCTTCGGCGTCTCCCTCGACCCGGCCAGCGAAGTGGTGAGCCTGATCGGTTCCAAGGAAGGCATCGCCCATTTCCCCCTGGCCTACGTCAACCCCGGCGACCTGGTGCTGGTGTGCCCGCCCAACTATCCGGTCTACCCCGTGGCCACGGGCTTTTGCGGCGGCGAAGTCAAGACCCTGCCGCTGCTCGAGCAAAACGACTTCCTGCCCGACCTCGACGCCGTGACCGACGCCGAATGGGCCCGGGCCAAGATGATCTTCGTCAACTACCCCAACAACCCCACCGCGGCCACGGCCCCGCGTTCCTTCTACGAAAAGCTCGTGGCCAAGGCCCGGGAAACAAACACCATCGTCGTTTCGGACGCGGCCTACACCGAGATGTACTACGATCCGTCCGACAAGCCGCTGTCGATCCTGGAGATCGAAGGGGCGCGCGACGTGGCCATCGAGTTCCATTCCCTGTCCAAGACCTACAACATGACCGGCTGGCGCATCGGCATGGCTGTCGGCAACGCCGGCCTGGTCAAGGGACTGGGCAAGATCAAGGAAAACGTCGATTCGGGCATCTTCCAGGCCGTGCAGGAGGCCGGCATCGCCGCCCTGCGGCACGGCGAGCCCCATGCCGCCAAGTTCCGGGACGTCTACAAGGAACGCCGCGACGTGGCCGTGGCCGCCCTGGCCAAGATGGGCATTGCCTGCCGCACGCCCAAAGCCTCCTTCTATCTGTGGTGCAAGGTGCCGGCCGGCCAGACCTCGGCCGCCTTCGTCACCCGGGTGCTCCAGGAAACGGGCGTGGTGGTCACCCCGGGCAACGGCTTCGGCGCGCCCGGGGAAGGCTATTTCCGCATCGCCATGACCGTGCCCGTGGCCCGCCTGGAAGAGGCGCTTTCCCGCATCGCCGGCAAACTGTAATGATTACGGCCTACCTGGGCCTGGGGTCCAACCTCGGGGACCGGGAAGCCCATCTCGCCGCCGCCCGGGAGCGCCTGGCCGCGCTTCCGGGGGCGACCCTTGCCGCCGGGAGCCCGGTCTACGCCACCGAGCCCTGGGGGGATGCCGACCAGCCGGGCTTTCGCAACCAGGTCGTGGCCCTGGAACTGGACGACAGCTGGTCGGCGCGCCGGCTGCTGGCGGCCTTGCAGGCCATCGAGGCGGCCCTTGGCCGGGTGCGCGACCCCGGCCGGCGTTTCGGCCCCCGCACCATCGACCTGGACATCCTACTTTTCGGCGGGCAGCGCCTTAACGAGCCGGATCTGGTCGTGCCGCACCCGCGCCTGCGCCAGCGCGCCTTCGTCCTGGTGCCCCTGGCCGATCTGGCCCCGGATCTCCCCATCCCGGACGGGCAGGGGGGCGGCGTGGCCGAGGCCCTGGCGAAAATCCCTTTCAAAATCTCCGGAAATAGCCTATGGAGCGGGGATTGACCGGCTCTGGAAAGGGCCTCCAAGGAGCGTTATGTACCGCTGGCTCATACTGATCGTGGCCGCTTTCGTGCTGTACAAGCTGTTCATGGGCGACCGGGGCCGCAAGAAGGACCAGGAAGCCGAATCGAAAAAGCGCATGGCCGCCACCGGCGAAATGGTCAAGGACCCCATCTGCGGCACCTACGTGCCGGCCGATGCCGATATCCGGGCCCGCGACGGCGACAAGGTCTACGCCTTTTGCAGCTACGAATGCCGTGACGCCTTCGTCAAGCGCCTGGAAGCCGTGCGCACCCAGCAGCAGTCCGTGACCCAGGCCAAGGAAGGCGAGCACGTCGGCAACGGCCAAGCCTAGGCCTTTCGCCCCACGGCGACACGGCATGGCCGCGCGTTCCCGCCCGAGGTTTCGGCGCGGCAGTGTGGCTGCCGTTGTCGGCCGGCGGCTAGGCCCGGCCTGTTAACCGCCTCGTTTCCCTCCATGCCCCAGCCGTCCTTCCCGCACTCCGTCCCCTCCCGGGAGGCCCGTCCCTGGCCCTGGCGGTTGGCCCTGGCCTGCGTCCTGGCCCTGGCCGCCTGGCCCCGGTTCTATCATTTGGAAACCCCGTCCATGTGGTGGGACGAGATCCTCGTGCCGCTGACGGCCCGGTTTCCGGCCGCCTACATCATCGACTTCGCGCGGCACTGCGAGATGCACCCGCCGCTGTACCACTTTTTGATCAAGCTGGTGGAAGCGGCCGGGCTGTCCGATTTCGCCCTGCGCCTGCCCTCGGCCCTGTGCGGGCTGGCGGCGGTCTATGCCCTGTACCGGGTGGGCACGGCCCTCTACGGCCGGGGAGTGGGCCTGGTGGCGGCCGCCTTCCTGGCCGGCAGCGCCATGCAGGTCTGGCATGTCCGCCAGGTGCGGCCCTATGCCCTCCTGACGCTGCTGTTCGTCTTTTCCCTGTACTTCCTGCTGCGCTTCCTGCGCGAGGGCCGCGCCCGCGACCTCTGGGCCCTTTTGGGTGTCAACGCGCCGCTTTTTTTGCTGCACTATTTCACCTTCCAGATCGTCTTCGCCGAGGGGCTCGTGCTGCTGGCCAACTGGCGGCCGGGCGGGAAGGGCGTTTCCCTGCGCCAAATCCTTCTCTTCGCCGCCGGCACCCTGGCCGTGGCCGTGCCGGTGCTGCTCTATTTCTTCCTGCCCAGCCAAACGACCCTGTCGATTTTCGGTTTCAAGGCCGGGTACGAGGACATCGGCCGGCTCATCGCCCAATACGCGGCCATGGTCCTGTGGAGCCACGACGACCTGGCCATGCGGCTTGGCATGGGCGCCTGGGTCCTTTGCGGCGCCGTGGCCCTGGCCCGGCGCGCTCCGCGCGAGCTGGCCGCCTGCCTGCTGCTGGTCGTGGTGCCGGCGTTGATCCTTTTTTTGATGCGCAAGACCGCCTATTTCTCGCCCCGCCATTTCCTCTACATGACCGTGCCGGCGGCCCTCGTGGCCGGCCAGGCGGCCCGCCTGCTGCCGCGGCCCGGCCTGGCCCTGCCCCTGGCCGTGGCCCTGGCCGCCATCGGCAGCCTGGGGGTTTCGTGGGGCCATCCCGAAGCCTACTTCGAGGAAACCAGCTACCGCCATCCGGTCTTCGTCACCAACTTCAAGCCCATGGCCCGGGAGCTGTCCTGGCGGCTGCGCCCCGGCCGGGTCATCGCCGCCTCGGACCCGGGGGCGGTCAATGCCGTGTCCTGGTACCTCGACCGGTTCACCGCCCAAAACCCCTTCCGCCACCAGCGCCTGGAAGCCGGGGCCGGGGATTTCGACCTGCTGTTTTTCGCGCCGTACAAGATCTGGGGCCACCTCGGCGCAACCGAGGAAGCCTTCGCCGCCGCCGTGGGCCCCATCGCCAAGGCCGAACCGGTCCTCAACGCCATGCTCTATACGCTGCCCGTTAGGCGCGAGCCGGCCCCGGTGGTCGCGGCCGTGCCGTTTCACCTGCGCCGCCGGACGGCCTTTCCCGAGTTCTACCGGCAGGTGGCCGCCTTCAACGACGTCACCATCAACCCCTACTGGGGCGGCGAGGCCCTGGCCACGCGAAACGACAGCCCGGCCAGCCTCGAATACGCCCTGGACAACACCGCCGGCCAGGCGCCCCAACTGCTGCAATGGGTCTTCGAGTACAGAAACGAAGGCCGCGACAGCACCATGGCCTTTGCCCTGGCCTTTGACGACGAGGCGCCGCTGCCGCTTTTCACCTCCACCGGCCCGGACCCGGACACCGCGCGCACGGTCACCGTGCGGCGCGACCGCCCCTACAAGCGCCTGCGCCTGATCGTGACCACGGTCTGCGCGCCCTATACGGCCCGCTACCCGGGCGGCAACCTGGAGACCGCCGCCTTTCGGGGGTTCGACCTGGAAATCGCGCCCACGGGCCATTTCGATTCGCCGGGACTGGACGTCACCGAATCGGGCCTGGGCACCATCGAGCACAACGCGGCCAACCTCTGGCGGTGGGGCCTTGGGCCGAAAACCTCCCTGGCCTTCGAACTGCCCGAGGACGGGCGGTATGTGCTCGAATGCGATTTCGCCAACGTCATCCCCGGCCAGGCCGTGACCATCGCCGCCAACGGCCGGGAACTGGCCAAAATCACCGATCTGCCGGCCGACGCCGTCAAAAGCCTGCGCCTGCCCGTGGAAGGGCGCCGGGGCCGCAATACCGTGACCCTGGAGTACGCCGACTGGAACCAGGGCAAGACGTCGTTTGCGCCGACCGACCTGCGGACCATGGCCCTGTTTTTGCGTCGGCTGCGCCTCGTGCCCCAGGCCCCGGCGGACGCCCCGCGCTAGAGCCAGGCCCCTTGAAAATACGTCCGTATTTTTAAGGAAAATGAAATTATACGAAACCTTGTCGTAGTCCCGGCGGACGCCCGCGCGAGCCCTCGCGACGTGTCCCCGCCAGCCGTCCCGCAGCCGGCCGCCCCGGGCGGGCCTGCGCCCGGCCTTCCAGTCACGATATCGCGCAAAGCAGGATTGCTTCCCTAGGCGCCTTCGGGCAAGAGGAGTGGATGCACCACGCTCCATCGTTCCAAGGGGTCGGTTTTGCCGCCCGACGCTACCTGGTCGTCACGGTCCTGCTGACGGTTTACGGCGGCCAGGTCTGACCGTTCATGGAGGCTTTGCCCCCCGTGTGGCTGGGGGCGATGCTCGCCGGGTCCTTTGCCCTGATGCTGGCCGGGCGGCCCCTGGCCATGCATCGTTTCGTCCTTGCCGCTTCCTCCAGGGCACAGCCCGGGCGCCAAGGCCTGCTGGAATTCGTCTGCTGCCTGTTCGCCGGCTCCGTGGCCGGCCTGGGCGTCGAGGCCCTGTACGGCTTTCCCCTGGTCACGGGCTGGAAGCTGGCCGTGGGCGGCGCGGCCGCCGGCTTCTACCTGGGCCTGGAAAGCGGCCTGCTGCGGCTGCGCGACCTGGTGCGCCAAGCCAGGCACACCGACGTTTTCCCCCGGGCCACCGCCCCGGGCGATCTGCGCAGCCTGGCCCGCCGGTTCCTGTTTCTGGCCAGCGTGGCCACGCTCCTCCTCATGGGGCTTTTGGCGCTCATCTGGGCCGGCGACGTGGCTTGGCTGTCCACCCTGGAGCGCACCCCGGAGGTGCTCGCCCGGGCGAGGCGCACGGTCATGCTGGAAAACCTGCTGGTGCTGACCATCTTGTTCCTGTGCGCCGCCCGGATCATCGTCCTGTATGCCGGCAACCTGCGCCTGCTGTTCCACACCGTCACCGATGGCCTGGCCCGGGTCAGCCAGGGCGACCTGACCGTGCGCCTGCCCGTGGTCACGGCCGACGAGTTCGGCCGCATCGCCGCCGGGGTCAACGCCATGGTGGCCGGCCTTTCCCATCGGGTGCGGCTGCTCGATGCCCTCAAAGTCGCCGAGGACGTGCAGCGAAACCTCCTGCCCGGAGAGCCGCCTCGCCTGACCGGGCTCGATGTGGCTGCCTCCAGTGTCTACTGCGACGAGACCGGCGGGGATTATTACGATTGCATTACGCTCGGCGCCCAGCGTTTCGCCCTGGTCGTTGGCGACGTGGCCGGGCATGGCGTAGGTTCGGCGCTGCTCATGGCCTCGGCCCGGGCTTCGGTGCGCATGGCCGCGGCCCTGGGCGGCGACCCGGTTTCCGTGGTCGGCGCGGTCAACGGCCGGCTGTGCGAAGACGTCAACGGCACGGGGCGCTTCGTGACCCTTTTCTACCTCGACCTCGACGCCCGCACGCGCCTGCTGCGCTGGGTGCGCGCCGGCCAGGACCCGGCCATGCTCTATCTGCCGGAAGCGGACCGCTTCGAGGACCTGGCCGGCCCGGGTGTCCCCCTGGGGGTGGTGGCCGGCTACGGCTACAGGGAGTCGCGCCGGGCCTGGCCCGAGGCCGGGCTGCTGTTTCTCGGCACGGACGGCATCTGGGAAGCCCGCAACAGGGCGGGGGAGATGTTCGGCAAGGAGCGCCTGCGCGAGGTGCTGCGCCGGGCGGCCCGCCTTCCGGCCCAGGAAGTGGTCGCGGCCGTAACCGAAGCCGTGACGGCCTTCCGCCAGGGGCTGCCCCAGGAAGACGACATCACCATGGTGGTGATCACCTTCCCCGAGGCAGGCGGCGCGGCCGCGAGTGGGGCGCTTGCCGGAAGCCACGCCATGGGCTAATGTCGCATCCTTGAAGCGGAGTATGGCGCACAAGAAAACACGCATCGTCGACGTGGCGGTCAACGTCTTCGGCAAGCCGGCCCAGACGGCCCTTTCCCTGCTGACGCTCCTGCACCACAGCGGCCAGTGGATCGACAAGGTCTATTTCATCGAGGAGCCGGACGTCATCAACGACCTGTTCGCCCACGCCGACACCCGGCGGCTTGTGGGCGAGCGCCTCGTCCATTTCCGGCCGCGCTTCATGAACTGGCGCTATCCCGTGGACCCCGCCCGGCTCGGCGACACCGACTATCGCCACAGCTTGCGCTACCAGTATCCCTTCGAGCGCACGGACAAGAACTACCTGCTTTTGATCCACAACGACTGCGAATTCATCGGCGACGCCGTGGGGCTGCTGCTCGGCCGTATCGGCGAGGCCACGGGCGCGGGCGAGATCGGCCAGTGCTGGCTGTGCCCGGCCAGCTACCTGGGCCGGTGCGGCCCGGGCCGCTACCGGGACTTCCGGCCCGATTTCGCCACCTTGCGCGGGCTCTACGACGCCCTGGACCCGGCCATCTACCGGCGGCGCTACATGTGGGAGCCAAGGCCCGAACTCGTGGCCAACCCCTGGCCCCTGCCGGAATGCCGGCTCAACGAATACTGCTGCCTCATCAACATGGCCAAGGCCAAGCCGGCCACCTGTCCCGCCGGGCCGGCCCGGCCGTTTGGCGCCTATGTGGACGTGGGCAACCCCGAAACCGGCGAGGGTGTGCTGGACATCGGCGTGGCCTGGTTCGGCGACATGGTCCGCCTGGGGCACGAATTCGTCCACGTCCCCCTGGCCCCGTGCCTGCGCCATGCCGTGGGCGGCCACAAGGCGCTTTTCGACACCGACCTCTACGTGCGCCAGGAAGAGCAAGCCCTGGCCGTTTTAAACGCCCGTTTCGGCGCAACCTCCTCCGCAAAAAAGGAAGGTTCGTGATGGCCCTGTTCACCATAACCGAGGCCTGCACCGGCTGCGGCCTGTGCGTGGCCGCCTGCCCGGCCAGCCTGGTGCGCCAGGCCGCCCCGGGCGAGACGCCCACGGCCCTGGAAGGGCGCGAGGCCCACTGCATCCGCTGCGGCCACTGCGCCATCGCCTGCCCGACCGGAGCCTTCGTCCACGAGCTGCTGCCGGCCGAGGAATTCGCCCCCATCCGGCGCAAGGACCTGCCGGATTTCGCCGCCGTGCGCCATCTGCTGGACAGCCGCCGGTCCTGCCGCACCTTCGATCCTGCGCCCGTCCCGCGCCAGGAACTGCTTTCCCTGATCGATGCCGTGCGCCACGCGCCCACGGGCCACAACACCCGGGATGTCGGCTATGTCGTCGTGGACGGCCCGGCGCGCATGGACGTGGCCCGCCAGGGGGTGCTGGACTGGATCGCCGGGGAAGTCGGCGCCAAGACCGAGCGCGCCCGGGAACTGCACCTGGCCGGCGCGGCCCGGGCGGCGGGCAAGGGCAAGGACGTCATTTTTCGCGGCGCGCCCCACGTGGTGGTGGCCCACGCCCCGGACGGCGGCATCACGCCGGCGCTGGACGCGGCCATCGCCTGTGCGTGGCTGGAGATCGCGGCCGCGGCCGCCGGCTACGGCGCCTGCTGGTGCGGCTACCTCATTTTCGCCCTGGACGCGCACCGGCCGCTGGGGGAAATGCTCGGCATCCCGCAGGGGCGCAAAGGCTACGCCGCCTTGCTGCTCGGCCGGCGCGCCGCCAGGCCCCTGGCCATCCCGCCCCGGGACATGCCGCCTGTGACTTTCTTTTAAATACGAGGGGGTCCGGGGGGCATCATGCCCCCCGGCGGGGTTCGGGGCGGCGCCCCGATCTTATTCTTCCACTTCCTCGTTTTCCGGGTAGACGGCTTCCAGGTCCGCCCGGAAGGCGGCGAAGCGGCCGTCGCGGATGGCGGCCCGGGCGCGTTCCATCATCTGGGAAAAAAAGGTCAGGTTGTGCAGGGTGTTGAGCCTGTACGACAAAAGCTCCTTGGCTATGTAGAGATGGCGCAGATAGGCCTTGGAAAAGGTCCGGCAGGCGTAGCAGGGGCAGTCGGCGTCCAGCGGCGAGTCGTCCTCGCGGTACTCGGCCCGCTTGATGTTGACCTTGCCCTTGGTGGTAAAAAGCGTGCCGTTTCGGGCGTTTCTGGTTGGCAGCACGCAGTCGAACATGTCGATGCCGGCGGCCATGCCGGCCAACAAATCGCGCGGCGCGCCCACGCCCATGAGGTAGCGGGGCTTGTGGGCCGGGAGCAGGGGGGTGGCGTCGCAGAGGATGTCGTACATCTCCGGCCGGCTCTCGCCAACCGACAGGCCGCCCAGGGCGTAGCCCTCGAAGTCCAGGTCGATGAGCTGCCGGGCGCTCTCGGCGCGCAGGTCCTTGAAAAATCCGCCCTGGACGATGCCGAACAGCAGTTGGCCCCGATCCCGGGCCGGGTGGGCCTGGCGGCAGCGCGCCGCCCAGCGGGTGGTGAGCGCCAACGACTTTTCCGTGTAGGCCCGGTCCGCGCCGTAGGGCACGCACTCGTCGAGGACCATCATGATGTCCGAGCCGAGGTTTCGCTGGATGGAGACGACTTTTTCCGGCGAAAAGAGATGCTTGGAGCCGTCGATATGGGAGGAGAAGGTGACCCCCTCCTCGGTGATGCGCCGCAGCCCCGACAGGCTGAACACCTGGAAGCCGCCGGAATCGGTGAGGATCGGCCCGTCCCAGCCCATGAAGCGGTGCAACCCGCCGAGCCTGGCCACCAGTTCGTCGCCCGGGCGCAGGTAGAGGTGGTAGGTGTTGCCAAGGATGATTTGCGCCTTGAGGTCATGCAGGTCGGTGGGGCACAGGCTTTTGACCGTGCCCTGGGTGCCGACGGGCATGAAAATGGGCGTTTCGACCTGGCCGTGGGCGGTGCTGAGCAGTCCGGTGCGGGCCGCCCCGTCGCCGGGACCCAAGGTAAACGTTCCTGGTACGTTCATGTGCCATGATATACGCAATTTTTCCCCGGGATTCAACGTTTTCCCCAAGGAGAGCCCATGCCCGATTCCGAAAGCCTCGACATCCTGCGGCGGCGGCTGGCCGTGGCGCGCGGTGAGGCGCCGGCCGATGTGTGCATCAAAAACGCCCGTGTGCTCAACGTGCTTTCCGGCGAAATCCACCAGGCCGACGTGGCCGTGGCCGCAGGCGTGGTCGTCGGCTTTGCCGGGGGCGAGGCGGCGACCGTGGTCGAGGCCGACGGCCGCTACCTGTGCCCTGGCTTCATCGACGGCCACATCCACATCGAATCGACGCTGCTTTCGCCACCGGTCTTCGCCCAGGCCGTGGCCCCCCACGGCACCTGCGCCGTGGTCTCCGACCCCCACGAGATCGCCAACGTGCTGGGCCTCGCCGGCATCGAATACATGCTGGCCTGCAGCCGGGACCTGCCCGTGACCTGCTACTTCATGATGCCCTCGTGCGTGCCGGCGACAAACATGGCCACGTCCGGGGCGCGCATCGGCGCCTCGGACGTGGCCGCCATGCTGGCCCGCTATCCCGACCGCATCCTGGGCCTGGCCGAGGTCATGAACTACCCCGGGGTGGTTGGCGGCGACGAGGACATGCTGCGCAAGCTGCGGGCGGCCCGGGGGCGCGTCATCGACGGCCATGCACCGGGCCTGACCGGCCGGTCCCTCGACGCCTACGTCACGGCCGGGCCGGGCTCGGACCACGAGTGCACGGAACTGGAGGAGGCCCGGGAAAAGCTGCGCCGGGGGCTGCACGTCATGATCCGCCAGGGCAGTACCGAACAGAACCTTGACACGCTCCTGCCGCTGGTCACGGCGGACAATTCCAGCCAGTTCTCCCTGGTCAGCGACGACCGCGACCCGGTGGACCTGAGCCGGGAAGGGCACATCAACGCCCTGGTGCGCCAGGCCGTCTCGCGCGGCGTGCCGCCGCTTCGGGCCGTGGCCATGGCCTCCATCAACCCGGCCCGGTATTTCGGCCTGCGCCGGCGCGGCGCCATCGCCCCGGGCTACCGAGCCGACTGCATGCTGGTCACGGACCTTACAACCTTCGACATCACGGATGTCTTCCTCAACGGCCGGCACCTGGCCGACTGGGAATTCGCCGACCATTCCTGCCTGACACCGCCCCGGGCCATGCGCGTGGCCGGGGAGCTCACCGAGGCCGGTTTCGCCATCCCGGCCAAGGGTGCGCGCCACCGGGTCATCGGGCTCATCCCGGGCCAGATCGTCACCGAGGCGCGCCTCGTTAAGGCCCGCATCGCAAACGGCCTGGCCGTGGCCGACCCCGCGCGCGACATCGCCAAGCTGGCCGTCATCGAGCGCCACAAGGCCACGGGCAACATGGGCCTGGGGTTCGTGTCCGGCCTTGGGCTCAAGCGCGGGGCCGTGGCCGGCACGGTGGCCCACGACGCCCACAACCTGATCGTGGCCGGGGTCAACGACGCGGACATGGTGCTCGCCGCCCGCACGCTCATGGTCTCGGGCGGCGGCTTCGCCGTGGTGGCCGACGGCAAGGTCCTGGGCCAGGTGCGGCTGCCCGTGGCCGGGCTCATGAGCGACGCGCCGCTGGAGGTGGTCACGGCCCAGTTGGCAGCCCTGGGCCAGGCCTACCGGCAGTTGGCCGGCGAGGGACCCGAAGCCTTGGCCCATCCGTTCATGGCCATGTCGTTTCTGTCGCTCGAGGTGATTCCGTCGCTCAAGCTCACGGACCAGGGGCTTTTCGACGTGACGACCTTCTCCCGGGTCGGGCTGTTCGTTTGAGGCCGGGGACTGAATGTGTACTTTACGTATACATTCAGTATTACATTATTATATGTTATTCGTCAACATATTAAATTAAAAAGATTATTGTGAACAGTTCCTTTGCCCGACGTGTCCGCTGGCCCTTGGCCTGATGCCAGGGCCGGCGGCGTTTCGGAACGTTTCTTTGCGGAGCAATCCCATGCAGGGCCTGATTTGCCATTGCTTCGGCTATGCTGCGGCGGACATCGAACGGGATGTGGCGACGAACGGCAAGTCGCTGATTTTCGAGCATATCCTGGCACAGAAAAAAGCCGGGGGCTGCCAATGCGCCGAGAAGAATCCGGCTGGCCGGTGATGCTTACCTGAGGTCCGCCAGGCGGCGGACGAAGCCTTGCGACGGTTGGGCCGTTGGCCGGCATGCGGACCCGGCGACCGTTCGGACGAGCCTTGCTTCCTGAAGGAATTCGCTGGCGGAATTAAAGAATAGACAATTATTTTGAGATGTTGCACATGGGAAAGCATAAATCCTTACCAGCAGAGATCCTTCATAACCAGTATAAATCCTTCCTCATAAATCCTTCCTAAATCCTTTTCGAGGGCGCGACACGGAGGCAAGCGGCCCGGGCAACGGGAGCCTTGGGCGCGGCGGACGTTTTCCGGCTCGGCGCGGCGGCAGGGAGTTCCAGGAAACGATTGGGCGCGGTGTCCGGAAGCGGACTGGCGCGCTTTCCCGTTCCCGGCTATTTGTCCCATAATGTAAATTATGTTAACTTTGAGCCGGAGGTTCCGATTCGCGCCGGCATTTTCTGCCGCCAACGGCCAGCAACACCTTCCCCTGCATTCCCCAGGCAAGTCCCACCGGCGCTGGCAAGGCCAGGCCTTCGCGCCTTGGTTGCGGCCGCTGCATCCTGTCGGTTTGCGGCCCCCGGACGCTCCCCGCGCCCGATGCCCACCCGATGGATAGCGGCCCGCTGCGGCAATGCCCACGACCAGCCCCGTGGGCCGGCTCCCGGAAGCCGCCTGCGGCCGTTTCCCATAAAAAAAGCCCGGGCGAACCCGGGCTTGGCGTCCGATACGGCCAGGCCGGCGGCCTAGCCCTTGTCCTTCTTCCGGACCCCGTCCAGGGTGTGGCGGTCCTTGGCCGAAAGCACGGTCTTGCGCAGCCGGATCGAGGCCGGCGTCACCTCGACCATCTCGTCCTCGCGCACGAAATGCAGCGCCCGCTCGAGCGTCATGGGCAGCACCGGCGACAGGATGACGTTTTCGTCCTTGCCCGAGGCCCGCATGTTGGTGAGCTTCTTTTCCTTGCACGGATTGACGTTGATATCGTTGTCCCGATTGTGCTCGCCAACGATCATGCCTTCGTAAACCGGTTCGCCCGGGGTGATGAACAGCCGGCCCCGCGGTTCGAGGTTAAAAAGCGCGTACGGCACGCCCACGCCCTCGCGGTCGCAGACGATGGAACCGGTGAAACGGCTGGGGAAATCGCCCCGGTATTCCTCGTAGCCCTCCAGAGACGAGTTCATGATGCCCGTGCCCTTGGTGTCGGTGAGGAACTCGTCGCGGTAGCCGATGAGCCCGCGCGACGGAATGGAAAATTCCAGGCGCACCCGGCCCGAGCCGTGGTTGACCAGGTTGAGCATGCGCCCCTTGCGGATGGACAGCTTCTCCGTGACCACGCCCACGAAAGCCTCGTCGCAGTCGATGAACAGGTGCTCCACGGGCTCCTTTTTCACCCCGCCCTCGACCTTGAGGATGACCTCCGGCCGCCCCACCGACAGCTCGAACCCTTCCCGGCGCATGGTCTCGACCAGGATGGCCATCTGGAACTCGCCCCGGCCCTTGACCGTGAAGCTGTCCTTGTCCTCGGTCTCCTCCACGCGGATGGCCACGTTGCGCAGGGTCTCCTTGGACAAGCGCTCGCGCAGCTTGGCCGACTGCACGAACTTGCCCTCCCGGCCGGCGAACGGCGAGGAGTTGATGGCGAAACGCATGGCCACGGTGGGCTCGTCCACGTGGATGCGCGGCAGGGCCTTGGGCGCGTCGGCGGTGCAGATGGTGTCGCCGATGGTCACTTCCTCGACCCCGGACAACACGATGATGTCGCCGGGTTCGGCCTCGTCGGTCTCGGTCAGGCTCGGCCCCTGATAGACCTGCAGCTTGGACACGCGCAGGGGCTTGGCCGCCCCGGACTCGTCGATGCGCACCAATGTCTGGTTGATGCGGGCCGTGCCGGAAATGACGCGCCCCACGGCCAGCCGGCCCAGGAAGTCGGAATAGCCGAGGTCCGAGACCAGCATGCGGAAGGGCTCGTCCGGGTCGTGGAACGGGGCGGGAATGGTGGACAGGATGCGGGCGAAAAGCGGTAGCAGGTCGCTGCCCTCCCCGTCCAGGGACTCCTTGGCCAGGCCCTCGCGGCCGATGGCGTAGAGCACCGGGAATTCGAGCTGCTCCTCCGAGGCGTCGAGGTCGATGAACAGGTCGTAGATTTCGTTTAAGACTTCCTCGACCCGGGCGTCTTTGCGGTCGATCTTGTTGACCACGACGATGACGGGCAAGCCCCGGTCCAGGGTCTTTTTGAGCACGAAACGGGTCTGCGGCAGGGGCCCTTCCGAGGCGTCGACCAAAAGCACCGCGCCATCGACCATGGACAGGGCCCGCTCCACCTCGCCGCCGAAGTCGGCGTGGCCCGGGGTGTCGATGATGTTGATCTTGACCCCGCCGGAAATGACGGCGCAGTTTTTAGCGGCGATGGTGATGCCGCGTTCGCGCTCCAGGTCCATGCTGTCCATGATGCGGTCGGCCACTTCCTGGTTCTGGCGAAACAGCCCGCTTTGACGGAACATGTGGTCCACAAGCGTCGTCTTGCCGTGGTCGACGTGAGCGATGATGGCGATATTGCGCAGCCCTTCGTTTCGGATCTTCTGGCTCATGATGGGGGGGTCCTTGAAAAAACGTTGCCGGCGCGCGGTCACCGCGGCGCCGGGGTCGGGGACATACCGCAACGGCGGCCGTTAGGCAATCGGCAGGGTGAAGGTAAACGTACTGCCGGTGCCGGGCCTGGATACGAAAAAAATGCGACCGCCGTGTGACTCCACGATGTGTTTACAGATGGGAAGCCCCAGCCCCGTGCCCTTGGGCTTGTTGGTGAGCGTCGCGCCGATCTGGTTGAACTTCTCGAAAACCTTGTGCTGCTCGGGTTCGGGGATGCCGATGCCCGTGTCCGCCACCTCGATGACGACATAGTGCCCTTCGACCCGGGACCGGCAGGTGACCGAGCCGTGTTCGGTGAACTTGAGGGCGTTGGACACCAGGTTGACCAGGACCTGGATGATCCGGTCGCGGTCGCCGAGGACCTCGGGCAGCCGCCCTTCGATGCGGGTGTTGAGCGAAACCTTCTTGTTGGCCCCGAGCAACCCGGCCGAGGCGGACATGACATGGCGCACGATGGCGGCCGGGTCCACCCGTTCGGACCGGAAGGCCATCTTGCCGGCTTCGAGCTTGGCCAGGTCCAGGACGTCGTTGATGAGGTGCTTGAGCCGCTCGCCCTCGGAGACGATGATGCGCAGGTTGTCCATGACCTGGCCGGCCTGGCGGCGGTGGCGGGGGTTGTCGTCGAGAAGCTTTTCGAACAGCTCCTCCAGGCGTTTTTCGATGATGACGGCGAACCCCAGCACCGAGGTCAAGGGCGTGCGGATCTCGTGGGAGACCATGGACAGGAAGTCGGATTTGGCCCGGTTGGCGGCCTCGGCCGCCTCCTCGGCCCGTTTGCGGATGGTCACCTCGTGGGTGAGGCGTTCGTTGATGCGGGTCAGTTCGGCCGTGCGCTCGGCCACGGCCTGCTCCAGCTCGTCCTGGTAGCGTTGCAGGGTCTGCTCGGCCTTCTTGCGGATGGTGACGTCCTGGAGCGACCCGTCGAAACGTTCGGGCTCGCCGGCGGCGTCGCGGATGCGCCGGGCGTTGATGAGCCCCCACATCAGCCCGCCGGATTTGGTGCGCAGTTCGATTTCGAGGTTTTTGACCTCGTCGTAGCGGGCCAGTTCCGAGCGGATGCGCTGCCGGTCGTGGTCGTTGGTCACCACCTCGTCCACGATGTTCTTGATGCGCCGCATGAGATCGCGCGGCGAGGCGTAGCCGAGGATCGCGGCCATGGCCGGGTTGGCGCTGATCATGCGGCCGTCGAGGGCGCACTGGAAAATGCCCTCGGCGGCGTTTTCCACGATGCCCCGGTATTTTTCCTCGGCCCGTTTGAGGGCCAGTTCGCTTTTTTTGCGGTCCGTCACGTCCCGGGCCACGATGACGGCGATGGCCCCTTCCTCGCCCCTGGCCAGGCGGAAGGTCATCTCCACGGCCAAGCCCGGCCCGGTGCCGCGCGGCGAAGGCAAGATCGTCTCGATGCGGCCGGCGGCGAAGTCGCCGGAAAAAAGCCCGCGCAGGTGCTCCACGGCCTCCTTGGGCAGCAGGTCGGCGAAATGGCGGCCGACAAGGGCGCTACGCTCCAGGCCAAGCAGCGCGCCGGCCGCCCCGGCGGCGTCGGCCACGCGCCCCGTGCGGCCATCGACCAGGAAAATGCCTTCGGCCGTCTGGTCCAGCAGCGAACGGAAGCGCTCAAGCTCGTCGAGGCGGCGCTTGAGCTCGGGAAAATAGCTTTTGCTGACGGACTGCTCGCCAAAGCCCAGGAGTCTGGCCCGGCGATAGTCGGGTTCAGGAGGTGGCGCGCCGGGCATTTTCATAGATGGCTTCGAGGTCGCTTTGGGACGCTTCCCGGGGGTTGGTCAGCAGGCACGGGTCGGCCATGGCCTTGCGGGCCAGTTCGGGGATGGCTTCCGGGCTGACCCCCAGATCGGCCAGGTTCAGGCGCAGGCCCAGGGACGTGCGAAAATCCGCAATGGCGGCCACCACCGACTCCTTTTTCTCCGCGTCCGGGGCGTCGTCGTCGAAACGGGCGCCGAGCAGGCGGCCAAGGGTCACGTAGCGGTCCGCAACGGCGTCGTAATTGTAGCGGACCACGTGGTCAAGCAAAATGGCGTTGCACAGGCCGTGGGGCAGGTCGAGCAGGCCGCCCAGGCTGTGGGCCATGGCGTGGACCGCGCCCAGGATGGCATTGGACAGGGCCATGCCGGCATAGAGGCTGGCCAGGCACATGCCGCCCCGGGCGTCGATATTGCCCGGGTCGACCAGCACCCGGGGCAGGTTGAGGCGGATCAACCGCACCGCCTCCAGGGCCAGCAGGTCGGTCATAGGGCCGTGGGCGTTGGAAACGTAGGCCTCCACGGCGTGGGTCAGGGCGTCGAGGCCGGTGTGGACCGACAGTTCCCGGGGCATGGTGGCCGTGACTTCCGGGTCGATCAGCGACGCGTCGGGAATGAGCATCTTGCTGGCGATGGCGACCTTGACCCGTCTGGCCGTGTCCGTGACGATGACGAACTGGGAGACGTCGGCGCCGGTGCCGGCCGTGGTCGGTACGCAGACGATGGGCGGCCCGGGCCGGTCCACGTTGTCCACGCCCTCGAATTCCAGGATGTGGCGCCTGTTGGCCGAAACGATGCCGATGGCCTTGGCGCAGTCCATGGCCGAGCCGCCGCCCACGGCCACCAGGGCGTCGCAGCCGGATTCGTCGAACAGTTTCGCCCCGGCCATGACCTCCACGTCGCGCGGATTGGAGGACAGGGCCGAGAACAGCCGCGGCTCGATGCCGGCCGCCACCAGGCTCGTCGCCACCTTGTCCGGCCAGCCGAAGGCGAAAAGCCCCGGATCGGCCACGAGCAGCGCACGGCGCACGCCGAGCCCGGCCGCCTGCCGGCCGGCCAGGGCCACGGCCCCCCGGCCGAAGACGAATTCCGGGGCCACGAATTTGCGCAGGGACAACAACAATCGTTCCGGCATGTCCCCTCCCGGGCGATGCTTCGCCCCGCCGTCCGGTTACGATATGAGGCGAAGTTCCGTCCGTGCCGCGACGGCAGCCGACACGGCCGTGGCCGCCACGGCGCCAGGGCCGCAACGGACGATGCCGCGTTCGGCCAGCCGGGCGGCCAGGCCCGGATCGGTCAGGACGAGGAGTTCCCGCTCCCGGCCCTGGTCATAGCCGCTGATGGCCGCCAGGGCCGCGTCGGCCTGCCCCGGATGGGCCATGACCTCCACCGTGCCCTGGCCGCCCAGGGCGGCAAAGGCGGCGTCGACCAGCGACACGAAGGCCTCGGCGTCAACCGTTTCGCCGTAAAACCGGGTCAGGCACAAATCGGCATGGGGCACGCCGGCCCCGTCCATGGCCCGGCGCATGCCGTCGGACAGGGCCCTGGCCGGCAGCCCCAGTTCCCGGGCCAATTCCAGGAAGACCGGAAACACTTCCACCCGCTTGTGGATGTGGTGATGGGAATCCAGATGGCTCGGTTCGAGCCCGGTTTCCCGCAAACGGGCCAACTGCGCCCGCCATTCCCGGCGGACCTCGTCGGGGGCGACATCGGCCACGTCGAGCTTCTTGCGGGGGAAAAGCCCCTCGGCCGTAACCAGGCTCGGCACCTCCCCGGGCGGCAGGCAGGGCCGGCCGCCGGTGAGCTGCAAATGCAGCCCCACCCGGCCGCGCAGACCGGCGCCGAACCGGCGGATGCGCTCGGGCGCGCCCGCGGCGCAGACCATGGCCGTGGTCCCGTCCACCAGGCCGCGCTCCATGGCTTCGGCGATGCCGCGCGTCACGCCGTCGGTGAGGCCGAAATCGTCCGCATTGACGAAAAGCCGACGCATCCGCCCTCCTTGGCGATCAGGCTGCCTTGACCCGGGAGAGCACCGTCTCCACGAGCTTTTCAATGCCCTTGGCGATGTCGGCGATGCCGGGGCCGAGCATGTAGGCCGGCGTGGTCACGAGGTTGTTGGCCGCGTCCACCTGGATTTCGTCCACGGCCCGGGCCACGTGCCTGGCGCCGGCCGCCTCCAGGGCTTGGGCCGTGCCCGGGTCGTTGCCGATGGTCAGTTCCGGCTGGTGGCCGCCGAGCGCCAGGGCCAGCACGGCCGGGGCGATGCAGATGGCGCCGATGGGCTTGCCGGCGGCGTGCATGGCCGCGATGAGGGCGGCAACCGAAGGCACGACCGTGCCCTGGCCGCCCTTGTCGGCGAAATCGCACAGGTTTTTGGCCGCGCCGAAACCGCCCGGCAAGATGAGGCCGTCGAGGTCGTCGGCCGTGACGGCGGCCACGTCGGCAACCGGCCCCCGGGCGATGCGGGCGGCTTCCACGCGGATGTTGCGCCGCTCGCCGGTCGGGGCCTTGGCCGCGTGGTCGACCACGGCATAGTCCGCCTCCGGGGCCAGGCACACGACCTTGGCGCCGGCTTTGTTCAGGAAATACAGGGTGAGCGTGGCCTCGTGGATCTCCGATCCGTCGAGCACGCCGCAGCCGGACAACAACACGCCGATGGTGGCCATACCGTCTCCTCCGGGATCGGGGAATAAGGAAAAAATCCCTCCCACCCAACCCGGAAAACCTATCCCTTGGCCCCTTGTTCGTCAAATCCTGTCCCGGCTGGACCGGCCCGGCCCGCCGGTCCACCGGAATTGCCAAAAGCGCGCCGCATTGCCATCGAAGCGAAAGAAGCGCATGAAGGCGCATGCCCACTTCCCTTGCCGCAGCTTCACCGCGACCCCTCACACCGCTTATCATCTCCGACACCACCCTGCGCGACGGGGCGCAAATGCCCGGCGTGCGCTTTTCCGTGGACGACAAGGTGGCCATCGCCACCGCCCTGGCCGAAGCCGGGGTCGACGTCATCGAGGCCGGCTTCCCGGCCGTGTCCGACCGGGAAATCGAGGCCGTGCGCCGCATCGGCGCCGCGGTGGCCGGTCCCCGGATCATGGCGCTGTGCCGGGCCGTTTCCGGCGATATCGAGGCCGCCTGGCAGGCCCTGGCCGAGGTGGAGCCCGACCGCCGGGGGGTCGGCGTCTTTTTGGCCACAAGCCCCCTGCACCGCCGCTACAAGCTCGGCAAGTCCAAGGACGCCTGCCTGGGCATGATCGCGTCGGCCGTCACCAAGGCCCGCCGGCGCTTCACCAAGGTCACCTTCAGCTGCGAGGACGGCAGCCGCACCGAGCCGTCCTTCCTGGTCAAGGCCTACACCGTGGCCATGGACGCCGGGGCCACGGGCATCGGCTTTCCCGATACCCTGGGGGTGCTCACGCCCGAAACCGTCAAGCGGCGCGTGCGCACGCTCGCCGGCCTGGCCCACCCGCGCGGCGTCAAGCTGCGGGTGCACTTCCACGACGACCTGGGCCTGGCCACGGCCAACACCCTGGCCGCCGTGGCCGCCGGCGCGGATATCGTCCACCTGACCGTGGGCGGCATCGGCGAACGGGCCGGCAACGCCGCCCTGGAAGAAACGGTCATGGCCCTGACCCTGCACCGCAAACAGTACCGCCGGGCCATCGGCCTGGACCCGGCCAGGCTCACCGCCCTGTGCGGCCTGGTTTCGCGCCTGTCCGGGGTGGCCCTGCCGCCCAACAAGGCCGTGGTCGGCGGCAACGTCTTCGCCACCTCGGCCGGCGTCCACCAGGACGGCCTGCTCAAACACCCGGACACCTACCTGCCCTTCCGGCCGGAGGCGGTGGGGGCCGCCGGCATCCGCCTGCCCCTGTCGCCCCTGTCCGGCCGGGCCGCCCTGGCCCTGCGCCTGGGCGAGATCGGCATCCGCCTGACCGGGGAGGAGCTCTCCCGGGCCAGCCGCATCGTCAAGAACGCCGACCCGGCCGCCTGGGCCGACGAGGAGGCCTTGCTGCGCCGGGCCGCCACCCTGGCCAGGGACGGCGCGCCGTGATCCTCGCCACGGGCCTGGCCGCCCTGTGCCTGGCCGCCTTGCACCTGGAGGTGCGCCTGCTAGCCCCGGCCCTGGACGCGCCGCGAAGCCCCTGGCTGTCGGCGGCCGGCGGCGCGGCCGCGGCCTACGTGTTCGTGCACATCTTTCCCGGGCTGTGCGACGGCCAGGAGGCGCTACGCCGCACGGGCTGGGCTTTTGTCGCGGTGCTGGACCGCCATGTCTTCCTGGTCGCCCTGCTCGGCCTGCTGGTCTTCTACGGCCTGGAGCGGGCCGCCCTGGCCGCCCGGGGCGGCCGGCAAAACCCGCCCGTGGGCGCCGGTTCCCGGGGCGCGGGCGTGTTCTGGCTCCACCTGGTCTCCTTTGGCCTGTACAATTTCCTCATCGGCTACCTGCTGGTCAACCGGGTGCATCCCGGCCCGGTGAGCCTTCTCACCTATTTCGCGGCCATGGCCCTGCACATGGCCGCCGGCGACTACGGCCTGCGGCGCCATTTCACCGACGACTACCGCCGCCTGGGCCGCAAGGTCCTGGCCGGGGCCGTCCTGGCCGGTTGGGCCGTCGGCGCGGCCTTTCGCGTCCACGAGGCCGTGCTGGCCGTCCTGTTCGCCTTTCTGGCCGGCGGCGTTGTCATGAACACCATGAAGGACGAGATCCCCCTCGACGGGTCGGGCAATTTCCCGGCCTTCGCCCTGGGCGCGACCGGGTACGCCGTCCTGCTCCTGCTCGTATGAAAAAGCCATCCCAACACCCGGCGCCAAAGGCCGCCCAGGCCTTTCTGGGCCGCCACGTCTGGCGGCTTTACGCCTATCTGCGGCCCTACAAGGCGGCCCTGGCCACCGGCCTGGCCCTCAACATCCTGGCCCGGGCCTGCGACCTGCTGCCCCTGGCCCTGGCCGGCCGGGTCATCGACGCCGCCGCCAGGGGCGAGGCCGCTCCCGCCACCTACGTCCTGTACGGCCTGGCCATCCTGGCCGGTTTCCTGTTCCTGGCCGTTTTTCAAAGCAGCTCGGACTACGTGCTCGCGGCCATGGCCCAAAAGACGCGCCACGACATCCGGTTAAGCCTCTATGGCCACCTCCAGTCCCTGGACCCGGCCTTTTTCGAGGACCGGCAGACCGGCGACATCATGTCCGTCATCGTGGCCGACGTGGACACCCTGGAAAGCTTCCTCACCGATGCGCTCACCTCCATCATCCGGCTGGCGGTCACCTTCCTTGGCATCTACGGCTACCTGTTTTTCCTGGAATGGCGGCTGGCGCTGCTGCTTTTCTTGCCGCTGCCCCTGGCCATCTTCGCCGTGCGCCGGTTCGTCACCCGGGTGCAGCCCCGCTACCGGGAAACGCGCCGGGCCGTGGGCGCCATCGCCGGGCTGCTCGAAAACAACATCGCCGGCATGGGCGTCATCCAGGCCTACACCGCCGAGGACCGCCTCCACGCCGCCGTGGCCGCGCGCTCGGCCAGCTACCGCGACGAGGCCATCGCCGCCGAGGCCGAGCGGGCCAAATTCGTCCCGGCCATCTACGCCGTGGCCGGCCTCTCCTTCGGCGCGGTTTTCGCCGGCGGCGGCTACCTGGTGGCCGCCGGCCACGGCCCCACCGTCGGCGACTACACCACCTTCGTGCTTTTTGCCGCCCGGCTCGTGCTGCCGCTTTTCGTCTTCGGCATGCTCATCAACCAGATCCAGCGGGCCGAGGCCGCCGCCTCGCGCATCGCCGAACTGTTGGCCGTCAAGCCCCGGGTGGCCGACCGGCCCGAGGCCGTGGCCCTGCCCCACCGCCCCGGGGAGATCGCCTTCCGGGATGTCCGTTTCGCCTACCCGTCGCGGGGGCCGGTGCTGCACGGCATCACCTTCTCCCTGCGCCGGGGCGAGGTGACGGGCGTGGTCGGCCCGACCGGGGCCGGCAAATCCACCCTGGTCAAACTGCTGCTGCGCTACTACGAGCCAACCGGCGGCGCGATCCTCGTCGACGGCCGTCCCCTGGCCGCCTACACGCTCAAAAGCTGGCGCGGCCAGCTCGGCTACGTCTCCCAGGACGCCTTTTTATTCCACGGCACGGTGGCCGAGAACATCCTGCTGGGGCGCCCCGAAGCCGACTTGGCGGCCGTTCGCCGGGCGGCGGCCGTGGCCGGGGCCGACGACTTCATCATGAAGCTGCCGTCGGGCTACGACACGCTCATTGGCGAACGCGGCATGAAACTTTCCGGCGGCGAACGCCAGCGCGTGTCCCTGGCCCGGGCCATCCTGCGCGATCCGGCCGTGCTCATCCTCGACGAGGCCACCTCGGCCGTGGACACGCGCACCGAGGCGATCATCCAGCAAAACCTCCACGCCTTCCGCCAGGGCAGGCTGACCCTGGCCGTGGCCCATCGCCTGTCCACCGTGCGCCAGTGCGCCGAAATCCTGGTCGTGGTCGAGGGCTGCCTGGTCGAGCGCGGCAACCACGAATCCCTGGTGGCCGCCGGCGGGGTCTACGCCGGCATGTGGGCCGTGCAAAGCGGCGCGGAGTCCGGCCGTGACCTTTGATCCCGACACGGCCACCGTCCTCGACCTGGTGGCCGCCCATCCGGCCACCGAGGACGTCTTGCGGCGCTACGACGGCCCGGCCGGCTGTTGCCTGCTGTGCCAGGGGCTTTTCGAGACCATCGGCGCACTGGCGGCCCGGTTCGGCCTTGACCGCGAGGCGCTGGTGCGTGATTTGAGGGAAAGCATCGACAAGGAGCCGTCATGACCGTGGAACTGGTCAAGACCGTCACCGCCGCCGGCTGAGCGGCCAAGATCGCCCCAGGGGACCTGGAGGCCGTCTTGCGGGGCTTGCCGCCCGTGACCGATCCTCGGCTGCTGACCGCAAGCGGCGTCAACGAGGACGCGGCCGTGGTGCGCCTTCCGGACGGCACGGGGCTCGTGCAGACCGTGGATTTTTTTACCCCCATCGTCAACGACCCCTACAAGTTCGGCCGTATCGCCGCGGTCAACGCCCTTTCCGACGTCTACGCCATGGGCGGCACGCCACTTGCTGCCATGAACATCGTCTGCTTCCCCATAAAGACCATGGACAAGGGAATCCTGGCCGATATCCTGCGCGGCGGCCTGGACGCGATCCTGGAAGCCGGGGCCGTGCCGGCCGGCGGGCACAGCGTGGAGGACAAGGAGATCAAGTACGGCCTGGCCGTCTCCGGTTTGGTTGCGGCCGACGGCTTCGCCTCCAACACCGGGCTTGCGCCCGGCGACGTGCTCATCCTGACCAAGCCGCTGGGCACCGGAGTTCTGGCCACGGCCCTCAAGGGGGATTTCGGCGACGCGGCCGTGCTCGAAGACCTGCTGTTTCGCGTCGCCGGCCGGCTCAACGTCGCCGGCGGCCGGGTGATCCGGGAACTGGGGCTCAAGGCGGCCACGGACGTGACCGGGTTTGGCCTGGGCGGGCATCTGCTGGAGATGGCCGCCGGCTCGGGCGTGGCCGTGGAGCTGACCCTGGCCGACATCCCGTTCCTGCCCGAGGCCGTGGAACTGGCCGGCCTGGGCATGCTGCCGGCCGGGAGCTTCGCCAACCGCGACCACTGCGCCAAGGCCGTGGCCGAGGCCGCCGGGCTCGACCCGGTGCGCTGCGACCTGGTCTTCGACGCCCAGACCTCGGGCGGGTTGGTGCTGGCCGTGCCCGAGGGGAAGGTCGCGGCGGCCCGGCGGATGCTGACCGACGCCGGCGACCTGGCGGCGGTCATCGGCCGGGTGGTGGCGGCGTCGCCGGACGCGGCCCGGCTGCGCCTGGCGTGACATCGGAAAATAGGAGCCGGGAATGCACTTCGACGTGGTTTTTCACGTGGATACGGACGCGGCCGCCCTGGGCATGGCCCTGACCAACGTGGCCAACTATCTCGACGCCTTGGTCCATGAGGACTTCACGGTGGTGCTGCTGGTCAACGGCCCGGCCATCACGCTGATGACCGCCGATGGCGCGACGGCCGACCGCCTCGGGGAACTGGCGGCCAAGGGGCTGTCGGTGCGGGTGTGCCAAAACGCCCTGCGGCATTTCGGCGTAACCGCCGCCCAGTTGCATCCGGCCTGCGCCATCGTGCCGGCCGGCGTGGTGGAGCTGGTGGATTTGCAGCGCCAGGGCTTTGCCTACATCAAGCCGTAACCTCGGCGTGCCCGCCCGCTTCTTCCTGCCACCACGGCCTTGCCGGGCGATCCTTGGGATGTTATAATTTTTGTATCAACTTGGAGGCGGAACCATGCAGGCGCTCAAGATTCGCAAGGTGGGCAATTCCCTGGGGCTGGTGCTGCCCAAGGAGGTCCTGGCCAGGCTCAAGGTCGGGGAAGGCGACACGGTCTACCTGACCGAGGCCCCGGACGGTTGCCGGATCACGCCCATGGATGCGGCATTCGCCGCGCAGATGGCGGCGGCCGAGGCCATCATGCGGGAAGACCGCGATGTTTTACGTGAACTGGCCGCCAGGTGAACTGGACCTGGATCGAAGTCCCCGTGGTCCTGGCCATCCATGACCGCCAGATCGAAGAGCACGGGGGTCTGGCGGGGACGCGGGATCTGGCGCTGCTCGAAGGCGCCCTGGCCAGGCCCAGGCAATGGGCAGCCCATGCCGCGCCGGACGGATTCGACCTGGCGGCCCTCTACGCCCACGGGATCGCCAGGAGCCATCCTTTTCTCGACGGCAACAAACGCACGGCCTACGTCACGGCCATGCTTTTCTTGCGGCTGCACGGCCTTGGGCTCACCGCCCCCGGGACGCAGCGTGTCCTGGTTTTCGAAGCGCTGGGCAAGGGGACTTTGACGGCCGAGGCGCTCGCCGACTGGCTGCACAACCACCGCGCCTGACGCACTGTCCGCGCTGCGAGGCCTTGCCCTCGTTCCCAGCCCCCGGGTCGGCGCGGCCGGGCCATGCCGCGGCCGGCCCGACCCCAGACGGACCCATGCACGAAAAGCCCGTCGCGGCGAACCGCGACGGGCGAACAATCGTGTCTCGAACCGGTGTGCCTGGGGCCCTACTTGGCCTTGTTGATGGCCGTGGACAGGCGGGAAATGTTGCGGGCGGCGGTCTTCCAGTGGATGATCTTCTTCGTGGCGGCCTTGTCCAGGACCTTGGTGGCGGACAACAGGGCGGTCTCGGCGGCGGCGGCGTCACCGGCGGAAAGGGCGGCGCGTACGGCCTTGATGACATTGCGCACGCGGGTTTTGACCGCCCGGTTGCGAGCCCGGGCCAAAAGGCTTTGACGGTGCCGTTTGATGGCGGATTTATGGTTGGCCAAGGATCGTTCCTCCGTGTAGTGTTCGCTGAAGCAGAATCAATTAGCTCGACAAGCCAAACCTGTCAAGAAAAAAAATCCATCCGTGCGGTTTATCTCCCCCCCTTTCGGGAGGTCCAGGAGGGGCAGTGCCCCTCCTGGCCGCCGGAGGCATCTTCCCTCATTAATCCCCTACACCTGCAGCGCGGCGAAGTCGGCCACGCGGCCCAGGCGGTCCACCAGGGACTTGAGCAGGTTCAAACGGTTGAGGCGCACGTCCATGTCGTCGCACATGACCATGACGTTGTCGAAAAAGGCGTCCACGGCCGGCCGCAGCTCGTAGAGCAGATCCAGCACGGCCCGGTAGTCGCCGGCCGCAAACAGCGCGTCGTAGCGCGGAAAGACGTCGGCGCAGGCCGCGGCCAGGTCCTTGTCGGCCGGCTCGGCCAGAAGCGCCGCCTTGACCGTGCCGGTCAGGGGCACGCCCGCGCCCACGCCCTGCTTGCGGATGATGTTGGCGGCGCGCTTGAAGGTCAGCACGGCCTGGTCGAAGTCCGGCTTGGCGGCGAAGGCGGCCAGGGCGTCGAGGCGGGCGGCCAGTTGGGCGATGTCCGTGAAGGAAGCGCCCAGGGCCGCGTCCACCACCAGCGTGTCGAAGCCCCGGCCGGTGAAATAGGCCTTGAGGCGCTGGCCAAAAAAATCCAGGAGCTTGGCCAGGCTATGGGTGCGGTCCACCTTGAACTTGGTGTCGCCGTAGCCGTCCAGGGCCGCCTGGAGCAGCTCCATGAGGTCCAGGCGCAGGCCGTGCTCGATGACGATGCGGCAGATGCCGAGCGCCGCCCGGCGCAGGGCGTAGGGGTCGGCGGCGCCGGTGGGGGCCATGTCCAGGCCGAAGCAGCCGGCCAGGGTGTCGGCCTTGTCGGCGATGGACAGGATAGCGCCGGCCAGGGTCGGCGGCACGGGGCTGTCCGGCCCGGCCGGCAGGTACTGTTCGGCGATGGCCCGGGACACGGTCTGGGAATGGCCCTTGCGGCCCACGTAGATGCCGCCCATGATGCCTTGCAGTTCGGCGAATTCGCCGACCATGTCGGACACGAGGTCGACCTTGGCCAGGCCGCCGGCCTGGGAGGCGTCGAGCATGACCTCGGGCCGGCCGGCCATCTCGGCCACCAGGCCGCACAGCCGCTCCAGGCGCCGGGCCTTGTCGCGCATGCTGCCAAGGCCGGCCAGGAAGACCACCCGTTCGAGCTTTTTCTGCCAGGCCTCGAGGTCCGTGGCGCAGTCGTCCTCCCAGAAAAAGCGGGCATCCTCCAGGCGCGCCGCCAGCACCCGCTGCCAGCCCCGGCGCACCAGCTCGGGATTGCCCGGCACCAGGCCCAGGGTGGTCAGGAAGACCGGCAACAACCCGCCCTTGCCGTCTTCCACGGCGAAGCTCTTCTGGTGGCTCTCCATGCTGGTAATCAGCACCTCGCGCGGCACGTCCAGGAACTTGCGGTCGAACCGGCCCAGCAGGACCACCGGGTGTTCGGTCAGCCCCGTGACCTCGGCTAAAAGCGATGGGTTGATCACGGCCGTGCCGCCGGCCTCGCGGGCCAGCTGCTCGGCCTGGGAGCGGATCATGCCCTCGCGCTCCTTGGCGTCGAGGACCACCTTGCCCTGGTCGCGGATGAGGGCGAAATAGTCGGCCGCCGCGGGCACGGCAAAGGGGCCGGGGCCCATGATGCGGTGGCCGCGCGTCTCCCGGCCCGAGACGATGTCGCCAAGGGCAAAGGGCACCACGTCCGCGTCGAGGAGGGCGACGAACCAGTGCACCGGTCGGCCGAAGGCGAAATCGCGGCTGCCCCAGCGCATGCGCTTGGGAAAGGACAGCTTCTTGACCAGCTCCAGGCAGATGCCGGGCAAAAGCTCCAGGGCGGCCTCGCCGCCGGTGGCCTTGTTGAGGGCCAGGTAGCGGCCCTTGCCGGTTTCCATGACAAAGACGTCGGCCACGTCCTTGCCCTGGCCCTTGGCAAAGCCCACGGCCGCCGGGGTGGGTTCGCCCGAGGCGGAGAAGCCGACCTTCTCGGGCGGGCCGGTGACGAGTTCCTCCTCCCGGCGGGCGGCCTCGGCCAGGGTCGGCACGCTCACCACCAGCCGGCGGGGCGTGGCGAAAGCGGCCACCACCGGCGCATCGAGCTTGGCCTGGGCCAGCGCGTCGGCCACCAGGGCGCGGGATTCGGCGACAAGGCCCGACAGGAACCGGGCCGGCATCTCCTCGAATCCGATCTCCAACAGAAAATGGGGCATGGCGTTTCGTCCTTTATGCGCTGGGAGTCAGGAGGGGATAGCCGAGTTCCTTACGCTGGGCGGCGTAGAGGCGGGCCAGGCTGGAGGCCAGGGCGCGGACGCGGCCGATGTAGCCCGTGCGTTCGGTTATCGAGATGGCGCCGCGGGCTTCGAGCATGTTGAAGGTGTGCGAGCACTTGAGGCAGTAGTCGTAGGCCGGCCAGGGCAGGCCCAGTTCGCACAGCCGCTTGCATTCCTTCTCGAAGTCGTTGAAGTGGGAAAGCAGCATGGCGGCGTCGGATTCCTCGAAATTGTAGCGCGAATGCTCGAACTCGCCGCGCTGGTGCACCTGGCCGTAGGTGACCGTGTCGTTCCAGGCCAGGTCGTAGACCGATTCCTTTTGCTGCAGGTACATGCTGATGCGCTCGAGCCCGTAGGTGATTTCCACCGAGACCGGCGACAGGTCGATGCCGCCCACCTGCTGGAAATAGGTGAACTGGGTCACTTCCATGCCGTCGAGCCAGACCTCCCAGCCCAGGCCCCAGGCGCCGAGGGTCGGGGATTCCCAGTCGTCCTCGACGAAGCGGATGTCGTGGTCGCTGGCCGAGACGCCCAGGGCGGCCAGGCTGTCCAGGTAGAGGTCCTGGACGTTGTCCGGCGAGGGCTTGAGGATGACCTGGAACTGGTAATAGTGCTGGAGCCGGTTGGGGTTCTCGCCGTAGCGGCCGTCGGTGGGCCGGCGCGAGGGCTCGACGTAGGCGGCCCGCCAGGGTTCGGGGCCGATGACCCGGAAGAAGGTGGCCGGGTTGAAGGTGCCGGCCCCGACCTCGGTGTCGTAGGGCTGGACCACGAGGCAGCCGGATTTGGCCCAGTAGTTTTGCAGCGTCAAGATGACATCCTGGAAATGCATGGTCGCTCCGATTTCATGGTTACGCCGTGGCCACACGCGGCGACTCGAATCCAAGACAAGCGAACGTGACGATCCTCACACGCGCACGAACCCGCCCTGCTCCCAGGCCAGGCCCAGGTGGTAGCGCACGAGCAGGTCCACGGTTCGGGAAAACTCCCTGGCCGCCGCCGGATCGGGCCGGCAGGCCGCCCAGCCCCGGGCGTCGCCGGAGACGGCCGCGGCATAAAGGGCCAAGGCCCCGGTGCCGAGGCGCTGGCGCACCCCCGGGGCGTTATCGTCCCGGCAGTCGGCGCAGGTCAAGCGCCCGGCCTCCACATGGCACACCACCGCCCCCTGGCACAGGGGCGCGCCGCAGACGGCACAGCACTGGCAGGCCGGGAACTGGCCCTGCAAGGCGGCCAGCCTGGCCCGAAACAGCATCGGGAAAAGCGAGGCCGGCGCGGCGGTTTCCTCCAGCGCCCCGAGCATGTCCCGCAGCAGCCCATAGGCCTCGGCCGACCCCGTGGGGCCGATGTGCACGGCCTCGAAAAATTTCAAGCAGTTGACGGCCATCCCTAAGCGGTTCGGGTCGCCGCGCAGGTTGACCGGCGCATCCAGCAGCCGGGCCTCGGTCAGGCAGTGGTAGCCCAGGTGCCCGGCGTGGCGCACCTTGAAGCGGACATGGTTCAAGGGATCGAGGCAGCCCAGGAACCGGCGGCGGCTTTTGAGCCCGCCGAAGGCAAAGGCCGTGTACAGGCCGCGCTGCGGGGAAAAAAGACGCACCCAGGCATCGATCTCCCGGAACCGCCCCACTTTGAGCACGAGCGCCTGGTCGGAAAATTCCATGCCGGCCCCGCCGGGCGCGCCATCCCCCGCTTGCGTCAACCAGCCGGCCCAGGGCCGGCCCCCCGCCGCCCGCGCGGCCTAGGGGAAGCGGATGGACTTGGTCTCGCCCTTTTCCGTGACCACGGCCGTTTCCTTGCCGTCGTAGCGGAAGACCACATTGCTCGGGTTGCCGAGCTTGATCTCGATTTTCTCGCCAAAGGGCACGGTGAGCCGCTGGCCCTTTTTCACGTAGATTTCCTTGGCCGGGCCCTTGTCCGGGCTGATGATGACCCAGCTGCCGTCCTGGCCGTAGAGTTCCACTTCCCGGGCGCCCTGGCCGCCCTGGCCGGCAGTGGGCGCCGGGGCGGGCGAGGCCACGGCCGCAACCGGCGCGGCCGGGGTGGGTGCGGGGGCCGATGCTGCCGGCGCCTGGCCCGGCGTGGGCGCGGCGGACGATGACGCTGCCGGCGCTTGGCCCGGGGCCGGCTTGGCCGGCTCCTCGGATTTTTTCGCCACGAACTTGAGGGTCTTGACCGAGCCCTTGGTGGCCTGGAGCGGATAGAGCTTGTTGTCGAAACGGATTTCCACCGCCCCGGCATTGCCCAGGCGCACGAGCAGGTAGTCGGCGAAACGGCCGGTGAAGGCGTCGCCCTTTTCCAGCATGGTCTCGTGCATGGCCCCGCCGTCGGCGCCGGCTTGCAGCCAGCAGCGGTCGTTGGCCACGATGGACACGGTATGGGGGCCGGTCTCGCCCACGGTGAAGGTCTTGGCCGCCGGCTGGCTGGGGGCCGGAGCGGGTTCGGGGGCCGGCGGAATGGCCGGCGGCGTGGTCGGGCTGGCCGGGCCGCTGACGGCGATGTCCTGGGTGGCCTGGTCGTCGGGGCTCAGGGCGGGCTTGGCCTCCACGGGAGGCTGCTTGGCCGTGGCTACGGGTGCGCTCGGCGTTGCGGGCGGCGTCGGCGCGGCAACGGGCGGGGCGGCCGGGGCGGGCTGCGGGACAACGGCCGGCGGCGCGGTCTCCTGCGGCTTTTGCACGGGCACCACGGGAACGGGCCGGGCCGGCGTGTCCGTTTCGGCGGCCGGCTTGGCCGGTTCGGTCTGCACCGGCGTCGCGGTGTCGGCCGTATCCCCGGAGCGGGAAAAGACGTGGGTGAACAGATACCAGGCCAGGCCTATGACCACGAGGACCACGCCGGCGCAGATCAGCGCCGGCACGAGCGGCAGCCGGGGAGCCCGGCGCACCGGCGGACAGCCGCAGTCGTCATCCGGGATGTCCTTGACGAGCGTCACATCCCGCGCGGACGTTTCCTCGGTCCGGTAGACCTCGGACAGCCGCCGGGTGAACTCCTCCTGGTCGACGCCGAGGAGCCTGGCGTAATTCTTGATGAAGCCCTTGGCGTACACCGGATGGGGCAAAACGCTTTCGTTGCCGTCCTCGATGGCCGCAAGACAGCTGCGCGTGATCTTGATCTTATCCGAAACGTCCTCGATGGACAGACCCTGCCGCTCCCGTTCCTCGCGCAGCATTGTCCCTAACTCACGCAAATCCATAAAAGACACTCCTCCGTGACCACGGCGCCGGGGCGGGAGCCCCCAAGCGGCGGGCGGGGCGGGCTACAGCTTGACCTCGACGACCGCCTTGGAGCGCAGGTTGTCGATGTAAGCCTGAAAAAGCTTGTCGAATTTCTCTTTGTACAGGGTTTCCTGAATCTGGTCCTTGACGCCGTCGAGGGCCGGTCCGGCCGCCGGGGCCGGCGTCGGGGCCGGGGCGGGCTTGGCCGCCCCGGGGGCGCGCAGGGTCAGCAGCACGGCCTTGCCGTCGAGCATGACCGGCGCCGTGACCTGGCCGGCCGGCACGGCGCCCAGGGCGTCGCGCAGGGGCGGGGCCAAGTCCTTGGCCTGGACGTCGCCAAGGTCGCCGCCCTGGTCGCGGCCGGGGCCGATGGAGAATTTCTTGGCCGCCTCGGCGAAACTCATGGCGCCGCTGTTGATCTTGGCGCGCAGTTCCTCGGCCTGCTTGGCATTGCCCACCATGATGAAGCCGATGTTGCCCGAAACCTTGGGTCCGGTGATGGACCGGGTCGTGGACAGGGAATCCTTGTTTTTCTCGTAGTAGTCCCGGACCTCGTCATCGGTGACCAGGACTTTGCGGTGCACCATGTAGCCGAGCAGGCGCTTTTTGATGCTGTCGTCGCGCAGGCGCTTGCGGAATTCCTGCAGCGTCAGGCCTTCCTTGGCCAATTCGGCCAGGAGTTGCTGCTGGGTCAGGTTGTTCTTCTTTTTGAGCTCGTCGATCTGGTTGTCCAGTTCCGTTTCCGAGACCGTGATTTTCAGGCGCGTCGCCTCGGATTCGATGAGCAGGTCGGTGATCATGGTGTCGAGGATCTGGCGCCGCAGTTCGTCGGCCCGGGGATCGTCGGCCTTGAACGTGACGCCTTGGGTCCGTTGCATCAGGTCGGCCACACGGGAGTTGAGGTCAAAAAGGGTGATCATCTTGCCGTTGACCACGGCCACCACCCTGTCCACCAGTTCCGCCGCCGAGGCGGTTGCGGCCAATGCCAGGAGCAGGCCGAGTACGATGCAGATTTTGGGCAGACGAGGCAAAGTTTCCTCCGTGAAGGCGTCGCGGCAAGGCCGCCGCCTGGGCGCGATAGCGGCATCGTATACCGGCCGAAACGACCGCTGCCGCAGTCCCAACCCGGTCGATAAAGGATGCCGTTGCGGGCATCTGGGCCGAGCCGTCGGCCTCTCTCCCAGGCAGGCGGTCGGCGTATCTGGGGCCTATAAACGTTTTTACCTGTCCAGGCAATCGCGGCCGGGGACGGGTTTTCCCTCCGATTCAGGGAAATGTCAGGACGCGGCTCTCCTTTTTGCCGACAACGACCGTGGTTTCCCGGCCGCCAGCCCGGTAGGAGAACTCGCTGGGGCTGCCGGGGCGCACCGTGAGTTTTTTCGCGTAGGCCATGGTGAACGGCTTGCCGGGCTTGAGGTAGACCCGCTGTTCCTGGCCGTCATCCACCGTATACAGGATCCAGCTCGCCTTGATGGCGCTGATGACGACCTCGCCCACGCCCGGTTTGGCCGCTGCGGCCGTGGCAACCCCGGCGGTCGCGGCGGCCTCCCCGGTCGCGTCGGGCGCCGGGCTGGCCGGGGACGCTGGTTCCGGCAAGGCCGTGGCCGCAACCCCGGATGGGGGTGCTGTCGCCGGCTGCGGCGGCGGGGCCGGGGAGGCGTCGACCGGGCCGGGCTGCCCGTCGGCGGTCAGGTCGGCGGGAACCTCTTCGGCCACGGCCACGGGCGGTGGAGCCGCAACGGGAGCCAGGGCCGCGACTGCGGGCGCTTCGGCTGGCGGTGCGGCGGATGCTGCGACGGGCGCTGCGGTGGGCGCTACGGCGGGCGCTACGGCGGACGGTGCGACTGCGGGCGCTTGGGTTGGCGTTGCGGCGGGCGCTGCGACGGGGGGGGCCTCGGCTGGCCGCCCGGCTGGCGACTCCGCTGCGGAACGGGCTGGAGACCGGGGCGGCACCACGGGTTCGGGCGCCCCGATTGCCGGGGCGGCCACGCCGTCCTCGGCGGGCCCGGCACCGTCCTTGGCGAGCCGGGCTTTTTGGGCCAGGGCCTTTCTGGCCTCCCGGGTCAAGCCCTCGCGGGCGGCGGCCTCGGCCCGGGCCAGGGCCAGTTCGTCTGGCGTGGGGTCACGGGCCGCTTCCGGGCCTTGGGCCGTGCCGGCCGAGGCCAGCAACTGCCGGCTGACCTTGATGCGGCCCTCGGCCAGGGCCGTGTCCAGCCAGGCGGTGAAGGCCGACTCCAGCTTTTTGGCCGAAAGCGTGGCCTCGACCCGGGAATAGGCCTTGGCCGGGTCCAGAACGGTGGCGGGCCGGCGGCCCGTAACGACGAAAAAAGCGCCGCCCTTGCCTTCGGGCAACACCGCCGTCACGCCGCCGGGGTTGACGCCCTTGACCGCCTCGCGCCAGGCCATGGGCAGGTTGGCCTCGGGGAGGTCGGCCTCGGCCACGGTGACGCCGGCAAGCCCGGCCAGGGCGGCCGGCCCCGATTTGCGCACGGCGGCCTGGGCCGCCTTGACCGCTTCCAGGTCCTCGCCGCGCACCCGCGCAAGCATGATGCGGGCCGGCTGGGCAAAGGCGTCGATGTGGTCCTTGTAATATTTGGCCGCCTCGGTCACGTCCACGCGCAGGCCCGGGCGCAGCACCTCGCGGCTGAGTTTTTCCAAGGCCAGCCGGTCGGCCAGGACCTCGCGCCAGCGGGCCGCGTCGATGCGCTCCTCTTGCAGCAGCCGCGCGAAAGCCTCCTCGGAGTAGCCGGACCGGGCTTCGGCCACGGCGGCGTCGATTTCGGCCTCGGTGACGGAAAGCTTGCGCCGGGCCAGCTCCTGGGCGGCCAGCCGGGCCACGATCAGGTCGGCCACCACGGCGCCGTACTCGGCCCGCAGCCGTTCCACGCCGGGATTGTCCGCCTCGGGTTGGCCGATGCGCAACAGGTCGTGGCGGGCCTGGACATCGGCCAGCCGGATGGGCTCGCCCCCGACCACGGCCACCACGCCCGGCTCCTCGGCCACGTCGGCGCCGCAGCCGCCAAGGGCCAGGCAGGACGCCAAGGCCAGCGCCACCACTCGCCCGGCAAGCCCGCCCCACGCGGCGCGCCGCCCCGGCCGGCCAACCCGGGTCATGCCGCCAGTCCCTCCCCGGCAAGCTGCGCCAGTTCACGGGTCCACACGGCCACGGCCTCGGGCAGGGGCAGCGAGGCGTCCAGCGGCAAGGCCAGCCGGCCCGGCGGCAAGAGCTTCACCCCGTCGCCGCGCCGGGCGGCGAAATCCACCAGCCGCTCGGGCGAAACCGCCGCTTCCTCGGCCTCGAAGGAAACGGTCAGGCGGGTCGGCGCGATCTCGGCCTTGCGCGCCCCCAGGCGCGAGAGCACCTGCTTGAAGGCCAGCACGGCCCGGAAATTCTCCACTTCCTGGGGCGGCGGGCCGAAGCGGTCGCGCATCTCGGCCATGCGCTCGGCCAGCCCCTCTTCGGTGCGGGCCGTGGACAGGGCCTTGTACAGGCGCAGCCGGTCGGAGGCCTCGGGCACGTAGCGCTCGGGGATGCGGGCGGCAACGCCCAGGGTCAGTTCGGGCTCGGTGCGCTCCTTGACCGGCTCGCCCTTGAGCCGCCCCACTTCCTCGGCCAGCATCTCCAGGAACATGTCCAGGCCGATGCGGGCGATATGGCCGGATTGGGCCTCGCCCAGGATGTTGCCGGCCCCGCGCAGGCGCAGGTCCTCCATGGCCACCTGGAAGCCGGCGCCGAGGTAGTCCATGTCGAGGATGACGCGCAGGCGCTTGCGGGCCAGCTCCGGCACCTTCTCCAGGCTCGGCACCACGAAGTAGGCGTAGGCCTGGCGCGGCGAGCGGCCCACCCGGCCGCGCAGCTGGTAGAGCTGGCCCAGGCCGAAGAAGTGGGCGTTGTCCACCACAAGCGTATTGGCCCGGGGAAAATCCAGACCGGACTCGATGATGGAGGTGCACACCAGGATATCCGTCTCGCCGTGCCAGAAGCCGTGCATGGCCTCTTCCAGGGCGGTTTCGGACATCTGGCCGTGGGCCATGGCCACCTTGGCCCCGGGGGCCAGGGTCTTCACGTAGGCGGCCACGTCCTCCAGGCCCTGGACCCGGTTGTGGACCCAGAAGACCTGGCCCTGGCGCTCCAGCTCCCGGCGCAGGACCTCGCGCAAAAAGCCTTCGTCGCGCTCGACCAGGGCCGTTTCCACGGCCTTGCGCTCGGCCGGCGGGGTCTCGATGACCGACAGGCCCCGCACCCCGGAAAGGGACAGCTGGAGCGTGCGCGGAATGGGCGTGGCCGTGAGCGTGAGCGCGTCGATGTTCTTCTTGAAGGCCTTGAGGCGTTCTTTGTGCTTGACGCCGAAACGCTGCTCCTCGTCGAGGATCAACAGGCCAATGTTGGGGATGGTCACGTCGGCCGAGAGGATGCGGTGGGTGCCGACCAGGATGTCCACCTCGCCCCGGGCCACGGCGTCGAGGATGACCTTGCGCCGCTTGGGCGTCACAAAGCGCGAGAGCATCTCCACCCGCACGGGAAACCCTTCCAGGCGGGCGGCGAAATTCTGGTAGTGCTGCTCGGCCAGCACCGTGGTCGGGCAGAGCATGGCCACCTGCTTGCCGTCGAGCACGGCCCGGAAGGCGGCGCGCAGGGCCACCTCGGTCTTGCCGAAGCCGACGTCGCCACAGACCAGCCGGTCCATGGGCTCGGGCCGCTCCATGTCGGCCAGGACCTCGCTTATGGCCTTTTCCTGGTCCGGCGTCTCCTCGAAGCCGAAGGTGGCCTCGAACTCCAGGTAGAGCTCGTTGGTGGGGCCGTAGGCGTAGCCCTTGGCCACCTGCCGGTAGGCGTACATCTCGACCAGGTCGGCGGCGATGCGCTCGATGGCCTTTTTGGCCCGCTCGCGCACGGACTTCCAGCGCGCCCCGCCCAGGCGGTCGAGGGGCGGGTTGAGGCCCTCCGGGCCCTTGTAGCGCTGGAGCAGGCCCAGGCGGTCGGCCGGCAGGTACAGCTTGTCCTCGTCGGCGAAAACCAGCAGCAGGTAGTCGCCGCCCGTGGCGTCCACGGTCATGCGCGTGAGCCCCTCGAAGGAGCCCACGCCGTAGTCGCGGTGCACGACCAGGTCGCCCGGGCGGATGTCGTCGAAGGAGGCCAGGCCCTTGAAATCCTTGTCCCGGCCCCGGCCGGCCTCGCCGCCGGTGGCTTCGGGGTGGAGGATGTCCTCGGCCAGGATGCGGGTGTCGCGCCAGGGGAGCTCCATGCCGTGGCGCAGGCCCGAAAGAAGCGCGAAAAGCCCCGTCTCGCCGGGGGAATAGCTCGTGCGGAAGACCAGCCCCTCGGGCTCGATCATCTGGAGGAATTTCTTGCGGGAACGCTCGCCGTGAAACGACAGGATGGTCTGGCCGTGGCCGTTCCATTCCTTGAGGGCGGCCGTGAGCGTCGTCCAGGGCCGCTTGTCCGAGCCGGGTTTCCAGAACAGGTCGCCGAAGCGCTCCAGGGCCTTTTCCGGCATGTCCGGCCCGTGCCGCCCCCGGCCCATGACCAGGTCCTCGAACAGGACGCGCCGGCCATTGACCAGGGCCTTGCGGGCCATGTTCTCGGGCCACAGCACCCGGGCGTTGGGCCAGGGATGGCCCCGCTCCTTGACCTCGGCCTCGAAAAAGCGGCGCCAGGCATGCTCCGTCTCCTCCAGGCGCTCCTTGACCCGGCCGGCGTCGCAGACGATCCAGACCGCGTCGTCGGGGAACCAGTCGGACAGGGCGGCCGGCTTTTCGTAGTAAAGCCCCGGCCAGAGGCAGCCGTCGGCGGCCGCGACGGCGTCTTCGAGCCGGGCCTTGGCCGCCCGGTGGAGCTCGCCGGTGCCGGCGATGGTTTCCCAGAGCCTGGCCGCCTCTTCCTTGAAGGTTTCCGAGAGCACGGCCGGGGCGGCCGGCACGAGCACGGCCTCGGGCAGCTCGGCCAGGGAACGCTGGGAGCCGGCGTCGAAGCGGCGGGCGGCTTCCACCGTGTCGCCGAAAAATTCCAGGCGAAGCGGGTTTTCGTAGCCCGGGGGAAAGATGTCCAGGATGTCGCCGCGCAGCGAAAATTCCCCGGGGTTGGTCACCATGGGCATACGCTTGTAGCCCCACAGCACGGCCTGCTCGGCCACCAGGTCCCGGGGCAGCTCCTCGCCCACGGCCACGGTCAGGACGTTGCCTTCCAGGGACCGCAAGGGCGGCCATTTGGGCAGGAGGTTGTCGGCGGAAAACAGGAAGGCCCGCGGCCCGCTCCCCAGGGCGGCATGGGCCAGGAAAGCCATGCGCCGGGCCCAGAAGGAACCGCTCGGCGCGCCCGGGGCGTAGGACGGCAAGGTCATGACCGAGCGGCCCCACAGGCTGCCGGTTCCGGCCGGGGCCACCAGTTCCAGCAGGGCGGCGATGCGGGACAGTTCGTTGTGGCCCGGGGTGGTGACCACCACGGACCGGCCGCGCGAAAGGGCCTCGGCGGCGAGAAAGGCCAGGGTGGCCGGGCCGCTTTTGTAGACCGAGACGGAATCGGGGCTGTCCAGGAGCGCGGCAAGGGGTGTGGTGCGGGACAAGGCGAGCCTCATGGGAAACGCGGGATGGCCGTCGCCACGTGCGCGGCGCCGGCTGCGGATGCGGGGGCGGCGCCGCGCGCCGCCGAATCGAGGCGAGGCCGGCCATGGCCGGCGTTCACGGCCGTGGCCGGGCCTCGCCTTGTGTCGTCGTCACGGGCATGCCCCTGGCGGCGACGGTACGGTATTCGTCGTGACCCCGGAAACCCGAGCCGGGTTTCCGGGGGGTAAAACTAGAAGGAACCGAGCATGTCGCGTTCTTCGCCGGACAGAAGCTTGTTGAGGTCGAGCAGGATGAGCAGGCGGTCTTCCAGCTTGCCCACGCCACTGATGTATTCCGATTCCAGGCCGGAGACGACCGGTGGCGGCGGCTCCACGGTACTGGCCGGTATGCGCAGCACCTCGGAGACGGAATCGACCACGAACCCGACGATCATGTTGTTGATCTCGATGACGATGATCCGGGTATGTTTGTCATGGTCCCGGGTGGACAGGCCAAAACGCCGGCGCAGGTCGATGATGGGGATGACCTTGCCCCGCAGGTTGATGACGCCCTCGACGAATTCCGGGGCGCGCGGGACCTTGGTGATATCCATCATGCGGATGATTTCCTGCACGCTGAGGATATCGACGCCGAACTCCTCCTCGCCGATGCTGAACGTGACGAGTTGGAGCAGCTCGGCATCCTGTTTTTTGAGGGTTTCCTCCATCCGGCAAGCTCCCGTTTAGAATGTGACCGCGCGGGCGGCGGCAGTACGTCCCCAGTATGGGATATCTATCCAATGGCCCCCAGGTTGGGCAAGGGCATCGGGCGGAAAATTCCGTTTTCGGGCCTCAATCCCCGGACGATTCGGCCTTGCGTTCCTCCGGGGTCATGCTCCAGAAGGGAAAGCCGTCCTTGGTGCGCCGGACCTTGAGCTGGACGTTCTCGTCCTTTTTGACCTTGGTGGCCATAAGCACGTCCTGGCCGTCCATTTCGGCCCAGGCGCCCATGACCTTGACCTGGTCGCCCTCCTTGAGCCCGATGACGCCGAGGTCGACGAAATCCTTGGGGCCGAGGTGGATGAGCTCCAGGGTCTTGTCCTTCTTGTCCTCGATCTGCAGCCCGATGCCCGGGGCCATGCCGGGCAGGGGCTTGATGTCAATGATCTTGACCACCCGGCCCTTGAGGGAGTCGGCTTCCTTGGGATCGAAGAGGCGGTCGTATTCGCCGCCCTTTTCCCAGCCCTTGATGTCCGGGTTGGCCTTGGGGCCGGCAAAGGCCGGGCTGGCCAGGACGACAAAGGCCGCCAGCAACGAAAAAAACAAGGCGCGCATGGGCATCTCCTTCAAACCGCTCCCCTTCCCCGGGAACGGCCCCGACAAGGCCGCGATTACGGTGCCTTGGCGTCGACGTCAATACCGGAATTGGCCGTCCTCATAAATCGTGGTTTCGCGGCCGTCGGCCAGGCGGGCGCGCACGCGTTTGGGCTCGGTGTTGACCAGGTCCCAGTGCAGGGCCGAGTCGTTGAACCCGAGCGCCTCCTTGCGGGCGCCGTCGAGTGTGGCCGGATCGCCGTCGAAGGTGTCGGAATAGGAGCTTCCCACGGCCACGTGGCAGTTTCCGTGCGGGCCGCCGAAGTTTTCGTCATAGAGCGTGTTGGCCATGAAGCGGTTGATCTTGGAGAAACGCTTGTCGGTGAGCGAAAATTCGCCCAGCCGCGAGGCGCCCGGGTCCATGGCCAGCTGCTTGCGCACGAAAGCCTCGCCCTGCTCGGCCGCGATGTCCGTGACCACGCCGTCGGTAAAGGTCAGGCGCACGCCCCGCACGTAGTTGCCGCTGCGATACGACGGCTGGTCGGCGTAGTAGCGGCCGGAGGTGCCGCGCCAGTCCGGGGAGGTGAAGATCTCGAAGCTCGGGATGTTGTGGCCGGAAAGCCCGAGCCAACGGCGGTGTTCGCCCGGGGTGACGGTCAGGTCCACATTGTCGGATTCGATATGCAGAGCCACCGCCTCGAAGCTGCCGAGCCACGACTTGATCTCCCGGGCCTCCTCGTAGAGCCCGCGCCACACGGCCACGGGTTCGGCCTCCTTGAGAAAGCAGGCGGCCGTGACCTGGGCGGCGTATTCCCGGGCGGTCATGCCGGCCTTTTCGGCCAACTCGCGGGTGGGGTACAGGCACAGCGTCCAGCCGAACTCGCCCTTCTCCTCCCGGCGCACCAGGATGTCGCGCAGGGGCTTTCGGGCCACGGCCGCGGCGGCGATGCGCTTGGGGTCGATGGCGCTTAAGTGGGTCAGACTTTCCGGGGCGAGCAGATGCATGGCGCCGTGGACGTTTTCGTGGAGCACGGCCTGGCCCGGGGCCTGGAAGACGAGCTGGGCCTCGTCGGCCAGGCTGTAGAAGTCCTTTTCCATGCGCGGGGTCAGGGCCAGGCGCGGCACGGGGTTGAGGCCCCGGGCCAGGAGCTTGGCGTAGACGGCCTCGGCCAGGCGCAGGGCGGGCAGTTCGTACTGGACCAGGACCACGTCGCCGGGCTTGTAGGGCTCGACCCGGGAGGTGGTCAGGCCCCAGAGCAGGACATCGGCGTATTTTTCGAGTTGGGGGCGCGTGAGCACGGCATAGTTCCTTTTTTGGGGAGCATAGCCCGAAAGCCGCCCCGGCGGCAAGAACCGCCGCCCCCTCCGTCGTCGCCCTCGGACGGGCCGCTCGGGGACGGCGCACCGCCCCCTTGCCATCCCAGAAAAAAACGGCTATTCGGCTACGTTCACGCGAAAATGATCACGCGGCCGGGGCTTTCCCCACGCCGCCGGGAGGATACTTTTTATGGCCAAAGAAGGTGCCATCGAGGTCGACGGCGTGGTGCAGGAAGCCCTGCCCAATGCCATGTTCCGTGTGGAGCTGGAAAACGGGCACGAAGTGCTGGCCCACATCTCCGGCAAAATGCGCAAGTTCTACATCCGCATCCTGCCCGGCGACCGGGTCAAGGTCGAGCTCTCCCCCTACGACCTCACCCGCGGCCGCATCACCTACCGCCTGAAGTAAGGCCGCCCGGTCCGAAACGGGGCGGGCGGCGCGGCCGGCTGTCCCGACCGCGCCGGCATCCGGCCTACATTTCCGACAGCAGCTGCAGCAGATCCCCGTCCACGGCCGCCAGCCGCTGGCGCCATTCCGCCTGTTCCTCGGGCGTGCGGGCGGCCAGCGCCTCCTTCCTGGACCGCATGCGCTCGATGCGGCCTGCCGTTTCGGTCAGCAGCGCGTCCCAGTCGATGCGCGGCCGGGCCTTGGCCTCGTCCACGGCCACCGACGGCTCGCTGCCCGGGGTGAGCGTGTATTCCTCCAGGTACTGGGGAATGCGCACCTTGAGCCCATAGCGCTCCTTGACGAGCCCGGCCAGGATCGTCAGGGCCTTGGGTTCGCCGTGGACCAGGAAGACCTGGGGATGGTTGACCTTGAAATGGGTCAGCCAAGCCAGGATCTGGCTCTGGCCGGCGTGGGAGGAGAAGCCGCCGATGGTGAAGACCCTCGCCGCCACCGACACGTCCTCGCCCAGGATGCGGATGGTCTTGGCCCCGTCCACGATCTTGCGGCCGGGCGTGCCCACGGCCTGGAAGCCGACGAAAACCACGCAGGACTCGCGCCGCCAGAGGTTGTGGCGCAGGTGGTGCTTGACGCGCCCGGCGTTGCACATGCCGCTGGCCGCGATGACGATGGCCGGCCCCTGCAGGGTGTTGATCTCGCGCGACTGGTCCGTGGACTCGGTGAAGCGAAGCCCCGGCAGGGACAGGGGGTTTTCCCCCCGGTCGAAGGCGGCCTGGGTTTCCTGATCCAGGTACTTCGGGTTGCGGCGGAAGATCTCCGTGGCCTTTATGGCCAGGGGGCTGTCCACGAAGACCGGCATGTCGGCCGGGACCTTGCCGTCTTTTTGCAGCAGGTGCAGGCAGTAGAGCACTTCCTGGGTGCGTTCCACGGCAAAGGCCGGGATGATGACCTTGCCCCCGCCCTGGTGGGCGTAGGCGATGGCCTGGGCCAGTTCGTCGCGGCTTTGCTCCACGTCCTTGTGGTCCCGGTCGCCGTAGGTGCCCTCCAGGAAGAGGTAGTCCGAATCCACGGGACTGTCCGGGTCGTTGACGAGCAACTGGTCGGGCCGGCCGAGGTCGCCGGAAAAAAGCATCCGGGTGCGGCGGCCCTGCTCCTCCACGGACAGTTCGATGAAGGCCGAGCCCAGGATGTGGCCGGCGTCGTGGTAGGTGGCCGTGATGCCGGGCGCCGGGGAAAAGGGCTCGCCATAGGGCACGGCCACCAGGCGCTTGACGGTTGCGGCGGCGTCGGCCCGGGTGTAGAGGGCCTCCACCACGCGGCCGCCGTGGCGCTTGTTCTTGCGGCTGGCCCACTCGGCCTCCATCTCCTGGATGTGGGCGCTGTCCTCGAGCATGATGCCGAGCAGGTCCCTGGTGGGCGGGGTGCAGTAGATCTTGCCGGCGAATCCGGTCTTGACCATGCGGGGCAGGAGCCCGGAATGGTCGATATGGGCGTGGGTGACGATGAAGAAGTCCATGCGCCGGGGGTCGTAGACGCTGGTGTCGAGGTTGCGGCGCTCGATGACGTCGCTGCCCTGGTGCATGCCGCAATCCACGGCGAAGCGGGCGGTTTCCGTGGTGACCACATGGCAGGAACCGGTGACCGTACCGGCCGCGCCGAGGAACTTGACCTTCATGGAGCCTCCGAGGGTGGGCCGGGGTACGGCCGGGTCTTGATTATCCTTGCCCAAGGGAGCACAGCTGGGAAATGGGCGGCTCGCCGAGCCCGCCGTGTTACTGCGTTTGGCCGGCCCTGAAAAGCCCCGGGGGCCGTCGGCCCCCCAAGGAGCCCACTTGAGTACGTCGCATCAGTACCTTATCGACGACCTGTCCGTCTCCGAATCCTGGCGGCTTTTCCGCATCATGGCCGAAATCGTCGACGGCTTCGAGGTCCTCGGCGAGATCAAGCCGGCCGTGTCCATTTTCGGCTCGGCCCGGGTGGCGCCGGATGACCCGCTCTACGCCGACACGGCCAAGCTGGCCGGGCTGCTGTGCCGGGCCGGCTATTCCGTCATCACCGGCGGCGGGCCGGGGCTCATGGAAGCGGCCAACAAGGGCGCCCACGATGCCAGCGGCGAATCCATCGGCCTGCACATCCACCTGCCCCTGGAGCAAAAGCCCAACCCCTACCTGACGATCCGTAGCGACTACCGCTATTTTTTCATCCGCAAGCTCATGTTCGTCAAATACGCCATGGCCTACATCGCCATGCCCGGCGGCTTCGGCACCCTGGACGAACTGTCCGAGGCCCTGGTCCTCATCCAGACCCGGCGCATCAAGCCCTTTCCCATCATCTTCCTGGGCAAGGCCTTCTGGGGCGGGCTGGTGGACTGGTTCCGCCAGTCCATGCTGTCGCGCGGTTTCCTGTCCGAGGAGGACCTGGAACTGTTCTCGGTCATGGACACCCCGGAAGAGGCCGTGGCCTTCATCCGCCGCCATGTCATCGTCTGATCGGCCGTCAAGGAGCGCTCCCCCATGACCGAATCCGCCCCCCGTCACAACCTGCGCCTGGGCACGGGCATCGCCCCGGCCACGGACATGGCCGTGGTCCGCCTGCTTTTCCAGGAATACGCCCAGGGCCTGGGCTTTGACCTGTGTTTCCAGCATTTCGACGAGGAACTGGCCGGCCTGCCCGGCCGCTACGCCCCGCCCGGGGGCGGCCTGTGGCTGGCCTGGATGGAAGGCATGCCGGCGGGCTGCGTGGCCCTGCGGCCGCTGGAAACCGGCATTTGCGAAATGAAGCGGCTCTCTGTGCGCCCGGCCTACGCCGGCCAGGGGCTGGGGCGCAAACTGGCCGAGGCGGCCGTGGCCGGCGCCCGGGAACGCGGCTATGCCGCCATCCGCCTGGATACCCTGGAGTCCATGACCGCGGCCAACGCGCTCTACCGGAAACTGGGCTTTGGCCAGATCGCGCCCTACTGCGAAAACCCCCTGCCCGGGGCGCTGTATTACGAACTGCGGCTGTAGGCCGCCTTGCCGACACCGGGCGGCACGTCAGCCCCGCCCTTTGTCCTCCAGGATTTTTTTCAGGCATACGGCATTGTTGCGCTGTTCGTCCTTGGCCGCGTACAGCAGGGTCACCACGCCGCTTTCGGCTTCCTCGCGCAGCGTTTCCAGGAGCGAGGCGGCCGCCGGTGTGGTCAATTCCTGCCGGTAGCGCGGCTCGAACTGTTCCCAGCCGGCGGGGTCGCCATGCACGAAGGCGCGCAGCGCATGGCTCGGGGCCAGGTCCTTGAGCCACCCGTCCAGCCCGGCCCGTTCCTTCGTCAGGCCGCGCGGCCAGATTCGGTCCACCAGGTACCGTTTGCCGTCCTGCGGGGACGCTGCCGCATAGACGCGTTTGACCATGAACATGGGCGATCCCCCTTTTCATCCGTCCGCCGGCCCGAGCCGCCCGCCATGCCCTCTTCTTCGCTTGGGCGAAATCCGGGGGCATGAACCCAAGCTCCTACCAGCGACGCCCCAGGACTTCGCGCCAGGCCGGGGCCAGCAGGTCCGCAAAGGGTTCCCCCACCCGGTCGGCCGGCAGGCGCCGGCCAGCCAACTCCACATCGGCCATGGCGAAAAGGCGGGCCGGCTTGCCCTGGCCGTCGTCCCCGGCGAAGGCGTTTTCCGGGGCCAGCCGCAACCACTCCCCTGCCCTGTCCACCGCCCAGACCGCTTCCGGCACGAAGGCCGTGTCGCCAAGCCTGTCGCCCAGGGCCGCGAAAAGGGCCTGGCATATGGCCGTAAACGGCTCCTTGTAGAGCCGCCGCCCCCGCGAAGGCAGGGTTTCGTTGGTCAGGCAGGCGACAGGGCCTTGCGGAAAATTGTTGTAGATTGCGGATGCGGTGGCGTCGCCGCACAAGACCCGGCCCACTCCCAGGGCGGACAGCAGGTCATCGGCCCTGGCGGCCACCGGCGGCAGGTGCTCGATGCCCCACAAGGACGGCGCGGCCACCCCCAGCTGCCCGGCCAGCAGGTATTGGCCAAGCAGCAGGATGCCCGTGCCGGCGCCACAGTCCAGGCCAAGGAAGCCTTCCCCCGCCAGGACGCGGGAAGCGGCCGCGCCAAGCGCGGTCAGCAGGTGGACGGTCTTGGGCAGGTCGAAGAGCATCTGCAAAGCGAAGCCGTGGTGCAACAGCAGCCGGCGCAGGCCGTCCCGGCCGGCCAGCGACCGGCAGCCGCCGCGCCGGCGCACGAACTGCCCGGCCAGCTCCGTGACCGCCTCCAGGGAAACATCCTGCCCGATGCGGTCCGGATGGACATAGGCATGGGCGTACTTGAGGCACAGGCTCCCCAGGGCCGGCCCGTCGGCGCGGCCGCCCGGCTTGGCCAGGGCAGCCAGCAGCCCGGGCAGGCTGCCCGCCACGTACAGGGCCGGGTCCATGACCGGCCCCGGCGGCGGCTCCCGCTCCAGAAGCCGCAGGGCCAGGTCCTTGACCGCATCCATGGCGAGCCGGCCGGCTAGAACTGGTAGAGGGCGTCGTAGCAGGTAAAGGTGTCGGTGAGGCCGTTTTTGTAGCAGATCTGGGCCGCGTCATCGAGGTAGCGGACATCGTCGATGGGGATGATGTGCAGCTTGCCGGCGACCCACATGCGGTAGACCGCCTTGTCGCTGTCGAGCACCAGCGGCGGGTCGACGTAGAAGTACTTCCCGTTGCTCAGCTCCACGTAATACGTGTGGCGGGCGCAGCCGGAAAGCGACAGGCAGCCGAGGACCAGCAGGATGAGCAACAGGCGGGCGGCGCGCATCGGGGCCTCCTCGCGCCGGTTGAGGCGCGTCGGATCGGTTTATTTGTAGCGGAGCTTCAGGACCAAAATGACCAGGACCAACAGCAACGTGACGGCATTGGCCGCGACCACCGGCATGGAATCGACTTGCAGGCCGTGGAGGAGCCAAAGGCTGATGCCGATGGTGAAAATGACGTACATGCCCAGGGAAATGTCCTTGGTGGAGCGCGTGCGCACCACTTGCAGCACCTGGGGCGCGAAGGCGGCCGTGGTCAGGATACCGGCCGCGTAGCCCACGATGTCGGAGAAGGCGCTCATGGCTTGCCTGGTGTTGCGACCCTAAGAATGCGTATCGGGCCTTTCATCTGGAGTAGCATATATCCCCTGTCCTCTTCGAGGGCGCACCACTACTTGGCCACGGGGCGGCGTGTCTCGCCGGCGGCAGGGGCGGCAAAAAGCGTGGCCGCCTGGCGGAAGGCGGCGGCCGCGGCCAGGATGTCCTTGCGGGCCTGGGTCAGTTCCACGGAAATGGGCTGGTCGGTCAGGTGTTTTTCCGTCAGCCCCATCCACTCCAGTTCCTTGTCCAGTTTGCCGGCAACGACGCCGAGGCCCCGTTGCAGCATGTCGCCGACCTTGGCGACACTGTCGGCGCAGGCCGGGTCGAGCTGGTCGTAGACGTAGACCATGTCCCCGGCATTGAGAAAGAGTTCCCAGCAGGCCGAAAGGGAGGCCCGCAACGCCAGCGCGTCCTTGACGCGCTCGGCGTTGCCCTCCTTGACCAGGGAGGCGTAATAGTCCTGCACCTTGAGCAGGTGGTCGTAGAGCTTGGCGCTCAAGCCCGCGAAGGAGGCGTTGAAGGCCCGGGTGTCGGCCTTGGGCGCGGCCCGGGCCGGGAGGCTTGAGCCCAGGAGGAGGCCGGCCGCCAGGACCGCCACCGCCGCCAGGCGCAGCCAGACCGGCCGCGCGGCCCGGCGCCGGGCCCGATACCGGACGCCGGGGTTCGGCCCAACGACGGTCGGATCAAGGGACGCAGGCAGAGGGGCGAAACGGTCCATGGCTTGTGATGGGCAATCCACGCTCCCGCGTCAAGGGGGCGTCACTGGCCGAAGGCGGCGTCCAGGGGGGCCAGGGCGGCCTTGGCTTGCAGGCTGGTCAGTTGGGCGGCGCTCAGGCGCTTGGCGCTGGCGTTTCGCAGTTTCACCGCCCGTTCGCGGAAGCGTTCGGGCAGCGTGGAGGAGGCGGCGGCCAGGGTGCCGAAATAGTAGGCCTTGGCGTCGTCCACCGGCACGCCGCCGTAACCCCGGCTGTAGAGGTCGGCCAGCACGAAGCGGGCGTAGCCGAAGCCGGCGTCCGAGGAGGCGTGGAGCCAGTCCAGGCCCTGGCGGAAATCCTGGGGCACGTCGGTGCCGTTGATGTAGGCCACGCCGACTTCGCATTGGGCCCGGGCATCGCCGGCCTGGGCTTTGGCCAGGCGGACGTCGAAGGTTTCCGCCGCCTCGACGGCGTCGGCGGCATCCGGACCGGTGGGCGGCGGCGCGGCGGCGGCCACGGGCGCGAGTGCGACCCAAAAGGCCAGCCAGGCCAGCACGGGCAGTTTGGCGAGGCGCAAAAGCAGGCGCATGGGGGGGCTCCTCCCTGGAAAGCGGCCGCGTCCCGGACTCGGGGCGCGGCCGCGTCGCAGTGCTATTTCTTGAGCCAGCTCATCATGTCGCGCAGCTTCGCCCCGACCTTCTCGATGGCGTGTTCGGCGTTGATGCGGCGCATGGACAGGAAATGCGCCCGGCCGGACATGTTCTCCACGATGAATTCCTTGGCGAAGGTGCCTTCCTGGATCTCCTTGAGGATCTTTTTCATTTCCTTGCGGGTCTCGTCGGTGACCACGCGCGGGCCGCGGGTGTAATCGCCGTACTCGGCCGTGTCGGAAATGGAGTAGCGCATGCGGGACAGGCCGCCCTCGTACATGAGGTCCACGATGAGCTTGAGTTCGTGCAGGCACTCGAAGTAGGCGATCTCGGGCTGGTAGCCGGCCTCGCACAGGGTCTCGAACCCGGCCTTGACCAGTTCCGAGGCGCCGCCGCACAGCACGGCCTGCTCGCCGAACAGGTCGGTCTCGGTTTCTTCCTTGAAGGTGGTGGTCAGCACGCCGCCCCGGGTGCCGCCGATGCCCTTGGCGTAGGCCAGGGCCATTTCCAGGGCCTTGCCGCTGGCGTTTTGGTGCACGGCCACGAGGTTGGGCACGCCGGCGCCCTCGGTGTAGACGCGGCGCACCAGATGGCCCGGGCCCTTGGGCGCGACCATGGCCACGTCCACGTCGGCCGGGGGCACGATCTGCTGGAAGTGGATGTTGAACCCGTGGGCGAACAGGAGCATCTTGCCGGCCGTAAGCTGCGGCAGGACGTCCTTTTCGTAGATGGCTTTCTGGTGCTGGTCCGGGACCAGGATCATGATGACGTCGGCAGCGGCGGCGGCCTCGGCGGCGGACATGGGGGTGAAGCCGTTTTCCTTGGCCAGCTGCCAGTTGGGTCCGCCAGGACGCTGGCCGATGACCACCTTGACGCCGGAATCGCGCAGATTCTGGGCATGGGCGTGGCCCTGGCTGCCGTAGCCGATGACGGCCACGGTCTTGTCGGCCAACAGGGAAAGATCGGCGTCCTGGTCGTAATAGATTTTCATTGGGGCTCCTTTTTTATTCCTGCATGCCGCGCCGCATGGCCACGGCGCCGGTGCGGGCGATTTCCTTGATACCGTAGCGCTGGAGCAGGTTGATGAGCGCTCCGAGCTTGTCCTGGGTGCCGGTGACCTCGATGACGAGCTCATCGAGGCTCACGTCCACCACCTTGCAGCGGAAAATGTCGACGATGCGCAGCACCTCGGCCCGCTTGGCGCCTTCGGCGTCCACCCGCAGCAGCATCATCTCGCGCTCCACGGACTTGACGTCGGTGAGGTCCACGACCTTGACCGTGGTCACGAGCTTGCGCAACTGCTTGACGATCTGCTCGATGATGGACTCGTCGCCCTCGGTGGTGATGGTCATCATGGACAGGCCGTCGGTCAGGGTCGGGGCGACGTTCAAGGTTTCGATGTTGTAGCCCCGGCCGCTGAAAAGGCCGGCCACCCGGGAGAGCACGCCGGGTTCGTTTTCGACCTGAATGGAGAGGATGTGGCGCATGGCGGCTCCTAGACGAGGATCATCTCGGTTATGGACTTGCCGGCCGGGACCATGGGCGCGACGTTTTCCTCGCGGTCGATGACCACGTCCACGATGACGGTCTTGGGCAGGGCGAAGGCCTCGGCCAGGACGGATTCGACTTGCCCCGGGTCGGTCAGGCGGTAGCCGGCCGCGCCGTAGGCTTCGGCCAGCTTGACGAAATCCGGGGCCACGTCCAGGCAGGTGGCGCAGTAGTTTTTGGCGTAGAACAGCTCCTGCCACTGCCGGACCATGCCGAGGTAGCCGTTGTTCAAAATGACGATCTTCACCGGCAAATCGTAGCACACGGCCGTGGCCAGCTCCTGGATGCACATCTGGATGGAGCCGTCGCCGGCCACGTCGATGACCAGCCGGTCCGGGCAGGCCATTTGCGCGCCGATGGCGGCCGGGAAGCCGAAGCCCATGGTGCCCAGGCCCCCGGAGCTGATAAACGAGCGCGGCCGGGTGAACTGGTAGAACTGGGCGGCCCACATCTGGTTCTGGCCCACTTCGGTGGTGATGACGGCCTGGCCCTTGGTCAGGCGCGAGATGACCTCCACGACCTGCTGGGGCTTGATGACCTTGGAATCGGCGGCGTAGGTCAGGGGCTTTTCGGCCTTCCAGGCGTCGATGCGCTCCAGCCAGGCGGCATGGCGGCCGGGGGCCGGCGGGGCCTCCTCGGTCGCGGCCCCCGCGGGCGCGGCTTCCAGGGTCTGGCGCAGGGCGGCCAGGAAGCTCTTGCAGTCGGCCACCACCGGGATGTGCACGGCCACGTTTTTCTGGATCGAGGTGGGGTCGATGTCGATGTGGACGATCTTGGCGTTTTTGGCGAACTCGCTGAGCTTGCCCGTGACCCGGTCGTCGAAGCGGGAGCCTATGGCCAGGATCAGGTCGGCGTGGCTGATGGCCAGGTTAGCGGCATAGGTGCCGTGCATGCCGAGCATGCCGAGCCACAGGGGATCGTCGGCCGGAAAACAGCCCAGGGCCATGAGCGTGGCCGTGACCGGGATGTCGTGGGTGCGGGCCAACCAGATGAGGTCGTCGGAAGCCGCGGAGGCGATGACGCCGCCGCCGGCGTAAATGATGGGCTTTTTGGCCTTGCGCACCACGTCCGCCACCTTGGCCACCTGCTTGGGGTTGGGGGCGTAGGTCGGATTGTAGCTGCGCATCTTGATCGTTTTCGGGTACTTGTACTCGCACTTGGCCTGCTGCACGTCCTTGGGCAGGTCAATGAGCACCGGGCCGGGCCGGCCGGTGGCGGCCAGGTAGAAGGCCTCCTTGATGACCCGGGCCAGGTCGCGCACGTCCTTGACCAGGTAGTTGTGCTTGGTGCAGGGGCGCGTGATGCCGACGATGTCGACTTCCTGGAAGGCGTCGTTGCCGATCAGCGGCGTGGGGACCTGGCCGGTGATGATGACCACCGGCACGGAGTCCATGTAGGCGGTGGCGATGCCGGTGACGGCATTGGTGGCGCCGGGGCCCGAGGTCACGAGACATACGCCTACCCTGCCCGAGGCCCGGGCGTAGCCGTCGGCGGCGTGAATGGCTCCCTGCTCATGGCGCGCCAGCACGTGCTTCAGGGGATAGTTGGGAAGCTGGTCGTATATGTCGATGACCGCCCCTCCGGGGAAGCCGAACACGACCTCCACATCCTCGCGGCGCAAGGATTCCAGAAGGATTTGGGCCCCGGTCAGTTCCATGCTAGTGGACCTCCGCCTTGCGATATTTGACGAGGAGCGTTTCGATACGCGTCTTGCCGGAAAGCTTCTTTTTCTTGATTTCCTTGAGTTCCGTTTCCTCGGAAGGCGTCAGGTACGGCTTGCTTTCCATCTTTTCCAGAATCTTTTCGAACGCGACGTGCTCCTCGAAGAGGCTTTTGAGTTCCGGGTCCGCTTCGCCGTATTTGGCAATGAGATCCAGATCGCGTTGGTCCATGGCAAAGACTCCTTGTTGACGGTTCTCGTCTCATCCCGTGCCGGCCGCAAGCGACCAGTCGGGTTCGGACTCCGCTTCGATGCGTAGGGTTTTCTTCCGGGATTTCTCCCCGGACACAATAGCCACCTGCCTGGGTTTCAGTCCCAGGCAGGCGGCCAGAAACACGGTCAGGGCAGCGTTGGCCCGCCCTTCCACGGCCTTGGCCCGAAGGCGCACCCGCAACCGGTCCTCGGCCAGGCCGGCCAAGGCGTCCTTGACGCCGCCCGGGGTCACGGCCACGCGTAGCGTCCAGGCCCCGGGCCCGTCAGCCGAGACAAAAAGCGGCAACCCGGCGCTGCCGGGGGGTGTCCCAGGGCGCGGCACCCCGGCCTTGACGCCCGCGCCGGCCAATCAGTGCCCTCCCCGGCCCGTCACGGGCCATGCGGCCGGGCGGCCGGGCGGCAACAAGGCTCGCGCCGCCGTCCGCGCCGGGCGGTCCCCTTCGTGCCGGCTTCGCCCGGGCAGGGTTTGGGAAAACATCCGAAGGGAGGGGGCGTTCTCGCGGCTCACGACCATCGTGCCTGCGCTTGCGGGAGGCGCCAGGCGCCCCGCCTGTTTGGCGTTTGCATCATGCCCCTTGCGCGCCCGCCTGGTTGCGGCCGCGGCTACAGGCGCCCGGCGCCCAGGGCGCCCACGCCGCCCAGGCGCAACAGCGTCGGCACCAGGAACCATTGCAGAAACTGCACGGCCAAAATGACCACGATGGGGGAAAGGTCCACACCGCCAATGGTTAAAAACGGCAACCAACGCCGTACCCGATAGAAGACCGGGTCGGTTACGGCTCGCAGGAACCGCACCACTGGGTTGTACGGATCGGGCCGCACCCAGGACATCAGCGCGGCAACGACGATGATCCAGAAATACAAGGTCAGGACAATGTCCAGGACCCTGGCCAGTGCGACAAAGAAAAATCCAACAATATCCATGCAACATCCTTCCAACACGTGCGATCAAGCCGCCGTGACGTACCTGAAAAATGGCACAGCGCCTGCCATTAATCAAGACAATTCGCGCACCGCGCCGCCGGGGCGGCCGCACCACGCAGCCCGGCTTGGCACAACCGCCGGTCGCACCGCGCGCGGCCAGGCCCGAGGTAACCGCTGGTCGCACCGCGTGCCCAGCCCGAGATAACCGCCGGTCGTGGCGCGCGGCCAAGCCTGGGGTGACCGCTGGTCGTGACACGCGCCAGGCCCGAGGTAACCGCCGGTCGCGGCACACGGCCAAACTTGGCACAACGCCGGTCGCGGCATGCTACCAGGCTCGGGGTAGCCGCCGATCCTGGCGCGCGGCCGAGCCCAAGACAACCGCCGCCGCGGCCGCGAACCAGCCCGAGCGGGGGCACGGGGCGGCCGCGAAACGTCGCCCTGGCCCCCACCCGGACGGGCCGTTGTCATGATTAATGTATTAACGCATTGAATTATAGAGGAAAAGCCCGCACAAGGCAACCCCGCCCCTACCCCTCGGCCTTGGCGTGAAATCCCCGCAGGCAGGAAAGCAAGGTGGGGAAGTCCGGAATGTACATGGACGTGGCCAGGCCGGGGTTTTTGAAGGCCCAGAAGGGAATGCCGGCGGCCCGGGCCGAACGCTCGTCCAGGGCCGAATCGCCGATGTAGGCCACCGCCTCCTTGGCCAGGCCCCAGGCGCCGAGGATCATGTGGATGCCCTCGGGGTCGGGCTTGGGCCGCTTAAGGCTGCCGGCGCTGATGACCGGGTCGAAGTAGCGGTCGATCTCGAAATGGGCCAGCAGGTCGCCGACGGTCGTCGTGCGGTTGGTGTGCACGGCCATGCGCACCCCCCAGCCCTGCAAGGCGGCCAGGATGTCGGTGAGGCCATCCTCCAGGTAGATATAGGGGAAGATGTCGGCATAGTTGAGGTTGCGCCGCACTTCCTGGGCCTCGTCCATGCGCTCGGGCGGAATGATGCGAATGAGGCATTCGTTGACCGCATGCATGTGCACGTACTCCTCTTCCTCGGGGGTGATGGGCAGCATGCCCAGGCCCTCCCGGATGAGGTTGTAGTACATGCGGTTGGCGTCGCGGGAATCGACCAGCACGCCGTCGCAGTCGAAGACGACGCCCTTGACCCGGCCGAGGAAATCCGGAGGGGAGGCGGGGTTGCACACGTACACCGAAGGCTCCTTCTCGCGTTGCGTCCCTTGAAAACACGCTGGCATTTTCAAGAAAAAATAATCATTCTAGTATGTTGTCACAGCAAAAAGGCCTGATCTTCCAGGTCGCCGAGCTAGGGCGCGACCACGACCACGGGGCGCGGGGCGTCGAGCCAGGGCGCGCCGGGGTCGGGCCGGGTCCGGCCGGCCAGGCGCCAGCCCGGCAGGGTCGCCGCCAGCAACGCCCCGGCCGGCGGGCCGTCCGGGAAAAACGCGGCCGCATCCTCCGGGGAAAGGGGCGCGAAGGCGATGCCGGCATCGGTCAGGGTCTCGACGATGTCCGCATCGGCGATATAAAGCCCGGCGCCGGCCGGGGCCACGGCCCAAAACGCCGGCAGAGTCTGCCGCCAGGGCGGCCGGAACTCCTCGGCCAGGGCGGCGGCCGGCGGCAGCGTGGCGGTTGCGGCCAGGGCCAGGGCCAGCTCCTCGGTCTCGTCGTCGGCTTCGAGCCCCAGGCTTTCGGCCATGGCCCGGCGGAAACGGACATCGAGCTCCCCTGCCGTGGCCAGTTCCAGCAGGCTCTCCTCGACCATGGCCGTGAGGCACAGCGCAAGCTGGGCCGCCCGGGCGCGCCTGAGGGCCACCCGCCCGGGATCGAGGGCATCCTCCATCTCCTGGCGCACGGCAAAGGAGGTCTCGGCAAAAAAGTGGCCGTCGGTCGTGCCGGCCAGCAAGGCCAGGTCCTTGGGGTTTTTCACCTCGCGGCGCAGGCGGTCGAACTCCCGGACATAACCGGCCAGTTCCTCGGGGCCGATGGGCAGGTCGCCCGGCCGCAACCAGGCCGGATCGTCGGCCGAACCCAGGCCCGGGTCCAGCAGCCGCACCCCGGCCGGCAGTTCGCCGGCCAGGCCCGGATGCAGATGGGGAAAGACAAGCAGGGCGTTCATGGCACGTCCGTCCTTGGCATGGGGGTTTAGGCGTCCTGCCGCCGGGCAAAACGCGGGCACAGGCCGCCGCAGGCCGGCAGGGCCAGCAGGCACAGGTCCCCGGCGACCTTGTCGCAATCCGGGAAGGCCCTCGTATCACCGGCCGGGCGATCCCGACAATAGCCTTCCCGGGCCAGCGTCGCCGGAAACCGGGCCTGCCAGACCCGTCCGGCCTCCTCTTCGGTCAGGCCGAGCTGCTCGGCCCGCAGGGTGAAATCGTCGAAGAGGCGGCCCAGGCGCAACAGCACAGCGCACCGGTAGCCTTCGTGCAGCCCCGGATTGCGGTGCTCCTCGTACAGGCAACGGCCGGCCTGGAAATAGCGGCAGCCCTGGCCGGGCAAGCGCAGCAGCCGGGCCGTCACGAGGCGCCCTGCACGGGTCGCGCCCTTCCTTGACCTGCCCAGGCACGGCGTGTATAGCCTCGGCCAACCCACTCGCGGAGGCATCGCATGTTTGGAATCGGATTTCCGGAGCTTATCATCATCCTGGTCATCGTGCTCATCATTTTCGGCGCCAACAAGCTTCCCGAGATCGGAGCCGGCATGGGCAAGGCCATAAAGAACTTCAAGAAGGCCACCAACGAACCCGACGAAATCGACGTGACGCCGGGCAAGGCCAAGGACGACACGCCGGAAAAGCACTAGTCCGGACACACTGCGCGCACAAGGCCCCGGGGGTTCGCCCCCGGGGCCTTTTTCATGGCGAAACAGCGGCCTGGCCGGCGGTGGCCACGGCCAGCACGGCCCGGGCCAAGGCTTCGGCCAGGGCTTGCCGTTTGTCCGCCCCGGCCAGGATGGCGGCATCGGCCGGGTGAGACAGGGAGCCCGCCTCCACGAGGATGGCCGGCCCACCGGACTCGTCGAGGAGCCGAAACGGCGCCGAAGCCGGCGGGCGCACCGGCAGGGGCGACGCCTGGCCAAGGCTTGCGGCCATAAGCCCGGCGGCGCGGGCGGCCCGGGCCGTCCCGGCCGCATCGGCCGCCCGGCGGGCGGCCGTGGCAAAAAACTGCCCGCCCAACCGCCCCGAGGACGGGTCGCGGGATTCGTGAGCCGCGTTTTCCAGCCGGGCCGTGGCCCCGGCCACGGCATCCGAGGGTTGGCGGCCGAAGGTGAAAAGGGCCAGCCCCGTGGCCGCGGGCTCGGGCACCCGGGCGGCGTGGATGGAAAGGACCAGGTCGGCGTCGTAGAAGGCGGCCAAGGCGGCCCGGGCCCAGCCCGGCAGGCTCACGTCGGCCGTGCGGGTCAGGTTGACGGCCACGGCCTGGCCGTGCCCGGCCAGGACCCGGGCCAGGCGCAGGGCGATGTCCAGGCTCACGTCGGACTCGCGCAGACCGCCGCCCGGAGCGCCGGGATCGATGCCGCCATGGCCGGGATCGATGAGCAGCCGAAACGGCCCCTGCCCCTGCCGGAACGGCCCCTGGGCCAGGAGCGCCTGGCGTTCGGCCTTGGCCTCGCCGGCCAGGGTGCCCGGCCGGGGCGGCGCGGGGGCTGTTTCCTTGGCCGGGCGTCCGGGCAGGGGAAACTGGCTGATGGTCTCGGCCATGATGCGCGAGGAGGTGTCCTCGGGGTTGAGGCGCACGGCCTGGTTGCAATGCTCCAGGGCCGAGCGGAGGTCGCCGCGCTGGAAAAAGGCCCGGCCGAGCAGCGCCTGGACCCGGTGGTTGCGCGGGTCCTTGGCCTGGGCTTCGGTGAGGAGCGAAAGCGCCTTGTCGGAATTGCCGTCGGACAAGGCGTCCTGGGCCTGGGAAGCCAGTTCGTCGGCGGTATCGGCCAGGGCCGGGGCCACGGCGGCCACGACGAGGCAGGTCGCCAGCAGCCAGGTGAAAAGCCGCCGGTTCACGCCGCCCCCCGGCCCAGCCAGCCGGCCACGGCCGCGAGCATCCCCGCCGTATCGCCGGGGGCGAACCAATGCACGTCCGGCTCCTTGCGAAACCAGGTCATCTGGCGCTTGGCGTAGGCCCGGGTGTTGGCCAGCCAGGCGGCCTTGGCCGCGCCCAGGGTCGTTTGCCCGGCCAGATGGGCGGCCAGCTCCGGCCCGCCGATGCCGGACAGCCCGGGCACGTCGGCGGAGTATCGTTCCAAGGCCCGGGCCACCTCTTCCACCGCCCCGCCGGCGGCCATGGCCTCGATGCGCGCCGCCAGGCGCGGGGCCAGCGCCTCCAGGGGCAGGCGCACACCCAGGGACAGGACGTCGTACCCCGGGGCCTCGGGATCGCCCTGGCCGTGCCAACTGCTGAGGCTTCGGCCCGTGGCCGCGGCCACTTCCAGGGCCCGGGTCACGCGTTGGCGGTCGGCCGGGGCGATGCGGGCGGCGCTGGCCGGGTCCACAGCGGCGAGCCGCTCGTGCATGGCCGCCGGCCCCAGGGCCTCGTAGTCCCGGGCGATTTCGTTTCGCACCTCGGGCGGCACGGCCGGAATGGGGGCCAACCCGCCCAGGATGGCCCGGAAATACAGGCCCGTACCGCCGACCAGCAACGGCAGGAGCCCCCGCTCCAGGATCGAGGCCACGACGCAACGCGCCCGTTTGGCATAGGCCCCGGCGGTGACGGCCATATCGAGCGGGGTGTCGCCATACAGGAAATGGGGGCAGCGGGCCTGCTCCTCGGGCGTGGGCTGGGCCGTCAGTACGGCCAGGCCCTTGTAGACCTGGCGGGAATCGACATTGACCACCGCCCCGCCGCAGGCTTCGGCCAGGGCCAGGGCGGCCCCGGTCTTGCCGGTCCCCGTGGCCCCGAGAAGACAGACGACTTTCGCGCCGGCCATGCTCAACCTATCCCGTCCGCGCCGTTTTTCAGGCCGTATTTGCCCAGCACCCGCTCCCGCACCAGTTCCGGGACCATGCCGCGGATGTCGCCGCCGTGTTTGGCCACTTCCTTGACGATGGTGGAACTGATGTAGAGCCATTTGTAGTCGGTCATGATGAAGACGGTTTCGATGCCGCGGTCGAGCTTGCGGTTCATCAGCGCCATCTGGAACTCGAACTCGAAGTCGGACACGGCCCGCATGCCGCGCAGGATGACATTGGCCCGGCGGCTGTTGACGTAGTTGACCAGCAGGCCGCGAAAGCCCTCGACCATGACGCTTTCGTCATGGGCAAACACGGCCTCGGCGATGGCCACCCGTTCGTCCAGGGAAAAAAGCGGGGTCTTGTGGGAGTCGCCGGCCACGGCCACGATGACCGAGCCGAAGATCTTGACCGCGCGTTTGACCAGGGAAACGTGGCCGTTGGTCAGGGGGTCGAAGGTTCCGGGGTAGACGGCGACGCAGTTTCGCATGGCGTCCATAAGATGATCCTCGTTTGCCCGTAGGCGCGGTCGGTGACGACGGAAAGGCAAGACGGCGCGTCCTTGGGATCGAAGGCGGCCTCGGCCTCGATCTCGGCCACGACGACCCCGTCCGGCGAAAGCAGGCCATGGGCGGCGATGGCGGCCAGGGCGGGCGGGAAAAGCCCCTGGCCGTAGGGCGGGTCCACGGCGATCAGATCGAAGGCCCGGCCGGCCAGGCGCGGCAAGGCCCGGGCCACATCGGCCTCGACGACCGTGGCCTCGGCCGGCGAAAGCTTAAGCGAACGCAGGTTTTCGCGCAGCAGCCTGGCCACGGCCGGATTTTTTTCCACGAACAGGCATTCCCCGGCGCCCCGGGAGACGGCCTCGATGCCGACGCTGCCGGCGCCGGCGAAAAGGTCCAGCACCTTGGCCCCGGGAAACAGGGCGCCCCTGGCCTCGAGCATGGAGAAAAGGGCTTCCCGGACCCGGCCCGTGGCCGGGCGCAGGCCGGCGGCCTCCATGACCTTCAGGCGGCGGCCGCCGAAACGGCCGGCAATGACACGCAGGCTCATCGTTGCCTCGAACCCGTGGCCACGGCGTAGACGGCCGGGGCAAAGCGCACCAGCAGCCTGGCCAGCAGCGTACACAAGGCGAAGGTCAGAGCCGTCAGCAGCGCCATGTAGCCGACCCCCACCCACGTCCCGGACGTGGGATGAAACACGTAGCGCGTAGCGTAAATGAGGTACGACAGCACCGGTTCATGGGTCAGATACACGAAAAAGGAGGTGCCGGACAGGGACAGCAGGAAGCGCGACCGGCCAAGCCAGGGATAGCCGGTGAGCAGCCACAGGGCCAGGGTGCCGAAAATCATGTCGTGGCGGTAGAACAGGTGGTAGTAGGACGGAAAGCCCTGGAAGTATTCCACGTAGCTGACGGCGCCCAGGGCAACGAGGCCCAGGGCGATGCCGGGGATGGTGAACCGCCGCAGCCCGTCCAGGTCGGCGCCGGTCCTGGCGAACAGGCAGCCGGCATAGAAAAAGAAGATGCCGCTGAGTTCCACGGCCAGGCCCGTCTGGGGCACGAACATCCAGACCGCCCAGCAGGCCAGCAAGCCCAGCCGGGGAATCTCCACGGAAACGACGTAGAAGACCGGAGCCAGCAGGAAGTAGACGTAGAGATCGCGCAAAAACCACAGCGGATAGACGGCCGGAAAGCGGTAGACGCCAAGCAGGAACTTGAGGATGCCATCCTGGCGCAGGCCGTGGATGTCGCCCATGTAGGGGGCCTTGTTGAAGATGAGGATGAGCGCGATGGTGATGGCGTTAAACAGCAGGTAGGGAAACAGGATGGTGCGGGTTTTTTTGAGCACCATCTTTCCGTAGGCCGCCGCCGTGGGCTTGTAGGTGAGATAGAAGAGGTAGCCCGAGATGCTGAAAAAAACCGGCACGCACAGCCGGAAGATGTTGTGGGGCACGACGACGAGAAAGGCCCGCAGGGCGTCGGGGATCTCGGTGTAATAGGCCTGGATGCCCTTTTCGGCATGCACGCCCACGACGAAAACGACGAGTAGCGTGCGCAACACGTCGAAACGCTTGGAAATATCCGGTGAAACCAGGGTGCGGGTGGCCATGGGAATCGTTTTGGCGGCTACTGGAGCAGGTCGAATTTGGAAAAACGCATGGTCAGCCCGGCCCGGCCCTGGGTGGCCGAGCGCAGGTCCGTGGAAAAGCCGAACATTTGGCGCAGGGGCGCCAGCGCCGTGACCATCTTGTGGCCGCCCCGGTCGAACATGTTCTCGATCTTGGCGCCCTTGGCCCCGAGCAGGCCGGCCACGTCGCCGACAAAGGCATCGGGCACGCCGATCTCGAGTTCCATGATCGGTTCGAGCAGGGCCGGCCTGGCCGCGGCCAGGCCGGCCTTGAGGGCCTGCGAGGCGGCCATGCGGCAGCCAACCGGCGTGGTGCGCCCCTCGACCGGAAAAATGCCGGTCACCCGCACGCGCACGTCCTGGACCGGATAGCCTTTGAGCGGCCCGGATTGCAGGCCGTCCTCCAGGCCCTCGGCCACGGCCTCGATCCAGGCCCGGGGAAAAAGGGCCGTATCCACGGCAAAGGCGATGTCCCGGCCGGCCTCGCGGGGCAGCGGCGACACGGCCAGGGTCACCTTGCCGTGGTGGAAGCGTTCGCCCAGTTCCCGGTCGAACTCGCCCTCCCCGGCCCCCTCGGCCGTGACCGTCTCCTGGTAGACCACCTGCGGCTTGCCGGCGCGCGGGGCCACGCCGTATTCGCGCTTGACCCGCTCCAGGACCACGTCGAGGTGCAGCTCGCCCATGCCCGAAAGGATCATCTGGTCGGTGTCGGTGTCGTGGACCAGGGTCAGGGTCGGGTCCTCCTGGAGGAGCTTGTCCAGGACATCCTTCAATTTGTCCGATTCCTCGGCGTTTCGGGGCTCGAGGGCCAGGCTGATGACCGGCTTGTAGGCGGCGATGGCCTCGAGCACGATGGGGTCGGCCTTCTCGCACAGGCTGTCGCCCGTGGCGGCCAAGCGCAGGCCGGAGACGGCCACGATCTCGCCAGGGCCGGCGACCTCGGCCTTTTCGCGGTGGCCGGCGTGGAGCTTGAAAAGCCGGGACGGCTTTTCCACGGCGTCGCGGGTGGCGTTGTAGACGTCCTTGCCGGCTTCCAGGCGGCCGGAATAGACGCGCACGAAGACCTGCTTGCGCCCGGTTTCCATGCTGACCTTGAAGGCCAGGGCGGCAAGGGGCGCGGCGGGGTCGGGATCGAAACGCTTCTCATCCTTGGTCCTGGGGTCGTGGCCGACGACCGCTCCCCGGTCCAGGGGGCTCGGCAGAAAGGCCAGCACACCGTCGAGCAGGGGCTGGACGCCGATGTTTTTGAGCGCCGAGGCGGCATAGACCGGCACCGCGCCGTGGGCAAGCGTTGCGGCCCGAAGCCCGGCCACCAGGGCGGCCGGGTCGATGGCCTCCCCGGACAGATAGGCCTCCATGAGGCCTTCGTCGTATTCGCAGGCCGCCTCCACCAGCGTTTCGCGCCAGGGCGCGGCATAGGCGGCCTCGTCGGCATTAAGCGCCCGGCGGGAAACGGCCTCGCCTTGGCTCGACTGGTCGAAATCCAGGCGTTCCATGGCGAGGAGGTCGATAAGCCCGGCCAACTCGGCGCCCTGGCCCACGGGGATGGTCACGGCCACGGGGTTGGCCCGCAGCTTGTCGCGCATGGCGGCCAGGGTGGCCTCGAAATCGGCGCCCAGGCGGTCGAGCTTGTTGACGCAGGCCAGCTTGGGCACGCCATAGGCCACGGACTGGCGCCAGACCGTCTCGGACTGGGGCTCCACCCCGGCCACGGCGCAAAAAACCCCCACCGCCCCGTCCAGGACCCGCAGCGACCGTTCGACCTCAATGGTGAAATCGACGTGGCCCGGGGTGTCGATGATGTTGATGGAATGGTTTTTCCAGGCACAGGTGGTGCAGGCCGAGGTGATGGTGATGCCCCGCTCCTGTTCCTCGGGCAGGAAATCCATGGTGGCGGTGCCGTCGTGGACCTCGCCCATGCGGTGGATGCGGCCGGTGTAATAGAGGATGCGCTCGGTCAAGGTCGTCTTGCCGGCGTCGATATGGGCGATGATGCCGATGTTGCGCAGGCTTTCGAGCCTGGATTTCCCGGTTCCCTTCTTGGCGCTCATACACGCTCCGTGCGGCTGGTGCGTTGGGGCGGCGGCGAGGCCGGCCGGATCATGCGCTGCCGTCGACGACCGAGGCGGTGAGGCGAAGGCGGCGAAAGGCCTCGGGCCACAGCTCGGGCCACAGCCAGCAGCTTTCCCGGCCGGGGCCAAGGACCAGGCCGGCCGTGGCCCGGGCCGCATCCCGGCGGCCGTCGGCGGCGTAGACGGCGTCATACCCGGAAAAAGCCGCCTTATCCAGGCGGTCCGGGCCGCCGGGCAGCGAATCGGCCGCGTCAAAGGTCAGGTCCGGCTGGGCCAAGGCCAGGGCCTCGCGGTCCCAGGCGGCCTCGGGGCCGTCGCAGACAAGGGCCCGGCCGGCGGTCTTGGCGGAAAAAAAACGCACGTTGCCGGCGGGTTCGCGCCCGGGGCCGTCGGCCCCGTCCAGCAGGACGGCCGCGCCGTGGCCCCGGGCGGCCAGGTCCGCCCACAGGCCGGCCAGGCCGCGCCGGCCCAGGCGGCAGGCCGTCTCCACGCCGCACAGCTCCAGGGTGACGAGCAGTGCCTCGGGCCAGGCCGCGCCGAGGCGCACGGCAGCCACTTCCCCTACCCTGGCGCACAGGGCCGGGAGCACGGCGGCAGCCAGCCGGGCCGGCGAAGCGAACCGCGGGCCGCAGACAATGACGGCGAAATCAAGGGGCGTATCCTCGCGCACCAGCCGCAGGTCGTGGCCGAGGTCTTCGTCGTGGCGGCGCCGGGCGGGCATGGGCCCGCCGCAGGCGGCGTAGACGGCGGCGATGCCGGTCTTGATCAGGGCGCGGTGGCGATCCGGGACGCGGGCGTAGGCCCGGGCGAAGGCCGCGTCGGCGACGCGGCCGCGCTCCATGGCCTCGGGCCAAAACGGCGGGACAACGGGGGTGTCGGTGGACGTCATGACGTGCGCGGCGGCGCGAAACGGCAAGCCGTCCCGCGCCGCGCCAGGCTTACAGCCAGCGTTTGGCCCAGTTGCGCCAGCTGCCTTCGAGCTTGCGCCGCTCGTCCTCGGTCAGGGTCTTCTGGTATTCGAGGTAGGACAGTTCGGCGCGCAGCTTGGCGTAGTCCAGGACCTCCTCGAGGTCCTTGAAGTTCTCGGCCGTGTACATGTAGCGCTTCCAGGCCGCGCCGTACTGGTCGGTGCGCCAGTAGAAATCGGCCACGAACAGTTCGTGCTCGGCCATGCGCTTGCGACAGCGGCGAATGTATTCGCCGGCCTCCTTGCCGTACTCGGTATCCGGGAAGGTCTGCTCCAGCAGGTAGAAGTACTGGAGGGCCTCCTGGAGGTTGCCTTGGGGCATGTCGATGGACTCGGAGCGCTTGAAGTTGGAGACGCCGATCTGGTACAGGACGTAGGGAATCTCTTCGCTACGCGGATGGACGGATTCGAATTCCTTGTAGGTTTCGGCGGCCGGACCGTAATCCTCGACCAGGAAGTAGGCGTCGGCCAGGGCGATGGTGCCCATGGGCGTGTAGGGGCTGAAGGGATAGCGGTCTTTGAGTTTGATGAAGTAGCCGATGGCGCCGTAGTAGTCCTTTTCGGACATGGACTGGCGGCCGGCCTCGTACAGTTCCTGGGCGGTGTCTTCCGGCGGCGGCAGAAAATAGTAATCCATAAGCCCCGCGCAGCCGCCGAGAAACAGCAGCAGGCAGGTCAGGGGCAGAAAACGGCGCAACATCGCATTCATGGTGTGTGTTCCCGGATAAGGCCCGGTTCCGGCCGGGCGGATGCGTCGGGCAGGTCGCACCAGGGTGGCGACCGGCCGGGCGTTTTGATGGGCGTCCTCTTACCAGATGGGTCAAGGGCGCACAATGGAAAAAACCGAACCCGTCCGGCCGCCTCCGACAGCGGACGGCGAGGGACGGGTCCGGCCGTCAACCTTGCGTGAAGCGCGAACTGATATAGGCGTAAGCGGCATGGGCGGCGCTGGCGCCGTCGCCGACGGCCGTGGCCACCTGGCGGCAGGACTTGGACCGGATGTCGCCGGCGGCGAAAATGCCGTCGATGCTCGTGCGCATCTCCTCGTCCGTCCTGATGAAGCCGTTCCCGTCCCGGGCCAGCCCCTCGGGATAGAAATCCCCTTGCGGCTCGAAGCCGACGAAGACGAAGACGCCGTCCACCGGGATCGTGCGGCAATCGCCGCTTTTGACGTCGCGCACCTCGATGCCGGTGACGCTGTCCGTCCCGGAGATGGAGCAGACGATGGTGGAGCGCAGGATCTCGATGACGGGACTGACCGAGCAGCGGTCCTGGTAGCATTTCTGGCCGCGGAAGTCGTCGCGTCGGTGGATGAGGTAGAGCTTTTTGACCAGCCGGGACAGGTAGAGCGACTCCTCCAGGGCCGAATTGCCCCCGCCGATGACGGCGACGGTCTGGCCCCGGAAGAAGTTGCCGTCGCACAGGGCGCAGTAGGACACGCCGCGGCCGGCGAACTCCTTCTCGCCCGCGATGCCCACCCGCTTGTAGCGGGCGCCGGTGGCCAGCACCACGGCCGTGGCCTCGATGGTTTCGCCGCCCACGGTCACCCGGTGGCAGCCGTCCACGGTCTCGATGGCCCGCACCTCGTCGCCGATGCGGTCCACGGCGTAATGGCCGAGGTGGGCGGCCATGAGGTCGGCCAGCTTCCAGCCCTCGATGCCGTCCGGGAACCCCGGGTAGTTCTCGATCAGATGCGTCATGAGCATCTGGCCGCCCGGGGAGAGCTTCTCCACCATGGCCACGGACACATCGGACCGGGCCAGGTACAGGGCGGCCGTGATCCCCGCCGGGCCGCCCCCGATCACGACGGCGTCATAGCGTTTCATGGATTACAAAGCCTTTTGGGAAAGCATTTCCTTGATGCTGCTTTTGGACACCGCGCCGGTGATCTGCTCCACCACCTCGCCGCCCTTGAACAGGATCAGGGTCGGGATGGCCCGGATGCCGTACTTGCTCGGGGTGCTGGGGTTCTCGTCGACGTTCATCTTGGCCACCTTGACCTGGCCGGTGTACTCGTTGGCCAGTTCGTCGATGACCGGCCCCATGGCCCGGCACGGCCCGCACCAGGGAGCCCAGAAGTCCACCAGGACCGGCAGGTCGCACTGCAGGGCTTCGGCCTCGAAATTCGCATCGCTGAGTTGAATGGCCATGGGCATGCTCCTTTTGTGTGATGGCCGGCCGCCAGGGCGGCCGGGTTTTCGCTGTCTTGGAGTTGGATTCGGTACGCGGACGCCAAAGGGTCAAGCAGTCCGCAACCGTGCAAACCTATTGCTCGAACGGCCGGCTGTCAACCGGCGGGCCGGGCCGGTAGTCCCAGGGCACCTTGCGCCCCCGGGGCACGGCGTCCAGGTCCAGGTCGTGGACAAGCCCGGCCGCGGCCAGCCGGCAGCCGGCGGCGGCGATCATGGTGGCGTTGTCGGCGCAAAGCGCCGGCGGCGGCAGGTAAAGCGGCAGGCCGTGGCGGGCGGCAACGGTTGCCAACATGTCACGGATGCGGCTATTGGCCGCCACCCCGCCGGCGGCCAGGAGCGAGGCCGCGCCCGAGGCCGGTCCGGCCAGGGCCCGTTCGATTTTCACGCGCAGGGTGTCGGCGATGGCGAAATTGACGGCGGCGCAGACCCGGCGCAGTTCCATGGGCCACCTCGCCGCCTCGATGGGGCCGGTTACAGCGGGCATGACGGACAGGCGCAGTTCGGGATGGGCGGCCACGTAGGTGGCCACGGCGGTCTTGAGGCCGCTGAAGCTGAAATCGAGGTTCTGGTTGTCCAGGTAGGGCCGGGGGAAAAGGTCCCGGTCGGCCTCGAGGCCCTGGCCCAGCACGTCGAGGTAGGCCCCGCCCGGATAGGGCAGGTTGAGGGACTTGGCCGCCTTGTCGAAGGCCTCGCCGGCGGCGTCGTCCAGGGTGCGGCCGAGGGTCGTCAGCGACAGCGGCGAACGCAGGAGGGTCAGCTGGGTGTGGCCGCCGGAAACGAGGAGCCCCAGGGCCGGATAGGCCACGTCGTCGCGGCCGAGGGTGGCGGCCAGCAGGTGGGCGTGGAGATGGTCCACGCCGACGAGCGGTTTGCCGGCGGCCAGGGCCAGGCCCTTGGCCGCGGCCAGGCCGATGAGCAGGCTGCCCAGAAGCCCCGGCCCCCGGGCCACGGCAATGACGTCCACGTCGGCAAGCGTCAGGCCGGATGCGGCGAAAAGCGCGCGCAGAAGCGGCCCCATGCGGCGCAGGTGCTCCCGCGAGGCCAACTCCGGCACCACGCCGCCGAAAAGGGCGTGGACGTCGATCTGGGAGGCGAGTTTTTCCAGGACGGGACGGCCGTCGCGACACAGGGCCACGGCCGTCTCGTCGCAGGAAGTCTCGATGCCGAGGCAAAGCATGGAAGCGCTTAGGCCTTGCCGGCCCGGGCGTAGATCTCCTCCACCTTGGCCACGTCGTTTTTGCTGCCGATAAAAAGCGGCACCCGCTGGTGCAGCTCCTCGGGTTCGATGGACAGGATGGGCCGCACGCCGTCGCTGCCGGCGCCGCCGGCCTGCTCGCACACGAAGGACAGGGGCGAGGCCTCGCACAGAAGGCGCAGCTTGCCCTTGGGCTTTTTGGGGTCGCGGTGGTCGGCCGGATAGAGGAAGATGCCGCCGTAGAGCAGGTTGCGGTGGAAGTCGGCCACCAGGGAGCCGATGTAGCGCCCGCCGTAGGGCGCCCCGCGCAGGTTGTCCGAGCCCTTGAAGTACTTGACGATCTCCTTGGTCGGCTCGTCCCAGAAGTCCCAGTAGGCCTCGTTGACGGAATAGACCTTGCCGGTTTCGGGAATGCGGATGTTGGGGTGGGACAGCAGGAATTCGCCCACGCTCGGGTCCAGGGTGAAGCCGTGGACGCCCTTGCCCGTGGTGTAGACCATCATGGTGGAGGTGCCGTAGAGGAAGTAGCCGGCCGCCACCTGTTCGGAGCCGCGCTGGAGCAGGTCGCAGAGGTTGTCGGCGCTGCCGCCTGGCTTGATGCGGTAGATGGAGAAGATGGTGCCCACGTTGACGTTGGCGTCGATGTTGGAGGAGCCGTCCAGGGGGTCGAAAATGAGGAAGTAGTCACCCTTGGGGAACTGGTCCGGGATGCGGACCAGGTCGGCGTTTTCCTCGGAGGCGATGGCGCACAGCACGCCCGAGCGCTCCATGCGGTGGATGAGCACCTTGTTGGCGTATTCGTCGAGCTTTTGGACCTGCTCGCCCTGGACGTTGATCTCGCCGGTGAAGCCGAGCACGTCCACGAGGCCGGCCTTGCGGACCTCGCGGGAGATGATCTTGGCCGCCAGGATCAATTCGTTTAAAAGCCGGGTGAACCGGCCCGAGGCCATGGGGGATTCCTTCTGGTGCAGGAGCAGATGTTCGGTCACGGTGACTTGCGGCATAGCTGGTTCCTCCCGCCGCCGATGTTCGAGGCGGCCCACGCGCGGCGTACGCCCCGCCATGTCCCAGGCGGCTGCCATTCCTTCTACAATGCTGGCCCCTTTCCCACAAGATTTTCCAGGGGTTGCGGATAAAAAAAGCCGGCGGCCCGGGCCGCCGGCTTGGCCAGCTTACGCGGAAAGGTTCACGACGGCGGCGTCATGGGCACACCCGTGGGCTCGGCCGGGACGTCGCCGGGCGCCCGAGCCGCGGGCGCGGCCTCGGCCGGTGCCGGCGCCGGGGCGGCCTTGGGCGGTTCGGGCTTGCGGGCCTTGGCCTCGCGCACGTCGGTCAGGTAGACCATCTCCATCTGGCCCAGGTAGCGGGCCTGCCAGGCGTACTGGCCGCCGGCCGCGGTCAGCTCGCCCTGCACCGCGCCCTTGAGGATGTCGTCCCATTTGAGCCCGGCCAGGGCCTCGCCCTGGCCGCCGTCGCCGGCCCAGACCAGGCCCTGGGTGGAGACCACCACCAAGGCGCCGGGGTCGGGGGAAAACTTCATGAGGTTGCGCGGGTCGAAGCTGGCCACGACCAGGCCGGCGTATTCGTTGTTCTTGAAATACGGCGCGCCGACCATGACCACCGTGCCGAACTCGTCGGTCTTGACTTGCGCCCCCATTTTGCGGGTGGGATAGCGGTCGGCGTATTCGAGCAGGCCGGTGTAATCCAGGGGCCGCATGGTCACGGAAGGCACCTGGGACAGCACCGTGCCGGAGGTGTCGATGACGGCAACCGAGGACAGCCAGTCGTACTTGCTCAAAATCTGCTGGGTCCACTCGCCATCCGGCGGCGTGTCCTGGGCGCCCAGGGTGCGCAGCATGCCCATGAGGCGTTCGTCGGCGGGCATGAACAGGGCGGCCAGGCGTTGCAGGCCCTTGTCGCTTATGCCCTCGTCGCTGAAGTCGATGGTGGGGTCGGTGTTGATGTAGGAGCGATAGAGCTTTTTCGTGTCGCGCCAAGAGGTTTTCATCGTGCCGCAGCCGGTCAGAAAAACAAGGCAACAGAGGGCCGCCAGGGCCGCGCTCACAGTTCGTTTCAAGGCCGTTTCCTCACGAAGTTGCGGATTGTGGCGTCGCTTTCGCGGCGGGATGACGTGGTTCAGCCGCCGGCCCGGGCGTCGAGGCGCTCGGCCAGGGCTTCGAGCAGGCTGACGAGCTTGGCCGGCCCGCCCGGTTTGCGGGCGGGTTCGGCGGCAGGGGCGGCCGCGGGGGCGTCAGCGCCCGAGGCGGCCGGCGGCCCGGCGGGCTTTGCGGCCTCCAGGGCGGCGGCCAGGGCCTCGATTTCCCGCCGCTGGGCACCGGCGGGCAACTCGGCCAGCAATTCCTCATAAATGGCCCGGGCACCGGCCGTATCGCCCTGGTCGGCCAACAGCGCGGCCATGGTCTTGGTGCGCACCACGGCTTCGCGGCCCTTGCCGGCCCGGCCCTTGGCCTTGGCTTCCGGGGCTTCCTTGGGGGCCTCGAGCAGGTCGGCGGCCAGTTCGCGCACTTCCCGGGCGCCGCGCAGGGTCAGGGACTCCCCTCCCCCGGCCTCGTCCCGGGGCGCCGTCGGGGCAGTCGGCGCAACCGGGGCGGCGGTTGCAGGGGCGGCGGTTGCAGGGGCGGCCCAAACGTCGGCCGCCGCCGCGACGGGTGCCTGGGGCGGGGCGCCGGCCTCCCGGTCCGGGGCGGCCTCGGCCTGGCGCAGGCTGCGCAGGCCCCGTTCCATGACCTCGGACCAGGTCAGGGATTCGTTCTGGAAATAGTTGGCCAGAAACAGCATGGCCAGGGAAGGGTCCTTGGAGCGGGCCGCGGCCGTGCGCGACCACAGGAGCCAGACCGAGGGGTAGCGGGACAACAGCCCGCCCACGTCGGCAAAAACCGCGTCGGCCTCGCTGCCGCGCCCCTGGCGGGTGAGCAGTTCGATGAGCAGGAACTTGGCTTCCAGGTGATCGGGGTGAAAGGCGATGCCCCGGGCGAGCACCTTGGCCGCCTCGTCGTCCTGCCCGGAAGCGGCGAGCAGCCGGGCCAGGGGGAAAAACACCTTGGAATTGGGCTCGATCTCCAGGACTTCGCGGTAGAGCTCGATCTTACTGACCATCGGCCCTGTCTCCTTCCGGCGTCCGGGACGCGGCGGCGTCCTTGGGAAACTGGTAGAGAATTTCGTTTTCCTTGAGATAGTTCATCTGGGAACGGGCCATTTTTTCGGTGAAGGCGCGGTCGGTCTTGAGCCAGCGGATCTCCTGGCTGAGATCCAGGGTATGATCATCGACGGTGGCCAGGCGCTGCTTGAGCTGTTCGTGACGGGATTTGAGTTCCAGATAGGCAAAAATGCCGTTATCGCTCCATATGAGATTATAGAGCAGGAAGATGTTGAAGAAGATCAGTCCCGTCAGGAGAAACCGTCGCCAGATCATGTCATTGCACGACGTACTTTTTCGAGCGTTTATAGTCTTGCTGGGCCAGGGGTTCCTTGAGTTCCTTCAGGAAGTTCTCCGTGGCCGCCTCGATGCGGGCCACGTCCTGTTCCTTCACGTCGATGTCCTCGACGTGGGACAAAAACATCTTGAGGATGTTGAAATCGCGCAGCAGGTAATGGCCGAACTGGAGGCGCTCCAGGTCCGGCTCGAGTTCGAGGATGGTGTGCAGGCAGTTTTCGATCCGGGCGGACAGGTTATCGTCGTGGCGCGGGGTCGGCCGGCTGGCCCGGCCCAGCCCCGGACGCACGGCGCGGACCCGGCGTCTGGCCAGCTTGGAGGTATTCTTGGCTTTCATGGCGCCTTGTCGTGCGGTTTGGCGGCCCGGCCGGCACCCCCGCCGGAGGTGGCCGTGGACCGCATCATATTTTTCCCGAACACATAAAAGTAATTGCCGCCGGATACAAGGGTCAAAACCACGGCGACGTACAAAAGGACCTGGCCCAGGGGGGCCGGGTCGAGGCCGAACCAGGGATAGTGCAGGACCAGCGGGCACAGGGCCACCATCTGGAGGATGGTCTTGAGCTTGCCGTAGCGGTCGGCGCTAATGACCACGCCGTTGTCCGCGGCCACGGCCCGCAGGCCCGTCACCGCGAGCTCCCGGCCGATGATGACCACCGAGACCCAACCCTGGACCCAGCCGAGCTGGGTGAGCATGATCAAAAGCGAGCCGACCAGCAGCTTGTCGGCCAACGGGTCGAGGAACTTGCCCAGGGAGGTGACGAGGTTGAGCCGCCGGGCCACGGCGCCGTCCACGATGTCCGTCACCGAGGCGACGACGAAAATCAACAGCGCGACAAGGCAGGTCCCCCGGCCCGGAAAATACAGCAGCACGACCAGGAAAGGCACGGCGGCGATGCGGGCCAGGGTCAGGTTGTTGGCGAGATTGAACATGGTTGTGGGCCTTTCGGGTTACGGCTTGCTGGCAGGCACTTAAAGCAATCCCCGGCCGGCGTAAAGCCTCAATGCGCCCGGCCGGGGGACACGGCCCCTTGCGGCGCCGGTCGGCTTGCGGTCACGGGCAGGAGGTGGCGGCCGCCTCGAGGCTGGCCTGGCAGGCGGCCGCCACGGCCGCGGCCAGGGCCACGAAAGCCTGCTTGGCCGGCGGATTCCCTTCCAGGGAGACCACGGGCTTGCCGAGGTCCGCGGCCACCACCGTGGCCGGGTCCAGGGGCACCGCGCCGAGGAATTCCAGGCCGTAGGCCGTGGCCAGGGCCTCGCCGCCGCCCTTTTTGAACAGCTCGATTTCCCGGTGACAGTAGGGACAGGCCAGGCCGCTCATGTTCTCCACGACGCCGAGGATGTTGGCGTTGGCGTATTGCAAAAAATTCACGGTTTTGCGCACGTCGGCCAGGGAGACTTCCTGGGGCGTGGTCACCAGCAGGCACAGGGCGTCGCGCACGGTTTTGAGCACGGTGAGGTGTTCGTCGCCGGTGCCCGGCGGCGAATCGATGACCAGGTAGTCGAGTTCCCCCCAGTCCACGTCGGCCAGGAACTGGCGGATGGCCGTGGTGCGCATGGGCCCGCGCCACAGCACGGCCTGGTCCGGGTCCTCGAGCAGGGACTGCATGGAGACCACCAGCAGGTTCTCGCCGGCCCGCTTGGGCGCCAGCGGCGCCTCGCGGCCGGCTTCCAGGCTGCCCGTGAGACCGAGCATCCGGGCCACGCTCGGGCCGTGCAGGTCCACGTCCAAAAGCCCCACCCGCGCCCCGCCGTCGGCCAGGGCCCGGGCCACGTTGACGGCCACCGAACTCTTGCCCACCCCGCCCTTGCCGCTCATGACGAACAGCTTGTAGCGGATCCTTTCCAGGGTCGCGCCGATGCGGCCGTCGCGGGCCTCGTCGGCCTTGCCGCCCTCGCCCTGGGCCGGGCAGCCGCGGCGCAATGTCCTACACTGGTCCATGCCCTGCTCCGTTTCCTGGCCGCTTCCGTCACAGGCGCTTCAAGCGGGCCGGGTTTTCGCGCCTGCCAACCATGCATCCATGTTGCCGCCCCACGTCCCAAAAGGCCGGCGCCGGCCGGGGGCAACCCTACCAGCCGTGGGCGCCGACCAGGTCGACGAAGGCGACCTCGCCGAGCTTGCGCGCCAAAATACGGCCGTTTTCCTTGCGCACCACGTGCAGGGCCTGGCTGCGCCGGGAAGGCCCCACCGGGATGACCAGCCGGCCAGGGTCGGCCAGTTGGGCGAGCAGCGGTTCGGGGATGCGCGGCCCGCCGGCCGTGACCACCATGCGCTCGAAGGGGGCCTCCTCGGGCCAGCCCAGCGTCCCGTCGTCGAGCTTGAAGCGCACCTTGCGGTAGCCCATGGCCCCAAGCCGCTCCCGGGCCGCCTCGAAAAGCGGCCGCATGCGCTCCACGGTGAAGACCCAGGCCCCCAGTTCGGCCAGGATGGCCGCCTGGTAGCCCGAGCCTGTGCCGATCTCCAGCACGCGCATGCCCGGGGCGACCTCCAACAGCTCGGTCATCCAGGCCACGACATAGGGCTGGGAAATGGTCTGGCCATGGCCGATGGGCACCGGGTGGTCCTCGTAGGCCTGGGGCACGAGGGCCTCTTCCACGAACAGATGCCTGGGCACCCGGCGCATGGCCCGCAGCACATCGGGATCGGCCACGCCCCGGGACTCGATCTGTTCCCGGACCATGCGTTCGCGACTGCGCTTCAAGTCGATTTTCGGCCCCGGTCCGTTCATCCACGCCCCCGCCCGTACCGCTGGCCAAGGCTTGCCGCCCAGGCGCAGGCACCTTTTTTGAAAACAAAATCCTCGCCCCAAGTCAACCGCCACGCCTTGACAGGCCTGCCGGGCAATGCCATTTCCGGCGAATAAGGAGGCATCCATGCTGACCACCCGCGACCTCATGACCGAAGACCTCATCGCCCTGCGCGACACCGACAGCCTGCTCGAAGCCCAGCGGGCCATGGAGCGGGGGCGCATCCGCCATCTGCCCATCATCGACGCCGCCGGCGCCTTCGTCGGCCTGCTGACCCACCGCGACCTGCTGGCCGCGTCCGTGTCCCGGCTGGCCGAAATCGACCAGGCCACCCAGGAGGAAATCTATTCCGGCATCCCCATCGGCGAGGTCATGCGCACCGACGTGGCCATGGGCACGCCGGGCCTGCCCCTGCGCCAGGCGGCCGAGGTGCTGCTGACCCAGAAGTACGGCTGCCTGCCCGTGGTCGAGGGCGGCAAGCTCGTGGGCATCCTGACGGCCTCGGACTTCATCCGCTTGAGCCTCGAACTCATGGACGCCCTGGAAGCCAGCGAAAAGCTCGAATGTGAAAGCTGCGAGGAATAATGCGCCGGATGGCCGGCGAGCCGCGCCCTGCCTGGCCTGGGGGCTTGCGGCCGGGAAGGTCGCAATCACCTTTTTTTGCCAAAATCTGTTGACTTCCGACTTGTGAAATTTTACGCTTTTACCTTGAATTGAGGCGGCGGGGCTTAGCCTGTGGCTGCCGCCCGTGTATTCACAGCGGCAAGGTCCATTTATCGTTATTGGAGCTTTAAGGAGGGAGTTGGATGCGTTCCAAGGTCATGCTTTCCATGTTGGTCCTTTCGGTGTTCACCCTGGCCGTGGCCACGGCCGCCCTGGCCGATGGCAAGTACAGCGCGATCGTCGAAGCCAAATCCGAGCTGTGCTACCCCCTGACACTCACCTTCAAGCGTCCGTCCGGGGTGCTCAAGACCAGCTTCGCGCCGGTCTCCTTCTCCCACGGACAGCATGCCAACGTCGCCTGCGTCACCTGCCACCACATGTGGGACGGCAAGGGCAAGATCGAGGGTTGCGCCGCCGAAGGCTGCCACGACAACCTCAAAGAGCGCCAGGAAGCCACCTCCTATTTCCGCGCCTTCCATGACAAGAACGCCGAGAACAGCTGCCTGGGCTGCCACATGAAGACCAACGCCGTCCGCAAGGAAAAGGGCCAGAAGCCCCTTTCCGTGGCCCCCTGCTCCAACAACGGCTGCCACGTCGCCCAGAAGTAACGCCCGCATCGATTCCGCCGCCCCAAGCCCCCGCCCCGCGCGGGGGCTTTTTTTTGGCCGGCCCGGCTCTGGGCGGCAAGAGACGGTCCTGCTGGCGCGGGCGCGTTTGTCGGCTGGCGGACGCGCCGGCCCACCGCATGGCCGCTCTCCCAAGTGTCCTTTTTTATTGCGGGCGGGATGGGATCGTCCGCCCCGCTGGTCCGGCGCGGCCCCGGGCGCCGGCCAGGCCGGAGCGCCATCTATTGCCGGTTTTCACCGGGCGCCGTTGCCTTTCCCGTCCATTGCCCGTATCCGGTGAACGTATCCTCCCGGCCGCCCGGGAACAAAGACGCACCGACAAGGAGCACGCCATGGACGAACCCTGCTGCAAGAACGGTTTTTTCAGCTGGAACGAGCTCATGACCACGGACGTGGAGGGCGCCAAGGCTTTCTACGCCGCCCTGCTGGGCTGGAACCTCGAGGACAAGCCCATGCCCGAAATGGGCATGACCTACACCCTGGCCAAGGTCGGTGACGCGCCCGTCGGCGGCATCATGGCCATGCCCCCGGAAGCCGGGACCATGCCGCCGATCTGGGGCAGCTACGTCTCCGTGGCCGACGTGGACGCCGCGGCCCAAAAGGCCGTGGAACTGGGCGGCAAGGTCTACAAGGAACCCACGGACATCCCGGGCGTGGGGCGCTTTTGCGTCATCGGCGACCCGCAGGGCGCCTTCCTGTCCCTGATCAAGTTCGCGATGGAAGGCTGATGCCGCTCCCCTCCCCGGCGGCGCGGCGGGCAGGCTGGCGCGACGTGTCGCTGCCGCTTTGCGCCGCGTTGCCGCCCATTCCCGGCGACCCGCCCTTCGCCCGGCAGCTCTTCCTGGCCCACGACGCCGACGGTTGCGAGGCCGCCAGCTGGAGCCTTTCGGCCCATGCCGGCACGCACATCGACTTCCCGGCCCATTTCCTGCCCGGCGGCAAGCGGGCCGGCGACTATCCCGTGGCCGCCTTCTTCCTGCCGGCCGTGGTGGTCGACGGCGGCCAGGCCCGGCAGCTCGGGCCGGAGGTGCTGGACGGCTGCGAGGCCGGCCCGGGCGAGGCGGTGCTGTTGCGCACGGTCAATTCCAGCGAACGCCTCTTTTGCGGCCCGGCCTTTCCCGAAACCTTCGCCGCCGCCACGCCGGCCCTGGCCCGGGCCTGCGTCCGGCGGGGACTGGCCCTGGTCGGCATCGACGCGCTGAGCATCGAACCCCTGGCCGACCCGGCCTTCCCCGTCCATCATATCCTGCTCGGCGCGGATATCCGCATCCTCGAAGGCCTGTTTCTGGCCGACATCGCCCCGGGCCGCTACCTGCTGGCCTGCCCGCCGCCCCACGTGCCCGAGGCCGAAGCCGCGCCGGTGCGGGCCGCCCTGGGGCCGTTGCCGTAATCGGGCCTGGCGGCGAACCGTTCCATTTATTTCCGACTGATGCATGATGAAATAAAAAAATTTCAGCCTGCGATTGTATCAATGACGATTTCGTAATACCGTCAACCATGTCGTTGAGCCCTCCGGCCTCCCCGAACCTCGTCGAAAACCACCTTGCCCGGCAGCGCGCCCAGACCCTTCGCGCCGTGACCTTGGGGGCCATCCTGGCCGCGCTTTCCCTCTACGCCCTGGCCGCCGGCAGCTACGACCTGCACCCGGCCAAGGTGGTGGGAGCCCTGCTCGGCCAGGACCACGGCGCCGGCGCCGTGGTCGTGCGCACCATCCGGCTGCCGCGCATCCTGGCCGCCATCTGCGGCGGTTTCGGCCTGGCCGTCTCGGGCGTGCTCACGCAAAGCCTGCTGGCCAACCCCCTGGCCTCGCCCTTCACCCTGGGCGTCAGCCATGGCGCGGCCTTCGGCGCCGCCTGCGGCATCATGTTCCTCGGTGGTGGCGGTTTCTCGGGCAACGCCGTCTTCGCCACGGCCGGGGAGACGGCCCGGGTGACCGGGTTGTTCGCCGTCTCGCTGTGCGCCTTCGCCGGGGCGGCGGCCACCACGGCGGCCGTGTCCGCCCTGGCGATCCTGCGCCGTCTGGAACCGCAAGCCGTGATCCTGTGCGGCGTGGCGTTGTCCTCGCTGTTTACGGCCGGCACCATCCTGATCCAGTTCTTCGCCGACGAGCTGCAACTGGCGGCCATCGTGTTCTGGACCTTCGGCGACGTGTCCCGGGCCGGCTGGCCGCAAATCGCGGCCATGGCCGGGGCGGCGGCCGTGACGGCCGGGTTCTGCCTGCTGGCCCGCCAGGACCTCAACGCCCTGCTCGCCGGCGACGACGTGGCGGCAAGCGTAGGCGTGGCCACGAACCGGCTGCGGCTTTGGGGCATGGGCCTGGCCGCCCTGACCACGGGCGTGGTCGTGGCCGTGTGCGGGGTCATCGCCTTTCTGGGGCTTCTCGCGCCCCACATCGCCCGGCGCACCACCGGCGCCGACCACGGCCCCCTAGCCGTGCACGCCGGGCTGTGGGGCGCCCTGCTGCTGTTGGCCTCGGACACGGCCGGCCGGCTCCTGGCCGGGACCGGCGCCTTGCCGGTCGGCGTGCTGACCTCGTTTCTGGGTGCGCCACTGTTCCTGTTCCTGCTGCTTCGCAAAGGACGCTTATGAGCCTGGCCGCAACGGATCTCGAGTTCGCCTACAATGGCCGGCCGGTGCTGCGCCGGGTGAACCTGGCCCTGACGCCGGGCCGCGTCACGGCCATCCTCGGCGTCAACGGCGCGGGCAAGACGACCTTGCTGCGCTGTTTGGGCGGGCTTGCCCGGCCGACGGGGGGAACGGTGCGCCTGGGGGGCCGCGAGCTCTCCCGCCTGCCCCGGCGCGAGGCGGCCAGGGCCGTGGCCTACGTGCCCCAGACCAGGCCGCGCGAGAAGCTGACGGTCTTCGAGTCCGTGCTGCTCGGCCGCCGGCCCCACATGGGCCTGACCCCCAGCCGGCGCGACCTGGCCCGGGTGGAGGATGTCCTGGCCTCGCTGGGGCTTGCCGATCTGGCCTTTCGCCGCCTGGACGCGCTCTCCGGCGGCGAGGCGCAAAAGGCGGCCCTCGCCCGGGCCCTGGCCCAGGACCCCCGGGCCCTGCTCCTCGACGAACCCACCGCCAGCCTGGACCTCAGAAACACTCTGGAGGCCTTTGCCATCGTCCGCGACGCCGTGGCCGGGCGCGGGCTCGCCGCCGCCGTGGTGCTCCACGACCTGTCCCAGGCCATGCGCTTCGCCGACGACTTCGCCCTGCTTTTCGGCGGCGCCATCGCGGCCCGGGTGGACCGCGCGGGGCTGACCCCGGACATGGTGCGCGAAGTGTACGGCGTGGAGGTGGCCCTGGGCGAACTCGGCGGCCATCCCGTGGCCACGCCGCTCAAGGTGGCCGAGGCCGCCTCGGGCCGCCTTCTCGAAAGCCGCGCATCCGAACTTCAAGAACAATGAGTCGAACCCCGTCGCTTGTGATCGATCGCCGGGCGAGGCGATCATCCGGAGGAAACCTCGATGCCGCGTCGACATCCCTGGTCCCTGGCCGCCCTGCTCCTCATGCTGCTGTTGCCGTCCGGCCCGGCCGCGGCGGCCAGCCGGACCGTGACCGATGCCGCCGGCCGGTCCGTGACCGTGCCGGCAACCGTTTCGCGCATCGTCTGCCTGGGTCCGGGCTGCCTGCGCCTGATTGCCTACCTCGGGGCCACGGACAAGGTGGTCGGCATCGAACGCTTCGAGATCGCCCAGAAAACCGGCCGGCCCTACCGCCTGGCCCACCCGGAGCTGCTCGCCCTGCCCGTGATCGGCCCCGGCGGCCCCAAGAGCATCAACCAGGAACCCGACCTCGAAGCCGTGTTGGCGGTGACCCCCCAGGTCATCTTCACATCGGCCATGGACGGGGCGGTGGCCCAGGCCATGCAGGGCAAGCTCGGCATCCCGGTGGTGGCCCTCAGCTACGGCGCCTTTGCCCGCTACGACCCAAAAGTCTTCGATTCCTTGAAACTGGCCGGCGTGATCCTGCAATGCGAGGAACGGGCGCGGGCCGTGGCCGATTTCCTGGCCGCGGCCGAGGCCGACGTGCGTGCCCGGGCGGCCAGGGCGGCGGCGGCGCCCGGTTATCGCCGGCCCACGGTCTATGTCGGCGGCACCGGGCTTCGCGGCGCCCACGGCCTGACCAGCACCGATCATCCCTACGCCCCCCTGGACTGGCTCGGCGCCGACAACCTGGCCAGCCGGGTCACGGACGACGGCCATGCCTTCATCGACCGGGAGAAACTCCTGGCTTTTGATCCCGACATCCTTTTTATTGACGCGGCCGGGCTTTCCCTCGTTGCCGACGAGTGTTCCCGGCAACCGGAATTCGTCGGCGCGCTGCGGGCCATGCGGGAGGGCCGGGTCTACCTGCTCTACCCCTTCACCAATTACCTCACCAACCTGGACACCATCGTGGTGGACGCCTACGCCGCCGGCAAGGTCCTCTACCCCGAGGCCTTCGCCGACATCGACCCGGCCGGGAAGGCCGACGCGGTCTATGCCTTCCTGGTGGGGCGGCCGGTGTATGGGCAGATGGCGGCGGATTTCGGGCCGCTTGGCGCCGTGCCGGGCTTCGTGCCCCACAGGCCCGCCGCAAAGGGACAATGAAAGGAGACGGTATGGGAATCGACGACGTCACCGCCCTGACCCAGCGGGCCGTGGATTTTCACGGCCACATGTGCCCGGGGCTAGCCATCGGCATCCAGGCCGCCCGCATCGGGCTGGCCGTGTGCGGCCACGACCGCGACGAGGACGTGGTGGCCGTGGTGGAAACCGACATGTGCGCCGTGGACGCCATCCAGGCGCTCATGGGCTGCACGTACGGCAAGGGCAACCTGGTCCACCGCGACTGGGGCAAGGCCGCCTTCACCTTCTACCGCCGCCGCGACGGCGCGGCCGTGCGCCTGCTCGCCCGGCCGGACCTGCACGCCTTTGTCGACCCCGAGTTCGCCGCCGCCCGGGAGCGGGCCAATGCCGCGCCGGACGATGCCGCGGCCAAGGCCGGACTGCCGGAATTGGCGGCCCGTTGCGCCAAGCGCCTCCTTACGTGCGACCCCGAGGCGCTTTTCAGCCGCGGCGAACCCACGGCCCCGGCCCCGCGCCGGGCGGCCATCCTGTCGAGCCTGGCCTGCCAATCCTGCGGCGAGGCCGTCATGGAATCGCGCAGCCGGCGGTTCGCCGGCCGGACCCTGTGCATCCCCTGCTTTGCCGCCGTGGAGCAAAAGATCTGACCGGCGAAGCGCCGGCTAGTCGACGCAAATGATGTCGTAGGTATCCCCGGTCAGGCATTTGCCGCCGGCTTTGGTCACCTCGAAGGTGTTTTCCACGCCGACCATGCCCACGCCGGGGATGCCGTACTTGGGTTCCAGGGCCAGCGTCATGCCGGTTTCAAGCGGTGCGTCGAAGCCCTTGGCCAAAACGGGCCAGCCGTCGATGGTCAGCCCGATGCCGTGGCCCAGGAACCGGACCTTGTTCTCGCCCAGGCCCATGAAGCCTTCGGTCAATCCATCGGCCTCGGCCATGGACAGGGCCAGGGCGTAGAGGTCGCTCGGGATCGCCCCGGGGCGCAACCGCTCGGCCAGGGCTTGCTGCACGCGCACGCACAGGTCGTGGCCGCGTTTGACCGCCTCGGGGATTTCGGAGGCCTTGCCGGCGAAATAGACCTGCGTCTTGTCCGTGGCGTAGCCTTCCAGGGAAAAGCCGTTGTCGATGGTCAGTACACCGCCCTTTTTCCAGACCGTGCCGGCGTAGCCGGAAAAGGGGACGGCCGGGTGCTCGCCCCGAAGCCCCACCGGGCCGTTGAACACGCTCGGGTAGTTGCCGGAATCGCCGGCGGCGATATGCCCGAGAAAGATCTCGTCGCCGCCGGACATGCGCAGCATGCCCTGGTGGCCGAGGTCGAAAAAGGCGTCCCAGCACTTGCGGGCGATCTCGCGTTCGCTCATGCCCGGCGCGATGGCCGCCGGCAGAAGCTCCATGAGCCCCTTGGCGTGGCGCGCCCCGCACAGCCGGATCTTCGTCAGTTCCCATTCGGATTTTTGCGCCTGGGCCACGGCCAGGGCGGCATCGCCGGCAACGAAGGCGATGCCGGGCAGGCGCGCGGCCAGCAGTTCGGCCAGGTTCCAGGGCAGCCCGGACTGCTCGGCGGCGCACACCGGGGCCAGGGGGCTGCCGGCCTGCTCGCACAGCCCGGCCAGGTCGCCGAAGGAGCGGAAGGAAACGATGTGCGTCAGCGGCGATTCCAGTTCGGCCCGCTTGCGGCCCTTGCGGCAGCACAGCACGGCCTCGCCGTCAAGGGGCAGCCACAGCACGCCGTTGGCCCAGGAGCCGGTCAGGTAATAGATGGCCAGGCGCGAAAAGACGAGCAGGCCGCCGGCCTTTGGCGCGGCGGCCGTGAGCGCCTGCCGGCACTTTTCCTGGCGGTCGCGCATTTCCTCGATGGGCAGGCGTTCCAGCGCTTCAAACATCCTCACTCCCCTTGGGTTGCATTCCGGAGGCAACACGGTATAGCCATCCTCCGGGTTATGGGTACGGTGGACGCGCCATCGGGCCGTCGAGCACCGTTTTCCCGAATCTATGCCGGTTGGACAAAGCCTATGCCGAATACGCGCCTGGCCTGGCCGGCCTTTTTCGCCCTGACCGTGGCCACGCTTTTGTGGGGCGGTTCCTTTATCGCCATGAAGATCGCCATGCGGGGCTTTTCGCCGCTTGTGGTGGTCTTTTGCCGCATGGCCCTGGCCTCGCTGGTCTTCGCCGTGCTGTGGCCGCGCCTGGGCGGCTTCCGGGCGGCCAAGGGCGACTGGGTCGGGCTGCTGTTCATGGCCTTTTGCGAGCCGTGCCTCTATTTCGTCTTCGAGGCCAATGCCCTGACCTTCACCCAGGCCTCCCAGGCGGCCATGGTCACGGCCCTGCTGCCGCTGCTCACGGCCGTGGCGGCGGCCTTTTTCCTCAAGGAAAAACTGGAGGCCGCCTCCGTGGCCGGGCTGACCCTGGCCGTGGCCGGGGTGGTGGTCATGAGCGCCTCGGGCCAGGCCTCGGACGCGGCCCCCCGGCCGGTACTCGGCAATTTCCTGGAATTTGTGGCCATGTGCTGCGCGGTGGGCTACATCGTCACGGCCAAGCGCCTGGCCGCCCGGCATCATCCGCTCTATCTGACGGCGGTCCAGAGTTTCACCGGCACGGTCTTTTTCGCGCCCGTCCTTTTTTTCGCCCCCCTGCCCGAGGCCCTGGCCCCCGGCCCGACCCTGGCCGTGGCCTTTCTGGGGTTCGGTGTCACCTTCGTGGCCTACGGCCTCTACAACTACGGCGTCAGCCGCGCCCCGGCGGCCAAGGCGGCGGCATTTATCAACCTCATCCCCGTCTTCGCCTGCCTGCTGGCCGGGGTCATGCTGGACGAGGCGCTGACCACGGCCCAGTGGGCGGGCGGGCTCATGGCCCTGTGCGGCGTGGCCCTGACCTCCCGGCCCGGCCGGTCCAAGCCGGCCTGAACTGGCGCGCCTCGTCCCGGTCGCCCTGCGACGGCGGCAAGCCGGCCCCCACGGCCCGTCCCCAGACTGCGCGACACGGCGGACGGGCCTAGCCGTCCCGGCGCGAATAATCCATGTTGCGCCGCACCGGCGTAAACCCCGCGCCCACGGCCAGGCGGCGCAGCTCGTCCTCCTCCATGCGGAAATGGACGCCGGCCGCGGCCACCACGTTTTCCTCGATCATGGTCGAACCCAGGTCGTTGGCGCCGTAAAAAAGGGCCAGCTGGCCGACGCGCGGCCCCTGGGTCACCCAGGACGCCTGGATGTTGGGGATGTTGTCCAGAAACAGCCGGCACAGGGCCAGCCAGCGCAGGTACTCCCAGGACGAGGTCTCGGGCACGGACAGGGCCGTGTTGCCGGGCTGGAAGGTCCAGGGAATGAAGGCCGTGAAGCCGCCGGTTTTGTCCTGGAGGTCGCGCAGGCGCGTGAGGTGCTCCAGGCGCTCTTCGATGGTCTCGCCAAGGCCGATGACCATGGTGGCCGTGGAGCGAAGGCCCACGGCATGGGCCGTTTCCATGACCCCGATCCAGGCGTCGGCCGGGCATTTGTTGGGCGAGACCGCGCCGCGGATGGTGTCGGCGAGGATCTCGGCCCCGCCGCCCGGCAGCGAGGCCAGGCCGGCGGCCTTGAGTTCGGTGAGGACCTCGGCTATGGACAGGCCTTCCATTTCGGCCAGAAAGACGATTTCCGGCGGCGAGAAGCCGTGCACGGCCACTTCCGGAAACCGGTCGCGCAGAAAAGCCAGCATGTCCGTGTAAAACGACAGCCGCAGCTCGGGGTGCATGCCGCCCTGGAGCAGGATCTGCCAGCCGCCGAGGCTGACCGTCTCGGCCACCTTGGCCGCGAGCTGCTCCCGGGAGAGCACGTAGCCCTGCGGGTGTCCGGGCGGCCGGAAAAAGGCGCAGAACCGGCAACCACAGGCGCAGATGTTGGTATAATTGATGTTACGGTCGACGATGTAGGTGACGACCGGTTCGGGATGCCGGGCCAGGCGGGCGGCGTGGGCCTTTGCGCCCAGGGAAAAGACGTCCTCTTCTTCCCACAGGGCACGGGCCTTTGCCGGGCTCAAACGGTCGATGGCGGAATCGGGCATGCGCGCGTAACCTCCGGGCATGGATGCCGCCAAGCGGATACACTTTTTTCCCGTAAACGAAAACCACCCCAAGGCAGGCCATGCTGTACGCCGATTCACTGCTTAAGGAACTGCTCGCCCCGGGCAAGGTCATCGCCCTGGTCGGGGCCAAGGACCGGCCCGGCACCGAGGTCGACATGGTCGGCCGGTACCTCATCGAAGCCGGCTTCACCGTCATCCCCGTCCATCCGGCCCGGGCCACGGTCTGGGGCATCCCGGCCCGCAAGGCCCTGGCCGACATCGACACGGCCGTGGACATCGTCAATCTGTTCCGCGCCCCGCAGCATTGCCCGGACCATGCCGCCGAGGTCCTGGACTTGCCCTTCCGGCCGGCCTGCTTCTGGATGCAAACAGGCATCGTCAGCCCGCAGGCCCGGGAACTTTTGTCGCCAAGCGGCATCAGTGTGGTGGAAGATCGCTGCATCATGGTTGAACACCGACGCCTTTGGGGGTAAGGGAAAGCGATGGCGTACCTTGAGGCCTTCACCTGCCGCCGCTGCGGCCACTGCTGTCACGGCGAGGGCGGCATCGTCATGGCCGAGCGGGACATCATCCGCCTGGCCGACCATCTCCATCTGGAGCCGGCGGTCATGCTGTCCCGTTACGCCCGTTTCGTTTCGGGCAAGTACCGCCTCATCGCCGGCGCGGACGGCTCCTGCGTCTTTTACAGCGACGGTTGCGGCGTGCATCCCGGCCGGCCGGATGTCTGCCGGGCCTGGCCGTATTTTCGGGGCAACATCATCGACGCCGACAGCCATGCCATGGCGGCCGAGGACTGCCCGGGCATAAACCGCGCCGTGCCCCACGCCGAGTTCGCCCGGCAGGGGCGGGAATACCTGGCCCGCCACGGGCTGGCCCGGGCCAGGGGCGAAGGCGTGCCCGAGGCCCTGGCCGACGTCGGGCCGGTGCAAGCCGAGGACGGGAAGCATGGCCCCTGCGGATTCGATGCGCCTTGACGAGGCGCGCACCATCTTGGGCGTTGCGGCCTCCGCCGACCTGGAGGCCGTCAAATCCGCCTACCGCAAGCTGGCCTTTTCCCTGCACCCCGACCTGCATCCCGACGATCCCGGCGCCAAGCGCAAGTTCCAGCGCTTAAACGAAGCCTACCTGCTGTTGCGCCACTTTCTGGCCAACCGCGAGGCCGAGCCAGAATTCAGGCAGGCCAAGGGGCCGGCCTCGTCGGCCGGGGCGGCCTCGGGCCCCAAACCCGGCCCCGGCCCGACCGCCGGCCCCAAGGCCGGCCCCACTGCCGGCGAGGCCCACCGCCAACGCCAGGGCCGGGCCGCCTACACCCAGGCCAGCAAGCAGAACGCCGACGGCGGGTTCTACTTCCGCCGCGAGGAAGTGCTGCAAGACCTGCTCAAGGACCCCTTTGCCCGGCAGGTGTTTCAGGACATCTACCAGCAGGTCAAACGCGGCGCCGCGGCCAAGCCTGGGCCCGTGACGGCCAAGGGGCCGCGCAAGGTTTCGTTCCACTGGGGCGACAAGGCGGTATCCCTCGATATCTCCAAAGGTTTTTGGGGTTCCCTCAAGGACTACTTCAGGAAACAGCTCGACGACGAGCAGACCGTCCACCTGCCCACCACCAGCCTGTTTCCCGGCACGCGCATCCGGGTGGGCATCCGCCACGGCCTGGGGGCCGGCAAGCCGACCATGGTGGAAGTGACCCTGCCGCCGGATTTCGTGGTGGGCCGGCCCATCCGTTTGAAAGGCATGGGCCGGCGCATCGGCCCCATGCGCGGCGACCTGTACCTGCGGCTGTTGGCCAAATAGCCCGGCCGCCAAGCCTGCGGAGGTTTCCCATGCGTATCGCCCTTCCCCTGACGGTCCTGTGCGCCCTGGCCGCGTTCTGGGCCTGGGCCTCGCCGGCCCTGGCCGGCGGGGACGGTGGCCGCGTCGGCGGCCCCTGCCGCTACGACACCTTTCCCGGCAAGGCGGTCATCGAAACCGTGGCGCCCTGGCAGCCGTCCTCGCCCATGGAAGGCATCCCCGCGCCCTATCCGCCCCTGGCCGTGACCTTCACCTTCACCCCCGACAGCCCAATCACCGGCGAACCGCTCTACCGCCCGGGCCTGACCCACCAGCTGACCCTGGTCAACGGCATGCCGCCGGGCACGCGCTTCGCCCGGAAATACGGCATCGTCGCGGGCAAGGCCTTCGCCTGCGAGCTGCGCATCATCCGCCAGGGGACCTGCACGCCCGTGCTCTACGAATTCCCGGACATCGACCGGGCGGACTATTTCGAGCTCAAGCGCCCCTAGCCGGCATCGGGCAACCCTCCAGGACCGTTGATGCAAGAAATGAGCGTTCCCCCAAAGCAGCGCGTCGCCTTGCTGCGCCGGGAGGCGATCCCGGAATCCCCCAGCCACTACACACGCGCGGGACTGCGGGCCGTGACCGATTTCCTGGCCGAAACCATCGGCCTGTGCGTCGATCTCCGTGCCTTATGCGCCGGCAAGCGGGTTCTGCTCAAACCCAACCTCGTACGCCCCGATCCCCGCAATCCCCAGGCCATCGTCACCGACGAGCGGGTGGTCCTGGGCCTGGTTTCCCTGTGCCGGGATGCCGGCGCCCGCGAGGTCTGGGTGGGCGACAACCCGGGCTACGGCCTGTCCCTGGCCGCGGCCCTGTCCGCGCTCGGCCGGTTCAAGGAAGGGCTGCGACGCGCCGGCGCGACCCTGCGGTACTTCGACGCGGAGGAGACGGTGCGCCTGGACAATCCCGAGGCGGTCCTTTTCGATCCCATCGTGGTGCCCAAGGCCCTGCTGGAAGCCGAGGTCTACATCAATGTGCCCAAGCTCAAGACGCACGTGCACACCTTGATGACCGCCGGGGTGAAAAACCAGTACGGGCTGGTGCTCGACGACCAGCGCATGTTCTGCCACCGCAACGACATCAACCTGAAAGTGACCGACATCCTGCGGGTGATCAGGCCGCATGTGACCGTGGTGGACGCCATTTACGCCGTGCAGGGCCAGGCCCCGCTTTCGGGCAGCGTGGTCGCGGATTGCAACGTGCTGGTCTGCGGCACGGACACGGCGGCCGTGGATACCGTCTGCGCCCAGGTCATGGGCTTCGACCCCATGGAAGTCCCCATGCTGCGCATCATCCGCAGCGAAGGCCTGGGCGAGACCGACCCGGACCGGATCGAGGTGGTGGGCATGGCGGTCGCGGCGGTCGCCCGGCCGTTTCGACGGCCCATCATCGGCTGCATGGGGGCCTATCCGGAAATCTTCTGCCTGGAGGGCGGCGCCTGCCAGGGGTGCCTGTCGGCCCTGCGCCATGCCCTGGACAAGCTGCATGCCGCGGGGGAGCTTTCCGGCCGGGCGGTGCAAACCGTCTACGTGGGCGAGCCCATGCCCGGGATGGGCTCGCCGCGCCGCATCCGGGGCGAATTGTGGTGCTTTGGCGACTGCGCCGCGAAGCTGCTTGAAAACGCCGACACTTGCCGGGAAAACGCCCACTGCGTCCCGGGCTGCCCGCCGCACATCCTGGATTTCTACAAGGCCTATCTGGCGCGTTACACCGAAAAAAACGGCTCGTGTTGCGTCCCTAAAAAAATACGCTAGTATTTTTATGAAGAAATAATTATTTTAGGGTGTTGTTTCCAGAAAAGCACATATCCTTTTCAAGGACGCGACACGAGGCGACCCGCAGCGGGCGTCTGGCAACCCGCCGCCCGGCCTCGGGCATCGCCCGAGGCCGCAACCGCCCGCCGGGACCGGCGGCCCCGACGGGCGGCGGCTTGCCTCAGGTCATTGCCCGCATTGGGCCACAAACGGCTCCATCCGCTCCCGGATCAGGCCCCGGAAGCGGAAGCGGTCAGCGGACATGGCGCCCCTCCTTTCCCGGGGCCGGCCGCGGCGCGGTGTCCGGCCGGGCCGTGGCCACGGCGCGCACCCGGCGGATGAGTTCCAGGGCGTCGGGGGGCGGTCTGCGTTCCAGGCGCTTGTAGGCCCGGCAGTCGGTCGTGCGCCACAGCAGGCCCAGGTCGCACAATTCGCGGCGCAGCAAGACCGGGTCGCCGAAGCCGTGGGCGGCGGCCAATAGCCGGGTGATGCCGGGCTCGTTAAAGACCTCGCGGGCCGGGATGCCCGCCCACAGCGTCCACAGGCAGGTCAACTGCAGGCCGCGTTTGGACGGCCAGCGCGCCAGGCGGCCTTCGGCGTCGAACAGGCGCAACAGCCGTTTGATCCGGGCCTGGTCCACGACTTCGGGCACGGGCGGGGCTTCCTCACGGGTCGGCCGGGCCAGGGCCACGGTTTCGGGCCTGGCTGCGTCGCCTGGAGTGACGGGAGCTGGCCTGGCCACGCCGTTTGTGGCCACGGCTTGGGGCCTGACCGTATCGTCCGGGGCGACGGCTTGGGGCCTGGCCGTGACGCCTGGGATGACGGAAGCTGGCTGGGCCGTGTCGTCTGGGGCGACGGAGCCCGTGAGGCGGGCTTCGGCCCGGAAGTGCTGGAAGTTCTTGTAGCCGGCCGCCTTGGCCAGCCAATGGAGCATTTCCAGATGGCTGGGGGTGGACTCGGCTTGGGCCAGACGCGACCGCAGGAAGCGGGCCAAGGCCGCAATGTCGGCAACGGCCAAGGGCAAGGCAATACGTGACATCGCTTATCCCTCGAAGCGTGCCATTTCCATGGGGGAATATCGCTGGTCGCCGGCTTGCGAAACGGCACGGGACAAGGTGTCGGAACGCGAAGCGATCATGGCAGGTTTAGCTCCCCGTACGGGGCGGCGACGCCTGGGTGAACTGCCGACCGGGTTTTCCCCTAGCGCAACGGCCACCGCCTGGCAAGGGCTGTTTGCCGGATATGGCCCTGGGGGCCGGCCCGCAATCGGCGCAAGGGCACACAGCCATCGGACGAGAAACGGCACTCCGGCATTGCGGCTCAAGGAGAGACCGTTCGGGAGACAAATTCAAAATTGTCAACGAGTGGACATATCCGCCTATTGGTTTTATCGGTTTCAACCGATTGTTTTCATGTGCTCCCATGCCGGCGTTTTTTTTCGTACGTGCTGTCTCTGAAATAAAATCAAACGAGGCGTGTTATGAACGAGGATTATTGCAGCATAGCGGGAGGCCTGCCTGGCGAACTGACTTTTCTGACGCTCGACGAAGTTTTTGATCATCTCGACAACCATCAGTGCAATTTTTTGCTCGATCCCGCTGTAACATCCTGCTATGTCAATCGCATTGCCCAAGATGAAGGATTTGCTTCAAATACAAAAGCACAGAACTACATTCGCTACCTCTGCAAAAAATACATCCAAATAGACCCATTCAACATCATTGGCCTGGAAGCATTTTCGAGTCTACACGGATGTTTTCCAGATAAGAATTTGTATGCTTACCTCAAGCAGCAATACAATAAGGGTTACTGGCACAGGAAACTCCAACGTCTTCTCCAAAACGATTCGGAACAGGCCCTGGATATATTCATTCGGTATTTGAAAAACATGCCCTCCAACCTGATTGTAGCCGACATCCTCCTCAACCTGCACCTTAAAGAAGGAATGGACCCGCTTCCGCTTAAAAATTTGGTCCAGGTGCCCCCGGAGTTTCACTCCGCCTGGCTGCGACGGCTGTTTCTCACCGTTGCCTCGGTGAAGCTTGTGCCGGAAGCCCTGGAAATCTGGGAGAGCCTGCGCGGGGCGGACCCTGACGAGGCCATTCTCAACAGGGCCGCCGAAATCATGGCCCTCGCCGGGGACAGGCAACAGGCGATCGCCCTCTATCAGGCTTCCTTGGCCATGGACCAGCGACAACACCCGGTGCGCCGCCGCCTGGGCGAACTGGTGTCGCCGACCCGGCCGGACACGAGCCTGCTCGGTTCCTCGGCAACGAATATCTATCTTTATTCCTTCAACAAGGCCGCCCTCCTCGACGAGACCCTGGACAGTTTGGCCCGGTGCGACCTGGGCCCGGCCAAAATCAAGGTCCTGCTCAACGGCTGCACCGACGACAGCCTGGCCGTGACGCAAAGCGCCAAGGAGCGCTTCCCCGACAATCCCGTTGACATCGTCGCCCTGCCCATCAACATCGGCGCGCCGGCGGCGCGCAACTGGCTGATCGCCGATCCCGCGACGCGCCAGGCCGACCAGACGGTGTTTCTGGACGACGACGTGCTGCTGCAGCCGGATTTCCTGCACCATTTCCTGACCGCCGCCCGTTTGCGGCCCAAATGCGGGGTCGTCGGCTGCAAGGTCCTGTTCCCCGGCCGCTTCCCCCGCTTCCAATACCTCTACCGCAATATCGCCGTGGCCAAGCCGGGCATCCTGCGCATCAGCCTGGACACGCCCAACACGCAATACGACAACGGCGCCTACGATTTCGCGCGTGACACCCTCAACGTCATGGGCTGTTGCCATATGTTCACCCGCCAGGCGTTGCTGGATGTCCCGGGCTTCGACCTCTGCTTCTCGCCGAGTCAGATGGACGACATTGCCCACGACCTGGACCTGGCGCTGCTGGGCTACGATGTGGTCTACTGCGGCCTGGTCGGCTGCGTGCATCAGCAGGCTACGGGCAACATCGTTTCCGACGCCCGCAAGGCCATCAGGGTCGGCAACGTGCTCGGCAACGACGTGAAATTCTATTACCGTTTCCAGAACCGGATGGACGCCCTCTACGCCCTGGGGCGCGACGGCGACCAGGCGGTGTCGGGCCAGGCCTGAGGGGGGCCATGCAGGAATTTCTGGTCCAGCCAGCCTTCCAGGTTCACGTCGTCGGCCAGGCTCGGCGCGCCGTAGCCGGGCACCGGCACGTCCTTGAGCAGGGCGCAATAGCCGATCAGGATGACGGCGATCGTCGCGACGATGCCTTTTTTCTCGAAAACGAGGTGCAGGCAGACCACGGCCAGATACACGATGGCTATGCGCTGGAGCACGCCCGGAATGCGCAGGTGGTGGAGGTCGAAATGGGGGAAGGCGTTCTCGAACAGCCCCAGGCCGAACAGGATGGCCGTGCGCTTGAACGTCTTGGGCCAGAAGTGGGGAACCTCGCCGGCCTTGACCTTCTGTTTGTTGACCGCCAGGGCCGCGGACACGCCGACCAAAAACAGGAACATGGGAAAGACGAAGTCCGTGGCCGTCCAGCCGTCCCACTTGGCATGGAGCATCTGGCGGAAGACATGCATGTAGTCACCGGGATTGTTGGCCAGGATCATCCAACCCACGGCAATGCCACGCATGACATCCACGGACACGAGACGCGGCTTCTTGGCCCCAGCGGTCACTGTCGCGGTCATGGCGCCACCCTCGGACGTGCTTTTTGTGACGCATAACTCTAGGGCCTCGGTTTGGCTCCGTCAATCCTTCCCTGCCTGCGGCCCAACCTTTTGCATCCGTGGCAAGGCATAACAACAGCCATGGAATAGCTTTGTCAATAACAAGAGGCACGTTACAACAAATTGATTACATCAATATTTTCCAGCGATGCATCTTTTGAAAAGCCTCTTGTATCTGTGGATGCTGCTCCTGTGTTGCGGTATGCGCCGTAAACGATTCTGCCCTGCTGCCTGCCTGTAGCGCTGCACGACGCCCCGGTCCATGGACGGGTTTCTCAGGGGAGTGACGGGCTGGCGCACGCTACGCGCACTGCTTTCCGCCCCCCCGACGCCGGCCTGCGCCGCCGCCTTGCCCGGCCCGGCGGCCGGCAGGACCCCACGGGGTGTTTGCCCGGGCCGCTTTCGTGTGAAATGCCCGAAAACCGGCTTGGATATTTCCGACATAATGCGTAGGGTGTCTGGGACTCGCCACCGGAGGTCTCATGTCCGAAAAGGCAAAAACCATGGTTCTGGCGTCGTTTATCGGGGATGCCTTGGCCCTTGGCCCCCACTGGGAATACGACACCGAAGCCCTGCGGCGGCGGTACGAGCCCCTTTCGGGCTATGTCGCCCCGGCCCCGGACGGTTATCACGGCGGCAAGAAAGCGGGGGAATTGACGCATTACGGCGACCAGACGCGCATCCTGCTGCGATCGCTGGCCGAGAGGGGCGGCTTCGACCTGGGGGATTACGCCGCCAAATGGCTCGCCCGCATGCGCGGTTACGACGGCTACATCGACGGCGCCACCCGCATGACGCTCAAGATTTTCGATTTCGGCGAAGGGCCCGGGGAATCGGGCTCCAACTCCAACGACCTGGCCGGCGCCGCCCGCATCGCCCCGTTGGTGGGCGCCCTGAGCCACGACCTGCCGGCCCTGGTCGCGGCGGCCCGGGCCCAGACCAAGATGACCCACAACCATGCCCAGGTCATCGAGGCGGCCGAATTTTTCGCCCGGACCGCCCGGATGGTGCTGGACGGCAAATACCCCCGCGAGGCCCTGGTCCTGGCCGCCGAGGCCGGCTACGCCAGCGCCCCCATCGAACGCTGGCTGGCCGCCGGCCTGGAATCGGCCGGCGAGGACACGGTCACGGCCATCGGCCGTTTCGGCCAATCCTGCCACATCAACGAGGCCTTCCCGGCCGTCATCCACCTCATTGCCCGCCACGGGCGCGACCTGGCCGCCTGTTTGCGGCAAAACGTCATGGCCGGCGGGGACAGCGCCGCCCGGGGGCTGCTGGCCGGCATGGTCGTCGGCGCCGCCCTGGGGCGCGGGGCCATTCCCGAGGACTGGCTCCGCGGCCTGGCCGACCGGCAATCCATCGAGGCCGATGTGGACGCGGTGTGCCGGTAGCCCTCCGGTGGGCGCCACGGGCTGGCCGCCCACCGGTGGACGCGGTGTGCCGGTAGCCCTCCGAGGGATTTTACAGCGTCGTTCTTCTCGGGTATGACCCTGCCATGGTGGGGCGCCGGCCCGCTTCCCGGCGGGCCAAACGGCCGGGGTGCCATTGCCGGCCAAAGGGGAGGGACATGGAACGAATCAAGGCCTCGCTGCCCGACATCATCCAGACGCGCATCGACGATCTTTTCAACGGCCAGACCGCGGACGAGGAAATGGCCGCCCACATCAAGGAACTCGGCTGCCGCATCGGCGAGCTGGAGGCCCTGGCCGGCGGCGGGGGCGACGAGAAGGCCCGCCAGTTGGCCGAGGACGTGCAGCGCCTGTGCGACCGGATCCGGCACGATTTCGTGGCCATCGCCTACCGGCAGGGCCTGGCCGACGGCATGCGCATGGACGAGCTTTTGGCGCGCAAGGCCGGTTGAACCACCGCGGCCCAAGGGCCGCCAACCCGCCCGCTCCCCGGGCGGCCGCAGAGCCGAAAGCAGCAGCATGCCCCGCAAAGACATCCAGGATGTGGCCCACTGCGTCTACATGATCGACCTCGTCTTGCGGGAAATCATGACCTCGCCGCATATCGCCAACAAGGGCTTCGCCGCCCAGTGCATCATCGAGAGCTTTGTCCGCATCCTGCGCGAGGAGGGCTACGCCGTCACGGACGCCCGCCTCAAGAAGATGCTCGCCTACGCCCATTGATTCCGTCCTGCGGCCGTGGCACATGGGGCGGGCCGGCCGTGCGGTTTCGCGCGGCCGCCACAGCCCAATCCCGCGCCAGCGGCGCGGCCGAGGAGTCTTTTCCGTGAACGAAACCGCCAAACCGGCCTGGCTGCTCGGGCCGGTCCGGGAGCCCCTTGACCGCGAGGTCTCGCGGCGTATCGACGTCTTGCGCATCGTCCTGATCGGCCTGATCGTCCTGGCCCACGGCGCCCGGGGCATCACCGTGCGCGTGGAGGCCACCGGCCCGGTGGCCGGCTGGATGCTCGAGGTCTTAAACGGCCATGTCGATTTCGTGGCCGTTCCGCTTTTTTTTACTATTTCGGGATTTTTGTTCCTGCGCAAGTTCGAGCTGTCGGCCGCCTCTTACGCCGCGATGCTGCGCAGGAAGGCCGTTTCGTTGCTCGTGCCCTACCTGCTGTTCAACATCGGCCTGGCCGCCTGGTTCTATTTCGTGGGCAGCATCGAAATGATGGGCTCCTGGGGGTACCTCGTCCAGGAGGGCCTGGTCACCAAGACCCTGGGCCTGGGCACCACGCCCATCAACTACCCGCTGTGGTTTCTGCGCGACCTGTTCGTGGTCTTCGCCCTGTCGCCGGCCCTGCTCCTGTTTTTCAAGGAAGCCCCGGGCGTGGGCCTGGTGGCGCTTTTTTGCCTGTGGGCCGGGATCAACCCCAATCCCTATTCGTATTTCGCCGATTTCTTCATGTTCTACCTCGGCGGCTATCTGGCCCGGTCCCGGTTTCCCCTGGCCGGGGTGTCGTGGTGGCAGAACTGGGGCACGATCGCCTTTGTCTGCCTCACCGCCCTGCTGGCCCCCTACCGGCAACTGGGCTTGACCGACGAACATGTCCGCCTGTTCCTGTTCAAGTGCAACCTGATCCTGGGCCTGGCCGCTTTCTGGCGGCTTTCCGCCATCCCGGCCGTGCGCGAAAGCCGGCTGCTCCATTGGCTGGCCCGCCACAGCTTCTTCATCTACCTGGCCCACGAGCCCACGGTGTCCATCCTGCAAACCCGGCTGCTGGCCGTGTGGAAACCCGTGGGCGACGCTCAGCAGGTGGCCTTCTACTGGCTGTCGGGCCTGGCGGTCATATTTTTCCTGGGCGCCCTGGGCGGGCTGCTTTCCCGTTTCCTGCCTTGGGTGTATGCCCTGGCCACCGGCGCCCGGTTGCCCAGCCGCGGGAGCAAGGCGGCAGGCGCGAGCCGGGGATGAGTCATTTTCCTGTTTTCTCGTAAAAATGGAACCACCTGCGCCCTTCGGGCGACGCCCCGGGCGCATTTTCCCGCGATCGCGGCGCAACGCCTGGTCAAGTCGCCATCGGCATGAAAGATGCTTAAGTGCAAGCGGAGGTATCCACGCCCATGTTGCGTATCCTTTTGGCCGAAGACGACACCAATCACGCCACCCTGGCCCGGCAGGCCCTGGAAGGGGACGGCCACCTGATCACGACCGCCCCGGACGGACGGGCCGCCCTCAATGCCCTGGCCAGGCAGGCCTTTGACCTCATCCTGCTCGACATGCGCCTGCCGGACGTGGACGGCCGGGAAATCATCGACCGGGTGCGCCAGGGCCAGGCCCGCCGCGCCGATATCCCCATCGTGGTCCTCACCGGCTACGGCCTGCGCCAGCATTTGGACTTTTTCAATCGCCACGGCATTCACGACTATTTGGCCAAGCCCTACGACTGCGACGAATTGGCCACCATCATCCGCGCCTACGATCCCTGCTGAGTTTCGCCGCCGCCGCGGCCATCTCCCACTGCCCGAGTGGACTTTACCGGGTTTTTTCCGTAGACCCCTGGCCGAGAACCGCGCCCATGGCGCGAAAAGCGAGGGAAGCATGCTTCGCATCGAAGATCTGCATGTCAAAATCGGCGACCGCGAGGTGCTGCGCGGCATCAACCTGCACATCGCCGAGAACGAAACCTTCATTCTGTTCGGCCCCAACGGTTCCGGCAAGACCACCTTGCTCATGACCCTCATGGGCTTTGGCAACTACGAGATCACCGGCGGCCGGATCCTCTTTCGCGGCCAGGACATCACCCACGCCCCCATCTACGAGCGGGCCCGCCTGGGCATTGGCATGTCCTTCCAGCGCCCGCCCACCATCCATGGCCTGAAGACCCGCCACCTGGTCAGCATGTGCGCCCGGGGCCGCGGCATCGACGTGGACGGCCTGGCCCGCAAGGTCAACATGGACGCCTTCCTGGAACGCGACATCAACGCCGGCTTTTCCGGCGGCGAGATCAAGCGCTCGGAGCTGCTCCAGCTGATGGCCCAGAACCCCTACCTGCTGCTTTTCGACGAGCCCGAGTCCGGCGTGGACCTGGAGAACATGAAGCTGATCGGCTCCACCGTGCGCGAGGTGCTCTCCGGCGGCATCGAACCCCGGCCCGAGACCAGCATGAAGCAGCAGCGCGTGCGCAAGCGCCCGGTTTCCGGGCTGATCATCACCCACACCGGCTACATCCTCGAATACGTCAACGCCGACCGGGGACAGGTGCTCTACAACGGCCATCTGTGCTGCGAGGCCAATCCTCGCGACATCCTGGACCACATCAGCCAGTACGGCTACCAGGAATGCGTCCGCTGCCTCAATTAGCCCAAGGGAGCCAACTCCATGGATAAGATCGATCTGCACGATTTCCGGTTCAGCGGCTCCCAACTGGGCGAAATCGCCGACCTGCGCAACCTCGACCCGGCGGACAAGGCGGAAATGCTCATGTCCGGCGTGGACGTGGAGGAGCGCGAGCGGGCCGGCACCTACCTGCAAGTCGACCACGGCCGCGTCCACTGCAAGAGCACCCAGCCGGGCGTGGAAATCCTCGACATCAAGGACGCCCTGAAAAAGTACGACGGCCTGCCCGGCTACTTCTGGACCCAGGTGGACAAGGACAAGGACGAGTTCACCCGGTCCGCGGCCGAAAACCTCCACGGCGGCTATTTCGTGCGCACGGAGAAAGGGGCCAAGATCACCGAGCCGGTCCAGTCGTGCCTGTTTTTAAAAAGCGACATGGTCGGCCAGAACGTCCACAACGTGGTCATCGTGGCGGACGATTCCGAGCTGCACATCATCACCGGCTGTTCGGTGGCCCACGGCTCCAAGGGGGCGGCCCACCTCGGCATCTCGGAATTCTTCGTGGGCAAAAACGCCAAGCTCACCTTCACCATGATCCACAACTGGGCCGAGACCACGGTCGTGCGGCCCCGCACCGGCGGCGTGGTGGCCGAAGGCGGCGTGTTCGTCAACAACTACGTGCTGCTCAAGCCCGTCAAGGACCTGCAATCCTATCCGGCCATCCGCTTAAACGGCAAAGGGGCCGTGGCCCGGTTCAATTCCGTTATCGTGGCCCCCAAGGGCTCCCACGTGGATTCCGGCAGCCGCATCGAACTCAATGCCCCGGACACCAAGGGCGAGATCATCTCCCGCACCATCGCCTCGGGCGGCACCATCGTGGCCCGGGGCTACATCGGCGGCAACGCCGTGCCGGCCAAGGGGCACCTGGAGTGCAAGGGCCTCATCCTCGGCGGCGGGGTCATCCACGCCATCCCGGAACTGCTCGGTTCGGTGGACGGGGTGGAGCTCTCCCACGAGGCGGCCGTGGGCAAGATCGCCCAGGAGGAGATCGAATACCTCATGGCGCGTGGCCTGGACGAGGAGGAAGCCACCTCCACCATCGTGCGCGGCTTTCTCAACGTGGATATCATGGGCCTGCCCAAGGAACTCCAGGACGTCATCGAAAAGACCATTTCCGAGTCGGAAAAGGATATGTTCTAGGGGACCGCGGCACCCGGTCCGTTGGCAACCCCCTGTCGGGCAATCCGGCGGGGGGTTGCTTCTTTTGCGGCGTGCGGCCTCGATAGCGGGCGCAACGCGTCGCGCCCCCATCCCCGCAAGGGCGAAGCCGGGCTGGGCACTGCCGTTACCTTGGCGATTGGCCTCCCCCCGCGCACCGTCCACATGACACGACTGACATGAAGACAGGGAGGTGAGGCGCTCGATTCTTTCTGCATCCAATACTTGCCGACAGTACAGTAAATCCGGCCAATACCAAATGCCCCTTGCCCTTTTTTGGAAACAAAGATAGTGCCTCGATAGCCATCCCGTTCCCGTGCCGCATCGAGCTGCGACCGCGTTTCCTTTCTTCTTCTCGCTGTGCCGTAAGTTTTCCGTATCCTTGCACCAACCGTTTTCGTCATGAAAACCCGGAGGCGACCATGGAATCGGAACCGTCCGTGCATCACGACAAGAAATACGCTTTGTACCTCGGCCTGATACTGTTCTGCCTCGCCGTCCTCTGCCCGACGCTGGCCTCCAAAGCGGAAACAACCGGCGACGCTGCGGCCACCCTTTACCTGGTCCGTGTGGACGTTTCCGGCCCCATAACCGACATCCCCTTGCCGATTTACAGCGACCTTGTCGATGGCAAGGGCGTGCCTTACGTGCTGTCCATCGCCAGCCTGGAGCAGTTGCAGCAAGCCGGCCAGGCCTCTACCGTGCTGGATGCGGCCCCTTCCGGGACGCGCTACCTGCTGGCGGCCAGCCGCGACCCCCAGGCGCGCGAGAAGGCCAAGGCCATCACCGATGTCCTGTCCGACGACGGCTTTCGGATCATCGTCCGCGATGCCCCGAACCTGACCGCGGCCCTCTCCCGCCTGGGGCTCAAGCCCAGGCCGCTGCGCTCGGAGCCACGCAGCCTTCCCGCCCCCACCGCACCACGCAAAGCGGGCACGCCCTTTGTCAAGAGCGCCACGGTGCAAGCCATGCTCGACAAAGTCACGTCGGACAATCTGTCGGACAGCATTTCCGGGCTCAGCGGCGACACGGAAGTCACCATCGGCGGGGAGCAATACACGATCACGACCAGAAACACCGCCTCCGGCACGCCCATCCAAAAAGCCAGCCAGTACATCACCGAGCAATTGCAAGCCCTCGGCTTGACGGTTTCCGCGAACGATTGGGCCACAAGCGCCTACTCGGGGAGCAATGTGATCGGCGAGATGCCCGGCGTTTCCAAACCCGCCGAGGTCATCCTCATGGTCGCCCACCTCGACAGCATCAACAACCAATCGGACGACCCCACCGTCGCCGCCCCCGGCGCCGACGACGACGGCAGCGGCTGCGCCGCCCTGCTGGTGGCGGCCAAGATCCTGAAGGGCTACCGCTTCGAACGGACCATCCGTTTCGTCTTCAGCACCGGCGAGGAACAAGGCCTCCTCGGCACCGAGGCCTATGCCAAGCAGCTCAAGGACGCGGGCCAAAACATCCTCGACGTCGTCAACCTGGACATGATCGCCTACAGCACCCAGTCCAGCCCCATTCAAAACCTCCATACCCGGATCCAGCAAAACCCCGGCTATGCGGCGGATCTGGCCATAGCCAACCTGTTCGTCAATGTCGTCAACAACTACGGGCTGTCGACAAGCCTGGTCCCGGTCATCATCAGCGACAGCAACGACGAGGGAGATCAATACAGCTTCTGGGACAACAGTTTTCCATCCATCATGGTCATCGAGGACGACAACAATTTCAACCCGAACTATCATTGCCGTGTGAACATGGACGACCTCCAGTACTTGAACATGGCCTACGAGACGGCCCAGACCAAGGCGTCCCTCGGCACGGTCGCCCACCTGGCCGGCCTGGTCACCATCCCGGCTGCCCTACCCAGCACCTCCCTTCTGTTGCTGCAATGAGGCCTCGTGCCGCGCCCCCGAAAATGTCAGGCAATAAACAGGCGAACCACCGCTTTTTCCTTCAACACCATCGCCTCTTGTCGGGACGCGGCACCAGGCAGCACGGGCTCAGGCTGACGCCCATGCCCGGCGGGCATGAAAAAAGGGAGCGGCCCGCAAGCCGCTCCCCTCTCTGACGCTCTGGCGCGAACGAACTAGGCGAAGGCTTTCTCGAAGGGCGGCACGACCTGCTTTTTGCGGGACAGCACGCCGTCGAGCCACACGGAATCGCCCTTGACCTCGACGCCGAAGGCCTTGGTCACGTAGCTGGGGTCGTCGGAGACGATCAGCATCTCGGAACCTTCCTTCATGATGTCGGTGAGAAGCAGGAACACGCTGTGGCGGCCTTCAGCCTTGACCTTCTTGCACTCGGCCAGCAGATCGGCCTTGACCGGCTCGAGGATCGACAGGTCCACCACTTCCAGCTGGCCGATGCCGACCTTCTTGCCGCTCATGTCGAAATCCTTGTAGTCGCGGAAGACCAGGTCCTTGGCCGGGGTGCCGCCCACGGCGGACTTGACCTTGAACATCTCCACGCCCAGGGACATGTAGTCGGTGACACCGGCGATGGCGGCCAGGGCCTCGACCGCGGCCTTGTCCTCGGGGGTGCAGGTCGGCGACTTGAACATGACGGTGTCGGACAGGATGGCGCACAGCATGATGCCGGCCATGGGCTTGGTGATCTCGACCTTGGCGCAGTCGTACATCATCTTGACCACGGTGCAGGAGCAGCCCACGGGCTTGACCAGGATGTCCAGGGGATTGGGGGTGGTCACGTCGCCGAGCTTGTGGTGGTCGTAGATGCCGATGATCTCGGCCTTGGACAGGTTGTCCAGGCTCTGGGCCAGATCGGAGTGGTCGACCAGGATGATCTTCTTGTCGGTGGCGTCGGTGACGATCTCCGGAGCGGCCACGCCGAACTTCTCGAGCACAAAGGCGCTTTCGGGGTTGAGCGGGCCCTGGGCGGCGGGCTTGGCATCCAGGCCCTTCTTGCTCATCAGATCGGCGACGGAAATGGCGGCGGCGACGGAATCGGTGTCCGGATTTTTGTGACCAACGACATACACGGCCATAGTAATGTCCTCCTGGTGGTTTTTCCGAAACCCTGACGGGTTGGCTGCCTCATAACGAAACTTGTGAAGAATATCCCAAAAGGCAAACCTTGCCAAGTCAAATTCCAGCGACGGCCGCTCCTTTTTTTGGCGGCGGCCTGTCCCGGGCGGCCCACCCGGCCTACGGTTCTGGGGATGCGGCCCGCCCCGGCCGGCCCGGCCGGGCTACAGCAGAAACCACAGCATGGTCAGCCCCATGCCCCCGGCCAGCACCATGTAGGCCGGCCGGTAGCGCAGGGACAACACCCCGCCCAGGCTGCCGAGGATCCACAGCTGGCTCCAACTGGCCCCGGACGAGGACAGGTAGGGCCAGACCTTGGGCAAGACCACGTAATACAGCGCCACCAGGCCAGCCAGGGCCACGCTGAAGGCCATGCCGTTTAAGATGACCATGTCGTAAAAGGCCCGGCGGATCAGCCGGCCCGGTGAAAACGGGGCCTTGGTCCGCTCCCTGGCCGCCGTGTAGCGCGACAGCACGATGTTCTCCACCACCCGCTGCACCCCTTCCAGGGCGGCGAAAAGGCGGCCGAGCAGGGCCGTGGTGGCGGCCACGAACAGCGCCTCGGCCGGGGAGGTCAGCTGGAAGACATGCATCAGGGACAGGCCGGCCAGGGTGGCGGCGGCGGCGTTGGGTGGAATGTGCGTGCCGGCCGGAATGCCGTCGAGCCAGAACAGCTCGTAGAACAGGCACAGCTTGAGGGTCAGGTCAAGGTCGCCGTAGACGGCCGCCCAGGCGAAGCCGATGACCAGCGGCCGCTCCAGCAGGGCGGCGTTGACGAAGAAGCGGAAGGACGAAAACAGGACAAAAAAAAAGCGACGCCAAAAACGTGCAGCAGGATGTCGGCCTGATGGGTCATGCTTCGGTTCTCGCTTCAAGCAAATCGTTGCCGCGCCGCCGGCGCGGGGCCGCCCTTGCCGGGTGGGGCCAAAGACCTACACGGAGCGCAACTGCTGCGGATCGCTCGGTACGCAACGGTAATCGAGCCGCACGCCCCTGTCGCGTAAAAAATCCAGGCAGGACTCGTCTTCCTTGGACAGGGCCACGTGGGGGCAGACCTGCTTCTTGCCCGGGGCGTAATGCAGGTTGCCGAGGTTCAAGTTGCCAAAGCCGAAGCCCTGTTCGTAGGCCGCCCGGGCGTCGCGGCAACTGGCAAAAAGGATCAGGGCGTCCTCGGCCTCCAGGGGGTTTCGGGCCAAAAAGGGCATGAGCTCGGCCACGGGCAGAAATTCGATGCGCACCCCGGCCGGAATGGCCAGGGACATGATCTCCTGGCGCAGGGCATCGGCGGACAGCGCGTCGTTGACGACCAGGATGGCCCGGGCGTTGGTAAACGGCAGCCAGGTCTCGATGATCTGGCCATGCACGAGCCGGTTGTCCACCCGCACGAACGCCATGGCCTAGCCCTCGGCCACCTTTTTGCGCAGCACCTCGCCGGCCACCACGATGCCCTGGCAACCGGCCTGCTTGGCCTCCACGGCCAGGGCCTGCAGGGGCCGCGTGCGCGAGCCCAGGATCTTGATGAGCATGGGCAGGTTGACGCCCGTGAGCACTTCCAGGTGGCCGGTGCCCAAAAGGGACAGGCTCAGGTTGGTGGGGGTGCCGCCGAACATGTCGGTCAAAACGAGCACGCCCGCCCCCTGCTCGGTTTCCTTGATGGCGGCCTTGAGGGTCACAAGGGTCGCGTCCACCGGGTGGGTCATGTCCACGCTGACCGAGCGGCAGCCCTGTTGCGGCCCGAGGATGAATTCCGCCGCCCGCAGCAGCCACGTTCCGTATTCGGTGTGGGTGACCACGACCACGCCCACCGGCGCGCTCGACTGGGTTTGCCCGTTCATGCAGCCTCGCTCGCGGCTTTTATGGCCCAGGGCTGAAGGTGAGGCCGTCACGGCGGCGTCGCGCCAGGCGCCAACCGTCGGCAAGGCCAGCCGGCCCGCGACGCCTACACGGCACCGCCGGCCAGCGGCTTCCAAACACATGCCGCCGGCGAAACCGCTGGCGGCCGTCCGGCAGGGGCGCGGCCCCGCGCGTCAACCGCGCTCGATATGCCGGTGCTCGAGGGAAATACTGTAGCCAGCCTTGGACAAGGTGTCAAAGATCGACTCGGCCACGGCCACGGATCGGTGCCGCCCGCCCGTGCAGCCAAAGGCGATGGTCAGCCGGTAGCGCCCTTCCTTGGCGTACAGGGGCAGGAGGTAGCGCAAAAAATCCGTCAGGCGCGCGAGGAACTCCAGGCCCGGCTCCCGGGCCAGCACGTAGTCCCGCACGGGTGCGTCCTTGCCGGTCTGCTCGCGCAGCTCCTTGTCGAAATAGGGATTGGGCAGGAAGCGCAGGTCGAAGACCATGTCCGCCTCGGACGGCGGGCCGTACTTGAAGCCGAAGCTCATGACATGGACCTTGAGGCTGCCCTGGGACGGGCGGATGGAGGCCCACTTCTCCTGGAGCTTGCGGCGCAGGTCGTGGATGGAGAAATGGGTGGTGTCGAGCACCATGTCGGCGGCGTCGCGAAGCGGAGTCATGCGCTCGCGCTCGGCCAGCACGGCCTGCTCCAGGCCCATGGCGGCGCTTTCCAGGGGATGGGGCCGGCGGGTGGTGGCGTAGCGCCGGATGATCTCCTGGGTGTCGGCCTCGAAAAAGAGGATCTGCAGGGCGACGTCCTTGACCTTGATCTGGGCCAGGGTGATGCCCCAGTCCCGGTCGAGGTCGGCCTGGCGCACGTCCATGCCCAGGGCCAAGCCCTTGTAGCGCTGGCCGCCCTTCTCGTCGAACAGCCCGATGAGCTTGGGCACGAGGCTCACCGGCAGCCCGTCCACGCAGAAAAAGCCGAGGTCCTCGAAGACACGCAGGCCCGTGCTTTTCCCGGAACCCGACAGGCCGGTCAATATGACGATCTTCATGTCCCCGGATGTCGCGTCCATGGCGGCCAAGCCCTCCGGCCGGCGCGGTGTGGCCGGCATCCCAAACGTTCCCGAAAGCGGGAAAACAAGTAACCGCTCCCCGGCCGGCCGGCGTGACGCCGGCGTGACCGGGAAGCGGCGATACGGTTTCGGGTCAGGCCGCGGCGGTCAGCACCCGCCACAAGGCCGCGTCGTCCTCGGCGGCCAGGAAGGCCCGCCGGAACGACTCGTCGGACAAAAGCCTGGAGATGTGGGCCAGGATGCGCAAATGCAGGCCCGCCACGTGCTCCGGGGCCAGGACGAGAAAGAAGATGCGGCAGGGCTTGAAGTCCAGCGCATCGAAGTTCACGCCCTTGAGGCTTCGGCCGACGACGATGACGATTTGCTGGAGGCTCTCCATCTTGCCGTGGGGAATGGCCACGCCGTCGCCGATGCCCGTGGTGCCGAGGCTTTCCCGGTCCAGCAGGACCTGGCGGGCCTTGGCGGCGTCGAAATCCGGCCAATGGCCCGAAAGCGGCGCGACCAGTTCGGCCAGCACGTCGGCCTTGGACTCGGCGGCAAGCTCCCCGATGACGAAATCGGGCTGGAGATAGTCCTCAAGCTTCATTTACGCGCCCGTTCCGGGATCGATGAGGCCGAAGTCGCCGTTGCGCATACGGTAGATGACATTGGGCCGTTCGGTTTCGGAGTTGATGAAGACCAGGAACTCGAGCTTCAGGCTGGTCAGCTGTTCGGCCGCCTCTTCCACGGCCATGGGCTTGGGCTCGTAGGCGTCGGTCTGGACGATGGTCGGCGTGCGGCCGCCCTTGGCGTCTTCGCTGATGCTGATGACCTGGGTCTGCACGGTTTCCGCGGCCTGGCGGCGGCGGTCCTTCTGCTTTTCCCGGAACTTCTTGGCTTGCGCCTCGACCTTGTCCAGGATCATGTCGATGGTGGAGTACATGTCTTCCGAGGCTTCGTGGGCGGAGATGTGCATGTTGTCGGCCAGGAAGATGACGTCGGCCATCTGCCGGGTCTTTTCCACGGCCAGGTTGACTTGCAGCTCCGAGGCGTCGGTGGCGACGGTATATTTGGCGAGCTTGTCGAAGCGTTTGCGGGCATAGTCCCGCAGATGGTCCGACGGTTCGAAATTCTTGAAATTAAAGGTGATGTTCATGGGATCCTCCGGGGCTGCGTGGTATTGGGCCGGTTGCCCGGCCCGAAGCATCAGAAAACTTCCTTGCGTTTGGACGAGGACTCGATGCCCATGGCCGTGCGGTACTTGGCCACCGTGCGGCGGGCGATGTTGATTTGCAGTTCGTCCTTGAGCATGTCGGCGATGGCCTCGTCGCTTATGGGGCGTTTGGCGTTTTCGCCGGAGATGATGCGCTTGATCATGGCCTTGACCGATTCCGAGCCCACGGTGCCGCCGTCGTCGAGGTCAAGGGAGCTGTTGAAGAAGAACTTCAGCTCGAAGATGCCGTGGGGCGTGGCCACGTACTTGTTCGAGGTGATGCGGCTGACCGTGGATTCGTGCATGCTGATGTCGTCGGCCACGTCCTTTAAAATCAGCGGCCGCAGGCGGGTCACGCCGTGCTCGAAAAAATCCCGCTGGAACTTGACGATGCTTTCCAGCACCTTGTACAGCGTGCGCTGGCGCTGGTACAGGCTTTTCATGAGCCACATGGCCGAGCGCATCTTGTCCTGCAGGTAGTCCTTGTCCTTGTCCGCCTTGGAGCCAAGCCCGTCCATGTAGGCCATGTTGACGTTGAGCCGCGGCACGCCGTCCTCGTTTAAGAGGATGACGAAGTCGTCGCCGTATTTGTAGACGAAGGCGTCGGGGCTGACGTAGATGGGGTCGCTGGAGCCGTAGCTGGCCCCGGGCATGGGATTGAGCGTCTGGATAAGCTCAAGATATTCCTTGAGTTTTTCCATAGTCAGGCGAAATTTCTTGGCCAAGGGCTTGTAGCGCTTCTTTTCCAGGTCTTCCAGGTGGTCGCGCACCAGTTCGATGAGGATGGGGTCGTCCCAGCCGTAGACCTCGATTTGCGTCAGCAGGCATTCGCTGGGCGTGCGGGCGGCCACGCCCACCGGGTCGAAGCGCTGGATGCGGTGGAGCACGCCCTCCACTTCCGCGACGCCGGCGCCCGCCATCTGGGCCAGCTCCTCCAGCGAGGCCCGCAGGTAGCCCGAGGAATTGAGGCTGCCGATGATGGTCTCGCCGATCTCCAGTTCCTTGTCCGTGAAATTGGACAGCCGCATCTGCCAGCTCATGTGGCCTTCCAGGGACGGCTTGGAGGCGAGCCTAGCGTCGAAGGACATGCCCTCCTCGGGCAGTTCGGTTTCCCGGGCCAGGGACTGGCGGCTGGTGCTGGCGAAATCGCCGATGTAGTCCTCCCATTCGGCGTTTTTGAGCAGTTCCTTTTCCATGGCCGCGTCGCTGGAATCGCCCGAGGGTCCGAGGTTTTCCTCGGCCATGGTCCGTTCCGGCTGCCGGTCCTCCTCCACGGATTCCTCCAGGAGGGGATTTTCCAGAAGCTCCTGCTGCACGCTTTCCAGGAGCTCCAGCCGGGAAAGCTGCAGGAGCTTGATGGCTTGCTGCAGTTGGGGAGTCATGACCAACTGCTGCGAAAGTTTGAGCTGCTGTCGCAGTTCGAGCGCCATTGCTACCGCCGTGCGTGCTTGTGGTTGAGTTCGTCGCAAACGCGGGGGCCGGCCGAGGCCCGCCCCCGCACAACAAAAAGCATGCCACAATCGAAGGGTTGTGGCAATCCGCCAGATTGTCCGTTGCCGTGGAAACCAATCCGGGCCGAGGCCGTTTCGGGAAAAACCGTCCCCTAGCCTTTGGCCCGTTTGGCCGCCGCCACGAATTCACGGAAAAGCGGGTGCGGGCGCATGGGGCTGCTCTTGAATTCCGGGTGGAACTGGCAGCCCAGAAACCAGGGGTGGCCGGGCAGTTCGACCATTTCCACCAGTTCGCCGTCGGGCGACAGGCCGCTTAAGACCATGTCCGCCGCCTCGAAACGCTCGGCATAGGCCTTGTTGAACTCGTAGCGGTGGCGGTGGCGCTCGGAGATCTCGCCGGCGCCGTAGGCCCGGGCCGCCTGGGTCTCGGGTTTGACCATGCAGGGGTAGGCCCCCAGGCGCATGGTGCCGCCCTTGTCGCAGGTCGGGTCGCGGCGTTCGAGCTTCTGGGTGCGGAAGTCGAACCACTCGCGCATGAGGTAGATGACCGGATGGGGCGTGGTCAGGTCGAATTCCTCGGAATTGGCGCCGGTAAGCCCCAGGACGTTGCGGGCGTACTCGATGACGGCGCACTGCATGCCCAGGCAAATGCCGAAGAAGGGAATGCCGCCGGTGCGGGCGTATTCGATGGCCGCGATCTTGCCTTCCACCCCGCGCGAGCCGAAACCGCCCGGCACCAGGATGCCGTCGATGCCGGCAAAGGTGGCGGCGGCGCACTCCCGCGTGACCTCCTCGGAATTGACGTAGACGAAGCGGATGGCCACGCCGCAGATGCCGCCGGCGTGGACCAGGGCCTCGTGCAGGCTCTTGTAGGCCTCCTTGAGGTCCACGTACTTGCCGACGATGGCGATGGACACCGTGCCGGCCGGGTGCTCCAGGCGATGGAGCATGGCGCGCCAGGCCTCGAGGTCGGCGTTTTTCGCCGGCAGGCGCAACAAGATGGCGATTTTCTGGTCCACGCCCTCGTTGTAGAGCTTCAGCGGCACCTCGTAGATGTTGCCCACATCCACGGCCGTGAACACGGCGTCGGCGTCGACGTCGCAAAAAAGCGCGATCTTTTCCTTGAGGTCCCGCGTGAGCTCGATCTCGCTGCGGCAGATGATGATGTCGGGCTGGATGCCGATGGAGCGCAATTCCTTGACGCTGTGCTGGGTGGGCTTGGTTTTGACCTCGCCGGCCACGCGCAGGTAGGGCACGAGCGTGAGGTGGATGTAGAGGACGTTTTCCTTGCCGAGGTCCATGCGCAACTGGCGGATGGCCTCCAGGAACGGCTGGCCCTCGATGTCGCCCACCGTGCCGCCGATCTCGATGATGGCCACGTCCTCGTCGCCGGCCACGCCCAGAATCGCCCGCTTGATCTCGTCGGTGATGTGCGGGATCACCTGCACCGTGCCGCCGAGGTAGTCGCCCCGGCGCTCCTTCTGGATGACGCTGAAATAAACCCGGCCCGAGGTGTAGTTGTTGTTCTGGCTCATGGGCACGCCGAGGAAGCGCTCGTAGTGCCCGAGGTCCAGGTCGGTTTCGGCCCCGTCGTCGGTGACGTAGACCTCGCCGTGCTGAAAGGGGTTCATGGTGCCGGGGTCGACGTTGATGTAGGGGTCGAGTTTCTGGATGGTGACCTTGAGTCCCCGGGCCTGGAGCAAGGCACCGATGGACGCGGCGGCCAGCCCTTTGCCCAGGGAGGACAGCACGCCTCCCGTGACGAAAATATACTTGGTCTTCATGATGCCGCCGTCCTTGCGAAAAAAAAGGTTCATGCCGCGCCGGCGGCCCCGGCGGCCACCGCTTGCGCGTGTCGGAGGCCCGTGGCGCGCCTTGGTTGACGCGGCCCGGGCGGCCCCTTATGTTCAGCCGCGCAAACTATGCCTTCGGGCGCAATTTTTCAAGGAACCCCCGGGAGGATTTCCCCTATGGCCCAGGTGCGCACCCTCGTGATCACCGGTTACGGCACCAACTGCGAAGTGGAATCGGCCCACGCCGCCAGGCAAGCCGGCTCGGACGTCACGGACATCGTTTATTTTTCCGATATCGTGGCCGGCCGGTCGCGCATCGACGCCTACAACTTTCTCATCTTCCCGGGCGGCTTCCTCGACGGCGACGACCTGGGCGCCGGGCAGGCCGCGGCCATACGCTGGAAGCACGCGGCCACCGAAGCCGGCGAGGCCCTGCTCGACCAGCTCAAGGCCTTTTTCCAGGCCGGGGGCCTCATCCTCGGTATCTGCAACGGCTTCCAGCTCCTGGTCAAGCTCGGGCTGTTGCCGGCCCTGGGCGGCGACTATTTCGCGCGCCAGGTGACCCTTTCCAACAACGACTCGGCCCGGTTCGAGGACCGCTGGGTGACGCTCGCCGCCAATCCGGCCAGCCCCTGCGTGTTTACCAAGGGGGTGACCCGCCTGGACCTGCCCGTGCGCCACGGCGAAGGCAAACTGGTGCCGGCCACGCCCCAGGTCCTGGAGGAAATCGTGCGCACCGGCGCCATGGCCCTGACCTACGCCGACCCGGCCTCGGGCACGGCCACCATGGACTACCCGGCCAATCCCAACGGCTCGCCCCACGCCATCGCCGGCCTGACCGACCCCACCGGCCGCATCCTTGGGCTCATGCCCCACCCCGAGGCCTTCAACCACCCGACCAACCACCCAGGCTACACCCGTGGCCAGCGCCCCAGCCTCGGCACGGTGCTGTTCGACAACGCCGTGGCCTATTTGCGGGCGAATTAAAGCGGGAAAGAAAAGAAGAACAATAAAGATGCCTCCGGCGGCCAGGAGGGGCACTGCCCCTCCTGGACCTCCCGAAAGGGGGGAAGCGGAGCGAGGCGCGCACACCGCCGTTACCCGGACGCGAGCAGAAATCATGGCCCTTTTGCCGGCAAGGCGCTTCGTGGCGGGCGAGACGGCGCTGCCCCCCCCGCCGCCGGGGTTCGCCGGCTTCGAAGACGTCATGGAACTCGCCCTGATACAGGCCCGCGAGGCGGCGCAGGCCGGGGAGGCGCCGGTTGGCGCCGTGGTGCTGGCGCCGTCGGGCGAGGTGCTCGGCGCGGCGGGCAACGCCCCCATCACCCTGGCCGATCCCACGGCCCACGCCGAAATACTCGCCCTGCGCCAGGCGGCCCGGGCCGTCGGCAACTACCGCCTGCCCGGCGCGATCCTGGCCGTGACCCTGGAACCATGCCTGATGTGCCTGGGGGCGATGATCCACGCCCGGGTGGGGCTTCTCGTCTACGGTGCGGCCGACCCGCGCACCGGGGCGATTGCCTCTCAGCTGTCCGGGCCGGATCTGCCGTTTTTCAACCACCGCTTCGACGTGCTCTCCGGCGTGTCGGAACCGGCCTGCGGCAGCCTGTTGCGGGATTTTTTCCGGGCCAGGCGCCAGGCGGCGGTGGGCGGGCCCGGCAAATAAGCGCTTGCCAAAAGCCCGTTGTTGGTCTATGCTTCCAAATTCCTGACGGTTCTTTCTTGTGCGGAGAGGTACCGAAGTGGTCGTAACGGGCCCGACTCGAAATCGGGTTGTCGGTGAGTAACCGGCACGTGGGTTCGAATCCCACCCTCTCCGCCAATTCATCATCCAGCCAAGTCCGATAAAGTCCGAAAGTCCAGCAAAATCAACGCTAAATCGGCTAGAGATAGTCCGATAGCGTTCGACTACGTCGTTTGACATCCGGACAACTGACCGGATAACTTACCGGACAACACGCCCGTTCCTCGCTTTTCCGCAAGGAGGTTGTCCGGTGGCACTTACCAACATAGCGATTTCAAACGCTAAACCTGGGAAGTCTGTTGTCCGGTTGAAAGATGAAAGGGGCTTGTACCTGGAAATCTCTCCGAACGGCGGCAAATGGTGGAGGCTACGCTACTGGATCGGGGGCAAGGAGAATCGCATTTCCCTTGGCGTCTACCCCGACGTGTCCCTCAAGGAAGCACGGGAACGCCGCGACGCCGCCCGTAAGCTCATCGCCAACGGCATTGACCCCAGCGACGCCAGGAAAGCGGAAAAGGCTGAGGTCCAAGCCGACGGTCGGGTAGACGAGGGAAGTTTCCTTCCCCCGCCCCCCACAGATCCGGACGTGCCCCTTTAAGGCATCCGGCTCCTCTGTTCATGGTCTTGCTACACGATGGCAGATAGAATGCATTGCTACGGGAATTGGTAATGGATAAGTCTTCTTCATGAGGTTGAAGTTTTGCCAGCTCATGTTGTTTCTTTGCGATCGCCGGTTCAACCACTTCCACCACAGCTTCTGCACTCCATCACGGAAGGCGTTAAGCCTGCGGGAGTTACCGGTTATCCCATAGTATTGGCAATGACCTTTGATTTTGAGTATGAGAGTCCGGTACTGATCGGCGATATCACTATGCCGATTGAATCGACACCACTCCCCTACCGATTTCAAGGCCCTGGCAAGACGATCTTTTGCCGTCCTGCGCTTGACAACCCAATTTCCCTTGAGCGACTTGCCCCAGTAGTGGGTAAAACCCAACAGGTCGAAGCTGAACCCTTGGTGTCCAGTACCTCCTGATCCGCCACAAGGCGGCAGGAATCGCACCAAGCGAGTCTTCTCTGGGTGAACGGCGAGACCGAACCGACCAAGTCGCTTCGGCAGCACCTCCTCGACCTTCCGGGCATCCATCTCGTTGCTGAAGACCATGACAAAGTCATCAGCGTAGCGGATGAGGAACGCCTCACCTCGCATACGCGGTCTGACGACGTGCTCAAACCATTTGTCCAGGACTTCATGAAGGTAGATGTTCGCCAGAAGGGGCGAGATCACTCCTCCTTGTGGCGTGCCGGCGTCTGGATACACAAGCTGGCCTGCTTCGAGAACTCCAGCCTTAAGCCACTTATCAATGACCCGTCGTATCACACCATCGCGCACCCGCAGGTCAAGAAAGCTCCGAAGATGTCCATGATCCAACGTGTCGAAGAACTTGCGGATGTCCACTTCGTAGACGTACCCGCCACCTATGCCCATGATGCCACGCCACAGCGTCTCCAACGCCTGGTGACAGGACCGGCCGGGACGGAAACCGTATGAGCAAGAGAGGAAATCTTGCTCGTAGACCGCTCCCAGAACCATGGTTACCGCGCGTTGCAGTACCTTGTCCTCGATGGTCGGGATGCCGATCGGACGGGCCGCCCCGTTTGTCTTGGGGATATACGCCCGCTTGACCGGAGGGGCCTTGTACGTTCCGCTCTTGAAACGATCCAAAAGCGACGTCAGGTTCCTATCCAGCTGTTCCTCGTACTCCGCTGCTGTCTGTTGATCCACGCCTGACGCCGCGTCCTTCCTGGTGAGGTGGAATGCTTCCTTCAGAAAGACGAGGTCGATATGGTGGGCCAACGTCGTGAACACCATTTCCGGCGCTTGCTTGGCCAGATCCGCTACCTTCTGCAGTTTCGTTGAGACGCTTTCCGGGCTCGATTTCCCATGCATCTTTCCCTCCAGAAGTTCCATGAACAGACGCCTCCTTCCCTCCTCTGGGTCCCCGGGTGGGTTCCCCTGATTCATCGGTACTATGAGGCGTTCCGACTCCCTGCCGTCCATCTCCTCAGACTTCGTTTCCTTCGCCTTCGGATACCGCTTGTCGTCTGGATTTTCGCTCCTGTTCCCGAGCAGACGAACCCGGGATAGGCCTGGAAGAAATTACCGGCTCTTCCCTTCCGTATTCTCAAGCGGAGACGACAGGGTCTCCCAGGTTCCTGGGAAACCCCCTGTCCGCATGCCTTGTTCTTCGACCCCGGCGGGACCTGAGAGCGATGCTGTCTTGCCCCCAGATGGTGCCTTCCGATATTCTGAAGTCGTCAGCTCCCGCGGGAACGCAATTTCGGGGCTCAATAGCAAGGCCTACAAACTCCCTGTGTACGCTTCACGTCCTGGATTGCTCCAGTCCGCGCAACACTCGGTTCCGGCTGTCAGCACACTTGGCCGGACGGGCTTGGGTACCCGTAGGGTTTCAAAGAAGGTTTCAGCATTCCTTACATCCTCCTTCTCCAGGCTTGGCCTGGCGCACCAGAAACCTACGAGCTTGTGGGCTGGGAGTGGCACGACAAGTTCAAGGCCAGCCTGACCGAGTGCAGCGCCGCCGAAATCCTTCACCGCCTGGAGCGCGACGTCTTCCCCTGGATCGGCTCCCGTCCCGTTCGGGAGGTGACCGCGCCGGAACTGCTGGCCGTGGTCCGTCGCATCGAATCCCGGGGCGCACCGGAAACCGCCCGCCGCTGTCTCCAATACCTCAGCCGCATCGGCCGCTATGCCGTGGCCACGGGCCGCGCCGAACGGGATGCCGCCGCCGACCTGCGGGGATGCCTCCCCCCTGCCAACAAGCGCCATTTTTCTTCCCTGACCGATCCCAAGGACATTGCCGGCCTACTCCGCTCCATCGACGCTTACCAGGGTTCCCTGGTGGTCCTGTGCGCCCTGCGACTGGCGTCCATGACCTTTGTGCGCCCCGGCGAGCTACGCAAGGCGGAATGGACAGAGTTCAACCTTGAGGGCGCGGAATGGCGCATCCCTGCCGAGCGCATGAAGATGAAAGAGCAACATATCGTGCCGCTCTCCCGTCAAGCCCTCGCTGTCCTGGGTGAACTGCATCCCCTGACCGGATCGGGCAAGTACGTGTTCCCGTCCGTGAGGTCCTCGGCAAGGCCCATGTCGGAAAATACGATCAACGGAGCCCTTCGCCGCATGGGCTACACCAAGGAAGAAATGACCGGCCACGGATTCCGCTCCATGGCCTCTACCCTGCTCAACGAAATGGGATGGAACCGGGACGCCATCGAACGCCAGCTTGCCCACGGTGAAAGAAACGCCATCCGGGCCAGCTACAACTTTGCTGAATATCTTCCCGAACGCCGCCGCATGATGGCGGCATGGAGTGACTTTCTCGACAAGCTGCGGGCCGGGGCGAAGGTGACGCCGATCCACGCCACGGCAGTCGAGTAGACGACACTTCCAGGGCCTAGCCGGGGCCTCATGAACCCTGGCGAAAAGCCGCGTCCCTGGCGGCCGGCCCTGGTTTAATGCAGGGAAATAAGCCGAGGGGGCTTAAGAATGCCGCAATCGAATACAGAGACTGAATTTGTCAACTTTATGCATTTTTGGGAGTGGGAATATACTCGACGGAACCCACAATGGATAAATATTTTTCAAGAGCAAACAAGCGGGAAAAACATATTTACAGACGAAAATGGTATTGACTTTTTCTTAATCAACGTTGGCCCGTTTGTTGGAATATCACGAAGCGACAATATGACTTACTATCTCAATCCTGACACTATTATCCATAGCATTATAATAAATGAATTTAATTATAATCATCCTTATCGAGTAGAATATATGAATGAGATTTACAATCCTCTACACTCTCTATTGACAAATTCGATAAAGAAGCACGAAGGAGAACATATTCCTCTTGAGGAACTTGAGAAAGAAGCAATACAAGAACGTGACCGTATTTACAAACAGTTAGGGTTAGATTTTTATACCGGGGACAGACTGTTCAGTTTTAATGTCACAAAAGGGACAAAGGATATTTTTTTTAATTTTGTCGAGTCTGTGATAGCTGACGCGACAAAAACAGAAGATGAATATCAAGAGGAGTGGGGCAAATACAATGCTTCTGTGATAAAAAAATCGAGAGGGAGGATTGGCAACTGGAAGAATAACGAGCAACGTGCCATTGGTCTTTGGCTATTTGACTTCTGTGTCGCTAATAATTGTGGCGGACCAACAGCATTCTCTGCAATTCGACAACACGACTACCTTCGCCCCTTGGAATTATCTACAGCTATCGACGATGACAGACCACTTGAACGCTGGCTTGCTGGTACACGAGCTTGTGTGAAAGCTGGCAAGGTCTTGCCACTGGTAGGATAATCCTTGCCGTCACATATTCCGGTCAATATTTGACGGTGTCAGTTATGCAGCACGATAACTGACGGTGACAGTTATCCCCCCCTTTATCTGACGCTCACTTATTTGGCCCGTTTCGGCAGAAGCTGAATATTCCGCCCCGTGAAGGCGGCCCTCGAATCCGAGAGGATATTTCAGTGCAAGCCGAATCTCGTCCCCAAGACCCCCTCCTTGAGCGCGTCCAAGCTGCCCAGAAAGAACGTCTCCTCCGTCTCCCTGCTGTCCTTGATCGCGTAGGCTACAAGCGTAGCCGCTTTCTCGACCTTGTGCGCCAAGGCGTGTTCCCCAAACCTGTAAAGCTGGGGCCGCGTGCTGTGGCATGGCCTGAGTCCGTCGTGGATGCCCTTGTGAATCGTCTGGCGTCGGGGCGGGGGGCGTAGCATGAACCACAAAGCCCGCAAGCCGGGCGGACCTGCGGGCAGGGAAAATGAGATGGACGGCACATCCCTCATTGCCCTGCCGAGCCCAGGCCGTCAATACCGGCAATCTCCGTCTGTGGCGAGCCCTGCGGAAGTTCGACCGCAACCTCAAACGGATCATCCGGCTTCGCGAGAAAAACGCGGTCCTCCTGGAGGAGATGCGGCGGCTTCAGGCGGTGGGCTCATGAACGCCTTAAAGCTCGCCTGCGCTCTCTGGACCCGTGATGGCATCATATCCCTTGTTGCCCTGGCCGGCTGGCCCCGGTGGGCGTGGACGCATCGTGCTGTGGACGCTTGCGAGGTCGCGGCCGAGGCCCTGCGGGAACGGCAGGAGGAGGTGAGCGGGTGATCGACTTCAAAGCCGTCAATTCCGCCGCACTTTCGCGTCTGGGGGACATCCTGCCCGACAACGACGACCCCGGCCGCAAGCACGCCCGCGACGTGGCCCGGCAACTTCACGACCTGGCCGAGGTGGTCAAAATCATTGAATTGCCCGGCCTGCCGCCCAAGGGCGACGTGTCCGACTGGCTGGCCGCAGGTGGGACGCGGGAAAGCCTCTTGGAGATGGTGAAGGCCGCACCTGCCTGGGAACCGTCCGCAGAGGCCCCAAGCGACCAGGAGACGGCCGAGGGCGCACAGGACAAGGGAAAGCCCATCCGCCTCATCAACGGGGCCATGAGCGAGGCTGTGGACGCCTGTGAAGCCATCCTTGACCTACAGCAAAATCGTGGCCCTGGAGCCGCGCATCTTGGAAGCCGAGGCCCTTGCCCAGGAGTTGTCTGGAAGTTCGACCTATGAGCCGTGGTATCGGATTGTGAAGCCGGCTTTCCTGCCCCTGGTGGGCGTTCTGTCCAAACACGCTGACTCGCGCCTTCGGACCAGCGAGGCTTACGACATCGTTTATCGCAGACTCCTAGCCATCTACGAGGCCCAGCCCACGGACGGCGTGATGCCGCCCCCGGTCGCCGCCCCCATTGTCATGGCCCCCGCCGAACCGGGCCAACGCATTTGCCCCGCCTGCGGCCAGGACATGCGCGATGCCGAAAGCTGCTACGGTCCGATGATTCAGGTTGCCGGTCAAGTCTATGAGCGCGTGCGCTTCGGCCAGGAGAGCGGGAACCGCTGGGAGGAGTTCGACTTCTGTCCTGAGTGCGGCGTTTCTCATGGCGGCCTGCATCACCCCGGCTGTGACATTGAGGAGTGCCCCAGGTGCGGGACGCAATATTTATCGTGCGACTGCGGCGCGGAAGACGACGGCCCCGGTGGTCTCGAAGCAATCACGGTCATGATGACCTGCGAGGTGAAACAATGAGCGCCACACAGACACAACAGGCCCAGCCTGTCCACCTGCCGCCTAAGTCCGACGAAGAAATGGAACGGGAGGCCATCCGGGAACTGGAGCGCATGGAACGGGCACTCAATGCCAAGCGGTCGAACTACAGGCCCAAGCGCCGGGGGCGGTATGCGAATCGTGGTTGATACCCGGGAGCAACGCCCGTTCCCCTTCGCCAAGTATGAGGCCACGGTGGAACGCGCCGCCCTGCCTACTGCCGACTATTCCTTGCCAGGCTTCGAGGATCGGGTGGGCATTGAGCGCAAGGAGCTTGGCGACCTTGTGGGCTGCCTCATGGGGGCCAATCGGGAACGCTTCGAAAAGGAGCTTCGCCGCCTGTCTGCCTATGACCTCAAGGCCGTGGTGATCGAGGCGTCCATGCGCGACGTGGCGGATGGGCTCTACCGGTCGGAGATGAAACCGCACGCCGTGCTTCAATCGGTCCTCGCCTTCCAGGTGCGCTACGCCGTTCCCTTCCTGTGGTGCGGCGACCGATCCGGCGCGGAATACACGACCTTTTGGCTTTTGGCGAAGTACGCCCGCGAGATCGAGGAGCGCATGAAGGCCCTGACCAAAGCCCAGGCCAAGGCAAACGCCCCTCCCCCCTCCCGGGCGGAGTTGACGACGGCGTGACCCGAGCCGGCAACCAAGGTGATCACGGGTCCTTTTGAGCGGTTTTCAAAGCGGATGCGTGGAAATCCCTTTTGGCGGCAAGGTGGGTCTGACTCCCGAGCAAGAGCGGGCGGCGGCTCTCCAATGGCGGGGCCTACCGTTGTGGTTCCCCAACGATCCGCGCCATTCCCGCCTTTACGCCATGTGCCGTGACGGCGACCGGGAGGCCACGCCCGAGGAGGCGGCTTTTTATCTCGAACTGGACAAGGAACACCTGGAGCGCGCCGGCCTGACCCTTGCCGAGCCGGGCGACCCTGACGGCTTCCTGGTGAAGTGGAAGGGACGGGAGCGGGACCGGGAGCGCCTGGAGAACGGCACAATATGAACGCCACCGAACGCCGAGAGCTTGCCCAGGCGGTCCTGGCCCTGGAAGTCCTTGAAGGCCAGCTATCCACCATGGCCGATGGCAACCGCCCCGTGCCGGCACTCAATGTCCAGGGCGTGGCCTATCTGCTAGGGCTGACCGTCGAACGCCTGGGGCGCGCACTGGGGAGCCGGGAAGAGATGCAGGTCTAGGCCCGGGCCTCGGCAACCGGATCAAGGGCGGCCTGTCTCGTTGGAGGTGGGCCGCTCTCTGTATTGAGTCTCAATCAATGCTCAAATCAACAAATTGCAGAACGCATTGAAGTGTCGCGTCTGGGGAAGGTGCGTCAAACACGCATGAATTTAACTCGATTGCCTCGGGATAGTGACCATCAAATAGCAAAGCATCAAGAGCATCGGAAACTAACTGCTCAAGTGCTATGCCCACCTGGACATGCACGAGAAGTTTTCCCATGCTCGGGCGATACCACAATCCCGGTAGCCTGCAAGCTTCAATTTGGTCATTATTGATTTCCCGCTGAGACGCGCGGCCACGCATACAGCATCATTTCTATTTCGGCCGATCCGGCATCCCCCGCCGATTCAACTCGCCTTCCTTGTATTGATCGAAATCGAAGCGGCCGGGCACACTGCCGGCATCATGGCGCTTGGTCCGCAAGACGAAGACCGCCACCAGGGCAAGAACGCCCACGGCAAGGGCGATGCCTATGATCCATTCCATGGCGGGCAGGTAGCAGGAGGGGGCCGGGAGTTGTCATCCTGACTTCGGCATTGCACATCGCTTGCGACTAAGTGTAAATAAAAATCAAGGGGGAAGTGCTATGGCTCGAATCCTCGTAATCGATGACTCGGAAATAATGCGCAGGATGCTTATCCGGTGGCTTGTCAAAGAAGGGTACGAGGTTTTCGAGGCTGCTGATGGAAAAGAGGGCCTCGAATTATGCAAATCCGTCCACCCCCATGTGATTATTACTGACATATTCATGCCCGGCTGCGACGGGCTTGAGGTCCTGCTTAAGGCATTGACTAATGATTGTTCCATGGGAATCATTGTAATGTCTGGCGGCGGCATCCTTGTTGAGGGAGACAAATTTCTTGAATACGCCATTGGACTCGGAGCCGACTATGCCTTTGCCAAGCCCCTACAGAGGGGGGATTTGTTGCAGGCGATAACAAAAATTATGGAAAAACCCGAGACAGGCCAGAACTCGTAGCTCTGGCGATGAGCAAAATAAGCAAACTTATTTGAGGTGCAAATGCGCTGTGCTCTCGCTTGCACTCAGTCTCCATCCCGTAGTGCTTTTATTGTTGCAGAATGGAGGTCGACATGGGCAATGTGTCGCGGGCGGGCTTCCGTCGCTCCTGCGGGCGGATATGGCGTGTGGACCGGGGGCAAGCCGAGTTTTGAAAACCCACCTTCGCCGTCTGGGGGCGTGGTGCTGGGCTCAAAATTGAGCCGACCAACGGGCGCAAAATTGCACTGGTCGGCGCGGGCCTCGACGCCCACGGTTTGGTGGCGGCTACCCGGCAGGACGCCAGCACAAAATTGTGTCGGCCCCCCATGCTGACGCCGCAATTTTGCGGAGTCCGACACCAACCTGGCCAGGTCCCCAGCCTGGGGCCATATCCGCCCGTCTGCCGGGCTTTCCTCGCCAGGATGACCTTTGGCTGTCTGCCGAGGGAAAGCCGCTGGAGCGGGCGCTTATGCGGTCGTGGTGGACCTCGGCCCGGGTGGAGCCGTTGCGGTGACGGCAAGCCCGTGGTGTCGGTCCTGGCTACCCCTTGCCGGGCACTGAGCGAACTATTGCGCCGAGTGGCCGGCGGGCTGGTGACTGAATTTTGAGCCGCGAGGTGGGCCGGGCTGGACACGGTTTTGTGTCGAGTGGGTGGTGGGCCTCGGCAGGGTGACGAACCATCCGCGACCGTGATTGCCCAAGTGCAGGGAGCATCAAAACCGGATAACTTTCCGGATAACAGGCAAAAGCCACATTATTTTTATCCCATTATTCACGATAGATAATCATACAATGTGACTGTCACCCTCCCCGATTTCGTGGACAGCGAATCCTTTGCGAAGGAGTGGTTCACGATGTCGAAACGCCCCCCGTTTCCCCTGGAATTCCGCAGCCGGATAATCGCGCTCCGGGCGCAACCCTGAGGATCGGGCCAGGAATTCGAGCCCTCCGGCCAGACGATCCGCAACCGGGTGCTGCGCGCGTTATGGCCCGGCCCGCTGTGGCCCAGCAGGAGCGGAGCACAGCGTGGCGCTCATCCCGTCCCACTTGCGACACCAAGGCGGCCTGTTCCTCGCGGAGCGGGCCGCTTTTCGTTGCCGCGATGTCCGCCTGAACGCCGCCGCCAGGGCTATCGAGGACGGCTGCCCGCCCCCTTGGCGATCATCCCCGTCCATGGCATCCTGCCGACCATGCCGACCCCGTTTGACTCGCTGGCGTGGCTGGCCAGCAAGAGCACCGAGGCGTTCCCCAATCCTGCCGGGCAAATCCGTCTCCGCTTTGGGCAGTTCGTGCGCTCCGAGGACCGAAAGCGCATCCGCCGCGTGATCGAGCATTGGTATCGGCTGCAGCTGGACGGAACCCGAGACGTGGCCGAGATCAGCCTATCAGCTTTTGGCCGCCGGGAAGCTCAAGATCGCGGCGGGGCGGGGCGGTATCGGATCGCGGGGAAGAGGACCTGTATCAGGGCGACGGCATCTTGACCGCCAAAGGCAAGGTGCCGGCCACGGCGTCAGGCATTCACGTAGCACCATGCATCCTCGTCCCAAAGGTTTCATGGGGATTCGTCGATAAGAAGCAAGCCGGCCTCCGCGACCTCGGAGCAATAAGAGCCACATTGATGTACGGACCAATATCAAGGAACAAATTCTTCACACATTCCCCTTAAAACGATACAAGATCGTGCAAGTAGCCGAAAAGTGGAGGCATGAGACGATGCAGCACCGCACCGTAAAATCGAACACAGAACTTGCGAATATGCTTGATGACACAAACTGGGGACACCACTTCGACAGAAGCGAAGTCGAACATATCGCCAGTTACATGAGCCTTGTCTCCTACATCGATGGAGAGAAGATATTTTCCGAAGGGGACCGCGAACGCTATATGGCCTTCATCGTCAAGGGCGCGATCGACATCTACAAGGAAAGTCGCGACGGCACGGAAAAGATCGTCGTCACCCTGTCCAGGCGGTCACATTTCGGCGAGATGGCCTTCATTGACGAACAGTCGCGCTCGGCGTCGGCCTATGCCAAGAACAGCGTCTCCCTGCTCTTGCTGACCAGGGAGAATTTTGAGGCCTTGATTGAGGCGCAGCCGAAAATCGGCATCAAAATGTTGAAATTGATCGCCAGGATGATCAGCGATCGCCTACGCTCCACAACCGGAAAGTGGGTCTTTCTCAGGGAATAAGGTTTCGGGCATCCCGGCCAAGTCACCCGTGATCCGTTCGCGCGGGGAGGCGGCGACGAACGAGTGGTTGCCAGGGGGCCCACGCGCGAGATGGGTACTCGACCATGGCCGGCCAAGCCCCTTCTCGCTGTGCCGTGCGGATGGACAGGTCGCGCCCCCCGGCGATACAAGGGGAAATGGCAAGCCCCATCCAGACCCAATTGCGCGTTCCGGCCGACGGGCGGTTTTTGGCCATGGTCCAAAACCATGTCCGGGACCTGGCGACAACGGCGGGACTATCCCGGACCGCCACCGGGACATGGTGGCGCGCATCTACGCCAACATCGGCCGCCCCCTGCTGCCGGGTCCGGCCGCGCCTCCCGCCCTGCCCGGGGCCTACACGGTCGCCTTCGACCGCGACATCCAAAAAGGGGGCATCCGGGTGGCCCAGGCCGAGGCCGGCCCATGGCCGGAGCTGCACCGCGCCGCCGTCGACCTGGCCGAGATCGCCGGGGCCAAAGGAAGCGCCTGCCGCAAAGCGGGGCAAGGCCTGCCCCGCTGCCATCCAACATCCCCGCGTCAACCCGCCGGGTTGACCAGGACGTGAGGGCGTCATGACCCATCAGCCCCAGACCATCCGCGTCAACGGCATCGACATGTCCGTCGTCATCGCCGGCCAAGGCCCCGATGTCCTGCTGCTGCACGGGTTTCCCGACACCCACGCCGTTTGGCGCGAGCAAATACCGGCCCTGGTGGCCGCCGGTTACCGCGTGATCGCCCCGGACACCCGGGGCTGCGGCCAGACGGCCATGCCGGGCCACCCGTCGGCCTACGCCATGGAGCACCTCGTGGCCGATGCCACGGGGCTGCTGGATGCCCTGGGCAGCCGCACGGTGCGCTTGGCCGGCCACGACTGGGGAGCCATCATCGGCTGGCAGCTCTGTATGCGCCATCCCCAGCGCATCGACCGTTTCGCCGCCCTCTCGGTCGGCCATCCGGCCGCCTACGCCCGGGGCGGCTTCCTGCAAAAATGCAAGGGGCATTACATCCTCTTGCTGCAACTGCCCGGCCTGGCGGAATACCTCGTAACCTGCCGCGACTGGTTCCTTTTCCGCCTGCTGACCCACTACCCCGGCGAGTTCCCCCGCTGGCGGGCCAACCTTTCCCGGCCCGGCCGCCTGACGGCCGGGGCGAACTACTATCGGGCCAATTGCGGCCTGTTATTGCGGCCGCGAACCTGGCCTCCCGTGACCACCTCGGTCCTTGGCCTGTGGAGCGACGGGGACAGGTTCCTGGTGGAACGCCAGATGACCGGCTCACAGCGTTACGTCGCAGGCCCCTGGCGCTACGAACGGATCACGGGTGCCAGCCACTGGCTCCAGCTCGACGCGCCGCAAAAGGTCAATTCCCTGCTGCTGGATTTTTTCCGGTAATTCCCAAGAGAAAACATACCGTCAGGTATGTTTTATAACTATTCTATCATATTCATAGGATATATGAGGTCCGTTCTGCTTGGGGAGCAGAATCGGAAGAAGGCCTTGGCCTGCCTTGGCGCCATCGCGGCACTGCGTAGCGCCCGCCCGGGCCAGCCGGTTACAGCAGTTGCCGCACCGCCGCGGCGCTTGGCGCGTCCATGGCCTTGGCGGCCAGGGCGCGGCAGGCGCCCCTATCCGCCGCGCGCACGGCTTCCTTGACCGTGGCGATGGCCGGGGCGCTCATGCTGAGCTCCGTAAGCCCCAGCCCCAGCAGCAGCGGCGTGGCCCGGCTGTCGCCGGCCAGTTCCCCGCACATGCCAACGGCGATCCCCGCCGCCGCCGCCGCCCGGCAGGCCTGGCCGATCAGGCGCAAAACCGCCGGATGCAAGCTGTCGCACAACGTGGCGACCGCCGCGTTGCCCCGGTCGGCGGCGAGGGCGTACTGGGTCAGGTCGTTGGTGCCGATGCTGAAAAAATCGCACCGCGACGCCAACTTGTCGGCCATGGCCACGGCCGAGGGCACCTCGATCATGATGCCGGTCTTGACGCGACCGGCCACGGCCCGCCCTTCGCCGGCGAGCTCCTGGCGGACCCGGGCCTGGAAGGCCAGGACGCCCTCAAGCTCGGCCACGTCGGCAATCATGGGATACATGATCCGGATATCCGCCTCGGCCGCCGCCCGCAGCAGAGCGCGCAACTGGCTGCGGAACAGTTCGGGCCGGGCCAGGCAGAAGCGCACCCCCCGCTGGCCCAGAAACGGGTTGGCTTCCCGGGGCATATCCAGATATTTTATGGGCTTGTCCCCACCGATATCCAGGGTGCGAATGATGACCGGCCGGCCCTCCATGGCCTTGGCCGCGGCCAGGTAGGCCTCGTACTGCTCCTGCTCGTCCGGGGCCCGGTCCCGGTCCTGGAACAGGAACTCGGTGCGGAAAAGCCCCACCCCCTCGGCCCCGCCGGCAAGGGCCTTGGCCGCGTCGGCGGGCTGGCCGATGTTGGCCCAGACCGGCACGGCCAGGCCGTCCCGGGTGACCGCCGGCGCGGCCCCACGGGCCTTGGCCTCCCGGCCCGCCGCCTGCCAGGCGGTCCGCTTTGCGGCGATGTCCGCGCGAAGGGCCGCCTCCGGGGCGGTCCAGACCGTGCCCGTGAAGCCATCCAGGGCGATGACCTGGCCGTCGGCGATCCGCCCCAGGCAGCCCGCGGCGCCGATCACGGCCGGGATGCCCAGGGAACGGGCCAGGATGGCCGCATGGGAAGTCGCGCCGCCGACTTCCGTCACGAGGCCCCGGACGAGCCCGGCATCGAGCCCGGCCACGTCCGAGGGCGTGAGGTCGTGGGCCACGACCACGGCTTCGCCCGTCAAACGGATGCCCCCTTCGCCCTCCCCGGCCAGGATGCGCAGCACCCGGCCGCCGCAGTCACTTACATCGGCGGCCCTGGCCCGCATGTAGGCGTCGTCGAGCCCGGCATAGGCCGTGGCCATGGCCGCCACGGCCTGGGACCAGGCATAGGCGGCGTCGCAGTGCTCCCCGGTGATGCGGGCCACCGCCGCCTCGCGCATGGCCCCGTCGCCGAGGATGAGGTCGTGCACCGTGAAAATACCAGCCCCGGCCGGGCCGGAAGCCCGTTCGGCCTCCTGGCGCAAGGCCCCGATGGCCGCGCGCGCCGTGGCAATGGCCTGGTCCAGTGCGCGGATTTCCGCCTCGGGGTCGGCAGTGTCCCGGCGGCTGACTTCGGGCAGCCGGGCCTCATGGACGGCCGCCGGCCCCACGGCATAGCCGCCCGAGGCGGGCGTGGCGGTGATGGCCCCGTCGCCCGTGGTTGCGCACGGGGTTTCGGGGGCTGTCGCGGGCGCGGCCAGGATATCCTCGTCGCGCTCGCCGAAATGGTCCTTGTGCAAGGCGGCCAGGGCGGCCACGGCCTCGGCCGCATCCGGGCCGGACACCGTGACGGCGACGGCGTCGCCGTTTTTGACGGCCAGCAGGGCGACCTGGTTGATGCTCTTGGCGTTGGCCGACTTGTCGCCCTTGTGGAGGCGGATATCGGCCCGGAATTTTCCGGCCGTGGCCACGAGGTTGGCCGCCGGCCGGGCGTGCAGGCCGAGCTTGTTGGCGATGACCAGTTCCAGCCGGGCCGCCTCGTGGGGCAACGACGTCGGGGCTGGCGCCAAAGCGGCAGACATGCCGTCCGTGGGAGCGGTCGCCGCAGCGTCCGTCGGGGTGGTCGCCGGGGCGTCCGTCGGGGTGGTCGCCGGGGCGTCCGTCGGGGCGCTCACCGGGACGGAAGCCGGGCCGGTCGGCGAGGCGGTGCCGGTGACGGGCGCCAGTTGATGGATTTTCACTTCCAGGGCCGTGGCCGCCTCGGCATCGGCCTCGCCGAGGGAGGCGCCCGTGGCGGCCTGGACGGCGGCGGCCACGGTCCCCTCCACCAAGGGGGCGGCGCACAGGCGCACCTTGGCCCTGACCGCCTCGTCCAGGAAATCCAGGGCCGTTTCGGCGCTCATGAGCGCGCTGCCCAGGTCCATGACCACCAGCACCCCGCCCTCGGCCTGGCCGGCCACGGATTCGATGGCCGCCAGGACCTGCATGGGGTCCGTGCCGATGGGGTTGTCCGGGTCGTCGATGCCGCCCACGGCTTCCATGGGGACCGCGCCGCGCGTCATCTGCCCGGCCAGTTCCAGCACGCCTTCGGCCAGCTTCCGGCTATGGGAGACGATGACTATTCCGATCACGTCCGACTCCGACGTCCGTCCCGCCGGGACGGGAAATGGCGCAGGCCGGCAGGCCGCGTCACCAAGGGGCGGCGCGGGCCCCGGGGCCTGCCCGGGTTGGGGTCGTGGCGCCGGGCACTAGCCCAGCACGTCCCGCAGGGTTTGCAGCATGTAACACGACGACGTCGCACCGGGGTCCTGGTGGCCGATGGAGCGCTCGCCCAGATAGCTGGCCCGGCCTTTGCGGGCCTGCAAGGGGATGGTGTCGGCCAGGGCCTGCTCCCCGACCGGCAGGGCCGCTGCCACCATGGCCGCCACGTCGTCGCCGGCGGCGGCGCGGGCGTTGACCACATCCAGGACCGGCGCCCAGAAGTCGTACATGGTCTTGTCGCCGCGCGCGGGCCGGCCGCGCTGGAGGATGCCGTCCACACCCGCCGCGACCAGGCGGGCGAAATCGGCGGCGCCCAGTTCCTCCTTGCCGCCAAAAAGCATCCCGGCCTTCATCCAGAACGTTCCGTAAAGGGGGCCGCTCGCCCCGCCGACGCTCGACATGAGCGTCATGCCCACGGTCTTGAGGATGGTGCCGATATCCTTGTCCGCAACGTCCGGCAGCTTTTCCATGACCTTGCCGTAGCCACGGTTCATGTTGATGCCATGGTCGGCGTCGCCGATGGCTGCGTCGAGTGCGGTGAGGTACTCTTTTTGTGCGGCATAGACGGTATCCAGCTTGCCGAACCAGGCCAGAAGCTGGGCTTTGCTCAGGGGCATTGGCTGTGTCCTCCATGGCGGCGGGGCATTCCCAGGCAGCCTCGCCGCCGGCTGTGATCCGGGCGGGGTCCCAGGCCGCAACGGCGAGGCAGGCCTTACGGACGGCCGTTTCCGCCTGCCCCGCCGCCGTGGCCGGACATGCCGCCGCGCTTAGCGGACCAACCCAGGGGTCTTGGCCGGGGCATCCCAGAATTTCAGGATTTCCGCGTCCACCTTGAGCAGGGTAATGGAGAAGCCCTGCATTTCCAAGGAGGTGATATACGGCCCGATCAGGTTGCGCACGATGGTCAGGCCCTTGGCCTTGCAGACGGCATCGAGCTTTCGGTAGATGGCGTAGAGTTCGGACACCGGTGTGCCGCCCATGCTGTTGACAAAGGCGATGACCTGGTCGCCGGCGGCAAAGGGTTCGTCGACCAGGACCTTGTCCACCCAACCGGCCCCGTCCCATTCGCGCACCGTGCGGCTGTAGGCCGGGTCGTCGATGATCTGCTCGGCCGCGTACAGGGTCAGTTCGTCGACGGGCGCGATGGGCATGCGGTGGGTGCCGGGCTCGCCGTGGATACCGATGCCCATTTCGACCTCGCCCTCGCCCAGTTCGAAGGTGGGCTTGCCCGCGGCCGGGACGGTGCAGGAGGACAGGGCCACGCCGAAGGAACGGCCGTACTGGTTGACCTTGCGGCAAAGGTCGGCGCAGGCCGCCAGGTCGTAGCCGGCCTCGGCGGCCGCGCCGACGATCTTTTCGGCCAGGACGGTCGTGCCCACGCCGCGCCGGCCGGCCGTGTACAGGCTGTCCTTGACGGCCACATCGTCGTCGATGAGGATATTTTGAACCTGCAGGCCATCGGCGGCGACCAGTTCGGCGGCCGTCTCGAAATTCATCACGTCGCCGGTGTAGTTCTTGACGATGAAAAGCACCCCCGCCCCGCTGTCCACGGCCTTGGCGCAGGCGTACATCTGGTCGGGCGTGGGGGACGTGAAGACTTCGCCGGGGCAGGCGCCGTCGAGCATGCCCGGGCCGACGAAACCGCCGTGCATGGGTTCATGCCCCGAGCCGCCACCGGAAATCAGGGCCACTTTGCCGGCCACCGGCGCATCGGCCCGGCAGACGTAGCTGGGCTCGAAGTGGACCGTCAGTTCGGGGTGGGCCAGGGCCAGGCCTTCCAGCTGTTCCTTGACCACGTTTTCCACGGCATTAATCAGTTTTTTCATCGCAAGGCCACCTCGTGTTGTGTGTTACGTTCTTTTGCCAGGACGAAACGATGCAGCGACAACAGGAGCGGTCATGGCTCGGGGCCGCCGGCCTTGGCACGGCGGCAAGGGAAACACCCGCCCTCCCCTGGGCGAAACGCCGCAACAGGGGACAGCCGGGGCAAAAACAGCAAGGCACAAAGCGGAGGGGAACTTTTCGAGTCGCAACGACCGGGTCCGCCAGGGTGGAGCAATGGTTCCTAAATCGACAGGCATTGCACTTCCTCGCATCTTTTCCAAGGCGCAGCAACCGCTGACGCGGCCGCCTCCCGAGGGCCGTCGCAATATTTCAATGAATTTATTAATTATTATTATATTTCCCCTCAAGCGAGACGGCAGCCTCGTCACCGGACGGCAAGGGGAACGCCTCGCCGTCAAACGACGGCTTGCAAGGGTCGGGAAGCAGTTCCATACCGTCGAGCCAATGGAGGGCGGTGCAAAATCCGACTCCAGGCCGACAGAAAAGCGCCCCGGCCGACGGCCGGGGCGCTCTCGTCTCTATGGGCAGGGAATACTCTGATAGACGGTTTGCCCGTCACGCAGGACCTCGCGGTAGCACTGGGTATCCGCCCGGTAGACCTTCTCCCTGGCATTGGCGTTGGAAATGGCGATGGCCGTGGCCGGCAGGACGGTCAGCATGGCCCCGACAGCCACGCCCGTCGCCACGCCGGCCCCATACGAACCATAGCTGTTGTAGCCGTAGCCCGGCGCCACCGGCACGGGGACGGGAACCGGCGGCGGTATCACCCGGCCGCGCGGGGCAGCCACGACATTGCCGTACGGCCCGCGCACCGCGGCCCCGCCGTACGGCCCCCGGACGGCAGTCCCGCCGGGGCCTCTGACGGCTGTGCCGCCCCGGGGGCCCACGGCGGACCCGCCGTAAGGGCCGCGAACCGCCGTGCCGCCCCGGGGACCCACGGCGGCTCCGCCGTAAGGGCCGCGAACGGCCGTACCGCCCCGGGGCCCCACCGCCACGCTTCCACGCGGCGAAGTGGCGATGCCGCCGCGAGGTCCCGCGGCCACGCGCGCCCCGCCGCCCCCAGGCCGGGCGTCGCAAGGCCGGGGCACCGACAGCCAGGACCCCATGAGGGTCACACCCGTTATCAGCCACAACAAAAGCCCATGACGAACAAGGACGCGCAACCTTCGCGCCTGCGGCGCATGTGCGGAAGCCATGGCACCCTCCTACTTCTTGCCGGGCTTGTGGCTGGTGATGACGCCATCATCCCGAGCAATGCCCCCGTCCGGGGCGAATGCGGCCACCTCAAGCGCGGCCCCGCCGGTCTTCCAGTCGCCGAGGACCGCCGTGAACTGCGGTGCGGCGAGCTGCTTTTTCTCGGTGATGACAAGCTTTCGCGGCAGGCTTTCGGGCGAATCCTCGATCCAAATCTGCCAGTCCACATCCTTCCCCTGGAAAAAGAGGTGCTGGCAGGCCACACCGTCGATCTTGACCTTGCCGATGTAAAAGCCGGCGGTCGCGTGCATGTTGGCGCAAGGATGGTTGGAGAGGAGGTCGCCGAGGGGGGATTCGATGCCGTAGCGCTCGGACAGCATGCTCATGAGGGCGTCCGTATCCATGGCGGCCTCGATTTGGCCGTACACCTTGCGCTGCGGAAGCATGAGGCTGAAGACCTTGCCGTCAAAGGCGGAAACCGCCTGGAAATCGTCGCCGTCGGTTGCGACAGAGAATTCCCCAGGCCGTTTCACGCGCACGTCCATGGTCCTGCCGAACTGCACCTTCGAGCCGTCCTGGTAGACCTTGTCCAGGGTCACGGCGGCGCGAAAGGAGTAGCTTGTCAGGGCGGACAGGGCGTTGCAGCACTTTTCCAGGATCTGGGCGGCCTGCGCATCGGAGGCGGGCTCCTGGGCCGCCTGTTTCTTGCCTTTGCCCGCGGCCGGAGAAAGACCGGGGACAACAAGCACAGCGATGAGCGCGAGAACGAAAATCGGCGTAGAGCGACAATGACGCATGTAACCTCCCGGGATGCAGGTTCATACGCCCCTAAACGAAAGGGCGAATATCAACCGCGCCGCGGACACAGTCCGCAAGTTACTGTATCGGTAGCGCACGAGGACGTTCACAGGCAAACACTTTTTACTTCTTTAGCGCACATGTACCGTCCTCCCTGGCTGAAATATGCACGCGTCCGCCCTCGCGGCCGTCGCCGCCTTGCGGAAAACGGGTTCCATGTCCGCGATCCCGATCACCTCGTCGGCCAACGCATCGGCCTGGACTGGGCGCGAGTATCGCTGTCCCCAATTCCGCGTACTGCCCCAGCCCGACTAGACCATCGAAGCCACCGGCTTCCCTTTCATGGCGCCGATCGCCCGCAGGCTCCAGCCCGCCCTACGTTCCTGGCAGATCGTGTCCGCAACCGCTTCCGAGTGGCCACTCGGTCGACCTCCCCGCGCCACTTCCACCGTCACCAGGCCCTGGCGATACCCGACTGGCCCCCATGAGACAGCCCACCAGGTCGCCAAGCTCTTTGCGCTCGATTCCCACTCGATCCGGTCCTCGACTCTTGCCCACGACGGCCAGCCCAAACTCCCTCCACGCCTCCTGGTACCGGGCGCTTCATCTTCATCGCTTTTCTTTCCCATCAAATTCCCCTGCGCTCCGGATATCGTCCCCAAAACAGAGGAGGAAAGCATGACGGACAGCGAAATCAGAACTGGTGTCATTACGTATTTCCGTGAAACAAACGCTGGGGATGTGGCCGCTTGGGATCTTCCTGGTTATGGTCAGCCGAATTTTGAAACAGCATTGCTTCAACTCCAGTCCCGGGGAATTGTTCGGTGTTACTTCAACGATGACGAAATGACCGACGTTAGAGAATTGTTGCTTGTTGAAGTTACGGAATTCGGACTCAACACTGTCATTCGCAAGTAATAAAAGCGGCCCACCTCCGAAGAGACAGGCCGCCCATGATCCGGTTGCCGGGAGATTAATCCAGCCCGAGAGCCTTGCGGAATGCCTTATCCGCGTGCTTCATGAGGATGCGGCCGATCTCCCCGGCCATGTCCCAATCCGCTTGCCGCTTGGTGACTTTCCGGGCCGTGGCCATCCATCTGGCCCCTTTCAGGATTTCATACCAAAGCTTTTCCGTTGCCAGGTGTCGGTTGGCTTGGCATAAGAGGTTATCCGCTTTTCGAACTGGCAGAGACAGGATTACCGATTATGTTCGGCGTAGACATTGGTTACCTGTTCCCCCGCTTGGCCCCTTTTCCCGCCACGCCTCTTCTCCTTGTCCCCTTTCGTTTCACTCGAAAAGCGAGTTTCATCTGAGAGGGCTATCTCCCTGAGCTGGTCGCGGAAAATTGGACAGTCTGCTAAGCTATAGTCCTCAAACGAGGAGGACGGTTTTCGATGTCCCATCGACGCAAGTTTTCAGCGGAGTTTAAGGCCAAAGTGGCGCTCGAGGCCCTGTCCGGCGAGTTGACCTTGGCCGAGTTGGCCAGCAAGTACGACGTGCATCCGACGCAGATTGCGGGTTGGAAGCGTCAGGCCAAGGAAGGTATGGTTGCTGCCTTTTCGGGGAGGGCTGCGACCGTGCAGAAGGATGCCGCCGCCGAAATCCGGGAACTCCACGCCAAGATCGGCCAATTGACCGTGGAAAAGGATTTTTTAGAGCGAGCCTTCGCCAAACGGTGAGTCGCGGGCGAAGGCGTGGGATGGTCGAACGCGAGCATCCCCGACTCAGTATTTGCCGGCAGTGCAACATCCTCGGACTGGCCAGGTCGACTTGGTACCATCGCCCTAAAGGCGAGTCGGCCATGAATCTGGACCTGATGCGGCGCATCGACGAGCAGTTTCTGGAGACGCCGTTTTACGGTTCGCGCCAGATGCGACGGCACTTGCGGCATCAGGGCATCGAGATCGGACGTGGCCGCGTGCGGCGGTTGATGCGCAAAATGGGACTGATGGCGATCTACCAGAAGCCCAAGACCAGCCAGCCACATCCCGGGCACAAGATCGGTCACGTCCGTCAACGTGGTGTAAATTCTGGTGTGCTTGAGGTGGCCCTCGGTCAGGCTGCTCTTGGTGGAATTTGGGCTGGCTGCGCCTCGTTTGGTTGGGTGTTGAGTTCGGCCATGGCCTCGACCTGCATGTAGCGGCTTTGCAGCTGCCACTCGTCGTTTTGCTCCAGTAAGATGGCCCCGATGAGCCGGATGATGGACTGTTCGTTGGGGAAGATGCCGACTACGTCCGCCCGCCGCTTCACTTCTTTATTGAGCCTTTCCAGCGGATTGGTGCTGTGCAGCTTGACCCGATGCTGCGCCGGGAAGGTCATGTAGGCCAGCACGTCGTGCTCGGTTTCGTCCATGAAGCTGGCGAGCCGTGGCCATTTTCCACGAAGCTGATCGGCGACATGCCGCCAGGTCTGGCTGGCGTTGGCCGCATCCGGCTGTAAAAAGGCCTGGCGCAGGGCGGCCGAGACCATGGCGTGCTGGGACTTGGGAACCCGGGCCAAGGCGTTTCGCATCCAGTGGACCCGGCAGCGTTGCCACGTGGCCCCGAACGTCTTGGCCATGGCGGCCTTGAGGCCTTCATGGGCGTCGGAGACGACAAGCCTCACGCCGCCAAGTCCCCGACGAAGAAGGCTTTTGAGGAAAAAAGACCAGAACGGCTCGGCCTCGCTGGGGCCGATGTGCAGTCCCACGATTTCTCTGCGGCCTTCGGTGTTCGCCGCCACGGCGATTATGGCGGCGACGCTGACCACCCGGCCGCCTTCGCGCTGCTTGAGGTAGGTTGCGTCCAGCCACAAATAGGGCCATTCGCCGGTCAGCGGCCGAGAAAGAAAGGCATGGACCCGTTCATCAATGTCCTTGCACAGCTTGGACACCTGGGACTTGGAGATGCCGGAAAGGCCCATGGCCTGGACCAGATCATCCACGCGCCGCGTGGAGATGCCGCCGATCCAGGCTTCCTGGATGACGGCCACCAAGGCGCGTTCGCTGGTCTTGCGTGGCTCCAGGAAGGGCGGAAAGTAGCTGCCCTGGCGCAGCTTGGGGATGCGCAGTTGCAAGGAGCCGATGCGGGTATCAAGGCTGCGGTCACGGTAGCCGTTGCGGTAGCTGACTCGCTCGGGGCTTCGCTCGTGGCGGCTGGCCCCAATGAGGCCGTCCACATCGGCTTCCATGAGAAGCTGCAGGACGGCTTCCGCCAGGGAGCGGAGAAAATCGCCGCCGTCGGCCTTTTGCATCAGCTCGATTAATGCCATGCTGTCCTCGGCCATCGTGGTCTCCTTTGGTTGCAGGTGCGGCGTCGTAACTTCACCTTACAGCCAATTGACCCGATGGCCACCTCGCCCATTCCGTCCGGGCCGGAGGCTCTCCCCCGGCCTGGACGACTTCAGAATTTACACCACCTCCGTGGACGCTACCCACAAGAGATCTATCCGTATCTGCTGCGAGATCTTGCGATCAAACGGCCGGATCAGGTGTGGTGCGCCGACATCACGTATGTCCGCATGAAGCGGGGCTTTCTGTATCTGGTGGCGGTCATGGACTGGCACAGCCGGGCGGTGCTGTCCTGGCGGCTATCCAACACCCTGGATGCCGATTTCTGCGTTGCCGCCTTGGAAGAGGCCATGAATCGTTACGGGGTACCGGAGATCTTCAACACGGACCAAGGCTCGCAGTTCACTGGCCAGGACTTCACCCAGGCGCTCAAGGATGCCGGCGTCGCCATCTCCATGGATGGCAAAGGCCGGTGGATGGACAACGTCTTCATTGAACGCCTGTGGCGCTCGGTGAAATGGGAATGCGTCTACCTGCGGGAATTCGAAACCGGCAGTCAGGCTCGCCAAGCGCTTGGAGACTGGTTCCGCTTCTACAACGAGCAGCGGCCGCATACGGCTTTTGACGGTCGCCGCCCCATGGACGTATACCGGGATGGCCACTCGGCCTCCAAGGCGGCATGAGCACCAACCGGACTATAGCTTAACTGCGCCGCCAACCTGTCCAACCTACCCGGACCACCTCAACTTTTTCTTGAAGCTCCCCCATTGGGCTTCCCCTGGGACAAGATCCCAGGGAATCGCAGTCTCAGCCCAATGTCCTCTTTTCTCCGTGGCTGTATCGGTTCCCGCATCTGCTCCCGTGACCTTTTCTCTTGCTCCAAGATAAGATTGACGACGTTAGATGTATTTGATAATTAATAACTATATGCATTTCACATGATCATTTCAATAAACATCTTGCTCTTTTTGATACGAACGTTCCCATAAAACCTGAAGAGAGCATCAAAGGAGTATATATGATAATCGTTTTGTTTGAAGTTACTGTTAAGAAAGAAGGTATGGAAAATTATTTAGCTCTAGCCGCTAATCTAAGCAAGTTGCTCGCAAATGCTGAAGGTTTTATACGCTCGGAAAGATTTTCCAGTCTTACCAATGATGGTAAACTACTCAGCATATCCGTCTGGGAAACCGAACACGCGGTTGAAAAATGGCGAAACGAAATGATGCACCGCATGAGCCAGCGCCAAGGCCATGATTCGCTGTTTGAAAGCTATACAATCTCAGTTACGTCAACACTTCGCATTTATACAAATTCAGAACGAACGGAAACCCCAGATGATTCAAAGCAGTTTTTTGGCGACTGATAGTTATAGCTCGTTCAGCGCACCATCCTTTTCGCTCGATTCAAAAAAGATAGCCAGTGACATAGAAAACCTTATCAGTCCTTAACTTGGCTATCAGAGATCTTGGAACAACAAAAACGCGAGAAAACGCGTATTTCAAAAAGTACGGGATTACAGCTAGGTAGCTGAACAACACTGCCCTACCCTACACCAGGATCAGAAACAGGGCTGTTCTCGGCGTATTAGTACCAATCGGGACTGAAAATTCGCAGGACTCTGCGAGAGGCACACTATTTTCTTGCTGATTTCAGCAAAATCGAGTTACTTCAGCGGAATTCCAGGGAAAGACTTAATTGGCCCTTGTACCGCTGATCTTCACGAAACAGACCGATTTCACTGCCCAATCTGCTGAAAATCAAAAGATGAAGGAACCTGCATTTCCGAACTAGCTAAAATAGCAGTAGTTTCTCCGAGAAAACAGTCGAAGCCCTCCCCCGGGGGATATTTGGGCTTGGGCTTTTCCCCCGGACACCCCTCTCCTGCCCTCTACCGGGCTCCTCCTGGGACGTTTTTCTAAAGCTCCCCCATTGGACTCACCCAGTCCTGAACTTCCAGGAGAATCCTGCACCGACCCAACGTACGAAACGCTCAGCCGCAGTTCCAGCTTTTTCCCTGTCTTCGTGACGGACTCCCCGCACCAGGATATCCTTATTCCCAAAGCTCGCTCTTTTAATCAGGGCAGGACAGCCCATGAACCCAATCCGCCTCAAACTTTCGCAACCTGATCCAGTACTTTTCCAATTACTGCCAGTAAAGATTCATTGTCGACAGGTTTTGATATGTAATCATTCATCCCAGCTGCAAGGAACTTCTCTTTATCTCCAGCCATGGCGTAAGCGGTCATGGCAACGATTGGGATTTTAGATTTTACACCAAGTGAAGTTGATTCTCTAATAATCTTAGTGGCCTCTACACCGTCCATGATGGGCATTTGAACGTCCATGAGAATCAGGTCAAATTCCTGATCTTTTAAACGTTGGAGGGCTTCCCGACCGTCTCTGGCGATGGAAACAACAAATCCATATTTTTCAAGCAGCCGCGAACCAGAGAGTAAACTTATTGCATCATCTTCTGCAAAAAGAATCTTAAGTGGAGCATAACTAGAAGTAGTATTCCTTGAGTAAGTCACACTTTCGTAACCATTTTCCTGCACGGCAGGGATTTTGAATGGCATTGAGATATAAAAGATTGCACCATCGCCTTCCGCACTGCTAATACATAAATTCCCACCCATAAGGCTTACAAGCTTGCGAACTATGGAGAGGCCCAACCCTGCGCCTTGATTATTGCGAACATAAGAGCCCTCGACTTGAACAAAAGGCTCAAAAATATCCTTAACCGCACCTTCCTTGATTCCAATTCCTGTATCTTCTATTGTAAATAAAATTCGTATAGACGATTCACATGAATGCAACGGCAACAGGGAAGCATCTATCCTAACAAACCCTCTCTCAGTAAATTTAATAGCATTTCCCACTAGGTTGAATATAATTTGCTGCAATCTTGCCTCATCTCCTATTATTTTAGAAGGAATTTTTCCGTCAACGCTGTATTTAAGATCAATTCTCTTTTGCCTGGCTGCTACGTCAAACAATTCAAGGACTGAATCTTTTTGACTTTTTACTTCGAATTCAACTTCATCCAACACTAATTTTCCCGCTTCAATTCTTGAAATATCAAGGATATCCGACAGCAAACGTGTCAGACGATTTGTTGACTTGATCGCAGCAAGAATATATTCTTTTTGTTCATTTGTTTGTTCAGTGGTCTTTAGCAATTGAAGCATGCCCAGTATTCCATTCAGTGGAGTGCGTACCTCGTGACTCATATTCGCCAGAAACTCATTTTTAGATTTATTAGCAGATTCTGCACAATTCCTCGCTTGTATCAACTCATCTTCTAACATTTTACGTGTTGTTATATCAAGACAATGCCCAATATACCCAAGAAACTCTCCCTTGCTACTGAAACGAGGAGATCCATTGTCTTGAATCCACCGATATTCTCCATCATATCTGCGCAGACGGTAAGCCATGCTGAAATGAGTACGCTTATCAAAAGCGTCGACATAGACGTTGATGCAATCAGCTACATCATCTGGATGTACTCCATCAACCCAACCATTCCCAAGCTCATGCTCCAAGGTCTGTCCTGTAAAATTTAGCCAAGGCAAGTTAAAATAGTCGCATAACTTGTCCAACCCCGAAGTCCAAATCAAAGCCTGACCGGTATCAGCTAAAGTGCGAAATCGCTTTTCACTTTCAGCCAGCTTTTCTGAAATGGCGTACTCTTCGGTCACATCGGAAAAAACAAGAACAACACCAATAACGTTACCTGAGATACTGCGTATGGGAGCCGCACTGTCTGCGATCTGATATTCTCTGCCCTCCCTGTCGATTAACACGGTATGATTAGCTAGCCCTACGACATTGCCTGTCGCTAGTACTCGTAGTACCGGATCATCTGCCGGTTCACGCGTTTTAGAATTGACGATATGGAATACCTTCACCAGAGGTCGACCCAATGCATCATTTCTGGACCAAGCTGTGAGTCGCTCTGCTGCTGGATTCATCCGCGTAATATTACCAGATAGATCTGTTGCAATAACCGCATCGCCGATAGACGTTAACGTGACCAGGAGATCTTCTTCACTTTCCCTCAGATCATTCTCTACCTTTTCCCGCGCCAACACCTCTATTCGTAACGCCCTATTTATCTCTACAAGTTCGGTCGATTTCTTTTTCAATTCTTTTTGACTTCGAATAACTAATTCACCTACAGCCGACATTATCATGCATCCCAGGACAAACGTGATCAGTCCAAGCAAATCCCGTGGATTTTCAATGGCAATGACACCTATTGGCTCAATAAAAAAGTACATTGCTAATGACGCAGAAAATATCGTGGCTAAAACACCGGAAATGATACCCCCGGCAACGGATGCAATCATTACTGCTGGGTAAAATGTGAGGTAAGGGATTGCTGAGCCCAATCCTCCAAAGAGTGAATATCTCAACATGAACGCAAAAAAGACTAGAATAACTGAAAAAATACATTTCAACCAAAATGGACGTGACGATGATATGATCTCATATTTCATCTTTCTGCACCTCAACAACATACTGCTTCGACATCTATGTCACGTCAAAACAGCCGTATAATAACCATAACATTATTTGCATTCTCCTGAAATTATACTAAATAATCAGGACAGTTGCTAGATATTTAAGCCTTCTACTATTCTTTCTCATAAACCCAAGATTTAACGCAAGAGAAAGCTACAGCGATACAAGCTCTTCCTCGTAACCACCTACTTTAATTCCTTTTCCGTGGAGCATCAAAAGAAGCCATACTGGGCTATTTCAGGGATACGGGCACTGATCTGGACTGAAAATTCGGTCGGGTAGACGAGGGAAGTTTCCTTCCCCCGCCCCCCACAGATCCGGACGTGCCCCTTTAAGGCATCCGGCTCCTCTGTTCATGGTCTTGCTACACGATGGCAGATAGAATGCATTGCTACGGGAATTGGTAATGGATAAGTCTTCTTCATGAGGTTGAAGTTTTGCCAGCTCATGTTGTTTCTTTGCGATCGCCGGTTCAACCACTTCCACCACAGCTTCTGCACTCCATCACGGAAGGCGTTAAGCCTGCGGGAGTTACCGGTTATCCCATAGTATTGGCAATGACCTTTGATTTTGAGTATGAGAGTCCGGTACTGATCGGCGATATCACTATGCCGATTGAATCGACACCACTCCCCTACCGATTTCAAGGCCCTGGCAAGACGATCTTTTGCCGTCCTGCGCTTGACAACCCAATTTCCCTTGAGCGACTTGCCCCAGTAGTGGGTAAAACCCAACAGGTCGAAGCTGAACCCTTGGTGTCCAGTACCTCCTGATCCGCCACAAGGCGGCAGGAATCGCACCAAGCGAGTCTTCTCTGGGTGAACGGCGAGACCGAACCGACCAAGTCGCTTCGGCAGCACCTCCTCGACCTTCCGGGCATCCATCTCGTTGCTGAAGACCATGACAAAGTCATCAGCGTAGCGGATGAGGAACGCCTCACCTCGCATACGCGGTCTGACGACGTGCTCAAACCATTTGTCCAGGACTTCATGAAGGTAGATGTTCGCCAGAAGGGGCGAGATCACTCCTCCTTGTGGCGTGCCGGCGTCTGGATACACAAGCTGGCCTGCTTCGAGAACTCCAGCCTTAAGCCACTTATCAATGACCCGTCGTATCACACCATCGCGCACCCGCAGGTCAAGAAAGCTCCGAAGATGTCCATGATCCAACGTGTCGAAGAACTTGCGGATGTCCACTTCGTAGACGTACCCGCCACCTATGCCCATGATGCCACGCCACAGCGTCTCCAACGCCTGGTGACAGGACCGGCCGGGACGGAAACCGTATGAGCAAGAGAGGAAATCTTGCTCGTAGACCGCTCCCAGAACCATGGTTACCGCGCGTTGCAGTACCTTGTCCTCGATGGTCGGGATGCCGATCGGACGGGCCGCCCCGTTTGTCTTGGGGATATACGCCCGCTTGACCGGAGGGGCCTTGTACGTTCCGCTCTTGAAACGATCCAAAAGCGACGTCAGGTTCCTATCCAGCTGTTCCTCGTACTCCGCTGCTGTCTGTTGATCCACGCCTGACGCCGCGTCCTTCCTGGTGAGGTGGAATGCTTCCTTCAGAAAGACGAGGTCGATATGGTGGGCCAACGTCGTGAACACCATTTCCGGCGCTTGCTTGGCCAGATCCGCTACCTTCTGCAGTTTCGTTGAGACGCTTTCCGGGCTCGATTTCCCATGCATCTTTCCCTCCAGAAGTTCCATGAACAGACGCCTCCTTCCCTCCTCTGGGTCCCCGGGTGGGTTCCCCTGATTCATCGGTACTATGAGGCGTTCCGACTCCCTGCCGTCCATCTCCTCAGACTTCGTTTCCTTCGCCTTCGGATACCGCTTGTCGTCTGGATTTTCGCTCCTGTTCCCGAGCAGACGAACCCGGGATAGGCCTGGAAGAAATTACCGGCTCTTCCCTTCCGTATTCTCAAGCGGAGACGACAGGGTCTCCCAGGTTCCTGGGAAACCCCCTGTCCGCATGCCTTGTTCTTCGACCCCGGCGGGACCTGAGAGCGATGCTGTCTTGCCCCCAGATGGTGCCTTCCGATATTCTGAAGTCGTCAGCTCCCGCGGGAACGCAATTTCGGGGCTCAATAGCAAGGCCTACAAACTCCCTGTGTACGCTTCACGTCCTGGATTGCTCCAGTCCGCGCAACACTCGGTTCCGGCTGTCAGCACACTTGGCCGGACGGGCTTGGGTACCCGTAGGGTTTCAAAGAAGGTTTCAGCATTCCTTACATCCTCCTTCTCCAGGCTTGGCCTGGCGCACCAGCACTCTGCGATCCTGGTCCAGGGGAGGCTCCAAAAGCGCGTTTTTCTTCGTTTTTGAGCTTGGCAGTGAAATACAAACTATTTCAACTGAATAAGCAGTTCTTTACCTACCGCCTTGGCATATTTTCGCAGTGTCGCCACGGACGGCGAGTGTTTACCGCTGGACAGAGCAGATTCCAAGCGGGCGACGGACGGGGCTTTAGTTCCCATCAAGGCAGCCACCTGGGCCTGACTCAGACCAGCTTCTTTTCTTGCCCGCAGAAGTTCATCCAGGAGAGCAAACTCTGGGGCCATGGCATCATAGGCTTCCTTAACAGCAGGATTCGCAAGCATCTTTTTTGAAAGTTCTTCATGGGTTAACATGCCTTAACCTCCTGCATTCGTCTTATCGCAACCACCAACTCCCGCTTGGGAGTCTTCTCCGATTTCTTGATAAAGTGATGAAGCATGACGATTTTCTTCCCGACAAGAGTACAATAGAAAACTCTGGCGATTCCTTCAGCACCTTTCAAACGAAGTTCAAAGAGACCATCTCCCATCGCCCTGGTATGCGGTAACCCAAGATCAGCGCCGAATATTCGCATTCGTGCCGTAAGGTGCAGATAACGAGCTTGGAGGGTAACTGGCATCGCCAAGATCTCCTCCTGCAACCAATCGCTATAATAGAGTATTTCCCATGCCACAGCCTATAGATAACAAATATGTTACTAGCCGTCAAGGGGTATTGCTAAAGATGAGGCGGGCTCATTGACGAATATATAATAAAATCAATAAGTAAAGAGAGGCGGTTGGCAGCCACCGCCACAGTCACGCCAACGGCTGACCAAAGCTGCGCCAAAGTACGAATTCCAAACCAATAAAAAGAAGAAGATCCCGTTGGCTACTCGCCAACGAGATCACTTTTTCACAGGGGCTTTTTGAAGGATTTTAAGGGGTTAAATCACGCTTGTGGTGTGTCAAGCAAGCGCTCTCCCCCTGAGCTACGGTCCTATAAACAGAATCAGGGAACAGGCTAAATGCCCCAAACTCGTCCCGAAGTCAACCCCAAATCTTTCGTTCCCAAGAAAAAGTTGGGGGCCAAAACCGTTGGCTTCGTTGGCGCGTCGTTGGCTCGGGGTAAATACGGATTTGGTACGGGGAGGTCAAGGGGTTTGCTGGGATTTTTTCACGGGGGGAGGAGAAACGGGGATTGAAGAGGATAGGAGAATGTGAATAGTAAATAATTACATGTTGTTAGATTGAAATATGCGAGTAAAACAGATTGAAGGATTAGCGAATGCTTGCAAACAAATATTTTATATGGCATAATATTTAATATTAAATTTAAACTCACAACATGACAAATAATTCTCTAGGGTTAACTGTGCTGAGATTATGTCATGACAAAGAGAAAGCTAAGGTGCCGCATTTTATGCAAAACGATATTTTATTAACAGATGAGGGTTTTGCAAAAATAATACGAGCTACAGAATTAACACATTCCAACGGGCATGAGTGCTCATTTTTAAACACTAATGTGTTTTAATGCTGTCGTGTTTCTATTTTTCACATAATTCAGAAACGAATATCCTGATTTATGAGTATCAAAATCATATTGTTGCTATACTGTCAACAAACGAATCAATTGATCTGCTGTCAACGCAAGGATGCCAAACATAAGATGAGCAAAAACCTTAGGTCCACCACGAACCATAAGACTTCTTCCGCCAAAATCATCTTTAAGACGGCTGTTAACACGTTCAGAATTAGTTCTTTCTCTGTATCGAATGCTAGTTGCTGGCTCCATTTCTTTTTTTATTCCATTGCGTCTTTTGTTAAAATCAATAATCGGAACGTGCCCCAATGAACGACTAAAGTCGCGAATTGTTTTGGAATCGTACGCTGAATCCATCAAGTCATAGAGACTTGTTACTCGTTCAGCGGACATTTTTGCCAACGGTATGGCTGCTTGACTATCGTGTAGTGAAGCAGAAGTAAGTATACAACTGATAGGAATTTGACCATCCGCCGAATCAATATGTAATTTATATCCAATCCATCGACGAAAATGCCCCTTACTGCTAGATTTAGCACCGATATCACATGCCATAGGAAGAGTCATTCTGGCTTCGTCGCTAGTCATTTCTATCTGTCGCTCAAGTAGCTTCTTTGTCTTTGGCTTTGTCTTGCTATTAATCGGCCGCCCCCTGCGGCGGCGTTTTTTGGGTTTGGGCGGATTCATTTTTTTAGTTGGTTTTTCTCTGGCGTTAATTTCTGTCGAATCACGACTAATATGCCCAATCAATCGTTCGCTACAATGTAGCCTGACAAGTCTTTCATGGGCATTTTGAGGCAAACCTTTTAAAGAGAATTCTGAAAATGCACGGTCACGTCCGTCAACGTGGTGTAAATTCTGGTGTGCTTGAGGTGGCCCTCGGTCAGGCTGCTCTTGGTGGAATTTGGGCTGGCTGCGCCTCGTTTGGTTGGGTGTTGAGTTCGGCCATGGCCTCGACCTGCATGTAGCGGCTTTGCAGCTGCCACTCGTCGTTTTGCTCCAGTAAGATGGCCCCGATGAGCCGGATGATGGACTGTTCGTTGGGGAAGATGCCGACTACGTCCGCCCGCCGCTTCACTTCTTTATTGAGCCTTTCCAGCGGATTGGTGCTGTGCAGCTTGACCCGATGCTGCGCCGGGAAGGTCATGTAGGCCAGCACGTCGTGCTCGGTTTCGTCCATGAAGCTGGCGAGCCGTGGCCATTTTCCACGAAGCTGATCGGCGACATGCCGCCAGGTCTGGCTGGCGTTGGCCGCATCCGGCTGTAAAAAGGCCTGGCGCAGGGCGGCCGAGACCATGGCGTGCTGGGACTTGGGAACCCGGGCCAAGGCGTTTCGCATCCAGTGGACCCGGCAGCGTTGCCACGTGGCCCCGAACGTCTTGGCCATGGCGGCCTTGAGGCCTTCATGGGCGTCGGAGACGACAAGCCTCACGCCGCCAAGTCCCCGACAAAGAAGGCTTTTGAGGAAAAAAGACCAGAACGGCTCGGCCTCGCTGGGGCCGATGTGCAGTCCCACGATTTCTCTGCGGCCTTCGGTGTTCGCCGCCACGGCGATTATGGCGGCGACGCTGACCACCCGGCCGCCTTCGCGCTGCTTGAGGTAGGTTGCGTCCAGCCACAAATAGGGCCATTCGCCGGTCAGCGGCCGAGAAAGAAAGGCATGGACCCGTTCATCAATGTCCTTGCACAGCTTGGACACCTGGGACTTGGAGATGCCGGAAAGGCCCATGGCCTGGACCAGATCATCCACGCGCCGCGTGGAGATGCCGCCGATCCAGGCTTCCTGGATGACGGCCACCAAGGCGCGTTCGCTGGTCTTGCGTGGCTCCAGGAAGGGCGGAAAGTAGCTGCCCTGGCGCAGCTTGGGGATGCGCAGTTGCAAGGAGCCGATGCGGGTATCAAGGCTGCGGTCACGGTAGCCGTTGCGGTAGCTGACTCGCTCGGGGCTTCGCTCGTGGCGGCTGGCCCCGATGAGGCCGTCCACATCGGCTTCCATGAGAAGCTGCAGGACGGCTTCCGCCAGGGAGCGGAGAAAATCGCCGCCGTCGGCCTTTTGCATCAGCTCGATTAATGCCATGCTGTCCTCGGCCATCGTGGTCTCCTTTGGTTGCAGGTGCGGCGTCGTAACTTCACCTTACAGCCAATTGACCCGATGGCCACCTCGCCCATTCCGTCCGGGCCGGAGGCTCTCCCCCGGCCTGGACGACTTCAGAATTTACACCACCTCCGTGGACGCTACCCTGCCACAGCCCGGGCAAGTCAGCCTCGATGGCGGCCACCGCTTTGTCCCGATTGTCCAACACACTTGGTGCGTCCCAGCAGCGCACGGTGAGCAAGATGGCATTTAAAACGGACAAGGCCGGGGTGGTGTCCCCGGCCCTGTCGTTTGCGCCTGCGAAGTAATGCTCAATCAGCCACCTAAAGTTGTGGCGACAGCCTGGGAAGAGGTCTCCCAGCTTGTTCTCCACCCGCCAGTCCTCCAGCGAGTTCCAGATGTGCCTGGAAAACGGTGTCGCCGGCCAGGCGGCCAGCGCGGCAAAGTCCGTTTCCCGGATATGGGCCGCCTCATGATCGATCAGGCCCCGAACCAGGGGCAGCAGCGTCGCCTCTCCTTCCGCCGGCAAACTGGGCAGGCAAATGACCTTCCCGTCCGTATGGGCGTCCTTGCCGCCCATGACCACGGAGACGCCGTAGGCATCGCCAAGGACGGCCGCCAGAAGCGGCAGGGAACGCAGCACGTGGCGCATGGCTCCCATGGCGCTCACCAAAGTCCCATACTGGGTATCCGGGCCCCGGCCACGGGCTCGGGCATGGGGGCAACGTCCAGCGACTCCCCCTCCGGACCATCCAGCATCTCGTCCATGTCGCGGGCATCCCCGGCCGGCAACGGCGCGCGCAGGACCGCGTCCAGCACCGTGGCCGGGCCGTAGCCTTCGATGACCTTTTGGCTGTGCTCAATCAGCGCATCCGGATCGCGCAGCAGACAGACCAGGCCTTGGAGCATAAGCAGATCGGTGCCGGCAATGGTCCCCTTGCGCGGCAGACGCGACAGCGCCATTTCGAGGATCTCCGCCACCGGAGCCACATGGGGCTCGACAAAGGTCAGGCCCATGAGCTTTTGGTACATGGTGCGAAGCGGCGAAAGCGCCTTGTGGGTGACCTCCGTGCGGCCAGCATACACCTTGCGCCAGGTCTCATCGGCAGACTTGGCGATCTCGGTGAAAAGCGCTGCGCCAAGCTGCTCCACCTCCTCATACAAACCAGAAGCGGCCATGGTCGCGGCATCGGGATGCCCCATCAGCGGCGCAACCTTGTAGAACTGCCAGGCAAACCCCAGCCGGGAGCGCACATAGTCGCTACCAACGGTGGCGTTGGCCAAGATGTTGGCCCACGCGGCATGCCTGTCGATCCAATCCCGAACTAGGCCGTCGTATTCGGCCAGAAACGCTTCCTTGCAGGCAAAAAACTCGTCGCGGATCACGGTCAGTTCCTGGACGATTTCCGTCGCCTTGTCCTCGGGGATGGCCCAGCCTCCGAGAAAGCGGATGCCGTGCCGGTCCAGGAGCGCAAAGGCCCGCGCCTTGAGCGTGCCGAAGATGCGCAGACTCTCCGGCGGCGCGATGCGCTTGCTGCCAAGGGAAGCCAGATCTTCCGGCGGCAGGTCCACAGGACCGAAGTCTTCGAGAGTCAGCTTCCTGCGGGCCGACCACAAGGTGACGTTGAGGTTGACGGCCAGGATGTTGTCCAACACACGGATATCGGAAAGAATGGGCGTATCCATTTTTCCTCCAAGGGCTTCGTTATGCCGTCAGCGGAAACATCCGCTGGGCCAGTTCGTGGAGCAGGGCCTGGGTTTCCCGGGTGGCCCGGTAGGCCAGGGCGCGGTCCAGGGCATAGGTCACCGGCTGGATGCCCTGACGGGAAAGGGGCTGGAAACGCAGGGTCAGCGCGGCCCAGCGCAGCAACGTGCGGGTGGAAAAGGTCACCTCGATCGTCTTGGCGATTTCGCCCGAGGCTTGCCCGACGAAGAGCTTGCGCACCTCCTGGGCATACTCCACCATGCGGGATCGTACCGACTCGGGCAGTTGCGCCGCCCGGCGCTCCAAAAGCGCAAGCTCGGCCGTGGCCTCGGGATACCCCACTTCGCACAACCAGAAGCGGTCCATGAAAGCCAGATTTTGCTGCAGCGTCCCCTGGTAGAGCCCGGTTTCGTCAAAGGAGCCGTTGGTGTTGGCCGTGGCCGCGAACCGGAACATGGGATGCGGCACCACGAGTTCCCCGCCGTTTTCGGCCAGGCAAAGCGGCTGGCCATCCAAGATGCCGTTGCAGCCGGCGGCCACATCGGGACTGACCAGATCGATTTCGTTGAGCAGAAAAAGGCCGCCGTAGCGCATGGCCAGGGCCAAGGGACCATAGGCGTATTCCATGGAGCCCTCGCGCACGGCCAGGTGGCCGGCCAGATCGGCGAATTCCAATCGGCTGTGGGCCGTCACCTCGAAGACGGGATAGTAGAGCCTCGCGGCCAGTTCCTTGATTAGAGAGGTCTTGCCGGAGCCCGTTGGGCCAAACACGTAGAGCGGATCGCTTCTTTCTAAAAACCAGACAATGATGTCGCGGCTCGATTCGTGGAACACGTAATCCAGGGACGGAATCGGCGTGTAGCGGCACGGCGCGGCAAATCCCCGGACCCCCTTCCCGGACGGCGTGCCGCTGAACACCATCCCGGCATCCAGTTCCGTGGCTTCCAGGGCATCGAGCTCCTGCAGGTCGCTTTCCATGGCATTCTCCATCAAGTTGCGGTTGCAAACGAAGAGGCCACCGTAGGATCGGTGGCCTCTGGTGTGGCGCGCATCGCCCGCACAAGCAGTCGTGTCGTAGGTTGCCCTCGCGTCTGGCACCGGGCGAGAAGCTGCTCCGCCTCGGCAGCGGACCCTGTGAGGGCAACGACTTCCTGACGGAGTTTCTCCGTATCGAGGCTACGCCGCCCGTTTTGCTGCGCCAATTTGCAGCGGTAGCCTCCGGCCCGAATCCAGGCGTGATTTGCCTGGCTCAGAGCGCAGGCGGTCCGGATCACCTCCTCCTTTTCCTGAATCGTTTCCTCGAGCGCCTGCTTTTTCGCCTTCAGGGTAAAAAGCGTTCGCAGATCCCCTTCCCAGTCGGGATGCTCTTCCCCCCGAAACTTCGGGCAGTCCGCATTCCAATCGCAGTAGCCGCAGAGCCCATGGCAGCCGTGGGCCGTGGGCAATGTGTCGAGGTCGCCCCGGCCTTCCCGACAGGCCGTCACGTGCCCCCAAAGCGCGGACGCGGTCTTCAGGCACATCTCCAGCATGGCCGGATGGGCCACATACGGCCCAAACGCTTTGCCATCCGTCATGGACAGGCACAGGACCCAAGCCTGCAGGTCGACCTGCTCGGGGCTGTTGGGCAATTTTACGCCAAGGCAGGCTTGGCAGATTTCGGGAAAGGTCAGGCGAGAGGAGCACACCTGGCCAGTGGCGTCCCGCAGCGAGAAGGCCTTGGTGTTCCAGGCGGCATGAAGAAGGCAAACCTGCCCGTACACCTGCGTTTCGTAAGAAGTGTACAGCGCGTCCGGCAACCGCTGCGCGCTTTTGCACTCCAGGATGCGCACTGTGGGCACCGGCGTCGGACTCACGAGCACGAAGTCCAGGTGGGCGCGAAGGGGCGTGCCCTGGTGCATGATCTCGATCTCCAGTTGCCGCATGAGGAGAAGATCGTGGGCGCGTAAGGCATGGCCGACCAGGTCTTCGAAGCAGTGCCCGCGCTGCAGGGTCAGATGCCGGCGCAGCGTTGCCTGCACCACGTCCGGTGTCGCGCCAAGGTCCCCTCCCCCTGCCGGCGACAGTTTGGACGCCACCGTCGCCCGCATGCATTCCATGGCCCGGCCCACGTCGCTGAGCCCCACGTACCCCGTGCGATCGCCAAGGAATTTTTGCGTGGAAAGGGCAGCATACCGCTTGAGACCTTGCGAGAGAATTCCAAGCAAGACCGAGGCTTGATCTTTTTGCATGGCGAATTTCCTGTGCATAACGATCCCCCAAAACGAAGAGGGCCACCCGTGTGGGCAGCCCTCTTACGTTGATTGATTTGTTTGCGACCGGTCAGGAGGCCTTGGCATACATCCACCACACCTTGCGTTGCGGGTTCCACCGAAAGCCAATTTCAGCGAGCATGTCCTTTTTCGCCGCTGTGTTTCCCGTGGCAATGACGCAGGTCCGCCCATCTTCGGCAGCAACGGTCTGGTAGGAAATGCCATCGATCCTGGGCAGGGACGCTAACGGATTCGAAACGCCAGGCTTCGAGTTTGAGCCGTTTTTAGCGACTTGGCCAGGACGAAGTTCACAAGGAGCGTCTTTGTGCGCCAAATGGGCATTCTGCGGCCTTTTAGAAGGATCGGCCGTTTTCGGAGATATTTTTGCATGTTCTCCATCGTCGTCATCCATGACGATGCCCAGCATGGCGCTGAGTGAATACCGTCTGGCGTACGTCATGGCGCTACCCATGCCCTGAGGGTCAGCCTTGGGTAACGGTACCACGGCCAATGAGGATTGCCATTGGCCGGATTCGGCATGGGTCAATTTTGTGACCAAGCCCAGGTAACCTGGTTCGGCAGGAACCGGGAACTGCGTCATCCAAATGCTGTTGCTGAGTAAGGCTTCGCGGCAGGATTCCATAACACTATTGAGCGTTGCGTAACGATTTTGAACAAAAGGATTGGTGGCATCCTTAATCGCAGGCTGAATTGTTCGCTGTACGTTAATAAGGGCCTTAGCTAACTCTGAAATTTCTGGAGATTGATAGCCTTCCATATTGTACCTACTTATCTAAAAGTTCTCCCTTGTCGCCTCGAATGGCGTTTGAACGGATATCTTCCTTTAAATCAGAACAATAATATATATTTAAAAATCATTGAACAACACCATTAGACACAACAATCTATTCTTTACACATCACTACAGAAGAAACGGTTTCGAGTTGATCAAAGACAGGTCAATCCCGTAGTCAATCTTTGAAATAATTTCTTCATAACACCTCTGAGCATCAAACCTGGATCCATATTGCCTTCCTGCCAGACTCGGTATTTCGTGTCCAAATATCTGTCGAAAAATATCATTATGAAGACCTTTCAATTTAAAAAAGTCACTAAAAGAATGTCGCAACGAATGGAAGGTCTTGTTTCCGGAAATATCTAAAGACTTAACCAACTTTCCGAAGGATTTTCCAGGCTGCTTGCCGAACTTTGGCGATAAATTTGTCTTATTTAATTCGGGGAAAAGCCTTTCAACCCCGCTTCTCTTGAGACCTGCATGATATTCAAGAAGCCCAACCTGAATCAAGTCCGGATGAACAGGAATGGTTCGGGCTGCGTTCTTATTCTTCAGCAGTTTATGCACGTTCCCATCACGAGAAGGTTTGACGTTGACATCTATGACCCATACCCCTCCTGGTTCGGGCTCATATATATCGTCGCAACTCAACTGACACACCTCTTCGAGGCGCATACCCGTATATACAGCTATAAGCGGAGCCCAAAAGAAGGAAGGATGTTTAAAGCTTCCTTTTACATAATTATCACTTGCAAAAATTTTCCGAATATCTTCAAGCGAAAAAGCATCTCGCAGGCCAATCTCCTGCCTATCGTCCTTGAGGGAAAGCCCTTTCGCTGGATTCTGGGACAAATGTCCTTCCCGCACACCCCAATCAAACATGCTTGATGCAGCCTCGACAATCATATTGACAGTCTTGACACTCAAGACATCTTCGGGGTTCGTTTTTAAAATTTCTTCTATGGTCTTACCTCTGTACGCTTTTAATTTTGTCCTATTTGGAGGCAGTCTCCGCAAAACATCACGAAAACGGCGCATATCTTCTCTAGAAACAGTCGAAACTATTTTGTTTTCGAGAATTTCAACCAAATTAGCGAGTCGAACTCTGTGATCACCAACACTATGTCCTTTCCAAGCCCCGTCAGAAATCTTTGTCTGGATGTACTTCTCAATAAAATCAGACATCAATTCCCCTCCAACAGAATAAGACTCAGCCATTTGGACAACTACTTCTTCAGCAACAGGAGGATATTGTTTATAAGGAGCAGCAAAAACAGCCTGCTCCATGATGTAATCACCATTCGATCTTGCCGCTCTAATCTTATTGCTAAGCACTTGACATTTCAAATGCGCTTTCACAATTTGCAAAACATTTTCATTCGAAATCTCATCTGGCTTAAAAACCCCTTCAGATATCAACATCGGAATGCACTCTGTCACAAATTTCACCAATGTATCTGGATCATTAACAAGATGACTAAGGAGTTTGGCATTACTTGCTAAAAGCTGAGCGGCTGTCAACTCAATTCCAGGCCCAATCACTCCTTTCCGAGGATGAATATCCATGTCATCTTTCTCAAGGAGCGCACGAAGATATCCATTGAACCTTTCCTGGATTTCTTTTTGAGAAATTGGTTGCTTATTTGGCTCTTCCAGTAGGTTGGCTAACGACTGAGCCAACTGTGCTCTGATTTTTTTGTAGTCAAACATGCCGCCACCAATTAATTCAATAATTACGTCAAAAATTCTATCAACACTTCTATCGGCAACATCAATGTCAAATTTCTTTGGACTTTTATCATTGCAAACTATTTGTCCAACCTTATAACTGGCGTCCGAAACATTGGTTTTACACAACTCTTCACGGTGCCTAAATAAAGCGGAACTTGAAAACTCATTAACCATACCGATAGCAAGATTGTCAGAAAATTTATCAATTCCAAGGGAGTCACGGCCAGGAACAATTACGCATTCTATTTCCAACGACTCAACACCAGTCTTTGCACTATCGCATAAAAATTCATGAGACAATTGTCGTTGTTCGTCGCACTCAGATATATTGCTAAAACTACTTACGCAAGTAGTCCGCAAATCCGCACTCATGCAACTATCACAGGACAGATGCTCGGCTTCGTAACAATCAAGGCCATTCAAAAGCCATGACTTGGCCAAAACACGAAGGGTCTGCCTGTCATGCCTTTCCAGCTGACTCGAGTTCTTTTGAGCATGAAGATAGACGAGGTGAGCGTTGGCCGCAAGTTTTCCTGCCAATAACTTGGCCTCACGGAGGACGCCGGTCTTGAGGGACGCCTTGAACTCGCGGAGGCCGCCTAAACGCGAACGGCATGGCCCAGGAACGGCCATACGGAAATGCCACGTGCCGTTTCGTAGGACTAAATGGGAAGGGGATTTCGTACCTGGGGAGAGGGAGGGACAAGCCGAAGGTGAAGCCCGCATGGGGGCCTCCTGGCGTTGGCATTTTGTACCAACACTTTGTACCAAAAACCGGATTCACTCATTTCAAGGATTTTTCGCAGGCCGGGATCGAAAAACGGCCCATTTCAACCCCTGAAAAAAGTAAAGGAGTTCAAGCTGTTACAGCCTGAACCCCTTTACAGATGTGGTGCCGAAGGGGGGACTCGAACCCCCACGGGCATGGCCCACCACCCCCTCAAGATGGCGTGTCTACCAGTTCCACCACTTCGGCAAATATCGTCTACTGCTTCGGAGCCTCGCCAGGCACTTTGGGAGCCAGCGGCGGCACGTCCTCGAACGTGACACCCTTCTTGGGCTCCGCATCCTTGCCCGCTTCGGTCACCACGCCGGCCGGCGGCGCGATGGGCGTCCCGCTGGCGTCGATCATCACCGACTTGGCCGAGCGCTTGTGCGACCCCGAGTACACGTTGTAGGCAAGCGACGTGATAAGAAAGATCGCCCCAAAAAGCGCCGTCAACTTCACCAGCAACCCACCGGCACCCGTGCTGCCGAACACCGACTGGCTGCCGCCACCGAAGATGACACCCATCCCTTCCTTGCCCGACTGGAGCAGAACCAGGATGATCACCGCGACGCAGGCGAGTACATGTACCGTAATTATGAGCGTTGTCAACTGATTTTTCCCGTTATTTTCGCGGACATGGCCGCGCGTTCATCAGGCCGTCACAATCGCCGCGAAGCTTCCAGCCTCAAGGCTCGCGCCACCTACCAGCACTCCGTCCACATTGTCAATCCCTAAAATCTCCCCGGCGTTGCCCGGCTTCACGCTCCCGCCATACAGGATGCGGATTTTCGCCCCGATTTGCGGGCCAAAACGCGCCACAAGGCGCGCCCGGACCACGGCGTGGGCCTCGTCCACCTCGGCCGGACCAGCCGTAAGCCCGGTGCCGATGGCCCACACCGGCTCATAGGCAATGGCCACAGCGTCGGGGGAAACATCGGCGGGCACGTCGGCAAGGCCCGCCGTCAACTGGCGGGAGACCACCGCCTCCACCTCCCCGGCCTGGCGCTCCTCGATCTTTTCGCCCACGCACAGGATCATGGAAAGCCCGGCGGCAAGCCCGAACGCCACCTTGCGCCCGACCAATGCGTCGTCCTCGCCGAGGATGTGGCGACGCTCGGAATGCCCGGCCAGGGCATAGCGGCAGCCGGCGTCCAGGAGCATGTCCGGCGCGATCTCGCCGGTAAAGGCGCCCTGCTTGGACGGGTAGAAGTTCTGGGCGCCCAGGGCGAAGCCGGCCGCGCCGTCCAGGGCCTGCCGCGTCGGGCCAAGGGCCGTGAAGGGCGGGATGACAAGCACTTCGCGGTCGGCCGGCAGCTTGCCGTCCAGGGCGGCCCGCAAAGCGGCGGCCGTGTCCCCGGCCTCGCCGGCGAGCTTGTACATCTTCCAGTTGGCGGCCATGAGCTTTTTCATGACTGGCACTCCTTCAGCGCCGCAAAGGCCGGCAGTTCCTTGCCTTCGAGGAATTCCAGGGACGCGCCGCCGCCCGTGGAGATAAAGGCCATCTGGTCGGCCAGGTTCGCCTGGTGCACCACCACGTCGGTGTCGCCGCCGCCGACGATGCTCAGTCCCCGCACCCCGGCCACGATGTGGCCCACGGTGTAGGAGCCCTGGGCGAAGGCCGGGTTTTCGAAGGCGCCCATGGGGCCGTTCCAGACCACGGTCTTGGCCGGTTCGATGACCAGAGCGTAAAGGCCGCAGGTCACCGGGCCGATGTCGAGGATGACCGCGCCGTCGGGCACGGCGCCAAACGGCACTTGGCCGGCCGGCTGCATCTCGGCGATGGGCTTGCCGGCGTCCATGGAGATGACGCAGTCCACGGGCAGGTAGAAGCCCACGCCCCGCTCCTTGGCCTCCTTGAGGATGCCGAGCGCCGCGTCAAAGAGGTCGGGTTCGATCAGGGATTTGCCCACCTTGTAGCCCTGGGCGGCCAGGAAGGTGTTGGCCATGGCCCCGCCGATGACCATGGCGTCGACCTTGGACAGCAGGTTTTTGAGCACCCCGAGCTTGGAGGAGACCTTGGCCCCGCCGGAAACGGCCACGAAGGGGCGCGTGGGCGACTGGACGGCCTCGCCCAGGAACTTCCATTCCTTCATGAGCAAAAAGCCGGCGCAGCACTGCTTGGCCACCTTGGCGAAGGCCACCATGGAGGCGTGGGGCCGGTGGGCCGTGCCAAACGCGTCGTTGACGTAGACCTCGGCCATGGACATGACGTCCTTGGCGAAGTCCAGGTCGCCGGCTGTCTCGCCGGGGTGGAAACGCAGGTTTTCGAGCATGAGGATCTCGCCGGGGGCCAGCGCCGCGGCCATGGCCTTGGTGGCCTCGCCCAGGCAGTCCGGGGCCATCTTGACCTCGCGGCCGATGAGCGCGGACAGGCGCTTGGCCGCCGGGGCCAGGGAATACTTGGGGTCGGGTTCGCCCTTGGCCTTGCCCAGGTGCGAGCACAAAATGAGCGAACAGCCCTGGGACAGGGCGTATTCGATGGTCGGCAGGCTGGCCCGGATGCGCAGGTCGTCGGTGATGACGTCCCCTTTGAGCGGCACGTTGTAATCCACGCGGATCAGCAGTTTCTTGCCCTTGACGTCGATCTGGTCGATGCGGATGAGTGCCATGCAGACTCCTTGACGCTAAAGGTGCGACCGGAAAAATGCGCGCAGCATCTTCCCCCAAAAACGTTCGCATGTTCCAAGTTCCGGACAGGCGGCGGCGCAAGGCCGCGACCTGGCCGAAAGGGCTCCCACCGCCCGGGTCGCCGGCAGGCCTCAACGGCCGTCGCCGGCCGCCCCTTCCCTGGCTGGCAACATCTCCCGGGCCATGACCAGGGCATCCTCCCCGTTGTCGGGATAGTAGCGCCTGCGCCGGCCGACCTCCACGAACCCCTGGCGCGCATACAGCCGCCTGGCCGGGGCATTGCCGGCGCGAACTTCCAAGTACCCCCGGTTCATGCCCATTTTGTCCGTTTGTTGCAAGACGTGGGTCAGCAGCCGCGTGGCCAGGCCAAGCCCGCGCCGGGCCGGGTCCACGGCGATATTGAGCACCTCGAACTCGTCGCAAAGAAAATGGAGCGTGGCATAGGCGCAAAGGCCCTCCCCCCCCGGGTCGGCCAGGCCGAAGGCGGCAAAGGGCGCGCGGCCGAAGGCGGCGGTGAAGGCGGCCGCGTCCCAGGGATCGGGGAAACAGCGCGCCTCAAGGGCGGCCAGGGCGGCGGCGCTGTCCGGGCCAAGCCGGGCAGGCTCGCCGATGGGCGGGATTTTCATGGCACGCGGCCTGTGGCATAGCGGTTTCGGTTCCAACACCGGGAGAAGACAGGATGGCCAAAAAACGCCCCACCGGCCCGTCGCCGGAACTGGTGGATATCGTGGACGCGACCGACCGCCCCCTGCTCGTCATGCCCCTGGCCGAGGCTCATCGCCAGGGGTTGTTCCACCGTTCGGTCATGGTGCTGGTCTTCAACGACCAGGGCAAGCTCTACCTGCAAAAGCGCGGCCCGCAAAAAAGCCTCTACCCCAACCGGTTCGACCTCTCGGCCACGGGCCACGTCCGGGCCGGGGAATCCCGCCAGGAGGCCGCCGCCCGGGAGCTTCAGGAAGAACTCGGGCTAACGGCCCCAAGCCTCGCCTGGCTCGACGCCGTCCCGGCCAGCGAGGAAACGGCCTATGAATTCGTCACCCTCTTCACGGCCGGCCGCCTGGGCCGGCCGCCCCGCCCCAACCCGAACGAGGTGGCCGGCGGCGTCTTCGTGGACGCGGCGGAACTGGCCGCCCTGGTGCGCGACTACCGCGACCTGCTCACCCCGGCCGTGATACGTTTTTCCGAGCGAAAAGTCCTCTTCCCCGTCTAGGGGCGCGCCTGCAACCAGGACGGAGCTTGTTCAGGGAAAAACCAGCTAAAAATACTTGTTTTTTCTTGAAAAATACTCCCGTATTTTTCAAGGGGCGCAGCACGGAGGGCGTGCCTGTCCTGCCCCAAGGAGCGCCAGCATGGCCTCGTGCAGCCGGCCGTTGCTGGCCAGGACCCGGAAATCCCCCAGCCGGTACGGCGCCCGGGGCCGGTATCCCGTGACCGTGCCGCCGGCCTCGGTCACGAGCAGCACGCCGGCGGCCACGTCCCAGGGATTGAGCGCCATTTCGTAGAAGGCGTCCAGCCGACCGGCCGCCACGTAGGCCAGGTCCAGGGCGGCCGAGCCCGGCCGGCGGATGCCTTGGGTGGCGGTCAGCATGGCCCGCAAATCGGCCGCGATCTCGTCGAGGCGGTCGGTGAGGGCGTAGGGAAAGCCCGTGGCCACCAGGGCGTCGACCGGCTCGGCCACGGCCGAAACGGCCATGGGCGCGCCGTTGCAAAAGGCCCCGCCGCCGGCCAGGGCATGGAAGCGCTGCCCCAGGATGGGGGCGCTGACGATGCCGAGCACGGGAGTCTGGCCGTCGTAGAGGGCCACGGACGTGCAGACGAAGGGAAAGCCGTGGGCGAAATTGGTGGTGCCGTCCACGGGGTCGATGACCCAGGTCGGGCCGGTGGGCACCGTGGCCGCGGCGGTCTCCTCGGCCAGGAAGGCCGCGCCGGGTACAAGCGGCGCCAGGCGCTCCTTAAGCAGGGCCTCCACGGCCAGGTCGGTTGCGGTGACGAGGTCGATGCGGCCCTTGTGGCGCACCCCGCGCGGGGCGGCGAAGTCCTCGCGGATGCGCGCGTCGGACGCATCCACGGCCGCAAGCGCGGCCGCAAGCACGGCGGCGGGGTCGATGGGCATGGGCGTGCGTCGCTTTGCTTGTGCTAGTTGATGAAGACGTCGCGGTAGCGCAGGCGGTCTTCCATGGCCCGGCCCGTGCCGCGAACGACGGTGGTCAGGGGCGCGTCGTCGAGCAGCACCGACAGGTTGGTCTCCTGGCTAATGCGGGCGTCGAGGCCTTGGAGCAGCGCCCCGCCGCCGGCCAGCAGCAGGCCGTTTCGAGCGATATCCGTGACGAGTTCGGGCGGGGTCTTCTCCAGGGCCTTCATGACGGCATTGACAATGATGTTGACGGGTTCCTTGATGGCCTCGCGGACGTGGGCGTCGGTGACCGTGACCGTGGTCGGCGTGCCGTCGATGAGCGACTTGCCGGCCACGTCCATGGACAGCGGCTCGGGCAGGGGCATGGCCGAACCGATGCGGATTTTTATCTCCTCGGCCATGTTCTCGCCGATCAGGATCTGGAATTCGTCCTGGACGAAGCGCTGGATGGTCTCGTTGAGCTCGTCGCCGGCCACGCGCACGGACTCGGCGTAGGCGATGGCCGACAGGGAGACCACGGCCACTTCGGTGGTGCCACCGCCGATGTCCACCACCATGTTGCCCGAGGGCTTCTCGATGGGCAGGCCCGCGCCGATGGCCGCGGCCATGGGCTCCTCCACCAGCTTGACGTCGCGGGCGCCGGCCATCTGCGCCGACTCGACCACGGCCCGCTTCTCCACCTGGGTGATGCCCGTGGGCACGCAGATGACGATTTTCGGCTTGGCGAAACGGAACCCGGCCAGGACCTTGCGGATGAAAAAGGCGATCATGGCCCGGGTCACCTCGAAGTCGGCAATCACGCCGTCCTTCATGGGCCGGATGGCCCGGATGCGCTCGGGGGTGCGGCCCAGGAACTCCTTGGCCTCGGAGCCGACGGCGATCAGCTCGCCGGTGCGGGTGTCGATGGCCACGACCGAGGGCTCGTTGAGCACGATGCCGTCGGTGGGGGTATAGAGCAAGGTATTGGCCGTGCCCAGGTCCATGGCCAGATCTTTCCCGAGAAACCGGAAGAATTTGCTGAAAAACATGCCCACGCTCGCATTGCGGTTCGGATGCCCGGGGAAAAACCCCACGTCGCCACAGTGGCGGCATGGTAGATGGCGCGTGGCAAAAAGTCTATGCCGAAGGCAGGGCCAACCGGGTGCGCAGATGCAGGTTTTCCAGGAAAAGCGCAAGGTTCTCGGCCACCATGGCCACGAAGGTCTTGAGCTCCTCGGTCACGGGCAAGGACCTGGGATCGGCCAGGGTGAGCACGCCCCGGGTCTTGCGGGAAAAGCGGATGGGCAGGCACAGGACGCTCTTGCATTCGGCCGCCGCGATATCCAGGCCGAAAAGGGGCAGGCCCGTGGCCCCGGCCTCGTCCTTTTCGCCGGAATAGACCGGGGTCTGGTTCTTGAACACCCAGCCGACCAGCCCCTGGCCCACGGTGAAGCGCATGGCCGCCTCGCGGCCGCCGTGAAACGGGCTCTCGTTGGCCCCTTCCAGGTAGTAGGAGCGGCCCGATTCGTCGCGCACGGCCAGCAGGCAGTAGCGGTAGCCGGTGGTGGCGGCCAGAAGCTCCAGCAATCCCTGGCGGAAGGCTTCCCATTTGGGGTGTTTGCGGTGGAGGCTGGCGATAAGGCCCAGACACTGGTAGAAGCGGTGTTCGTAGAGGCTCGTTTCCACCTCCCGGGACCGGGCCAGGTGGCTGCCGGCCAGGGCGGCGAACTGGGAGAGGATTTTGAGGTCCTTGTCGCCGAAGGTATAGGTCTTGCGGCTGTCCAGGCACAACGCCCCGCCGGTTTCCGGCACGGGATAGCCCATAAAGGCCCGGATGCGCTCCTCCTCGCCGCCGCGGTAGTAGCCCAGCACCCCCCGGCGCCGGTCGAAGTTGCTGATCAGCAGCGGCTTGGACTCGCGGATGATCCAGCCCACGAGCCCCATGCCCGGGCTGATGGCCACGTCGCGGTCCAGGGCGTCGCCGAGGCTGAAGGCGGCGGCGGCCCGGCAGACGCCACCCCCGGCCTGCGGCAAGAACAGCACGGCGGAATAGGCGTCGAAGACGTTGCCGACGATGGCCAGGAGCTGGTCGTAGAAGGGGGTTTCGGGCATGGCGGCGTCAGGAACGGCTGGGGCGGCAAGGCCGGGCCAAGGCTCCCGGCGCGCGGTGCGGCATCATGACGTAGCGCGGGCGGGCCGCGACCGGTGTGGGACGTTTCGGGCGGACTGCGGCCATTTCCCCTCCGTGGCCGGGACCCGGCCCGGCGGTTACGAAGGGGGTATCATACGAAGCCCGGCCCCCCGCGTCAAATGAGGCCGGAGCCGGGACGGGCGCGGTGCTCCTGGGCACAGCCAGCCAGGCGCGGCACCACGCCAGGGAGGACGGAGACGGGCCGCCACGGGCCGGCCCAGGCAAAAGCTCCGGCAGGGTGGGCGGATCGCCCGGGGCGGGCACGAGGCCCCACGGCCGGCCGGGACACCCGGCGGCGAAGCCCTTTATCAATACCGGAGTTTGGGGTATGTAAACGTTTTCCCCGGACCGGGCCGAAGTGGCCGGGGCAACGCCAACAACACGGGATGGCCATGGTTTTCGACTGGACGCAAGCCTTCAGCGAGGTCGCCGAAGCCCCCTTCCTGGCGGAAGAACACCGCCGCAAGGAAGGGGAGATCCTGCGCGTCCGGAGCCTGCCCGACCTCAAGCGCTTCCTGGACTGGGTACACATCAAGGAGTGCCTGCTCAAGCCCTATTTCGAGCACGGCAACTACCCGGTGGTGGATTTCCGCGAACTGTTGCCCTCCTTCGAGGCCGACGCCTTCGAATACAAGGACCTGCCGGGCTTTTCCATGGTGGCCCTGGCCCGGCCGCTCAAGTATTTCCAGGAAATCTTCCAGTACGACATCCTGCACTGCCTGCTCGACTACACCGACGAGACCTACCGGGACCAGTGCCCGCTGGAGACCTCCATCTTCGGCCAGAACACCCGGGCCTTCTGCGCCCGGCTGTCCAAGGCCGCCCAGGACCGCTTCCGCCGGGAATTTTCCGAAACCGACGTGACGAGCCTGGAAAACTACGCCGGCCTGCTGCCGACCATCCTCGACATGGACCGGGCCCACGTCATGTCGCTGGATAGCCAAAACGACTTCTACCTCTCGGGGGTCTATTGCTCCTTCCCGTCCTACCTGGACACGGAGCTCAAGCGTTTCGGGCTCAACATCAAGAAGTTCGTGGTCGGCGACGACCGGCGCTACGAGCGCCACCGCAATTTCGTCTACCAGTTTCTCATGGAGCTCTACGGCTTTCCCATCGTGTCCGAACGGCGCACCTCCTCGGCCCTTTTCGCCAGGCGGTTGTTCCGCATGGGCGAGCGGTTTCTGGTGCGGGTGCTCGGCCAGACCGACCGGACCATCACCACGCTTTCTTCCCATCCCGAGGCCCGGTTCTACCCGCGCGTGGAAAAGATCGCCCTGGTGGCCGTGGACAAGAACCAGACCGAGGCCATCCGGGCCCTGGCCGAAAACGGCTATTTCGTCGACCCGGACCGCCGGGTAGTCATCACCCGGGTGGTCTACCGCCAGCACAAGTACGACCCCAACAACGTCCGCCAGGACCGGGCCCTGTCCGTGGCCAGCCAGGAGGTCATCCACCCGGTCACGGGCAAGACCTACTACCGCCTCAACCTGGTCAAGGACACCTACAGCCTGTTTCTGCGCTTAAACGACATCGTGCGCGGCGAATACAACGGCCGCATCGTCTACAAGCGCAACGAAATCGTGGAAAACACCGACACCCACGAAAAGAAGCTCAAATTCCTCTACGCCTGGCTGGCCAAGCACCAGCGGCGCATCATCGGCTATTCCGACGAGTTCTACTCCAACGTGGTCAAGGTCCTGGACAACTATCTCTTAAGCGCCGACCACTACGACGACTTCAGCGCCATGCGCGAACTCTACCAGGAAGTCTGGAGCAAATACAATTACATCCAGCAGGCCCGCAAGGTGAAGATCCTCGAAGACCTGGTCGACCGAAACTACAAGGGCGAAAATCTGAGCTACCAGCGCATGCTGGCCCTCTTCACCGAAATACTCAACGACCTGAAGTTCGAAATCGTCAACTATTTCGACCAACTCGTCGAGCGCGTCCTGTCCCTTGGAGACATGATCCTCAACGAACGCTATTTGCTGCGCAATTACATCCGGAAAAAGGACACGGAACTGTCGGCCTACGGGCTTTCGGTGAAAAAGACCTACGGCCGCCTGGTGGCCCTGCTCGACGAGTTCCGTTCCATCCGCAAGGCCAAAAAGGACAAGGGCATCGTCGTGCCGCTGGTCGCCCAAAGCTGACGCCCCAGCGGCACCCCCATCGCGCGCAAGCGCGGACCTCGAACCACAAGCGGAGCACCCCGTGGAACAACTGACGCAAACGCCTCTTTCGGATTGGAACAGGAGCCACGGAGCCAAGATGGTCCCCTTCGCCGGCTTCGACATGCCAGTGCAGTACACGTCCATCCTGGCCGAGCACGAGCAGACCCGGGCCAAGGCCGCCGTGTTCGACATCTGCCACATGGGCGAATTCTTCCTCTCGGGCCCGGGAGCCGCGGCGGCCCTGGGCAAGGCCGTCACCCACGACCTGGACACCCTGGCCCCGGGCAAGTGCCGCTATGGCTTTCTGCTCAATCCCGAGGGCGGCGTGGTCGACGACCTCATCGTCTATTGCCTGGCCCCAGACGACTACATGCTCGTGGTCAACGGCGCGCGCATCGAGGTCGATTTCGCCGCCGTGGCCGCCCGGCTGCCGGCCGGCCTGTCCTTTGTCGACGCCTCGGCCGAAACGGCCAAGATCGACCTGCAGGGGCCGCTGTCCTTCGAGGTGCTCAGGGACCGGGTGCCGGGGGATTTCTCGGGGCTTAAATACTTCAACTTCGCCTGGACGGAATTTGCCGGCGAAAAGCTCATGGTCAGCCGCACCGGCTACACCGGCGAGCTCGGCTACGAGCTGTTTTTGCCGGCGGGCAAGGCCGTGGCCCTGTGGGAGGCCCTGGTGGCCGATCCCCGGGTGGCCCCGGCCGGGCTTGGCGCCCGGGACACCTTGCGCCTGGAGATGGGCTATCCCCTGTACGGCCAGGACCTGGACGAGGCCCACACCCCGGCCGAGGCCGGCTATGGCTGGCTGCTCGCCTCCCCGGCCGACTACGTGGGCAAGGGCAAGGCGGCGGGCATCCGCCAGAAGCTGATTTCCCTGGAGATTCCCGGCCGGCGCAGCGCCCGCCACGGCGATGTGGTCTGCGACCGCAACGGCCGCGAGGTGGGTGTGGTGACCAGCGCCTCCTTCGCCCCGAGCCTGGGCCATGCCGTTGCCCTGGCCTATGTCGAGGCGGCGGCCTCCGAGGCCAAGGAGTTCCGCATCCGGGCGGCCCGCACGGAGCTGGCGGCCACCAAGCGTGCCCTGCCCTTCTACAAGGCCGGCACGGCCCGCAAGGCCCTTGGCGCGTGAAGAATATAAAGAGGAAGAAGCCTCCGGCGGCCGGGGGGGATCATCCCCCCCGGTCCCCCCGGTCTTGTTGCTGTCTTATCCGCCGCGCGGGAGGGACCGCGTCATGATCAAATCCCTGCGGCTGGTCAACTGGAAGAGCTTCGCCGACGCGACGCTCTACATCGATCCGCTGACCGTGGTCATCGGCATGAACGCCAGCGGGAAATCCAATATCCTGGATGCGTTGGTTTTTTTGCAGCGGATCGCTTCGGGAGCGACAATCACGGCGGCTATTGCCGGAGACAATGCCTTGCCCAGCTTGCGCGGTGGCCTCGAATTCAGTGCTAGACGTCCAAAGCACTATTTTTGCATCACCGCCACGATTGCCAATCCAAGCAACTCGGATAGTAACTACGAATATTCCATCTCCGTTCTAACAAACCAAACGACTGCTAAAATATTTTCCGAGGAACTCCTGATACCCGAATCGAACACTGCTCTGTTCACATCCGAGACAAGAAAAGACAGCCAATTACTGAAGACCTATTTTGCACGAGGAAAACAAATTCTTCCTAAGCGAATCGACCAAAATCCATTTTATAGCATTATAAGCCAGACAGAGACCATGAATATTTCTAAAGAAATCAAGTCGGCGGCACGAATTGTACGTGAAAAATTACAATCCATATTTATCCTCGACCCAATTCCCAGCCATATTCGCGATTACGCCCCTCTTTCTGAGACGCTTAAATCCGACGCTTCAAACCTCGCTGGCGTATTGGCTTCTCTCCCAGAAAACGAAAAAACAGATATCGAATCAACGCTGACGAACTACCTCAAGCAGCTGCCGGAAAAAGACATCGAAAGAGTCTGGACCGAGCGCGTCGGCAAATTCCAGTCCGACGCCATGCTCTACTGCGAGGAAAACTGGGGCGCCGACGGGCCGCAAATCGTCGACGCGCGCGGCATGTCCGACGGCACGTTGCGCTTCCTCGCCATCGTCGCCGCCCTGCTCACCTGCAAGGAAGGCAGCCTCCTCGTCATCGAGGAGGTCGACAACGGCCTGCACCCCTCCCGCGCCGACACTCTCGTGGAAATGCTGCGCACCCTCGGCGCGCGGCGCAGCATCGACGTCATCGTCACCACGCACAATCCGGCCCTGCTCAATGCCCTTGGCCCGGAAATGGCTCCCTTTATTTCGGTCACCCACCGTGACGCCTCCGGCGCAAGCGCCATCACCCTGTTGGAAGACATCGAACAACTTCCCAAAATCATGGCCAGCGGCCCGCTGGGCCGCATCGTCAGCGAAGGACGCCTGGAGACCGCCTTGCAGGCCGAGGCCGGCAGGTAGGCCATGCCGGGAAAGGTCCTCGTCATCGACACGTCCATACTGTGCGTATGGCTCAAACTGCCCGGCCTGGAGCATTGCGGGTCGGACCACGACAGGTGGGATCACGCGCGCGTTGCGACGAAATTGCGAACCGAGGCAAAAAACAAGGCCACATTCGTTCTTCCCCTGGCGACCATCATCGAAACGGGCAATCATATAAGCCAGTCCGGAGGCGACAGAAAACCCCTGGCCGAAGCCTTGGGCGACATCATGCGCCGGGCGGCGGACAGTTCCACGCCGTGGGCCGCTTTTGGCGATCAAAGCGAATTATGGTCGCCGGAAAAACTCCACCTCCTGGCCGCCACCTGGCCGCCGCTGGCCGCCCAAAAACTTTCCCTCGGCGATGCGACAATCAAAGAAGTCGCCGCCTATTACGCCAAGGCCGGCTACACCGTGGAACTCCTGACCGGCGACCAAGGCCTCAAGGCCTGGGAACCCCCAACCCCGCCGCTCATACCTCGTCGGCGCAGGCACTGATCATTCAAGCGATTTGAGGAACAAATGGGCCGGCCTGACGCTTTTTTCATCCCCCCCGCGTCCTTCCGGGAACCCTTCGCCTTGACCGGCGGCGAGGCGCACCACTGCGCCCGGGTGCTGCGCAAAAAAACCGGCGAGATCGTGCGCGCCTTCGACGGCCAGGGCCGCGAGGGCCTGTTCACCATCACCGACCTGGCCAAGGACCGGGTCGGCCTCTCCCCCGTCTCCCTGGGCGAAACCCCGCCCCCGGCCAACGGGATCGTGCTGGCCCCGGGCTTTTCCCGCTCGGCCAGGCGCGATTTCTTCCTGGAAAAAGCCGTGGAACTCGGCGCCGCCGGCATCCTCTTCTGGCAGGCCGAGCGCAGCCAGGGACGCCTGCCCGAAACGGCCAAGGACGCCTGGGCCGCGACACTCGTGGCCGCGGCCAAGCAGTGCGGCGCGGCCCGCTTGCCCGAGCTTGCCGTGATCCCGGCCGGCGCGGCTGGACTCGTCGCCGTGTGCCGGCAACGCTTCGCCCGGCGCTTTTTCCTCTGGGAGGAGGCGGGCTGCCCCCGCCGCCTGACCCTGGCCGACCTTTCCGGGCCGGGCCAGGCGGTTTTTGTCCTTGGCCCGGAGGGGGGCTTTACCGATGCCGAGGTCGTACTGTTCCAGGACGCCGGCTTCGTCCCGGTGAGCCTCGGCCCCCGGGTCCTGCGCTGGGAAACGGCCGCCCTGGCCGTGCTGGCCCTGGGCCTGGCCGCGCCGCAGGCCGCCAACCCCGCCGCCGGCCGAGCCGGGGATTGAGGCTTTATCAATCCCGCTGAAGCGGGTATAGGGTGGCGTGTCGCGCGCGCCGACCGCGCGCGGGAAAACGCCGGCCCCTGCGACAGGGCTGGCGAGCGAGGGCTCCATGGGAGAGGAAAAACGTCGGCGCAGCCGGGTTTGCGCCCAATTCGACGCCTACGTCTACAGCGACGGCGAAAAAATTCCGGTCAGCACCCAAAACATCAGCATGAAAGGGGCGCTTTTCAGTCCCGAACCCCGCCTGGCCGAAGACCGGGAATGTACGGTGGTGTTCGTGCTGTCCAAGGAAGTGACCGTACGCCTCAAGGGCATGGTCGTGCGCTCCACCGACGAAGGCACGGCCATCGATTTCGAAAGCATGGACGAAAACGCCTTTTTCCATCTGCGCAACATGGTGCGCTATTCTGCCCGGGATGCCGACATGATCGACAAGGAGTTGCAGGTGCCGGCCTTCGAGCCCCAGCGCGAAGGGGAAGACGACTGATGCGCCCTGCGCCCTGGCTGCGCCTTTTGGGTTTGGTGGCCCTGGCTGGCGGGCTATGCGCCGCCACGGGCCGGCCGGTCCTGGCCGGCGGCATCGACCAGGCCAAGGCCGGCCTGGAAGCCCTGGCCGAAGGGGAAAACGCCAGGGCCGTGACACTGCTGACCGAAGCCATCGACTCCAACGAACTGCCCGAGGAAAAGCTGGCCCTGTTCTACGCCGCCCGTGGCCAGGCCCGCGCCGCCCAGGGCGAACTGGCCGCGGCCATCGACGACGATACCAAGGCCATGGAGAAAAATCCCGACAACGCCGCCGCGGCCTACAATCGCGGCAACGCCCACTTCGCCCTGCGCCAGTACGACCAGGCCATAACCGACTACTCCAAGGCACTGGAGATCGACGTGGCCAATGCCAAGGCCCTCAACAACCGGGGCGCGGCCTGGTTCAAGAAGGGCAACCTGCAAAGCGCCCTGGCCAACTACGCCCTGGCCATCGCCGTGGACGCCGAGGACCCGGACATCTTCCTCAACCGGGGCAAGGTCTACGAGGCCATGGGCGAACCGGAAAAGGCCCGCGAGGATTTCCTGCAGGTCAAAAAGCTCGACCCCTCGGCCAAGACGCCCCTGGACTGAGCCGGCACTATCCCGGACCGCGTCGGCCCCCTCGTGTTGCGTCCCTTCAAAAACACGATCGTATTTTGAAAAAAAAACATCCTCAGGCGTTGCGCCGGAACACGTCTCTATCCTTTTCGCGGGCGCGTCACGAGAGGAGGCAAGCCAGTTCGGGCGCGGCCTTGCTCGGGACGAACTCCACCACCTCGTAGCGGGCCGCGCCCTCGCGCCAGAAGGGATCGCCGGCCAAAACGGCCATTAAGGCCTCCCGGCTGTCCGCCCGGGCCAGGATCAGGCCGCCCGTGCGCGGCACCTGCCGCCCGGACAGCACAAAGGTCCCCTGCGCGTAATGTCCTTCGAGAAACCGGATGTGTTCCTCAAGCAGGGCATCCACCGCCGCCACGGGTTTCACGTAGTGCAACAGCACCAAAAACATTGCGACCTCCGTCGTTTGGCCCCGGATGCCCCCTTTGCCGGCGCGGGTCAAGCCGGGCGTCCGCCTTCCCAAGCCTCGCCTCCTTGGGTAGGGTCACGGCACGGGCCGGCCATGCGGCCGGGCCAACCGCGAAACGTCCGCCAAAGGAGACGGCCCGTGGAACAGCCCTCCGGTCAAGCCCCTCGCGCCGCCCTCGCGGCGCGACTGGCCACGCTCAAGCTGGGTGAGGCCTTCGAACAGGACGAGATCGACACCCTGGCCGGCTATCTGCTGGAATCCGCCTTTCCGGCCGGGACCGTCGTCATCCAGGAAGGCCGCAAGGCCAACTCCCTGGCCTTCATCGAGGACGGCGTGGTCACCATCCAGAAAGAGGATACGGGCGCGCCCGAACGCCACATCATCGAGCTGTCCCGGGACGCGGTCATCGGCGAGATCGCCTTTTTCGACAATGCGCCCCGCTCGGCCACGGTGGTGGCCCGCACCGACGTGCGGCTGCTGGTCTTGACCCGGGAGGACTTCGACGCCATGGTCGAGGCCTCCCCCCGGCTGGCCATCAAAATCCTCTTTTGCATCGGCCAGGTCCTCAGTCGCCGGCTGCGCCAGGTCAGCGGCCGCTTCGTCGGCTTGCTGGCCTGATCGCGGCCACCGAAGGCCCTGCCGGCAGCACCCGGCCCGGGCGAGGGTTCCCCCCAGCGCCGCGCCCGGTCGGGGGTTGGCCCGTTTGCCGTCTGGCGGCGACGGCCGGCTTTCCAAGTGACGGTCACAACCGCCGCACGGCGGGGGTTGTCCTGCCCGCCGTCAGGCGGCGATGGCCGGCCGCTCGTCCCCAGCGTCGGACTCCAGCCCCGCGACCACGGCCTCCAGGTTCCGGGCCTGGCCGCCCAGGGCGCCCACGGCCCTGGTCGAGGCGGCCATGGCTTCCATGGTTTCCGTGGCGATGCGGTTGATCTCCTCCATGGCCCGGCGCATCTGCTCGCAGGTGGCGGCCTGCTCCTCGGCGGCAGCGGCCATGGAGCGGATCTCGTCGGAGGTATGGGCCACGATGCCGACGATTTCCTGCAACATCGACCCGGAGTCATTGGCCTTTTGCGTCCCCTCGCGGATGGCCCGGGAGGTTTCGTCGGTTTTCTCGATGTTTTTGCGGGCGCTTTGCTGCATGGCCGTGATGAACCCGGCCACGTCCTTGGTGGCGGTCATGGTCTTTTCGGCCAATTTGCGGACCTCGTCGGCCACCACGGCGAACCCGCGCCCGGCGTCACCGGCCCGGGCCGCCTCGATGGCGGCATTGAGGGCCAGGAGGTTGGTTTGGTCGGCGATATCGGCGATCACGCCCATGATCCGGCCGATGCCCTCGGCCTGGCCGCCCAGGTCGCCCATGTCGCGGCGCAGCTCCTCAGCCAAGCGGTTGACGTCGCGGATGGCCGCGACCACGGCCGAGACCATGTCGGCTCCCCGCACGGCCTTTTCCCTGGCGGCCTCGGCCCGGGTATCGGCGTCGGAGGCGCTTTTGGCCACATCGGCCACGGCGTCGGTCATGGCGTCCATGGCGGCGGCGATCTCGCCGATACGGTCCTTCTGCTTGCCCGTGCCCCGCTCGACATCGGTCACGCGGCCGGTCAGGTCATCGATCTCCCGGGCCAGGCCATCGGCGATGGTGCCCGCCTCCCGAGCCGTTTCGCGCATGCGGCCGGACTGTTCGAGCATCATGGTCTCGCGGCGGCGCAGCTCGGTGAAATCGGCGTAGACGCAAAGCGATCCCATGATCTTGCCGTTGATGGCGTTGTACAGCGGCGTGGCATCGATGAGGATGTTGCGGCTGTTGCCCTTGCGGGAGATGAGCTCCACCTCCTTGCGGATGGCCCGGCCTTCGGCCATGGCCGTGCCGAGGACGGTCCGGCGACCCGGCTCGCCGTAGAAAAAACCGGCCACGTTCTGGCCGTAGTGGTCTTCCGGGCGCCCCGACTGTTCCAGCAGTTGCATCAGGTTGTCGTTGGTCAGTTGCAGGTTTTCCTTCTCGTCCACCACCACGAAGGGCGTGGCGATGCCCCGCACGATGCCCTGGTAATAGCCCAGGGAGTGTTCGAGGAAGCGGACCATCTCCAAAAGGGACTCGGCCATGTGGCCGAACTCCCGCGGCAGGCCGCCGGCCGGCTTGGTGCTGAAATCCCCCCGGCCGATGGTCTCGGCATAGGTGACGATGGCCGTCACGCCCCGGCTGACCCCCCTGACCAGCACGGCGATGAGGACGACCAGCAGCGTGACCGAAACCACGGCCATGATCAGGAACATGCGAAAGACCTGGGCCTCGCCGGCCTCGATGGCGGCCAGGTTGGCCTTGGAGGCCTCCTGCTGGGCGGCGACGCAGCCGAGGACCGTGTTCTTGATCTCGCGCCACAGCGGGGTTTCCTCGCCATTGAGCACGTCCACCGCCTTTTGGGTTTCCCCGGACAGGGCCATGTCCATGACCTTCAGTTTGAGGGCATGACTCATGTCCCATTTGGGCAGGACGATACTCAGCCGGCGGGCGATCTCCCCCTGGGCCAGGCCGGTTGCGGCGGCCAGGGCCTGACGGAATTCCTGATCGGCCTTGGTGAAATTGTCGCGGGCTTTACCGTCCGCGGGATTGAGCAGTACGTTGCGTGTGGCCTGTTCGGTTTGCAGGCCCTGGGCGTAGACGTTTTGGATATGAAACAGCAGCGGCCCGTCCACGGTGGCAATGGTATCCAGGTGTCCGGCCATCCTGGATTGCTGTACGTACAAGAGGAACAATGTCAGCCCTGCCCCCAACACACTGGCAATGCCGAGCACCACCAACAACCATTTGATACTGATACGGCCCATGATAAACCTCGCCCCAAAGATATAGAACCCAGGGAATTGGCTCGAACGACCCTATTTCCTAGCCAAGAAGACAAATCCGCGTCTATTTGGGCAAGTATATTACAACAGTGTTTTTCGTGCAAGCCATTCGTGACACTTCTTTTTGTCATCGATTTGCGAAAATCATCACAAATACTGTTCGTCCGTTAGAGTGAAAACAGCCTCGATTGTGCACAACAGAACATGCTCCTCCGAAAAACCGCCCCTGTCCTGCAAACCGCAATCCATGCCCCTGCCCTGCCGTCGCCAAACCAGGGAGCACTTGTGCGCCGACCTCGCCGGCCAGGGCCGCCCCAGGCCTTGGGAACCGGGGAAGCAAGGCAGGCTTGCGCCGCCCGGCGACACAAAAAAGGCTTTCCCAACCGGCCAGGCCACGGTAAAAACGATCAGGCCGGCGCGGCGATAGCCCGCGTCACCGCGAGAATGGCCGCCGCCCCTTGGCCGCCGCATCCGTGCCGTGAAGGAGAATCGACCATGCGCCGTATCGTGTTGTTGCTTATTTTGCTCGTGTCCGTCGCCGCCGGCTGCACGCGGCCGCCTTATGCCGCTCCCGGCAAGGATTTGGCGGCCATAAACGAAGACTTCACCGACTGTTTCACCAAGGCTTCGCTTTCGGTCAACACGCCACCCTTCCCCAATGCCCCCCTGCGGCAGGCGGACAAGGAGACCGACGCCTGCATGGTGGAGCGCGGCTACACGTGGCAGTTCCTGGTTTTTTAGGCGACGCGCGCCCTTGCCTTTCGGGCCGGATGCCTTATTATGAATTTTCGACGGGGGCGCCCTGGTTTCGACGGGGATAGCAAAGCCCTGGTTGCAGGCCGAGGTGCCGCGAGGCCTCGTAAAACACGCGGCAACTGGTTAACTGCCAACGATTACGATTACGCCCTGGCTGCTTAATGACAGCCAGCGTCCCCTTGGCTGACGCCTGATACGTCAAACCGGGACGCCAACCCCCATCAGGCTGGCGCAAACCCTCGTCCGACGGGGTGCGCGCGAGACTTAAGCCGGACTGGCCGGAGGCGGCCCGGCCGGAAGGCCTGCCCGAGGCGAGATTGTTTTTCGGTCTAAGCCTGTAGACGCTAGGAGTGGCGCATTCTCGGACGGGGGTTCGATTCCCCCCGCCTCCACCAAAAGAACTTCCAACGCGGTCCGATACGATCCAAAAGACCAAAGATTTCAAGGCGAAGCCGGGCTAGAGATAGTCCGGCTTCGTCTTTTTAGGTCCGTTGACATCCAGTATTTGACCGGATAGCAAACCGGATAGGCGACACGTGACCGCTTGGGAAACCGGATATCTGACAGAATCCCCGGCCGTGCCTGCCTCCGGAGGATATCCGTATGGCCTTGACCGACGTCGCCGTAAGGAACGCCAAGCCCGGCCCGAAGACTATCCGCCTCAAGGATGAACGCGGACTTCATCTTGAAATCAGCCCCAAGGGTGGCAAGTGGTGGCGTCTGCGCTACTGGATATCCGGTAAGGAACGCCTCATTTCCCTGGGCACCTATCCGGATATCTCTCTCAAGGACGCCCGGGAGCGCCGCGACGAAGCGCGCAAGCTCATCGCCAACGGCATCGACCCGAGCCAAGCCCGCAAGGAAGAGAAAGCCGAGATCGCCGCCGACGCCGTGACCTTCGAGAAGGTGGCGCGGGAATGGTTCGCCAAGTTCAAGGAGAACTGGACACCCGGCCACGCCGCCAGGACCATGCGCCGCTTTGAAATGGACGTCTTCCCGTGGATCGGCGCGCGCCCCATCCGCGACATCCTGGCCCCGGAGCTACTGACCACCATTCGTCGAATCGAATCCCGGGGAGCCATTGAGACGGCTCACCGAACCTTGCAGAACTGCGGGCAAGTCTTCCGCTACGCCGTAGCGTCTGGCCATGCCGACCGCGACATATCAGGCGACCTGCGCGGAGCCATCCCGCCTTCCAAGGAAAAACACCACGCCAGCGTCACCGATCCAAAGGACGTGGCCGTCCTTCTACGAGCCATCGAAACGTACGAGGGCTCTTTTGTGACCATGTGCGCCTTGCGACTTGCCCCCATGCTCTTCGTGCGCCCCGGCGAGCTCCGCCATGCAGAATGGCCGGAAATCGACTTGGACAAGGCGGAATGGCGCATCCCGAAGAACAAAATGAAGATGCGGGAGCAACATATCGTGCCGCTCTCCCGGCAAGCCGTCGCCATTCTATGGGAATTACATCCCCTGACCGGAACCGGCCGCTACGTATTCCCTTCCGTGCGGACCTCAGCAAGACCCATGTCCGAGAATACGGTCAATGCCGCCTTACGCCGGCTCGGTTACTCCAAGGAAGAATTGACCGGGCACGGTTTCCGCTCCATGGCCTCTACCCTGCTCAATGAAATGGGCTGGAACCGAGACGCCATTGAGCGCCAACTTGCCCATGCCGAGCGAAATTCCATCCGTGCGGCCTACAATTTCGCGGAGTTTTTACCCGAGCGTCGGAAGATGATGCAGGCATGGGCGGACTATCTGGGCAAGCTCAAAGCCGGAGCGAAGGTGACTCCTCTTTATGCCTCTGAGACATAAGGCATTGTTTTTTTCCAACACGCAATAATAGAGGCGATTTCATGAAGTCAAAGGATGGGTTTAAATTTGTTTCATTAAATGACGTTATGCATTTGCCAGACCTTATCCTAAGGTGGCCGTTTCATCTGACCTTCGAGAAGGTGGCCCGGGAATGGTTCGCCAAGTTCAAGGAGAATTGGACCCCCGGTCACGCCGCTCCCAAATATCCCTTGACTTTGTTTTGCCGAAGAATTTTTATGAAGTTGTTTGGGGTCTCGTACACCCTGTCTTGCGAGCAACGGCTTCGGTTTTCGACAACCGCCTTGCCGATGTTTCAAGGCCTTGCCGGCACGGAGCCGCCTGCACCTGCAGTCCAGGAGGCTTCCATGAAAAACGCAATCGTGTGTACCCTCCTTTCCAGCCTTGCCCTGTTTCTGTCCTGCCCGTACCCGGCGGACGCCGCACCGACCTACCGCTACACGGACCTGGGCACTCTCCCCGCTCCCTACAACACCGGCAGTCACGCCTACGGCATCAACAACCTCGGGCAGGTTACCGGAAGATCGACAGATGTCCCACCCCACGCCTTTCTCTACAGCAATGGTGCTATGCAAGACCTAGGCACGCTGCCTAGTCCCATGGACTATCAAAGTGACGCAAGGGCAATAAATGACTCTGGGCAGATAGTGGGCCAATCTCATGATTCTTCCTGGTATGGCGAGGCATTCCTCTACAGCGGCGGGGCGATGCATGGTCTTGGCTATCTCACCGACGGGTACTTCAGCTTTGCATATGGCATTAACGACGCCGGACAAATCGCCGGCGCCTGCTTTTTGGTCGCCTCCGGTGCACCACACGCCTTTCTCTACAGCGGTAGCATCATGCAGGACATTGGCACCCTTCCGTTTCCATATACGTCTGGAAGCTATGCTTACGGTATCAATAGTTCCGGACAGGCAGTCGGCTATTCGTATAGCTCAGGCGGCACAATACGTACGCGGGCTTTTCTCTACAGTGACGGGGCCATGCAGGACCTCGGCGTGCTTGCGGGCGGAGACAACAGCACGGCGGCAGCCATCAACCGCTACGGGCACGTGGCCGGATCGTCCACGATCGCCTCGGGCTATACCCATGCGTTCCTGTACAGCGACGGGGTCATGCTGGACTTGGGTGTCACCGAGGGCGCCGTGGAAAGTTTCGCCATGGGCATCAACGCTTCCGGCCAGGTGGTGGGCTATACGCTCTCCCTCACCAATGGCAACCGCGCCTTCCTCTATAGCGGCGGGACCATGTACGACTTAAACAACCTCGTGAAAAACCTGCCGACAAACGAAGTGCTCGTGGACGCCCCGGGCATCAACGGCCAGGGGCAAATCATCGCCAACAGCGGGAACGGCCGCGCCTACCTCCTGACCCCGATGCAGGCCGCTCCTGCCGTTACGATGTTGTTGCTGCAATAGCCTCACTGTGGGGCGGCTTGGTGCGCAGGCGCAGAATACCCACCAGGAAGGCGCCTTCGTTTTGGACCGTTGGCATCCAGCAACGATGGGGCAAAGGGGAAAGGAACAATACCGCCGGAAGTTGTCTCCGGCTCGAAACACCGCTGCGCGTAGCGCAACACATGGGGACAGGCAGCCTCCCTGCGAACGAGGCGCGAGTACCTGGGAAAATGCCAACAGACAGTGCCTGGAAATTTACACGTACGAACGGGGCGGACGGGGGGCATTCGGCCCCCTGGGACTACTTCCCAATGATGAAATCAAAACTCTCGTCGGCGATTGTTCCCGCACCAGAACCGGAGAAGCCGGCAGTGACAAAGGCGAATGAACCCAGCCTTCCGTCTTCGCACTGCACCTTGCCACGGCCCTTGCTCCAGCTCTCAAAGGAAAAATTCCCCATACAGGCAACACCCTTGCTTGTCGCGAGCTTCACATCCCCCTCGCCGTTGATACGCACTGTCGCCGTTCCGGTGAAAGTCTCCGTGCTGTCCTTGACCGCGCCACGGATGGGAAGTGTCATTGCCTGAGCGGAAAAGATGCCGACATTAAAGACAAAAACGAATGCAAGGGCCAACGGAAAACATGCCTTCAACAAAATGAGGTGACCAGCCTTCACTCCCTATAACCTCCAAAATTTGCTCCATGGAAGCACTCCACAGAACACTTCCATGCACCCCAGGCGCTTACATTGCATACACACGAACAGGCTAACCGGCATTTGCCACCGGATTGTTTTGTGCGCGTTTGCTTCCCAAAAGGCACAAGCTGTCCGTCCCGTCGGGGCTTTTTCCAGGACAGGATGCAAAACGTATCGCTCCCGAACCAGCAACCCAGGCTCGGTTTACACAGTTTTCGGGAAACGCACAATTTATTATTCTTCGAAAAGTGTTTTGCATTGGTTTGCGCGCGCACGTGAGGCTTGGTCCCCTCCCCAAGGGTTAGGGGATGTCACCATAGGGTTGGCATGCACCATGGGGCATAGCCGAGGCTGGTGATTGGTGGCGGCAGCGGGACCGGCCACCATGTCACGGCCCACGATACGCAGGCCGCCGTTGCGCTCCCGGCGGCGACCGACACCCTCCCCACGCCCCGCCGACGGGCCGAGCGCGTCAGATCCCGGCGCCGTCCAGCAGCGGGACGCCGATGGCGCGTTGCTGCGTCATCCGCGAACCCGGCGGCACGTCGTGGGTCAGCCAGACATTGCCGCCGATGATCGAACCCGCGCCGATGGTGATGCGGCCAAGCACCGTGGCTCCGGAATAGATCACCACCCCGTCCTCCACGATGGGATGGCGCGGGATGCCCTTGACCAGCCGGCCCTGCCCGTCCTTGGGAAAACTTTTCGCCCCCAGCGTCACCCCCTGGTACAGGCGCACGTTGTCGCCGATCACGCATGTTTCGTCGATGACCGTGCCGGTGCCGTGGTCGATGAAACAATGCCGCCCGATGCAGGCTCCGGGATGGATGTCGATGCCGGTTGCGGCGTGGGCCATTTCGGTGAGGATACGCGGGACGAGGTCCACGCCGAGCAGGTGGCGTTCGTGGGCGACCCGGTAATGGGTCAGGGCGGTGAGGCTGGGGTAGCAGAAGATCGTCTCGCCGGGGCTGCGCGACGAGGGTCGCCCTCGAAGGCGGCCTGGGCGTCGCCGGCCAGCGCCTCCCGCAGGCGCGGCAGGGTTTGCAGGAAGGCGTCGGCCAGCCGCCTGGCCCGTCCGTCGCAGTCCTGGCATTCCCCGCCGCGTTCCAGGCCGCAAAAAAAGCAGTACCCCCGGCGGGCCTGGTCCGTCAGCAGCCGGTGCGCCTCGGACAGGTTGGCGCCGACATGGTAGCGCATGCTTTCCGGCCCGACGCTCGAATTGCCGAAATAGCCCGGAAAAAGCACGGCCCGCAGCCGCTTCATGCACTCAGCCAGGACCTCGACGGACGGCATGGGCTCGTCGTGCAGCGTGCGGTGAAAGACCTTTTCGTAGGAAGCCGGAGCGCACAGGCGTTCGACCACCGATTCGAGGCCGGTTTCGCTGGCACGGACGTTTCGCCATTCGGTCATACGCCGACTCCTTGGAGAGCGGTCGCCGAGGCCAGGGAGGCCGCCTTTGCGGCGCGGCGGGCGGTGCGGGCCTCGATGAGTTCGGCCACGATGGAAACGGCAATTTCCACGGGCGTGTCCCCGCCGATGGGCAGACCGATGGGGGCGCGGACACGGGCCACGGATCGCCGGGAGAAGCCCTTGGCGACCATTTCGTCGAGCACGGCCGCCGTCTTGCGCGCCGAGCCGATCATGCCGATGTAGCCGGCCTCGGTGCCGAGGGCCGCCACGAGAATGGTGCGGTCCTGCTTGTGACAGCGCGAGACGATGACCACCGAGGCGTCGGCGTCGGGTTGGTTGCCGGCGAAACAGGCTGCGAAGGACGGCAGGACCACGACCTCGTCGGCCAGGGGGAAGCGTTCGCGGTTGGCGAAGGCGGCCCGGTCGTCGAGGACGACGACCCGGAAGCCGGCCATGGCGGCGAACTGAGCCGTTGGCCTGGCGACGTGGCCCGCGCCGCAGAGGTAGACCGTATCGGCCCGGCGAAACGGTTCCAGGAAATAGCGCCCGCCGCCAAGGACGGCGATGCCGGCCTCGGACAGGGCCGGGGCGAGCCGGCCGGCCTCGCGCACGACCGCCTCGGCAAGGGTGCCGGCCAGCTGGTGGCCCGCGGCATCGAGCAGGCCCCGGGCAGGCCCGCCCTCCCGGCCGCCTTCCAGGGCCGAAACGAGTAGGCACTCCGTATTGGTGGCCAACTGCCCGGCCAGGGCGGCAAACACGGCCCGGGTCGCCGGCGTCGGATCGAGGCGTTCCACAAAAACCTCGGCAATGCCGCCGCAGATGGCGTCCACGTCGTCACCGATGTCGCCGGACAGGTCCATTTCGAACCGTTGCGGCCGGCCCGTGCCCATGGTTTCCACGGCTGCGGCGATGGTGCGGCCTTCCAGCGGCCCACCGCCCACGGTGCCGGCGATGTCCGCGTCGTCGAAAAGCAGCATCCTGGCCCCGGCCGGGCCGGGAGACGAGCCGGCCTTGGCGACCACGGCGGCGGCGACCAGGCTTTCGCCCCGGCCGAGCACACGGTTTACGGTATCGATAAGATCGCGCATGGGACACTCCTTGGGTTATGGCGCGGCCGTGCCGCCCAGGCGGCGGGCCCTGGCCACGGCCTCGGGAAAAACGGTTAAAAAGGCCTCGACCTCTTCCAGGGTGTTCATCCGGGAAAGCGACAGGCGCAGCGTGCCGCGCAGATACCGGCCCGCCACGCCCATGGCGGCCAGGACATGGGACGGGGCGGCCGAGCCGGACCGGCAGGCCGAGGTGGTTGAAAGGGCGAAGTCGCGGTCGTCGAGCTCGGCCAGGAGCACTTCCTGGGGCGCGCCGGCGACGCCAAGGCTTATGGTGTTGGCCAACCTCGGGGCCTGGCGGCCGTGGATGGTGATGTCGGCAAGGCCGGCCAGGATGCCGTCTTCCAGATGGTCCCGCAGCTCCCGCAGGCGCGTGTGGCCGTCCACGGACAAAAAGGCCCGGGCCAGCGCGGCCGCCTGGCCAAAGCCGACGATGCCGGCCACGTTGTGCGTTCCGGCCCGCCGGCCGGATTCCTGGCCACCGCCGAAGACAAGCGGGGTAAACGGCGCCCCCCGGCCGACGGAGAGCGCCCCCACTCCCTTGGGGCCGTGGAGCTTGTGGGCCGAGACGGTCAGGTAGTCCACGGGCACTTCCCGCAAGGACAGGGGCACCTTGCCAGCCAACTGCACGGCGTCGCAGTGCAGTAGCGCCCCCCTGGATCTGACCAGGGCCGCGATTTCCGCCAGGGGCCACAGCACGCCCGTTTCGTTGTTGGCGGCCATGAGGCTGACCAGGGCCGTGTCCGGCGTGACAGCCCGGGCCAGCGCCTCCAGGTCGAGCCTGCCCTGGCCGTCCACGGGCACGAAGACCACTTCGGCAAGGCCACGATCCCGCAGGTACTCCAGCCGGCGCAGCACGCAGTGGTGCTCCACGGGGGAGGTGACCACGCGCTTTTTGGCCGGATCGGCCAGCACGGCCGACAGGATGGCCGTGTTGTTGCCCTCGGAGCCGCCGCTGGTGAATACGAGCCGCTCGGCCGGGCAGTCGAGCAAGGCGGCGACCTGGCTCCTGGCCTCCTCCACGGCCTGCCTGGCCCGCTGGCCGTACTGGTGGGGACTCGACGGGTTGCCCCAGCATTCCCGCAGGTACGGCTCCATGGCCGTCAACACCTGGGGGGCCAGGGGCGTGGTGGCGTTGTTGTCGAAATAGACGCCGGCCATGGGGCACCTCCGTCAGGCGCAGGCGAGCATACGGTCAAGGGCCAGGCGCGCCTGGCCGGCCAGGGCCGGATCCACGCGCACGGCCGGGGGCGGCGCGCCCGCCGCGACGGCCTCCAGCACCCGCAGCACCGACCGGGGCCGGGTGCGGTACATGTTGGCGCAAAGGGCCTGGTGGGGCGAAAGGGAGACCACCAGCTTGTCGGGATTGCGCCCGGCCAGGCGGGCCACGAGGTTGATCTCCGTGCCCACGGCCCATTTGCTGCCGGCCGGGGCGGTGTCGACCATCCGGGCCAGGGTTTCCGTGGAGCCGTAGGCGTCGGCCTCCCGGAGGACGTCCAGGGAACATTCGGGATGGACGATGACGCGGATGCCCGGCTCCTTTTCCCGCCAGGTTGCCGCGTCCCCGGGTTCGAACATCTGGTGGACGACGCAGTACCCGTTCCAGAGGTAGACCTGGGCCGCGTCCATGGCCCGGGCGTCGAGGCCGCCGTGCGCCTTGTCGCGGTCCCACACGGCCAGTGCCGACGCAGGCAAGCCCAGTTCCAGGGCGGCGATGCGGCCCAGGTGCTCGTCGGGAAAGAAAAAGGCCTTGGCCCCCTGGGAGAGGACCCAGGACAAGGCCTTGACGGCATTGGCCGAGGTGCAGGCCAGCCCGCCATGGCGGCCGACGAAGGCCTTCAGGGCGGCCGTGGAGTTGACGTAGGCCACGGGGAGGATCGTGCCGGCCCGGGCTGCGGCCAAGTCGGCCCAGGCCGCTTCCAGGGCGTCGACACTGGCCATGTCGGCCATGGAACAGCCGGCGCTTGCCTCGGCCAGGTACACGGCCTGGTCGGGCGCGGTCAGGATGGCGGCGGTCTCGGCCATGAAGCGCACGCCGCAAAAAACGATGTGCCGGGCCGTGGCCGCGGCCGCCGCCCGGGCCAGGCGCAACGAGTCGCCCACCACGTCGGCCACGGCCACCACGGCGTCGCGCTGGTAGTGGTGGGCCAGGATCAGGGCATCCGGCCCGAGCAGGGCCTTGAGGACAAGGATGCGGTCGCTAACCGCGTCCTCGGACAGGGCCACCGGATCGACCGCCGGTCGGGTACGTGAAGCCATGGAGACCTCCCGCGGCTAGCTTTCGCCCACGCCTTCAAACAGCGCCGTGGACAGGTAACGTTCGGCGGCGTCGGGCAGGATGACCACGATGACCTTGCCGGTGTGGCTGTCCAGGCCGGCCAGGCGCAGGGCGGCGGCCACGGCCGCGCCCGAGGAGATGCCGGCCAGGATGCCCTCCTCCCGGGCCAGCCGCCGCGAAGCCTCGATGGCCTCGTCGTTTTCCACCCGCTCCACCCGGTTAAGCAGCGTCAGGTCCAGGGTGTCCGGGATGAAGCCCGCGCCGATGCCCTGGATCTTGTGCGGCCCGGGAACCAGGGCCTCGCCGGCCAGGGCCTGGCTGATGACCGGGCTCCCGGCCGGCTCCACGGCCACGCTTTCCACGGCCTTCCCCTTGGTCTTTTTGAGGAACCGGGAAATGCCGGTGATGGTGCCGCCGGTGCCCACGCCGCTTACGACCACATCCACCCCGCCGTTCGTGGCTGCCCAGATCTCGGGGCCGGTGGTGTGCTCGTGGATGGCCGGATTGGCCGGGTTCTTGAATTGCTGGGGCAGGAAATAGCGCCCGGGGTCGGCCCCGGCCAGGGCCTCGGCCCGGCGCACGGCCCCGGCCATGCCTTCGCTGCCCGGTGTGAGCACCAGCTTGGCCCCCAGAAAGGCCAGCACCCGCCGCCGCTCCAGGCTCATGGTCTCGGGCATGGTGAGCGTTACGGGATAGCCCTTGGCCGCGGCCACGAAGGCCAGGGCGATGCCGGTGTTGCCGCTGGTCGGTTCGACCAGTTCCATGCCCGGGCGCAGCACCCCGCGCGCCTCGGCATCCTCGATCATGGCCGCGCCGATGCGGTCCTTGACGGAAAAGGCCGGGTTGCGCCCTTCGACCTTGGCCAGGACCGTGGCCCCCTTGCCTGCGGCCAGACGACCCAGGCGCACCAGGGGCGTGCCGCCGATGGACTGCGACGCATCGGAAAAAACCTGCTGCGACATTGTGCTTCCCTCCGGTTGAGCCATGTACGGCGATGCTTAGGTCATAAACTTGATGAAGTTGATGACCTAATACGCCAGACCTGTTGCCTTGTCGAGCATTTTCATAGCGATTTAGTCTGGTTTTTAGCACACCCCTCCAGCCCGCCCCCGGATGGCGCCGGGTGGCCGGCCACAGGGCGGAAGCGTCGGGAATGACCCGGTCCCTGGCCGACCTGGCGGCCAAGGGCCGACAGCCGGCCAAGGACGCAACGGGCGCAGGCCTCGCCGGATTCGTCCAGGCAGGGCTTGCCCGGATAGAGCTGGTAGTCGGCGCGCCGGGAAACCGGCGTGGCGCTCGGCATGAAGACGTTGGCCCCGCGCGAAAGGGCCAGGTTGCGGCCCGTGCCGGGAAACAGGGCGTCGAAGGCGGTGGTGGCCGGGATGTGGGCGTCGGGGTTGACCAGGCGGGTGGCGGCCAGGGCCACGAAATGGCGCTCGGGGTCCTGGTCGTGGCTATTTTGCGACAGGCCCATGGGCGTGTCCGGATGCGGGAGGTAGGGGCCAAGCCCGATCATGTCCAGGTCGAGGTCGCGGCACAGCAGGATGTTGTCCGCGGCCGTGGACAGCGTTTCGCCCGGCAGCCCGGTCATGAACCCGCCGCCGGTCTGCACACCAAGGTCCAGCAGGTCGACCAGGCAACGCAACCGCTCGGCCAGGGTGCAATCCGGGTGCAGGCGGGCGAAAAGCTCGGGGTCGCTGGTTTCGAAGCGCAGCAGGTAGCGGTCCATGCCGCAGTCCCGCCACAGGGCATAGACCTCGCGCGGCCGGTTGCCCACGGAGAGCGTCACGGCCAGGCGGGTTTCGGCCTTGATGCGGGAGACAAGGCGCCCCAGGGCCGCGTCGCCGTCGGGGCTTGGCGCCTCGCCCGATTGCAGCACGATGGTGGTCTGGCCGTGCTGCCCCATGCGCCGGGCCAGGGCCAGGATGGCCTCGTCGTCCAGGCGGTAGCGGTCCACCTTGGCGTTGCCGGCCCGGATGCCGCAGTACAGGCAATCATTGGCGCAAATATTGGAAAACTCCACGAGCCCGCGCAAATGGACGGCGTCGCCGTGGTGCTCGCGGCGCACGGCGTCGGCCCGGTCGTAGAGCTCCTGCCGGGCCTGGCGCCCCCTGATGTCGAGCAACGCCATGAGTTCCTTGCGCGTCCAGCGTCGTTGTCCGGCCATGGCCTCCTCCTTGATTTTCATATTGTTTTAGTATGAAATAAGGGCATGCCGCGTCGCGGCTGGGCGGCGGAGCCACGCTAGCCGGGTCTTTACATCATAAAATTGATCTGAAAAATATATTTTTATTTTAGGCTGGAATCATTGAGCTTATTGTAAAAATTCCACCACCACTGTTGACCTGGGCCAGCGGCTTATTTTATCATAAATTTGACTGAATTGATGATATTAAAGTCGCCGATAACGTTGCCGTCGCAAAAACGCCAAGGAGTCCGACATGTTGCCAAGCAACCCTCAGGCCTGGGACACGGGACTGGCCGTTCGCGACCTGCGCGCGGTCCATGACGGCCGCACGCGGTTGGAGGATCTCCGGTTCCACATTCCGCCCGGCCAGCGCGTCTGCCTCCATGGCCCTCCCGGCTGCGGCAAGTCCCTGCTGCTGCGGCTCCTGGCCGGGCTGGAACTCCCGGCCTTCGGCCGCGTCACCTGGGAAGGACGCCCCGTGGCCGGCCAGGACCTCGACCGGGGGCTTGTGCTTTGGGACAGCGGACTCTTCCCTTGGCTGAGCCTGCTGGAAAACTGCGTCCTGGCGGGCGAGGCGGCCTGGCCGGACCTGGCCGCGGGCGAGGTCCGGGCCCGGGCCGTGGCCGCCCTCGTCCTGGCCGGGCTCGGCAACATCCTGGACGAGCGCCCCCTGGGACGCTCCCCCGGGGAACGCCTGCGGGCCAACCTGGCCCGGTCCCTGGTGCTCGGCTCCCCCGTCCTTTTCCTCGACGACCCCTGCGGCGCCCTGGAGCCCGGGGAACGGGCCGTCTTCGAGGCGGTCCTGCCCGGGCTCTTGGCCAGTGCCAGCCCGCCGCGCACGGTCGTTTTGGCCACCGCCGACCTGGACGAAGCCCTGTGCCTGGCCGAGCGCGTCATCGGCTTGCCGCCGGGGCCCGGGCCGCTGGTCTGCGACGAGCCGACGCCCGGCCCCCGGCCCGTCAGCCGCGACGAACTCTACGGCGCGCCGCCCTTTCAGGAACTGCGCCGGGCCATCGGCGACCGCTACCGCCAGGACCGGCGGCGGCGGCTGGCGGCCCGGGATTTCTTCGGCTTCGGCGAAGGCATCTGAAGGAGGATCGGCCATGCGCCTGGAAAGCTACCTGGCCCAATGCGGCTCCCGCTGGGACGAACGGACCGGCGCCGTGTCCATGCCCATCTACCAGACAGCCACCTTCCGCCACCCGGGACTCGGGCAATCCACGGGCTATGACTACACAAGGACCGCCAACCCCACCCGCGACGTCCTCCAGGACACCCTGGCCCGCGCCGACGGCGGCTGCCGGGGCTTGGCCTTCGCCTCGGGCATGGCCGCCCTGGACTGCCTGGGCCGGCTGTTCGCCCCGGGCGAGCGGATCGTCGTCACCGAGGACCTCTACGGCGGCACCTACCGGCTGTTCGAGCGCCTCTACCGGCCGCTTGGCATCGAGGCCGTGTACGTGGACACCGCCGACACCCCGGCCGTGGCCGTGGCCCTCGCTGGCGGGGCCGCGGCCCTTTTCGTCGAAAGCCCGACCAACCCCCTGCTCAAGGTGGCCGACCTGGCGGCGCTTGGCCGGCTGGCCCGGGACCACGGCGCGCTCTTCGTCGTGGACAACACCTTCATGACGCCGCTGCTCCAGCGGCCGCTTAAACTGGGGGCCGACGTGACCGTGTACAGCGCCACCAAGTACCTCGGCGGCCACGACGACGTGGTGGCCGGCATCCTGGTGGCCAAGGACCCGGATCTGGCCGAGCGGCTGGCGTTTTTCCAAAACGCCGCCGGAGCCGGGCTGGCCCCCCTGGACAGCTGGCTGATCCTGCGGGGGCTCAAGACCCTTGGCGTGCGCCTGGCCCGCCAGCAGGCCTCGGCCCGGGCCGTGGCCGATTTCCTCGCCGCGCATCCGGCCGTGGCCCGCGTCCATTACCCGGGCCTGCCCGAACATCCCGGACACGACCGCCAACGCACGCAAGCCGCCGGCTTCGGGGCCATGGTCTCCTTCGAGCTGGCCGAGCCGTGCCGGGCGGCCGACATCCTGGCCGGGGTGCGGCTGTTTTTATTCGCCGAAAGCCTCGGCGGCGTGGAATCGCTGGTCACGCTGCCCGCCGTGCAGACCCATGCCGACATCGACCCGGGAACCCGGGCCAGGCTCGGCGTGACCGACGGCCTGCTGCGCCTGTCCATCGGCCTGGAAGACCCGGACGACCTGGTGGCCGATTTGCGGGCCGTTTTGTGACGCCAACCAACACAACTTGAAAAAGGCAACGCCATGGACCTCACCACCCTGCTCATTCACGGCGGCCAGGACCCCGACGAACCCTACGGCGACCTGAGCCTGCCGCTGCACCCCACCTCGACCTTCGCCCAGGCCGACCCCGCCCGCCCCGGCCGCTTCGACTACGCCCGCAGCGGCAACCCGACCCGCCAGGCCGTGGAATCCCACATCGCCGCCCTGGAAGGCGGGGCGCGCGGCCTGGCCTTCGCCTCGGGCATGGCCGCCATCACCAGCGTCCTGCTGCTTTTTTCCCCAGGCGACCATATCCTGGCCGGCCGCGACCTCTACGGCGGGGCCTACCGCGCCCTGACCACCGTTTTCGCCCGCTGGGGCCTCGAAACCACCTTCGTGGACACGACCGACCCGGGCGCCCTGGCCGCCGCCGTCACCCCCCGCACCCGGGCCATCTACGTCGAAAGCCCGTCCAATCCGCTGTTGACCGTGACCGACCTCGGGGCCGTGGCCGCCCTGGCCAAGGCCCAGGGCCTGCTCGTCATCGTGGACAACACCTTCCTCACGCCCGTTCTCCAGCGCCCCCTCGCCCACGGCTGCGACATCGTGCTGCACAGCGCCACCAAATTCCTGGGCGGCCACAGCGACCTGGTGGCCGGCCTGGCCGTCACGGCCGACGCGGCGCTCGGGCAAAAGCTCTACGCCGTGCAAAACACCTGTGGCGCGGTGCTCGGCCCCCAGGACTGCTGGCTGCTCGCCCGGGGCATGCGCACCCTGGCCGTGCGCCTGGCCGCCGAGCAGGAAACGGCCCGGGAACTGGCCACCTGGCTGGCCGGGCGCCCCGAAGTGGCCCGTGTCCATTATCCCGGCCTGCCCGGCCATCCCGGCCACGCCATCCAGGCCCGCCAGGCCGACGGCCCGGGCGCGGTCTTGAGCTTCGAGCTGCAAAGCGCCAAGGCGGCAGAGGCTTTCATGCGCACGGTGCGCCTGCCCAAGGTGGCGGTCAGCCTCGGCGGGGTGGAGTCGATCCTGTCCTATCCCGCCGCCATGTCCCATGCGGCCGTGCCACCGGCCGAGCGGGCCAAGCGGGGTATTACCGACGCCTTGCTGCGCCTGTCCGTGGGGCTCGAGTCGGCCGCCGACCTGAAGGACGACCTGGGCCGGGCCGTGGGCGCGGCAGCGGAGGCGGAGGCGGGCTGAGGTGTGGGGACAGCCTTGACGGATCATGGCCCATGTCCTAATCATCATCTCGACGATCGAATTTATTACAACATACATCCGTCCGGTCGGCAGGCGCCGCAGCTCCGTGACGGCATCCCGGTGGAGGAAAGCCATGGCAACGGTCCATTCGGTCTGCGTCAGCGAGCGCAAGGGGGAAAAGAAACATCCCGTGGAGGCCGTCGTGTTGCGCGAAGAGTACGGCATCGAGGACGACGCCCATGCCGGCTCCGGCCGGCAGGTGAGCCTGCTGGCCCTGGAAGGCGTCGAGCGCATGCGCCGCAAGCTCGCCACCATCGCGCCCGGCGACTTCGCCGAGAACCTCACCGTGGACGGCCTGGAACAACTCGGCCTGGCCCCGGGCAACCGCGTCCGGGTGGGCGAGGCGGTGCTGCTCGAGGTCACGCAGATCGGCAAGGAATGCCACGGCCATGGCTGCGCCATCATGCGGGCCGTGGGCACCTGCGTCATGCCCAAGGAAGGCGTGTTCGCCCGGGTGCTGGCCGGCGGCACCGTCCGGCCCGGCGACAGCGTGCGCCTGGCCTAGTGCCGCGCCCGGCGGCCGCTTCGGGAACCTGGCCAAACGCACCCCGGCAGGCCGGCTGGCCCAAGGAGGCCGGGGTGCCGCTTGCAAACCACACGTGCCGCTGGGTCCAGGCGGCCCGCACGAAAGGAGGGGTGAGGCGACAATGTGGGTGACGCAGAAATGCCAATACGCCTTGCGGGCGCTTTTTGAACTGGCCAAGCGGCAAGGCGAGGGGGCCGTGCGCTCCGTGGACATCGCCGCCAACCAGGCCATCCCCAAGCGGTTCCTGGAGGTCATCCTGCACCAGTTGCGCCAGGGCGGCTTCGTGGATTCCCAGCGCGGCAAGGAAGGCGGCTTTTTCCTCAGCCGCCCGGCGGCCACTATCACCGTCGGCGAGATCATCCGCTTCATCGACGGCCCCATGACACCGGTGGACTGCCAACTGGACCGACCCCACTTCGACTGCGCCCTCAAGGGCTCCTGCGTGTTCATGGGCCTGTGGGACGAGGCCCGCGAAGCCCTGGAACGCGTCTACGACACGAAGACGCTCCAGGCCCTCCTCGACCGGGAGGCAACCATGCGGGAAGAGCTGCCCGTGCACTACACCATCTGACGCGAGGCCCATGGGACCCGCACGGCAGCCGCCCGCCCCGTCCCGCCATCGCCTGCTTTGGGCCGATTGCCCTTGATATTCCCGCCGCCTACGCGGTATGTTCGCCTTAAGGCCTCTCTCCGTACAACGCCCACGGCCCGAAGGAGTGCACACATGCGCCAACCGCTTTTCCCCGATCCGCTCAGCCGTCTCCGGATGCTCTTTTTCGCCTGCGCCGTCACCTTTCTGGCGCTTGTCGCCCTGGCCCCGGCCGACGCCCGGGCCGACGACCTCGGCCGGCCCGTCGGCCGGGTGACCATGGAAATCGGCCAGGGCGGCTTCATCCTCAGCGCCACCGGCGGCCAGGGCACCCTGGTCTTCAAGGGCCACAGCTACCCCTTCAAGCTCGGGGGCCTGGGCATCGGCGGCTTGGGCGTGTCCAAGGCCAATGCCGTGGGCGAAGTCTACCGCTTGCGGCGCGTCGAGGACTTCCCGGGCGCCTTTTTCCAGGCGCGGGCCGGCTATGCCGCCGTGACGGGCAAGGGCGTCCAGTGGCTGGAGAATTCCAACGGCGTCATCCTCAAGCTGCGCACCACCACCAAGGGCGTGTCCCTCAACCTCGGCGCCGATGGCCTCAAGGTCGAAATGGGGCCCATCAGGCACGGCAAGCCCAAGGGCTAATGGCCCGGGGCGGGCCACCCCCGCCCCGTCGCCAGGCCGTCCGCCGGCCCGGGAAACGGCCGCGGCCTGGCCGCATGCCCAGGCGGTCGAAACGCGGGGTGAAAGGGTCAACCGGCCCGCGTCACGGGCCGTGGCGTACCCCATGCCCAGGCGGTCGAAACGCGGGCGACGGGGGTCAGCCGGCCCGGCTGACGGCTCGCAGCGTGCCCACGGACAACACCTCGCGGTAGGCCCCGGCGGCCAGCAGCTCGGCGTAATAGGCCGTGACGCCGTCAAAGGTGCCGATGTCGTGGAAAACGGCCAGGCCCTGCGGCACGAGGAAGGGCGACCAGGACTCGAAATCCTGGCGCGAGGCCGCAAAGCCATGGTCGCCGTCGATAAAGAGCAGGCGGATGGGATGGCTCCAGCCGGCCACGGCCGCGGCCGAGCCCTGGCACAGGGCATGGACCCGGTCCCGCTCGCCGACCCTGGCCAGATTGGCCTCGAAGGCCGCGTAGAGCCTGCCCTGGGTGACCAGGGGAGCTTCATGCCCGCCGCCGGGTTGGTGCTCGGGCGAGCCCTGGAAATGGTCCACGGCCACGACCTTCTCCCGGCGGCCCCGCCGGGACCCCCGGGCCAGGTAGGCCGTGGACCGGCCGGCGAAACTGCCGATTTCCACGATGGCGCCCACCCCCGGGCCGTACTGGGCCAGAAGCAGCAAGGCATAGCCCTCGATGGGGTCGAGAAACCCCTCGATGGCGGCGAATTCGTCCGAGACCAGCCAGTAGTCCGAGGCCACGGCCAGGCGGCTCAGGATGGTATCCAGTTCGGGTGTCATGCAAAGGCCGTTAGCAGGCCGGCCGGCGCTTTGTCATCCCGGCCCTGGTCGCGTCGCGGGACACGCCGCCGGGAGCGGACCGGGCGCCAAAGGGCAACGCGCCGTCGTTTTGGCCCCCCCGTTTCGTCTGCCGCGCCCCTGGCCACCCTCCACCCCGGCCAAACGGCTTTGCCCTTGCCCCCCGGTCCGCTTCCATGCCATTTTGCCAGCGGCGGAAAACCCAGCCGCACATCGAGCCCCATGGAGCCCAGCCGTGGCAACGCCCTTCACCGACGCCGACATCGTGCGCTCCCTGGCCGGGCCGTTGCTCGCCGTGGACGCCGACGGCCGGGTGACCGTGGCCAACGCGGCGGCCAAGGCCCTGCTCGGGGCCAAGGCGGCCACGCCGGGCGCCGCCCTGCCCCTGGCCCGGCCCGACCTGTGGGCCGGGGTGTCGGCCTGCCTGGAAGGCGGCCGGCCGGGCTGCGTGGCCTTCGACGCCGGCGGGCGGCCCCAAAGCGGCAATGTCGTGCCGATCCTGCGCGACGGCCGCGTGGTGGGGGCCTCGATCCTGTGCGGCGAACGGCTGTCCGCGGACACCCAGCTGCGCTCCATCCTGGACTCGGTCTCCGACGGCATCTGGATCTGCTCCGGCGAAGGCCTCATCCTGGAGATCAACACCGCCTCCGAACGCCTCAACTCCATCGCCGCCAAGGACTACGTCGGCAAGGACGTGGCCTGCATCGTGGCCGAGGGCATGGTGGACCGCTCGGTCACCCTGGAAGTGCTGGCGACCGGAAGGCAGGCCAGCATGATCCAGCACATCACCCGCTCGGGCAAGCAGCTGCTGGTCACGGGCACGCCCGTGCTCGACGCCACGGGCGCGGTGTCGCTGGTGGTGGTCAACGAGCGCGATGTGACCGAGCTCAACAACCTGCGCCAGGGCCTGCAAAACGCCCGCAAGGTCGAGGAGCGCTACCGCAGCGAACTGGCCGAGCTCTCGCTGCTGGAGCTGTCCCAGAAGGACATCGTCTCCAACAGCCCGCAGATGCAGCGCACCATGCGCACGCTTTTAAAGCTCGCCCAGATGGACGTCTCGCGGGTGCTGCTGCTCGGCGAATCCGGTACCGGCAAGGGCCTTTTGGCCAAATTCCTCCATCGGGTGAGCCCCCGGGCCCAGAAGGCGTTTATCCAGATCAACTGCCCGGCCGTGCCGGAAAACCTCTTCGAGGCGGAACTGTTCGGCTACGAGAAAGGGGCCTTTACCGGCGCGCGCGAGGGCGGCAAGGCCGGGCTCATCGAGCTGGCCGCCGGGGGGACGCTGTTCCTCGACGAGGTGGGCGACATCCCCCTGCCGGCCCAGGCCAAGCTGCTCAAGTACCTCGACGACCACGAACTGCGCCGCCTGGGCGGGGCCGAGTCGCGCCTGGTGGAATGCCGGGTGGTGGCGGCCACCAACTGCGACATGGACGCCCTGGTGGAACGGCGGCTGTTCCGCAAGGACCTCTACTACCGGCTCAACACGTTCCTGGTGCGCATCGCCCCGCTGCGCGAACGCCGCGACGACATCTTCGGCCTGGCCGAATTCTACCTCTCCCAGCAAAACGCCCGCCACGGCAAGGCCAAGCGCCTGTCGCTTCGGGCCATGCGCCTGCTTGAAGCCTACGATTTCCCGGGCAATGTGCGCGAAATGGTGAGCCTGATCCAGAAGGCCTTTGTCATGAGCGACGACGACGACCTGACCGAGGCCCTGGAAGAGGCGCTCGCCGGCGACGACGGCGCGGCGGCGGCGGGCGGCGGGCCGCGCCCCCTGGCCGAATCCATGGAGCAGGCCTCCCAGCGCCGGCTGCGCGAGGCCTTGACCGCCTGCCGCACGACGCGGGAGATGGCAGCCTATCTGGGCGTGAGCCAGGCCACGGTGGTGCGCAAGCTCAAGCGCTACGGCCTGAATCGGGACTGATTCATTTCTGAATCAATCCGGTCTGCCCACAGCCGCCGCCGGGGACAGCCGTGGGGCGAACCCCCGTTTGGGCCTGTCGGCGCTTACGAAATTTTTCTTGGTTTTTCTTTGCATTGCCTGCCAGGCTGTCGTGCCGGCCCAGGCAAGGCCGCCCACGCCCCGGGGTTTTCCCGCGCCGTTTCCGCCCGCCCCACAATCTGAATCAATATTGAATCAGTGTCATCATATCGATTTTTATTGATATTAACTTTTTTGTCGATTCATAAATGAATCATCACCGCTCCTGCCAGCGCGAGGTTTTATCATATCTATATAAAATTATTTACTAAACAAAACAACACCCACTGGCGTGCTTCTTGCTCGAAGAGTTGGTTGACGTTTCGGTTTCCATTCTCCTGGGCATTTTTGCCCCAAACCGACAACCACGAGGATGCTTCGTGAATACCAACGACAAGGCCCACGATCTCCAGGCCATGCGCGACCGTTACATTCCCAAGGGCCACCCCAGTGCCACGCCCTTCTTCGTCGAATCCGCCTCGGGCGCCTTGCTGCGCGACGTCACCGGCCGGGAATTCATCGACTTCGTCGGCGGCATCGGCGTGCTCAACGTCGGCCACTGCAACCCCCGCGTCGTCGCCGCCGTCAAGGACCAGGCCGAGAAGTACCTCCACACCTGCTCCATGATCACCCTCTACGAGCCCTATGTCGCCCTGGCCAAGCGGGTGTGCGAAGCCGCCGCCGGACCGGCCCCGAAAAAGGCGCTCTTTGTCAACAGCGGTTCCGAAGCCGTGGAAAACACGGTGAAAATCGCCCGCTGCCACACCGGCCGCGCCGGCGTCGTGTCCATGAAGAACGCTTTCCACGGCCGCACGCTGCTGGCCATGTCGCTCACCAGCAAGGTCAAGCCCTACAAGTACGGCTTCGGCCCCATGGCCGCCGAAGTCTACCAGTACCCCTACTACGCCTACTGCTACCGCTGCCCGCTGGGGCTGTCCTACCCCGACTGCGGTGCCGCCTGCGCCGACAAGATGCGCGAATTTTTCATCGGCACCGCCGCCGCCGAACAGATCGCCTGCGTCATCGCCGAGCCCGTCCAGGGCGAGGGCGGCTTCGTCGTGCCGCCGGTGGAGTTCTTCGCCAAGCTCAAGGCCATCTGCGAGGAGTGCGGCATCGTTTTCGTGGCCGACGAGGTCCAGTCCGGCTTCGGCCGCACCTCCAAGATGTTCGCCATGGAGCACTTCGGCATCGAGCCCGACCTCATGAGCATCGCCAAGAGCATGGGCGGCGGCCTGCCCCTGGCCGGCGTGGTCGGCAAGGCCGACATCATGGATTCGGTCCATGTCGGCGGCATCGGCGGCACCTACGGCGGCAACCCCCTGGCCTGCCGGGCCGGCCTGGCCGTCCTCGACGCCATCGAGCAGGACGGGCTGCTCGCCGCCGCCGTGCGCCTGGGCGACACCCTGCAAGCGCGTTTCGAGGCCTGGAAGGACGAATTCCCGCTCATCGGCGACGCCCGGGGCCTGGGCGCCATGCGCGCCCTGGAGTTCGTCTCCGACCGGGCCACCAAGGCGCCCTGCCCCGAAGCGGCCAAGGGCGTGGTCAAGTACTGCCAGGACCACGGCCTGCTGGTGCTGTCCTGCGGCAACTTCGGCAACTGCATCCGGGCGCTCATGCCCCTGGTCATCACCGACGAACAGCTCGCCCGCGGGCTGGACATCATGGAACAAGGCATTCGCGAGGTCCATAAGGCCCTTGTGAAATAGTTGTGGCCCGACCGACAGCAACCGTCAACACACGAGGTATGGCATGAAAACAGGTTTGAAAGGATCGCTTCTGACGTGCTGCCTGGGCGCGGCCCTGGGCCTGGCCCTGGCCGCCTCGCCGGCTTTCGCGGCGGACAAGGTGGTCAAGATCGGCAACGTCGAGCCGCTGTCCGGCCCGTCGGCTTCGGTCGGCGTGCAGGGCAAGCAGGCCCGGGAAATGGCTGTCGAGGAAATCAACGCCGCCGGCGGCATCAAGTCCCTGGGCGGCGCCAAGCTCGAACTCGTCTACGCCGACAGCAAGTCCGACCCCACCGTCGGCGTCACCGAAACCGAGCGCCTCATCAACACCGAAAAGGTCAACCTCATGACCGGCTGCTGGAACTCCGCCGTCACCTACCCGGCCACCCAGGTGGCCGAGCGCTACGGCATCCCCTTCGTGGTGCCCGTGGCCGTGCGCGACACCATCACCGAGCGCGGCTTCAAAAACGTCTTCCGCGTGGCCGCCAAGGACTCCTGGTGGGTGCGCGACCAGTTCCGCTTCCTCAAGGACATGCAGGACGAAACCGGCGTGAAGCTCAAGACCATCGCCTTCGTCTTCGAAAACGGCGACTGGGGCACGGGTTTCGCCGAAAAGTGGCGTGAGCTGGCCAAAAAAGACGGCTACCAGATCGTCCTTGACGAGCCCTATCCCAGCACGGCCACGGACCTCACCCCGGTCGTGACCAAGCTCAAGTCCGCCAACCCCGACATCGTCCTGCTGGTGTCCAACGCCGCCGACGCCATCCTTTTGACCAACACCATGGCCGAAATGCAGGTCAAGCCCAAGGTCGTGCTGGCCAGCGGCGGCGGCCACGCCGATCCCAAGTTCCTGGAAAACACCGGCGACACCGCCTACGGCATCTTCGACGAAGTCGAGTGGAACACCGACGTCAACAAGCCCGGCGCCAAGGAAACCAACGCCAAGTTCAAGAAGAAGTACGGCTACGACCTGACCGGCGAGTCCGTGGACGCCTACGCCTCCATGTACGTCATCGCCGACGCCCTGGAACGCGCCGCCGCAACCGACCCGGCCAAGCTGCGCGACGCCCTGGCCGCCACCAAGCTCACCACCGGCCCGGCCATGATCGTTTCCTACGACGGCGTGGAATTCGACAAGGACGGCCAGAACAAAAACGCCGGCATCGTCATCGTCCAGGTGGCCAAGATCGACGGCAAGCCCGAACGCGTGACCGTTTGGCCAAAAATCGCCCGCCGCGCCGGCTACACCCCGGTCTTCCCGGCCAACAAGTAACCCCAAAAGCTGCGTCAACACCCGGGCGGCGCCGACGCCGCCCGGGGCAAACGTCCGGAGAAGGCTGCATGACCGCGGTGATTCAGGCGACAATTAACGGCATCATGATGGGCGCCATGTACGGGCTGACCGCGCTGGGACTCACCCTGATCTTCGGGGTGATGAAGGTGGTCAACTTCGCCCACGGCTCGCTCCTCATGGTCGGCATGTTCAGTGCCTACTGGCTGATCAAGCTCACGGGCATCCACCCGTACCTGGCCCTTCTAATCGTCCCCCCCATCCTCTATTTCTTCGGCTACTTCCTCCAGGACGTGGTGATCAAACCCGTGTTTCGGGCTGAACGGGAGGTCCGCGAACCGCTGACGGTCATCATCGTCACCACAGGTGTCTGGTATGTCCTCGACAACCTGGCGCTGATGCTTTTCGGCGCGGAATACCGCACCGTTCGCACGGCGATTTCCAACAAGTCCTTCGCCCTGGGACAGTTCATCGTCTCGATCCCGAAATTTTCCGGCTTCGTGGTGGCCGTGGCCACCGCCGTGGGGCTGGCCCTTTTCATGCGCAAGACCAAGATCGGCATGGCGTTGCGGGCCACCAGCCTCGACCGCGAGGCGGCCAACCTCATGGGCATCGACCAGTACAAGGTCTACAACATCGCCTTTGGCCTGGGCACGGCCATCGCCGGCATCGCCGGCTGCGTGCTCATCCCCTTTTATTACGTCTATCCGTCCGTGGGCGTTGTCTTCGACATCCGGGCGTTCATCATCGTGGTCCTGGGGGGGCTGGGCAGCATTCCCGGCGCCCTGCTCGGCGGCCTGGTCATTGGCCTTATCGAATCGGTCTTTTCGCAGTTCATGGCCTCGACCTGGACCGAAGCCATCATCTACGCCATTTTCCTGGTCATCTTGTTCGTGAAACCTTCGGGTTTTTTCGGCAACAAACAGGACTGGTAGGAGGCGACATCGTGAGCCGAAAACAACTCGACACCTCGCTGCTGACGCTGGCGGCCCTGGTCGCCTTCGGGCTGCCCCTGGTGGTGACCTCGCCCACCTATCTGCAAATCCTCATCCTGCTTTTCTTTTACGCCTACCTGACCACGGCCTGGAACCTGGTGGGCGGTTTCGCCGGCGTGCTGCCCCTCGGGCATTCCGTTTTCGTCGGCATCGGCGCCTACACCTCGACCATCCTGACGCTGCAGTACGGCGTCTCGCCCTGGATCGGCATGCTGGTCGGCGGGCTTTTGGCCGCCCTGGTCGGCGTCATCATCGGCCTGCCCACCTTCCGCATGCGCGGCGCCTATTTCTGCCTGTGCACCATCGCCTTCGCCGAGGGCATCCGGGTCATGGTGGAAAACATCGACTATCTGGGTCCGCTGCATGTCAACGGCCCCCGGGGACTGCTCATACCGCTCAAGGAAGCCTCGTTCTGGCACTACCAGTTCATGTCCAAGCTGCCGTACTATTACATCATCCTCGTCATGCTCCTGGTCGTTTTGGCCCTGACCTGGTTCATCTCCCGCTCGAAGATCGGCTACTACCTGGCCGCCGGCGGCGAGGAGCCGGAAGCGGCCGCCGCCCTTGGCGTCAACGTGGCCAACTGCAAGCTCCTGTCCATGGCGCTCTCCTGCTTCTTCACCGCCCTGGCCGGCACCTTCTACGCCCAGCTCATGCTCTACTTCTATCCCAAGGGGCTCATGGGCCTGGACCTGTCCTTCGAGATCGCCTTTATCGCCCTCATCGGCGGCCGGGGCACCATCGCCGGCCCGGTCATCGGCGCGCTGGTGCTGCGGCCCTTAAACGAATTCACCCGCATCTACTTAAGCGACATGCTGCCCGGCCTGCACCTGGTCATCTTCGGGCTGATCCTCATCCTGGTCATGCTGTATAAGCCGCAAGGCCTGACCGCGCCCCTTGCCGCCGCCTACGACAAGCTCGCCCGAAAGATCACCCGCGACACGGGCCCGAAGGGAGAAGCCGCATGAGCAACATCCTCGAAATCACCGGCCTCACCAAACACTTCGGGGGGCTTACCGCCGTGAGCACCCTGGACCTGCACATTAAGCAGGGCGAGATCCTGGCGCTCATTGGCCCCAACGGCGCGGGCAAGTCCACGGTCTTCAACCTGGTGGCCGGGGTCTACGCCCCGTCCGAGGGCACCATCCGCTTCAAGGGCGAGGTCATAAACGGCCGCAAGCCCTGGGACCTGTGCAAGATCGGCTTGGCCCGCACCTTCCAGATCGTCAAGCCCTTCGCCACCAAGACGGTGCTGTACAACGTCATGGTCGGGGCCTTCCTCCACACGGGTTCCACGGCCAAGGCCCGGGACAAGGCCGAGGAGGTCATGGCCACCCTGGGCCTGGCCCACCTGCGCGACCGGCTGGCCGGCAGCCTGACCATCGCCGACCGCAAGCGCCTGGAGATCGGCAAGGCCCTGGCGACGGGCCCCGACCTGCTGCTCCTCGACGAGGTCATGGCCGGACTGCGCCCCACCGAAGTCGACGACATGATCGCCGTCATCCGGGGCCTGCGCGACCGGGGTGTGACCGTTTTCGTGATCGAGCACATCATGCGGGCGGTCATGGCCCTGTCCGACCGGGTCGTGGTCATCCACTTCGGCCAGAAGATCGCCGAAGGCACGCCCGAAGCCGTGACCCGGGACGAGAACGTCATCAAGGCCTATCTCGGGGGGGATTATGACGCTGCTTAGCGTGGAACACATCGATGTCGCCTACGGCGACGTCCAGGTCATAAACGACCTGTCGCTGACCGTGGAGGAAGGCGAGGTCGTCAGCATCATCGGCGGCAACGGCGCGGGCAAGTCCACCCTGCTCAAGACCATCTCCGGGCTGATGACCGCGTCCTCGGGCGTGATCCGCTTCAAGGGCGAGCCCATCCACACCCTGCCGCCCGAGCGCATCGTCGAGCGCGGCATCGTCCACGTGCCCGAGGGGAGGCGGCTTTTTTCGCTGATGACCGTGGCCGAGAACCTGGAGATCGGGGCCTTCACCCCCCGGGCCTACAAGGAGCGCTCCCAGACCCTGCGCCAGGTCCACGCCCTGCTGCCGCGCCTGCTCGAACGCCAGGGCCAGATGGCCATGACCTTGTCCGGCGGCGAGCAGCAGATGGTGGCCATCGGCCGGGGGCTCATGGCCTTGCCGGGACTGTTGATGCTCGACGAGCCGTCGCTCGGCCTGGCCCCCATCCTGGTCAAGTCCATCTTCGACACCCTGCGCAAGATCGCCGATTCCGGCACCACGGTCCTTTTGGTGGAACAGGACGTCAACCATTCCCTGCGCCTGTCCGACCGGGGCTACGTGCTGGAACACGGCCGGGTGGCGCTTTCCGGCGAGGCCTCGCAACTGCTCGAAAACCCGCACATCAAGTCGGCCTATCTGGGCATCTAGGAGGCGGCCATGCACGGATTTTACGGGCGCATCCTCGCCATCGACCTCACCCGCCGCGCGGCGCGCGTCGAGGCGGCAAACGCGGAGCACCTCGCCGCCTATCTCGGGGGCAAGGGCCTGGCCACCCGGCTGCTGCTCGACCGCAACCCGGCCGGCGTCGACCCCCTTTCCCCGGACAACCACCTCATCTTCGCCACCGGCCCCCTGTGCGGCGGCCCGACCTGGGGCGCCAGCCGCTTCGGCGTTTTTACCAAGTCCCCCCAGACGGGTTTTTACGCCGAATCCTATTCCGGCGGCCGCAGCCCCCAAGCCGTGGACGCCGCCGGCTTCGACGCCGTGGTCATCTCCGGCGCCGCCGACGCCCCGGTGGGCCTGACCATCCACCCCGACGGCTGCGACTTCCACGACGCCGCCCCGTTGTGGGGCCTCGACGTCTACGCCGCCGACGCGGCGGCCCGGGAGCGCTTCACCCTGCCCCGGCCGGACGCCAAGCGGGTCGGGGCCGTGGTCATCGGCCCGGCCGGCGAGAACCTCTGCAGGCTGGCCATGATCGCCAACGAACGCTGGCGCTGCGCCGGCCGGGCCGGCGTGGGCGCGGTCATGGGCAGCAAGAAGCTCAAGGCCATCGTCTTCCAGGGCGACCGCCGGCGCCTGGCCGCCGACCCGGCCGGGCTTTCCGCCCACGCCGCCGCCTTCGCCAAGGCCGGCCTGGAGAACAAGGGGGTCAAGGCCTACAAGGCCATGGGCACCACCATGATGGTGGCGCTCATGAACACCGCCGGCGCCTTTCCGGCCAAGTACTGGACGCAAGGCTCGTGCGCCCACTGGGACCGCATCTCCGGCGAAACCTTCCACAAGGAACACGCGGTCGCGGCCCACGCCTGCGCCAAGTGCTTCATGTCCTGCGGCCGCCTGGCCACCCTGTCCTCGGGCCGCCACCAAGGGCTGACCCTGGAGGGGCCGGAGTACGAGACCATCTACGCCTTCGGCGGCCTGTGCATGATCGAGGACATGGCCGAGATCGTCTATCTCAACGACCTGTGCGACCGGCTCGGCTGCGACACCATCTCCGCCGGCAACCTCTGCGCCTTCACCGTGGAGGCCGTCGCCCGCGGCCGGGTGTCCTACCCCATCGGCTACAACGACCCCGACGGCACGGCCAACCTCATCGCCGACATCGTCGCCGGCCGGGGCATCGGGGCGCTGCTCGGCCAGGGCATCAAGGCCGCCGCCCGGGAGTGGGGCCTGGAGGACCTGGCCATCCACGTCAAGGGCATGGAGCCGCCGGGCTACGACCCCCGGGTGCTCAAGGGCATGGGCCTGGCCTACGCCACCTCCGACCGGGGGGCCTGCCACTTGCGCACCACCTTCTACAAGCCCGAACTCTCCGGCATGATCCCGCCCGACGCCGTGGCCGGCAAGGCGGCGCTGCTCATCGACTTCGAGGACCGCCTGACCATCTTCGACACGCTCATCCTGTGCCGGTTTTTCCGCGACCTCTACACCTGGGAGGAACTGGAAAAAGTCGTGCGCCTGGCCACGGGCCTCGACGGCTCCAAGGAGGCCCTGCGCCGGCGGGCCGCGGCCATCACGGACATGACCCGGCTGTTCAACCTGCGCGAGGGCCTGCGCCCCGAAGACGACCGGCTGCCCGAACGGCTGCACCGCGAACCCCTGCCCGACGGCCGCGTCCTGCCCCGCGAGGACCTCGACGTCATGCTGGCCGACTACTACCAGTTGCGCCGCTGGTCGCCCCAAGGCGTCCCCGCGCCCGCCGGGGCTTGAGCGCCGCGCCGCCCGGGGAAAAGCGGTCGTTTTCACGGCAAGACATTTAAATAATTATATATTAAAATATCCACCGTATTTCCAGGGACGCAACACGAATCGGGCCGGGCGATGATCCCACCCGCAGCGCAAGGAGCCCAAACATGCTTGTCGGCGATTGGATGTCGCAACACGTCGTGACCGCAACCGATGACATCTCCATGATCAAGGCCGGCCGGATCATGCGGGAGAAGAAGATCCGCCGCCTGCCCGTGGTGGACAAGGACGGCAAACTCATCGGCATCGTCTCCGAGCGCGACCTCAAGGCCGCCTCGCCGTCCTCGGCCACGACCCTGGACATGTACGAGATGACCTACCTGCTCTCGGAGATGAAGCTCAAGGCCATCATGACCAAGTCGCCGCTCTCCATCCGCCCCACGGACACGGTGGAACGGGCGGCCCTGATCATGCGCGACAACAAGATCGGCAGCCTGCCCGTGGTCGACGCCGCGGGCAAGGTCGTCGGCATCATCACGGACACGGACATCTTCCGGCTGTTCGTCTCCATCACCGGCATCGACCAGGGCGGCATCCAGATCGGCCTGCGCCTGGGCACGGGCGAAGGCAGCCTCAAGCCCGTCCTCGACGCCCTGCGCGGCCACGAGGCCCGCATCATCAGCATCCTGTCGTCCTACGACCGCACCGACGCCGCCCGCCGCGACGTCTCCATCCGCATCCAGGGCCTGCCCGAAACCCGCGAACGCGAACTGCGGGCCGTGCTCGAGGCCGGCAACCAGATCCTCTACTGGACCCGCGACTAGTGTCGCGTCCTCGTTTTTCGTCGATATAGTCGGTACGAGTTTGCCGAGTTAACATGGGCTCATGCCCGTAAAATCATATCGATGAATTTTGAGGACGTGACACTAGTCCTGTCCGGGGCGGCATCCTTCCCGTCCGGTGCCGCCCCGTCCCTTGCCGCCGGCTACGGCTCCTCGCCCCGGCCCCGCCCACCTGGCTGTCCCATGCCGATTCCGTTTAAAACGCGGAATACCTGCGACAATCATCATATTGCTATTTTTATAGAGCTACAGGAACACCTGACGTTGTGCTCTCCCTCCGGCATAAGGCCCGCCGACGCGGCCGGACGGCCGATCAGGCGTCCTTTGCCCCGTTCGTTCGGCCCTGCGCCGTCTTCCGGGCCAGCCAGACCGTATGCCCGCCGCAGGCCGTGTCCTCGACCCGGTGCAGCGCCACGGTGAAGCCGAAACGGCCAAGCAGCGCGCCGTATTCCTCGGCCGAAAGGCTGTAGTGGGCGAAACGCACGCCGTCCATGACCCCGTCCGACCGGCCGTGGGCCGGCCCCGTGGTGAAAAGCAACAGCCCGCCCGGGGCGACGAGTTCGCCGAATACCGGGAACATGCCCCGCTGGTCCTCGTAAGGCAGATGAAAAAAGCTGTCCCAGGCCACGACCGCCTCGAAGCGGCCGCGAAAAGGCAGCCGGCGCATGTCCGCCGCCACGAGGGCCATGTCCGGGAAACGCCGCCTGCCGGCGGCCAGCATCGGCCAGGCCGCGTCCAGGCCCACCACCCGGCGGCCGTGGCGGCAAAAAAAACCGGCCATGGGCTCGCCACCGCCGCAGCCCAGGTCCAGCACCGTCCCACCGGCCGGAACACCGGCCAGCACCGCTTCCAGGTACGGCCGCTCCATGGGCGGCTCACCCGCGTGCCGCCTGGCCAGGAACCAGTCCGCGATACGCGCGTAGCCGGCGATCACCCCATCCGTGTCCATAGGGCAGGCCTTTGTCTCGACGCGCGCCCGATTCCCGCGAAGTGCGGCATGACGGGTGCGTATTCGTGAAATAGTTGTTGGAAAAAAAGCCTTTTTTCGATTATACTCGGATCACGGCACCGCCGCAGCCATTCGAGGGGACATGAGCAACGCACCGGACGATGGGCCACCGCCCCCCCCTTCGCGCCCGACCGAGGCCCGCAACAGCCACCCGACCTCGACTGCGGCCCTTGCCGGTGACGACGCCATCCGTTTCGAAGACATCTTTTCCCTCGACGACATCCAGCGCATCCAGGACGCCTTCGCCGAGGCGGCCGACGTGGCCTCCCTCATCACCGACCCCGACGGCCGGCCCATCACCCGGCCAAGCCACTTCACGCCCCTTTGCCGCGACATTATCCGGGCCACGCCCCAGGGGCTGGCCAACTGCCGGCATTCCGACGCCACCCTGGGCCGTACCCGTAGCGAGGCGCCGACCATCACCCGGTGTTTGAGCGCCGGCCTGCTCGACGGCGCGACCTGCATCTTTTTCGGGGGCCGCCACATCGCCACCTGGCTCGTCGGCCAAGTCATCGACGAATCGACGGACCTCGAGTCGATCCTGGCCTACGGCCGGGCCATCGGCGCCGACGAAACGGCCTTCCGCCAGGCCCTCGAACGCGTCCCCCGCATGCCGCGGGCACGCTTCGCCAAGATCTGCCAGGCCTTGCGCCATTTCGCCAACCATCTTTCGTCCATGGCCCTGCGCGCCTACCGGCAGTCCGAACTCATCGGCGAACTGCGCCGGACCCAGGCCAGGGTCAAGGAACGCGACCGGCGCCTGGCCGACATCATCGACTTCCTGCCCGACCCCACCATGGTTGTGGACGCGGGCGGCGCGGTGGTCTTCTGGAACAAGGCCATGGAAAAACTCACCGGCGTGGCCGCCGTGGACATGCTCGGCAAAGCCGACTTCGCCTACGGGGAGCCTTTCTACGGCTACGCCACGCCGCTGCTCGTGGACTACGCCCGGGGGGCGGTGACCCGGCCCGACGACCGGTATGCCGTGGCCGAGCTGGCCGAGGATGCCATCATCGCCGAGGTTACCCTGGCGGTCCTGCCCGGCGGGCCGCGCCATGTCTGGGCCAAGGCCGTGGCCCTGCGCGACGAGACCGGCCACATCGTCGGCGGCATCGAGGCCATCCGCGACGTCACCGACCGGCACAAGGCCGAAAAAGCCCTGGCCGAGCACCGGCAGCGCCTGGAAATCGAGGTGGAGGAGCGCACGCGCGACCTGCGCCTGCAAGCCATGGAACTGGCCGAGGCCAACATTCGCTTGAGCGAACTGGACCGGATGAAATCCGTGTTCCTCTCCACGGTCTCCCACGAACTGCGCACCCCGCTGACCTCGATCCTGGGGTTCGCCAAGCTCATCGGCCGCGACTTCACCGAGCAGTTCCTGCCCCTGGCCGGGAACAACCCCACCCTGGCCGTCAAGGGCAAGCGCATCGCCGACAACCTGGCCGTGGTCTTCGGCGAGGCCGAACGGCTCACCAGGCTCATCAACGACGTCCTGGACTTAAGCCGCATCGAATCGGGCAGCATGAAATGGCGCGACAGCCGCTTCGCCCCGGCCGAGGTCCTGGCCAAGGCGGCCAAGACCATCGAAGGGCTGCTCGACCAGCGCCCGGAAGTCGCCTTCCGCTTCACCGCCGCAGCCGACGTCCCGGACCTGTTCATGGATCCGGACCAGTTGATCCAGGTCGTTTCCAATCTGTTGCAAAACGCGGTGAAGTTCACCCCGGCCGGCGAGGTGCGCCTGGAGCTTGCCCGCGACGGCGGCGCGGTGCGCATCGTCGTGGCCGACACCGGCATTGGCATCCCCACCGAGGAACTCGACTCCATTTTCGAAAAATTCCATCAGATCGGCCGCGGCGACACCATCCATGAGGCAGCCAAGGGCACGGGCCTGGGCCTGGCCATCTGCCGCCAGATCGTGCGCCACTACGGCGGGCGCATCTGGGTCGAATCCCGCCCGGGCAAGGGGAGCGCCTTCTTCGTGCACCTGCCGGCGGCGCCCCCCCGGGCTATGGACGGATACTAGGCTGGCAAAGGCCGCCAGGTCCGGGCAAGCGGCCCGCACTTGGTTGCCGCCCCCGGGGGCGGACGGAAACGAGAATCCCCGATGCCGCCAGGTCCGGGCAACCGGCCCGCGCCCGGTTGCCGCCCCCGGCTGCGGGCGGAAACTAGAATTCCAGATGCCGCCAGGTGCGGGCAAACGGCATGACGTCGCGGATGTTGCCGATGCCCGTGACGAGCATGAGCACCCGCTCGAAGCCCAGGCCGAAGCCGGCATGGGGCACCGTGCCGAAACGCCGCGTTTCCAGGTACCACCAGTAGGCCTCCAGGGGCAGCGCCAGTTCGCGGATGCGGGCCTCGAGCAGGTCCAGGCGCTCCTCGCGGGCGCTGCCGCCCACCACCTCGCCGATGCCCGGCACCAGCACGTCCATGGCCGCGACGGTCTCGTTGTCGTCGTTTTGGCGCATGTAGAAGGCCTTGATGGCCCGGGGATAGTCGTAGACGATGACCGGGCGGCGGAAGTGCTCCTCGGTGAGGTAGCGCTCGTGCTCGCTTTGCAGGTCGAGCCCCGGGCCCACGGGGTAGGCGAAGTCCTTTTTGGCCGAAAGAAGAATCCGGACGGCCTCGGCATAGGGCAGGCGCACAAAGGGCTCGGCCACGAAAGCGGCCAGGCGTTCGGGCAGGCCCGGGTCCACGAACTTGGCGAAAAGCCCGAAGTCCTCGGCGCACTCGCGCAGGACCCCGGTCACGAGGTCCTTGAGCAGCGACTCGGCCAGGTCCATGTTGTCCTCGAGGTCGGCAAAGGCCATCTCCGGCTCGACCATCCAGAACTCGGCGGCATGGCGCGAGGTGTCGGAGTGCTCGGCCCGGAAGGTCGGGCCGAAGGTGTAGACCTTGCCGAGCGCCAAGGCCAGGGGCTCGGCCGTCAACTGCCCGGAGACGGTGAGGAAGGCGTTTTTGCCGAAAAAGTCCTTCTCGGCCCGGGCCGCGGCCGGCAGGGCGGCCTCGGCGTCGGACAGGGCCGTGACGCGAAACATTTCGCCCGCGCCCTCGCAGTCCGAACCGGTGATGATGGGCGTGTGGACCCAGGCGAAACCGTTTACGGCGAAATAGCGGTGCACGGCCTGGCCCAGCGCCGAGCGCAGGCGCAGCATGGCGCCGTACTTGTTGGTGCGCGGCCGCAGGTGGGCGATGGTGCGCAGGAATTCGTCGGAATGGCGTTTTTTCTGGAGCGGATAGGTCTCGGGGTCGGCCGGGCCCAGGATTTCCAGGGACGTGGCCCGCAGTTCGAACCGCTGTCCCTTGCCCGGCGACGGCACGAGCTCGCCGAGGACGCTAACGCTGGCCCCGGTGCCCAGGTCCTTGACCAGGCCGGCGCCCGTGGCCGTGTCGTCCACCACGACCTGCAGGTTGGACAGGCAGGAGCCGTCGTTTATTTCCAGAAAGGAGAAGCCCTTGGCGTCCCGGCGGGTGCGGACCCAGCCCATGACGCGGATTTCCGCCGCGCCCTGGCCGCCGCCGAGGGCCGAAAGGACGGTGGTGCGCCGTATGCTCATGCGTTTTCCCAGGTAAAGGTGAAGGGACAGCGCCGCGCCCCGGAGGTGATGGTCTCCGGGCGGGTGAGGCGCAACTTGTCGCTGTAGCCGGCCACGAAGGCGCCGTCACGCAGGCAGGAAATCCGGCTGGCCAGTTCCTCGGGCAGGCCCATTTCCCGGTAGGCCTCGGCGTAGCGGCAGCGGGTGACGTCAAAGGAGAAGGTGTCGCCCCGGCGGGCGACGTTTTCGATGGTAAGCGCCCCGCCGGCCTGCCAGGTTTCGGCGACCGAAGCGAAATGGTCGAGGCTTGGCCCGTTGGGCGCGGCGGCGGCAAAGGCCCGGCCGGCCTGCCGGGCGGCTTTTTCCACGATGGCCTCGATGGCGGCCAGGGCTGCCTCCCGACCCAGGCGGTCGGTGAGCACGGCATAGGTTTCGGCCAGCAGGGCCGCTTCGATGCGGCGTCGTTCCAGAAGCGTCACGGCAGCGCGTCCTCCTTGGCGTCCCGGCCGGCCTTGGCGCGGCCCGCGCCGGCAATGGGCGGTCCCTTTCTTGCCACAAGGAGGCGGCCGACCACAACCGGCGCGTAGGCCTTTGCCCCCAGCTTCAGGCCAGCGCCGCACCCGGAAAGTCGGCCCCTGAAAAAGGGGGGCTTGACCGACACGTCGAAATCGGCCAATGGTGTACGCAGTGGGAACGGTCTTATCCACAGCGGAGGGGCGATCTACTTGTAGTAATAAATAGTTTTGCATAAGCAACAAGGCGAGGGAATAGCATGCACACACGATCCTGTCAGCAGTGCTGCCCCAGTCTTTGCAGACTGTCGCTCCTTTCCCTGATCCTTGCCGCTCTCGCCTGGTGCGGCGCCGCCACAAGCAACGCCTCCCTCCTGCCGGACACCGGCCAGACAACCTGCTACAACGCCGCCTTGATCATTACCTGCCCCGGCCCGGGCCAGGACTATTACGGCCAGGATGCGAACTACCAGGCCAGGCCGCCGTCGTATCGCAACAACGGCGACGGCACCGTCTCGGACCTGGTGACCGGACTCAGCTGGCAGCAGGCCTATGACAACGTTCCCCGGACTCGGGAGGACGCCAGTGCCTATTGCCAGGCCCTCGGCCTCGGCGGGTTCGACGACTGGCGGCTGCCCTCGCGCCGGGACCTGCTCGGCCTTGTGAACGCAGGGTACGTCAACCCGCCCATCGACCCCGTGTTTACCTGCGCCAAGGATGCGTACTGGACCGACACGGATCGGCTCGGTTCCAGCGGGTATGTCTGGTTCGTGGATTTCATCCTCGGCGCATCGAGCTACGGGCCGCAAACCATCCAGGAACACTTCCGTTGCGTCAGGGGCGAGGCCATGCCGCAGCCGTCCTTTCACGACAACCTTGACCAGACGGTGACGGATTCGAGCACGGGCCTCACCTGGGAGCAGGCCGCCAGCGCCTCGGCCATGAACTGGAAGGAGGCGCTGGCCTGGTGCCAGGCCCGCACGACGGCCGGCAAGACCGACTGGCGGCTGCCCAACAAGCGTGAGTTGGAAAGCCTGGTCGTGGACGCGCGCACCCCACCGGTCCTGGACCCCGTTTTCCAGGGAGCCCAAACGACCTATTGGTCGGGCACCACGGCCAACTGGACGTATGCCTGGCACGTGCATTTCTATTACGGGGAGTCCTCGGTCACGAACAAGACCTGGCCCGACAACCGGGTCCGCTGTGTCCGCGGCGGGCTCCATTCGCCCCCCGCCACGGCCACCACGCTGCTGTTTTTGGAAAACTGAGGTTGCCGGCTTCCCTTCCTGTCTTCGGAACGGGGCGGACATTGGCGGTGGACGTTGGCGGTTGCGCCGGAAGTGCTTGCCGGCTATACTGTCCGGCGCGTCGCTCGGCGCGCAACGACGAAATCCCCTTCCCGAACACAAGGATGCCTGCCCCATGGGTTTTTTTTCCAAGCTGAAAAAATTCTGGAAATCGGAAGAGGCGCCGGCCGCGACAACCGCCGCGCCCGTCGAAACCCCGGCCGAGGCCGCGCCCGAAGCCGTCGCCGACGCTCCGGGCCGGGAAAGCCTCGCGGCGGCGACGGCGCCCTCCCTGGCACCGGCCGACGAGCCCGAAGCGGCCCAGTCAGGCCTGGCCGTGGCGCCGGCTATTCCCGCTGCCGGGGAGAGCGTTTCCCCCACCCCGGCCAGAAGCGAGCCGGCCATGGCGCCGCGCCCGGCCCAACAAGCGGCCCCGCCCGCAGCCGCACCCGGCAAACCCACCGTTTTCCCGGCCGCACCGGCCCCGGCCCAGACAGCCCCAGCCGCCGCACCGACAGCCGGCTCCCCGGCCGTGGCCCAGGCGACCGGTTCCCCGGTCACTGCCGCACCGGCCGATTCCCCGGTCGTCACCGAACGGGCCGATGCCCCGGTCGTCGCCGCGCCAACGGCCGGTTCCCCGGTTGCGCCCGAGCCGGCGGCAGCGGCTCCCGGCCGCGACACCCCCCCGCCCCCGGCGGCGACACCCCCGGCAAAACCGGCCCCAGCGGCAGCGGCCACCGCCGCGCCGGACGAGACGGCCCCCTGGCGCAACGCGCTGATCCTCGAGCTGCGCCAGGCCGAACCCAAGCTCTCGGCCTGGCTCGACATCCTGCTGGCCGGCGTGGAAACGGCCGGGCCGGACCTGTGGGAGCGGCTGCGCTTCCTGTTTACCAGCCTCGAGGCCCCGGCCGCCGAGGCCGATGCCTTCGTGACCAAGTTCGCCGACTGGATCGCGGTCATGGAGTACGACGAGGTGGAGCTGTTCCGCTCGGAACTGCAATACCGCCTGGCCCTGGCTTTGGACCTGGAAGACGAGGAAGACGAGCGCAACCGGCTGTTCCTCAAGCTCTCCGAGGGCCTGGCCAAGACCAAGGAACAGATCGTCAAGCGCATCGACGGCTTGCTTGGCCACCACAAGGTCATTGACGAGGCCTTCTGGGAGGAGTTGGAAGAGATCCTGCTCATCGCCGACGTGGGCTTCGAGCCGGCGGCCAAGCTCATGTCCGGGCTGCGGGACAAGGTCCGCAAGCGCGGCGTCACCGACCCGGCCGCCTTCAAGGATATCCTGCGCGAGGAACTGTCCGAGATTTTCCGGGCCACCAAGACCATCAAGGCCATCAACCCGCCGGAAGTGGTCATGATGATCGGCGTCAACGGCGTGGGCAAGACCACCACCATCGCCAAGCTGGCCCACCGCGACATCATGCGCGGCAAGAAGGTGCTCATCGCCGCCGGCGACACCTTCCGGGCGGCGGCCATCGAGCAGCTCCAGATCTGGGCCAAGCGCGTGGGCGCGGATTTCTACAGCAAGGGCGAGGGCGCCGACCCGGCGGCCGTGGCCTTCGAGGCCATGGACAAGGTGCTCTCCGGCGGCTACGACGTGCTCTACCTGGACACGGCCGGCCGGTTGCACACCAAGACCAACCTCATGGAAGAACTCAAGAAAATCAACCGGGTCGTGGGCAAGAAACATCCCGGCGCCCCCCACCGTTCGGTGCTCGTCCTCGACGCCACCACCGGCCAGAACGCCCTGTCCCAGACCAAGCTCTTCAACGAGGCGGCCGGCGTGGACGAAATCATCCTGACCAAGCTCGACGGCACGGCCAAGGGCGGCGTGGTGGTCGGCATCGCCCTGTCCTTCGGCGTGCCCATCACCTATGTGGGCCTGGGCGAAAAGATGGAAGACCTGCGCCCCTTCGTCGGCCAGGACTTCGCCCAGGCGCTGCTCGGCGTGTCCTAGCGGCAACGCCCGGCGCTCCCCTCGGCATGCGAAAGCCCCGCCACGGCCCTTGCCTGGCGGGGCTTTTCACATGCAACCGCGCGCCAGGGCGGCGCTTATTCGGCGCTTAGGATCACCTGGAAGGCCTTGAAATGGAAGCTCACGACGTCGTCGACCTGGATGCCCAGGCTTTCCAACGACTTGGCGGTCACCAGGGCGCACATGGGCGTGCCGCCCTCCAGCTGGCCCATGATTTCCACGGCCACGCCGTCGCTGCGGATGGCCGCGACCTTGCCCAGGAAATTGTTGCGCGTCGTGAGGCGCGGCTGGGCGCCGTCCTTGCCGACCAGGATCTCCGCCGGCTTGATCAGGGCCATCACGCCGGCCCCCGCGGCCAGGGTCATCCGGTCGAAACTCTCGCTGGTGACGACGGACACCAGTTCGTGGCCACTGCGCGCGGCCAGCGATACTTCGGTGAGGAGGGCACCGTGGCGTACCCCGGTGACCGTACAGGAAAAAAAATTGGTGGTGCTTGGCTGCATCGCGTTCTCTCGGGATGCCGCCCGGATCAAGCCGGCTGGCCCAGGCACGCGACCCCTTTGGGGATCATGCCAAGCGTGTCCGCGTTTGTCAAAAGCCCTCCCCGGCCGGCCAGGGGAACCGGGCCGGGAGGCCATGGCGCGCCCGCGGCGCCGTGAAGGGTGCCCGGCCGCGGCCCTGCCGTGGAAACGGCCGGCGCGCGTCAATACTTGTCGCGTATTTCCTGGGTCTGGACACGATACGACAAGTGCTTGCCCTCAAGCCGCGTAAAATTTACCCGGATCAGCAGGCAGGCTTCGACGACAATGCAGATGGCCATAATGACGACCATGCCCGTGAAGCTGACCCTGTTGCATATCGAAAGCCGTTTGATCTTGCCGAAAAGGCGGTCGAGCCAATCGCTTTCTTGTTTCTTCTCTTTATGCCGGCCGTTCCATCTGTCGCCATCGCACGTCTTGAATATAATCAGCAAATAGACGGCGATAGTAAAAGTAAAAATGCCTATCTCCACAAAAATTCCTGGCAAGGATGTATTCTTGGCAAGAAACGTTACTCGAAGCCGGCCTCATTGTACATCAAATACTCAAGACCCTAAGAAGTTGTAATCCACGGATCCCCTCAGCCCCCAGGCTGGCCCGGCTTTACAGCCCTGGCCCGAGGCGCTACAAATTCCGCTCCCAGGCTATCCTCCCCTTGCGCCGAGCAGCATGTCTTTTCCGGCAAAGGAGCCTCACCATGCCGCACCATTCCCAGCAAGACATTCTCCGGGCCATCGCCGACGACGCCCGCGCCGTGCCCGACGCGGCCATCACCGACATCACCACCGGCACCTGCCTGGCCGCCGTGTCGGCGCGCTGTTGCGGGCTGGCCTCCCTGGTTTCCCACATCGCCCCGGGCCTGTCCCCGGCCGCGCCGGACAGGGGCAGCCTGCCGGCAAGCGCCCGGGAACTGGCCGCGGCCCTGGCCGATCCGGCCATCGCCAACACCGACGCCGCCTCCCTGGCCATGGCCGCCGTCAACGCCCTGCTGCCGCCGCCCGAGCAACCCCTGGACACCCCCGGCCAGGACATCGTGCTGGCCAGAGGCACGGGCGCCAAGGTGGCCGTCATCGGCCATTTTCCCTTTGTCGACGACCTGCGCCGGGTCTGCGGCCAGGTCTGGGTGCTGGAAAAGCGCCCGCGCCCGGGCGACGTGGATGCCTCCAAGGCCGGGGAGATCCTGCCCCAGGCCGATGTGGTGGCCGTGACCGGGACGACGCTTCTTAACGGCAGCCTGGCCGGCATCCTGTCCCACTGCCGCGACGAGGCCTTCGTGGTCATGCTCGGGCCGAGCACCCCCTTTGCGCCGTCGCTTTTTCGCTTTGGCATCGACGTCCTGGCCGGTTGCGCCGTGCCCGACCCCGAAGCGGCCCTGGCCGGCATCCGGGCCGGCAAGTGCTTCAAGGGCCTGGCCGGCGTGCGCCAGGCGGCCTGGGCCCGGCCTGGCCTGACGCTCTAAGCCCGGCTGCAGCGGCGAACCGGCCCAAAGTTATTCGCCCGGCCGTAGCGGCAAACCGGCCACTGGCTGTAAACCCGGCCGCAGCGGCAAACCAGTCCGAGGCTATAAGCCCGACCGCAGCGGCAAACCAGTCCGAGGCTATAAACCCGGCCGCAGCGGCAAACCAGCCCGAGGCTCTAAGCCGGAGCGGCAAACCGGCCCGAGGCTGGAGGTCCGGCCGCAGCCGGGAACCGGCCCGAGGGGGGGACTTCGTCTCTTGGGTTTGTGCGGGCAGCCGTCATTTGGCTCTGGCTCCACTGCATGGCATCGGGACCGAGTGATCCTTTTCAACGGAGGACCGTTCCTCTGAAAAAGCGGTCCTCAAGGTCGGCTGTCGCGCAGACTACCCGCGCGTTGGCTGAACCATGCCAAGCAGGGCGAAAACATCCTGGCCTTGAAAAAAAGGCGCCCCGGCGGCCATCTTGCGACCCTGCCCAACGGGGCAAGCCCCGGTGGCGAGAAAAAGACAATAGTCTCTGATTGTCCAAGTTTCCGTATCCCAATCAATCTCTTCCACACTTCTCGGTTGAACCGTATTCCTGCCTCGACAAGCGACAAAGAAAAAACCCTCATTGCTTCAATCTTGTGTCCTTGTCGTTGCCGGTTCAAATTTATGCGTCACATCTCCGACGAGATCTGCCTGGCGGGGATCGAGAACACGTATTGGCTTTCCCGCTGCAAAATCCTCATCCCTCAATGTCACCCACATGCCATTCAAGCTACACGTCATGTGAAAATAGAAGATGCGGTTTGTCAAATCAGAAATGGACGTCCACCAGGTTGGATATGTCGATGATGCCGGCAATGAACGGTAAACGGCTCCGAATGGCACGGAAACATTCCGTATAACACTCTTCAGATAGGCTACGGCCTCGGTTTTGTCCCGAGGCTCGGGAAGGGTTTGCAGAAATGCCGCAGCCCGGACAAAGCGATCACTGGGTTCAATGCCGCCGGGAAGTTCTTCAAGCGTGCCACCAAAGGCTTTGTACCGCTTCAGATTCTCCATCTGGGCAGAATAGATCGGATCGTTGGTCAATACCGTATATTGCCGTCCGTGGTGGACCTCCATCCTGTTTTCAATAAATTCAATAATCGCCGAATCTCCAGTGGCGTCATCCATGGCCATATGTTCCGGAAAGGGGGAGCCGGGGACAATCTGAATATTCTCAAGGGCAGCGACGGCATCGCTTACGGATGCAAAATTATCCAAGACATAGCGCAGCAAGCGGGCCGGATGGACGAGGGGCTTGTCCGTGTCTTGTTCTCCATGCTTCGTTGCACCTAAATAAAGCAGATGCACGGCAAGTCCCTTTTCGTTCATCCCTTCCGAACTACCATCCACCAGCGGATCTCCAGCCTTGGCCCCGGCTTGGTCATCCTTGATTTTTTGCTGGTACGTTACGCTGAATTCATACGGAACCACGACGACGCTGCCATATCGGGAAACCCAGGTTGCAGCCTGCGTTCCCACCCAGCCTTGCATGCTGATGCCGCGGGGATTACGCACGAGCCTGTCGCCGAAAGGCACACTCCAGTCCATGGACCGAGCGACAATGACAGCCTGCTTATTCGTATTCCATAAAATTCTTGAGCAAGCGGCGGCAGGCTCGGTGAGCATGGGTGAAGCAAGCAGTAACCCGGCCATGCCGACCGTTACCCATACTGTGGTCATCCCGAACATGTTGTTTCTCCAACCCGCTGCAGAGTGTTTCCCCGCAAGTCCCGTCGCCGTCCCGCCTGCATTCATAAGGAGCATGTATCCTTTTCACGGGCGCATCACGAGGCGTCCCGGCAGGGGCCGGACACGCCCGGGCAGGCCGCCTCGGGCCCGGCCGCCTCGGCGGCGCAGGCCGCTTCGGCCGCTTCGTCGGACCCGCCCTGGGAACGCAACACCAGGTAGCCGAGAAGGCCCGAAATCGTCGAAGCCACCAGCACCGCCAGCTTGGCCGTGGCGTCCAGGGCACCTTGGTCACCGAAGGCCAGGCCGGCGATGAAAATCGACATGGTAAAGCCGATGCCGGCCAGGCAGGCCACCCCGTAGTAATGGCCGAGCCGCGCCCCGGCCTGGGGCGCCGTGAGCCCCAGCTTGAACATGCCCAGGCAGGCGGCGAAAATGCCGCACTGCTTGCCGAGGACCAAGCCCAGGATGATGCCCAGGGAAACGGGCTCGCCCAGGGAGCGGGCCGCCTCGCCGCTTAAGGCCACCCCGGCGTTGGCCAGGGCGAAGACCGGCATGATGCCGTAGGCCACCACCGGGTGCAGGGCATGCTCGATGCGCGGCAACGGCGCGCCGGCCTTGCGGCAGGCCTCCTCGATGGCATCCAGGGCGGCCATTTGCGCCTTGTTGGCCAAAAGCGGCTCCCCGTTGCCGCCCGCCCGCTCGAAGCAGCCGAGCAACCGCCGGGCCTTGGCGGCGAAGGTTTCGCCGTCGATGCGCGTGCGCGCCGGAATGGCCATGGCCGCGACCACGCCGGCAATGGTGGCGTGGACCCCGGATTTGAGGAAAGCCAGCCACAGGACCGTGCCCAGGATCAGGTACACGCCCGAGTGGCGCACGCCCATGACGTTGGCCGTAAGCATCGCCACGAACATGGCCCCGCCGACGACCAGGGCGAAAAGCGACAGGTCGCCGCTGTAGAACACGGCGATGACCAGCACCGCGCCGATGTCGTCCACGATGGCCACGGCGGCCAGGAAGACCTTGAGGCTGGCCGGCACCCGGTTGCCCAGAAGCGACAGGATGCCCAGGGCGAAGGCGATATCCGTGGCCATGGGGATGCCCCAGCCGGCAAGCGACGCCTGGCCGGTGTTGAGCGCCGCGTAGATGGCCGCCGGCACGGCCATGCCGCCGATGGCCGCGGCCACGGGCAGGGCGGCTTGGCGCGGGGAATTGAGCTCCCCCACCAGCACCTCGCGCTTGATTTCCAGGCCCACCATGAAAAAAAAGACGGCCATGAGCCCGTCGTTGATCCAGTGCAGCAGGGTCTTGGACAGGACCATGTCGCCGAAGCCCACGGTCACGTGGCTGTCCCACAGGGCGAAATAGGCCGGGGCATAGGGCGAGTTGGCCCAGAGGAGGGCGGCGACGGTGCAGGCGATGAGCACGATGCCCCCCGAAGCCTCCACCTGGCTGAAGCGGACAAACGGGGCCAGGGCCTGCTCGATAAGGGGAACGGAGGGCGCGGGGCGACCGGGGACGGAAGAGGTCATGAAGCTCCTTGCGTGGCGGCGGTTGGACGTCGGTGGACGCGCGCCGGGTGGCCGGAGGCGGGCGCGTGCGGCGTGTTGCGCCCGGGTACGGCGGGATTGGAATACTTCGATGCATACGAAAAATACCCTCGGCGCGCAACCATGCCCCGACGCCGCCACAACACGGACAGGCAGCCCGGCGAACCAATGCGCCCCGGAACTCGGATGCAGGCAGAGGAAACACTGCGCTTTGGCTTTCCACACCCCGCTTTTCCGTAGTAGAGTGTTTTCGTTGCGCCCCATCCGGACAGGCGCGCCACTCACCCAAGGAGGAGGTATGCAGATGTCTTTTTCACTGCAACCCATCATCGCGCTCATCGCCGGGATCCTGATCCTGGTGATGCCGCGCCTGCTCAACTTCATCGTGGCCATCTACCTCATCGTGGTCGGCATCCTGGGCCTGACCCACGGCCGTCTGTGAGGTCCGGCCGGGGCAGCGGGGCCGGTGCGCCCCGTTGCCCCCGGCCGCGGCTTGGGATACAGGGCGCCCAGGATTGTAACCCATGCAGCCCTTGCCCATCACACCGGACGCGCCGTGGCTGGCGCCCCTGGCCGGCTTTTCCGACCTGCCCTTCCGCCTGCTGTGCCGGGAGCTCGGCGCGGCCGTGGCCGTGACCGAAATGGTCAGCGCCAAGGGGCTTTTTTACGATGCGCGCAACACCAAGCGCCTTCTGGCCACCCACCCCGCCGACACGCCCCTGGTGGTGCAGCTGTTCGGGGCCGAGCCCGACTTCCTGCGCCGGGCCGTGGAAACCCTGGCCGGGGAGGGCTACGCCTACTTCGACCTCAACTGCGGCTGTTCCGTGCGCAAGGTGGTCAAGACCGGGGCCGGGGCGGCGCTGCTGGCCGAGCCCGACCGATTGGTGGCCTGCGCCCGGGCCATGGTCGCGGCCGCCGGGCCGGGCCGGGTCGGGGTCAAGCTGCGCCTGGGCCCCAAGCCGCCGGATTTCACGGCCCTGGGCCTCATCGCGCCCCTGGCCGAGGCCGGCGTGGCCTGGCTGGCCCTGCATCCCCGCCATGCCAGCCAGGGGTTCTCCGGCCGGGCCGACCGGGGCGCCCTGGCCGCCTTCGTCGCCGCCTCGCCCCTGCCCGTCATCGCCAGCGGCGACCTCATGTGCGCCGCCGACGGCCTGGCCTGCCTGGCCGAAACCCGGGCCGCGGGCGTCATGTACGCCCGGGGGGCCCTGGCCGACCCGCGCCTGTTCGCCCGCCACGCGGCAAGCTTTCCCCCGGGTCATGGCCAGGCAGCGCCCGCCCTGCCGGCCGTGTGCGACGTCATCCGCCGCCACGCCGCCCTGTGCCGGGAACATGCCGACGACCGCTGGGCGCTTTTGCGCATGCGCACGGTGGTGCCCCGCTATCTGCGCGAACTGCCGGGCTGCCGCGCCTTGCGCGACCGGCTGTGTCACTGTACATCCTGGGAAGCACTCGACGCCATCATCGACGCGGCCGCCGCCCTGGCCGGCGTCACCGGAGAAGCCCGATGAAACTGCTGCGCGCCCAGACCGCCGGATTCTGCATGGGGGTCGACTTGGCGCTCAAGAAACTGGCCTCGCTCATCGACCACCCGGCCGACCGCGCCACCGCCTCCCCGATTATCCTCACCTTCGGCCCCATCATCCACAACCCGCAGGTCCTGGAGGAATACGCGGCCAAAGGCGTGCGCGTGGTCGACGACCCGGCGGCCATCGTCCCGGGGGCGACCGTGGTCATCCGCGCCCACGGCATCCCCGAGCCCGTGCGCCAGGCCATAAAAGCCCGGGGCGCCACCATCGTCGACGCCACCTGCCCCAAGGTGAAAAAGGCCCAGACCCTCATCTCGGCCCAGGCCAGGCAGGGAAAGGTGCTGCTCCTTTTCGGCGAGGAGGACCATCCCGAGGTCAAGGGGCTATTAAGCTACGCCACGGCCGGCGCCCACGTCTTCGGCTCCATGGCCGAGCTCGACGGCCTGGACCTGCCCCACGGCCCGACCTATTTCCTGGCCGCCCAGACCACCCAGGACGAACAGGAGTTCCTGCGCATCCGCGACTACCTGAAGGAGCGCTTCGGCGCCGGCCTCACCGTGCTGTCCACCATCTGCAACGCCACCATGAACCGCCAGCAGGAGGCCATGGACATGGCCGCCCTGGTGGACTTCATGGTCGTGGTGGGCGGCCGGGAGTCGGGCAACACCCGCCGCCTGGCCCAGGTGGCCCGGGCCGCCGGCACGGACTGCGTCCATGTGGAAACCGCCGACGAGCTCACCCCGGACATGGTCGCCGGCAAGCGAACAATCGGCTTGACAGCCGGGGCTTCAACCCCCAAAAAAATAATTGACCGCGTCCAGAAGGTGCTGGAATCGTTTTAGCCGAAAAGGCGCTCCCAGGAGAACCCCATGGCCCAGACAAACATCCTGCTCGAAGCCGGCACCAACGAACTGGAGATCGTCGAGTTCTACATCGACGAGCCGTCCGCCTCCACCTTCACCGGCAACGCGCCCGAGGCCTCGGGGGTCTACAGGGGCTATTACGGCGTCAACGTGGCCAAGGTCCTGGAAATCATCCGCCTGCCCAAGGTCACGGCCATGCCCGAGGTTTCCCACCCGAGCGTGCTTGGCGCCTTCAACCTGCGCAACCACATCATTCCCCTGGTCGACCTGTCCGTGTGGCTCGACAAGACCCGCCAGGAAACCGACGCGCCCAAGGTCATCGTCACGGAATTTAATAACGTCACCACCTCCTTCCTCGTCACCGGCGTCACCCGCATTCACCGCATGAGCTGGGAAGCGGTGGAGCCGCCCAACCGCTACGTGTCCAAGATGAGCGGCGACTCTATCACCGGCGTGGTCAAACTCGAGGACCGCATCGTCTTTTTGCTCGACCTGGAAAAGATCGTGGCCGACCTCAACCCCAACCTGGGCCTGCGCCTGGACATGAGCATCGAATGGAGCTCCTCCAGCCGCTACCGGGCCCTGGTGGCCGACGATTCGGTGCTCGTGCGCGAGATGCTCAAGGACCTCCTGCACAAGGCCGGCTTCGACGTCACGGCCGTGCAGAACGGCCGCGAGGCCTACGAACTGCTCATGCAGATCAAGGCCAACGCCGAGGCCGAGCACCGGCCGCTGACCGATTTCGTCCACGTCATGGTGGCCGACATCGAGATGCCGGCCATGGACGGCCACAACCTGACCAAGCGCATCAAGGACGACCCCCTCCTCAAGCGCCTGCCGGTGATCCTGTTCTCGTCGCTTATCACCGACAAGCTGCGCCACAAGGGCGAGGCCGTGGGCGCCGACGACCAGATCTCCAAGCCCGACGTCAGCCAACTGGCCATGCGGGCCAAGGCGCTCATCGAGCAGAAGGCCGGCGACAACAAGACCGCCGCCTAACGCCCCCGGCCGGCTCCTTTCCCGCCGCCGTTTCCGGCTTGGTTCCGGGCCGTTGCGCCCAGGCTTCCCGGCCGGCCCCGGCCCTGTTCCGCCCAGGTTCCCCGGCCTGGTTCCGGGCCTTTCCCCCCACGCTTCCCGACCTGGTGCCGGTCCTTTAGCACCCGCGCTTCCCGGCCTGGTCCCGGCCCGCCAGCGGAGCACCCTGCGCCGGGCCCGACCCTGCCCCTTGCATTGCTCTCATTGCTTGCCCATCGGTAACCAACGCCGACTGCCGGCCGACGCTGTGGAGGATACCGCGTGCGGCCCCGCGCGCGGAGGCTTTCGCGCACGCACAACCAGCCGGCCCCGGCCGAGAGGGCGACCGTCATGCTCCACACGCCGGCGACACGGCTTTTCCGGGCCGGTACGGCCGTCTCCCCCTACCTGGCCGCCTGGCACCGCGAATTCGCCGCCTTGCCCGCCGGGGAAAGCGTCCCCGTGGAACTCTGGTTCGACCGGGGGGAGCTGCCGCCCCTGCGCGAACACCTGCGCCTGCCGTTGCATCCGGACCCGGCCGAGCGCCACCTGGCCGGCCGCTACGTCGCCGCCCTGGCCAACAACATCCTGTGCGTCCACGGCGCCCAAGCCATCGCCATCCGCACTCCCCACCGGGAAACGGCCCGGGAAGTCCGCAGCGCCCTGGAGGGCCATCTGCTGCTGCACCCGGGGCGCTTCTCCAGCATGCCTATTGATGCGCTACACGGCCTCATCCGGCGGGTGTACGGCACGGGCCTGACCGTCTTCGACGACCCCAGGCAGGCCACGCGCCTGCGCCAACGCCAGGCCCCCCCGCCACCAAGCCCGGTCACGGCCCCGGCGCCGCCACGGCCGGGCCTGGCCCTGGCCGTCAACATCGGCCAGCATCTCACGCGCCTGGCCCTGGTGCGCATCCATCCGGACGGCCGGTTCGAGGTCCGGGGCCTGGAACACCTGGAAACTTGGCCCTCGGAGACGGGGCCGTGCCTGGAAGCCCTGATCCACCGCCTGCGGCTGCGCCTCGGTATCCTGGCCGTCGCGGCGGGCTCGGCCATCGAGGCGGTGGGCCTGAGCATCGCGGCCACGGTGGCAGGCGGCACGGTCCTGGCCGTCCCCGGCTGCGGCCTGTTCGCCGCCTGCCCGGCCGAGCGGCTCGCCGACGCCGCCGCCTGGCCCTGGCGCCTGGCCCGGGAGCTCCTGCCCGGCCGGCCTGCCGCCGTGGTCAACGACGGCCTGGCCCAGGCCGTCTTCGCCTATCGTCACGGCGGGGCGCTCGAAGCGGTGCCAAACGGCGAACCGGGCGACCTGCTGTCCCTGCGCCTGGGCGCCTGCCCGTCCGTGCACCGGCTGGACGGGCAGGGCCGCGCCGCGCCGGGTTTCCACGAATACGGCTGGCTCATCACCCGCCACAATCCGGACACGGCCTTCGAAGCGTTTTTCGCCACGCTCCATCCGGCCCTGTCCCATTTCGGCCCGGCCCTGGCCGCCCGGGAACTGGGGCTTTTGCGCCAATACCGCCTGCCCCACGAGGCGGCCATCCCCTTTTTCCGCCAAGCCCTGGAGCACGGCGATGCGGCCCTGCGCCGGGATGCCGGCCGGGTTTTCGGCGTCATGGGGGCGCATCTGGCCATGCTGGCCGGGGAGCTGTCCCGCCACCGGCCCCTTTCCGTCATCCGGGTCCTGGGGTCGCGGGCCAATCGCCTCGACGCCCGTTCCTTCGCCGCCATGGCCGCCGGTTTCGCCGGCTTCGCCGAGAACCAGGGCCTGCCCCTGGCCCGGGTGTCCCTCGAACTCCTCGAGGACAGCTCGGCCGTGGCCGGCCTCGTGGGCGCGGCCCATCTCGCCCTGGGCCAGGCCGCATTCCCCCCGGCCGCGGCCCTCCCCTCCCGGCCGACCGCCCCCTGAGGCCAGCCGCTCCCGTTCAAGGCCAGCCGGCCACATCCCGAGGGCAGCCGGCCGGCCGATCCCTTTTGACACATCCCGGCCTTTGTGCTTATCTGTAGCGCTCTTTTTCACGCAATCCCCACGCTTCGGAGGCGTTTTCATGACTGACCCCATTTCGTCGCCGTCCGGCCAAAAACAGGCCAACGACATCGCCGCGATCCTGCAGGCACCCCTTGTCCACTGGAAGAAAACCCTGGCCGGCGTGCTGGTCGTGGTGGCCGCGGCCGGCGGCTACGCCCTTTTCGGCGTCTACCAAAAAAGCCAGATCCAGAAGGCCGAAAACGAACTCGGCGCCATCCTCACCTCCAAGGCCGGGGCCGAGCGCCTGGCCGCCCTGGAGGGCCTGGCCAAGGCCGCGCCGGCCGGCGCCCGCGACGGCGTCCTGCTCGAAATCGCCAAGACCGCCCAGGGCCTGGGCGATTTCGCCAAGGCCGCCACGGCCTGGCAGGCCATTTCCGGCACCGCCCCGGCCGGCATGAAGACCGTGGCCGGCCTGGGCTATGCCACCGCCCTGTCCAAGTCGGGGCAGGACGCCAAGGCCGTGGAGGTCCTGGAGGCGTTGTCCATCTCCGCGCCCAAGACCTTCGCCATGGCCGTGGACCAGCAACTGGCCGCCGCGGCCGAAGCCGCCGGACAGTGGGACAAGGCCATCGGCGCCTTTGAACGCATGAAGACCAGCGGCTCCGTGCAAAACACGGGCTATCTCGACGCCCGCATCGCCGCCCTGAAAAACAAGGCCGCCAAGGGCAACGGCTAGGCCCGCGTCTTTTCGTCGCCTACGGGACGGGTTCGGGAAGCCGGCGACCGCGACTGCCGCCGCGGCTTCCCGGGCCCACCGCCGGCCCTGGTTCTTATTGCGCGCCGGCCCGTTGGCCGGAGTTTCGGACGCGGATGCCGCGTCCCTACTTTTGGTGGAGGTTTTTTCGTGGGCAAGGAGCTTTTGACCGCGCCGGCCGGGGAAACCCAACTGCTGCTCGGCAACGAGGCCATCGCCAGAGGCGCCTTGGAGGGCGGGGTCCGTTTCGTGACCTGCTATCCCGGCACGCCGTCCTCGGAGGTGCCGGACACCTTTTTCCGGCTGTCCCAGGGCGCGCCCTACTACTTCGAATACTCGGTCAACGAGAAGGTCGCCCTGGAAGTGGCCGGCGGCGCCACCCTGGCCGGGCTGCCCACGCTCGTCACCATGAAGCACGTGGGCGTCAACGTGGCCGCCGACCCGCTCATGACCCTGGCCTACGTGTCCGCCCCGGGGGGGCTGGTGCTCCTGTCCGCCGACGACCCGGGCTGCCATTCCTCGCAAAACGAGCAGGACAACCGCATCTATGCCCGCCTGGGCGGCCTGCCCTGCTTCGAGCCGGCCACGGCCCAGGAATGCAAGGACATGGCCCGCGACGCCCTGCTCCTGTCCCGGACCCTGGAAACGCCGGTCATGCTGCGCACCACCACCCGCGTCAACCACGTGCGCGGCCCGGTGACCCTGGGCGCGATTCCCGAAACCCTCGAGGAAAAACCCTTCGTCAAGAACCCGCCCAAGTACGTGCCCCTGCCGGCCTCGGCCAGGAACATGCACGTGCGGCTGCTGGGCGTCCTGGAAAAGGCCCGGCAGGCGGCCGAGGACTCGCCCTACAACACCGAGCGCGGCCAGGGCGAGGTGGGCTTTGTCGCCTGCGGCGCGGCCCGCAACTATCTCAGCGACGTGCTGGCCGACGACGGCCTGGAAGGCCAGGTCCGAGTCCTGGAACTCGGCCAGGCCTATCCCCTGCCCGAAGAGCGCATCGCCGCCTTCCTGGCCAAATGCCGCACGGTGGTCATCGTCGAGGAACTCGAACCCGTGCTGGAAACCGAGGTCCGGGCCCTGGCCCAGAAGCGCGGCATCGCCGTGACCATCGTCGGCAAGGGCGAGAACCTGCCCCGGCGCGGTGAATACGCCACGCCCAATGTCCGCGCTGCCGTGCGCGCCGCCCTGGGCCGGCAAACGGACCCGGTCGAGACCCTGTCCGTGCCGGCCGACCTGCCCAAACGTCCGCCCAACCTTTGCGCCGGCTGCCCCCACCGGGCCGCCTACTACGCCGTGCGCCAGGTTTACAGCGACGAGGCCGTCTATTCCTCGGACATCGGCTGCTACACCCTGGGCTTTCTGCCGCCGTTTAAGGCCGCCGATTTCCTCCTGTGCATGGGCTCGTCCATCTCCACGGGCGCCGGGTTCGCCCGGGCCTCGGGCAAGCCGGTGGTGGCCTTTATCGGCGACTCCACCTTCTTCCATTCCGGCATCACCGGGCTCATCGACGCCGTGGCCTACAACCACGACCTGCTGGTGGTCATCCTCGACAACCGCACCACGGCCATGACCGGCCATCAGCCCAACCCCGGCGTGGACACCACCATCTTCGGCGAAAACCCCAATCCCGTGGACCTGCTGGCCCTCATTCGCGCCTGCGGCATCGAACCGGTCAAGGTCAACCCCCTCAACCACAAGGCCATGGTCGCCGCCCTGGAAAACTTCGCCAAACAGCATGGCCCGCGCGTGCTCGTGGCCGAATACCCCTGCCCCATCCACGCCCGCCGCGTGGGCAAGGCAAAAAAGACCCCGCCCGCCCGGGTCGCCGGCGACCCGGCCGCCTGCCTGGCCGTGCGCGACAACCTGGCCTGCCCGGCCTTCGCCATGGAAGGGGAAGTTTTCACCATCAACGCCGAACAATGCGACGGCTGCATGTACTGTGTGCAGCTTTCACCCGACATCAAGCCGGGCAAGAAGGAGGCCTGATGCAACGCGCCCGTATCTTCCTCACCGGCGTCGGCGGCCAGGGCACCCTGACCGCCACCACCCTGCTCGCCCGCACCGCCCTGGACGCGGGCTTGCCCGTCACCTCGGGCGAGATCCACGGCATGGCCCAGCGCGGCGGCGTGGTCGAATCGACGCTGCTCATCGGCGGCTACAAAAGCGCGGTCATCGCCCCGGGCGAAGCCGACACCCTGCTCGGCTTCGAACTGCTGGAAACCCTGCGCGCCCTGCCGATGCTGCGGCGCGGCGGCCGGGTGGTCGGCAATGCCGAAGCCCTCCAGCCCGTGGGCGTGTGCCTGGGCCGGGAATGCTATCCGCCGCTGGAAGCCGTGCTGGAGACGGCCCGGGGCTATGCCGCCGGCGTCACCATGGTCCCGGCCATCAGCCTGGCCGAAAAGGCCGGCACGGCCAAGGCCGCCAACATGGTGCTCCTTGGCGCGGCGGCGGCCTGCGGCGCCCTGCCCTTCGACCTGGGCGCCCTGACGCGGTCCGTGGAAAAGTACCTCAAGCCCAAGATCGTGGCCTTAAACCTCAAGGCCCTGGAACTGGGCGCGACGGCGGCCCAGGCGGGACAGGCGGCGTGATCGATCCGCTGACCACCTTCGACAGCGCCGGGCCGGCCTTCTACGGGGCGCTTACCCGCATCGCCGCGGCCACCGGCCCCGGCCGGGCCGTGCGGCGCGGCCTGGAGGAGTCGCTGGTCATCCTGGTCGAGGCCCTGGGCTATCGCCGGGCCTGCCTGGAACTCCACGACCTGCCCCAGGAAGGTGCCCGCATCCTGCTCACCCACGGCCGGGAACAGGGGCTGGACCACCTCTACGGCCCGGCCCCCCTGTCCACGGGACAGGTCATCGGCTCCAAGCGCTCCCTGGTGCTCCAGGACGTCAAGGACCATCCGGACTTCCTCGGCCGGCCGCCCCAGGAACTGGCCACCCTGTCCTACATCTGCGTGCCCGTGACCATCCCCGAACCCGACGGCCAGGTGGAGGGCTTCGAGCCCCTGGCCACCTCGGGCGTGGTCGGGGCGCTGTCCGTGGACCTGCCCAAGGCGCCCATGGTCTTTCTGGAGGCCCACCGGGAATTTTTGACCGTGGTCGGGGCCATGATCGGCAACGCCGCGTTGCGGCTTCGCGACGAACTGGCCCGCTCCCGGCGCCGGCCCCCGGCCGCCCCGGTCGACAGCCCGTCCGTCAAGGAAGACCGGCTTGCCCACGACATCCACGAGAGCCAGGCCGCGCCGCCCGTGGCCGTGTCCAAAAGCATGCGCCTGCTGTTGCGCCAGATCGCCCAGGCCGCCGACGCCGCCGAACCGGTCCTGCTGCGCGGCGAGGAAGGTACGGGCAAGGAGGCCCTGGCCCGCTTCCTCCATGGCCAGGGCAACCGCCGCCACCGGCCGTTTTTGCGCCTGGGCTGCGGCGAGATGCCGGGCGAATCGGCCATGGAAGCCCTTTTCGGCGTGCAGAAGGGCGAAAAGGCCAAGGCCACCCGGTCGCGCCGCGGGGTCTTCGAACTGGCCCAGGGCGGCGTGGTCTTTCTCGACGACATCGACGAATTGCCGCTGGCCGCCCAGCAGCGCGTGCTGCGGGTCATCCAGGAAGGCACCATGCAGCGCGCCGGCAGCGACACACCCCTTTCCGTCGACGCCCGCATCGTGGCCACCAGCCGGGCCTCCCTGGAGGACGCCCTGGCCGCCGGGGAATTCCTCGAGGACCTCTACTACGCCTTGGGGGTGTTTTCGCTTTTCGTGCCGCCGCTGCGCGACCGCACCGGCGACATCCTGCCCCTGGCCGAACGCTTCCTGGAGGATTTCTCCCAGCGCACCGGCAAGATCGTGCGCCGCATCTCCACGCCGGCCATCGACCTCCTCAACCAGTACCACTGGCCGGGCAACGTCCGGGAACTGGCCAGCTGCATGGAACGGGCGGCCATGGCCTGCGACGAGGCCGTGGTGCGCACCTACCACCTGCCGCCGACCCTGCAGACCGGCGAGTCCTCGGGCACGGAGCCGTCCCTGTCCTTTGGCGACGCCGTGGCCACCTTCGAGCAGGAACTGCTCGTGGAAGCGCTCAAAAAGGCCCGGGGCAACATGTACCAGGCCGCCCGCAACCTGCGCGAGAGCTACCGGGTGGTCAATTACAAGGTCAAGAAATACGGCATCGACCCCAAGCGCTTCACACCCGGGCGCCGCGGCTGAGGGATCCGGAAAACGGTTTACCGCAGAGCGTCAACCGCGTATAAATCCGCATCAATTACGTCCCTTTCGGAGGGTTCATGGCCAGCTTAGCCAGCCACGAATATTACCGCGACGACATGACCAGGATGCCGCCGCTACGCTCCATCGCCCAGACGCTGTGCCTGGACAGGCGGGTCCGCAAGGTCACGGCCGCCGAGGCCTACGCCCTGGCCAAGGCCCAGCACGACGTCATGGTCACGGACCTGCCCATCTACCCGCCGGCGGCCGCCCGGCTGGGCCTGCCCGAGGGCGCCACCGTGCTCAACAACTGCCACGGCCGCATCGTCGGCCGCACGGCCAAGGCCCGGCGCTTCTACACCCGCATGGAGCCCGTGGAGCGGCGCAAGGTCGAGGCCGACCTGCGCGAGGCCGTCTACGAGATGCGGCGCCATCCGCTGATCAAGGCCGAGGCTATCCTCGGCCTCGACCCCGACCTCATGATCAAGGCGACCATTGTGGCGACCGAAGACGACGCGGTCAACGTGTTCAATTGGCTGGCCAACTTCACGCCCTACGAGGAACTGGCCGCGGCCTACGCCCAAAGCCCCCGCCTGCCCATCCCCGACATCCTGGTCGTCGGCTTCAACCACTGGAAGACCGCCGACCCCTACTACCACAACGAAGGCGGTTCCCAGCTCGCCCTGGTCGACGAGGACGCCAACGTCATCTTCAACCTCGGCATGCGCTATTTCGGCGAACGCAAGAAAGGCACCCTCACGCTCGCCTGGACCTCGGGCATGCGCCTGGGCCTGGCCGCCTGCCACGGCGGCATCAAGGAAATCGACTTCACCGGCTGCGCCGCCCCCGAGACCCGGCGCCTGGGCAAGCGCTCCATCGCTTTTTTCGGCCTGTCCGGCACGGGCAAGTCCTCCCACACCAATTCCCACGACAACGGCGGCACCCTGCCCGAAGGCTTCTCCAAGGTGGTGCTCCACGACGACGCCTTCCAGATCGACTGCAAGGCCAAGGTCTGCCGGGTCTGGGAACCGACGCTGTTCGACAAGACCGATTCCCGCCCCGTGGGCCATCCGGACTGGCGCTACATGATCTCCACCATGAACCTGGGGCTGACCGAACACGCAGGCAAGGTGCTGCCGCTCGGCCAGGACGTGCGCAACCCCAACGGCCGGGCGCTCATCGACCGCGACCTGCTGGGCAGCTACGTCAACCGCTGCGCCTTCCCGGACGTCATGGTCTGGCTCATGAAGGACACCTGCCTGCCGCCGGTGGTCCGTTTCGCCGACAAGGGGCTGGCCGTGGCCATGGGGGCGTCGCTGATGACCCGGCGCAACCTGGCCGAAAACGTCAGCGAGGAGGAGCTCAAAAAGCTCGTGTTCGAGCCCTTCGCCAACCCCTTCCGGGTCTACGAACTGTGGAAGGACGTGGAAGCCTTCCTCCAGGTCTTCGCCGCCGGGGCCGTGGGCTACGCCTTCAATTCCGTGGGCTTCTGGAAGACCTCGGACCGCGACCTGCGCAAGATTCCCCTGGCCACGTCCCTGACCCTGCAAACGGCCCTGTTGCTCGAGCAGCTCACCTGGCGCGACTGGGACATGCTGCCCGGCGCCCAACTGCCGACCCGGGAAAGCGTGGATGCCCTGCTGCCGGGCTACACCGACGCCTACGACCCGGCCCAGGTGGAAAACCCCGACCGCTACGCCGAGACCCTCAAGGACCGCTTCCACCAGCGCCGGGTGTTCCTCCAGAATTCCGACCTGCACAACCGGCCGGAACTGCTCATGACCCTGGTCAACGCGCTCATGGCCAGGGCCTAGGCAGGAGCCATCGCATGGACATGGCCGCCTCCCTGCCCGCCGGGCGCCCGCGCGCCACGGCCCGGGCGCCCCGCCGCCACGGCCGCGCGGGGGGCGGCCGGCCGTCATGAGCCTGCGCGCCATCCTCGGGGCCATCGGCCTGGCCGTTTCGCTGCCCTTCCTGGTCTACCTGGTCTACCTGAGCCAGGCCAAGTCCCCCAACCCGGACCAGATCATCTTTTTGGCCTTCGCCTTTTCCGTCACCTTCCCCACGCTCATCCTGCTGTCGCTGGTGCTGTTTCGAAGCCTGGTCATCCTGGCCGTGTCGCTGCCGGTCTACGCCGTGTGCGTCATCGCCGGCTATGCTCGGACGTTTATGGCCTTCCAGATCATCTGCAATGGCAAGATCACGGAATCCTTCAAGGATTGCCTCTATTTCAGCGTATCGCTTTTCACCAACACCGGCTGCGCCGATTGTGCCCCAACGCCCCAGTTGCGCCTTTTGGCCGCCTCGGAAGCCTTTTTCGGCTACCTGTCGCTCGGGGTGTTCACCGCCTGCCTCATCGTCATCCTGGTGCGCCTTATTACCACCAACAAGCTGCGGCCCTAGCCGCCCGGCGCCGGGCGGCCTAGCGTCCCTCGCCTTCCACGAAGACGATTTTTTTCGACAAGGTGCGCCGCACCGGACAGGCCTTGGCCGCGCGCAGAAGTTTCTGGCGCTGCTCGTCGGTCAGTTGGCCCGCCAGTTCGATGGCGCAGACGAAGGCCGTGCCGTCGGGATGGCCGTGGTCCAGGGACACGCGCACCGTCACCCCCGCCAAGGGAATGCCGTGGTTGTCGGCGTACATGCGCACGACCATGGCCGTGCAGCTGCCAAGGGCCCCCGCCAGCAGTTCGTGGGGCCGAAAGCCCTGGCCCGCGCCGCCCTTGTCCGGGGTGGCGTCGCAGGTGCGGCAAACGTTCCGTTGGTCATGGAGACCTGGTACGGCGTCTCCAGGCTGGTGCAGGTGATCATGGGGCCTCCGGCTGGGTGTTTTCCCACAAATGGCACCAACCTCCCGCCGCGGCAAGCAAAAAGCCCCCGGGCCTTGCGGCCGGGGGCTTCGTTTCAGGCCTATGCGGCGCCCAGGTTACGGTTCGACCTTGAACACGTAGGCCGCCTCGGGGCGCAGGTATTTCGCGGCCAGGTCGCGCAGGGCTTCCGGGGACAGCGTCTGGGCCGCCTCCACCACCTGCCGGTCGTGATCCAGGGGCAGGCCATGGGACAGCGCCTTGGCCGCCTCGTCGCTGCGGGCGGCCAGGGCCTGGCGCTCGCGATAGTAGTCGCCGGTCATGGCGTTTTTGGCCCGCAGCATCAGCTCGTCGGGAAGCGCCGTCTGGCGCAGGTCGCCAGCGATGCGTTTGAAGCCTTCCAGGGCGGCGGCGTCCTTGTCCGGCGAGGTGCCGATGTAGAAGGCCATGAAACCGGCCGTGTCCGCCTGCCACAGAAACGACGTCACGGAATAGCCCAGGCTCTCGCCGTCGCGCAGCCGCGAGAACAGCAGCCCGCTCTGGCCGGCCAGGACTTCGTTTAAAAGCTCCAGGCCCGGGGTGTCGGGCGAGGTCAGGCCCGGCACCGGGAAGACCAGGAACAGGTGGCTCTGGTTGCGCCCGGCCAGGCTGACCGCGTCCTCGCGCTTGGCGCCCCATTGGGGCGTGGGGAAGGCAAACGGCTTGGCCGGGCCGGCGGCCTTGGCCAGCTTGTCGGCCAGGGCGCGCACGGCCGTGGCGTCGAAATCGCCGCACACGGCCAGCACCCACGGCATGGCCCGCTGGTCGGCCCAGAAGCCGGACACGTCCTTGGCCGTGAAGGCCTTGACCGTGGCCGGCTCGCCCAGGCGGGTGTAGGCATAGGCGGTGTCGGTGAACAGGAACGGAAAGAGCTTGCGGAAGGCCAGGGCCATGGGCTGGTCTTCCTTGTCTTTTATGGCCGCCAGCTGGTCGGCCACCTCCCGCTCCACCTCGGTCTTGAGAAAGGCCGGGGTGACCAGGACATCGCCGATAAGGCCGTAGAGGTCCTTCTGGAAACGGCTGGGGAATTTGGCCGCCAGGCTGAAGGAGTCCCGGCCCGAGGAGGCCGACAGCGACGCCGCCCGGTCGGCGAGGTAATCCTCCAGGGCGTTGGCCGAGAGCTTGGCCGTGCCGGTGGTCAGGCTCTGGGCGGCCAGTTCGGCCAGGCCCTGCTTGTCCTTGGCCAGCAGCGCGTCGCCGCCGTTGTAGGCCAGGGACACGGCCACGTAGGGCAGGGTCGTGTCGGGCAATAGGACGAGCTTGTGGCCGCCGCCGAGGTCGACCACCTCGGGCGCGGCGGCCGCGCCGGCGTCCTTGGCCGCGGCCTGGGCGGCCGCTTCCTTGGGGCCGGGCCAGGCCTTGGCCGCCATCGCGGCCAGGGAGGCCTCGGTGACGGCCGCCTCGGCCTCCTTGGGGGCCAGGACCGCGGTCAGCATGCGCTCGGGGCGCAGCGTGGCCTCGATGATGGCGCCCAGGGACTTTTGGTCGACGAGCCGCACGGACCGCAGGTAGTTGGCCTCGCCGTCGGGGTCGTAGCCGTGGAAACGGAAAAAGCCCGCCTTCATGGCCAGCCCGGGCAAGGTCTCCTTGGCCTGGTACAGGCCGTCCTCGATACCCAGGCGCACGCGCTCGATCTCGCGGTCGGTAAACGAGGTGCCCTTGAGCCGGGCCAGCTCGGCCAGCAGCCCCTGCCAGAAGGCGGCGAGGTTTTTGGCGTCGAGGGTGGCGCTGACCAGGAACAGCCCGGAACGCTCCAGGGTCAGCGACGAGCAGGACACGTCGTCCACGAGCTTCTTGTCGTACTTGAAGGTCCGGTAGAGCCGGCTCGTCTCGTCGCCGGCCAAAAGCTGGGCCAGGACTTCCAGGCCGGCTTCGTCGGCGCCGCGCACCCCGGCCGTGTGGAAGGCGATCTGCAGCCGCACCTTGTTCCAGGGACCGTATTCCACCGTGATTTCGGGCTTGGCCAGGCCGTGGGCCGGGGCATAGGGCGCCGGCGGCACGAGGATGCGGTCGTTGGCCAGGTCGCCGAAAAGGGCCGTGGCCTGGCGCACCACGTCGTCGACCTTGACCTTGCCGGTCACGACCAGGAGCATGGACTGGGGCTGGTAGTGCTCGCGCACGTACTGGCGCAGGTCCTCGGCCGTAAATCCCGAAACCGTTTCCTTGAAACCGATGACCGGCCAGCCGTAGGCCTTGCCCGGCCAGGCCATGGCCTGGGTCATCTGGAAGAGGCGGTTGTCGGGGTTGTCCCTGCCCCGGGCCAGCTCGGACAGCACGACCTGGCGCTCGCTGTCGAGCTCCTCCGGGGCGAACTTGGCCCCGAAGATCATGTCCCCGATGACGTCGAGGCCGAGCTGCCAGCGGTCGGAGGGCAGGTCCACCCGGTAGACCGTGCTGTCGAAGCTGGTGGAGGCGTTGAGTTCGCCGCCAGCGCTTTCGATGTCCGAGGCCACCTGGCCGGCCGGGCGCTTGGCCGTGGATTTGAAGACCATGTGTTCGAGCAGGTGGCTCAGGCCCGCCTGGCTCGGGGCCTCGTAGCCCGAGCCGGCATGCACGAACAGGCGCACCGAAACCAGGGGGAAGCGCTCGTCCTCCATGACCATGACGGTCAGCCCGTTGGGCAGGACCACGACCTTGGGCGGCTCGGCGGCCAGGGCCGCACCGGCCATCAGGATCACAAACGCCGCCAGGGCGGCGCAATGAAGTCGCCAACGCATGCAATGCTCCTTTCGTTTCGGCCGTTCCCGGCAAAACGGAAACGGACCGTCCAGAGCTACGTGCTCCCGGCCGGAAACGGAACTTAATTTTGGTTCATCGTGGGCGGAAAGGCGGCCGTGCCGTCGGCGTAGGCGACGCGCACCTTGGTCAGCTCGTAGCCGCCCCGGGCAAGGCCCGGGCAGACCGCCTCGACCAGGCGCAAGGGGCTGACATAGGTCTCGGTGAAGGTGCAGGTAAACCGCACCAGGGCCGGGGGCAGGACGGACACTTCCGCAACCAGCGGCCGGGCATCGAGGCTGCGCGGCCCTTTTTTCGATTCCCAGGTCACGGGGAAACCGGCGGCGGCGTCAAAGGCCCGCCAGGCCTCCAGGCAGTCCGCCGCGCAGGCCTCGGGCACGGTCAGGCTGAAGGCCTCGATGGCCGGTTGGGCGACCTTGCGCCCCGGGGCCAGGGGCTCGACACCGAGCACGGCCATGCCCTCGGGCAGGTTGGGGTTGAGGCGCTCGGCGAATTCCCGGGGCGTGACGGCCTGGCGCAGGAAAATGGCCAGCCATTCGGCATTGCTCGCCACGCCGACCGGCAAGGCCCGGCCGAAGGACAGCTGGGGCAGCGGATGGTAGCCGGCGGAAAAGCTGGGCTTGAGCCCGCCCCGGCGCAGGGCCCGCTCGAACAGGCGCGTGAGTTCGAGCTGGCTCAGGTAGACGGCGCTGCCGACCTTGGAAAACCAGACGCGCAGATGGGCGTCCTTGCGCGTGAGGTCCTCGCGCGGCGGGGCCGGGGGCGCGGCAACCACGTCGTGCTCCCGGGCCGCCCGGTTAAGGCGCGGCCGGATGTCGCCCTGCCCGGCCGGGTCCAGGCCGGATTTGCGGCCTTCGAAGGAACACACGCCGCAGCCCGAGCAGTCGCCGTAGCGGCAGTCGGCGGTTGCGGCGCCGCGCAGGGCCTTTTCCCGCTCGCGGCGCAGGTAGCCGGGCGTCACGCCGCAGGACAGGTGGTCCCAGGGCAGGGGCGCGTCCAGGTCGCGGGCGGCCAGCCAGCGGGCCGGGTCCAGCCCGGCGGCCTCGAACAGCCGTCGCCAGGGGGCCAAATCGAAGCGGTCCACCCAGGAGCAGAAAAGCGCCCCCTCGCGGTAGGCGGCCTCGATCACCGGGGCGAGTTCCCGGCCGGCCCGGGAGAAAACCCCTTCGAGAAAACTCATCTCCGGCTCGTGCCAGCGCAGGGTCAGCCGCCGGTCGGTGGCAAAAAGCTCGCGCAGCCGGGCAACCCGCTCGCGAATGGTTTCCAGGCCGATTTGCGCCTCCCACTGGAAGGGCGTGTGGGGCTTGGGCACAAAGGGCGAAATGGCGGCCGTGACCTGCAGGCGCTTGGTGCCCGGCGGGGCGGCGGCCAGGACCTTTTTGGCCAGGTGGAAGATGCCCTCCACGTCCTCCTCGGTTTCCGTGGGCAGGCCGATCATGAAGTAGAGCTTCACCTGCTGCCAGCCGTGGGCGAACAGGCGCGATGCGTGGTCGAGGATGTCGCCCTCGGTGATGCCCTTGTTGATGACGTCGCGCAGGCGCTGGGTGGCGGCTTCCGGGGCCATGGTGGCGCCGGTGCGGCGGATGCCGGCCATCATCGAAAGGATGGAATCGGAGAGCGTGCCGGCCCGCAGCGACGGCAGGGACACGGCCACCTGATCGCGGCGGCAGCGGTCGATGCTGCGGGCAAACAGGCTCTCCAGGGCGGAAAAATCGCCGGTGGACAGCGAAAGGAAGGACAGCTCCTCGTAGCCGGTACGATTGAGCCCCTCGGTGACAAGCTTTTCCAGGCCGTCGAGGCTTCGCTCGCGCACCGGCCGGTAGATCATGCCGGCGTGGCAGAACCGGCAGCCGCGTGTGCAGCCCCGGGCGATCTCCACGGCCAGGCGGTCGTGGACGGACTGGGCAAACGGCACGATCTGGCAGGTGGGAAAGGGTGCGGCGTCGAGGTCGGCCACGATGGCTTTTTCCACCGTGTCGTAGCCGGGGGCCAGGGGCCTGGGGCCGCCGTCCGGGCCCACGTCGAAAAAGGCTGGAATGTAGACGCCCTGGATGGCGGTCAGGCGCGTCAGCAGCTCGCGGCGGGGCAGCCCCTGCCCCTTGGCCGCCTCCACGGCGCGCAGGATGTCCACCAGGGCCTGTTCGCCGTCGCCGATGACCATGGCGTCGAAAAAGGGCGCCACGGGCTCGGCGTTAAAGGCGCAGCCGCCGCCGGCGATGACCAGCGGCGCGTCCTCGCCCCGGTCGGCGGCGCGAAAGGCCAGGCCGGCCAGGTCCAGCATGTAGAGGACGTTGGTGTAGCACAGTTCGTGGGTCAGGTGAAAGGCCAGCACGTCGCAGGCGGCCAGGGGCGTGTCGGATTCCAGGGTGCACAGGGGCAGGCCCTGGTCGCGCAGCATGGCCGCGGCCTCGTCGGAGGGGGTGAAGACGCGTTCGGCGGCCAGGCCGTCCTGCCGGTTGACGGCCTCGTAGAGGATGCGCCCGCCGACATAGGACATGCCGACCTCGTAGAGGTCGGGGAAGGCCAGGGCAACGCGCAGGCGCACGCTTTGCGGGTCCTTGGCCACGCGGCCCCATTCCGCGCCCAGGTACTGGGTGGGCTTTTGCAGGCTGGCGACGCATTCACGCATGGACGACTCCGGCCGCCGGGGGGCCGGGGCGCTGGGTTGACGGTGAAAAAAAACCTCCCCCGGCCGCCGGCCAGGGGAGGCGCAGGTCGGACGGCTATTTCTTGAGCAGATTGGAGATGTTGCCCTTGCCGGCCAGGCCGGACAGGGTCTTGAGGTCGCCGGTGGTGGACAGCGTCAGGTTGCTGGTGGCTTCCAGGTAGCGGGTCGTGAGTTCCTCGGGGAACTTCTTGAACTGGTAGAGCACGTGGGAAAGGTCGATCTCCCCACCCACCTCGGTCTCGAAGGGGTAGCCGAAGGGCAGAAGCAGCATCTGCACGCCCTGCTGGGAGGGAATGGTCTGGAGCAGGGCCACGTCGGTCAGCTTGCCGGCGGCTTCGTCCCATTTGCCGAGCACGGTTTCGCCGTTTATGAGTTTCACGAGGCGGATGTCGTAAGCCATGAGGTTCTCCTTTTGGCGGCGCCTGGCGCCGGGCCTTGAGCTAGATACCGCACGCCCCCCTGTCAAGGGACGGCGCGGCTATTCGTTGAAATCGAAGACGCTGAACCCCTGGCTCTTGCACAGGGAATCCCGCTCGGCCTCGCGCAGGTCGGCCTGCACCATTTCGGCCACCATCCGCTCCAGGGTGATGCGCGGCCGCCAGCCGAGCTTCTCCCGGGCCTTGGTCGGGTCGCCAAGCAGTGTCTCCACTTCGGTTGGCCGGAAATAGCGCGGGTCCACGGCCACGATGGCCTTGCCCGTCGCCGTGTCGATGCCCTGCTCTTCGGTGCCCTCGCCCTCGAACCGCAGGGTGATCCCCAGTTCGGCGGCGGCCATGGTCACGAAGTCGCGCACGGAATACTGCCTGCCCGTGGCGATGACATAGTCCTCGGGGGCGTCCTGCTGGAGCATGAGCCACTGCATTTCCACGTAGTCGCGGGCATGGCCCCAGTCGCGCAGGGCGCTTAGGTTGCCGAGGTAGAGGCAGTCCTGCAGGCCGAGCTTGATGCGGGCCATGGCCCGGGTGATCTTGCGGGTGACGAAGGTCTCGCCGCGCAGCGGCGACTCGTGGTTGAAAAGGATGCCGTTGCAGGCGTACATGCCGTAGGCTTCGCGGTAGTTGACCGTGATCCAGTAGGCGTAGAGCTTGGCCACGGCGTAGGGGCTGCGCGGGTAGAACGGCGTTTTTTCGGTCTGGGGGGTCTCCACGACCTTGCCGAAGAGTTCCGAGGTCGAGGCCTGGTAGAAGCGGGTCGTTTTTTCCAGGCCCAGGATACGGATGGCCTCGAGCAGGCGCAGGGTGCCCAGGGCGTCCACGTCGGCGGTGTATTCCGGGGACTCGAAGGAGACCTTGACGTGGCTTTGGGCGGCCAGGTTGTAGACCTCGTCGGGCCGGACCTCCTGCATGACGCGGATGAGGTTGGTCGAGTCGGACAGGTCGCCGTAGTGCAGGATCAGCTTGCGGCCGATGTCGTGGGGGTCGCGGTAGAGGTGGTCGATGCGCTGGGTATTGAACAGCGAGGCCCGGCGCTTGATGCCGTGGACCTCGTAGCCCTTCTTGAGCAGCAGTTCGGCCAGATAGGCGCCGTCCTGACCGGTGATGCCGGTGACAAGCGCGACTTTGCTCTTCATGAGGCAGTGTTCTCCGATGCGTGGTGTTTACGCGTATGGGCGACCATGGCCCGGGCCACCTCGCCCGGCCCGAGGGTCGCCCGCCAGCCCAGGCGGGCATGGGCCTTGGCCGGATTGGCCCGGCTGACGGCGATGTCGGCCGGCCGGAACAGGGAAGGGTCCACGTCGACGTGGTCGCGCCAGTCGAGGCCGGCGGCGGCGAAGGCCTCGGCCGTGAATTCGCGCAGGGTGATGGTCTGGCCGGTGGCGATGACGTAGTCCTCGGGCGCGTCTTGTTGCAACATGGCCCACATGGCCTTGACGTACTCCGGCGCATAGCCCCAGTCCCGGGCCACCTCGATGTTGCCCAGGCGCAGGCGCTCCGGCGACCCGGCGGCGATGCGGCAGGCGGCGGCGACGATTTTTTGGGTGACGAAGCGCGGCGGGCGCAGGGGCGACTCGTGGTTGAAAAGGATGCCCGAGCAGGCGAACAGGTTGTAGGCCTCGCGGTAGTTGGCCACCTCGAAATGGGCGGCCGCCTTGGCCACGGCGTAGGGGCTGCGGGGGGAAAAGGGTGTTACCTCCGTGGCCGGCTCGCCGCCGGTGTCGCCGAAGCAGTCGCTGGAGGAGGCGTTGTAGAGCCTGACCGGCCGGCCGAGGAAACGCACGGCCTCGAGCAGGTTGAGGGTGCCCACGCCGATGGAAAAAAACGTCTCCACCGGCTGCTCGAAGGACAGCCCCACCGAGGACTGGCCGGCCAGGTGGTAGATCTCGTCGGGTTCGACCTTGGTCAGGACGGTCAGGACGCTGCGGAAATCGGTCAGCGTCACGGAATGCAGGGCCACCCGGTCCCGAAGGCCCAAGGCGGCGAGGTTGCGGAAGGAGGACATCTGGGCGTCGCGGGAGGTCCCGGCCACCTGATAGCCCTTGCCCAGGAGCAACCTGGTCAAATAGGCGCCATCCTGGCCGGATATGCCGAAAATCAGCGCTTTTTTCATGCAAACGATGTCCAGGGGAGGAGGCGTTGGTGGAAGCGAGGAAGGCTAATTTTTTCCCGCCCCGGCGTCAACACCGCTGCCGCGGCAGGCGGCGCACACCCCGTCGATGCGCACCTCCACGCCGACGACCTCCATGGACAGCCGGCGGCCCAGGGCCTCCACGTCGATGAGGCCCTCGGTGCCGGGCAGGCATTCCATGCGGCCGCAGCGCAGGCAGTAGGCATGGCCGTGGGCCCGGCCGGAAAAACGCGGCCCCAGGCAGTAGCGCAAGGCCCGGTCGCCGCAACTGTGGCGGTTGGCCAGGCCCTTTTCCACGAACAGATCGAGGATGCGGTAGAGCGTGACCTTGTTGACCGGCATGGCCCGCCGCACCGTCGCCAGGATGTCGGCGACGGGGTAGGCCCGGCCCTCGCCGGACAAGGCGCGCAGCACGGCCAGGCGCACGGCCGTGGGGTCGAGCCCCGACCGGGCCAGCACGGCCGCCAGGTCGTCGTCCCCGCGTCCCGTCACGCCCGGCCTCCGGCCCGATGCCGGCGCCGGCCCAGGCTCGCGGCCAAGGACAGGAAATAGGTGGCGGCGGCCACGGCGATGATCGCCGCGCCGGACGTCAGATCGCAGCCGTAGGCCAGGGCCAGCCCGGCCAGGCAGAAAAAGGCGTTGAGGACCGTGGCCAGGACCATGGCCCGGCCGAGGGACAGGCAATGGCGCATGGCCAGGCTCGGGGCCACGGAAACCAGGGCGATGACCAGGATGAGCCCGGCCACGCGGATTAACAGCACCACCGTGACGGCGGCCAGGGCCGTGAGCAGATAATGGAGGAAGGTCACGGGCGCGCCGCGCACGGCGGCGAATTCCCGGTCGAAGGCCATGGCCACGAAGCCGTTGTAATGGCGCAGGGTCACGGCCACAAGCACCACGGCCAGCCCGGCCAGGGCGTAGAGGTCGGCCACGGGCACGGTGATGATGCTGCCGAACAGGTAGCTCATGAGGTCGGGCTTGTAGCCCGGGGTCAGGTCCAGGAGAATGATGCCGCAGGCCATGCCGGCCGCCCAGAGCACGCCGATGACCGTGTCCGTGTCCTCGATGCGCTTCAGCGTCAGGGCGGCCATGCACAGGGCGGCGCCCACGGTGAAGGCGACGGTGACGGGCAGCACGGGCAGGGCCAGGAAATAGGCCAGCCCCACCCCGCCGTAGGCGGCATGGGCCGCGCCGCCGGCCAGAAAGACCATGCGGTTGGCCACGACCAGGGTGCCCATCAGGCCGCAGCACAGGGCCGCCAACAGCGCGGCCACCAGGGCATGCTGGATAAACGGCAGGGAAAGATCGGCGATCATCGGTTCTCCACGGGGGGCGGACCGGCCAGATCCGGCGGCATGCGGCGCAAAAAGGCCTCCAGGGGACAGCTGGGGCTGTGCACGCCGTAGAGCAGGTCGACCATCTCCTTGGTCAGGGCGGGCCGCGGCGCGTGGAGCAACCGGCCGTTGACGCAGGCCACGGCCGTGACCCCGGCGGCCAGGATGCTCATGTCGTGGCTGACCACGATCGAGGTCACGCCCTGGCCGATGCGCGAAAGCACCTCGTAGAGGCAGAACTTCCCCTGGGGGTCGATGTTGGCCGTGGGCTCGTCGAGAATGAGCAGGTCCGGGTCCGAGACCAGGGCCCGGGCAATGAGCGTGCGCTGCTGCTGGCCGCCCGAGAGGTCGCAAAAGCGCCGGTCGGCGAAGGGCAGCATCTCCACCTGGTCCAGGGCCTGCCGGCCCCTTCGCACCTCGTCCGGGGAGCAGCGGAAACCGTTGCGCCCCGGGGCGATCAGGCCCATGAGCGTCACCTCGAGCACGCGCACGGGCAGGTCCTTGCGCGCCGAGGCGCCTTCCAGGCGCTGGGGCACGTAGCCGATGCGGCGGCTGCCCTGGCCGGGCTCCTCGCCGAAAACCCGGATGGTTCCGGCACTTGGCTGCAGGATGCCGAGGACGAGCTTGAGCAGTGTCGTCTTGCCCCCGCCGTTGGGGCCGAGCACGGCCAGGCGCTCCCCGGGCGCAACGGCCAGGTCGACCCCCGAAAGGACCGCCTGGCCGTTGTAGGCAAACGTCAGGTCGCTTATGGCGACGACGGGTTGCGTCACTTGGGCTCCGTTTTTCCGGCCAGCCCCTGGCGCAGGGCCGAGGCCGCCTTGTCGAGGTTGCCGGCCCAGTCCGGGGACAAGGGATCGAGCGGCGCCACCGTGCCGCCGATGGCCTGGGCGATGGTTTCGGCCTGGCGGGAACTGAACTGCGGCTGCACGAAGATCACCTTGACGCCATCCTTCTTGGCCTCGCGCACGAGCCGGGCCAGGGCCTTGGGTCCGGGTTCGCGGCCGAGCTCCTCGATGGGCTCCTGGGTCAGGCCGAAATCCCGTGCGAAATACCCCCAGGACGGATGAAACACCATGAATTTGTGCTCGCCCGGGGGCAGATCGGCAAACTTCTTTTGTATGTCGGCGGCCAGCGTATCGCAAGAGGCGGCGAAGCGCTCGTAGCCGGCCGCGTAATCCGCCGCGCCCGCGGGGTCGGCCTTGGTCAGGCCGTCGCGCATGGAGGCGGCCAGCACCTTGGCCAGGGCGGGCGACAGCCAGACATGGGGATCGGGTTCGCCGGCCTCGTGGTGATGCCCCTCCTCTTTCTTCCCCTTGCCCTTGCCGTGGTCGTGGTCGTCGTCCTCGTGGGCGACCATGGGGATCTTGTCGATGCCGGCATCGGTCTGGACAATGACCATGGCCGGATTGGCCGCCCGAAACCGCGGCAGCCAGGCCGGCTCGAAATCCATGCCCACGGCGAAATAGGCGACCGCCTTGCCCAACTCGGCCAGTTGCTTCGGCTTGGGCTCATAGGTGTGGGCATCGGCCCCGGGCGGCACCATGACCAGCACATCCACCCGGTCCCCGGCGATCTGTTTCAGGAAATAGGCTTGCGGCGCAATGCTGACGGCGACCAGCGGCTTGGCCAGGGCCGGCGCGCTCCAAATGAAAACGATTCCCGCGATCAATGCAAGCAACTTCTTCTTCATGGCATCTCCCTTTGCGCGTCCCCGCGCATCCGATCACCATGCCCCCGCGCATCCGATTGGCGGCCGGAGCACAGCCGATGGGGACCATGCAACAGAGTTGCATGGCAAAGTCAAGCCTGTTGCCGGCAGCTTTCCCGGAAGCAATCCGGGAAAGGCCTTGCCGCTTCCCCCGGCCTGCCGTAGCCTGGCCGATACCATCCAACCACGGCCCCTCTCGGTGACGGGGCCGCCAGGAGCCCCCACGCCATGCCCATCATGCCGCGTCCGGTTTCCCTTGGCCTGGCCACCGGCCAGGCAGCCCGACTGCCTGCAGCCTGAGTTCGCTGCCCTGCGTCGGCTGCGGCTGGTGCTGCCTTTCGGACCCGTGCGTGGAGTCGCACATCCGTTACGGCTACATGCGTCGTTGTCCGGACCTCTATTGGCATGAAGGCAGCGGTTGCTACCGCTGCCGGCTGGCCGAGGACCCGGTGGCCGGCGAGCGGATGCGTTTTCTTTTGGGCGTGGGCCACGGTTGCTGCGCGCCGCTCAACAGCTGGCGGCTGGACGTACGCGACCGCGAGAAATAGCCGGGAAAAAGCTCAGGTGCGCCGGGGCGCGGCCAGCGTCCGGGCGTAGGCGTCAAGGACGATGCCGGCCGTTTTCTCCCAGGAAAAAAGCCCGGCCCGGGCCAGGGATCGGCCGCGCAGGTCGTGGCGAAGCGCCGCGTCGGCCGAGACGGCGGCCATGGCCCGGGCCAGGCCGGCCACGTCCAGGGGATCGACCAGCAGCGCCGCCTCGCCGGCCACCTCGGGCAGCGAGGTGGCGTCGGAACAGACCACCGGCGCGCCCAGGCTCATGGCTTCGAGCACCGGCAGGCCGAAACCCTCGAAGAGCGACGGATAGAGGAAGGCCCGGCACGAGGCGTACAGCCAGGCCAGCTCGGCGTCCGTGACGTAGCCGGTAAAAACGAGCCGGTCGGCAATGCCGAGGCTTGCAACCGTGCGGGCCACATCGTCCATGAGCCAGCCCTTGCCCCCGGCCAAAACCAGCGGCATGTCGCCGCCCGTTTCCCGGCGCCATTGGGCATAAGCGGCAAAGAGCCGCTCGTGGTTCTTGCGCGGCTCGATGGTGCCCACGCACAGCCAGAAGGCGCCCGGCTCCAGACCGCCCACGGCCTTGGGACGCTCGCGCGGCGAAGCGGCATCGAACCGGCTGGCCAGGGGCGCGACAACCGCCCGGTCTTGCGGGAATTTCGGAAAAACGTTCAAGAAGTGCTTGAGGGAATAGCCCGAAATGGAAACCAGGAAATCAGCCCTGGTCGCGGCCCGGAACACGCCGTCAAAGCAGCCGGTGCGGTTGCCCTCGGTGGTCCAGGCCGGGTTTTCCAGAAACGACAGGTCGTAGAGCGTGTAGACGAGCCTGGCGGTTGTCAGGCCCACCGGGCAGTAGAAATTGTTGGCGTGGACGATGTCCGGCCGGCCCAGGCGCTTTTCGAAATCCGGCGGCGGCTGCCGGAAAAACCGCTTTTGCGTGGGAAACCGGCGAAAGGTCGGCCCCAGGCGGAACCGGGAACCGGCCGGGCGCAGGCAGGCCTTGGGGCGCGGCTCCCAGAAAAAATCACCGAAGGCCGGATAGAGGACATAGTCGTTGGCCGCGTCCACCCGGGCCAGGGCGGCCAGCAGCCCGGCGGCGAAATAGCCGCAACCGGCCTTGCCGGCTCCCGTCTGGGAGACGTCGAAGCCGATCCTCACAGGCCCTCGCCCGGCCGTACCAGGCCCCGGGTCAGCCACGAGGCCACCGTGCGCGCAAGCGCCGGCGACAGGCCCTTATTCCAGCGAAGCGACGCTCCGAGGCTGGCCGCGGCCAGGGCCGGAGTGGATAAAAGACTCCCCTCACCCACCTTCCACTTTTCGCGCACCAGGGCATGGGCGTAGTTGCACAGCCACCGGTCCGGCACGGAGCCGAAGGTATGGGCCAGCATGTCGTTGATCTCGGCATGGACCTTGAGCCGGGCGCCGGACGTCTTGGTTTGCGGGTAGAACCGCGAGCCGGCCAGCTTTCGCGGCAGGTAGGCAAAGACCGCCCCGCCCTTGGCCAGGCGCAGCCAGAACTCGTAATCGAGGGTGTACTGCCAGCGCAGATCCAGCGCCCCCAACCGCGTGACCACCCGGCGCCGGAAAAAAGCCGCCGGCTGGCAGATGATGCAGCGCGTCTTGAAGCGCTCCAGGTCGAAGGGCTCGACCGGATAGGGTTCGATGAAGGCGTCGTTGACGTCGATGTGGTCCCCGTCGCCGTAAACGACATCCACTTCGGGGTTTTTCTCGAAAACCTCAAGTACCGCCTCAAGTGCGCCCGAAAAATAGACGTCGTCGGAATTGAGCCAGGCAATGACCTCGCCGGAGGTGGCGGCGATGCCCTTGTTGACGGCGTCGGGCTGGCCCTTGTCGCGCTCGCTGACGTAGCGCAGGCGGTCGCCGTAGCTTCGCAGCACGGCCACAGTCTCGTCCGTGCTGCCGCCATCCATGACCACGTATTCGAGGCCGTCGATGCCCTGGGACAGGACGCTGTCGATGGTGCGGCCAATGAACCGCCCCTGGTTGTAGGACGGCGTGATGGCGCTCACGCGCAAGCTAGGCATGGGCCGCCTCCCCGTAGCGCAGGTCGACGTCGCGGGCACCGTCGGTCAGGCGCAGCTCCCGGCACAGGGCCGAGAGCACCCGCCGGTCGGCGCCCGGGCCGGACGCCTCGCCGCGCCGGGCGCCGGTAAAAAGGAATTCCACGTAGCCGCCGTGGGGGGCCAGATCGAGGGAAAAGGCGGTCTCCTTGCCCGAGCCGAGGGACCGGGGCCGGCCGGCCGGCTTTCCGTCCACGAACACCTCCAGCCGGACCTTGGCCGACGGTGCGCCCGGCGGCAGGGCGAAGGCCGCCCGCAGCCACTGGCGGTGGGCCGCCGGGCCGTAGGCGACAAAAAGCCGCGAGCCGCACCAGCCGTCGGCGTAGAGTCCCCGCACGGCCGTACTCTGGGACACGGGCCGGGCCAGCACGTCCTCGAACACGGCCAGGTACTTGGCGGCCATGTCCTCGGGGCCGCCGAAAACGGCCAGGCGCTGCCGGCCCTTGGCCACGAGCGCCTCGGCCAGCCCGGGTTCGTCGAGGAGGCGGGCCAGGGCCGCGGCCATGTCGCCCGGGCGGCGGGGATCGAAATAGAGCGCCGCCTCGCCGCCGACCTCGGGCAGGCTGGTGACGTCGGAACAGACGATGGGCGTGCCCACGTGCATGGCCTCGACCAGCGGCATGCCGAAGCCCTCGAAAAGGGATGGGAAAACCAGGGCCTTCGCACCGGTGAGAAGCGCCGAAAGGTCCGCGTCGGAAACATAGCCGGCAAACGTCACGCGCCCGGCCAGCCCCAGCCCGGCGACCGCCTCGCCCAGTTCCCGTCGCAGCCCCGTGTCCGCGCCGGTCAGCACCAGGCGCACCGTCTCCCCGGGACGGGCCTGGCACAGCATGCCGAACGCCGTCAGCAGCATGCGGTGGTTCTTGTGGGGCCAGAAATTGGCCGGATAGAGGAAATAGGCGTCCCGGCCCAGGCCAAGGCGTTGGCGCACGGCGGCCACGGCCTCGCCGGTTGCGCGCGAAAGCCGGCGCGGCAGGGAGATGTGGACCGTGGCCGTGCGCCCGGGCGGGACGTTGCCTTGCTCCAGCACGGTCTTTCTGGCGAAATCCGAGATGCACACCAGCCGGTCGCTGACCCGGGCGGCGGTCAGGAAGGTGCGCTCCCGGCCGGCCTCCTCGTCGGGCGTGAAAAACTGCGGATAATAGGCGTACTGCAGGTCGTAGATGACCGAGACCACCGGCACGTCGGGGTGGTGGTAATACGGCATGGTGAAGGGGCAAAACAGGAGGTCGACCCGCCGGCCCTTCCAGCGGTCGAGGCCCCGGGCCAGGCCGATGACGCCGGAGCGGACGCGCTCCATGTTGGGCGCCTCCAGATAGGACAGTTCGTCGTACGCCGCGTCGGACACAATGCACACGAACCGCCAGTCGGGGCGCATGACGCGCAGGGCCTGGAGCAGCAGCACGGTCATGAGCTTGGCCCCGCCGTTGTCGCCGCCCGGCAGCACCGGCGTCAGGTCGACCAGGACCAGGGCCTCGCCGCCGGGATCGCGGGCATCGAGCGCCTTGTGCCCCATCCGCCTGGCCAGCACGTGCTTGACGGCCTTGTTGTACAGCCAGGCCACCCGGCCCCAGCGCGCCAGCACCTTGCCCACGACCTCCGGCAGCCGGCCCTGGCTCACCCAGCCCGAGGCCGTCTCGCGGATGACACCTTCCAGCCCGCCGCGGTTGGCCGCCTCGTCGCCGCACAATTTCGCGGCCTGCGCCTCGGCCGCCTCGGCCCGGTCGGACAAATCGAGCATGGCCAGGGACAGGCGCCCGCCGGGCGTGGCGCAAAGCGCCGCTTCCACCGCCGCCTTGTCATGATCGGGGATGGGCTGCCGGCCGGCCACGAACAGCATGTCGTAGGGGAACAAGGGCGTTTCGAAGCGGAATTGCCCCAGGCCGGCGAAGGCGAACAGTTCGCGCACGGCCTTTTCGCTGTACAAATATAGGTGTTCGGCTGGCAGCAGCATGCGGACAAAGGGGTCGCCGTCGGCCAGGAGCCGGCCGTGGGTGATGCCGGCCGGAAAACGCGGCGTCTGGACGAAGAGGATGCCGCCCGGGGCCAAAAGCCCCATCACCCGGCGCAAGAAACCCACCGGCTCGGGCAGGTGCTCGAGCACGTCCATCAGCACCACGGCAGCCAGGCTCCCCGGGGCGATGTCCTGTTCCTCCAGGGGGCCGGAAAGCATGGTTACGCCGAAGGTTTTGGCGGCCAGCGCCGCCACCGAACCGTCGAGTTCCAGGCCGCTGGCGGCGAAACCGGCTTGGTGCAGCAGCGCCGTGAAGCCGCCGTGGGCGCAGCCGAGCTCCAGCACCGCGCCCGGCGGCAGGCAGGCCCGCATAAAACGCCGCAGCCAGTAGACGCCGCGCTCGGGCAGGTCGAGCCGGGCGCGCGCCTCGATGGACGGCTGGCCGAGCTCGGCCACCTGATGCTCGTACCAGTAGTCGCGGCCGTAGCCCTCGGGCCGCTCCTCGCGCGAGACCAGCGTGCCGCAGGCCGGACACAGCATGTAGCCGTCGCTAAAGGGCTCCAGCCCGCCCACTCCACACCAACACTGCCGCATGACCGCTCCCTGGGGATGCCTCCGGCGGCCAGGAGGGGCTTTGCCCCTCCTGGACCACCCCATCGGGGGGGATAATCCCCCCCGAACCCCCTTGGCGATTTAAATATTTTTCACGTCGTCGCAATCACTGACGACGTTGTTGCGAAACGGCCCCACCATTGAGGGGTCCGGGGGGATCATCCCCCCGGCGGGTCCAGGGCGGCGCCCTGGTCGCCGAAGGCGTCTTCCCCATCCGTATCCGTGTCCCGGTCCCCTCCCGCGCCATACAACACCAGGCTCGCCTGGCCCGGCAGGTTGGCCAGGCCGTGGTGGGTGAGTTGCACGGGCGTGGTGTCACGGCTGCGGAAGGTGACCATGAAATCGCCGGCCCGGGTCAGGATGGAGATGACCGTGGCCCGGCTTTCCAGCTCCTGGTGGGATAACGCCGCGCGGCGCTCGAAATCCTCGCGGCTTATGGTCGAAAAGCCCAGGTTGAAGGTGTATTCGCCCGGCGCCAGGGCGAGCGTCACGTCGAAGCGCACCCGCACCGCCGCCCCGGCCGGGGTGGCCAACGGATGTTCGCAGTCAAATTGCAGGGTGTTCTTGCCGAAAACGATGACGCGCTTGTCGTTTATGAGTTCCACGCCGGCCACGGCCACCTCGATGTCGTGGCTGACCAGATAGCGGCAAAAGATGGAAACCGTTTCGCCCTGCTCGAAGGCCCGGCAGGGCTGGCCCCAGGCGTCGCACACGGCCACCTCCGCGAGGGTGGCGAAACCGTTTTCGGCGGCGGCGACGTGTTCCAGGTCGAGGAAGGCCTCGGGCGCGGGCCAGAAGCCCTCGGCGGCCTCTTCGGCCGGCAGGACCGGGACCTGGGGCGATGGCGCCGTCGCGGCGGCCGCGGCGACCGCGCCGCCGACCATGTAGCGTTTGACCGCCGCGGCCGCGTCGCCGCAGAAAACGACCTTGCCCCGTTCGAGGAAAAGCGCCCGGTGGCAGAACTGGGCCACGTCGTTCATGGCGTGGGAGACGAGCACCACCACCGTGCCCCGCGCCAGGAGCCCTTCCAGGCGCTGGTAGCATTTCTGGCGGAAAAAGACGTCGCCCACGGCCAAGGCCTCGTCGATGATGAGGACTTCGGGTTCCAGGCTGGTGGTCACGGCAAAGGCCAGGCGCAGGAACATGCCGCTGGAATAGGTCTTGACCGGCTGGTCGAAGTGCGGGCCGATGTCGGCGAAGGCGGCGATGTCGTCCATCTTGGCCGCGACGACGCCGCGCGGGATGCCGAGCACGGCGGCGTTGACGAAGACGTTTTGCCGGCCGGTGAATTCCGGCTTGAAGCCGGAGCCCAGTTCCAAAAGCGCCGTGGTGCGCTCGGGCAGGGTCACTTCCCCGGCGGTCGGCTCCAGCACGCCGGCCAGGATTTGCAGCAGGGTCGATTTGCCGGCGCCGTTCTTGCCGATGATGCCGAAGGCCTCGCCCGGGCGCACCTCGAAGGACACGTCGCGCAGGGCCCAGTGCTCGCGGAAAAGCGGTTTGCCGCCGGGCAAAAGCATCTGGCGCAGCCTATCCTGGGGCCGGCGGTAGAGCTCGTACATCTTGGACACGCCCCGGGCGGCGATGATGGGGGACTCAGACGGCATCGGCAAAAAGCCTCTTGACGCTGGCGAAAAAGGCGTAGCCGGCCAGCATGATGGCGGCGCAGGCGGCCGTGACCCAGCCGAGCGCGGCCCAGTCGGGCGCCTGGCCGAAGATGAGGCAGCGGCGCAGGTGGTCCACCACCGGATGGAGCGGGTTTATGGCCAAAAGCTTTCGGAAGGGCTCGGGCACGGCCGTCAGGGGATAGAGGATGGGCGTGGCGAAAAAATAAAGCTGCACGACCACGCCCACGATGTTGCCGAGGTCCTTGAGGAAAACGCCAACCGGCGCCAGGAACCAGCACACGCCGAGCGTCAGCATGGCCAGGGCCGGATAGGCCAGGGGGGCGAGCACGATGGTCCAATGCACGGTACCCGTGGTGAAAAGGACGCCAAGGACGACGAGCAGCAGGCTGAGGGCCGATTCCATGACCGCGGCGCACAGGATGCCCACAGGCAGGATTTCCAGGGGGAAGAGCACCTTCTTGATGAAATTGACGTTTTCCGAAAGCAGCCTGGGCGTGCGGTTGACGCAGCCGGCAAAGACCTCGAACACGGCCAGGCCGGTGAAAAGGATCAGCGCATAGCCGGCCACGCCCCCTTCCCCGCCGCCGGCCCAGGACGGCTTGAAGACCACGGAAAAAACGAAGGTGTACACGGCCAGGGTGGCCAGGGGCGAAACCAGGCCCCACAGCAGCCCGAGCTGGGCGCCGTGGTAGCGGGAGAGGAACTCGATGCGGGCGAAGGTGGCCAGCACCTCGCGCAGCTTCCAGAAATGCCGGGCAAAAGCCACGGGCGAAAGGCCAGTGGCAAGACCCGACCACCACGAGCCGGGGCGCGGCCGCCGCACGACCATGACCATTTTCGACGCCTGCATGGAGCCGGTTGCATATTCGATGGAATTGACGCATGTCAACGCATCCGCCGACCCGGCCGCGCCGCGAGGACCTGGCGGAAACCACCGGAAATTCCATGCGCATCACCATAGACGCCTCGACCCTGGCCCATCCCCAGCGCACCGGCATCGGCCGCTGCCTGGAATCCATCCTGCCGCGCCTGGCCGAACTGGCCGCCGCCAAGGGCGACACGATCACCCTGCTTGCCGGCAAACCGCTGGTGAACGACACGGCCCTGGGCCTCGTGGCCAAGGGGCGCCTTGATGCCCGCACGGTCAACGTGCCCTCGCTCTACGCCTGGCAGCAGGCCGGCATGGCCTGGCAGATCAAGGAGGCCGGCGCGGACGTGCACTACGCCCCGGACGGGCTGTTGCCCCTGGGCTTTGCCGGCAAAAGCGTGGGCGTGGTCAACGACGTGCTCTACAAGCGCCATCCGGAAACCCTGGCCCGGCACATCCGGCTGGTCTTCGCCCTGCGCCAGCGGGCGAGCCTGGCCCGACTCACCATACCGCTCACCCTTTCGGCTTTCACGAGGCGCGAACTGCTGCGCATCCACGGCCCGCTTGCCGCGCGCACCCGGCCGACGAACCTGTGCGCTGTTGACCACGGCCGCTTTCGGCCGCTGTCGCCCGACGACGCCCCGGCCCTGGCCGCCCTTCGCGCCCGCTACGGCCTTGCCGGCGACTACCTGCTGTGCGTGGGCAACCTGATGCCCCACAAGAACCTGGGCCTGGCCCTGCGGGCCCTGGCCCGGCTGCACCGGAAAAAGAACGGTGACGCGCCCAAGCTCGTGGTCATCGGCCACGGCGACGCGGCCGCCGTGGGGGCGCTTGTGCCGCCCGACATCCCCAAGGACCGTGTCGTGTGCCCGGGCTACCTGCCCGACGAAGAAGTGGCCCTGGCCTACCGGGGGGCGGCGGCGTTCATTTTTCCCTCCCGCTATGAGGGCTTCGGCCTGCCCGTGCTCGAAGCCATGGCCAGCGGCGTACCGGTGGCCTATGCCGACGCCGCCTCGCTGCCCGAGGCCGCCGGCATCGCCGGGCTGGCCTTCCCGGCCGACGACGAGGCGGCCCTGGCCGACATCCTGTCCCGGCTGCTGGCCGATACGGCGCTACGGGAACGGCAAATCACCCTGGGCCTGGACCGGGCCGGGGAGTTCTCCTGGGAGGCCTGCGCCGAGGCCGTCTACGCCGCCCTGCACGAAGCATCCGGCCTGGCGCCGCTGCGCCTGCCCAAGGTGACGGTGGTCACGCCGTCTTTCAACCAGGCGGCATTTTTGCCGGAAACCCTTGAGAGCGTGGCCGCGCAGAAGGGTGTGGACGTCGAGCACATCGTCCTCGACGGCGGCTCCACGGACGAAACACCCGAGATCTTGCGCCAATGGAGCGACAAGCTCGCCTTCTGGCGCAGCGCCCCGGACGGCGGCCAGACGGCGGCCCTGGCCGAAGGCTTCGCCCTGGCCACGGGCGAGGTCATGGGCTGGCTCAATTCCGACGACCGCCTTTTCGCCGACGACGTGCTGGCCGCCGTGGCCGAGGCCTTCGCCCGCCATCCCGAGGCGGTCATGGTCACGGGCGACACGCTTCTAACCGACCCGGCCGGCAAGCCGGTCATGATCGACATGGTGCTGGCCCCGTCCCACCGGCAGATGCGCTACGCCATGGCCGTGCCCCAGCAGTCGACCTTTTTCCGCCGCCAGGCCTACCTGGACGCCGGCGGCATGGACGGGCGCTTCACCTACTGCATGGACTACGACCTGTTCGAGCGCATAAGCCGCCAGGGAAAAATCGTGCGCATCCCGCGTGTCGTCGCCACCTTCCGCCTGCATCCCTCGGCCAAGACCGCCACCTGGCACGACGTCTTCAAGCGCGACCTGTATGCCTGCCAGCACCGCCACGGCTCGGGGGCGTGGCACGAAGTCATGATCAAGCTCGTGACCATGGAAACGCGGCTGGGCTCGATCGCGGCCCAGCTCGGCGCCCTGCTCAAGGGCCGCAAGCTGCCGACGCAGATCAACGCGCGCCTGGAGCCCCTGCGCGCCCTTGCCCGCAAAAAACACGGGCTTTCCGGCTGACGCCATGCGCATCGCCATAAGCGCCCGCACCCTGGACTATCCGGCCTGCGGCCCCAAGGAATACCTGACCTGCCTGGTGCGGGCGCTCCTGGACAGCGGCGGCCACGAACTGGTCCTCTACTATCCCCACGCAAGCCACCTGGGGACGTTTCCCGAAGCCACCGAGACGGTCCTGCCCGTACGCAACCGCCTGGCCTTCGACTGGCTGGCCCTGCCGCTGGCCCTGCGGCGCGACAAGCCGGACGTGGCCTTTTTCCCCTCCTCCAACATGCCCCCTGGCATCCCCTGCCCGGCCGTGACGGCCATGCTGGACCTGGGCTATTTCCACCCGACCCTTCGCATGTACAAGCGCGGCGACACGCTTTATATGCGCCGCTTCATCCGCTACGCCGCCCGGCGCAGCGAGCGCCTGGTGGCCATTTCCGAGCACACGCGCCGCGACGTGTTGCGCCTGACCCGCGCCCGGCCCGAACACGTCACGGTCACGCCGCTGGCCTGCGACCCCCTCTACAAGGCGCCCGTGCGCCCCGAAGCCGTGGCCGCCTTCCGGGAGGCCCATGGCCTGGCGCGGCCCTACGTCCTGTATGCCGGCAACATCTCGCCGCGAAAAAACCTGGGCATATTGCTCGAGGCATTCGCCCTGGCCGGCGAAGCGCTGCCCTGCGACCTGGCCCTGACCGGCGGCATGGCCTGGAGCGAGGATTTCGCCACCAGTGTGGCCCGGCTCGGCTTGGCCGGCCGGGTCAAGCGGCTGGGGCAGGTGGCCAAGGAGGACATGCCCCTGCTGTACCGGGGGGCCACGGCCCTGGCCTTTCCGTCGCTGTTCGAGGGCTTCGGCCTGCCCATCCTGGAGGCGCAGGCCTGTGGCACGCCGGTGGTCTGCGCCGCGGCCACCTCGCTGCCGGAGGTGGCCGGCGACGGGGCCCTGCTCGTCGATCCCGGCGATGCCGCCGCCTGGGCCGAGGCCCTTTGCCACGTGGCAACCGACGCCGGGCTGCGGGAAGCGCTCATCCGCCGGGGCCACGCCAACGAGGCCCGCTTCACCTGGGCGCGCACCGCCCGCCTGACCCTGGACGCCCTGGCCGCGGCCGCCGCCTGGCGCGACGGGTAACCCGCCCGGCCGTGGCCGTCGCCTGGCGCGACCGCGAAGCCCCACCCTGTCGGCGTACCCATCGCGGATGGCCAAACGGGACGAACAGAGCTTCGCGTAACGACCCTTTGTTGCGGTTCCTCCCCACCTCCTCCCCACATTCCCCTGTTGGCTTTTGAAAGGCCGTGTTTTCGCGGCCTTGGTTTTCCTGTTGCGGGATTGTTTAGTTTACAGTATGAACTGTACCGAAATTGCGCGGACGTCTCACAGGCCGCGGCAGCGGCCAAACCATAGCCACGACACAACGGAGAAAACACCCATGAGCACCAAACGCATCGTCGTCATCGGCGGCACGGCGGCCGGCCCGAAAGCCGCCGCCCGGGCCAAACGGTTGGATGAAACGGCCCAGGTCACCCTGCTGCAAAAGGCCCCGGAACTGTCCATGGCCTCCTGCGGCTATCCCTATTATGTCGCCGGCGAGGTCAAGGCCCGCGACAGCCTGCTGGCCACCCCGGCCGGCGTGGTGCGCGACCCGGCCTTTTTCGCCGGGGCCAAGGGCATAACGGCCATGGTCGGCACGGAGGTCACGGCCATCGACCGGCAAGCCAAGACCGTGGCCTGGAAAAAGGCGGCCACGGGCGAGGCGGGCGAACTGTCCTACGACAAGCTCATCCTCGCCACGGGCTCGGTGGCCAAGGTGCCGCCCATCCCGGGCCGGGAGCTGGCCGGCGTGACCACGCTGGCCAGTCTGGCCGACGCCGACCGGCTGCGCGAGCTGGCCCAGGCCGGCCAAGGCAAGCCGGCGGTCATCGTCGGCGGAGGGCTCATCGGCATGGAGAGCTGCGAGGCGCTCGTGACCGCCGGCCTGGACGTGACCGTGGTCGAGGCCCTGCCGCACATCCTGAGCTTTCTGGACCCCGAGTTGGCGCTGCTGGTGGAAAAGCATGCCCGCGCCAAGGGGGCCAAAATCGTCACCGGCGTGGGCATCGCCGCGATCCTTGGCGAAAACGGCGCGGTTTCGGGCGTGAGGCTGGCCGACGGCCGGGAACTGCCGGCCTCCCTCGTGATCATGGCCATCGGCGTGGCCCCCAACACCGCCCTGGCCAAGGCCGCCGGGCTGACGCTCGGCAAGACGGGCGGCATCACGGTCGATGCCCACATGCGCACCTCCGATGCGGACATCTACGCCGTCGGCGACTGCGTGGAGGTGACAAACCGCCTGACCGGCCAGCCCATGCACGCGCCCTTCGGCGATCTGGCCAACCTGGAAGGCCGCGTTGCCGGTGAAAACGCCGTGCTCGGCGACGTGGCCACCTTCCCCGGCACCATCGGCAGCGGCATCTGCAAGGTGTTCGATTTCGCCGCCGCCTCGACCGGCCTGTCCGAGCGCCGGGCCAGGGAGGCCGGGTTCGAGGTCGTCACGGCAGTCAATGCCAGCCCGGACAAGCCCGGCTTCATGGGGGCCAAGCCGGTGGTGTCCAAGCTCGTCGCCGAGGCGAAAACCGGGCGCATCCTGGGCTTTGCCTGCGTGGGGCTCGGCAACGTCAACCGCCAGGCGGCGGAGATGGCCATGGCCATCCTCGGCGGGCTGACCGTGGACGACGTGGCCATGGCCGACCTGCCCTACGCGCCGCCCTTCTCCCTGGCCATCGACCATGCCATCGCCACGGCCCACGTGCTGCAAAACAAGATGCGGGGACTGATGCGCGGCGAAACGAGCGTTGCGGTCAAGGCGCGCCTGGACAACGGCAACAAGCCTTTTCTCCTCGACGTGCGCGGCCCCAAGGAATTCGAGGAAATGCGCCTGGGACTCGGCGAGACCCTCGTGCCGCTGGGGCAACTGCGCAAGCGCCTCAATGATATGCCGGCGGACAGGCACGCGCCCATCGTCTCCTACTGCAAGGTGTCCATGCGCGGCTACGAGGCCCAGCGCGTACTCGAGGCGGCCGGCTACGACAACGTGACGGTCATGGAAGGCGGCTTGGTCGCCTGGCCGTACCAGCTCGAAAAGTAGACGCGAACGCGGCGCGGCTTCGGGGAGGGTCGGGACAATCGCCCGGGCCTCGGATACAAGGCCGAAAACGCCCTGGAGCCGCGCCATGAAAAGCTACCGCAAGGAACTGTGGTTTGCCGTCCCCACCCGCCGGGCCTTTGTCAACATCACCGGCGAGGTGCGGGCCTGCCTGGAGGAGTCCGGCATCCGCGAGGGGCTGTGCCTGGTCAACGCCATGCACATCACCGCTTCGGTTTTCATCAACGACGACGAATCCGGCCTGCACCACGACTACGAGGTGTGGCTGGAAAAGCTCGCCCCCCACGAACCCGTGGCCGGCTATCGCCACAATGTCGGCGAGGACAACGCCGACGCCCACATGAAACGGCAGATCATGGGCCGCGAGGTGGTGGTGGCCGTGACCGAAGGCCGGCTGGATTTCGGGACCTGGGAACGGATATTTTACGGCGAGTTCGATGGCCGGCGCAAAAAACGCGTGCTGGTCAAGATCATCGGCGAGTGAGGCCAGCGGCCGGCCGGGCAACGGGGCGCAATCCCCGGCCGGCCCGCCAAAGCGGCCGCCCGGGCGCCCGGGGAAGGGACGACCGGGTGCGGTGGGCGAAGCCGGCCGCCGCAAGGCCGCCGGGCATAAGCGGCTTTCGCAACAATCCGGATCACCCGGGAACGGACCTCTCGCCGGGAAGACAACAGATTGAAATCATAAATGGATTCCAAAGGGCGGGAGCCCTTTGGCCGCCGGAGGCTTCTCTCCTGACCATTTTTGCAAAACCCTCATAACCGAACGGCCGGCCGCCCCCTGACGGGGACGGCCGGCCGTTCGTGCCTGGGGCGGCCCGGATGGGCCGCCCCGATTCAGACGGGACAGTTGATTTCCTTGGTCGAACCCGGCCCGGCCAGGGGGCGGAAACACTTCTTGCCGCCGCCGCAGATCGGGCACTTCCAGCCTTCGGGCAAGTCGGCAAAGGACGTGCCGGCCGGGATCTTGCCCTTGCGGTCGCCTTTGTCCGGATCGTAGATGTAGCCGCAGTTGGTGGTCTGGCACTGCCACATCTCTTCGGGCGCTGCCATGCTCGCTCCTTTGGTACCGCGCGCGCGGCGAATCGAAAAGGCTTAGTCGACCTTGAAAAACGCCTTGGCCAGGGCCTGGCAGACCGGGCACTTGTCCGGGGCGGCGCCGGCGATGGTGTAGCCGCACACCGAGCAGACGTACCAGTCCTTATCGGGGTAGCCGGCGATGTCCTTGGCCGCTTCGCCGTAAAGATTGGCATGCAGCTCCTCGACGGCGTTGGCGAAGGTGAAGCCGCGCTCGGCCGCCTTGTCGCCCTCGGCCTTGGCCTCTTCGATCATGGCCGGGTACATGCTCTTGAATTCGTGGGTCTCGCCCTCGATGGCGGCCTTCAGGTTGGCGGCCGTGTCGCCGATGCCCTTCATGTTGCGCAGATGCGTGTGGGCGTGGACGGTCTCGGCGGCGGCGGCGGCCTTGAACAGCTTGGCCACGCCGATGTGACCTTCCTTTTCGGCCTGGGCGGCAAAGGCGAGGTACTTGCGGTTGGCCTGGGATTCGCCGGCAAAAGCTTCCTTGAGATTGTCCAGGGTCTTGCTCATTTCGGTAAACTCCTTTGGTTGTCGTGCGGTTGCGTCTGTTGCATGCGTCCAAGGCAGGCCCGGCACACGCCGCGAACCAGAACCTGGGCGTCGCGGACCTGCCCCCATTGGGCGACCAGGGGCGGCAGATCGGACAACGCCGCCCCCGGCATGGTGAAATCCTCGATGGCGCCGCAGCTTAAGCACACCAGATGGTGGTGCGGCGACACATCCCCGTCGAAACGCCCCTCGTCGCTGCCGCCCGGCACCCGGCTGACCAGCCCCCGCGCCTCCAAGGCGGCCAGGGTCCGGTAGACCGTGTCCAGGGAAATGGCCGGAGCCTCCTCGCGAACACGCCTCCAAACCGTCTCGGCCGAAGGATGGTCCTTGGCCGCGGTCATGGCCATATACACCAGATAACGCTGGTTGGTAAACTTGAGGCCGCATTTGGCGAACAGGCTTTTCAGGGGTTCCATCGACATAGTTATAATTCCTAGTTGCTGTTGATTCCTATCTAGGAAAATCGCCGCGGCCCGTCAACACCTTTTTCACGTTTCCTAGCCCCACCACATCCGGCCGGCCCGCCACAGGCCGGACAGCGTCAGGGGCCGGCCCCGGGCGCATTTGCGGGCCAGGTAGACGAAGAGATAGGCGGCGGCCAGGGCGTCGCTGCGGGCATCGTGGGCCGGAAAGACCGGCAGGCCGTAGCGGCGGCACAGGGCCGGCAAGCCGTAGTCCAGGGACTGGGCATCGCCGCAGCCGCCGCTGGCCACCAGGCGTTTTTCCTCGAAGGCCATGGCCAGGCGCAGGGTGTCGATGCAGGGCGCGGCCAGGTCCCCGCCCAGATGGCGGCGGCTGGCGGCGTGCAAAAAGCCCATGTCCAGGTGCACGTGATGGCCGACCACGATGGCCGGACCCAGGAATTCGAGGAACCGGGCCAGGGCCTCGGACTCGCTTGGCGCGGCGGCCAGGCCCGAGGCGGTCAGCCGATGGATGAGGGAACTGTCCCTGGGGACCTCGCCCTCGGGCCGCACCAGGGTGTAAAAGGTCTCCCCGGGGCAGATGTCCAGCCCGCGAAGCCGCACCGCGCCGATGGAAACCAGGGCGTGACGGCGGGGGTCGAAGCCGGTCAGCTCGGTATCCACGGCCACGAAGTCGCAGGCGTCCAGGGGGGCCCTCGGGTCGCGGCCCGCCTGGGCCTGGCGATGGGCGACCAGCAGGGGCGACACCTCGCCCTCCCCCCTTTGGCCCAACAGGCGGCGTAGCCAGTGCGGCCGGCTCATGGCGCGCCCTCGTGCGCGCAAAGGCCGCCCGCCAAGGCCAGGCGCAGGTTTTCCAGGGCGGCGAAAGCGGCCTTGTAGGCATGGCGGCGGCGCGGGGAAATGGTTTCCGGCGCAAGCGCCGCCTCCTCCCGGCCCGGGCCATCGCCGGCGGCCAGCAACGCGAGGAGCCGCTCACCCTCGAAAAAGCCGAAGGCGTCCACAGCCGCCCCGACCGTGGCGGCTGGCAGGTGGGCGTGCCTGGCCAGGGCTTCCAGGCGGGCGACGGTGCCGGTTGCGCCGATGCCAAAGCGCAGCGCGGCGAGCCGGGCCAGGGCGGTCAGGGGGCGTGACCCCCGGCCGGCCACGTCGAGGCGCGCAGCCGTCGCGCCGTCGCGTTCCATCAGGCAGCCCTTGTACAGCCCCAGGGGCGCCGGACGGGCCACGGCCGCGCGCAACATGGCCTCAAGCACCGGAGGCGGCAGGCCCGGCACGGCTTCCCGCACCGCCGCAGGCGCCTCGCGGCCGCAGCCCGGCAGCTCCCGGGCGTCGAAGCCCTCCAGCGAAGCCTCGTGGTCCAGGGGGTCGCCGTCGGCGGCAAAACCGGTGGGGTCGAACAGGGCTCGTGGGTCGCCGAGGTAAAGCCCGCACCGCCCTGCGCGCAAGCCGCAACGGCCAAGCCCCTCGCCGAGCATGGGCAACAGCGCCTGCAAATACGTCCGGGCCGCCCGGGCGATGACCGCATCGCCGCCGTCGTCCGGCACCACGGCCAGGGACAGGCCGGTTGCGGGCAGCATCTCCCGCCGGCCGGCCGCGCCCAGGGCCAGCCAGCGGCAGGGCGCGGGCGAAGGGCCGCAGCGTTTTTCCAGCAGGCCAAGCAGCCGGGCCAGCACCTGCTCGGCCAGCAGGGTCAGCAGGTGGGCCACGGCCACGGCCGCCGCCCCCCGCGCGGCCAGGGCGGCGGCCATGGGACGGATGTTGCGGCAAAGCGCCTCCAGGTCGGCCGCGTCGTCGGCCCGGCGGATGGCCCGCAACAAGGCCATGGGCGAGCGGCCATGGGCGAGCAGCAGGTCGCTGGCCGTGACCATGCCGGCGGGCTCGCCGTCGCGGGCCACGAGCAGGTGGCGGATGCCGGCCCCGGTCATGCGGATGAGCCCCTCGAAGCAGGAGGTTTCGGCGACGACGGCCTCGACCGGGGCGGACATGACGGTCTCGACGGTCACGTCCAGCGGCAGGCCGGTGGCCACGGCCCGGCGCAGGTCGCGGTCGGTGACGATGCCGATGACCGCGCCCGAGTCCTCGCACACCAGCACCGAGCCGACCTGCCCGGCCTCCATGACCCGGGCGGCCTGGCGCAGGTCCGTGCCGCGCGGCACCCGCACCAGGCCCCGCGAGGCCACTTCGCCCACCTGGCGGGTGAAGAGGTAGTCGCCGTCGTCGGGTTCGGGGCAGGCGGCCAGGCCCGCGGTCCGGCTTTCGGATTTGGCCTGGGCCAGGGCGTCGTCGAAATAGGCGGCTACTTCGGGGTGGCGACGGCACACGGCGGCAAAAACCTCCCCGGGCAGGCGCACGAGGAACGTGTCCTCCAGGGCTATGGCCTCGCGGGCTCCGGGCCCGGCGCCAGGCACGGCCCCCAGCCCGAAACACTCCCCCTGGCCGCGCAGGTCGTCACGGGCGGGCCCGCCGTCCGGGCCGCGCAGGCGCAGGCCGCCGCGCTGCACGCAACACAGCCAACCCCCGGCCAGCCCCTCCAGGGGCACGGATTCGTCCTTGAGGTACAGCGCCACCCGGCTCCCGGCGGCCAGGGCGGCCAGTTCCAGGGACGGCAGCCGGTCAAAGGGCGGCACGCCGGCCAGGAAGGCCTGGACGGACTCGGGCTGGTGCGAAGGATCGCGGGCCTGCATGGTTCCTCCGTCGGGTCAGGTCAGGTAGGCCAGACCGAAATGGTGTTCGAGGATGGCGCACAACTCGCCCACGGCGCGAAGCGCCCGGCGCAGGCCGTCCTTGGCGGTGTCCGGCAGTTGGGCCGGATCGAGGCGGTTGTCCACGGCCATACCCTGGCGAAAGGCCCGGGCCTGACTGTCCAGGCGGGCGGCCTGCACGGCCCGAAACGCCCGGATCAGGCGGTCGGCCAGCTCCCGGCCGACCAGCCCGCGCCCGGACAGGGCCTCGATGCGGGGGACGGTCCCGGTCTGGGCGAACCCCGCCTCCAGGGCCAGGGCCTTGATGCCGAGGACCAGGGGATAGACGGCCGCGCGCTTGCTGTCGCAGGGAGCCTGGCCAAAACCGAACAACCCCAGGGGCAGATGGCCGCCAAAGGGCGTGGACGGGGCGAAGCGGATGGCCTCCCGGGCCAGTATGCGCACAAGCAGCGGCGCCTCGGCCACCCGGCGCCGGACATGGCCGGCCAGGGCCGCGGCCAGGCGGGCATCGCCGGCCACGGCCCGTCCGTCGGCCAGCAGCGAAACCAGCAGCACGCCGGCCGCATCCGGGCGCTCGGCGGCCGCGTCCACGGCGTCGCGCCAACCCCCGAGCGACTTTCGCCACTCGGGCGCGGCGGCCATGATGCCCTTGGGACAGGGCGGCAAGCCGGCGCAGCGCAGGATATCGCGAAGCCGCCCGGCAAAGGCGGCGAAGGCCCCGTGGTCCCCGGCCCCGTCGCACCGGTCGTCCCCGTCGGCCCTGCCGGACCCCTCGCCGCTACCGACCACAGTGGCCCCATTGGCCCTGGCGCTCCCGTTGGCCACGCCGCCCTCGCCTTCCCCGTTGGCCGTATCGGGCAAGACGAGCAGGTTGTCCTGGTCCGTGGCCAACAACTGTTCGTTGCGTCCCTGGCTGCCAAGGACAACCAGGCACCAGCCGTCCGGGGGCCGGCCCGGGCCGTCCCGGGCCAGGGCGGCGGCGCGGGCGAGCAGCCTGTCGTGCAGTGCGGCGGCCAGCCGCCCCGTCTCCAGGGCGTCGCCCACCCCGGCCGCAGCGGCAACGCATTCCTGGATACCCTGGAAAAGCCCGGGCAGTTGCCCGGGTTCCCGCACGGCATCCAAGGCCTCGGCCAATTCCCGGGCCCTCGTGTTGCTCTCCAACCCTGCCAACGCCATCACAACCCTCCTCCCCCTTCCAGGGGGTCCGGGGGGGATGATCCCCCCCGGTGGGGAAGTCCAGAAGGGGCAAAGCCCCTTTTGGCCCCCGGTGGGGTGGGTTCGGGAGGGGCGACGCCCCTCCCGATGTTCACTCGGCGCCCACGCCGAGGTAGTTGCGGATCTGTTGGGCTGCGTAGAGGGAACGGGCCTTGGCGTCGGGCACGAGCACCGAGCCGAGCCAGCCGGCCGCAAACGCGGCGGGCATGGAGATCAGCGCCGGGTTTTTCCAGGGGAAGATGGCGGCGGGATTGCCGAAGATGTCCACCCAGACCGTGGGCGAGAGCAGGATCAGCCCGGCGGCGGTCACGGTGCCGGTGACGATGCTGGCCGTGGCGCCGAAGGTGCTGGTCCCCCTCCAGAGGATGGAGAGGATCAGCGCCGGGAAGTTGGCGCTGGCGGCGATGGCGAAGGCCAGGCCCACCATGAAGGCCACGTTTTGGCCCTTGAAGGCCAGGCCGAGCAGGATGGCCACCACGCCCAGGCCCACGGTCGCCCGCTTGGCCACCTTCATTTCGTCCTCTTCCGACGAATTCCCGCTGCGCCAGACATTGGCGTAGAGGTCGTGGGAAAGGGTGGTCGCGCCGGCCAGGGTCAGCCCGGCCACCACGGCCAGGATGGTGGCGAAGGCCACGGCAGCGATGAAACCCAGGAACACCGTGCCGCCGGTCACTTCGGCCAGGAGCAGGGCGGCCATGTTGCCGCCGGCATCGACCTTGGCCACCACGTCGCGGCCCACGAGCACCATGGCGGCGAAGCCGATGATGAAGGTGAGCACGTAGAAGTAGCCGATGAGCCCGGTGGCGTAGAACACGGATTTACGAGCGGCCTTGGCGTCGGGCACGGTGTAGAAGCGCATGAGGATGTGCGGCAGGCCGGCCGTACCGAACATGAGCGCGATGCCAAGCGACACGGCGTCCAGGGGGTTGGCCACGAGCCCGCCGGGGTTGAGCACCTTTTCGCCGTAGGTCGCGGCCGCGGTATTGAACAGGTCGACCACGTTGAAGCCGAACTTGGACAGGGCCATGCCCACCATGACCGTGGCGCCGGCGAGCAGGAGCACGGCCTTGATGATCTGCACCCAGGTGGTGGCCAGCATGCCGCCAAAGAGCACGTAGGCGATCATGACCGCGCCGACGAGGATGATGGCCGTTTCGTAAGGCAAGCCGAACATCATCTTGATCAGCGCCCCGGAGCCCACCATCTGGGCGATGAGGTAGAAGCAGACCGTCAGAAGCGACCCCACCGAGGCGGCGATGCGGATGGGCTTTTGCGACAGCCGGTAGGCCACCACGTCGGCGAAGGTGTATTTGCCGAGGTTGCGCATGGGCTCGGCGATGAGAAACATGATGATGGGCCAGCCGACGAGAAAGCCGATGGAATAGATGAGCCCGTCGTAGCCCTTGAGCGACACCAGGCCGGCGATGCCCAGAAACGAGGCGGCGGACATGTAGTCGCCGGCCAGGGCCAGGCCGTTTTGCCAGCCCGTGACCGAGCGGCCGGCGGCGTAGAACTGGGAGGCGCCCCGGCTTTTTTTGGCGGCGTAATAGGTGATGACCAGGGTGCCGACGATGAAGAAGAAAAAGAAGAGGATGGACGTGGCGTTGGGTTGCCCGATGGTGGTGGTGAAGGTGTTCATCCCCGATTCTCCCGCATGGCGTGTTTGAGGTTGTCGACGGCGGTGTCGTAGTCGTCGTTGGCCCAGCGCACGTAGATGCCCGTGGCCAGCCAGGAGACGATGATGACGCCAAGGCCGATGGGAATGCCGACGGTCAGGTGCTCGCCGACGCGAGTGGCGAACAGGTCGGGCCGGAAGGCCAGGATGGCGATGAAGCCGTAGTAGACGGCCAGCATGAAGGCGGTCAGCGTCAGGGAGACGCCCCAGCGCTTGCGCACGAGTCTCGCGAACTGCGGGGAGTGGGCCGGGTCGGCCGTGGACGGTTGCATGGCGCGCTCCTTTGGGCCGGCGGTCGGCCGGGCCGCTGGTTTCCGGGACGGCGCCCATCGCCGGCCCGGCCGGCGGGTGGTTCCCGGGCCGGCATGGGACCCTTGTAGGCGGCCCGCGATGGCGGTGCCCGCGAATTTCGGCGGACGGCGGCAACGAGCCCATGGATGGGGAAAGGCGTCAGGAGGCGGGCCGCCGCCGTTTGCCGGCCAAAAGGCGCCGTCCGCCGGGGTCAGCGGCCGCGGCGGCCCGGCGCGCCGCCAGGCCCGGCAAACGGCGAACCACGGCGAATGGACGCAAGACCCCGCTCCGGGACGGTTTCCAGACGTTGCCCGACATGTTAGAAACAGCTCGACCTAGGAGCATGCCCCATGTGCCAGCCCCAACCGCCCCCCCTGCCCCGCCGTGTGCTCCTCGTCGAGGACAGCACCCTCTTCGGCCGCCTGCTCAAAGGCAAACTCGAACAGGAACTGGGGGTTGAAACCGTCTGGCTGAAGACTTTCGGGGAGTGCCTGGAGCGCCTCGACAGCGGCGACACGGCCTTCGACGCGGCCCTGCTCGACCTGACCCTGCCCGACGCGCCCCATGGGGAAATCATCGACCTGGTCCTGTCCCACGGCATCCCGGGCATCGTTTTCACCGGCAACGTCAGCGACGCCCAGCGCGAGGCCTTCTGGACCAAGCGCATCGTGGACTACATCCTCAAGCAGTCCGAATGCGGCCTGGACCTGGCCGTGCGCCAAGTCAAACGAATCATCGCCAACCGGGACATGGGCTGCCTGGTGGTGGACGATTCCAAGCTCTACCGCAAAAGCATCGCTAACCTGCTGCGGGCCCACGGCTACCATGTCCTCGAAGCCGCCTCCGGCCGCGAGGCCCTGGCCATCCTGCAGGCGCAACGGGACATCAAGCTGGTCCTGGTCGATTACGCCATGCCGGAGATGGACGGCGTGGAGCTGACCCGGGAAATACGGCGCATAAGCCGCATCGACGAGCAGGCCGTCATCGGCCTGTCCAACAGCGACGACAAATCGACGCCCATCCGGTTCCTCAAAAACGGGGCCAACGACTACATCAAAAAGCCCTTCGAGGTGGAGGAATTCTACTGCCGGGTGTCGCTGAACATCGACATGCTCAGCCAGTTCGCCACGATCAAGGAACTGGCCTACACCGATCCCTTAAGTGGCACCGCCAACCGGCGGGCCCTGTTCGCGGCCGGCCAGGCCGCCCTGGCCCAGGCCCGCCAATCCCATGTCCCGCTCACCGTGGCCATGATCGACATCGACCGCTTCAAGCACGTCAACGACACCTTCGGCCACGAGGCCGGCGACGACGTCATCCGCCACCTCGGCGCCTGCCTGCGCGCGCATTTTCCTCAGGACGAACACCATATCGGCCGCATCGGCGGCGAGGAATTCTGCGTCGCCAGCCCCGGACGCACGGTGGCCCAGCTGTTGCCCGCCTACGAGGCCTTTCGACGGCATGTCGAGGACGCTGTCGTGGCCACCCGCGGCCGTTGCGTCGGTTATACCGTCAGCGTCGGCGTAAGCGACGCGGCGGAGGCCTCGTTCGAGGACCTGCTCAAGGAAGCCGACACGAGGCTGTACCGGGCGAAAACAGCCGGCCGCAACCGCGTCATCGCCACGCCCGCGCCGTAAGGCCCGGCTTCCCGGCCCCGGCGGACGCCGGCGGGCCGCCCCTGGCCGGCCGACGCCCCGCGCCACGGCCATGGCCGGATAGGCGGCGCGCCGCAGCGGACAGGCGGGGGTAAGGCCTTCTGGCGGACAAATTCCTTGAAGAAGCCCACCGGGCTCGAGCAAGGCTGTCGTTGCCACAGGCAAGGCCTTCCCGGTAGCCAATTCCTTGAAGAAACCGACGGGGCCGGCAGGGAGCCGGGCTAGAGCGGCAATTCGAGCTGTTTGGGGCGGCGCTTTTCGGCAAGAAGGCGCTTGAGTTTTCGGGGCGAGACCCCGACCCGGTAGGGCCAGACGGGGCAGGCGTCCCGTTCGGTGCACCGGCGTATGGCGTCGCGGTCACCCACCGTGCAACGCAGGCAAAACCGCCGCACGACCCGCACCACCCGCACGCCGAAACCCTCCGGAACCTCCTTCATGCGCAACGGATGGAAGGGGCAGCCCCTGTCCGTGCAGGAGGCGACCAGGCTGCGCTGCCCGCCCATGCAGGCGGCCAGGCAATAGCGCCGCACGGCCTCGATGGGCGAAAGGATTTTCGGGGCATCGCCCTGGCGCATGGGACCTCGCGGGGTTGGCGCGGCTGTCGCCGCGCCGGGTTGCCCCTTCCATAGACCGCCCCTTGGCCGCTGGCAACCGCCCGGGGCCGGATTTCCACCGGCGGGGAGCGCCCCTGCGTCCAAGCCGGACCGAGCCCGGCCAACAATCACGATTTATCGGAAAGAGTGATTTCTCTACAAGGTCTATTCTGGACAGCGCAACGACGCATTTCCGAGAATGGTCCGGCCGAATGATCGAGGACACGATTTTCCAAGCACAAGTGTCAGTGCATCCGGAACTTTACAGAAACTCCATAAAAGCATATCAACTGTCGACATTGCAATGCCTGCCCAGGCGGCCTGCCGCCGCGGTCATGGGCGTACCTTGCGCCGTCAGGCGCGTTACGGATGCTCCGGCGCCGGCTGCCAGTTGCTCGAGCCGGCAAGGACGATGGCAACGTGCATTCCAGCCCACCTCCCCTTTCCCGGTCGCCGCGACCGCCCGCGCCCGGACTGCGGGCCACGCTCATGGCCCTGGTGCTCCTGGCCGTATTGCCGGCCTTGGGCTTGGCCCTGTACCACGGCCTGGACCAGCGGGCCAAGGCCAGGGACGAAGCCAAGGCCGCCGTGGCCAATCGCGCCCAGACCCTGGCCGCCGCCCAGGCGGAACAGCTGGCCGGGGCGCTGCGGCTGGTGGAAAGCCTGGCCGCGACCACGGTGGTGCGGGTCCTCGACCCCCAGGGCTGCGCGCTGCTGTTCAGCCAGTTGCTGCGCCAGTCGGGGCCGGGCATCGCCAATATCCTGGCCGTGTCCGCCAGCGGCGAGCGTATCGCCGAAGCCGTGGACAACGCCGGCGACGCCTCTCCGTCCAGCCATACCCCCCTGGGCGGGGTCAGTTTCGCCACACGCGACTGGTTCCGCCAGGCCGAACGGGACAGAACCTGCCGGGTCGGCCCGTTTCGCATCACCGACGCGGGGCGGCCCGTGGCCGTCGTGTCCTGCCCGGCCCTGGGCTGGTCCGGCGAGGTCAAGGCCGTGGTGGCGGCCAGCCTGACCCTGGACGCCCTGGGCCGTTCGGTTGCCGCCGCCCCGGGCGCCCCCGGCGAGACGGTCGACGTCCTCGACGCCTCGGGCACGATCCTGGCGGCCTTTCCCCAGGAACCGGAAGACGTGGGCCGCGACATCGCCGCAACCCCCCTGGGCCGGGCCGTGCGGGCCAAGCCGGCGGGCAGCCTGGAGGCCACGGGGCTGGACGGCCAGGCCAAGCTCGTGGGCGTGGCCAGGCTGACCCCGGGCGCGGCCGATTCCCCGGCCGTCTTCGTGGCCATGCCGCTTGCCGAGGCCTATGCCGCGGCCCGAAGCCTGCTTTTCCACCAGATGGCCTGGCTGGCCGTGGTCGGCCTGGTGGGCCTGGGCGCGGCCTGGCTGTGCGGCACGCGGCTGCTGGTTTCCCCCATCGTGGCTCTGGTCGAGGGGGCCGAGGCCATCGGGCGCGGCGAATTGGCCACCCGGCTGCCCGCCTCGCCGCGCATCCGGGAACTGGCCAGGCTCGGCCGGGCCTTCAACGCCATGGCCGGGGAGCTCGAGGAACGTCAGTGCGTGCTGGCCGAGAAAACCGCCGCCCTGGAGCATTCCAACCGGGACCTGGAGCAGTTCGCCTACGTCGCCTCCCACGACCTCCAGGAGCCCTTGCGCAAGATCACGAGCTTCGCCGAACTGCTGGCCAAGCGCTGCGCCGGCAGCCTCGACGCAACCGGCGAGCGCTACGTGGCCTACATGGTCGACGGCGCCCGGCGCATGAGCCAGCTCATCAACCACCTGCTGGCCTATTCGCGCCTGGGCACGCGCGGCGCGGCCTTTGCCCCCATGGAACTGGCAGCGGCCCTCGATGCCGCCCTGGACAACCTGGAGTTGCCCCTGGCCGAAACCGGGGCCACGGTCACGCGGGGCGAGTTGCCGACGCTCGTGGCCGATGCCACACAAATCACCCAGCTTTTCCAAAATATCGTCGGCAACGCCGTCAAGTACCGAGCCGACCGGCCCCCGGTCATCCATGTCTCGGCCCGGCGCGAGGACGGCGGCTGGACGGTCGCCGTGACCGACAACGGCCAGGGCATCGCACCCCAGCATTTCGAACGGATCTTTCGCATGTTCCAGCGCCTGCACACGACCGCCCAGCGGCAAGGCGCCGGCATCGGCCTGGCCTTTTGCAAGCGCATCGTCGAACGCCACGGCGGCCGCATCTGGGTGGAATCCGAGGAGGGCACGGGTTCCACATTCTCCTTTACCCTGCCCGACCTGGAGGCCAGCCCGGCATGAACGCCGCCCCGGTGCGCATTCTGCTCATGGAGGACGATCCCGGCGACGTGGAACTGATCCTGGAGGCCCTGGCCGACGCCAAAATCCGCCTTTGCATCGACCGCGTGGCCGACGGCGAGGAAGGCATGCGCTTCCTGCGCCGCCAGGGCGAGCACGAGGGGGCCAAACGGCCGGACCTGGTCCTGCTCGACCTCAACATGCCGCGCATGGACGGCCGCGAGGTACTTGCGGCCATGAAAAGCGACCGCATGTTGCGCTCGATTCCCGTGGTCGTGCTGACCACGTCCGAGGCCGAGGCCGACATCCTGGCCAGCTACGACCTGGGGGCCAATTGCTATCTGAAAAAACCTTTGGAATTCCCGGATTTTCTCCAGGTGGTCAAAAGCGTGGAGGATTTCTGGCTGACCCTGGTGAAACTGCCGCCGCGCGAGGCGAGCCCGGGAGCCCGGCCATGACGCTGCGCATCACGCTCATCGAGGATGACTACGGCGACGCGGAACTGGTGCGGGCCTACCTGGAGGACGGCGCGGACGCCGCCTTCGACCTGCGCCACACCACCCTGCTGGCCGACGGCATCGAACTGCTGGCCGCCGGCGGGGCCGACATCGCCCTGCTCGACTTGAACCTCCCGGATTCCACCGGCCTGACCACCTTCACCACGTTGCGGGCCCGGTTCCCGGAAACGCCCATCATCGTGCTCTCGGGCCTGGACGACCGGGAGATCTCCACCATGGCCGTGCGCGAAGGGGCGCAAGACTTCCTGGTCAAGGGCGCCTTCGACGGCCAGTCGCTTTTCCGGGCCATCCTCCACGCCATCGAGCGCCACCAACTCTACAGGCAGCTGGCCGGCGCGGCGCTTTCCGACGAACTCACGGGCCTTTTCAACCGCCGGGGCTTCCTGACCCTGGCCGGCCAGATGTTCAAATCCGCCCGCCGCCTGGCCCGGGGGGCGTTTCTGCTCTACGTGGACCTCGACGGCATGAAGCGCATAAACGACGACCTGGGCCACCGCGAGGGCGACCGGATGCTCGGGGACATGGCGGAGATCCTGCGGGCCACCTTCCGCGAATCCGACGTGGTGGCCAGGCTCGGCGGCGACGAGTTCGCCGTGTTCGGCCTGGAGGAGTCGGCCCACGCGGCCGTGGAGCCCAAGGACCGGCTGCTGGCCCGCATGGCCGACTTCAATGCCCGCGGCAAACGCGCCTATACGCTTTCGGCCAGCATCGGCCTGTCGTGCCTGGACATCGACTGCGCCGGCTCCCTGGCCGACCTGCTGGCCTGCGCCGACGCCCGCATGTACGCGGAAAAGCGCACCCGCTCCAACCGGTCCGGGCCGCGCCCGGCCGCGCCGGCCGGCTGCCTGCCGCCGCAAGCGGAGCCGGAGGCCGGGAGCCGCGCGCCTGCGGCCGTCCCCGGGGGCAGGCTCCCCGGGCGCCTGCGCATCGCCTGACCACCGTCACGGAGTGCCGACATGACGCGGATTCGCCTTCCCGCCGCCCTGTTGCTGGCCTGTCTGGTCGTCCTTGCCGCCCGTCCCGGCCGCTGCGAGGAACTGGTCGTCTCCGGGGCGGCCAGCCTGACGGCGGCCATGACGGAAATCAAGAAGGCTTTCGAGTCCGAACATCCGGACATCACGGTCTTCACCAATTTCGCCGCCTCGGGCCAGTTGCTCCAGCAGATCCAGGCCGGGGCGCCCGTGGACGTCTTCGCCCCGGCCGACCAGGTCACCATGGACCGCGCCGCCCAGGGTGGCCTCATCGACCCGGCGACCAGGCTCGATTTCACGGCCAACGAGCTCATGCTGACCGTGCCGGCCGACCTGGCCACGGTCACCTGCCTCGAGGATCTCGCCGGCCCCAAGGTCGGCCGGCTGGCCCTGGGCGAGCCCGATGCCGTGCCCGCCGGCAGCTACACCAAGCAGGCCCTGGACAACGTCCGGTTGTGGGAGCGGCTGGCGCCCAAGATGGTCTACGGACTGTCCGTCAAGCAGGCCCTCGATTACGTGGCCCTGGGCGAGGTGGACGCGGCCTTCGTCTACGCCACCGACGCCCGCATGGCTCAAAAGCGGGTGCGGGTCGTGGCTGCGCTGACCGGCCACGCCCCCATCGTCTATCCGGCGGCCATGGTGGCCACCTGTCCGCGAAAGGACGCGGCCAAGGCCTTCATCGCCTTCCTGGCCGGGGACAAGGGCCAGGCCATCCTGGCCTCGTTCGGCTTCAAATCCCCGGCCGACCGGTAGGGCCTACCGGCCGACGAGCCCGGCCAGGGCCTCGAAGGCGAGCACAAGGCCCAGGGCGGTCACGGCCAGGGCACCGGCCAGGGGCAGCAGGCGCGCCGCCCGGCCCAAGGACGGGGCAGCCTCCAGAAACCGCGCCCCCTTGAGGAAAAGCAGCCCCACCGCCGTCAAGACCAGGGCCAGCCCGAGGCTAAACGCCGCAACCAGGCCCAAGCCGAAGCCGACGCGGCCCACGGCCATGGCCCCCAACAGCAGCACCAACGCCCCGGGGCACGGCACCAGCCCGCCCGTCACGCCCAGGGCCACCAGCGACCGCCAGCCCGGCCTGTCCGCGCCTGGAGCGCCCTGGCCATGGCCGTGGGGGAGGCCGCCATGGCTGTGGGGCGCACCCGTTTGGCGGTCGCAGGCCCCGCCGTCGTGGCCGATGGGCACATCGTCGTGGCCGTAGGGCAGATGATCCTGTGGCAAGCCATCGTGGCTGTGCGTGAGGCCGCCGTGGCTGTGCGTGAGGCCGCCGTGGCTGTGCGTGAGGCCGCCGTGGCTGTGCGTGAGGCCGCCGTGGCTGTGCGTGAGGCCGCCGTGGCCGTGGGGGACGCCGTGGCTGTGCGGGACGCCGCCGTGGCCGTGGGGGACGCCGTGGCTGTGCGGGACGCCGCCGTGGCTGTGGACCAGGCCACCGTGGCCGTGGGGCGCGCCTTCCCCCGGCTGGCCAAGCCCGCGCCAGCGCGACAGGCAAAGCGCCCCGCCGACCAGCGCCACGCCCAGGCCCGAGGCCAGGGACAGCCAGGGGACCAGGCGCTCCTGGTCCAGGGCGCCCGAAGCCAGCCAGGCCGCGCCGCCCAGGACAAAGACCCCCAGGGTGTGGGTCACGGTGACGATGACGCCGAGCAGGACGGCCTGGCCCGGGGTGCCCCGCGCACCGACCAGGTAGGCGCCGACCAGGGCCTTGCCATGCCCCGGGGTCAGGGCATGGCCCGCCCCCCAGGCAAAGGCCCCGAACAGCGCAGCCGCAACCAGGCCCGGCCGCTCGCCGGCCGTGCGGGCCAGGGCCTCGAGTTCCCGCACATCGGGCAGGCTGGGCAGTCGGGGCAGCCCGGCCGCCACCGGCGCGCCGCCAAGCAGGCCAAGGCCCAGGCAACAGCCCAGGCCGGCCACAACCAGGCCCACCATCAGGCGGGCCGCCCCGGCCAGGCCGCCGGCAAGGCGGGGCAGCCAGGCCGCGACCACGGCCACGACGGCCAGGCCCGTGGCCGCCACACCGGGAACGAATCGCCAACCGGCCGTGGAGGCGGCCCAATCGCCGCCGCCGCGCCAACCCAGGGCCAGCCCCAAGGCCAACGCGGCGACCATGGTCACCGGCCGGCCGGACTGCAAGCGCGGCGCGACCAGGATGGCGAGGCCAACCAGCACCGTGCCCAGGGCATCGGCGTAAAACGCGGCCCAGGGCGCGGGGACCCGCGCCCCGGCCAGGATGCCGGCCGCCAGGGCCAGGGGGAACGCCACGATGGCCGCCCGGGCGGCCGCCTTGCCGCACTGGCCGGCCAGGAAGGCCAGGGCCAGCATGGGGAGCAGGTGCTCGGCCGAGGTCAGGGGATGGAGCAGCCCGGCGTAGAAATCCCCCACGTCGGGGCTGACCATGTGGGCCTGGGCCGGGATGGCGCGAAACGTGGCCAGGGCGGTAAAAAGGCCGGTTGCGGCAGCGCGTCGCGAAAACGCCATGTCACCTCCCCCAGAGAACGGCCGTGCGGGCTAGGGTCAGATAGGCCCCGGCCGTGCCCACCACATAGGCCGGGACCAGCCCCGCCCAGGGAGGCAGGCGAAAGTCCAGGCGCTTGAGCGTCGCCCCAAGGCCCAGCAAGGCGAAGACGAAGCCGAGCTGGCCGATTTCCACGCCGCAGTTAAATCCCAGCAGCCCAACGGCCAGCTCGCGGCGCGACAGCCCGAGCCCGGCCAGGGAGGAGGCGAAGCCGAAGCCGTGGAGCAACCCGAAGGCGAAGGCGGCCAGCCACGGCCAGCGCACGGTCAGGCTCGCCTCCCCCCGGCGGCGACGCACGATCTCCGGCCCCAGAAACAGGATACTCAAGCCCACCACGGCGTTGACCGCCGCAACCGGCACCGTGACCAGGCCGAAGGTGGCGGCGGCCAGGGTCAGGCTGTGGGCCACGGTGAAGGCGGTGACGGTCGCGGCGAGCGCCCGCCAGCCCGACACCAGGCAGAAAAGCCCCAGGATGAACAGCAGATGGTCGATGCCGTAGAGGATGTGGCGTACGCCGGAGCGCAGGAAATCGACGAAATCGGCCGGCGCGCCGCCAAGGACGGCCGCGTCGCGGCTGGGCGGCACGACCAGGGTCCGGGGCGGGCCCTCGAGGGGAATCAGGCGCACCACCACGCCGGCCGTGGTGGCGTCGTGGCCGCGAAACAGGATCTTCTTGCCGGCCAGTCCGCCATCGGCCTCCAGGCGCCAGGTCTCCAGGTGCCAGTCTGGCAGGTCGACGGTGCGTGGCGCGGCAAGCGGGCGCGTCCCCTCGGGCAGGCGCAGGTCGAAGGGCAGGCGCAGGCCTTCGTAGAGCGGCGTGCGCCACAGGACGTCGTAGCGCCCGGGGGCGGTCTCGCGCAATTCCAGATAGGCCGGCCGCGTCTCGTGGGCCAGGGCCGGCGCGGCCAGGGCGAGCAGCAGGGCCAGGGGGGCGAGGCAAACAAGCCGCGTCATGGCCTGACCGCGTCAGGCGCAATATCCGGCACGGCCACGGCATAGCGGGCCCGGGCGGCGGCGTAGGCCTGCTCCCGGCTGTCCTCCCGGCGCTCCCGGCGCCAGGCCTCCAGGGCCTGCTCCCGCACCGCCTCGAAGGGCAAGGGCTCGCCGGGGATGCGGGCCTCGACAAAGACCAGGGCATAGCCGCCGGCAACCGCCACCGGCCCCTGCCACGAGCCCATAGGCAGCCGGCCAAGGGCCTCGGCCAGTTCCGGGCCGTAGACGCCGGCCGCCTCGTCCGGGCTCATGGCCGCGGCCCGGGGAGGCAATTCCGTGACATCGCCCAGGCCCTGGACATCGGCCTGGCCGTCGGATTTGCCGGCCAGGGCATCGCGGGCCAGGATGGCCTCTTCCTTGGCCTTGCCGCCGCGTTGCCGGTCCGAAAAAAAAAGCGTGGCAAAGGTCGCCTCCCTTGGCGGGGCGAACTGCCCGGCCCGGGCGGCGTACCAGTCGCGCAGGGCGGCCTCGGTCGGCTCCCCTGTCTCCCCGGCGCTGGCCCAGAGGTAGTTCATGCGCTCGACGAGCCGGCGGCGCACCAGGATGTCCTGGCGGTCGAGGCCGGCGGCCAGGGCCTCGCGAAAAGCGACCTCCTCGCGCACCTGGTCGTCCACCAGGCGCCGCAATTCCCCGGGGGACGGGTCGCGGTTCCACTGGGTGCGCCAAAGCCCGGAAAGCTGGCGCAGGTCGTCGGCGGTCAGCACGATGCGCCGGGCCGCGTCCGCCCCGGGGGCCGGCCCGGAGCGCCCGTCGGCCAAAAGGAAAAGGGCCAGGCCGAGGATAAGGAAATGGACCAGCGGCTCGCGCGCCAGGCGGGCGAGAAACGAAAGCGGTTTCCCGGGGGCTGCCGCGGGCGTGGGCATAAGCGTGGGCGCGGGTGTCGGCGTGGGCACAGCCTCGGTCGTGGGGTGCATGCCGCCCTGTGCCCCGGGCGGGGGGGCTTTGGCAAGGGGCGTCTCCATGCTCCCTTTACCCCCGAACGGTTGCGTCCTCGCCGGCCAGAAACGGCGTCACCCGGCACTGGAAGGAGAAGAAATACGGGAAATTCTCCTTGATGTGGTCCAGGTAGTGGAGCCACTGGAGCAAAAGCAGGGAATAGATGCGCCGCACGTCGGTGCGCAGGTGCTCGACGTCCGTTTTGGGGAGGTTGCCCAGGTCGCGGCGGTGGGCCAGTTCCTCCTTGAGGTGGAAAACGGCCTGCAACAGGGCGGTGAAGGTCTCGTGCTCCAGGATGTTGGGGTTTTCGAGCAGGCGCACGAGGAATTCGGAATTGGCGGTGAGCAGGTCGCGCAGGGCGGCCAGGTCCAGGGCGGCCATGTCGATGCCGTAGCTGTAGCCCTTGAGCACCGCCTCGGCTTTCTTGAAATTCTCGCGGGTCCAGCGCATGGACACGTCGCAGTTTTCCCGCAGGAAATCGACGCCGGAATCGGCCCGGATCAGCCGGCGCACCAGGGTGGAGCCCACCTGGCTGAAAAAAAGCCCGATGATCATGTCGAGCTTCTCGGCGCGCAGGCGCTTTTCCCGCCGGCCGAGGAACATTTCCACGGCCGCGGCCAGGATACCGAAAAAGGTGCCCCCACCGGACAGGATCAGGCACATGGCTAGGAGCTTGCCGGTCGGCGTGACGGGGTGGATGTCGCCGTAGCCGACGGTGGTGACCGTCACCACGCTGAAATAGAGCGCATCCAGGGCGGACAGGTCTTCCACGCGCATGAACCCCAGCGTGCCGGTGAGGACCACGCCGAAAAAGACGGCGGCGAAAACATACAGGCGCGTGCGTTCCATGGGCTGACCTGCCGGGCGGGCGTCCGATTCGGGCCGGCCGCGCGGGCCGGCTCCGCAGACCCACCTACAGGCAGTGCGCGCGGCAAGGCAAGCCCCGCGCGCCCCTGGCGGCCATCTTCGATTTGACCGGCCCGTGGCGTTGGGTCATAACGGTCGCCACGCACCGGTAAGCGGGTGCGCCGCAAAGGCGTGGCCACGGTTCCCGGCGCCGGCCGCGAGGTCCGGACCGCCGCCGTCGCCACGCATATCCCGCCGCCCTTGACGGAGTTTCATCATGCGACCGGTAACAGTCAGCCTGTGTTCCGCCTTGCTCGCCGCAGCTCTGGGCCTCATGCCGGCCTGCGTCAAACCGACCGGCTCGGGCGAACAGACCGCCGAGCCCCGTCCCGAACCGGCCTCGGCCGACAGCCAGAGCGCCGCCCCCAATGCCGCCGAGGCCATGGTCAAACCGGTTCCCGAAGCCGCCCCGCCGGCCGCCGCCCCGCCGGCGAACCTGGCCCTGGACCTTGCGCCGGCCACGCCCCCGCCACCCTCGGCCCCGCCCGAGGAACTGACGAAAAAAACCCTGGAGCCCAAACCCGTCCAGGCCGCCGCCCTGCCCCAGCCCAAAAGCGAGCCGGTAGCGCCGCCGCCAAGCGAGGCCAAGGCCAAAGCGGGCGAAGCGGCCCCCGAGGCCAAGGCCGGCCCGCCGAAAAAAGGGAAAAACCAGCCGCCCGACGACGCGAGCGGCCCCGCCGGACAGCAAGCCGACGCTGCCTTGGCGCTCAAAACCAAAGAGACCGCGTCGGCACGCGACGCCGCCGCACCGCCGGCGCCCGGCCAGCGCCCGGGCCGGGGCGCCTCGGTTGCCGTGGTGGGCGACTCCCTGGCCGTGGGCGTGGGCATGACCATGGCCCAGCACCTGGAGGGGGCCCACGGCCTGGGCTGCCAGCCCCTGGGCAAGGTGTCCACGGGGCTGATCAACAAGAAGTTCTTCGACTGGGAGAAAAAGCTGTCCGAACTGGTGGCCAGGGAAAAACTGGCCGCCGTGGTGGTGGTCATGGGCGGCAACGACGCCAACAACGCCATCGGCGGCAAGCAGCCCGGCAGCCCGCAATGGGCCGAAGCCTATCGCGGCAAGGCCGAGAGCTTTTTGCGCATTGCCTCGGGCGCCGGGGTCAAGGTCATCTGGGTCGGCCTGCCGGCCATGCGCGACGCCGCCTACAACGACCGCGTCCGCGCCGTCAACGCCGCGGCCAAGCAGGCCTGCGCCACGGTCGGCGGCTGCGCCTACATGGAGGCCTCGACCCTTTTCACCGATGCCTCGGGCAACTACGTCCAGGCCAAGGACATCGGCGGCAAGCACGTGTCGCTTCGGGCCAAGGACGGCGTGCACATGACCATGACCGGCTACGACCTGCTGTGCGGCCAGGTGCTCGAAAAGCTCTCGGCCACGGGCGCCCTGCCGGCCGGGCAATAAACCGATCCGTTCGGAGGAGACGTATGACGACGCCCATCGGTTTTCTGGGACTGGGCATCATGGGTACGGCCATGGCGCGCAACTGCCTCAAGGCGGGGCACGACGTCATGGCCTGGAACCGCTCCAAGGAGCCCGTGGCGGCGCTGGCCGCGGCCGGGGCCCGGGTGGCGGCCACGCCGGCCGAGGCCGCCGCCTTCGGCGCGGTGACCATCGTCATGCTGACCGGCCCCGAAGCCTGCCAGGCCGTGCTCTTCGGCCCGGGCGGCGCGGCCGATAGCCTGGCCCCCGGCAAGGTCGTGGTCAACATGAGCACCATTTCCCCGGCCTACGCCCGCCAGGCGGCGGCCGAGGTGCGGGCCACGGGCGCGGACTACCTGGACGCGCCGGTCTCGGGCTCCAAGAAGCCGGCCGAGGACGGGACGCTGGTCATCCTGGCCGGCGGCGCGGAGGCGACCATCGCCGCCGTGGAGCCGGTGCTGCTGGCCATGGGCAAGAAGGTGGCCCGCTGCGGCGAGGCCGGCATGGGCTCGACCATGAAGATCACAGTCAACGTACTGCTCGGGGCCATGGCCGAGGGCCTGGCCGAGACGGTGCGCCTGGGCGAGGCCCTGGGCCTGGCCCGCGGCGCCCTGCTCGACGTGATCCTGGCCGGCCCCATGGCCAACGACCTCTACCGCCTCAAGGACCCGATGTTGCGTTCCGATTCCTATCCGGCCCAGTTCCCGGCCAAACACATGGCCAAGGACCTGCGCTTCGCCAAGGAGGCGGCCGGGGCGGCCGGGGCGGTCACGCCGACCCTGACCGTGCTTTCGGCGTTGTACGACAAGCTCGTGGACACGGGCCTTGGCGACGCGGATTTCGCGGCGGTCATAAAGGCCCTGGCCTGATTGATACGCCGCGCCGCCTTCCCTCCGGCCCCGGCCACCCTCCCGGGGCCGGCGGGGACATGACCGGACAGCCCATGCGCCCGCCCCGCCTTGGTGCCGCCCCTTTCCCGCGCCCCGCCGGCCGGGGGGGGCGACGGATGATTTCCGTGCTCCTGCCGGTGCGCAACGCCGCCGCCGGCCTGCCGGCCGCCCTGGACAGCCTGCTTGGCCAGACGCTTGGCGATTTCGAGATCGTGGCCATAAACGACGGTTCCGACGACGGCGGGGCGACCCAGGCGGTGCTTGAGGCCTACGCCCGGCGCGACGCCCGCCTGCGCGTCCTCCACCGGCCCCACGGCGGCATCGTGGCGGCCTTGACGGCCGGGCTGGCCGCCGCCCGGGGCGACGCCATCGCCCGCATGGACGCCGACGACGTCTGCCATCCCCGGCGCCTGGAGCGCCAGGCGGCCTTTCTCGACGCCCATCCCGACATCGGCCTGGTCTCCTGCCTGGCCGCTTTCGGCGGCGACCCCGAGGCGGCCCGGGGCTACAAGGCCCATCTCGACTGGGCCAACGGCCAGGCAACGCCCGAGGCCATCCGCCTGGGCATCTTTCGCGAATCCCCCCTGCCCCATCCCACGGTCATGTTTCGGGCCGAGCTGCCCGGGCGTTTCGGCGGCTACCGCCAGGGGCCGTTTCCCGAGGACTACGAGCTGTGGCTGCGCTGGCTGGAGGCCGGCGTGGCCATGGCCAAGCTGCCCGAGGCGCTCCTAGTCTGGAACGACCCGCCGGGGCGGCTTTCCCGCACCGACCCGCGCTACGACGCCGAGGCCTTCCACCGGATCAAGGCCGGCTACCTGGCCCGCCACCTGGCCCGGATCAATCCCCACCACCCCGAGGTCCTCGTGGTCGGGGCCGGGCGCCCCACCCGGCGCCGGGCCGAGCAGCTGCTGGCCCATGGCGTGGTCATCAAGGCCTGGCTCGACATCGATCCCCGCAAGATCGGCCGGGTGCTGGGGGGACGGCCCGTCATCGCCCTGGAAGCGGTGCCGCCGCCGTCCGCCTGCTTTGTCGTGCCCTACGTGGCCAGCCGGGGAGCTACGGACATCCTGTCCCGCTTCCTGTCCCAGCGGGGTTTCGTCCTGGGCCGGTCCTTTTTGCCGGCGGCCTGAAGCGACGACACCGTTATCCGGGTATTGCCCTTGCGATTCCGGCTTCCCTTCTTTACATTCCGCGGGACAATGCCTCTGTGCTGTCCATGGAGTTCCCCATGACATGGCCACGACTGCATAGCCTGCGAACACGCATCCTCCTGCTTGTCGTGTTGGTGCTGGCGCCGGCCATCGTACTGCATGTCGTTTCCGCCCTGGAAAAACGCGACCTTGCCCGTAAGGTCGCCGGGGAAAACCTGCAAAACATCACGGAGCTTGTGGCCGCCAACATTGAAACACTGCTGCAATCCTACGGCGAAGCCCTCACCGGCCTGACGCTGCTTCCGGAAATCCGGTCCATGCAGGCCGCAGCCGCGCGGCCCAGCCTGATTACGGCCAAGGAAGTCTTCCCGACTTTTTCCAGCATTACCCTGCTGCGCCCCGACGGTTCCATCCTCGCCTCGACGCTCCCCGAAGACCCGGCCGTCAACTATGCCGACCGCCCCTGGGTCCGGCGCGCCCTGACGGAAAAGGCCTTCGCCCTGGGCGGCTTCGCCTCCGGCCGGCGCAGCGGCCTGCCCGGGCTGGCCCTGGCCTGCCCCGTGCGCGACGCGGCGGGGGACGTTGTCGGCGTGTGTGTCGTGGCCCTGCACCTCGACCGCTTCTCGCTTCTGTTCAGCGGCAAGGGCATGCCCCCGGACAGTGATGTCACGCTTTTCGACGACACGGGCGTCATCCTGGCCGACTGGCCCCTCGAGCCCGAAAAAATCGGCGCCCTCCTGCCCGATGCCATCCAGGACATGGCCCGGGCCCAGGGCTTCCCCCCGCAACTCATGGCCGGCCACGGGCCGGACGGGAAAGATTTTTTCTTTGCCCTGGCCCGAGTGACCATCGATCGCCGCAACGTCTGGTTTCTGCGGGTCGGCCTGCCCAGGGGCATGGTGGTGGAACCCCTCGATGCCGCCATGCGCTTCGATCTGGCCCTGTTCGCCCTGGTGCTGGCCGTGGCCCTGTTTTTCGCCCACCGCTTCAGCCGGGCCTTCCTGCTGCTGCCGGCGGAGAAGCTGGCCCGCATGGCCAAGGCCATGGCCGTGGGCGACCTCGACCGCCGCTGCGACATGGGTCCGGGCCATGGCGAGCTGTCCGAACTGGGCGCCTCCCTGGACGCCATGGCCAAGGCCCTGCGCGAACGCATCCGGTTCACCCAGGAGATCATGGACGCCATTCCGGCCCTGGTCTTCTACAAGGACCTCGACGGGCGCTTCCTTGGCGTCAACAAGGCCTTCGAGGAATCCTTTCTTCCCCTGGACGCCGTCCGGGGCAAGCGCTGCCCGGAGATCGGATGCCTGCAACTGCCCGCGATCTGCGACACCACGGACCGCGAGCTCCTGGCCTCGCCCCATCGGTCGATCCAGTTCGAACTGACGGCCACCTTCCTGGACGGCTCCCGACACGACCTGCTGGTCTTCAAATCGATTTTCTACAGCGCCTCGGGCACGCCGGCCGGCATCGTGGGCGTGGCCCTGGACATCTCCGTGCGCAACCGCTCCGAACAGGCCCTGGCCGCCTCGCAAGCCCGCTACCGGACCCTGCTGACCTCCATGCGCGACGGCTTCACCGTGGTGGACCGTGACGGCCGCATCGTGGAAACCAACCCGGCCTTTTGCGAAATGCTCGGCTACGACGACGAGGCGCTGCGCCAGATGACCTACAAGGACATCACGCCCCCGGCCTGGCACGCGGCGGAAGAGGCGATCCTGCGCGAAAGCGTCGACCGCCGGGGATTTTCGGACATCTTCGAAAAGCAGTACCGCCGCCGCGACGGGCTGGTTATTCCGGTGGCCCTGCGCCTGCACCGCTATCCCGTCCCGGCCGGGGATTCCCGGCGCTATTTCGCCATCGTGCGCGACGTGACCGAGGCCAAGGCCATCGAAACCGACCTGCGCGCGGCCAAGGAAGAGGCCGAAAAGGCCAACCGGGCCAAAAGCGATTTCCTGGCCAAGATGAGCCACGACATCCGCACCCCCCTGCACGCCGTCATCGGCATGACCGAATTGACGCTCGGCACCGACCTCTCCCCGGCCCAGCGCGACGCCCTGGAAACGGCCCGGGAATCGGCCGCCACCCTGCTCGAGCTGATCAACGACATCCTCGACATCTCGCGCATCGAGGCCCGCAAGCTGGAAATCAACCAGGAAGTCTTCGACCTGCGCCGCACCCTGGCCGCGACCGTGCGCTCCCTGCGCCCCCAAGCGGCGCGCAAGGGCCTTTCCCTGCGCCTGGCCGTGGATCCCCGCGTGCCCCGCTACGTCCTGGGCGACCAGATCCGCCTGCGGCAGATCCTGGTCAACCTCGTGGGCAACGGCATCAAATTCACGGAACACGGCGGCGTGGCCGTCAGCCTGCGCCCGCCGTCGGTGTCCAGCGCTTCCCAAAGCGACGCCATGCTGGAATTTCGTGTCACGGACACGGGCATGGGCATCGCGCCGGAGCGGCTCAGCCGTATCTTCGACATGTTCACCCAGGCCGACGCCTCGGTATCCAAACGCTACGGCGGCACGGGCCTGGGGCTGGCCATCTGCCGGGAGCTGACCCGGCTCATGCACGGCACCATCATCCCGGAAAGCACCCCCGGCCAGGGAAGCGCCTTCCATGTCACCCTGCCCCTGCCCGGGATGCCGCCGCCGGAAGCGGACGAGGCCCCGGCCGTAAAGCCGGCTGCCCTTCCCGGCGCCCCCAAGGCCTTGCATATCCTGCTGGCCGAGGACAACCCGGTCAACGTCAAGGTGGCGACCACCTACCTCGGCCGTCGGGGGCACGCCTTCGTGACGGCCCCCAACGGCAACGACGCCCTGGCCTGCCTGTCCGAGGCCGCCTTCGATGTGGTGCTCATGGACCTGGAGATGCCCGGCTGCGACGGCCTGGAGGCCACCCGGCGGCTGCGCGGCGGCCAGGCCGGCGAGGTCAACCGGCACATCCCGGTCATCGCCATGACCGCCCATGCCCTAAGCGGCGTGCGCCAGCGCTGCCTGGAGGCCGGCATGACCGACTACCTGTCCAAGCCCCTGGACTTCAAGGCCCTGGACGACCTGCTCGCCCGCATCGCCGGCAGCCGCGCCCCGGCGGACACCGACCGGGACGCGGCGGCGGCCCCCGCGCCGGACCTGGAAACGGACAAGGCCCTGGCCCGCCTGGGCGGTGACACGGAACTGCTGGAGGAACTGGAAAAGGACTTCTTGCGCCAATACCCGCGCAAGCTGCGCCACATCGCCCTGTGCCGGGACCACGAGAACTGGGACGAAGCCGCCCTGGCCGCCCATTCGCTCAAAAACATCGCCGGCGCGGTGGGGGCCGAAGCGGCCCGGCGCATGGCCGGCGAGCTGGAGGAATCCCTGCGCCGGGCCGAGGCCGAGGCCGCCACGGCGCTGTTGGCCCCCCTGGCCGCGTCCCTGCGCCGGGCCGGCCAGCTCATGGACGAGCGGCCCAGGCCGGCCGCCGCGCCCACGGCGTAATCCCCGGCCGCCGCGCCTACGTCGTAACCCCGTCCGCCCCAGGACGAGGCCGGACGGCCCAGGTCCGTGCCTGGCCAGCCGACCGGCCCCCACAGGCCGCCCGGCCACGCCCCGAGGCCCGACGGAAACGTCAGGCCAGCAACGCGAAGAGGAAAAAAAGGCCGGCCCCCAGAAACATGGCCGCCGGCAGGGTGAACACCCAGGCCATGGCGATGGAACGCAGGGTGCGCATCTGCAGGCCGCTTTTGCCGGCCGCCATGGTGCCGGCCACGCCCGAGGACAGGACGTGGGTGGTCGAGACCGGCAGCCCCAGGCCGTCGGCCAGGCCGATGGTGGCCATGGCCACCACCTGCGCCGCCGCCCCCTGGGCGTAGGACAGCTTGGTCTTGCCGATTTTTTCACCGATGGTGACCACGATGCGCTTCCAGCCGACCATGGTGCCGACGCCAAGGGCCAGGGACACGGCCAGAAGCACCCAGTCGGGCGCGTATTCCGTGGGCTGGCGCAGGGTTTCGCGCCAATCCTCGATGCGCCCCCGTTCCTCGGCCGGGACGATGCCTTCCAGTTGGCGGGCCGCGTCGTCCAGGCACAGGATGTCCGTGCGCAGGCCCCAGCGCTCCGCAACCGGCAGGGCGTCGAGGCGCTCGACCTGGGCCAGACGCACCTGGATGGCCTCGGCGGCGGCCACGGCCCCGTGCACGTCGCAATGAACAGCCGGCGCGTCGGCGGGCCGGTCCCGGAACACCCCCCGGGCATAGGCCTTGTCGATCTCCAGGCGATGGGCGTCGAAATAGTCCGTGAGGCTCGCCGCGCTCTCGCGCACGGCCATCACGTCCGCCGGGGCCAGGTCCGCGTTGAGGGCGTAGGCCCCGGGCAGGATGCCGATGAGGATGAGCATGATCAGCCCCACGCCTTTCTGGCCGTCGTTGGAGCCGTGGGCCAGGCTCACGCCGAGCCCCGAGGCGATCAGCGCGGCCCGCATGCCCGCCGGCGGCGGCGCGTCGCCGGACGGGGGGGCATGCAGGGCGGGGTTGGCCAGGAAGCACCGCAGCAGCAACAGCAGCCCCCCGGCGCACACGAAGCCGATGATCGGCGAAATCAGCAGCGACAGCCCGACTTCCACGGCCTTGTGCCAGTTGACGCCCGCGCCGAGCGGCAGGCCCTCGCGCACGGCGTTGGCCAGGCCCACGCCCAGGATGGCGCCAATGAGCGTGTGGGAGCTCGAGGCTGGCAAGCCCAGGTACCATGTGCCGAAATTCCACAGGATGGCCGAGACGAGCAAGGCGAAGACCATGGCCAGGCCGAGGTTGGTGTCGACCGAAACGAGCAGGTCCACCGGCAGCAGGTGGACGATGGAATAGGCCACGGCGATGCCGCCGAGTTGCACGCCGAGGAAGTTGCACACCCCCGACAGCACGACCGCCGTGCGGGCGCGCAGGGCCTTGGTGTAGATGACCGTGGCCACGGCATTGGCCGTGTCGTGAAAGCCGTTGACGAATTCGAAGGAGAGGGCGATGCCAAGCGATGCGATCAGGAGAGCGAGGGTATGTCCGTCGAGGCCTCCGAAAAGGTGCATGCCGTACTCCTTGGCGATACTGCGAAGCGTGATCGGCGGCCCATGGCCGCGCTGGCCCTTTCGCATCGACCCAGGCCTGGGCGCCCGGCAATACCGGGCCGGGGGGCCGTGGTCGGCGACACGCGTGTCGCGCCCTCAAAAAAGCGTGTGCTTTGTTGAGGATAACATATCAGTATAGTTCATTTTTTCGTAAATATACCGACGTGTCTTTTGCGGGACACCGCACTAGGTGCCTTCCACCAGATGGACCAGGGCCTGCCGGGCCTTGAGCTCCTCGGCCGTGAAGGCGAAGCCGTGGCTGGCGGCATAGGCGACCAGCTCGTCGAGGGGCATGCCGCCGACGAGGAGCAGCCGGTCCCTGTCCTGGCGCAGGTATTCGAGGAAACGGTCGATGGCTTCCTGGCTCATGGCTTCCTCCCGGCGCGCCGGCGGCGCGCCATGGGCTGTATCTTCGCCTGGCCGACGTGAAGGGCCGGTCAACGGGCCATGACGATTCGGTGTTACCGGCCCGTTGCCGCCGTGGGGCCTGGTGACGGATCGTGACAAAATTCCGGGCCGCGCGCAATTTGCGGCCCGGGCTTCATCTTTTCTTCATAATCGCGTGGTAGGAACCGGGTCGCCACCGGCCGCGGACGACCCGGGCCGAAGCACAGGAGGCAGTGTGTCCAACAAGCTCTTCAAATACGACGGCCTGCAGGAACCGGCCATGATCGCCGAATACCTGGAAGCCGTGCGCGACGGTTTCGCCCGCGGGGCCGTGCGCCTGACCCAGGGCGAACAGGTGCTGGAACTTATGCCCAAGGGCCTGGTTTCCGTGACCATCGAGGGCAAGCAGAAAGGCGAGGACCGCAAACTCAAGATGACCTTCCGCTGGAAGGAACGGGAATGCGCCCTCACCGACGCCCCGCTGCTCATCGCGCCAGGGGGCGGCGACGATGCATGAGATCGTCACCAACTTCCAGTTCCTGCTGGTCGAGATCGAGCGCCAGCTCGAGGCCACCCAGGCCGTGGTCGAAAAGCACGACGAACGGCGCATCGCCAAGATCGAGGCCCGCGACGACTATATCGACAACCTCAAAAGCGTGATCGAAAACGCCTGCTTCGCCACGCTGCACGGCGAGGACAGGCTGACCGCCCCGGAAATGGCCAAACTTCGGGCGCTCAACATCATCGGCAACAACCTCGAGCGCGTGGGCGACCACCTCGTCAACGTGGTGCGCCAGACCCGCCACTACGACGACCCGGAGTGCATCAAGCGCTACGCCTACAAACCGTTTTTCGCCGAGGTCAAAAAGGCCCTGGAGTGGACGCCGAAGGCCGTGCTCGAACGCGACATGGCGGCGGCGCTCAAAATCTGCCGCTGCGAACTCCAGCTCGACCGGCTCTACAAGGAGCAGTTCGACCGCATCCGCGACGAACTGCGCTCGGGCTTCCAGACCGGCGACCTGCTCACCACGCTGTTCATCTTCCGCTACCTGGAACGCATGGGCGATGCCCTCCTCAACGTCGGCGAGGCGGCCATTTTCGCCATCACCGGCGACAAGTTCAAGATCCACCAGTTCACGGCCCTCAAGGACATCCTCACCGAAGGCGGCCACGAACTGCCCCTGTCCGAGATCGACTTCGCCTCCATCTGGGGCACCCGGTCGGGCTGCCGCATCGGCCGGGTGGCCGACCGCGACGGCGACGGCGTCACCCACCGCGAAGTCATCTTCAAGGACGGCGACACGGCCAAGCTGCGCAAGGAAGCCGAAAACATCGACCGCTGGGCCAGGCTCGCCCCGGGGCTCGCCCCCCGGGTCGAGGCCTTCCGGGAAGGCAAGAAATCCAGCTCCATGCTGGTGGAACTCATGCCCGGCCAGACCATCCAGGACATTGCCGTGGGCGGCGACGTGGCCCTGCTGCGCTGGGCGCTTTCGGCCCAGTGCCGCACCGCCGGGGAGATCTGGGACAATTCCCTCACTCCTGCCCCGGTGCCGGCCGGGGCCATGGCCCAGTTGCGCGCCCGGCTGCCTGAGGTGCTTTCCGTCCACCCGGGCTTTAAAAGCGTGCGCCGGGTCATCGGCACCTTCGCCCTGCCGAGCCTCGACGAGGCCGTCGGCGCCGCCGAGGCCGTGGAACGCAACTTGGCCGCGCCCTATGCCGTGCTGCTGCACGGCGACTACAACAGCAACAATATCCTCTACGACGCGGCCCGCGACCGCATCCACTACATCGACCTGCACCGGTCGGCCGACGGCGACCCCGCCCAGGACGTTTCGGTCTTCATGATCTCCAACTTCCGCCTGCCCGTCTTCGACGCGGCCCGGCGGCGGCTGCTCAACGCCATCAGCACCGAATTTTTCGAATTCGCCCGGTCCTTCGCCGCCCGCCACGGCGATACGAGCTTCGAATTGCGCCTGGCCCTGGGCCTGGGCCGGTCGCTGATCACCTCGACCCGGTTCGAACTGAGCGAACGGTTCTCCAAGCTCATGTTCGCGCGCGGCATGTTTCTGCTTTCCCGCACGGCCGCCCACGGCGGCGACCCGTCGGGATTTCGGCTGCCGTTGGCGGCCGTGTGCTATTAGCCCCAAACAGGCGACCGGGGGGCGCGGCAACGCCGCCTCCCGCCCCGGCGCCAGACGACATCGACGCCATGGAGGCATCATGAAAAAAATCGGCGTGGTGGGCATCCCCAAGGGCTGGTCCACCCTGCGGCTCCTGGACGCCCTGGAAGCGCGCACGGGCTACCGTTTGTGCATCGACATGGCCGAGGTCCGCCTCGACCTCGAAACGGGCAAGGTCTTCTGCCAGGGAACCGACCTCACCGGCCTCGACGCCGTGATCGTCAAGAAGATCGCCCCGTCGTATTCCCCCCATGCCCTGGACCGCATGGAAGTGCTGCGCTTCCTGCACCGCAAGGGCGTACCGGTCTTCTCCGACCCGGACAGCATGTTCCGCCTCATCGACCGCCTAAGCGGCACGACCGTGCTGCGCCTGGGCGGCATTCCCATGCCGCCCACCGTGGTCACCGAGGACATCGAGGAGGCTGCGGCCACGGTGGCCGATTTCGGCAAGGCCGTGTTCAAGCCGCTGTATTCCTCCAAGGCCCGGGGCATGACCGTCATCGAGGACACGGGCGACGTGCGCGAGGAGATCGCCGACTTCAAGTCCGCCGGCAACGAGGTCATGTACATCCAGAAGATGGTCTCCCACGCCGGCGGCCACCTCGACCTCGGCGTATCCTTTCTCGGCGGCAAATACCTGGCCACCTACGCCCGCCAGGGCAGCGGCGACTCCTGGGACACCACCACCCGCACCGGCGGCAAGTACGTGCCCCACGAACCGTCCGAGGCCATCATCGCCCTGGCCCACAAGGCCCAGGCCCTGTTCCCGGGCATGGCCTTTACCTGCGTCGACGTGGTGGAAACCCCGGACGGGGCGGCCATCTACGAAGTCTCGGCCTTCGGCGGCTTCCGGGGGCTGCTGGACGCCTGCGGCATCGACGCCGCCGCCGCCTACGCCGACCACGTCCTGGAGGCCATCCGATGAGCGCGCACCATCCCGTGACCATGGCCCGGCTGCTGGCCCCCATCCTCGAAACCGCCCCCATCACCCACCGCCTGGAAGTGACCTTCGGCGACGTGACGGTCCTGGTCGCGTCCAATTCCAAGGGCCTTACCGACAAGCTGGCCGACTACTACCGCGACTTCGTGGGCGGCGGCGGCGCCACCCGCATCCCGGTCACCGCCATCGAGGCCGGCCCGCCGGACTTCGACCTGCCCTTCGCCGTCAAGGGGCGCGAGCCCGGCAAGACCAAGCTCAAGGAAGCCTACTGCGACCTGCCGGACGGCCGGGTGGTCAAAAAGCTCCTCACCGGGCTCGTCTTCCTGTTCGGCCACGGCGACAACTACGCCGTTGGCCCCTGCATCGACAACGACAACCAGGTCGTCAACTTCATCAACAACCGCTTCATCGAGCTGTGCCTCAAGCGCGGGGCCCTGCTCTTCCACGCCGCCGGCGTGGCCGAGGGGGGCAAGGGCCTGGTCATTTCCGGCTTCTCCGGGGCGGGCAAGTCGACCCTGGCCCTGGAAATCATGCGCCACGGCACGGATTTCGTGAGCAACGACCGGGTGATGGTCGCCAAGGCGGACTCGGGCCTGGTCATGACCGGCGTGGCCAAGATGCCCCGGGTCAACCCCGGCACGGTGCTTCACAACCCGAGCCTGCACGGGGTCATGAGCGAAGCCGACCGCCAGCGTTTCTCCGCCCTGCCCCAGGCCGAACTCTGGGACCTGGAGCACAAGTACGACGCCTTTATCGACACCTGTTTCGGCCCTGGCCGCTTCAAGCTGTCCTGCCCCATGGCTGGCTTGGTGGTGCTGCGCTGGAAGCGCGACAGCTCGCCCATGACGGCGCGGCGGGTCGATTTGCGGGAGCGGCGCGACCTCATGGCCGCCTTCATGAAGGACCTGGGGCTTTTCTACGAATTCGAGGATGCCGACGAGCCCACCATGGCCAGCCAGAAGGCCTACCTCGACCTGCTCGGCGACCTGCCGGTCCTGGAGATCGACGGCGGCGTGGACTTCCACAAGGCGGCCGAAGCCTGCCTGGCCTTTTTGCGCGAAGTCGGGGCCTAGGATCGCGTCCTCGAAGAAAATTGCGGAGAGCGTATGACCGACCCCAAGCCCACGGAACCGACCGCAGCCCCCCATGCCCCCGAGGGCGCCGACGACGCCAACGCCGTCGACGCCCTCGGCCAGGAGGCCCTGCGGCTGGCCCCGGAAGAAGCCTTCCTCAAAAACCTTGAACATTTCGTTCAGAAAGCCAACGCCTTCGACGCCCTGGCCCATCAGCGCAAGCTCTCGGCCTACGACGTCTACAGGCACCTCGACGGCCTGTGGCGCCAGCTCGCCCAGACCGGCCAGACCCTGCGTGAGCCCGAACCCGAGCAAAAACCCGCCTTCCCCGGGCTCAGCGGCGCCGAGGCCCGGGAGCGCCTGCGCAAATTCGGCCCCAACCAGGCCGTCACGGCCAAGCCCGTCACCGTCTGGAACCGGCTGTGGGACGCGGTCAAAAACCCCCTGGTCGTGCTGCTGCTGGTCCTTGGCGCCATCTCCTACGCCACCGACGACCTCCGCTCGGCCGTGGTCATCATCGGCATGGCCGTCATGGGCGTGGTGCTCAAGGTCATCCAGGAGGCCAAGGCCGACACCGCCGCCGCCGAGCTCAAGAAGATGGTCCACACCACGGCCACGGCCCTGCGCGACGGCAAGCAGGCCGAAATCCCCCTGGCCGAGGTGGTGCCCGGCGACATCGTGCTGCTGGCCGCCGGCGACATGGTGCCGGCCGACGTGCAGCTGATCCGGGCCAAGGACCTGCACATCAACCAGGCCATGCTGACGGGCGAGGCCTTGCCCGTGGAAAAAACCGCCCGGCCGGCCGGCGAGGCCGCCCCGGGCGGCGAAACCGGCCTTGGCGATCCGGCCCTGTGCTTCATGGGCACCAACGTCGTGTCCGGCTCGGCCGCGGCCGTGGTCACGGCCACCGGGGCGCGCACCTATTTCGGCGGCATCGCAGCGAAGCTCTCGCAAAAGCGCGTGGAGACCGACTTCGACAAGGGCATCAAGAGCTTCACCGCGCTCATGCTGCGCTTCATGCTGGTGATGGTGCCCTTCGTCTTCATCATTAACGGCGCCACCAGCCACGACTGGATGGGGGCCTTCATGTTCGCCCTGGCCGTGGCCGTGGGGCTGACCCCGGAAATGCTGCCCATGGTGGTGACGGTGTGCCTGTCCAAGGGCGCCCTGGCCATGTCCCGGCACAAGGTCATCGTCAAGCGCCTGGACGCCATCCAGAACTTCGGGGCCATCGACGTGCTGTGCACGGACAAGACCGGCACGCTGACCCAGGACAAGATCATCCTGGAAAAATACCTGGACGTCACCGGCGAGGAGGACAATTCGGTCCTCGAATACGCCTACGTCAACAGCAAGCTGCAAACCGGGCTGCGCAACGCCCTGGACCTGGCCGTCATCGCCTCGGGTGACGACATGGGGTCGGCCATCGACCCGGCCCGCTACCAACTCCTCGACGAGATCCCCTTCGACTTCATGCGCCGGCGCCTGAGCGTCATCGTGCGCGACACGGCCACGGGCAAGGCCGTGCTGATCTGCAAGGGCGCGGCCGAGGAGGTCTTCGCCCAAAGCCGCGACTGCCTCCACGACGGCGTCATCTCCCCCCTGGACGCCGTGCACCGCGAGACCATGCAGGAGGTCGTGCACGAACTCAACGACGACGGCTTCCGGGTGGTGGCCCTGGCCTCCAAGGAAGTGGACGGCTCGCGCCACGACTTCGCCGTGGCCGACGAGTGCGACCTGACGCTGATGGGCTACCTGGCCTTCCTCGACCCGCCCAAGGACACCGCCGCCGACGCCCTGGCCACCATGCGCGCCCACGGCATCCAGCCCAAGATCGTCACCGGCGACAACGCCGTGATCACGGCGAAAATCTGCCGCGAGGTGCGCTTCGACGCGGGCGACCACATTATCACCGGCGAGCGGCTGGCAGCCATGTCCGAGGCCGAGGTGCTCGAGGCCGTGGAGGTGTGCCACGTCTTCGCCAAGCTCGACCCCATGCAGAAGGAACAAATCGTCGCGGCCCTTCGGGCCAAGGGCCACGTGGTCGGCTTCATGGGCGACGGCATCAACGACGCCCCGGCCCTGCGGGCCGCCGACGTCGGCATCTCGGTGGACTCGGCCGTGGACGTGGCCAAGGAATCGGCCGACATCATCCTGCTCGAAAAAAGCCTGCACGTCCTGGAGCACGGCGTGCTCGAAGGCCGCAAGATCTTTTTCAACATCACCAAGTACATCCGCATGGGGGCCAGCTCCAACTTCGGCAACATGTTCAGCGTGCTCGGGGCCAGCGCCTTTTTGCCCTTCCTGCCCATGCTGCCCATCCAGATCCTGGTCAACAACCTCATGTACGACTTCTCCCAGACGGCCATCCCCACGGACAATGTGGACGCGGACATCCTCGGCAAACCGCGGCGCTGGCGCATCGACGACATCCGCCGCTACATCCTCTACCTCGGCCCGGTCAGTTCGCTGTTCGACTACGTCACCTTCTTCATCCTCATCCACTTCTTCGGCGCCTGGAACAACCCGGCGCTCTTCCAGACCGGCTGGTTCATCGAATCGCTGCTCTCCCAGACCCTCATCGTGCACGTCATCCGCACGGACAACCTTCCCTTCGTGCAGAGCTGGTCGAGCCTGCCCCTTGGCGCCACGACCATCCTCATCTGCCTGTTCGGCATCTGGCTGCCCTTCTCGCCCCTGGCCCACACCTTCGGCCTGGTCGTGCCGCCGGCCGGCTACTGGGGGCTCATGGCCCTGGTGATCTTCTGCTACATGTGCCTGGCCCAGGTGGTGAAGTCCTGGGTGGTGCGCCGCATCCACGCCAGTTGCGCCGTCTAGGTCGTTTCCTCGGAAGAGACATAGACTTGTTGAAGCGTAACGGAGGAGAAGAGCTATTTTTTGGGGCGCAACACGAGGCGACGCCCGGCGACAGTGGCCCAAAACGCGAAAGGCCCGACGGAACCACTCCGCCGGGCCTTTTGATTTGCGAGAGAAGCCGCGCTCAGGCGTCCGGGAAGGGACGGCCCTCGGGCCACTCCGGGGCCACGTAGGTCCCGGACTTGCCGCCGGATTTGTACAGCAGCCGGATCTCGCCGATGACGATGTCCTTCTGCACGGCCTTGCACATGTCGTAGAGGGTCAGGGCGGCCACGGAGGCGGCGGTGAGCGCCTCCATTTCCACGCCGGTCTCGGCCGTGGTCGAGGCCTCGGCCTCGATATGGACCAGACAGGCGGCGGCATCGACCGTGAAGCGCACGTCGGCGAAGGCCAGGGGCAACGGATGGCACAGGGGGATGAGGTCGGCCGTGCGCTTGGCGGCCAGGATGCCGGCGATCTTGGCCGTGGCCAGGGCGTCGCCCTTGGGCAGGGCGGCGGCAGACAGCAGCTCCATGGTCGCCGGGCTCAACCGGACCTGGCCGCCGGCAATGGCCAGGCGGCGGGTCTTGGACTTGGCCCCCACGTCCACCATGCGGGTGCGGCCTTCGGCGTCGATATGCGTCAGGGTGTCACTCATGGCTAGCCTACTGGAAATTCGGCACCTTGACCTTGCGGTCGATGCGCTTGGCGGCCGTGGCGTCGGCCTTGGCCTTGTCCACCTCGCCGAGCTTCATGTAGAGCATGGCCCGGTTGCCGTAGGCCTCGGCCATCTTGACGTCGGTCTCGATGGCCTTGGTGTAGTCGGCCAGGGCCTTGTCGGCCTCGTTTTTCACCTCGTGGCACATGCCGCGCAGGTTGTAGGCGCTGGCCAGGTTCTGGGCCTCAATGGCCACGCCCGAGGCCGCGGCGTCGATAATGCGGGAAAAGGCGGCCATGGCCTTGTCCATATCGCCGGACTGGGCGGCGGCCATGCCTTCCCGGAAGTCCTCGTTGGGGCCGGCCAGGCAGGCGGCGGCCGAAAAAAGCGAAACGGCAAACGCGAAAAACGCGGCGGCAAGACGCTTGGACATGGCTCAGTTCCCCATGGCTTCCTTGGCTTTACGGAAGAAATCCTTGACCTTTTTCATGGGCTTTTGCTCGTCGAGCTTCTCGAACTCGCGCAGAAGCTCTTCCTGCTTCTTGGTCAGGTTCTTCGGGGTGACCACTGTCACCTCGACGAGCAGGTCGCCGTTACGGCTGGTTCCGGGCACGGGCAGGCCCAGGCCGCGCAGCGAAAAGACCTCGCCGCTCTGGGTGCCCTTGGGTATGTCCATGGCCTCGTGGCCGTCCAGGGTCGGCACTTCGAGCTTGTAGCCAAGGGCCGCCTGGACGAAGGATATCTCGGTACGCAGCACCAGGTTCTGACCCTGGCGCTCGAAGACCTTGTCCGCCTCGACGTGCAGGATGACGTAGAGGTCGCCGGGCGGGCCGCCGTGCAGCCCCGGTTCGCCCTCGCCGCGCAGGCGCAAACGGCTGCCGTCGTCCACGCCGGCCGGCACGCGGACTTTGAGATCGCGGGTCTGGCGGGTGACGCCCCGGCCCCGGCATTCCCGGCAGGGCGAAGTGACGACCCGCCCCTCGCCGCGGCAGATGGGGCAGGTGACGGCGATGCGAAAAAAGCCCTGGCTTTGGACCACTTGGCCCGAGCCGCCACACTGCTTGCAGGTCTCGGCCGTGGTGCCGGGTTCGGCGCCGGAGCCGCCGCATTCGTGGCATTGGACGTTTTTGGGTATCTTGAGCGCGACTTCGGTACCCTTGGCGGCGTCGCGAAAGGACACCGTCAAATCGTAGCGCAGGTCGTTGCCGGCCTGGGGCCTGGGGCCGCGCGCGGTCGAACGGCCGCCGAAGCCGAAAAATTCGCCGAAGATGTCGGAAAAGGCGCTGAAGACGTCGTCGGTTGTGCCGAAACCGCCGAAACCGTTGCCGCCCAGGCCTTCATGGCCGAAGCGGTCGTAGCGGGCCCGGGTCTCGGGGTTGCGCAACACCTCGTAGGCCTCGGCCGCTTCCTTGAACTTGGATTCGGCCTCGGGATCGTCCGGGTTGCGGTCGGGGTGGAACTTGAAGGCCATCTGGCGATAGGCCTTCTTGATGGACTCGTCGTCGGCGCCGCGTTCGACGCCCAGCACTTCGTAATAGTCCCGGGGCATGGGTGATCGCTATTCGTTTTCGGGCAGCAGCACGCCCGCTTCCTCGATGGGCTCGCTCGGCAACACCTCACCGGCGGCGATCTCGCGCAAAGCGGTGACCACTTCCTTGTTTTTGCATTCGATCAGCGGGTCGTAGCCTTCGCGGTACTGGTGGACCCGCTTGATGGCCATCTGGACGATGAGAAAACGGTTGTTGATCTTTTCCAGGCAGTCTTCGACGGTAATGCGCGCCATGCGTTTCTCCTTGCGCGTGGAGGGGGCGGTACGCCGACCGGGTGCGGTGACACCCTGGTAAGACGTTTTGGGGCCGAGTCAAGGGGATTTCCTTGGGTCAAACCCGGCCGCCAAACCTTCAATCCGACGCGAAACTCTTTTTAATATTGAATCGTCGAAACAAAGTCAAGACGCATCCCCCCCCGCGCCGCGGCAACGCCCGCACGGCCCGGGGCGTGCGTACCGACATCAGCGCATCCCCCCCGCGCCGCGACAACGCCCCGCACCCTTCGGCCGACCGGCTTTTTCTCGACATCCCGCTTGTGTTTTCGCCCCATCGTTGACAATCAGGAAAAATGCTTCCCTCCCCGGGGAGCCGTCGCAACCCCGGTCATCCCGGCGGTGCTCCCTCCCCCGCCAGTGACGCAGCCTGCCATGCAAAAAGAGGAGCCATCATGGGCCTGCACCGCTACAGCATCGCCGCGCGCCTGGTCACCCTGTCCGCCGTCGCCCTCGTTTTCCTGATCGCCGGCGCGGCCTACGGGATTTACAGCATCTCCCGGATCAACGAGGCGGCCATGCGCCAGCTCCAAGCGGGGACCCTGATCGTCACCGCCGTGGACCAGGCCCGCACCGCCCAGGTCATGTTCAAAAAGCAGGTGCAGGAATGGAAAGACATCCTGTTGCGCGGCAATACCCCGGACAGTTACGCAAAATACGTCGCCCTGTTTCAACAAGAGCATGCCGGGGTCCTCAGCGCCCTGGAACAACTCAAGGCCGTCGCCCGACAGCTCCAGTTCCCCGTTTCCGCCATCGACAAGGCCATCGCAACGCATGTCTCCCTGTTCGATCGCTACAAGGGAGCCCTGCAACACTTCGACCCCGCCGACGCCACCACCGGCCAGAAGGTGGACCGCCTCGTCGTCGGCATCGACCGCGAACCCACCAAGGCCATCGACGACATCGTCGAGGACATAAACGGGCGCGCCGCGAACATGCGCCAGGAGGCCGTCGCGGCGGCCCAAGCCCTTTACAGCCAGGTCCGGCTCCTCAATCTCCTTGGCGTCTCCTGCGGGACGGCCCTGCTCATCGCCCTGGCCACATGCATCGTCCGCTCCATCATCGGCCCCCTGCGCCGCAGCCTGGCCTACGCCGAGGCCGTGGGCCACGGCCGGCTCGACGCCGTGCTGGACGTTTCCGGCACGGACGAAACGGCCGTCCTGGCCGCGGCCATGGGCGCCATGGTGGAAAGCCTCTAGGAAAAAATGCGCCAGGCCGACCAAAAGGGCCAGGAGGCCGCTGCGCAGGCCCAGAAAGCCCTGCAAGCCCTGGAAACAGCCGCGGCCGAAACTCGGCGGGCCGAACAAGGCCGCCAGGATCTCCTGGACGCGGCCAGCCAGTTGGAAGAGGCGGTGGGCGAGGTGTCCACGGTCAGCGACGACCTCTCCCGCCAAGTGGCCCAGGCCGGCCAGGGCGCGGCCGCCCAGGCCGACCGGCTGCGGGAAACGGCCACGGCCATGGAAGAAATGAACGCCACCGTGCTGGAAGTGGCCCATAACGCCGGCCAGGCCTCAGCCATGGCCGACGAGGCCCGCCGCAAGGCCCAGGATGGGGCCCAGGCCGTCACCGTGGTCGCGGCCGGCGTCGGCCAGGTCAAAACCCAGGCCGCGGCCATGAAAACCGACATGGCGCAGCTCGGGGAACTCAGCCAGGGCATCGGCAGCATCCTCGGCGTCATTTCCGACATCGCCGACCAGACCAACCTGCTGGCCCTCAACGCCGCCATCGAGGCGGCCCGGGCCGGTGATGCCGGCCGAGGCTTCGCGGTCGTGGCCGACGAGGTCCGCAAACTCGCCGAGAAAACCATGGCCGCCACGGCGCAGGTCGGCCAGGCCATCACCGCCATCCAGTCCGGGACCCGAAAAAACATCGGCAACATGGATGCCGCCGCCGAACGCATCGAGGCCGCCACCAGCCAGGCCGACGCCTCCGGAACCGTGCTCGACGCCGTGGTCGGCTTCGTCGACCAGGCCACGGACCAGATCCGTTCCATCGCCGCCGCCTCGGAGCAGCAATCCGCCGCCAGCGAGGAAATCAACCGCAGCCTCGGCGACATCACCCGTATCGCCGGCGAAACCGCCACGGCCATGGGCGTTTCCGCCAAGGCCGTCGACCGGCTCAACCGCCAGGCCCGACGGCTGCGGGAGCTCATCGCCCGGATGCGACACGACAGTAAGGCCGGGGCGGGCGCGCTCCCGTCGGCCGGTTCCTGACCGCCGGCCGCGACAGGCAATCCGGCCCACCGGCCGCAATGCCCGGTGCGGCGTCCCTCGTTGTGCGGGAGCGCTCCTAATAGGCCAGTTTGCCCAGCGACTTGAGTATCAGCGTCGCGCCCATGGCGAACATGCCCATGAGCCCCATGCCGCAGGAAAAGCCGGCCAAAAGCACCGGCGCGTATTGCCGCCACTTCTTGCCGTAGTGCTTGAGGAAGTAATAGCGCCCCAAAAGCGCGCCCACCACTTCGAGGATCAGCCCGTGGGGCACGCTCTGGCCCAGGCCCCGCACGATGCCGTAGACCAGCAGCACCGGCAGGCCAAACAGCATGAGCAGGAAATAGGTGACGAGCCCCAGCCCCAGGCCGGCCGAGACGTACCAGCCGTTTAGGGCCTGGAAGAAAAGCGAATTGCCCTCCAGGGTCGAGGTCTGCATGAGCAGGGTGTTGAGGGCTTGGAGGTGCCACAGCTCCTGGGCGTAGGGGTAGCTGGCCGAGGGGATGGGCGCGAGCTGCCAGATGAACTGGGAAAAGAGCAGACTGGCCACCATGACCACGGGAAAGACCACGATCTCGGCCTTGATGATGCCCCGCAGGCTCGTACCGGTCAGCTCGATCTCGCGAAAATCCACGGTGGCCTTGCCGTAGTTGTGGATGGGGATGGGCGCGTACCAGATCTCGATGCCCTGGTAGCCGAAGAACTTGGCCCCGGCGATGAAGCTGGCCTCGCGCACCAGGGGCAAGCTCACGAACTGGCCAGCGATGCCTTCCATGCGAGCCGTGATGTAGGAGATGACCGGCGTATAGACGAAGCCGTAGAGCACAAAGAACATCCAGGGAAACTGCGGCACCAAAAACAGGCACATACCGACATAGGCCAGGGTGGAAAAGACGTAGATGGCGATGGACGTCCAGAAGTTGATGTCGCCACGGGCCTTGTTGGTGCTAAACAGGGCCTTGTAGGCCGCGCCGCCCACGCCGCCCTTTCGCAGCGACCGGGCCACCTGCCACACGCCGATGACGCCGATGGCCAGGCCCAGGCCAATGCCAAAGGACATGTAGAAGTCGAAATTGTTGGCGAAGACCGTTTCCACCGTGCCCATGCCCTGGCGCCAGCGGTGCAGGATGCCGTGGTCGAAGAGGATGGGGTTGGCGACAAAGGTGATGGCAAGGCCCACCAGGCCGCCGATGACGGCCCAAAACGGCAGCACCATGCCGGTGAAAACCAGCCCCAGGTCGAACTGGATGCCCGTGGCCACGGCCGGCAGCCACTGTTCGGTGTTGCGGGTGAAATCGGCCCAGGGAATGGGGATCAGGCGCACGGGCTCGGTGAATATAAGCCCCGAAACCACGGGAAAAAGCACATAGAGGGCGCCGAAGGCCAGGCCGATCATGCCGCCGATGGAAAAGACCCGCCATTTCCAGCCGGTCTTGCGGTCCTCGGTGGATTCGGCCAGGGCCATGGTGCCCAGCGCCCCGACCGGGGCCATGGGAAAGGGCAGCTTCTCCACGTCGGAGGTGATGCGGTACAGGGCATAGCCCAGGCCGAAATGGTCGATGCGCTGCACGATCTGGGAGCCGACCAGCAGCAGGATGGGGACAAGCCAGTCGCGATGGAAAAAGGTACGCGCGACGAGGGATTCGGAGTCCGGCCCGGGCGCGATCCAGGTCGGGATGAGGTCGGTTAAGCCCAGCATCTTGGCCGCGTCGGACTGGACCAGGTACTGGTTCCAGAGCAGGCCGTGAAAGGGCGAGGCCATGGCCGCGCCGGCCATGTAATACAGGAGGAAGATTTCCTGTTGCTTGAGTTCGGTGTAGGCCCGCTTGGCGATTTCGGCGAACAGGATGATGGTGACCCAGCGGGCGGCCGGCCCGATGCCCGTGCCTATGACGAGCTGCAGATACATGCTGCCCGGCATCATGAGGAAGCCGATAAAGACCGCGCCGACGATGGTCTTCCAGTCGAAGCCCTCCTCGAAGTGCTTCGGCGCGGGCAGCAGGTCCCGGTATTCGGCTAACTCTTTGTCGTCGTACATCGGCGTATCCCAATTCTTCTATACACACTCTTATTAGCAAGCAGCTAAGACATTATTTCGCTGTAAGAAAGGTGCCCCTTGAACTTTTGTTCGAAGATTAAAAAGTCTACTTTCAGCTCTTTTCAATAAAGTATGAAAAAGCATTACACGAGTAACAAAGAAACCTTCAACCATTGGATCTAAAGACAAGGACTTTTGTTTATTAGAACCCAAGACAAAGGCTGTAACTTTAGTCTCTTCTGATATAAGACCCCTTGATTTAAATTCATCAACATATTTGGCAGGTTGATTTTTTTCTTCTCTTCCAATCGCAACCGACGGAGCTTTCAACTCAACAATTAAGAGTTGCTTGAGCCCAATCTCATGATAATCATCCCCAAAATCATCTGCAGAATAGAAGCTAGCGGCTCCATCCTCCAACAAAACAAAGTCAGGACGATTTTTACTTACACCTTTCACTTTAATACCTTTCATTTTAGCAAAAACTGAAGCAATAGTTTGATTAGAAGTGAATTGAATACTTTCAAACTCTGGGCCAAATATCCAAAGCGCTTTTTCCAATACGGGCTGAATATCTTGGACTTCCAAAGAATCTCTATCACTCAACCTCTGCCTAAGTTCATCAATTAGCGTCAACCTCAATTGAATTTCGTCTAACACCTCCTTCGCCATGTCAATTGTCCACTCATTCAAAATCGAGCCTAGCTTATCCCACTCACCTGGCTGCAGCTGAGACAAAATATTCAGAATAGCATATTTTCCCTGAGAAAGCTGCAAATTTAGAAGCATATCCCCTAGCTTGATGAGGTCACTCATTTTGATAGAAGGACATTTCGAAATAGTTTCTTCAACAAAATTGCACCACTGCTGGTTCGACAACGCCCCCAATCGCCTTAATTTCAAATTTGCATGTTTCTTAACTATATTCATTTTTTCAATACGGCTATCCTCCGTAAGTTGACTTAGAAACAAATTAATCTCATTTCTTACTGCGCCTAGGGCTTCTTTATACAAATCATCTTCAACATCAAATCCAGACCAATCATGTAAGACAACATCAGCCAAACAATTTGCTTTCAAAACTATAGCATACTGCCTAGCATTTACAGTACGTCCATCCAGGAGCTTTTCATCCGACAGACTACCCCAAGAACTTTGGCCAACTAATCTGCCATTAACATGCCAAGCAATACCAGAAAACCTCAAGGTCCTATCGGTTTCATTTCGTTTGATTATATACATATCAATCACACAGTTACTACGAACAACTATTTCTCTCTTGTCGATTTGCCCTTCTGGAATACTGCCAAAGGACACAATCTCTTGATTAACCCGAACACTGAACAAAGGGTCAAACAGAAACCTTTCGGCAATCTGTTGGCTCACAAAGGCCGCAGGTACTTTCTTCTGGAATGGCTCCAAAGAATGAATCTGAGTTCCAATTTCTGATGTTTCGCAAACATCCTCCAGTTTTGCCGAAAAAAATGTATCAGAATAATTTCTATACACTAGAAAAGTATGTTTCAAACCATTCTTTGATGTTATAACTTTAAATTTACTTCCAAAGCAAAAAGCCGCGAACTTTCCGATTCCATTTCGACCAAATGTTAACCTTGTATGTTCTTTGTTATTATACAAAAATGAAACAGACTTTCCTTGAACCTGCAAACGATTATAGCCTATTTCTATCCATCGCTGCTGAAATTCATCTTTGGTCATCCCCTGTCCGTTGTCAAGAATGCTAAAGAACGAGCCTTCTCCTATTGGCCAATTAATTTCAACCTTCGTAGCCCCTGCATCCCAAGCATTAGCGATTAATTCAACAATCGCTAATGTTGGACTCTCTAGGATTTTCTTAATCACTCTATCTATTACTCTATAATTAATATGCGGAATGAGTTCGCATTGTTCCATAACAATACCTTTGCTCAAAGCTAGTTCGGCAATACTAAATAACTCTGTCCCGTCCACAATCCAATGACCGCAAATACCCCGCCCATGAGAAAATCGCCCAGGATGAGGCCGATGAAAAGCAGCCGCACCCGCTTGAGCAGCACGATGCCGCCGTAGCGCAAGGTCAGATGGTTGCACAGCCAGCCCAGGAAAAAGGAAAACCACAGGATGCGCATGGCCGAGGAATACATGGTCAGGTAGCCGATGGGATGGATCGGCCACCAGTAGAAGCGCTGGTAGGCCACGACCAGGGCGAACATGACCGCCGCCCCGGCGACGGCGAAGCCGATGATGGTCTTGTTGACCCCGGCCGGCGCCTCGATGAGGCGCTGGACGTTCTCGTAGACCGTGTTGACGGTCTGCGTTTCCCAGTCAACCTGCAGGTCGCGCAGGCCGTACTTGTGGCACACGGCCAGCATGGCGGCAAACGAAACGCACACGGCCAGGGCCAGGGCGACGACAATGCCGGCCAGGTACAGGGCCTTGGGCCGCCTGCCCTCCCCCACCTTGGCCGCGTGAAAAAGCGACGGCAACAGCGACTCGCGCAGGTCGACGAAGAGCATCTTCTGCATGACCGCAGCCATGAGCAGGCCCATGCGGCTGAAAAAACCCGTGCCGCAAAAGGCCAGCAAACCGTCCGTCGGCGCGGCCGTCAGCGTGAAATAGGCTATGCCGCCCTGGCAGATGATGCGGCTGGCCACCAACATGACCATGAAAAAAAGGGCCAGCAGCACCACGGCCTGAAAAAGCGGCAGGCCGAAGGCGGCGGCCCAGGCGCACAACGCCCAGCCACCCAGGACCAACCCCCACAGGGAGGCCGGCGCGCCGACCCATTCGGCCTCGTCCGGGCGGCGAAACCGCAGCCGCGCCGCGTCCCGGGCCGTCTCCCACAAGTGGTGACGGGCCAGCCACAGGATGAACAGAAAAAAGACGCCGTAGGCCCCGATCATCTGCGTCTCCTCGGGCAGGGCCAGGGTCGGGCCGAAGGTGACGCCCAGGGCAGCAGCCGGCACCTGCTGGCCGAGGATGTCGAGCACGCCGTAAAAAAGCCCACCGAGCAAAAAAAACACCCAGAAACTCAAGGAAATCTGGCGGGCGGTCAGAAAAGCGAAGCCGATGAAGGCCGGATAGAAGTAGATCTTGAGCTTGGTGAAGCCGGAAAAAAGCCCGGTTTTCGGGAAATACGGCCCGGCCAGGATGAGCGTGGGGAGTTGGGGCACGGAGGGGTCGTAGAAGCCGATGCCGTTGATGGTGTGCAGACAAACGCTCACCAGCAGGCCGCACAGCAGAAAACGGTCGGTGAAAAACCCGGCCAGCCCGCCTTCATCCATGGCCCCGGTCATGGCCTCGGGCAGGCGCAGCAGGGGGAAATTCATGCGCTCGTTGGAGACCCACTGCCGGGAAAAGAGGTTCGTCAGGCACAGCATCACAAAAAAACACAGCCCGATGAACACGCCCCAGGTCGCCAGCGGCCCGGACCAGGCCCGCCAGGGGATGGCGGCCAGCACCTGGCCCCAAGTCATGGAGTAGCCGCCCTCCAGGCCGTTGTAGAGGGTCTCCACGGCCTCGGGGTCGCCGGGGTACCAGGCCTTGGGCAAAAGCGGCCCGAACAGGGCGCTCCACTGGTTGCCCTCGGTGGCGAAATGCAGCGGCGCCGTGAGGTTAATAAAAAACGTCCGGGCCAGGCCGGTATGGGCCACGCCCGAAACCACGACCATGAGCATCCAGCAGACCATGAGGTCCGTGCCGGAGAGAATGGCCCGGCCGCGCAAAAGCCGCCCCAGGCCGGCGGCCAGGAGAGTGAGCCAGACGAGGATGAAAAACGGGGCCAGGGGGAAATGACCGCCGCCCAGGGGCGTGGCCCCGTAATAGAGGTTGTTAAGCGGCGTGACGGCGCAAACGGCCAGCCCCAGGACCAGCCCCAGGACGACGGCGCGCGCCCGAATGGCGCCCGGGGCGGTCATGCCGCGCCTCCGGCCGGGGTTTCGCCGCGCAGTTTCGCAGCGTAGTCGTTGACCACCTTGTCTTCGTAGGCCACGCGCACGGCTTCCTCCAGGGAGCGCCAGATGAGCAGCTGCTTGCGCAGATCGTTGACGAAGCCCTTGTTGAGGCGCTTCCACATGCCGGCCTCGCCGGCCAGGCGGGAAAGCTCCACATCGATTTCCATATAGCCCGGCGTATCCAGGGCCGGAATGAAATACAGGGTGAGCGCCTGCTTGATGCCGAAATCGAACGGAGCGAGCCACACCGTGGCCGTAAGCCGCAGGCAGGCCTTGAGATCGCAGAATTCCGGAAAGCGCTCCCGGGGGTGCGGCGGCGCGCCGGGCAAGTCCCAGGGGCACTCGAAGGCATAGGTCACGTCGGCCGTGGCAAACAGGCCATGGGAGACGTCCTGGTGGGTCTGGTAGTAGTCGAACAGGAACCCGCCGGCGCACTCCTGCTCGCGCACGCGCACCAGGAACGGCAGCCGGGTCCGGATGACGCCGTCATCGGGCTCGGGCAGGCTCCAGGACCGGTTGACGTCGGGGATGGCGATCTGGCCGGCCATGCGCGAGGGATAGATGACGGACAGCAGCACCACAGCGATGACCAGGCCCATGGCGGCCACGCCAGCCATGGAGGAATAGTTGGCCGTCATGCCGGCCCAAAGGCTCGTGCCGGATAAAAGCCCGGCCGCCACCTGGGCCAGGAGGTAGCCGAGCACCACGCTGATCACGGCAAAGGCCAGGGATTCGGCGATAAAGAGAAAAGAGACATGGGACGGGGCCAGGCCCACGGCGGTGTAGACCCCAATCTCGCGCTTGCGCTCGAAGACCGCGCCGATCATGGTATTGAGCACAATGAGCACGGAAATAATCAAGGGAACGAGGATGTTGGGCACCCCGGCATAGCCCAGGGCGTCGCCGGCGTGGTAGACGAACACGCCGCCCGGCTGGCCCGAGAACACGGCCAGGCCGAAGCGGTCGGCCAGCCGCGCCGCCAGGGCCGAGCCGTCGTCGGCCGTGGCCTTGCCCATGGCCAGAGCGTCCGGGGACGGGGCGACGACGATGGACTTGAGCTGGCCGCCCAGGCCCATGAGCGTCTCGTAGGGCAAAACCACGGTCAGGTCGTCGTCGATGTGCTGGTAGCGGCTCTGCATGGACTTGACGTCCTCGCCGGACTCCACGGCCTCCTTTTCGGCCTCGGAGGTCATGGCCATGGCTTCGGAGGGGTAGACCACCGGGGTGATGGATTCGCCGTCGAGGTCCACGCGGTCGTCCAGGGCGTTTTTGCGCAGGATGCCGGTCACGGTGAACGACCGGCCAAAAAGCGTGACCGTCCCGCCCGGGGAAACCCCCAGCCGTTCGGCCATGGGCGCGGGCAGCAGCGCGGCGTCGCGCTCGTCCGGGGCGAACCAGCGCCCGGCGGTCAACAGCCCCCGCATGCGCCCGATGGAGGCCTCCTGGGCGGACAGGCCCAGGAAGCTCTGCACGGCCTCGAACTTGTCGCCCGCCCGGATAGTGGTGGTCGGGGTCAGGGTCTTTTCCGGCAGTTCCAGCCAGGCCAGCGGCGCCACGACCTCGCCCGCGCCGAACCCGTCGCGCACCACGGCCAGGGCCTCGGGCGGCAGCGACTTCCAGCCCACGTTTTTAAGCAGCACCCCCCGATAGGGCGCGGCGTCGGCGAACCGCGTCGCCCCCTCGTCGCGGGTGGACTTGACGCTGGTGAAGCTCATGATGGTGAAGGTGAGGATGACCAGCGTCAGGCAGGTGAGGCTGGTGCGGACCTTGCGGCGGCGCAGGTTGCTCACGCCAATGACGAAGGCGGCGGCAAAGGCCCGCATGCCCCCGATCTCCGAGGATTTGGCCTGGGAGGCGCGTTTTTGCAGGGCCGTCATCTCGCGCTCGAAGCGCAGGAAGATGATCAGCGCCACCATGACCGACAGCCCCAGGATGAAAAAGGCCAGGATGACCACCAGCGGGCTGTAGGTCAGCTCGAAGGCCGGATGGACCTGGTAGACCACGGCGATGACCGCGGCCAGGATGCCGAGAAAGGCGGCGATGCGCTTGTGGATGTCGGCGTAGTTAAAGACCACCCGTTCGACGCAGTAGGCGAAGGGGATGAACAGCGCGATGTAAAAGAGCACGCCCAGCAGCACGTCGCGCTGGGTCTTTTCCACGTCGTTGTAGACCCGCACGGCCAGGGCCCAACTGGAGCGGGCCGCGGCCACCATGGCATCGAAGCGCCTGGCCTGGCCGTCGGCCAGGGCCTTGGCGTAGAGGGCCCGGCCGCGTTCGCCCAGGTCCCGGATGCGGTCGTTGACGATGCCGTGGTCCTCGAGGTTTTGCACGCGCGGCCCGAGGAGCTCCCACATGTCGCGGGCGCCGAGCATTTCGGTCACGGGCAGCACGGGCCAGGCGTCGACGAGGTAGCCCGTACCGGTCGGGTGCTCGGGGCTGGCGTTTAAAAGGATGAGCTTTCGGGCCAGCACCGTGTCGGACAGGATGCACTTGTACGGCGTGCCGGGTTCGAGGAAGACCGACAGCAGCGTGGAATCGAGGGTGTCCAGGCGGCTGAACCAGGAGCGCAGGGGCGGAGCCTCGCGCCGGGCGTCCAGGAGGTCGATGCGGGTGAAGTAGCGGAAGGTGCGCGGGTCGAAGGCGGAAAAAAGCGTGCTTTGCCGGCAACCGAACATGATGAGGTCGGTTTCCATGGCGTTGCGGTTCATCTTGACCCGGTAGGCATCCTTGCCGGTCTGCTTCTTGTCGATGGCCCAGACCGCCTCGCCGCTGTCCGGGTCGAAGCGGAAGCCCTCGATGACGGCCTTGTCCAGCACATATTTCTTGTTGGCCAAGCCGGTTAGGCGAAAACCGCCCTTGGCGTCGGTTGCGGCGTAAAACCGGGTCTTGCCCTGGTAGACGCACAGGGTCGTGCCCGGGGCCGGCCGCTCGGGGAACAGCTCGCCTTGGCGGATGAAATTGACCCGGCCGGTGAGGGTCGAAAAGACGTTGCGGGGCCGCTTTTCGCCGACCACGAAGCCGGGCTGGGCCATGTCCGCGGCCAGGCCCGCCACGAACCGGGACTGGCGGGCCAAGGTTGCGAAATCCACGGCATCGACAGTATCGCCAGGCGTGCCCCAGCGTTGGCGGGCGTCGGTGACCGAAGCCAGGGTGAAGCCCAGGACCCCGGCGATGTTGCCGATCTCGCCGCCAAGGGGCGGCCGGTCGGGCAACAGCCCCTGCCAGGGCCGGGAGCGGTCCTCGCGCATGCCGTCGTGGTAGTAGTCGGCGGGCAGCCCCTGGCCCCTGGCCACGGCTGTGGCGGCGGCGGACAGGGAACGACTCAGGCGGCCGTAGGCCTGGGTGGGGTTGACGTCGGGCTTGACCTCGAAGGCGAAGCCCTGGGCGAACCCGCCCACGCCGTGGCCGTGGCTGGACAGATGGAGCGAGGCCTGGGCCACGATGTCGCGCTCGCCCACGAGTTTGCGCAATTCCCGGGCCGATTCGGCGCAACGGCCTTCGATTTCGGCCGACAAGCTGGCCTTTTCCAGCCTGTCCCGGGCCGTTGGCACCAGGGCCAGCAAGGCGTCGAGCTCCTCGGCCGGGGCCTCGGCGAACTCCTCGCGCCACATGAGCCGGCGCAACAGCGCCCGCCGGGCGGCCAGGGCCTCGATGGCGGCGGCCTCCTTGCCGCCCTCGGACAGGCGCAGGCGCATGAGCTCGGTGGTGACGGCGTCCACCTCGTCCTTGAGGGTCTCGGTCAGGGCCTGGCGCACGGCCGGCCGGCGCAAGGGCGGCGGCGCGCCGTCGCTTCCAGCCGGTGCGGCGGCGGCCGCCGCCCCCCCCTGCCCCAGGGCATCGAGGCCTTCGACGACCTCGGCGATGCTGCGGACATCGGCCCGGGCCTCCCGGGACTGGGCGCGCAGGTCCTTGCCCTTGCCGCGCAGGGCGCCGTAGAATTCCCGCAGCCCGGCCAGGGACTGGGCATGGCCGGCCGTGGCCAGAAGCAGGGTCGGCCGGGCCGGCGGCGCGGCGGCGAACTCCCGGGCCAGGCGCAGCAAGGTGGCGATGGAGGCGGCCTCGTCCGCGCCCGGGGCGTTGCCCGGGGCAAAGGCCGAGGCGTCGTAGGGCGCTTCGACGACCAGCAGTTCACCGGCCAGGGCGGGATCGGTGCCGGGGAAAAGCAGGTAGACGTCGCTGGCCACGGCCGCCTCCCAGGCCGCCCGGCCGGAAAGGCTGGCCGTCGGGCCGGCGGGATCGCCGGTCAAGGCCGTGAAATCGCCGAAAAGCTCCCTGGCGGCGGCGGCCGGGAGCAGGAACCGGGGGAACACCACCGGCGTGAGTTCGAACTTGTCCTTGAAAAGCCCGGCATCGGCGCTGGCGCCGTTTTCGACCGTGTCGACATAGACCAGGGCCTTGGCCCCGAGCTGGGCGGCGGCCTGCCAGTTGCGGCCCGAGCGCAGGTCCATGAGCACGATGGCCCCGGCCGGGTTCTTGCCGTTGAATTCGCCGTACTCCCCGGTCCCGGCCCAGACCACCGGGCCGGCGAGGCCGGCCGGCGGCACGGCCGGCGGCGTCATGGCATTGAGCGCCAGCGGCCACAGCGCCGCCTTGCCCCCGCCGGCCACGGCCAGGGAGGCCGGGGCGTAGTCCACGGCCGGGACCCGGAAGTCCAGGCGCCCGACGTCACCCGCGCCCAGGCCCCGGAAATAGGCTTCCACGGCATCGGCGGCCAGGGCGCAGCCGGGAGACCCGGTCAGCCGCGAGGGCAACCCGGCCAGCCCCGTCACCACGGCCCGCTCGAGCGCCCCCGCCTGGCCTGGCGCGGCCAGCCAGTCGGCGGCCAGGGCCTGGCCACGGGCATCGGCCGCCGCCTTCTTGGGCCGCTTGGCCAGGGCGGCCGAGGCGGCCAGGAGCAGGCAAACGGCCAGGGCCGCCGCGATCAGCGCCCGGCCGGAAAAGGGAAAAACAGGCAAACGGCGACGGGGCATCGGGACCTATGCCTCCTTGGCCCCGATGGCGCCCACGGAAATGTTGAGCTGGTCGCGCTCCTCGATCTTGTCGATGCGGCCGTCGCGAATCCAGACCACCCGGTCGGAGACGTTGAGCATCTTGTAGTCGTGGGTGGCGGAGATGACCGTGACGCCGCGCTCGCTGCTTAAGCGCTTAAGGAGTGCGATGATGTCCTCGCCCGTGGTCAAATCGAGGTTGCCGGTGGGCTCGTCGGCCAGGACGATGGCCGGGGTGTTGGCCAGGGAGCGGGCGATGGCCACGCGCTGCTGCTGGCCGCCGGAAAGCTCTTGCGGCTTGTGGGCGTGGCGCTCGCGCAGGCCGACCAGGGCGAGCAGTTCCAGGCCCTTTTCCGTGGCCTCGTCCTGGGGCAGGCCGGCGAAGGTCATGGGCAGGGTGACGTTTTCCAGCGCCGTCATGACCTGGATGAGGTTGAAGGTCTGGAAGATGTAGCCGATCTTGCGGTTGCGCAGCCAGGCCAGCTCGTAGGCGTCGAGCTGGGCGATGTCGACCTCGTCGATGAAGACCTTGCCCGAGGAGGGCTTGTCCAGGCCGCCGATCATGTTGAAAAGCGTGGATTTGCCCGAGCCCGACGGCCCCATGATGGACAGGTACTCGCCGGCCTTGATGGTGAGGTCCACGCCGCGCAGGGCCGTGACCACCTGGGAGCCCATGGTGAACGTCTTGGCCACCCCGCTGACCCGGACGATGTTGTGCGCCTCGGCCATGTACCGCCGTCCCCCTTCCCGTCGCGCCCGGACGCGCCGGGCCGTTTACCCTATTCCTGGGCCCGCATGGCCTCCACGGGACGCATCCGGGCGGCCACGATGGCCGGATAAACCACGCCGAGGAGGCTTAGGCCCGCGCCGACGGCCATGGAAACCGCCTGGACCCGCAAAAGCCCGGCCGGGGATAGCTGGCTGACGGCGACGAAACCGTAGCGGACAAGCCCGGCCGCGACGGCGCCCAGCATGCCCACAAGCGCCCCGGCAAAGGCGCCGGCCAGGCCCTGCATGCCGGCTTCGAGCAAAAACAGGCGCAGGATGAAGCGGTCCAGCGCCCCCAGGCACTTCATGGTGCCGATTTCGCGGAAGCGTTCGGTAACGGCCATGAGCTGGGCGTTGACGATGCCCACCGTGCACACCAGAAGCGACAGGATGACGATCCAGCGTTCCTTGGGGCTGGCCCCCAGCCGGGCGGCTTCCGTCGCCGCCGTGGCCCCGGCCGGGGCCACGGCCGGCAGGTCGTAGCCGGCCTCGATCAGGGCAACGCGCAATTCTGGCCGGCCGCTGGCCAGCACGCCGCCGGCCACCTCGGTGCCGGTGAGGATGAAGCTCAAAAAAGCCACGGCCAGCACCAGGCTGGCCACCGTGACCATGGAACGCAAAAAACGCACCCGGATGCTTTTGATGCTGATGGCCAGGGACATGCGAAACGGCAACACCACCTGGCGGGCGATGCGGGCCCTGTCCTTGTGCCGGGAAGGCGCTGCCTCGTTAGCGTGCCGCATGGAAAATCCGTTGGTGGAGACGCCGGGGCCGCGCCGTGTTCCATCCCGTTACGATCATACCTCTTTGTGACAGAAAGGCCGGCCCCTGCCAAGGCACAAGACGGTGACGGGACGTGGGCGCCCCTATTTTTTCGGCCGGCGCCTGGGGATCTCGATGCCGTATTTCTGGATCTTGTAGTTGAGCGCCCGGCGGCTGACGCCCAGAAGCGGCGCGGCGGCCTTCTGGACCCAGCCGGCCTGCTCCAGGGCGCGCACGATGGCCGCCTTTTCGCTGGCGTCGAGCGACAGCGAATCCTCGCCTTCGCCCGAGCGGTCCGGCCCCTTGCCGGCCAGGGGCAGTTGCAGGTCGCCGGGCACGAGACTGCCCTCGGAACCCAGCACCACCCCGGCCTCCAGGGCGTTGCGCAGCTGGCGCACGTTGCCGGGCCAGGGATAGGCCATGAGATAGGCCATGGTTTCGGGGGGGACGATCACCGGCGGCATGCCCTGGGCGGCGCAGAACTGACGGATGAAGTGCTCGGCCAGGACCGGGATGTCCTCGCGGCGCTCGCGCAGGGGCGGCATGTTGATGGTCACGACCTTGAGGCGGTACAGCAGGTCCTCGCGGAACACCCCCTCGGCCACCTGCTCGAAGATGTCGGCGTTGGTGGCGGCGATGACCCGGCAGTCGACCTGGATCTCGCGCACGTCGCCGATGCGGCGGATCTTGTGGTTTTCCAGGAAACGCAGGAGGCGCACCTGCATTTCCATGGTGATGTTGCCGATCTCGTCGAGGAACAGCGTGCCCTGGTTGGCCTGCTCGATGAGGCCTTTCTTGTCCTTGACGGCGTGGGTGAACGAGCCCTTGACGTGGCCGAAGAGTTCGGATTCGAGGAGCCCGGCCGGGGTCGAGCCGCAGTCCACGGTGACCAGGGGCCCGTTTTTGCGCGGGCTGCGCCGGTGGATGCAGTTGGCCACCAACTCCTTGCCCGTCCCGGATTCGCCCAAAATCAGCACGTTGACGTCGCGGGCGGCCACCCGGTCGATGAGCCCGGCCAGTTCCCGCATGGCCCCGCTTCCGCCGACCAGGCCCGATTCGGCCAGGTCCGGCGCGGCCGGCGCCTCGATGCCGGCGGCCTTGGCAAAGACCTCGGCCACGCGGGTGAGCAGCTCCTGGCCGTCGAAGGGCTTGGTCAGGTAGTCGATGGCGCCGTGCTTGATAGCCTCCACCGCCCCGGGGATGCTGCCGTGGGCGGTCAGGAAAATGATGGGCAGCCGGATGCCCCGCCGTTCCATCTCCTCCAGCAGGCGCATGCCGTCCATGCCGGGCATGCGGATGTCGGAGATGACCAGGCGCACCGGACGACTGGCCAGGACGGCCAGGGCTTCGGCCCCGTCCCCGGCCGTGACCACGTCGTAGCCGGCCGAGACCAGCCGCACCTCCAGGACTTCCAGGATATGCGGGTCGTCGTCCACGGCCAGGATGGTCTTTCGCGTCTGGGCGGCGCTTTTCATGGGCGTTACGTCGGTTGGAGCCCCGGGGTCGTTAGTTGTTGATCAGCCCTTTCTTTTTTTCCTGGATCTGCTGGTGGATGGTCTCCAGGGCCCGGACCTGCTGCTGGAGGCTTTTGCGCACCTGCTCCTCACGCTCGGCCAGTTTCTTGGCGCATTCGCGCTCCAGGGCGGCCTTTTGCTCCTTGAAGCCCCAGGCGGGTTTCAAGGCTTTGACGGCCGGAAGCAGAAAGCGGGCCTCCTCGCCGCTGCCGCCGTCGGGCGAGGACTTGGCCCAGGCGTCGAGCATCTCCAGGGCCGCCGTCAGGTCGGCGTCGTTGCCGGCCAGGCCGAGCTTGGCCGCGGCCAGGGCAAAAAGGGCCTTGCGGCGCACGGCCGGGTCGGGGTCGCTGTTGGCGGCGGTGCGCCACAGGCCGATGGCCCGCTTGACCTCGCCGGCGTCGTAGGCGCACACGCCCTGGTCGTAGAGGGTGTCGCGCCGGGGATCGCAGGCCGGCGAGGCCACGGCCGGGGCCGCCGGCGCGGGCGCGGCCGGCGCGGCGGATGCGACGGGCGCGGGCTGCTGGGGCGCGGGCGGCTGGTGTTTGGCGCAGCCGCCGGCAACGGGCGCGATGACGGCGCACAGGCCAAGGACCATTGCGGTTTGCAGGAACGTCTTCATGGGTTTGGGTGGGTAAAGCCGGTCGCCCCATCCACGGGGAGCGTGAAATAAAAGGTGCAGCCCTTGCCGGGCAGGCTCGACAGCCAGATGTTGCCGCCGTGGGCCTCGACGATGGCCTTGGCGATGGAAAGCCCCAGGCCGATGCCGTCGGTGCTCCGCTTGGTGCGGGCGCCGCGATAGTACTTGTTGAAGACGTGGGACTGCTCTTCCTCGGGAATGCCCGGCCCCTCGTCGGTGATGCTCACCAGGAGCTTGCGCCCGCCGTCGGCCATTTCCAGGCCGACGAACACCGAGCGCTCGGGCGGCGAGAATTTCACGGCGTTGCCGACCAGGTTGTAGAGCGCCTGGCCGAGCAACTCCCGGTCCCCGACCACGGAGACGATGTCGCGCCCCAGGCGCGGCGTCAAGCGAATCCCCTTGGCCTCGGCCGCGGGGCCGGCCTTTTCCAGGGTGTCGCGCACGAGCTCCTCGGGATTGACGGTGGTGGGCGAGAGGTCCACGATCTGGGAGGCCATGCTGGAGACCTTGAGCAGGCTGGTGAGCATGGCGGAAATGCGCTGGAGCTCGTCGCTGGCGATGTCAAGGAAGCGTTTCTGGCGTTCGTTGACCTCGCCCAGGACCCGTTCGCGCATGAGGTTGACGGATTCCCGAATGGAGGTCAGCGGCGTGCGGATCTCGTGGCTGACCATGTCGATGAAGTCCGCCCGCATGCGCTCCTCTTCCTTGAGCCGCCGCGTCATGTCGTTGAAGGCGGCGCCCAGTTCGCCCAGTTCGTCCTTGGACAGCACGCGTATGGGTTCGAGCCGGCCGTCGCGGGTATAGGCCCGTATCCCCCGGCGCAGCTCGCGCAGGGGCCGGCGCAGGGAATAGGTCAGGTAGACGATGCCCAATAGCCCCAGGCCGATGGACACGGTCAGCCCGGTCACGCCCCGGCTAACCGCCACTTCGCTGATGCGGAAAAGCTCCCGCATGCCCGTCTCCAGGACCCGTTCGTTGTCCTGGCGGGCGCTGACCACGATGCGCATCCACTTGTTGAGGGTTTCCTGGTCGATCCAGGGTTCCCCGGCCAGCTCCTTGCCCTGGGCCAGTTGGGGAAAGGCCTGGCGGAATTCGGCGTGCAGTTCCTCCCAGACGGAAAAACTTTCGTAGCGGAACCACAGGATGCTCCAGATGGCGTTCTTGTATTCATTGAGGGCAGTGAGGAAATTCTTCTTGTATTCCTCGGAATGCAGGATCTCGTATTTCTTCTGGTTCTCCTCCATGGCCAGCAGGCTGTCCACGAGGCGCTGGGAAATGGAAAGGACCTCGAAGCGGACCTTGACGATGTCGCGGGAGATGTTGACCGATTCCTTGATGTAGATCAGCAAGGTGGAGATGGTGAAATAGGCCACGACCGTGATGCCGATATAGACCGCCAGCATCTTGAACAAGAGGCCATACTGCTTGATAGGTCTTCGGTACAAATACATACGTGGTCGGCGGTCGCGCGGGACGCGGAAAAAGGCTTGTGCCGGAAGGCCGGCCCCAGCCGGGCCCGGGGGCTACTTGGCGGCGAACAGTTCCTGCTCGAGCGCGTGGGGCCGGCGGATGTTGGTCAAAACCAGCCGCTGGCTGCTCGAGGCGGTCAGGATGACCTTGCCGTAACCGAGCAGGCCGCCGAAAAGGCCGGGCTCGCATTTGACGGATTCGACCTTGCCGATGTCCAGGGAGAACGTCCCGAACAGGGCGTCGTCGCACAGCAGGCGCTTGTCCGTGACGCCCACGCGCAGGGTGAAGAAGGAAAAAAGCCGGGTCAGGGCCAGCAGCGTCAGGATGATGAAGAAGATGTAACGAAAGAGCCAGACCGCGGCCGAAATGATCTTCGGCAAAAATTTTTCCAGTTCTTCCGGGACCTTGAACTGGACAAGGCCTTGCAGTGCCGGGCCGCTCGACCATACGGCCAAGGCCAGGGCAAAAAGGATCACCGCCTTGGCCAGCACCACCCAATGCTTGCCGGTCTTGTACCGGATGTCCTCACCCTCGAACACGAGGCCCTTTAGGCTCATGGCTCCCCCACTTGGCGGTCGTCATCGGGCCGCCGGGCGCGGCATGGCGCGCCAGGACGGCAATCCGTGGCCTTACCCGAAAACCGGGCGGTAGGCAAAGGCTTCCTCAGCCGCCCGGCCACCAGCCGGCCAGGGCCAGTCCCCAGGCGGCCAGGGGCACGGCCACGGCCAGGGCGGCGAAGGCGGCCTGGCCGGCGGCGCCCGGTTTTCCGGCCCGGCACAGCCGCCGGCCGAAAGCCAGGCCCAGGGCGGCACCGCAGGCGAACCCGAAAAAATGCCCGGCCAGGTCCACCAGGCCCGTATCCTCGGAACCGGCGCCGAGCATGGCCAGCAGCATGAGCACCGCGCCGGCGGTCAGGGCCCGCCTGGTCGAGGCGGCCGGGTGGAACCCGGACAGGCCCAGCCCGCCCAGGGCGCCCAGGGCGCCGAAAACGGCCGTGGAGGCACCCAGGAAATGCAAACCCGGCCCTTGGATGAGGACCTTGAGCACGTTGCCGCCGACCCCGGCCGCGACCGTGAGGAAAAACCCCAGGCCAAGCCCGGTCTCCCGGCACAGCAGGCTCAGGAACAGGGCGGCGCTGGCCGCGTTGCCGAAAAGGTGGGCCGGGTCGGCGTGGAGCCACAGGGCCGTGGCCGCCCGCCACCACTGGCCGGCCAGCATGGCGGCCGAATCGCCGGCGCCGATGGCCCGCCAGGGCACCGAGCGGCCGAAAAGGGAGGTGTTGCCGAGCAGAAAGCCCCACAGGCCGGCCACGATGCCCATGACCGCGAGCACGGGCCAAAAGGCCGAGGGGCGCGGCGGGGCCGCCTCGGGGTCGGGCAGGGGGATGTCGGCGCGTTCCTGGGCGTAGGCGCGGATTTCCTCCAGGGCTTCGGCGGCCCGTCGCGACGGCACGAACAGCCTCCAGCCCGGGCCATCGCGGCGCAGGCTATGGGGGATGCCCCGGGCGGAGAGCACGTAGGCCCAGTCACGGGCCCGGATTTCGACGGCCCAGGCCGCCTCGTCGCCGAGCAGCAACGGCGTCAGGTCGCGCAGCCCCGGCCGCGGCCACAGCCGCACCCGCCGCGGCGCGGCGGGGCGGCCCGGGGTCTTGCCGGCCTCGACCGGGGGAAGGTCAGGACCGGGCATCGGCCACGACCGCACGGCGCACCAACCGGTGAAAAAGCGTCCTCATGGGTCCATCCTATGACGGAGCGGCGACGATTCGCAATGCCGCCGGCCCAATCCCCCCACCCCCCTTGCCGCCGGCACGCCGATTTTGCTACAGGCCACGGCATGAACAGAGAACGCAGACAATTCTATTCGACCTTCCTGCTGCTCATCCTGACCGGCGCCCTGGTCTTGGCCTTCCTGGTCCTGCGTCCCTTCATCGACATCCTCATCATCGGCCTGGTCCTGGCCGCCCTGTTTCGGCCCGTGCACCGCAAGATCGCCGGGCTTTGCGGCCCGCGCCCCACCCTGGCCGCGCTGGTCACCACGGGGCTGATCTTTTCCTGCCTCATCATCCCGGTCTTTTTCTTCCTCGGCGCCCTGCTCGCCCAGGGCGTCCAGTCCGTCAACGCCTTGCAGGCCAAACTGGCCACCACGGACTTCAACGCCCTGTTCAGCCACGAATCCGTGGCCCCCTACCTCAACTGGGTCCAGGAACACCTGCCCTTTTTGGACATCAAAAAGCTCGCCCTGCAGGCCGACCTGCTTTCCCTGTCCAAAAACGCCGGCCAAATCCTCCTCGACAGCGGCACCACCATCCTCGGCAACGTCTTCGTGCTGACCATGAACTTCGTCATCCTCATTTTCGTGCTGTTTTTCCTCATCCGCGACGGCGAGGCCATGCTCGGCTACGCCCGCTACCTGCTGCCCCTGTCCACGGACCAGGAAAACCGCATCTTCCGCCAGCTCGACGACGTGGCCAAATCCGTGATCCTCGGCGCCTTCGTCATCGCCCTGGCCCAGGGCGCGGCCGGCGGGGTCGGGCTTTTCATCGTCGGCATCCAGCCCTTTTTCTGGGGCTGCATGATGGGGTTCGCCTCGCTGATCCCGGTGGTCGGCACGGCCATCATCTGGCTGCCGGTGTCGATCTACCTCATGCTCACCGGCCAGTGGCAATGGGGGCTGTTCCTCATCGGCTGGGGCGCGGTCGTGGTCTCCAGCATCGATTCGATCATCCGGCCCATCCTCATGCAGAACCGGTCCAAGATGTCGACCTTCTGGGTGTTTCTGTCCATCATCGGCGGCATCAAGCTCTTCGGCGCCCTGGGCATCCTCTACGGCCCGCTGGTGCTGGGTTTCGCCATGGTCATGCTGACGCTCTACGGCGAGGATTACCGCCACGTGCTCGAGGAGCGAAACCTCGTCAGCCCCCCGCGCCCCGGGCTGGACACGCCCGCGGATTGACCCGGCCAAAACCGCGCCCAGCGGCATGGCCGCGAACGCGGGCCGCGACCGGGGCCGGGCCGCGCGAAACCTGGCCGGCCATGGCATGGCCGCAAGCCCCCCGCCGGCCCCCGAGCCCCCTCGCTGCCCCCACGCCCCTCCCGCCAGGGCCTGTCGGTCCACCGACTGGCACGAGGCCCCACGCCGCAAGCCCGGGCCTGCCCGCCTTCCGGCCGGCCGAAAATACAGCGCCGACGCCACCCGGCAGCCAGGCGGCGCCGGCGCGCCGGCTCCCTCGAGGGCGGGGCTTAGTGCCCGCCGTAGAGCGTGCGGATCGATTCCCCGAGTTTCTGGGCCAGGGGCGACGCGGCCATGCGGTCCATGACCACCTCGATATAGGCGCCGCTCCGCTGGGTGGCGGCCGCGGCCATGGCCGCGTCGAGTTGGGCGTTGGTGGACGCCTTGGCGCAGTACCAGTCGGGCATGCCGAAGGCCGCCGGCAACTGGGCATAATGCCAGGGCGCCAGGTCGTTGTAGGAACTCTTGGGGTCCTTGCACAAGAGCCGTTCGATCAGGTAGCCGTCGTTGTTGAGGCAAAAAACGACGGGCGCGAGGCCATAGCGGCCGAATTGGCCGAGTTCCTGGACCGTCATCTGGTGGGCGCCCTCGCCGGTAAAAAGAAGTGTGCGCCGGTTTGGCGCGGCCATGGCCGCGCCAAAGGCCGCCGGCGTGGCCCAGCCGATGGCCCCCCACAGGGTCTGGTTGAAAAACTCCGCCCCGGCCGGCATGCGGGCAAACCCCAGGCCCATGGAAATGGTGCCCGTCTCGGCCACAACGATGTCGCCCTCGCGCAAGAACCGCTCGAACCGGGGATACAGCGAATCGGGGCTTATGGGGTCGCCGGGCGCGCCCTTGGGCTCGCCCAGGCCCTTGGGGCCGGCGACGGTCACGGGTTTTGGCGAAACGGCCTTGGCCAGCCCCTCCATGACGTCGCGCATCTCCACGTCCTTGAAGGTGGCATGGCCCACCCGGGTCTCGTGCTGCATGACGGCGATCATGCGCGAGGGGTCGATCTTGGCGGTGAACGCCCCGGTGTTGAAATCGCTCCATAGCGCGCCGAGGTTGAGCACGCAGTCGCAGCCCTCGACAAAATCGCGCACCTCGGGGTTCATGATCCGGCCGTCGTAGAGACCGATGTAGCCGGGCAGGGTCTCGTCCAGGGCGGTCTTGTCCATGAACATGGTGGCAAAGGGCAGCCCGGTGCGGGCGAGCAAGGCCTTGGCCACCTCGCGCAGCCCCAGGCGGGCGATGAGGTAGCCGGCCAGGACCACGGCCGAGCCGGCCGCATCCAGCCGTTCGGCCACGGCCGCCACGGCGGCGGCCAGGGTGCCGGGATCGCTGCGCGGGGCCTCGGGGGCGCAGACGGGCTCCCCGGCCAGGGGCACGTCGGCGTAGTCCTGGGGCAGGGCGATGTAGACCGGCCGGTTGCGGGTCACGGCCGCCTCCAGGCAGCGCTCGATCTGGCAGGCGGCGTTTTCCGGGGTCAGCACGGCGCTTGCCGCCACCACCGGTTCGGTCATGCGCACGTAGGCCTCGAAGCTGCCGTCGCCAAGGGTGTGGTGCACGATGCGCCGGGCCCGCTGGGTGGATACGCTCGGCATGCCGACCAGGTGGACCACGGGCAGGTGCTCGGTAAACGAGCCGGCCACGCCGCAAAGCGCCGACAGCTCGCCCACGCCGTAGGTGGTGCACAGCGCGGCGCGGCCCTTGATGCGGGCATAGCCGTCGGCGGCGTAGGCGGCGTTGAGTTCGTTGCAGCAGCCGATCCAGCGCATGCCCGGATCATTATCCACGGCATCGTTGAGCGCGAAGGAGAAATCCCCGGGCACGCCGAAGACATCCGTGATGCCGATGTCCTTGAGCCGCTTGGTCAGATATTCGACGACAGTCGGAGCCATCCAGTGCATCCTCCGGTGATGGGGTTGGCGTTGGTATCGGTCAATCATGGGGGCGCGGCCAGGTCAAGGGACAGGCGACGCCGGCGCCTCAGGTCCCGGCCCGACGGCGCGCCCCGGCCGCCCGGGCCACGGCGTTGCCCAGGGCGGTGATGTCCACGGGCTTGGACAGGTAGTCGTCCATGCCGCAGGCCAGGTAGCGCTCGCGGTCGCCGTCCATGGCGTGGGCGGTCAGGGCGATGATGGGGATGCCGGCATCGATGCCGGGCCGGTCGCCCCGCCGGATGCGCCGGGTAGCCTCGTCGCCGCTTAAGCGGGGCATCTGGATGTCCATGAGCACCACATCGTAGGCGTCGCCTTCCAGGGCGTCGAGGGCCTCGTCGCCGTCCTCCACGGCCTGGGCGGCGAAGCCCATCTTGCGCAGCATCGACACGGTGGCCATGCGGTTGACGGCCTCGTCCTCCACCACCAGCACCCGGACCGGGCTGGCCGTGTCCGGCCGCCGGAAGATCTCGTCCATATCCCTGGTGCCCGCGGCCCGGGCCGGTTGGCAGCGGATGGTGAAGCTCAGTTGCGTGCCCGCGCCCGGGCTGCTGTCCACCGTTATGAAGCCGTCGAGCAAGCCCACCAGGCGCCGGACGATGCCGAGCCCAAGCCCGGTGCCGCCGTATTTGCGGGTCAGCGAGCCGTCGATCTGGGTGAACGGCTCGAAGATGGCCTCGATCCTGTCCCGGGGGATGCCGATGCCGGTATCGGTGACGGTGAAAAGGAGATGGACGTCCGGGTCGCGGCGCGAGGCCAGGCTGACGCCCAGGCGCACCGAGCCGGTTTCGGTGAATTTGACGGCGTTGCCCACGACGTTGAACAGGATCTGGCGCAGCCTGGCCGTGTCCGTGGTCACCTGGGGCGGCACGTCGGGGTCCACGGCCGAGGTGAGCGCCAGCCCCTTGCGGTCGCTTTCCAGGGAGAAGACCTCCAACACCTCGGCGACAAGGGCCTGGAGGTCGCAGCCATCCCGGCGCAAGACCAGCCGGTCGGCCTCGAGGAGGCTAAAATCCAATATGTCGGACAGCACCCGCACCAACCCCCGGCCGCAGGCCAGGGCCGTGCGCACGTGGTCGGCGTCCTCCCTGGACAACAGCGTGACCGAAAGGAGCTGGAGCATGCCCAGGACCCCGTTGAGCGGCGTGCGCACCTCGTGGCTGATGTTGGCCAGAAACTCGCTTTTGGCCCGGTTTGCCGCCTTGGCCTCGTCCATGGCCTGGCGCAGCCGCTCCTCGGCCCGCTTGTGTTCCGTGACATCCACCAGGATGCCGTCGAAGACGACACCGCCCCCGGGGGTCCGGCGCGGCGCGGCCCGCAACTGGCCCCAACGCGCCGCGCCGTCCGGCCCCCGGAAGCGCGCCTGGACGTTAAAGACGACCAGGTCGGCCTGGGCCTCGGCCTCGGCCCGGCGCAGGGCCTCCAAATCCCCGGGATCGAAACGGGCGAAGACGCTGCCCGCATCCCGCAGCACCGCCGCCGCATCCAGGCCGAAAAGGCGCTCCACCCCCCGGCTGACATAGACAAATCGCCGCGTCCCGTCGGGCTGGACCTCGATTTTGAAGATGGCGCCCTCCGGGAGGTTGTCGCCCAGGCCCCGCAACATGGCCTCGCGCTCGGCCAGGGCGGTTTCGTCCTTTTTGCGCTCGGTGACGTCGCGCAGGATCTCCAGCCGCACGCGCCGGCCGTCGAGCTTGAAAAAACCGGTCTTGACCGAGACGTCCCGGACCTCCCCCTGGCGGGTGGCCAGGCGCATCTCCCGGCTGACGACCCGCCGGCCGTCGGCATGGAGGGTTTCGACGGGCGCCGCCCGGCCGGCAGCGGCGGATTCCAGGCGAAACCGGGACAGCTTCTGGCCCAACAGCTCCTCGCGGGAATAGCCCCATTCGCCGGTGACCACCGGATTGCAGTCGAGGATGCGCTCCGTCTCCTCGTCCACGAGCACGATGACGTCCATGTACTGGGTAAACAGCAGCCGGTAGCGGCCTTCGCTCTCCACGAGGGCCATTTCGGCCTTGCGGCGCCGGGCTGCGGCCAGGGACAAGGTGACGGCCAGCACGGCCAGAAACGACAGCCAGACGTAAAAAAGGAGCCGGCTGAGCCGGTCCTGGCGCCTGGTTGCGGCGATAAGCCGCCCCTCGAAGGCGTTGTCCAGGCTGTCGCCGAGCTTTTCCAGGGAGGCGAAGGCGGCATGCCGCTCGACGTCCAGCACGTCCCGGGTATCGCCGGCCCCGGGCTTCGCGCGGCCCAGCAACGCCCCGAAACGGAGGATCTGCGCGCGGTAGGTTTCCAGGTCGACGGCCAGGGCAGCGGCCTCCTCGTCCGAGGTGAACCGGCCCGAGGCGAACCGGCCCAGGCTGGACCGGACGGCCTCGACCGCGGCCAGGGCCTGTTCCATATAGGCGGCGGCCTCGACCGGCATGGCCGCACCCAAGCCTCCCTGGTGGCGTACCACCGCCAGGTAGGCCTTGGTCAGGTCGGACCGGCATTGGCGCAACTCGCTGCGCAGCGGCGGATCGACGGTGAGGTTTTCCCGCCAGGACGCGTTGGTCCACCACAGCAGGACCCCGGTCAAGACAGCTGCCGTGGCCATGGCATACAGATGCAGGTCGATCCAGCCCCGTGAAACGCCAAGGCCCCTGCCACGCATGCGCGAGGGCATGTCAGTGGTTCCCCCCCGAGGGGGCCACGGTTTCAAAGCCGAGCCCGGCCATGATTTCGCGGTAGCGGGCCGTGTTTCGAAACGCCTCCAGGGCCGCATCCACCCGCCGGGCCAGGTCCTGATCGGCCGGCCGGAAGGCGAAGGCGCTTTCCCCGGGCGCGGCATCCGGCTCCGGGACGAACGGGAAGGCCGTCTCGACCTCTCCCGGGGCCTCGCCGGCAAGCTGGGCCACGGTCGGCGCGGACAGCGCCAGCGCGTCGGCCCGGCCGGTGCGCACGGCCGTCAGCCCGTCGGCCGGATTGGGCACCACGAACAGGCGGTCGGGCGGCAGGCCCAGGCGCGAAAGGGCCTGCTGCTCCACGGCGCTGTCGAGCACCGCCACCACGGCCCCGGGATGCCTGACGGCATCGGCATAGGCACGCAGGCCCAGCGGATTGCCCCAGCGCACCAAAAGCCCATGCCCGGTGCGGCTGTAGGGCTTGGAAAACCGCATGAACCGGGCCCGTTCGGGGGTGATGAACAGCCCGTTGGCGATCATGTCGATGCGGCCGTCGGCCAGGGCGCCGAAGGCTTCCTGGAAATCGAGCAACACCCAGCGGATGGGCCCGATGCCGGCCTGGCCGAGCACGGCCTTGGCCACTTCCGGCCCGGCCCCGGTCACTTCGCCGCCGGGCGCGCGGTAGGCATACGGAGGCTCGATGGAATAGCCGACGCGGATCTCCCCGCCCGGCCAGACCGGGGACGTCCCCTGCTCGCCCGAGCGCACGTAGAAAAGGGCCATTGCCCCGCCGATGAGGAAAAAAACCGTGACCGCGACATAGCCCAGGACGTTTCGCATGGCTCCATCACCGCTGCCCATCGTGCTTTCCCGGGACCCGGGCCGCGCCCAAATCAGGCCGTCACCCCGACACCGGGAAGCCGGCCCCGCCCGGCCGCAACGCCAGGGGCGAGAAGCCCCACCGAGCCAGGAATACACCCTTGACACGGCAATGGCAACGCATCCCCGTTTTTTGCGGGCCTGTCTCGCCGCATGGACAAGCGCCTGGCCATGTTTTATAGAGCATATGAAAAAACGGCCCGGCCGGCCCCGCGCGAGGAAGACACCATGCCCATCGAACTGCGCTGTTTCGCCACCCTGGCGCCCTTGACGCCAAGCAATGCCAACGCCCTGCCCATTGGCCCCGGGGAGACCGTCAACGCCTTGATCGACCGCCTGGGCATCCCGCGCGAGGAAGTCAAGATCGTGTTCGTCAACGGCACGGCGGCAGACCTCGACCGGGTACTGGCCGACGGCGACCGGGTGGGCATCTTCCCGCCCGTGGGCGGCGGCTAGGAAAACGGCCGCCACCCCACCCTCGGGCGGTGGCCGGACACCGGACCGCAACGTCAGTAGCGGGGCTTGGTCGCGACCCAGTCGGCGTAGGCGGCCAGGCCCATCTCGGCCAGGCGGCGATTGTTGGCGCGCCAGCGTTCGGTCAGGCCCTCGGGCAAGCCGGGGTCGCAGGTTTCGAACTCCGGGCAGGCATGGCAGAAGTCGACCCCGTGCCGCCCCACGCAGTCCTTGACCCGGCAGGAGGCCAGCAGGCATTGCCCCTCCCGGCAGCCCCGGCAGGAGGCCCGGCCCAGCCGGTCAAGGAGCGCCTCGAAGGCGGCATACGCGGCAAAGGCCGGGTCCATGGCCGCGAAAAAGGGCGCCCGATGGCCGAAACCGCCGAGTTCCCCGCGCAAGGCCCGGGCATGGCGGACGATGGGGCTGTCCGGGTTGTCCAGGCAGCGGCCGCAATCCAGGCCGCAGGGGGCGATGCGGCGCAGCAAGGCCTCGCGGTCCATGCCTACACCCCCATGATATTGTAGCCGGAATCGACGAAGATCACCTCGCCCGTGGTGCCCGAGGACAGGTCCGAGGCCAGGTAGAGGGCGCAGCGGCCGATGTCGTCCAGCGAGATGTTGCGCCCCAGCGGCGAGCGGTTCTCGATGGTTTCGAGGATGGTGCGGAAGCCGCTTATGGCCGAGGCGGCCATGGTCTTGACCGGGCCGGCGCTGATGGCGTTGATGCGCACGCCGCGCGCGCCGAGGTCCACGGCCAGGTAGCGCACGCTGGCCTCCAGGGCGGATTTGGCCACGCCCATGGCGTTGTAGTTGGCCACGACCCGGCCCGAGCCGTAATAGCTCATGGTCATCACCGAGGCCCCGGAGGCGAAAAGCCCCTCGAAAGCCCGGCACAAGGCCACCAGGGAATAGGCCGAGACGTCCAGGGCCACCCGGAAGCCCTCGCGGCTGGTGTCGATGAACCGCCCGGCCAGGTCCTCGCGGTTGGCGTAGGCGATGGAATGGACCAGGCAGTCCACGCCGCCCCACTTTTCGCGCACCAGCGCGGCCGCCTCGGCGATCTCCTCGTCCTTTGAGACGTTGCACTGGAAGACGAAGTCGGCGCCCAGGTTGGCGGCGATGGGTTCGATGCGCTTGCGGATGGGTTCGGCGGCGTAGCCCAGGGCCAGGGCGGCGCCGTTGTCGCGCAGGGCCTTGGCGATGCCGTAGGCGATGCTGCGTTCGTTGACCACGCCGAAAACCAAGGCCTTTTTGCCCAGCATCAACATAGGCTCTTCTCCTTTTCCCGTCAGCGGATGTCGGCCTCGCGCAGGATGCCGCCCACGATCAGGTCGATGACCCGGTCCACGCGGTGGCGGTCCTCGTCGTCGTAGAGGTTGAGCCCGCCGAACACCCCGCTTTGCCGGGAGCGGACGGTGAGGAACATGGCCGCGCCGCCAAGCACGGCCACCACGGCCGTGAGGTCCAGGGAATCGGGCACCTCGCCGGTCACGGACTCGAAAAATTCCAGGGCGCAGCGCACCCGGGGGTATTCCAGCAGCCTGGTGTAGCGGTTTCGCGACATGAGCTCCCAAGCCAGGATGTCCAGGGTGCGCGGCCGGGCCAGCAGCCCCCGGATGGTGGCCTTGAAGAAATGGGACAGTTGCAGGCGCGGCGGCAGGGCGGCGAAACGGTCGACCACCTCGGCCCGCAGTTCGGACACCGGCGGCCAGAAGGCGGCGGACTGGCCAAAGGCCGTGACCATGTCGTCAAGGTCCTGGAAATGGCGCAGCAGCACGGCCCGCTCGAAACCGGCCGCCTTGGCCACGGTCTCGAGGGACAGGCCGTCGAAGCCCTGCCGGGCGAGCAGGTCGCCCAGGGCTTCGAGCAGCCGCTCCCGCACGGTACGGGGCTGGCCGATGGGGATGATCTTGACCCCGGACATGGGAGAGCCTTGCTCAGGCCCGCCGGGCCCGCAGGAACGCCCCCACGGTCACGACGAGGGCCAGGGCCAGGATGGAGCCGTCCCGCACGAAGGTCCTGGCCGAGATGGCGTCGTCGGCCTTGGTGGTGAAGCAGCCGCACTGGGTGCTGATGCCCTTGTGCATGGCCCAGGCCATGGCCGAAAGGAACACCGCCATCATGAGCGTTGCCGAAAGGCCGGCCCCGCGCGAAAAAAGCCCGACAAGCAGGCACATGCCCACCACCACCTCGATCCAGGGCAGAACCAGCGCCGCGAAACCGACGAGCAGTTCCGGCAGGATCTGGTAGTTGCGGATGATCTTGGCGAAAGCCAGCGGATCGGCGACCTTGTCCCAGGCCGCGGCCAGGAACACGAGCCCCAGGGCGGCGCGCAACAGGAAATACACGATCCTCATATGCCGCCCTCCGTGGAGCCGCCGGCCGCCACCCAGCCGTCGAAGCCGTCCGTGACCACCGTGACGTAGGGATAGCCGGCCGTACGCAGGGCCTCGGCCAGCTCCTTGCTCTTGTCGCACAGCACCCCGCCGCAGTAGACCATGAGCCTGTCCTCGGTGGACAGGCCCAGAGACTTGGCCGCGGCGTCGAGTTCGCCGTACATGGCCTCCTGGGGCAGGCTTTTGGCGCCGGGCACGTGGCCCATGGCAAATTCCTCGGGCGTCCGGGCATCGACGAAGACCACGCCCGGCTTGCCGAGCATGATGCGGGCGGCATGGGCGTCGACGGTCTCCAGGCCCTTGCGCAGCGCCTCGCGGCGGTCCAGGGCGGCGAAATCGATCACCCAGGGCACGGGCTCTTCCCGGGCCATGTTCATGGCCACGGCCAGCCCGCTCCCCAGCAACAGGATCACCAGCACTTCGAGCCAGACCGGTGTCAGCCACCGCGTGTGCGCCATACGCTGCCGCCTTGACAAGATTTCCCCGCCACGCGCATATGCTGCGGGCAGGCTGGCCGATTCCTACCCTACCCGCCGGCCCGAGCGCAACCCGTAACCCCGGAGTGCCCATGTCTCGCCAAGCCTCCCCGGACCCGATCCAAAACGCGTCGCCAAACGAGGTGCGCGCCCTCCTCGACACGACCCGGCCCGGCGAGCTGACCCTGCTCGACGTGCGCCTTAAACCCGAATACGAGGAGTTCCACCTGCCCGGCGCCCGGCTGCTGCCCTTGCCGGAACTGCCCGACCATTTCGACGACCTCGACCGCGACCGGCCGGTGGTGGTCTATTGCCGCTCCGGCGGCCGCAGCGCCGCCGCGGCCAAGCTGTTGGCCGGGGCCGGCTTTCCCCGCGTCGTCAACATGCTCGGCGGGGCCATGGCCTGGCAGGGCGCGGCCGCCGTGGGCGCGCCCGACGCCGGCATGACCCTGCTTCGCGGCGACGAGGCGCCAGGGGTGATCCTGCGCACGGCCCTGGCCATGGAAGCGGCCCTGGGCGGCTTCTACCAGGCCCTGGCCAAGGAAGCCCCCGACGCCGAGGCCCGGGCCGTCTTCGAACGCCTGGCCGGCGTCGAGGAACGCCACCTCCACTATGTGCACACCCTCTACCGCAAGGCCACGGGCGACGACACGGAGCTTGCCCGGCTCCTGGACGGCGGCGCCACGGCCCTCGAGGGCGGCCTGCCCGGCGAGCGTTTCCTGGAACAGCTCGGCGGCGCGCCGGAATCGGCCCGGGAAGCCCTGGAGCTGGCCGCCTCGGTGGAGGCGCAGGCCCTGGACCTCTACCTGCGGCTGGCCAAGAAGGCGGCGGCGCCGGAATCGGCCGCGCTGTACGCAACGCTTGGCCAGGAGGAAAAAGCCCACCTGCGCGCCGTGTCCAACCTCATGAAGCAACTGGCCTAAGTAAAGGAGCATCCCCTATGCAGCCCGTCAATTTCCTCATGAACATCCTGTGGCTTCTCCTCGGCGGCTTCTGGATGGGCATCGGCTGGTACCTGGCCGGCGTGCTCATGGCCATCACCATCATCGGCCTGCCCTGGACCCGGGCCTGCTTCGTGCTCGGCAACCTGTCGTTTTGGCCCTTCGGCAAGGAAGTGGTGGACCGCCGCCACGTCTCGGGCGAGGACATCGGCACCGGGGCGCTGGGGCTTGTCGGCAACATCATCTGGTTCGTCCTGGCCGGGGTCTGGCTGGCCATCGGCCATCTGCTCGCGGCCGTGGCCAACTTCATCACCATCATCGGCATCCCCTTCGCCCTGCAGCACCTCAAACTGGCCGCCTTGGCCCTGGCCCCCATCGGCAAGACCGTCATCGACAAGCGGTACTGAGCCGGGGGCGCCATGCAATCGGCCTATCTGATCCTGGCCCTGGCCGCCGGCATGTTCATGCCCGTGCAAGCCGGCATCAACGCCAAGCTGGCCGGGGTGGTGGACGGCGCCATCCCGGCCGCCTTCGTGTCCTTTTTCGTGGGAACGGTCGCGCTGGGGCTGGTGCTGGCCGCCATGGGCCAGGGGCTGCCCCTGTCCCGGGCCGTGCCGGGCACGCCGTGGTGGTACTGGGTCGGCGGTTCGCTGGGGGCGTTTTTCGTCACGGCCACGGTGATCCTGGCCCCGCGCATCGGCGCCGCGTCCATGATCGCCCTGACCCTGGCCGGCCAGCTGGCCGCTTCCATGGCCCTGGACCATTTCGGCCTGCTCGGCTTTCCCCACATCCCCTTCGACGGCAAACGGCTGCTGGGCAGCCTGCTGCTGGCGGCCGGCGTCTACCTCATCCGCTTCCCGGGTTGAACCGGCCGGCCGGGGCAGCCGCATCCGGTTCCCCCGGGTGTGCCAGCCGGCCGGGGGCAGCCGCATCCGGTTCCCGGGTCGCGCTGGCCGGCCGGGGGTTACCACCTGCTTCTCGGGTAAACCGCCGGCACGGGGAGTTGCCGCATCCGTTTTTCGGTGTGGGCCAGCCGGCCGGAGGTTGTGGCATCCGGTTTCCGAAGTGGGCCAGCCGGCCGGTGCTGCCATCGGCCTGCACCTTTGCCCGGTTTGGCCAAGTTTTCCTTGCGCCTTTTGACGGCCCGGTATATTTAGGCTCCTAAATATACGGAGTCAACAATGTTCGACCTGCGTGACCTGCCCCACCGGGACGCCCTGGGCAAACTCCGGCAGCGCTATCCCAACCTGGACGTCACCTTCCTGCAGCTCCTGCGCACAGGCCAGGACGCCCTGGCCAGCATGGAACGGCATCTGGCCGGCCATGGCCTGTCGCTGCGGCGCTTTTCCGTGCTGATCCTGCTGGCCCGCAACCCGGACGGGCTGTCACCGTCGCGCCTGGCGGCGGCCACGGGCGTGACCTGCGCCACCATGACCGGCGTGCTCGACACCCTGGAGCGCGACGGCTGCGTGCGCCGGGAGCATGGCAGCGAAGACCGGCGGGCCGTGACGGTGCTGCCGGCCCACAAGGGCATGGCCTTGCTCGACGCCGTCCTGCCCGGCCACTACGACCGCGTGGCCACGGCCATGGAGGCGCTCACCGAGGCCGAACGCGACACCCTGATCGGGCTTCTGGCCAAGGTCGCCCAGGGGCTGGCCCGGCTGGCCTGACCGGCGGGCCGGATAGTCGGCCATAGCCGGCCAATCCCGGCCACATATTTAGGGGCCAAATTTTATGGAACCATAACAACGGAGAAGCACATGGACGCGTTGCGCATGGATTTCACGGGCAAGACCGTGGTGGTCACGGGCGGCAGCGACGGCATCGGCCTCGGCCTGGCCCGGGCTTTTGCCGTCAGCGGAGCCTTCGTGGTCCTGGCCGGCCGCGACCGGGGCAAGCTCGCCCGGGCCGGGGAGAGCCTGGGCCGGGAATCGGCCGGGATCGTGGCCGACCTCAGCCGGGAGGGCGCGGCCGAAGCCCTGGCCGACGACATCGTGGGCCTGGGGCGCGGTGTTGACGTCCTGGTCAACAACGCCGGCATCGGCCGTTTCGACCCCATCGCCGCCGTGACCGAGGCGGGCTACGCCACGCATATGACGCTCAACATGCGCACGCCCTTTTTCCTGTCCCGGGCGCTGCTGCCGGCCCTGACCGAAACAAAGGGTTCGATCCTCAACATCTCGTCCTATTTCGCGGACCGCATGCTCCCGGGGCGGCTGTCGACCCTCTACTCCATGACCAAGGGCGGGCTCGATTCCTTCACCAAGGCCCTGGCCTTCGAGTTGGGGCCGGTCGGCGTGCGGGTCAACGCCATCGCCCCGGGCACGGTGGACTCGGCCCAGGTACGGCACAACCTGGAGCGGCTCTCGCCCGAGGGCCGGGAGCGCTTCCAGGACATGATCCGCACCATCTATCCCCTGGGCCGCATCGGCCGGCCCGAGGACGTGGCCCCCCTGGCCGTGTTTTTGGCCTCGCCGCTGGCGGGCTGGATCACCGGGCAGGTCTTCCACGTGGACGGCGGCCTGACCACCAACTGAGCCGGATGCTCTAGCGTCCCAGATACAGGAAATACGTCCACAGGCCGCCGTAGGCCGTCCGGGTCTCGGCGGCCTCCCGGGTGAAACGGCGATCCAGGGCCGGCGGCAGCTGGTCGTCCAGGCGCACGTGGTTGACGCCCATCCAGGCCCGAAACCAGGCTTTGGGCGAATGGCGGAAATCGGCCACGGCGACGAGGCCCCCCGGGGCCAGGTGCCCTCGGGCCGCGTCGAGGGCCGCTTCGAAGCCGGGGTTGAACATGGACAGACTGTAGGAAAAGACGATCAGGTCGGCCGAGGCCGGCTCGAAGCTCCCGGGCGCGTAGGCCTCGCACAGCAGGTCCACCCGGCCGGCCTGGCCGGCCACGGCCCGCTCGGCCCGATCGAGCATGGGCCGGCACAGGTCGATGCCGGTGAGGCGCGCGGCGGGAAAAGCCCGGGCCAGGCGGCGCAGGTTGCGGCCGGTGCCGCAGCCGACCTCGAGGATGCGCAGCGCCGCCGTGCGCCTGGGGCCGAAGGCCGCGGCAGCCCGGGCCACAAGCCGGTCGCGGCCGAACAGGAAACTCCAGCGCGTAGCGTCGTAGATGCGGGCGTGCCAGGCGTAGTAGGCCTGGAGGGAATGGGCGCACCCGGCCTCCATCAGGCCACCTCGGCCAGGTGCTGGCTGCCGTAGGTGCCGACCCGGTCGGCGGGGTGCAGCGGTTCGGTCAGTTCCGGGAAAAAGCGCAGCCGCGCCCGGGCCGGGCCGGGCACGAAGGACACGTCCAGGCCGGCCGTGCGCATGAGGATCCTGGCCCCGGGCGCGGCGGCGGCCAGGATCAAGTCCCATTCCTCGGCCAGGGCGGCCGGGGCGTGGCTGGCCAGCCAGTCCTGGTGGTCGAGGAGGACGAACCGGCTGTAGGGGCCGGGGTTTTCGGCCAAAAAGGCGCTGAGCGTCGCGGTGTGGCTGGAAAGCCTCCCCAGGCGGTCGCGGATGACCGGAAAGTGCTCTTGCTTGAGGTATTCGGGGCAGCAGTCCCGGCTGTAGCGGCCGGTCAGGTAGACGCGCCAGAAATAGTTCTCGGCCATGGGCGGGCCGGTGAAGACCTGGCGGACCTTGTCGCGCACGAAGCCTTCCAGGCCCCCGGGATGGGACTGGCGAATGAGCGCGATCTGGGGCCGGGGCACGCCGAGCAGGGCCATGGTTTCCGGCCGGCCCACCAGCCAGCGGCTGAGGCGGTCCCAGAAGACCGGCTCGATCTCGCCGAAGATCCGGCGCTGCTCCTCGGGGTCGACCGCGGCCAGCAGTTCGGGGATCCGGCGCCGCAGGCCGGGCTTGACCGCGCTTAAAAGCCGCGAAAAGGCGAAGGCCACCGCCCCGGAAGCGCCGTGGTAGTAAAACGAGCGAGACAGGAAGCCGGCCTTGAAATAGTCGATGTTACGGTCCCAGAAGGCCCGGGCATAGTCCGGCAGCACCCCCCTGATGCGGGCATAGGTGGCAGCGCAGCCCGGGCCGCCGCCGTCGCCGAAAAAGGCGTAGAGCTCCTCGAAGCCCGCTGCGGCAAAAAGCGCCCGCTTGAGCTCCAGCAGGGCGTTTTGCCGGAAATTGACGTCCACGCAGGCCACGGCGGCCGGGCCGTCGAGCAGGTAGTCCAGGGCGTTGTCCCCGGCCGAGGTGATGACCACCACCTTGTCGTTAGGCCCGAGGGTGAGCAGCCGCCGGTCCAGGCGGGGATCTTCCCAGCAGGTGTTGTAGATGAGGCGGTTGCCGTGGACGAAGCGGAAAAAGGCGTCGTGGAGGCGGGAGCGCAGTGGTTTTGTCATGGTTCCGTGCCGGTGGGCGTTGTGGGTGACGTTTATGCCCGCCGCTTATAGTCCGGGCCGGGCCGCCCCAGGCGACGAACGCGTGACGGGACGCCGACAATCCGCGCATGGGCCGTGTCGGGGGCCGTGGCCCCGTGCCCGTCCGGCGTCGCCGGGCTGATACCATCACAACCACTGTCTCCACGGCGCGGCCCCGTGCCCGCCCGGCGGCGCCCAGGCCGGCCTTCGCGGGCGATTGGTGACCAGCGTCCACGTTTTTTGGACCAAAGCCTGCTTGTGGCTACAATTCTGTTGCCGGCGCTGCTACAATTTTGTTAGGGCCTGTGACACTTCCAATACAAACTAAACAAATTCAAGCTGTTATCGCGTGGCACGCTCCTTGTATAGTCTCGCTGACCCCGACAACAGGTGACCGGGGAAAGGAGCTTGCATGGAAGAGGCCATTTTCGAGGAACGACGGGATCAAATCCACCGCAAGGGCGAAGGGCCCTTTGAGCTGGCCTGCAACCGCGACAGCCTGGCCGGGGCGGTGTCCCAGCGGGCCTGCGTGTTCTGCGGCTCGCGCGTGGTGCTCTACCCCATCGCCGACGCCCTGCACCTGGTCCACGGCCCCATCGGTTGCGCCGTGTACACCTGGGACATCCGGGGCGCCCTGTCCTCGGGCCCGCAGCTGCACCGGTTGAGCTTTTCCACCGACCTTCAGGAAAAAGACGTCATCTTCGGCGGCGAGAAAAAGCTCAAGGCCGCCCTGCTCGAACTCATCGCCCGCCACCAGCCCAAGGCGGCCTTCGTCTACGCCACCTGCATCGTGGGCATCATCGGCGACGACGTGGGCGCCGTGTGCCGCGACGTGGCCGAAGTGACCGGCATTCCGGTCATCCCGGTCCAGTCCGAGGGGTTCAAGGGCAACAAGCGCGAAGGCTACGCCGCCGCCTGCAAGGCCATGTTCACGCTCGCCGGCACGGGCGACACGGCCGGCATCAGCCCCGTCTCCGTCAACATCCTCGGCGACTTCAACCTGGCCGGGGAAATCTGGATCATCCGCGAATACTTCCGCAAGATGGGCGTGGAGGTGGTGGCCAACATCACCGGCGACGGACGGGTGGCCGACATCAAGCGCTGCCACGGCGCGGCCTTAAACGTGGTGCAATGTTCCGGGGCCACCATGGAACTGGCCCAGAGGATGCAGGAACGCTTCGGCACGCCGTTTCTGCGCGTCTCCTACCTCGGCATCGAGGACATGGCCGACTCGCTCTACGCCGTGGCCGACCATTTCAAGGACCGCGACCCGGGCATCGTCGAACGCACCCAGGACCTGGTGCGCGAGGAGCTGGCGAATCTGCTGCCCAAGCTCAAGCAGTACCGCAAGGACCTGGAAGGCAAGAAGGTGGCCGTCTACGTCGGCGGCGCCTTCAAGGCCTTTTCGCTGATCAAGGCCTTCCGCCACCTGGGCATGAAGGTGGTGCTGGTCGGCTCCCAGACCGGCACCAAGGAAGACTACGAGGAACTGGCCGCCATCTGCGACCCCGGCACGGTCATCGTGGACGACTCCAACCCCCTCGAACTCTCCAAGTACGTCAAGGAACTCGACGTGGACCTGTTCGTGGGCGGCGTCAAGGAACGCCCCATCGCCCACAAGCTCGGCGTGGGGTTTTGCGACCACAACCACGAACGCAAGGAAGCCCTGGAAGGCTTCGTCGGCATGCTCAATTTCGCCAAGGAAGTCCACGCCTCGGCCACGAGCCCCATCTGGCGGTTCGTGCCCCGTCGCGAGGCGATGGCCAAGGCCGAGGAAAAGGCCGCCGCCAAGCGCGCGGCCGGCGGAGAAGGCATATGAGCGATTCCCCCTACGTTTCCACCACCAACGCCTGCAAGCTGTGCACGCCCCTGGGCGCCGCCCTGGCCTTCCGGGGCGTGGAGGGGGCCATTCCGTTCCTGCACGGCTCCCAGGGCTGCGCCACCTACATGCGCCGCTACATCATCAGCCACTTCCGCGAGCCCATGGACATCGCCTCCTCGGCGCTGGGCGAAAAGCAGGCCGTGTTCGGCGGCGGGCCCAACCTCAAAAAGGGCATCCTCAACGTCATGTCCAAGTACGGGGCCACGGTGGTCGGCGTGGCCACCACCTGCCTGACCGAGACCATCGGCGACGACGTGCCCCGGCTTCTGGCCGAATTCCGCAAGGAGTTCGCCGACCTGCCCCTGCCGGAGATCGTCAGCGTCTCGACCCCGAGCTACTCCGGCACCCACATGGAGGGCTGGCACGCGGCCACGGCCGCCCTGGCCGCCCAACTCGTGCGGGAAAAGCTGCCGGCCGAGCGGCGCATAAACCTCCTGCCGGGCTTCGTCTCGCCGGCCGACCTGCGCCATTTCAAGGAAATCCTGGCCGACTACGGCGTCGCGGCCACGGTGCTGCCCGACATCTCCGAGACCATGGACCGGCCGGCCCTGCTCGACTACGAAAAGCTGCCCGCCGGCGGCACCAGGCTCGCCGACATCCGGGCCATGTCCGCGGCCCTGGGCACCATCGAATGCGGCCGGGCCGAACACACGGCCGAAAGCGCCGGGGCCAACCTGGAACGTCGCTTCGACGTGAAAAACATCCGCCTCGGCATCCCCGTCGGCATCCGGGAAACCGACCGCTTCTTCGACGCCCTGGAGGAGCTGACCGGCCGCCCCATGCCGGAAAAATACGCCGCCGAGCGCGGCCGCCTGGTCGACGCCTACGTCGACGGCCACAAGTACGTGGCCGGCAAGCGGGCCATCGTCTACGGCGAGGAGGACATGGTCATCGCCATGGTGGCCTTTCTGGCCGAGATCGGCGTCAAGCCCATCCTGGCCGCAACCGGCGCCAAGTGCCGCAACTTCAAGCAGGCCCTGGCCGAGGTGACCCAAGGCCTGCTGCCCGAGCCGCCCGAGGCCCGGGAAGGCGTGGACTTCCACGACATCGCCGAACAGGCGTCCACGCTCGCCCCCGACCTCCTCGTCGGCCACAGCAAGGGCTACCGCTACGCCAAGGACATGGGCGTGCCGCTTGTGCGGGTGGGCTTTCCCATCCACGACCGCTTCGGCGGCCAGCGGCTGCTCCACGTGGGCTACCGCGGCACCCAGACGCTTTTCGATCTCCTCGTCAACACCATCCTCGAACGCAAGCAGGAAGACAGCGCCGTCGGGTACGGCTATCTCTAGGCCGGCAGCGGCCATTTCCCAAAGGAGCGCGCCATGACCACCACCAAGGACCTTTCCAAGCACCCCTGTTTCAACCGCGAATCCGCCGGCTCCTGCGGCCGCGTCCACCTGCCCGTGGCGCCCAAATGCAACATCATGTGCAACTTCTGCAACCGCAAGTACGATTGCGTGAGCGAATCGCGGCCCGGCGTCACCAGCGCCGTGCTCACTCCCGAGCAGGCCGTGCTGTACATGGAAAAGGTCCTGGAAAAGGAGCCCCGCATCACGGTGGTCGGCATCGCCGGCCCGGGCGACCCCATGGCCAACCCCGAGGCCCTGGAGACCATCCGGCTGCTCAAGGACAAGTATCCGCAGATGCTTTTCTGCCTGTCCACCAACGGCCTGGCCCTGCCCAAAAACGCGGCCGAACTGGCCGAACTCGGCGTCACCCACGTCACCGTGACGGTCAACGCCGTGGACCCGAAAATCGGGGCCAAGATCTACGCCTGGGCCCGGGACGGCAAGGTCATCCTGCGCGGCGAGGCCGCGGCCAAGCTGCTGCTCGAACGCCAGCTCGAAGGCATTCGCATCCTCAAGGACAAGGGGGTGATCGTCAAATCCAACACCATCGTCATCCCGGGCGTCAACGACCAGCACGTCCTGGAGGTCTCCAAGAAGCTGTCGGAACTGGGTGTGGACATCCAAAACATCATGCCGATCTTCCCGGTGGCCGACACGCCCTTTGCCGACGTGCCGACGCCCTCGGCCGAGATGATCAAGGACCTGCGCGAAAAGGCCGGCGGCCTCGTGCCCCAGATGAGCCATTGCAAGCGCTGCCGGGCCGACGCCGTGGGGCTTTTATGCAACGACCGCTCGGGCGAGCTCGCGCCGCTTTTGGGCGAATGCTCCCGCACCGTGCCCGGGGCCGACCTGGACAAGCGCCCCTACGTGGCCGTGGCCACCCGCGAGGGCATGCTCGTCAACATGCACCTGGGCGAGGCCCACAAGTTCCAGATCTGGAAGCAGGAAGACATCGGCTTCGCCTATGTCGAGGACCGTTGGGCCCCCGACCCGGGCGCCGGCCCCAGGCGCTGGGAGGAGCTGGCCAAGGTGCTCTCCGATTGCCGGGCCGTGCTCGTGGCCGCCTACGGCGAAACGCCGCGCAAGGTGCTCACGGCCCACGGCGTGCTGCCCTACGAATGTTCGGGCTTTCTGGAGACGGCCCTGGCCGAGGTCTACGGCGCGGGCGACCTGTCCCTTCTCAAAAGCCGCAAGAAGGGCCTGGGCAAGGCCTGCTGCGGCGGCGCCGGCGGCGGCGAGGGCTGCGGCGGCTGAGGCCGCCGGGCCGCACCGGCGACGACAGGGCCCGTGCACGTCCCCAGGCTGTGGCTGCGGAGACGTTCACGGGCTTTTGACGCTGGCGCCGTTTCGATGTAAATAGTCCGGCAGATTGCGTGCGGCTCCAACCGCGCCCCGGTCATCAGGCCGCTCACGAAGCGCTTCAGGCCGGGGACAACCCCAACCCATCGCTCCACGCTCGTTTCCGGTGGGCGTCATACCGCCAACCATGCCCCAAGCATCCGCCGCCACCGATGGCGAACAGACCAGCGTGCAACTGCCGGCCATGGAGGACTGCCGCATACTCGGCGTCTATTCCATGGTCCGACAAACACAGATCGGGCAGGGCACCACCAGTCGCGGCCATGACCAAAAGACCTACTGGTTCGTGCGCCGCAGCCCCGAAGGCGAATACTTCGTCCAGGCCCTCAACGCCAACTCCATTCCCTCCGGCCCGGTTGCGCCCGTCACCCGGGGGGAGTTCCTGGCCGCCTACCAGCCGCAGTCCGGCTACTACGAGAAACGCTGCCTGCCGTTTATCGAATCGCTCAAAAAAAAGATCGCCCAGGCCGACCGGCTCCTGGCCGAGGGCGACCTGGACGCGGCGGAAAAGGAATTCATAAAGGCACTGCTCCTGGACGAAAAACACCCCAAGGCCAACATCGCCCTGGGCAACATCTCCCTGCAAAAAGGCGACGGGAAAAAGCTCGCCGCCGCCTTGCGCCGCATCTTCGACATCGATGTCCTTTTCACGGAGCAGGAACGCCACCTGTTCAACGAGTTCGCCATCAGCCTGCGCAAGGAACAGAAATTCGCCGAGGCCGTGGCCTTTTACGAAAAGGCCCTCGCGCGCAACGACACGGACGAAAACCTCCATTTCAACATCGCCCGGGCCAAGGCCGAGGCCGGCGACCCGGCCGGCGCCATGGGCCACCTGGAACGGGCCCTGGCCCTCCGCCCGGATTTCGCCCATGCCCAACGCTTCCTGTCGGGCCTGCGCGCCGGCGAGCCGGACCGGGACGACGCCCTCCCCTTGCCGGACATCACCGCCTCCATTGACCACATCCCATGAGCGCCCCCACCGAGAGCCTGCACTGCCCGCCCGGCACCCGGATGATCCTCGAAGTGGCCGGCCTCGAGGACAAGCTGCCGACCCACTGCGTGGGCCATTCCCGCGGCCGGTTCGTCATCGCCCAGATGCCGCACTTGCCCGAAGCCGGACGCGAAGCCCTCTACCAGCTGCTGTATCCCGATGCGGCCGTCATTGCCCGCTACCTGCACGAAGGCACGGTGGTGGGCTTCTCCTCCCGGGTGATCAAGTGGATCCAGGTGCCGTTTCCCCTGATTTTCCTGACCTATCCGGGCAGCCTGGAATCCCACGACCTGCGCCGGCACCGGCGCATCTCCTGCTGCATCCCCGGCCGGGCCCGTTTCGGGGAGAGCGTCCTGGCCGGCATGCTCATGGACTTGAGCCTGTCGGGCTGCCAGTTCTCGGCGGTCCTCGACAACACCCCACCCTTGGTGCGGGTCGACGACACGGCGCAGGTCCATTGCGAACTTTTTGACGCCGACGAGGCGTCCGGCCTGGCCTGCGCCGTCGTCCGGGTAGCCGCCTCGGGCCGCCGCCTGGAGGTCGGACTCAAATTCCGCAACCTGCCCCCGGCCGCCCGATCGGCCCTGGACGCCTACATCCTGGCCGCCCTGTCCGTGCTCGACTGACGGGTTGACGGTACGGCCACGGGCCGCGAAGGCGCGCGCACGGCCGGTGGCTACAAAAATGTTTCCCGCCCTGCATTTTTGGCGTTTCCCGGCCAGTTTCCGCACCAGCCCGCCAGGCCGGCGCGGCTCGCGCCCGGGTATTTTCCCGCGTGGCGCCTTGCCAGGCCCGCCCTCCGTGCCCGCATTGCCCTGCGAGCCCATACGCGGCCTCGCGCCGGCATCGCTCTTGCTTGCGCCCAGCCAACCAAGGAGGTTTTCATGCTCGCCATCCTGCTGCGTATCCTCGCCGGCCGGCCCCGCACCGCCGTCGCCGTTGCGGTGGCGGTCCCCACGGAAAAAACGCGCAACCGCTGAGGCCCGGCCAGGCATGCGCCCACACCCGAAACGCAATAGGGCGCATGGCCTACCATACCGTCGGGTCCGGGACGGAACGACGACTGGCACGTGTCCAGTAAAAACCGTGATACTCTATACAGAACGCCAACCTTTCCTTATCCTTTCGGCAGTCTGAATTGACGCGGCCGGCCACGCCCCGTGTTTCCAATCCTCCACGCGCCTTGCGGCCATGAGAGAAAACGCCCATGCTTGACGCCGCTGCCCTGCCGCCGCTGTTGCTGACGCTGAAGGTTTCGACCCTGGCCACGGCCCTGGCCGCGGCGCCGGCCGTGGCCATGGCCAGGCTGGCCCGGGTGCGGGCCTTTCCCGGACGCGACCTGGTGGACGCCGTCCTGACGCTGCCCATGGTGCTGCCGCCGACGGTGCTCGGCTACTACATCATCGTGCTGCTTGGCCGCCGGGGCGTGTTCGGGTCCTACCTCTGGGACACCTTCGGCATAAGCATCATGTTCACCTGGGAGGGGGCGGTGATCGCCGCGGCGGTGGTGGCCTTTCCCCTGGTCTACCGCTCGGCCCGGGCGGCCTTCGAGGGCGTGGACGAGAACCTGGAAAACGCGGCCAGGACGCTTGGCGCCTCGGAGCTGGCCATCTTCTTCCGGGTGTCCATGCCGTTGGCCATGCGGGGGCTTCTCGCCGGCGTCATGCTGGCCCTGGCCCGGGCCATGGGGGAATTCGGGGCCACGCTCATGGTCGCCGGCAACCTGCCGGGCAAGACGCAGACCCTGTCCCTGGCGGTCTACAGCGCCACCCAGGCCGGAAACGACGACCTGGCCAACGAGCTGGTGCTGTTGATCTCCGTGGTGTGCGTGACCCTGCTCGTGGTCGTGGCCAAGATCATCAAACCCAAAGCCTGACAAGGAGGATGCCGAAAATGAAAAAAATCCTGTTCGCCCTGGCCGCCGTGCTGGTCATGGCCCTGCCGGCCCAGGCCGCCGACCTGACCGTGTCCGCCGCCGCCAGCCTCACCGACGCCTTCAATGCCATCAAGGCCGACTTCGCCAAGGACCATCCCGGCATCAACATCGTGTACAACTTCGCCGCCTCGGGCACCTTGCTCTCCCAGATGGAAAAAGGCGCCCCGGTGGACGTGTTCGCCTCGGCCGACCAGAAGACCATGGACCAGGCCGTGGAGAAAAAGCTCGTCGACGTGCCGACCCGGGTCAACTTCGTGCGCAACGACCTGGTCCTGGCCGTGCCGGCCGACAATCCGGCGAAAATCAAGGACCTCACCAGCCTGGCCGCCGCCTCGGCCAAGCGCATCGCCATCGGCAACCCCGACTCCGTGCCCGTGGGCCGCTACAGCAAGGCCGCCCTGACCAAGCTCGGCCAGTGGGACGCCCTGTCGGCCAAGTTCGTCATGGCCGAATCCGTCCGCCAGGTGCTGGACTACCTGTCGCGCGGCGAGGTGGACGCCGGCTTCGTCTACGCCACCGACGCCAAGCAGGGCGGCGACAAGGTCAAGGTCATTTCCGAGGTGCCCGTGGAAGCCCCGGTCATCTACCCCATCGCCGTGGCCGCCACCGCTTCCGACAAGAAGGCCGCCGCCACGTTCGTGTCCTATGTCACCGGCCCCACGGGCCAGGCCATCCTGGCCAAGTTCGGCTTCAAGAAGCCCTAACCACGCCTTGCCCCGGGGCCCGCGCCGCCTTTGGCCGGGTCCCGAAACCACGGAGCGCGGCTGCCCCCATGCGCATCACCATCGACATCAAGAAGTGCTACCGTAGCGCGACCCGGGATTTCCATCTCCATTCCGTCTTTTCCACCACGGACAATAGGGTGGTGCTGTTTGGCCCCTCGGGCTCGGGCAAGACGCTCACCCTGCGGGCCATCGCCGGGCTCATGCGGCCCGACTCCGGCAGCATCACCCTGGACGGCCGGGTGCTGTGCGACAGCCAGGCCAACATCTTCCTGCCCCCCCGTGACCGCCGCATCGGCTACCTGTTCCAGGACTACGCCCTGTTTCCCCACCTGACGGTGGAGCAAAACGTCGCCTTCGGCCTGACCCCGCTTTTCGGCAAGCTCCCGGCCGCCAGCCGCGAACGGGTGGCCTCCATCATGGAACTGTTCGGCATCGCCGGCCTGGCCAAGTCGCGCCCCTCGCGCATCTCCGGGGGCCAGCGCCAGCGGGTGGCCCTGGCCCGTGCCCTGGTCAGCGAACCGGGCGCCCTGCTCCTCGACGAACCCTTCTCGGCCCTGGACATCCCCCTGCGCCAGCGGGTGCGGGTGGAGCTGGCCGGCATCCTGAGCCGCCTGGACATCCCCCTGGTCATGGTCACCCACGACCCGGCCGACGTGGCCTTTTTCGGCGGCGACGTGGTCAGCTACCACGACGGCCAGGTGGTCGAGGTCCAGCCGGCCGAGGTCATGCGCCGCACCATGGTGCGCGTGGCCTGAAGGCCGCCGGCCGGGCGAACCGGAATCGGCCCCAGCCAGGTCGGGCCAGGGCCGCTGTCGCCGACGGAGAGCTCATTTTTTTCGCGTAACGCGGCTTCGTCCCGCCCCACGCGCCATTGACGCCCCGGCCGAACCCGGCGTACCGTTTTGCCATGTACTATAGCCCTGCTGTCGGAGCCCGGCGTGGCTGAAACGACCGGCACCTGGACCACCGTCCCCCTGACCGCGGCCAACCTGGAAACCGTGCTGGCCGTGGTTTCCGACGCCGCCTACCGCGACGACGCCAGCCTCGTGTCCGGCCTCGAGGCGGCGGGGCTTACCCAGCTCGACCTCACGGGCAGCGGCAGCGGCACCTACATCGCCGGCAACGCCGCCTTCGACGCCTGGACCACCGTCGTCAACGGCGAACCCGTGGCCATCGTCGCCTTTCGCGGCACCGACGACATCGACTATTCCCTCGACGGGATAAGCGCCTACGAGGCCAGCCGGGACGCCGTCTACTGGCTCGATACCAATGGCTATTACGACCTGCTGGCCGACGGGGTGGCGGCCTTCGACACGGCAGTTTCGGCTTTGGGCATAAGCCAGGTCTACGTGACCGGCCACAGCCTCGGCGGCGCCGCCGCCCAGGCCTACATGGCCGCACACCCGGATACGGACGCGACCGCCTACACCGCCGTGACCTTCGGGTCGCTGGGGCTTTCCGGCGACGGCGCCTGGACCACCGACGGCCGGATCACCAATTTCGCCGACGCCTCGGATTTCACCAATTCCCTGGGCACCCAAACGGCCGGGCTGACCATCACCGTGGAAACGGGCGAAACGAGCCTGTCATCGGGCCTGGACCTGGCCGCCCTGATCAGCGACCCGGCCTCCTACCTGACCAGCCACTCCGTCGACCTCTTCGCCGACGACGCCGCCCGCTACGACGCGGTCAAGGCCGGCTTGGCCCTGACGGACACGACCACCTTTTTCACGGCCACGGTCCAATACAACGGCCTGACCCTGGCCGTGTCCGCCTCCGGCTAGTCCACCTTATTTCCCGCCTCGCGCGGCTTGCGGCCAAAGCCGATGGCCCCGGCCGGGCACTTGCCCGGGCCGGTCCCGCACACCACGCCGCGGTCGCAAGGGGCGGCGGCCCGCAGAACATGCCCGCGCCCCTGACCATCGGCATTTTCCGGCATACGCCCCTTCTGCGTCCCTGGATGTCGCATCGCCCCCTCTTCTCCCGCCCGGATCGGGACGATTTTCAGGCAGGCTTCCGATTCCCCGCCACCGGCCATCGACAGCCGTGAGGGGCGGCCCCAGGCCCCGATCGCCATCGGCCCACTGATCGCCATCGCCCTCTTGACAGGGCCGGGTCGGCCGCCTATGGTCATTGAGGAGATCATCAGATGATGCCGTCCCGACTCATTCCCGTGCGCCCCCGTAAACTCGGCGACTTGGTTATCCAGCAGATCCAGGAAAAGATCTCGCTGGGCATTTTCGCGCCCGGGACCAAGATTCCCACCGAGCCGACGCTCATGGCCCAACTGGGCGTGGGCCGCTCCACCGTGCGCGAGGCCATCCGCGTGCTGGTGTCCGCCGGCCTGCTGGAGGTTCGCCAGGGCGACGGCACCTACGTCCTGGACCGCACCTCGGGCCACGAGCCCCTGGAATACCGCCTGCGCCGGGCCAAGGCCGAGGAAATCCGCGAGGTGCGCCGCATCATCGAGGTGGAAACGGCCCGCCTGGCTGCCCTGAACAGGACCTCCGGCGACATCGAGGCCATGCGCGAGTGCCTGGACAACAAGCGCGCCGCCATGGCCGCCGGCGACACCCACGGCTACGTCGCAGCCGACATCGCCTTCCATTCGGCCGTGGCCGCGGCCAGCGGCAACGGCCTGCTCGCCGACCTCTACCGCAGCTTCTGCATGGTTTTTCAGGATTTTCTCGACAGCCTCATCGCCGATCGCGGCGTCAATCAATACCAGGACCGCATCCATATCGGCCTGCTCGAAGCCATCGCCGCCAAGGACCCGGACAAGGCCGTGGCCTTTGCCATGGAAGCCCTGGACCGCACCACCAATGACGCCCGGGCCTTGGAGGGTGCGTGATCGAGCCTGTCTTTTTTTATGGCCACCAAACATCAGATGATAGGATCATCGGCGTTGTGACCGGTTTGCCAAGCGGTTCCGCCCAGCCCGGTGCTCGTCGTTAGAATAAAGACCGGAGCAATCCAACGGCCCTATGCGTATCGTCCGTAGAGACGGGCCGCCCGCATCGCGATACGCATGGGTCAAAAACATCCGCAACCGGCGGCGGCCTTGTGGCCGCTGCCCTACTGCCGGAGTCTGTCATGCGCTTGCACAAGTCGGTTCTCTATGTGCTTTTTCCCGCCTTTCTCTGCTATTACGCGGCGATCGCCCACGCCGCTTTACAGAAAGACGCCCTCTACGGCCCTGCCTCCGCCCTGACGGAGCTGCGCCACATCCTGCCGCGCCTGGCCGTGCCGGCCTGCCTGTCCGACACCGTAAGCCGGGCCATGGACGGCCTGCGCCTGGCCGTGGCCGATTCCTGGCTCATGCGCGACACCCGGCCAAGCGAAGCACAAGCCCGGCGCGACTTCGTGGCCTTGTGGGCCGACCTGGAGCGCGCGCCGTCCCGGCCGGCCACGGCGGCGGCCCCGGAAAACCCCGGCTATCCGGTACTGGTGCCCGGCCAGGATTAGGGCGGCGGCGCCGCGTGGTTGCGGCCCGTGGTGGCGGTCATTGCGTTGCCATCCGCCAGCTTGCCCCCCCGGATGCGCGGCCGGTCCGTGTCCGGCGTCCGGAGCACGGAAGGCCGCCCCTGCCCCGGACAAGATATAACACACTGTGATTTCATGATTTTTTAAGCAATTTTCCGTCGCCGCCCTTGACACGCCCGGGTTCGGTTGTTACCCGTTTGGCACTCTTTTTCGTGGAGTGCCAAACGAGGTCGCATCATGTCGCTGCCGGACCGGGAACGGGAAGTCCTGACCACCATCATCGAGGCCTACATCGCCTCGGCCGCGCCGGTCGGTTCGCGCACCGTGTCCAAGCAGAGCCTGCTTGGGCTCTCGCCGGCTTCCATCCGCAACATCATGGCCGACCTGACCGAATCCGGCTACCTGGCCCAGCCCCATACCTCGGCCGGCCGCGTGCCCACGGCGAAAGCCTTCCGCTTCTACCTGGACACGGTCATGCGCCCGGCCGAAGTGCCCGAGGCCGAACGCCGGCGCATCGCCGACGGCCTGTCCATGGCCGGGCTCGAGGTCGGCGACATGCTGCGCCGGGCCTCGCGGCTGCTGGCCGGCCTGTCCCTGCAGGTGGCCATGGTCGTGGTGCCCAAGGAATCGTCCGCCCGGTGGAAGCGCATCGACTTTTCGCTTTTAAACCCCGGCCTGGTCATGGTGCTGCTGGTGCTGCAAGGCGGGCTGGTGCGCACCCGTGTCATCGAGGCCGACCCCGAGGTCACGGCCGACGACCTGGTGTATTACGCCAACTATTTGAACGACCTGTTCACGGACATGACCGTGGCCGAGGCCCGGCTGCGCCTGGTGGCCGAGTTGGAGCAGGCCCGGCAGTCCTTAAGCGCCCTGTGCCGCCGGGCCCTGACCATGGCCCGCTGCGCCGTGGAACAGGAACGCGAACCGGCCGTCGAGGTCTTTGTCGACGGCACGCCCAACATTTTGTCCCAGCCTGAATTCACCGACGCCGAGCACATGCGCGAACTGATGCGCGTGCTCGAAGAACGCACGATCCTTCTCCATCTCCTGGACAAAACGGCAAACGAACTTAAAACGGTCATAACCATCGGCGGCGAATCGGATCAGGCCGCCCTGGCGGAACTCGGCGTGATCACCGCGCCCTACGGCACGGGCTGTGTGCCCCTGGGGGCCATCGGCGTCATCGGCCCCCTGCGCATGGACTACGCCAAGCTCGTGCCCGTGGTGAACTGCACGGCCGATGCCCTGACCCGGCTTCTCGACCGGCATTTTTAACGCGACAAGCACCGCGTGCCAGGCAGGCCCGGCCCCGGCCGGCCTTTTTTCACGCCCGGCGCGACAGACGTGGAGGATGCATGGCCCCTGACGAAAAACGCGACGACATCGAAACCCCTGGCCAGGCCCCGGACGCGCCCGCGACCCCGGAAGAGGAAATCGACCGCCTGCGCGCCGAACTGGCCGCCGAGGCCGACCGCCGGCTGCGCAGCCTGGCCGAGACGGAAAACCTCAAAAAACGCCTGCTCAAGGAAAAAGAGGATTTCCAGAAGTACGCCACCGAGTCCCTGGTGGCCGAGCTTTTGCCCGTGCTCGACCACCTCGACCTGGCCCTGGCCCACGGCAAGGGGCTGGCCGCCTGCAAGGACTTCGTGGTCGGCGTGGACATGACCCGCAAGGCCTTCGTGGACATCCTGTCCCGCCACGGCGTGACGGAATTCGGCCAGGTCGGCGAGCCGTTTTCCCCGGAGACCCACGAGGCCCTGGGCATGGCCGCCAACCCCGGCCTGCCCGACGACGCCGTGGCCCAGGTGGTCCAGAAGGGCTTCACCCTGCGCGGTCGTCTGCTGCGGCCGGCCAAGGTGATGGTCAACAAGGCCGGGACGGCCTAGGGACGGGGAAAACGGGCAAAAAGGGGCGTTTTTTTCGCCAAAACCCCCTTTACTCGTGAAAACCGGGCCTTATATGTCCACCTGTCCCCACGAAAACATCCGCCCGACGCGGCGGGACAGCATACCGGAACCCCCAAGGAGGAAAGGCTATCATGGGTAAGATAATCGGGATCGACCTCGGGACCACCAACTCCTGCGTCTACGTCATGGAGGGCAAGGACCCGAAGTGCGTCACCAACCCCGAAGGCGGCCGCACCACCCCGTCCATCGTGGCCTTTACCAAGGAGCGGCTGGTGGGCGAAATCGCCAAACGCCAGGCCGTGACCAACCCCGAGCGCACCATCTTCGCCATCAAGCGCCTCATGGGCCGCCGCTTCGACGCCCCGGAAGTCGGCAAATGGCTGGCCCATTGCCCCTATAAGATCGTCGAGGGCACCGGCGGCGACGCCTATGTCGAGGTCGAGGGCAAGAAGTACAGCCCGGCCGAAATCTCGGCCATCATCCTCGGCAAGCTCAAAAAGGACGCCGAAGCCTACCTCGGCGAGACCGTGACCGAAGCCGTCATCACCGTGCCGGCCTACTTCAACGACGCCCAGCGCCAGGCCACCAAGGACGCCGGCCGCATCGCCGGCCTCGAGGTCAAGCGCATCATCAACGAGCCCACGGCCGCCTCCCTGGCCTACGGCTTCGACAAGAAATCCAACGAGAAGATCGCCGTCTTCGACCTCGGCGGCGGCACCTTCGACATCTCCATCCTGGAAGTCGGCGACAACGTCGTCGAGGTCCGGGCCACCAACGGCGACACGTTCCTCGGCGGCGAGGACTTCGACCAGCGCGTCATCAACTACCTGGTCGAGGAATTCAAGAAAGAGACCGGCATCGACCTGGCCCAGGACCGCATGGCCCTGCAGCGCCTCAAGGAAGCCGGCGAGAAGGCGAAAAAGGAACTGTCCACGGCCATGGAGACCGAGGTCAACCTGCCGTTTATCACGGCCGACGCCTCCGGCCCCAAGCACATGATGGTCAAACTCACCCGGGGCAAGCTGGAATCGCTGGTCCACGACCTGGTCCAGCGCACCGTCGAGCCCTGCCGCAAGGCCCTGGCCGACGCCGGCCTCAAGGCCGCCGAGATCGACGAGGTCGTGCTCGTCGGCGGCATGACCCGCATGCCCCTGGTCCAGAAGACGGTCCAGGAGTTCTTCGGCAAGGAGCCCAACCGCTCGGTCAACCCCGACGAGGTCGTGGCCATGGGCGCGGCCATCCAGGGCGGCATCCTGGCCGGCGACGTCAAGGACGTGCTGCTGCTCGACGTGACCCCGCTGTCGCTGGGCATCGAGACCCTTGGCGGCGTTTTTACCAAGCTCATCGACCGCAACACCACCATCCCGACCCGCAAGAGCCAGGTCTTCACCACGGCGGCCGACAACCAGCCCTCGGTGTCCATCCACGTGCTCCAGGGCGAGCGGCCCATGGCCGGCGACAACATGACGCTGGGGCGCTTCGAGCTGACCGGCCTGCCGCCGGCGGCCCGCGGCATCCCGCAGATCGAGGTCACCTTCGACATCGACGCCAACGGCATCGTCAACGTCTCGGCCAAGGACACCGGCACCGGCAAGGAGCAGTCCATCCGCATCACGGCCTCCTCGGGCCTGTCGGAATCGGACATCCAAAAGCTCATCAAGGACGCCGAGTCCCACGCCGAGGACGACAAGCGCAAGCAGGCCCTCATCGAGGCCCGCAACCACGCCGACACGCTGGTCTACACCACCGAGAAGTCCCTGAACGAACTCGGCGAGAAAGTCGACCCGGCCACGCGCGGCGAGATCGAGTCCAAGCTCAACCACCTCAAGGACATCCTCAAGGGCGAGGACGCCGAGGCCATCAAGCGGGCCACCGATGACCTGTCCCAGGCCTCGCACAAGCTGGCCGAGAAGCTCTACCAGCAAAAGGCCGAGGCCGGCGGCGCCCAGGGCGGGCCGACCGGCGCCCCGGGTGGCCCGGGCGCGGCCGGCAAGGCCGGGGCCGACGAGGACGTGGTCGACGCCGACTACACCGAAGTGAAATAAGGCGCGCCGCCGCGGACTTGCCTTCGCGGCCAATCGCGCGTAACGAAAAGCCTGACCCGTCCCCGAGGCGGGTCAGGCTTTTTTACGCCCTTAGGCACGGCGGCCCGGCCGCCAAACCCGGTTCGTCCATGCAGGCCATGACTAGTATACGCCGCAATACCCCTCGCCTGATCGCGAGTCTGCTCCTGTGTTTCGCCCTGGCCGCCCTGACCGGCTGCGGCGGCCTGTTCGCCCCCGCCCCGGCCCCGCCGCCACCGCCGGCCCCGCCGGAAACCCCGCCCCAGCCCGTGGCCCCCACGCCGCCGCCCAAGCCCGTGGCCCAAAATACCGTGGCCCTGCTGCTGCCACTGGGCGGCCCCTTCCGGGAGCTGGGCGGCAAGGTGCAAAAGGGCGTCAAGGCTGCCCAGGACGCCCTGGCCGCCGCCGGCACACCCTTGGAGGTCATCGTCATCGACGCCACCCAGCCCGGCTGGGTCGATTCCGTGCGCAACCTGCCGCCCGAGGTCTCCCTGGTCGGCGGGCCCATGCACCCGCTGACGCTCAAGGAACTGCAATCCACGGGCCTGCTCCAGTCCCGGGTGTTTCTGGCCTTCATGTCCACCCTGGGCGAGGCCCGGGAGGGCGTGGACGCCTGGCGCTTTTTCCCCAGCGCCGCCGACGAGATCGACGCGCTGCTGCGCCTGTCGCTGGCCGATTACGGCATCAACCAGTTCGGCATCCTGCGCCCGGGCGACCGCTACGGCCAGTCCATGGGCGAGGCTTTTGCCCTGGCCGTGGGGCAGCGCGGCGGCCAGGTCACGGCCACGGGCGTCTATTCGCCCCAGGACGCCACGGGCTGGGACGCCACGGTGCTCGAGATGCTCAAGACCGGCGGCGGCCGCCCCGGTTTCGGCGCGGTCTTCATCCCCGACGAATGGGCCCGGGCCGACAAGGTGCTGGCCAATTTCTTCCGCAACAAGATCGAGGACCTGCTCATCCTCGGGCCGCAGCTGTGGACCGAGGCCCTCTACCGGGCCGCCGCCGCCAAGACGCCGATTAACATCAACAACTACCGCCTGGCCGTGTGCCCCGGCGCCTGGTGGCCGGAAAACCAGGGCAAGGCCACCCAGGACCTGATCGCGGCCATGCGTGGCACCGGGACCGAACATGCCGACCTGTGGGAGGCCGTGGGCTACGATTTCGCCCGCTTCGCCGCCCGCGTGGGCAGGCTGCCCCAGGGGTCGCCGCCCCAGGACGTCAGTTCCCGGCTGGCCCAGGCGGCCACGGGCATGGATTTCAGCATGGCGCCCTTGTCCTATTCGCCCGACGGCAAGGCCCATGTGGCCATGTACCTGTTTCGGCCGTCCGTGGCCGGGCCGGTGCTGCTCGATCCCGAGGGCTTCCGCCAACGCCTCAACGCCATCCGGCAAAAGGCCCTGGAGAATCCCGCTCCGGAAAACGAGCAGTCCTATTCGCCCAATCCGGCCCCGGCCCAGCCCGCGCCGGCGCAGCCGAGCCAACCGGCCCAGCCGGCCCCGGCCCAGCCTCTCGCGCCCCAGCCGGCCAAGCCCCTGCCCGAGCAGCAGCCCGCGCCGCTGATTCCGGTGCCGGCCCACAAGCAGGCCCTTTCCGTTTCCTAACCGCCAAGGAACTACAGACTATGCCCATACGCCCCGAAGAAGTGGCCAAGGTGGCCGAACTGGCCCGCCTGCGCCTGGAGGAGGACGCCCTGGCCGGGTTCGCCGCCCAGATGGACGGCATCCTGGCCTACATGGAGACCCTCGGCGCCGTGGACACGGCCGGCGTGGAACCGCTCTACAGCCCGGTCCTGCATGCCACCCCCCTGCGCGAGGACGCGGCGAAAAAGACCTTTCCCCGCGACCAGATCCTGGCCAACGCCCCGGCCACGGACGGGCAGTTCTTCATCGTCCCCAAGATCGTGTAATGGTGGCGCCGTCGGCCCCCGTTCCCTTGCGGTGACGGGCGGCCGACGGCGCCTGTCGTTGCGGCAGCCGCACGGGCAGGCCACATGCAAAAGTCCAGGATATTTCTCATAGGCGATGAGGCCTCCCAGCTTTTCCCCATGGAGGAGTGCGCCTACGACGCCGAGCATGTCCTGCAGGCGCATCTGGCCACGACGCCGGAACTGCTGCCGGGCGACCAAATCGACCAGGACAACCCCCGGCGCTGGCTGCTCGTCAAACGCGAGGCCGGCGTGCCGTGCGAGCCGGACGGCGGCGATTTCTGGAGCATAGACCATTTGTTCGTCGATCAGGATGGCGTGCCGACGCTGGTCGAGTGCAAGCGCTCGGGCGACCCGAGGCTTCGCCGGGATGTCGTGGCCCAGATGCTCGATTATGCCGCCAACGGCATGGAATATTGGCCCCGGGGCAAGATGCGGGCCCTGGCCGAGGAAACGGCCGCCGCCGCCGGGCGCTCCCTGTCCGAGGCCTTGGGCGGACTGCTCCAGGCGGGCGAGGCGCTCCCCGGCGACGAACAAGACATCTTCTGGGAAACGGTGGACGACAACCTGGCCAAGGGTGTCCTGCGCCTGTTGTTCGTCTCCGATGCCATCCCCCGGGAATTGCGGCGCATCATCGAATTTCTCAATGCCAAGATGGCCGACGTCGAGGTGCTTGGCGTGGAGCTCAAGCAGTTCGTGAATGCCGGGCAACACTTCAAGGCCTTCGTGCCCCGGGTTATCGGCCAGACCGAAAGCGCGCAAGCCAACAAGGCGACGGTCAAAAAGAAGTATGCGAACATCGAAGCCCAACTCAGCGGCTTTCCCCGCAAGGGGGTTTTCGAGAAGATCGTCGGCTTGGCCCAGCAAAACGGACATGCGGCCGAGCCGGGAGTGACGAACTTTTCCTTGAGGTTTTCGCTCCACGGCAAACAGATCAGCTACGCGTTCTGCAAGCCGGCGGGACCGTCGCTCCAGTTTTACACCGAGTACCTTTCCCCGTATCCGAAGCTCAAAAGCGGGGTTGAGGAAGCGCTCTCGCATCTGGGCCACGCTTATAACGGAAAATACACCATCACCATTGCCGTAAGCGACAACGAGGACGCGATCCTCGAGGCCTTGACCCGGGTCATGGCCGTCCTGGACGCCTACGCCGCGACCAGCCAGTAAGCTGCAAAGGAAGCACCATGTCCGACATCGTTTCCCTGACCCTGACCGAAGTCCGCGACAAGCTGGCCGCCGGCGACATCAAGGCCGAGGAGGCCGTGGCCGCCTGCCTGGACCGCATCGAGGCGACGGAACCCAAGATCAAGGCCATCTTGCATTTGCAAGCCGCAAAGGCCCTGAAGACGGCCAAGGCCCTGGACGCCGCCGGACCCGACCCGGCCAAACGCCTGTGGGGCGTGCCCATACTCGTCAAGGACGCCATCTGCGTCGCCGACGCCCCCACCACCTGCGCCTCCAAAATCCTCGAAAATTTCGTGCCCTTCTACGACGCCGCATGCATCCGCAAGCTCAAGGACGCCGGCGCCGTCATCCTCGGCAAGGCCAACCTGGACGAATTCGCCATGGGCTCGTCCACGGAAAATTCCGCCTACCAGATCACGGCCAACCCCTGGGACCTTTCCCGCGTCCCCGGCGGCTCCTCTGGCGGCTCGGCCGCGGCCGTGGCCGCCGGCCAGTGCTTCGCCGCCCTTGGCACCGACACCGGCGGCTCCATCCGCCAGCCCGCCGCCTTCTGCGGCACGGTCGGCATCAAGCCCACCTACGGCCGCGTCTCCCGCTACGGCCTGGTCGCCTACGGCTCGAGCCTCGACCAGATCGGCCCCCTGGCCCGCACCGCCGACGACGCCGCCGCCATGCTCACCGTCATTTCCGGCCACGATGCCAAGGATTCCACCTCGGCCCCGCGCGAGGTCCCGGACTTCGAAAAGGCAATCGCCGGCGCCGCCGACCTTTCCGGCCTGACCATCGGCCTGCCCGACGAATACTGGGGCGAGGGCGTGGACGACGAAGTGCGCGAGGCGTGCAGGCAGGCCATGGACACGGCCAAGGCCCTCGGCGCCACGGTCGTGCCCGTTTCGCTGCCCCACACCCCCTACGCCGTGGCCACCTACTACATCGTGGCCATGGCCGAGGCTTCCTCCAACCTGGCCCGCTTCGACGGCGTGCGCTACGGCCGCCGCGCCCCCCAGGCCAAGACCCTGGAGGAACTCTACGAACTCTCGCGCTCCGAAGGCTTCGGCGCCGAGGTGCGCCGACGCATCATCATCGGCACCTACGTGCTCTCGGCCGGCTACTACGACGCCTACTACCGCAAGGCCGCCCAGGTCCGGCGCCTGATCCGCCAGGACTTCCTCGACGCCTATTCCAAATGCGACGTGGTCTGCGGCCCGACCTCGCCCTTCGCCGCCTTCCCCATCGGCAAGATGTCCGGCGATCCGCTGCAAATGTACTTAAGCGACATCTTTACGATTTCCTTAAACCTCGCCGGCCTGCCCGGCCTGTCCATGCCCGTGGGCCTGGGCAAGGACTCGGGCCTGCCCATCGGCATGCAGCTCTTCGGCCCGGCCTTCGACGAAACGGCCATCCTGCGCACGGCCAAAGTCCTCGGCAACGCCCTGCCCAAACTGCCGCAACCGGCCGGGCTCGCGTAAAGGAAGAGAAGATGCCTCCGGCGGCCAGGAGGGGCACTGCCCTTCCTGGACCTCCCGAAAGGGGGAAAGGGGGGGCCATGACGTCACTGCGCAGTCTCGCAACGCTGCCGGGCATGCGATCATGACCATCGCCGTGGCCCTGTCCGGGGGATCGGACAGCCTGCTGGCCCTGGGGCTGCTGCGGCGGGCCGGGCACGAGGTCCTGGGACTGCATGCCCATTTCCTGCCGCCCGATGCGGCGCGCCTGACGCTGGCCGCGGCCATCGCCGCCCAGTGCGACCGCCTCGGCGTGCCGTTTGCGGCCGTCGACCTGTCGCAGGCGTTTGCGGCCCGCGTCATCGCACCCTTTATCGCTGCCTACGCCGCCGGGGAAACGCCCAACCCCTGTGCCGCCTGCAACCGGGACATGAAGTTCGGCCTGCTCCTGGATACCGCCCGTAGCCTCGGCGCCGACCGGCTGGCCACCGGCCACTACGCCCGGCTGGACACGGCCGACGACGGCCCGGCCCTTTTTCGCGGCGCGGACGTTACGCGCGACCAGAGCTACTTCCTGTCCCTGGTCGCCAAGGACGCCCTGGCCCGGGTCGTCTTTCCCCTGGCCGGCAGGAAAAAGACCGACAATCCGGACGCCCTGGCCGCCCTGGGCCTGGCGCCGCCCCTGCCCCGGGAATCCCGCGAGGTCTGTTTCGTACCCGGCGACGACTACCGCGCCTACCTGGCGGCAAGCGGCGCCACGCTCTCCGGCCCCGGCCCCATCCTGTTGCCGGACGGCACACGGCTGGGCACCCACCAGGGCCTGTGGCGCCACACCATCGGCCAGCGCAAGGGCCTGGGTGTCGGCTGGCGCGAACCGCTCTACGTCCTGGCCAAGGACGCGGCCCGAAACGCCTTGCGCGTCGGCCCCAAAAACCTGCTTTTCACCCAATGTTGCCGGGCGGTGGCCCCCAACTGCCTTGTCCCGCCCGCGCGCTGGCCCGAAACGGTCCTGGCCCAGACCTGCTACCGCATGCGTCCCCGGCCCGCCCTGGCTACGGTCGCCGAGGGGATGCTGGCCATCGCCTTCGACGAACCGGTCACCCGGCCCACGCCCGGCCAGGTGGCCGTGCTTTATGACGCCGCCGGCCGCGTCCTGGCCGGGGGCATACTGGCCGAGACGACCGGAGCGGACGCGGCCGTTGGCGCGGGCTGAACGACGGGCCGCAAGCCGGGGCCACCCGGACGATGCCCGCGCCATGCGCTCGACGGCTCCTGGCCCTTCTGACCCAGGCGCAGGCCGGGGCCACCCGGACGGTGCCCGTGCCACCGCAACCCTTGTCTTCCCGCCAAAGCTTGGCTAAATGGCCTTGGCCTTCGCGTATGCCGCAGGAAGCCGCACCCCCCATGCCAACAAACGACACCCGCCGCCTGTATACGACCGTGCTCGGCCTGCTGCTCGTGGCCGCAGCCGTCCTGCGCCTGCTGCACCTGGGCGAGCCGTCGCTGTGGTGGGACGAGTTCATAACGCTTGGCATCGCCAAACTGCCCGTGTCCCGCATGCTCCACACCCTGACGGTGATCGGGCCTTCCGACATCGGCGGCGAGTTCTTTCCGCCGCTGTACCATCTGCTCACCCATGCCGTGCTGGCCGTCAGCCGCGACGACGCCGTGCTGCGGCTTGTAAGCGTCGCCTGCGGCACGGCCTCCATCGCCGCGCTCTACGCCCTGACCGCCGCCGTCTTCAGCCGCGCCGCCGGGCTGTGCGCCGCCACCCTGGCCGCCTTTTCCGTCTACCAGATGCACTATTCCCGGGAGCTGCGGCCCTACAGCCTGTTCATGCTCCTGGGGCTGCTCTCGTTTCTGGCCCTGTACCGGGCCCTGACCCGGGGAGGCGCCAGGCGCTACGCCGCCTACGCCCTGGCCACCCTGGCCATGTGCTATACCGCCTACACGGCCACCTCCAACATCGCCGCCGAAGGGGTGTTCACGGCCTGGTTCCTGCTGCGCGGCCTGGGGAAAAAAGAGCTTTCCCCGCGCCAGGCCCTGGGCAAGGGCCTGGCCCTGGCCGCCTGCGTGGCCTTCGTGGGGCTGTGCTACCTGCCGTGGCTTCCCGCCTACCGCAACGTTTTCGACCTGCTCAAATCCGGCGGCGGCTCGCCGTCGGTGCCCGGCGATTTCCTGCTGACGGCGCTTGCGGAATTCGGCGCCTATGCCGCGCCCCGGCGCGGGCTGCCCTGGCTGCCTCTGGCCCTTTTGGCCCTGGGCGGCCTGGCCGTGGCCTGGCGGCCCAAATGGCGCGACGGCCTGGCCCTGTTTGCGGCCTACGCCGCCATGCCCATCGTGGCGTTCCTGGCCGCCGGCATGCAGCTCGAACTGAGTTCGCGCTATGCCTTCAACGCCTGCTACGCCCTGTTCGCCCTGGCCGGCCTCGGTGCGGCCTGGCTCATGGAGCGCCTGGCTGGCCATCTGCGGCTTTCCCCGGCCCAGGCAGCCTGGGGCGTGCCCCTGGCCGGCCTGCTGGCCTGCCTGCTGGTGAGCATCCCCAACCTGCGCTCCCTGCCCGGCTACTACCGCCGCGAGACGTCCTATTCCAAGGAACTGGCCGACTACCTGGCCTGGAACAAGAACAACATCCGCTACCTGTTCTTCCAGAGCAACCGCAACCCCAAGCTCGTTACCGACTGGTACCTGCCCGGCGTCTTCGACAAGCTCTCGTCGTTTACCGCCAAGGGCTACAAGCGGGCCTTCCACCTCATCCAAAGCGACCTGACGGCGCCGGCTACGCCCTTTCCCGGGCAAAAACGCGTGACCATCCAGGACACCGTGGTTTCGGCCATGGGCCTGGTCAGCACCGCCCCGGTGGTCCTTTTCCCCGATGCGGCCGGCAAGGCCGCCTATGTCGAGGACTTCACCACCTACAACTTCTACGCCGACTGCGAGGCCGCGGAAAACCTCGGCCCCGAAAGCCGCTACCATACCCTCACCCACTACGACTACGACAAGCCCGGCCGGGCCGATTACCGCTTCGTCGCCGCCCCGGGCACGCAGCTTGCCCGCGCGACCGTGCACCTGGAATTTTCCGCCTCCTTCCTGGGCGACCTGCCTTCCGACTCCCGCGTGACCGTGTCCCTGGCCGCCGACGACGGCGCGCTGACGGAACTGGACGTGCTGACCGGCGAGGGCTTTCGCGGTCCGGACGGCCGGCTCGTCCCGGCCAATCACGAAAAACGCCGCTTCATCAGCCGCGACTACCCCGTGGCCCTGCCGCCGGGCGGGGCCGGGCAACTGCGCCTGCGCCTGGCTTACGGCCCGGTGTTCAATCCCGGGGTCATCGAGGTCACCCGCCTGGAGGTCCGCGCCGACCTGGCCGGCAGACCGGCCGGCCCCGGCCCGGCCGAGGATGCGCTGTGGCGCGCCGCCGCCAACAACAGCCTGGCAGCCTGGCGGCCGGACGAGCCCCTGGTCGACGCCGATGCCCTCTATGTTTTTCCGGCCGGCCCGGACATCCCCCAGGGCCCGGCCAATCCCCACGACCGCCTGGCCGCCTTCCGGGCGGCATATCCGAGCCTGGGCCCGGTGTTCACCATCCCCGGCCCCGGCGGCGAACCGGCCTACCTCTTCTACGACCCGGCCCTGGCCGACCCCTATCTCGCCCTGGCCCAGGGCAACCCGGCGACCCTGCGCCTGGGCGCCGCGCCGCCGGTGGAGTTCGCCGCCGTCAAGCTTACGGGGGAACTGAACCGGCCGCGCCTTTCCATCGGCGACAAGGCCGTCCCCGTGCCGGTGCTGGCCCCGGCGCCGTCGACGCTCCTTCTGGAGCGCCAGAGCGGCGTGCTGCGCTTCGAGCCGAGCTTCCACGCCGAGGCCGAAGCCCTGGCGGCCTTCCCCCTGTCGTTTAACATCCGCAAAAACGACGGCGAGGACTGCCTGTCCTGCCGGGACCCCGGCCCCTGCTCGGTGACCGTGCCGCTCAGTTCCGCCTTTCCCATCAAGCTGCTGCGCATCCTGTCCTATCCCCGGGTCTTCGCCGACAAGGCCGGGAAAAACACCGTGACCGTATCCTTTTCGCCGGACGGCACGCATTTCACGCCCCTGGACAGGCTGACCAGCAACCGTTCCGGGTTGTGGGAGGGGCTCATGGTCCGGCGCGTTTCGGTGCTGCGCTTCCCGAGGCCCATTGCCAACGGCTTCGTGCGCTTCGACCTGTCCGGCCCCGGGGCGCAACTGTGGTCGCGCGACGACACGCGCCTGCGCATCGAGGCCGTGCTCGACACCACGTCCTTCACCGGCCTTCCCGTGGACAGCCCGACGTTTCCCGTAACCCTGCGGGACAACGGCGGCGCCCCCTTGTCGCTGTTCCTTTCCGCCCGGCCCCAGCCCTACCTGCCGGCCCTCCAGGACGACTTCTGATGCCCCAAGCCATAACCAACGTGCTGCTCGACCGCGACGGCACCATCATCGAGGAACGCCACTATTTGAGCGACCCCGACGGCGTGGCCCTGGTTCCCGGCGCGGGCGAGGCACTCGCCGGGCTGGCCCGGGCGGGGGTGCGCCTTTTCGGCGTCACCAACCAGTCCGGCATCGGCCGGGGCTATTACGGCCTGGCCGACTACCGGGCCGTGCAGGCCCGTGTGGACGCGCTGCTCGCGGCCCACGGCGTCACCCTCACGGAAACGGCCTTTTGCCCCCATGCCCCGGCCGAGGGCTGCGCCTGCCGCAAACCGGCCACCGGCCTTTTTACCGCCCTGGCCGACCGCCACGGCCTGGTCGGGGCCGAAACGGCCGTGATCGGCGACGCCGCCTCGGACATCGCCTTCGGCCTGGCTTTCGGCTCGCCCCTGACCATCCTGGTGGCCACGGGGCACGGCGCGCGCCACGCCCGGGAGCTCGGCTTGCCCGAGCTCGCCGGGCCGCTGCTGGTCCCGGCCGCGCGCCGGCCGGGCTGGCCCCATGCCCTGGCCCGGGACCTGCCCGCCGCGGTGGCGCATATCCTGTCCGTCATGGCCGCGCCCACCGGCCGGGTCGCGCCATGAGCCGGGCCCTGGCCAAGGCCCTGACCAGCCAGTGGGCGGCCACGCTCTACGCCGCCGCCGTGTCCGTGGGCCTGACCTTCGTGCTGGGCCGGGCGCTTGGGCCGGCGGTGTTCGGCCAGTATTCCTACATCCTGACCCTGGCCTCGATCTTCGCCATTTTCCAGGACGGCGGCTTCACCACGCTTATTTTCCGCGAAACGGCCATGGCCGCCCTGGCCCCCAAGGAAGGGCGGCCGGGGCTGCTGTCCCTGGCCCTGGGGCATCTGGGCCTGGTGACCGCTCTCGGCCTGGGGCTGACCCTGTGCTTTCCCGCCGCCGACCGGCTGTCCCTGGCGGCGGCCGTGGGCTACTACGCCCTTTTCACCGCCGCCGCCCTGGTTTCGGCGCAGCTCAAGGGGCGCAACAATTTCGCCGCCGAGGGCGTGTGGCGGGCCATCTGCCGCACGGCCACGGCCCTTGGCGCCGGGGCGGCCCTGCTTTTGCCCGGCGCGGGCACGGCGGCGATCTTCCTCGGCCTGCTCCTCGGCCAGGCCGGGGCGCTGCTGTCCCCCTTCGGCCGGGCCCTGCGCCTGCCGCCCCGGCTGACCGCCAGCCGCGAGGTCTACGGGCCATGCGCCGCCTTTTTGTGCATCAGTGCCGCCACCACCATCTATTTCCGCTGCGACGTCATCCTGCTGCGCCAGCTCACCGACGACCCGGCCATTGTCGGCAACTACGCCGCCGCCTACCGCCTCATCGAGGGCGTGATCATGCTGGCCACCCCCCTGGCCCACATCTTTTTCCGGCGCCTGCGCGTCTCCCTGCAGGACACGGCCGCGTTTCGCCAGTCGTTTGGGCGCATGCTCGGCGTCATGATCGGGCTGTCCGTGGCGGCCGTGGCCGGGGGCTTGCTGCTTGGCCCCTGGATCCTCACCCTGGCCTTTGGCGACAAGTACGTGGCGGCCATCCCCCTGCTTTCCTGGCTGCTGGCTTCGCTGCCCTTCATCCTGCCCAACTACGTCCTCACCCAGGCCCTGGTGGCCCTGGGCCGGGAGCGGGCCTACGCCGTGGCCACCATCGCCGCCGCCGTGGTCAACATCGCCCTCAACCTGCTGTTGATCCCGCTGCTGGCCGCCAAGGGCGCGGCCCTGGCCACGGTGGCCACCGAGGCCATGCTGTGCCTGGCCCTGGCCCGCAGCTTCGTCCGGGACGGCTTGCGCCCGAAATCCGCCGCCTGACGTCGCCCTGCCCCTCCTGGACAAACCAAACTCCCGGGACTATGCTCGAATCGATGCGACATTTCCCGCCGCCATCCCGGCGTTACCCCTGCATACGGAACCTCGCCCGCTTCCTGGCCGCATCCTTGACGGTTGTGGTCCTCTCGTGCCTTGCGGCCGGGCCCTGCCTGGCCAAGAAAAGCCAAACCCCGCCGGACGCGGCCAAGACGGACCAGGGCAAGGCGGCCCCGGCCAAGACGGACTCGGGCAAAACGGACCCGACCCCGGCCCTGCGCGCCCCCGGCCCCGCCGCCGATGCCGCCACCAGGCCGCGCAAGATTCTGCTCGTGGGGGATTCCTTCGCCGTGGGCCTGGGGCTCACCCTGCCCCAGTCCATGGGCCGGCCCGGGGACGTCGCGCTGCTCCCGCGCGGCAAGGTTTCCAGCGGGCTCAATTCGCCCCAGTTCTACGATTGGGAAAAGGCCCTGGCCGAATTCCTCGAGGCCGAGAAGCCCGACGCCCTGGTGGTCATGCTTGGCGGCAACGATGCCAAGAACGGCCGGGGCACGCCCCAATGGGCCCAGGACTTCACGGCCAAGGCCGGGCGGTTCCTGGACATCGCCGGCCGCCACGGGGTGCGGGTCTACTGGGTCGGCCTGCCGCCCATGCGCGAGAAAGCCTTCAGCCAGCGGGCCTGGACCACCAACGAGGCCATGCGCGCCGCCTGCACCGGCGCGCCCTCGTGCCGTTTCATCGAGTCCTGGGACCTTTTCGCCGACACCTCGGGCCGGTTTTGCGCCAAAAAAACCGTTTCCGGCAAGGCCATCTCCCTTCGCGGCAAGGATGGCGTGCATTTCACCACGGCCGGTTGCCGCCTGCTGACGGACCGCATCGTCACGGCCATGGCCACGCCCCGCTGACCCCGTCGGCCAACCCCGCCACCGCATCAAACCCGTTAGCGTAGCCACGGCCCATGAGTTGGAAAAAAGCCTGCCTCGTATATCTGATCGCCCTGGTCGTCGCGGCCATGGCCAACATCGAAAAGGTCTCGATCTGGGTCGACGACCATCTGGCCGACGGCCCGGCCCCCAGCGTGGCCCGGCAGGTCCGGCGCGCCCGTAACCTCTGGCGCGCATCGGGCCTCGGCCCGGCCTCCAAGTCCCTGGACTGCGCCCTGGCCCCCTATTTCGACGAAACCTACAAGAATTCCCTGGCCTGCCGCGACGACCCGGCCACCGAGGCCGAGGCCCTGGCCCTCAAAAACCGCCTCGACCCCAACCAGCCGGTGCTCAAGCCCGACATTGCCGTGGACACCGACGACCTGCTGGCCGCCCTGGCCCCGCCGCGCCCGTCCCTGGCCGCCGAGGACACCGAGCAGGCCCCGGCGGAGGCCGCGGTACCGCATCCGGCCACGCCGGCCGCCGCGACCGCCACGACCGGCACGGCAATCACACAGCCGGGCGCGCCCAGCCTGGCCACGGCCAAGCTGCCCGCGCCGCGCAAGCTGCTCGTGGTCGGCGACTCCCTGGCCATCGGCCTGTCCCTGTCGTTGCGGCGCAGCGTGGCCGAACTGGACAACCTCGAACTCATCGAGGAAGGAAAAGTCTCGAGCGGCCTGGCCAACCCCAAGTACTACGACTGGGGCAAGGCGCTTCGCGTCTTTCTCGACAAATACAAGCCCGACGTCGTGGTGGTCATGATGGGGGCCAACGACGCCAAGTACATCAACCTCAACGAAAAACCCCGGCCGGCCGGCAGTCCCAACAAGACCTGGCCCGAGGTCTTTTCCATGCGTGTCGAGAACTTCCTCGAGGCCATGCAGGAACGGGGCGTGCGCAACTACTGGATCGGCCTGCCCATCATGGGCGATCCACCCTACGCCAAGCAGGCCGAGGTCATGAACGACATCGTCAAGGCCGAATGCGGCCGGTTTTCCACCAGCCGCTACCTCGACACCTGGACGCTCCTGGCCGACGACCAGGGCAACTATTCGACCTTTTTGCCCAACGAAAAGGGCGTGAAGATCAAGGTCCGGGCCAACGACAAGGTGCATTTCACCGTGGCCGGCGGCGACATTCTGGCCCAATCCTTCCTGGCGGCCATCGGCAAGGACATGGAGCTGCGCCAAAAAACAACAGGCTCGCCTGCGGCCGCGCCGTCGCGCACGCCGTGAGCGGGCACCCCCCACTGCCTCCGCCAGGCCCGCCCATCGGGAGCGCGGCTTTCGGCCAAGCCGGCTAAGGCCGTTGCCTCGACCGGCCGGCGGGGGTACTTTGTCCCCATCGCCGGTACTCCCCGGACGCGGCCAGACGAACATGGGCATGACCACTATGGAAAACCGGCGTCGCCGACACGCCCCTCCCCGACCAGGCCGGACGCGTCCGCGGCGGCCGCGCGCCTGGCGGATACGCCTCGTGCTGGCCTGCCTGCTGTGCGGCCTCAGCCTTGTCAGCACGGCCTGCCGGGGCGAGGACAGCCCCGCGCCCCCAAGCCCGGACACGCCCATCGCGCCCACCGACGTCTTTTCCAGGCGCGCCCCCGCAGCCCCTGCAGCCCCCGCCCCCAAACCCCAGGCCACACGCCTGCTGGTGGTCGGCGACTCCCTGTCCATCAGCCTCGGCGAGCAGCTCGAACGGGCCCTGGCCGGCACGCCCGGCCTCGATTTCGCCCGCGACGGCACCCGCTCCACGGGCCTCACCCGCCCGGAACTCCTGGACTGGCCGGCCCGCCTGCACGAACGGGTCGCCGGGGAAGTGCCGGACATCCTGGTCGTGATGCTCGGCGCCAACGACGTCATGCCCGTGGACGGCCCGGACGGCGCGCGGGTCTATTTCGACAACCCGGCCTGGCCCGAGGCCTACGCCGCCAAGGCCAAGGGCCTCGTGGACATCGCCCGCCGGGCCAATCCGCACGTCCGCGTCTACTGGGTCGGCGTGCCGTCCATGGGCGAAGCCTCCCTGGCCGGCGGGGTCCGGCAGGTCAATGCGGCCCTGGCGGCCATGTGCGCCGCCGCCGGCTGCCGGTTCATCGACACCGCCGCCGCCTTCTCCGACCCCGACGGCCGCTTCAGCCGCCACGGCCGCGACGCGGCCACCGGGGAAACCGTGCTCCTGCGCACGGCCGACGGCGTGCACCTGACCGAGTCCGGCGCCAGGTTCCTGGCCGGCCTGGTCCTGGCCGGCCTGGGCGACGGCACGCCCCTGCCCCAAAGCGCCGGCGCCGACGAACTGCGCGCCTACGCCCGGGACGTGCGCCCGGTCGCCGATCCCGCCGCCCAGCCGACGCCGGCCCAGCCCGCGCCCAAGGTCAAGTTGTCGGGCAAGACCTATGCCGTGAAAAAAGGCGACACCGTAAACGGCATCGCCCGCAAGCTCGGCGTTCCCGCCGCCGACCTGGCCGCCGCCAACCCTGGCGTGGATTCCACGCGCCTGTCCCTGGGCCAGAGCCTGCGCGTCCCGGCCAAACGCCGCGAGGGCCGCCCCTGAAAGGGGACACCGGCCTTTTCGCGGCAACATCAAAAACTGTTTTTTTCTTGAAAATACGCTCGTCGTTACACGGGCCACGGCATCAGGCCGCGCCCGCCTTGCCCAGAAAACGGTCGAGGACGGCCATCATTTCCTCGCGGTCCACGGGTTTGGCCAAATAGGCGTCCATGCCGGCGGCGAGCAGCGACTCCCGGTCGCCGGACATGGCGTGGGCGGTCAGGGCGACGATGGGCACGGCCGGGTGCCCCTGCCCGGCCAGGGCTTGCCGGATGGCGGCCATGGCCTGGATACCGTCGAGCACCGGCAGCCCCACGTCCATGAAGATCAGGTCCGGCCGGTAGGCCGTTGCCAATTCCACCGCCTCCCGGCCATCGGCGGCCACCACCACGGCATGGCCGAGTTTTTCCAGGATGCGGCGCGCGGCCAGGGCGTTGATGGGGTCATCCTCGGCCACGAGCAGCCGGAAGCCGCCCCGGCCCGCCGGCCGGCCTTCGCGGCCCCCGCCGGCCAGGCCGGCCGACTGCCCCGGCGGCTCCGGCCGGCGGTGGACCAGCGGCAGGGCGCAGGTGCAGCGCGTCCCGCGGCCCACCTCGCTTTCCATGGTGATGGCGCCGCACATGAGCCGCACCAGCCGCCGGACGATGGCCAGGCCCAACCCGGCCCCCTGAAACCGCCGGGTAAACGAGCGCTCGACCTGGTGGAAGGCCTCGAACACGGTATCGAGTTCCTCGGCGGGAATGCCCACGCCGGTGTCGACGAGGGAAAACAGCACGCTCCCCTCGCCGGCCCTGTTCGTCGGGCCGGCCCAGGCCTCCAGGCGCACGCTGCCGGACCTGGTGAATTTCACGGCATTGCCGGCCAGGTTGTAGAGGATCTGGCGCACGCGGCCCTCGTCGCCAAAAAGCGTCGACGGCACGCCCGGCTCCACGGCGACGACCCATTGGACCCCGGCCTCGCGGCAGGTCGGCTCGAAGGCGGTGGTGACGGCGTTGACCAGGTCGGCCAGCAAAAAGGGCTCCTTGACCAGGCCCAGCTTGCCGGACTCCACCCGCGACAGGTCCAGGATGTCGCCCAGGAGCCTGGTGAGGCGGCGGCAGGAATTGAGGGCGGCATCGACGTATTCCCGCTGTTCGGCCGAAAGTTCCGTGCCGGCCAGCAGTTGGGCCATGCCGTGGATACCGTTGAGCGGCGTGCGCAGTTCGTGGCTCATGTTGGCCAAAAACTCGCTTTTGACCCGGCTGGCCGTCTCCGCCGCCTCCTTGGCCGCCAGAAGCGCCGCCGCGTCGCGGCGCCGGGCCACCAGCCGCCAGGCCGTGTCCACCAGCAGGGCCGCCAGTTGGACATCGGCCTCGTCGTAGGGCTCGCCCTTGCCGGCGACCAGCATCGCCGCCGCCATGTCCCGGCCGGCGACCACCGGCACGAACAGCATCTGCCCCATGGCCGCCAGCGGCCCCTGATCGGTCACGATCCCGGGTTCCCGGATACCGGAGGCCTCCACCCAGGCCGCCACCCCGTCCGGGTCGCGGCATTCGCCGTCCCACAGCACCAGGCAGGCGGCATTGCCCGTGGCCTCGACATGGCGCAGCCCACCATCCGCCTCGCCCCGCAGAAAAACCCCGCCATAGCGGCTGCCGGTCAGCCGCCGGGCCTCGGCCGCGGCATGGGCCAGAAGCGTCGCCTCGCAGGCCGTCTCCATCTGGGTCAGGGCGAACAGGCTCTGCAGCCGGGATTCGCTGACCCGCACCCGTTCCTCGACTCGACGCCGTTCCGTCACGTCGCGGAAAAAGACCAACGCTCCCGGCCGGCCGTCCCATTCGATGGGCACGGCCGCCGCCTCGGTGAAAAACAGTTGTCCATCCAGGCGCAGCATGGCCTGTTCGACCGACGGCACGGCCTGACGGTCGACATTGAGTGTTTGGATGCGCCGCAGCACGCTGTCCCGAAAGGCCGGCGCCACCCGTTCGATGACGGGCTCGCCCAAAAGCCCTTCCGCCTCGGGCAGGCCGAACAACTGGCAGGCGGCCGGATTGAGGTAGGCGAACCGGCCCTCGACCTGGACGAACACGCCGCTGGGCGCGTTTTCCACCAGCAGCCGGAACCGCTGTTCGCTTTCGGACAGGCGCCGCTCGGCTTCCAGGCTTTCCGTGACATCCATGACGATGGAATAGAGCAGTTGCCGGTCGTCGAAGCGAATCGGCCCGGTATAGACCTCCACGTCGCGAATGCGGCCGTCGGCCAGCCGGTGGCGGAAGCGGAAGGATTTGACCCGCCCCTTCTTGGCCGCTTGCATGGCCGCGCGCACGTCCTGCGGCGGCAGGGTGTTTATGTCCTGCATACGCTGGAGCCGAATCGCCTCGCGGCTCCAGCCATAGAAGACGCAGGCCGACGGGTTGGCGTCCACGATGCGGCCCGAATCCGGGTCGACGAGGAGCATGACGGCATGGTTGTTCTCGAAAAGGCTCAGGTAGCGGGATTCGCTTTCCCGTAGGAAGATGACGAGGCGGTTGCGGGCCAGGCGCCTCACGAGCAGGAGCCCCAACCCCGCCGTGGCTGCCGGATAAATCAACAACACCGGCAGGGAGATGTTGCGCAGGGTTTCGAGGGCGTGGCCGCCGGGAAGCAACAGCATCAGGGACAGCATGACAACGTGCAGCAGCAGGCCGAAGGCGAAGAGCTCCCCGAAACCCAGTTCGGCCAGGGTCTGTTTGCGGCGTGCCCGCCACACAAGCCCCAGACAGCCGGAAGCGAGGATCACGCAAGAGCCGACATACATGCCGAGGCCGCCTTGGGCGATGCGCAGCGAAACGGCCATGGCCATGGCCACCAGCGTGGGCAGGGCACCGAAAAAAAGCCCGGTCACGCCAAGCAGGATGGACCTGGTATCAAAAAAAAGTCCGGGTCGCAGTTCCCATGGCCCCAGCATGACGGCCACGGCCATGCCGCCGAGGCATACGCCGACCAGAACACGTTTGGGCCAGGCGTCCTGTTCCCCGACATCCCGGCCGAAGACATCGGACAAGAAAGCCAGGGCGAGCAGCAGGGCGGCGTTGTTGACCAACCCCAGCACCATCGGTTTGGCGAGTGTTTCCATGAATTGCTTCTACGTCTCTTTCCTCGGCCATGGGCAACGGCCATCCGCCCCTTCCGCCAGCCGAGCCCAAAGAGACCCTTACGGTCGATGCATAGCCTATCCGGAGCGAAAACGAAACCCACCCCGCAGCTTGTTGCGGCCGTCGCCATAGCGGCCAGTCCGCGGGGCGCGACGGGCAACCGGCTGCCAAAGCCGCTATTCCTCGCCGTACTTCTTGAGTTTTTTGTGCAGCGTCGCCCGGGTGATGCCAAGCACCCGGGCCGCCTCGCTCTTGTTGCCGCCACAGGAGGCCAGCGTGGCCAGGATGACCTCGCGCTCCACGTCGTCCAGGGGCCGCCCGGCCAGCCCCGTCGCCCCCCCGGCCTCCGCCGGCCCCTCGACCGGATGGCCGCCCTCGCACAAGGGCAATTCGCGCTCGGTGACGTATTCCCCCACCGACAGGATCACGGCCCGTTCCACGGCGTTTTCCAGCTCGCGCACGTTGCCGGGCCAGGGGCAGCGCACCAGGTGGTCCATGGCCGAGGGCGTGAACCCCTTGATGCGCTTGCGGTTTTTTTCGGCGAAGCGCAGCAGGAAATGCTGGGCCAGAAGCGGGATGTCCTCGCAGCGCTCGCGCAGGGGCGGCACGGGCACGGACACGACATTGAGGCGGTAGTAGAGGTCTTCGCGAAAGCGCCCGGCCTCGACCTCCTTTTTGAGGTCGCGGTTGGTGGCGGCCAGGATGCGCACGTCCACGCCGATGGGCCGGTCGCCACCCACGCGCTGGATCTCGCGCTCCTGGATGACGCGCAGCAGCTTGGCCTGGACGGGCTGGGCGATCTCGCCGATCTCGTCGAGGAAGATCGAGCCCTTGTCCGCGGCCATGAACCGCCCCTCGCGGCGCTTCTCCGCCCCGGTAAACGCCCCCTTCTCGTGGCCGAACAGCTCGGATTCGAGCAGGGTTTCGCTCAAGGCGGCGCAGTTGACGGCCACCAGCGACCCCCCGGCCCGGGCGCTGCCGGCGTGGATGGCCCGGGCCACGAGTTCCTTGCCCGTACCGGACTCGCCCGTGACCAGCACCGTGGCCTCGGTGGGCGCGACCATGCCGATGAGGGTAAAAAGCTCGCGCATGGCCTTGCTCGCCCCGATGATCTCCGGCCCGGCCACGCCCGTGGCCAGCTTGCGGCGCAGCGTCTCGTTCTCGGCGGCCAGGCGCATGTGGTCCAACGCCCGGTCCAGGGTCAGGCGCAGCACGTCGAGGTCGAGCGGCTTGGTCAGGTAGTCGTAGGCCCCGGTCTTGAGCGCGGAGACGGCCGTTTCCACCGACGAATAGGCCGTCATGATGATGACCGGCACGGCCGGGTTGTATTCCCGGATGCGCGAAAGCGCCTCCATGCCGCCCATGCCGGCCATGCGCACGTCGAGCAGCACCGCGTCGTAGGCCTTACCGCGCACCATGGCCACGGCCTGTTCGCCGTCCGTCGCCCCTTCCGGCAGGTAGCCCCAGCCGGAAAGCACCGTGCGCAACATGGACAGGTGCCCGGCGTCGTCGTCAACCACGAGTATTTTCGCCCGCATCCTTTGCTCCGTTGCCGCCCTGCCCTGCCGTGGCGGGCAGGAAGACCGTGGCCAGGGTGCCGCCTTGCGGCCGGGCGGCCAGCACGATCTCCCCGCCATGGGCCACGACGATCTTGTGGGCGATGGGCAGCCCCAGGCCCGTGCCCCGGGCCTTGGTGGTGAAATAGGGATCGAAGATCCGGTCCCGGTCGGCGGCAGCGATGCCGCCGCCGTCGTCGGCCACGGACACGAAGGCCCGGCCGTCCGGGGCGATGCCCGTGGCCAGGGCCATGACGCCACCGGCCTCCATGGCCTGGATGGCGTTTAAGCACAGGTTGAGCAGGGCCTGGACCAGCCGGTCGGGATCGGCCGCCACTTCCGGCCCGTCCGTGACCCCGGACAGGTCCACGGCCACATTCCTGGCCACGGCGTCGGGCCGGGTCAGGCGGGCGGCGTGGCCGGCCAGGTCGGACAGAAGCACGGGCCGGCGTTCCAGGTCCGAGGGCCGGGCGAATTCGATCAGTTCCGAGATGACGCGATTGAGGCGGTCCACCTCGCGCACCATCACGTCGGCGGCCTGCCGGTCCTCGCTGCCCGGGGCGAACTTGGCCCCGAAATAGGCGGCGTAGCCCCGGATGGAGCTCAGCGGGTTGCGGATCTCGTGGGCCACGCCGGCGGCCAGGTTGCCCACGGCCGCGAGCTTTTCGCGCCGCCGGACCTCGGCCTCCAGCCGGCGCACCTCGCGCAGGTCGCGCAGCACGACCAGGGAGCCGACGGAGGTGCCCTCCTCCGTGGTCACCGAGGAGACCGACACGGCCAGCGGGGCGGGCCGGCCGCCGCCAAGGCCCAGGTCCATCTCGCGCTCGCCGCCCCAGGCCTCGGCCAGCAGGCCCGGCGGCAGCACCGCCTCCACGGGCCGGCCGGCCAGCCCCCCCGGGGCCACGCCGGCCAGGGCCTCGGCCGCGCCGTTGGCCATAGCCACCGTGCCGGCCGGGTCCACGAGCAAAAGCCCCGCCGGCATGGCCGCCACCACTTCCGAGGCCAGGGCCGTGGTATGGCGCAGGGCCCTTTTCTGGGCCCGGTAGCTTTGGGCCCAGAAAAGGGCCAGCACGCCGCCAAGCCCCAGCACCAGCAGCACGGCCGCCGTGGTCAAGGTGTTTTGCAGGTCGGCCCGCCGGGCGGCCTCGATGGGGGCCACGTCGAGGCCGACGAAGATGTCCAGGGGCACCCCGCGCAGGTCCCGGCGCTGGCCCGGCGTGTCGCAGTCCTCGGCGCAGAAAAAGGAGCGCTCCTGGACCGGCGGGTGCATGCGCGGCCCATGAGGGCCGCGCCGGCCGGCCGAAGGCACGAAGCGCCGGTAGACGAGGAACGATTGCCGCCCGGTTCCCTCTTCCGTGGCCAGCCGCCACTTTTCGGCGTTGTCGGGACCGAGGGCGGCCATTTCGCCTGCGGTGAACAGCTCCTGGCCGATGCGGGAGGGATCGTTGTGGGCCACGATTTTCCCGTCGGCGTCGGTGACGGCCAGATAGAAGATGCCGGGCTGGTTGGCCATTTCCTCCAGCAGATGCTGGAGGCGGACCTCGGCGCCGAAGCCGCCGCGCATGCCGGTGCGCGTGCCGGCCTCGAAGGCCTTGATGAGCGCCGCGCCCTTTTCCAGCAAAAGCTGCGTCATGTATTGCTTTTCCCGGCCCAGGTCGATGACGGCCATGGCCACCACCACCGCCGCCAGGATGCCGGCCGCGCCGATGACGAGCAGGGGCGAGGACGCCCCGCCAAAGGGATTTTTGTGGCGAAAGAAACGCATATCCGTGCCCATGGGTTCGCGGCCATGTCTGTTTTCGAGACACGTCCGTCTATTATTTATACGCCTCGAAAGGGCACCTGTCCAGAAACGCGACGCCAGCGGGGGGACAGGCCCGGCCAGGCCGGAAGCCTGGCCGGTGAATGCATGGCCCGTTCCAGGGCCTGGGGCCGGGCCGGCTGGGGGAGGCAGCCCGGCCCTGGGTCCTGGCCCCTTGACGTTGGCATCAGGATTGCTATCTCCTGGCAAAATTCACACCAAACTGGTCATATTTAACAGGCCCGGCCAGGCGTCATCGCGTACGGCCCCGCCGCAACCCCCCAGCCAAAGGAAGAACCCGCATGCGCCATCCCGTCCGCGCCCGTTTTCTCGCCCCGGCCCTCGTGGCCGCCTGCCTCGGCCTGGCCGCGCTTTGCAGCCTGCCCGACCCGGCAAGCGCCCTGCTCGGCATCTTTTCCGACACCAAGACCCTTTCGCCCCAGGGCGACGCGGTCACGATACCCCTGGCCGACGTGTCCGACGGCAAGGCCCATTTCTACGCCGTGACGGCCGGGGGCAAGGAAGTGCGCTTTTTCGCCGTCAAAAGCGCCGACGGCAAGGTGCGCACGGCCTTCGACGCCTGCGACGTCTGTTTCCCCGAGAAAAAGGGCTACCGCCAGGAAGGGGAGTTCATGGTCTGCGTCAACTGCGGCCGCCGTTTCCATGGCAGCAAGGTCGGCGAGGTCCACGGCGGCTGCAATCCCGCCCCCCTGGCCGCGGAAGTGACCGGCGACAGCCTGCGGGTGCCCATGGCCGCCCTGACGGCCGGCGCGTCGTATTTTTAACGGCCCGCCCGCCCCAAGGAGCCGCCCTTGAACATCCTGACCATTCCCCTGCGCAACCTGCGCCGCAAGCTGCCGCGCACCCTGCTCATGGTGGCGGTTTTCTCCATCGGCGTGGCCTCGGTGACGGCCCTGCTCGAGCTGTCCAAGGCCGTGGGCGCGAGCCTGGAGGAAAAGCTGGCCGCCTACGGGGCCAACATCCTGGTGAGCCCCAAAACCGAGACCCTGTCCGTCAGCTACGGCGGCCTGGCCCTGGCCGACGTGTCCGTGGACATCCGCTCCCTCAAGGAAGCCGCAACCCTGGCCGCCATCCGCGGCATCCACCACAAGGACCGCTTAAGCGCCGTGGCCCCGAAATTCGCCCTGCTCACCACGGTGGGCGACACGCCCGTGGGCGTGATCGGCGTGGATTTCGACCAGGAGATGCGCATCAAGAGCTACTGGCACGAAACGGCCGGCCGGCTCACCCCCGGCGAGGGGGAGCTTGTGGCCGGATCCCAGGCGGCGGCTGGCCTGGGCCTTGGGCCCGGCGACACGGTCACCATCAAGGGGCAGCCGTTTACCGTGGCCGGGGTGCTCGGCGAGACGGGCTCGGGCGACGACGGCGTGCTTTTCACCGACATCCACGCCCTGCAACGGGCGGCCGGCCAGCCGGACCGCGTCCATTTCGTGGAAGTGGCCGCCTTGTGCTCCGGCTGCCCCATCGAGGACATCACGGCCCAAATCGCGGCCAGCCTGCCCGGCACGGACGTCAAGGCCATGGGGCAGGTGGTCAAAAGCCGCATGATGACGGTGGATTTCGTCAAACGCCTGGCCTTGGCCGTCTCGGGGGTCATCCTGCTGACGGCCTGCGTCATGATCGGGCTGTCGGTTTTCTCCTCGGTCAACGAGCGCAAAAACGAGATCGGCTTGCTGCGGGCCCTGGGCTATTCCAAGGGCGCGGTCTTCACGCTCATGAGCCTGGAGGGGGTGTTGCTGGGGCTTTGCGCGGCCGTCGTCGGCCAGGCGGCGGGGTTTGCCGCCAGTTTCAGGCTCATGGCCCTGCTCGACCTCGGCGGCGCGGCGGTGGTGTTCGAGCCCGGCCAATTCGCGGCCCTTTTTGCGGCCGTGACCCTGCTTTCGGCCCTGGCCTCGCTGCCGCCGGCCCTTTCGGCGGCGCGCATCGAGCCGTCCCAGGCCCTGGTCATGCTCTAACCCGCCGGAACAAGGAGCCCTCATGCCCCTGTTGATCGCCGAGAATGTCGTCAAAGCCTATGCCGGTGCGCCCGAGGCGCCGCCGGTGCTGCGCGGGGTGTCCCTGGCCATCGCGGCGGGCGAGTTCGCCTGTGTCGTCGGCCGCTCGGGCTCGGGCAAGTCCACCCTGCTCAACATCCTGTCGAGCCTGCTGCACCCGGACGCCGGCAGCGTCCGCTACAAGGGCCGGGACCTGGCCGCCATGGGCGAACGGGAACGCAACCGGCTGCGGGCCACGGATTTCTCCATGGTCTTCCAGATGCACCACTTGCTGCCCTACCTGACCGTACGCGAAAACGTGCTGACCCCGTTTCTTTCCAGCCTGCGGCCGGTGTCCGCCGCGCGCAAGCGCCACGCCCTGGACTGCCTGGCCAAGGTCGGGCTGGCCGACAAGGCCGACCGGCTGCCCGGGGCCCTTTCCGGCGGGGAGCGCCAACGCGTGGCCATCGCCCGGGGGCTGGTCACGGAGCCGGCCATCCTTTTCGCCGACGAGCCCACGGGCAGCCTGGACGGCGACACCGGCGGGCAGATCATGGACATCCTCACGGCCCTCAACGCCGAGGGGCTCACCGTGGTCATGGTCACCCACGAACGGGCCTATGCCGCCATGGCTTCCCGGATCATCGCCATCCGCGACGGCCGGCTTGCCCGGGAGGCGGCCTGACCAGCCCGGCCACACAAGAGCCATTTGACAAAGGCCCTAGCGCCCCCGTAGGGATTTTCCGTATTGTAAGAGACGCAACTGCGGTACAATCCTGAGCCTGAGGGGTACGAAGATGGGCAATCTGAAGCTGGGCGTCAAACTGGTCGGTGGGTTCCTCGTCTGCGCCGCCATCACCCTGATCGTAGGGCTTGTGGGCCTAGGCGGCCTGTCGAGTGTCTCGCGGGAACTCACCACGGTCACGGACGTCACCATGCCCGCCGTGCGCGACTTGCAATCGATCAAGATCGCCGGGGAATCCGTCCGCGTGGCCCAGCGCTCGCTGCTCATCCCCGGGCTCGACCCCAAGGACCGGGCCCGGCAGTTCGACAACATCGCCAACTTGCGGGGCGCTTACCGCAAGGCCTGGGACGAATACGACGCCTTGCCCAAGACCGCCCAGGCCGAGCGGCTGTGGCGGGAATTCGGCCCGGCCTGGCAGGAATGGGTCAAAATCAACAACGAAACGTTCGACCTGGCTCGCGAGTGGGACAAATCGGACATCGACGATCCCGACGCCCTGGCCACCAAGCTCGCGCAGTATCGGGGCGACCACTACAAACTATTAAGCGATGTCGATGCCCTGATCCTCTATGGCGCCCCCCTGGCCGGCGGCGACGACCCGGCCAAGTGCTCGTTCGGCCAGTGGCTCGACACCGAGGGCCGCGATATCGCCAACCCGGTCTTCAAAAAGACCCTGGCGGATATCCGGACCATCCACGACCGGCTGCACCAGGCCGTGGGCAAGATCAAGGAGCTTGTCGCCAAAAACGCCCCGCGCGAGGAACTCGCAAACATCCTGCGCGCGGACGTCGCCCCGGCCGTGGCGGCCACCATCGGCCATTTCGCCACGCTGTCGGAAGAAGTGGCCCGGGTGTCGGCCGTCTGTTCCAAGATGCGCCAGGTGGCCATGGTCACGGTGCGCGACAAGCAGATCCGCTGCTTCGACCTGCTGGACCGGCTCATGGCCGAATCCCAGGAAGCGGCCCGCCAGGCCAAGGCCGACGGCGAGGACGCCGCCCGGCGCGCCTCGGTCATGTCCGTTACCGGCATCGGCGTGGGCGTGGCCCTGGCCGTGCTGCTGGGCGTTTTTATCTCGCGCATGATCACCAAGCCGGTGCTGCTGGGCGTGCGGGCCACCGAGGGCCTGGCCGCCGGCGACCTCAACCAGCGCATCGAGCTCGACCAGAAAGACGAGATCGGGGCGCTGGCCGCGGCGCTGCGCCACATGATCGCCAAGCTGCGCGAAGTGGTGGGCCAGGTCCAATCCGGGGCGGAAAACGTGGCCTCGGGCTCGGAGGAGCTCTCGGCCACCACCCAGAGCCTGTCCCAGGGGGCCACGGAACAGGCGGCCAGCGTCGAGGAAATCTCCTCCTCCATGGAGCAGATGACCGCCAACATCCGCCAGAACGCCGACAACGCCAAGCAGACCGAACAGATCGCCCTGGCCACGGCCCGGGACGCCCAGGACGGCGGCAAGGCCGTGGCCCAGACCGTCACGGCCATGAAGCAGATCGCCGAGAAAATCGGCATCATCGAGGAAATCGCCCGCCAGACCAACCTGCTGGCCTTAAACGCCGCCATCGAGGCGGCCCGGGCCGGCGAGCACGGCAAGGGCTTCGCCGTGGTGGCCGCCGAGGTGCGCAAACTGGCCGAACGCAGCGGCAACGCCGCCGGCGAGATCAGCGAGCTGTCCTCCTCGAGCGTGGACATCGCCGAAAAGGCCGGCGACCTCCTGGCCAGGATCGTGCCCGACATCCAGCGCACGGCCGAACTCATCCAGGAGATCACGGCTTCGAGCGTGGAGCAAAACGCCGGTGCCGAGCAGGTCAACCGGGCCATCCAGCAACTCGACCAGGTCGTCCAGCAAAACGCCTCGGCCTCCGAGGAAATGGCCTCCACGGCCGAGGAACTCTCGAGCCAAGCCCTGCAACTCCAGGAGACGGTTTCCTACTTCCAGCTCGACGCCATGTCCGCGCGGCCCCGCACCGTGCCGCCAAAGGCCCTGGCCGCCGGAAAACGGCCGGCCAAGGCGGCGAAACCGGCCAGGCCGGCCGCCAGGCCGCACCAGCCGGCCCGAAGCGGCCTCAACCTGAACCTGGCCGCCGAGTCCTCGGACGACGATTTCGAGCGGTTCTAGGCCAGGGGGCCGCGCACGGGCCAGGCCAGGAATTCCGGCCCGCTCTTGACGCCCACGCCCACGGCGCCCTTGCGCAGGTACAGGGCGTGGGCCCAGGCAGGGTCGAAAGCGCTGGTGGTGGACGACCAATAGGCCTCGCCAAGGGCCGTGAAGGGATGGCCGGCGGGCAGGGCCGGATCGGCCATGGAGGCGTCCACCAGGGATTCCAGTTCGTTGATGTCGGGCAACCGCCAACCGCCGCCCGCAGAGCGCCCGGCCGCTTCCAGCGCCGCCTCCCAGCCGACCGGGCCAGCGGCGGCATCGGCGTGGCCGGCCCAGACCAGGCCGGTCAGCCGGTCGAGGACCCCCGGCCCCCCGCCGGGTGCGGGCGCAAAACGCGGGACGGGCCAGGCCCGGCCCGATTGCCACTGCCCATCCTGCCCCGTGGCCGAGCAGGCCCGCTCGCGTCCGGCCGCGTCAAAGCACGTCACCTGGCCGGTGCGGGGCAACAGGCACGTCCCGGCCACGGGCCAGCACAGGCAGTCCTGGTCCTTGCGGCCGTAAAACATCCGCCCGCCTTCGAAATGCACGTACCAGGCATAGGCCGGGGCGGGCGCGGCCGTGGTGGACGTCCAGTGCCAACCGGCGAAGACGTTTTGAAAGGGGTGGCCCTGCGGCAGCGACGGCCGGGCCTGGCCGTAGGAGACGAGGCTGCGCAGTTCCCGGCGGTTGGGCAGCCGCCAGTCGGTGCGGCCGCAAGAGCCCTGGCCGGCCAGGCCGGCGGCAAAAGCCAGGGCCTCGGCCCAGGGCATGGGAAACCCGGCCAGCCCGGCATCCACGGGCCAGACAAGCCCCGTGGCCCGATCGGAGACGAGGCCGCGGCCAGCGGCGACGAACCGCGCGGCCAGGCTGTCGGCGGGATGGGGAAAGGCGCCGTCCTGGCCACTGCCCGGGCAGGGAACCAGCCGGCCGGCCGCGTCGTGGCAGCGCGTCTAGTCCGTTGGCGGCACAGGCGGCATGGTGTCAGGCATCGTGTCTGCCCTCCGGCCCGGACGTCTGAGATCTGGGGCAGGCCCACCCTTGCGATGTCAGGCCCGCGTCCCCCTCTCCGACGCGTCCTCCCGTGCCGGGCCGCAGCCTGTGCCCTGCCCGCCCTCGCGGCCATCCCGGGACACCGTCAGGCCGCCAGCCCAGCCGCGGCGGCGTCACGGCGCGGTGCGGTCGCAGGCCGGGCACAGGCCGGCCTCCACGGCGATGTCCCTGGCCAGGCTGGCCACGTCGCGCACCAGCGGCAAGCAGACCCTGTGGAAGCGGTCCTCGCGCACGGCCTGTTCCAGCCCCTGTGGCGTGGTCGGGTCGAGGCCGAGGAGGTCGCGGCAGACCAGCGCCCCGTGCCGCTCGATGAAACGGTCGTAAAAATAACGGACCCGGGCATAGGTGGCCGCCTTGGCCGCCGCACCGCCCGATCCGCCCCCCCCGCCGCACAGCCCCAGAACCAAGACCGCCCCGGACACCGCGCCGCAGGTTCCCCCACGGGCCATGCCCAGGCCGAAGCCCGTACCCAGCCGGGCAGCCAGTTCCTCACCCAGGCCCAAGGGACCGCAAAAGCCCAGCAGCACCGCTTGGCAGCAATTATAGCCCTCGGTGAAACAACGGGCCGCCCGCTCCACGATATCCAACATGGGACACCTCCCGGAACGACCGTGTTTTTCGTGACACTTCAGGAATATTATACAGAACAATACGGGCCCGCAGCAAGGGGAAAGGCCGCCGGCAAACCAAAACCCCCGGCCCCTGTCACAGGGCCGGGGGCTGCAATCAAGGGAGCCTATCGAGATGGTACGGCGTCAAACCGGCATGACCACGATGTGGTCGGCCTCGTTGTTGCGAAGGGTCAACGTGAAATCCCGCAGGCGCAGGGCCACGGGGTCCTTGAGCGGCGCCCGGCCGACCACGGCGACTTCCGTGCCCGGCACCAGGCCCATGTCCCGCAGCCGCCGGCCCAGTTCGCCGGCCGCCTCCACCCGGCAGATCCGGGCCCGCTGCCCGACTTGCAAGCGACGAAGGCCAAAACATGCCTGATCCGATGGCTGATTCATGCCTGCTCCTGCACGGCGAAGGTCCGCTGTGCCCTGCCATGCGCCCGCTTGGGCGCGGATGATGGGGAGGTGCCCGGTGGCGGCGGCTGCCGCCTGGCAACCGGCCAACGCCGCTGCCCTGGCCGAGGCTTGACCCGGTCGGCGGCCTGGCCTGGCGACCCTACGGAAATACGATCGAATTTTTCAAGGAAAAACAATTATTCTGGGGTGTTGAACCTGGACAAGCCACTCTTTTTTCCAGGACGCGGCACTAGGCCACCTGGCAGGCGGCGGCGTCCAGACGGCCCATGACCTTCTCGGCCAGGCCGTGGCCGATGGAAAAGCACGAACCCCTGGCCCGCAGACAGACCGGCCCGCCACAACAGGCCGTGATCTCCACCACGGTTCCAGGGGTGATGCCCATGGCACAAAGCCGGCCCCTGGCCTTGGGGCAATCGCACAACGTTTCGACACGCACACGGCTACCGGGAGGGAAATGGGTCAGGCTTTCGAGGGGGGCCATGGGCTGCGCTCCTTGCATGGCCTCTTGGGTAACTACATTGAGAATGATTGTCAAGCTCCCTCTCGACGAAACCGTCACGCCTTAACCACTTCCCGTGCGCTTGAGCGCGAACACCAGGGCCAGGGACACCATGGCCAAAAGCCCGGAAAGCAGGCCGGCCCGCTGGAAATCGCCTGTAAAGACGGCATTGTAGATTTCAAGGGACACGGTGTTGGTGCGGCCGATGATGTCGCCGCCCAGAAGCAGGCTCACGCCCACTTCGCCCAGCGCCCGGCCCGTGGCCAGAAACAGGCCGGCGGCGATGCTTTTTTTGCAGTGCGGCATGACCACGCGCACGAAAGTGGTCAGGGGCGGCTTGCCGAGCACGGCCGAAAGCTCGACCAGGCGCATGAGGTCACCGCGCACGGCCGCTTGGATCGGGCGCACCATCAACGGTATGCCGGCCGTGACCGAGGCCAGGGCCAGCCCCGGAAAGCTAAAGACGATCTGCAGGCCGAAAAAGCGTTGGAGGTAGACGCCCAAAATCCCCTCGCGCCCAAGCAACAGCAGCAGGAAAAAGCCCACGGCCATGGGCGGCAACACCAGGGGCAGGGAAATCAGAAAATCCAGGGCAGCCACCAGCCGGCCGCGCCCCCGGCCGAGCAGGTAGCCCAGGGGCACGCCCAACAGGAAAAAACAGGGAATCGCGACGGCCATGACCTGAAGCGTCAGGGTGACGGAGAAGACGACACCCGGGTCGGTGGCCGCCGCGAGCAGGCTTGCGTCGGGCAAGGGCTACATCCCGTTTTTGACGGCAATGGCCTTGGCCGCGTCCGTGGCCAGGAAGGCGGCGAACTTCCCCGCCGCCGCGGCATGGGGCGCGTCGGCCAGGGGCTGGGCCACGATCTCGATGGGCGCGTACAGGGCCGGATCGACTTCCAGGTAGCCGCCTATCTTGTCGCCGAGGGTCATGACATCGGTGCGGTTGACGAAGCCCGCGTCCACCTCACCGCTGACGACGTAGGTGGTGACCTGCGGCACGGTGGCCACGACCAGCAGCTTGTCGGCCACGGCCTTGGTCAGGCCGGCTTTCTCCAGGTACTGCGTGGCGGCCTTGCCGTAGATGGCCTTTTGCGGATCGGGCATGGCCAGGCGCTTGACCTCGGGTTTGGCCACATCGGCCGGGGCGGCCAGGGTTTTGCCCTTGGGCCAGGCCACGACCAGGATGCCCTTGCCGATGGGGGCGGTGCCGCTGAAGGCCAGGCCCATGGTATCCAGGAAGCCCTTCTCGCCGACGATGACGTCGATGACGCCGCCGGCCTTGGCCTGGGTGGCCACCTGGCCCATGTTGCCGAAGGACAATTCGGTCTTGACGCCGCTTTGTTTCTCGAAGGCGGCGGCCAGGTCGGTGACGAGCTTTTTGTAGCCGGCGCCGGCGGCCACGAGCAGGTTGTCGGCCAGGGCGTTGCCGGTCAGGCACAGGACCAGGGCCAGGGTCAAAACGATGCGTCGCATGGGCGTTCCTCCGTGGGGATGTTTCGCGGCGGCCGGACCGTCGCCTCGGCCGGGGGCGATTCCTCGAAGCGGGCGAGCAGGGCCTGGCGTTCCTGGCGGTAGAGGGCCAGTTGCCGGGCGAACCAGTCCGGATCGATCCGTCCGCGGTTGATGGTCACGACCCGGTCGCCGAGCAGCGCCGCCTCGGCCAGGTCGTGGGTCACATGCACGATGGGGATGGCGAAGCGGGCCCGCACGCCGAGCAGCGCCTCGCGCAGGGTGGCCCGGGTGGCGGCGTCCAGGGCGGAAAAGGGCTCGTCGAGCAGCAGCGCCTTGGGCCGGCGGGCCAAGGCCTGGCACAACGCCCCGCGCTGGCGCTCGCCGCCGGACATGCCCCCCGGCCGGCTGCCGGCCAGGTGGGCGATGCCGAACAGCTCGAGCAACTGGCCGGCAAAGGCGGCGTCCCTTGTGGCGTAGGCCACGTTGTCGGCCAGGGTCATGTGGGGAAACAGCGAGTATTCCTGGAAGACCAGGCCCACGCCCCGCTTTCGGGCCGGCACGCGCACGCCGGCGGCCACGTCGCGCCAGACCTCGCCGTCCAGGGCGATGCGGCCGGCGTCGGGTTCGTCCAGGCCGGCCAGCAGGCGCAACACCGTGGTCTTGCCCGAGCCCGACGGCCCGGTCACGGCCAGGATCGTGCCCGGCGGACAGGCCAGCTCCACGTCGAGGCCGAAATGCGGGAGCTTTTTGACCAGCCGGGCGGCGAGCGTCATGTCCTACGACGCCCCGTTTTCCGCGATGGCGGCCAGCAGCCGGGCCACGTCCACGGGCACGGTGATCTGCGGGCAGTGGCCGGTGCGCAGCTCGTGCATGGCAAAGCCCAGCCCCCGGGCGCGTTCGGCCATGGCCGCGAGCATCGGGTTGGGGTTGTCCAGGCAGCGCACGTAATGGCGTTTGGCCGGCAGGACGAGCTCCCCGTCCGGCACCGCATCGGTGAAGGCGGCCATGGGGAACGGGGCCAGGCGCGACATGAACCAGTCCTCGTCCGGGGCGCCGGCCACGCCGAACATGGCCGCCGGCCAGGGGGAAACCAGGCCGCCATCCAGGCGCCGCGCCTCGAGCATGGCCCGGAAGGGCTCGCCGCCGAGGTCGGCGAAGGAGGCGCCGGGCTTGGGGATGATGCCTTCCAGGGAGACGAAGGCCGCCAGCCGGGGCAACAGCCCGGGCATGGCCGCAGCGCAGACGATGCCCGAATAGCTGTGGGCGACGAGGATGACCTGGCCGAGGTCGAAAAGCTCCAGATAGGCCGTCAATTCCCGGACGTAGTCGGCCAGGCCCATGTCCTTGGCCTTGGCGCCACGGTGGTGGCCGCAACCGGAAAACGTGGGGGCATGGGCCGCGTGGCCCAGGGAAAACAGGGCGGCGGCCGTGTTCCGAAAGACCCAGCCGCCCTGAAACGCGCCGTGCACGCAGACAAATGTCGCCATGCTCGCAAACCTCCTTGGCTCCGGTCGCCGCATTTCCGCCGGCCGGGATGCCGCAGGCTACAACAATCGGAAAAAAAAGCCAGTACCGCCGGGATTGGAATTCTTGATCAGGGGGAAATGGCCGGATTTTAGAATCACGAGAATTAAAAAACGCGTGACAATAACTGCAGTGTTCGCTTATCGGCTTGATTTTTGGCGCGAGACATCTCGGTATCACGCCAGATATACTATTCGTGATACACTCATTCTGTTCTTTACAACACAAGCATACTTCGCTATCGATCCTTAGCATGAGTACCTCCGAAGACAACATCCTGGAAAGGCTCGCCCGCTTCGACACACCGGCCTTGGAACGGCTCATCGAGCAGGCCGAGGCCCTGCTGGCCCAGAAGGGTGACCGCGCCCCCAGGCGGCACCATCCCGGCGGCGGGCCGTGCCAGGCGGCGCTTTTCAAGGTGCCGCGCGACATCCGCTACCTGGACGGCGAGCAGATCGACAGGTTAAGCGCCGCCTTCGACGGCTGGCGCGACGCCGCCCGCACCGCGCCCATCCGCCGGGCCCGGGAACGCATGCGCTTGGTCTTCCAGATGTTGCGCCACAGCGGCGGCAAGCTCGGCGAGGTGCTGGCGCTCAATGAAAACACGGACATCGACATGGGCCAGTCCATGGTGACCCTGGGCGGCGGCAAGCCCGACGAGGTCGCCCGGCGGGTGATCGTGCCCAAACCGTTTCTCGAGGAAGTGCGCCGGTTCGCGGCAAGCCCGGCCAACCGGCACGTGCGCGGGGAGCTTTTCAAGCTCGACCCGGGCTTCGTGCGCCGCAAGCTCTACGAGCAGGCGGTCAAGGCCGGCTTGCCGCCCGGCCGCGTCAGCCCCACGTCGCTACGCCATTCCCGGGCCGTGGAACTGTTGCGCGGCGGCGTGCCCCTGCCCGTGGTCCAGGTCATGCTCGGCCACTCGAGCCTGGTGCTCACCTCCATCTACTGCTCCTTTTCCGAACAGGACTGCCAGCGCATCCTCAACCACTGTGTCACCAAGGAGAGCCGTATGAAGACCAGCGCCCGCAACACCTTTTTCGGCACCGTCAACAGCGTGCGCAAAAGTCCCCTGCTCACCGAGATTTCCCTGGCCGTGCAAAACGGCTTCGAAGTCGTGGCCGTCATCACCAACGAGAGCTTCGAGCGCCTGGGCCTGACCGAAGGCGGCCAGGTGACGGCCCTGGTCAAGGCGCCCTGGGTCCTTCTGGGCAAGGACGAGTTCAAGGCCCGCACCAGCGCCCGCAACTGTTTCCCCGGCCGGGTGACCGGCATCCGGGGCGATGGCGTGGCCGTGGAGATCATGGGCATGCTCGATGGCGGCACGCCCATGTGCGCGCTCATCACCGCCGAATCCGTGGAAAGCCTGGACATCAAGGAAGGCGACACGGTCTGGTTTTTCTTCAAGGCCTTCAGCGTCATCCTCAGCACCGACTAGCCGGCGCAGAACAGACGGCCATGCCCGCCCGCCTCGGCGGCCCAAACGCCGGCGGCCCGGCCAGGAATCCTGGTCGGGCCGCCGGTCTTTGTTGTGCTGTCGCCGGCCATGGCCGGCCGTGCTTCTCCCAGACAGCGCCCCTGGCGCCGTCTGCGGGGAAGGCCTAGGCGTCGATATCGGGGCAGGCCTTGAGGGCCTCGGTGATGTGGGCCTCGGGATAGGCGAAGTCCGTGAGCTTGCCCTGGAGGAAGGCGTCGTAGGAAGCCAGGTCGAGCAGGCCGTGGCCGGAGTAGAGAAAGACCACGTTTTCCCCGGGCTTGGCCTGTTTGGCCGTCTCGATGGCCGCCTTGATGGCATGGGAGGTCTCGGGCGCCGGCAGGTAGCCCTCGGTGCGCAAAAACAGCCGGGCCGCCTCGAAGCACTCGGTCTGGAAATAGGCCGTGGACTCCACGATGCCTTCGTTGGCCAGGTTGCACACGATGGGCGCCCCGCCGTGGTAGCGCAGCCCGCCGGCGTGGATGGGCGCCGGCATGAAGGCGTGGCCCAGGGTGTGCATCTTGAGCAGCGGCGTGAGCTTGGCCACGTCGCCGTAGTCGTAGCGGAACTGGCCGCGGGTGAGCGTCGGGCAGGCCTTGGGCTCCACGGCGATGAAGCGGATCCGCTCGCCGGAAAGCTTTCGCGGCAGAAACGGCAGGACCAGCCCGGCGAAGTTGCTGCCGCCGCCCACGCAGCCCACGAGATAGTCCGGCTTCTCGCCCAGGATGGCCAGCTGCTTTTCCACTTCCAGGCCGACCACGGTCTGGTGCAGGAGCACGTGGTTGAGCACGCTGCCCAGGGCGTACTTGGTGTCGTCGTGGGTGGCGGCGTCCTCCACGGCCTCGGAGATGGCCAGCCCCAGCGAGCCGGAGCAGTCGGGGTCGGCGGCCAGGACGGCCCGGCCGGTCCGGGTGTTGTCCGAGGGCGAGGGGAAGATCTCGCCGCCGTAGGCATTGATCAGGATGCGGCGGTAGGGCTTCTGGTTGAAGCTCACCTTGACCATGTAGACCGTGCAGTCCAGGCCCAGCTGGGAGCAGGCGAAGGACAGGGCCGTGCCCCACTGGCCGGCCCCGGTCTCGGTGGCGATGCGGCGCACGCCCTCGAGCTTGTTGTAGTAGGCCTGGGGCACGGCGGTATTGGGCTTGTGGGAGCCGGCCGGCGAGACGGATTCGTTTTTATAGAAGATCTTGCATTTGACGCCCAGCGCCTCCTCCAGCCGCTTGGCCCGCACCAGCGGCGTGGGGCGAAAGAGCCGGTAGATGTCCAGGACAGGCTCGGGGATGTCGATCCAGCGCTGGGGCGAGAGTTCCTGCTCGATGACGGCCTTGGGAAAAATGACCTCAAGCTGCTCCGGATTCAGGGGCTTCTGGGTCTGGGGGTCCAGGGGCGGGGCCAGGGGGGTCGGCAGGTCGGGCAGGGCGTTGTACCACTGCCGGGGCATCTCCGCCTCGGGAAGATTGATTTTCAACTCCATGCGCTTCTCCGGCTTGTGACGTTGTCCCGGCCGCTTGCCGGCATTGCCGGCGGCGGCCAAGCCCCTGCTTCAACCACGGGGCGTGGCGCCTGTCAACACCGTCACGTTTCCCAGGGGAACCACAGACCAGGGCCGGCGCAACCTGTCACGCCGAGACGCGGCAGGAAAATGCGCCGGCCAGCCAAGTTCCAGACTGTTACGACTTTATGACTGCGCAGAAAACGATGCGGCAGTACCATCTCGATCCGTTTTCGCTGTCTTCAAAAAACAGATATCGACAAAGTCACGATTCGCGAGACACATCTCGCCAGAGAACACAGCATGAGGTCACGTAAAACAACAAAGCCGTGACCACAATTATCGATTTACTTCTCTGTTGATTTCTGACATTCCCATCATGTTTCAACGTGCGCATCGCGCCAGTGAAGACATCGCTTTGCCGCTTCCCCTGTATTGCCGGCCAATGTCGATAGTGTAGCAACCTTGTAACGGAAACACACTTCCATCAAGACGGGAGAAGCCATGAAACGCCTTATGCCGCTTTTGCTGCTGTGCCTGCTTCTGGCCTGCGCAGCCACGGCCCAAGGAGCGACCGAGGTCAGGATGGCCGGCGATTTCCGCGCCTACGGCGTCTTTTTCGAGAACCACAACTGGACCAGTTGGAACGCCACCGGCAGCCAGACCGAGGAAACCTTCGAGACCTGGCAGCGCTGGCGCCTGCGCACGGACTTCGTGGCCAACGAGGCGGTCAAATTCCGCCTGGGCACCCGGGTCAACGACACGCCCTGGGGTTACGGCACCTACACCGCGGCCAACCCGGCGGTGGCCATCGAGGTCTACCAAGCCTACCTCGCCTTCAAATGGCCGGGCTGTGACGTGGACATCACCGCCGGCCTCCAGCCCTTTTCCATGCCCGAATCGCCCCTCTTCTACGATTCGCCGGTGTTCGCCACCAAAGGGGGCGCCGGAGACGGCGCGACCAACTCCTTTGCCGGATTCGTGGTCAGAACCCCCCTCGTTGCGGGCACCCTCGACACCATGTTCGGCTTCGCCCGGCTCGTCGACGTCAACCGCACCTACGACCCCACCACCACCCAGGTCGGCGACGAGCTGGACACCTATTTCCTGACCCTGCCGATCACCTTAAACGGCTTCAAGTTCACCCCCTGGGGCCTGGCCGCGGTCATGGGCAAGGCCAGCGCCTCGGCGGTGACCTCCATCCGCAATGGCATGGTGTCCGGCGGCTCCTTCGTGGGCACGGGCTTTGTCAACAACCAGAACGCCTACTGGTGGGGCGGCGCGTCCGCGACCGTAACCGCCGCCGACCCGCTCAAATTCTACGCCGACCTGATGTATGGCCAGGGCGCCGCCAACGACCGGGAACGCAACCGCCGCCAGGGCTGGTTCGTGGACGCCGGCCTCGAATACACCGGCCTGGACTGGGGCACGCCCCAGGCCGGTTTCTGGTGGAGCACCGGCGAGGATTCGAGCCTCAACAACGGGTCGCAACGCATTCCCTCCATCCAGAACTACTTTGGCCTCGGCAACACCTTCCTCAATTCCACCGGCCAGGAACTCTCGAAAAACAACATGAACGTCAATTCCATCGGCGCCTGGGGATTGACGGGCTCCATCAAGAACATCAGCTTCCTCGAGCGCCTCAGCCACCGCCTCACCTTCACCGCCACCTGGGGCAACAACTCCCCGGCCGGCCTGCGCAAGGCCGTCGCCGCCTCGGGCGGCAACGGCAAATACCTCACCATGGGCAACGACCTGGCCATCGGCGAATCCGTCCTCGGCGCCAACTGCGACTCCAAGTACATGCTCTACGAGAACCTGGCCTTTATCGTGGAAACCGGCTGGGCCCATTACAACAATCCCAACGGCAGCATCTGGAACTCCTCCACACGCCGCTTCACGGCCATGGTCCACGACGCCTGGATGGCCTCCTTCGGCTTCAAATACACGTTCTAGCCACCCGGCCAAAACGCAAGGGCCGGCGGGGGAAGCCTCCCGTCGGCCCTTTTTTTCGGCGCCCGCTTGGGCTATGGATGTTCCATCGAACACAACACCCCCCACGCAGGAGGCTTGGCATGAAACGATTGGGCGCGGCCCTGTTGCTGGTCCTGGCCCTGGCCCCGGCGGCCCTGGCCGGCGAGGTCACGGTTTTTGCCGCCGCAAGCCTCACCAACGCCATCGAGGCCCTGCGCGCCCCCTTCGAACGCGGCCATCCGGGCCTGATCCTCGTACCGGCCTTCGCCGCCTCGGGCACGCTGCTCCAGAAAATGACCAACGGCCAGCCCTGCGACGTGTTCATCAGCGCCGATGCCGCCACCATGGACGCGGCCGCCGACCGGCGGCGCATCGACCCCAAAACCCGGCGGACCGTGGCCGGCAACCGGCTGGTCCTGGCCGTGCCGGCCGGCAACCCGGCCGGGGTGACCGGGCTCGATTCCCTCTCGCGCGGCGGCGTGCGGCGCATCGGCGTCGGCAACCCCGAATCCGTGCCGGCCGGGCGCTACGCCAAACGGACGCTGCAGGACAAGGCCCTGTGGTTCGCCCTGACCTCCAAGCTCGTCTACTACCCGTCCGTGCGCCACGTGCTGGCGGCCCTGTCGGGCCGGGAAATCGACGCCGGCTTCGTCTACGCCACCGACGCGGCCATCGCCGGCGACACCGTGGCCACGGCCGCCGTGGTGCCGACCACGCCGCCCGTGGCCTACCCCGGGGCCATTGCCGCGGACGCCCTCAACCCCGTCGGCGGGGCGGCCTTTCTCGATTTCCTGGCCACGCCCGAGGCCCGCGAAACCTTCGCCCGGTTCGGCTTCACCACGCCCTAAGGCCGATCAGAGTTCCGGGGCGAAGCCCGGCACCAGGCAAAGGAAGACCAGCGGTTCGTCACCGGTATTTTCCATGCCGTGCGGCGCATCGGCCGGCACGTACACGACCCGGCCGGGCTCCAAGGCCGACCAGTCCTCGCCGATGCGGATGCGGCCGGTCCCGGCGTGGATGAACTGCTCGTGCTCCCAGGGATGCTGGTGCAGCGGGATCACCCCGCCGGGCGCGACCTCGATGACGCGCATGCAGAAATTGTCGGCCCCGTCGGCCTTGCCGATGACCACCCGGCCGGTGACGCCGCGCATGGTGGCGGACGTCAGTTCCCTGGCCGGGGCGTCGCGATAGTCGATGTTTTTCATGGGCAACACTCCTTTGCGCCGCCGGCCTGGCCAATGGACCGCGGGACCGGTTGTGGCCGGGTCGCCGCCGTGTCCGGCGCACACCCGGGCCACCGGCGACGGCGACGCGCCCCTGTCCGGGTTGCGGTCGGTTTACCGCCGAGCCTGGCGCACATCCCGTCTACGCCGCCCAGCCTATGGGGTAAAGCCGATGGGCCGGCGACTGCCTGGCGCCGCAACCCTTCCCTTTCGCACCGGCTTTGGCTACCATAGCGGATCGCCCGCATCGCGCCCGGAGTTTTCCATGCCCTCCATGTGCTTCCGTCTCGCCCCGGTCCTGTGTCTCGCCCTGGCCCTGTCCGCCTGTGCCCCCGCCAACAAGGCCGCCGCGCCGACGGGTACGGCCAAGTCCGCGAAAAACACCGCCCCGGCCCAGTCCACCGCCCCCAAGACCGCGCCGAACCAAGGCAAAAACGGTTTCCGCGTGGTCATGGGCAAGCCGTTGCCCGAGGACGCCGCCGGCCGGCCGGCCGCCACGCCGGCCCAGGTGGCCGCTGCGCCCCAGGCCGCGACGCCAGCCCCGGCCGCCCCGTCCATCCAGGACCAGGTCCCGGCCCCGTTTCTGGCCACGGCCGCAACGCCAGCACCGGCCGTCCCGGACCGCACGCCCGCCCCGCTGGCGGCTCCGGGCGCCGCCCCGGCCACGGCAATGGGGCCGACACCGGACCAGGCCGCCGGCCTGGCCACGCCCGGCCTGGCCCCCCCGGGCTTCGGGGGGCTCAAGTGGGGCGATGCGGCCCACACGTTTCCGGGGCTGGCCCTGCACGAGACGGACAAGGCCGCCGGCGTGACCACCTGCATCTGGCCCCAGGGACCCAAGGACATCTTCGGCGCGCCCATCCGCGAGGCCTACTACGAATTCCACAAGGACCGCTTCTACCACGTCTGGATCGAGTTCGACGGCCTGGCCGCCTACAAGACGGCCCTGGAAGGCCTGGTGCGCGCCTATGGCCCGCCGACCCAGGAAAACGCCGAGAAATACTACCACGCCTGGAACCTGGGCGACGTCAACGTCTACTGCGCCTACCACCCCACGGAAAACGACGGCGACGTCAGCTACTTCTATCAGCCCATCTACGAACCCATGATGGCCGCGCGCAAGGCGCAGGCCAAACCCGCACCCCGGAGCAGGAAGCCATGACCGCACGGCAAGCCTATGACAGCCTCGTTGCCCACGGCCGGGAAAGCGCCGACATCGGCGCGGCCCTCGGCCTTCTTTCCTGGGACCAGCAGGTCATGCTGCCCGCGGCCGCCCATCCCGGCCGGGCCGCCCAGATCGGGGCGCTGACCGCCATCCTGCACCGCCGGGCCACGGACCCGCGTGTGGGCGACTGGCTGGCCGCCTGCGAAGGCTCGGAACTGGCCCGGGAACCGGGCTCGCCCGAGGCGGCCAACATCCGCGAATGGCGGCGCGATTTCGACCTGGCCGTGAAGATCCCCGAGGACCTGGCCGTGGCCCTGGCCCGGGCGGCCAGCGCCGGCCAGCGGGCCTGGGAGCTTGCCCGCAAGGACAACGATTTCAAGGCTTTCTCGCCACACCTTCAAGAACTGCTTGAACTTTCCAGGCGCAAGGCCGAGGCCATCGGCTATGCCGGCGAAGCCTACGACGCCCTGCTCGACGGCTACGAGCCCGGCGAGACGGCGGCCAGCCTGGCCCCCATCCTGGCCGAGCTGCGCGACGCGACCAAAGCCCTCCTGACAGCCGTGAAGGACGCCCCCGCGCCGAAGCCCCTGCCGGCCGGCCCCTATCCCCTGACCGCCCAGCAGGCCTTCGTCACCGACATCACGCGCCTTTTGGGCCTGCCCCCGGAGGCCTCGCGCCTGGACGTCTCGGCCCATCCCTTTTCCACGCTGATCGGCCCGGACGATGCCCGCATCACCGTGCGCTACGACGAAGCCGACTGGACCAAGGCCCTGTTCGGGGCGGTCCACGAAACCGGCCACGCCCTCTACAGCCTCGGCCACGACACCGGCGACGCCCGCCACGGCACGCCCATGGGCGAATTCGCTTCCCTGGGCGTGCACGAATCCCAGTCGCGGCTGTGGGAAAACCAGGTGGCCCGCTCCCTGCCCTTCTGGGAGCACGTGCTGCCCCTGGCCGCCGCCCGGTTCCCGGAACTGGCCGCCCGCACTCCCGAGGAGCTTTTCGCGGCCGTGGGCGCCATCCGGCCGGGGCTGATCCGGGTGGATGCCGACGAGACGACCTACAACCCGCACATCGTGCTGCGCTTCGAGCTGGAGCTGGCCCTGGTGCGCGGCGACCTGGCCGTGGCCGACCTGCCCGGGGCCTGGAACGAAAAATCCCGGGAGATCCTCGGGCTCGCGGCGCCACGCGACGCCGAGGGCTGCCTCCAGGACGTGCACTGGTCCATGGGCGCCTTCGGCTATTTCCCCACTTACAGCCTGGGCAACGTCTACGCCGCCTGCCTGTTCGAGGCGGCCCGGGCCGCCCTGCCTGACCTGGACACGGCCATGGCCGGCGGCGATTTCCGGCCCCTGCTGGCCTGGCTTCGGGCCAACATCCACGAGAAGGGGCGGCTTTTGCGCCCGCGCGACCTGATCACGGCGGCCACGGGCAAAGCGCCCACGGCCGGCCCGCTCATCCGCCATTTGCAGGCCAAGGCCCAGGCCGTCTACGGCCTCTAGGGTCGCCCCCGGCCGACGCCCGGTGCCGTTGGATTACGGAATTGTCGGCATCCGTCGCGGCGTTTCCCCTTGCCCTGCAAGATGTTTAAGATTATCAACCGCCTCGTTTGACAATTGCAAACAGCACCCGGACACGGCCGCCACGGCCGTGTCCGGGCCTGCCCACCAGCCGGCATGACCCTCTCTTTTTCCCGTACGATCCTGGGTTGTTGCCTTGCGGCCCAAAAATGGTTTCCGGGCCGTGGCATGGATCATGCTGCCTGTGGGGGCCGTCGGGGGACGGCTTGGACTCGGGGGTTTCGTTTCACTTTCTTAAACGGGGAGAGCTCATGCGACGCGTTTTGTTCCTCGCCATCGTGTTGTGCCTGATCGGTCCGAAAACGGCATTGCCGGCCAAAAACCCGGGCAAGCTGGCCGTCAAGGCCGCCATGGTCACGGAATACGGCTCGGGCCGGGTCCTTTTCACCCAGGACCCGGACAAACGCATCGCCCCGGCCTCCATCACCAAGGTCATGACCATGTACCTGGTCTTCGACCTGGTTTCCTCGGGCAAGGCCAGCTTCGCCGACAAGGTCCGGGTCAGCCGCCGGGCCGACGTCACGGGCGGTTCCACCATGAACCTGCGCACCGGCGAAGTCGTCAGCCTCGACGAACTCATGCGCGGCATGGCCGTGGCCTCGGGCAACGACGCCGCCGTGGCCGTGGCCGAGCATTTCGGCGGCGTGCCGGCCTGGGTCGAGCGCATGAACCGCAAGGCCCGGGAACTGGGCATGACCGCCACCACCTTCAAGACCCCCAACGGCCTGCCCGCCCCCGGCCAGCTGACCACAGCCCGGGACCTCATGAAACTGGCCGTAAGCTACCTGCGCCACTATCCCCAGTCCCTGCGCTACCACTCGGCCACCGAGATCAACCACTGCGGCGCGGTCCACGGCAACACCAACCGGCTGCTCGGCACCTGCGAGGGCGTCGACGGCCTCAAGACCGGCTACGTCGGCTCCAGCGGCTACAACATCATCGCCACGGCCAAGCGCGGCGACACCCGCGTCATCGCCGTCATCCTGGGCGGGCGCTCCAAGCAGGTGCGCAACCGCGAAACCGAACGCATCCTCAACGCCTCCTTCTCCGGCGCCGTCAGCACCATGCTGGCCGCAACCGACGGGCCCGGCCAGGACGACGAACCGGCCGCCCCGGTAAAAATCAAGCGTTCCCGCGCCGGCCGCCACGCCAAGGCCCTGCGCGTGGCCGAGGCCGACCACGGCCGGGCCAAGATCGGCGCCAAGCGCGGCGCTTCGGCCCGCCTCGACGCTCACGACGGGAGCGTCAAAAAGACCCGCCACAAGGCGTCGGCGACCAAGGCGACCAAGGCCGCCTCCCCGGCCAAAGCCAAGAAACACAAGAAAAGCGGCACCTCCAGCCGCTGAGCGCCGCCCGGCCTGGCACCGTCCCCCTTTCCCAGCAACTTGGCCGCTGCCCGTCGCCTGCGGGAAGCGGCCCGCGCCCTGCGCTACGCCACTGCGGCGTCTGCCATGCCTTCTCTCCGACGCTTCGGGAGCGAGGCCCGATCCCTGCGCTGTGTCTGGCCGGCGGCCGGCCCGCCTTCAGTCCGGTATCTCGGGCATAGCGGCCCGCAGCATCGGTAGTCCTCGTCTGTTGCGCGGCGCAAGGCCCGTTCATGGCCAACGGTAAAACGCGCCTCAGGCAACGCAAGAGCCGGCCAGCCGCCACAGGTCACATGCCCACGGCAAATCGCGTGACAGCCAAAGAGAAATACTGACAGCATTGACCCTTTTGTTTCCCGGTTGGTATAGTCGCATCTTCTGACAACCTCCAACCAGGAGACGTGCATGAAAGTCAGCGCCCGAAACCTCATCCCCGGCACCATCAAATCCATCACCAACGGCATGGTCAGCAGCGAAGTGGTCATCGAGATCGCTCCGGGCGTGGCCATCACCTCGGTCATCACCAAACATTCCGTCGAAGACATGGGCCTCAAGGAAGGCGACGCCGTCAAGGCCATGGTCAAGGCCTCGAGCGTGATGCTGGTCACCGAGTAATCCCTAACCCAAGACCAACAGGTTCGTCCGACGCCCAGCCGGCCCCGGTCCGATGGCGGTCGACCGGGGCCGGTGCTTGCACCCGGCCTTGCCGGTGAGGTTGCCGCCGCCACCGCTCGCCCCCCGGCCACGGCCGCAATCGTCCCACGGCCGGTTGCCCCACGGCCACGCCAGCCCCTGAGTCAGGCCCGTTCCCCGGCCGCGTCTGTCCCCCGGCCCTACGGCTGTTTCGCGTCCACGGCTGTACCCCGGTCAGGCCCATTCCCCGGCCGCGTCTGTCCCCCCTTCCCTCTGGGTGCCCCCCTCCACGGCCGTTCCCCGGCCGCCTGGCCCCTGCCCCCCCCGGCCAGGTCTGGCCACTCCCCCACGCCTTGCCAAAGGCCGCGGCCCGGTGGCATCGTGCCCGGGCGCGGCCTCCTCGAGCCGCCCGGGAGGCTTTCTTGAAACAATCCCTCGCCATGCTCCTGGCCTTGCTCCTGGTCTTGACCCTTGTCCTTGGCGCCGCCGCCGGCCGGGCCGGGGCCGGCGGTTCCCGGGCGGCCTTCGACGCCGTGGCCGGGCCGGACACCCGCACGGTCCAGCCGGCCGAGAAGAAATCCGGCCGCGTCACCGCGCCCGATCGCTCGCCGCCGGCCGCCACGGCCTTCGCCCAACTGCCCCCCCTGCCGCCGGGCCTGGCCGGCTCCATCCGCCGGGTGGACACCCACGGCGAGAAACTCGTGGCCCTGACCTTCGACCTGTGCGAACTGGCCGACCAGGTGTCCGGCTACGACGGGGCGGTGGTCGAGGCCCTGCGCGCCGCCGGGGCCAAGGCCACCTTTTTCGCCGGCGGCAAGTGGATGCGCTCCCACCCCCGGCGGGCCATGGAACTGCTGGCCGACCCCCTGTTCGAAATCGGCAGCCACGCCTGGACCCACGGCAATTTCGGCCGGCTGGACTCCCCGGCCATGGCCCGGGAGATCGCCTGGACCCAGGCCGAATACGCCCTGTTGCGGCAGGAGGTCGCCCGCCTGGCCCGGGAAAAAGGCGTCGGCGAGGCGGAAATCGCCAAAATCCCGGCCGTGCCGACGCTTTTTCGCTTCCCCTACGGCCGCTGCACCGCCCAGGCCCTGGCCCTGCTCGGCAACATGGGCCTTTGCGCCGTGCAGTGGAGCCTAACCTCCGGCGACCCGGACCCGGCCTCGACGCCGCAGCGCATCCTGGACACCGTGTTGGCGCGCATCCGCCCCGGCGACATCGTCATCGGCCACGCCAACGGCTTCGGCCACGGCACGGCCGAGGCCCTGCCCCAGCTTTTGGCCGCACTGGCCAAGCGCGGCTACCGCTTCGTGACCGTCAGCGAACTGCTGGCCGCCGGCCGGCCGGTGGCCGCCTCGGACTGCTACGACTCCCATCCCGGCGACACGGCCCGCTACGATGCCCTCTTCGACGACGGCACCCTGCATCCGCGCAAAAAAAGCGGGCCGCGACCGGAACCGCGACCCGCCACCATGCCAAAGGAGCAATAAAAGGTCAGAACTGACTGCGAATTACTGGGCTGCCGGCGTTTTGGCCTCGGGCGCGGCCTCGCGGCGGAAATGGGTGACCGAAGCCACCTTGGAGTCCTTGCCGGCTTCCAGGTACTTGACGATCATGGTGTTCTTGCCGGTCAGCTTGCCGAAACAGGTGCCGTCGTCGTCGGCCATGAAGACCATGGCCCCGTCCAGGACGCCGACCACCGCCTCCTTGCCCTTGGCCGAGGCTTTCGTGCCGGAGAAATTCGGGCCGTCCTGCTTGTCGATGGTCAACGTCCAGTCCATGTGCTGGAATTTCGGGCTGTCGGAAGGCTCGACATGGCTGGTCTTGCCCATGGACACGGTGTCGGACATGCCCTTCCACACGCCCGTGATGTCGGGAACGGCTTTTTCCTTCTTTTCCTTGTGCTCGGCGGCCAGGGCCGGTACGGCGATCAGGATGGCACCGACCAGGCAGGCGAGAAGCAATGCGCGCAGGCGAACCATGACACCCTCCGTTGCGGACGTTTCGCCCGGCACCGTGCGACGGACGGCCGATGACGGACCGTTTATGGGAAACAACCTACCGGATGACGCTTCGTCGTTTTAGGAGAAAGGAGCAGCCATGACAACCGATCGCCAACCGATTCTGGTCGCCAGGGGGAAAGCCGACTGCCTGCTGTTGCCCGCCATGGCCAACCGCCACGGCCTGGTGGCCGGGGCCACGGGCACGGGCAAGACCGTCACCTTGCGCGTCCTGGCCGAGGCCTTTTCGGCCCGGGGCGTCCCGGTCTTCCTGGCCGACGTCAAGGGCGACTTGTCCGGGCTTGGCGCCCCGGGCGGCGACAACCCCAAGATCGCGGCCAGGGCCGGGGAACTGGGCCTCGACCTTTCCCCCCAGGCCTTTCCCGTGGCCTTCTGGGACGTCTTCGGCCGGTTGGGCCATCCGCTGCGCACCACGGTTTCGGAGATGGGGCCGCTGCTGCTGTCCCGCCTGCTGGGCCTCAACGAGACCCAGACGGGCGTGCTGGAGATCGTTTTCCGGGTGGCCGACGCCTCCGGCCTGCTGCTGCTCGACCTCAAGGACCTGCAAGCCATGACCGCCCACGTGGGCGAACACGCGCCCGAGTACCGCACGCGCTTCGGCAACGTCTCGGCGGCCTCGGTGGGGGCCATCCAGCGCGCCCTGGCTTCCCTGGGCGACCAGGGCGGGCAGGCCTTTTTCGGCGAACCGGCGCTGGATATCGACGACCTGCTCCAGACCGACGCCTCGGGCCTTGGCGTCATCAACATCCTGTGCGCCGGCGCGCTGCTTGCCTCGCCCAAGGTCTACGCCGTGATGCTCCTGTGGCTTCTGGCCGAACTGTTCGAGCGCCTGCCCGAGGTGGGCGACCCGGACAAGCCCAAACTCGTCTTTTTCTTCGACGAGGCCCATCTGCTGTTTGCCGACGCGCCCAAGGCGCTGCTTGAAAAAATCGAGCTGACCGTGCGGCTGATCCGCTCCAAGGGCGTGGGCGTTTATTTCGTGACCCAGTCGCCCCTGGACCTCCCGGACACGGTGCTCGGCCAGCTCGGCAACCGGGTGCAGCACGCCCTGCGGGCCTTCACCCCCCGCGACCGCAAGGCCGTGGAAGCGGCGGCGGCCACCTTTCGCCAAAACCCGGCCTTCGACGCGGCCGAAGCCATCACCGAACTGGGCGTGGGCGAGGCGCTCGTTTCCTGCCTGGACGGGCGCGGCCAGCCGGGCGTGGTCGAGCGGGCCCTGATCGTGCCGCCGGCCAGCCGGCTGACGCCCCTGACCGAGGCCGAACAGCGGGAGATCGTGCGGGCAGGCAGCCTCTTTGGCCACTACGAACAGGCCGTGGACCGGCAGTCGGCCTTCGAGCTCCTGCGCGACCGGGCCGAAAGCCGCGAGGAGCCGGAGAAGCCGGCCAGGCCGGACAAGCCCTCCCAGGCCGAGAAGCTGCTGACGGGCATGGCCCAAAGCGCCCTGCGTTCCATCGGCACGCAGATCGGCCGGCAGATCGCCCGGGGGCTGCTCGGGGCGATCCTCGGCGGGTCCAAGCGGTAGTCCGGCCCTCGCGGGACCAAGGGCCGGCCTTTGGGGGCAAGGCCCGAAAACAACACGTTCTTTCGAAAAATACCGCCGCGTTCGGTGGTTCCGGCCAAGGCTAATCGAGGGTCTGGCGGTAGCGCTTGACGCCAAGCCCCAGCGACACGAGCAGAAACAGGCACACCGGCCACATGTGGGGCAGGATGTCGAGGAAGCCGTTGCCCTTGAGCACGATGCCGCGCACCACGCGCAGGTAGTGGGTCAGCGGCAGCACCGAGCCGAGCCACTGGGCCCAGACCGGCATGCCCTGAAAGGGGAACATGAAGCCCGACAGCAGGATGCTCGGCAGGAAAAAGAAGAACGACATCTGCACGGCCTGCAACTGATTCTGGGCGATGGTGGAAAAGGTGATGCCCACGCCCAGGTTGGCGGCGATGAAGGGAAAGGAGACGCAAAACAACAGCGGCAGGCTGCCGACGATGGGGACGTGGAACAGGAGCAGGGCCGCCAGGACAATGAGCCCCATCTGCAGATAGCCCACGATGATGTAGGGCAGGATCTTGCCGAGCAGCACCTCCACCGGCCGCACCGGCGTGATGAGCAGGTTCTCCATGGTGCCGCGCTCGCGCTCGCGGGTGATGGCCAACGAGGTGATGATCACGAGCGTCATGGTCAGGACCACGCCCATGAGCCCGGGCACGATGTTGTACTGGGTGACGGCCTCGGGGTTGTAGCGGGCGTGCAGGCGCAGGTCCACCGGGCCTTGCCCGGCCCGCAGGGGCAGCAACGGCCCGGTCAGGTCGCGGGTGAAGGCGTCGGTCGCCGCCTGGCGGATGGCGGCCACGGCGTTGGAAGTGGCCGAGGGGTCGGTGGCGTCGGCTTCGAGGAGCACCACCGGCCGGTCGCCGCGGATGAGGTCGCGGCCAAAATTGGGAGGAATGGTCAGCACGAACTGGATGCGGCCCAGGCGCAGCAGTTCGTCGGCCTCGGCCTCGCTGGACAGTTCCTTGGTGAAGGCGAAGTAGAGGCTATTTTTCATGGCCGCGGCCATGTCCCGGGAAAACACCGAACGGTCGTTGTCCAGGATGGCCGTGGGCAGATGCTTGGGGTCGGAGTTGATGGCGTAGCCGAAGAGGATGAGTTGCAGGAGCGGTATGCCGACCATCATGCCGAAGGTCAGGCGATCGCGGCGCATTTGCGTGAATTCCTTGGACACCATGGCCGCGAAGCGTTTGGGCGAAAACATGCTTCCCCTCCCCGTCAGGACAAGGCCTTGCGCATGAGGCTGATGAAAACCTCTTCCAGGTTGGAGGGAATCCGGCGAAAAACCAACGGATCGCGCCGAAAGGGCGTAAGGCTCGCCTCCAGGGCGGCCCGGTCGCGGCCGCTGACGTGTAGCGTCACCCCGAAGGCCACCACCTGCTCCACGCCCGGCAGGCCGCGCAGGGTGTCGATGAGGCCATAGAGGTTGGGGCCGCTGACCTCGTAGGTCACCAACCCCTCGGCGGCCACGATTGCGGCCACCGTGCCCGTGGCCAGCAGATGGCCGTAGGCGATGTAGGCCAGGCGGTGGCAGCGCTCGGCCTCGTCCATGTAGTGGGTGGAAATAAGGGCCGTGATGCCCTCGCCGGCCAGTTTGTGGACCTCGTCCCAGAAATCGCGCCGGGCCATGGGGTCGACCCCGGCCGTGGGCTCGTCGAGGAGCAACAGCTTGGGCTCGTGGATCATGCAGGCGGCCAGGGCCAGGCGCTGCTTCCAGCCTCCGGAAAGCGTCCCGGCCAACTGGTCGCGAAACCGCCCCAGGTTCATGCGCTCGATGGTGCGGGCAATGGCCGCCGCCCGGTTGGCCACGCCGTACATGCGGCTGATGAAATCCAGGTTTTCCCGCACGGTCATGTCCTCGTAGAGCGAGAACTTCTGGGACATGTAGCCCACGTGGGGTTTTATGAGCTCCGCCTGGGCCCGCACGTCGAAGCCCAGGCAGGTCCCCGCCCCGTCGTCCGGGCGCAGCAGCCCGCACAGCATGCGGATAAATGTGGTCTTGCCCGAGCCGTTGGGGCCGAGAAAGCCGTAGATCTCGCCGCGGGCCACGCGCATGTCGATGTGGTCCACCACGGTCTTTTTGCCGAAGACCTTGGTGAGGCCGGTGACGTCGATGACCGGGGCCGCCTCGGTCATGCGCCGCCTCCGCCGGGCGTGGCGGCCGGCGCCGCCTCCAGGGACACGTCCACCGGCTGGCCGGGATGCAGCCGGGCCGCCACCTCCGGAGTAAAGCGCCCCTCCACCATGATGACGAGCTTTTCCCGAAAGCCCTGGCTGTAGATGACCGGCGGGGTGTATTCCACCGTGGGCGCGATGTAGGCGACGCGGGCCACGGCCGGCTCCCCGCCGTCGGCGGCCACGCGGATTTCCTGGCCCAGGGCGAGGCCTGCGGCCACGGCCTCGGGCACGAAAAAACGGACCTTGACGTTGGCCGGCGGCAACAGCGTCACCACCGGGCTGCCGGCGGCCACCCACTCGCCCGGGTAGTGGAGCACGTCGTAGACCAGGCCGGCCACCCCGGCCGGCTGGGACATCTGGCCCAGGTTCCAGCGGGCCTGATCCAGGGCGGCCCGGGCCGCTTCCACGGCGGCCTGGGCGGCGAGGACCTGATCGACGCGGCTGGGCAGCTTGCCCGTGGCCAGCTTGGCTTCGAGCTCCCGGACCTGCTGCTGGCTGCGGTCATGGCTGGTGCGGGAGGTGTCGAGCTCCTCCTGGGCGATGACGGACTGGCCGTAGAGCTTGGTGCGGCGGTCGTATTCCAGGCGCGACAAGGCACGCTCGGCCTCGGCCCGGCGCAGGTCGGCCTCGATCTGGGCGATCTCCTCCGGGCGCAGGCCCTTTTGCCTGTCGCGAAGCGTGTCCTCGGCCTGCCTGAGCTCGGCCTCGGCCAGGGCCACGCCCTGGGCCTCGTAGGCGTGCTCCAGGACGTAGAGCAACTGCCCGGCCGCGACCCGGTCGCCGCGCGCCACGGGCAACGCGTCGAGCCGCCCGCCAATCTTGCCGGCCACGTAGACGAACTCCCCTTCGATATAGCCCTGGAAGGCCACCGGCCCCGTGGGCTGGCAGCCGGCCAGCAGCGCCAGCAACACCAGGAAGGCCAGCCCCGGGGCGGCCGGGCCGCGCCTACGCGTCTTCATGGGGCACCTCCACGGTTTGGTCGCCCATCGCCCCGCTGGCCAGGCCCCGGCCGAGCAGCCCGCCCACGAAATCGGCCGCCGCGGACAACGGCAGGTCGAGCCGCAGCCCCATCTCCTGGGCCGCGGCAGCGAACCGGGTCCGCAACGGCTCGGACAGGCTGTAGACGACCATGGCCCCGACCAGGGTCATGTGGACCAGCACCGGCTCGGCGGCCACAAGCGACCCGTCCTTGCGCCCGCGCTCCAGGATGCCGCGGGTGACGCCGAAAATGCGCCGGAACTCGACCATGGCCGCCGCCGGCATGGAGGCCCCGCCCGAGGCCATCTCCAGGGCCATGATGCGCGGCAGCATGGGCAGCCGGGCAAAGAGCTCGGCCAGGGCGCCGGCCAGGGCGGCAAAGGGCCCGCCTTCGCCACCGGCGGTCGCCGCCGCCCGTTCCAGCGTCCCGGCCACCTGGCCGAAGAGATGGAGCAGCACGGCCTCGTAGAGTTTTTCCTTGTTGCCCACGTGGTAATACAGCCCGGCCTTGTTGACCCCGGCCCGCTTGGCGATGGCCTCGACCGTGGCCCCGGAAAAGCCCACCCGGCCGAATTCCACGGCCGCCGCCGCGAGGATGCGCTCGCGAGCGCTGGGGGCCGCATCCGTTTCAACCATTTTGTCCAACCTCTTGGTTTAAACAAATGGTTAAACCGTTTTTTCCACCCCGTCAAGGCCCGGGAAGGGGCGAGGACGCTTCCCTTTCCCATGAAGAAGGTGTAACGCGGAGCGCGGCCGGTTCGAAAGAAAGGGCCGACAAGCAGCAACACACCATGAACGACGCTCTCACCCTGCTTTTGTCCCCCGTGGCCCTGGTCGGCCGGACGGTGCTGTCCATCGTGGCCGAAATGGGCGGGTTCTGCATTTTCCTGTTCCAGGGCCTGTACCGGATCGTGGTGCCCCGGCCGTCGGTGGGCAAGATCGTGCAGCAGGTCTATTTCATCGGCGTCAAATCCATCTTCGTCATCGTACTGATCGGCCTTTTTACCGGCATGGTGCTGGGGTTGCAGGGCTATTACACCCTGGTCAAGTTCGGCTCCGAGGGCCTGCTCGGCGCGGCCGTGGCCCTGTCCATCATCCGGGAGCTGGGGCCGGTGCTGACGGCCATCATGATCACCGGCCGGGCCGGTTCGTCCATGGCGGCCGAGATCGGCATCATGCGGATTTCCGAGCAGATCGACGCCTTGTGGACCATGGGCATCAACCCCATGCGCTTCCTCATCGCGCCCAAGCTGGCCGCCTCGCTCATCTGTTTTCCGCTGCTCACGGCCATTTTCGACGTGGTGGGCATCGGCGGCGGCTACCTCACGGGCGTGGTGCTTCTGGGCATCAACCCGGGCGTGTATTTCGACCGCATCGACGCGGCCGTGGAACTGGGCGACGTGACGGGCGGGTTCGTCAAATCGCTGATTTTCGCCCTGCTCGTGGCGGCGGTGAGCTGCTACGAGGGCTATTTCACCCATGCCCGGCGGGACGGTTTCGGGGCCAAGGGCGTGAGCCTGGCCACCACGGCGGCGGTGGTGATTTCCTGCGTCGCCATCCTGGTGGCGGACTACGTCCTGACCTCGTTTCTCCTGTGACCCGGCCGGCGGCGGCGAGTTGCAACTTCGGCGGGTTCACCGTAAAAGGCCATTTGCATGAAAAAATACACCATGGAAACCACGGTCGGGATCTTCGTTCTGGCGGGCCTACTCTGTGTGGCCTACCTGACCGTCAAGCTCGGCAAGCTCGACGTCCTCGGCGGCGACCGCTATCCGGTGACGGCCCGCTTCAAGGACGTGACGGGGCTCAAAAGCGGGGCCTACGTGGAGATGGCCGGAGTGCGCATCGGCCGGGTTTCGGGCATAACGCTCGACACCAAGGACAACATGGCCCTGGTGGCCCTGGATATCGACAAGGGCGTGCGCCTGACCGACGATGCCATCGCTTCCATCAAAACCAGCGGGCTTATCGGCGACAAGTTCGTCAAGGTCTCGCCCGGCGGGTCCGACGACGTCCTGGGCCCGGGGGGCGTCATCACGGAAACCGAGGCCTCGGTAGACCTCGGCGACCTTATCGGCAAATATGTCTTCGGGGGCGTCAAATAGGCCAAAGGCCCGCCTACGCCCGGACCATCACAGGAAGTACTGGGAATCCCGTATGAAACGTTTGTTGCGCCAGGCAAGCTTCGCTTGTGCCCTCCTCGTCCTCACCGCCACCGGCGCCCTGGCCGGGCAAGCCACCGAGACCTTGAGCGTCTCCATCGACAAGATCATCGCCCTTCTGGCCGACCCGGCTTACAAGAACCCGGAGACGCGGCCGGCCATGCGGGCCAAGCTCCTGACGGCCATCGACGCCGTGTTCGACATGAAGGAGCTTTCCCGCCGGGCCCTTGGGGCCGACTGGGGCAAGTTCACCCCCGAGCAGCAGGAGCGCTTCGTGGCCGCGTTCGGACAGTTGCTGCAAAATACGTATCTTGACAAAATCGAGAGCTACACCGATGAAAAGGTGCAGTATCTCAAGGAACAGCAACTGGGCGCGGACCGGGTCGAGGTGGATACCAAGGTCGTGGGCAAGGGCAAGGAGATTCCCATCGCCTACCGGCTGGCCAATCACGGCGGCTGGCGGGTCTACGACGTGGTCATCGAGGGGGTCAGCCTCGTGCAGAACTACCGCAGCCAATTCGGCCAGATCCTGGCCAACGAGACGCCGGACGCGCTGATCGCCAAGGTCGCCGCGAAAAAGTCCTAGGCTGGCCGCCGCTACGGCACGAGCCGGGAAGGAAACGACGGGAACGAACGGATCAATCCGGGGAACACATCATGCCGACCACCACGTTACGGAATTTCCTGCTCCTGCTGCTTGCCCTGACCTTGCTGGCCACCCCAGGCTGCCATGCCAAAAGCCAGGCCAACAAGGACTTCGGCAAGATGGCCGCCGACACCTCCCAGGCCCAGCCGGCCAACGCCGTGGCCGCCGGGGCGGATGCGGATTACGCCGAAACGCCCCCGGCGCCCGTGGCCGATCCCTTCTACTACTGGAACAAGTTCTGGTTCGGCTTCAACCACATCTTCTACAGCGGCCTCATGCGCCCCTTCGCCAAGGGCTATGCCCTGGTCGTGCCCCAACTGGTCCGCACCGGCCTGCACAACGCCTATCAGAACTTCATCTTCCCCGTCCGCTTCCTCAACGCCTTGCTGCAACTCAACTTCACCAAGGCGTCCCGGGAATTCGGCCGCTTCATGCTCAACTCGACGCTCGGCATCGGCGGGCTTATGGACGTGGCCAAGGCCGACCCGAACCTCCAGCCCGGCAACGAGGACTTCGGCCAGACGCTCGGCTACTGGGGCGTGGGCGACGGCTTCTACATCGTCTGGCCGCTGCTCGGCCCGTCCACGGCCCGCGACTCCGTGGGCCTGGCCGGTGACGCCGTGGCCAACCCGCTGTTCTGGATCTTCGGCCCCTGGGCCATCCAGGGCGAGGACAACCCCTGGTACCTATCCTACGTCGTCAAGGCCGGCGACGTGTTCAACAACCTGCCCGACACCCTGGAGACCTACGACAGCCTGACCAAGCCGGCCGTGGATCCCTACAGCGCCGTCAAGGACGCCTACATCCAGTACCGCCGCAACGCCGTCTCCGAGTAACCCATTCCACCTCGTCCGCCGCCGCCGCGCCCCCGCGCGGCGGCGGCAACCCCATGCCCCGCCCCACCCGCCCAGCCTCCGACGACCGCACCCTCGACGCCCGCACCCTGCCGTTCCTTGGCCGCGACGCCCTGGCGCTGTGGGCCAGCTTCCGTCGCCGGCGCTTTGCCCGCCACAGCCACGCCGGCTACGCCCTGGGCGTCATCGAGGCCGGGGCGCTGGCCTTCCGCTACCGGGGCAGCCGGCTGGTCGCCCCGGCCGGCAGCGTCAACCTCGCCCAGCCGGACGTGCCCCACGACGGCGAGCCGGCCCTGGCCGAAGGCTGGCGCTACCGCATGCTCTACCTGCCGGCCGAGGCCCTGGCCATGGTGCTGCCCGAAGGCGCGCCGCTGCCTTTTTTCCGCCAAGGGGTCATCGAGGACCCCGGCCTGGCCGCCCGGGTGGCCGACGTCCACCGGCTGCTGCTGTCCCGCCGGGCCGGCGAACTGGCCCGGCAGACGCACCTGCTGTCGCTGCTGGCCGCCTGGGTCGCCCGCCACGCCGACACGGCCCCCCGGCCGGCGCCCCTTGGCCCCGAACCCCGGGCCGTGCGCCTGGTGCTGGACATCCTCGAGGCGCGCTACGTGGAGAACGTCTCCCTGGCCGAATTGTCCGCGGCCACGGGCCTGACCCCCTGGCACCTGTCCCGGGTCGTGACCCGGCAGACGGGCCTGCCGCCCCATGCCCACCTGCTCGCGCGGCGCCTGCGGGCCGCCCGGGAGGCCCTGGCCGGCCCGGGGCGGTTGGCCGACATCGCCGCCACCTGCGGTTTCGCCGACCAGAGCCACATGACCCGGGCCTTTGCGGCCCGATTTGGCCTCACCCCGGCCGCCTACCGCAAGATCGTGCAAAACAGGAGCGACGGCATCTCCTAGCCTGCGGCGAAATACTCTTGCCGGAGGCCCCATGTCCCCTCGTTGCAAAGCCGTGTTTTCGCTGGCGGCAGCCATGGTCCTGGTCGGTTCGTCGGTGGCTGTCGGCCGCATCCTAGTGGCCAGCCTGCCCATCCATTTCGCCTCGCTGGTCCGTTTCCTCCTGGCCAGCCTCGTCCTGGCCCCCCTGGTCGTCCTGGTTGAAGGCCGGTTGCCCCGCCCGTCGCGGCGCACCCTGGCCATCCTTGGCGGCCAGGCCCTGTGCGGTTCGTTCCTGTTCACCGTGTGCCTGCTGGGCGGGTTGCGCCTGACCGGCGCGGCCGAGGCGGGCGTGGTGGCGGCGGCCACGCCGGCCATGGTGGCGCTCCTTGGCTGGGCGCTTTTCCGGGAGCGGCCGGGGCGCCTGGCCTTGGCCGGCATCTTGGCCACCATGGCCGGCATCGCCTGCCTGCATGTCGGGGTCGACGCGGCGCCCTCCGGCCCCTCGCCCCTGGCCGGCAATGCCTTGGTGCTGTGCGCCGTGGCCTTCGAGGCCGTATTCCTGCTGCTGCGCCGGGCGGTGACCGAGCCGTTGTCCCCCATGGCCGCGGCCCTGCTGGTCTCGCTTTGGGGCACGGTGCTGTTTCTCGTGCCGGGATTGTGGCAGGCGGCGAGCCTGCGCCTGGCGGATATGACGCCGCAAGCCGTGGCCGCCGTGGCCTACTACGCCCTCGGGGTGACGGTCGCGGCCTACATCCTGTGGTTTTACGGCGTGGTGCGGGTGGATGCGGCCACGGCCGGCGTGGCCACGGGGGTGATGCCCGTGGCGGCGCTTTGTTTCGCGGCGCTGTTGTGCGGGGAGCGCATCGGCTGGCCCGAGGTGGCGGGCTGCGCCGGGGTGTTGGCCGGCATCCTGTGCCTGGCCGGCGGCGGGAAGACGGCCCGGGGCAACAAAACAGCCGACGGCGCAAAAACGACCGCTGGCGGAAAGGCGGCCCAGGGCAAGAGGACAGCCGTCAGCAAGAAAGTGGCCTCCATCGGAAAAAGGGCCGATGGCGGGAAGGCTGTCAACGACAGGCAAGCGACCGGCGGCGGGAAGGCAGGCGGCGGGAAGCCGGCCGAACCGGCGGAGGTGACGCCGTGACGTTCCCTCCGGCCGGCTCGGGCCAAGGCGTCAGGAACCGGTTTTTTTCGGCGGCGGCACGTAGCCGTCGGGCAGGGGCGGGGCCGGTTCGACGATGGGCGGCGCGATGGGGGCCGAAACCTTGGGCGCGGCCCCGGCTGGGGCCTGGCCTGCGGCGGCCGGCCCGGCCTTGGCCGCTGGCGCCGCTCCGAGGGGGCGCTCCTCAGCCAGGCGCGGCTCGGTCACGCCGCAGCCCAGCAGTTCGGCCTCGAGTTCGGCCCGGCTGCCTTCCTTGGCGGCATAGACCTTGTAAAAGGTCTTGTTGTTGAGCTTGCCCTGCTCGATGCGGGCGGAAAAGCCCCTCGCCTCCAGGTTGGTGAGCAGTTCCTTGGCCGATTCGGCATGGGCGAAAGCGCCCACCTGGAAGGTGAAAAAGGCATGATCGCCGGGTGCGGCGGTGGCCTCGGCCGGCCTGGCCACGGCGGGCGGCGTCGGCGAGGCCGGCTGGGGCGCGGGCCTGGCCGGTGAGGCCGCACCCGCCTTGGGCTGCCCGCCGGTCGGCTGATCGAACAGGGAACCCGGCCTGTCCACATCGGGAGCGCCCTGGGGGGCCGGCGTGAAGGGCTTGGGCACGAACCGCTGGTCCGAGGCGGCCGGGCCGCCCGGTACCTGGCCCGCCGGCGGGGCGGCCGCTGGTGCGGCAGCCGGCCCATACGCCGACGGGGCAGCGGAGGGTGCCGCGGCTGGGGGGGCATACGTCGGCGGCACGGCGGTGGGCGCAGCGGCTGGGGGCGCATACATCGGCGGCGCGGCGTTGGGCGCAGCGGCTGGGGGCGCATAGGCCGGCGGGGCCGCACCCGGTGATCCGGGCGTAACTGGCGGTGCGGCCGGCGGCGGCGCGTAGGCCGGCGGCGCCGTGGCCGGGGGTGGCGGCGGCGGCGCGGGCTGGCGGGGCCAGCCGGTATCCGTGGGCGATTCCGGCGCCGGATGGCCCAGTATCTCCTTTTCGAACGTCTTGTCCGTGGCGCAGCCGGACAGGCACAGCACGGCCAGGACGGATGCGGTCAACACAAGCCGCATGACGACTCCTTTGATCAGGGATTGGAGGAAAGGGATCAGGCCGCGACGCCCACCAGCCGGGCCAGGATGTCCCGGGCGGCGTGGAAATCGCGCAGGGCCTCGGCCATGGCGGCCTCATCGCCGTCATCGGCGGCCCGTTCCAGGGCCTCGGCCGCCCGGCGCAGCCCCTCGGCCCCGATGGTGGCGGCGGAGGTCTTGAGGGTATGGGCGTGCAGGGCCACGGCCTTGCTGTCGCCGCAGCCCCAAGCCGCGTCGAGCAGCGAGCGGCGATCCACGACCTCCCGCCAGATATGCCCGAAAATCCGGGCGAAATCGGTCCGGTCCACGCCCATGCGCCGCCGGGCCGTCTCGGGGTCGAAGGCCTCGCGGACCGCTTCGGTCGTATCCAGGCAACAGGGGTACATCCCCTTCATGCGTCCTCCCGGGCAGCCGTGGCGCGGCACGCACCACCGGCGTCCTATTGCAGAAAGACCACTTCCGTGCCGACGTCGATCATCCTGGCCATGTCCTTGCCTTCGTCGTTTCGCATGCGGATGCAGCCGCTGGTGACCGGCCGGCCGATGGAGCCGGGGTTGTTGTTGCCATGGATGCGAAAACCGAAGCCATGGGACAAAATGATCTTAAACGGCCCCATGGGGTTTTCCTTGACCCCGGGCTTGACCACTTCCGGCAATTCCTTGCCCTGCTTGCGGGCCCGCTCCTTCATGGCCGCCGTGGGCCGCCACCAGGGCTCGAAGCTGATGCCCGTGACCACGCCCCAGCCTTGCGGCGCTTCCATGTCCCGGCCCGGCACGGCCACGGTGTAGCTGCGGGCCAGGTGGCGCGAGCCGTCGGGCAGGTTCTCGTACAGGTAGAGCCGGCGCTGGGACAGACGGACCTCGATGGAGTAGCGGTTCTTGCTGGCGGTGAATTCCGCGATCCGTTCATCCAGGCTCCCGCCGGCCTGGCTGCCCGGGCGCGCCAGGTTGGCCAGGTACAGTTCCAACCCGCCGCCGTCGGTCACGGGTTTGTAGGCGAACGGCCTGACCGCACCCGGCGTGGGCGACGTGGCCGGCGCGGGCGCAAACGGTTTCGGGGCGACGGCCGCCTTTTTGGCCGTGGCGGCCGGTTTCGCGGCGGCGGCAGCCTTTTTGCCTTCGTCGGCCGGTTTCGCGGCGGCGCCAGCCTGTTTGCCTTCGTCGGCCGGCTTTGCGGCAGCGGACGGCGCATCGTCGACACCGACGAGCTTGTTGCCCCCAAGGGACCCGCCCACCCCGTCGGTCCGGCTGGCTACCCTGAAGTCGCCGACGGACCCGGCCCTGGTTACCGCCGGGGCGTCCTTTCTTTTTCCCGCCTGGGGCGCGCCCCCGGCCGTCTCCCGGACAAGGACGGCGCTGCCGTCACTGTCCGCCCCCGACGCGCCCCGGCCCACGGCCGGCGCGGCCACGCACAATCCCGCCACCAAGGCGACGACCAGCCAACCCCGCATCGCTCCCTCCCCGGCACCGACGTCCCTCCCCACAAGGAACAGGCAGGCGCCGCCAAAAATCCCGCCCCCGCCTCAGGCGGTCTTGTAGCGCACCACCGGCCGCCGCCGCGACGTCTGGTGCGCAAAAACGATATCCGGCCAGCCCAGGGCCACCACGGCATGGACGGATTCCTCGGGCGGCAGCCCCGCCGCCGCCTTGACGCGCTTGTCGTGGCGCATGGCCTCCACGGCGTAGCCGATCAGGCACGAGCCCAGCCCCAGGGCATGGGCGGCCAGCAGCATGTTCTGGGCGGCCAGCAGGGCGTCCTCGGCCGGGCAGCTCGCCCCGGGCCGGGAACCGATGCATATCGCCGCCGTGGCGCCGTGAAAAAGCCTGTCCGTGCGGTCGCGGTCCCAGCGGGCCAGCGCGGACGCGACGGCAGCGTAATACTCCCGGTAATAGTTCTCAAGCTCCGGCCGACCGAGAAGCGCATAGACTTTTCGAAAAACCGCGTTGGCCGCCAGTTTATTGAGCCGCCGATAGAACCCGGCCACGGCCTCGCCCAGGCTCAGGACCGCCGCCCGCGACGTCAGCACGGTGAACGTCCAGGCCTGGGAATTGGTGCCCGACGGCGCGGTGACGGCCGCGCGCACCAGGTCCTCGAGCATGGGCGCCGGCACGGCCTTGTCCTTGTAGCAACGGCAGGAACGGCGCGAACGCAGCAAATCGAGGAGTTCCTCCGGAGAGAACGCCCCCGGGGCCACGACCGTTCCCGGCGGGGTGAAGGTGGCGAAGCCGTCGGCGAAATTGGGCGGCCCGGGCAGGGTAACGGCCGCGGCCGGGCACACGGCCAGGCAATGGCCGCAGCCGATGCAGGACGCGCCCGAAACCACCGCCCGGCGGCCGTCGAAGAAAAGCACGTCCGAGGGGCAGGCCCGGGCGCAGGCGCCGCAGCCCAGGCAGGCTTCGGGATCGATCCGGGGAGCGGGATGTGCCATGCCAGGTCCTTGTGTGCGTGTCCGCCGTTGCCGCCACCCGGGGCTTACGGCCGCGTGTTGTCCGCCAGGGGCGTCTGCGCCCGGGCCAGGCGCCTGGCCGAGACGAACCAGCGCTCGTAGTCCGTGCCGGAAAGCCGCTCCACGCCCACGCCCCCCCGGCGAGGGCTCGAATGAAGCATGCGCCCGCCGCCGAGGTAGATGCCCACGTGGCTTATGCCCACGGCCTTGTCCGTGGCGAAAAAGAGCAGATCCCCGGCCTCCAGTTCGCCAGGGGCCACCGGAGCGCCCAGGGAGGCCTGCAACCGGCTTTGCCGGGGCAAATCGCAGCCCAGGCGGGAAAAAACGGCTTTGGTGAGCCCCGAGCAGTCGATGCCGGCCGCGTCGTCGCCGCCCAGCCGATAGGGCGCACCCATGTACGGCGCGGCCAACCCCAGGATGCGCTCGCCGCGTTCGGGCAGCGGCCCCATGTCCACGGGCATGGCAACCCGCGGCCTGGCCGGCGGCGGCCCGCCCAGGGCGTCCTGTTCCCGCAGGGCCCGCAGCACCGTGGCGAAATCGGCCTTGCCCTCGTAAAGCGGCTTGTAGTGCTCGTTGACCTTGACCGAACTCGTGTGGAGCATGCCCAGGCTGTCCTCGTAGCCGTAGATGGTCCGGCCAAGCCCGGGGGTGGCCCACAACAGCAACAAAAGCGCCGCCAGCCCCGGCAGGGCGATGCGCTGGGCGCCCGGGCACGGCCTCATGCGCCGCCCCCGTAGGTGAAGCTGCCCACGTCGCCGATGCGCGTGGTCTTGACGCATTCACGGCGGAAGGCGCACAGGGCCTGGCCGCAACGGTCGTGCACGCCCCAGGCGAAACAGGGCGCGAAGCCCTCGCCCTGCTGGATGGCCCGCACGGCGTCGATGGTGGTCAGCCCCGACACGTCCAGGCCCAGTTCCCGGGCCTTGGCCTTGAGCTCGCGCACGTCGAGGCCCAGGGGGCCGTAGAAGGCCTCGCGGCCCAGGCCGTCCTCGGGCGTGTCGAAAAGGCGCATGACCACGGCCGTGCCGCCGCCGTCGGCCGGTTGCAGCACGATGTCGCCGTTGTGCTCCAGCACGGCCTTGCGGGCGATGGTCAGGCCGATGCCCGCCCCGCGCGCCTTGGTGGTGAAAAACGGGTCGAAGACGAAGGGCAGCAGGTCGGGCCGAAGCCCCGGCCCGTCGTCGATGATGCTCAGGATCACGCCGTGGTCGCGCCGCGACAGCGTCACGGCCACCCGGGCCACGTCGCGGCCGGAAAATTCCAGGGCGTTGGATAGCACTTCCTGGAGGGCCTGGCCCAGCAGGGCCGCGTCGGCCACGATCTCGACATCCTCCAGGGAACACACGCATTCCAGGCGCTTGTGCAGGTCCTCGGCCTCCTGTGCGGCCCGGGAAACCACCTCCTCGACCAGCTCGCGCAGCTTGACGGCCGTCAGGCGCGGCTGGGGCAACGAGGCCAGGCGCACCACAGCCGCCACCAACTCCTCCAGCCGCCGGGCCTCCTGGTAGATGATGTCGGGATGTTCGGTGGACAGGAGGCGTTCCTTGTGCTCGCGCAAGAGCTTGAGGGCAAAGCCGCCGATGGCCGCCGCCGGGTTGCGGATCTGATGGGCCACGGACAGGGCCAGGTTGTTGAGGCTTTCGATCATGTCGCATTGCAGGCGATTTTTTTCCCGCAAGACGATGGTTTCCCGTTCCCGGCTGCGATACAGCGCCGTGACGTCGTCGATGAGCAGGGTCACGCCCACGCGCTTGCCGCCGTTTTCCGGGCAGGAGGCGGTCATGGAAAAGCGCCTCGGCTCGCCGTCCGGGCGCAGGTAATCGGTGAGGCAGTGGCGGAAGGCCCGGCCGTGCTCCACGGCCTCGGCCAGGTTGCGGTTGAACTGTTCGTTGGCGGGTTCGGGCCGGGCCAGTTGGTGCCAGTCCTTGCCCTCCAGGCTGTCCGGGGGCAGGCCGAGCAACATCCCGGCCGAGGGGCTGGCCACGAGGACGATCCCTTTGGGATCGAAGACCACCAGCCCCACCGGCAGGGTTTTGATGACGTTGTGGACCAGTATTTGTCTCACGCTTGGCATGACACGACCCCGACCGGTGGCGCACCGGCCTTTCTCCAAATAGGCCTGGTCCGGCCCGATGACAAGCCCCGGTGTAACCGGGCCGCGATGTCAGGGTTTTTTGGCCTTGGCCGCGGCCGCCTTGGGGTCCTTGGCCACGGTCACGAATTCCTCCAGCACCTCGTAGGGCACGGCCCCGCGCACCGGCGCGCCGTTGATCAAGAAGATCGGCGTGCCGTTGAAGCCGAAATCCCTGGCTTCCTTGACGTCGGCGGCGATACGGTCGGCAAGGTCCTTGCGTTCCAGGTCCTTGGCCAGCCGGTCCATGTCCACGCCGAGGTCCTTGGCCAAGGCGACAAGGGCTTCGTCACCCTTTTCCGACACGTCCTTTTGGGCGGCAAAGGCCTTGTCCATGAAGCTCCAGGCCTTTTTGGGGTCCTGGAGGTTGATGGCCTCGAAGTACAGGGCCGCCCGGACGTCGTTTTTGCCCGTGGCGAAGTGCTTGTAGACCAGGCGCACGTCCTTGGGGTGGTTCTGGATGAGTTTTTTGACGGTATCGGCCGCCTGGGCGCAGAAATGGCACAGGAAATCGGAGTATTCGACGATGGTCACGGCCGCGTCCTGGGGTCCCAGGGCCGCCCGCCCGGCGTCCAGGGCCGGCTTGAGGGGCTTGGCCAGCTCGGCGGCGAACCGGGCGCGCTCCATCTCCTTTTGGCGGTTGCGGGCCGTGACCTCGATGACCTCCAGCACGGCCGGCCCCTGCTGCCTTATGGCCTCGACAATGATCTCGGGATGTTCCCGCAGCACTTTCTGCACGCGGTCCAGGTCGTCGTCAGCCCGGACCGGGCCGGCCACGGTCGCGGCCAGGACGGGGGCGATCAGCCAACTCCACTTGCGCATGGGTCCTCCGATGGTTGGTTGCGTCGGCTTGTGCCGTGGCCGGTTCATAAAACCTTTCGCCGCGGCTGTCATCCGGGGCCGGGCATCGACGCGCGCCCCGGCCCGTGCTAGGCTGGGCTCATGGAATACCTCGTCCTCATGGTGGCCATCGCCCTGGGCGTTTTTCTTTTTTGCCTGACCGGGCAAAAAGGCCGCGCCGGCGGCACCTGACTGCCCGAGTCCTGCCGTCGCGGGCGACGGGACGGCGACACGGACGCGGCTCAAACCCCGCGGCGCACGGACACGACAAGGAGAGGACCGTGAATCGACGGCAACTTGCCTCCTGGCCGCTGCTGGCCCTGGCCGTGTTGGCCGCCCTGGCCGCCTGTTCCCGGCCGCCGGCCGACGACGCCGGCCGCAAGGCCCAGGTCGACGCGCTCTATGCCGACTACAAAAAGAGCTTCCCCCAGACCCCGGAAATCACGGCCGAGGCAGCCGTGGCCCTGGCGGCCCGGGGCGAACTGCTGCCCATCGATGTGCGCGAACCGGCCGAACGGGCCGTTTCCACCCTGCCCGGCGCGGTCACGGCCAAGGAATACCTGGCCGACCCGGGCCGTTTCGCCGGGAAAAAAGCCGTGGCCTACTGCACGGTCGGCTACCGCAGCGGCCTGTGGGCCCAGAAGGAGGCCAGGGCCGGGCTGCCCGTGGCCAACCTGGCCGGCGGCATCCTCGGCTGGCTCCATGCCGGCGGCAGCCTGATCGACGCCAAGGGCGCGCCGACCAAAACCGTCCATGTCTACGGCCGCACCTGGGATCTGGCCCCGACGGGTTACGTCTCGGTCTGGTGAGGGGCGCGCCCGTAATACCGCAGGAAGTAGCGCCGGCCGGTGGCATCGGCCAGGCCCAGGCGGCGGCCGGCCAGGTAGGCGCAAAAGAGCCGCAACACGCCGCCGACCTGGGCCGCAAAGCCCCGGCCCTCCCAGCGGCGCGGTGAAACGGTCAGCCCGCCGCCGCAAAGCGCCGTCTCGCCGGCCTGCCGCAGCCGCAAGGCCAGTTCCACGTCTTCCATAAGGGCCATTTCCGGCATCCCGCCAACGGCTTCCAGGGCCTGGCGGCGGAAAAACTGGCCCTGGTCGCCGAAACTGATGCCCGTTGCCCGGGCGCGCAGGGCGTTGAGGCCGGCGACAAGGCGCAGCCCCGCCCCGCCGGCGGCGAAACGCATGCCCACCGCCCCGCCGGCCAACTCCGGCCCGGCATCGAGGGCCGCCAGCACCCGGCCCGGCACCTCGGCCCGGCAGACGCAGTCGGCGTGGAGCACGAGCACGGCCTCGCCCCGGCAGGCGGCCACACCGGCAGCGATCTGCCCGCCCCGGCCGCCGCCGGCCGCAAGCAACCGGGCCCCGTGGGCCAGGGCCACCAGGGCCGTGGCGTCCTGCGAGCCCCCGTCAGCCACGATCACCTCGCCCACCTGGCCGGCCCGGCGGGCCGGTTCGAGGGCGGCCAGGCAGGTTCCCAGCCGGGCGGCCTCGTCGCGCGTCGGCACCACCACCGACAGGCCGGCAACAGGCGGTATCCCCCGGACAGGGACCAACAGCCCCGGCCGAAACCAGCCCCACACAGTCAGCCCGAGAAAAGGCAGCCACACGGTTGCCATGGCCGCCGCTTCGCCGCCAAGGCCCACGGGCCGCAGCCAGGCCGGTGCGGTGCACAGGCCCTGGGCCGCAAGCAGCCACCCGGCGGCCCAGGTCGGCCGGGCCAGCCACAACGACACAAGGGGCAGGAAATACCAGGGATAGACGGTCGGCAGACAGGCCAGCACCGTGACAAAGGCCGCCATGGGCCCGCGCCGACTGTCCTGGATGGCCAGCCAGAGGACGGCCAAGGCCGCGCCGCCCAGGGCCAGGGAGCAAAGCGGCGCAAACCGGCCGCAAACCGGCCACAACAGCGCCGTCACCGGCCCGCCGTGGGCATTGTGGCCGGCGAAGGCGAAAAGCGAGGCGAAAAAGCTCCCCTCCCCCTGGCCGAAAAACCCGAAAGCCACGAACGGCACCAGGACCGGCCAGGCCTTGCGGGCATTGTCGCCCCGCAGAAAAAAGGCGGCCAGTACCAGGGCCGGATATTTGACCAACCCGGCCGCGCCCAGGCACAAAAAGCCCCAGCCGTCCCGCCGTGCCCCGAAGGCCGCCAGGGCCAGGGCGAAAAGCGGCAGCATGGCCGCGTCCAGGTGCCCTTCGCCGGCGCCCATGGCCAGGGACAGGGGGTTGAGGGCCGCCAGGGCCAAGAGGGACACCCGCGCGGCCCGGCGCCACAGCCAACCGGCCAGGACGGCGCAGCCAAGCAGGTCGAGCAGGCCGGCGGCAGCCTTGAAGGCCAGGGGCGTGGGCGAAAGAGCGGCCACCAGCCGGCAGTAGAGCTCGGCCAGGGGCGGGTAGGCGGCGGCCAGTTCCTTGTGGTTGACCCCGGCCAGGACCTGCCGCAGGGTCTCGGGCAGCAGGGCCAAAAGGCGCGCGTCGCCCGGCGCCAGGGCATAGGGGTTGCCGCCGGCCAGTTGCAGCGCGCCTTCGACGACGTAGCGGTTGACGTCGCTGTCCGCCGGCCAGGCCCACAGGAAGACCAGCCGCAGGCCGAGCCCCAGGCCCAAAAGGACGGCCACGGCCCTGGCCCGCGACCAGGCCGGAAAACTCCTGGCCAACCAGGCCAGGGCGCCAAAGGCGGCCAGGAAGCAGGCGGCGTAGCCGGCGCGCCCGACCGTCAGCGGACCGCAGGTGGCCAGGGCGAGCAGGCAGGCCATAAGCGCCCACAGGGGGTGAAGCCCTCGGAGCCAGGCCGGCGCCCTGGGCACCATCAGCCTGGCCAACACGCCAAGCCCCCCGGGAGGCGAAGCCCTTGCAGCACGGAAGGCGGGGGCGCAAGGCGGCCGGGTTCAGGCATGATCAGCGCCCGTTGAGCGACCAGTCGTAAGGCAGGTAGGCCAGGTCCTGTTCCTTGGCCGCGTCCATCTTCCCGGCCAACTCCGGGTCGGCATAGCGGCGAACGAAGGCCCACACGCCTTGCCGGCCGCCGAAGTCGTCGCCGTACCAGTCGAAGATGCGGCTGACGTGGAGCGTGCCGTCTTTTACAAACGTATTGGCCGGATTGTTGATGAACCGGCGCGCCGCCGCGTCCAGGGCGGCGTCCAGGCCGGCCCCCTCGTAGGGCGCGCTGGCCAGGGGCGGGCAGCTCACGGAGGCGCAGTTGACGGCGAAATGGACCCGGGGGTCGCGAAACTGGGGCCGCAGGAGGCCGTGCTCCACGTCGTCGAGGCTGACCGTGCCGCTTTTGAGCCGCACGAAGGTGCGTTTCCAGGGGGAGCGCAAAAGGCTCCCCGCCTCCTTGATGGAGCCGATGCCGGGATAGTGTTCGAGGATGAGCTTGAGGGTCCAGGCGTTGTAGACGTTGATGTAATAGGCGAAGCGCTCCTCGCGGTTGAGGCTTGCCGGGTCCACGCGAGTCAGGGCCTCCAGGTAGGCGTCGAGCTCCTTTTCCCGGCCCTTGAGCCCGGCGTAGTCCACGACGCCGTCATGGACATGGGCCGCCAAAAGCGCCGCATAGGGCGCGTCCCGATCCTGGCCGGCCAGGGCCACAATCGCCGTCAGCAACACCACGGCCCAGGCCGCCGCCATGACGCCTCGCACCATCATACGCCTTCCCGCCGTTGCGGCTATTAATCGAGTTCCTCGCACAGAGCCCGGCCAAGCCCGCCCGGCCGCATGGGCCGCCAGGGCAGGCCCGAGGCCGGGGCGTCGCGGTCGAGGGTCTTGCCGCTGACGCCGACCCAGGCCGCCGCCCGGCGGGCGATGCGCTTGCCGGCGCAATCCAGGGTCACCCGTTCCACGGAATAGGCCACCGGTTCGGGCACGCCATGGTCCTCGGCCAACTCCCGGCCTTCCTGTTCGGAAAAGACCCGCTTCACGCGGATCTGGACGAAATCCCCGGTCACCCGCACCGATTGGCGGTCGTAGAAAAGCGTCACGGACTGGTCGTCATGGGCGGCCAGAAACCTCCAGTCCGTGGCCAGGGCCGGCCCGACCCCAACCGCTCCCAGCAGCACGGACAGCAGTATGATCAGACGCATCCGCTCCTCCTCACTCACGATCCCCGCGGTTGTCCAGCCTTCTCACTAGCACCGGCCCGGCCAGGGCACAAGCACACGCGGCCTGCCCCTTTGACGAACGCGCCAAGGCGTTTTATGAGGAATCGGGGAGTCGGACAGGCTGTCGTCGCGGGCCGTTTGGCCCGGGGAGGAAAGTCCGGGCTCCACAGGGCGGGACGCTGGGTAACCCCCAGCGGGAGCGATCCCGGGAGAGCGCCACAGAAAGCAAACCGCCCGCGCGACCCGCGCGGGTAAGGGTGAAACGGTGGGGTAAGAGCCCACCAGTTGCCGCGGTGACGCGGTAAGCTCGGCAAGCCCCGTTCGGAGCAAAACCAAATAGGAGGGCGTCAAGGCTGGCCCGGCCGTGCCCTCGGGTAGGTTGCTTGAGGCCGTGGGTAACCACGGCCCTAGAGGAATGACAGCCGCCCCGGATCCTCCGGGGAACAGAACCCGGCTTATCGGCCGGCTCCCCTTTTTTTCCACCGCCAACCAAAGGAATCCCGTGTCGGTGTGGACCGTGCTGCTCGCCGCCGGGTCGGGCACCCGCCTGGCCCAGGCCTCGGGCGGCGTCAAGAAACAGTTCCTGCGCCTGGCCGGCAAGCCGCTGTACTGGCGATCGCTCGCCACCTTCGCCCAATGCCCGGAGATGGCCGGCATCGTGGTCGTTTTTCCGCCTGACGACCTGGACGAGGCCCGCGCCGAGCTCACGGCGCTTCTGGCCAAAAAGGATCCGGGCGTGGCCGTGGCCGTCACGGCCGGGGGCGTGCGGCGCCAGGATTCCGTGGCCAATGGACTGGCCGCCCTGCCGGCGGGCTGCCGCACCGTGCTCGTCCACGACGCCGCCCGGCCCTTCGTGGACGCGGGGCTCATCGCCCGGGTGCTGGACGCCCTGGCCGCCGGGGCCGGCGCCGTCATCCCGGCCCTGCCCGTGACCGACACCGTCAAGGAGGCCCGCGACGGCCTGGTCGTGCGCACCCTCGACCGCAAGAGCCTGGCTGCCGTGCAGACCCCCCAGGGGTTCGACCTCGGCCTGTTGCGCCGGGCCTTCGCCGCGGCCGGCGAGGGCTGCGACGTCACCGACGACGCGAGCCTGGTCGAACACCTGGGGCTGCCCGTGGCCATCGTGGCCGGCTCGCCGGAAAACCGCAAAATCACCAACCCCGAGGACCTGGCCTTGCTCGCCGAACGCGCCGCCCCCGCCCATCCCGTCGTCGGCTACGGCTACGACGTCCACCGCTACGCCGACCCGCTTAAGCCCGGCAAACAGCCGGCCCGGCCCATGAAGCTCGGCGGCTACCCCATCCTCGGCGCCCCCGAGGTGCTGGCCCACTCCGACGGCGACGTGCTGCTCCATGCGCTCACCGACGCCATCCTGGGCTGCGTGGCCGCCGGCGACATCGGTACGCTCTATCCGGACTCCAATCCGGATTTCGACAACATGGCCTCGGGTGTCTTCGTCAGCGAGGCGCTCATCCTGGCCCGATCCAAGGGGCTGACCATCAGCCACGTGGACCTGACCATCATCGCGCAAATCCCGCGCATCCACCCCCATGCCCAGGCCATCCGCCTCAACGTGGCGGCGCTTCTGGGCCTCGACCGGTCCCAGGTCAACGTCAAGGCCACCACCGAGGAGGGCCTGGGCTTTACGGGCGAAAAAAAAGGCATCAAGGCCGTGGCCGTGGTCACCGGCCTGCGGCGGCCCGTGACGGACCCTGACGCGCCCGCGTCCTGACCCCCAACCGACCAAGGTTCCCCTTGCCATGGCCCCGACTGCCGCCGCACCAGTCCCGCCGAAGCCGCCGGTCAAACTCAACAGCGCCAGGCTGCGCACCTGGCAGGCCCTTTTCGCCAGCCCGCCCCGGGCGGACATCGCCTGGGACGAGGTGACGGCGCTCATCCGGGCGCTCGGGGGGCGGGAAATCCACCACCACCAGAAAACCACCGGTTCGCGGGTCCGGTTCCTGCTTGGCGGGGTGAAGGGCTTTTTCCACCGGCCCCACCCGGAAAACGTGCTGGGAAAACCCTGCGCCGCCGATGTCCGGGAATTCCTGTTCCGGGCCGGCGCGGCCGCCTGAGCCTTGGGGGAAATATGGCCACCGACGCCTGCTACGCCACCTACAAGGGCTATTGCCTGGAGTGCCGGCCCGAGGACGGCGGCCTCCATGGCCGCATCGCCGGCATCCACGACATCGTGACCTTTCACGCCGCCACGCCCGAGGCCCTGCAACGGGCCTTCGAGGAGGCCGTGGACGATTATCTGGCCGTGTGCGGCGAAGCCTGCCTGGCCCCCGATCCCGGGCAAGCCTGACACCGGCCGCCCGGCCGACAAAAGCCTGGCAAGCCACCGGATCGGCCCTGGAGCCTGGTGGCTACCCCAGCCCGGGCACCTCCGAGGTGGTGGCCCCCGCAAACGGCGCCATGCCCCTGCATGCGTGTGCCGCCGCCATCCGCATCCGTGGTGCGCGATACGAAACGATCAAAGCCTGCGCCCGGTTACGTGATGCCCATACTGATTTTTTCCCGACAAACTCAAGCCATCCGGCGAGATGGTCACATGGTCAACAAACTTTCCCCCCATCCATATGATAACATATCTTCGCGCCTGGGCATCTTCGCAACTCCAGGATGAGTTTGGAAGAAACCGCGAGGAGGTATCAATGGAACCGTCAGCCCTAAATGTATGTATATCACCAGTAAACCACTTCCACTTTCCAGCAAGGGACGGCGGTGGCGCCTGATCCTGACCAGAAGCGATGCTGAATAGAGAAGAAGCGTTACTATCTTTGTTATCTCTTTTATCAACAGGAATGAAGCGTTCCTTGTGGGGCTTATCCACCAATCGCAAGGGGGCGACGTTGGTATCATACACGAGGAAAGCTATATTTTCCGGACAGCATCGAGGGCCGTCCGTATAAATTGGGACTATTACCTGACTGCCTGCCACGGAAACATTATCAACCACGACATCCAGGACAGTTTCCGGATCGAACCAGCGGCCACAATCATTGGCCATATCCTTCAAAGCCAACAGCTTCAACAGTTGCGCGCCACCTACCAGCTTAAAAACATAAACATCACGAAGAGGATGATTTATCCCGTGAATTCCATACTCAACGACAACCACAGCAATACCATCGCCATAAACCACTCTATCGATACTGAAATTGCCATTGGCATTTGAAAACATACCATTTTGAACTTTGGTAGCGTCCACGGAGGTGGTGTAAATTCTGAAGTCGTCCAGGCCGGGGGAGAGCCTCCGGCCCGGACGGAATGGGCGAGGTGGCCATCGGGTCAATTGGCTGTAAGGTGAAGTTACGACGCCGCACCTGCAACCAAAGGAGACCACGATGGCCGAGGACAGCATGGCATTAATCGAGCTGATGCAAAAGGCCGACGGCGGCGATTTTCTCCGCTCCCTGGCGGAAGCCGTCCTGCAGCTTCTCATGGAAGCCGATGTGGACGGCCTCATCGGGGCCAGCCGCCACGAGCGAAGCCCCGAGCGAGTCAGCTACCGCAACGGCTACCGTGACCGCAGCCTTGATACCCGCATCGGCTCCTTGCAACTGCGCATCCCCAAGCTGCGCCAGGGCAGCTACTTTCCGCCCTTCCTGGAGCCACGCAAGACCAGCGAACGCGCCTTGGTGGCCGTCATCCAGGAAGCCTGGATCGGCGGCATCTCCACGCGGCGCGTGGATGATCTGGTCCAGGCCATGGGCCTTTCCGGCATCTCCAAGTCCCAGGTGTCCAAGCTGTGCAAGGACATTGATGAACGGGTCCATGCCTTTCTTTCTCGGCCGCTGACCGGCGAATGGCCCTATTTGTGGCTGGACGCAACCTACCTCAAGCAGCGCGAAGGCGGCCGGGTGGTCAGCGTCGCCGCCATAATCGCCGTGGCGGCGAACACCGAAGGCCGCAGAGAAATCGTGGGACTGCACATCGGCCCCAGCGAGGCCGAGCCGTTCTGGTCTTTTTTCCTCAAAAGCCTTCTTCGTCGGGGACTTGGCGGCGTGAGGCTTGTCGTCTCCGACGCCCATGAAGGCCTCAAGGCCGCCATGGCCAAGACGTTCGGGGCCACGTGGCAACGCTGCCGGGTCCACTGGATGCGAAACGCCTTGGCCCGGGTTCCCAAGTCCCAGCACGCCATGGTCTCGGCCGCCCTGCGCCAGGCCTTTTTACAGCCGGATGCGGCCAACGCCAGCCAGACCTGGCGGCATGTCGCCGATCAGCTTCGTGGAAAATGGCCACGGCTCGCCAGCTTCATGGACGAAACCGAGCACGACGTGCTGGCCTACATGACCTTCCCGGCGCAGCATCGGGTCAAGCTGCACAGCACCAATCCGCTGGAAAGGCTCAATAAAGAAGTGAAGCGGCGGGCGGACGTAGTCGGCATCTTCCCCAACGAACAGTCCATCATCCGGCTCATCGGGGCCATCTTACTGGAGCAAAACGACGAGTGGCAGCTGCAAAGCCGCTACATGCAGGTCGAGGCCATGGCCGAACTCAACACCCAACCAAACGAGGCGCAGCCAGCCCAAATTCCACCAAGAGCAGCCTGACCGAGGGCCACCTCAAGCACACCAGAATTTACACCACGTTGACGGACGTGACCTGAACTTTTATGTCATGACCTACGCCAAGATGATCTTTCGCCTCCTCAGACAGTACATATGTATAGTTTTTAAAATCGGCCTGCTGAGCACATGCAGTATTGCCAAGAAAAAGCATCGACAAACTCAATCCGCACCACAGGCAAATATATTTCATCACAATACCCCAGCAATCGGCCTGCTTCTGACCATTCAATTATCGCACTTTACCTCCAACGAATTGCGGACACATACTCCAATACTACCCGCAGGCATCTTGACCAGAAAAATTACCATCAGACAAGGCCCAGCCCATATTCCCGTTGGAATCTACAATCTTTACCCACCATTCGCACTTCGGCTTCCTTAACTTGACATCTTCTTGATGCACAGATGAAAATCTTCCCTTATGCCAGACCTTCCAGTTCCCCTCACCGGCATAGTTCAAGACATAAAACACATCGCCACTTTTCACATTACTCTGCGGTATGTCATGCAAAGCCGTCATTTCAACAGGAATCGACCAGACTTCTCCAGTAATTCCCCTCACTGACTCTCCAGCCTTTAGCAGACCTATTGGCTTTGAACTATCAGGATTATCGTAGAGTACAGTCTGGCGCGTCACTTTCCATTGCCTGTATGTGCAGCACTCAAATGGGCATGCCCCCTTATCTATATACTTTTGAAGAGAATTAAAAAGCTCGTTTCCCCAAGCATATACTGGGAACATCATACCACAAAACAACAACGACAATCGAAATACATTGTATAATACGTGCATACATACCTCCTGGCAACGCGTCCATCATGTCAGACACTCGCCAACCCATACACTCGGCCGAATTCGAAAACCCCTTCCAGCCACTCCATTTTCTTATAGTCCTTTCGAATCTCTTCTGACGTTTCTCGAAAATAATACATCCCACGTCAATCAGTTTTCTAGGTTGTGTAGACATTTACCGTAGCCAGACAGCTATCGCCGCCACATGGAGAAACGACAAGTATGCGATGGCCAGCTTGTCATATCGTGTGGCAATTCTCCTAAACTGTTTGATCTTATTGAACATGCGTTCGATCGCATTTCTTTCCTTGTAGATATGGCGGTCATAATCGCGAGGCATCTTCCGAAGAGAACGGGGCGGGATAACAGGCTCGGCCCCTTTCGATCTGATGGCATCAACGATAGCCTGCGAGTCATATCCCTTGTCTGCAAGCACAAAATCAGCTTGTTGATCTTCTATTAAAGGCAAAGCTTGATTATAATCCGATTCATTGCCACCTGTAAGGATAAATTTTGTTGGACAACCTAATGAATCAGTTGTAGCATGGACTTTCGTGGAGAACCCACCTTTTGATCTACCGAATTCCTGAAACTGCTGCCCCCTTTGCGCCAGCGGCATGTTGATGTGCCCGAACAATGGTGCTGTCAATCATAAGCCATTCCGTATCCGCATCAGCTGCTAAGGTGTTGAAGATCATTTGCCAGACGCCATTTTTTGACCATCGAATAAATCGTTTGTGTACTGTTGACCACTTGCCATAACAAGTAGGCAAGTCGCGCCATGGTGCTCCGGTCTTGGCCATCCACATCACCGCGTTAAGGAAAAGCCGATTGTCTTCCGCCGTTCTTCCTCTATCACCGGCTTTTCCGGGAAGAGCGTCCTTTATCTTGTCCCATTGCTCATCAGTAATGGTGTGTCGTAGCTCCATTGTATCCCTCCTGTAGAGAGGAATAGCATGGGACAGATCAAATGTCTACACGGCCTAGCTGTCGTCATGGCTTTTCCCCCGCAAATGGCTTGACCCGGTATTTTGGATGGCCCATGCACTGCACGCCACTCCAGCCCATCTTGACGATCGCCACGTGTGCCCGTCATAAACCCCTTTTATTGACATTCATTCTCATTATCAATACCAAGGCTTCGTCCCGGATCGCTCGCCACAGGGGCTTCGCCCGCGCACCGCACGGTCCGGAAGTCCGCGCCGGGCCGGCGGCGCGTCCCTGCTCCGCCTGGCGGACGGTCCGGGCAAAACCCCTTCGGAGGCTTTTTTGTGATTCCATCCCATGTCGCCCGCGCCCTGGAAACCCTGCTTGCCGCCCGCCAGCCCGTCTTCCTCTGGGGGCCGCCGGGCGTGGGCAAAAGCCAAGTGGTGGCCCAGACCGCCGCCGCCCTGGACCTGCCCCTGATCGATATCCGGGCCGTGCTGCTCGATCCCGTGGACCTGCGCGGCCTGCCGCACATCGGCCAGGATGGCCGCACCCACTGGCGCGCCCCGGCCTTTTTGCCGACCGGCGGCCGGGGGGTGCTCTTCCTCGACGAATTAAACGCCGCCCCGCCGCTGGTGCAGGCCGCCTGCTACCAGCTCATCCTCGACCGGGCCCTTGGCGAATACCGCCTGCCCGAGGGCTGGCGCGTGCTGGCCGCCGGCAACCGCGACCAGGACCGGGCCGTCACCCACCGCATGCCCTCGGCCCTGGCCAACCGCTTCGTGCACCTGGACTTCGAGCCCGGCCTCGAGGACTGGGCCGCCTGGGCCGAGGTTTCCGGCATCCGGCCGGAAGTCGTCGCCTTTTTGCGGCTGCGCCCGGCCCTGCTCCACGATTTCGACCCGGCCCGGGCCGATCGGGCCTTCCCCTCGCCGCGCACCTGGGAATTCGTCTCCAACGTGCTTTCGGCCCGGCCAGAGGGCCGGGTGGAGCGCGAACTGCTCGCCGGGGCCGTGGGCGAGGGCGCGGCCGTGGAATTCGCCGCGTTTTTGCGCCTGTGGCGCGAGCTTCCCGACACCGCCGCCGTGCTGGCCGACCCCGACGCCGCGCCGGCGCCGGCCGATCCGGCCGTGACGCAGGCCATCTGCGAGGCGTTGGGACGCCTGGCCAGCGCCGAAACCATGCCGGCCATCTCGCGCTACGCCGCGCGGCTGCCGGCGGAATTCGGGGTGCTGCTCATGCGCGAGGCCGCCCGCCACGACCAGGGGATCGTGGCCACCGACGCCTTCGCCGCCTGGGCGCGGGCCAACGCCGAGGTTTTCGCGTGAACGGCCCCGATCCCGTCGCCCGAACGCTCGGCCGGGCCAGGATGGAGCTGGTGCTGGCCCATCCCTTTTTCGGGGCCATGGCCCTGCGGCTTTCCCTGCGCGAGGACACGGGCTGCCGCGACCTGTGGACCGACGGCCTGACCCTCGGCTACAACCCCAATGCCCTGGCCGACCGCGACGAGGAAGACATCGCGGCCATGCTCGCCCACGTGATCCTGCACGTTTCCTTCGAGCACCACCTGCGCCGGCGCGGCCGCGACAAGGCGCTCTGGAACAAGGCCTGCGACCTGGCCATAAACGGCCTGCTCGTGGAGGCCGGCTTCACCCTGCCCCGGGGCTATCCCTTTGACGCTGCCAGGACGGGACAGACGGCGGAATGCATCTATGCGGCCCTTGCCGCCGACCGCGAGGAGCGCCCCGGCGGCGGCGGCGGCAAACCGGCCAAGCGCCGGGAGGCGGCCTCGCCCGAGGCCCTGGGCGGCGGCGAGGGCAACGCCCCCTTTGCCGGCAAGACGCCCGAGGCCTCGGCCGCCACGGCCGCCCTGGATGCGAAAGCGGCGAAAATGACCCGCCAGTCGGCCCGCGGGGACAAGGACGCCCCGGACAAGGCCCGCGACGGCGCCCCCGGCGGGCTGGCCGGCGAGGTGCGCGACCATCCCGACCTTTCCGGCGACCCGAGCCAGGCCAAGGGCCGCGATCTGGCGGCCAAGGTGCGCCAGGACGTGAGCCAGTCCCTGCGTTCGGCGGCCGACATGGGCAACCTGCCGGGGAACCTGGCCCGGCAACTTGGCGAGCTGGCCCGGCCGAAACTCCCCTGGGCCACGCTGCTGCGCCGTTTCATCCTGTCGCGGGCGGTTGGCGACTACACCTGGTCGCCGCCCAACCGCCGCCACATCCATGCCGGGCTCTACCTGCCCTCGCCGCGCAGCCAGACGCTCGGCGACGTGGTGCTGGCCATCGACACCTCGGGCTCGGTGGGAAGGGCGCTGCTTGCGGCCTTTTGCGCCGAACTGTCGGCCATCCTCGATGTCTGCGACGCCCGGCTGGTCGTCTATTTCTGCGACGCCGCCGCGTCGCAGCCCGTCATCCTCACCCGAAACGACCCCCCGCTCAGGCTTTTCCCCACGGGCGGCGGCGGCACGGACTACCGGCCGGTGTTTTGGCGCGTCGAGGCCGAGGGCCTGCGCCCGGCCTGCCTGATCTATCTCACGGACATGCAATGCGACCGTTTTCCCGACGAGCCGGCCTACCCGGTCCTGTGGGCCGCGCCGGCCTCGCCCCGAACCCGCCCGCCCTTCGGCGAGGTCCTGGAACTGCCCCCCCTGTAAGGAGAAGGCCATGCGCATCACCTGGCACATCGAGAAACAACGCGGCAACCTGCGGCCGCAGCTTTCCTATTCGGTCATCCTGGAGGGGCATGAAAAGGGCCTGGCCCTGCCCTACGTGCGTGTGGAATCGACGATTCCCGAGCCGCCGGCCGCCTGGCAGGCGCATTGTCATCCCGGGGAGCACGAGCGGGCCGGGGCCGCGCCGGCCGGCTGTTACAGCCTGGCCACGCCCAGCCACGCCATGCGCGGCACGGGCCAGACCCTGCGTCTGCCCTGGCGGGCGGACAACCGCTATCCCGAGGTGGAGGCGTCGTTTCGCCAATTGCGGGAGGCCTTCGAAGCGGAACTGGCGGCGGCCCGGGCCAGCGAGCCCATGGACGAGGGCGGTGAACTGACCGTTTCCCTGGAACTCAAGCGCGACATGGCCCTGGCCATCGTGGCCGACAGGCTGCTGCGGCTGGCCAAGTAGCGGCCGCCGTCCGCGCCGGGTATGCCCGAACCCGGCGCGGACGCGGGGAAGGTCGCGCCTAGCCCCGCAATGCCTTATAATAATTAACAAGCCCGTTGGTCGAGCAGTCGTGCCCGGCCACGGGCTTTGCGTCTTCCAGTTCCTGGAGGATGGTGCCGGCCAGAACCTTGCCGAGCTCCACCCCCATCTGGTCGTAGGAATTGATGTCCCAGATCGTGCCCTGGGTGAAGATCTTGTGCTCGTAGAGCGCGATGAGCGTGCCCAGGGTTTTCGGGTCGAGGGACTTGTACAGAAACGAGTTGGTGGGCCGGTTGCCGGGGAAGGACTTGGCCCGGGACAGCAGTTCCAGGCGCTCGGGCGCATAGCCCTTGTCGGAGAGCTCCTCGCGGGCCTCCTCCACGGTCCTGCCCCGCATGAGGGCCTCGGTCTGGGCGAAGAAGTTGGACAGGAGCATGTCCTGGTGCCGGCCCAGGGGATTGTGGGTCGTGGCGGCGGCCAGGAAGTCGCAGGGGATGAGCTTTCTTCCCTGGTGGATGAGCTGGTAGAAGGCGTGCTGGCCGTTGGTGCCGGGTTCGCCCCAGAGGATGGGGCCGGTGGAATAGTCCACGAAACGGCCATCGTTCGTCACCGACTTGCCGTTGCTTTCCATGTCGCCCTGCTGGAAATAGGCGGCGAAACGCGTCAGGTACTGGTCATAGGGCAGGATGGCCTGGGTCTGGGCGCCGAAGTAGTTGTTGTACCAGATGCCGAGCAGGCCCATGACCACGGGGATGTTTTTTTCCAGCGGCGCCGTGCGGAAATGCTCGTCCGCGACAAAGGCGCCCTCGAGCATGTCCTCGAAGTGGTCGAAGCCCACGGCCAGGGCGATGGACAGGCCGATGGCCGACCACAGGGAATAGCGCCCGCCCACCCAGTCCCAGAAGGCGAACATGTTGTCCGTGTCGATGCCGAAGGCGGCGACGGCCGCGGCGTTGGTGGAAAGCGCCACGAAATGCCTGGCCACGGCCGCCTCGTCCCTGGCCGTCGCCAGGAACCAGTCCCGGGCCGCGTGGGCGTTGGCCATGGTTTCGAGGGTGGTGAAGGTTTTCGAGGCGATGATGAAAAGCGTGGTCTCCGGCGAGACGCGCCTCACGGTCTCGGCCAGGTGCGTGCCGTCCACGTTGGAGACGAAATGGGGCGTGATGCCGGGCACGGCGTAGTGGGCCAGGGCCAGGCTGGCCATCTGCGGCCCGAGGTCCGAGCCGCCGATGCCGATATTGACCACGTCGGTGATCCGCTTGCCGGTATAGCCCGTCCAGGCGCCGGAATGGACGAGGGCGCAAAAATCGCGCATCTGGGCCAGCACCCGGTTGACCTCGGGCATGACATCGGCGCCGTCGACGACAATGGGCCGGTTGGACCGGTTGCGTAGCGCCACGTGGAGCACGGCCCGGTCCTCGGTGCGATTGATTTTCTCTCCGGCGAACATGGCGTCGCGCCGGGCCGCGACCCCGGCCTCCCGGGCCAGGGCGAACAGCAGGCCCATGGTCTCGGCCGTCACCCGGTTTTTTGAATAATCGAACAGGATGTCCCCCAGGCGCAGGGAGAAGGCGCCGAAACGGCCGGGGTCGGCGGCGAACAGGTCGCGCAGGCGCAGGTCCTTGGCCGTCTCGTAATGCGCGGCCAGGGCGGCGTGGGCGGGCAGTTCCGTGAAAAGCGGCATGTCGCGTTCTCCTTCACTGTTCGGTTACGGTCAGGGAGTGGCCGGCCGCGAAGCGCCGGCCGGGTGCAAGGGCCGGTTGACGCGGCCGAAAAACCGCCGGTGCGTCGGGGCGTCCAAGGCCAAGTGGCGATATACCACCAGTTTTGCCCAATCCTCAAGGAAAAGCCAGACGAGGCAGTAGCCCCAGATGAGCCCCACATACTCCCAGGGAACGGCGGCCACGAACCAGCCCAGGCCCACGCAGGCCGTGGCCAGGGCCTTGGTGGCCAGCGCCGACCAGATCATGGCCGGGGCGGGATGGGGCGCGGCCCAGAAGGGCTTGCGCGTGCGGGCCACGAACAGGGTCAGGTGCCCGGCCACGGCCAGCTTGAGGAAGATGAAGGACTGGATTTGCGCCAGGTCGAGCTTCAAGTAGGTCTTGGCCAGAATGAGCAGGCCGAAGGTCTCGATGACGCCGATGACGCCAAGGACGGTGGAGAGCGTGAGCACCCGCCGCATGTCCCAGCGCACGGGATTGGGGTCGAGGTAGGTGTTGTCGTAGGCGATGGTCATGATGGGCACGTCGTTTAAAAGCGCGAGCAAAATGATCATGACGGCCGTGATGGGATAGAAGTTGTAGACCAGGATGGCCAGGACCACGAAGAGCATGATGCGGATGGTCTCGGTGATGCGGTAGATGGCGTAGGAATTCATGCGCTCGAAGATGCGACGGGCGTATTCCACCGCCTCGACGATGACGGAAAGCCCGGGCGCGGTCAGGACGAGGTCGGCGGCGGCCCGGGCGGCGTCGGTGGCCCCGGACACGGCGATGCCGACATCGGCCTGTTTGAGCGCCGGGGCGTCGTTGACGCCGTCGCCGGTCATGCCGACCAGGTGCCCCCGGTTCTGGAGGGCCTTGACGATGCCGTACTTGTGCTCGGGAAAGACCTGGGCGAAGCCGTCGGCGTCCTCGATGCGCTGCTCCACGTCGGCGCCCAGGCGCGACACGTCGGCACCCTCGGCGAAAAAAGTCCCGGCCGGGACGATGGCATCGCCAAGGCCCAGTTCGCGGGAGATCTCCCGGGCAATGGCCGTGTTGTCGCCGGTGACCATCTTGACGGCGATGCCGTGCTCGCCGGCCTTGGCGATGGTCGCGGCCGAGTCCTCCCGGGGCGGGTCGGACAGGGGCAGGATGCCGCAAAAGGCCCAGCTCCCCTGCCCGTCCTTGCGGGCCACGCCGAGGGTGCGCGAGCCCTTGGCCGCCAGCCCCTCCACGGCGGCGTCGGCCCTGGCCGCGTCCTCGGGGGGAAGCGCGCACAGCCCCATGACGACCTGGGGCGCGCCCTTGGTCACAAGGAACGAGGCGCCCGAGGCGTCGGTTATGGCCGCCTCGGTGCGCTTGCCCACCGGGTCGAAGGGAGTAAACGACGTCTGCTTGTACGGCTCCAGAGCTTTTTGATCCGGCAGGCTGGCCAGGATGGCCAGGTCGATGGCGTCGCGATCCTCGGCCTTGGAGGCCAGGGCGCCCAGGCGGATCAACTCCGCCCCGTCGGCGGCGGCGAAGACGATGGGCTCCCCAAGCGTCAGCTTGTTCTGGGTGAGCGTGCCGGTCTTGTCCGAGCACAGGATGTCCATGCCGGCCATCTCCTCGATGGCCTCCAGGCGCGAGACGATGGCTTTCAAGCGCGACAGGGCCAGGGCGCCCACGGCCATGGTCACGGACAAAACCGCCGGCATGGCCACGGGGATGGCGGCCACGGTCAAAATCAGTGCGAACTGGGCCAGCTCCAGGAGCTTCTCGCCCCGGTCGAGGCCGACCAGGATGAGCACGGCCACCATGGCCAGCGTCAGGTAGATCAGGTAGTTGCCGATGGTCATGACGGCTTTCTGGAAATGGGAGGCCGCGCCGGCTGTGGACACCAGGCGGGCGGTCTTGCCGAAAAACGTATTGACGCCCGTGGCCGTGACCACGGCCACCATCTCGCCCTGCTTGGCCACGGCCCCGGAATAGACCGTGTCGCCGACCTTTTTGGCCACGGGCAGGGATTCGCCGGTCAGCGCCGCCTGGTCGACGCTCAGGTAGTCGCCCTCCAGGCAGACGGCATCGGCCGGGATGACGTCGCCCAGACGCAGGCGGATGACATCGCCGACAACGAGGCCGGCCGCGTCGATTTCGCCCCAGGCCCCGTCGCGCAGGGCCCGGGCCCGCAGCGCCAGCTGGTTTTTGAGCGCCGCCAGGGCGTTTTCCGCCTTGTGCTCCTCGAAAAAGCCGATGGCCGCGTTGAAGACGAGCAACACGAGGATGATGGTCAGATCGGCCCAGTGGCCGACCACGGCCGACAGCACCGCCGCCGCCTCGATCATCCAGGGGATGGGCCCCCAGAAATAGCCGAGGAGCTTAAGGAGCGGATTGACCTTTTTTTCCGGCAGGGCGTTGGGGCCGTTTGCCGCCAGCCGCTTGGCCGCCTCGGCGGCGGTCAGGCCGGCCGGGGTGGCGCCGGCGTCCTTGAGGATTTCCGCCAGCGTTTTCCGGGGGGCGTCGGACGTCTTTTCGGCCATGCTGCGACCTCCTTTGCGAATGGCAACGGCCCGGGCGGGCCCTTTGCGGGATGGAAACCACAACTAGCACGGCAAGCCGCGAAATGCACGCCCGGCAACCGTATCGCCACCCCTCGCGGCCGTACTGTCACGCCGTTGGCACGGGTTGGCCAAGCAGCGTGACGGCGTCGGCGTATGCGGCCCGCAGCGCCTCCATGTACACCGCGTCCACGGGACCCTTCCAGGTCGTGACTTCGGCAAAGCGCTTGGGGATACGCGTGGCCGCCGGATCGTAGCCCGTGCACATCTTTTGGCGCCAACGGGCCCGGCGGGCGTTTTCGGCGGCCACATCGATGTTCTGGGCCAGTTCCCCGTGGCCCAGGCAGGTCAGGGCGGCGGCCACGACCTCGGGCTTGTAGACCTCCCGGGCGAACAGGCAGGCGACAAGCGAGGTCAACAGGACGCGTTCGCGTTCGTCGTCGACCAGGAACTTGACCACGGCCGCGACGTCCTGCTCCTTGTGCTTCTGGTCGTAGGAATAGGCCCCGGTATCCAGGTGGGAATGGCGGAAGGCCACGGTCTGGGAGGCGAAATAGGTTTCGCCCGTGGCGTAGCCGGCCATCTCCTGGCCGAGCACGCAGGCGAAATCCTCGCCGCCGTAGACCTTGGCGGCGGCCATGGCCCCCTGGCCCAGGGCGGCGTAGAAGTCGTTGGCTTGGTGGCCAAGCAGCCACATGGCCCGTTTGAAGGCGGTTGCGTCGCCGAAAGCGAGCTTCACCTCGGTTTCCTTTTCGGAAACAAGCCCCTTTTGCGTGGCCTCCACGGCCCAGGCCAGGGCCACGCCGGCAGAGATGATGTCCAGGCCCTGCCGGTCGGCCATGTCGTTGATGGCCAGGACCTCGGACGGGTCGGTCACGCCGAGCATGGGGCCGGCGGCGAAATTGGGCTCGTGGTCGTAGGCCACCTGGTGGATGGCGAAGCGGTGGGAAGCGCTGAACATCTCGCGCACCATGCCCACGTGGATACAGCCCACCGGGCAGCCGGCGCAGGCGGCGTTGTGCATGAGCAGCTTTTCGGCAAAGGCCTCGCCGGAGACCTTGTCGGCCTCGGGGTCGCTGGTGGCCGTCAGGTTGCGCCAGGGCAGCGACTTGAGGGCGTTTAGGGGCAGCACGTTGGCCGGCGTGCCGAGGTCGTGGTATTTCTCCATCATCCCGGACGACGTGACCTTTTCGTGGATGTCCTTGAACAGTTTGGCGTAGCCCTTGTCCTCGGGCAGGGCCAGGTCGCCGTCGCCCATGAGCACCACGGCCTTGCAGTTCTTGGCGCCAAGGACCGCCCCGGCGCCCAGGCGGCCGAAGTGGCGGTAGGTGTCGACGTTGATGCAGGCGTAGCCGCTGCCGTTTTCCCCGGCCGGTCCGATGCGCAGGATGCTGCGGTGGCCCGAGGACCCGGCGGCGATCTTGCGCAACAGCTTGCCCGTGGTGAAGACGTCGGCCCCGCGCAGGTAGTGGACGTCGAGGAGCTCGATGCGCCGGGAGCCGACCACCAGCGTGGACAGCCGGGCCGCCTTGCCCGTCAGGACCAAGGCGTCGTAGCCGGCGAAACGCAACGACAGCGCCGAGCGGCCGCCGGCGTGGGACTCGGCGTAGTTGGCGTTGTAGGGGGATTTGAAGCCGCACACGGTCTTGCTCATCAGCGGGAAATAGCCCGTGGCCGGGCCGATGGCGAAAATGAGCGGCTGGCCCGGGTCGAAGGGGTGGGCCTCGGGCAGGCCGTACTTCTCGTAAAGCAGCGCGGCCAGGCCCGAGCCGCCGATGACGTCCAGGCGGCCGGGGACCAGCCGGATGTCGGCCCGGGCGGCCGTCAGGTCGTACACCAGGACGCGAAAGAGGTTGTTGTCGTTATTTTCCGGCGACATGGCAGCTCTCCAGGCAGGGCGCGGCCGGGTCGGCGGCCTCCACCAGTTCCAGGCAGTCGTGGGGGCAAAAGGGGATGCACTGGCCGCAGTGCAGGCACACGGCGGGACTTCCGGCCGCGTCCAGGTTGATGGCTTCGACGGGGCAGGCGGCGGCGCACTGGCCGCAGCGCACGCACAGGGATTTTTTGAGCGTCACCCCGCCGCCGGCCTTGCGCTGGGCCATGGCCCCGGTGGGGCAGGCAGCGGCGCACGGGGCGGGGTCGCAGGCCAGGCACAGGACGGCCTGGTAGCCGCTGGACACGCCGCCGGTGGAACGAATTCGGATACCTGCGGTATTCCAGGAAAAGCTTTTGTAGACCAGCCTGGCGCAGGCCAAGGAACAGGAATGGCAGCCGATGCAGCGTTCCATCCGCAGGGCGCGGTGAATTTTCATGGACACGGGCTCCTTTGGCCGAGCGTCAAAAAAGGCATAATGGTTTCGGGGGGATTTCCATACAGACTGTGGCAGACACGCCGGGCCCGGTCAACCGTGTTTCGATGGCAATCCGGCTTTTTCCCGGAAACGGGCCTACCCCTGGCGGCGTGGCCGATGGGCGCCCCTGTTTGCTGGCAAGCCGGCTTTTTCCCGGAATCGGTTCCATCGTCCTTGACCGGGCGTCCGATTGCGCCTATAGACCTTTTTCCCGCTGGGGGCGTAGCTCATCTGGGAGAGCGATGCGTTCGCAACGCATAGGTAGTGGGTTCAAGTCCCATCGCCTCCACCAAGAAAATCAGGGCCTTGTGGCAACACGCCGCAAGGCCCATTTTCTTTGCACCACAAATTTGCACCACAAGGCCCTATTTCCGAGGCTTCGACGACCTCGCTTCCCGCTTGCAGGCCTTGCATTCCCGGCCCACCCCGGTCCAGTTCCTGGAGCTCTTCGGGAAATCACTTTTTGGCTTGAAAGACTGGCATTTATAGCACCATGCCGTGTTATCGTCCTGATATTTCCTTCTGGACGCGCCGTTGAACGACGAACGGAGAAGGTCGAGGCGCTTCCGGTCTTCCTTTCGGATCAGTTCCAGGTTCCAAATCTTGAAGTTCTTCTTGTCACCATCCAGATGGTAGACGTCCTCGTCTGGCTCAAGGGCGCGGCCAAGATACTTCTCCACGATAAGGACATGCAGCCTTGCGCTGTTTTTGATGAGGCTACGCTTCTTCAAAGTCGGCAATTTGTCGATGGCACTCCGCTTCCCGGCCCTCCTGACCCGCTGATAGACCTCCTGGACCATTCGCACCGTCGTGTGTCCCATCATTCCGGCCACAATCCCCGGGTCAACCCCCTGCTCGAGGAGGGCTGTCGCGAAATGATGCCGAATGTCGTAAAGTCGAAGCCGGCGCCTGATGCCGGCCGCCGCCTTCGCATTTTCCCAGGCGCCCTTGACGCTGGCGACCGGCTTGCCGCGCCAGTGGATTGGCCACGCGATCCCGGCCGCCTCGTCGTCCTCCTGCCACTTGCGGAGCGAAGGCAAAATGTCCATGGCCAGGGGAACGTCCCGCCAGGGGAGGCCGCCCTTGTCGGCCGACTTGACCCTGACCCACCCGTCGTCCAAGTTGAAATCGTCCCATCGGAGGGCGAAGAGCTCCGACTGGCCAGGTCGCACCCCAAGGTAAAAGGAAAGTTGGATGGCTCGGACAAGGTGCGGCGGGCTGACGTCGAGGATGGCCTCGACCTCTTCGCGGGAAGGGGGCATAGCCTTCGATACCTGTTTCTCCTTTTCGATGAAAAAATCTGCCCCGGGATTCTTGCTGATGAGCTTGTATTTCTTGCCCCACCGCAGGATGGCGCGCACGCGCTCCCATATCCTGACGGCGGACCCGGGAGAGCCGTTCTTCCTGGCCTGCTCCACGATCTTTCCCAGGTCTTCCTCGGTGATTTTTTCAACCACCTTATCCCCGATGACGGGAAAGACGTAGGCCTCCAGCGTATAAATGTCGGCCGCCAGCGTCGTTGCCGCCAAGGCACGGCGCGTCTGGTATTGATCGACGAGTTTTCGAAACGTCAGTCCTGAAACTGGCTCAGGGGCGAGTGCGGTGGGGTTGATCTTTTTGATCGACTTGACGATGAGTTCGCGCGCTTCGGCCTCGTTTTTCGAGTCGAAGTATTCCTTCTCGGGCTGTGTCTTTCCGGGAACGCGGTAGGAGACGATCCATTTCCCCTTTCCGCCGCGCTGGTATGCCATGCGCCGATGCATACGGCAGGGAGGGCCGAAGGGGCAACGGTCAAATCAGGCGGCTCGGCTTTCCAGGATGGCCTTTACGCGCTCTTTGACGGGCCTTTTATCGGCCTTCTCGCGGTTCTTGGCAGGCTGTTTCTTGGCCCGCAGGTACTTCTGCGGGCAGGCCATAAGGTCGTCCAGTGTGGACTTGGCATAGACATTGGCGAGGGGTCCGGACAAAGGCACGTCGAACATCGCAAGGAGGGTTTCCCACTCCCGCTTGCTCTGGCCGCAATACGCGGCCGCCTTGTCAGGCTTGCCCGCCGCATCGTCCTCAAGGCCGCCTTCGACCTCCTGTGCATGCTCATCGAGGGCACCCCGAAGGACACCGTCCGCGCTGCCGCCTCCTGGACCATCGACACGCACTGGTCGGATTGGCAGGAGCCTCCCGGCGACTACACGGGCGTGGATCTCATGTCCAAGGCACAGCAGATCGTGGTCGCCCTGCCGGACTCGGACGTCATCTGCATTTACAACAACATTTCGTACCTTATGCCGCTCGAGGACGGACATTCGCAGCAGGCCCCGACCGGGTTCATCGCCAACTCCATGGCCGCGTTCGCGGATTTGTTCTCCAGGGCCGCCCGGGAACGGGGGTATGCCTCATGAAGGTCTTTTCCTACATCGCTCCCCTTGTAGTGGTCTTGCTTGCGGCCGGATGGGGGTTTGGAGTCACCCTCAAAGTCCTGCTTTGGGACATTTTTGGCGTTCTCCCTCCCGTGGCGGACTGCATTGATCTCGGACTCGAATTTGCCTTGATCGTTTATATCGCCGTCTCCTGCTGGAGGTGGCGGTCATGACCCCCGACGCCATCGTTCATGCCGTGCAGACTCATTTCAAGGCCAACTGGGTCGCCACGCCGGCCTTCTACGACAACTTGGCGACGCCAAAGACGCTCCCGGACAAATGGGTCCGCTGCTCGATCCTGCCCGGCAAGAAGTTCTCGCGTGAGATCGGCCCCGGCGGCATCAGCCGGCGCGTCGGCGTGGTCAAAGTCCAGGTCTTCACGCCGGCAGGATGCGGCGTGCAAGCCCGTGGAGACGTTGGAGCGGGTGCTGCGGCTCGAGGTTGAGCTCTACCCGCTGATCCGGGAGCGGTGGGAACGGAACAGGGAGAAGCCAGAGGGGGGCGGGGGCGGGAACCCGTGGGGAGAGGAAGATTGAACGGGGGGCCGGCGGGAGTCGGCCCCCTGATTTTTTAGAGCTTGGACGCCAGCGCCCTACCCCTCTCTAAAACCGCCTCGTCCTCGATCGCCGCCAGCCCGGCCCAGCTCAAAAACTGCGCCATGGTCACACGCTCGCCTTCCGGCCGCGCCGCGTTGATGCGCGCTAGGCCGGCGGCCAATCGTCGCTTGACCTCCGGGGCCACGTGGATGCGCAGCCGGCCCTCGCGGTCGTCCTGGCGGCGTTGCTTATACCAATCCGGCGGCTTTTGGCGGTCATCCTCGGCGATGGCAACGCGGGCCTGAGCGACAAGATCGGGCGATGAGGTAGCAGGAGGGGCCGCCGGTGGAGACGGATGCTCCAGGGCGTGCGCCATTTTTGCGGCGCTCCTTGGCCGTATCCCCTCTTTTGAGGCTTTCACCTTGACCGCGTTGGGGCTCCGCTTGAGCGCAGCGGCCACGTCCTCAACGGATTTCCCGGCCGAGAACATCTCCCGCATGCGCGGCAAATCCGTTGACCATGACTTGCCCGCGCTTTGGCTGTAGAGCTCGCCGGAATGACGGTAATGTTCCTTGTACCATTTTGCGGCCGCCGCCGTGGACGTGTACCAATACCCGTCGCGATTTTCTCCGCCGCAGCGGCCCGCCTGGATCGCCTCGACCATGGTCGTCCGGTTGACGCCGAGGCGGTTGGCCTCCTGGGCGGCGGAAACATCAAATCGTTCTCGCATATTTTCCCTTGCGCATGCATCGTCTTCGGATTATCTATTTTCCGTCGCCGCAAGCGTGGGTTGAAACAACTGCTGTCAAAGCGTCAAAGAGGGGCAAGGCCGTAAGGCCTGCCCCTCCTCTTTTTAGCTGGCCCGGCAGGACAGGCATCCTCCATCCTTCCGCCAGTTGACCGACCCGCCGAGGGCGTCGATCCACGCCGCGCCATCCACGGGGGAGGCGTCGTAGACCTCCGCACCTGTCGAGGCGCGGCCGGCGTGATGTGCTCTGGTTACGGCCGTCATCACCATGCCCAGTTCCTCGCCGGTCAGGCGGCTGGCCAGTTCTCCCGGTATTTGCGCCAACACGGCCCGCACAGTTTCGTGTCCGGCAAAGCCTTGGTACACGGCCATCGCGTTTCGAAATTTACGGCTATTCATGGTTTCGCTCCTCGGGGCGTCATCGCGCCCCGGTTTCCGCCCCGGCTGACGGGGCGAGTTGGAGTCGTAAGGGCCGTGGCATCGCACCCCGGCCAAAATCCGTCGGAATTACGCCAGTGCGACCCGCAATCCGTCGAGATATCTATCCTCCATCTCTATCACGCTCATACCGTCAAACGCCCATTGCATCAGAGTCCCTCCCACTCCTCCGTGCAAGCCGAGCGGCTTTTCCACGCCGGCCCACCACCGGGCAACCGTGAGGCGTTGCGCCTCGGTTGGAGCATGGGGCTTGCCAGAGTATTGATTGTACTGTTGCGGATCAATATGGGCATAAGTATTGTCTGGCCCATCAAAATCAGTCTTCCAGAAATGTATTGTCCCGTCAGTCCGCAGGGACAGACGCACCGTGACGGGACAGCCGACATGCACAGCAGTCACTATAATGAGGTCTAAACAGGCCCCTTCCCGGTCGATATGAGGACGGACAGGGACGGTGACGGGATTGTTGCCCGAGACATCGGTGACGGTAATGGTCTGACGGCTCACTTTCGTTCTCCTTTCGGGGCGTATTCTCGCCCCGGTCAGGGTTTGCGGGACGGGCCGTTTCCCCGCCCGCAAGAAAAAACTAGCGCGGGTAGAAACTTTTTGCAATAAAAAATTTCTACCCGCGCAAAAAAGTTTCAGCCTCAACACAAAAAAGGCCGCCCTCCCGAGCGGCCCTATCCTCTTGTCCCTGCCCTACGCCGGCACTGCCTCTGGGGCGCCTCCCCCCGTTACGCCCTCTTCCCGCCTTCCTGGCTCTCCACAAACGCCCGGAGCACGGCATTGATGGCCGTCTGGTAGCCCTTCTTTTTCTGGCCGCGAAACCACGCCAGCACGTCCCGATCCAGACGGATGCAAACTCGCTCCTTCGCCTCGGGCAGTAGGTCTTCCAGGCGCACGCGCTTGGCCTTCTCGAAAAAGTCGTCCGGCAGCGGCGGGTTGTCAGGATCAGACAGTGCGTTGGCGGTCAGTTCCTCGTCGGTCATGGCGTCAACGCGCTTCCAATCGGTCTGCGACTCCATCTCGCGAAGCTCTTCTTCCGTATAGCGCACGATGGCCTTGCCATTTTCCTTGTACTTAGTCGGCATACTTCCTCCGTTCGCGGGAGTTGGCCTTTCTGGCGGATATGATGCGGAAAACACCATCGCGGATCGTAAAAACGACGATCAGCATGTGTCCTTTTACTTCTCCAGCGGCAATACAACGGCGCTCTCCATAATCCATGCGGTCGTCTTCGAGCATCATCGGATCGCCTTCAAGCGCGGCCTTGGCATCATAAAAGTCAATGCCATGCTTGGCTATGTTCGCCTGCCGTTTGGCTTCGTCCCACTCAAATTCCATGGCGGTAACGTATGCACAAAACGTCATCATGTCAACCAGGCCCGCGCCAATTTTTATGCGTGTCAAGAAAAAAGAGAGGCCCCGAATTCTCGGGGCCTCTGCTGTCTCGTGAGATTCTTGCCTATTGTGCCGCAACGTATTGAGCTACGGCCTCCACAAACTTTTCTGCCAGACTAAAAATATCGTCTTCAGTTTCAATTGGGAACTTTTCTTCTTTCTTGTCCGGGCCAAGAATGGTCAAGAATTTCTTCTTACCGTTATAATAAAGGCGGCAAAACGTCTTCCGGTTGTTATCGTCAACCAAGATAGCGCAATATGTCTTTGCATCACGAAAGGAAATCCGTGAAGGGGCAATTGTCTGCCTCAGTATCGTCTGGATCACCAAAAACGAAAGCAGCTCTTCGTCTGTTGTCTCAATTCCCTTTTCGACAGGGCCTTGGGTTTCTTCCGGGGCAGGATCTGCCTTGGTAGTCGTTTCATCCACCTTGGCCGATTCAAGGCGTGAATTGATGAGGTCGTTTATGTGTTCCTGGATGGCTCGCTTCACAATCGAAGCAAATTGCTCGCGCACCTTGGCCGTAACATGGCCATCATAGATGCGAGAAGCAAAATACTTGACGAAGTCTTCCGAGGGGCTTGCCGATTCCTGGGCAAACAGCTTCTTTGCCTCGCTCACATACTTCAGACTGCTTGCCGAGGACAGCGCCGCCTCAAGGTCCCACATGTCCTTCGACAACTTCTGGATTTCAGGGAGGAGCCTGTCATTGAAATTTCCGAAATCGACCTTCATGAACGGCCTAGAGTCCATGATATTTTGCTGTTCCAGGTCGGAAAAGAATAGGTAGGTGATTCCATCCGTCAGGATGCCTATCCGCGTCGAAGTGTGCGTGGGGAAGTATCGGTGAAGCTGATTGCACTTCCCGCCGTCCAAAGGCATGCCCATTGGCTTACATTCTATCATGATTGCCGGGAGTCCGTCGCGCATGATGGCAAAATCGACTTTCTCGCCCTTCTTCGTGCCGACGTCTGCCGTGAACTCAGCGATAACTTCGTTCGGATCGAACACGTCATAGCCCAAGGCTTGGATGAACGGCATGACAAGGGACGTCTTTGTCATCGCCTCGTTTAGTTGTTGTCCTTGGACTTGACGGACGCGATTGGTCAACTCGAAGATTTTTGCTTGGTCCATTCTTGCCTCCATTTATCTCCAAACCCTGCCCTCCAAGGCCGGGGACATAAGCAATCCCCCCCTCCCTAGCCGAATCAGAACATTGCCATGAACATGTCCCAGAACGACGAAAGATCATGCGAACTTGCCGTGGCATCCGCGCTGGCGCTCGGCAAGCTCGGCGTCGTGGCGGCCAGGGCCGAAAGCGTCGAGGCGGTTGGCGTGCTGCCGAAATAGCTGTTGCCGTTGGATACGGTGACCCAGAGAGCGTGGGCGCTTGTGGAGTAGGACAAAACACAGATAGACAATGCCAAGCAAACAAAGGTACGTTTCATAATAAACACCTCCGCTGTAATTATTTTAATATAGTAGCTATGCCTTTAGTAGGGTCGGCATATGCCACAGTTTCGCGCCCAAATTTAACCCAGATCAATCTAGGTTTTTTAGATGTACATTTTTCATAAACTCTCATCATTGATAACGTCAAAGCTTTATTGTCTCTATTGTCGACCAGCCATGTCTCGTTAACAGAATAAGCTATGCCGCCATTGGGAGTAGATTCTGGCTGAAGATTCTTAAGACTATTCTCAAGGACGGTGACGCCTCCTGGATCGCATGTATTGTCAATATATCTAACGGCGGCTTCTGCCTGAATCAGTTCGTTGCTTTTAGGGTTTTGAGTCTGCCTCTGTAATTCAATTTCTTGTCTTCTAAGTTCAAGTACTTGTCTAGCCAACTCATTTTGCTGTCTCAAAGCCTCTGCTTGCTGTTGAAGATATTCCCTCTGGTTGTTTATGGCCTGCTGATTCTGGTCAATAATTCTCGCATTGTTTATGCTATTTATGCTGTAATTGATCGCGCCAAGCACGTTCATGGCAACGGGGTCGCCGCAAAACCCCGAGGACGGGATAGCCCACAACACCACCGCCAAAGTCAGAAATAAAACGCGCCTCATAACGGACCCCCTGTTTTAGAGAACCGATACCAGCAGACACGACGAAACGGCAACCATCTCCTCTCTCTTTTCTCGCCCGCTTTATGGCCCATGCGCGGGCCACCTCCCACCCCGGCCGACCCCGCCCCCGAAAAATTCCCATCGCGGGGGCGGCGCATGTCCAGCGGGCCGGGCAGCATCCCGGAAACCCAGGATGAATCATGCCCGAGGCCGGCTACCGCATAAACATCAGCACCTCCGATGGTCGCGCCGAGGTCGGCGCGCTGCGTCAGTCCATGGACTCCTTGACGGACGCGACCATCCGTGAAGCGAAGCGCGAGCTTGAGGACTTCCGTAACACCCTCTCCACGGTCGGTGACCTCATGTCCGACCTCGGCCGTCTGTCCGGCTCCCCCGAGGCCTCCTACCAGGGGGCCATGCTCAAGCTCAAAGGGCAGTACAAGGACGCCAGCGACCAGGCCAAGGCCATGGGCATCAGCCAAGACCTTGTCGATCAGGCCTACACCCTCAAGGCCCGGGAGGCGTGGCAGGAATCCTACAAGGGCCTCACCACCATCGACGGCAGCGCCTTTGACGCCCGCCGGGCCATGCTCTCGCGCGAGGTCGAGGACTTCCGCAAGGCCGGCGCGGACGAGGTGGCCCTTCGCGTCTACGCGGCGCAGAAAGCCGAGGACATCGCACGAGACGAGCTCCAAACCCGGCAGGCCTACGCCGGCAGCTTCACTGATTTTCTGCGCGGCCAGGTCAACATCGAACTTGGCCTGTACCAGGGCGCGCACAGCCGGGAGCTCCAGGAGTGGCAGGACTACTACAACGACCTGAAGCAACTCGGCCAGGGCTGGATGGACACCACGAAAGCCGGCCTCGTGGACCTCATTGACGGCGCCGTGACCGGCAAGGGCGAGGACGCCTGGAAGAACATGCTGGCCAACATGCGCCGGCAGTTCATCACGTTCGCCGTGGACCTCGCCATGGATTTACTGTGTGGCGCTGCAGGCTGTTCGGAACTGGACGGTGCAGCAGAAAAGCGCCGTGGCCACGGCCCTCTGGACCGAGAACCCGACGCGGGTGGACTGGCTCGGGAAGGAGTTCCGAGAGGTCCGGGCCGAGGACCTGACCACCTTGGCGAATCACCCGCTGGCCTGCGAAATCCAGGCCACCAGCTACATCACCAACCAGACCGACGCGCTTGCCGAGGCGAAGCGACTGCTCGCCTACTACAAGGACCGCCTTGACCGCTTTTCGTTCAAGGTCTCGGCGTCGTTGGCCGCCTCCCTCGTGATCGGCGATGTTGTCGTCATCCAGTGCGCGCGGTTTGGCCTCGACGTCGGCAAAAACTTTGTTTTGGTCGGCATCACCGAGACCCATGAGATCGGCACGGCAACGCTGGAGGTGTTGGGGTAATGGCCCATTGCTTGGTTTGCTACCCCAACCACGCGGACACAGCCACGCTGACCGGCGAGGGCTGGACCGAAGCGCTCCCTGTCACGAACCTGCAGACGCGGTTTCTTGGCCAGGTCGCCCGCACTGCGGGGACCGCCCTTTTTTCGCCCACCGTCGGGCTCCCGGATGGCGACCAGTGCAGCGCCGTCATCCATGTCGATTTTGGCCGGCACCGTTATTTGTCGGCCCTGGCCCTGTGCGCCCACAACCTGACGCGACGTGCGCAGGCGCGCGTTGTCCTCTGGACCGACTCCACTCGCACGACGGCCCGGCAGGACTTCGGCTGGCAGGCTGTTTGGCCCCGCTGGTTCGATACGGTTCAACTTCGATGGGCAGATGACAATTTTCTGTACGGCCAAATTTCTGACGAGCAGATAGGACAGGTCAGGAAAATCTACCTGTTCATGCTCAATTCCAATGGATTTTCCGCCAACGCAACAAGCATTCGGTATGCCAGTATTTACCTTTCAGACAGCGAAAACGGGAAAGGCTACCTGGAGGCTGGACGCCTTTATATGGCCGAGGACTGGAGCCCCAAGCATAACATGATCTACGGGGCATCCCTATCCTGGGTTGATCCTTCCGTTGTCGATACTGCTCTTGATGGGACCAAGTGGTCAGAAGAACGAACGAAAAATAGGATCGCTGTTTTTCAGCTAAAATACATGAAGCCCGTAGAGGGTGTAAATAAGGCGCTTCTTTTGACGCAACTCGCGGGCATCACCAAAGACGTCTTGTACGTCTTTGACCCTTCCGACGCACAACTCATGCAGCAACGTTCTTTCGTAGGCCGCTTGTCCGAACTGAGCCCGCTCGAATGGTGGACGTTCGGACTCACGTCCATGGCGTTCAAGATTGAGGAGACCGTATAATGGCCGTTACTCTTGCAACGACTGCCAGGTTGCGTTTAGGCTTGGGATATAACGGGACAGGCTCTGGTGTCTGCGGCTACAATGGTCAGCCTTACGACGCCACCAGCAACCCCGGAGGCATGGACGGAAACGGCGTCGCGGTCAACTGGATCAATATGTGCGCCGACATGGTGACTGTCGGCCTCTTATCCGCATCCGACGCCGCCCTCGCCCTAGCCGCCGCCTCGCAACAAGAAGCCTGGGGACCGTCCTGGGCCAACACGGCGGGGTCCATCACCTACATCGATGCCACGCATTTTTCGGTCGATGTCGCCACCTACGACTTCGCGGCCAACCGGCATGTTGCCTGCGACTGCGGCGCGGATGGCATCAAGTACGGCACGGTCGTCAGTAGCACCGTTGGGTCAGGGACGACAACGGTTCAGGTGACGCTGTGGTCCGGATCGCTGACAAATAAACTGCGATCTGTGACAGTCCAGGAGACGCTGACCGTCTATGTCGCAGACTTTTTGACCTATTTGGAGGCTGCGCAAAGCGCGGCGACGGCTGCCGCTGCTGCGGCGTCACAAGTGGCCACCTTGACGTCGCAGGCCTCTACCTCGGCCACGACGGCTACGACGAAAGCCTCGCAGGCATCTACATCGGCAACGACGGCCACGACTAAAGCGACAGAGGCCGCCGCAGCGGCTGCTACGGCCTCCTACGTTACCCAATTCGCACCGGATTGGGATGGAGCTATCGCAAGGTCGCTGTCTGGTCGCGCGGAGGAATACGCGTCCCTTCTTGATTTCGGCGCTGCGGGGGACGGCGTTACAGACGATCGATCCGCAGTGGCCGCATGGCTGACCTACTGTATGCTGACTGGTGCCAAAGGAGTAGCCCCGGCTGGGGACTATTACCTCTCAAGCGCATTGCAGATCAATGTGGTTGGCCACATTGATGTTCGCTGCGACAGAATGGCTAAATTTATAGGCTCCTCCAGCCTGTCAACTGGAATAATCCATCTTCTGGCAAACACGCACGATATATATAGTACGCTTTGGCAAGGCGGGATATTCGACACGTCCAATACAGTATTTATTGCGTCGGCCCTGTCAGGGACAGGGTTTATAATTCAGAAATTACACGACTGTCTCATCAGAGAGACGCGGTTTATTGGTCCCTCGAACTGGACTATCGCACACGGAGACACCGGCCTTAATATCGTCGATTGCCGCCGCGTTACAGTTCGGGACTGTTTTTTTGCTGGCCATCCCGACCTTGGAATCTACGCCACGGGAGATTCTGCCTCGGCATCGGATGGTGATGGAGGGGAGCTGGTCGTTACGGGCTGCCATTTCGCATATTGCGCAACAGGAGTCTCTGCAAAGCGTCAGTTTCAACGGATGCTTGTCATTGGAAACACATTTTATAAATGTGGTCGAGGCGTTGCTCTCTATAATACTGGTGAAACTGACCCGATTCCTGGCCAGCGATGTTCTGTTGTTGGAAATACATTTGCCTACCTTCAGGACTATGCGATTGGGTTGCAAGCATCGCAGGCGACGCTTGTGTCTGGAAACAGAATTCAGGATTGGGGAAGGTCGCCGCTTACCGGTACAGAGGGGTCTGCTCCTTATGCTGTTTTTGTCGAGGGCGGCGGGAACCACCTAATAACCGGCAACTGGATCGGGATGCAGGATTACGAACCTGGAGAAGTGCATACCGGGGTAATGTTGTCGCATTTAGTTGTAGGCAGTACGGACACTCCGTCATCTGGTACTGTCGTAATGTCAAACCATTTTAGCAATATTCCACGCGGAATCTTTGAGGATGCGGACGATACGTCCGGGAACAGGCTCCTTGACAATACATTCAGCAACGTCACGTTGCCTATCAGGTCAACAGCCGGAGACACTTTTTGGAGGTATGAATACGAGGGCGTCGTTTATTCCGGGTACGCCAAATTCACAACGCTGACCAACAACATCATTGCAGGGGATATATGTTCTGTGGTGGTTGCAAATACCACCATCTATGTCGCTACGACCGGCAGCGACACGACCGGCGACGGGTCGTCCGAATCTCCATACGCTTCAATAGCACAGGCTCTATATTCGATCAGAAAGAAGTTAATTGCGGACGGCGTGCTGGTCTCTATCCAGTGCGCCGATGGGACATACAACATCTGCGGTTCTGTGCTTCTTGGGCATAATAACCTAAACAAAATACAAATCATCGGCAACGTTTCATCGGAAACGACGGCATTAATTTCGGCCATCGACACCACGTCCAAGACCATCACCATGGCGGGGGATTATACTGCTTCGCTGCTAGTCGGCGATGTCTTCGGCGTGACGGGGAGCTCCACGGCAAACACCAATGGCGGGTATAAAGCCACGTCCGTCACGTATTCCGGAGGCTACACGACGGTGGGCTGTTCCGGCGACGCGGTCGCTTCGGCGACGGTCGGCGGCGGCAGCCTGGTCATCAAGCCGTGCAACCGTTGCGTGCTCAATTTCACGGGCAGCCACGGGTTTACTTTTGAGTCCGCGCAGACGCTTTATGGGCTTCGTGGATTTCGGATTGTTGGTACATCAGCCTATCGCGGCCTATACGCTCCAAAGTCACGGTCCGCGACAATAGGCAGCGCCATTATTCTCGAAGGCTGGGGTCGTGGGGCATTTCTCGGGGCTGGAAGCGTATTCGATCTGACCTCCGTGTATTTTTACAACACTGAGTACGGAGTCGTATGTTACAACGCTGTTGCAAACTGCAATCCGACCTGCGTCTTTTCAAAATGCAACACTGGGATGTCGCAAAATAGAGGCGGAACGAGTTTTGCGTCGAGTCCGATTTTTCGCGAGGTGACCACGAGCTATTCGCCCGCGCTCAATACGGTCGGCAACGGTAACGCTTGCAACACAAACACATAGGTCATACCATGAAAATAGTCATTGCCTCGAATGGATTGGTGAAAGCAACGCACGGCGACGCCCAATATATATCCAACGTTCCCGATTATGCCGGTTGCCTTGTCCTGACCGTACCGGACAGCACCGAGGTGGAGCCTGGCCAAGCCTGGTCGGTGTCGCTGGCGGACGCCGTAACGGCGCGCGTGGCCGAGGCGGCGGCGGCCTGCGATGCGATCCTGGCCCCGCTGGCCGCCCGGTTCGGCGTCTACGAGCGCGACACCTGGCCGGCGCAACTGGCCGAGGCACGGGCGCTGCTGGCCGATCCGACGCTGGCCGACGTGCCGGCGGACACGACCGGCTGGGTGGACCCGGTCCCGACCATTCGCACCATCACGGCCGTCACGGGCGAGGAGCTGGGGGGATTCGCGGCGGCGGTGGTCAAAAACAACGACGACTGGCTGCGCGTCACGGCCCATGTGGCCGGGCAGCGCCAGGCGTTCGTGGCCCAGGTCAAGGCGGCCGGAACCGTGGCCGACGTGCAGGCCGTGCAGCTCAATATCTGTCTCCACGAGGTGTAATTGCATGGCCACATACCCATCGACATCAGCAGGGCTGCTTTTTATCAGCGCGACGTCGTTTTCTATCCCTGGCGACCAAACAGCCGTCTACAAACCGCGTCGGCAACTGCGTGTCACGCAGGGAGGCACGGTCTACAACGACATCTACGTGGTGTCGTCCGTCTATTCCGGCGGCATAACGACGGTCACAACCTACGGTGCGGCTCTGCTCAACACGATGACGCTGGTGCAGCTTGGGCAGGACCCGGACAATGCCCCTCGCGAGGTTGTCCCTACAGGCGGCTCGGCCGGTCAATATCTGGCAAAAACGTCTAGCGCCGACTACGCTGTGCAATGGGTCACTCCGTTGAGTGCTTGGACATTTGAATTTTACGGTTAAACCAGGAGAGATACAATGTCCCAGGTCGTTACCAAAGTCCCGCTGTCCCTGTCCACCAACGGCCGGCGCATCTCCGTAACCGCGACGGCTGCACCGAGTTCACCAAACGTTCACGTCGTATCGGCGACTGTCGGTGTCAAGGAGGACATTTACCTCGACGTTGTTAATCTTGGGGAGACGACGACTGTCTATGTTGGATGGGGAGGAAAGTCTGCATCCGATATCATCACCAAAGCCAACCTTCCGGCTAATACCGTGGCAAATGGCGCTGTCCCGCTGCATCGCGGCATACTCATCGGGGCCGCAACGCCGCTCGGCATCTACGTGTGGGTGGCAAGCGGAGGGTCTGTAACCATCGGCGGCGACGTGCTTCAGGGGGTTGACCAGTGAGGACGCAACGGGCGGATATCCGGCGCGCGCCATCAACGGCCGCGCCGGCCTTGCTGGCCGGCGGCACGGTCCTTGGCGACCTGACCAACAACGGCGGCCTGGCGGCGGCGTTCGACGGAACCACGGCGCAGACACAATCCGCCAGCGCAGCTAAGACGATCTCGTCCAGCGGTTACAACAATACAGTCGGGGCCGTTTACCTGCAGGCCTACTACCTGGATTTTTGCGTTGTGAACGGGCCAATGGACACAAATATCCTTGGCGCTGGTGGAGGCACGACGTTTAACGTCGAGGCAAGCCTGGACGGTACGACGTGGGTAGCCCTTGCCAGCGCCGTGACAATCATCACGGGGGCCGGCTCTGCCACGCCGGCCGTGATCTTGGCGACTGTCCCGTATCGGTATTTCCGGGTCAACATGGAAGGCAACGGCAGCAACACGATCGCCGTGGCCGAAGTTAGGTTTTACGGGCGGCCGGCGTAGGCCGTGAGCGCTCCGAAGGCCCGGACAGCCGGGCCTTTTCATTTTCTGGGCTTCGGCTATCCTGGCCGCATGCCCTCCCTCTTTGACCCTTTGGCTTGGCTACGCTCCAAGGACGCCATGGCCTATCTGGACGCCGATGGTCGCATCCGGCTCCGGTTCGGCCAGTTCGTGAGGGAGGAAGATCGGTGGCGCATCCGCCGCGTCATCGAGCGGCATTACCTGGCCCTGGTCCGGCTGCAGTTGGACGTGCCCGAGGGAACTAAACCCAGGAGCGTTTACCAGTTGATGGCGGCCGGACGGTTACGGATTGGGAGGGACGGGAGGTATGTGTTCTGCACCACAAATCCGCACCACAGGACCCCCTGAGAACCCGGTAAAATACACGTTTCTTGTGGTGCTAAAAGCAGTAGTTTTGAAATAAATTCAGAATATTATGCAAAATGCCGTAATCTTCGCAACGCATAGGTAGTGGGTTCAAGTCCCATCGCCTCCACCACCGGCACAGACCAGGGCCGTCGCTTGGGCGCGGATCCTGAAAATCAAGAACAAGGCTGGGCTAGCGATAGCCCAGCCTTGCTTTTTTCGTCCCTTGCCGCCCACCAGCCGTCGGGCAGGCCGCGGCCCCAGGCGGCCCCACCGCCTGTGCCACGCGTCGCGCCGCCTGCGCGACACCGCGACCCTCACACTGCCGCCTGCTCGGCATGCCCAAGACCACCAGCCTCAAGGACCAGTTCCACGAACTGGCCAGCCGCTGGGACAGCTACCCCGGCGAGGTCAAATGGGTCGAGGGCGCCCCCTGCCAGGAGGTCATCCTCGACGAGTTCAACCTGCTTGAGCTCCTGCCCCTCTACAAGGTCAACGAAAACGACGGCGGCTTCTACCTGTCCAAGGCCTCGGTGGTCTCCAAGGACCCCGACGACCCCGACAACTTCGACAAGCAAAACGTGGGCATCTACCGCCTGCAGGTCCAGAACGCCGACACCATCGCCATGCAGGGCCTGCCCTTCCACGACATCGCCATCCAGATGCGCAAGGCCGAAGCCCGCGGCGAAGCCCTGCCCGTGGCCATCTGCCTCGGCGTGGACCCCATGCTGTCGTTCATGGCCAGCACGCCCATCGCCTACGACCTGTCGGAATACAAGTACACCGCGGCCATCAACGGCATCCCCATGGAGCTGACCAAGACCACCAACGGCCTGCTCGACGTGCCGGCCGGGGCCGAATACGTTCTCGAAGGCGAGATCATCCCGCGCGTGCGCGTGTGCGAGGGCCCCTTCGGCGAGTTCCCGGGCAGCTATTCCGGCGCCCGCAAGCAGGTCATCATCAAGATCAAGCGCGTCACCCACCGCCGCGACCCGATCTTCGAGAACCTCTACCTCGGCCGCCCCTGGACCGAGATCGACACCCTGCTTGGGCTCAACACCTGCATCCCCATCTACAAGCAACTGCGCGAGACCATGCCCGAGGTCAAGGCCGTCAACGCCCTGTACCAGCACGGCCTCACCGCCATCATCTCCCTGGAGAGCCGGTTCGGCGGCTACGCCAAATCGGTGGCCTTCCGCGCCGCTTCCACGCCCCACGGCATCTCCTACGTCAAGAACATCATCCTGGTGGACGCCGACGTCGACCCCTTCGACCTGGTCCAGGTCATGTGGGCCATGTCCACCCGCATCCGCGGCCCCCAGGACGTCATCGTCATTCCGGCCACGCCGGGCATGCCCCTCGACCCGGGTTCGGAACCTCCCGGAATGGGCTGCAAGGTCATCATCGACTGCACCACGCCGGTCGCCCCCGAACCCAAGATGCGCGACGTGAAGATGGTGGAACTCATCCCCGAGGCCGCCCCCTTCATGAAGATCCTGTCCGAGCTGCACCAGAAGGCCGCCGCCCGCTAGGCGGAAAAAAGGAGAGACGACATGAAATGCATCCGCTGCCTGGAAGGGGAAGCGACCGTGGTGGCCAAGGCGCCCGACGGAAGCGGCGCCTGGGAGATATACACGTGCGACCGTTGCAACTTCGGTTGGCGCAGCACCGAGCCGGCCAGATTGCTCGATCCGGCCACGCGCGAGCCCTTCTTCCAGATGGTCGGCGTGGACCTGGACAAGCTGCTGACCCCTTGCCCCATCCCGCCCCTTCGCAAGTAGCCGCGTAACCCGGGTCCGTCACGGACCTCCCGCCGCCGGACGGAGCGCGTCGCCATGGCGCGCTCCGTCGCTTCGCCTGGTGCCCCACCTGGTGCCGGGCCTCATGGCCCGCCGCGTGCCGGGGGCCGAGGAGGAAGTCTTTTCGGCCCCCCAAAGGCCCTTTTCCCGGGCAGCGCACGGCCCAGGCCGCCACCCTGGGGCCTTCGGGCACCTAAGGAAGGGTTTTGCTAAAATCCGCATCACCCGAGGGAGGGCCGTTGGCCGCAAGGACAACAAGCTGCCATCCTTATGGGATTGCATAGGGCGGGAGCCCGTTGGCCGCCGGAGGCTTTTTCCCCTGGCCATTTGTTTCCGGCACCCTCTCTCGCTCGGATCAAGGGACGGGTCCCTCGGCAGCAACCTCCGCCAGCCAGGTGCCGTGGCAAGGCCCATCCGGCTCCGGTTGGAAGCGCTGCTCCGGCGCGGGCGCGGCCGGCGGGGGCGTGGCCAGGTGGCGTTCGGCCGACAGGCCGTGGTGGTGGGGGTGGCTGAGCAGCTTCGGAAACAGGACCTCGCGCAGCCATTTGTGGGCGCCGTCGTTGTGATGGCTCTCGTGCCACCACAGGGACATCTTGACCGTCTGGGCCGCGAAGGGCAGCGGAAAGGATTTGAGGTTGCGGGCATCGGCGCTGTTGCGGGCCACGTGCATGGGCACGACCGCCAGGAAGTCGGTGCTTTCGACCACGCTGAAGGCCAGGCGATAGGAGGGCACCCGCAACTTGACGTTGCGGCGCAGCCCCAGGCCGTGCAGGGGCCGGTCCACGACCTTCTCCCAGCCCCCGCCCGTGACCACGCTGACATGCGGGTGGGCGACGAAATCCTCCAGGCGCAAGGCGTCTTGGCCGTAGCGCGGATGCTTGGGCCCGGCCACGCACACCAGGTAATCCTCGTCGACCACCCGGCGAAACATGTTGGAGGGAAAGGTGTCGTCAATGCTGATGGCGAGGTGGATTTCGCCGGCAATCAGCATTTTCTTGGCGAAACGGTCCCAGTTGACGATGGTGAAGTTGATCTTGCTGAATTGCGTGTTGATAAACATCAGCGAGTCGTTGAGAATGTGCAGGGAAACATAGTCCGGTGCCGCGATGATGAATTCCTTCGGCTGCCTGGACGGCACGAAGTTGGAGTCGAGCATGCACTGGATGGCCGCGAGGAACTCGTCGAGCTTGGGCAGCAGTTCGTGGGCCTTGGCCGACAGGATGTTGTGCTTGCCGGACCGCACGAGCAGCGGGTCCTGGAAGTAATCCCGCAGCTGGGTGAGGTTGCGGCTCATGGTCGATTGGGTGAGGTTCAGGCGCTCCGCCGCCTTGCTGACATTGCACTCGTCGAGCAGCGCCTTGAGGGAAAGCAGGAGGTTCAGATTGATCTGCGCAAGAGCGACAAGGTCGATCATATTTCAGCCTCCGCGCCGAGTAGCGACTCTTGCTTACTTTTCAAAAACGAAAGATAAAATCCACTACATGCGTATATTTCCCCAACAGTTCTTTCCTTTCTATCAGATCATCCCCTCATTTTCAAGAAACTTATACCCTATTCCGCTTCAGGATTGCCGATTTTTCCTTTCTGACCGCTCTCTCCGGCCCAGGATACGGCAACAGGAAAGACCCGGTGGCAAGGCCGGGTCCTGGGCAGGCCGCCACGGTGCATGGCCGGCCGACTGTCGCCGCAACGGTGCGGCAAAGCCCTGTCGCGTCAACGGTGCGGCAAAGCCCTGTCGCGTCCCCGAAACCCGCCTGCGCGGATTTCGGGGACGGTGTTCAGGGCTGCCGCGCCTTTCAATCAGGCGCCGTGGGATCCGGCAAAACGGGGTTCGTATCAGGCCCTTGCCGCAAGGCGCCTCTTTCCCCAGGGGCAACCGTTTGGAATCAAGGGCTTTTGAGCAACGACACGGCCCCCTTCCCCAGGAAACGCCGGGCTAACCCTGCAAAAAGCGCGTGTAATCCACCTCCTTGAACGGGGCGCGCTTGAATTTGCCCTTGAGGGCGAACGGCACGGTGCAATCGAAGATGGCCTTGCAGGCGATGCCGTTGTCGCGGATGGACGGGCTCATCTCCGGGGACTGGGACGGGTCCAGGGGGTGGCAACGCACGCCCGGGATGGGCACCACGTCCACGTCGGCCTGGAAGCGCGTGGTCATGGCCCACAGCACGTCGTTGGTGTCGAAGGGGTCCACGTCCTCGTCCACGAGGATGACGTGCTTGAGTTCCGAAAAGGCCGAGAAGGCGAGCAAGGCGGCCTGGCGCTGGCGCCCCTCGTCCGGGGGGGCGGACTTTTTGACCTGCAGCACGGCCACGTATTTGCCGCCGCCCGAGGGGTGGGCGTAGACGTTCTGGAGCAGCCCCGGCAAGGCCCGGCCGACCATGCCGATGATGCTGGCCTCGGTGGGGATGCCGGCCATGCTGACATGCTCCTCGCTTGGGCCGATGCAGGTCTGCATGATGGGATGGAAGCGGTGGGTGACGGCCTTGACCTTGATCACGGGCAGGGCCGGCTTGGCCGGTCCGTTGTAGCCGGGAAACTCGGGCATGGCCTTGCCGGTCTTGGAGAACTGGTCCTCGGCCACCCGGACCTCGGGCAACAGCTCGCCCTCGATGACGATTTCCGCGTTGGCGACGGCCTTGGCGTTGACGGTCAGGCAGCGGACCAGTTCCACGGGCTGCTCGCGCAGGGCCCCGGCGATGCCCAGTTCGTTGAAGCCCAGCGGCGTGGACGGCGCCTCGAAGCACGAGGCGATGTACACGGCCGGGTCGAGGCCGATGCTGATGGAGATGGGCTGGGGCTTGCCGGCCTTTTCCGCCTTCATGCGGAAGGCGTCGAGGTGGCGGCCCGGCACGAAGTACATGGAGATCTCGTCCGCGCCCTGGACGCACAGGCGGTGGATGGTCACGTCCTCGATGCCGGTTTCCGGGTCCGCGCCGTAGCACAGGCCCATGGTGATGTAGGGGCCGGCGTCCTCGGGCGTGTTGGTGGGGGCGGGGATGAGGGTGCGCAGATCGAAGCCCGGGTCCGTGGCGTAGTGGACCACCTCCTGGCAGGCGGCCTCCCCGCGCTCCACCATGACCGGGGCCACGGGATTGTTGAGGGCCTGGCACATGTGGGAACCGATCTTCTCCGGCGTGGTGCCGAGCAGCATGGCCACGCGCTGGCGGCTGGCCAGCATGCCGATGACCACGCGGGCGTCGTCGTAGCCTTTGATGTTGGTGAAAAGCATGGCCGGACCGGTCTTGGTGGGGCGCATGACCGTGCCGCCGGCGCCGATGTAGCGGTAGACACCGGACAGTTCGGCGATGGGGTCCACCGCGACGTTGGTGGTCAGCAGCTGCCCCTCGACGCCTTCAAGCAGGTTCAGGGCGGAACGCAGGTCGGTAACGGTTGCCTTGACGGAAGTATCGGACATCGTGATTCCTCCTGGAGAGTTATGTATGTCAACGGCCCGTATCGGCCGGATTTGTTTGAAAAGCGTTCCTACAGCAGGCCGATGATCTTCCACCAGGGCACGACCACGGCCAGTGGCAGGATGAAAACGATAGCCGTCAAGGGTATGCCGAAGCGGATGACGTCCTTGTCCGTGTACATTCCTTGCTTTTCCCCGAGGCCAACCAGGATGTTCATGTGGTGAAAGGGCAGGATGTAGTGGATGAAGATGGCGATGTAGACGAGCAGCGAGGGCACAAGAGGGGTCATGCCGGCCGATTCCCCGAACTGGATCAGCGTGGGGATGGCGATGCCCATGACGGCCATGACGCTGCCCAGGCACATGTGGATGGCCAGGGCGATGAGGGTGACGAACAGGGCGAACAGGAAGGCGTTGGACGGGGCGTTGGACGGCAACAGGACGCTGGCCACCCAGGCGTTCATGCCGGAAACGGCGCCGACCCGGCCGATGGCCAGGGCAGCGGTCAGAAAAAAGGCCGTTTCGATGGGGACTTCCCGCCAGGAACTGGGCTTGAGCACCCCGCCCACCTTGGGCAGGGCCAGGCCCATGGCCACGACCAGGGCGATCCAGCCGCAATGGATCTTGTGCAGGCTGTCCGTGGCCCACAGCACGATGGCCAGGCCGATCCAGAGGATGCAGCGCCACTCCGCGCCGGACAGGGGGCCGAGGTCGCGCAGGAGCTTGCGGATTTCCTCCTTGTTCACATGCACTTCGGCGGAGGGCTTGTAGAGCAGCAGTTGCAGGCCAAGCGTCAGGAGCGTGGCGGCGAGGCCGGGCAGGCCCATCATCCACAGCCAGCCGAGCCAACTGACGGCCTGGCCGGACATTTCCACGGCCACCGGGTTGACCGTGGCATCGCCCGTCAGCAGCACCATGGAGGTCGGCACGGAACCGGCGAACACGGCCAGGCCGATGTTGACGGCGTCCTTCAGGGGAATCTTGGCGCTTTTGACGATGATGGCCACAACGGACATGATCAGGAAGCTGCGCGGCCAGGGATGCGGGATGATGAAACTCAGCAGCAGCCCAAGGACATACATGCCGACGATGATGCTGCGGTAGGTGTTGACGTAGCGCAGGATGTAGGAATAGGCGATGCGCTTGCCAAGCCCCGATTCGTTGACGGCCGCCGCAATCAGGTAGGCGCCGATGATCATATAGATGATCGGCGTCGTCCACAGGCCGAACACGACATTGGCCGGAGCGACCCCCAGCAGGACATACAGGGTCAAAAGGATGACCGAAGTATACCCGGGATGCATGACTTTGGTCGCCCACCAAATGACAGCCAGCAAACTGACAGCCAGGCAGCGCTGCCCGGCCGGTGAAATGCCGCTGAAGGGCAATACGCCGACCAAGAGTGCTATGACGATGCCGCCCACGAAACCTATCATACTGATGTGCTTGGTCATGCCTCTCGTTCTCCTTCCTACTCAAGTATTTGAATAATCCATCATGCATCTCCTGTTTGTTGTCCATCGCATATTGCGCATCACCAATGTGCATGTTTTGCAAGTCCGGCCCTGGCGCAGCCCAGTGACGGCGCCCGGCCCCCCCCGGTGCCGGAGACGCCGCAGACGCCGCAGACGCCGGAGCCGTCTGCACCGATCGTGTCCCCGACCGGCAGCTCGCCCCCCCGGGTACCGGGGCCGCCTTCCCGCGGGCCGCACGCCCCTTGCCGGTGCGGCCGCCGGCAAGGGGCGTGGCGACGCGGCCGGGCCGTCATGTCGCCAGGCGGGCGGGAAGCTGCCGGGGGCTGCCCGGGGCCGGGGGTGGCGGCAGGCCGTCGACGGTTGCGGCCTGCATGCCGTCGACGAGGCTGCGCAGGCGCTGGGTCTGGCCGGCGAGCCCGGCGACGACCCCGGCCGAATACTGCTGGACCTCGGCCGATTCCGTGGCCAGGTGGTTGATGGCGGCGATGCTGCGGTTGATCTCCTCGGTGGTGCAGGACTGCTGTTCGGCCGCCGTGGCGATGGCCCGGACCTGATCCGTGGTCCGGTCGACCAGGCCGACGATGGCGGCCAGGGACTCGCCGGACTGGCCGGCCAGGGCGGTGGCCTCGTCGATGCGCCTGCCCGCCAGCTCGACGTTGTCGATATTTTGCCGGGTGCCGTGCTGGATGCTGCCGATGGCCTCGCCGACTTCCTTGGTGGCGGCCATGGTTTTTTCGGCCAGCTTGCGGACCTCGTCGGCCACCACGGCGAACCCCCGCCCCGCCTCGCCGGCCCGGGCGGCCTCGATGGCGGCATTGAGGGCCAGCAGGTTCGTCTGGTCGGCGATGTCGGAAATGACGGACATGATGCGGCCGATGCCTTCGGCCTGTCGCCCCAGTTCCTGCATGTCGCCCTTGAGGGAAACGGCGCCGGCCTGGATTTCGCCGATGCTGCGGATGACCCGGGTGACGATTTCCGAACCGTCGTTGGCCGTACGGCGCGCCGCGTCGGCGGTTTGGGCCGCATCGGCGGCGCTTTGGGCCACGGCCAGGACCGTGGCGTTCATCTCTTCCATGGCCGTGGCCGTGGCGGCAATGCGGCTGGACTGCTCCTGTGAGCCCTGGCTGGATTGGCTGAGCTGGGCCGAGAGGCTTTCGCTGGCCGTGTGGACGGCGGACACGATGCCCTCGAGTTGCGCGGCGGCCTGAAGCATGCCGGCCCGACGGGCCTGCTCGGCCTGCCGCCTGGCCGCCTCGGCCTCGGCCATGGCCTGCCTGGCCTTTTCGGTTTCCCCGGCGGCCAGGGCTTCCTTGGACTTGGCCTCGCCGATCATCCCCTTGAGATTGCCGACCATCCTGGCCATGGCCCGCTGCAGGCTGCCGATCTCGTCGCGGCGCTGTGCCCCGAAGGCGGTGTCCAGGTCGCCGGCGGCGATGCGCGTGGCCGCCGCCACCAGGGAGCCCACCGGCCGCAGCACGTTGATCGACAGGATGGCCCACACGCCCAGCACGAAAAGCACGACGATCCCCCCGGACAGGGCCAGGATGGTGAGCCCCAGCCGCCGGGCGTCGGCAAAGGCCTCGGCCGTGTTGACGACCATGCCCACGACCCAGCCGGTATGTTGCGACCGTTGGAACAGGACGATTCTTCGCTGGCCCTCGTTGACGGCCTCAAAGGTGCCGGCCGGCTGGGAGGCGATACGGCTGGCATTTTCGCTGTCCGCAAAGAGGTTGCGCTTGCCGACGAATTCCCGCCGGGGATGGGCCAGGAGGAGGCCGTCGGCCGCGGCGATGGCGGCATAACCCTTGGGCGTCGAAAGCGGGTCGACGAATTCCTTGGTAAAAAGCCCCAGGCGTATGCCCGCGGCCAGGACGCCGAGGGCCTTGCCGCCCGCGACGATGGGCACGGCCACCACGAAGACCGGTTCGCCCTTGTCGGCGCTCAACAGCGGCGAGGACAGAAAGGGGCGCCCCTGCATGGCCTTCAGGAAGTATTCCCGGCCGGAAAAATCCTTGCCCGTGAGCGCGTCGTTGGAACTGGTCACAATGACGCCCTTGGCGTCGATGATAAACAGGTTGTCGTAATTGGCATGCCGGGACACCACGTCGGCCAGCAGCGCCTTGGCGGCCGCCACGGCCTCCCGGCCGGCCTCGGCCGGCGACGCGGCCAGGACGATCGTGGGCGCGTGGCTGACGGACAGGACCTCGTTGCGGGTGTCCTCGATCCACATGTCCACGGTGGACAGCAGCGAGGCGAGATTGGTCCTGGCCATGGCCAGGGAGATTTCCTGGAGCGTTTCGGTGCTTTGCCGGTAGGTGAACCAGGTCGTGACCGACATGCCGACAACAATCAGGGCAATTGTCGGCAGGATGAACTTCGCCTTCAATTTCATGGCATACCTGCTTTGGCGCATTCGTGCGTACGTGGTGCATCCGGCTCGCCCTTCCCCTTTGGACCCAGCCAGCGCCACATCCCGCAGCGTTGTTGACGGAGCGGCCTGCCGCGCAACTCCCGGCACGCCTTTTCCACGGAAAGCCATGGCCGCCCTCGGCCAGGCCCCGGCCGGGAATCCCCGGCCCCAAGAACAAAGCGGCCCGCCCCGAGTCCGGGACAGGCCGCTTCCCCCGCTGTCGCGCGGCGTCGGGCGGCGACGCGCGATGGATGCGCGAGGCCGGTTCAATACTTGTAGGTAAATCCCAGGGCGAGCTTCCAGGTGCCGCCCTGCTCCTCGGCCTTGTGCACCAGGCGGTGGCCCCAGACGCTTTCCTGGAACTGGCCCTTGGCCCAGCCGGTCTCCATGCGGATTTTGAGGTTCTCGTAGAGGGCGTATTCGCTGTCCAGGTTGAGGCCGAACTCGTGCTCGTTGCTGGTCAGGTCGCGGCCCATGCAGAAGTAGGGGTTGCTGCCGGCGTAGAGGTCGCCGGAGCCCAGGTAATAATTGAGGGCGCGGATGGCCTTGGGCGAGTTGTTGCCGTGGATGTAGGCGAAGGTCAGGGTGTGGGAGAGCTTTTCCACGAAGGACATGTTTTTGAGCGACGCGGCCAGGCCGTAGGTGCCCACCGGGTCGACGCCCATGTTGGAATTGCGGGCCAGCACCTGGCCGCCGTCAAACAGGAACGAGCCGCCGCCCGGTCCCCAGGCCGGCCGGGAATGGGGCATGCGCTCGGAGCCGTTGGCCGTGGACGCGTCCTCGCCGGTCCCCCACCAGGCGAAGAACTGGGGCGTGAGCAGGTCCCAGCCGGTGAATTCCGTGCCGAAATCGATGAACCAACCGCCGCGCTTGCTTTTTTTGAGGTCGTTGAAGGCGCCGCCGCCGTACATCACGTCGGCGTAGAATTTGACCGGATCCAAGGCGCTGACCTCGAAGGAACCGCCGCCCCAGAAATAGGCGTTCTGGCTGTTCTTCCACTTGGTCGGGGCGATCAGCGTACCGGCGGACAGCAGGTCCTCGGCCACGGAGGCCTGGGCAAACGTGGACGCATAGGCCGTGTAGTAGCCGGCGTTCTTGCCGGCCACGGCCACGATGCCCCAGGGCGTGACCTTGAAGCCCGACGTGGTGACGGGCAGGGTCAGGAAGTACCAATCCAGCTCGTCGTCGACTTGGCTGGTGGTGGTGTCGTAGGTGCGGTTGGTGTCGATCATGCGGGCAAAACCGGCATTGAGCGACAGCAGGTCCGGGATCAGCGGCGCCCGTATGGTCAGCGCGGCGGCCGTGTCGTCAAAAAGCAGGCTGCCGGAGAAGATGGCGGCTTGCGGGAAGCTCAGGTCCTGCAGGCCGGCCGTGACCTCGACATTGCAGCCCGGCCACATGAATTGCAAAAAGGCCTGGTAGACGAGGATGCCCGTGGCGTCGGGGTTGGCCGCGGTGTAGGTGCCCGTGCCCCAGGTGTTGTCGATCTTAATTCCCAGCCGAAACTTCACGGCCTCGTTGGCCACGAAGTCGGTGCGCACGCGCAGGCGCTGCCAGACCTCGAAGGTGTCCTCGGTCTTGGTGCCGGCCTTGGTCCAGGTCGGCGTGTTGGACGTCCAGGCCGCGTCGTTCCAGCCGGTGAAATTGTGGCCGCTGAAAAATACGCCATAGACCCGCGCGTCGCCGACGAACTTCACTTCCGTGGCGGCCAGGGCCGGGCAGGCAACCAGCATTGCGAGCACAAAGGCAAACACGGCTTTCAAACGCATCATCCCCCCCTCCGTTACAGGTTGCGGAACTCCGATTTAGTATGGTTCACGCCGCATCCCTCAAGGATGTTCAATGACTTTTATTTCTGAAAACGTATTGACGGCAAAAGGCGTCAGGCCATTGCCCGTGCCTTTTTCACAGCTCGCCTCGGGCACGGCGTTACGGACGCAATCCAATAGCTGCCCCTCGCCGCAGCCAGTGAAAGAAGTTTATGCCCAGCCGCCTGCCGGTCTTCAACAGCATTTTATGCAACCTGACTATGCCGAAAACCAATTGCTGCCGGGATGCCTCGGTCCGCCGGGCCCGTGCTGGCCGGCCGGGGCGGCGCAAAACGCCTCTGCGGTCCGGATGGTCGGTATGCGGGGCGGATCCTGCCCGTTGCGGCGAACAGTGCCCACCGAGGCGGCAAAAACGCCCCAGGCGTCGCGGCACCCCAGGGGTACCGGGGCGCACGGCCCGCCCCACGGCGGCCGGCGTAGCGACAACGCCCCAGGCGTCGCGGCACCCCGGGGCTGCCGGGGCGCACGGCCCGTCCCAGGGCGGCCGGCGGTGCATCCGGCGCCGGCAAGCGGCCGGATTTCCACCACCGACCGGCACTTCCCTCCCTTTCCCTGCGGCCAGTGCCGCGCCCCCCAAAGGAATGCCTGCTTGCCCAGGCACGACAAATCGGACGTTGCACCCTGCGTGCGCGATCCATGGCATTTTCGACTTGCCAGGGCCTGGGTTGTGCTATATTTTGCTGTTTGACCAAATGGCAAACAAACATTGGCTGCCGGCCATGGGAGACGATATGAAAACACAAGGCAAAACAACAGGTTGCGACTGTACCCAGGCGGGGACCGCAACCGGGCGGCCGTCCCTGGGCGCGGGCCGCTACGCCATGGGGCTGGCCGCCCTGGCGGCCTGGTTTATTCTGTATGGCCGGCTGTCCCAGCTGTCGCGCCTTGTTACCTACGACCTGCTCGGCCTGGCACCCGGCTCGCGCCTGGCCGACGCCGTGGAATTTTTCTGCTACGACGCGCCCAAGGTGCTCATGCTGCTGACCCTGGTCGTTTTCGGCGTGGGCATCATCCGCTCGTTTTTCACGCCCGAGCGCACCCGGCGCATCCTGGCCGGCAAGCGCGAAAGCGTGGGCAATGTCCTGGCCGCCCTGCTCGGCATCGTCACGCCCTTTTGCTCCTGCTCGGCCGTGCCGCTTTTCATCGGCTTCGTCTCGGCCGGGGTGCCCTTGGGCGTGACCTTTTCCTTTCTCGTGTCCGCGCCCATGGTCAACGAGATCGCCGTGGCCCTGCTCTACGGGCTGCTGGGCTGGAAGGTGGCGGCCCTGTACATGGCCTTGGGCCTGGTCGTGGCCATCGTTTCCGGCTGGGTGCTCGGCCGGATGCGCCTGGAGCGGTACATCGAGGACTGGGTGCTGGCCATCCGGGCCGGCCAGGCCTCGGACACGCCCGAGGCCATGACCGTCAACGACCGCATCGACTACGCCGTGCACGCCGTGAAGGACATCCTCGGCCGCACCTGGAAATGGGTGCTGCTCGGCATCGCCGTGGGCGCCGGCATTCACGGCTACGTGCCCGAGGGGTTCATGGCCAGCATCATGGGTTCGGGCAGCTGGTGGTCCGTGCCCCTGGCCGTGGCCATCGGCATTCCCATGTATTCCAACGCCGCCGGCATCGTGCCCGTGGTCGAGGCGCTGTTGGCCAAGGGCGCGGCCCTGGGCACGGTGTTGGCCTTCATGATGTCGGTCATCGCCTTGTCGCTGCCGGAGATGGTGATCCTGCGCAAGGTCCTCAAGGTGCCTTTGTTGCTGGCTTTCGCCGGCATTGTCGGTTGCGGCATCCTGCTTGTGGGGTACGTGTTCAACCTTATCCTCTAAGGGGGTCTTCCATGCGGTTTCTGGCCCAACTCTTTCCGGAATTCGCCGGGCAGCTCGACGCCATGGATGCGCTGTATGCCGAAAAGCGCTTCATCGACGAAAAAACCTACCAGTTCATCTGCTTCGCCGTGTCCATCAAGGCCCGGTCCAAGCCGTGCGTGCTCAAGCATTTCAAGGGCGCCCTGGACGCCGGGGCGAGCCTGCAGGAACTGGCCTACATCCTGGCCCTGGTCATGCGCGAAGCGGCCGGGGCCGACGACTGCTGGACCCACGACGTGCTCGGGGACGTGGCCGACATCATCGCCGGCAAGGTCGACTGCGGCTGCGCCAAATAGGATAGGGGAGGGAGAACCGATGTTGCTCCAAGTCTGCGGCACGGGCTGCGCCAAGTGCAACGAACTGGAAAAGCTGGTCAAGGAAGTCGTGGCCGCCATGGGCGTCACGGCCACGGTGGAAAAGGTCACGGACCTGCAGGCCATCGCCAAGCTGGGCGTGTTCACCACCCCGGCCCTGGTGGTGGACGGCGTGGTCAAGGCGGCCGGCAGCGTGCCCGCCAAAAAGGACATCGCCGCCTGGATCGCCTGATCGCTTCGCACGCGGGGAGTCGCCGCGCCTGCCCCGCCGGCTGCCGCCGGCCTGGCCGGCAACTCCCCCCCAAAAAACCGAAACGGGGATCGGACACCCGTCCGATCCCCGCCCCAAAACGCACGGCCGACACTTTTTGCAGGCCCCGGGCCGCCGCGGCCACCGCGCGTCCGATCCCCGCCCCCAAACACGCGGCCCGCACGGCCGCCTCGACCGCGCCTAGATCTTGATCCACTCCCGGCGCAGGGCGTTGTCGAGCAACACCCCGACCAGGAAGGCCACGCCCATGTGCCACATGGCGAACCCGGCCACCACCACCATGACGTAGAATTCGGACTTCTTGGTGCCGATGTCGCGCACGGTCACGGCCAGTTCCGCCCCGGCCAGAAAAAGGATCACGCCCAGGATGGCCGGCGGGAACATCTTGAAGATCACGGCCACGGACTGGCTGAAAAAAAGCGCGATGACGATGACGATGCTGCCGAGGATGACCAGCGACCCGCCGGTGCGCGCCCCGAAGCGCACGTGGCCGGCCATGCCGCCGGCGCCGTGGCACATGGGCACGCCGCCGAAAAGCGGCGACACCAGGTTCATGATGCCTTGGCTTATCACATGGTGCGCTCGGTCACGGGCCGGTCCGGGAAAAGGTCGTTGTTCTCGGCGGCGATGGCCACCACGGCGTTGCCGAGCGTCAGCGGAATCTGCGGCAGGGTGAAAAGCAGCGTGCCGGTGACGATGTCGTCCCACTGGATCTGGTGCAGCCCGAACTGCGGCAGCCGAAAGCCGACGCTCACCTGGGCCAGTTCGTCAAGCAGGGCCGGGTTGCCGATGACGGCAGCCACCACGCCGATGAGCAGCAGCACGAACATGGCCGGGATCTTGGGGTTGGTCAGCAACACAAAGGTCGTGGCCAGGGCGATAGCGGCCAGGGTCGGCGATGCCACCATGCGGTGGATGCCCTCCACGATAAACGACATGCCAAGGCCGAGCATGATGCCGCGCACCACCGGCTTGGTGGCCAGCTTGGCCACCCAGGTGATGGTGCCGGTCAGCCCGATGACCAGCCAGAAAAGGCCCGTGGTCAACCCCGAGGCGAAAAGCGCCGCCGGCGTGATGCCGCCGGCCACGGCCGCCGCGCCGATGGCCTTCATGGGCTGGATGGGGATGGGCGTCTTGTAGAACAGGCCGGCGGCGATCTTGCAGATGCCGAACATGAAAAGCAGCCCCAGGGGATCGACCCCGAGGATGGTGATGTAGGCCACGACAAAGGGGATGAGCGTGCCGATGTCGCCGAAGGCGCCGGCCCATTCCATGGTGTCGTAGCGGTTTCGAGTCTTCCCCGGGCTGGTGGGGGTCGATACGGAGGACAGGGCCGTTGCTCCTTGCGCGCTTTCTTGCATGGGTCGCCTGCCTGGTTGGTCGTTGCCCGTCCCGCCGGGCCGGCGTGGGCCGGCGCGGGCGGATTCGTTCACACGGAATTTATAAAATCCGTGTGAGTCAGGCAAGTGAAAAAACCGCTCAAGCCCGGGTCTTGTTACGCAAGTCCTCGAGATACTGGAACTGTTCTTCAAGCTGCTGATCGAAGAAACGGCGCACGCAGCCCAAAAAGCCGGTGACGCACTGCATGCGCAACGAATAATAAATATTGGTCCCCCGGCGGTCGTCGTGGACGATGCCGGCCTCCTTGAGGACGCTTAAGTGCTTGGAAATCGTCGAGATGTCCGAACCGACCAGCTCGCGCAACTCGCAGACGCATTTTTCGCCGGCCCCCAGGGCCTCGACCATGAGCAGCCGACTGGGATGGCCCAGGGCCTTGAACAGTTTGGCCCGCCGGGCGAGCTCGGTGGCATTGGCGTGCATGGGACTCCCTTGGCGTTCCCGGCGCCGGCCCGCCACGGCCGCAACGCCGCCGGCCGCCTTCGGGAAGCGTTTGTGGAAAACGAAGGCAGTGTGGCTTATGCGCCAGCGCTTTTCAAGCCCGTGGCGTCGAAAAGCAGGATCGGCCGTTGCGAGCCCGCTTCCCCGGTGACGGCCAGGGCGCGCAGGCCGACAAGCCGTGTGCCCGCCGCCACCAGCGGCGGCAGCCGGCGCAGGTCGCCGGCCGGCAGGCTGGCGAATTCCACCGGCCCGGCCACCGTGACCGCTTCCCGCGAGGCCCGAAGCGTCAAGCGCGAGCGCTCCCCGGACGGCGCCGGCCCCAGGGGCAGGCCCAGCAGCGCTTCCACGGGCCGGCACTCCCCCTCCCCGGCCAGCCGGTCCAGCGCCGCCACCTGGCGCGCCTCGAAGCCCACCCGCCAGCCGGCGGCCCAGAAAAGCACCACGTCGAGGCACGGCGCGGCGCTTCCCTCGGGCTGGGCCGGGGACGTCATCCGAGTTCCTCGACACAGGCGGCGAAGAGCTTGTCCAGGTCGAGCACGATGACCAGGCGCTCGCCGAAGCGCAAGGCGCCCGTTGCCGCCTGGAGCACGGCCGGCGGCAGCGTCGCGGCCGGCGGCTCGATGGCCGCGCGCGGCACATCGGCCACGTCGAGGACCTCGTCCACCCGGATGCCGCTTTTCATGCCCGCGCCCCGGCCAAGCAGGATGGGCGCCCCTGGCCCGGCCCCGTCGTCGGCCAGGCCTAGGAGCCGATGGGGGCGCAGGACGGATTCGATGTCCCCGCGCACGTTGATGACGCCTTCCAGGGACGGCGGGCAGCCGGGCAGGAAAAAGACGTCGGCCCGGGCCAGGATCTCGCCGACACTGGCGCCGTAGAAGGCAAAGGCGTCCGCGCCCAGGGTGAAGATGACGAGTTTGACCAGTTCCTCGGCCTGGGGGCCGTCTTCGTCGGGGCGCTCGGCCTGGGCGACCAGCGCCTGGTCCAGGGTCATGTCGCTCATGGCGCCTCCCCGGGCGGCGTTGGGGCCGCATCGACCACGACACAGTCGCGCCCGCCGTGCTTGGCCGCGTACAGCGCCCGGTCCGCGGCCTCGCGCAGGCGCTCCAGGGTCGCCTCGGGCGGATGGCCGGCGATGCCGGCACTGAAGGTGCAATGAAACGACCCCGTGGCCGAATGGAACAGCAGCCGGGCGAAATCCCGGCGCAGGTCGTCGATAAGCACCGCCGCCGTCGCCACCGGCGTGTCCTGCAAAATGACGGCGAATTCCTCGCCGCCGTAGCGGCCGATGACGTCCGTGACCCGCAGCCGCTGCCGCAGCGCCCGCGACAGGGCCAACAAGACCTGGTCGCCGACCAGGTGGCCGTGGGTGTCGTTGACGCGCTTGAAGCGGTCCAGATCGATCATGGCGAAGCAAAGCGGCGAGGCGGCCCGGCTGGCGGCGGCCAGGGCCCGTTCGAGCAGATGGGTGGTGGTGGTGTGGTTATACAGGCCGGTCAGGCTGTCCCGGGACATGTGGGCGCGCAGGATGCGCATGCGCTCGGCCAGGATCGACACCTTGGCCACCAGTTCCCCGGGGACCACGGGCTTGGTGACAAACCCCTCGGCCCCCACGCGCATGGCCGAAAACTGCTTTTGGCGGTCCGGTTCGCTGGAGAGGTAGACGATGGGCAGGCCCACGTGGTTGGGCACCTGGCGGATGACCTTGGCCAGGTCGTGGCCGTTGCAGTCCGGCATGTAGATGTCCATGAGCACCATGTCCGGCAGGAATTCCTCGAGTACGTCGAGCACGCGTTGGGGCCGGTCCACCTGGCGGGTGACCATGCCGGCTTCCTGCAGGATGATGGCGTGGTAATCGGCCACCTCGGGCTCGTCGTCCACGATCAGGACACGGTAGGGGGCGGGTTGTTGCTGGTGGGTCAGGTTGTCCAGGGCGGCCACGAGCTCGCTGATGTGGGTCGGCTTGAGGAAATAGGCGTCGCCGCCGGCGCGCACCGCCTCCATCCGGGCGGAAAAGTCGTCGCGGGCCGAGAGGAAGACGGCCGGGATGGGATCGCCGGCCATGGCCCGGCGCAGCGCAGCCAGCAAGGTGATGCCGGCATCGGGGTTGGTGGGGAAATGGATGTCCAGGACCAGGACGTCGGGCCGGCGGCTCAGGGCGGCGGCGTAGAGCGACTCGGGCGTCAGGAAGGTCTTGGCCTCGTAGCCGAAACAGGCGAGCTGGCTGGCGAGCTTTTCCAGGGTCAGGGCGTCATCGTCGCAGATGTAGACCAGGCGGCCCCGGTGCCCGGGGGCTCCCGGCCGGCTGTCGGTCAGCAGGGTGAAGCCGTCCCGGTCGCGGCACCCCTCCGCCTCCTCCAGGGAACACACCGGCACGGCCGCCTGGTCCATGGCGTCCAGGAAATCGTCCAGCCGTTCCCGCCAGTCCTCGGGCGGCTCGCCGACGTTTTCCAGAAACGTGGCCACCAGGCGTTCGCCCTGGGCCACGGCCTCGGCCAATTCCCGAAAGCCGAACGACGCCCCCGTGCCCTTGAGGTTGTGCAGGTGACGGTGCAGGTCCACGGCCGCTTCCCGGTCGGAGGGGTCGCTTTTGAGTTGTTCGAGCAATGCCCTTGCCGCAACCAGCCGGCTCGGCAGGCGCTCCAGGAAGGCCCGACGAAGGCGGGCGATCTTTTCGCGAGGCGAATGCGTCCTTGTCTCGCTCATGGGGTACTACTTCCGGTTCAGGAACCGTCGCGCCCTCCCAAAACCGCGCCAAGCACTTGGGGCAAGGTCTCCTCGAGGGTGAAATCCTTGAGCAGGCAGGCCGCAAGCCCCGGTTCGCGCTGGCGAAAGGCCTCGGGGTCGTCGCCGGTGAGCAGGATAAACGGCACGGCCCGCCCGGCCCGGCCGAGCCATCCGAAAAGGTCCAGGCCGCTTTCGTCGGGCATGTGCATGTCGCTGACGATGGCATCGAAGCCCGGGCCGTCTTCGAGCCTGGCCCGGGCTTCCCCGGCGTCGCCGGCCAGGACGGCCTCGTGCCCCATCTCCTCGATCACGGCCCCGGCCAATTCGGCGGCCATGGCGTCGTCGTCAACCACGAGAATACGCATGTGGTAAGTCCTTTTTCGCGACTAGCCCAGCAGGGCGCGCAGGGTCCGCACGAGGCCGCTCTGCTCGAAATCGCCCTTGACGATATAGGCATCCGCGCCGACCTGCAAGCCGCGCCGCTTGTCCTCCTCGTTTTCCCGGGAGGTGATGATGACAATGGGCCGATGGCGGTAGCGCGCTTCCTGGCGCAGGCGGGAGGTCAGTTCGAACCCGTCCAGGCGGGGCATCTCCACGTCGGTCAGCACGGCATCGAAATCACCTGCCATGGCCCGCTCCAGGCCGTCCTGACCATCCTGTGCCAATGTGACGGCATAGCCGTGCGCTTCCAGGACATCCTTCTCGATTTCCCGGGTGCTGGCCGAATCGTCCACGACCAGGAGCGCATAGGGCGGCCGCTCATCCCGCAGGCCCGCCCCCCCGGCGCACTGGGCCACCCCGCCCCGCCGGGCCAGTTCCAGCAGGGCCGGCGCGTGGAGCACGCTGACCAGGGCGTTGTCGCCGGTGGTGACCATGCCGGCGACCAGGGTCAGCCGGCGCATATGGGCCGGCAGGGGCTTGATGACCATGTCGCGCTCGTCGAGCAGCCCATCGACCCGAAGGGCCAGGGTTTCGCCGCCCACGCGCAAAACCAGCAGCAAGACGGTGTCCCTGGGGCCGGACAGGTCCTTGGGCCAGCCCGGGCCGGTACCGGGAAGGCGCACCAGGTCGGCCAGGGAGACCAGCGGCACCAGGCCCCCCCGCAGGGGGACCACCTGGCGCCCGGCCGCTTCGAGCAGGGCCTGGCGCGGCACCCGGGCCACCTCGTCCACGTACTGGGCGGTAAAGGCCAGGGTCGCCCCCTGGGCCGCCACCAGGACCACGCGCATCATCGCCAGGGACAAGGGCAGGCGCAGGGAAAAGGTCGTGCCCTGGCCGGGCCTGGTCGCCACCTCCACGCTGCCGCGCAAATCGCCGACCACGCTCTGCTTGACCACGTCCATGCCCACGCCCCGGCCGGACATGTCGCTGACCCCGGCCTTGGTGGAAAAACCCGGCAGGAAGATCAGGTCCAGCATTTCGCGCTCCGTCAGGGCGGCGGCCCGGGCCGGGCTGACCAGGCCCCGCTTGAGGGCCTTGTCCCGCACGGCCTCAAGGGGAATGCCTGCGCCGTCGTCGGCCACCTCGATGACCACGAACCCGCCGTCCTGGCGGGCGGACAGCTGCACCCGGCCCTGGGGCGGCTTGCCGGCCGCCAGGCGCACGGCCGCCGCTTCCAGGCCGTGGTCGAGGCTGTTGCGCAACAAATGGGTGATGGGGTCGGACAGGTTGTCGATCATCTGCCGGTCGAGCTCGATGGCACCGCCGCGCACCTGGCAGGCGACCTGCTTGCCCAGCGACCGGGCCAACTCCCGCACCAGCCGGGCCGCCGGTTCGAACAGGATGGCCAGCGGCAGCATGCGCATGACCAGGGTCTTGTCGTGCAGTTCGGCCTTGAGCGATTCCTGGGCCTGGACGTCGTCGGCAAAGGCCCGCACGCACTGGTGCAACCGGGCGGCCTCGGCTTCGGGCAAGGTGTCGCGCAGGGCCATTTCCAGGTCGCGGACCTCCCGCAGGCGCTGGCGCATGCGGGCGTGGCTGGAGACCACCTCGCCCATGAGTTTGATGAGTTCGTCGAGCTTGTCCAGGCGCACGCGCACGGTTTCGGCCACCCCCACGGCGGCCTCGGGTTGGGGCGTGGCGGCGGCCGAACCGGTTTGGGCCTCGGGCCCGGCCTGGCCATCGGGCGGCGGCGGGGACGTGTTGGCCGTCGCAGCCGGACCGGCAGGATGCGCCACGGGCGCGGCCCCGGCCGGCATGGCAGGCGCGGCCCCGGCCGGCATGGCAGGCGCGGCCCCGGCCGGCATTACGGGTGCGGCCTCGGGCGGCATGGCTGACGCGGCCCCGGGCGGCATTACGGGTGGGGCCTCGGGCGGCATGGCTGACGCGGTCCCGGGCGGGGGCGCAGCCGGGGCGGCGGGCGCCATCCCGGCAGGCTCCGCTTCGGCCAAAGCCGCCCCCGGGACAACGGGGGCGGCATCGGCTGGCCTCGTTTGGGAAAGCTCCGGGCGCGGCACATCGGGCGCCGGCTGCGCCGCGGACAAAACGGGCGCACCAGGCCCGCAGCCGGCGGACGCCGCCTCGGGAAGCGCTGGGCCGGACACGTCGGCCGCCGGCTGGGCCGTCGCCGCAGCGGGTGCGGCGGACGCCGCCCCGGCTTGCGGGGCCTCGGGCGCAAGCCCCCCGGGCGGGCCAGCTTCCGGCCTGGTCGATGGGCGCGCAGCCGCTTCGGACGCGGCCGGTGCGGCCGGTCCGGCTTCGGCTGATCCGGTTTCGGGCGCGGCAGGCGACGCCCCTTTGCCGGACGGCGCTTGCCCCCGGGCCATGGCGGAGGCTTGGGGCGAAAGCGCCGTCCGGGCGGCCTCGCCTGGCGGTGGGACAGCCGCGCCGGTTGCCTCGGTCCCGGCCGCGCCGTCGCCTGGCGAGGCCGGCAAGCCCCCTCCCCCGTCGCCTTGGGCCTCGCCGGGCGCGCCGGACGCCCTGGCGGAATCGGCGGCGGTTGCGGCCGCTTCCTGCCCGGAAGCCGCCGCGGCCAGGGCCTGGCACAAGGCTGCGTCAGCCGGCGCCAGGCTTTGGGCGTCAAGGGTCTCGGCCAGCCGGTCCACCTGGGCGGCCAGGGCGTCGGTGGCCTGAAAAAGCAGGGCGGCCAAGGCGGGGTCGAAGGTCAGGGAGCCGTCGCGCAAGGCGCCCAGCACATCCTCGAAGCGGTGGGCCGTTTCCGTGATGGGCAGCAGGCGCAGCATGCGCGAGGAGCCCTTGACGGTGTGGGCCGAACGGAACAGCGCGTCGATGCGCTCCCGGGCCGCCTCGCCCTCGGACAGGGCGGCCAGGCCGTCGTTGAGCTTGTCGATATGGTCCCGGGCCTCTTCGATGAAGCGGACGAGGAATTTCCGGACGTCGATGGCCATGGCTCACCTCCGCCCGGCCGGGCCGGGGTCGTGGGGCGGCTTGGCCAGCTGATGGCGGCACAGGAACCGGACTTCCTCCCGGGGCATGTCCAGCGGCAGGCAGGCGACGCCGTGGTCGTGCTCGCCCTGCTCCAACAGCTGCAAGGTGGCGCGGTAGAAGCGCTGGGCCAAGGCCGGCTCCCCGGCCTGGCGGTACAGGTCGGCCAGGGCGTACTGGGCCGGCCAGCAGCCCGGCCGGGCGTAGACCGCCTGCTTGAACCAGCCCATGGCCTCGTCCAGGCGGTTCGACCATTTGGCAACCAGGCCCAGGAGCAGCAAGGCGTCCACGGACCAGGCATCGGCCTCGAGCAGGCAACGGGCCTGGGCCTCGGCCGCGGCGTAGTCCCCGAGGCGCACGAGGGCGTAGGCCCGCAGGATGCCGGCCGCGGCCTGCCCCGGACAGGCGGCCTGGACCGCTTCCAGCCGGGCCAGGGCCTCGGCGTAGCGCTTGTCGTCCAAAAGCCGCCTGGCCGCGGCCAGGCCGGCCTCGGGGCTTTCGCCCCCAAGGCTGGCGGCCTCGTCCGGCCCGGGCCGACCAGCCTCCGGGTCGGGCGGCGGGCAGCACAGGATAAGGGGCGGCTGGGCCTGGGGCGTGTCCCCAACCGTGGGCGCCGGCCATGTCCCGGCCGGAAAGAAGTCCTCGGCCAGGGCCAGGGGGTTTCGGGTAAAATAGAAGACGTCCTGTTCCCGGGCCAAGGGCAGGATACCGAAATCATTGGCCAGGGTTTCCGTGGTGCCGTAGACGAGGGCGCCGTCCTCGCGCAGCAGGCCGGCAAGATGTTCCTGAATGGTCCGACGGGTGTCGGTGTCGAAGTAGATGGAGACGTTGCGGAAAAAGATGATATCGCAGTCGTGGAGGAAAAGGGGCAAGGCCGGGTCGAGGAAATTGACCTGGCTGAAGCGGACCCGCCCTTTGACCGGCTCGGCCAGCAGGCTTTCCTGGCCGTTTTCGCTTTTGGCGAAATAGCGGGCGCGCACGTCGGGCGGGGTGTTTCGAAACGAGAATTCGCAATACCGCCCTTCCCTGGCCTTGGCCAAGACCAGGCTGTCGATATCGGCGGCCAGGAAGGAAAAAAGGCTTCCCACCCGTTCGCCGTAGCGGTCCGTCAAGGCCATGACCAGCGAATACGGCTCTTCGCCCGAGGAACAGCCGGCGCTCAGGATGCGCACCGGCTGGCCCGGCGCCCGGCCGGCCAGGCAGCGCGGCACCAGCGTGTCGACGGCAAAGCGGATCTGGTCCGGCTCGCGGAAGAAATACGTTTCATTGACGGTCAGCAGGTTGACCAGTTCCTGAAATTCCTCGGGGCTTGCGGCCAGTCGGGCGTAGTAGCCGGCCGCGCTGATGCCGAGGGCCCCTGCCCGGGCCTGGACGGCCTGGTCCAGGGCGGGTTCCCGGTTGCCCTGGATCTGGATGCCGCATCGGTCCCGGATGAGGGCGTAAAAGGGGGAGAGATCGGGCCTCATGCCGCCTGTCCGGCGCCGGCCAGGCGCGTCAAGGCTTCGGCTATGCCGTCCACGGGCAGCACGCGCTGGGCGGCCCCGGCCTCGATGGCCACCCGGTTCATGCCGAAGATGACCGAGGTCGCCTCGTCCTGGGCCAGGGTGACGCCGCCCCGGTCGCGGATATGCGACAGCCCCTGGGCGCCGTCGCGGCTCATGCCGGTGAGGATGACCCCCACGGCCTTGCGGCCGAAGACCTCGGCCACCGAGGAGAGCAGCACGTCGCAGCACGGGTGGAAGATGTCGCCCGGGGCGCGCTCGAGCAGGGCGAAGCGCCGACTGGGCACCACGCTCAAATGCTTTTCCGAGGGGGAAATATAGACAATGCCCGGCGCCAGGGCCTCGCCGTCGGCGGCCAGGCGCACGGGCAACTTGCAGATGCTGGCCAGCCAGCCGGCCATGCCGGCGGCGAACCCGTCGGCAATGTGTTGGGCGACGACCACCGGGCAGGGAAAATCCGCCGGCAGGGCGGGCAGGATCTGGGCCAGGGCCTGGGGGCCGCCGGTGGAGGAGGCAATGGCCACCACGCGGTCGTAACCGTTGGCCCAGACCGGTTTCGGCGGCGTAACGACCGGCGGCACGTCCGCGCGGGGAACGGGCCGGGGTGTGCGCGGCCGCAGCCGGGTGATCACCGTCACTCCGGCCAGCATCCTGACCTTGGCCACGAACTGGGCCGCCTCCTCGGGGTCGTAGCTCGGCTTGGCGATGGCTTCCAGGGCGCCGCGGCCCACGGCCGCCAGGGCGTTTTGGGCATCGGCCACGCTGCTGACCACGAGGATGGGCACAGCCCGGGAGTGCATGATGGCCTCGATGGCTTCCAGGCCGTGCATCACGGGCATTTCCAGGTCCATGGTCACCAGGTCCGGGCCCAGTTGCGCGGCCTGCTCCACGGCTTCGCGGCCGTCGGCCGCCTCGCCCACGATCTCCATGTCCTCCTCGTCCTCGAGGAAATCCCGCAGCAGCGCCCTGGCCAAGGGGCTGTCATCGACAATGAGCACGCGGATTTTTTTCATATCAGCGGTCCGATGCCATGGCCTCGAGTTTGAACTGGCGCACCAACGCCTCCAGATGTCCGGACATTTCCGACATATCGCGGCTTATGGCCGAGATGCGGGCCAAGGACTGTTCGGTATGGGAGCTGGCGGAGACGATCTCGCGCAGGGCCACCACGACCTGGGAACTGGCGATCTGCTGCTGCTTGGTGGACAGGGATATCTGCTGGGCGGCATTGGAGGTCTTGCCGGCGGCGGTGACGATGCGGCCCAACTGGTCCGCCGAACTGGCGCTGGCGGAAGAGCCGGCCACAATCAGGGAACTGCCCTTTTCGGAAGTAATGACCAGGCGGCTGATGGAATCCTGGATTTCGCCGACCTTGGCCTCGATCTCGCGGGTGGAGTCGGTGACGCTGTCGGCCAGGCGGCGAATCTCGCTGGCCACGACGGAAAAGCGCTTGCCGGCCTCGCCGGCGCTGGAGGCTTCCAGGGCGGCGTTGAAGGCGATGAGCTTGGTCTGATCGGCCACGGCGTTGATGATCTCCATGACCTTGCCAATCTGTTTGGAGCGCACGCCGAGTTCGATGATTTCCTGGAGACTGCGCTGGTTGTCGGCCCGGATGTCGTTTATGCGGTCGAGCACGGTCTGCATGGCGTCGGAGCCTTCGCGGGAGCCGGCCAGGGTCTGGTTGGCGATGTCCACCACGGACTGGGAGTGGTCGGCGATCTGGGCCGAGGAAGCCGAGAGCTCCTCCATGGTCGAGGTGATTTCGGCCACCGAGGACGACATCTGGGTGGAGGTGGCGGCCTGGCCGCCCACAGCGTCGGCGATCTCCTGGGCCGCAGCGTGGACCCGCAAGGCGTTGTCGCGCACGGACCGGGCCAGGGCGTGCAGTTTTTGGCGCATGGCGTCGGTTGCCCGGGCCAGATCGGTGATTTCGTCGCGGCCGGGCAGGGACACCGTGGCGGACAGGTCGCCCTCGGCCACGGTGTTGACGGCCGCAACCACGGTATTGATGCGCCGGGCCATATGGTTGGCCAGCAGCATGGCCAGCACCAAGCCGACAAGCAGCGACAGCAGCCCGATGACGCCGGCATTGATCCGGGCCGAGGACAAGGCCTTCTGGTAGCGGCTGCTGTCCATGGCGATTTCGACGACACCGATGGGCACGCCGCAGAAATCCTTGACGGCCGCGGCGTAGACGACATAGGGGACGCCGCCTATGGGCCGATGGCCAATCTGGGGCTCACCGGCCATGGCCTTTTGCAGTATGCCGGCCGGCAGGAGCGGCTCCTTGCCGAAGGTCGAGGCCATGGTCTTGACGGTGTCCTTGTCGAAAAGGAACAAACCGGCCTCCACACCGTTTTGCGCCTTGAAGGCGTCAAAAAAGCCCTGGTCGAAGGCCATGCCGAATTCCACCGAGCCGAGGTGCTTGCCGCCATGAAAGACCGGGACCATGCCGCGTATGCCGAGCCCGCCGACACCGCCTTCCAGGCCGCGGGTCGGCGTGAGGCTTTTGTTGGTCGCCACCACCGTATTGCGAAAGGCGGACAGGTCGTCCCCATATTTCGCCGGTATATGGACACGGAAAAAAGAGGTGGCGGGCGGGGTGTGAAACTGAAACTGCTTGGCGCCATACGCCTGGTCCATCTTGGCAAACCCAGGCACGAAGAGATCGGCCAAGGTTTTGCGGTCGCCGGCGGCGAAATTCTCCTGCACCAGGGGGATGCCGGCCACCAGGGCACTTAGGGCCTCGGCCGAACGACTTTCCGTATCGATACCGTTGGTCAGGGTCTTGAAGTAGGCCTCGAGGGCATTGCGTTCGGCCTCATGGATCAGGCTACTCATGCCGGAGAGGTTGTTGGCAGTCAGCACGGCGACAACAACGCCGATGATCGCGCCCATGGCGACCGTGATCTTGGCCCACAAACGGAGATTTCGCAGCATGCCTTGCCTCGCGTGGTCGATACGTTACGCGGTTGAGTCCGGCCATCGGCAGGAAGTTCTTTTTCCTCCGTACCGAAAGCCCAGCGCGTTTGCAATGCCCCCAGTTCGTTGCACAACATTGCAGATGGAGTTGCCCCCGCTCAACCGGACAGGCCGCGTTGTCGCTTGAGCGGATATATTCGCGGGGCGAGCACATCCGTAGCCCCGTGGGGAGGTGCTCCCCGTTGCCATCCTCGAACCAAACCGCGAGCTTCACCGGGACAGTTCGAGCATCGGGCCCGACATGGACGCCGGCCATTCGGTCCGATACGGAGGCATTCGTCACCGTGCGGGTTGCAGGCGGTGCGGGGCCGTAACGCGGGCGGGGGGTACAGCAGCCGGCTGAACCGGTACGTGCTTGCGCTCCGGGGCCTTTCGGACGGCATCCTGCACGAGGCCGCACGGAATCAGGAACGCACGCAGGCCGAACGGGCCGCCATTCACCTGGGCAGCAGCGTTCGGTCTACGGTGAAACGCGCCTGGGGCGCCCTCAAGCGAGGCAACGGTTTCTCTCGAGCCCGATACCTCGGTCTGGCCAAGGCCGCTCTGGAAATCCTGCGTAATGACATGGCTGCAATCCATTACCGGGCAGCTATGGGGTGGGCGGAGTCGCGCTCGGTAAACCGTGCGAAGCGATGTCGCTTGACCGGAAACCAGGAGCGCTACTCCAGGGCCATGCTCCACACGAATGCCCACTCGGCCTGCAGCCGTGTCCAGTTCAACAGCTTCGACAAACCAAGGATCGGTCGGGTCGGGAATCCGCGAAAAGAGGTCCGTATCTTTTATGGGCGTCTACCAAAAAGAATTGTAGCCCATCACCTCCCCTCGGGGGACCTGGAAGGATCTATTTTCCTCAATTCAATAATTGGAAAGAGTCCTTCATTAGCCTTCCAGCACGTAAAAACTCGAAAATTATCGTCTGTAATAGAATTCGTATGAAGCAAATCCGGGCCTATATCATACTCTTCATTTAGCCACCCGCAATGTGTCATGTACATCCGCCCATTCGAAGACATTTTATGTGGAATAGCACTTAAGAAATCTTGTCGTTCATCTTTTGTGCAATGGTTCAACACAGAAAAAACAAGAACATAGTCAGCACAAATATCAACATTCAAGCTTGCGATATTTGTCACACACAACGATGGATTTTTATTGGAAAGTCCGCTTATGACAATTTCGTTTTGGAAAATGTCCAAAAATTCTTTATTATAGTCAATTCCACAGTAGTTTCCTTTATTTAAATAGTTAACGAGGTATCTACCAGCCCGTCCTGGACCGCAGCCGACATCAAGAAGTATGTTTTCAGGCATTAATCCCAATTTTTTTAAAAAAATTGCCTGAGCCAATCCTCTCTGATCCCATTCAGCATTACCTCCACCAAGAAAATCCATATAGGAACGTTTATTTATATCATCCTCAGTAAATGTTAGATTCCGATACTCTTCCCCATTTCTTCTGTTAGGTATTTTCATGCGAATTCTCATAATAACCTCAAGAAATATCTTGCTTTGTTAAAAGGTCAAAGAAAAGCGTCAGCAAGACGAACATATATCGTGGCATATGATCAACAACATTCCAAACTGCTATCGGCTTTCAGCTTGGCAGGGGGGGGTGAGTAGTCAAAAAGCAACCATTGCTACGCTTCAATGACATTGAACACCGAAAAATGAGCGCAAAATTTTCACTGACTAACGACCAATTTTTCGACAACAAATTTGATTATCAACCACAAATTCAATCTTCAAATCATCCTCATAGAGGCACTTTGCAAACCCCTTTACGACGCCAGCTCCCCACCAGCCTCCCAACGCATAGTCGTCACCAATAAGAAGTCCGCCTACTTTTAATTTTGGCAAATAGGCTTTGATATCTTGCTCAACCGCTTCCAGCGTATGATCTCCGTCAATATAGACAAAATCCAGGGAAGAATCATCAAAAAGAGCAGACGCTTCGAAGCTGGTAGCGTCCACGGAGGTGGTGTAAATTCTGAAGTCGTCCAGGCCGGGGGAGAGCCTCCGGCCCGGACGGAATGGGCGAGGTGGCCATCGGGTCAATTGGCTGTAAGGTGAAGTTACGACGCCGCACCTGCAACCAAAGGAGACCACGATGGCCGAGGACAGCATGGCATTAATCGAGCTGATGCAAAAGGCCGACGGCGGCGATTTTCTCCGCTCCCTGGCGGAAGCCGTCCTGCAGCTTCTCATGGAAGCCGATGTGGACGGCCTCATCGGGGCCAGCCGCCACGAGCGAAGCCCCGAGCGAGTCAGCTACCGCAACGGCTACCGTGACCGCAGCCTTGATACCCGCATCGGCTCCTTGCAACTGCGCATCCCCAAGCTGCGCCAGGGCAGCTACTTTCCGCCCTTCCTGGAGCCACGCAAGACCAGCGAACGCGCCTTGGTGGCCGTCATCCAGGAAGCCTGGATCGGCGGCATCTCCACGCGGCGCGTGGATGATCTGGTCCAGGCCATGGGCCTTTCCGGCATCTCCAAGTCCCAGGTGTCCAAGCTGTGCAAGGACATTGATGAACGGGTCCATGCCTTTCTTTCTCGGCCGCTGACCGGCGAATGGCCCTATTTGTGGCTGGACGCAACCTACCTCAAGCAGCGCGAAGGCGGCCGGGTGGTCAGCGTCGCCGCCATAATCGCCGTGGCGGCGAACACCGAAGGCCGCAGAGAAATCGTGGGACTGCACATCGGCCCCAGCGAGGCCGAGCCGTTCTGGTCTTTTTTCCTCAAAAGCCTTCTTCGTCGGGGACTTGGCGGCGTGAGGCTTGTCGTCTCCGACGCCCATGAAGGCCTCAAGGCCGCCATGGCCAAGACGTTCGGGGCCACGTGGCAACGCTGCCGGGTCCACTGGATGCGAAACGCCTTGGCCCGGGTTCCCAAGTCCCAGCACGCCATGGTCTCGGCCGCCCTGCGCCAGGCCTTTTTACAGCCGGATGCGGCCAACGCCAGCCAGACCTGGCGGCATGTCGCCGATCAGCTTCGTGGAAAATGGCCACGGCTCGCCAGCTTCATGGACGAAACCGAGCACGACGTGCTGGCCTACATGACCTTCCCGGCGCAGCATCGGGTCAAGCTGCACAGCACCAATCCGCTGGAAAGGCTCAATAAAGAAGTGAAGCGGCGGGCGGACGTAGTCGGCATCTTCCCCAACGAACAGTCCATCATCCGGCTCATCGGGGCCATCTTACTGGAGCAAAACGACGAGTGGCAGCTGCAAAGCCGCTACATGCAGGTCGAGGCCATGGCCGAACTCAACACCCAACCAAACGAGGCGCAGCCAGCCCAAATTCCACCAAGAGCAGCCTGACCGAGGGCCACCTCAAGCACACCAGAATTTACACCACGTTGACGGACGTGACCTTCGAAGCTTGTTTTTCTAACCAAATCGACAGCCCCTGCTGCAATCAAGGAAGAAAATTTATGCATCACGAGTTTATATCTTTCGTCCATTACATTTTGATCGACAGAAGAGTTTCCATATAATGACGACGCATACAAACCGTTAGGCATGTATACATAAGGATCTATCAAATACAATTTTTTCGGTTTACACATGCCTAGTATTTGCGAAGAATACTCACCAAGATGGACGCCAATTTCAACCCCTACACTATTTTTGGGGAGATGTTGAAGTACAAGAGATCTACCATTTACGGTTACGTGCATTATCTTGGATCCTGTTCGGACTTGAAATATTTGTTCCCAGGGGGTCGTGGCAACGGTCCCCCGTATCCTGGGCTCCCGACCCGGCAATCCACAAGCCCCCGCCAATAAGTAAAGCGATGGTTGCCAGGGGCCAAAGCACGCGCCGCATGCCGTTTCCTTTTTCCGTCGTGTCGCTCAGGCGCCAAGCACGACAGCGTCCGGGCAGGAAGCACGATAGTCGAGCTTATGGTTTCTGTCACTCCCGTCGGGAGGCAATGGGCCTTCCCGGCGACGGCTTCGCCGACCAGGCGGCCTCCCGACCAGCCGGATCATGCCCGTCCGGAGCAAACATGCGTCACGCGCGGCATTGCGTCCTCGGCGGGCGTTGTGGTGGACCGGTCGAGCCGGGAGGGGGTCGTAACGGGGCGGGGGTGTCTCGAAGCGCCAGCGAGGGCGGCTCGCCAAGGGGGGAGCGGAAAAAACAAAAGGCCCATCTGATGTTATTCAGACAGGCCTTTTGAAAAGAGCCCTGGCGGCGACCTACTTTCCCACGCATGATTACGCAGTATCATCGGCGAAGGAGGGCTTAACTTCCGAGTTCGGAATGGGGTCGGGTGTACCCCCTCCTCTGTGACCACCAGGACAAATATATAAGTTAAAATAAGGGATGGGATCATTGGTTGGCAAAAATCAAGCCGAACGGACTATTAGTACCGGTTTGCTGAGCACGTTACCGCACTTGCACATCCGGCCTATCAACCAGGTAGTCTACCTGGGTCCTTCAGGGAGAACTCGTCTTGAGGCAGGCTTCCCGCTTAGATGCTTTCAGCGGTTATCCTTTCCGAACGTGGCTACCCTGCGATGCCGTTGGCACGACAACAGGAACACCAGTGGTTCGTTCATCCCGGTCCTCTCGTACTAGGGACAACCCCTCTCAATTCTCCAGCGCCCACGGAAGATAGGGACCAAACTGTCTCACGACGTTTTAAACCCAGCTCGCGTACCACTTTAATCGGCGAACAGCCGAACCCTTGGGACCTGCTCCAGCCCCAGGATGTGATGAGCCGACATCGAGGTGCCAAACCGCATCGTCGATGTGAACTCTTGGATGCGATCAGCCTGTTATCCCCGGCGTACCTTTTATCCAATGAGCGATGGCCCTTCCATACGGGACCACCGGATCACTAAGGCCCACTTTCGTGCCTGGTCGAGATGTCTCTCTCGCAGTCAAGCTCCCTTATGCCTTTGCACTCGACGGCTGGTTTCCAATCAGCCTGAGGGAACCTTTGCATGCCTCCGTTACTTTTTGGGAGGCGACCGCCCCAGTCAAACTACCCGCCAGACAATGTCCCCAAGCCGGATGACGGCGTTGGGTTAGAAGCTTAGACAACCGAGGGTGGTATTTCAAGGTTGGCTCCACCGACGCTGGCGCGCCGGTTTCACAGCCTCCCACCTATCCTACACACGGTTGCCCAAGCTCCAATGTCAAGCTGTAGTAAAGGTGCACAGGGTCTTTCCGTCTTTCCGCGGGTAGACGGCATTTTCACCGCCACATCAATTTCACTGAGCCTCTGGTTGAGACAGCGTGGAGATCGTTACGCCATTCGTGCAGGTCGGAACTTACCCGACAAGGAATTTCGCTACCTTAGGACCGTTATAGTTACGGCCGCCGTTTACCGGGGCTTCGGTTTAGAGCTTCGCTTGCGCTGACTCCACCCCTTAACCTTCCGGCACCGGGCAGGCGTCAGTCCGTATACGTCGTCTTACGACTTCGCACAGACCTGTGTTTTTAGTAAACAGTCGCCACCACCATTTCACTGCGGCCCCCCTAGGCTTCTGCAGTAAATGCTTGACCAAAGGGGGCACCCCTTATCCCGAAGTTACGGGGTCATTTTGCCGAGTTCCTTAACCAGAGTTCTCTCAAGCGCCTTGGGATACTCTCCCCGCCCACCTGAGTTGGTTTGCGGTACGGTCTGCTTGTGCTAAACTTAGAAGCTTTTCTCGGCAGCATGGGATCAGTCACTTCAGCC
>NZ_CP188261.1:3275000-5037500 GCF_049995385.1 Solidesulfovibrio sp. DCME
CACCATGTTCAAGAGCTATGATGCCACCAGTGACACACCGGTAACAGACTACGATTATTCGACATCCATCAACGTCTACGATTCGGAGGGCGGCGAGCACACCCTCACGACCTACTATTCCAAGGTCACGGACGAAAACGGCAAGGAATACTGGGAATACATGGTGACCGTCCCGCCCGACGAGGACGGCAGCTCGACCACCAGCGGCACCACCAAGGCCGGCGTGCTCATGATCGGCACCATGACCTTCTCCTCCGAGGGCGTGCTGGAAAACGAAACCGCCTTCACCCCGTCCGGCGACCCGACCAGCCTGTCCAACTGGGCCCAGGCCACGGTGGACAGTTCCGGCGTGCCCCAGATGAACGCCACCTTCGTCTCCACAACCAGCGGCTCCGCCCTGGCCAGCCAGGCCATCAGCTACAAGACCGGCCTGACCAGCTCGGACGGCGCCTGGAGTGCCAGCGCCCCGGCCAATGCCGGCGCCATCGGCACCACCGCCTCGGCCAATGCCGGCTACAACACCTCAGCCACGGAAAACGCCGTCAGCAGCACCACCAACTACGCCACGTCATCCTACACCCTTTCCCAAAGCCAGGACGGCTACGCCTCGGGCGAACTCGTCAGCACCAGCGTCGACGAAAACGGCGTCATCTCCGGCACGTTTTCCAACGGCCAGACCAAGCAGCTGTGGGTCGTGGCCCTGGCCGACTTCAAGAACCCCACCGACCTCTACCGCGAAGGCAACAACCTGCTTTCGGCCACCACCGCTTCCGGTACGGCCAGCATCGGCCGGGCCAATGCCGGCGTCTTCGACGGCATCTCCGGCTATAGCCTGGAAGCGTCCAACGTGGACCTGGCCACGGAAATGGTCAACCTCATCACCTTGCAGCGGGCCTTCCAGTCCAACTCCAAGGTGGTGACCACGGCCGACGAGATGATGCAAAAGGCCTTGGAGATCAAACACTAACGCGCGCCGGTTTCAGGCCGCGCCGTACTGCTTGCGCCATTCGTCCAAAAACAGCAGGCTCGTCTCCAAGGGGCGCAGCTCGCCCTGCCTGGCCCGCACGGCCGCGATCAGGTCGGCGAAGGACACGTCCGGGGGCAGGGACAGCTCCCGCAGCAGGTTCGCCACCTCCTCCCGCAGCCCCTCGGGCAGCCCGGAAAGCGCCGCCGCCCCCCGCTCCACGGCCGGCCAGCCGGAAAGCCGCGAGGCCGTAAATTCCAGCAACCGCTCCATGCGCCGGGCATAAGTGTGCTCGCCAAGGGCCCGGGTGCGGGCCCGGGCCGCGAAGGCCGCCCGTTCCTCGGGCCGGGCCAGGAAATAGTTCAAACGCTCCTTGAGCTCCGCCATGTCCCCGAATTGGGCCAGCTCATCTTCGGTAAACAGTTCGGGCAAAAGCCCGCGCCGGTCCACGAGCTGGAAGGCGCCGCACATGGCCAGTTCGAAGGTCCGCGGGTTGACGAAATCGCCGCCCGCAACCAGCCGGTCCACGGTAACGCTCGAGTGCAGGTTCAAATTGACCTCGGCGGCGTTGAAGATCCGCACCGCCTCCTCGGTGGTGACGCGCCGGCCGTCCAGTCGCAGGCGCGGGGCCAGCGTCGCGTCGCCGTCCCAGTCGCTGCCGAAAATGGCCAGGCCGTAGTCGAGCAGCTCGGCAAAGGCCAGGCGGCGGTTGGGATAGCCCGCGCCCATAAACGACAGGCGCGCCCCGTAGAGGCGCCGCTCCACCGGGGTCAGTTCCAGGGAGCGGTGCACGGCCGGGTCGGCGGCCAGGGGCAGGTAGACCGCGTTGGCCTGGCCCACGGCCGCGAGCTTTTCCAGGAACGGCTCCTTCTGAATGACGGCGAAGATGTCGTAAAAGGGCGCGAAGGCCTCCCAATAGGTGAAGAGCCGGAAATCCTCCACGAACCACATGCAGGTGGCCACGCCGTCGCGGCGCAGGCGCCGCAGGGCCTGGCGCGACAACGGCGCCTGGGCCAACGCCAGCACCAGGTCCGGGCCAAAGGTCTCGGCTTTGGCGCAGATGGCCTGGGAGACGACCTGGAGGAAGCTGTTCTCCAGATATTCCAGGCGATCCGACGTCACGCGCAGGTCCTTGAGCGCCGTAAAGGCCCCGTGAAACGCCGGGGCCTCGAAAACCTCGACCACGTGGCCCAGGCTGCGCAGGGCGTCGGCGCAGGACCGGCCGATGGGCAAAGAGCCGCCGTACATGGGCAGCACCACCAGGACGCGCAACGGGCGGGAAAACGTCATGGCTACCACTCCCCGGACAGCGTCCGGCCCGGTGGCGGCAGGACCCAGTCCGTTTCAAAGCTCAAGGCCTGGGCCAAGTCGTGGCCGAGGCGCACGTCCAGGCCGTCGGCCGCTTCCCCGGCCAGGCGGCGGGTGAGGAAGGCCCGCATGGCCAGGCGGGCGGCGGCTGTCGGGTCCTCGCCGCAAAAGGGCCGGCAGACCGCGCCCAGGGCGTCGCAGTCCGTGGCAAGGCCCACGATGCCCGGCGGCGGAGCGGCCTTGGCCGGCGCGGCCAGGCAGCGCAAAAAGGCCGGCGCGGCAAAGGGCGGCAGGCACACCAGCCCCTTGTCGCACGGGGCCGACTCCAGGCAGGGGGCGCAGGGCACGGTGTGCTGCCACACGGTGTGGCCGACGCCGTAGGGGCCGGTCTCGTGGCTCCAGGCCGAGGACAGGAAAAAGGCCGTGACCGGCACGCCGGCGAAAGCGGCCAGGTGCATGGCCCCGGTGTCCGGGGTCAGCAGCCGGTCGAGGCCGGACAGGGCCTCAAGCAGGCCCGGCAGGTCGGTTTGGCCCGTGGCGTCGAGGCAGGCCTCCCGCACCGGCCCGTCCAGGCGCCGCACGAGCGCCCGGGCCTCGCCGGCCTGGGAGGCCGTGCCGAAAAGCGTCACCCGCTTGGCCCCGGTGGCCAGAAAGGCCGTGCGCACGATGGGGGCCAGCACCTCCGGCGGCAGGGAACGCCTGGCCGCCCGGCCGGCCAGGGCCACGCCGAGGCCGCCGCCCCGTGGGGCCGCCGTCGGGTTGACCATCTCCGGCGGGAGCGGGTCGTCGTCGAGGTGGGCCCAGATGTCGGCCAGGTTGAGGCCCGCCGCCCGCCGGTCCCGGGCCAGGCGAAAGACCAGGCGCAACAGCGGGTCCTTGTCGGCCTGGCCGGAATACTGGCGGTAGCCGCGCTGGGCCTCGGGCGGGAACAGGGCGGCGATGGCCATGGCCAGGGGCGAGAAGTTGAGCGTGAAGACCTTGTCGAAGGCTGTCGTGGCCAGGGCCGCGAACACGGGCCGGGCCGCCTGGATGCGCGCCGCCGCCCGGGCGGCGTCCGCCCCCGGCGTGCCGTGGGCCGGCAGGCCGTGGACGGCGGCGAAGGGATAGAGCCGCCCGGCCAGGCCGGTCAGGGACTGGTCCACGGCCAGATGGACCTCCCCCCGGCGGGCCAGGCCGGCTAGCAGCCGGCGGCTTTGGGCCAGGTCGCCGATGCGGGCCAGCTGCACCACGAGCGCGCGCGCCATGTCTTCTCCCTGCGGTCGACAAATCGAAATTTTCTTGTGAAAAAAAGCCCTTTTCGGCCCCTGTGTTCTTCTGCTATAGGAGCCTTCCATGCGGTATTATCCTCTTTACGTCAATCTGCGCGGCAAGCGCTGCCTGGTCGTGGGCGCGGGGCAGGTGGGCCGGCGCAAGATCGCCACGCTCGCCGCCTGCGGCCCGGACGAGGTCCTGGTCCTCGACCGCGACCCGCCGGCCGAGGTGCTGGACGAACTTGCCGCCCGGCCCGAGGTCGTCTTCGCGCGCCGCTCCTTCACGCCGGCCGACCTCGACGGCCGCTTCCTGGTCATCGCCGCCACCGACGACGAGGCGCTCAACTGGGCCATCAGCCGGGAATGCGCCGCGCGCGGCATCCTGTGCAACATCGTGGACCAGCCGGAAAAATGTAGCTTCATCGTACCGGCCCTTTTCACCCGGGGCGACCTGACCGTGGCCATCTCCACGGGCGGGGCCTCGCCGGCCCTGGCCCGCAAGATCCGCCAGGGCCTGGGGGAATTCCTCGGCGCCGAATACGGCGCGCTGCTGGTGCTCATGAGCACGCTGCGGCCCATGGTCCTGGAGCTTGGGCTGCCCACCGAGGACAATTCGGCCCTTTTCCGCAGGCTCGTCCATTCGTCCCTGATCGAGGCCCTGGAGCGCGGCGACGCGGACGCCGCCGCGGACATGCTCCGGGAAATCCTGCCGCCCGCCCTGCACGGCGAGGTGGCGGGGCTCATCCACGGAGCCCTTGGCCATGCCGGCGATTAACTTCCTTTTTTTCTGCGTCCTGGCCGCCTATTTCCTGGGGGCCACCCTGCACCTGTGCGGCGTGGTGGCGGGCAGGAAGGCCTTGCGCCGCGCCGGCGAGGGCCTCACCGTGGCCGGGTTCGCCCTGCACACGGCCGACCTGGCCGTGCTGCTCGCCACCGAACGCGGCGCGGCCCTGCTTTCGGGCGAATTCTACTTCAGCCTCCTGGCCTGGAGCCTGCTCGTGATCTGCCTGCTCTTGTGGTGGCGGCTGCGCCTGGAGATGCTCGGGCTTTTGGCCGCGCCCCTGGCCCTGTTCCTGTTTCTGTCCTCCCAGGCGGTCACGGCCACGCGCATGCCCTTGCCCAAGGCTTTGGGCGGGCTCTTTTTCGGGCTGCACATCGGGGCGCTGTTTCTGGCCATAAGCCTGCTCGCCATGGCCAGCGGCGCGGGCGCGGCCTACCTGTACCTGGACCGCAAGATCAAGACCAAGGAGAAGCTGTCGGGCTTTTCCAAGGCCCTGCCGGCCCTGTCCACCTGCGACACGGTCAACCGCTGGGCGGTCATGACCGGCTTTCCGCTCTACACCATCGGGCTGCTCTCCGGCTTCATCTGGGCCAAGCTCACCTGGAACCGCATTTTTTCCTATGACCCCAAGGAGATCACGGCCATCTGCGTCTGGCTGCTGTTCGCCTTCCTGTTTCACCAGCGCGTGTTCCTGGGCTGGCGCGGCCGCAAGCCCGCCCGCCTGGCCATGTGGCTTTTCGGCCTGACGCTCGTGTCCATGCTCGTGATCAACTTTTTCATGCCAACCCATCACAGTTTCGCGCGTTATATCGATGGAGCATCAAATCTACCTGTTTGGCCTCAACCATAAGACCGCCGGGGTCGAAGTCCGGGAAGCGTTCGCCCTGGGCGACCGGCCCAGGCTCGGCGAGTTGTTGGTGCGCGGCGAGGCCCGCCTGCACGAAGCGCTGGTGCTGTCCACCTGCAACCGAGTGGAGGTGCTGGTGACCGGCGTGCCGGGGCGGGATGTGAAACCGGCGGTGCTGGCCGCCTGGGCCGAGCACTGCGGCCAGGACGCGGCCACCCTTGCCCCGCACCTCTACGAACACGAGGGCCTCGGCGCCGTGGAGCACCTTTTCTGCGTGGCCTCGGGCCTGGATTCGCTGGTGCTCGGCGAACCGCAGATCCTTGGCCAACTCAAGGCCGCCTACCGCCACGCCGTGTCGCTCGGCACCGCCGGGGTCATCACCAACCGGCTGTGCCACAAGGCCTTTTCCGTGGCGAAAAAGGTGCGCACGGCCACGGGCATCGGGGCTTCCGCCGTGTCGGTCAGCTACGCCGCCGTGGAGCTGGCCAAGCGCATCTTCGGCGAAATGGCCGGCAAGCGGGCCATGCTCGTGGGCGCCGGGGAGATGGCGGAGCTGGCCGCCCTGCACCTGCTCAACGCCGGCGTCTCGGAGATCCTGGTCGCCAACCGCACCTACGCCCGGGCCGAGGAACTGGCCTCCCGCTTCAAGGGCCGGCCCGTGGCCTTCGACGAATTCGTCTCGCGTCTTCCCGAGGCGGACATCGTCATCAGCTCCACCGGCGCGCCCAACGTGGTCATAAAGGCCCGGGACGTGCGGGCAGTGCTCAAGGCCCGCAAGCACAAGCCCATGTTTTTCATCGATATCGCGGTGCCTCGCGATATCGACCCCGACGTCAACAGCCTGGACAACGTCTACCTCTACGACATCGACGACCTCCAGGAAGTGGTCGAGGAGAACCTGGCCCAGCGGCGCGAGGAAGCGGCCCGCGCCCGGGACATCATCGGTTTGCAGGTCGAACGCTTCGGCGAATGGCTCAAGTCCCTGGACGTCAAGCCGACCATCGTGGATCTGCTGACGGCCGGCGAGGACATCGCCCGCCGCGAACTGGCCAAGACCCTGCGCCGCCTCGGCCCCGACGTCAGCGACGAAACCCGGCGGGCCATCGAAACCCTGTCCCTGTCCATCAGCCACAAATTGCTCCACGAGCCCATCGCGTTCCTCAAACGCCGGGCCAAGGAGGAAAAAGGCGACAGGTTCATCGATCTCACCCGCCGCATGTACAACCTGGACCGCGAGGGCGTGCCGCCGGATGCCCACGCGGACCGGAAACCGCCCGAAGACGGGACCGAACCACCCGAACTCGATGCGACGGAAGACAGCGAGTAACCCCCATGCGATCCTACCTCATCGATGAAGTTTCCGCCGACAACATGGAAACCATCGAGCGGCACCTGTCCGAAAAAGGCTTCAAGGGACCGCTCGATCACATCTTCTACATCCCCTTTCCCCAGGAGATGCTCAACGACGAGCAACAGCAGCACTACGACCAATGCGGGCCGTACATGCTCATCCTGGAAACGGGCCGCAACTGGCTCAAGCTCGAACTGCTCGTGCGCGGCAGCGGCAAGCTGCGCTGTTCCTGCATCAGCTACTGCACCCCCGAACAACGCCAGCAGATGATCGATTTCCTCGACAACTTCATCCGGGAACTCGACATACCGGTCTAGTGGCCGCCGCGTTCGCCTCCACGGTACAAGCGGCCGCGCCCCAGCCGCCGCGCCCGCCCCGTTGGTGCCACGACCGCCGGGGACACCGGGCGCGGCCGCCTCTGTCCGCCCCGGCCCGGGCTTCCGAGCGCCGGGCGGGCGCCCCGTACGTCCCGGCCCGGGCCCCCCAGCGCCGGGCGGGCGTCCCGTATGCCGGCCAGGCCCCGGGCCGGGCCGCCAGCCGTGGCGGGGCCGGCCGCACCCACGGCTTGCGCCCACGCCGGCCCCCCCACAAGCCATGACGGACATTTCCCCGCCCCCCGTGGCCGGCCCGGCCGCCCTCGGCCTGGCCGACCTGCCCCGGCGACAGGCCAGGCTCTGCCTGGCCGTCTCCCGGTTCCTCACCGGCCCGTGCGGCCACGACCCGGCCGGGGCCGACTGGATCGTGGGCGTCTCCGGCGGGCCGGACTCGCTGGTCCTGCTGGTCGTCCTGTCGCTCCTGGCCCCGCGCCTGGGCGCGACGGTGGAGGCGGCCCACCTGGACCACGGCCTGCGCCCGGCCTCGGCGGACGAAGCCGCGACCGTGGCCGCCTTTTGCCGCGCCCGGGCCATCCCCTGCCATGTCCGCCGCGACGACGTGGCCGCCCTCGCCCGCCGGGAAAAGACCGGAGTCGAGGACGCCGGCCGCCGAGCCCGCTACGCCTTTTTCGAGGCACTGCGCGCCGGCCGGGAAAACGCCTGGACGGTGCTCGGCCACCAGCTCGACGACCTGGCCGAGGACCAGCTCCTGCGCCTGGTACGCGGCGTTGGCTGGCCGGCGCTCGGCGGCATGGCCGCCCTGGACCGGGGGCGCCGCCTGCTGCGGCCGCTGCTGCTCACCCCCCGCCGCGACATCGAGGGCTTTGCCGTGGCCCTGGGCCTGCCCGTGCTGCGCGACCCGAGCAACGACGACCCGGCCTTTCGCCGCAACCGCCTGCGCCGCGACGTCCTGCCCCGGCTGGTGGCCGAAAACCCCCGCTACCTGGAGGCGGCGGCCAGGCTCTGGCGCCAGGCCCGGGCCGACGACGGCCTCATCGAGAGCCTGCTGCCCGACCTCGACAACCCGGCCGTGCTGCCCCTTGCGGCCCTGGGCGGCCTGTCCCCGGCCCTGCGGCCCCGCCTGTACCGGCGGGCCTTGGAGGCCCTTGGGCCGGGCCAGGGGCTGGCCGACACGCTTTTTGCCCTGGACGCGGCCGTCGCCCGCCGGGCCACGGGCCGGGTGTTCCGTTTCCCCGGCGGCAAGACGGCCAGCCTCACCCGCCGGGCCGTGGTCTTTTCGGCCGGCCGAGGCGGCGGGGCAAACCGGGAAACGCCATTGACAGGGCTTGCCCCGGGGAGTAGTGAAACCGATTGTGAAAAATCAAACATGGAGGCAGTCCCGGTGAATATTCTTACGTTCGGTCCCAACGGCAGCGGCAAGGGCACCCAGGGTTCCCTGGTGAAAAAGAAATACAATCTGGCCCACATCGAGTCCGGGGCGATCTTCCGCGAGCATATCGGCGGCGGCACCGAGCTCGGCAAAAAGGCCAAGGGCTTCATCGACAAGGGCGAGCTGGTCCCCGACGAGATCACCATCCCCATGATCCTCGAGACGTTAAAGGCCAAGGGCGGCAACGGCTGGCTCCTCGACGGCTTCCCCCGCAACATGGTCCAGGCCGAAAAGCTCTGGGAAGCCCTGCAGAAGGAAGGCATGCAGCTCGATTACGTCATCGAGATTTTGCTCCCCCGCGAGATCGCCAAGAACCGCATCATGGGCCGCCGCCTGTGCGTCAACGACCCCAACCACCCCAACAACATCTTCATCGACGCGATAAAGCCCAACGGCGACAAGTGCCGGGTGTGCGGCGGCGACCTCAAGACCCGCTCCGACGACCAGGACGAGGCCGCCATCGGCAAGCGCCACGACATCTACTACGACACCACCACCGGCACCCTGGCCGCCGCCTATTTCTACAAGAAGCTGGCTGCCGAAGACAAAACCAAGTACATCGAACTCAACGGCGAGGGTTCCATCGACTCCATCAAGGAAACCCTGCTGGCCCAGCTCGACTAGTTCACCGGAATTCGCCTTGCCCGACGGCCCCGGGGGGATTACCCTCGGGGCCGCGTTTTTTGCGCCCAAGGAGTTCCCCATGGATACCGGCCCTTTGCGCCTCGGCCGCATCGCCTACCTCAACGTCTGGCCGCTCTACGAATCCCTGATCCCGGGTTTCCCCGAAGGCCCGGACGTGACCTACGTCCCCGGGCATCCCTCGGAACTCAACGCCGCCCTCATGCGCGGCCTCATCGATGCCGCCCCGGCCTCGGCCTTCGCCTACCTGGCCAACCCGGAGGCCTTCCGCCTGCTGCCGGGCCTGTGCATCCGGGCGGCCACCGCCCCCATCCAGAGTGTGCTGCTGCTCTCCCCCGTGCCCCTGGCCCAATTGTCCGAACACCTCGCGCGCACCGGTGATCCGGTGCTCCTGTCCGTGGCCTCGGCCAGCTCCAACGCCCTGGTGCGCGTGCTGTGGCGCTTCGCCTGGAAGTTTCCCGAGGCCCGTTTCGAGGTCGTACCCCCGGGCACGGGCCTGCCCACGGGCAAGCCCTTCGTCGAGATCGGCGACCTGGCCCTCGGCCGCTACCTCGACCCACCGGCCGGCTGGCACGTCACGGACCTGGGCCAGGCCTGGTTCGACTATGCCGGCACGCCCTTCGTCTTCGCCCTGTGGATCGTGCGCCAGGGCCTGTCCGGCCAGCGCCTTGACCGCCTTGCCAGGCTCCACCAGGCCCTGGTGGCCATAAACGCCGGCCTGCCCGAGGCCCTGCCCGGCCTGGTGGCCCGGCCCTCGCGCCCCGGCTGGATCGGCCAGGCCGACCTGCTGGCCTACTTGCGGGTGGTCAATTACGACTTCGATGCCGCGGCCAAGGCGAGCTGCGTCCTTTTCGCCGAGCACTGCCGGGAATTGGGCTTGATCAACGCCGTGCCGGGCCTGCGCTTCGCCCTGTAGGCGGCCCGCCCGCGCATTGACAAGCTTCGGCCGGGCCTTTACCCCTGGCAAAATGGCGCCCCGCGTTGCCCGGGCGCCGAAGCCGGCGGCCTGCGCCACGGCAACCCCCAGCCAAGGAGCCCCCATGCGCGTCATCCGCCGCCTGCCGCCGCGAACCCGGCTGCTCGCCCCATGCCTGCTGTCGCTTTGCCTCCTGCTGCCGGGCACGCTGTCGGCCGGGCTGAAACGGGCCGCAACCGGCGCGGACCGGCCGGTCCTCATCTACGACTACCCACCCGGCCAGGCCCTGCCCATCCACTTCCGCCTGGCCGACGGCGGCCCCAAGGGCGACCCCAGCCAGGCCGCCCTGCGCCTTTCGGGCAGTTCGCAGTTCGACGCCCCGGGCCTGGACAACCTGGCCCGTTTCCTGCCCGGGCCGCTGACCGTGGTGGACCTGCGGCAGGAATCCCACGGCTTTTTAAACGGCCGCCCCATCAGCTGGTTCGCAGCCAGGGACGCGGCCAATGCCGGCAAGACGCCCGGACAGGCGGCGGCCGACGAACGCGCCCGCCTGCGGCGCCTGTCCGATACGGCCACGGCCGAAGTGACGGTGATCCTGGAGAAGAACGCCCAAGGCGGTATCGGGGCGTCCGAAAGGTTGGCCGTGGATGTGACCGACGTGATCGACGAGGCCAAGCTCACGGCCGACCGGGGGCTGGGCTACCTGCGCCTGTACGTGCCGGATCACATGGCCCCGGACGCGGGGCAGGTCGACCGCTTCATCGAATATTGCCGGGCCATGGCCCCGGGCACCTGGTTGCATGTCCACTGCCACGCCGGGGAGGGGCGTACCACGACCTTCATGGTGCTCTATGCCCTGCTGCGCAACCCCGGCGGCAAGCCCCTGGAAGCCATCGCGGCCGAACAGGCGGCGGCCGGCGGCGTGGACCTCCTCGGGCAGGTCCCCGGCGGCTGGAAAAAGGCCATGTACCTGGCCCGGGGGGACTTCCTGCGGCAATTCGCCGCCTATGCGGCGGCTAATCCCGGCGGCGCGCCCCTGACGTTTGGCCAGTGGCGGGCGACGGCCCGCTAGCCGCAGCCGTATCCGCAACGGAGGCGAAGCGCCGCCCGCAACCGGCGGCGGGCCGGACGAACGCGGCCGCCGAAGCGGGCAAGGCCCCGCTCAGCAGCAGGGCAGCCCGAGGATCTCGGACTTGCGGGCCTGGACGAGGAGATCGGCGATACGGATGGCGTCGAGTTCCCGAAACAGGCTGGACGTGGCCCGGACCCAGATCTGGCGCGTCAGGCAATCCCCGGAGATGACGCAGGCTTCGGGGTTGCCCACGCATTCGGTCAGTTCCGGCCGGCTCTCCAGGGCCCGCACCACGTCGCCCACCCGGATTTCCTCGGGGGAAAGGGCCAGCACATGGCCGCCCTTGGGGCCGCGCTTGCTGTGGATGAAGCCGGCCTTTTTCAGGGCGCGAATCAACTGTTCGAGATACTTGACGGAAATATTGCGACGCTTGGCGATGTCCTGAATGCGCACCGGTCGTTCGTCGCCGTGGAGGGCGATGTCGAGAAGCATGCGCAAGCCGTAACGGCTACGCGTGGTGAGCTGCATGAGCCGGGTTCCCCTTGTTGCCGGATTTGTGCAAAACCGAACAAGGGCGGTCTAGCATATCCATTTACGAATGGCAAAAGGGGGTTTTACCCGCCAACCCGGCCCGGGTCATACGACGGGAAATCCCGGGGCCACGGGTTTGCCGATGACCGGCCGCACCGGTTCGGTCCCACGCAGCAGTTGCCGCCGCGACAGCCGCCCCCCCACGGGAATGCCCCGCTCCACCACGCACCGGCTGCATATTTTGCCCTGGACCCGCAGGATGAAGATGTCGAGGGCCTCGATGTGCCGGCCGCAAACGCAGCAATGCCTGGGTTCCATGGGTATCCTCCCGCCGGGCGCCTGCCGGCGGGAAAATGTGATTCAAGGACCATGCCAGGCAGTTTATTCCTTGGGCACCTCCTTGTGGGTGGCGGCGGGCGGCGCCTCGGGCCGCCCGCGCCGCCAGGCCGGCAGCCGCAAGGCCCGCCAGCCGCCGCCAGCGGTCAGGCTGTCGAAGCCAAGGCGCAGCCAGCGCGGCAGCATCAAGGCCAGCCAGGCCGCCCAGGCCAGCATCAGCGCCCGGAAAACGAGCATGGGAGCCGACACCACCCGGGCCGACGGCAGCACCCCGGCCACCTGGTCCCAGGTCCAGGCCAGCTGGGCCGCCCTCTGGCCCGACCCGGCCACCTGCATGCGCGGCAGGCCGAGCAGGCCCTGGTCGAGCACGTCGTAGAGCGCCCCGAACCCGGCCAGGCACAGCACCACCAGCCCGACCTGGGCGGCGTTGAAGGCAAAGGGTCCCTGGGGCCAGTGCCGCCGGCGCCAGCCCAGGGCCACCAGCCAGGCCGCGGCCAGGACCGCGCCCCAGGGCGTGGCCTGGCTCAGGCCCAGGGCGTAGAGCAGCCATTGCCACCGGGTGAGCAGCGATTCGGGGGCAAAGGACAGCCCCAGGCCCAGGGCCGCGACCACGGCCAGAAATCCCCAATACAGGACCGCCGGCCCAAGGAAGGTGTCGGCGAAGACGGCCAGCAGCCAACGCCCGTCGGGCAGTTCCAGGCGCGTGACGGCCGTGGCCGCCGGCAGGCGCAGGTCCACCGAGGGCGTCTCCAGGAAAAACCCCACCGCGGCGGCTTCCCGGAAATCCAGCACCACTTCCGTGACCCCCGGCGGCAAGGCGAAGCCGACCTCGCCGTCCGCGCCCGTGGGCAGGGTCTCGCGGCCGCCGACGGTCAGGCGGGTCAGGCTCGCCCCGGCGGGCAGACTCACGGCATGGCGCAGCCCCTTGGCCGCCCGAAAGCCCAAGACCAGCCGGCTTTCGCGCAGGGCCGCGCCCTGCCTGGCGGAAAGCTCCGCCCGTTCCAGGGTGAGGAACTCCCCCGGCGCGGCCTTGGGCCGGGTGATGGCGACCGTGAGCGTCTCGCCCGGCCAGGGCCGAAACGTCGGCCGCCAGGCACCGCCGTCGGACAACAGGCCCACGGGCGGCGGGCCGGCGTAGGTCACGTCGTAAAATGGCGCGGCCGTCAGCTCCCAGCTTTCGACCGCCTCGCCGCCTGTGGGCGCGGCCAGGGCCAGGCTCTCCCGGGGAGCCAGGCGCGATCGCCAGGCGACGCGGTCCCGGCCGGCGGGGAAGGCCACCTCGGCCTGGCCGTTTTGGGCGGTCACCTCGGCTGAATCCGGGTTCTCTCCGGGCAAAAGCGCCAGGCGGGCCACGGCGGCAACGTCCGTGGGCGAGCGCCGCACCACCTCGGTGGCCACTTCCCAGGTCAGGCCGAAATGAAGGCTGCGCCGCACCGCGAAAAAAGGCGCGATATCCCGCCGGCCGGCCACGGCCGACGGTTGGCCGGTTTTCCCGGGCGTGGCCGCCTCGGCCCGGGTGAGTTCCAGCGGGCCGGCGAGCATCCCCCGGGCGTCCAGGCCGCCGATGCGGTAGCCCGGGGCGGACACTCGCACCCGGCCCGGGGCCAGGCCCGGGGTGAGGGTGAAGGAAACGGCCCCCGGCGCCGGCCCGGCCAGGACGATGACGTGCCGGCCGGGTTCGAGCAGGACCTTGAGCGCGCCTGCCGCGCGGATCAAGGCCGGCCCCGGACCGCCATCCAGGCTCACGGACTCGGGCCGCCAGCTTTCGGACACGGCCGGCAAGGGCGCGGCCGTGCGGGCGGCGGCGTCGATTTCGCTGGTTATCGTCAACTTACCGCCTTCCAGGCGCACCTCCAGCCCGGGGCTGCCCAGGCAATGGGGGAAGCAGCGGGCCGGCTCGGTCAGGCGGTCGCGCAGCGCCTCGAGCAAGGGCCTGTCCGGAAAATCCCCGGCCATGGCCGGTCCGGCCAAACAGGCCAGCAGCAGCGGCACGGCCCCGGCCGCCCCCCCCGGCAGGCGCAGGCGGCGCAGCCCGGCCCGGTCGCACAAAAGGAACAGGGCCAGCCCCCACAACACGGCCCGGGCCAGGTCCAGCAGCCGTGAAACAACCGGCGGCACGAGCAGGAGCCTGACCGGCTGGCCCACGGCCACGGGCCCCTTCCAGACGAGGCTTGCGCTGGCGAAATGCCAGGTCGGCATGGCCGGCCCGGTCTGGACCAGGGCATCGGGGTCGAATTCCAGTTCCTCGGGCGCGGGCGCCGCCCCCGGGGCCTGGGCCAGCATGGGCGCCGCCTTGACGTTGGCCCCGGCCCGGGCTTTTTCCTTGGGCCTGGCGGCCGGTGCCGGCGGCGCCTCGGCGGCGTCCTCCAGAGACGCCCGAAAGGCGGCCGGCGGCGCGGCCGTCACGGGCAGCGCGATCTGCGGCGCCACGGCCGCGCGCAACTGCCCGGCGACAAACGGAATCGACACGACGACCAGCCCGATCAGGGAGAGCCCGTACACCAGCCCGGCGAAACGGCGAAAGGCGGCATGGCCCGAGAGCTTGCCCCCCTCGCCGACCAGGCGCAGCAGGGCCAGCCCGGCCAGGACACCCAGCCATTCGCCCGTGGGCGCTCCGGGCTCGTGCCAGGACAAAAGCAGGAACAGGCCTAACGCGAGCCCGGCCGCCGGGCCGCGCAGGGAAAAGGCGGCCACGGCCAGCAGCAGGGCCAAAAAGACATCCAGCAGCGTCCAGGGCGAAAGCAGCCCGCCCCTGACTTCGTCCGGGCCGGAGGCGGCCAGGAGCGCCCAGCCCGGGGCCAGGTTGAGGGTGGCGGTGATGCGCGAAAATTCCCGGTCGAAGCCGCCGGCGGCGAGGCTGGCCCGGGCGTCGGGGTAGCGGGAATCGGCCAGAAGCTCCAGGTGCGCGGCCCGCAGTTCCACGCCGCGCCGTTCGTCCTTGCCGGTTACGACCACGGGCTGGTCGCGGCCGTCCACGGCCACACGGCCGAGCTCCCCGGGCGCGAGCATGGACAGCGTCCAGGCGGACCGGTTTTCGCCCGTAATGCGGTCACGCACGGAAAGACCCCGGCCGGACATGTCGAGCCACATTTCGCGGGAAAGCGTCAGGTTGTCGCGCCCCGGCGGCAGGCCCCGGCCGAGTTCGCGGATGTCCACGACCGTGCCGGCGGCCACGGCATAGGCGGGCAGGGACTGCCAGCGCTCGGGCACGTCGGCGGTTTTCGGGTCCAGGCCCGCCGGCCCCTCCAGGCGGGTTTCCCGCAGGGCCCCGTCGGCCTGGAAGGACCAGGCCTCCCGGCCGTACGGGGTCAGCGCCGGGGGAAGCTTGTCGATTTTCCCGGGGTAGCGGGCCACGACCTCCACGTCGTAGCGGCCCGGCCCGGCGTCGAGGACAATCGAGCCGTCCGGCCCGAGCCCGGCCGGGACCGGCGCGCGCACGGCCAGGGCCACCGCCCCGGGCGGCACGGCCCCGGCGAGGCTTATGGAACGGGCCAGCCCGGAAACCTCCAGGCGCGCGAGCGTGGTCACGGTGACTGGCACGCCGTCGGCCAGCAGCCGGAAGACCTTGACGTTTATGGTATTTTCCACCGGCTTGGCCGCCTCTTCGGGCGAAAGGGCCAGTTCCCCCGAGGGCGAGACGCGAACCGGCAGGCTCGCGCCGCCCCGGGAGAGGGTCACCAGGCCCACGTCCGGCGGCAGGCGCAACCTGGCCGGGGCGGTTTTCCAGCCCAGGCGCCCGGTCAGGACGTATTCCCCGGGCTCGAGCCAGACCTCGGGGCCGCCCGCCCCGGCCACCACGGGCACGGGCTTGCCGCCCGCGGTGACCCCGGAAATCCACGCGCCATCGCCGCCGGGCAGGCCCACGGCGGCGGTGTCGAAGAGCCTGGCCCGCAGGGTGAAATCCGCGCCCGAAGCGTCGACGGCCACGGCCAGGCTGGCCGGGAAGACGCAGACGCGGGTTTTCGTTTCGTTGCCGTCGGGCGGGCAGAGCCGCTCCGTCGCGCCGTGCAGGGCGAACCCCCGCCAGGCGTCCAGCGCCGGGGGAATGTCCGCACCGCTTTGCGCCCGGGCCATGCCCAGGGCCAGCAGCAACACCATGCCCGTTGCCAAGCCCATCGAAAGGGACCGCGTCATGATTCGTCCTCCCCGGCACTGCCAGCCTTTACCATCGCCTTATCCCCGAAACGCGCCGCCTTGGCAATGCGCCGCCCTTTCCAGGGGCGGGAATCGGTATTATGGGGATGGTCGGCCGGGAACACCCGGCGTTCGAGGTTGTTGCATGTCCGATACCAATGCTTTCGTGCCGCTGCTGCTCGACTGGTTCGCCGCCAACCGCCGGGACCTGCCCTGGCGCCGCTCCTGCGATCCCTATGCCGTCTGGGTCTCGGAGATCATGGCCCAGCAGACGCAGATGGACCGCGTGGTGGCCTATTTCAACCGCTTCATGGCCCGTTTTCCTGACCTCGCCAGCCTGGCCGCCGCCGACGAGGACGCGGTGCTCAAGGCCTGGGAGGGGCTTGGCTACTACAGCCGGGCGCGCCATCTCCTGGCCGCCGCCCGCCATATCGTGGCGGCGCACGGCGGCGTCTTTCCCACCACCTTCGAGGCCATCCGGGCTCTGCCGGGGGTGGGCGACTACACGGCCGGGGCCGTGGCCAGCATCGCCTGCGGCCTCGACGCCGTGGCCGTGGACGCCAATGTCCTGCGCGTGCTGGCCCGGGTGTACGACATCGACACGCCCATCAAGGAACCGGCCGGCAAGGCCCGGGCCATGGAACTGGCGCGTGCCCTGCTGCCCCCGGGCCAGGCCGGGGCGTTCAACGAGGCGCTCATGGAATTCGGGGCGCTGGTGTGCCGCCCAAAAAACCCGGACTGCTCCGGCTGCCCCGTGGCGACAATCTGCCAGGCCAGGCACCTGGAGATCGTGACCGACCGGCCCGTTTTAAGCAAATCCAAGGATATCAACCCGATCCTGGTGGCCACCGGGGTCCTTCTCCATCAGGGGCGCATTTTCATCCAAAAACGCCTGCCGGCCGGGGCCTGGGCCAACTTGTGGGAATTCCCGGGCGGGCGCATCGAGGCGGGCGAAACGCCCGAGGCGGCCATCGTGCGGGAATTTCGCGAGGAAACGGATTTCACGACCCGCGTCGCCGCCAAACTCGGTGTCATCCGCCACGGCTACACCACCTACCGGGTGACGCTGCACTGCTTCCTGCTCCATCTTGGCGGGGGCAACGGTGCCGCGACACTGCCCGAAGCCAGGCTGACCGCCGCCCAGGAGAGCCGTTGGGTCGCGCCCGAGGCCCTCGCCCGCTTCGCCTTTCCGGCGGGCCACCGCAAGCTCATCGACCAGATGGCCAACAGTTTGTGGTTGGCCTAAATAAAAACGAAACGCATTTTGCCCTGTTGCGTCTTGACGGCCGGCCGCCGGCTTGCCATGACCCCCCGAAACAAACGACGGGAGCTGCATGAGCGACACCTTGGACGCGCTTCGCATCGCCGGGGAAGACAAACGCGGCCCAGGCGCCGGCCCGGGCCGACGCCGACGCCGCCTCTGGCCGATCCTCCTGGCCCTGTTGCTTGCGGCCGGGGTGGCCGCCTGGGCGCTGTCGCCGCGCACTTTCGACGTCCAGGCCGCGACCGTCAGCCCGGCCTATCCCTCGCGCGCCGTGACCAAACTCACGGCCAGCGGCTACATCGTGGCCCAGCGCAAGGCCGCCCTGGCCACCAAGGCAACGGCCCAACTCGTCTGGCTCGGCGTGGAGGAAGGCAGCCGGGTCAAAAAGGGCGAGGTCGTGGCCCGCCTGGAAAGCGCCGACGTCGAGGCCGCCCGCCAGCAGGCCCGCCACGACAGGGAAGCGGCCGACCACCAGGTCGCCGCGGCCGAGGCCGAACTGACCGACGCGCGCATCCATTTCGGGCGCATGAAAAAACTCGTGGCCGGCGACTACGTGGCCCGCGCCGACTACGACACGGCCAAGGCCCGCCTGGACAAGGCCCAGGCCGCCCTGGACCAGGCCAAGGCCAACAAGAACGCCCGGGCCGAGGCCCTCAACCGCGCCGAGGCCGAGCTGACCTACACCGACCTGGAAGCCCCCTTCGACGCGGTGGTGCTGACCAAAAACGCCGACGTGGGCGACATCATCTCGCCGCTGGGCGCCTCGTCCACCTCGAAAGCCGCCGTGGTCAGCATCGCCGACATGTCTTCCCTGGCCGCCGAGGTCGACGTCTCGGAATCGAGCCTGCGCGAGGTCACGGTGGGCGAGCCCTGCGAGATCCTGCTCGACGCCATCCCCAGTGAACGTTTTCCCGGCACGGTCCACATGATCGTGCCCACGGCCGACCGCACCAAGGCCACGGTGCTGGTCAAGGTCCGCTTCGACGCCCTGGACCCGCGCGTGCTGCCGGAAATGAGCGTCAAGGTGGCCTTTCTGTCGCGGCCGCTGACCCCGCAGGAACGCACGCCCCGCCTGGCCGTGCCGGCCACCGCCCTGACGCGCCGCGACGGCCGGGATGCCGTGTTCGTGATCGAGGGCGGCAAGGCCGTGCTTACCCCCGTCACCCTCGGCGAGGCCCTCGGTGACCTGCGCGAGGTGACCTCGGGGCTTGCCGCCGGCCAGAAGGTGGTGCTGTCCCCGCCGGCCAAGCTCGCCTCCGGGGATGCCGTGACCCTGGCCGAGGGCTAACGGGCGCCCTTGAAAACACTTCGTATCTTCAAATAATGATGCAAGCGTGTTGCCCCATGAGCGAACCCACTGCCACTCCCCGGGCGCCGCACGAACCGGCCCTGACCGCGCCGGGCCAAGCCGCCCCCCTGGCCGGGGACACCGCGTTCGACCGGCTCCTGCGCACGGTGCGCGACAGCGGCCTGGCCCACGTCGTCCACGCCCACCCGGCCACGCGCACCGTGGAGGAAGCGGCGCATAACCTCGATTTCGACACCGCGCGCATCGTCAAGACCATCGCCTTCGGCCGGCGGGGCGGCGGGCCGGCCCTGGCGGCCCTGCGGGGCACGCGCCGGGTGGCCTATCCGGGCCTGGCCGGGCTTTTGGGGGTGTCGCGCCGGGACCTGCGCGCCCTTTCCCCCGAAGAGGTCCTGGCCTGCCTCGGGGTCGCGCCGGGCAGCGTCTCGCCCGTGCCGCTGATTGCCGGCATTCCCCTTTTCCTCGATACCGACGTCCTTTCCATCGCCCCCACGCTCTACTGCGGCCTGGGCCGGCCGGACCGCACCCTGGAAATCGCCCCGGCCGACTTGGCGGCCCTTTGCGGCGCGACCCTCGGCGCTTTTTCCAAGGCCGCCCCGGAGGGGACGCCATGACCGCCGCGCCCGGCCCGCTGATCGCCATCAGCCACCTGTCCAAATCCTACCGGCGCGGCGACCAGGTCATCCCTGTGCTCACCGACATCACCTTCGACATCGCCGCCGGCGAGTTCCTGGCGCTGATCGGCCCGTCCGGCTCGGGCAAATCGACGCTTTTAAACTGCATCGCCGGCATCGATGCGGTGGATTCGGGCTCCATCGTCATCGGCGGCACGGACGTGACGACCCTAAGCGAAGGCGATCTGGCCCGCTGGCGCAGCCGCCACGTCGGCTTCATCTTCCAGTTCTACAACCTCATCCCTGTGCTCACCGCCCTGGAAAACGTCGAGCTCCCCCTGCTTTTGACCGCCCTTTCCGGCCGGCAGCGCCACGACCACGCCCTGGCGGCCCTGGAGGCCGTGGGCCTGCCCGACCGGGCCGACCACAAGCCGGCCCAGCTCTCCGGCGGCCAGCAGCAACGCGTGGCCATCGCCCGGGCCATCGTCACCGACCCGGACATCATCGTGGCCGACGAGCCCACCGGCGACCTGGACCGCCACAGCGCCGCCGACATCATGGCCCTCATGGGGCGCCTCAACCGGGAGCTCGGCAAGACCATCGTCATGGTCACCCACGACCAGCGGGCCGCCGCCGCCGCCCACCTGGTACGCGAGCTCGACAAGGGCGAACTGCGTGTTGCTCCTTAGGCTGATCCTCAAAAACACCTTCCGCCACCGCCTGCGGGCGGTGCTGACCATGGCCGGGGTGGCCATTGCGCTGACGGCCTTCGGGCTCATGCGCACGGTCCTCGACGCCTGGAACGCCGGGGTTTCGGCCTCCTCGGCCAACCGGCTCGTCACCCGAAACGCCGTCTCCCTGACCCAGCCCCTGCCCTACGCCTACAAGGGCCGCATCCGCCAGGTCACCGGGGTGAGCATCGTCGCCGCCGGCAACTGGTTCGGCGGCATCTACCTGGACGAAAAAAACTTCTTTGCCAATTTCGCCGTGGAGGCCGAGGATTTCTTCAAGCTCTACCCCGAGCTCGTGGTCGGCCCGGCCGAGCAGAAGGCCTTCACCATGGACCGCAAGGCCGCCATCATCGGCCGCAAGTTGGCCGAGCGCTTCCACTGGCGCCTGGGCGATACCGTTACGCTTCGCGGCACCATCTTTCCCGGCCAGTGGCCCCTGACCATCCGGGCCATCTACAAGGGGGCCCGGCCCGACACCGACGAAACCGTGCTCTACATGCACTGGGCCTACATCGACGAGGTCATGAAAAAGACCAGCCCGCGCCGGGCCGGCCAGACCGGCTTTTTCATGATCGGCATCGACGACGCCACCCGGGCGGCGGAAATCTCCAAGGCCATCGACGGGCTGTTCGTCAATTCCCAGGCCGAGACCCTGACCGAGACCGAAAAGGCCTTCCAGATGGGCTTCGTGTCCATGAGCGAGGCCATCCTGGCCGCTATCACCGCCGTGTCCTACGTGGTCATCGGCATCATCCTGGCCGTGGCCGCCAATACCATGGCCATGTCGGCCCGGGAGCGGCTGGGGGAATTCGCGGTCATGAAGACCCTGGGCTTCGCCGGGCCTTCCCTGGCCCTCATGCTCCTGGCCGAGTCGCTTCTGCTGTCGCTATCCGGCGCCGCCCTGGCCATGGCCGCCCTGCCGGTCATCGCCGACGCCTTCGCCACCCACCTGGCCCAGTATTTCCCCATTTTCCTCGTCTCGCGCCAGACCATGATCCTTATCCCCGCCTTCGGGGCGCTGGTCGGCCTTTTGGCCGCCGTGGCCCCGGCCGCCCGGGTGGGTTCGGTGCGCATCGCCGAGGCCTTCCGGAGGATCGGCTGATGGCCGTGCCCCTGGCCTATTCCTGGCGCAACCTCATGACGCGGCGCGTGACCACGGCGCTTACCGCCGGCGGCATGGCGCTGGTGGTCTTCGTGTTCACGGCCACGCTCATGCTGGCCGAAGGCCTGCGGCTGACGCTTGTGGCCACCGGTTCGCCCGGAAACGTCATCGTGCTGCGCAAGGGCTCCGAGACCGAGGTCCAAAGCGGCATCGAGCGGCCGGCCGCCTCGGTCATGACCGTGCGGCCCGAGGTGGCCACCGGCGCCGACGGCCGTCCCCTGGCCGCCCGGGAATCGGTGGTGCTCATCGGCCTGACGAAAAAATCCACGGGCAAGACCTCCAACGTGGTCATCCGGGGCACCGAACCGGCCTCGCTGGCCCTGCGGCCGCAGGTGCGCCTAGCGGCCGGCCGGCTGCCCCGGCCGGGCAGCCCGGAAATCATGGTGGGCACGGTGGTGGCCAAGGGCTTCGAGCGGGCCGGCATCGGCGACAGCCTGCGCTTCGGCAAGCGGGACTGGACCATCGTCGGCATCTTCGACGCCGGGCATACCGGCTTTTCCTCGGAGATCTGGGGCGACGCCGACCAGCTCATGCCGGCCTTCGGCCGGGGGGCTTATTCCATCGTGGTGGCCGCCCTGCGCGAGCCCGGGCTTTTTGGCGCCTACAAGGAGGCGGTGGAGGCCGACCCGCGGTTGCAGGCCGAAGTCTGGAACGAAGTTCGCTACTACGAGAAGCAGTCGGACATGATGCGCAAGTTCCTGACCGTGCTCGGCGTGGCCCTTACGGCCATCTTTTCGCTGGGGGCGATGATCGGGGCGACCATCACCATGTATTCGGCCGTGGCCAACCGCGTGCCGGAGATCGGCACCCTGCGCGCCCTGGGGTTTTCCCGGGGCAGCATCCTGGCCGCCTTTCTGCTGGAGTCGCTGTTCCTGGGGTTGCTCGGCGGCCTGTGCGGCGTGGCCCTGGCCGGCGGACTGTCCTTCCTCACGTTTTCCACCACCAACTTCCAGACCTTCTCCGAACTGGCCTTCCGCTTCGCCCTGGCACCCTGGATCGTGGCCCTGTCCCTGGCCTTTTCCCTGGTCATGGGCGTGGTCGGCGGCTTCTTGCCGGCCGTGCGGGCGGCGCGCCTCAATATCGTTTCGGCCCTGCGCCAGGCCTGAGTTTCGCCATCAAAATCGTTTCGACCTTGCGCCAGGCTTGAACTTCGCCATCAAAACGTCACAGGCCGCGGCGTGCCGCGCCCGACCCTTCGCGCTATGCTTCCCGCGCCGCCCGCCCGGTCACCGGCGCGGGCCAGCCCCATGCGCGCGAGGCCCCTCATGCTCAGGCACATGCGACCCCAACAGGTCAAAGCCAACCAGGAATTCGGCACCGTCTCCTATGTCGGCCCGGCCAAGGCCTTTTCCCCCTACGTCAGCGTCATCGTCTACGGCGACGGCACCTTCGCCGAGACACGCTACGAAAACGGCCAGCACCCGCTCATCCCGCCGCCGGCCGACGACCGGGTGGTCTGGGTGCGGGTGGTCGGCGTCCACGACATCGCGGTCATCAAGTCCGTGGGCGAAGCCATCGAAATGCCCTCCACCCTCATGGAGGACATCGCCGACACCACCCAGCGGCCCAAGTACGAGGAATTCGGCGACGCCATGTTCATGGTCCTCAAAATCATCGACATGGACCGGGCCCAGGAGACGCCGACGGCCGAACAGGTCAGCCTGGCCATGGACGGCGCGGCCGTAGTCACCTTCCAGGAAAACGCCGCCAATATCTGGGACAGCTACCTGGAGCGGCTGCGCAAGGGCCGCCACCTGGGCAAGTCCGACCCGCACTACCTCATGCTCGCCCTGCTCGACGTCATCGTCGACCGCTACATGATCACGCTCGGCAAGCTCGGCGACAAGGCCGAGATGCTCGAGGAGCTGCTCTTCGAAGCCCAGACCGAGGAAACCTTGTCGGAATTCTACAACCTCAAGCGCGAGACGGCCTATCTGCGCCGCTACATCTGGCCGCTGCGCGAGGTGCTGCAGGCGCTGTCGCACAAGAAGCACTCGAAAAAGGTCAGCGACTACGCCAAATCCTACCTGCGCGAGATCGTGGACCACGTGAAAACGGTGGTGGAAACGGTGGACACCCTCAACCAGATCGCCACCAGCATGATCGACGTCTACTCGTCCGTGGCCGACATGCGCATGAACATGGTGATGAAGGTGCTGACGGTCATCGGCACGATTTTTTTGCCGCTGACCTTCATCACCAGCCTCTACGGCATGAATTTCGAGAACATGCCCGAGCTCAAATGGCGCTACGGCTACTACATCATCCTGGCCTTCATGCTGGCCTTGTCCATCGGCATGCTGGCCTGGTTTCGCAAGAAGAAGTGGCTGTAGCCCGGTCGGCGGGCCGGCCTGGGCTGGCCTGAAAAGGTGGCCGCAGCCGGAGGCCTTGGCGAAAAGGCCGGACGCGGAGGGCCGGAAGGGATCATGCCCGAGCCGCCTCCCGCCGGTATGGGCAGGGGGCAGTCTCGCCGGACAAGGAGGTCCGGAAGGGGCCACGCCCCTCCCGGCCGCCCGAAAGCGTTCCTCCCTTCCCCTCTCTAAAGAGCCCGGCCGCCGGTTTCGCCGGTGCGGATGCGCACGGCCTCGCCCAGGTACAGGACGAAGATCTTGCCGTCGCCCACCTCGCCGGTATGGGCGGCGGCGCGGATGGCCGCCACGACTTCCCGCACTTGCCCGTCCTCCACCACCAGCGTGACCTTGACTTTCGGCACGAAATCCACGGCGTACTCCGCGCCCCGGAAGACCTCGACGTGTCCCCGCTGGCGGCCAAATCCCCGGGCCTCCTCCACGGTCAGGCCCGAAATGCCGCAATCGGCCAGCGTGTCCGCGACCTCGGCCAGTTTGGACGGCCGGATCACGGCCTCGATGCGTTTCATACGCCTCCACCGGTCCCGGTCGTATGGACCGGTACCGGAGCAAAGGTTGCCGCTACTCGCCGTAGGCGGCTTCGGTGTGCTCCGAAAGGTCGAGGCCGATGGTCTCGGCCTGGGGCGCCAGGCGCAGGCCCATGGCGGCGCGGATGGCGACCAGGAGCAGCCAGCTGACCACGAAGGCGAAAAGCCCCACCACGACCACGGCCAAGGCCTGAACGCCGAACTGGGCGGCATTGCCGCTGGCCCATCCGTCGGCCCCGGCCGGGTTGACCAACTTGCTGGCGGCAATGCCCACCAGCAGCGTGCCGAGCACCCCGCCTACACCGTGGATGCCGACCACGTCCAGGCTGTCGTCGAAGCGCATCCGGGCCTTGCACAGCACCGCGCCGTAGCAGACAAGCCCGGCCAGCATGCCGATGGCCACGGCCCAGCCCGGCGAGACGAAACCGGCGCCCGGGGTGATGGTGGCCAGGCCGGCCACGGCCCCGGAAGCGGCGCCAAGGGTCGTGGGCTTGCCGCGATGCCACCATTCGATGCCGCACCAGGTGGCCATGCCGGCCATGCCGCCGAGGTGGGTGGCGGCGAAGGCCCCGGCGGCCACGCCGTCGGCGGCCAGGGCGCTGCCGGCGTTGAAGCCGAACCAGCCGAACCACAACAGGCCCGTGCCCAGAAGCGTCATGGGCAGGTTGTGGGGCACGATCTGATGGCGGCCGTGGTCCTTGCGCGGCCCGGTGGCCAGGACGGCGGCCAAGGCGGCCGCGCCGCAGGTCAGGTGCACGACGATGCCGCCGGCGAAGTCCAGCACGCCCAGTTCCTTAAGCCACCCGCCGTTGCCCCAGACCCAATGGCAGACCGGATTGTAGACGAGGATGGTCCAGGCCAGGGAAAAGACCAGGAACGGCCCGAAGCGCAGGCGCTCGGCCACGGCCCCGGTGATCAGCGCCGGGGTGATGGCCGCGAACATGCACTGGAACATGGCGAAGGCGATATGGGGGATGGTGCCGGCGTAGTCCGGGTTGGGGGCCGCGCCCACGCCGGAAAGCCCGGCCCAGGCCAGGGAGCCGATGAGCCCCTTGACGTCCGGCCCGAAGGACAGGGAGTAGCCGAGGTAGACCCACTCGAAGGTGACCAGGGAAATGAGGATGAAGCTTTGCATGATGGTGCCGAGCACATTTTTCTTGCGTACCATGCCGCCGTAGAAAAGGGCCAGTCCCGGGATCATGAGCAGCACCAGGGCCGCGCTGATCAAGACAAAGGCCGTGTCGCCGTTTTGTAGCATCTCGCCCCCCAAAAAAGTTTGGCCGGCCACTAGCATGGCGGCAGGCTTGGGGCAAATGCCCGAATTGTCAAATGCGCCGCTCTTTTCTCGACCCTGTCCCGGCAGACCGGGCCTGTCGCGGCTCGGGCCACCAAGCCGGCCAGTCGCGCGGAGGGATACGTGGCGAAGGAAACCGGAAGCGCGTCACTAATATTTCAAATATGTAATCAAAAGACGACGCGGACTTGACCAAAAAGGTCGACGTGGCCGGCGAACGCGGGCGAACGGCAAAACCCGGTCCGAGGGGAGGGATTCCGGGCCTCGAAAAGCCGCAAACCTCGGAAAAACAGAAGCCGATATCCAAAAATGCAAAAACCGGGGCAGGACGGTCGTACCCTGCCCCGGCGTGAAAATGCCGTGATCTTGCGAAACCGTCGATCCGGGCGCGGCCCTCTACCGGGAAAGCGTTCCCCGATAGGCGTCGAGGCTTTCGATACCCAATTCGGCCATGAGTTCCGGCAGGCGCGCGGCTATGTGAAAGGCCATGTCCGGGCGCATGAAGTTGGCCGTGCCGATCTGCACGGCGTGCGCCCCGACCAGGATGAATTCCAGCACGTCCTCGGCCGAACTGATGCCGCCCACGGCAATGACCGGGGCCGAGACGGCCTGGCAGACCTGCCAGACGCAGCGCAGGGCCACGGGCTTGATGGCCGGGCCGGACAGGCCGCCGATGACATTGGCCAGGCGGGGTTTGCGCGAGCGGATGTCCACGGCCATGCCGGTGAGCGTATTGATGCAGGTCAGGGCGTCGGCGCCGCCGAGCACCGCCGCCCGGGCGATGGCCACGATGTCCGTGACGTTGGGCGAGAGCTTGACCCACACGGGCGTGTCGCCGGCCCGCTTCTTGACGGCCTCGGTCAGCCGGCCGGCCATGGCCGGGTCCTGGCCGAAGGCGATGCCGCCGGCTTTCACGTTGGGGCAGGAGATGTTAACCTCGAGGGCGGCCACGCCCGGGGCGGCGGCCAGCACCCCGGCCAGTTCGGCGAATTCGTCGGCGTCGCAGGCGTAGAGGTTGGCCACGATGGGCGTTGCGTCGTGGGGCAGGCGCGGCAGCTTGTCGCGAAGGAAGGTGGCCACGCCGCAGTTTTGCAGGCCGATGGCGTTGAGCATGCCGCAGGGCGTCTCGGCGATGCGCGGCATGGGGTTGCCCAGCCGGGGTTTGAGCGAGAGCCCCTTGACCACGATGCCGCCGAGGTTGCGCAAATCGCCGTAGGGGGCGAATTCCAGGCCGTAGCCGAAGGTGCCCGAGGCGGTGAGGACCGGGTTTTTGAGCGCCAGCCCGGCCAGGCGCACGGCAGTGTCCACGCTCATGCCTCCTCCGCCAGGGCCAGTTCCTCGACCCAGAAGACCGGCCCCTCGGTGCAGGTCTGGACATAGGCGCCCAGGGCGTTTTTCTCGACGCACCCAAGGCACCCGCCCACGCCGCAGGCCATGCGGTTTTCCAGCGACACCTGCGCCCGGGCGCTGTATTTGCGGGCCAGCCTGGCCACGGTGAGCAGGAAGGGGCGCGGCCCGCAGGCCAGGACCAGCCCGTCGGCCTGGCCGGCGATGGCCGCGTCCAGGCGTTCGATAAAGGCCGGCAGGTCGTCCGGCGTGCGTTCCTCGAAGGCCTCGGCCCGGCCGATGCACGCCGCCATCTCGGCGAAGGGATAGCAGGACAGGGGCTGGCGGTGGCCGAACAGCAGGGTCAGCCCGGACGGGGCCGGATGGGTGGCCGCGTATTCCACGAAGGGGGCCAGGCCCACCCCGCCGGCCAGCAGCAACGTGGGCAGTTCCGGCTCCAGGGCGAAGCCCTGGCCCAGCGGCCCCCAGACCGTGACGACGTCGCCGGCGGACAAGGCGCACAGGATGTCCGTCCCCCGGCCGCAGGCCTGGACGAACAGCGTCAGCCTGTCCTGCGTCAGCCGGCAGAGGGAAAAGGGGCGCGGCCAGACCGGGTTTTGCCCGAACCGCAACGGCCGGACCATGACGAACTGGCCGGCCACGGCCGGGCCGAAGCCGGGATTTTCCAATTCCAACAGATAGCAGCCGTACGCCGCCCCCTCGGGTCCGACCGGAGCCACGGACAGAAGGCGGACGTCGCGGCATGCGCCGCTTTGAGCCAAGCGTCACCTCGCAAAAAAGGGTTGCGGCCTTGTAGCGCCTTTGCCCCGGCTTGTAAAACGGCCGCCCAGCCCCGGCGGCGGTTCCAGGCCGGCCAACGGGGTCCTTGAACTCGGGCGACCTTGTCCGTAGTGTGGGCAGGCACGACACCCGCCGCCCGGACACGCCCCCGGGCGCCCCACGAGGAACCGCATGGGCCAAGACATCGACCGCGACGACGACGAACGCGACTCCCCGCTCAAGACCTTCCACAAGGGCGCCCTGCTGTTCCGTGAAGGCCAGGTCAGCGACGTGGCCTATATCATTAAAAAGGGCCGGGTGGCCATCTACCGGGTGGTCAACAACAAGCGGCTGGGCCTGGGCGAGCGCGGCCCGGGCGAGATGGTCGGCGAGATGGGCGTCATCGCCGCCGAGGCGCGGGCCAGTTGCGCCGAGGCCCTGGAATATACCGAGGCCGTGGTGTGCGACCAGCGGCTTGTGCGCACGATGCTGCTCAAAAGCCCCCGGCCAGTGCAGCTGCTCACCGGCTACCTTGTCGAGCGGGTCAAGGCCCTGTCCGGCCAGATCACCGACCGGCCCTCGGGCAACGTCTTCTGGTCGGTGTGCCGCATGACGGCGCTTTGCTGGCAGGCGACCGTGCGCGGCGAAACCCAGAACCTCAGCTATGCCGAGCTGTCGCGCACGCTCAAGGACGTTTTGCTGGTGAGCCAAATCGAGATCGACGCGGTCTTCGAGCGCCTCAAGAAACTGCGCCTGGTCACACTCACCGAGATCAAGGGCGCGTTTACGCGCACCGACCCGTTGCTTGGCCACAAAAAGCCCGGCACGGCCTTCGTGCGCGACCGGGTCCTGCGCCTGCCCGACGTGGACCACTTCCTGGGCGTGGCCAAGACCGTGGCCGCCGAATACCGGGACAACCCGGATTTCGCCGTGGACCTGGAATTTTTCGACCTCGCCGACTTCGCCCGGACCGCCGAGGCCTCGCCGGACATCCTGTACAAGAAGATCGGCTACCGGGAGATCCCCGAGGAGCTGTTTTTTTTCCACAAGGCCAAGACGCAGGCCTTCGTCGAGCGCATGGGCCGGGACTTTTTCAAGCAGGCCCGCCGGCCGCGCCTGACCGCCGCCGACCTGGAGCGCCTGGACGACATCTCCGGCGTCGACAACGCCACCCTGCAAGAGGCCTTCTCGGCCCTGGGCTTTCGCAAGGTGGCCGTGGCCCTGGCCGCCTGCGGCGAGGCGGCCCGGGAAAAAATCCTGCGCAACCTCTCGAAGAAAATCGCCGCCGTGGTCCGCGAGGAAGCCGCGTCCATGGGCGAGCCCGACGAGGACGAGGTCGCGGATGTGGAAAAAGATCTGCTCGACCGCATCAAAGCCATCAAGGGACTGGCCACGTGAACATCGCCACCGTCATCGGCATCGTCTTCGGCATCGCCATCCTCTCCTGCGCCACCTACTTCTCCACGGACAGCGCCGGCGTGTTCATCAACATCCCGGGGCTGGCCATCGTGCTGGGCGGGACGCTGGCCTCGACCTTCATCTGTTTTCCGCTCAAGGAAGTCACCCGCGTCTTCAACACCTTCCTGGTGGCGCTTAGGCGCGAGGAACTGCCCACGGACAACTACATTGAGGAGATCGTCTCCATCGCCCGCCAGGCCTCGACCCGGGGCAAGATCCACCTGGAGACGGCCCTGCCCGGCATCGAGAATGAATTTATGCAAAGCGCCATCCAGATGCTGGTGGACGGCTACTCGCGCGAGGAAATCCAGGAGATCCTCGACACCCGCATCGAGCAGACCTACCAGCAGGAACTGTCCTCGGCCGGCATCTACCGCACCATGGCCAAGCTCTCCCCGGCCTACGGGCTCATCGGCACGCTCATCGGGCTTATCGGCATGATGCAGTCCATGAGCGTGGGCCTGGGCAACCTCGGCGCCCACATGGCCGTGGCGCTCACCACCACCCTCTACGGCATCCTGCTCGCCAACCTCATTTTCCTGCCCATCGCCATCAAGGTGGAAAAGCTCATCGAGGAACGGGTGGTGCTCATGTGCGTCATCCGCGACGGTACGCTTTTTATCAAGGACAAGACCCCGGCCGCCATCGTGCTCGACAAGCTCAAGGCCTACCTGCCCACCCGGCGCTGGGCCTCCATCGGCCCACGCGACGGCGAGGCGGCCGGCTGATGGTCCCCACCCGGCGCAAGCCCGGCGCCTCGACGCTCAACCTCTCCGACCTGCGCAAGCAGCGCCACGACGAAGAGGACCTCTGGCCCATCTCCATGGCCGACATGATGACGCTTTTGCTGTGCTTTTTCCTGCTCATCGTGGCCGTGTCCCACGTGGACCTGGGCCGCTACGAGCGGGTGGCCGATTCCATGCAAAAAGCCATGGTCACGGACAAGCCGGCACCCAAGCAGCAACCGGTCAAAATGCCGCCCGTCACCGAACGGACCAGCCCGCCCAAACCCGCGCCGGCTCCCGCCCCAACGCCCGAACCGCCCAGCGTGCGGGCCAAGGTCGATCACACGACCCTCAAAAGCGAATCGCCCCCACTGGAGGCGGAAAAGCCCAAGGAGCAGCCTGCGCCGGCCGCCACGGCCGCGTCGGGGGAAAAGCCGCATGCCCCGGAGGCCAAACCCGCCCCGCTAACCGAAGCCAAGGCCACGGACACCAAGCCCGATGCCGAACGCACCGGCCCGACCAAAAAAAGCCTGGACGACATCCGCAAGGAACTGGCCGGCAAGCTCGACATCAAATCCGGGGCGGTGGAGATCGTGCCCCGGGAAAACGGCGTGGAACTCAATTTGCGCGGCGCGGCCTTCTTCGACCTGGCCAGCGCCGATATCAAGCCCGGCGGGCTGCCGCTTTTGCGCGACATCGCCACGACCCTGGCCGGTACGCCCTACAAGGTGACCGTGGAAGGCCACACCGACAACCTGCCCATGGAATCCTGGCTCTACCCGTCCAACTGGGAACTGTCCTCGGCCCGGGCCAGCCGGGTGGCGCGCTTCCTCATCGACCACGGCGTGCCGCGCGACCACCTGCGCGTGGAAGGGCTGGCCGATACCCTGCCCCTCGCCCCCAACACCGACCCCACCGGTCGGCCCATCCCGGAAAACCAGGCCAAGAATAGGCGGGTGGTGATCCTGGTCAGCCCGTAGGCGGGGGAAAAAGATGCCTCCGGCGGCCAGGGGCTTTGCCCCTGGACCCCACCGGGGGGCATGATGCCCCCCGGACCCCCTCGACGGGGGAGGCTGGCGGAAAGCGGGTGGAGGCGTGGTTGGCGGGCGGTTGTCCGTCGGCGAGGCCGGAATTGCGCCTTTCGATGCCGTCGCTGCGCTCCTGGCTCGAAAGGCGCAATTCCGGCCTCGCAGGGCCGTCGCCCCTTCGGGGCGAGGTTATGGAATTATTGCTTTGGAAACCTTTTCCTGAAATGCGGCGCTTCGCCGCTGGCGCCCGTGGTCGCGGAAATGGCCAGGCCGAGCTGGCCGGCTTTGCGGCCTGCATCGGCCTGGCCATTTCCGCGACCACAACGACCGACGCCCCGCCGCCCACCGTTCCCGACCACGCCTCCATCCGCCCCGTCGGGGAGGTCCAGGAGGGGATCATCCCCTCCTGGCCGCCGGAGGCATCTTCCTCTTCGCCTCCCCTTCGCCTTCCCTTTGCCGTCCCTTCGCTCTCCCCTTAAAACTCCGGCCCCAACGTCCGCAGCGTCACCAGGCTGATCCTGGGATCGCGTTCCTTGGCCCAGAGTTTCAAGGCTTCGAGGGTCTCGGTGTAGGGGTGGCCGATGGCGATGGCCCGGCCGTGCTTTATGGCGTGGCGTTCGGCGGTCTTGAGCTGCCCGAGGATGGTGCGGGTATTGCGGACGTTGTCCAGGAAGACGGCCCGGCGGTAGAACGGCACCCCGGCGTGGCGCGCCGCCTCGGGCGCGGCCGAGACGGCCGAGGTCACCGAATCCATGAAGAAAAGCCCCCGGGCTTTGAGCACCGGCATGACCGCCGCCATGCCGGGGGCGCTGCTGGTGAATTCCGAGCCCATGTGGTTGTTGATGCCGATGGCTTGCGGCAGCTCGTCGAGGTTTTCGGACAGGGTAGCCTGGATGCGGGCCGTGTCCATGTCGGTGAATACGGCGCCCGGGCCGGGGTTGACCCTGGGGTAGGAGCCGGGCTGCATGGGCTGGTGCAGGATGACCTCGATGCCGCGCGCCGCCGCCTGGGCGGCCACGGCCCGGGTACGCGGCCGATGGGGCAGGATGGCCAGGGTCACCGGGATGGGCAGTTCCATGAGGTTGGTGGCCATGGCCGGATTGTCGCCGATGTCGTCGATGACCACGACCATGCGCGGCCCTTTGCCGACGTCGTTGGGCACGGGGTCGACGGGCCCGGACAGCCGGGGGTCGGCCGCCGCCCCGCCGTTTCCCCCGGGGAGGGTTGCCGGCGGCTGGACCAGGGCCCGCATTTCCGAAACGGGCGTGGCCGGCGGCGGCGCCGACTCCCGGCCGGCCAGGTGTTCCTCGAAGGGCAGGTCGGCCTGTTTCGACGCCCCGGCCGCCGGCGTCTGGGGCCGTGCGGACGGGGCGTCGCCCTTGGCCGGGCCGGTAGCCGGCCGGCGGATCTCGCCGGCCTTGGCTGTCGCCTGGCCCTTGCCGCCCCAAAGCGGCGGAAAGGGACGAAAGAGCACCACCGCGAGCACGGCCAGGCTGACGACCAGGGCCAGCCCGGCGAGAACCGCGACGTAGGGCCTGCCGGGGACAACGATATGGCGTTTGCCCCCGCCCTTGGCGCGCGCCGAAGATTTACCCGGCCCCTTGGCGGGTTGCTGCGGGGCCGACTTCGGCTTTCGCGACTTAGGGGGTGTAGGTTTTGATGGGGAAATACTTCACCAATTCCAGGGCGAGCTTGAGCTGATTGTCCCGGGCCAGCTGGTCGAGCAGCTTCTGCTTGGGATCGTCGGACGATTCGGCCTTCTTTTTCTTGTTCTCCAGGTGGCGGGACAGGTCGCGTTCCCGGAACTGGTGGTTGGCCGAGAGCTTGTCGCGGTCGGACTCGGTGTCCTGCAGGGGCACCTGGAAATCGGGCTCGATGCCCTCGGCCTGGATGGAACGGCCGTTGGGCGTGTAGTACAGGGCCGTGGTCAGCTTGATGCCCGAGCCGTCGGACAGCGGGATGACGGTCTGGACCGACCCCTTGCCGAAGGTCTTTTCACCCACGAGCAGGGCCCGCTTGTGGTCCTTGAGCGCCCCGGCCACGATTTCCGAGGCCGAGGCCGAGCCGGCGTTGATGAGCACCACCAGCGGCACGGACACGTCCGAGCCGTCGCCCTTGGCCGAGAAGACTTTTTCCTGGTCGGCGTTTTTGCCCTTGATGGACACGATCTGGCCCGAGGGCAGAAAGACGTCGGAGACGTTGACCGCCTGTTCGAGCAGGCCGCCGGGGTTGTTGCGCAGGTCGAGGATCACGCCTTTGAGGGTCTTGCCGCCCTTCTGGTAGTCGGAAAGGGCCTGCTTGAGCTCGGCGGTGGTGTTTTCATTGAAACGGGTGAGGCGCACGTAGAGGAAACCGGGCTCCACCTCGTTGCTTTTGACGCTGATGATCGGGATGGTGTCGCGCACCACCTTGACCTTGAAGGGCTTTTGCTGGTCCTTGTGAATCAGCGTCAGGGAGACGGGCTTGCCCTTGGGGCCGCGGATTTTCTGCACGGCGTCGACCAGGGTCATGTCCTGGGTGGACTCGCCCTCGATTTCCAGGATCACGTCGCCGGCCTTGATGCCGGCCTTGTCGGCCGGGGTGTCGTCGATGGGGGAAATGACCGTGAGCCGGCCGTTTTCCATGCTGATTTCGATGCCGATGCCGCCGAATTCACCGGAGGTGCTGACCTGCATCTCCTTGAATTCGTCCTTGGACAGAAAGCTCGAATGCGGGTCGAGCTGCTGGAGCATGCCGACGATGGCCCCGTCGATGAGTTCGTTGCGGGTGACGGGCTTGACGTAGTGGTTCTCCACCAGGTCCATGACCTGGCTGAAGCGCTTGAGCGGCGCGAAGCGGTCCTCGTCGTTTTTCGCGGCCAGGGCGACGGAGCCAAGAGCCAGGGAAAGGATCAGGAAAAAGGACACCTTGGTCAAACGACGCATACATTTCCTCCACGGCACGCGACACCCGCGCCCAATCGCGCAAGGCGGCGTCCCAACGGTCGTCAATCGCCCTATCGCCTCGCGGCGAGCCACTCCGCCGGATTAAGAGCTTTTTCCCGAAAACGCAATTCGAAATAGACTCCGTTGGCCTTGGCCGGCCCGCAAAAGCCCGCCCGGCCAAGCACCTCGCCCCGGGCGACCAGGTCGCCCTCGCCAACGCCCACCTGGCCCAGGCAGCCATAGACCGTGTGGCGGCGCGTGCCGTGGTCCAGGATAACGATGCGCCCCAGGCCCCGCAAGGCGCCGGTGAAGACCACCTGGCCGTCGGCCGCCGCAACCACCGGCGAGCCCTCGGCCACGGCCAGGACCACCCCCTGGCGCGGCGGGTTGGCCGACGGGGCAAAGCCCGCCGCCAGCCGCCCGGGCGACGGCCAGGCCAGGCCGCCGGTTGGGGCCACGAATTCCTTCGGTTCCAGGTCGGCCTCGCCCTCGGGAACCGTCAACGGGACCGGCCGGAGGCCTCGCACCTCCCGACTGGCCACCTCCCGGCCGGGCTCACGGGGCGAACGCGCGGCATCGCGCCGGGGCTCGGGCGTATTTCCCCCAGCCCTGGCTGCCGCGTCCGCCCCTTCGCCCGGGCCGGCCAGGGCTTCCAGCAACCGGCGCGTCCAGGTCCGCCGCCGGTCGCCCTCGGCCCAGTCGCGTTCCGTGCCGCCGTCGCCTCCGGCCAGGCGCATCCACAACGAGGCGAGCAAGGTCGACAGCCGGCTGCGGTCGGCCTCGCGCATCCCGGCCGCCCTGGCCTCGGGCCGTTTGGCCGCCACGGCCAGGCGGCTTGCGGCTGGAAGCGCCGCCTGGCACAAGGCCGCCGCGAGGAAAAACGCCACCAGCGCCCGGCCCCGCCTCACGGCAAGAACCCCTCAAGCGGGCAGCCCCGGCATTTCGGGCCGCGCGGCCGGCACCAGGCGTTGCCCACGCGCACGAACTGGGCGTGGAGTTCGTTATAAAGCGGCACCTCGGCCGGCAGGGCATCCATGAAAAGCTCCCGCAGTTCGTCGTAGCCGGCCTCTTCCGGGGCGAGCCCGTGGCGCGAGCAGATGCGCGCCGTGTAGGCGTCAACCACGAAGCTGGCAAAGCCCAGGCCGTAGAGCAAAATACTGTCCGCCGTTTCCGGCCCGACACCGCGAACGGCCAACAGCCCTTCCCGGGCGGCCGCCATGTCCCACTGCCCGAGCGTTTCGATCTCCCCGCCCAGGCTGTCGACGACAAAGGCAAGCAGGTTGCGCAGCCGGGCCGCCTTGACCCGGAAATGCCCGGCCGGCCGGCACAATTCCTCCAGGGCCGCCACCGGCAAGGCGCGAAGCCCCGCGGCCGAAAACGCGCCGCTGGCCTTGAGGTTGGCCACGGCCCGGCTGGCATTGGCCCAGTTGGTGTTCTGGGCCAACACGGCGCCCACGGCCATTTCAAAAGGGGTGTCCGCCGGCCACCAGCCGCTTGGCCCCAGGGCTTCGGCCATGGCGGCGTGCATCCGCAAAAAAAGGTCCCGCCGTTTCATCTCGCCCTCGCGGCCTCCCCGCCCCGTCCGTTTGCGCGGCCACGCCCGGCCGTCGCCAGTGCCTTTGCAAAATCCCGGCCGTCGTGTAAGGCCTTGCCGTCGGTCAATGCCCCCACCACCCGGAGGAAACCATGTCCGCCGTTTTCGTCTACATTACCGCCGCCTCGCCCGAACAGGCCGAACAGATCGGCCGGGCCCTGGTCACGGAACGCCTGGCCGCCTGCGTCAATATCCTGCCGGGCATGCGCTCCATCTACCACTGGCAGGGCGCGGTGGAAACGGCCACGGAAACGGTGCTCATCGCCAAGACCCGCGAGGCGCTGGCCGCGGCGCTCGCCGCCCGGGTCAAGGACCTGCACACCTACGATGTCCCCTGCGTGGTGACCCTGCCCATAACCGGCGGCAACCCCGCCTTCCTGCGCTGGATCGAGGACGAAACCGCCTCCCGCGCCCCAGCCCAAGCCTAATCCGAAGGAGACCCGCCCATGCGCATTCTCGTGTCCGGCTCCCTGGCCTACGACCGCATCATGAGCTTTCCCGGCAGCTTCGCCGATCATATCCTGCCGGAAAAAATCCATATTTTGAATGTCTGCTTCCTGGTGGAGGGACTCGAGGAAAAATTCGGCGGCACGGCCGGCAACATCGCCTATTGCCTGAAGCTTCTGGGCGAAGACCCGACCATCGTGGCCTCGGCCGGCAAGGACTTCGCCGCCTACGAGGCCTGGCTGCGCCACTGCGGCCTCTCCCTCCAGGGCATCCGCCGCATCGGCGGCGAATTCACCGCCGGAGCCTACATCACCACCGACCGCTCCGACAACCAGATCACCGGCTTCAACCCCGGGGCCATGAAGCACACCGCCGACTACCCCGTGGACGACACCGACCCGGCCGACACCATCGCCATCGTCGCCCCCGGCAACCTCCAGGACATGCAGGACTTCCCCCGCCGCTACAAGGCCAAGGGCATCCCGGTCATGGTCGACCCCGGCCAGAACATCACCGCCTTTTCCGGCGAACAGCTCACCGAGATGCTCACCGGCGCCACCTACCTCATTTCCAACGACTACGAGCTCCAGCTCATCGAGAACGCCACCAAGCTGACCCTGGCCGAGATCAAGGCCCGGGCCGGCGTGGTCATCACCACGCTTGGCGAAAACGGCTCCCTCATCCGCCAGGGCGAAACGGAAACCCACATCGCCCCCTGCCCCGTGGCCGAGGTCCAGGACCCGACCGGGGCCGGCGACGCCTACCGGGCCGGCTTCATCAAGGGGCTGATCATGGGCAAGGCGCCGGCGGACGCGGCCAAGCTCGGCTCGGTCTCGGCCGCCTACGCCGTGGAAAAACACGGCACCCAGGAACACCAGTTCACCTGGGACGACTTCCTGGCCCGCTACGCTTCGGTGTTCGGGGCATTGTAAGGAAGAAGAAGAGGAAGATGCCTCCGGCGGCCGGGGGGCATGATGCCCCCCGGACCCCCTCGAAAGTGGGGCTGAAAATGGCGGCGCCGTGCGGACCCTGCTAAAAGCACTTCCATTTTCACAACAATCAACCGATAGTCAGTTTTCACTGCCATTGAAGGTATCCCTTGATACCCCCTTGAAAAGTTTTTGGGGAGGGTGGGGGGTCCGGGGGGAGGGAACCCCGGGCCACGCGGCCCGCAGCGAAAGGAAAGACTCCCCATGCCCGAGCCCCCATGCTTATTATGACACGACTACGATCCGAGGACGATTTCCTGGCGCTTATCGACCGCCACTTTCCGCGCGAGGCGCGGGGGGTCGAGTTGTCGCGCGGCGACGACGCGGCGATCATCGCCTGCCCGGCAAGGCTGTGCGTCAGCGCCGACCTGTTCCTGGAGGACGTGCATTTCCGGCGCGCCTATTTCACGCCGGCCGACGTCGGCTACAAGGCCCTGGCCGTCAACCTGAGCGACATGGCCGCCATGGGCGCCCGGCCCACCGGTTTCGCCTGCTGCCTGGAAAGCACCGACGACGCCGGCCGGGAGTACTGGGACGAGGCGCTCGCCGCCATGGCCGCCCTGGCCAGGGAGTACGGCCTGCCGCTGGTCGGCGGCGATTTGAGCCGGGGGGCCAAGCTCGGGCTGAGCCTGACCATCTGGGGCGAGGCCGGCCCGTCGGGGCGCTTCTTGCGGCGGGGGGCGGGTGCGCCCGGCGATATCGTGTTCGTGGTCGGCCCCATCGGCCTGGCCCGGGTGGGGCTGGCCGTGCTGGAAAAAGAGGGGCGCGGGGCGGCGGCCCATTTCCCGGCGGCGGTCGCGGCCCACCTGCGGCCCGTGCCGCAAGTCGCGGCCGGGCTGGCCCTGGCCGCCATCCCCGAGGTGAGCGCCTGCATGGACGTCTCCGACGGCCTGGCCCGGGACCTGCCGCGCCTGTTGCCGCCGGGGTGCGGGGCGGACCTCTTTTTGCCGCCGGCCCTGCTCCACCCGGAAGTCACGGCCCACTGCGCCGGCCATGGCCGCAAGCCGCAAAAGGAAGCCGTCTTCGGCGGCGAGGACTACGCCCTGGCTGCGTGCGTCTCCCCGGCCGGCTGGCCCAAGGTGCGGGCCGTGCTGCCCGGGGCGGCCGCCATCGGCCAGGTCGTGGCCAAAAACGCCTACACGGTAAACGGCGCCCCCTTCGAAATGGGCGGCTTCGACCATTTCGGCTGATCCCCATGGGCTTGCTGCTGTTTGGCGCGGCGTGCATCAGCTTCTCCGCCGTGTTCGTCAAGCTGGCCGCCGTGGCGCCGTCGATCTCGGCCTTCTACCGCCTGGCCATCGGCGGCCTGACGCTTTTGGCCATGCTCGCCGCCACCAACAACTTGCCCGCGGCCAGGCGGGCCATGCGCTGGCCGGCCCTTGGCTGCGCCGTCTTTTTCGTGTGCGACCTGCTGTGCTGGCACGCCAGCATCAATCATATAGGCCCGGGCCTGGCCACCCTGGTCGGCAATTTCCAGGTCTTCCTCATCACCGTGGCCGCCGCCGTGGCCGCCAGGCGCGCCCCGCGCCCGGGTTTCCTGGCCGCCATGGCCATCGCCCTTTTCGGGCTCTACCTCGTGGTCGGCCGGGGATTTGCCGACCAGACCCCCGAATTCCGCCTGGGTGTGGGCTACGGCCTGGCCACGTCCGTTTTCTACGCCCTGTTTATCATGACGCTGAAAAAAGCCGTGACCGACCACGGCCGGGCGGCGCCCATGGCGGCCATGGCCGTGCTGTCGCTGGCCGGGGCGGCGCTGCTCGTGCCGATCGCCGTCTCGGCCGAGGCCTCGTTCGTCCTGCCCTCGGCCCGAAGCGCCCTGGCCCTGGTTGGGCTCGGCGTCGTGGGCCAGGGCGTCGGCTGGCTGGCCATCTCCATGGGGCTGGCCGGGGTGCGGCCGGCCCTGGCCGGGCTCATCCTGCTGCTGCAACCCACGCTTTCCTACCTGTGGGACGTGCTTTTTTTCGGCAAGGCCACGGGGCCGGTGGAGCTGGCCGGCGTGGCCCTGGCCCTTGGCGGCATCTACCTCGGCTCCGTCGTCGGCGGGCCGGAAAAATCCTGAAGGAGGCCCCGTGATGGACATGACGCTTCGTATCGTCGGGCGCGTGCGCTCACCCCTGACAGACCCCAAGACGGCCCCCCGCTTCGAGACGGAAAACGCCCCCCAGGCCCAGATCCTCCTCGACCCGGCCTACCGCGCGGCGGCCAAATCCCTGGAAGCCGGCCAGGAAATCCTGCTGTTTACCTGGTTCCACCTGGCCGACCGGGACTGCCAGGAAGTCCACCCCCGCCGGGACATGAGCCGTCCCTTGACGGGTGTGTTTTCCACCCGCTCGCCGGACCGGCCCAACCCCATCGGCCTGCATCAGGTGCGCCTGACGGCCATCGACGGCGACGTGCTGACCGTGGGCGCCCTGGAGGCCATCGACGGCACGCCGGTCATCGACATCAAGCCCCTGGCCGACCGGGCCGGCAAGGGCTGAGGGCGCCGGGCGCACGGCCGCAACCGATATTTGTGCATTTTTTTACAAGCCAAGGCTTGCCTAGAGCCGCGCAAATGCTTTAGCAAGGCGGCAATCGACCAGTGAATCCCGCAAAGGAGTCCCGCATGTCCAAGAAGGAACACGTCAAGAAAGTCAACGCCGTCGTCTGCGCCTATTTCGCTCACACCGGCTACCTGACCCGGGAAGAGGCCAAGGAACTGTGCGGCCTCGACGAAAGCCACTTCGAGGAAGCCTACGCCAAGGCCGGCAACATCTTCAACAAGATCGGCACCGAACCCGACAAGGGCGTGGGCAAGCTTTTCGACCACCTGGCCAAGGAAGTCGACGATTACATGAAACACATCAGCGGCTACGGCATCGCCTAGCCTGCCTCCTCGAAACGCCCGGCCGTCTTTTCCGTAAAAAGACGCTTTCGATCCGTCGTGTCCTCGTCATCCGTGATCGCGGATTTCGAGGGCACGGCGGTGGTGGTCGCGCCGGCCTTCCTTTCTGGCCGCGGCCAGTTGCGGGCCAAACCCAAAACACGTTTCCCCCGCCCCGCGCCGCAACACTGCCGCAAGCCTGGGCAAGCCGCCCCATCAGTGGCCTGTGTCGCCACTACCTTTCCTTTCGCTGTCTTTTCCGTTACAGCAACACCCCGGTCGCAGTCCCACCCGCAAGGAGCGTTGCATGCCTTCCCTGACCTTCTGGCTGGCCTATTTCGCCTTCGGCGCCGCAGCCGGCGTCATCGCCGGACTTCTCGGCGTCGGTGGCGGCATCGTGGTCGTCCCGGCCCTGTACTGGTTTTTCACCGCCCAGGGCTTTTCCCAGGAACTCATCATGCAGATGGCCCTGGGCACCTCCCTGGCCGCCATCTGCTTCACGTCCGTATCGAGCTTCCGGGCCCATCACCGTCGCGGCGCGGTCCTGTGGCCCATCGTCAAGACCATCACGCCCGGCATCCTGGTCGGCACGTTTGCCGGCTCCTGCGTGGCCGCCCGGCTTCCCACCGGCTTTCTCAAGGGCTTTTTCGTCTGCTTCCTCTATTACGTCTCGGCGCAAATGCTGCTCAACATCAAGCCCAAGCCCAGCCGGCAACTCCCGGGCAAGGCCGGCATGTTCGGGGCCGGGGCCACCATCGGCGCCGTCTCGAGCCTGGTCGGCATCGGCGGCGGCACCCTGTCCGTGCCGTTTATGACCTGGTGCAACATCCCCATGCACACCGCCGTCGGCACCTCGGCCGCCATCGGCTTCCCCATCGCCGTGGCCGGCTCCATCGGCTACATCATAAACGGCCTGGGCACTCCCAACCTGCCCTCCCTGTCCCTGGGCTACATCTCCCTGCCGGCCCTGGTCGGCATCGCCGGGGTCAGCTTCCTCACCGCGCCCTACGGGGCCAAGCTGGCCCACAAGCTGCCCGTGGCCACCCTCAAGCGCGTCTTCGCCATTTTTCTGCTGGCCATGGCCACGCGCATGCTCGTCGGGTTGTTCTAGGCCGGCCGGGAAAAGGAGAGCGCCATGTTCCAGAGCCTGCTCGGCCTCGTCACCCTGCTCGGCCTGGCCATGGCGCTGAGCGAACGCCGGGGGCTGATCCCCTGGCGGCTGGTTGCCGGCGGCCTCGGGCTGCAGGTGGCCATCGCCGCCTTCATGCTCAAGGCCCCGTTTCTGCGCGGCGCCTTCATGGCCTTAAACGCCCTGGTGGCGGCCATGGACGAGGCCACCCGGGCCGGCACGGCCTTCGTGTTCGGCTACCTGGGCGGCGCGCCGGCCCCCTTTGCCGTCACCGACCCGGGCGCCACCTTCAGCCTAGCCTTCCAGGCTTTGCCGCTGGTCATCGTCATCGCCGCCCTCACCGCCCTGCTCTATTACTGGAACATCCTGCCGCACGTGGTGCGGGGGTTTTCGCTGGTACTGGAAAAGACCATGGGCATCGGCGGGGTACTTGGCGTCGGCGCGGGCGGCTGCGTCTTCCTGGGCATGATCGAGGCGCCGCTGCTGATTCGCCCCTACATGGAGCGCATGACCCGCAGCGAACTGTTCGCCATGATGGCCACCGGCATGTCCTGCATCGCCGGCACCATGCTCATACTCTACGCCACGGTGCTCAAGGGCATCATCCCCGACGCCCTGGGCCATATCCTGACGGCCTCGGTCATCCACGCCCCGGCCGCCCTGGTGGTGGCGGCGCTCATGATCCCCGAAACAAAGGAACCGACCCTCGGCCGGGTGCTGCCGCGTTCGCCGGCTTCGGGGGCCATGGACGCAGTGGTTTCGGGCACGGCCGACGGGTTGCGGCTTTTCGGGAGCATCGTGGCCACGCTGCTGGTGTTCGTGGCCCTGGTGAAGCTGGCCAACATCCTGCTCGGCACCCTGCCGGCGGTCGGCGGCGCGCCGGTGACCCTGGAACGGGGCCTGGGCCTGGTCATGGCCCCGGTGGCCTGGCTGCTGGGGGTGCCCTGGGCCGAAGCGGCCACGGCCGGGAGCCTGCTTGGCACGAAAATCGTGCTCAACGAATTCATCGCCTTTCTCGACATGGCCAAGCTGCCGGCCGGGGCCTTGTCCGAACACACCCGGCTCATCCTCACCTACGCCATGTGCAGCTTCGCCAACTTTGGCAGCGTCGGCATCTTGCTTGCCGGCATGGGCTCGCTGTGCCCGGCCCGCAAGGACGAGATCACGGCCCTGGGCGGCCGGGCGCTGGTCGCCGGCGCCCTGGCCTCGCTCATGACCGGCACGGTGGTGGGGATTCTGGCTTCCTTCTAGGCCGGCCGGGCGACGGACGGCTGCCGTCCCCGGGCTTCCCGGGTGTGGCGCCGCAGCGGCCTGGCCCCGGCTACAGGGGTGCCCCGGCCGTAAAGGACGCCTGGCTGGCCAGGCCCAGGGCCCGCCAGTAGATGGGGAAGGTTTGCGGGGTGATCTCGTCGATCCGGCGGCTGCGCAGGTCGAAGGCCGCGGCAAAAGCCTGGCCCCGGGCCGGGCAGTCGCGCAGCTGCCGGTACATGGCCTGCCAGTCGGCCGGCGCCCGAAGCCCCCGGCCATAGGCCTTGGAATAGACGTATTCCAGCTCCCAGGCCGGTTGGGCCGCGCCGAGGTCCGCATAGGGCACCTGCACGTCGAGCAGCTCCAGGCTGTCGCGGTCGTAGGCGTAGACATGGTAGCCGGGATTGTTGCCGGTGATGGGCGAAATCGACGGCACCAGGCGCATGTTGCCGCTCGGCAGCCCCGCGTTCGCTCCGTAGAACAGCCGGAAGGCGTCGCGGTGGACGTGGCCGGCGAAGGCCGCTTTCACGGTGGCGGCGTGCTCGTTGAGCCGGCGCAGCAGGGCGTCGTTGTAGGCATCGAGCAAAAGCGGCGCATAGCGCGTGTCCCCGGTCTTCAGATAGTCCCTGGAGCTCGACCTCGGGTTGTCGCCCGGCGGCACGTGGGTCATGAGCCAAACCCGCTCCCCGCGCCGGGCGGCCATGGCCAGTTCGCGCTCCAGGAAATCCAGTACCGGCCGGGCGCCGGCCGTCTGCGGGGACCGCTTGGTCCAGAAGATGTCGTTGAGCACCACCAGGCGAGCGTCCTCGCGGCCCGGCAGGGGCAGGGCATAGCAGCCGTAGCGCGGATAGGTTTCCATGAAGGCCTGGCGCTGCGCCCCCTGGGCCTGGCTGAGCTGGGCGAGGAGGGGCGCGGTCACGGCCAGGTAGGGGCTGTCGGGGGCGATGCGGTAATCGCCCTCGACGCTGTCGTTGTTGCCCAGGGCCGCGAAGACCGGGCAGCCCGGGAAGCGCCTGGCCACTTCGCTGAAAAAATAGGTAGCGGTCTTGGCGATGAAGGCCAAAAGCCCGGCCGGGCTGGCATCCCCGGTCAGGCGCGGGTACGTGGCCCAGAAGCGGTGGCAGAGCATGTCGCCGGGAAAGAGCAGGAAGTCGGGGTTGGGCGCCCGGCGGGCCATGTCGTCGAGAAAGGCCAGAAACAGCGCGTTGTCGGTGTCCTGCCCGTAGGGGGCAAAGCCCTGGGCCGGGTCGGCCAGGATGTCCCCCCAGGCCGTGGCCGGCGCCCCGGCCAGGGCCTTGACCTTGGACGGATCGGCGAAGGGGTCGAAGTGGACGTCGGAAAAAACGACGAACATCCCCTGGCGCCCCGCCGCGGCGGCGGTAAACGATTCGGGCGCGCCGTCGCCGCAGTCCGGCCCGGCGGCCAGGACCCGGTCGAACCCCAGCCCTGGCGCGGCCAGCAGGCAGGCCCCGGACAGGGCCAGTTTGAGAAAGGCGCGCCGGTCCAGGCGGCGGGCCGGGCGGTCGTCCTGGGACGGCTCAAGGATCGCATGGCTCATGGCGTCTTCCTTTGCTTTGGCGGGCATCGCGCGTCGTCGGCCCGAAACCGACACGCCGGCCGCACCCTTGCCGTGTGAAAACCGCGTGCCTTTGTGCCCCAGGCGCGACCCAGCCTCCCCCGGCCTGTGCACAGTCATTGCCGGGCTTGGCCGACTTGTCAATACGCCGTACCCGTTGGCCGCGCACCGCTAAGCCCAGGCCAGGAAACGCGGCCGCCAGGCACCGGCGCCGCCTCAGGGGAAAGCGACACCGAAGCCCCGGCGCACGCCCCAAAAGCAGGCATCGGCCACGCGGCTGGAGCAGTGCTGGGAAAAGCCAAGGACCGGGCGGCGGCCCGTCAGGAAACGAAGGTCGGGCAGGAATGGCCGTCGCCCAAACCGGGCCAGACCGGGTCGAGCTGGGGCAGGCGGTAGCGGCCGGCCAGGAGCGCGGCCACGAAATCGGCCCGGCCGCGCACCACGGCGTCCACTTCCAGGGGCATGCGGCCGAGTTCGTCGAGGCTGTGGGCATCGGAACCGGCCAGGGCGGGCAGGTTGCGTTCGGCGGCGAAGCGTGCCGCGGCGGCGTTTTCCTCGGGCCGGTTGCGGCCGTTGCGCACCTCCAGGCCCGAAAGCCCCGGATGGTCGAGGATGCCCGGCCCGGCCGGACGCCAGGTGCGAAACGGATGGGCGGCGATGGCCACGCCGCCCAGGGACCGGGCCAGCCCAATGACCCGGCGGGCCGAAAGCCCGGGCGGCAGGTCCTCCAAGGGGCCGAACAGCAGGATGTCGCCCTCGGCCGTGGCATACTCCAGGCCGATGATCAGGCACAGCCCGTCGTCCTGCAGGCCCTCCCGCACCAGGTGGGCGGCGGCCATGGTGTCGTGGTCGGTCAGGCAGACGCCGTCGAGGCCGAGCAGCCTGGCCTGGCGCCGGATCTGAGCCACGGTCAGCCGGCTGCACGGCGAAAGCTCGGTATGGACGTGCAAATCGAAGCGCATGGCGTATCTTGCTTCGGGCCGGCAAAAAAGGCAAAATGGTAATGCCTATGGACAATCCCCCTTTCCATCGCACAAACCGATATCACGGAATGGGCCGCTGATGCCCCGGGCCTGCGTGCTGCTGGTCCTCGATGGCCTCGGCGACCGTTCCCAGGCCGTGCTCGGCGGCCAGACCCCCCTGCAGGCGGCAGACACGCCCCACCTCGACGCCGTGGCCGCGGCCGGGGCCAACGGCCTCTACCACGCCGCCCGGCTCGGCCAGGCCCTGCCCAGCGAAAACGCCCATTTCGCCATGTTCGGCGCCACGCCGGAGGAATTCCCCGGCCGGGGCTACCTGGAGGCCTTGGGCCTGGGCCTGGCGCCCGGGCCGGGCGAAGTCTGCCTGCTGGCCCATTTCTGCAACGCCGTGGCCGAGGCCGGCTGCCTGCGGCTGTGGCGCGACCGGCCGGAACCGCCCGACGGGGCGGCAGCGGCGGCGCTTTTTGCCGCCGTGGCCGCTTATTCCTTCGAAGGCGTGGACCTGCGCCTGCACCGCGACAAGGGGCTTTTCGGCGTCCTCACCATGACCGGCGACGTCTCGCCCGAGGTCACGGACACCAACCCCATGGTGGACGGGCTGTTCCTGCCCGAGCCCGAACCCATGGCCGGCGCCGGCCGGGCGGCGGCCCGGACGGCCAGGGCGCTCAAGGCCTACCTGCTGTACGCCCGGCGCGTCCTTGGCGACCATCCGGTCAACGCGGCCCGGCAACGGGCGGGGCTGACACCCATAAACGCCCTGGTCACCCAGCGCGCCGGCATGGCCCGGCCCATGCCGTCGTTTGGGGAGCGTTTCGGCCTGCACCCGGCCTCCATCGCCGCGGGTACGTTGTTCGCCGGCATCGCCAAGGGGCTCGGGTTCGACCTGCTGCCCGCGCGCGACACGGCCGACCCCGGGGCCGACCTGGCCGAGCGCCTGCGCCTGGCCGGCCGGGCCGTGGCGGATTACGATTTCATCCACGTCCACACCAAGGCCCCGGACGAAGCCGCCCACACCAAGGACCCCCTGGCCAAGAAGGCCGTCATCGAGGCCCTGGACGCGGCCATCGGCCGGGCCGCCGGGCCGCTTCTGGCCGATCCGGACGTCCTTTTCGCCGTCACCGCCGACCACTCGACCCCGTCGAGCGGCCCGCTGATCCACGGCGGCGAGCCCGTGCCCCTGTGTTTCCACGGCCCGGGCCAGCGCGTCGATACGGTGAAACGTTTCGACGAGGTCGCGGCCGCAGCCGGCTGCCTGGGGCTGGTGCGCGGCGTGGAGCTGCCCTACCTGGTCATAAACGGCCTGGAACGCGCCCGCCTGGCCGGCATCCGCGACACCCCGGCCCCGCCGGCCAGCTACCCGGGGCCGGTCAGCCCCTTCCGCCTGGAGGAGCCATGACCCTGCCCGCGCCTGTCGGCGTCATCCACGGCCGTTTCCAGCTCCTGCACAACGACCACCTGCGCTATCTGCTGGCCGGCCGGGAGCGCTGCCGCCACCTGGTGGTCGGCATCACCAACCCCGACCCCGGCCGCAGCCGGCCCGAAACGGCCGATGCGCACCGCTGCGACCCGGCCGCCAATCCCCTGACCTATTTCGAGCGCCAGGCCATGGTCCGGGCCGCCCTCACGGCCGCCGGCACGGCCGAGGCCGATTTCACGGTGGTTCCCTTCCCGGTGAGCTTTCCGGAGCTCTACCGCTACTACGTGCCCCTTAACGCGCTGTTCTTCCTGACCATCTACGACGCCTGGGGCCGGCGCAAACGGGAGTATTTCGCGGGCCTGGGGCTGCGCATCGAGGTGTTGTGGGAGGTTTCGCCCGAGCAAAAGGGCCTGTCCGGCACGGACGTGCGGCGGCTGATGGCCACGGGCGGGGCCTGGCGGGAACTGGTGCCCCCGTCCGTGGCCGCCCTGGCCGAGGCCTGGGGCCTACCGGCCCGGCTGGCGGCGGCCGGCGGCTGAGGGCTCCTGGGCTTCCTGTTTCTCGGCCACGTGCAGGCCCACCAGCCGGGCCATGAAAAAGACCAGATAGAACTGGCCGGCGATGCCTTCCAGGATGGCCAGGGTCTGGGCCACCGGGGCCACGGGCACGATGTCGCCGTAACCGGTGGTCAGCAGCGTGATGTAGCTAAAGAAAAAAAGCAGCCGGTCCACGTGCTCGCGGGTCATGATCGGCCGCGTGTGCACGGTGTAGTCAAAGGCGCCGGGCAGGAGCCGGTCCACCAGCGAATACAGGGTGAACCACATGGCGCCGATGAAGAGGTAGACGCACAGCCCGCCGAGCACGGTGTCGAGGTCGACGCGGCGCTGCCTGGCCAGGTAGCGCGTCATTTCCACGGCGGTCAGAAAGATCACCGGCACGCCCAGGGCGTCGCTGAGCTGGCTTGGCCCCTCGCCGTCATAGAGGTACTTGGCCAGGACACAGACCCCGCAAAGCGCCGTCAGTCCCATGATGAGCGGATACAGCCGGCTGTGCCGGGCCACCTGCGAGGCGGCCACGAGCAGGATCAGGAAGATGAGGTCCTGGAGCACGCCGGCGCCCTCGCCGGTAAGAAACGGCGAGGCCACGAGCTGGGCCAGCAAGGCCGCCAGCAGGAAATGAAAGGGCTTGCCGGAACTCCGGACGGCCAGGACGATGTTGCGTGGGGCCTTGACCATGGTCCCTCCTGCCGGCCGATTACCCGAAGGCCGTCCCGGCGGCAACGCCTGTCGTGTTACAACAAGGCCGCGCCGCTCAAAAGCATGACGAAGCGTTTGTACAGGTCGAGGTCGAAGGAGCCGGCCATCTCGTGGCGCATGATGCGCAGCGCCTCGAAGGGGCGCACCGCGTCGGCGTAGACCCGCTTCGAGGTCAGTGCGTCATAGACGTCGGCCAGGGAGACCACCCGGGCGTGGACCGGGATGGCCTCGCCGGCCAGCCCCCGGGGATAGCCCGTGCCGTCCAGTTTCTCGTGGTGCAGCAGGATGCACTCCCGGGCCAGCCGTGACAGGGAAAGCCGCCGGCAAAGCCGCGCCCCGAGCACCGGATGTTCGCGGATGGCCAGGAATTCCTCGGGGCTGAGCCGGCCCGGCTTTTTGAGGATGGCGGCGTCGACGGACTCTTTGCCGCTATCGTGCAACAGCGCCCCCACCCCGGCCTGGACGATGGTGGGCGACGGCAGGCCCAGGGATTTGAGCATGAAAACGGTGTAGACGAACACATGCACGCCGTGGCTGTAGACCTCGTAGTCGTGGGCCATCAGCGCCCCCATGCGCGACAGGCCGGCCTCGGTGCACAAAAAGGCCACGCAGTCCCGGGCATAGGCCACGAACAGCCGGCCGTGCCTGTCGGACAGCCCCTGGGGCAGGCGCTCGCGGATGAGTTCGCGCACGATGTCGCAGCAGTTGTGATAGAAAACCGCCGCCTTCTGGTCGGGCGGCATCTCCGGCCCAAGCAGCGCCCCGGCTAGGTGCCGGCGCATGTAGCGCCGGTAGCGCTCCCGCTCCTCGCGGTGGATGTAGACCACGGACACGCCGTGGTCGGACAGTATACCACGCCGCTGGGACGTCAGGGCCTCGCCCCCCCGAGCGAACAGGGTATGGCTGTCGCCGTGGCGCAGATAGACCTCGAACTCCCCCGGCGCGTGGGGAAAAAGGTGCCAGACGGGGATCGGCTGGTATTCGCGGCTGGGGTCGACGACCGGGGGCGGTGGCAACGGTGTCATGCGGTGTGTAACTTTGTTACAAATTGAGGCCGACCCACGGGTGAACGAAAAGCGCCCTTCCGAAAAAATCCCGTGGTTCCGGCTTGTTTGCCCATTCCCCTGCCTCGCGGTCGGCTTTCAGGCCTCCTTGCTAGCAAATGTCGGGCCGTAGCGCGGCCGTTGCCGACAACCGGCATGCCCCAGGGAGAAACGATAGTGCCCGGCCTGCCGGGCTTCGGTCCGGGCCGCGCCTTCGAACCCGGCCCGCCTTGCCAGTGCGGCCCGGCCCTGCCATGATGGCGGCCCCAGCAAGGAGGAAACGCCATGTGCGGCCGATTCGCCCTGGCCGTGCCGCGCCGGCTCGTGGCCGAGGCCATGGGCGTGCCGGACCTGCCCCAAAACGTGCCGCCTCGCCCCGAAATATTCCCATCGGAATTGATCGAGGCGATCTTTACGGCCCGGGAAAGCGGCCGGCGCCTGGCCGGGCTTTTCCGCTGGGGGTTGGTGCCGGCCTTCGTCAAGGACCCGGCCAAGGCCCGGCCCATGATCAACGCCCGGGCCGAGACCGCCCTGGAAAAACCGTCCTTCCGGGCGGCCGTGCGCTACCGGCGCTGCCTCGTCCCGGCCCAGGGCTTCTTCGAGTGGCGCCGGGAGCCCGGCGGCGGCAAGACGCGGTTTTTCCTGACCCTTCCCGAGGCGCCGGTCATGGCCCTGGCTGGCCTGTACGAGCGCGCCGTCACCGCCGACGGCGAGGCCCGGGACACGGCCGCCATCCTCACCCGGCCGGCTTCGCCGCAGATGGCCGCCATCCACGACCGCATGCCGCTGATTTTGCCGCCCGAAGCCTTCGCCGCCTGGCTCGACCCGGGTCGCAACGCGCCGGCCGATGTGGCGGCGCTTCTGGCCACGCCGCCGCCGCTGTTGCGCCTGACGCCGGAAGCGGGCAAGGAACAGGCCCGACAGGGGCGTTTGGACGGCTAGGCCCGGTTTTCCGGGCGCGGGAAAGGACGGCTATGGCCAAGGCAAAACAGCGGGCGGATCAACTCGTTTTCGCACAGGGGCTGGCCGAGAGCCTGGAGCTGGCCACGCGGCTGGTCATGGCCGGGCGCGTGCGCGTGGCCGCCGGCGGCCGGGAGGCGCTGGTGGACAAGCCCGGGATGCTGTTCCCGGTGGGGACCGTCTTTACCCTTGCCGTCGGCGAGCGCTACGTCAGCCGTGGCGGCGGCAAGCTGGAAACGGCCCTGGCGGCGTTTTCCCTGGATGTGGCGGGCGCTGTCGCCCTGGATGCCGGCGCCTCCACGGGCGGGTTCACGGACTGCCTGCTCCAGCACGGCGCGGCCCGGGTCTATGCCGTGGACGTGGGCACGGCCCAGCTTCACGAAAAGCTTCGGGCCGACGGCCGGGTGGTGTCCATGGAGCAGGTCAACCTGCGCCATGCCCCGGCCGATTTGCTCCCCGAGCCGGTGGACCTGGCCGTGGCCGATTTGTCGTTTATTTCGTTGCGCGCGGTCCTGCCGTCGCTGGTGCGGTTCGTGAAACCGGGGGGGCTCGTGGTGGCGCTGATCAAGCCGCAGTTCGAACTGGGGCCGCAACAGGTGGGCAAGGGCGGCGTGGTGCGCGAGGAGGCCGACCGCCAGGAGGCCATCGCCACGGTAACGGGCTTCGCCCGCGAAGCGCTTGGGCTTTCGCTGCTGGGCGTCGTGCCGTCCAAGGTCAAAGGCCCCAAGGGCAACCAGGAATACCTGGCGGCCTTTCGGCTGGCGCCGGCCGAGGCCTCCCCTAGCCCGTCCCTCCCTTGAGCCGGCCCAGTTCCTCGGACGGGCTGGCCCCGAACAGGCGCTTGAATTCGCGCGAAAACTGCGAAGCGCTGGCATAGCCGACCCGCAGCGCCGCCTCGCGGGCCGTGGCCCCGGGCTCGGCCAGATACGACCGGGCCTTGTGCAGCCGCACGGCCTTCAAATATTGCAGCGGCGTGGTGGCTGTCACCGCCCGGAAGGCATGATGAAAGGTCGAAAGCCCCATGTGAGCCTCGCGGGCCAGCGCTTCCACGTCGAGTTCCTCGTTGAAATCCAAATGGATGCGCTGGAGCGCCCGGGAAACGGGCCGCAACCGGCCATTGTGGGCGGCCAGAGCCCGCAGCGCCCTGCCCTGCCTGCCCTCGAGCACCCGAAAGACGATCTCCCGCACGATCCCCGGCCCCAGGATGCGGGCCGTGCGGGGCACGGCCAGGACCCGGGCCAACCGCACCGCCGCGTCGGCGATTTCCGGCGTCATGGCCGAGGCGCACATGCCGGCGGCATCGGGCCCGGCCTCGTCCGGCGCGTCGTCCATGGCCAGAAGCAATTCCCCCAGCACCGCCGGCTCCACCCGCACCGACAACCCGTAGAGCGGCTCCTCGGCCGTGGCCAGCGTCTGGCAGGAAAAGGCCAGGGGGACGGAAACCACCCAGTAGTGGCCGGGATCGAGGCTGTGGGCCGTGTCCCCGAAAACGGCCCGCTTGCGCCCGCTGGCCAGCAGGACGATGGAGGGCTCGTAGAGCACCGGGGCCAGCGGATACGGCCGCACGGCCCTGGCATAGCGCACGCCGGCAAGGGGCGACTCGCAAAATCCGTCGCCCGGGGCCTGGGTTGCCAGCAGTTCGGCCAGAAGCCGACAGGATTTTTCGGATGCCGGTTGCATAGGCTGTCTCCCTCGCGGCGGTTGTGCCGCAAATCCCCTTTGGGGGCAGCCGAAAATCCGATTTTTCGCAGGATCAGGCAAGCCCCGGACACGATCCCGCCTTGGACCGCGCCCCGGGATGGGCTAGGAGGCAGGCAAGGGCGGGCGCTCCCCGCCCGTCGACGACACCACCAGCCACAAAGGAGACGACGCCATGAGCATGGGCGTGAAAGATGCCATTGCCGCGCGCCACAGCGTGCGCGCCTTCACCAAGGACAAACTGACCGAAAACGAGATCCACGAACTGCTGGAGGCCGCCCGCAACGCGCCGTCGAGCCTCAACTCCCAGCCCTGGCGCTTTCTGGTCGTGACCGACCCGGCCGACATCGCCTGGTTCGGCACGAGCGAAGCCACGCGCAAGCAGGGCTGGCTGGCCGGGGCCGCCGCCATCATCGTCAGCTGCGCAGACCTCGCCCATTACGTCAAGGATTCCCAGTCGGCGGCCTTTTTCTACCGCGACAACAACATCATCACGGGCGAGACCATGGACGGCATCGAGGCCTACGTCGCCCGGGAAGCGGCCGCGGCCGAGCAGGCCAGGTTCGGGGCCTGCGCCATGAACACGGCCCTGGCCGAGGCCTTCCTGATGCTGCGCGCCGTGGAGCTGGGCCTTGGCACCTGTTGGGTGGGCATGTTCGACGAGGCCAACATCAAGGCCCGCTTCAAGCTGGCCGAGGGCCTGCGCATCGTCAACATCCTGGCCGTGGGCCGGCCCGACGAGCCGGAAGTCCACCCGCGCAAGCGCAAGGCCATGACCGAAATCGTGCTGCCCTAAGGCAGGCACCGTCAGGCCAGGCCGGCCGTTTCGCCGCCAGCACCCGTTGGCGGCGGGACGTCCGGCCAGGGCCACACGGCCCGCAACGGGCTCGACCCGCAGAAGGCACCCACCGCGCAAGCCCTGGCAGCCGGCCGCAACCATTCCTTGGCGGCGGGACGGCCGGCCTTGGGCCACACGGCCCGCAACGGGCTCGACCCGGCGGCTGGGGGACCCTCGGCCGCCCGGCTGACCGCGCCTATTCGGGCAGGTAGCGGGAGGTCTTTTTGAAGGTATTTTGCAGCATCTCGGCGACATTCGGGTTGTCGGGATCGATGGCGGCGGCGGCCTCGAACAATTCGTAGGCATCGTCGAAACGCCGGGCGTTATAATAGGTCAGGCCGATGTTATAGGCGACACTGACACTGTTTTGCATGATGCTTTTGTCATACTGCAAGGCTATGTCAAAGCAGGCGGCGGCCTTTTTGACTTCCTGCTCCTCGGCATAGGCGACCCCGAGATTGTAATTGACCCGTGGATCCTCCGGCGATATCCGCAAGGCCCGATTGAAGCATTCGATGGCTTCCGCATTGCGCTGATGCTTTCGCAGGTTGATCCCTTTCTCATTGAACATCCACACATCGTCCTTGGACAGGTACTTCCCCTTGGCCTTGATCGCCTTGTTGTTGAATTCGAGGCTCCTTTCGTAATCCACGGGCAGCAGGGACTGACTGATATCCATATAGGTCTTGCTTAAGATCTCGTTGGCCTCGCGCTTGGCCAGGCTGATGGCCTGCTCGAAGTAGGTGTAGGCCTGCTCATTGTCGCCGAGGCTCAGAAACGAGTTGGCCAGTTCGATCTTGCGTTCCCGGTTGAGCGGGGACATCTTGTCGAGGCGTTTCAAATAGACGATCTTTCGGTCCAGGTCATCCAAGGCGTTATAGAGCGTCACCAACCGCTTCAGCGGCTCCATGTAGAACTTGGACGAAACCGCCGCCTTGGTATAAAAGTATTTCGCCTTTTCATTATCGTTTTGCAGCATACGCACATCGCCCTTGAGCATGAGCCCGATGGTGCTATCGGGGCGCTGCTCCAGTATCTTGTCGACATAGCTTTCGGCCCCTTGGGCATCCTTCATTTGCAGGGCCGTCTTGCAGCCCTCGATCAGGGCATCCAGCTTGTTGTCCGGCGTGAGCGTCGAAACGATCTTCTGGATGATGATGGCCTGGGAAACCGGTTTTATGATGACATTGTCCGCACCTTTTTCATACATGAGGGCAATGGTATTGCCATCGACCTCTGCCGACAGCACAATGACTTTTATGCGTTCGCGAAACTTGTTTTTCAGCGGCATGATGTCGTCAAGGCTGAGCCGACCCTCCAGCTGTCGCTCCATAAGAACGGTGACGTGGTCGTGGTGTGCCAAAAACCGCCCGATCGCCTTGAATGTATTGATCGACATCTTCGCACAGTGGTAACAGCTATCAGGCAAGCCACTCACCTTTATATAATTTCTCGATATCCTGAACAAATAGTTGTCATTTGAAATAACAAGCACTGACCCATTCATCTTTTCGATATAATAGGCAAATATTTTATCATACATTGTTTTGGCGCGCATGGATTCCCCCCACGTCTTGAAATAATACCCGGCCGCATCATGCTCTTCGGCATTTTTCATTGAAACATAAGGGGTAATATCCCGTCAAACGCTCCTCCAACAGCCCACATGGTTATCAATGAAACATTCACTGCGAACGCGTATTCTACGACGGCCAAGGATACTCCGTTGCGCACGCAACCAAGCCGGTGCCATCTGTTTTTTCCATGGACGTCCTCCCCCTTTCGCGCGACAACGTCCCGGCGCGGCGGGCAGCCCCGCTCCCGCGCCGCCCGGGACGCCGGCCCGGACCGCGGCCAACCACGCCCCGGCCACGGCCGGGCAACGCCCCTATCCGGCAGGACGCCCTTGGATTCCCCATGCGCTTCAAGCCCGTTTTCTATAGCGGCCTGATCCTGGCCGCCCTGGCCCTGGGCCTTTCGGTCGAACCTCTGGAACCGGCCCGGCGCCTGGATGCCTGGACCTCGGACCTGTGGCACGTGCTGGCCGGCAAGCGCCGCGACCCCGAGCGCGTGGCCGTGGCCCTGCTCGACGACGAGGCCCTGGCCGCCGAACCGGACCGGCCGCTGGTTTTCTGGGGGCCGCTGTACGCGAAAGTGCTGGCCGTGCTGCGCCAGGTGGGCGTGGCCGCCGTTGGCATCGACATCCAGCCGGCGCTGTCCCCGGTCACCTGGATGGACTTAATCGGCGCCGACTCCAGCCGGGACTTCGACCGGCAGTTCATGCTGGAACTGGCCAGGGGCAAGATCGTGCTGGCCGCCAGCGTCTCCACGGAATCGGGCGAACCGGTCTTCAGCCTGCCGGCCACGGACTACCTCATCGCCTTGGCCGGCCACGAAGCCGACCTGGGGCTGACAAACGTGCCGCTGGACCGCGACGGCGTGGTGCGCCGCTTCGCCCCGGCCCTTTTCGCCGAGGGCGAGCCGCGCCTGTCGTTTGCCGCCGCCCTGGCCCGCAAGGCCGCCCCCGACGCCCCGGGGCTTCGGGACATCGACACCAAAGGCGCCCTCGCCCCCCGGCCCATCCCCTTCCTGGGGCCGCCAGGCTCTTTTGGCCACGTCAGCTTCGCCAGGCTCCTGGCCCCGGACGCCCGCAACGATCCCGAGGTGAAGGCCCTGGCCGGCAAGGTGGTGATCCTTGGCATCGACATCCACGGCGCCCACGACCGGCTGGCCTCGCCGTATTCCCTGCCGCTTTTCGGCGCGCCCAAGGAGTTCATGCCCGGCCCGGAGATCCACGCCAACATCGTGGAGGCCCTGCTCGCCGGCCGGAGCCTCGCCCCCCTGGCCAGGCCCGTGGCCGCCCTGGCCTGGCTGCCGTTTCTGGTCCTGGCCGCCCTGGCCTGCGCCCGGCTCCATCCCGGCCCCTCGGCCCTGGCCGCCCTGGGCTGCCTGCTTGGCACCTTCGGCCTCGGTTACGGGCTGTTCCTCGCCGGAAAGCTCCTGCCCCTGGCCGGCTGCGGCCTGGGCATCGGCTGCATCTGGGCCGGGGCCAACGCCGCGAGGCTTTCGCGCGGCGAACGCGAAAAGGCCCATATCCGCCACGCCTTCGGCAAGTACGTGTCCGAGTCGGCCATCGCCGCCATCCTGGAAAGCGGCCAGCCGCCCGCACCCGGCGGGTCCCTGGCCACGGTCACCATCCTTTTTTCGGATATCCGCAATTTCACGACATTAAGTGAAAAGCTGTCCGCCCAGGAAGTCGTGGAACTGCTCAACGCCTATTTCTCGAAGGTCTGCGACATCATCCTGGCCCACGGCGGCATGATCGACAAATTCATCGGCGACGCGGTCATGGCCGTTTTCGGCGCGCCCCTGGCCGATCCGGCCCATGCCCGCCAGGCGCTTTCCACGGCCCTTGGCATGGTTGTTGCCGCAAAAGACTTCCAGGACTGGATGCGGCAGCGGTTTCCCAAGCTCGGTGAATGGGAATTCCACATCGGCGTGGGCCTGCACGCCGGGCCGGCCGTCGTCGGCAACATCGGCTCGAAACAGCGCCTGGACTTCACGGTCATCGGCGACACCGTCAACACCGCCTCGCGCCTGGAAGGGTTCACCAAGGTCATGGGCTGCCCGGTCGTGGCCAGCCGGACGGTGGTGGACCTGGCCGGGCCGGGCGTGGTGACCGGAAAAAGCGAACTGGCCCAGGTCAAGGGCAAGCGCGACCCCGTGCCGGCCCTGGAGATCCTGGCCGTCACCGACCAATAACCAAAGGAGCGGTCATGTTCCGGTTGTTTGTTTCCCTGTGCCTGGCCCTTGCCGCGACCGCCTGGGCCGAGCCCGCCCGGGCCGAGGCGCCGCGCCTGGTCTGCCTGGTTTCGGCCCTGACCGGCCCGGCCAGCCTGTCCCCGGCCGAGGGCGGCAAGAAGCCGCTCGAGGTCTTCACCCGGCTGCGCGAGGGCGAACGCCTGGACCTCGGCCGGGGTGCCGAAGTCCAGCTGGCCTTCCTGCAAAAGGGCGTCAAGGAGACCTGGGCCGGACCGGCCACGGTGGTGATCACGGCCGAGGGCGGCCAAAGCGCCGACAGCGCCGGCCCGCCCACCGTGGAGAAGCTGCCCATGCGCGCCCGGCCGGCCGGCGGCGCCGCCTCGTCCATTTTGACCGAAGCCGGCGAGCAGGCCACGGCACAGGTGAAAACCCGCGAGGTGACCGTGCCCGAGGACCGCGCCCTTTCCGACGACGAGCGGGCCGAACTGGCCGCCGTGGAGGCGCAAGCCGCCCAGTTGCGGGCCACGTCCGCCCCCGGCGACGTCGCCCCGGACATCCTGGTGCTCGAGGAACTCGACCGCCTGGGCCAGCAACGCCGCTTCAACGAGGAACTGCGCAAACTGCGCGAAGCCCATCCCGACAACGCCGCCCTGGCCGGCTGGGACCAGAAGTAACCACGCCAAAGGGCCTCCCGGCGGATCGCAGCCGTCGGGAGGCCCTTTGACATGTGGCCCCTCGGCAAGGGACCGCGCGTACAATCTCTCCTTTTCGTTTCGGCCGCCGCGCTACAGCCAGCCGAGCCCTATGACGTGGACGGCAAGCGGCCCGTGCACGCCGCGCACGTAGACGAATTCGATGTCACCGGTGCTGGAGACGCCCGAGACGCAGTTGACCGCGCTCGGCATGGGGCCGCCGGCCAGCTTGTCGCACAGGGCCGGCAGGTCGGGCAAAAGCCTGGAAGCCGCGACCAGGGCCACGTGCAGGCGCGGCACGAGCCCAACCGCGCGCGGCCGGCCGGGCGCGGCCGTGAGGATCAGGCTGCCTGTCGCACCCAGGGCGTAGTCCACGCCCGTCAGTCCCAAGTCCACCGCCCCTAACGCCGGACAGGCCCGCTCGGGCAGCTCCTCCGGCGCCAAAACCGTCACCCCCGCCCCTTCGAGCACGGCTACCGCCCCCACGGCCTCGAGGTCCGGATGGTCCCAGCGTACGGCGGTTTTGACGTTCTCCCGGGCGAGCACCCCGGCCAGGGCCTGGCGCGCCGCCTCGGGCGTGGCCGCCAGTTCGAAGGTCGGGCCAAGGGCCGTGAGCTTTTCGGCGAAGACGGTGAAATCGGCCGTTTCCGGTGCCGCCCGCCGCAGGGGCACCGCCGGGCGCGGCCGGGGAAAGCCGCCGGGAGCAGTCCTTTGACGGGCACGGCGCAGCTTGTCCAACAGCTCGTTCCGCACGCTCATGACCGCTCCCCCTTGCCGGACTTGGCCGGCCGTTGGGCCACCTCCCGCCTGCGCCGGGAAAACGGCCTGGCCAAGCCCGGAAACCGCCGGCCCCGCAGGAACCGGCCCACGGGCGAGTCCGGGGCCAGGGCGGCCGTGCGCGAAAGCCCGGGGTCGACCGTGCGGGCCACGGCCGCCGCGCCGTCGAAAAGCCAGGGATACCGGGCCAGGGCGGCGAAGGCTTCGGCCGCGGGGTCGGCCGTCTTGGCGGCCAGGCGGTGGCGCAGTTCCTGGAGCAGGCGCGGGTGGTCGATGCCGGCCGGGCAGGCCCCGGCGCAGGCGGCGCAGTGGGTGCAGGCGAAGGGCTGCCTGGGGTCGCCGGCGGCACCGGCCAGCAGCCCCGACAGGACCGAGCCCATGGGGCCGGGATAGACGGCGCCGTAGGCGTGGCCGCCCACGGCCTGGTAGACCGGGCAGACGTTTAAGCAGGCGCCGCAGCGGATGCAGCGCAGGATGTCGCGCAGCACCGGGTCGGCCAGGATGTCCGAACGGCCGTTGTCCAGGATGACCAGGTGCATGTCCGTCGGGCCGTCGCGTTCGCCGTCGCGGCGCGAACCGGTGAAAAACGACAGGTGCACGGGCAGGGTCTGGCCCGTGGCCGAGGGCGGCAGGATGTCGAGCACGGCGGCCGCGTCGGCCAGGCTCTCCACCACCTTTTCCAGGCTCATCAGCGCCACGTGCACGGGCGGGCAGGAGGCGGACAGCCGGATGTTGCCCTCGTTTTCGAGCACCGTGACCGTGCCGGTTTCGGCGATGGCGATGTTGCAGCCGGTGATCCCCGCCTCGGCGGCCAAAAACTTCCGGCGCAGGCTGTCGCGGGCGATGCGGGTCATTTCCGGGATGTCCGTGCTCGTGCGGCCGAGCTTGTCGCGAAAAAGGGCCGACACCTGCTCCTTGGACACGTGCAGGGCCGGGGCCAGGATGTGCGAGGGCTTCTGGCCGGCCAACTGGATGATGTATTCGCCGAGGTCGGTCTCCACGGCCTCGATGCCGGCCGCGGCCAGGGCGTCGTTGAGCCCGATCTCCTCGCTGACCATGGACTTGCCCTTGACCGCCAGGCGCACGCCGCGCGCGGTGAGGATGCCCGTGACGATGGCCGCCGCCTGGGCGGCGTCGCGGGCGAAATGGACCTGGCCGCCGGCCGCCGTGACGCTCGCTTCCAGGGCCTCCAGCAACTCGGGCAGGCGGTCCAGGGTGTTGTCCCGCACGGCCACGGCCCGGGCCCGGCGCGCGGCGAAGTCGGGCATGGCGCTGACAGAGCGCTGGCGCAAGAGGTCTATGTGGTGGATGGCCTTGTCCAGGGTGGCCCGGCTCTCGCGGTCACCCAGGGCCTTGGCCGCCGCCCGGCCGAAATCGTATCCTTTCTCGCTCATGCCGCGCCTCCCGCCAGGACCTCGGCCAGGTGCAGGGGCCGCACGGCGCTTTCCCGCTGGGCCAGGGCCGAGGCGATGTTGAGCAGGCAGCTCGGCTCGGCCGTGATCACCGCCTGGGCTCCGGATTCCAGGATGTCCCCGATTTTTTTCTCCAGTATGGCCTGGCTTACTTCCGGATAGTCCAGGCTGAAGCCGCCGCCGAATCCGCAGCAGCGCTCGGGGTGGGGCAGCGGCACCAGCTCGAGCCCGTCCACGCCGGCCAGCAGCCGCCGGGTGTGGTCCCCCACACCGAGGACTCGGGTTACCTGGCAGGACTCGTGCAAGGTGGCGGTCAGGGGCAGGCGGGCGCCGAGGTCCGGGCAGCCGCGTTCCGCGACAAGGTACTCGCCGAGTTCAAAGGTCCGGGCAGCCAGGCGCGCGGCCCGGTCCCGCCAGGGATCGGCCGCGGCGAACAGTTCGGGATAGCGCCGCACCATGGCCACGCACGACGCCGAGGGGCAAACCACGGCCGGGGCGTCTTCGAACAGCGCGATGAACCGCTTGGCCAGGGGCACGACCGCCTCGGCCCGGCCGCGCTTGTAGGCGAACTGGCCGCAGCAGGTCTGCCCGGCCGGCAGGCGCGGCGAAACGCCTGCCCGCTCAAGCACGGCCACGGTCGCCTCGCCGACCCGGGGCAACACGTGCTCGACCAGGCAGGGCACGAAAAGATAGACGTCCACGACAGCTCCTCCTTCACGGGCGGGGGGGGAGAACTTACGCCGCCTGGCGCGGGGGTCAAGCCCCGGTCGGGACGGCCGCTTTACAGGTCGCGCACTGGCGGGTATCATGGAAACTTACGACGAAAAGGAAGCCGCATGCCCACACCCGACACCGCCACCCTGACCTACGACGGAAAATCCATCGAACTGCCTGTGATCAACGGCGACCATGTCGAAACGGCCATCGACGTGCGCAAGCTGCGCGGCCAGTCCGGCTGGATCACCCTGGACCCGGGCTACGCCAACACGGCGGTGTGCAAAAGCGCCATCACCCACATCGACGGCGAAAACGGCGTGGTGCTCTACCGCGGCTACGACCTGGAGGAACTGACCCAGAAGGCCACCTTCGTGGAAACGGCCATGCTGGTCATGTTCGGCGAACTGCCGACCAAACCCGAACGCGAGGCCTTCCGGGTCATGCTGCGCGACCAGGAGCTGCTCCACGAGGACCTCCTCAGCCACCTCGACGGCTTTCCGCCCAACGGCCACCCCATGGCCATCCTCTCGGCCATGATCAACGCCATGGGCAGCTATTACCCGGAGCTCTACGACATCGCCTCCCAGGACGACTTCCGCCTGGCGGCGGCCAAGATCATGAGCAAGGTGCGCACCATCGCCGCCTTCAGCTTCCGCAAGTCCCAGGGCATGCCGCTCAACTACCCCAACCCCAACCTGGACTACTGCCGCAACTTCCTGCACATGATGTTCTCGGTGCCCTTTTGGACCTACGAGGCGCCGGACCCGGTGGTGCGGGCCTTGAGCATCTTCATGATCTGCCACGCCGACCAGGCGCTCGACACCTCCTGCGCCACGGTACGCATGGTGGGCTCGAGCCAGGCCAACCTCTTCGCCTCGGTCTCCTCGGGCATCTGCGCCCTGTGGGGCCGCCACCACGGCGGGGCCAGCTCGGCGGCCATCCGCATGTTCGAGGACGTGGAGGCCGGCCGCACCACGGTTTCCCGCATCATCGAGGCGGCCAAGTCCCGTTCCGGCCGGCTCATGGGCTTCGGCCAGCGGGTCTTCCACGTCGAGGACCCCCGGGCCCGCATCATCAAGGCCACCTACCAAAAGCTCATCGCCACCGGCTACGCCAAGCCCGACGCCTTCCACGACATCGCCCAGGAGATCGAGCAGCGCGCCGGGGCCGACGACTATTTCGCCTCGCGCCAGCTTTTGCCCAACACCAACTTCTATTCGAGCCTGTTGCTGCGGGCCATCAACTTCCCGCCCAACATGTACCCGGTCATCACGGCCATGGGCAACATGCCCGGCTGGATCGCCCACTGGAAGGAGGAAGTGACCTCCCCGGACCAGCGCATCCACCGGCCGCGACAGATCTACACGGGCCGCAAACGCCATGCCTACACGCCCATGGAAAAACGGGCCGCCCGCCCGTAACCCGGATTCCGCCATGTTCCGATCCGCAATCGCCCTGTGGCTGGGGCTGTGCCTCTGCCTGGCCGCCCCGGCCCTGGCCGCCGAGGCCGATGCCCCGGCCAGGCCGGCCGACGGCAAACCAGCCGCCGCCGCCCCGGCCCCGGACAAACCCAAGCCCGCTCCGGACAAACCCGCAGAAGCCAAACCGGCCACGCCGCCCGCTCCCGAGAAAAACAAGCCCGGGACCGACAAGCCGGCCGAGGCCAAGACGCCCGACGCCAAGGCGGCCGAGGCCAAGACAGCCGCGCCCGAGGCCGAACAACCCAAGGACTGGCAGGTGTTGCTGTCCATCCACCAGGAATCCCTGGTACAGCAAGCCGCCCGCTTCAAGTCCATGGAAGGGCTTTTGCCCAAAAACGTGCGCCGCTTTCGCACGGAGCTGTCCAACCTGGAGGGCAAGCTCGACGAGCTCAACCTGATCCTGAGCCTGTCCGGGGGCAACCCCTGGGAGATGCGGGCCGTTTTGAGCGACATGGGCCGGCTGCGCCGGGCGGCCGACACGCTGATGGGCCCCTTCACGGACAGCCGGGAGGAACTCGACAAGATCGCGGCCAAACTGGGCTCCCTCAAGGAAGACTTCACCAAGCGCCTGGACGACGACCTGGAAGCGCCCATCGCCGAGGCCATCAACTACTACCTGCGCTACATCAAGGGCGTGGCCGCGAGCCTCACGGCGGTGCGGGTCGCCCTGGACAAGGAACTCGGCCCGGCCAAGGACTTCCTGGAGTCGCTTTCCGCCAGTGAGGAGGCGCTCAAAAAGCGCATCCCCCTGGCCTGGAAACAGTATTATTTCACGCCGACAAGCGAGCTTTTCTCGCTGAAGGCCTGGTCGGCCCTGCCCAACCAGGCCCAACTGTGGCTGCGCTCCAACGGCTCCATGACCGCCTCGATCCTCCAGGGCACGGACAAGACGCGCGCCCTGTCCTCGTGCCTGCGCTTCGGCGTGGGGCTCTTGCTGCTCGTGGTCGCCGACGTCCTGGCCACGCTGCGCCTGCGCCGGCGCCTGCCCGACAAGGCCATGCTCGCCGGGTTGCGCCGGGTGTGGTGGCTGGCCGGGTTGAGCCTGGCCGCGCGCTGGGTCTCGGGCGACGCGCCGCTTTTGATGCAGGAGGTCTTAAACGCCCTGGCCGAGATCCTGCTGGCCGCCGCCCTGGCCGGCTTTTCCTGGCTGCTGGCCCGCCCGGATAAGGACCAGGGCAAGGCCCCGGCCAATCCCTTGCGCCCGTTGTGGCTGCTGTTTTCCCTGGGGCTGCTGCTCCAGATCGCCGACCTGCCGGAACCGGCCATGGCGTCGGTGTGGATCGTGCTGCTGCTCGGGTTCGTCGCGCTATCAAGGCGCGGCGCGGCCAAGGGGGCCGGGACGGTGGCTTTTCTGGCCGGCCGGGCGGGCACGCCCCTGGCCGTGGGCCTAAGCCTGGTGGCCGCCCTGGGCTGGCAGCACCTGTCGTTTTTGATCCTCACCGGCTGGTTCCTGGCCCTGACCGCCCTCCAGACGGGCATCGGCCTGTCCCGGCGCCTGGCCGCCTGGCAGGAGGCCCACGCCGGGGACGACGGCGCCTCCTTCGCCCGCCGGGCCCTGGTGGACAGCCTGGGCTATCCGCTGCTCTACCTGCTGCTGTTCTTCACGGTCCTGTACTGGCTGTCCACGGAACTCGGCGGCCAGGACATGTTCGTTGCGGCCGTGTCTTTCACCGTGACCCTTGGCGGCTTAAGCCTCACCCTGGGCCGGCTGGCCCTGATCCTCACGGGCTTTTTCGCCACCCGCTCGCTGCTTTTCTTCGTGCGCTCCTTCCTGCGCGACCTGCCCAAGCGCTCGCCCGGCATCGACTCCGGGGTGTGCGACGTGCTGGAGACGACGTCGCTGTATCTGCTGTGGGGCCTCTACACCCTGATTTCGCTTTTTCTTCTGGGCTTTTCCTTCACCAGCCTGGCGGTGGTCGCCGGCGGCTTGTCGGTGGGCATCGGTTTTGGCCTGCAAAACATCGTCAACAACTTCATCGCCGGCCTGATCCTGCTGTTCGGCCGCTCCATCCAGGCCGGGGACACCATCCAGATCGACACCACCTGGGGCAAGGTGGCCAAGGTCAACATCCGCAACACCGTGGTGCGCACCTTCCAGAACGCCACCCTGTTCGTGCCCAACTCCGACCTCATTTCCGGCAAGCTCATCAACTGGACCCACCGCGACCCGACCATGCGCCGCGACATCACCGTGGGCGTGGCCTACGGCACGGACACCGACAAGGTCCGCGGCATCCTGCTCGAGGTGGCCAAGGCCCAGCCCCACGTGCTGCGCAATCCCGAGCCCGTGGTCCAGTTCTCGGCCTTCGGCGACAGTTCCCTGGATTTCCTGCTCATGGTCTGGGTGGACAACGTGGCCTACGGCGCGGGCACCGAATCCGACATCCGCTTCGCCATCAACCGCCGCTTTCGCGAGGAAGCCATCGAAATCCCCTTCCCGCAACGGGAAGTGCGCATCGTGGCCGGCGCGGACACACCCACCGCCATCGTTGCTGCCGCCGCGGCCGGGGCCGACGATTAGCCGGGCCGCCCCGCGCTTTTCGCGGGACAGGCCGAAAAAGCTCTGCTATCCTGGCCGGGAGGCAACGCCATGAAACGAAACGCCATTGCCTGCCTGTGCCTGTTATTTTGCGCGGCGCTAGGCCTTTGCGCCGGCTGTCGGGCCAAGGCCACGCCGCCGCCCATGCCGCAGGTGACAAGCCCCGTGCCCGGTCCCGGGGCGAGCGCCCTCGAGGTGGAACGCCACCAGCTCGAAGAGGAAAAGCGCGGCCTCATGGAACAGTACGGGGACAACCTGGCCCGCATCCAGCAGATCAACGCCCGCCTGATCGAACTCAACATCGAAATCCACCGCCGGCAAAATCCGTAATCCGGCAGCAGGGCAAGGAAGGCCATGTTCGGACGCAGCGCCCGCAAGAAACCCCGCCACGACGCCATCACCGCGTTCCTGGGTGCCGGCACCCAGTATTGCGGCCAGTTCCATTTCCAGGGCGTGGCCCGCATCGACGGCGGCGTCATCGGCGACATCGAGTCCGACGGCGTGCTGGTGCTCGGCGAGGAAGGCTATGTCGAGGGCCGCATCCGGGTGGCCGAACTGGTGGCCAGCGGCCGCATCGTCGGCGATGTGGAGGCCAGCCGGCGCGTGATCCTCCATGCCCGGGCCAACCTGTGCGGCAACCTGCTGGCCCCGGCCATGATCATCGAAGCCGGCGCGGTCATAAACGGCCTGGTGCGCATGGGCGCCCCGGCGCAAACCATCCAGGTCGCGGGCCGGCCCCCCCAGGCCCTCACCACGGCGGAGGCCGGAAAACCGGCCAGGGAAGATGGAAATTAGGGATTGCCAAAAAAGGGTCGGCCGTTTACACGGCACAAACGCCGCCGCGCGTCCGCTTAAGGAGTCCCGCCCCATGGGCCAATTTTTCCCCGATGCCGACCAGTTCCCCCTCGAAGATCAGATCAAAAACCTCGGCGACGACGAGCTTCTCGATTTCTGGGAAGAGACCCAGTACCTTGAGCGCATGCTCGTGGAAGAAGACAATGCCGAGCCCAACCATTCCGTGGAATACGAGCGCGTGATCCTGCAGGAACTCATGCTGCGTTCCTGCCGCCGCACGTTGGCCGCCGGCCGCTAGGGCCGCGACCGCGAAAAAAACGGCCTGTCCAGACATATCGCCTGCGAATAATTGTTTTTTCTAAAAATGCTGTCGGAGTTTTTACGGGGCGCCGCCCTCGTGCCGCGACCGTAAAGGCGTGGCGACGCCTTCCCCGGCCATCTTGCGTTCATCGCTCAGCCTCCCCCAATACACCAGTCACCTTTTCGCGTGTCGCCGCGCTTGCCGCCTGCCCTTGCGGGAGGCCTCTTGCGTTTTGCCGGCCGGCGCCGCCGGTTCCGGCGTCCCCAACAGGCTGGGCCCAAGTGACGGCAAGGCGCCCCGGCCCAGCGCCTGCCGCGACGCGTGCCGTGGCCAGCCGTTCCACCGGCCTGCCCTCCTTGCCGCCGGGCACGGCACGACGCCCTTGCTGCCGTGCCCGGTCGGCGCCGCCTCTGCCTCGTGGGCGACGGCCCGCATCCCTCTTCCCTGGCCCTGGGCCTGCGCCGTTGCCGTAGCGAGGCCGTGCCGTGCCCGATTGGCCTCGCCTCCTGCCGCACGGGTGAAGAGCCCACATTCTGCTTCCCTGGCTCCCCGCCAGCGTTGTTGCCGCGGCAACGATTCCGGCAACCTCTTTCCTGTACACGCCCTAGGGGATGACCGTGCTGAGCAGCGCGGTGTCGACGTCCAGGGTGCCGCCGCCGTTGTCGTACATTTCGATGCCGACTTGGCCCGAGGTGAACTGGGTATTGGTCGTCGTATAGACCGATGTGCCGTTGATGAAGAATTCCAGGGAAGAGCCCGAGGCCACCACCCGCAGGACGTTCCAGCTCAGGGGAATGATGGCCGTGCTCTCCGTCCAGTCCACGAGGTTGGTCCAGTCCCCGCCCGAGGCGCTCGTGCTGATGCAGAATTTGCGATTGTTGGCAAACGCGAAGCGGTAGCCGGCGTCCCATCGGCCGGTCGTGGTTTGCGGCGTGGATACGCCGCGAAAATAGATGGCATTGGCATCGGAGAAGTCGTCATTGAGCCGGCGCATCGAGACGCTGTAGTCGAAATTGGAAAACGTGCCCTGGCCATACGTCAAATTGAGGTAGTTGCCGGAAGACGTGCCCGTCACACTGGCCATGCCGTTGGCCACGGTCCAGGTGGCCAACGCGTTGGCGGTCCAATTGCCAAGCGTCGTCGTGAACTGGTTCTGGAAGCCGCCGTTGAAGGCGCTGACGCTGGCGACCACCGGCAGGCCCAGGGGCAGCAGGTTCACGCCGCCGTTGGGTTCGGCCGTATACGAACCCGTGACGGCCTGGGTCGCGCCCTGGGCGATGGTCACGGTCTGGTCGGCCGGGGCGGTAAAGCCGGTGATGGGCATAAACGACACCGTGTGCGTCCCGGCGGACAAATCGGCGATGGCCGCGCCGCTGTCCTGCCAGGCCCCGCCGTCCACCTGCCACTGGGCGCCGGCCGTGACCGCGCCCGGCGGCTCGATGGCCACGCTGACGGTACCGGCGGCCGTGGGCAGGCTGAAGGTGATGTCCAGGGTGGTGAATTGCTGCAGGGGTTGTTGCGCGCTGTCCGTATCGACATAATACCCGGCGTAATTGGTATTCATGTTCAGATACCAGACGCCGTTTGGCCGATTGGTGGACGTCCCCCAGCTGTTCTGGACGATCCAATAGCTGTTGTCGGGGTCATCGTCGTTATAGCCGACGATCATCTCGTCATGGGCGCCCCCGGTATCGGTGTTCCAGGTCTGGCCGCTGTACTGGCTTGGGTCGAAGATGACGCTTTCCTGCTGATTGTACCAGAAATCGTAGAACGCGTCCCAGTCCGCCCCGGTCGGCAGGGACATGGTGTAGTCGATGGCCCTATTCTGGTTCAGCACGTTTTTGATATGGGCGATGGCTTCGGCTTGGGTCATGCCGCTTTCGGTGGTCGGCACCTTGGAGACCGAGGCCGCGTCGACGATGTACTGCGGCGTGGTGCCGATGGTGGCGCAGGTCGCGTTCGTTTTGCCGCAATCGCCGTCTTCCTGGATCGTCCCGTCGAGGAACCAGCCGTTGGCCGTATCCCAGGACACCATATACTTGTTGGTCGTATTGTAATAGTGGGCGAAAACATGGAGAAACCCGCCGCAACACGCCGCCACGCTGCCGCCATCCAGCCAGCAGGAGTTGAAAAGCTGCACGGACAACCGCTGCGTGACGTTATTTTGCACACTGAGCGCGATCTCGGCCAGGCCGGTGCCGGCCCAGACCCAGCAATCGCCGCAGTATTGCTGTTCCCGCTGGGCGAGGTTGCCGGCATTCCAGGGCGAATAGGCCATGAGCGACAGCGAGCCGCGCCGCGCCTTGAGCGACGGGTTCAAATAGGCCCAGGGAGCGTTCCTGTAGGTTTCGTTCCAGTCGCGGAGCTTGTCCGGACTGGGGTGCATGATCGAATGGCGCCGTGTCTGGCCCAGGGCGGCCGGGGCGGCAAGGGTGGTTGCGGCCAGGACGGCCAGCAGCAGCCAGGCCGCCAACACCAGGCGCTGCCCGTACGCGACAGCGGGCCGGCCCCTCTTGGCTGGATTGTACAACGCCGCAGTTTGCCTGGGAAAAGTCTTCATACCGCCTCCACGGGTAACCGGTTACTTCACTCCTATGCTGGCAACGATTACCGCTTTTCCCCTCTTTGTAAACCGGGCAGACCGCGAAAAGGTGTCGGCCGGCGACAAGCGGAAAAGGCCCGGCAGCCCCCTTGCCCGAAACGTCATGCTCGTGTTGTGCCCCGTAACGAATACGCCCGTATTTATTCAAAAAAAAATTAAATCATACAGGCATGTTACCCTCATAAAAAGCACGCTCTTTTGTTGAGGACGCGACACCAGGCCCCCTGCCGCTGGCGCCAGGCGACAAAAAAGGGGGCGGTTACCCGCCCCCAATAAACAACCCCCCTCCGTTTTTGCGAAAGGGGGTTTGTCGGTGGTCTGAGGGGGCGGTTACCCGCCCCCTTGACTCGTCCCGTGAAATGCCGGCCCTAGATCTGGGGAGCCGGGCGGCCGATGCAGAAGTAGGCCAGGCCGAGGTCGGCCAGAAGCGGCGGCGAATAGAGGTTGCGGCCGTCGAAGATCAGCGGCGCCTTGAGCATCTTCTTGACGCGGCCGAAATCCGGGTTGCGGAACTGGTTCCACTCCGTGACCACGGCCAGGCAGTCGGCCTGCTCCAGGGCGGCGTACTGCTCGTCGACGACGGTCAGCAGCGCGTTGTCCTTGAAGAACTCGCGGGTGTTGGGGCCGGCCACCGGGTCGAAGGCCACGACCTTCATGCCCTTGGCCGTGACGTCCTTGATGAGCTCGAAGGCCGAGGCCTCGCGCACGTCGTCGGTGTTGGCCTTGAAAGCCAGGCCCCACAGGGCCAGGGTCTTGCCCTTGATGCCGCCCTGGGGCTCGAAGTAGGCTTCGATCTTCCGCGTCAGGGTGTGCTTCTGGCGCTTGTTGACCTCGTCCACCGAGGCCAGCAGCTCGGGCTCGAAATCGTACTTGCGCGACGTGTCGATGAGCGCCTTGACGTCCTTGGGGAAGCACGATCCGCCGTAGCCCATGCCCGGGTAGATGAACTGGTAACCGATGCGGCTGTCCGAGCCGATGCCCATGCGCACTTCGCGCACGTCGGCCCCGACCCGTTCGCAGATGTTGGCCACTTCGTTTATAAACGAGATCTTGGTGGCCAGCATGCAGTTGGCGGCGTACTTGGTCATCTCGGCCGAGCGCACGCTCATGACGATGACCTTCTCGCGGTTGCGGGCGTAGGGGGCGTACAGGGCCTTGAGGAGTTCGCCGGTACGCACGTTGTCCGTGCCGACGACCACCCGGTCGGGCTTGAAGAAGTCGTTGATGGCGTCGCCTTCCTTGAGGAACTCGGGGTTGGAGACCACGTCGAACTCGAAGGCCTCGCCGCGCTTTTTCAGTTCCTCGCCAATGCACTTGCGCACTTCGTCGGCAGTGCCCACGGGCACGGTGGATTTGTCCACGACGATCTTGTAGTCGGTCATATGGGCACCGATATCCCGGGCCACCTGGTAGACAAAGGACAGGTCACAGGATCCGTCCTCGCGAGGCGGGGTGCCGACGGTGATGAACACGAACAGCGCGTTCTCCATGCCTTCGGCCACCTTGGTGGTGAAACGCAGGCGGCCCTCGGCCACGTTGCGCTTGACCAGTTCCTCGAGTCCCGGCTCGTAGATGTGGATTTTGCCCTGACGCAGATTTTCGACGATCTTGGGGTTGATGTCCACACAGCAGACGTCATTGCCCATCTCGGCGAAGCAGGCGGCGCTCACCAGACCCACGTAACCGGTGCCTACGATACAAAGATTCATACACGTGTACTCGTTGTTAGGGTTTTCCCCCGGAAGCGGACGGCGTCCTTGAGGGATGGGGCGCAAGGTGCCACACCTGGCTGCCTGGCCCCGTATCGATGGGGTGAACTCGCACTTACGGATTGGTCCGACGTTTGTCAACAAGCCCACCAAACCTTGGGCCCGTTGCCTCGCATTTGTAAAAAGCATACCCTAAGACCACATCAGCAAAGGAGTCCGCCATGCCCCTGCTCGCGGTCAACGTCGACCACGTGGCCACCGTCCGCCAGGCCCGCCTGGCCGCCAGCCCCGACCCGGTGGCCGCCGCCGCCCTGGCCGAACTGGCCGGCGCCCGGGCCATCATCGTCCACCTGCGCGAGGACCGCCGCCACATCCAGGACCGCGACGTGCGCCTGTTGCGCCAGACCGTGAAAACGCGCCTGCACCTGGAAATGGCCGCCACCGACGAGATGCGGGCCATCGCCCTGGAACTCAAACCCCACATGGTCTGCCTGGTGCCCGAAAAGCGCCAGGAACTGACCACCGAAGGGGGCCTCGGCGTGGCCGGCCGCGAGGAGGAACTCGGCGAATTCGTCTCCGCCCTCAAGGGCGCCGGCATCCCGACCTCGCTGTTCATCGACCCCGAACCGGCCCAGATCGAGGCGGCCGTGGCCACGGGCGCAGCCTTCGTGGAACTGCACACCGGCGCCTACGCCGACGCCGTCAGCCCCTTTGGCCGGCAAACCGAACTTAAACGGCTGCTGGCCGCCATTCCCGCCGCCCGCCAGGCCGGCCTCGGCGTCAACCTCGGCCACGGCCTGGACTACGACAACATCCACGCCTTCGCCCACGTTTCCGGGGTCAGCGAATACTCCATCGGCCACAGCATCATCGCCCGGGCCATCCTCACGGGCCTGACCGAAGCCGTGGCCACCATGGCCGGCATCATCGCCGGCTTCCCCGAATAGGGTACCGCGGCCATGATCGTGGGCCTGGGCCTGGACGTCGTGGAATTGCCGCGTATCGCCTCGGCCCTGGACCGTTTCGGCGACCGCTTCGTGGCCCGCCTGCTCACCCCGGCCGAGCGGGCCACCCTGCCCCCGCGCCCCCTGGCCCGACTGGCCGGGCTGTTCGCGGCCAAGGAGGCGGCCGTCAAGGCCCTGGGCACGGGCTTTGCCCAGGGCATCACCTTCCATCACCTCGAGATCCTGCCCGATGCCCTGGGCCGGCCGACACTCGCCTTCCACGGCCCGGCCCTGGACCGGGTCCAGGCCCTTGGCGCCACGTCCTGGCATGTCAGCATCAGCCACGAACGGGCCACGGCCGCCGCCGTGGTGGTGCTGGAGCTGGCCAGCGGCTGCGGGCGCTATAAAAAGCGCAGTCCCAAGGCAGACAGGGAGATCGCTGCGGACACGTAGGGCTCGACTGTCCCAGACGGGCGCAGTGACAATCGATGCCATTCCCTCTTGCCCATTCCTTCGGCAAGCCCGCTCCCGCTAACGCATCTTCGAGACGGCAAAACAAAAGGCCCGGCTTCTAACCGGGCCTTTTGCAAGGGAAATTCGTGGGGTGACTGATGGGACTCGAACCCGACAACTCGGAGTTTTAACCTTTTTCTAACATGTTTAACTCAGCTTAAAAATTCTTATATTTCAGTTGACAATATCACGTCAACCCGCCTACATACCCATCAGTCGTTTAACCAGATTTGGTCATTTTTACGCGCCGTGTTAGAAATAGGATAGAAAAAATTTAGCGCTATCCCTAGGTAAAATGGAGGGTTACCTCATGTCTGCCAGGAAAAATGGCCTCAAATATCCGGTCGACTCCCGTCGCTGGCCAGGCATCTATGCCTACGATTCCGACAAACGCAGCTTCCAGGGGCGCCCCGACCAGTGCCTCTATCTGTGTTTCCGTCTCGACGGCAAACTCATCTGGGAAAAGGTTGGCTGGAAGTCCGAGGGCTACACCCCGCAGGTGGCCGCCGAACTTCGGGCCGAACGGGTCAAGGTGGCGCGGCATGGAAACGAGGTGAAAACGCACAAGGAAATCCGACAAGAGAAGGCGCGTCTGGACAGGACACTTGATGAGATCGCCGCTGCCTACTTCGAAACCCGAGGCCCGAGCATGAAGGGGCGTGGCGCTGTCATCGACCGCTACCGCTATGAAAAACATGTCGCCCCGCACCTCGGCAGGCGCCCGGCCAGTTCCCTGGCCCCCCTGGATATGAACCGCATCGAAAGCGCCATGAAGGGGTTGTCCATCACGAGCGTGTGGGCGGCGCTGGAAATCCTGCGCCGTGTTGTCAATTTCGGGGTCAAACACAGCATGTGCCCTCCCCTGCCCTTCAAAATGCAGCTGCCACGTAAGAATAATGAGGTAACGGAATACCTCGACCCCGAAGCCTTGCAGCGCCTGCTGTCGGTGCTGGACGACTGGCCTTCCCCGGACGTAGCCAGGATGCTCAAGCTGGCCATGTTCACTGGAATGCGCCGGGGCGAGGTATTCGCCCTGACGGACGGTGATGTGGACTTCCGCCAGGGGCTCCTCACCCTGCGCGGGGCGGACGGTCGTGGCCCCAAGGGTGGGGTCACAGTGAGCGTGCCCATGTCCGAGCCGGTGCGGCGACTCCTTGAGGAGCAAATCGAATGGCGCGACACGAAGTTCCCGGACTCCCCCTATCTGTTCCCGGGCAAGGAGGGAAAATTGCGTTTCGACTGCACGGCAGTGTACCGGATCAAAAAGAAGGCCCAATTGCCACCAGCTTTTCGAATTTTTCACGGCCTAAGGCATCATTTTGCCGTGACATTGGCCAATTCTGGGGAGTTCACCCTGGACATGATCGGCGAACTGCTCACCCACAAGGATACTAAGGTGACCAGACGCTACGCCAAGTTCCTGCCGGACACGAAGCGCAAGGCCATTTGCCGGGCGGCGGAGTTGCTGGAAACGCAGACAAAGGTCGATACCAAGGAGCATCCAACTCGGAAAATTGCGAAGCTCGCAAAGTCCGTTTAAAAAAACGCACGACAATCAAACTCATCAATGATATCCTACTTCGGCAACAGATTGCTTAGACTTTATACATTTCGAGACAATATTAAACAAAAGGATACCGCACATGCCGACACAAAAATGGAGATGGCTTGCAGGGTACCACTTCTTTCGAGAAGAATATTTAGCCAGAAATAATAAATACATCACCCTCCTCGACAAACTCAACGACCTCCAGACAGAGTTTGACAACAGAGAGCCAAAGCCGAAAATAAAACATCAAACATATGCATGGGAAGAGAATTTCCAAACAGAAAAATGCTTTACTCACAGCAACTTCGATCGGAAACAAATACAACTTGTCATGCGAGGTGCAAGTATTACTAAAAAGTGAGGGTTTTGCAAAAATCGGTTTTGCTAAATAATCCTGCAAAACCGTATGGATAGGAGTAGAACGGAAGCTGGTTATGTGGTAGTTTGAGTTCACCACAAACCTAAACTAAAACCACACGAGCCAGCTTCCATGAGACTCCTATCACGCATCCTCGGTGCCATACAAGGTTCTTTGATTCCATGTTTAGAAGAAAAGTTTGGTTCTTTGACAGATAAGCAGAAAAGACTCGTTGAGATTATTGAGTTGGTTCGCATAGAAGATCATATTTCGGATTTGCCTCGATTCGGAAGAGGTAGGCCATCATATAGTCGCGCAGCTATTGCCAGAGCGTTTATTGCGAAAGCTGTTTTAAATTTTCCTAACACAAGGGCTCTCGTTGAAGCGTTGCAATTGATGCCAAGTCTTAGACGGATTTGCGGTTTTGAAGAACACAAAACTATTCCGCATGAATCTGTATTTAGTCGTGCATTTTCAGAATTCTCTTTAAAAGGTTTGCCTCAAAATGCCCATGAAAGACTTGTCAGGCTACATTGTAGCGAACGATTGATTGGGCATATTAGTCGTGATTCGACAGAAATTAACGCCAGAGAAAAACCAACTAAAAAAATGAATCCGCCCAAACCCAAAAAACGCCGCCGCAGGGGGCGGCCGATTAATAGCAAGACAAAGCCAAAGACAAAGAAGCTACTTGAGCGACAGATAGAAATGACTAGCGACGAAGCCAGAATGACTCTTCCTATGGCATGTGATATCGGTGCTAAATCTAGCAGTAAGGGGCATTTTCGTCGATGGATTGGATATAAATTACATATTGATTCGGCGGATGGTCAAATTCCTATCAGTTGTATACTTACTTCTGCTTCACTACACGATAGTCAGGCAGCCATACCGTTGGCAAAAATGTCCGCTGAACGAGTAACAAGTCTCTATGACTTGATGGATTCAGCGTACGATTCCAAAACAATTCGCGACTTTAGTCGTTCATTGGGGCACGTTCCGATTATTGATTTTAACAAAAGACGCAATGGAATAAAAAAAGAAATGGAGCCAGCAACTAGCATTCGATACAGAGAAAGAACTAATTCTGAACGTGTTAACAGCCGTCTTAAAGATGATTTTGGCGGAAGAAGTCTTATGGTTCGCGGTGGACCTAAGGTCTTTGCTCATCTTATGTTTGGCATCCTTGCGTTGACAGCAGATCAATTGATTCGTTTGTTGACAGTATAGCAACAATATGATTTTGATACTCATAAATCAGGATATTCGTTTCTGAATTATGTGCAAAATAGAAACACGACAGCATTAAAACACATTAGTGTTTAAAAATGAGCACTCATGCCCGTTGGAATGTGTTAATTCTGTAGCTCGTATTATTTTTGCAAAACCCTCAAGTTAAAGAAAATGGGCGGCTCACACCATATTGGGTATGGATCAAAAATCGGGAAATTTTTAGATCAAATCATTACTGTCCGGTTAAGAAAAGGCTTGACGCCTGAGAGAGACGACTGGACTAGATTCCTGATGCCTTTACGCTTCGGCGATCAATCTGTAAAAATTGACACTAAACTTCATGACTTTAAGTTCAAAAATCCTTGCACAACGGCATCTACCGGCACCAGCGCGCATCATATTGCCTATTTTAAAGGGGATAGAACTTCTTTTTTGCCTTTATAACTATGCGGAATCACTCTTGTTGCTGTATGGTAGAGTTGCGAGGCCCACCTACAAATCGGCAAGAGGATTCCGCACATGCAAAGCGCTATCACCGTCTTCGCCCAATTCCTATCCCTGGTGCCAAAATCTGTATTTACCAAGTTATCTAAGCTACATAAGCCAAAACGTTCGCCTCGAACATTCTCTCCGTGGAGTCATTTCGTCCACTTGCTTCACGCCCAGTTGGCCGGATGCAAAAGCCTGCGGGACGGGATCATGGGCATGAATGCCGCTTCCAGCCGGCTCTACCATCTTGGCGTGAAGCCTGTGCCCCGGTCCACCTTTGCCGACGCCAACAACAAGCGCCCTTACGCCATGTTCGAAGCCCTGTTCGGCGAACTCTACACGAGGTGTCTTTCTCAAGCGCCGAAACACAAATTTTCTTTTGAAAACAAGCTGTTCAGCCTTGACGCATCGGTCATCGACCTGTGCCTGACCCTGTTCCCCTGGGCCAAATTCCGAACAGCCAAGGGAGGCATCAAGGTGCACACAGTCGTAGACCATGACGGCTATCTCCCGGCTGTGGTCACCGTCACCGAAGCCAAATGCCATGAGGTCAACATCGCCAAGCTGCTCAAACTGCCCAAGGGATCAATCGTGGTCTTTGACCGGGGCTATAACGACTACACGTGGTTTCGGCAGCTCTGTAAATCCGACGTCTTCCTGGTCACGCGACTCAAGAGCAATGCCCGGTTTCGGGTCATTGAGCGCCACCGCACTGATCGGGCAACGGGTGTCACCTCCGATCACATCATCCAGGTCGCCGTTGGCGAAAAAACCATGACCTTGCGCCGCGTTGGCTATCGAGATCAAGAAACCAACAACTACCTTGAATTCCTCACCAACCACATGACCCTGCCGGCCCGCACCATCGCCGACATTTACAAGGAGCGATGGCAGGTCGAAATCTTCTTCCGGTTCATCAAGCAGAACCTCAAGATCAAGTCGTTCCTCGGCAACTCGAAAAATGCCGTCCTGTCCCAGGTCTACGTGGCGATGATCGCGTACCTGCTCCTGACCTACCAGAAGTTCCTGTCAAAGATCGGCATCAGCCTGCACTATCTGGCTCGGCTGGTGCAACGAAATCTATTTCAGTGCTGCAGCATCCTCGATCTCGTTGAACCTCAACGAAAACGAGTAAAATTCAATAATACTAAACAGCTATCTCTTCTGGATTAGCCGGACAGAAATGAGATCAAATACCAAATAGATTTTCAACATGCGGAGAATTAATCGAACAATTGAGCAACTACACCCCACGAGAAGGAACCCATAGGATACACAGAGAGGCTTTAGACGCTATTAAATTCGATAATGAAAGATTTGCAACAGCAACTTTCGACATAAGCAAACCACTCTCCATACAATTCATCAGAATATACAAGTTAGTAGTTGGCTTTCAACACATGAAGTACGGATCAAAAGAACATGTCGATTACGACAAATTAGAAGAAAATGGACTGCGACATCGAATACTATATCCTTACGAGCGACAAAAAGATTAGTTATTCACCAAGAGGGGACACCGCAAGAATGATTGGCCTATGGCTATATGATTATTGCGAAGAGAACGATTGCGGCGGCCCCACTGCCATAACCGAGCTAAGAAGAACAGTTTTTTTAAACAAACTTGGGATTGATTCCAAGCAAGACAGAGAGTTTCAGCGATGGCTTGCCGGGACGCATAAATGCATAGCAGATTCAGAGGTCCACGCACTTAGCTAATCTTTTTTCGATATGACACTCGTAGACATTCCACACTGTCACTGACAATAGAACATCCTGCCGCTTGCCACTGTCAGTAAGACCCCGCACGCACTGACGTAGATACCTATTCATTTTTTCGGCATCCCATAGGGAGTTTAACTTACCCGAAGGAGATGTCACATGCCTCGAAGCCTTCGCACCCGTGAGGCCGCCGCATACCTGGGCGTTTCGGCCGGAACCCTCGAAGTCTGGCGCTGCAAGGGACGCGGTCCCCGGTATTCCAAACTAGGCAAGGTGGTCGTCTACGACCCCACTGATCTGGACGCCTTCCGTGAATCCCGCAAGGTCTTCACCGTGGACACCATGCCCGCGTCGTCAGTTCGTTGAGGTCGGCAACCATGCACAAAGAACATATTGACGAATTTCGCGCCTTCCTCGAAAGCGTGGCACTGCGCCCTGCCGACATCATCGCTGACGGAAAGATTCACCGCTGCGGCACCGTCGGCAAAGAGCAAGGCGCAGACGGTTCCTATTTGCTCTATCCCGATTTCCCTCTTTACGGTCGCTGCTGGAACTTTCGAACCGGCGAAGAGGCCGTCTGGACTAAAGAAACCTCAGTTCCGCTCTCAAGTGAAGCACGCGCCAAGATCGAGACCGCGAGAAAAGTACGACAGCAGACTGAGGATGCACGCGCCGCCACCGCTCGCAACAACACGCATAGCATTTGGGGCGCGGCTAGGCCCGCACCTGGCGACCACCCCTATTTTGTCAAGAAGGGCGTCAGGCCACATGGAAACATCCGCATTGCCCAAGACGGACGGCTGATAGTTCCCGTGTTTGATGCCAACGGCACCCTTCTCTCCATCCAGTTCATCTCCGCAATGGGGGAGAAACGATTCCTCACTGGGGGGAGAGTACGGGGCGGCTTTTTCCGGATCGATGGCAACAATGGCCCTCTTTACATAGCTGAAGGCTATGCCACCGGCGCATCCATCCATTCAGCCACAGAGGAGACTGTTCTTGTAGCCTTCAACTGTGGCAATCTCCAGGCCGTGGCAAAGGTTGTGCGCCAACTCTACCCCAATCGTTCCATTATCATTTGCGCTGATGATGACCACGCCACAGCGGTCAACACTGGAAAAAATCCGGGAATCGAAAAGGCCACTGAAGCGGCCCTGTCGATCAATGGCCTTTTAGCCGTGCCTGTATTTCAGGACCCCGCTGGCAAATCGGATTTCAATGACCTCGCGGCCACCGAAGGTCTCGAAGCCGTCAGAACTTGCCTACGTGCAGCGAAATCCGTAGCGCCGCCCCGTGTTTCTCATGGGTCTGGCCTCGCGCCGGTCCCTTTTGAAAACACTATCCCGCCGGCGATCCCGCCGGAGCATGTGCCTGGCATCCTTCGGGACTTTTCCTTGGCATTGTCGGAATCCCTGCAAGTCCCCTTCGAGCTGGCCTTATGCAATGCCCTTGGAACCGTGGCCGTAGCTGCCCAACGCAAAATCCAGGTTCTGATCAAAGATGGTTACACGGAACCACTCAATATCTATGCATTATGCCCCCTTCCACCCGGCGAGCGCAAAAGTCCTACGGTCGAAGCATGCAAAAGCCCTTTAGTCGAATGGCAAAGCGCCAACTATCATGCAATGCGAGACATCATCCTGGATGCTGCAAGCGAACGAAAGACCCTTGAGAAAGCCATAGAAGCCAAGCGCGGACTGGTTGCAAAAGCGAAAAACGACGAGGCGCGTCATGTACTCATAGAGGACATCAAGAGCATGGAACGGGCACTCCCTGAAGTACCCATATCGCCCCGCCTGCTCGCGGATGATTTCACTCCAGAGGCCCTTGGCATGCTCATGGAACGCCATGAACAACGTATCGGGGTACTTGAGGCTGAGGGAGGGCTCTTTGACACGTTGTCCGGGAGATATTCCAACGGCATCCCAAATCTCGACGCCGTACTCAAGTTCTGGTCCGGGGAGTCCTGCCAGATGGTAGCGTCCACGGAGGTGGTGTAAATTCTGAAGTCGTCCAGGCCGGGGGAGAGCCTCCGGCCCGGACGGAATGGGCGAGGTGGCCATCGGGTCAATTGGCTGTAAGGTGAAGTTACGACGCCGCACCTGCAACCAAAGGAGACCACGATGGCCGAGGACAGCATGGCATTAATCGAGCTGATGCAAAAGGCCGACGGCGGCGATTTTCTCCGCTCCCTGGCGGAAGCCGTCCTGCAGCTTCTCATGGAAGCCGATGTGGACGGCCTCATCGGGGCCAGCCGCCACGAGCGAAGCCCCGAGCGAGTCAGCTACCGCAACGGCTACCGTGACCGCAGCCTTGATACCCGCATCGGCTCCTTGCAACTGCGCATCCCCAAGCTGCGCCAGGGCAGCTACTTTCCGCCCTTCCTGGAGCCACGCAAGACCAGCGAACGCGCCTTGGTGGCCGTCATCCAGGAAGCCTGGATCGGCGGCATCTCCACGCGGCGCGTGGATGATCTGGTCCAGGCCATGGGCCTTTCCGGCATCTCCAAGTCCCAGGTGTCCAAGCTGTGCAAGGACATTGATGAACGGGTCCATGCCTTTCTTTCTCGGCCGCTGACCGGCGAATGGCCCTATTTGTGGCTGGACGCAACCTACCTCAAGCAGCGCGAAGGCGGCCGGGTGGTCAGCGTCGCCGCCATAATCGCCGTGGCGGCGAACACCGAAGGCCGCAGAGAAATCGTGGGACTGCACATCGGCCCCAGCGAGGCCGAGCCGTTCTGGTCTTTTTTCCTCAAAAGCCTTCTTCGTCGGGGACTTGGCGGCGTGAGGCTTGTCGTCTCCGACGCCCATGAAGGCCTCAAGGCCGCCATGGCCAAGACGTTCGGGGCCACGTGGCAACGCTGCCGGGTCCACTGGATGCGAAACGCCTTGGCCCGGGTTCCCAAGTCCCAGCACGCCATGGTCTCGGCCGCCCTGCGCCAGGCCTTTTTACAGCCGGATGCGGCCAACGCCAGCCAGACCTGGCGGCATGTCGCCGATCAGCTTCGTGGAAAATGGCCACGGCTCGCCAGCTTCATGGACGAAACCGAGCACGACGTGCTGGCCTACATGACCTTCCCGGCGCAGCATCGGGTCAAGCTGCACAGCACCAATCCGCTGGAAAGGCTCAATAAAGAAGTGAAGCGGCGGGCGGACGTAGTCGGCATCTTCCCCAACGAACAGTCCATCATCCGGCTCATCGGGGCCATCTTACTGGAGCAAAACGACGAGTGGCAGCTGCAAAGCCGCTACATGCAGGTCGAGGCCATGGCCGAACTCAACACCCAACCAAACGAGGCGCAGCCAGCCCAAATTCCACCAAGAGCAGCCTGACCGAGGGCCACCTCAAGCACACCAGAATTTACACCACGTTGACGGACGTGACCTGCCAGATAGATCGTCGAGGCCGCGACTCCATCTTTCTTGACGATCCGCATTTAACGCTTGTCATTTCCACGCAGCCGGAAATCGTCCAGGGACTTGCCGATCGTCCGGGCTTCAGAGGACGAGGTCTGATTGGAAGATTCCTCTATGTCATACCCCAAAGCCGCCTGGGATGGCGATCCGTCGAAACCAAGCCCGTGTATCCCGGATTGATGAAATCATGGAGGGACACAATCCACAGGCTTCTGGACCTGCCATGGGCGCGTGGCACCCATGGGGAGGCAATCCCATACGATATCCAGCTGGATAAAACGGCTTATCGACAGTGGCAAGAATATGCCGCAAGCGTGGAAAAGGAGCTTGGGCCGGGCGGGCAGTTCGAAAACATGACAGACTGGGCAGGCAAACTTCCGGGCCAGATCATACGCTTGGTCGGGCTCTTTCATGTAGCGACGGTCCCCGATCCGCTGGACAAGCCCATTGCAACCGCCACAATGACAGATGCCCTGGTTGTTGCCGCGATCCTGGCCGAACATGCCAAAGCTGCTTACGGGCTCATGGGGTCCGACCCGTCCCAGGATTGCGCCAAAGCCATTTTGCGCTGGATTAAACGCGATCGGGTGGAACGGTTCAGCGCCCGCGATACACTCGAAAAAGTCAAGGGACGTTTCCCAACCATGGAAAAAGTCAATCCAGGGCTCTCAATCCTGATTGAGCGGGCTTTCATCTTCGAGACGGCCCCTGAGCCTCACAAAGGTCCGGGGCGCAAGCCCAGCACAACCTTCACAGTTAATCCCAAACTGTGGGAGTGAATTGTCGGCAATATTCTCTCAAGCAAATACAAGGCGACAGGATAACTCCTTATTCGCGATATTCGCAGAATGCGCACTATCACCAGTGAGACGGTCTTGCGGAGACTACTGACCAAGGACTTGGCCTCACCATCCAGAGATCAACAGTCTCGAATGCACCGCCCCATAACCTGCTGGCATCGAACTGCGAAGAAATGATGCCTGCTTAGGCATGTCGTACTTTTTCAAGCTTGTCAGCCGCTACTCTATTCTTGACTTTTTCTTGAAATTACCTGGTAAATATTTACCTTAACTTCACTTTCTTGAGTCCTCAATGCCTTTTCTGCACCGTCTGTTCCCTTCCTCTTGACTCAAGCCCCCCCCGAATCGGTTGACATGCTTTCGGGGGAAGCCCCCGGAAAACGTTTTGCCTATAGGGCTTGCCAGGGATGGGGGTGTCCCTCTAAATTGGTGGACGGAAATATCCCATCAAGTCGGCATGGTGCCCTCCACGGCATGCGGCGACGATGGCCTGAAAGCCCGTAGCGCCGCTTGCTCGACTCCGTTTCGACAAAAGGTATCTCATGACTTCCGAGACGCATTTTCAGATCGCCAATTTCATCTGGAGCATCTGCAATCTGCTCCGTGGCCCGTACAAGCGAAACGAGTATCGCAAGGTCATCTTGCCGCTGACGGTGCTTCGTCGTTTTGACTGTCTGCTTGCGCCAACGAAAGCAGATGTACTCAAGGAATACTCCCGCATAGAAGGGAAGCCGACAACAGTTCTCAGCGGCCTACTCCAAAGGATCACGGGACATCAGTTCTATAATCTATCAAAACTTGATTTTAAAAAACTACTTGACGACCCAAACCAATTGGCGATCAATCTCAACAGTTATATCAAAGACTTCTCACCAAATGTTCGCACCATCATGGAGAAGTTCGCTTTTGAGCAGCAAATTGCCAAAATGGCCGACAAGAACATTCTTTTCTTGGTGATAAAGGCCTTTTGCGACGAAAAAATGGACTTGTCCGCCGAGAAAGTGGACAACCTGCAAATGGGGTACGTGTTCGAGGAACTCATCCGGATCGGCGCGGAACAGGCCAACGAGGAGGCCGGGGAACATTTCACCCCGCGCGAAGTCATCAAGCTCATGGTCAACCTGCTGCTCTCGCCGGAAAACGATCTGCGCCGCAGCCATGTGGTCAAAACCATCTACGATCCGGCCTGCGGCACGGGCGGCATGCTGTCAGTGGCCGAGAAGTACATCCATACCCTCAACTCGGAAGCCGATCCGCACCTTTTCGGCCAGGACTGGAACGACGAGGCCTGGGCGGTCTGCAAATCCGACATGCTAATCAAGGGTGATGATTCCGAGAATATCCGCCTGGGCAACAGTTTCACCGAAGACGCCTTTGACCGCGACCTCCAGGACAACAGGGTCACCTTCGACTATATGTTGGCCAATCCGCCCTTTGGCGTCGAATGGAAGCAGCAGGCCAAATTCATTGAGGACGAGCACGTCAACCTTGGCTATGCCGGCCGGTTCGGAGCGGGCACGCCGCGCATCAACGACGGTTCCCTGCTTTTCTTGCAGCACATGCTTTCCAAGATGCGCGCCCCCAAGGACGGCGGCAGTCGTATCGGCATCGTTTTCAACGGCTCGCCGCTTTTCACCGGCGACGCGGGCAGCGGCGAGAGCAACATCCGGCAATGGATCATCGAGAACGACTGGCTTGAAGCCATTGTGGCCCTGCCGGACCAGCTTTTCTACAACACCGGCATCGCCACCTATATCTGGATTCTCACCAACCGGAAGGAGCCGGCCCGCAAGGGAAAGGTTCAGCTCATCGACGCGCGGCAATTCTTCGTGAAAATGAAAAAGAGCCTGGGCAACAAGCGCAACAAGATCGGCGACGCCGACGAGGGTGAGGCGGACCAGATCGGCGACATCACCCGCATCCATGGGGCGTTCCGGGATGGCGAAACCCGCGAACGGGGAACGAACGGCGGAACCAAAACCTTTGTGGTCAGCAAAGTTTTCGACAATGAGGATTTCGGGTTTCACAAGATCACGGTGGAGCGCCCCTTGCGCCTGAACTTCCAGGCCAGCCCCGAGCGCATTGCCCGTATCGAGGAAGAGACCTCCTTCCGCAATCTGGCGTCCAGCAACAAGAAATCGGAGAAGGTGCGGCTCCAGGAAATCGAGGAGGGTAGGAAGCGACAAGAGATCATCCGTGCCATGCTGCGCCGGCTTGGCGAGGAGACGAAGGCCGAGGTCTTCCTGTCCCGCGAGACGTTCTTGGCCAAGCTCAAGGCCCTGGACCGCAAGCTTGGCGTCCGCCTGTCCACGGCCGAGCGCAAGGCCGTGCTTTCCGCGTTGTCCGAACGGGACGAGACCGCCGCAGTCTGTCGCGACGGGCAGGGCAATCCCGAGCCCGACGTGGATTTGCGGGACACGGAATGCGTGCCGCTTAAGCAGGACGTCGAGGCGTATTTACGCCGGGAGGTGCTGCCGCATGTCCCGGATGCCTGGATCGACCACGCCAAGACCAAGGTGGGCTACGAGATTCCGCTCAACCGGCATTTCTACCGCTACGAGCCGCCGCGCCCCTTGGAGGAGATCGAGGCGGACATCAAGGCGCTTGAGGGCGAGATCATGGCCATGCTGCGCGAGGTGACGGCATGACGGAGGCGCAGCCGGGCGGAGAAATCCTCCTGTATCAGACCGAGGACGGGCGCTCCCGTATTCAGGTCCGTTTCGAGTCCGGGACGGTCTGGCTTTCGCAGCGGCATATGGCCGAGCTGTTCCAGACGACCGTCGCCAACGTGAACACCCACTTGCGCAACATCTTCGGGGACGGGGAACTTGCGGCCGAGGCAGTTATTAAGGAATCCTTAATAACTGCAACCGACGGAAAACGTTACAAAACCAAGTTTTACAACCTCGACGCCATTCTTTCGGTGGGCTACCGGGTCCGGTCCCACCGAGGCACCCAGTTCCGCCAGTGGGCCACGCAGCGGTTGCGGGAATACCTGGTCAAGGGGTTCGCCCTGGATGACGAGCGGCTCAAGGAGGCCGGCGGCGGGGACTTCTTTGACGAACTGCTTGCCCGCATCCGGGACATCCGGGCCAGCGAGCGGGTTTTCTGGCGCAAGGTGCTCGACATCTACACCACCAGCATGGATTCCCACCTCGGCAAAGATATCGACGGCACACAATGGGATAAGAGCAACTTTGAAAATGCCGATCTCCATATTGTCGAGGGCATAGCACAGCACTACACAAAGGTTATTTGCCATACCATGGATACGCGCCTCCCTGGAACCCAAAAAGCCTTTGAAACACTTCTCTGCTACCAGTCAACGCCATACACTATCTTTAAGGAGTGGAACCTTCCTCCAGAATCCGGCGGTGAAGTCGTCCGCCTTGCCATGATCGCCTGCCGTTCCCAAGGCATAACGGAATACCCTTCTTTCCAAGAAACCATGAAACACTACGAGAACATAAAGCAAAACCCGTCCAGACAGGCCAAACCCGCATGAGCGATATCAAACTCTTCCGCCTTTCCGCCGATAGCGTGGCCGAACTCCACGGCCAGTCCCTGGCCCTGGAAAAATCGCTGCAAACGCTCATGGAACAACACCTGGACGCGCTGCTTGGCGTGCGCTTCCTGGCCTCGGAATATTCCACCGGCGTCAAGCATAAGGGCCGCATCGATACCCTCGGCATCGACGAGAACGGCTGCCCGGTCATCATCGAATACAAGCGGGCGACCAACGAAAACGTCATCAACCAGGGGCTTTTCTACCTGGACTGGCTCATGGACCATCAGGCTGAATTCAAGCTGCTGGTCCTGGAACGCTACGGCCGCGACGCCGCCAACACCATCGAATGGGGCTCTCCGCGCCTGCTCTGCATAGCCGGCGACTTCACACGCTACGACGAACACGCCGTGGCGCAGATCAACCGCAACATAGAACTCATCCGCTACCGCCATTACCCCGAAGGCTTCCTCATACTGGAGATGGTCAACGCCGTGACGGCAGTCAACGGCAGCGCCTCCCCCGCCCCCTCCGCCGGGGGGGGGCACGCGGAAACGGACAGGCCGGCGGTAAAAACCGTCTCCGACTACCTGAGCCAAGCCCAGCCCGAGGTCAAAGACCTCTACCACGCCCTGGAAGACTACCTGCTCGCCCTCGGCGATGACGTGACCAAAAAGGTCCTCAAGCACTACATCGCCTTCAAACGCATCAAGAACTTCGCCTGCGTCGAGGTCGGCGTCCAGGCCAAACGCCTCGTCGTGGCCGTGAAATGCCCGCCCACCCCGGAAAACATCATCGAAGGCCTCACCCGCGACGTGCGCAATATCGGCCACCTCGGCACCGGGGACATGGAAATCACCATCAACACCATGGATGATTTCGAACGCGCCAAGCCGTTTCTGGAAAAAAGCTACCAAGCCAGCTGACAGCAGGGAGGGACCCCATGCCCGGGCAGACCACAGAGAAGGCTTTCGAATCCTACGTGGAAACCATGCTGCTCGAAAAAGCGGCCTGGACGCGGGGCGACCTCGCCTCCTGGGATGTGGAGAAAGCCCTGTTCCCGGCGGACGTGCTGGCTTTTTTGGCCGACTCCCAGCCAGAGTTGTGGAACAAGATGCGCGCCCTGCATGGCGCTGGCCTGGGAGCGCTCCTCATCGCCTCGCTGCTCAAGGAACTCGACCTCAAAGGAGCACTCCACGTTCTGCGCCACGGGTTCAAATGCCACGGCAAGACGCTTCGGCTGGCCTATTTCAAACCCGCCCATGGCCTCAACGCCGCAGTACAGAACCTTTACGTAAAGAACCGGCTCACCGTGACCCGGCAAGTTCCCTGTCACCCTGGCCGCGCCGACACCATCGACCTGCTCTTTGCCGTAAACGGCTTGCCCGTGGCCACCTGCGAACTAAAAAACCCGGGCACCGGCCAGACCTGGCGGCACGCCGTGGGCCAATACATGCGCGACCGCGACCCAACGGCCCCGCTTTTCGCATTCAAGAAACGGGCACTCGTGCACTTCGCCGCCGACCCCGACGAGGTGCATATGACCACCCGTCTGCAAAAAGACGACACCTATTTCCTGCCCTTCAACCGAGGCAGCCGGCCCGGAGCCGTCGCATGCGGCGCGGGTAACCCACCCCACCCTTCCGGGTATCGCACGGGCTACCTCTGGGAAGAAGTGCTCGCGCGGGACAGCCTGCTCACGATCATCGGCGACTACATGTTTCTGGAACGCAAGGAGGAAAAATCCGACGACGGCACCGGTGGGAAAAAACGTCTCGTAAAGGAAAAACTCATTTTCCCACGCTACCATCAGCTCGACGCCGTGGGGAAACTCGTCGCCGCCGCCCGCACGGAAGGCACAGGGCACAATTATCTTATCCAACATTCCGCCGGCAGCGGCAAAACCAACAGCATCTCCTGGTTGTCCCACCGACTGTCCAGCCTGCACAACACCGTTGACGAAAAGCTGTACGATTGCGTCATCGTCATCACGGATCGTCGCGTGCTCGACAAGCAGCTTCAAGACGCTATCTATCAGATTGACCACGCCCAGGGTGTGGTCAAAGCCATTGACCAGGATTCAAAACAGCTTACGGAAGCCCTCATCGACGGCACCAAGATCGTGGTGACAACGCTCCAGAAATTTCCGTTTGTGCTGCGGGGTCTGCTCACCGCCGCCGGAGCCGAAAGTCAGGACAACGCGTCCGATGAGGAAAAACGGCAGGCGAAGGAATGGGAGCGAGCCATTGCGCAACGACACTATGCGATCATCGTGGACGAAGCCCACTCCAGCCAGACGGGAGAAACCGCGCGCGAGCTCAAGGCCATACTGGGAAACAGGGCGAAGGAGACGGAAGAAGGCGAAACCACCTGGGAAGACCGTCTCAACCAAGTCATGGAGTCGCGGGGCCGACAGCCCAATTTGAGCTTTTTCGCCTTCACCGCAACACCCAAGGGCAAGACCATAGAACTTTTTGGCCGTCCCGGACCAAGCGGCAAAAAGGAATCCTTCCACATCTACAGCATGCGCCAAGCCATCGAGGAAGGCTTTATCCTCGACGTGCTGACCAACTACACGACATACGCCACGTATTTCAAGCTCATCAAGGCCGCCGAGGACGATCCAAGGTTGCCGAAGAAAAAGGCCGTGCGTGCTCTGGCCAAGTTCATGAGCCTACATCCGCACAATATCGAACAGAAAACAGAAGTGATCGTGGAACACTTCCGACGCAGCGTACGCCCTCGCCTCAACGGCCGGGGCAAGGCAATGGTGGTCACGTCTTCCCGCTTGCACGCCGTGCATTACATGTTGGCCTTTGAGCGCTACATCGCCGAGAATCGCTATACCGACATCATGCCCCTGGTCGCTTTCAGCGGCACGGTGAAAGATCAAGAAACAGGCCTGGAATATACCGAACCCAGCATGAATACAGATGTGATGACCGGCAAGCCCATAAGCGAGGCCCAGCTTCCGGCCCGGTTCGCTTCAATGGATTACAATATCTTGCTCGTGGCCGAAAAATACCAGACAGGCTTCGACCAACCACTCTTATGCGCCATGTACGTGGACAAGCGCCTGGATAATGTGCAGGCGGTACAGACGCTTTCCCGGCTCAACCGCAAGATTCCTGGCAAGGAAAGCCCATTTGTACTCGATTTTCGAAACGAGGCGGAAAATATCTACCGCGCTTTCAAACCGTACTACGACAAAACGAGTCTTCAGGAAGCGTCAGATCCTTCCAGCCTCGAAACGCTCAAACACGAACTCGATAAATCCCAAGTGTATTATTGGAGCGAGGTGGAGGCCTTCGCTAGGATTTTTTACAAGCCCGTTTCCAACCAAAATCCCCGCGACCACGCGGCTATGGAAAAATGGTTGCAACCAGCGGTAGACCGTTTCAAAGCCATCCCTGACGAGGATGCACAACAGGAGTTGCGCGACACACTCAGCGGCTATGTCAAGATGTACTCGTTTTTGAGTCAAATTATTCCTTATACAGACCCGGATTTGGAGATGCTCTACAGCTTCGGTCGGTTCCTTCTGCCGCACCTGCCGCTTGACCACGACGGCGGGGCTGTGACGGTCCGCGACGAAGTGGGGTTGCGGTACTACCGCCTGGAGCGCGTCTTCTCAGGAGCCATCAGCCTCAAGGAAGGCGACGATCCTGGCGTGAAGAGCCCAACGGAAGTCGGCACGGGCAAGGTCAAAGAAGAGAGCGCCCCGCTCTCCGAAATCATCAAAACGCTCAACGAACGATTTGGCACCAAGTTCACGGAAAAAGATCGCTACTTCTTCATGCAACTCAGGGAGAAAGCCCGTCACAGTGATCGCATTATTAAAACTGTAAAGGCGAATAAGGACTTAGACAAATTCATGCTAGGAATTGAAAAACTCATCTCAGAGTACATGATTGAATGCATTGCTGACGACGATGCAATAGCAACACGATACATGGAAGATGCACAATTTCGCGGCGTTATTTTGCCTTTTTTGGCAAAAGACATTCATGAAGTCGTTACAAACGACTTAACGTTGACTGGACATCCATAATTCTTTTTTAGTACCATCCTTCAGGAACAACGCGACTTGACAGCATCTGTATATACTTCTCAACATACGGAAGGACCTTCGGATCAATTGGTATTTTTTCGCGGACAATTCGGCATTCAAATTCCCAACACAAAGAATCATCGAATGAGACCGCTGCGTAATTCTTGCTAGTGTCACGTCCTCAAAATTGATAGATATTTAAGCCACCAGTGGTTTACCGGTTTAAGTCCACTTGAAGGGCTTTGCCCAGAGCTCGTTATAGTTCTTGATGTACTCCATGATCTGGCCGACGAGTTGCTGCTTTGAGCGCCAGACACCGTCCCGGAGGACGTCGCGGGCGAAGATGTTGAACCAGATTTCCACTTGGTTTCCCTGGTCGCATGGGCAGCAGCGGCTGGGTCCGATCGAGAGCCTGGATTTGCGACTTCTCATCCACGGAGAGAACCATGGCGTTTTCCGGCGGGTTTAGGGCTTGTTCACAATAGTCGAATTATTGCAGCCAGATAAAGGCAAAGACGAGATGCAGCATAGCCATAAATCGTCGCGCAAGTTTCTCGTAGCGCGTGGCCAATCGCCGGAACTGTTTGATACGATTGAAAAATCGCTCAACAAGGTTGCGGTCTTTGTAAACATGCTGATCGTATTCTCGCCCAATAATGCGGTTTTTCCGGCTAGGGATGACCGCCTCTGCGTTTCGAGACGTAATGCTGACGACAAACGCGTTGGAGTCGTATCCCTTGTCAGCCACAATCGCAAAGGCATCAAATCCATCAATCAAGGATTGGGCTTGCGTTATGTCCGCAGCTTCACCACCAGTCAAAAGCAAACGAACGGGATTTCCCAATCCATCCACTGCTGCATGAATCTTTGTCGTCAGTCCGCCACGCGAACGTCCGATATCTTGCGGCCCTTCTTTTTTTGGGCACCTGCCGCATGCTGGTGGGCACGGACAATGGTGCTGTCAATGAAGAGCATTTCTAAGTCTGGATCACCAGATACAGCTTCGGCTAATCGAGCCCAGGTACCTTTATCGCACCATCGGGCAAATCGTACATACGCGCTGTGCCAGTTCCCGAACTCCTTTGGCAGATCACGCCAGGGAGAACCCGTCCGAGCGATCCAAAGCACAGCCTCCAAAAATAACCTATTATCTTTAGCAGTTACACCACGATCTTGTTTCTTCCCCTCACAAAGTGGCTCCAACCGAGCCCATTGATCATCGCGTAAGAGTAACCGTTCCATGTCTCTGTCTCCCCTGAGAGACAGAATTGAGCGATCTCAGGCGATTAGTAAACTCTTAATTGTGAACAAGCCCTAGGTACAGGCCGATAATCGCCGCCTGCTTTTGCGCGAACTCCGGGTCGGGGCTCTTGCCGCACCAATACTTGGTTTTGTGGGGCTTAATGGCGCCCTCGGCCAGGATTTTCTGAACGGCGGACTTGCTGTGGCCGGTGGCCTCCGCCAGTTTGCGCACACTCCAGCGGCTGCTGCCGTCGACGGGCGTGGTGCAAGCCAGAGCCACGACCCCCACCCGCTCTTCCGGAGTGATCGACTGTGGTCAGCCGCGTCCAACCTGATCCTTCAAGCCTTCAAGGCCACGCGCCAGGAAGCGCTTGCGCCATTTCAGACAGCTTTGCCAGTTCAGGCCAGACTTCCCCTCGATCTCTTTAAGTCCCAGCCCGTCGGCCGCCAGGAGGATGACCCTGGCCCGGAGGGCCAGACGCTGCTCGGTCTTGCCGGACCCGGCCCACATGCGCAGCGTCGCCGCCTGCTCCTCCGTCAACTCGACTTTTACCCGAGCGCCCATACTGGCCTCCTTAACTGGAGATCAGTATATAGACTCATTTCAAGGACGCAACACTAGGCCGTGTAGACATTTGATCTGTCCCATGCTATTCCTCTCTACAGGAGGGATACAATGGAGCTACGACACACCATTACTGATGAGCAATGGGACAAGATAAAGGACGCTCTTCCCGGAAAAGCCGGTGATAGAGGAAGAACGGCGGAAGACAATCGGCTTTTCCTTAACGCGGTGATGTGGATGGCCAAGACCGGAGCACCATGGCGCGACTTGCCTACTTGTTATGGCAAGTGGTCAACAGTACACAAACGATTTATTCGATGGTCAAAAAATGGCGTCTGGCAAATGATCTTCAACACCTTAGCAGCTGATGCGGATACGGAATGGCTTATGATTGACAGCACCATTGTTCGGGCACATCAACATGCCGCTGGCGCAAAGGGGGCAGCAGTTTCAGGAATTCGGTAGATCAAAAGGTGGGTTCTCCACGAAAGTCCATGCTACAACTGATTCATTAGGTTGTCCAACAAAATTTATCCTTACAGGTGGCAATGAATCGGATTATAATCAAGCTTTGCCTTTAATAGAAGATCAACAAGCTGATTTTGTGATTGCAGACAAGGGATATGACTCGCAGGCTATCGTTGATGCCATCAGATCGAAAGGGGCCGAGCCTGTTATCCCGCCCCGTTCTCTTCGGAAGATGCCTCGCGATTATGACCGCCATATCTACAAGGAAAGAAATGCGATCGAACGCATGTTCAATAAGATCAAACAGTTTAGGAGAATTGCCACACGATATGACAAGCTGGCCATCGCATACTTGTCGTTTCTCCATGTGGCGGCGATAGCTGTCTGGCTACGGTAAATGTCTACACAACCTCGTGTCACGTCCTCAAAATTCATCGATAAAATTTTACGGGCATGAGCCCATGTTATCTCGGCAAACTCGTACCGGCTATACCGTGCACGAAAGAAGCCGTAGCCGCGCTTGAGCGTACCGAAAACGCGTTCCACCTTTGCACGAACGCTGCTGATCAAGCGATTGGTGGCTCTTTGAGCGAGCGTCAGCTCCCGATTCCGCGCGGCCTTGTGCATGATGCCATCCGAAAGCCCGCGAATCTGGAGCACGTACCGGTTCAACTGGCTGCTATACCCCTTGTCCGCATAAAGGCTTTCGCCCGTTCTCGCATCGACTTCATCCAGAACCCTGACGAATTCTCCCGTATCGGATCGGTTGGCTGGCGTGGCATGTCCGCCGAGCACAAAACCATCCTGACTGTCCGTGGCGGCGTGGATCTTGTAGCCGTAATACGCCCGATTGCCTTTGCGCAGCCAGGCCGCGTCGGCATCGTCAGAGTAATCGCCCCCGGGTGGGTGACACAGAGTTTTTGACACCACGATGTTCTAAAAGAGCCAGATCTCCTCTCTGCGCTGCCGAGCCAGGATGCGATTCCGAAGGCGAGTCGGATTGATCGGTTGACTTTGTTCCCGGTACCCGTGAGATTGACGTCGCGGCTGGTAGTCTAGCTGCCAGTCGTTTGCAGGGTGCCGCGGGTGAAGGTGAGCGCCTCTGTTAGGAGTTGTCGCCGATCAACGTCAAGGCGCCGGCTCCGTACATGTTCAGAGAGATGATAGTCTTCGGCCACATCCTGGATCTCGGGATTTGACAAACTTGGGAAACAGTCGCGATTATATTGGAAATTGTGGCGACTTCCTCACTTCAGATACAGAATGTGATGCAGTCCGTGAAGCACTGGAGCCTTGCGCAGGAAGCAATGCAGGAGGAATGTAATGAAACCTATTGGGGTATGGATCTTAGGAGCGTATGGAAGCATCGCAACGGTGATGATTGCCAGCATAGCGGCAATAAAACATGGATATTGTGGAAGATTCGGTCTCGTCACTGAGCGTCCCGAATTTGCAGATGTGGATTTAGCCTCCCTAGGTAGCCTTGTCTTCGGGGGACATGAGACGCGTGACTGTCGGTTGCAAGACAATGCTAAGAAAATCTTGGCCGCCTGCGGCCTGCAAGACCTCTACGGCAGCATCAAGCAGGAGCTAGAGGAAGTTGGGCAGCGAATCCGGCCAGGCATCGTAAGCGATGAATATGCCCCGGACAAGGGACTCGCCACTGGTGTCACGCGCATCACATCGGACATTTCCGCCATCCGCAACATCAAAAACGACCTCGATATGTTCAAGGAGGCCGTCGGCGTCAGCCGCATCATCGTGGTTAACCTCGCGAGCACCGAATCCGTCGAGGAACCGAAGACCACCTGGGATAACCTTTCCGAGTTGGAGGCTGCGCTCGCAGCGGGGCAACGGGTGTTGCCGGCCAGTAGTCTTTACGCTTATGCGGCATTGTCAGCCGGGGATGCGTATGTCAATTTTACGCCCAGCCTCGGCTCACGCATCGGGGCCCTGGTGGAACTGGCCGAGACCAAGGGTGCTGTCCATGCCGGCGCGGATGGCAAGACGGGCGAAACGCTCGTGAAGTCCGTTCTAGCCGAGCTGTTCGTCCGAAGAAATCTGCATATCCTGTCATGGTTCGGACAAAACATTCTCGGAAACAACGACGGGCTGGTCCTCGCAGAGCCGCAATGCAAGGCTGCGAAGATCAAGTCCAAGGACAGCGTACTGAAAAACATCACAGGATATCCCCTCGAGACCACTGTCGGCATCGATTATGTCGAGAGCCTCGGGGAATGGAAGGTCGCATGGGACTACATACACTTCGAGGGTTTCCTCGGATCTAAGATGAACCTCCAGTTCACCTGGAGCGGATGCGATTCTTTGTTGGCGGCACCCCTGGTGATTGACCTCGTACGCCTGTGCGATCTCGCCCAGCGGCGTAATGAACGGGGCATCCTTGGCGCGCTCGCCCCCTTCTTCAAGGACCCGTTGGGGTCGAAAGAGCAGCGTTTGGTTGCGCAGGACACCGGGCTCCTCGACTGGGTTGGGGCGCATGCACCGTCAGAGCGCGCATGAATCACATTTTGACTGCCATTGAAGTCTCGGAAATCCCATGCAGGCTAACCTCACCTCCATCAGGACCGTCCGAAATGGCCATATCGAGTTGGTCCAGGCCAGTGACCTCCGGAATCGTGTGAAAGCCGCAGGGCACGTGCTGATCGACCTGGGCACTGGGGATGCGAGCTTTCCTTACCGGGAAGCAAAGAGCAAACCAGATACCCTTTGCATCGGCGTGGACCCGGCGGCGGAAAACATGCTGAAGATTTCCTCGCGCATTGGCCGCAAACCCAGCCGCGGTGGCGTGGACAACCTTTTGCTCCTCGTCGCCAGCGTGGAGAATCTGCCTCCAGTACTCAACGGAATTGCCACTCGGGTGACGATACTGTTCCCTTGGAGTGGCCTTATGCGCTCTCTGGTGGCCCCTGATCGGACAGTGCTCGAAGCAGTGCGCGCCCTGCTCATACCGAACGGGTTCATCGAGGCGTTGTTGAACTTGCAGGTGTTTAGCGACCAGGAGTACAGGCAGCGCCACGACCTCCCGGAGTTCGACCCATTTCACGCCCGCAATCCCCTGGCTGACGAATATGCCAAGGCAAGGCTGCGCATCAGCGATTGGGAAATCGTCGAACCGGGCCAGATGACGATGCGCACGACCTGGGGGCAGCATCTTACCCGGGGCAGCGGCCGGCTGACGTTGCGGGTCGTGGCCCATAACATGCCGATGCCCGACGAGGGGCTTTCCCGCCCCGGTAGTGCCGCCGGGGGGGATTTTCCGGAAACGGCCTGTGATTCCCCTGCTTAATGTCCTGGCAAGGGGGTACCGCTGTCCGGGCTGGTGAACAGGTTCTCTCTTGAACGTCCTTTCCTATGGAGAAACCGCGATGAGCACTCCTGGTACGTTGACACTCCTGGGCGGTCTCCCGGTGCGTTCGCCCACCGCCTCGTGGCCGCTGTGGCCGCAGGGTACGCCCGCGACGCTCAACGCATTGCAGCGAGTGGCGCAGGGCGGGAGATGGACGAACAGCGGCCCGTACCAGGGCAACCCACTGTTCGAGCGCGATTTTGCCCGGGCCTTTGCCAAGTACTGCGAGGTCCCCTACTGTGTGCCCACCGACCATGGCACCAGCGCCCTGGTGGCTGCACTCGAGGGCCTGGACGTGGGCGCGGGCGATGAGGTGATAGTGCCTGCGCTTACCTGGATCGCGACCGCCACCGCGGTTACCGCGGTTAACGCCGTGCCTGTGGTCGTGGATGTTGACCCCGACACGTTGGGGATGAGCGCCGAAGCCGCCCGTGGCGCACTGACATCCCGCACGGCTGCGCTGCTTCCCGTTCACCTTTACTGTGGCATGGCCGACATGGACGCATTGCTGGCTGTAGCCGAGAAGGCCGGCATTCCCTTGCTGGAGGACTGCTCGCACGTCCATGGCGCGCGTTGGAAAGGCCGCCCTGCGGGCAGTCTCGGCAGCCTTGGCGCCTTCAGCATGCAGCAGAGTAAAGTGCTCACGAGCGGAGAGGGCGGCGCGGTGGTCACCAAAGATCCTTCTCTTGCCCATCGGGTGGAACAGTTGCGCGCCGACGGTCGGGTATGGAGCGATGCGTTGCTGGACCACTACGACATGGAGTTGGTCCTGTGCGGCGAGGTCCAAGGGAGTAATTATTGCCTCTCAGAGTTTCACGCGGCAGTACTGCTTGCGCAATTGGCCGACCTCGACGCCCAGCATGCCCGGCGCATGGAGAATGCCGCCGTGCTGGATGCGCTGCTGGCCGAGATTCCCGGGGTAAGTGCACTGGGCTGCTCGCCCGACGTCACCCACCGCGTCTACTATTGCTATGTACTGCACATCTCGCCGGACCACTTCGCCCATCGGCCCATAGCGGCCGTTGGCCGCGCCATTGCCGCGGAGCTCGGCATCCCGGTGTTCCCGACCTACCCCCCGCTCACCGAGGTGGGCTCCTACCGGCCGCGCTCCAAACGGCGCTTCCACATTTCATCCGACCATCTCGCAGCGCTAGAAACACATCGTCACAGCGTTCCGGTGGCGCATCACGCCCATGCCGAGCATCTCTGCATACCGCATCAGTTTCTGTTGGGGGATACGCTCGACATGCACGATATCGCCAACGCCGTAGAGAAGGTAAGCCGCTTGGCCTCGACAATACCGGCGGAGTCCGGGCCATGAGCGGGTATTGGCATCCCATGCCGTCTTGGGCGGCGAGGTTGCCCCGTATGGGAGACGACGTCAGTTCGGTCGCGGCTGTCCCCTGCCTGCGGCCGATGGCCTGCGATCGGCTTGCTCTGAGCACGGCCTTGGCAACCGACGAACTCATGGCCTTCACTGCCTTCGCCCGCGGTTGCGCCCTCTCCGGCGCCCGAGTCATCGAGGTGGGCGGGGCCGTGCCTCCCGAGGTGGTGCGCCTGGCGGGGCCGGCAAGCTGGACAGCCGTTGATCCCCTGGTGAATCCGGCTGCTGCCGGCGACGGTTACGTTCCTGTGCCGTTTGACTTCAATCGCTGCGGCTTGCCCAATGCCTCGGCCGATCTCGTATTCTCCTGCAACGCGTTCCACCACATGTCCCCTCTGGACGACGTGCTCGGTACCATTCGGCGCATTCTGGTTCCCGGCGGGGTGGCGTGGCTGCATTTTGGCCCCATCTGGTCCGGACCCGACGGCCACCACCTCGATGTGACATGGCGAGGAGGGCATTACACGTTTTGGGGCCGGCATCTCCTCCCCCACCACGCCCATCTGGCGCTTGAACCAGAGGAGCTCGGCGCGCTGCTGGTGACGCGCCTTGAGTTCGGCCTAGTCCAGGCCGTGGTGCACCAAGTCTATGCCGATCCGCGGCTGAACCGGGTGGGATTCGAGGGCTACCTGGAGGCCTTCGCCCGGTCTGGACTGACGCTTTGCCGCTTGGAAACCAGCCGCGAGGTGGACTACGCGCTCGATATTCCCAACTATGACGGACTCGCAGAGTCCCGACGGCTCATAGCCGATCGCGTGGCCAAGCTCGGAGCGAAGCGTGATCTCAACCTACGCGAGGTGCTTGCGGTACTTCGCCGGCCGGGGCAGTGAGATGCCCGCCGCCTCGCGCGATTTTGTGCCCACCCGCCCGCTGCGAGTGCTGCGGCTCACGCCCTATTTCTTTTTTGAGCAGCCGCCGAATGGCCACTGGGACCTCCGAGTCGAGCCCGTTGGGGGAATGCAGGTGCAGGTAACGGAGCAGACCCGTGCCCTGGCCGAAAGGGGGATTGGCCAACTGCTTCTTGCTCTTGGGCATCCCGGGGTGCCCCGGGACTTGGAAATCCTGCCCGGTGCACGCCTGATAACGGTCCGGCTGCCGCATCCGGCCCCCCGTTCCGAGTCGAAGGGCATGGTGGGGCTGCTGGCCAATTGGGCCTTGGGCTCGCTGTTGTGGGCGTTGCGTGCCAACCTCCAGGGCAAGGCGCGGCAGTTCGACGTGGTGCATTGCCACTGCAGCGAACTGGTCTGGACCTTTCTCGCAGCGCCGCTGGTGGCGCGGCTGCTCGACCTGCCGCTTGTGCTCACGGTGCATTGCAGCGCCCTGTTCACCGCTCACCCCGGCACATGGATTGAGGCCCTAGGGCATCCCATAGCCCAACGTGCTGAGCGCCGCGCCCTCGCCGCCGCGGACCGGGTGCTCGTGCTCACTCCGCGCATGGCCCGGAACTATGTGGAGCACAGGCTTGTGCACACAGATCGGATCGAGGTCGTGCCGGACTGTGTCAACCCCGCCACGTTCACGCGGCCCGTTTCCGATGAGATAGCCGCTTGGCGCGAAAAGGCCGGCGTCCCTCCCGGACGGCGGATTCTGGCCTACGTGGGCAGGGTTGCTCCCGAGAAGGGCTGGATCATTCTGGTGAATGCCGTGGCACGCATGGACGCCTCGGACCTGCACGTCGTGGTCTGTGGCGACGGCCACCAGTTGAACGACTTCAAGCGCAAAGTCCGGGAGCGGGGCCTCTCCGGGCGGTTCACATTCACTGGCTTCGTGCCGCGCCGCGTGGTCAGGCTCGTGCTCGGCGCAGCCGCGGCCATGGTGCTCCCCTCACTGCACGAAGAACTGGGGGGCACGCTGCTGGAGGCCATCGCCGTGGGAACCCCGGTGGTGGCCTCAGCGGTAGGCGGCATCCCCGACGTGGTGACGGACGGCGTCGAGGGCCTGTTGGTGCCGCCTGGTGACCCGGAGGCGCTGGCCCGGGCCCTTGCCCGGGTCCTGGCGCAACCCTGGAACATGCGGGCGGCACTCGATCCTGCCTTTTCCAGCGAGGCGGTGGCCGAAAGGCTTGATCGTGTCTACGGCGCTGTCTGCGCAATGAACGCGGCGCGCCGCTGCGTCTCCTTGGCTGCAGCCCCGAATGTTTCCTCCCCGGGAGAGCGATGATGGCCCATCTGCCCAGGATTGTGGAACTGGAAACGGACTCACGGTGCAACCGGAGATGTCCCTATTGTCCCAACTCCCTTTTTGAGCGTGAGCAAAGCCGGCTGAGCGAGGAAGTCGTGGCCCGAATTTTTGATGAACTGGCGTTGCTGCGGTTCCACGGACGGCTCTCCTTCCATTTCTACAACGAGCCCTTGCTCGACAACCGAATCCCCAGCTTTGTGTCCCAGGCGCGCTTACTCCTGCCTGACGCGCGCATCGTGCTCTATACCAACGGAGACCTTTTGAATGCGGACACGGCCTGCGACCTCGTGCAGCGGGGCTGCGACCAGCTTTTGGTGACAGCGCATGCCGGCTCGACGCACGACGCATCCTGGCTCGACCTGCTCGCTCCGGCCGTGCGCTGGCGCATCTTCTACCAGTCCTACGCCAACCCGGACATAGTCTGGACCAACAGGGGAGGGCTTTTGCCCCATATCGAACGTGTCGACGAGCCGTTGTGCAGGCCGTGCGCTATCCCGGACACAGCCCTGGTGGTTGCTGCCTCCGGCAACATTGTGCTGTGCTACGAGGACTACGCGGAGACCCAGGTGATGGGCTCTGTACTCGACCAGGCGTTGTCTGATATCTGGCAAAGCGAGGCCTATTCACGGCACCGCGGCCGCCTGCGGGCCGGGGACCGGACCGGGGCGGGCATCTGCCGGCGTTGCAACAATGTCGAAATGGAGACAACGGTCGATGTTTCGTAAACCAATAACCGCGGCGGCCGGCTGCGAATGTTCGGCGCAGCAGCCATGAGCACGATTAGAACCAGCAGGGTAGCCATGTGTGCCGGGGACGACCGCAGCAACAACGTGCGCGCCGCCCTGGAGCACTTGGGGGACGTTCCCTTGCAGGGTGTCGAGCGGGTCCTGGTCAAACCGAATTTCGTCTCGCTCCACAGGCCCCTGTCGGCGACACACCCCGACGCGGTGGATGCGCTGCTGGCCTGGCTGCGTGACCGTTTCACCGGGGAGGTCCAGCTCATCGAAGGCGGGGCCGGGCACCCGCGCCTGGCCGGGTTTCAGGCGTACGGGTACGTCGAGCTCGCTAAACGCTACGGGGCCAGCCTGGAGGAGATCGGCGAAGGCCGGCCCCGTGCCCTGGCTGTTTACGATCGCCGGATGCGGGCGCAGCAGGTCTTCGCCGACGAACGGATGGTGGACAGCGTCTTTACTGTTTCCATCACACCGCCCAAGATGCATGACACGGTCATCTACACGGCTTCGCTTAAAAATCTGATCATGGGCTCGCTCCTGGCGGGGAACGTGTGCGTTGCGCGACAGGTCCGCCGCCGCCTCCGCCAAGCCGCCTGCGTCGCCTGGGACAGCACGTGGCCCCTGTTCATCGCCTCCCTGCCCGACCGCCTAAAAAACACACGATTTTTCTGCAATCTCGACTTCGCCCTGATCCAGATGTTCCGCGAGACCGACAGCCGACTGGCCATGCACCAGAGCTTTGCGGTGATGCACCTGAACCTCTGCCTGCTCGCCCGGTGCCTGCGCCCGCACCTTTCGGTGCTCGACGCCTTCGAGGTCATGGAGGGCAACGGCCCCATCGACGGCAACCCAGCGCGCATGCGGACCGCGTTGGCGAGCACCGACTGTCTGGCGGCCGACGCCTGCGGGGCCCGGCTCATGGGCGTCGATCCAGGCGAGGTCGGCTACCTGCGGCACTGCGCTCGCTTGGGGTTGGGGCGCATCGCCGCCGAGGAGATCGAGCTGGTGGGAACGGAGGCGTTGCCTGTCCCCGAGCGGTCGCTTCGCCGTCACTGCACCTACGACCAGCAACTGCGCTGGCGGGACCCCCGGGTCGAGGCTATTCTGGCAGGCGTGGGCGACGGGCAGGGGACGTGATGGCGCGCAGCTATTGTTGCGATGGCCCCGCGCTTTGGTCGGGCACCCCCTGGCGGCGGCGCCTCTTTCTCGGCCTGACGACATGGTGTAACGCCCGGTGCGAACACTGCGCCACGGATTCGTCGCCCGCCGCGACCGCGCGCATGGGCTGGGATGATGCACTGCACATTCTGGAGCAGGCAGCTGCCCTGGGTTTTGAGCTGGCGGTCCTCAGCGGCGGCGAGGTCATGGGCCGGTTCGATGAGGTTCTCGCCCTGGTGCGCCAGGGTGCGCGGCTGGGACTGCGGGTATGGATCGAAAGCAACGGCTTTTGGGGCGGCGTTGCGGATCAGGCCCGCGCCGCCGCGCACAGGCTGCGGGACGCCGGCCTGGAACAGCTCGTGTTCAGCACCGATGCCTACCACCTCCCCGATGTTCCGCTGGAGTCATTCCTGCGCGCAGTCGACGCCGCAGAGGCGGTCGGGCTTGGATATCATGTGGACATGACCGAAAGTCACCTGACCGAGGCCCATAATGAGCTCCTGGCCCAGTTGCGGGAGGCCGGGATCGAGCCTTACATCTGGGTTCTCTCGCCGCTCGGCCGGGCGCGGGACCTGCCCGACCGGGCGTTCCGTTCCCGGCCCCTCGCCTCCTGCGGCGAATGCGATGGACTGTGCTTTGCATTCGACCCCTGGGCACGGGCGTGGTGCTGCTGCAATTTCCGTCAACATGGCCAGGAGTCCCGGCTTAGCCTAGGCTCCTTGCGCGGGCAAACGTTCACCTCCCTGGCCCATGCTTACCGGACCAGCCACGACGTGGCGCTTATAGCGGCCGGCGCTCTTCGCCATGCGCCCCCGGATAGCGCAATGGCCCGTGGCGGCCCCTGCGAGGTGTGCCAAAGGATGCTCGGCGACCCTGGCCTAACCGATGAGTGGCGCAAGCGTTGCGCCAGCGACCGACGAAGCGCCGCCAGCGAGGAATGGGACCGTGATTGACGCCTTGCTCATCAACCCACCACTGTACGATACTACCCTGTTCGGCAAGCTGTGTATCGAGCCTGCCCACGCCCCCCCCTTGGGCATCTCCTACCTTGCGGCCTGCCTGGAGCGAGACGGCTTTGAGGTGGTGGCCCACGACGCATATTACGACAGCTGGCCTGAGGTAGAGCGCCTGCTCGCCGCGACCCCTGCTCGGCTTGTGGGTGTGAGTTGCCTCACTGACCAGCGCGCCTCGTCCTTTCGGCTGGTCCGACTGGCTCACCGCATCCAGCCCGGAGCGGTCATGGCCGCAGGTGGAATCCATGCCACCCTGTGCGGCCGGCAGATGCTGTTGGACCACCCCGAACTGGACCTGGTGGTGCTCGGCGAGGCCGAGAATACGCTGGGAACGCTGCTGCGAAACCTCGACGACCGCAGTACATGGGCCGCTGTACCCGGCATTGGCTTTCGCCGGCCGGACACCGGGGCGGCGCACATCGCCCCGCGGGTATTCACTGGCGACCTGGACGGGCTTCCCTTCCCCGCGTACCGCCACTTCGCGCACCGCCGCTATGTGCGCCCCCTATGGCTGAGTGGGTTGACCACCCTGGGCAAGGATGCGACCACCCTGCGCTACGCCAACGTCCTGTCAAGCCGCGGCTGCACCCACCATTGCCTGTTCTGCGCCTCGCCCGCATCGTTAGGGCGGCGCTGGACCTCGCGCACCCCGTTGCTGGTCGTGGACGAATTGGCTTTCCTAACCCAGACCCTCGGCTACGAATACATTGCCTTTTCTGACGAGGTGTTCACCGAAAATCCGGCGTGGACCATGGAGATTTGCGCGGAAATATGCCGCCGCGGCATGGAGTTCGCCTGGGAATGCCAAGCGCGGGCCAATGCGGTGACCCCCGAACTGCTGGCCGCCATGCGCCGGGCAGGGTGCCTGATGGTGGCCTTCGGTATCGAATCGTTTTCCGACCGCATCCTCCGGGAGATTCGCAAGGACGTGACCCAAGAGCAGGCCATTCGCGCCATCGGCTGGTGCCAAGAGGCGGGCATTGCGCCCAACGTGCTGCTCATGGTGGGCAACCCCGGCGAAAGTGACAAAACCGTGGGGGAGACGCGCCGGTGGCTCGAACGGTTGCAGCCGCACGCAGTAAGCCCGGACATCGCCACCATCTTCCCGGGGACGGGTCTCTTCGCCCGCGCCATTCGGACGGGCGGCATCACCCCCGAGTTCTGGTCCACGGACATGCCAGCCCCGTACTACACGGTGGAGCACCCCTTCGAGCGCTTGTACGGTTGGTACCGAGAACTGCTCGACTGCAACCGCGACCCCGGATGGTTCGAGCACCTCGTCGAAAACCCCACTCCTTGTGAAGCCGATGCGTAACACGTGCCTTGGCCCCCCGCCGCCGCCCACCGAGGTCACCTTCGCCGTCACCTCGGCCTGCAACCTGCGCTGCCGCATGTGCGGGCAATACGGCGACGCCGCCGGGCCGCCCCCGCCCCGGGTCGAACTCTCCCTGAACGACGTGCGCAGGGTGGTGGACGAGGTGACCGCGGCCACGTCGGGCGCCGGGTTCTTCTTCTGGGGAGGCGAGCCCATGCTCTGGCCCCACCTCACCGCCGCATGTCGCCATGCCCGGGACCGGGGCGCATACGTGGACATCAACACCAACGGTACGCGCCTCGCCCGCCTGGCCGCGGAGGTGGCGGAGGCTGAACCCGACGCCATCTACCTGTCCCTCGACGGCTGCGACCAGGCGAGCTGTGATGCGATCCGCGGACGCGGCACGTTCGGCAAGGCCATGGCCGGTGCCGCGGCGCTGCTCAAAGCCCGGGGGGCCGGGGCGCGCCCCAGGCTCCACGTGGTCTGCACGGTACTAGCCAGCAACCACGCGCTGCTGGCCAAGATGGCCCCACTTGCCCGAGATATGGGAGTAGACGGGCTGGTCGTGCAGTTTCCCGTCTACGTCACGCCCGCATGGGGGGGCCAAGCGGAAGACGCGTACGAGCGCCTCTTTGGCGTCCGCCTCCGTTCGTGGCGATTCTTCAATCACCCGCACTTGCGTAACGAGCTCGACACCTCCGTGCTCGTCGAACAACTGACCGCCTTGGAAGCAGATAGTGCCGGCTTCGAATTGTTGGTCACCCCCTATGGCTATCCCCCGCGCAAGCTCGGCGATTATTTCAACGATGGCGCGTGGCGAAACCACACCAGACATGCCCGCTGCTCCAAGATACACTTTCGCGTGAACATCATGCCCGATGGTTCGGTTTCCCCCTGCGGCGACTTCACCGAGTTTGTTTGCGGCAATATCAAGCAGGACGCGCTGTTAAGCATCTGGCAGGGCGAACGGTACCAGCGTTTCCGCGAGGTGATTGGCTGCGGAATTCTCCCCAACTGCTACAGGTGTTGCGAACTGTTCGATGGCCGGGAGCGCGACTTGGCGCCTGCCCCTGTTGCCTCTCAATCTCCAACCAAGTGAGTTTGTACCCCATGAGCGCTCATCCCGACCTGACGTTGGTGTCTATGCCGTATGCGGCGGTCTCTCGCCGCGAAGCATTGTCGCCAGCCCTGCCTCTGGGAGTGCTCAAGTCCTGGCTTGCGCAGCACGGTTACCGAACCTCGGCCGTCCACGCCCACCTCGATTTCCTCTATCAACTCGAAGGCTGCGACCAACGTGACTTCATATTTGACAATTTCAAGATTCCTGTGGTCCACGCCTATGGCATCGACATCCTGTTCATGTCGCTCACGGCGGGCATGGCGGACAGTGAGGCCTCCTTTGTACGCCTGGTGGATCTGCTTTATACAACGCGATCGCGCCAGTGCCACATCGGAAAGCGGCAGTTTCACAAGACCATCGTGTCGGTACGGGATTGGCTGTCGGCGTTTGTGGAACGCACCTTGTCGCGGCTGGACATAAACAACTGCCAGGTTTTCGGCATGAGCTGCATCCACGGCCAGCTGTTTGCGGCCGTTGAGCTCTGCAGGCGACTGAAGGCCCTACGGCCTGACTGCATGGTGGTCTTCGGCGGCATTGATTGCCAGAACAAGACGGCTGGCATGTTGCTCGAGCAATATCCTTTTATCGACTACGTGGCCACGGAGGAAGGGGAGTTGCCGCTCCTGAGCCTGCTTGGGACAACGGGTCGAGGCGAGTCCATTGCGGGCTTGGCCTTTCGCCGCAAGGACGGGGCCATAGAGTCGCCGCCTCCAGGGCCTTTCGTCGACCTTGCGGTGCTTCCCCTTCCCGATTTCAGTGAATTTTTCGCCGCAGTGCGCGCCGAGGACCTCTCCGAGGTTTCGATACCAGTCTATGCCTCACGGGGCTGCCCGTGGAACCGGTGCTCCTTTTGCAACCTTCCCGTTGACCGGCGCCCCGGATACCGCGCCAAGCCGGCGGAACAATTCGCGGAGGAACTCGCTGCCATGGCAGCTGGTCATCCCGAGTGCCTGGAGTACGTGCTTGTGGACGACGACATCACCGTAGGCCGCAGCTTCTATGAAACCGTGGCCGACCGAGTCGCGGACTTGGGTCTGCTCCTGTCGGGGCATGGCCGCGCCGATAGGCTTGACCGCGCCATGGCCGAGGCTATGCGGCGGGCCGGTTTCTATGGTATCGAGGTTGGGATCGAGGCCCTGGCTGACGAAATCCTCGATCGCATCGACAAAGGTTGCGGCGTTGCGGACAACTTGAAGGCCCTCAAGCTCCTGCGCGAGATCGGCATCGAGTCCTGGTCAAACATCATACCGTTTTTCCCGGGCGAAACCATAGAGGATGTCGAAGAGACATTACGCACCATCGACCGGGCCCGCCATCTGTTTTACGGTTCGCACCTGACCCTGTCGCGCTTTGCGCTTTACCCACGGACTCCCATATGGAACGACCCGGAGCGGTACGGCATCACCGGCATCCGTCTCGAAGCCTGCGAGCAGATCCCCAAGCATGTGCACGCCGACGGGGCGTTGTTCACGCTGCACGCGTTCGACCAGGACACGAGGGCGACCGAAGACCTATGGGCCCGGATTGCCGAGCGGCTGATCCGATACGAGGAGACCTTCCACCCCTGTTTCTACCGCCAAGTGGGGTCGGTCGTGGTGGTCTACGATTATCGGGAGGAGGGAACACAGCGAACACTCCGACTCGACGGCTTAGCAGCCCAGGTGTTCCTTGTCTGCGCCGATCGCCCGCACACGGTGGAGCAGGCGGCTCGTGCTCTGGGCGACGCAGGCGCTGTCGCCGTCGCGCTCACGGACCTCAAGGCCCGCGGTGTGATGTACGAGAGCCGGGGGCGTTGGCTGGCCTTGCCCACGCGGGTTACACCAGCCATTGAACGATTCCTTGCAGAACGCATCGAGATGGATGCCGGCCTTGTCGATGTTCGCCAGGCGGCCGGACACGCATCACAAGGCCTACCGGGGAGGCGGGGGCTCGTCGTCATAGATCTCCAAATGGCGATGATGAACGACCACAACCAACACCTGCCCGCCCGCATACGCCAGCATATCGAAGAACACGGCGAGGCGTACCACACCGTGGCCTTCACGGTCTTTCGCAACCGCTCGGACAGCCTCTTCGCGAGGTGGCATGGCTACGCTGGTTGCTTTGGACCGCCCGACACCGACCTCGCACCCGACCTTGCTTCCCTGGCGGGTCCTGAAAACACCTTCCCAAAGGCAGGATTCAGCGCCTTTCAAAACGAGGACTTCGAGCGTCTACTGCGACAAGAACGGATTACTGATGTGGATCTCGTGGGCATGGATACGGACGCCTGCATCATCGCGACGGCGTTTGACGCGTTTGCGCTGGGGATTCGCCCGCGCGTAATCCCCGAGCTGTGTGCAAGCTCGGCAGGTCCCGCCGCGCACCGGGCCGGTCTTGACATCTTCTTGCGCCACGTGATGCCCGTTTCTGAACAAGCACCATGAACGGAACGTGGGAGTTGTGCCCTTTCGGAGTCGCCCCTGGCGAACGCCTGGCCGTCTGGGAATTGACTCGGGCCTGTCCCTACCGTTGCGCGCATTGCCTGGTGGACGGTGGTGAGGGAAATCCGTACATTGAAAACCCTGCGGACACGGCGCGCATGCTGGAAGACATCGGGGTGCGCGAAGTTGTCCTGAGCGGCGGAGAGCCCCTGTTGTATCCTCAGGCCGAAGAGGTCATCGACCTTCTGGTCCGGGCCGGCTCCAGAGTGAGCATCTGCACCACCGCGACGTTAGTGGATGCGCAACGCGCTATCCGGCTGCGAGGGAAGGGGCTGGAATCGGCCATATTGAGCCTAGACGGCGCCACCGCCGCCGCGCATGAATCGATCCGGCATGGCCCGCCTTCGTATGCGCCAATGCTCACTGGATGCAGGGCGTTGATCGCCGCTGGCATACCCGTGGACCTGACACTGACTCTGGGCAGCCACAACGCGGGCGAGGTGGATCTGGTTGCCGATTTGGCGGACCGTCTTGGCGCGCGATCCCTGGCCGTCGTTCCGTTGTTGCCGCTCGGGCGGGCGTCTCGCGACGTGGACCTGACGCCGGGAGACGCGGCATGCCGGCTCGCCGCGGAAGCTGCCGTGCGAGCCTCAGGCCGACTGGGCATGAGCATCCAGAGAGTACGGCTGCCCCATCCCACCGACAGCGGCCCGCCCGAGGCCCAGTGTCCGGCTTCCGACTTGGTGACGCTGACCGCAAATGGCATGGTAGGCACATGTCCCTGGCTCACCGCGGCTGGCGAGGGCGTCTGCGCCGACGACAACGTCGGGCTCCCGTCGCGGTATTCCCAGGCGCTGGCCGCGGCGCGGGCAATCGCCGCCGGCCGCCCTCCCGGGCTGGGGTGCCCCTTGGCCGCGTTTCAGGCCGGGCGGGGAATTTCGGGTAGGGATCCGCTGTTTGATTCCGGCTTGCCCGCAGGAGATGAATCATGAAACCGCAGGACCAAACCGAGCCGGACAAAGCTGGCTGCCGTTTGCCCTCGACGCCGGAACCCACCGAGGTGGAAATCGAGCTCACCAATATCTGCAACGCCTCCTGTTCCATGTGCCCGCGCGGGGCGCTCACGGAGCACAGAGGCATGATGAGCGAGGCCACGTTCACGCGGGTGGTGGAGTCCTACGCCGGGGTTCGACCTGGACTGGCAATCAATCGGATAACCGGGGGCGGTGATTGGCCCTTGTTCACTTTCGCGGGCCTGGGCGAGCCGACGCTCCATCCCCACTTGGCCCGGTTTGCGGCGTTGGCCACGAGCGCCGGGTTTGCGGTCGTGCTGTTCACCAATGGCTCCCGCCTGGACGAACGCAAGTCGGCAGCGCTTATCCAGGCTGGGGTCCGCACCTTTTATGTGAGTTTCTGGGGGATCGAGGCTAACGAATACGCCGCAGCCATGAGCCTGGACTACCACGCGACGTTGCGCAACGTGGAAACATTGCGCCGGCTTTGTGAGCAGGGATCCGCTGAGTTGGTGGTGACCTGGATTCAGGCGCCCCAGGTCGCCAGCACGCCGAATCAGGTCGCCCGCTTTTGGCGCGAGCGAGGGATAGAGGTCGATATGAGCGAGTTTTCCCCGTGGAACCGAGGCGGGCATTTGTCCGTACCGGAACTGGGGGGGGTGTTCGCCGGTTATGAACCCGTCGACACCCGCGTCCAGATCTGGTGCGACCAATTGGCGTTCACGGACACGGTGACCTGGGAAGGGAACGTGGTGCTTTGCTCGCAAGACTACTTCAAGCGCAGCCACGTCCTGGGCACGGCTGGCAACGACCCCTGCGGGCTATGGCGAGCCAAAGGCCGGCTCCTTGCAGCGAGGCCGATCCCGGCGCTCTGCCAGGCCTGTCGCAAGCCCAGCCGAAACTATGCGTTTGGCAGTGAACCTTGGGACCGGGTACTCGACGAGACCGAACGCGCCCGGTATGATTACGAATTGCGAGACATCGTTTCCCCATCCCGGGACCGTTGAGCGGCGACGGTCGGCCGCGGTTGGGGCCGCTTGCCGGGACGGGCCGAACACCAACCTCCGAAACCGACACACGGGAACCCTCATGCCCTACAAGATCGTCATGGTCCGCAACGATCCCAACTATGGCAAGCGACGGCACAAGGGGCTGGCAGCAGTGCATGTGCTGAGGTCCTACCTGGAACGCCACAGCGCCCTGGCCTCCGAGCTTCAGGTGGAAATCGTGGAGCTCAACTCCTGCTGGCCCCAGGCCACCGAGTTGGACACGCGATGGATACTCAGCTTCGAACCGGATGCCGTCGGGCTGAGTTGCTATTGCTGGAACATCGGCATGCAGGCCGGCATCGCGAGCATGCTTCGCCGCGCTCGTCCCGGGATCGCCATTATCGCAGGAGGCCCCGAGGTTTCGTTCGACGCCGAGGCGTTCATGGCGGCGAATCCCGCTGTGGATTATGTGGTTCGCGGCGAGGGCGAGGTTACCTTCACGGAGCTGGTGGACCACCTTGTTTCGGGAAAGGGACGGCCTGCGGCCATCCGGAGCCTGAACTGGCGAAACGGCGGGACGACATGCGCCAACCCTGACCGCCCCCTTATCGAAGACCTGGATACCATCCCCTCCCCCATCCTGGACCAGCGTGTGGACCTCTTCGCCACCGACGGCGAAGTAATGATCGAGACGGTGCGCGGCTGCGTGTACCACTGCAGCTTTTGTTTGCACAACAAGGGACAGACGGGGATGCGCGTGTTCTCGTGGCCGCGGGTCGAAGCCGAGGTGCGCGCACTGTGCGAGCATCCGGCCGTCAACGTCATCTGGTTCGCCGACCCGACATTCGACTACGACGAAGCCCGGGCGCTACGCATCCTGCGGCTCATCGAGGAGGCCAACGCCGGGCAGGGCGTGGCCTTCGAGCTGCGAGCCGAGATGCTCACCCCCGCACTCATTGCCCAGCTCGCCAGGCTCAATGTGGTCGACGTCGGGATCGGGCTGCAGTCCATTAACCCCATAGCCCTGAGCAACGTGCGCCGGGCGTCCAATCTCGAGAGCTTCCGCCGTAATGTCTCCATGCTGGCCGAAGCCCTCAAGGACGTCGGCACCCGCATCGATTTGGACGTGATCTACGGATTGCCCGGCGACTGCTATGCTGGGTACATGGATACCATCGACTTTGCGCTCGATCTCGGCGGTCACGTGTACTACCAACCTCTCCGGCTGCTTAAGGGCACGAACCTCGCGCAGCGGGCGGAGACCTTCGGCTTGGAGGCGGCGCCATCACCCCCGCACAACCTGGAGCGCAGCCTGACTTTTCCGCACGAAGACATGATACGCGCCCACCACCTCAATGCGGGTTTGGACTTCCTGCAGTGCGAGTCCATGGTTGTGCAGGAGGCAATTCGCGAGTTGCGGGACATGGCCAGACAGGCCAGCCAGAAGTGTTCCATGGCGACCGCATGCGAGATCGTGGGCCGGGGCCTGTGGGCAAGCGAGGCACGCAACTTGTTCCGGGTCGCCAACGCAAGCCCGGACGACATCCCCGTGCATTGGCGTATATCCGAATTGGCTACTCTTTTGACAGGGGGCCGCCTGGATAATATCCTGCCCATTGGCCCTCGGCATGACCTCGCCACCCGCCTGCGGGCGTCCATGTCGCTGTCCGATGGTTGCGCCCCCTCCTCCTCCGGGTATTTCCATGCCGCCCTGTGAACAGAAGTCGGCCTCCGGCATCCCTACCCTTCCCCTGGCCGGGCGCATCGCGATCATAACCGGGTCATGCGGCGACGGCATTGGCCGCAGCACCGCGCTGATGCTTGGCCGGCTCGGCTGCGGGGTCGTGCTCAACTACGGCACCCATCGCGATGGGCCGGTAATGGCGGACAGGGCCCAGCGGGTGGCCGACGTCATCCACGAACTGGGCGGCAAGGCCGTCATCTGCCGCGCAGACACGCGCGACCAGGTCCAGACGGAGAGCCTGGTGCGTTGCGCCTTGGCCTTGGGCGGTCGGTTGGATTTCCTGGTGCTCAACGGGGGGGGAGATTGGCAGGTCAACGATGTGTCGCGCATCAGTCCGGAGCATTGGCGGTCGACGCTTGCCGCCGAAGTTGACGGGGTCTTCCTGCTTCTGCGCTGCGCGTTGCCCCACCTACGCAAGGCGGGGAGTGGGCGGATAGTACTCCTTGGCTTGAACGGTGCGGCGAAGCTTGACGAGACGGAAGGCATGGCGCTGGACTACTGCCTGGGTAGGGCTTCCCGCGCATGGCTCGCTACCGCTCTGGCGCGTCAGGACTACGCGGCGGGAGTTCGCATCAATATCGTGGAGCCCGGTTACGTGCCCGGCCTGGGCTTTTCCCGTGCCGTCGAACTGGTGCGCAGCGAGTCGTTCACTCTCTTTCCTCCCCCGGCGCCCCTGACCTGCCACCACGTGGCCCGCTTGGTTGTCCTGCTTTGCGGCGCGGTCGGGGACCACATGTCAGGGAGTTCCCTGCGCATCCCCACCGATATCCTGCCCGTCGACCGGAAGGACCCGGTATGAGGCGGTACGACGGCTCACGCAGTGTGGACGAACGGCTCCAGCGCGTGCTCGCGACAAAGCTTGAGGCGCCCATGTCGCCGGACGGCGGGCACAGGGTTATTTTTCGCACGGCCAGCGGCGCGTGGCTTACCGATCTGGACGGTAATTCCTATGTTGATTTTTCCAACGGCCTCGGCTCGGTCCTGCTGGGACACAACGACCCACGGGTAAACGAGGCCTTAGTGATGTGCCTCCAGTCCCGGGGGGAGGTGGGTGCCAGCCCGACCGTCGAACACCTGCACGTGGCCGAAGTGGTCGCGTCTCAGGCGGGAGGGGACGCGTCGGTGGCGTTTTACAGTTCCGGCACGGCTGCCGTGCGCGCCGCCGCCGAGGTGCTGCGAAAGGTGACCGGCCGCCGGATGCTGCTCAGCGCCGGATACCACGGTTGGGACCCCCTTTGGCATTCAGGTTCCGCGCCGTTTGAGCCAAACCAACTGGGCGTAATGGACTTCTTCCACGACCTCGGCATGTTTAAAAAAGCCCTGAAGCGTTACAGAGGCGACATCGCCGGGCTCGTATTATCGCCGGATTACCTCTACCTCGACGCCGTATGGTACCGGACGATACTTGACACATGCCGCGAGGAGGGAATCCTCGTCGCGTGTGACGATGTGAAACTTGGTTATCGCTACCGCCCGGGGGGATCGCTTGCCCGTGTGCAGGCCAGAGCCGACCTCACCGTACTTGGCAAGGGACTCGCAAACGGCCATCCCCTGGCCTGCGTGGTCGGGCCGCCGGAACTCCTCGAGGGCGCTCGGGACATGGTCGCCACCGGGCTGCACGCCGTGCTGCCGTTTGTCGCAGCCCGAGCAACACTTGCCCAGCTTTCCGAGACTACACCCTATGACAATATCCGGAGGGCGGGGGATATGTTTCTTGCCCAGGCGCGTCAGTTCTTCGCCAGCGCGAGGCTCCCCGTAGAAATCATTGGGGACGGAGCCCTGTTCGTATTTGTGTTCGGCTCCGAAGCTCTGGAGAACGCCTTTTATGCACGGAGCATGGCTCACGGGCTTCTTTTTTTCGCTGGGGACAATCAGTCACCGAGTGCGGCCTTTGACGACGGTATTACCGATGTCGCGATAAAACGGCTCGCTCAGGTGGTTGACGGCCTTACGCTGGAGCGGCCGCCCGAGGGATGGCCGGCAATCACCGACGACATGCGGTGGCGTGTGGCCTGGCGCACCATGGAGGGGTTCCCCTTCCCCCATGTCCCCGCGCAACAGCGGGATGCTTGGCTTCGCGACCGTCTTGGCGAGGGGACAACCTCCTCATGCGCGTGACAGCAGTGGCCATTCTGAACACTCTTCTCGCCGCGCTGCCCTGTGGCCCGCATTGTATCGTGTCCCCCCATCCGGACGACGCGGCACTGTCCATGGGCGGTATTCTCATGCTGCTCGCGTTATCACCTGCCATGCCACGGCGCGTGCTCCTCACTCCGTTTACTCGCAGCATTTACGCACCTGGTATTCCGGCCGAAAGCCGTACCCAGGAGATTGTGAGCGTCGTCCGCCTCCAAGAGGATGCCGCGTTCGCCAGCGCGGTGCATGCTGCGTACTTCCCGCTCGACATGCCCGACGCATCACTGCGCGGGTATAACGACAACACCGAGTTGGGTGAGGTGATGGACACGGACCGGAGCCCGGGCCAACTCGTCTCTTGCCTGCGCGCCGTCATCCCGTCTCGACTTGGCGTGGTCTGGTGCCCCCTGGCCATCGGCGGTCACGTGGACCATATTTTGGCCCGCAACGGCGTGCTCTCCACTGTGTCCGCCGATGTGGTCATAATCTATTATGAGGATTTGCCCTACGCAGCCGGGTTCGACGAGGCCACCATTGGCGCTTTTGCTCAGAGGGTGCATGAGAACCTCCAGCCCCTGTCGATCGACATCGATAGTGTCTGGCAGGCGAAACTGGCCGGGTTGCGCTGCTATTCCTCGCAACTCGGTAAGGCTGAGCTGGCAGCTGTGGAACAGGCTGCTGTGCGGCGAGCGATTCCTCCGGGGAAGCGGGCCGAACGGATCTGGATTGCGAACGGCCCAATATATGTAACCCTCCCCTAAAATCGGGCCAGCGCAAAGTTGAGATTTCTGACAAACCGTCCCCTAGGAGGAAACGATGCGGAAATCTCGTTTTTCTGAGACACAGATCGTCAAGATGCTCAAGGAAGCCGAGGCAGGACGACCCGTGACGGATATTTGCCGTGAACAGGGAATCAGCGTGACCACATTCTACAAGTGGAAAACCCAATACGGCGGCATGGAAGCGTCTGATGTGCGCCGCCTCAAAGATCTTGAGGCTGAACACAGCCGTCTCAAGCAGATGTTTGCCGAGTTGAGCCTGGAAAACCAGGCCTTGAAGGATGTGATCGCAAAAATGTTGTGAGGCCAGCCGACAAAGGCGAGTTGGTCACCTACGCCCACGTCGAGCATGGACTGAGTCTGCGCCGTGCCTGCCAAGCTTTCAGCCTGAGCAGGTCTGTGTACGGCTACCAGCCCAAGGAATCCGACGACGAACTGGTGATTGACGCGCTCGTCAGGCTGGCCGAGAAGCATCCACGATTCGGCTTCGGCAAGTTGTTTCCGCTGCTGCGTCGCGAGCAACCGATGTGGAATCACAAGCGTGTACTCCGGGTGGCGATGGCTTTTTCGAGCCAGATATCTCGGGTGGGCCGTGGTCAAACTGGAGTTTGTGCTCAATGCCATGGCGTTCAATCTAGCCAGCTGCATCGACAAGCGTTACCAAAAATGCCGTTGCTTTTTTCGCGCTATGCTATAAAATGATCCCAGAGAAACGAGGAGAATATATCATGAAACTTAATGATATCATTGCCTACTTCACAGAGCATCCTGGAAGTCTTGCGGAGCTCGCTGCGGCGGAACCCACGGCACTGGCTGCGGCTCTTGCTGCCGAACCGGTTGCCATGGCAGAGATCGTTGCGACGGAACCGATGGCGCTGGCTGAGGCTCTTGCTGCCGAACCGGTTGCCATGGCGGAGATCGCCGCGGCCAAGCCCGAGGAGTTTGTAAAAGCTTTGACGAAAGATGTGAAAGTGGCGATGAATGCATTTTCTGCCATGCCAATTGTTATGGCTGATATCATACAAGATATTCCGGAATTGGTTGCTTTGGTGGCTGGCAGAGGCGGGATTGGCAGCAAGGTATAGCTACTCATTTTTTGTCTGTGTCGTTAAGAATATATCATCTAATTTAATGTTGTTTTATTGTTAAAATGGGCAACAATTGATTCAGCCAAAAAAGCCGACAATTCCAGCCGGCACCCTGCTGCAATGGGTGTCTGCACTTCCCAAACGCCTTAATTCTGGCGATCCAACATCAATGCGGCTTGCAGTTCTCATGTCGCATTTCTTTGAAGGACCGCGGTATCACACGCAAGCACGCAAAGAATTACAGGATCGACTGCTAGACTTGACGTATCGCGTGGCCCGCGAGCATGTTCCGTATTATGAAAGACGACTTCCCTCAGTGGATTCTGCCTCGTTGACTGTTTGCCGCCTCCGCGATCTCCCCACTATAAGTCGGGCCGAAGCATATAAAAATAATCAACAACTAATCTCCCCTGTTACAACTTTTGCCTTTGTAACGTTTACCAGCGGAACGACTCGGCAACCCCCTTTGCTGATCGAACGCTCAACTGAGGAACAGCAATATATCTCCAGCTTTTTTATGCATCTTCAGGCTAGTTTGTTTCTGGATTCCAAACGTTCCGCGCCCCTGGGGTTGAGCGAGGGATTCTTGGACCACGGTTCAATCCTGCGCGCCCCTGCCTTCGGGTATTCGTTCGTTGTGGAACTTGCGACCGACCGGGGGCAAAACCGTGCTCTGTGGCTGCTGCAAAAGGAATTTCAATTTCCGAGAATTGAACATAAAATCAGTGCGTTATATGGATCCTTCTACATGCTACGATATCTCTGTGAGTTGTTAAAGGCGGAAAATGCAGTGCCGCCACCGGGACAATTGCGTTCCGTCACATGCTTTGGCAGCGCGGTGTCACATGCTGGCAGGCAACGGATGGCTGCTATCCTCGGGGTGCCCATAGGTGACAACTACTCACTGGCAGAGATGTTCGGTGGGGCGCGCTATTGTCACCAATGCGATGCATATCACTTTGATCCTTTCGTAATTCCCGAGGTTGTTGATTTGGCAAATGGTGAACCCGTAGAAATGGGCTCCGGGGAGTTGGTGCTTACGCCACTTTTTCCCTTCACCCAACGGTTTGTCCTCATCCGTTATCGGACAGGCGATCTTGTTGAAAGAATTGTTACGAATTGTGATCAAGGAGAAGAGGGGTATCGATTCCGCGGACGGCTGAAAAACTCCATTGAGGTTGGACGCCTCGGCGGCGGGCTTATTATCGGTGAGGCGGAAATCGCCGACGCTCTGGATAGTCTGCCGGAAGTTAACCGCTCGACGGGCACGCTTACACTCCTGTCTGATCGGACAACGGCCGGAATTCCCATGTTCCGCATCTCGAGGTTGGCGGAAAATGGAGGTCTGCATCTGGAGTTGGAATTGAATCGAGAAATCCAATTTCGCGAACCCATTATTGCGGATATTCGCAAAGCCATCTTATCAATTGTACCTGGTAATACAAAAGAGTGGCTTTCCGCCAAACCGGAAAGGATCCTCATTGATTTTATTGAATGCGGCATTTTGCCAGAGCGTGACTACTTTGATCTTTGAACGATTTTATGAAAAGGGTTGGCACATGACGGTAGGTGGAGCAGTCGGCGGGGCCATGCGGGAGAGCGCGAGGCCCGGTTCGGCGTGCTTGGGCAGGAACAGCGGCGGAGGCCCTGGCATCGCTGTACTCGCATAGCGTCTCCAGGTAAAGTTTGGGATGCCCTGCTTGCACGGGCAGGACCTTTGCGGCCACAAACGCCACGGACGGGTATGCCGCTACCGCCAGGAGCTATTCTACCCTGGCAGGAGTGAAGCACCTGGGTGGGAGTGGCTCACCATCGGGGGCATGACCGTTAAATGAACTGTAAGGGGCATCCGCATACCCTGCGGCGCACCCAGTGTAGCTCAAGACGACTATTTCAGCATTCAGGGAGGCTCTCAGAGTCAGCAGAGCCTGCGCCAGCTTCAGCGGACGAACTTCCCTCTAAGGGGGCGCCCCCCCTGCCCATCTGGCCAAAATAGCTCAGTCTGCGAAAGAAATAATCCCTATTCTGTGAAGGATTAGACGTGAATCGCGAATATGTGAATTTTGCGGGAATAAGAATTGAGGTGGTCCGGGTAGGTTGGACAGGTTGGCGGCGCATTTAAGCTATAGTCCGGTTGGTGCTCATGCCGCCTTGGAGGCCGAGTGGCTGGAGTGGCCATCCCGGTATACGTCCATGGGGCGGCGACCGTCAAAAGCCGTATGCGGCCGCTGCTCGTTGTAGAAGCGGAACCAGTCTCCAAGCGCTTGGCGAGCCTGACTGCCGGTTTCGAATTCCCGGTCGGGTAGACGAGGGAAGTCTCCTTCCCCCGCCCCCCACAGATCCGGACATGCCCCTTTAAGGCATCCGGCTCTTCTGTTCATGGTCTTGCTGCGCGACGGTAGACCGAGTGTACCACTACTGCAAATGGTAATGGATAAGTCTTCCTCAAGAGGTCGAAGTCTTGCCAGCTCATGTCGCTCCTCTGTGATCGTCGACCAAGCCATTTCCACCACAGCTTTTGCACTCCTTCTCGGAATGCATTGAGCCTGCGAGCGTTACAGGTGATCCCGTAGTACTGGTAGTGGCCCTTGACCTTGAGTACGAGAGTCCGGTACTGATCCGCAACATTATTATGTCGATTGATCCGGCACCACTCCCCTACCGCTTTCAAGGCCCTGGCAAGACGATCTTTTGCCGTCTTGCGTTTGACAACCCAGTTCCCTTTCAGGGACTTACTCCAATAGTGGGTGAAGCCCAGCAGATCGAAACTGAGCCGAGGGTGTCCACTGCCCCCCGATCCGCCACCCGGCGGGAGGAATCGTATCAAGCGTGTCTTCTCCGGGTGGACGGCAAGACCGAACCGACCAAGTCGCCTCGGCAGTACCTCTTCGACCTTCCGGGCGTCCATCTCATTGCTGAAGACCATGACAAAATCATCGGCGTAGCGGATGAGGAATGACTCGCCCCGCATACGCGGTCTGACGACGTGCTCAAACCATTTGTCCAGGACTTCGTGGAGATAGATGTTCGCCAGAAGGGGCGAGATCACTCCTCCTTGTGGCGTGCCGGCGTCTGGATACGCAAGCTGGCCTGCTTCGAGAACCCCAGCCTTGAGCCACTTATCAATAACCCGTCGTATCACACCATCGCGCACCCGCAGGTCAAGAAAGCTCCGGAGATGTCCAGGTCACGTCCGTCAACGTGGTGTAAATTCTGGTGTGCTTGAGGTGGCCCTCGGTCAGGCTGCTCTTGGTGGAATTTGGGCTGGCTGCGCCTCGTTTGGTTGGGTGTTGAGTTCGGCCATGGCCTCGACCTGCATGTAGCGGCTTTGCAGCTGCCACTCGTCGTTTTGCTCCAGTAAGATGGCCCCGATGAGCCGGATGATGGACTGTTCGTTGGGGAAGATGCCGACTACGTCCGCCCGCCGCTTCACTTCTTTATTGAGCCTTTCCAGCGGATTGGTGCTGTGCAGCTTGACCCGATGCTGCGCCGGGAAGGTCATGTAGGCCAGCACGTCGTGCTCGGTTTCGTCCATGAAGCTGGCGAGCCGTGGCCATTTTCCACGAAGCTGATCGGCGACATGCCGCCAGGTCTGGCTGGCGTTGGCCGCATCCGGCTGTAAAAAGGCCTGGCGCAGGGCGGCCGAGACCATGGCGTGCTGGGACTTGGGAACCCGGGCCAAGGCGTTTCGCATCCAGTGGACCCGGCAGCGTTGCCACGTGGCCCCGAACGTCTTGGCCATGGCGGCCTTGAGGCCTTCATGGGCGTCGGAGACGACAAGCCTCACGCCGCCAAGTCCCCGACGAAGAAGGCTTTTGAGGAAAAAAGACCAGAACGGCTCGGCCTCGCTGGGGCCGATGTGCAGTCCCACGATTTCTCTGCGGCCTTCGGTGTTCGCCGCCACGGCGATTATGGCGGCGACGCTGACCACCCGGCCGCCTTCGCGCTGCTTGAGGTAGGTTGCGTCCAGCCACAAATAGGGCCATTCGCCGGTCAGCGGCCGAGAAAGAAAGGCATGGACCCGTTCATCAATGTCCTTGCACAGCTTGGACACCTGGGACTTGGAGATGCCGGAAAGGCCCATGGCCTGGACCAGATCATCCACGCGCCGCGTGGAGATGCCGCCGATCCAGGCTTCCTGGATGACGGCCACCAAGGCGCGTTCGCTGGTCTTGCGTGGCTCCAGGAAGGGCGGAAAGTAGCTGCCCTGGCGCAGCTTGGGGATGCGCAGTTGCAAGGAGCCGATGCGGGTATCAAGGCTGCGGTCACGGTAGCCGTTGCGGTAGCTGACTCGCTCGGGGCTTCGCTCGTGGCGGCTGGCCCCGATGAGGCCGTCCACATCGGCTTCCATGAGAAGCTGCAGGACGGCTTCCGCCAGGGAGCGGAGAAAATCGCCGCCGTCGGCCTTTTGCATCAGCTCGATTAATGCCATGCTGTCCTCGGCCATCGTGGTCTCCTTTGGTTGCAGGTGCGGCGTCGTAACTTCACCTTACAGCCAATTGACCCGATGGCCACCTCGCCCATTCCGTCCGGGCCGGAGGCTCTCCCCCGGCCTGGACGACTTCAGAATTTACACCACCTCCGTGGACGCTACCGATGTCCATGGTCCAGCGTGTCGAAGAACTTGCGGATGTCCACTTCGTAGACGTACCTGCCTCTCATCCCCATGATGCCGCGCCACAGCGTCTCCAACGCCTGGTGACATGACCGGCCGGGGCGGAAACCGTACGAGCAGGGAAGAAAATCCTGCTCATAGACCGCCCCCAGAACCATGGCCACTGCGCGTTGCAGCACCTTGTCCTCGATGGTCGGGATGCCGATCGGGCGGGCGGCCCCGCTTGCCTTGGGGATATACGCCCGCTTGACCGGAGGAGCCTTGTACGTCCCGCTCTTGAAGCGATCCAAGAGGGATGTCAGGTTCTCATCCAGCTGTCCCTCATACTCCGCTGCTGTCTGCTGATCCACACCTGATGCCCCATCCTTTCTGGTGAGGTGGAATGCCTCCTTCAGAAGGATGACATCAACATGGTGGGCCAACGTCGTAAAGACTATATCCGGTGCTTGCTTGGCCAGCTCCGCTACCTTCTGCAGTCTCGTTGAGATGTTTTCCGGGCTCGATGTCCCTTGCATCTTTCCCTCCAGAAGTTCCATAAACAGACGCCCCCTTCCCTCCTCTGGGTCCCCTGGGTGGGTTCCCCTGATTCATCGGTACTATGGGGCGTTCCGACTCCCTGCCATCCGTCTCCTCCGGCTTCGTTTCCTTCGCCTTCAGATACCGCTTGTCGCCTGAATATTCGCTCCTGTTCCCGGGCAGACGAACCCAGGGCAGGCCTGGACGAGATTACCGGCTCTTCCCTTCCGTATTCTCAAGCGGAGATGGCAGGGTCTCCCAGGTTCCTGGGGAACCCACTGTCTGCATGCCTTGTTCTTCGACCCCGGCGGGACCTAGAGGTGATGCTGTGTTGCCCCCAGATGTTGCCTTTCGGAAACCTGAAGCCGTCAGCTCCCGCGAGTTGCAATTTCGGGGCTCAATAGCAAGGCCTACAAACTCCCTGTGTACGCTTCACGTCCAGGATTACTCCTGTCCGCGCAACACTCGGTTCCGGCTGTCAGCACACTTGGCCGGACGGGCTTGGCTACCCGTAGGGTTCCAATAGAAGGTTTCAGCATTCCATACATTCTCCTTCTCCAGGCTTGCCCTGGCGCACCAGGTAGACGCATTCCCATTTCACCGAGCGCCACAGGCGTTCAATGAAGACGCTGTCCATCCACCGGCCTTTGCCATCCATGGAGATGGCGACGCCGGCATCCTTGAGCGCCTGGGTGAAGTCCTGGCCAGTGAACTGCGAGCCTTGGTCCGTGTTGAAGATCTCCGGTACCCCGTAACGATTCATGGCCTCTTCCAAGGCGGCAACGCAGAAATCAGCATCCAGGGTGTTGGATAGCCGCCAGGACAGCACCGCCCGGCTGTGCCAGTCCATGACACTAGCCGAGAAATGGGAGGAGCCAACAGTGATTATCCTCCGACTCTGAGTAGGGGACTGAGACTGCTTGTTAGAAATAAGTTAGAAAAAACGAAAGGCCCGGCGACTAACCGGGCCTTTTGCAAGGGAAATTCGTGGGGTGACTGATGGGACTCGAACCCACGGCAACCAGGGCCACAACCTGGGACTCTACCAACTGAGCTACAGTCACCACTGGAGAACGAATCCTTTAGACCCCATCGGCCGGCCCGTCAACATCTTTTTGCCGGCCTTGCCCATATCGCCCCCCCGCGCTATGCTTTTGGGCGCCAAGCAACAAATCCCTTGCCCCACGGCAAGCCCGCCAAGGAACATCATGGACAAACTGCGTATCCGGGGCGGAAAGCCCCTCTGCGGTGTCGTGCGCGTCAGCGGCTCCAAAAACGCCGCCCTGCCCATCCTGCTCGCCGCGCCGCTTCTGACCAAGCCGACCGTCATCGACAACGTCCCGCGCCTGCGCGATATCCACACCACCCTCAAGCTCCTCGACATCCTCGGCTGCCCCTCCGCCTTCGAGGGCAACACCGTCCGCCTGGAGCCGCCCGCCAGCCTCAACCCCGAGGCCCCCTACGACCTCGTGCGCACCATGCGCGCCTCGGTGCTGGTGCTCGGCCCCCTGCTCGCCCGCACCGGCCAGGCCCGGGTGGCCCTGCCCGGCGGCTGCGCCATCGGCGCCCGGCCCGTCAATTTGCACCTGACCGCCCTGGAAAAACTCGGCGCCACCTTCAACCTGGAAGCCGGCTACATCGAGGGGCGCTGCGACAAGCTCACCGGCGCCCGCATCGTCTTCGACTTCCCCACGGTCGGCGGCACGGAAAACCTGCTCATGGCCGCGAGCCTGGCCGAGGGCACGACCATCCTCGAAAACGCCGCCCGCGAGCCCGAAGTGGCCGACCTGGCCGATTTTTTAAACGCCATGGGCGCGAAAATCACCGGCCACGGCACCTCGGTCATCACCATCGAGGGCGTGCCGCAACTGGGCGGAGGCCACTACCGCATCATGCCCGACCGCATCGAGGCCGCCACCTACATGATGGCCGCGGCCATCACCGACGGCGAACTGCACATCGAGTGCTGCCCGTTCATGGAACTCGACGCCGTGGTCTCCAAGCTGCGCGAGATGGGCGTGCAGGTGGAGGCCACCAACGCCGGGGTGCAGGTGCGCCGCCGGGAACAACTGGTCGGCGTGGACGTGGCCACCCAGCCCTATCCCGGCTTTCCCACCGACGTGCAGGCGCAGATCATGGCGCTGATGTGCGTGGCCATGGGCGCGGGCTCCATCCGCGAAACCATTTTCGAAAACCGCTTCATGCACGTCCAGGAGCTGGTGCGCCTGGGCGCCCAGATCCGCATCTCCTCCCAGAACGCCTTCATTCGCGGCGTCAAGAGCCTGACCGGCGCGCCGGTCATGGCTTCCGACCTGCGGGCCAGTGCCTCGCTGGTCCTGGCCGGCCTGGCCGCCCGGGGCGAAACCCTCATCCAGCGCGTCTACCACCTGGACCGGGGCTACGAGGCCGTGGAAGTCAAACTGCGCAACGTCGGCGCGGATATCGAACGGCTGCCCTGACCCTCCCCTCACGTCCGGCCTGGCCGCCGCAGCGCCAAGGAGTCGTGCTTGCCCGCCATCGACCTGAGCGTTTTCGATCTGTTCAAGATCGGCCCCGGGCCGTCGAGTTCCCACACCATCGGACCCATGCGCGCCGGCGCCGATTTCCTGGGCTTTGCGCGCGGCCTGCCGCCGCAGGTGCTTGCCACCGCCGGCCGCGTCGCGGTCACCCTCTACGGGAGCCTGGCGGCCACGGGGCGCGGCCACGGCACGGACCGGGCCGTGCTGGCCGGGCTCCTGGGGGAGCTGCCCGAGCGCTGCCCGCCGGATTTCCTCGACGCCCTGGCCCGCGACCCCGACAAGCCACGCCGGTTGGAGCTTGGCCCGACCGCCCTGGAGGTCAGCGCCCGGGACGTGACTTTCGGGCCGGTGGCCCACGACCTGGGCAGCCCCAACACCTTGCGCGTGCAACTCCTCGGCCGGGGCGAGCCGGCGCCGGTTTTAGCCGAACGCCTGTACGCCTCGGTCGGCGGCGGCTTCGTACGCGTCGTCGGGGAGCCGGATACCCCGCGCCCGGCACCGGCCCATGCCTACGAAACCATGGCCGACATCAAGCGGATCGTGGCCGAGCACGACATCGGCCTGACCAAGCTCCTGCTGGAAAACGAAACCGCCGTCAGCGGCCTGGGGCAAGGGGCGGTCCTGGCCGGCCTCGACGGGGTGCTCACGGCCATGGACGCGGCCGTAACCGCCGGGCTGGCCGCCAGCGGCCCCCTGCCCGGCCCCCTGGGCCTGGCCCGCAAGGCGGCGACCCTCTACGAGCGCGCCGGCCGTTCCCGGCGCCAGCCCCACGAGAGCCTGCTGGCCAAGCTCATGGCCTACGCCTTTGCCGCGTCCGAGGAAAACGCCGCCGGCCATGTCGTGGTCACGGCCCCGACCTGCGGCGCCTCGGGCATCGTCCCGGCCACGGCCCGGTTCATGCGCCAGCATCTGGAACTGCCCGAGCATTCCATCCGCGAGGGCTTGCTGGCCGCGGCGACCATCGGCTTTCTGGCCAAGCACAACGCCACCATCGCCGGGGCCGAGGGCGGCTGCCAGGCCGAGGTCGGCGTGGCGGCGGCCATGGCCGCGGCCATGCTCGCCCATGGCGCGGGCTTTGGCGTGCGGGTGGTGGAAAACGCGGCCGAGACCGCCCTCGAGCACCACCTGGGCCTGACCTGCGACCCGGTGGGCGGCTATGTCCAGATTCCCTGCATCGAGCGCAACGCCATCGGCGCGGTCAAGGCCTATGCCGCCTACCTGATTGCCTCCGACGAGATGCTCGCCCACCACAAGGTCGGCCTGGACCAGGCCATCGCCGCCATGCGGGCCACCGGCCGCGACATGCACTGCAATTACAAGGAAACGGCCCAGGGAGGGCTGGCCGTAAGCGTCATCGCCTGTTGAAAGGCCGTCTTGGCCCGCACCGCTGGCAAACGGCCCGGGATGTGGTATGTGGGAACCGTAACCGTGTGACAAGGAGGTTCGTATGTCTTTCGCGCGTATCTTCCCTGTGGCGGTTTTGGCCGCCGTGTTGTGCTGGCCGGCCGTCCCGGCCCAGGCCGTGGGGCTTTTCCAGTGCGTCGACCCGGCCGGCCGGCAGGTCTGCGTTCTGGACACCGGCTCCATGACGAATTTTTCGCCCTCGTCCCTGTGCAACCGTTCCTGCCCGGCCTGTGCCGGACGTTGCGACGGCGCCCGCTACTACCCCTCGCAATCCGGCCATTGGGAAAAATCCTGGCAGGTCGCGCCCGGCATCGGCGACAACAACATCCTGACCCCCGGGCCGGACGTGCGCCAGGACGCCCAAACCATCGTCCGCGAAGGCCTGGCCGCGCCGCAAACCCCGCCGCCCCCGCCCGGCACCTACTACCCGGTGGCCCCCCCGGCCCCGAACCAGCCCCTGCCGCCGGGCTACTACTATTACGTGCCACCCTCCTCCGGCACGCCCATCAACTGAGCGGTGCCTCCGGACATGCCTCGAAAGCAACGCCGCCCGCCGGATCGACGATCCGGCGGGCGGCGGGCGGGGCGCAACGGGCGGGAAGACGGGAACTTCTCACCCGGAAACGGACCTCTTTCCGAGAGAACCACAGGCTGGAATCATTACGGGATTCCAAAGGGCGGCAGCCCTTTGGCCGCCGCAGGCTTCTCCCCTGTCTATAATTACAGACCCCTCGTATTTTTCGGGACGCAACTCTAGCAGGTGCAGGCCGGCTTGGCCGGCGCGTCCTCGCGGAAAGGCGACATGCGCCGCAAGGTCTCGATGACCCCGGGCAGGCTGTCCAACACGAGGTCGACCTCGGCCTCGGTGGTGTAGCGCGAGAGGCTGAACCGAATGGAGCCGTGGGCATAGGTGAAGGGCACGCCCATGGCCCGCAGCACGTGGGACGGCTCCAGGCTGCCGGAGGTGCAGGCCGAACCGGAGCTGGCGCAGATGCCGAACTGGTCGAGCATCAAAAGGATCGCCTCGCCCTCGACGTACTTGAAGGCGATGCTGGACGTGTTGGGCAGGCGGTGCTCCGGGTCGCCGTTGACGATGCAGTCCGGGACCTTGGCCAGGATGCCCGCTTCCAGGCGGTCGCGCAGGGCCCTGACCCGGGTGTTCTCGGCGTTGATGTTGTCCCTGGCCAGCTTCATGGCTGTGGCCAGGGCGATGATGCCGGCGGTGTTTTCCGTGCCGGCCCGGCGGCCGCGCTCCTGGTGGCCGCCGATGAGGAAGGGCCGGTAGGGCGTGCCCGTGCGCACGTAAAGCACCCCCACGCCCTTGGGCGCGTGGAGCTTGTGGCCGGACAGGGCCAGCATGTCCACGGGAAGTTTCGCAAGGTCGATGTCCACCTTGCCCACGGCCTGGACGGCGTCGGTGTGAAACAGCACGCCCCGGGCCTTGCACAGCGCCGCGATCTCCGGGATGGGAAAGATGGTCCCGGTCTCGTTGTTGGCGTACATGACCGACACGACGGCCGTGTCCTTGCGGATGGACCGGCCGAGTTCCTCGAGGTCGAGCCGGCCCTTCTCGTCCACGCCGAGGTACGTGACCTCGTAGCCCTTTTCCTCCAGGTGCTTGGCCAGGCTCAGGACCGCCGGGTGCTCCACCCGGGTGGTGACCAGGTGGCGCTTGTCCGGATGGACGGCCAGGGCGCTCAAAATGGCCGTGTTGTCGGATTCCGAGCCGCAGGAGGTGAAGATGACCTCCTCGGGCCGGGCGCCGAGGGCCTCGGCCACGTCGGCCCGGGCCTTTTTCAGGGCCGTGCCCACCTGGCCACCGAAGGAGTGCATGCTCGACGGGTTGCCGTAGAGCTGGCCGAGGTAGGGAAGCATGGCCTCCACCACCTCGGGGGCCACCATGGTTGTGGCGTTGTTGTCGAGGTAAACCGGGTTCATTTGCCCGCCTCCCGGACCGTGATGTCGGGTTCCACCAGCTCCTGCAGGCGCTTTTGCACGAAGTCGGTCAGCGTCACGTTGCTGACCGGGCAGCCCTTGCAGGCCCCGCGCAGGGCGACCAGCACCGTCTTGCCGTCGATGTCCACCAGCTCGATGTCGCCGCCGTCCTTCTTGAGGTTGGGGCGGATCTCCTCGTCCATGACCTGGGCCACCCGGCGCATGCGTTCGAGGTTGGTCAGGGGCTTGGCGGCCACGGGCTCGGGCGCGGCCGCCGGGGCCTTGCCCAGTTCCTCGTCCAGGATGGCCTGCAACTTCTCCAGGCAGTCGCCGCAGCCGCCGCCGGCCTTGGTGAAGTCCGTAACCTCCTCGACGCTGGTCAGGCCGTTTTCCCGGATGGCCCGGCGGATCTGGCCGTCGTAGACGCCGAAGCACTTGCACACCAGCTCGCCCTCGGGTTCGTGCCGCGGGGCCGCCTCGCCCTGGTAGGCGGCCAGGGCCGCTTCCAGGGCCTCCTGGCCCATGACCGAGCAGTGCATCTTCTCCTTGGGCAACCCGCCCAGGTAGTCGGCGATGTCCTTGTTGGTGAGCTTTCTGGCCTCTGCGACGGTCTTGCCCTTGAGCAGTTCCGTGAGCACCGAGCTGGAGGCGATGGCCGAGGCGCAGCCGAAGGTCTGGAACGTCGCGTCCTCGATGACGCCGGCGTCATTGATCTTGAGAAAGAGCTTGAGCGCGTCGCCGCAGGCCAGCGACCCGACTTCGCCCACGGCGTTGGCCCCATCCAGGCTGCCCACGTTTCGGGGATGGAGAAAATGATCCCTGACCTTGTCCGTATAGTCCCACATGCTGTCCTCCGTGCGCGTCTTTCGGCGGGAAGCCGGCGGCGCGAAACCAGTGTAAGCCGCAAAACGCTCCGGGAAAAGAGGCTGGCCACGTTTTCCGGCCCTCCCGGCAATTTCATACCATAGTGAGAGGATTAGCGATGTCAACCGTCGGCTTTACCCGTTGCCTGGCATGCGCGATGTCAACCCTCGGCTTTACCCTTTGCCCGTCATGGGCTATCAGGCGATCGGGAAAGACACCGTCTTTCCGCCTTCCCCGACGCCGCCCGCGACGCCCGGGAGACCTTGCCCATCACGCGGCGCGGCGGCCCGGCCGTCGCCCGGGAAGGGGGGACCATGCTGGAAAAACTCGGGCTCATCGCCCTGGCCGGGGCGGCCGGAACCCTGGCCCGCTACTGGCTGTCGGGGCTGGTCTACGACCTCGTCGGCCGGGATTTCCCCTGGGGCACGGCGGCGGTCAACATCCTGGGCTGTTTCCTGTTCGGGCTTTTCTGGGAACTGGGCGAGGACCGGATGTTGCTGCGTACCGAGGCCCGCGTCATCATCCTCACGGGGTTCATGGGCGCTTTCACCACTTTTTCCACGTTCATTTTCGAAAGCGGCGGGTACCTGGAAGACGGGCGCTGGCTGCCGGCCCTGGCCAACGTGACGTTTCAGACCGTGATCGGTTTCGCCGCGCTGTTCGGCGGCCTGATCCTGGGCCGGATGTTCTAACGACGCGCGCAAGGAGTCGTCATGGCCGAATATGCCGAAGTCGAACTGCTGCGGGTGTACTGCGGCGAATCCGACCGCACGGACGGCCGCCCCGTCCACGAGGCCCTGGTGGAGCTGGCCCGCAAGCACGGCGCGGCCGGAGCCACGGTCTTTCGCGGCGTGCTGGGGTTCGGGGCGGGCAGCCTGGTGCATACGGCCAAACTGCTGCGCCTGTCCGAGGACCTGCCGCTGGTGGTGGAGATCGTGGACCGGCCCGAGCGCATCGAGGCGCTTTTGCCGCGCATCGAGGCGGCGACCAAGGGCGGGCTCATCACCCGCCAGCGCCTTGTGGCCCATTTCCACTGCCCGGTACGGGTGCGCGACGTCATGGCGGCAAACGTGGCCACGGTGACGCCGGGCACGCCCCTGCCGCAGGTGGTGGACCTGCTCGTGTCGCGCCGGGTCAAGGCCGTGCCGGTCCTGGACGCCAAGGGCCGGGTGGCGGGCATCGTCACGGGCGGCGACCTGCTGTCGCGCGGCGGCATGGAGGCCCGGCTGTCCCTGCAGGGCGTGCTGACCGAGGCGGCCCGGCAGGAGGAGCGCGACAGGCTCTCCGGCCACACCGCCGGCGACGTCATGACCGCGCCGGTTGTGACCATAAGCGACCGGGCGGGCCTGCGCGAGGCGGCCCGGCTCATGATCAAAAAGGGGCTCAAGCGCCTGCCGGCCGTGGACGAGGCCGGCGAGCTCGTGGGCATCGTCAGCCGGGCCGACATCCTGCGCTCGGCCGCCGACCTGGCCCCGGCCGCCGAGGCCTTGCCCCGGTTCACGGCCGGGCTGTTCCAGCTGGCCCGCGACGTCATGTTCACCGAGGTGCCGACAGCCGCGCCGGACACCCCCCTGGCCGATGTCGTGTCCCGGCTGGTGGCCTCGCCGCTGCGCCGGGTGGTGGTGGTGGACGGAGCGAACAAGGTGCTCGGCATTGTCCTGGACAGCGACCTGCTGACGCGCTGCGGCCCCGGGCGCAAGCCGGGCCTGGTGCAGGCGCTGTTCGGTTTCGGCGGGCAGGACGACGCCGCCTGTCCGGCCGGCACGGCCTCCGAAGTCATGGTCCCGGGCGTGCACACCGTGCCCGAGGACGCCTCGCTCATGGACGTGCTGCAAAAGATGCTGGCGGCCAAGGTCAAGCGCCTGGTCGTGGTCGACGACGCCGGCAAGCTGCTCGGCATGGTGGACCGCGAGGCGGTCTTGCGGGTCATCGCCGGGACCTGAGGCCGGCGCTTCGAACAACCTGCGGCAGGCGGGAGGTCGTCATGGCCCAACAGGTCCGTGTGCATCCCCTTGATCCTTCGCATCGGCCGGAGCTCATGCATGTCCTGGTCCCGGCCTTCGCCCGTCACCCGGTCTTTGCCCCGGGCACGCCCCAGGCAACCGTCGCCGCCCTGCTCGACCTGTTGCTCGACATGTTCTGCCCGCCCGACCGGGCGCTGTTGTACGGCATCCGCCAGGAAGGGGAGCTCGCCTGCGTCGCCTTGGCCCTGGACCCGCGCGACGAACCGGGGGGCCTTAAGCTGCTGCTTTTTTTCTCCCGGTTCCTGCGCATCATGGGCTGGCGCAGCATGATGGAATTCTTCCGCATCTACCTGGGGCGGCCGCACTACCAGGCCCGCTACCTGGAGCTGTTCCTGCTCGGCACCCTGCCCGCCTGGCAACGCTCGGGGCTGGGCAGGGAAATGCTGGGCTTCCTCTACGACCTGGCCGCCGCGCGGGGCTTCGCCGGCCTCATCCTGACCGCGGCCCGGGAGTCGCCGGCTTGCGGCTTCTACAGCCGGGAAGGCTTCGTCATCGACTCCGAGGCGTTCTACCGGGGCGTGGCCATGGTCAACATGCGCCGCGACGGCCCGCGCTTTTCCCCTTTGCCTTAACGGCCGATTCACGGTAAGCCCCGGCACGCCGGGCCGCGCCGGTCCCGTACCCGGGGCGCCCTCGCCCCACGCCCGGCCAGCCCACACCACACCCAAGGAGCAACACCATGGAACGCACCCTTTCCATCATCAAGCCCGACGCCGTTTCCCGCAACCTGTCCGGGGCCATCCTCAAAATGATCCAGGACGCCGGCCTCAAGGTCGTGGCCGTCAAGATGATCCAGCTGACCAAGGCGCAAGCCGAAGGCTTCTACGCCGTGCACAAGGAACGCCCGTTTTTCGGCAGCCTGGTCGATTTCATGATCTCCGGCCCGGTGGTCGTGTCCATCCTCGAAGGCGACGACGCCATCGCCCGCTACCGCACGCTCATGGGCGCCACCAACCCGGAAAAGGCCGAGGCAGGCACCATCCGCAAGACCTACGCCCTGGACATCGAGAAGAATTCCGTCCACGGCTCCGACGCCCCGGAAACCGCCGCCTTCGAGACCGCCTACTTCTTCAGCGCCCTGGAAATGGTGGGCTAGCGCCATGGCCGCCGTCATCGGCTTTCTCGGCGCGGGCAACATGGGCGCGGCCATCATCAAGGGCCTGGCCGCCGTTCCCGCGGTCTCGGCCCTGGCCTTCGACCTGGACACGGCCAAGGTGGACGCCCTGGCGGGCGCCGGGCTGGCCCAAAAGGCCCAGACCCCGGAGGCCCTGGCGGCGGGCAGCGACTACCTCGTCCTGTGCGTCAAGCCGCAGTACCTCGCCACCGCCATGGAGGCCCTGGCCCCGCACCTTAGGCCCGGCACCGTGGTATGCTCCATCGTGGCCGGGGTGACCATGGCCCGGCTGCGGGAACTGACGGGCGGGGCCTGCCCGGTGGTTCGGGTGATGCCCAACACCCCGGCCCTGGTCGGAGCGGGCCAGTTCGCCCTGTGCCTGGACGACCCGGCCCTTGCCCCCGAGGCGAAGGCCTTCGTGGAGGAGCTTTTCGCCAAGCTCGGCCGCACGTATGTCCTGTCCGAGCAGTTCTTCGACGCCTTCACCGGCCTGGCCGGTTCCGGGCCGGCCTACGTGCTCTACTTCATGGAAGCGCTCATCGAATCGGGCGTGTACATGGGCTTTCCCCGGGACAAGGCGGCGGACATCGTCACCGGGCTTTTTGCCGGCACGGCCAAACTGGCGGCCAAGTCCGGCAACCACCCGAGCCTTTTGCGCGAAATGGTCACCTCCCCGGCCGGCACCACCATCGAGGCGCTCATGCACCTCGACCGCCAGGCCGTGCGGGCGGCCATCATCGACGCGGCCGTGGCCTCGCGGGACCGCTCCAAGAAACTCGGCGGCTGAAGCGGCCATCTTGTACGCATAAAAAAGCCCCCGCCGCGCCGCGACGGGGGCTTTTGCGTTATGTGGGTTGGTCGGACGGGGACTTAGGCGGTTTTGACCACATTGCTGGCCTTGGGACCCCGTTCGCCCTGAATGATGTCAAAGCGTACGAGTTCCCCTTCGCGCAGGGTGCGAAAACCCTCACCCTCGATGGACGAATAGTGGACGAACACGTCGTCCTCGCCCTCGCGCATGATAAAACCATAGCCCTTTTTGTCACTGAACCATTTGACGGTGCCTTCGAATCCCATACAGCTGCCCTCCTGAAAAAAATCGTAGTATATGGGTTAGCATCCCCGTCACAAATACGTCAACAAAAAAACCCCGTCCCCATCATGTCGATAGTGCAACATACGCCAAGCCCTTCGACTTTCACGACAAGCATCTTCTGCATAAGAAATGTCAATAGATCGCACTCAAGCAAATAATAACTATCGCAACCAGGAGCCCACTGGCCATCACCAGCCGCTCCAGTTTGGCATACCGTTGCGCATTCCATGGCACGCCCGGCGGCCCCATGGCCGGTTTGGCCACAGGCACGCCGAAATACATTGCCGCACCGCCCATGGTGCCGCCGCACAACCAGGCCGCTGCGGCCATGGGCCAGCCGGCATTGGGGCTGGCGCTTCGTTTGGCGTCCCGCCGGACATCGCCGAGGCGCACGCCGCCGGCCAGGCCCAGGAACCAGGCCGCGCACCACATGGCCGCAACCGTGAGCCGGGCCGGCAGCCAGGCCAGGGCATCGTCGGCCCGGGCGGCGAAAAAGCCCAGCCGCGCGTAACGCGGCGTGCGGTAGCCCCACATGGAATCGGCGGTGCTCACGGCCTTGTAGGCCCAAAGCCCGGCCGGACCGCCGAGGGCCAGCCAAAAAAGCGGCGCCACGAAGGCGTCGTTGGCGTTCTCGGCCACGGATTCGGCCAGGGCCCGCCACAGGCCGTCCGCGCCCAGGGCGGACACGTCGCGGCTGACCAGGCCGGCCACCACGGCCCGGGCTTCTTGCGTCCGTCCGACTTCCAATAACCGTGCCGCCCGGCGCCCTTCCCGCAGCAACCCGCCCAGGGCCAGGCCGGCGTAGGCGAAATACAGGCCGGCCAGCCAGCCCACGCCCGGCAGGCCGGCCAGCCCCCGGACCAGCCCGGCGCTGGCCGCCGTCACGGCCAACACACCGGCCGCGCCGAACAGTCTATTGCGCCAGCCAAGCCGGTCGGCCAGCCGGTCCAGGCCGGCATAGGCCGCACCGATGGCCCGCACCGGATGGGGCAGGCGCGGCGGATCGCCCCAAAGCAGGTCCAGTCCAACGGCCGCCAGGAGAAGAAGCGTTTCGGGCATGGTTTTCTTTCCCGGGATTCGGGTTGAAACAATCGTGGTTGAAACAATCGTGAGGGGCGGGCAACGGACAGCGCGCGGCCGTTCCCGTTTTTGTGGAACTGACCGCTACGCCTTCCAGAAATCGTGACCCGTCCCCCCCGGCGGGGAGGTCCAGGAGGGGATCATCCCCTCCTGACCGCCGGAGGCTGCCCCTGCCGACGTTTCGGCCTTCCTGGCCGCCGGAGGCATCCCTTCTACTCCCCCCCGAACGGCTGGCGCAGCTTCTTGGCGTAGCGGTCGAGTTCGCTCAGGACGCAGCCGCAGTAGGGTTGGCGGTAGATGTTCCACTCCCGGGACAGGGCCACGCCCTCGTCCCAGTGGACGCGGAAATCCTGGTAGTGGAAGGGCACGCCATGGGCTTGCCCCTTGGCGTCGCCCAGGGCGGCGAGCAGGTCGTGGTCCTGGTACTTGCTGTAGAGCAGCGACGACGTGAAAGCGTCGCAGCCCAGCGCCCGGGCCGTGGCCGCGGCCCGGGCCAGGCGCTCGTCCCAGCAGGGCGGGCAGCGGCCGGCCGGATCGGCCAGGGACCGGCGCAGGTGGGGCAACGGGTCGTAGGCGTCGTAGCGCACGGCCACGCCCAGGATGCCGGCCACGGCGGCCACGCCCTCGCGGCGGCGCAGGTATTCCATGGCCGGCTGGATGTTGGGGTTGAAATAAAGCCCCACCACGGTCCAGCCGGCCTCCTGGAGGCGCTTTACGGGCGCGATGGCGCAGGGGCCGCAGCAGATGTGGAGCAGGACCCGCTTGGCCATGGCGTTAGTGTCGCGTCCGCGAAGAGAGTGTATGCCTATTTAGGCGCAACATCTTAACTAATTATTTTTCTTAAAAAATACTGTCGTATTTTTCAAGGGACGCAACGCTACAGGGGGGCGATGATGATTTTTTTCTTGAATTCCTCTTCCATGGCCGAAAGGCGCGCCCGCTTGTGGTTGAGCAGGTACAGGGCCAGCTCCTCGCCGACCTTGGCCGTGACGGTCTCCTGCCCGGAATCCTTGCGCATCTGGCGGTAGATGTCCTTGAGGACGGTCAGCGCCTGCCACTCGTGGTTGCGCCGCTGGCCCGAGCCCCGGCAGCAGGGGCAGGGTTCGGAGGTGATGGACAGGGCCGAGGAGCCCAGGCGCTGGCGCACGATTTCGAGCAGCCCGAAGCGCGAGATGCGGCCCACGTCGGTGCGGGCCCGGTCGGACTTAAACGCCGCCCGCAGGGTCTTTTCCACCTCGGCCACGTGCTTGCGGTCCTTCATCTCGATGAAGTCGATGACCACCTGGCCGCCGATGTCGCGCAGCCGCAGCTGCCGGGCGACCTCCTCGGCCGCCTCGACATTGGTTTTAAGGGCCATCTCGCGGAAATTCGATTCGCCGCCGATCTTGCCGGAGTTGATGTCCACGGCGGTGAGGGCCTCGGCGTGGTCGAAGACGAGCACGCCGCCGCTGGGCAGCGTCACCTCGCGGCCGTAGAGCTGCTCGATCTGCTTGCGCAGGTTGAAGCGGTCCCACAAGGGCACGTCCATGTCGGTGTGCTGTTTGACGATGTCCGGGCGGCGCGGATAGACCAGGGTGGCCATCTCGGCCACGCGCGCGGCCGTCTCGGGTTCGTCCACCCAGATCTCGCCCACCTCGTCGGTCAGGTAGTCGCGCACGGCCCGCGACGACAGGTCGAGCTCCTGGTAGATGCAGCTCGGCGTCTCGGCCGTGGTGCCGCGCTGGCGCACCTCCTTCCACAGGCGCTTCAGGTAGGACAGGTCGCGCTCCAGCGACGTCTTGGACTGGGACAGGGCGGCGGTGCGCACGATGATCCCCAGGCCCTCGTCGAGCTTGAGCCCGGCGATAGCCTCCTTGAGGCGCTTGCGTTCGGTCTCGTCCTCGATCTTGCGCGATACCCCCCGCTGCTCCCGGCCCGGGGTCAGCACGAAATACCGGCCGGGCAGGGACAGGTAGGTGGTCAGGAAGGCGCCCTTGTGGCCGGTGGGTTCCTTGACGACCTGGACGAGGAGTTCCTGGCCCTTCTTGAGCGCCTTCTGGATGGGGGGGTATTTGGGGCGGCGCTCGCCGGTGTGGACGACCTGGTAGTATTCGGGGTGGACCTCGTCGATTTGCAGGAACCCGTTGCGCTCGGCGCCGTAATTGATGAAGGCGGCCTGCAGGGCGGGATCGATGTTGTGGATCTTCCCCTTGTAGATATGGCCGCGCGTCTTGGCCTGGTGGACCATTTCCACATAGTATTCGACGAGCATCCCGTCTTCGGCCACGGCCACTTCGACCTGCTCGCCGGGCAGCACGCCGATAAACATCTTCTGCTTGCGTTTCTTTCCTCTGCTCATGGGCAACAAACTCCCTGCCGCCGGCGCGTCGGCGCCGGGGCGAAATGTGTTTTCCGGCTCGCCGGAATAGAAAATTTCATGGCCGTCCCGGCGCCGGCGCACCGCACCGGCGGCCTCCAGGGCATCCAGGACCGCCTGCACGGCAGTCAGGGGCTCGCCCAGGGCCGTGGCCAGGGCGGCGGCGGTCTGGGGGCGCCTGGTCACCGAGGCCCGGACACGGGCGGCCGTGGCTTCCCGGTCGCGGGCGGCCGTGGCCTGCCGCCCGGGCCTGGCCGTCGCGGCCCTGTCGGGAACGGCTACGGGCTGCGCGCCGTTGACGTCCGCGTCGCCGCGGCTTGCGGCATCCGCGCCGGGTGCGGCCGCCGTGCTCGCGCCGTGCGGGCTCGCGGCGCCCGTGGCGCGGGCGGCCAGGGCGGCAGGGCCATGGCCCTCGCCCGCAGGGGCGGCGTCCGCTCCTGGCCCGACCGCCAGGGCCCGGCGAAACCGCGACAACACCGCGGCCGGCACGGCCTTGGCCTGGGGATAGGCCCCCGGGCGCGACAAGGTGACGACATCGACCCGGGTCGGGGCGAGCTCGCGGCAAAAATCCCGCAACAGGGCCAGGTTCTCCTCGGAATCGTTGATCCCGGCCGCCAGCAGCACTTCCAGGTAAAGGGCCCCGTCGTAGCCCGAACGAAAATCGAGCAGCCCCCGGCGCAGGCCGTCCAGCCCGATGCCGGCATGGGGACGGTTGAGGCGGGCGTATTCGGCCGCCACCAGCGTGTCCATGGACGGCAGCACGATGTCGGCCAGGGCGAGGGCCTCCCGCACGTCCGGGTCGGACAACAGGCTCGAATTGGTGAGCACGGCCACCGGGACGTCCGGGAAAAGTTCCTTGGCGCCGGCGATGATGGCGCCGCAGTCGCTGTTGAGCGTGGGTTCGCCGAGCCCGCCCAGGGTGACGGCTTCGGGGCGGGGATGGCCGGCCGCCTTCCAGGCGGCCAGTTCCGCCACAAGCCGCGGGGCCGGGACATAGGCCTTGCGGACCGTGGTGCACGCGTCGGTAGGGCCTGCCTCGCAGTAGAGGCAATCGAACGTGCAGATCCGCGCGCCAAGCAGGTCAAGACCCAGCGACAATCCGAGGCGGCCCGATGCGACGGGACCGAAAATGCAGCGTGAGGGGTCCGTGGCGCGATCCTCCTTGTCGCGTCGCGTAAACGGCTTGACAGGCCCGGCCCGCCCGTGGACAAGGGCCGTCATCAAGCGAACCGGAGCATACCGTGAAACAGGGCGATTTGATACTTCTGGTCTCCCCCAAGGGCAAGCGATATCTGCGGCGTTTCGTGCCGGACCTGATCCTGCATACCCAGGAAGGCATGCTCCGCTTCGCCGACGTGGCCCAGGCCGGCTGCGGCGGCGCGGTCACCACCCACCTCGGCCACCCCTTCCGCATCCTGCGGCCCTCGACCTACGACCTGGTCAAGGGCGTCAAGCGCTCGACCCAGATCATGTATCCCAAGGAAATCGGCTACGTGCTGCTCAAGCTCGGCATCGGCCCCGGCGTGCGGGTCATCGAGGCCGGCAGCGGCTCGGGCGGGCTGACCCTGGCCCTGGCCTGGCACGTGGGCGAGACAGGCCGGGTCTACACCTTCGAGCGGCGGCCGGAATTTTACGCCCTGTCCGGGGAAAACCTCGACGCCGTGGGCCTGTCCGACCGGGTCAGCCGCTTCCATCACGACATCGCCACCGGATTCCTTCCGGATTGTCATGTTCCCGGCGACCCGCTCACCGACCCCCGCGACGCCGACGCCCTGTTCCTCGACGTGCGCACGCCCTGGGACTACCTGGAGGCGGCGGCCGCCGTGGTGCGGCCGGGCGCGCCCGTGGGCTTTTTGCTGCCCACCGTCAACCAGATCAGCGAACTGCTGGCCGCCCTGGAAACCTCGCCCTTCGAGGACGTGGAAGTCCTGGAGATCCTGGTGCGCCGCTACAAGCCCGTGCCCGAACGCCTGCGGCCCGAGGACCGCATGGTCGCCCATACGGGCTTTCTGGTCTTCGCCCGCCACGGCGGCCTGGCCGCCTACCGCCGGCCGGCCCCCCTGCCGCCCGTGCCCGGCGACGGCAACGGCGAACCCGCCGCCGGGGACGACGCCCCGCAAGGCGACGACGTCGCGATCGATTGACCTCGACCGGGGCAAGCGCTATTACTTCATACCATGCCATACCTCGGCACCAGCATCGAAGCGCCGCGCGCCATCAAGCGCCTCCTCGACCCCCTGACGCAGTTGCTGGGTGTGCCGGTGGCGATCCAGGCTTCGGCCAACACGCCGGCCTGGCCCGATCCCGGGCGGGAAGCTCATGCCATCCTGCACCGGGAATTCGCCGAGCGCGGGGAATGCCCCATCCTGGGCGATCCCGATGTCATCCCCTTAAACGGCGACCCGCCGACGGCACCGTGCCCTCTGGGGCTGACGGTGCGCCGTTTCTCCCTGCCCCTGGCCGAATCCCAGACCGGGCTTTTGACCGTGGGGCCGTATTTCAAGCGCGACCAAGACCGGCAGGCCCTGTGCGGCCGCTCCAAGGCCGCCGACGCCGCCCTGGCCATCCTCCCCGGGCTCACCCCGGAACGCCACGCCATCCTCAAGACCTTCTACCGGGAATTCGCCGCCTTCGTCGGCTCGGCCGCCAAGGCCGGCGCGGCCAAGGAAATCTTCCTGGCCAACATGAGCCATGAATTGCGCACGCCCTTAAACGGCATCATGGGAATGTTAAGCCTCCTGCTCCAGGGCGAGCTGCCCGAGCGCCAGCGCCAGTTCCTGGAGCTGGCCATGGACGCCTCCAACCAGCTGCTCGGCGTGGTCAACGACCTGTTGGAAATGACCAACATCTCCCTGGGCCACCTGGAGCTCGCCGACGAACCGTTTTCCCTGCGCGCGGGGCTCGCGCCGCTTTTCACCGCCTGCGCCGAGCAGGCCCGGGCCCGGGGGCTCGATTTCACGGCCACGGTGGACGCCGACGTGCCCGAGGAACTGTCCGGCGACCTCACCAGGCTGCGCCAGATCCTGCTCAACCTCATCGGCAACGCCATGAAGTTCACGCCCGAAGGCGCCATCGCGGTGCGCGTGTCCCTCCAGCCGACCACGGCCAATCCCGGGGAGGCGGCGCTGCTTTTTTGCGTGCGCGACACCGGCGTCGGCATCCCCAAGGAAAAGCAGCAGGTCATTTTCGAGCGCTTCGCCATCGGCGAGCACTTCCTCAACAAGCGTTTCGGCAAGGCCGGCCTGGGGCTGTCCATCTCCAAGGAGATCGTGGAGAAGATGGGCGGCAGCGTCAGCCTGGAAAGCGCCCCCGGCCAGGGCAGCGCCTTTTCGTTTTGCGCCACCTTTCGGCGCACCGCGCCCTCGGGGACGCTTTCGCCGACGCGGCCTTCGCCGTTCATCTGCCAGGGCGCGGTCATCGCCTACGCCGAGGACGAGCCCGTCAGCCGCCTGCTCGTGCGCCGCATCCTCGAAGACCGGGGCTATACGCCGCTGGTGACCGAATCGGCCGCCGGGCTCATGGAACTCCTGTCCGAGCGGTCGGTGGACCTCGTGCTCATGGACGTGCAAATGCCCGGACTGGACGGCCTGGAAATCACGGCCCGCATCCGTTCCGGCGCCCTGGCCGGCGTGGCCCCGGACCTGCCCATCATCGGCCTGTCCGCCCACGGCGAGGCCGAGGCCCGCAACCGCTGGCTGGCCGCCGGCTTGAGCGACTACATCGTCAAGCCCGTCACCCGAAAACGCCTGCTCGAAGCCGTGGAAACGGTCCTGTCGCGAACGCCCGCCGCAAACCACTTGCTATCCACCACCGGCTGAGCTACAAAACCTCTCTTTTTCCCGCCACGGGATTTCGCCTCCAAAGGAGACCCGTCATGACCCGCAAGGACCGAACCGAGGGCATCTATTCCCGCCGGGAAGTGCTCGACGAATCCGAACGCCGGCAGTACTACCAGATCCAGATCAAGGATCTGCTGTCCTACGCCTACCGGTATTCCGAGGATGTCAAGAAACGCTTCGACCGGGCCCAGTTCCAGGCTTCCAAATTCAAGACCCTCTCGGACCTCAAGCACATTCCCATCCTGAAAAAGAAAGAGCTGATCTTTCTCCAATCCATGGGGCCGCGCCTGGGAGGGCTTTTAACCAAGGACATGGGCGAACTGCGCCGCATCTTCCTGTCCCCGGGCCCCATCTTCGACCCCGAGGACCGCGAGGACGACTACTGGGGCTGGACCGAGGGCTTCTACGCCTGCGGCTTCCGCTCCGGCGACCTGGTCCAGGTGACCTTCAACTATCACCTGACCCCGGCCGGGCTCATGTTCGAGGAGCCGCTGAAAAACCTCGGCTGCGCCGTCATGCCGGCCGGCCCGGGCAACTCGTCCACCCAGCTCGAGATCATGCAGAAGCTGCGTGCCACGGGCTACGTCGGCACGCCCAGCTACCTCATGCACCTGGCCCAGAAGGGCGAGGAGATGGGGCTCAACCTGCGCAAGGACCTCTACCTCGAGGTGGCCTTCGTCACGGGCGAGAAATTCTCCGAGAAGCTGCGGGCCAACCTGGAGAAGAAGTTCGACATCATCATGCGCCAGGGCTACGGCACGGCCGATGTCGGCTGCGTCGGCTACGAATGCTTCCACAAGACCGGGCTGCACATCGCCAACCGGGCCTTCGTGGAAATCTGCCACCCCGACACCGGCATTCCCCTCAAGGACGGCGAGGTGGGCGAGATCGTGGTCACGGCGTTTAACAAGACCTATCCCCTCATCCGCTTGGCCACGGGCGATTTGTCCTACATCGAGCGCGCCCCCTGCCCCTGCGGCCGGACCTCGCCGCGCCTCGGGTCCATCGTCGGGCGCGTGGACACCACCGCCCGCATCAAGGGCATGTTCGTCTACCCGCACCAGGTCGAACAGGTCATCACCCGCTTCGAGGAAATCAAGCGCTGGCAGATCGAGGTCACCAACCCCGGCGGCATCGACGAGATGAACCTCATCGTCGAGGCTTCCAACTTCAAGCGCGAGGAAGACCTGCTCCACAAGTTCCGGGAGAAGATCAAGCTGCGCCCGAGCCTCACCGTGGTCGCCCCCGGCACCCTGCCGCCCCAGATCCGGCCCATCGAGGACAAGCGCAAGTGGGACTAGGCCCCGCCGCCGCAGCCGCACCCCGTTGACGGGCCGCCCATGAGCACGCCGCGCCGCCCCCTTTCGCCCCGCATCGGCCAGGGCCGGGCATTGCCCCGGGCCTTGGCCGCGCTGGGCCTCGCCCTCGCCCTGAGCGTGGGAACCAGCGGCTGCGCCGGCAGGAAGGCGGGCCAGGCCCCCCAGGCCGCCCGGCCCCTGCCCGAGGCGCTGCTGACCGCCTCCGGGGAGCCCCTGTCCCCGGCCGCCTTTGCCGCGGGCATCGCCCGGGCCGACTACATCCTGGCCGGCGAGGAGCATCCCAACCCCTGCGACCACCTGGCCCAGGCCGGGCTGCTGCGCCGCCTGGCCGCGACCGGGGTCCGGCCGGCCGTGGGCCTGGAGATGGTCCCGGCCGACCGCCAGGACGTCCTCGACGCCTTTGCCGCCGGCAAGCTGGCCGTGGCCGACCTGCCGGCCGCCCTGGCCTGGAAAACGACCTGGGGCTACCCCTTCGAGCTCTACGCCCCGATTTTCGAGGCCGCTCGGGAATACCACCTTCCCGTTTTCGCCTTAAACGCCCCCACCGGCCTGGCCCGCAAGGCTGGCCGCGTCGGCCTCGACGGGCTGTCCCCGGCCGAGCGGGCCACGCTTCCCGGACAGATCGTCCCGCCGGACCCGGCCCAGGTCGAGGAACTGCGGGAACTTTTTTCCAGCCACGCCGCCATGTTCGAAAAAGCGGCCCAAAAAACGGCCCAACCCAAGGCCAAGGGAACGTCGCCCCAAACGCCCGCCCCGGCCACCGGGCGCGACCGCTTCGCCGATTTCACCACCGTGCAGGCCCTGTGGGACACGCAGATGGCCCAGCGCGCCGTTTACGCCCGAGCCCTGGCCGGCCGGCCGGTGGTGGTCATCGCCGGCGGCGGCCATGTGGAGCGCGGCTGGGGCATCGCCAAGCGGCTGCGCCTGTTCGACCCGTCGGCCAAGGTGGTCACGGTCATGCCCTGGCGCGGCGTCGCGGCGCCCGATGCCGCCCTGGCCGACGCCTTCTACGCCTGCCCGGCCATGCACAAAAGCCGGCTGGGCATGACGCTTTCCCAGGAAGCCCCGGAAACGGGCCAGCCCGAGGCGGGCCTGCTCGTGACGGCCGTGGCCCCGGGCTCCCCGGCGGCCAAGGCCGGGCTTTTAGCCGGCGACGCCGTCACCGCCGCCGGAGGCCATCCGGCCACGAGCCTTACCGTGCTCCACACCGCCGCCATCGAGGCGGCCAAGGCAGCAAGCCCCCTGCGCCTGACCGTGTCCCGGGCCGGCGAAACCCTCGACATCGCCATCCCCCTCGCCCCCCCGGCCGGGCCCAAGCCGTAGCCATGCCCGAACTGCCCGAGGTGGAAACCATTGCCCGCGCCCTCGCGCCGGGCCTTGTCGGCCGCCTGGTCACCGGCCTGGACGTGCCCGACGCCAAGGTCCTGGCCGGGCCGAAGACCAGGGCCGCCTTCGCCAAGGTCGCCCTCGGCCGCGCCATAACGGCCGTCGCCCGCCGGGCCAAGCTGCTGCTCGTCCACCTCGGCCCCCATCCCGAGGCCCCGTCCGGGCCGGGGGCCGTCATCGCCTTCCACCTCAAGATGACCGGCCGCTTCCACATCGCCGGCCCGCACGACCCGGCGCCGGACCGGGCCAGGCTCCTGCTGCGCCTGGACGACGGCCACAGCCTGGTTTTTTCCGACCTGCGCCGCTTCGGCACGGCCCGGGCCTTTGCCTCGCCCGAGGCGCTGGCCGCCTGGGACTTCTACGCCACGCTTGGCCCCGAGCCCTGGGACATGACGCCGCAGGCCTTCGAGGCCGCCCTGTGCCGGCGCACGACCCGGGTCAAGGCGGCGCTCCTCGACCAGACCCTCATCGCTGGCGTGGGCAACATCTACGCCGACGAATCCCTGTTCGCCGCCGGCGTCCATCCCGAGACGCCCTGCCGGGACCTGTCCCCGGCAAAGCGCGCCGCGCTTCTTGGCGCCATCCAGGCCGTCATCGCCCGGGCCATCGCCGCCGGCGGCAGCACCATCCGCGACTACCGCACCCCGGACGGCGTGGAGGGCGGCTTCCAGAACGAATTTTCCGTCTACGGCAAGGCCGGAGAGCCCTGCCCCGCTTGCGGCCGGCCCCTCGACAGCCTCAAAGTGGCCGGCCGGACTTCGACCTTTTGCCCGCGTTGCCAAAAGAAGTAGGACGTTCCCATGTCGCAACACGTCAGACAAATCGCCAAGGACGCTTCCATCGTCGGCGGCGCGACGCTTCTCTCCCGCATTCTCGGCTTTTTCCGGGACATGATCCTGGCCTACGTCCTCGGTGCCGGCATCGCCGCCGACGCCTTCTACGTGGCCTACCGCCTGCCCAACATGATGCGCCGGCTTTTCGCCGAGGGTTCCATGACCATGGCCTTCGTGCCGGTATTTACCAAGCTGCGCGAGGAGGAAGGCGACGCCCGGGCCTTCGCCATGCCCCGGGCGGCGCTTTTTTGGCTGCTGCTCATCCTCGGCGTGCTGACCGCCCTGGCCATCGTCTTCGCCAGGCCGCTCACCCAGCTCATCACCCCCGGCTTTGCCGACGACCCCAAGCTCTTCGACCTGACGGTGGAGCTTACGCGCATCGTCTTCCCCTACATCATCGAGATCTCGGTGGTCGCCCTGTGCATGGGCGTGCTCAATTCCTTCGGCCACTTCCTGGCCCCGGCCCTGGCCACCTCCGAGCTCAACACCATCATCATCCTGGGCGCCGGGGTGGCCTGGCTGTTTGGCCTGGACGTGGCCCACACCCTGGCCTGGGCCGTGGTCATCGGCGGCCTGGGGCAGGTGCTCATGCAGCAGCCCCAGCTCAAAAAATTCGGTTTCTCCTGGCGCGGCCCCTGGTCGGCCAGGGACAAGGGCGTGGTGCGCATGGGCCTTTTGATGCTGCCCACGGCCTTCGGTGCGGCCGTCTACCAGCTCAACATCGTCCTTGGCACCCTGCTCGCTTCCTACCTGCCCACGGGCAGCATCTCCTACCTCTACTACGCCGACCGGCTGGTGCAGTTTCCCCTGGGCGTCTTCGGCGTGGCCGTGGGCACGGTGGCCCTGCCGAGCCTGGCCAAGCTGGCCTCGGCCGGCAAAACCGGCGAATTCACCGATACGTTAAACGCCTCCCTTCGCCTGACGCTTTTCATCTGCCTGCCGGCGGCGGCCGGGCTGATCGCCCTGGCCGACCCCATGGTCCGGGTGCTGTTTGGCCGGGGGGCCTTCGGCGAGCAGGCCGTGGCCGCCACGGCCGGGGCACTGGTCGCCTACGGCGTGGGCCTGCCGGCCTTTGCCTGCGTGCGGCCGCTGTATGCCGCCTATTTCGCCCTGTCCGACACCCGCACCCCGGCCGTGACCGCCGCCGTGTGCCTGGTGGTCTACGTCATTACCGGCTGGGCGCTCATGGGGCCGACGGCCCATGTGGGCCTGGCCCTGGCCACGTCCATCTCCTCCTGGGTCAACGTGCTTGTGCTGGGCGTCGTTTTACGCAAGAAACTGGGCGGGGCGTGGTTTCGGCCGGGCCGCACCACGCTTATCGGCCTGGTGCTCAGCTGCGGGGTCGGCTTCGGGGCCTATGCCACGGCGGACCACAAATACCTTTCCCTGGTCTGCATCGTGGGCTGGGCCATGTTGTACATGGCTGTGGCCGCACTGCTGCGGGTCGAGGAGGCCCGGCTGCTGATGGATTTCGTCTGCCGGCGGCTGCGGCGCCGGGCCGGGGCCTAAAGCCCCCGACACCGCCCGGCCGGCGCACGGCCGGCGTCGGAGCCGGGCCCGGCTTCGCGGTCGGCATCGCACCGCGCGCGGGCAGCGACGACCGACCATGCCATCGCCAGGGCCCATGTACTGCGCATCGCACCACGCGCGGGCAGCGACGACCCGACCGCCCTGGCCGGCCACAACCGCTCGCGCAACGGCGGCGCATCGCCCGCCCCCAAAGGAGACGCCGACATGACCCTCTTTTCCGTGGAAAACCTCGTCGCCTTCCTGACGCTGTCCGCCCTGGAGATCGTGCTCGGCATCGACAACATCGTTTTTATCGCCATCATTTCCAACGCCCTGCCGGCCGACGTCCAGTCCAAGGCCCGGCGCATCGGCCTGCTGCTGGCCATGGGCACCCGCATCCTGCTCCTTTTGGGCATCACCTGGATCATGGGCCTGACCGCGCCGCTTTTTGCCGTCCTCGGCCACGTGGTCACGGGCCGCGACATCGTGCTTTTGGCCGGCGGACTGTTTTTGATCGCCAAATCGACCTTCGAGATCCACGAAAAGATCGAGCCGCCCCGCGACGGCGAAGCCCATGTCAAAAAGGTCCGGGGCTTCGGCCCGGCCGTGGCCCAGATCGCCCTGCTCGACATCGTCTTTTCCCTGGATTCCGTCATCACGGCCGTGGGCATGTCCGGCGAGATCGTGGTCATGGTGGCGGCGGTCGTCGCGGCCGTGGCGGTCATGATGGCCTTCGCCGACCCCGTCAGCCATTTCGTGTCGCGCCACCCCACGGTCCAGATGCTGGCCCTGTCCTTCCTGATCCTCATCGGCGTGTTCCTCGTGGCCGAGGGCCTGGGCCGCCATATCGACCGGGGCTACATCTACTTCGCCATGGCCTTTTCCCTGCTGGTGGAAGTGCTCAACATGCGGGTCCGAAAAGCCTCGCCCAGATAACAAAGGCCCGCCCGACGGGGATTCCGTCGGACGGGCGCCATGTCGAAATACCGTTGTGCCGAGAGGGAAACGACCGCTTACCAGCCTCGTTGCTGCCGGCAGACGTTGTAGCCGATGTTGCAGTTGTTGATGCAGGCCGGCACACCGGCGCACACCATCATGCAGTTCTGGTAGCTCCTGTTGCACCCACGGCCCGGCGGCGGGGGCGGCGGCGGGGGTGGCGGCGGAGGCGGCGGCCTCCGGTTCGGCACGCATTGCCAGTAACGCTGCGACCAATGCGTGCCCGGCGGGCACTGGGCATAGGCGCACATGTCCGCCACGACCAGATTGGCGATCATGAAGACGCACGCAATCACGGCCAGGCGCAGTTTCATTCGCATGCTTCCCTCCTGTTCGGGCTTCTGTCACAATATCCCATCCATTGCCGGAAAACACAAGATTTTTTCCGGATGGGCCGCACTCCCCGGGGCCTCGCGGAAAAGGCCCGCGGACGCAACCCATGGCAACGGCCGGGGAGCCATGCAAGAACCGTGTTGCCGGCAAGCATCCCGGCCCCTGCCGCCAACCGAGCCGGCCCGACGCGCGGCCCGCCGTCGTCGCCAGGAAACACCATGCCCCACCAAGAAGCCAGGCGGCTGTTTCCGCGCGGCCTGAGCCAGCCCGAAGGCGGGTTCCGTTTCGGCGCCGACGCCCTGCTGTTGGCCAGCTTCGCCGCGCCGGCGGCCGGCCGGCGTGTCCTGGACCTGGGCACGGGCTGCGGTCCGGCCGGGCTGGGCCTGCTGCTGGCCCGGGACGACGCGGACACGATGGTACTCGGCCTGGACAGGGACCCGGCCATGGCCGCGGCGGCCGCGGCCAATGCCGGCCGCCTGGGGCTGTCCGACCGCTTCGCGGCCCGTCAGCTGGACCTGCGCGCCATCCGGGACGACCCGGCCCTGCGCCCCGAATCCTTCGGCCTCGTGCTGGCCAATCCGCCCTACCGCGACCCGGCCTCGGGCCGCCGGACGCCGTCGGCCCCGCGCGACGCGGCCCGGTTCGAGACCGAAGGCGGCCTGGCCGCCTTTGCCGACGCCGCCGCCTATGCGCTCGAAAACGGCGCCAACCTGGCCCTGGTCCACCTGGCCGAGCGCCTGGGCCACGTTTTCGCCTGCCTCGGCGCCCGCAAGCTGGAGATAAAGCGCATCCTGCCCCTCGCCGCCCGCCAAGGCGCCCCGGCCCGCCAGGTGCTTGTGCTGGCCACGAAAAACGGCCGTCCGGGCCTGCGCCTGGACTCGGCCCTGGCCCTGTATGCGGGCAGCGGCCAGGACACCCGGCTTTCGGCCGAGGCCTTGCGGTTCTGTCCGTTCCTGGCCTGCAACGCCGGTCCACGAAACGACAGGGCATAAGAAAAGGGGGACACCCCTACCGGTATCCCCCTTGTGGCGAAACGCGACCGCTGCGCGTTCGCTCCCCTCCACAATCAGTTGCGGCCGAAAAGCTTGTCCGGAAGCGGATCGGGCGCTTCATGCCCGGCAATGGGCGCAGGGTTGCGGCGCATGGCAATGCTCGCCTCGGCCAATCTGGCCACCATGCTCTGGGACGGGGCCGACGCGACCACCATTTCCTTGGCCGCTGCGGTCTCCTCGGCCGGAGCCCCCGGCGGATCGGCCACATACACCAACGCACCCAATGCCGCCACGACGATGATGGCAAGTATCCGCTTCATGACCATCCCCCTGTGCCTTGGCCGCCCCCGGCGGCGTTTCCCCATTTGCCGACACAATGAAGAGTAGCCAGAACCATGCCAGTTTGCGCGCAATAGATTTTCAACAATTTCAAAGTGGCAAACCCCGTGTCCCCGCCCGGCCCGCTTTTTTCCCAAAACGCAGGAATCACCTTCGGATAATTTACCATATTTCGGGAATATCCCGATCCTTCAGGCCGGGGTCGTCCGCTTTTCCGGTCCTTGCCGCCTTCCCCCCAAAGGAGGGGGAAAACGCCGCCAGGCGGCGCCAGGCCCCTGGGCACGGTGCGGCACTGGTCCGGTGATCGAAAGCGGTTGCCGAGGAATGGACGGGCGGCTTGCCTTGAGCCCCTGCCCGGGGGTATGGCGGCTGCATGCGGCGCACTGCCCGGCTTTTGGCCGTCATCGCCCTGGCCCTGGGCCAGGCGTTTTTCCCGGAGGCGAGCTTGGCCCTTTCCACCGCCCTGGACCGGCCGGACGTCGGCCGCCGGCTCTTCCATCCCCGGCCCGAAACCGGGCCGGCCCGGCCGGATCGCGACTGTTTCGCCACGGCGCCGGACGGCACGCGCCTCCATGTCCGCCTGCACCTGGCAAACGCCGCCTTCCCCACCCTGCTGCTCTTCCACGGCAACGGCGAAATCGCCTCGGACTACGACGACCTGGCCCCGCTGCTCGCCGGCATCGGGCTCAACCTGGCGGTGGGGGAATTTCGGGGCTACGGCCTGTCGGACGGGGAGCCGCAAGCCTCGAAGCTTGGGCCCGATGCGGCTGTTGCCTTCGATTTCGTGCGGGGGAAACTGGCGGCCTCGGGTTTTTCCCCGGGCCTTGTGGTCATGGGCCGGTCGCTTGGCAGCGTGTGCGCCCTGTCCCTGGCCGACGCGCGGCCCGGGGACCTCGGCGGGCTGGTGCTGGAAAGCGCCTTTGCCACCACGCTGCCCCTGCTACACGTACTGGGGCTCGAGCCCGGGCTCCTCGACCTCCGCGAGACCGACGGCTTCGGCAACCTGGCCAAGGCCGCCCGCTTCACCGGGCCGACGCTGGTCATCCGACCTCATCGAGGCCGGCGAGGCGCGGCTGCTTTTCGCCGCCTCGCCGGCCGCCCACAAACGCCTGCTGCTCATCCCCGGGGCCGGGCACAACGACCTTTTTTTCGTCGGCCGCCGCCACTACCTCGACGCCCTGGCCGGCCTGGCCGCCCAGGCGCGCGGCCCTGGCCACGACACCCCCGGGGCGGCCCCGCCCTGACGGCGCAACCGGTAACGGCGCGACGCGCGGGGATGCCCCGGCGGCACGCCCCCTCCCCCGGAGCTTTCCACGGAGCCAACGCCATGCTGCTGCGACACGCCGAGGAATCCGACTATCCGGGCATCATCGCCCAGCTCGACGCCTGGTGGGCCGAGCGCCACATGACGGACATGCTGCCCCGGCTTTTTTTCAAGCACTTCCGGGACACGAGCTTCGTCATCGAGGAGGGGGGCGCGGCCATCGCCTTCCTGATCGGCTTCGCCTCCCAGACCGACCCGGCCCAGGCCTATGCCCACTTCCTGGGCGTCCATCCGGCCCACCGCCGCCGGGGGCTGGCCAGGCGCCTGTACGAGCGCTTTTTCGAGGCGGCCCGGTCGCGCGGCTGCGCCGTCGTGCATGCGCTCACTTCGCCGGTCAACCGCCGCTCCATCGATTTCCACCGCCACATCGGCTTCACCCTGGAGCCCGGCGACCGCCTCGAGGACGACATCCCCGTGCACAGCGACTACGACGGCCCGGGCGAGGACCGGGTCCTGTTCGTGAAACGGATCGGGCAGGCGTCGGGCTAGAAGACCTCGGCCTCGAACCAGGAGATCGCGGTGTCCGGATGCCGCCAGCAGCCGGGCTCCAGGCCGGCCTTGCGGCAGGTCTGGCCCAGGAACGTTTCCCGGTCCCAGCCCCACTCCACCGGCACCTGCGGCAACAGCAGCCCCGAGCGCATCCCCCGGCGCAGCAGCAGCCCGTGGCGGCCCACTTCCACCAGGGCCGGGTCGGGGCACGGCGTCAGGGGGCTTAAGACGGAAATCTCGATGGCGATGTCCTGGAACTCCTCCCGGGTCAGGGGCGCAAAGCGCGGGTCGCCGAAGGCCGCCGCCTCGGCCATGTCGCCGATGGTGGCGAAAAGCGGCCGGTCGCCGACGATATGGCCGATGCAGCCGCGCAGCCGGCCGCGCAGGGTCAGGGTGACGAAGGCGCCATGGGGCTCGCGCAGCTTGGCGGTGGGCGGTTCGGGCAGGGCCGGTTCGCGGCCGGCCAGCCGGCCGGCGATGCGCAGGCGCACCAGATCCTTGAGAAAGGCCTTTTCCTCGTCCGTGAGGCTGAAGCGGAAGGCGTCCATGGGGCCTCCTTGGGCTGGTCAGGATCGCGCCTCTCGGCAGGATTCGCCGAGCAGGCCGTAGAATTCGCCGGTCATGGCCTGCATGAGGAAATGGCAGTCCGTGGGGAAGGGGCGCGTGGGGATGCCGACCTCGTGCAGGAAGGTCAGGGTCTCGGGGGCCACGTCGCGGCCGTGGGCGTAGACGACGGGCGTGGTCAGCTGCCGCAGGGCCTCACCGGCGGCGTGGCTCCATTTCCCGGGCAACGCCTTGGCCTCGCGCCGCACGGCCAGGACCGTGCGCAGGAAGGCCTCCTCGCCGCAAAAGCGCAGCGACGCGTAATAATGGCGGCAAAAGGGGAACCGCCCCAGGTAGTCGCGAAAAATCACCTGCTCGCGGAACTCCTTGTACCATTCGGCAAAGCGCCCCGAAAGCCGCGCCGCCTCGGCATGGGCCGTGACGAACGAGCCGAAGCGCGTCACCGAGGCCTCGGCCAGGACCAGCCGGTCGACCGTGCCCGGCGCGGCGTCGCGGCAGAAATAGATGGCCGGGATGCCGCCCACGGAATGGGCCGCCAGCACCAGGGGCGCCGGGCGCAGGCCGCAGCTTCCCGTCAAGTGGTCCAGCAGCAGCCGCAGCCGCCTGGCGCTGGCCTCCATGGAATAGTCCTCGACTTGCGGGCTGCCGCCATGGCCGGCCATGTCCCAGGTAATGACGCTGGCCCCGTCCAGGTAACGCGTCTCGAAGGCCTCCTCGAAGGCCAGGTGGGAATCGCCCAGGCCATGCAGGCAGACCACGGCCGGCGCCCGGCCGGGCATGATCCTGGCCCGGGCAAAGATCGCCCCGTCGTCGGTGGGCACGAGGAGGTCCCGGACTTCCCCGCCTCCCCGGCGGCCTGCTGTAAGGAACTGTCCCATTTTCTTGACCACAACCCCTCGGTCCCTGTAACCCTATCCGTAAAGCCCGCGTTAGGCCAGCCACCCCGGCCGGCCCGGGTATCCCCACGGACCCTCTTGCGGCGGACACAACCTATGCAACTGACGATTTCATCCAGACTGGCCCTGGGATTCGGCCTGGTGCTCGCGGCCATGGCCACGGGAACACTGGTGCTCACCGCTTCCCTCGGCAACGTGCGCGAGCGGGCGGCGCGCATCCACGACACGAGCCTTCCCCTGGCCGACGAGGCGGCGCGCATGCAGTTCGCGGCCGTCAACGTGCAGCAGTTCCTCACCGACGTCTCGGCCACGGGCGAGGAGGACGGCTTCGGCGAAGCCGCCGCCGCGGCCAAGGAGTTCCGCCAGGGCGTGGAACGGTTCCGCGCGACGGCCCGCGCCGGAAGCGATGCGGCCCCGCGCAACGAAATCGAGGCCATCGCCAAGGATTTCGAAGCCATGTACGAGGTCGGCCAGCGCATGGCCAAGGTCTACGTCACGGACGGGCGGGCGGCCGGCAACGTCCTCATGGAGGATTTCGACCAGCGCGTCACGGCCCTGGACAAACGCATCGCGCCGCTCAAGCAGGCGCAATTCACGGCCGCCGACAGCGAGGTCGCGGCCGTGGCCGAGGGCCTGGCCTGGGACCTGCGCCTGCAATACACGCTGTTGGGCATTTCCTTGGCCATTGGCCTGATCACGGCCTGGCTCGTTTCCCGCGGCATCCTGCGCCAGCTCGGGGCCGAACCGGCCGTGGTGGCCGCCGTGGCCCGCGACGTGGCCGCCGGGCGCTTCGACGCGGTGACCAACGCCTGCGCCGTGGCGGGCCGCGATTGCGGTGTCATGGCGGCCATGGCCGAGATGGCCGAGAAATTGCGCGCCTCCTTCCGGGCCCTGGAAACCGAAAAGGCGGCGGCCGAAAGCAAGTCCGCCGAAGCCCAGCACAGCCGGCAGGAGGCCGAAGCGGCCATGGCCAAGGCCGAACGCGCCCGCCTGGAGGGCATGGCCGAGGCCGCCGTCCAGCTCGAGGACCTGGCCGACGTGGTGGCCCGGGCCGGCAACGCCCTGACCGACCGGGTGGCCCAGGTTTCCGGCGGCTCGCAACGCCAGCGCGACCGCACGGCCGAAACGGCCACGGCCATGGAGGAACTGAGCGCCACGGCCCTGGAAGTCGCCCGCAACGCCGCCCGCGCCTCCGACAGCGCCGAGGCCGCCCGTCAAGGCGCCCGCGACGGCCTGGCCGCAACCGACGAGGTGACGCGCTCCATCGACCGGGTACGCGAGCTGTCCCTGGGCCTCAAGTCCAGCCTCGACGCCCTGGGCGAGCGGGCCAAGGGCATTTCCGCCATCATGGGCGTCATTTCCGACATCGCCGACCAGACCAATCTCCTGGCGCTCAATGCCGCCATCGAGGCGGCCCGGGCCGGCGAGGCCGGGCGCGGTTTCGCCGTGGTCGCCGACGAGGTGCGCAAACTGGCCGAAAAGACCATGCAGGCCACGGGCGAGGTCGCCTCGGTCATCACCGCCATCGACGGGGCGGTCAAGGAAAACGTGGCCGGCATGGACACGGCCGTGGCCGCCGTGGCCGCCACCACGGAACTGGCCGGCAAGTCCGGGGAATCGCTGCGCCATATCGTGGCCATGGCCGAAACCACCACCGAGGAGATCGGCCGCATCGCCGGCGCCGTCACCCAGCAAACCACGGCCGCCGAGGAGATCAACCGCGCCCTGGCCGACATCAGCCTCGTGTCCGAGGAGACGGCCCAGGGCATGGACGACGCCCGGGACGAACTGGGCCGGCTGTCGTCGTCCACGAGCCAGTTGGCCGAACTCATCGAGGACCTGCGCCGGCAATCGCCCAAAGCCCTGGCCTAAGGCCGCCCAGGCCGCCGCGAAACACAAACGCCCGGACCGCATGGCGCGGCCCGGGCGATCGTTTTACAGGGAAACGGCGGCCTAGTACACGCCGCGCTCGTTGAAAAAGGGGCCGTACTTCTTGTCCGTGCCCTTGATGTGGCCGACGAGCCAGTTTTTGAGGAAATTCATGACCTCGGTGGTCAGCGCCGCCTTGTTGGCCCGGAAATCGTTGCCGAAGGCGATGACCTGGTCCACGAACTTGTCGTGTTCCTTGCGGTGGTTGAGGTAGCCCGGATACTTGTACTGCTCCATGAGCTTTTCCTCGTAGCCGAAGTGCTCCACCGCGTACTCCTCCAACTCGCGCAAAATGGCCTCCACCTGGTGCTTGCCCTTGCCCGAGCGCATGGCCTCGTGCAGGTCGCAGATCATCTGCACGAGCTTCTGGTGCTGGCTGTCGATCTCCCGGAGGCCCACGGCCAGGGAATCGTCCCATTGCAGGATGCCGCCGCCGATAGAGCAGGCATTGGTGCCGCCGTTGCCCGAGGCCTTGGCGGCCGGGGCCGGCCGGGGCGAGGCGCTGCCGATGACGGGCGTCCGGGCGGCGGCCGGTTTGGTTGTGGTTGCCGGCCTGGTCGCTGTCGTCGGCTTGGTGGTGGCCGTGGGCCTGGCCTCCGGCAGGGCCTTGGCCGTCCGGGCCGGGGAGGCGGGCAGCGGCCTGGCTTTGACCGCCGGGCGCGAGGCCGGGGGCAGGGCCTTGGCCGGGGCCGGCCGGGACGGCGGCAGGGGCCGGCGCGGCGACGCGGCCACGGCCCGGGGGGCGGCGACCACCCGTCGCGTGGACGGCTCCTCGCCGGTCATGCGGCGGATGACGTCGTCGAGTTCGCCGGCCAGGGCGGACAGGGCCGACAGGGCCTGGTTGGCGATTTCCATGCCGTCGGCCGTATCGCCGGCGATGCGGTTGACCTCGTCCACGGCCCGGTTGATCTCCTCGGAGGTGGCGGACTGCTGCTCCGAGGCCGTGGCGATGGATTCGACTTGGGTGGCCGTGGTTTCGACGATGCCGACGATCTCGTCCATGAAGCGCCCCGAGGCGGCGGCGGACTGGGTGCTTTCCTCGATGCCGGAGGCGGCGGATTCCACGGCGGCGATGTTTTCCCGGGCCTGGCCCTGGATGGAAACCACGGCGTCGCCCACCTCCTTGGTGGCGGTCATGGTCTTTTCGGCCAGCTTTCTGACCTCGTCGGCGACCACGGCGAAGCCGCGCCCGGCGTCGCCGGCCCGGGCCGCCTCGATGGCGGCGTTGAGGGCCAGCAGGTTGGTCTGGTCGGCGATGTCGGAAATGACGTTCATGATGTGGCCGATGTTGTCGGCCTGCTGGCCCAGGCGGGTCATGGACTCCTTGAGTTCCAGGATGCGCTGGCGGATGGTCTCGATGGAGGTGACGGCCGAGCGCACGCCGGCGGCGCCGGTAATGGCCTTGGCCTTGGCCTCGTCGGCGCTGGCCGCGGCCGAGGCGGCGTTTCTGGCCACTTCGAGCACGGTGGCGTTCATCTCCTCCATGGCCGTGGCCGTTTCGATCATGCGGTCGCGCTGGTGGCGGGCGCCGCCTTCCACCTGTTCGGTCTGGGCCAGGAGGTTACCGGTGGCGTCCAGCATGGATTCGGAAACGGCCCGGGCCTTGCCGGCGGCGTCGTTGAGCTTGGCCAGCAGTTCGCCCGTGCGCGCCTCCTGCTCCTTGGCGCCAAGCAGGGCCGCGTCGGTTTCGGCGGCATGGCGCGAGGCCTCGTCGCCCTTGAACTGGCATTCGTTTATTTTCACTTGGAGCGCCGCGACCATGCGGGAGAGTTCGTCGCGCAGTTCGGCCAGTTCCGGGGGAAAGGCACCTTCGGGGCTGGCCTTGAGGTCGCCCCCGGCCACGGCCCGGGCATAGCCGCGCAGCCGCTCCAGCGGTTTGGCGAAATTGCGCCGCAGCAGCGAGAGCACGAGCACGAACACGACCGCGCCCACGGCCATGCAGCCGGCCTGGATGGAGCGCAGCAGCACGACGCTGGCTTCGGTGTCCGCCTGCAGCTCGGCCACGGCCTTGTCCTGGGCCTCCACCACCTCCTCGGAAGCCAGGAGCACCTTTTCGGAAGCCGCGCCGTCCCCGCTTTGCAGGATCGATTCCACAGCCTCGACGAAAGCCCGGCTTTTCGCCCCGGCCGCATCCAGCAATGCCGCCGTTTCCGGGGCCGGCGCCGGGATGGACACCTTTTTGGCCTCGCCGTACAGGCCGCCACGGGCCAGCAGGGACTGCATGGCGGCAAAGCCGGCCAGGCGCTTGCGGACATCCTCGGCCAGCCGGGCCGGGCCCTTGCCGTCCTTGGCCTGGTGGGCGTAGGCCAGGGCCTCCTTGGCGGTCTTCTGGATGATCATCCGCTGCCGGCCGGCCAGGTTGATGACCAGCCCGTCCGTCTCCTGGCCCGAGGTGATGGTCCAGGTCACCGCGAACATGGCGCAACTCAAGAGGAACATGAGGCCAAGCGAGCAAAGGATCTGCACACGAATGCTCATGAAGTGTCTCCTTGCCCCCGGCGTCGAGAAAACATCCCTCGATGGCCGCCAGGGCCTCGCTGTTCCAGCATGACGCCCGCCGGAAAGTCAATGGACATTTTTGTTATCGAAACAGTGCGGTTCCGGCCGACAGAATGCCTTCCAGCTCGTGGTCGCGCAGGCGCAGCCGTGTACGCAGACGGGCGATCTCCACCCCCGGGTCGAACAGCGGATAGTCGCTGCCGAAAAGGATGCGTTCGCGCGGATGGCCGGCAACGATGCGGCGCAGGGTCTCGTCGTCGATGAAGGCCAGGGTGCTCGAGGTGTCGATGTAGACGTCCTTGCCGATGAGGTGCTCCAGGGCATAATTCCAGTGGAGATAGCCCCCCATGTGGGCGGCGATGACCGTCAGGTCGGGGAAATCGCGCACAATGGCCGCCACCTTGGCCGGGCAGGAGTTGTTCTCCGTCGGCGGCAGCCGGTCGCCCACGTGGAGCATGACCACGAACCGGCCGGACAGGGCCTCGAAGATGGGCCATAGCTTGCGGTCGTCCAGGCGGAAGCCCTGGAAATCGGCGTGGAACTTGATGCCCTTGATGCCGTTGCGCCACAGCCGGTCGAGTTCGCGCTCGAAATCGGGAAAGTCGGTGTGCAGGGTGCCGAAGGCCAGGATGGCCGGGTTTTCCCGGTGGATGCGGATGGCCCAGTTGTTGGCCGGGACCACCTGGGCCGGGGCGGTGGCGGCGTTGTGGACCACGACCTTGTCCAGGCCGGCCGCCTTGGCCCGGGCCAGCAGGTCGTCGATTTCGCCCGTGCCCACGGGGTGGATGCCGTAGTGGCCCTCGAGTTGGGCCAGGACCTTGTCAGCGATTTTCGGATGATAGGCGTGCGTATGGATGTCGATGAACATGACGGAATGCAGGGGAGAGAGGGTTAGAAGGAAAACAGCTCGCGCAGCCAGGCCGGCACGGGAATGGGCCGGCCTTTCGGCGAGGTGCAGGCATGGAGCGTCTCGCCGGCGGCCAAAAGCGCGGTCCCGTCCGGGGGACCGTAAACCTGGTAGGCGAAGGTGATCGAGGCCCGGCCCCAGGCGCTGATGGCCGTGCGCACCGTGACTTCGTCGTCGTAGTGGGCCGGGCGCAGGTAACGCACGGCCAGGTCGCGCACGGGCAGCCAAACGCCGCGCGCCTCCACCTCGCCGTAGCTCATGCCGCGCTCGCGGATGAACTGTCCCCGGCCCCGCTCGAACCAGTGGGGGTAATGCCCGTAGTAGGCATAGCCCATGCGGTCCGTCTCGCCGTAGGACACGGTCAGGCGCAGCCGGCTGTCGGGGGCGGGAAAATCCTCGGGTTTGACGATCAGCGCCATGGGGGTTCGCTATCCTTGCCGCATCCAGTCGATGGCCCGGGGCAGCAAGGCATGCCCCGGGGCGACGGCCAGGCCGGTTGCGGCCGCCTCGCGCTCGGTAAAGGCCGCGACGCCCGAGGGCGTTACCCCCCTTGCCCAGAAAAGGAAAGGCACGGGATCGGCGGCATGGGTGCGGATGGCGAGGGGGGTCAGGTGGTCGCAGGCGATGACCAGGGCGGCCGTATCGCCCAGGGCCGCGACCAGGGGCGCCACGATGCGGGCGTCGAAACGGGCCACGGCCTCGGTTTTCCCGGCCGCGTCGCCGCCGTGGCCGCACTCGTCCGGGGCCTCGACGTGGACGAAGACGAAATCGCCGTCCTTTAAAAATTCCAGCGCGGCCGCCACCTTGCCTTCGTAATTGGTCTCGAGCAGGCCCGTGGCGCCGGGCACGTCGAGCACGGCCATGCCGGCCGCCCGGCCCAGGCCCTTGACCAGGTCCACGGCCGAGACCACCGCCCCGCGCAGGCCGAACGTGGCGGCGAAATCCGGCAGGGTCAGCGCCCTGCCCTGGCCCCAGGGCCACACGGCGTTGGCCTTGCTGGGGTTGTCCGGCCCGGACAGGACGGCGGCGGCTTTGCGCACGAAATCCCACAGCGCCGGCACGCGGCGAAACTCGGCCAGGTCGGCGGCGATGCCCTGGTCGGTGATGTCGTGGGGCGGGCGCACGGCGATGTGCGCCTCTTCCCGGCCGGCCGCGCCCCGGGCCACCAGCAGGTGGCGGTACTGCACGCCCGGGAAAAGCGCGTAGCCCTCGGGCAGGCACTCCCGGCCCAGGCGCTCCACGAGCCTGGTGGAAACGTCCGTGGCGATATGGCCGGCCGAGTAGTCGCGCATGAGCCCGTCGTCGGCAAGTCCGCTCACCGTCACGGTGTTGAGCCGAAAGACCACGTCGTCGGGCGCGAGGGCCAGCCCCATGGCCGCCGCCTCGATGGGTCCGCGCCCGGTGTGGTGGCTGCCCGGGTCGAAGCCCAGAAGCGACATGTTGGCCACATCCGACCCGGGCGCCAGGCCCTCGGGCACGGTGCGGCAAAGCCCGACCAGCCCTTCCCGGGCCAGCCGGTCCATGACCGGGGTGGCGGCCGCTTCCATGGGCGTCTGGCCACCCAGGGCCTCGACGGGCCAGTCGCCCATGCCGTCGGCGATGAGGAAAACGAGCTTGGTGGGGGGAGTGGAAAAAGACAAGGGGAGCCTCCGGCGGCCAGGGAGAAACCTTTTGGAAAAAGTTTCTCCCTGGACCCTCTTCAAAAACTTTTAATGGGGGCGGCGGGCGTCACGCGTCGCCGGTTGTCGTTGGGGGAGAAGTATTCCAGGTGATCGGCCGTGGCCTGGGCGACAGCCTGGCCACAGTACCGGGCGACGAGGCGCAGGCCCAGGTCGATGCCGGCGCTGATGCCGGCGGACGTGAGGATGTGGCCGTCCTCCACCACATGCTGGTCGCCTACGACCGTGACGCCGGGGAAGGCCTCACGCATCCAGGGCAGCGACCGCCAATGGGTGGTGGCCCGCCGGCCGCAAAGCAGGCCGGCCTGGCTGAGCAGCATGGAGCCGGTGCACACGCCGGCCAGGGTTTCCACCTGCGAGCCCGTGACCTTGATCCAGTCGATCAGGAAAGCGTCGCCAAGGGCCGCCCGCACGCCCCAGCCGCCGGGGACAAGCAGGATGTCCGGCACCGGGCACTCGGCCAAGGCGACGTCGGGCAGGAAGCGGGCGCCGTTGGCGCTGGCCACCGGGTCGAGCGCGGCGGCGGCCAGGCGGACGCGAAAGGGCGACGGCTCCTCCCGACGTTTGGCCTCGTCGAGCCGGCAGGCGGAAAGCGCTTCATACGGGCCGCAGAAATCGAGCAGTTCCACGTCCGGGAAAACCAGGATCACCACGTCCCTGTGCTGTCGGCTCATCCGTCTGCTCTCCGATTTCCCGGCCCGGGCATTCCCCCGAAGCCTATGACACCCGAAACACCGCCCATCTGGCCGGGGCCACCGGCTCCCAGCAAAAATCCGGCTTGCGCCGGAATCTCCCTGAAGCGAACCCCTACCCCAAATCTTCCCCGGTGGGGGTGGTCCAGGAGGGGCGTCACGCCCCTCCTGGCCGCCGGAGGCATTTTCCTTGCCCATCGATGCCACATCGTCCCGGCCCGGGGCGTCACGCCCCTCCTGGCCGCCGGAGGCATCTTCCCTGCCTTTCCCTCTTCCCTCTACAGCACTCGAAAATGCACCGTGCCCGGCTTGATGAACGACATGGCGGCGGCGTCGTCGAGCACGCCCTGGATGGCCCGTTCGGCGGCCTCGTGGGTGAGGAAGACGATGGGCACGTAGCCGTCCTCAGGTTCGCCCTTCTGCACGGCCTGGCTGATGCTCACGCCGTGCACGCCCATGGATTTGGAGATGGCGGCCATGACGCCGGGCTGGTCCTTGACCGTGAAATGGATGTAGTGCGGGCAGACGGCGTCCATGGGATCGAGCAGCGCCGCCTCGGGCAGGGGTTCGGTCAGGAAGCCGGTGTTGTTGGGCACCATGCAGGCCCGGGACAGGGCCATGATGTCGGCCAGCACGGCGCTGCCCGTGGGCAGGTCGCCGGCGCCCTTGCCGTGGAGGATGATGGGCCCGGAGGCGTCGCCCTCCACGCGCACGGCGTTGAACGCCCCCCGGACGCTGGCCAGCAGGTAGTCCTTGTGCACGAGCATGGGGCACACCCCGGCCACGAGCTTGCCGTCGGCCTCGTGGACCTGGCCGATGAGCTTGATGCCATAGCCGAATTCGGCGGCGAAGCGGATGTCCTCGGGCGTCACCCGGGTAATGCCCTCGACGAACAGGCGGGCCAAGGGCAGGTTCTGCCCGTAGGCCAGGCGGATGAGCAGGAGGAGCTTGTGGGCGGCGTCGAGGCCCTCGATGTCGAGCGTCGGGTCGGCCTCGGCGTAGCCGAGTTCCTGGGCCTGGCGCAGGGCCTCGGCAAAGGCCAGGCCCTTGTCGCTCATGCTGCTTAAGATGTAGTTGGCCGTGCCGTTTAAGATGCCGATGATGCTCTTGATGCGGTTGCCGGCCAGGGATTCCTTGAGGGTGGCGACAATGGGGATGGCCCCGGCGCAGCTGGCCTCGTAGTAGAGCCCCAGGCCCTTTTGCGCGGCCAGGGCGAAGAGTTCCGGGCCGCGTTCGGCCAGCAGGGCCTTGTTGGCCGTGACCACGTGCTTGCCGGCGCAAAGGGCCTTGTGGATGAGGTCGAAGGCCGCGTCGATGCCGCCCATGAGCTCGACCACGATGTCGATGTCCGGGTCGCCGATGAGCGCCCCGGGGTCGTCGGTCAACTCGACGCCCTGGCCCAGGCTGACGGCGCGCGGCTTGCCGAGGCTGCGCACCAGCACCTTTTTCAGGACCAGGCGGCGGCCCAGGCGCCGGGTGATCCACTCGGCGTTGCGTTGCAGGATGGCCACGAGGCCGGACCCGACAGTGCCGAGCCCGGCCAGACCGATACGGACGGGAGCGTCGCTTGCGGCGTTCATCCGGAAAGCACCTTTTTTATGCCGCGCATGGCCTGATTGATGCGATGGCGGTTTTCGACCAGGGCGAAGCGGACGTGGTTGTCGCCGAAATGCCCGAAGCCAAGGCCCGGCGAGACGGCCACGCCGGCCTCGCGCAGGAGCAGCTTGGAGAATTCCACGGACTTGAGGTGGGCGAATTCCTCGGGGATCTTGGCCCACACGAACATGGTGGCCTTGGGCGCGGGCACGTCCCAGCCGGCGCGGGCCAGGCCCTCGATGAGGGCGTCGCGGCGGTCCTGGTGGACGTCCATGATCTCGCGCACGCACTCCTGGGGGCCATTTAGGGCGACCGTGGCCGCGATCTGGATGGGCTGGAAGATGCCGTAATCCAGGTAGCTCTTGATGCGGGTCAGCGCGTGGACCATTTCGGGGTTGCCGCAGCAAAAGCCCACGCGCCAGCCGGCCATGGAATAGCTTTTGGTCAGCGAGAAGAACTCCACACCCACGTCCTTGGCGCCCTTGGCCTGCAGGAAGCTCGGCGGCTGGTAGCCGTCGAAGCCGAAATCGGCGTAGGCGAAGTCGTGGATCACCATGATGTCGTGTTCCTTGGCGAAATCCACGATGCGCTGGAAGAAGTCCAGGTCCACGGTGGCCGTGGTCGGGTTGTGGGGGAAGGAGATGATGAGCAGCTTGGGCTGGGGCCAGGTCTGCTTGGTGGCGGCGAGCAGGTCTTCGATGAAGTCGCGGTCGGCGCTAATGGGAATGCGCCGCACGTCGGCTCCGGCGATGATGCAGGAGTACGGGTGGATCGGGTAGGACGGATCCGTGGCGAAGACGACGTCGCCGGGCGAGAGCATGACCAGGGCCAGGTGGGCCAGGCCTTCCTTGGCGCCCATGGTGACGACGGCCTCGGTTTCGGGGTCGATGTCCACGTCGAAGCGGCGCTTGTACCAGCCGGAGATGGCGTTTCGCAGGCCCTTGATGCCGCGGGAGGCGGAATAGCGGTGGTTGACGGCCTTTTGTGCTGCCTCGACGAGTTTTTCGACGATATGGGGGGGCGTGGGCAGATCGGGGTTGCCCATACCGAGGTCGATGACGTCTTCGTTTCGCCGCCGCATCTGCATTTTGAGCTCGTTGACGGTGGCGAAGACGTATGGCGGGAGGCGCTCCATACGCGCGAACTTTTTCATGCCCTGGACTCCTTTTGAGGGGGCTTGATGATGCCGAAGGGGGAGCATAGCCGCGTGGGGAGTGCTCTGTAAAGTGTCGTGACGCAAAGAATTGGCCGGATTGCCGCGATTTTATCTTGACCGCCGGGGAGCAACCGTCTATCAAGTCGTTTTGCGGAGAGGTGGCCGAGTTGGCCGAAGGCGCTCGCCTGCTAAGCGGGTAACGGGGCTTAAACCCTGTTCGAGGGTTCAAATCCCTCCCTCTCCGCCAGATATTTAGAATCATTAAGAAAAGCCGTCCAAAATTGGGCGGCTTTTCGCTTTTCTGGCCACATGATGCGAGTAGCGGTGACGCCGTCGACCATGTTGCCGACCGCCCCTTTCCTCGAAAAATTTGCGCTACCCGCTATGCGCTGCCCCTAGCCCTCCCTTATCGATCCCATCGCACTTATCGGCCCTGCACCAAAGGTGAGACTTGAATCCGTGGCGTGCAGCCTACCGACCGTGCTGTCCTGGCGTCTATAAAATACCGTGAACGATAATTTTTGAGTCGTAGCCTTAGGAGAGGACATGAACCATTACGGATACTGAGATCTTCAAAACCGACTAGATGTCACAGTTTATCAATGTAAAAAATCTATAAACACTCGAACCCATGAGATATAAATCTAGCCTTAAAACCATGTTCCCAAGGCATATCCTATTTTACGACAGATAGAACTTTTAAATCAGATCTTCCGACCTTATACAAAAGAAGTTTCTTCTTGACATTATCCAAAAAGTAATAAAATCAACGTTGATTCTTGACAAGAATCAGCTACCATACCTATAAAGTCAAGGCAAATTGAAAATCAACAGGTTAACTAGACAATAGTTCCATTTTTCGTCGGCCAATAGAAGCAGACAGATGGCGAATAAGGCGCTAAAGCGAGACAGAATATTCCAAAATGCGGACTTACCTAAGAACAAATCCCTGTACCGGCCATATACTACAGACGCATAAATCAGCGTTCCTAAGCACTCAAAAATATATAAATATACTATAGAATTCATTTATCGCAATTGCTTTACAATTAACGTTTCTTGTTCACTTTGTAGCTCACGTCTACAGTTTATCCCCGAAGGACTACAAAATTACGTCCAAACTGGGGATTGTCGCCAAGCACGGATACATCAAACGATCAGGTTTTAATGTTCATCATGTCAACGCCTACAACAGCCAACTCACGAGTTGTATGGAACGATTTAAGGAGGGGGGCAACCGAGTGCTTACTCAATTGCCTTGGCTGGCGGTGAATGCTTGATCAGGTGAAAAACAAGTAGTCACCCCCCCCACTGGTCTTCGCAATGGCCCAGGGGAGATTTCAACACAAGCATGAACAGAGCCTTTTACTGTGGATAATTTTCACAAAACAAGCAAAAGGAGATGAACAATATGAAGCAGCTACCAGCTTTAGCACGTTTTGCCATAATGTTTTGCAGCATATTCGTATTCTGTATCCAAGTATGCAGAGCAGAAACAAAAGATGTTACAATGTTCGTTGACAATAAATTCATAGAGGAATTTGGAAAAATAACTCCATCGCCAAGTATAAATGTCACCATTTCAAACAAAAAGAGCAACAAAAACGAGGCTAGCATTGGTCCATGGTTAATGAATCCACCTAGAATGATATCGAGATCACAAGATTATAACTTTACCATCCACAATCCTTTTTACGGAGAGTCCGTCGAGAAGCGCCTTTTTGCATTCTACATTTATTCGATAGACGGAACCAGATGGAACAACTATCATACACTGGAAGAACCTATACAATTGCGCAACCTATGGATTGGGACACATAGATTATCTATTCAAGCTATCGACGTTGATGGCGTATGGTCAGACAAGGTTACCTACTCATGGATAGTTGATCCAGAGGCAGCCCCCGCACCGCTGAGTGATGCCTCGTCTCACGCGATGCTGCTGTACGATGACACACAGGAGTTGCAAGATTACCATTACCTCGGCGATTATTGGGGACAGGATGGATCGTATGGTTATATCCATTTTTCTACCAATTATACCAACGCATACACAGATACGTATACGGCAGCACAAAATAATATCACGGGATTACAATGGTATGGCGGAATCTGGGGTACGTGGCAAGAAGCTGTTGATAATTGCAATATGTTGAATTCTTTGGATAATACAGCATCTTGGCGATTGCCGACTGTACATGAACTCATCGAGGAGCTTGTTTTCAATCAACTACAGATAACCGATGCCCCAACTTGGTCGGAGACGACACCAGGTGCAGAGAGTAGTATGGCTTGGGGCGTCAACAATGCGACAGGGACAACGGGACTGGGGGATAAGTCTGGAAAGGCCTGGGGTGGCTGCGTGCAGGGAAGCCGCCGGGAACAAGACTTTACAAATGGCACATTGACAGCCATCGACAATTCCACACACCTTATGTGGACAAAAACCGCCCAACAATCCGTAAACTGGAAAGACGCCTTGGCCTATTGCCGTGATCTTGAACTCGAAGGTTTCACCGATTGGCGATTGCCTGATATCAAAGAATTGGAAAGCTTGGTTGTATACGGCAACACGCCGACATATGACGAAATTTTTACTGTTTCCGGCGACACGATTGTTTGGTCCGGAACTTCGTTATGCGATCCATATTCTCCTGTTGGAGCACGCACGATCGATTTCAGTTCAGGAAAAGGAAACGCCTCTGTCAAATCAAATACTCATAATGCATTTTGTGTTCGAGGCGGCGATGCATCAAGAATGCTGCCATATCCACGATATGGAGGAAATTTTAACGACGTCGGCCTAAACGAAATCAATCCCAATGGCCCATGGTATTATACAACGACGAAAACCATCTCCTGGACCAAGCAGGATGAGCCAGACGATACTTACCTCGATATCTATTTATCTTCAGACAATCTCACCAATTTGACCCCCATGGATTTTAATGAGGTTATGTCCAATTCGTGGCGATTGATTGGTTCACATATTCCGCAGACAAATTCTACACTCGATGTTCTTCCGTCACAATATGAAATTTCTGGCCAAGGAAAACGGCTTCTTTTTGTTGTCAGCACGGGATCGAGAACCTACACTCAGCCGTTCAACATTATAAAGCCGATTTCTTCAAGCATAAATTTTGTACTTTTAGAGCCTGCCCCATGACACCGCACTTTGTCGAGCCCCCTGTTGCCGACCTGATTATCGACCGAATCGTCGACCTACTTGTGCCCAAAGGGGCTTTCATGAGCCGACTTGAGCGCAAGGCAACTTCCTGGAATGATTCGGAGAGAATAATTATCAATAATATCGGGCTGTTCTGCTATGCGGGCAACGGGGTTTAAACCCTGTTCGAGGGTTCAAACCCCTCCCTCTCCGCCAGCTATTTCGAATCATTGAGAAAAGCCGCCCAGAAATGGGCGGCTTTTTGCTTTTTCTAATCTGCTATGCGCGTAGCGACCCCCGCGTCGACCTAGTCGCAGGGCGGCGATTCGGAGCGCATTGACCATTCCCTGAGTCCGGAGTAGGAATTCAAAGATGGGGGAAGCATTGCCCTCGCGTTTTCCCAAGCGGAGGCAGACGTGAAACTTGCCGTAGCCGGTAAAGGCGGCGTGGGGAAAACCACGCTCACGGCCTGGATCGGCGATTACCTCGCCCGGCAGGGCCGCGCGCCCTGGCTCGTGGACGCCGATACCGCCCTGTCCCTCGGTGCGGCCCTCGGCCTGCCTCCCGAGCAGACACCCACCCCCCTGGTGAGGGACGAGGCCCTCATCCGCCAGCGCATCGGCCACGGCGTCATCCGCCTCAACCCCGATGTCTCCGATCTGCCCGAACGCCTGCGGGTGCGCCTGGGCAACCTCAGCTTGCTGGTCATGGGTTCGGTTGCCGGCGCCGGCGGCGGCTGCGCCTGCGAGGCCAACGCCCTGCTCAAAGCCCTGCTGGCCCATCTGCTCCTGGACCGCGACCAATGCCTGGTGGTGGACCTGGAGGCCGGGGTGGAACACCTGGGGCGCGGGACGGTTGCGGCCGTGGACGGCCTGATCGTCGTGGCCGAGCCGAGCTGACGCAGCCTGTCCGTGGCCGCCCAGGTGGCGACCCTGGCCAGCGAACTGGGCCTCACGCGCCAGGTGCTGGTCCTCAACCGGACCCAGGCCCCGTGCGACCTGCCCGCGATACCCGGGCTGCCGCCCCTGGCCGCGGCCATTCCCCCGCTGTCGAGCCTGGCCGAGCGCCAGTTGAGGTCGCCGTCCGTGCTCGGCCTGCCCCAACGCGACACGATCGACGGGGCCTGCCGCGCCATCCTGTCCGCCCTGGAAGCGCTCCCCCGCCGCCAAGCGGAGGGCGCCGCACCCTCCCCACCACCGAGGTAAGCCATGCGTTACGTTGTCGTCGGCCTCCATGCGACGGGGCGCAGTGCCTGCATGTGGCTGCGCAAAGTGGACAAGTCCGCCGAAATCGTCGGCCTCGACCCCTCGCCCCTGCCCGTCTACTCCCGGCCGCTGATCAGCTACGTCCTGTCCGGGGAGATGGCGCTGCCGGATATGGACGTGGCTACGGACGGCTTCTGGAAGGATTTGGGCGTCAGCGTACGCGGCGAGCGCGCCGTGGCCCTCGATCCCGGTCGGGGCCGCCTGGAACTGGCCTCGGGCGAATCCCTGGCCGGCTGGACCTCGACACGGGCCAATCCCTCGAAGTCGACCTGGTGACCGCCGGCAAGGGCGTCGTGCCCGAGGCCGGCTGGCTCTGCGGCAGCGGCCTGGAATGCGACTTTGGCCTTTTGCCCGACGAGGGCCTGCGCACCACAGACGAACGCGTGTTCGCCGCCGGCGACCTGGCCCAGTCCCCGGACCTGATCCACGGCGACCGGCGCGTCAACGCCGTCTGGCCCGTGGCCGTGGAGCAGGGCCGAGTGGCCGCCCTGAACATGGCCGGCCTCAAGGCGGCCTACGCCGGCAGTATGGCTATGAATGCCATCCCGGTCTTCGGCTCGAACATGATTTCCGTGGGCGCGGTCAACCCGGCCCTGACCAAGGGCTGCGACGAACTCACGGCCGCGCCGCTGATCGAGGCCATCAAGGCCGGCAAGATCCGCAGCGCCGTGGGCGTTGTCGGCTGCAACAACCCCAAGGTGAAGCAGGACTACCAAAACGCCAACCTGATCCGCGAGTGCATCAAGCGCGACCTGCTGGTGCTGGTCACGGGCTGCGTGACCGTCTCCACCGGCAAGCAGGGGCTGCTCGTGCCCGAGGCCGCCGACCTGATCGACAGCCGCATCCGGGCCAAGCGGCAGGCCCTGGGGCTTGCGCCGTAGGCACCGGCAGCCGGACACCGCTTCGAAAAAGGGCTTGTGCCACGGGCATGAGCCCTTTTGCATCGTACCGGGGGAGGATCGTGAACGTTATCACGGACGGAGTCCCCTTCGGGCGCGGCAGCCGCGCTTTTTGGTTTGACGCGATTGCTTCCCTACGGCAAATACTTGAGACGCTCTTCGCGCTACACCATACAAGGGTCCCCCATGGCGCCGACCATCCGTCGACTGACCGTTATGACCGCCTGCCTGTGCTTTCCCCTCCTTGTCGCCTACGCCAGCCTCCACATTGCCCGATCCGTCATTTTCACCAGGCACAGGGAGGCCATGCACCTGTCGGCCAAACGCCTTCATTCCTCGCTTATCGACAAGACCATAAGCAGCCAGCTCATCGGCGCCACCAGCCTGCTCGGCCTGATCCAACCCACGATAAAGCTGGCCGTCCGCGGGACGGCCCTGAGCGAAGACGACCGCAGCGAACTGCACAACGTGCTCGAGCCCCTGCGCCGGCAATACAATGCCGAAGGGACCTACCTCATCGAGGAAAACGGCCTCATCCGGGTCCACGACACGGATTTCGCCTCCTCCGAAGGCCTCAACGTCGCCTTCCGCCCCTACTTCAGGCAGGCCATGGACGGCCGAGCCAACATCTATGCCGCCGTCGGCAAACAGTCCCACGAGCGCGGCCTCTACTACGCCGCCCCGGTGCACGACGGCGCCCTGCGCACCTCGCCCGTCATCGGCGTGGTGATGACCAAGATCGGCGCCGCCTTCCTCGACACCCTCCTGGCCGGGTCCGGCAGCCAGGCCGTGCTGCTGTCGCCCGAAGGCGTGGCGTTCGCTTCCACCCGCCCGCAGTGGCTTTTCGCCGTGGCCCCGCCCCTCGAGGACAGCCGCCTGGCCGCCCTGCGAGGCCAGGGCCGGTTCGGCCGCCTCTTCGACGATCGCCCGCCGGTGGCCCTGCCCTTTTCCCCCGGGGAGGAAAGCGCCGTCATCGACGGCCACACCTGGGACCTGGTCAGCCAGCCCCTCTCGTGGGACGATCCCGAAGGCGCCTGGACCCTGGTCCTGTTGCAGGACACGAGCCAATGGTTCCCAGCGGCCCAGCGCCTGCTCACGGCCGGCGTCGCCGCCACGGCCGCGCTGCTGCTGTGCCTGGGGCTTTTGGCCCTAGACCGCGTCCGGCGGCGCCGGGCCAGGGCGGCGGCCCGGTTCCGGACCCTTGGCGTGGCCATGGAGGTCAGCCCCCTGGCCGTGGTGGTCACCGACCGCAAGACCCGCATCCGCTGGGTCAATCCCCGGTTCGAACGCGTGACCGGCTACAGCCTGGGCGAGGTCAAGGGGCGCGACCCGAATGTCCTGGCCAGCGGCCTGACCGCCCGGTCCGTCTACGACGAGATGCGCCGCGCCCTAAACGCCGGCCAGCCCTGGAGCGGGGAATTCCTCAACCGGCGCAAGGACGGCGCCCACTACCATGCCCGGGTGGCCATCTCGCCGGTCAACGACGCCAAGGGCCGCCTGCTCGGCTATGTGGGCTTGCAGGAAGACGTCAGCGAATACAAGCGCCTGCTGTCCCGTCTGGAGTCGCAACTGCACCTGGAGGCGGGGCTGACGCATTTCGCCGCCTCGCTGAAAAACGAGCTGGACGCGGAGCGCCTGGCGGCCATCGCCCTGGGCGAACTCGCCCGGTTCCTGTCGCTGCCGTACGCGGCGGTCCATGTCCGCTGCCGGGGAACGCAAACACAGGTCCTGGCCCGCTTCGGCGGCAATTGGCATGCCGACGCCCCCGTCGGGTCCTGCCAGCCCCTGGCCGAGGACGTCATTACCACGGGCAAGCCGTTTTCCCTGCGCGAACTCCCCGAAGAGGCCGCCGTGGCCCTGGCCGGCGGCATCGCCCGCCCCACGGAAATCCGGCTGCTGCCCCTGGGCGACGGCCACACCGCCGTGGGGGCGCTCGAAATCGGCCTTTTGGGCGAACTGTCCGAGGAGGGCCAGCGCTACCTGGGCAAGGCCTGCGCCGAGCTGTCCCTGGCCCTCAAGCTCGCCCTGGATTTCGGCGAACGCATCCGAGCCCAGCAGGCCCTGGCCGACCAGATCGCCTTCCAGCAGGTCCTGCTCGACACCATCCCCAACCCCGTCTTCTACAAGGGCGCGGACACGCGCTTTCTCGGCTTCAACCGCGCCTACGAGGAAACCTTCGCCGTCAAGCGCGAGGACCTGGTGGGCAAACGTGTGCTCGACCTCGACTATCTGCCCGCGGAGGACCGGCAGGCCTACCAGCGCGAGGACGAGGAGGCCATCGCCTCGGGCGGCACGGTGCGCCGGGAGATGCGCATCCCCTTCGCCGACGGCCGCGACCACGAAACCCTGTACTATGTCTCCGGTTTCCGGCGGGCCGACGGCTCCCCGGGCGGCCTGGTCGGCACTTTCGTGGACATCAGCGAACAAAAGGCCGTCGAACGGGCTTTGGCCACGGCCAAGGAAGCCGCCGTCGAGGCCACCCTGCTCAAATCCGACTTCCTGGCCAACATGAGCCACGAGATCCGCACACCCATGAACGCCATCGTGGGCATGGCCCACCTGGCCCTGTCCACCGACCTGACACCCCGGCAGCGCGACTACATGCGCAAGATCCAGCAGGCCAGCCAGCACCTCCTCGGCATCATCAACGACATCCTCGACTTCTCCAAAATCGAGGCCGGCAAGCTCGCTATCGAACAGACCGATTTCGACCTGTCGGCGGTGCTGGAAAACGTGGCCACGCTCATCCGGGAAAAAGCCGAGGCCAAGGGCCTGGAACTCCTGTTCGACGTCGCCCCGGACGTGCCCCAGGACCTCCTCGGCGACCCGTTGCGCCTGGGCCAGATCCTCGTCAATTACGCCAACAACGCCGTCAAGTTCACGCAATCCGGCGAGGTGGACATCCGGGTGCGCCTGCAGGCGGATGACGCCGCCACCGCGACCCTGCGCTTCGAGGTGCGCGACACCGGCATCGGGCTGACCCAGGAGCAGATCGCCCGGCTGTTCCAGAGCTTTTCCCAGGCCGATTCCTCCACCACCCGCCGCTACGGCGGCACGGGCCTCGGCCTGGCCATTTCCAAGCGCCTGGCCGAACTCATGCGCGGCGAGGTCGGCGTGACCTCGACCCCCGGCGAGGGCTCGACCTTCTGGTTCACGGCCTGCCTGGGCAAAAGCCGCAAGCGCCACCGCGTCTTCCTGCCCGACCCCGACCTGCGCGGCCGGCGCGTCCTGGTGGTGGACGACAACGAGAACGCCCGGGCGGTCCTTGGCGACATGCTGGCCGCCATGAGCTTCGCCGTGGAGACCGCGGCTTGCGGCCAGGCGGCCCTGGACGCCATCCGCGCCGCCCGGGAGAGGGGCCGCCCCTTTGATGTCGTCCTGCTCGACTGGCAGATGCCGGACATGGACGGCCTGGAAACCGCCGCCCGCATCCGGGGGCTTGCCGCCGAAGCCGCGACCCACCTGATCATGGTCACGGCCTTCGGCCGCGAGGAGGTCCTGCGCCTGGCCGAGGAAAACGGCATCGAGGCCGTGCTGCTCAAGCCCGTGACCCCGTCGCTGCTTTTCGACACCATCATGCGCGCCCTGGGCGGCTTTCGCGAGGAAGAGCGCCCGGCGGACAGGGCCGCCCCGACGGACGGCCAGGCGACGGGCCATTTTGGCCGGGGCCGCATCCTGGTGGTGGAGGACAACGAGGTCAACCAGCAAGTGGCCGAGGAACTGCTCGCCCAGGCGGGCTATGCCGTGGATGTGGCCGACAACGGCGAGCAGGCCCTGGCCATGGTCCAGGACGCCGCCTACGACCTCGTCTTCATGGACATGCAGATGCCCGTCATGGACGGCCTGGCCGCGACCATCGCCATCCGCAAGCTGCCGGGCCTGGCGCGGCTGCCCATCGTGGCCATGACCGCCAACGCCATGCGCCAGGACCAGGAAAAATGCGCCGCCGCCGGCATGAACGCCTTCCTGGCCAAGCCCATCGACCCCGAGGCGCTTATGGCCACCTTGCGCACCTGGATTCCCCAGGCCCCGGCCCAGGCCGCCCCGCCCCCCAACCAGGCGGACACGGAGGCGATCGAAGCCCTCGACGGCATCGACGTCGCGGCCGGGCTTGGCCGCGTGGGCGGCAACCGGGCGCTGTACGGCAGGCTGCTGGACAAGATGCGGCTGGATTTCCCGGCCGTGCCCGAGCGCATCCGGTCCGCCCTGGCGGCCGGGGACCGGCAGGCCGCCGCCCTTGCCGCCCATTCGGTCAAGGGGGCGGCCGGCAACATCGGGGCCGACCACCTGGCCCGGGCCGCGGGGGACCTGGAAAAAGCCCTGCGCGACGCCGACGAGGCCGCCATCGCGGCCGGGCTGCCGCGTTTCGCCGCGGCAGTGGACCGCTTTGCCCAGGCCCTGGCCGGCCGGCCCCTGACGACGGCCCAGCCGCCAGTTGCCCCGCCGCCGGAAGCCGCCCCGCCGCCGGCCGCCCCGGGCGGCGATGAAGCCGTGCTGTCCGCCCTGGCCGCGCTCGCGGACTGCCTCGAAGCCAGGAAACCCAAACCCTGCGCCAAGGTCATGGACGCCGTGCGGGCCATGCCGTGCAGCGACAGCCTGCGGGAACGACTCGACGCCCTGGAAACCCTCATCCGGGGTTACAAGTTTCCCCAGGCCCTGGAAAACCTGCGCGCCCTGCTGCCCCAGCCCCCCGCGGAGGCCCCGTGAAACCCCTCTCCGACTGCCTGATCCTGCTGGTCGACGACACGGAGACCAACCTGGACATCCTCGTCGAAACCCTGGGCGAGGACTACGAGGTCACCGTGGCCACGGACGGCGAAACGGCCCTGGCCCAAGCCCGGGCCCAGGCGCCCGACCTCATCTTGCTGGACATCATGATGCCCGGCATGGACGGCTACGAGGTCTGCCGGCGGCTGATGGCCGATCCGGTCACGGCGCAAACGCCGGTCATCTTCCTCACCGCCCTGACCGAAGTGACCGACAAGACACAGGGGTTCGCCGTCGGGGCCGTGGACTACGTGACCAAGCCCTTCGAACCGGCCGAAATCCAGGCCCGGGTGCGCACCCACCTGTCGCTGCGCCTGGCCCGCCAGGCCCTGGCCAGGCAAAACGAGATCCTGGAGCACAAGGTCCGGGAGCGCACCCGGGAACTGGCCCTGACCCAGGATGCCATCATCGAGGCCATGGCCAGCCTGGCGGAATACCGCGACCCGGAAACCGGCGGCCACATCAAGCGCACGCGCAACTACGTGCGCCTGCTGGCCCGGACGCTGCGCGCGAAGCCGCGATTCGCCGGCTACCTCACGGACGAGGTCATCGAATTGCTGTACAAATCCGCCCCGCTGCACGATATCGGCAAGGTGGGCGTGCGCGACGACATCCTGCTCAAGCCCGGCCCCCTAAGCGACGCGGAATTCGACATCATGCGCCGCCACACGGTCTACGGCCGCGACGCCATCCAGGCCGCCGCCAAAAACCTCGGCGACAACTCGTTTCTGCGCCTGGCCCAGGAGATCGCCTACACCCACCAGGAACGCTGGGACGGCTCCGGCTATCCCCAGGGGCTGGCCGGGGAGGCCATCCCCATCCCCGGGCGGCTCATGGCCATTGCCGATGTCTACGACGCGCTCATCAGCCGCCGCGTCTACAAGGCGCCCTACACCCACGCCCGGGCGGTGACCGTCATCCTGGAAGGCCGGGGCAGGCACTTCGACCCGGCCATGGTCGACGCTTTCCTGGACGTGCAGGAGTCCTTCCGGCAAATTGCCCTGGATTTCACCGAGGACGCGGACGAACGCCGGGCACTGGAGCACCCCTATGTGGCCTGATTGCGATAAAATGGTGATCGATATGGTACGCAATGCCAAACAGACCATCCTGATCGTCGACGATGTGGAAACCGACGTCGATACCCTGGTGGAAACCCTGGGCGACGATTACGAGATCGCCGTGGCCCTGGACGGCGAAACGGCCCTGCACAGCCTGCGCCCCACGCCGCCCGACCTCATCCTGCTCGACATCCTCATGCCGGGCCTGGACGGCTACGAGGTCTGCCGCCGCATCAAGGCCGACGCCGACACCGCCGCCATTCCCATCATCTTCCTCACGGCCCTGACGGAAATACGGGACAAGGTCACCGGGTTCGAACTGGGGGCCGTGGACTACATCACCAAGCCCTTCGACACCCAGGAGGTCAAGGCCCGGGTGACGACGCACCTGGCGCTGCGCGCCGCCATGGACCGGTTGGCGCGGCAAAACGCCCTGCTCGCCGAGGCCGCCCGCCTGCGCGAGGACGTGGAACGCATCACCCACCACGACCTCAAGGGCCCCCTGGGCGTGATCCTCTCCCTGCCCCAACTGGTGGCCGCCGGCGGCAACCTGAGCGACGAGCAGACGGGCTACCTCGAGGACATCGAACAGGCCGGCTACAAGATGCTCAATATCGTCAACCTGTCCCTGGGGCTGCTCAAGATGGAGCAGGGCGTCTACGAGCTGACCCCGCGCTATGTGGACATCGTGCGCGTCATCGGCAAGGTCGTCGCCGACCTGGCCGCCTTGCGCCGGGGCAACGACGTGTCCGTGGCCCTGTGGCTGGGTGAACGGCCCCTGGTTGCGGATACCATGGTGCGCATCCTCGGCGAGGAGCTGTTGTGCCACTCCATGCTCACCAACCTGATCAAGAACGCCATCGAGCATTCCCCGGTGGGCGGGCGGGTGGACATCACCTTCCTGCCCGGCAGCAACGGCATGTGCAAGATCCTGCTGCGCAACGCCGGGGAGACCGCGCCCGAATTCCGGGAGCGCTTTTTCGAGAAATACGCCACCCACGGCAAGCCCGGCGGCACGGGCCTGGGCACCTATTCCGCGCGGCTTATGGCCAGGACCATGGGCGGCGACCTGCGCCTGGACGCGGCCACCCCCGGGGAAACGACCCTCGTGCTGTGCCTGCCGGAGTAGGCCGGGTAAAGGCACGGGCTCCCGGATATCCCCTAGGCGCCGGCCGGGAAATCCAGGCAGGCGACGAAACGGCGGTCGAAATCCTTGAGGCGGCTCAGTTCGAGCGAGTCCACCCGTGCGGCCAACAAGTCCATGCCCCGGCGTGCCGCCAGGGAGAGCAAGGCCAGGGTGGCCCCGCTTTTGGCGGTGTTGCCCAGATACGAGACCCGGTCGCCGAGCCGGGCCGGCAGGATGCCGCAGCCGGTGAGGCTGTCCACCGGCAGGTGGCGGCCGAACTGGCCGGCAATGAGCACCCGGTCCACGGCCTCCACGCCCAGGCCATGCCGCTCCAGCAAGGCGAGCAGCCCGGACAGGATCGCCCCCTTGGCCAGCTGCACCTGGCGCACGTCCTTCTGGGTCAACGCGAGCCCCGCCTCGCCGGGGCCAAGGCGCAGGGCCGGCTTGCCGTCCCGCTCGCACAGCAACGGCCGTCGCGGGTCGTCGGCCGCGAGGCCGCTGGCCTTGACCAGGTTGCCGCGCGGCAGGATGCAGCCGGCGCGCAAAAAGGCGGTCACGGCCGAAAGCAGGCCGCTGCCGCACACACCGGCCGGAGGCGCGCCGCCGATGGTCGCCAGTTCCAGTCCCTCGCCCGAAAGGCGCACCGCCTCCACGGCCCCGGCACAGGCGCCCATGCCGCAGGAAATGTTCATGCCCTCCAGGGCCGGGCCGGCAGCGCAGGAACAGGCGCACAGTTTGCCCTCGTGCGCCAGGACGATCTCCCCGTTGGTGCCGATGTCGATGAAAAGGGCCGTGTCCCGGGCCTCCCCAAGCCCCGCGACCTGCAGTCCGGCCACGATGTCCGCGCCGACGAAGGCGGAAACCGAGGGCAGGCAGTACAGCACGGCCCCGGGCCCGGCCGCCAGGCCGACGGCGGCCGCGGGCAGGCGCTTGGCGGCGGTAAACGGCGGCGTATACGGGGCCAGGCCCAGCGGCGACGGATCGACGCCGAGCAACAGATGGAGCATGGTCGTATTGGCCGCCACGACAAGGGCGTAAATCTCCCGGGCCGCCACGCCCGTGCGGGCCGCCAATTTCCGGATGAGGCCGTTGACGCAGTCGACCACGGCGCGCTGCAACAGGGCTACGCCCTCCCCGGGATGCTCCATGACGTAGCCCAGGCGGGTGAGGACATCGAAGCCCCAGCGTTTCTGGGGATTGATGGCCGTTTCGGCCGCCAGCTCCAGGCCCGTGCGCAGATCCACCAGGGCGGCCACCACGGTGGTCGTGCCGATGTCCACGGCCAGGCCGAACAGCCGGGCGGTGGTGTCGCCGGCTTCCAGGGCGAGCAGTTCGCCGTCGTCATAGACGGCGGTCCGTTGGCCCGGGGCAAAGGACAGGCCGCGCAGCACCCGTGCCGGCACCCCCGTCTCCCCCAGGGCGGCGGCCAGGCCCGCCTCGTGCGACCCGGCCGGACCGGGGTCGAGGACGACGGTCCGTTTGGCCAGCGAAGGCTCCAGCCGGAAATCCGGCAGGTAGCCGTCGGCCAGGATGACGCCGCCCCGGCCGTCGAGAGGGACGTCCACGTCGAGGTCGGCTTGGGGAAAAAGCCCGCAGGCGAGCCGGCGGCCCTGGGCCAGGGCGGACGCGGAAAAAAGGCCCTGCTCCTGTTGCGAGGGCGGGGGAATGTCGCCGCCGGTGACGGTCACGGCACATTTGCCGCAAATCCCGGCCGCGCCGCAGGGGCTTGGCGGCATGAGCCCGGCCTCGGCCAGGATGTCCAGCAGGGACGGCCCGGGCGCGTAGGCCACGGCGCGGCCGCACTCAGGCAAGCGGATGACGGGCATGGTTTCCCCCGGCGCCGGGGTCGCGCACGGTTCGCAACATGGCCTGGATGTTGGCCAGGGGCGAGGCGTTGCCCATGCCGCAGGCCGGGGAGACGATGTCCGCCCCGCTGGCCAGGCAGTGCCGGGTCAGGGCCGCCACCTTGGCCGGGCTGCCGGTTTCCAGGGCGAAGGTGCTGACGTTGCCCATCAGCGCCGTGCCCGGCAGGTGGGCCCGGGCCTTTTTGAGGCTGACCACGGCGTCGAAGCTTACGGCATCGGCCTGGATGCCGGCCAGTTGCGCAAAGACCGTGTGCATCTTGCCGCAGATGTGCACGATCAAGCCCGCGCCGGGATACGCCGCCCGCAGGCCGCCCAGGATGCGGTTGCACAGCGGCACCTCGTAGGCGGCGAAAAGTTTCGGCCCGAGGATTTCGCCCGTGCCGCTCGGGTCGGACAGGGCAATGACGTCGGCCCCGGCCGCCAGCAGCCGCAGGCCAAAGGCCAGGATGGCGTCGGCGAGCATCTCCAGGAAGGCCCGGGCCTGGTCGGGGCGGCGGCGCAGGCCCTTGTAGAGGGCAACGGGCTCGAGCAGGCTGCCGGCCAGGCTCATGGGGCCGGTCAGGTTGCCGATGACCGGCACCTCGCCGCCCTTTTCGCCAAGCAGCGAAACCGCCTCGGCCACCACCCCCATCCGGCCCGCGCCGGCATCGCACGGCGGCAGGCTGTCCCAGGCTTCCAGGCTGTCGATGGCGTAGCGGGCCACGCGCGGTTCGCCGGTCATGTCGCCGAGGTCCACCCCGGCGCCGAAGGCCTCGGCCTCCACGGTCATGCAAAACGGCAAGCCGGCGTTTTCGAAACAGCCGGCGTCCCAGGCCGCCCGGGCCAGGCGGGCCATATGCACCGGGTCCGTGTGGCCGCGCGGCCAGGACAGGCCGGCGCGCTCCATGAGCTCCCGCGTGACCATGTTCATCATGCCGCCGGGGCAGACGCACGGCGGCCTGTCCAACTCCTGGCGGGCCAGGGCCCGGCGCAGGCGGGTTTTGGCATCCGGCATGGCGGCCTCAGGCGGTCCGGGCGGCCGTGGTGCCCAGGAGCCGCCGGGCCACGGCCACCGCTTCCACGGCGTTGTCGGCGTAGGCATCGGCCCCGATCTTTTGGGCGAAGGCCGACGAGACCGGCGCGCCGCCGATGATGACCTTGACGGTGCCGCGCAGGTTTTCCTGTTCCAGCAGGGCCACGATGCGGCCCATGTTGGTCATGGTGGTGGTCATGAGCGTAGACAGGCACACCAGCGACGCCCCCACCTCCTTGGCCTTGGCCACGAAGGCTTCCACCGGCACGTCGCGGCCGAGGTCGTACATCTCGAAGCCGGCCGTCTCCATCATGATCTTGACCAGGTTCTTGCCGATATCGTGGGTGTCGCCGGCGACGACGCCGATGACGGCCCGGGGCTTGCGGGCGTTTTTTTCCTCTTCGGGCAGATGGGGCGTCAGTTCGGCCAGGCCGGCGTACATGGCGTCCGAGCACAGCAGCAGGTCCGAGACGAAATACTCCTCTTCCTCGTAGAGCGCGCCGGCCCGGTTCATGCCGTCCACCAGACCGCCGAGGATGCCGTCCAGGGCGGGATGGCCGCCGTCCAGATAGGCCCGTGAAACGTCCACCACGCGTTCGTCGTCCATGTTGCACACACAATCGGACAGTTGCCCGAGCAGCGCCTGCTTGTCGTTCATCCCGTCCTCCGGGGTTGATGTTGCCAACCAGGTGGCGGTTGCGGCAGGTGGGCGGCCGGTGAATGCCCCTACGGCCTCAGGACGAGTTCCCGCACGACACCGCCTTTGGGGCGGTAGCCGGCGTTTTTGAGACAGGCCTCGCCGGAAAGCCGGTTGTGGCCGGCGGGCAGCCCCGCCGCCCCGGGGAAGGCCCGGTCGTCCACGGGCCATTCCCGCCAGGTGGCCCGGCCCTGGGCGACCAGCGCCCCGGCGGTCCTGGGGCAAACATGCAGCCTGGCGCCAAAGCCGTCCGCCTCCCGAAGCCGGCGCAAAAAGGGCACGGTGAAGGCGTCGGCCAGAACACCGAACCGCCCGGGGCCGAGCACGCCGACCGTGCCCACGGGATCGGCGAAACTGACCGCCCAAACGCCCGCCTTGGCCGCGGCCAGGGCGAACAGGCGCAGTTCCTCGGCCAGCCGGTCGAGCACGTCGCGAAAAAGCGCTTCGTCCCTGCGCCACTCCTTGAACACCGTGGTCAGGTCCATCAGCCAGTTGAGGATGGTCAGGGGGCCGCTTATTTCCAGGGCCACGGCCTCGCCGGCCCGGGCCAGCCCGGCGCAGGCGGCCAGCACCTGCCCCAGGCGCCCGGCGCGAAGGCCCATGGGGGCAAGGGCCAGGACGTCGCGCAGACCATCGCACACGAAGGCGCCGGCCCGTGGCCCGGCCACGGCATCGCCGAGGTCAATGGACGCGCCCAGGGCCTCGGCCTCGACCGTGCAGCAAAACGGCAGCAGGCACAGGGCCAGGCCCGTGTCGTCCCTGCGGGCGCGGGCCAGGCGGGCCATGGCGGCCGCGTCCGTATGGACCTGGCGGCGGGTCAGGCCCAGGCGGGCCAGAAGCGCCTCGGGCAGGACGGCCATGTCGCCGTGGCCGCAGGCCGACGCGCTCATAGGCCGCCGCCTCCCGTTGGCGCGGGCCGGGCGTCGGCGGCCCGAAGCTGCATGATTTCCTCGTTGATGATGCGGATCAGCTCGTTGCGAAGGCCGAGCATCCCGGGATCGCCGTAGATGGAATCGCGGCGCATCCGTTTGTCGCGGTCGAAGGCGTGCTGGTAGATGATGCGGCTCGGCGACTGGCCGAGGATATAGATGTCCGTGGCCAAAAGCAGGGCCTCGTCCACATCGTGGGTGACGAAGAAGATGGTCTTGCGCCGCTGCTTTTCCTTTTGCCACAAATCGAGGACCAGGTCCTGGAGCCTGGCCCTGGTCACGGCGTCGAGGGCGGCGAAGGGCTCGTCCATGAGCAGGATCGGCGGGTCGATGCCGAAGGCCCGGGCGATGGCGCAGCGCTGGCGCATGCCGCCGGACAGTTCCTTGGGGAGCTTGTCGTAGCACGAGGCGTCGAGCTCCACCTCGGCCAGGCGTTCGATGGCCACGGCCTTGCGCCTCGGCGCGCTCATCCCACCTCCCCGACGACCCGCATCATGGCCTCGATGTTTTCCGGCGGCGTTTCCACGGGCAGGCTGCAACCGGACATGACCACGTAGCCCTTGGGTGAATCGTGGGCGTCGAGGATGCATTCCAGGGTCCGGCGGCGCACGTCGGCCACCGTGCCGCCGTACATGACCCCGGCCGGGTCGACATGGCCGAGGATCTTGGTCTTGTGCCCGATGGCCCGGCAGCAGTCCTTGAGGTTGACGACGTTGTCGACGCTAAAGCCCCCCACGCCCAGGTCGGCGACATCGTGCCAGATCTGTTTGGTCACGCCGCAGATGTGGATGACGGGCATCCTGCCGTTGCCTTTGATGTATTCCACGAGTTCCTTGAGGTAGGGCAGGGAGAACTCCCGGAAGGCGGCCGGGCTGACCACGGTGCACGAGGACAGAGGTTCGGAGATGGTGGGCGAAAGCCCCTTGGCCATGGCCGCCGCGGCGTAGGCCAGGCAGGTCTCCAGGGACAGGCGGCACAGCTTGTGAAAGGCCTGGGGGTTCTTGCGCATGAGCCGGAAGGCGTCGTCGACCCCGTAGAGGAAAAAGGCGTTGGTGAAGGGGCCGACGATGCCGGCCGCGCAGCCGACCTCGTCGCCGATGGCCTCGGTGAGGTAGTCCATGGCGGCCAGGTAGACGGGCAGCCGGCCGTCCTTGCGGGGATCGGCGGGTCGCAGGGCGTCGATTCCGGCCACGCCGGTCACGGCCGGCCCGGCCAGGTCCACGGTATGGTCCTCGGGGCAGGTCACCCGGGCGCCCATGGCCTCGGCCCAGGCGAACAGGTCGGTGAAGATGCGCACGCCGTCGTAGCCAAAGCGCCTGTACGAGGCGACCTGGGCCGCGGCCAGCACCTTCGGGTCGGTGTTGAATTGGGAGATCTTGCAGCCGTAAATCCTGGCCGCGCCGTTGGCCACATTGGGGTTGCAGGGCAGCCTGTCCGCCGGCTCGCCCTTGGCGATGGCGGCCGCGCGCGCAAGCGGCGTCATGGTGTCCATGGCGTTTCCTTTTTGTTGCGGGCGCAAGCCTAGCTGTTGAGCGTCCAGGCCAGGGCCTTTTTCCGGAACAGGTCGAAAAGGCTCATGATGCCGACCAGGATGACGGCCATGAAGACAAACCCGGCCAGGACCATGTCGAACCGGGCAAAATCCGAATAGTACTGGACGAAATAGCCCATGCCCGAGGTCGCCCCGAACATTTCCGACACCGTCAGCAGGATGAAGGCGAATTTGAGGGCAATGGAACAGCCGGCGAAAATGGTCGGGGCGGCGGCCGGCAGGATGACGCGGAACATTTTTTCCAGGCCCGTGATTTCCAGGGTGGCGGCGTTTTCCAGGTAGCGCTTGTCGATGGTGACCACGCCGGCCACGGTGGTGCCGAGGATCGGCCAGAAGGCCCCGAGGAAGATGATGCACACCGAGGCGGCGTAGAAGGTGGAAAAGACGTGGATGGCAAAGGGGGTGAGCAGGGTCACCGGCACGGCGCTGGCGGCGGTGATGTGCGGAGTGAGGTTGCGCCGCAGGGGCACGAACAGGCCGATGGGCACGCCCAGGCCGATGCCCAGCACCACGGCCAGGACGTAAGCCGGGGCCAGCAGGGCCAGGGAGCTGACCAGGCCTTCGAGCAGCTTGTCGAGGGACCGGACAAAGGCGGGCAGCACCTTGCTTGGCCCGGCGAACAAAAACGGATCGAGCAGGCGCCACGTGTCGGTCAAAAGCCAGTAGGCGGCGACGATGCCGATGCCGATGGCCACCACGCCCAGATGGCGTTTGACGGTCTTTTTCACCCGGTCCTCCCCTGGTATCGGCGGCCCCGGGCATCAGGCCGGGGCCGCCGGGTCACCGTTGCGGCTGATACGTCGTTACGAGTTGTATTGATTGAACATGTCGAGCTTTTGCTTGTAGAACGGATCGTCCGGGTGTTCGGTCAGCAGGGAATCCAGGGCGGACTTGTAGATGGCGGTATTGATGTGATCGGCCAGCTGGATGTCCGGGTCCTTGATGTAGCCGAACGACTGCATCTTGTTCCACATGGCCATGACGCTGCTCTTGTAGGGGTCCGTTTCGTAGATCATGTGCGGGCTTTGGACAAAGCTGCGGACGAGCGGTTCCGGCATGTCCAGCTCCTTGGTCGTCAGCTGCACCACCAGGTCCATGCCGCCGGGCTGGTGCATGTCGCGTTCGGCCCGCAGATAGGCGCGCAAGAGTTTTTTAAGCAGCTCGGGGTTGTTTTTCATCCACTCCGTTTGCGACAGCATGCGGCAACAGGAATGGTTGGGCCACAGTTCGTCCGGCCACAGGACGACGCGCATGCCGGATTCGTTGATCTGGGGTTCGAAGCCGGTGGAGACGGCGCCGAAGTCGCACTGCCCGCTGCGCACGGCTTCCATGACGTCCTGGTTGCGCTTGATCTCGACGAAGGTGACGTCCTTGGAGATGTCGAAGTGGCCTGCGAAAACTGCTCGGGTGTGAAGAGCTTCGACGGCCTCGTGGAGGAAACCGGCGAGCCCCTCGCGGCCATCGCCAGGCGCTATCTGCGCATCCCCTGCTCCATCATGACGCCCAATGCGGGCCGGCTGGACCTGCTCGACCGCCTGACGCGGGAGATGCGGCCCCACGGCGTGGTCGACCTGACCTGGCAATGCTGCCACACCTACAACGTGGAAGCGCCGCTGATTGCCGCGCACATGCGGGACCGGCACGGCCTGCCGACATTGCATATCGAAACGGACTACGCCGACGCCGATACGGAGCAATTGCGCACGCGCATCGAGGCGTTCCTGGAAATCCTCTAGCATTGCGCCCCTACAAAATACGAGCAGCATTGCTCGAAAGTAACGCATGCTCCCCTGGCGCTGCCCCCGCAACGGCTTCTGTCCTGTTCACGGGCCTGACGCGAGCCCGCCACAGGGGCAGCCCCGTGTGGCGCCCTCGAAATCCGTGCAGACGAATTCCGAGACAATAGAGTAGAATATATTATTTTATGAAAAAAACACGGCCATGTTTTTGAGGTCACAACGCGTGCCCCTGCCCTGCCCCCCATCCCTTCGGGGCGGTGGAGCGCGGCGGCCCCACCGCCCAGGGCAAACGCTTTCAAAATGAAGCGGCCTACTTGATTCGCTGCCCCCTGTGTGCCATATTCCAGTTGATCCTCAAACAACTCTCCTGATACGAAAGATGCCGATCGCCCGGGTCGGGTTCAATTTTGGCCAACGCCCCCGTTGTACGAAGAGCGTTGTAATCGGCCAGGCAACGCGGTGGGGACGGCCAGCCCCAGGGCTTCATGACAACCATCCTTTTCACAAGGCGACTCCACTATGGACAACAAAAATTGCATTTGGCCCACGGCAATCCTTCCTGTCGTCTTGATGCATTTTTGCGTAGCGTTTTTCATTACCACTGCAATACAGGGCGACCGCACGGCCATGGCCGGGGAACGGCCCGAACTCGTTTTCTATAACTGGACGGCGTATGTCGGCAAAGGGATCATCGAAAATTTTGAAAAAACGCGGAATGTCACTATTCGCCAAAAATACTTTCAGTCCTCGGATGAACGCGACGAACAGGTTGCCCGCACGAAAGGCAAGGGCTTTGATGTCATAATGATCAATGGCAACGATGTTGTTTCGTATTTGCGCCGCGGCTGGATCAGGCCGTTGGGCAGGCAAAACATTCCGAACCTTGCCCAGATGGACGGCAAATGGGTCACTGCCTGGCCGAAAACCGAGGAATATGCCGTGCCCTACCTTTGGGGCACCCTGGGCATCGTCTACCGCACCGACTTGATCGACGACAACATCACCAGCTGGGCACAGTTCTACCAACCCAAGGAAGCCTGGCGCGGCAAAATGATGCTGGTGGACATTCATCGCCTGGGGATCGGCCTGGCCCTCAAATCCCTGGGCCACTCCCTCAACACGCAAGACCCGAAGGCTGTCGGTGAGGCCATCGAACTCGTGCAAAAGCAGCGCCCCTTCGTACAGACCTATGGCTACCTCAAGACCGATGCCGACTCCGGCATTGTCTCCGGAAATACCTGGATAGGCCAGACCTGGAATGGCGACGCGCTGCTGCTGCAAAAGCGCAATCCGGCCATCCGCTATGTCCTCCCGAAAGAAGGCGGTGAAATCTGGGTCGATTACATGGTCGTTGCCGCCAATACAAAACACCCCGAATTGGCCTATGATTTCATCAATTACCTTTCGGAAGCCTCAAACAGCGCGCAGGCCGCCCGCGAACTCGAATTCGCCACGCCAAACAATGAGGCCCGCCGGCTGCTGCCAAAGGAGATGCTCGAAAATACGACGATTTATCCGTCCGAAGACGCCTTGAAAGCCAGCGAGATGACCCAGAACGTCGACCCGCGCATCGAAAAACAAATGGTTGAAGCCTGGGCGCTGCTGAAAAAATAGCACCTCTTGCATCACCATGAGATTGCGGACGAAACTTCCACTTTTTCTGATACCGCTCGTCATCTTTCCGCTTCTTGTCGTCAGCTGGCTCGCCTTCGAGCGCATCCGCGCCAATGCCGAGGAGAACATCCTGGGCCAGATGGCCTCCTTGATGCAGCAGATTTCACTCCATGCGGAAACCGTCGACCAGACGATGCGGGCAAACGCCACACTGTTTTCAAGCTCGAGCCTGCTGAAGGATTTCATTTTCGCGCCCGCGGAAGACAGATACCACTTTGCCCTGCTTCCACTCCTGAACCTGTTCTCCACCTATCACAACGCCTACCCCGATTACGATGAAATCAGGGTCATACTGCCTTCCGGATTCGAAGACGCCCGATTTTCCATCTACAACAAAAAAGACAACGCCATCTACGAATCGGAAAGCCCCTGGTTTCGTACCATGGAGGCGTCCCAGGCGGCGACGGGGAGTTTTTTCCAATGGGACCCGACAACCGAAGCCCCGACCATGGTTGTTGCCCACAGGATCTTGTTCGTCGACCCGACCTATGAAGACTCTACCGCGATGGCGCCATCGGACCGCGGCTATCTTGTGATCACGGCCAACCTCAACAGCTACAGCAACCTCATCAAAAATACGCGCATTGGCCGCAGCGGCGGCATACTCATCCTGGACCCAACCGGGCGGCCCCTCTATCCGCAGGCCCAGCAACTCACGCTGGCCGACCCCCATGCCTTGTTCACGGCCGTCAACGCGATCAGCAACAAAGAGCATACGACAAACATTGCCATAAACAACGAGCCCATGCTCATCCAGTCGCGCGCCCTGCCCGGAGGCCTGATGCTCATCGGCTACCTCCCGGAACGCGAACTGGCCCAGGCCGGGGCCGAACTCGGCCGCCTCGTCAGCATCATCGGCCTTATAAGCGTCAGCCTCTCCGCCGGCCTCCTGATGCTTGCCCTGCAATTCCTCATTGTGCGCCCCCTCAACACCCTCGGGGCCGGTGCCCAAGCGATCGGAAGCGGCAAGCTGGAAACGCGGCTTCCCGTCACGGGCCATGACGAGGTCGCTGATTTGGCCAATCAGTTCAACACCATGGCGGCAAACCTCGTCGAAAGCCGCCAATTGCGCGAGCAGGCCCAGGCCGAGGCCCTGCGCTCCAAAGAGGCAGCCATCAAATCCCTGCGGGAAACGGACAGGCTCAAGGATGAATTTTTGGCCAATACGTCCCATGAACTGCGCACGCCCCTGCATGGCATTACCGGGATCGCCGAATCATTGCTCAAGGGGATCGCGGGGCAATTACCAGACGTCGCCGAGGACAATCTGCTGCTCATTGTTTCCAGCGCGCGCCGGTTGAGCAATCTGGTCAATGACATTCTGGATTTTTCCAAATTGCGCCACAACGCCCTCAAGGTCGTCAAGCGGCCCGTGGACCTCAAGAGTGCCGGCGACCTTGTCCTCTCCATGGTCAGCATCCTGGCCGAACCCAAGGGCCTCGTACTCCGCAATGCAATAGACGCCAACTTGCCTTCTGTTTTTGCCGATGAAAACCGGTTGCACCAGATTCTCTACAATTTGATCGGCAATGCGGTCAAATTCACTGCAACGGGCTCGGTGACGCTTGAGGCTTTTGCCCAAGGGGCCTTGATGCACATTCATGTCGCCGATACGGGGATGGGCGTGCCGCCGGACAAGCGGGAACTCATTTTCCGATCCTTCGAACAACTCGACAGCGGCCTGGACCGGGCCGGCTCCGGGACCGGGCTCGGCCTGACCATTACGCGGCAACTCATCGAACTGCATGGCGGCACCATCGAGGTCCGCGACCGCGAAGGCGGCGGCTCGCTTTTTGCTTTCACCCTGCCCCTTTCCACCATGTCCCAGCGCGCGGCCGACACGGCCCCCGGGCAAGGCCCCCAGGCCGAATCCCCGCAACGGCCGCAGCTTCCCCCAGCCGTGCCGCAGGCGCCGGACACACAGGCGGCCCGCGCGGACGCCGACACGCCCCCCGCGTCCCAGCCACAAGACACCCGCGCCGTCCGGGCGAACACCGACACCGCACCCGAGCCCTTCGCCACAGGGGAACATATCCTCGTGGTGGATGACGAGGTCGTCAATCTCCGTGTCATCGAAAATCATCTCCTGCTCAAGGGCTACACGGTGTCCACCGCGACGTCCGGGGCAATTGCCCTGGAAGCGATCGAGAAGCGCGGGAATGATTTCAATCTCATTCTCCTCGACGTCATGATGCCGGGCCAGTCCGGGTTTGAAATCTGCGAGCTGATACGGCAAAAATTCAAGTATAACCTCTTGCCCATCGTCTTTTTGACGGCATTGACACGGGACGGCGACCTCGAACGGTGCTTTTCCCTCGGTGGCAACGACTACATCCCCAAACCGTTCAGTTACGCGGAACTGTTGGCCCGCATCAATCTCCATCTCGCCTTGAGCCGTCAGAGCCGCGACCTGCATACCTTGAACATCGAATTGGAAAAGCGCGTCCAGGATCGTACCCGGGCGCTCAAGCGGGCCTATGAGGATATGGAACGCCTGGCCAACCTCGACGGCCTGACCGGGGTGAAAAACAGGCGCGCCCTGGACCAGGCTTTGGAGCAGGCCTGGAGCCGCAGCAGCCAAACCGGGCATCCGTTAAGCTATCTCATTGCCGACATCGATCATTTCAAAACATACAACGATATCTACGGCCACCAGGCCGGCGATGCCTGCCTGTATGCGGTCGCCCAGGAGATCCGCCGCATCGCGGACAAGTACGACGGGTTCATCGGCCGTTATGGCGGCGAGGAATTCAGCCTGATCGTCACGAGCGCGGCGGATACGGCCAAAACGATTGCCCGTGAGATATGCCTGGCCGTGGCTTCGCGGTCCCTGCCCCATGCAGGCGCATCCCCCGGCATCGTCACGATCAGTATCGGTATTTCCTCTCGGTCCGAGGCCGTGAACACACCCGAGGACATCATTTTCACGGCCGACCAGGCCCTCTATCAAGCCAAGCAAAGCGGCCGCAACAAAGCCGTCTCTTTCGGTATGATCTGCCTTCAAGAACACACGCCCCCTCCCCATTGACGCCGGGTCATGCGGTGGGTGAGGCGATGGCGCACGTCGCGGCAGCCCTGCACCGCGAGCCTGTCGGATGGCGTTCGGTCATAAAGACGATGCGATTGATTACCGAAGAAAGAGTCACTCTTCCTTGGCGCTGTCCGTAATACGGCACATATCCTCATCAAAGGCGCAACCCTCGCGGGCATGCGCCATGGCCGGCGCGGCCGCTGCCCATGGCGGGCCGGGGTCGATGGTGATGGGGTTGCCGGTCATGTCGGGTTCGGCCCCTGCCCATGCGGGGTCCGGCAACCGGGGCGCGCGAGGCGCCGCCGGCTCGGATATCGGCCCAACACGGCGAGGCTGCCCGATATTTTTGATGACGCCGCTCGACAATATCCGGCAACACCACGAATACGGTGGACGCGTGAGGGAACGCTGGTTAATTAACCAACTAGGTGGTTATACATTCCTCGAACCGGCTTCCCCGTCAACGTGGTGCTGTCGATCGGCACGGGAAGCGCCACGGGCCCTGGCCAGCGGTGTGTTGCGAGGCCAATCGGAGGTGGTCTCCCGCCATGATTTCCCTGACCGGTTTCCAGATCGGCGAGCTGCTCTACCAGGGGCCCAACAGCCAGGTGTTCCGGGCCAGGCGCCAATGCGACGGCCTGCCCGTGGTGATCAAGGTCCCGTCCAGCCCGGACATCTCCATCCGCGAGAACCTGCGCTTCCAGCACGAGTACGACCTGCTCGCCACCCTGGACCTGCCCCGGGTGATCAAGGTCCACGACCTGGTGCAATACCGCTCCAGCTTCGCCATCATCGAGGAGGACTACGGCGCCGTCGACCTCGATGCCCACCTGGGCGGGCGCATCCTCGACACCACGGCCTTCCTCGACGTCGCCGTGCAGATGGCCGAGTCCCTGGCCCAGCTGCACGCCCAGCGGATCATCCACAAGGACGTCCACCTGGGCAATTTCCTCATCCATCCCGGGACGGGCGAGGTCAAATTGACGGATTTCGGGATGTCGTCGCTGATTGAGGGCGAGGTGCAGGAACCCGGGGACCCGGACCAGATCGAGGGCAGCCTGGCCTACATCTCCCCGGAGCAGACCGGGCGGATGAACCGGGGCATCGACAGCCGGTCCGACCTGTATTCCCTGGGCGTGTGCTACTACAAGATGCTCACCGGCGAACTGCCGTTTCGTTCGCGCGACCCGATGGAGCTGTTGCACGCCCACATCGCCCGCAAGCCCCCGCGGCCGAAGGATATGAACGCCTTCGTGCCCCGGGCCTTGTCCGACTGCACCATGCGGTTGCTTAAAAAGCGCGCCGAGGATCGCTACCAGGGCGCAACCGGCCTGGTGCGCGACCTGGAAGCGATGCGCGCGGCGGCCGACCGGGGCGACAGCCTCGCGGACATGGCGCTTGGGCGCTGGGACGTGTCCGATCATTTCCAGGTGTCCCAGAAGATCTACGGGCGGGACAAGGAATCCCGGCTGCTGCTGGAGGTCTTCGATCGCACGGCCCGGGGGGGCGCGGAATTGCTCCTCGTGGCGGGGTATTCGGGCATCGGCAAGACCTCGCTGGTCAACGAGGTGCACAAGGGGCTGACCAGGCAACGGGGGCGGTACGTCTGCGGCAAGCACGACCAGTTCCAGCGCGACATCCCGTTTTCCGCGTTCCTCCAGGCCTTCCGCCAGCTGGTCAACCAGGCCCTGTCGGAGCCGGAGGCCCGGGTGGCCCAGTGGCGCGCGGACCTTCTCGCCGCCCTTGGCAACAACGCCCGGGTGATGGTCGACGTCATCGCGGAACTCGAGCTCATCCTCGGCAGCCAGCCGCCCGTGCCGGACCTGGGGCCGTCCGAGGCCCAGAACCGGTTCATCCTGTGCATCCAGCAGTTCATCGGTGTTTTCGCCCGGCGCGAGCATCCCCTGGTACTCTTCCTCGACGACCTGCAATGGGCCGATGCGCCTTCCCTGCAACTGCTGTGGACGCTGGCCTCCCAGGCGCGCACGCCCTACCTGCTGCTGCTTGGCGCCTACCGGGACAACGAGGTTTTTCCCGGCCATCCGCTGCTGCTCACCGTCAGGCGCCTCCAGGATGCGGGCGTGGCGGTGCGCACCGTGTCGCTCACACCCCTGCGCAACGCCGATCTGGGCCAGTTGGCCGCGGACACGCTGCGCCGCCGCCCCGAAGAGGTGGAGGAGCTGACGGGGCTGATAGAGGAAAAGACCGGCGGCAACCCGTTTTTCGTTTCGCAGATGCTCAAGGAGCTGCACGCCCGCGGCGTGTTCCGGCCGGACCCCGAGACCGGGGGCTGGCGCTGGGACATGGCCGGCATACGGGCCATGGCCCTGACCGACAACGTCGTGGACCTCATGGCCGGCCGCATCGGCCGCATGAACCCGCGCACCCGCCAGGCCCTCACCCTGGCCGCCTGCATCGGCAACCGCTTCGAGCTGTCCATGCTGGCCGCCGTGCGCGAGCAGTCGGCGGCGGACACGAGCGAAGCCCTGTGGGAGGCCATGCGGGCCGGGCTGCTCATCCCGACGGGCTCCGCCCTGCGCTTCCTGCACGACCGCGTCCAGCAGGCGGCCTATTCCCTCATCCCCCGGGAAGACCTCGCCCCGCTCAACCTGCGCATCGGCCGCCTGCTCCTGCGCCATGTGGGCCAGACCCAGCTCGACGAAGCCATTTTCGACATCGTCTCGCATTTTAACGCCGCCCTGGGCCACATCGACGACCCCGAAGAGCGCCTGGCGCTTTTCGAGCTGAACATGCGGGCCGGGCGCAAGGCCAAGGCGTCCACGGCCTACGAGCCGGCGCTGCGCCACTTCGACATTGCCGCCTCCCTTTTGCCCGAAGGCGCCTGGCGGACGCAGCCGGACGTCATGCGCGACGTGGCCCGCGAGAAAGCGGACGTCTCCTACCTCTTGGGCGACTTCGCCCAGGCCGAAGGCCTGCTCGACGAGGCCCTGGCGCGCACGCCCGACCGCTTCCAAAAGGTCGCAATCTTCCTGCAAAAACTCATTCAATACAACCAGCTGGGTAAATACAACGACATGATGGCCAAGGCCCGGGACGCCCTGGCCCTGTTTGGCGTGACCTTCCCCCAGGCCGACGACGCCGCCACCCTGGCGGGCCGCTTCGCCGCCCTTCTGGCGGACTATACGGCGCTTCTCGGCCAACGGCCCATCGAGGAGCTGATCCGCATCCCGGACGTGACCGACCCCGAGCAGGACAGCGTCATCCGGCTCATGGCCATCCTGACCGACGGCGCCTACATCGCCGTCCCGACGCTGTTCCCGATCCTGGTCCTCGAGGTGGTCTCCCGTTCCATGCGCCATGGGCACAATGCCCTGTCCGCCATCGGGTTCGCCTGGGTCACGGTGGTGATCGTGCAGGAGCGGCAGGATTACCGCAGCGCCTTCGAACTGGGCAAGCTGGCCATGGGGCTCATCGCGCGCTTCCCCAACCCCCGCATCCGGGCCCAGATCACCTTCCTCTACGCAGTGTGCGCCATGCACTGGTTCCTGCCGCTGGAGGAGCAGATCGAGATGTACAAGCGCGCCTACCAGTACGGCCTCGAAAACGGCAACCTGGTGTTCGCCGGGTATGCGCGCACCATGATCCCGAAGACCGTCCTGGCCGCGGCCAGCGTGGACAAGGCCCTGGAAGAGAGCGCCATCAGCCTCGCCTTTTATGAAAAGCGCGGCTCGCCGTTCCTTTGGAGCGAACGGTTCTGCAACCTGTTCCTGCGCAATTTACGGGGCGAGCGGCCCGACCCCATCTCCCTGAGCACGGAGGACACCGACGAAGGTGCCCTGCTGGGACGCTGGCAAGCGCCCCAAACCCTGTTCGGCCATGGCCTGGCCTATTTCCTGACCTCCAAGCTCCAACTGCTTTTTCACTTCGGCGAGGTGCGGGAGGCCTGGCGGCTGGCCGAGGCCCATGCGGACTGGATGCGCTATATTCCCATCCTCTACGAAACCACGGTGTTCAGTTTCTACCGGGCCATGGCGGCGGCGTCGCTTCTCGAGGAAGCGGCCCCGGGCGAGGGCGAGGGCATGGCCGCCCGTTTCCGGGCCGCCCTGGACGAGTTCGCCGTCTGGGCGGCGAACTGCCCGGAAAACTACGCCTGGCAGGAGCGGCTGCTGCGGGCCGAGGAGGCCCGGCTGGCCGGGCGAACCGCCGAGGCGCAGGACCTCTTCGAACAGGCGGCGACCCTGGCCCGCACCTACAAACAGCCCCGGGGCGTGGCCTTGTCCCGGGAGCGCGCGGCGCTGGCGCAGTACGCCCTGGGCAACCTCGAGGCGGCCAAGGCTTTGCTGGAGGACGCCAGCTTCAATTACTACCGTTGGGGAGCCCACGCCAAGGTGCTCCGCCTGCGCGAGGAGCTCGACCGGCGCGCCGCGGCCGCCTCGCCGGCGCCCGCTTTCCCCCAGTCCGCGTCGACGGGCTCGAAATCCAGCACCTCGCCGAGCTCCCTGTCGCGCCTGCTCGACATCGGCAGCCTCCTCAAGGCCACCCAGGCGATTTCCCAGGAAATACGCCTGGGTGCGCTGCTGCGGGTCATCATGACCAGCGTCATCGAGAACGCCGGGGCGCAGCAGGGTTTCCTCCTGCTGCCCGAGGGGCGCGACTGGTCGGTGGCGGCCATGGCCACGGTGCAGGAGGGCGTTCCCACGGCGGCCAACACCCCCTTGGAGGGGTCGCTGCTGGTCAGCGAGGCCATCGTGCGCTACGTCATCCGCAGCCGGCTGGAAGTCGTCCTCCACGATGCGGGGCAGCACCCCACCTTCCGGCAGGACCCCCACGTCCTGCGCCACGACGTCCGTTCCGTCATGTGCGTGCCCCTTTTGGCCCAGAGCCGTTTGAGCGGCGTCCTGTACCTGGAGAACAACCTCCATCCCGGCGTTTTTGCCGTGGAGCGCACGCACATCGTCCGGACGCTCTCGGCCCAGGCCGCCATCTCCATCGAGAACGCCAAGCTCTACGGGAGCCTCGCGGTCAGTGAGCAACGCTACCGCAGCGTCTTCGAGGGGGCCAGCGACCTCATCTTCCTCACCACGCCCGACGGCCAGATCGTGGATGTGAACCCGGCCTGCCTGGCCATTTTCGGCTACACCCGCGAGGAGATGCTCGCCTTCTCCATGACCGACTTCTACGTGGACCCCGGGCAGCGGGGGCAATTCAAGCGGGCCATCGAATCCGCCGGCATGGTCAGCGGCTTCGAGGCCGTGCTGCGCCGCAAGGACGGGGAGCACATCGAGGCGGTCCTCACGGCCAACCTGCGGCGCGACGCCCAGGGGCAGCTGCTCGGCTACCAGGGCATCCTGCGCGACGTGACCTCGCAGAAGCAGTCGGAACGCCTGCGCGAGGCCTACAGCCAGGAACTGGAGCGCCAGGTGCGGGAACGGACCCTGGCACTCTCGGAAGCCAACGAAAAGCTCCAGCGCATAAGCGATTGCGACGGCCTGACGGGCATCGCCAACCGGCGGAAATTCGACGCCGTCCTGGAGAGCGAGTGGAACCGGGCCAAGCGCAACGGGTCGCCCCTGGCCCTGATCATGATCGATGTGGATCATTTCAAGGCCTACAACGACCACCTGGGGCACCATATGGGGGACGAGTGCCTGCGCCGCATCGCCCAAGCCATCGCCGCCACGGCCAAGCGGGCCGGTGAACTGGCGGCGCGGTACGGGGGCGAGGAGTTCGCCGTCATCCTGCCCGGCCTGGCCGGTGACAGCGCCCGGGATGTGGCGGGGAAGCTGTGCGCGAGCATCCGTGAGCTGGCCATTGTCCACGCAAAAAGCCCGACAGCCAGCGTGGCGACCGTGAGCATCGGCGTGGCGAGCGGCGTTCCCTCAAACGCCTGGCGCGCCGAGAGCCTCGTCCAAACGGCCGACGCCAACCTGTACACGGCCAAACGGCAGGGCAGAAACCGGGTGATCGCCTCGTCCCTGGACGGCTGACGGCTGGACTGGGCGGCCGCGCCACGGTACGGCTGCCGGCCGGGACATGGGGCTGAGCTCTGTTCATGACGCGTACGGCTCCGTACGCGTAGCCTCCTCGCCCCGGCCACCGTCGGCTACGGTGTCTCCCCAGTCCCCCGTGCCCCTCCCTCCTACGGCTTGCCGCAAAAACGCGTTGCGCGAGCGGGTCACGGCAGGATGGCAAAGACCCGGGCCGGGAATCCCGACCCATCCTTGGGCTTGGGAAAACTGACCACCACCAGGGCGCCCGCCTGGGGCACCGCGTCCAGATGCGCCAAGAGTTCGATCTGGTAATGATCGCTCCGCAATATGTAGGTTTCCAGGGAGTAGTCATCCTTGGTCGTGGCCACGCCCGGATCGGTATCGGTTGTTTCATGCCCCGAGGCCGTGATGTGGCGCTGCTCGTAGAGGTACTTGAGCACGTCCATGCTCCAGCCGGGATAGTGGGCGATCCCGTTGGCGTCCCTGTTTTGCATGGCCTCCCCATCGGGCCACCGCTTGGACCAATCGGTACGCATGGCCACGAATGCCCCTTTGGGTATTGGGCCATGCTGCTGCTCCCAATGCCGCACGTCCTCCATGGTGATGGTATAATCGGGATTTTTTTCCACGGCTTCATGAACATCGAGAACGACCAGGGGCAGGATCATTTCCTTGACATCGATCCGATCCACCGTGCGCAGGCCCTTTGCAAAATGGGCCGGCGGATCGACATGCGTGCCCCACTGCCCGACATGCGTGAAGGATTGGGCATAAAATCCGCTCCCGAGCTTGCCCACGCCAGGTTCATACCAGTACAAGGTCTCCAGCTTCTCGTCGGGAAACCCCTTCCAATGCGGAATACCGGGCGCAAAGGCATGGGTCAGATCGACGAACTTCTTTTCCTGGATGATGCGCCAGGCATCCTCCAGGGAATGCCCCTCCGCAGCCAGGCAATATGGCACGGCGAGTAAACTTATCCCTGCCAGCAACAAGGGCAGCCGAAGCGCGCGGCCAATGTTCTTCATGACGCCTCCGCGAACATTCTGGTCCACTGGTCGCACGTAACACAAAACCCGGGAAACCGGCAACGCGTCTTTCCCGAGGCTGTTTTACGTACGCGCCAACACACACTTTTCAGGCTGCTTTGCCCGTATTTTCACCGGATGGAACGCCCGCGGAAGGGGCCTGCCGCCGCAAAACGCCATCACCTGGAAGTGTACGGACATAAACGGCAAGGCCGTGACCTACAAGTATCGCAACCGCTTGGACGTCACGGACTAGCAAGCCGCCCAAAATCCCCTTTCCGGCGGGACCGGGGAGTCGCCAGGCCCGCGTCCGGATGTCGTCTGAAGACGGCGTCCGGCCGCCGTCTTGACCGGGCGGCGATGGCCCCTATGATGGAGCATGGCCCTGGGCGAGTCCTTTTTGCAATGGCACCTGATCAAAGGCGGCTTCTTCGATGGCCTGGAACGGGAGTTCGAGGCCTTCCGGAAGCTTGCGTCCGTACGCCGACTGCGAAAAAACGCCATCGTGTTTTTTGAAAACGACCGCTGCGACCGCTCGTTCTACCTGGACCAGGGCTCGGTCAAGATCTTCCGGGTGTCCCTGCATGGCACGGAGCCCACGTTTTTCATCCGCTCGGCCGGCGCATCCGCTACCTCAGCGAGCAGCTGGAAAACGTCATGACCTGCGACGTGCCGACGCGGCTTTTGAAACTCTTGTTGTGCCTGTCCCACGACGAGACCGCCCAGGCCAGGGGCGGGCCGGCCGACGTGCCGATACGGCTGACCCAGGGCCAGATCGCGGCCATGACCGGTTCCTGCCAGCAGACGGTCAGCGAAACCCTGGCCGCCTTCGAGGCGCGCGGGCTCATCGCCGTCGCCTGCCAGCGGCATCCGGCTTCTCGATCCCGGAGCCATCATGGACGCCCTTGCCGGCGGCGATATGGATGAAGGGACAAAGACATCCGGGTGAAGCCGCATCCTGGGCACCTGTCCTCCGGTTTCCGCCCCCGGCATCCATCCCGAGCCCCTTTTGGAATTCCTCGGTTTTTCGTCGGTGCGGCCCCAATATTATCCAGTACGGTTATCCGCACGATAAAGGGGGCTGGCAAAGACAGGCCAACCCCTTGCAATGGTCGGCAAACGCGGTGACCTCCATGCGCCAAGCGAACCTGAGCGCCTCGGCCTGAGGAGGCTTGCCCGGATTGATAACTTACAGTTTTTGTGTGACAATCAGCTACCACCGGCATACCCGGTGGTATGATGATGCCCCCTCAAAGGGGGCTAACGACCTAAGAATAAGAAACTTCCGGCATTCTGCCATTTCGAGTCAGGTGTTGCATTGATTACCAAAGGCCAAAATCCCGGAACGGTCGAACCTTTTCGGGTCACACCGCCAGAGGCGGTGGTTTATCTGTTGGAATTAACGAAGCAGGCGACAAATCGAAGTTGTATCGCGCCAGACGGCGTTTCGAGAATCGATTTCCGGGGAAGTACCCATGTCACGAGTGCTGCATCCTTTTGTCCTTGCCGCCTTGCTCGCCATCCTCGCGCCTTGCGTGGCCGGCGCCACGGGGGCGTTCAATCAGTTTGTCGGCTTGGGTGACAGCACCCTGGACAGCGGCTATTTTCGCTATACGTCGACGGGAAACGCGTCAGCGGATGCAATGGTCGCCTCCGCCATCGTCGGCGGTGCCCAGGGCGGGTGGGCCGGTCCCGGGGTGATGACCACAACGTTTTTGGCGGCAAGGTTCGGCCTGTCCGCCGAAACGGTCAGCGCCGGCGGCACCAACTTCGCCAACGGCAGCGCTTATACGGCCCCCTTAAGCGCCACGGCCGGCGGTTCCGCCGCTCCTGGCGGACTGTCCGGGAATGTGACCACCACCCAGCAGATTGCCAACCTCCTCGCCGCCACCGGGGGCGTCGCCAATGCCCACGCCCTGTATGTGGTCAACAGCGGCAACAACGACCTGATCTTCGTGCAAAACCAGGGCACTGCCTGGATCGCCGCCAACCCCACCTTTTTAAACGGCGTCGCGTCCGAATTCGCGGCCAGCGTGGCGACCCTGCAGGCGGCCGGCGCCCGCACCATCATGGTGCCCAATACCTTTTACACATCGACGCTGACCGGCTCGGGCGGCATCGTTCCCGCAAGCAACATCGATGATTACGCGCGTGCGGTCGCGTATGGGATGACCAAGTGGTCGTACCTGATGGCGGCCGGCGTGCGTTTTATTCCCGCCGACCTCACCAGCGTGTTCCAGTTCGTGGCGACCAATCCCGCCCTGTTCGGATTCACGCCGTCTTCGGTGCTGTCGGCCAACGCCCCGTCCCCAGTCGCCGCCCTGGTGACCACCTGGGCCGACATTACCCCCGTCCAACTGCAAACCTCTCTGTTCGTGGATGGCCATCACCTGACCACGGCGGGCCAAAAAATCGAGTCGGATTATGAAACAAGCCTGCTGACGGCCCCGAGCCTGATGTCGCTTTTGGCCGAGGCTCCGGTCCAGGGCGGCCTGGCCCGCGCGGCCGTCATCCAGGGGCAGATCGACCTGTCCGGCCAACATCGCGGACCGACAGGCGTCAACGTCTGGATCGGCGGCGGCGTCGGGGCACTCACGCTCAAAAATTTTTCAGGCTTCCCCGATGTTTCCGGCACGCCGTTTACGGGATCGGCCGGCGTGGATTACCAGATGCCGTTCGGGCTCATCGTCGGCGCGGCCTTTACCGCCGGAACCCAGACCCAGCATTTCTCGATAGGCGGCGGTCAGTTCGACCAAAACGACCAGGCCATAAGCCTTTATAGCGCCTATCAGGCCGGACCGGTCTGGGGCAATGTCGTGGCCTCCTACGGCTGGTATCAGGACAAAATCGCCCGCGACGTGACGTTGGGGCTTTTTACCGACAGCAACAGCGCCGACACCACGGGCTCGTCCCTGGCCCTGGCCCTGCGCGCCGGCGGCGACATCCACCTGGGACCGGTCACCACAGGCCCGGTGGCGGGCTTGGTGCTGCAACGGGTGCGCATCAGGGGTTTTGCCGAATCCGGCACCAGCGGCGCGCAGACCGGCAGCAACGGCGTCACGGCCCTGTCGTTCGGCGAGCAGATACGGGATTCGGCCATAAGCCAGTTGGGCTGGCGCGCCTCGATCGACGCAGGCCGCTGGCGGCCGTTCGTGGAAGCCAAATGGAACCACGAACTGGTCGACCAGTCGGGCCGCAAGGTAAGGGCCGCGCTCACGTCGGCCACGGCCGCGCCCTATTCCATGGCCGCCGCCCCGGTACAATCGGATTGGGCCACGGCCAGTGCGGGGACTTCCTACAAAATCAGTGAGCGGGTGATGGTGCGGGGTTGTGCTTCAGCCACCGCCTTCGATTCGCAGATGGTCAACTACGGCGGCGATGTCGGCGTAAGCGTCAGTTTTTGAATCCGGATCGTTGACGGCCTTTCCGGCCTGGGGCCCCTCGGGTGCCAGCAGCTATCGCTTCTCGCTTCCGTGCCGCCTTCCGACCCGAAAGCGGAACGCCTCCTGGCGGTTCTGGATGAGGCAAACGCCGCTGGGGCCGGGACACACTTCGCCTTGCCGCCTGCGGCCTCAAGCAGGACTGGCAGAGGAGGCAGCGGCTCGGTCGCCCCAATAGACCACGTGCCGGGCGGATTTGCCGGAGGTGGGGAGGTAGAAGTTTGTCCCCCAGGACCGGCTGCCTCTTGCTGCTCCATGGCATCCATGCCGAGCCCCCTTGAAATTCCTCGTTTTTTCGTTGGCCCGGCCAAAACGTTATCCACCTCGGTTAGCCACACGAAAAAAGGGGTCAGGCAAACACTGCCTGACCCCAAGAAATCCTTCTGGCGCGCCCGCAGGGATTCGAACCCCGGGCCGTCTGCTTAGAAGGCCGATCCTGAATTTGCAACATACTATAATAAATTGATTTTATTTTAAGAAAGATAACATTCCCCGGCTAAAATGACCCAAAATAGCCCACAGACGGTTATCCAGAGGTTATCCAGAATCTCCAGGTTATGTTCCGCTTCGTTTTACAAGTTCCCTGAAAAGGCTCGGTCAAGGAGCGCAGGAATGATGTGCTTCAACTCTCCTGCTACGGAATCTTGAAGCTGACGGGCTTGTGAGACCTTGCAGCAGAGTTCTGAGAGCTTTTCCTGCTTCTCCTGCGGCGGAACCGGAACGGGAATAGCCTTAAGTTTCTTTAGCCCAAGTGTCCGGTTGCGACCCGTTGCACCGGGAGAGGCTTCAAGAATGTGGGCCATGCCTTCTTCGCTGAGCAGCCAGCAACGCAGAAATGCTGCTGTGGCTAAGGCGGAATCTGGTAGGCAACTGAATAAAGCGATGCGAGCCAAACCGTCCGGTGTCGAACTCTTGAACCACGGCAATCGCGCCTTCCCACGCGAATACGTTGCTGAACAGAAGGTCTCCCGGTTCGATCCTATAAAGCCGCTTGGTCCCGAGCGGACCTTGCCCGGGTCCTGTGCCCGCCTCACACCTTCAACCATAAATCAGGCCAGCCCGCCCTGGTGTCGGTCCTGTTCAAGGAGTTCTTCGAGTTCCACCCTGAGTTCACGCTCTGGCTGGCATCCAGACGGGAGACATCCCGATCTTGGATCGGGCCATTGAGCCCCGGCCGGGAAAGATTGTCATCGCCGCCGGCTGATGGCGAACTTGCGCAGTTCCTTCATGCTGGACAGGCCCAGCTTGCGCAAAAGCCGGCCGTAATAGGTCTCCACGGTGTGAAAGCTGATGTTGAGCGTCTGGCTCATTTCGACGCTCGTCTCGCCGCGCCCGAGTCCCAGCAGGATCTGCTCCTCCCGCTGGCTGAGAGCGGCCTCCCCATCATGCTCCGATGCCAGCACCCGGTCGGCCAGCGTGCGCATGACCTCGGGACTGGTGTAGCGCCGACCGGCAGCGACCGCCGCGATGGCCGTCAGCAGCACGTCCTCGACCTCTTGCTTGGTGACGTAGCCCTTGGCCCCCCGGCCAAAGGCCCGCTCGATGGACTGGCTGTCCTCATGCATGGAATATATCAGCGCCGGCACGCCTCGGGCCGTGAGATCATCAAGCAGGTCCAGCCCGGACTCCTCGGCCAGGGACAGGTCCACCAGAGCCACGTCGGCCCGGCAACCTTCGATGATGGCCAACAGTTCCGCCCGGCTGCCGGCAACGCCGCACACGGTATGACCGCTTTGCGCAAGCAGCAGCGACAGGCCATTGCGCAGGACCGGATGATCGTCGACCAGAAAGACGCGCACACCGGATGATAGAGCCTTATCCATCAGCATCCTCGCTTGTCTTGTCCGCCGGGCAGGCCAGGGAACAGACCACCCTGGTCCCACCGGCCTCGACGTCGTCTATGGACAGCAGTGCCCCGATCATCCTGGCCCGATAGGCCATGATGCGAAGGCCGAGCCCCCCCGGAGACCCGGCCGCCGCCCGGCGGCCGATGCCGTCGTCATCCACGGCCAGGATCAACCGCCGGTCGAGGCCGCAATCCAGGCTGATGGCGATCCGGCCGGGCTGGGCATGTTTGACGGCGTTGGCCACCGACTCCTGGGCGATACGGTAGAGCTGGACGAGATGTTCGTTGCGGCAAGGCGAACAGGACAAATGCTCGCGGTATTGGACCGCGATGCCGGTCGACCGGCCCACACGTCGCGCCAACTCGGCCAGGGACGACCCGACTTCCCCGGGGGCGCACTCCACAGGCCAAAGTCCCCGGGAGAGATCGTAGGCTTGGCCGACCGAATCCGTGAGCAGCGAGGCGATCTCCGTAACTTCCTCGGCCACGCCCTGTTCCGCGATGGCGCTGCGGGCCAGGGCAGCGCAGCGCACCCTGGTGCCCACCAGCTGCTGGCATAGGCCATCGTGCAGATCGTAGCTTAAGCGCCGACGCTCCTCTTCGCTCACGTTGATGATTTCCCGTTCCAGCCGGGTGCGCTCGTCCATTTCTGCGCGCAAGTCGGCGGACAGGTTTTCCACGGCCGTGAACGCGTTGGCAAAGCGCTGGGCCAGGGCCAAGGCCTGGGACAGGACGAAGGCAAGGAAGCCGAAGAGCATGAGGTCCAGGGAGATGGTGCTGAAAACATGCCCGTAGATGTCGTTCAGGGAGGTTAGCGACAAAATGACATACCCGCACAGGAGGATAAAAGAACCGTCACGGCCACGCCGCACACTGACAAGCAGCATTACAAAGTAATATATATGCAGAATAAATGTGGATACGGCAAACCATAACAACAAATAATACAAGACAAAGTTTTGCTGTGTAAGAATAATAACAACATACAGGACATTTCTTGCGTCTACCATGTGCTGAACAACAAGAAGAAATTCGCGAGGATATAGCGATCTATAGAATCTATACAAAATTGAAGACAAAATTGAAAAGCTTACCAGCGAAACCTTTTCGACAATCGCCGGATCAGCTCCTGGTATAAATAGATTGACCAACCAATCCGATGAATCCATTGTGCCATAAATACAGATCAACACCAGGCAGCCCAAGCTGAAATAAAGGGTAGAAGCCTCTTTCCGTTTCAAGAAATAGAGGGCCAAATGATAGATGGCCATGACCAGCAGGCTGCCGGAAAAAAACATTGTCCAAGACCAGATTCTGATATGTATCCGTTCCAGTTGGTCCGACCGTCCCAGCAGGATCGAATGAAGCACTCCCCCCCGCCGATACGAGTGGTTGGATACCTGCAGCACCAGATCGATGGGCTCCCCCTGACTGGCAACCTTGGCCAATATCAGGGAGCGATGCGGTTTTTCCTTGGCGGGGCTTTGTCCCACCACGCCGCTTTCGGCGATGAGCTTGCCATTGGCCCATAGCCTGTAGGCGGCATGAATGCCTTTAAGCCGCAAGGTCAGTTGAAGATTCTCGGGGCCTGGCAACAGGCGCAGGCGGAAGGTGGCTTGGCCCTGGCCGGACAAGGGCTGGCCGTGGAGCATCTGGCCTTTCCACGTGCCAGGAAGATTCATGAAACCGGACGGCTGGGGCGGGGCAAGGTCGGGTTTGAAGTCTTCAGGGGCAAGGAGCCGGTCCCAGTAGAATGCCCACTGGCCGTTGAGGGCAACCGGGCCATCCCGGACCACATCCCAGCCGGACAGGTCGAGCACGCCGCGCTCGGCCACAGGCACGTTCTTGTCCTGCCTGGCACACCCCAGGCAAGGCAAGAGGATCAGGAGCACCAGGGCAGCAAAAGGTCTCGCATGATGCGTCAGGAACATGCATCCACCCGATATCGCACGGCGATGCACTCTTCCCTACGGCAGTGCCGCACCGTTGTCGAGCCTTCCGGCGACGGCATGGGACGACACTGCGGTCAAGGGCTCGTGCCTCTGTGGCGCACGCCCCGTGTCCCACCTCCTGGCCGGGAGTGGCGACATGGCGCGGTATTGAACCAAAGTAGGCCTGGAAAGGGACCGATACTTCCGAGTCAGCCGATTGGGTTGGGACCCCCTACGGGGCAGCACGTTGCCCGCGGGACACGCCTGCCAATGGCGGCCCCTCCCAGTCCTTGTAGGGGCCGTCCTTTTGCAAGGCAGTCCACTCGATCGCCAAGCCCAATTCTTCGGCCTTTTCCTTAGTCGGCTGCCCGGTTTCCAGGTCCCAGCCTCTCAAGGAATAATAGTAGTCCATTTCCTCATGGATGATCTTTTCCTCTTCTTCAGTCAGGCCTCGCACACCATCGCCGAGCGGCTGGTAGAAATATTCAGGAAACTTGTCCTGCTTTCGCGTTATCCCCAGCCTGGCATCGATCATTCTTTGCAGATTGAATATTCTTTCCCCAATTCTTTCAATCGATTCTGTCGTAAATTCTTTTCCAGTCGCCGTGGACAACATGCGCGCGGAAATGCCGGCCTGCGTGATATTGCTATCAACGATGCAGGCTATTCGTCTGCACAAGATGAGGCTCTCATTGGCGACAACCCAATTGCCTATCCTGACGTTCAGCTTGCACCACCCTTTGGGCTCCCCTTTGCTGAACATTGCATGGTCGTCAGCTCCGACAACCTCCTTGACTATTTCGTCCGCCTCCTCCCTTGTATATCCTCTGCCAGAACGAAGTCCTTCCTTTCCCGGGAATTCCCAACTGAAATCGGCAAGACCGATCGACTGCCACCCCCAGGTCTCCAGGCAAGCGCCCCGATAGGGCGTAAAGTGACACATGACAGCCGGCCCGATATTCCTCCTGTCCGTTCGCGGATCGTCCTTGCCGTATCCGGTCGTCCCCCGCACCGTGTTGTCGTACTTGCGGGCTTCGGGAAACAGCCTGGCAATGTTCATTTTCCCTTCGGCGACCAGGTTGCCGATACGCTCCCGTTTCGCCATTCGGTGGATCATCTCCTCAATGATCTTGCCATCACCGGAATCGAGTTCGAGGCCGTCGGTATCCTTTGCGGAAAGGACGCCGTCCTTGTATAATTGCATGACGATGCCAATATCACCGGGACCCTCTTTCCAATCTATTCCATAGTCGTTGAACAGGTCGGAATAATAATTCAGCGCTTCAAGATCGTTGACGCCCAGGGCGAAAAAACTCTCCTGGTTTGCGATCTCCGGCCCCGTTCCACGTGTCCGGTATTTTCCCCTGCTCTGTTCATGATATCCACAACAAGCCATATGGCAGTTCCAGCAGGCTTCGAGTCTGACAGCGTAATCATAAATGTGCTCGGCTATTTTCGGCTTGGAGGGTGTCGTGTGGAAATAGGCAAGCCAGAGTGCAAAGCGAGGCCAGGCGCTGTTTTCTTTAATGGCATTGCGAAAATCGGCATCGTTCTCCAGAAACGCTTTGGGGTCTGCAACATTGACGCCCTTTTTGCCTCTGACGACGATCGCCTTCAGATTTTTCGACCCAAGCACGGCTCCTGTACCACATTTGCCGCCAGCAGACTTGAATCCATCGATCATGGCGGTCGCATGGCGTACCAGGTTTTCACCGGCTGGCCCTATGACGACGCTGCAGACCTCACCATGCTGCTTTTTCAGCGTCGACACCGTTTGATGCGCGCCCAGCCCCCACAGATCCGATGCATCCTTGATGCTCACGGAATCGTCGTCGATCCAGAGATACACAGGCTTCTCGGCTTTCCCCGTAATGACCAGCGCATCATACCCCGCCTGCTTGAGCATCGCATGGACGAAGCCGCCGCCCGAGCCGCCGCCAAGATGTCCGGTCACCGGGCTGATGTATTGGTATATCCCTCTTCCGCCCTGCGTGGAGAGCCCGGTCAACGGACCCATGGCGATGACGAGGATATTGTCCGGACTCAAGGGGTCGAATCCCGCCCGTATATCCTTCTCGAGCATATAATCCCAAATGATCTTATCGGCGAGCCCCATCCCCCCAAGATATTTCTCGAGCAATTCCTCGGACAACGGTATCCTTTGTATCGTGTTTTCCGACAAATCGACTCTCAGAAGACAGCGGTTCCAGCCATAGACCAGGGTGTTTTCATTCTCTTCCATACTATACTGCCTTCTCAAGCTTGAGCACCAAAGAGGGGCACTTCCCGACACACTGGGGATCATCGTCATGATCGTGGCACAGGTCGCATTTCACGATCTTATCAAGCTCCTTCGAATACCAGCAGGCATGATACGGGCATGCCTTCACACAGGCACGGCAGCGAATGCAGGCATCATGGTCAATCAAAACGGCACCCAGCTTTTCGCTGCGAAAATGGGCGTGCTTCGGGCAGACCTCATCGCATGGCGGTATGCCGGGACAATGCCGGCATATCGAGTGGTCAAGCATTTGTTCCTTTTCGCGAAGGGTCCACTCGTTCGTGTGGTGGCCGATTCTTATCCCGGAGAATTCCGAGGAACTGCGTCCTTCGTGGGAAAGCGCGCACACCGCCATGCAGGACATGCAGCCTGTACATTTTTCGGTTGGCCTGACGTAATCGTTGGTGCAGGCCGTTTCTCCTTCCGCCACGACCACCCGCATGATGTTCTTCATTTTATAGACGGGCAACGCACGCCTGGCATCTTTCGTGTCTTGATCGTTCTTCTTTTCCATCGCGGCACCCCTTCGTTCCTCCGGCACGAACGCCCTTGCCCGTCATGCGGCGGCCGGATGCAATGTTTCACCCCGTGTCGCGTCACAGGCGCAGGCGCCCACAGCCATGAGCAGGACAACGGCACCCGCGCGCAGGCCGGCACGACCAAGGCGCGGCACCAACGGACCGTGCTGGCGACGTCCACCGGATGCCTTCCTCCATGATCCGCCTTCGCCCACCTGCCTTCTTGGCATTTTGTATCGCGAAATGAACATCGCAGTCTGTCGAGGTTTTCCCTGATATATTGTAGCGAAATTCGGGGACAGACAATCAAACGGATTCCCAGTACGAGTTTGCATGTCGCAAACCCGGGCCACGAGCATCGCCCTCTATGCTGGCAACGCCAACCATCTAATAACTTTTTCAATATACATCGATCATATAATGCCCGAGCCAGCTCACCTGTATTGAGCAAGGAGAAAAGCGGATGAAGCTCATTGATCTGAGTTGTTATCTGGAAGAAAATCCCTTTGCCGAACCCTTCCCAGTAACCATCAACTTCCACTCTCACAGCGAATCCGCCAAGACCTTAGCCAACATGCTGGGTCTGGAGCCAACCGCTTTCAATGACGGATTGGCCTTGACGCATGAAGACTTCAGCGGACAATTCCACTGCGGAACGCATATCGACGCACCGCTGCATTTTGGACCGATTGTCGAGGGGAAGCCTGCGAAGGGTATCGATGAGGTGCCGTTGGAATGGTTTTTCAATGACGGCTTGCGCCTTGACATGCGCCATGTTCCACGAAACGGCCTCATTACCATGCACGACGTCCAGAATGCTTTGAAAAAAATCGACTATACCCTCAAGCCTTTTGACATTGTTTTGATCTGGACCGGTTTCGACAAGCTCATCCATACCGAGGCCTACCTCAAGGAACAGCCCGGCATGAGCAGGGAGGCCACGGAATACATCCTCGACCAAGGGGTCAAGGTCATCGGCGTTGACATGTACGGGTTTGACCGCTCTTTCGGTTTTCAGGCCCAGGCCTATAAGCGGGGGGAAATCAAGGAACTCTTTCCCGGACACATGGTTGGGCGCGACAAGGAATACGTCCATATCGAAAAAATGGGGAACCTTGACGCCCTGCCAGCCGCCTTCGGATTCAAGGTCGCCTGCTTCCCGGTCAAGGGGCGGCATTGCACCGCCGGCCAGACCCGCGTCGTCGCCATCTGCGAATAATACCGCAAAAACTCGCCAGGGAGCCCGCCATGAACGTCGAGACCCGATTGCCTTATCTGAAACCGACGGCACTCGATCCCGAACAGAAAGTGTTCTACGATCTGCACTTGGAATCCATGAAAACCATGCCCTACGTCTGGATGCTGGAAAACGGAGAACTGAACGGACCTTCCAACCTGCTGCTCCATGAAGCGGACATCGGGAACATGCTGTTCCCCTTGAACCGGGCCATTATCGCGAACAGCGTCCAGTCGGCGGGGGCCATTGCCCACGAGATTGCCGTTCTGGTCACCGTTTGCGCCGCCAAAGCCCAGTATGGGATGTATGCCCATACGAAACTCGCCCAGGCGGCCGGGCTCAGCGATGACAAGATAACCACGATTACAGCCGGATTACGACCGAACAACCTGACGCGGGAAGAAGAAGCGGCCTACGATTTGGCGTATTCGCTGTGCCAAAGCGGAGCGATCTCCGGCATGGTCTATGACAAGGCCATCGCCTGTTTCGGCGACAAGGGCTGCGCGGCCCTGGTCTTGGCGGTTGGCATGTTCAAGATGATCGGAACCATCCTGAACGCGTATAACGAACCGGTTCCCGAGTATCGGGCGTAACCGCTTTCGCATGCGATGCCCCCCAAGCCGGACACTGGCCTTCGCCGGCGGCGATGACGACCCATTGCGCAGCAGTCTTCCTTGGGCGGGCATCGCATGCCGACCAGACTCAATGCGGCACTATCCCCCTGGCGTATTCCCGGTCGGCGGCATCAAGTTGACAATAGACGTGGACAAGCCCCTCGAACATCGATCGCCTTTCCTGGCAATCGAGGGGAGTGGGCCGGTGCATGTCGCCGGTTGTGGCTTTGTTGAGATAGAAACAGCCGCCGCCGCAGACATAGCGAGCCCAACATCTCCGGCATACGGGCAGGCTGTCGACCACGGCCCGATGGTATGCGTTCGGCGCTCCGGACGTATAGTCCGCGATGTTGCCTTGGCGCAGTTCCGTGAGGCCGACGAACCGATGGCAGGGATAGATGTCGCCGGTGACGGAGATCGCGGCCAAGTTTTTTCCAATGCCACAGGCATGGTGCCGTTTTTTCCCGGTGAGCAGGTCCCCCATGTCCAGCAGGGCCCGAAGCGGGGCGTCCTTGACGATGGCGCGCCCCCGGATGGCGGCCAGAAGCTCGTCGGCCTCCTGGCGATGGAAGGCCCGCATCCGATCCAGGCGGCGCTCGTTTGCGCCGTCGACGGGCGCGGCGGCGTGGTGGTGGCCGAGGAGCACCGGCGAGGCCGGTGCGAAGACATAGGCCGAGAATCCCACCCGCGCCAAGGCCTCCTGGATCGCCAGGGGGTCGGTGTCGCCGTAGACCGTGGCCCGGGCCGAGAGGTGGGGCACGGTTTCCCGCAGCCTGCCGATATTGGCCGCGACCAGATCGTAGGAGCCGGTGCCGTTCCAAAACGGCCGCTGCCGATTCTGGACCTCGGGCGGCCCGTCAAAGCTGATCAAAAGCTTGATGTTTTCCTCCCGGATGAAGGCGATGACCTCCTCGGTGAAAAGCGACCCGTTGGTGGTCATGCTGAAGGCGATGGCCTTGCCCGCTTCCCTCGCCTTTCGCCTGGCGTAGGGCACCACCTTGCGTATTACAGGAAAATTGAGCAGCGGCTCGCCGCCGAAAAAGCCGACGTTGACTTGCCTGGCGCTGCGGGAGTTCTCCATCAGCCAGTCAATCGCCCGCAACGCCGTGGACTCGTCCATCATCCCGCCGCCCGCATACTCCCCGCCGTTGCCGTAGCAGTAGACGCAGCGCATGTTGCAGGCCTGGGCCACAAACAGGCTGATGCTCACCACGGGAAACTCGGCCGCGCCGGTTGAAGGCCCGGCTTGCGACCGCGCCGCCTCGTCCCCTTCGCCAACGACGATCCCCAAGCCGCGTAGTTTCTCCAGGACCGCCTCGGGGAGCAGCAGGCTTGGATCCGCCCCCAGGCGCCCGATCAGGGCAGCCAGCCCGGGCGTGATCGCATGGGCCGCCAAGCCTTGCACATCGAGGAGATACACGTTTCCCTCGTACTCGAACGTGTGGCATTCGCGCACCGCGACATTGGCGAAATACCGGCGGCCTTCCAATTCGACTGGGCAGGGACCGAACATGCTGCGACCTCCAACATACCGGGTAGAATATACCCGCAAAGGGCCTGGTGACTGTCAGGAATTCCCCTGATTTTGCGTAGAGGAAATCGGGGACATCCCCCCGGATCGAAACACCGGCGGTCGCCGATGCCCCGGCCGCCTTGTCCGGACACGGCCACTGTCCCCGAATCCCGCTACAACATTTCAGGGGAATTCGTCTGTTAACAAGAGCGGCACGCGTTGCGTTTGACCGGAACGCACCTTGGCCTGTCATCCTGGCGTGGAAGAGAATGTTCCGCGACGTCCAACGTGGAATTGGCCACCCCCTGCGAGAGGCGCCAGCCTCCTTGGGGGGATAGACAGGGGGTAAGGCGGCGCGCGAAGTTGTCTGGCACGCCGCCTTTCTCCTCGGTTCCACTCCCCCATCTGCCTAAGAATACACCCGCGCAACACAGTCCGATCAGAAAAACCCGTAATTCCGGGCCGTCTACCCAGCCGTCTGGCCCGACGCAAAGCCGGCTTCCCGCAGGACCGGCCCAAAGGTGCGTCAAAACGGCAGCCACCTGCTCTTGTTCCGTAGCCACTTTGTGACATTTATCATCATTTCCTCTTGAAACTGTCTTGCCTTTTCCATTATTGTATGAACAAACTCAATCCCGTTTCTGCCTCGAAAAGCAGATGTCTCCCTGGGAAAGCCTTTACCTTGAGGCGTCGGCTCCTGGAATTCCCGTCGCCATCACCCTCCAGCAAAAGGCAAACCAGTGAAATGCCGCGCTTTACACTTCCTGGTGTTTTGGTTCCTCATGGGAGGAATACTGTGTGGCCAAGTCTCGGCGGCGTGTTTGATCACAACGCCGCAGCTCAACACCAATCCAAACTTTGACGTCGTCCTCACCCGGACGACGCCTGTCCTGTCCTTCAAAAACGCCGCAGGCGGCCAGGGGAAACGCGCCTACGAGATTCAGGCCGCACGGGACAAGGATTTTACCATCGACCTCGCCGCGTTCTCTTTGCAGGAAAATCCCGAGGGCGTGACGGCTCTGTCCATCCCGACGGACAAAGCGCTGGCGGACAAGACCCGCTGGTATTGGCGGGTGCGCGCCGTGGACGAGACCGGTGCGCAGGGGCCATGGGCCACGAGCCGCTTTTTCGTGGATGTGGCCAGCGACAAAGCCTTCATGGGCCTGACCCGGGCTGTGCCCATCAGCGTCAAGGTCTCCAGCGGCTCCGACCCCAAAAACCTCACCGACTACAGCGACCAGGGGCTGGCCACCCAGTGGCGGGCCACGCCTCCGGGATCGGACACCGCCTGGGTGGAGCTTGACCTGGGCGCGGCGCGAACCATCAGCCGAATCTGGATGCTGGCCGATTCCGGCCAGAAGGACGGCTGGCCGGTCGCCTTCCGCTGGCTGGCCAGCCCCGACGGCGTGGCCTGGAAAGAGGCCGTCACGGTCGCCGACGGAGACACCTACCGTTTTATTCTTGATATAGACGGGGTCACGGCCCGCTTCTGGCGGCTCGAAATCAGCGCCTGGACCGGCTATGCCCCGGCGCTCAACGAACTCCTGCTGTACTCGCCGGGCCTGCCCGAGACGCCAAGCCCGCCCAGCGGTCCCTATGTCCTGATCATCGGCAACCAGCACAACGGCTTCACCTTCACCCAACTGGCCGAGCGCGTCCACGAGATGGTTCCCCAACTGGCGACCCTGACCGTGCCCTCTTATGAAGCGAGCATGGCCATGTACGCGGCGCTGCCCCAAAAGCCCGTGGCGATACTGCTGAGCGGCAACAACGCCGACTACAACGACCTGCCGATGTTTGAATATAATGGCGAGTACGAGATCATCCGGGCAGCGCCGGTCCCCATCCTCGGCATCTGCGCCGGCAACCAGATGCTGGCCTTCGCCTCCGGCTACACCCGGGTGCGCTCCATGGGCCGCTCCGACATCTCGGCCATGGAAACGCCGCGAGAATATGCCAAAATCAATCTCTTGGTCGATGATCCGTTGTTCAAGGATTTGCCCCGGCCCTTTACCGCGCCGGAAGTCCACGGCTGGGCCGTGTATGATCCGCCCCAAGGCTTCGAGGTCGTGGCCGAGTCCGGCTACATCCAGGCCATACGCCGCCAGGACGGGCGCGTGCACGGCACGCAGTTCCACCCGGAAATCAAGGTTCCCTACAACCAGGCCGAAAGCGTGCTGCGGCGTTTCCTTGAGGACGCCCTGGCCCGGGCGAAATAACATGGTCCTGCATCCAACGGCCTTCGTCGCCAACCCAAAGGAGTCCCATGCCTGCCCCATCCCGTAAAACCATCGGCGTCTGGACCCTGACGCTCATGACCGTGGCCGCCGTCGTCAGCCTGCGCGGTCTGCCCATGATGGCCAAGGAAGGTCTGTCCATGATCTTCTACATCCTTTTTTCCGCCATCTTTTTCCTGGTGCCGGCCTCCATGGTGGCCGCCGAACTGGGCGGGGCCTTCAGCAACCAGGGCGGCGGGGTCTACACCTGGGTCAAGGCGGCCTACGGCTCGCGCTGGGGCTTCACGGCCATCTGGCTGCAATGGATCCAAAACGTCGTCTGGTACCCCACCGTGCTCGGCTTCGCGGCCGGCGCCCTGGCCTATGCCTTCATGGACCCGTCGCTGGCCTCCAACGGTCTGTATACCGGGGCTGTCATCCTGCTGTGCTACTGGGCGGCGACCGCCGTCACCCTGGCCGGCTCCACCTTCGCCAATTCGGTGACCAAGTACGGCGTGCTGCTGGGCACGGTGCTGCCGGGCGTGTTCATGATCGTCCTGGGCCTGTTATGGGTGGACCAGGGCAACGCCCTACAGTTCCTGCGCACGGCCCCGGCGACCCTGGGCCAGGGGGGAGCCCAGGCCCTGCCCCACGCCCGGTTTTTCCCTCAGTTGACCGGCCTTGGCAGCGTGGCCTTCCTGGCCGGCATCATCCTGCTTTTCGCCGGGGTGGAGGTCCACGCCGTCCATGCCAACGAGATGGAAAATCCGCCCAAGCAGTTCCCGGAAAGCCTTTTCCTGGCGGCGGGCATCATCCTGGCCTTGTTCACCCTGGGTTCCCTGGCCGTGGCGGCCGTGATTCCGGCCCAGGAAATCAGCCTGACAGCCGGCCTCATGCAGGCCTTCAAGCTGCTGCTGGAAAAATTCGGCATGGGCTTTCTCACCCCGGTCATGGGTTTTCTCGCCGCGTTCGGGGCCATCGGCGGGGTCATGAGTTGGGTCGGCGGCCCAAGCCGGGGCCTTTTGGAGACGGCCAAGAGCGGCGAACTGCCGCCTTTCATGGCCAAGACCAACGCCAAGGGCATGCAGGTCAACATCCTGCTCATCCAGGCGGTCATCGTCAGCCTTCTCGCCTCGCTCTACTTTATCATGGACAACGTGAGCACGGCCTTTTTCGTGCTCTCGGCCATGACCGTGTCCCTGTATCTTGTCATGTACATCCTCATGTATCTCGCGGCCATCAAGCTGCGGATCACACAGCCGGACCTGCCGCGTTCCTACAAGGTGCCCGGCGGAACCCTCGGCATGGGGCTGGTGGCGGGAGTGGGACTGCTCGGGGTGTCCTTCGCCTTGCTGGTGAGCTTTTTCCCGCCGACCAACCTGCCGGTGGGCAATCCCGCATTGTACGTGGGCTTGGTGGCCGCCGGGCTCATTGTCTTCGTGGGACTCCCGCTGCTCATTAACGCCAACAAGAAAGCCGCCTGGAACACCAACGCCGCCAAGGCTCGGCCCAAACAGCCCAGTCCCGCGACACCCAAGACAAAAGGAGCGAAATAATGGCCCTGCACCAGAAAGACAGCGTCCGCGACGATCTCATGGACGACGTGTACGCCTCCGCCGATCTTGGCATTGCGATCCCCAAGTACCGGTTTCCCCAGCAGGAACAACGCCCGCGCGACATCTATCAGATCGTGCACGACGAACTCATGCTGGACGGCAACTCCCGCCAGAATCTGGCCACCTTCTGCCAGACCTGGCTGGAACCCGAGATCGCCAAGCTCATGGACGAGTGCCTGGACAAGAACATGATCGACAAGGACGAGTATCCCCAGACCGCCGAAATCGAGGCCCGCTGCGTCCATATGCTGGCCGACCTCTGGAATTCGCCCCAAGCGGCCAACACCCTTGGCTGCTCCACCACCGGCTCCAGCGAAGCGGCCATGCTGGGCGGACTGGCCATGAAATGGCGCTGGCGGCAGCGCAGGCAGGCCGCGGGCAAGCCCGTGGACAAACCCAACATGGTCTGCGGCCCGGTGCAGGTCTGCTGGCACAAGTTCGCCCGCTACTGGGACGTGGAACTGCGCGAAATCCCCATGGAACAGGGCCGCCTGATCATGTCGCCCGAGGAGGCCGTGGCCCGGTGCGACGAAAATACCATCGGCGTGGTCCCCACCCTGGGCGTGACCTTCACCTGCCAGTACGAACCCGTGGCCGCAGTCTGCGCCGCGCTTGATGCCCTGCAAGCCAAAACGGGCCTGGACATTCCCGTCCACGTCGATGCCGCCAGCGGCGGTTTTCTGGCTCCCTTCGTCGAGCCTGAGTTGGCCTGGGACTTTCGCTTAAAGCGCGTCAAGTCCATCAACGCCTCGGGGCACAAGTTCGGCCTGGCCCCGCTCGGCGTTGGCTGGGTGGTGTGGCGCGAAGCGGCCGAGTTGCCCGAGGATCTTATTTTTCAGGTCAATTACCTGGGCGGCAACATGCCCACCTTTGCGCTCAATTTCTCGCGTCCCGGCGGCCAGATCATCGCCCAGTATTACAATTTCCTGCGCCTTGGCCGCGAAGGCTACCGCAAGGTCCAGCAGGCTTGCTATGACACGGCCGCCTATCTTGGCGAGGAATTGGGGAAGATGGGACCGTTTGCGGTCATCTACGACGGACGGGGCGGTATCCCGGCCGTGTCCTGGAGTTTGGCCGAAGGCGCCAAGCACAACTTCACCCTCTACGACCTGTCCGACCGGCTGCGCTCCCGGGGCTGGCAGGTGCCGGCCTATTCCATGCCCGCCAACCGTCAGGATCTGGTGGTCATGCGCGCCCTGGTGCGCCACGGCTTCAGCCGCGACCTGGCCGACCTGCTGGTGGCCGACCTGGAACGCTGCTTGGCCTACTTTTCCAAAAATCCCGTGACCCATCCCCTGGAGCGCGCGGAAGCCGGCGGCTACAGCCATGCTTAGTGGCGCAAGCAGGCGTAGAGGAAAAGCAGGAGCGCCGGCGGCCGGGGGGATGATCCCCCCGGCCGCCGGCAATCGGAGAAGTTTTTCAGGGGAATGAGACGTCATGGAAACACTCAAGACATCCAGCATCCTGGGAATGCAGACAAAGCCTGTGTAACCCTCCTTTAAACCTGATTGCAGCATACAACGCGGTCGCGGGTTGCTTCGGCAATCCGCGACCGCGTGCAGACCTGGGAGAAAACATGCCCTGGTTCCGGTTCGTCGCCGTCTGTCATGTCATCGCCTGCCTCGTCGCCGGGTTCGTCGGGCCTGCCAGGGCCACAACGATTGCTATGTATGGCGATTTTCGCGTCCAAAGCACGTTTTTTGCCAATCAAAATTATACCGGCTGGAACGCCGCCGGAACCCAGACCGAAGACAGGCTCAACATCTGGCAGCGGCTGCGGCTCCATGCCGATTTCGCGGCCAACGAAAACCTGGCCTTTCGACTCGGCCTTTGGCTCAACAACCAGACCTGGGGCCATGGCGAACTGACGGCGGCCAACCCGACCGTGGCCATCCTGCCGAACCAAGCCTATCTCCAGTTCACCGTGCCGCAGACGCACATCACCGTGACCGCCGGCTATCAGCCCCTGTCTTTGCCCCACACAGCGGTCTTTTACGATTCCGTGGTCCTGGGAACCGATTCAGGCAATAGCGATGCGGCCGCGTTGGTCGTCAACGCGCCCCTAGTCGAGGGTACGTTGTCTGCCACGGCCGGCTACGCCCGACTGGTCGACACCAACCGGACCTACGACACCACCACCACCCAGATCGGCGACGAATTCGACCTGGCCTTTCTCACCCTGCCGCTGACGGTCTCCGGCCTGCAACTGACGCCCTGGGGCGCTGTCGGCATCCTCGGCCGCGCCGCCGCCTTGCCAAGCCCCCTGGGAAACGGCCTGCTCGCGGCAGGCGCGTCCCTGACGCCGTCCGGGTACGGCAACAACCAGAATGCGGCCGTCTGGACCGGCGCCAGCCTGACCGCCGAACTGCCGGGGCAGTTCAAGGTTTACGGCGACGCGGTCTACGGCAACGTTGGCTGGGCTGATCGGGCGCGTTGTGGGCGACATGGCTGGTTCGCGGATTTGGCCCTGGAATATGCCGGATTCACCGCGTTTGCGCCCCAACTCCTCGGCTGGGCCGGCAGCGGCGAGGACGCCAGCCTGTCCGACGGTTCCGAACGGCTGCCCTCCATCGTCACGCAGTGGGGGCCGAGGGGCTCGTTTCTCTTCAACGCCGATCAGGACCTGACTCAATCTTCAATGAACACCACGCCCCAAGGAAGCATGGGGCTGGTCCTCAATTTTGACCGCATAAGCCTGCTGCCGCAGCTGACCTCGGTGCTCGCCTTTTCCTACGCCGCCGGGACCAGCTCGCCGGCCGGTCTGCGCAAGGCCGTGGCCGCCACCGGAGGCCCCGGCGCCTATGTCACGATGGGCCAGGACCTTGCCGAGGGCGAGCGGCTCTATTCCGTCGCCAGCGAACATGTCTACGCCCTGACCGACGCCGTGAATTTGATCGTCGAGACGGGCTGGGCTCGCGGAGACGGATTTCGCAGCAGCATCTGGGGCCAGCGCATGGTCAACCAAGCCGGCAATGCCTGGCAGGGAGCCTTGGGCATCATCTACACGTTTTAGGCTGCTCGGGCAGGAGAAGCGCCAAGCCATCATGAGGCTACCCGGCCTGTCCTAAATGGAGTCCATGCCGTCTGCCCGTGCACGGGACAGCATCTGCCCGAATGTTATCCAAAATTCCCGCGTTATCCCGTATGGTTGGCCAAGATGTTATCAAGCCCGGTTATCCACAAGATAAAAGGGGTCAGGCCGAAAACGACCTAATACATTTATTTTATTACGGTTCTCCCGAGAGGATTGGAACCTGCGGCCGTCTGCTTAGAAGGCCGCTTTTAATTTTTTAAATACACTGAAATATTTTTATTTTTGAGAAGAAAAACGACCGCCCCTTGGACAAAATCGATCCTCGCTGGGACATTTCCGGTACTGTCAGGACGAGGAATGGCGCGTCAGGCCATGCTGGCGCAGCAGGGCATAGAGCCTGGCCCGGGACAGTCCGGACAGGGCCTCGGCCCGTTCCATGCTTTCCCCGGACGTGCGCAGCAGCGCCTCCAGATACAGCCGGTCGACCCTGGCCAGTTCCTTGGCCCGGAATTCGCGGATGGGGGGGAAATGGTCCGGATCGAGTTCGGGAGTGGCGGGTTGCTCCCGGTCCGCGACCGGGCCCTGGTCCACGGTGACGGAACGCCGGGCCAGCCAGGCCCGGATATGCACCGGCAGATGCCGGGGGAGCAGGACCGCCTCGGTTTCGGCCGCGGCCAGGGCGCTGTCCAGGGCGCTGAACAGTTCGCGCACGTTGCCGGGCCAGACGTACTGGAAGAGCGCTCCCCAGAGTTCCGGCGACACTTCCCGGGCCGGTTCGTCGTCCTCCCGGGCCCGTTGCTCCAGGCGGCAGCGGCAAAGCGCCTCGATGTCCACGGTGCGCCCCCGAAGCGGCGGCAGTTCGATGGTCATGCCCCGCAACCGGAAGAGCAGGTCCTGGCGGAAGGTCCAGTCCGCCACCATCCGCTCCAGGTCCCGGTTGGTGGCCGCCACCAGCCGAAAATCGCTTCGCACCTCCTCCGTGGCCCCCACCGGGCGGAAGCGGTGTTCCTGGAGCAGGCGCAGGAAGGCCTTTTGCACGGCCAGGGGCAGCTCGCCGATCTCGTCCAGGAAAAGCGTGCCGCCGTGGGCTTGCCGGATCAGCCCCGGATGCTTCTTCTCGGCCGTGGTGAAGGCTCCCTTCTCGTGGCCAAAAAGCATGCTCTCCACCAGCGACTCCGGCAGGGCGGCGCAATCCACCACCACGAACGGCCCCTCGCGGCGGTCGCTGTTGTCGTGGATGACCCGGGCGAAAAGCTCCTTGCCCGTCCCGGTTTCGCCGACGATAAGGACGTTGCCCCCGCTCCGGGCCGCCCGGGCCGCCATGTCCAGGCTGGCCGAAAGCGCCTTGCTCTCGCCGATGATGCCTTCGCGCCGCAGCGGCGTCCCGGGGCGGGCCAGGGCCTTGTTGTGGTGGTAGTCCACGGCCCGGCTGATGGGGAGGCGGATCTTGCTCAGGGTGCCGGGCTTGGTGATGTAGTCCCAGGCGCCGCTTTTTATGGCCAGCTCGGCCCCGTCCGGATCGCCCTGGCCGGTGACGATGATGATCTCGGGCGCGTCCGGGGTCTCGCGGAGGGTCGGGATGTACTCCAGGCCGTTTCCGTCGGGCAGGACCACGTCGAGCACCACCACGTCGAAGGCGTCCCGGGCCAGCTTTTCCAAGCCGGCCTCCAGGCTGTGGACCGCCTCGCTTTCCCAGCCCAGGCCGGCGATGACGGCCTGGAGGGAACGGCAGAAGCCGACGTCGTCGTCGATGACGAGAATACGGGGCATGGTCGTCCGCCTCCCTGAAGACGCCTCAAACCGTGGCGGAAAGCACCTCCCGGATCACCCGGTCCAGTTCGTCGAAGCAAAACGGCTTGGCCAGCACGCGCCGGCCGCCGCAAGCCCGCAGCATGTCCCCGGCCAGGGCCGCGTCCAGGCTCGAGAGCAGCACCACCGGCAAATCCGGTCGCAGCTCCAGCAACGCCCGGGTCAGGAGGATGCCGTCCTGGCCGGGCCGCGCCAAATCCACCAGGGCCAGGTCGAACCCTTGGGCGGGACGGGACAGGATCCGCCCGGCCTCGTCGCGTCCGGCACAGGCCGCGACCGTGTACCCGAGCCGGGCCAGGGCCATGGTCACGCAGTGGACCATGTCCGCGTCGTCGCCCACGAACAGGATGCGGGCCCGAGGCCGGGGCGGCAGCTCCCTGGCCGGGGACGGCGCGTCCGGGGAGCCGACGGCGGCCGGCCCCTTTGGCAGGAGGACCTGAAACGAGGTGCCAAGCCCGGGATGGCTTTCCACGGTGATGGCCCCGCGCATCTGGGACACGATGTGCCGGGCCACGGTCAGGCCCAGACCCGTGCCCTGGCCGGCCCGCTTGGTGCTGAAAAAGGGCTCGAAGATCCGCTTCATGACGTCGCTGGTCATGCCCAGGCCGGTGTCGCTGACGCAAAGGCGCAGGTACGCCCCCGGCGGCAGGGACGGCTCCTCGGGCCAGTCGCCCTCCCGGACCGCGGCATCCTCGATGCGTACGGTCACAAGCCCGCCCTCCTGGTCCTTCATCGCCTCGACGGCATTGGTCAGGAGGTTCATGACCACCTGGTGGACCCGGGTCGGGTCGCCGCGCATCTCGCTGCCCCCGGCCTCGACCCGAAGGCGCATGGACAGGCCGGGGGACAGCCCCGGCCCCAGGAACTTGAGGCATTCCTTGACCAGGGTGCTCAGGCGAAACCGCACGGGCGAGTCGCTTTCCACGCCGCGCCCCAGGGAGAGGAGCTGTTCGCCGAGCGCCCGGGCCCGGCCCACGGCCTCGACGATCTCCCGCAGGGACTCGGCCTGGGGGGCGTCGGCCGCCAGCCGCTCCAGGCACAACTCGGCATGCAGGATGATCGGCCCGAGAATGTTGCGCAGGTCATGGGCGATGCCGCTGGCCAGGGTGCCGATGACCTCCATCTTCTGGGCGTGGCGCAACTGTTTTTCCAGGCCGCTGAGTTCCGTGGAATCGCGCCAGATAAAGGCGTAGCCCTCCACCAGGCCGTGCTTGCCCCAAACCGGGGAAATGGTCTGGTCGCACATGCGGGTGTCCCCGGCCGCGTCCACCAGCAGGAACCGGCCGCTCCAGACATCGCCGCGCTCCAGGGCGGCCGCGCCGCGCTCGAATTTCTGAGCCTGCCGCCTGCCCTTGTAAAACGTCTTGAGCCCGCGTCCCCGGGCCTGCCCCTGGGGCACGCCGGTCATGGCCTCGAAGGCCTGGTTGACGTATTCGATGCGGAACCGGTCATCGGTGACGATCACCGCCTCCATGGCCTGTTCGATGGCCGCGGCGAGCTTGTGGCATTGCGCCACGGCCCGCTGCTCCCGGCCGGCGTCGCGCAGGCGCACGGCCACGGCGGTCACGTCCCCGGCCGCGCCCAGAAGCGGCACCAGCCGCGCGTCCGCCACCCTGTCCGGCGACGCCGCCAGCCGGTAGCGGCGCGAAGTCCGCGACAAAAGGACCTCGGCCACCGCCCCCCGCCAGAACTCCCCGTCGTCGCCCTCGAAGCAGGCATAAAGCGAGCCGTAGCGGCCGGTCTCGCCGTCGACCGGCAGCCAGCCGGCCAGCCCCGGATCGGCGGCCAGGATGGTTCCGTCGGGAGCCACGATCACCACGTCCTCGGGCTCCGGAGACGCATCGCGGGCAGGCGTGGATCGGGACGGGAGCGTAGCCCCGTCCGCACGGGAGGACACAGCCTCCGGCGCCGCTCCGTCGACATTTTTTTCCATGATACTCGCCTCGTACCATACCGACACAACTTGTCAACGATGCTGGCAATGCAAAAAAGACGCCGCCTTGGCCAGAAGGCGCGCCCAGGCCGGGTATTTCTCTCCAAACCAGGGCCGGGCGAGGTTTTCCATCCTGTTACGCCACGGCTGTGCCCATGAGAACCTTCTCATAAAGCAACTTTCGTCTTGCCAGGAAAGACTTTTCTTCTCGTTCAAGACGCTTTCCTGCAAGGCGCCCCGTTTTTCGATACGGGGGCAATTCCGAAAAAGCGTGCATTTTCAAGCCCATCTATCGCCTGTTTCATTGGCACGCTTCTTGGTCATACGGAAGCAAACAACCGGGCAAGACACAGGGAGGCGACATGGCCAACCGAATCGGGGTTTACGTCTGCCATTGCGGCACCAACATCGCCGGCAAGGTGGACACCGCCGTCGTGGCCGGCTTCGCGGCCGGACTGAAAAACGTGGCCGTGGCCCGGGACTACAAGTTCATGTGTTCCGATCCCGGCCAGGAAACCATCATCCGCGACATCAGGGCCTACCGCTTGAATCGCGTGGTGGTGGCCTCGTGCTCGCCGCGCCTGCATGAAAAGACTTTCCAGAACGCCTGCGCCCGGGCCGGGCTCAATCCCTTCCTCTTCCAGATGACCTGCATCCGGGAGCACTGCTCCTGGGTGGTGGCCGATCCGGCCGAGGCCACGGCCAAGGCCAAGCACCTTGTGGCCGGGGCGGTGGACCGGGTCAACCACCACGAGGCGCTCTACTCGCGCACCGAACCCGTCCATCCCGACGTGCTGGTGGTCGGCGGCGGCATCGCCGGCATCCAGGCCGCCCTGGACATCGCCAAATCCGGGCACAGGGTCCACCTGGTGGAGCGGGGGCCGTCCATCGGCGGGCACATGGCCCAGTTCGACAAGACCTTCCCGACGCTCGACTGCGCCGCCTGCATCTCCACGCCCAAGATGGTGGCCGTGTCCCAGGACCCGAACATCAATCTCATGACCTATGCCGAGGTGGCCGAGGTCACGGGCTTTGTCGGCAACTTCACGGTCACCGTCCGCAGAAAGCCCCGCTACATCGACGAGACCAAGTGCACGGGCTGCGGATTGTGCCTGGAAAAGTGCCCGACCAAGGTCCCGAGCGAATTCGAGGAAGGCATGGGCACCCGCCGGGCCATCTACCGCAATTCGCCCCAGAGCGTGCCCAATAAGCCCGTCATCGACACCGAACATTGCCTGTACTTCCGCAAGGGCAAGTGCCGGGTGTGCGAAAAGAACTGCCCGTCCGGGGCCATCGATTTCGCCCAGACGGAAAGCCGGCTGACCCTCGAGGTCGGCACCATCGTCATGGCCACCGGCTTTGCCGCCTTCGACCCCACGCCCCTTGGCCAGTACGGCTTCGGCCGCTACCCCGAGGTGTACACGGCCCTGCAGTTCGAACGCCTCAATAACGCCGTGGGGCCAACGGGCGGCAAGATCGTCATGAAAAACGGCCGCCCGCCCGCGTCCGTGGCCATCATCCATTGCGTCGGCAGCCGCGACGCCGCCCATCACCCCTACTGCTCGCGCGTGTGCTGCATGTACGCGCTCAAATACGACCACCTGATAAAAGACAAGCTCGGCCACGACGCCCAAGTCTACAATTTCTACATCGACATGCGCTGCTTCGGAAAGGGCTACGAGGAATTCTACGAGCGGGTGCAAAAGGAAGGCGTGACCTTCATAAGGGGCCGGCCGGCCCTGGTCACCGACGAGGCGCTGTCCCCGCAGGAGGAAGGCAAGCTCGTCGTGGTCGGCGAGGACACCCTGCTTGGCCGCACCCTGCGCCTGCCCGTGGACATGGTGGTCCTGTGCACGGCCATGGAGCCCCGGCCCGACGCGGCCGAGGTGGCCCGGACCTTCGGCATAAGCCAGGGCCTCGACAAGTTCTTCCTGGAGGAGCACCCCAAGCTCGGGCCGGTCTCCACGGCCACGGACGGCGTGTTCCTGGCCGGCTCCTGCCAGGGCCCCAAGGACATCCCGGACACCGTGTCCCATGCCTCGGGCGCGGCCTGCCAGGCCCTGGCCCTGGCGAGCAGGGGCGAGGTGACCATCTCGCCCACGGTCAGCCACATCAATCCCGACGTGTGCATCGGCTGCGGCATCTGCATCGGGCTTTGCGCCTACGGGGCCATCGACTTCGACGCGCGCCTGGGCGTGGCCGTGGTCAACGAGGCCATGTGCAAGGGCTGCGGGGCCTGCGCCGGACATTGTCCGTCCGGGGCGGCCCAGGTGCGGCATTTTAGCCAGCGGGCGCTTTTCGCCGAGATCGACGGCCTCATCGATCCGCTGCCCGTCCTGTCCGCAATCCTGGACGAGGAAACCAAGGCTCCGGCGGCCCCGTCCTGATGCCGCCGGCGGAGGAAGTAATGGACGACTTCGAACCCACCATCGTGGCCTTTGTCTGCAACTGGTGCACCTACACCGCCGCCGACCTGGCCGGCACCTCGCGCATGATCCAATCCCCCAACGTGCGGCTGGTGCGCATGATGTGCACGGGCATGGTGGACCCCAAGTACGTGATCAAGGCGCTGCTGTCCGGGGCCGACGCGGTGCTGATTAGCGGCTGCCACCCCGGCGACTGCCACTACATCAACGGCAATTACAAGGCCCGGCGGCGCGTGAAGCTCTTAAAGGAAATCCTGCCGCGCCTGGGAATCGAGGAGGACCGGCTCCTGCTCACCTGGGTCGGGGCCAGCGAGGGCAATGAATTCGCGGCCACGGTCAACGGGCTCGTGGCCCGGATCAAGGAACTGGGGCCCATCGAGGCCAGGCGCACCCTGGTCGTGTGACCGGAGACCGACGGAGGGCGGACCATGTCTACCACCATGAAGATCGACGTGCCGGGCGAGGGCCCGACAGCCGCCCTGCGGGGCGTTTTGGCCAAACTGCTGGACGTGCCGGACGTGGCCGCGGTTTTCACCCTGCGCCATACCCCGGGCGGGGCGGCCATGCCGGCGCTCATCACCGATCCCGAACTCCTGGCCGACGCCGATCCCCTGGCCCCGGCCTTTCCCTTAAACGCGGCCACGATCCTGGCCCGGCTCACCCGGGGCGGCACCGAGGGCACCATCGCGGCGGTGCTGCGCCCCTGCGAGATCAGGGCCTTCGTGGAACTGGTCAAGCTCAACCAGGGCAACCTGGAAAACGTGCTGCTTCTCGGCGTGGATTGTCCCGGAGCCTTCAACAACACGGACTACCGGGTCTACGCGGCCCGGCACGGGACCAAGGAGGTCGGCCGCGCATTCACGCGCCGCATGCTCTCCACCGACGCGGCCCCGGACGACGACGGCCTGGAAGTGACCCGGGCCTGCCAGATCTGCGAACACCCCGTGGCGGCGGCTGCCGACGGCGCCATCAGCCTTTTCGGCAACGACCCGGAAAAGGTCATGCTCGTGGCTCCCCAGACGGCCAAGGGCATGGGCCTGCTGCGCCGCCTGGATCTGCCCCCGGCGGACGAGGCGCTCGCGGCCAACCGCGAAGCGGCCCTGGCCAGCCTCATCCACAAGCGCGTGGCCCGGCGCGACGCCCTGTTCGCCGAAACAGGCGCGGCCGTGGCCGGTCTGGAAAAGCTCGGCGCCTATCTCGCCGGCTGCGTCAACTGCTACAACTGCCGGGTGGCCTGCCCGGTCTGCTACTGCCGGGAGTGCGTCTTCGTCACCGACGTCTTCGACCACTCGCCCTGGGAATACCTGAACTGGGCCAGGCGCAAGGGCGCGCTCAAGCTTCCGGCGGACACCCTTTTTTACCACATGACGCGGCTGGCCCACATGAGCCTGGCCTGCGTGGGCTGCGGCCAGTGTTCCAACGCCTGCCCGAGCGGCGTGCCGGTGATGGAGCTTTTCCGCACCGTGGCGGCCGGGGCCCAGGCGGCCTTCGGCTACGAGGCCGGGCGCAGTCCCGAGGAAGCGCCGCCGCTGTCGCTGTTCCAGGAGAAGGAATTCGCCGAGGTCACGGCGGGGGCGGAATAATATGGGCACAAGGAGCGGATCATGAAGCGCACCTGCGACGCCCTGGTGGTCGGGGCCGGCATCGGCGGCATACGGGCCGCGTTGGACCTGGCCGAGGCCGGGCACACCGTCACCGTCATCGACAAGCGGCCCCACATCGGCGGCATCCTCACCCGCCTGGACCATCAGTTCCCGTCGGACCACTGCGGCATGTGCAAGATGCTGCCGCTAACCGAGCGCGAGGCCTCGAGCGAATTCTGCCTGCGCAAGGGGCTGTTCCACCGCAATATCGACATTATGCTCTCCTCGGAGTTGACCGCCCTGGACGGCGAGCCGGGCGCGTTTTCAGCCGTCATCAACCGCCGGTCGTCCTTTGTCGACGCCGCCAAGTGCGTGGGCTGCGGCGCCTGCGCCAGCGTGTGCCCGGTGTCCGTGCCAAGCGAATTCAACGCCGGGCTCACCAGCCGTGGGGCGGTGTACCTGCCCGTGCCCCACGCCATTCCCAACCACTACGTGGTGGACCTCGACGCCTGCCAGCGCTGCTGGCAGTGCTATGAAGCCTGTCCGACCGGAGCCATCGACTTCAAGCTCGAGGAGCGCGAACGGTACGGCATCCTGGTGGTCGATCCCGATCCCGAAGCGGCGGGGCGTTTTGGCTCCTGGCTCGGCGCGCTCAAGTTTCCGGTCGTCTCCGCCGCCACCGGCGACAAGGCGCTGACCATCCTGGCCTCGGACGCGCCCGTGCGCATGATGCTGCTCTCCCCGGGCCTCACCGACATGGAGGCCTCGCGCGTGCTGACCCGGGCCCTGGAGCTGCGCCCGGACCTGGCCGTGTTCGTGCCCGGCGATCCCGAAGCGGCCGAGGCCGCCCGGGAGCTCCTCGGCCTCGGGGCCCGGGCCGCCATGCCCCATCCCCTTTCCCGCAAGACCTTCGTGCCTTGGCTCGACAAGCAGTTCATGCGCCTGGCCTCGGACACCGCCGTGACCCTGGACGTGGCCGCCGTGATCCTGGCCGGCGGCTTCGACTGCTACGATCCCGGCGCGGACGCGGCCGTGCTCGGCTACGGCGTGCTGCCCGGGGTGGTGACCTCGGTGGAATTCGAGCGCCTGCTCTCGGGCACCGGACCGACCGGCGGCAGGCTCCTGCGCCCGGGCGACGGCAGGCCCGTGCGCGACATCGCCTGGCTGCAGTGCGTGGGCTCGCGCGATCTGCGCAAAAACGCCGATTTCTGCTCGTCGTTTTGCTGCATGGCGAGCATCAAGGAAGCCGTCCTGGCCAGGCGGGCCACGGGAGGCGAAATAAGCGCCACCATCTTCGCCATGGACGTGCGGGCCTTTGGCCGGGATTTCGAGCGCTATCGCCAGGAGGCCGAGACCGAAAGCGGTGTGCGTTTCGTCCACGGCCGGCTCCACACCACCCTGCCCGATCCCTCGGGCGACGGCCGGCTGCGCCTGTCCTACACCGACGAGGCCGGCGCGCTCCACGAGGAGTCCTTCGACATGCTGGTCCTGGCCGTGGTGGCGCGCCCGCCCGCCGGCATGGAGAACCTGGCCAAGGCGGCCGGGGTGGACACCAACGCCTTCGGCTTTTGCGCCACCCCGGCCTTTGACGCCAACCGGACCAGCCGCCTGGGCGTCTTTGCCGCCGGGGCCATGGGCGGCCCGCGCGACATCGCCGAGTCGGTCATCCAGGCCGGCGCGGCGGCCCTGGGCGCGTCCCGGATCATCAAGCGCTTCGCCTCCATCCGGGAGCGCCCCCCCGAGGCCAGGCCGGTCTACCGGGACGTGTCCCGGGAAGCCCCCAGAACCCTGGTCACCCTGTGCGACTCCTGTCCCACCCTGGAGCGGTCCGTGGACGTGGAACGGGTCAGCCGGACCCTGGCCGAGGCCCCGGGCGTCTGCCAAGTGGAACGCGTGTCCCGGGCCTGCACCAAGGAAGGCTGGGCGGCCATCACCGAGGCCAGCGCGGCGCTTAAGCCCAACCGCATCTTGATCGGAGCCTGCATGCCCTACGCCTACGTGCCGAAGCTGCGGGAGTTGGGAACGGCCCTGGGACTGCGGCCCACGCTCATGGACGTGGTGGACATCCACACCCCGGCCTTCTCGGCCGCCAAGGGCGAGGCTTTCGAAGCCGTGTCGGCGGTGGAGCACGAGATCGCGGCCCGGCTCGGCATGGCCGCGGCCAAGCTGCTTGGGGCCGATCCCATGCCGCTGCCAAAGCCGTTGGCCGTGACCCCGGCCGCGCTGGTGGTGGGCGGGGGGCTGGCCGGCATGACCGCCGCCCTCGGCATCGCCGACCACGACTACAAGGTCACGCTGGTGGAGGAGACGGCCGAGCTCGGCGGACTGGCCCGGCAGGTGCGCCTGACCCTTGGCGGCGGCGATCCGGTCCGCTTCCTGGAAGGACTCATCGACCGGGTGCGCCGCCATCCCAACATCCGGGTCATGACCGAGGCCCGGGTGTCCCTGTCCACGGGCAAGGCCGGCCGGTTCCTGAGCCTCATCTCCACCGACGAGGGCGGATTGCCGCTGGAGCACGGCGTCACCATTCTGGCCACGGGCGGCCGCCGGGCCAAGGTCTACGACTTCGGCTTCCTCACCCGCAAGACCGTGACCACCCACCAGGACCTGGAGCGCCGGCTTACCAGCGGCGAGCTGGACACGGCGACCCTTGGCAGCGTGGCCATGATCCAGTGCTTCCGCTCCCGGGACGAGAACCGGCGCTACTGCTCGCGCGTATGCTGCGCCGGGGCGCTCAAGAACATCCTGTATCTCAAGCACAAGCACCCCGACCTGCCCATCTACGTCTTTTACCGCGACATCATGAGCTACGGTTTCGCCGAGCAGTACTACACCAAGGCAAGAAAGGCCGGAGCGGTCTTTATCCGCTACGACCTGGCCCACAAGCCGCAGGTCCGCTTCGACGAGGCGGGCAAGCCCGTCATCACCGGCTATGACCCGGTGCTGCGCCGCGCCGTCGCGGTCCACGCCGACCTGCTCTCGCTCTCCGACGGCATCGAGCCCGGGGACACGGCGGAACTGAGCGAAGTTTTCGGCGTGCCCGTGGGTCCGGACGGATTTTTCCAGGAGGCCGAGTCCAAGTGGCGGCCCGTGGACTTCCTGCGCTCGGGCATCTTCGTGTGCGGCGTGGCCAGGGCTCCGGGCAGCATGGACGAGACGGTCTGCTCGGCCAAGGCGGCGGCCCGGCGCGCCCTGCGGGTGCTTGGCGAGAAAAACCTGGCCCCGGGCCATGTGGTGGCCTCGGTGCGCCACAGCCTGTGCACGCGCTGCGGCAAGTGCCTGGACGTGTGCCCTTACGGAGCCAGGACCCTCGACCCCGAACACGACCGCATCGTGGTGGACGACATCCTGTGCCAGGGCTGCGGCTCGTGCGCCTCGGCCTGCCCCAACAGCGCCAGCTTCATCCGGGGCTTTTCCGACCGTCAGGTCCTTTCCGTCATCGACGCGGCCCTGGCCGTCCCGGGCCGTCACGCGCCCGTCCCGGCAACGGATGCGAAGGAGACCTTATGAACGCCATCCCAACCGAAGCCGGCCCCGAACTGGAAGCCGTCCGGGACATGGTGCGCTCCTGCCTGCAGTGCGGCACCTGCACCGCCTCCTGTCCCAACGCCGCCGCCATGGACGTCTCGCCCAGGCGGTTGTGGCGGCTCCTTTTGACCGGCCACGCGGACGAGGCCCTGGCCAGCCGCAGTTTCTGGCTGTGCTCCTCCTGTTATGCCTGCACCCTGCGCTGTCCGCGCGGGCTGCCGCTGACCGAGGCCATGGCGGCGCTCAAGCGTCTGGCCAGCCGGCACGATCCGGCCGCAGCCAAGGAGGGGGCGGCTTTTTACAAGACGTTCATGGACAATGTCCGGCGCCATGGGCGGGTCCAGGAGACGGATCTCATGGGCCGGTATTTTCTGGCCATGAAAAATCCGCTTTTGCCCCTGACCTTCGCGCCGCTCGGTCTGCGGCTTTTCGTCAAGGGCAAGCTCCACCGGCCCGCCGCCGGACAGCGGGGCAGGCTCGGCTCCATGTTCGCCGCGGCCGCCAAGGACGAGGGGGACCGGTCATGAAGTACGCCTACTACCCCGGCTGCTCGCTCCAGGAAAGCGCCGTCGAATTCGACCAGGCGACACGGGCCATGCTCGAACGCCTGGACGTGGAAATCGAGGAGATCCCGGACTGGACCTGCTGCGGGGCCAGCGCCGCGGACTCGGTCAGCCAGCCCCTGGGACACGCCCTGCCGGCCAGGAACCTGGCCCTGGCCGAGAAGCATCTGCCGGGCCTGGACATCCTCATGCCCTGCGCCGCCTGCTACCTCAACCACCTCAAGCTCACGCGCCAGGCGACCGGAGCCGTGACCCGCGAGGTCAACCACCTCCTGGCCGACGAGGGGCTCACCTACTCCGGCAAGGGCGGCCGGGTGCGCCACCTCCTCGACGTGCTTTCGCGCGACGTCGGCCCGGACGCGGTCAAGGCCAGGGTGACCCGGGAACTGTCGGGCCTCGTGGTCGCGCCCTATTACGGCTGCCAGGCGTTGCGCCCCTATCCCGTGTTCGACGACCCCGAGCATCCCCGGTCCATGGAGCCTGTCATCGAGGCTCTCGGGGCCACGGTCCATCCCTGGCGTCGGGGGAACGTCTGCTGCGGCGCGTCGCTCATGGCCACGCACAAGGACGCGGCCCTGGCCTCGGTTTCGGCCATTCTCAAGGCGGCCGCCGGGGCCGACGTCATCGTCACGGTGTGTTCCATGTGCCAGATGAACCTGGACGCCTACCAGAGCCAGGCCCTGGGACACGGCGCGTCGGCTGTGGCCGTCCTCTACCTGCCCCAGCTGGTCGGACTGGCCCTGGGGCTCTCCCCACGGGAGGTGCTCATGGAGAAGAACCTGGCCATTACCCCTTCGTTCACGTCCAAGCTGGAACAAACCGGGTCTGCCCGGGCCGTCTCCTGAGTCGTCCCAACCGGCCCGCAGCCTTTTAACCGCATCCGCCAAGGAGGCGTTATGTTCAAGGACATCGTGCTGGCCGTCACGCCATCGGCCATCTGTGAAAACGCCGCGGAAAAGGCCTTTTCCTTTGCCAAGCTTTTCGACGCCAAGCTCTACCTCGCCCATGTGTGCGGCCTGGAGCAGGGCTGGGGCGAGATCGAATACCTCGAATCCTCCGGGGCCACGGCGCGCATCAAGGAGAATATCGAGACCTACTACAAGGATCGCATCGCCGGCGTGCCGCATTGCGAGATCATCGTGCGGGCGGGCATTCCGCACAACGAGGTCCTGCGCCTGGCCCGGCAGAAGAACGCCGACCTCATCATCATGGGCCCCCACACCAAGGAATACACCGAGAAGCGGTCCCGGATGTGGGGCATGGCCGGCAGCACCCTGGAGCGCGTCAGCCAGCGCGCCTCCTGCCCGGTCATGATCGTCACCAACCAGGCCCCGGCCGCCCAGCGGTTCACCCGCCTCATCGCGGCCACGGACTTCTCCGACCAAGCCGAATGCGCCGTGTCCTACGCCGGGCAGATGGCCCGGCATTACCGGGCCTCGCTGACGGTGTTCCACGTCCTGGACAAGGGGGACCTCGACGCCCCCGGGCTGCAGGCGGCCCAGGCCGACACCGTGGCCAGGTTGCGGGACCTCTACGACCACCGGCTGGCCGGACTGGCGGACTATGACTTCCAGTGCCTGGTCGGCGACCCGGCCATGGAGATCCTGGGCATGTCCCAGCGGACCAAGACCGATCTCATCATCATGGCCCACCACTCCAAGGAAAAGGACCCCGAGCAGGCTTTTCTGGGCTCCACCGTGACCAAGGTGGCGCTCAATGCCGCCTGCCCGACCATGAGCGTGAACAAGCACTTCGATCTGCGCTGCGGCCTGATGTACGACCAGACCGGCAAGGCCGTGTCGGCCGAGGCCATGGCCTGATCGTGTCGGCCGCCTTTCGCGGACCGGGACCGGGCGCGCGTTGCGCAAGGCGGCGCGCCCGGCCCGACCGTCAACACGGGAGCAGAGCATGGACGCACAGACCATCACCGCCGAAGCACTCCCACCTCTGGTGCTCGACGCGAACACGCGGGGACGGCTCAAGGGCCAGTCGTTGCGGTCATTGTCGGATAATCTCAACCTGCAGGCCTGCATGACCTGCGGGGCCTGCGTCAACGGCTGTCCGGCCACGGGCACGCCGGGCCTCGGCGACCTCGACGTGCGCAAGATCCTGCGCATGCTGGTCCTGGGGCTGGTGGACGAGGCGGCGGCCACGGATTTTCCCTGGCTGTGCACGGGCTGCGGCCGCTGTACCCTTGTCTGCCCCATGGGGCTGGACATCGTGCCGGTCATGGCCGAACTCAAGCACATGCGCCCTCGGGACAAGGTGCCGGGCATCCTGCACAAGGGCGTGGAGCGGGTGCTGCGTTCGGGCAACAACATGGAGATCGCCCAGTCCGAGTACCTCGCCACCCTGCTCGACGTGGGCAACGATCTGGCCGAGGAGGAATGCCCGGGGTTTTACGTGCCCGTGGACAAAAAGGACGCGGACATCCTCTTTTTCCCCAATTCCAAGGAAATCTACGGCGACTTCGAGGACATGAAATGGTGGTGGAAGGTCTTTTACGCCGCCCGCGCCAACTGGACCGTGCCGTCTCACAACTGGGAAGCCGTGGACTGGGGGCTTTTTTCCGGAAACTTCGAGGCCACGGCCACCCTGGCCAGGCGCAAGATGGACCTCATGCGGGAACTCAACGTGGGTCGCATGATCATGCCGGACTGCGGCGGCGGTTCCTATGGCTGCCGGTCGGGCATGAAGATGTGCGCCACGTCGGACCCGGCCGAGCGGGTGGACTTCATCTACATCTACGACTACCTCATGGAAGTGATCACCCAGGGCCGCATCAAGCTGGATAAGAGCGTTAACGTCGGCCGGCGCTTTACCTGGCACGACTCGTGCAAGCACGGCCGCGAACTGGAGAAGCATTTCGGCAAGGCCTACTACGAGGAGCCGCGCTACATCATCGGGCAGTGCGTGGACGATTTCGTGGACATGATCCCCAACCGCGTGAACAACTACTGCTGCGGGGCCGGCGGCGGCAACTGGCCCATGCCCTTCGAGGCCCAGTCGGCCTACCACGGCCGGCTCAAGTACGACCAGATCCGCCGCACCGGGGCCGACGTGGTGGTGGTGGGCTGCTCCAACTGCCGCGACCAGATGATGAAGCGGCTGCCGCGTTTCTACAAGGACTACAAGTACGAGGTGAAATACATCTGGCAGCTTGTGGCCGAGAGCCTCGTTCTCGAGCCGTATGTCGGCGAGGAGCTGGCCCGAGCCGAAGCCGAGGCCGAAGCCCAATGGGCGCGGTTGGGCGTCACGCCCGAAGAGGTGCTGTAACCGGGTCTTCGCCACCAAGACGCGGACGCTGAGAACCATCCCGCTCTCGCCGGCATTTCTGGCCCGGCTCCAGGAGATGCGCGAAAAGGCCCAGACCGAGGACCTGATCAAGTCCAAGGGCAGGCAGGTCAAGGAATTGCGCAAGGCCCTCAAAAGGGCCTGTGAGGCGGCGGAGATCGCGTACCCTGTGGTCTTCTACGATGTGCGGCACCTGTTCGCCACGACCCTCCTACGCGAGGGTGGCGACCTGGCCGCCGTCAGCAAGCTCATGGGACACTCGTCGGTCCACATGACGGCCAACCAGTATTACCACCTGCTCGGCGACGAAAAACGGCGGACCATTGCGAAGTTGCCGAGCCTCAGCCCCGAGCAACAGGACGCACCGCCTCCCGTGCAGCCGCAACCCCAGCGTGGCGAGCCCTCGAAAATCCTGCCGTTTCGTCCCATAGGGCAGAAGGCTGTCCTCGCCGCCTCTGCCGCAAACAAGAAGGGACAGGCGGGATAATCACCCTTGCCATCGCCTCCTGAGTCGCCGTACGGGCTTCCCCCGTCAACGCCCGTGTGCGGCTTCCTGGGCGCGTACGACGCTTAAACGCAGGCCCAACGCCCGCAGAATCGCCGTGAGCGTCTTGACGGTGGGGTTGCCCTTCGGGCCGAGCGCCCGGTACAAATTTTCCCGACGCAGACCCGCCTTGTCGGCTATTTCCTGGACGCCGTACGCCTGGGCGATTCGAAGCAGCCCCAGGCGCATGGCGGCGTCGTCCTCTTCCTCAAGCGTCGCCTTCAGGTATTCGAAAGCCAACTCGGAGTCTTCCCGCAACTCCCGGACCACGGCGTCATGATGGCTCACGCTGGCTTGCTCGATATTTTTCATTTCGACCGCTCCTTGAAGTCCTGCAAATACTCCACGGCTCTTTCGATATCGGATTGTTACGAACTCTTGTCGCCCGCACAAAGGAGAAGGACCAACCCCGCCTTCTCACTTTGGTTGAAACGATTTCTCATTTTGGTTGTGCGCTTACATAGGGCCGGTTGCCTCTTTCTGCCCCATGTTATCCATGCCGGGCGCACTTGAAATTCCTCGCTTTTTCGTCGGCCCGGCCAACATGTTATCCACCCCGGGTATCCACACGGAAAAAGGGGCTAGGCCAATACAGCCTAACCCCTTGATTTTATTCTGGTGCGCCCGACAGGATTCGAACCTGTGGCCGTCTGCTTAGAAGGCAGATGCTCTATCCGACTGAGCTACGGGCGCCTGACCGCCGAACCTAAACAAGGCCTTCCGCGCGGTCAAGACCGCCCTTGACGAAACGACGCGCCAAGCTCAAACTGCCTGACCCCGGCCGTCCCCGCAACCAGGAGGGAGACATGAACCTGCGTGTGCTCGGCTGCTCCGGCTCGGATCTCCCCGGCCACAACCTGACCTCCTTTCTGGTCAACGACACCGTCCTCCTCGATGCCGGCACCGTCACCTCGGCCATCGATCTGGCCGCGCAGGCCCGCATCGAACATATTTTCGTCTCCCACGCCCATCTCGACCACATCAAGGACATCCTGTTTCTGGCCGACAACCTCATCGAATTCTTCGCCGCCAAATCGCGCCCCCCCCTGGCCATCCACGGGCTGCCCGACGTCCTCGACGCCATCGCCAACCATCTGCTCAACGATACCATCTGGCCCGATTTTACCGTCATCCCCCAGAATTCGCCCATCCTGACCTACGCCCCCATGGTCCCGGGCGAACCCGTGGTCCTCGGCGAACTGACCGTGGCCGCCTTTGCCGTCAACCACGCCAAGGCCGCCTCGGGCTTCGTCCTGTGGGAGGACGGCGGCGACCGAAACCTCGCCTACACCGGCGACACCGGCCCCTGCGACGACTGCTGGCGCTTCCTCGACGGCCTGCCCTTCCCCCTGGCCCACCTGATCACCGAGGCCTCCTTCCCCTCGTCCCTGGAAGCCCTGGCCATGGCCTCCAGGCACCTGACCCCCAAACTGTTGCGTCGGGAACTGGAAAAACTGCAAACCCGGCCGGAAATCCTCATCTATCATATGAAGGCCCCCTTCGCCGCCCAGATCCAAGACGAACTGGAGCACGAACTGGCCGGATTCACCTACAGGCTATTACGCGAACATGACCGCATCACCATCTGAATATTCCGACTTCGCCGCCTTTTCGGCCTACCTCGACGGCCTCGGGCTGTTTCGCATGGAGCTGACGCCCAACCGGATGCGCGCCGCCCTTGCCGGCCTGCGCCTGACCACGCTGCCCCATCTGGCCGTGCAGGTCGTCGGCACCAACGGCAAGGGCTCCACGGCCGCCTTCCTGGCCGGCCTGCTCGGCGCCCACGGCCTGCCGACCGGCCTGTACCTGTCGCCGCATTTCGTCAGCGTGCGCGAGCGCATCCTCGTCGGCGGCCGCCCCTGCGACGAGGCCGACTGGCTGGCGGCGGCAAACGCCGTCCTGGCCGCGACCACGGCCGGCGGCGAACAGGGCAAGCTCACCTATTTCGAGCTGCTCACGGCCATGGCCGCCCGCATCTTCACCGACCAGGGCGTGGAGGCCGCCATCTACGAAGCCGGCCTCGGCGGCGCCGGCGACGCCACCACCGTCCTTGGCCGCGACCTCGTCCTTTTCACCCCCATCGGCCTGGACCACGCCCACGTGATCGGCCCGGGCCTGGCCGACATCGTCCGGGACAAGGCCGCCGCCCTAAGCCCCGGCGGCCTGGCCGTCACCGGTCCCCAGACCCCGGAAGTCCTGGCCATCCTGCGCCGCCAAGCCGACCGGGTCGGCGCCAGGCTCCACGAAGTCGGGGAACTGGCCGCCTATGACCCGGTCACCAGGATCGCCCGCCTTAGCGGCGAAAAGCCCCTGCTCACCCCGCCGGTCAAGCTGCGGCTGGCCGGCCCGCACCAGGCCCGAAACGCCTCCCTGGCCCTGGCCGGATTTGCGCTGTGCGCGGGGCTGCTCGGCATCACGCCCGACGAGGCGGCCATGGCCCGGGCCCTGGGCGAGACGTTTCTGCCCGGCCGGCTGCACCTGCTGCGGCTCCCGGACATGGCCCCGTCGCTGCTGCTGGACAGCGCCCACAACGCCCCGGCCCTGGCCGCCCTCGAAGACGCCTTGCGGGCGCTTCGCATCGCGCCCGCGGCCATGATCTTCACCTGCCTGCGCGACAAGGATTTGGGCGCCATGGCGCCCCTGGCCGCGCGCCTCACCGACGGCCCCATTTTCGTGCCCGAGCTGCCCGGCGTCTCGCGCGGCCGGCCGGCGGCCGAAGTCGTGGCCGCCCTTGGACAGCGCGCCGTGGCCGTGGCCGACCCGGCCGCCGCCCTGGAGGCCGTGCGACACCTGGACGGCACGGTGCTGGCCTGCGGCTCCATGTACATGCTGGCCGCGCTGTTTCCGGCCAGCGGAACCTGAGCGCGGCCACGACTGCGGCTCCGACACCGGCCGCTGCGGCCGCGCCCACAACCCCAACCCCGGGACGATCGCGTGCAACAGCTTTTCCGCCTGCTTCCGTCCGTGGACGTGATCCTGGCCGACCTGGCCGGCGCGGCTGCCCTGGCCGACCTGCCCCGAGCGCTCCTGCGCGACGCGGTCAACGACTTCCTCGACGGCCTGCGCGCCGACATCAAGGCCGGCCGCATCACCGACCCGGCCCAACTGGCGCCGGCCCTGGTGCGCTCCCAGTGCGCCCGGTTCGTCGCGGCGGCCACCCGGCCCCATTTCCGCCGGGTCCTCAACGCCACGGGCGTGGTGGTGCACACCAACCTCGGCCGGTCCCTGCTGGCCCAGCCGGCCATCGAGGCGGCCGCCCTGGCCTGCGCCCGCTATTCCAACCTGGAATTCGACCTGGCCACCGGCCAGCGCGGCAGCCGCTACAGCCACGTGGTGGACATCCTGCGCCGCCTGACCGGCGCCGAGGCGGCGCTGGTGGTCAACAACAACGCCGCCGCCGTGCTCATCACCCTGGAGACCCTGGCCAAGGGCCGGGAAGTGGTGGTTTCGCGCGGCCAGCTCGTGGAGATCGGCGGCTCGTTTCGCATCCCCGAGGTCATGGCCAAGTCCGGAGCCGTGCTGCGCGAGGTCGGGGCTACCAACCGCACCCATCCCCGGGACTACGAAAACGCGATCACCGAAAATACCGCCCTGCTGCTCAAGGTCCACACTTCCAACTACCGGATCGTGGGCTTCACCAGGGAAGTCTCCCTGGCCGAACTGGTGGCCATCGGCCGGGAGCGCGGCCTACCGGTCATGGAGGACCTGGGCAGCGGCAACCTGACGGATTTCACCGGCCTGGGCCTGCCCGGCGAGCCGACCGTCCAGCGGGCCATCGCCGACGGCGCGGACATCGTGACCTTTTCCGGCGACAAGGTCCTGGGCGGGCCGCAGGCCGGCATCATCGTCGGCAAGGCGGCGGCCATCGAGGCCATCCGCAAAAACCCCCTCAACCGGGCCGTGCGCATCGACAAGATGACCCTGGCCGCCCTGGAGGCCACCCTGCGCCTCTACCTCGACCCCGAGCGGGCCCGGCGCGAGGTCCCGACCCTGGCCATGATGACGGCCAGCCCCGCGGCCCTGGCCCGCAAGGCCCGCAACCTGGCCGCGCTGCTTAAAAAAACCCTGGCCGGGCGCTGCGCCGTGAAAACCGTCCCCGGCGCCTCGCGCGTGGGCGGCGGGGCCTTTCCCGAGCACGACCTGCCGACCACGCTGGTCTCCCTGACCCCCCTTGGCCAGGCGCCGACGCCCGACACCTTGCGCGAGCGGCTGCTCACCACGGACCCGCCGCTTATTGGGCGCATCGAGGACGGGGCCTTCCTGCTCGATCCCCGCACGCTCCTCGACGACGAATCGCGGCTCGTGGCCGCCGTGCTGGCCCAGGCCCTGGCCTGAGCCCGCCCAAACGGGCAAAACCGCCGCAAAAAGGGGTTCCCTCCAAGGCGTCGGACGCTTATCATCTTGCAATTGCCATATTGAAGGAGCCCTTCGCATCATGTCCGAGCCAAACGAGACCAAGACCGAAACCCCCTCCCTGGCCACCCAGGCCAAGAGCTGCTGGGAAACCTACGCCTCGCCCGAGGAACGCGCCGCCATGCGCGATCTGGCCGGGCGCTACATCGCGTTCCTGTCCACCTGCAAGACCGAACGGGAAACCGTGCACTACGTGCGCGCGGCCCTGACCGAGGCCGGCTTCGCCGAATGCCCGGACGGGGATTTCGCCGGCGACGCCGTCTTCCGCGTGCTCAAGGGCAAGACCGTGTTCGTCGCCCGCAAGGGCAAAACCCCCCTGCGCGAGGGCTTCCGCCTAGTCGGCGCCCACGGCGACACGCCGCGCATCGACCTCAAGCAGCACCCCCTCTACCAGGACTGTGGCGTGGCCCAGCTCAAGACCCACTACTACGGCGGCATCCGCAAGCACCAATGGCTGGCCCGGCCCCTGGCCCTGCACGGCGTGGTGGCCAAAAAGGACGGCACGGTGGTGCCGGTGACCATCGGCGAGGACGCCGCCGACCCGGTCTTCGCCATCCCGGACCTGCTGCCGCACCTGGCCTACCGGCAGGTCGAACAGAAGCTGGCCGACGCCTTCGAGGCCGAAAAACTCAACATCCTCATCGGCCACAGCCCGGCCGATCCCCCGGCCGCGACCGAGGAGGCCGAGGGCGCCGCGGCCGCGCCCACGGACGCCGCCAAAAACGGCAAGGATGCCATCAAAACAAAGGTGCTGGCCCTGCTGCACGACAAGTACGGCATCGGGGAGGCCGACCTCTACAGCGCCGAACTGCAGGCCGTGCCGGCCGGCCCGGCCCGGTTCGTGGGCCTGGACGAGGCGCTCATCGGCGGCTACGGCCAGGACGACCGGGCCTGCGTCTTCACCGCGCTTACCGCCCTGCTGGCCGCGCCCCAGCCCGAACACACGCAGATCGTGCTTTTTTGGGACAAGGAGGAGATCGGCTCCGAAGGCTCCACCGGGGCCAAGTCCCGCTTTTTCGAATACTGCCTGGACGACCTCATCGAGGCCTGGGACCCCGGCGCGCGCAAAAGCCGGGTGCTGGCCGCCGGCAAGGCCCTGTCGGCCGACGTCCACGCCCCCATCGACCCGGACCACCAGGACCTGCACGAAAAACTCAATTCCTCGATCCTGGGCTTCGGGCCGGTGTTTTGCAAGTTCACCGGCCACCGGGGCAAGGTCGGGGCCAACGACGCCCACCCCGAGTACGTGGCCTGGCTGCGCAACCTCCTCGACGGGGCGGGCGTGCCCTGGCAGATGGCCGAACTGGGCCGGGTGGACCTCGGCGGCGGCGGCACGGTGGCCAAGTTCCTGGCCGTCTACGGCATGGACGTGATCGACTTCGGCCCGTCGGTGCTGTCCATGCACAGCCCCTTCGAACTGACCAGCGTGGCCGACATCTACGCCGCCATGCTGGCCTACAAGGCCTTTCTGTCGAGCTAACCCCCGGGCGTCGCCCGGGCCCGCGCCCGGGCGACGCCCCATCGGGGAGGGTCCGGGAGGGGATCATCCCCTCCCGGCCGCCGGAGGCCTCTTCCCTCCCCTCCTCCAAAGGAGCATCCATGCCTGTCATCATGGGCACGGCCGGGCATATCGACCACGGCAAGACCACGCTCATCAAGGCGCTTACCGGCATCGACTGCGACCGTCTGGCCGAGGAGAAAAAGCGCGGCATCACCATCGAGCTCGGCTTCGCCTTCATGGACCTGCCCGGCGGGGCGCGCCTGGGGGTCATCGACGTGCCCGGCCACGAACGCTTCGTCAAGAACATGGTGGCCGGCGCGGCCGGCATCGACTTCGTCATGCTGGTCGTGGCCGCCGACGAAGGCGTCATGCCGCAAACCCGCGAGCACCTGGACATCTGTACGCTGCTCGGCGTGCAAACCGGCCTGGTGGCCCTGACCAAGGCCGACATGGTGGACGAAGACTGGCTGGCCATGGTCACCGACGATCTGCGGGCCGAACTGGCCGGCACCTTCCTGGCCGACGCCCCCCTTTTTCCGGTCTCCTCCCACACCGGGACGGGCCTCGACGCCCTGCGCGACGCCCTGGCCGCGCTCGTGGCCGACTTCGCCCCCCGGCGCCGCTCGGACCTGGCCAGGCTGCCCATCGACCGTGTCTTTACGCTCAAGGGCCACGGCACGGTGGTCACGGGTACGCTCATCGCCGGCTCGTTTCGCCTGGGCGAGGACGTGCAGCTTTTCCCCACGGACAAACGCTCCAAGATTCGCGGCCTGCAATCCCACGGCGAGACGGTGGAGGAATCCCCGGCCGGCCGGCGCACGGCCGTCAACCTGACGGGCCTGGAGGTGGAGGACATCGAACGCGGCGAGGTGCTGGCCCGGCCCGGAACCCTTTTTCCGGACACGGTCTGGGAAGTGGAGCTCGCCTGCCTGGCCTCGGCCCCGCGCGCCATCAAGCACCGCACCGAGGTGCATTTCCACCACGGCACCCGGGAGCTTTTGGCCCGCATCCACCTGCTCGACCGCGAAAAGCTCGAACCCGGCCAGACGGCCGTGTGCCAGATGCGTTTTCCCGAGCCCCTGGCCGGGGTCCACGGCGACCGGGTGGTGGTGCGCTCGGGCGCGCCGCTGCGCACCATGGCCGGCGGCCGGGTGCTCTCGCCCATGGGCCGCAAGGTCAAGCGCTTCGACCCCGCCGCCGCGCCCATGCTGGCCGCCCTGGCCACGGAAACGGGCTCGGAACTGGTCGCCTTGCAGCTCGACCGGGCCGGGATCGAGGGGCTGGGCTTTGCGCGGCTCATGACGCTCACCGACCTCGAATCCAAGGCCCTGGACAAGGCCCTGGCCGGCCTTTGCGACAAGGGCCGGGCGGCGCTGGTCGAGCGCGACGGCAAGGAAGGCCGCCATTTCGTCGCCGGCGCCGTCCTCACGCAGCTGGCCGCCACCCTTGCCGAATACGTCGCCGCCTTCCACACCCGCGAACCGCTCAAGCTCGGCATCTCCCGCAGCGAACTGGCCTCCACCTGGGGCAAGGCCCTTGCGCCCAAGCTCTTTCACTACGTGGTCGAACGGCAACTGCGCGCCGGGGTACTGGCCACCGAACAGGACGTGCTGCGCCTGGCCGGCCACAAGGTGTCCCTGGCCTCGGACCAGGCGACGCTTCGGGCCACGCTGCTCGATGTCTACCAGAAAGGTGGGCTGACCCCGCCCAACGTCAAGGACATCCTGGAGCCGTTGTCGCTGACCTTCAAGGAGGCCCAGCCGGTCTACAAGGTGCTCATGGACGAAGGGCGCATCGTCAAGGCCCAGGAAGGGATGTATTTCTGCGCCGAGGCCATCGCGGCGCTCATCGCGAAGGTCCGGGCCTACTACGCCGGCGGCGCCACGGACATGGGGCCGGCCGAATTCCGGGAACTGACCGGGCTGTCGCGCAAGTTCCTCATCGCCCTGCTCGAATACCTGGACAAGGAAAAGATCACCATCCGCGTCGGCGACAAGCGGCAGTTGCGCGGAAAGTAGCGGCGAAAGGAGCAGGCGGGGAGGCAGGGAAGAGGCCTCCGGCGGCCAGGAGGGGATGATCCCCTCCTGGACCTCCCCGATGGGGAAGAAGGAGCGGGCGGACAGTGAAGACGGGCAACGACGAAGGCGACGACAGGCCGTGGCCCGCCGCCGCCGGAATGGCTGGGTGGCCGGGGGCTACCAGTCCTGGTCCTGGGGCTTGGCTTCCTGCTGGGCCTTGATGACGAGCAGGGCGACGAAGACCGAGACGAAACCGAACAGCACGATGAGGCCGGAGAAGTCGAATTGCACGGCGAACCCCCTGGGCGGATGTATTTCGTGAAAAAAATCCTTAACCCCAAAACGAGCCCATGTCCAGACGCAACCCCTTTTTGGCCGCCCTGCCGGCCCTGATCTGCCTGGCCGCCCTGGGCCTGGCCCGGCCCGAGGCCACGGCCCTGGCCGGCGTGGTCGTGATCGAAAACGACGCCTACAGCCTCGACGGCGGCCGGCCCATGACCGGCGCCTGGGAGGTGGCCGAGAAAATCGCCGTGGCCCGGGACACGGCCGTGGTGGTCCTCGGGAAAAACTCCAAGCCGGCCACGGTCCAGACCCTGCTCCAGTTGCTGGAAAACCTTCACGTGCCCACGCTTTTCACCAAGAAAGCCGACTACAAGGCCCTGCTCGACCGCGGCGTCATAAAGCCCAGCCGTACCCCGGCCAATCCTTGACACCGCCCCTGCCCCCGGCTACTGCCCGGAAACGACCAGGGTGCCCCGTCGGGGCTCAATAGGGAATCCCGTGCAAGTCGGGAGCGGACCCGCCGCCGTCAGTCCCCGAAAAGGTCGGCCTCCACGCGCGCCACTGGGAGCTTCTCCCGGGAAGGCCGGGGCCGATGGGACGAGCCGGAAGACCTGCCCGGTCACAGGCCAACCCGTCGGCAACGAGGGCTTTTGCCGGCCGGGCTCAAGGGAAAGGGCGGGCGTCCCCATTTGGCGGCGCGGTCCTTTTCCATTCTTCAAGAGCCCTCCATGCCCATGGAGGTTCACCCCCAATGACGCGTCCCCTGAAAACGCTCACCTGCCTTGCGCTGTGCCTGTTCCTGTCCGTACCGGCCCTGGCCGGCCACGAGGCCAAAAAGGAAGCCAAACGGGCCATCGTCGTGGCCGCCTTCGGCACCACCGTGCCCGAAGCCGCCCCGGCCATCCAGAAGATGGTCGAGCGCGTCAAGGCCGCCTATCCCGGCGTGCCGGTGTCGCTGTGCTACACCGCGGCCATGATCCGGCATAAGCTGGCCAAGGAAGGCAAGGTCTTCCCCTCCCCGGCCGAGGCCCTGGCCGCCCTGCCCGACCAGGGCGTCACCGACGTGGCCATCCTGTCCCTGCAAACCATCCCCGGCCACGAATACGACGACCTGGTCAGCCTGGCCAAGGCCTTCTCCGGCCTGCCCAAGGGGCTTTCCCACGCGGAAGTCAGCGCGCCGCTGCTCTTTTCCCGCGAGGACTTCCCCCGGGTGGCCAAGGCGCTCCTCGCGTCCGCGCCCAGGGAGCGCAAGCCCGTCGACGCGCTCGTCTTCGTCGGCCACGGCACCGACCACTTCGCCGACATGGCCTACCCCGCCCTGCAATACACGCTGTGGCGCGAGGACAAAAACGCCTTCGTGACCACGGTCGAGGGCACGCCGAGCTTCGAGGACGTCGCCGCCGAACTCAAGGCCCGGGGCGTCAAAAAGGCCTATCTCGTGCCGCTTTTCGCCGTGGCCGGCGACCACGCCCGAAACGACATGGCCGGCCAGGAGAACGACTCCCTGGCTTCGCTGCTCAAAAAGGCCGGCGTCGAGGCCGTGCCCGTGCTCACCGGCAACGCCGACCGCGAAGCCGTGGCCGCCATCTGGCTGGACCACCTCAAGGCGACCTTCGACGCCCTGCCCGGGAAATAATGCCCGCCACGTCAGGCCGACCGGGCGGACGGACCGCCGCCCTGCTTCCCGCCCTGGCCGGGCTGGCCGCGCTGGTCGCGGCCTGCCTGGCCGGGGCCTATCCGGCCGCACCCGGCGACGTGGCCACGGTCCTCGGCCGGGCCATGGGGCTGCCGCTGGCCGCCCCGGCCGACCCGGCCCTGCCGGCCGTGGTCCTCGACCTGCGCCTGTGGCGGGCCGTTCTGGCCTACGGCGTGGGCGCCGCCCTGGCCGTGGCCGGCGGCGTCTTCCAGGGCGTGTTGCGAAACCCCCTGGCCGACCCCTTCACCCTGGGCGTCTCCGGCGGCGCGGCCTTCGGGGCCGCCCTGTCGCTGACCCTGGGCCTGGCGGCCGCCTGGGGCGGGCGCTTCGCCACACCCCTTTGCGCCCTGGCCGGCGGCGCGGCGACCCTGGCCGGGGTCCTGGCCCTGTCGCGTCTGGCCGGGGGACTGCGCCGGGAAACGGTGGTCCTTTCCGGCATCATCGCCGCCACCTTCCTTTCGGCCCTGCTGTCGCTGGTCAAGGCGCTCAACGAGGAATCCGTGGCCGGCATCGTCTTTTGGATCATGGGCGGCTTCCAGGGCCGGGGCCAGGCGGAACTGGGGCTTTTCCTGCCCTGCTGCCTGCTGGGGCTGGCCCTGGTGGCCCTTTTTGCCCGGGAACTGGACATCCTGCTTCTGGGCGACACGCAAGCCCGCCAATTGGGGGTTGCCGCCGGCCGGGCCAGGCTGACGCTGCTGGCCGCCGCCAGCCTGCTGACGGCCGCCGCCGTGGCCGTCTCCGGGGTCATCGGCTTCGTCGGGCTCATCGCCCCCCACGCCTGCCGCCGGCTCTACGGGGCCGAGCATGGCCGGCTGCTGCCCCAAAGCGCCCTGTGCGGCGGCGCGTTGCTGGTCCTGGCCGACGTCCTGGCCCGCACCATCCTGCCCGGCGGCGCCGAGCTGCCCGTGGGCGTGGTCACGGCCCTTCTGGGCGGCCCGTTTTTTTGTTTCCTGCTGCTCGCCCCCCGGGGCGGAGGCCGGGCGTGATCCGCCTTACGGGCCTTCGGGCCGGCTACGGCGACGTCGAGGTCCTGCACGCCATCGACCTCGCCATCGCCCCGGGCGAAATGGTGGGGCTTCTCGGCCCCAACGGCGCGGGCAAGACCACGCTGCTGCTGGCCGCCACGGGCATTTTGGCCCCGACCGCCGGCACCGTCGCCCTGAGCGGCCGCGACGTGGCCGGCCTGGCCTCGCGGGAGCGCGCCCGGCTCGTCGCCGCCGTGCCCCAGCGGGCCGAAAGCGCCGGCGAATTCACCGTGGCCGCCCTGGTGCGCCTGGGCCGCTATCCCTACCTGCGCTTCCTGGCCGGCTACACCGAAGCCGACGAGGCGGCCTGCCGGGAGGCCATGGCGGCCGTGGGCGTGGACCATCTCGCCGAAAGGCGCCTCAACGCCTTGTCCGGGGGCGAATTCCAGCGCGTGCTCACCGCCCGGGCCCTGGCCCAGGACGCCCGGGCGCTTGTTCTGGACGAGGCCTCGGCCAGCCTGGACATTGCCCGAAAAATGGAACTCTACGACCTGCTTGCCCGGCGAAACGCCGCCGGTACCACCGTGCTGGCCGCCCTGCACGACGTCAACCTGGCGGCGCTTTTCTGCAAGCGGCTCATTTTTTTAAAAGACGGCCATATCGTCGCCGACGGCCCCACCGCCGACGTCTTCACCGGCCAAACCCTGTCAAGGATTTACGATGCCGACATCCTGGTCATCCCCCATCCGCGAAACGGCTGCCCCCAGGCTTTGGCCGTGCCTGCTGGCCCTCCTGGCCCTCCTGCTGCCGCAACCGTCCCCCGGCCTGGCGGCCGTGACGATAACCGACGACCTGGGCCATGAGGTCCGGCTGGAAAAGCCGGCCCAGAGGATCGTGGCCCTCTACGGCGCCCTAAACGAGATCCTCGCCGGACTGGGGCTTACCGATCGCATCGTGGCCCGCACCGAGGCCGACACCCGGCCGCCGGCCATCGCCGGCCTGCCCGTCATCGGCACCCACATGCGGCCGAACATCGAGCGCGTCCTGGCCGTGGCACCCGACCTGGTGCTCCAGGCGGCCGGGCGCGGCGAGGCCGAGGAAGCGGCCGCAAGCCTGGCCCGTTTGGGCCTGCCCACGGCCGTTTTCGCCATAAACGATTTTCCGGGGCTATTTTCCGCCATCGACCGCATCGGCCGGCTGACCGCAAGCGAAGACGGCGCCGCCCGGCTCGTCGCCGGCCTTACGGCCCGCCTGGAGGCCGTGGCGGCCAGGGCGGGCGGCCAGGGCGAACGGCCGACGGTCTTTTTCGAGGTCCGCTCGGGAAGCCTGCTCGCCGCCGGGCAGGGCTCCATGGTCGACGCGGTCATCGAAGCCGCCGGCGGGAAAAACGCCGTGACGGCGGACAAGAAGATCGTGCGCCTGGCCGACGAGGAACTGCTGCGCCTGGCCCCGCAAGTCTGCCTCACCCAGCGCGGCCCCATGAATCCCGAGGCCCGGCCCATGCGCGAACGCCCGGCCTACGCAACCCTTCCCTGCGTGCAATCAGGCCGCGACTTCCTGGTGGACGAGGCCGTCTTCTCCCGGCCCGGCCCGGGGAGCGTGGACGCCGTGGAGGAACTGGCCGGGCTGCTCGCCGCCTCCCCGGCCACGGAGGCCCGGCCATGACCGCCCTGGGCACGCTCTACGGCCTGGGCGTCGGACCGGGCGACCCGGAACTGCTGACCATCAAGGCCGTGCGCATCCTGCGGCAAACGGCCGACGTCTTCGCCGCCTCGTCGAGCAAAAACGACTATTCCATCGCCGAGGCCATCATCGCGCCCCACCTGCCCCGAGGGACGGCCGTGACCCGGCTGGGCTTCCCCATGACCCGCGACCCGGCCGCCCTGGCCGCAGCCTGGGAGGCCAACGCCACCGCCATGGCCGGCGTGCTCGCCGCCGGGCGCGACGCCGCCTTCGTGACCCTTGGCGACCCGCTGCTCTACAGCACCTTCGGCTACGTGCTGCCGCTGTTGCGCCGCCGCCTGCCGGGCCTGCCCGTGGTCGTCGTGCCGGGGATCACCTCCTTCCAGGCGGCCGCCGCCACCACGGGCCAGCCCCTGGCCGAGGCCGGGGAAAACCTGCTCGTGGCCTCGGGCATCGACGGCGACGGCCGGTTGGAAAAGGCGCTGGAGGCGGCCGACAACGCCGTCATCCTCAAGGCCTACCGCAACTTCCCCAGGCTTCGGGAACTGCTGCGGCGCTTGGGGCTGGCGGGTGGGGCGATCTTCGTCACGCGCCTGGGCCACGACGGCGAAGCCGTCATCCCCGACCTCGAAGCGGCCCCGGAAAAGCCCCACTACCTGTCGCTGTGCCTGGTCAAACGGCCGCGCTGACGTCCCGGCCGCTTTGACAGGCCCGGCCGGCCCGGGTACAGGCAATATGGCGAGTGCACGGATCAGTGGCCTTGGCGCCCTGGGCGCTGGGACCGTGCTGGAGTGTCGCCCGTTTGCAACTCTTTTTCGCGGAGCACTGCCGGCATGGCCATCCACAATATTGACGATAAACATCTCCAGGAACTCTATCGGACGGTGGACCGCAATCCCTGCGTCCGCCTGTTCCAGAACATCAAATACCGGTTTATTCTCCCCTTGCCGGCCGATAAAACAGCTGGCCTTATCGATGTTGGCTGCGGCCGGGGGCGATTTCTCCTCGACATGGCCCGCCGCGGTTATAGCGACCTCTCTGGACTGGATATCGACAACGCCTTGTATCCCGAGGCGGCGAACCGGGTCGTCTTCTATCGGAACTCCCTTTGCAGCCCGGGCCTCGATGTCGGCCGCCGCTATCCGTATGTCTTCGTGCAAGGCGTGCTACATCATTTGCCCGTGACCGACCTGGATGAGGCCGCCCGCAATCTGGCGCGCTTGTGCGCCCCGGGCGGCAGCCTTTACATCTACGAACCCAACATGGCCACGCCCATCGGCCATTTTTTTTACTACACGTTCTTGCGCCTTTTTCCGCCAATGTACCGGAATGCGCTGGCTGAGAAAGACGAACAGCGCGCCTTTTGCCAGGCCTGGGACAGATTCATCCGCGTCCTGGAAAACCAGGGTTTCCGGCCAAGGCGTCACAGCAACTGGTCGTTCTACAAATGTTACATCGCGACCCGTGACCCGGCCGTCGCCCTTTCGGCATCAAATGCCGGCCACACCCGAAATAGGGCCTCCTAGGAGCGCGGGGCGATGTTCCTTCTCCTGCTGCACACCGCCGCAGCCATACCGGGCCTGACGAGGCCGATGCTCGGGGGACGCTTCTTTCGCCATGTCGAATGGTTCCTTGGCAGGCTCGCCCGCAACGACCTGTTCGCCATCGTCATCACCTTCCTGTTCGCCCTGACGCTGCGGGTCGCCGTCCTCCCCCTCGTCCCGCCGGGTTTTCCGGTCATCCATGACGAATACAGCTACCTGCTCCAGGCCGACACCTTCGCCTCGGGCCACCTGGCCATGCCGCCCCACCCCCTGTGGGAGCATTTCCAAAGCTTCCACGTCCTCCAACATCCAACATACGCTTCCAAGTTCTTTCCGGGGCAGGCGACATTCCTGGCTCTGGGGCAGAAGCTTCTCGGCCATCCCTGGTGGGGTGTGCTCCTGTCCGTGGCGGCCATGTGCGCGGCCCTTGTCTGGTGCCTGCGCGGATTTCTTTCCCCGGGCTACGCTTTTCTGGGGGGCATGATTGCGGCCTTGCAGTTTGCGACAATCCACTACTGGGCCTCATCCTATTGGGGCGGCGCGGTAACGGCCATTGGCGGTTGCCTGGCCGTAGGCGCTGTCGGGAGGCTCCTGAACACCCCGGACCGGAAATCGGGGCTGTTGTTCGGCGTCGGCGGGGTCATCCTGGCCGCGACAAGGCCGTTCGAAGGGTCCGTGCTTTCTTGTGTCCTCCTCATTTGGCTGATGCTGGCGGCCTGGCAGCGCGGCCGCGGGAGTTTCCCCGCACTGGTGCGGACGGCCCTGCCCGCCATGGCCTTACCCTTGGCCCTTGGCTGTGGCGGGTTGCTGTACTTTAACTACAATGTCACGGGAGAAGCATTCACCTTTCCCTATGTGGCCTATACCAAGCAATACGACGCTGCCTATGCTACGGGCAAACCGGAAAGCGTCCCTTTTCCGGCCGACATGCCCAGGGAAATGCGCCGCTATCATACGGAGTGGGGCTATCCCGCCGCCGCCCAGGCAGCCACACTCCGGGGCAGACTTGCAAGCCTCCCCCACCGCTTCGATATGCTGTCCTCGTTGTTGTATCCTATTTTTTTCTTACCAGCCTTTCTCGCGCCGCTGGCCTTTTTCGCCAGCCGCCCTACCCGTGCGCCCGCTCTGGCGACCTTGGCCGTCCTTGCGGCTTCGCTTTTTTATATGTGGAGCTTGCCACACTATTTCGCCCCGGCCTTGGGCCTGTTCTCGGTCCTTTGGCTGCGCATTTTCCGCTGGCTGCGGGCGGTCAAACTTTTTGGCCGGCCCGTGGGCCTGTCCCTGGTGCGCCTGCTGCCCTGCGTCCTGGCCGCGGTCACGGTCCTGGGCGTGCGCGACTATCCCCGCCGCCAGCCAAGCGGCAATCAGCTCCAGGCGGCGGTGCGGCAACAGGTCGAAGCCAGGCTCGAAGCCCTGCCCGGCGACCACTTGGTCATCGTCACCTACCGGCCGGACAGCAACGTTCACGCCGAATGGGTCTACAACCGGGCCGACATCGACCATGCCCGGATCGTCTGGGCCAGGGACTTGGGGCCGGAAAAAAACGCCGCCCTCGTGGCCTACTTCAAGGACCGGCACCTCTGGTGCGCCACGGTCGGCGCGGCCAACGTCGATTTCGGCCCCTGCCCCGGCTCGGCGCCACCCTCCGGCCAGCCACCCCCCCCCGGCCCCCCTTGATCCCGTCGCCCCAACCAGGCGACAGGCTGAAAAAAAGCTGTTAGGGAGTTGTCATCGTGATCCGACTTTTAGCCTAGGGACCGTGCCATGCCGACCCTTGACGTGACCTTCGTGCTCCCCTGCCTCGACGAGGCCAAGGCTTTGCCCGTGGCCCTGGCCATGGCCCGGGAAGCCTTGACCCGCCTGGAGGCCAAGGGGTTTTCCGGGGAGATACTGGTCAGCGACAACGGCAGTACCGACGGCAGCCCGCTCATCGCGGCCGGCCTCGGCTGCCGGGTGGTCCACTGCCCGGACAAGGGCTACGGCAACGCCCTGCGCTACGGCATCGAGGCGGCAAACGGCCAGTACATCGTCATGGGCGACGCCGACGGTTCCTATGATTTTCGCGAGGCCGCCCCCATGATCGACAAACTGGCCCAGGGCTACGACCTGTGCATGGGCTCGCGCTTCCGGGGCGTGATCCATCCCGGGGCCATGCCCTGGAAGAACCGCTACATCGGAAACCCGACCTTGACGGCCCTGCTCAACCTCTTTTTCCGCACCCGTTGCAGCGATGTCTATTGCGGCCTGCGCGCCTTCACCAGGCAAGCCTACGACCGCATGCACCAGACTTCCGCCGGCATGGAATTCGCCACCGAAATGGTGGTCAAGGCCGGGTTGCTGGGGCTGCGCGTCACGGAAATCCCCATCAGCCTGCGCAAGGACGCGCGCGGCCGCCCGCCCCATTTAAACCCCTGGCGCGACGGTTGGCGGACGCTCAAATTCCTGCTGCTGTACAGCCCGCTGTGGCTTTTTTTCGTGCCCGCCGCCCTGAGCGTCCTTTCCGGTTGCGCCATTTTGACGGCGCTGCTTTCCGTGCCCTCGGGCCAGGAATTCCGCTTCGGCCCGTTCTGGATGGGCGATCACTGGCTGGTGATCGGCACGAGCGCCATCACCATCGGCTATTACTTGGGCATCCTGGGCGTGGCCGCCCTGGCCTACCATGCCAACCAGACCTTCGTGCCCCAACCGCCCTGGGTGCGACGCCTGACCCGGTTCGTCACCGTGGAGAACATGTGCCTCATCGGCGGCGGGCTGTGCCTGGTCGGGCTGGCCATCCTCGGCTACGTGGTGGTCATCTGGGTGTCCACCCTGGCCCAGGGCCTGAGCATGGTGCGGGTCATGGCCCTGGGGGCCATGCTCGTGACCATGGGCATCCTGACCTTTTTCTCGGGTTTCCTGTTCGTCTTTTTCAGCGAATCCGCCATATCACCGCCAAAACGCCCCTAACCCCCATGACCAACAACACCATCCTCGTCGTCAACGAACCCTTCGTGCCCGATTTCTGCCGCACCCAGCGCTGGGCCGCCCGCACGCGCGGACGGGTGCTGCGCGCCCCTGACTGGCTGGCCTACGCCACGGCGGTCCTTGTGCGCGACGGCTTCGATGCCAGGCTGTTCGACTTCCCGGCCAAGGGCTGGGACAAGCCGCAACTCGAAGCCCTGGCCAAGGAGACGCGTCCCTTCATGGCCGTGCTCGACTCCACCACCCCGTCGTTTCATTCCGACCTGGACTGCGCCCGCCGCATCAAGGCCCAAAGCCCGGACACGAAGGTCCTGATGGTCGGCCCCCATGTCTCGGCCCTGCCCGAGGAGAGCCTCATGGCCGCCGCCGGGGCCGTGGATGCCGTGGCCATTGGCGAATACGACTACACCGTGCGCGATGTGGCCGTGCGCTGGCACACCGAAAACGACGATCTGTCCGAGGTGGCCGGAGTGGCCTTCACGGTGGACGGACGGCCCGTGCGTACGGCGGCCAGGCCCCTCATCGGCGACCTGGACGGCCTGCCCTTCCCGGCCTGGGATCAGCTCGACCTGATGCGCTATTTCGACGGCTCCAAGCTGCAACCCTACGTCACGGTCATCGGCGGCCGGGGCTGCCCGTACGGGTGCAGCTTTTGCCTGTGGCCGCAGGTCATGCACGGCCGGCGCTACCGCACCCGCTCGCCGCAAAGCATCGTGGCCGAAATGGAATGGGTGGTCTCGCGCTGGCCGGCCATCCGACAAGGGGAGTTCTTTTTCGAGGACGACACCTTCACCGTCAACGCCGACCGGGCCCACGCCCTGTGCACGGCCATCGAGCAAAGCGGCCTGGGCGTCCCCTTTTCCATCAACTCCCGGGCCGACGTGGATGATCCGGCCCTGCTGCGGCACCTCAAGCGCGCCGGCTGCCGCCTGGTGCTGGTCGGTTTCGAATCCGGCTCCCAGGCCATGCTCGACGCCATGGGCAAAAAGACCACCGTGGGCCAGATGGAGCGCTTCGTGCGGTCCTGCCGGGAGGCGGGCCTGGCCGTGCACGGCTGTTTCGTCTTGGGCCTGCCCGGCGAGACGGCCCAAACCATGCAGGAAACCCTGGATTTCTCCCTGCGCGTACCGCTGACCACCGCCCAGTTCTCGGCGGCCGTGCCCTTTCCCGGCACGCGTTACTTCGAGACCATCAAGGCTCAGGGCCTGCTGACGGCCAAAAGCTGGGACGACTGGCTGGCCGACGGCGAACAAAGCGCGGTGGTGGCCTATCCGAACCTCGGCCGGGAGGCGGTGGTGGCTGCCGTGGACAAGGGCTTGCGGCAGTTCTACTTCCGGCCGTCCTACATGCTGCGCTTCCTGCTCGAAACGCGCTCCAAGCGTGACCTCTACCGCAAGCTGCGGGGTTTTTACAATTTCATGCGCTACCTGCTGTCCTCTCAGGGAAAACGCTGCTGACATGGAAAACATGCCGCGTCTCAGTGTCGTGGTGGCGGCCCGCAACGAGGCCGGCTGCATCGGCGCCTGCCTCGACGCCCTTCTGCGACAGGACGTAGCGGCCGGGACGCTGGAAATCGTCGTGGCCGACGACGCCTCCACGGACGAAACGGCTGCTCTGGCCGCGCGACGCGGCGTTCGTTGTCTGCGCCTTCCCCGAAGTGGGCCGGCCCAGGCTCGCAACCTGGGCGTGCAGGCAAGCCGGGGGGCCATCGTCGCCTTCATCGACGCCGACGCCGTACCGGCCCCGGACTGGGCCAGGGCGCTGCTCGCGGCCTTCGAGACCATCGACGACCCGCGCCTGGCCGGCCTTGGCGGCCCCCAGGCGGGACACCCCGACGATGCGAACTTCGCCCGGGATCTCGGAGTGTTCCTGCGCGCCATCGGGTTCGTGGCCGACTACGTCAAACCCCATGCCGCCGTGACCCGGGTCGGGCACAATGCCTCGTGCAACAGCGCCTACAAGCGGGAGATTTTCCTGCACGCCGGCGGGTTCCGGCCGGGGCTTTTCCCGGGCGAGGACGTGGATCTGGACAAGCGGCTGACCGATGCGGGGTTTTCGGTCTGGTTCACGCCCACGGCCCGTATCGCCCATCGCCGGCCGCCCAACGCCCGGGCCTGGCTGCGCATGCTGGCCAGCTACGCCCGCAGCCAGGCGGACTGCCTGGCCATCCACGGCTTTTTCCGCCTGCTGCACGGCGTGCCCTTCGCCTGGCTGGCCGGGCTGATCGTGCTGGTGCTTTTTCCCCGGCCGACGCTCGCGGCCTTGACGGCGGCCGTGCTCGGCATGGCCTTGGCCCTGCGCTTACGCCACGGCCTGGCCCTCGGCCGGGGCCTTTTTTGCATCCTCACCACCGGCCTCGTCTATCCGCCGGTCTTCCTGGCCCGCCTGGCAACGCGCCGATGGGGACTGGTCCGGGCCGACCGACGGCCCGTGCTGCCGCCCCTGGCCCGGGCGGCCATCCCGGATCAGGACGCCTTTTCCACGTCCACCAGGGCTTCGTAATAGGGCGTGCCCTGGCCCAGGGCGCTGACCAGGTCCGGGATCAGGCGGTTGACCCCCTGGCCGGCCTTGAGCCAGCCGCCGCGCGGGCAGGTCACCACGTCCCGGCGCAGGCCCGGATCGTGGCGCACCGTGACGGCCAGGCTTCCCAGTTCGCTCACCAGCCGGGCCGGCCCGCCGTCGGCGATGCCCAGGCGCAGGGCCTCTTCCGTGGCCATGGCCACCTCCACCGGGCCGCCGTGGTCGCCGGGCAGGCGCTCGGAACACAGGTGGGCCGCCGCGCCCGGGGTCAGGAAATGGTAGGGGTAGCGAATGGCCAATCGGCAGTCCGGGCAGGCCGTGACTTCGGTCAGGAGCTGGAAGTTGCCGGTGGGCGTATCGAAACGTTTGTCGCGCCAGGGCACCATGGGCGCGTCCGGGATGCGCACCGGCCCCCCCCAGAGGTCGTCGAAGGCCACGCCTTTTTCCAGCAGCGGCCGGATGAGCAGCTTAAGCCACTGTTCCTCCGTCTTGACGAAGTCCTTGGCAAAGGGAAAGCGGCCGGCCAGGTCCATGAAGATGTCGAACTGGGAGCGGCACTGCCCGGGCGGCGGCGCGGCCCGGTTCAGGGGGCCGACGTGGTTGTGGCCGAAGCTGGCCACCAGGTCGCGCTGCTCGAAAAAGGCGGCGCAGGGCAAGAACAGGTCGGCGTGGTCGGAGGTGTCGTCGAGAAACAGGTTCATGTCCACGACAAAGGGGATGCTGTCCAGGGCCCGGGCCACCCGGTCGCTGTCCGGGGCCATGCAGACCGGGTTGGCGGCGGTGATGACGGCCACCTCGATGGCCGGGTCCCGGGCTTCGAGGATCTCCCGGCCGATGCGCGGCATGAGGAACTTGCGCCGCGGCGGATGCAGCCCCTCGCCCCACAGCTCGGGGTCGTAGGGCCCCCACTCCTCGAAGCCCTGGGACACGCCGCCGCCGGGCAGGCCGATGTTGCCCGACACCGCGCCCAGGGCGTCCACGGACCGCACGAGCTCGTGGCCCAGGGTGTACCGGTGCAGGCCCCAGCCAAGCAGCGTGGCCGTGGGCTTGCCGGCCACGTAGGCGCGCGCCAGTTCGCGGATGGCGGGGATATCCACGTCGCAGGACCGGGCCAGCTCCTCCAGGCCATGGCGGCCAAGCAGATCCAGGTAGCCGTCCAGGTTGTCGCAGTGGCTGGCCAGAAATTCCCGGTCCTCCCAGCCGGCCTCCAGGATGTGCTTGGCCACGGCCAGGGCCAGGAAGGCGTCGCGGCCGGGCTTGGGCCGCAGGTGGAGGTCGGCCAGGGCAGCGGATTCGCTTTGGCGGGGATCGACGAGGATCAGGCGCGTGCCGCGCTTTTTGGCCCGGCGCAGTTGGGGCAGGAGCCCCGGCTGGGTGGCCGCGGGATTGCGGCCCCACAGCACGATGGTGGACGCGTTTTCCAGGTCCAGGGGGTCGTGGGAGACGCGGGGGCCGAAATCCTGGCCCTGGGCGGCATAGCCCGTGCCGCCGCACAGGGTGCCCGTCAGGGTCGTTACGCCGCCGAGCAGGGCGAAAAACCGGGCGTTGACGATTTTCAGCGCCGTGCGCTCGCCAAAACCCATGTAAGAGAGAATCGATTCCGGGCCATGGCGGGCCACGGCGCCCTTGAGCCGATCGGCCAGCTCGTCCAGGGCCGCGTCCCAGCCGATGGGCACCCAGGCGCCGCTTCGGCGGCGAAGCGGTGTCAGCACGCGCTTGGGGCTGTAAAACCGGCGCAAAAAGGCCGGCACCTTGCGGCAGGCCGTGCCGCAATTGACGGGATGGTCGGGGTTGCCGGACAGGCGCACCACCCTGCCACCCTCCACGTGGGCGAGCAGGCCGCAGGCGCTGGGGCAATCCCGGGTGCAGGTGACGGGAACGGGCGAAACGGCAGGCGACATGCATCCTCCAAAGGACGCGTGACCGAAACGATAACGCGCCAAAATCGGAAGATAACGGGCAAAGCCTCCCGAGGCAACCGCTCACGGTCACGCCGGACCCTGGCCAGGCCGGGGCCTTAGGCCCCGATGGCCACCGGCCCCGGGGCCAGCGGCAGGCGCAGGATCACCGTGGCCTGCCCCTCCCGGCCGGACAGCACCTCCAGATCGGCGCCCTGGCCGGCCAGGAGCGAGCGCACCAGGGCGAGGCCTTCGCGCGGCGGGAGGGGCGTGTCACCAGCCCCTCCCGCCGCGTCCCCGTCGCGCACCACCACTTCCACGGTTTCGCCCCGGCGCAAGGCGGCCACGTCGATGCGCCCCTTGCCGCCACGGCCGCCCTGGCGGGCCGCGATGGCATCGGCCGCCCCGAGCAGCAAGGCCAAAACCGCCTGGCACAGCTTCCCCGGCGCGCACAGCACCGGCGGCAGGCCGGGTTCGAGGTCCGTTTCCACATCGGCCGCGTACTTCCACAGGCTGCGGGAGACCACCAGCATGTCGCGCACGACCCCGGCCACATCCACGCCCCGGGGGGCCTGGCCGTCGTCCTGGACCAGCCGGCCGACGCAGTGGACGATGGCCGTCACCCGGTCCAGGCCCTCGCGCGATTCCCGGATGGCCGCCGGCGTTTCCTCCAGGAAAAAGCGCAGTTCCTCGTCGTCGAGCAGCCCGGCCAGGGCCTGGGCCAGGGCGGCCTCGTCCCCGTCGGCCCGAAGGGCCACGGCGCCAAGGCCATCCAGGGCCTCGACGAGCCGGGCGAAGGTGTTGGCCAGAAATTCCAGGTTGCCCCCCACGTACTGGACCGGCGAACCGATCTCCCGGGCCATGCCGGCGACCAGCCGGGCCAGGACGGGCATGGGCCACGGCGTGGCGGCCGTTTTCGGGGCGCCTCCGGCGGCCCCGGCCGCCACGGCCCGGCCCAGCCGGCCAAGCAGCCGCAGCCGCGCCGCCAGTTCCCGCGCGCCCACCGGCTCCCGGGCCGTCTCGTCGGCCAGTTCCAGCGCCCGGGCCACGTCGGCCTCATCGGCATCCCGGTCGAGGACGGCCACAACCGGCGCGCCAAACTCCCCCCTGGCCTCGCGAAAGGCCCGCACGGCCGGGCCATGGGCCGCAAGCACACCGGCCCCGATCACCAGGCCATCGAGCCGGGGCGTCAACGCCGCTGCGCCGGCGACAGGCCGGGGGTCGAAGCCCAAGGCGGCCAACCCCCGGGCCAAGCGCGCCGCAGCCGCGTCGTCAAGCCATACACCGATCACGTCCATGCCCACCCTCCGCGCCGCCCGGCATCATTTCTGCAACAAATCGAGACAGGCATTGCTTCGCCGCGCCCCCATGTTCTATACGACATGGTGCCGCTCCACCGGCCAGCACTTTTCCAAGGAGAAACCCATGACCGTCCTGCTCGTCGTCTTCGGCCTGTGCGTCCTTGCCGGCGCCTGGTGCATCGCCATCTACAACGGCCTGGTGCGGGGACGCAACCTCGTGGTCGAGGCCCAAAGCGGCATGGACGTGCAACTCAAACGCCGCTGCGACCTGATCCCCAACCTCGTCGCGGCCGTTACCGGCTACATGGGCCACGAACGCGGCGTCCTGGAATCGGTGACCGGACTGCGGGCCCAAATCGCCACCGCCGCCGACACCCCCGACCGGCTACGGCTGGAAGGGGAACTCACCACGGCCCTTGGGAAGCTTTTCGCCGTGGCCGAAAACTATCCCGGCCTGCGGGCCAGCGAAAATTTCCTGTCCCTGCAACAGGAACTTGCGGCCATCGAAAACGAGTTGCAGCTGTCGCGGCGCTACTACAACGGCGCGGTGCGCGATTTCAACAACCGCGTCCAGTCCTTTCCGTCCAATATCGTGGCCTCGGGCTTCGGCTTCGCGCCCAGGCCCTCCTTCGTTATCGACGACCCGGCCGACCGGGCCGTGCCCAAGGTCGACTTCGGCAGTGGGGCCGGCTCGTGACCCGGGGCGCGCGCCTGCTGCTGTGCGGCCTGGCCGCGCTCCTGGCCGGGCTGTCCCCGGCCCTGGCGGCCGAGACGGAACGCATCCTGTCGTTTGGCAGCCGCATCGTCATCGGCGCCGACGCCGGGCTCACCGTCACCGAGACCCTGACCGTCCAGGCCACGGGCGCCTCCATCCGCCACGGCATCGTGCGCGAATTCCCCACCCGCTACAAGGGCCCCGACGGCCGCGCCGTGGACGTGGGCTTTCGCGTCCTGTCCGTGCGCCGCGACGGCCGGGAGGAAGACTACCACATCAAGCGCGTGTCCAACGGAAAAAACGTCTACATGGGCCGAAAAGACGCCAGCCTGCCCCCGGGACGCCACACCTACGAGCTGACCTACGCCACCGACGGCCAGATCGGGCGGTTTCCGGGCTACGACGAACTGTACTGGAACGTCACGGGCAACGGCTGGCGGCTGCCCATCGACCTGGCCACGGCGGCCGTGCACCTGCCCCCCGGGGCGGCGGCCGGCAACACCGCCGCCTACACCGGCCCGACCGGGGCCAAGGGCACGGATTTCACCGTGCGAAACGCCGGCGACGTGGTCTTTTTCGCCACCACCGCCCCCCTGCCGCCCGGCCAGGGCCTGACCGTGGCCGTGGCCTTCCCCCCGGGGTATGTCACGCCCCCCTCGCCTGCCCGGCGCCTGCTCGCCGCGCCGGCCACGGTCACGGCTTTGGGCGGCCTGGTCGCCGTGGCCGTCTACTTCGGTCTGGCCTGGTGGCGGTTGGGGCGCGACCCCCGGGCCGGACCCGTGGTGCCGCTGTTCGCCCCGCCCCAGGGCCTGGACGCCCCGGCGGCGCGGTTCGTGCGGCGCATGGGCTTTGACGACAAGGCCCTGGCCGCCGGCCTGGTGGAGATGGCGGTCGGCGGCGGGGTGGCCATCGACGAATCGGCCGAGGTCACCATCGTCTCGCGCGGCAAGCGGGTTTTCGAGGTCGGCTCGTGGCAGCGCGCGGTCTGCGACGCCCTGCTCGGCCCGGCCGGGGTGATCCGCCTGGAACAGGCCAACCACGCCGCTGTGGCCGCCGCCCGCAAGGCCCTCACAAAGGCCCTGGTCGACCGCTACGAAGGCACGCTCTTCGAGGCCAACACCCTGGCCTTCGCCCTGGGCGCGGCCCTGTCGCTGGGGGTCATGGCCCTGACCGCCTGGGTGGCCGAGGACCGCAACACGGCCATGGTCTTCGTTTTTTGGCTGTCCGGCTGGACCTTCGCCGTGGCCGCCCTGACCCTGCGGGCCGGCGCGGCCCTCACCAAGGCCCGGCGGCGGCCCGGCCTGCGCTCCATCGCCACCGCCCTGGGCCTGCTGCTGTTTGCCGTGCCGTTCTGGATCGGCGAAGTGGTGGGCGCGACCTTCCTGACCATCGCGGTTTCCCTGCCGGCCGCCGTGGCCCTGGCCCTCATCGCCCTGCTCAACGCGGCCTTCCGCCGGCTGCTCAAGGCCCCCACCCCGGAAGGGCGCCGGGTGATGGACGCCCTGGAAGGCTTCCGGCTCTACCTGTCCGTGGGCGAGCGCGAACGGCTCAACCTGCTCAACCCGCCGGACCGAACGCCGGAGCTGTTCGAGAAATACCTGCCCTACGCCCTGGCCCTGGACGTGGAGGTGGCCTGGGCGGCCCAGTTCGCCGGCATGCTGGCCCTGGCCGCGGCCGCGGGCTACACGCCGTCCTGGTATACGGGGCCGGGCTGGGCTTCCGGCGACTATGGCGATTTCGCCGGGGGCCTGGGCGAGGGGTTTTCCGCCACCATTTCCAGCGCGGCCACGGCACCGGGAAGTGCCTCCGGCAGCGGCGGCGGTGGTTCTTCGGGCGGCGGCGGGGGCGGTGGTGGCGGCGGCGGCTGGTAAGCCCAGGCCGTTTCCTCGTCGGCCCACGCGGCCGGGCGGCGGTGGGGAAGGTCGCGGCAGCGGCAGTTCTTCGGACGGCGGGGGGACAGCGGCAACTGCAACGGCTGGCAGACGGCCGACACGACAAGGGAGGGGCCCAAAGCCCCTCCCGAAAGACCGCCCTCCGGCGCCGGCGTTGCCGCCCTGCGCCCTGCCCTGGGCGCGGCCGTCGAGATCCCCTTCAGGTCGCGGCGATCCCCGTCGTCGCGTGCAGTACGGTTTGCGCCGATCCTGCCGGTCCCCCCTGTTGGGGACCCCGACGCCTGGAAGAATGCACAACACATGCCGCGCCCGCCAACCGGTGCCACAGGCCGTCACGCTGCCGCGTCGCGCTTCCCGTCCATCCGGCGCGCGCCATAACGACGGCGTAAAGCAGGCACATTGCCGCCATGCCGTCAAAATGCCGAACGCGGGGCCGAAGGCTGGCCGCCCGAAAGGGCCTTGGTTTCACCCGCGCCTCATGCTAGGACTCTTCGGGAGAGGCCGCCGACGCTCCTTGTGCCGCAGCCCGCCTGTCGCACCGTTGCGGCGAGAGGTGACCGCGCATCCGGGCGGCGGCGCGGGCGGCAGGCCGGGCGACGCCCAAAAGCGACCAGGGCCGCCGTACTTGCCTGGGCCAAGCCCGGTTCTTGCATCATATCGCGTCGGACTGCTTCCAATTTCGGGAACTTCAGCCCTTCGGCCACTGCGAGACATCATGGACTGCCGGGAACACTCCGTCGCCATCCTGACCAACAACGCCCATCATGCCGCCCGTGACAAGCAGTGCTGCATCAAGCTCAAATTTCACAACGTGCGGGTTTTCGACGACGTCGCCGATGCCCTGGAGCCGGTGCGCCACCAGGACGCCACGCTGCTGCTCATCGACGCCTCCATCAAGGACATGGACGGCTGCGCCTGCCTGCGCGCCATCCGCAAGGCCTCGCGCACCGTGGTCGTACCCGCGGTCATGGTCACCCAGGACAGCAACCTCAAAAGCGTGCTCGGCGCCATCGCCGCCGGCTGCAACGGGTACGTCATCCGGCCCTACTCCCTGGAGACCCTGGAGCGCCACCTCCACCTGGCCTGCGAGACCCTAAGCGCCGACGACATCGAAACGCAGCAACTGGCCCTGGGCAGCGAACTGGTCGCCCAAGGCCTCTTCGACGAAGCCATCGAGGAATTCTCCGAGATCGTGGAAGAGGAAAACGAGGCCGTGACCTATTTCAACAAGGGCATGGACTACCTGCACCGCAAGAAATTCGGCAAGGCGATCCTGGCCTTCAACAAGGCCGTGGCCCTCAACACCATGTACGCCGAGGCCTATGCCGGCATGGCCCACGCCTACAAGGGCAAGGGCGACGACGGCAACTACCGGGCCTATCTGGACAAGTCGGCCGCGATTTTGGCCATGCAGGACCGGCTGGACGAACTCAAGGAACTTTTTGTCGAAATCATCTCGGCCAACCCCGAAGCCGTCAACCCCTACAACACCATGGGCATCGACCTGCGCAAGAAGGGCGACTACGTCGGCGCCCTGCACGCCTACACCCAGGCCCTGCACCTGACGCCCGACGACGAGAACCTGCACTACAACATCGCCAAGGCCAGCATCTTCGCCAAGGACTACGCCACAGCCACCCACCATCTGGAACAGGCCGTGGCCCTTCGCGTGAACTTCGACGAAGCCCGGCAACTGTTGGACCGCCTCAAGGCCAAACAATATGATCAGTTGACCATAGCCAAGGACCCCGGCCCGGCCGAAGACGACCACGGGCGCCTGACCCGGGACCAGTGAGCATGGACGCCGAAAACCGCATCTCCGGCATCTTTTCCTGCAAGGCCACCATCAAGGTGGGTTTCGGCGTCACGAAGCGAGCCGCGCTTTCGGAGACCTTCTGGTTCGTCAAGGAACTGGAGAGCGGCCGTTTCCAGGTGCAAAGCCTGGACATGAACTTCAAGCCCCAGGGGACGCCCATCGAGATCAGCCGGGACAAGCTCTTCGAGGACTACCACCTGGAGCCGGACTTGAGTTACCGGCTTCTGAGCCAACCCCTGCTCGTCGGCGACCATTACCGGGTCACGGCCAAGTACGCCAACGCGGAAAAGGAATACCTGAAGATCAAGGGCATCGACGAGGACAACATCCGGGCCAACTTCGGCCTGGGGCTGGTCTACCTGGCCATGAACAAGGCCGACAAGGCCGTGTACATCTTCGACCGGCTGGTGGGCCTGGAGGAAACCTTCGAGCCCCGGCACAAGCACCTGTTCAACGAGTTCGGCATCAACCTGCGCAAGAAGGGCCTGTTCGACGAAGCCCTCAAATACTATTTCCGGGCCAGGGAGCTGTCCCAGGACGACGACCACCTGCTGCTCAACATCGCCCGGGTCTATTTCGAGCAAAACCGGCTGACCGAGGCCGAGGCCGCCGCCCGCGAGGCCCTGGCGCTCAATCCCGACCTAGCCGAGGCCAAGCGCCTGCTGGCCCACATCTGGGACGCCCCTTCCCGCGAGGAACCCCTGCCGGGCTTGTAAGCCCCCCCGGGGCGGCCCCGACGGCGCCGACGACCCCCGGACAAAGCCGGCCCCGGCGCGGCCCCCCCCTGGCCAGTCGGGCGAGGGCAGCCTCGCCACAGCCCGCTCCGGCCCATCGAGGGGGCCACGCGCCGAAGGCCTATCCCTGGCGGCATGGGCCGGACCGACGGGCGGTGGGCACGGAGTCTCCTGGCCCCTGCACGCCTGTAACTCGACGACACCGACCGGGCGTGCTAGGCGACGCCCTCGCGCCTTGCCCGGGCAGCCGCCCGGGCGGAATTCCCGCGCCCGCCAGTCGTACCCTATGCCGTCGGAACTGTTGCGAAACACCGCCTTTACCCGTTTCTGGTCCTCCCGCGCCGCCTCGGGCTTTGCCTACCACATGTCCGCCGTGGCCATCGGCTGGCAGGTCTATGCCCTCACGGGCGACGTGCTCGACCTGGGCCTGGTCGGCCTGGTCGAATTTTTGCCCCAGTTCCTGCTCACCCTGGTGGTGGGGCAAGTGGCCGACCGCTTCGACCGGGGCCGCATCGTCTGCGTTTGCCAGACGCTCCAGGGCCTGGCCCTGGCCGTGCTGTTGGCCGGCGTCCACGGCGGCTTCCTGGGCGTGGGCGGCATCTTTGGCTGCGTGGCCGCCATCGGCGCCGCCCGGGCCTTCGAGACGCCCTCCATGCAGGCCCTGCTGCCGACCATCGCGCCGCCCGGGCTTTTTCCCCGCATGCTGGCCCTGAGCGCCTCGGCCTGGAAAGCGGCCATGATCCTCGGCCCGGCCGCCGGCGGCCTGCTCTACCTGGCCGGCCCGGGGACGGTCTACGCCACGGCGGCGGCGATCTTCCTGCTGGCCGCCCTGACCGCCGCCGGACTGCCCCGGCTGGCCCGGGCCGCCGGCCGGCCGGCGGCCACCTGGAACAGCGCCCTGGAAGGCCTGGGGTTTATCCGCAAACGGCCGGTCATCTTCGGCGCCATCTCCATGGACCTGTTCTCGGTGCTCCTCGGCGGGGCCACGGCCTTGCTGCCGGTCTTCGCCAAGGACATCCTGCACACCGGGCCGCTGGGGCTTGGCGTCATGCGGGCGGCGCCGTCCATCGGGGCGCTGGCCATGTCACTGTACCTCACCCGCTTCCCCCTGTCGCGCCGGGTGGGCCGGACGATGTACGCGGCCGTGGCCCTGTTCGGCTGCGGCACCATCGTTTTCGGGCTGTCGCGCTGGCTGCCGCTGTCCGTGGCGGCGCTGTCCGTGCTCGGGGCCAGCGACATGGTCAGCGTGGTCATCCGCTCCACGCTGATCCAGATCGACACGCCCGACGCCCTGCGCGGCCGGGTCAGCGCCGTCAACGCGGTCTTCATCGGCACGTCCAACCAGCTCGGCGACTTCGAATCGGGACTGACGGCGGCGCTTCTGGGCACCGTGGGGGCGACCGTGGCCGGCGGGGTGGGCACACTGGTTGTGGTCGGGCTGTGGCTGCTGCTTTTCCAGGAACTCTATCGCCGGGACACGTTGCTTGGCGACGCTGCCGCACCTCCCCCGCCTCGTGCTGCGCCCTGACAATACGGCAGTATTGTAAAAAAACGCGTTATGGCCCGTTCCCCGAAAAAGCTCCCGTGTCTCGAGGACGCGGCGCGCACCTCCCCGGTCCCGTTTTCGGCCGGCCCGGTGCAACGCCGGGCCGGGATCGGTCGCCACTATCCGGCCTGGTAGAGGGCCGGTACCCAGACATAGCCCGCCCCGGCCGCCCGGATGCGCCCGATGCCGGGAAACGGCAGATGGGCCCCGGCCACGTAGCACTGCTCCCTGGCCAGCCGGGCCAACAGCGCCAGGCGGTCGGCCGCCGCCTTGGGCTGGTCGGCGTCGAAGTCGATGGTCACCTCGGGATGGGGCAACTGCACGGCCATGACGTGGGCCACGTCCCCCCAGGCCAGCAGCCGCCCTTCGCCCGAGCCCAGCCAATAGCCGGTGTGCCCCGGAGTATGGCCGGGAAGGCGTTGCGCCTCCAGGCCGGCCGGTTGGGCGCCGTCGGCGAAGGCCACGAAGGCGCCGGATGCCTGGTACGGGGCCACGGCGGCCCGCAGCGCCGGCAGCACCTTGCGCTGCCCTTCGGTCACGCGGCTTTCCGCCCCCGGGGCCAGCCAGTAGGCGACGTCGGCCTCGTGGGCATACACCGTGGCCTTGGGGAAAACCGCCTTGCCCGCGCCGTCCACCAGCCCCAGGGCATGGTCCGAATGCAGGTGGGTGAGCAGCACGGCTTCGATCCGCCCCGGCTCGTAGCCGGCGGCGGCCAGATTGGCCGGCAACAGCCCGGCCTTGTCGCCGAAATAGGTCCCCACACCCGTGTCGATCAGGACCGCCTTGCCGCCGGCTTCGGCGACAAAGGCATTGATGGCCGTGGGCGCGCCGGTGGCGGGATCGATAAAGCTGTCCTGTAAGGCCGCGTCGATAACCAACGTCGAAGCCCCATGGAGGATTTTGGGCGGGATGTATACGCCGCCGTCGTAGATGGCGGTCACCGCCCCATCGCCCAGGCGCAGGCGGAAATAGCCCGGCGCCTGCCGGCCCGCAGCGGCCACGTCGGAACCCAGGGCCGGACGCGGCCCCCTTGCAAAACCGCCCCCGGCCACGGTCACGGCCGCCAGGGCCGCCCCATGCAGCAACACACGCCTGCTGACCATTGCCCATCCCTCCGTTGTCCCGGGCGCGAACCGCCCGGCCTGTTTTATCGAGGCTTTTGCCACCGTCGCCAGGGGGAAGCCCCCGGCGGCCAACGAGCTGCCGCCCTTTGGAATCCCAGCATGATTCCAACCTGTTGCCCTCCCGACAAGGGGCCTCGCCCAGGGGAATCGGACTGGTGCAAAACCCTCTTTGGGGGACCACAATAGCAGAACCCGGGACCAGGCTGGCAAGAAGGCACTTTTACGGAACACAGGCCCCTGGGGGTGACCTGGGCACCCCTTCCCTCCCCGGGGCGCAACCAACAAAAAGGGGACCCCTTGCGGAGTCCCCTGCGTGTTTGGGATGGACGAGGCCCCTTGCGGCGTCCCTTGCCCGTTTCGGCTGGCCGGCCGGTTATTCCATGGGGCCGTCGCCCACGAGCAGCGGGCTTTCCTCCAGCTCCTCCAGGAAGCGGTCCGGCCGCTCGGGCTGGCGCGGCACGTGGATCTCGCTGTCCATGTAGCGGCGGTAGCCGGTACCGGCCGGGATGAGGCGGCCGACGATGACGTTTTCCTTGAGCCCGCGCAGGGCGTCGTCCTTGCCCATCAGCGAGGCTTCGGTGAGCACCTTGGTCGTCTCCTGGAACGAGGCGGCCGAGATGAAGGAATCCGTGGACAGCGAGGCCTGGGTGATGCCGAGCACCAGCGGTTCGGCCACGGCCGGCTTGAGGCCCTCCTCGATGCAGCGCATGTTCTCTTCCATGAAGCGGATCTTGTCGACCTGCTCGCCGATGAGGAAGTTGGTCTCGCCGGAATCGAGGACCGCCACCTTTTTGAGCATCTGGCGGACGATGATCTCGATGTGCTTGTCGTTGATGGCCACGCCCTGGAACCGGTAGACGTCCTGGATTTCGTCCACGAGGTACTTGGCCAGGAACTTCTCGCCCTTGATCTTGAGGATGTCGTGCAGCTCCGGATAGCCTTCGGTCAGCAGTTCACCGGCCTCCACGAAGTCGCCTTCCTGGACCGTGACGTGCTTGCCGCGGGGAATCAGGTATTCCTTGGCGTCGCCGGCCTCGGGCGTGACGATGATCTTGCGCTTGCCCTTGGTCTCGGGACCGAAGGAGACGATGCCGTCGATCTCGGAGACCACGGCCATCTCCTTGGGCTTGCGCACCTCGAACAGCTCGGCCACGCGCGGCAGACCGCCGACGATGTCCTTGGTCTTGGACGACTCGCGGGGCTTTCGGGCGATGATGTCGCCTTCGAAGACCTCCTGGCCGTCGCGCACCATGAGCAGGGCGCCGACGGGCATGGAGAACACGGCCAGGCTGTTGGTGCCGGGCCGGGTTTTCGGCGCGCCGTGGTCGTCCACGATGGACACGGCCGGCTTGTAGGACGTGGTGCGGTACTCGATGATGGTTTGCGTCGCGCGCTTGGTCGCGTCGTCCACCTTCTCCTGGTAGGTCTTGCCCTCGACGATGTCGGTGAACTTGATGATGCCGGCGACGTCGGTGACGAAGGGCTCGTTAAACGGGTCCCATTCGGCCAGCAGCTGGTCCTTTTTGACTTCCTGGCCGGCCACGGCATAGAGCTTGGCGCCCGACGGCAGGCTGTAGCGCTCGCGTTCGCGGCCCTGGTCGTCGACCACCGACACCTGGCCGGACTTGCCCATGATGATGGTGTGGCCCTGGCGGTTGACGATGGACTTGACGCGCGAGAGCGCGATGCGGCCGTTGTGCTGGGCCGTGACCGACGACTGGGCGATTTCGCGGGCCGCCGTGCCGCCGATGTGGAAGGTGCGCATGGTCAGCTGGGTGCCGGGCTCACCGATGGACTGGGCGGCGATGATGCCCACCGTCTCGCCGACGTTGACCAGGTGCCCCCGGGCCAGGTCGCGGCCGTAGCACATGGCGCACACGCCGTGCTTGGACTGGCAGGTCAGGGTGGAGCGGATGGTCAGGGAGCTGAAGCCCTTGTCCTCGATGATCTGGGCGTAGCCCTCGTCGACGACGGTGTTGTAGGGGATGAGCACCTCGTCCGTCTCGGGGTCGAGGATGTCGAACATGGTCACGCGGCCGAGCGCCCGCTCGTACACGCGCTGCTTGATGTCGCCGGCCTTGACGTAGTGGGAGATCTCCAGGCCGTCCACGGTGCCGCAGTCGATCTCGGTGATGATGACGTCCTGGACCACGTCGACCAGGCGGCGGGTCAGGTAACCGGAGTTGGCGGTTTTGAGCGCCGTGTCGGCCAGGCCTTTCCGGGCGCCGTGGGTCGAGATGAAGTACTGGGCGACGGACAGGCCTTCGCGGAAGTTGGAGGTGATCGGCGTTTCGATGATCTCGCCCGAGGGCTTGGCCATAAGGCCGCGCATGCCGGCCAGCTGGCGCATCTGGTCCTGGTTGCCGCGCGACCCGGAGTGGATCATCATGAAGATCGGGTTGACCGAGGTGTTGCGTTCCTCGCGGCCCGTGGCCTCGTCGCGCAGGATGTCCCAGGAGATCTGCTTCATCATCTCCGAGGCCACGTCGTTGGTGGCCTTGGTCCAGACGTCCACGACCTTGTTGTATTTCTCGGTGCGGGTGATGATACCCTCGCCGTACTGGACCTCGATGTCGTCCACCTCGGTCTGGGCGGCGTCCAGGATGCGGGCCTTGCTGTCCGGGATGGTCAGGTCCTTGACGCCGATGGAGACGCCGGCCCGGGTGGCGTATTCGTAGCCCAGGTCTTTCAGGCGGTCGCACAGGATGACCGTCGCCTTGGTGCCGGCCATGCGGTAGGTGTCGCCGACGAGCTTGCCGATGCTGCGCTTGTTGAGCACCGTGTTGACGAGCTCGAAGGGCAGGCCCTCGGGCAGCAGTTCGCCCACGATGATGCGGCCGGGCGTGGTCTGCACCCGCTTGCCGTCGATGCGGCAGGTGACGCGGGCGTGCAGGCTGACCACGCCGGCGTCCACGGCGCAGACGACTTCGCCCGTGTCGGCGAAGATCTTGCCCTCGCCCTTGGCGAAGCTGCGCTCGACGGTCAGGTAGTACAAACCAAGGACGATGTCCTGGGAGGGCACGATGATCGGGTTGCCGTTGGCCGGGGACAGGATGTTGTTGGTGGACATCATGAGCACGCGGCACTCGATCTGGGCCTCGACCGACAGGGGCACGTGCACGGCCATCTGGTCGCCGTCGAAGTCGGCGTTGTAGGCCGAGCAGACGAGCGGATGGAGCTGGATGGCCTTGCCTTCGACCAGGGTCGGCTCGAAGGACTGGATGCCGAGGCGGTGGAGCGTCGGGGCGCGGTTGAGCATGATCGGGTACTCGCGCACCACGTCTTCCAGGATGTCCCAGACCACCAGTTCTTCGCGTTCCACCATCTTTTTCGCGGTCTTGATGGTGGTGGCCAGCCCCCTTTCCTCCAGCTTGGCGTAGATGAAGGGCTTGAACAGCTCCAGGGCCATTTTTTTCGGCAGGCCGCACTGGTGGAGCTTGAGCCGCGGGCCGACGACGATGACCGAACGGCCGGAGTAGTCAACGCGCTTGCCGAGCAGGTTCTGGCGGAAGCGGCCCTGCTTGCCCTTGATCATGTCGGACAGGGATTTGAGCGGCCGGCCATTGGTGCCGGTGATGGCCCGGCCCCGGCGGCCGTTGTCAAAAAGCGCGTCCACGGCTTCCTGGAGCATGCGCTTTTCGTTTCTGATGATGATGTCCGGGGCGCCGAGTTCGATCAGGCGCTTGAGGCGGTTGTTGCGGTTGATGACCCGGCGGTAAAGGTCGTTCAAATCGGAGGTGGCGAAGCGGCCGCCATCCAGGGGGACCAGCGGGCGCAGTTCCGGCGGGATGACCGGAATGACTTCCATGATCATCCACTCGGGCTTGTTGCCGGATTCGAGGAAGGCCTCGACGATTTTGAGGCGCTTGATAATCTTTTTCTTTTTGGTCTGCGACTTGGTGGTCATGGCCTCCTCGCGCAGCTCGGTGCGGATCTTGACGAGGTCAAGCTCTTCCAGCAGCGAGCGCACGGCCTCGGCGCCCATGCCCACCTCGACGGCATCCTCGCCGCCGTAGTGGTCGATGACCTGGATGTACTGCTCCTCGGAAATGACCTGGTACTTGGACAGGTTGGTGTCCTTGGGATCGAGGACCATGTAGGAGTCGAAATAGAGGACCTTTTCCAGGTCGACCATGGTCATGTCGAGCAGGGTGCCGATCTTCGAGGGCAGGGTCTTGAGGAACCAGATGTGGGCCACGGGCGCGGCCAGCTCGATATGGCCCATGCGTTCGCGGCGCACCTTGGAGGCAATGACCTCGACGCCGCACTTTTCGCAGACGATGCCCCGGTGCTTCATGCGCTTGTACTTGCCGCAGTTGCACTCGTAGTCTTTGACCGGGCCGAAGATCTTGGCGCAGAAAAGCCCGTCGCGTTCGGGCTTGAAGGTCCGGTAGTTGATGGTTTCCGGCTTCTTGACTTCGCCGAAGGACCATTCGCGGATTTTTTCCGGCGCGGCGATGGAAATACGGATGGATTTGAGCGTTCGGCTGGACACGGCGGTCTGGCCGAGGCCGCGCATGCTGAACAATTCGTCCAGGGACATACGGTTACCTCGTATGGCGGGAGGGCTTCCCCGCAGCTGGCCCGGCCGGCACGCCGGCGGGCGGTTGGGACGCGAAGCGTATGTCGAAGGCCCGTGCGACAAGGGGCGAGCGGGTCTGGGGTCGTCCCCCGCCCGCCGCCGACCCGGAGGATCGGCGGCGGCGGCGGGTTCCCGGACGCGCCGCTAGCGTCGCGGCGGGGCCTTAGCGATCTTTTTTTCGTCCTGGATCAGGTCCACGTCGAGGCCCAGGGACATGAGTTCCTTGACCAGGACGTTGAAGGACTCGGGCAAGCCGGCTTCCAGGAAATTGTCACCCTTGACGATCTTCTCGTACATCTTGACGCGGCCGCCCACATCGTCGGACTTGACGGTGAGAAACTCCTGCAAGAGGTAGGAGGCGCCGTAGGCCTCGAGCGCCCAGACTTCCATTTCACCCAAACGCTGGCCGCCGAACTGGGCCTTGCCGCCCAGCGGCTGCTGGGTGACCAGGGAGTACGGGCCGGTCGAGCGGGCGTGAATCTTTTCGTCGACCAGGTGGTGGAGCTTGAGCATGTACATGCAGCCCACGGTGACGGGACGGTGGAAGGCCTCGCCGGTGCGGCCGTCGTAGAGGGTGACCTTGCCGTCCTCGGGCAGGCCGGCCTGCTTGAGCCAGCCCCACATCTCGTCTTCCGTGGCGCCGTCGAAGACCGGCGTCTTGGCCACGATGCCGTTGCGCAGGCTCTTGAGGGCCTTTTTGAGCTCGTCGTCGGTCATGTCGTCAATGAGCGCCCCGGTCTCGGGATCGGAGAAGACGGCCTTGGCGTCGGCGCGCACGCCCTCCATGGCCTTGCCGGAATCGATGAGCGCGGCCAGCTGCCGGCCGAGTTCCATGCCGGCCCAGCCCAGGTGGGTCTCCATGATCTGGCCGATGTTCATGCGCGAAGGCACGCCGAGGGGATTGAGCACGATGTCCACGGGCCGCCCGTTGGCGAAAAAGGGCATGTCCTCCTCGGGCAGGATGCAGGAGACGACGCCCTTGTTGCCGTGGCGGCCGGCCATCTTGTCGCCCACGTTGAGCTTGCGTTTGACGGCCACGTAGACCTTGACCATCTTGATGACGCCGGGCGGCAGGTCGTCGCCCTCGGTGGTCTTCTCGCGCTTCTGGTCGTAGACGGATTTGACGAAGTGCACGTGGCGGTCGTACTCGTCGAGGATCTCGGCCACGGCCTCGTTGGTTTCCTTGGAGGAGAAGATCCCGGAGAGCTTTTTGAGCGGCAAAGCCTCCAGCACTTCCCAGGTGACGGGATGGTTGGCCTCGAGCAACACGTCGCCCTTCTTTTGCCCCTTGATGGTCTGGAACACGGACTTGCCCTGGACCAGCGGCCAGATGCGGCGGCGCATGTTCGTGGCCATGGCATCGATGTGCTGGCCTTCCTTGATGTCCAGGCGCGACAGCTCGAAGTCCTCGATCTGGCGGGTGCGCTCGTCCTTCTCGCCGGAACGGCGGTTGAACACGCGCACGTCGATGACCGTGCCCTCGATTCCGGGCGGGACCTTGAGCGAGGTGTTTTTGACGTCGCGGGCCTTGTCGCCGAAAATGGCGCGCAGGAGCTTTTCTTCCGGCGTCAGCTGGGTTTCGCCCTTGGGCGTGATCTTGCCGACCAGGATGTCGTCCGGGGCGACCTTGGCGCCGATGCGGATGATGCCGCAGTCGTCGAGGTCGTTGAGCATTTCCTCGCCCACGTTGGGGATGTCGCGGGTGATCTCCTCGGGCCCGAGCTTGGTGTCGCGGGCGACGACCTCGAACTCCTCGATGTGGACCGAGGTGAAGGTGTCGTCGCGCACGGCCTTTTCGGCGATGAGGATGGAGTCCTCGTAGTTGTAGCCGCACCAGGGCATAAACGCGACCAGGAGGTTCTTGCCCAGCGCCAGTTCGCCGTCGCGGATGCCCGGGCCGTCGGCCAGCACGTCGCCCTTGCCCACCCGCTGGCCCACGCGCACGCGGGGCACCTGTCCGAAGCAGGTGTTCTGGTTGGACTTGTGGTGCTTGAGCAGTTCGTAGGTGCGCGCGCCGCCGGTTTCCGGGGCGAAGTCGCCGTCGTAGCAGACAATGACGCGCTCGGCATCGGCGTAGTGGACCACGCCCGGGGCCTCGGCCAAAAGGCACGAGCCCGAGTCCTTGGCCACCGGGCCTTCCATGCCCGTGCCGACCAGCGGCCGCTCGCAGCGCAACAGCGGCACGGCCTGGCGCTGCATGTTCGAGCCCATGAGCGCCCGGTTGGCGTCGTCGTGCTCGAGGAACGGAATGAGCGCGGCCGAGACGGACACGATTTGGCTGGGCGAGATGTCGATGAGCGTCACCTGCTCGCGCGGGGTCATGATGAGGTCGCCGCGGATGCGGGCGCCGACCATGGGATGGACGAAGCGCCCCTCCTCGTCGAGTTCGGCGTTGGCGCCGGCGATGACCTCGTCGATCTCGCGGGTGGCATCGAGGTAGACCACCTCCTCGGTCACCTGGCTGTCGCGCACGACCCGGTAGGGCGTCTCGATGAAGCCGAAGTCGTTGACCTTGGAGTGCGTGGTCAGCGACACGATCAGCCCGATGTTCGGTCCTTCCGGCGTTTCGATGGGGCAGATGCGGCCGTAGTGGGAGGTGTGCACGTCGCGCACCTCGAAGCCGGCCCGCTCGCGGGTGAGGCCGCCCGGGCCAAGGGCCGAAAGCCGGCGCTTGTGGGTGACTTCCGACAGCGGGTTGGTCTGGTCCATGAACTGGGACAGCTGGGAGGTGCCGAAGAATTCCTTGAGCACCGCGGCCACGGGCTTAGGATTGATGAGGTCGTGGGGCATGAGCGTGGCCACTTCCTGGAGGCTCATGCGCTCCTTGATGGCCCGCTCCATGCGCACCAGGCCAATGCGGTACTGGTTTTCCACCAGCTCGCCCACGGGGCGCACCCGGCGGTTGCCCAGGTGGTCGATGTCGTCGGCCGGGCCGTGGGAATCCTTGAGGAAGGTCAGGTGCTTGACGGCTTTGAGGATGTCGTCGTTGGCCAGGGTGCGGAAATCGAGCGGCTGGTCGATCTTCAGGCGCGCGTTGAGCTTGTAGCGGCCAACGGGCGACAGGTCGTAGTAGTCCGGGTTGCGGAAGAGGTTTTCAAAGAAGTTGGCCGCGATTTCCGGCGTCGGCGGCGAGGACGGACGCAACCGGCGATAGATTTCGACCTGGGCCGTGATGGTGTCCGTGGTCTTGTCGAGGACCAGGGTGTCGCGAATGGACGAGGAGGTATCCACGCCGCGCGTGTGCAGCACGGGCAGGTCGCTGATGCCGGCGTCCTTGAGCTTTTCCATGACATCGGGGGTGAGTTCGTCGGCGGCCTCGGCCATGACCTCGCCCGTGGCCGGGTCGGCGATGTCCTCGGCCAGGAACAGGCCGGTCAGGGTCGTGGGGTCGACCTCGATCTTTTCGATGCCGGCTTCGAGCATCAGCCGCCAGGCGCGCTTGGTGATGGGCTTGTCCACGGCCACGATGGTCTTGCCCTCGGCGTCGCGCACCTCGGCGTAGGCCTTTTCCTTGCGGTAGAAATCCGGGTGGACCTGGCGGTAGACGCGGGGCCCTTCGACGGTGAAGTGCTCGATTTCGTAGAAATAGCGCAGGATGTCGACGCGCGACATGCCCATGGCCTTGAAAAGGATGGTGGCGGGCATCTTGCGGCGCCGGTCGATGCGCACGTACAGGATGTCCTTGTGGTCGTAGTCGAAATCGAGCCAGGAGCCGCGCATGGGGATCACGCGGCAGGAATAAAGCACCTTGCGGCTGGTGTGGCTCTTGCCGGAGTCGTGCTCGAAGATGATGCCCGGGGAGCGCTGGAGCTGGTTGACGATGACGCGCTCGGTACCGTTGATGATGAAGGTACCCTTTTCGGTCATCAGCGGCACGGTGCCGAAATAGATGACCTGCTCCTTGATGTCGCGAATGGTCCGGTTTTCCGTCTCCTCGTCCACGTCGTAGACGACCAGGCGGACTTTGATGCGCAGCGGCGCCTCGTAGGTGAGGCCTTTGGCGATGCACTCGGGAACGTCGTATTTCGGCTCGCCGATTTCATAGCTGACGTACTCCAGCGAGGCGGTTCGATTGAAGTCCTCGATGGGAAAGACCGAACGGAACACACCCTCGAGCCCAGCGTCCTCGCGGCTGGCCGGCGGGACATCCTTTTGCAGAAAGAGCTCGTAGGAGTCGATCTGCAGGTTGAGCAGATGGGGAATGGTCAGCGTTTTGACGATCTTGCCGAAATGTTTGGTCAGCTGGGCCATTTTTTCCTCTGTGGCAGGGCTGCGACGTTTCTGATCGGGGGCTAAAAAGCGCCCCTCATCGGCCTTGCGAAGCGCGCATCGCGCCGGTTACGCCCCGGGCGGGCCGGGACGTCCGGCCGGGGCTTCGGAAAGCGGGCAAAAGACAAAAAAGGGGAAAAGAGCGCCCCGCCCCTGTGGAAAGGGGGCGCTCTTTTCCGTTGCAAACGAAAGCGCGGGGCGCTTACTTGATCTCGGTGGTCGCTCCGGATTCATCCAGCTGCTTCTTGGCGTCTTCGGCCTCGGCCTTGGACACGGCTTCCTTGATGGTGGAGGGCAGCTCGTCGACCTTGGCCTTGGCTTCCTTGAGGCCCAAACCGGTCAGGGCGCGCACGACCTTGATGACGGCGATCTTGTTGCCGCCGGCGCTGGTCAGCACGACGTCGAACTCGGTCTTTTCCTCTTCGGCCGGGGCGGCTTCGGCGGCGGCCGGGGCAGCCATCATCATGCCCATGGCCGGGGCGGCGGCGGAGACGCCGAACTTCTCCTCAAGCTCCTTGATGAACTGGGAGAGCTCGAGGACGGTCATATTGGCAATGAAATCGACAACCTGTTCTTTGGTGATCTCGGACATGAAATGGTTCCTCCTGAAACGTTCGCTTTGGCGGAAGCCGAATTAGGCGGCTTCCTTTTTTTCCTTGATGGCCGACAGGGCGTACAGCATGCCGCGAATGACGTTCGCGAACAGGCCGACGAAGTTGGTGGGGACGGCGTTCATGGTGCCGAGTGTCCTGGCCAGCATCTCGGGTCGGCTCGGGAGCGTCGACAGATCGGTGACGCCCTTGGCGTCGATGACCTTGCCGGACAGGCTCGCCAGCTTGACCGAGAACTTCTTGCTGGTCTTGGCGTACTCCACAAGGACTTTGGCCGCGACGACGGGGTCGTCGTAGCCGAAGGCAACAGCGTTGTTTTCCTTCAGATGGTCCTTGAGGGCGTCGTGGACGCCGCCTTTCACCGCCAAACGGGCCAGGGTGTTTTTGACGACCTGATAGTCGATTCCCGCGGCGCGGAGCTTGACGCGCAGATCCGTCAGCTCCTCGACCGTCATGCCCCGAAAGTCGGTGACCACCGCAATGCCGGCCCGGTCCGCCTTAGCGCGCAGTTTCTCGATGATCTCGTTTTTTTGCGCACGTTGCACGGTACCTACCTCCACATGCGGGTTGGAGGGCCTTCAAGGGAGCCAAAGCCGGGTCTCGGCGGGAAATTAAGGGGAACGTCCCCACCCGCTGTCTTCAACTCGCCTTCCATGCCCTGTTGTATATCGAAAAATCGTCCCTGGCCAAAGGACGTACCTCTGGCCCGGGACAATTGCTTACGGTTTCGCGGGGCGGTTAGCCCTCGAGGAACTTGCGCACGGACTGGGTGTCCACCTTGATGCCCGGGCCCATGGTCGTGGCCAGGGCCATGGCCTGCAGGTAGGTCCCCTTGGCCGCCGAGGGCTTGAGGCGCATGACCGTGTCGATCAGCGCCCGGAAGTTGTCCAGGAGCTTCTCGGGGCCAAAGGAGCGCTTGCCGAGCGGCACGTGGAGCACACCGGCCTTGTCGACCTTGAACTCGACCTTGCCGGCCTTGAGTTCCTGCACGGCCTTGCCGATGTCGAAGCTGACGGTGCCGGTCTTGGCGTTGGGCATGAGCCCGCGGGGGCCGAGGATCTTGCCGATCTTGCCCACGGTGGCCATCATGTCCGGGGTGGCGACGGCCTTGTCGAAATCCAGGAAGCCGCCCTTGATCTTCTCGATGAGCTCGTCGCTGCCGGTGATGTCGGCGCCGGCCTCGCGGGCCTCGGCCTCCTTGTCACCCTTGCAGAAGGCGAGCACGCGCACGGTCTTGCCGAGCCCGTGGGGAAGGGACACCGCGCCGCGCACCATCTGGTCGGAATACTTGGGATTGACGCCCAGGCACAGGGCCACGTCCACGGTCTCGTCGAACTTGGCCACGCCCGTTTTCACGGTCAGGGCCATGGCCTCGCTGACATCGTATTTCGTCTGCAGGTCGATGTCCTTGACCGCTTCGCGGTATTTCTTGCCGTATTTGGCCATTTTGCAAATTCCTCTTGCGCGCGCGCCGGTTAGACGATCTCGATACCCATGCTGCGGGCGGTGCCGGAGATGGAGCGGCAAGCAGCCTCCAGGTCCTTGGCCGACATGTCCACCAGCTTGAGCTTGGCGATTTCCTCGATCTGGTCCTTGGTAACCTTGCCCACCTTGTTCTTGTTGGGCTCGCCCGAGCCCTTCTCGATCTTGGCGGCCTTGACCAGCAGCACGGACGCCGGAGGGGTCTTAGTAATGAACGTGAAGGAGCGGTCGGCGTAAATGGTGATCAAAGCCGGAATGATGGTGCCTTTCTGCTCCATGGTCCGGGCGTTGAACGCCTTGCAGAATTCCATGATGTTGACGCCGTGCTGGCCGAGGGCCGGGCCGACCGGGGGGGACGGGTTGGCGGAGCCGGCCGGAAGCTGCAGCTTGACCTTGGCGGTGATCTTCTTGGCCATTGCGAATATCCTTCAAAAAGGGGCGAGCCCCTAGTTTTTGCTCACCTGGACGAAATCGAGCTCCACCGGCGTCTGGCGGCCGAAGATGGAAACCGACACGCGAAGCTTGCCCTTGTCGTAGTTGACGTCCTCGACCACGCCATTGAACCCCCCGAAGGGGCCGTCGATGACCCGCACGTCGTCGCCCCGCTCGAAGTGGTACTTGGGCCGGGGCTGCTCCTGGCGGCTGACCATGAGGCTCAAAATCTTGTCCGCCTCGCTGTCGCGCATGGGCGTCGGCTGGTTCTTGCCGCCGATGAACCCCGTGACGCGGGGGATGGACTGGACCAAGTGCCAGGAGTTATCGTTCATGGACATCTTGACCATGACGTAACCGGGATAGAACTTGCGCGTGGAGGTCTTCTTCTCGCCCTTGACCAGCTCGATGACCTTCTCGGTGGGAACGACCACTTCTTCGATGCTCCCGCCGTCCTGACCCGTGCGCATCATCTCGCGGATGGTCTGTTCCACCCTATTCTCAAAACCGGAATAGGTGTGGACGATGTACCATCTGGCCGGAGCGCGCTCTCCGCCGGAGCCTTCGTTTGCTGCCATGACCGATCCCGTTAACGACCCGTTAGGAGAGAATAAGCGCCACGAGCCTGGAAAGGGCCATGTCGACGACGCCAAGGTAGATGGCCATGACCACGCTGAAAACCAGGACCGCGATGCCGGTCTTGACGGTTTCCTGCCGCGTGGGCCAGGTGACCTTCTTGAGCTCGACCTTGGACTGCTCGAAGAACTCCTTGGCCGACTCGACGCGGGCGACGAGGCCCGATTTCTGTCCGGTCGCCGCCTCGCCACCCTTGGCGGCCGCCTTGGCCGGGGCCGCCTTGGCCTTGGCCGGCTTGTCGCCCGGAGTTTCGGTCGGCGCCCCAGGGGTCGCCTGTGTCTTTTCTTTGGCCATGACCTACGCCTTGTTCGAAAATGGCAGGGCAGGAGGGATTCGAACCCCCAGCCCTCGGATTTGGAGTCCGATGCTCTACCGTTGGAGCTACTGCCCTGCGTGTAAACCCGGCGCCTCGTTACTTCGTTTCCCGGTGGACCGTATGCTTGCGGTCGAACGGGCAGTACTTCTTGACTTCGAGGCGGCCAGTGGTGTTTTTCTTGTTCTTTTCCGTGGCGTAGTTCTTACGCTTGCACTCGGTGCACTGCAGCTGGATGTTGATGCGCATTCCCTACTCCACGATTTCGGACACGACGCCGGCGCCAACGGTACGGCCGCCTTCGCGGATGGCGAAGCGCAGGCCCTTTTCCATGGCGATGGGGGCGATCAGTTCCACGTTAAAGGTGGCGTTATCCCCGGGCATAACCATCTCGACGCCTTCGGCCAGGGTAACCACGCCGGTGATGTCGGTGGTCCGGAAGTAAAACTGGGGACGGTAGCCGGAAAAAAACGGGGTGTGGCGGCCGCCCTCTTCCTTGTTCAGGACGTAGACCTCGGCCTTGAACTTGCGGTGCGGGGTGATGGAGCCCGGCTTGGCCAGCACCTGGCCGCGCTCGACCTCGTCGCGCTTGACGCCGCGCAGCAGCACCCCGACGTTGTCGCCGGCCTGGCCCTGGTCCAGGATCTTGCGAAACATCTCGACGCCGGTGCAGGTGGTCTTGACCGTGTCCTTGATGCCGATGATCGCCACTTCGTCGCCCACGGTGATGATGCCGCGCTCGACACGGCCGGTCACGACGGTGCCGCGGCCGGAGATGGAGAAGACGTCCTCGATGGGCATCAGGAACGGCTTGTCGATGTCGCGCTTGGGCTCGGGGATGAACGAATCGCAGGCGTCGAGCAGCTCGAAGATCGGGGCGGCGTCGTCGCTCTTGATGTCGCCGGCTTCCAGGGCCTTGAGCGCCGAGCCCTTGATGACCGGGATGTCATCGCCGGGAAAGCCGTACTTGGAGAGCAGCTCGCGCACTTCCAGCTCGACCAGCTCCAGCAGTTCGGGGTCGTCGACCAGGTCGACCTTGTTCATGAACACGACCAGCTGGGGCACGCCGACCTGACGGGCGAGCAGGATGTGCTCACGGGTCTGGGGCATGGGGCCGTCGGTGGCGGCCACGACCAGGATGCCGCCGTCCATCTGGGCGGCGCCGGTGATCATGTTCTTGATGTAGTCGGCGTGGCCGGGGCAGTCGACGTGGGCATAGTGGCGCTTATCGGTCTCGTACTCGACGTGGGCCGTGGCAATGGTGATGCCGCGCTCTTTTTCTTCCGGAGCCTTGTCGATCTGGTCGAAGGGAATGTATTCGCCAAAGCCCTTCATGCTGGCCAGACGCGTGATGGCTGCGGTCAGCGTGGTTTTGCCGTGGTCGATGTGGCCGATGGTGCCGATGTTGACGTGCGGCTTTTTCCGCTCGAATTTCGCCTTGCCCATGTCGTCCCCCTGCTCAAGCGGTTTGACTTTCGGATTTTGAGGTGAATTTGACTGGAGCCCACGACCGGATTTGAACCGGTGACCTCTTCCTTACCAAGGAAGTGCTCTACCGACTGAGCTACGTGGGCCTATATCATGCGTAGGACACGGGAGGCTTTTATGGAGCGGGAAACGAGACTCGAACTCGCAACCCTCAGCTTGGAAGGCTGATGCTCTAGCCAATTGAGCTATTCCCGCGTATGTCACACGTAGTCCATGCGACAGGGCTTCCTGTCTCCTACACATTCGCGCGTTATGGTGGAGGGGGGAGGATTTGAACCTCCGAAGGCGTACGCCGACAGATTTACAGTCTGTTCCCTTTGGCCACTCGGGAACCCCTCCAAACTGGAGCTGGCGATGGGACTCGAACCCGCAACCTGCTGATTACAAATCAGCTGCTCTGCCAGTTGAGCTACGCCAGCTGCCCAAGAGGCAGTGGGTTAGCCCAACCACGGTCGCGTGTCAAATCTTTTTTCCTCGCTCCCGGCCTCGTCCGTTTCTCGCGGACGCGAAGTGGTGTTATTACTTCCTCCCCGGGGCCTTGGCAACAACTTTTTTCAACATCCGCCGCTTTTTTCCCTCCCCCAGGCCGACAACGCCCGGGGCGCGTTGTCATAGCCCCGGAAACGACCTATATTTCCTAGCAATCCGAACCGTACCTTCAACCCCATCGTGAGTAACCTCTTGAAAAATCTCCAGAAGCATCACCGATTCTCCCTTTGGTACGTCCTGATCGCCATCTGGGGCGTGTTGCTGTTAAACAACTTCATCGTCTCCACCTACGGCCCCAAAAACCTGCCCTACTCCGAATTCCTCCAGAAGCTGCAAGCCGGCGATGTCGAGGAAGTCTCCATCACCGGCGACGTCATCGCCGGCACCATGAAGGACAAGGCCGCCCCCGAAGCCAAGGCCGTGGAGTTCGTCACCCGCCGGGTGGACCAGAACCTGTCCAACGAACTGTCCAAGTACAACGTCCATTTCCGGGCCCAGCCCGAGTCCACCTTCCTGCGCGACATCCTGTCCTGGGTCATCCCCATCCTCATCTTCTTCGCCATCTGGTACGTGCTCATGCAGCGCTTAAACCCCGGTCAGGGTGTGATGGCCTTCGGCAAGAACAAGGCCCGGGTCTACGCCGAAAAGGACCTGGAGACACGCTTTACCGACGTGGCCGGCTGCGACGAGGCCAAGGCCGAACTGGTGGAGGTCGTCGACTACCTGAAAACCCCCGAGCGCTTCCAGCGCCTGGGCGGCCAGATGCCCAAGGGCGTGCTGCTCATCGGCCCGCCGGGCACGGGCAAGACGCTGCTGGCCCGGGCCGTGGCCGGCGAGGCCGGGGTACCGTTCTTTTCCATCTCCGGCTCGGAATTCGTGGAAATGTTCGTAGGCGTGGGCGCGGCCCGGGTGCGCGAACTGTTCGTCCAGGCCAAGGAAAAGGCGCCCTGCATCATCTTCATCGACGAGCTCGACGCCATCGGCAAGTCCCGGGCCGGGGCCATCGTCGGCGGCCACGACGAGCGGGAGCAGACCCTCAACCAGTTGCTCGTCGAGATGGACGGCTTCGACCCCCGGGTGGGCGTGATCATCATGGCCGCCACCAACCGGCCCGAGACCCTCGACCCGGCCTTGCTGCGGGCCGGGCGTTTCGACCGGCAGGTGCTGGTGGACCGGCCCGACGTGACCGGCCGCGAGGCCATCCTCAAGGTCCACGCGGCCAAGGTCGTTCTGGATACGGCCGTGGACCTGTCAGTCATCGCCCGCAAGACGCCCGGCTTTTCCGGGGCGGACCTGGCCAACGCCATCAACGAGGCGGCGCTTTTGGCCGCCCGCAAGGACAAGGACGCCGTGGGCATGGCCGACCTGGAAGAGGCCGTGGACCGCATCATGGGCGGCCTGGAAAAGAAGAACCGCGTGATCAACCCCAAGGAGAAGCGGGTGGTGGCCTACCACGAGGCCGGCCACGCCGTGGTCGCCACCTTCACCCCCGGGGCCGACGCCGTGCACAAGATTTCCATCGTGCCGCGCGGCATCGGGGCCCTGGGCTGGACCCAGCAACTACCCACCGAGGACCGCTACCTCATGACCCAGACCGAACTTCTCGGCAAAATAGACGTGCTGCTGGGCGGCCGGGGGGCGGAGCGCCTCATCTTCGGCGACATCTCCACCGGCGCCCACAACGACCTGCAACGGGCCACGGACATCGCCCGGGCCATGGTGGCGGAATACGGCATGGGCCGCACGCTCGGCCCGGCGACCTTCCCGCGCCAGGCCCGGCCGGTGTTTCTCGGCGGCGACCAGGGCGGCCTGGCCGGGCGGGAGTACTCCGAAGCCACGGCGGCCAAGCTCGACGCCGAGATCAAGGAGATCCTGGAGGCCTCCCAGGAACGGGTGGCCGCCCTTCTGGCCGACAAAAAGGACCTGCTCGAAAACGTGGCCAAGGCGCTTCTGGACAAGGAGACCCTGGACGAGGCGGCATTCACGGCCCTGGTCAAGGGGGCCGACGCCGCCTGATCAAGCTATCCGTCGCGACTTGCCTTCGCCGCCGCGCCCGGGCATGGTCGCTATCGTCGCCGCCACAGCCAGACCGTCCGGGAGGATGCGCCATGTTTTTTTCCCGCCGTGCCCCCGCCCTGCTCGCCTTGCTGGTCCTTTGCCTGCCCGCACCGGTCCGGGCCCAGGTCCTGACCGAATACGGCGACCCGGTCCTGGCCGTGACCGATCCGGCCAAGGCCGTGGCCACCGGCGCCACCAAGGCCAAGGCGCCGCCCCTGACGACCGGGCAGCGCGTACACCTGCTCGAGGTCAAGGAAGGCCAGGGCCTGGTGTCCGTGCCCGCCCCCGACCCCCAGGTGGGCATGTCGAGCGACTTCCTCTACCGCGTGCCCATGGCCGCCGTGACGTATCTGCCCGGCAAGACCCACCTGGACCGGCCGGCCTGGCTGTCGGCGCCGGCCCCGGCCGCGACCGTAAACCGGGACGTGGTGGCCTTTGAAAAAGGCGGCTCCATCGTCGTCTCGGCCGGGGGCAACACCAAGGCCGTGGCCAAGGGCACCGCGCCGGCCGTGTCGCCGGACGGCACGCGCTTGGCCTACACCCCGGACAAGGGCGCGGGGCTCGTGCTCGTCCCCCTCGGCGGGGAAGGCAAGCCGACACGCCTGGGCAGCGGCAAGGAACCGGTGCGGCAGAAGGCGTTTTGCCCGGACGGCTCGAAGCTCGCCTGGTTCGTGGACGGGCAGGTGCTCGTGCTGGACCTGGCCCGGCCGCAGGCCAAACCGGCGACCGTGGCCAGCGCCCTCGAACGGTTCGCGTCCTTGCAGGGATTCACCAAGGAATGCGACGCCGTGGTGATCCACAACGGCGACACGGTGCAATGGCTGGGACTGGACGGCAAGAGACTACGCAGCCTGCCGGTCGGTTCGTTCACCAACGCAGAGGAAGGGTCGAGTTCGGACGCATACATTCCGAGCCCGGCCGAGGCGAACCTGCTGCTGCTCGTCGGCACCACGGCAGGCACGGACACCTTTCACCGCTGGGCCAGCGACAGTTCCGGAGCACTTTATATATATGATATGGCTTCGGGCACGAACTACCGGCTGACGCCCCGGAACCTCGCCGTCGCGAGCGCGGCCTGGAGCCCGGACGGGAAACGGATTTACTTTTCCGCCCTGCCCGATACGCCACCCAACGGCCCGCACCGCCTCTACCGGGTCAACGCCGACGGCACGGGGCTCACCGACCTGGGGCCGGGCTTCGCGCCAAGCGTGGGGATGCGGTCCCAATAACCCAGAGGAGCTAGGCGGGCTTGCGCCCCTCGACCACCCGGTCGTGCCCGGCCAGGTCGCGGCGCACGCTCACGTCGACAAAGCCGGCCTCGGTCAGGAGGGCCGCCGCATCGGGACCTTGCTTCCAGCCGATTTCGACGAGAAGCACGCCGCCCGGGGCCAGCCGCGCCATGGCCGACCGGGCGACCACGGGCACGGCCTCGAGGCCGGTCTCGCCGGGCACGAGCGCGCCTTGGGGCTCGAAATCGCGCACTTCCTTCGAGCACTCGCGGTATTCGGCGGCGGTCACGTAGGGCGGATTGGACACGACGAGTTCGTAGCCCCCGGCCGCCTCGGGCAAAGCCGCGAAATCGGCTTCCACAAATGCCACCCGGTCGGCCACGCCGTGGGCCACGGCGTTTTCCCGGGCCACGGCCAGGGCGCCGGGGCTCACGTCCAGGGCCAAGCCGCGCGCCTGGGGAAATTTCACGGCCAGGGTCACGGCCAGGCAGCCCGAACCGGTGCCCAGGTCGGCGAAACGCGAAAGCGCGCCTTGCGCAAAGAGTTCCAGGGCGCGCTCGACGATCAGTTCGGTCTCGGGCCGGGGAATGAGCGTCTCGGGCGTCACCTTGAAATCAAGGCCGAAAAACTCGCGTGCGCCGAGCAGATAGGCCACCGGCTCGCCCTTGCCCCGCCGGGCGACCAGCGGCCGGTAGCCGTCGAGCTCCTCGGGCGTCAGCGGCCGATCCATGGCCAGCACCAAGCCCAGCCGGTCCATTCCCAAGGCCTTGGCCAGCAGCAACTGGGCCGAAAGCCGGGGCGCATCCACGCCCTTGTCCCGAAAATACCCTTCGGTCTTTCCCAGTATTTCCCGAATCGTCGGCGCCCGCCTGCGGTCGTCAGCCATGTTCTTCCCGCCTCGATCCCAAGTTCCGGAAGCTCATTTTTTGGGGGGCGATTATCCGTCGGCCGTGCTTTGACGGCCGACGGATAATCGCCCCCCAGGAAAGGAGGGTCCGGGAGGGGGTAACCCCCTCCCGGCCGCCGGAGGCATCTTTCTCTTTCCTAAGCCGCGTCGGCTTGGGCCTTGAGGGCCTCGGCCTGGTAGTGGGCGATGAGCCCGTCGAAGAGGTCGTCGCAGTCGCCTTCCATCACCGCTTCGAGCTTGTACAGCGTCAGGTTGATGCGGTGATCGGTGACGCGGCTTTGGGGAAAGTTGTAGGTGCGGATACGCTCGGAGCGGTCGCCGGAGCCGACCTGGGAGCGGCGGCTGGCTTCCTGCTCCAGGCGCTGCTTTTCCTGTTCGATCTGCAGCAGCCGGGCGCGCAACACCTTGAGGGCCTTGGCCTTGTTCTTGTGCTGGGACTTCTCGTCCTGGCAGATGACCACCAGGCCCGACGGGATATGGGTGACGCGCACGGCCGAGTCGGTGGTGTTCACACTCTGGCCGCCGGGGCCGCTGGAGCGGTAGACGTCGATGCGCAGGTCATTGGGGTCGATGGCCACGTCGACTTCCTCGGCCTCGGGCATGATGGCGACGGTCACGGCCGAGGTGTGGATGCGGCCTTGCGATTCGGTGGCCGGCACGCGCTGGACGCGGTGGGCGCCGGATTCGTACTTGAGCCGGCTGTAGACCTTGTCCCCGGAGATGGAAGCGATGACTTCCTTGTAGCCGCCCGAGCCGGTCTCGGACTGGCTCATGATCTCGACCTTCCAGCGCTTGGTCTCGGCGTAGCGGCAGTACATGCGGAACAGGTCGCCGGCAAAAATGGCCGCCTCCTCGCCGCCGGTGCCGGCGCGGATTTCCAGGAGGATGTTCTTCTCGTCCATGGGGTCCTTGGGCAGCAGCAGGACCTTGAGCCGGGCTTCCAGTTCGGGGACGGCCTCCTTGAGCGCCTTGACCTCGGCCAGGGCCAGCTCGCGCATTTCCGGGTCCGGGTCCTGGGCCATCTCCTGGTTTTCCTCCAGGTCGGCCAGCAGCTTCTTATAGTCCCGGAACACGGTCACCATTTCGGCCAAATCGCTGTGGGCCTTGGAAAGCTTGCGGAAACGCTCCTGGTCCGTGACCACGTCGGGCTCGGACAGCTGCTTTTCCAGTTCCTCGTATTTGCGTTCGATGCTTTCGAGCTTGGCGTACATGGAAGGGACTCCGAAGCGGGGGAGCGGGACGCGGCAGTTGCGTCCCCCGGCTGGGGTTTGGCGAAGACCGGGCGAAACGGCGCGGGGTCAGGAAGCGGCGGGGCGCTCCACCGCGCCGCGAAGCGCGGCCAGGGCCACCTCGATCTGCCGGTCGTCCGGCTCCTTGGTGGTGAGCATCTGCATGAAAAGCCCGGGGGCCGAAATCAGGCGGCAGGCCAGGCTCGTGTGGAACTTGCCGGCCACCTTGATGACTTCGTAGGCCAGGGCGCTGACCGGCACCATGAGGACGAGCTTAAGGCCGACGATGTAGGCCTGCTTGATCCAGCCGGTCTCGGGCGCGTAAAACGTGAGCAGCCACGGCACAAGCCCGGTGTAGAGCACGATGGAGATGGCCAGGACGAACAGCAGGAAGGCCGTGCCGCAGCGGGGGTGCAGCCGGGAAAAACCGCGCGCCCCGGCCGGGGACAATTCCGCGCCCTGTTCGTAGGCCCAGATGACCTTGTGCTCGGCCCCGTGGTACTCGAACACCCGGCGCACGTCGGGCAGGTACGAGATGGCCACGATGTAGCCAATAAAAAGCGCCAGCTTGAAAAAGCCGTCCCAGACGTGGAAGCTGAGCGCCTCCACGCCGCCGGACAGGCCGGCCGCCTTGAGCCCGAGGGTGAACAGGTGCGGCGTGACCACGAACAGCAGCAAGGCGAAACCGATGGAGGCGGCCAGGGTCAGGCCCATGGCCATGGGGCTGATCTCGCCCTCCTCCTCCTCCACGGCCACCTGGGCCGAATAGTTGAGCGCCTTGATGCCGTTGACCAGCGTCTCCAGCAAAATGGGAAAACCGCGCAGAAACGGCTTTTTCAGCAGCTTGGCGGCGGTGAGGCAAAACCACGGGCGGACATCGAGCAGGATGTCGCCGCCGGGTTTGCGCACGGCGATGGCCAACTGTTCCCGGTCGCGCATCATGACGCCTTCCATGACGGCCTGGCCGCCCACGGTGGGGTTGGCGGCCAACAGCGGCAAGAGGAGCGCGGCGCGTTTCATGGCGACTTCCCTGATTGGGCCGCCGGGCCGTCCGGCCCGGCGGTCGCGGGACGGGGCCAGGCTAGGCCTTCTTTTCGAATTTGGCGTACTTTTTGCGGAAACGGTCGATACGGCCGGCGGTGTCGAGGAAACGCTGCTTGCCGGTGTAAAACGGATGGCATTGGGAGCAGACTTCCACGAGCATCAGCTCGCCCTTGGTGGACAGGGCCTGGGCCTCGTAGCCGCAGTTGCAGCGGATGGTCGCCTTGAAGGTTTTCGGATGGATATCTTTTTTCATCTCGCGACTCCTTGAATGTCCCATACGGGCAAGCGAGGTCAACTAACGCCTTTTTATGGTCTTGGCAAGCCCTTCCCGGCGGATTTCCGGCGGGCGGGCCACCGGGCTCACTGCCCGAGCAGCAGCAACGGCACGGTAGCCGTGTCCGTGGCGATGACCGTCCAGGCCGCCGTGGTCGGCGCGTCCGTGGACTGCCAGACGCCGTTGCCGTTTTCGCCGATTACGGACAGGGAGTGGTTGCCGACGGACAGCCCGGTCAGGGCGATCGGCGTGGAGATGGAGGCCGCCTCGCTCCAGCCGCCGCTGTCGAGGCTATATTTATAGGCCACAACTCCGCTGCCGCCCACGGTGATCGTCGCCGTGCGCGCCGGCGTCGGCGAGGGAGGCGTACCGGACAAGACAGCGACGACGACGTTGGTCGTGCCGCCGCGCACGCAACGGGCGTACTCGGTGTACGTTTTCTGGTAATAATAACTCGCGTAACCCGTATCGAAACTCACATATATTCCGTTATTCGGATACCCGTACCGAGTCGAACTGGTCCAATACGAACTGGAGTTCGCGGAAAATTCAGAATATATTGCCGGACTGTATTTCGTATAATCAACGATGGATAACAATTCCTTATAATTTGGCAAACGCCAATCCGTGAAGCCTGCCGTTTCCCGCGCTTCGCAGTAGGCCAGGGCATCCTTCCAGGACATCGTGGACGCGCTTCCCTCTTGTTCCCACAGAAGCCCTGTCGTGGTGTCCGAAACAGTTCCATCGCCATTGTTCGTGAATGAACTCGAAACGGCATCGCCATGCACGCATCGCACATAGCCCAGATCGGCAGCCTCCTCGATAAGCAGGTTTCCATATCGAAAATAGACACCGACCTGCTTCGTGGCGTCGCCGGCATAGGCATTGGCGGAAAAGTAGCCGGCATTCGTATACAAGCCGCTAAAAATGCTGTTCCATGTCGGTTGGGATGTTCCCAGGTCGATGAGCGTGACCAATTCCCGCTCGTACGGCACCCGCCAGTCACCATACCCGCCACGGGACAACGTCCCGCAATAGGTGAACGCGTTCGTATAGCTCACCTGCGTCGTGGAAGGATTCCTGTCCCACAAGAGGCCCGTCACGTTGTCGCTGACTGTTCCGTCGCCCGGTACGGTGTAGGACATGGGCATGCCGGCCTGGTAGTACCCGTCTTGGCCAAAATAGTCCTCGCCAGCCTGCGGGCAGGTGATCTGGGCAGAGTCGCTATAGCAAAGCGTCTGCCCCGTGGTCGGCAGGCTGTAGGCCGAGGCCCAGCGGCTCTCCCCCGCCACGACGGCCAGGCATAACAAGAATCCCACGAGTAAGAGAGGAAACTCCAAGTCAGGCGAATCAACTCGGCGCCCCATGAGTCACTCCTTTCACGGTCTTTCCCTGATGTAAAAGCAGACGCATCACGAGATGCACTCCACTGATCTCATTGACAAAACAAGCAAAGCTGCCATGTTTCCCGTCTGGGAAGACCTCAAGCGGCCACAGGTGTCGGCCTGTTGTTTGGCCTATACCCGGCAAAGCCACAACGTTGCAATAATAACTTTGAGCGTGTAACAATTCCAAAGAGATGCCCCCCCGATCCAGAACACGACGGGCTGCCCATATAGCTGACCCAATGGCGCAACGCATCCGCTACCGGGCGGAGCCTCCGCGCCGGGGCGGCCGCAGCCGAGGCCCCGCGCGGACGCGTGGTTGCGGGCCAGGGGGAGAAAACCCAGAGTCGGGTTGATGCGGCATCCCCAGCGGCATGGTCCTTGAAACCGATCGCCCGGCCGCGCGAGCCCCGAACCCGCTGCGCCGCGCCTTTGAGCTTTCGCCGCCTTCGTGCTACCCCGGTCCATCCGCAACCCATCGCAAGGATATCCCATGTCCATCCGAAGCAAGAATCCGATCTGTTCCAGCATCCTGCGCAACCACCTCGCCGCCCTGGCCGAGGCCGAGGGACTCGCTCCCCAGACCATTGAAGCGGCCGTGGACGCCGGCACCATGGTCGTTCTGGCCAACCCCGCCCACAAGGGCGTCATCCCCACCCTCATCGGCCAGCCGGCCACGGTGAAAGTCAACGCCAACATCGGCACCTCCATGTTCGTCACCGACGTGGCCATGGAACTGGACAAGGCCCGGCTCGCCCGCAAAGCCGGCGCCCATGCCCTGATGGACCTGTCCACGGCCGGCGACCTCGAGGCCATCCGGCGCGACATCCTCGACGCCGTGCCGCTGCCGCTGGGCACCGTGCCCCTGTACGCCCTGGCCCAGCGCCACGTCAGCCGCGGCGGCGACCCCAGCGACTTCACCGAGGACGAGATCCTGGCCGAAATCGCCGCACAGGCCGCGGCCGGCGTGGACTTCATGACCCTGCACTGCGGCATCACCCGCCGGGGGGCGCACCTGGCCGCCGCCGGCCGGGTCACCGGCATCGTCTCGCGCGGCGGCTCCATCCTCGGGCGATGGATGCGCCGCCACGACGCGGAAAACCCCTTCTTGACGCGCTACGACGACATCCTCGACATCTGCCTGGCCCATAACGTGACCATCAGCCTCGGCGACGGCCTGCGCCCCGGCTGCGGGGCCGACGCCGGCGACGGCGCCCAATGGGAGGAGGTCATCAACCTGGGCGAGCTGGCCCGCCGGGCCAAGGCCAAGGGCGTGCAGACCATGATCGAAGGCCCCGGCCACGTGCCGCTGCACCTGGTCCAGGGCCAGATCCAGGGCATCAAGCGCCTCACCGACGGCGCCCCGCTCTATGTGCTGGGGCCGCTGACCACGGACTGCGCCCCGGGCTACGACCATATCGCCGGAGCCATCGGCGGCGCGCTGGCCGCCTATTTTGGCGCGGATTTCCTGTGCTACCTGACCCCGGCCGAGCACCTGACCCTGCCCGCGCCCGACGACGTCTGGGCCGGCATCAAGGCCAGCCTCGTGGCCGCCCAGAGCGCCGAAACCGCCCTGGGCCGCCCGGCGGCCGTGGCCCGCGACCTGGGCATGTCCCAGGCCCGGGCCGCCCTGGACTGGGAAGCCATGACCGGCTTCGCCCTGGACCCGGAACTCGTGCGCACGCGCCGGGCCAAGCACAGCCAGGAAAAGGAATGCGCCATGTGCGGCGCGCTGTGCGCCATGCGCATGATGACCGGCGACAACTTCCAGTGCCCGGAAAAGGACAAGGACGCACCCCAATAGCCCTGGCCATACGGCCGAACCCCTCGCGGAGGAACCCATGCACACCCTGGTGTTGCTGCGGCACGGACAAAGCGCCTGGAACCTGGAAAACCGCTTCACCGGCTGGACCGACGTCGGCCTGACCGACCAGGGCAAGGCCGAAGCGGCCTCGGCCGCCACCCTCCTCGGCCAGGGCGGCTACGACTTCGACGCCTGCCTGACCTCGGTGCTGTCCCGGGCCATCATGACGCTCGACATCGTGCTGGCCGGCCTCGACCGCCTGTGGCTGCCGGTGACCAAGGACTGGCGCCTCAACGAACGGCATTACGGGGCGTTGCAAGGGCTCAACAAGGCGGAAATGGCCGCCAAATATGGCGAGGAGCAGGTGTTCGTCTGGCGGCGCAGCTTCGATACCCGCCCGCCGGCACTCACGCCCGAGGACCCGCGCTTCCCCGGCCACGACCGCCGCTACGCGGGCCTCACCCCGGACGAACTGCCCACCACGGAATGCCTCAAGGACACCGTGGCCCGGGTGCTGCCCTTCTGGCACGAGACCATGGCCCCGGCCATCGCCGCCGGCAGCCGCCTGCTCGTGGCCGCCCATGGCAACTCCCTGCGGGCGCTAGTCAAATACCTCGACGGCATCAGCGACGAGGCCATAAGCGATCTCAATATCCCGACCGGCGTGCCGCTGGTCTACGAACTGGATGACGCCCTCAAGCCCCTGCGCCACTTCTACCTGGGCGACCCCGAGGCCATCGCCAAAAGCGTGGCCGCCGTGGCCGCCCAGGGCAAGGCGAAGGGATAGGCGAGCGGGAAGAGCGGCGAAGGGAAGAGGAACGGCGGAGAGGCGGGAGGGCGGAAGGAAGATGCCTCCGGCGGCCGGGGGGCATGATACCCCCCGGACCCCCTCAATGGGGCGGGCAGGGGCATGGCCGGGAACGTCGGGCGGCGGGGCGTCGGTCGTTGTGGTCGCGCAATGGGGCCTTGCGGCACTGACCGCAAAGCCGGCCAGCACGCAAGGCCCCATTGCGCGACCACGGGCGCCAGCGGCGAAGCGCCGCACTTTATGAAAAGACTTTTTCCTCTATAAAAAGGCTTTCAAAGTAAAATTCCACACCCCTCGGCCCGAAGGGCCGACGGCTGGGCGAGGCCGGAATTTCGCCTTTCGAGCCAGGAGCGCAGCGACGGCATCGAAAGGCGAAATTCCGGCCTCGCATCTTCGGGCCGCACAGGGCCGGCCCTCCCGGTGACCGCAGTCCCCCCGCCACCGACGCCGCCGGGGGGGCCTGGGGGGCGTCACGCCCCCCAGTGGGGTGGTCCAGGAGGGGCAACGCCCCTCCTGGCCGCCGGAGGCATCTTCCCTCCCCCCGCTTCCCGTCCCTCGTCTGCGCATCAATACCCGGGCGGCGGGCAAGGGCCCTGGACGGGCACGTAGACCACGCGGTCGCCCTGGTATTGTTCGATGTAGCAGGTATTATGGTAGTTGTAATAGGTGACGCCGGCCACGGTGAGCGCCACGGCGGCCGCCGGCAGGGTCCACAGCCAAGGGCCGGGGCCGATGGGCGGGCGCGGGCCGGGAACGGGAACCGGCACCGGAACCGGGTAGCCCGGGCGCGGGCCGACGGGTACCGGTACCGGATAGCCAGGACGCGGCCCCGGCACCGGCACGGGTACCGGATAACCCGGACGCGGACCCGGCACGGGCACGGGGACCGGATAGCCAGGGCGCGGGCCGGGCACGGGGCCGACCGGGCGCGGCGCGAAGCCGGGGGCGACAGGCACCGGCCCGGGCACGGGGGCGAAGCCGGGGCCGCCGGGGCGCGGGGCTACCGGCGGACGGACCGACGGGCGGGGTGCCACGGGCGGGCCACCGCCGAAGCGCAACCCGCCGCCGGGCGGCGGCCCACCGACATGCGGCCCACCGCCGCCACCACCACCCATATGCGGCCCGCCGCCACCGCCATGGGGGCCGCCACCACCGCCGAACCGGGCCTCGGCCGCGGCGGCGAACAGCCCCGAGAACGTCAGCAGGCGGGGGGCATCGAACACCAGGGACAGCGCCGCCACGAAAACGAAAACGGCGCATGCGCGACGATACGGGGATGACTGTCTCATGTCGGCCGCCTCACTTGGATTTGTCCGAGGTTTCGACCAGGGGCAGGAACTCGATCCGGCGCATGCCTTCCAGGGGCTTGAAGGTAAAAAGCCCGGCTTGCAGGCGCGGATTGGCTTCCCAATCCGTGAAGGTCACCTGGTATTGCGGCCAGCCCATGAGTTCCTTGTCGTTGATGACGAGTTTGCGCGGCACGGGCGCCTTGCCCTTTTCCACCCACATTTGCCAGTCGGCATTTTTCTGGGTGAAGGCCAGGTGGTCGCAGGCCTTGCCCATGGCCTGGTGGGTGCCGACGCAGTCGCCGGTGCGCACGTTTTCGAGCATCTCGGGACAGGGGTCGGCGTAGAGCAGGTCGCCCAGGGGGGCGCTCAGGCCGTATTTTTCCGACAGCATGTCGATGGTGGCGTCGAGGGTGGGCGGCGCGTCGGCCACGGCATAGACGCCCCGGTCGAGGTCGGCGATGGTCACGGTCTTGCCGTCGTAAACCAGGACCCGGTCACGGTCGTCGCCCACGACGTGGGAATAGGCCTTGTCCGGCCGTTTGACGGCCACGGTGGCCGTGCGGGAGACCTGGATGGCCTGACCGTTGGGGTAGAGCTGGTCGGTTTCCACTTCGGCGACGAAGCGGAAGCTCGCGAGGGACTTGAGGTAGCCGCACATGGCCTCCATGGAACCGGCCGCCTCGGGGGCGATGTCCCGGGCCTGGGGCGCGGCCTGGGTCTGACCAGCCTCGCCGGCGGCCAGGGCCACGGGCGCGGCCAGAAGCGGAAGCAGGAGCAGGCCGAAAATCCAACCGCAGTAACGCATGCAATCCTCCTTGCCGGCCGGCCGGCCGGGCCTTGGCGAACCGTTTTTCCGCAGTATTTTCGACCCTAGGAGCAGGCGTCCCGGCTGTCAAGGAACCCGCTGCCGCGACCGCTTGCACCGAAGGCTGCCGTGTTTTACCCAGGCCGGGGAGGCTGACGATGCTGCGAGAATTGTTCGCCCTGTGGCGGGACCGGGGCTCGGCCGTGGCCCGGCGCCTGGGCCAGGACCGGGAGGCCGTGTCCATCGACGCCCGCCACCGGCGCTGCCGGGCGGCCTGGGCCTCCCATCTGGAGGCCACCAAGGCCCTGGTCCTGGAGGCGGCCGGCACCGCCCCGGGTCACGGCACGGCACTCGTCCTCGGCTCCGGGGCCTGCCTGGACGTGCCCGTGGCCGGGCTGGCCGCTCGTTTCGCCGAGGTCGTGCTGGTCGACGCCCATCATCCCCGGCCGGCCCGGCGCCTGGCCCGGGAACACCCCCAGGTGCGGCTGGTGACCGCCGATGCCACGGGCCTGGCCGAGACGGCCCGGCTGGCCGCCAAGGGCCGCCTGCCCCTGCCGTTGCCCGTGCCGCCGCCCGACCCCGTGCCGGGGCTGCGGCCCGATTTCACGGCTTCGGTCAACCTGGCTTCCCAGCTGCCCATCCCCTTTTACGGCCTGCTTGGCCGCGCAATACCGGAGCAGGACCGCCAGGCCTTCTACCGGGGTTTGGTCGCGGCCCACTGCGACTGGCTGGCCGGGCTTCCCGGCCGGGTCTGCCTGGTGTGCGACACGGCCTGGGAACGCGTGGCCGCGGGCGCCCTGCTCGAAAGCCGCGACGCCCTGGAAGGCTTGCGCCTGCCGCCGCCCGACCGGGCCTGGTGCTGGTCCATCGCCCCCAGCCCCGAGGAATCCCACGCCTACGACCGGCAAAACCGGGTGGCCGGCTTCCTCGATTTCGCCGCCGCCTGGCGGGCCTGGAGACTGGAAAACCCGGGCGACATGCTGTAACGGGGAACCACGGCATGCGTCCCGCCGCGCAACCGCCCAGCCCGGTACTCTGCGCATGAGCGAATCTTCCGCCTCAGGCTATGTTCTGATCGCGCCCCAGGATTCGACCTACACCTATCTGGTCGACCCCGATACGGGTGGCGTGGTCCACACCTGGAAAAGCGACTACACCGCCGGCCTGACCGCCGTGCTCACCGACGACGGCCATCTTTTGCGGGCCGGCAAGGTCGGCAGCGACTACATGCTGCATGGCATGGGCGGGGTTATCGAGGAATACGACTGGGACGGCAAGCTGGTGTGGCAGTATTTCGACTCCAGCGATCACGAATTCCAGCACCACGACTTCACGGTCCTGCCCAACGGCAACATCTTGTATATCGCCGCCGAGGTCATCCCCGCCGAGGAGGCCATCGCCCTGGGCCGCGACCCGTCGCAACTGCGCGACGGCGTGCTGGTGGCCGACAAGATGGTGGAGGTCATGCCCGTGGGGGCCACGGGCGGCGTGGTGGTCTGGGAGTGGCGGGCCATCGACCACATCATCCAGGACAACGCCCCAACCAAGGCCAACTACGGCGACGTGGCCGCCCATCCCGAACGCATCGACGTCAACTACCAGGGCCGCTGCCTCTACCCCGACGGCTGGACCCACATCAACGGCGTGGACTACGACGCCGCGACCGACACCATCCTTGTAAGCTCGCGCAACTACAACGAGTTGTGGGTCATCGACCACGGCACCACCACGGCCGGGGCGGCCGGGCCGGCCGGCGACCTGCTGTGGCGCTACGGCAACCCGCGAGCCTACCGGGCCGGCACCGCCGCCGACCAGGTCCTTTTCGGCCAGCACAACGCCAAATGGATCGACGACGGCCTGCCCGGGGCCGGCGACATCCTGGTTTTCGACAACGGCGTGGACCGGCCCCAGGGAACCTATTCGCGGGTGCTGGAAATTAACGTGCCGGACGCGGCCGCGGCCAGCCCCGGCCTGGGCGACAAGGCAGCCAGCATCGTCTGGTCCTATGTCGCGGCCAGGCCCACGGACATGTACTCGTCCAAGATGAGCGGCGCCCAGCGCCTGCCCGACGGCACGACCCTCGTCACCGTGGGCGATGCGGGAAACCTGCTTACGGTCTCGCCCGCGGGCGCGACCCTTTGGAGCTACGACACGAACCTGCTGACCCTGGAGGGCTCGGCCGCGCGCCAGGACGGCTCGGTGTTCTACGTCACCTGGTATGCCGCGGACAGCCCAGCCCTGGCCGCAAAAAACCTCGAGGCCGAAAATCCGGCCCTGGGCGCCCTGGCCCGCCAGGCCGCGACCAGCTTGGCGGACAGCCTCCACATGGCCCAACGCACCGGTAGCCCCTTCACCCTCCTCGCCACTGTCGGCTGCACATGAAAAACCCGACCGCCCTTCCCGCAAGCCAGTGCGCTCGGAAGGACGGTCGGGCAATGGGCGGACGCGATGGTCCGGCGCCCTATTTGGTCTTGTATTCCTTCACCTTGGCCTCGTAGAGTTCCTCGATGTAATCGGCCTTGACCTTGAGCTTCTCGGCCTTGGTCACCAGCTGCCCCACCTTTTCGTCCAGGGCGCGCAGTTCGTCCTCGGCCGCGCCGGCGGCCTTGCGGGCGATACGCTCGGCCGTGGCTGCGTTGACCGCGTGGATGGCGTCGCGGTAGTCGCTTTCGGCGTGGCGCAGTTCCCGTTTGAGGCTCTCGGGCATCATGGCCTCGTAATCCTCCTGGGCGGCCGCCAGGGACGGCATCAGGCAGGGAGCGGCGCACAGGGTGAGCAGGAACAGGGCGAGGACCGCGATACGGAAGCCGCGGCCGGCCGGAATGATGGAGTTGCCCATGGCATGCCTCGCGATGAAAAGTATTGTCCGCCGGCCGTGACGGGCCGCAACCGGACCGATTTCTTGTAGGCCCCTGTTTGCGAAAAAACAACCGCCTTAAAGCCGCAACCCCGCGCCCGGCGCGCCATTGACCCTTTTGCCGGATGCGGGGTACACCCCCGGGCGAAATTTCACGGCGCCCCCCAAAAGGGGCGCCCCCCAAGGAGCCCTCCATGGCCAGGTACGAGACGGTCATCGGCGTCGAGGTGCACGCGCAGCTCAAAACCGAGAGCAAAATCTTCTGCTCCTGCTCCACCCGCTTCGGCGACGCCCCCAACGAGAACGTCTGCCCGGTCTGTTCCGGCATGCCGGGCGTGCTGCCCGTGCTCAACGCCAAGGCCGTGGAATACGCCGCCAAGATGGGCCTGGCCACGGACTGCGCCGTCAACCCCGTCTCGGTCTTCGCCCGCAAGAACTACTTCTACCCCGACCTGCCCAAGGCCTACCAGATCTCCCAGTACGAGCAGCCCATCTGCGAGCACGGCCATGTCGACGTTCTGGTGGACGACCGGGTGAAGCGCGTGGGCATCACCCGCATCCACATGGAAGAGGACGCCGGCAAGAACATCCACTCCGCCGCCGACAACTTGAGCTACGTGGACTTAAACCGCGCCTGCGTGCCGCTTATCGAGATCGTCTCCGAGCCGGACATGCGCGGCCCGGAGGAGGTCGTGGCCTACCTGAAGGCCCTGCGGGCCATCCTGGTCTACCTCGGCATCTGTGACGGCAACATGGAGGAAGGCTCGTTTCGCTGCGACGCCAACGTGAGCCTGCGCCCGGTGGGCCAGGAGGCCTTCGGCACCCGGGCGGAGCTTAAAAACCTCAACAGTTTCCGCCATGTCCAAAAGGCCATCGAATACGAAGTGGAACGCCAGGCCGACATCCTCGACGACGGCGGCACGGTCGTCCAGGAGACCCGGCTCTACGACGCGGCCAGAAACATCACCGCCTCCATGCGGGCCAAGGAAGAGGCCAACGACTACCGCTACTTCCCGGACCCGGACCTGGTGCCCCTGACGCTTGACGCCGCCACCCTCGCCCGCTGGAAGGGCGAACTGCCGGAACTGCCGGCCGCCCGGCGGGCGCGCTTCGTTGCGGCCCTGGGGCTGTCCGAGTACGACGCCGACGTGCTCACGGCCGAACGCGCGCTGGCCGACTATTTCGAGGCGGTCCTGGCCGCCGGGGTCGAGGCCAAAAAGGCCGCCAACTGGATCCAGACCGAGCTTTTGCGCGAATGCAACCAGTCCGGCACAGCGCCCACGGCCTGCCCCCTGACCCCCGGCCACCTGGCCGGGCTCATCAGGCTCGTGGACGACGGCGTCATTTCCGGCAAGATCGCCAAGCAGATCTTCCCCGAGCTGTTCGCCTCGGGCCTTGACCCGGCCGCCTACGTGCGCGACAAGGGCCTGTCCCAGATATCCGACTCCGGCGCTCTGGAATCGGCCGTGGATGCGGTGCTGGCCGCCAACCCGGCCGAGGTCGAAGCCTACCGCGGCGGCAAGAAAAAGCTCATGGGCTTTTTCGTCGGCCAGATCATGAAAGCGACCAAGGGCCAGGCCAACCCGGGCCTGGTCAACGAATTGTTGGCTCAAAAGCTGGGCTAGGCCGGTGGCGGGGCCCGGTCCCCGCGCCCGACGGCCCGGGGAATCGTCCCGACGGCCCCGACACGGGGCCGCGCAACCCTTTTTGCCTTCCGCCCACGGAAAAAACCATGACCGACCACATCGCCTTTTGTGCCGACAGGCAGGCCCTGCTGCTCCTGGACCAGCGCTTTCTGCCCGACCGCGAGGAATCCTTCGTTTGCCGCAACACCGCCGACACCATCTATGCCCTCCAGACCATGGTGGTGCGCGGCGCGCCGGCCATCGGCGTCACCGCCGCCTACGGCTGCTACCTGGCCGCCCGCGAGGCCGGCGGGGCCGGCGACGGCTGGAAGGCCAAGCTCGAAGGCCTGCTGGCCGACCTGGAGCAGGCCCGGCCCACGGCCGTCAACCTGCGCTGGGCCGTTTCCCGCATGCGCGGCAAATGGCGGGCCCTGGGCGAAGCCAGCCGCGAGGCCCTGCTTTCGGCCTGGTTCGGCGAGGCCCAGGACATGCACGCCGAGGACATCGAGATCAACAAGGCCATGGGCAGAAACGGCGCCGACCTCATAAGCGACGGCGACACGGTCATGACCCACTGCAACGCCGGCGCCCTGGCCACGGCCGGCTACGGCACGGCCCTGGGCGTGATTCGCGCCGCCTTCGAGCAGGGCAAGCGCATCAAGGTCATCGCCAACGAGACCAGGCCCTTCCTGCAAGGCGCCAGGCTCACCGCCTACGAACTGGCCAAGGAAGGCATCCCGGTCACCGTCGCCTGCGACAACGCCGTGGGCCACCTCATGAAAAAAGGCATGGTCCAGAAGGTCGTGGTGGGCGCCGACCGCATCGCGGCCAACGGCGACGCGGCCAACAAGATCGGCACCTACACGGTCGCCCTGGCCGCCAAAGCCCACGGCGTGCCCTTCTACGTGGCCGCCCCGGCCTCGACCTTCGACCTGACCCTGGCCACGGGCGAGCTGATCCCCATCGAGGACCGCACGCCGCGCGAAGTCACCCACGTGGGCGAACACCGCATCACCCCGGAAAACGTCCCGGTCTACAACTTCGCCTTCGACGTCACCCCGGCCGGGCTCATTGCCGGCATCATCACCGAAAAGGGCGTGCTCACCGCGCCCTACACCGAGGCCATCCGGGCCGCCATCGGCGGCAAGTAACCGCAACCGCTTGTGTAAGGACGTACCATGCCTTTGGATGAACGCATCATCACCGAAGCCATCGTCGACGAGTACTTCGCCAAGTTCAAATCGAGCCTCGACCTGGACGTGGCCATTGTCGGCGGCGGCCCTTCGGGGCTGACGGCCGCCCGTCTACTGGCCAAAGACGGCTTCAACGTGGCGCTTTTCGAACGCAAGCTGTCCCTGGGCGGCGGCATGTGGGGCGGCGGCATGACCTACAACGTCATCGTCGTGCAGGAGGAAAGCGTGCACCTGCTCACCGACGTCGGCGTACCGGTTAGGCGCTACAAGGACAACTACTTCACCGCCGACGCCGTGGCCGCAACCACCACGCTCGCTTCCGCTGCCTGTTTAGCCGGGGCCAAGGTCTTTAACTGCATGAGCGTCGAGGACGTGATGCTGCGCGAGGAAGGCGGCCAAAAGCGCGTCACCGGCATCGTCATCAACTCCTCGCCCGTGGAGATCGCCGGGCTGCACGTCGACCCGGTGGTGCTCGGCTGCCGGTATCTGGTCGAAGCCACGGGCCATGCCGTGGAAGTGCTGCAGACGCTGGTGCGCAAAAACGACATCAAACTGGCCACCCCCTCCGGCGGCATCGAGGGCGAGCAGTCCATGTGGGCCGAGGTGGCCGAGACCAATACCGTCAAAAACACCCGGGAGATCTTCCCCGGGCTCTACGTGGCCGGCATGGCCGCCAACGCCAGCTTCGGCTCCTACCGCATGGGGCCGATCTTCGGCGGCATGCTGCTGTCGGGCGAGAAGGTGGCGGCGGACATCGCCGCCCAATTGCGCGGATAAGGGAAGCAAGGGAAGCCTCCGGCGGCCAGGAGGGGGCGAGGCCCCCTCCTGGGCCACCTCACCGCGGATCGATTGCTCCCTGACACGGCCCCATCCAGCCAGGAGGTCGGCATGCCTGTCGCCCGCTATCCGGACCCCGATACCCTGTATCCCATCGCGGGCTACGACAAGCTCGTTTTCCTTAAAAACTGCGTCACGCGGCCCAACATCCGCGTGGGCGACTTCACCTACTTCGACGTCACCGGCGACCCCGGCGCCCGGGCCGAGGATTTCGAGGCCCGAAACGTCCTGTACCATTTCGACTGGATCGGGGACCGGCTGGTCATCGGCTCGTTTTGCGCCCTGGGCAGCGGCGTGCGCTTCATCATGAACGGGGCCAACCACGAGCTCGCCCCCCTGTCCACCTATCCCTTCGGCATCTTCACCGACGGCTGGGAGGCCGCCGCGCCGCTGCGCCAGTCCCGGGGCGACACCGTGATCGGCAGCGACGTCTGGATCGGCTACAACGCCACCATCATGCCCGGGCGCGCCATCGGCCACGGCGCCATCGTCGGCTCCGGGAGCTTAGTTGCCAAGGACGTGCCGCCCTACGCCATCGTCGGCGGCAACCCGGCCCGGCTGATCCGCATGCGCTTTCCCGAGGAGGCGGTGGAGCGGCTTCTGGCCGTGGCCTGGTGGGACTGGCCGGCGGAGAAAATCGCCCGGCACCGCGACCGCATCGCCGGAACGGACCTCGACGCCCTGGAGCGCGCCGCCGGCTAGGCCGCCCCGTTTCCGTCCCCCCGCCCTCGGCCCGAAACGATTGACCGGGAACCGGGGTTTCCGTATTTGCGGTTGACATGGCGGCCAAGTCGTGGTCAAGCCACTGGCTCCCGTTTCGCGAGCGCAACCCGCCCCCGCCGCTTCCACGCCCCAAAGGAGACGCCCTGCCCATGCCCCCCATCGTGGCCATCGTCGGACGCCCCAACGTAGGCAAGTCCACCCTCTTCAACCGCCTGGCCAAACGGCGCAAGGCCATCACCCACGACCGCCCGGGAGTGACCCGGGACCGGCTGGAGGCCACGGCGGAACTCGACGGCCGCGTCGTCACCCTGGTCGACACCGGCGGCATGGATTTCGACGCGCCCGAGGGCCTCGACCGCCAGATCGTGGTCCAGGCCGAGATCGCGTTGACCATGGCCGACGTGGTCCTTTTTCTCGTGGACGGCAAGGCCGGCCGCACGGCCCTCGACGACGAGATGGCCGAGCGGCTGCGCCGGGTGGGCAAGCCGGTCATCGTCGCCGTCAACAAGGTCGACGGCGAGGAGCGCATCGCGTCCCTGACCGGCGATTTCCATTCCTGGGGCCTGCCCCTGATGCCGATTTCCGCCGCCCACGGCCACGGCATGGGCGACCTGGCCGAGGCGCTGGCCGCCGCCCTGCCCGAGAAGCAGGATGCCCCCGAGGCCGAGCACCTGGAGTCCGGCCTGCGCCTGGCCGTGCTCGGGCGGCCCAACGCCGGAAAATCCTCCCTGGTCAACGCCCTTCTCGGCGAGGACCGGGTCATCGTCAGCGAGGTGGCCGGTACCACCCGCGATTCGGTGGACACGGAACTCAAGCGCGGCGGCAAGCGCTACGTCTTCGTAGACACGGCCGGCGTGAGAAAGCGCACCCGCATCACCGACGACCTGGAGCGCGACAGCGTGGGCAAGGCCCTGTCCAGCGCCAAGCGGGCCAACGTGGCCGTGGTGGTCATCGACGCCACGGGCGGGGTGGGCGTCCAGGACAAGCGGCTGATTTCCTACCTGGACAAGGAACGCACGCCGTTTCTGATCGCGGTCAACAAGATCGACCTGATCGCCCAGAAGGACATGATCGCCCTGCGCAAGGACATCGCCGAGGAGCTGCGCATGTGTTCCCACGTGCCGGTGCTCTACATCGCGGCGGCCAAGGGCAAGGGCGTGGCCAAGATCCTGCCCATGGCCGAGGCCCTCTGGAAGGAGTGCCAGATCCGGGTGGGCACCGGGGCGCTCAACCGGGCCATGCGCGAGGTGCTGGACAAGCACCAGCCGCCCCTGGTCAACGGCCGCCGGGCCAAGTTCTACTACCTGACCCAGGCCAGCGAAGCCCCGCCGACCTTCGTCTTTTTCGTCAGCGACACTGAGCGCGTGCGCGATTCCTACGCGAAATACCTGGAAAACGCCCTGCGCAAGCTTTTCGGCATCACCATGGCCCCGGTCAAGGTGGTCTGCCGCGGCAGCCACAAGCCCAGGGAATAGCCGGAGGGGCGTTCGCCCCTTCGGCAGTCGCCGGCTTGACCCGCCAAGCCAGCTCCCGACTCTCCGACGCCTTTTATCCCTGACCGATCTCGTATAGACTTGTTTGACCGACAGCGCGCAGGTGTCGGCGGGGGTGACGGCATGGCCAGAATCGAAGGCATTCGCATTCAAAATTTCAGGGCACTCAAGAATATTTCCTTAGGTAAATTATGGAGCCAGCAACAAGCCGAGCCTCTCTCGCCTATGACGGCCGTCATCGGCAAAAATGGTGTGGGCAAAAGCACGCTTTTCGATGCATTTGGCTTCCTTGCTGATTGCCTCAAGCTGGGTGTTGAGGAGGCATGCGATGCTCGGGGGCGGGGCGGATATGACAAGATTCGTTCCCAGGGAGCAATATCCCCTGTAACTTTTGAGATTTATTACAAAGAAGACGGCAACGCCCGCCCTATCACCTATGAACTCGCCATCGATCTGGACGACTCTGGACGTCCATTTGTTCTAAAAGAACGACTCCGCCAAAGAAGAAAAAATCAAAAGTTTGGAAGACCATTTTCATTCCTTGTGCTTGGGAACGGGAAAGGTGCAGTTTGGAAAGGTGACGCTACAGGACAACAGATCGACGAAGAACACGGAGACGTCGACATCGATTCTTTTTTAGGAGCTTTGCTTAACAGCAAAGAACAAGAAGAAAGCAAAGAAACAGAATTTGTCGAACTTGAAGACAAAAGAAAGCTCGGCATTGCGACACTCGGCTCACTCAAACAGCATCCACGCATATCATCATTCAGAAGGTTCATCGAAGGATGGTACCTCAGTTATTTTACACCCGATGCCGCCAGAGATCTGCCTCTAGCTGGCCCGCAAAAGCATCTCAATATCCATGGAGACAACTTGGCCAATGTCGTACAATTCATGGAGAGAGAACATAGCAAAAGATTTCAAGCTATCCTGAATAGAATTTCTGAAAAAATTCCTGGAATAAAAAAGATCGATACCGAACGTACTCCTGACGGCCGCCTTCTTTTGCGCTTCAACGACACCGGCTTCGACAAGCCCTTTTACGCCCAGCAAATGTCCGACGGCACGCTCAAGGTCTTCGCCTACCTGCTGCTGCTGGAAGACCCCACGCCACCACCCTTTCTGTGCATCGAGGAGCCGGAAAACGGCCTCTACCACAAACTCCTCGAAACCCTGGCCCACGAATTCCGCAGGCACGCAACCGGGCTCAAGGGCGGCTCCCAGGTCTTCGTGACCACCCACCAGCCCTACTTCGTGGACGCCCTCTCCCCCGAGGAGGTCTGGATACTGGAAAAAGGAGCCGACGGCTTCTCCACCATCCGCCGGGCCAGCGACGATCCGCTCGTGGCCAATCTCGTGCAGGAAGGCCTGCCGCTCGGCAGCCTCTGGTACAGCGACTACCTGGACGCGAGATAGGCCATGCATTTCGAAGTCCTCGTGGAAGACCTCTCCGGCCAAAAAGCCCTGGAAATTCTCCTCCCGCGCGTCATCGGCTCGGAACACACCTATAGGACCCATGCATACAAAGGGCTTGGTTCACTCCAAAGAAACCTTCAAGCGCATTCGGACCCCACTACCAAACAGCTTCTCGCCAACCTCCCCGCCATTCTCCGGGCGCATGGCAAGGCCTATGCCGCATCACCCCGTCACTATCCGGTCATCGTCGTGTGCGACCTCGACGACAAATGCCCTAGGGCCTTCCGCCGGGAGCTTCTGGCCATTCTCGATGTTTGCGATCCGAAACCCCACGCCGTCTTTTGCCTCGCCGTCGAGGAAGGGGAAGCCTGGCTCCTCGGCGACCTCGCCGCCGTAAAAACCGCCTATCCCAAGGCCAAAAACGCCGTGCTCGACAGTTACGCCAACGACGCCGTTTGCGGCACCTGGGAACTGCTCGCGGACGCCCTGTACCCCGGCGGGGCGAAGGCACTGAAGAAAAAAGGATCTGGCGTGGCAGGGGAACAAAAACGCCAATGGGCCGAGGCGATCACGCCGCACATGGATATCGAGCACAACAACTCGCCGAGCTTTCGCTACTTCCGCGACAAGCTGCGGCAATTGCTCGCCGGCGCCTGACGGCGAAGCGCCGGGAGTGCCTCGGGCGGCTAGCGGCAGTCGATGCCGGCGTCGCAGAACTTGCCCACGCCGTATTCGCGGCGGCGCAGGAACTTCTCCGGGTCCGGGCCGATGATCTGCAGTTCCGGCTGGCGCGACTGCATGGACAGCGCGATGCGCATCTCCTTGGTGCAGCCCGTGGAAAAGGTGGCGTCCTTGCCCGCCCAGACCGGCGGCACGGCCCGACCCAGCAGCCCGAAACTCTTCTCGATGTCGAAATGCGTCTGGAAGCGCCACACGTCGATCAGGCCGCTGCGCTGCACCTTCTCCCACATGAACATCAAATCGTCGGCGTCCATGCCTTCCTCGAAGTGCTCGGCCGGATTGATGATGGAGGTCCCGGGCAGCATCTGGCGCAAATGGGCCACGAACGCCGTGACCAGCTCGATAGCCGTCTGGGTCTGGCCGGGGATGGAGCCGATGATGGCGCTGTAGAACATCACCGACTTGCCGGCGGCCTTGGCCGCGCGCATGCCGCTTATGATCTCGTCGGCCTTGGCCTTGATGTCCGCCTCGGTAAACGACCGGGCCCCGGCCGCCCGGGGCTTGAAGTCCAAGGTCAGCCCCCCGGCGCCGTCGCCGAAAAAGGAGGCCACCTCGCGGGTGAACTGGTGGCTGGTCTCGATGAGCCGGCGGTGGGTCAGCGCCCCCCGGGCCAGGATCAGGTCCGCCTCCTTCCAGGCTCGGGAAAAGGTGACGGACACCCGGTAGAGGTTGAGCCGCTCGCGCGTGCCGTCGGAGATGACCGTCAGGGGGTTTTCCCGCATGGCCTGGAGCAAGGCGTTTTTGGTCACGCGCGGGTCGGTCAGGAAATAGGCCCCGGCCAGGGCCGCGTCCAGGATGGGGTCGCTGTCGGCGTCCCAGATGGTCGGCGCGTCGTAGTAAAACCCGTCCTTGACGGCCACGATCACCCGGTGGCCCAGGCGCAGCAGCACGCGCACGGCCAGCAGGTCGAAGAGCATGCTGCCGGCCGCATCCGGCAAAAAAAGGATCTTGAGGCCGCCATGGCCCCGCCGGGGGTCGAGGGCCTCCTCGAGCCGGGAAAAGGCTGTCGGAAAGGCGGCCAGGGACCGCTCCAGGCCGTCGTTTCCCGGCACCGGCGAATGCCCGTCCCAGATGCCCGGCATGGAGCCCAAAAGCAGCAGCCGCTTGAGTTCGAGCATGTCCAGGGCGAAGCGCAGTTCCGGGATGGCCCGGCAGCCCGGCAGTTCGCTGGGGCAGGCATAGAGCATGGTGCGGAAGGCCTCGCCCTGGATGAAGGCGAAGGCCCGGCGGTTAGAAAGCCGCTTGCGCTCCCGGTGGGGGTCGTCGAGGCCGGACTGGGTGAGGAAGATCGTGCACAGCCGCTTGGCCAGGCGCGAGGGGATCAGGGTGGGCTTGACCAGGGCCTGCCGGTACTTGAAGTCGCACAGGGTGCGGATCTTCACGGCCGTGTACGGGTCGGACACGTAGTCGTCGATGAGTCGGCCGATGCGGGCCAGGCGCGCGTCGTATTCGGCCACCACCAGCGGATCGGCCCGCTCGCGCATCAGATGGGAAAACATGGCGTCCGAGCACGGCACGTAGATTTCCTCGGGCGCAAGCGACACCATGAACCGGAGCTGTTCGGGCGAAGCGTTTTTTTCCGGGGCGATGGAATGGTCCAGGTTGTTCTCGGTCATGAAATGCAACAACCTGGCGTCGGCCACGGGGTCGGCGCCGTAGCGCGGCGCCTGCCCGGCGGGCGGCGCGGCCTGGAGGGAGGGCTCGCTCATGGCCGGTTGATGAAGCCCTTGAGCCGCAGCCGGCCGAAGTAGCTGTCCCCGGCCCGGGTGGCCAGGCGCAGGCAGCGCGGGGACTTGGTCACCACCACCTCGTCGTTGTCGTCGAGGGGAAAGAGCTCCTGGCCGTCGCAGGTCAGGTACATGTTGGTCTCGGGCGCCGACAGGGCCAGGCGCACCGGCGAGTCGGCCGGCACGACCACGGGCTTGAAGTCGCTTAAAAACGGGCAGATGGGCACCACGCACAGCACGTCGAGGCCCGGGTAGATCAGCGGCCCTCCGGCCGAAACGCAGTAGGCCGTGGACCCCGTGGGCGTGGAGATGACCACGCCGTCGGCCCGCAGGGTGCAGACGTCGACGTCGCCGAGGGTCACGTCGAAGGCGGCCAGCCGGGCCATGGCCCCGCGGCTGATGACCGCGTCGTTGAGGGCGGTGGTGCGGTAGGCCGTCTGGCAGGCCCGGATCACGGCCACGTCGATCATGATGCGCCGGGCCTCGGTGAAGCCGTTTTGCAGGATGTCGGCCAGCACCTCCTGCCAGTCGTCGAGGCCGGCCGAGGTCATAAACCCCACCCGGCCGAGGTTGATGCCGAGCACCGGCACGCCCTCGGCCACGGCCTGCCGGGCGGCGGACAGCATGGTGCCGTCGCCGCCGAGGATCAGCGCCAACTGGGGCGGCGTGGCCAGCACGGCGCCGGCCGGCAGCACGGCGTTTCGGGCCTCGGGCAGGTTTTCGCGCAAAAGGACCGTCAGGCCGCGCGCGGCCAGCCAATCGGCCACGGTCCAGGCCATGGCCCTGGCCTTGGCGTGGTCGGCCTTGTAGATGACGAGGATGGTGCGTATCGTAGCTTGCATGGGACGTCCCTTTGGGGGTGTATCCCGTTGCTGTCCGGGAAAGAAGGGGCTTATACGGCAAAGCCCGGCCCGGCACAAGAAAGACACCGTGCCCGGCCCGTCCGGTGGCCTGGATTTTTTTCGGCGGCCGGCCTAAAGGAATTTGGCGCGCGGCCGATAAGCAGTGTGAGAAGGAGTTATACGCCTTGACCGCCATCCCCTACCAGGTCCGCGCCATGCTGCGCACCTACGGACGGCAGGTGACCACGGCCAGGCGTTTGGCGCGCTACCGCCGGTCGCTTGCGGCCGCCGGAGCCGAGGACGAGGTCCGGATCTCCCGGGAGGCCAAGCGCCGGGAACTGGTCGGGCGCGTGGCGGCGGAGATCGTCGAGAACTGCATCGTGACCGGCTCGGACTCGCCCGTGGTGGAAGAGATCAAGGCTGAACTGGAAGAGGAACTGGGCTATCCGTTGGTGTTCGCCTATCCGCCCGAGGAACAGGAAATGCAAATTTTCCGGGTGGATGATCCGCAAAGCCCCCGGCAGTTGACCGGGGAGGCCAAGACGGCGGTCTTTGAGCGCCTATGGGAACTGGCCCTGGAAAAAGTCGATGCAACCATGCTCTAATCTTCGGTCCCCCCGCTGCCGATACGTACTGCAAGGGTCAAACGCGGGAGGGGGGTAGCCATGGACATCAAAACGGTTCTCGGAATCAACCAGGGGTACGGCCAAAGCCGCGTGGGACGCGGCGAATCGGGCCAGACGTCCTCGGTTTCCCGTTCGCGCGGCGCCGAAGCCGAAGGCACCTCGGGCTCGGACAAGGTCACCCTGTCCGGCGACGCCCGGCTCGTCTCCCTGGCCGCCACCACGGCCAAGGATGCCTCGGATACGCGCTCGGAACGCGTGGCCGAACTCAAGGCCCAGGTCGAGGCCGGCACCTACCAGCCCGACTCCAAAAAGATCGCCGAAAAAATGCTGACCATGGAGTCCGAGCTGTTCGGCTAGGCCGGGCGGGAGTGACAAGAAATCACAACAGACCGCCACACGCCCGGCAGGCCGGAAACCCCGGCCGGCCCGGACGGGCGGCAGATGGTCAAGGACATGACGGTGTGCATCCGCGCGGCGCGTCGCGGACAGGGTGACGCGCCAAGGCGCCTTCCGGGTTCCCTGCGGACCGGAAGGCGCTTACTTTTTGCGGCCGGTCATGCCCGGCGTGTAATGGGCCGGGTAGCGTGAGTCGGTCTGGGGGATCTGCAGGCCGATGCGGGCCTCGTTGTTGATCACGATGGGGCCGCTCAAGTTGAGGGTGGTGCGCTCGGGCAGGCCCTGGGGAATGGTCACGGTGACCAGGATGGTGGCCTGCTCCCGCGTCTCGATCTCCAAAAGCCGGCGGTCGGCCTCGCCGATGACCACCTCGTACTCGGTCATGAAGCTGTAGGGATCGGTCACGAGCAGCCCCAGCTTGGGGTCGTCGAGGCTTTGCAGCACCAGAAACGGCGATTCCTCGCGCAACTGGATGAGCGTGAACTCGCGATGCCCGCCAAAGCCGATGATGCCCCGGGGAAAGCGCAGCACGCTTGCCTCGGGCAAGGCCATGGGCCCCAGCCGGGTTTCCACTATTCGTTCGTCTTTTTTGGCCATAACTTCGCCGCCGCCAGGACATCGGAATCCGTGGCACAAAGCGCCTGACGATTCTGCTCGAGCACCTTCAGATACACCTCTTCGCGATAGACCTGCATGTCGTCGGGCACTTCCAGGCCGATCTTGATCTGCTTGCCTTGGACGCCAAGGACCGTGATCTTGATGTGATCGCCGAGGTGCAGGCTCTCGCCCGGCCTTCGGGTCAAAATGAGCATGAGCGCCCGTGCCCCCACTTTCGGTTGCGGGCAAGAAAACGCCGTTTTCGCGCCCTGTTATGCCGTCCTCTACGCGGCGGGCCCGCCCTTTGTCAACGGGGCCGGCCGCCAGGCGGCTAAATATAGCTGACCAGGGACAGGTTCATGACCATGCTCGAGGATTTGAGCACGGCCTGGTAGGCCAGTTCCTGCTCCGAAAGCTTGGTGATCAGCGTGGTCAGGTCGGCGTCCTCCACGTTGCTTAAGGTCGTGGTGGCGTTTTCCCCCAAGGTCGTGACCATGGTTTCGGCGGAACTCACCCGGTTTTCCTTGGCGCCAACCGACGCCGCGGCCACGAGCACCGTGTTCTGCGAGGTCGTCAGGTCGTCCAGGCAATCCTGGATGCCGCTCTGGTTGTTGGTTTCCAGGTAGCCCACCAGCTTGCCCACGGTTTCGAGCAGGTTGCCGGACACGCTGCCGTCGAAGGTGGCCGCCTGGTTGACGGTGGCCGTATCCCCGGTGGTCGCGTCGGTCACCTGGGCCTGGTACACGCCGCCGAAGATGTCCTTGCCCACGCCGTTGACCACCACGGCATCGGTGGGGGAAATGGCGATGGAGATGTCGGCCGTGCTGGGCTGGATGAAGAACTGGTCACCGTCGGCCGGGGCGGTGGTGGTGTCGAGGGTCAGGATGCCCCCGGGCACGGCCAGGGGCACGGTGGTGCCCACGGCGCCCGAGGTGTTGCCCGTCACCCAGGAGGCGCCGCCGTCGGTGCTGTAGGAATAGGTGTAGGGGCTGCCCGAGGTGTCGTCGAGGCGCACCTGGACGTTGCCGGCAAAGGTGCCCTCGGCCGTGGCCGTCACGGAATTGTTGGCGCTGGTCACGGTGATGTCGTCGTTGTTGTTGCCCTGGTAGTAGGCCGTGGGCCGCACCCACAGCCAGGTGCCGTCGCTGTCGTCGTGGTCGGCGCTGGCGGTGACCGTTGCCAGGGCGGTGTTGGACACGGTCACGGACACCCCGCCCATTTGCAGGGTCTGGGTGTCGGCCGAGGGAGCCGGCGAGGCATAGGAGCCGGACTGCCAGGTCGCGCCGCCGTCGGTGGTGTAGGTGAAGGCCGGCTGGGCGGAGCTCGACCCGTCCTCGGTGAACTGGACCAGGATCGTCGCGTCGCTGTCCCCGTCCACGGTGTAGCCCGGGGCCGGGAAGGCTTCCAGGGCCGTGTCGAAGTCGGTGTCGTTGCTGGTCAGCCCCAGGCCCATGGCATAGGCCTCGGTGTCGGCCTTCTGGCCGGCGAACAGGGACTGGCCGTCGTAGGTGACGTTGGCCATGGAAATGAGCTGCTCGAAGTACTGGCGCACGGCCGAGGCGATCTCGCCCCGGTTTTCCTCGGTGACGGTGCCGGTGGCCGCCTGCTCGGCGTAGCTCTTGATGGTGGTGACCACGGTGCTGACCGAGGACAGGGTGCTGTCGGCCTGGGTCAGCCAGCCCTGGGCCGTGTCGATGTTGCGCTTGTACTGGGTCAGTTGGCTGATGTCCGTGCGGGTGCCCAGGACCTGGACCGCCCCGTTGGGGTCGTCGGAGGGCGCGTTGATGCGTTTCTGGGTGGAGGCATGGTTGTTGGTATCCATGAGCTTGGCCAGGCTGGCGTTGTTTTGCCTTATGACCGAGCCGTACAGGCTTTGCTGGGTGACGCGGGTGATCATGGGCCAAAACCTCCGGCGCTAATTCTTCAGCCCGAGGACCGTCTCGAACATGGAGTTGGCCGTGCTGATGAGCTTGGCCGCCGCCTGGTAGGCGTGCTGGAACTTGATGAGGTTGGTCAGTTCCTCGTCGAGGCTCACGGCGGAGGCGGACAGCTTCTGCTCCTTGGCCTGGTCGGCCAGGGAGGATTGGTAGGTGGACTGGTAGGAGGCGGCGGCGGTGTCCGCGCCGACCTGGCCGACCAGGGAGTCGTAGAATTCGCCGAGCGTCTGGGAGACCGTGGCCTTGCCGGTGAGGGAAAAGTCCACGTCCTTGTTTTGCAGGGCGGTGATGGCCGTGGCCGTGGTGTTGTCGCCCGAGGCGGCCAGGCCGTCGGCGCCGACATGGCCGACGCAGACCCGGTTGACGTCGTTGGTCACGGTGCTGTTAAGGGCCACGTCCGAGGCCGTGGACCCGGTGAAAAGCGTGTTGACGCCCAGGGCGGCCAGCACGCCGGTGGTGTCCTCACCGAACTGGAAGGTGTAGCTGCCGGTGCCGGTGATGGACAGCTGGTTGTTGACCACCGAGGCGCTCAGGTAGGTCGGGTCGAAGGCGCTGTTGATGGCCGCGGCCAGGCCGTTTAAGGAGCCGTCGGCCGTGTCCGCCGGGTCGAAGGCCACCGAGGCCTTGACCGGGTTGCCGCTGCCGTCCTTGGCCAGGTTGCCGTCGGTGTCGTAGACGTAGAGGGAAAAGGCGCCGGATTGCAGCCGGTCGAAAAAGGCCAGGCCCGAGGAGTTGCTGGCCAGGGCGGCGCCGGCGTCGGCCACGGAATAGGTGCCGAGCACCGAGGAAAAGTTCGTCAGGCCCGCGCCCTGGGAATGGAGGCGGTTGACCTCCCAGACCATGGAGCCGACCATGGCGTCCAGGGACTCCTTGTATTCGCCGATACCGTTGTCGCGCAGCAGGAAAGCGCCGGTCAGGGCCCCGCCCGTCAGGCGCCTGGGGTTGTCGGTGCCGTCGGCGTACTGCTGGGGGGTGACGTTTTCCGGCGTGCCGGCGGTGGAGTACCAATAAAGGCCCTTTTTGGGCACCAGGCCGAAGGTGTCGCCGGCACTCAGGTCGCTTGGCGTGGCGCTGGAATCCGAGACCGTGCCGAACCAGATGTCGAGGCTGCCCACCTTGACCTTGCCGGTTTCGGTGTCCGCGGCGAAAATCTGGGTATTGCCGTCGTCGTCGGTCAGCCAGGTCTTGCCGCCGTCCACCGAGGCCTTGAAGGTGGCGCCGGCCCCGGCCGTGCCGCCGGTGACGACCTGGATGGTGTATTCCTTGGCGTCCGCCCCCTCGAAGTAGCATTGGGCGTCGGAACCCGCGGCCAGGGAGGCGGCGCTCAGGGTCCGCACGGTATGGCCCTGCTCGAAGGCGAACTTGAAGGGCACGATGCCATCCACGATGGTCTGACCGGACTGGGTGTAGACGGTGAAGTCGCCCCGGCCGTTGTCCACCACGTTGACGTCGCAAAGCGAGGCCATCTGCTCGACCTTGGCGTCGCGCTGGTCGTAGAGGCTGTTGGGGATGCTCGTCCCGTCGATTTGCAGTTGGTTGATCTGGCGGTTGATGTCGGCCACGTCGGTGGCCAGCTGGTTGAGCGTGTCCACGTTGGCGGCAATGGACGTATTGACCTGGCTCTCCTGCTGGTCCAGGGAGTCGGCGATGGAGCGGTACAGGCCAAGCAGCGTCTGGGAGTCGTCGAGCATGGTCTGGCGCGTGGCGGCCGCGTCGGTGCTGCTGGTGAGGTCGCCCCAGTCGGCGAAGAACTTGGACAGGGCGGCGTTGGCCCCGTCGGTGTTGGATTCGTTAAAAAGGCTCTGGACCGAGGACAGGCCCGTATAGAGGGCCTTCCAGCGGTCGCGGCTGGACAGCTGGGACACGTACTGGGCCTCGGCGAAGGCGTCGTGGGCCCGCACCACTTCCTGGGCCACCACGCCGGAGCCGAGCTGGCCGGGCTTGGTGGTGACGTAGCCGCCGTCGGTGAGGACGACCGTCTGCTTGCTGTAGCCCTCGGTGTCGGCGTTGGCGACGTTGTTGCCCGTGACCTGGAGGGCCGCCTGGTTGGCGAGCAGGCCCGATCGGCCGATGGAGAGGATGGTGTTGAGGCTCGACATCACAGCCTCCCGCTCAGAAGCCTCGGGCCGGCCTGGCCGACGGCCATGCGCCCCTTGGCGCCGTAGACGTCCTTTTTGGGCGCAAGCAGGCCGCGCAGGTTGTCCAGGCCGTTTCTGGCCATGTCGTAGAGCCCCAGGGCCATGGCGTAGGTGCGGCCGGCCTGCTTGGCGCAGGCCTGCTCGGCGGCGTCGATGGCGGCGTGCAGGCTTCTGGCCCGGGCGGCCGCTTCGGGCGGGAAGCGGTCGATGATGTCGAAAAGCCGCTTGGCGGACGGGTCGAAGGCGGCGTAGAGGGCATGCAGGCCGAGGCGCTCGGCGGCCAGCTGGCGCAGCAATTCCTGGATGGAAAATTCGAGGGAGGCCACGGCCTCGGGGTCGCGGGCGGTGAGCGCGGCAAATTCTTCCGCCTGGAGCGCGCGCATCAGCTCCACGGCCCGCATCTGGCGATCAAGGTTGGAAAGCATGCGCGCGATCATGACCGTCCTCCGTTACCAAAACATCCCGACATGTTACACTGCCCCATCCAGCAGCCCCGAGGCGGCCAGGAGCGTTTTCGGATCCACCGTCTCCCCGTCCCGGCGCAGTTCGAAGTGCAGATGCGGCCCGGTGGAGCGCCCGGTACTGCCCACCTCTGCAATTTTTTCGCCAGCCGCGACCACGTCGCCGGCCTTGACCGAAGCGGTGCGCAAATGGCCGTACACGCTCTTCCAGCCGCCGGCGTGGGTGACTTCCACCACGTTGCCGTAGCCGCCCTTGGTGCCGGCGTAGGTCACGGTGCCGTCCCAGCAGGCGGCCACCGGGTCCCCGGCCGGGGCGGCGATGTCCATGCCGGCATGCCAGGCCTTCTTGCCGTTGATGGGGTCGTCGCGCCAGCCGTAGTCCGAGGTGATGTCGCCGGACACGGGCGCGGCCAGGGGCAGGCCGGCCTGGAGCGCGGCCGCGGCGTCCGAGCCCGCCTGCGGCGTGTGGGCGGCGGCCAGGCCCGACACCCCGGGCCGGGCCAGGGCGGCGGCCACGGCCGGGGAGAAATGCTGGGCCTCGATGCCCCGCGGCGCGGCCGGGGCGGACTGGCCGGACACCGGCACGCGCTCGGTGCCCAGGCCAAAGGCGCCGTGGGCCGCCGTCGGCCGGTTGGCCGGCAGGGTGTCGCCGGGCTGCACCTTGGCCGCGGCGTCCTTGCTGAGCACCTGGCCCCGCAGCTGGCGGTACATCATGTCGGCCAGGCCGATGCCGCCGTCGGCGGCCATCTTGTCGGACATGGCCTTGTCGAACATCGAATAATACTGGTCCTCGTAGTGGCCGTGCAGCATCCCGTCTTTGGGCACCGTGGCCCGCATCTCCTTGAACAGCTGGGAAATGAAGACCGACTCGAAGCCCTGGCAGGCTTCCCGCAGCTTGGCTTCCTTGGTCTTGCCCGGGGCCACGGACTGGCGCACGGCGTCCAGGCGCAGCTTTTGCGCCACATCCGCCTGCAGGTTGGCCGTTGCGGCCAGGTCGGTGAGGCCCTCGGGAAGGCTCATGGCTAGTTGACCTCCAGGTCGGCCTGCAGGGCCCCGGACGATTCCAGGGTGCGCAGGATGCTGATGAGGTCGCGCGGGGTGGCGCCCAGGGCGTTTAAGCCCTCCACCAGCTCCTGGAGCGTGGCGCCTTCGATCATCTTGAGCTTGCGGTTCTCCTCGTTGATCCCGATGTTGGTCTCGGGCGTGACCACGGTGCGGCCACCGGAGAAGGGCAAGGGCTGGGACACGTTGGCCGATTCCTGGACCTGGATCTGGAGGTTGCCGTGGGTGACGGCCACGGGCGTGATCTGCACGTTCTGGCCGAGCACCACCGTGCCGGTCTTTTCGTCCACCACCACCCGGGCCCGGTGGTCCGGGGTGACCTCGATGTTCTCGATGGAGGCCAAAAGCGGCACGAGGTTGCCCTGGTTTTCCGGCGGCACGGCCAGGCGCACCGTGCCGGCGTCCACGGCCGAGGCCATGGCCGCGCCCATGGTTTCGTTGACGCGCTTGGCCACGCGGGTGGCCGTGGAAAAATCCGGGGTGCGCAACGACAGGGTGACGTCGGATTGCTCGTTGAAGGAAAAGGCCACCGCGCGCTCGACGTTGGCCCCGCCGGGCAGCATGCCCACGGTGGTGATGTTTTTCGACACCGACGCCCCGGCCCCCTGGGCCGACACGCCGCCGACCAGCACCGAACCCTGGGCGATGGCGTAGATGTTGCCGTCCACGCCCTTGAGGGGCGTGACCAGGAGCACGCCGCCCAAAAGGCTCGTGGAGTCGCCGATGGAGGACACGGTCACGTCCAGGCGGCCGCCGGGCTTGGCCGAGACGGGCATTTGCGCCGTGACCATGACCGCGGCCACGTTTTTGGGCTTGAGCGTCGCCTTGTCCACGCGCACGCCCATCTTGTCGAGCATGTTGAAGATGGACTGGACCGTGAAGTCCGAGCCGCGCTGGTCGCCCGTGCCCGAAAGCCCGACCACCAGGCCGTAGCCCACCAGCTGGTTGTTGCGCATGCCCGAGACGTGGGCGATGTCCTTGATGCGCGCGCCGTGGGCCGACCGGGCGGCCAGTACGGCCACGGCCAGGGCCAGGGCCAGCCCCGTCAGGACCATGACGGTCCTGGGGATGGCCAGGGCGGCGGCCCGGGGCCTGCGGGCTTGGCGAGCTGTGATGGGGTGCATGTCCCTACGCTCCCGTAATAGTCGTTAGAACGGCCAGACGTTGTCGAGGAGCCTGGTCAGCCAGCCACTCTTCTGGCGGTCGGCCAGGTCGCCCTCGCCGTAGTATTCGATCTGGCAGTCGGCCAGCATGGTCGAGGGCACGGTGTTGTTCGGGCTCACGTCGATGGGCCGCACCAGGCCCTTGACCACGATGATCTGGTTCTCGTTGTTGACCCGGGTCTGGCGCGCCCCTTCGATCTGCATGACGCCGCCGGGCAGGATGTTGACGATGCGGCAGCCGATGGAGGCCGTGACCGTGGATTCGCGCTTGGTCTCGCCCTTGCTCTGGAACTTCTGGTTGGTGGTGGCCCCGACCATGTTGTCCGCGCCGACCAGGCCCTTCATGCCGAAGGTCGGCCCGCCGAGCTGGCCCGAAAGGTTGCCGGCGAATTCCTTGTTGCCGAAGTAGTTGGACACGCCGAGCTGGTTGCTGGCCGTGCGGTCGTTTTTGGTCTCGGCCTTGAGGTCGGACTTGGAGGTGTCGATGATGTTGACGGTCAGGATGTCGCCGATGCGCCGGGCGCGGGTATCATCGAACAGGAAGGTGGGCTGGTTCTGGCTGAAGACCGAGCCGGGGTTTTCGGCCGGGGGCGGAGCCTTGGCCACGCTGGGCGTGACCTGCGGCATGGGCACGGCCTGCTTGGAGGCCGGGGCGCAGGCGGCCAGGGCGCCCAGGGCCACGATCAGGGGGTACATGCGTATGGTTTTCATGTCGACTCCGTCCTTGTTGCCGTTTGACGCGGGCGTCCCTGCCGGCGCCGGGCCGCCCTAGCGGACGACCACCGTGCTCTTGTCCCGGACCACCGCCGTGATCTCGCGGTTGCCCTTGGGGTTTTTGACCGTGATCTTGCCGCCGGGCGCGCCGTCGGTAAGCGCCTCGCCCAAAAGCGTCAGCTTGACCGCCCTGCCCTCGTAGACGACCTTGACCTGGTCGCCGCGCAGCACCAGGGGCAGCGGCTCCATCTCGTCGGCCATGATGACCTGGCCGCCGCCCACGCCCCGCCTGGCCCGCCACTGGCCGTCGCCCGGGTCGAACACCCGGCCCTTGATCGAGGCCATGTTGCGGCGTTCCCATAGGTAGGCGATCTGTTCCACGGCGGCTCCGTCCCTGGGCAGGATGGGTTTTATGGCCACGGGCACGCGGGCGAAGTGTTCGACCACGGCCTCCGCCGGGACCTGTTGCAATATCTTTGCCTTGGGGCCGGCCACCACGAACCGGAAGGGCGTCTTGCCGGCCACGACGTCCTGTACCTCAATGGTTACGCCGGTTGCCTGGTCGTCGACGAAAATATGGTCCGGGACGTTGACGGTCACGAGCCTGGCCTCGCCGGACAGCGCCGCCACCTTGGGCGTCAAGACTTCGACGGCCATGGCCCGCAGTTCCTCGTGGCCCATGACCCGGCCGCCGCGCGACAGGGTGAGCTGGTTGGGCAGGGCGAATTCCACGGGCGCGTCGCGCAGGTAGTAGCGCAGGCCCTCCAGGACCTTGCCCGCCGGGATGACGGCCAGCTTGCCCACGGTTTCCGGGGAATACCACAGGGGCGTGGCCCCGAGCGCGGCCCAGGCGTCGGGCGGGAATTCGCCTTGGGGCTCGGCGATTTCCGACAAAAGCACCCGCTCCCCGGCGGCGCAGGCCGCCTCCTTGACGGAAAGCCGCCACAGGGCCGCCCGGGCGGGCAGGGAAAAGGCCAGCAGGGCCAGGCAGGCCGCCGCCATCCACCAGATCCGGCGCATGTTCATGACATCCTCCGCGTGGGCCTGACGGCCCGTGTCGCGCCCTCGAAAAAAAAGATGCTTGCCCAGGCGCAACACATGAGAATACTTATTTTTCTTAAAAAACACTCTCGTATCTTTCAAAGGCCGTCACACTAACGCTTCACGTTGACGGCGGTCTGCAGCAAGGCGTCGGCCGTGGTGATGGCCTTGGAGTTGGCCTCGTAGGCGCGCTGGCCGACGATGAGGCCGACCATTTCGTCCACGAGTTCGACGTTGGACATTTCCAGGTAGCCCTGGGCCAGGGTGCCGGCGTTCTGGTTGCCGGGGGTGACTTCCGTGGCCGCGCCCGAGGCTTGGCTGGTGGAATAGAGGTTGCGCCCTTCGGCGGTCATGCCGGCGGGGTTGATGAAGGTGTAAAGCGGGATGTCGGTGGAGGCCAGCTCGGCGCTGTCCTGGTCGAGGCAGGACAGGTGGCCGTTTTCCGTGATGGTGATGGTCTTGGTGTCGGTGGGCACGGAAAAGGTCGGCTGGAGGGGGTAGCCGCCGGCCGTGACGATGGTGCCGTCCTGGTTGAGCTTGAACGAGCCGGCCCTTGTGTAGAGCTCGCGGCCGTTGACGTCGACCTTGAAGAACCCTTCGCCCTGGATGGCGATATCGAGCTGGTTGCCGGTATTTTGCAGGTCGCCCTGGGTGAAGAACTTGTGCACCGTCGTGGGCTTGACGCCCAGGCCCACCTGCAGGCCGGTGGGCAGGCGGTTGCCGCCCACGGTCTCGGTGCCGGCCACCTGCAGGGTCTGGTACATGAGGTCTTCGAACTCGGCCCGGCTTTTCTTGAAGCCCACCGTGTTCACGTTGGCCAGGTTGTTGGACATGGTGTCTATTTGCATCTGCATGGCCACCATGCCGGTGGTGGCCGTCCAAAGGGATCGCATCATGGCGTCATTCCTCCCGTTATCCCGTTACGACTTGTCCGTGCCCATGCGGATGACCTTGGTGTCGAGCTCGCTTGAGCTGCTCATGACCTTCTGGTAGGCCTCGTAGGTGCGCTGGGTCTCGATCATGTTGATCATTTCCTCCACCACCTCGACATTGGGCTTTTCCAGGTAGCCCTGGGCCACCTCGGTGCGGCCGGCCTGGGCGACGCCTTCCTGGATGGTCGTTCCGGTCTGGGGCATGTAGAGGTTGGAACCGAATTTCTGCAGGGCCTCGGGGTTTTGCACCGTGACGACGTCGAGCTGGCCCACCTGGGCACTGTCGACGTAGATCATGCCCGCGCTGTCCACGGTGACGGTCTTGCCCTCGGGGATCTGGATGGGTCCGCCGTTGCCGAGCACCGGATAGTCCTGGTCGGTGACGAGCATGCCGTCGGCATTGCGGTGGAAGGCGCCGTTTCGGGTGTAGTAGGAGCCCCCGGGCGCGGCCACCTTGAAAAAGCCCTGGCCCTGGAGGGCCAGGTCCAGGGGGTTGCCCGTGGCCTGGAGCGCCCCCTGGCTGAAATCGATCTTCTGCTCGGCCAGGCGGGGTTTGGCGATGAGTTCGGCCCGGGGCAGGAGTTCCTTTTCCCGGAGGTCGCCGCGCGGGTCGACATGGTAGTCGTGGGCGTAGCGGAAAAAGACGTCCTCGAAGGACACCCGGTCGCGCTTGTAGCCCGTGGTATTGACGTTCGCCAAATTATTGGCGGACAGGTTGAGGCGCATTTCCGTGGACAGGGCCCCGAAAACCGCGCTGTACATGCTCATTTCCATGGCAGGCGGCCCTCCTGGCCCGGGGCTTTGCAACATGCGGGCCAGGCTCTGCCGGCGCGTTGCGGCCAGGGAGGGACCGGCCGGCGGGGAGCCGTCGCTTTTTTGCGACCGGGCCGGACGGACGGCTTGACAAATACGGGGAGGATGATATTTCCTTCCATTCGAGCGGGCGTAGCTCAGCTGGTAGAGTACAAGCTTCCCAAGCTTGGTGTCGCGAGTTCGATCCTCGTCGCCCGCTCCAAACCTGAGTCTCCCAACCGAACGGTTGTCGTGACGAGGTGGGCCTGACGATCGGTCCACTTTTTTTTTGCTGACAAAGGACGCCATGCAGCGAACAAGCGCCGTGCCGGAAAAAATCCGGGAGCTGATCTCCCCTTCCCTCGCCGCCATGGGCCTTTGCCTGTGGGGGGTGGAAATGGCCGCGTCGGGCCACCGCCAGCTCGTGCGCCTCTACCTCGATTTGGCCCCGCAGGTGCCGCGCACGCCCGAGCGCCAGGGCGTGACCATCGACGAATGCGCCAAGGTCAGCCGGCACCTCGGCGCCCTGCTGGACATGGAGGACCTTTTTTCCGGGCCCTACGTCCTGGAGGTGTCCTCGCCGGGCTTTTCCCGCCGCTTTTTCGCCGCCGGCCAGTTGCCGCCCTACGTCGGCCGAGAAATCGAGGTCAAGCTCGCCGTGCCCCGCGACGGGCGCAAGCGCTTCCGGGGCATCCTGGAGGCGGTTGCCGGCGAAACGCTGACCATGACCGTGGACCCCGGGCCCAAAGCGTTCCCCCTGGCCTGCACCTTCGACGAGGCGGACAAGGTCCGCCTGATCCACGCCTTTGACGCCACCGCGCTTGGGGACGGCGACGACCCGTCGTCCGCCGCCCCGGAGGAAACCCCATGACGGAACTGAAGAAAGCCATCGATCAGATCAGCAAGGACCGGGGCATCGACCGCGACCTGCTGGTCGACACCCTGGAGGAAGCCGTCCGTTCGTCGGTGATCCGCAAATACGGCGAGAACCTCGACGTGGAGGTCAGCTACAACGACGAGCAGGGGGAAATCGAGGTCTATCAGTTCAAGGTCGTGGTGGAAGACGACGACGTGGCCGACCCGGCGGCGGAGATCTGCCTGTCCGACGCCCGGGCCATCGACCCCAACGTGGTGCTCGAAGACGAGATGGGCTTCAAGCTCACCGTGGAGAACCTCGGCCGCATCGCCGCCCAGTCGGCCAAGCAGGTGATCATCCAGCGCATGCGCGACGCCGAGCAGGAAATCATCTACGAGGAATACAAGGACCGCAAGGGCGAGATCATTTCCGGCATCATCCAGCGCCGCGACCGCACCGGCTGGATCATCAACCTCGGCCGCACCGAGGCGCTGTTGCCCAAGGAAGAGCAGATCCCCCGCGAGCGCTACAAGCGCGGCGACCGGGTGCAAGCCTACATCATCGAGGTCCTGCCTTCCGGCCGCGGCCCCCAGATCATCGTCTCGCGCACCCACGGCGACTACATGAAGGCCCTTTTCGCCCGCGAGGTGCCGGAAGTGTCCGACGGCACGGTCAAGATCGTGGCCGTGGCCCGCGACCCCGGCTCCCGGGCCAAGGTGGCGGTCATCTCCAAGGACCGCGACGTCGACCCCGTGGGCGCCTGCGTCGGCATCCGGGGCTCGCGCATCCAGAACATCGTGCAGGAACTGCGCGGCGAGCGCATCGACATCGTGGTCTGGAACCCGGAAATCGCCACCTACGCCGCCAACGCCCTGTCCCCGGCCCGGGTCACCCGCATCTCCGTGGACGAGGACGAAAAGGCCCTGGAAGTGGTGGTCTCCGACGACCAGCTCAACCTGGCCATCGGCCGCAAGGGCCAAAACGTCAAACTCGCGGCCAAGCTTTTGGGCTGGAAGATCGACATCTTCACCGAATCGCGCTTCCGCGAGGTCAACGCGTCCAAGAAGTTCCTGGAACAGCTGGCCAGCGTGGCCGAGATTCCCGTGGACAACATCCTGGCCGCCGGCTTCGAGTCCATGGAACAGCTGGCCGAGGCGCCCGACGCGGCCATCGATGCCATCGCCGGCATGACCCCGTCCAAGCGCGACGACCTGCGCGCGGCCTTAAAGCTCATGGGCGCCACGGCGGCCAAGCCCGCCGAGGACGACGGCGACGAGGCCCTGGCCGATGACGCCCAGGCCGACGACGCCCAGGCCGACGACGCCCCAGTTGATGACGCCCCGGTTGATGACGCCCAGGTTGATGACGCCCAGGCCGACGGGGACGACACCGGGCCGGCCGAGGACGCCCAGGCACCCCAAACCCCGGAGACGGACGCGCACTGATGCAGCGACGAGACGACGCCATATCCAAACGCCCCGCCTCCCCCACGCGCATGTGCGTGATGTGCCGGGGACGTTTTCCCAAAGAAAACCTGCTGCGGCACGTGCTTGCGCCTGGCGAGCCCGGCGGCTTGCGGCCCGATCCCCGGGCGGCCCTGCCCGGTCGCGGGCACTATCTCTGCGCCAGCCCCGCATGCGCCGAGAAATTTTCGAAATACTCCGTGCGGCCCAGGCTCCGGAGGGGGGGTGAAGGTGAATAAAATCAGAATCAAAGACATCACCAAGGATCTCGGCATCGGCCAAAAGGAGTTGCTCCAGATCCTGCGCGAGCTCGGCATCCAGGTCAAAAGCCAGATGGGCACGCTCTCCGACGAGGAAGCGGCGCAAGTCCGCGCCCGCGTGCGCCAGGGACAGTCCGCCCGCACCCAGATCATCGACACCGAGGTCCAGCCCGGCGTCATCGTCCGCCGGCGCAAGGCCGCCCCCACTCCGCCTCCGGCCCAGCCCGCCCCCCCCGAGCCCGTGGCCGCGGCCCAGCCCGAAACGCCTCCGCCGCCCGCCACGCCGGCGGCACCCGGAGTGCCCGAGGCCCCCGAGATCGGGGACGAGATCGAGGACGAGGCCCACGAGGCCCTGCGCGGCCAAAGCTTCCCCGAGTTCGAGGAAGCCGCGCCCGAGGAGCCGGCCAAGCCCGCCCCGGCCCGGCCCGTGGTCCTGGAGACCGCGAGGGTCGTCCGGCCGGCCACGCCGCAGCGCGAACCGGAACCGGAGCCCGAGCCCAGCCCGGCCGTCGAGCCGGTCGCGGCCGCCGCCGAGGAACCGGCCCCCGAACCCGTGGCCGCGCCCGAAGCCAAGGCCCCGGCGCAGGAGCCCGCCTCGCCCGAGGCCAAGCCCGAAGCCGCGCCCACGCCCGAAGCCACGGAACAGCCGGCCGATGCCGCCGCCGAGGAGGCCGACAAGAATCGGCGCAAGCCCCGTCGGCCCGAACCGGCCGCGCCCAAGGTGCGCATCATTTCCATGCCCGACCCGAAAAAGGAACCGCCCGCGGCCCCGCGCCGCCCCGCCGGCGACGCACCGCGCCCCGGCGGTCCCCGCCCCTCGGGCCCCGGCGCGCCGCGTTTCACCCCGGGCGGCCCCGGCGCCGCTCCCGGCGGTGCCCCCCGGCCGGCCGGCCGGCCCGTGCCCGGCATGCCCCTGCCCGCTGACGACGCCGCCAAAAAGCGCAAGAAAGACCGCCGCGTGGTGGAATTCTCGCCCCAGACCAGCGACGACGACCGCCGCAAGGCCGGCACCAGCGCCGGCAAGCCCGGCGGCAAGAAAAAGGTCGGCGAGGTCCAGGACCGCACCGGCGGCCGCATGGGTGGCAAGTTCAAGCGCAAGAAAAACCGCGACGACTTCCTGCAGACCAAGATCGACGCCGGCGCCCAGACCATGAAGGCGGCCAAGCGCAAGATCCGCATGGAAGAAACCATCCGGGTTTCCGACCTGGCCAAGCAGATGGGCGCCAAGGCCCAGGACCTCATCAAGGTCCTTTTGGGCCTGGGGGCGCTGGTGACCATCAACCAGTCCCTGGACGTGGAGACCGCCACCCTGGCCGCTTCGGAATTCGGCTTCGAGGTCGAGAAGTTCGGCTTCTCCGAGGACGACTACCTCATCGCCTCCGAGGCGGACAAGCCCGAGGACTTAAAGCCCAGGCCCCCGGTGGTCACCATCATGGGCCACGTCGACCACGGCAAGACGTCGCTTCTGGACGCCTTCCGGGCCTCCAACGTGGTTTCCGGCGAGGCCGGCGGCATCACCCAGCACATCGGCGCCTACCACGTGACCACGAGCCGGGGCGACATCGTCTTCCTGGACACCCCGGGCCACGAGGCCTTTACCGCCATGCGCGCCCGCGGCGCCCAGGTCACGGACATCGTGGTCCTGGTCGTGGCCGCCGACGACGGCGTCATGGACCAGACCCGCGAGGCGGTCAACCACTCCCGGGCCGCCGGCGTGCCCATCGTCGTCGCCGTCAACAAGATCGACAAGCCCGACGCCAACCCGGACCGCGTCAAGCGCGAACTGGGCGAACTCGGCCTTGTGCCCGAGGAATGGGGCGGCGAGACCATCTTCGCCAACGTCTCGGCCAAGCAGCGCATCGGCCTCGACGAACTGCTGGAAATGATCCTGCTCCAGGCCGAAGTGCTGCAGCTTAAGGCCAATCCGGACAAGCGCGCCCGGGGCCACATCGTCGAAGCCCGCCTGGACAAGGGCCGGGGCCCGGTGGCCACGGTGCTGATCCAGGAAGGCACGCTGCACCAGGGCGACGCCTTTGTCTGCGGCGTGTTCTCCGGCCGCGTGCGGGCCGTGTTCGACGACCAGGGCAAGAAGATCAAGGAAGCCGGACCGGCCATCCCGGTCGAAGTCCAGGGCTTTGAGGGCGTGCCCGAGGCCGGCGACGAGTTCGTCGGACTCGAGGACGACAAGGTCGCCCGCCGCATCGCCGACGCCCGCGCCATCAAGCAGCGCGAGCGCGAACTGGGCAAGGCCTCCAAGGTCACCCTCGAAACCTTCCTGGCCAGCAAGCCCGAGGCCGAGGCCCAGACGCTCAACCTCGTGCTCAAGGCCGACGTGCAGGGTTCCCTCGAGGCCATCGCCGACGCCCTGCACAAGCTCTCGACCGAAAAGGTCAAGGTCAACATCATCCACGCCGGCGCCGGCGCCATCACCGAATCCGACATCCTGCTGGCCTCGGCCTCCGACGCCATCATCATCGGCTTCAACGTCCGGCCGACCATCAAGGTCAAGGAGATGGCCGAGCGCGAGAGCGTGGACATCCGCTTCTACGACATCATCTACAAGCTCGTCAGCGAGATCAAGGACGCCATGTCCGGCATGCTCGCCCCGGTGATTCGCGAGCAGTACCTGGGCCAGGCCGAGGTGCGCGACACCTTCAGCGTGCCCAAGGTCGGCACGGTGGCCGGCTGCGGCGTGCTGGACGGCAAGCTGACCCGCAACGCCGGCGTGCGCCTGGTGCGCGACGGCGTGGTGGTCTACACCGGCAAGCTGGCCTCGCTGCGGCGCTTCAAGGACGACGTCAAGGAAGTCACCAAGGGCTACGAATGCGGCGTGGGCCTGGAAAACTACAACGACATCAAGGTCGGCGACGTGATCGAGGCCTTCGAGTCGGTGGAAGAAAAGGCCACGCTGTAACGGTTCCCGGGGACGCGGCCTTGGGTCGCGTCCCCGGGTTGGACCAAGAGGCGAGCGCGTCATGGTGGTCGGCGTCCTGACCCTGGAATTTCGCCTGCACGGCAACGATTCCCTCAAGGGCAAGCGCCGCGTGGCCCAGAGCCTCAAGATGAAGCTGCGCAACAAATTCAACGTGGCCGTGGCCGAAACGGCCATGCAGGAGTCCTGGGACACCCTGGTCCTGACCGCCGTCACCGTGTCCGGCGACGCCACCCATGCCCGGGGCCTGCTGCAAAAGGCGCTGAACATGGTCGTGGCCGCGGCCGAGGCCGAACTGGCCGACGACGACATCGCCATCCTTTCCCTGTGAGGCATCGATACCCTTCATGAAGCGCACCCCCTCGCGCCGCGAAAGCCGCCTGGCCGACCAGATCGCCCGGGAAATGGCCATCGCCCTGTCCGAAGACGTCAAGGACCCCCGCCTGGAACTCGTGACCATAAGCGGCGTGGCCCTCAATGCCGACCTGTCCATCGCCCGGGTCTACTACACCCTAAGCGGCGACGAGGCCCGCCTGGCCGCGGCGGCCAAGGGCCTGGAACAGGCCAAGGGCTTCCTGCGCAGCCTGCTCGGCCAGCGTTTGCGCATGAAATTCGTGCCCGAGCTGCGCTTCGCCCGCGACACCTACCTGGAGGACATGGTCTATGCCCACCCCGAGGCATGAGGTCGCCCGGCGCATCCGCGCCGGCCGCGCCTTCGTGGTGGCCGCCCACGCCTCCCCGGACGGCGACGCCCTGGGGGCCACGGCAGCCATGGGCTTCATCCTGGAAGCCCTGGGCAAGACCTTTTCCCTGGTCAACGACTCCCCGGTGCCGCCCCAGTACGGCTGGCTGGAACTGCCGGCCCCCCTGCTCGAAACGCCCCCGGACGACGGCTACGACCTGGCCATCGTGCTGGACTGCGGCGACGCCCCGCGCCTGGGCAACCTGCAGGGCGTGCTCGACCCCGCCCGCATGGCCGTCATCGACCATCACCTGGGCAACCCCGGTTTCGGCGCCGTCAACTGGGTCGACCCCACGCGCTGCGCCACGGGCGAGATGGTGGCCCTGCTGGCCAAGGACCTGGGCCTGGCCTTGACCGGCCCCATCGCCCCGGCCCTGTACACGGCCATGGCCACGGACACCGGTTTCTTCAGCTTCGGCGGCACCACGGCCGAAAGCCTGGAACTGGCGGCCGAACTCGTCCGGGGCGGCCTGGATGTCGGCGCCACCGGGGCGCTTATCAAAAACCAGTGGACCATGAACCGCTTGCGGCTGTGGTCCGAGGTGCTGGGGCAGATTCGGCTGCGCCATGATGGACAGGTGGGCGTTATCAGGGTATCGCAAGCGATGCTTCGCCGTACCGGCACCGGCCCCGAGGACTGCGAGGGGCTGATCAACAACGCCCTGCGCCTGCGCGGCGTGGCCGCGGCCATCCTGGCCCGGGAACTGCCCGAGGGCGGCGTGAAATTTTCCCTGCGCTCCGTGGGCGCCGTCGACATCCAGCGTGTGGCGGCGGCGTTCGGCGGCGGCGGGCACAAGAACGCCGCCGGCGGCAGCCTGGAAATGTCCCTGGAGGCTGCCGAGGAAGCGTTGGTGACCGGTGTGGCCGGGGCCGTGGAGGCCGCCCGTGCCGCCTAGGTCCGCCCTGCCGCAACTCCATGGCGTGCTGGTCCTGGACAAGCCCTCGGGGCCGACCTCCACGGCCTGCCTCACGGCCATCAAGCGGCTGGGGCAAAAAAAGATCGGCCATGCCGGGACCCTCGACCCCCTGGCCGCCGGCGTGCTGGTGGTGCTTTTAGGCGAAGCCACCAAGATCGCGCCCTATGTCATGGAAGGCGAGAAGACCTACCTGGGCGCGTTGCGCCTGGGGCTGACCACGGACACCTATGACATCCAAGGGACCGTGACGGCCGAGGCGCCCTGGGACCATGTCGGCCCGGCCGCCCTCACCGAGGCCGTGGCCGCCTGGGCGCGGGAAACGAGGCAGGAGGTGCCGCCCTATTCGGCGGCCAAGCACCAGGGACGGCCCCTGTACGAACTGGCCCGCAAGGGCCTGGCCGCCCCGGTGAAGAGCAAGGAAATTTCCGTCTCTGACGCGCGGGTCGAACATGTCGACCTGCCGTCGGCGACGTTCCGGGTACGGGTATCGGCCGGCGTGTACATACGCTCCCTGGTCCACAGCCTGGGGAAGCGCCTTGATTGCGGCGCCGTCATGACCGCCCTGACCCGGGAGGCAAGCCGTCCCTTCGATCTGCGGCAGGCACACGGCCTGGAGGACATCCTGGCCGCGCCGGCGAGCCTGGCCGAGCGGGTCATCCCGCTGGAGAAGGCCCTGCCCCACTGGCGGACCGTGCCCCTTGGCCACGAGGCCGCCGTCCTGGTGCGCCAGGGCGTGCGCCTGCGGGCCGGGCACGAGGCCACCGCCGGGGAGAATGCCCTGCTTTGCGACGAGGACTCCCGGCCCCTGGCCTTGGCCCGGGCCGAGGAAGCGGACGGTGGGCTCAGGTGGGCCATCCTGCGCGGTCTTTTTGGCGACCCGCAACCGGCCCGGCGCGGCGGACACACCGTCCCCGAGCGAACACGCACCCCCAACACTGGAGGATAACGCTGTGGTTATGACCGCCGAAGACAAGGCTGGCGTCATCACGGAACACAAGAAGCACGACGGCGACACCGGTTCCCCCGAGGTCCAGGTCGCGCTGCTCACGTCCCGCATCAGCTACCTGACCAGCCACTTCAAGGCCCACCCCAAGGATTACCATTCCCGCACGGGCCTGTTGAAGATGGTCGGCCAGCGCCGTAAACTTTTAAACTACCTGAAGAAAAAGGACGTCCAGCGCTACCGCGACCTGATCGCGAAGCTGGGCCTGCGCAAGTAACGCCCCACGGGGGACCGCCCGCGGGCGGTCCCCCGTCTTCCCGCGCATGCATTATGCGCGCCCGCCCTCGGGACGACCGTCCCGGCGGCCGTCGCGCCTGCTGCATGGCGGGAAGACTGGCCGAACGCCGCCGTATCCCTACCCTAAAGCGAGGTGCCCATGACAATGACATTCGACCCCATCCGACTCGAAACCACCATCGGCGGCAAAACCGTCATCCTCGAAACCGGCCGCCTGGCCAACCAGGCCGACGGCGCCGTCTGGGTCCAGTCCGGCGGCACGGTGGTCCTGGTCACGGCCTGCACGCAAGCCCTGCCCGAGGAAAAAGGCTTTTTCCCCCTTACCGTCGACTACCAGGAAATGTCCTACGCCGCCGGGCGCATCCCCGGCTCCTACTTCCGCCGCGAGATCGGCCGCCCCTCGGAACGCGAGGTGCTGGTGTGCCGGCTTATCGACCGCCCCTGCCGGCCGCTTTTCCCCAAGGGCTTCCGCGACGAGGTGCAGATCATCGCCACGGTGCTGTCCGCCGACGGCCTGGTCGAGCCCGACGTGCTGGCCCTGACCGCCGCCTCGACCGCCCTGCACATCTCGAAGATTCCCTTCGAGGGCCCCATCGCCGGCGGCCGGGTGGGCTACGTGGACGGCCAGTTCGTCTTCAACCCCACCGTGCCCATGATCAAGGGCGAAAGCACGCTCAACCTGACCTTCGCCGCCTCGCGCGACGCCGTGGTCATGGTCGAGGGCGGTGGTCAGTTCGTGTCCGAGGACATGCTGGCCGACGCCCTGGAATGGGGCCACAAGACCGTGCTGCCGCTGCTCGACCTCCAGGAGGAGATGCGCGCGAAGGCCGGCAAGCCGAAGATCGCCTTCGTGCCGCCCGCGCCCATCGAGGAGCTGGAAACGCTGGTCCGCGAGAAGGCCGAGGCCGGCCTGACCGCCGCCTTCGCCATCAAGGACAAGATGCCGCGCCGCGAGGCCCGCAAGGCCGTCAAGAAGGCCGTCCTCGAGGCCGTGGTCGAGGCCTTCCCCGAGGAAGCCACCTACAAGGCGAAAGCCGGCGACATCCTCGAGGGCATGGAGAAAAAGCTCCTGCGCAAGCTCATCAAGGAGTCCGGCATCCGCCTCGACGGCCGCGACACCAAGACCGTGCGCCCCATCGGCATCGAGGTGGGCGTGCTGCCGCGCACCCACGGCTCGACCATCTTCGCCCGGGGCGAGACCAAGTCCCTGTGCGTGGCCACGCTCGGGTCCACCGGCGACGAGCAGAAAATCGAGACGCTCAACGGCGAGACCTACAAGCGCTTCATGCTCCACTACAACTTCCCGCCCTACTGCGTGGGCGAGGTCAAGCCCATGCGCGGCCCGTCGCGCCGGGAAATCGGCCACGGCGCCCTGGCCGAGCGCTCCATCCTCCCGGTCCTGCCCGGGCCCGAGGAATTCCCCTTCACCATGCGCGTGGTCTCCCAGGTCATGGAGTCCAACGGCTCCTCGTCCATGGCTTCGGTGTGCGGCGCGTCGCTGGCGCTCATGGACGCCGGCGTGCCGGTCAAGGAGGCCGTGGCCGGCATCGCCATGGGGCTGATCAAGGAAGGCGACGACTTCCTGGTTCTGACCGACATCCTCGGCGACGAGGACGCCATGGGCGACATGGACTTCAAGGTGGCCGGCACGGCGCACGGCGTCACCGGCATCCAGATGGACATCAAGATCACGGGCATTCCGCAGGCCGTCATGCGCCAGGCGCTGAACCAGGCCAAGGACGCCCGGCTGCACATCCTCGGCCGCATGGCCGAGACGCTGGCCGAGCCGCGGCCCGAGCTGTCGCCGCTGGCCCCGCAACTGGCCGTGGTCAACATCAATCCGGAAAAGATCCGCGAAGTGATCGGCCCCGGCGGCAAGAACATCAAGGCCATCACGGCTGATACCGGCGCCTCCATCGACATCGAGGATTCGGGCAAGATCTCCATCTTCGCCCCCACCCTCGAATCCCTGGAAAAGGCCAAGGCCCGGGTGCTGTATTACGACCAGCATGCCGAGGTCGGGGCCAACTACAAGGGCAGGGTCATCAAGATCATCGACTGCGGCGTCATCGTCGAGATCCTGCCCGGCCTCGAGGGACTCGTCCACGTGTCCCAGCTCGACGTCGAACGCGTGGCCAGTCCCGCCGACGTGGTCAAGATGGGCCAGGAGCTCGAGGTCAAGGTGCTCGAACAGGAGCCCACGGGCCGCATCCGCCTCTCGCGCAAGGCCGTTATGAACGAGGAGCGCGGCATTCCCTACGACCCGGCCGACTACGCCAAGACGGGCGGCCCGCGCCGGCCCGGCGGCGACCGCGACCGGGGCGACCGCCGGGGCGGCTACGACCGCGACCGTGGCGGCCGCGGCGGACGGGACGGCGGCGGACGCGGCGGACGCGACTAACCGCGACGAGCCGCCTTGCCGGCCGCACGGCCCAAGGACGCTTAAAGGGGAGCCCCGTCGGGGTTCCCCTTTTTTTTCGGGTGGCGGCGGGCGCGGCTACGGTTCGAGCCGCAAGGCGATGGGGGCGTCCGCCGTGACACTGAATACCCCGTCCGGGGCCTGGATGAGGGCGGCGGCCAGGCGCTTGGGCTCGAGGCCGTTTCCCAGCACCGTTTCGCCATGCTGCGTCACGGTCTCGCCGGGGCGGATGGAGCGGTCCAGGCGGGTCAGCGGGACAGTGGTCCTGTGGCCCGTCGCGTCGTAGACCTCGGCCACCAGGAACACCGCCCCGCGATGGGAATAGTCGCCAAGCCCGTTGAGGGCGCTGTGGCCGAGGTTTCGGATGGCGGCGTCCAGGCGCAGGGTCCGGCTGCCCTGGGCGAAGGAGGCTTCGGCCCGGATGGCCACGCGCCGGTCGGCCGGCGACAAGGGGCGCAAATGCCGCCCCTGGGGCCGGGAGAGCTGCTTGGGATCGGGCGGGCAGTAGGACCGGCCGAGAAAGGCCGAATCGGCGTAGAGCCCGTGCCAGTCCGTGCCCGGCGCATACAGGGCCACAGCCACGTTGCGCCAGGCATCCAGGCTTTCGCAGGTCCCCTGGTCGTAAAAAAGGCCCAGTTCCGGCGGCAGCCAGCTGGAATAGCCGTTGTAGGTGGCCTTGCCCAGGCGCTGGGCCGCCAGCATGGCATCGAGGTGCACGGCCCAGTACTCCGGCTCGCCCGAGGGCGCGGCCGGCTGGACGTAGAACACCCGGGCCGGCCCGGGCACGCTGCGGGCCAAAACCTCCACCCGCTCCCTGGCCGGCCGCCAGGCGTGGCTCGGATAGGCCTCGGGCCGCACATACTGGTCCGCCGCGACCACCGCCAGGGCCGCCACGAGAAAGGCGCCGGCCCAGCCCGGCCGCAGCCGCCGGGCGACCCTGTCCAGCAGCAGCGCCAGCCCCAGGCCGGCGCACGGCACGGCCAGCACGGCCACCCGCGTGGTGACCCGTAGCGACGATACGCCCGGCAGCCAGCCCAAGGCGCCCCGCGGCCCCCAGACATCCAGGAAAGCCACCACCACCAGCACGGCGGCCAGGGCCAACAGCCCGGCCAGGACCGCAGCCTTGTCACGCCGGCGCCCAGCCAGGCACCACAACCCGAACCCCAGGCCCACCAGCGGCACGAGCCCCGGGAAAAGCCGCTCTTCCGGGTTGGCGGCCACCAGCCCCTCCAGCCAGCCCCAGGCGACACTGCCGTGGGGCGGCGCCCACAACCCGGCCAGGCTCGGCGCCAGCGCCCCGGCCTGCTGTTCGCTCCAGGCGCCCGTTTCCAGGCTGGCCCGGTAATGGGGCCAATAGAGCGTGGCCACGAGCAGCACGCAGCAGCCCCAAAAGGCGAGCCCGGCCGGTTGCGGCTTAAGGGCCCGGCCAATCGCTTCCAAGCGCACCAGGCCAACGGCCAGGGCCAAGAGGGTGGCGACGGCAGCCAGGAGCAGGAAAAAGACGCAATAATAAAAGGAAGTCAGCGCAAGCAGCGTGGCCGCACCGGCCAGGGCGTGCGCCCTGGCCGGCGACGGGGCGGCCAGAAAGCGCCACAGGGCCAGCAGGCCCAAAAGGACCGGGTACAGTTGCAGGCAGTGGACCCGGCCGGCCTGGGCGGCGACGAAAAGCCCGAAGGCCACGGGGTAGGCGGCCACGGCCGCAACCCCCAACCCCACGCCGCAGCCGCGCAAAAAAACCACGGCCAGGGCGAAGTTGAGCAGGAACAGCGCGATAACCAACCCGACCATGGCCTGCTCGGGCGTCGGGGCCAGGGCGCGCAGCACGGCATAGACGGGCAAGGCCCCGGCCAGGCTGTCCGACAGGGCGATGACCCCGGACATGGGATAATAAAACGGCGCGTTCCAAAATCCCGGCTCCCGGCCGGTCAGCCACAGCCAGCCGTGCTCCAGGACATACCCCGGAAAACGGCCGTCCACGAGATCGCCGGGCAACCGGGAACCATCGAGGCCGAGCAAGGGAACGAGGCTTGTCCAAAGGCCGAGTGCGCAGGCGCAGGCGACCAGGACCCCAACGGACGCGTGACGCCAAAGGGCTTGGGTATCGTTTCGCATGGTGACAACCTGCAAGGCATGTCGTCGCCACCGGCGATTGCGTTTCATGCCGCGCCGGCCCAGCACAAAAAACACGGTCAGACTGCCGAGCCCTCGACCGGGGAAACCGGGAAGGTCGCCACGGCGCGCCGTCGCGCCAGAGCATGAAAAACCGGCCCGGGAGTCGCCTCCGGGGCCGGTCATGGCACGGGTAGAAAGGCCGGCCTACCAGGCGGGCTGGCTGACGGGCACGATGTAGGTCTGGGTGTAGTTGTCCACGCGCAGGGTCACGCGCAGGGAATGGATGCCGACATTGGTCGGGAAGTAGAGGTAGCCGGGCACCAGCGCTCCGGGGGCGATGGGAGAGGGCCGCCAGGCGAACGTGCTCAGCTCCTGGTAGAGCGAGGCGCGGTACTGGTCCATGCTGGGCTTCTGGGACAGGGCCGCGCCGCCCAGGGCGCCCACGCCCGCGCCGATAAGCGCCCCCGGCCCGGCGCCCCAGCCGTAGTTGAAGCCCGAGCCGATAAGCGCCCCCAGGCCCGCGCCCACGGCCGCGCCGGTCAGCCCGCCGACCACGGCCGCCTCGGCGCTTTTCTTGTAGGCCGTGGAGGCGAAGACCACCTCGGCCGCCTGGTCCACGGGATACGGCGGGTATTCGGCGCCATTGACCCCGATGCCCCAGCATTCCTGGGCATAGATGACCGGATAGCGGTTCGAGTGGTTGTTGAAAAGCAACAGGACCGGGAACAGCCCGGTGTCGTAATAGTTGAGGCCCTGCCCCTGCCAGACGTAGCGCGTGGCCCCGATGTCCCATTCGGCCGTATGCACGGCCCCGGGCAGGGAGGAGGGGTTGACCACCGGGCCCATTTGCGGCTGGGGCGGGGTGTACACGGCGCAGCCGGAGACGAGGACGGCGAGGGCGAGCATGGCGGCCAGGCCACCGCGCGCGATCAGGCGGGGAATATGTCTCATATGACCTCTTTTGGTTCGAGCGGCCGGGAAAGGCCCTCGTGACCGGATATTAACGGCAGAAGCGGATGGAGTCCATGATCTGGCGCAGGCTGGCCCGGGCGGCCTCGAAATCCTTGTTTTCGCTGGCAGCCATGAAGTTGAAGTAGAAATTCTGGCCATCGTAGGCCTGCCAGATGATGCGCTGATAATCGTTTTTCTGGGGCGCCTCGGTGATCTCCCAGCCGATGACGCCGCATTTGCCCTTGGCGTCGCCGTCGTCACGGCGCCGGGCCTCCTGGTACTTCTTGATGGTCACCATCTCCTTGGCCTGCTTCAGCGACGCCTCCACCGAAGACTTGCGCGGGAAGCTCGGCACCATCTGCTCGATGTGGAACTGGAACGACCAGCTCGAGCCGGGCTTCATGAACAGCACGGATTCGCTCGCCGGATCGCCGTTTTCGAGCTTCCAGCCGGCCGGCACGGTAAAGGAGAAATTGCGGGCCGGGTTCTGGTACGTCGTATCGCGGGCCAGCGCCCCGGCCGAGGCCCCCGGGGAAACGCCCGGGGCGGCCGGCGCGGCGCCCTTCCTGGCGCCGGTCACGGCGTCCACGCCTTGCTGCAAAAGCCCCCACTGGGCCTGGGCGGCGCTGGGAACACACAGCGCCAAGGTCACGAGGACGGCGACGAAGCCGTTTCGCATGGGTCGTCTCCTTGGCTGGCGGTTGGTTGTCATGTGTCAACGCACGATCACACCGGCATAGCCCACCACCTGGTCCATGTCGCCGCTGACCTCGCCCGAGGTGGCGTAGGCGGCGAGCACGGCCTCGCGGGCGCCCAGGGCCTTGGCGATGATCAGCCCCAGGGCCATGGGCAGCACGCCGCACATGGTGATGCCCTCCTCCCGCACCACCCGCACAAGCCCTTCGGGGTCCAGGGCCAGGATGCGGGAAAGGGCCAGGGCGTCCCGGCGCTTGGCCGCCTCGTGGGGCACGTAGTGGCTCATGTCCGAACTGACCACGATGCCCACCGCCTCGGCCCGGCGGCCGAGCACGGCCGCGACGGCCGCCCCGACCCGGGCCAGCACCCGGGGATCGGGCTCGGCCACGGCCACGGGCACGACCCGCACGGCCGGGTTTTTCACCCACAAAAAGGGCAGCACCACTTCCAGGGAATGCTCGGCCAGATGGGCGGCCGTGTCGGGGACAAGGCCCGGGTCGGCCCGGCACAGTTCGCCGGCCAGCTCCGTAGCCACCGGCACCTCGCCCCCCGGGATCCGCCAGCTCCCCTGCCCCCACACGGCCAGCCGGGCGCCGCGCCCGGTGTGGTTGGGGCCAAGCAGCAGCAGCGTGTCCGGCAGCCCGGCCGCGCCGAGGGTCCGGCCGGCCACCGCCCCGGAATAGACATAGCCGGCATGGGGCACCATGGCCAGTTTCGCCGGCCCGGCCAGGTTGGGGTCGGCTGCGGCCAGGAAGGCGGCCACCTCGCGGCGCAGGGAGGCAGCGGCGGCCGGATAGAAACGGCCAGCCACGACCGGGCCGCGTACCCAGTCGGTTTCGGGGGAAACAACCTGTCTGTTCATGGCGCCTCCTCGCCCGCCCCGGGGTCGGGACGCGGGACGATACCCTTCCTGTAGCCCCGGCGAGGGCTGTTGACAAGAAGCGCGCCAGGCGGCCGGCGGCCTCGTGCGACGGGGCACGGCACGGCAGGCCATCCGGTCCGCCAGGCTGCGCCGCGGCCGCAAGGCCGGCGGCCTACTGCGACTTGGTGAGGGCGTTTAAGCGCCGTTCCAGGCCGCTGGCGGCCAGGTCGGAAGCGGCCATGCGGCCGTAAAGGGAATCCGGGGCGGCGTCGCGCATGGCCACCAGCACCTGGCGCCAGGCGTCGGTATCGCCCATGGCCCGCAGGATGGCGGCCTCGCGCAGGCGGTTGGAAGCCCAGTCGTCGTCGCCCTGCTTGCACAGCGCCCCGTAGTCCCGGGCCCATTTGAGGGCCTTGGGGTACTGGCCTTGGCCGCGCGTGGACTCGACCAGGATGTTGAGGGCGGCCTTGCGCTTGTCCTGGTCCTGGCCCGTCTCCTTGAACATGAAGGCGGCCTCGCCGGCGTAGAGTTCGGCCTTGGCCAGGTCCTTCTTGGCCATGGCCTCGCGGGCCATGAAATACATGGCGTAGCAGCGCTTGGCCGACTCCAGGGACTGGTCCCCGGCCAGCTTGCGCCAGATGGTCAGGGCCCGGTCCGATTCGCCCAGGTTCTCCAGGGCCTGGGCCACGGCGAATTCCAGCCCCCGCCGCTGGGTCGGGCCGAACTTCCACTGCTGGACCCGCCGGGCCAGGTCCACCACGTCGCGCCAGGAATGCTCGTCCTCGTAGACGGACATGACCATGGCCAGGGCCATCATGCCGTTGTCGTTCTCGCGCGGGCCGATAAACGGCAGGGCCTCGGCCACGGCGTCGCGGCTGCGGCCCGTGCGCAGGTAGGCCAGGGCCAAGCCCAGACGGGTCTGGTCGGAAAGCATGCCCCGGTTGGCGGCCAGGATCGGGTTGTCGCGGTAGGCGGCCACGAGCCGTTCGTAGTCCTTGTGGGCGATGAGGTCGCCGGCCATTTTCTCGAAGGCGGTGATGGCCACTTCCTCGGCCTTGGGGGCCAGCTCGTTTTTGGGGTAGCGTTCCAGGAAGCGGGCCGCCGCCTTGAGGCTGTCCGGGTAGTTCTGGCGGTAGAGCAGCCACATGGCGAGCTTGATCTGGGCGAGCGTGGCCAGGGGGCTGTTGGGGTGGTCGCGGATGATGCCTTCGTAGATATCCTCGGGGCTGCCGTGGGCGGGCTTGTCAAACAGCGAGAACATCTCGTTTATGGTCGGTTGGTCGTGGACGCCCTGCTCGGCCAGGCGCATCTTGGAGATCAATCCACCCTCGCCGTTGGGATACTCCTTGATGGCCATGTTGTAGAAATCCACGGCCGCCGGCCGGTTGCCGAGCTTGGCGTAGATGTCGCCCAGCCGCGCCAGGACCAGGTCGGCGTCCTTGACCTTGGGCGTCATGTTGTAAAACATCATGTAGTCGTCACGGGCCTTCTTGAAATCGCCGTTCTTGTAGGCGATATCGCCCTCGATGCGCAGGATCTGGGGGAATTCCACGTAATAGCGCGGCCAGCGCTTGCCGACGTAGTCGGCGATCTGGGCGGCCTCCTTGTATTTGCCCAGCCGCACCAGCGTCTTGGCCAGGCCCATCGCCCCCTCGCGCACGTAGCGGCTTTCCGGGAACTTCTCGATGACCGTCCGGTATTCGTCGGCCGCCTTGTTGAAGTCGCCCCGGTCGAAATAATATTCGCCCCAGTTGAAGTTGATAAGCGGGATGTTGGCGTCGGTGGGGTATTTCTTGGTCAGGACGTTGAAATAGCCCCGGGCCTCGGGCAGGTTGCCGACGCGCAGGTTGAGCATGCCGAGCTGCAACAGGGCCTCGGGCACCCGGTAGGAATCGGTGTTGGCGTTTACGGCCTCGAGCAGCGCCCCCTGGATGGCGTCGTAGTGCGGGGCCGGGTCCTCGCGGTACTTCTCGGCCATCGTGCCGGCCAGGGCATGGAGCGTTTCCTCGCGCAAATCCTTGCTTATATCCCGCTTCTTTTTCAGGTCGGACATCATGGTGATGGCCGCGTCGTAGTTGCCGGCCAGCTTCTCGGCCTGGGCAGCCACCAGCGTGTTGGCGTCGTGGTCCTCCTCCTTGGGCGGGGGGATGGCCTCCTCGGGCTTTTTCTCCCCGGCCGGGGCGGGGGCCTCGGCCTTGGCCGCTGCGGCCACGGGCTGGGGCGCGGCCGGTTCCTTGGCCGGCGGCGGCGGGGCCACGGCCCCGCGCGTCTCGCCGGCGGCGGCCACGGCCGGCGGGATTGGCGGCAATTTGACGCGGTATTCCCCGGCCCCGCTGCCGCCCTCGAGGGCCTTGGCGGTCGTGCCGGCCACGGATTCGGCCTTGGTGCCGACCGGGGCCTGGTTGTCCAGGCCAATCGGCCGCAGGGTCGGCGACTTGTCCGGGGCGACGCGCATGGCCGTGGCCCGCATGGAATAGGGCACGGCGTAGAAGGGCTCCTTGGGCGCCTCCTTGGCCGCGGTGGCAGGTACCGTAGCGGCCGGAGCGGCGGCCGTGCCCGGCGGCTGGCCGAGGCTGGCCGGCAGGGGGGGCAGTTCCAGGGGGCCGGGCTTGTTGTTGGGCGGCGTGACGGGCAGGGTCAGGGCCGAGCCGCCGACGGGAGGCTTTTCCCGGGGCGGCGACATGGTGTCCTGGCCCGCCGGGGCGGCCGGCGGGCTCCAGTTGGCCCCGGCCGGGTCGCGGTAGACTTGCAGCTTGAGTTCCTTTTCCCCCTGGGGCCAGCCGACGAAACCGAAGGCGTCGGTTTTCAGGCGCACGGCCAAGGTGTCGCCGCTTAAGCGCAGGCCTTCGATGAACGGCGAGGCGCTGAAATCCACGTTGTCGGGCTTGTCCTCGCCGGCCAGCGTGCCCGGCGGAAAGGTCAGGCTGATCTCGGCCGGGCCGGTGCGGGCAATGAGCGGATAGGCCCCGGGCTTGGCGAACTGGAGGATGAGCGAATCCGTGTCCGGCCGGCTGACCGTGGACACGGACAGGGCGTAGGCCCCGGTTACCGGGGCGAGGACGGCCAGCACCGCCGCGAGAAGGCGCCACGGAAGGGCGCGAAGGGAGCTGCTCACGCCGCTTGCCTTGCAAGGACCATGCAACATCTTCCCCGGCTCCCGCCCCGTTCGCCGGCCGCCGCCCGGCCGCTCATTCCCCGGCCAGATTGCGTTTCTTGAGCTTCTCGATGAGCGTGGTGCGCTTGATGCCGAGCAGTTCGGCGGCCTGGTTCTTCACGCCGCCGGCCTTGTCCAGGGCTTCGAGCAGGAGCTTTTCCTCCAGCGTATCCAGGAACTCCTTGAGCCCCATGCCCTTTTCGGCCATGTCCGCCAGGACCGGCCAGCGAAAGCCGACCGGGGCGGCCGCGACGGGCGGCGGTGGCGCGATGCCGGCGTTGTCGAGGATCTTGCGCGGCAGGTCGGCCACGGCCACCAGGTCGTGCTCGCACAGAATCGACAGGCGCTCCATGAAGTTTTCCAGCTCGCGCACGTTGCCCGGCCAGGGATAGGCCAGGATCAGGCCGCGGGCCTCGGTGGTGAAGGTCAGGGGCTCGCGGTTTTTCTGGCGGCAAAACCGGCGCAGGAAATGGTCGGCCAAAAGCAGGATGTCCTCGCCGCGCTCGCGCAGGGGGGGCAGGTGCAGGGGAATGACATTTAAGCGGTAATAGAGGTCCTCGCGGAACCGGCCGGCCCGGACCTCCTCCTCGAGGTCGCGGTTGGTGGCGGCCACGATGCGCACGTCGGCCTTGAGGGTCTTGTCGCCGCCGACCCGCTCGAATTCCTTTTCCTGGAGCGCCCGCAGGATTTTCACCTGCAGGCTCAGGTCCATCTCGCCGATCTCGTCGAGAAAGATGGTGCCGCCCTCGGCCAGCTCGAAACGGCCCTGGCGGGTGCGCACGGCCGAGGTGAAGGCGCCCTTCTCGTGGCCGAACAGTTCCGATTCGAGGAGTTCGCGGGGAATGGCCCCGCAGTTGACGGGCACGAAGGGCTTGCCGGCCCGGCGGCTGTTGGCGTGCAGGGCCCGCACGAGCAGTTCCTTGCCCGTGCCGGATTCGCCGGTGACCAGCACCGTGCTGTCGGTGGGCGCGACCTTGGCCAATACCCGCAGCACTTCGCAAAGGCACGGGCTCTGGCCCACCATGCCGGAAAGGTTCAGTTCCATCTGGCCTCCGGAAAAAGGCCGCGCTCCAGGCGGCACCCAAAGCCCTATCGCTTCGGTCCGGGGCTGTCAATTTACTGACGGAAATTTCGCCCCGCGTCCGGCGGCGCGAGGCCGTGCCGGGGCTAGACGCGCATGTCCAGGAGTGTCCCGGCCATGTCGTCGGCGGTGCGCAGGACGGCCACATTGGCCTCGAAGGCGCGCGAGGCCTCGACCATGTTGACGCTTTGGCGCAGGAGGTCGACGTTGCTCATTTCGACGAGGCTGGCCGTGGGCTCGTACAGGCCGGCCTCGTTCTGGGCGCTGACCACGGTGGGGTTGAGCCCCCCGGCGGCGTCGTCGCGCACGATGTCGGCGATGCGCACGCCCTGGCCCTCCGGCCCGTCGGCGAGCCTGGCCTCCCGGGACTTGTAGCCGTCGGTCGCGGCATTGGCCACGTTATTGGCCGTCACGGCCATGGACGTGGACTGGGCATTGAGGGCCGACTGAGCGGAGGAAATGGCATCGGTCATGGCCTACCCTCCCTGGCAAGACCATTTACGGGCTTGTGCGACAATAATGCAGGAACGGGCCAGGGGCAAGGGCGCGGCCCCGCAGTTGAAAGGGCGCCGGAGGCGTGCTAGGGCCGGGCATGCGCCTTTTCGCCCTGCTTGCGGCCGTCTGCCTGCTGCTTGCCGGCTGCAACGAGCAGCCGCTTTCACGCTACTACGACACGCGCTATCTGTTCAGCTTCGTCCCGCCGCGCGGCTGGACGGTTGCGGCCGAACGCACGCCCTCGTGCCTGACGTCGGTGACGGCGAAAAAAGGCGACTGCGCCTTTTACGTCTGCGTCGGCGAGCGGCCCGAGGACTTTCTGCCCACGTCCTCGGATTTCGCCAACGTGGAGCTGGTCAAGGATTACGTTGCCCGCGAGCTCAAGGGCTACAACGTAAGCTGCCGCCCGTCCCTGCTCCAGGGGCGCCGGGCCTACGACGCCATCTATCTGCGCAACGTGGCCGACGCGGCCGGCGCGGTACGTTTGCAGCTCGTGCGCCAGACCTTCCTGGCCCGGGGCAAGCTGCTCTATACGCTCACGTCCTACGTGTTCGGCCGTTCGGAAGAGGAGCTCAAGGCGGCGGCCACGCCCTGCGACGACGACATCCTGCGCTCGGAAGGAACTTTTTTCCTGCACCAGCCGCCCAAGTGAGGCGAAACGGCCGGGCCGGTGCGTCGCCGCCACAGCGGCAACCCGCCTTGAGGGCGCGACACTAGGCGTCGGGCCGCGTCCGGTCCGCCTCGCGGCCGCCCTTCAGGTTGGCTTCCAGCACTTCGGCCAGCTGTTCGATGGTGTGGGGCTTGGAAAGGTAGTCGTTCATGCCCAGGCGCAGGAAGCGTTCCCGGTCCTTGCCGCTGGCAAAGGCCGTCAGCGCCACGATGGGGATGGCCTTGCGCAGGCCCGGCACCTCGCCGTTGCGGATGTGCTGGGTGCATTCGATGCCGTCCATGACCGGCATCTGGATGTCCATGAGGATGAGGTCGGCCCGCTCCCGGGCCAGGACCGCCAGCGCCTCCTGGCCGTTGACCGCCTCCATGGTCTGGTAGCCGAGCTTGGACAGGGTGCGCACCGTGGTCAGGCGGTTGATGCGCTCGTCCTCGACCAGCAGCACCGTATGGTCCGCCGGGGAGAAGACCGCGTCCTCGCTGGTGTAGACCACGGCCTGATCGTGGCATTCGTAGTCCGGCAGGGCGAAGGGGATGGTAAAATAAAAGGTGCTGCCCAGCCCCGGCGCGCTTTTGACCCAGATCAGCCCACCGAGCATCTCCACCAGGTGCCGGGCGATGGACAGCCCCACCCCGGCGCCGCTGACGCACTTGGTCAGGTAATGCTCGGCCAGTTCGAAATCCTCGAAGATGCGGCCCTGCAACTCCTTGGCGATGCCGATGCCGGTATCGCGGACCATGAACAGCACGGTGCGGTAATTGGGCGCGATCTCCATGCGGCTGGTCCGCACCAGCTTGACCCGGATTTCGATGGCCCCGGACCTGGTGCATTTGAGGGCATTGTCCAGCAGGTTGGACAGGATCTGGCGCAGCCGGAACACGTCGCCCACGAGCCGCTGCGGCACGCGGGGATCGACGCGCACGGAAAAGCCGATGTTTTTCACCTTGGCCCGCACCGAATAGCCCCGGGCCAGGGAGGCCACCATCTCCCCCACGTCGCAGGCCGAGAGCACCGGCTCGATGGCGGCCGCGTCGATGTCGGCCAACTCCAGGATGTTGTTGACGATGGCCAAGAGCCGCTTGCCCGAATCCTCGACGATCTCCCACAATTCCCGCTGATCGTCCTTTCCGTCGCCTTGCAGGGCCAGTTGGGTCGCGCCGATGATGCCGTTTAAGGGCGTGCGCAGCTCGTGGGTGACGTTGCCCAAGAACTGGGACTTGGCCTGGCTGGCCGAAAAAGCCAGTTCCCTTTCCCGGCGCAACTGGCTTTCCGTCTCCTTGAGCGCCGTGATGTCCCGGGAATAGCTGGCCATGAGGATCGTGCGGCCCTCGGGGTCGGCGATGGGGCACAGGCTGACCAGGTAGGTCTGCTCGGCGTGGCGTTCCTCGTAGGCGATGACCTTGCCGGCAACGGCCGCCTCCCTGATCCGGTCGCGGCGCACCTCGGCCACGCCGGCCGGCAGATGCTTGTACAGGCTGGACCCGACGAGGCTGTCCACGGTCTTGCCGCGCCGCCTGGCCGCTTCCTCGTTGAGGATGAGGATGAAGCCGTCGAGGTCGGACAGGATGATGGAGTCGTGGGGGGCGTCGAGGAGCGCCTTGAAGATGGCCTGATTTTCGGTCAGCAGGTGCTGGGCCATGACCAGCCGGGTCACGTCCTCGCGGATGACGATGCCGCCCGCGACCCGGCCGTCTTCCATGACCGGAATGCCGCGCAGGTTCTGGTAGGCGGATTGGCCGCCGCTGCATTCGTCGGTGTAAAAGGCTTCCAGGTGGACCGTGTGGCCGGCCAGGATGGAGCGCACGTCTTCGGCGATGCCGGCCGAGACGATGCCGGGCAGATCCTGCAGTTTTCTGCCGATGAAAAAGTCGCGGTCACGCTTGCCCCGGGCGAAATTGGCCAGGTGCCAGTCGTTGACGAACGTGATGACGCCCGCGGCGTCGATGAGCATGACGGACACCGGGGCGACCTGGAGGATCTGCTCGCAATTCTGGTTGAGCATTCCAAAGTCGGGCATGGGACATCCATACTCGGGCCATGCCCGCCCGGCAAGGGGATGGGCCGGTTTGGCGCGAAAATAGCCCGAAAAAAGAAATAACAAAAGGCAATGGCCGCTGTTTCGGGTGAATTATACGCCAACGCCGGGTCAGGGCCGAACGGAAACCGGCTTATCGCCGCCCTTGCCGCCGTTTCCCCCCTCGATGCCGGCAAAAGCACTGTGATTGTGTATGGATTCGAAGCTTTCCACCTCGACCCGGTACCAGGTGATCAGGGGATGTCGCGACAGGCTGCTGGCCGCCCGCCGGGCCACGTCCTCGACAAAGGTCGGGTTGGCAAAGGCCTGTTCGGTCACGTACTTTTCATCCTCGCGCTTGAGCAGCGCGTAGACCGGCGAGGAACCGGCCGCCTCGGCGATGTCGATGAGCTCCTCGACCCAGACGAAGCCGGTGAAACGGCTGGCGATGGTCACCAGCGCCCGCTGGCTGTGGGCGCCCTGCTCGGAAATGGCCAGGGAACACGGGCACACGGTCATGACCGGCACGGCCACGGTCAGGGTCTGGCGGAATTTTTCGCCCACGAACTCGCCCGAAACCTGGCAGGCGTAGTCCAGCAGCGCCGTCGCCGCCGAGGCCGGCGAGGCCTTGGCCAGAAAATAGGGGAAACGCAGGGTCATGTGGGCGTTCTCGGCCTCCAGGCGCTCGCGCACGTCGGCCAGAAGCCCCCGGAAGGACAGCAGGTCCAGCTCGCCGGCAAAGCCCGAGAGCGCCTCCACGAACCGGCTCATGTGCGTGCCCTTGAACCGGGCCGGCAAATCCACGGACAGTTCCACCTCGGCCACGGTGTGCTGGCGCCCCTTGGCCCGGTCGCGCACCACGAGGGGCAACCGGAAATTCTTGATGCCCACCCGGTCCACGGCAATGGCCACGTCCGGGGGGCCGCTTTGGATGTCTCGCATAGGGATGTGCCTCCGGCGGCCGGGGGGCATGATGCCCCCCGGACCCCCTCAAAGGGGTAAAATGGGAGAAAACGCTCGTACGTTCCGGCTCCCCACGCTGCAAACAAGCCCCTTTCCCCCCATAAAGGGGGTTCGGGGGGGATTATCCCCCCCGATGGGGAGGGTTCGGGAGGGGCAACGCCCCTCCCGATCTTCCCTCTTCCCTCCGCTACACGATCTCCTGGCCGGTAGTGGCCAGGGTGAGCTTGCCGTATTTGACGCCACGGGTGGAGATGAGCTTCTGGGAAAGCTTCTGCACGGCCTCGCCCGGCCCCTTGAGGGCCAGGGCTTCCAGGCAGTTGTGGTGGTCGATGTGCACGTGCATGGTGCAAAGGATCACCTCGTGGTCCTCGTGCTGGATTTCGATCAGGCGCTGGGCCAGGTCGGAAGTGTGGTGGTCGTAGACCAGCGTCAGCACGCCGGCCACTTCCTTGTCGGTCTGCTCCCACTCCTTTTGCACCAAAACGCCCCGGATGAGGTCGCGGATGGCCTCGGAACGCGTCTGGTAGCTCTTCTCGTCGCAAAGGGCGTCGAATTTCTCAAGCAGTTCGGAATTGAGCGATACGCCGAAACGGATGGTCTGTCCCATGCGCCCTCCTTGTCACAGGCCGATCTCGTACAGGGTCACCGTCGAGCGGGTGCTGGCGAAGGCGACCGATTCCTCATGCAGTTTGGTCACGCGAAAGCCGTCGGCGGCAAGCGCCGCCCAGACCGGCTCCGACACCTGCCGCCACGGCTGGGACAGCCATATGCGCCCGCCCGGGGCGAGCATTTGCCGGAAAAGCGGCACCAGGGCGTCGTAGAACCGGATTTCGTACAGGATGTCGCTGCCCCAGGCCAGCTCGAAGCTGCCCGGCCGAAAACACGGCCGCCGCCAGTCCATGACGGCCAGGTCCAGGCCCAGGCCGTTGGCCGCGGCATTGCGGGCGGCGTGGGCGATGGCCGCCTCCTCGTGGTCCACGGCCGTAACCCGCGCCCCCCAGGCCGCCCCGGCCAGGGCCGAAAGCCCCATGCCGCAGCCGATGTCCAGGCAGCGCCTCCCGGCGATGGCCTCCCGCCGCTCGTGCAGCCAGGCGGCCAGCAGCAGGCTCGCCGGCCAGACCTCGGCCCAGTACGGCATGCGCTCGTCCTCGCCGAACCCCTCCCGGCCGAGCGACTCCCACAACGCCTCCATGTCCTGGTCACGGCGCAGCACGAACTCGCGGCCGGACAGCGTCAGGCGCAAGGTGTCCCGGTACCACTGCGGCGGGGTGGACGAAGCGGCCAGAAGCGGCGTTTCGACGCATCGGATAGGCAAGAAAGACTCCGTATGGGGCTATGAATTCCAGCAGGCAGCGTCAAGCGTGTTACCCCAAAAGGAACCCGCGAGCAACAGGGGATACCTCCGACGATTGTTCGGTGCGGCGACGGACGCGAAGCCGCGGCGGCTTGCCCCATGCCCCGCAAAGGGGTATTTGAGGCCTGCCCCCTGCCGGTCCGCCGGCAAGGCCAAACGCTGCATACCATTCCGAGGGAGACCGCCATGCGAAAGGACCTGCTTTATACCAAAACCCACGAATGGGTACGGGTCGAGGACGAAATCGCCGTGATCGGCATCACCGACTTCGCCCAGGAACAACTCGGCGACATCACCTATGTGGAGCTTCCGGCCGTGGGCGACCTGCTCGAAGCCGGCCAGGAGATGGGATCGGTGGAGTCCGTCAAGGCGGCCAGCGAACTCTACTGCCCGGTCTCCGGCGAGGTCATCGAGGTCAACGAGGAGCTGGAAGCGGCCCCGGAGAAGATCAATACCGATCCCTTCGGCGAGGGCTGGCTGCTGCGGCTGCGCCTGACGGCCGAGCCCGCCGATCTGCTGTCGCCCGAGGAATACGAGGAACTGGCCAAGGCCGAACACTAAACCGGAGCCGCCCATGCCCTACATTCCGCATACCGCGCAAGAAATCCGGGAGATGCTCGGCGTCATCGGCGCGCGGGACGTGGCCGACCTGTTCGCCGAGATCCCCCAGGCGCTGCGCCCCAAGACCTTCGACCTGCCGCGCGGGGCCACGGAAATGGCCGTGCGCGCCGCCATGGAAGAGCTGGCCGCCAAGAACCGTACCGATATGGTGAGTTTTCTGGGCGGCGGCTTCTACGACCACTTCGTGCCGGCCGCCTCGGACTACCTGCTGGCGCGCGGGGAGTTCGCCACCGCCTACACCCCCTACCAGCCCGAAGCCTCCCAGGGCACACTGCAAGCCATTTTCGAGTACCAGACCGCCGTCTGTCGCCTCTTCGGCATGGAGTGCGCCAATGCCGGGGTCTACGACGGCGGCACGGCCCTGTACGAGGCGCTGATGATGGCCGTGCGCCACACCCGGCGCAAAAAGGCCGTGGTCAGCCAGGCGGTCAGCCCCATCTACCGCATCGTGCTGTCCACCTACACCCGCAACCTCGGCCTGGAACTGGTCACCGTGCCCCACAAGGACGGCTGCGACGACACCGAGGCCCTGGCCGGGGCCATCGACGACAAAACGGCCGCCGTGGTGGTGCAAAACCCCAATTTCCTCGGCGCGATCCAGGACTTCACCGCCCTTTTCGCCGCCGCCGCCGCCAAGGGCGCCCTGTCCGTCCTGTCGGGCTATCCGGTGCTCCAGACCGTGCTCAAGACCCCCGGGGCCATGGGCGCGGACATCGCCACGGCCGAGGGCCAGAGCCTGGGGCTGCCGCTGTCCTTCGGCGGGCCCTACCTCGGCATCATGACCTGCAAAAAATCCCTGGTGCGCCAGATGCCCGGCCGCATCGCCGGCCGCACCGTGGACGGCGCCGGCCGCACCGGCTACGTGCTCACCCTGCAAGCCCGCGAACAGCACATCCGCCGCGAGAAAGCCACCTCCAACATCTGCTCCAACCAGGCCCTGTGCGCCCTGCGGGCGCTCATCAACGTCTGCCTGGCCGGCGAGGAGGGCCTGGCCCGCCAGGCGGCCCTGTCCATCGAGAACGCCCACTACGCCGCCATGAAGCTGGCCGCCATCCCCGGCGTGCGGCTTTTAAACGACGCCCCCTTCGGCAACGAATTCACGGCCGTCTTTCCGGTCAAGGCCAAGCTCGTGGCCAGAAAGCTCATGGACGAGGGCATCATCCCGGGCTTTCCGCTCGGCCGCTACTACAAGGGCCTGGAAAACGCCCTGCTCGTGTGCTGCACCGAGAAACACGAACGCGCCGCCATCGACCGCCTGGCCCGGCGGCTGGGGAAACTCCTATGAGCACCGTCTTTTCCAAATCCCGCCCCGGCCGCGAGGGCGTGTGGCCGGACAAGCCCAAGACCGAGCCCGTGGACTTCATCCCGGCCGGGCTGCTGCGCGACGGCGCGACCGGCCTGCCGGCCCTGTCCGAACTCGACGTGGTGCGCCACTTCACCGGGCTGTCGCGCAAGAACTACGGCGTGGACGGCAACTTCTACCCCCTGGGGTCGTGTACCATGAAGTACAACCCCAAGTTCGCCGAGGAAGTGGCCGCCCTGCCCGGTTTCGCCCGGCTCCATCCGCTCATCCCCCAACTGCCGGGCGGCGGCGACATGACCGCCGGGGCGCTGGAGGTCATGTACGACATGGAGCGGCTTTTGTGCGAAATCACCGGCATGGCCGCCTTCACCCTGCACCCCATGGCCGGCGCCCACGGCGAGCTCACCGGGGCGCTGATGATGGCCGCCTACCACGCCGACAAGGGCCACAAGAAGACCAAGATCATCTGCCCGGACTCGGCCCACGGCACCAACCCGGCCTCGGCCCACATCGCCGGCTTCGACGTGGTCTCCATCGCCTCCAAGGACGGCATCATCGACCCCGAGGCCCTGGCCGCCGCCATGGACGACGCAACCGCCGGCGTCATGATGACCGTGCCCAACACGCTGGGGCTTTTCGAACGCCACCTGCCCGAGATCGTGGCCCTTTGCCGCAAGGTGGACGCGCTGCTCTACTACGACGGGGCCAACCTCAACGCGATTTTGGGCAAGCTGCGCGTGGGCGACGCCGGCTTCGACGTGGTGCACCTGAACCTCCACAAGACCTTCGCCACGCCCCACGGCGGCGGCGGCCCGGGCGCCGGGCCGGTCGGCGTCTCCGAGCGGCTCATTCCCTACCTGCCCATCTCCCGGGTGGAAAAAGACGACGCCGGCCGCTATTCCTTAAGCTACGACCATCCCAAATCCATCGGCTACGTGGCCCCCTTCTACGGCAACTTCGGCATCGTGCTGCGGGCCTACGCCTATATCCTGCGCCTGGGTCGCGAGGGGCTCATCCGGGTGTCGGAATCGGCGGTACTGGCCGCCAACTACCTGCGCAAGCGCCTGGCCGCGGCCATCGAGGTGCCCTACGACCGCACCTGCATGCACGAGTTCGTGGCCTCGGCGGCCAGGCTCGCCGCCGCCAAAAACGTCCGGGCCCTGGACATCGCCAAGGCGCTGCTCGACCGCGGCTACCACGCCCCGACCATCTACTTCCCGCTCATCGTCAAGGAAGCGCTCATGATCGAGCCGACCGAAACCGAGAGCAAGGACACTCTGGACGCCTTCGTGGCCGACCTGCTCGACATCCTGGCCCTGGCCGAAATCGACCCCGAGGCGATTCGCGCCTGTCCGACCACGCTGCCCGTGGGGCGCCTGGACGAGACCCGGGCCGCCCGGGCCATGGAGATCACCGATGACTGCTAGCCCGGCCAAGCGGCTGGTGGTGGTCGGGGCCGGCCCCGGCGGCTACGAGGCGGCCCTGGCCGGCGCGGCCGCCGGTCTGGCCGTCACCCTCGTCGAGCGCGGCAAGCTCGGCGGCACCTGCCTCAACTGGGGCTGCATCCCGACCAAGCATTTGCTGGCCACGACCCTGGCCGTGGACGCCCTGGAGGCGCAGGCCAAACAGAAGCTGGCCACGGGTACGGTGACCCCGGACCTGGCCGCCATCCAGGCCAAAAAGAAAAAGCTCATCGCCGCCACCCATTCGGCCATGGCCAAGACCCTGGAAAAGGCCGGCATCCGGCTGGTTGCGGCCAATCTGGCCTCGGTTTCGCCGGGTGTCGCCCACGTGGCCGCCGGGGCGCAGACCGAGGACATCCCCTTTGACGCCCTGATCCTGGCCCTGGGCTCCCGGGCGGCCAGCTTCCCCGGGGTCAAGCCCGACGGCAAGGCCGTACTCGGCGTCGCGCCGGTGCTCGATTTCACCGAAGCGCCGGCAAGCCTGGTCATCGTCGGCGCCGGGGCCATTGGCCTTGAGATCTCCGAAGTCTACCGGCGCCTGGGGACCAAGGTCACGGTGGTCGACGCCGCGCCGCGCCTCGCCCCGGCCGAGGACCCGGACGTGTCCAAGGTCGTGGCGCAGGTCATGCGCAAAAGGGGCATCGACGCCCGGGCCGGGGTCAAGGTGGCAAGCCTGGTCACGGACGAGGACGGCAAGGCCCGGCTGACCCTGGACGGCGGCGAGGTGATCGTGGCCGACAAAGCCCTTGTCGCCATCGGCCGTTTCGCCGCGACCATGGTGCCGGGGCTGGCCGAGCTGGGCGCGGCCTTCGCCAACCCGTCGCCCAACCGGGCCTGGATCGCCACGGACGAGACCTTGCAGACGGCGCCCGGCGTCTATGCCGTGGGCGACTGCAACGGCCGCACGCTGCTGGCCCACGCCGCCGCGAGCCAGGGCGTGTACGCCGCCCGCCACGCTGCCGGCCTGGAGCCCGGGCCGTACGCGCCGGGGCCGATTCCGGGCTGCTACTACGGCGCGCCGGAGATCATGCGCGTGGGGGCCATCGCCGCCCCGGGCGACCTCGTCTCCGAAGCGGCCTTCGTGGCCAACCCCATCGCCCAGGCCCATGCCGACACGGCCGGTTTCGCCCGGGCCGTCTGGAAGGACGGCAAGGTGGCGGGACTGACGGCCGTTGGCCACGGCGCCTCGGCCATGGGCAGCCTGGCCACGGTCATCGTGGCCGAGGGCTGGACCCGGGAGCGCTGCGAGGCCCTCGTCTTCCCCCATCCCGGGCTGGACGAGACGCTTCGGGCCGCGCTTTTGGCCGAGGCGAAGCCGAAAGCCTGAGACGAAGACGGGGGGAAACTTCTTGAAAGAAGTTTCCCCCCGCGCCCCCCTTCAAGAACTTTCAAAGAGGGGGTCCCTCAAAGCCCCCGATGGATTCGGTCATGCAAAGCGGAAACGAAGCTCTCCAACGAGGGATCACCAGACGCTATCTCCTGCGCGCCGGGCTGGTCGGCGTCTGCGCCTGCTTTCTGCCCTGGCCGGCCCTGGCCAAGAAGCCCGAGGCCAAGGCCGCGACCAAAACCCCCGCCGCGCCGGCCGCGCCGGCCACCAACTTCTACCTCGAAAACCGCGACAAGCTCCTGGCCGATTTCCGGGGCGTGTGCGGCGGCGCCCAGCACTGGCTGGCCGCCCGCACGGCCGAACCCACGGCCAAGGCCATCACCGACGACGCGGCGCGCCGCTACGAAGGCCTGCTGCCCAAAATGCCCGACATCGGCGGCCCCACCAACCGCAACCAACCCTTCCTGGTCATGGCCGGCTGGCTCACCGCCCTCTACCAGTCCATGGCCGAGAAAGGCCTGGCCGCCAAGGACACCGGCCGGCTCTTCTACGACCTCTACGCCGCCGACTGGGCCGCCGTGCCGCCCCAGAAGGCCAAGGCCATGGGCGCCGCCCTTTTTTCCGTGGCCTACCAGCAATCGCTGGCCGACTGGGCCGCCGAGAGCCAGAAGAAGAAATATCCCGGCGACTGGGTCGGCAAGGCCATCCCTGGCGACGGCAAGACCTTCGACCTGGGCTACGACTACACCGAATGCGGCGCGGTCAAGTTCTTCAAGGCCCAGGGTGCCATGGCGGTCGCGCCCTACTACTGCCTCAACGATTTCCTGGCCTCGCGCGCCCAGGGCACGGGCCTGGCCCGCAAGTTCACCCTCGCCCAGGGCGATCCCCTGTGCGATTTCCGCTACAAGCGCGACCGCCCCGTCACCCAGAACTGGGACACCGAAACGCCCAAATTCCCCGGCAACAAGCCGGCGTGAGGGAGTGAAGGCGGAGGGTGCGTGAGGGAATGAGGGGGAAAGCCTCCGGCGGCCAAAGGGCTGGCGCCCTCTGGACTCCCATAAAGGGGAACCTCGATTTTCTGTTGTATATTGGGATACTATGCGAGTTATGAACAAGCCTGTGATTTTGGCCTCGACTTCGCCGCGGCGCAAGGAACTGCTGGCGCTGGCCGGTGTGGACTTCACGGTGGTGCCGAGCCCGGCCGAGGAGCCGCAGCCGGATTACGGGGAGCTGCCGGCGGCCTATGCCGCGCGCATGGCCCGGCTCAAGGCCGCGCCCGTGGCACTTAGCCATCCCGGGGCCGTGGTCATCGGCGCGGATTCGGTGGTGGCCGTGGGCGGGACGATCCTCGGCAAGCCGCGCGACGCGGCCGACGCCCGGCGCATGTTGTCGCTGCTCTCCGGGTGCACGCACCAGGTGGTCACGGGCTGCGCCGTCTTTGGCCTCGGCGAGGAGCCCGAGATATTTACCGTCTCCACGGACGTGGCCATGGTCACCCTGTCCGAGGCGGCCATCGAGGCCTACGTGGCCACGGGCGAGCCCCTGGACAAGGCCGGCGCCTACGCCATCCAGGGCAAGGCGGCGGCATTCATCACGGAAATCCACGGCTCGTACACGAACGTGGTGGGCCTGCCGCTGGCCGAGGTCATGCGGCATGTCAAGCCGCTTGCCCAGGCCGTTTCCTGACGGCCCGGCCACGCGCCCGATCCCCGATGCCCCTCGCCATCACCACCGCCGCGCCGGAGGAATTCCCGGCCCTCGCCGACCTCTGGGAAGCCTCGGTCCGGGCCAGCCATGATTTCGTCAGCGAGGCGGACATCTGTTTTTTCAAACCCCTGGTGCGCGACACCTACCTCGCGGCGGTCAGCGTGCGCTGTGCCCGTGACGCAACCGGCGCCATCCTGGGCTTTGTCGGCGTGGCGGCGGGAAAAATCGAAATGCTCTTTGTCGCGCCGAACCATTTCGGCCATGGTATCGGCACCGCGCTGCTGCGTCATGCCATGGAAGCCCTGGGCGCGACCCAGGTCGACGTCAACGAACAGAACGAGGCAGCCGTCGGCTTCTATCGGCACCACGGCTTCACGGTCCTCGGCCGCTCGCCGTTGGACGGTCTGGGCAAGCCCTACCCGTTGCTGCACATGGCCCGAGGAGACGGCGCAGCCCCGTCGTGAGCCACGGCGGGCGGGGGGGGCCGTCCGCCCGCCCCGCCCGCCTTCCCTTCGCCCCTATTCCAGCCCCGGCACGGGGAAGCGCGCGCAAAGCTCCGCCACTTCTCGCCGCATCGAACGGCGCAGCTCCGCGTCGCCGGGACGCGACAGCACCTCGGCCATCCAGCCGGCCAATTGCTCCATTTCCGCCTCGCCCATGCCACGGGTCGTGGCCGCCGGCGTGCCCACGCGGATGCCCGAGGGACGCAGCGGCGGATTGGGGTCGTCGGGGAGAATCTGCTTGTTGGTGGTCATGCCGGCCTCGTCGAGAAGCGCCTCGGCCGCCCGCCCGTCCAGCCCGAAACTCGCCTGCGTGTCGGCCACCAGCATGTGGTTGTCCGTGCCGCCCGTGACCAGCCCCACGCCGCGCGCCGCAAGCGCCGCCGCCAGCCGCCGGGCATTGGCCAGCACCCGCCGGGCGTAGTCGGCGAAGGCCGGGGTGAGCGCCTTGGCGAGCGTGATGGCGATGCCCGCGATCACGTTCATGTGCGGCCCACCTTGAAGCCCCGGAAAAACCGACTTGTCGATGCGCGCCGCCAGTTCCTTGCGGCACAGGATCATCCCGCCGCGCGGGCCGCGCAGGGACTTGTGCGAGGTGGTGGTCACCACGTCGAAGCCGCAATCGAAGGGGTTGCCCATGACCCCGCCGGCCACCAGCCCGGCGTAGTGCGAGGCGTCGCACATGGTATACGCCCCGACCGCGTCGGCCACGGACTTAAACGCCGCGTAGTCCAGGTCGCGCGGATAGGAGGTGTAGCCGCAAAGGACCAGCCTGGGCTTGTGCGCCCGGGCCAGGGCGGCCACGGCGTCGAAGTCGATGGCGCCGGTTGCCGGGTCGGTCTTGTAGCGCACGAAACGAAACAGCCGGCCCATGTGGGACACGGGCGCGCCGTGGGTCAGGTGGCCGCCGTGGGACAGGTCCATGGCCAGGATGGTGTCGCCCGGTTCGAGCAGCCCCAGGTAGACGGCCTGGTTCATGGGCGAGCCGGACAGGGGCTGCACGTTGGCGTGCTCGCAGCGAAAGAGCCGGCAGGCCCGCTCCCGGGCCAACGCCTCCACCCGGTCCGTGAATTCCTGGCCGCCGTAGTAGCGCCGGCCGGGGTAGCCCTCGGCGTACTTGTTGGTGAACACGCTGCCCAACACGGCCAGCACTTCGGGATAGGTGTAGTTTTCCGAGGGGATCAGTTCGATGCCGGACCGCTGCCGGGCTTCCTCGCCGGACAGGGTGGCGAAGACTTCCGGGTCGCTTGCGGCAAGCAGTTCACGATACGCGCGCATGGGCTCCTCCTTGTGGGGAAGGTTGGCGTCGGGTGACGACGCAGCCCAGGCGAGCGGCATGAAGACGTTTCGCGCTCCCCCGTGGTTGCCCACGTTTCTCGCCAGTCACGCGAAACGGTGTGGAAAGGCGCCATCCGTGTAGCCCGGGGACCCGACGGCGTCAAGGGACCGGCGAGCCGACCGCGCCCGGTCAACCGTCAGCCGCCCTCCCCCTGCGACCCTTCCAGGTCGACAAGCCCCATGCGGGCGGCGTAGCGCACCAGTTCGGCCAGGTTGCGCAGCCCCAGCTTGCCGCACACGTTGGAGCGGTGGTTTTCCACGGTCTTTCGGGAAATGTAGAGCTTGGCGGCGATCTCGGCCACGTCGCGGCCCTCGGCCAAAAGGCGCAGCACCTGCTGTTCGCGGCGGGTCAGCGTCTCGTAGGCCGGGTCGGCCGGCCTGGCCCGGCGGGCGGCATAGGCGTCCAGGCGTTCCAGGAGTTGCGGCGCGATGGCTCCGTCCAGGTAGCGCTCGCCGCGCGACACGGCGGCCAGCCCGGCAAGCAGGCTTGTGGCGGCGGAATCCTTGACCACGTAGCCCAGCGCCCCGGCCCGGAAGCTCTCGGCCACCACGTCGATGCGGGCGTGCATGCTGACCACGAGCACTTTCGGCGGCGCGGGCAGCTCCCGCAACCGGCCAAGGACCTCGATGCCGCCGGCATCCGGCAGGGCGATGTCGAGGAGCACCACGTCCGGGGCAAGCTCGGCGGCCAGGGTCAAGGCCTCCCGGGCCGTGCCGGCCTCGCCCGCGACGACGTAGCGCCCGGCCTCCCGGGCGAGGGTCGCCCGCACCCCCTCGCGGAAAAGCGGATGGTCGTCGACCAGCAAAATCCTTATTCCGGACATGGCTCACCTTGCGCCAGGGGCGCCTCGGCCGTGATGGTCGTGCCCTTGCCGGGCGCGCTCTTGATGCGCAGCCGGCCGCCGAGAAGCCGCATCCGCTCGCGCATGCTCCAAAGCCCCATGCGCTTTTCGGCCAGGGCCTGGGGCAGGCGGCTGGCCACGTCGAAGCCCAGGCCGTCGTCGGCCACGCGCAGCAGGATGTCGGGATGGGAGGCGATAAGGCGCACCGTCACCCGGGTTGGCGAGGCGTGGCGCACGGCGTTGGCCAGGCTTTCCTGGAGCACGCGGTAGAGGTTGACGGCCGTCTCGAAGGGCAGGCGCACGCCCTCCAGGCCGTCGGCCGTAAAGGCCACCGGCAGGGCATGGCGCGCGGCGCAGTGCTCGCACAGCCGAAAGGCCGTGCCCACGAGCCCGAGCTGTTCGAGGGCCGGCGGCAGGAGCCCATAGGCCAGGTCGCGCAGGGAGGAAACGGCCGCGCCCAGGGTTTCGGCGCACGCGGCCACGGTCTCCCGGGCCGCCGCCTCCGAGGCGGCAAGCTGCGGCACCAGCCCGTCCAGGCGCAGGCGCGTGGAGGAAAGGGCCTGGGCCACGTCGTCGTGGAGCTCCCGGGCGATGCGCTGGCGCTCGGTTTCCTGGGCCTTGATGAGCTCCCGGGACAGGGCGCGCAGGCGCTCCTCGTTTTGCCGGGCCTCGACGATGCGCCCGAGGTGGTCGGCCACGGCATCGAGCAGGTGGCGCTCCTCGCGCAGAAACGGCCCCTCGTCGGCCGGCGGGCGCCGCTCCAGATAGCCCACTTCCAGGCGGCCGACCGTTTCGCCGTCGACGGTCACGGGGCTCGCCTGCCTGTCCACCGGGCGACGGAAATTGTCCGTGGCCCGGGCGCGCCCGCCCATGGTCACCCGGGCGCAGGCCGTCTCGGGATACTGCCAGGCCCGGGCCACCACCTGGCAGGCGCCGCCGAGGATGTCGTCCAGGGCCAGGTCGGCGCGCTGGGACAAGCGGGTGATGGCGTAAAGGCAGTCCAGTTCCTTGACGCGCTCCCGCAGCGCGGCCACGACGGCGGCATGCCCGCCGTCGGCGGGTGCCGTGGCGGCCGGCGGTGCGGCGGCCGCTTCCCTGGCCCGAATCGTCTTTTTCATGCCCATAACCCTTGCCATGCCTCGGTTGCCTTCCGCCGTATTTCAAAATGCCGCCCGGAAGGCAAGGAAGGGAAAAAAACACCTTGCCAACGGGGACACGGCTTGCCGGGCCGCGTCCCCGTTGCCCGTCAGGCGAGCAGGATCCGCCTGGCCGCCTCGTCCCCGGCCTCGGTGACGAAGGCGACGCCCGTCTCGCGCGCGGTCTCGCGGTTGGCGGCCACGATGTCGTCGCGGTCGATATCGGCCACGTCGAACTTCCGGGCGCCGGCCAGCAGCTGCTGCAACCCGGCCCCGAGCTTGTCGAGCAGCGTGCACACGGCCACCGCGCCAAGGGGCACCTCGCCCATGGCTTCCTTGCCCAGACGCGCGGCCAGCATATGCCAGCCGGCGAAGATCGCCTCGGGCCGCGCGCCCAGGGCGGCCACGGCCCGAGGCAGGCTGTCCCAGTTGCCGGACACCGTCTCGCGCCGCTCGGGGAAAAGCACGCCCTCGATGTTGGAGCCCAGAAACGCCGGAATCATCATGGCCCGGCCCAGGCAGACCATTTTCACGTAGGGCGCGCCCAGGGCCAGGGCCTTGAAGACGTGGTCCTCCCGGGCGAAGCCGCCGGCAAAGGCCATGTCCGCCGGCTTGCGGCCGGTTGCGGCCACAAGGGCCGCGTACTCCCGGGCCTTGGCGTGGAGCAGGACGGAGGGTACGCCCCAGGTTTCCATCATGTTCCAGGGGCTCATACCCGTGCCGCCGCCGGCGCCGTCGATGGTGAGCAGGTCGAGGTTCGCCTCGCTGGCGAAACGGATGGCCATGGCCAGGCCTTCCATGCCGTAGGCCCCGGTCTTGAGCGTGATGCGCGCAAAGCCCAGGCCGCGAAGGTGGGCCACGTCTTCCAAAAACGCCTCGCGCACCGCCCCGGCGTCCCGGGCGGCGGTATGGCCCAGCCGGCTGTGGCGGGCGAATTCCCGGACCGCGCCCGAGGCAAAGGCCGCGGCCACGGCCGGGTCGTCCGGGTCGGGATCGACCAGGTAGCCCCGGGCCTTGAGGAACCGGGCGTAGGCGATGTCCGCGACCTTGATCTCGCCGCCGATGTTTTTCGCCCCCTGGCCCCACTTGAGCTCGATGGCCACCTCCGGGCCGAAGCGGTCGATGACGTAGCGGGCCACGCCGTTGCGGGCGTCCTCGACGTTGAGCTGGACGATGATGCCGCCGTGGCCGTCGCCGTAGCGCTTGTACACGGCGATGCGCCGGTCGAGTTCCGGGGCGCTGACGATGGCCCCCTTCTCCAGCACCGCCGCCCGGTCGATGCCCACCACGTTTTCGCCGATCACGATGGGGATGCCGGCCAAGGCGCAACCCACGGCCAGGGGGTCCCAGTAGCGGGCGGCGATCAGGGTGGACCCGAGGGCCCCGGTCAGAAGCGGCAGCCTGGCCCTGGTTTGGCCCTTGGCCCCGAAGGATGTGGCCAGGCCCACGTTGGTGAACAGGCGCTCGTCGGCGTCGGCCAGGGCGCCTTGGGCCCGCCCCGTGGCCCCGTTGGCCCGGCCGACGATGCGCAGGGCGTTGTAGGACACGCCCACCTGGCAGGTATTGCCGGCGCCGGCGGTCACGAGGCCGAAATCGCGCGGATAGAGCGCGGCCCGGCCGACCAGGCTCGACAGCCAGGTTTCGCAACGCCCGGCGCAATCCGCCCGGCACAGGCTACACAGCCCCGATTCCACCGGCGTGCCCCGGTTGGCCGTTCCCAGCACATCATTGGTCTTGTTCCATTGCAGCATGATTCCCCTCTCGATTTGTCGCGCAATAGCGCGGGCGTGTTGGCCGTGCCCGCCAAATCGGCAACATAAACCCCGAAAACTCCCGCCCGTCGAGGGGCGTACTCCCGCTCCATCCGGGAAAAACCTCCCGGCAATCCGGGAGATCTTCCCAATGCGTCACGGGCGATCGGCCGATTGCGAAACCCGCCGCCTGGCATAGACCGGACAGCAAACGAGAACCGCAAGCGAGGCAAGCATGGCCAGCGACACCCCGCCCCGGGCAACCCCGGCGGCCCGCACCCACAACCCGCGACCGTCCGGGGCGGATGGCCGCACCGGCTCGGCCGGCCCGGTCCCGTGCCGCCCCGAGGCCGGAGCCGGCCAGGCAGTGGCGGCCCTGCCGCCTGGCCCCCGGGGCTTCGCCCCGGAAACGGCTACGGACCGGCCACAGCCTCCCGAAAACGCCCTCGGGGAAGCCCAGGGCCGCTACGCGGTGGGACATCGCGGCCCCCGCCTCGACGTGCGCCTGCCCGTTGACCTGGACGCGGCCCGGGCGGTCCGCCTCGGCGACCGGCTGGTGCAAGCGCTCGCCGCCGGGGCGACGCACATCGTGCTGTGGGTCCTGGGCGAAGCGCCGCCGTCCCCGGAGGCGGCCAGCCTCGTCAACAGCCTGGGCCGGCACATGGCCCGGGACGGCCGCTGGCGTCGGGTGGGGCTTCGCGGGGCCGGGCCCGGCTTCGAGGCGCTGGTCGCGGCCTACCGGCAGGGGCTTGCCCCCAGGCCCGCGCGGCGCAAGGAGGGGCGGTGATGGTGTGGGCGATCGGCCTGATCGTGGCCGGCCTGGCCCTGTGGCATTGCTGCACCGGCATCGCCCGGTCCAGCGGACGGCAGTTGCCGCGCGATTTCGATTTCGACATCTACAAAAACCGCGAACTCAACCAGCGGGGGCTTTTCGACAAGACCAAATGGTATTAAGCCGCCGTAGTGTCGGCTTGCGGGCGCGTGGCCTCGCGAAGCGCCCGCAGCGTGGCCGCGCCGATGACCACGATGCCGCCGGCAGCGGCCCATTTGCCCGGGAGCTCGCCATAGCCCAGGGCCACGAAGACCGGATTGAAGATGGGCTCCAGCGTCATGATGCAGATGGCGGACAGGGCCGGCAGCCGTTTGATGCACCAGACGTACAGCACCAGCGACAGCCCCTGCTGTACGAGCCCCAGATAGCCGAGCCCCAGCCAGGCCGTGCCGGAAAGGGGCAGTTCGGCCAGCAAAAAGGGCAGCCCCAGGGCGGCCGTGAGCCCATGGCCGGCGATGACCGCCGACACCGGCGAACCGCCCCGGCCGGCCCGCATGGCCAACGTGAAGACGGCGTAGCAAAAGCCCGTGCCGCAGGCGACGAGGTTGCCCCACAGGCCCTGGGCCGAAAGCTGGTCCAGGAAAAAAAGGGCCATCCCGCCCAGGCAGGCGGCGACAAAGGCCCAGTCGGCCGGGCGCGTGCGCTCGCCGAGTATCGCCGGCGCCAACAGGGCCACGTAGACCGGCGCCGTGTAGGCGAGGAGGATGGCGTTGGCCGCCGTGGTGAGCTTTGTGGCCACCACGTTGGTCACGAGCAGGCCGGCATAGCCGCAGGCAGCCCAGAGGAAGGCCGGGCTCGGCCGGAAATCGAGGCGCCCCCGGAACAGCACGGCCAACAGCCCGGCGGCCAGCAGGCTGCGCCCGCCGGTGACGGCCATGGGCGAGGCCGGCACGAGCTTGATGGCCAGCCCGCCCGTGCTCCACAAAAGTGCCGTGGCGGCCAGCAACAGCGCCGCCCGCGCCCGCTGCGACATGGCGTCCGTCCTTTTCCCCGTTGCCCGGGCTCCCGGCTTGGCCGGCAAGTGGTTACGCGCCCAAGCCCGGCACCATGAACCCAAAACGGAGCGGATACAAGGGTGCCATGTTCGAGGCCGAAATCAAATACCTGGCCGACGGGCCGGTCACACCGCCCGGGGAAGGGCTGCCCGACGCGGTCTACCGGGACACCTATTTCGACAGCCCGGACGGCGCGTTTACCGCCTCGGGCCGGGAACTGCGGCTGCGCGAGGCCGACGGCCGCAGCCGGCTGACCTACAAGCACCCGCCCTTCGACGCGGCCACCGGCTCCAAGGAGGAGCTGGAAACACTCGTGGCCGACGGCCCGGCCATGGCGGCGTTGCTGGGGCAGCTCGGTTTCGTCCCCCGCCAGGCCTACGCCAAGCGCTGCCGGTGCTTTCGCGACACCTTCCGGGGGCTTGCCCTGGAGATCGCCGTGGTCGCGGTGGATTTTTCCCCGGAAGTGTTCGTCGAGATCGAACACCTGGCCCCAAGCCGCCAGGCCGCCCTGGCCGCCCTGCCGGTCATCCGGGCCTATGCCGCCAGCCTGGGGCTTTCCCGGGAGTGCCGGCAGGCCTACACCGACCTGTTTACGGCCAGCCGGGCCAAGGCCCCAGGAACCTGAAGGAGGCACCGCCATGTCCCCTGTTTCCCCCGTCGATGCGACCCTCGTGCCCTACCTCGCCGCCTCGGACATCCTCGACTTCCACCAGCCCATGGTCGCCGCCAAGGCCGACGCCCTGGCGGCCAAGACGGCCTCGGACGCGGCCGTGGCCGAGGCCTGCTTCCTTTTCGTGCGCGACGCCATCCGCCACAGCCTCGACCACCGCCAAAACCCCGTCACCTGCGCCGCCTCGGACGTGCTGCGCCACGGCACGGGCTACTGCTACGCCAAGGCCCACCTGCTGGCGGCGCTGCTGCGGGCGCGGGGCATCCCGGCCGGGTTGTGCTACCAGCGCCTGCTCCTCGACCCGGCCGCCGACACCGGGCGCTTTTGCCTGCACGGCCTGGTGGCGGTCCATCTGCGCGGCCTCGGCTGGTACCGCATCGATGCGCGCGGCAACAAGCCGGGTGTGGACGCCCGGTTCACCCCGCCAGTGGAATGCCTGGCCTTTCCCCTGGCCGCGCCCGGGGAAGCCGACCTGCCCGGCATCCATGCCGCGCCGCTGCCCGAGGTCGTGGCCGCCCTGCGCCGCCACGACACCTGGGACGCCCTGCTGGCCGACCTGCCCGACCGCCCCCGCTGACGTGCCGCGTCCCGCCGACACCGCCCAGCCGTTTGCGCTGCCGGCCACCCTGCCCGACCGCCTTTTGTGACGCGTTGCTTGCGCGAAACACCGCCAATCCGTGTGCGCTGCCCCCCGACCCACCCGACCACCTTTTCTGACGGGCCTGGCCGGCGCGCTGGCCACACTTCCGTCAGGCAAGGGACGTTTTTGTCGTTCTACCTTCCTTTTTGCAGCCTGGCGGTGTTTTCTGGCCGGGCCTGGTTAACGGGGCGCACGGTCTCTTCAAAATAATAACATACAAAATCAATTGATTACAGAAAAACTGTCATCTTTCTCCACGAAGTTGGTGTACATTGCACGGCAATTGCTTATACCTAGCGATAGCCCGAATCGGACCTCGCGCCGGTTGGGGCTTAAATCCCGCTAGGAGGTCGCCATGGAATCGGCACTGACGCTGCGTAAAACCGCTCCTCCCGAATTGTCGGATGGTTCGCTCGCCATCCACCATGTCTCCATCCTGGAAGTGGAGATCGTGCACGGGGCCATGTCCACCATGCGCCGGGCCATGAAGGAAGTCGCCGCCCAGACCGGAGTCAGCTACAACGAGGTCATGCATGGCTTAAGCGGCCATATGTACTGGGTCGAAGCCACGGGGACGCTGTTGTGTGTCATCCCGCTGCCGGAAAACGATCTGTATTTGGAGATCCCCGAGGATTTCTGGCGCATCCGCGAACTGTCCCAGGCCACGCATTAGGCGTTTTCCCCGGCCGGTCCGCGCTTTCCCCTGGCGGACCGGCCCGGCTTGCCCCGCCACGGCTTTTCCGGCATGGTTTGCCCGTTTCTCCTGCTTCCCCGCGCCCGGGGAAACGCGGGTCCCGACGCAAAAAACCACCACAGCCGGAACTCCCCATGTCCCCACACATCCCGGATTTTCCCAAGGCGCTTTTCGAGGAACTCGATGCCGACAAGCTGCGCCGGCGCTTCCTGGAAGCCCTGCTCGAATTCCAGAACGTGGAGCGCGGCTCCATCTGGATCAAGCGCGAGGACGGCTACCAGTGCATCGAGGCCACGGGCGGCGAGGACGAGGAACGCCTGGTCGGGTTCGTCGTGCCCAAGGACAAGCCGAGCATCGTCGGCTGGGTCATCGAGAACGGGAAGATGACCATCGCCGAGCCGGGCAAGGACAAACGGCATTTCAAGGAGGCGGAATCGGGCCTGGACGTCAAGTCCACCCTGATCCTGTGCTATCCGCTGGCGCTCAAAAACGGCGAGGTCTACGGCGCGGTGGAGATCATCGACACGGCCCACGCCGGCAGCCGCCTCAACCTCGGCAAGGAATACCTGGAGCTGCTGGAAGAATTCGTGGCCATCGGCTCCATCGCCCTGGGCAACGCCTTTGCCTTCGCCGACCAGAAAAACGAAACCCAGAAACTGCGCAAGATCATCGGGGGGCTCAAGGGCGAACGCCCGCTGGTGGGCAAAAGCCCGGCCTTCAAGGCGGCCCTGGAAGCGGCGCGCAACTACTCGCGCACCGACTACCCGGTGCTCATTACCGGCGAATCCGGCACGGGCAAGGAACTCTTCGCCCGGGAGATCCACCGCCTAAGCGACCGCAAGGACAAGCCGTTCCTGGTCCAGAACGTCTCGGCCATCCCGGACACGCTGCTCGAATCCGAGCTTTTCGGCTACAAAAAGGGCGCGTTCACCGGCGCGGACAAGGACAAGGCCGGCCTGTTCGAGGCGGCCGACGGCGGCACGGTCTTTCTCGACGAGATCGGCGACATGCCGCTGTCGCTGCAGGCCCGCATCCTGCGCGTGCTCCAGGAGCACGAGATCAAGCCCCTGGGCGGCACCCAGACCCGCACCGTGGACGTGCGCGTCATCGCCGCAACCAACAACGACCTGACCCGGGCCATCGCCGCCGGCACCTTCCGCGAGGACCTCTTCTACCGCATCAACGTGCTGCCGCTGCCGTTGCCGCCCCTGCGCGACCGGGCCGAGGACATCCCGGAACTGCTCGACTATTTCCTTTCGCGCGACGCCGCCCGCCTGTGCCTGGGCCCCAGGCGGTTTTCGCCCGAAGCCCTGGCCGCGCTGCGCAAGCGGCCCTTTCCCGGCAACGTCCGGGAGATGGAAAACCTGGTGCGCTACCTGCTCGCCACCGTGGCCGAAGAGACCATCGAGGCCGGCGACATCCCGCCGGCAAGCGAACTGCGCTGCCCCCGCGAGGCCGGCCCGGCCCAGGCGGCCCGGGAAGGCGACCCGGCCGCCCCGGACCTGACGGCCTTCACCTGGGAGTCCCTGGAACACGCCTACGCCCTGGCCCTCCTGGACAAGTTCAAGTGGAACGTGACCAAGGCCGCCAAGGCCGCCGGGGTCAACCGCTCCACCTTCGATTCCCGGCTGCGCAAGCTCGGCATCACCAAGGAATGAGGCCGGGGCCGTCCCCCAGGCGACGCGGCCCGGGCCGGCACCGCCCCAGGCGGCGCATCGACCACGCCCGCCAGCGCCTGCCACGGCGAGCGGTTGCCGGTCATCGGCGCAACCGCCGCAGGGGCACACCCGCCCACGCCCGCCGGAAGCCGGCAACACCACCGGCCGGGGGAATGGCCTCCGCCAGCCCGTTCGCGGCCGCTCCCCGTGCCCGCGCCGGCGCCGCTGCCCGCCGTCCGGGCCTGTAGCGGCCCGGTTTCTCCCGATTTGGAGGATCAGGCACGATTTTGCCCCGATTAGGCGTTTTTCCATCGCCACAAATCGACTATTGAGTCCAGGTCCGAAGCTGTCCCCGATCCGGGGACCGGCAACCGCATCCACGCATCGAGAGGAGCATCCATTATGCGCTACCGGACCATGCCCAAAAACGGCGACCAGCTGTCCATACTGGGATTCGGCTGCATGCGCCTGCCCGCGACGCCGGAAGGCGCCATCGACGAGGGCCGGGCCATCGCCCAGATTCGCAGCGTCATCGACGCGGGCGTCAACTATGTGGACACGGCCTGGCCCTACCACGCCGGGGCCAGCGAACCCCTGCTCGGCAAGGCCCTGCGCGACGGCTACCGCGACAAGGTCAAACTCGCCACCAAGCTGCCCTCGTGGCTCATCAACAACCGCGCGGACATGGACCGTTTCCTCAATGCCCAGCTCGCCCGGCTGGAGACCGACCACATCGACTACTACCTCGTCCACGCCCTGGACGGGCCGCTGTGGGACGCCGTGGCCGGATACGGCGTGGCCGGCTTCCTGGACGCGGCCCGCTCCGACGGGCGCATCGTCAACGCGGGCTTTTCCTTCCACGGCCTGTTGGCGGACTTCAAGCGCATCGTCGACGCCTATCCCTGGGTCTTCTGCCAGATCCAGTACAACTACCTGGACACGGCCTTCCAGGCCGGCGGTGAAGGCCTGCGTTATGCCGCCGAGCGGGGCCTGGGCGTCGTCATCATGGAGCCCCTGCGCGGCGGCCTGCTCGGCCGGCCGACCCCGCCGCCGGCCGTGGCCGCCCTGTGGGAGGCGGCCCCGACGCCGCGCGCCCCGGTGGAATGGGCCCTGCGCTTCGTCTGGGACCATCCCGAGGTCACGCTGCTGCTGTCCGGCATGAACGAGGAAAGCCACATCGCCCAGAACCTGGCCGTGGCCGCCGACGCCCTGCCCGATTCCCTGACCGCCGAGGAAAAAGCCCTGATCGATCGGGCCGCGGCCACCTACAAGGAACTCATGCAGGTCGGCTGCACGGGCTGCGGCTACTGCATGCCCTGCCCCCAGGGCGTGCAGATCCCCAAATGCTTCGACGCCTACAACGGCCTGCACCTGTCCGGTGACGCCGAAATGGCCAAGTTCCTCTACGCCTTGAGCGTGGGCGGCGCCCTGGGCGCCAGCGAACCCGGCTTCGCCTCCAAGTGCGTGGCCTGCGGCGAGTGCCTGGAGAAGTGTCCCCAGCACATCGCGATCCCCGAGGTCCTTACGGCCGTGGCCGCCGCCATGGAAGACGCCGGCCTGGAGCAGCGCCTGGCCACGGCCAAGCGGATGTTCACGGTCAGGCCCGACTGAGGCCGTGCCTTCGGGCGTTTGGGCATGGTTTCGCTTGCGCAACGGCAGACAAGCGGGCCATGCTGGCGCGCCGGCCGCGGGACGGGCCATCGCAGGCCGCGCCCCGCGGCCGGGTCGAAAAAAAAGGAACAGGACGTTGAAAATCCTTTATTACGACTGCCGTAGCGGCATCAGCGGCGACATGAACCTGGCCGCCATGCTCCACCTGGGTGTCGACCAGGGCTACCTGCGCGCCGAACTGGCCAAGCTGGGCCTGGCGGCGCACTACGACCTGCGCGCCGCCGCCGCCGCCAAAAACGGCATCACCGGCATCCGTGTCGACGTGGACCTGCTCGAGGCCGACCACGCCGGCGCCCACCCCCACGGCCGGCAGGCCGACGCGCCGGGCCATGGCCACCACGGCCCGGACCACCCGCCCCATGGGCATGGCCATGCCCACGGGCCCGGCCACGGGCACCACGACCATGGGCACGAGCACGACAGCCACGAGCACGGGCACCAGGAGCATGGCCACGGGCACCACGACCACGGTCATGATGGGCACGAGCACGAGGGCCACGGGCACGGGCATACGCACGACCACCATGGTCATGGCCACGAGGACGACGGCCATGGACACGGGCACGAACACGGCCACCACGGCCCGCATGGCCATGACCACGCCGCCCACCACGGCCACACGCCCCAAGCCCCCGGACACGAGCCCCATGGCCGGGGGCACCACCACCGCCGCCTGCCCGACATCGAGGCCCGCATCAACGCCAGCGGCCTGGACGAACGGGTGCGCCGCACGAGCATCGACATCTTCCGCCGCCTGGCCCGGGCCGAGGCCACGGTGCATGGCGTGTCCATGGAGGACGTCCATTTCCACGAGGTCGGGGCCATCGACGCCATCGTGGACATCGTGGGCGCGGCCGTATGCCGCCACGCCCTGGACGTGGACGCGGTCTGGGCCTCGCCGGTGGAGCTCGGCGGCGGCTTCGTGCGCTGCGCCCACGGGGTCATCCCCGTCCCCGCGCCGGCCACGGTGGAACTGCTCCACGGCGTGCCCACCACCCGAGGGGCCGCCTCGGCCGAAACCACCACACCCACCGGCGCGGCCATCCTGACGACCCTCGTCGACACCTTCACCGCCACCCCGGCCATGGTCATGGAACGCACGGCCTACGGCATCGGCCACCGCGACCTGGACATCCCCAACCTGCTGCGCGTCCACCTGGGCAGCGCCGGCCAGGTTGCCTACGGGGCGGGCTCGGGGCCGGGCAGGCTCTTGCAGTGCAACATCGACGACATGACGGCCGAGATGCTCGGCGCCGCCCTGGAACTGCTCATGGAGGCGGGGGCCATGGACGTGCATTTGACCCCCATCGTCATGAAAAAAAGCCGGCCGGCCACCTGCCTGTCGCTGTTGTGCGCCGCCGCCGACGAGGCCCGCTTCACCGACCTGCTCTTTCGCCACACCACGACACTCGGCATCAAGCGCTTCCCCCTGGACAAGGCGACCCTGGACACCGCCTTCGAAACCCTGGAAACGCCCCTGGGGCCGGTGACCATGAAAAACGCGCTCCTTGGCGGCGCGGTCATCCGCTCCAAGCCCGAGTTCGAGGATTGCCGCCGCCTGGCCGCCGCCCACGGCCTGCCGCTGTCGGCGGTCTACGCGGCCATCGGGGCCTGCCGGAAATGACCGGGCCGCACGACGAGGCCGACGGCCTGGCGGCCAGGGCCGAGGCCCTTGCCCGGGAGCTGACGGCCCTTGGGCGGGTGCTGGTGGCCTTTTCCGGCGGCGTGGACAGCACCTTCCTGCTGCGGGCCGCCCTGGCCGCCCTGGGGCCGCAAAACGTCCTGGCCGTGACCCTGGACCCGCCCTATGCCTCCCGGGCCGAGGTGGCGCAGGCCGTCCGGCTGGCCGGCGACCTGGGCGCGGCCCACGAGGTCGTCCCCGTCGCCTTCCCCGAGGCACTGCGCGACAATCCGCCCGAGCGCTGCTACCTGTGCAAGCGCCTGCTTTTTTCCCGCCTGCTGACGCGGGCCGCCGTGTTCGGCCAGGCGGCCGTCCTGGACGGCACCAACCGCGACGACCTGGGCGACCATCGGCCGGGACGCAAGGCCCTGGCGGAACTGGGCATCCGCAGCCCGCTGCTGGCGGCCGGGCTTTTTAAGGCCGACATCCGCGCGCTGTCGCGCCGGGCAGGACTGCCCACCTGGGACAAGCCGTCGGCGGCCTGCCTGCTTTCGCGCCTGCCCCACGGGGCGCGCGTGGACGAGGCGGCCCTTGGGCGCATCGAAGGGGGCGAGGCGCTGCTGCGCGCCGCCGGCTTTCCCGCCGTGCGGCTGCGGCTGCACGGCGACCTGGCCCGCATCGAGGTGCCCAAGGGCCGCCTGGCCGACCTGGTGGCGGCCTGCCAGTCGGGCGATCTCCTCGACCGCCTGCGCCGACTGGGCTTGCGCCACCTGACGGCCGACCTGGCCGGCTACACCATGGGCAGTTTCAACGAACCCGCCTGAAGCGGAAAAACCACACCCTATCGGTTAATGGACATGCACGAATCCTTGCGCGCCTTGCTTTGCGCCGTCAAAGACGGCGAACTGGTTGTCGAGGCGGGAATCGCGCGGCTGCGCGACCTGCCGTTTCTGGAAATGGGCCACACCAAGATCGACCTGCACCGGCCGCTGCGAAACGGCTTTCCCGAGGTGATCTACGCCGCCGGCAAGACGCCGGGCCAGGTGGTGGATATCTTCCTGCGCCTGCGTGGCCGGGGGCCGGTCCTGGCCACCCGGGTTCCCGAGGAAACCGCCGCCGCCGTGCTGGCCGTCTGTCCCGAGGCCCGCCACGGCGCCCTGGGCCGTACCCTGACGCTCGGCGAAGACGACGTCGTTTATGGCGAGGGCGAGATCGGCGTGATCACGGCCGGCACCTCGGACCTGCCCGTGGCCGAGGAGGCCCTGACCACCTGCCGCATGTTCGGCCACCGGGCCTTTCTCGTGTCCGACGTGGGCGTGGCCGGGCTGCACCGGCTGCTCGACTGCATGGAGGTCATCCGCCGGGCCAGGGCGCTCATCGTGGTGGCCGGCATGGAAGGGGCGCTGGCCAGCGTCGTCGGCGGGCTCGTGTCCCAGCCGGTGGTGGCCGTGCCCACCTCGATTGGCTACGGCGCCGCCCTGGCCGGGTTCACGGCCCTGTGCGGCATGCTGACCTCGTGCGCCAGCGGCGTGACCGTGGTCAACATCGACAACGGCTTCGGCGCGGCCTGCGCCGCCTGCCGAATCAACAACCTGGCCAACACAGCGGCCGCGCCAGGCCAGGCCTGACAGGCCGGTCGCTCACGGCAACGGCGCCCCGGGGGCCGTTTCGGGCAGGCTCTCCTCGCCGTCGTCCTTGAGGGCCACGCCGGTCAGGCCGCGCGCCAGGGCCCCGGCCAGGAGCCGGTCCAGGGTGCGGGCGGCCCGGTCGAAAGCCAACCCCTGGGGCCGCACGTTGGAAATGCAGTTGCGCTCGGCGTCGGTGCGGCCCGGCCTGGGGCCGTAGGTGAGGTAGATGCCCAGGCTGTCTGGGGCGGACAGGCCCGGGCGCTCGCCGATAAGCACGGCCACGGCCCGGGCGCCAAGGGCCTCGCCCACGTCGTCGCCCACGGCCACCCGGCCGTGGGCCACCAGGCACAACGGCCCAAGGGCCAGCCCCCGGTCGGCGGCCAGGGGCAGGAAGGCGGCCAGAAACGGCGGCACCTGCCGCCCGACGGCCACGGCCGAAAGCCCGGCCGAAACCACCAGCACCAGGTCCGGCCCGGGCGCGGCCGCCCGTTCCCGCAGCCGGGCCTGCGACGCCGCGTCGAGGCGCCGGCCGAGGTCCGGGCGCAGCAGGAATTGCCGCTCGTCTATGGCCTGGCTGGCCAGATTGACAACGGGCAGGCCCGTTTCGGCCAGGACCGCCAGCATGGCCGGCGCCTCCAACGGGATGCGCACGGCGTCGCGGGCCCGGGCGTGGTCCAGGGAAAAGCGCAAATGCTCGCGGGTGGGCAGGCTGACGCCGGCGCGGCCCAGGGCCACCCGGGCCATGGTCAGCCCGGCCAGCCCGGGCAGGGGGCAGGGGGCAACCGACGCGGGCGAGGCCTCGGCGGCCAGGGCTTTGGGCGGCGATTCAGGCATGGGGCGGCTCCAGGGGGACGTTTCGGGCAGAAAGCGGCGCGGGGCGCAGGCCGGCATCGAAAAGCCCCATGGAGACGAGCCAGGCCTCGAAGCGCGGGGCCGGGCGCAACCCCAACAGGGCGCGCAGGTAGAGGGCGTCGTGGAAGGACGTGCTCTGGTAGCCGAGCATCACGTCGTCGGCCCCGGGCACGCCCATGATGTAGGCGCAGCCGGCGGCGCCGAGGAGTGTCAGCAGCACGTCCATGTCGTCCTGGTCGGCCTCGGCGTGGTTGGTGTAGCAGACGTCCACGCCCATGGGCAGGCCCAGGAGCTTGCCGCAAAAAAGGTCCTCCAGGCCGGCCCGGATGATCTGGCGGCCGTCGTAGAGGTATTCCGGGCCGATGAACCCGACCACGGTATTGACCAGCAAGGGGTCGAAGGCCCGGGCCAGGCCGTAGGCCCGGGCCTCGACGGTCTGCTGGTCCAGGCCGTGGTGTGCCCCCGCCGACAGGGCGCTGCCCTGGCCGGTCTCGAAATACATGACGTTTTGCCCAACCGTCCCGCGCCCGAGCGATAACGCGGCCTGCCGGGCCTCCGTGAGCAGGGCGAGGTTGACGCCGAAGCTGTCGTTGACGGCCTCGGTGCCGCCGATGGACTGGAAGACCAGGTCCACGGGCGCGCCGGCCTCGATGACGGCAAGGGTGGTGGTGACGTGGGCCAGCACGCAGGTCTGGGTCGGGATGGCGTAGCGCTCGCGGACCTCGTCGAGGCGGCGCAGCAGCTCGGCGGCGGCGGCCGGGCTGTCCGTGGCCGGGTTGATGCCGATGCAGGCATCGCCGCTGCCGAGTAGCAGCCCGTCCAGGACCGAGGCCAGCACGCCCCGGGGATCGTCGGTGGGGTGGTTGGGCTGCAGCCGCGTGGCCAGGCGGCCGGGCAGGCCGATGGTGTCGCGAAAGGCGGCGGTATTGTGGATGCGCGAGGCGACCAGGATCATGTCCTGGTTGCGCATGAGCTTGGAAACGGCGGCCGCCATCTCCGGGAGAAGCCCGGGCGCCAGCGCGTGCAAGACCTCTGATTCGCCCGCGGCCGCCCGGGCCAGCAGCCACTCGCGCAACTCCCCGACGGTGAGCGATGCCACCGGGGCGAAGGCCTCCCGGTCGTGGCTGTCGCAGGCAAGCCGCGTGACTTCGTCGATTTCGTAGGGGATCAGCGGCTCGGCCACAAAGGCGGCCAGGGGCGTATCGGCAAGGACGTAGCGGGCGGCGACGCGCTCCTCGTCGGAGCCGGCGGCCACGCCGGCCAGCACGTCGCCCGAGCGCGGCGGCGTGGCCTTGGCCATGACCTCGCGCAGGTCGGCAAAGGCGTAGCGGCGGTTTCCCAGGGTGACGCCGGGCATGGCGGAACCTCCGTGGTCCGTCCCGGCGACGGGCGCCGCCGGGACCGTGGCAGCGGGAAGACGGGCTAGCCCATCCAATACATGGATTCGGCCACGGCCGAAAGCAGGCGTTCGATGTCGGCGGGATAAACCTCGCCGATGTTGCCGATGCGGAAGGTATCGGCCGCGGTCACCTTGCCGGGGTAGATGACGAAGCCTTTGGCCTTGAGGCGTTCGTAGAAGGGCTTAAAGGCGTAGTCCGGGTGGCTGGGGCTGAGGAAGGCGGTGATGATGGGCGACTGGAGGGCGCGGGGCAGGAGGGTGTCGAAACCCAGGGCGGCCATGCCCGCGACCAGCCGCCGCTGGTTCTCGGCGTAGCGGGCGAATCGGGCGGCCACGCCGCCTTCGGCCGCCAGCTCGTCCATGGCCTGGGCAAAGGCCCGCACCACGTGGGTGGGCGAGGTGAAGCGCCACTTGCCGCCGCCCTGCTCCATGGCCCGCCACTGGTCGTAGAGGTCGAGGCTTACGGACCGGGCCCGGCCGGCACAGCCTTCGAGCACGCCGCGCCGGGTCAGGACGAAGCCGAAGCCGGGCACGCCCTGGATGCACTTGTTGGCGCTGGAAACCAGGGCGTCGGCCCCGATGGCGGCCATGTCCAGGGGAATGCCGCCGAAGCTGCTCATGGCATCGACGAGGTAGGTTTTGCCGGCCGCCTTGACCACGGCGCCGATAGCCTCGATGGGGTTAAGCATGCCGGTGGTCGTCTCGCAGTGGACCACGGCCACGTGGGTCAGTGCGGGATGGGCCGCAAGCAGCGCCGCCACCCGGTCCGGGTCCACCGGGGAAACCTCGCCGAAATCCTCCTCCACCACCGGGATGCGCAGCACCCGGGCGATGGTGGCGATGCGCGCCCCGTAGGCGCCGTTGGCCAGCACCAGCAGGCCCCCGTCCTCGGGGACGAGCGTGCCGACGCAGGCTTCCACGCAGAACGTGCCGCTGCCCTGCATGAGGGTGGCGGTGTAGCCGGGCTCGCGGCTGGCCAGGGCCGCCAGCCGGGCGCGCAGGTCCGTGACGATGGCGTTGTAGTCCGCGTCCCAGGTGCACCAGTCGCGAAGCATGGCGGCCTTGACGGATTTCGAGGTGGAAAGCGGCCCCGGGGTCAGCAGGAGGTAGGGGTTGTCGGGAGAGCGGGACAGGTCCATGGCGTTACTCCTTGGGCGGACAAACCCGGGCCAAAGCGCGCTCCAGGATGTCCCAGGCCCGGTCCAGGTCGGTTTCGGCGATGGTCAGGGGCGGGGTCAGGGTCAGGACGTTGCCGTGGGAGGTCTTGAAGGACAGGCCGTCTTCCAGGCAGTGGTAGAGCACGGCGTCGGCCGCGTCCGAGGCTTTTTCCCGGGTCGCCCGGTCGCGCACGAGTTCCACGGCCAGCGACAGGCCCAGGCCGCGCACGTCGCCGATCACGGGAAAGCGTTGGGCCATCGCCCGCAGCCGCGCCAGGGCCTTCGCCCCGAGCCTGGCGGCCCGGCCGGCCAGGTCGTCGCGGCGCAGGATCGCCAGCATGGCCAGGCCGGCGGCGCAGGCGGTGGGGTTTTTCTCGTGGGTGTAGTGGCCGATGGCCAACTGCGCGCCCACGTCCAAGGCCGGGTCGGCGAGGACGGCGGCCAGGGGCAGGATGCCGCCGCCCAGGCCCTTGCCGCACACGAGCAGATCCGGCTCGGCCCCGAAATGCGCGCAGGCAAACGCCCTGCCCGTGCGGCCCAGGCAGGTGGCGGTCTCGTCGAGGATCAACAGCGCCCCGTGGCGGTCGCAGGCGGCCCGCACGGCCGGCCAGTAGCCCGGGGGCGGGATGTTGACCGTGGTGCAGCGCAGGGGTTCGGCCACCACCGCCCCCACGTCGCCCTCCTTTTCCAGCACGTAGTCCAGGTAGCGGGCGCAGGCCAGGTCGCAGCCGTCGCAGCCCCCGGGGCGGAGCACGCAACGGTAGGGCTCGGGCGGGGGCACGTGTTCGGTGCCGGGCAAAAGCGGCCCAATGCGGCCGCGAAAAAGGGCCTCGCCACCCACGGAGCAGGCGTCCAGGGAGGCACCGTGGAAGGCGTCCCACATGGACACGGTCTTGAACCGCCCCGTGGCCAGCCGGGCGATCTTGAGGGCCATGCCCACGGCCAGGCTGCCGCCCGGGGCGAACAGCACCTTGCCCAGCCGCCCCGGGGCCAGGGCGACGAGTTCCTCGGCCAGACGAACGGCCGGTTCGTTGGTGAAGCGGCGCGGGCAAAAGGCCATGGCCTCGAGCTGAGCCTTGATGGCGGCCACGATTTCCGGGTGGGCGTGGCCGGCCTGGTGCAGGGAGTTGCCGTGAAAATCGAGGAGCTCCCGGCCGTCCCGGGTGGTCAGCACCGCGCCGCGACAGCCGGTGAGCACGTCCAGGCAGGGCGTGGACAGCGACTGGCACAGGAAAACCGCGGCGTCGCGGTCCAGGAGGGCGCGGGTGGCCGCGGACAGCCCGGCCCGCCAGGCCGCCCGGCGCGGCGAGGTGTTGGCGTCGCCCTCGCCCGGCGGCGGAGCGGACGGCGCGGCGACCAGGGGTCGTGTCGCGTCCTGGCGGCCACCGGTGGCCTGATCGCCGCCGCCCGGGCGCGCCGTCACGGGGCGCAGCCCGGGCGCTCGCCCCGGGCCAGCCGGGCCTCGATGGCGGCCAGGATGGCCGGGCAGGCCGCCAGGTCCGGGGCCAGGTAGTCCGCGCCGGCCCCGCGAAGCCTATCCTCGACGACGGCCAGGCGCGCGGCTTTTTCGGCGGCGGGCAGGGCGGCGAGCTCGCCTTGCGTCAGGCCCATCTCGTTGCCGCGAAGGGTCAGGGCGATGGTCCACATGCCGGCGTTTCTGCCCTCGGCCACGTCGGCCACGGTGTCGCCGATCTTGACCATCCCCCAGAAGGGATAGACGGCCAAATCTAGCGCGGCCCGGTAGCACATAAACGGCGACGGCCGGCCGGCGGGCACGTCCGAGGAGCAGACCATGGAGTCGGGCACGTAGCCCCTGGCCGCGGCTTCCCGGGTCATGACGTCCATCATGGGCCGGGTGTAGCCGGTGGTGGAGCCGATCCCAAGCCCCATGGCCCGGAAGGCGGCCACGGCCTCCAGCGCCCCGACAATGGGCTCGGCGTGGGCGGCGATACAGCCGACCATGAGGGGCTCGGTCAGCCGGTACATGGCCTCCACGTCGTTCTCGTCCGGCGCCCGGCCGTGGACGGCCCGCCAGGCGGCGGCCACTTCGGGGTCGCGGGTCATGGCCCGGACGTGGTCCTTTTTCATCAGCCCCATGGGCTTGCGGGCCTGGGCGGCGGTGACGGCCACGCCCTGGCGCTTGAAGACCTCGAGGAACACGGCCACCGGCCCGAGGCAGCCGTGGTCCACCACCGTGCCGGCCCAATCGAGGACGACGGCCTTGACGTGCTGTAACTGCGGCAGGTTCATGGCGCTTCCTTCGCGTCAGCGGTTGTTGCGGCCCCGGGAGCCCCGGGCGGGCGCCGGCCAGCGGCGCGGAATCGCTCCCGCGCGCACCGAGCCCGGGCTGGTGCGCGTTTGCCGCAAACAGGCATTCTTGCCCCGAAGCGTCTCTTTTGGACAGCGGGATGGTGACGATTTGTTGGTGGCCGCCACGGAGCCCTCCCCGGCACCCTTGCCCCGGCCGGCTTTCGGCGCTAGCCTGCGTTTCCGCCTTTTTCCGTCCACAACCACCGACCGGATGTCCCCATGCCCCAAACCGACACCGCCTTTGCCCGGGAACTCGTCCGGCCCCTGCTGGCCGGCGGCTTCCTGTCCGATACCGCCCGCGACCGCCTGCTGGCGATCCTGCCCGAGGCCAGCGGAACGCTGCTCGATGCCTTGGCCGCCGCCGCCGACACCGTGCGCCGGGCCCGGATGGGCACGGCCGTTTCCCTTTGCGCCATCATCAGCGCCAAATCCGGGCGCTGCGGCGAGGATTGCGCCTTCTGCGCCCAGTCCGGGCACTACGCCACCGCCGCGCCCGAGCATGCCCTGCTCTCGCCGCCCCGCATCGTCGCCGGCGCCGCGGCCATGGCCGGGTGCGGCGTGACCCGCTTCGGCGTGGTGGCCTCGGGCCGGTCGCTGCCGGACAAGGAGCTCGCGGCCGTGGCCGAGGCGCTTTCCGGCATCGCCGCCCTGGGCCTGGCCGCCGATGCGTCGCTGGGGGTCCTCGACACCGGGGCACTCAAATCCCTCAAGGCCCGGGGCCTGGCCGCCTACCACCACAACCTGGAGACCTCGCGGGGCTTCTACCCGAAAATCTGCACGACGCGGCGCTTCGAGGACAATCTGGAGGTGCTGCGGGTGTGCCGGCGCCTGGGCATCGCCGTGTGCTCGGGCGGGCTGTTCGGCCTGGGCGAGGGTTGGGCCGACCGGGCCGACCTGGCCCTGACCCTGCTCGAGGCCGGCGTGACGTCGGTCCCGGTGAACTTTTTATGCCCCATCCCGGGAACGCCCCTGGCCGACCGGCCGGTGCTGTCGCCCGACGAGGCCCGGCGCATCGTCATCCTGCTGCGCCTGCTTTTGCCCGACCGGCACATCCGCATCTGCGGCGGCCGGCCGAAGGTCTTCGGCCGGCAGGCTTCCCTGGCCCCCATGGCCGCCGGGGCCGACGGGCTCATGGTCGGCGACTACCTGACCACGGCCGGGGCCTCCCTGGAGGCGGACCGGCGGGGCCTGGCGGCACTGGGTTTCACGGGCGTATGAACGGGGCGTCGGGCCGGGCCGCCGCAGCCGCCGTCGGCCGGGTGGAGGGGGCTGCGCGCGCCCCACGGCTTCGAGGCGGGCCGGCCGCCTCAGACCCTGTCGGCCAGGGCCAGCCGGACCCCGAGCAGGACGAACAGCGCGCCGGCCCCCCGGCTGAACAGCCGCCGCGTCCGGCCGCCCCGGTCGAAGCCCGAGGCCAGCCGGGCCGTGGCCAGGGCCAGGAGCATGTTGCAGGCCGTGCCCGTGGCGTCCAGGAGAAGCCCAAGGCTCGCGAAGGCCAAGGCCTTGTCCGGGGAACCGGCGTCGATGAACTGGGGCAGGAAGGCCAGGAAAAAAAGCGCTACCTTGGGGTTGAGGGCATTGGTGAGAAACCCCTGGACGAACACGCCGCGGTGGCCGCGCCGGGGCGGGGCGGCGGCCGGCGCCGCGTCGCCGCCTATCCCCGAAGCCAGGGCCATGCGCACACCGGTGTAGACCAGGTAGGCGGCGCCGACGTACTTGATCACGGTAAAGGCCGTGGCCGAGGCGGCCAGCATGGCCGATAGGCCCACGGCCGCGGCCAGGATGTGCACGAAGCAGCCCGTGCCGATGCCCAGGGCGGCCACGATCCCGCCCCGCGCGCCGTGGCTGGCGCTGCGGCTGACCACGTAGAAAACGTCCGGCCCCGGGGCCAGGTTGAAGAGGATGCCCGAAACGACGAAGAGCCCCAGGTCGTGGATGCCGAACATGCTTGCTCCTTCCGTGCGCGGCGCGGCTGCCGCACGGAAGGCTCAGGCTAGGCCCACCCCAGCCGCCTGTCAACGCGCCGGCCCGCAAAGCCGGCCCCGGGCACGGTCCGGCCGCCCCACCACCGCTACGGCAGACAAGCCGTCCCGATCATGGCCGCACGCCCCGAGGCGGCGCGACTTTCCCGAAGCCACGCCGCGTTCTCGCTGCCGCGCCGGCACGGGTCAGCGCACCCGGACGATCCCGGGCGGATTCCAGGTCCCGGAACCCGGCGGCAGGATCGAGGGCGGGTCGGTCCTCGGCCAGTACAGGCGCATCACCAGATAGACCGGCCCATTGGGCGCCGGCAGCCAGTTGGGCTCCTTGTCCTTGCCCGGGGATTTGCGCTGGATAAAAATCGTCAGCGAGCCGTCGGGATTGGTGCGCATCCCGGGCAGCATGGGCGAGTTGACCAAGTAGCGGTCGAGGGGGTTTTTGATCAACAGCTCCGTCTTGCCGTCGTACATGGTCACCGACCAGAAGGCGTTGACGGGCGGCAGTTGGCCGGCCGGGAAGGTCAGGCTGTAGTCGTGGTTGCGGCAGTCCAGGGGGCGCCCGTCCCGGTCGTTTCGGGTCATGGGGTAGACGGCCTCCACGGCGTCGTTGCCGTAGATGCCGGCCTTGGCCGCGGCGGCGCGCAGCAGCCAGTCGCCGTTGTAGAAGGCCCGGTCGCCAAAGGCCGAGCCGACATGCCAGCCATTGCAATTCTTCCCGAACCCCTGGGCCATGGCCGCGACCTTCTTTTCCCCTTGGCGCATGCCGACCAGGACTTCCGCCTTGTGGAGCAGGGAGAGGTCCTTGAACTCGAAGGATTTGCCCGGGCCGATGCCGATGCGGGCGAGCTTTTCACGGATCTCCCGCTCTTCCGGGCCGGCGGGCGCGAATTGCAGCACGAAATCGAGGTAGGCGAAGAAATTCGTGCGCACGAGCTTCTTGTCGATGACCGGCCAGGTCAGGGCCGGGGCCTTGGCCGGCGCCGGCCCCTTGAGGTAGGCGGACAGGGGCCGGGCCTTGTAGCCGGACTGGACCTTGACCACGTTGGGCATATCGGCCGGGTCGAAGAGCTGGGTGCGAAAAACGGCTGTGGAAAACCAGGTCGAGGAGCGGAACACCCGCTTGATGCCCGGCGGCGTCTCGCCCTGCCAGTCCGGGCCGACGATCAGGTAGTCGCCGGCCTCGTTGCCCGTGGCCCGGCTGCCGATGTAGCCGTAGTTGAAGGTGTTCCAGTCCACGAGCTGCACGGAGTAATAGCGCTGCTTCTCGACGGCCGGAACGGAGAGGACCACGGGTTCGGCCCGCAGGTCCATCTCCACCATCGAATACGGCGTGTCGCTGTTGGGGGTAATGACCGTCGTATCCTCGTAGGTGAACACGCGGCTTTCGTTGTAGACCTCGTTGAAGGCGGCCTTCCACTGACCTGAGGCCCGGTCGATGAAGTAGTCGTACATGACCGCGTAGTTCATGACCAAGGGCAGGCCGTAAATGAAGCCTTCCTCGGCAATGTTTTTCGTTTCGACGATGCCCGGGGCATTCTTGTCTCCCCGCGCCGCCTGAGCAATGGTGTCCTTGGCCAGGGCCGGGCCAACGGAAAGCATCGCACAAACCACCCACAGCAGGACTGGAACGAAGATCGCCGGACCGATGCGTTTCATGGTGCTCTCGCCTCCCGGACGCGTCAACGCGTCCCGGCTCGGGTTTGCCGTTGCGGTTATCCCTGCCTGGTACGACACAGCAGCATTACGGTAACCGTTGCGGACGGCCCGGTCAAATGGCGGGGACAGGACAACAGGAGCGCCCTGCCCCGGCGGCCGGCAAAGGAGACCTCGGGCGGCCATGGACGTCAGCCGCCGCGTGGCCGCCAGGTGGTGATCGTGTGGCGCGACAGCGTCGCGGGGCCGGTTGCACGTGACCGGGCGTAGCCTCGCCTGCCGGTTGCGCCTGCGGCATCGCGACCTTGCCAGGCTGGCTTGGCCGCGCCTGTCGCGGCGAAGGCCAAGGTTCAGTGCGGCTGGGCCGGGCCGCCGCTTGGCAGGACCAGGTGGAATTCCACGCCGGGCGTGCGGGACTGGGCCGGCGCCCGCGAGGGCGTGCGGCAGAAGATGAAGCCGTCGTGGGCCTCGGCCACCAGCTTGCTGAAGGCCAGCCCCAGGCCGATGCCCCGGCGGCCCAGCCCGGCCTCGGTCTGGACGGTAAAAAATTTCTCGAAAATGGTTTCCTGGTAGGCTTCCGGCACGCCGAAGCCGGTGTCGGCGATGACCATCCAGACGTAGTTCTGACTGTCCACCAGCCGCCGCTTGTACTGCCGGGGCAGGAAGGGGCTGGCCTCGATGAGGCCGCCCTTGAGGCTGGTGGTGCTCACCTGGATGTTGCCGCCGACGACATTGTAGTTGATGGCATTGGACAGGATGTTGCTGATCGTGCGCTTGACGCGGAAGAGGTCGCAAAAAAGGCCCAGGTGCTGGCCGCGCTGGAAAAACCGGACGTCGAGGCCCTTTTCCTCGGCCAGAAGCGAATGCTCCTCGATGCACTGGTTGATGATCTTGTTGATGTCGTAGTGGCTTTTGTGCAGCTCGAACCGGCCGTTCTCGTCGCGGAAGATGTCGAGGAAGGCGTTGACCATGCTGCCGAGCTGGTCGTTGGTATTGAGCGCCAGCTTGAGAATTTTCTCCTGGTTGTCGGTGATGGGACCGAGCCGGCCGCCGGCCAGGAGTTCCAGAGCCCGGTCGATGGCCAGGATGGGGTTGCGCATGTCGTGGGTGAGCATGCCGACCAGGTCTTCCTTCATCTTGGCGATGCGCTTTTCCTCGGTGATGTCGCGCAGGATGGCCACGTAGCTTACGGCCTTGCCGGATTCGTCGTTGACCCGGGAGATGGAGATCTGCACGGGAAAGGGCGTCCTGCGGGTGGTCAGGGCCGTGAGCTCGAAGCGGAAATTGTCCTGCCCCCCCTGCTCCAGGCTCGATTTGTAGGCGGCCAGCACCTTGTGGTCCTGGACGAAGCGCATGAGGGACTGGCCGCAAAAATCGTTGAGGCCGCAGCCGAAGACCTCGGAGCAGCGGTCGTTGCTCATGTCGATGATGAAATCGGTGTCCACGGAAATGATGCAGTCCGAGACGCTGTTGATGAGCTTGTTGAGGTACTCCTGGGATTGCCGGGACAGCATGATCCGTTGCAGGGCCATGTCGCTGATGGACTGGGTGATGACGGACATGAGGTTGACGATTTTTTGCAGGCGCGAGCGCTTGACCCGGGGAATCTTGCGCAAGGCCAGCAAGTAGCCGTCGATGTCTGTGATGCCGATGCCCTTGGCCCGGGCCACGGCGTCGGCCGTGGAGATGGATTCCTCCAGGACCTGGCCGCCGTTGAGGTTGCCGATGTGCTGGCCGGCCACGATGATGGGCGTGGCGCAGTCCACCAGGCCCGCGTTGAGGCAGTCGTAGACGTAGGGCTCGTTGGAATCCAGCGACATCCGGCCGCCGTAGGCGTCGCTGGCGTAGCACTTGGTGCGGCCTTCCGGGGTGGCCCGGCAATAGTTTTTGCAAAACGAGCAGAAGTTGGATTCGCTGGAAATGGGGCGGCCCTGGGTGTCGGCGATGACCGAACCGATGCCGCAGGCCTCGTTGACGGCCTGGAGGATCTCGTCGAGCTTTTCCTTGGGGATAAGGTCCACGAGCTGGATGGATTCTTTCATGACGCAGCCTAGTGCCGTCGGCGTTTTTCCAAGGGCCTATTCGAACAGGCCGCTTTCCCGGGCGATGATGGCGGCCTCGAACCGGCTGTTGACGTTGAGCTTCTTGAAGATGTTCTTCACGTGGGTCTTGACCGTCTGGACCGAGAGGAACAGGCCCTCGGAGATTTCCTTGTTGTTCTTGCCTTCGGAGATGTGCTTGAGGATCTGCTTTTCCCGGTTGGTCAGGCTGTCGAGGTCGCGCTCGTGGGCCGGGGCCTCGGGTTCCATGTCCGTGGCCAGGTTGACCAGGTAGGGCGAAACGATGGGCTGGCCGATATGAAAGGCGGTGATGAGCTTCACCAGGCTGTCGATGTCGATGGTCTTGAGGACGTAGCCGTCGGCGCCGGCCTTCATGGCGTTTTTGATGTAGTTGGTGTCGTTGTAGGTGGAAAGGGCCAAAAGCTTCATGCCGGGAAAGGCCTTGCGCAGGACGCGGATGGCCGGGATGCCCGACAGCCCCGGCATGTCGATGTCGATAAGCGCCACATCGGGCACCGTCTGCTGGATCTTTTCGATGGTGTCGAAACCGTTGTCCGATTCGCCGACGATGGCGATGGCGGCGATGGTCTCGAAGGCCAGGCGCAGGCCGATGCGCAACAGCGGATGATCGTCAGCGATAAAGACCTTGATCGGCTGGTTTTCCCGCTGGCTGTCCATGAACGGCCGTCCGTTTTTTGAAAGGTTGCCGGATGGATGCCCACTGCCGGGCGTTGCCGTCACCCTACGCCCGGCCTGCGCGATTGTCGATGGCCGGGCCGGTTCAACCGCCGACCGTGACCTCGATGGGATAGGCCTCCATGATCGCCGCCAGGGCGAAGACCGCGTCCTTGGTATAGGGAGCCAACCCGTGCAGGGGGTAGTCCTTGTCCAGCTGCCCCCATTTGGGCTCGCCCATGCGATGGTAGGGCAGCACGTCCAGGGCCTCGACATGGGTCAGCTCGGCCACGAAGGCGGCCGTGGCCCGCAGGTTTTCCGGGCTGTCGTTGCGCCCCGGGACCAGGGGCAGGCGGACCCGGATGGGCAGGCCCAGGCGGTCGATGCGCCGGAGGTTGTCCAGGATGCGCCGGTTGTCCACCCCGGTGAGCTGGCGGTGGGTTTCCGGGTCCATGTGCTTGAGGTCGTAGAGCACCATGTCCAGGTGGGCCAGCACCGGCTCCATGACCTCCCAGTCGGCCTGGCCGCAGGTCTCGATGGCCGTATGCAGGCCCCTGTCCTTGGCGCCCGCGGCCAGGGCCAGGAGGAACCCGGGCTGGGCGAAGGGTTCGCCCCCGGAAAAGGTCACCCCGCCCCCCGAGCGGTCGTAGAACTCCCGGTCGAGCTCCACCTCCTCCAGCACCTCGTCCACGCCGAGGTAGCGGCCGCAGATGTTGATGGCGTTGGCGTAGCACACGGCCTGGCAGGCGCCGCACAGGGGCAGCAGGCAGGCGGCCTTGTCGATGACGATGCCCCGGCCGGAAACCGCCTCGATGCAGTGCGTCGGGCAGGCCTCCTGGCACAGGTTGCAGCCGATGCAGTTGTTGCGGATGTAGAGGATTTCGGGCCGCGCCAGCATGCTCTCGGGGTTCTGGCACCACTGGCAGCGCAGGGGGCAGCCCTTGAGGAAGACGATGGTCCGGATGCCCGGGCCGTCGTGGATGGAAAACCGTTGGAAATCGCTGACAACGCCGAGGAGCCGGCCATTGTCCGCGGCCTTGGGCCGAAAAAGCTGAAAGCGTTTGCGCATGGTCATGAGCAACCCTGTCCTGGCCGGGGCGCCGCCCGCCTGGCGCCGCGCCCCCGAAACGCCGGCCGGCGTTTCGGGGGGCGGCACCGGGGGCGGGCAGCGCCGTGTCGTTTTGCGGTCTCGCCTAGAACATCTGCTCGGTGCGCGAGATGATGTCCTCCTGGATGGCCCGGTCAAGGGAGGTAAAAAACGCACTGTACCCGGCCACGCGCACCACCAGGCCCCGGTAGTTGTCCGGGTTGTCCTGGGCGTCGCGCAGGGTTTCCTTGCCGATGACGTTGTACTGGATGTGGGTGCCGCCGCCGTTGAACAGCGTTTCGGTCACGGCGATGAGGTTGGCGATCCCCCGCTCGTCCTTGACCGCGTTGGGGTGGAACTTCATGTTGAGCAGCGTGCCGTTGGAGGCAATGACGTGGTCGAGCTTGGTGACGGACTTGACCGAGGCCGTGGGGCCGCTGTGGTCCATGCCCGAGACCGGGGAGACGCCGTCGGCCAAGGGAGTGCCGGCCTTGCGGCCGTCCGGGGTGGCGCCGACCACGGCGCCCAAGGGCACGTTGGCCGAAACCGGATACAATCCGGGCTGGAACTTGCCGCCCCGGGGGTTGGTGTATTTTTCCACTTCCCGGCAGTAGGTCAGGGCGGCCTCGTGGGCGATCTCGTCGGCGTAGGGCTCGTCGTTGCCGTATTTGGGGGCGCGGTTTTGCAGCATCTGGCGCAGGCTTTCCCCGGCCACCCCGGCGAAGTCGTCGGCCAGGGCGTCCTTTATGGCGGCAAGGCTTACGGCCTGATCCTCGTAGACGAGCTTTTTGAGCGCCGCCAGGGAGTCGGCCACGTTGGCCACGCCCACGCCCTGGGGACCGGTGAAGTTGTAATGGGCGCCGCCCTGCTGCAGCGACTTGCCCTTGGCGATGCAGTCGGCCACGAGCGACGACAGGAAGGGCAAGGGCGCCCGCTGGCCATGGGCCACGTCCACGGCGTTGTCCGAGAGCACCAGGAGCGTGACGAAATAGGCCATCTGGGTGCGGTAGGCGGCCATGAGGGCGTCGTAGGTGGCAAGGGAGGTGAGCTCCCCGGTGGCCGGCCCCAGGCGGTCGCCGGTCAGCGGGTCCACGCCGTCGTTGAGGGTCAGTTCCAGCACCTTGGCGATGTTGAAAAAGGCCGCGTCGTGCCAGCCCTCGGTCTTGCCGCCCACCTGCGGCTCCACGCAGCCGATGATGCCGTAGTCCCGGGCGTCCTCGCGGGTGAGCCCCCGGCTCAAAAGGGCCGGAATGATGAAGCGGTCGTTGTAGTAGGCCGGCATGCCAAGGCCCAGCCGGGTGACCTCGGCCGCTTTCTCGTACAGGGCGCGCGGGGTGTCGCTGTGCACGCGGATGGAGATGGAGGGCTGGTAGAGCTTGGTGTTGGCCGTGGCCTGCAGGCACATGTAGGACAGGGGGTTGGTGGCGTCCTCGCCTTCCCGGTCCACGCCGCCGACGATGAGGTTTTGGAACATGGGGTAGCCGCCGAAGGCCTTGGTCGAGCCTTCGTCGCGCACCTTGTTGATCTCGTTGAACTTGATGAAAAGCAGGTCCAGTAGTTCCTGGGCCTTCTCGGCCGTGAGGTCCTTGTCGGCCAGCAGGTACGGGAACAGGTACTGGTCGAAGCGCATGGGCGAGATGGAATGGCCGTTGGATTCGATCTGCAAGACGAGCTGGACGAACCAGAAGGACTGGAGGGCCTCGGCGAAGGTCTCGGCCGGCGCGGCCGGCACCTTGGCGCACACCCGGGAGATTTCCAGCAGTTCGGCCCGGCGGGCCTCGTCGGTTTCCTGGCTGGCCATGCCTTCGGCCAGGGCGGCGAAGCGCTCGGCGAAGCGGATGACGGCCTTGTTGGCGATGACCACGGAGGAAAGGAACACGTGCTTGGCCATGTGGGCCGGATTGGCCAGCTCGAGCTTGGCCATCTCGGCCTCGGCCACGGCGATGATGCCGGCAAGCCCCTTGTCCAGGACCAGGGCGTAGTCCACGCCGATGTGGCCCACGCCGTTGAAGTAGTAGTTGCCCACGGTGAAGACGCCATGGGCCTGGGCGTCCTTGGCTTCCTTGGTCATGAGCGCCGTGGCCAGCTCGTTGGTGGTCTTGCCGTCCCAGTAGGGGAACAGGTCGCGCAGGATGGCTTTTTTCTCCTCGGAGATCAGGAACACGTCGCCCGTGCGCTTTTCCAGGCGATCGAGTTCGTCGGCCAGCCATTTGCAGGAAAATTCCGGGAACACCGGGGCCGAACGGGGCTTGGTGCACTGGTTGCCGACGATGATCTCGTCGGGTTGGATGAAGATGACCATGTTGTCCAGGATCTTCTCCAGCGCCCTGGCCCGGCGGATGAGGATGGGCTGATCCTCGGTCTCCTTGTAGGAGGCGGTGATGAGTTGGGCCCGCTCCACGCAGATCTCCGGGGTGATGGCGATGAAACGCTCCCGGATCGCCTCCACGCGGGCGGTCGGGCCAGGCAGTTGCAATACGTCGATTTTGTTCAACAGTTCTTGCTCGGCCATGCTGGTCATAATGCCGTCCTCCTGTATGAAAATAAAATGATGCTCGCAAAACCCCGTAGGCGTTGGCACACCGCCCCCGATCCCCCGGACGGCAGCCGTGCGCGGCGTTGGCGGCGCCCCTGGCGTGGGCGCCAAACCGTTTCCATATCGAGTATGCCGGAGCATAGGCGTTTTTTTCCATCACGCTATCACCTATAAGGGTGACCTTCCTCCCCCGGCCGGAGTATTTTTGGCAAGGCGCCGCCAGCCGGCGGCAGACCGGCCAAGCGACACCCGGCGCAGTTGCCCGGCCAGGCGGCAGGTACGGCCCCCTGGCCTCTTTTCCCATGGGGTTGTCGCCGCCTCGGAAATGGCGGCCGCGCGGGCGCCCCGCCGGGGCGGCCCGCGCAAGGGGCACGATCAGCCCCCGGCGAGTTTGACCTTGTAGCCGAGCTTTTGCAGAAAAAGGGCCAGGGCTTCCCGGTGGTCGCCCTGGATTTCGATGGCGCCGTCCTTGACCGCGCCGCCGGCGCCGCAACGCTGCTTGAGCTGCTTGGCCAGGGTTTCGAGCGCCTCGGGCGCCAGGGCCAGGCCCGTGATCACGGACACGCCCTTGCCTTTGCGGCCCTTGGTCTGCCGGGCGATGCGCACGATGCCGTCGCCCGGGGCCACGGGCCGCCCCTTGGCGCAGGCGCAGGCCGCCACGGGCTTGCCGCAACCGGGGCATATCCGGCCCTGCTCCGTCGAATAGACCGGAACGGAATCGCCTTTGCCGTGCGCTGTCATACCTTCCCGCCCTCCCCCGGCCCGCCGGATGCCCTCCGGCTTCGGCCGGCAGCGAAAGGCGATCCGTCAAGGCCTTCTGTTGTGACAGGCCTTCGATATCTTCTGATAACGAACGATCCTCCTGTCATTTCGCCAAATATCGTTCCCGCAGCGCCTGCGCGACTTCGAGGGCCATAACGCGCCCTGCGGAATATTAATACTATCTTTATGCGAACCAAAGAGTAATTTACACCATTTTTACATTCGCCCTGATACCTAGGCCCCACCGGGATGCGATTGCCGCACGCCCGAAAAGTGGAGGCACACTTCATGGAACGCACCTACCGCGATCATGGCCCCCGGGAAGGGATGGCCATGCCTTTTTCTGGAACTTCCTATCTTGCTGATTTCGTTGAAAAAGCAAGACTGGAAATCATTGTGGGCAGCGAGGCTGTCGGTAAACTGTATGCTCTCAAATCTGCCTTGCAACAGATGGGCGTTGAGGAATTCCTGGAAAGCAGTCTGCTCTGCCATGGCGGAAAACAGGAGCGAACGGCTTCCTATCGTGGCGTCGAATACACGACTCCTTTTTCTGAAAGGATAAAGCTCGAATTTCTCGTTCCCGTTGATTCGATTGCGCCGTTTGTCGAAGCCATCAAACAGCGGGCCAAGGACGCGGGAATGAAGAATATGCGGCTCTGCCTCATTCCTCAGGTCTTTCCAATTGATTGGGCGGCGTCGTAGCGGATGATCCTTGGCTCATCCCAGGCAGCAAGGCCGGTCTGTCCGGGGGAGGCGAAAGAAACACTTTCGCCTCCCGTCTGCCCGGTAGCGTGCCTGCCGCCCGGAGGGAACAATGATGAAGACCATACGCGTTCCGGCGAGCATCCTGTGGCTGACCGCCGGAACGGTCGTCTTGCTGGCCATTTTCGCCGGGATTGGGCTGGTTCAACCCGGAAACATCTCTCGGGAGGACCATTCGGTCAGAAATGCAAAATACAAACTGGTAACCGGGATGCGCCTGGACTTGGCCCGTGAATCCGAAGCGGAAAAAAGCGCCGTGATGACGGAAGAGGACGGGGCATCCGTTCGATACGCGCAAGAAGCCCGGGCCGCATTGGCCGATGCCGAACACCGTCGTCGACAGTTGGGAAGCCTGCTGCGTTCGTGGGGCAACGTTCGGGAACAGGCGCTTTTCGACGAATATTCGGCCTCCTTCGCCGCATTGACCCAGGTGGACGACACGCTGTTGGACTTGGCCGTCAAGAACAGCAACATCAAAGCCTACGATTTGGCGTTCGGCCCGGCCACCCAGGCGTTACGCGACCTTGAACACAGTCTTTCCGATCTGGTCATGGCCGAGGCGGGGGGACGGCAGGCGGGGCAGGTGGCCAGACTGGCCTTCGCCATACAAACAGGCGCCTTGCATGTGCAAACCCTGTTTGCGCCGCACATCGCCGAAAGCAGCGAGGCCAAAATGGACGACCTGGAGACGCGACTGCAGCTCGAAACACAAAAAATCGATGGGGCATTGGCGGAGTTGTCGGCGCGGCGAACCCTCAAAGCCCCGGCCGCCCTCCGCGAGGCCACTGGCGCTTACGCGCGGTTCCAGGAGATCACCGGACGCATCCTGGCGCTTTCCCGCGAAAACACCAACGTGCGTTCCTTGGCTCTGTCGCTCGATCAGAAACGCAAGGCTTTCGCCGTATGCGATGCGAACCTGGCTCGACTGCAGGACATTCTGTCCGAACCCGGACCGGTCAGGGGGAAATTCGGCCAGGAAGGGCCGGCCGGCAAACCCCAACGAAGGGATTAACGAAATTTTTACACCCCCCCGGCGCATCTTAACACCTTTTTTACACCGGCCGGGCTATGGTCGGGCAACTTCTAACGGAGGCTGCGTCATGTTCGATGATATCGCGTTCCTGGGTTCGATCCTCGCCGCCGTGGCCGTCACCATTGCCCTGGTCGGGTATTGCGACCGGCTGCGGCGGGGGTAGCCATGGAAATCGTCGGTGCCATTCTCGCCGTGGGCCTGTTCGCCTACCTGGTGTTGGCCCTGCTCAAACCGGAGATGTTTCAATGACCGCGAACACCCTTGCCCGGATCGCCCTCTACCTGGTCGTCCTGCTCGGCCTGGCCTGGCCGCTGGGCGCCTACATGGCCCGGGTCTACACGGACCGGCCCTGCGGCCTGGACCGCATCCTCGGGCCGGTGGAACGACTGATCTACCGCGTCTGCGGCCTGGACGCGACGCGGGAAATGGACTGGAAGGCCTACGCCGTGTCACTGCTGGCCTTTTCGGGCTTTTCCATCGTGCTCCTTTACCTCCAGCAACGCCTCCAGGCGTTTTTGCCGCTCAATCCGGACGGCCTGGCCGCCGTGGCGCCCGATCTGGCCCTCAATACCGCCGTGAGCTTTTCCACCAACACCAACTGGCAGGCCTACGGCGGCGAAACGACCATGAGCTACCTGACCCAGATGCTCGGGCTCACCTCCCACAACTTCCTGTCGGCCGCCGCCGGCATGGCCGTGCTGGCGGCCCTTGTCCGGGGACTGAGTCGGCGCGAGGCCCACACCCTCGGCAACTTCTGGAAGGACCTGACCCGCTCCACCCTCTACGTCCTGTTGCCCCTGTCCGTGGCCCTGTCCCTGGCGTTGGTCTGGCAGGGCATGCCGCAAACCTTCAAGGGGGCGGCCACGGCCGCGCTCCTGGAGCCGACGAGCTATGACAGCCCGGTCAAGGACGCCTCGGGCGCGCCGGTCCTGGACGCCGCCGGCAAGCCGAAAACCGAGCCGGCCACCGCCACCGAACAGGTCATCGCCCGGGGGCCGGTGGCTTCCCAGGTGGCCATCAAGCAGCTCGGCACCAACGGCGGCGGGTTTTTCAACGTCAACTCGGCCCATCCCTTCGAAAATCCTACGCCGCTGTCCAATTTCCTGGAAATGCTGGCCATCCTGCTCCTCCCGGCCGCCCTGTGCGTCACCTTCGGCCTCATGGTCGGGGACAGGCGCCAGGGCCTGGCCGTCCTGGCGGCCATGACCGTCATCTTCGTCGTCCTGCTCGGGGCCTGCGTCGTATCCGAACAGGCCGGCAACCCCGGGCTGGCCGCGGCCGGCCTGGACCAGGCCCCGGCCGAGGGCCGGCTCGCCCAGGCCGGCGGCAACATGGAGGGCAAGGAGGTCCGCTACGGCATCGCCGATTCGGCCCTCTGGGCCACGGCCACCACCGCCGCCTCCAACGGCTCGGTCAATTCCATGCACGACTCCTACACCCCCCTGGGCGGGCTCGTGCCCATGCTGCTGATGCAACTGGGCGAGGTGGTCTTCGGCGGGGTGGGCTCGGGGCTCTACGGCATGCTGGTTTTCGCCGTGGTGGCCGTGTTCGTGGCCGGGCTGATGGTCGGGCGCACCCCGGAATACCTGGGCAAGAAGATCGAGCCGTTCGAAATGAAGATGGCCTCGCTGGTCATCCTGATTCCCCCCTTCCTGGTGCTTGTGGCCACGGCCGGGGCGGTGCTGGCCCCCGGCGCCCGGGCGGCCGTGGCCAACCCGGGCATCCACGGCTTCAGCGAACTCCTCTATGCCTTCTCGTCCATGGGCAACAACAACGGCAGCGCCTTTGCCGGGCTTTCTGCCAACGCGCCCTATTTCAACCTCGTCGGCGCGGCCTGCATGTTCCTGGGCCGTTTCTGGCTGGCCGTCCCGGTCCTGGCCATGGCCGGCTCCCTGGGGGCCAAGCGGATCGTGCCCCAAGGGGCCGGCACCCTGCCCACCCACACGCCCCTTTTCGTGGGGCTGCTCGTGGCCGTGGTCCTGGTGGTGGGCGCCCTGACCTTCATCCCGGCCCTGGCCCTGGGGCCCGTCGCGGAACACCTGGCCATGATCGGCCGCTAATCCGATTTCCCAACGAGCATCGCCATGAGCAAACACGCCCACGAAAAACGCCCGCTGTTCGATCCCCCGCTGGTCAAGCGGGCCATCGTCGATTCCCTGCGCAAGCTCGCCCCCCAAAAGCAGCTGCGAAACCCGGTCATGTTCACGGTCTACGTCGGCTCCCTGCTGACCACGGCCCTGGCCGCCCAGGCCCTGGCCGGCCACGGCGAGGCGCCGGCGGGCTTCATCCTGGCCATCGCCGTCTGGCTGTGGTTCACGGTGCTTTTCGCCAACTTCGCCGAGGCCATGGCCGAGGGGCGCGGCAAGGCGCAGGCCGATTCCCTGCGCCAGGCCCGCCGCGACATCCAGGCCAAGAAACTGGCCGCGCCCCGCCGCGAGGCCGCAGTGGGGACCGTGCCCTCGACGAGCCTCAAAAAAGGCGACCTGGTCCTGGTCGAGGCCGGCGACTTCATCCCCTGCGACGGTGAGATCCTCGAGGGCGTGGCCTCGGTGGACGAAAGCGCCATCACCGGCGAGTCGGCCCCGGTCATCCGCGAGGCCGGCGGCGACCGCAGCGCCGTCACCGGCGGCACGCGCCTGCTGTCGGACTGGCTGGTCGTGCGGGTGGCGGCCGAGGCCGGCGAAACCTTCCTCGACCGGATGATCGCCCTGGTGGAGGGGGCCAAGCGCCGCAAGACCCCCAACGAAATCGCCCTGAACATCCTGCTGGCCGCCTTGACGCTCATCTTTCTGGTCGTGTGCGCCACGCTTTTGCCCTACTCCGCCTTCGCCGTGGCCCAGGCCGGCCAGGGCGCGGCCGTGTCCATCACCGTGCTGGCGGCGCTGTTCGTCTGCCTGGCCCCCACCACCATCGGCGGCCTGCTCTCGGCCATCGGCATCGCCGGCATGGACCGGCTCATCCAGGCCGGGGTCATCGCCACCTCGGGCCGGGCCGTGGAGGCGGCCGGCGACGTGGACGTGCTGCTGCTGGACAAGACCGGCACCATCACCCTGGGCAACCGCCAGGCCGACGATTTCCTGCCCCTGCCCGGGGTCGCGGAAAAGGAGCTGGCCGACGTGGCCCAGCTGGCCTCCCTGGCCGACGAGACCCCGGAAGGCCGCTCCATCGTGGTGCTGGCCAAGGAGCGTTTCGGCATCCGGGGCCGCGACCTGGGGGCGCTCGGCGCCGCCTTCGTGCCCTTTACCGCCCAGACCCGCCTGTCCGGCGTGGACATCGCGAACAGGGCCGTGCGCAAGGGCGCGCCCGACGCCATCGCCCGCTTCGTGCGCCGCCAAGGCGGCCCGGTGCCGCCGGAGGTGGACGAACAGGTGCGCACCATCGCCGAATCCGGGGGCACGCCCCTGCTCGTGGCCGAAAACGACCGCATCCTGGGGGCGATTTGGCTCAAGGACATCGTCAAGGGCGGCATCCGGGAACGCTTCGCCAAGCTGCGCAGCATGGGCATCAAGACGGTCATGGTCACGGGCGACAATCCGCTGACCGCCGCGGCCATCGCGGCCGAGGCCGGGGTGGACGACTTCCTGGCCGAGGCCACGCCCGAGGCCAAGCTGGCCCTGATCCGCAAAACCCAGGCCGAGGGGCGCCTGGTGGCCATGACCGGCGACGGCACCAACGACGCCCCGGCCCTGGCCCAGGCCGACGTGGGCGTGGCCATGAATTCCGGCACCCAGGCCGCCAAGGAGGCCGGCAACATGGTCGACCTCGACTCCAACCCGACCAAGCTCCTGGAAGTGGTGGCCATCGGCAAGCAGCTGCTCATGACGCGCGGCTCGCTGACCACCTTTTCCATCGCCAACGACATCGCCAAGTACTTCGCCATCGTCCCGGCGGCCTTCGTCGGCATCTACCCCCAGCTCGGGGCGCTCAACGTCATGGGCCTGGCCACCCCGGCCTCGGCCATCCTCTCGGCCGTCATCTTCAACGCGCTCATCATCGTGGCGCTCATCCCCCTGGCCCTTCGCGGCGTGCGCTACCGGGCCGTGGGCGCGGCCCGGGCGCTGCGGGACAACCTGCTCATCTACGGCCTCGGCGGCCTCGTCGTGCCCTTCGTCGGCATCAAGGCCATCGACCTCGTCCTGGTCGCCCTGGGCCTGGCCTGACCGGAAAAAGGAGAAACCCATGCTTGCCCGCTTCCTCGAACAAGCCAAGCCGGCGCTGCTGGTGCTGGTCGTCCTGACCCTGCTCACCGGCGTCGTCTACCCGGCCTGCGTCACCGGCCTGGCCCAGGCCCTGTTCCCGAACCAGGCCAACGGCAGCCTGCTTTCAAAAGACGGCCGCATCGTCGGCTCGGCGCTTATCGGCCAGCCCTTCGCCGACCCGGCCCATTTCCAAGGCCGCCCCTCGGCCACCGCCCCCAGGCCCTACGACGCCGCCGCCTCGTCGGGCTCGAACCTCGGGCCGACCAATCCCGACTACCTCGAAACGGTGGCCGAACGGGCCGCCGCCCTGCGGCGGGAAAACGGCCCGGGGCCGGTGCCGGTGGAACTGGCCACGGCCTCGGCCAGCGGCCTCGACCCGCACCTCTCCCCGGCCGCCGCCTTCTACCAGGTCCCGCGCGTGGCCAAGGCCGCCGGGCTCGAGCCCGAGGCGGTGCGCGCCCTGGTGGCCCGGCACGTGGAGGGGCGGCAGTGGGGTATTTTGGGCGAGGAGCGCGTCAATGTCCTAGCCCTCAACCTGGCCCTCGACGCCCTGGCCGCAAACAAGCACAACTGAAGGCGCGCGCGCCCGGGCGTTGTGGCCGGCCCCGCGCGCCCGGGCCGACTGGCCGCAGGGGCGTCAACGCAGCCCGCGCCCGTCGGTATCCGGCCTCCCGCCAGGGCGCGGCCCTGGCTGGGAGGCCTGCGGGCGTGCGGAAACGGGCCGCGTCACCGAGGCGCCGCGGCCGCCCGCAACCCCGCCGGGTGTGCCAGGCGCAAAACCGCTTACCGCCGGAGGCTTCCCCCGTGCCCCCCAATGACGAACACCGCCCCGATCCGGACCGCCTCCTGGAATATGTCCAGCGCGAGGAGGACAAAAAGCGCCGGGGACGACTGCGCATCTTTCTCGGCATGGCCCCCGGGGTCGGCAAGACCTATTCCATGCTCGAAGCGGCCCGCCTCAAGCAGGCCGAAGGGCTGGCCGTGCTGGTCGGCCTGGCCGAGACCCACGGCCGGGCCGAAACCGAGGCCCTGCTTTCGGGCCTCGACCTCCTGCCGCGCCGGCCCATCGCCTACCACGGCCACGAGCTGGCCGAATTCGACCTGGACGCGGCCCTATCCCGCCGCCCGGAACTGCTGCTGGTGGACGAACTGGCCCACACCAACGCCCCGGGCTGCCGCCACGACAAGCGCTGGAAGGACGTGGTGGAGCTGCTGGACAACGGTATCGACGTCTGGAGCACGCTCAACGTGCAGCACCTGGAGAGCCTGGGCGACGTGGTGGCGCAGATCACCGGCGTGCGGGTGCGCGAGGCCGTGCCGGACACCCTGCTCGAACAGGCCGATTCCGTGGTCCTGGTCGACCTGCCGCCCGACGACCTGCGCCAGCGCCTCAAGGAAGGCAAAGTCTACCTGCCCAAACAGGCCGACTGGGCCTCGGCCCACTTCTTCCGCCAGGGCAACCTCATGGCCCTGCGGGAGCTGGCCCTGCGGGCCACGGCCCAGCGGGCCAACACCGAGGTCCTGGTCTACCGCCACGGCCGCTCCATCCGGACCACTTGGCCCACGTCCGAGCGCATCCTGGTCTGCGTGGGGCCGTCGCCGAGTTCGGCCAGGCTGGTGCGGGCGGCCAAGCGCCTGGCCTCGGAACTCCACGCCCCCTGGCTGGCCCTGTCCATCCAGGCCGACCTGCCGCAGCAGGCCCGGGACAGCGCCCTGCGCCACCTCAAGCTGGCCGAGGAACTCGGCGCGGAGACGTTCGTCATTTCGGGCGCGAGCGTTTCCAGCGAAATCGTGGCCTTCGCCCGGCAGCAAAACGTGACCAAGATCGTCGTGGGCAAGCCCGTGCGGCGGCGCCTGCGCGACTATCTCCTCGGCAGCCCCGTGGACCGGCTCATCCGGGAATCCGAGGAGATCGACGTGCACGTCATCCGGGGCGAAGCCGGCGAGGCCGCGCCGCCGGCGGCACAGAAACTCCCCCCGGGCAGGCCGCCCTGGCGGCAATACCTGGCGGCCACGGGCATCCTGGCCCTGTGCACGGGCGGTTGCTTTTCCATTTTCCCGGTACTCGACCTGGCCAACCTGATCATGGTCTACATGCTGGGCGTCCTGGCCGCGGCCTTGTGGTTGTCCCGGGGACCGGCCATCTTCATCTCGATTTCGAGCGTGGTGGCCTTCGACTTCTTTTTCGTACCCCCCCGCTTCAGCTTCGCCGTCTCGGACGTCCGCCACCTCATCACGTTCGTGGTCATGTTCCTGGTGGCCATGGTCATCAGCTCCATGGCCGGCAAGCTCAAGCGCCAGGCGGACACGGCCGTCAGCGCCGGCCGCCAGAGCGCCGCCCTGGCCGCCCTGGGGCGCGAACTGGTGGCCGCGCGCGGCACGGACAACCTCCTGGCCGTGGCCAAGCGCCACCTGGAGGACGTCTTCAAGGCCGGCGTGGCCTTTCTCCTTCCCGACGAGTCCGCCACGCTGGTCGTCCGGGCCAGGACCCCGGGAACGCCGGCCCTGCGCGGCAAGCAACTCGGCATGGCCCAGTGGGTGCTGACCAACGGCAAGGCGGCCGGCCCGGGAACGCAGACCCTGCCCGACGCGCAGACGCTCCTCTTGCCCCTCAAGGGCGCCGGCGGGGTGGTGGGGGTGGTGGCCCTGGACACCGGCGAGGCGCAGCAGGCCCGACCCCGGCTGCTCTATCCCGACGAGCAACGGCTCCTGGAAGCCTTCCTGGCCCAAATCGCCCAGGCCCTGGAGGTGGACCGGCTGGAAGAGGCGGCCCAGGCCACGCTCGTGGCCATGGAATCGGAGAAGCTCAAGTCCTCGCTGCTCTCCTCGGTGACCCACGATTTCCAGACGCCCCTGGCGGCCATTTCCGGTTCGGCCGAGGCCATCGTGGTGCTGGGGGAACACGCCGCCTTCGCCACCGTGCGCGGCCTGGCCGAAAACATCCGCCAGGAATCCGGGCGCCTCAGCCGCCTGGTGGACAACCTCCTGCGCCTGGCCCGGCTGGAGTCGGGCAAAAGCAAACCCCATTTCCAGGCCGTGCCCCTGGAGGAGGTCATCGGCGCGGCCCGAACCAGGCTTGGCACGCAACTGGCCCAACACCCCGTAACCGTGACCGTGCCGGCCCACTTCCCCCTGGTGACCGTGGACGAGGTGCTCATGGAGCAACTGTTCGTCAACCTGCTGGAAAACGCGGCCAAGCACACCCCGGCCGGCACGGCCGTGACCATCGCGGCCACCGCCTTCAAGGACCGGGTGCTCATCGAAGTCACGGATCGCGGGGAAGGCCTGCCGCCGCAGGAGCTGGAGCGCATTTTCGAGCGCTTCTACCGGGTCCGGCGGGGGGCCGGGGCGGACGGCTACGGGCTGGGGCTGGCCATTTGCCGGCTGATCGCCCACATCCACGGCGGTGAGATCGTGGCCGAAAACGCCCCCGAGGGCGGGCTGCGGCTGGCCTTGACAATCCCGGCCCACCCGACCATGGAAGCGCCATGACCGCAAATGCCCGGGAAATCCTCGTCGTGGACGACGAACAGCCCATCCGCCGCTTTCTGCGCACGGTGCTGGAGGACCAGGGCTACACGGTCTCGGAAGCGGCGACGGGAAAACAGGGCCTGGCCATGGCCACAAGCCCGGGCCTGGCCCTGGTCCTGCTGGACCTGGGCCTGCCGGACCTGGACGGCCTGGAGATGCTGCCTTTGCTGCGCGCCGTGACCGATGTCCCGGTCATCGTCCTTTCGGCCCGGGAAACCCAGGAAGCCAAGGTCGCCGCCCTGGACGGCGGCGCCGTGGACTACCTCACCAAGCCCTTCGGCGTGGGCGAGCTGTCCGCCCGCATCCGGGTGGCCCTGCGCCTGGCCGCGGCCAAAGCCGGCCCGGTCCCGCAGCAGGTCGTCTCCGGGGCATTGCGCGTCGACCTCGCCCACCGCCAGGTGCGCCTGGACGGCCAGGAAGTCCACCTCACCCCCATCGAATACAACCTGCTGGCCTACCTGGCCAAAAACGCCGGCAAGGTCATCACCCACCGGCAACTGCTCCAGGCCGTCTGGGGGGGGGGCGCCGCGGACAGGGAACACTACCTGCGCATCTATATCCATCAGTTGCGCCACAAGATCGAACCGACCCCGTCCTGTCCCCGGTTCCTGCGCACGGAGCCCGGCGTGGGCTACCGGTTCCTCCTGCACGACGACGCGGCCGCCCCGGATACAACGGCGCCGTGAAGCGTCGCTCCCGACAGCCGGCCCGTGCCGCAGCCTCGAAGAGAACACGGGCCTCTTCCAGTAACAAAACCGACCGTATTGTTACGGGGCGCAAGGCTAAGCCACGGTATTGAGGATCTTCCCCTTGGCGGTATTGGCGGCGGCTTGACCGAACGTGCTCGCCTTTTCCTTGAGCAAGCTCCTGAGCTTGCTCGATTCGTTGTCCAGGTTGTTCTCCGCTGTGGAAACAACCTTTTTGCTCTTCTTTGCCTTCAATCCTCTCGCGTCGTTTTTGTTTATCGCCGCGATCAGGGAATGTTGCGGTATCGCATTCGATATGCCGCTGCTGTGGGACATCCTGTTGCTCCTGTGCGCTCTCGCCTCGAAACAGGCCCTCTCGGCGTGCATGACCAAAATGACCTGTTCCGATTCCCGGCCTGCCGGCCGTTCCAGAGGCTTCCCAGCCGCATGCATAACCCGAGCCATGGCACAGGAACCATCCCGCCAGAAAATAATCCATTATTCTGATGTGATATATCTGAAACACAACAGCCCGCCGGCGGCAGTTTTTGCTCACTTGGCCAGGGGGGACCGTGGCGTGACCGTCTTGCGGCCCAGGCGCCAGGAACGCCTCCTGCCCCGCCCGACACCCTCAAACGGCAAGGGGTCCGGCCAACGCGCCGGACCCCTTGCCGTTTCCCGCCGTGTTTCCCCGCCCGGCCCGTGGCCCCGGAGGCCATGCCCCGGCTGCCGCGCCAGGCGGCGACGTCAGTTGGTGACCCGGGCGTCCCGGGCCTTCTCCCGCTTGTATTTGGCCACGCTTTCCCGCACCGGAACCCATTCGGTCTCGGTCACGTAGCCCTTGCCGGCCCCATCGACCCGTTTCCAGACCGTGACCGGATACCAGCGCATGAATTCCTGCTTGCTGACCTTGCCGTCCTTGTTGCGGTCCAGGCGGCCGAATTCCGTGTCCCCGGCCAGCACCAACCCGGGCAGGGCCAGCCAGGCCAGCAGGAAAGCGAGGGGCAACATCCGCGACATGGGGCCTCCTTGGATGGCATGCCGGAAAGAATCCTTGTTTTGAAAATACCTGGAACCGCTGGTTTGACAAGCTTTTTTGGGGCCGACCTGGCCCACGCAAACAGGGAACCCGGGAAACGCTTGCGTTTTTGCGATCAATTCCATAGTGTTCCATGCAGACTCTTCGGAGTCGCGGCAACGGGGCGGGCTTTTGGGCACACCCGGTCGGACCTGCCGGATTAAAGGGCTTACGGCCCGCGCCCCGACGCGACAAGCGGCAGGCGACGCGGCAACCGACCGGCGCGCGGGAGAGAAGTGGCGGCGTATTCATGAAACGGCGGTTGTATTGCTTGCTGCTCGCGGCCATGGCCGTGAGCCTGACGTGTTGCGGCGGCTCGCCGCCCAATCCCAAGCTGTCCGAGCCGCAATGGGTCTACGAGCCCGGGGCGGTGAAATTGCGGTACCGCGCGGATAAAAAACTCAACGAGTATGACGGCGAAGGGCATACCGTCGCCCTGTGCGTCTATCAGCTGACCCAGCCCAACGCCTTCAACACCCTGGCCAAGTCCTCGGAGGGGCTGCTCAAGCTGCTCGAATGCAAGACCTTCGACGCCACGGTCGTTTCCTACGAAAACATCTTCGTCGAACCGGGGCAGGACAAGGTGACCCACATGGACCGGGCGGAAAACGCCACCTACCTCGGCGTGGTGGCCGGCTACAACGAACTCAACCCCCAGCAGTCGACCCGGCTTTTCAAGTACCCCGTGGAGGAGAAGACCGAGGGGTTTTTCACCACCACCACGATCCGCCAGCCGGGCAAGATCTTCATCAACCTGTTTCTTGGGCCCTTTGGCGTGCAAAAGGTCGGGTCACAGTAAGATGGACGTCCTCAAAAGCCTGTACTGGAGCCAGGGCGTCTTCTTGCAGCCCCAGCACTTCCAGTTGACGGACCAGGGTACCCGGGCGCGCTTTTCCGTGCTCCAGGCCTATGGGCACAACCACTTCTGGGGGGTGGGCAAGCTCGCGATCAACGAGGCGGCCCTGGCCAACCAGAGCTTCGAGATCCGCCGGGCCGAACTGATTTTCGACGACGGCGAGTTCGTGTCCATCCCGGCCACGGCCCAGCCCCTGGCCCGTTCGTTCGCCGGCCTGTGGACGGCCTCGGACAAGCCCATGGCCGTCTTCGTCGGCCTGCACCGCCTCAACCCCTTCGGCAGCAACGTGACCGAGGTGGCCGACCCCGAGGCGGCCGCCCTGGCCCCCACCCGCTACGTCACCGGCCAGGACCCCGAAGAGGCCCCGGACCTCCACGCCGACGGCCCGGCCGCCCAGGTCAAGCGCCTGAGCCATTCGCTCAAAATCTTTTTCGAACCCGAACGCGAGCGGATGAACGACTACCATGTCATCCGCCTGGCCCGGCTGGTGCGCGAAGGCGACAAGGTGGTGGTCTCGCCGAGCCACATCCCGCCAAGCCTGGCCCTCGACGCCTGGCCGGCCCTGGCCGACCTCGTCCAGGAAATCCGCGACCTGACCGCCGCCCGCTGCCGCGTCCTCGAACAGTACAAAAGCCCCAACACCATGCGCCGCACGGCCATGGACCTGCGCTACATGGTCTATCTGATGGCCCTGGCCACGCTCAACCGCCATCTGCCGGCCCTCAACCACCTCCAGACCGCGACCCGGGTCCATCCCTGGCCGGCCTACGGGCTGCTGTGCCAATTCATCGGCGAGCTTTCCACCTTTTCCGCCACGATAAACGCCTCCGGCGAGGCCCGCGACGGCCGGCTGCTGCTGCCGCCCTACAACCACCTCGACTTATGGGCCTGTTTTGCCGCCGCCCGGCAACTGTGCGGCGAACTGCTCGAAGGCATCATCCTCGGGCCGGAATACCTGATCCCGCTGGTACGCAAGGAGGAATTTCACGTGGCCGCGCCGCCGGAGGGCGTCTTCAAACCCGACCGCGCCTACTGGCTCATCCTCAAGACCGAACAGGACGTAAGCCCCATCCGGGCGGCCATAGGCCAGCACGTCAAGCTCGGCGCCTCCACGACCATCGCCACCCTCATCGCCATGGCCGTGCCCGGCGCCGGCCTCGAGTATTCCGAGGACCCGCCCTCGGGCATGCCCATGGACACCACGGTGACGTATTTCCGCATCGACCGGCTCAGCCCGGCCTGGCTTGAAATCGAAAAAACGCGTACCATCGCCATGTACTGGCCGGAAGCCCCGGAAGACCTGGCGGCGGAAATCGCGGTCATACGCCAATGACCCACGTCAACGACTACTTCTGCGACATCTTCGCCTACGTGTTGGCCCTTCTCGGCCCATCGGGCGCGGGCACGGGCTACGATCAGGCCCGCGAAGACCTGCTGGGGCTTTTCCAGGCGGCGCAGGCCAAGGCCGCCGCGGCCGGCTTCGACCCGGCGGACAGCGACGCCGCCACCTTCGCCGTGGCCGCCTGGGCCGACGAGACCGTGCTGCGCTCGGCCTGGGAAGGGGCCAAACGCTGGCAGACCGCCCAGTTGCAGCAGCTGTTTTTCAATACCCACAACGCCGGCGTGGGCTTCTACGACCGTCTGGCCGCCCTGGCCCCAGGCCAGGCCCCGGCCCGGGAAACCTACGCCCTGTGCCTGGGCCTCGGCTTCCAGGGCAAGTTTTTCGACCCGAGCCAGTCCGGGCAACTGGACGCCGTGCGCCAGGAGGCGATTCGCGACGCCCTGGGCGAAGCCCCAGCCGCAGGGGGGGACCTCGACCGCCCGCTTTTCCCCGAAGCCTATCAACCCGCGGCGGCCCACGGCAAACGCTTCAACCCCTGGGCCTTCGACTGGTGGTTTTTCCTCATTCCGCTGCTGGCGGTGGTCATCGCCGCCGAAGCGTACCTGCTGTTGCGAAACGACCTCAACGTGCAACTGCTCGGCTTCTTCGGGTCGTTGCGCTAAACGGGAGTGCGGCCGGACATGGGCAAAATCCTCTATCTGGCCCTCAAGCTCTTCCTCTGGCTGCTGCTTTTCGTGGCCCTGGCCGGCGGAACCTACCTGCTCGTCATCTGGAAAGGCTGGCCGCTGTGGACGGGCCTGGTCATCCTGCTTGGGCCCATCGGCCTGCTCATGGCCGTGGTCTTTGTGCGCCGCCATCTGGCCCGCCGGCGGGAGCGGCGCTACGTCGAGCGCATCGTCGAGCAGGAGCCGGACAAGCTGGCCCTGGCCCAGGCCGCTTCGCGCGGCACGGCCGTCAGCGACCTGCGCGCCTCCTTTGCCAAGGCCCTGGAAATCCTGCGCCGTTCGCGCCTGACCCGCTTCGCCAACCCGGTCTACGCCCTGCCCTGGGTGCTGCTTGCGGGCGAGTCGGGCTCGGGCAAGACCAGCGCCCTGCGCGCGGCCCGACTCAACGCCACGGTCAGCGACCCCGTCCCCCCCGGTTCGCCGCGCCCAAGCGGCGCCTGCGAATGGTGGTTCCTGGAAAGCGTGGTTCTGCTGGACCTCTCCGGCAACCTGGTGGACACGGCTGGCGACGCGGACGGCTGGCGTGAATTCCTTTCCCTGCTGGCCCGCCACCGCCGCCGCGAGCCCCTTTGCGGCCTGGTGGCGACCATGCCGGCCGACAGGCTGCTCGGCGACCCCGGCCAGGCCACGGATGCGGCCCGGGCCGTGCGGCGGCGCCTGGACGAACTGATGCGCGTGCTCGGGGCGCGCTTCCCGGTCTACGTCCTGGTGACCAAGCTCGACCGGGTGCCCGGTTTCGAGGGCTTTTGCGCCCGCCTCGACGAGGAGGAATCCCTGCAGGCCATGGGGGCACTCAACGCGGCGGCCCCGGACAAGCCCCTGGACCGGGCCGAGGAAATCCTCGACGCCGTGGCCGAGCGGCTCAAGGCCCTGCGCCTGTCCCTGGCCAGCCGCCCCGGGGCGCCCACGCCCGGCCTGCCGCTTTTCCCCCAGGCCTTCGCCGCCCTGGGACAGGCCGTGGGCCTCTATTGCCGGGAGCTTTTCCAGCCCACGCCCTACCTGGAAACGCCCCTGTTCCGGGGGCTTTTTTTCGCCAGCGCCGGCGGCGACGAGCCACCGCTTCCCCCCGACGGCCCCGTCGGCCGGTTCGCGCCCGCCCCGACGCCGGCAAGCCGTCCGGGCGGCCTTTTCCTCCACGACTTGTTCGCCCGCGTCCTGCCCCAGGACCGCAAGCTGCACGCCCCGCTGCCGGCCTTTTTGTCCTGGCGCGACATCACGCGGTTTTCCGCCCTGGGTGCGGTGCTGGCCCTGGCCATCTGCCTGCTCGGCCTGGCCGTGGCCTCCTACCGGGACAACGCCCGGACCCTGGCCTCTTTTTCCAAGGCCTTCACCGAAACGCCCAAGCTCACCCGCAACCTCGGCACCGACGCGGACATGATGCTGCGGTTTCGAAACGTCATCGTGGACATGGAGCAGGCCAACGCCAACTGGGACCTGCCGCGCATGGGCCTGCGCCAAAGCGAGGTCGCCGAAGCCAAGTTCAAGGAGCTTTTCTGCGACCTGTTCCGGCGCGGCATGCTCGTGGAGTTCGACCGGCTGGTGGCCGACGAAGCCCGGACGTTTTCCAGTTCCACCCCGCCCGAGCAGTTCCTGCGCTTCGCCGCCTACGTGGTGGACCGCATCCGCCTCGTCGATACGGCCATAAACGGCCAGGTGGACCCCAAGGCCGCCGCCACGGTCTACGACGACCTCGGCCGTCTCCTCTTCAAGAACGCCCGGATCGACCCGGCCTTCGCCGACCGCTACGAAACCCTCCACCAGAGCTACCTGCTCTGGAACACCAACAAGGACTGGTTCGTCAAGGAGCGCGACGAGCTCTCCGGCATGCTCAAGCGGGTACTCCAGGCCGACCGGATCAAGCTCGACTGGCTGGTCAGCTGGGCCAACGAGCTGCCCGGCCTGGCCCCGGTCACCATGGACCAGTTCTGGGGGAGCAGCGCCCTGGAGCAGCGCAACCTGGCCTTCGTCGCCCCGGCCTACACCCTGCCGGGCTACAAGATGATCATGGAGATGGCCGGCCGGATCCAGGACACCTTGTCCCAGGAAAACGAGGGCAAGGACTGGCTGCCCGAATTCAAGCGCTGGTACGGCGGCCAGTACGTGGCGGCCTGGGAGCGCTTCGCCCAGCAATTCGCCTCGGCCACCCAGTGGGACCGCAACCGCGAGCAGTGGCACAGCGCCGTGGCCCGCATGTGCGAGCCCGACAGCCCCTACCTCATGCTCCTGGCGGTCATGGGCGACCAGCTCGCCCCCTTCGCCGACCGCCGGGACAACCCGACCTGGGTCGCGCCCGTCATGCACTTCAACTTCATGCGCCTGCAGGCCATGGCCCCGCAACGGGCCACCATCGAGGAAAAGCTGGCCTCGGACGTGTCCAGGGTCGCGAACTTTTTCAAGGCCGTGACGGAACTGGCCCACAGCCGCTTCGCCGGCCAGCCCCAGCCAAACGCCGCCTCCGGCACGGGCCAGCCCGGCGCCTCCCCGCAAGGCGCATCCGACGCGCCGGCCGGGGCCTCGGCCACGCCGGGGCAGGCCGGCCAAACGGGGCAGGCCGGCCAAACGGGGCAAACCGGCGCCGTGGTTCCGGGCACCCTCGGCGCGGCCGCGTCGGCCATCAAGGCCGAGCCCTCGTTCGTCAAGTACCTCAACGCCCTCAAGGCCCTGCGCGACGCCATGCAGTCGCCGGCCTCGTCCGTGGCCCTGATCGGTTCCCGCTTTTCGCCCCAGCCCGGCGCCTCCCAGGCGCCGCCCGCCAGCGGGGCGGCCGGGACCGGCGCCGCGGCGGCGGCGCAATCCCCCTTCGAGGCGGCCAACGCCGCGGTCAAGGAACTGGAAACGGCCCTGGGCGGGGCCAACGCGCCGCTTTTCGACGACCTCCTGGTCGGCCCCCTGCGCTTTTTCTGGGGCGTGGGCGTCCTCGACGCCGCCGCCGGGCTGCAGGACATGTGGGCCGAGGGCGTGCTGGTCAAGGTCACCAACATGCCGGCCGAAAAGCTGCCCGGCGCCCTGTTCGACCCAACCAGCGGCCTGGTCTGGAAGTTCGCCGACGGGCCGGCCAAGCCCTTCCTGGCCAAAAGCGCCGACGGCTATTCCGCCGCCATGGCCAACGGCACGACCTTTCCCTTCACGCCGCAGTTCCTGGAATTCCTCAACAAGGGCTCGACCCAGACCCAAAAAATCATGCCCAGCTACGACGTGGCGGCCACGGCCCTGCCCACCGACGTCAACAAGGACGCCAAGCAGGCCCCCTACGCCACCGAACTGACCCTGGACTGCCAGGAAAAGGTGCAGCAGCTCATCAACTACAACTATCCCCTGTCCCAGGTCTTCCAGTGGAACCCCACCACCTGCGGCAAGACCACGCTCAAGATTCGCTTCCCCTCCTTCACCGCCTCCCGCACCTACCACGGGGCCATGGGTTTCGCCCATTTCCTGAAGGAATTCGAATACAACACCAAGAAATTCAGCTCCGACGACTTTCCCGAGGCCAAGGGCGACTGCGCCATCTTCAACGTCCGGTCCATCACCGTGCAGTACAAGCTCTCCGGCGGCGTGCCGCTGATCGCGCTGCTTAAGGCCGAGCACTACACCGTTCCCGCAACCATCGCCAACGCCTGGCAGTACTGACCCCGCGCCGCCGGCAACCCTTTCCCCCAGGAGACGCGCACCATGGCCGCCGCCGAGCTTCCCCCGACCCCGCGCCGCCGCCGGCAACCCGTTTCCCCGGGAGGGGCGTAGCATGGCCGCCGCCGAGCTGCCTCGGCTGGCCGACCTGGCCGACCTGGGCAAGGCCCCTGTTTCGGCCGAAGCCCCGGCCGGCGCGGACGCCAGCTACGACCCGGACTACGAGGCGCTCCAGCGCGAGATCGACAAGCTGTCCATGGTCTCCGCCGCCGGCCAGAGCACGGACTGGCCGCTTTCGGCCAGCCTGGCCGTATCGATCCTGGCCGGCAAGTCCAAGGACCTCAAGGTCGCGGCCTACTTGAGCGAAGCCCTGACCAGGACGTCCGGGTTCGATGGCCTGGCCTGCGGCACCCATGTCCTGCGCCAGATGGTGGAGGCGTACTGGCCGGACCTTTTTCCGCCACTCAAGCGCCTGCGCGGCCGCCTCAACGCCATCGGCTGGTGGAACGACCGTGCCCGGGCCTTTCTCGAGGGGTTCGAGCCCGACCCCCTGCCCGCCGCCGTCGTGGACGCCCTGGTGGACGACCTGACCGCCCTGGACGCCGCCCTGGCCGAAAAAGCCGAAGAGGCCCCGTCCCTGCGGCCGCTGCTCGAAACCGTGCGCCGCTTCCCGGTCCAGGCCGCCCCGGAGGAACCGGCCAGCCCGTTACCCGATGCCGCCGGCCCGCCCGACGCCCCACCCGACGCCTCGCCCGGCGCCCCACCTGGCACCCCGGCCGCGCCCGAAGCCGCCTCCCTGACCGAACCGGCGCCGCCGACCGCGCCCGGCCCGCCGCCTTCCCCGGCCGTGGCGCCCCGGCCGGCCAAGGCCCCCCCGGCCCCGCCAGCGGCCGCCAGTGCCGGCGGCGGCAGCCCGGACCAGGCCCAGGAACAGCTCAAGGCCGGCCTGGACCTGCTTTTTTCCGCTTCCTACGGCCTGCTCACGGCCGACCCCAAGTCGCCCCAGCCCTACCGCCTGGCCCGGCTGGCCGCCTGGCTGCCGCTGACCGCGCCGCCGCCGGCCCAAAACGGCAAGACCATGATCCCGCCGCCGCCGCCGCCCGTGCGGGCCGCCCTGAATCAGGCCATGGCCTCGGGCAACTTCGCCGCGGCCATCGTCGGCGCCGAATCCCACGTGCGCGAATACCGCTTCTGGCTGGACCTCTCCCGCATCAGCGCCGACGGCCTGCGTGGCCTGGCCCCGGGCCACGAGGCCGCCCTGGACGCGCTGGAGACCGAGACGGCCTTTTTCCTGCGCCGCCTGCCCGGGCTGGCCGAACTGACCTTTGCCGACGGCATGCCGTTTGCCGACGACAAGACCCGGTTGTGGCTGTCGCGGCTGACCGCGCCCTCCCCGGCCCCGGCCACCGCCGCCCCGGCCGGGGAGGCCGACGGGGCGGCGGTGGCAGCGGCCCTGGGCCAGGCCCGGGACCTGGCCGCCCAAAACCAGGCCGTGGCCGCCGTCACCCTGCTCCAGGACAAGCTGGCCTCGGCCGGCTCGGGCCGGCGGCGGCTGCGCTGGCGCATCGGGCTGGTGGAGATCCTGGCCGCCTCTGGCTACCCGGAAGCGGCCCGGCCCATCGCCGAACAGATCCTGGCCGCCATCGACGCCCACACCCTCGACGAGTTCGACCCGGACCTGGCCCTGTCCGGGCTGCTGGCCGCCCGCCAGGCCCTGGCCACGGCCAAGGACGAGGCCGGCAAGGCCCGGGCGGCCGAGGTCCTGTCCCGGATCATGCGCCTTAACCCGGCGCAAGGATTGCGCCTTTCCGGAATTACCTAACGAAAGCAATTTTTAGGCGATTTTTCCGTCACCTTGTGCTAGGGGTCAGGCAAGACTGGAAAACGGGCTCTCCGCCCGGCATTTTCAACAAGCGAGGCGCTGCAATGGCCAAGGAATCATCCGTCGCTCCCAAGGAGCGGGTCAACATCACCTACAAGCCGGAAACGGGCGATGCCCAGGAAGAGGTCGAACTCCCGCTCAAGTTGCTGGTCATGAGCGATTTCACGCTCAAGCAGGATAACCGGCGCATCGAGGACCGCGAGCCCATCGGCATCGACAAGGACAATTTCAACGATGTGCTGAAAGCCCAGGACCTCGAACTGAAGATGAACGTCGCGGACAAGCTTTCCGCGCCCAAAGCGGGCGAGGAAGCGGGCGAGATGGCCGTGGACCTCAAGTTTGAAAGCCTCGACGACTTCAAGCCCGACGCCATCGTGCAGCACGTGCCGGAACTCAAAAAGCTCATGGAGTTGCGCGAGGCCCTCAAATCCGTCAAGGCGCCCCTGGGCAACATCCCGGAATTTCGCAAGCAGGTGCAGGAACTGGTCAAGGACGAGGGCGCGCGCGAGCGGCTCATGCAGGAACTCGGGATAAAGGATCAGCAATAGGCGGGAGCGGACATGAGTCAAGACGAAGCCACCAAGGCCCAGGAACAGGCCGGGGCGCCCGAGGCGGCCGCGGGCGAATCCCTGCTCGACGACATCGTGCAGGCCACGCGGCTCAAACCCACCGACGAATACTATTCCGTCACCAAGGCCGGCTTGCAGGCCTTTCTGGAAGAGATGCTCAAGCCCGAGAAAGCCGGCGAAAAGATCTCCGGCCAGGCCGTGGACCAGATGATCGCGGAAATCGACCAGAAGCTCTCGCGCCAGGTCGACGCCATCATGCACCACGGCGACTTCCAGAAGCTCGAATCGGCCTGGCGGTCGCTCAAGTACCTGGTCGACCACACCAATTTCCGGGAAAACATCCGCATCGACATCGTCAACGCCACCAAGGACGACCTCCTCGACGACTTCGAGGACGCCCCCGAGGTGCCCAAGTCCGGCCTGTACCGGGCCGTGTACACCGCCGAGTACGGCCAGTTCGGCGGCAAGCCCTACGGGGCCATCATCGGCAACTACGATTTCGGCCCCGGGCCCCAGGACGTCAAACTCCTGCAGTACATGGCAAGCGTCTCCACCATGGCCCATGCCCCGTTCATCGCGGCCGCGGGCAAGGCCTTTTTCGGCATCGATTCCTGGGAGGAACTGCCCAACCTCAAGGACCTGCACTCCATCTTCGAGTCGCCCCAGTACACCAAGTGGCAGGCCTTCCGCGAATCCGAGGACGCCCGCAGCGTGGCCCTGACCCTGCCGCGCTTTTTGCTGCGCCTGCCCTACGGCCAGGACACCCTGCCGGCCAGGACGTTTAACTACAACGAGGACGTCTCCTCGGGCAACGAGGCCTTTTGCTGGGGCAACACGGCCTTCGCCTTCGCCTCGCGCCTGACCGACAGCTTCGCCAAGTACCGCTGGTGCGCCAACATCATCGGCCCCCAGGGCGGCGGCGCGGTGGAGGACCTGCCGCTGTACCAGTTCGAGGCCATGGGCGCCATCCAGACCAAGATCCCCACCGAGATCCTCATTTCCGAGCGCCGGGAGTACGAGCTGTCCGAGGAGGGCTTCATCGCCCTGACCATGCGCAAGGGCAGCGACAACGCCGCCTTTTTCTCGGCCAACTCCTGCCAGAAGCCCAAGTACTTCGGCATCTCCAAGGAGGGCAAGGAGGCCGAGCTCAACTACAAGCTGTCCACCCAGCTGCCCTACATGATGATCGTCAACCGCCTGGCCCACTACATCAAGGTCATCCAGCGCGAGAACATCGGCACCTGGAAGGAACGCGAGGACCTGGAAAGCGAACTCAACAAGTGGGTCAGCCAGTACGTCACCGAGATGGACAACCCCGGCCCGGACGTGCGCAGCCGCCGGCCGCTTCGCCTGTGCAAGATCGAGGTCAACGACGTGGAAGGCGACCCGGGCTGGTACAGCGTCTCCATCAAGATGCGCCCCCACTTCAAGTACATGGGCGCCTACTTCACCCTGTCCCTGGTCGGCAAGCTGGACAAGCAGTAAGCCCGCAGCGAACGCGCGGCCGCGCCCCGGTCGGCCGGCCGCGCCCTAACCCCCCGCACGGAGGATGGCGATGGCTCTTACCAGTTACATGAAGGTGCAAGGCAAGAAATCCGGCCAAGTCAAGGGCGACTGCCAGCAAAGCGGCGACAAGAAGGACAGCATGCTCGTCTACGCCGTGGACCACAAGCTGCACATCCCCCGCGACACCCATACCGGCCTGCCCACCGGCCAGCGCGTGCACGAGCCCTTCCGGGTCACCAAACACATCGACAACGCCACGCCCAAGCTCAACGACATGTGCGCCAAGGGCGAGCACTGCGACGTGACGGTGGACTACTACCGCATCAAGGAAGACGGCTCGGAAGAGAAATACTACACCGTCAAACTCAGCGACGCCATCATCGTCGGCGACCGCCACTTCAAGCCCATGACCTTCGTTGCGGACAACGAGCCCTACCACGACATGGAAGAGGTCTCCTTCACCTATTCGAAGATCACCTGGACCTACCACGACGGCAACATCGAAGCCACCGACGACTGGAAGAACAACTAGGCGGCCTCACGTGAGCACGCGGCGCCGCGCGGCCGCGACCGCCCCCAACGGGCGGACGGCCGCGCGGCCCCGACCGGCAGGGTGGCATGCACGAAAAAAGGCTTCTGGAACGCATCCGGGACTACGAAAAGGACCGCGGCCGCGGCGGCGAGGTCGACCCCTCGGTGCTGCTGGCCTCGGTGCTGTCCCACCTGCGGCGCATGCTCAACACCAAGCAGGGCTCGGTGCCCATTGCCGAGGACTATGGCCTGGCCGACCTCACCGAGATGCCCGGGGCCTTTTCCCCGGACAACATGGAGGAGATCGAGCAGAAGATGGCCAAGGTCATCGCCAAGTACGACCCCCGGCTGGCCGACGTCCGGGTGCGGTTTTCCCGCCGCCAGGACGACTCCCTGGCCCTGCGCTTCGAAATCAGCGGCCGCGTCAACGACGACGGCCTGCGCCTGCCCGTGATCTTCGAAAGCGTCGTCGAGCCCAGCGGCAAAATCTCCGTCACTTCCTGAGAAAAGCACCCCAGACATGATTTCCGCCCACTACCAACGCGAACTGGCCCACCTCAAGGTGCTGGCCGTGGAATTCGCCAAGGCCCACCCGGCCCTGGCCCCGCTTTTGTCCGGGCCGAGCACCGACCCCGACGTGGAGCGCCTCCTCGAGGGCACGGCCTTCCTCACCGGCCTTGTGCGCGAAAAGCTCGAGGACGAACTGCCCGAGGTCGTCCACAACCTGCTGCAGCTCATCTTTCCCCACTACCTGCGCCCGGTGCCGTCCTCGGTCATCATGCAGTTCTCGCCCAAGCCCGGGCTGCTCGAGGTCGTCACGGCCAAGGCCGGCACCCGGGTGGCCTCGGTGCCCGTCGACGGCACCAAGTGCCTGTTCACCACCTGCTTCGACGTGGACATCCAGCCCCTGCGGGTGGTGTCGGCCAGCCTGGAGCGCCGGCCGGGCCTGCGCCCCAACCTGACCGTCTCCCTGGAACTGACCGGCCTGCGCTTCGCCGACTGGACCCCGTCGTGCCTGCGCTTTTTGATCGGCGGCGGCTACGGCGAGGCGGCCAACCGCTTCGCCCTGCTCATGCGCTACACCAAGCGCCTGGTGGTGCGCCCGGGCAAGGACGGCAAACCCACCACCCTGCCGCGAAAAAACCTCCACCCCGTGGGCTTTGCCGACGACGAGGCCCTGCTGCCCTATCCGGGCCAGTCCTTTCCGGGCTACCGGGTGCTCCAGGAATTCTTCCTGTTGCCCCACAAGTTCCTCTTTTTCGACGTGACGGGCCTCACGGCGGTGCGCGAACGGGGCGAGGGCGCGGCCTTCGACATCGTCTTCGAGATGGACGCCCTGCCCGACACGCCCCCGGAATTCCGGGCCGAGCACCTCATCCTCGGGGCCACGCCGGCCGTGAACACCTTTCCCCACAGCGCCGAGCCCATCGTGCTCGACCGCCGCACCTCGGGCTACCGCATCCGGCCAAGCGACATGCAGGCCCAGAACTACCAGGTCTTTGCCGTCAGCAACGTCACGGGCTTCGCCCAGGGCTCGGTGCGCCAAAAGGAGTACGTGCCCTTCCAGATGTTCACGGGCGGCGAGGAAAGCAAGGCCTCCTACAACCTCCAGCTCAAGCCCTCGCCGCTCGGCGAGACCATGGACCAGTACATCGAGGTCTCCACGGAACACCAGGAAGCCATCGTGCCCGAAACCCTGTCCGTGGACCTCGTGTGCACCAACTTCCGCCTGCCCGAACGGCTCCAGGTCGGCGACATCGGCCAGGCCACGGAAAATTCGCCCGAGCTTTGCCAGTTCACCAACATCTCCCGGCCGACGGCCACCGTCCAGCCGCCCATCGGCGACAACCTGCTGTGGCGGCTTTTGTCCCACATCTCCCTCAACTACATGCCGCTGGCCGACGAAAAAAGCCTGGCCAGCCTGCTGCGGCTCTACATCTTTCCCGACAGCCGCGACCAGGCCTCCATCGTGGCCAACAACAAGCGCGTGGACGGCATCCTGAAGATGACCACCCGGGTGGCCAACCGGCTGTTCGCCGGCAGCGTCATCCGCGGCTACGAACTGGCCCTGACCGTCAACAGCCAGAACTTCGCCAGCCCGGGCGACCTCTACGTCTTCTCGTCCGTCCTCGACTTCTTCCTGGCCGGCTATTCGGGCATCAACTGCTACACCTCCTGCACCATCACCGATTACAACACCGGCGAGAAGCACATATGGCCGATCCGACTCGGGGAACAACGCCTTCTCTAAAAGACGACCTGCTGGCGCATCCCGGCCGGTATTCCTTTTTCCAGGCGGTGCTGCTGCTGCGCCATTATTTTTACAAGGAAAACGTCCCCCCCGAGGACTTCGCCTTCATCTACGACGCCCTGCGCGTGCGGCCCCACCTGTCCCTGGCCTTCCCGGGCACGGACCTGACTGAGATCGTCGAGGACACCAGCGGCCCCCACCCCGTCTACCGCATGACGGCCACTTTCCTCGGCCTCTACGGTTCCTCCTCGCCCCTGCCCACCTTCTACACCGAGGACCTGCTGGAGGAACAAAACGAGGACGTCTCCGTCACCCGCGACTTCCTCGACGTGGTCAATTCGCCGTTTTACCCGCTCATCATCCGCAGCGTGGTCAAGTACCGGCTCTTCTACCAGCTCGAGGTCGGCCACCTGGCCACCCTGGAGCGGCTGTACTGCCTGCTCGGCTACGGCCATCCCGAGCTGCGCCGCCGCATCCCCAAGGTGTCCCGGCTGCTGCGCTACATCGGGCTGTTCACCCAATGGCCACGCTCGGCCATGGGGCTGCGCACCCTGGTGGCCGACGCCCTGGGCGGCGTGCCGAGCCGCGTCGAACCCAACATCCCCCGCCAGGTGGCCATTCCCGACGACCAGCGCCTCATCCTCGGCGAACAGTGCGCCACCCTCGGCGAGGATGCCCACCTCGGCAGCCGCATCAAGGACCGCACCGGCAAGATCCGCCTCGTCCTCGGCCCCCTGGACGAGACGACCTTCCACGGCTGCCTGCCCGGCCAGTCCAATTTCCGCTGGCTCCTGGAACTGATCGCCCTGTATCCCAGCGAACCCGTGGACTGCCGCCTGGAAATCGTGCTTTGCCGCGACGAAGCCCGCCCGGCCCGGCTCGGGTCGGCCAAATGGGGGGCGCTTGGCCTCGACACCTGGGTTTTTTCCGGCACCCCGCCCCAAACCTGCCGGGCCGTTTTCGAACTCAAACCCCACGAGCCCTACCATGATTCACGTCGATCTTAAGGCCTTGTTGCTGCGTCTTGACGGTTTCTGCGCCACCGCCCTGCAAAACGCCGCCGGGCTGTGCGTGTCGCGCACGCACTACGAGGTCGCGGTGGAGCATTTCCTGCTCAAGTGCCTGGAATCGCCCCGCAGCGACATCCCGCTGATCCTGGCCCGCTTCGAGGTCAACCCCGGCGCCCTGACCGCCGCCCTGAACGCCTCCCTGGAGGAGGCCCGCAGCGGCAACGCCGGCAAGCCCGTGTTTTCGCCCCTTTTAACCGACCTGTTCGCCGACGCCTGGCTGGTCTCCTCCGTGGACATGGGCCTGGCCCGCATCCGTTCCGGGGCGGTCCTGCTGGCCCTGGCCGAAAGGCCGGCCGCCTACGCCTCGGGCGCCTACGCCGACCTGCTCAAACCCATCAACCGGGACATCCTGCGCGGCGAGTTCGCGCGCATCGTCGCGTCCTCCGAGGAACAGGCCGCCCCGGCAACCGAGGCCGCCCCGACCGGTGCCCCGGGCCGGGAGGGGGAGACGTTTCTGGCCCGCTTCTGCCAGGACTTCACCGCCACGGCCCGGGCCGGCAAGATCGACCCGGTATTCGGCCGCGACGACGAGATCCGCCAGGCCGTGGACATCCTGGCCCGGCGGCGCAAGAACAACCCCATCCTGGTCGGCGAGCCGGGCGTGGGCAAGACGGCCATCGTCGAGGGGCTGGCCCTGCGCATCGTCGAGGAGGACGTGCCGGAGATGCTGCGCGGCGTGACGCTCATGGGCCTGGACATGGGGGCGCTGGAGGCCGGCGCGGGCATGAAGGGGGAATTCGAAAACCGCCTGCGCGGGGTGATCAACGAAATCAAGGCCTCGGAAAAACCCATCATCCTTTTCATCGACGAGGCCCATACCCTGATCGGCGCGGGCGGGACGGCCGGCGGCGGCGACGCGGCCAACCTGCTCAAGCCCGCCCTGGCCCGGGGCGAGCTGCGCACCCTGGCCGCCACCACCTGGAGCGAATACAAGAAGTATTTCGAGAAAGACCCGGCCCTGGCCCGGCGCTTCCAGCTCATCAAGCTGGCCGAGCCCAGCGCCCGGGTCGCGGCCATGATCCTGCAGGGGCTGCGGGCCAGCTACGAAAAGGCCCACCAGGTGCTCGTGCGCAGCGACGCCATCGAGGCCTGCGCCACCTTGGCCGACCGCTACATCACCGGGCGCTTCCTGCCCGACAAGGCCATCGACCTCCTCGACACCAGTTGCGCCCGGGTCAAGATCAACCTCTCGGCCAAGCCGGCCCCGGTGGAGGACCTGGAGCGGGCCATCCAGGCCCTCGGCCGCGAACGGGCCGCCCTGGACCGCGACCGGGAAAACGGTTCCCCGGTGGACGAGGACCGGGCCACGGCCATCACCGCCGGGCTGGCCGACAAGAAGGCCGCCCTGGAAGCCCTGACCGCGCGCTGGCAAAAGGAACTGGACGCGGCCAAGGCCGTGCTCGCCGCCCGCGAGGCCCTGGGCCAGGCCGACCCGCAAAAGCCCGAGGACAAACAAGCCGCCGCCGCCGCCCTGGAGGCGGCCGGGCAGGGCCTTGCCGCCGCCCGCGACGGGGCCGGGCTCATCCAGATCGAGGTCACGCCGGACGTGGTCTCCCAGGTGGTGGCCGACTGGACCGGCATCCCCCTGGGCAAGCTCATGCGCGCGCAGACCCGCACGGTCCTCGACCTCGAAGGGCTGCTTCGGGAGCGCATCAAGGGCCAGGACCAGGCCCTCGGCGTCATCGCCACGGAAATCAAGGCGGCCAAGGCCGGCATCAAGGACCCCGGCCAGCCCCAGGGCGTCTTTCTGCTCGTTGGGCCAAGCGGCGTGGGCAAGACCGAAACCGCCCTGGTGCTGGCCGACCTGCTTTTCGGCGGCGAAAAAAACGCCATCTCCATCAACATGAGCGAATTCAAGGAAAGCCACACCGTCAGCCGCCTGATCGGCTCGCCCCCGGGCTACGTGGGCTACGGCGAAGGCGGCCGGCTCACCGAAGCCGTGCGCCAGAAACCCTACAGCGTGGTGCTGCTCGACGAAGTGGAAAAAGCCCACCTCAACGTCATGGAGCTGTTCTACCAGGTCTTCGACAAGGGCGTGCTGGCCGACGGCGAGGGCAAGGAAATCAACTTCAAGAACACCGTCATGATGCTCACGAGCAACCTGGCCTCGGACGTGCTCCAGGAAATGACCAAGGACGGGGCCGTTCCCCCGGCCGAAGCCCTGGAAGCGGCCATCCGGCCCATCCTGTCCGAGCATTTCAAGCCGGCCCTTCTGGCCCGCATGCGCATCGTGCCCTACGCGAGCCTGCCGCCGTCGGTCCTGGCCGCCATCAGCCGGCTCAAGCTGGCCCGGCTGGCCGACACGATCCTGGCCAACAACAAGATGCGCCTGGCCTTCGACGACAAGGTGGCCGAAACCATCGCCGCCCGCTGCACCGAGGTGGAAACCGGCGCGCGCAACATCCAGGCCATCCTGGACGAGAACGTGCTGCCGCGCCTGTCCCAGACCATCCTCGAAAGCCTGGCCCGGGGCGACATGCCCCAGCACTGCCGGGTGGGCGTGGGCCCGGACGGGGAATTCACCGTCGGCTTCGACGCCCCCGGCGAGGCGCCCGGCCCGGATGCCGGCCCCGCCTCCACCAGCGGCCCGGACGCGACCGGCCCGGACACCGCCCCCGCGCCCCCCGGCAGCGACACTGCGACGGCCCCGGATACGCCAGCCGCCGACACGGTTGCCGGCGCGGCCCCAGGCGCCCCCACGGACCCGGCCGCACAAGCCCCCGCAAGCCCGGACAAGCCGGCCCCGGTCGACCCGGCCGGCCCGGGGGCAGGCGGCGGCCCCGGCGACGCCCCGACGGGCACGGGCCCCACGGCGGACAAGGGCTAGCCCGTGGACGACGGCTTCGCCGAGTTGCGCCTTCGCTTCACCTCGGGCGGCGCGCCCGGTGACACCTTCGAGGTGGTGGCGTTCGAGGGCCATGAAGGCTTAAGCGAACTGTACGCCTTCACGGTGGACCTGGTCAGCGACGTCAAGGACTGCGACGTGGACGCCCTGCTGGCCAGCGCGGCCAGCCTGACCGTCTCGCGCCCCCAGGGCGACGTACCCTGGCACGGCATCCTGGAGTCGTTCACCGAGGACCGGGAGGTCAACGGCCGCTACTTCTACCAGGCCGTGCTGCGGCCCCGGGCCTGGCGGCTGACACTCGAGCGGCGCAACCAGGTGTTCGTGGACAAGGCCATCCCGGAGGTGCTGGAACAGGTCCTGCGGGACGGGGCGCTGCCGGCGAACGCCTGGGCCATGCGCCTCAAGGAGTCCTACCCCCAGCGGGAATTCGTGTGCCAGTACGGCGAGACCCTCTACGACTTCCTGGTGCGCTGGCTGGCCCGCTACGGCATGTACTTCTTCTTCGAGCAGGGCGAGGCCGGCGAAACCATGGTCATCACCGACACCAAGCTGGCCCATGTGGAGGCCCCGGGCGCTTCGCAACTGACATATTGGCGCACCTCGGGCCTGGAAACGGCCCACCTCCAGCAAACGGTCCATGATTTCGGGGCCAGGCGGGTGCTGACACCCAGCAAGGTGACGCTCAAGGACTACAACTACCGCAAGCCCGACCTGGACCTGACCGTGACCGAGGAGGCCCGCCTCAAGGGGGCGGGCGAAACCTACGTCTACGGCGACCACTACCCCACCCCGGAGGCGGGCCGCAAACTGGCCAAGCTGCGGGTGGAGGGCCTTGCGGCCGCGGCCACGACCTTTGCCGGCCAAAGCTTTGTCCCCGGCCTGCGCCCGGGCTTCACCTTCGGCCTGACCAGGCACTTCCAGGAGGCGCTTAACCGCAGCTACCTGGCCGTGACCGTGGCCCACCAGGGGCGCAGCGCCCTGGCCGGCACCTCCGGGCTGAGGGAGCCGCAGGGCGCGGGCGAGCCCGGCCGGCCCCATTACCAAAACGCCTTCACGGCCATCGCGGCCGACGTCCAGTACCGGCCCCCCCTGCGGCCCCGGGCCGTCCTGCCCGGCATCATGAACGCCCACATCGATGCCGCCGGCTCCGGCACCTACCCCGAACTCGACGACGCCGGCCGCTACAAGGTCAAGTTCCCCTTCGACCAGTCCGGCCTGGCCGCGGGCAAGGCCTCCAGCGCCGTGCGCCTGACCCAGCCCTACGGCGGGGCCGGCTTCGGCCTGCACTACCCCCTGCACAAGGGCGCCGAGGCGGCCGTGGCCTACGTGGACGGCAACCCGGACCGGCCGGTCCTCGTGGGCGCGGCCCCCAATCCCCAGGACAAAAGCCCGGTTACAAACGACACCCAGACCCAATGCCGCCTGACCACCGCCAGCGGCCACGCGCTGCATATCGAGGATCGGGAAGGCTCCCAGCGCATCCTGCTCAAGTCCTCCACCGGCGAATACCTGCGCATCGGCGCCCACAACGACCCCGGGCCCACCGATTCCGGCAGCTATTTCAGCCCCCAGGGCATCTCCATCTACACGCCGCCCAGCAATTGGATGAAGGTCACCTGCCAAAACCAGTTCCTGACCGTCCTCGGCGAGACGCTCTACCTCTACCTCGGCGTCTACAACGAGAATGCGGTCGTGGACCTGGAACTCAACGAAACCTTCCAGCTCAATTTCCTCATCGGCAAATCCTATACCCTCGAATCGATTTATGAGGCCGTCAAGAATCGCAAGCTCAACGTGGCCCAGACCACGGTCCAATACGCCGGCTCGAACAACAGCGTCATCACGGGCCAAGAAATCCAAGTGGCCCAGGAGAAAACCGACACCGCGTTGTCCAATCGCAACGTCGACGAGAAGAGGCTGCGGGTCGTCGACAGCCATGTGGACACGGCCGAGGACCACGTGACCACGGCCGAGGAGAGTTTCCAGACCGTGCGCAGCCAGTCCGTCCTGGCCGGCCAGGCCATGGAAACCACGCAGAACGCGGTGCGGAGCTTGGAGCGGCTCATGGAAACCGCCAGCCAACGGACGACCCTGGCCCAGGAAGACGTCGTCACCGTCACCAGGCTGACCCAGACCGTGGCCAACAGGACCGAGATGGCCGAAAGCCGCATCGTCACCGTGTCCAATGTGGTCGAAATGGTTGCCGACGAGCAGGCCATGGCCCTGATCGTCTACAAACAAAACTGACCGGTCGCGCGGCGGCGCAACCCAACCGGCAGCAGACACAGGACCCGTCATGCCCGGAAACGACCAGACGCGCCGTTTCGATTTCGTCTCCAACGCCCTTCCCCGGGACACCTTCACCGTGGTGTCCTTCGCCGGGCGGGAGGCCTTGTCGGAACTGTACGCCTTCGACATCGTCCTGGCCTCGCCCAACGACGCCGTGGACCTCGATACCGTCATCGGCGCGCCGGCCGTGCTGACCCTGCGCGGCCTGGGCGGCTCCTTCGACTACCACGGCATCGCCGACGCCTTCGAGCTGACCGGCAAGGCGGACGCACTGGCCTTCTATCGGGCCAGCCTCGTGCCCAAGGCCCATCTGACCCGGCTGGGGGAAAACAATCGCCTGTTTCTGGACAAAAGCCCCCAGGCCTGCATCGAGGAGGCCTTCCGGGAGGCCGGCCTCACCCCGGGGGTGGACTTCGAATTCCGGCTGACGAGCGCCGCCGATCCCTGGCCCTCCATCGCCCAGTTCCGGGAAACGTCCTTCGCCTTCGCCAGCCGCTGGATGGAACGCGACGGGATGTACTCCTTCTTCGAGCAGGGGCCCGGCGGAGCCAAGATGGTCATCGTCGACGACAAGTCGGCCCACGAGCCCCTGCCCGGGGAGGTGACCTTTCGCTACGCCACCGCCTCGGGCATGGTCGAGGCGGCGGACGAAACCGCGGTGTTCGATTTCGTCCGCCGCCTCGCCCCCCTGCCCCGAACGGTGCAGCTCAAGGACTGGAACTACGAGACGCCGTCCCTGGACCTCTCGGCCGAGGCCCCGGTGCTGGCCGACGGGCGCGGGGTCATGCGCTTTTACGGCGACCACTTCCCCACCGTGGCCGCCGGCCGCAAACTGGCGGAAATCCGCAGCCAGGAGCTGTCCTGCCGCCGCGACACCGTCCAGGGGCAGACCGCCTCACCGGCCCTGACCGCCGGCCGGCTCATGCGCCTGACCCGGCATTTCAGCGAAGCCCTCAACCAGGACTACCTGATCACCGCCGTGCGCCACGAAGGCCGCCAGTTCACGCCGCTGACGGCCGGCCTATCCCCGGCAGGCGCCACGGACGGACAGGCCGAGACCTTCTACCGCAACACGTTCACGGCCCAGCCGGCCAGCGTGCAGTTCCGGGCCGCCCGCGACACCCCCTGGCCCCGCCAGGAAGGGCTCCTCAACGCCGTGGTCGACGGGCCGGGCTCGGGAAAATACGCCTCCCTGGACGACCAGGGCCGCTACAAGGTCATCCTGGCCTACGACCGCTCCGGCCGTGGCGAGGGCAAGGCCTCCAAATGGATCCGCATGGCCCAGCCCTATGGCGGCTCGGGTTTCGGGCTGCACTACCCCCTGCACAAGGGCTGCGAGGTCGCCCTGGCCTGCCTCGACGGCGACCCGGACCGGCCCGTCATCCTCGGCGCCGCGCCCAACCCCAACAACAAAAGCGTGGTCACCAGCGCCAACCAAACCCGCTGCGACCTGCAAACCGCCGGCGGCAACCAGATCTATTTCGAGGACAAGGAAGGGGCCAAGCGCGTGCTGCTGCAAAGCAAGGCCAACAAGACCTTCCTGCGCCTGGGAACGCCCAACGACCCGCCGGGCCTGTTCTCCCCGGCGTCCGCCGAAGGCCAATCGGGGACGGTCCTCAACACGCCGGCGGACATAACCATACTGTGCGGCGCGTCGCTGTCCACCTACCTGATCGCGTACCTGTTCACCGTCCTCGGCGGACTCCAGGAACTGTACTTCCTCACCCAGATCGGCATCAACGTGGGCTTTTCCCAAACCATATGCGGCCATACCTTCAAGTTCACCAGATGGGAAGGCCAGATCGGTTTTCTGGCCAAGTGGCTCTACGGTCACAAAGACCAGATAGGCGATAGCAAGACCGAACTGGCCGACGAACTGATCCAAACAAGAGGCCGGGTCAACACCCTCGACGTCGAGGTGCAGGAATTGGCCCAGCAGATCAACGAACTCTCCGGCCAGGTGGATGAAATGGCCCAGTCCCTGACCGAACTGGCCGACAATGAAAACATCTTCAACGGCCAGATGAAGGTGGTGGCCGAGGAAAAGTTAAGCCTCAGCCAAAACATCACGCATCTCGCCGGTCAGAGGCAACAGACGACCCAGTCAAATATCGAACTGCTCGACACCTTCGACGAGGTGGCGGACGAAGCCACGCTCACGTACAGTGAGGCGACGACGCTGGCCGTCGACCGGTCACTGCTTTTCACCAGCATCAACACCAAGGCGGATGAATTCAACCAACTCAGCACGTTGCAAATCATCCTCTAGCGACGCCGCCCCAGCAACCGCCCCGCCTGGCAAGGAACCGGGAGCCCATGGCCACAGCCCATAAACATACCTATGCCTTCGCCTCCCAGGCCGCCCCGGCCGACGCCTTCGAGGTGGTCCGCTTCACGGGCGAGGAAGGCCTGTCCAGGCTCTATGCCTTCGACATCGAGCTTCTGTCCTCGAAAAAAGACCTCGACCTCGCGGCCCTGGTCCAAAGCCCGTGCACCCTGCGCCTGAAGCTGGACGACGGCGACCTGCCCATCCACGGCATCCCGGCCTCCTTCGAAATGCAAAACGCCTTTCAGGGGCAGGTGTTCTACCGGGTGCGGCTCGTGCCGAAACTGTGGTGGCTCACCCTCACCCGCCACAACCAGATCTTCCTCGACCAGGACCTCCCGGGCTTTCTCGGCCAGGCCCTGAGCGACGGCGGCCTGACCCCGGGCGAGGACTTCGCGTTGCGCCTGTCCCGGTCCTATCCCCGGCGGGAGTACGTCTGCCAGTACCGGGAAACCCATTTCGATTTCGTCTCCCGCTGGATGGAACGCGACGGGCTGTACTATTTCTTCGAGCAGGCCGACCACGGCGAGAAGCTCGTCATTACCGACGTGCGCACGAGCCACGCCCCCATGGCCGGGGCCGAAACCCTGCGCTACCTGCCCCCGTCGGGCCTGGCCTGGCCCGAGGAACGCCGCGCGGTCACGGCCTTTCGGGCTGTGCGCCGCCAGGTGCCGCAGCGCGTGACCGTGAGCGACTACAACTACCGCACGCCAAGCGCCCGCCCCCACGGGGAAAGCGTTGTTTGCCCCACGGGCCACGGCGACCAGGCCATCTACGCCGAACACGCCCAAAACGACGCCGAGGCCGCCGCCCTGGCCAAGGTCCGGGCCGAGGAACTGGCCTGCCGGCAGGCCGTCTACGAAGGCGCGGGCGCCGCGCCCCATGTGCGCGCCGGCTATCTGTTCCGCCTGGAAAGCCATTTCCGCGACGCCCTGAACACGACCTACCTGACCATCGCGGCCCGCCACGAAGGCGGCCAGGAAGCCTACCTGGCCCAGGCCCTGGGCATCCCCCTGGAAAACGCCCCGGACCGGCCCTATTACCGCAACACCTTCACGGCCATCCCGGCCTCGGTGCAGTTTCGGGCGCCCCGGGAAACAGCCAAGCCCCGTTTTTACGGCGTGCTCAACGCCACCATCGACGCCGCCCAGTCCGGCCAGTACGCCGAACTGGACGACCAGGGCCGCTACAAGGTCATCCTGCCCTTCGACCTGTCCGGCCGCAAGGACGGCAAGGCCTCCTCGTGGCTGCGCATGAACCAGCCTTACGGCGGATCGGGCATGGGCTTCCATTTTCCGCTGCACAAAGGCTGCGGCGTGCTGCTCGCCTTCATGGACGGCGACCCGGACCGGCCGGTCATCCAGGCCGCCGTGCCCGACGCCGCGCACAAAAGCCAGGTGACCAGCGAGAACAACACCAAAAACCTGCTCACCACCGGCGGCGGCAACCTCATCCACATCGAGGACCAGGAAGGCTCCGAACGCATTCTCCTGCAAAGCCCCACGGCCAACAGCTGGGTGCGCTGCGGCCACCCCAACGACCCGCCGCCCCAACGGGCCACGGACATGCTGGGCTGGAAGCTCAACACCAGCGACACCATGCTGGTGCGGGCGGGCCTGACCGACAACGTGGTCATCGGCACGGTGGAATGGGAGTACCTCGGCAACTACACCCAATTCAATCTACTCGAAGCCTTTTGTTTTTTCGGGCTCAAAAACCTCATTTCCATGTCCAGGAAGCAGGAGTTCAGCCTGTCCACCCTGCGGGCGCGGTTTGTCGCCCAGAAAGCGGTCCAAAGCCGGATAGCCCTGGACGAAACCTGCATGAAGATCGCCGGCGAAGTGAAAAAGATGGGGGCAAACGTCATGGCACTCAACCAGTTGAAAAACGAACTGACCGCGAAACGCGACCGCCTGGAAGAAACCAGGCAGGAGTTGATCAATTCCCGCCAACGGCTTACCGGCAACCGGACGACATTGAATGAAACCGTGGAACAGATGGCGCAGGACATCCAGAGAATGCACGAACAACATACGCAGGTGTACGATACGGAGACGACCCTGGCCCAGCAAAAGGAGGCCATCCAGGTACAAATCAACAAGATGGCCGAGCAAAAGACGCTGCTGGCCGAAAACAACACCAAGGTGGGCGACCAACTCCGCCGCATGGGCACCCAGCGCGACGTCATCGCCGACATGATCTCCAAGGTCATTGGCGAACAGGAGATCAACTGACGCCATGAAGATCACCAAGCCCCGGGACCTGGCCTTCTCCGTCAAGCCCTTCGCCCTGGCTGGCCGGCCCCACGTGGGCCTGGCGGCCATGGCCTTTTTCGACCTGACCGCGCCGAAGGGCCTGCTGACCGAACAGGAACTGTGGAAGGCCGTGCCCGAGGCCCTGGGGCCGGGCGGCATCCTGGACCCGGGCATGCCCAAGCCGCGCGGCGAGGTCCTCGTCGCGGGCAGCGCCTGCGCCCCCCGGGGCCAGACGGTCACGGGCCTGGCCGTGCGCGTCCGGCTGGGCGCCCTGGACAAGCGGCTGACCGTTTTCGGCGAGCGGTTCTGGCTGCCGGGCCAGGCCATCTCGCCGCCGCGCCCGTTTGCGGCCATGCCCCTGACCTACGGTAACGCCTTCGGCGGCCCGGATTTCCCGGCCAACCCCACGGGCAAGGGCCTGGCCGCAACCAGGCTGCCCGACGGCCGGGAGCTCGTCGCCCTGCCCACGGTGGAAGCCCCGGACCGGCTGGTGGCCGCACCGGGCGACCGCCCCGAACCGGCCGGTTTCGGCCCCCTGGAGATCACCTGGCCCCAGCGGGCCCGCTACAACGGCACCTACGACGAGCGCTGGAAAGCCGAACGCTGGCCCGGGATGCCCGACGACACGGATTACCTGCTTTTCAACCGCGCCCCGGCCGACCAGTGGGCGGGGGAATTTTTCCGCGGCGACGAGGCCTACGCCCTCGAGAACATGCACCCGGACCTGCCGGTCATCACCGGCGCCCTGCCGGGGCTGCGGGCCAGGATGTTTCTGACCATGCGCCAAGGCTACAAGCTCTACGCCGATCCGCCGACCTTTCCCGAGGCGTTCGTGGAGGTCCCGGCCCGGCTGGAGACGGTCTGGCTGTTCCCGACCATCCTGCGCGGGCTGGCCCTGTACCGGGGCTCGGTGCCAAACGCCGACGACGAGGCCCGCGACATCGCCCGGGCCTACCTCGCCTGGGAAAAGCTGACCGAGGCCCCGGAAACCATCGAGGCCTACGCCGAAAAGATGCGCCGGGCCCAGGACCTGACCGTGCCCATCGACCTGGCCCCCTTCCAGGCCGCCGGCAAGCAGTTGGCCCAGGCCGTCAAGCAGGCCAAAAACGCCCCCAAGACCCTGGCCCGGACCCTGGCGGCGGTGCAGGGGCAAACGCCGGTCATGCCCGCCGGCCCGCAAGACGTCCTGGGCACGGCCCGGGAAACGGCCGCCACGGGCATGGCCACCCTGGACAGCCTCGACGGCCTGGTCCGCGGCCTCCAGGGCCGTTTCGGCCACCTGTCCGCCATCGACGGCGGCGGGATCGCAACCCTGCGCGCCAAGCTCGCCGGGCTGGTGGCGGGCATCGAAACCACGGCCGGCCAGGTGACGGCGGCCATGGGCAAGGCGGCGGCCGCCAAGGCCGATCTGCTCAAGGAGGCCAACGCCGCCCTGGACGAAGCCCCGAGCGCCGCCGACCTGGCTGCCCGGGGCTTCGACCCGGCCGCACTCGCCAAGGCCGGCTGGGACCCCAACCAGCGATTCACCGACAAGGCGGGCACGGGGAGACCCTTCCACGACGCCGGTTTCCCTTTTGTCGTGGCCTGCCGGCGGGCCCTGCGGGCCGACGCCCCGGCCCGGGAGGCCCTGCGCCGCCTGGGCTTGCCCGATGCCGTGGTCAACCGGGCCTGGCTCGGAATCAACCCCGAAGCCCGCGACGAGCCCGGCGAGCCCTGGGGCCTGGCCCAGGGTCCGGACGGCGCCCCGGCGCCGCGCGTCGCGCTGCCGGCAGGGCTCGTGCTGCCGCGTTTCGACGGAGCACACCTCACCGGCCTGCGGCTGCGCCCCGGCGCGGCCACGGGCGATTTCGCCAGCCCCGACGGCGACGTCGCGGTGCCCGGCTCGGACAGGGCACCCCTGGACCTGCCCCCGGCCGAGCCCGGCGGCCACTATGTGCGCGCCGCCGATCCCTTGCAGGCCCTGTTCCTGGAAGAGGAGGTCGGCGACGCCTGCGGCGTGGTCGCCCTGACCGCGCCAACGGACAAACCCGGCCCCGATACGGCCAAGGCCATCGCCGCCTCGGGCGCCTTCGCCGTGATCCTGCCCGAGGGCACGAGCCCGACCGGCGAGGCCTGGGCGGCCTGGAAGGCGGCCTACGCCGAGGCCGTGCCCGTCATCCTGCCCAAGGGGGCCACGGTCTTCGCCGCCCGGGCGGCCGGGGTCGACATCCGGGCGCTGGTCATGGAGGCCCTGCCCAAGGATTTCGCCGCCCGCCATGTCATCGAACCGAGCCTGCCCGAGCCGGGCAAGGCCCCGGGCGCGGGCTTTTTGCCGCCGCTGTCCCTGCGCTCCCTGGGCCTGGGGCAGGCCATATCCGGGGCCATGGCCAAGGCCAAGGCCGAGGCCGCCCCCCTTCGCGCCGCGCTCGAGGGCATGAAGCAGGACCTGCTGCGCACCGCCGAGCCGCTCCTGGCCAAGCGCAACACCACGCCCGAGGCCCTGCTGGCCCCGCTTCAGGACAGCGGCTCGCCAAAGGAGGCCTGCGAGGACGCCATGGGGCAGCTTTTGGCCAAGAAACGGCTGCTGCTCGAATACGACGCCCTGCCCCCCGAGGCGGCGGGACAGTACGACGAAGCCATCGCCCGTACCCGCCAGACCCTGGACGCGGCCGAGGCCCGCCACAAGGCCGGCCAGTCCCGCATCGCCGCGGCCAAGGCCACCTTTGCCGCGGCGCGGGACAAGATCGCCGCCAGAACCATCCCCGGCCTGAGCGCCGCGGATATGGCCGAGGCCGGCCTGGACCCGGAACTGGGCCGGATCATGACCCGCGAGCAGGTGATCGCGCGCCACAAGGACGGCCTGTCCTTCGCCAGGCGCAACCTGACCGGGGTCGACCTGTCGGACCTGGACCTGTCCGGCATCGACCTGTCCGAGGCCATCCTGCGCAAGACCGTCTTCGCGCGCAGCCGGCTCGACGGGGCCAGGCTCAGGAAATCCCTCGCCATGGAGGCGGATTTTTCCAAGGCCTCGCTGGCCGAGGCCGACCTGACCATGGCCGTGCTGACCGGGGCCAAGCTGCGCAAGGCCAGGCTCGCCGGAGCGACCCTGCGCCAGACGCTGTTGCGCCGGGCCGACCTGGAAAAGGCCGACCTGACCGGCGCGCGCCTGCACCTGGCCGTTTTGTCCGAGGCCAAACTGGCCAAGGCCAAGCTCGGCGGGGCCAGCCTGACCCTGACCATCGTCGACGCCGCCGACCTGACCAAGGCCGACTGCGCCGGCGCCTCCCTGCGCAAGACGGTCCTGCGCAACCTGAGCCTGGACCGCACGGACTTCACCGGCGCCGACCTGGTCACCTTGTCGCTGCAAAAGGTCACGGGCCGCAAGGTCGTTTTCGCCGGGGCGGACATGACCAAATGCAACATGGGCAACGGCTGCCGCCTGGCCGGCACGGATTTCCGTAAGGCGCGGCTCGTCGGTGCCTGCCTGCGCGAAACCGACGTCTCGGGCTCGGATTTCCGGGGCGCGGTGCTCGACCGGGCCATGCTCGAACTGTGCGACGCCCGGGGCATCGTCTGCAACCGGGTCTCGGCCAAGCGCTGTTCCCTCATCAAGACCGATTTGGCCGGGGCGGACCTGTATGGCATCAATTTGCTGCTGGGGTCGCTGCGCAAGTCGCGCCTGACCGAGGCCAACCTGGGGCGCTCCAACCTCTACGGCGTGGATTTTTTCAACTGCGTGGTCGGCCGGACCAATTTCGAGGGAGCCAACATGAAACGCACGCTGCTTGCCGGCAAGACGGACCTGCTGCGATGACGCGCGACGAGGTGCTGGCGGCCATCGCCGCCAACAAGACCCTGGACGGCCTGTCCCTGGCCGGCCTCGACCTGTCCGGCGCGGACCTCACCGGCGGCCGGTTCTGGGGGGTGGACCTGTCCGGGGCCGACCTGTCCGGGGCCAACATCCTCAAGACGGGCTTTCGCGACTGCCGCCTGGCCGGCGTCCGCCTGGCCGGCACCGACCTGACCAAACTCGACCTGCGCGAGGTGGACCTCACCGGCGCGGACCTGCGCGGCGCGACCATCTTCATGACCAACTTCAGCGGCGCCAACCTGACCGAGGCCAAGCTCTCCGGCACGGCCCTGCGCTGGAGCGTCATGCAGCGGGCCAAGCTGACCAGGGCCGACTGCCGCGAGGCGACGGTGGAAAAACTCCTGCTCCAGGACGCGGACCTGACCGGCGCCGATTTCTCCAAGGCGTCCATCAGCCGCATGGTGGTGCTCAAGGCGGACCTGACAAGCACCGATTTCACGGGCGCCTCGTTTTTTAAGTCCGTACTGCGCCAGTGCGACCTGCGCGAAAAAAGCCTGCGCGGCCAGCGCTGGCACACGGTCCTGGCCGACGAATGCGACCTGCGCGACGCCGATTTTTCCGGCGCGGACATCACCATGAGCAACTTCCTCAAGGCGAGGGCCGACCGGGCCAACTTCACCGGGGCCGTGGCCCAGCACGCGCTTTTCAAGGAAACGTCCCTGCAAAAGGCCGTGTTCGCCGGGGCCGACTGCCGCCAGGCCTTTTTCGGCCAGGCCGACCTCACGGGCGCGGATTTTACCGGCGCCAGCCTGGGCGCGGCCTCCTTCGCCGGGGCCCTGTGCCGGGGCACCCGCTTTGGCGGAGCCGACCTCGGCTATGCCGACTTCTCCCAGGCCAACCTGACCTTCGCCAATTTCGCCGGGGCGCGGCTGTACATGGCCAAGCTCCACGGCGTGCTCACGGACAACACCTACTGGGAGGACGCCCGCGACACCAGGCTGCGCGGCCACGACAAGGACCTCGAGGAAGCCGAAACCTGGACGCCGCCGGCCTGACACCCGGCCACGGCTGCCGCGCCCGTACACAGGAGAGGGACGTGTTGCGGCCCGACACCGATGCAGCATTGTTTTCAAGGGACGCCACACCAGCGGCCCCGGCCGACAAGGAGAAGACCATCATGCCCCATGCCGCCATCCACCGCCAACCGGCCGCGCCGGCCCTGGCCCATGCCCGGGTCCGGGCCGTGCTCAACGACAGCTGCGTCCTCGACACGGCCCACGGCCCGGCCCATGCCGCCCGGGCGGCCGGCTGCCTGCTCGCCCCGCGCCCCGGCGACCTGGTGCTGGCCAGCCTCGACCCCGGCGGCGAGCATTACGTGCTCACCGTGCTGCGGCGCGCCCCGGGGACACCGGGCGAGATCGCCTATCCCGGCGACCTGCGGCTGCGCGCGGCCGGCGACCTGAACATAAGCGCCGACGGCGACGCCGCCCTGGTTGCCGGGGACGGCCTGCACGTGGCCGCCGCCCATGGCGAACTGGCGTTCGGCCGGGTCGGGCTCGTGGCCCAGGCGGCCACGGCCAAGCTCGGGGCGTTGACCTTGGTGGCCGAGGCCGTGGAGCACATCGTCTCCCGGCTGACCCAGCGCCTGGCCGAGGCCGTGCGCCTGGTCGCCGGCCACGACGAATCCCAGGCCGGCAGCGCCCGCTACCTGGTGGAGGATACCCTGACCATGCAGGCCAAAAACGCCGTGCACCTGGCCGAGGAAGTGGTCAAGATCGACGCCGGCCAGGTCCATCTGGGATAAACCGGCCACGAACGCGGAGGACACCCATGTACATGCTCACCCTGGGGCCCGGAATGGATTTCGGCTTTCCCGACGTCTGCAAGACGCCCCTGCCGCCGGTCGGCGAGCCGGTGCCCATCCCCTATCCCAACACGGCCATGACGGCCACCACCGACCCGGCCGCCTACACCGTGCTGGTCGACGCCATGCCGGTCATCAACCAGATGTCCGAGGGGCTGGTGTCCGTGGGCGACGAGCCCGGCATCGAACTGGGGCTCATCGACGAGGACATCTCCGGCGGCACCTGCTACATGGTCGGCTGCATCACCATCATGGTCGAAGGCGCGCCGGCCCAGCGGCTGACCAGCGTCACCGGCCAAAACGCCATCAGCAAAATGCCCAACTGCCCCGGCGACTGCGTCAGCCCGAGCCAGACCACGGTCCTGGCCCTGGGCTGAGCCGCCACCCGTCGCCGCCGCGAGGACGCCATGCAAAAAACCGTCTGGATCACATCGCTGACCAAGGACGAGAAAAAGGCCGCCGCCCTGTTCGGCAAGGTCCATACCTACGGCCTGGCCACCAACGGCCATTTCTGGATCGACGACCTGGGGAAGATGGCCTGGGCCGGCGCGGCCGAGTCGCTGCTCGACCCGGGCACGGCCGTGTGGCTCGTGACCGGCGCGGCCGAGGACTTCGCCAAGGACAGCGTCCGGCGGGGCCTGTCCCTGCTGGCCCTGCTCGTGGCCGGCCAGCGCGGGCACGGCTTTCCCACCGTCATCTGCCCCTTTTCCGGCAGCCTCGACCCGGCCGGCCTGCCCACGCCCCTGCGGGGCGCCCAGGTCGTGACCGAGGCCGCCCTGGGCGCCAAGCTGGCCGCCCTGGCCAACCTGCCCTGGAAGCCCGAGGAGGCCGGCTACCGCCTGAAGCTCTACCCGCTGCCCGGCCTGGGGCTGTGGTTCGAGGTCGGCCCGGCGGCGGAGGCGACCTGGCAGGGCGCGCTTTTCGGCGTGGCCGACGCGGCCATCGACGCCCACGGCGTGGGGCCACAGGGCAAGCTGCCCGAGCGGGCCGTGCTGCGCTACCCCTTCAAGGACATGCGCCTGGCCGCCGGGGAAACGGCCTATCTGGCCTGGGGCCTGGCCAACCCGCTGACCGCGGCGGAATCGTATTTCGTGCGCACGGTCGGCGCGCCCTCGGGGCTCGTTTTCGGCGAATTGCCCACGGGCGAGGCGGCCGACCTCTATACCCTCTCGCTGACGTAGGCCGGCCGCGCCGGCGGCCGGCTACCAGGCAAAGTCGAATTCCAGCCGGCGCGGCCCCAGCCCGAGCACCGGCGGCGGGGTGAAACCGATGGCCAGCTGCGCGCCGTCGCCCCGGGCCGTGGCCGCGAGGGCCAGGTCGACCGGCGCTTCCAGGCCCGTGGCCTGGAAAAAGAGCGCCAAGCGTTTTGTCAGCAGCGCGGCCAGGGCCTCGGGCCCCGAGGCGGCCAGGGCCTCGCGGCAGGCGTCGTCGTTTCGGCTGCGGAAAAAAAACGACAGGATGCGGTTGAGCACCAGGCGCGGGCCAAACGGCGAGCGGTCGACGCAGGCCACCTGGCGGAAAAAGGCCTTGTCCCCGCCGGCCCGGCCGGCCAGGGGGGTCAGGCCGGCGGCGGCGAAATCCAGCAACTGGTCGTCGGCGAGCAGGCTTTCCACGGCCCTGGCCCCACCGGTATCGCTGACCACATCCAGGTTTTCGAGCACCACGCCGTCGGCGATGCCCAGGCGATGAGGCCAGCCCGACCGGGCCAGGGACTTGGCCACGGCCGCGCCCAAGGCCCAGACCGGCGAGCCCCACAACGCCTCGGGTTCGCTCACGGCCGCGCCCCGGGCCGGATTGCCCGGGCCGTAGGGCGCGCGCAGGACAAAGCGGCCGAAAAGCGCGGCCAGCCAACCGCCGCCGGGACCGGCGGCGAGCTTGCGCCACTTGGCATAGGCGGCGTCGTCCAGGGCCCGGGCCGGGTAGCCGATGCGCGAGACGTCGCCAAAGCCGGCGAGATGGAAAAAGGCCGGCGACAGGGAAACGGCCGTGGGCGTCAGCAGCCGGTCCGCCGTGTCGGCCAGGGCGGCCCAGGTGTCCAGGCGGGCGGCGGCGGCGTCCAGGGCGACGTCGGCCAGGATGAGGTTGGGTGGTGCGGCCTCGGGCTCCCGCACGAGCCGCTCCAGGGCCTCGGGCAGGGTCGCGGCCACGGCGGGGCAAAGCCGCAGGCGCAGGGGGCTGTCCGCGCCGGCCTGCTGCACGATCAGGCGCAGGCCGCGCCAGGCCGCCTCGGCGGCCCGGAAGGCGGAATCGGCGAAAATGGCGGCCATGACCCGGCCGGTCAGCCCTTCCAGGGCCGCCTTCCAGGCAGCCGGGCCAGCTGCGCCCGGGGCGGGACGCGCTCCGGCCTCGGGCATGGCCACCATGCCGAGGATGGCGTCGATGGCCGCGGCCGACCCGGCGGCCTCGCCCGGGGGGCCGGCCGGGGCGGCCGCGGCGGCCGGCAGGGTGAAATCGACGGGCAGATCGGGAAAAGCGGTCCGCAATCCGGCGGCCACGACGTCCGGGGCCTGGCCGTCCCTGGCGGCAGCGTCCAGATAGCCGCGGGCGGCGCCGACCCGGGCCAGCCAGGGACAGGCGCGCGCGATGTTGACCGGCTTGAAATCGGCCAACCGGGCCACGGGAACGCTGACCGTGCCCTCGGGGCAGTCCTGCCGGGGCACCGACACGGCAAAGACGCCGGCCAGTTCGGCCACGGCCGCATCGAGGTCCTCGGGAACGGCCAGGGACACGGGCTTGCCGCTGCCGACGGCGGGGCCGAAGGGGGCGAGCACCTGGGCCACATAGTCGGCTTCATTGACAACCATATGGATTTCCTTCATGGTTTTTATATTTTTTAAACCAGATGGCGACGGACGTTTCCAGCGGGTGCAACCGGCCGCCCCGGTTTCGCCCCCATTGTGACACACGGTTTCGGTTTGCAGCAATGACGGATTTTTCCAACCGCCCGCGCCAGCCAGCCCCCACGCCCCGCCTCCTCGGGCGGCAGGCGGCCCGTGCGCTTCTGTCGTGTGTCACGGCCGCCACGCTGCTTCTTGGAGGCTGCGCCGGCACGAAACCGGACGCGAACCAGGAAACCCTGGTGCCGACCGCCCCGGCCCCAGGCCCGACGGCCGAAGCGGCGCCGGCCGCCGCGGCAACGACCGCCCCCACGTCGCCCTCCGCCCCGCCGGCCAGTCCCTCGGCCCGGGCCAAGCTCGACGCGGCCGAACGGACGCCGTCGGCCACGGCCAGTGTCATGGCCCAGGCCCAAAGCGCCTTTCCCCAGCAACCCGCGCCGCGCGCCACCCGCGCCCCGGGAAGCTACACGGCCCAGGCCCGGGCCGACGCCAGCGAAGGCGTATTCATTCCCATGCCCCCCGCGACCAAGGCCGCAACCGGGCCGACACCCAAGCCGTTCCAGGCGGCCAAGCCCGTCGCGCCGGCGGCCATCACGCCGTCCACCGCCACGCCGCCCCCGGCCACCGCCTCCACCGCCACGTCGCCGGCCGCCACGCCCGCGCAGCCCGGCGCCGTGGTCGCAGCCAGCCCGGCCGCCACCCCTGCACAGCCGGGCGCCGTGGCCGCAGCCGCCACGGTCGCCGCAACCACTCCGACCGCCCCAGCCGCTTCGGCCGCTGCAGCTGCTCCGGTCCCCGCAGCCACTCCGACCGCCTCGTCCACTCCGGCCGCCACCACTGCACAGCCAGGCGCCGTGGTCGCAGCCGCTTCGAGCGCCTCGGCCGCCACCGTCGCCCACCCCGCCCCGGCCGCCCCGGCCACCGAGGCCATGGGGGCCGCAGACCCGGATTCGCCGGTCAAAAAGGACGCCAACAGCTTCGGGCTCAACATCCAGCACCTCGACATCGGCGTGCCCCTGGACCAGTTCGGCCCCAGCCTGGCCGTGGTGCCTGCCGAGGACGGCCACAAGTGCCTGGGGCTCAACGGCGTCGAGGACTCGGTGGCCCATTTTCCGGGCATGGATTTCAAGACCTTCGAGATCAACACCAAGATCGCCTACAATTTCCCCATCCACGAGGGTGGCACGGTCACGGCGCGGCTGATGACCTTCACCCTGGGCCCCACGGCCCAGCGCCGCCTGGCGGTCACCATCACCCAGGCCGAGGCCGAACCGCCCATGGCCCGCTTTTCCCTGGCCGGGCCGTCGCTGGCCCCGGACATGCTGTGCTCGAAAAAGCCCGTGCGCTGGCGGGAAGACCTGCCCGGGGCCGTGTCCGACCTGGTCGTCAAGAAGGAGGCGGCCGGCCTGCGTTTCGAATACGACGGCCAGCTCATCTGCACCTCGCCCCTGGACCCGTCCCTGGCCCTGACGGAATTCACGGCCGACCTGGTCAACGCCCGCACCCTCGTCTCGGACGTGACCCTGACCCGGCTGCCCGACACCCCCGAACCCGGCTCGCCCCATCCCGGCCAGTTCTACACCGCCGAGGCCCTGGGCCAGCCCCTGCCCCCGGCCACCATCAGCCACAAGGACGGCCTGACCCGCATCGACGTCAGCCGGCTGTCCAGCGGCATGCCCGTCGGCACGTTCAACCAGAACCTGGTCGTGCTCGACGACGAGGAAGGCAAGTACGTGGCCTCGACCTCGCCCCAGGGCTCGGACGTCCTGTTCCCGGTCGATGCCGCCACCGACTACTCCGTGGACATCCTGATCAAAAACGCCTTCGTCTTAAGCGAACGCAATAACCGCACCGACAGCTTCTTCCTGTTCACCATCAGCTACAAAAACGGCATCAAGGAAATCTATACCGTAAACCTCAGCCGCAACGACAAGTTCGTCTGGAACAGCCGCTACTTCATCAACCGCATGGGCGGCGAGGCCATGAACTGGACCGTGTCCACGGACTACCGGCCCTGGAACAACGCCCTCGACTTCAACGAGTACAAGGTGATAAAGGAAAAGGACCTGGTCCGGTTCTTTTTCAACGGGGAGTTTGTTCGCAACGAGCGCACCATGGGCGACGCCATCACTGCGGTCAAGGTCGTGCTGCGGCAAAACGAACGCCTCTACGACGTGCTCGTGCGCGACCTGTCGATCATCCGGGAAAACAAGGCCCAGAAAGCCGCTCTCAAGGAACGGGAACTCAACAAGGCCGCGCCGCCGCCGGCTGGCAACGGAGGAGGCCATGATTAAGAAATCCATCGTCGGCATCGAAGGGGTACTGGCCCTGCTTCTGGCCGCCTTCCTCCTGGGGCAGCTCAATTTGACGCCGGGCGCGGCCAGGCGCATCGACCGCTCCCATCCGCTGTGGTTCATGCAGCCCTTCCGGCCGCAAGCCGCCCCGCCGGCCGATTCGGGCCAACCCGCGCAGGCGACGTCGGGCGCTTCGACCCAACCGGCGCAGGCCACCTCGACCGCCCCGGGCGACGAGGCCAGCCTGGCCCAGGCCAACCGCCGCTCCATCCTGGCTCCGGTAACGTCCCTCAATGCCGTGGTCACGGACCTGGAAGCCAAGGACCTGCCCGGGCCCGGCGGCGTGCTCGTCCCCGGCCAGCTGGTGCAATCCCCAACCCAGGCCCCGGCCCGCAAGCGGACCACGCGCCCGGCCCGCAAGCCCCCGGCGCCGGGCCCCCTCCGGCTGACGGACCTGACCGTGCGCCCCACCACCGACGGCGCCACCATCCGGGTCGCCACCTCGGCGCCCGTTTCGCGCATCGCGCTTTTCACCTTCACCACGCCGCCCCGCCTGACCCTGGAACTCGACGGCGACTTCGCCGACTACACCCAGCCCATCATCGTGCCGCCCAACCAGGTCTTCCAGACCCTGACCACCGAGACCACCCCCGGCAAACTCCGCATCACCGGCAGCCTGCTCACCCCCAAGGCCTACGTGGTCCCGGTCACCACCAGCGGCCAGGACTCCTTCACGGTGGGCATGACCCTCAACCCCGACGGCCAGCCCAACCTCGACGCCATGCACTAGTTTCGCGTCCTACCACCTTCGCCACCGCTTCCACCGCCGTGACCAAAGACCGGCAACGGGCACACCACGCGCCCGTTGCCGGCCTTGCAGCCTGGCGCCAGGCGTCCTTTTGCTGGCATGATTCTGGCAAAATTACGGAAATCGCCCCGAGGCCGACGCCCCGGCGCGCGGCGTGGTTGCCCTTTTCAAACACCCAGGGGCCAAGGCCGGCGCGCCCTGTTGCGGCGACCACAGCGAACCGACCGCAACGACACCGTTTTCCCCGGCCGGCTGGCGTCGCCCGCCCCCGGCGCAGGGCACGTTCATTTTGTGAGACAATCAGGCGGCCGCAGGCAGCGCTTTCGGCCGCGCGTCCCCGGGGCGACGTTTCGCCCTTAAGTACGGAGATGGCGCATGGCCCGTTGGCACCTCCTCGTGATCCCGCTCCTGCTGCTCGCCCAGGCCGGGTGCGTCGGGCACGGCACGGCCACGGCCGAGCCGCAGGCCGACGGCGAGCCCCTGGTCTGGAGCAGCCGCGTCCTGGAGAAGGCCAAACGCGACCGCCCCGTCACCGAGCCGGAGAAAAAAGCCCTGGCCACCCAGGGGACCATCCCGTTTCGGCTGGAAAAGGACGAGTCCGAGGAAACCCGGGTCCTGTTGCAGTATTTCTCCCTGGACAAGCGCCCCACCATGGAAACCTGGCTGCGCCGGGCCGCGCCCCACCTGCGCCTGGTCCAGGCGGTGCTGGCCAGCTACAACCTGCCGCCGGACCTGGTCGTGGTGCCCTTCATCGAATCCGGCTACAGCCCCATGGCCTATTCGCCCGTGGGCGCGGGCGGCATGTGGCAGTTCATGCCGGAGACCGCCCGCCGTTTCGGGCTGACCGTGGATTGGTGGCTGGACGAACGCCGCGACCCGGTCAAATCCACCGTGGCCGCGGCCAAGTACCTCGCCAAGCTCCACCAGCTGTTCGGCGACTGGAACCTGGCCCTGGCCGCCTACAACGCCGGCGAGGGCAAGGTTTCCCGGGCCATGGCCGCCAGCGGCCAATGCGACTTCTTCGACCTCGCCAAGGACCCGACACTGCTCAAGGAGGAAACGCGCCGCTACGTGCCCCGCTTCCTGGCCATGCTCAAGATCTTCCAGAACCTGGACACCCTGGGCTTCGGCCGGGCCGACCGGCCGACCGGGCCGGCGCTGGCCACGCTCCAGGTGCCCGGGGGCACGGACCTGCTCGCCCTGTCCCGGGCCTGCGGCCTGGGCTGGGAACAGTTCCAGGCGCTCAACCCGGCCTTTCGCCGCCAGGTAAGCCCGCCCGATGCCGCCTCCACCGTGGCCGTGCCGGCCTCCCAGGCGTCCCTGGCCCAGGCCTTCCTCCTCGCCCCGCCAGGCCCGGAGGGCCAAAGCCAGCAAACCGTCGCGGCCCGGGCCGGCGAGACCTGGGAGGCCGTCGCCCGGCGCGCCGGCATGCCGGTGGCCGCCCTGCGCCGGCTCAACGCCGCCCTGCCCGAGGCCCTGGACGCCGGCCAACCCCTGCGCGTGGCCCACCATGCCACGCGCCTCGACGCAGGCGGCCTGATCGGCGAACGCGCCTCCTGCCCCGCCGACCTGGCCGCGGCCAAGCCGGCGCGGCGCAGCGAGCCCGTGGCGACCGCGACCGCCATTGCCGGCAAATACGAGGCCGGCTCGGGTGGCGCGTCGGAATGGGCGGCCTGGCGGCCCACGGCAACCGCCTGGACCCGCCCTTTCGGCATCCCCGGCCGAGACGCCCCCCCCGGGGCCACGGCCGTCGCGACGGCGCCCGAGGCCATGGCTGCCACGCCCCTTCCCGGCGGCACCTACACCGTGCGGCCCGGGGAAACCCTCTATTCGATCTGCCAGCGCCTGGGCCTCGACGCCAAGGCCTTGGTGGCCGCCAACAAGCAGGCCCTGACCCGGCTGCGCCCGGGCGACGTCCTGACCATACCGGGGCCGGACAAGGCGGCCCCGGCGCCCACGCGCCCCCCTCGTGGCCTCGGGCAGGCAACACCGCCCCAGCCGGCCCGCCCCAAGTCGGTGGCATTAACGCCCTACCGCCCTGACCGGACCGTGCCGGCCGGCCCCTTCGCCGCCGCCGCGCCGGCCGCGCCGGGGCAATAACCGCGAACGCCCCCGGGCGGCGCCCACCAGCCGGCAGTTGGGGCGCCTGTCGCCCCTACCGCGCCGGCATCCGCCATCCACCCCGAGGCCTGGCGCAGGCCCTGGCGCGGCCGTCCCGGCAGGAGGCGGTTGTCGCCCGTAAAGCAGCCCCGGCGGGGCGCGCGGCGGCTATCTGGTCTGGAAAAAATGTTGGCGGGCCGCGTTGCTGTCCGGTATCGGCACGACACCGGCCTTGCGCGCCGCGTTGACGGAGACGAACAGCGCATACCCCGCGTCATCCGGGGCATCGCCTTGACCGTCTTGTTGCCGCGCCTCGGCCTGGCGGGCCTTTTCCAAAACCGCCGCCACCTCCGCCTCGCCGGTTGCGACCGCATCCTCGAAGGAGGAATCCCCGATCATCGTGGTTTCGAGGTACAATTGCCGCTCGCCCGCGGGATCGAGGGCGACGCCGACGAGCATGTGGTCGGGAAACAGGATCAGCGTCGTTTCCAGGCCGAGCTTGAAAAACACCGAAGCGAACAGGCAGCTGCCCTCCACGCAGTTGGCCTGCCGCCCTGCCAGGGCCTCGCTGATCAAGCGCACGTTTTGCACCCAGACATCGTCGGGTTTCACCGACGGCGTGGGCAGGTGCGAATAACGGATGCCGCGCTGGCGCAAGGCCTGCCAGATGGCTTTGACCTGTTTGCGCACGCCGTCGTCGTCGGCCTTGTAGCCGGTGAAGGCCGCCACCTCCCCGGTGGCCAGGGCTTCCCGCAATATCTGGTCCACGGCCGGGTCGTCCTCGTTGACGTAGGCGGCGAACATCCAGTCCGTATTGTACAGCACGCCGTCGTCCACAAACCAGCGCACGCAATCGTTGGCCGAAGCGATGGTGACTTGGGTTGTGCGTTCACCCTGGGGGACACCGTCCAGCCATAGCTTGGCCGTCACGTCCGCCGTGACGGGCTTTTTCACCAGGACGATGGCATCGGCGATGGAAAGAAACGGAAAGATGTGATATAATTTGCCTTTGCGCGGCAAGGTCACTTCCGCCCGGCCGGAACGGATCAGGGGGGAGGTGGTGGTCATTTCCACGATGGCCTTGGCGCCGGCGCGCGGTGCGACCACGTTGACGCTCACAAGGCCGCTGCGGTTCCCCAACTCGTCGCTGTTATGCTGTATATCCAGCCATATTTTGGAGATGGCCACCAGGAACGACGGATACAGCACGCCCTTGAACCCGATGAGGTCGAACGCCCAGGCAGGGGGGGCGGCTGGTTTCGCCGCCGTCCGGGCGGCCGAGCCGGCCGCGGCCGGCCCGGCCAGGGAAACGGCCCAGACAAGAAGGACCAGGAGCGCAACGGCCTTGGCAACATGGCGCGCCCGCAGGAAAAGCGTTGCCCGGTTGCGAAACGACTGGGTCATACGGCACCCCCCGAGGCTGTACTTGTTACGCGGCGGCAATCCCCAAGCGGACCAGCCCCACCCATCGGCGGCTGGCTACGGTTACGTCGTTACCATGGCCTCAAGTCTCGAGACAAGGCGTCTGGCGGCGCACGGGAACGCCCGATGCCGCCAGCCCGTCCAGCCGCCTGGGCCCTTCTCCATTGCCTGGCATCACCGGGAGCGAGCAAGGGGTATTGATGCAAAAAAAAGAAAACGCCTAAACCATTCCCATAAGCCAAAAATAGTCAGCAGTCTGTAAAGAAAATAAAATATTTATTCTTCAAACCAACCGAGCCTGTCTTGGCCGCCTTCCCGGGCCGGAAGCCACCCAGGCGGCGCGGCCTCGGACCGACCGCCCCGGGCAGGCCCCGCGCCCCTGAATGCTGGCCATCCTGCTATTATTATAAGTTTTTTTCACAGAATCGGCAATGCCACCCGAAAGCGGGCAGGTCCTGCCGCTGACCGGATTTTTCCCGGGCGTATTGAGAAAGCCGTACGAATGTCCTATGAGAGAGAACCCCCAATCCTTCCGAGGTGCGGGAGAGGGGGTAAGGAAGGTGCTGGAAAGCGGAATGAGGGCGTTATCGAAATGAGAAAAACGACCGACGACATCGCAAAGCCTTTCTTGATACGGTTTATTCCGATAGCGATCCTACTGGTCGGAATAATGACGTTCATTGCATATCTGGATGCCAGCAACAGGGAGAAACTTTTTCGAAACACGGAAAGTATAAAACTCGACTATGTAGCAAGCATACTTTCCTATGACCTGGCGATGCTATTCGACGATCTCGATGGATTGATAAACCGTCGGACGATGACTCACTTCCTGGAAAATAGCAATGTGGAAACGCTCAACGAAGTCAAGGAATCCTATCTATTATTCAGCCAGAATAATCAACAGTATGATCAACTACGATTGCTCGACAAGACAGGACAGGAGATTTTGCGCATCAACGCCTTGAACGGGCGATCCTGGGCCGTGCCGGGCAACGAACTGCAAATGAAGGGTGACCGATACTACTTCAAACATTCCATAAACCTGCCGCCCGGTGAAATCTATACTTCCCCCCTGGACCTCAACGTCGAGTTCGGAAAACTGGAAGAGCCCCACAAGCCCATGTTGCGCATCGCGGCGCCGTTGCGCAATGCCGCGGGCCAGATGGAAGGCGTTTTGGTCCTCAACTACCTGGGCGACGTGCTCCTCAAAAAGCTCAACAACCGGCTGGAGTTTGCCGGCCAGAGCGTCATGGTGCTCAACCAGGAGGGCTATTGGCTGCACGGCGGCGGCGATGCCGATTGGGCCTTCATGTTTCCCGACCGGGCCGGGCAGACCTTCGCCGCCAGCCACCCCGACCTTTGGCGGGCCATCAACGCCTCCCCCTCGGGCCAGGTCATGGGGGAGGACGGCTTGTACACCTTCGCCACCATCCTCCTGACCCCGGACAGGCTGCCGGGCTCCGACATCCGCCGGGGCACGGTCCCGCCGCGATTCCGGCAGACCTGGGTCGTCGTGTCGCGGACCTCCAACGCCTACCTGACCGAGGTGCGCTGGAAGGAGTGGCCCCTGTACCTGGCCGGTGCGGGCCTGGTGTTGCTGCTGGCCGCCTTCGGAGCGTACCTGGATGCCAGCCGCCAGCGCGAACGCCGCGCGGCCGCCCGGGCCATCGGCGAAAGCGAGGCCCGGTTTCGCGGCCTGGTCGAGACGTCGCCGGACCTGATCTGGGAAACGGACACGGCCGGCGTGTTCACCTACGCCAGCCCGCGCACGGCCAGCCTGCTCGGACGGCCCCCGGAGCAGGTCCTCGGCACGGTGCTCCGCCAGTTCGTGCCGCCGGACGGCGACGGCTGCGACGGGGCCATCAAAACCTGGGAGACCTTATGCCCCGAGGCCGGGGACGGCGGCAAGGAACTCGAGATCAGTTGCGTGCCCATGCATGACCCCGCAGGGCTGTGCTTCGGCCGCAGGGGCGTGGCCCGGGACATCACCGAACGCAAGAACGCCCAGCGGCAACTCGACGCCGCCAAGCACGAGGCCGAGCAGGCCAACCAGGCCAAAAGCGAATTCCTGGCCCGCATGAGCCACGAGATCCGCACCCCGCTCAACGCCGTCATCGGCATGAGCCATTTGGCGCTCAAAACGGACCTGACCCCGAGGCAGGAGGACTACCTCAACAAGATCAGGGCCTCCGCCGACACCCTGCTCAGCGTCATCAACGACATCCTCGATTATTCCAAGATCGAGGCCGGCCGGTTCGTCATCGAGCACATCCCCTTCGAGCTGGACACGGTCCTTGGCAACGTGGTGGACATCATGGGTACGGGGGCCGCGGAAAAGCAGTTGGAATTCCTGCTGTCGGTGGGCAACGACGTGCCTTCCGGCGTCCTGGGCGACCCGTTGCGCCTGGGCCAGGTGCTGCTCAACCTGGTCGGCAACGCCGTGAAGTTCACCGAGGCGGGCGAGGTGATCCTCGAGGTGCGCCTCGTGGGGGCCACCGCCCGGGGCGCGCAATTGCGCTTTGCCGTGCGCGACACGGGCATCGGCATGTCCCCTGACCAGCGCAACAACCTCTTCAGCCCCTTTTCCCAGGCCGACGGCTCGATTTCCCGGCGCTTCGGCGGCACGGGGCTGGGGTTGAGCATCAGCCGGCGACTGGTGGAGCTCATGGGCGGCAGCCTCGACGTGGAAAGCGCGCCGGGGCTTGGCAGCGAGTTCTCCTTTACCCTCGAGCTGCCGCTCGCCCCGGCGACCCAGACGTACTGCCGGGAGAATGCCGAGGCCATGGCCGGCATGGGCGTGCTGGTGGTGGACGACAACGCCACCTCGCGCCAGATCTTAAGCGACGACCTGCTGTCCATGCGCTTTACCGTGACCACGGCGGAAAGCGGCGAAAAAGCGCTCGAAGTGCTGCACCGCATGGACAGCGCCATCCGGGTGGTGCTCCTCGACTGGAAAATGCCCGGCATGGACGGAACCACCTGTGCCAAGCACATCCAGGCCATGGACCTGGAACGCCGGCCGGTCGTCATCATGGTCACGGCCTTCGGCCGCGAGGAAGTCCGGCGCGAAGCCGAGAACATCGGCGTGGACGGCTTCCTGCTCAAACCCGTGGGCCGCTCGGTGCTCTTTAACACCATCGCCGCCGCCATCGGGCTTTCGACCGGCAAGGAGGCCTGCCGCCCCCGCCGGACGGACGCGTCCGAGGACGGCATCGAACGGCTGGCGCCGGTTCGCGGCAGCCGGATCCTGCTGGCCGAGGACAACGAGATCAACCAGCAGGTGGCCCGGGAGCTGCTCGAAGGGGCCGGGCTGGTGGTGGATATCGCCCCGGACGGCGCAAAGGCGCTGGCCATGCTCGAGGCCGCCTCCTATGCGGTGGTGCTCATGGACATCCAGATGCCCGTGATGGACGGCATGGAAGCCTCCCGCCGCATCCGCGCCGATGCCCGGTACGCCTCCCTGCCCATCATCGCCATGACCGCCCACGCCACGGACCAGGACCGCCGCAAAAGCCTGGAGGCGGGCATGAACGACCACGTCGGCAAACCCATCGACCCCAAGGAGCTCTACACCACCCTGGCCCGCTGGCTGCTCCCGGACGGCGGCGCGGACGCCCCCGGGCGGCAACGGCCGACGGCGGAGGCCACCGGGCGGGAAGAGCCGGCTGCGGGTCCCCCCGGGCGCGAACCGCCGGCGGCGGAGTCCCCCGGGCGGGAAAAGCCGGCGGCGGAAACCGGCTTGGCCGATACGACCGAAAAACCCCTTCTCGACGTGCGCCTGGGGCTGTCGCGGCTGCGGGGCAATGAGCCGCTGTACCGGAAGCTCTTGGCGGAGTTCCCCGAAAAATTCGGCGACATCGTGGCCTCGATCACCGAGCGCCTCGCCGAGGGCGACCTGACCGGGGCGCGGCGGCAGGCCCACACCCTCAAGGGCGTGGCCGGCAATATCGGGGCCATGGCCCTGTACACCGTGGCAGCCGAGGTCGAGGCCTGCATCACGACCAGGCCGCAGCGGTGCGAACGCCTGGTCGCACAGCTCGGCCGGGAACTGGCGGCGACCCAGGAACGCATCGACGCCTACCTGCATGCGGACACCGGGGGGGCCGCCGCCGGCGGCAGCGCCGACCCGATCCCGCCAGCCAAACTCCTCCCCCTGGTGCAGGAACTGCAGGTCCTGTTGGCCCACAACGACACCCGGGCCCTGGACGTCTTCGCGAGCCTCAGCCCCGGCGCCCGCCAGATCGATGCGGGCCTGGCCGATGCCCTGGCCAACGCCCTGCGCACATTCCATTTCAAATCCGCACGGGAGGCTTGCGGCGCCCTGCTCGGCCGGCTGGCCGCCAAGGAGGAAACCGATGCCCGCTAGACGGCCGCGACTGGCTCTGGCCGGATGGCGCGCGGCTTGGCGCGTCTTGTGCCCAACCGAAACCGGTGCGTGCTCCGGGAGGGGCGATGCGCGCCATCACTGAAAGCAACATCCGGCGGCTCAAATGGATTTACGCCCTGGCCCTGGCTTTTGTCGCCCTGACCCTGCTCGCCTCTTCCCTGCTCATGCAGCACGCCATCCGCCAGGAGAAAAGCGATTCCCGGGTCGTCAACCTGTCCGGCCGCCAGCGGGTGCTGAACCAGCGGCTGACCAAATGCGTCCTGGCCATGGGCCTGGCCGGGGACACGGACGGCCAGGCCCCCACGGTCACGGAGTTGCGCCAGGCCCTGTCGGAATGGACAACGGCCGAGGCCGGGCTGCAACGGGGCGATGCCCGGCTGGGGCTGCCGTCTCGGGAAAATTCCCCGGAGATCAGGGAGCTTTTCGCGCAAGTCATGCCCTATTACGAACGCCTGGCCGCCAGCGGCGAAGCCTGGCCGCCGGCATGAACGACCACGTGGGCAAGCCCATCGCCCCCCGGGAACTGTTCACCGCCCTGGCCGAGTCGCGGGACAACGAACTGCCCGGCCATTTCCGGCGCACCCAGCGCGTGGCGCGCCTGCTGGCCAGGGGCATGTCCCAGCAGCCCCGGCACGCGGACTCCTTCCGCACCACCTCCATCGAGGTCCTCTACAGATCCATCCCTTGCACGATGTGGGCAAGGTGGCCATCCCGGACCACATCCTGCTCAAGCCCGGCAAACTCACGCCCGAGGAATTCGAGATCATGAAGCAGCATACCGTCCACGGCCGCGACATCCTGGCCCGGGCCGAACGGCGCCTGGGGGGCGACTCGTTCGTGCACCTGGCCAGCGACATCGCCTACAGCCATCACGAACGCTGGGACGGCGGCGGCTATCCCCAGGGCCCGGCAAGCGAGGCCATCCCCCTGGCCGGTCGGATCATGGCCGTGGTGGACGTCTACGACGCGCTGATCAGCAAGCGCGTGTACAAGCCCCCGGTTCCCCACGCCGAGGCCGTAAGCTACGTCGCCCGCAACCGGGGGACGCACTACGATCCGGCCATCGTCGACGTCTTTTTGGGCAACGCGGAGCGCATCCGGGAGATCGCGCTGGCCTATGCGGACTGCGACCTCGAACGCGTCGCCCTTGCCCCGGTTCCGGCAATCCCCGGGCCGTAAGGAGCCATTGCATGCCTGACGCTCGGTTTCGCATTCTGGTGGTGGACGACGAACGCTCGAACCTCTTGATGCTCAACGAGATGCTGCGCGCCGAGCACGACGTGAGCATCGCCTCCGGGGGGCGCGACGCCCTGGACCTGCTGGCATCCCCCCTGCCCGTGGACCTGATCCTGCTCGACGTCATGATGCCGGACATCGACGGCTACGAGGTCTGCCGGCGCATCAAGGAAAACCCCGCGCGCCGGGATGTGCCCGTGCTTTTCGTGACGGCGCTGAGCGCCGGCGAGAACGAGGAACGGGGGTTGCGCCTGGGGGCGGTGGACTACATCACCAAGCCCTTCCAGCCCGCGGTGGTGGCGGCCCGGGTCCTGACGCACCTGAAGCTCTACCGGCAGCAGCAGGTCCTGGAGGCCATGGTGGCCGAACGCACCACCGACCTGTTGCGGGCCAAGGAGGAGGCGGAAGCGGCCAATCAGGCCAAGACCGTGTTCCTGGCCAACATGAGCCACGAATTGCGCACGCCCCTCAACGGCATCCACGGCATGATCGAGCTGCTGGCCGACAGTGGGCTGGACGCCCCGCAACAGGAATTCACCGCCTACCTCAGGACGTCCGCCAACCGGCTCCTGACCCTCGTGACCGCCCTGCTCGAATTGTCCAGGCTGGACGCCGGGGCTTTGCCCTTCTCGCCCAAGCCCTACGACCTGCCGGCGACGCTGGCCAGCATCACCGAGTTGTTTTCCCGCCAGGCGTCGGCCAAAGGGCTGGCCCTGTGGCTGGACCTCCATCCGGCGCTGCCGCGCACGGTCGTCGGCGACAAGGGCGTGTTGGCCCAGGCCCTGGTCAACCTCCTCGGCAATGCCGTCAAGTTCACGAACCAGGGGAGCGTGACCCTGCGGGCGGCCCCCATGGCCACGCCGCCCAAGGAAGCGAAGACGCCGACGCAACGCATGCCCTTGCAGCGGTGGCTGCGCTTTTGCGTGCGCGACACCGGCCTGGGCATCGAACCGGAAAAGCTGCCTGGCATCTTCCGCAGTTTTGTCATTGCCGAAGATTTTTTGACCAAGGAATTGGGCGGCGCCGGCCTGGGTTGCAGCATCGCCCGGGAACTGGCCGCCCTGCACGGGGGGCGGATCACGGCGGAGAGCACGCCGGGCGTGGGCAGCCTGTTTTGCCTGGAGTTGCCCTTCGAGGCGGTCGCCTCATAAGGGTCCCGCGGCCTGTGCGGGCTGCCTGGCCGCGGCCGGCAGGCGGACAGGCCGCCGCACCGCGGCGAGCCCGGGGAAGCCCGGTATCTCGAGGCGAACCCCAAGTAGCCCTTGACCTTTGACAGGGTGCGGCGGATAAGGTTTATCCATGGGAAAACCGAAAAAGCCTACGGGGGATGCGGTATGATCGAACGATCGAGAAGCCGGCGAAACGGCAGTTTTTTCAGGAACAACAGGTTCCTTGGCAAAATGGGCGCTGCGGCCGTCATGGCCCTGGCCATGCTGGCCATGCCCTGCGGGGTGTTCGCTTCGCTCACGGTGATTTTCGACACCAGCCAATATCCCGACAACGTCTGGCTCCAGATTCAGGACCCCAACGCCGGCACGAGCAGCGCCTTGCAGGCCACCTACAACAACGGCCAATCCGCCATCACCTACGGCACCCACCAGAATACCGACAACCCACCGCAGACCGTCACCAACCTGATGTCGAACCCGGTCCAGCTTTCGGCCATCGGGTCGGGCGGCTTGAACATCACCAAGTCCATCAGCTGCGTGTTCTATCTGTTTTACGACGACCCGAGCGCGGGCAGCGGCTACCTCACCACGGCCCCCTCCGTATTCACGACGCTCCAGCGCTACCAGCAGTTCGAATTGACCATGAACGGCGGCAGCGGCGACCAGGGCAACCTCACCAACATCGACGCCTTCACCGCCCCGCTGAGCATCCAGAGCTACCAGAACAACCCCCTGACGAACCCCTCCGAGCCCGTGTTGCAAAGCACCGGCTACGGCAGCAAAACCGCAAACCAGATCGCGGTCCTCCTGGTCAATGCCGGGGCGACGGGCGCTGCCGTCAAGACGGACGGGAACGGGAAGTTGCTCCGCTACATCGGCCCGTCGATCTTCGACCCCGGCAATGCCCAGATGCCCAACCCCTGGCCTTCGTTCGTCCCGTACGCCCAGTGGCTGGTCGGCACCACCACCACGTTGCAGCGTTCCAACTCCTTCGGCGCCGGCAACGCCACCTGGGCGTCGACCCAGACCTACACCTTCGGCATCGACATGCAGGCCACCACCGCCAGCGACGGCACGATCACGGCCACGGGCAAACTGACGGCTTCGGTGATCAATCCCGGCACGGTCGTAAGCCCCAACCCCGCCCTTCCTGCCGGCGGCGCCTGGACCAATGCCAGCATCACCGTGTCCCCGACGACAGGCACCAACGGCGTAAGCGATTATAATGCCGTCATCTATGGCCAATCCGGGAGCCCGGTGCCCGACCCCGACAACGCGTCCAAATGGGTGCTCAACAACAAGGCCATAACCCTCGGGCCGGACTGGGAGAACTTCCAGACCTTCTGCATCAATACGCTGGGCAACCCGAGCCTGCCCGAAAACCCGGGCACCAACGCCTCCCTCCAGGACCTCAGCGCCTACCTGACCACCCTCAACATGGCCATCGGCGAACTGACCACGGGGTTACTCGGCGGCTACTATGGCAGCACCTACCAAGTGACGTTCCAGGCCACGACCACGGCCATCGGCAGCCTGCCGAGCGCGGATTGGTGGCAACTCGACCCCCTGGTGGGGTTTTCCCAGATCCAAACCGACCCCAGCAACTACAACCGCTACGCCAACGTGATCTGGACCACCTCGAACAACACCGTGTACGGGGTACCGTACAGCGACCGGTTCGGCTCGGGGCCATTGGTCAATACGGTGTTGGCCCCGGACGGAACGACGAACGTCGGCTACTGGGTGATCGGCGTCGGGGCTCCGGTCACCGCGCCATCCTTTGTCTTGCCCGCGGCTACGGAGCTGCTGCTGCTCAACAATTAGGTCCCGTCGGCAAACCGCGCAGGAGGTATCGGGACCCGATGGGCGGGCGCGCTGGCATCAAGCCGCCCGCGGCGGTCAATTCAAGCGAAAATGGCGCGAAGGCGGACTGCTTCCCAAGGGAGGCGGGCCGCCTTCGGCTGTGGCGCTCAAGCCTCGCCCAGCGGCCGTACAGATCGCTGTGCCCGGCCCGAAAGGATTCATGAAAAGCATCTCCACCCGAAACGGCTTGCCGATCAAGCCATTTGCCGGCTAAAGCAAGGCCGCGGACGGACAGCGAATCACCCTCGAGGATCCAATGGCTCTCAGCGAGTTCGAAGGGCACCGGCTGGAAAGCCTCCTGGTCGGGTAGACGAGGGAAGTTTCCTTCCCCCGCCCCCCACAGATCCGGACGTGCCCCTTTAAGGCATCCGGCTCCTCTGTTCATGGTCTTGCTACACGATGGCAGATAGAATGCATTGCTACGGGAATTGGTAATGGATAAGTCTTCTTCATGAGGTTGAAGTTTTGCCAGCTCATGTTGTTTCTTTGCGATCGCCGGTTCAACCACTTCCACCACAGCTTCTGCACTCCATCACGGAAGGCGTTAAGCCTGCGGGAGTTACCGGTTATCCCATAGTATTGGCAATGACCTTTGATTTTGAGTATGAGAGTCCGGTACTGATCGGCGATATCACTATGCCGATTGAATCGACACCACTCCCCTACCGATTTCAAGGCCCTGGCAAGACGATCTTTTGCCGTCCTGCGCTTGACAACCCAATTTCCCTTGAGCGACTTGCCCCAGTAGTGGGTAAAACCCAACAGGTCGAAGCTGAACCCTTGGTGTCCAGTACCTCCTGATCCGCCACAAGGCGGCAGGAATCGCACCAAGCGAGTCTTCTCTGGGTGAACGGCGAGACCGAACCGACCAAGTCGCTTCGGCAGCACCTCCTCGACCTTCCGGGCATCCATCTCGTTGCTGAAGACCATGACAAAGTCATCAGCGTAGCGGATGAGGAACGCCTCACCTCGCATACGCGGTCTGACGACGTGCTCAAACCATTTGTCCAGGACTTCATGAAGGTAGATGTTCGCCAGAAGGGGCGAGATCACTCCTCCTTGTGGCGTGCCGGCGTCTGGATACACAAGCTGGCCTGCTTCGAGAACTCCAGCCTTAAGCCACTTATCAATGACCCGTCGTATCACACCATCGCGCACCCGCAGGTCAAGAAAGCTCCGAAGATGTCCATGATCCAACGTGTCGAAGAACTTGCGGATGTCCACTTCGTAGACGTACCCGCCACCTATGCCCATGATGCCACGCCACAGCGTCTCCAACGCCTGGTGACAGGACCGGCCGGGACGGAAACCGTATGAGCAAGAGAGGAAATCTTGCTCGTAGACCGCTCCCAGAACCATGGTTACCGCGCGTTGCAGTACCTTGTCCTCGATGGTCGGGATGCCGATCGGACGGGCCGCCCCGTTTGTCTTGGGGATATACGCCCGCTTGACCGGAGGGGCCTTGTACGTTCCGCTCTTGAAACGATCCAAAAGCGACGTCAGGTTCCTATCCAGCTGTTCCTCGTACTCCGCTGCTGTCTGTTGATCCACGCCTGACGCCGCGTCCTTCCTGGTGAGGTGGAATGCTTCCTTCAGAAAGACGAGGTCGATATGGTGGGCCAACGTCGTGAACACCATTTCCGGCGCTTGCTTGGCCAGATCCGCTACCTTCTGCAGTTTCGTTGAGACGCTTTCCGGGCTCGATTTCCCATGCATCTTTCCCTCCAGAAGTTCCATGAACAGACGCCTCCTTCCCTCCTCTGGGTCCCCGGGTGGGTTCCCCTGATTCATCGGTACTATGAGGCGTTCCGACTCCCTGCCGTCCATCTCCTCAGACTTCGTTTCCTTCGCCTTCGGATACCGCTTGTCGTCTGGATTTTCGCTCCTGTTCCCGAGCAGACGAACCCGGGATAGGCCTGGAAGAAATTACCGGCTCTTCCCTTCCGTATTCTCAAGCGGAGACGACAGGGTCTCCCAGGTTCCTGGGAAACCCCCTGTCCGCATGCCTTGTTCTTCGACCCCGGCGGGACCTGAGAGCGATGCTGTCTTGCCCCCAGATGGTGCCTTCCGATATTCTGAAGTCGTCAGCTCCCGCGGGAACGCAATTTCGGGGCTCAATAGCAAGGCCTACAAACTCCCTGTGTACGCTTCACGTCCTGGATTGCTCCAGTCCGCGCAACACTCGGTTCCGGCTGTCAGCACACTTGGCCGGACGGGCTTGGGTACCCGTAGGGTTTCAAAGAAGGTTTCAGCATTCCTTACATCCTCCTTCTCCAGGCTTGGCCTGGCGCACCAGAAATTCTGCGATGCGCAGGGGCCGCCAGCCCATATCCGTGATCAACTGCAATGGGGCTTCAGGGTCGACCCTGTGCGGCAAACCGTGGAGCTCTTCGAAATCCGGCCCTTTTTCATGGACGCCAGCCGACCTGCCCCCCTTAACATCCGCAGGGACGGATTGCGAGGACACGACGCGGGCAGCACAGCGCCCGCCCCCTGGGGGAGACCATGCGCGTCGATCAAGTCATGCACGCCTCGCCGGAAACCCTCACGCCGGGCCATCGCATCGAGGACGCCCTGGCCGTTTACAAACGCACCGGCGTCAATTGCGTTCCCATACTGAACCAGGACGGCACGCCCGCCGGCATCCTCACCATCTTCCGGGTGGTCCATGCCCTCAAGCAGGGCCTCGACACCGATACCGTCATCCGCGACGTCATGGACCCGGACATCGTGTCCGTACGCGACAACGAACAGTTCGAGGTGGTCTGCCGCCAGATGCCCATGGAACGCCTGCTGGTGCTCAACGACCAGAACAGGCTGGTGGGCGTGCTCACCAAAATGGAGCTGATCCGCAAGGTCTACGACGCCTTCGACACCGCCGAGCGGCGGACCCTGGAACTACGGCAAATCATCGACTGCGCCATGGACGGCCTCCTCGTGCTGGACCACGAAGGCCGCGAGCTCTCCCACAACCAGCGCTTCGCCGCACTGTTGCCGGACTGGCCCGGGCAGGCGGCCCCGGCCACGAACACGCCGGCCGCCATCGTCGCCGGGGCCATCGCCACGTGCCGGGCGGAAGGCAAACCCTTTGCCAGGCTGGTGGACGAGGAGAACGGCGGGCGGCGCATGGTGCTGACGGTCTCGCCCCTGCGCGACCCGGACAACATACCGTTTCGCTATGTGGCCACCCTGCGTGACTTGAGCGAAACCGACGCCCTGCGCCGGGAGGCCGACCGCAAAAGCCGTGAAATCGAGGCCCTGCGCACCGCGCGTTTCGACGACGTCCCCGTGGCCCAAAGCCCGGCCATGGTCCGGCTGCTTGCCCAGGCGCAGCGCGTGGGGCGCGTGGACTCCACCGTGCTCATCACCGGCGAGACGGGCGTGGGCAAGGAAGTGGTGGCCATGCACGTCCACCACCACAGCCCCCGTCGCGACGGGCCGCTGATCCAGATCAACTGCGGGGCCATTCCCGAGCATCTCCAGGAGGCCGAACTGTTCGGCTACGAAAAAGGGGCATTTACCGGCGCGGACCGGGCCGGGCGCATCGGCTTGTTCGAAGTGGCCAGCCGCGGCACGCTCATGCTCGACGAAGTCGGCGAGATGGGGCCGGGGCTGCAAGTCAAGCTCCTGCGCGCCCTGCAGGAGGGCGTCATCCACCGCATCGGCGGACGCGTCCCCATCCGCGTGGACGTGCGCGTCATCGCCATGACCAATCGCGACCTCGGCCGCATGGTGCAGGAAAAAACCTTTCGCGAGGACCTCTACTACCGCCTCAATGTCGTGCCCCTGACCGTGCCCCCCCTGCGCGAGCGGCCCGAGGACATCGTGCCCCTGGCCGAGCGGTTCCTGGCCCAGTTCGCCCGCCGCCTGGGACGGCGTTCCACCCTGACCGAGGAGCAGCGCGCCTTGCTCCTCGCCTATCCCTGGCCCGGCAACGTCCGCGAACTGGCCAACATGATGGAACGCCTGGTGGCCCTGTCCGGCCTTGCCGAAAGCACGGGGCCGGTCTGGCAATGCCTGGCCGCGGCCGCCCACCGGCCTTTGCCGGATGGTTCACAAACGAACCACCTTGCCCCGGGCGAAGGGCTGCGCGAAGCGGTCGGCCGTTTCGAACGCGCCTGCATCGAAGCCGCCCTGGCCGCCGCCGACAGCTTGCGCGGCGCGGCCAAACGCCTCGGCATCCCGCACAGCACGTTGCTGCGCAAAATGCGTGAGCACGGCCTATCGGTCCAAAAATGAACCATGGTCCGAAAACGGACCATCCGTCGCCTGCGCCGTCTCTCTTTATCCTATCGAATTATTTAATTCTTCCTAAAAAGCACTCTGCGCTGCTTTTTTGCCCGCCCTGTGCCGCCTGCGGCCTTCTTGCCGACTAACATGCTGCAATAAAAACAGTATCCGCCATTGGCCCGATTGTTGTTTCACAGCGGAACAAGTTCTTTTCTGCACAAACGACGCGGAGGATTGCCAGCAATGGCGGAAACAACATTCGATCTCGTGGTCATCGGCGGCGGGCCGGCCGGCTATCTCGCCGCCGCCAGGGCCGCCAAGCTCGGCGGCAAGGTCGCCCTCATCGAAAAGGACGGCCTTGGCGGGACCTGCCTGAACCGGGGATGCATCCCCACCAAAACCCTCATCCACGGCGTTTCGGTCCTCTCCACCGTGGTCGCGGCCGCCGGCTGGGGCGTGGCCTGCGACCGGCCGACCCTGGACATGGCGGCGCTGCAGGCCAAAAAGGACGCGATCGTGGCCGGCCTTGCCCAAGGCGTGGCCAAGCTGTTGTCCGCAAGCGGCGTGACCGTCTACCAGGGCCTGGGACAGGTGCCCGCCCCGGAGACGGTCACCGTTTCCGGCCCGGACGGGCAACAGCGCCTGGCGGCGCGCAACATCCTGCTGTGCCTGGGCGCACGCCCGGCCATGCCGCCCATCCCGGGCCTGGACCTGCCCGGCGTCGTCACCAGCGACAGCCTGCTCGCCGCCACGGACATCCCCGAATCCCTGGCCGTCATCGGCGGCGGCGTCATCGGCATGGAGTTCGCCAGCCTCTACGCCGGGCTCGGGGCCAAGGTCACGGTCATCGAGGCGGCCGAGCGCATCCTGCCCATGGTGGACGAGGAACTGCAAAAGCGCCTCATTCCCCTGTGGAAGCGCCGGGGCGTGACCGTGGAGCGCGGCGCGGCCGTCAGCGAAATCGTGCGGCGAGGCGACGGGCTGGCCGTGCGCTACACGGGCCGCGCCGGCCCGGGCGAGGCGGCCTGCCGCAAGGTGCTGGCCGCGGTCGGGCGGCGCCCCATGCCCGTCGAGGGCGTCGTGGCCTTGCCGGGGCTCGAACGCAACGGGCCGTTCGTCGCCGTGGACGCGGGCATGCGCACCTCGATCCCCGGCCTCTACGCCGCCGGCGACCTCGTGCCCGGCCCCATGCTGGCCCACGTGGCCGCGGCCGAGGGCCTGGTCGCCGCGCAAAACGCCCTGGGCGGCCAGGCCGTCATGGACTACGACGCCATCCCCGCCTGCATCTACACCGCGCCGGAAATCGCCGGCGTGGGCCTCACCGAAGCAGCGGCCCGGGAGCGCGGCCTGTCCGTGCGCATCGGCCGTAGCGCCTACGGGGCCAACGGCCGGGCGCAGACGCTCGGCGAGCCCATGGGGCTGGTCAAGCTCGTGGCCGACGCCGCCGACGGCCGGCTGCTCGGGGTGCACCTGTTCGGCGCCCAGGCCAGCGAACTGGTAGCCGAGGCCGCCCTTGCCGTCAAAAACCGGCTCACCGTGCGCCAGCTCGCCCAGACGGTGCACAGCCATCCCTCCCTGTCCGAAACCCTCGCCGAGGCGGCCCAGGACCTTCTCGGCGCACCCTCGCACGCGGCCTGAGGCGGCCGCGCGCACCTACGGAGAGCACCATGCAAAGCTACACGCTCTGGATGTTCGGCCTGGCCCTGGCCTATACCATCCTTCTCGTCACGCTCGGGCACATCATGAAGCGGCGGGCCAAGAAAGGCGACGACTACTTCGTCGGCGGCCGCTGTTTCGGGCGCTGGACGGTGGCCTTTTGCATCACCGGCCTTTTCTCCGGCTCCACCTTCATCGCCATCCTGGAACTGGCCTATCTCAAGGGCGTTTCGGCCATGTGGTACGGCGTGGCCGAAATGAGCCACGTGCTCATCATCGCCATCGTGCTCATCGGGCCGTTTCGCCGCAAGATGATGGTCACCATCTCCGGGCTTATCGGCGACAAGTACGGCCGCGTGGCCAAGGGCATCGCCGGGGCCATCACGGCCTTCACCTTCCCCATGTGGTCCGTGGCCACGGCCCTGGCCTTCGCCTCCTGCATCAACGCCATCACCGGCATCGACCTTATGACCGCGGTCATCATCACCGCCGCCCTGCTCTACGTCTTCCTCCAGGCCGGCGGCATGTGGTCCGTGGCCATGACGCAAACGGCCAATTTCTTCGCCTACATGGCCATGTTCGCCGTGGGCATCTACGCCGTGCTGCAAAACCCCGGCCTCGACGGCCTGACCGCCTTCATGGCCGCCAAGCCGCAATATGCGGACATGACCGGGGTCGGCCTGCAAACCATCCTGGCCTGGTTCGGCACCTTCTGGATCAACGTGCTGCTGGCCCAGGCGGCCTTCCAGATGGCGCTCTCCTGCCGCACCCCCGACGAAGGCCGCAAGGGCCTGTACATCGCCGCCGGCTTCAACGTCATCTTCATCGTCATGGGCATCGCCATCGGCATCGCCGCGGCGGCGGTCATGCCCGGTGACGCCCGGGGCCTGGTGGCCGTGCCCAAGTACCTGATGGCCAACATGCCCGCTCCCCTGGTCGGCATCTTCACGCTCGGCATCTGGGCCTGCGCCCTGGGCTGGGGCGCGCCGTGCCAGTTCTCGGGCGCGACGAGCCTCGGGCGCGACGTGGGCAGCGCGCTCAATCCCGCCGCCTCGGACGCGACGCTGGTGCGCTACACCAAGGGTTCGCTGATCCTGCTCACCGTGCTCATGGTGGTCTTCGGCTTCATGCGCTCGGAACAGGCGGCCTGGTGGAACATCTTCGCCTGGACGGCGCGCAACGGCTCCACCTTCGCCCCGGTGGTGGCGGCGCTGTTCTGGCCCCTGGCCGGACAGCGCGGCGCGACCTGGGCGCTGGTGGCCGGGTTCACCTCGGGCCTGCTGTGGAACCATCTGGGCGGCTGGGCCGTGGGGCACTTCTACCTCAACACCCACCCGGTGTGGGTGGCCATGGGCGTGAACATCTCGACGCTTGCGCTCATCACCCTGTTCGACGGCGGCTGGAGCTTCGTCACGCCGCAAAACGGCAAGCGCTGGCTGCGCGACATCGGCGCGGCCGGGGCCGTGCTGTTTACCGCCATCAGCTTCGCGGCCTCGGATTGGCTGCGCGCGACCGGGCTTATCGGCATGTTCCTCTTCATCATCATCTTGTTCCTGTGGCTCGTCACCATCGCCTGCACCGCCCCGCGAGCGCAGGCCACGAAGCTGGCTCCCGCGCAGTAAGCACAACGCACCAACCACCCATCCCATACCACAAGGAAGAATCGCCATGTACACCGTGAATGTCGACTGGAAAGGGAAGATGCGCTTCGACGGAACCGATGCCGACGGCCGCGTGGTCGCCATGGACGCTTCGGCAATTTACGGCGGCAACAACGAAGGCGTGCGGCCCATGGAGCTGATGCTCATCTCCCTTGCCGGCTGCACCGCCATCGAAGTCTGCCACGCCATGAACAAGATGCGCCTTTCCTATGACTCCTTCGCCGTCCATGTCGAAGCCGACCGCCGCGAGGAGATCCCCCAGGTCTTCACCGTCATCCGCGTGCACTACGTCGTAACCGGCCAGGGCCTGAGCCTGGAAAAGTTCCGTAAGGCCTTCGAACTGGGGGCCATCAAGTATTGCTCCGTGGCCAACATGGTCAAAAAAGCCTGCGAGGTGGCCTACGCCTTCTCCGTCAACGGCGAGCGGCACGAGTACGAACGGCAGGAGGCCTGATCCCGACGTACCCCGGCCCGGTGGAGCTTCCCCCGGGCCGGGCCCATACACGAAATCGCGAGGAGGGAGCACCCATGCAGGAAATGCCAGGCAGCCGGATTCCCGACGACCGGCGTTACACCGACGAACACATCTGGGTCATGCGCGACGGCAGCGAGTTGGTTTGCGGCATCACCGATTTCGCCCAGGATCAGCTCGGCGAGGTGGTTTACGTGGGCCTGCCCGCGCTTGGCAGCGCCTTTGCCGCAGGTGAAAGCTTCGGCACGGTGGAGTCCATGAAATCGACCAACGAACTGTTCATGCCCGTGTCCGGCACGGTGGCCGGCATCAACACGGTCCTCGAGGAATCGCCTGACCTGGTCAACAGCGAGCCCTATACCGGCGGATGGATGCTCCGCGTGACGCCGGATAATCCCGGTGACCTCGAGCACCTGGACACGCTCCTAACCCCGCCCGGCTACGCCGCATTGTTGCGGCAGGGCTGAAGGAGGCGCGTTCGCGCAGGCGCGGGGGCTTTCCGGGCCAGCCCGCTTGCCAGGGTTTGCCAGCAGACCACGGCGCGGGCAGGCACGACCCGCCAACAGTGCAACGGGGTTGGGATTTACATCCTGACCCCTTTAAACTTTGTAGGCATGAAAAAACTGAAAAGTCTATTGGATGCGCTGGGCAGGCAAATAGACAAGATATGCTCCAGGCCTATTGTGGTACTTGGCCGGAAAGTGATGGCAAAAAATGGCGGGTTAAAAGGCAAAGCGAAGAGAAGAACCAGTGCGTAACAGTGCTGTCTGGCCCTTCTCATTTTGCTTGAAATGAACTCCCCTTTCGCTTGTATGCTTACAACAAAAGGGACGTGGAGGATTGCGGATAAATGGGGTCCGCCAACGGAGCCAACAGGCACGACCCGCTGAACATAGAAAAATGGGCCCGGATCATCGACTCTAACCAATTGAAATTATAGAGCCTGCAAGGAGATTCGAACTCCCGACCTGCAGCTTACGAAGCCTCAGAATTTGGCTAGTCATGTTATTGTATTGGCACAGCCAAATTGCTTTGTTTGCGGGTAGCCGATAAAATATCCCCGCGCTGAATTGAACTGTTGGCGCTCTTTTGGTAAGTGTTTAGCGAATACGTTGGCGCTCTGTCCCACTGCTTGAGACCGATGCACGGCCGCAGCCGATATACATTGTTATTTTGAAGAGTTAAGACACATTACTTTCATCCAAAGTACTGGCGGCGATCATGAGCGGGTACGCATCGAGGAGGCATTGCATTGCGGACTACGGTGTTGCCAGCCGCAAGCATAAAGAGTGCTTCCTGGACAAAATAAGTCGCCTCGCCGACTGGAAACCTCTCGAGAATGTCTTACAGCAAACGCTTGAGCGGGTCGTCAACGCTGTCGACAATCCAGCCTATCCTCCGCGAGCCATGTTCAAAGCTCTCATTCTACAGTACTGGATAATCGCAGCGACGCGGCATGGAAAGAGACGTTGTGCGATGAATACCGTAGCCTGCTGACAGCCGGATTCATCCAGAACCACAAGTCTGGCGAAAAGGCCAACTGGAAAGCGACCGGCCATATGCTCTCCGACGAGCAGAAAACGCGTAGGGCCGAAGCGGAAAAACGCCGGGAGCAACAAGAGAAGGCCTCCACGTATGGCCTTCCAAAGTTTGCCAATGCCAAGGGAGTCGAGCCGGGCAGGTCAGTCTCGGCGGTCCTGAAAAACGTAATTTCCCCACGCCTCACCCACGCCTGTTCGTCTGGTCAAAGGACGCTCCCCATATCGCCAAAATGTCAAGGGCCACGAAAATGTGGCCCTCTGGTCTGTAACATACGCCCGTGCCACCAGATAGTTAAGCAATAGCGCCATGTTAAAAAGTAATATTTACACAAAAAAATCAATAATTGCGTGGTTAAACACTGTTTCGCGAAGAAGGCGGGAGGGGGGCGACAATAATTAATAGCGACCTTTCGTGGCTATTGCGTTATACAGGGAAGAATCATCGGATACAGATTCGAGACACGCTCAGAGGAGGAGGTCTTTATCATGAGAATTCTCCTTGTTTATCCAACATATCCAGACACCTTCTGGAGCTTTAAACATATATTGCCGTTTATTTCCCGAAAAGCGGCCTTTCCTCCGCTGGGCCTGCTGACGGTCGCCGCCAAGCTGCCGGCGCAGTGGGACAAGCGACTTGTCGATGCCAACGTCGCGCCCCTTCGCGGCGAGGACCTGGCCTGGGCGGACATGGTTTTTATCAGCGCCATGGTCGTGCAGGAGGCCGGAGCCAAGGACGTCATCGCCCGCGCCAAGGCCATGGGGAAACGCATCGTGGCCGGCGGACCGGCCTTTACCGCCCAGCCCGAGCGCTTCCCGGGCGTGGACCATTTCGTCCTCAACGAGGCCGAGATCACGTTGCCGCCCTTTCTTGAGGATTTAAGCCGGGGAACACCCAAGCCCCTCTATACGTCCACCGAGCGGCCGGACATCTCGCGCACGCCCATCCCGCAATGGGATCTGATCGACTTCCGGGACTATGTCACCATGTCCGTGCAATACTCGCGCGGTTGCCCGTTTGACTGTGAATTCTGCGACATCGTGGTCCTAAACGGCCGTCGGCCCAGGGTCAAGTCGACCGACCAGATGTTGTGTGAAATGGAAAGCCTGCACGAGGCCGGCTGGAGTGGTCCGGTCTTTATCGTGGACGACAATTTCATCGGCAACATCGCCTCGGTGAAACAGTTCCTGCCCCGGCTCGTCGACTGGCAGGTTCGGCACGGCTATCCCTTCAAATTCATGACCGAGGCGAGCATCAATCTGGCCCAGGACGGCGAACTGGTGCGCCTGCTGAGCAAAGCCAATTTCCACAAGGTCTTCATCGGCATCGAGACGCCCTCCACAGACAGCCTCAAGGAATGCGGCAAGAAACAGAACGTGGCCACGGATTTCTCCCAGGCGATCAAGACCCTGCATCAAAACGGCTTGCAGGTCATGGGCGGGTTCATCGTCGGGTTCGACAGCGACACGGAAGGCATCTTCGAGCAGCAAATCCGCTTCATCCAGAAAATCGGGGTGGTCACAGCCATGGTCGGCATTCTTACCGCCATGCCCAAGACACGGCTGTGGAGCCGACTCAAGGCCGAAAACCGGCTCCTTGGCAATGCCACGGGCGAGAACACGGATGCCAGCCTGAACTTCATCCCGACCATGCGCCGCAAAACCCTGATCAACGGCTACAAAAACCTTCTGTCCACGCTTTACACACCCGAGTTTTACTATGACCGTATCAATACATTTCTAAAAAACTACAATCCGACAGCCCGGGGCAAGCTTGTCTGGAGCGATTTCCGCGCCTTTCTCAAGAGCCTGTGGCGCATCGGCATCCTGTCCCGGGCCAGGATCTGGTATTGGAAGCTTATTATAACAACAGCCCTGACCAAGCGGAAGGCCCTGCCCGTGGCCGTGGAACTGGCCATCCTCGGCCGGCACTTTCAGTTGGTCGCCAAGCGGGCCTTGCAGGCCAAGGATGCGTGGGCCGACGAGCCTGCGGAGAACACCTCCCATCCCCTGTGAGGCAGGATCGGCGAAAGGGAACAACGGCCGAGGACGCGTAATTCCTTGTGGCAGCGTCGCAGCGACCGCAGGCACCGGTTTCTTGGCAATAACGCACAGCATTCTCACCGAATGTTGAGACCAAACACGAGGGTGACAACCAGGCTTAAGATCGCAGCAGACAGAGGACGGAAGGCCACGCCTGCGCGCAAGATCTCGGGCTCGATCAAGGAATGCACATGCGCATGAAAGAGTTCGGATTGAAAACCCGGGCGCGCCACGCCCTGCGTAACGAGCAGAATACCGAGTTGCTGCGCTCGGAACTGTATAGTCTCAAGCAGCTCACGCTTCACGCCGCCAAACTGGCCGGCCTGCACGCCCTTGATCCGCACCCCGGTCCGGACATGTTGCTGCCTCGGCTCGCGGACAATGCGCGGACGTTGCGGGCGGCCTACGACATCGTGACGGTCACGGCCATGCCGGGGGGGCGGATCGTGCCGGCCGAGGCCTGGTTGCTCGATAATTTCTATCTCATCGAGCAGCAGATCAGTCTGGCCCGCCGGCACCTGCCCCGAGGCTACAGCCGGCAGTTGCCGCGACTGGCCGAGGGGCCGTCGGCCGGATTTCCCCGCATCTATGACCTGGCGCTGGAACTGATCTCGCACATGGACGGCCGCGTCGACAACGACAACGCCACCCAGTTCATTGCCGCCTACCAGACCGTCACCCCCTTGATGCTGGGCGAATTGTGGGCCTTCCCGATCATGCTCCAGCTCGCGCTGCTGGAAAACATCCGCCGCATCGCCATCCGCATCGCGCGTCGGCGCGAGGAGCGCGACGCGGCCATCACCTGGGCGCAACGCATGCAGGCCACGGCGGAAAAGGAACCGAAAAAGCTTATCCTGCTGCTGGCCGAATTCGCCAACGCCGATGTGCCGCTGACCGCGGCCTTTGTGGAGGAATTTCATGCCAGGCTCCATACCCAGGGAGCCTCCATGGCCTTCATTCAGACGTGGATCGGTCAAAAACTTCTCGAACAAGGGGCGACCGCCACCCAGCTTTCCGAGGCGGCCGGCCGAACCGCCGCCACCAATCAGCTCTCCATCGCCAACAGCATCGGCAGCCTGCGTTTCATCGGGGCCATGGACTGGAAAAAATACGTCGAGTCCTTAAGCCTCGTCGAACAGACCTTGCGCGAGGATCCGGCCGGGATGCACGCCCTCCAGGATTTCGCCACCCGCGACCGATACCGGCATGTCGTCGAGGAGGTGGCCAGGGGCAGCTCACAAAGCGAACTGGCGGTGACCCGACAGATCCTTTCGCTGGCGCGCGCGGCGGCGCAGCACCTCGGCCCCGACGACCGCACCGCCCATGTCGGCTACTACCTGCTCGATAAGGGACGCCCCCTGCTGGAACGGGCGGTCGAGTGCCGCCTGTCGCTGGCGGCCCGGGCAGGACGGATGAGCCGGACGGTCCGTCTGGCCCTGTACCTCGGCTCCATCCTGCTGCTGACCAGCCTTACAGTCTGGGTCGCGTTGACCGCTTTCGGCGGGTTCGCGCCGGGAGAATGGCGGTATTGGCTTGCCGCGATCACCGGCGCGCTCGGCGGTTCGGCCTTGGCCGTCCCGCTGGTCAACCTGACCGCGACCTGGCTTTTGCCGCCGCGCACCCTGCCCCGGTTGGATTTTTCCCAAGGCATCCCGGCCGAGCACCGCACCATGGTGGTCGTTCCAACCTTGCTCGGCTCCCCCCAAGACATCGACAGACTGGCCGAAGCCCTGGAGATCCGCTACCTCGGCAATCGCGACCCCAATCTGTTTTTCGCCTTGCTGACGGATTTCCCCGATGCGCCCGAGCGGGTGCAGCCCACCGACGACGCCGCCCTGGCCCATGTCCGCGCGGCGCTTGAGGCGCTGAACGCCACCTACCGCGACGACCGGCCAAGCCTCTTCTTCCTGTTCCATCGGCCTCGGGAGTGGAACCCTTCCGAGCGGACCTGGATGGGCCACGAACGCAAGCGCGGCAAGCTCGAGCAGTTCAACGCCCTGCTGCGGGGGGAAGCCGCGTCCGCTTTCTCGGAGATCGTGGGCGATACGTCCATCCTCTCTTCGATCCGCTACGTCATCACCCTGGACACGGACACGCAACTGCCCCGGGACGCGGCCCGGGCGCTTGTGGGCAACATGGCCCATCCGCTCAACCGTCCGGTCTACGACGCCGCCAAGGGGCGCATCATCGACGGACACGCCATTTTGCAACCCCGCGTGTCCATCAGCCTGGCCAGCGCCGGGCAGTCTCGTTTCACGAAGCTTTTCGCGGGCGAGGCCGGCATCGATCCCTATACCCGCGAGGTGTCCGACGCCTATCAGGACATTTTCGGCGAGGGATCGTTCATCGGCAAGGGCATCTACGACGTGGACGCCTTCCGCCAGGCCGTGGACGGGCGCTTTCCGGAAAACCTCATCCTGAGCCACGACCTTTTGGAAGGCGGCTATGCCCGCTCCGCCCTGGTGACCGACGTGGACCTCATCGAGGAGCACCCGATCAGCTACGCCATGGACGTCAGCCGGCGGCACCGCTGGATACGGGGCGACTGGCAACTGGCCGGTTGGCTTATGCCGCGCGTGCCCGGGCCCGCCGCAACGGGCGGCGGAAAAGCGCGGCGACAACCCAATCCGCTGACGGCCCTGTCGGTGTGGAAGCTGTGCGACAACCTGCGCCGCAGTCTCGTCGCGCCTTCGCTGTGCGCCTTGCTGGTCCCGGGCTGGCTCTTTGGGCCCGGGCCGGCCTGGTTCTGGACGCTGCTGGTCGTGGGCGTGGTCATTTTGCCCGTGTTGCCGGGAGCCTTGCTCGAACTCGTGCGCAAGCCCGGGGATCGGGGTTGGCTGGCGCAGTTGCGCCAGACCGGCAAATCGGCCGGCCGCCCGCTGCTGCTGACGCTGTTGACCCTGGCCTTCTTGCCCTACGAGGCGCTTGTCTATCTGGACGCCATCGCCGGCTCGGGCCTGCGCATGCTGTTCACGCGGCGCGGCCTCCTGCTGTGGCACGGACCGGCCTATGCGCGGCGCAACGCACGCCGCTCCCTGGCCGATTTTGCCCTGGAGATGTGGTTCGCGCCGAGCCTGGCCGCGGTCCTGGCCTTGGCGCTGACGCTTGGCCAACCGGCGGCCCTGCTCTCCTGCGCGCCCGTCCTGCTCCTTTGGCTGGTCTCACCGATCGTAGCCTGGTGGATCAGCCGGCCGCTTGCGGCCCCGGTACAGGCGCTGACCATTGACCAGCGAACGTTTTTGCGGGGAGCGGCCCGGCGCACCTGGCACTTCTTCGCGCAATTCGTCGGCCCGCGTGACAACTGGCTGCCGCCCGACAACTTTCAGGAATACCCCACGGAGATGCTCGCCTCGCGCACCTCGCCGACGAATATCGGCCTGGCCCTCCTGGCCAACCTGGCCGCCTGGGATTTCGGGTACATTTGCACCGGAGAATTGCTGCGCCGCACCGAGGCCACCCTGGCGGCAATGGAAAAATTGGAACGCTACCGGGGCCATTTCTACAACTGGTACGACACGCGCTCGCTCGCCCCGCTTCGTCCCCAATACGTCTCCACGGTCGACAGCGGCAATCTGGCCGGCTGCCTGCTTACCTTGCAGGCGGGACTGGCCGAGCTCAAGGACCGGCCGGTGCTGTCCCCCCGAGCCTTGGCAGGGCTCGAGGATACCGTGCGGGTGCTGGCCGAACACGTCTCCGCCTCGCGCGCTCCGGATATCGCCAGGCAGGTGGCGCAGCTTCAAGACGCGTTGCGTGAGGCCAGGCAGCAGGTCCCGCCAGGCAGCCTGACGGCCGTCGGCGCGGTCCTGGCGGCGCTCAAGGCCATGGGGGATGGCCTGCTGGCCGCACTGCCCCGGGACGACGCCGTCGACGCCGCGCTGCATGATTGGGTGCACGCCTTCAACCGGCAGGTCCATGCCCTGTGCGAAGAGCTCCGCTTGTTTGCGCCAGGGGCAGCGGCGCACGAGCATCACCCGACCCTGGCGGCCTTGGCCGGGGAGGGCGCGCTCACCGCCGAAACGCCCCCCCAGGCCCGGGAAGCACGGCGACGCCTTGGCGTCATCGACGATTTGATGGAGCGCTGCCACGAATTGGCGACCATGGATTTCACCTTCCTCTACGACACGTCGCGCGACCTGCTGGCCATCGGCTACGACGTGGGCGAACGGCGGCGCGACCCGTCCTGCTACGACCTGCTCGCCTCGGAAGCGCGCCTGACCAGCTTCCTGCTCATTGCCGAAGGGCAGTTGCCGCAGAAGCACTGGTTTTCCCTGGGCCGCCTGCTGACGAGCCATGGCGGCGATCCGAGCCTGATTTCCTGGAGCGGCTCGATGTTCGAGTACCTTATGCCGCAACTCGTCATGCCGAGTTATGCCAATACGTTGCTCGAACAGACTTGCCAGGCCGCCGTGTCGCGTCAGATCGAATACGGCCGGCAGCGCGCCGTGCCCTGGGGCATTTCCGAATCCTGCTACAACGCCGTGGACCTGAACCAGGCCTACCAGTACCGGGCGTTCGGCGTGCCCGGGCTGGGCTTCAAGCGGGGACTCGGCGAGGATCTGGTCATCGCGCCCTACGCCAGTGCCCTGGCCTTGCTCGTGGCGCCACGGGAAGCTTGCCGCAACCTGGAGCGCCTGGCCGCCGAGAACTTCCAGGGCGTCTACGGCTTCTACGAGGCGATCGATTTCACCCCCGCGCGCGTGCCCCGGGGAAAAAATCACGCCGTCATCCGCGCGTTCATGGCGCACCACCAGGGCATGAGCCTGCTGGCTTTCGCCCAGGTCTTGCTGGACGAGCCGATGCAACGCCGGTTCATGGCCGCGCCCTCCATCCGTGCAACGCAGTCGCTGTTGCAGGAGCGGGTGCCGAAAAACGAAGCCACGCTGCACCCGCACACCGCCGAAGTGAGCGCCGCCGCCCGTCCTCCGGCCACGGAAGCGGGCGCGATCATGCGCGTCTTCACCGACCCGGATACGCCCCTGCCTGAAGTCCATCTGCTCTCCAACGGCAGATATCACGTCATGGCCACCCATGCCGGCGGCGGCTACAGCCGCTGGCAGGATCTGGCCGTCACCCGTTGGCGCGAGGACGCCACCTGCGACGACTGGGGCACGTTCATCTATCTGCGCGACAGCGACTCCGGGCGGTATTGGTCCAGCGCCCACCAGCCGACGCTGCGCCCGGCCGAACGCTACGAGGCGGCCTTCGTGCAGGCGCGGGCCGAATACCGGCGACGCGACCAGGGCATCGAAACCCACACCGAAATCAGTGTCTCGCCCGAGGACGACGTCGAGATCCGTCGGCTCACGCTGACCAACCTGTCCGCGCTCCCCCGGCATATCGAAGTGACAAGCTACGCCGAGGTCGTGCTCGCCCCGCAAAATGCCGACCTGTCCCACCCCGCCTTCAGCAACCTCTTCGTGCAGACCGAGATTCTGCCGCAGCGCCAGGCAATCCTGTGCTCACGCCGGCCCCGCACGCCGGACGAACGGACGCCGTGGCTGTTCCACCTGTTCGCCGCCCCCGGCGTGGCCACCGGCGAACCCTCCTACGAAACGGACCGGGCCGCCTTCATCGGGCGGGGGCGAACGGCGGCCAATCCCCTGGCCCTGTCCGGCGACGGCAGCCCGCAGGCGCTCTCCAATACCGCCGGCGCGGTGCTCGATCCCATCGTCGCCATCCGTCGCGCCATACCCTTGTCCCCCGACGCCTCGGTGACCGTGCAGATCATCTCCGGCGTCGCGGACACGCGCGAGGCCGCCCTGGCCGTCATCGACAAGTATGGCGACCGGCACTTCGTCGAGCGGGCCTTTGAAATGGCCTGGTTTCAAAGCCAGGAAGTGCTGCGCCACCTGGGTGCGGCCGAAGCCGACGCCCAGGTGTACGGACGCCTGGCCTCCTGCGTCGTTTTCGGCAACGCCCTGCACCGCACCGCTCCAAGCGTCATCGCCCGCAACCAGTTGGGCCAGTCCGGGCTGTGGCGTTTCGCCATTTCCGGCGACCTGCCGATCGTCCTGGTGCGCATCGGCGACATGGACCGTATCGATCTGGTCGCACAGATGCTCGCGGCCCATGCCTATTGGCGCATGAAGGGACTGGCCTCGGACCTGGTGATCGTAAACGAGGATTTCTCGGGCTACCGGGCGGTGCTTCACGACCGGATCATGGGGCTTGTCCACGCCGGCCCCGAAGCGGCGGTCATCGACCGGCCGGGTGGGGTTTTCGTACGCCGGGCCGAGGAACTCTCCGAGGAGGACCGGGTGCTTTTCCAGACGGTCGCCCGGGTCGTGCTGACCGATTCCGCCGAGACCCTGGCCGAGCAGGTGGAGCGCCGCCCGCCGGCCAGGCGTTTGTCGCAACGGCTGGAGGCCCCGTCCCGACAGACTCCCGAACCGGTCGGGATGCTTCCCGCGCGCGAACGCATTCTGGAAAACGGCCTGGGAGGATTTACGCCCGACGGACGCGAATACGTCATCACCCTGGAGCCCGGCCAGACCACGCCCGCGCCCTGGGTCAACGTCATCGCCAGCCCCCACATCGGCACGGTCGTAAGCGAATGCGGCAGCGCCTACACCTGGGCGGAAAACGCCCACGAATTCCGGCTGACCACCTGGCGCAACGACCCCGTCGGCGACGCCGGCGGCGAGGCGCTCTACCTGCGCGACGAGCGGACAGGGGCGTTTTGGTCGCCGACGGGACTGCCTGCCCGAGGCCGGTCCGGATATGTCTGCCGGCACGGCTTCGGCTACAGTGTTTTCGAGCATGACGCGGGAGGCATCCTTTCGGAACTCTCCACCTATGTCGCCATGGACGCTCCGGTCAAATTCCTGGTGGCGAGGCTGCGCAACCATTCTGGGCGGCCGCGCCGCCTGTCGCTGACCGGCTACTTCGAACTGGTGCTCGGGGAGTGGCGTCATACCAACATCCCGCACATCGTGACCGAAAAAGACCCCCTGACCGGGGCGGTTTTCGCCAGCAACGCCTACGGCCGGGAATGCGGCGGCCGGATCGTCTTTGCCCAGGTCAGCGAGCGGGAACGCACGGTGACCGGAAACCGGACCGAATTCCTCGGCCGAAACGGCAGCCCGAACAATCCCGCCGCCCTTGGCCGCAAGTCTCTCTCGGGCAGGACCGGGGCCGGCCTCGATCCGTGCGCCGCCCTCCAGACCCGGATTGAGCTGGCCGAAGGAGAGGAGCGGGAGATCGTCTTTCTCCTCGGTGCGGCCCGGGATGCCGACGAGGCGCGATACTTCATCGAACGCTTCGGCGGCCCGGCCGGCGCGCGCCAGGCCCTGGAAACGGTGTGGGAGCACTGGAACCGCACGCTCGGCGCGGTCAACGTGGAGACCCCCGATCCAGCTCTCGACGTCCTGGCCAACGGCTGGCTTCTCTACCAGACGCTGTCGTGCCGGCTTTGGGGCCGTAGCGGCTTGTACCAGTCCGGCGGGGCCTACGGATTCCGCGACCAGTTGCAAGACACCATGGCCCTGGTCCATGCCGCGCCTTGGCTTACCCGCGAACAACTGCTGCGCTGCGCCGGACGCCAGTTCCCCCAGGGCGACGTGCAGCACTGGTGGCATCCGCCCAACGGCCAGGGCGTGCGCACCCATTTCTCGGACGATTATCTGTGGCTGCCCTACGCGACCGCCCGCTACGTGCGAACGACCGGGGACACGGGCGTCCTCGACGAGGTCGTGCCGTTTTTGGAAGGCCGCGAACTCGATCCAAACGAGGAGTCGTATTACGATCAGCCGCAACGCTCGTTGGAAACGGCCAGCCTCTATGAGCATTGCGCCCGGGCCATTCGCCACGGGCTGCGTTTCGGCGCGCACGGCCTGCCGCTTATGGGCTGCGGCGACTGGAACGACGGCATGAACCGCGTCGGCCGGGGCGGCCGGGGCGAAAGCGTCTGGCTGGCCTGGTTTTTGTACGAGAACCTCCAGCTGTACGCCATTATGGCGCGCGGGCGGGGGGATGCGGCCATGGCGGAGACATGCGCCGCGCAGGCCGCCCGGTTGCGCGAGAACATCGAGGCCCAGGCCTGGGACGGCGACTGGTACCGCCGCGCCTACTTCGACGACGGCACGCCGCTTGGTTCCTCGGAAAACAGGGACTGCCAGATCGATTCCATCAGCCAGAGCTGGGCGGTCCTTTCGGGTGGCGGCGATCCCGAACGGGCCAGGCAGGCCCTGGCGGCGGTGGACGAGCGTCTCGTGGACCGCGACGCACGGTGCATCAAGCTGCTCGCCCCGCCGTTTGACGCCTCGGACCTCGACCCCGGCTACATCAAGGGCTACGTGCCCGGAGTGCGGGAAAACGGCGGCCAATACACCCATGCCGCGATATGGGCCGCCATGGCCCTGGCCCGGCTTGGGGAGGGGGAACGCGCCTGGGAGTACTTCTCCATGCTCACCTCGGTCAGTCACGGAAATTCTCCGGAAGCCATCGCCCGCTACAAGGTCGAGCCCTACGTCATGAGCGCGGACCTGTATGCCTCGCCACCCCACACGGGCCGGGGCGGCTGGACCTGGTACACCGGGGCGGCCGGCTGGATGTACCGGCTGGCAGTGGAAACGCTGCTCGGCCTCACCCTGGAGGTGGACCGGCTGCGCATCGCGCCGTGCATGCCGGCGCAGTGGGATTCCTACAAAATCCACTACCGCCACCGGGAAACCGTGTATCATATCACGGTCAGACGTCTTGGCGTAACAGCCACCCGGGAAATCCAGGTGATCCTGGACGGCGTCATGGTCACCGAAACGATCGAGACGGGAGCGGGACGGGCGCAAGGCCTGATCCCCCTGGCGGATGACCACCGGGAGCACCATGTTGCGGTGGATTTACGCTGACGGCAGCGCCATTCCAGGCATCCAGGCATTGTCTCTTCGGAAACGATCCGCAAGGAGGGGCGGACTTTTCTCTCCGCAACTTACGGAACAAAGATGTGCCGACAGGATGGACAGGACCTTATCCATGCAATATATAGTAATAGTAGCCAAAGACCCATGGAGACAATTTCCGTAATTGTCCCACGAAAAATGGTTATTTTGAAATACTCTAGCAAGAGGCTGTTATGTATCGCTCAATTAAATTCTGCTTCCAGTTGACAGCTGCTTTCGCAGTTATCTTTGTTGTTTTAATATTCCCTGTATATTCGATGACTCTCCCCGTTCATGGCGCGGTGCTCAACAGCACCGAGACCTTCACCGGGAAGGCGACCGTGCATTTTGGGGGCGATGGAAATTTGACCCTCACGACGAACAACGGCGTGACGTGCACAGGGGATTTTGTTCATGCCTCACAGCAAAAAGGCAGCGGCACGGTCAGCTGCGAAGATGGCCGTCTGGGCTCCTTCGAGTTCGTCACGGCCGGATTCTCGGGAAGCGGAGCCGGAACGATCGGCGCCGAGCGCTTTGCCTTCCGTATCGGGAAGTAGGCGCGCAGGCGGGCCTCGCCTTTCATGTGTTTTCACCTGGACTGGGGACGCCGTTCTTGACGGTGCGCGACGGTAACGCAGCTGGCTAAAAACATGGCACAATTCCCGGGTTTCTACCGGCCTTTTCTCCTGGCCATCTTTATGGCGGCGCTTATCATCATGGCGACGCTTCTGTGGCCGTTTCGACACGCCATGGTCCTCGCCTTGGTCCTGGCCACCTTGATACACCCCTTGCGGGGGCGGCTCCCTCGCATCATACGCACGCGGCGGTTCCTCGCCGCAACGACGTTGACCCTGCTCACGATCCTGTTTGTCCTTCTGCCCCTGGCTGGCCTGGTGACCCTGCTGACCAGCGAAGCCGTCGCCTTCATCCATACGGCAATTACCTGGTTCAAGGCCGGCGGGCCCGTCGAAGCCGTCGCCTGGGTCCACGCCCTTCCCCTGCCGGACTGGGCCAAAAGCTATCTGGACCCTTCGTCTATTGATTTTCGCAAAATCGAGTCCTGGGCCTTGTCTTCCGGAGGAGACATCGGCCTTTGGTTTCTCGCGGCCGGGAAGGGGGTTGCCAGCATCGGGTTGCAACTGCTCGTGTTGGTCATGTTCCTTTTTTATCTTTTGGTCGAAGGGGAACATCTCACGGATCTGCTGCGTAAGGCGTCACCGCTGCGGCGGGACCAGGAAAACGCGATCATCGCACGATTCAAGGCCGTGTCCCAGGCGGTACTCCTGGGCGGTCTGGGCACCAGCGTGGCCATTGGGGTGGTCACCGGCATCGGGCTTTGGATTGCGGGGATAAGCCCCATTCTCTGGGGAGCCGTCGCGGTCATTGCATCGCTCATACCCGTTGTGGGACTCAGCCTGATCATGCTTCCGGCCCTTCTTTACCTTGTCGCCGCAGGCTCGTTCAAGATGGCGATTTTCCTTGCGCTGTACTGGCTTTTGATCGTCAGTTCGGTCGATAACGTCGTGCGCCCGCTTTTCATGCGTGGTACGGCGCGCATGTCCCTGGTCTGGGTTTTTGTCTCCATTATCGGGGGGGTACTTATGTTCGGCCCCCTTGGCTTGTTGTATGGACCGTTGGCGCTGAGTATCTCGTTTCTCTTCCTCGAAATCTTTTTCGATGCCCAAAATGAGGCGGACGACACGGCGTCGCCCCAACCATGACACCGGATTGGTGGAGCGCGTTGCAATGGTGAAAAGAATGGGACAGGAAGACACGCTTCGGAAACATGCCCTGGGCTTGGTGGTGATGCGTTGCCGGGAGCAGGCAGCACGTTTTTTTACCGCCGGACGGTCTCTCTCTTCCATTCGGGTTTCGAGGGAGGCCGCCCGCGAGGTTTCAGGCGCGTTAGACCCGCGAATAGGTGGCGACGTCTTCCTTGAATTCCTCGACCATGGCTTCCGTAAGGGAAGGTCTGAAGGCGGCGATTTCCTCGGTGATCATGTCCGTCGTCACCGGGATATTGCTCCTGCTCTCGCATTCCATTTCAAAAGCATGTTGGGCGACGATCTGAAAGCGATACTCGATATCCGCCGGAGTGAATTTCGCCGTTAAGGGCACGATACGGTCCATATCAATAATCCCGGTGTTCATCTTTGCCAAATAGTATTCCAGTATGGTTCTTCTTCCGTCGTCATCCAGGGTTCCCACCGGAATAATGCAATCGAAGCGTCCGGGCCGCAGCAGAGCAGCATCCAGCTAACGGATGTAATTGGTCGCGCACACGAGCAATACTTTGTTACCCTGGTTTTTTTGAGCGGCACCTGTTTGACAAATTCGTTTGTAATGGACCTGTCTGTCGATCACACCTTAGGCCTGGAACAAGAAGCATCGAAAATCTTGGAAAGACACAAAAAACGTAGTTATTTTTACAATTGCAGCAACAAGCGTCCATAGTTTTACTCGCCCTCTGTCGGCAAGCTCTCGATAAAAGGACAACGGAATTGGAACGTTGTCCCATGCCCGCGCGTGCTAAAAACTTGCATATCCCCTCCAATGCACTTAACTGCAGCATATACAGCTGCAAGCCCAACACCTCTACCAGAGAGTTGATCAATAGCAGTCGAGGTAGAAATACCGTCTCCTGCGACTGAGGTGGTCCGGGTAGGTTGGACAGGTTGGCGGCGCAGTTAAGCTATAGTCCGGTTGGTGCTCATGCCGCCTTGGAGGCCGAGTGGCCATCCCGGTATACGTCCATGGGGCGGCGACCGTCAAAAGCCGTATGCGGCCGCTGCTCGTTGTAGAAGCGGAACCAGTCTCCAAGCGCTTGGCGAGCCTGACTGCCGGTTTCGAATTCCCGGTCGGGTAGACGAGGGAAGTCTCCTTCCCCCGCCCCCCACAGATCCGGACATGCCCCTTTAAGGCATCCGGCTCTTCTGTTCATGGTCTTGCTGCGCGACGGTAGACCGAGTGTACCACTACTGCAAATGGTAATGGATAAGTCTTCCTCAAGAGGTCGAAGTCTTGCCAGCTCATGTCGCTCCTCTGTGATCGTCGACCAAGCCATTTCCACCACAGCTTTTGCACTCCTTCTCGGAATGCATTGAGCCTGCGAGCGTTACAGGTGATCCCGTAGTACTGGTAGTGGCCCTTGACCTTGAGTACGAGAGTCCGGTACTGATCCGCAACATTATTATGTCGATTGATCCGGCACCACTCCCCTACCGCTTTCAAGGCCCTGGCAAGACGATCTTTTGCCGTCTTGCGTTTGACAACCCAGTTCCCTTTCAGGGACTTACCCCAATAGTGGGTGAAGCCCAGCAGATCGAAACTGAGCCGAGGGTGTCCACTGCCCCCCGATCCGCCACCCGGCGGGAGGAATCGTATCAAGCGTGTCTTCTCCGGGTGGACGGCAAGACCGAACCGACCAAGTCGCCTCGGCAGTACCTCTTCGACCTTCCGGGCGTCCATCTCATTGCTGAAGACCATGACAAAATCATCGGCGTAGCGGATGAGGAATGACTCGCCCCGCATACGCGGTCTGACGACGTGCTCAAACCATTTGTCCAGGACTTCGTGGAGATAGATGTTCGCCAGAAGGGGCGAGATCACTCCTCCTTGTGGCGTGCCGGCGTCTGGATACGCAAGCTGGCCTGCTTCGAGAACCCCAGCCTTGAGCCACTTATCAATAACCCGTCGTATCACACCATCGCGCACCCGCAGGTCAAGAAAGCTCCGGAGATGTCCATGGTCCAGCGTGTCGAAGAACTTGCGGATGTCCACTTCGTAGACGTACCCGCCTCTCATCCCCATGATGCCGCGCCACAGCGTCTCCAATGCCTGGTGACATGACCGGCCGGGGCGGAAACCGTACGAGCAGGGAAGAAAATCCTGCTCATAGACCGCCCCCAGAACCATGGCCACTGCGCGTTGCAGCACCTTGTCCTCGATGGTCGGGATGCCGATTGGGCGGGCGGCCCCGCTTGCCTTGGGGATATACGCCCGCTTGACCGGAGGAGCCTTGTACGTCCCGCCCTTGAAGCGATCCAAGAGGGATGTCAGGTTCTCATCCAGCTGTCCCTCATACTCCGCTGCTGTCTGCTGATCCACACCTGATGCCCCATCCTTTCTGGTGAGGTGGAATGCCTCCTTCAGAAGGATGACATCAACATCGTGGGCCAACGTCGTAAAGACCATATCCGGTGCTTGCTTGGCCAGCTCCGCTAGGTAGCGTCCACGGAGGTGGTGTAAATTCTGAAGTCGTCCAGGCCGGGGGAGAGCCTCCGGCCCGGACGGAATGGGCGAGGTGGCCATCGGGTCAATTGGCTGTAAGGTGAAGTTACGACGCCGCACCTGCAACCAAAGGAGACCACGATGGCCGAGGACAGCATGGCATTAATCGAGCTGATGCAAAAGGCCGACGGCGGCGATTTTCTCCGCTCCCTGGCGGAAGCCGTCCTGCAGCTTCTCATGGAAGCCGATGTGGACGGCCTCATCGGGGCCAGCCGCCACGAGCGAAGCCCCGAGCGAGTCAGCTACCGCAACGGCTACCGTGACCGCAGCCTTGATACCCGCATCGGCTCCTTGCAACTGCGCATCCCCAAGCTGCGCCAGGGCAGCTACTTTCCGCCCTTCCTGGAGCCACGCAAGACCAGCGAACGCGCCTTGGTGGCCGTCATCCAGGAAGCCTGGATCGGCGGCATCTCCACGCGGCGCGTGGATGATCTGGTCCAGGCCATGGGCCTTTCCGGCATCTCCAAGTCCCAGGTGTCCAAGCTGTGCAAGGACATTGATGAACGGGTCCATGCCTTTCTTTCTCGGCCGCTGACCGGCGAATGGCCCTATTTGTGGCTGGACGCAACCTACCTCAAGCAGCGCGAAGGCGGCCGGGTGGTCAGCGTCGCCGCCATAATCGCCGTGGCGGCGAACACCGAAGGCCGCAGAGAAATCGTGGGACTGCACATCGGCCCCAGCGAGGCCGAGCCGTTCTGGTCTTTTTTCCTCAAAAGCCTTCTTCGTCGGGGACTTGGCGGCGTGAGGCTTGTCGTCTCCGACGCCCATGAAGGCCTCAAGGCCGCCATGGCCAAGACGTTCGGGGCCACGTGGCAACGCTGCCGGGTCCACTGGATGCGAAACGCCTTGGCCCGGGTTCCCAAGTCCCAGCACGCCATGGTCTCGGCCGCCCTGCGCCAGGCCTTTTTACAGCCGGATGCGGCCAACGCCAGCCAGACCTGGCGGCATGTCGCCGATCAGCTTCGTGGAAAATGGCCACGGCTCGCCAGCTTCATGGACGAAACCGAGCACGACGTGCTGGCCTACATGACCTTCCCGGCGCAGCATCGGGTCAAGCTGCACAGCACCAATCCGCTGGAAAGGCTCAATAAAGAAGTGAAGCGGCGGGCGGACGTAGTCGGCATCTTCCCCAACGAACAGTCCATCATCCGGCTCATCGGGGCCATCTTACTGGAGCAAAACGACGAGTGGCAGCTGCAAAGCCGCTACATGCAGGTCGAGGCCATGGCCGAACTCAACACCCAACCAAACGAGGCGCAGCCAGCCCAAATTCCACCAAGAGCAGCCTGACCGAGGGCCACCTCAAGCACACCAGAATTTACACCACGTTGACGGACGTGACCCTCTCCTACGAATGACCTCTCTCTCTCGAAAATTGCTTCCAACATATCGAGAGTCATGTAATACATCTGGCTTTACAAAGTTATACCAAAGATATTCATCACGTATTCCACTATGCGATTGAGCTTTGTAGGAATATGTATTCCAACCCCTAAGTAGATCTACATAAAGCTCAGAATAGTACCCTGAAATTATAACCTTACATGCCAAAGAAGCTAAAAATTTAAGCATGCCAATATGATCATCAATTGTATAATCAAATTTGTAAACCTTAGACCTTCTGCGAGTCGTCGGCAAATACGGCGGATCAACATAAACGACAGTGTCGTTATCTAATTTAACTCTCTTCAATACTAATATTGCGTCTTCATTAATTAATGTGCAGTATTTCGTTTTACTTGATTTCCATTTATTTATCACTGTTGGATCAATATCGATTCCAATCTGTTCAAGTGCTGGTCTTTTATTCCTCATAACGGCACCGCCACCCAAATGAGTCTCGATGTACCTCTTATGGGGAGGAATAAGATTAATGATTTGCGCAAAGCAAACCTCTTTGCCGCCAGCAAATCGCATGACACGATCATCGCCAGATTTGGCGATGATGTCAAGGCAAATTCAGAATAAGCAAGATACCGTTTGTCTAACTGGTTCGTTAGAACTGGCGGCTTAAAGGGAACGATGGCCCTGCAAGAATATTCGTGGAAGTGGGCGGGACGAATGTCAAACAACATCAGGAAGTAGCCCCCTGGAGCCGTCAAAAGCTGATCCTCCATTAGGGCGGGTTGTGTGGTTTCAGCTAAGGCCAGGGCAATTGGCAGCACCGCCGTTTGAATCGGACATTGGGCCTAGGCGGCCCACCCTCGCGATTCCGGGGCCAGGGACCAGGGCAACCCATCCCAAAGGGGGAAAGCCCCAGGACGGGGCCGTAGGACGCGAATCCGAGGAGTCTCCAGAGGGCCGGGCCGGGGCTGAGGATGGGCCTGCTGGCCGAACTGCCCCATATGGGCAACAAAAGATCAATTAATGAGCAAAGCTCATGAACATAAATTTCATTTCACGTTGACAGAAAGTGACCTTAAAGCTATCTGCCGAAAAGATCATTCAGCTATAAAGGAGTTCACCATGATCGATAAAGAGATTTGGGCAGAGGCTTTAAATCTGGCGAAAGACCAACTTCGCCACGGCAAAGTTCATTTCAGCGAACTGGAAGTCGTAACGAAGAGCATTTACGAAAAACTGACTGCTCTTAGCGCCGGGCCGATCATAGACGTTCAGCCCGAGCCCATGAAGCAAATCGAAGCTGCGCAGCATGTGAAGACCAAGAAAGGTGTCAAATGTGCCGTCTGTGGCAAAGAATTCAAGGTTTTAGGCACGAAACATCTTGAGTCCCATGGCCTGACTCGTAAAGAGTACATGGACAAGTTTGGCGTCACCAAGAAAGATATGTCTGTCAAGATTGCCAGAAAAACGCTGACTGGCGAAGCCAACCCACTGAAGCAGATGCAGATGATCATGAAGGAATTTGGAATTAAGCGCGGAGACGTCACTCAGTTTGTTCTGGACAATGGTTTTGACGACATGAAATCGCTTGCTGCCGCCGCGAAAGAAAAGAATGTTGGCATTCTTGAGTTGCTGAAAGCGTCTAGCAAGACAGAATAGACCTTGAATAAATAGATAGCAGAATAAGATAAAGAGCCCACATCATCCATGGGGGCTCTTTGTTTTTTAAAACACTCCCAAGCAAATCAACAACTGATAAAATTGTATATTCGGCCAACAGAAGAAAAGACCTAAGCAGTCGATGCCGCTGTCCAAAATGATTATTCTTTTGGATACACACGGACTACAAAATATAGAGCCGCATTGCGGCTAGAAACGTTAAAAGTACTTAAGAGAAAATTCATACAAATACCTTGCACTCGTATATGCTGCATAAGTGTGGTACAAATCATTCTTTTCGGAATCTGCAAAATCGCTAATCGACTTGACACAGAATGGCCGAGGCCGCGGGCCATATGAGTTGTCAGCTGAATAGAAGACGCCATAGGCTTCCATGTCTATCCCTATCAACTTTCTATTATGTTCAATAATGCTATTAATTACTTGAGGACATTGCACAACAGATGCACCAGACGCAAATGGGCCAATTAATGATTTTAATTCAGATTCAGGTTTTGTCGCTCTAGTATTAGCTTTTATTCTGGCAAATGTTTCAGACTCTCTCTGAAATTCAATAAATCTATCTTTCAAATAAGAGTCTAGATGGATTGAGTTTGGATCAGGGTGAATAACTGGCTCTCCCGCAGCCCCACTAAGAATCTTCCCACTGCCATAGTCAAACACCATATCCCCCACAAGCACGTCGCCATAATTACCTTTTCCCTTAACTCCAGCCGCGATACCAACACAAGCCAAATATTTTGGCTTAAAATGTACAATTAATTTCGAAGCAAGCGTTGATGCTGCGGGCAATCCCATTTGATTAGCCACAGACGACACTACCTTTAGAGTCTTTTCTTCATTTTTAAATAAACCTGAATAATAAAGCGAATTATCATTGTGGTATTGAATTTTTTTCCAGTCAGCAACAAGATCAAGGACAGCAACTAATTCTGGAGTATGAACTGCTGTAATTATTGCGATATCATAATCATATTCGTCAGAAACTTTTGCAATAATATTTTTCTTGACACTTATAAAATATCTAATACAGGCAACAATAGCCTGTTTCCAGGCGAGACTAGAGTTATCGTATTTTACGATATGAAAAAGATTCCCATAAAATGCTGCTTTTGAAGCTGCTTCGGCATCATCAAACTGAGTGATGCCAATTATGTGGATTGGTGGGATAAATTTCGTAGATTCAGTAAGTTCTTTGACAATATGCAAACTATTTTCTATTGCTGGATCATCCCCGTGCCTATTAGGGAGGTAAATATCAAGTATTAATATATCAAACTGCGTCTCCAACATGCTCTTTTTGGCAGAGAATGCATCAGCAACAGTAGTAATATCTATGTCGCCTTGTTGGAAAGCATCATTAACAGCACGGACAATGCTGGCGGTCTTGACCCTGTCATCATCAGCAAGCAATATTTTAATCACGAACTCTTCCTCACAAATAAAGATTGTCAATTAAATGGCTAAGTTTAATTTCCCATTCACTATCTGCCACACTAAAAAATACCGTATCAATATATATATCAGAGAAAGATTTTTCGAATCTTGCAGAAAGCTCTTTCAACGATACAGGCCTTGCGTCATCACCAAAATACTCAAACTGAGTAAAAACAATAACTTTAGTACTAATTGACCTTCTTTTAATTTCTTTCAGAATCTCTTCGCCACCAAAAGAATTAAAGGCACCGCCGCTTTCCTTTCTACCGATATCGAAAGTCGGAAGGCTCATGTCCAGAATTGTCAAATCATAACAATTTGAAACAAGAGCTCGCAAGCCGCTCTTCCAAGATCGCATGACATCAACACCAGTATCGGCATATTTCATCCTAAGAAAATCAAGGACCTTTGTCATTTTCAGATCATCGTCTTCAATTATCAATATTTTCATACAATATTCCGGATATGTCAGTTTCAATTTCAATTTTAAAACAAGAATTTTCAAGTGTTGGCACAATACTCCAATCTTTTGATCTCAAATCATGCTGTAATATTTTACGAATTTTGAGAATACCTGACCCCCCCTCGATGCTTGTAAGTTCAAACTGTGTCTCACCAGACTGCAATGCTCTAATTATAACATCCAGCTTTTCTTGGGACTCATGATATGAATACTCCACACCTATTGCATTCTTAACAAGAAATTTTAGTTTATTGCTATTGATATTAAACACAAACTCAATTGCATCATTGTCGCTATTCAGTGATGAATGCTTAACTATATTTTCAAACAGTATATTTAACAGATCAAAAACACAATTAAAATATTCGCCTCGAAACAACACCGTTGAGTTGCACTTTTTTTCAACACTCAGATTGATTGTTTTTTTATACAAATTTCCAATAAAGAAAACACTTGCTCTTATAGCAAGTTCAAAATCAAACTGATTCACTTTTTTACTTTGAGAAAATTCAAACCAATTTGTTATTTTATTTAAAACAGTTTGAACATCTGTTTTGCAAGATGTTATCGCAAAAGTAAGCCTAAAACACCTCGATTCAATATCAATAGACTGTATTTGCCCAGCCAACTCTCCTAATGATTCCAAAAATATACGCTTTAAATTATTAACAATACCGCTCTTGACTGTCTCTAAATTTTTGTTAGTTCTCTCAACTAAAAACGCAATTATTTTTTCAAAGAAACAATCCCAATCACACAGGTGGAGCGTTTCTTTAAAAATATCGAAAATTTCTTCATCCGAAAATATATAGTCAAACAGCCCGTTTGTATTTGTTTTTTCTGTCTTAACCTGTATCCATTCTGACTTAACAAGGCTGATTGTGTCGTCAATTTTTCTAGAAAAAGATTTTAAACATTCCTGGACATTACTTAATACACTTTCAGGTAAGTGCAAATTATCATTCCAATACAAAACATCTTGATATTGCTCAGTCGAATCTTTTTGCGATACTAGATTAGCATCATCAAAGGGTTTGCGCAATTGCCCAGTTAGCGTTCCATGTCTAATTCTCATGCTTAGGTAATTATTTAACCCAAATTCCTTGCTAGAGATAAATACGCCGAGGATGTCCAAAAATAACATTTTAAACGCAGAAAAGCGTATATCACGAATATAATAAAACCTTCTTGTCGGGTGTTTAAAATAAAATCTTGCCCCCTCGCTATCCATATCAATTATGGTGAAATTTTCACTAGAAATTTTATTCACCTCAAGATATCTATCAAAACGTTCTTTTAAGTTTTCATCGGAATATTTCTTAACGCCATCAATATCGATATATATTTTCCCTTCATTTGAATAATTTATATATTTTCTAATGGTCGATTTGATCGATATTTCGTTCATTTCTTTTATGTATAAAGTATAATTGAACTTATCTGCCTCTATCAGCCTGTGCAATATATGAATACGCTCTTCTTCGACTTCATCAGTATTGTCAAAGGCAAGCAATTTACTCAGAACTGTCTCAGTAAATACTTCATAAAGGACATAAAATAAATATTTTTTGTCTGAACAACTATCTTCAATCTCTAGCTTGCTGGGCCTATCAACCCCATGTGCAACCAAAAAGTTGTCACTTGCAACATACAGGTCATAGCTATCGACGTTTGCGACATGTAAGAATATAAGATTTTCGCATAAGCTATCAACAGCTCGCCCAACGCTCCTCAACCCTTCTTGAAGTCTATCTAGTTTGAGCCTTTTTTTAAAGTAATGGTTTGTCAAATAATACTTAATAAACAACCTAAGAGATTTTTCATAATCATGGGTACTTATATAACAATTCACTAGAGATATAGAGACTTTTTCAATAAAATACCAGTTAATTACACCGACATTGAGGCGACAAAGCAAATCTTCAAAGAGCTCAATTGCTCTTTGGAACTCACCCTGTGCCATTAAAAATCTTGCAAAATAAAGGGTCTGCCGTTCGAATGGTATCTTTGAACTGTTTGTTTCTTTGTCTCCAAATATAAACAAAGACCACAACAAAAGTGTCGAAGAATCACAATATTCTTGCAGCAGCTTATTAAGAAATTCTTGACGTTTCTCCTTGTCAATATAAGCTAAAACAATTTTTGGATTTATAAATTTTGACTGCAAAAGATTATCAGCCAGAATTAATGAATTTTCACTAGAAGCCATCTCGAGCAAGAGGACAGCATATAATTGTCTAGCCCATGCTTGTGTTGAAAGCGTAAAAGATAATTTGTATAATTTTCGGAATGATATTTCATAATTTTCACTTTTCTTGAATACATCAAATAGACATTTTAGCAAATCAAGCTGCAGTGCACCGACATTTAAAGCACTAAAATCAAAATTTTCAAAAAATGTTGCCGATTTTGCGATGATTTCATACAATTCAAACGAATTTCCAATATATTTCAAGCTGGCAGTTGCTTCACTGACACATTCACTATATTTACCAGAAGTATATAAATCGCATATAGTTATAAAATCTTTGGTGGTAGAGGCGCTTATCAGTTGACAATCATTAGAAGTAATAAATGTTAATATATGGTCAAGTTCGGAATCGTGAATACAATTACCTATAGAAACTGCAACTGAAAATAAATCTTTTTGCGAGTCAGACTCAACCGCATAAACACTTTTCCTTAAGGCCTCTTTAAACGTTATGTAGCGATCTATGATTGACGAATTCGATTCAAGTCGAAGAACAGTTTTAGTCTTGTCTTCAAATAAATTATCTGGCAACAGTCTATAGTTCAAATAATCATAAACATCTTGGTATTCCACATTATTATAATAACCAAGATAAGCATCAAGCTCATCCTTGTATTTTGAAGCAGAAATATTATTTTCAGCTTTTTTACTGTAAAATGTCGCGAAAATCTTAATTAATATTGAAACATTGTCATCTTTATTAAGGTCAGATAGGTACGCAAGGTTAGCATGCAACCCTTCTGAAAATTGCAGCAAAATAAATTCATTCTCCAAGGACCAAAGAGATACGCAAATATCCTTAATACTTGATAGATATTCTTTTGCTAGACCATAGTTACCGTCTATGAAGGCCAATTCATAATTATTTTGAAGCTCTACAAATTTATTTATTTGTGAAGAATAAGCTAAAATTTCATACTGCAACCACTTAATTAGTCTGACATCTGATAGACTAGCCCCTAAATGGCCATTTTTTAAAAGGGAATACGAAGACGGAGTCGGCAATGAAAAAATACGATTTCTACATGATTCTCCAGCCCTTCGAACAATTGCATTTACCAGAGGTACATCTTCAATAGTTTTGAGCTCTTCAATTGCATGTTTTGACAGTTTTGGGTTATTCAATCTTTGCGAAAAAGATATAACTTTACCAGCGGCATGCTTTACAGTTGATTTCTTTTTTTTCATAATAATTATGATCTATTCAGCTAAAAATTCCATACAATCACTACCACAATTACCGTCTATTTTATTCTGACGGTAGAAATTCCAAAAAACAAAATACTGCTAACTATTATTATATTTTAGCAGACAATTCCACTATACGCAACAACATATATCCGCTGATCCGCGTTAATCCTTCCTACCCAACGTGCAGCCATCTGAGCGTTGGGTAGCACCTCGCTACGCTCTAATTTTCCGGCTCATTTCGACCGCCCATCCCAGGCAGTCCCGGCATGCAAAATTTCAAATTTCGACGAATTTTACGTATCCAGCTGAAATAACACATAGTTAACACGAAATCGGTTTTCAAAATCGCTCAAATACGTCAACAGTTTGAAATTAATAGCTATTAGCGGATAGTGATCAATTTACACGGGCCACTTATCTTCTTACAAGACCGAATGGCCATCAGCGAATTCGAACAGCACAGACTGGAAAGCATCCTGAAGAAATTCTGCGACGAGAAGGGGCCGCCGGCCCATATCCGTGATCAACTTCAGTGGGGCTTCAGGGTCGACCCTGATCAGCAAACCGTGGAGCTATTCGAAATACGCCCCTATTTCATGGACGCCAGCCGGAAAATTGAAAGCAAATTTGCCAAAGCGGCCTATGTGAAGACTTCCAAGACCTGGAAAATCTACTGGATGCGCGGGACAGGCAACTGGACCAAGTATGCTCCATGCCCGAAGATGAAGACGATTGAAGAATTCTTAAAAGTTGTCAAAGAAGATGAGTTTCATTGTTTCTTTGGATAGTTCTTGGCAGTCATACTTGCTTGAATTTACATTCTATTTCTTTACTTATTTCTCCAGTCCGTACAGCTCTTGAGCGATGGACATAAATATCATCAATGACAAATGAAAGGACTTCATAGACATCAAGAATATCTTTTTTCGACAACACCCCGCCATGTGCTGCCTCATTCCCAAGCCATTTAATTGCCATAAGTCGCATAGCCAATGACTCTTCAGAAACTTTAAAAAGTTCAATTCTTTTGTGAAGTTTTAATTTTGTATTTTTGCCGTTTTTCGCACTAATTTCTCTTGAGACACCATTTTCGTCGAGAAATCTCTCTACAGCATTTCGGGCATGTGCGCCAGCCGATAAAGTGTCGTTAAAGAAACTAGAGAAAGACAGATTTAATTCCTCTGCTATCGTCGAAGGAGTATTTTTAGGAATTTGAAATATTGGCAAAGATGGAAAGAAAAATTTTGGAGTCAAAGTGTCGTGATAAGACCACCCACTCGGCGATTGATCGTAAGCAGGCTCAGTTGAAGCAATCCCAGCAAAAGATATTGGATACCGACATTCTTCGAATGAACATGCGAGAATGCCAGACACAACAAAATCACAGGATTCAGGGTCAGCATAGTCTATTTCTGCACTTGCTTTCATGAAAATAGATTTAGGGACACAGGCAAGTCTTCCTACTCCACATTGGGGACAAACAATCTTTGTCTGCTCATTTCTTGTGAATTGCAAATTCAATATATAATCTCTATCCATGATATACACCTGTTGTTTCTTTCAATTTTATACGACAAGTGAACAATATATTGAAATATGTTTTGTTCACAAAAAAACATTTGAAGAATTCATGAGTGTTGTCTAAAAAGGTGAGCCCATTTTTTCTTTGCATATATTATTCCTTTTTAGGAGCTGGAGTTCGCACCTCATTTGTTTCGATAAGAAAACTTGCAAGCGCTGCGCCGACTCCAACGACTAATCTCGCGTGCCGTGGTGATATCCCAGAGTTTCTGATTTTGCCATGACCGGTGCCATAGATATTGCGCAGTTCGTATATGCCTGTAACGACTTGCCCAAGGTTGCTCAAGACGCGGCGGACAATCTCTGCTCCTTTGACCGATTCATGTATTTCTGATGGGTCGAGTTTTAAATTTTTTTGCACTTTTTTAAGTAATTTCGGAAGGTCTTCTTTGCAATCACCATCGCCAAAACTCATTAACACTGTCTTCATGACACTTTCGAGCATTTCCTTTGTAGAGCCAACTGCCAGCTCTGGATCTGTATCTATTGATTCGCGAATTCTTTGTATATGTTTTGACAAATTGAATGAATCATCTAGAGCAACTTTTTCTGTAGCCGAAAGACTAGGATGGATGTGTCCAAATAACTCTTCAAACAATTGAGAATTGCTATCTCGAAGCCAGTCTTGAAGCTTGCAATAATCAACAAGGATATTGAAGTTATCTTTGTCGAAATCGATCAATTGTCCAAGAACTTCTAAAACGCACCCAGAATAATCATCATCTCCGAAACTAAGACTTCTAAGAAGTCTTGGATGAGAATTTATAATGTCTCTCCCATTTATCAGATATGTCACCTCGTCCCAATTCTCGGAATCGAATTTTGAAACTATACAACGCTTTAAAGCGAGGACAGCCTTTGGAGGTATTTCTGGACTTGCCAGATTGCTAATTACTTGACGACTCACTCGATTAACCCTTGTTTTAAAAAAAATCATTTATGGAATAATATGTTGAGTCAATATCTTTGTCCCTAAAGAGCATCCCAAAAAGTCTTTCGAGCTAGCCTAATCGCTAGTGACTGCATCCGTCTATCATAACTATTCCCCTGATCAAACAGTTTCCAGGTCCACCCTCAACTCGGTCAGCACGACGGGAACACCGAGAAAATGAACCACCGATAAGCCATCTACCCACAACGCGCAGCCCTCTGCGCATTGTGTCGCACCTCGCCACGCCCTTATTTTCCGGCTCATTTCACCACGGCGGCCCAAACCAGCCAGGCATCCCAAAATTTCAAATTTCGACAAATTCGGCGCATCCTACCGGAATCACATGCTATCCAAGCGAAACCCGCGTTCAAATTCGTTCAATAATCGTCAACACACTGAAATTCCACACTATTCAAGAAAATCAGCACCGACGCACGGGCAATACGGGGCAAAAGGGGCGAGAGGGGGATTGCGGATAAATCGGGTCCGCCAACGATGCCAACAGGCAGGGCCCGCTGAAAAATGAAAAAGGGGCCAGGACCATCGGTCCTAACCCCTTGAAATTATGGAGCCAGCAAGGAGACTCGAACTCCTGACCTGCTGATTACGAAGCCTCAAAATTTGGCTAATCGATTGATTTTATTGACACTGCCAAATTGATTTGTTGGCGGTCAGCCAACAGAATAACCTCGCGCGGAATAAAGCATTTGGCGTTCTTTTGGTAATCTTTTGGTAATTAGTTTGGCTAATTTACTTGTCACAAAAACGAGTAACCATGATTGCCAAACATCTCGGGCCAATTGCCGAAATTTTCATATTCTTCGATAAATTTTCGTCAGATCAAGCGTTGAAAAACAAAAAAGTAATTCAGCTTACGTTTGTCATCTTCAAAAAATCTATCTCAATAATTTCAGAGAATTTATCATGAATATCTCCATGGTGCCGCTTAAGATAGTCAGCCACTTTATCGTTATTAATTATTCGCTTCAAATAAGATTGAACAAGACTAAGATTAACCATATCTTCACCATAAGAACCATCTAAAACTTTTAAATCATCAGTTAACAAAATATTTTCTTCTTCAAGTCTCATACGTTTTTCTAAAGCAGCAGGTGAAAGTTTTTTAATTTTGTTTCCGTCAACCAGCTGTTCTGCCGGAGTGCCGTCCAACAGGCTCTTCACATAAAGGTAGCTATACCTATTCTGGTCATTCATAATCATTGCGACACGAATTTGGCGCGTAGGCTTCATCTTCTTTAAAAGTCTAAAAACGCTTCCCGACATAATTTTATCTTTTAATAGATCAATCACGTCTTGACACACGCCATCTAACATATTTTTCTTATTACGAATTGTGCTCATGTCTAGATTCAAGGCAGCAGCAAGTTTAGCTTCGGATACCCCAGCATCCAAGGCCTTTACAATCATCTTATGCTCTTGAATTGCGGAAAGACGAGTTATATATTTATTATAAGTATAGCCTTCATCATCCACCGAGACAAGGCATGTGACTCGCTCTTCACCCAACTCGCTAAGCGCCATAATCCGCAAATGTCCGTCTAAAAGTAAATATTTTCGTGTTTTATAACAAAGCGCCACAACTGGGGGTTCAATTAGACCTACTTCACGAATAGATGACAATATCTGAGAATATTTTCTTCCATATTTAACATTGGAAGACATTTTTTTAGTAGGATGAATATCTGTAATGGCAAGGTCGACTAGATCTTTTTCAAAACCTTGCTTAATTCCGGCGGTCATGATCTCGCACCTCGTGCAATAGGTTTACCAACTGCTTAGGGATGTCACTTAAGCCTTCTGCTTTCAATTGGTTGACAAAATGTTCATTCTTTAAGATACTTCTAAGGGCAGCAATTGCATAGGTTAGTATCCTCTTTAGATAATCAGCCTTTGCCATCAATCTTTTTTTATTTTTAATATTTCTTTCGTAAATTGCGACAAGATCATCGCTAGATATGTATTCTTTTCGTTTATAAGCGGTTGAAATCTTTTTTCCATAGTGATTACGTCGATCAAGCAACTTTTGTACGGTAATGAGTTTTTTTCCAGTGAGTTGCCCAGATTCATGCGCTATGGTCAGCGCCAACTGCACTGATGCATTGTCCTCGTCAGCTATTTTCAGTGCTATATATAGCGGGACACGCCCTTTCTCTACAGCACTGACAAGACGCTCTTCTCCATTTTCTAAAAGTTTTATTAATCCCCGAATCCAATCGCGGCCAAGACCGGTCTTGCTTGCTATTTCAATCTCATCATAGCCTCGTTCTTTCAAGTATTTAATGCCACTTAAAAGGTCTAATGGATTATTATTACGCCGAGCAATATTTTCAACCAAGCTCATAATATGGGCATTTTCTTTGCTAGTATCAACTAAAATTGCGGGAATATCCGTCTCTCCAGCGTCCATATAAGCCTCTAGTCGACCTTGCCCACACACTAAATCATATTTCTTGCCAGTCGTTGCATCTGAGCTCAATGTCACGGTAATTGGACGTTTCAACCCCACACTGTAAATATTACGCCTGATTTCTTCTGCGATAACTTGATTACGAACACGTGGATTTAAAATGTGTATTTCATTTATGGGAATGAAAATGACTTCATCAATCTTCATATCACACCGCCTCGTCGATATCTACATTCACGCCCATTTTCAGAAGACGCTCCAGACTGTCTGTGCGAAAACCATCCAAAAAACCAACGTTATCATCCTGCAACCTCAGTTCATTGCTTCCAAATTCTAACACGGGCAAAATATAATAATCGTGTATGCACTCGTTTTGGGCATCCATGCGCACAGCAACTGTGATATCAGGATGAAGGCAAGTATCAAATCTAATTTTCCACCTGCGAATTCCATAAGAACTAACAAAACATCGGCTAATGACTATCGATATAAATAGATTGTAATTCAGCTCTATCAATCTTGTTCCGGGGTCAATAGAAATTACTCGCCCACATAATTGTTGAATATCTGATATTGTTTTTGACAGCACATCACTGTGCAGTACTCGTAAACGTTGGTTTATTTCAACATATTTATAGTCCCTTTCAGGAATATATCCGATCAAGCGATACGCCCGCAGCAACCCACCAAAACGGTTTCGATAAAGGCTGCTTGGTGGCAGATTTTCGGATTCATCAATAATCATAGCCGACAAACGACCTGATTGACGCTGAAGTGATTTGAGACGGTCAAGAAGCTCAGCGTCAGATATTTTTCGATGCCGCTCTCGAATTATATTCTGAACAGTATAAAATAAATCTAAATCGACTATAGGTTCAAACGCTCTTTTCTTTCGAACCCATTCGCCTTCGGGATTTGCTTTTTGTTTACTCTTCAATTTACCAGACCTGCGATTAAATAAATTATTACCAATATATTTTTCATTAGTAAGCACCTCCAGCACTGTCCCTCTGGTCCAAGGTCTTCCAAAATCTGTCTTAAAACCATCCTCATTAAGCATATCAGCAATTTCAGACTCTCGCATCCCGGAAATGAATTGATCATAAATCCAGCATATCTTCTCTCGTTCTGACTCAGGCCCCGGGACCAATACCACACGTTCAGTTTGAAGACTTTTCCGCTGACCTCTAGACAGTTCCTGTTTCGGCTTCCCATGCTCATCTACAAGCATTCTCCGAAGACCGAAACCAGCGGGACCTCCTTGACGGTATCCTTTCAATATTAAATTACATTGTCCGATAAAAACCTTTTGTGAAAGTTGGCGACAATAGTCGCTAGCGCTTTCATCTTTTAGTATCGTCATGATACGATCAGCAATTGTATTGGTCATAGTAAGTGGCTTATCACATGCCTGACAAAGTACACCTTTACGCTCTAATTTCATGCGATAGTATTCTGCTTCTCGACTATCGATGAAACGTCCCCACCTGCTATCGTCTAAGTACAATACTATACTGTAATTATTGCGACCAAATTCAACATCTTCAAGCAATGCTTGGAACTGTTCGCGCCGCTCAGCTGTCATGCCGCTCGCGCCAAGATCGGCATACTTTTGAACTATTTCAATATTATAATTATAAGCATAAGCACGCAGCTGGCGCTCCTGATTTTCAGGCGACTCAACCTGCAATTCAGTTGACATACGTATGTATATAGCGCCTTTCAGGCGCAGATTTTGTATCTCATCTATTGAATATGCAGTTCCTGGCTGTCGCATCTGGCGTGTATCTCCTTGCTTGGGCAGAACACAATCCAGATTCCAATTTATCCAGGAGGATCAGCATGTCCACCAAAATAATGTGGCTAATCGGCCACAAAAAATGGCATCAAAATAGTTCTCTTACAGATGAAATTGTTTTCTTAATGAGGCAAAACAATCTAAATCCTAAGCAAATTGCAAAAGACATCAGGATTCCCACTGAAAAAGTGAGAAATTGGTTTTATAGAAGCACCGGGTTGTCGGCTTTAGATTTTATTCTTTTGATGGCTAAGTACAGTTTTATAAAAGATTTTGTAGACGAAATACTTTTAAAATGCAATCTCGAAAACATTAGTTAACGACAGGCAAATATTTTCATAAATAACTAACGCTTGTATTTGCCAAAAAAGGGCAAGCATAGGTCGACGATATGCTTGCCCTAGAACATTATGACCGAAACATTATATATATGTTATCTTGCTACATATTGCATCAACTAATCGCTTATGGGCGTGTTCAGGGCTAACGCTTTTTACAAACTCAATACGATGAGGCTCTTCAACAACTTTAATAGTACATTCTTTCTCAGCCTCTTTGTAAATTTCACTATCTGCTTCACCCGAATTCGTTTTTTCTTCTGTTCCTGGGCGTGCTCCCCAAAATCTTTCATAATATCTATTTTTAGCAAGACTATACAATCCGCTTTCAAAATCATCAATTCTGAATATTGTTTTATTTGGCAAATAGTCATTCAAATAGCATGACAAGCAAAAATATGATTTTTCACACCTTGGAGTGTACTTTTCACCACACAAAATGCACTCTTGAGTCTTCATCTGTTTTTTCATAGTATTTCCCCTTTTTAAATTGATTTGTATTTAATACACCAATTCAAACACTTCTAAATTGACCAATATATCTTACAACAATATTTCTATTCGGCTATGGCGTTCAAATCTCTGACATCAATTCTCTTACCGCATTTCTGATAAGATGATTGAAATCACAATCGCCAATAATTTGTCTAAGCTTCATTTTGATCCTCTCCCTGTATTCTTCGTTATCATACACGCCTGACACATCATCAGCACAGTCAGACAAGCCATTGCCGTTGTACCAATCATTCACTATCATTGTTATTGGCCCTCTAAATTTTGATTTACCTATATATCATTAAGCCTACACAAGTTCAGGCAACAAACTTACAGCCCGTTCTTTCTCACCTTCTAGACAATGATAGTAATGACTTGTTGTCGTAGATATCATTGAATGGCCTAACAACTTCGATACCGCAGCAAGGTCAGCACCCTTGCTCAGCATAGTGGTGGCAAAGAGATGCCTTAAGTCATACATTCTAACTGGATAAGTTACCCCTGCTCGTTCACATGCCCTTCGGAAACCTTTACGGATCATGCCAATTGGCTGCCCACGCCATTCAATTACATATCCTGACTGCGATTCAGTCTTTACTTCTTTCATCTTACCCAGGAGAGTTGGGGAGATCGGCACGACCCGATAGGTTCTTGTCTTGCTGGCATAGATTTTAGCAATGCCTTTATCGAAATCGATGTGATCCCATTTCAAAGCAAGAAGTTCGGATTCGCCAGGACGCGTCCCCAGGTTGAAACATACTTCCATGGCCCACCTGACATGCGGTTCAGCGTGGTCCATGATCCTTTTGACGTCATCGACGGTCAACTGGACATCTCGGGGCTTCTCTCTTGACTTCTTCCTGCCCTTCATGGGGTTGACCGTGGTCAACCCGGTAGTGACACCGAAATTGAAGATGGCGTTGACGTAGTCGCCGTAGCGGTTCACAGTCGGCTGTGACCGAGGGCGGTTCTGTTTCCCGTTGGTCTCCTGGAAGAACTGAATGAACGGGACCATGTCGTCAATGTAGGTCATCGAGTTCACCGCCCGGTCGCCAATGATCGGATTGAACTGGTTTTCGATCATCTTCGCCAACTTCTTGGTATTGTTCTCGGTTCTGCCTGATACCTTGAGGTGAGCCAGGTATTTCCCGGCAAGGTCTCGGAAGGTTATCCCCTGGCCGGACTGATCAATCTTCTCCGGGGAAGTGATCTCTTCAATCACTTTTACTGGCACGGGGGCTGGCGAACTGATCACATCAGTCTGCGGCAGGGGTGGTGCCGCACCCTGCTTTTTGGCATCACTGACAGCTTTATTGAAAGCTTCTGCTCGGGAGTAAGCCTCGTCACCTCGGCCAAATGACTTGTCTCGCCTTTTCCCTGTTTCATCATGATAAAAGACCATCCATCGTCCATCTCTGTCATAAACACCCATAGAACTCCTCCGAAAAGTCAATTCAATTTATTGAGTTTTCAAAAATATCAAGAAAATAAGTTTTCTAAATAGGCCACAAGCAAATCAAAGGGCTTGGTAGCCCCTTGAAGAAATCTATTATATGGTATTCATTAATATTTCTTCGACTTCCTCCTCTTGCACTCCTAAATACCTCCGAGTAATCGAAGGACTAGAGTGGTTCAAACGTTTCGCCAGCACCTCCCAGGAAACACCAAATGTCTTACGCTGATGATAGGTCCATGTTTTTCGAAGTGAATGAGCGCCATAGTTTCCTTTCAGGTTAATGGCTTCTGTCCACTTCTTCATGTACTTCGTCACTGCATAGGTCGTAAGAGGATAATTCCGTCCTTTCCTGCTTTTGAAGATGAAATGATCATTGTCGTCCTTTACGGTCATCAAATAAGCATCGAGTGCAGATTTGATCTCCTTGTTCACCACAAAGACATTGTCCTTACCCGTCTTCTTTTCGCGTAAGGTAACGCGTTCACCGATCTTCACATCTTTGACATCGCCTATTTTCAAGGCAAGTAAGTCTTGGACGCGAAGACCTGAATTGACCCCCATGACAAAAAGTAATTTGTCTCGGGGAGCATCAGAAAGAATCTTCTTGATGCTCTTCACACTTTTCAGTTCGATGATCGGTTCTACCTTCATCTTTCCCTCCAATTCCCTTTTTCCGTTCAGGGAGTTGAAAATCGTGCATACAAATCAGCCCCCCAAGGAAGCCCTCCAAGAGACCCTGCGATAACCGCATAAATTTCTTTCAGAAATCCATTTCAAAATCCCCAATGTACGTTTATAGATAAAAACGTACTTTCATTATAAATGTTATTTCTGTATAATTTTAGACAAACAAACAAAATCTTGCGCGTATTCTTAAAAAAAAAGCCATGCCCCTCGGCATGACTATGTTGAAGTTAAAAACCATCTAGACCTTCGTCAAAATGATCTTTTCGTCTTCGACCAAGACGGAGAATTCATCGCCGTCGTTCACGACCAGACCTTGAAGATCAATACTTTTCAGATAGATCTTCAATTCCATCTTGTTGTTCACCTTGGGTCGCCGCGAGTTCTTGAGGTAAAGCCCCTTGACCTCGTAATAGGTCTTGTCGTCGCTCATCAGCTTCAAGACGTATTGCTTCAAGGTCTGACGATGCTTGACATCCATCTTGGCCATGATCTCCGAGGCAGTCATGCCGCCGAAGATACATTCACGAAGAAGCGAAGGATTGTACTTCGATTCGATCTTCTTCTTGTCGGAACCTTCCTGAACATCCATAGCCACGCTATCGTTCTTCTTGCTCATACAAGCTCCTTTTATGTTTGATTGATAATTTCTGTATTTCGGCGAAGATTCTTCAAAATAACTTGTAACTTGATTACATTTGCTTGATCTTGCGCCGAATCTACTTGATCTCCCAGGGGCCAAAACGTGAATTGGCCCCAGGATCAAATTTCCGGGGCTTTCGGTCACGGGGGATCGGCAACTATGGGTCAAGCCCCAAACGGCCCTGGACGGGGCGTATATAAGGGCAGTTTTAAAGTGGCCGGGGGGCTGAACTGGGCCAGCAGCAAACGAGGTGTTGGCCAGCTCACTTTCTGAAACGAAAAAAGGACCCCGCCCGAAAGCAAGGTCCCAGTATGTTCACGTAGTCCTGCCGCCCTCCCCGATGATCTAAACCACCAGGGAGGGGAGCAGCTTGAGGATCGAATGAGTCGTCACCGAATCAAGCGTCCTTCACAACCGAACAGACGGTTTTCCCGTATTCGGCTGTAGCAAGAGATGTTTTTTTGTTCTTATTGAAATGCTTTGCCGATCAAGACCACCAATATTTCACAGAAGTCAATATCTTAAACAATCTCGACGACACTCATCTCAATTTCAACTTTAAAATAATCTACAAATATCACATCTCTTGCCGTATCCCTTACGGACACGCAGCCATCCTCTTTAAAGACTAACGACTCCAACGTTTTTGCTTTAAAGCATTTAAAGAGGACTTCCCTTGGTCTTAAGCCCGGTTCTTTGAAACCGTCCCATACTTAATCGCTTACACATGACCAGAAGACACTTCACCTACCTATGTCTTCAGAATTGATTAAATCCAATAAATTTCAGTTTGCCATAAACCTCATTCATCATATGCGCCACCTTAGTCTTTCCATTTTCCAATGGATACGGGCCAGCCTCTCAATCTCAATCCCTTTCGCAACTGAATCGCTTCATATTGCTTAGATATGACTCAAGACTACTCGTTCGATGGAGCCGACAAGCAGTTTTGACCTGGAGCCATTTTTGTTTTTGATTGTAACAGAGTCTTAGGTTGATTCTGTTGTTTGCAGTATCAGCAATACTTGACCTGCGACTTAATGCAAGGCACCCATGACAATTTTACTACGCTAAATATTTGTTCTGATTATTCGAATATTTTGAAATCTTGAAAAATTTGTCTCGACTATTTATAGCAAGATATTTACTTTTGTTATTTCTTGACAATCACATGGATCGTATTCACATTCAATAATATACGTATTAATTTCTGTCTAACGAAAGAGAAAGTTGCCGAATCGTTTTGAAATCGGTCCCTTTGTCCCGAAATCCACTATAAAATATCCTTAACATTTATATGAAGCATCTAAAATAAAGAGCTATCACTTTTCATCTTTTAAAAATAGGAGACAGTCTAGAAGACGCCATCCTCGCCAAACTTTTAAATCAAATTTTAATGAACCGGTAGCAGTTTGGTATATCAGTTTTTCTCAAGAAAAAAGTATTATTTTAAAAAATATATATTATATTTACCTACTATAAAATAATTAGAATAATTTTAATTATATTACCCAATCTAATACTCAGAGAATATGATCCTATTTATAAATCTGAATATACATTCATGACATATCTCTGGGATCGACACACTACGACTGAGACTTTTTACTATTGATATAATCAATAATTAAATCGCGTCTCGACCTAATAGTGTTGATGCTTTTCCCGCTACTCTTGGAAAGATTCCTATCGCTCAAACTTTCCCCGGAAGCAATCAATTTGTCGATTGTTTTTCGCAAAACATCATCAGTGTTTCTTGCTTTTGCTGTATGCGTATAGCCAGTTCCTAGCAATTTATTATCTTTAACTACTTTCTCTCTCTCTTCTCCGCTTAGCGAAGGATCTATTGGGGCCAATTTCATGACGCCATAGTTTTTCATATTTCTATTGTAACGAGGATCGTCTTTGTGTTTCCAAAACCATTCAGTAACATACTTAGCACGTTCTTCAACCTCGTCACCGTCAAGAGGGCCTCTATCAGGCCAGTGCTCTACAATCTTCGTAGAATTGTAATTGTTCAAATAAATTAATAGAGAGTTGAAGTGACTTGGTTCATCAATCTGCTTTCTAATGTTTGCATTAGACCACATCCTTGCAATATAAAATAGTTCTGGATTTCTTCCTGCGAATATGCCGTTCTTCATATTTCCAAAATACTGTTGTTTGCTTGGTAATTTTACAAAACTAGCTAAATATTTCAGTGTATAGGAGTTGTCATGCCACGAAGTGTTCCAGACTCCAGAGAAAGGATTCTTAATTAAGACATGCGTGAAGTCTTTGTCTGCTTTTAGTTTATCAGTATATGCAAACCGGATGGCGTTGAAATATTCAATCGGTTTTCTGCGAATTTTATTGTCGTTGCTACCACAGGGCCAGTACACAGGGTCTTTCAATTCATATAAAATATGGGAATGTTCATTCTGGGGATTAACGATCACTATTGTTGGCTCTGGAAGGCCAACGGTACTCCATGCATTCGCGGAATCCGCATAGTCTAGATCGAAGCAAAGATAAGATCGTCTAGATTTTGGAAAAGCAAGGTAGACGCCTTCCTTGAAGGCCATAGCTGGATGCGATATTTTGTCACAATGTTTGTCATAGCCCCATAAAATGCTATTATCGAAATGCAATTTAAATCTTCTTTGCGGCGAAGAATCAGAATACTCATCTTCATCATCTTCAAATTCTGGAATGTCTTGCGCGGAATAACAGTACTTAATTTTTGTCCCCGCTAAATCTTCTTCGAGGGGCAAGGCTGCATTGTCTTGAACTGACTCCTTGCGGCATAAATTCAGAACCCATTCGGGGGCGGGACCGATCGGCAGATTGTTTTTTATCCTATAGAATTTAAATGTCACAGGATGTATTGAGCCTGGGGCTACGACCTGGGATCCTAAGCCTTGTACATCAAAGACGACGACACTCATAGAGTGACCAGAAACAATTTCAACACTTTTTTTCTCTTGATGTTTCCTATAAACAAATCCATCTGTCGGATATTTATAATAATAGTGATTCTTGCCGCTCCCCGTCTCGATAGTTAAAGTTTTCTTGAAATCTTCTGAAATATTGTTTCTAGAAAGATACTCTTCAAAATATTCAATATGATCAATGTCAAGGACAATTACGCCACTTGCAGGCCCGCAAGCGACACCAGCATTGTTTCTTATGTAATCTAAGGCGTTGAATTCATCCCTTTCAATACAGGCTTTTGACCAGCCCCATTTGACAGGTGATTTTTCTTTCTTTTTCTGTTCCGGCAAAGCTCTAACTGGAATCAACGAGAAGATTTTTGACAGTTCTTCAAAAACATCAATTCTATCCAGTTCATTGAACTCAGTAAGATTATTTATTTTTTCGACAAGCTCATTCGGAAGCTGTCGAACTGGACTCGCCATATCTTCTTCATTTTGAAAAGACATACCGCCACCCCTGTTAATCACAGTCGAGACAAATGCATTCGACCATTTTAACGTGACTTCTTTTTCAAAAGCAAAATATTATTTTCAAATTTTGACAGTACAAAATACTGATTTCAGCCGAATATATGTCACGGATAATCATCATGTAACTCATTCAATTCAAGGTCCATGCGTAAACACCAACAGCCGCTATGATCTATTGAGTCAGTCTGTTAGTTGTCTGCACTTTCTAAGGGTAAAGCGTGTCAAATCCATTTGCAATATGTGCTTCACGCACACGATCTTGCAGCTTGACAAAGTAATGAGTATTCACCAACTGCCTACAAAAAGTAGAGTTATGGCCATATAGGTCGCGATAAGTTATGCTAAGTTCATTTTTGATATATTCTTCAACTTCAGTGCGATGAGGATAGTTTTCAAAATAAGTCAATGTATTGTTTGGATTGTCTATTTCTTTATCGCGAAAGCGGAGCATTATATCTGGAGTATTGGCATCGTAGGGTTGATTCCAAAAATAAATATATCCAAATTTTTGAGCCTGCGCCCAGTTGCTGCTATCGCTATAGTCGATAGGAATGTCTTTTATGCTGTTATATGCACTCACACCAAGAAGATGCACTTTCCTGCCAGCGTCTTTAATTCTTTTCACAATTTTTGCGACAACTTTCTTGTCCGTTCTGTACTTTGAACTCCCAAGCGAAATCAAAGGATATCGCTTAATGAACTCACCAGCTTCGTCTGTATTTTTTCCTAAATAATCATGGACTACAGGGACAACTCTTTCAATGCCTGCTTTTTCAAGAACATCTTGGTTTCTGCAGTTTTCATCATAGCCATGGTCTGAGAAGTTGACATCAAAGTTAAATATAAAATTGAACTGTTTATTAAATGTTTTGCAATAACATTTAAAACCATCAAGATCGATTTTTTGACGAGCGGCTTCTCCTGCAAAATTGTAGGTAAAAGCGCCGCTGTCCAGAATTAAGTCGTTAATCTTGTCGCGATGCGTGACTACCATGTCATAATAGTCGCCATTGACTGTGCCATAGGATAGCAGGACGTTTATTTCGGCGTCCGGCTTAAGTGTTCTGTATTCAAGAAGAACATCGAGGTCGAACGATGACAAGAAAATCTTAACTTCCACTGCTGTTTACCTGCCCCATCTGAGATTTCAAATATTGAAGCTTGGAGATAGCGTCATCAACCATGGCAATTTCCAAGGCCGGATGTATCTTGCTTGGGTTTTTGTAATAGTCATAGACAGTATCAATGAGCTTCGACAAAATACAAATAAACGATTCATTACTGGCGTGCGATTTACGGTCCCCATGCGCGGAACTTTTGTTGGCTATGCACCTTGTTAGATACTCGTCGATCAATGCTGTTGATCCTAAACTCCTCATATAATCATGATCCTTATCCTCAAAAACACATCCAACTTTTATTGCGCAAAACATCAGGTCTTGGTTGTACGCTATCCCGCCGACAGAATCCTTAGTATTCAAATATTTTGTCAGATCATCAACTTTTTTGCTAAGGGTGGCTCTCTCTTGGCTAGAAATTGATTTTGTTTTTAAATCAATTTCAAATTGACCTAGTAGATTTTTTATCTGCCCTTGTGTGTTGTTTCTATACAACGCATTCAACAAAGGGACAATCCGATCGATTCCAAGAAAATAAATTTTTGTTAAATTGCTTATGCTTTTCTCGTAATGATAAAGCGTTTGGCATTGTTCTAAACGCCTCTGCTTTATTCTGTTGAAAAAATACTTTTTACAAAAACTAGACCAAGAGGGGATGTTGGGGTCGGTGTAATCCTCATCATCATATCTCTCGCGAACATGTGACACTAAGCAACCGATCCGAGACCAGCTATGAGTGCGTGCCTCGGTGTCATGACGACTCATTATGTCAAATTGCAAACAAGCTTGATTAATAAGCCGCGCTTCACTGAAGATGTCTCCAGATGCGTTGATATTTATTTCTATAATTTTAATGGCATTAACATTATTTTTCTTCTTGTAGTCATGTGTGTCGACATAAGATAAATCAAGAACGACTGGCGAAACCACTTGCCACCTCCATACTTATTAAATCAACTTTATCACAGAATTGCCTTTGTTACCTTTTGCAAAGGTGATTGATATTCGCCCTTCATTTTTTAGGTGCCGCAAAATGGCCTCATATTTTTTTGCTCCACCTTTAATTTTATGGCTTTCAATCAATTCGCCCCACGTGCGCTCGCCATTATTGTTGGCAATGTATTCTAAAACAACCTTTACTTGGTCATCAAAACTTGTTCCTGACACATATTCATGGATTAACCACTTTGTAGACATAAACGCGCAATCCACTACCTGGAGTGCATTATAAATAGATTTGTCGTTTATTTCTGTCGATGCAGAATCTTCAGCATATTGCATTAGCATAGCAATCTTGAGTATGTATGGAGACAATCTTCTAAAAAATGGTTCTATCAAATCACTTTTGTCAATTGAAAACTTCTTTGCATACTCTTCAAATTCACCATGTATGCCTTTGTAATACTCTTTCGCTTCCTCTGTCAGCCAATATTTTTTTTCGCGTGGGGCCGTTATTAATAAGTTGAACATTTCTTTTTTTGCGTCATATATTCTTTTACCATTTATTGCCGTTGGCAAGGCTTGGGTAGAGGAGTCTGAAGGAGGTGGCGCAAACAAAAGAAATCTAGCCAAGAAACCGGATTGAATGCTTTCTGATGTGGCTAGCTCTTTAAATGAACTATACGTCATCGCTCCGCACATTGAAAGAAATGGCTTTTCAAGAGCTGTCGTCCCATCAGTTTTTGTGGAATAAGCATACCGCCTTGGCACATCATATAAATCAGTAAGAGTTGCTCTTGCTTGAAGCCCTCTGCCTCCTCCAGCGACAAAGGCCAACCATGTACTGAACTCAGAACTTAATATTAATCCCCCTCCTTTAAATGCGATGCAGTCAAGTAAAGCTTCAAGAGTAATCCTTGAAGGAATAAAAATATTTCTGTCAATTAAATGCACTGGGATTTTATAAAAACAGTCATCGAGACTTAGGCCTTGGCTTTGAATTTCATTCAATGCTATAGTTCCGACAGAATCAACAGCCTTCGTGAAATCATCGTCAAGCTTTTTCCCGGTGCGTATAGAAAGAAGCTCAGCGTAATCCGATAAATTGCCAGGAAGCTTTGGAAAGCACAGTTCATGCAGATCTTGCTTATTAAATACATTTCCTGCATTATACTTTTTGATTATTGCGCTAGCCAACTTGTTAAGTTGTTCGGACGCATCACTTATTATGCTTTCAATTTTATACGCGACTTCATGGGCATTGTTTTGTGTTGTTGTCTTAAAATTTCCGGACTTATTGACCTCAACAATCCAGAGGTTAGGATACAGCTCTTGAAAATATCCTTCATTATTACCGTTCGAAGCAAACCTAGGGATGTATAATGATTTTTGCAAAACAGACGACATCAAGCTTAACGTATTTATTGCAGCCGAAATAATTTGACATCCCGATTCTTCTGTCAACGCCTCAATATAATGTTTCATTACCGGTGGGAAGTTCTGGATATCTAGTTTAATATCTTTCGGAATTAATTCTTTTTTAAGATTTTCAGCAAGTTCAGCAGGTGTCTTTGTAGCGTTTGCGGCCATCTTTGAACTCCTTTAACTCCTACTGGCATGCTCTATTGATCTCTTTGCTTGCGGCCTTGACTCAATCAGTTGCCGCTTTCCAGCCCGGACGCCTCGCAGAAATGATCCTGGCGACCCAGTACGCAGCCGCCTGCGCGTTATGTAGCGCCTCACGCCGCGTCCCCGACCCACGGGATCAGATGGACGGCTTCGCTGGTCCAGGTCCAATGCCCAGGAATGAGTCCCGGCACACGCCCCGCAGCTTTCTGCGCGTTATGCAGCGCCGGTCATCCCATGACTCGCTGTGCCCAGCCGGTACACCGACATGCCGGGACGTGAACGCTTTGGCGCGGCGGCGAACCCTCGATACCCGGGCCGTGGCCGCTCTGTTCCCCAGCCGACTGCCCAGAAATGATCCCAGGTACGCAACCCGCAGGCCTCTGCGCATTGCGTCGTGCCTCGCGAGCACTCATTTTTCGGCTCATTTTCGCCCAGGACCGGCAAGACCGCCAGTCAAGATTTCAAATTCGACAACTCGCACAGCAAAATTAATAAATTCAGTGTGTTGCGTTAGTATCTTGCTTCTCAAGTTTTTTCAAAAATTTCAACATGCTGAATTTCCATGATATCGACGGCTGCGCGGCTTAAGCGACCGTCCAGAGCATCGCCGCCCCCCTGCGAAACGCCCCAAAACGGCCCATTTCGCCCCGTCTCTCGCGTATGGCGTCTAGCCGCTGCCCCCTCGCCGACAACCACAGGATCGCGGCCCTGAACGCGGCTACGCATGCATGCCGACGGCCCAGGCACGAGGCACCAGCCCGGTTCCCTCAAATCTTAATGCGAGAAGTACCTTACAGCCCTGTCAGCCGCAAGTCGGCGCGGCGGCAGAAGCGCATCCTGCCCCAACAGGGACAGGCATGGAGACGGCGACGGCGTCCCTCCTCGCCTCGAGACAGCATCCAGAAAACGAAAAGGCCCGGGACGGTCAAACAACCATCCCAGGCCCAGGCTCACAGTTTAGGCGTGATTACGTGCTACGACTTCGGTGCGTTATCCCCCTTGTCGTCCTTCTTCTCGGGCGTTCCCGAAGCGTTGGCCTGAGGCTTGGCATCGGATTTCGGGGCCTTCGGGGTTTCCTTGGGAGTGGACTTGTCATCGGTATCGATTCCATCCACAGCCTGGGACGCAGCTTCCCTCGCGGCAGCTTCCCTGGCTTGCTTGTCCTTCCAGCGATTGGTCTGTTTCCAGGGCTCGTTTCCCTTGAGCTTGTTCGCACGCTGCTGACGATAAGTCTCCGTCATCAGGCGCTGGGTAGGGGAGTATCCACACAAATTGCGATATTCTTCCGGAGTAATGCCGTGACTCACCCAAAGGTGCGTTTTCGAGATGACGTCAAACTTCTTGCCACAGAGGACACACGTAGCCTTGTCGCCTTGCAGAGCTTGCATGGGGTTAAACTTAAAATCCGCCTGAGTATACTGGTGCTTCTGTTGCTTGTTGTCAGTAGGGCTGACGACATCATCGCTGGCCCCGGTATTGCCTTTTGCGATATCAGCCTTCGTTTTGGAAAGGCTCTTAATGGCTTTGTCAGTCAGCTTAAGTGCGTCATCAATAGAAAGACCAGGGTTGGCTTCCAAGATGACCTTCAGAATAGCTACTTCACTCATTTTATTTTCCTCACACCGTAAAAAGTTCACTTGTCATTGCCCGGCCAGATAATGAGTCGACTGATTTATTTACTCGCTCTTCGCCGCCATCTCCTGTTTGGAGTGATGTTTTCAGTTCGGCCTAGTGATGACATCAATCCAGAGGATACTGTCATAGGCCTCGCCACCAATCACACCGTCAGGTTCACAGCCACTTGATACGACTTTACGGTTTCACAGCTATCGCCCTTAGTTGCCTATACCCCATATCTTGCCCTTGCTCCCGAGGTCCTTTATCTCCTCGAGGGTCGGCGCGGGGTTATGATCTTTTCAAAGGGCCCATGCTGTCCTTTCCCCATTTGCGCGGGGTGGGCGCACCTGACGGCCCCCTTCTAAGCCGGCTAACATTCTGTATCTACTGGCACAAAAGGCTTTTGACCGGGTAGAATCAGGATTATTTTTGCTGGTGATAAAAATAATTCTCGCCTCTCGCCGAGTGACGAGCCTGTGAAGGCGGAAGGGAGCAGGGGCAGGCAGGGCTTAGAGAGATGGGCAGCTTGCGCCGCGCCTCAGTAGTAACGAATTTCCAGGTGGACAGGGGTGTTATATGATAAACAAGACTTTTCCGTTTCAGAAAAAGATTTCTAACGACAAAGTCAATACTATTGGCTTTATTGAAATGCTCCATTGCATTGAAGCATTGAACAATTTGCCAGAAGACACCCCAATGGCGGATACTTTTAAAGACTCGCAATTCTTAGAAAATATAGGTTTTACTAAATTCAAAAATGTTCATGATGCCAATTCAAGCAATGATTCATGGCCGCTAAATAATTGCTATGGCGGCAAAGAGAATTTATTTTTAAAAGTCTTCATCATTTCGTTAAAAAGCCAGCTAAACTCTTCTGTATTTAACGAAACAAAGGACTTGTTAACAAAAGAGCTTGACTCTATCGAGTATGCCATTTCTTACAAAGATAAAGACATTGGAGATTTGCTTATCTCCGTTCAAGAATCAATTTTAAAAACAGGCACAGCCGACACGGAGGCTACCTCGATATTGTACGATCTCTTGCTTAACTATGACATGCAAACCATCGTCAAGGAGCAAAACCCTGAATGGCACTACATCCTGTATTTTTTATTCAAATATATCCCAAAGGACATTGACACTATATGCGACCTGTTTGAAAAACTCAACACGAACAAAGAAAATATCAAAATCAAAACATGTTACGGACTAATTGGTTCTTTTGGAATGAGAATTCTTACTCATTCAATAATACACAATAGCGATCTCAATTCAGCCACAATAAGCAACCTGCGCCGATATTCAGAGCTATTCACGACTACCTTTGACTTGCTGTACTACCTTCCAGTCGCATCAAAAACATACACCAAGAAAGCCTCGGAACTAATTACTTTAACGCTTATAAAGGCTGCCTACAAGCTTGGAACAATAGATCGAGAAAATGATTTTTACACCGAAGAGTCACTAGACCACATGTCTTCACTTGGTACAAGCCATGCGATGAATGAAGCATTTAAAATAAAGTATGAGAATTGCGAGAAACTAGCTCAAGAGGCAGATGATCTATGGAGAAAAGGGGATACGCGACATCACGGCGCCATGGCCGACCACTTATTGCAAACTTCAAAGTACAAAGATCACGTCAGCAAAAGCTTACTTTTACAGCGCCTAAAAGAAGTAGCCAAGAAGTATGGACGTGTTCGAGGAGTCAAAAAGCAATAGCACGATGTATCCCTTGAGATTCAAACTACACCCCCGCGAAGAGGCAAGTTTCCACTCAACCCCCGATTTTCGAATGCGAGTGCTCAAAATCCCGGGGGTTGACTTTTCGATTTCCCACTACGCTTCAGGTTCAGACGAATTTATCACCAGGGGCTCCCACCGTGCCAATTCCTGCCTCAAGACGCCACGCTTCAAAAAATGCGATGTTCAGATCTCCCCTGAAAAATTTTTTGCAGACTCGAACCCTTGGCGCGGGAAAGGAGGCAATTGAGCCTCCAAGTCCTGTCCCTTTACAACGTGCGCATCATGGTCTTTGATCAGCACGCAGCAATTTCATCGTGATTTCGTATGAAATAAGTGCGTGTCGCTTCAAACCCATCCCGCTCACAACACAGCACGATTATTCGTCTTCTGGCAGCATAATGGTCAACACTGGCTCACCGTGATCACCCGGCCCCATGATCGCCAGGACATGGGCGGTGTCCCACCGGCCCGGCTTCATAAGTAACAAGACGTCGAATTCGGCGCGGTCGCCAGCACTGGAAGCTTTCGCCGCGATCAATGTCCGAAAGAGAAGATCAGTCAGACGCCCCTCGAGGGATTGACCTTCTCCTTCCAGCCCGGCCGGCGGCACAAGGTAATCAGCATAGAGGTGGTCAGTGACGCAGGTGTTCACCTTGAAGCCCATCTCGGCTGCTTGCTCGGTGACGTCGATCAACACCCCATCCTCGATGGCTTGTTTCCGTGTGTAGCTGAAAATGATGTTCCATTCTTCGGCCATTTGGGTATCCTCCCGTTGGAATATTGGAATCTCCTGGGAGGATACCCTGGGGCTAGAGGGGAGGTCACGAAATCAATATTGCACCGAAATCATTCTTTTTCAAAGCGTGCACGGCATAAACCATGAAGAACTATCAATGGCCCTCCACTTTCTCTAAATATAGATATCGAAGCTTCTTTAACATCAGGTATGCTTGTTTTTTCGACACGCCCTTCAATCTTGTAATAATTATTCGTCAACTGGTCAATCGAATCAACCATCAACTCAATTGGAAATTTTATATCATATGAGGGTTTTGCAAAAATAATACGAGCTACAGAATTAACACATTCCAACGGGCATGAGTGCTCATTTTTAAACACTAATGTGTTTTAATGCTGTCGTGTTTCTATTTTGCACATAATTCAGAAACGAATATCCTGATTTATGAGTATCAAAATCATATTGTTGCTATACTGTCAACAAACGAATCAATTGATCTGCTGTCAACGCAAGGATGCCAAACATAAGATGAGCAAAGACCTTAGGTCCACCGCGAACCATAAGACTTCTTCCGCCAAAATCATCTTTAAGACGGCTGTTAACACGTTCAGAATTAGTTCTTTCTCTGTATCGAATGCTAGTTGCTGGCTCCATTTCTTTTTTTATTCCATTGCGTCTTTTGTTAAAATCAATAATCGGAACGTGCCCCAATGAACGACTAAAGTCGCGAATTGTTTTGGAATCGTACGCTGAATCCATCAAGTCATAGAGACTTGTTACTCGTTCAGCGGACATTTTTGCCAACGGTATGGCTGCCTGACTATCGTGTAGTGAAGCAGAAGTAAGTATACAACTGATAGGAATTTGACCATCCGCCGAATCAATATGTAATTTATATCCAATCCATCGACGAAAATGCCCCTTACTGCTAGATTTAGCACCGATATCACATGCCATAGGAAGAGTCATTCTGGCTTCGTCGCTAGTCATTTCTATCTGTCGCTCAAGTAGCTTCTTTGTCTTTGGCTTTGTCTTGCTATTAATCGGCCGCCCCCTGCGGCGGCGTTTTTTGGGTTTGGGCGGATTCATTTTTTTAGTTGGTTTTTCTCTGGCGTTAATTTCTGTCGAATCACGACTAATATGCCCAATCAATCGTTCGCTACAATGTAGCCTGACAAGTCTTTCATGGGCATTTTGAGGCAAACCTTTTAAAGAGAATTCTGAAAATGCACGACTAAATACAGATTCATGCGGAATAGTTTTGTGTTCTTCAAAACCGCAAATCCGTCTAAGACTTGGCATCAATTGCAACGCTTCAACGAGAGCCCTTGTGTTAGGAAAATTTAAAACAGCTTTCGCAATAAACGCTCTGGCAATAGCTGCGCGACTATATGATGGCCTACCTCTTCCGAATCGAGGCAAATCCGAAATATGATCTTCTATGCGAACCAACTCAATAATCTCAACGAGTCTTTTCTGCTTATCTGTCAAAGAACCAAACTTTTCTTCTAAACATGGAATCAAAGAACCTTGTATGGCACCGAGGATGCGTGATAGGAGTCTCATGGAAGCTGGCTCGTGTGGTTTTAGTTTAGGTTTGTGGTGAACTCAAACTACCACATAACCAGCTTCCGTTCTACTCCTATCCATACGGTTTTGCAGGATTATTTAGCAAAACCGATTTTTGCAAAACCCTCATATGTTTCAGGCTTCTTGTCCGTATCTTTAATTGTCAGTTCAATTTTGACGAAAGAATCATTCATATCCTTAACGACGAGTTGGCATTTTCCTGCTTCGCCACTTGCCGCGTCCCTGTATTTGCCCACGAACTTACTTCTATTGTCAATTAAGTATTTCTTTTTCGCCTCTTCTAGCTTTTTGCTGGCTATGTCTCCAGCGATCTTGTTCGCTTCGTCAGAATAAATACTACCAACACCAAAGCCTATATCATTAATTAGTTTGTTCTTATATATGTCATCTATGATATGACTTGCGTCTCGCCCTATTATTTTGCCATTCAATACAACTTCGCTGTATGCAAGCTTAAAAGTTTCACTATCGGTGTTGACAAGGAATTGCAAATTAACATCGATGTCGCTACTAACATCTTTAGAATTCAGTTTGCTTATTACATCTCCGGAATATCTAGATTGTAGCCATTGTTTTATGGTAGACTTGGAATCAATCTTCCCATTAAACTCTACGACTCTCCGTCTTTGCTGATCTTCAAACTCTTTCCAGCTGGTCGACCTAAAATATTTATAATTATCCAAAGCGTTCCCGACAGTGGTTGAGCCGTCAATGTTCAAAGTTCCAGACTTTACTATTCTGATCCAATGACCTCCAGAGGATCCGACGGCGATAAAAGACAACGGGATTGCAACAACAAGACAAATCAGAATAAATAACTTATTTTGTAAAAGTTGCAACGACTTGTCTTTCATTTTTACGTTAGCGTTTACAACTTGAACCAGCTGAGCATATTCGCTCTTCAACATATCCAAGAACTTGCCCATAGCGACCTCCCTAATGTTGCGCTAAATATTGAGTATTTGACCACAGCAATGTCGGCCCACCCGCAAAATAGGTAATTTAATTCCTATTTTCAAGAGAAAAGGGTAAATAGTCTGGTTCGCCCCTTGCCGCCAGTCCCGTATTGGTATGCAGGGGGAGAAATGGCTAATATCCATGAAATACTGGGGAAAAGAATCCAGTTGCTCCGAAAGAAAGCCGGCCTGACCCAACTGGAACTGGCCGAAAAGGCCAATTTATCCTTGAAACACCTCGGGGAAATCGAACGCGGCCGGGGCAATCCCACCCTGGAAAGTCTTCACAACTTATCAGTCGCGCTCGATATCTCCCTAATGAAGTTATTTGACCTCGAAGTTAATCTGCTCACAACAAAGATGACGGAAGAACTTGCCATAGATATTATTCAATCAGCATCGCCGAGCGACAAAACAAAGATTCTTAAGATATTAACGGCTCTGACAGAATAAAGCTGTCAGCCATTAATCGTAAAACTTCGGGTCACTATCCCTGACCTTCAAATCTTTGAACCGACCGCGAACCTTATTTTCTTCCTTTCTGATTGCGTTTCGAACGTAATCGTGTCCAACAATGACACCACCGCCGTGAGCGATTGTTTTGAACACGCTTCCAATAACGACACCCAAAGCAATTCCAGCGACAAATTTAAAAAGTATCATATCTCGAACCTCCATGAAAGCAGATTAAAGGACCACAACTTCAGTCATTGCCTTTCGAATCGACAACTAACTGATCAAGATATTCTTTGAAAGTTTCCGCGAGATGCATGCCTATCTCTGCCCACCGTCGCACAAACACCCCCTGCACTCCTGAATCTGCAGCGCCCATGACATCAAAAAGGTGTTCGATGGGCTGGAACCGCTTTGTGATCTCTTCGATCAGCTCGAGCGTCTTGGCATTGGATTCTGCTTCGGTCGGCATGCTCACCTCGTGGCCCAGGAGATCGGGGACCAGGGAAGGATACCCTCGGGGCAAGGGCCAGGTCACGGGGCTGGGCAGCCGATGGGGAGACCGGGGCAAGCGACAGCGTCGCCGGAAGAATCGGACTTTGGGCCTAGGCGGCCCACCCTTGCGTTTTTGAGGGGAGGGGCCAGGGCGATCTAGCCCACACGAGGAAAGCCCCAGGACGGGGCCGTAGGGCGCGAATCCAAGGGGTGCCCAGAGGGCCGGGACCGGGGATACTGGTCGACCGGCCCCATAGGGGCAACAGAATATCAATTAATGAGCAAAGCTCATGAACATAAATTTCATTTCACGTTGACAGAAAGTGACCTTAAAGCTATCTGCCGAAAAGATCATTCAGCTATAAAGGAGTTCACCATGATCGATAAAGAAATTTGGGCAGAGGCTTTAAATCTGGCGAAAGACCAACTCCGCCACGGCAAAGTTCATTTCAGCGAGCTGGAAGTCGTAACGAAGAGCATTTACGAAAAACTGACTGCTCTCAGCGCCGGTCCTATCATTGATGTTCAGGCAGAACCCATGAAGCAAATCGAAGCTCCACAGCATGTGAAGACCAAGATGGTTGTCAAGTGTGCTGTCTGTGGCGAAGAATACAAAACGTTAACTGAAAGGCACCTCAAGACTCACGGCATGACTCGTAAGGAGTACATGAAAAAATTTGGCATCACGAAGAAAGATATGTCTGTGAAAGTGGCGCGCAAAACTCCTAAAGGAGAAGACAACCCGCTGAATCAAATGTATTCGATTATGAAAGAATTTGAGATAAAGCGAGGCGACGTCATCCAATTTATCAAGGACAAGGGTTATGACAACTTGAAAGGACTTGTCGCTGCTGCCAAAGAAAAGAATGTGGGGATTATTGAGTTGCTGAAAGCGACTGACAATTAAAACTATCCGGTGAAGAACCTGAGAAAGTCCACGTCGCTTACACAGACTGGCTGGCGTGGACTTTCCACTTGTCGTAGCAACATTCTCAACGTTTAGCAGTCAGTCCTCAAGGAAAGAATAACGCAAAAACGAGTTGACTTCTATAAATAACGAACAGAACAAATCCATGGACCACTTAAGCAAAGAAAAACGAAGAGCTCTAATGTCGAGCATTCGTGGCCGCAACACGAAGCCAGAGAAACTAGTCCGCTCTTTATTACATCAAATGGGGATCAGGTTTCGGTTGCACAGAAAAGACTTGCCAGGAACTCCGGATATTGTTTTGCCAAAGTATCAAACTGTAATTTTCGTTCATGGTTGTTTTTGGCATAGACATACTGGATGTTCTCAATGTAGATTTCCAAAGACAAATACAGCCTTTTGGGAAAAAAAATTAAATCAAAACGTCCTGAGAGATACAGAGGCTGCTACAGCTCTCGAACAAATGGGATGGAGAGTGTTAATTATATGGGAATGTGAAACAAAAAACCTTGATATTCTCAGAAATACTTTTTTTGAAGAACTCATAGGACCAACCATCACACGGGGTTAGACCGATGACTAACCTTTAAAAGTAACTCAAAAAAATTGTCACGATGCTTGATTATTTCCCGCCGCAATTCCAGCGCATTCTCTGCTGAAAATTTTTCATTTCTTCCACGAATGACCTCACTTCCATTTTCCACTTCAGATCGACCGTGCGCTAAATCATTTCTGCGCTTCAAAATATTATTATATTCGCGACAAAGATCACGAATACCTTGAGAACATTCGACAGACTTCGCGACACCTTGAACCATAACGAGGCGTTTTGAGGAATCAATTACAGCACAAGACAAGCAATCATCTAGACTGGCCGCATTCGTAGCCATTTCTTCGAGTTTTTTAACAGACTTTGAAGCCTGATCCTTTGCTCGATTTAAAAACTTCTCAACAATTTTCGATTGTTCACCCTCATCAACCGAAGAGTGGTGGCTACGAACAATATCTTCCAATGTGGTATCAATGTCAGCCACCTCTGCCATCACAAGCCCACGCATATTCGTTAGATCCATCACCTTGCGAATCGTTAATTCAATAATATTTTTTACTTTCTCTTGGAAGTTCGACGAACGTCCAGCCCAGTATACGCCCTCCAAAGGCTCTGTTCTTATATGCTCATGTAGCTTTGCATTGTCTGAAGAATAAAACACTATTTCTGTATTTACATCGAGGCTGCGAATCCTATTAATAATTTGAGTTCCAATCACGGAAGCGCTTAATTGATAATCCATCAAGACAAGATTCCAGCGAGAATCTCTTAAAAACTCATCTTTTAATTCATCTGCGTCACCAAAGGATGAGACTTCAAGTTCAAACCCTTTGTCTTTAAGAAATTCTTCAAAGTCTTCCCTTGCGCTATCAACAAATTCCTGAGAATCCTCAAACCACAAAATATAATACTTTAGCCTCATTTTATTATCCTCATCAGCAAAGCAAAGCCGTTGAAATGAGATTCGGTCAGCACCAAAGAACCACCAATCGACGACACAATTTGTCGTGCATGATAAAGTCCAATACCGGATCCGTTTGTTGTAGTTACACCTCGCTCAAAGACTGATTCGGGATCGGCAATCTCTGGGGCAATTCCATGTCCATCATCGTCAAAAACTATTGACAACGCCGATTTCCCTTCATCAATAAAACGTACATAGAGATGTTGTGCACCAGCCTTCTGTGAATTGCTAATAAAACTGTCTATCAATATTATAATCTCTAGCGGTTTAAATTTTACCACAAAGCCACTATATTCGCCAAGCAGTTCAAGTCCAAACCCTGGAAATAACTGTGACTCACGAACTTCCTCAATATATCCAACAATAAATGCACATAGATCAGCATCTGTAGCAAGAGCCTTAACTCTAAAATTTGCAAGAGTAATAAGCTTCGCGACCTTAAGAATTTTATTGTTTAAGCTCGAAATTCTTCTCAAAACAACAAGCAATCTCTGCCTATCGACTTCTGGAGAGCTAATTATTCTTATAGACTTCGAGATGTCATTCTCAATAGTCGTTGACCAAGTTAATATTTGATGGCTCAGATCAATAACATCATCAACATCTCGATTTCGACTTGCTTTTAGAAATAAATTTTCTTCTTCACGCTGACGAGCAAAGCGAATAGCCTCGTCGCGTTGCCGGATTGCTTGTATCTTCTCGACATTTGTCTTAAGAACTAAACTGCGGGCTTCATCTCGTTGCCCCTTCATCTCCCGCATTCTTTCAGCGGCCTTGGTCAAAAAAGATTTAAGATTAGCTTGAGGCTCTGCATCGATGCGAACTGCAACCTGTTCAAACCGCTCTATAAATTCTTTAGCCTCCGTTTCTTGCTGATTTCCAAGCATTTCAATAAGACGTGGATCAAACTCCAAAAGCTGAATATCATCAGACTTAGTTCCTTGCGCAATTAAGGCTACCAATACATCCAATATCCTCTTTTCTTTTACATTTTCTGATTCAATATATTTTTCCCCAATAATTTCATTTCCAGAGACCAGAAGCTTGCCTGCAAGCTTTTCAACTTCAACATCTTGTGAAGCTCTATCCCACGCCAGTCCCTGAACAACATATTTTTCAAGTTTCTTATGAACTGAATAAAAAAAACCATCCTTAGTATTAGTCAACTCTTCAAAAGCCCGACTTTTAACTACACCCTCTCGGCTGGATATTATTCTCCACTGTCCATCATGATCATTAACTTCAATACGTCCAAGTACTTCTCGCGCCCCCAAAAGCTTCTTCATCCCTTGGGCTTTGCGGTTATCAAGCCTCAACCAATCATTTCCTCTATTTCCATAAGGCGAGACACGAAATCCGTTGAGAAAAAGAAAAATAGAGCCGTAATCAATAGAAGACATCCCTGTAGAACGATGAAAATACGCTTTGTGATACTGATTTAAAAAGTAGATAACAATATTTATATCTTTTAAATTTTTATAGTTATTTTTTTCGATCAAGGTAAATAGGCGCTCGCCACGATGATAAAGTTCGGTAGTAATGTTATCTCCCTTGTGGTCGATAGCAGCTTCAATATATGATGTTCTGAAGCCCAAATTTCGAAAAACGGTATTTTTTACAAGACCAGAGACGCGTTTGCTCTCTTCTACGGGGTTGTCTGCAGAATCAAGCTGCGCACAATCAAGAAAAATTGAAAAACTATTTTTCTGGAAGCCTTGATTCGGGTTAGCAAACCTTTCCAAGTCACGCCTTAAACTAAGTAATTTAGCCCTGTCCCATTTGGATCGAAGTCTAGCTATGATCAAAGTAGTTCCCGAACCATCAACGGTTTCCCATTTTGCTTTATTTTTAAACACTTCCAAAGGAACTTCTTCGTAATCAACCGGAACAGACATTATCTGTTTATCTTGCTCAGCATTTTCAAATCGTTCCCAGAACACTTTGAGGTGAATATATTTATCACCGGCTTTATGGGTATATAGATCGAGATGTTCACCAAGCCGATCGCAGGAGAATCGGCCAACTCCCTTATTCCCTGCCTGAATACGATCTTTTGGATGGAATTCTCGTTTTTCTGAATAAGCGATATTCAACCACTTATGCTTAATATCATCCAGAGACATGCCACAGCCATAATCCTTTATCACTAGCTGTCCTGGATAATTAATATCTAGAAAATCGATAGAGACACTTGGAGAACCTGCATCATACGAGTTTTTTACTAACTCTATAACGGCAATGTTATCATCATTAATCAAATCACGGCCAACAACGTTCTTAAGCTCCGCGTTAACTTTAAAAAAGAAGTTTTCCATAAGCTTCATGAGATAGTAGCAAGTGTTAAAATGACCTTGCCCAAAGCCTCCGCAAGCAACGGTGGGACCGCATTCCCAACTTGGGTATACCGAGGACATTGTGTTCGGCGGTCAGTATTCCCAGTGGTATAACGCCCTTTAAACGAAAACCAATCTGGAAAAGACTGCAACCTAGCCATTTCCCGTACAGTCAAAATCCGTGGCTCAGAATAATGGACGACATCATCCGGCAAAGTTGTGACCGTTGCCGCGACACGATCAGGATGCAACGGCACAGTGTGGTGCTTTCGAAGCCCGAGCTTTTCTCTATTCTGACGACTTATTGTCTTACCTCTTTCACAAGTTTCTAAAATAAGCTTGAATTTTTGAATAACTTTTTCGCTATGTTTTGGAAGACGAAGACAGTCAGGAGACGTCCCGTTATGACCAGCACGCATCAACATCTGGTATGACGACAAATCCCTGGGGACTGTATAACAAATCTGCATAAATCCTGGAACACTTGAATCCTTACAAGGGACTAACTTCTTGCCTTCCGTTTCCAAATCAGAGAGGGCCATTTTGGCTGTTATATCTCCAGCCAATGGAAGTCCTTTAGATAATCGGAACTCCTTGACAGACCTATGAAATAAATCAAAAGGAGAGAGTCCATTCAAAGCACTGAAGGCAGCATCTTGTTTCTTGACTGCTATCATTACCAGCCTTTGTCTCAATTGAGGGACACCAACTTCTGATGAAAAAACAATTTCATGGAATATTTCATACCCCAACTCTTTTAATGAATGAGAAATCAATTCAGCATGCGAAGGGGCTCGAGAAAGAATTCCATTAGGTTTTTGTTTTACAAAACCGCAAGTAAATCCCCTCACATTCTCTATCAAAATAAATCGTGGCTGTATCAGTTTAACGACTTCAACATATTTTATTGGAAGCATATTCCTCGGATCGTTCGGATTTCTCCGCCCGGCAAAGGAAAAACCTTGACACGGAGGGCCTCCCGCTACGAGTACAACCTTACCTTGTAAGCTTTTAAGATTTTCCTTATAGTCTTCTAAAAAATCATCAATCGTGTGCGGCTTTATTTCCAGCCACCCTGGCCAAGAAAATCCCTGACGGGAGGGATGATACAAATTATGCCACAAGGTTTCAAAAGCATCAGGGCTTTTTTCTATAGCAAACAACCCTTGCCAACCAGCAGTCATTAGGCCAAGAGAAAGGCCTCCACAGCCCGAAAAGAGATCAACAAACGTGGGCCCTGTCATTTAGGATTCACCCGGCTCATATAAGGTCTTTGGTAAAATAACCGCTCCGATATGTCCAGCTTTGCTAGGATATTTGCAGAAAAAGTATACAATTACAATCGGCAAAACCAGCCGGTCAAGGCCTAGCAAGAAATGGGCCAGCAACAAAGACACGCCTCGATGATGAGGATCAATATTTAGGCGAAAAACAACGCGCAGCCGTCTGCGCAGTGTGTCGCGCCTCACCACGCCCTCATTTCCCGGCTCATTTCGCCTCGGCGGCCCGGCCCAGCCCGGTGCTTAAAAATTTCAAATTTCGACAAATTCGGCGCATCCTACCGGAATCACATGCTATCCACGCGAAATTCTCGTTCAAAATCGTTCAAAATTTTTCAACATGCTGAAATTCTGAACTATTCCAGAATATCAGCACCGACACCAGCTAAGGTGGGACGAAACGGGTGGGGTGGACCGGATGACAGGGGGATTTGGGATTGCGGATAAATCCTGTGCCCTGACACTTAGTTTTGAAGGGGGAGCGATCCGGGATATGCCGGGAGAAAGTGGGACATGCTGGGACGGGAAGGCCCGGGCCGGGCGGGTTTTCGGGTTGTCAAGCGTCGTCGGGGGCCTGTGAAGCGAGACAGGGCCGACGACGCTTAGTTTTGGTCAAACGTCGCGATGGCGACGGATAGTTTTGAAGGTCAGCGCACGTACTCGCGGCAGCTCCAGACGACGCGGCCGATGATCCGCACCGTGCCGGCCAGGTCGCCATCCATTGCGACTTCTATCGGTTCATATTCCGGGTTCTTGCTCTTTAAAATGAGCTTGCCAGGGACGCTATAGAGGTATTTGACAAATACCGCGTTCTCGATCCCCACCGCAAAGAGCCCGCCGGCTATTATTTCTCGTTTGCTTTCGTCGATTAGTACAGTGTCACAATCCTGCAAGACCGGCTCCATGCTGTCGCCAGCCACGTCCATCAAGACCATTTTGCTTGCGCGGCCCTTGCGCCTTAGAAAATCGGTCTTGAACGCATAATAGCCGATCACCTTCCCTTCCGTTTCCAGGCTTCCCGTGCCGGCCGCCAGGCGCGCCTGGACCTTGGGTATCAGGCTGTAACCCATGCTGGGCGCGGCTTCCGGGCTCATCCACTGGGGTTCGCCCTCCGGGATGGTGGCGGTTTTTTGCGCTTCCACGGGCGCAATTTGGGTGTTGCCGCGAAGCATGGGGCCACTGCCGTAAAGAATCCAGTCGGCAGAAACCCCAAACTCCTTAGATATTTTCGTTATCCACGCAGCCGGAATCTGTAGCCGTTTTTTCGCAACAGATACGGAACCTTGCTGAATCCCAAGAGAAGTAGCCAGCTCCGTATCTGTCGCGGATGACGTGGCCTGTTTAAGTCTACCAAAAACGTCTAAAAATTCGGCGCTTGCAGCTTTCTCGTCGGAAGCTGCAAGCGAAGCTGCAACCTGCATAATGTCACCATTCGTTAGATATTTACAAATATATCAATGCTATAAAGATTCAAACTGCTTTAATCGACAAAATTTAAGCTGCAAGCAACTTTTTGTTTTGACACCAACAGAATGATCCTCTAAACATTGCCTTGCGAGGGATATGGAAATCCCGAGAGCCTCATGTCTAGCAGGGGTGGGGGTTAAGGACAATGTCCGGCCCACCGGAAAAATCGGATCGAGGGTTACGGATTTGATGACCACCGCCAGACGCCTCAGCCTGCTGGACCTGCCCAGCCTCAACATGGACGCGGACATTGCGGCGTCCATGAGTCGGATCGTCGAGGCGTCGGGCCTGTCGCGGGCCGAGGCCGTGGACCGGCTCAACGAGGCGGCCAGGCGCTACGGCGTGCGGCTGTGCGGCGGCAACGCCGAGGCCCTGACCCTGGCCACCCTCGAAAAGTGGCTCAACCCCAATGAATCCAAGAATGTGCCGAGCACCAGGGCCTTGAACGTCTTCTGCCACACGTTCGGATCGCCGGAGCCCCTCGACCTGCTGGCCCGGTCGCACGGCCAGGGCTGGCGGGTTATCGACGGCGAGGACGCCAAGCTGCTGGAATGGGCGCGGACGGAACAAGAGATCAAGCGCCTGCGGGCGAAAAAACGCAAGCTGGAGTCTGGAATATGAGACAGGGCCGGAAAATACGCGCCTGGATGGTCGGGGAAGGCCTTACGAACGTCGAAGTGGCCAGCCGGGCGGCGGCCAGGCCCGAGTATGTCTCCGAAACCATCCACGGCAAGCGGCATCATCGCCGGGTGTTGCAGGTGCTGGTCGATGCGGGGTGTCCCGTGCGGTTTTTGGAATTGCCGGAAGACATGAAAGGGAAGGAGGCGGCGTGATGCTGGAAGAGCACGTCAAAGAGGCTCGGGAAAAGGTTTACGGAGCGATGATCGACAAGTTTTATGTGCTCCTGGAGCGTTTTGTGGCCGAAGGTAAGGCTCCAGAGCCCAAGGATTTTTGGGAACTTGGACCTCGTGGCCTTCTAAACGTCATGATCGACAGAATTGAAGAGGGCCATGCCATTCTTGAACAGAAGGGGAATGTTTGGTTCTTCCGGTTTTCAGGTACACGCCCCTTCTACTGTTCTTCTCCATTCCCGTTTCATAAAGGGATCAAGGGCGACGTCACGGGGACGCGCGTGGGCACGGCCGACGCCCACGAGCACGTGCGCCAGGACATCGAGGAGGCCGACGCCCGGCAATTGGCCGCCGTCCTCAACCGCGACCTGGCGCGCCCCATGGTCGAGCTCAACCTTGGGCCGCGCAAGCTCTACCCCAAGATCACCATTAAGCGCCGGGACGAAGAGGATTTGACGGCCCTGGCCGAAAATCTGCAAAAGCTGGTGCCCCTGGGGCTCAAGGTGGGCATGAGCACGATCCGCGACAAGTACGGCCTGCCCGACCCGGCCCCGGACGAGGAGCTGCTCCACGCCCCCGGCCAGGGGCCAGGCACCGATCCCGCTCTGCCCGATCCGGCCGAGCCGCCCCGGGGCCGCCAGGCCGCCGCCTCGCGCCGGGCCGTGGCCGCCGCCGCGCCGCCGGCCGCGCCAGGCCAGGCCATGGACGCCGTGGACCAGGCCGTGGCAGAGGAGCTGGACGGCTGGCAGCCGCTGGTCGACCCGCTGCTGGCATCGGTCCGCGCGCTCCTGGAGGACTGTCTCGCCCAGGGACTCACTTTTCGTGAGTTCCAAGCCCGTTTGCCCGAGGCCCTGGCCGGCCAGGACGTTGGCCCCCTGACCGAGCACCTGGCCCAGCTGGCCTTTTTCGCGCGCCTGGCCGGCGAGACGGGGGTGACTCGTGGCGGCAAATGACGGCGCCATCCGCTTCCAGGCCCTCCCCCCGGAAGAGGCCATCGCCTATTTCAAGGCCAAGGGTTACAATCTGGCCGAGTCCTGGGACTGGCGCGACTTCTGGCAGGCGCAGCATGCCACGTCGTTCACCGTGGCCAAAAGCGCCGGTTTCGACGTGCTCAAGGATATCCAGGCCGCCGTCGACGACGCCATAAGCCGGGGGTTGACCCTCAAGCAGTTTTCGGCCCAGCTCACGCCGATCCTCCAGCAAAAGGGCTGGTGGGGCAAAAAGGAGCTGCCCGACCCGCTGACCGGCGAGGTTAGAGAGGTCCAGCTGGGCAGCCCGCGCCGGTTGCGCATCATCTACGACACCAACATGCGCATGTCCCAGGCGGCCGGCGAGTGGGCGCGCGTCCAGCGCACCAAGCGCTCGGCGCCGTATCTGCTCTATTCCGCCATCCTGGACGGCGTCACCCGGCCCCTGCACCGCGCCTGGAACGGCACCATCCTGCCGGTCGACCACGCCTGGTGGAAAACCCATTTCCCGCCCAACGGCTGGCGTTGCCGCTGCTCGACCATCCAGTTGTCGGCCTTCGACCTGGAGGCCCTGGGCTACCAGGTTTCGGCCGATCCCGAGGACGACCTGGTCATGTACACCAACGACCGCACGGGCGAGACGCAAATGATCCCCAGGGGCATCGACCCGGGCTTTGCCTACAATCCCGGCGAGGCCGCCCTCGACGGCCACGCGGCCCGGGCGCTCATGGGCAAGCTGGTGGACGCCTCGCCGGACATGGCCGCCGCCCAGGCCGCCAGCGCTCGGTTTGTCGTGCCGGCCCTCAAGCGGGACCTCGCGGAGTGGATCGCGCCGCGCCTGGACGCCCTGGAGGCCGGGACGCCCATCAAGACCGGAGAGCGCCGGGTGGTCGGGGCGCTGCCGGACGAGGTGCTGGAGTTTTTCACCACCGGCCGGGCCACGGCCGGCGGCCAGGCCGTGGAGCTGGCCAGCGGCGCCGTCACCCTGTCCGAGGAGGGCATTGCCCACCTCTACCGCGAGGCCAAACGCGGTTCGGGCGTCGGCCTGGCCCGGGAGACCATCGAGCGGGCCGTGGACGCGCTCTGGGAGCCGGAGGCGATTTACTGGGACAAAAACAGTCCGGCTTTGCTGTACCTGGTCGATGCCGGGGAGGCGAAGGGGAAGCTGGTGGTACGGGTGAACTACGCCGCGAAGGTCAAGGTCCCGGCCGAAAGCGGCAAAGTCAGGCGCGCGGCGGTCACGACAAATGACTTGTGGTCGGGGCGGATCATTGATCCAGCGGACCTGGAGAATGCCGGCATGTACGAACGGATCAAATAAGGAAGGCCGTCTGGGTGGTGCGCCACTCCCACGGGGGGACTCCACTACTGCCAGGGTAGGATAGCCCCGACCGGCAGCGTCATTCCCGGTCGCTCCAGACGGCCCCGAAGGGACACCTTTGATATAAGCCCGTTTTTGCCCCGTAGCAAGCCCGGCCAGGGCGAAGGCCGCGAAAACCAGTAAATCGCCTAGTAAACATGGTCTGACGCGATGCGGGGCATGTCCGGGGTTGCCTCGGACACGCCAAACGGGCTACCGATAGCCAAGCCCCGTCCGGGGCGATTTCCCCCTCCCCAAAGAACCCGATGGGGATGACATTTGTCATCCCCATCTTCCGCCGCCCGGGCCGCTAAGGTCCGGGCCATGCTGCGACGCGCCCACAACTCCATGCCCCTGGCCGCCGGCCCTGCCGGCGCGGCTCCGCAATGGGTGCAGCTCCTGCCGGCCGGCACGTTTACCGGCCGCGACGGGGCCGGCCCCTACAGCCTGGACGATCCGCAGGCCGTCATCGCCGCCACCCTGGCGGCGGCGGCCGGCGCGGACCTGCCCATCGACTACGACCACCAAATCCTCTGGAGCCGCAACAACGGCCAGCCCGCGATCGCCGGGGGTTGGCTCAAGGGGTTCGGCTAGCCGGAGAGCGGATCAAAGCCGAGGAACTTGCCCGGACGCGGTCATAATGGCACGGTGGGCAAAGGACAGGAGGGCACCAATGAGCGTTGACCTGATCGCGGCAAAGCTGGCGCGTATGCAGTTGATGGATGTGGACGGTGAGGGTGTGTCCGTGGCCATGGTCGGCCCGATGCTCTACGTGAGTGATGGGTCATCCGGGTTCTACACGGACCCCAAGGCCGCCTGGCGGGGCATCAAGGCGATGGACAAGTGTTCGCCGGATGAGTTTTGGGACCGTGCTTGGTTGGATGCCCCGTCCTATGATTCTCTGGCCGAGGTGTGGGATTCGCTGGACACCCCCCAATTCGACGCCGCCGATCGTCCCCCACGGTCCCCGGAGTTCCTCCCCGTGGGGCGTTTGCGCAAGTTCGGCCCCCGGGAATATTTGCTCCAAACCGACACCGGCGACTACGGCGTCGTCGACGAAAAACAGGTGGCAAAATGGCGGCTGACGCCGCTGGATTAAAACCGCCCCGGCAGGGTCGGGTGAGCTTCAAAACTATGCGTCGTTGTATACAAAACTAAACGTCGCCCTACAAATCCCATCCGCCAACAATGCCAACAGGCATTGCCCGCTGAAAAACGAAAAAGGGGCCAGGACCATCGGTCCTAACCCCTTGAAATACTGGAGCCAGCAAGGAGACTCGAACTCCTGACCTGCTGATTACGAATCAGCTGCTCTACCAACTGAGCCATGCTGGCATAGCGCGAAGTCCTTTTACATACCCGCGTTCGATACCTGCGTCAAGGGAAAAATGCCGCCTAGGACTTCCCGCGCTCCGGAGCGTAGCGGTTCACGATCGGCAAACGCCAATCCTTGCCAAAGGCACGCGTCGTGATCTTCGGACCCGGAGGGCTCTGACGACGCTTGTACTCGTTGCGGTCCACAAGGCGCGTCACCCGGTCCACCACCGCCGCCGCCATCCCCCGCGACACCATCCCGCCCGGGGAAAGACCGTCCTCCACATACGACGCCAACACCGGATCGAGTTCGTCGTATTCCGGCAGCGAATCCGAATCCTTTTGGTTGGGGCGCAACTCCGCCGTGGGCGGCTTGACCAGCACCCGCGCCGGGATCAGGTCCGTCCCGGCCTGGGCGTTGCGCCAGCGCGACAACGCATAAACCAGCGTTTTCGGCACGTCCTTGATCACGGCGTACCCGCCGGCCGTGTCGCCATAGAGTGTCGAATAGCCCACACCCACCTCGGACTTGTTGCCCGTGGTCAGTACCAGCCGGCCGAACTTGTTGGAGAGCGCCATTAAAAGCGTGCCCCGGATGCGCGGCTGCACGTTTTCCTCGGTCACATCGAACGGCCGGTCGCCAAAAAGCGGCGAAAGCGCCGACAAGAACGCCTTGAAGATCTCCTCGATGGCCACCACGTGGAATGCGATGCCCAGCCGCTCGGCCAGGGCCTGCGCGTCCTCCAGGCTGTCGTCCGAGGAAAACCGCGTCGGCATGGCAATGCCCATCACGTTTTCCGGACCCAGGGCGTCGGCCGCGATCACGGCGGTCAGCGACGAATCGATGCCGCCCGAAAGCCCGATGGCCACGCCCGGAAACCCCGATTTGCGCACGTAATCCCCGGTGCCGAGCACCAGTGCCCGGTAGACCTCCTCCACATCGTCCAGAAGCGCCGGAATCGGCCCGCTGGCCAGGGGTCCCCGCACCGGGCCGCCAAGCGGCGACAGCTTCACGTGCTTCGGACAGGCCTCGAGGGCCGGCTCCCACTTGCGGCAGCGCGGATCGAGCAGCCGCCGGCGCGTGGGCAGATCCGCGTCCAGGTCGCACAGCACCATGTCCTCGACGAATTGCCGCCCCCGGGCCAGCAGCCTCCCGTCCGGGCCGAACACCACGCTGTGCCCGTCGAAAACCAGTTCGTCCTGGCCGCCGACCATGTTGGCGTAGGCCACGAAAGCCCCGTTGTCCGAGGCCCGGGTGGCCAGCATCCGCTCCCGCGACGCCCCCTTGCCCCGATGGTAGGGCGAGGCGGAGATGTTGATCAGGAGCCTGGCGCCGCCGCCATGGGCCTGCTCGGCCGGCGGGCCGCCGGGATACCAGATGTCCTCGCACACGCTGACGCCAAAAACGAAGCCGTCGCGGTCATAGACCGCGTTGCCCCGGCCGGTGGCGAAATAGCGGTTCTCGTCGAACACGCCGTAATTGGGCAGGTAGCGCTTGGCCGTGATCCCGGCCAGGCCGCCGTCGTGGGCGACCACGGCGGCGTTGACGAGGTCCCCTTCCAGCCACGGGCAGCCGAAGATCGCCGTCAATCCGCGGCTTTCCCCGGCGATCTCCCGCGCCCCGGCCATGCAGGCGGCCAGGAAGTCGGGCTTGAGCAGCAAATCCTCCGGCGGATAACCCGAGACGACCATTTCCGGGAAAACCGCCACTTCGACCCCGGCCCGCCGGGCCGCCTCGAGGCCGGCCAGCACCTTGCGGACATTGCCGCCGACGTCCCCCACCGTGGGATTTAACTGGCAAAGCGCCAGGCGAATACCGGCCATGCGAGCCTCCTTTCCCCAAACCAGGCTGGGCGAATGTCTAGCCCGTCTCGCCCCGCGCGGCAACCGTCGTGAACGGCCCCCAAACCAGGCCAGTCAGGTTTTCGGCAACGCACCACAATAACGGCTTGACTTTCAAAATACGTTTCTACAATATTATTCTACTAATTAGCTCATCACATGAAAAAAAGTGTAACGCGTTGGTAATACGCCCTTATCCGACAGTTGGCAGCGCATCGTGCGGCCCATCGAGCCCCTTTTGCGCCCCTCCAGGCCGGGCAACGCGACAACATCCGCCACAGCGGGCCACCGCGCAACCGGAAGGAACCGCCCAAAACCCGCGACAAGCAGCAAGGAGTCGGGACATGCGGCACACACACCTTTGGTTTGCCCTGACCGTGTGGACAATGCTCTTCCTGGCCCTTGGGGCGAGAGGCGCCGCAGCGGCCACGGCCCCGCAATTTTCCCGGCTGGCACCGCTTGACACGTCGACCTTCACGTATGTGCCGTTGCGCAATCCAGGCGGCGTCTGCCGTGACGTGGACGGCAACATCTATGTCGCGGACACGGATCATCACCGCGTCGTAAAGCTCTCGGCCGCCGGCCTCGTCCTGGCCGCCTGGGGCAGCCAGGGCAGCGGCGACGGCCAGTTCCAGCACCCGACCGGCGTTGCCGTGGACGGCGGCGGCAACCTCGTCGTGGCCGATACGGACAACCAGCGCCTCGTCAGGCTGTCCGGCGCCGGGGACTTCCTGGCCGCCTGGGGCGGCCAGGGCGACGGCAACGGACAATTCGCCTTCCCCTTTGGCATCGCCCGGGACGGCAACGGCAACGTGTATGTGGCCGACACCTACAACAACCGTGTGGTGAAGCTGTCGTCCCGCGGCGTATTCCTGGCTGCCTGGGGCAGCCAGGGCAGCGGCGACGGCCAGTTCCACGTCCCCTCTGCCATCGCCCTGGACGCCGCCGGCAACATGTATGTGGCGGATTCGTACAACAACCGCATCGTCAAGCTGTCCGCCGCCGGGGCATTCCTGGCCGCCTGGGGCAGCCAAGGCAGCGGATCCGGGCAGTTCGAGAGGCCTTTCGGCATCGCCCTGGACGGCGGGGGCAACATGTACGTGACCGACAGCCACAATAACCGCATCGTGAAGCTGTCGCCCACCGGAACCGTCCTGGCCAACTGGGGCAGCCAAGGCAGCGGCCCCGGGCAGTTCGACACCCCGTCCGGCATCGCCCTGGACGGCGGCGGCAACATGTACGTGACGGATTCGTACAATCACCGCGTCGTCAAACTGTCGGCCGGCGGCGATTTCCTGGCCGCCTGGGGCAGCCAGGGCAACGGCGACGGCCAGTTCGACTCCCCTTCCGGTATCGCCGTCGATGCCGCCGGCAGCGTCTTCGTGGCCGATACCAACAACAACCGTATCGTGAAGCTGTCTTCCACCGGAACCTTCCTGGCCGCCTGGGGCGGCAAGGGGTTCGCCGACGGGCAGTTCATCACCCCCGTGGGCCTGGCCATCGGCCGCAGCGGCGCCCTGTACGTCTGCGACTCGGAAAATTGCCGCATCGAGGCCAGCACCCCCGTCGCGGCGGTTGGCGGCAACATCGTGCCGCTCCTGTTTTTGACCAACTGACAGGCAGGCCTCGCCCCGCCGCGCGCCGTCCCAACGCCGCCAGCCGCCGGAAACCGCTTCCCCGGCGGCTGGCGCCATTGCGCCTCGTGTCGCCGGCCCGATCGGTGTCGCCGCCCGCCCGCTATTGCCAGCCAGCTTGGTGTGCGCGCTCCGCCGGGTGTCACCACGCGTCCAGTTTTGCCGCCCCACTTGGTGTGGCCGCCCCACTTGGTGTGGCCGCCGCACTCGGTGTGGCCTCCGCTGTAGGCGTCACCCAACCTGGCATCACCGCCGCACCTGGCGTTGCTGGCCCAACCTGACGTCGCCGGCCCAACCTGACGTCGTCGCCGCACTTGGCGTCACCGGCCCAAGCTGGCTTCGCCGGCCCACCTGGCGTCGCTGGCCCGTCTTATGCCGCCGGCTGCGGCACCAGGCCGGAAATAGCATTTTTTACTGCAGGCAACGTGCGTTAGGGCCGTTCCTCTTGGCATCCCACGCGGTTCCCCGGTGTACCGGACGCGTTTTATCCATTCTTTAATTGACAATGACTTTCATTATCGCTAACAACCGAGCAGTCCCGCGCCGCCGGGGCCGCGGCAGCCATCCGGCCCCGGGCCCGGCCGGCGAAAACCAAGGAGACGCCATGCTGTCCCACTCCTCCATCACCTCCCGCCGCCAGGCCCGGGGCTGGGCCAAACGCTTCCTCGGCGCCGGCCGCCAAAACGCCGAACCACGTGCCGCTTTGGAAGGCACCGCCCTGGACCCCCCCCGCGCCGCCGAGGCCAAGCCCGTCGGGGAAGCCAAATAGCCCGCGGGGGAAACACCCATGACGAACATGTTTTTCCCCTTCGGGGACCAGGCGGCCTGCATCCAGCGCCTGCTGGCCGGACTGCGCTACCAGGCCCGGGTCAACCACCGGGGCCAGCACTACTACCAGGGGCGGTCCCTGTGGCGGGGGCGGCCGGTCATCTGCCGCCTCGGCGCCGGCGACCTGTCACGCCTGCCGGGCGATGTCTACGAGGAAATCTGGTGCGGCTACTACGACCCGGTGGAGCCTGACAGCATGCTCTTCGACGAGACCCACGCCAACATCTTCGCCTGCCTCAAAAACACCCTGTCGACCGCCGCCCCGGCCCCGGTTCAGGCCGGCCGGGCCGGCCGCAGGGGAATGTCCACGGTGAAGGTCGTGCCCGCAGCCGAGGTGACGAAGCGGATCTCGCCGTGATGGTCCTCGACGATGCGCTGGCACACGGCCAGGCCCAGCCCGGTGCCGGTTTCCTTGGTGGTGCAGAACGGATCGAAGACGCGCTCGCGCATGCTTTCGGGGATCCCGCCGCCGGAATCGGCCACGACGATCCGGGCCTTGCCGGCGGCGAGTTGGGTGGCCAAAAGCAGCCGGCCGCCGGTTTCCATGGCTTCGGCCGCGTTTTTGAGCAGATTGAGCAGCACCTGCTTGATGCGGTCGGCATCGTGGGGCACGGCGGGCAGGGCCGCGTCGAGGCGGGTTTCCACCGTGATCCCCCGGCCTTGCAGGGCCTCGGCCACCACGGCCAGGGAAGCGCGCACGGTCTCGTTGAGGTCGCCCGGCGCCACGTGGGGCGGGGCCGGCCGGGTGAAGTCGCGCACCTCGTTTAAAAGGGTTTCCAGCCGCTTGGCCTCGGATTCGATGATGCCCAGTTTTTCGGCGTCCGCCTCGCCCTCGGGCAGATGCCGGCGTACCTGCGCGGCGAAACCGCCCATGAGCATCAGTGGATTCTTGATCTCGTGGGAGAGCCTGGCCGCCGCCTCGCCGATGGCCGCGAACCGCTCGGAACGGATGAGCTTTTCCTGGGCCCCGAGCAGTTCCCGGGCCGTCTTGTCCACTTCGCGCACCAGGGCCTTGTTGAACCGCAGGGCAAAGTGGATGACCGTGAGGAAGGCGGCGAAGACCACCACCTCGAAAAGCCCCACCAGCAGCCACTGGCGCACCACCAGCCGGCCGATGAGCCCCCGCACCTCGTCCTGGGGCGCGGCCAAGGCCACGGCCCAGCGGTTGCCCGGATCCGTCCCGCCGGAAAGGGGGACCGGGCAGAAGGCCACCAGTTTGCGCACCGGGCCGAGCCGCCCCCTGTGCCAGCCCGAAACGTACCAGTCCGTGCCCCGCTCGCCGGCCATGACCCGGTTTTTGATCAGCCAGTCCAGGCGGACCCAGTCGATGTCCGGGTCGCGCTGCCGGCGCACGGCCATGGATTCGTGGCCGATGAAATCCCGTTCGTGGTGGTCGAGGAAAATCCCCGTGTCGTCCACGACCCAGGCATAGCCCGTCTCGCCCGAGCGCACGCCATGGGCGTACCGCCCGGCCACGGCCACGGCGTCCACGACCAGGGCCAGCCCGCCGGCCCGGCCCTGCTCATCGGCCAGGGGCAGGCCCAGGGCCAGGAGCCGGCGCCCGGCAAAGACGCCCGCCGACGGGGAAAAAACCCGCCCCAGCCGGACGCGGCCCGCGGCATCCCCGGCCAGGGCCTCGCCACAGGCCATGGGGCAAAGCCCCGTGTCCTCGGCCATGGCCCCCGAGGCGTCGTAAAACCGCATCCGCCCGCTCCCCGGGCGCTCCACGCCCAGGGCGACCACGTTGTAATGGGCGAAAAGGTCGAAAAACGCCGGCACGGCCAGCCAGGGCTTGGCCTCGGCGGCCGTCTCCTCCCGCCACAACAGCGACAGCCCTTCCAGGCAGGTGCGCAGAAACGAGAAGTGGTCACCAATGTCCGCGGCGATGTTTTGCGCCAGCAGCAACTGCTGCTGGTTGAACTGCTCCGTGACCACGGCCTCCACATCGGTCTTGGCCCGATAGCCCATGGCCGCGACAGTCAGGGTCAGCAGCACGAACACCAGGCAGGCGACGAGCAGGTGTTTGCGTGACATCGGACCTCCGCCTTCCGTTGCGATAGCGAAGTTTCACCGCCCGCGCAATCACTTGCCATGCGAAGGACCGGGCCGGCCCGGCCGGCGGCCGGCCATTGGCGCTTTTCTTGCCTTACCAACGGGCAGCGGGGGGCGGCCGGCAAAATTTTCCCATTTGCAACCAGGCGCCGGCACCCCGGGGAAAAAGGAGTCCGACCGATGACCGCCGTCTCCATCGCCAGCTACACCCCGGACACCATCGCCGCCCTGACCACCACGGCCCTGCGCGCCCTGGCCGCCACGGGCTTCGCCTCCCTGGTCGCCTCCCAGGTCGAGGCCTTAAGCGTCACCCAGATCGCCGCCCTGACCACAAGCCAAGCCGCCGCCCTGACCATCGACCAGGTCGCCGCCTGCAGCGCGGCACAGTTTTCCTCCCTGACCCGCACCCAGATCGCCGTCTTCTCCACGGACGAAATCGCCGCCCTGACCACCAGCCAACTGGCCGGGCTCACCGCCGGCGACATCGGCGAACTGACCGCCACCCAGATTGCCCAGCTGACCACCGAACAGGTCGCCGCCCTGACCACCAGCCAACTGGCCGGGCTCACCGCCGTCCAGGCCAAGGCCCTGACCGCCGACCAGGTCGCCGTCCTGTCCGAAACCCAGTTGGCCGCCCTGACCACCACTCAGCTCAAGGGCCTCACCACCACTGCCGTGGCCGCCCTGTCCGAAAGCCAACTGGCCGCCCTGTCGGCCACGCAAATCGCCGGCCTGTCCAACGCCCAGGTCCGGGCCCTGACCGAGGAACAGGTCGCCGCCCTGGCCACCACCCAACTGGCCGCCATGACCACCACCGAAATCCGGGCCCTGGACACCACCCAAGTGCGCCGGCTTTCGGCCAGCCAACTGGCCGCCCTGTCCGTCACGCAAATCGCGGCCATAAACGCCCTGGCCGTGCCCGGGCTGACCGCCACGCAGGTCGCCGGCCTGTCCACGACCCAGATCGCCGCCCTGACCGCCACTCAGATCAAGCAGCTCAGCGCCGAGGACGCCCAGGCCCTGTCCGAAAGCCAACTGGCCGCCCTGACCGGCACCCAGCTCGGGGCCCTGACCACCACGGCCATCGAGGCACTGACCACCACCCAGATCGCCGGCCTGACCGCCACCCAGATCGGCAGCCTCGGCAATACCTGGATCAGCGCCCTCAATGCCGACCAGGTGGCCGCCTTGTCCACCACCCAGCTGGCCGCCGTGACCACCAGCCAGATCCGCAACCTCACCAGCACCGACGTGGCCGAGCTGAGCCTCGACGAGCTCCTGGCCCTGTCCGTGACCCAGGTCGCGGCCATGACCGCCACCCAGGCCAAGGGCCTGTCCGAAAGCCAGATCGCGGCCATGACCACCCGCCAGATCGCCGCCCTGACCATCACGGCGGTGCGCGCCCTGGTGGAAACGCAGGTGGCGGCGCTGACCGAAACACAGATCGGCACCTTGACCGTCACGGCCCTTTCGGCGCTCAGCCCCACCGAGATCGCGAGCCTGTCCGCCACCCAACTGGCCGCCCTGACCAAGACACAGATCGCAAACCTCACCGCCACCCAGTTAAAGGGCCTCACCGCCGACCAGATACCGACCCTGACCACCACCCAGTTGGCCGCCCTGACCGCCACCCAGCTCGCCAACCTGACCACCGACGCGGCCGCCGCCCTCACCGACACCCAACTGGCCGCCCTGACCAACACGCAGATCCGCGGGCTCTCCGGCGCCGCCGTCAGCAGCCTGAGCATGGCCCAGTTCGCGATTTTAAGCGCCGGCCAGATCGCCGCCCTGACCACCACGCAAATCCGGGCGCTTACGGCCACCGACCTGGCCGAACTGAGCCTGACCGAGATCGCCTGCCTGACCCAGACGCAAATCGGCGCCATCACGGCCACGGCCGCGGCCGGGTTGACCGCCGACCAGCTGGCCGTGCTGACGACCAGCCAGTTGCGGGGCCTGACCGCGACGGCCCTGGCCGGCCTGGACGCGGAGACGGCGGCCTCCCTGTCCGTCACCCAGCTGGCCTCGCTGACCACCACGCAATTGCGCGGCTTGTCCGCCACGGACATGGCCGCCCTGTCCGTGGGCCAACTGGCCGCCCTGACCACCACCCAGCTTTCCTCGCTGACCACGACCCAGTTCGCCGCCCTGACGGCCACGCAACTGGCCTCGCTGACCACGACCCAGGTCGGCCAGCTGGCCCTGACCCAGATCGGCGCCCTGTCCAGCACGGCCGTGACGGCCCTGACCGAAACCCAGCTGGCCGCCCTGTCCACCTCCCAGATCAGGGCCCTGTCGAGCGTAAGCCTCGACGCCCTGACCAGCACCCAGATGGCCGCCCTGGCCACCACCCAGCTGGCCGCCCTGAGCACGGCCCAGATCCGGGGGCTGACCAGCACGGACGTGGGCGAGCTGACCGCAACGGCCCTGGCCGCCCTGTCGGCCACGCAGATCGCCGCCCTTAGCGCCGCCGGCGCGGCCGGGCTCTCCGACAGCCAATTGGCCGCCCTGTCCGACAGCCAGGTGCGGGCGCTCAGTTCCACGGTCGTGGCCGCCCTGGCCGACACCCAACTGGCCGTGCTCTCCAGCACCCAGCTGGCCCTTTTGTCCTCCACAGCCGTGGCCGCCATCTCCGCCACGACCTTCGCCGGCCTGACCACGAGCCAATTGGCCGCCCTGGCCACCACCCAGATTTCGGCCCTGACCAAGACGCAGATCGGAAGCCTCACCGACGACCAGCTGGCCAGCCTGTCCACCACCCAGCTCGCCCGGCTGACCGCCACCCAGATGGGCGCCCTGTCCTCCGAGGCCGCCGACGCCCTGACCGTCAGCCAACTGGCCAGCCTGACCCTGACCCAGCTGCGGGCCCTGTCCAGCACGGCGGTCAGCGCCCTGACCGCCACCCAGATGGGCGAATTGACCGCCACGCAACTGGCCGCCCTGACCGCCACCCAGTTGCGGGGGCTGACCGCCACGGACCTTGGCGAACTGACCACCACCGAACTGGCCGCCCTGTCCTCCAGCCAGATCGCCGCCCTGGCCACCACCGCCCTGGAGGGCCTCGGCGAAACCCAGATCGCCGCCCTGTCCGCCGACCAGGCCAAGGGGCTCACCAGCGCCCAGGTCGCCGCCCTGGCCACGGAACAGCTGGCCGCCCTGGCGGCCACGCAAATCGCCGCCCTGTCCACCGCAGCCGTGGCCGGCCTGTCCGACACGGCCCTGGCCACCCTGACCGTCACCCAACTGGCCGCCCTGACCGCCACGCAGCTTTCCGCCCTGTCCGCGGCCTCCGTGAACGGCCTGGACGCCGACCAGGTCGCCGCCCTGACCCAGACCCAACTCAAGGGCCTCACCGCCACCCAGCTTTCCACCCTGACCACCACGGCCGTGGCCGCCCTGACCACCAGCCAACTGGCCGCCCTGACCACCACCCAGTTGCGCGGGCTGACCAGCACCGCCATAAGCGCCCTGACCGACACCCAGATGGCGGCCCTGGACACGACGCAACTGGCCGCCCTGACCAGCACCCAGCTGCGCGGGCTCTCGGCCACCGACCTCGGCGAAATGACCACCACCGAACTGGCCGCCCTGTCCGCCAGCCAGATCGCCGCCTTGACCGCCACCGCCCTGGAGGGCCTCGGCGAAACCCAGATCGCCGCCCTGACCGTGACGCAGCTCAAGGGCCTGACCTCCGCCCAGGTCGCCGCCCTGGAACAGACCCAGCTGGACGCCCTGTCGCCGACACAGCTGACCGCCCTTTCCGCCACGGCCGTCAAGGGCCTCGACGCCGACGCCCTGGCCAGCCTGACCACCACCCAGTTGGCCGCCCTGGCCGTGACGCAAGTCCGGTCCCTGACCGCGACGGCCCTGGCCGGGCTAACCGCCGAACAGGCCGCACAGCTCACCACCACCCAGTTGCGCGCCCTGACCACCAGCCAACTGGCCGCCCTGTCCAGCACGGCGGCAACGGCCCTGACCACCAGCCAACTGGCCGCCCTGTCCGCCAGCCAGATCAAGGCCCTCAGCGAGGACAGCCTCAGCGCGCTGACCGGCACGCAAATCGCCGCCCTGTCCACCACGCAGATCGCCGCCCTGAGCACCACGCAAATCGTGGCCATGACCAGCACGGACCTCGGCGAACTCACGGCCAGCCAGTTCGCCGCCCTGACCGCCACCCAGTTTGCCGCCCTGTCCGACAGCGCCATCGCCGGCCTGACCACCACGCAGATCGCCCTGCTGACCACGACCCAGGCCAAGGGCCTGTCGGCCACGGCCATGGCCGCCCTGGACGAAACCCAGCTGGCGGCGCTGTCCGCCAGTCAGGTAAGCGCCCTGACCGCCACCGCCCTGGCCGGCCTGACGTCGACCGAGGTGGCCGGCCTGAGCGAAACCCAGCTCGACGCCCTAAGCCGCACCCAACTGGCCGCCCTGTCGGCCACGGCGGTCAAGGGCCTGACCGAAACCCAACTGACCGGGCTCGACGGCACGCAACTGGCCGCCCTGACGGCCACCCAGCTCGACGCCCTGTCCACCCAGCAACTCTCGGTGCTGTCGGCAAGCCAAATGGGGGCGCTGTCCACCACCGCCCTGGCCGGGCTGACCGCCGACCAGGTCGGCGCCCTGAGCCTGGCCCAGCTGGCCGGCCTGTCCACGAGCCAGGTGGCGGCCCTGTCGGCCAACGGCGCCTCGGGCCTGACCACGAGCCAGGTGGCGGCCCTGTCCACCGCCCAGCTGGCCGCCCTGACGGCCACGGAAATACGGGCGTTGAGCGACAGCCAGATCGCCGCCCTGTCCACCAGCCAGGTCGCCGCCCTGACCACCACCCAGATGCGGGTCCTGACGGCCACCCAGGTGGGCGACCTAACCGACACGCAGCTTTCCGCCCTGTCCACGACGCAGCTGTCCGCCCTGACCGCGACCGGGATGACCGGGCTGACCGCGACCCAGGTGGCCAGCCTGGCCACCGGGCAACTGACCAGCCTGGCCACCACGCAACTGGCCGCCCTGACCACCACGGCCATCGGCGGCCTGACCGCGACGGCCATGGCCAGCCTCAGCACCAAGCAGGTCGCCGCCCTGACCGACGACCAGGTCGCCGCCCTGTCCACGGCGCAAATCGCCGCCCTGACCGAAACCCAATGGGCCGCCCTGACCACCACGGAAATAAGCGGCCTGACCGAAACCCAGCTGGCCGCCCTGACCGCCAGCCAACTGGCCGGCCTGTCGGCCACCCAGATCGCCGCCCTGTCCGCCACGGCCGTCAGCGGCCTGACGGCCACGGCCATGGCCGCCCTGTCCACGGCCCAGATCGCCGCCCTGTCCGCCACGGACATGGCCGCCCTGACCGCGACGCAACTCGCCGCCCTGTCCGCCGGCCAGATCAGCGCCCTGTCCACGACCCAGGTCGCCGCACTGTCGGACGACGCCGTGGCCGGGCTGACCGCCACCGAACTGGAGGCCTTAAGCCAAGCCCAGTTCGCGGCCCTGTCCTCGGACCAGGTCGGGGCGCTGACGGAAACGCAGATCGCCACGCTTTCCACCACGCGCCTGGCCCAGATGACCGTGACCCAGTTAAGCGGGCTGGCTTCCACCCAGATCACCGCCCTGACCGACACCCAGTTGGCCGCCCTGTCGCCGGATCAGCTGGCCGCCCTGTCCGTGGCCGGCGTGGACGGGTTCACCGCCACGGATATCGCCGGCCTGACCACCAGCCAGATCGCCGCCCTGACCGCCACCCAGCTGGCCAGCTTAAGCGACGTCCAGGTGGCCGCCCTGACCACCGGCCAACTGGCCATGCTCACCACCACCCAGTTGCGGGGGCTGTCGGCCACGGCCATCGCCGCCCTGACCGTCAGCCAGCTCGGGGCGCTCACCGCCACCCAAATAAGCGGCCTGACCACCAGCCAGATGGGCGCGCTGACGGCCACCGAGGCCCAAGGGCTTAGCGCCACGCAATTGGCGGCGCTTTCCACGACGCAGATCGCCGCCCTGTCCACCACGGCCGTGGCCGGGCTGACCACCACCGAACTGGCCCAGCTCACCACCCGCCAGCTGGCCGCCCTGACCGCCACCCAGTTCGGCGCCCTGTCCGACACCCAACTGGCCGCCCTGACCCCGGCCCAGATGGGCGTGCTGACCACCACGGAAATAAGCGGCCTGACCGAAACGCAGGTCGCCGCCCTGACGGCCACCCAGATCGGGGCCTTAAACGCCACCCAGGTCGCCGCCCTGACCGCCACGGGCATCGGCGGCCTGACCGCCAGCCAGCTGGCCGCCCTGTCCCAGACCCAGCTCAACCAGCTGACGTCCACGCAGATCGGGGCGCTTTCGGCCACACAGCTTTCCGCCCTGTCCACCGGCCAGCTCGGGCAGCTCACGGCCACGCAGGTCACGGGCCTGACCCACACGGCCATCGAGGCCCTGACCGCCACCCAGCTCGGGGCGCTTACGGCCACGCAGATCGCCGCCCTGACCACCAGCCAGGCCGCCGCCCTGACGGCCACGGCCCTGGCCGCCCTGACCACGACCCAACTGGCGGCGCTTACGACCACGCAAATCGCCGCCCTGTCCACCACGGCCGTCACCGGCCTGACCACGACCGAATTCGCGGCCCTGTCCACCAGGCAGCTGACGGCCCTGACCGCGACCCAGATCGGCAGCCTGACCACCACCCAAACAGCGGCCCTGACCACCACCCAGCTCGGGCTTTTGACCGCAACCGAACTGGCCGGCCTGACCGAAGCCCAAGTGGCCTCCCTGTCCGTCACCCAGCTCGAGGCCCTCAGCAAGACACAGATCGCGGCGCTGTCCACCACCGCCGTCAAGGGCCTGACCGCCACCCAGCTTTCCGCCCTGTCCGACACCCAGTTCGCCGCCCTGACAGCCACGGAAATCGGCGGGTTGACCACGACGCAAATCCAGGCCCTCGGCACCACGCGCCTGGCCGCCCTGACCACCACCCAGCTCGGGGGGCTTACCGCCACGCAGATGGCCGCCCTGTCCGCGACCCAGCTCGACGCCCTGACCGCCACCCAGGCCGCGCGACTGACCAGCACCCAGATGGCCGGGCTGACGTCCACCCAGGTGGCCGGCCTGACCACCACCCGGCTGGCGGCGCTGTCCACCACGCAAATCGCCGCCCTGTCCACCACGGCCGTCACGGGCCTGACCGCCAGCGAAATAGCGGCCCTGTCCACCAAGCAGATGGCGGCCCTGACCGCTTCCCAGGTGGCCGCCCTGACCGTCAGCCAGCTCGACAGCCTCGCCACGACCCAACTGGCCGGCCTGACCGCCACGCAAGTCGCCGGGCTGACGTCCACGGCCGTGGCCTCCCTCGACGCCAGCCAGCTTGGCGCCCTGACCACCACGCAGGTGGCCTCGCTGTCCGCCGCGGGCGTGGCCGGCCTGACCGCCGAGCAGATCGTCAGCCTGTCCACGGCCCAGTTGGCCGCACTGACGCGCACGGAAATGGCCGCCCTGTCCACCACCGCCCTGTCGGCCCTGACCGCCGAGGACCTGGCCGCCCTGTCCACCACCCAGTTGGCGGCGCTCTCGGCCACGGGCATGGCCGCCCTGTCCACCACCGTGATCGCGAACCTCTCCACCAGCCAGCTCGGGGCGCTGTCGGCCACGGAACTGGGCGGCCTGACCGCCTCCCAGGCCGCCGCCCTGACCACCAGCCAACTGGCGGCCCTGACGGCCACCCAGGTGGCAGAGCTGTCGACCACGGCCGTAAGCGGCCTGACCGCCACGCAAATCGCCGCCCTGACCGGCACGCAGCTTGCGGCCATGCCGGCCACGCAAATCGCCGCCCTGTCGGCCGCGGCCATCGCCGGCCTGACCACCACGGAACTGGCGGCGCTCACCACCACCCAGTTCACGAGCCTCTCGGCCACGGGCATCGCCGGCCTGACCGCCAGCCAACTGGCCAGCCTGACCACGACGCAGATCCATTTGCTGACCACCACCACCCTAAGCGGTCTGACCGCCACCCAGGTGGCCGGCCTGACCACGCCGCAATTCGAGGCCCTGTCGGCCACGCAGATCGCCGCCCTGTCCGGCAACGGCATCACCGGGCTTACGGCCACGCAGATCGCCGGCCTGACCGCCACCCAGCTCGGCGGGCTGACGGCCACGCAGGTCGGGGCGCTGACCACCACGGAAATCGCCGCCCTGTCCACGACGCAGATCGCCGCCCTGACCGCCAGCCAGCTCGACGGCCTGGAGCGCATGCAGATACGCGCCTTGAGCCTGGAGCAGTTCGGGGCCCTGACCGCCACGCAAATCGCCTCCCTGGACGAAACGCAGGTGGGCAGCCTCACCGGCACCGAACTGCGGGCCCTGACCGCCACCCAGTTCGCCGCCCTGTCCTCCACCCAGTTCGGAGCCCTGACCGCCACCCAGATCGGGCTGTTCTCGGCCACCCAACTGGCCTCCATCCCCTCGACCCAACTGGCCGGGCTGACCACCACCACCGTGGCCGCCCTGACCACGACCACCATCGCGGGGCTTTCCACAACGGAACTGGAATCGCTCAACGCCACGCAGATCGACGCGTTTACAACCACGCAGTTGGCCAGTATGACAACGGAACAGTTGACGGCCCTGGCCACCGCCCTGGCCTAGGGCGCGATCGTGACGCGGCACCCGGCGGCGCGACGCGGCGGTCTACCCGCCACGCGCCGCCGCGCCGCATTCCCGCAACAGTCCCAGGAGGGTTCACCACGCGCCATGGGCACCGACATCCTTTCCCCGGCCCTCATCGCCGCCATGGTCGGCCACCTGAGCGTCGCCGACCTCATCCGGACCACCGAGACCTTCAAGCAAAGCGGCCAGACGGCCTCCATCGAAGCGGCCTACGCCGCCTGGGTCCAGGCCAACCCGAACGACCCGCTGCTCTACGCCGTGCTGTTTAACTACTCCATCGCCCTCACCGACGCCGGCAAGCTGGAGTTGGCCAAGGAATGCCTGGAACGGGCCATTGCGCTGAGCCCCGATTTCATGCCGGCCTACATCAACCTGGGCCGCATCCTGGAGCGCCTGGGCAAGATCGGCCTGGCCGTGATCCAGTGGTCGGCCGCCCTGGCCCGCATGACCGCCGTCAACGGCACGGCCATCCTGCACAAGGCCACGGCGCTCAACCAAAGCGCCCGGGCCCTGGAAGCGGTCAGCCAGGACGAGGCGGCCGAAAACATGCTGCGCGAAAGCCTGGAACTGGACCGCGACCAGACCGAGGTGGTCCAGCACCTGGTCGCCCTGCGCCAGCGCCAGGCCGAATGGCCGGTCATCGCCCCCACCGAGCGCATCCCCCGCCAGGTCCTGGTGGAAGGCATGTCGCCGCTGTCAGCCGCGGCCTACGCCGACGACCCCCTGCTGCAACTGGCCATCGCCGACCGCTACAACAAGCGTGACGTGGGCTCGCCGGTCGGGGCCATGGACGCCTGGCCGGCCGCGGCCACCCACGACGGGAGGCTGCGCATCGGCTACCTGTCCTCGGACCTGCGCGAACACGCCATGGGCTACCTGCTCACCGAGGTCTTCGGCCTGCACGACCGCGCCCAGGTGGAAATCTTCGCCTACTACTGCGGCATCCCCAGCGACGACGGCCTCAACCGCCGCTTCCGGGCCGACTGCGACCATTTCACGGACATAAGCCTGCTCGACGACGCCACGGCGGCCCAGCGGATCACCGCCGACGGCATTCAAATCCTGGTGGACTTAAACGGCTACACCCGCGACGCGCGCCTCAAACTCGTGGCCCTGCGGCCGGCCCCGGTCATCGTCAACTGGCTGGGCTATCCCGGCACCATGGCCAGCCCCTACCACCACTACCTCATCGCCGACGACTGGATCGTGCCGCCGGAAAACGAGATCTATTTCTCGGAGAAAGTGGTCCGACTGCCCTGCTACCAGCCCAGCGCCCGCAGCCGGGCCGTCTCGCCCACGCCGCCCAGCCGGGCCGAGGCCGGGCTGCCCGAGGCGGCCATGGTCTATTGCTGCTTCAACGGCACGCACAAGATCCATCCGCAAACCTTCGACCGCTGGCTGGCCATCCTGGCCCAGGTGCCGGACAGCGTGCTGTGGCTGCTCGACGGCCCCCAGGCCACGGTCACGCGGCTGCGCGACCACGCCGCCGGCCGGGGCGTGGACGGCTCGCGCCTGGTCTTCGCCGCCAAGCTCCCCAACCCGGCCCACCTAGCCCGCTATCCCCTGGCCGACCTGTTCCTCGACACCACGCCCTACGGCGCCCACACCACGGCCTCGGACGCCCTGTGGTCGGGCGTGCCGGTCCTGACGGCCAGCGGCCGCTCCTTTGCCTCGCGGGTGTGCGGCAGCCTGGTGCGGGCGGCGGGGCTGCCGGAACTGGTGTGCGAAAACCTCGACGACTACGTGGCCCGGGCCGTGGCCTTTGGCCGGGACCGGGAGAGCCTTGGCCCCTTTCGGGAACGGCTGCGGGAAGGGCGCGAAAGCTGCGTGCTTTTCGACATGCCGGGCCTCGTGCGCGGCCTGGAGGGCCTCTACGCGGCCATGTGGCGGGACTGCCGGGACGGCCGCCTGCCCCGGCCGGACCTGCGCAACCTCGACGTCTACCTGGAAGTGGGCCGCCAAATCGACCCCGAGGCCCTCGACGTCCAGGCCCTGCCCGACTACCGGGGCTGGTGGGCCGGGCGCCTGGCCGCCCGCCACCGGCTGCGCCCCATCCCGCCCGACGGCCGCCTGGTCACCGACCCGGCGGTGTTCGCCTAGCGCGGGGAAATGGGAGGGAACGATTCCACGGCTCCGGAAACGATGGACGCAGCGGCGATGCACGAACGGCTTTTGGACTGGCTGATTTGCCCGGGCTGCCTGCCCGAACAACGGCGGCTCGCGCTTTCGGGGCACCGCCGGGAAGGCGAGGATATCGTCGCGGGACGGCTCCTGTGCCCGGCCTGCGGCGCGGCCTATGCCATCGAGGACGGCCTCGCCGACCTGACCCCGCCGGGGCTGGCCGTACCCGCGCCGCAAACCCGCTACGACGGCGAGCGCCTGGCCGCCTCCTACCTGTGGAGCCATTTCGCCGACCTGTGGCACGACCCCGAAGCGACGGCCGCCTATGCCGCCTTCGCCGCCCCGTGCGACGGGGCCGACGGCCCGGGCCTCGACGCCGGTTGCGCCGTGGGCCGTTTCGCCCTGGAGCTGGCCGGCCGGGTCGGCTTCGCCGTGGGCATCGACCTGTCGCGCCATTTCGTGGCCCTGGCCCGGCGGATCAACCGGCGGGGCGGGCTGACCTTCACGGCGCCCTTGCAGGGCCTTCGCACCACGACGTTTTCCTTTACCCTGCCCGGGCGCCTGCGCCGGGGCACGGCGGAATTCGTGCGCGCCGACGCCTTGGCCCTGCCCTTTGGCCGGGAGGTGTTCGGCGTCGCGGCCTCGCTCAACGTCGTGGACAAGCTGCCGGCGCCGCGCCGCCACCTGCGGGAGTGCCAGCGGGTCTGCGCCGCCCCGGCGACGCTGGTGGTGGCCGACCCCTTCTCCTGGTCGCCGGACGTCGCCCCGCCCGAGCAGTGGCTCGGCGGCCGGCCGGAAACCGGCGACAGCGCGGCCGCGACCGCAGCCTTCTTAGCCCAATCGCCCGGCTGGTCGGCCACCCCGGCCGGTGTGGCCGACTGGCGCATCCGCGACCACAAGAACCGCTACGAACACATCGTAAGCGAAATCGTCCTGGCCCGACGAACCGCGCCCTAGCCGCCTATTCGTCGGCCAGCGCCTCGTCGATGTAGGGCGCGATGGGCATACCGGCCGCGCGCAGGTTCTCCCGGGCGGACCGGACCTTCGCCAGGGGGATGCCCCGGGCGCGCCAGTAGGCGCCCGGGTCGTCCAGGAAGGAGGCTATGACCGCGAAGCCCTCCTCGTAACTGCCGACCTCGTGACAGCAGTCCACGATCCAGCGCGGCCCCAGGGCCCCCAGGGCGTGGCCGCCGCCGGCCAGGTCGCTTGAAAGCGTGCGGAACTGGTCCAGGGTCTCCCGCCAAAACGGCTGCCCGCCCGGGCCGAACCCCACCGGGTCGACGAAGATGTAGGGCGCCGGCAGGCACTGGCCGATCTTCATGAAGGTCAGCGCCATGTTGATCTCGTAGCAGGTGCCGAAGCCGCCCAGGTTGAAGACCTTGAACAGCGACCGCCGGTCCAGGATGTCCTGGCGGGTGTTGAGCGCCAAATTGGTGAACTGGGCCACGGCCTCCGGGGCGAAGTTCGTGGTCTGGCCGATCTCCTCGGCGTTGATGCCCACCCCCATGCGGTAGATGCCGAGCGCCGCGGCCGCGTCGTCCACGATGCGCATGACCCCCGGCCCCGAGCCGTGGGCCACGCCGAACCCCTCGCCCAGGCGCGGATGATCGCGCAACCGGCCGAGGAATTCCCGGATCGGCCCGGCCAGCACCGGCCCCAGCACGTCCACCGAGGAGCCGAACATGGCCATGGTGGTGTGCACGCGCGGCAGTTGCTCCTTGCCCGGCCGCGTCACCCACAGCCCCCGGTAGAATTCCCGCACCTGGGCCGTGCCGTCGATCTCCAGCAGCAGGTAGAAGCGCATGCCCTCGCCTTCCAGGCGCACCAACTCCTCGTACAGCGTCTGGTCCATGCGGAAATGCGGCATCCGGCAGGCCTCGCCCACGGCGCAGCCCATGCCCCGGGCCACCACCACGCCGATGCCGTTGCGCTTGAGCACCCGCAGCGTGTCCACCGGCGGCAAGGCCTCGGACACGAACACCTTGGACAGGTTCTGCTCGCCGCCCACATACTTGAGCGCGTCCAGGAACGGCCGGGCCCGCTTGGGGATCTCCTCGCCGGCCAGCACGCCCTCGGGGATGTTGCCCCGGGCGTATTCGTAGACCAGCCGCCACTGGAACTCCTGCAGCCATTCCCCCTCCTCCTGTTCCCAGGGGATGGAGATCATCTTGCCGGGCATGAAGATGCGGCCGTAACTGCCGCCCTGGCCCGGGACGGCCGTGATCTCGTCGAAAAGCACCCGGCTGACCCCGGGCGCGAAAATGTCGGTCAGCTGGGCGAAATCGACGCCGGCGGCCAGCACGTCCCGGGCCCGCGACGGCGCGAGCACCCGCTCGGCCACCTTGGCCAGGGCCGCGTCGGCCGGATAGAGGCGCAGGCGCACGGCCAACCCGGCCGTCTCCACGGCCGCCTCGCCGCCGTTGTAGAGTTCCACCTGGCGCGGCGTGGCCATGCCCGTGGTGCGGATGCCGTCGAGCAGCCGCGAGGCCAGGTGGAAGACCCCGGGCGTGGCCGTCTCGCGTTCGATGAAGGCGACATAGGGCCCCAGGGCGATGCGCACGGCCCCGACCAGGAATTCCTTGGCCCCCATCCATTGGGGCAGCCCGGCCGGCGAGGGGCTTTGAAAGATGGTGAGCCCGTGTTTGCCCTTGATCACCATCTCGGCGAAATTGCGCCCCACGCCCAAAAGCCTCGAGGACAGGACGTAGCGCACGTCCTCCAGGGGGATTTCCACCACGCCGTCCTCGGCGATGCGGTGGCGCGGCGGCAACACCAGCCAGCCCCGCTCCAGGGCGGCCACGATCTCCTCCCGGGCCAGATGCGGCCCGCGCGGGATGAACAGCCGCCCGAAATCCACGCCCCCGTCCGCGCACAGCCCGAGCAGGTCGGCCAGGGATTCGCCCAGGGCCGGGTTGAGCGCCATCAGGGCCACGGCGAGTTCCACCGTACGGGCGCCGTCCGAGACCACCGGCGCCTCGCCGGTCGGGCGCACGTCCAGGCCGATGCGGGAATGGCCGCTGCGGCCGCTGATGTCCATGACCTCGGTCAGCGCCAGGCCTTCCCGGGCGGACCGGGCGCTGAGGTCGCGCACGAGCCCCCGCAGGGCGTCGCTGGTATGGGAGAAGCGCATGAGCCCGAAGGCCTGGGGCGCGGCCAGTTCCTCGTTGAAATGCACGTCGCCCATGGCCACGAGCTGGCCGTCGCCGGTGATGAGCGGGGATGTGATCATGGTGCCTCCAGCCGGACGGCGGTGTTGCCCCGACAATCCGGACTGCCCTTATAGGCCAAGCCCCCCTTTGGGGAAACCCCCTTTGCCGACGCCATCTTGCCTGGCACCGCCGCGGCTGGTACAAGTCGGTTCCGGCAGCAGACACCAACGCGGCCGCCTGCGGGCCACAATCTCCGGCCGTGCGCCTTTGGGGGAAACGCCCATGCCGACGATACCTCTGTCCCAGGCGAGTGCGGGGATGGTTCTGGCCGCGGATGCCGAGAGCCTGGACGGCATGTACCGGCTCGCGGCCGGACTGCTCCTGACCGACGCCCATCTGCGGGTCCTGCGCGGCTGGCATGTGCGGGAAATCGAAGTCGCCGCCCCAAGCGAGGCATCCCCCGCGCCGGACGACGCCGCGCCCGCCGACGCCGCAACCGCCGCGGCGGCCCGCTTCGCCCATCTGCCCCAAAACGAGCCCATCGTGGCCGCGCTGCTGGAACTGGCCCTGGCCAGGGCCGCCGGGGAACCCGCCCCGGGACGCGGCCGTCTTCCGGCCAGCCGCCCGTTGCCGCCGGCCGAGGCGCGCTCGCCCGAACGCATCCTGGCCACCGACCCGATGCTGGTCTCGCTGCCCGAAGTCTTCATGCGCATCCGGGAGGTCTTAAGCGACCCGGATTCCACGGTGGAGGAGGCGGCGGCGGTCATCGGCAAGGACCCGAGCCTGACGGCCAAGATCCTCAAGCTCGTCAACAGCGCCTTCTACGCCCGCACCATGCGCGCCGCCGGCAGCCTGCCGCCGGGGCCGGTGGATTCCCTGTCGCGGGCGGTCCTGCTGCTGGGCCTCAACCAGCTGTCCACCCTGGCCATGGGCGTGTCCGTGCTGCCCCTTTTCAAGGACATCCCGCCCGAATGCGTCGACATGCGCCAGTTCTGGCGCCACAGCGTGAGCGTGGCCCTGCTGGCCAAGCTTGTGGCCACGCGCCTGGGCGACCCCAACCCCGAACGGTTTTTCGTGGCCGGGCTGCTCCACGACATCGGCCGGCTGGTGCTCTACAAGCAACTGCCCGAGGTCGCCGGCACGATCCTGGCCGCGGCCATGACCTCGGGCCGGCCCCTGGACGAGGTGGAACGGGAACTCCTCGGCTTCGACCATGCCCAGCTCGGCGGCATGCTGCTGCGCAAATGGCGGTTCCCCGAAAGCCTGGAACAAGCCGTGTGGCACCACCACGACCCCCTGTCCGGGGATACGCCCCTGGAGCCGGCCATCATCGGCGTGGCCGACATGGTGACCCTGGCCACGTTAAGCGGCAGCGGCGACAGGCGCGTGCCACGCTTCATACCGGAAGCCTGGCAGCTGACCGGTGTCGAGGCCTCGGAACTGGCAACCATCGTGGCCACGGCCGAAACGCACCTCGACATCGTCTGCGCCATGTTTGCCTGACCCCCGTATCCGCCTGCGCCGCCGGTATGGACAACCGCCGTCCGGCGGCATACACATGGACCCATCTTCCGTCCCGCCCCACCCGTCCCACGTTTGCCCTTCACCACCAAACACAGCGAGTCCCGTATGGATACCTGCGTCCAACCGATGCTCGTGTCGTCGCAACGCGCCGACGCACTCAAGGCCGATTCCCTGTCCCATGCCTCGGCGCAGCTTGGCCCGCACCAACTGTGCGAACTGGAGATGCTGCTTTCCGGCGCCTTCGCGCCCCTAGCCGGCTACATGGGCCGCGAGGACTACGAATCGGTCCTGGCCGGCATGCGCCTGGCCGACGGCCGCCTCTGGCCCATGCCGCTGAGCCTCGACGTGCCCGAAGCCCTGGCCGGGCGCCTCGGCCCCGGGGACAAGCTGGCCCTGCGCGACCAGGAGGGCTTCATGCTGGCCGTCCTGACCGTGTCCGAGGTCTGGCCGGGCGACCCGGCCCGCGAGGCCGCGGCCCTTTTCGGCGTCCCGGACGTCAACCGCCATCCCCAGGCCCGGGCCTGTGCCGGCCGGCCCCCGACCTGGCATATCGGCGGCTCCGTGGAGGGCATTTCCCTGCCGCTGCATGCCGACTTCCCGGAACTGCGCCGCACCCCGGCCGAGGTGCGGGCCATGTTCCGGCAACGCGGCTGGCGCAAGGTGCTCGGCTGCCAGCCCCAGGCGCTGCCCCACAACCGCCAGCGCGCCATGTTGCGCCAGGCGGCCGCCGCCATCGAAGGCAGCATCCTGCTTCTGCGGGAAGCCGGCGACGCCATCAGCGGCGGCGCCCTCCATTTCGCCGGCGTGCGCTGCGCCAAGCTCTTCGCCGAGGGCTTCCCCCCCAATATGCTCCTCGTCAGCCTGCTGCCCCTGTGCTCCAAACAGGCCGGGCCACGCCAGGCCCTGTTCGAGGCCCTGGTCCAGAAAAACCACGGCTGCACCCATACCCTCATCGGCCCCAACCACGCCGATCCCCTGGATGCCGACGGTGCGCCGCTGTATGCCCCCGGCGCGGCCCAGCGGCTGGTGGCCGATTACGAGGCCGAAACCGGCATCGCCATGGTCCCGGAAAGCGCCATGGAATACGTGGAGGAAAAGGCCCAATACCTGCCCAAAGCCGCCATCGCCCCAGGCATGACGGTTCGTGACCTCTCGCCGGCGGAACTGAAGCGGCGGCTGGAATTCGACCTGGACATCCCGGAATGGTTCACCCCTGCGGCCGTGGCCGCCGAACTGCGCGCCGTCTTTCCGCCGCGCTCCCGCCAGGGCCTGACCATCTTCATGACCGGGCTCTCCGGCGCGGGCAAATCCACCCTGGCCAAACTCCTTTTCGTCAAGTTCATGGAACTGCGCTCCCGGCCGGTCACCCTGCTCGACGGCGACATCGTGCGCCGCCACCTCTCCAGCGAACTGACCTTCTCCAAGGAACACCGCAACCTCAACATCTCGCGCATCGGCTTCGTGGCCAGCGAAATCACCAAAAACGGCGGCATCGCCATCTGCGCGCCCATCGCGCCCTACACCAGCTCCCGGGCCGAAGCCCGCGCCCTGGTCACCCCCCACGGCGGCTTCATCGAAGTGTTTGTGTCCACGCCCCTGGCCGTATGCGAACAACGCGACCGCAAAGGCCTCTACGCCAAGGCCCGGGCCGGCATCGTCAAAGGCGTCACCGGCATCGACGACCCCTACGAAGCCCCCCAACACCCGGAAATCGGACTGGATACCTCCAAACTCTCGCCCGGCGAAGCCGTCCAGGAAGTGCTCCTCTACCTCGAACGCGAAGGCTACCTGAGCTAAGGCCCGGCCGGCTTGCCCGGCCAGCCCGACCGGGAGGGGCGCTGCCCTTCCCGGCCACACCCAACTGGGGCGTTGCCCCAGCCCCCACCAGGGCTTTGCCCTGGACCCATCGGGGCTTTGCCCCGAACCCCATCGGGGGGCGTCACGCCCCCCGAACCCCCCGGTCGGCTGTGGCGGGCGGGAGGGGCAGGGGTCACCGGGGTGATGGACGTGCGCGGCGCGAAGATGCGAGGCCGCAATTGGGCCTTTCGATGCCGTCGCTGCGCTCCCGGCTCGAAAGGCCCAATTGCGGCCTCGCCCAGCCGTCGGCCCTGCGGGCCGAGGTCTTGGATTTTTTGCTTTGGAAGCCTCTTGAAATGTGCGGCGGTTACAGACGTCGTCCGGGCCGGGCCGGTTTTCTTCACATGCGGCGCTTCGCCGCTGGCGCCCGTGGTCGCGGAAAAGGGCCTGCCGTGCTGGCCGGCTTTGCGGCCAGTGTCGGCAGGCCCTTTTCCGCGACCACAACGACCGGCGCCTCGCCGCTTGCCATTCCCGACCGCCGTCCCACCCGCCCCGCCGAGGGGGTCCGGGGGGCATCATGCCCCCCGGCGGGTCCAGGGCAGCGCCCTGGCAGGGTCTGGGACAGCGTCCCAGCAGGGTCCGGGACAGCGTCCCGGCAAACCCACCTCGATCAACTGCCGCCGGAAAATCCGTCCAGGACCTGCTGAAACAGGGCCGTGACGGAGATGCCGAGCGCGGTGACGGCGGCGACGATCACGCCAGCGACGAGGCTGGCCATGATGGCGTATTCGGAAGCGGTGGAGCCGGATTCATCGGCCAGGAAACGCAGCAAGGCTCGGCGTGGCATGGCGCACCTCGTGGCAAGGGTGTTTTTCGCCGACGGCCGGAGGATTCGGAGGGTTTACAACGACAAAAACCGGGTGACGCGCGCGTCGCCCGGGCGAAGGGGGTAGGTATCCGATAGCCCACCCCTCGCAGGCTGTAAAGGGGTCAGTTGAGGTCCCGCCGGGAGCGCTTGTAGGCGTCGGCTTTTTCGTGGCCGATCTGGCGGCGTTTTTCCTCGACCATGGCCAGGCGGCGGCAGACTTCGGCGGCCAGGTCGCTGCCGTCCTCGCCCGGGGGCAGGTCGCAGGCGGCCAGGTCCTCGGCCATTTGTTTTTCCATGCGCTCGGATTCGAGGAACATGACGTAGGCCAGGGCCAGGGCGGCCTCGTTTTCCTCGCTGCCGTCGCACAGGATGGCGATCTGTTCCCGGGGCACGGTTTCGAAGAGCCGGTCCACGAACATGCCGACCCATTTTTCCGTGAGTTGCGGCAACAGGCGAGGCGTCTTGGCGGCGATGAGGGCCGCGGCTTCGGGGCCGAGGTCGGGCCGGGCCAGGCCGACAAAGGCGGCCAGGGCCTCGGCCCGGCCGGCGTCGCCGGTCTGGGCCACGCGGCGCAACAGGGCCTGGCGGGCGACGGCGCGCAGGCTGTCCGTGGAATGGTCGGCGGTGGTCATGGGGCATCCTTGTCGGCGTCGGATTCGCCGGGGGGCAGCACATCGATGATGCGGCCGGGCAGGATGGGCTGCTCGCCGATGAGGCGGCCGTCGGCGGCGATGTGTTTTTGCCCGTCCACGATGACGATGCCCGTGCGTTCGAGCACTTCGCGGCGGAAGGCGTATTCCTCCTGCATGCGCCGGGTCTTGTAGAGGAACCACATGCGCACGAGGTAGCTCACGCACCAGGCGGCCACGAGCCCGACCATGACCCACGGCGCGATGACCTCCACATGGTCGCCGATGCGCAGCAGCATCTGGATGACGGCGTCGATGTAGTACAGGGCCACGCCCAAAAGGATCAGGCCGCCAAGCAGGATGATGGTGGGCAGCCCCCGGGACAGGCGAATGAGCCGGCGCAGGCGTTCGGGCACAAAGCCCAGGCTTTCCTCGTCGAACTGGGGGTCGCCCTTGAAAAACCGGTTGAAGCCCATGCCGATGATGTTGACCACGAGCATGATGGCCACCGGGGCCAGGATCAGGGCGACGCCGTAGGGGATCCAGGGGAAGCGGAACTGGATGGTGCCGTCGGGAAGTTTCTGGGAGTTGATGATGCCGTAACAGACGGCGGCTATGGTGACAGCGAACTCCACCAGGATGACCCCGATGGAAAGGAAGGTCAGCAGGTTCTTTTTTTCCTTGTCGGAAAGGGACATGCCGAAGCCGGCCAGGGTGGCGTCGCCGCTCCCCGCTTCGGTTTTTTCGTTGCCTTGGGGGTTGTCCATAAAGGGTCTCTTCTACCTTGGCGAGCGTGTGGGCCGCCGGGCCGCGATCAAACCGTTTGGCCCCTGCGGATACGCGAGGGGCGGGCGCGACGGGGACGAGGTTGCGGGGAAGCCTGGGATGGAAGGCCGCCATGGGGCCAAGGCGCGCGGCCTCGCCCGCAAACGAACAAACGCCCCGGGGCCGGGGCCAGCCGGGACGCCAGGCATACCGATCCAAACGGCGTCTGCATCTCCACCGGGGCGCCGGTGAGCGACATCCCAGCCGCTCAACAGGTAAGGGTTAACCGGCCGGAAGGCAAGTCCCTTGGCGAGAATCGGACACCGGGCCGTCACGAAGCAAAGGGCGCCCGGCCATCCGGTTTTTCGCATTGTCAGGCCAGGGGCTTTTGCCTATAGTGCAGCAATCCAATTGACCTGTCGTAGCGAGCCAACCTCAACGTTTGATTCGGGTTTCCCATCATGCCCATTTCGTTTTCCCGTCTTTTGCCGCCGGTTGCGGCCCTGTTCCTGCTCGCCCTGCCCGCCTGGGCCCAGACCGCCCCGGACAAGGGCCAGGACGAGACCAGTACCTATACCGTGCAAAGCGGCGACACCGTAAGCCGCATCGCCCGCAAGCTCGGCCTGCCGCCGGACCTTTTGATCCGCGTCAATGCCCTTGCCCATCCCGACCGGTTGACGCCGGGCTATGTCCTGCGCCTGCCCGTCACCGAACCGCCCCAATCGGCGGCCAAGGCCGAAGCCGCCGCGCCGGCCCAGGCCCCAACCGCACGCCTCCAAGCGCCGGCCCAGGCCACGGCCACACCGGCCCAGGTTCCGACCACACCGGCCCAGGCCACGGCCACACCGGCCCAAGCCCCAGTCGTGCCGGCCCAGGCCCCGGCCGCGCCGGCCCAGGCCACGGCCACACCGGCCCAGGCCCCAGTCGTGCCGGCTCAGGCCACGGTCACACCGGCCCAGGCCCCAGTCGTGCCGGCCCAGGTTCCGGCCGCGCCGGCCCAGGCCCCGGCCGACACGGCGCCGCCACGGCAACCTGCGACGCACCAGGCGGCCGCCGCCACTGCCGACGTCGCCGCCAGCCCGGCCGCGCCACAGGCCCCCCCGAAATCACGGGCCTTCGACATCGACCGCCAGGCCGTCGGCGTCTACAAACATGCGGCCCTCGGCAGCCTGCGCCTGACCCAGCGCCCGGAAGGCATCACCCTGACCAAGGACAACCAGGACATCCCCATGCGGCATCTGCTCTACGCGATCTACGACGGCACCGACGCGGCGGGCAATGTCCACAACCTCCAGCTTGTGTACAATGCCAACGGCCAGGTGGATGCGTTGCGGTATTCGTCCGCCGGAACGAATGCCGTCACCTTCGAGAAGGTCAAGAAGTAGTCAGGCCGGCCGCGACGGCGCCCGGCTTGACCGGGCGATCCCGTGCCGCTATTTTCCGGACATGGCACAACCCCCGGCCCCGAATTTCGGCGGCAAAGGCAAGGGTCCGACATGGCTTTAGACATCGTCCTGCTTTCCTCGAACGAAGACTCGCTTTCCCTGCGCCAGATGCTCGCGGCCCATGGGCTTGGCGTCACGATCCACCATGTGCTCGACCTCCCCACGTTGCGGGAGCTCATCCCCAGCCTGGGGCCCAAGTCCCGGTTGATCTCCTATTTGTCCCAGGTGATCGTGCCCGCCGATTGCCTGGCGGCCTTCACCTGCGGCGCCTACAATTTCCATCCCGGTTCACCCGACTACCCCGGCACCGCGCCCGAGTCCTGGGCCTGTTTCGAACGGGCCAAGCACTTCGGGGCCACCCTCCACGTCATGTCGACCCGGGTGGACGCGGGCGAGATCGTCGATTGCGAGATCCTGCCGGTGACCACGGCCAAGGACCGCCCGGGCTACGGCAACGTGGCCAAACAGGCCCTGGCCCTGCTTTTCAGCCGCAACGCCGCCGCCCTTACCCAAGAAGCCCTCCTGGTGGCCAGTTCCCGCCGCGCCTGGGCCGGGCAGCGCCGCACGGCCGACGACTTCACGAAAATGTGCGTCCTGACCACGGACATAAGCCGCCAGGACCTGGAGCACCGCCTCCACAGCTTCGGCCCGCCCGGGCCGGTGGAATTCTCGGTGGTCCTGCACGGGTTGCGCTTTATCATGGAAGCTCCGGGCGGCGTCATCGGCCACCTCGACCCGCCGCAGCCCGAGCGCATCCTCGGCTGGGTCCGGGACTCCAACGCCCCGTCCGTGCGCCAGGAAGTCAAGCTGGTGGTGGATGGCCGGGACTATCTGCTCACGGCCGGCGAGTTCCGCCCGGACGTGTGCGAGGCCGGCTTCGGCGACGGCCACTCCGGCTTCAGCTGGGAGGTGCCGGCCCACCTGCGCGACGGCCGGCCCCATCGCATCGAGGCCTATTGCAAGGGCCAGGCCGTGCCCGGCAGCCCCAAGCTGGCCGTCTTCCCCAGGCCGGCCATGGAGAGCCCGCAGGCGTAAGCCGGGCCACGAACAACCGCAACCGGCTCCGTTCGGAGTCCACGGGCTAGGAGGCACCATGCGACGCTTGCTCATCCTTGCCGCGATACTGTCGGTTCTGGCCGCAACCGCCACATCGGCCCCGGCCCAGATGGTGGGCCTGCCCAATCCGGCTTCGACGTTTTGCGTGGATACGGGCGGCACGCTGGTGATCACCAATACGGGCACGGGCGAGGTCGGCAACTGCGTCTACGGCAGCGGCCTGGCCGTGGACGAATGGGCCCTGTACCGGTTTTTTTCCGGGTTCAGCGACCCGCTGACCTGGTAGGCGTCACAGCCCCAGGGCCAGGTAGTCGCAGTCGCCGGGGCCGGCCGTGGCCGGTTCCAGGCGGCCGGGTGTTTCGGGCAGGATGACGCGGATGGGCAGTTGCGGGTCGAGTTGCCGCAACTGGTGAGGCAGGGCCGGCTTCCAGGCGTGGGTGGCGCCGCAGACGACCACGAGCAGTTTCCCGGGGTTGGCGGCGAGGTAGTCCCTGGCGGCCACGGCCATGGCCGTGTCCCAGACGAGCTGGGCCTCGCAGAAGGTCCGGAAGGCGAGCCCCGGGCCGTGGTCCCCGGCCACCCGCCGCAAAAACGCTTCGTACTCCCGGTCCACCCGGCAGCCCACCACGGGCAAGGCCCCCCGCTCCTGGGGCGTCAAGGCCTCGAAGCCCTCCCGGGCCACCTTGCGCACGATCTCCCGGGGAACGTTGAGGCCGACAAGCGGCAGCCCCAGCTCGCGGCAGGCCCGCAGCACCTCCCGGTACGACTCCCAGTCCTGGCCCCAGTAGGCGTTAAAGGCCCGCTCCAGGGCTTTTTCGTCCTCGGTCCCGGCGACGTAGCCGTCGAGGAGCCCCTGGGCCGCGGCCGGAAACATCTCCAACCCCACGGCGACCCCGGCCCCGGCCCCGGCCAGCGCCCGGACCAGCGCCGCCTGGAAGCGGCGGTGCCCCGGCCGGGAGTGGTCCTCGCCGACCACCACCGCCCGGCCGCCGGCCAATTCCTTGGCCGCCTGGGCCACGGAAAGGCGCGCCCCGGTCAGGACGTCGAGCAGCCGGGCCCCGCCACCCGCCGAACAGGCCCCGGCCAGGAAGGCCAGGCACAGCCCAAGGCCGGCCAACACCCGCCAAACCGCCCCAGGGGCCACCAACGCAAAGCGACCGCGCATCGGCCCAGGGTAGCACACTCCCTTGGGGATGCAACGGCCCGGTTTCAGGGTGCAAGCCGCAGGCCGCGATGGGCCGGCACGTAGTCGAGCAGGGCGAAATCCCGGCGCACCGCGGCGGGGTCTTCGCCCCGCTGCCGGATGCGCGCCGCCTCGATGGTGCCCAGCCGGCCGTCGGCCTGGCGCAGGTAGGCCACGGCCGCCGGGTCGATGCCCATGATCCGGCAGCAGGTGGCATCCACGGCCAGGCAACTGCGCCCCATGACCAAAACGCCGGCGGCCACGGGGTCGCCCATGATGGGGCCGTCGCCGTCCATGCCGACGATGCCGTCCACGATGGCCAGGTTCGGCCGCACCGTGGCGGCGATATCCAGGATGGAGGGTTCGATGCCGGCGAAGTGCAGGACGTTTTTGGGCCAGCCGTAGATCGACCCGGGCATGACGCCGAACAGATTTTTCATGGACAGCGTCACCCCGGCCCAGTGGTGGATCTTCATCTTGGCCACCGAGACCACGAAATCGGCCCTGGCCAGGGCGTCGGGCAGCCACAGGTCGCCGAGCCTGCTCACACCGCCCAGGTTTTGCACCACATGGACCGGGCCGGTATTGAGGTCGCAAAAGGGCAGCCCCTCGGCGGCCAGCACCTCGCCCAGGCCCGATTCCTCCAGGACCAGCCAGCTGTCGCGGCGATGCCCCGCCCCTTCGGCCACGGTCACCGAAGCGGCGCCCAGGGCCGCGAAAGCCTCGGCCGCCGCCTGGATCACCAGCGGATGGGTGTTGATGTGGCCGGCCCCGGCATGGGGCTCCACCAGGTTGGGCTTAAGCAGCACCCGCTTGCCGGCGATCTCCGTGGGGCCAAGGCCCAGCTCGGCCAGGCCCCGGCGCAGGCTGGCGCCCAGGTCCACGGTATAATCGGCCGCCTTGGCCACGAAGACCGACGGCGCCATGTCCGCGCCGGGAACCGGCGACTTGCAGCCGGCCGCCGCCCCGGCGGCAACCAGGCCGGCCGCGCCCAGCAGTTTGAGGGCCTGCCGGCGGGTCAGGCCGGCCGGGAGGGCATGTTTCGGCTCAGGCATGGGGGCTCCTTGCCACCAGGGCGGCGAATCGTCCCCGGCTGGCGGCGGCGGCCAGCAACTGGGCCAAAAGCGCCGTGTCGTAGGGGCCGTGGCGCTCCTGGCGGGACAGGGTCAGGGCCAGGTTTTGCATGATCGCATCTTCGGCCTGGCCCCAGGCCCCCAGGCCGAAGGCCCGCCAGGCGGCGGCCAGGGGGGTCGGCGCGGCGCAGTCCGGGCCGGCCAGGTAGGCCAGGCTCGCCGCCACCGCCTCCCGGCCGGCCCGGCCGGCCAAGGCGGCCAGGGCATGGCCGGTGCATTCGGGGATGGGCAGCAGCATGTTGTAAAACACCCGCGTGTTGCCGTAGTTCCAGCCGCCGCTTGGCAGTTGGCGGTCGAGCAGCAGGCGCGCGCCCTCGGCCAGGGCCGCCTCGGGCGGCCCGTCGATGGCGGAAAGGGCCAGCATGGCCTGGGCCGTGGGCTCCACCCAGGAATGGGTGCCCTCGATCCAGTTCCAGCCCTTGAGGCTGGTATCGTGGCCGAAAATGCCGTTTTTGTCCGCCTGCCAGGCCTTGCCCGGGTGGCCCAGCAGCCAGGCGGCGGCCCGGGCGGCGGGCGCGGCGAAATCGGGGTCGGGCAGCCAGGCGGCCAGGGCCAGGGCCGTGGGCCAGGCGGTTTCGGGCCGCTGGGGCAGGTAGGGCACGCGGCCGTCGGCGGCCTGCTCCCCGGCCAGGTACCGGCGGGCGTCCCGGATGCGGTCGGGCGGCCCGCCGCCGGCGTGCAGGGCCATGGCCGCCCAGGCCGTGGCGTCGGGCCGGGCGGGGCCGTCCGGCGACGCGGCGAAACCGCCGCCGGGCACGGCCCGGGCCAGCAAGGCGCCCCAATGGGGCGAAAGGCTCTCGGGTTCCATGGCTCCTCCGCAGGCCGGGATCGATTCCGGTTTTTTTAAAGCAATAACCACGCCATTGGCCTTGGCTAGGCCGACAGCCCTTTGCGGGCGCCCATTCCACGCTTTATGGACCCGCCCCAGGCCTTGTCCCTGCCCACTAGGAAAACACGACGCACCATGGTATTCTTCGAAAATACCTAGGCAAACGTTTTTTCCTGGCTTCGCCCGGCTGACGCAGGAGTTTTCATGAACGGATGCGGTCCGGACGGGAGTACGTTTTCCCTGTCCGTGCTGGTTGTGGACGACAACGAAGTCAATAGGCTTTATCTTTTCCATGCGTTGCGCAGGATGGGCCACGTCGCGGTCGTGGCCGAGGACGGAACGCGGGCCATCGAACTCTTCCGCCTCCAACCCTTCGACCTGGTCCTCATGGACATTCAATTGCCGGACATGGACGGCCTGAGCCTGACCCGGGCCATTCGCGGCGGCCAGGCCGGAACGGTCAACCGGCCCGACGTCCCCATCGTGGCCCTGACCGCCTTCGCCTCCCGCGACGACCGCAACCGCAGCCTGGCGGCGGGCATGAACGACCATTTGTCCAAGCCCGTCAGCGCGGCCGACATCGCGGCGGCCATCCAGCGGTTGCTCGGCCGCCCCGAGGCCCAACGGGCCGCGGCCCCTCCCCCGGCACCGGCGGACTTCGACCTGGCCGGCCTGACCCGGGAAAGCGGCCGGGAATTCGTGACCGAAATCCTCCAGTTGTTCCTGGAGTTGGCCGAGCCCAAACGCCAGGCCCTCATCCAGGCCGTGAGCCGGGGCGACATCGTCGCCGCCGCGCCGTTGGCCCACGACCTGGCCGGCATGGCCGGGCCCATCCGGGCCAGGCAGTTGCACCGGGCCATGAAAGCCCTGCAGGAGGCCTGCGGCGCCGGCTCCCTGGAGGCCTGCCGGTCCGGCCACGCCGCGGCCGACCGCGAACTGGCCGCCGTGCTGGCCGCCGTGCGCGCCCACCCCTATCTGGCTGGCGGGCCGGCCTGAGTGCCGCGAGCGGGCTATGGCGCGCATCCTGGTCATCGACGACGACGCCTTTTTCCGGGAATTCCTGCGCCGCCTGCTGGCCGGTGACGGCCATGTCCTGGCCACGGCAGCGAGCCTGGCCGAGGCGGCCAAACGGGCCGGGGAGGCGGAATTCGACCTCGTTTTCCTGGACGTGCGCCTGCCCGACGGCTCGGGCCTCGATCTCCTGCCCCGGCTGCGGGCCCTGCCCGGCGAACCCGAGGTGGTCATCATCACCGGCGTGGGCGACCCCGACGGCGCGGAACTGGCCATTTTAAGCGGCGCCTGGGACTACATCGAGAAGACGGCCAGCCAGGAGGCCCTGCGCCTGGCCTGCCTGCGGGCGCTGCGTTTCCGGGAGAAAAAGCAGGATTCCCTGCCCGTGCGCCGCGCCGGCATCATCGGCAGCGGCCCGGTCATGGAACGGGTGTTGCGCCAGATGGGGCGGGCCGCCAGAAGCCAGGCCAATGTCCTGCTTTTCGGCGAGACCGGCACGGGCAAGGAACTCTTCGCCCGGGCCATCCACGACAACAGTTCCCGGGCCGGGGCCGAATGCGTGGTGGTGGACTGCGCCGGCCTGTCCGAGACGCTCATGGCCAGCGAACTGTTCGGCCACCGCAAGGGGGCGTTTACCGGGGCGGCCGCCGACAAGCCGGGCCTGCTCGCCCGGGCCCACGGCGGGACGCTGTTCCTCGACGAGGTCAGCGAACTCGCCTTGGAGATGCAAAAGGGCTTCCTGCGCCTGCTGGAAAGCCGGGCCTACCGGCCCGTGGGCGACAACCGCGAGATCGCCGTGGATTTCCGGCTGGTGTGCGCGAGCAACCGCGACCTGGCGGCCATGGTGGCGGCCGGGGCCTTTCGCGAGGACCTCTATTACCGCATCCGGGCCGTGACCATCACCCTGCCCCCCTTGCGCGAGGTCCCCGAGGAACTGCCCGAACTGACCGAGCACCACCTCACGCGGCTGTGCCGCCAGGGCCGGCTGCCGCTCAAGGTCCTGGCCCCGGAAGTCCTGGACCTTTTCCGCGAATACGCCTGGCCGGGCAACGTCCGGGAGTTGGTGCGGGTCCTGGAGGCGCTGGTGGCCGCCGCGCCCCTGGAGCCGGAACTGCTGCCGTCCCACCTGCCCCGCGACCTGCGGGTAGGCTTCGTGCGCTCCCGGGTGGCCAGGGGCCGCCGGGGCACGGCCCTCCCCGACCGGCCCGCCGAGGCCCCGGCCTGCGCCGCGAGCCCTGTCGCCGGCCAGAACTGGAACGACTACAAACGGGTCGCCCACGACCGGGTGGAACGCGACTACTTCGCCCAGCTCATCGCCTCCTGCGGCGGCGACGTCCGCGCCGCCATGGACGTGTCGGGCCTGAGCCAATCGCGCCTCTACGGCCTTTTGCGCAAGCACGGCCTGCACCTGACCGGCGAGGCCCCCGGCGAACCGCAACACTGACGGCCTCGCCCCACGGCCGGGAACCACCGGCCCGAAGGGGCCGACGCCGGGTCTGGCGGAGCTGACGGCGCTCTCAGCCGTACGGCCAGGAAACACTGGCGCGCCCCCCCCAAACCGGATAGCAACGAATCCAGGCGGCGCCCGGGCGGGAACCTGTCCCGTCCCAGGCACCGTCACGTGGAGAGCGGCCCTCTTTCCCGGTCCCGGCGCTCAGGCTTGCCGCCGGACCCGCCTCGCCCGCGACCGCCCTCCCGTTGCGTCAAGCCGTTACCGGCAACGGTCCTCCATTCCCCGTTTTGGAAACCTTTGTCCCTGGAGACGGATGGCATGAAAAAGGGCATGACGATCCTGGCGCGCTTTGGCGTCGTGGCTTTCCTGATGTTGCTGCCGGCCGGGCCGGCCTTGGCGGCAGAGGCCGCCACCGACCTGGCCACGGCCGTGGCCAGCGGCAAACTGCGCCTGCCGGCCGCCGTCCTGGAAAAACTGGCCACCGAGGGCGGCACGGGCAACTTCCTGGTCCTGCTGGCCAGTCCCGCCCGGGCCGCCGCGCCGGCCTCCCTGGAGGACGACGCCGACAAGGCCGCCGCCCGGGCGGCCAACGCGGCCGTGCTGGAGGCCTTTTTCGCCCGCAAAAAAGGCGCGGCCATCGGCGAAATCTCGCGGACCTTCGCCTACATGCCGGCCTTTGCCGTGACCGCCGACGCCGCCCAACTGGCGGCCCTGGCCCAAAGCGGCGACGTGGCCGCCATCGAGGTCAACGGCCGGCGCAGGCCGGCCCTGCGCCAGGGCATCCCCCTCATGAACGCCCAGGCCACCCGGGCCCGCTTTCCCGGCAAGGGCGTGTCCGTGGCCGTGTGCGACACCGGCGTGGACTACAACAACACCTACCTCGGCGGGCCGGGCTTCCCCAATGCCATCGTCCTCGGCGGCTACGACACCGGCGAAAAAAAGGCCGACCCCATGGACACCGACGGCCACGGCACGTCCGTGGCCGGCATCGTGGCCGGCGCCCTGGGCGACGTGGCCAACTACATCGGCGGCGTGGCCCCCGGGGCCAAGCTCTACGCCCTCAAGGTCACCGACGCCACGGGCGATGCCCCGGACGAGGCCATCATCGCCGCCTGGGAATGGGCCATCACCAACCAGAACAAGGATCCAGGGAGCCCCATCCGCATCATCAACCTCAGCATGGGCGCGGGCTACTTCACCAGCATCTGCGACGACAGCTACGAAAACTACGTCACCGCGGCGGCCAACGCGGCCAAGGCCGGCATCACCATCTTCGCCTCGGCGGGCAACGAGGGCTATTGCGACGGCTTGAACAACCCGGCCTGCATTTCGGGCGTCATCTCCGTGGGTTCGGTCTACGACGCCGCCTTCGGCAAAACGGACACCTGCATCCAAGAGGAGTCCTGCGCCCCCACCAAGGAAGCCACGGAAGACTGCGATTCGGGCTACTCCGCCCCCGAGACTGCGGCGGCCGACGCCGTGCCGGCCTATTCCAACAGTGCCTCGTTCCTGACGCTTTTTGCCCCGGCCGACCAGTGCAACACCTTGCAGTGCGCCACCAAGGGCGCGACCTTCAACACCGAATTCGGCGGCACCTCCGCCGCCAGCCCCTACGCGGCCGGGGCCGCCGCCGCCCTGCAAAACGCCGCCAAGGTCCGCCTGGGCCGCTACCTGACCCCGGCCGAGGTGAAGGCAAAACTCACGGAAACGGGCGACAAGGTCACGGATGAGAAAGTGGACGTGACCAAGCCGCGCATCGACCTCGGCGCGGCCATCAACAGCATGCCGGCCTCCGCGTCGAACTTGCTGCCTCTGGATATTCCGGCGGCCATCCAAAACTGAGCCCGCCCGGGGACGCCCCGTGTCACAGCGGGGGCGTCCCCGGCCTTGCCGTACTATTTTTTCCTGCCGCGCAGCTCCTCTTTTTCAGGAATACACCCCATCCCCCGGCCATCCAGGCCGCTGCCGCCCGGTTTGTGGCCGCCACAGCCGGTCGCTTGCCTGGCTCGAATCTTGAAGAAGCTTCGGCAACCCTTGGGGCGTTTCGGATTTCCCGGACACCCCGGCAAGGGAGGTTGCCATGAAAAGCACCTTTGTACGGACGCGACGGGCCTTATGGACCCCCCTGCTGCTGGCGGCCTGGCTGCTGGCTGTCGCGATCGGCCCGGGCGCGGCCCAACCGGTAACGGCAACGGAGGCCGCCATGCAAAACCAAAAACAAAAGACCCAGGTGGCAACCCTGGCCGGCGGCTGTTTCTGGTGCGTGGAATCGGACCTGGAAAAGCTCCCCGGCGTGCTGGACGTCGTTTCCGGCTATACCGGCGGCAAGGAGCCGCATCCGGACTACGAAGCCGTCTCGGCCGGGCAAACCGGCCACTACGAGGCCGTCCAGGTCCTCTACGATCCGGACCGCATCGGCTACCGCCAGGTACTCGACGCATTTTTGCGCCATATCGACCCCACCGACAGCGGTGGCCAGTTCGCCGACCGCGGCAGGCAATACCGCCCGGCCATCTTCTACCACGACGAACAACAACGGGCACAGGCCGAACAGGCCCTGGCCGACCTCGCCGCGTCGGGGCGCTTCCCCAAGCCCCTGGCCGTGGCCGTCCTGCCGTTCACGTTCTTCACCAACGCCGAAAACTACCATCAGAACTACTACAAGACCCACAAGCTCCAATACGAGACCTACCGGCGCTTCTCCGGCCGCGACCAGTTCCTGGAGCGCACCTGGGGCAAGCTCGACCCCGTCACGGCCAAGCCCATGGACTGGCGCGGCTTCCAAAAGCCGGCGCCCGACGTCCTGCGCCGCACCCTCACCCCCCTGCAGTTCGACGTCACCCAGAAGGAGGGGACCGAGCCGCCGTTTAACAATGCCTACGCCGACAACAAGGTTGCCGGCATCTATGTGGACGTGGTGTCCGGCGAACCGCTTTTTTCCTCCCGCGACAAGTACGATTCGGGCACGGGCTGGCCGAGCTTCACCAAGCCCCTGGTGCCGGACAACATCGTCACCCACGAGGACAAGAGCCTGTTCGCCGTGCGCACCGAAGTGCGCAGCCGCCGCGGCGATTCGCATCTGGGGCACGTCTTCCCCGACGGCCCCCCACCGACAGGGCTACGCTATTGCATGAATTCCGCCGCGCTGCGCTTCGTGCCGCTTCCGGACATGGAGCGCGAGGGCTACGGCGAATTCATCAAGGATGTCCAATAAATCCCACCCCCGACGCTCCCCCCTTGTCCCGGTTCCGAAGCGGCCCAGGCCGCTTCGGAACTCCCGCCTCGCCCCACATGTGAAAGTGGGAACAATGCGCTGGCGTCGCAGGCCAGGATAGGCTAACCTTCCTTTCGCCCAGGCCGGCCGATGGCCGTTTCCTGGTTCAGCCCACCGCCATCGGCCCCGAAACGGGCAGGGAGACGGTCGTGCCTTCACTGCGGGGAATGCTTGCGACAGCAAGCGTCAAACATAAACTGCTCGCCCTGTTCGGCTGCACCCTCGCCGGTTTCTGCCTCGTTTTCGCCGTGGACTCCCTAGGCTCGCGCTACCTGGAACGGACCCAGGAACTGGAACGGCTGTCCGTGACTGCCGCCATGGAAGTCCTGTCCATGCGCCGCCAGGAAAAAAACTACTTCCTGCGCCACGACCCGGCCTCCCTGGCCGCCGTGCGCCGCCACCAGCAGGCCGCGGCCACGGCCGTGGCCGCCATCGGCGACCTCGACCCCCAGCGCGACGAGGCCCGGGAGACGGCCCTGCGCCTGCTGCGGAAATACCTGGACGGGTTTCTGGCCATGGCCGACACCCCCGAGGCCCCGGGGGTGGACGCGCCGGCGGCCCTGTTCCTGGAACGCTCCCAGGCCCTGGACAAGCTGGAAAGCGCCAGCCCCATCCTGGCCCGGGGCCTGACCCAGCTGCGCTCCCAGGAAAAACGCTGGCTGGCCTCGGGCGCGCCCGACAGCCTGACCCGGCTGGTCAGCCAGGCCACGCAACTGGCCGTCCTGGCCCGAAACCAGGGGGAGGCCGACGCGGCCACCACCCTGGCCGCCTACCAGGAAGCCTTGCAGGCCTATGCCGGCCGGCTGGAGGACGCCGGCTCGCAAAGCGCCGCCTTCGTGGCCGCGGCCCGGGCCCTGGAGCCCATGACCGAGGAACTGCGCCGCCATTACGAAGCCCGCCGTAAGGCCATCGACCGCGACACGGACAGGATCACCACGGCCATCCAGGCCGGCGTCATCGTGCTGGTGGCCCTGGCCAGCTGGATAGTGTTCCGGTCGGTGGCCACGCCCCTGGCGGTACTCGGCCGCCATGCCCGGCGCGTGGCCCGGGGCGAGGAGACCAACCTCGACCCCGCCGCCTTTACCGGCGAATTCCGGAGCCTGGCCGAGGACATCGGCCGCATGGAAAAACACCTCGTGGCCACCATCCTCGATCTGGCCCGCAAGGAACGCGAAGCGGCCGAAGAGGCCCGGCGGGCCCGCGAAGCCCGCAAACGCGCCGAGGACTTAAGCCGCGTCAAATCCAATTTCCTAAGCCTCGTCTCCCACGAACTCAAAACGCCCCTGACCTCCATGATCGGCTTCGCCCAGGTCATGAAGAAACGCCTGGAACGGGGCGGCCCCCTGGCCGAGGCCGCCGCCTCGCGGCCGGATGTGGCGGCCGAGTGCGCCCGTTTCCACGACAACCTCGACATCATGCTCGACGAGGGCCGCCGCCTGGCCGGGCTGATCGAAAACGTGCTGGAGCTGGCCTCCCTGGAGTCCGGCAACGCCGCCCTGAACCTGGGGCCGGTGTCCGTGGCCGAGGTCATCGACCGGGCCGTGGAGCCGTTTCTTCTCCCCATGTCGGAAAAGGGGCTGCGCTTTGTGCGCGACGTCCCGCAGGCCATGCCGCCCCTGCGCTGCGACCGGGATCGCATCGTCTATGTGCTGCGCCACCTGTTTTCCAACGCCGTCAAATTCACCGACGCCGGCCAGGTCAGCTGCCTTGTGCGCCTGGAGGACGGCATGGCCGTCATCACCGTGGAGGACACCGGCCGGGGCATCCCCTCGGAAATGCGCGAGGCGGTTTTCGAAAAGTTCCTCCAGCTCGGCGACAACCTCACGGACAAGATGCCCGGCCTTGGCATCGGCCTGGCCGCCTCGCGGGCCGTGATCGAATACCACGGCGGCCGCATCCGCATCGCCGGCGAACCCGGCCGGGGCAGCCGCGTCACCATCGCCATCCCCCTGGCCGAAGCAGCCTAGTGTCCGTCCTCGAAAAAGATATGCGCTTATCCGGGAACAACACCCTACCCTCGCCCTTCGCAAGGGGCGCCACACCCGGACCGGGCGCTTTGCATTCGACCCGGTACACGCTATGTTGACACGCGCCGCACGCAACCCCAAGAGGCAGCCATGATCCAGGACGAACTCAGCAAGCTTCGCCTCAAGCTCATCGCCATCACCCTGGCCTTCTCCTTCATTCCGCTCTTCAGCCTGGGCCTTGGCCTCTACAACCGCTTCTACGAGACCTACCTCGACAAGGTCTACGAGAGCTTGAGCAACCTGGTCGAGAACAAGAAGATCACCATCGACCTGTACCTGTCCGAGCGGGTGGCCCAGCTCTCCAACCTGGCCCTGACCGAATCCTACCAGGACCTGGTCAAGGAGTCCTACCTGGAACACATTTTCGGCGTGCTGCAAATGCACAGCAAGTCCTTCCTCGACTTGCAGGTCATCGACCAAAACGGCATCTGCACGGCCTACGTCGGCCCCTACCAGCTCAAGGGCATCGACTACAGCCGCGAGGACTGGTTCCACAAGGTCATGGCCAAGGGCATCCACGTCAGCGACGTGTTCCTGGGCTTTCGCAAGTACCCCCACTTCAACATCGCCGTCAGCCGCCGCGAGGGCGACAAGACCTGGGTGTTGCGCGCCGCCATCGACTCCGACATCTTCGATTCCCTGGTGCGCAGCATCCACCTCGGCAAGACCGGCGACGCCTTCATCCTGGCCGCCGACCACGTGCTCCAGACCAAGCCGCGATTTGGCCACGCCATGTTCGACACCATGAGCTTCCCCAATATCCCGCGCTTTTCCGGGACGCGTGTGGAAAGCCTGGCCATCGACGGCCAGACCTCGCTGTATGCCATGACCTGGCTCAATCACAAAGACTGGCTGCTCGTGGTGAAAGACGACCCCCGCGAGGAACTCCTGCCCGTCATGCGGGCCCGCTGGCTGCTCATCCTGCTTCTGGCCGGCGGCTCCCTCCTCATCATCGGCGGGGCCATCTGGGTGGCGGGTGGCACGGTCAGCGCCCTGGTGCGGGCCGAACGCGAAAAGGCGGCCCTGGACGCCTCGCTGACCCAGTCGAGCAAGATGGCCGCCCTGGGCAAGCTGGCCGCCGGCGTGGCCCACGAGGTCAACAACCCCCTGGCCATCATCATGGAAAAGGCCGGCTGGATGCGCGACCTCTTAAGCGAAGAGGACATCAAGGGCAGCCCCAACTTCCAGGAGTTCGAGGACGCCGTGGCCAAGATCGAGTTCCACGTCCGCCGGGCCAAGGACGTCACCCACCGGCTGCTGGGGTTCGCCCGGCGCATGGAACCGACCCAGGAGGACCTCGACGTCAACATGCTGCTGGACCAGACCCGGTCGTTTCTGGAAAACGAGGCCAGCTTCCGGGGCATCACCTTCATCAACGACTACCAGAAGGACCTGCCCCGCATCGCCTCCGACGCCTCCCAGCTTCAGCAGGTCTTCTTGAACATCATGGACAACGCCATCGACGCCATCGACAAAAACGGGGCCATCACCGTCACCACCCGCTCCCTGGCCGACTCCGGGGAGGTGGACATCGCCATCGCCGACACCGGCAAGGGCATGTCCAAGGAGGCCATGGACAAGATCTTCGACCCCTTCTTCACCACCAAGAAGGTCGGCGAAGGCACGGGCCTGGGGCTGACCATCAGCTACAGCATCATCGAGAAGCTCGGCGGGCATATCCATGTGACCAGCGAGGAAGGCCGGGGCACCACCTTCCACATCACGCTGCCCGTGGGGGCCTGAGGCCGTGCCGCGGGGGTGGGAACGCAGCGCCTCTTCGATCTTTGGCCCGGCCAGGCGCGGGGGCGCCCCGGCCGGACACGAAACGAACGCCTTGCCCGTGGGAGGAACGATGGGACTACGCGTACTGGCCGTTGACGACGAGGCCGACTTCCTCGAGACCCTGGTCAAGCGGTTCACCTACCGCCAGATCCCGGTCACGGCCGCGGGCAACGGCCCCGAGGCCCTGGCCAGGCTCGACGCGGACGACTTCGACGTGGTCATCCTGGACATGCGCATGCCGGGCATGGATGGCCTGACGGTGCTCAAGGAAATCAAGAAGCGCCGCCCCCTGACCGAGGTCATCATCCTCACCGGCCATGCCTCGGTGGAAGCCGGCATGCAGGGCATGTCCCTCGGCGCCTACGACTATGTACTCAAACCCGTGGATTTCGGGGAACTGCTGGAAAAGGCCAAGAAGGCGTATGAGCGCAAAAAACTCAACGAAGCCCGATCCGGCCAGGCCTGACGGCTTCGTTTTCCCGCCGCTGTGGCCGCATACGGTCCTGGCGCCGGGCCTGGCCGGCGCGGCCGTCCTGGCCACCCTGCTCACCCCGCCGGAAATCGACGTGGTGCTGGCCCTGGTGGCCGGGGCCATTTGCATCGGCTCGGCCCTGACCCTGGCCAGCCGCATCCGGCGCGGCGAGCGGGAACTGCGCGAGATGGACCTGCGGCTGCTGCATTCCCAGAAACTGGCCGCCATCGGCGAGCTGTCCTCGGGCATCGCCCACGAGATCAACAACCCCCTGGCCATCATCACCCAGGAACTCGACCTGGCCCGGGAACTGACGGCCGACTGCCAGGGCTTGGCCCCCGAGGATCTGGCCGACGCCCGGGACAGCCTGCGCGAGATCGCCAAGCAGGTGGACCGCTGCCGGCAAATCACCCACAAACTGCTCAATTTCGCCCGCAAGATGGAGCCCGTGCTCCAGGAGGAAGCCCTGGAGCAGGTCATCGAGGACATGGCCCTGTTGGTGGAAAAGGAGGCCCAGGGCAAGGGCGTGGCCATCGTGCGCGACTACGCCCCGGACCTGCCGCCGGTGCGCACCGACGTGCCGCTGCTGCGCCAGGTCGTCCTGAACCTCCTCACCAACGCCCTGCACGCCACGCCCCAAGGCGGCAGCATCACCGTGCGCACCCGGCGCGAGGACGGCCGGGTCAGCATCGCCGTATGCGACACCGGCTGTGGCATCGCCCCGGAGAACATGGCCAAGATCTTCGACCCGTTTTTCACCACCAAGGAGCCCGGCAAGGGCACGGGCCTCGGCCTGTCGGTGTCCCACGGCATCGTGGCTCGCCTGGGCGGCAGCCTGGTGGCCGCGAGCCAGCCCGGCCAGGGGGCGACCTTCACCGTCACCTTGCCGCTGTAACCCCCAACCCGCCATCCACGGAGCAGCCATGGCCGACCCCATCCGCGTCCTTATCGTCGACGACGAGGAACGCTTCCGCGACACCCTGGGCAAACTCCTTTCCCGCCACGGTTTTTCCGTGCGCACCGTCGGCGGCGGCCAGACCGCCCTGGACCTGCTGGCCCAGGCCCCAAGCGACGTCATCGTGCTCGACGTCAAGATGCCGGGCCTTTCGGGCGAGCAGGCCCTGCCGCTGTTGCGGGCCGCCTGCCCCGAGGCCGAGGTGCTGGTGCTCACCGGCCACGCCTCGGTGGACATCGCCTCGGCCATGATCGCCGGTGGCGCGGCCGACTACCTGCTCAAGCCCTGCCCCACGGAAGAACTCGAAGGGGCCATCCGGGCCGTCTACGACCGCCGCCAGGCGACCCGGCCTCGCTGAGGCCCGGCCGCCTCGCCCCGCGCCTGGCTGTCGCTTCTTCGGCCAGCCGGGCCACCGCCGTCCGCAAACGCGAATCCATCCCGGCAAGGCCTGGCCGCCGTGTTGTTGCCATGGCCGAATCTCGCAGCCAGGCAAAACGCCGCCTTGCGCCTGAAAAACATTGCCACAAGAAATTATTTGCCTTGTACTATTCCCAATGCGCGCATGGACATTGCCAACCTCCTGCCCTACAATTCCTACCATCTTGACGCATCACTCCCCGAGGTGCCTTATGCATGCCTGCATCGCCTCACTGATGTTTTTGCTTGCCGCCGCCTTGGCCGTTCCCGCCTGGGCCTGGACCGTGCCAGCCACCGGCGTCACCACCTGTTACAACAATACCGAGGCCATCTCGTGCCCGACCAAGGGTCAAGCGTTCTATGGCCAAAATGGCACCTACCCCGGCACATCCCATACCTTCGCCACGGACGCCGACACCGCCACCGACCAGGTCACGGGCCTTGTCTGGCAGCGTGTCCCCGATGGCCAGCCCCGAAGCTGGAGCGACGCCGGGGCCTACTGCGAGGCCTTGGAATTGGGCGGCCAATCGGACTGGCGGCTACCGCACCAGCGCGAACTCGTCACCCTGGTGGACTACACTGCGTCCAAGCCTGCCTGGAACGCGGCCCTTTCGGGCACAAGCGGCCATTACTGGTCCGTCACGCCCTACCAGGGCTATGCCGGCCCCTACTGGTACGTGAATTTCGCCTACGGCGTCTCGGAATTCAACGCCGGGGCCGATGGCCGCTACGTGCGTTGCGTGCGTGGGCAAGCCCTGGCCGAAAGTGCCTTCGTCGACCAGGGGACCACGGTCGACGACACGACCACGGGGCTGACCTGGGAAAAAGCCGGCAGCGGCGCGGCCATGACCTGGCTGGACGCCCTGGCCTACTGCCAGTCCCGGTCCACCGGCGGCCATGCCGATTGGCGCGCGCCCAACGTCATGGAACTGCGCACCCTCGTAAACTACTCCCTGGTCTTTCCGGCCATCGACGGGACACTCTTTCCCGATTCCCAGCACACGTTCTGGACCGGCACCAACAGCACGGCCCTCCCCACCGTGGCCTGGACCGCCGAGTTCCTCATGGGGCTTAGCGCCAATGTCGACAAGACGGCCAGCGCGGCCTACGTCCGTTGCGTGCGCGACACCGGCGGCCAGGGCTTTTCCATCGCCCCGGTCCTCGGCCTGCTGTTGCAGTGACGCCGACGGCGACCAACCGCGCCACGAAGCCGTCATCGCCGCCCCGCCTTGGCGGCCGTTTTTTCACGCTTGCCCTTGACGCCGGCGGGCCGGACGGTCAAGAGAGCCGGATGCCCCAGAACATCGCCGTCCTCGCTCCCTTTTTCTTTCCGGCCGCCGCCGCCGTGCTGGGATTGGTGCTCGGCAGCTTCTATTCGGTCTGCGTCACCCGGGCCATCGCGGGCACGTCCATCGTGCGCCCGCCCTCCCATTGCCCGCGTTGCGGCCATGCCCTGGCCTGGTGGGAACTGGTGCCCGTGGTGAGCTACCTGGTGCTGCGGGGGCGTTGCGCAGGCTGTCGGGAACGCATCTCGCCGCTGTATCCGCTCATCGAGCTGGCCTCGGCCGCCTGGGCGGTGCTGGTCGCCCTGGCCTTCGGCCCGACCTGGTGGTTTTTGGCCTACCTGGCCCTCGGGGGGCTCTACATCGTGGCCTCGGCCATCGATTTCCAGGTCTACCTGCTGCCCAATGTCCTCACCTACCCGGCCGCGGTCCTCGGCTGCGCCATCGGGGCCCTGCGGCCGGACATCGGGCCGGAACTGGCCGGCATCGGCGCGGCGGCGGGGTTCGGAGTGTTCTGGCTGCTGGCCGCCGGCTACCGCCTGGCCAAGGGCGTGGACGGCCTGGGCGGCGGTGACGTCAAGCTGATGCTCTCCATCGGCGGGGTCGTGGGCGTGCTGGGGCTGCCGTATGCCGTGCTCCTGGGCAGTGTGGCGGCGCTGCTGGCCAGCCCCTTGTATGTCCTCGGCAAGGGCCGGGGCCGGTCCATGCCCATTCCCTTCGGCCCGTTTCTGTGCCTGGGCGCCATGGTGCAGATCCTCTACGGCCCGGCCATCCTGCGCCTGCTGCTCGGCCGGTAGGCGACGGCGCCTCGCCCCACCCCGGGCAGACACCCTCGCCCGGTTGCAACCCCGCCCCCTCGGCCGGCGGGCGTCGGCCCCTCGCCCACCGCTTTTGCGGCGGTGCGGGGCGTCCCCTCGTGGACGGGGACGCCCCGGCGCGGCACGTCGTCGTTGCGCTAGCGGCGGGAGCCACCCTCCCCCTGCAACAGGATGAAGATATTGCCCAGAGCGGGGGCGGCTCCGCCGGGTGTGAAGGTCAGGGCCTGGCCGCTGCTCAGAAGGGGCGTATTGGTGGAATACTGCAAGCCCGTGGTGCCCTCGGCATCCTGGATGCCCACCGTGGCGCTGGCCCCCCTGGACCAGCCATCCGCCGCCATGTCCGTATTCTGATACTGCATCTTGATGATACCGCTGCTTTCATGGAGCACGATCTGGAAAGCGGCATCACTGGCCGAGGTCGAGGATCCGTAGTGCCGCATCTTGCGCCAGGTGACGATCAGCTTCGCATTGGGCGAGGTGCCCACGCGTTTGTAGGAAACTGCCCCGCCCGTCGCCACGATGAGGTCGTCCCACCACGGCGCGATCAGCGCTTTCGGCGCCGTGGTGTTCGGGAGTTGCACGTTGTTGTAATCCGACGACTGTTGCGCAAAGCTCAGGAAGCCCTTGGTGCTGACATAGGCGGCCGTATACTTCTGGCCGTACAGCGTGAACCCGAAACCCAGTTGGATCGGATAGGCCTTGAGGTCGTCGCCCACCTGGGACACGACCGTGGCGTCCCTGTCGTCTTCCCAGGCATAGGCGGCGTGGGCATCGAGGGTATAATCGCCCTTGGCGGCCGTTTGGGCGACATAGGTGCCCGTGGCCGAGGCCAGGGTGTTGGCCGTTATGGCCACGGCCTGGTCGCCGGGCGTCGTCCAGCCGGAGACCGGCTTGAAGGAGACCGTGTGCGACCCGGTGGCCAGGCCTTCCAGGGTGGCGCCGCCGTCGCGCCAGTCGCCGCCGTCCAGGCGCCACTGCGCCCCGGCGGTCACGGCCCCGGCCGGCAGGATGGTGACGGTGAGCGAGCCGGTGGTAACGGCCTGGCTGTAGGTTCCGGACACGGTGGTGGTCTGGTTGGCCGTGATGGTCACGGTCTGGTTGCCGGGCTTGGTCCAGCCGGTCACGTCCGTGAACCAGCCGGAATAGGTGCCGGCCGCAATGGTGGCCGTGCCGCTGGATTTGCATACCGAACTCGTGCCGACCGTCAGGCACAACGACGCTCCCGCGTCCACGGCGGCCGGCGGCGTGATGTTCACGGCCAGGGTGCCGTTCTGGGCCACGGCGGTGTAGACGCCGCTGGCCGTGGCGGCCTGGTTGGCCGTGACCGTGACGGTCTGGTTGGCCGGCTTGGTCCAGCCGGTGACCTCCTTGTAGGCCACGACATGGCTGCCGGCCGAAAGCCCCGTGGCCGTGGCCCCGCTGTTGCGCCAGGCGCCGCCGTCCACGTTCCACTGGGCGCCGGCGGTGACCGCGCCGGCGGGCCCGATGGTCACGGTCAGGGAGCCGGTCTGGCTGACACCCAGGGCATTGACGGCCGCGTCGGCCATGATGATGCCGTAACCGGAATAGTCGTCCCAGGTGGACGGCGTAAGCAGGGCGGTCGTGGTCAGGGCCGCGCGGACCTCGGCCAGGGTGGCGCCCGGTTTCGCCGACAGGAGCTGGGCCGCGATGGCCGCGGCATGGGGCGCCGCGGCCGAGGTGCCGCAGAAGGGATTGAAATCGGGAGTGGCGGTCTTGACGCAATCGGCGGCGGTGATGTCCGGTTTTTGGCGCACCGTGCCGCCGGAGTGCAACAGGTTGTCCGGGGTGATGGCCGTTCCGTCGGCGTTGTAGAAGACCCGCCGGGGGCCGTCGCTGGAGTAGGTCTCCACGGACTCGGCGCCGGTGAAGGCCGCTGACGTATTGTAGGCGCTGACCGCCGCGACACCGAAGGCCTTGTCCACGGTGCTATGGCCCTTGGTCGCGCCGTTGGTGGCATAATTCAGGATGCCGCGAATGGCCCCGATATGCAGAAACCGGGTCGATCCGGAATACTTGGACACCACGACATAGTAGCCGACATAGTTTTTGCCGGCATAGGCCACGTTGATTTGCTCATAGGGATCAGAGGTACCGTTTTGTGAGTTCTCAGACTTTGCTATGATATTTCCTGATGCATTCACTACGTATAAATCATAGTCATTGCTCGACGCCCCCAACGGATCGGACCACTGCAGGGTAATGGCCCCGGGGTTTTGCAGGATTTTATCCCCGTTGTTCGACGGCGCGAACAAGTGCAGGCCTTGGCCGTCATCCGTGAAATCCCCTTCATACGTGCCGGAATGGCTCGAATGGAGGTTGCCGTCGTTGGCGGCGGAAGAAAAATAGAGGACACCGGCGTTGGTTACGGTGCTCACGGCCTGGGAGATGACATCGTCCTGGAAGGGCGATTCCGCGAAGTAGCCCACGTCATCCACGATGACCTTGCAGCCGGCATCCTTGAGCGCGATGATGTTGCTGGCGAAACCGGCCATGCCCATGTCGGCCGTGGCGAAATACAGCGAGGCCCCCGGCGCCAGGTCATGGACGATTTCCAGCATCGCCGTGCCCTCGCCGGAGTTGCCCGGGTCGTCCTGCAGCACGGTGACGTTGGCCGGGAGATCGCCCGTGGCCTGGACATCGGCCAGGTGATCCACGGAATCGGAAATGACGCCGACCTTGACGCCCGCGCCGTTGTAGCCGAGCCCCCTGACCGTGGGCGCCTTGTGGGCGACATCCCCCTCCGAGGTGTTCTGCTTGTGCAGGATGTAGCCCTGGGCCTTGTCGATGAAGCGAACGCCCGCCTGGGCGGCGATGGTTTCGACCTGGGTGATGGGTACCCGGGCGCGGATGGCCTGGTACTGGGGATAGGCGTTGACAACGACCCCGCCGCACGTCGCGATGAAGCGCAACAACCCGTCATCGACCTCGGCCTTGATGTCCACCAGGATCATGTTGTCGGCCGACAGGGCGACGTCGTCCTCCAACAGGGGGAGGCTTTTTTTGCGATCCTTGAGCACGCTCGTATGCAGGGAGCGGACGATAGCCGAATTGATTTTCCTTTGCACCGGCGTCAGGGCGTCCTTTTCTTCCTGCAGCATGCGCAGTTGCGCCTGAAACGTCTCCATGGCCTGGGGGCTCAGGCTGGAATCGGCCGCGGGTGCGCCGGCCGTTGCGGGCGCGGCCTGGCTCGCCTTCCCGCTCCCGGCCTGATCGGATGCGGCGTGCACCTCGCCTTTGCGCAGTTCTTCCGGCGTCATGGACGCCACAACAAGGTTGCTTCCCCCCCAGGCCAGCACAACAAGGACGGCGACGAGACCTTCTAGGATTGTCCTTTTACGAAAGCGCATTGCGTTTATCCCCCCCAAATAATTAACATGGAACAATGCTCAACGACGAGCACACCTCCGCTAGCAACCCTGGGTCATCCGTTTATCCACACACAACTTCGAGCGTTTGAACAGGCAATTCCAACCATATTCCCTACAAATGGACGTGCTGCCAAGGACCCTACAGGCAACGCTCACATTTTACAACTCGAAGCTCACTTGACGCCGAAAAGCATTGACTTATTGTTGACGGAATCACTCGCCATACATTCATCACACAAATACGATACCGAAAATCCTGCACAAGTCCTGCGGGGAACAACGTCCGAATATGCAAAACACCCGGCGAGGGCAATTACAGGGATAAAACGGAGCACCCCCTGTCCGAAGCGGCAATGAAAAAAAACACGCGAGCAACAACAGGCCTCGCTGGCTTCCTGGATCAGCCATTCCGGCCACCGGTCTATACAAGGCTTTCGCTTCCAAGCCGCCACGCAACAGAAGAAGCGACAGGCAGCCATTGATTCGGCTATAATCATCTTAGCCTTTCTCAACTGTTGAAAAAGGCATCGAAACCGCCTCCCGGTGAGGCCACCCTGCGCACGGCTGCCATACTCCCCCGCAATGCACAATCATTACGGACAAGGCCCGATGCAATACGCTTGACGTCCGCTCCATTTTTCACTTCTTTTGACTTGGAATTTTCGACACCTCAATGGATAGCAGCCATGCAAAATCACGAGGCGACCAATATTGCCACATTGCAAAAATATCCCTTTTTATACTTATTTGGACACAATCAAATCCATATCGCGCGACGAATTCCGGCCCTTCACGGAAGCAGCATCAGGATCCGCTGCCAAGGCGACTTGACGTACAACATAGTTTTACATAATATACATGGAAAGGTATCGAACGGCCACGAAGGGACATCATGTGTTCGAAAATGAATAATGGTCGCCCCCCGAAGCCACGCAATGCAATCGCGGGGGACAATCTTCGGCAAGCATTACTCGCCCTCGGGAAACATTGGCGGAAAAACACCGCTGACCCCAATCACGTCCTCAACTGGGACAGATGGCTCTCCTACGGCCTGCCACACAGCCCCAATACCATTGACGCGCATATCCGCCTGGGCATCCCGGAAGACCGCCTGGGCGATTACGCGAAATGCCTGCAACTCCCTGCCGGGACCTTGACCGACCCCACGGCGGACATGCGCCAGGCCCTGAGAAGAGAATGGTCTGAGCCAAGCCAGGCCGCCGCCCCCCTGAACTTTGGCTATGGGGCCGAATTTCAAAAAAAATACCTCGGTTACAATTCCGAAGACTACACCCAGGCACTTTTCGATCTACTCAACGGCGTCTACCTCGTGCAGTATGTCACGCCGACCATGGACATCATATTACAGTGTTCCTTTTTCGTCTATGCAGCCGAAAAACACTTCCTTCGCGCCAAAGGGCTTTTCATCATCTTTGGCTTCGACAACATAACCACCGCCAACATCTTTCGCTGGCACAACAACCTTCATGCCATATTTCATTGTCACAATATGATGGAACTCGGCCACTATTTGATTGTCGATCCGCTGCGGCATCATCTTGTGTCCCGGCGAACACCGTTCTGGCTCAGGGGGCAAGGCGTGACCGACAACGGGCAAGCCAACAATGCGCCAACCGTCTTTACCTTCCGCATGGAAAAGCTCGCCCGCCCCGACGGGCTGTCCCTTGAGGACTTCTTCAGGTGCGAATGCGAGGCGCTGCGCGCCAGGCCGGCCATTGCGCCGGATGACGCGGCGTATGCGGCTACCCGGCAGCGCATCGAGGCCGTCGATGACTATTGAGCCGGCCCCCATGCCTGGATCGTGCCACAAGGCCGCGGGCGTTGCGGATCGTTTTCCATCCGCCCCCAAGCCCTGCGTACGTGGCGCCACCCGGACAAGACAAAAAACCCGGCCCTGCGACGCATCAACACTGGCCTTGGCCGGGTTTGCCGTGCTATCCGATCCATAACCTGCCTCTCTCCACCCCCATCCCCACGGAGGACATCATGAAACCCCTGCTCCTGTGCGCCCTGGCCTTCGCCATCCTGGGGCCGGCCCTGACCGGTTGCGGCCCGCTCAAGCCCGCCTCGCCCTCCATGTTCTACGGCAACTGCATCACGCCGCCCGGGTCCGACCCCTGCGATTCGGACATGGACATGTGCCAGCTCTACGAAAACGTCATCACACAGAAATTCGCCACGTCCGGCGCCTGCCGCACGGCCTGCAACCAGGTGGCGGATCAGCTCTACTACCAGGGCTACCAGTTGCGGGACTGCGGCTACATGATCGACCGCGGCACGAGCCTGTGCGAGCAGGAATGCCTGCGCCAGTATCCCAAGCCCCAATGACCCGGCCGGCGTACCGATGCGGTTGCGGTTTTTGTGGCCGCAACCGCATTGTCGCTTGACAGACGCCCGGTTGGAGCCGATTGGATGGCCGGATACCATGTCCCGCATTTAGGTTGAACCAGAAGCCATGACCGCCTCGCCCAAGGAACGCACGCCCGCTGACATGCCCCATCGGGACATCGTCCGCGAGGGCGAGTCCCTGATCCTGCGCCTGTCCGGCTCGTGGCGCACCAACCGGCCTTTTCCCGATCCGGCGCCCGTCCTGGCCGCGCTTGCCGCCACGCCGCCGCCCAAAAGCCTGGGTTTCGACACGGCCGGGGTCACCGGCTGGGACAGCCTGTTTCTCACCCACTGCCGGGCTCTGCTCGCCCTGGCCGGCCAGTACCGGGTGGCCGTGGACTTCTCGGGCCTGCCCCCGGGCGTCGAACGCCTCCTGGATTTGGCCCGCAAGGTGCCCGAACGGCAGGGCGCCGCCCGAACGGCCAAGCAGGCGCCCTTCTTCGAACGCCTGGGCGACCTCGGCCTGGCCGCCTACCAGGCGCTCATCAACCTGCTGGACTTCGTCGGCGACGTGACCCTGGCCTGCCTGGCCCTGTTGCGGGGCAAGGCCGTGTTCCAGCGCTCGGGGCTGGCCTCGCTTATCTACCAGGCCAGTGTCGAGGCCCTGCCCATCGTTTCGCTCATCAGCCTGCTGGTCGGGCTCATCCTGGCTTTCGTCGGCGCCATCCAGCTGTCCCAGTTCGGGGCGCAAATCTATGTTTCCACCATCGTCGGCATCGCCATGGTGCGCGTGATGGGCGCCATCATGACCGGCATCATCATGGCCGGCCGCACCGGCGCGGCCTACGCCGCCGAACTCGGCACCATGCAGGTCAACGAGGAGATCGACGCCCTGCGCACCTTCGGCTTTTCGCCGACCCAATTTTTGGTGCTGCCGCGCCTGATCGCCCTGGTGCTCATGATGCCGCTGTTGTGCGTCTACGCCGACCTCATGGGCATCGTCGGCGGCTTCATCGTCGGCGTGTTCATGCTCAAGATCAACCCCGTCCAGTACCTGACCCACACCTGGCAGTCCGTGCCCCTGGCCAACTTCTGGATCGGGCTCATCCACAGCACGGTCTTCGGCGTGCTGGTGGCCATGGCCGGCTGCTACCGCGGCATGCGCTGCGGCCGCAGCGCCCTGGCCGTGGGCCAGGCCACCACCTCGGCCGTGGTCACGAGCATCCTGGCCATCATCATCGCCACGGCCGTGATCACCGTGGCCTGCAACATCATCGGCGTGTAGCAGCCCATGGACGCCAGCCCCCTCGCCCCCGCCGCCCCGCTCCCGCCGGCCATCCGCGTCGAGAACCTGACCATGGCCTACGGCGATTTCGTCATCATGCGCGACCTCGACTTCACCGTGAACCGCGGCGACGTCTTCATCATCATGGGCGGCAGCGGCTGCGGCAAATCGACGCTGTTGCGCGTGCTGGTGGGGCTCAAGGAGCCGGCCAAGGGCCGGGTGGTCTACCGCGAGGGCAGCCTGTGGGAGGTCGACCCCGACGAGCGCGACGCCATCCTGCGCCGCACGGGCATCCTCTACCAGTCCGGGGCGCTTTTCAGTTCCATGACCCTGGCCGAGAACATCGGCCTGCCGTTGTCGCAGTACACCAGGCTTTCGCGCCGGGACATCCGCGAGCTGGCCTCCCTCAAGCTGGCCCTGGTCGGCCTGGCCGGGTTCGAGGACTTCTACCCCTCGGAAATCAGCGGCGGCATGTGCAAGCGGGCCGGCCTGGCCCGGGCCATGGCCCTGGACCCGGACATCCTCTTTTTCGACGAGCCCTCGGCCGGCCTGGACCCCATCAGCGCCCACCTCCTGGACGAACTGATCCTGGAGCTGCGCGAGAGCCTCGGCGCCACCTTCGTGGTCGTCACCCACGAGCTGCCGAGCATCTTCGCCATCGGCAACAATTCCGTCTTTTTAAACGTCGACACCCGGACCATGAGCGCCAGCGGCGACCCCAAGGAGCTCCTGGCCCACTCCACCGACCCCAACCTGCGCCACTTCCTCACCCGGGGCAAGGAATAGCCCGACGGACGCGACAGCCAATAAAGGGATGCAGCATGAGCGCCAAAGCCAATAAAACACTGATCGGCGTCTTCGTTCTGGGCGCGCTGGTCCTGGCCCTGGGCGCCATCGTGGCCCTGGGCTCGGGCATGTTTTTTTCCCAGCGCTACAAATGCATCATGTTCTTCCCCAACTCGGTCAGCGGCCTGGAAGTGGGCGCGCCGGTGGTCTTTCGCGGCGTGCCCATCGGCGCGGTCAAGGAGATCAGCATCGAGGCCGACCCCTCGAACCTCAAATTCTACATCCCCGTGGTGGTGGAACTGCTCGGCGGCAAGATCAAGCTGGAACGGATGAAGAAAAACGGCCAGGGCCCCGAGTCCCTGGCCGACGCCCGCAAGGAATCCCCTGGCAACCTGCTCACCCAGCTCATCGAGAAAGGCCTGCGGGCCCAACTCGTGACCCAGAGTTTCGTCACCGGCCAGCTCGCCGTGTCCCTGGACCTCATGCCCGACACGCCGGTGCGCCTGGTCGGCGGCACGGACATCCCCGAAATCCCCACCGTGCCCTCGACCTTCGAGAAACTCACCGAGACCATCAAGAAGCTGCCGCTGCAGGACCTCGTCGATCGCCTCATCGGCGCGGTCACCGGCATCGAAAACCTCGTCAATTCGCCGGAAATCAAGTCCCTGCCCGCCAAGATCGACACGACCTTCAATTCCGGCAACGAGCTTCTGCGCGAAATCCGCGACAAGGTCGGCCCCATGGCCCACAGCCTCGACCTGGCCATCCAGAACTTCTCCGAGCTGGCCAAAAACCTCGACATGCGCTCCGAAGGCCTCAGCGCCTCGGCCAAGGCCACCCTGGGCAGCCTCGACTCCACCCTCAAGGACAGCCGGTCGGCCATCGGCAACTTCCAGAAGGTCGTCAACACCAACTCTCCCACCGTCACGGACTTAAACCGTGCCCTGGCCGAGATCGCCAACGCCGCCCGGGCCATCCGCGAGTTCGCCAACTTCCTCGAGCGCCACCCCGAGGCGCTCATCCAGGGCAAGGGAGGCCCCAAGAAATGAGCACCGCGTCCATGCGCCGCACCCTGGCCGTCCCGGCCGCCTTAGCCGCCGCGCTGCTGCTCCTGGCCGGCTGCGGCAAGTCCGCACCCACCCATTTCTATTCCCTCAGTTCCGCGCCGGCCGCCCAAAAAGACCAAGCGCCCTCCGGCCCCTGCCTGTCCGTGGGCGTGGGCCCGGTGGATTTCCCCGCCTACCTCGACCGCTCCCAGATCGTCACCCGCACCGGGGCCAACCGCATGCAACTGGCCGAATTCGACCAGTGGATCGAAACCCCGCGCGAAAACTTCCAGCGCATCCTGACCGAAAACCTGGCCGGGCTGGTCTGCGCCAAGCCCCTGGTCACCTACCCCTGGCCGACAGGCGGCCACCCCGACCGCCAGGTCGTCATCCAGGTCGCCCGCTTCGACGGCGTGCTCGGTCAGGACGCCGTGCTGCGCGCCAGTTGGTCCGTCCTCGACACCGACGGCAAAAACCTCGCCTGGCGCTCCAACGAATACCGCCAGGCCGCCGGTGGCCCGGACTACGACAGCCTGGCCGCCGCCCAAAGCCGGCTGGTCGAACAATTCGCCAAGGACGTGGCCGACTCGCTGCGGCAGTAGCCCTGCCCTGTTCCCCCGGGCCGTGCAGCCATGGCAAGGGAAACAAAACCGGGAAGATGGGGGTGAATGCCTGCATACGGCCCTTGGGTACGCAGGCCGACGTTTTGAGCGTGTGACACGGCAGCAGACGCGCCCTGCGGAAATGCTTGAGCAACAAGGGAGGAGTTGTTCTTATCGCCAACAACAAACGCCTAAACGGAAAAGGAGTATGGGATGCCCACATCTAGTCACAAAGCGACCACGACCCTCTTGCTACTGACACTCGTACTGTCCCTTGCCAACGCGATATCCTGTTGGGCCGAGGGCACGACCACCACCGCGCCCCAAGCAGGTCCCCAAGCCGTCATCTTGGAAGCCCTTCCCTCTGACAACGCTTCCTGCGGACCGGCCGCCAAAGCCGATGCGACGGGCGTCCTGACCGGCGTCATCACGGCCAATGGCGAACCCCTGAGCGGCGCCACGGTCAACATCGAACAGCGGACGTACGATTGCAGCACCCAAGGCGGCAGCGGGACCGGGGCGAACGGTTCGTACACCATCACCATGGCCGCCGGATCGTACTACCTGAAAGTCACCCCGCCGCAGGGTGAAGCCGGGAACATTCTCGCACCGTATTACTACGAGAACCAATATCTGCAATGTGGTGAAGCCCAGTTGGTCACGCTCGTCGCCGGCCAGACGACGACACTCAATATCGATCTGACCCAAGCCGGCGGATTGATCACGGGCACCGTGGTATCCTACGATGGCAAACCGACCTCCGGGGCCTACGTCTATTGCAGCCGCGACATCGACCGCATGTCCTACGGCACTTCGACGAATTCCTCGGGAAATTTCACGGCCGGCCCCTTTTACCCCGCCAGCGATTACAAGTGCTTTCTGTATGACAACGGACAACCGATTTACTACAACAACACGACATATGCCAATAGAACGCCCATTACGGTAGAAGCCAACGCCGTCACCAGCGGCATCAACTTCACGCTCAGCAAGCCCTCCGGCTCCAAAACCGTGGTCGTTCCCCTCAACTAAACCTCACCCGCCACCCGGCAAGCGCCACACCAACGCGCAGGCCCCGGGCGGCCGCGGAAAAATCGCCGCGTCCACCCGGGGCCTTTTCGCGCCCTTTGCCTGTCCTTTTTTAAAAGAACAAATCCCGCCGCCCGCATTCGATGTCGTGCAGGCGCTGGACCGTCAGTTCGCGGATGCCGTCCTTGGGGATGGTGGACAGGGCCTCCTGGATGCGTTCCTCGCCCACGGCCTTGGTTTCGGGGTCGGCGTAGTCGATCAGGTATTCCTTGAAGGTCAAAAGCGCGTTGGGCAGGCAGACGTTCTGGATGGTGCCGTCCTTGGCCAGGGACATGAACCGGTCGCCGGTGCGGCCCTGGCGGTAGCAGGCGGTGCAGTAGCTCGGCACGAAGCCGCGCTGGCACAGCATGCGGATGATCTCGTTGGGAGAGCGCTGGTCGCTGGGCTCGAACTGCTGGCCGTTGTTGGTGTTGTGGGTGGACTCGTGCTCGACCACGGTCTTCTGGTAGCCGCCGACGCCGGTGCAGGAGCCGGCGCTTATTTGCGAGATGCCGCAGTCGATGAGTTCGTCGCGAAAATCCGGGTCTTCGCGGGTGGACAGGATCATGCCGGTGTAGGGCACGGCCAGGCGGATGATGGCGATGATCTTCTTGAAGGCCTCGTCGGGCACGAGGTGGGGGAAGGTGTCGAGGTTGACGGCCCCGGCCGGGCGCATGCGCGGCACGGAAATGGTGTGGGGCCCGACGCCGAAGGTTTTCTCCAGGTGCTCGGCGTGCAGAAACATGGCCACGGTTTCGAACTTCCAGTCGTACAGGCCATAGAGCACGCCGATGCCCACGTCGTCGATGCCGGCTTTCATGGCCCGGTCCATGGCGGTGGTATGCCAGTTGTAGTCGTGCTTGGGGCCGGTGGGATGGAGCTCGGCGTAGCGGTCGCGCTGGTAGGTTTCCTGGAACAGGATGTAGGTGCCGATTTCCGCGTCCTTGAGTTTTTTGTAGTCCTCGACCACGGTGGCGGCGATGTTGACGTTGACGCGGCGGATGGAGCCGTTGCCGTCCTTGATGCTGTAGATGGCCTTGATGGCGTCGGTGACGTATTCGATGGGGCAGTTCTTGGGGTCCTCGCCGGCTTCCACGGCCAGGCGCTTGTGCCCGAGCGACTCGAGGATCTCCACTTCGCGCTTGATCTCGTCCATGGTCAGGCGCTTGCGCAGCTGTTCCTTGTTGCTGCGCTTGTAGCCGCAGTAGACACAGTTGTTGACGCAAAAGCTCGAGAGGTACAGCGGCGCGAACAAGACGATGCGCTTGCCGTAGATGGCTTCCTTGACCGTCTTGGCCGCCGTGAACATCCGCTCCAGCAAGGCCTCGTCGGTCACTTCGAGCAGCACGGCCACTTCCTCGGCCGAAAGCCCCTTGTAGCGCAGGGCCTTGTCGATAATGGCCCCGACCGCCTCGGGGTCCTTGGCCAGGGTCGTGGCCTGGGTGAGCGCCGCCGCGATGCGGGCGTCGTCGATGAACGCGTCGGGCGTTCTCTGGGATTCGTCAATCATGGTCTTGCTCCTTGCGCAAGGTCTTGGTCGTCAGCGCAGATTTGACGGTCACGCCGGGAAGATTCCCGAGCTTGCCTGTTAACGAACCGATCTCGTCGGTTGTGCCCTCGATAATCAGCGCCACCACCCCGGCATGGTATTCGGGCCGGGGGATGCCCATGCGGCCGAGGATCATGGCGCCGTGTTCGCTCAGGATGGCGTTGACCTTTTCCGCCATTTGGCGGGGCTCCTCGATGACAATGCCGATCACGCCGATACGCCTGTTCACCGCGCGCCTCCTTGAGCCATGAAAAAAGCCCTCCTTCGCCAAACGCGAAAAAGGGCTGTGATTGCATTCCGGTTCATGGGCTTCATCCTCGGCGCGGGGGCGGCCCCTTGCCAGCAGACAGCGTCGTGTTTCGTTCGCCTTGGCGACAGGCCCGTGGGGCCCGGCGTCGCAGCAAGGAAACCATAGGCCTTTTTCAAGCGCCTGGCTAGTAGCACGAATAAAAAATTTGTACTCAGAAAGACGACACCGGCCGCCGTGGGTGCTGTTGCCTGGTGGCGCGGAACCGGTTACGTTACGGCAGCGATAAGGCGGCGTCTCCCTGTATTTGAACCCTCATCCGGCTTTTGTCGTTCCGCTTGACCAGGCAATGCCCCCATGACGAAACCGGCCGTCGCCACGACGGACGCCGCCGCCGTGCCCCCTCCCGCGCCCGAGGCGCCCCCGCCGGCTACGGCCTCGCTCAACAAGAGCCTCGACGCCCCCGGCGCGCTTGCCGCCCTGCTGGCGACCCCAGGCATCGGCCCCATGCTCCTCGACTCCCTGGGCCAGGCCATCGTCCTCCTCGCCGCCGCGACGGGGATCATCGTCGACGCCAACCAGGCCGCGGCCGAGCTTTTCGCCAGGCCGCTGGCCAGCCTTCCCGGCCTCGACCATCTTCTCCTGCATCCCCGGGAGGACCGGGGAACGCACCGCGCCCTCATGGGCTGCATCCGCGACGGCTTGTTCACCGGGCCGTGCAGCACGCTGCGCCCCATGACCGTGCTGCGCGCCGACGGCCAACGCCTGTCGTGCCGCATCACCGCCTTCCCGTTGCGCCAGGACCGGGAGATGTTCCTGTGCGGCATCTTCCAAAGCCCCAGCCTTCAGGAAATCCTGGACAGACAACTGGTGGACGGCGAGGTGCACTTCGCCACGGCCCTGCCCCATCTCGATGAAGGCATCTGGAGTTGGGCCGTCGATACGGACGAGGTCTCCCTCACGGACCGCTGGCTGGAGCAGCTGGGCTACCGGCGCGGCGATTTTTCCGATCTGCTCGAGAACTGCCGTGCCCTGTTGCATCCCGACGACATGCCGGCCGTGGATGCCGTCCTGGAAGCCCGCGCCAAGGGCGAACCAACCGCTTTTTCCATGGAATTCCGGCTGCGCCACAGGGACGGCAGCTACCGCTGGATGTCCTGCCGGGGCGGGGCGATCCGCGACGCCTCCGGTAAAGTGGTTCGCCTGGCCGGGGCCAACGCCGACATCACCGCCCGCAAGGAAGCCGAACAGGCCCTGCGGGAAAGCGAGCAGCGCTACCGGCTGCTGGCCCAGAACACCCCGGACGCGGTCTTTTTGCACGACATGCGCGGCAAGGTGCTCGACGTCAACGACCGGGCCTGCACACTGCTCGGCTATGACCGCCGGACACTCCTGAACCTGGCGGTGCCTGATTTCGAGGTCGTCTGCCCGCCGGATGTGTTGCAGGGCATCTGGGACGCCATGCAGCTGGGGCCGTTCTGCTTCGAGGGCCTGGCCCGCCGGGCCGACGGTTCGACCTTCCCCACCGAAGTCCACGGCGTGGCCTTCGTGGAACGCGGCCGCACGCTGTGCCTGGTGGCCGCCCGCGACCTGACCCTGCGCAAGCGCTACGAGCAGAGCCTGGCCGAGGCCCGGGACGCGGCCATGGCCGCAAGCCTGGCCAAAACGGAATTCCTGGCCAACATGAGCCACGAAATCCGCACGCCCATGAACATCATCCTGGGCATGACCGAACTGTTGCGGGAAACCGCCCTCACCAGCGCCCAGAAACGCTACCTGGCCGCCCTGGACAATTCCGGCCGGCTCCTGCTCCACCTGCTCAACGACATCCTCGACCTCTCCCAGATCGAGGCCAACAAGCTCGAACTGCGCCCCCGGGCCTTCGACCCGGCCGCCCTGGTCGCCGAGGTGCGGGAGTTCATGCGCGTCCCGGCCGAGGAGAAAGGCTTGCTCCTGGCCATGCGCCACCACGGGGCGGTGCCGGCAACGCTGGTCAACGATCCGGACCGCCTGCGCCAGGTCCTGGTCAACCTCATCTGGAACGCCGTGAAATTCACGCCCCATGGCTCGATCACGGTCACCCTCGCCGCCGCGCCCCCAATCGGCGGCCACCCGGCGCTGCACGTCGCCGTGGACGACACCGGCATCGGCATCGCGGCGGCGGACTGCCAACGGGTTTTCGCCCCCTTCACCCAGGCCCAGGACCCATCTGGCCGCCGCCCGGCGGGGACGGGGCTGGGGCTGGCCATCTGCAAGCGGCTGGTGGAGGGCATGGGCGGGGAGATCGGCCTACAAAGCCGCCCGGGGCGGGGTTCCCGTTTCCATTTCACCCTGCCGTCCCTGGGGGAAGCCCCGGCCGCGACCGTGTCCGCGCCGTCGTCACCGGCCGGCCAACCGGCCGGCGACGCCCGCCGCCGGCGCCTGCTGCTCGTGGAAGACTCCCGGGCCAACCAGGAGATGATCCGGCTTTTCCTGGAAAACGAGCCCTACGACATCGAGGTCGCGGCCACGGGCCGGGAGGCCCTCGCGCGTTTCGCCCCCGGCCGCTTCGACCTGATCCTCATGGACATGGAGATGCCCGAGATGGACGGCTGCGCCGCCACCGAAGCCATCCGCCGCCTGGAGGCCGCCTGCGGCAGCTGGCGCACGCCCGTGGTCATGCTCTCGGCCCACGCCTTTGCCGTTTTCGAGCAGAAAGGCCTGGCCGCCGGGGCCGACGCCTTCCTGACCAAGCCCATCCGACGGGCGGTGTTGCTCGACACCTTGCGCGCCTACCAGGCCGTTGCCGCGCCCAAGGCGTGATCGCGGTTCCGCTTGGGAAGCACCCGTATTCCCACAGCGCTCTTGCTGAGAGAGCGCCACGCTCGTGAAACACAGCTGACGCCGTGCCCCAAATCTGGGACAAGCCGCCGCGCCACGACAAAGGCCGGAGCGGTTTCGCCGCCCCGGCCTTTCGTTCGTCCGCGGGAAACGGGCCGGGCCCTATTCCCCGACGACTTCCAGCACCTTGTCGCCGTAGGCGTCGACGACCGGCGTCTTGATCTCGAGCAGCTGCATCCAGCGGCGCACCGTGCCGATGATGACGATGGCCATGAGCACCAGGATGGTGACGGCCAGGGAGGTCAGCAGGTACTTGCCCTGGGGCAGGTAGGTGTTGACGATCTGGAGGTAGCCGGCCCAGCCGGTGATGCCGACCATGGCCAGCCCCGGGATGGCCGTCAGGGGCGCGTAGCGGGCCCGGCCCATGCGGATGATCATGGTCGTGCCGATGAGAAGGCCCACGGCCGCCAGCAGCTGGTTGGACATGCCAAAAAGCGGCCAGATGGTCGAGATGTCGCCGGTGTAGACCAGGTAGCCCCAGGCGAAGGTGAAGATGGCCGAGGTGCTGATGATGCCGGGCCACCAGTGCTTTTCCTGGAACTTGGGCACCACCTGGCCGATCATTTCCTGGAGGAAGAAGCGGCCGACGCGGGTGCCGGTGTCCACGGCCGTGAGGATGAAGACGGCCTCGAACATGATGGCGAAGTGGTACCAGTAGCCCATGAGGTGGCTCATGAACGGGATGGACGAGAAGATGTAGGCCATGCCCACGGCCAGCGACACGGCGCCGCCGGGGCGTCCCTGGATGTTCTCGCCCACGGCCGCGGCCAGGGCGGGCAGGTCCACCGGGGTCATGCCGAGCTTGGCGAAGACGGCCGGCGCGGTGTTGATGGCGAAATAGTCGTTGGGCACCAGCACGCAGGCGGCGACCAGGGCCATGATGGCCACGAAGCCTTCCATGAGCATGGCCCCGAAACCGACGAACAGCAGGTTGTGCTCGCTGTCGAGCATCTTGGGCGTGGTGCCCGTGCCGATGATGGCGTGGAAGCCCGAAAGCGCACCGCAGGCGATGGTGATGAAAAGGAACGGGAAGACGGCGCCGTTGATGATGGGGCCGCCGCCACCGACGAACTTGGTGAAGGCCGGCATTTGCAGCATGGGGTGGACCCAGAAGATGCCGATGGTCAGGGCGACGATGGTGCCGATCTTGAGGTAGGTCGACAGATAGTCGCGCGGGCACAACAGCAGCCAGACCGGCAGCACCGAGGCCACGAAGCCGTACAGCGGAATGGTCAGGGCGATGGCCGGGCGGGGCAGGTCGAAGATGGGCCGCCAGACCGGGCTTTCGGCGACATAGGGCCCGACGAGGATGGTGATGAACATCAGCGCCACGCCGATGAGGGAGGCGCCAAGCACGTCGCCGTCACGCCACTTGTGCAGGTACACGCCCATGATCAGGGCGATGGGGATGGTGGCGAAGACGGTGAAGGTGCCCCAGGGGCTGTCGTGCATGGCGTTGACCACGGCCAGGGACAGGCCGGCCAGGGTCAGGATGAGGATGAACAGCACGGCCACGGAAGCCACGCCGCCGGTGGCCTTGCCGATTTCCTTGCTGGCGATGTAGGCCAGGGACCGGCCCTTGTGGCGCACCGAGGCGAAAAGGACCACCGTGTCGTGGACGCAGCCGGCCAGGACGCAGCCGATGAGGATCCACAGCGCCCCCGGCATGTAGCCGAACTGGGCGGCCAGCACCGGGCCGATCAGCGGCCCGGCCGCGGCGATGGCCGCGAAATGGTGACCGAAAAGGACGTACTTGTTGGTTTTCACGTAATCGTGCCCATCGGCCATGGTCACCGCCGGCGTCAGGCGGCTGTCGTTGACGCCGAGGACCTTCTTGGCGAAGAAGAGTCCGTAGAAGCGGTAACCGATGGCGAAAAAGCACAGGGCGGCGAAAACCAGGGTCAGGGCGTTCATGCCAGCCTCCCGTGTTTGACCGCCCCTTTCGGTGGCGGCCTGTTGCCGATTGCGGCCCCCTTCTGGCACGGGCCAGTCGCGACAACAAGATTGCCGGCGCCAAAGGGATAATCCGGGGGCCGAAACGACATTTTCAGGGGCTGACGGGCAGGGCCTCGGCGGGTTTGCCCGCCGGCGGCACCCGGAAGGTGATGCGGCTGCCCCGGCCCGGGGCGCTTTCCACCCGCAGGCCGTATTCGGGGCCGAAGAGCTGGATGAGGCGCTGGTTGGAATTGCGCGCCCCCACGCCCTCGGTCATGGACTCCAGGGTGCGCGGCGAGAGGATGACGTCCACGGTCTCCTGGCTCATGCCCAGGCCGTCGTCCTCCACCACCACGCGCAGATGGCCGTTTTCGCGCCGGGCCGCGATACGCACCCGGCCCCCCTCCTCGCGGCCCTGCAGGCCGTGGCGGACGCTGTTCTCCACCAGCGGCTGAATCAAAAGCGGCGGCACGAGCCATTCCTGGCAGCCCGGTTCCAGGTCGATCTCGGAGCGGATGCGCTCGCCGAAGCGGGCCTGCTCGATGGCCAGGTAGGAGCGCACCTGGTCCATCTCCTCGGACAGGCGCACCAGGCCCCTTGAGCTGTCCAGGTTGCGGCGCATGTAGCGGGCCAGATCGAGCAGCAGCTCCCGGGCCTGCCCCGGGGCGGTGCGGCAAAACGAGGCGATGGTGTTTAGGGAATTGAACAGGAAATGCGGGTTGATCTGGGCCTGCAGGCGCCGGATCTCGGCGTGGGCCAGCAACTGGTTGGCGATGCCGATGTCCTCGAGTTCGAGCTGGGTGGAAAAAAGGGCGGCCAGGCCCTTGGCCAGCTCGAACAGGGGCTTGTCCAGGGGCCGGTCCTTAGTGCCGTAGAGCTTGAGGCAGCCCCGGATTACCTTGCCCTTGCGCAGGGGCACGATGATGGCCTCGCGCAGCGGGCAACCGGCCTTGGCGCAGCCGATGGCCTCGGGGTCGCGCAAAAAAAGGGCCGTGCCGCTTTCGAAGGCCAGGCGGGTGGCCTTGGTGCGCCAGGGCTCGCCCACGGTGTGGTGGTCTTCGCCCGCGCCCACGTGGGCCAGGATGGTGGCGTTGCCGGTTACGGCCACGGCGGCCACGCCCGTCTCGGCCAGGATGATGGCGGCCGTGGCCGCGGCCGAGTCCGGGGTGAGGCCGCCGCGCAGGTGGGCCACGGTTTTGCTCGCGATGGACAGGATGCGCCGGGCTTCGGAGGAGTCGCGCTGTTCGCGAAGCCGGCGTTGCAGGCCCAGGGCCTTGACGAAGATGGCCGCGCCCATGGCGTTAATGACGATCATGGGCGCGCCGATGACCTCGACTAAGTCCACGGCCTCGGCAAAGGGCCGCGACAGGGCCAGCACCAGGCCCATGTGGGCGGTCTCACCCACGATGCCCAGGGCCATGGCCACGCCCCAGTCCAGGGACTGGGCCGGGAAACGCCGGGCCACGAACCCGGCGGCCGCGCCTTCGAGAAAGGTGGCCAGGGCGCAGGGCAGGGCCGAAAAGCCGCCGATGTCGATGAGGTAGCGGTGGCCGCCGGCAATGAGCCCGGCCCCGATGCCCACCACCGGCCCGCCGAACAGCCCGGCCGTGATCACGCCCATGGCCCGCAGGTTGGCGTAGGAATGGAAGACGTAGTTGCCGGTGTAGGTGCCGAGGATGCCGAAAATCCCGAAGAGCGCGGTGACGGCCAGCAGGCTCCACAGCGGCCGCCGCCCCCCCAGGTTCATGCGCTCGAAGGGGGCCATGGTCATGATGGCGAAGCCCCCGGCCAAAAGCAGGCCGAAGCGCTGGGACAGGTTCAAGAACAGGTCCGGGACGGCGGGAACGAAAATGTCGAGGTCCACGGCGCGGCCCTCCTCGCCTCCTGCCGCGGCCCTCCCACGAGGCCCCGCGGGCAGGCTTGCCGGCACGTTTGCTGCGCCGCAAACACCGCCGGCTTTTGAGATGCTACAGCCCCAGGCGTTCCTTGAACTCCCGCACCCGGTTGCGGCTGACCGTGACCTCGGTGCGGTCCGGGTCGTCGAGGACGAGCAGGTACTTGCCGCCGATCCAGGGCGCCAGTTCGGCCACGCGCTCCAGATTGACGAGCACGGCCCGGTTGGCCCGGAAAAAGGCCAGCCCGGCCAGGCGTTCCTCGGCCTTGGCCAGGCTCGGCATGGCGTGGCAGGCCAGCCGCCCCTGGTCGGTGAGCGCGCAGACCCCCTTGTCGTCGGCCTCGATGAGCCAGATGTCCTTGGCCGGCAGCAGCGCGATGCGGCCATGGCGCTCCACGGCCAGCCGGCAGCAGGGAGGGCCGCCCCGGCCCAAGCCCGACAGCAGCGCGGCCATGGCCTCGGCTTCCCGGGCCCGGCCGGCGGCCAGGCGCCGCCTGGCCCGCTCGAGGCTTATGGCCAGCCGTTCGGGGGCCACGGGCTTGAGCAGGTAATCCACGGCGTTTTGCTCGAAGGCGGCCACGGCGTACTGGTCAAAGGCGGTCACGAAGATGAAAAGCGGCACATGGGGCAGGGTCAGGGCGCTTTTGAGCACGTCGAAGCCGTCCTGGCCGGGCATGCGGATGTCGAGGAGCACGAGGTCCGGCCGGTCGGCCTCGATGGCGGCCAGGGCCGTGCGCGCGCTGTCGGCCTCGGACAGCTCGAGGTCGGCATGGGCGCCGAGCAGGTAGGCCAGCTCGTCCCGGGCCGGTTTCTCGTCGTCGACGATGAGCGCGCGCAGCTTCATGGACCCTGGGTAGCGCCGCGCCCCGCGCTTGTAAAGCGACCGGGAAAACGGGCTCAGCCGGCCTTTTTCGGCTCGCCGGTGGTGGCCGGGGTCCACACGGGCGAAGCCACGGTGCCGCCGGCCCGCAGCTCGCAGGGGTCGGCCTCGCAGACCGGGCAGCGGGCGTCGGCGCAGGGGTCGGCGTGGATCATGACGTCGGCCTCGGGGCCAAGCCGGGAAAGCAACAGCGACTCCATGGCGTCGACCTGCTTGTGGGCCTCGGACAGGGGCATGTCCCGGGGCAGGATCAGGTGCAGGTCCACGTGGACGCGCCGGCCGGCCTTGATGGCCCGCAGCCTGTGGATGTCGATCCAGCAGGGCTGGCGGTTTTCGCGCAGGATGGCGCAGATGCCCGCCAGCAGCACCGGGTCGGATTCGATCATGAAGCCCGAGACCGAGCGCCGCACCAGCCCCACCCCGGCCCAGGCGATGTTGACCCCGACCAGGCAGGCGATGGCGCCGTCGAGCCACAGCCAGCCCGTGGCCCAGACCAGGGCCAGGCCCACGAGCACGCCGGCGGACGTGTAGACGTCGGTCAGCACGTGCCGGCCGTCGGCCTCCAGGGTGAGCGAGCCCGAGCGTTTGCCCTGGCGCAGGAGCTTGAGCCCCAGCCACAGGTTGACGCCGCCGGCCGCCAGCAACAACCCAAGGCCCGCGCCCAGGTTGGGCATGGGCGCGGGGTGGAAGACCTTGTCCCAGGATTCCCAGAAGATGAGCACCGAGGCCAGCAGGATGAGCAGGCCCTCGATCAGGGCGGCGTAGTACTCGATGTTGCCGTGGCCGTAGGGGTGGCGCTCGTCCGGAGGTGTTGCGGCCACGGAGACGCTTACGACCGCAAAAGCGGCCGCCACCACGTTGATGATGGATTCCAGGGCGTCGGACAGGATGGCCGCCGAACCGGTGGCCAGCCAGGCGGCCATCTTCACAGCCAAAAGCGCCACGGCGACCCCCAGGGACAAGCGGGCCGCCCGGACCTCGGGAGAGGATTTCGGGGGTGTCGTCTCGCGCATGGCGCGGTGCTTACCGTGGGACGGGCGGCGTGGCAAACGGCTTTTTGACGGCATCGCCCCCGGTCGGCGCGGCCTGCCTGGCCACGGACGGCATGTCGCCGGAGGCGGCCAGGTTCACGGTCACGGCCCCGTCGCGGTTGGTGGCCAGTACCGGGCAGCCTTGCCGGGCCAGGAAGGCCTCGACCTTGGATGCGGGAAAGGCCCAGGTGTCGCCGCAACTGGCGATGGCGACCTTGGGCGAAACGGCGGCCAAAAACCGCCGCGAAAAACCGGTGACCGAGCCGTGGTGCGGCAGGATAAGCACCGTGGCCGAAAGCTGGGCGCCGGAGGCGGCCAGGCGCGAGAGCACCCCGCGTTCGGCGTCGCCGGGGATGACGGCCAAGCCGACCCCGCCGCGCGTCAGGCGAAGGATGAGGGAACCGTTGTTGCCCGAGCGGTCGTCGCCCGGGCCGGGGTGCAGCACCTCCAGGGCGTAGCCGTCGCCAAGCTCCAGGCGGTCGCCGGCGGCCAGGGCGGCGCGGGGGATGGCCCTGTCCGCCAGGGACCGGGCCATGGGCGCGGCCAGGGCGCCCTCGGGCCTGCCGCCGTTGTCGTAGAAGGCCCCTACGTCGAAACGGGCAAGCAGCGAGACGAAACCCTTGACGTGGTCGGCGTGGGGATGGCTGGCCAGGGCGGCCTCGAGGCGCGGCGGAGCGCCGTCGGCGAGAAAAGCCCCGACCACGGCCCGGCCCACGTCGAAATCGCCGTAGAGCCCGCCGGCATCGATAACGTAGCGCCGCCCGCCCGGCAGGGCCAGGACCACGGACTGGCCCTGGCCGACATCGAGGACGGTCAGGGACGGCCCGGCGCGCAGGTCGGAAACGGCGCGCCACAGCCCCGGCCCGACCAGCAGGGCCAGGCAGCAGCCCATGGCGGCCACCGGCCGCCGCCCCCCGGCCAGGGTCACGGCCAAGGCGGCGAAAAGCCCCAGGCAGCCCAGGGCCTCGGGCCAACGCGGGCGCAAAACGGCCGTGGTCACGAGCATCTGGTGGGCGTCCAGGAAGGCCAGGCCGCGCATAAGCCCCTCGCAGCCCCAGGCCGCGGCCCAAAGGGCCAGTCCCCCCAGGCTCGACAGCCCGGGCACGGGCACGAGCACCGCGCCGACGAGGGCCAGGGGCGTGACCACCAGCCCCAGCGGCGGCAGCCACAGCACATTGATCCAGGGATTGAAATTGAGGTCGCCGAACAGGCGGCACACCACCGGCAGGACGGCGGCCTCGGCGCAAAGACTGGTCCACAGGACGCCCAGGAGCCCGACGAGCGGCCAGCGCAGCGGCCACGGCCCGGGCAGGCGGCGGCAAAACGCGGCGAACGGCGCCCAGAAAAGCCCGATGCCGGCCACGGCCAGGGCCGAAAGCTGCAACCTGGCGTCGAACACGGCCAGGGGCATGGCTGCCAGCATGATCCCCAGGGCCAGAAACAGCCCGTCGAGCAGCGGCGCCTGGCGGCCGGAAAAAAGCAGCACCGCGCAGCAGCCGAACATGCAGGCGGCCCGGTACAGGGACGGCGAATAGCCGCCGAGCCAGCAATAGCCGGCCACCAGCGGCGCGGCCAGGGCCAGGGTCAGGTAGGGCCGGGGCAGGCGCAGGAACAGCCCCGGCCGCAGCCGCCCGATGGCCCAGGCCAAGGCGGCGGCCACGGCCACGACATAGGAGACGTTCATGCCGGACAGGGCCAGGGTATGGGACAGGGAGGCCCGGCGCAGCACATCCAGGTCGTCCGGGGAAAAGCCGGACAGATCGCCGAAAACAAGGGCCACGGTCATGGCCCGGGCGGCCGGCGACAGGCTGTCGTCGCCCGCGGGCGCGGCCAGGGCGGCGCGCGACACGCTGTCGGCGTCGCCAGGCGGGGCCAGAGCCGCCTCCACGGCCCGCAGCAGGGCCTCGCGGCGCAGGGCCAGGGCGTTGCCGCCGGGCGCCAGCCGGCGCACCTGGCCCCTGTCACCCCGGGCGTAGGCCCGGTAGAAAATTCCCTCCAGCCGGCGCAGGAACACGAAATCCGCGCCGCCGGGGTTGTCAAAGCCGCCGGTGGTGCGCAGCCTGGCCGTCACGGCGAGGGTCTCGCCCGGCACGGGGCGAAAGGCCGGCTGGTCGATGGCCAGGGCCAGGCGCCCGGGCAGGGGCGTGCCCGGGCAGTCCCCGCCCGTGGCCACGACCCCCTCCAGGGTGACGGCCAACCGGCCGCCCGGGCGGCCCTCCACGGCGGCGACCTCGCCGACGAGGTCCACGGGTTTGCGCTGGGCCAGGCACGGCGGCGCGTCCCGGGGCAGGGCCGGCATGGCCAGGGCCCCGGCGGCCAAGCCCAGGCCGAAGGCCAGGCCGAAATGCCACAGGCGCGGTCGCCCCCTGGCCGGGCGCGGGAAAAGGGCCAACAGGCCAAGGGCGCACAGGCCAAGCCAGGGGAAGGCCACGGCCGCGATGCCGGCGGCGTAGGCGATCAGGCAGGGTTGCCAGGGCAGAAGCGGCGGCACGGTGGTCCGGGCGGAACCGGCAGGCGTTTTTTCGGGCGGCGGTCCCATCGGCGGCGGGCCTCACGGTCGGCGATTGCGGCCCCGATCCTAGGATTCCCGGCCCCTTTGCGCAAGGCTGGCGCCAAGCCGGCTTGTCATGGCCCGGCCGAGGCGGTACAAGGCCGGCCAGGACCGAAAAAGCCGTCGCCCCACCGGGCCGGGAGGAACACGTGCCGCGACTCGCGATCGTCACACTCGTCTGTTGTTGTTGCCTGGGCACGCTTGGCTGCACCAAGTTCCAGCCGATCATCACGCCGCAGGAATTCGAAGCCTCTTGCCGGTCCGACCCGGCCGGAGCCGACGGTCCTTGCGCCGCCCGGGTCTGCGCGGTCTTTGAGGCGGTGACCACGGACTATCACGAGGACATGGCCAGCTGCCAGGCGGTCTGCCGCCAGCGTGCCGAGGAACTGCTCGCCGGCACCGCGCCCCAGTGCCGGGAGAAGATCAAGCAGACGCGCGAGGCTTGCCTGGAATTTTGCAACCGCAAATTCTACCGGTGCAACTGCACGAAGTAACCCGGGGGGCGTCCCCCCGGGACATGGTCCAAACCCGCAGGCAAGGAGTCACGTATGGCGGTCAAAAAAATCCTGATGCTCGTCGGTGATTATGTCGAGGACTACGAGGTCATGGTGCCCTTCCAGATGCTCGTCATGGTCGGCCATGACGTCAAGGCCGTGTGCCCCGGCAAGAAAACCGGCGAAACCGTGCGCACGGCGGTGCATGACTTCGAGGGCGACCAGACCTACAGTGAAAAGCCGGGCCACAACTTCGGGCTCAACTACGATTTCGACGCCGTGGACGAGGCCAGCTTCGACGCCCTGGTCATCCCGGGCGGCCGGGCGCCGGAATACATTCGCCTCAACCCCCGGGTCATTGAGATCGTCAAGCATTTCGGGGCGACGAAAAAGCCCATCGCCGCCATCTGCCACGGCCAGCAGGTGCTGGTGGCGGCGGACGTCATCGCCGGCTGCCAGTGCATGGCCTACCCGGCCGTGGCGCCGGACATCGAACGCGCCGGCGCGAGCTACGTCGGCCCCAACGAGACGTTTTCCAACGCCGTGGTCAGCGGCAACCTGGTCACCGGCCCGGCCTGGCCGGCCCACCCGGAATGGATGCGCAAGTTCCTGGAGATGCTCGGCACGAAAATCGAGCCGTAACCCGCGGCCATGCGCGGCACGGGGCCGGTGGCAGCCGGCCCCGTGCCGCCGCCTGGGCGGGCCGCGGCCCGCACGAGGCGAAGGAAACCGGATCGTCCCGGATTCTCCTCTTTTTTCTCAAGCCAAGGAATGGTATGGGCATTGCCGTGAGACGGCCCGGCGACCACTGGAGCGCGGCCGGCGCAACGAGGCCCCATGATCGACAAGACGAAAATTGAACGGCTGCGGCAGGCCATCGGCGATTTCGCCGTCAACAAGGGAAAGGTGCTCCTGATCGTCTCCTTTCTCCTTTTCATCGTGGCGGCGTACTATGTCGTGGATTTCGTGACCGGCGACAGCCTGGCGGTGAAGTACAAGAAGACCACCGCCCTGGTGGAAGAGGTCCAGGAGACGAAAAACGTCCTGACCATCGTCACGAGCCAGGGTTTTTTCGTGGTCGACCCGGGGCTGCGCTCGGACAAGTTCAAGAACATTGCCGACTTTTTCCGCAAGGTGAAGGAAGACGGCTCGCCGGTGCGCATCGACTACAAGGACGTGGGCAACGACAAGGTCATCGAGAACGTCTTCTACCGGGCCGAGTCCACGAAATTCGGCAAGATCGGCTCGCTCAAGTAGTTTCCCGCCCGGCGGCCGCGCCGGGTGGCCCACCCGCCTGGCGACACCCGTGGGCCGGGGGCGAGCCGCCCGCCTGGCAACACCATTGCCCTGGGGGCGAGCCGCCCGTATGGCGATAGCGTTGCGCCGGGGCGGCGGCCGGACAGCCCCGGACCGGGCGCGGCGCGGGCGATGGCCCAGGCCGTGTGCGCAAGCCGGTGGCCCAGCCATGTGCCCCCACACCCCCAACAACCCGCGCCCGCAAGGGCACAGCCGGGGCCGGCGCAGCCCGGCGGCCAGGCCGTGACGCTTTCCCCGCGCCGCCCCCGACAACCGCCCCCTTGCCGCCCCCCCCTTCACGAGGCCCCGTATCATGTCGTCCACTCTGCTCGGCTTCCTGGCCGCCCTGGCCGCGACCATCGTCTGGGCCGGCAATTTCGTGCTGGCCAGGGGCATCGCCCAGGCCATCCCGCCGATCCAGCTCAATTTCTGGCGCTGGCTGGTGGCGCTGGCCTGCCTGCTGCCCTGGGCGCTGCCCAGGCTTCGGGCCGACTGGCCGGCCATGCGCCGCCATTGGCCGCATCTGGCCGTCATGGGCCTGCTTGGCGTCACCCTGCTCAACACCCTCATCTACAAGGCCGGCCAGACGACCCAGAGCCTCAACATGGCCCTGCTCGTGCCCACGGCGCCGATAATGATCCTCGTGCTGGCCCGCGTCCTCTACGCCGAGCCCATCACCGGGCGCCGGCTGGCCGGGATGCTGGTCGTGCTGGCGGGGGTTTTGACGCTGCTGGCCCGGGGCGACCTGGGCCATATCGCGGCCGTCCAGTACACCCCCGGCGACCTCTGGGCCCTGGCCGGCGTGGCCTCATTCGCCCTGTATTCGCTGTTCGTGCGCAACCGGCCCAAGGGCTTGTCCATCGCCGGCTACAACGCCGCCACCTTCGCCTTGGGGCTCGTGTTGCTGCTTCCGGGAGTCGTCGTGGAAATGGCCGTCGGCCCGTCGCCGACCTGGAGCGCCGCCGTGTTCGCGGGGATCGCCTACGCGGGCATCGGCTGTTCCACCGTCGCCTATCTGCTGTGGACGCGGGCCATCGCCGCCATCGGGCCGGTCCGGGCGGGCATGATCTACTACAGCCTGCCGCTTTTCGCCGCCGTGGAGTCGACCTGGCTTCTGGGGGAACCCGTCGCCGCCTTCCACATCGTGGGCGGCGGGCTGATCATTTCGGGCATTCTGCTGGCCACCCTCGACAGGCGCCTGCTGCGACCCCCAGGCCTTGGCAAAGGGCGAGAGGCGGGGTGAACGGAAGGGCCGCCTCAGCAACCGGTCGCCCGGCCACGCAGAAAGGCCACGACCGGGCCCTCCCATATCCTCTCGGCCTCGACGACCTCGAACCCCTTGGCCGGGAGTATCTCCACGAGCTGCCGGAACCGGAAGCTGTGCCACAGCACCTGGCCCTCGTACTCGATGGCCCAACGCAACAGCGAACTGTTTTCCGAAAAACTCGAATCGCCGTAGCAATAGGTGATGAGCAACAGGTCCCCGCCGGGCTTGAGGACGCGGTGCATTTCCCGCAGGGCCAGCTCGGGCTGCTCCATGGTCTGCAAGGCATTGACGCTCATGACCGTATCGAACGTGTGGCTTTCGAACGGCAGATCACAGGCATCGGCCTGTTGAAAGCAGACGTTCCCCGGTTGCGAGGCCAACTTGCCCTCGGCGACCCGTATCATCTCGGGGGTCACATCCACGCCCCAGACCTCCTGGCAGCGCGGCGCGAGGCGGATGCTCAGATCACCCGGCCCGCAACCGACATCCAGGACCCGGCGGGCTGGATCCATGTATTTGGCCAGGACGTTCCAGTTGACCGCGTACTGGTCCTTGAAATCATTGGCAATCCAGTCGTCGTATCCTTCGGCGGTGGCTTCCCAGAAACGCTTGTTCCTTTCCTGCCTGTCGCCGCCCGGGGTATCGTATGCTTCGCAAACCATATGCATGTTCCCGTAGGTAATTTGCCGGCGCCCGTCCGGTCGAAAGTCCCGGCCGGCCCGGCCCGCGCCGGGCCAAGGCCCGCAACCGGGGCGCGTCGGCAACGGCCGCAGCCCATCCGCAGCCGCAGCCGCAAGCGCCGGCGGCAGCCGGGGCGCGTCAAGGCGCCCCGCTTTCCGGGGTCCGCGAGGGATGGCCTGTCGCCGTTGCCGAGCCTTGCCCTTGCCCGGGGCATGGCCCGGGCAGGAGCAGCCCCCGGCGCCGCCTAGAAATTGAGGTTGAGCTTCTTGCGGAACGTTTCCAGGTTGCGCACCGCCCGCTGCCGGGCGGCGGCATTGCCCTTTTCCAGCACTTCGCGCACCAGGTCCGGGTTGTTGTCAAAGGCCTTGCGCCGGTCGCGGATGGGCTCGAGGAAGGCGGCCATGGATTCCACCAGCACCTTCTTGCAGTCGCCGCAGCCCCAGGTGGCGTGGGTGCAGCCGTCGACGATGGCCGGGAGCTTTTCCGGGTCGGTCAGCAGTTCGTGGTAGGGGTAGAGGTTGCATTCCTTGGGGTCGCCGGGGTCGGTCAGCCGGGCCCGCTTCTCGCAGGTCAGCATGCTCATGACCTTTTTCTTCATGGTCCCCGGGTCTTCGGACAGGCCGATGGCGTTGCCGTAGCTCTTGCTCATCTTGCGCCCGTCCAGGCCGGCCAGCTTGGCGTCCGGGGTCAGCAGGGCCTGGGGCTCGGGGAAGACGTTGCCGTACAGGTGGTTGGCCCGGCGGGCGATCTCCCGGGTCAGCTCCAGGTGCGGCAACTGGTCCTGGCCCACGGGCACGAAGCCCGGCTTGTACAGGAGGATGTCCGAGGCCATGAGCACCGGATAGCCCAGAAAGCCGTAGGTGGTCAGGTCCTTGGCCGCCAGCTCCTGGAGCTGGTCCTTGTAGGTGGGGCAGCGTTCGAGCCACGAGACGGGGGTGAGCATGGACAGCAGCAAATGCAGCTCGGCATGCTCCTTGACCTGGGACTGCTGGAAGATCACGCATTTGTCCGGATCGAGCCCGGAGGCCACCCAGTCCTTGACCAGTTCCGGCACGAAGCCCTTGATGCGCTTGGGCTCGGCGTATTCCGTGGTCAGGGCGTGCCAGTCGGCCACGAAGAAATAGCATTCATGGCTGTGCTGGAGCTCGATCCAGTTCTTGAGCACGCCGAAGTAGTGGCCCAGGTGCAGGGGGCCGGTGGGGCGCATGCCGGAGACGATCCGCTTGTTTTCCTTGGGTGTGTTCTCGCTCATGGCAATATGATCCGTTTCCTCGTGAAGGGTATGGAAAAAAGGAAGGCGGCCCGGGCCGCCTCCTACAGCAGCAATCGGGACAGGTAGGCGACGGGCGGCATGAGGATCTTGCCGAGCACCCCGGCCACGGCCAGGACCAGCAGCAGCAAAAAGCCCCAGCGGCCGAATTCCTGGTAGCGCAGGGCCAGGCGCGGCGGCAGGAAACCGGCCAGCACGTTGCTGCCGTCCAGCGGCGGCACGGGCAGCAAATTGAACACGCCCAGGGCGATATTGACCGTCACCCCGGCGGCGCACATGTACAGCAGCGGTTCGAGGATGCCGTAGGCCAGCGTTCCTTCGACCACGCCCCGGCCGGCGTATTCGATGCCCCGCACGGCCAGGGAGCACACTACGGCCAGGATGCCGTTCATGGCCGGGCCGGCCAGGGCCACGAGCATCATGCCCTTGGCCGGATCTTTAAAATAGCGAGGGTCCACGGGCACGGGCTTGGCCCAGCCGATCATGCGGGTGAGCAGAAAGGCCAGGGTGCCGATGACGTCCAGGTGGCGGAAGGGGTTGAGCGTCAGCCGGCCGGCCAGGCGGGCCGTGGGGTCGCCGAGCCAGTTGGCCACGTAGCCGTGGGCCGCCTCGTGAAAGGTCACGGCCATCAGCACCGGCGGCACCAGCAGGACGATTTCCTGCATCGTCTGGGAAAAATCGGGGAACATGGGCTAGGCGGCTAGCACGAACGGCCGGCCGGGGCAAGGTCGGCGCCGGCCTCGACGGGGGGCGCCGGTTGCCTCAGGGGATGACGCGTCCGGCCGCAGGGGAAGCACTCGCCCGGAAACCCCGCGCTCGTCCGGCCAGCGACCGGTCCGGCCGGGAAGCGCCGCGCCCCGGGGGCTGCCCGGGGCGTCGCGGGCGCGGGCACGGCCGGAATCAGCCGGCCTTTTCCATGGCCTGGGCGACCTTGTTTTTGAGTTCGCCCAGATCCACGGACTTGACCACGTAATAGTCGGCGGCGATGGATTTGAGGTCGTGCTGGAAACTGTCGTAGGCGGTGCTCAAAATCACCGGCACGCTCTGGTCCTTGCCGCGGATCTCCTGGAGCAGGTCGAGCCCCGAGCGGTTGCCGCCAAGCTTGATGTCGAGCACCACCACGTCCGGCTCCACCCGGGCCATCAGCGGCAATATGTCCTCCTCCCCGTCGGAGGTCACCACCTCGTAGCCTTCGCCTTCGAGCTCCTCCTGGTACAACATCCGGATATGCTTCTCGTCGTCGACGACCAAAATCTTCCCGCTCATGGATCAACTCCTTGCAAAACGACGCTTTTTCGACACAACAGGCGCGTTTCTCGACTCCAATGTTATGCTGAAAAGCCCGGAGCCGGTCAACCGTTTTCCCGGGCGGGCCGCTTGATTCCAACGCGGTCCCAGGCTACATGGCCAAGCCATGATCACCGTAACACTGGGCACGGACAAAACGCCAGTCGCCTACGAAAAAATCAAAACCGTCCTCCAATTGCTGGGCAAACTTCACCTTCGTGTCAACGACGCCCTGGTCATCCGCGACGGTGAACTGCTCACCCCCGACCGCTCCCTGCGCCACGGCGACCACGTCACGGTCCGCCCCGTCGTATCGCGCGGGTAGGGGCGTTTGGGAGGCCTCCGGCGGCCAGGAGGGGATGATCCCCTCCTGGACCTCCCCGATGGGGGGGCCGAAGGACGCCCTTGACGGGAACACATATTGCCGACAAAAAAAGTCTGAAACAACCCTTTGCCCCTTTAAAAGTTTTTGGGGAAGGAGGGGGGCCGGGGGGAGGGAACCCTTTTTTTCAAAAAAGGGTTCCCTCCCCCCGATTCCTCCCCCCGCCTCCCCAAGGAATTTTTCATGAAGTGCAAACGATGCGGCGAATTGGCGGCGGTGAAGCTGCCGAGCCACCATGCGGGCTTTTGCCCCGCATGTTTCGAGCGGTTTTTCAAAAAGCAGGTGGAGACGGCCATCCGGCGCCACGGCATGATCGCGCCGGGCGACAAGGTGCTGGTGGCGGTTTCGGGCGGCAAGGATTCGCTGGCGCTGATGCGCGTGCTGTCCGACCTCGGCCACGACGTGACCGGCTTGCACGTGCACCTGGGCATCCCGGACTCGTCCGACCCGGTCTGCCAGCGCACCGAGGCCTATTGCCGCGACAACGGCTTCCCCCTCCACGTCCTGCGCACGGCCGACGTGGGCCTGGCCATCCCCGAGGTCAAGGCGGCGGTGCGCCGGCCCATCTGCGCCGTGTGCGGCAAGATCAAGCGGCATTATTTCAACCGGTTCGCCTACGAAAACGGCTTTGCCGCCCTGGCCACGGGCCACAACCTCGACGACGAGGTGGCCCGGCTTTTCGCCAATGTCCTGCGCTGGGATGCGCCCTACCTCGGCGGCCAGGGGCCGACGCTGCCGGCCGAGGGGCGATTCGTGCGCAAGATCAAGCCGCTGTACCGGTTGACGGAATTCGAGACCGCGGCCTACTGCTTTTTAAAGGGCATCGACCACTGGAAGGCGGCCTGCCCCTATTCCGGCGGGGCCAGCTTCACCGGCCACAAGAAGCTCTTCGCCGACCTGGAATACGCCAGCCCCGGCCAGAAGACGGCCTTTTACGAAGCCTTTCTGGCCAAGGGCAAAAAGCATTTCGCCGGGGCCGGCCGCGAGGGCGCGGAGACCCTCTTCGCCTGCGCCACCTGCGGCTATCCTTCCTCGAGCGAGGTCTGCGGCGTGTGCCGCATCCGCGAACTGGTCCGGCAGCGGTCGTAACCCCGAAAACGGCGGCCGGGGGCCAGCCACCCGGCGCCATCCGCCGCAAGTCACCCAGGCAACAGGGGCGTTTGACTGTCATGCCGCATGCAAGGCCGCTTTTGCCGGCGATCCGCCTCCCGGGTTGAGCCATGGACACCAGGACCGTCATCCTGCTGCTGTCCCTCGGCTCGTTCGTCTTCTGCCTGCTGCTGGTCGTCTTCCAGCACGGCAAGGAGGCGCGCGAGCGCATACCCTACCTGGCCTCGGCCAAATTCCTGCAGGGGCTGGGTTCCCTGATCATGTACCTGCGGGACCTGGCGCCGGATTTCGGCACGGTGGCCACCGGCAACGCCCTGGTGCTGCTGGGCTGCGTCCAGGAATACTGGGCCGTCCTGTATCTGGTCGGCCGTCCCGCCTCCGGCCGCCGGCATGTCCTGGTCATGGCCCTGGTCGCCGCCGCCTGCCTGGCGACCTACGGCCTCGCCCCGCCCGGCCGGGCCGGCGTCCTGTTTTGCCTGCACACGCTGTTCTACCTGCTGCCGGCCTGGAGCCTCATGCGCCCGGGTGTCGCGGCGTCGCTTTTGCGCCGTTTCCTCGGCGTCAGCTACCTGCTGCTCGGCCTGCTGTTCCTGACCCATTTCCTGCTGCTGTCCCTTGGGCTCGAGAAGGTCTCGGGCTGGTTCGGGCCGGCGGTCTATGCCGTCATGCAGCCCTCGATCTACTGCATCATGCTCATCGGCGGCGTCAGCCTGCTGCTTCTGGCCAAGGAAAAAAGCGACCACGCCCTGGAGGCCTCCAACCGCAAACTGGCCGCCCTCAATCGGACCGACAGCCTGACCGGCATCGCCAACCGGCGGCACTTCGACGAGGCCCTGGCCCGGGAAATCGCCCGGCACGCCCGCTCCGGGGACGAATTGTCGCTGATCCTGCTCGACATCGACCACTTCAAGGCCTTCAACGACCTCTACGGCCATGTGGCCGGCGACGACTGCCTGCGCCGCGTCAGCGGCGTGCTCTCCCGCAGTGTCGGCCGGGCCGGCGACTTCGTCGCCCGCTACGGCGGCGAGGAATTCGTGTGCATCCTGCCCATGACGGACAGCCGTGGCGCCTACGACGTGGCCGAGCAGATGCGCCGGGGCGTCGCGGCCCTTGGCATTCCCCATGCCGCAAGCGACGCCGGCGGATGCGTGACGATCAGTTGCGGCGCGGCCACCTGCGCCTGCACGGATGTCGCCAAGGCCTCGGACATCGTCTCCAGGGCCGACACCCTCCTCTACCAGGCCAAGGCCGCCGGCCGAAACCGCACCTGGGCCGAGCGCTGCCAGCGGGCCTGGGACGAGGCTTCGGGACACGCTGCCGCCGGGCGGAGCGCCTGAGCCGGCCGGCCAACAAAAAGCCCCCGGCACCAGGCCGGGGGCTTTGCGGTCCCAAGGGGCGTCGGCCGGCTGTGGCCGCGCCGCCCGGGCTTATCGCGGCAGCACCTCGCCCAGGGCGTCGAGAAAGCCCTTGAGCATGGCCGGGGTGATGTCGCCCATGTGGCCGATGCGAAAGATCGGGCGCCTGCCGGCCGCTTCCAGGTCCTCGTTGAGCTTGGCGTAGCCGGGGTCGAACAGGTAGCCGCGCGCCCGCATGGCTTCCTTGGCCGCCCGCAAGTCGGCGAAGGTCATGCCCGCGGGCACCACGGCCGTGGTCACGGTGGGCGAGCGGTGGCCTTGTTCGGCAAAAAGCCCGTAGCCCGGCAGGGCCGCGACAAAGGCCACGGCCTGTTCGCGCATGGCCGCGTGGCGGGCGAACCGGGCGGCGATGCCCTCCTGCCTGACGATGTAATTAAGCTGCAGCCACATCTGGTTGCCGAGTGCCACGTTGGGCGTGGACTGGGTCTGGAACTTGGCCGCCCGGCCGAGGTGGGCCAGGATGTCCGTGGCGTGGCCCCGGGCCGTGACGTGGCCGGCCTTGTCGATGGCCGCCGGGCTCACGAACCCGATGCCGAAGCCGGCGTTGAGGCCCAGCGATTTTTGCGTGGCCGTGCAGTACATGTCGCAGCCGGAGGCGGCGATGCCGCTTGGCGCCCCGCCGAAGATGCTCACCCCGTCGACGATGGCCAGGGCGCCCCGGGCCTTGGCCACCCGGCACAGGGCCGCCACGTCGCTGGTCACGCCCGTGGAGGTCTCGTTGTGGGTAATCGCCACCACGGCGGGCCGGTGGGCGTCCATGGCCGCTTCCAGGGCGGCCACCGTGGCCGTGCGGCCGGGCTCGACGGCGAGCTTTGCGGCCTTTTTCCCGTTTTCCAGCGAAATCTTGTGCCACAGGTCGCCGAAAGCGCCCATGGACACGTGGAGCACGGTCTCGTCCGAAGCGACCAGCGAGCGCACGGCCGCTTCCATGGCCGTGGAGCCCGAGCCCAGAAAGAGGATGGTCTTGTAGTCCTCGGGCAGTTCGGCGATGGCGCGCAAATCCGTGAAGATGGGTTCGAAGCGCTTGGCGTTTTCGCTGTCGCGGTGGCCGAATTCGGGCCAGGCCCCGGCGGCGCGCACTTCGGGGCGCACGTAGGTCGGGCCGGTGATGAAAAGCGTGTGCGTGGCAAAGGGCGTGTCGGACATGGCGCAATGCTCCGTGTTGTCGGTGAGGCGGGCAACCTACGGCAAAAGCCCGGCCCGGGCAATCGCTGCCGCGCGGGTACCGCCGCACGGGCATGTTCGGATGATGTGCCTCCGGCCAGGCGCCGCCGGACGGGCATGTTCGGATGGTGTGCCTCCGGCCAGGCGCCGCCGGACGGGGACGGCCGGATGGAGTGTCACCGGTCCGACGCCGGCGTGCGGGAACGGCCGGATGGAGCGCCACTGGCCGGACACTGCCGGGCAGATGCCGCCGAACAGGGACGGACGGGCATGGATGGTGCATGGTTACGCCGGGACGGCAAAATCGTCCCGACAAGGAGCATTGGGCCATGTCACGCATTCTGCTTGTGCTCGCTACCCTGGCCGTGGCCGCCTGCGCGCCGGTGGCCAACGGGGAATTGGCGCGCATCCTCGACCGCCAAAGCAACGACTGCCTGACGCAAGTCGCCGGCCGGCAGGACTTTCGCACCATGCGGCAAAAAACGCCGTCGTTCCTGCTGCCCTAGGTTACCCCTGGGGCGCGCGGATGGCGGGATGCCTTGCGGGTGCCCCAGGGTGACCATCTCGGTGGCCCCAGGTGCACGCGGTCGGCGGCCGCCGGGAGGGCTGGCCCGGAAAAGGCCGGCCCCTCGCGCCGGCACAGGCCACGCCCGTACCCGTGGCCGCAGGGACATTGCTCGGTCCGGCCGTCTGTCGGCTCCGCCTGGGCCGGACCGCAGCCGGCCGGCGAACCGGCGCGCCCGTGGCGGCGCGGCGATGTGGTGGTGACAAAGCGTTTGCCTGGTGGCGACGGCCACCGTTGCGAAGGCCAAGCGCCCACGCACGCGGCGGCACGGGCACACCAGGCACCCCTTTCCGCCGCGACGGGACGTAACGATCGAACCGGCAAAGGCGGCCGGACAGGCCAGGCTCCTCCCCGCCGCGCCGGGGCGCGCCACCGGGGTCAGACGCGCCGGCCGGGCCGCTCCACCGGGGCCAGACGCGCCGGCCGGGCCGCTCCACTGGGACCAGGGGGCCGGCCGGGTCGCCCCACCAGGGCCAGAGGGCCGGCCGGGTCGCCCCACCAGGGCCAGAGGGCCGGCCGGGTCGCCCCACCAGGGCCAGGAGGCCGACGGGGGCTCTCCACCGGGGCCAGGGTGGCTGGCCGGGCCGCTCCACCAGGGCCAGGGGGCCGAGGGGGGGGCCGGCGGCCGGTCAGCCGGCGGTCTTGTCCGGGGCGTCCCCGGGGGCGCCGGGCTTGGCCGGCTCGGCCGACTCGTGGGCGACGGCCTCGGGCTCGGTGGCCTCGTCCGACTCGGAGGCCTGGCTGGATTCGGGATAGACGATCTCGCCGGTGGCCTCGTCGTAATAAGGCCCGTCCTCGGCGCCGCCGCGTTCGGACTTGCGCTGCAGTTTTTCTTCCTTCTTTTTCTTCTTGGCCAATTCCTTGGACCGCTTGGCGAATGTGTAGGCGTTTTTTGCCACTGCTCCTCCCGTGTCAGGGTTGTCCGGCTCCCGCCGGCCAGCGCGGCCGCACGCAAGAGCCGATGCGACGCGTATCGAGAATAGCTCAAAGCCGGGCCGGGGAAAAGGAAAAATGCGGCCGACAATCGCCGCCCGCCCCATCTTGCCCGCCGCGCCCCCTTGAGGCTATAGGCTCCCCATGCGCGAGCCCGAAATCATTCTCATCCGCGTCTCCGGCCCGGACAAACCGGGGCTGACCGCCGCCGTCACCGCCGAACTGGCCCGGCACAGGGCCGATGTCCTGGATATCGGCCAGTCCGTCATCCACGACACCCTGTCGCTGGGCATCCTGGTCAAGGCCCCGGCCGGCGGCGAAGCCACGCCCTTTCTCAAGGACCTGCTTTTTTGCGGCCACAAGCTCGGCGTCAACCTGACCTTCACCCCGGTCGACGCGGCCAGCTACGAGGCCTGGGTGGACGCCCAGGGCAAGGACCGGCGCATCGTCACCCTGCTCGCCCGGCGCTTAAGCGCCGAGCACATCGCCGCCGTCACCGGCGTGATCGCCGAAAACGGGCTCAATATCGACGTCATCACCCGCCTGTCCGGCCGGGCTTCGCTCGACCCGGCCAACTCGCCGCGCATGGCCTGCGTGGAATTTTCCGTGCGCGGCACGCCGGCCGACCTCACGGCGCTCAAAAGCGAATTCCTGGCCATCTCGGCCGCCCTCGGCGTGGACATCGCCATCCAGGAAGACAACGCCTTCCGCCGCAACCGCCGGCTGGTGGCCTTCGACATGGATTCGACGCTCATTGCCGCCGAGGTCATCGACGAACTGGCCAAGGCGGCCGGCGTGGGCGAGGCCGTGGCGGCCATCACCGAATCGGCCATGCGCGGCGAGATCGACTTCAAGGAGAGCCTGCGCCGCCGGCTGCGCCAACTGCAGGGCCTGCCGGCCGAGACCCTGGAGGCCGTGGGGGCGCGCATACCGCTCAACGACGGGGCCGAGCGGCTGATCACCAACCTCAAGCGCTTCGGTTACAAAATCGCCATCATCTCCGGCGGCTTCACCTACTTCGGCAAACGCCTCAAGGACAAGCTCGGCATCGACTACGTGTTTGCCAACGAACTGGAGATCCGCGACGGCAAACTGACCGGCGAGGTGGTGGGCGACATCGTGGACGCGGCCAAAAAGGCCGAGATCCTGCGCATGCTGGCCGACCGCGAGGGCTTGTCCCTGCAGCAGGTCATCGCCGTGGGCGACGGGGCCAACGACCTGCCCATGCTCGGCATCGCCGGCCTCGGCATCGCCTACCACGCCAAGCCCGTGGTCAAAAAAGGCGCCGGCCAGGCCATCTCCACCCTGGGCCTGGACAGCATCCTCTACCTGGTGGGCGTGCGGGAGCGCGACACGCTTTCGTAACCTGCGCCTGCCGCCGCCTTGTGCCCAGGAGGCTGTTGACAGGCCTTGCGCCAATCGTCACAATCCTGTCACAACATCGTCGCCCATACGAGCGGGCGAAAAGGGTTAACCTTTTCGACGCCCCTTGGCGATCCGCCAGGCAACCGTACCGGAGTGTGACGTGGAAAGCCCGCTCGACAATGCCATCCATTCCCTCAAGGTGGATGTGCTGCACATGATGCACTTGTCCCAGGACGCCGTCAAAAAGGCGGTGGCCAGCCTCGTCGAACACGATGCCGTCAAGGCCCGCGAAGTCATCGACGCGGACCGCGAAATCAACGCCTTCGAGTGCCACGTCGATTCGGAGAGCCTGAAAATCCTGGCCCTGCACCACCCCGTGGCCAAGGACCTGCGTTTTATCGTGGGGTCCATGCGCATGCTGGTCAACATCGAGCGGCTGGGCGACGAGGCGGTCAACATCGCCGAGCGCGTGCTGGTCCTGACCACCGAGCCGCGCCAGCCCATGCACGACGACATGCGCCTGCTGGCCGACCTGGCCCTGGAACTCACCCGCGCCTGCATCAACTGCTACATGGACCTCAATGTCGAGGCGGCCATGGCCGTCATCGAGCAAAACGCCGCGGCGCTGGACCTCAACGTGCGCATCTTCCGGGAAGTCACGGGCGAGATGATCCGCGAGGCCAGGCCGGTGGAGCGGGCCGTGCAGCAGTCCTTCGTGGCCCACAGCCTCAAGCGCATCTGCGACCAGTGCGCCAACATCGCCGAATCCACGATATTTATTCGCAAGGCCATCGACTACAAGCACAAGTGCGGCCTGCCGCCGCGCGAGGCCTAGGCGCCCTTCCCCCGCTCCCCCGTACGGCCGGCCTCAGGCGCCCGCGTCCGTCGCGGCCGCTTTTTGCCGTTTGCGGCGGGTCGGGTCGCCGGCCTCGCAGGGCGTGCCCACCTGGCACAGGCCGCAGCTGTTGACCGCGATGCCGTCCATCTGCTCCCGGGCCACGTAGGGGCCGGTGACGCCGCGGATGTAGTGCATGCATTTGACCTTGTCGTGGCCGGCCTCGGAAATGGCCCCGGCCGGGCAGCGCCGGATGCAGGCCTTGCACGGCGTGCCCACGGCGCGCAGGCACCAGGCGTCATGGCGCGTATAGGGGCGTTTCGTGACGGGAAGCGCGCAGCGCGCCACCACGCTGCCCACCCGCACGGCCTTGCCGGCCGGGGTAATGAGCCCGTCGGACAGGCCGAAGGTGCCCAGGCCGCAGGCATAAGCGGTGTGGCGCTCGGACCAGTTGGAGGCGAAGCCGTAGCGCGGCGAATCCCGCCGGTCCCAGGCGGGCAGCAGTGTCGGGGCCACGGCCGGGACGCCCCGGCCGGCCAGCCCGTCCACCACATGGCGGCGCAGGGCTTCGTTGAGCATCTCGCCGTAGTGCCGCACCCGGCTCCAGGCCAGGCTCGGCAGGTCGCGGCAGGCCCGGTGGTCGGCCCGGGTTGCGGCGGTCTGGGGCAGGACCCAGGCGATGACCGACAGGTCCCCGGCCGGGGCCGGGTCGTCGGGAAAGGCCCGGGCAAAGGCGTCTTCGGGCGTCCAATAGAACTGCGGCCCGATGTCGTGGCGCAGGAAGTCGAATATCGGGTCCGCCCCGGCGGCCACGCCGATCAGCGGCGTATCGAAGGCCGGCAGGCCCGCGCCCGGGAACAGGGCGTTGTTGGCCCGGTCGGCCATCCAGGCGACGATCTCCTCGGCTATGGTCGGCATGGCGTCCTCCCGCCTGACGGCGCGCGGGACGGGCCGGGTCATTTCTTGCCGCGCCCCCGCTGGTACTTGTTGACGGCGTTTATGTGCTCGTCGAGGCTTTTGCTGAATTTGTGCTCGCCCTCGCCCGTGGACACGAAATAATAGAGGTCGTGGGCCTCTGGCGCGGCCACGGCCTGCAGGGACTTGAGCCCCGGCGAGCAGATGGGCCCCGGCGGCAGGCCCGGCCGCACGTAGGTGTTGTAGGGGTTGGCCGTGTCTTCGAGGTTGGACCGGGTGATGTTGCCGTTATATTTTTCGCCCAGGCCGTAGATGATGGTCGGGTCGGTTTGCAGCAGCATGCCCTTGGCCAGGCGGTTGACGAACACGCCGGCCACCTTGGGCCGTTCGGCGTCGACGCCGGTTTCCTTTTCCACGATGGAGGCCAGCGTCACGGCGGCGAGCAGTTCCTTGCCGGCCGGCTTGTCGGCGGGCCAGACGGCCTCGGCCTGGCGCCAGAACTCCTTGAGCATGGCTTCGACGACGTAAGCGCCGTCGTCGCCGCGTTTGCGGGTGAACAGGTAGGTGTTGGGGAAAAGGAAGCCTTCGGCGGACGCGGCCGGGATGTTGTATTTGGCCAGGAGCTTGGGGTCGCTTGCCGCCCGAAGGAACGCGGCGGCCGAGCACAGGCCGGCATCCTCGGCCAGCTTGGCGATCTGGCGCATGGTCAGGCCCTCGGGCGCGGCGAGCTTGTGCTGCACGCCCTTGGAGGTGGTCAGGTAGTCGAGGAGCTGGGTCGGGGTCCAGCCGGTGCTGACTTCGAATTCGCCGGCCTTGACCTTGCCGGCCTTGTCCGTGAGCCGGGCGAGCAGCCGCAAGCCGTCGGCGTCGCGCACCACGCCCTCGGCGGCGAGCATCTTGGCGGTGGCTTCGAAGGATTGCCCGGGTTCGATGAGGATGACCTTGGTCTGGCCGGGTTTGGCCGGCGGCAGGCTCAGGAATTCGTAGGCCCGGTAGCCGACGAATCCGGCCAGTCCGAGGCAGAAGACGACGAAGCCGAGGAGGATGGATCGCAGCATAGTTCTCCGCCGCGCAGGTAGCGCTCGAGGATGACGGCCGCCGCCTCGGCGTCGAGGCGCGCGGCCAGTTCGCGTCCGGAAAGGCCGGCCGCGCGCAGCCGTTCGGCCGCCTCCTCGGTGGAGTGGGCCTCGTCGGCGCAGGCCACCGGGATGTCGGTGCGGCGCCGCAGGCGCGCGATGAAGTTGCGCACCTGGCGGCCGGTGAGCCCTTCGTCGCCGCCGGCGCGGGCGGGGTAGCCGACCACGATGCGCGTCGGGGCCTGCTGTGCCATAACCGCAAGCAGTTCGCGAAACAAGGCGTCTCGGGTCTCCCAGGCTATGGTGCGCAGGGCGAAGACCACCGTCCCGCCGGGATCGGTGACCGCCAGCCCCACCCGGGCTTGTCCGTAGTCGATGGCGAGCAGGCGCGGCATGGTGGCGGTCGAGGCTCCTTGGCCGAGGTTTTGCGGCAAGGGGGCGGTGGTGTCAATCATCCCCGCTGGCGCGGGGAACACCATGGCTTCTCCCAGACTGAAAAAGCACGTCCGGTTCGTCCCCGCTCATGCGGGGCCCCCCCCTCCCCCGCGTCAGTCGCCCCCACCGCCGACGCCCCGCTCTTCCAGTTCCCGCATGATGCCGCATTCCTCCACGGGCGTGGTGCCGGTGCAGCATTCCCTAAGCGCCGCGAGTTGTTCCCGCAGCGCCTGCAGCCGGGCGATGCGTTCGGTGATCTGGTCGATGTGCGAATCGAGCAGCAGGTTCACCCCGGCGCAGTCGCCGGCCGAACCGTCCTTGAGGGACAGCAGCGCCCGAATCTCATCGAGGTTCATTTCCAGGGCGCGGCAGTTGCGGATAAAGGTCAGCCGGGACAGGTGGCTGGCGTCGTAGAGCCGGTAGTTGCCGTCGGAACGGGCCGGATCGGCCAGCAAACCTTCCTTTTCGTAGTAGCGGACGGTATCCGGCCGACAGCCGGTGCGGCGGGCGAGTTCGCCGATGCGCATGGCAACCTCCTTGAAAAAAACCTTGACCCTGGAGTTGCTCCAAGGTGCTTCATGATTACGGACAAGGCAAGGAGGTTTTGCTATGCCTGCGCACCATCCCGGTCATACCCCTGACCACAGTCATACATTCGAGGAATTACGGCCCGTTGGAGGCCAGGCGCCGTGTTGTTGCGGCGCAAGCTGCGCCAAGGGCGACACCCCGCCGCCCGGAGACGACAGCCCCGCGCCCCAGTCCGCCAGAAGCGACGTATTTCGCATCGAGGCCATGGACTGCCCGACCGAAGAGGCCATGATCCGTAAGGCCCTGGGCACCATGCCGGGCGTGGCCGGGCTGCGGTTCAACCTGCTGGCCCGGGAGCTGACGGTGCACCACGATTTGCCGGACACGCTCGGCATCGTGGCGGCCATCGCGGCGCTCGGCATGGAGGCCGTGCCCGTGACGGCCGATACCGCCGCGCGGGCGGACAGCCAAGAAACCGGGCCGTGGGTGACGCCGGTCCAGGCGGTGGGGCTGGCGCTGGCCGTCGTGTCCGAGCTGGCCGAATGGCAAGGCTGGGCCAGGCCCTGGCTGCCGCTGGCCTGCGCGGCAGTGGCCATCCTGGCCTGCGGCCTGCCCATCTTCAAGAAGGGCTGGATCGCCCTGTCCCGGCGCGAGCTCAACATCAATGCCCTGATGAGCGTGGCCGCGACCGGCGCCGTGATCCTTGGCCAGTACCCCGAGGCGGCCATGGTCATGGTGCTGTTCGCCGTCGCCGAGCAGCTCGAATCCGTGTCCCTGGCCCGGGCCGGCAAGGCCGTGACGGCGCTTTTATCCCTGGCCCCCGAGGTGGCCACCGTGCGCCGCGACGACGGCTCCTTCGAGGCGGTCGCGGCCAAGGGCGTGGCCGTGGGATCGGTCATCCGCATCGCACCGGGCGAGCGCGTGCCCCTTGACGCCGTGGTGGCCGAGGGCCGCTCGTCCGTGGACCAGTCGCCGGTCACGGGCGAAAGCCTGCCCGTGGAGAAGGCGCCGGGCGACGCGCTTTTCGCCGGCACGGTCAACCAGGAAGGGGAGCTTCTGGCCACCAGCACGGCCCTGGCCGACGACGCGACCATTGCCCGCATCACCAAGGCGGTAGTCGCCTCGCCGGGCAAGGAAGCGGACATGAAGCGCTTCGTGGACCGTTTCGCGGCGGTCTACACCCCGGCCGTTTTCGCCGTGGCCGTGGCCGTGGCCGTGCTGCCGCCGCTGGTTTTCGGGGGGAGCTTCGCGGACTGGGTCTACAAGGGGCTGGTCATCCTGGTCATTGCCTGCCCCTGCGCCCTGGTCATCTCCACGCCTGTTTCCGTGGTCAGCGGCCTGGCGGCGGCGGCGAGGCGCGGCATCCTGGTCAAGGGCGGCCTGTTCCTGGAGCGCGGCGGCTCGCTTCGGGCCGTGGCCCTGGACAAGACCGGCACCGTGACCACGGGCCGGCCGGTGCAGACGGATTTCGAGAACCTCTCCGGCGATGCGGCGATAAACCGCGCCGTTGCCGCCAGCCTGGCGGCGCGCTCGGACCATCCCGTGTCCCGGGCCGTGGCCCGACGGGCCGGCCAGGACGGCATCGTGCCCGGCCATGTGGACTCCTTCACCGCCCTGCCGGGCCTGGGCGTGCACGGCGTCGTGGGCGGGAACGCTTACCATCTGGGCAACCACCGGCTCATCGAGGAACTGGGGCTGTGTTCGCCGGCCATAGAGGCGCGGCTCGACGCCCTGGAGGAGGCCGGCAAGACCACGGTGCTGCTGGCCGGCGCCCAAGGCGTCCTGGCCGTCTTCGCCGCCGCCGACGCCATCCGGCCCCACAGCCGGGAGGCAGTGGAAGCGCTTTCGCGCCTGGGCGTGACGACCATCATGCTTTCCGGCGACAACGCCCGCACGGCCGCGGCCATCGCCAAGGAAGCCGGCATCGGGCAGGCCCGGGGCGACCAACTGCCCGAGGACAAGGCGGCGGCGGTGGACGCCCTGCGGGCGGGCCTTGGCGGCCAGGGCTACGTGGCCATGGTCGGCGACGGCATCAACGACGCCCCGGCCCTGGCCAGGGCGGACATCGGCTTCGCCATGGGCGCGGCCGGCACGGACGCGGCCATCGAGACGGCGGACGTGGCCATCATGGACGACGACCCGCGCAAGATCGCGGCGTTCATTGGCCTGTCCCGGGCGACGGTGGCCATCCTCAAGCAGAACATCGCCCTGGCGCTTGGGCTCAAGGGGCTGGTGCTGGCGCTGACGGTGGCCGGGTACGGCTCCATGCTGCTGGCGGTGTTCGCCGACATGGGCACGAGCCTGCTGGTGATCGCCAACGGGCTGCGGCTCTTGCGCGAATAGCCCGGAGATGTCTGCTACTCGAAAGAACTTAGCAATACCAGTTAACGCGATCTAGCTAGCGGGCAACACAACAAACACATTTCGAAGTATATTCCGAAAGTTACAAAGGGCACTATTTTGTTGGCACTTATGAGCGAGAGTTGGATCGGTGCGAATAGAGCTCGCCGCACGCAAAATATCTTTCACGCCTTACTTGACAAAGACACGATTTCTTGTTTTTTTACAGATATTTAACCCTGGCAAATGGGGGGGGGTACCTGAATGCGGATCTACCTTTTTTTCTTTCTATTACTCGTCCCAGCTACCTGTTTAGCACAAACAGACCTTATTGAAACCGCTGCCTGTCCCGATATTTCCCAGCTACCAGCCGACGATAAACCCAATAAACCTGGCGATACGTTTCACCATGAGTACTGGATAGAAAACAAAGGCGATTGCGACATGGTGATAACAAAAGTCAAAAAAAGCTGGTATTCAGTAAATGCCAAACAAGGAAAGCCATCGGCCCTAGTAAAAACCAGTCCTAAGGAAGGGACATATAGCACCGATCCAATAGGAGAAATCATATACGATACAAATTACCGGGTAAAACCGAACACAAAAGACGTTGGGTGGGATATTAACTTTTACAGCACAAAAAACGTTAAATCTGACGAAATCTACTCCTGCTTTATCTATTACGGGTACTTTGACAGCAAAACCTGCACGCAGCAACATTTTGACAAACAATTTAAAAATAGGCAGACCACAGGCGCTGTAAAATCTTCTATCAGGGAATGACAACGCGATCTTCTTCATTAGAAAATGAAAAAATAAATAGTTTGGCTCTATTCACGGAACGGAATCGTCAACGCCGACCGCGAATAGAGCCAAATTCATAACCTTAGCCAGCGAAGCGACCTAGAACGGCACGTCGTCCATGCCCGAGGCTTCGGAGGGGAAGGCCGGGCCAGGCCCCTCGTCGGGATAGGACTGATTGTTTCGGGGCGCGCCCGCGCCGCCGCGCGGGGCGGAACCACCGCGCGGGCCGCCGCCGGGCTGACCGCCCTGGGGAGCGCCCTGCCCGCCCTGCCCGCTTTGGTAGGCGCGCCGGCCGCCCTGGGGCGCGAACTCGTCCTCGCCCATGGGCGCCTCGGCCGCCATGCCGCCACGCGAATCGAGCCCCTGGATGGTGTGGCCGGGGCCGGTCACCACCACCTCGGTCATGTAGCGCTTCTGGCCCTGCTGGTCCTCCCAGCTGCGGGTGCGCAACGTCCCCTCGACATAGACCAGCCGGCCCTTGGACAGGTAGTTGCCGCAGAACTCGGCGGATTTGCCGAACACCTTGACCCGGTGCCATTCCACCCGGTCCACCTTGTTGCCCTCGCGGTCCTTGTAGGACTCGTCCGTGGCCACGCTCATCTCGGCCACGGGGCTGCCCGAGGGCATGTAGGTCAGCTTGGGGTCCTGGCCGAGCCGGCCGACCAAAATGACTTTGTTGATGCTTCCGGCCATGTGCCGCCTCCTGCATCACGCGCCTTGGCGTGGCAAAGTGTCTGGGGAATGCCGGAGCCAAAGGGCCTTGGCCCTTCGGAATCCCTTCGCGGCTTCGACCTGTCGGCCTGCGGCCCGAAGTCCGTTTCCGGGTGCCCCGGACGGTTGTGAAAAACCCGTCAGGCCTTGGGCGCGAGCTTTTCCAGCTCGGCCAGGGCGTCTTCCAGGTCGTAGGACAGCTTGTCCGCCGATTTGGGGTCGCGCTCGCCCAGGGCCGCTTCCAGGGCGGCCTTGACGGCCATGGCCTTCTCCACCCCGGGCAGAAGCGCCGCCCGGTCGCCGGAGGACAGGTCGCCCAGGCGCACGGCGTCGTCGAGGGCGGCCGCGAGTTCCAGCAGCCCCCTGGGGCCGGCCGGCGGCGTGGCGGCCACGGGCCAGGCCAGGGCATAGAGCTTGGCGAAACGCTCCTCGGCGGCGGCCTCGTCGTAGGTTTGGGCAATGACGCGAATCTGCAGGAACTTGCCCATGGCGGCTACTCCCCTTCCTCCCAGTCCGTGCGCACGCGGTTGACCACGTCCTGGATGAGGTGCATCTGGGACTCGGGGCACACGCCCACAAGGGGCGCGCCCTGGTCCACGTTCTGGTCGTGCTGGAAATAGACCGCGTAGATGACCCCCTCGGGGCCTTCGTAGACGAGCGGCTTTTCCCGCTTCATGCGCGAGACGATGAAAAGCTCCATCCCCGGCTTGACCGTGACCGCGCGCGGCCCGGAAGCCTTGACCTTCTTGTCCACGCTGGGGATGAAATAGTACTTGGCCCGCTCCGGGGCGCAAAACAGGTACAGCACCTGGCGCAGGATGGCGGCGATGACCTCGTCTTTCGACAGGTAGTGCCGGATGACGGCCAGCTCCGTGCCCGCCTCGACGAAGGTGCCCTCGAGTTCCTTGCGCACCGTGCCGATCACGCCCTTGGCCTCGGCGAAAAGCGGCTTGTCGTTGTGTTCCCGGGTGAGCTTGGCCAGCAGGGTGCCGGGCTTTTCGCCGTAGGTGCCCGAGGCGGCCACGACCTTGGTTCCGGGTTCGATGGCGGCGAAACGCACCACGCCCGTGTGGGGCGCTTCCACCACGATCTCCTCGAAGGGCGCGGCTTTGATCTTTTCCAGCAAGGCTTTGACGTCTATCACGAGCATTCCCCGCCGCCGGCCCATGGCCCGGCACTGGAGTTTCCGTATCGTTACATCGCGGCGCGCCCCGAAGCAATCGCGCCGCCCCCCCGTCGCCCCCTTTGGGGAGGGTCCGGGAAGGGATCATCCCCTCCCAGCCGCCGGAGGCATCTTCCTCTTCCCGCTACCGATAGTACAAATTGCGGCCGCCGATGGTCAGCAGCACCTGCTTGAGGTTCTTGCGGATCTCGCGGCGGTCCCAGATGCCCTGGATATGGCCCCGGGCCAGGGCGTTGTGGGCCCGGTGGTAGTCGGGCGGGATGTCGATGCCGGTGGTTTCCTTGATGACGCCCGGCCCGGCGAAGCCGATGTTGGCCGAACGCACGGCGAACTGGTAGGGCGAGCAGCCCAGGAAACTGGCCACCGGCCCGGCGTAGGAATTGGTGTCGTAAAGGACCAGGTAGAGCCCGCCGGCCTCGATGTAGCGCCGCACGGCCAGGGTGACGCGCGGCATCTGGATCAGGCCGTTTAAGCTCTCCTGGATACGGATGCCGGCCGTGCCGTGGACGTAGGCCAGGAAGGGGAAATGGCGGCGCCGGGCCCTGGCCAGGGCGCGGATGAACTTCTCGCCCTCGGCCGCGCCCACCGACCCGCCCCGGAAGGCGGAATACAGCACGGCGGACACGATTTTTATGCCGTCGATCTTGGCATCGAGGGACACGCAGGCCGACTGGCGGCCGCTTTTTTTCTTGGCGTCCCTGAGCTTGTCCTCGAAACCGGGATAGTCCAGGGGGTTACCGGCCTCGATGTCGTTGTCGTACTCGGTGACCGAGCCCGGGTCGAAGACGTTGCCGAGCACCCACTGGTACTCCATGGGGAAGTGGTGGCCGCAGTGGACGCACACGCCGGCGAAATCGCCGTAGAGGTCCGGGGCCCACAGGTCCGGGCAGCCGTAGGTCTTGGATTCGGGGCAGGTGACGGCCTTGTCCTCGCCGGCCTTGGGGCTGACGTAGCGCCAGCCGAAATCCTCCAGGCAGGCGCCCTGTTCGGGCTGGGACAGCTCGACCAGCATACGGCTTTTTTCCGGGTCGCAGGTGACCGGGGCGTTCTTGCCGCGGGCGCGGCGCAGGGGCGCGGTCAGGCGGTTGACCACCAGCCGGGCCTCGGCCTCCAGGTCGCCCACGGTCTTGGCCAGGTTTTTGACGTGCTTGCCGATGAAGTCGTAGCGCAGGAAGGAATAGCCGCCCCAGAGCATGCTCTGGGCCCGGGAGGCGATGCGCGCGCCCGAGGGGCGGCCGTCGCGGAAGGCCGTCTCGGCCATGCGGCGGTACTTGCAGTAGCGCTTCCAGACCAGCCGGTCGGCCGCGGCCTCGTCCAGGGTCCAGCGCACGAACATGCCCTCGGCGTCGCCGCCCTTGCGCCGGGAGGCGACCAGGGCCCGGAAGAGCTTGAAGCCGGCCACGCCCAGGAACACCTGGTCCGTGGCCCGGATGACCTCCTGGCGCAGGTCCTTGAAGAATTCGTAGTGGTGAGGCCGGGCGCCGAGGTCCGGCTCGGCGATGACCTTGTCGACGTAGCCCATGCGCCGGTTGTCGGCGGCGGTGATGCAAAGCCGCCTGGCGCAGGCCTCGATGAGCTCCGGGGCCACGCGCTGGCCCTGGCGGATGCCGGCCTCGATGGCCGCCGCGCCCTCGGGCGAGATGACGGAATAGTAGCCGTGGGAGAGCATGAGGCGCACGTCGGACAGGCCGATGGCCTCGGCCCCGCCCGAGCCGCCCTCGGAGATCACCGACACCACCGGCACGCGCAACCCGCCCATCTCGTAGAGGTTGCGGGCGATCTGCTGGGCGGCGCCGGGGAAGTCCTCCACCGGAAAGGCCCCGGGGGTGAAGACGTAGGTGTGGATGGGGATGCGCTCGGTCTCGGCGACCTTCATGTACTGCAGGGCCTTGGCGTTGCCCCAGGGCTTGACCGAGCCGCCATTGCGGAACTCCTGGCCATGGCCCTTTTCCTGGCCGATGACCATGACGGGCTGGTTGATGACCTTGTCGCCCTTGCGCCGGGTGATGTAGGCCCGGGCGATGAGCATGCTCGGGTCGATGGAGTATTCGTCCTGGCCGCCGATCTCGGTGTAGTTGTCGTAGACGTTTTCCAGGATGTCCTTGAGGCTGACCCGGGCCGGGTGGCGCACGATGCGCACCCGGTCCATGGGGACGAGCTCCTCGTCGAGCTTGCCTTCCAGGAAGGTGAAGAGGTCCTCGAGCTGGCGCAGCATCTGGGCCAACTCGCCGGGGGGGGCGCCTTCCCGGGAGCGCAGCTCGGCCAGGCGCGAGCGCATGAGCGCGATATTGGCGTTTTCCCGGCCGCCGAAGATGTCCTGAATGTATTGCAAGCGATCGGCCAGTTCGACCACGCGCTTTTCGATTTCCATAGGCTGTCTTCCCGAAAACGCCGCCCGGGCCGGGCACGGGGCCTGGTCCGGGCGGGCGTCCTAGAATTGCAGGATCGTGGCGGTCTTGTCCCGCAAAAACCGCACGTTGGACTTGAGTTCCTGGCCGGCGCCGTCGGCCCCGGACAGGGTCAGCTCGTCGAGGTAGCCCACGCCGCGTTTTTTGGCCTCGGAGAGGTCGGCGCCCCAGATGATGGCCAGGGCCAGGTTGGGGTCGTATTCGGTGGGGATCTCGTAGGGCGCGTCCATGGGGATGTGGGTATGGAGCCTGGCCCAGGGCAGCGTCGGGGCCAGGAACTGGTCGATGCGCCCGACCCAGGGGGTGAAGCGGTTGGCCGGGTCCTCGGCGATGACGCGGTATTCGATGCCGACCCCGTCGAAAGTAATGTCGGACTGGTCGTAGCCCATGGGTTCGCCAAGGCCCATGCGGATCTGTTCGGCGATGAGGTTGACCCCCCCCTGGCCCTTGATGCGGGAAATGGCGGCGGAGACGCCGTTTTCCACCTGGATGCGGGTGTTGACCTCCATCAGGAACGGCTGGCCCGTGGGCGAGACGATCCATTCCCAGGTGCCCACGTTGTCGTAGGCCACTTCCCGGGCCATGGACAGGGAATAGCCCACGATGTCGTCCAGGAGCTTGGCCGCGTCGAAGGCGTAGGCGACTTCCCCGGGCCGAAAGCCCGGGGCCACTTCCACGCGCTTTTGCCGGCCCGTGGACTGGATGGTGCAGTTGCGCGTGCCGAAGTGGACGATGTTTTTGCCCGAGCGGTCGGCGACGATCTGCACTTCCAGGTGGTTGAAGTCGAAGATGCGCTGCTCGATGAGCACGCCTTCGTCGTGGAACTGGCGCTTGGCGTAGTTGCGGATGCGCCGGTAGACGGTCTTGAACTGCTCGATGTCGTAGATTTCCTCGATGCCCATGCCGCCGCCGCCGGCCGAGGCCTTGACCAGGACCACGGAGTGGGCAATGCCCTGCTCGGCCTGGAAGGCAAAAAGCGTCTCGGCGATCTCCTCGGCCTCCATCTCGTCGTAGACCGGCCGGTCGGAGCCGGGGACGGTTGGGATCGACAGGCTGCGGGCCAGGCGCTTGGTGTTGATCTTATCCCCCAGCGACCGGATGATGCGCCAGGAGGGGCCGATGAAAACCAGCCCCCGCGACCGCTCGGCCACGCGCCGGGCGAAGCGGAAATCCTCGGCGAAAAAGCCGTAGCCGGGATGGATGGCCGTGGCGCCGGCATGGTCGGCCACAGCTAAAATCTCGTTGGCGTCGTGGTAGGAACTGACGCGGTAGGCGCAGCCCGGGCCGCCGAGGCTTTGGGCCAGGGCCAGGTGCCCCGAGGCCGCGTCGGCCTTGGTATGGATGCAAACAAAATCCAGGCCGAGCGAAACGCAAGCCTGGATGATGCGCATGGCGATCTCGCCCCGGTTGGCTACCAGGACCTTATGTTTATTCGTCGGCACGATCCGTCTTCTTGTCCTCGAGGTTGTCGGCCCTCTCCCGCGCCTTGCGCAGGTCGATGCGCCGCTTTTGAATTTCCAGGACCAGCTTGTCGAGCCAGGCCTCCTGGCGCAGGGACAGTTCCCCGAAGGCCAGCCCGGCCAGCCCGGGGCCGGAGACGCGCACCACGGTCACGGGCAGGCCCGCGATGAGCGTGCGCGGCCCGATGGCCAGGGTCACGCGGCCGGTGCGGCCGGAGACGCGCACCACGGTCACGGGCAGGCCCGCGATGAGCGTGCGCGGCCCGATGGCCAGGGTCACGCGGCCGGTGCGGCCGGGGGCGAGCACCCCCTCGGTATCGGCCAGGGAGAGCCCCGTGGCGCTGACGTCGTGGACGACGAAGCGGCGATCGCCGTCGTCGTCCCACACGGCGACCAGCCCGCGGACGCGTTCCCGGTGGGCGGCCCGCCGGCCGGCCTCCCCCTCCAGCGTGAACGTGAAGTCCATGCCGGCCTCCCTACTCGCCGATGGAGCGTTCCAACACGAACTCCACGCGTTGGTTGCGCGCCCGATGCTCGGGGGTGTCGTTGGGATAGAGGGGTTCTAAATCAGCTAATCCGGTGGCTGTCAATCGGTTGGAGGGCATCCCCTGGGCGACCAGGTAGCGCAGGACGGCAACTGCCCGCAATGACGAGACTTCCCAGTTGTCACGAAACCGGCTGGCCGGCCCCGGCGGCTGGTCGTCGGTGAACCCCCGGATGTTGATACGTTCGCCGGCGGTCTTGATGAGGAAATCGTAGAGCAGGCGCAGCCGGGCCTTGCCCGCTTCGGTCAGGTCCGCGTCGCCCTTGGGGAACAGCACCCCGGTGGGCAGGGAGATGGTGACCTTGCCCGAGTCCAGGCTGGCGGACACCAGGCCGTCGAGGCCTTGCTGGGCGGCGAAGGCCCGGAACTGGTCGTAGACGCGGCGCTGTTCGCCAATCAGGCGCTGCTTGACCCTGGCCTGTTCGACGAGGGCGGACATCTCCACCGGGGCGGTCACCGACCCGGTCACCGTTTGTTTCCCCCTTTCGCCGAGGGCCTGCTGCACCGAGGACACGGAGGCGGAGAACTTCTGCCTGTCCATGTTGGACATGGAAAAAAGGAGGATGAAAAAGCTCATCAGCAGCATGGACATGTCCGCCAGGGAGATGAGCCAATGGTGCGACGGGCCGGATTCCTCCCGCTCCTCGCCCAGGGAAAAGGCGTCGTCATCGGCCATAATGCCTGTCCTTGGGCGCGATGAAGGAGGACAGCTTCTCGTAGACCAGCCGGGGGTTGTTGTTTTCCAGGATGCACTTGGCCCCCTCGAAGATGATCTCCAGCTGGAGGGTCTCCACGAGGGTGCGGGAGCGCAGCTTGCCGGCCACGGGCAGGAAGAAGAGATTGCACAAAAGCGCCCCGTAGAAGGTGGCCGTGATGGCCACGGCCATGGCCGGGCCCAGGGACTTGGGGTCGTCGAGGAGCGAGAACATCTGCACCAGGCCGATGAGCGTGCCGACCAGGCCGAAGGCCGGGGCGTAGCCGGCCAGGGACTTGAACACGGCCTCGCCTACGGCGTGGCGGTGTTTCATGGAGCTGATCTCGATGCGCAGGGTTTCGCGGATAAGCGAGGCATCGGCGTTGTCGGCGATCAGTTGGCAGGCCTTCTTAAGGATGGCGTTTTCGGTGTGGATGTTCTCCAGGGCGATGAGGCCCTCGCGGCGGCTGATCTCGGCGATGCGCACCATCATGTGGACGACCTCGGCGTCGCGGACCTTGCGCGAGGAGAAAATCAGGAGCATGGCCGAGAAGGCTTGAAAGACCTCCTTGAAGGGATAGGTGACGCAAATGGAGGCCAACGATCCGCCGACGACGATCATGATGGCATGAAGGTTCAGGAATGGGGCCAGGGTTCCGCCCATGAAAATGGCGCCGAGCACCATGGACACGCCAATGGCGAGCCCCAGAAAGGTCGCGAAGTCCATGCCACCATCCGTCGGGCTGTCGTATTGTTACGGTGTGTTCCGGACGCGGCGGCCTTCCCCTTTCCCGCGACACGGCGCTGTGCTATCCTGGCGACAACGGGAGGAATCTATATGCACTACGGCGAGGATGTAAAGCAGGCGGTGGCCGCGGCCCTGGCCGTCCTCGGCGCGCCCGGGGAAGGCTGCGTGGGGGTCGTGACCGGCACAGGCCTGGGCGGCATCGCGGCCATGGTGGCCGAGGCCCGGGAGATGCCCACGGCCGAGCTGCCCGGCTTTCCCCGGGCCACGGCCCCGGGCCACGCCGGAAAACTCGTGGCCGGCAGCGTGGGCGAACGGCCGGTGCTGGTCCTGTGCGGCCGCCAGCACCTTTACGAAGGCTACGGCCCGCGCGAGGTGGCCTTCGGCGTCCGGCTGCTGGCCGGGCTTGGCGTCAAAACCCTCGTCCTCACCAACGCCGCCGGGGCGCTCGACCCCCATTTCACGGCCGGCGGGCTCATGCGCGTCACCGACCACATCAACCTGACCGGGCGCAACCCGCTGACCGGCCCCAACGACGACACGCTCGGCCCCCGTTTCCCGGACATGAGCCGGGCCTATTGCCCGCGCCTGGGGGCCATCGCCGACGCCGCGGCCCTGGCCTGCGGTCTCCGCCTGGAGCGCGGCGTCTACGCCGGGGTCGTGGGCCCGAGCCTGGAGACGCCGGCCGAGACGCGCATGCTGCGGCTTTTGGGCGCCGACGCCGTGGGCATGTCCACGGTGACCGAGGTCATCGCCGCCCGGCATCTGGGCCTTTCCGTCCTGGCCATCTCCTGCCTGACCAACGTCAACCTGCCGGACTGCATGGCCGAAACGACCCTCGAGGCGGTCCTCGAGACGGCCCGGCGGGCCGAGGCGGAACTGACCCGGCTTCTGGCCGCCGTCCTCCCGGCCTGCTGAGGCGGCGCCGGCGGGCGGCGCCTTCCCCGCAGGGCGCGGCCCCCGTCCCCGCGCCTGCCGACCGGCCGGGCTGCCCGCCCCCAGTGTCGCGTTCTCGAAATTCGTACATACGAGTCCCGAGAACAACATACTTAACTAATGGTTTTTTCTAAAAAATATGAACATATTTTTTAGCGAACGCCCCACTAGCCCATCTTGACCTTCTCCACGAAGCCGATGCCGGCCAGGTCGCGCACGCAGGTCACGGCCTCCAGGCACGACCAGTCGCAGCGCAGGGTGAAGCGGTAGGTGGACAGCCCCCCCTTGACCTTGCTGAGGCTCAGGTTCTCGACGCTCAAATCCCGGGAGCGGAAAAAGGCCAGCAACTGGTCCAGGCAGTCCCGGGCCTCCCGGCAGGTGACGGACAGCACCCGGTAGGCCTCGCGGCGGATGCGGCGCTGGAGGTGCTTGAGGATGGTCAGGGAGACCACGCCGAGCACGGTGCAGGCCACGGGGATGAGGATCATGCCGGCCCCGAGCGCCATGCCGACCCCGGCGTTGAACCACAGGGTCGCGGCCGTGGTCAGGCCCCGGATGCCGCCCTTGTCCTTGATGATCACGCCCGCGCCCAGAAACCCCACGCCCGTGACGATCTGCGCCCCGATGCGCGACGGGTCGAGGCCCACGGGAATGCCGCCCGGGTCCTCGCCCGCCAGGTAATAGAAGTACTTGGAGATAACCATCATGAGGGCCGAGCCCAGGCAGACCAGCAGGTTGGTGCGAAGTCCGGCGCTTATGCCGTGGCGTTCCCGTTCGTAGCCCAGGACCGAGCCGCACAACACCGCCAGGACCAGGCGCAGCAGCAGTTGCGCTTCATACGGATACTCGTTCATGGCCGTACCCCCGGTGGATCGGGTCGGCCGCGCCGGGCCACGCCCGGCGCCGACGCGCGCGGGCCTCTTGCCGGCTTTGCCCACGCGGCGGCATCAGGAAGGGGCGGGGACGGGGCGGCGCGGGCCGCCCTTTTCCAAGGCCTGTCCCATCCCGGCCGCCGCGTCAAGGGCTGGCCAGGCAACCCCGCGCCGCCTCAGGATGTTTTCCGGCCACTGCGGGGATCGGGCCGACGCAGCCGATCCGGGTCCACCGGGGCGACAGGCGGATAGATCGAGTTGGCCCGGGTCCACCAGCCGTCCACGGGCGCGGCGGTGAATTCCAGGCGCCCGATGAACTTGGCGCCCTTGTAGGCCAGGTCGTAGGGGCACACCAGGCGCAGCGGCGCGCCGTGGTCGATGGGCAAGGGCTCGCCGGCCAAGGTCAGGGCCAACAGGTAGGCCAGGTCGGGGTTGAGGAGATCAACCAGGGGCAGGCACTCGACATAATGGTCCAGGCCCCCGGGCCGGGAGCGGGTCCGGCCGAGGCTGTGAAAAATGACATAGCGGGCCTCGGGCGCCGGGCCGGCCAGGTCGGCCAGGGTTTTGAGGCGCAGGCCGCCCCAGGCCAGGTCGGCCACGGACCAGCCCTCGACACAATGGAAATCCGAAACCTGCCGCTCCTGGGGCAGGGCCACGAGCGCGGCGTAGTCCAGGCGCAACGGCCGGGCGACCAGCCCGTCCACGACCAGGGCATAGGGCGTGGCCGGGCCGTTGTCGTGGGTCACCACCCCCCTGGCCGGGTCGAAGCCGAAATCCTCGACCTCCACGGCGCGCACAGGGAAAAACGAGACGAACCGGGCCCAGGCCTCGCGGGCGAAACGGCCGCAAAGCGCCGTCCCGGCCACGATCACCAAAAACATCCTTCGCGTGATACCTGCCATGAGGAGACTCCTTCTCCCCATCCTTACACGATTCCCGTCCGTCGACGCAATCCCGCCCCTTCCCCCCAAAGGGGAGGGTCCGGGAGGGATTCAATCCCTCCCGGCCGCCGGAGGCATCTTTTCTCCCGCCTCCCGCTCGCCCGTCTCGGCATCACCCCTTGCCACGGCCACGGCGCCGCGGCGGCCGAGCTGGCGCAGGAAGGCGGCCACGGCCAGTTCGGCCTCGCGGGCATCCAGGCCGTAGCGCGCGGCCAGGGCGGCGGCGATGTCCCCGGCCGTGCGCCGGCCGTCGATGAGCCGCCACACGGTGGAGCCCATGGCGTCGAGTTCCACGGTCTTGCGCAGCACCCGGCCGTCCCACAGCCCCAACCGCCGGGCCAGGCCGGCCAGGGCCGGGCGCACGGCCACGGGCAGCGACAGCCGCACCAGCCCGGCGGCCGTTTCGTCGACGCCCACGTCGCGGCTGACCACCGGGCACAGGGCCAGGGCCTGGCGCCGGGACAGGCCGCCATCGGCCGGGGGGGCGGGCTTTTTAAAGGGAAACACAGGCCGCCGCCGTTCGGGAAAGCCAGTTGCGGTCCACGGGTGCCCGGGCGGTCAGGGCCGCGCCCAGGAGCTTGTTGACGTTTTTGTCGTGGCGAAGGACCGCCAGCCGCCCTTCCCGGCCCAGACGCCTAGCCAGGACGTCCACGAAGCCGCTGCCCTGGCGCCGGGCCAGCCAGACCGCCGGGCAGCCGCCCAGGCTTGCCTCTTCCAGCACCGTGGCCGTTTCGCAGCCAAACGTCCGGGCGGCCACCTGGCCAAGCCCCTCGCGAGCCAGGATGACCTCGGCCGGGGCCAGGCGCACCACATCCAACCGGCGGCCCTTGGCGGCGAAAGTGAGGCAAAACCGGCCCGGCTCGAATTCGAAAGCGGCCAGGGAAAAGCCGTCCGGCGCGACGAAAGACAGGCCGTAGAGGCGAAAGGCCGGCGGCCCGGGCTCGTGGTGCTGAAGGCTTGCCAGCACGGCGGCCACGGCGGCCAGGCGCGCCGCGTCCGGCCCGTCCTTGCCGCCGTAAGCCTGGAACACGGCGGCCAGGCCGCATTCGGGACAAAAAAGGGCCGCCCCCAGGCCCGTGTGGCCGTCGCGGCGCCAGGACAGGGGCATGAGCTCGAAGTCGGCCAGGGCGTCGCACCAGGACTCGGGCAACGTCGCGCCGGCCCTGGCCCGGCCCTTGGGGGTCAGGGCCGTGAGCGCCGCCTCCATGCCGTCGCGGCCGGCGCCCCGGCGCCATTTGCATTCGAAGGCCGGGCCGTCGGGGTCCTCGAAATAGAGGTAGCCCAGCCCCAGGCGGGCCGGGTGCCAATCGGCCGGAACGTTCAGGCGGACGCCATTCCAGGCCAGGGAAACGGTGGACGCGGTGTCGGTGTCGGGCATGGGGGCAGTCTAGGCCAGGGAGGGGGCGGGGACAAGACGGCCGCGCCACGGGACGCGACCCGAAGGCCATTGCCCGGCCTCGTGGCCCGGCGACGCGGGGCGGCGCCTCAGGGGCGCGGCCCGAGCAGGATGACGCCGCTGCCGGCCAGACACAGGGCCACGCCGGCCAGGTCGAAGCGGTCGGGCCGCTGGCCTTCGACCAGCCACAGCCAGGCCAGGGAGGCAAAAATGTAGATGCCGCCATAGGCGGCGAAGATGCGGCCGGCGGCGGCGGCTTCGACCCGGGTCAGCGCCCAGGCGAACACGAGCAGCGAGGCCAGGCCGGGCAGGGTCCACAGGGGGGAACGGCCAAGGCGCAGCCAGGCGTAAAAGGCGTAGCAGCCGCCGATTTCGGCAAGGGCGGCCAGGAGATACCAGGCAGTTGCGCGCAGCATGGTTCGATAATGCGGCAAGGGAGGGCGCCTGTCCAGCACCGGTCCGGAGGGGCCGGTGGGAAGCGGCGGGGAAGCGGTTCGGGCGGGGCGATGGGCGTGGTCCGGGCGCCATTGGCAGAGGCTGGGCCGGGGCGATAGTCGCGGGCTGACGGGCTTGGGCGGATTTTCATTCCTGAACGGCAACAAAACGTCAGGACTGTAAAGGGGTCTAAGCCACTACAAACGACAATTACGTCAATTATTACAAATTTGAAATGTTACAAATCAGCGGCCTTGGAGTATGGCATCCCTGGAAAAACAAAGAAAGCTGACATCGTTCGGCATGAAAAATACAATTTTGCATGCCTATGGCGACGCATACGACATTCTTGTTCGCAAGCACGCGGCCTACCGGGGCCGGCCGGCGGCCAAACCGAGGGATCAGCCATGATTTCAAGGGGAAAAAGCGCTGGCCCGGTCCCTGCATCACCCCGTCGACAAGGCGACGCAACACATTTCAAGCGGAGGGGAACCATGGTCACAGGAATCGATTCTTCATAGCCCGTCGGACCCATACGGCTTGTGCGGGAAACGCTGCCCCAAGGCCCTGGCGCATCCGCCCGGGAAAACCACGGACGTGGAGAAGAACATGAAAAAAGGCATCCATCTGTTGTTACTGGCCCTGCTGACCATCACACTGGCCATGCCGCTTACGGCCCTGGCCGACGACGCCCCGGCCCCGACCCCGGACCCCTCGGGCGCCTCCATCGGCACCGCCGCCGACATCGTCGGCATGTCCCCCGGCGCGCCCACCAAGGAAGACCTGGCCACCCTGTCCGAAAAGGAACCCCTGGCCGCCAAGGTGGCCGACGCGGTCGGCCACAACCGTATCTCCATCAACACGGTCTGGACGCTCGTTTGCGGCTTCCTGGTCATGTTCATGCAGGCCGGCTTCGCCCTGGCCGAGACGGGCTTTACCCGGGCCAAGAACGCCGGCCACACCATGGCCATGAACATGATGGTCTACGGCATCGGCATGCTCGGCTACTGGATCTGCGGCTTCGCCCTGCAGATGGGCGGCGTGGGCGGCGTGGCCAGCCTCGGCGGCGCCCAGGTGCTGGCCAATGAATTCAGCATCAACATCGGTGGCAACGACTTCGGCCTGTTCGGCACCACCGGCTTCTTCCTGTCCGGCGTGTCCTACGACGCGGTGGTGTTTACCCTGTTCCTGTTCCAGATGGTCTTCATGGACACCACGGCCACCATCCCCACCGGCACCATGGCCGAGCGCTGGACCTTCAAATCCTTCGTGGTCTACGCCTTCTTCATCTCCATGTTCGTCTATCCGCTCTACGCCAACTGGGTCTGGGGCGGCGGCTGGCTGTCCACGCTCGGCAAGTACTTCGCCCTGGGCCACGGCACGGTGGACTTCGCCGGCTCCTCGGTGGTGCACATGACCGGCGGCGTGGCCGCCCTGGCCGGCGGCCTGATCCTTGGGCCGCGCCTGGGCAAGTACAAGCCCGACGGCACCCCCAACGCCCTGCCCGGCCACCACATCCCCATGGCCGTTGCCGGCTGCTTCATCCTGGCCTTCGGCTGGTTCGGCTTCAACGCCGGCTCGTCCCTGGCCGGCACCGACCTGCGCATCGGCGTCATCGCCACCAACACCATGCTGGCCTCGGCCGCCGGCGCGTTCGCCTCGATGATGTACATGTGGACCTTCTACGGCAAGCCCGACATCTCCATGTCGGCCAACGGCCTGCTGGCCGGCCTGGTGGCCATCACCGCGCCGTGCGCCTTCGTCAACTCCGTCTCGGCCGTCATCATCGGCGCCATCGCCGGCGTGCTGCTGTGCGTCAGCGTCTTCTTCGTCGAACGCACCCTCAAGATCGACGACCCGGTGGGCGCCATCTCGGTCCACGGCGTCAACGGCGCCTTCGGCCTGCTTTCGGTGGGGCTTTTCGCCGATGGATCCTACGGCGATGCCTTAAACGGCGTGGAAGGCACGGTGAAGGGCCTTTTCTACGGCGACGGCGGCCAGCTCATGGCCCAGCTCATCGGCATCTGCACCAACTTTGTGTTTGTCTTCCTCGTGATGTATGTCTTCTTCAAGGTGCTCAACCTCATCACCCCGCTTCGCGTGAAGCCGGAGTACGAGCTTGAGGGCCTCGACCAGCACGAAGTGGCCGTGACCGCCTATCCGGAATTCGTCCTGCAGAAAACCCACCGGTAAGACACGGAGATCGCCATGAAAAAAATCGAAGCCATCATCAAGCCGTTCAAGCTCGACGAAGTGAAGGACGCCCTGGACAAGCTCGGCATCCACGGCCTGACCGTGACCGAAGTGCGCGGCTACGGCCGCCAGAAGGGCCACGTGGAAGCGTATCGTGGCGTGGAATACCAGGTGCAGTTCAATTCCAAGGTCAAGCTCGAGGTGGTCGTGCCCGACGACCTGGCCCAAAAGGCCGTGACCGCCATCCGCGAGACGGCCAATACCGGCAACATCGGCGACGGCAAGATCTTCATCTACGACCTGGCCGACGTGGTGCGCATCCGCACCGGCGAGACCGGCGACCAGGCCATCTGAGGGCTCGGTTGCCCCGTGCGGGGCGGGCGCGCGCCCGCCCCGCCCCACCGACACCGGGGAGAGCGCGTTACGGCGCTCTCCCCGGTGTTCGCTTTTTGCGAGGGGGAGCCCAGTTTTTCGAACAATGCGTTCCGGCGCTCCCCGGCCGTGGCGTTTTGGGCGCCGCCGGCCACGGATTTGACTTAGGTCATGTTCCCGCCGGCCCGGGCGAGGCAGGTTCGGTGCCGGAGGAAACGACCATGCCCCGACCCGAAGGCCCCCTGGCCCCGCCCCTTTCCCTGTCCGACGCGGACATCCTCGACGCCATGCGCCAAGCCGGCGTCTACCTGGACATCGCCCCGGCCGACGCCCTGGCCCTGTACCGGCGGGCCTACGCACACGCGGCGGCCCGCCTGGCCCGGGACATGCCCGTGGCGGCCATCATGACCGAGGCCGTGATCGTGATCGACCCGCGGGCAGACGCCCTGACGGCGGCGCGCCGCATGGCCGAGGCCGGCGTGTCCGGCCTGCCCGTGGTGGAAGGCCAAACGGTGGTGGGCGTGCTGTCCGTGCGCGACCTGCTCCGCCACCTGCGCCTGCCCATGGACGCCGGCGTGGCGGCCGTGGCGGCCCGGCTGCTGGACCCGGCGGCCTGTTTGGCCCCGACGCCCGATGCCGACGCCGGCCGAACGCCCGTCGCGTCCCTCATGACCAGCCCGGCGCTGGTCATTAGCCGCGAGGCCAGCCGACTGGAGGCGGCCCGGCGCATGACCGAACGCCGGGTCAACCGGCTGCCCGTGGTGGACGCCGGCCGGCTGTGCGGCATCGTCAGCCGCGGCGACGTGGTGCGCTCCTGCCGGGGCATGGGAGGAGGCTGCGGGCTATGAACCTATTGGGTAAAATGGGCGGCGGCGGCGCCAGTCCGCCCCGGGTGGGGCTGGCCGAAATCGCCTGGTCGTTTATCGGGGCCACTGTGGGCATCGGCCTGGTGGCCTGGCTGCACGAGGACGTGGTCGGCCCGGCCGGGCTGCCGTTTCTCATCGGCTCCTTCGGGGCCTCGGCCGTGCTGCTCTACGGCGCGCCGGCAAGCCCCCTGGCCCAGCCGCGAAACGTGCTGGGCGGCCATTTCCTGTCGGCGCTCGTGGGCGTGGCCGCGCGGTCGCTCCTGCCCGGGCCGGGCTGGCTCGTCTGCGCCCTGGCCGTGGCCGTGGCCATTGCGCTGATGCACGCAACCGGCACCCTCCATCCGCCCGGCGGGGCCACGGCGCTGATCGCCGTCACCGGCGGCCCGGGCATCATTGCCCTGGGCTACCTCTTCGCCCTGGTTCCGGCCCTGTCCGGCGCGGCCGTGATGCTGGCCGTGGCCCTTTTGGCCAACAACCTGGCCCCCCGGCGGCGCTATCCCCAATACTGGCGCTAAGGCGCGGCTCCCGTGAAGGACGGCCGGCGTGTTTCGCGCGCGGACCGGAGCCGCGACTGCCCGTGGCTCCGGGAATCGCCTCCCGGCCGTTTCGTCGGCGGCGGCGGTTTGCTCGCCCGGGGATGATTCAGACGAAAATGTCGATGGACGACGTTGGCAGCGTTTGCGCGCCCGCGGCATCGGCCGTGTCTTGCGGCGCGGGAACGGTTGCTGTCGCCCCTTCGGGAACCGCGGCGGACACGGCGGCAGTGGCGGAAGCCTGCGCCGCCACGGTTTGCTCGCCGGAAACCGGCGCCGCGCCGGCATCGCCGCCGCCGGCCCGAGACGCGTCGGCCGCCTGCCCGGCGTCGTCGTTTTGGGCGGCCGCTTGCCCGGCGTCGCCATCCCGGGACGCTTCCCGACCGGATTCGCCTTCAGCGGTCTGACTCTGGGCCTCGGCGGCCTTCCGGTCGATGTCCTCTCGCATGTCCTGGAGATTTTGCGCATTGGATTGCGTGGAATCCTTGAGCGCCTTCGCCTGTGCCATCTGGTCATCGCCGTACCAGAACGCCGCATCCGTCACGGATTCTGGCAGGATGCTCGCAAGAACGTCCAGCATGCTGCTGGCGTCCATTTGCCTGTCGATGGCAAGCGCGTTTTTCGTCGCGGCAATATACTGCGATTCGTTGTGTCCCGTATGCACGAAATTGCCGGACAGCACATTCGAAGCGGGGGTTTTGCTCGAAGCGAGCGAGGCGGCCGAAAGACCTGACGCCGAGGTTTGGGCGGAATTCTGCGTGGTGGCGGTCGCTGTCTGCCTGGGGTCCTGCTGCAACGCCCGGGACAGATTCAACACCTCGCCGCCGCCTACGGGAAAGGTCGTTGCGTCCACCATGTCGCCCCTCCTTTTTCCTGCAAGTGTGTCGTCTCTGCCTATATCGGTTATAATGGCAACAACTTTAGGGCACGCATATCCATCTCTCTTTTTTCCATAAGTGAACTGACGCCTCACGGAAAGCGCAATGCCGGCATCACGATGCGCGGCCGCCAAGGAACTCGGCGGACAGCTCCAGCACCATCTTGAGGCTCTCGCGCGGCACGGTGTAGCGGGCATCGGGCACGCGCGCGACGATGCGGAAGCCGGCTTTCTCGTAAAGTCGCCGCGAGGCCGGCAGCCCGTCCACGGTCCACAGGAACACCCGGCCAAAGCCGCGTTCCCGGCACCAGGCCAGGGCCCGGTCGAGGAGCGCCTTGCCCAGGCCCCGGCCGTGCCAGTCCGGGTCCACGATGAAAAACCGCAACTGCGCGCCGTCGGGCTGCCGCAAACGGCCGAGGATGGCCACCGACCCGACCAGCCGGTCGCCGGCATAGGCCCCGAGCATGAGGTCGCAAGCCGGATCGTAGCCCTCGATGAAGGCGCACATGTCGCGGGTGGCCAGGATCTCGAAGGGGGCGCCCGCGCCCCAGGCCTTGGCGTAATAGCGGCCATGCAGCTCGCCCACCCGGCCAACCACTCCCGGTTCGTAGCCGCAGCGGATGGCCACGTCGCCTCCAGCCGTCCGTTTCGCGCCGATTTCCGCCGACATCACCGTTCCTCCCCAAGGGGGCTCGCCCCCTGCCACAGGTGTTCGAAGGCCAGGCCCAGCATGGAGGCCACGCCCCGGTTGTGGATGACCACCGCCGTGAAGCGCGGCGCGCCGCCGGCCGGGTCCTGCATGGAGAGCAGCACCACCTCGTCGTCGAAAATCTGCATCTTGAGCGGCAGCGCCGGCACGCGGCGCACAGTAAGGCCCAGGGGCCGCAGTTCGCCCAAAAACGCCGCCAGCGCCCGATCGGCCAGCACGCCGTCGTCGCACAAGGCCCGATAGGACAGCCCACGGCCAAGCGGCACGCGCATGAAGGCCCGGTTTTGTTCCAACGAGAGAATCATGGGCGGCGTGATGGCCGAGGCCACGCTGACCTTCGCCCCCTCGGCCAAAGCCAGGGCCCGGCCGGCGATGCGCCTGGGGCCGGAGAGCACCTCCACATAGGCCAACGGATCGGTCTCGCCCCGGCCGGCGGCGAAGAGCGGCCCCAGGCTGTCGGCCAGCCGGCGGGCCAGGGCAAGGCCGGCCTCGCCCTGCCTGACCAGGGCCGCCTCGCGCTCCCGGGCCAAAAGCTCCAGGGCTGTGGCCGGGTCCACGGCGGCAAAGGCCCTGGGCGCGCCGTCCCGGGCCAGGCACAGCCCCTTGGCCGCGAGGCTGCCCAGCACGTCGTAGACCCGCTGCCGGGGAATGGCCGCCCGGGCGGCCACGTCGGCCGAGGTCAGCTCCGCCCGTTCGAGCAGGGCCAGATAGGCCGCGGCCTCGTAGGACGTCAGGCCAAGCCCGGTCAGTTCCTGCGCATCGATCATATGGCACCACCCTTCAGTGGTGTCGAAGCTAGCACCACTTGAAAGTGGTGTCAATAACCCGGCTGACCGGCAAAAGGGTTGCCTCGCCGCCCCAGGCACACTATGCCCGTGCAGGCGCGAAGCCCCCGGACGGCCGCCCGCCTCGGCCCTCCCCCTTCGCCGGATCACACACACAGCACCTCGGACACCCCATGGATTTCGCCTCGCCGGCCCAGCTTCTCGGCTACCTGGCCTTCGTCCTCGGCATCGCCGCCTTCGCCCAACGCATCGACTGGCGGCTGAAGTTCCTGGTGGCCAGCGAATGCCTCGTCTACACGGCCCATTTTTTCCTGCTCGGCAACAACGCGGCGGCGGTGAGCGCCCTGCTGGCGGCCGTGCGCACCTTTACCTCGCTTCGGACCCGCTCGCCCTGGGTGGCGGGTTTTTTTCTGGCCGCGAACCTCGCCCTCGGCATCGCCGTGGCCGCGTCCTGGACGGCGGCCTTTCCCATCGCGGCCGGGCTTTCCGGGACGGTGGCCGTGTTTTTCCTGCGCGGGATCGGGCTGCGGCTGCTGCTTTTTTGCGCCACGCTGTGCTGGCTGGCCAACAACGTACTGTCGGGCTCCATCGGCGGCACCTTGCTGGAGACATGCGTCGCCCTGGTCAACGGCGCGACCATGTGGCGGCTGTGGCGGTCGGGAAGGGTTCGGTAACAGGCGGCCCGGCGGCTAGAGCACCGGGTCCATGGGCAGAATGAAAAAGAAGTTGTTGCCAAGCGACGTGGCTTCGTAGCCTTCCACGCCGCCGTGCAGGCGCACCACCTCGCGGATGAAATAGAGGCCGTGGCCGGTGCCGTACTCGCCCGAGGCGTTCTCGCCGCGCACGCCCTCCTCGAAGAGGTGGGCGGCGGTTTCCGGCGGGATGGGCGGGCCGGAGGTGAAGACGTTGAGCTTGATGCCGTCGCGGCCGGGGCCGAAATAGTTTTCCTTGCGCTCCCAGCCAAAAGAGATGAACCGCCGCTTGCGCCCCGACGGCTCGGTCACCTCGCGGGTGTATTTGACGGCGTTGGAAAACAGGTTGGCGTAGACCTGGCTGACCAGGCCGATGTCCACCACCACCTCGATTTCCTGGTCCGGCACGCCGCCAAGGGAGGTGTCGATCTCGATGCCGCGCTCCTCGAACCGGGGCCGGTAGCGCTCGAGCTGCAGGTCGATGACCTGCTTTTTGAAGTTGCAGTTGCGCTTCTCGAGCACATAGCGCCCCTCCTCGAAGTGGGAACGGCGCAGGAGCGTTTCCAGAAACAGGCTCGTCTGCTCGTAATGGGTCAGGATCTGGCGGTACTGGTCCATGAGGCCTTCGTGGATGTAGCCGAGGTCGCGCAGGAGCTTGTCGTGGGCTTCGGACACGGGGTTGCCCGGGCCGGCCTCGGCCTCGAAGGACTGCTTGAGCTTCCATTCAAAAAATTTCAGCAGGTCGATCTTGGAACGCAGGCGCTTGTAATAGAGCTTGAAATAGATGTTGGGCACGATGACGTTGTGCCCGATGTCCTTGACCAGGCTGCGGATGAACTGCAGGTGCTCCTTGTTCTTGTTGGCCAGGATGCGGTTGTGCAGCTGGTAGCCGAAACGGTTGGCGTAACGCTCGAAAAACAGCCTATCGTGCTCGGAGAGCTTGTCGATGGGAAAGATCTCGAGCATGCCGAAAACGTCCTCCCGGGGCGTGAACGGCAGCTGGGAGATCAGTTCATGGTTGCCCTTGATGGGGATTAACAGCCGGCCCTCGCGTTCCACGGTCTTCTGGGGAAAGGGCAGATCGGCCAGTTCGCCGGCGTCGGCCTCCAGGCACTGGTAGGCGCAGCGCCGGATACTGCCGCTTTTGTTGTCAAGGACGTAGAGGTTGCAGTCGATGTCGAAAAACATCTTGGGGATGAGCAGGCAGACGGCGTACAGATGCTCCAGGGTGGGGAACTCCTGGGCCAAGTCGAAAAAGATGTTGAGCGAGATGCTTTGCAGCGTGGTGAAGCTGTAGGCCTCGTAGTCGTCCATTTTCTGATGGACACGGCGGGCCACCGCCTCCAATACGTGCCGGTCGAGCACGGAAGGATCATCGGACGCGCCAAGGCTTAAGACCCGAAGCGTCTCGGAGACGTCCCTGGCGCTTTGCATGCGAGGCCTCCCGGATGCGATTTCCCCATCCATACCCGCGATATCCGGCGAAGACAATATGCGCGTTCTAACCGATGCGGATTTCGACCGGGCCCGGTCCGAAGCCCTTGAGTTCGCGCAGCATGCCCCGGATGCCCGAGGACAGGATGCGCTCGACGAAGGGGTTGACCGTGAGCTGGCGGCCGCCGACATGGACGGTCAGGGCGACGGTGGTGGTGGCGCAGTCGCCGGGCGTGGCCTGGCCGGCCAGGATCTCGGCGGCCAGGGCGCCGCAGCTGTCCCGGCCGCAAGCGGCGCAGTCGAGCCCCGGCAGGGTGAATCCCCGGGCCAGCACCGCCTCGGCCACGGCCTCCACGGTCTCGAAATGGGGCAGCCCCGGAACGCGCACCGCCCCGAAAACCCCCAGGACCAGCCCCGGATCGGACAGCTCGTCCGCCTCGGCCGGATCGCGCAGCACCAGCACCCTGGGGCAGACGGCGTGTTCGCGCCCTCCTTCCATGACCAGCACCTCGCCCTCGAGCATGGCGATCAGGTCCGAAAGCTTGCGGGGGTCGTTCCAGAACAGCGCGCTTTCCTTGCCGGCAATGGCGCCCACGGTGCGGCAATGGCGCAGGAAACGGTCGGTATCCGTGTCCTCCTTGTCGATGTTGGGGTTGTGCGTGCACTTGAGCGCACAGGGCTCGATACCCCGTCCGGCGAAATGCCCCACCAGGGCCTCGCACAGGGCCGTCTTGCCGGATTTCTTGAAACCGAGAACCTGTACGCCCTTCATGTCCGTTCCTCCTGGTCCCTGCCCGCTGGGGCGGGAAAATCGGTTTGTCCGTGCCGTTCCCCGCTGGCCGGCGTGGCCAGGCGGCCCTCGCGCAGCCAGAGGATGTCGTCGCTGATGGCCCGCAGCCACTGCTGGTCGTGGCCGCTGATCACCAGGCTCGTGCCGTGCTCCCGGCGTGCCGTCACCACGGCCCGGCGGACCAGTTCGGCGCTGTCGCGGTCGAGGTTGGCCGTGGGCTCGTCGAGCAGCAGCACTTTCGGCCGCAGGGCCAGCCTGGCGGCCAGGGCCACCCGCTTGACCTCGCCCCCGGAGAGCTGTCGCCAGGAGCGGGAAGCGAACCGGCCCGGGTCCAGGCCGACCAGAGCCAGGGCCTCGTCCACGCGCTCCCGTATATCCCGGGCGCGGCGCACGGCCAAGCCATAGCCCACGTTGGCCCGCACCGAACGCTTGAGCAGGTAGGGCTCCTGGGGAAAGTAGGTGACCTCGCCGCGCAGCTCGTATTCCCGGCCAAGGGTCGGCTGGCCCAGGTAACGCACTTCGCCCGCGGCCGGCGGCTCTAGGAAGGCCAGCAGCCGCAACAGCGTGCTCTTGCCGCCGCCGTTGGGCCCGGCCAGGCCCAGGATCGCCCCGGCCGGGATGGCCAGGCTGTCGATGGACAGGACCAGGCGGCCGGCGTAGCGCTGGACGACGCCGGACAGTTCGTACAGGGCGCTCATGCGGCCGACCGTCCCCGGCAGGCGGCTGCGACCAGATTGACGGCGAAGGCGATGACCATGAGCACGATGCCCAAGGCAATGCCCGTGGCGAACTCGCCCTTGCCGGTCTCCAGGGCGATGGCTGTGGTGATGGTGCGGGTGTCCCATTTGATGTTGCCGCCAAGCATCATGGAAATGCCGATTTCCGAGACGATACGGCCGAAGGCGGCCGTGGCGGCCAGCAGCATGCCGAAACGGGCCTCGGTGACCGTGGTCCAGAAGACGTGGCGCGGCCGGGCGCCGAGGGTGAGCAACGTCGGGCGCAGGCGCGGGTCCAGGTTTTCCACGGCCTGGGCGGTCAGGGCGATGACGATGGGCAGGCCCAGGATGGTCAGGCCCACGGCCATGCCCGGCACGGTAAACAAAAGCCCCCACTCGCCCAGGGGGCCGCGCCGGGAAATGAAGGCGTAGACCACGAGGCCGATGACCACCGTGGGAAAGGACAAAAAAGTCTCGACCACAAGCCTGGCCGCCCGCTTGCCCGGGAACTCGGCGTAGCCGAGGAGAAAGCCGGCCGGTGCGCCCACGAGCAAGGTGGCGGCCATGGCCTCGAAGGTGACGACGAGGGTGGTCCAGACGGCGGAAAACGTTTCCGGGTCGCCGCCCCACAGCAGCTCCAAGGCCCGCCGCAGTCCGTCCAGGATGTAGTTCATGGCGTATGGCCTTGGGCGGCCGAAGCGCCGGTGGCGCCCCGGCCGCCCAAAGGGCCGCCCGGCTTACGGCTTGGCGGCGTTGGGGGTAAACAGCTTCTTGCCCTTGAGGGTGAAATCGCCCACGACCTTCTGGCCCTTTTCCGAGGCCAGCCACTTGCGGAAGGTCTCGGCGGCCTCGAATTTCACGCTCTTGCACTTCTCGGGATTGACGGAAATGACGCTGTACTGGTTGAGCAGCGGCTTGTCGCCCTCGACCAGCACCACCAGGGCCGGCTTGCCCTTGGCCTGGTCCTCGTAGGCGATAAACGTGCCCCGGTCGGCCAGGGTGTAGGCGCCGCGTTCACCGGCCATGGCCATGGTCTGGAGCATGCCCTGGCCGGCCGAGGCGTACCAGGACTCCTTGTCCGGCAGGGGCAGGTTCGCGCCCTTCCACAGGGACTGTTCCATCTTGTGGGTGCCGGAGTCGTCGCCGCGGCTGACAAAGGGCGCCTTGGCGGCGGCGATGGCGGCCAGGGCCTCGGCCACCTTCTTGCCCTTGATCTTGGCCGGGTCGGCGGCCGGCCCCACGAGCACGAAGTCGTTGTACATGACTTCGGTGCGGTTCACCCCGTTGCCTTCCTCCACGAACTTCTTCTCCGCGCCCGGCGCATGGACAAGCAGCACGTCCACGTCGCAGTTCTTGCCATGCTCCAAGGCCTTGCCGGTACCCACGGCCACCCATTTAAGTTCGATGCCGGTGTCCTTTTTAAAGGCTTCGGCCAGGACGGGCAAAAGGCCGGTGTCGTCGGTGCTGGTGGTGGTGGCCATCATGAGCGTGGTGGCCTCGCAACGGGCCACGGCCGGGGCGGCGCACAGGATGGCGGCCAGCAGTCCAACAATCAGGAACCGGTTGGTGGGTATCCGCATGATTTTCTCCTCTGTTTTGTTTGACTTAACATAGCTATTACTATGGCATACCTTACATTTCCCCACAAGGCGAGTCCGGCAGAAAAATCACGGGAATCTTTTTGCAAAACACGGCTAAAGGGTTTTGCGATGCTGACGATAAGAGCGACGAAGGGCAGTATTTCCCACCTATGATGCAACATCACTGCATCATCACGTCTCAAGCGCAAACTGTTCTCATAAACGTATCAATATCTCCGGACATTTCTGGGTCATCCGGACAATCTGTCCTGTTGCTTTCTCGATCCGAAGCAATATTTTCCCCATTTTTATCCTAAAGGGTTTTCCGAGAAGTCCGATAGGTGGGGCAAGCAGTCGCCAGACCAGGCGCACCGCGGAAGGGTTTACGGATCAGGAGGCTTTCTACAATGTCAGTTCGACGGAGCAGGCCGGCGCAAGCCCTAAACCAAAGAACAGTTCTACCCCATGCCGCCGGCGAGCTCCTCGCCTTCATGGGAAACTAGCTGGATGCACACACTTTTCAAGGAGGAAAAGCCATGTCTCTCGTGATCAACCACAACATGATGGCCATGAATGCCGCCCGGAACCTGTCCAATTCGTACGGCGCCCTGGCCACTTCGACCCAGCGTCTTTCTTCGGGCCTTCGCATCAACACCGCTGCCGACGACGCTGCCGGCCTGGCCATTCGCGAACTCATGCGGTCGGACATCTCGGCCATCAACCAGGGCGTGCGCAACGCCAACGACGCCATCTCCATGATCCAGACGGCGGACGGCGCGCTCCAGGTCGTGGACGAAAAGCTCATCCGCATGAAGGAACTGGCTGAACAGGCGGCTACCGGCACCTACACCTCGGACCAGCGCCTGATCATCGACTCCGAATACCAGGCCATGGCCTCGGAAATCACCCGAATCGCCAATGCCACGGACTTCAACGGTATCTACCTGCTCAACGGCAACCTGTCCGGCGCGACCCACGACGGCTCCGGGGCCGTGTCGACCGGCAAGATGAAGGTGCACTTCGGCGCCGGCAACGCCAGTGCCGAGGACTACTACTACGTCCAGATCGGCACCTCCACCGCCTCGGCCCTGGGCGTGGGCATCGGCGCCGCCTCGGGCAGCGCCGGCCGCTCCATCTCCACCCAGCAGCAGGCCCAGGAAGCCCTGGAAGCCATCAAGACGGCCATCGTCTCCAAGGACAAGATCCGCGCCAACCTGGGCGCCCTGCAGAACCGGCTGGAGAACACCATCTCCAACCTGCAGATCCAGGCCGAGAACCTGCAAGCCGCCGAGTCGCAGATCTCCGACGTGGACGTGGCCACGGAAATGACCCAGTTCGTGCGCGAACAGATCCTGACCCAGTCGGCGGTGGCCATGTTGTCCCAGGCCAACTCCCTGCCGAAGATGGCCATGCAGCTCATCGGTGGTTAATAACCGCCCGCCCCAGCCAAACGGAAAGGCCGCCCCGGAAAACCGGAGCGGCCTTTTTCATGGCCTCGGCCGGGGCACCAGTGGTCCATCGGCCTGGCGCCACCGAGGCGACACATGGCCCGACAGCGGCCGGACGCGCTTTAAAGTTCGCCGCAGGCGGCCAAAAAGAGGCGATGGGCCGGAAACATGTACCGACGGCCATGGTAGACCACGTAGAATTCCCGCCGCATGACCAGGCCGTCCACGGGCAGGACGACCACGGTGCCGCGCTCCAGGTAGCTGGCGGCGGCCATGCGCGAGACCACCGACACCCCAAGCCCGGCTTCCACGCACTGGAGCACGGCCACGGAGGAATGGACCTGCAACACCGGGCGCAGGTCCCGGATGTCCATGCCCGCCCGGACCAGGGCCTGTTCCAGGGCCAGCCGTGTCCCCGAACCGGTTTCGCGCATGACCCACGGTAAGGCCGTCAACCGGGCCTGCCAGTCCCGGCCGGCGTCGCCGCTGGCGGCGAACCGGGGGGCGCCGATGAGCAGGAGTTCGTCTTCGAGGATGGAGCGGCTGACCAGTTCGTTTTGCAACGCCGGCGCGCCGACGATGCCGACATGGATGCCCCCCTCGAGGACCTGATTGATGATCTCCGTCGTATCCCCGCCGAGCAGCTCGATGCGCACCTCGGGGTACTTGTCCAGAAACCCGGCCACCAGGCGGGGAATGATGTACTGGGCCGGGATGGTGCTGCCGCCGATGAGCAGGTCCCCGGCCACGCGCTTGGACAGGGCCAGGATGTCGGCCTTGGCGTTGTCGAGTTGGCTGAAAATGGTGTTGCAATAGCGGTAGAGGACATTGCCGGCCTGGGTGGGCAGGACGGTGCGGCCCAAGCGATCGAACAGCTGGGTGTCGAGTTCCTCTTCGAGGGCCATGACATGGGCGCTGATCGTGGGCTGGGACAGCATCATCTCTTCCCCGGCCTTGGAAAAGCTGCGTAATTCATACACCTTGGCAAAAGCTTGCAGCCGGTGGACATCCATGGGAGATATTTACTCCATAGAAAAAAACTATAGCAAAGGGCAAAAAAAGGCAGGACCGCAGTCCTGCCTTGTCACTTATTCCGCGGCTTCCGGTTCCGGCTTGGCGGCGGGCGCGACGGTTTCACCGGCCTGCTTGGTCAGCTCGATAACCGCCATGGCGGCGCAGTCGCCGGCCCGGGGCAGCCCCATCTTGACCACCCGGGTGTAGCCGCCGGGCTGGCCCTTGAAACGGGGGGCGATCTCGTTGAAGAGCCTAGCCACCAGCTGGTGGTTTTCCAGGACCTTGTAGACCAGGCGACGGGCGTGGACGCTGTCGGTCTGGGCCAGGGTCACCAGATGCTCCACAACGCCGCGCAGCTCCTTGGCCTTGTGTTCGGTGGTGCGAATGCGCTCGTGGATGAAAAGCGAGCGCGCCATATTGCGCAGCATGGCCTTCCGATGGGAGGCGGTCCTGCCAAGCTTGCGTCCGGATTTGCTATGTCTCATCGACCTGCTTCCTCTTCAGCCATTCCTGGTATTTTTGTTCGAAGTTCTCGATACGCATGCCGAATTCGAGTCCCATGTCCTCAAGGACGCGGCGGATCTCCTCGAGGGATTTCTTGCCGAAGTTCTTGGTCTTGAGCATCTCGTTTTCGGTTTTCTGCATCAGTTCGCCAACGGTCTGGATGTTGGCGGACTTGAGGCAGTTGGTGGCGCGCACGGAAAGCTCAAGCTCGTCGATGCTCTTGAAAAGGCTCGGATTGAGTTCGATGTCGTCGCGGCGCCGCGCCTTGTCGGCCTCGGATTCCTTCTCGTCGAAATTGATGAAAACCGTCAGCTGGTCCTTGAGGATCTTGGCGCTGTAGGAGATGGCGTCCTCGGGGCTGATGGAGCCGTCGGTGGCGACGTCGAGGACGAGCTTGTCGTAGTTGGTCATCTGGCCGACACGGGCCTGCTCGATGGTGTAGGCCACCTTCTTGACCGGCGAGAAGCTGGCGTCGAGCAGGATCAGGCCGATTTCGGCGTCCAGGCCCTCGTGCATGTCCGCCGGCACGTAGCCCTTGCCCATGCGCACCTCGAGCTCGATGCGCAGCTCCCGGTCCTCGGACAGGGTGGCGATCAGCACATCTTCGCTTAAGACGGTGACGTTCTGGTTGCCCTGGATGGCACTGGCCAGGACTTCGCCCTTCTGGTTGGCGAAAAGCGTCAACCGCTGGGAGTCCTCGGTAGTCATGGCCAGGCGAACCTGCTTGAGGTTGAGGATGATCTCGGTCACATCCTCGATGACCCCCGGGATGGTGGAGAACTCGTGCTGCACGCCCTCGATGCGGGCGGCGACGATGGCCGCGCCCTGCAGCGAGGACAGCAGGACCCGGCGCAGGGCGTTGCCGAGCGTGGTGCCGAAGCCGCGCTCCAAGGGCTCGCACACGAACCGGCCGACGGTGTCGGTCGAGGACGGGTCGCGCTCGAGCTTTTCCGGCTTGACCAGCTCGGTCCAGTTCCGGGAGTTGATGAGCCTTTGGCCGTTACGAATCAACATGGCGTCACCTTATGCAAAGCGTACTTTGCCGATTACTTGGAGTAGAGCTCGACGATGAGCTGCTCGTTGATCGGGAACTGCACGTCCTCGCGGGTGGGCAGCGCGTTGACCTTGCCCTTGAGCTTCTCGCCGTCCACTTCCAGCCAGGCCGGGCAGCCACGGCGGGCGATGACCTGCTGGGCTTCCAGGATGATGGGGGACTGGCGGTTGCGCTCGCGCACTTCGACGACATCCCCGACCTTGACTTCGATGGAGGGGACGTTCACGCGACGGCCATTTAAGGTGAAAATGCCGTGCCGGACGAGCTGGCGGGCCTGGTTGCGCGAATTGGCGAAACCCAGGCGGTAGACCACGTTGTCCAGGCGGCGTTCGAGGGACGTCAGCAGGTTTTCGCCGGTGACGCCCTTTTTCTGGTCGGCGCGCTGGAAGTAGGCGCGGAACTGCTCTTCCAGGATGCCGTACATGCGGCGGGTCTTCTGCTTCTCGCGAAGCTGGATGGCGTAGTCGCTCATCTTTTTGCGGATGCGGCCGTGCTGGCCGGGCGCGTAGGGGCGGCGTTCGTAGGCGCACTTGTCGGTGTAGCAACGGTCGCCCTTCAAAAACAGCTTGGCCCCTTCCCGGCGGCAAATCCGGCATTTCGCTTCAGTATAACGTGCCAAGGTCGTTCCTCCTCAGTGCCGCGGGCCGTGGCGGCAAGCTGCCGGCGCACTGTTTCCCGCTGGTTGTCCGTTTCGGCCTATCGGGCGACGTGCGCCCCCGCGGCGATCCGAAAATCGATCCAGGCCCCCAAAAGGGCCTGGCCTTATGACTGTCTCCAGGTCGGCGCGCAAGGGCGCCGACGATTCCCCGACCCGATCAGACCCGGCGCCGTTTGGGCGGACGGCAACCGTTGTGGGGGATGGGGGTGATATCGCGAATGTAGCTGACCTTGAAGCCGGCGTTGTGGATGGCGCGCATGGCTGCCTCACGGCCGGAGCCCGGCCCCTTGACCAGAATGCCGACGGTGCGCATGCCGTTTTCCTGGGCCTTTCTCGCGGCGTTTTCGGCCGCGACCTGGGCGGCGAAGGGGGTGGACTTGCGCGACCCCTTGAAACCAGCGCCGCCGGAAGTGGCCCAGCTGACCACGTTGCCCTTCTGGTCGGTGAAGGTCACGATGGTATTGTTAAACGAGGCCTGAATGTGGGCCACGCCCACGGGAATGTTCTTGCGTTCCTTTTTGCCGGTGCGGCGCGGTTTCGCCATCACGTACTCCGAAAGCCCCGACGGGGCGTTTTACCATGTTGTATCAGGCTGACCCAAAAATGGGGAAGGCTACTTCTTTTTCTTGGCCATCACACCACGACGCGGGCCCTTGCGGGTGCGCGAATTGGTGTGGGTGCGCTGGCCCCGGCAGGGCAGGCCCCGGCGATGGCGCAGGCCGCGATAGCAGCCGATATCCATGAGGCGCTTGATGCTGGCGGTGACATCACGCCGCAAATCGCCCTCGACCTTGTGGTTGGCCTCGATTTCCTTGCGGATGGTGTTGGTTTCCTCAGGGGTGAGGGTATCGGAATTTTTGGTCCAATCCACACCCGAGGCCTCGAGGATGCTGCGGGCCGTGGTCCGGCCGATGCCGTAGATGTAGGTCAGCGCAATATCCATCCGCTTGTTTTTGGGCAGGTCGACTCCCGCGATTCTGGCCACGACGTTCCTCCGTTATCCCTGACGCTGCTTGTGCCGGGGGTTGTCGCAGATCACCCGCACGATGCCGTGGCGACGGATGATTTTGCACTTGGGACAAAGTTTTTTCACCGAGGGTTTCACTTTCATGTCGCTCTCCGTCTCCTGGCGACGAAAACAACCGATGCCGCGTGCGGTATCGGTCGCATCAATCGGGCAGGCTTAAAATCCGAGGACCGTTTCTGGTCACAGCCACCGTATGCTCGAAATGGGCGGACAGGCTGCGGTCCTTGGTCACGGCGGTCCAGTTGTCGGAAAGGACTTCGACATCGGGCCCACCGGCCGTCACCATGGGTTCGATGGCCAGCACCATCCCGGGCATGAGCGGGACGCGGGGGGCACCCTTGGGCTCGAAATTCGGGATTTCGGGCTTTTCGTGGAGCTTACGCCCTATGCCGTGACCAACAAACCGTCTTACAACACTCAGGCCATGCCCTTCAACATATTTCTGCACGGCCCGCGAAATATCATACAAATCATTTCCGGCCACGGCCTGCTCGATGCCCTGGGCCAGGGATTCCCGGGTCACGTCCAACAACTTGGCCCGGGCTTCGTCTGGCTCCCCCACCACGGCGGTGGTGGCCGCGTCCCCGTAAAAGCCGTCGTAGACCACACCCATGTCGAAGCTGACCAGGTCGCCCGGGACCAGCACCCGATCCGACGGGAACCCGTGCACGACCTCTTCGTTGACCGAACAACACAGGGCAAACGGAAAGCCGTACATGCCGAGGAAGGCCGGTTTCACCTTGAAATCGTCGCAGCGTTTGCGCGCGATTTCCTCAAAGAGCATGGTTTTGACACCCGGCCGCACCGCTTCCCGCAACTCGCCCAGGATGATGGCCACGATACGGCAGGCCTGGCGCATGGAAGCGATTTCGAGGTCGTTTTTGAGGAAGATCCCCCTGACCTTTTTCAATGTCTACTGCCTGCCCTTGATTCTCCCCTTCTGCATGAGGCCTTCATACTGGCGGGAGATCAGATAGGACTCGATCTGCGACATGAAGTCCATGGCCACGCCGACGACAATCAACAACGAGGTGCCACCGAAGTAGAACGGCACGTTGAATTGCTGGATCAGCACCATGGGCAGCACGCAGACGACGGAGATGTACATCGACCCCCACAAGGTGATGCGGGCCAGAACCTTGTCGATGTATTCCTTGGTTTTGGCACCGGGCCGTATGCCGGGGATGAACCCGCCCTGCTTGCGGATGTTCTCGGCGATATCGGCCGGATCGAAGATGATGGCCGTGTAGAAGTAGCAGAAGAAGACGATCAGGGCTACGAAGATGACGTTGTAGGTCATGGTCTGCGGGCTGAAATAGCCGGCAAACGTCTTGAGCCAGGGTACGCTGGAGAATTCGCCCAACGTCGCCGGGAACAGCAGGATGGACGAGGCGAAGATGGGCGGAATGACGCCGGCGGTGTTGACCCGAAGGGGCAGGTGGGTCGTCTGGCCGCCGTACATTTTGCGCCCGACCATACGCTTGGCGTACTGGATGGGAATGCGCCGCTGGCCGCGTTCCATGAAGACGATGGCCACCAGCACGGCCAGCATCAGGGCCACGATGAGCAGCAGTACGAACAGCGACAGCTCGCCGGCCTTGATGAGGTCGAGGGTGGACAGCACCGCCCGGGGCAGCCCGGCCACGATACCGGCATAGATGATCATCGAAATGCCGTTGCCGATGCCCTTTTCGGTCATCTGCTCGCCGAGCCACATCAAAAAGACGGTGCCGGCGGTGAGCGTCACGATGGTCATGAGCCGGAAGCCCCAGCCGGCCGCCAGCACCACCGGCGCGCCCGTGGGGCTGGCCATGCTCTCCAGGCCCACGGCGATGCCGAAGCCCTGGATCAGCGTGATGAGCACCGTGCCGTAGCGGGTGTACTGGGTGATCTTCTTGCGTCCGGCCGCGCCCTCCTCCTTCTGCATCTTGGCCAGCTCGGGGCTGACCACGGTCAGCAGCTGGATGATGATGGAGGCGGAGATGTAGGGCATGATTCCCAGGGCGAAGATGGACAGGTTGCGCAGCCCTCCGCCGGAGAACATGTCGAACAGGCCGAACAGGGTGTTTTTGGCGCTTTCGAAAAAATCCGCCAGGGCGGCCGAATCCACGCCGGGCACGGGGACGTGCACGCCGATGCGGTAGACGGCCACCAAAACGAAGGTCCAGAGGAGCTTTTTTTTCAGCTCCGGCAGACGGGCCAGATTTTCGACTCCAGTGAGGGCCACGGCAACTTCCGTTTATTCGCTAGGGGTTTCGGCTTCTTCGGTGGCGACCCCGAGGGTCACGACCTTGCCGCCGGCGCTGGTGATCTTTTCGGCCGCCTTGGCGCTGAAGCGGTGGGCCTCAACGGTGATGGCGTTGGCAATATCACCCATGCTCAGGATCTTGACCGGCTGGCCGGGCAAGGCCAGGCCACGGGCATAGATGTCGTCCAGGCTGATGGAATCCTGGCCCTCGAAGGCGGCCAGCAGCCGCTCGATGTTGATCGGCTGGTAGACGACCTTGAAGTCGAAGTTCTTGAACCCGCGCTTGGGCAGGCGGCGGGCCAGGGGCATCTGGCCGCCCTCGAACCAGGGGCGCTCGGACACGCCGGAGCGGGCGTTCTGGCCCTTGTTGCCCTTGCCGGCGGTGCAGCCCTGACCGGTGGCCCGGCCGCGGCCGAGGCGCTTGCGGCTCTTGCGCTCCTCGGGGAAGGGATAGAGTTCGTGCAGCTTCATGACTCGGTCACCTCAACAAGGTGCTGGACCTTCGCGATCATGCCGACAACGGTGTCGGTCTTCTCGAAGGTGCGCGCCTGGCGGATTTTTTTCAGTCCCAGGGCAGCCAGGGTGGCGCACTGCTTGGGCGTATTGCCGAAACGGCTCCTCACCAGGGTCACGGTAATGCTCGCCATGGCGGTATTCCTTATTTGCGCGGGGTGGCCAGGGCCTTGCCGCGCATGGCGCCGACGGTATCGGCGCTACGCAGGGACGCCAGGCCTTCCATGGTGGCGCGCAGGACGTTGTGCGGGTTGTTGGTGCCGATGGCCTTGGTCAGGATGTCGTGGACGCCGCAGGCTTCCATGATGGCCCGGACCGGGCCGCCGGCGATGATGCCGGTCCCCTTGGAGGCGGGCTTGAGCATGACGCGGCCGGCGCCGAACTGGCCCAGGACCTCGTAGGGCAGCGTGCCGTCGAGCAGCGGAATGCGGATCATGCCCTTGCGCGCCTGCTCGGTGGCCTTGCGGATGGCCTCCGGGACCTCGTTGGCCTTGCCCAGGCCGTAGCCCACGGAGCCCTTGCCGTCGCCGACCACGACCAGGGCGGAGAAGCTGAAGCGCCGGCCGCCCTTGACGACCTTGGCCACGCGGTTGAGGTAGACGATCTTTTCGATCTGTCCCAGGTCGGACTGCTGGTCCATGCCATCTTCCTTGACGCGCTTATTAGAATTTGAGGCCGCCATCCCGCGCTCCGTCGGCCAGGGCTTTGATCCGGCCGTGATAGATGTAGCCGTTGCGGTCGAACACCACGGCTTCGATATTGCGTTCCAGGGCCTTTTGGGCCAGGTCCTTGCCCACCTTGGCGGCGGCTTCCTTGTCGGCCTTAAGCGGCTCGCCGGCCTTCCCGAGGGTCAGGCTGGAGGAGGACACCAAGGTCTGGCCCGAGAGATCGTCGATCACCTGGGCATAGATGTGCCGGTTGGACCGGAACACCACCAGGCGGGGCCGCTCGGCGGTACCGGCAAGCTTCTTGCGGATGCGGACTTTCCGGCGCGCGCGCGCCAGGGTCTTGGTCATCTTCATGATGCGGTCCTATTTCTTGCCGCCGGACTTACCGGCCTTGCGACGAATGGTTTCGGTATCGTACTTGATGCCCTTGCCCTTGAACGGCTCGGGCGGCCGGACACGGCGGATGCGGGCAGCGGTCTCGCCCACAAGCGCCTTGTCGATGCCGGAGAGCGTGAGCTTGTTGCCCTCGACCTTGGCCTCGATGCCGTCCGGCAGCTTGAAGTCCACCGGGTGGGAGTAGCCCACAGCCAGGGTCACCGAGCCCGGGGCAGCGGAGACCTTGTAGCCCACGCCGATGACTTCCAGCGTCTTGGTGAAGCCCTTGCTCACGCCCTCGACCAAGTTGGCCAGAAGGGTGCGGCGCAGGCCGTGCTGGGCCCGGGCGATGCGCGTGTCGTCCACGCGGCTGACCCGAACCAGGTTGCCCTCGACCGCGTAGACGATCTTGGGATGGGTGGGCGTGGACAGTTGGCCCTTGGGGCCCACGACCGTCACCGCCTCGGGAGCCACCTCGACGGACACGCCGGAGGGAAGCTCGATTTCACGTTTGCCTATCCTGGACATGACATCTTCTCCGCGACGTGTCTTACTACCAGATTTCGCACAAAAGCTCGCCGCCGACGCCAAGCTCCCGGGCCTTGCCGCCTTCGAGGATGCCCCGCGAAGTGGACAGGATGCTGATGCCCAGGCCGTTTTGGACCTTGGGGATGGCACCGGAGCCAACGTAAATGCGCCGGCCGGGCTTGCTGACACGCTTGAGCCCGGAAATGATCGGCTTGCCGCCCTGGTACTTCAGGGTAATGGAGAGGGCGGCTTCGGCCACGGAATAATCCGCGATGTAGCCTTCCTCTTTGAGAATGGCGGCGATGGAGGCCTTGAGTTTCGAGGCCGGGATGGCCAGATCCGCGTGCAAGGCCCGGTGGGCGTTGCGGATGCGGGTCAGCATATCGGAAATGGGGTCGGTCACCGACATGGTTTCCTGCTCCTTAAAGCTACCAGCTCGACTTGCGCACGCCGGGCATCTCGCCGGTCAGCGACATGTTACGGAAGCAAATACGGCAGACGCCGAATTTGCGCAGATACGCCCTGGGACGACCGCAGATGGGACAGCGGTTATAGGCTCTGGTGGAAAACTTGGGCTTGCGGCTGGCTTTCACCATCAACGATTTGCGGGCCACGACCGTTCTCCTTACTTTTTAAACGGCATGCCGAGAAGGTCGAGGAACATCTTGCCTTCTTTGTCGGAACGAGCCGTGGTGACGATGGTGACGTTCATGCCCTTGACGTGTTCGACGCGGTCCACGTTGATTTCCGGGAAAATCGTGTGCTCCCGGACGCCGAGGGTGAAATTGCCGCGGCCGTCGAACCCGCGATCAGGCACGCCGCGAAAGTCGCGAACCCGAGGCAGGGCGAAATTCATCAGTTTGTCGAGGAAGTCCCACATCCGGGTGTGGCGCAGCGTGACACGGCAACCCACCGGCATGCCCTCCCGGAGCTTGAACGCCGCGATGGACTTGCGGGCGCGCGTGATCACGGCCTTCTGTCCGGAGATGGCGGTCAGCTCGACCACGGCTTCCTCGATGAGCTTATTGTTGTTGCTCGCCTCGCCCAAGCCCATGTTGAGCGAAATGAAGGAAAGCCGGGGGATTTGCATGCTGGAGGTGTACCCGAACGCTTTCCTCAGTTCCGGGGCTACCTTCTCGGCATAGATTTGTTCCAGGCGGGTCATACCGTTTCCTTTTCTCCTCACGCGATTTCGTGGTTGCACTTCTTGCAGAAGCGCACCTTCTTGCCGTCACCGGTTTCCTTGTAGCCGACTTTGGTCGGCTTGGCGCAGGCGTCGCACAAAAGCGAAACGTTGGAGATGTCCAACGGCGCTTCCTTCTCGACGATGCCGCCAGGGATCTTGGCGTAGGGATTGGCCTTGGTGTGGCGCTTGACCAAGTTCACCTTTTCCACCAGCACGGCGTTTTTCTTGGGCAGGATCTTGAGCACCTTGCCCACCTTGCCCTTGTCCTTGCCGGCGGTGACCATCACCTTGTCGTTCTTGCGGATCCGATACGTTTTCATGGCTTCCTCGATGTCGCGGCCGATCGCCCTACAGGACCTCGGGGGCCAGGGACACGATCTTCATGAAGTTTTTCTGGCGCAGCTCGCGGGCGACCGGTCCGAAGATACGGGTGCCGACGGGTTCGAGCTGGGCGGACAGCAGCACGGCCGAATTGGAGTCGAACTTGATGTAGGAGCCGTCGGGACGGCCGACTTCCTTTTTGGTGCGCACCACCACGGCCTTCATGACCGCGCCCTTTTTCACCTTGGAATTGGGCAGGGCGTCCTTGACGGACACGACGATGATGTCGCCCACCGAGGCATAGCGACGGCGGGAACCGCCGAGCACCTTGATGCAGCTGACCTTCTTCGCGCCGGAATTGTCCGCCACGTCGAGCTGGGTTTCTACCTGGATCATGACGTCGCTCCTAGACCGCTTTTTCCATGATTTTCACGAGGTGCCAGCGCTTGCGGGCGGACAGCGGACGGTGCTCGATGATGCTGACCGTATCGCCGAGACCGCAGTCGTTTTGCGGATCGTGGGCCATGAATTTCTTGCGGCGACGAATGTACTTCTTATACAGCGGGTGCTTGACCAAGGTTTCGACCATGACCACGATGGTCTTGTCGGCCTTGTCCGACACCACTACGCCGGTCAACTGCCGGCGATTGCTCTTTTGTTCTTCCATGGCGAACCCCGGTTAGGCTTGACGCTTTTTTTCGTTTTGCACCGTCAGGATGCGGGCGATGTCCTTGCGGACCTGACGCAGACGGTGGGTTTTTTCCAGCTGCGCCGTGGCGTGCTGGAAACGCAGCTTGAAGAGTTCCTCGCGGGTCTCGCCAAGCTTTTTGGTCAAGCCTTCGGCGTCGAGCTCGCGCAGTTCGGCGGTCTTCATGGCTAGACGCCCTCCTTGGCCACGATCTTGGTCTTGATCGGCAGCTTGTGCATGGCGCGGGTCAAGGCTTCCTTGGCCGTTTCCATGTCCACGCCCTTGATCTCGTACAGGACGCGTCCGGGTTTGACGGCGGCGAACCAGCCGACCGGGGCGCCCTTGCCCTTGCCCTGCCGGACTTCGGCGGGCTTTTCCGTCCGGACGCGGTCCGGGAAGATGCGGATCCAGACCTTGCCGCCGCGCTTGATGTGGCGCATGATGGCGACACGAGCGGCCTCGATCTGCTGGCTGGACAGCTTGCCGTGCTCCAGGGCCTTGATGCCGACCTCACCGAAGTCGATGGAGGCGCCCCGGGTGGCCGGACCGCGCAGGCGGCCCTTCTGCATCTTGCGGAATTTGGTTTTTTTCGGGGCCAACATTACGCTTCCACCTCATGATCCAGAATTTCGCCTTTGAAAATCCAGACCTTCACGCCGATGACCCCGTAGGTGGTCTTGGCGATGGCATAGCCGTAGTCGATGTCGGCGCGAAGGGTCTGCAGCGGCACGCGGCCGTCGCGGTACCATTCGGAGCGGGCGATTTCCGCCCCGGCCAACCGGCCGGCGCAGGAGACCTTGATGCCCTCGGCCCCGAACTTACGGGAAAGCCCGACCGTGCGCTTCATGGCCCGGCGGAAGGCCACGCGGCGCTCCAGCTGCAGGGCGATGTTCTCGGCCACCAGCTGGGAATCGATCTCGGGACGACGGATCTCGTTGACCTCGACCGTGAATTCGCGGCCGAAGCGCTGTTTGAGGTCGCCGCGCACCTTTTCGATCTCCGTGCCCTTGCGGCCGATGACGATGCCCGGCCGGGCGGTGTGGATGATCAGGCGGATCTTGCCTCCGGCGCGCTCGATCTCGATCTTGGAAATGCCGGCGTGGTACAGGTTCTTTTTGACGAACTTGCGAATCTTGTTGTCCTCGAAAACGAACGCGGGATAATCCTTCTTGGAAAACCAGCGGGACAGCCAATTCTTGTTGTACCCGAGCCGGAACCCGTAGGGATGTACTTTCTGGCCCATTGTGTCGCTCCTAGTTCTCGGCCACGACGACGGTGATATGGCTCGTGCGCTTGACGATCCGGAAGGCCCGGCCCATGGAGCGCGTCATGATGCGCTTCCAGGTCGGCCCCGGATTGACGATCACCTGCTTGACCGTGAGGTTGTCGATGTCGACGCCCGAAATCTGCTCGGCATTGGCCACGGCCGAGTGCAGCACTTTGCCGATAAGCTTGGCGGACTTTTTGGGCGTGAACTTCAGTATGTTCATGGCCTCTTCCACGGGCCGGCCAAGAATATTGGCGGCGACGAGACGGGCCTTTTGCGGCGACACGCGGATGAATTTGGCTCTGGCTTTGGCTTCCATGGCTTTATCCCGGCCGGGAACGATCCCCGGCTGCTACTTTTTCACTTTGCTTTTCTTGTCCGCGGCATGGCCGTGGAAGGTCCGCGTGGGCGCGAACTCGCCAAGCTTGTGGCCGACCATGTTCTCGGAAACGAACACCGGAATGAACTTCTTGCCGTTGTGCACGGCAAAGGTCAGTCCGACCATCTCCGGCAGGATCATGGACCGGCGCGACCAGGTCTTGATCACCCGACGATCCTTGTTCTCCACGGCGTAGGCGACCTTCTTCTCCAGGTGGCCGTCGACAAACGGGCCTTTTTTCAGCGAACGAGGCATAGGCGTTTCCCCTTACTTTTGTCCGCGCCGCTTGACGATGAGCTTGGACGAGGGCTTTTTCTTGTTGCGGGTCTTGTAGCCCTTGGTCGGCTTGCCCCACGGGGTGACCGGGTGACGGCCGCCGGAGCTCTTGCCCTCGCCACCGCCGAGGGGGTGGTCGACGGGGTTCATGGCCACGCCACGGACTTTGGGGCGCGCGCCCAGCCAACGGTTGCGGCCGGCCTTGCCGATGGAAATGTTCTCGTGCATCACGTTGCCGACCTGGCCGATGGTGGCCAGGCAGGTCGCCAGGATGTTGCGCACCTCGCCCGAGGGCAGCCGCAGCAGGGCATACTTGCCCTCCTTGGCCACGAGCTGGGCGTAGGTCCCGGCGGCGCGGCAGATCTGGCCGCCCTTGCCCGGGGCCAGCTCGATGTTGTGCAGCAGGGTACCGACCGGGATCTTTTTCAGCGGCAGGGCGTTGCCGGGCTTGATGTCCGCGGTCTCGCCGGCGGTGATCATGTCGCCGACGGTAATGCCAACCGGCGCCAGAATGTAACGTTTCTCACCATCGGCGTAATGCAAAAGCGCGATTCGGGCGCTACGGTTGGGGTCATACTCCACGGAGAAGACCTTGGCCGGGACGTTGAACTTGTCGCGCTTGAAGTCGATGATGCGGTACAGGCGCTTGTTGCCGCCGCCCCGCCGCCGCGAGGTGATCCGGCCATAGCAGTTGCGGCCGGAAGCGCGGGGAAGCCCTTCGACGAGGGACTTCTCGGGCTCGGTCCGGGTGATCTCCTCGAAGGTGGAGACCGTCTGGAACCGGCGGCCGGCCGACGTGGGCTTGAGCTTGCGGATGGACATGACTAGACCCCTTCGAAGAACTCTATTTTATCACCCTGCGCCAGGGTCACGTAGGCTTTCTTGTAGCCCGGAATGCGTCCCGTCACCTTGCCCATGCGCGAGCGGGCCAGGGGGCGGCGCTTGACCACCCGGACGCCGGCGACCTTCACCGAAAACGCCTTTTCCACGGCCTTGGCGATCTCGATCTTGTTCGCCTCGGGGTGGACGAAAAAAACCACCTGGTTGGCGGCTTCCTTGACCATGGTGGCCTTTTCGGAAACCAGGGGCCGCAGCAGTATGTTAGCGTACTCCATGACCGAGCCTCTCCTGGATCTTCAGGGCCGCGTCCTTGACCAGGACCAGGTGGTCGTGGCGCAGGACGTCGTACACGTTGAGCATGTCTTCCCGGACAACCTTGATGCCGGGAATGTTCCTGGCGGAAAGCTCGAGATTGTTATCCGAAGCGGGCAGAACAATCAAGGCTTTTTTCAGGCCGAAATCCGCGGTCACCTTGACCATGTGCTTGGTCTTGACCTCGGGCACGGACAGGCCGTCCACCAGGACCAGGGAGGCGTCGCCGAGCTTGGCCGAAAGGGCCATGCGCAGGGCCAGCTGACGCACCTTGCGGTTGACCTTGAAGGTGTAGTCGCGGGGCTCGGGCCCGTGGACGATGGCGCCGCCGCGCCACAGGGGCGAGCGGGTGGAACCGGCGCGGGCGCGGCCGGTGCCCTTCTGGCGCCAGGGCTTCTTGCCGCCGCCGCTGACGAAGGCCCGGGTCTTGACGCTGTGCGTACCGGCGCGCTTGGCGGCGAGCTGGGCCCGCACCACCAGGTGCAGCAGTTCGGGCTGGACCTCGACTTCGAAGACCTCGGGGGCCAGATCGACGCTGCCGATCTCGGTGTTCCCCTGGTCGTAGAGTTTTACGTTTGCCATGGCTATACCCGTTATCCCTGCTTGCGCACCACGACCACGCTGTTGCGCGGACCGGGCACCTGTCCCTTGACCAGGATCAGGTTCATTTCCGGGCGGACGTCGACGACCTCGATGCCCATGACGGTCACGGTGCGCGCGCCCATGTGGCCGGCCATCTTCTTGCCCTTCATGACCTTGCCCGGCTCGGTGTTGTTACCGATGGAGCCGCCGGAGCGGTGGGCTTTTTCCGTACCGTGGGTCTTTTTGAGGCCCGCGAAGTTCCAGCGCTTCATGACGCCGGCGAAGCCCTTGCCGATGGAGGTGCCGGTGACCTTGACGGTCTCGCCCGGGGCGAAGATGTCCACGGTCACGTCCATGCCCTGCTCGAAGGCCGAGGGGCCGTCCAGGCGGATCTCGCGCAGCACCCGGTAGTAGCCGCGGCCGGCCTTGTCCAGGTGGCCCTTCTCGGGCTTGTTGACCTTGCGTTCCGGGATCTGATCGAACCCGATCTGCATGGCGTTATACCCGTCTTTGTCCTCGGTTTTCACCTGGGTGACGGGACAGGGGCCGGCCTCGATGACCGTGACCGGGATAATGGATCCGTCGTCGCCGAAAACCCGGGTCATGCCCAGTTTACGGCCAAGTATTCCAAGCGTGGCAGCCATGCCGACCTTCCTTAGAGCTTGATTTCCACGTCGACGCCGGCGGGCAGGCTCAGCTTGCCGAGCGCGTCCACCGTCTGCTGCGTGGGCTCCATAATGTCCAGAAGCCGTTTGTGAACCCGCATCTCGAACTGTTCCCGGGACTTCTTGTCCACGTGAACCGAGCGGTTGACCGTAACCTTGTGGATGTCCGTGGGCAACGGGATGGGCCCGGCCACGCCGGCGCCAGTGTTGCGCGCGGTATCCACGATTTCGGCCACCGCCTTGTCCAGGATGCGGTAGTCGTACGCCTTGAGTTTGATGCGAATGCGATCGTTTTGCATGGAAACCATGATATTTACTCCACGATTTCCGACACGACGCCGGCGCCGACGGTCCGGCCGCCTTCGCGGATGGCGAAGCGCAGGCCCTTTTCCATGGCGATGGGCGCGATCAGTTCCACGTTGAAGGTGGCGTTATCCCCGGGCATGACCATCTCGACGCCCTCGGCCAGGGTGACCACGCCCGTGATGTCGGTCGTGCGGAAATAGAATTGGGGACGGTAACCGGAGAAAAACGGCGTGTGACGGCCGCCCTCTTCCTTGTTGAGGACGTAGACCTCGGCCTTGAACTTGCGGTGCGGCGTGATGGAGCCCGGCTTGGCCAGCACCTGGCCGCGCTCGACCTCGTCGCGCTTGACGCCGCGCAGCAGCACCCCGACGTTGTCGCCGGCCTGGCCCTGGTCCAGGATCTTGCGGAACATCTCGACGCCGGTGCAGGTGGTCTTGACCGTGTCCTTGATGCCGATGATCGCCACTTCGTCGCCCACGGTGATGATGCCGCGCTCGACACGGCCGGTCACGACGGTGCCGCGGCCGGAGATGGAGAAGACGTCCTCGATGGGCATCAGGAACGGCTTGTCGATGTCGCGCTTGGGCTCGGGGATGAACGAATCGCAGGCGTCGAGCAGCTCGAAGATCGGGGCGGCGTCGTCGCTCTTGATGTCGCCGGCTTCCAGGGCCTTGAGCGCCGAGCCCTTGATGACCGGGATGTCATCGCCGGGAAAGCCGTACTTGGAGAGCAGCTCGCGCACTTCCAGCTCGACCAGTTCCAGCAGCTCGGGGTCGTCGACCAGGTCGACCTTGTTCATGAACACGACCAGCTGGGGCACGCCGACCTGACGGGCGAGCAGGATGTGCTCACGGGTCTGGGGCATGGGGCCGTCGGTGGCGGCCACGACCAGGATGCCGCCGTCCATCTGGGCGGCGCCGGTGATCATGTTCTTGATGTAGTCGGCGTGGCCGGGGCAGTCGACGTGGGCGTAGTGGCGCTTGTCGGTCTCGTATTCCACGTGGGCCGTGGCAATGGTGATGCCGCGCTCTTTTTCTTCCGGAGCCTTGTCGATCTGGTCGAAGGGAATGTACTCGCCAAAGCCCTTCATGCTGGCCAGACGCGTGATGGCCGCGGTCAGCGTGGTCTTGCCGTGGTCGATGTGGCCGATGGTACCGATGTTGACGTGCGGCTTTTTCCGCTCGAATTTCGCCTTACCCATGTCGTCCCCCTAAGCGCCGCCTGCGCGGGTCGTTTTGTTTTCACCTCGCCCGGTTTCGCGCGGGCGTTATTTCTTCTTCATGATCTCGTCGGCCAGGGCCGTCGGGACCTTCTCGTAGTGATCGAACTGCATGCTGAAGGTGGCCCGGCCCTGCGACTTGGAGCGCAGGTCCGTGGCGTAGCCGAACATGGAGGAAAGGGGCACGTGGGCGGTGATGATCTGCGCCCCGGCTCGGGAATCCATCTTGGCGATGCGGCCGCGGCGACCGTTTAAGTCACCCATGACGTCGCCCATGTACTCTTCCGGCGTGACCACTTCCACGGCCATGATGGGCTCGAGCAGCACCGGTCCGGCCTTCTGCACGGCTTCCTTGAAGCACTGGGAGGCGCAAATGAAAAACGCCTGCTCCGAGGAGTCGACTTCGTGGTAGGAGCCGAAGACCAGCTTGGCCCGGATGTCGACCAGCGGGAAGCCGGCGATCACCCCGCCCTTCATGGCGTTCTGGATACCTTTGTCCACGGCCGGGATGTATTCCTTGGGGATGACGCCACCCACGATGCCGTTGATGAATTCGTAGCCGCCATCGTCCTTGGGCTCGATCTCCAGCACCACGTGGCCGTACTGGCCGCGACCGCCGGTCTGCTTGACGTAGCGCAGATCGTTCTTGATGCCCTTGGTGATGGTCTCGCGGTAGGCGACCTGGGGGGCGCCCACGTTGGCATTGACGCCGAACTCGCGCATGAGCCGGTCGACGATGATCTCCAGGTGCAGCTCGCCCATGCCGGCGATCAGCGTCTGGCCGGATTCCTCGTCGGACTTGACGCGGAAGGAGGGGTCCTCCTTGGCCAGCTTGCCGAGCGCCTGGGACAGGGCGTCGCGGTCGGCCTTGGTCTTGGGTTCGATGGCCACCTCGATGACGGGCTCGGGGATGGTCAGCGACTCCAGGGCCACGGGGCGGTTTTCCGCGCACAGCGTGTCGCCGGTGGACGTGATCTTCATGCCCACGGCGGCCACGATGTCGCCGGCCTCGGCGTCTTTTATCTCTTCACGCTTGTTGGCGTGCATCTTGAGCAGGCGGCCGATGCGCTCCTTCTTGCCGGTGTTGGCATTGAGCACGGTCATGCCGGACTCGATGCGGCCGGAGTAGATGCGCAGAAAGGTCAGGTGGCCGATGAACGGGTCGCTCATGAGCTTGAACGCCAGGGCGGCCAGGGGCAGCTTGGGGTCGCACGGGCACTCGATGACCTTTTCCGCGTCGTCGGGATCGTGGCCCTGCATGGCCGGGATGTCGACGGGCGAAGGCAGGAAATCGACCACGGCGTCGAGCAGGGGCTGCACACCCTTGTTCTTGAAGGCCGAGCCGCACAGCACCGGGCAGATGGCCAGGCTGATGGTGGCCTTGCGGATGCCGGCCACGAGCTCCTCGGGGGTGAGTTCCTCGCCGCCGAGGTACTTCTCCATCAGCGTCTCGTCTTCCTCGGCGATGGCCTCGACCATGTGCAGGCGCAGCTCTTCGTAGCGGTCCAGGAGGTCGGCGGGGATGTCCTTGTAGACATACTCCTTGCCCATGGACTCGGTGTCGAAATAGACGGCCTTGCCCCGGATCATGTCCACCACGCCCTCGAAGTTCTCTTCGGAGCCGATGGGGATCTGCAGGGGCACGGGCTTGGCGCCGAGGCGGTCACGGATCATGTCCACGCAACGGAAGAAGTCCGCGCCGATGCGGTCCATCTTGTTGACGAAGCTCATGCGGGGAACGCGGTAGCGCTCGGCCTGGCGCCAGACCGTTTCGGACTGGGGCTCGACGCCCGAGACGGCGTCGAACACGGCGACCGCCCCGTCGAGAACACGCAGGGAACGTTCCACCTCGATGGTAAAATCCACGTGGCCGGGCGTGTCGATGATGTTGATGCGGTGGTCACGCCAAAAGCAGGTGGTGGCGGCGGAGGTGATGGTGATGCCGCGCTCCTGTTCCTGGACCATCCAGTCCATGGTGGCCTGGCCATCATGGACTTCGCCTATCTTGTGCGACACCCCGGTGTAATAGAGAATACGTTCGGTGGTGGTCGTCTTCCCGGCATCGATGTGAGCCATGATGCCGATATTGCGTTGCCGCTCAATGGGTACAGTCTTAGACACGACGCTATCCTTGTGCGACTACCACCGGTAATGGGCAAACGCCTTGTTGGCGTCGGCCATGCGGTGCGTATCCTCTTTCTTTTTCACGGCCCCGCCGCGATTGTGATAGGCATCGAGCAGTTCGCCCGACAGCTTCTCCGCCATTCCCTTCTCGCCGCGGTTGCGGGCGTTGCTGACGAGCCAGCGCAGGGCCAGGGTCAACTGCCGCTCGGGCCGCACTTCCATGGGCACCTGATAGGTGGCGCCGCCCACGCGCCGGGGCTTGACTTCCATGTGCGGCTTGACATTGGCCACGGCTTTCTCGAAGGCCTTCAAGGGATCTTCGCCGGACTTTTCGGCCAGCACGTCCACGGCCTTGTAGAAAAGGCCTTCAGCCACGCCCTTCTTGCCGTCGTACATGAGCCGGTTGATGAACTTCATCACCAGATGGCTGCCATACTTGGGATCGGGCAGCACCGAGCGTTTGGATACGGAACCTTTGCGCGGCATACGCGTCTTCTCCTTTGACCGGAATTACTTGGGCCGCTTGGCGCCGTACTTGGAACGGCCCTGGCGGCGATCGGACACGCCGGCGGTATCGAGCGTGCCGCGGATGATGTGGTAACGCACACCGGGAAGGTCCTTGACGCGGCCGCCCCGGATCATCACCACCGAGTGTTCCTGCAGGTTGTGGCCTTCGCCCGGGATGTACGAGGTCACCTCGATGCCGTTGGTCAGGCGCACGCGGGCGACCTTGCGCAAAGCCGAGTTCGGCTTTTTGGGCGTGGTGGTGTACACGCGGGTGCACACACCCCGGCGCTGCGGGCAGGCTTGCAGGGCAGGCGTCTTGCGGCGCTTGGCCACCTTGGCCCGCTCCTTGCGGATAAGTTGATTGATCGTGGGCATAGCCGTCTCCGTTCAATAGAAATCGTAGTGTATGGCAAAGACAGAGGCATATAGACCCCCCGCCGCCCCGTGTCAAGCGGCAATGGGCCTGCCAGCGAAAAAAACGAGCCCTCCCGCCCGACACGGGCGGGAGGGCTTGACTAGTTACCCTACTTGTCCGGGTTTGTCAGCCTAGAAAGTGATGCGCAGCCCGGCATGACCACCCCAACCGTCGAGGCCGGCCTGGTCGAAGCCGATCCGCTGATAGCGGCCGGCCAGCTCGAAGGACACGCTCGGCGAGAAGGCCACGGTGAAGCCGATGTCCACGGGCAGGGTCGGGTTGGAGTAGTTGCCGCGGTGACCGTCGGAATAGTACGGGACGCGGTCGCCGGAGAACAGGCCGCCGATACCGGTACCGATGTAGAAAGCCGCCTTGTCGGTGCGCACCGGATAGTAGCGGATCAGCGCATTGGCGCCGAAAGCCCAGGGATTCTGGGAATAGCCGTCGTTGCTGACCGCGGTGTACAGGAAATTCCCGGCCGCCGTGTTACGGTCGATCTTGCGCTGGTTGAACGAATAGGCCAGGGCCTCCAGGCCGATGGACAGGCCGTCCATGACGAAATAGCCGCCACTGGCGCCGAAGGTGAAGTACGATTCAACCGCCTTCTGGCCTGTGCCGTAGAAGCCAAACTCCGGTGCCACATAGGCGGTGCCCGCCTCACCAATGGCGAACGAACGGGACGGCAACACCGTCAAACCGATCATCACGGCCAATGCCAGCACCATGATCTTCTGCAAGCGCGCGTTCATGGCCTTCCTCCTTGACTCTCTACACGTTAAGCGTTGCGGTCCGTCGGCGAGGCGTCCCTGCTCGGTGCGGCGAAGGTATAACCGCCGCATCAGCCCGCCTGGGTTAAGACATAAGTCGCCTTCGGTTTTTGACCAGAGGCCGGGCGTCTTTTCCTCCCCAGGAAAGATACCCGGCCGGACTCTTGCCTCATTGCCGTTTATCAAACTGCGAAAGGGCATGCAAGCGGCGTTTTGCGCCTCCCGCCCCGGGAGGGCCGTCCCCGAAACGGCTTGCCTTCCCACCACCATTCCGGTATGTTAGACAATATTGCCGACGCGGACAGGGGGAAACCATGGACGAAAAAAAGCCTTTCGGCGTCGACCTGGAAGAGCAGCTGGCCAAATACAAGGCCAAGATCGAATCCGCCCGCGAGGCGGCCCGGGAACAAGGGCCCGACTTTTTCGACCGCTGGGCCGGCGAACTCGAGCACATGCTCGAAAAATACGACAAGGCCCGCTACAAACTGACGCTGCTGCGCAAAGGCGGCGGTGACGCCCTGACCGAACTGCGCGACGGCGTCGAGGCCGCCCTGACCGAACTCAAGGCCGCCGTCTCCCGGGCCAAGGGCAAATTCTAACCCGGCCGCCGCTACCGCTCGGCCGCCCGGCGCCCCACCCCACGCTTCCCGGCGTACCCGTCCCGGCGCCCCACCACATCCTTCCCGGCACCCCACCGCTGACGCCTCGGCCCAGCCTGGGCGGCTTCGCGAAAGCGGCCTCCGGGCGGAAGGATGCGTACGCCCCGGCCCACCAGGGCTGCCGGTCCGGCAGGCCAGGGCTGCCTCGCGCAAGCGGTCAGCCTACCCGGGCGGCACACTTGCCCCCCGGCCCGGCCATGGCCGCCTCACCAGTACGGCCGCTCCGGGCGAGTGCCCGGCGCGACGGCTCAGGGCCCGGGCCAGGCGTCCACCAGGTAGCCCCCCTCCCAGACGATCACCAGCAGCCAGAAGGCGATGCCGATGCCCGCCCCGGCGGCGGCCATGTCCTTGATGGCCCTGATGCGCTTGTCCTCGTGGGCGACCAGGAAGTCGCACACGCCCTCGATGGCGGAATTGACGAGCTCCACGGCCAGCATTTGCCCCGTGGCCACGAGCACAATGAGAAAATCCCGCCAATGGCCGGCCCAGGCGAAAATGGCCAGCACCGCCACCGAGACCGCCACCTTCCAGGCCACGCTCGCGTCGTAGAGCACGGCGAAACGCAGGCCCGACAGAACCACCAGGACCTTGCGCACCGGATGCCAGCCCGGCTCGCCGGTCCCGAGAAATTTGTTGCGCACCGCCGCCCTCCCCGCTCGACTACCTTCCCTCCTTGTACGACAGCCCCGCCTCAGCGGCAAACGGGTTTGGGGTTGTCGGGCAAGGTGGCCGGGTTCCACGGCCGCTCCACCCCGGCGGCTGCCGGTCGGCAAAATTTTCCGCCCCCTGCAAACACAAAAGGCGGCCCAATGGGAACCGCCCTTCGTGTCGCGGCCATCGCCGGCCGAAAACGCTTCCGTTTACGCGTCCACAGACAAGCCGCTTTGCTGCGCGGTCAGGTCGAACAGCCCCTGCTGCTGCTGGGCGGCATAGCGGTTCGTCCCGTAGCGGTTGGCGGCGTACTGCCCGATCAGGTCGGACAGCCCCTGGCCCTCGGTCAGGGACGAACCGAACGTGCTGCCCTTTGCCGTGGAGGAAAAGGGAATCTCCTTGGTGGACTGGCTGACGAGGTTGCCGTCGGCGTCCGTCACGGTGGTGGTTTCCTCGATGCCCTCGGACGTGAAGCTCATGGTCACGGTGGTGGTGTTGCCGCTGCTGTCCGACGACCCGGACGATCCGGACGAGCCCGAGGCGGAGGCAGACGACGAGGCACTGGACGTCGTGCTGTCGGTGCTGCTCGAAGTGGTCGTGGTGCTCGACGCGGTATCCGAGGCGGAGGCGGCCGTGGTGGTGGGCGCGGTCGTCGACGTGCTGGAGGCAAGCAGGTTGCCCGCGGCGTCGTAGCTGGCGCTTTCGGTCATCGAACCGCCGTCGGGGCCGTTTCGGGTCATGGTGGTGCTGACGCTGCCGTCCGAGGCGGTCAGGGTGGTGCCGGTCTCCAGGATATTGCCGTCGGCGTCGGTGAGGGTTTCGGTTTCCTTGAACCCGTCGTCGGTGTTTTCCCCGGTGATGGTCCGGGTGGAGGTCTTGCCCGACGGGTCGGTCATGGTGATGGTGGTAGTGTAGGAGCCGTCGGTGTTTTCGACGGTTTGTTCCGTGCCCACCTGGTTGCCGGAGGCATCGGTCAGGGTGGCGGTGGTGGTGGTCGAGCCGTCGTCGTTGGTGGTGGTGCTTTCGGTGCGGGTCAGTTCGCCGCCCTGCCCGCCCGATCCACCCTGGGCGCCGTCCATGGGCGGCGGCGGGGGCATGTCCTCGGCCTCGCCCTGGCTGCCGCTGGTGAGCATACCCGTTTCCATGTCGTAGGACAGGGAGCCGTTGCCGGACAGGAGGGCGGTGAGGATGTCGTTGAAACTCCCGACGGAGCTCGACGAGGACGACGAGGACCCGGAAGAAGTTGCCGACGTGGCGTCGGAGGCGTCGCTTCCCTGCGACAGGAGACTCAGGATGGACGACTGGCTGTCGGTGGACGAGGACTGCCCGTAACTGGCAAGCAGTTGCTGGAGCCAATAGTCGCTGGAGGACTGGCTTATCGAAGATACGCTCATGTCCATCTCCTTTGAGCGGGAATTTATTGCCTGGCGTGGCGTTCCCCGCGTGGAGAGTGGCAAGAGGCGTGCCGAATCATGGAAGAAACTGCCGACGCGACGGCCGGCGACTGGTTACAAGCAAGTCATGGGCCAAGACAAAAAAAACAGGCCCGGGCCGACTGCCGCCGGTCCGGGCCTGGAAATGGCCGCCAGTCGCGCCTCGTGCCCCGCCTTCGCAGAGGTCCTCTCCATTCTCGCGGGAGACACTGCGGCATGACTTTTTTTCTTAAAAAATACTTTCGTATTTTTTAAGGGGCACAACACTACCCGCCGAGGTAGGCCTTTTTCACCTCGGGGTCGCGCCGCAGTTCCTCGGCCGTGCCCGAGGTCTTGATCTCGCCGGTATCGAGGACGTAGCCCCGGTGGGCGAACGATAGGGCCACTTTGGCGTTCTGCTCGATGAGCAGGATGGTCAGCCCCAGTTCGTTGAGCTTTTTGAGCGTGCGGAACATTTCATACATCAAAAGCGGCGCCAGGCCCATGCTCGGCTCGTCGAGCAGGATGAAGTCGCAGCCGGTCATGATCGCCCGGCCCACGGCCAGCATCTGCTGCTCGCCGCCGGAGAGCGATTCGCTGCGCTGCTTGCGCCGCTCGGACAGGCGCGGAAAAAGCGACAGCACCCGGTCGAGGTCCCGGCCCACGGCCTCCTCGCCGTCGGTGCGGGCGTAGGTGGCCATCACCAGGTTCTCCATGACCGTGAGGTTGCCGAAGATACGGCGGCCCTCGGGCGAGAGGTCCATGTGGAGCTTGCGGACCACGTCGTGAGGCTCCATGCCGAGAATGGACTTCCCGTCGTACTTGATGTCGCCCTCCACCACCTTGGGGGCTTCGGGGGGCGGCAGACGCATGATGGAGAGCAGCGTGGTGGTCTTGCCCGCGCCGTTGGCCCCAATGAGCGTGACGATCTCCCCCTTGTTCACATGGAAGGAGATGCCGTGCAGGGCCTCGATATTGCCGTACTTGACCCGGAGGTTTTCAACGGAGAGCAGCATCAGATTGTATCGTCTCCCAGGTAGGCTTTGATGACCTCGGGGTTGTTCTGGATGGCCTCGGGCGTGCCTTCGGCGATGGTGGCCCCGAAATCGATGACCTTGATCCACTCACACAGGCTCATGACCACGTCCATCTGGTGCTCGATCATCCAGATGGCCAGGCCGAAATCCTTGTGGATGTCGGCGATGAGCTTGATGAGCCCCTCCACGTCGGCGGAGTTGAGCCCGGCGGCGGGCTCGTCGAGCATGAGCAGGGAAGGCTTGATGGACAGCGCCCGGGCGATCTCGACCAGCCGCTGCACGCCGTAGGGCAGGTTTTTCGGGTATTCGTGGGCGACCTCCCGCAGCCCCAGGCGGGTGAGGACCTCCATGGCATGGTCCTCGATGTCGCGCTCGGCCCGCATGTAGCGCGGGGTGCGCAGGAAGCAGTCGAGCAGGCCGTAGCCCAGGGCATGGTGCTGGGCGATGCGGATATTATCCAGCACGGTCATCTCGAACCACAGCCGGATGTTCTGAAAGGTGCGGGCGATGCCCCGGGCCGTGACCTGGTGGGGCTTAAGCCCCTTGATGGACTGGCCCTTGAAGAGGATCTCGCCGCGCGTGGGCTTGTAAAAGCCGCTGACGAGGTTGAAGACCGTGGTCTTGCCCGCGCCGTTGGGGCCGATAAGGGCCACCAGCTGCCCGGTCTCCAGGGCGACGGAAAACTCCGACACGGCGCACAGCCCGCCGAAGTACTGCGTCATTTCACTCACTTCCAAAAGCGCCACGGCCTACCCCTTGAACGTGTAGAATTTGCGCAATCCCGGAAACACATCCGCCAGTTCCCGCCGGCCCATGATGCCTTCGGGGCGAAACTGCATGAGAAGGACCAGCAGCAGCGGAATGGCCACCCACTTGATGATCTGCAGGGGCCGCAACGCCTCCATCAGCAGCGTGACGAGGATGGCCGAGATCACGGAGCCGGACAGCGAGCCCATGCCGCCGAGATAGACCATGACCATGATTTCGGTGGATTTGAGGATGGTAAACGACCCCGGGTTCACGTAGCCGAGGATGTGGGCGAAAAGCCCGCCGGCCAGCCCGGCCAGGCCGCAGGAGACCATGAAGGCCACCAGTTTGACCCGGTCGGTGTTGACGCTCATGATCTCGGCCGCGATCTCGTCCTGGCAGATGGCGTCTACGCCCTTGCCGAAGGTGGAGTAGATGAAGCGCCGGATGAGCCAGACGGCGAAGATGGTGCCGACGATGACCCAGATCATGATCCAGGGCAGGCTGGCCGTGTCGTTCATGGAATTCATGACCGCGGACATGCCCATGAACCCCCTGGCCCCGCCGATGATGCCGATGTTCTCGATGGTGGACTTGACGATGTAGGCGGCGGCGATGGTGATAATGGCCAGGTAGTCGCCCCGGGTCTTAAACGACGGGATGGCAACGAGCAGCCCCACCAGGGAGGCGGCCAGGGAGCCGACCAGCAGCACCACCGGGAACAGCCACACGGCCATCTGCGGCCCCAGCAGCGGCTCGCCGAAGGCGGCCGACTTGGCGAAAAGGGCCACGGACAACACCGAGGAGACATAGGCGCCCACGGCCATGAAGCCGGCGTGGCCGCAGGAGAATTCGCCCATGTTGCCGTTGATGATATTGAGGCTCGAGGACAGGATGATGTTGACGCCCATGAACATGACCACCGACTGCCAGTAGATGTTCATGGTTCCGGATTTGGAGGCCCAGACCAGCACGGCAAAAACGACGGCCAGCAGGGCGGGGACGGTCAGGCGCTTCATGGCGGGTCTCCCTGGCTGGTCCTAGATTTTGGTCCGACGGGCCACGCCGAAAAGGCCGGTCGGTCGGATGGACAGGATGAGCAGCAAAATGGAAAAGGCGATGAGGTCGCGGAAGGTGGAGGGGAAAAAGGCCACCACCATGATCTCCACGAACCCAAGCAGAAACCCGCCGGCAAAGGCCCCGGCAATGGAGCCTATGCCGCCGACCACGGCCGCGATGAAGGCCTTCCAGCCAATGAGCGCCCCCATGTAGGGGTCGAGCACCGGATAGGTCATGGCAAAAAAAAGCCCGGCCAGCCCGGCGAAGCCCGAGCCCAGCACGAAGGTGAAGACGATGACCGTGTCGGCCGGAATGCCCATCAGCGGCACGGCGAAACGGTCGTAGGAGATGGCCCGCATGGCCATGCCGATCTTCGTGCGGGTGACGATGAAGTGCAGGAGCAGAAAGGACAGGATGGCCACGCCGATGACCATCAGCTTGATGTTGGTCACGGTGACGCCGAAAAAGGTGTAGACGGTGGTCGGGATGAGCGTGGGGAAGCTTTTGCGGCTGGCGCCGAGCAGGGCCAGGTTGCCGTTTTCCAGGATCAGCCCGCACATCAGCGCCGTGATGACGACGTAGAGGCGGTTGACGCCCTTGCGCCGCAGGGGCCGGTAGGCCACGCGTTCCAGGGTCACGCCGACCACGGCGGTCAGCAGCATGGTCAGGGGCACGGCCAGGGCCAGCACCAGCCAGCCGGGCAGGCCGGGGATGCCGCCGAACTTGCCGAGGAACAGCATGGACACGAAAAAGGCGATGTAGGCCCCGACCATGAAGATGTCGCCGTGGGCGAAGTTAATCAGCAGCAGCACGCCGTAGACCAGGCAGTAGCCAAGGGCGATCAGGGAATAGAAACTTCCCCACTGCAGGGCATTGAGCAGGTTTTGCAAGAGGCTTTGCAGCAACGGAGACCCCCTTGGCGCGAGTTGTGGCCTGTCCGGCGGGCGAAGTCGCCAGCCGGCCGAAATGTTGCTTCATGGCGTCCGGGACGCGCCCCCGAGGGCGGCGTCCCGGACGCGCCGGCGGCCGGCGGATGCCGGTCCGGGGCTACGGGCAAACGGACTTGTAGAAGGCGAACTTGCCGGCGTCGTCGATTTTCACCACCACGGCGCACTTGATCGGGTCATGGTCGCCCGTGGCCGGGTAGGACATGTCGCCGGTGATGCCCTCGAACTTCTTGATGCCGGCCATGGCCTTCATGAGGGCCTCGCGGTCCTTGGCCATGTCGCCGCTGATGGCGGGCATGGACTGGACGGCGGCGAGCATCAGGTTGGCGCCGTCCCAGGTCAGGGCGGCGACGTCGTCGGGGGTCTTCTTGTAGAGCTTGGTGTACTCGTCGATGAATTCCTTGGTCTTGCCCTTGGCGCCGGCGGCGGCGTAGTGGGTGACGAAGAAAAAGCCCTTGCAGTCGTCGCCGCAAAGGCCCATCAGGTCGCCGGAACCCCAGGAGTCGCTGCCGAGCACGGGCTTGTTAAATCCCAGCGACTTGGCCTGCTTCACGATCAGCGGCACCTCGTTGTAGTACTGGGGCACGAACAGCACGTCGGCGCCGGACTTGGCGATATTGGTCAGCTGGGCCGAGAAGTCCACGTCCTTGGTGGTGAAGGTCTCGAAGGCGACCACGGAGCCGGGGCCGTTGATCTTTTCAAAGGCGGCCTTGAAGTCCTCGGCCAGGCCCTTGGGGTAGTCGGAGGCGATGTCGTAGAGGACCGCGGCCTTTTTGGCCTTGAATTCCTCGGAGGCGAACTTGGCGGCGGTGGGGCCCTGGAAGGTGTCCAGGAAGCAGCCGCGGAAGACGTAGGGGCGGTTTTTGGTGGTGTTGGGGTTGGTGGACCAGGGGGCCATCATCGGGGCCTTGAGGTCATTGGCGGCTTCGCCGGCCGGAACGGCCTGCTTGCTGGACTGGGGGCCGACCATGCCCAGGACGTTGTCCTGGGTGATGAGCTTGCGGGCGGCGGACAGGGCGGATTCGGCCTTGGACTCGTTGTCCTCGTAGACGAATTCCACCAGGTACTTCTTGCCGCCGACTTCGATGCCGCCGGCGTCGTTGATCTTTTTCTTGAGCATCTCGGCGGCGTTTTTCGACGATTCGCCGACGTCCGGGATGTCGCCGGTCATGGGGATGTTGAAACCCAGTTTGATGGTGTCCGCGGCGCGGGCCGGCGCGGCCATCCCGAGGACGAGAAAAAGGGCAATGAGCCAGGACCTTTTCATGAACGCCTCCTGTTTACAGTCGATTTCAAGGACTTACGGACAACGATAAGTTCCTGTGGCCATACATGATCTCGGCCGGGATGGGAATCCCCCGCTCCCCCATTTGACACATATTTGTGAAATAACACCGGGAGAAGACACGTTTTTCCCCTCCCGGCCGGGTAACGGGGCGCCTGCCGCGCCCCGTCCCATACAGGGGATATTGTTACCAAAACAACCATTCTCCCGTGCGGTTGCCCCCTGGAACCCAACGCCCCCGTGCTCGGGCACGGCCCTAGGCCAGGGCCGCCTCCACCGGCGTCAGCGGCAGGTCGAAGGCCTCGGCCACGCCGGCGAAGGTCAGCATGCCGGCATGGGTGTTGAGGCCAAGCGCCAGGGCGCTGTCCTCGCGCAGGGCGCCGATGCCCTTGGCCGCGAGCTTGATGGCATAGGGCAGGGTCTGGTTGCACAGGGCGTAGGTCGAGGTGCGGGGCACGGCGCCGGGCATGTTGGCCACGCCGTAGTGGACCACGCCGTCGATGACGTAGGTCGGGTCGGCGTGGGTGGTGGCCTTGATGGTTTCCACGCAGCCGCCCTGGTCCACGGCCACGTCCACGATGACCGAGCCTTCCTTCATGGTGGGCAGCATGTCCCGGGTGACCAGGTGCGGGGCCTTGGCGCCGGGGATGAGCACGGCGCCGATGAGCAGGTCGGCGTAGGTCACGGCCTTGCGGACGTTGGCCTCGTTGCTGGACATGGTGACCACGCGGCCCTGGTAGATGTCGTCGAGGTACTGGAGCCGGGCGTGATTGATGTCGAGGACCGTCACCTGGGCGCCCATGCCGACAGCCAGTTTGCAGGCGTTGGACCCGACCACGCCGGCGCCGACCACCACCACCGAGGCCTGGGGCACGCCGGGCACGCCGCCGAGCAAAATGCCGCGGCCGCCCTGGGATTTTTCCAGGGCGTGGGCGCCGACCTGGGGAGCCATGCGGCCGGCGACCTCGCTCATGGGGATCAAAAGCGGCAGGGCGCCGTCAGGCAACTGCACGGTCTCGTAGGCCACGCCCGTGGTGCCCGAGGCCAGCAGCGCGTCGGTCAGGGCCCGGTCGGCGGCCAGGTGCAGGTAGGTGAAAAGCAGCAGGTCCTTGCGCAGGTATTTGTACTCGCAGGCGATGGGCTCCTTGACCTTGATGACCATCTGGGCGCCCCAGGCCGCGGCGGCGTCCACGAGTGTGGCCCCGGCCTTGGCGTACTGCTCGTCGGCCAGCCCCGAACCCAACCCGGCCCCGGCCTCGACCAGGACGTCGTGCCCGCGCCGGACCAGGGTGGCCACGGCTCCGGGGGTCATGGCGACGCGATTTTCCAGGGTTTTGATTTCCTTGGGGATACCGATGATCATAGGACTTCCTCGCTGGGAAATTTTTTGCATGGTTGGGCTTCCCTTCGGCCCGGGCGCGCTCGAAGCGGGGGCGTGCCCGTTTTGGTTGGCTGTTTCTAAACGAATTTGCGGAAAATGACAATATTGTCCGAATAATCTTTGGCGAAACCCGGCTGGCCTCCAAAACCGTTCTGCGTTATGGGCTTTTCCCCGGCACCGCCCGGCGGCAATCCAGCAAAGGACATGTTCCGTATGAGCCATTTCGCCCGTTTGCGCATCACCTGCCCGGACAAACCCGGCATCGTGGCCTCGGTCACGGGGTTCCTCCACGCCCATGGGGCCAACATCATCGACCTGGACCAGCATTCCACGGACCCGGAGGGCGGGACGTTTTTCATGCGCCTGGAGTTTTACACGCCGTACATGGACATGTCGCGGGCGGCCTTCGAGACGGCCTTCGGCGAGGTGGTGGGGGCGCGGTTTTCCATGGACTGGCGCCTCGGCTACACCGACGTGCCCAAGCGGGCGGTGTTTTTGGCCTCGCGCCACGACCATTGCCTGATGGAGCTTCTGTGGCGCCACGCCCGGGGCGAGCTGCCCTGCGAGATCGCCCGGGTCATCAGCAACCACGAGGATCTGCGCGGCAGCGTGGAAAGCTTCGGCGTGCCGTTTACCTGCGTGCCCGTCGGCGACGCCGGCATGGCCGAGGCCGAGGCCAGGATGGCGGAGCTTTTGGGCGAGGACACGGACCTGCTGGTGCTGGCCCGCTACATGCGGATACTTTCGGCGGAGTTCCTGCGGCCCTACGAGCACCGGGTCATCAACATCCACCATTCGTTTCTGCCGGCCTTCGTCGGGGCCGACCCCTACCGCCAGGCCCACGACAAGGGGGTCAAGCTCATCGGGGCCACGGCCCACTACGTCACGGCCGAACTCGACGCCGGCCCGATCATCGAGCAGGACACGGCCCGGGTCACCCACCGTTTTTCCGTGGCCGACCTCAAGGCCACGGGTAGCGACCTGGAGCGCACGGTGCTGGCCCGGGCCGTCCAGTGGCACCTGGAGGACCGGGTGATCGTTTTCGGCAACAAGACAGTGGTATTTCGGTAGAAAATCAGGCTGTTTCGCCGGACGGCCTCCGGCCGTCCGGCGAAACAGCAAAGCCTACTGGGATGTCGGTTGTATGGCCGAGCGAAGGTCCTTGATGTCTTTTTCGAGGGAAAGCCGCTCTTTCTCCCTACGCAACTCATTGTTCGGATCTGTGCTACTGTAAACGGCCTGGATCAGGGCCGAACCTGCCGTACCCACCGCTTCGACTTGACTCATGTCGAGGGACTTGGTTTCCGTGCCGATGCTCTTCAGGGCCCCGGTATCGGCGAAAAACTCGAACGTGACTGCTGCATCCGAGGACCCCATGCGCGACGGCAAGGCCAATATGGGACCCCATTGGGCGACGGAAATGGTTTGTGGCTGCGTCTTCACGCCCGCATTATCGAACCAAGCATGAACCAGCGCCGGCATGCGGTAGTAAAGCCCCTGCACCCCCTTGGGCGGATCGGTTAGCGCTTCCTTGACGGCAAGGGCTGGATCGTTCGGCAACTGTTGCAGCATCAAAACCACACGCCTAGGATTTTTCACATCCCGCTCCTCAACCTTATCCAGAAATTTTGACGCTTCTTTATCCGCGAAGGCATCCTGGTATTTCGTATACAATTTGTCGTCTCGAAGCTCAAACAGGACAATGCTCTTTACTGCATTTGGCGAAATATCTCCAAGCTCTTCAGCCGTGAATATCTTCTTGAAAGTCAGAACAACTGTTTCATTTAAATTAGTCGATGATTTTAACTCCTTGATTACCTTATCTCCTTCCGCAACCCTTGCTTTGTATACATCTAGATTCCTGTCAACGCCGCCAACATTGCGACCAAAGACGAAATCTTCTCTCTTCAACGTCGCCTCATTGTAGCGCTTCTGTGCGTCATCAATCTGTTGCATCATTTTATTGAACAGTGCTTGACAGGCTACATTCCGCAACTTTTCCTTTTCCGCGGCCATTTCCTCCTTGGGCTGGCGGACGGGAGCAGCCTCCAACGTGGTGAGCGCGGCAAGCGGTGACACTGCCTCCGCCCCGACCGGTAAGCCAAACGCGGCGGGGATGATCTTGGCCAAGGCCGTGATGGATTTAACAACAAATTGCAGCGTATTATTTTTGGAAGAGAAGCTCCCGGAAACAAGCATGTGCTGTTCATTGAAATTCAAATTCTTTTTGGAATCCTTCAATAATGAGGAATTCGGATCAATGCTGAAAACATTATCTCCATCCGGAGCAGCCTGGAGAGACAATTTCATCTCGCCCACTCTCAACTCCGTTGTTATAGGATACGCTGTTTTTTTAAAAAATTTTACGCAATCATATTCGATGGCATGCAATTTATCATTGGCAATGGAATAACTAGCCTTTTGTAATGCTCCATTTTTAATTGTCACGGTGATCGGCACTTCCACGACGAGTTCCGTTTTGGGCAAGGCATAAATGAGGCCGACCTTGCCCTTTTCCAGCTGCTGGATCGGCGTCACCTTGTTCACTTTCGTGCAGCCCGCCGAGAGCATCAGGACCAAGACGCAAAGACCCAAAAGTCGCATCCGCTTGGCTTCCATGACCATCCCTCCTTTTGCCCAATGCATAGCACACGATAATAAATAATCAATAATAAATATATATCCATACTTCCTACACATCTTGCATCGGCTATGGCGCCCGACCGATGTCACGGATGTGACGGGCAGGATCGACAGAAGGGATTTCGCGGCCTCGCGGCTCGTGTCGTCGCGACGATGGCGGGGTGGGAAATGACAGTACCGGGTGATATCGTATGCACTAAACCGCTCGGCTTCATACGTCTCAGCCATTGCTCCCCTCCGTGTCGGCCGTCTCCAGGCAACCGAGCCGTTCCTATCAGAAAAGGCCGCCGATTTCACCCCCAAGCCCAAAGGCCGCGCCAGCGCGACGTCAATAGAAGGATTGATGGAAAAACAGACAAGCATTTCAAGAACAAACAAGGGAAATGAACATTTTCCCCTTGCCAGGCCTATTGCAATTCGATACTTTTTTTCATCTTGATCTCAAGTCGTAACGCTCCCGCGCCAGCCGCTCCTGCGGCCTGACGCGGCCTTGCGCGAACGACTCGCTTGGGGAGTCAAAAGAGAGTGCGCGCCGACCGTTTGCTACCGCCTCGCAGCCAGAACCGACGGATGCACTCCGACTATCGGGCCATTCCGGCCATCGCGCCGATGGAATCGTCCTGGGAAGGAGCGTAACCGGCGGTTTGTTTGACGACGGACCTCCGTACACGCTTCGCGTTCGCATTGACGTCAACCGTTTGGGAGTCCGTGTCTCATGTCCAAGAACATTTACGTTGGCAACCTGCCCTTCCGCACCACCGAGGAAAGCGTCCGCGACCTGTTCGCCCGCTACGGCGAAGTCCAATCCGTCAAACTGATCTCCGACCGCGAGACTGGCAAACCGCGCGGCTTCGGGTTCGTGGAGATGGATGACGACGCCGCCGCCGACGAGGCCATCCGCGCGCTGGACGGCGCCGAGTTCGAGGGCCGCAGCCTCAAGGTCAACGAGGCCAAGCCCCGCGCCCCGCGTCCGCCCCGCCGCCCGGCCTGGTAAGCCCGGCACACTCTTTCGCCTCCCGGGGCCGCTGTCCGTGCAACGGCCCCGGGATCCCGCCAGCGGCGGCTGCCGCCGCCCAACGACGCCCTGGTCCGGGACCGCCTTCCCGATCGTGGCGAAATTTTTCTTTTCGGGTGCGCCCGCCGCTTGGCGACGCCCGCAGGCCGCATCGCCCCGGAGCGGGGCGTTTCCCCTTTCCGTGCCGCCGCGCCGGCCGACGATTGCCCGCCAGGCAGTTGTGCCTTTCCTCCGCGACCACTTTCTGCTATCTGCCCCGAAACCTTGAGGAGAAACCCATGCGCGTCAAATACCTGATCATCGGCGCCGGCCCCACCGGACTCGGCGCCGCCTGGCGGCTGGCCGAACGCGGTGAACACGATTTCCTTATCCTCGAACGCCACCCCTACGTCGGCGGCCTGTCCGCCAGCTTCACCGATACCGCCGGCTTCACCTGGGACGTGGGCGGCCATGTAGTCTTCTCCCATTATCCGGCCTTCGACCGGTTACTCGACACCCTGCTTGGCGACGACGTCCTGCGCCACGAACGCGAATCCTGGATCCGGGTGGCCGAGACCTTCGTGCCCTACCCCTTCCAGAACAACATCCGGCGCCTGCCACCCGAACTGGCCTGGGAATGCGTGGAAGGGCTGCTCGAAGCCGGCCGCGCCTTCGCCGCCGGCACCGACAAGGCGCCCCCGGCCCATTTCCGGGAATGGGTCGACCGGGTCTTCGGCCCGGGCATCGCCCGGCTGTTCATGGTGCCCTACAACTTCAAGGTCTGGGCCCACCCGGGCGAAATGATGTCGCATCGCTGGATCGGCGAACGCGTCTCGGTGGTGGACGCCGCCCGGGTCATCAAGAACATCATCCTCGGCCGCGACGACGTGGCCTGGGGGCCCAACAACACTTTCAGTTTTCCGCTGCGCGGCGGCACGGGCGAGATCTACCGCCGCCTGGCCGGGCGCTTCGCCGACCGGGTCCGCCTGGCCGCCCCCGTCGCCCGCCTGGACGCGGCGGCCAAAACCGTGCGCACCGCCGACGGCGACACCATCGCCTACGAACACGTCCTGTCCACCATGCCCCTGGACATCCTGGTGCGCGACGTCCTTACCGATCCCACGCCGGCCATGGTCGCGGCGGCCGGCCGGCTCAAGCACAACGGTTCGGCCATCCACGGCCTGGGCTTCGCCGGGGCGCCGCCCGACCCGCGCTGCTGGATGTATTTCCCCGAATCCAACTGCCCGTTCTACCGGGTGACCAATTTCCACAACTATTCCTACAACAACACCCCGGACCCCGACGGACCCCGGCCGCGCAAGCGCGCGCTTATGACCGAGACCAGCTATTCGGCCTACAAGCCCGAGGACCTCGACAATCTCATCCCCCGCACCGTCGATGGCCTGGTCGCCACCACCCTCATCGGGCCCGAGGACCGGGAAAACCTCGTCTCCACCTGGGAAATGCGCGTGGATTACGCCTACCCCATCCCCTGCCTGGAACGCGACGCCGCCCTGGAGGCCATCCAGCCGGCCCTCGAGGCCCGGGGGGTCTTTTCGCGGGGCCGCTTCGGCGGCTGGAAGTACGAGGTCGGCAACATGGACCATTCCTTCATGCAGGGCGTGGAGTGGGCCGAGCACCTGGCCACGGGAGCGCCGGAAACGGTCTACGGCCTGTAGCCGCCCGGCGCGGGGGTCCCCTGGCGCGCGCCGGGGTTGGGGCCTGCCGGAGTTGGGGCCCGTCGGCCACGCCGGCCGACACCCGAGTTGACGCCACCGGCCGTTTCCCGGCCGACGCGCCGGCCGACGCACCGGTTGACGGCGTCGGCCCGATCTGCGACTCAGGCCGGTCAGGGGTTTTCCCCGCCATCCGAAAAGGAGCGCGAACCATCGTGACTGCGACGACGGATACGGCCGTGTACGCGGCCAGACGCGACAAGCTGCGCCAACGGCTTCTGGAATCGGGCCACCGGGCCCTGCTCGTCTCCCACGCCGCCAACCGGTTCTACTTAAGCGGCTTCGAACTGCACGATCCCCAGTGCAACGAGACCGCCGGCTACCTGGTCGTGGACGCGGGCGGCCGCGACGCCCTTTTTACCGACGCCCGCTACCGCGACGCCGCCCTGCGCCTGTGGCCGGCCAAGGACCTGTGCATCTACGGCGCCGGGCGCTACGCCTCCATCGCCGACTTCCTCAAGGACCGGGGCATCACCCGCCTGGGCTTCGAGCCGTCGTCCCTGCCCTTCGACACCCACGGCCGGCTGGCCGAGCACATCGCCATGGTCCCGGTGCACCAGGCCGTGGAACCGCTGCGCCTGCTCAAGGACGCCGACGAGGTCGCCCGGCTGCGCTGCTCGGCCGCCGTCAACCACGCCGTCATGGACCGCCTGCCCGAGGTGCTCGTGCCCGGCCGCACCGAGGCGCAGGCCGCCTGGGAGATCGAAAAGCTTTTTCGCGAACTCGGGGCCAGCGAACTGGCCTTTTCCCCCATCGTGGCCGTGAACGCCAACGCCGCCCTGCCCCATGCCATCCCCGGCCAGACCGTCATCACCGACGGCTGCCTGGTGCTCGTGGACGTGGGCGGCCGGCGCGACGACTACTGTTCGGACCAGACCCGCACGGTGTGGGTGGGCAACAATCCCCCGGACCGTTTCCGCCAGCTCCTCGACCGGGTCCGCCGCGCCCAGGCGGCCGCCCTGTCGGCCCTGCGCCCGGGGCTGACCTTCCGCGAGGCCTACGGCCTGGCCCGGGAGGTCTTTTTGCGCGAGGGCGTGGCCGAACGCTTCACCCACTCCCTGGGCCACGGCATTGGCCTCGAGACCCACGAGGGGCCAAGCCTCAACCCGTCCTCGGACGGCAGCCTGGCCCCGGGCATGGTGGTCACGGTGGAGCCGGGGCTGTACTACCCCGAATGGGGCGGCGCCCGCTGGGAGCATATGGCGCTGATTACCGAAGACGGCTGCCAGACGCTGTGAGACGCCCGCGCCGCCAGCCGCCCTACCGGCCGCCCGCGGCCTCGCAGCGGCTTTACCTGCGCCTGCCGTCGCGCCAGGTGGCCTTGCTCACCTTCCTGCTCGAGGCGCGCGACAATCTGGCCCTGCCCACGGTGGTGGACCGTTTCGCCGCCGTGGTGCGGCTGTTGTACGCGCCGCAGGCGGCCGCGGCGGTGGAGGCGTTTGTGCGCGACTTTGCCGCCGTTTGCCCCGAGGCCCGGATATGCTGGCGCCCTGCCCTTTTTCCTATTGCCAAGACGGAGTGGCTCGACTAATTTCCATTATGCAATGCCCCGGTCCGCGGTTTGGACATCCGCGCCCGCAACCCCAAAATCGGTGGCACGCCCATGTCCCCCCCAGCCCCCTTGCCCCGCATTCTCCTTGTGGACGACAACAGCGACAACCTCTTCCTCATGCAGTTGTTCCTGGGGGGTGAGCCCTATAGCGTGGACGTGGCCCTCAACGGCCGCGAGGCCGTGGACAAGTTCAGGGCCGCTCCCTACGACCTGGTGTTCATGGATCTGGAGATGCCGCTGCTCGACGGCTACGGGGCCACCCGGGCCATCCGGGAACTGGAACAGGAACGGCGCGCCGGCAGTCCGCCCGTGCCCATCCTGGTCCTGACGGCCCATGCCCTGGACGAATTCCGGGCGCGTTGCGAGGCGGCCGGGTGCACGGATTTCCTGGTCAAGCCCGTGCGCAAGAGCGCCGTCCTGGCGGCCGTGGCCCGCTATCTCGGCCAGGCGGCGGCGCCAAGCCAGGCCGCGCCCCCCATCGCCCCCCTGGCGCCGGAAATCGAATTGCTGCGCCCGCTGTTCCCGGTTTTTTTCGCCACCGCCACCGGCACCCTGGACGAGGCGCGCCGGGCCCTGGATCGCGGCGATATGGAAGGGATGCGACGGCAAGGGCACAAGCTCAAGGGCTCGGCCCTGTCCTACGGATTCAACGCCCTGGGCCAGGCGGCCCTGGACATGGAGCGGGCCGGCGAGGACGACGACCCGGCCGCCGCCCGCACAGCCCTCGACCGGGCGGTCGCTATGCTCGACGAAGCCCGGAAGGCCTCTCCCTAGTGTCGCGTCCCCGAAGGGGAGCGGGGCTTTTCAAGGGCGCCGCCGGAGAATGATCCCTTTTCAAGGGACACCACGCACGCCCCGGCGATCAGGTCCCGGGCCCGCCGATGAGGGCGGCGGCCTTGACCAGCAGGGTCTCGGCGTCGAAGGGCTTTTCCAGCACGGCGTCGGCGCCGAAGATGGTGGCGTGGCCGAGCAGGTCCATGCCGATCTTGGCCGAGCCGCCGGAAATCGCCATGACCTTGCAGGACCGGCACTGCTCCCGCAGTTGCTGGAGCACCTCCAGGCCGTCCATTTCCGGCATGAAGATGTCGAGGACCACGAGGTCGGGGGGTTGGTCGGCCAGTTGCCGCATGGCCTGCCGTCCGTCCCCGGCCTCGCGCACGCCGTAGCCCGCGCCTTCCAGGTACAGGCGGATCAGCGCCCGGATGCTCGGGTCGTCGTCAACGACCAGGACGGTTTTCACGCGGGCCTCCGATGCGGTTGCGCGGCGCGAACCGAGAGGGGACGCCGCCTTCTGACAGCCTATAGCCGTCAGGCGGTTTCGCGTCAAGAAAGGCGGCGGCGCGACACGGATCAGGCGAAATCGTACATGTCGAGCAGCCCGCCGTCGCGGCTGATGAGCAGCGGGTCGATCATGCTCTTGCCCCGCGACTGCCCGGTTTCCATGGACAGGATGCGGCCGTCGTAGGCCAGGCCCGTGACGATGGCTTCCTCGCAGTACAGGTCGCTGAAGCGCTCCACGCGCACCGAAAGTTTCTCCGGGTCGAAGGGGCCGGTGCAATCCGGCAGGGAGAAGGCCATCTCGCCCTTGTCCACGGAGCCGAGCAGGCACAGCACCTCGCCCTGGCCGATGCGACCCAGGAAATCGCCCAGGCGCGGCCGTTTCTCCTCGACCTCGAGGCCCGCCGCGGCCACGGTGACCGGCCCGTCGCCCGCGTCCACGGTCAGGGTCAGGCCGTGTTCGTAGCTGGCGCCGGTGCGGTGGTGGAATTTGGGGATGGACAGCCAGCCGTTCCAGGAAAGCCCCAGGTCCTCGGCGTATTTGCCGGCCAGGCGCTCGTCGAAGTAGAGCACGCCCCGGAAGCAGTTGCCGGCGAAATAGGGGGTGTTGTTCTTGCCCCAGCAGTGGCGGTAGATTTTGCGGACGAATTCGCGCGACAGCGACGAGACGACGATCTGGTCGATATCGCCGTGGGTGGTGATGTGTAGGGCCATGGGCAGCGTCTCCCGGGATTGCGGTTTGCCGCGCGATACTATCCTCGGCCGGGCTTTTGGGCAACCGGCCGGCGCGCCTACAACCCGAACAATCGCCTGGCGTTGTCGCCCGTCAGCCGCCAGACGTCGGCCGGGTCGCGGCCGGTCAGCGCGGCCACGCGCAGGCAGGTGAAGGCCAGGAAGGCCGGCTCGTTGCGCTTGCCCCGCCAGGGCTCGGGCGCCAGATACGGCGCGTCCGTCTCCAGAAGCACCCGCGACAGGTCCATCGACGCAACCGCCTCGGCCAGCGCCACGTTCTTGGGGTACGTCACCGGCCCGGGCAGCGACAGGTGCCAGCCCCGCGACAGGATTTCCCCGGCAAGCGTGGCGTCGCCGCCGAAACAGTGCCACACCAGCGGCCGGTCGCGAAACCCCATGTCGTCCAAAACGGCCAACGTGTCGGCCTCGGCCGCCCGGCTGTGGATGACCGCCGGCAGGCCAAGCCCCCGGGCCAGGGCCAACTGCTCCCGGAAAAGCCGCTTTTGCTTCTCGGCCGTCTCCGGGTTCCAGTAGTAGTCGAGCCCGATCTCGCCCACGGCCCGCAGGCGGGCATCGGCCGCGAAGGCCGCATCCATGGCCGCCAGCTCCCCAGGCCCGGCTGTTGCCGCGTCGCAGGGGTGGACACCCAAAAGAAAAAACACCTCCGGCCGCCCGGCGAACTGTTCCCGCCGCGCCACGTAGGCCGCCGGCCCCAGGAACACGTTGCCCACGGCGGCCACGCCGGCCGCCAAGGCCCGGTCCAGGACCGCGTCCACCGTTTCCGCGTCGTATTCCCCCATGTCCAGATGGGCATGGCTCTCGACGCCGACGGGCGGCAGCCCCAGGCTCGCCGGGTCGGGACGCGGCTGCGACTTCTTCTTGGACACCGTCAAAACCCCCTTTCCTTCCCCGCGTTGACGCAACCCTTGCCGCAACGTAGGACAGACAAACACACCAAGGAGCCCATCGCCTTGTTTCCAGGCCTTTTCCCCCCAACCGACACCCTGGCCGACATGGGCCGGCAGACCCTCGACCTGGGCGGCCGCCTCGTCGGCAGCGTCGCCCTCTTTCTGTGCCTGGCGGCCGTGCTGTCGCTGCTGCGCCGCCGGGGGCTGATCAGCCGCCCCCTGGCCGGGCTGCTGCGCTGGCTGGCCGGCCTGGCCCTGCTGTGGCTGGTGCAGAGCGCCCTGCCCGACGCCCTGGCCGAGAAGGCCGACACGGCCCTGACCATCGCCGGCCTGGCCATGACCTTCCTGGCCGCCTGCCAGGCCGTGGACTACCTGTTCTTCAAACTGACCCCGGCCCGCTCGCCGGGCAAACCCGGCCGCCACATCCTCCAGGACCTGCTCAAGTTCTGCGCCCTGGCCGTGCTGGTCGGCTGGGGCCTGCGCCAGCTGACCGACATCCAGCTCGGCTCCATCCTGACCTCGTCGGCCATCCTCACGGCCGTCATCGGCCTGTCCATGCAGGACACCATCGGCAGCCTCTTTTCCGGGCTGCTGCTCCAGGTGGAAAAACCCTTCCAGGAAGGCGACTGGATACGCGCCGGCGACGTCGAGGGCAAGGTGACGGAGGTCACCTGGCGCTATACCAAGGTCGTCACCCTCGACAACAACGAAGTCCTTTTGCCCAACAACGCCGTGGCCAAGGACCGGCTGGTCAACTACGACCGCCCGGCCTCCCACCTGCGCCAGATCCTGGCCGTGCCCGCCCCCCTGGACGCGCCGCCGGTCAAGGTCAAATCGGCCATCCAGACGGCCCTGACCCGGGCCGACGGCGTGCTCAAAACCCCGGCCCCCGTGGCCCGGGTGCAGGAAATCCAGGCCGACCGGGTCGTCTATGCCGTGGTCTACTACATCGGCGCCTTCAACGGCCGCCTGGCCGCCGCCGACGCCGTGCTCTCGGCCGTGTGGTACCAGTTCCTGGAGCGCGGCATCGACATCCCGGCCCCGACGCGCCGGGTTGTCATGGACACCCCCGACCCCGACCGTACCCGGCCCGAAGGCCTGGCCGCCCTGTCCGACGTGGAACTGCTGTCCGGCATGACCGAGGCCGACATGGACATGCTGACCCGGGCCTCGGTGGTGCGCCAGTTCTCGCCGGGCCAGGCCATCATGGCCACGGGCGAGGCCGGCTCCACCATGAGCTTCATCCTGTCCGGCCTTGTGGCCGTGGTCATCGGCGGCAACGAAGTGGCCAGGCTGGCCCCAGGCCAGATCTTCGGCGAAATGGCGCTCCTTACCGGCGAACCCCGCCAGGCCGATGTGCGGGCCGTGGAACCCACCCGCTGCCTGGAGGTGGACCGCGAGGGCTTCCGCATGGTACTGGCCCGCCACCCCGAGATCATCGACCGTGTCCGGGCCATCTTCACCGCCCGCGCCGCCGCCAACCGCAGCGCCGCCGCGCCCGAGGCCGTGGAAGAGGCCACCAACCTTTTCGCCCGCTTCTGCAAGCTTTTTTTATGAACGACTCCCCCAGCCTCACGGGACGCCCCACCCCCGCCGCCCTGGCCCTCGGCTTTTGCGGCACGGCCTTGGCCTGCCTGCTCGCCCGCGACCTGCTGCTCTCCTTTTGCGGCAACGAACCGGCCCTGGCCGCGGCCCTGGCCGTGCTGCCCCTGGCCATGGCCGGCGGTGCCCGCCTGCGCCGCCGGCTCGGCCACACCTGGCATCCGGCCGACCTGCTCGCCCCGGTCCTGGGCCTGCTGGCCCTGGTGTTGCCGCTGTCGCTTCTGGCCCTGCGCGCGGTGCGGCCGTTTCTGGCCCCGCCCGGGCCGCTCCCCGTCGCCGGCCCGGCCCTGGTCGCCGGCTCGGCCCTGGTGGCCTTCCTGCCCCTGGGGCTCGTGGCCGGAACGCTTTTGGCCTTGACCACCGAGGCCGCCGCCCGGTTGCCGGCGCCGCCCCGCCTGCCCCTGGCCGTGGTCGCCACGGCCGGCGCCGCCCTGGGCGCGCTGTTCGTCCAAGGCGTGGCCATCCCCAAGCTGTCGCCGGCCAACGCCGCCCTGGACGCCGCCCTGGGTTGCTGCGTGGCCGGGGTGCTGTGCGCCGCCGGCGCGCCCGACGGGCGGCGCATGGAGACGTGGCTGTCGCTTTTGGCGTTCGTCTTGCTGGTGCCCCTGCCCTTGTCCGGGATCGTGGACGAACGGCTGGCCGCCTTTGCCTGGAGCTGCCCGGTCGAGGCGGTCCCGACCGCGCCCGCAGGATCGGCGGCCGGCCTGGCGGCCGGGCTCGCGGCGGTCCTGTGGTCCGTGGGTCCGGTCCTCGCGGCCGGCCTGGCCTTGCGCGCCTGGGCCGAACGGCAAGGGGCCGACGCGGCCGACCGCCTCCGGCTGGCCGAGGGGATGTGCGACGCGGGCCTGCTCGTCGGGATTTTTTTCGCCTACCGGGCCGTTGGCGGCAACCTCTACGGCTACCTGCCCGCCCTGGTTGCGGCCTATGCCGCCGGGCAAGCCCTGGCCCTGTACCTGCCCTGGCGGCGCGAAAACCGCCCGTCGGCCCTGACTGCCTCCCCTTCCCTTCTGGCCGGCTACGCCCTGGGCTTCGCCCTGCCGGCCCTGCTGGCGCTTTTTTAGTTCTTCCCCTGTCGGGAGGTCCAGGAGGGGGTGACCCCCTCCTGGCCGCCGGAGGCTTCCCCCTTACCCTTTTCCTTCTTCTCCCTCACATCCGAAGCGCCCGGGCGAAACGCCCATGCGGCGGCGAAACTGGCGGGTGAGGTGGCTTTGGTCGCAAAAGCCGGCGGCCAGGGCGGCCTCGGCCAGGCTTGCGCCCGCGCCGATGCGGGCGGCGGCCAGGGCCACCCGGCGCGAAAGCAGGTATTCGCCCGGCGGCAGGCCGAGGTCGCGCCGAAAAAGCCGCTCCAGGCGAAAGGGCCCCACCCCGGCGCCCCGGGCCAGCTCGGCCAGGCGAAACGGCGCGTGCGGGGCGGCGTCGATGGCGGCCTTGGCCGCTGCCGTGGCCGGATGGAAGGTATGCGGCGGCCCGGCCCGCAGGCCCAGGGCTGCGGCCAGCTCGGCCAGGCCGGCCAGGACCGCCTCCCGGCCGGCGGCCAGGTCGTCGACGAGCCGGGATAGCCGCGCGGCCATGGCCGCATCGCGCCAGACGCGGGGCAAAAGGCTCGCGGCCGCCTGTGGGCCGGGGGGCGGCAGCAGGCAAGGTGCCACGGCCAGGGCCAGATACCCCTGGCCACCGGGCTGCAAGGGCGAGCAGGCGTGGGCCAGCCCGGCCGGGATGACGAACCCCTCGCCCGGCCCCACCGTCCAACGCGCGCCGGCGGCCTCGATGCGCCGCCCGCCGCTTTGGCACAGCCCCACCACCAGCCGGGCGTGGGCATGGCGGACGATGCCCGCCGCCACGCCCAGGCCGCGCACGGCCTCAAGGCCCGGCAGTTCCGGGCGGCGGATGACCGTCAGCCGCGCCTGGTCCACGACGCCTCCCCCGGCGCGCCGGCCGCGCCCGGACCGTCATAGCAGGGCCGGGAAGAACTTGGCAAAAACAACCAGCCCCTCCTCCCCGGCCGTGACTTCGTGGGCCAATCCCTTGGGGATGACGGCCGACACCCCCGGCCGATAGGCCACGGCCGCCCCGTCGATGGTGGCCGTGCCCGAGCCGGACACGACCTCGTGCAGTTCCCACTGGCCGTCGTGGACATGGGGCAAAAGGGCCTTTCCCGGCCCGACCCGCACCAGGTGGCAGCTGATGGCCCCGCCGGTATCCTCGCCGCGCAGCAAGTGCTTGAGCGCCACGCCGTCGAAGGCGGGATGGGCGTTCCAGGGAAGCCCGGCGACATCGCGGGCACCCGTCGGGATATGGACCGAGCGGGCGAAGCGGGACAGCGGATCGTTTTCCATGGGCATGACAGACCTCCGCGAAGCATTTCGGCCAGGCTGCCGGGCTTGCGGAAAAAAATCTTGGACGATCTTGCAGTTGCGGCCTTGATCCCCTTTACGTCCCCCGAAGCCCTTGGTAAGGTGGAAGTACTTTTTTTCACAAATCACAGGACACGGGATCCGGCATGCTCATCTCCGACATCATGCGCACCACGCTCATCAAGGTCCGCCCGGAAGCGCCGGTGGGGCACGTGCTCATCTGGTACGGCGGCATGGCCCACGTGTTTCGCAACACCTACGTGGTGGACCACTGCGACCGGCTGCTCGGCGTGGTCACCATCCACACCTTCCTGTCGGTCATCGTGCCGCACTCGGTCACCGAAGAGGCCAAGGCCGGCCGGCTCGACGGCCGCGAGGACCTCCTCGACGCCCTGCGCCGCAACATGGCCGCCATTTCCGAAACCACCGTGGGCAGCCTCATGGATTGCGACCATCCCTTCGCCCATCCCGAGGACCTTTTTGTCATGGCCAGCGAACTGATCGTGGAAAAGGGCGTCACCGCCCTGCCGGTCATCGACCCCAACGGCGTGCTGGTGGGCGAGATCACCCGGCGCATGATCCTGCATTTCCTGGTGCAAAACCTGTAAGGAAGACCGGCCATGAAAATCAGCCTTCCCTTGTGCCTGCTGGCCTTGGCCCTGGCCGCCGGACTGTTCGCCCTGGGCCGGGCCGCCCCGGCCGGGGCGCTTAGCGCCTACCGCGACGCCGTCCAGGCCGCGCCCCAAAGCTGCCTGGGCTGCGGCGGCTGCAACTGCCTCGGCTGCGGCTGCGGTTGATACCGGGCCTGACGCCTTCCACCGGCCGGGGGCTGTGGCGGCAACTGTTTCCGCCACGGCCGCGGTTGCGCTCGGGGAAGGCTAGTCGCCGCCCGGCTCGGTGACGGCGCTTGCGGTGAAGCCGGGCAGGTCGATTGCGCCGGCCGGGCGCTCGCACAGGAGCTCCAGGCGCGGCCCGTCCTCGCGCCCCGGGCGCAGGGCATAGACCCGCCTGGCCCGGTCGGCGAAGTGGTCCACCGGGTGGTGGCTGATGTAGAGCACCTGCAGGCTTAGGCGGTCGGCGATGTCGGCGATCAGGCGCACGAAGCCGGGCACCAGGTCGGGCTTGAGCCAGCAGTCCTGCTCGTCGAGGACCAGAAACGGCCGGTGGCTGGCCGGGTCGAGCTGGCTCAGGGCGATCAGGCGCAAGCCCACGGACAGGATGTTGCACACCGACCCGCCCTGGCCGGTCAGGATGTCCTCGGTGCGGCCGTCCTGCTCCATCTCGAATTCGATGAAAAGCCGGTTGCCCTTGACCTCCCGGCGCGAGACGACCCTGCGGTCCTGGCCGAGGATCTCGCGCACGGCGTGGCTCAAATCCGTCTCGACCTCGTCGAGGACGGCGCCGAACAGTTCGCGGGTCAGCTCCTCGAGTCGGGCGGCCACGCGCGGGGCCATGTCCAAAAAGCCCGAAACCGCGCCCACGGCCTCGCGGCAGGCCAGAAATTCGCGCACCTGGCCCTCGGCCACGCCCGAAAGCCGGTCCAGGCGCCGCGTCAGGTCCCGGCGCGCCCGCGCTGTTTCCTGCCAATCGGGGAGTGGGGACTGTTCCATAACAATACCTTGGGGGGAAGCCTCCGGCGGCCAGGAGGGGGTCACCCCCTCCTGGACTTCCCGGCCGGGGGAGGCCGTTTCCCTTTTCCTGTGCTGCGCCCGCGTTACCCTTCGAATTCGCGTTCCACGGCTTCCAGGTCGCGGCGCACGCCCTGGATGTGTTCGCGATACTCAGCCACAAGCCGCACGTTTTCCTCGCGCAGGCGGGTGAGCAGGGCCGCCAGCTCGGCCGGGTCGGCCGTGCCGTACTCGGCCCTGGCCCGGGCCTCCAGGTCGGCCAGTTGGCGGGCCAGGTTGGCCAGGTCCTGCTCGGCCCGGACCTTGTCGTCGCGCAGGCGTTCGTATTCGGCCTTGAGCCCCTCCAGTTCGCGCTGGGGGCCGGCGTCGGCCGCTTGGGGCTGGGGGCGGTTATTTGTCGGCGGCATGGGTGACCTCCCGGTAGAGCTCCCAGATGACGGCCGTCTCCGGGCTTTCGGGGTTGAGGTTGGCCCGCAGGAATTCCCCGAGCCCGGCCCCCTCGCGGGTGCGCCGCCAGGCCAGCCTGGCCAGTCCCTCCAGGAAGCGCGACGGCTCGGCCGCGGCCTGGGCCTCCTCGGGCGGGAAGTCCTGGTCCGGAAAGACTTCCGCGAAGGGCCGGTGGGGAATGGGCCAGTATTCCAGGTCGGCCGCCCCGGGCCGCCAGACGGCGGCGGCGGGGATGCGCTCCATGGCCCGGCGGCTGAACTTGAGCCGCGTGATGTTGCCCGGGTTGGCCCAGCGGGTGGCGCCGGCCGCGACGGTCGGCTGGGGCCGGTGGATGTGGCCGTTGATCACCCAGTCCAGGCCCGGGATCTCGCGGATCTTGACGTGCTTGTCTAAAAAATCGGGAAAGCCCACGTTGTGGTGGGTCAGCCAGACACTCGCCTCGCCCGGGGCCTTGTCCACCGCCGCCGGCAGGGGCGCGCCGTCGGGCGAGGCGCCAAGGACGGCCGTGCCCGTGGGCGTGGTCAACCGGGCGAAAAGCCCCGGTTCGTCGAGCACCGTGACCACGCCGGCGGCGCGCAGCACGGCCAGGGACGTGTCGGCGGTAAAGCGGGCCTGGTACTTGTCGTGGTTGCCGACCAGGACGAAGGGGCGGTGGGGGCCAAACAGCTCGATGAGCGCCACGATCAGGGCGTTGGGGTTCTCGCGCGGCCAGTGGAAGAGGTCGCCGAGGATCACCGGCACCAGGCGCGTCGCGGCGGCCCGCTCCAGGCAGGCGGCCAGCTTGGCCAGCACGTCGCCCATGTAGGAATCGAGGCGCTGCATGGGCGGCGTGGCGGCCACGTGGGGATCGGGCACAAGCAGCAGCCCGTCGGCCTCGAGGCGTGGCAGGCTCACGGCCGGCCTCCGTCACCGGCGCCGTGGCCGTCTCCGTCGCCCATCTGCCGCCTGGTGCGTGGGTGGCTCACGGCCGGCCCCCGTCGCCGGCGCCGTGGCCGTGTGCCCCGCCGAGAAACGCCTCGGCCGAGAGCGCGCCCCCGCACAGCGGGCACGAACCCAGCTCGCCCAGGCGCGCGGCGATGCGCGCGGAAAGGGCGGCCAGGGCCTCCCCGCGCCGGGCGAGCCCGGCGGCGGCCGTGTCCACGGCTTCCCTGGCGGCGCTCATGGCCGCCAGCAGCCCGGCCAGGGGCAGGGTATCGGGCAGCGGCGGCGGCGCGGCCAGGGGAGCCAGGGCGGCGCTTCTGGCGGCCAGGCGCCCGGTTGCCGCCCGGGCCGCCGCAAGCCGGTCGGCGGCCAGGGCCAGGCGGTCCGTGTCGGCCGGCTGGGGCGGCGCGGCCAGTGCGGCCAGGGCCAGGCGCCGCGCCCCGGCCACGGCCTTGGCCCCGGCCAGGCGCCGGATATCGGCCGCGCGCCGGCCAAGGGACGCGGTATCGGCCAACCCGGGCGGCGCGGCCAAGGGCGCAAGCGCCGCCTGCCTGGCCCCGGCCACGGCCCTTCGCCGGGCAAGCGAGCCCCCCTGGGCCAGGCTGGCGGCCAGGGGGGCCGTGTCGGCGAGCCTTGGCGGCGCGGCCAGCCCGGCGAGGGCCTGGCCGGCCCGCAGGAGCGCCTCCCGGCGCCGCCGGCCGGCCGCCGCCTCGGCCAGATGGCCGGCCAGGGCGGCGAGGCGCCGGTCCGCGGCCTCGAGGTCGGCTTCCATGGCCGCCGCCCGCTCCAGGCGCAGGTCCAGCTCCGGCAGGGGGGCCAGGCGGTCCAGGGTCCGGCCAAGCTCGGCCAGGCGTTTTTCCTGGCGTTTTTTTTCGGTTGTCGCCTTCCTGATCCGATCCGTCAGCAGGTTTTGCATGGCGATCAGGTGGGCCGCTTCGGTTGCGGCGGCGAAAAACCCCGACAGGGCCGAGCCGGGCTTGTCGAGCAAAAAGACCGGCTCGCGCTGGTTGCCGATGTGCACGTCCACCGGCAGGCCGCCCTCGATGGGCACGCTGGCAAGCCCGAGTATCCGGGTGATTTCCTCGGGCGGCGTACGTCCGAACTTGGCGAAGGTTTCGGGTGCGTCGGCGCCGGGGCGCGTCAGTTCGTAGAGGGCGTATTTGGGCCGGCGCACCCAGGTGACGACGGTGCCGTCGTCGAGTTCGGCCGTGACCCGGGCCTCGGCGGCGCCGTGACGGATGACGTGGCGCGGCACGGGGTTTTCGGCCAGGCAGCGCAGGGCCTCGACCACGGCGGACTTGCCGGTGTTGTTGGGGCCGGTGAGGACGGTCAGCCCGGGCGACAGGTCGAGGGTCGTCCGGGCATGGGCCATGAAGTCGGTGAGAATCAATCGGGTGATCGCCACCAGGGCAAAAGATCAGAACCGGCCGCGGAATTCAAGGGCCAAGGCGTCACGGCCGCGGGCCGGGCCGGCCCCATGGCGCTTTACTTTGCCTCCGGACTCCTTAAAAAGGGGGGGTACAGGTCACAGCCAGGAGTACCCGCATGTCCGCCGCCCCAGACCAAACCTGCTTCGCTCCGGCCGAACGGGCCCCGAGCCTCGAAATCGAACAGCACTACGCGATCCTGTCCGAACACGAGATCCCGGTGGTGTTAAATTCCATCCCGGTGATTTCCATGGTGCTCAACCGCTGCCGCCAAGTGGTCTTCGGCAATCGCAAGTTCGCCGACGTCATCGGCGTGGCCGACATCCGTGACGCCCTGGGCAAGCGCCCGGGCGAGGCCTTCCGGTGCGTGCACGCGACCACGGCGCCAGGCGGTTGCGGCACGGGCGAATTCTGCGCCCACTGCGGCGCGGTACGCTCCATCCTGCTCGGGCTGGCCGGCCGGGACAACATCCAGGAATGCAACATCAACCGCGATCACGACGGCAAGGTCGAGGCCCTCGACCTGCGGGTGTCCTCCTCCCCTTTTCTCCTGGACAACGAGCGGTTCCTCATCTTTTCCATCACCGACGTCAGCCACGAAAAGCGTCGCCGCGCCCTGGAGCGCATCTTCTTCCACGACATGCTCAACACCGTGGGCGGCCTGCAAGGGCTCATGGAATTCCTGGCCGAGGAGGTCCCCGGCGACCTGCGCCCCGACGCCCAGCTCATCCACAAGGCCATGGTCCAGCTGACCGACGAGATCACCTACCAGAAACAGTTGCTGGCCGCCGAGACCAACGAGCTGGAAACCAATTTCGTGCCCCTGTCCACCAACGACATTTTGGAGTTGGTGGAGGCCACCTTCCAAAACGCCGAACAGGCCCGGGGCAAGCGCATCGATGTCGTCAACGACTGCCAGGACGTGCTGGTGACCTCCGACCCGGTCCTGCTGCGCCGGGTCCTCGGCAACATGGTCAAGAACGCCCTGGAAGCCACTGGCCCGGGGGGCGTGGTGGCACTGGGCTGCGACGCCGCCACGGCGTCCGTGCGCTTCTGGGTCCGAAACGAGGCCGTCATCCCGCGCAGCGTGCGCATGCGCATCTTCAACCGCTCGTTTTCCACCAAGGGCGTGGGCCGGGGGCTCGGCACCTACAGCATCAAGCTTCTCACCGAGCGCTACCTGGGCGGCACGGTGGATTTCCGCTCCGCGCCCGGGGAAGGGACCACCTTCTGGGTTCACCTGCCCCTGTCCCCGGACGCCTGACCAGGCCACGGGCCTACTTGAGGGCCAGCACCAGCCGGATGCAGGACAGCGGCGCGCCGATGCGCTCCGGCCCGCGTTCCAGGGCCGTGCCCAAGGCGTCGTAGGCCCGCTCCAGCAGGAAGCACTTGAGCAGCAGCAGCCGGTCGCGCCGGGGCGGCAGCACCGGCGAATCGCCCATCTGCGTGGCGTAGGCCCCGAAAAAGGCCCGTGAGGCGGCCTCGGCCCAGGGAAAGGCCCAGTCGCCCAGCCGCCCGGCATCCTCGGGATGGGCGCCCATGAACCGCCCCAGCCCCTCCTCGCACACGGCGTAAAACGAGTAGAACATGCCGGCCACGTCGCGCAGGGCGCAGCGTTTGAGGCGGCGTTCGCCGAGCGTGCGCCCCGGGTCGCCCTCGAAATCCACGATGACGAAGTCCTTGCCCGTAAAAAGGAGCTGCTCCAGGCGGTAGTCGCCGTGGATGCGGATGCGCACCGTGGCCACCGCCCCGCCGAGCAGCCCGGACAGCGCCTCCAGGGACTGGCGTTCGGCGGCGACCAGGGCGGCGGCATCGGGGACAAGCGGCTCGGGCAGCCCGGCCAGGCGCCGGGACAGCGCGGCCGTGGCCCGGCGCACGGCGTTACGGATGGATTGGTAGACCGAGCGCTGGTAGAGCCTGGTGAAGGCTTCCGGCGCAAGCGCCCCCGTCCCCGTGGCCAGGGCCAGGTGCATCTCGGCGGTGCGCCGGCCGAGCAGCCGGGCCATTTCCAGGTAGAAGCCGTCGGCCATGCCGGCCAGGGACCGGGCCAGGTCGCGTTCCCGGGCCAGGGGGCCGCCATCTTCCCCGGCCGGGTCGGTCACGGCCCGGCGCTGCTCGAAATAGCGCTCCAGGTGTTCCAGGGTGAAGGCCCGGGCATCGCGGCCGCCCACGATATATTCCTGGGCCGTGGCCACGACCGTAGGCTCGCCCCGGCCTCTGGGCCGGTATTCGACCAGCCCGGCCAGGCGTGGCACGTGGGAAAAGCCGCCCGGGCCGCGCAGATGGCGCAACAGCTCGGCCTCGGGATGGAGGCCGCTGTCCAGGCCGGCGTAGAACTTGAAAAAAAGCCGGGAACCGTAGGTCATGATGACATTGCTGTGGATGTCCTCGAACATGGCCGCCTCCAGGCCGGCGCCTTGGTCGCAGACGTCCGGGGAAGGGCCGGGTTCGGGCGCCAGGGCCAGGGTGCCCTTGCGGCCGCGCAGCCGCTTGCCCGCCTCCAGGGCCCGGGGCCACCAGTCGCGCAGGGCCGCCAGGGCGAAGCCGCTCACCAGCACGCCCTCGCGCCCGCCGTGCACGACCCGGGCCACCACGGCGGAAGGCTCGTCCCGCACGACCCGGGCGGCCACCTCTCCCGTGGCCAGGGCCAGGACCACCGGCAGCAGCCTGGAATCGCCGCTGCCGCCATGGACCTCCACCAGCAGCAGCCAGGCCAACAGGCCGCGCGGCCCCACCGGGACGGTGTCGAGGATGGTCAGGCGCAGGGTGCCCGGCAACGGCAGGCCGGCCAGGCCCACCCGCCGGGCATGGGCGGGCAGGAGCTCCTCGGCCAAGCGCTTGCGCGCCGCCTGGTGCAGCTCGGCCCGCAGCTCCTGGGCGAAACGCACTTCGGGCAGCGCCGGCGCGGCCAGCGCACCCTGGGCCGACTCGCGCTCCAGGCGCAGCCAGTAGTAGTCGTGCTGCCCCAGCGGCAGCACATAGGACGCCTCGGCCACGGCCGGAAACCGCGTGCCCGAGACCACGTCCACCGGCACCGCGCCGATATGTTCGGCCAGATCCAGGCGGACCACCTGGGAAAACCGCGACAGGTTGACCACGACGAGGATGGTCTCGCCTGCGTAGGCGCGGGTGAAGGCCAGGACCTTGCCGCTATCAAGGCCGACGAAGCGCAGGTCGCCCCGGCCCAGGGCCGGCAGCCGGCGGCGCAGGGCGATCATCCGGCGCATCCACCACAGGAAGGAGAACAGGTTGCCCTCCTGGTTCTCCACGTTGACGGCCTCGTAGTGGTACTGGGGATCGATGACCACGGGCAGGTAGAGGCGCTGGGGATTGGCCTTCGAAAAGCCGGCGTTTTTGTCCGGGCTCCACTGCATGGGCGTGCGCACGCCGTCGCGGTCGCCGAGGCGGAAGTGGTCGCCCATGCCGATCTCGTCGCCGTAGTAGATGATCGGCGTGCCGGGAAAGGAAAAGAGGATGCAGTTGATCAGTTCCATGCGGCGGCGGCTGCCCTGCAAAAGCGGCGCCAGGCGGCGGCGGATGCCCAAATTGATGCGGGCTTCGCGGTCCTTGGCATAGGCCCGGTACATGAAGTCGCGCTCCTCGTCGGAGACCATTTCCAGGGTCAGCTCGTCGTGGTTGCGCAAAAACATGGCCCACTGGCAGTTCGGCGGAATGGCCGGGGTCTGGTCCATGATGTCGAGGACGGGAAACCGGTCCTCCAGCATCAGGGCCATGAAGATGCGCGGCATCAGCGGGAAATGGTAGGCCATGTGGCATTCGTCGCCGTCGCCGAAATAGGCCACGGCGTCCTCGGGCCACTGGTTGGCCTCGGCCAGCAGCAGGCGGTTGGGGAATCGGGCGTCCACATGGGCCCGCAGCGCCTTGAGGAAGGCGTGGGTCTCGGGCAGGTTCTCGCAGTTGGTGCCGTCGCGCTCGTAGAGGTAGGGCACCGCGTCCAGGCGCAGGCCGTCCACGCCGAGCGCCAGCCAAAAATCCATGACCCGCATGATCTCGCGGCGCACGCGCGGGTTGTCGTAGTTGAGGTCGGGCTGGTGAGCGTAGAAGCGGTGCCAGTAGTAGGCCTTGGCCGCGTGGTCGTAGGTCCAGTTGGACCGCTCGAAATCCTTGAAGATGATGCGGGCCTGGCCGTACTTGTCCGGGCTGTCGCTCCAGACGTAATAGTCGCGCCAGGGCGTGCCCGGGGCGGCGGCCCGGGAGCGGGCGAACCAGGGGTGGGCGTCGGAAGTGTGGTTGACCACCAGCTCGGTGATGACCCGCAGGCCGCGGTCGTGGGCCTGGCGCAGGAATTCCTTGAAATCCCTGAGGGTGCCGTAGTCGGGGTGGATGCCGTAATAGTCGGCGATGTCGTAGCCGTCGTCGCGAAGGGGCGAGGGGTAGAAGGGCAACAGCCACAGCGTGTCCACGCCGAGGTCGGCCAGGTAGTCGAGCTTGGACGTCAGGCCGGCGAAATCGCCTATCCCGTCGCCGTTGCCGTCCATGAAGGCCTTGACGTGCACCTCGTAGATGACCGCGTCCTTGTACCACAGCGGATCGGCCGCGGCCGTGCCCGGCGTAACACCCATCGGCGCCCTCCTTGTTGCCTGTTCCTGCCCCCCGTATACGGCTTTTTCCGATTTTTTCCAGCCGGCCTCAACGCGCCACCACGACCACATCCACCCGGGCCGCCCCGGCGAAGCGCAAGGCCCGGGCGGCGGTGTCCACCGTGGCCCCGGTGGTCATGACGTCGTCGACCAAAAGCACCGCCCGGCCGCCGACGATGGCGGGGACGGCGGCGAAGGCCCCGGCGATGTTGGCCTGGCGCTTGGCCCCGGGCAGGCTGCTTTGGGGGGTGGTGTCGCGGATGCGGGCCAGGGCGCTCGAAACGATGGGCCGCCCCAGCCGGGACGCCAGGCCCCGGGAGAGCTCCAGGCTCTGGTTGAAGCCCCGCCAGGCCAGGCGCCGGGGGTGCAGCGGCACGGGCACGAGGATATCCGGCCCGGCCGGGTCCATGGCCCCCTCGCCCTGGCGCGCCGCCGCCCGCAGGTAGGCGTCGGCCAAAAGCCCGGCCAGAAGCCGCCCCTTGGCGATGCCGCCGTGGAACTTAAACGCCAGCACCATCTCCCGCAGCAGCCCCTCGTAGGGCCCGTGAAAAGCGAAGCCGTCCCAGGACCGGCCCTGGCGCAGGCAGTCCGGGCATACGACCGGCGTTGCGGCCGCCTCGAGGCCGAGCCCGCCGCACCGGGGGCAATAGCCGCCCAGGCGCGGGGCCAGGCCCACGGCGCAGCCCGGGCAGATGGGATGGGGATGGCCCTGGTCGGGCAAAAGCCCCGAGCAGGCCTGGCACCGGTCGCACAGCGACAGCAGCCGCCGGCCGAGGAACCGGGCCAGCCGGGCCAGCCGGGTCAGTCGGCCGTCAGGGGCGCGGGCCACGGGCGGCCTCGCCGGCCAGGGCGGCGATGGCGGCCAAGGCGGCGGCGTCGCCGGCCAGGTCGCCCGGCGCGTCCAGGCCCCGCCCCAGCCAGGACGGCCCGAGGGCGCGGCCCAGGGGGCGCAGGAAATACTTGAGCGTCAATAGCGCCCCTTCGAAGAGCCGCTCCCCCCGGGGACGGCCGGCCACGAGCAGGGCATGGGCCGGCCCCGGGGCCACGGGCACGCCCTCGCCGGCCACGGCGTAGCGGCGCTGGGCCCGGTCGATGAAGGCCTTAAACAGCGCCGGCAGGTGGTAGAAATAGATGGGCGCGGCAAAGGCCGCGATGGAGGCCGCCGCGATGGCGTCGAAGAGCGCCTCGGCCGCGTCGCCGTCGCGGTCGAGCGGGCAGCGGTGCCCCGGCCCGGCGCAGGCCCCGCAGCCCCGGCACGGGGCGACCGACGCCTCACGCAGCCGCACCAGGCGCACGGCAATCCCCGCCGCGTCCAGGCCCCGGGCAAAGGCCAGGCCGGCCGTGTCGGAATTGCCCCCGGCCCGGGGGCCGCACAGGAAAACGACCGCCTCACCGGGCCGGGTCACCGGGCGAACTCCGAAAAAAACGGGTTGTGGCGCCGCTCGTCGCCGACGGTGGTGGCCGGGCCATGGCCGCTGTAGACGACCGTGGCCGGCGGCAGGGTGAAGATGGCCTCGCGCACGGAGCGCATGAGGGTGTCGTAGTCGCCGCCGTCGAAGTCCGTGCGGCCGATGGAGCGGTAGAAAAGCAGGTCCCCGACGAAGACCGCCCCGGCCTGGGGGAAATAATAGGACAGGCTGCCCGGGGAATGCCCCGGCGTGGCCAGGACCCGGCAGGGCTGGCCCAGGAAGGTCAGCTCGCCCGGGCCGAGGGTCTCGTAGGCAAACGGGGGCACCAGGGGCAGGCCCATGAACCCGCCCCGGCCGAGCTCCGTTTCGAGCAGGAAGGCGTCGGCCGCCCCGGCGAAAACCGTCGCACCGAAGGCGCGGGCCAGCTCACCCACGCCGTAGAGATGGTCACAGTGCAGGTGGGTGAGCAGCACCGCTTCCAGGGAAAGTTTGTTTTCGGTCACAAACGCCGCAACCGCGGCGGGGTCGCCGCCGACATCCACCGCAATGGCCAAGCCGCCGGCGGTGGCCAGGTAGCAGTTGGTCTCCAGGGGGCCGAGGGGAAACGTCTTGATGTCCATGTCCGTCCTTCCTTGCATACCCAGGCGTGGGGGCTTGCCCGATGGGGTGCCGCTTCTGGGCGGGCGGTGTCAAGCCCCTGTCGCCGCCCAGGCCGCTTGCGCTTGTTTTCCCGCCGGGTCAACGGTACATGAAAGCCCCATGCAGCCAACAATCGCGCCAGCTTCCCAGGCCGGGCCACCCCTGGCCCAAGGCGACCTCATTGCCGCTGAACAGTTCCTGCGGGAAGTCTTTTCCCGTTTCATCGGCTTCAAGACACACAGCCTCTACTTCCCCCGGGCCGCGGACGACCCCGCCGCCGCGGGCTTCGGCGAGGATTTCTCCCAGGCGGTCCACCTGCCGGCCGAGCGCAAGGTGCTCATTCCGCTGGCCGAGGGCGGCCGGCTGCTGGGCGTGTTCGTGGCCCGGGGGGCGAGCGTGACCGCGCCGCGCACGCTGCTGCCGCTTTTGCCGCGGGTCGCCGCCCTGGCCCTGGCCCTGGCCCGGCTGTCCCGGGCCGTGGTCACCGACCCGCTCTCGGGCCTGGCCCGGGGCGAGGAGCTCATCCGAGCCCTTTCCCACGAAATCGAGCTGGTCCAGGACCGCATCCTGCCCGGCTCGTCCAGCCTGGTCGATCCGGGGCTTGCCGGGCCGCGCGGCGGCTTCGGCCTGGCCGTGGTCGACCTCGACTATTTCAGCCGGGTGTCGGGGCAGCACGGGTTTTTGGCCGCCGAGGCCGTTTTGGCCGAGGTCGGGGCGCTTTTCGGCCGGCTATGCCCCCAGCAGGGCCTGGCCGCCCGGCTGCACGACGACCTGTTCGGCTTTTTCCTGCCCGGGGCCTCGGCCGCCCGCTGCCGGGAGACGGCCGAGACTTTCGTGGGCGAGCTTTCGCGCCTGACCTTTCCCGTCGCGGCCACGGGCGAATCCTTTCGCCTAACGGCCAGCGCCGGCTGCGCCGCCTATCCCCAGGACATGCGCGGCGGCCAGTTCGTGGCCCCGCCGGCCGAGCAGGCCCGCATCCTGCTGCGCAAGGCCAAAAAGGCCCTGGCCGTGGCCAAGGACCTGGGCCGCGACCAGGCCATGGCCTACCACCGCATCCTGGCCGAGGGCGGCGTGGTCCTGGAACGGCTGCCCCTGTCGCGGCTGTCGGTGAGCCTGGGCCGTTTCGCCGACGCCGAGCCCGGCCAGCGCTTCCTGGTCTGGTCGCCGCGCAACGAACGCCCCCGCGACATCCGCAAGTCCGACGGCGAACGGCTGTCGGGCCGCTCGCCAACCGTCATCAAGGGCGAGATCGTGCTCATGGATGTGGCCGAGGACATGGCCTTCGCCGAACTGCTCCAGCTCTCCGACCCGCACATGCCCATTGAGCCCGGCGACCGGCTGCTGCTGGCCAGCCAGTCCGGGGACGAAACGGCCCCGGACGGCGCGGCCGCCGCCCCGCCCCGGCGCGACAAGGTGTCCGGGCTCTACGAACACCGCGATTTCCTGCGCCTGGTCGCGGCCGACCGGGAAAAGCACCCCGCCCATGCCCTGGTGCTCGTGCTGCTGCCCGACGGCACCGCCGAACGCCGCCAGGGCCGGCCGGCCGAGGCGGACATGGCCGAGGCGGCCGCCGCCTGCCGGGCCCATTTCGGCCAGGACGCCCTGGGCGGGCGCTTCAGCGCCACCAAGCTCGTCTTCTACCAGCCCGGGCGCCAGGCCGAAAGCCTGCGCCAGGCGGCCGAGGGCGCCCTGGCCGCGCTGACCGACCGCCTGGGCGCGCCGCCGGCCATCGGCCTGGCCGGCTACCCCTGCCTGGACTACTCCCGGGCCGATGTGCCGGAAAACTGCCGCAAGGCCCTGGACCACGCCCTGCTTCTGCCCAAGGGCCCCAAACTGGCCGTGTTCGATTCCCTGTCCCTGACCGTCAGCGGCGACCGGCTCTTCGCCATGGGCGACGTCTACGCCGCCATGGAGGAATACAAGCAGGCCCTGCTCCTCGACGACGCCAACAGCCTGGCCCGCAATTCGCTGGGCATCTGCCTGGCCCGGCTGGGCCGGCTGGAGGCGGCCCGGTCGGAATTCGTCCGGGTCATCGGGGGCGACCCCAAAAACACCATGGCCCTGTACAACCTGGGTTGCGTCTGCCGCCGCCTGTCGGAAACCAAGGACGCCCGGGGCGCCTTCCAGAAATGCCTGCGGGCCGACCCGGGCCACGTCTACAGCCTGTTGCGCCTGGGGCGCATGGCCGAGGAGGACCGGCGCTTCGAAACGGCCCGCAAGTACTACCGCCGGGCCATGGACTGCCAGGACGGCCCCAGGCTCACCCTGCGCCACCTGGCCCGGCTGGCCTTTGCCCGGGGCCGCCTGGACGAGGCCCGGGAACACCTGCACCAGGCCCTGCTCCACGATCACCGGGACGCCTTTTCGCTGCACCTCATGGCCCGCCTGTACCTGGAGGAGGGCCAGGACCCGGCCATCGCCGAGGCCATGGCCCGGCAGGCGGCGGCGCTGCGCCCGGAACGGGCCGAATTCTGGCGGGAGCTGGCCAGGGCCTGTGACGCCCAGGGCAAGGCCGAGGCGGCCCGCGAGGCCCGGGCCCGGGCGGACGGCGTCTGACGGTCACCGGGACGCGGTATAATCGTGTGGACCTGCCGGGCAAAGTCTTTTAGAAAGCAAGATAACCCACGTCGGCCAAGCATTCCCGGCGTCATGCCCTCCCCTGTACCTTCAAACCAGGAGCATACGGACGCCGATGCGCTATTATTCCATCCAGTTTCTTCGCCTGCTCTTCATGGCCGAGGTGCTCTACCTCCATGTCCAGGCCTACCTCAGCATCTACGGCCAGCAGGGGGGCACGGTCTTTCATACCATCCCTTCCGCCTTCATGGCCGCCGCCCTGCCCTTTTTCACCATCTCCGGCTTCATCATGGCCTTTCTCATCGACATCGGCTACCGCAACTTCCTGCCCAGGCGCCTGCTGCGCGTCTATCCCACCTATTTTTGCGGCGTGGCCATCGCCGTGGCCGTCAACTGGTTCTTGTGGCACAAGGCGCCCTCCACCCACCTGTTCGCCGCCGCCTCGCTGCTGCCCCTGGGCCCGGCCGACCTGCCGCTGCGCGTCGAATGGACGCTCATTTACGAAATCGCCTACTACATCGTCATCGCGCCTTTCGCCCTGCCCAGGTTGCGGCGCTATTTCGTGCCGTTCCTGTTCGTGTGGGCGGCGGCCATCTTTTTCGCCTATTACGCCCTCGACATGCGGGGCGCCTATATCTTCACAACTTGGCGCACCGTGTTGCTGTCCAACTTCGGCCTCTACTTCATCACCGGCGCCCTGGTCTACCATCTGCAAAAGAAAACGCCGACCTGGCATTGGAGCATCTCCGTCGCGCTGATTTGCCTCAGCGCCGCCATCTGCCTGGCCACCTCCTGGAACAGGCCCCCCGGGCTGATCAAGGACATGGGCGAGATCCTGCCCTGGAGCCTGTGCACGGCGGTCAGCCTCTACTGCGTGGTCAAACTCGAGGACAAATGGCGCCATCCCCTCCTCGAAACCATCTCCGACTTCGGCGACTACGCCTATGCCTACTACCTTATCCACGCCACCATCCTGTCGGCCTTTTTTTCCATCGCCGTCTACACCTTCGGCTGGCGCCTGGACAACGCCACGGCCCTCGGCGGCCTGGCCCTCGTCCTCGTGCTCGGCTACGGCTTCGGCCGGCTGGACATGACCCTGCACAACTTCTTCAAAAAAAGGTTGCGGTAACGATGGCTTCCTGCTTTCAGACCAAGCCGGGACACGGCTGGAACGGCCTGTTCCTGCTTTGCGCCTGTGCCCTGGGCTGCCTGCTCTGGAGCGCCCTGCCCGCCCGGGCCCAGGCGCTGCCCCCGGAATTCCTGCCGGACCTGGCCTTCGAGCAAATCGCGGCCAACCGGGCCGCCTACGATCGGGTGGTGTTCATCTTCGGCGATTCCGTGGCCATGATGTGCTCCCTGGAACAGGTGGATTTCTCCAAGCTTCGGGCCAAAAAGGACGACACCCAGTACATGGTCTCGGCCATGGCCGAGAAGATGCGCCAGGCCAACGTCCCCGGGGACAAGGTCAACGACCCCCTGTGGTGCATGCACTCCCTGGGCACGGCCATGAACAGCCTGTTCGCCGCTTCGGGTCTGCAGACGGCCGTAAACCACGGCCTGACCATCCCGTCGGCCAAGCTGGTGGCCGCCTACGCCGGGGGGCTCGGCCTGCCCTTTCCCAAGGACGTGACCGCACGGGTCAACGAAATCGCCAAGCTGTTCGATACCGGCGTCATCCGCGACGGCGACGTGGTGATCATGGAGGACGCGGGCTACAACGGGCAAAACCCCGACGCCTACGAGGCCAACTGGCTGGCCCTGGGCCGGGCCGCGCTGCATGGGGCGGCCGTGACGCTCATCTTGTTCGACATGTTCGACGACATCCCCGAGGAGCCGGTCATGGGCATCCCGCCCGACGGCTTCCGCTTCGAGGCAGCCTTCCCCAGCCCGACCACGGGCGGCAGGCGTAGCCACAACCAGGCCCTGCGCGATGCGGCCGCCCAATTGGCCGCCGACAAGGACAACAAGGGGACGCTCGTCTTCCTCGACATGCGCCGGCGCATGGACGCCTTCCGGGCCGCCCTGGCCGACGCCTTCGGGGTGTCGGCCCTGACGCCGGAGGGCATCCACCCCAATGTCTGGGGCGAAGCCTTCCTGGCCCGCGAACTGCTGCGCACCGCCGGCCTGGCCCCGCTGCTCGGCAACCCCCAGCCCTACCGCGACGTGCTCGTGGCCAACGCCTCCCGCCTGGCCCTTGGCGACACGGCGGTGGACCCGGACAAGGCCCGGGATTTCATCAACACCTGGCTCATCCCCTGACCTGCCCCATCGCCAGGTCAAACAGGCCGCGCCCGGGCGCCCCGTTGCCGGCCCACACGCCGCCGGACGGTGGCGACCGCCCGCCACGACAAACAGGCCGCGCCCGGACACTGTCCAGGCGCGGCCTTTCCGTCCGGCCGGTTCCCCGACCTCGCCCCCGGCCCCTCCGGTCGGTCGGCTCCGGCCGGCTACGGATGCCGGTTCGCCCCTACCGGGGGCGCGGCCCCATGGGGACCGGGCCAACCCCCGGCATCGGCCCCATGGGCATGGGCGCCAGCGGCGGGCGCGGGGCCACCATAGGCCCCACGGCCACGGGCCGCACCGGCGGGCCATACACCCGAGGGCCGACCCACACCGGCGGCGGCACGTAGGCCGGGCCCACGTAGACCGGCGGCGGCGCATAGATCACCGGCGGTGGCACGTAGGCCGGTTCCACGTACACGGGCGGCGGCCCCACCGTGGCGTAGACGGGCAGGCTCACGGCGAAGCCCGGCCCGGCCACGGTGAGCGCCTGGGCCGACCCGGCCGTGACCAGCACGGCCAGGCACAGGGTCATGAGGACAAGCAGACGTTTCATGGTACACCTCCCGGTGTCGCGTCGAGCCAACGCCGAGGGTTTTGCCAGAAGCGTGCCACGCCTCGCTTGCCGGCCTGGCCGCGTACGGCCTGTGGCAAATGGGCTGATGGCAAGCGGGCCGGCCCTGCCGACCAGGCGCCGTTTCGCCGCCAGGGCCGGCCTTCGGCCCCCCGTCGGTTACACGGATTGCTCCTGCCGCGAGCGTCGGTTACGGAAGTTGCCCACACCGCCGACATCTCGGCAAAGTCCTTGCCCGCCGGCACGGGCGGCGTTATTTCCGTACAGACACCCGGGGGGCGCCATGATCTTTTCGGATCGGATATGGGAGCGGACCGCCGCCATGGCCGCCACTGGCCACAGTTCCACCGACGCCATGCTGGCCTCCCTGGCCGTGCGGCATTTCGCGGCGGCGCGCCTGGGGCCGAGCATGGGCAGCAACGTCCCGGACGACACGCCCCGGGCCATCACCACCCACATGCTGGACACGGGCCTCGGCGCCATCGTGCGCGCCCGCATCTGACCGGGGCCACGCAAAAGGCGGCCCCGAAGGGCCGCCCGTCATAGGCGTCGCCTGTTGCGCCCAGTCGGTGACCACCAGTGCTTTTAACACGCCGGCGGCCGCCGACCGGGGCCTTCTGCGCTCAGTCGGCGGCCGCCGGCGCCTCGACCTTCTTGAACACGATCAGCGGGCAGTTCTTGCAGATGTCCGCGCCCGGGAAGGGATGGCCGGCCCGGGTCACCGACGCGCCGCCCGTGGCCTCCTTGCGCTCCAGCAGGCGCGCCACGACCAGGGGCATGTCCGGGCCGGGGATGGCCACGTTGATTTCGCCGCGCTCGGTCTTGCCGGCGTTGTAGCTGCCGCTGCAGGCCAGGAAAACATTGGCCTCGCCGGTGTTGAAAGCCTGGACGTTGCCGGCGCAGGCGGCCGAGTTCATGGTCATGTTGGGCCGCAAGGGGTGGATGTCCCGGGCGGCCATCCAGTCCACCACCAGGTGGTAGGCCTGCATGTTGTCGCAGTAGAAATGCACCACGTCCGGGGCGAAGGGGGCGTCGGCCAGGGGCGAGACCACCACGGCCAGCAGTTCCTTTGTCAGGCGCGGCTTGCTGCGCACGAACCGCTCGGCCTGGGCCAGGTCGCGCACGTACTTGAGGTGGCCCTTGATCTCGGCCTCGTCGATGTCCTTCCAGCCGAACACGCATTTGGCGTTGCCGCAGCCGAGCTGTTCCTTGCCCATCAGCACCGTCAGGCCTTCCATGCGGGCACCGAGTTCGCCCTGGCAGAAGGTCAGGGCCTTGGCCGGCAGGTAGTAGCCGCCCTTGGCCTTGAAGGCGTCGAGTTCGGCCTGGTCGAAGAAGTATTTGACCGCGATGGGGTAGTGCATCAGCCGCAGTTCGTCCATGAGGACGCGCTGCATGTCCTGGTACGACAGGGTTTCCATGGTGGCTCCTTTTGGCCGTTGCCCGGGTATTAACCCGCACAGCGGCCTTTGCGCCCGGGCGAAGCGCCTGCGGACGATCGTTGTGGCTCTGGCTTAGCCGGTGGGTATCGATTTTGACCAGGCACTGTCAACAAGAAAGGGCTTTTGCCTGATTTATCACGCCGGGTTCGGCCGGGGGGATTACTTGTCGCGGCAGATTTGTGATTTTTTTCACGAATCTGCCGCTTTTTTCATGGGATCAAACGACACACAACAACAGGCATTTTATGGCCATGCGACGTTCACGAACACCATGCACAAGACAATCGTGATGTTAGGCCTTGGGATAGCCCACGCTCTGGGCCAGGGTGACGCGCTTGCCCTCCGGCAGGCCCATGGCCTTGGCCAAGGCGGCCGTGTCGATGCTGGCCCGCACCACCGTGGCCAGCCCCATGGCGGCGCAGTAGAGGTAGACGTTCTGGCTGACGAAACCGGTGTCGGCCCCGGCGTAGAAGAGCTTCTCCTCGGCCGTGGAGCCGGCCACCTTGCCCATGTCGGCCACGTAGACGAGGTTGACCGGCACCGTCGCCGCCAGGGCCTGCTTGCCCGTGGCCGCCCGGATGTCGGCGTCGGCGAGCCTGGTCAGGGCATGGTCCTTGGGCTCGTACAGGAACAGGCCGTCGGCCTTGGCCACATAGATGGCGATCTCCTGGCGATTTTGCGCCGTGGGCGCGGTGTGCTTGCCCGCCTCGGGCCGGTTGACGCCGCCTGCCGCCCACAAAAGCCCGGACAGGACGTCGCCGGGCAAGGGGCGGGGATCGATGTCCCGCCGGGTCTGGCGCAACCGCAACGCCTCCTCCAGCGTCTTGGCCCCGGGCAGGGCCGGTGCGGGAAGCGCGGCGGCGCCTTGGGCCAGGCCGGCCGCCGGCACGGCCAGGCCGGCGGCAACCATGCCGGCGGCCAGCAGAAAATGCCTTCGATCCATGGGTAAACCTCCTCAAACGCCATGCGTTTGCCCCCCCAACATAGTCACGGCCGGCCCGGCCGGCAACCGCCCGCCCCCCTTGCCCCGGCCTGGGAAAAAGGCCATACAGGAGTAACCCTCCCTATCCGAGCCATCCCCATGCATATGCCATCCCATGCCCCCGTGCCCCTTCCCCCGGCCCTGGCCGACCACGTCGGGCTCCTGTTCGGCGTTTTCTGGGAGACGGCCGGCGAGGTCGCCGTTGTCCTGGGGCGCGACGGGCGGCTTGTGGCCATAAGCGACCGCGGCCTGGCCCTGCTCGGCCAAACCCGGGATCTGTGCCTGGGCCGGGACTGGCTCGAACTGGCCGTCTCCCCCGAGGCCCGGCCCAAGGTGCGCCAGGAACTGCAAGCCCTGTCGGACGGCGCCGGGGCGGGCCTTGGCGCGCACGACCTCGTCACGCCAAACGGCCTTCGCCGCCTGACCTGGCAGGCGGCCGCCCTGCCGGGCGGGGACACCGAGCCGGCCCTGGTCGTCGCCTGTGGCCACGACGTCACGGACATGGCCGCGGCCATGCAAACCCTGCGCGCCAACGAGGCCGCCTATCGCTCGATCTTCAACGCCGCCAGCGACGCCATTTTCCTCTACGACACCGAAACGGGCGCCTATCTCGAAGCCAACGAACAGGCCGTAGCCCTTTTCGGCTACAGCCTCCCCCAACTACACGCTCTCACGCCCGGGGACCTCAGCGCCGGCTACCCGCCCTACGGGCCCGAGGAGGCCCGGCAAAAGGTCCGCCTGGCCCAGGCCGGCCAGCCGCAACTGTTCGAATGGCTGTGCCGGGACAAGGCCGGCCGGCTGTTCTGGACCGAGATCAACCTGCGCCGCGGCCTGCTGGCCGGCCAGGAGCGGATCATCGCCGTGGTGCGCGACATCACCGAACGCAAGATGGCCGAACGGGCGATCCGGGAAAGCGAAAAGAAATTCCGTCAACTGGCCGAAGCCATCGACGAGGTGTTCTGGCTCGGCTCCCCGGACTGGAAGCGCATCTTCTACATCAGCCCCGCCTACGAACGCCTCTGGGGCCGGTCCACCAAGACCCTGTACGAAGCCCCCCAGTCCTGGCTCGACGCCGTCCACACCGAGGACCGCGGCCGCATCCTGGATTATATGACCGGCCTGATCGGCCGGCCCCTCCTCGCCGGGTTCTTCCCGGAATACCGCGTGGTCCGGCCCGACGGGTCGCTGCGCTGGGTCCAGGCCCGCTATTTTCCGGTCGCCGACGATTCGGGTGTGGTCTACCGGGTGGCGGGCATCATCGAGGACGTCACCGACCGGCACGCCGCCCACGAGCAGTTGGCCCGCGTCAACGAGCGCCTGGAGGACATGGTGCGCGAGCGCACCAGGACGCTCAACCGCATGAACCAGGAGCTCATCCGGGAAGTGACCGAACGGCGCGATGCCGAAGCGGCCATGGCCCTGGCCAAGGAGGCGGCCGAGGCAGCCAGCCAGGCCAAATCGGCCTTTCTGGCCAACATGAGCCACGAGATCCACACCCCCCTAAACGGCATCCTCGGCATGGCCCAGATCCTGGCCGCCACGGCCCTCGACGACACCCAGCAGGGTTTTCTCAAGGACATCGAGGATTCGGCCGCCTCGCTTTTGGGGATCATCAACGACATCCTGGACTTTTCCAAGATCGAGGCCGACCGGCTGGAGCTTTCCCGGGAACCCTTCGGGCTGCGCGGCATCCTGGCCTCGGTGGAGGCCGGGCTTGCCGTGCTGGCCAAGGAAAAGGGCCTGGGGCTGTCCGTGGACGTGGCCGCGGACGTGCCGGACTTGCTGCTGGGCGACGCCGACCGGCTGCGCCAGGTGCTGGTCAACTTGGTCGGCAACGCCGTCAAGTTCACGGAGCACGGCGGCATCGTCATCGGCGTCCAGTGCGTCGAGACCTGCCTGCCGCCCGAGGCGGCGCATGACAACGCCAGCCAGGAACTGCTTTTCTCCGTCAGCGACACCGGCATCGGCATCCAGGCCGAGGACGCCGCCCGCATTTTCGAACCCTTCACCCAGGCCGACGGGTCCTACACCCGCCGTTTCGGCGGCACGGGCCTCGGCCTGGCCATCACCAAGCGCCTGGTGGCGCTCATGGGCGGCGCCATCGACCTGGAAAGCGTTCCCGGCCAAGGCTCGGTCTTCAACTTCACGGCCCGCTTCGCCCTGGAAGCCTATCCGCCGGAACCGGCCGTCGAGGCCGCGCCCGTGATTCCCACCCTGCCGCCGTTGCGCGTGCTTTTGGCCGACGACAACCGCGTCCACCGCGACATCATCGAAAAATGGCTCCTGCGGCGCGGCCACATCGTCGTCACCGCCGCCAACGGCCAGGAAGCCGTGGACGCCGTGGTCCGCGCCCCCTTCGACCTGGTGCTCATGGACATCCAGATGCCGGACATGGGCGGCCTGGAGGCGGCCAAGGCCATCCGCGCCCTGCCCCACCCCGACCGGGCCGCGACCACCATCGCCGCCGTCACCGCCCACGCCATGGCCGGCGACCGGGAGCGGTTCCTCACGGCCGGCCTGGACGACTACCTGTCCAAACCGGTGGTCCAGCGCGAACTCGACCGGGTCCTGGTCAACGCCGCCGGCAAGCTCCCGGGCGCCGTGCCGCCGGCCGACCCGGCGGACCCCGCCGACTGACCCTCCCTCCGGTTTTGCACCTTTTTTGCATGAGCCTTGCGCCACCCCCGCCGGACGGGGGGCAAGGATAGCCCATGCGCAGCCGCCACCCCCTGGAAAAAACCGTCGCCTTCCTGTGCGGCCTCCTGGCCGTCGGCTGGATCGGCGGGGCCTGCGGCGCGACGTTCTACAAGGCCGTCTATTGGTTCGTCTGCGACGCCTGGCCCGACACCGGCCTGTACGGCCTGCTGCCCGGGGCCGCCGTGCGCGCCGTGCTGGCCATGCCCAAGGACGAGCCGTTACGCCCGATACTCCTGCAACTGTTCGGCATCGATCTACTCACCTATATTATCCTTGTGCCACCGCTCGTGCTCCTGCCCTGCCTGGCCTGGCTTCTGGCCGGCCATGGCCCGACGGAGACCTGGCGCCTGGCCGCCCGGCCCTTTTCCCCCCTCGGGGCGGCCGACCGCGCCCGCCATGCCGACACGGCCTGCCTGCGGCGGGGCCGTGGATTGCCTGGGCCGGGATAGGGCATTCACTCCACCAATCGTGGAATAGGCATCCGGCCCCTTCCCGCTCCCGTCGGCCCCAGGCCCAAACAAAAAGCCGGGGGACGCCCGCCCCCCGGCCCGAATTCCCGTAAGCGCCACCGCCGTCGCCCCGGCGGTCCCGCCTCAGCGCCGCAGGCGCTCCACCGTGCGCTGGATGAAGCAGTACAGGGCCGGCACGAAGTAGACGCCAAGGACCGTGGCCGCGAGCATGCCGCCGAAAACGGCCGTGCCCAGGGCATGGCGGCTGGCCGCGCCGGCCCCGGTGGCGACCATCATGGGCACCACGCCCAGGATGAAGGCGAACGAGGTCATGAGGATGGGCCGGAAACGCAGGATGGAGGCCGAAACCGCGGCCACGTCCGGCGCGTCCCCGGCCTCGCGGCGCATTTTGGCGAATTCGACGATGAGGATGGCGTTCTTGGCCGCCAGGCCGATGAGCATGACCAAGCCGATCTGCGCGTAGACGTTGTTGTCCAGGCCCCGCAGCATCTGGGCGGCCATGGCCCCGAACACGGCCAGGGGCACGGCCAGGATGACGGCGAAGGGCACGGCCCAGGATTCGTACTGGGCGGCCAGCACCAGAAAGACCATGACCAGGGCCAGGCCGAAGATGAAGACCGACTGGCTGCCGGATTTGACCTCCTGGTAGGCGATGCCGGTCCAGTCGTAGCCAAAGCCCTGGGGCAGGGTCGTCTTGGCCAGGTCGGCCATGGCCGACAGGGACTGGCCCGAGGAGAAGCCCGGCGGGGTGGCGCCGGAGATCTCCACGGCCCGGAACAGGTTGAAGCGGCGGATGTATTCCGGCCCCCGGATGTCCGTGGTCCGGCCCAGGGTGCTCAGGGGGACCATCTCGCCCGTGGCGCTGCGCACGAAAAAGCGCTCGATGTCGGCCGGCGAGCGGCGAAACCGCGGCTCGGCCTGGAGCATGACCCGGTAGGTGCGGCCGAATTTGTTGAAGTCGTTGACGTAGAGGCCGCCGAGATAGGTCTGCAGGGCCTCGAACACCTCGCTTGGCGGGATGCCCAGGGTCTGCACCTTGTCGCGGTCGAGGTCGTAGAAGAGCTGGGGCACCTCGACGCTGAAATCCGAGAAGATGCCGGTCACGGACGGCAGCTTGCGGGCGTCGGCCATGAAGCCGTAGGCCGTGCGGGCCAGCGCCTCGACCTTGCCGCCCGAGCGGTCCTGGAGCTCGAACTGGAAGCCGCCCGTGGAGCCCAGGCCCGGGATGGGCGACGGATTGAAGGCCATGACCACCGCCCCCTGCACGCCGCCGAAAAAGGCCCTGGCCCGGCCCATGACCGCGTCCAGGGACAGTTCGGGCGCCTTGCGCGCCTCCCAGGGCTTCAGGATGACGAACAGGGCGCTCGAATACGAGCTGTAGGTGCCGGTCAGCAGATTGTAGCCGCCCAGGGCCAGCACGTCGGCCACGGCCGGGTCGGCCGACAGGTACTGCTCCAGGCGGGTGACCACGGCGTCGTTGCGCTCGACCGAGGCGCCCTCGGGCAGCAGCGCGTTGACGATGAAATAGCCCTGGTCCTCGTCCGGGACAAAACCCGTGGGCAGGGTTGTCAGCAGCCAATAGGTGCCGCCCACGACCACGCCCAGGGTGACCAGGGTGACGAGAAAGAAGCGGATGGCGGCGCGCACGCCGGCGGCATAGCCGCTGGTGGTCTTCTCGAAGACCGTATTGAAGCCCCGGAAAAACGCCCCCAGCGGCCCCTTGGGCAGGCCGGCCGGCTTGAGGATCAGGGCGCACAGGGCCGGGGAGAGCGTCAGGGCGCAGATGGCCGACAGGGCCACGGACACGGCCAGGGTCAGGGCGAACTGCTGGTAGAGCCGCCCGGTGATGCCGCCCATAAACGCCACGGGCACGAACACGGAAATGAGCACCAGCGAAATGGCGATGACCGGCCCGGCCACCTCGGCCATGGCCGCCCTGGTCGCCTCCTTGGGCGCCAGGCCGCCATGGTCGATCTTGTGCTGTACGGCCTCCACCACGACGATGGCGTCGTCGACGACGATGCCGATGGCCAGCACCAGGCCGAACAGGGTCAGCGTGTTGATGGAAAAGCCGAAGACCTGCATGAAGGCGAAGGTGCCGACCAGGGACACGGGCACCGTGAGCATGGGAATGAGCGTGGCCCGGCCGTTTTGCAGGAAGACGTAGACCACGATGAGGACCAGGATGACGGCCTCGAACAGGGTCTTGATCACTTCGTGGATGGAGGCGGTGACGAATTTCGTGGTGTCGTAGGGGATGGTGTAGTCCACGCCCGCGGGGAAATACCCGGCCTGCTCGGCCATGATGGCCCGCACCCGGGCCACCACGTCCAGGGCGTTGGCCCCGGGGAGCTGGTAGATCTGGATGGTGCAGGTGGGCTTGGCATTGAGCCGGGTGAAGGCGCTGTAGCTCTGGCTGCCCAGTTCCACCCGGCCCACGTCGCGCACGCGCACGATCTCGGCGCCCTTGCCCGTGCGCACGATGATGTTGGCGAATTCCTCGGGGTCGGCCAGCCGGCCCTTGACCTGGACCGTGAGCTGGAACTCCTGGCCGGGCGGGGCCGGCGGCATGCCGATCTGGCCGGCCGGGGCCTGGACGTTTTGCTGCTTGATGGCGTTGGAGACATCCGAGGCGGTCAGGCCCAGGCGGGCCAGCTTGTCCGGGTCGAGCCAGACGCGCATGCCGTAGTCGCGTTCGCCGAAAACGGCCACGTTGCCCACCCCGGGCACGCGGGCCAGGGCGTCGGTGATGTTGATTTTCGCGTAGTTGTTGAGGAAAAGCGTATCGCGGCTGCCGTCGGGGGAGTTCAGGTTGATCACGAGCAGCATGTCCGGGGACTGCTTTTTCACCGAGATGCCGCGCCGGGTGACTTCGGGCGGCAGGCGGGAGTTGGCCAGGGCGACGCGGTTTTGGACATCCACCGTGGCCAGGTCGAGGTCGCGGGCGATGTCGAAGGTGACGTTTAAGACCATGCGCCCGTCGTTGGAGCTCACGGAATTCATGTAGAGCATGTCCTGGGCGCCGTTGACTTCCTGCTCGATGGGCGTGGCCACGGACTCTTCCACGACTTGCGCGCTGGCGCCGTCGTAGGTGGCCGCGACCTGGACGGTGGGCGGCACGATCTGCGGATACTGGGCGATGGGGAGCGTTGCGATGCAGATGGCCCCGACCAGGGTGATGACGATGGAGATGACGGTGGAAAAGACCGGCCGTTCGATGAAGAAATTGACCATGGCGGCACCCTAGGGCTTGGCCGGGGCGGGCTGGCCGGCGGCCGGCGCCGGGGCGGCGGCGGTTGTCCCCGCGGACGCCGGGGCGGCGGCCGTGCCCGGAGCCGCCGGTGCGGCGGCTGTGCCCACGGCGGCCGGAGCGGCGGCTGTGCCCACGGCGGCCGGAGCGGCGTCCTGGGCGACCTTGACCGTCATGCCCGGCCGCACCTTGGACACGCCCTCCACCACCACCCGGTCGTCGGGGGTCAGGCCGGTGTCGATGACGAAGGAGCCGTCCTTGCCGCCGCCAAGCGTCACGGCCTTGGCCTCGATGACGTCGCCCGGGCCGACCACGTAGACCGACTTGCTGCCCTGGACGTCGACGATGGCCCGCTGGGGCACGAGCAGCGCGCCCTGGCGCTCGTCGATGAGCGCCCGGACCTTGGCGAACTGGCCGGGCTTGAGGATGCCCTTGGGGTTGGCGAACACCCCCCGCACGCCGAGGGTGCCCGTCTTGGCGTCCACGGCCCGCTCGGCCATGTCCGGCACGCCCTTTTCCGGGTAGACCGAGTCGTCGGCCAGGATGAGCGTCAGGGAGAGGTGCGCTTCCCCTTCCTTGTCGCCGCGCACGTGCATGGCCTTGACGAATTCCAGGTAATCCCGCTCGCTGATGGAGAAGTCGACATAGATGGGGTCGGTGGAGGAGATTTCGGCCAGAAGGGTGTTGTCGCCCTTGCCGACCAGGTTGCCGACATTGACCAGGGCCTTGCCGATACGCCCGGCAATGGGGGCGGTGATCTTGGTGTAGCCGAGGTCGCGCTGGGCCGTTTCCACGGCGGCCTTGGCGCTGTCGAGGTTGGCCTCGATCTCCCGCTGGTTGGTAAGCTTGGTGTCGTATTCGTCGCGGCTGACGGCCCGCTGCTTGTAGAGCTGCTCGAAGCGCGTGAAATCCACCTGCGCCTTGGCCAAAAGGGCCTGCTGGCGGGTGAGCTCGGCCTGGGCCTTTTTCAGGTTCTCCAGGTACTGGCGCGATTCGATGACGAACAGCACGTCGCCCTGCTTGACCATGGCCCCCTCGGTGAAAAGCCGTTCCTTGAGGTAGCCCTCGACCCGGGCCCGCACCTCGATGTTCTCCTTGGCCGCCAGGCGCCCGACGTATTCGTTGACGATGGGCACGTTGGCCACCACCGGCTTCTGGGCCGTCACCAGCACGGACGGCGCCGGCGCGCTTGGCGTGGCGGCCTGTTTCTTGTCGGCTTCGCCCTGCCCGCAACCCCAAAGGAGCAAGGAGGCGCAACAGGCCAGGGCCAGGGTTAAACCGATACGGGAAGCGGAACGGGGCGACAGGCTGGGCATGCGGGGCTCCTTGGCGGGTCTTCACGGTATTGTTGCCGAAATACGCCACGATACTTATCCGGCGCAACCGGAAAAGTCACCCGCTCCGTGAAACGGTTGCCATGGAAACGGAAAAAGGCCCGCGCCCGGGTCGAAGGCCGGGAATACGGTGTCGCGCCAGGCCGAAGCAGGCGGGGACAAGCCGGGCCAAGCCCGGCGCATTGCCGGCGACTGCAAAACGTTTCCCGGCCGGCCGCGACAAACCGTTGCCTCATGGCCGGCCCGGCCCCGCCCCGTGCAGTGCGGCGGGCTTTTCCTGCCGCCAGGCGGCCCGCACCAGGCCCCTGGGCGCGAGGCGCGGCTATTTTTTTCCACAGTAGACTGGCCAACGGACTACTCGCACCAGGCCCGTGGGCGCGAGGCGCGGCGGCGCGGCATCCGTCAGGCGCCGCCGCGCCGCTTTTCGGGTGTGCGGCCCGTCCCGGCCGTGCGCCCTCAGTCCTCCAGCAACAGGATGAGCGCCGCCGTGCCAGGCGGCGGCTGGCGGTCGAGGACGAAGCCGGCCAGCCGGGAGCGGGCCACGCCGCCGTAGGTGGCGAACTCGCCGCCGATCAGCCCCCGGGTCGGCGTGACGCGCCGGATGACCCGGGCCCGGGCCGGCACGCCCGCGCCCGGATCGAAGGCCGTGTCCAGGGCGCCGCTTTGCAGGGCCCGGGCCAGCCTGGCCCGGTTCACGTCGTTGTACTTGGTGAAGCCGCCGGCAAAAAGGATGCCGCCATTGGGTTCGATGGACAGGGAGTCGACATAGGTCAGGGACTGGGCGCCCATGCCGGTATTGAAGGACTCCAGGCCGCCGGTCGTGGTGAAGCGGGCCAGGCCGTAGCGCGTGGGGCGGCTCCAACTCCCGTCGATGATCTCGCCGAATTCGCCGCAGATCACCGGCTTGTCGTCACCTTGCAGGGCCATTTCCAGCACGGTACCGGTGACCAAGACGACATTGGCCGAGGGCGTGGTCGGGGCGAAGGCCGTATCCAGGGCGCCGGTATCGGTCAGCCGGGTGAAAAAGCCCCGGGCCAAGCCGTCGTAGGTGACGTAGCCGCCCACATAGTATTTCCCCTGCCAGGCGGCCAGGGCATAGGTCGACAGGCTCGTCCCGTTGGTGATGCTTATCTGCGGATCGAAGGCCGTGTCCAGGCTGCCGTCGGCGTTGAGGCGGGCCAGGGGATAGCGGTCGGCACCGGCGACCTTGCGCACGTGGCCGCCGGCCAGGACCTTGCCGTCGTTCTGGGGCAGCAGGGCGTAGACCGGGGCCGGCGAATTGTCGGAGCGGGTGACGATGGGCGTAAACGTCTTGTCCACGGCGCCGTTTGCGGCAAACCGAGCCAGGCCGCCCAGGGGCCGGGTGGCCACGCCGCCGATGTCGCCGCCGGCGTAGAGGGAGCCGTCGGAAGCCAGGGCCACGTCATTGACCGGGCCGTCGGGGCCGAGCCCGGCGGAGAAGGTGGTGTCCACGGCACCGGTGGACAGCAGCCGGGCCAGGTTTGGCGCAAAGACGCCGCCGAACCAGTTGAAATCGCCGCCGACCACGATCTTGCCGTCCCGCTGGGCGAGAAGGTCGTAGACGACGACCTTGGCCGAGGCGCTCACGGCCGGGCTAAAGGCGGCAAACGCAGTCAACAGCGTCCCGTCCTGGGCAATGGCGGCCAGGCCGTTTCGCGCCTGGCCTTGCAGCGTCGTGAACGCCCCGGTGAGGTACAGGCTGCCGTCGAGCAGCCCGCCGACCGACAGAATGGGCGCATCGGCCCCGCTGCCCACGGTAAAGCCCGGGTCCACCGCCCCGTTCGCCGTCAGGCGCACGATGCGGTTGCAGGCCACGCCGGCAAAGGCCGTGAAGGCGCCGACGACAACGAGGGAATCGTCCGCGAGGCGGTGGACGGCGGTGATGTCGCCGTTGGGGCCGGAGCCGATCTGGAAGCCCGTATCCAGGCTGTTGTCGGCGTTGAGGCGCAGCAGGCGGTTGGCGGCGTGGCCGTGGGCCTTGGTGAAGTTGCCGGCCACATACCGCTTGTCGTTTGCGGCCGTGACCACGGCCAGGACGGGGCCGTCCGTGTCGCTGCCGTCGGGTAGTTCCGTCAGGGCGGCCCCGGCATTGTCCCGGGTGGCCAGCCAGTCGATCTGGGTGGTGGTCCCGGGGTTGGAGGCCCCGTTGACGGTGAGCCGGTCGGAATAGGCCGGCAGTTTCGAGTCCACGGCCAGGCCGGTGACGTAGGCCCGTGGCCCGTTGAAAACGGGATACGTGCCATCGGCGAAGCCGTTTTTCTGGATACGCACGAGGTGCCGGGTCGGGTCGACGGACACCTGGGAGAGCTGCAAGGCGTAGCCGCCGCACAGCACCTTGTCGTCGGACTGCACGGCCAGGGCGTTGATGGTGCCCTGCCCGGCAAAGGCCGACCAGAAGGTCGTGTTCAGGACGCCGTCGGCGGACAGCAGGGCGAGGTCATAATAGTATGGGGAACCGCTGATGGTGAAGTTCCCGCCGGCCAACAGGCTGCCGTCACTGCGCTGGGCCATGGCCCGGACTTCGCCGTTGAAGTTGGGCGGCGTGAACGTGGTGTCCACCGTCCCGTCGGCCTGCAACCGGACCACGTTGGCGTAGGCCGCTCCGCCAACCGTGGCGAACGATCCGAAAACGATGAAGGTCGTCGATGCATCCTGCAACAGCCCGCGGATGACCGGCTTTTTTTCAGCTCCCAGGCCTGGGTCGAAGGTGGTGTCGAGCGCGCCAGCCTGGGTCGCCGCACGGGCGCTGCCCGCAATCATCCAGAGCAATGCAGAAAATAAGAGTAAGGATTGCTTTATGCAAAAACGTATGCCGCGTCTCTCTCCGTTTTCGCTTCGCATCTGTTCTTACCTCCGCACCATTACTTTCATTATTGAATAATTTCTCCGCCTATTTTCCACAAGTTAAATCGAACTTCATGCATACTCTTTTCCCACACCATGGGCTGTAACGCAAGCACACCTTCTTCCTAAAGCGACTTTCCTTTCGGCGGCCAGGCCCCCACCGGCCTCGACATGGCCGGCGCCCGCGCCACCCTGCCCGCGCCCTCCAAGGCGGTGGCCGGCCAGATCGACGCCGTGTCGCAGCTCTGGCGGGACTACGCCCCCCTGATCCAGGCGGCCGCCCGGCACGATGGCCAGGCCGACGCCGGCCGGGTCCTCGAGGCCAGCGAACGGACCACCGCGGCCATGGACAAGGCCGTGGTCATGCTCCAGACCGAATCCGAGGAACGCGTGAGCGAGTTGTTGTGGATCCAGGGGGCGTTTCTGGCCCTGGCCGTGCTGCTTGGCGTGGCCACCTACCTGGCCCTGCGCCAGATGGTCCTCGGCCCGCTGGAACGGCTGATCGACTTCGCCGAGGCGGTGGCCCGGGGCGATTTCCGCGCCCGCGTGACGGGCGGCATCGACGGGGAACTGGGCCGGCTCAAGGCCTCCCTGGAACGGATGCTGGCCAGCATAACGACCAAGGTCTGCTTCATCGAGGGCGTGATCGCGGCCGTGGCCGATACGGCGCCGTTCATGATCCTCGACGCCACGGGCCGCATCAGCCACGTCAACCGGCTCCTGCTCGACCTGGTCGGCCAGGCCCTGGCCGCCATCGTGGACATCGTGGCCCGCACCGCCACGCGCGTCGGCGCCATGGCCGCCATGTCCGACACCCTGGCCGAACGCGGCCAGGGCATCACCAGCAACCTGGGCAGCATCCGGGCCGTTTCCGACGAAACGACCACGGGCATGCGCCAGGCGGCCGATGCCGTTTCCCGGCTCAGCCAGCGCACGGGCGAGCTCAAATCCCTGATCGAATGCCTGCGCGGCGAGCAGGAAGCCGAATGCGGCACGGACATGGCCGGCCCCCGCGCCCTGGCGTCCGCGTCGTGAATCGGGTCGGCCCGGCGCCTACCGGTTGACAGGGACGCCGGATTTGCAGCATGCCTGGGGTCCGGTTTTCCGACGCCCTTCGTGGCGCCCCATGCCAAGGAGCCCCCATGCTGCCGCCCTTCCTTCGCTTTGCCGGCCCCCGCCGCCAGGATTACCTGCCGGGCCTGCTCGACCACTACCGGCCTGTCGCCCGTGGGATGGCCCTGTTGCACGAGGCCCTCAAACACGCCGTCAACAAGCGCCCGGAAAAGGGCTTCCGCGTTCTGATCGGTGAAATCGACATCCTCGAGGCCGAGGCCGACAAGGTCAAACGCCGCATCCGCAACCACCTGCCGGCCGGCTTCCTCATGGTCGTGGACAAGACACTCTTCCTCAACTACACCGGCCGCCAGGACAACATCCTCGATGCCGTGCAGGAAGCCGTCACCTGGCTGGCCTTGGCCCCCTTCGAGGTCCCGCCGGCCTTGGCCGAGGCCATGACCACAAGCGTCGCCGAGGCGGCCGAGACCGTGACCCGGCTGCACAAGGCCCTCGCCGAAGGCATCGAGCTCATCCTGCACGCCAAGGGCGATCGCGGCGCGACCAAAAAACACATCCAGGACGTGCGCGGCCAGCACCTCAAGGTCGTCAAGGCCAAACGCGGGCTCATCGCCGCCGCCTACGCCTCGGGCATGGAGTTCGGCCGCGTCTACCAGGTCATCCGCTTCGTGGAATACGTCTACCGGGCCAGCCACAACGCCGAAGGCTGCGCCGACATCCTGCGGGCCATGCTGGCCCGCTGAGCCCAGGCAGCGACGGCCGCCCGCACCGGCCGCCCCACGCCCAGAAGCGCACCCGCCACCGGGGGAGCCATGTCCCAAGGACAAGACAGACTCGACGCCATCATCGACCGCCTGCGCGGCCACGGCCACCGCATCTCCCCCCAGCGGCTGGCCATCCTGCGCCTTTTGGCCGAAACCCCCGACCATCCCACGGCCGAGGACATCCACCAGCGGCTTTTGCCCGAATTCCCGGACATGAGCCTGGCCACGGTCTACAAGGCCATCGCCGTGCTCAAAAAACACGGCGAGATCCTGGAGCTCCAGTTCAGCGACCGCGACAACCGCTACGACGCCCGCTTTCCGGCTCCCCATCCCCATTGCGTCTGCCTGGCCTGCGGCGCCATCGCCGACCCCCCGGCCCCGGGCCTTGCGGCCGTAACCGAAGCCTTGGCCGCGGCCAGCGGCTATGCCATCACCTCCCATCGCCTGGATTTCTACGGCCTGTGCCCGGCCTGTCGGGCAAAACGCGGCCAATAACCCGCAACCTCCCCCGATCCACTCGCCCCTTCCGGACGTTTTTTACCCGCAGGGGGCTTTTTTTTCGTTTTTCCATTGCCAGCCCACCCCGCTTCTTGTAGAGAATCACTATCCACAAGTTCCCGCCGCTTCACGGCGACAACAGGCCCACAGGCCAGGGAGACGTCACATGCCCGATAAAAAGACCATGACCACCGGATTCGGCGCGCCCATCGGCAACGACCTCAATACGGCCACGGCCGGCCCGCGCGGCCCGGCGCTCCTGCAGGACGTGCACCTTCTGGAAAAAATGGCCCACTTCGACCGGGAGCGCATCCCCGAGCGGGTGGTCCACGCCAAGGGCGCCGGCGCCTACGGCTTCTTCGAGGTCACGGCCGACGTGACCGCCTACACGAAGGCCAAGTTCCTTTCGGCCGTGGGCAAGCGCACCGAGGTCTTCGCCCGCTTCTCCACGGTCGGCGGCGAGCGCGGCTCGGCCGACACCGCCCGCGACCCGCGCGGCTTCGCGCTCAAGTTCTACACCGAAGACGGCAACTACGACATGGTCGGCAACAACACGCCGGTCTTCTTCATCCGCGACCCCCTCAAATTCCCGGATTTCATCCACACCCAGAAGCGCAACCCCAAAAGCAACCTCAAAGACGCCAACATGTTCTGGGATTTCCTGTCCCTGACCCCGGAATCCCTGCACCAGGTGACCGTACTCTTCTCCGATCGCGGCACCCCCGACGGCTACCGCCACATGAACGGCTACAGCAGCCACACCTACAAATGGTACAACGCGGCCGGCGAATACTTCTGGGTCAAATACCACTTCAAGACCGACCAGGGGATCAAAAACCTCACCCGGCAACAGGCCGACGAACTGGCCGGCGCCAATCCCGACTACGCCACCGAAGACCTCTACAAGGCCATCGAAGCCGGCACCCCGCCCTCCTGGACCCTGGAAATGCAGATCATGACCCAGCAGCAGGCCAAGGACTACCGCTTCGACATCTTCGACGTGACCAAGGTCTGGCCCCACGCCGACGTGCCGCCCCTGGTCATCGGCAAGATGGTCCTCGACCGCAACCCGGTGAACTACTTCGCCGAGGTCGAGCAGGCGGCGTTTAACCCCAGCAACCTCGTGCCCGGCATCACCGTCTCCCCGGACAAGATGCTGCAAGGGCGGCTTTTCTCCTACCACGACACCCACCTGCACCGCCTGGGCCCCAACTACCAGCTCATCCCGGTCAACGCGCCCAAGGCGGCCCAGGTCGCCAACTACCAGCGTGACGGCTTCATGCGCACCGATGACGGCGGCGGCGACGGCCCCAACTACTGGCCCAACAGCTTCGGCGGCCCGTCCCCGGACCCCGATGCCCTGGAACCCCGCATTCCCCTGGAGGGCGAGGGCGGGCGCCATGAATACACCCATCCCAACGACGACTTCTCCCAGCCCGGGGAGCTGTACCGCAAGGCCATGAATGACATGGACCGCGAACACCTGGTCGGCAACATCGTGTCCCACCTCGGCGGCGCCCTGCCGCGCATCCAGAAGCGCCAGTGCGCCCTGTTCTACAAGGCCGACGCCACCTGGGGCGAGCGCGTGGCCGCCGGCCTCGGGCTCGATCTGGCGGAAGTCAAGAAGCTCGCGGGCATGACCAAGGAAGAACGCGCCGCAGCCACGGCGCAGTAAGGAACACGCGGCAAAGTAAGGTAAAAGCCTCCGGCGGCCAGGAGGGGCTCTCCGCCCCTCCTGGGCCTCCCCGCAAGGGCATCGGGACGCGGGGGGAAGCGTGGGGCGCCGGCGTATTACCGGGCGATGCCGGTCAAGGAAAGCGCTTCGTAGCAGATGGCCGCCACCACGGCCGCGGCCGGGATGGTCATCACCCAGGCCACCACCAGCCGGCCGGCCACCCCCCAGCGCACGGCGGACAGCCGCTTGGAGGCGCCCACGCCGATGACCGTGGTGGAGATGGTGTGGGTGGTGGAAATGGGCGCGCCCAGGGCCGAGGCGCCGCAGATGACCGCCGCCGCCGCCGTTTCGGCGGCGAAGCCGTGGATGGGCTCGAGCTTGAAAATCTTGTGGCCCATGGTCTTGACGATCTTCCAGCCGCCGCAGGCCGTGCCCAGGCCCATGGACAGGGCGCAGGAAAGCTTGACCCAAAAGGGCACGGTCATTTCCGGAATCTCGCCGAAGATGACCAGGGCCAGGGTGATGATGCCCATGGTCTTCTGGGCGTCGTTTAAGCCATGGCTCGTGGCCATGAAGGCCGAAGACAGGATTTGCAGCTTTTTGAACAGGAAATTGACCCGCCTGGGCGTTGCCCGCCGCACCATCCACGACAGGATGACCATCAGGGCGTAGCCGGAAAAAAAACCGGCCAGCGGGGAAAGCACCAGGGGCAGCAGGACCTTGGCGGCGATGGAGCCGTAGCTTGGCGCGCCGAAGCCGCCGTAGGCGATGGCCGCGCCGATGAGCCCGCCGACCAGGGCGTGGGAGGACGACGAGGGCAGGCCCCAGTACCAGGTGAGCAGGTTCCAGAAGATGGCCCCCAACAGCGCGGCCAGGACCACGCCCTGGCTGCCGGCCACCACCTCGGGCCGCACGATGCCGCTGCCGATGGTGTGGGCCACGGCCGTGCCCAGAAAGGCGCCCAGGAGGTTGAGGGCACCGGCCATGCACACCGCCGCCAGGGGCGAGAGCACCTTGGTGGAGACGATGGTGGCGATGGCGTTGGCGCTGTCGTGGGCGCCGTTGGTGAAGTCGAAAACAAGGGCGATGCCCACCACCGCCACGAGCAAAAAGGGGATGTCAGGCATTTTTGAGCACCACGCCTTCCAGGACGTCGGAGAGGGCCTCGGTGCGCTCCACGGCCGCCTCGATGCGGTCGAAGAGGTGCTTCCATTTGACGATGTCGAGGATGGCGGCGTAGTCGCCGGTCTCCTCGCCGCCGTCGTAGAGCTCGCCGATGCCGACCATGAGCAGGGTCTCGCACTCGTGCTTGAGGGCTTCGATTTTCAGGAACTGTTCCTCGGCCTGCTTGTTTTGGCGCATGCGGCCAAGCACCGCCCCGACCTCCTCGATCATGGCCCGCAGGTTGGCGATGATGCGCCGGGCCGGGTAGCGGATGCGGCTGAAGCCGAAAAGCCCGACCCGCGAGGCGATGGCCTTGATCAGGTTGAGGATGTCTTCCTGGGTGAGGTTGATCTCGTGGATATCCTCACGGTCGATGGGCGTGATGAAGGTCAGGGACAATTCCTTGGCGATGCGCCGGCTGATGGCGTTGCCTTCGGATTCGATGATGGTGATGCGCTTGCAGCGCTCCTCCACGTCGTCGAAGGTGGCGAACAGCTCGTCGAGGATGATGGCCGCCTTGACGAGCTTGCGATGTTGTTCCGAAAAAAGGTCGTAGAATTTCACCGACCTGGGAAACAGGCTGAAGCCCATGGCGTCTCCGCTGCTCTGTGTTGACTGCTTGGTTGTTGTTTCACGCGGGCGCACGCAACCCTGGTGTCGCGCCCTCGAAATCCGCACATCCGGATTTCGAGAATAACACACTAAAATAGTTATCTTTTAGCGAACGCCACACTAGCCACCGGCCAGGGGCAGGCGAACAACCCTGGCCGCGCCGTCGAGAAAGGCCTCGCCACCGCTTTCGGCCAGCTCCTTGACCGGCAGCACGATGCCCAGGTTGGCCGGCCCCTCGAAACGCACTTCCACCTGCCCCGCTTCCACCCTGACGGTCACGGCCACGGACACGGCGTCCGGGGTCTGGGGCAGCAGCGCGCCAAAGGCCTTGACCAGGGCTTCGTGGCCGGCCTTGACCAGCACGGGGCCGGCCGGGGCGTCCACCAGGCGGGCCGTGACGTCCTTGGCCCGCAGCAGGGGCGCGCTGGCGGCCAGGGCCTGCTTGAGCGCCCCGATGACGTCGGAGCCGGCCCTGGCCGCGGCGAAACGCTCGCGGGCGGCGGCCAGCAGGCCGTCGATGATGCCCTTCATGTCGTCGGCGGCCCGGATGACCGCGCCGATGGCCCGGGCCGGGCTCGGGCCGCCGGATTCGCCGGGTTGGCCGGGTTGGCCGTGGCCGGCCGCCTGTTGCGAAGCGTCCGCCCCCGGCCCGGGCAGCATGTCCAGGGCGGTTTCGGCGAAGCCGCGCACTTTGGTGAGGGGCGTGCGCAGGTTGTGGGAGGCATCGATGACGAAATCGCGGAAAATGCGGTCCATAGTGGCCGCCTCGGTGACGTCGTGGACGGTGACGACCCGTTCGGCCCTGTCCTTTTCGCCGGCCAGCACGGCCACGGTCACTTCCACCACCCGGCTGTTGGGCAATTCGAAGCGGCCGATGCGCTGGGCCGGCCCGGCCTGGGGGTCGAAGGCGGCCAGGGCGCGCTCCACGCACAGGGGCATGCCGGCCTCGATGGGCGAGCGGCCCAGCCTGTCGCCAAGCAACGGAAACATCTCGCGCAACGCCCGGTTGCCGGCCACGATGCGCCCGGCCGCGTCCAGCATGGCCACGCCCTCGGCCATGCTTTCCAGGATGGCCTCCTGGCGCTGGCGGCGGTCCTCGATCTCCCGGACATGGTCGCCGATGCGCTCGGCCAGCCGGTTGACGGCCCCGGCCAGGGGCATGAAATCCTTGGCCGGCACGATATGGATGCGCCGGTCGTAGTGGCCCTGGCCCACGGCCGCCACCACGCCGGCGATGGCCTCGATGGAGCGGGACATGCCCCGGGCCAGAAAAAAGGCGGCCACGCCCCCGGCCACGAAGACCAGGGCCAAAACGGCCAGCAAGGCGTCGCGAAACCGGGCCAGCTCCCCGGAAAGGGCCGAAACCGGCAGGGCCAGGCGCAAAATGCCCGCCGGCACGCCCTGGCCCCCGGGGTAGGCCCGGGCCACGTAGAGCATGTCGCGGCCGAGGGTGTGGCTTTTGCGCACGTCCTGGCCGAAGCCGTCGCGCCAGGCCTGGCGCACCTCGGGCCGGTCGCCGTGGTTTTCCATCTCCCCCACGCCGGCGGCGTGCACGGCCGAATCGGCCACGACCTTTCCGTCCACGATGTAGGTCAGCCGGAAGCCCAGATGCGGCCCCAGGGCGTCGGCGAAGGCGGCCAGGCCCGTTTCCGTGCCCAGGCCCGGCTCCCGGGACAGCAGGAAGCCGACCAAGTCCAGGGAGGTCTTGGCCCGTTCCTCGGCCTCGGCCAGCACGGCCCGCTCGGCCCGGCCCGTGGCGAAAACGAAGGCGGCGCTTAGGACCAGCAGGAAAAAGCCCCAGGTCCAAAGCAGAAAATGCAGACGAATGGAACGGTTGCCCATGGCCTCTCCCCGTGTGACGAAACCGTTGCGAACGGATGGCGATTTCGTGACGCAGAGATATAGGCGGCAAGGGCTCCGGGGGCAAGGGGCAAGACGGCGGCCGGCGCCCGGGTCAGGTGCCGGGGGCGGCCGGCGCCCGGGTCAGGTGCCGGGGGCGGCCGCCGGGGCCTCCTTGAGGTGCAGCAGCAGGATGCGGCGCATCTCGCGGATGGCCAGGGGGTGTTCGTGGGCGCCGTGGCCGGAATGGACGATCAGCTCCGACCGGGCGCCGTCGAGGTGGGAGCTGGCGTAGGGCACGACGCCGTCGCCGCCGCCCGTGCGGCCGGCCACCTTTTCGTCGCCGATGATGGAATGGTAGGGCACGGCGAGGGGCGCCTCGGCCAGGCCGATCAGGACGGGGTTTTGGGGCGAGAGGCTGTCGATGCCCGTGGCACCGGCGGCGGACATGGTCGCTCCGGCCCCCGCCGGCCCCATGGCGTGCAACAACGCCGCACCCACGGTCGTCAGGGGCTTGAGCACCGTGGCCGGCAGGGTGATGAGCGCCCGGCCGATGCGGCCGATGGTCCCCAGGGCCAGGTCCGAGCCCCGGTGGGGCACGGCCACGAAAATGATCCGGGCGACGTACGGCCGCGGGGTGAAGTAGAAGGCCTGGCGAACGACCTCCTTGTCGTCGGGCGGAACGGCCAGGGAGTCCAGCGGCACCTTGGACACCCGGGCCCAGAGCGCATCGCCGCCCTCCTCGGCCAGGGTCTTGGACAGCAGCCCGCCCATGCTGTGGCCGATGACCACCATGCGGGAAAAATTGGGGTTGTCACCTTTGGGGTCCACGGTGCGGCGGACCTCGTCCAGGGCCCGGCGCAGGGACGCGGCGGAATAGAGTACCGGGTTGCCGGTGGGGTAGCGGAAAAACCAGAACTGGTAGCGCTGGCGCAGCTCGGGATCGCCCATGAGCCCGTTGAAGACATTGGCGAAGGTGGACGGGTTGGACATCAGCCCATGCACGAAGACCACGGGGATCTTGCCCGGGTCGTAGGGCTGGAGCATGTACAGGCCCGAGAGCTTTTCCCAGGCGGCCGGGTTGATCATGCCCTCCAGGCCGTTGGGCTCCGGGGACTGCTGCATCATCAGCGCCAGCGGCGTGGTCAGGTCGTATTCCATGGCCACGGTCCGGCCGGCCACTTCGAGGTTCGTGCCCTTCATGGGGTCGTGGAGTTCCAGGCTGGCGTCGTAGACCAGGGCGCCCGTGGATTTGCGGTCGGGCGCCGGGGCCAGGCGCAAAAAGAGCGTGGCGGCGTAGGTCTGGCGCACCTTGGGGGTGAAGCGGTCGGCGGCGTGGCGGGCATCGGGCGGCGGCGGCCGGCGGGTCACGGCCATGGGCACGCCCAGGCCCAGGCGCACCTGCTGGGGGGTCAGGCCCGTGACCGCGAATTCGTAGGCCAGGTGGTAGCTTTCCAGTTCCTCGGTGGAAAAGGCCAGCTCCGAGGCCCGGGCCGTCAGGCGCACCTTGCCGCGAAGCCAGGGCAGTTCCTTGCCCGGCACGGCGGCCAACCCCGTCTCCCGGGCGTAGAGGACATATTCGGCCAGGGAGCGGTTGTAGAACTCCATGGCCTGGCGGGAATAGGGATGGTAGATGTCCAGGCCGGGCAGCAAGGCGTCGTCGAAGAGGTAGGAGGTGGCGTAGACCGCGCTGGAAAGGTGGTAGGAGGCGGCCCGCTCCTTGTCCCTGCCCTGCCGGGAGGCTTCGTACCAGCACAGCTCGGAGAGGACGAAAAAGGCCTCGCGGTCGTTTTCCCGCCGGGCCTCCCGGTCCAGGGCCAGCAGCATGGATTCGGGGTCGGCCTTCCAGGCCGCCTCCAGGTCGCGCTGGCGCAGGAAGACCAGGGTCCGCTCCGAGGGGCTGCTGGAGGTCAGGGCCGTGCGGTCAAATTCCCGGGCACGGGTCTCCACGGGCACCGGGGAGACGCCTATGCGGGCGCAGCCGGCCAGGGTGGCAACAATCAGGCAGCACAGAAGAACAAGGGGCGCTCGGCGGGATTGCATCAGTCGGGTTCTCCGGGGCTTTGCGCCCAAGACCAAGCTCATACCCGAAATCGCGCCCGAAGGCAAAGCGTGCCGCCCGGAGCCGCTTTACAGTCGCGGGGAAAAGGAATAGTCGCTATCATAGAAAAATATCGTAACAGGAGTTCCAGCCATGCGCCGTCTGACCCTTTCGGTTTGCCTCGTCTGCCTGTCCCTGGCCCTTTTCTCCTGCAACGGCCTCAACGCCATCGGCCCCCAGAACACCACCGGCAAGCCGACCGTCTACGCCGTGGTCAACAAGGCCCCTGACTCCGCCTTGCTCGGCTGTTACATGCGCAGCCGGCCCAGCGAATTCAACCGGCCCAACAAATACGAGTTCTGCCTCGTCCAGGAAGGCGACAAGTACGCCATGTTCTACTACACGATGGACGGCAAGTCCCTGGCCACGTTCAAGGACTGGACCGGTGCCGTCATCAACGGCGACTCGGTCACGGCCAATTACGACGGCTCACGCTACTTCGTCAAAGACGGCCAAGTCTGGCAGATGACCACCTCGGGCGGACCGTTCCGCATGCTGCGCACGAACTAGTGTCGAGTCCCTTGAAGAATACGGCGTATTTTCAAGGGACACCATCATGCCGAGGTGTCATCTTCGAAACAATGCCCTTCCTTTCGGGGACGCGACACGCACTTCCGGCCGCTTCCGGGCGGTGACGACCGTGGGGGACTGGCATGGCGGGCATTCCCGGCGGCCCGCTGCCGTGCGCTCCCTGCGCCGGGATGAGGGGGAATGCCCATGACGGCGCGTGTATGGGTCCTGCTTGGCGCGGTGGGGATGTGCGTTCTCGCGGCGGCCGGCCTGGGCGGGCTTGTCGCCGACGCACCGGGCGTGGCCCTGCTTGGCGCCTGCCTGCCGGCCCTGGCCGGCGCGGCCGCCGTGCTGACCGAGGCCGGCCGGCGTCGCGACGAAATCGAGGCCGTGCGGCGCGTGGTTGCGGCCATGGCCGACGGCCGGGCCGAGGCCGTGCCCGGCATCCCGCCGGAACTGGACGCGGCCTTGCGCCAATGCGCCGAGGAAACCCGCACCCGGCGGGGATTCCTCACCGGCATCCTCGACGGGCTGCCCATCCCCTTCCTCCTGGTCGACCCGGCCGAACGCACCCTTTTCACCAACGAAGCGACCATGCGGATGCTCGAGATCGACGGGCCGCCGTCGTCCCAGCTCGGGCGCACCCTGGCCGAGGTCTTCTACAACGATTCCAAGCGGGAAACCGTGGTCGGCAAGGCCATGCGCCAGGACATGGTCTTCTCCAACAAGGAGGTGACCATCACCGGGCACAAGGGCGGGCGTTGCGACGTCTTCTACAACGTATTCCCTTTAAAGGACGCCTCGGGCGCCATCATCGGCGGCCTGTGCCTGTATCTCGACGTTACGGAACTGCGGGCCAAGGAAGCGGCCATCTGCCGCCAAAACGAGGAGACCGCCGACCGGGCGGCCAAGGCCGCGGCCATCGCCGGGGATCTGGCCGCCACGGCCAAGACCCTGTCGGACCGGGTCGGCCAGGCCAGCCGGGCGGCCCGGGAGCAGCGCCAACGCCTGGAACAGGTGGGCGACGCCGTGGAACGCCTGGGCCGCTCGGCCACGCATATCGCCGACCAGGCCCGGGAAACCGACACGGCCGCCAGCGGTGCCCGCCAGCAGGCCGACACCGCCACCAAGACCATGCAGCGCGTGCTTTCCGGCATGGACCAGTTGTCGCGCAAGGCCGCCGACCTCGGCAGCCACATGCAGACCCTCTCGGACCAGGCCCGGGAGGTGGGCGGCATCCTGGGCGTGATCTCCGACATCGCCGACCAGACGAACCTGCTGGCCTTAAACGCCGCCATCGAGGCGGCCCGGGCCGGCGAATCCGGGCGCGGCTTCGCCGTGGTGGCCGACGAGGTGAGAAAGCTGGCCGAAAAAACCATGGCCGCGACCAAGGAAGTGGAACAAAACGTCACGGCCATCCGCGACAGCGCCCAGACCAACAGCCAGGCCACGGCCGAGGCCGTGGGCCTGGTCGGCGAGACGGCCACGGTCACCCGCGAGGCCGGCCAGGCCCTGGCCGCCATCCAGGACCTGGCCCAGCGCACCTGCGTCCACATCCGGGCCATCGCCGAGGCGGCCACGGCCCAACGGGCCGCTGGCGACGAGGCCCGCCGGGCCGGTGGCGACGTGGCCGGCGCGGCCGCGGACACGAGCCAGGCCATGGAGGTGTCGGCGGCGGCCGTGGCCGAACTGGCCCGGGTGGCCGGCGACCTGGAAGCGCTTTTCACCGCCCCCGGCCGAGGCGGATGACAGCTGGCCCCTTTGCGGCTAGTATCCGACCATGTGGGAAACGATCCTCGTCATCGCCGGGGTGTTCGTGGCCTTGAGCGGCTGCCTGTGGTTTTTCATCGGCAAGACGGCACGCCGGCGCCATGACGCCATCGCACCGGGCAAATTCGATTTCGACGCGTTCAAATCCCGCGAAATCGCCCGTCGTGGCGTGCACGACACGACGCGCTACGGCAAGAAACGCTAGCGTGGCACGCTTAAAAACATGTTCCTCTTTTGTTGAAAAAAGTAATAACGGAAGCATGTTATCCTTGAAATCCACAGGCGCGGATTTCGAGGACGCGACGCGAGTGGTGCGCCCCTGACCGTCCCTGCGGCCCGCCACGGCGTCAGGCATGTTGTCCGCGAACTCGTCCGCACGGCTCGCCACGGCGCTTTGGGCGGCCGCCCGGACCGGGTCGGCAACCCCAAGCACGGCAGCCGGCGTGGCACAGCCCGGCCAGGAGTACCTATGCCCATTTTCCGTTTTTGTTGTTTCGCCCTTGCCCTGTGCCTGGCGGCCACATCGGCCCTGGCCGAGGTTCCGTCGAGCCTGGCCGGCGTTTCCCTTGGCGACGCGGCCGACCATTACAAAAATCGCCTGACACTGTCCAAGGCCAAACCCCTGGCCGACGCCCCCTGGCTGCGGCGCATCCCGGTGCGGGGGGACGCCCATTTCGCCGCGGGCTACGTGCTGGTGGGCACCTGTGCCGCGCCGGGGCGGGTGGCCCGCATCAAGATGCGCTACCGTGACGCCAGCCTGGATTTTTTCCGCAAGATCAGCGGGGAGATGCTCGCGCGCTACGGCGACCCCACCGAATACAAGGGCGAGATCGACGGCCGGGTCATGGGCAACAAATGGGGTTTTTCCGATCCCTGGCTGCGGCCCGTCAGCCTGATCCTCCAGCGCGTGGAAGGCGAGGACCCGGAAAGCGGCAGCGGCAACACGGTCAAATTGACAAATTGGGGATTACTCGAGGCCGAACGCACCTGCTGGCAGGAACGCCGCGCCCCGGCCTCGGCCCGCAAGGCCCCGGCCAAGCCCGGCACCGACAACGGCTACCTGCCCCGCTGACCCACGAGCTCGCCCATGGCCAACACACCGCAATTCGACGACAGCCTGCGCACGGGTTTTGACGACATCGACGAGCAGCACCGGTATTTCCTCGATATGCTTGGCGAACTCGCGCAACGTATCGAGGACGGCCAGCATCGCCAAGGCGTCCTCGATGCCTTGCAGGGCATGCGCGTCTATGCCGAAGGCCATTTCGCCGACGAGGAGGCGCTCATGGCTCGGCTCGGCTATCCGGCCCTCGACGCCCACCGGCGCCTGCACGGCACGTTCACGGACATGGTCCGCCAGCTCGAGGAGCGCAAGGGCGAGGGGCCAGGCCTTTTGTCCTTGGAAACACTGGAATTCCTCGGAGCATGGTTCATCGGGCACATCCGCAACGAAGACCAGCGCTTCGCCGCCCAGGCCGGCAAACGATAGGCGGCGGGGTCCCGCCAACCCGTCAAAATTTCAACGGCCCGAGAGAAACCGCTGTTCTCCCGGGCCGTTGATCTCGATTTGAATCGAAGAGGCTAGCCGAAGAAGTTGAAGGTGGTGCCGTCGGTACCGAACAGGGACGAGAAGTCCAGGGTGCCGCCGGTGGTGCCGAAGCTGGCGAACAGGTTGTTGGTCGTCCCACCGAACAGGCTGGTGAGGTCCAACGAGAAACCGCTGCCACCGAACAGGCTCGTCAGGTCCAGGCCGAAGCCGGTCCCGCCAAGGCCGCCCGTCAGATCGAAACCTGTGGTGAACCCGAAGAGTCCGCCACCAAGGTTTTGGAAAAGCGACGTGAAATCAAAGAGTCCGCCGCTGCCGGATAATGTCGCCATGTTGCCCTCCCGTTAAATATTCAGGAAAATAGGCATATTGCCACTTCCCCCTAGACTTGCCGCATACAGAGGACCAAGGTCTTGGCCCCTCATTCACCGCAAGCCCCTCAAGGTTAAGTTTGAATACCGGTCCCACCTGCGGATGTCAATCCATCCGTTCCTGTCGCTCACGAAAAAATGATTGTCGCCCGGAAATGCCCGCCATGTATTCCCCATGGCTACGTCAAAAAGAACATGATACCGACTTGCGTCAAGGCTACGGCACCCCAATGCCAACCATTTGTGAACCGGGATCATCCCAATCGATTCCACCAGGTGCGGCCAATCGGACATTACGATTCCCACAGTAACGGAAACTCGTTCTCAACAGACCGCCTCAATATGCCCACTGCGCTTTGGAAGGCAAAATAACGCGCCAGCATGTCCGGTGCCCCAACTACTGAAGCAGTACTGCATGTTGTAGTGAAAATTCTTTGGCTCGTCAGCCCAAGAAGGCGGACGGCCCAAACAAGACCGTCCCGGGTCGCGGCCCAAAAGGGCAAAACTACCTGCGCGGTGCATCCCGCCGGCTCCCCCAGCTACCGGTGCGGACACGGGCGCTACAGCCGGGCACCAAAATGCGACATAATTGTCACCATGCCGCCAGGGCTACCCGAAGACCTTGATATCCGCGCCCAGCACCCCGGCGATGCGGTCGCCGGAAAAAATCGGGGCCGAGATGGTCAGGCAGTATTCGCCCGAGGCTTCGGACAAGTAGATGGGCGAAATGGAGGTGTCCTGGCGCTCCATGACCGAGGTGAACCAGGGGCGGGCCGACCAGTTCTTTCCGCGCACCGAGGCCGCCCCCTTGGCCCGGAACCCCTGCGGCGCGATGTTCTCGGTCACCTGGACCCCGGCGGCGTCCGTGGCGTAGAGCAGCTCCAGGAAGGCGTTTTCCGCCAGAGCCCGGCGCATCAGCGCCTCCATCCGGGCCGCGTCCAGGCCCGTCATCTCCGGTGCCTGGGCCATGGTTTCCACCACGTCCTGGGCCGTGCCCTGGCCGATGAGCTTGAAGACGCCGTTGAGCTTGATGAGCTCCTCGATTTCGCCGCCGAGGTTTTCGATGGTCTCGGCGGACCGGACCATGCCTTCGGTGGTGCGGGCCGAAAGGTCGTGCACCCGGCCGATGGCCGCCTGGATGCGCTCGCTGGCCGCCACCTGCTCGTCGGAGGCGGCGGCGATGGAACCGACCTGGGCGGCCGCGTCGCCGGAAAGGCGCACGATGCGGCTCAGGGCGTCCCGGGACTGGCCGGCCAGGTCCGTGGCGCTGGCCACGGCCGCGGCCGCCTGGTCCATGTGGCGGACGTTGTCGAAGGTGCCCTTCTGGATGGCCTCGATGACCCGGGCCACCTCGGACGTGGCGGCCATGGTCTTTTCGGCCAGCTTGCGGACCTCGTCGGCCACGACGGCGAAGCCGCGCCCGGCCTCGCCGGCCCGGGCCGCCTCGATGGCCGCGTTCAGGGCCAGCAGGTTCGTCTGGTCGGCGATGTCGGAAATGACAGTCATGACCTGGCCGATGGACTGGGCCTTCTGGCCGAGCTCGGCCATGTTGGCCTTGAGCTCCCCGGCCAGGGCGCTCACCCGGCCGATGGCGGCCACGGAGGCGTCCACCACCCCGGCCCCGTCGTCGGCCCGCTTGCGCGCTTCCTCGGCGGCGGCCGCCGCCATTTCGGCGCTTTTGGCCACGGCCACCGTGGACTGGACCATCACCGCCACCGACGCGGCCGTGTCGTCGATGCAGGCCTTTTGCTCCTCGGCCCCGAGGCTGACCTCCCGGGCCTCGCCGCGCAGGTCGGCCGTGGCCTTCTTGATGGAATCGGCCACGCCTTCCAAGGTTTCGCCGGCGGCCAGCATGCCGATGCGCCGGGCTTCGTCCTTTTTGCCGGCCCGCCTGGCCTCGCGGCCGGCCTCCTCGGCGGCGGCGGCGTGGGCCTCCACGGCCTGGGCCCGCTCCTTGGCCAGGGCGAGCTGGTTTTCGAGGACCAGCACCATGGCTTCGAGGCTTTCCTTGAACAGGCCCAGGCGGCCGTGGAAGCGGCTGTCCAGCGGCAATTGGCCCGTATCGCCCTGCCCCACCCGGTTGGCGTAGCCGGCAAGCATTTCCAGCGGGCGCATCAGGTAGCGGTTGAGGATGGCCAGAAAGATCCCGGCCAGCACCACGGCGGCCGCGACCCCGGCCAGGAGCGAGGCCGTGGCGGCCTGCCCGGGCAGGGCCGCGACGAGGGCCGTGAGGCGCGTCACATCGGCCTTGGCCCGGCTGGTGTCGGCCGTGCCCAGGTCCCGCTCCACCCGGGCCAGGGCGTCCCGGGCCGTCTCCACCAGCGGCACCAGCCGCCAGGTGGCCACGCCGTTGGCAACCAGCACCACCAGGAAAAAACCGACGATGGTCGTGAGCGTCAGACGCAGCTGCAGGGACATGCGCATACTTTCCCCCCGGACACCGTCGCGCGGCGAAAAACAGACCCGCCACCGGATTATCGGTCGACGTCGCACAAGCGGCACAACAGTTCCACGTGCACGTAGCACAAGAAGGGGGCAAGTCAACCCCCCAGAATGAAAACCTTATTTGGGTAAGGGCGTGACTGGCGTCAGGAGACCCTGTCCCCCGGGGCAACCGTGGCCGAAGGCCCGAGCAGGGCCATGCCGCCGGCATGGCGCACGGCCAGGATCATGCCGTGGGAGACCGCGCCCCGCAGCGTGCGGGGCTGGAGGTTGGCCAGCAGCACCACCTGGCGGCCGACGAGCTCCTCGGGCTTGAAGTATTCGGCCAGCCCCGCCACCACCGGCCGGGGCGCTTCCTCGCCGATGTCCACGGTCACGGCATAGAGCCGGTCGGCCCCGGGCACGGGCGCGGCCGCGCGCACCACGCCCACGCGCAAATCGAGCTTGGCGAAATCCGTAAATTCCACTTCGGCGGCCGGGCCGGGCTTGGCCGGGGCGTCCTTTTTCGCCTTGGCCTTGGCCGGTTTTTCCGGCTTGGCCGGGGCGGCCTCCTTGGCCGGGGGCTCCAGTCGCGGGAAGAGGTTGGAGGTGGCGGCCACGGCCGTGCCGGCGGGAAGGGGGGCAAACGCCTTGTCCGGCCCGGCCAGGCGCACCGCCTCGGGGTCGGCGCCCAACTGGCCAAGCAGCGTGGCGGCCGCCTCGGGCACCACCGGCAGCAGGCACACGGCCGCAAGGCGCAGGCCGCCCAGGACGTTGGCCATGACCGCGCCGAGGCGTGCCGTGCGCCCTTCCTTGGCCAGGGTCCAGGGGGCCTGGGCGTCGATGTACTTGTTGCAGCCGCGCACGAGCTCCCACAGGGCTTCCAGGGCCCGGGAGAACTGGGCCGCGCCGAAGAGCTGGACAAAATTGTCCACGGCCTCGGCGGCCAGGCCGGCCAGGGCGTCGTCGGCCGGGTCCGCCTCCCGGTCCCCGGGCACCACGCTGCCGAAATACTTGGCCGTCATGGCCAGGCTGCGGTTGGCTAGGTTGCCCAGGTCGTTGGCCAGGTCGGCGTTGAAGCGGCCGGCAAAGGCCTCCTCGGAAAAGCTGGCATCCGAACCGAAGACCATCTCGCGCAAAAGGAAATAGCGCATGCCCGAAAGCCCGGCCCGGGCCGCCATGTCCAGGGGCTCGACCACGTTGCCGAGGGATTTCGACATCTTGGTGTCGCGCACCAGCCAATAGCCGTGGACGTTCAAGCGCTTGTACAGCGGCAGGCCCATGGCCATGAGCATGGTCGGCCAGAAGATGGCGTGGGGCTTCAAGATGTCCTTGGCCACCAGGTGCTCGGCCGCCTCCCACCAGGCGGCGTAGCCGGGGTCGTCGGGCCAACCGATGGCCGTGAGGTAGTTTATGAGCGCGTCGAACCAGACATAGGTGACGAAGTTGGCGTCAAAGGGCAGCTCGATGCCCCAGGTCAGGCGCGACTTGGGCCGCGAGATGCACAGGTCCTCCAGGGCGCCGGATTCGAGCAGGCTGACCACCTCGTTTCGGTACTGCCGGGGCCGGATGAAGTCCGGGTTGGCCTTGATGTGGTCCAGGAGCGCGCCCTGGTATTTGGACATGCGGAAGAAATAGTTTTGCTCGGCGATGTATTCCGGCTTGACCTTGTGGTCCGGGCACAGGCCGTCCACGAGCTCCTTTTCCGTCAGGAAGCGCTCGCAGCCCTTGCAGTAATGGCCGCCGTACTCGCCGAAATAGATGTCGCCCTTGTCGTAGACGACCTGCAGGGCGTGCTGCACGGCCCGGCGATGGTCGGCGTCGGTGGTGCGGATGAAGCGGTCGGGCGTGATGCCAAGCTTGGGCCACAGGGAGCGGAACAGGCCGCTGATGGCATCGGCGTATTCCTTCGGCGTCTGTCCGGCGGCCTTGGCCGCCTCGGCGATCTTGTCGCCGTGTTCGTCGGTGCCGGTCAGGAAATAGGCCTGTTCGCCGAGGAGCGCATGGAACCGGGCCAGGGCATCGGCCACGATGGTGGTATAGGCATGGCCCAGGTGGGGCTTGGCGTTGACGTAATAGATGGGCGTGGTGATGAAAAAGCGCTTCACGATCCGGTCTCCGGGTCACGGGAAGAGGGTTTGCCGCCGCCGGGGCGGTTCTCGGGGCGGTGGGGGGGCCTTGGGCCGGGCTGTTTGGGCGCCCGTTCCCCGGCCGGCTCGCGGGGGGGGCGGGAAGGTTTGCGGCCGGGCCGGCGGGACCGCCGGGAGGAACGGCCGCCGCCTTCCCGGTCGTCCGCGGGCGGGCCTTGGCTTTCGGCCGCACCGGGTGCGGGCGGCTCGGCCGTGGCCCGGCCGGCCGACTGGGACGGGTGGCGGGGCCGCTCCCGGCCGCCCGGCCGCGACGGCGGCCGCGGGGCGGGTCCGGCTCGCCCGGGTTCGGCGCGGGGGGCCTCGGCGCGCGGGCGCTCCTCGGGCTTGGCCGCGGCGGCGGCATCGGCCTGGGGCGGCCTGGCCTCGAGCACGGCGCTCCATTCGTCCACGGTCAGCTCGCGTTCCTCGCCGAGTTCGTCGAGAACGGTGACCGTTTCCCGGAACAGGTTGGTGCGCAGGACCTTGACCAACCCCAGGGAGGTGGAAAACTTCTTGCCGACCCGGGGGCATTTCTTCTGGAACTGCTCGTAGTTTTCCTGCTCGAAGGACAGGCAGCACAGCAGCCGGCCGCAGATGCCGGAAATCTTGGTGGGGTTGAGGAACAGGTTCTGTTCCTTGGCCATCTTGATGGTCACCGGGGCGAACTTGCGCATGAAGCGGCGGCAGCAGCACATCTGGCCGCAGTTACCGATGGCGCCGAGCATTTGCGTCTCGTGGCGCACGCCGATCTGGCGCAGTTCGATGCGGGTGTGGTAGGCCTTGACCAGGTCCTTGACCAGTTCGCGGAAATCGATGCGCCCCGGGGCGGTGAAGTAGAAGACGATCTTGCCCCGGTCGTGGAGGACTTCGACGTCGACGAGCTTCATTTCCAAGGCCCTGGCTTCGATGCACTTGCGGCAATAGGCGTGGGCTTCGCGGGCCAGGGTGTCGTTTTCGCGCTTGATGTCCAGGTCTTCGGGGGTAGGCAGGCGAAAGATGGGCTTGATTTCCTGGCCTTCGTTGTCTTCGGGCGGGGTGTCGCGCACGATGGCCACCTTGCCCAGGCCCAGGCCCTGTTCGGTCTGGACGAGGACGTCGTCGCCCACGGCCACCACGAAGGGGCCGGAATCAAAGTAATACAGCTGTCCGTGGTCACGGAACTTGATACCGAGGATATGGCTCATGGGCGCCCTATGGATACGCCGCGCGCGGCGGCGGTAATGATCGACAAGGGCAAGGACATATGCCATTTGGCCTTGGACGGCAAATGGCGCGATGGGGCTGGCAAAAAATTTTCGCCAAATCGAGTTGACAAGCCCGGGCCATCCGCGTAGACCGCTTCTTCGCCGCGCATGAGTGCTGCACGCAAGCGCCGCGCGGGCCATTAGCTCAATTGGTAGAGCAGCGGACTCTTAATCCGTTGGTTCAAGGTTCGAGTCCTTGATGGCCCACCAGTAAAAATTACAAAGGGTTACATGCCGGAAGCACCCGGGCCATGTGACCCTTTGTTTTTGCCCAAAGGCACTTCTAATCCCGGAATAGTCCCGGACACAAAATATCCCTCGGAACACGCCTAGGGGGCGACATTGTCAGGAGGCAATGTTGCTCCCCACTCCACTCTTTCCGTGGCAGTCCACGAGAGGAGCGGCAACCGGTGCGGACACGACCCTAAGCGGCCGAAACTGACGCCGTCTGCCGTCTTGTGGTGCATCGAGCACATCAGCGATGAACTCGCCGGCAATGCGCGACTCTTCCTCTCCGAAGCCGCGTGTTGTCATGGCCGGTGTTCCAAGACGGATGCCGGAGGTGACGAAGGGTTTTTCGGGGTCGTTGGGGATGGCGTTCTTGTTCACGGTGATACGGGCCAAACCCAGCACGCGCTCGGCTTCCTTGCCTGTGATCCGCTTGCCGCGCAGGCCCACCAGCATCAGATGGCTCTCCGTGCGCCCGGAAACGATACGCAGGCCGCGACTGCCCAGGGTTGCAGCCAATTCGGCTGCATTCTTCAACTCCTGCTGCTGATATATTTTGAATTCCGGGGCCATCGCCTCCTTGAAGGCAACGGCTTTGGCGGCAATGACATGCATGAGTGGCCCACCCTGAATGCCAGGGAATATCGCCGAATTGACAACCTTCTCATGCTCGGCGCGCATGAGAATCACCCCACCGCGCGGACCACGCAAGCTCTTGTGCGTTGTGGTGGTCACGAAGTCGGCATGCGCAACGGGATTAGGGTAGACGCCTGCAGCGATGAGGCCGGCGTAATGTGCCATGTCCACCATGAAAAATGCCCCGGCCTCCTTGGCCACATGGGCAATGCGTTCGAAATCGATGCGCAACGCGAAGGCCGATGCACCGGCGATGATGAGCTTGGGCCTGCTTTCACGGGCTCGCTGCTCCAGCGCGGCGTAATCGATATCCTCTTGGTCGTCCAGACCATAACTGACCACATTGAACCATTTTCCGCTCATGTTCAGCGCCATGCCGTGGGTAAGATGGCCGCCCTCGGCAAGGTTCATGCCCATGATTGTATCGCCCGGCTTGAGCACGGCGAAAAACACACCCTGGTTCGCCTGTGAACCGGAATTGGGCTGCACGTTGGCGGCTTCGGCCCCGAAGAGTTGTTTCACGCGGTCGATGGCCAACTGCTCGACGACATCGACAGTGTTCACATCCACCATAGTAGCGCTTGCCGGGATAGCCTTCGGCGTACTTGTTCGTGAGTTGCGATCCCTGGGCGGCCAGCACGGCTGGCGAGGCGTAGTTCTCGGAAGCGATAAGCTCAATGTGATCTTCCTGTCGCCGATTTTCCTGTTGGATGGCGGCGAACACCTCGGGATCGATCTGGTCGAGAGTATGGCGGATCCGTTCAAACATGTGGGCACCTCAAAATTCGCAGCCCGACACGGAGCCGGGCTGGTGGGATGGAGTGTATCGGGGCCACGCGGCGTTCAATGTCGCGCGGCTCATTCCAGATTGCATCAAGCAAACGTGGCGCGCAGCGCCTTCGCTGCGGTGACCATGTTGGTCAATGCCGGGATCACCTCGTTCCACTGGCGGGTTTTCAAGCCGCAATCGGGGTTGACCCAAAGGCGTTCCGCAGGGATGCGCTCGGCGGCTTTCTGCATAAGGTCGACGATGTGCTGCTGGCTTGGGATATTGGGCGAGTGGATGTCATACACGCCTGGTCCGATTTCATTGGGGTAGTTGAAGTCGTCAAAGGCGTCGAGCAACTCCATGTCGGAACGCGAGGTTTCGATGGTGATGACATCGGCGTCCATGTCGGCGATGGACGCGATGATGTCGTTGAACTCCGAGTAGCACATGTGGGTATGGATCTGCGTTTCGTCGGCCACGCCGTTGGCGGTGATGCGGAAGGACTCCACAGCCCAATCCAGATACTCCTTCCATTGCGATTTGCGCAGCGGCAGGCCTTCGCGCAACGCGGCCTCGTCGATCTGGATCACGCGCACCCCGGCCTTTTCCAGGTCCAATACTTCCTTGCGAATGGCCAGGGCGAGCTGCTTGCAGGATACCGAGCGCGGCTGGTCGTCACGCACGAAAGACCAGTTCAGGATGGTCACCGGCCCGGTCAGCATGCCTTTCATGGGTTTGTTGGTCAGGGACTGGGCGTAGGTGATCCACGCCACGGTCATGGCTTTCGGGCGATCGATGTCGCCAAAAAGAATGGGCGGTTTCACACAGCGCGAGCCGTAGGACTGCACCCACCCGAATTGGCTGAAGGCGTAGCCGTCGAGTTGTTCGCCGAAGTATTCGACCATGTCGTTGCGTTCCGCCTCGCCATGCACGAAGACATCCAGGCCGAGTGCTTCCTGCTCGCGCACGCACCGGGCGATTTCCCCGTGCATGGCTTCCCGGTACGTGGCCTCGTTGACCTTGCCGGCCTTGAACTGGCTGCGCACCTGGCGGATTTCCGCCGTTTGCGGAAAGGAGCCAATGGTGGTGGTGGGAAACTTCGGCAGATTGAGTAGCGGGGCCTGGCTGGCTGCGCGCTGCGCATAGGGACTCTTGCGCTGTCCCAGTTCCGGCCTGATTTCCGCAAGGGCGGACTTGACACCCGGGTTGTTCACGCGCGGCGAACTGCGTCGGGCCTCAATGGCGGTGCGATTGGCATCCAGTTCGGCCCGGACCGCGTCGCGCCCCTGGTTCAGGGCGACGGCCAACACCCGCAACTCGCCAAGCTTCTGCTTGGCGAAAGCCAGCCAGGATGCAACCTCGGCGTCAAGTTTCTGTTCGCTCTCCAGATCTACGGGAACGTGTAGCAAAGAGCAGGAAGGGGCGATCCACAGACGCTCGCCCAGTTTTCCAGCCAGAGGCTCCAACCAGTCGAGCACGGCGTTCAGGTCGGCCTTCCAGATGTTGCGGCCGTTGATGACCCCCAGGGACAACACGCGATCAGCCGGCAATCGGGCAAGAAGATCATCGACTTCGTGGCGCGCGTTGACGGCGTCGAGGTGGACGCCCTGGATCGGCAAGCCGGCGACCAGCGGCAGGTTCTCTTGCAGGGAGCCGAAGTAGGTAGCCAGCAGGAGCTTCGGGGCGTTGCGCCTGAGGGCCTCATAGGCCGTGACCATTGCCTGCTTCCACTCGTTGTCGAGTTCGGTGACAAGAAGCGGCTCGTCGACCTGTACCCATTTCACGCCCTGCGCGGCCAGCATGTCCAGCAATGCGGCATAAACAGGGAGCAACCGAGGCAGCAGCGCGAGCTTGTCGGAGCCGTCCTTGGCCTTGCCAAGCGCCAAGTAAGTGACAGGCCCGATGATCACCGGCTTGGCGTTGACGCCCAGGGCCTTCGCCTCGGCCAATTGCTCTAGCAAGCGCGAGGCATCAAGCTTGAACGCGGTGTCGGCGCTGAACTCGGGGACTATATAGTGGTAGTTGGTGTCAAACCATTTGGTCATTTCTCCGGCAGCGACACCGTCGCGGCATTGTGCCTGAATGTCCGCCGCCTGGGCCGAGCGACCGCGGGCGAGGCGAAAGGAATTGTCCAGCGCATCGCCGTGGAAGGCGCGCACGCGATGGGGCAGATTGCCCAAGGTGAAACTCATGTCCAACACGTGATCATAAAAGGCGAAGTCGCCGACGGGCACGAGATCAAGGCCCAATTGTTCCTGCCAGTGGCGCTGGCGGAGGGTGCCCCCCAACGATTTGAGGGCATCGAGGGAAGACGTGCCTTTCCAATAGGATTCGAGGCCGAATTTGAGCTCGCGTGCGGCCCCGATGCGCGGGAAGCCAAGATTGTGCGTGTATGCCATACCCCTCTCTCCGGTTGATTTTATTGCGATGCCAGGATGGCCAAATAGCGCTTTGAAACCATGAACAAAAATGGTATTTTCTCACATTCTCATGACGTCTGCTCATAGATGAGGAAGCCGGCCATGTTAGAGCGCATCCACCTGGAGACCCTCCGCGCCGTCTCGCAGCACGGTTCGCTGACTGCCGCCGCAGCGCATTTACACCTCACGCAATCCGCGCTGAGTCACAGCATTCGCAAGCTGGAAGACACGCTCGGCGTAGCAATATGGCGTCGCGAAGGTCGCTGCCTGCGTCCAACACAGGCAGGAACCTATTTATTAGCGGTAGCGAATCGTTTGGTGCCGCAGTTCGCTCACATTGAAGAGCGGCTCCATCAGTTCGCACAGGGTGAGCGCGGCACGTTGCGCGTTGGCATGGAATGTCACCCATGTTACCAGTGGTTGCTGAAGATTGCAGCTTCGTACTTGGATGCCTGGCCGGCTGTGGATATGGACGTGAAGCAGAAATTCCAGTTTGGCGGAATTGGGGCCTTGGTCGGCTATGAAATCGATTTGCTCGTGACTCCCGATCCATTATACAAGACAGGCTTATATTTCGAGCCGGTGTTCGACTATGAGCAGGTGCTGGTCGTCGGGCCGAACCACCCCTTGCGCGCAGCGAGCCATATTGAGCCGGAACAGCTTGCAGCGGAAATCCTGATCACCTACCCGGTCCACATTGATCGGCTCGATATTTATTCCCGATTCCTCACGCCTGCCGGCATCATCCCCAAACAGCACAAGCGGATTGAAACCACCGAGATCATGCTTCAAATGGTGGCCAGCGGCCGGGGCGTGGCCGCCTTGCCGCGTTGGCTGGTCGAAGAGAACGCCGGCAAATTCGCCGTGTTCCCGGTGCGCTTGGGAGCGCAAGGCATAGACAAGAAAATATTTCTCGGTATCCGCGAGGCAGACGCCGACATCGATTACCTGAGGGCCTTTGTGGAGTTGGCGCGTGCGTATCGTGATCGATAGCCCCTCGGTAGTGTGTCCCTGATTGGCTGCGAAGGTTACACGCTCCTATACTCTTGGCAGCGCTGGTGCCCGCCCCCTCGGGAGAGGGCGCAAGAGGGAATCCGGCTTGACAATATCTGTATGAGCCGGGCAACTACTCTGCATTATTGAACTCGCAGGTCCGCATCCGCGATGCGGCTAAGTGGGAAGTCCGGTGCGAAACCGGCGCTGGCCCGCAACCGTGAAAGGGGACGAAAACCGCACACAGCCACTGTCCGCGCAAAGGCGCGGATGGGAAGGCGCGGCAAGTAGGACGATCCTTGAGCCGGGAGACCAGCCTGCGAGAAGTCATGGCGGGCTTCGAGGCAGAGCCGACCCATGGACAACACCCCGTCTGATTGGTGGGGTGTCGTGTCTGTGTTTCCTCGGGCCCTCCTCTTCTTCAACGAAGCAGGAGGTCTTTTTATGCGTTGCGTGCTGGCTGCGCTGGCTGTCGTCATGGTCTTGCCCTGTCTGGGCCTGGCGGCCGAGGACCGGGAAGACACGTTCAACCTTCCTGAAATGCTCGTCACGGCCACGGCCACCCCGGCTCCGGCCAGCGAGGTTCCCGTCCATGTCGAGGTCCTCGGCCGGGAGACAATCAACCAACTGGGCGTGGACACCTTGGGCGAACTGATCGCCCGGAAATCGCCGGGCACGACCATTCAGTACCCAGGCGCTTACACGAGTTTTCGCCTGCGAGGGTTCGACACTTATGTCTCGCCAGGGGCGAACATGGATGCCAAGACCCTGGTGCTGGTGGACGGCAACCCCTCCGGCTCGGGCAATCTTGCGCTGATTCCCCTGGACAACGTGGAACGCGTGGAGATCATGCGCGGTCCCGGATCGGTCCTGTATGGGGCCTCGGCCAACCGCCCGCGCCTGCGGCCGGGAAACAGCCGTGAAATATGCCGACGCCGGCTTGTCCGTCCGGCTGACCCTGGTCTGCCTGCCCCTTGCCGGGCTGCTCGCGGCGGCCCTGATCACCGGCCTTGTCGTTGGATCGAGTTCCCTTCCCCTGCACGATGTGCTGCGGGCGCTTGCCCAAAGCGACGCCTGCGACCCGACCGTCCTGGCCATCGTCTGGAAGTTGCGGCTGCCCCGGAGCTTGCTGGCGGCCTTGGCCGGCGGCGCGCTGTCTCTTAGTGGCTTGGTCTTCCAAACGCTGGTGCGCAATCCACTGGCCGATCCCTATATCCTCGGCGTGTCCGGTGGAGCGGCCCTCGGCGTGGTGGGCGGCATGTTGCTCGGTTTGCCCACGTTCCTGGGAGCCGGACCGCTCGCCTTTTTCGGGGCAATGGCAGCCTTTGGCGTGGCCGTGACCCTGTCGCTACGGGATGGGCACGTGGCAACGCCCTCCCTTGTCCTGTCCGGCGTCATGGTCAATGCCTTCTGTTCGGCCGCCATCATGTTTTTCCTCTCCATGACCAGGGATCATACCTTGCACGCCACACTGGTCTGGCTCATGGGCGACACGTCTTCGGCCACGTTGGGTTCTTTGCCGATCCCCGCCCTGTGCGTCGTCGCCGGGGCCATGTTGGTCTTCGCCTTGTCTCAGACGATGAACCTGCTCCTTCTCGGCGACGAGGCGGCCGCAAACCTCGGGGTGCGGGTGCGTCTTGTGCAGGGCGTGCTCGTCACCACCACCGCGACCATGACTGGAATCTAGCCGTAGACTGCAATCCGTTCACGGATACGCCTCGCATCACGGCTCTGCCGGGAAGTCGTCCCATTCACCGGGATCACGAGTGATTATCCCGGTGAACGGCTGCGATGGGCTTTTCATAGCAGTCTGTTACAAGCCATGGCGGAATCATCAGGTCACAACCTCGTGTGAGGGGCTAGATATTTTCTTTTGAGTATCGAAATAGTCAACACCAGACAATATATCGATACAAGCATCCGCATTATTCAGTGTATAAAGATGTATTCCTGACGCTCCCTGTTCAATAAGGTCACGAATTTGGCGTTGTGCGATTTCTATGCCTTTGCGCCGTACGGCTTCATTTCCGCCATCTTTGTCCGCCTGCACCAACTCAAGGTACAGTTTTACCGGAATACTCGCGCCGCAAAGTGAGAGAATCCTGTGCAGGGATTGCATGCTGAGAAGCGGGAGCACGCCGGGAATGATAGGCTTGACGACACCCCTGCGGCGTAATCGGGCGACGAAATCATTATAGCAGCGGACGTCGAAAAATAGCTGGGTGATGGCGAAATCCGCGCCGACATCCAGTTTGTGCTTGGTCCATTCAAGGTCGTCGGCGATGCTGGCGGCTTCCGGATGCGCTTCAGGGTAGCAGGCTACGGCGATCCCCGTTTCCGGATACCGCAACCTGATGAAGGCAACGAGATCGGAAGCATGAGAGAAGCCGGAATTCGCCGTCGGAAGGACGCCCGGCGGCAAGTCGCCCCGCAATGCGAGGATGTTGGTTATTCCAATGTCCTGAAGTTCTTCCATGAAACTCACGATGGACTCGTGGGTCGCCCCAGCACAGGTCAGATGGACCATGGGGAATAATCCAAACCGTTCCTGCAGGCATGAGGCCGTCGCAAGGGTGGTGGCCCGCGTGCCGCCGCCGGCTCCGTACGTCACAGAAACGAACAGAGGGGCAAGCTCAGCCATCCGTTCTATCTGTGACTCGAATCCTTGCCAGGCGTTGTGCTCCTTTGGGGGAAAAAATTCTAAAGAGACAAACCGACTTCTTGAGGGCATCAAATCAGCTATTTTCATGTTTCACCATCATCAAGACGATAGCGCCGTTGGGCGCGGTTGTTGTCGCAGCGGAGGCTGCGCGCAGGTTGGCGGCCAGAGTTTCCTCCGGCCATATTTCTCCGAGGCAACTGAGCGGGCAATATGAGTCGGCCTTCTGTGCGGAAAAGGGAGCGTCCGGAGGGGAGCAGGATGCGGTCGGTATTTTCATTCCCGCAGCGATTGCCTGGCAAAAAAGCCCGGCATACTTGCGCCGATCCCCTTCGCCCATGTCCCTTAAGGCCGCAAGCAAGCCTGCTGCGCCCGCTGGCAAGGGAATGGCGAACATCTCGGCTTGGTCCTTTTTGTGTTCGCGTTTCATTGCGACCTGGCCCCGGCCGGATATTGGCGCACGACAGCCGCTGCTTTGACTGAGTTTCTCAAAGCAGCCATGATGTCGCTTTCCGCTTCATATTGGTCGAACTTTGAGAGGCGGGGTCGCAACGTATCGGCAGCGTGGATCAGACCTGTCGAGTTCTTTTTCCCGCACCAATCCTCAAGGAAGGTCTTTGGCTCACGCTTGATGTCGCTATGAGGAAAGTTAGATGAACACGTCACCATGCCACATGCCTCCTTGCCGTGCCCAAAGGGATTCAGAAGAAGGTCGGCATGGCCGGCGACGCGAGCGAAACGCAAAAAGCCCGTTCCCTCGGAGGAGAACGGGCCAAGAATGAACGGGGCAGGCTAGACGCATCCTGTCCTGGTCACCCCGGCCCATGTCGCGAGGCCTGGATTGCCGACCACTTCGAGGCGTCTTCTGGCTTACGGGGGCTGGTCCTTTCGACCAGGAAAACTTGGCGGCATCCTTCCCGAGCAGGGCTCAGTGGCCCGCCGCCGGCAAACCCCGATTACAGCAGCGCGTCTGCGACGGATTTACACCGTCTTCCGTTTCCCGAATGGTCTGTCTCTGCACACAAAACCTTATTTTCCATAGCTTCGGCTCGGATTGACGTCAAGTACGCACCAAGCCCTGGCCAGCTCGGCCGAGAAATAATCGAATGTCACTTCGTCGGCGAAACTAACTCTCCGGAAATTCAATACCCCTTGCGCCACGTGTGGCAATATTATATCATACTACATGAGTATATTTATCCTACCGGTATTACTAAATAAAAATTCGTAACACCCGACATCCAAAAGGAGGCGTGCCACCCCCCCCAAAAAAATGCGCCGTTGGCTTCGGTGTGATTCGCGAGTCTTTTTAGGGCGGTATTCACTAAATTGCAATGTAACTATTTAAGGTAGCGGAGGTTATTTATGAGTCGGATAGAAATGGAAAAGATCTTCTATGAAATGCAGTCTCCTGATCCGAAAGCGGACCCAGACAAGCTGTATTTTATCAAGATCGATGAAAGCAAATGCATTGGATGTGACACCTGCATGAACTATTGTCCAACGGGTGCTGTGGTTGGCGAGACAGGCGAGCCCCACAAAATTCCTCATAATGAAGCATGTATCAACTGTGGCCAATGCCTGACGCATTGCCCTGTGTCGGCTATCTACGAAGAGCAGTCTTGGGTCCCCGTTATTGAGGAAAAACTCAAGGATAAAAACGTGAAAGTCATCGCCATGCCCGCTCCAGCCGTGCGCTACGGCCTGGGTGACTGCTTCGGCATGCCGGTGGGGACCGTGACTACGGACAAGATGCTTGGCGGGTTGCAAAAACTTGGTTTCAACCATGTCTGGGATAATGAATGGACCGCCGACGTCACCATCTGGGAAGAGGGCACGGAGTTCGTCAAGCGGCTTACAAAAAAGATTGACAAGCCGTTGCCGCAATTCACTTCTTGCTGCCCAGGCTGGCACAAATACGTGGAAACGTTCTATCCTGAGTTGTTCCCCCACATGTCCTCGTGCAAATCGCCTATCGGCATGCTGGGGTCCCTGGCCAAGACCTACGGCGCGGACACCATGAAATACCCCCGGGCCGACGTCTATACCGTTTCCATCATGCCGTGCACGGCCAAGAAGTACGAAGGCATGCGGCCGGTCAACTGGTCCAGCGGCTACCAGGACATCGATGCCACGATTGATACCCGCGAATTAGCCTATATGCTGAAGAAAGCCGGCATCGACCTGAAAACCGTTCCTGATGGCAAGCGCGATCCCCTCATGGGCGAATCCACCGGCGGCGGCACCATCTTTGGCGTCACTGGCGGTGTCATGGAAGCGGCCTTACGGTTCGCCTATCAGGCCGTTACGGGCAAGGCTCCGCAAAGCTGGGATTTCAAGGCGGTACGCGGACTCAAGGGTCTCAAGGAAGCCACCGTCGATGTCGGAGGCACCCCGGTCAAAGTTGCCGTGGTTCATGGCGCAAAACGCTTTGCCGAGGTTTGTGAAGTGGTCAAGTCCGGCAAATCGCCGTGGCAGTTCATCGAATTCATGGCCTGCCCGGGTGGCTGTGTCATGGGTGGCGGGCAACCTATTATGCCTACGGTACTGCAGTCCATGGACCAGCGCGTGACGAAATTCTATGCGTCCATGAAAAAGCGCCTGGACCTTTACAACGAACAGAAAGCCTAAGGAGCGCGCCATGTCGATTATAAGCTTTACCCGACGGGGATTTCTAAAAACAGCCTGCACGTTGTCAGCCGGAGCCTTGATCGGCTTGCGCTTGACCGGACGGGCCGTGGCGGCCGCCAAACAGCTCAAGGATTTCATGATGGACCGGATCGACGGCGTTTACGGTGCGGATGCCGCATTCAAGGAGCGTGCATCGCAGCAGAACGTGCAGGTCCAGACACTCTACAAAAACTATTTGGAAGAGCCCATGAGCCACAAGGCCGAACAACTCCTCCACACGCATTGGGAAGATCGCTCGAAAAACATCAAGAAATTGATTGCAGCCGGGCAGTACCCCAATCCCCGGGCCAAGGAATTCGCCGGAACAACCTACCCCTACGAATAACCCCCTGCCGCTGTGACACTTGGACCTGCGGCAAGGGCACACCTGACCCTAAGGTTCGATTGTTGCGGCTATCCAGTCAGCGCTCTTACGCCGGGGGGGGGGGATATAAATAGAAAAAGCCCATGCGAGCACGCAGTTGGTCTATACCAACGGCGTGGCCGAAGGGCTTAACAGCAAGATCATGGCCATCAAGAGGAAAGCTTGCGGCTACAAGAGCAGGGAGCATTTTAAAACAGCCATCTACTTCCTTTGCGTCGGTTTGGACCTTTATCCAGCCAGCACGTGACGAGAGCTTTTCTCGTAAAATTCTTCTTTTTCGGTTGTTATGATTTTTCATTGGTATTATTCAAAAGGCATTCTTCTGTCCCCCGGATGGTGGGCGATAGCCCCATGAAGAAACCAAGTGGCCTTTGCATCTCTCGCGGCAACAATTCAAAGAGTAGGAGGTGTTATGCTCAAAAAAGGATTGCTGTTCACCTGCTTCATTTTGCTCATGGTCTGCAGCAGTGCGTTAGCCGGAAAATCAGACCCTCTTTTCATCAATCTGACGAGCGAGGATGGCCATCGCTCCTTGATGGCGCTTGGTTTTGGAAAGGCTCAAATGGAACGGGGGCATTCGTTAACTGTTTGGATGAATGACAAAGCCGTAATGATGGCGAGCGCGAAGAACAAAGCCCAGTTTCGCGAACAACAGGAGTTGATTGCAGAAATAATCGCTAAAGGAGCACAAGTACTTGTCTGTCCGTTTTGCAGCAAGACATTTGGAGTGAACGAAGCCGATCTTATACAAGGCACTCGAATGGGCAATCCCGAAACTACGGGAGAAGCCCTTTTTCAGGACAACACAAAAACCTTGTCCTGGTAGCGAATGCGGGAATCCGTGGGCGGGCCCAGCCGGGTCCGCCTGAATCCAGGGGCCTTACCCACGGAAATTCCGGAAGAGCCGAAAATTAGTGCTTATGGTCGTGAGATTCGGCAGCATGCCCCTCGTGTACATGATCATGGGGGCCGTGTTCTTCGCCATGGTCGTGATCGTGAACACCTTCGCCCGCCTCATGCTCATGGGGGTGCTTGTGCTCATGTTCGTGTTCATGGGTATGGACGTGGCTATGCTTGTGGCTATGCTTGCCTATGCCGGGGTGCTCGTGTTCATGTTCGTGTTCATGGGTATGCGCGTGGGCATGGTCATGGTGGTGTTCGTGGTCGCCTTTCATAGTGTCCTCCTTTTTTACTTTATGGGCATTCTCCTTCACTTTGCCAAGACGGCACATTTATTTCTTCAATCACACGGGATGGTCGAGGACCAAACCTTTGGCCCTTCAATCGCATAAAAAAACAAAATACGTAATCAAACCTCCTAGTTTAATACTCCATATGAAAATATGACCCCGTTTGGTATATTTGGCAACACGTTGGTACCATATACCAACGCCGCTCTCTGTACGATCATCCCAGGCCAAGCTCCAAACTGTGCATCAAAAGCTTTGAGTAAAGCGACTGCTGTCGGCGTGATCGTTTCTCCACAAGTCGGAACCCCAACCACTGGCATATTTCCCAACATCTCTAAGACAGCAGGCACTGGTGTAGACAAAACTCCGTGACAGCATACAACGGTACCATCACATACCGGCAGAGGCCCGCACACGAAACGAGCAGGTTTTATTTTATCATACAGGATACACGCAAGGCAAATGTCCAAAATACTATCGAGAGCGCCGACTTCATGAAAAGTTATTTGATCTGCGGCAACACCATGAACCTTCCCCTCTGCTTCGGCAATTATAGCAAACGCTTTTATAGCCAACTGCTTGGCATTATCAGTCATATTACTTTTATTGATTATTTCAATAATATCCTTCAACTTGTTATGACTATGCATGTGCGGTAGCGAAAGGGACAAACACCAGCCGCCGATTCCTTGGATACTTTTTCTCGTCAACAGAAGGCTCCCTTCTAGCTCTGGAAGCTTAATTACTTTTGCCAGGTCTTCTAAAATTTCTGAGCTGCAACCAAGCAGCGTAGCCAAACCAGATACAAACATATCACCGGACAATCCGCTACAAGGACGTATTACCAATACACCATTTATATATTTCTCATATTCTACAGCTTTATCTGTGAAATTTTCAAATTGATTGTCGCTGGCAATATGCGCTGCATATCTGTTTGGCTGACTTGCATTATTACAGCCGTTGACCTTATCTTTGTACTGATACTCAGCATCGCAGGCATCACACATAGACATCTCCACGTAAAATAATCTTTAGACGAGGCAAAAAATAAATTCAGCACCCATGCCAGTTCAAATGATGTTTTGTTGACGACGTATCCAAAAGTCGCCTACATGAATTATATGGCAGCAGCTAAATACTGATTTTCTTCATCGATAGTGTTTTTATGATTCCCAAGTTCCAAGCTCACATTGGCATTGCAAGAGCAGCTCTTCTGAGCACCCCTTGCTGTATACAGGTAGCTATATTTTTTGTTACCCTGTAAATGTTTATGCGCATGGCGTTGTTCGTGTCGATATCCGGCGTCACAATCGTGGCACATATTATCCCCAAATTTTTAGCTTCCGAGTAAGCTTTAAATTTTAATATTATTATACGAATAAAAAAAAATAATTCGTAACACGACATTTATCACGCCTCGATCCCGAACCGCAAGAAAAAAGTCCTTCCACAACCCAGAGGCAGCTCAGACGAAACGCAGCCGGCGAAGGAAGCCGATCCGGGCGGTTGACCTCTTCCATGGGCGCCAACAGGAAATGCCCAAGTCGTTTTCCCCAAAAATTTCCAGGCCAAACTCTTGCGCGACCACCGTATATGCAAAAAATGTTTAACTTTATTATGTTAGCAGCTCAAACTTAAAAATTTTCGAACGCTAGGCCGTGTAGACATTTGATCTGTCCCATGCTATTCCTCTCTACAGGAGGGATACAATGGAGCTACGACACACCATTACTGATGAGCAATGGGACAAGATAAAGGACGCTCTTCCCGGAAAAGCCGGTGATAGAGGAAGAACGGCGGAAGACAATCGGCTTTTCCTTAACGCGGTGATGTGGATGGCCAAGACCGGAGCACCATGGCGCGACTTGCCTACTTGTTATGGCAAGTGGTCAACAGTACACAAACGATTTATTCGATGGTCAAAAAATGGCGTCTGGCAAATGATCTTCAACACCTTAGCAGCTGATGCGGATACGGAATGGCTTATGATTGACAGCACCATTGTTCGGGCACATCAACATGCCGCTGGCGCAAAGGGGGCAGCAGTTTCAGGAATTCGGTAGATCAAAAGGTGGGTTCTCCACGAAAGTCCATGCTACAACTGATTCATTAGGTTGTCCAACAAAATTTATCCTTACAGGTGGCAATGAATCGGATTATAATCAAGCTTTGCCTTTAATAGAAGATCAACAAGCTGATTTTGTGCTTGCAGACAAGGGATATGACTCGCAGGCTATCGTTGATGCCATCAGATCGAAAGGGGCCGAGCCTGTTATCCCGCCCCGTTCTCTTCGGAAGATGCCTCGCGATTATGACCGCCATATCTACAAGGAAAGAAATGCGATCGAACGCATGTTCAATAAGATCAAACAGTTTAGGAGAATTGCCACACGATATGACAAGCTGGCCATCGCATACTTGTCGTTTCTCCATGTGGCGGCGATAGCTGTCTGGCTACGGTAAATGTCTACACAACCTAGAGAATAGTCCGGGGAATGAATATTTTAGCGTAGAAATAAATGAATTATTTGATATGGCTTACAAGAGACCGCTGCACAAATTCTTTGAGGTCTCTGCTATCCGCCTTTCGGGACTTTTTTGAGCGTAAAACCGGCGGTTTCCCGTGCTTTTCCGCAGCGACAAAGCTGTTTCCCGCCTCCTTTGGCCGCTTCCGCCGCCAAAGGAGACATCTATCCTCAGCAGGCTGCCTTTAGAACGGCTTTTTTCAGGTTGAAAGCCATGGCGTTGAGGAGAAACTCCAGCTCGACCTTGGCCCGTCCGAGGTACCTTGCGCGGTGAAATCCATAGCCGCGCTTGAGTGTGCCGAAGGCGCGCTCGACTTTCGCCCGGACGCTGCTGATTTGACGATTGGCAAATTTTTCCGCAGGGGTCAGCGCCCTATTGCGAGCAGCCTTGTACATGATGCCGTCGGCAAGGCCTCGAACCTGGAGCACATAGCGGTTGAGTTGGCTGCTGTATCCCTTGTCCGCAAAAATGCTCTCGCCGGCTTTCGCGTCGACCTCATCCAGGACGGCGACAAATTCCTCCGTGTCGGACCGGTTTGCCGGCGTGGCATGGCCGCCGAGGACAAAGCCGTCCCGGTTGTCCGTGGCGGCGTGGATTTTGTATCCGTAAAACGCTCGGTTGCCTTTGCGAAGCCAGGCCGCCTCGGCATCATCGGAATAGCTGATCGTCACATCCGTTCCGTCATCGTTGTCTTCTTGGCGATCCTGCGGGAGGACATCGAGCACCTTGAGCGGCCGGCGCGCGGATGACACGACACTGGCGTCGACGATGGCTCCTTCACGTACCAGGAGGCCGCGTCGCTGCAACTGGTGGTTGAGTTTGTCCAGCAAACGTTTTTGCACATTGCGCTCAACGAGGCTCTGGCGGAAGCGACAGATCGTGGTGGCGTCGGGCACCTCGTCGTGATCCAGGGAAAGGCCCACGAACCGGACGAAGGAGAAACGATCGTACAGAGCCTCTTCCACCGCCGTGTCGCTGAGGTTGTACCACCGCTGCAGCAGAAGGATCTTGAACATGGGAAGCGGCGGATAAGCCGGATTGCCCACGGCGTTGACTACCCGCTTGAGCGTTTTACGCAAAAGCTTTTCCAGCGGGTTCCAGTCGATGAGGCGATCAATCTCGTCGAGAAAGCACTCTTTGCGTTTGCGACGGGCAACAACGTAGTCGGCAATGCCGGGCTTGGAAGAAGTGCGTTCGCTCATGCTCGCCTCCATCAATTTCGATGGAGAAAATATACACCAACTGCATATATTTACAAGATTTTATCGTAAATTGCCGTGCATCGGTCTCAATGATGGTTTCAAAACTGTTTTTGACACGCTCAATCGGTGGTAAAGACGCATCGTTAAGAATAGGGGAGAGCACTTCAGCCCTGCCTGCAACAAACTTGTCGATAACCGCAAGGGAAAATTCTTCCTTGCTTGAGAAAAAGTTGTAAAATGAACCCTTTGGAATTTTTGCTTCCTTCAGAATCGCCTCAACACCGGTGCCGTTGAACCCTCTGCTCCATACGAGATCGAGCCCAACCTGGAGGAGCGTGTCTTTACTGTGAATGCGTTTCATGGCTGACTAATTAGACCGGTCGTTCTAAAGAGTCAACATCTATTTCGTCCCTTGGTTCTGGCTATTCGCTGCGACTTGACGCGGCAGTGGCATGAGGATGGGATTGGGCCTAAGGAGTCACAGGGGCTGGTATTTACCCGGAGCCGGTCGGTCTTCCTAGGCCGTGTAGACATTTGATCTGTCCCATGCTATTCCTCTCTACAGGAGGGATACAATGGAGCTACGACACACCATTACTGATGAGCAATGGGACAAGATAAAGGACGCTCTTCCCGGAAAAGCCGGTGATAGAGGAAGAACGGCGGAAGACAATCGGCTTTTCCTTAACGCGGTGATGTGGATGGCCAAGACCGGAGTACCATGGCGCGACTTGCCTACTTGTTATGGCAAGTGGTCAACAGTACACAAACGATTTATTCGATGGTCAAAAAATGGCGTCTGGCAAATGATCTTCAACACCTTAGCAGCTGATGCGGATACGGAATGGCTTATGATTGACAGCACCATTGTTCGGGCACATCAACATGCCGCTGGCGCAAAGGGGGCAGCAGTTTCAGGAATTCGGTAGATCAAAAGGTGGGTTCTCCACGAAAGTCCATGCTACAACTGATTCATTAGGTTGTCCAACAAAATTTATCCTTACAGGTGGCAATGAATCGGATTATAATCAAGCTTTGCCTTTAATAGAAGATCAACAAGCTGATTTTGTGCTTGCAGACAAGGGATATGACTCGCAGGCTATCGTTGATGCCATCAGATCGAAAGGGGCCGAGCCTGTTATCCCGCCCCGTTCTCTTCGGAAGATGCCTCGCGATTATGACCGCCATATCTACAAGGAAAGAAATGCGATCGAACGCATGTTCAATAAGATCAAACAGTTTAGGAGAATTGCCACACGATATGACAAGCTGGCCATCGCATACTTGTCGTTTCTCCATGTGGCGGCGATAGCTGTCTGGCTACGGTAAATGTCTACACAACCTAGCCGGTCCCGTCAAGGATCAAGGCGCACTTCCCTACCTGGAGCACCAACTTGACCGTGGACAGGCATTCTCCTCGCGAAGTTCCAACGCTACCAAGAGCACAACTGACCTGCGGATTCCTTTCCCATACCCCGAACCCCAATTAGGGGGTGTACTATTTTTTAAAACGTGCTACGGTTAGCGCTGACCCTAACAGTGGGCCAAGCCTGAGCCTCGCTCAAAGCAGTCGCAAAAGGGGTAATATTTTGACCCGTTTGGCAGTTATGACGAACGCCTTGCCCTGCCCTGACTTAACCCACTGTACTTGCTTGTTTCTTGCGTAATATGCCGGGTGTCTCCCCCCCCTGTTCCTCTCGCCCTCCGGCCTATTTCGATAGGGCGGGAATTCTCTTTCATAATTCCCTCTCGCGCAAAAAGCACAGTCTTGCGGGGTGGGCCTGTGACATGGTCAGACTTTGCAAGCCACCGTAGTGCAAAAATAATCGTCGATTCCTGCGTACAAGAGAACACGAAAACCGCCACTCCCGGTAGAGCGGCTATCATCCAGGGGTTGGCGATTCTGCCTCAGGTATTGAGCCAGAAAAACCCAAGAAGAGGTGCCTTTATGCAAAACTCAACCTGTCAAATGACCGGTGAATGCCGTGTCCCCGACCACGCGGTCCTGCCGCAAACGCTTTATCGGGAAGTTCTCCAGTTTATCGATGGACTACCCAAGAGAGAAGGACACTTGGTGACCGTTCTGCACAAGGCGCAGAGCGTGTTCGGCTACCTGCCCATAGAGGTACAGCAGTTCGTTGCTGATTATATGGATGTTTCGTTAGCCCAGGTATACGGCGTAGTGAGCTTCTATACATTTTTTTCCATGGTTCCCAAAGGGAAGTATCCCATATCCATCTGCATGGGGACGGCCTGCTTCGTCAAGGGTGCGGACAAGGTGGTGCAGGCGTTCAAGGAGCAGCTGAAAATCGGCGTCGGCGACGTCACCCCGGACGGCAAGTTCTCCATCGATACGTTACGGTGTGTGGGCGGGTGCGCCCTGGCTCCCATCGTTATGGTCGGCAAGAAAGTCTATGCCAATGTCACCCCGGGCCAAGTCAAAAAGATCCTGGCCGAATACTAGCCAAACACGGAGCAGAGCATGAGCATCATAACTTCCCTGGAAGCCCTCAAAGCCAAGCGGCAGGAACTTCTCGACAACGCTGCTGCCAATACAACCGCTACCCTTGTCAACGTGTCGCTGGCCACCTGCTCCATTGCCGCCGGCGGCAAGTTCGCCATGGAGGCCATGCAGGACGAAGTGACTAAAAACGGACTGGTTGACGTGAAATTCATGCAATCCGGCTGCATGACCTACTGCTACGCCGAACCGACCGTGGAAATAACGTTGCCTGGAAAAGTGCCGGTTTTGTTTGGCAATGTCGATGAGGCCAAGGCCAGGGCGCTTATCACTGAATATGTCATGAAGGGCGAGCCGGTCGAGGGAATCATCCCCGTGAACTACCAACGGGTTGTTCTGTAACCCTATCGGGAGACGACGATATGGCAGCGACGGTCGAAAAAAAACAACTCCGGATCGCCACGCGCAACTGCGGTTTCATCGATCCCGAGAGCATTGACGACTATATCGGCGTGCGCGGGTACGAGGCTCTGGCCCAGGCCCTTACCATGACTCCGGCTGAACTCGTGGAAGTCATAAAAGCATCCGGCCTTCGCGGTCGCGGTGGCGCAGGCTTTCCTACCGGAGTGAAATGGGGCATCGCCCTGGCAAACAAAGCTGACCAGAAGTACATGGTCTGCAACGCCGACGAAGGCGATCCAGGCGCCTTCATGGATCGCGCGGTCCTCGAGGGTGACCCTCATTCCGTTGTCGAAGCCATGGCCGTCGGCGGTTATGCCGTCGGGGCAACACAAGGCGCGGTCTATATCCGGGCCGAGTATCCGCTCGCCATCAAGCGCCTGAAAAAGGCTATCGATGATGCCAAAGCCTATGGCCTGCTGGGCACCAACATCTTCGGTTCGGGCTTTGACTTCGATATCGAACTCAAATACGGGGCCGGCGCGTTTGTCTGCGGGGAAGAAACCGCGCTCATCAAATCCATGGAAGGAAAGCGCGGCGAACCGGTCACCAAGCCTCCTTTTCCGGCCCAAGAAGGCTATTGGCGTAAGCCCACCATCGTCAACAACGTTGAAACCTTCGCCAACATTCCGGCCATTATTCTCAAGGGAGCCGATTGGTTTTCCTCCATCGGCACCGCCACGTCCAAAGGCACCAAGGTCTTCGCCTTGGCCGGCAAGATCACCAATGTGGGCCTCATCGAGGTTCCCATGGGCATTACCCTTCGCGAGGTCATCTTCGACATCGGCGGCGGCTGCCCGGACGGCAAGGAGTTCAAGGCCGTTCAGACCGGCGGTCCCTCCGGCGGCGCGCTGTCCCACAAAGACCTCGACGTGGCTATCGACTATGAGTCCCTGGCCGCCTGCAAGTCCATCATGGGGTCCGGCGGCATGGTCGTCATGGACGAGGACTCCTGCATGGTGTCCGTGGCCAAGTTCTTCCTGGATTTCACCATGGATGAAACCTGCGGCAAGTGCACCCCCTGCCGCATCGGCTCCAAGCGCCTTTACGAACTCCTCGACAAAATCACCAAGGGCAAGGGAACCCCGGCGGACCTTGACCGCCTGAAGAACCTGTCCGAGATCATCAAGGACACGGCGCTTTGCGGCCTCGGGCAGACCATGCCCAACCCGATCCTGTCCACCATGGACACGTTCAGGGGCGAGTACGAGGCGCACGTCAAGGACAAGAAGTGTCCGGCCCATGTCTGCAGGGCTATGCTGACCTATACCATCGATCCCGCCAAGTGCACCGGCTGCACCTTGTGCTCCAAAGTCTGCCCGGTGGAATGCATCTCCGGTACGAAGAAGCAGCCTCACACCATCGATGCAAGCAAGTGCATCAAGTGCGGCGCTTGCTACGACAAATGCAAATTCGACGCGATCATCAAGCAATAAGGATCCAAGGAGGTCCGCAATGCCCATGCTGACGATAACCATAGACGGCAAAACGACGTCCGTGCCGGCGGGCAGCACCATCCTGGATGCCGCCAAGTCGCTCGACATCGACATCCCGACCTTGTGCTACCTCAACCTCGAGGCGCTCTCCATCAACAACAAAACCGCTTCCTGCCGCATCTGCGTGGTCGAAGTGGAGGGCCGGCGCAACTTGGCTCCGGCCTGCGCCACCCCGGTCACTGAGAACATGAAGGTCAGGACCAATACGTTGCGGGTGCTCAACGCCCGTCGCACCGTGCTCGAACTCATGCTTTCCGACCACCCCAAGGACTGCCTGGTGTGCGCCAAGTCCGGCGAATGCGAGTTGCAAGCCCTGGCCGAACGCTTCGGCATCCGGGATTCGCCTTATGACGGCGGCGAGATGTCGCATTATCGCAAGGACATCTCCCCCTCCATCATCCGCGACATGGACAAATGCATCATGTGTCGGCGCTGCGAAACCATGTGCAACGAGGTCCAGACCTGCGGCGTGCTTTCCGGCGTCAACCGGGGATTCACCGCCGTGGTCGCGCCAGCCTTCGAGATGAACCTGGCCGACACCGTGTGCACCAACTGTGGCCAGTGCGTGGCCGTGTGCCCCACCGGCGCGCTGGTCGAGCACGACCATAGCTGGGAAGTCGTCGAGGCGCTCGCCAATCCGGACAAGGTCGTCATCGTCCAGACTGCGCCTTCCGTACGAGCCGCCCTTGGCGAGGACCTTGGCATCGCGCCTGGCACATCGGTCACCGGCAAAATGGCCGCTGCCCTGCGTCGCCTGGGCTTCGACCACGTCTTCGACACCGATTTTGCCGCCGATCTGACCATTATGGAGGAAGGCTCGGAATTCCTCGACCGTCTGGGCAAGTTCCTGGACGGAGACCAGACGGTCAAACTGCCCATCCTTACCTCCTGCTGTCCGGGCTGGGTCAAGTTCTTCGAGCACCAGTTCCCGGACATGCTCGACGTGCCGTCCACGGCCAAGTCGCCGCAGCAGATGTTCGGGGCCATTGCCAAGACCTATTACGCCGATCTGCTCGCTATTCCTCGCGACAAGCTGGTGGTGGTCTCGGTCATGCCCTGCCTGGCCAAGAAATACGAGCGCGCCCGGCCTGAATTCGCCGTGGACGGCAACCCTGACGTGGATATCGTCATCTCCACCCGTGAACTGGCGCGTCTGATCAAACGCATGAACATCGACTTCGCCGGACTGCCCGACGAAGACTTCGACGCCCCGCTTGGCGCGTCCACCGGTGCTGCTCCGATCTTCGGCGTCACCGGCGGCGTCATCGAGGCCGCGCTACGCACCGCCTTCGAACTGGCCACCGGCGCGACGCTGGAGAAGGTCGAGTTCGAGGATGTGCGCGGCATGGAAGGCGTCAAAAAGGCCACCGTCAAGATGGGACCCCATGAGCTGGTCATCGGCGTGGCCCATGGGCTGGGCAATGCGCGCAAGCTTCTTAACCGCGTGCGCGAAGGCGAAACCTTCCACGCCATCGAAGTCATGGCCTGTCCGGGCGGCTGCATCGGCGGCGGCGGGCAGCCCTATCACCACGGTGATGTGGAACTGCTCAAGCTGCGCACCAAGGTCCTCTACGAGGAAGACGCGGGCAAGCCGCTTCGCAAGTCTCACCAGAACCCGTACATTGTCGAGCTCTACGAGAAGTTCCTGGGGAAGCCCTTATCTGAGAAATCGCACCATCTGCTGCATACCCACTACTTCAAGCGCCATCGCCTGTAGTTGGCTACGTAAAGGCTCTAGAAGCTATCCACCTATAACTCAATAAACCGAAGGGAGATTATCCATCTCTCTTCGGTTTTTTCTTTATGGCACACCCTGTAGTGTTGCGGCTCTGACGCTATACACGAGAAAACGCTTCGTTGGTAACACGATCTAGCAGCGCTCCCGCAAAGAAAAAGATTAACGCAAGGATACCCGCCTGTTACGCTATGAGCTTGAAAATGGAGATCCCGTCTCGCAAACTGGATGTCGCCTAAATTAGTATGTTTTATCGTTTCTTGACATACGATTTTTATTTTCATAACCGGAAGTGTTATTATTTTAATTTCTTGACACCGCCAAATAATATTAGTTTAGTTTTTATAGTCAGCGTATCCTTCTACCCTGTTGCCTGAAAGGAGCGAGCATGATTCCCCGTCGTTTCTCCCGAGCTGCACTTCTTGCCCTTGTCCTCGCTTTCGCCGCCTCGCCGTCGTTCGCAGCCGACCCCCCAAAAACGGAGAAACCCGACGAAACCATGCTCGACGAAGTCAACGTCGTTTCCTCGCCCATCATCAAAGGGAACACACGCCCCAGTACCTGCCCTACGTGCCGAACCTGAACGTCAGCCTCGGCGGGAACTACCGCTTCCTGGAGCATTTCAAGATCACGGCCGACGCCCAGTACGTGGACGAGATGTACGTGCTCTCCGAGACCCGGCGCGTGGATACGCGCAACACCTCGAAGGTGGACGGCTATTGGCTGGCCAACGCCAAGTTTTCCTATTTCTTCACCATCCCCAAACCCAAGGTCGAAACCGAACTCTTCGTCGCCGTGCAGAACCTGACCGATACCTTCTACAAGTACAAACCCGGCTACCCCATGCCCGGAACCGGGGTCTCGGCCGGCGTGGCCCTGACGTTCTAACCGCGGAGGGAGATATGGAAGAAGCCGTTTCCACGACCTTCGACCGGCGCGAGGTCTTCACGAAGCTGCGGGCGCATGACCGCATGTGCCACGGGACGGCCTATGCCTGGCTGGAAGGATATCTGGCCGGACGGGGCCAAGGCGATCTGCGCCTGCTGGACCTCGGCTGCAACGATGCCCGGGACATGGCGCGCGTGCTGGCTGCCGGGGACGTGGCCGCCTACACGGGCGCGGACACGGATACGGACTGTCTTGCCGCCGCGCGGGAGAATCTCGCCGGGAGCCCGGCCGCCGTGAACCTCGTGGCCGCCGACGGCCGGGAGGTCCTGGCCGGCCTGCGCGAGGCCGTGGACGTCATCTGGATGGGGCTTTTGCTGCACCATTTTCCGCAGGGGGAAAAAGCAAAGCTCTTCGCCATGGCCAAAAACGCCTTGCGTCCGGGAGGGGTGCTTCTCAGCCACGACCCTATGCCGGACGACGGGGAAAGTGCCGAGGCCTATCTGGAGCGCTACAATCGGGAGATCGAAACCCGTTGGGCGGAGCTCACGCCGGAGGAACGCCGTGTGCTCATTGGCCATTTTCGCTGCCACGGCCGCCATGATCCTATCGACGTCGTGGAGCGCCTGGCCCGGGAGGCGGAATTTTCCCGGGTGGTTCGCAAGCACCTGGACCCCGCCGGCTTCTACGTGTTGTTGCGCTTCGCGGCGTAAGCGGGCGCGCAGGAGGAGAAAACAGCATGCAAAGGCAAAACGGCTCTGATCCCCGGGCCGCCTTCTTCGACGCCCGGGCCGCGCACTGGGAAGCCAACTGCTACCCGCCGCCTGTACGGGAAAAGCTTCCACCCTTGGTCGCTTCCTTTCATCTGCCGAGCGGTGCGACGGTTCTCGACATGGGCACCGGCCCGGGAACCCTGGTGCCTTATCTGCAAGACGCCATCGGCCCGTCCGGGCGAGTGTTCCCTTTCGATCTCTCTTTGGAAATGCTGCGGCAGGCGCGGATGAAGCTCGGGCCGACGGCTCCGCCCCCGGTCCGGGCCACGGCCATGCGCCTGCCGTTTCGCGACGCGAGCTTCGACGCCGTGGTCTGTTTCGCCGCCTTTCCCCATTTCGAGGACAAAGGCCTCGCCCTGTCGGAAATGGCCCGGGTGGCCAAGTCCGGCGCGCAAGTCATCATCGCCCATTTGCTCAGCCGCGCCGAACTGCTCGCCCATCACGGCACCCATGGCGCCGTGGCCCGGGACGCCCTGCCCGAGGAAGGCCGCATGCGCGATCTTTTCCTGCTCGCCGGGCTGCCCGATCCCGTCATCATCGACGCGCCCGGCCGGTATCTGGCCAAATGCCGCAAACTGGCAAGCCCGTCGGAGAGCAGGCCATGACGCGCCTTGCACACTTCCTTTGTCGCCTCGCCTTCGTTTGCTTCTGTTTGCTCCTGGCCGCCGCCGTGGGGGAAGCCAAACAGCAGGACACGCCTATCATAATCGCCGCCGGCACGACGCTGGTGTCGGACATCGTAAACGACCTGGGGCACGGATTCGTGACGGCAACCCCCATCATGCCCGCCGCCGCTTGCCCCGGACACACCGACCTGCGCGCCTCGGACATACGCACGCTGGAACGCGCCAAGGCCATCCTTTTGCACGATTGGCAGACTCATTTGGACGCCGTCATGGGACCGGTTCGAAACGACCCGGCCCTGGCCGCCAAGGTGCGGGTGGTCGATGCGCCCGGCAACTGGATGGTGCCCGACCACCAGAAAGCCGCCACCCTGGCCGTGGCCCGGATGCTGGCCGATATCGACCCGCCCCATGCCGCCCTATACGAGGAACGGGCCAAGGCACGCATCGTCGCGGTCGATCGCGTCGCCGCTGCGCTCGCCGCAAAGGCCGGGCCACTCGTGGGGCTGCCGGTCATGACCGACGTCCAGCAGCAGCCTTTTCTCCAGTGGCTCGGCTGCAATATTGCCGCCCAGTACGGACGGTTCGAGGAAAGCGGTCCGCAAAAGCTGGCCCAGGCCGTGGCCGAAGCCCGCAAAGCGAACGTCCGGCTCGTGGCCGACAACCTGCAAAGTTCGGGTGGCTCCGGCAAAACCTTCGCCGAGGAGTTGCAAGCAGCCTTCGTCGTACTCACCAACTTCCCGGGTGGATTCCCCGACGCCTCGACCTGGGCCGAGGCCGTGGCCGCCAACCTGGATCGTTGCCTTGCCGCGCTGCAGCGCCATGGGGAATGATCCGGCCCTTTCCCTGCGCGACGTCACGGTCAAAAGGCGCGGCCGCGTTGTTTTGCGCATCGACGCCTTGGACGTGCCCCAAGGCCAAGTGCTCGGCGTCATCGGTCCCAACGGGGCCGGCAAGAGCACGCTGCTCGCCGCCGTTTGCGGGCTGTTGCGCCTTTCCTGCGGCGTGGTGCAATTGTTTGGAAATGATTTGGCCGGTCCCGGCGCAAACAAGGCTCGGCGGGACATCGCCCTGGTCATGCAGGCCCAGGATGTGGACCCGCGCCTGCCCATAAGCGTCCTGGAATCCGTCATGTCCGGCGGCTATGCCAGGCGCGGCTGGTTGCGACCTCCGGGGCGGGAACTCGCCCGGCGGGCCTTAAAAATGCTGGAACTCGTCGGCATCGGCCCTCTGGCCGACCGTCCCCTGGGGCAACTTTCCGGTGGCGAACAGCAGCGTGCGGCCATTGCCAGGGCCTTGACCCAACAGCCCCGAGTGTTGCTGCTCGACGAGCCCACATCGGCCCTGGACTGGCGCGCCCAACGCGACATCCTCGGCTGCATCGCAGGGCTGCGGGAACAACGGGGACTGACCGTGCTGCTGGCCACCCACGACCTCAACAGCCTGGAAAGCCTGTGCCACGAGGTGCTGTGCCTGGATTCCGGCCGTCCCCTCTGGCGCGGTCCGGCCCGGGAAGCCCTCGACGCAGACCGGCTCGGCGGCCTCTACCAGGCCGAAGTGGCGGTGGTGTCCCACGGCGGGCGGCGCGTGGTGCTTTTTTAGGAATCGCCATGGATGCCTTTCTTGACGCGGGATTCATGCGCCATGCCGTGCTGGCCGGGCTGTTCGCCGGCGTGGCCTGCGCCGTTGCCGGCGTGTTCGCCGTGCTCATGCGCCTGACCTTCATCGGCGTCTGCCTGGCCCATGCCGCCTTTGCCGGCGGGCTTGTGGGGCTGCTTTTCGGCTGGGACCCGCTTGCCGGCGCGCTGGTGGCCAGCCTGACGGCGGCGGCGGTCATCGGACCGGTGGCCGACCGGGGCGAACTCTCCCCGGATACCGCCGTGGGCGTCGTGTTTTCGGCCATGCTAGGGCTGGCCATTTTCTGCCTGGGCTTGCTCCCCGGCCCCAAGACGGCCGGCCTGAACCTCTTTTGGGGCAACATCCTCACGGTCAGCCGGCGCGACCTGTGGCTCCTTGGCACAGTGGCCGTGGCGGCGAGCCTGGCCATCGTCGCCTTTTTCAAGGAAATCCAGGCGGTGGCCTGCCATCGCCGCATCGCCCGGGCCAGCGGCCTGCCGGCCACGGCCATCTTCTATGGCATCCTCTTTTTTACGGGGCTCACCGTCACGGCCTGCCTGCCGAGCGTCGGGGGCCTGCTCGTCTACAGCCTGCTCATCAATCCGGCGGCGGCTGCCTATCAACTGACCTACCGCCTCGGGCGTCTTTTCTTCCTGGCTGCCCTGTTCGGCGTCGTTTCCTGCGAGGGCGGCCTGCTCATTGCCTGGAAACTCGACGTACCGGCCGGCGCATCCATCGTCCTCGTGTCCAGCCTGCTCTTTCTGGCGGCCGTGGCCTGCTCTCCCAAAAGAAAGGCCGGTTCCAGGGCCGAGGCATAACGGCTATGGCGGACATGCCGTCTGTTCTGCCCGAGTGGCAACACCCCGCGCGTTCCTCTCGCCGCGCATGGCTGGGATGGCTCTTGTCCGTGGCGCTCCATACAGTCGCCCTCGTCGTCCTTGTCTTTTTCTACCGATGTCTCGTGATCCATCCTGCCGGCGGCGGCGGGGGTGGGACCGGCGGCGGGGGCGGAGAGGGACCCTCTGTCGGCGCGGGGCGGGGCATGGGCGAAGACGGTGGGATGAGCCTGGCAGCCGTGGATGTGAAGCCGAGGATCATGCGACAAGTGGAGCCCGCTTATCCTGCGGATGCCCGACGGCATGGAATCGAGGGACGGGTTGTCGCACGGCTTGTGGTCACCGCTGACGGTGGGGTAAATATAATCAGTATCGTTTCCGCAAAGCCGCCGCAAATATTTGAGCAAGCCGTTATTGCGGCTCTTGAAAAATGGAGATTTCATCCTGCCCGGCACAAAGGGCATGAGGTGGCAACCTGGGTTATGCTGCCTATCTGTTTGAATTTGAAGGACTGATGTGTTGCAAGGTGACAGATTTTTCGAAATGCGACATTGTTTCAATGCAAGCATAGAGTGAGATAGTCGGATATCTTATCAAGATTTGGCACTATTTATCTGGGGATATAGACTTAATCTGAATGGAGTTGAAAAGTTTTTTTTGTATATCCAGGCTCGACTGAACGGTTTTTACAAGGATGTCCACTGATTTTCTGTAATTAACCAACGTTTCTAGCCAAGTATGCAAACATGCCACACCCTTACTAGTGATCGTGTACTGTCTACGAGCTGGTCCGCTGCTTTGCAAATCCCAGGCACATGTCACCAACCCTTCCTGTTCCATCGTCTTGAGAATGCGGTATACGCCTGCCGGGTCCGGGGGTTGATCACGAAACATCGCCGCATCCGCCAATCGTTCCAGAATCAGATAGCCATGCAAAGACTCCTGCGCCAAAACGGCCAGGATCGCCGGATGGACGAGCCTCGCCAAATTCTTCCCTGTGCAAGGACATCCCGCCAAATCGATCATAATGAATCCCCCGTAACGTGGCCCAGGCTCAAGCGGCGACACAATTAACTATATTTTCAACTTATTAGCGGTGCATTTCACCATGCCTTTGCCCTTGACCGCCAGGATACGCAAATCGCATCTAGTTGACCAAGTCGAGTAGATGATCTAGTCATTTTTTCTCCCCGAATCGGGGCTCGATCTCACCCGCCCGTCGTCGCTTGCGGTCCTGGGAAATTCGCCGCGTGGGAAGATGGGCAGGGAATTCACAGAAGACGGATACCCACTCCAGGAGAAGATGATGCGCGGAGCAACACGAAGAAATATCTTGTAAACTGCGGGAGTATGTGCGGCGGCATTGGCAATGTTTCGGCATGGACATCGTGGATGCCATTTTATCCCTTAAAACGCGACAAACAGCGCAACCAGCGAGAACGGCCATGAATGATTCCCCAAGCAGCAATGTCATCCCGTCTTGCGATGCCTCCGAATTGCTCCTCGATACGCGGGTGAGCGACAAACGGGTTAACCATCTTCTGGAACGCGCCGATGCCATGACGCGCCAAATTTCCGGTGGCCGGGGGTACATCTGGACGGCCATCGGCATCGACAGCACCCCCTGTGAAATGGGGTGTTCCTTTTGCAGTCATGCCGCCAAGTGGGACGCGTATCAGAACTCGCCCCCGCTTGATGCCGAAGCGATTGTCGCCAAGGCCGGAGAATTGGCGGACGGCGGGTCCGACTTCGTCGTTTTGCGCACGACCCAATTCTACGATTTGAACCGATTGCTCATGCTGGGAAGGCGGGTCCGGGACCGCATCGGGACCGACATCCACCTCGTCGTCAATACCGGCGAAATGGACGCCGAGACGGTCAAGGCGCTCAAGGATGCCGGTTTTTCCATGGTCTATCACGTCGTTCGCCTGCGCGAAGGCGTCGATACCGGGCACACCGTGGAGATGCGCGTGCGCACCATCGAAACCGCCCTGGCCGGCGGTCTGGAAGTGCAATATCTCATCGAACCCCTGGGGCCGGAGCATTCACCTGCGGAAATCCTGACCGAAGCGCGTCGGGCCAGGTCCATCGGCGCGTCGGGAACCGGCGTCATGGCCCGGGTTTCCGTCATGGGCACACCGCTGGCACATCTGGGACAGGTCTCTGAAGCCTACCTGCGTCGCGTCGCGGCGGTGGCCCGCCTGGAATACCCGGACGGCGGCGAGCATTTGTGCGTGCATCCGCCTACTCCCAGCGTCCTTCGCTGCGGCAGCAACACCATCATTGTCGAACAGGCCGCCAATCCCCGAGACACGAAATCGAGCGCAACCCCTTGGCGCGGCTTTGATCTTCCTACGGCCCGGGCCACTCTCCAGGCGGCGGGTTTCACCGTCCGCCCCACCACGGAAGCGCATTGAGTCCGGCTGCAAAGGAGAGAAACAAGCGTACATGGATCGGGTATTCCCTTGGCGCTTGGATTTTCGGCCTCGGCCTGTGGCAGGTGGTCGCCTGGATCGTCACCGCCGTACGGGGGGTGCCTTTTCCGACCCCTTGGGAATGCGCGAGCGTCTTGTGGGAAATGCTCCAGGGCACGGTATTTTTGGAGCACACCATTTACCACCATGCCGGGGTCAGTCTCCTGCGCTGGGGGGAAGGGTTCGGCCTCGGCCTTTTTAGCGGTCTGGCCTACGCACTTCTTGCCGGCTGGTCCGCACCCATGCGTCACCTGACGATGCCGACCGTGGAAGTGTTGCAGGTCATCCCGGGGTTGGCCTGGATTCCGGTGGCCATCCTGCTTTTCGGACTGAACCAGGCGGCGACCGTGGCCATCATCACACTCACGACCTTTCCGGCCGTGGCCATCGCCGGAGTCATGGGCGTTCGCAGCGTGGATGCGCGGTATGTGCGGGCAGCCCGTATGTGCGGAGCCGGTCCTTGGGCGCTTTTCGCCACCGTCTTTTTGCCGGGAGCCTTGCCGCATCTGCTCAGTGGCCTGCGCATTGCGCTTGGAGCCGCTTGGCGTGTCCTCGTGGCGGCGGAAATGATCGTCGGGTCCGGCGACGGACTCGGCTATGCCATCATCCAGTCGCGCTGGACCATGGACTATGCCTCGGCCTTTGCCTGCATCGCCATCATCGCCACGCTTGGCCTGGGAATGGAACGGTTGGTCCTGTTGCCGCTGGAGCGCCGGACCGTGGAGCGATGGGGATTAAGCCATGATCAATGACCCGATCCTCGAACTCCGCCAGGTGCGCAAGGTATTCCCTGGACAAGGACGGCAGGAAGCCGTCGTCGCCCTCGACGGGTTGGACCTGACCCTGACTACCGGAGAATTCGTGGCCATTGTCGGGGCCAGCGGCAGCGGCAAATCGACCCTGATCGACCTTGTCGCCGGATTCGCGCAACCCACTTCCGGTACGGTGACGGTCAAGGGAAAACCGGTTCTCACGCCCGGACCGGACCGCGTCGTGGTCTTTCAGGACCATGCCGTTTTCCCCTGGTACACGGCTTTGGATAATGTCGCCTATGGGCTGCGCCGACAAGGGATGCGACGCCGGCAGGCCGGGGAGCTTGCCTGGGAAGCCCTTGCCCAGGTCGGACTCTCGGACTTTGCCCACGCCTATCCGGCGACACTTTCCGGCGGCATGCGGCAGCGTGTGGCCCTGGCCCGGGCTCTCATTCTGCGCCCCGACATTTTGTTGCTGGATGAACCGTTCGCCTCCCTGGATGCCGTAATCCGTTCGCGCTTGCAGGACGAACTGACCGAGCTGTGGCTGCGCTTCGGTTGGACCGTGCTCTTTGTCACGCACATTCTCTCCGAAGCCGTCTATCTGGCGGACAGGGTCGTCATCCTGGATCGTCCGCCATCAGGATTACGCACCATCGAACGGATCATGCTGCCGCGACCGAGAAATCGTCTGGAGGCGCGGCTCACACAGCAAACGGAAGAACTGAAAGCCAGAATGGATGGTTATCTTGATGCGTTAAACGCTGAAAGTGACCACAGTTAAAGACAACAAACAATACGGGAGACCTCATGCGTGAAAGAAAGAGAAAACCCCTTGTCCTGCTTCAAATCCTTTCTGCCTTGCTTCTCCTTTTCCTCACAGGATGCGAGAGCTCCCCACCCCAGCAAAAGGCGGAAAACACCGTCTGCCGGCTCGCCTATACGGCCAAGGGCTATTACGCGCCGCAGTTTCTGGCCTCCCGCAAAGGGTGGTTCGAGGCCAAGGGCGTGACTGTACAGGATGTTCCCCTGGGGATGAGCGCCGGGGTTGCCGGGGCCGAGGCCTTGGTCAGCGGCAGCGCCGACGTGGCTGTCATGGGAGACGTCCCAGCCCTCATCGCCCTGGCCAGCAACCGGGACTGCGTTCTTGTCGCGGCTTATGGTGGTGGCGAGAAGATGCATTCGATCATCGCTTCCGAAAAAGCAGGCATCACCAAACCTGCTGACCTTGTCGGCAAACGCCTCGGCGTCCAGTTCGGTTCGAGCACCCATGGGGCGGTATATCTCTACCTGGAGCATAACGGCATCGCCCCCGCATCCGTGAAGCTGGTCAACATGCCGCAAAAGGATCTCATCGAAGGTCTTCAGAGCAACTCCATCGATGCCCTGGCCGCGTCCGAGCCGACGCCGACCCTTGCCCTGAAAAAGGTTCCGGGCGCATACGAGGTCGCGGTCCTCTCGGGCCTTGGCAACGACTATCCGCTGCTCCTCGTGGCGAGCAAGGCCTTTGCCGAGGCCCATCCCGAGGCTATCCGGGCCATTGTCGCAGGGACACGGAAGGCTGTCGACTGGATCAACGCCGATCCCGACGCCGCCGGGGCCGCTACGGCTGCCGTCACCGGGGCTCCGGCTTCGGTTGAAGCCGACATGTTCCGCAAGATGGATTGGAAGGTTCGCTTGGATGATCAAACGCTCGACAGTTTGAATAAGACAGCGGCATTTTTGCACAGTATCGGCAAGTTGAAGCAGATACCGGATGTGAAAGCCCATTCGAGACCGGATTTCTTACAGCCGTAAATTGTTTTTGGGGAGTGTCATGATTTCACCGAAAGGGGCAATCCAGACACTCCCTGTGGCACTACTGAAGATTTAACGAAGTCATTTACTGGACGTGACCTGTCAGTGCGCAAATATTTATGGTTGTTTGAACTGGCCGATAGCCGCCTCTTCTTGATCCAGGACTCGTTGATGTCCATCCGCTCTCACCTTGGCTACCCGGTCGATCACCTGTTCCAACAGGGACTTCACCTGCTTGAGCCCATGTTTGCCATGTAAGTCCTCAACTTTTTCCCGATATTCCGGGACTGCCTTGCGGTGTATCCACAGCCCTGGCTACGGCGGTGTGCGAACCCATTCGGCGGAGGAGCAAATCGAAGAGATCTTTCATCGAGTTATCCTTGAAGGAATTTTATAAGAATTTCCTTCTTTACACAACAAGAATTTTCCACTAGATAAGGAAGGAATTTCCGCTAAAATTGAAGGGCCGGAGGCAATCATGGACGATTTCGCAACCTTACTGGAGCGGTCCTTTGTGGAACTCGTCGCCGAACGGGCTTACGCCCGAGGCTGGAAAAAGGGCGAGTTTGCCAAAATGGTCTGGCCGGACGCACCTGCCAAGGCGGCAGCGGCAAAATGGTCAGCCATGCGCGGAAAGGCGACAAACACGGGCAAACCACAAGGCGTACTTGTATCGGATGCGGAGCGTATGGCGGAAATCTTGGGGGAGGACTTGACGTACCTTCTTGCCGTCGCCAAGGAAAACGCCAGGCGCCAGGCATCATAACGTATCGCTTTGGCTGACAGTGACTGAGGCCGTGCGTCGTTGGCTTCCCCCCAACGCCGAGGTGAATGCGTGTCTCGATTGGACGTGCAGGAGTTTGAAGCGAAAGCGCAGAAGCTGGTGAGTCAGGCGTTGTCGATGTGTGAACTGAAGGTCGCAAATGGCGCAGAGCCTCCCTCGCCTCGCGAGAAAGCTCTATGCGCGGCCACGCTTTCGCTGAAGGAGACCCTCAATACGTTTGTCGCATTGCTGAAGGCAGGGTGATTTGCCCCGGTAATGCCTGCCTGGTAGGGAGGTGACAACTCCGCGCTTTCACCGGAATTTATACTCTTCTCTTGTGAGAATAACAAGATATTCCGGTGAAGGTGCGGAGAGCAAAAGGGAAGCCGCGCATGTTCCCGCTTGCAGTTGTTCGCTTTCGCCTTGATTAGCCTGCGACGTGCCGTCAACCTGAGTCGGCAGGCGGGAGCCGTAGAGTTATTAGAGGATTCCCATGGGTAAAGGTCCGCCCTGCATCTCTAAAAACAAGCCTTGGGCAATCCTCAAGATCAGCCGCCGGCAATATGAAACCGTCCGGCCCTGGAAGAAGTCTGGCATGTCGCGGCCGATGTTCGAAGAGCTCCTGGCCACCCTTCTGGAAGGGTTTATCGACCAGCTCCACCTGGAAGCTGATGCGGAAAAGTTCCCCAGGACCGTCTTTGGCGAAGTCGATTCATCGACCCTAAATCTTGCGCGCCAACCCAATAGATCGCCACCTTGCCGAAGGCGAGGTCACTCGCCAAACTGTTGGTGCCATCTGGCGCATATTTCACATAACCATTTTATATTATTACTATAAATATCAATATTTGTCTTAAAACCTTTGACTTATTTTTCAAAAGAATTTCTTTTATTTTGCTCATGTCCTCAGTGACATGGTGCAACGGCAGGCCTTGGCGGCAACGCCCCAGGCCCCTCCACCACGGGCCGCAACAAAGGTTCCAAACGTCCCCCTGCCCTCACCCTTGGTTCGCCCACGGCTGCGGCGCCAGGTCACGTCCGTCAACGTGGTGTAAATTCTGGTGTGCTTGAGGTGGCCCTCGGTCAGGCTGCTCTTGGTGGAATTTGGGCTGGCTGCGCCTCGTTTGGTTGGGTGTTGAGTTCGGCCATGGCCTCGACCTGCATGTAGCGGCTTTGCAGCTGCCACTCGTCGTTTTGCTCCAGTAAGATGGCCCCGATGAGCCGGATGATGGACTGTTCGTTGGGGAAGATGCCGACTACGTCCGCCCGCCGCTTCACTTCTTTATTGAGCCTTTCCAGCGGATTGGTGCTGTGCAGCTTGACCCGATGCTGCGCCGGGAAGGTCATGTAGGCCAGCACGTCGTGCTCGGTTTCGTCCATGAAGCTGGCGAGCCGTGGCCATTTTCCACGAAGCTGATCGGCGACATGCCGCCAGGTCTGGCTGGCGTTGGCCGCATCCGGCTGTAAAAAGGCCTGGCGCAGGGCGGCCGAGACCATGGCGTGCTGGGACTTGGGAACCCGGGCCAAGGCGTTTCGCATCCAGTGGACCCGGCAGCGTTGCCACGTGGCCCCGAACGTCTTGGCCATGGCGGCCTTGAGGCCTTCATGGGCGTCGGAGACGACAAGCCTCACGCCGCCAAGTCCCCGACGAAGAAGGCTTTTGAGGAAAAAAGACCAGAACGGCTCGGCCTCGCTGGGGCCGATGTGCAGTCCCACGATTTCTCTGCGGCCTTCGGTGTTCGCCGCCACGGCGATTATGGCGGCGACGCTGACCACCCGGCCGCCTTCGCGCTGCTTGAGGTAGGTTGCGTCCAGCCACAAATAGGGCCATTCGCCGGTCAGCGGCCGAGAAAGAAAGGCATGGACCCGTTCATCAATGTCCTTGCACAGCTTGGACACCTGGGACTTGGAGATGCCGGAAAGGCCCATGGCCTGGACCAGATCATCCACGCGCCGCGTGGAGATGCCGCCGATCCAGGCTTCCTGGATGACGGCCACCAAGGCGCGTTCGCTGGTCTTGCGTGGCTCCAGGAAGGGCGGAAAGTAGCTGCCCTGGCGCAGCTTGGGGATGCGCAGTTGCAAGGAGCCGATGCGGGTATCAAGGCTGCGGTCACGGTAGCCGTTGCGGTAGCTGACTCGCTCGGGGCTTCGCTCGTGGCGGCTGGCCCCGATGAGGCCGTCCACATCGGCTTCCATGAGAAGCTGCAGGACGGCTTCCGCCAGGGAGCGGAGAAAATCGCCGCCGTCGGCCTTTTGCATCAGCTCGATTAATGCCATGCTGTCCTCGGCCATCGTGGTCTCCTTTGGTTGCAGGTGCGGCGTCGTAACTTCACCTTACAGCCAATTGACCCGATGGCCACCTCGCCCATTCCGTCCGGGCCGGAGGCTCTCCCCCGGCCTGGACGACTTCAGAATTTACACCACCTCCGTGGACGCTACCCGGCGCCACCCCATGTGACCATGCCCCCGAACCGCCCGACACAACCCGTGCCCCCGCGGCCGGCCCAGCCGATCACGGGGAAATCGCCCGGGGCACGGCCGCCCGCGGCCCGTTGCCATGGCCGCGCAAGGTTGGCATACACCAGCAACGGCATGGTTGGACACGGCGCGGGCGAAAGGCCCCAAGCCCCGGCAATCCTCCCGGCCCAAACGAAGGAACGAACCGTATGATCAAACACTGCTGGTCCATACTCTGTCAAAACATCATCACCGACGCCGAAACCAATGTGGTCAGCTACATCATAACCATAGACAATATCATGGCCCCGGAATTCCCGGCCAAAATACCGTTCCTGGCCATCGGCACGTCCTGGGAAAAGGACACCGGCTATGATGTCGTCGAGAATTTCGCCATCCGCATCATCGCCATCAACCCGCGAGGAAAGGCAAAAACCCTTGTCGAAACGGGCGACCTGGCGGTGCAGAGCCACAGGCACCGCATGAATTTCGTTTTAAACGGCTTCGCTTTCGACGAGCCCGGCATCAGCCGGTTCACGATCGAAGCGAAGATCAACGGGCTGTGGCTCGCCGCCGCCTCGCTGCCGGTGCTTGTCGCAGCCAGCCAGATACAAACCGCCGGCACGCCGAGTATGATGCGGCAGTAAAGGCCGCGCTCCCTTGCCCCAGCGGATATGGGGACGTGCGGCGGGTGTAGCCTGCCGCGACGGCTGCCGGCCCGGCCTCCCGGCTTCGGTCAAAATCTTGACTTTTGGGCGGCCCATCGTATCTCCAAGGGATCGAGCGGCCGTTTCCGCTGGGAAACACGGCCGTGGCCTTTGGCGCGGAGGAAACGATCATGGCGAGCGGCTGGGCCGGTGACGGCGCGGTGCAAGACCAAATTGCCGATTCCCTTGCCGATGAGGTCGCCCGGGTCCGCGGCTTGTTGCCCACGGGGGAAAGCCGCACGGCCTGCGAGGAATGCGGGGAGCCGATCCCCCAGGCCCGGCGCAAGGCCCTTCCCGGCGTCCGGTTGTGCGTGGCCTGCCAATCGGAACATGACCGCGACCAGGCCGCGCGCTCACCCTACAACCGCCGTGGCAACAAGGACAGCCAGTTGCGCTAACAGGCCTTCGCCCCCGTTTCCCTGCCCGGTCACGGGAGAAGCGGGGCTGACTGGCCCCGAAAAACGGACTGGACGTATCCACGATCACGCCCTATATAAAAAGCGTGATTCAGCTTGGGCGCTGACATCACCCCGGGCGGACGGTATCTTGCATACTTTCCGCCCTTTTTGCGCCCCGCAGGCCTCGGGCTCGCCTCAGCCGGGCATCGCGACACCGGCCGGGCCTCCGGCCGCTTGGCGGCAACGGCCCCAAGCGGCCCGCACCCCGTTGCCGGGCCGCACCCGGCGCACCGGCTTGGCCCGCTACGCCACGGCCGCCTGCCCGCATCCCTCTCCCCCCGGGCCAATCCACTGGTCGGCGATCGCTGTTCCACGATTGCGGGACCGCTCCGTTCCTCCTGGCCCGGCGCCCATAAACGGACCGCAATTTGCAAAAGACAGCCGAAACCGGCCCGGTCGATCCCGCCGCGCCCCATGAAGGAGTTCCATGCCCGCGACCCGATTCCTTGGACGCCCTCGCTTCCTCCTCGCCCTGACCATCGCCCTGCCCCTTGTGTGCGCCAGCCTCGCCCCGGCCCGGGCGGCGGACACCATCCTGTACGCCGAAACCCTGGCCCAGGGCTGGGCCAACTGGTCCTGGGGCGCCACGGTCGACCTGGCGGCTTCCGCCCCGGCCCATGCCGGGGTGGCCGCCATCGCCGCGACCCTCAACACCGCCTGGGCCGGGCTGTACCTTCACGCCGACGCCCCCCTGGCCGCCTCCGGCTTTGCCAACCTGCGCTTTTTCATCCACGGCGGCCCAAGCGGCGGGCAAAACCTGAAGGTGGTGCTCGGCGGCGACACGGCCAACGCCGTGGCCGTCACCCCCGTGGCCAACGCCTGGACCGAGGTGGTCATTCCCCTTTCCTCCCTGGGCTCTCCGGCGCAGATCGGCGACATCGTCTGGCAGGACGCCTCGGGCACGGCCCAGCCCGTCTTTTATCTCGACGACATCAGCCTGACGGCAGCCACCGGCCCCGCGCCCGACCCCACCCCGGCCCCGGCCCTGACCGTCGACGCCGCGACCGCCCTCGGCCCCATCAGCCCCGACATCTACGGCATGAATTTCGCCGACGAGGCGCTTGCCGCCGCCTTGCGCCTGCCCGTGCGCCGCAACGGCGGCAATGCCACCAGCCGCTACAATTGGCGGGTGGATGCCTACAACACCGGCAGCGACTGGTATTTCGAAAACATCGCCTCGGACAACGCCGACCCGTCGCGGCTACCCGACGGTTCCGCCGCCGACCGCTTCGTGGACCAGGACCGGCGCACGGGGACACGCAGCCTGCTGACCATCCCCATGCTCGGCTACGTGGCCAAACGGCGCCTGGAAAGCCACCCCTACGACTGCGGCTTCAAGGTCTCGGTCTACGGCGCCCAGCAGGCCACCGACCCCTGGGACCCGGATTGTGGCAACGGCGTGGCCGCCGGCGGCGGCAACATCACCAGCAACGCCCCCACGGATACGAGCCTGGCCTTCACCCCGGCCGACGCCGCCGACTGGATCGCCCACCTGCAGGCCACCTTCGGCAGCGCCGCCTCGGGAGGTGTGGCCTACCTCGATTTCGACAACGAACCCATGCTCTGGAACAGCACCCACCGCGACGTCCATCCCTCGGCCACGAGCTACGACGAACTGGCCAGCCGCACCATGGCCTACGGGGCGGCGGTCAAGGCGGCCGATCCGGGCATCGCCACCCTGGGCCCGGCCACCTGGGGCTGGTGCGCCTGGTTCCATTCGGCCGTGGACGGCTGTTCTCCCGGCACCGACCAGGCCGCCCACGACGACCTGGACTTCACGGCCTGGTACCTCCAGCGCCTGCGCCGGTACGAAACCGAAAACGGCCACCGCATCCTCGACTACCTGGACCTGCACTATTATCCCCAAGCCTCGGGCGTGGCCCTGTCCACGGCCGGCTCGACGGCCGTCCAGGCCCTGCGGCTGCGGGCCACGCGCTCGCTGTGGGACCCGGCCTACACCGACGAAAGCTGGATCAACCAGCCCGTCAAGCTCCTGCCCCGCATGCGCCAGTGGGTCGCCGACAACTACCCGGGCACCAAGCTCGCCGTGACCGAATACAATTTCGGCGGCCTGGAACACATCAACGGCGCCCTGGCCCAGGCCGACATCCTCGGCATTTTCGGCCGCGAAGGCCTCGATCTGGCCACGCTGTGGAGCCCGCCGTCCATCGAGCAGCCCGGCGCCTTCGCCTTTCGCCTCTACCGCAACTACGACGGCGCCGGCCACGGCTTCGGCGAGACGGCCCTGGCCGCGGCCAGCGCCGACCAGGGCGTCGTTTCCGTCTATGCCGCCCGGCGCGCCGCCGACCGCGCCCTGACCGTCATGGTCATCAACAAGGCGACCACCGCCCAAACCGCCACCCTTGCCTTACGCGGCTTCACGCCGGCCGGCCCGGCGGCGGCCTACCGCTACGACGCCACGGACCTGACAGCCATCCGCCGCCTGGACGACCAGGCCGTCACGGCCGCCGGCTGGACGAGCCTGCTGCCGGCCAGTTCCATCACCCTGTTCGTCGTGCCGGCCGCCGGCGGCGGCATCGCCACCTGGCTCCCCCTGCTGCTGCAATAACCCGACGACCGCAACGAGCCAACGAGCCGTCAAAGCCCGGCCATTCACGCCACCGTACCATGGGCCCGGTTTCCGAATAACGCACGGGAAACCGGGCCCTTCATCCCATACCGACCCCATACGACATGGCGGCAGGGCCCACGTGTGGCCCCGTCGCTGTGCGCAAACATTCCCCGGATCGACAACACCTTTCCCCGAGACGCCCCTTGATTCGGGGCCTGCATCACCAATCCGTTGCGATTTGATGTCGATTGCACTATAGAACCGCCCTGCCCGCGATCCCGCGCCAAACCCGTTCGAGGTGTACCATGAAACGTCAGATACTTATCGCTATCGTTGCAATCAACGGCCTGCTGCTGGCCGGATCGGCCCTCGCGGACGGGATCGCCTCCCTTTGCCTGCTTGTGGTCGCCTTCGCCAGCCTGACGGGTTTTCTCGTCTGGACGAGCCGGCGGGTGGATGCGGCCTTTGCCTGCACGGAGCAGCTCCTGGCTTCGGTGGCCTCGGCCACCTTCGACTGCACCTTCGAGGACGACCCACTGCTGCGCACGGGCGAACTGGCCCGGGCCCTCGCCCCGCACGAAGCCGCCATCAAGGAACGCCTCAGCAAGGACGAAGCCATGCTCGGCAACATCATCACGCCCATGGCCATCGTCGGCGAGAAGGGCGAAATCAAGTGGCTCAACGAGCACATGGTGCGCCTGACCGAAAACGAGGGCGCACCGGCCCTGCACGAGGGCCACAACTTCGCCCGCTTCTTCTACGGCGACGCCCGCGAGACCCTGGCCGATACCACCATCCGCCAGCGCACCCGCCAGTCCCTCAAGACCGAATTCGATACCCGCAAGGGCCACCACAAGTTCATCAGCATCTTTTCCACACCCATCCTCGATTTCGACGAAAAGCTCATCGGCGCCTTCGTGTCCGTAGCCGATTTCACCGGCGTGGTGCTCAAGGAACGCACCATCACCGACCAGAACCACCGCATCGCCAACGGCGTGGCCGAGGCCACGGCCGTGTCCGAAAGCCTGGCCGAAGCCGCCGACCACATGACCGCCCAAATCGCCCAGTCCACCGAGGGCATGGAGGAGCAGCGCTCCCGCACGGCCGAGGTGGCCACGGCCATCGAGGAGATGAACGCCACCATCCTCGAAGTGGCCAAAAACGCCGGCGACGCCGCCGCCACCGCCGGCCAGGCCAATACCATGGCCGCCAAAGGCGCCGGCCTGGTGGAAAAAGTCATTACCGTCATGGAATCGGTCAACGTCAAGGCGGCCGGGCTCAAAACCGAGATGCAGGACCTCGGCGGCCAGGCCCAGGGCATCGGCCAGATCATGCAGGTCATCTCCGACATCGCCGACCAGACCAACCTGCTGGCCTTAAACGCCGCCATCGAGGCGGCCCGGGCCGGCGAGGCCGGGCGCGGCTTCGCCGTGGTGGCCGACGAAGTGCGCAAGCTGGCCGAAAAGACCATGACCGCCACCAAGGAAGTCAGCAACTACATCCAGGCCATCCAGGAAAGCGCCCGGCGCAACATGGCCGCCACGGACGAGACCTCCCACGGCATCGAGGAGGCCGACACCCTGGCCCACGAGGCCGGCGACGCCCTGCGCCAGATACTCGCCTACGTGGAAAAGACCTCGGACCAGGTGCGCGGCATCGCCACCGCCGCCGAACAGCAGTCGGCCACCTCCGAGGAGATCAACCGCTCCACGGACCAGATCAACCGCATCGCCGAGGATACCGCCGAAGCCATGTCCCTAGCTTCCTCGGCCGTGTCCAACCTAGCCCACCTGGCCTCGGACCTCAAGACCTCCATGACCCGCATGCACCTGGAGTAGGCGGGCGGCGCCTCCTGGCCCCAGCCTCCTGGCCCCAGCCTCCTGGCCCCAGCCTTCTGGCCCCAGCCTTCTGGCCACGGCCATGCCCCGCAGGCCCCCGGCGCAGGAAAATGCCTGCGGCGGTGCCCCGAACCGGGAACGCCACGCCACGCGGGGTCCGTGGCCAAGGGGCGCGGCCCGGCTTGCCGCCACGGCGAAGCCCGGCCGGCAGCCCATCGCGGTGAAGGCCTGGCCCGACCGGCAGCCGAACACGGCAAGGCCGGCGCGGCCGCATTGACATCACGGCCCGTTCGGCATAGCAGCGGGCCACATCGCAAGGTTCGCCGCGCCTTCCGGCGCGGGCCGGTGGGAAGGATTGCCGCGTATGGAATGGTTCGGCATATCCCTGGCGCTGTTCGCGCTGGGGGGGATAGCCGCCCTGTGCCAAAGGGGCGAAGGGGCCGCCAACCTGGTGGGCGCGGCCGGGGCGCTTCTGGGTTCCCTGGCCGGACTGGCCGCCTTTTGCCTGACGCCGGCCAGCGCCCAGGTCGTGGTCGTGCTGCCCTGGGGGCTGCCCATCGGCAGCCTGACGCTCGGCCTGGATCCGGCCAGCCGCCTGTTCCTGCTCCCGGTTTCCCTGCTCGGCGCGGCCTGCGCCGTGTCGGGCGCGGCCAGCCTGGCCGGCCACGGCCACGACGGCGGCGGGCATGGCCGCCTGGGTGCCCACTGGTTTTTTTGCAACGCGCTCCTTGTCGGGCTGTCCCTGGTCATGGCCGCCCGCGATGCCGTCTGCTTTCTGCTGGCCTGGGAGGTCATGTCCCTGGCACCGTTTTTCCTGATCGCCTTCCATGACGACGAGGCCGAGGTGCGCGAGGCGGCCTGGGTCTACCTCGTGGCCGCCCACCTGGGCGCGGTCTGCCTGCTGGCCTTTTTCGGCCTGTTTTTCACCGCCGCCGGGGCCACCGGCTTTGATGCCCTGGCCCAGGCCGCCGCCGATGGCCGGCTGGGCGCGCCGTCGCTGCTGTTTCTGCTGGCCCTGGCCGGTTTCGGGGCCAAGGCCGGCTTTTTCCCTCTCCACGTCTGGCTGCCCGAGGCCCATCCGGCCGCGCCGAGCCATGTCTCGGCCCTGCTGTCCGGGGCCATGCTCAGCGCCGGCATCTACGGCCTGTGGCGGGCCGTCGAACTGCTCGGCCCGGGGCCGGCCTGGTGGGGCTGGGCGCTTGTGGCCGTGGGGCTGGCTTCGGCCGCCATGGGCATCCTCCAGGGCCTGGCCCAGGCCAACCTCAAGCGGCTGCTCGCCTATTCCAGCGTGGAGAACATGGGCCTGGCCTGCCTGGGCCTGGGGCTCGGGCTGGTCGGACGGTCGAACGGCAATGAAACCATGGCCGCCCTGGGACTCACCGGCGCGGTCTTTGGCGTGTGCAACCACGCCGCCTTCAAGGGCCTGCTGTTCCTGTGCGCCGGCGAGGTGCTCCACGCCGTGGGCTCCGTGCGCCTGGGCCACCTGGGGGGGCTGGGCAAGCGGCTGCCCGTGGTCGGGGGGACGTTCCTGCTGGCCGCCGCCGGCATCACCGGCCTGCCGCCCCTGGCCGGCTTCGCCAGCGAGATAGCCCTGGCCTTGGCCCTGCTCGAAGGGCTTTTCCTGCCGGGCTTGCTGCCCCGGGTGGCCATGGCCGCCGCCCTGGCCGTGGTGGCGGGCGTGGGCGGCTGCGCCCTGGCCGCCTTTGCCAAGGCCGGCGGGCTGGCCTTCCTCGGCGCCCCCCGCACCCCGGCCGCGGCCAAGGCCGACCCCCCGGGGCCGGCCTCCCGGGCGGCGCTCCTGTTCCTGGCCGGGGTGATCGTCATCGCCGCGGCCGGCGCGCCGTTCCTCTTTTCCCTGGCCGGCCAGGCGGCCCTGGCCTTTCCCGGCCTCGACCCCGCCCCGGCCCGGGCGGCCTTGGCCAAGGCCACGGACATCCTGGCCGCCATCGGCCAGGTCGGGTTCGTGCTGGCCGCCCTGGTCGCGGCGCTTTGCTTCCTGCGCCGCCGCCTGACCGCCGCCAGCGGCTGCCGCCGGGAGCCCACCTGGGGCTGCGGCTACCTGGCCCCCAACGCCCGCATGCAGTACGGCCCCGGCTCCTTTATCGAACCGGCCGCCCGGGTCCTTGGCCCGGCCATGGGGCTGCGAACCCGGCTGGACATGGACGCCGGCTATTTTCCGGCCAAGGCCCGGCTCGTCGTGTCCGCCCCGGACCGGCTGCGCCTGACACTGTTCACCCCGCTGTTCGAGGCCGTGGGCAAGGCCTGCGACGCCATGAAAGTCGTGCAGCACGGCCGGGTCCACCTCTATATCCTCTACGTCCTGGCGACGGTGGTCCTGCTTTTGGCCTGGAAGCTCTAAATCATGCGCGCCCTCCTTCACCTCCTCCCGGCCCTGGTCCTGGCACCGCTCGTTCCCGGCATCGTCAACCGGGTCAAGGCCCGCGTGGCCGGCCGGGCCGGCAAGCCCGTCCTCCAGACCTATTTCGACCTGGCCAAACTCGTGCGCAAGGGCGTGGTTGTCAGCGAAACCGCCTCCTGGGTGGTCTGGGCCGGCCCCATCGTGTCGCTTTCCGCCGTGGCCTGCGGCCTGCTCCTTGTGCCCGGGCCGGGAACGCCCGCCCTCGTGGCCTTTGGCGGCGACTTCATGTTCCTGGCCTACCTGTTGGGGCTCTCGCGCCTGAGCCTGGTGTTGGCCGCCCTGGATACGGGTTCGAGCTTCGAGGGCATGGGCGCCAGCCGCGAGGCCGTCTTCTCCGCCCTGGCCGAACCGGTGCTGTTCCTGTGTTTTTTAAGCCTGGCCGCCGGCAGTTCCGGCCTTTCCCTGTCGGCCATGCTGGGCCTGCCCGTGCCCGGGCCGGTGACCGCCGAACGGCTGTTCGTGCCGGCCATCCTGTTCGTGCTGCTGCTGGTGGAAAACTGCCGCATCCCGGTGGACGACCCCAACACCCACCTGGAGCTGACCATGATCCACGAGGTCATGGTCCTCGACCACAGCGGCCCGGACCTGGCCGCCGTTGTCTACGGCGCGACGCTCAAACTGTGGATTTTCTGCGCCCTGACGGCCCTGTCCCTGACGCCGGCCTCGGGGCTGTCCCCCCTGGCCGCCTGGGGCGTGTTCGGCGGGCTCATGGTCGCCGTGGCCGTGGCCGTGGGGCTGGTGGAATCGGCCATGGCCCGGCTGCGCCTGCTGCGCGTGCCGCGACTGCTCGGCTGGGCCGGGGCGCTGGTCGCCCTGTCCCTGGTCCTTTCGGTGTGGAGGTAGCGGTGGAACTGTTCCAGTCCGTCATGGTGGCGCTTTTGTGCGTCAATCTGGCGCTGCTCGCCGTCACCCGCCTGCGCACGCTCACGCGCATCACCGCCATCCAGGGAGCGCTTTTGGCCCTGGTGCCGCTACTCTCCGCCACACCGGGCACGGCCGGCCACATGCTGCCCCTGTCCCTGGCCGTTTTAGCCATCAAGGGCATCGGCTTCCCCTGGCTCTTGGCCCGCACCCTGTCGCGCCTGGAAGTCAACCCCGTGGTCGAGCCCTACCTCGGCTTCAACCTGTCGCTTCTGGCCGGCGTGTCGGGGCTGCTGTTCTCCCTGTGGCTGGAGACGCGGCTGCCGTTTCCGCCCGGGCTTTTCCCGCCGCTGCTGTTTCCGGCCGCCCTGACCACCATTTTCACGGGGCTCACCCTGGTCGTCGCCCGGCAAAAGGCCCTGACCCAGGTCATCGGCTACCTGGCCGCCGAAAACGGCATCTTCCTGCTGGGCACGCCCCTGTCCGGCCAGGGCTCGGTCTGGCTGGAGCTTTCGGTGCTCCTCGACGTCTTCGTGGCCGTCTTCGTCATGGGCATCGCCATCCACCACATCAGCAAGACCTTCGACTCCATCGACGTGGGCCGGTTTTGCAGCCTGAGGGACTGACACTGCCATGCTGCTCGCCGCCCTTCCCCTGATCCCGCTTGCGGCCGCCCTGGCGACGCTCGCCATCCCGGCCGACGGCCCGCGCCGGCTGGTCCTTGTTGCCGCCGCCGCGCTCCACACCTGCGCCACAACCGCCACCTTCCTCTGGCCGCCCGAGCCCGCCTGGGGCGGCTTGCTGGCCCTGGACGCGCCCGGCCAGCTGTTCCTGGCCCTGGCCAGCCTGCTGTTCGCGGCCGCCGCCGTCTACGCCGCCGGCTACCTGCGCCACGAAGGCTCCGGCCCCAAGCGCGATTTCCAGGACGGCGCCGCCTTCAAAAACGCCCCGGAGCGCATCTTCACCATGTGCCTGTGCCTGTTTCTCGGCGCCATGACCGTGGTGTGCGCCACGCGCAACCTGTCCGTGCTGTGGGTGGGCATCGAGGCCACGACCCTTTCCAGCGCGCCGCTGATCTACTTCCACCGCCACCGCCGGTCCCTGGAAGCCACCTGGAAGTACCTGGTCATCTGTTCCGTGGGCATCGCCCTGGCCCTTCTGGGCAACATCCTTTTCTCCGTGGCCTTTTTCGACCCGGCCAGCCCCCTGGCTTCCATGGACCTGGCGGCCATGCTGCCCCGCGCCCCGGAGGCGGCCAAGCCCTGGCTGCGGGCGGCGTTTATTTTCGTCCTGGTCGGCTACGGCTCGAAAATGGGCCTGGCCCCCATGCACAACTGGCTGCCCGACGCCCACAGCCAGTCGCCGTCGCTGGTGTCGGCGCTTTTATCCGGCGCACTTCTCAACTGCGCCTTCCTGGGCATCCTGCGGGCCGACCAAGTCCTGGCCGCCGCCGGCCTGTCCGCCTTTGGCGGCGAGCTGCTGGTGCTGTTCGGCCTGATCTCCCTGGCCACGGCCGCCGTGTTCGTGGTCGGCCAGGGCGACTACAAGCGGCTTCTGGCCTACTCCAGCGTCGAGCACATGGGCATCCTGGCCCTGGGCGTGGGCATCGGCGGCGGCGCCGTCTTCGGGGCCATGCTCCACGCCGTCAACCATTCGCTCACCAAGGGCGCCCTGTTCCTGCTGTCCGGCAACATCCTGGCCGTCTACCACACCCGCTCCTGCCACGACGCCCGGGGCGTCTCGCGCGCCCTGCCCGTGACGGCCGCCTTGTGGCTGGCCGGCTTCCTGGCCATCTGCGGCTCGCCGCCCTTCGGCCTGTTCGTCAGCGAACTGACCATCCTCAAAGCCATGCTGGCCGGCGGCCACGGGATCGCCGCCACGCTGTTCCTCGTTTTATTGGCCGTGATCTTCGTCGGCATGTCCGTGCCGGTCCTGCGCATGGTCCAGGGGCCGCTGCCGCCGGCCGTCAAGCGGCCCGGCCCCGAGAGCCCCCTGGCCGTGCTGCCGCCCCTGGTACTGCTTGCCGCGGTGCTGGTCTTCGGCGTGTACCTGCCGGGCCCCCTGACCGCCTTTCTGGCCAAGGCGGCCCAAACCCTGGCGGTGGGAGGCTAGGCCGTGGAATTTTCCCATACCGAAGCCGTCCGCCTGGCCCGGGTCCCGACCCTGGATGTGGCCGCCTTTCGCCGCGAGGTCCTCGCCCGGGTGGCCGACGGCTGGCGCGTGCTGTGCCTGTTTTGCCTGCCGACCGGGGCCGGCGTCGGCCTGGTCGCCCTTTTCGGCCGCGACCGCGACGGCCGCCTGGCCTGCTGCCGCTCCCAGCCGACGACGCGCTACCTTTCGCTGACCCCCGAGTGCCCCCAGTGCCACTGGTTCGAGCGGGAGATCCACGAGCGCCACGGCCTCCTGCCCGAGGGCCATCCCTGGCTCAAGCCCATCCGCTTCCTCCCGCGCCCCGACGGCGGCCCGCGCCCCGAGCCGGGTGTGACGGAGTATTTCCGCGTCCAGGGCGAGGAGGTCCACGAGGTGGCCGTGGGGCCGGTCCACGCCGGCATCATCGAGCCCGGCCATTTCCGCTTCCAGTGCTTCGGCGAGGACGTCTTCCACCTGGAAATCAGCCTCGGCTACCAGCACCGGGGCATCGAGGACCTGCTTGCCGGCGGCCCGGACGTGCGCACGCCCCATTTCATGGAAACCGCCGCCGGCGATACCAGCATCGGGCACGCCTTGGCCCATGCCGCCGTCCTGGAGACCCTGACCGGCCAGTACGCCCCGCCGCGCGGCCGGGCCATCGGCCGCGTCGCCCTGGAGCTGGAACGCCTGGCCAACCACACCGGCGACATCGGCGCCCTGGCCGGCGACGTGGGCTATCTGCCCACCATGTCCTACTGCGGCCGCATCCGGGGGGATTTCCTCAACATGACGGCCATCGTGTGCGGCAACCGGTTCGGCCGGGGCCTGGTGCGGCCGGGGGGGACCTGTTTCGATTTGGACACGGGGGCTGTCCGGGTGCTGTCCGGGCGCCTGGAAGCCGGCCGGCGGGCGGCCTTCGGCGCGGCCCAGCTCCTTTTCGCCGACAGCTCCGTCCTGGCCCGCTTCGAGGGCACCGGGCGGCTGACCACGGAAACGGCCCTGGACCTCGGCCTGGTCGGCCCGCCGGCCCGGGCCTGCGGCCTGTCCCGCGACGCCAGGCGCTCCTTCCCCCAGCCCGGGGCCGGCCCCAAGGACATTCCCCTCAAGCTGCACGATTTCGGCGACGTCTATGCCAGGGCCCTGGTGCGCCGCCTGGAGATGGAAGCCTCCCTCGACTTCCTGGACGCCAGCCTGGCCGGCCTGCCCAAGGGCCCGACGCGCGTCGCCCTGCCCGAGGGCCTGCCGCCGGACAGCCTGGCCGTGGGCCTCATCGAAGGCTGGCGCGGCGAGGTCCGCCACGTGGCCGTAACCGGCCCGGACGGGCGGTTTGCCGCCTACAAGATCGTGGACCCGTCGTTCATGAACTGGTTCGGCCTGGCCGTGGCCCTGCGGGGGCAGCAGATTTCCGATTTTCCCCTGTGCAACAAGAGCTTCAACCTGTCCTACTGCGGCCACGACCTGTAGGAGCCGCCCATGCTCGACATCCTCGCCGAACGCCTGCGCCAGGGACGCCGCACCGTCGCCTTTCCCAAAAACGTCCCGGACCTGCCGCCGCGCTACCGCGGCCTGCCCGTGCTGGCCGACAATCCCTGCCTGGAAAGCTGCACGGCCTGCGCCGGCGTCTGCCCCACCGGGGCGCTCGGCGTCGACGCCGAAAGCCTTTTCATCGACCTCGGCCGCTGCATCCTGTGCGGCGCCTGCGAGCGCGACTGCCCCAAGGGCATGGTGACCTTCAGCCGGGACCACCGCCTGGCCTCCTCCAGCCGGGAGGGCCTGATCGTGCGCCCGGGCAGGCGGCCGCAGGTCACGCCCCTCGAGCCCGGCCGGCGCCGGCTTTTCGCCAAATCGCTCAAGCTTCGCGAAATTAGCGCCGCCGGCTGCAACGCCTGCGAGGCCGACACCAACGTGCTCACCACCATCGTCTTCGACCTCGGCCGCTTCGGCATCGATTTCGTGGCCTCGCCGCGCCATGCCGACGGCGTGGCCGTAACCGGCCCCGTGCCCCGCAACATGCTGGCGGCCACCATCGCCACCTTTGAGGCTGTGCCCGATCCCCGGGTGGCCATCGCCATCGGCAGTTGCGCCATCTCGGGCGGGCTGTTCGCCGCCGGCGGCGACGCCGCCCACGGCGCCACGCCCCACCTGCCGGTGGACCTGTTCATCCCGGGCTGCCCGCCGCACCCCCTGACCATCCTCGACGGCCTGCTGCGGCTTCTGGGCATCCCGACGCCCTAGGGGCCGCCCTCCAACAGCAAGCCCCCGACCGCCGGCCCCCCGGGCGACCAGCCGACCAGCCGGGCCAGCAGCACCCACAAGGCCCGGCCCTTGCGATAACAGTTGAAGCAGTGGGAATGGGCGCAGTCCCCGCAGGCCGGACAAGTGTGGGCCGCGCACCAGTCCTGGCACCACTCGCAGGCGTCGCTGCCGTCGGGGGAGGCCGTGCCGTCCGGGGCGTAGGTCTCGATGTCGGCGAAATCGAACAGGATCTTGCCCTTGGCCCGGCAGTAGTCCCGGATGGCTTCGTTGTTGACCGCCAGTGTCCCGGCCGGCCCGGAGCCGTCCAGGTGGCCGGTCATGTAGACGAAGCGGATGTGCGGATAGTCCGCCTCCAGGGCGGCCATCCGGTCCAGGTAGCCCGTTACGGCGGCGGTGTCGTACCAGGACAGCTGACCGCACCAGGACCACAGGACCACGGCCGTGTCCGGATGTTCGGCCAGGTAGTCGCGGGTGATGGTCGGCCAGTCGTCGTTGCCGAGGTCGGTCTCGTAGTGGTCGTCCAGGGTCGGCCCGGGCAGCCCTTCCGTGGCCAGCATGTCCAGGCCGGTCACGAGCTGGCTGCCGTGGGAGGTGTGGTTGTAGTAGATGGGCAGGCGAGTCCGCACGGCCCCGGGCACCCAGGCCGGCAGGGCCGTAAACGAAGCCACATCCCGATGGTCGATGACGAGGGCACTGCCCGGCGCGGCCAGCCCCAGGCTCGCGATGGTCAGGCCGAGGACGGCAAAGAGGCAACGCATGCTGGAACCTCCTTGGCGGTATGGCCGCACCGACCCGGACTATGCGGCAGGTCCGCGGTCCGACACCGCCGGCCGCCCGCCGTTGCGGCACGCCCCTTTCGTGGTTTTGCCTGTTATAAGCAAAACAGGGGCCACTGTCGATATGGGGCCGAAAATCGTCCGAACGCACCACGAATGCTGGACCGATCCCCGACCGCTCGTCTTGCGCGCCGTCCGCAAAACGGGCATTATGGCAAAAATGGATGCTTTTTCGGCGCGCCGCGTCGTGAGCGCCGCAACAAACGTCAAGGAGTCTCCATGCCCACCGCCACCAACTTCACCCTTTTCAGCGGCGGCGCCCAGGGCGCCGAAGCGCAGTTCGGGCATCAGGCCGAATTGCGCGGCGTCCAGGAAGTCAACTTCACCTTCGAAGGCCACCGCATCGAACGCACCCGCGGCATCCGCGTCCTGACCCAGGAGGAACTGGCCAAAAAGGACGTGAGCTTAAGCTACGTCTCCAAACTGCTGTCGCGCAAGTTCAGCAACGGGCCGCAGATCCGCATGGTCCTGCGCACCATCATGCACCAGGTCGACGCCGGCCTGGAGGTCTTCGTGGTCGGGGCCATCCAGGACGACGGCACGGTCAAGGGCGGCACAGGCTGGGGCGCGGAATTCGCAAAGATCTGCAACAAGCCGCTTTTCGTCTTCTGTCAGGAAAAAAACGGCTGGTTCACCTGGGAAAACGAGGCCTGGGTCGCCGTGCCCGCGCCGGCCATCACCCAGACGCATTTCACCGGTACCGGTACCCGCTTCCTGGAGGAAAACGGCAAGGCGGCCATCGCCGACCTGTTCGCCCGGTCGTTCCCGTAGGGAGAAGGGGAAAAGCCTCCGGCGGCCAGGAGGGGCTCCAGGCCCCTCCTGGGCCACCCCGCACGGGGGAAAGCCGGTTCAGGGACCGGTCCGGCCGGCCGGGAAGGCGTGATCGACGGCCTCAGGCGCGTACCCGAAAAACGGGGCGGCGCCGTCCACGGCCGTACCGAACTCCCGCAGAAAATGGGCGATGGCCCCCCGCTGCGAACGCCGCAGGGCCGGATGCGACAAGGCCTCGGAAAAGCCCAGGCAGTACATGTCGCACAGGGCGTATTCCCGCCCGGGCAAGGCCGGCATGTGCATCACCTTTCCCCCGTACCGGGAAAGCGCCCCCAGGGCCTGGCCGCCGTACAGCCGGCCGTCGGCCCCGGTGAAGCCGTCGAAAAACAGAAAATCCTCGGGCTTGCCGTAGAAGAGGTTTTTCACGGTCACGTAATCCACCCGGTCGCGAAAAACCTCCATGGCCGCCAGCACGTTGCCCGCCGAGGACTGGACGTTGGAAACCACCACGGCCACGGTGACCCGGAAGCCCTCCCGCTCGTATTCGTCAAGCAGCGCCCCCACCCCGGCCTGGCCCACCACCCGGCCCAGATCCTCCAGGCAGCCGGCCGGGAAATCGAACAGCAACGTGTCCGCGCCGAGGTCCAAGGCGTCGACCACGGTTCCCCGTTGCTCGCTGCGCCGCAGGTCGAAGACGCCCACGCCGGTCATGGGGTTTTGCGGCTGGTCAAGCTGCCCCCCGGCGTCGCGGCTTCCGTAGTACTGCACCAACTGCCCCACCGCGCCGTCGGCGTCGAAGGCCGCCACGGCCAAGCCATGCCCCTGGCGCAGATGATCGAGCAGCGCCCGGGAAAAGGTGGTCTTGCCCGATCCGCCCTTCTGGCTCAGGATGAAAATAGCCCGTTTCAACACATCCTCCTCGAAGCGGGGGTTAGCGGCCGTCAAAGGCGTCCACGACCGCGAAAAGCCGGGCGGCGTCCGTGGCGTCGTTGTAGCAATGGGGCGACAGCCGGATGCGGCCGGACCGCAGCGACACCGGCACGTGTTGCCGCATGAGGGCGGCGTAGAGCCCGGGCGCGTCGGGGTGGTCAAAGGCCAGGATGCCCGAGCGCTCTGGCCCGGCCAGGGGCGAGGCCACGGCCAGGCCACGCGCCTGCAGGCCGGCGGCCAGGCCGTCGCCGGCGGCGAAGATCCGCTCCCGCACGCTTTCCGGGCCGATGTCCTCCAGCAGCGACAACGCGGCGTCGTAGGCGGCGATGCCGGCGATGTCCTGGGTGCCGGGCTCGAAGCGGCCGGCGCCGTCGGCCAGCCGGAAGTCCGTGCCCAGGGCCTCGGCTTCCCGCATGGAGCGCCAGCCGGCCAACACCGTGTCGAGGCGCCCACCCGAGGCGGGCGAGACGTAGAAGATCCCCAGTCCCATGGGGCCAAGCTGCCATTTGTGGCAGCCGGCGGCCAGGAAATCGACGCCAAGGGCCGTCACGTCCAGGGGCAGCGCCCCCAGGCTCTGGATGGCGTCGAGGCAAAAAAGCGCCCCCGCCTCCCGGCACAGGGCGGCCAGTTCGGCCAGGGGCGCGGCCACGCCCGTGGCCCAGTCCACGGTCGAGGCCACCACCAGCCGGCAGCCGGGCACGAGCCGCCTGGCGGCGTCCAGGTCCAGCCGGCCGTCGTGCTTGGGCAGCTCCACGACCGTCACGCCGCGCCCGGCCAGGTTGTCGAAGGGAAAGCGCAAGGTGGGGAAATCCGGCCAGGTCACGGCCACCTTGTCGCCGGCGCGCCAGGGCAGGCCGGCCGCCACCAGCCCCAGGCCGTGGGAGGTGTTGCCGGTGAAGGCCACCTGCCCCGCCTCGGTGCAAAGCAGCCGGGCCGCCCGGCCCCGGGCCTGGGCCACGGTGCCCATCCAGCGGAAGTAGTCGGCCGAGGCGCGCCGGCAGCGGTCCTCGAAGATGGCCTGGCCGGCCAGGCAGGCCCGCCGGGGCATGGGCGAAACCGCCGCGTGGTTGAAAAAGGCCGTTTCGGCCACCACCGGGAACTCTTTCCGCAAGGCCTCGTGTTCCATGGCGCCTCCCGCGGGGCCGCAAACCGCGGCCGCGTGGCAACGTGGATACGGGGGAAAACCGGCCAGGGCAACCCCGCCCCGGCCGGGCAAACGGTAAAAAAAGCCGGGAAGCCGCGTGGTTCGGCTTCCCGGCCAAGGGGTGCGATTCCTGGGAAGCGGCTAGAACCGCTCGAAATCGTCGTCCTTGTCGCCGAGGTCGATGCCGACGCCGGCTTGGGCCTTGGGCGCGCCCGGGCGGGCCATGCGGGCCGCCGGGCGGCGGTGGCCGCTGGCCGGCAGGGCCTTGATGGCGCGGACATGGACGCGGCCCGTGCCGTCGACCCGGAAAAAGGCCATGGTGCTCTGGAGCTGCTCGGCCTGGCTGGACAGTTCCTCGGAAGTGGAGGCCATCTCCTCGGAGGCCGAGGCGTTTTGCTGCACCACCTGGTCGAGCTGCTGGATGGCCCGGTTGATCTGGTCGGCCCCGGAATTCTGCTCCTGGCTGGCGGCGGCGATCTCCTGCACCAGGTCGGCCGTGCGCTGGATGTCGGGTACCATCTTGGTCAGCATGGATCCGGCCCGCTCGGCCACCCGGACGCTCGACGCCGACAGCTCGGAGATCTCGGCCGCGGCCGAACCGCTGCGTTCGGCCAGTTTGCGGACCTCGGCGGCGACCACGGCGAAGCCCTTGCCGTGCTCGCCGGCCCGGGCGGCCTCGATGGCGGCGTTTAAGGCCAGCAGGTTGGTCTGCCGGGCGATCTCCTCGATGATGGAGATCTTTTCGGCGATGTTCTTCATGGCCGCCACGGCCGAGACCACGGCTTCGCCACCCTCGCGGGCGTCCTGGGCGGCCTTGACGGCGATGGCCTGGGTCTGCTGGGCGTTTTCGGCGTTCTGCTTGATGTTCGAACTCATCTCTTCCATGGACGAAGAGATTTCCTCCACGCTGGCCGCCTGTTCGGTGGCCCCCTGGGACATGCTCTGGGCCGAGGCGGACAGTTCCTCGGAACCCGAGGCCACGTTCTCCGAGGCCGACTGGACCTCGGCCACCACCTCGCGCAGCTTGCCGACCATTTCATTGAGCGAGGCGGCCAACATGCCGATCTCGTCCTTCTGGTCGATGTCGAGCAGGCGGGTGAAGTCGCCCTCGGCCATGCCCTTGGCAAAGCCCACGCCCTTGATGACCGGCCCGGTGATGGCCTTGGTCAGGAGCACGGCCACGACGATGCACAGCACCAGGGCCACGGCCAGGCCGCCGATCATGATCGACGAGGCGCTCGACAGGCTGGTCACGGCGGTGTTGGCGATGTTCTGGGTCCCGTCCAGGGCGGCCTTGGCCGTTTCCTCGGCGGCATCCTGCACGGCGTTGGCCGTCTCGATACGCTTGGCGTTGAGTTCCTGCACCGCCCTGAAATTATCCAGGAAATCCAGCAGGGCCTGACGGTATTTCTGGGCGGCCTCCTTGATGCCCGCCAACTGGCGCAGGTTGGCGTCGTTGCGCGTCTTGGACCGTAGCGACTCCAGTTCCTGCTCCAGGGAACCGAAATTCTTGATGGCCTCTTCGATGTGCCGCGGGTCGCGGAACAGCTGGCCCCGGTAGTTGCCCACCCGGATACCGGTACCGAGGTTGATGATATCCCCGATTTGGTTGACCTTCTCGGCGCGGTCCCGCAAGGCGTCGGGGCCGACGCCCTTGCCGATTTCCTCGAGAAGGGTCTTGCCCATGCTGTCCTGATAGGCTTCGCAGTTTTTCACGAAATCGGCGGCGGCCATATCCAGGCTGCGGCGCACGCCGGCCACGGCCTCCAGGCGCGAGGCCGTTTCGGTGAGGAGGCGCTCGTATTCGTTGGTCTTGGCCTGGGCCTTGCCCACGTCCTCCCGCAGCTTGACCAGAGCGGGATATTTGTCCGAATGGGCCTTGGCTTCGACCAGGGCCCGTTTGAGCTCCGTGAAATTGCGCATGCCGGCGTCGTACTGCTTCTTGTCCTCGCTGTAGCCGTAGCTGCGCATTTCGACCATGGTTTGCAAGGTGGCCCGTTCGATGCTGTTGGCAATGGCCATTTCCGGAACGTATTCCTTGGCCAGTCGCGTGGATTGCCCCTCCACGCCATGCATGCTGATCACGGCCATGCCGCCCAGGGCGCAGGCGATGACGATCAATAGTCCGAAGCCGATACTGATCTTGACCCCAAGTTTCATGTTCTTCACGGCCTGCTCCCCCCGTCTGGCGTTGCTTTTCCCGGCGCCCGGCCGGCGCGAGACGTTCTGCTCCGGGCGAATGGGCATGTTTCGCGCCCGTCATTCTAATTGGACTATTTTGCCGAGGCTTGCAATGTAAAAGCCTGCCCCGGTTGGCGCCGGATAGACCATCGGACTGTTTTCCCCTACAAATGCACCCGGGGAAGGAAGTCGTATGGCATTGTTTGACGATCTCGCCCTGGCGGTGCGCCTGGCCCGCCGGGAACTTCGTGTCGGCATCCGGGGCTTCGGCGTCTTTCTGGCCTGTCTGGCCATCGGTGTCGGCGCCGTGGCCGGGGTGGGCAGCCTGGCCGCCGCCCACCGCCAGGGGCTGGCCCGCGACGCGGCGGCGCTTCTGGGCGGCGACCTGGAAGCGGCGCTTTCCCAGCGTCCGGCCACGCCCGAGGAACTGGCCGCCCTGCGCGCCCTGGGCCCGACCTCCCACCTCGTCTCCATGCAGGTCATGGCCCGTGGGACGTCCGGGCCGGCCAAGCGGGCCCTGGCCACCTTGCGGGCCGTGGACGGCGCCTACCCGCTTTACGGGACGGTCGGCCTGACGCCGGCCGGGCCCCTGGCCGACGTCCTGGCCGTACGCGACGGACTGCCGGGAGCGGCCGCCGCACCGGAACTCCTCGCCCGCCTGGGCCTGGGCCTGGGCGAGCGCATCCGGGTGGCCGACGGGCTGTTCGAAATACGGGCCGTGCTCGGCCGCGAACCCGACGCCTCGGCCGGGCTGGCCTCCTCCCTGGGGCCGCGCCTGCTCGTTGGCGCCGACCAATTGGAGAAAACCGGCCTGGCCGGCCCCGGCAGCCTGACCCGCCACTATTACCGGGTGAAGCTGCCCGCCGGGGCCGACGCCGCCGCCCTGGCCGCGCAACTGCGCCAGGCCTTTCCCACCTCCGGCTGGCGCGTGCGCGACGCCACCGCCGCCCAGCCGGGGCTGGCCCGCTTCATGGACAGGCTCACGGCCGTGACGGGCCTAGTGGCCCTGGCCTCGCTGCTGCTCGGCGGCATCGGCGTCTCCCAGGCCGTGTCCGGCTATCTCGACGGCCGCACCGTGGCCATCGCCACCCTCAAATGCCTGGGCGCCCCCAGGCGCCTGGTCACGGCCACCTACCTGCTGGTCATCGCCGCCCTGGCGGGCCTTGGCATCGCGGCCGGCCTGGCCCTGGGCGCGGCGGCGCCGCCCCTGGCCGGGCCGCTGCTGTCGCGCTACCTGCCCGTGGCCTTTTCGCCCGGCCCCTACCCCGGCGCTCTGGCCCTGGCCGCGGCCTGCGGCGCCCTGACCACCCTGGGCTTTTCCCTGCCCCACCTGACCATGGCCGGCCGCACGCCCCCGCTGTTGCTGTTTCGCGGCTACGCCGCCCCGGGGCTGCCGCGCGCCGGGTTTGCCGCCCGGCTGCCGGGCCTGGCCTGCCTGGCCGCCCTGGCCGCCCTGGCCGTCCTCGTTTCGCCCAACCGGCGCCTGGGCATCGGCTTCGTCGTGGCGGTCATCGGCGCCACGGCGCTGCTGCGCCTGCTGTCGCGCCTGGCCGTGCTGCTGGCCAAACTTCCCGGCCGCCGCCACGGCCCGGTGGGCCTGGGGCTGCGCGCCCTGACCCGACCGGACAACCGGGTCGGGCCGGTGGTGGCCGCCTTGGGCCTGGGGCTTTCGATCCTGTGCGCCATGGCCCTGGTCGAGGCCAACTTCCGCCAGGCGGCCCGGGAGGACATCCCCCGCACCGCACCGGCCTTTTTTTTCGTGGACATCCAGCCCGACCAGCGCGACGCCTTCCTGGCCACGGCCGCGGCCGTGCCGGGCGTGACGCGCCTGGAGACCTCGCCCATGGCCAGGGGACGGATCGTGCGCGTCAAGGACGTCCCGGCCGAGGCCGTGACCGCCGACGAGGACGTCCGCTGGGCCTTGCAGGGCGACCGGGGGCTGACCTACGCCACGGACATGCCCGAGGGCACGCGCCTTATGGCCGGCGCCTGGTGGCCCCGGGACTACGCCGGGCCGCCGCTGGTCTCGGTGGAGGAGGCTGTGGCCAAGGGGCTGGGGCTGGCTGTCGGCGACACGGTCACGGTCAATGTCCTGGGCCGGGAGATCACGGCCAGGGTGGCGAGCCTGCGCCGGGTCAATTGGCTGACGCTCGGCATCAATTACGTGTTCGTCTTTTCCCCGGGCAGCCTCGACGGCGCGCCCGTGACCTTCCTGGCCACGGCCTACACCGACCCGGCCGTGCCCGGCAGCGACGAGGCGGTCTTCGCCGCCGTCACCGACCGCTTTCCCAACGTCACGGCCATCGGCATCGGCGACGCCCTAACCGAGGTCCTGGCCATCGCCGACAAGGTGGCCACGGCCGTGACCGTGGCCGCCGGGGCGACCCTGGCCGTGGGCATGCTGGTGCTCGTGCAGACCATGGCCGCCGGCCTGCGGCGCAGGCTCTACGAGGCGATCATCTGCAAGGTGTGCGGGGCGGGGCGGCACCAGGTGCTGGCCATGTTGCTGACGGAAAACGTGCTGCTGGGCGTCTTGTCCGGTCTGGCCGCCCTGGGGCTGGGCACGGCCCTGGCCATGGCCTTCGTGACCTTTTTCATGGAGTTGCCGTTCCGCTTTTTCGCGGGTCCGGCCCTTGGCGCCGTGGGGCTGGCCGCGGCCGCCACCCTGGTCCTGGGCCTGGCCGGCGTGGTGCGCGCCCTGTCGGGCCGGGCCTGGCCGTGGCTGCGCAACGAATAGACGCCGGCCGGCCTATCCCGCCTGACTGGTTCGGTCAGTCGTCGGCGCCGGCCGCGCGTTCGGGCAGGCTGCGGCGCAGGGAGCTTTCCAGGCGGTCGTAGACGGCCAGTTGCCGGGGGGAAAGCATGGGGCGGATCTTGCGGTCGCTTTGACGCAGGATGCCGTCGAGTTCGGGGCGGTTGCGGCCGAGTACCCGGAGCATCTCCTGCCGGGCCTGTTCCCGGGCGGCCAGGAAGACCTGGCGTTGCCCGGGATCGAGGTCGAGCAAGCGCATCTCCTCGGCCTCGACCCGGCTGTGGGCGGCATCGAAATCGGCCACGTCCCGGGCCCGCATTTCGTGGGTGGCCCGGTAGGTCGCCCCGGCAAAACCAAGCCCCAACCCCAGGGCGAACACGCCGCCGATCCCCAGCCAGTGCCCCAACCCGCGCGGCTTATGCATAATCCTTCTCCAGAAACGCCTTGAGCTTGCGCCGGGCGCGAAAGGCCCGCACCTTGACATTGACCGGGGTGAGGCCGGTTAAGGCCGCGACCTCCTCGACGCTTTTGCCTTCGATACCCAGCAGCACGAGCAGGGCCCGGTCCCTGGCCCCAAGGACCGTCATGGCCGATTCCAGCCGGCACCGGGCTTCCCGGGCCTCCAGGCGTTCCTGGTCGCGTTCGTCGGCCAGGCTGTCGTCGAGCCCGGCCACCAGGCCGTCTTCGGCCTTGCGCCGGCGCAGCCAGTCGATGCAGGTGTTGGCGGCGATGCGGTGCAGCCAGCCACGAAAGACCGCGCCGTTGCGCAGCGCTCCCAGATTGAGGTAGGCCTTGACGAAGATCTCCTGGGCCAGATCCTCCATGCCGCCCGGGTCGTCGCAAAACCGGGAGACCAGGTGCAGCACGCCGGACTGGTGCCTGGCGACCAGGGCCGCGAAGGCCCGCTGGTCACCCGCGGCCGCCGCCCTGGTCAGGACGGCGTCGTCGCACCCTTCCCCTCGTACTTCGCTGCCAGCCATGTCCGCCAACCACCGTCGTGCCAAACGTCTTTCGGCCGGCGCCGCCTGCCGGCGGCGCCCCGTACCGACGGTTCAGGCGCGGGAAGCGGCCCCCGGGTTACACCACCGGCTCGACATTCCCGCCCTCGAAGGCTATTTCCCGGTCGCGGCGGCCAAATGCGGCCGCCAGCCCCCTGCGGAGCGCGCCATGTCCCCTCAAAACGACCGCAACATCTACCTGATCGGCCCCCGGGCCTCGGGCAAGACGACCCTGGGCCGGCTGCTGGCCGACCACCTGGGCCGGCCCTTCGTGGACCTCGACGCCCGGTTCGTGGAAAAGCACGGCGAGACCATCGCCGACCTGGTCGGGCGCGAAGGCTGGGAGGCCTTCCGCCGGGCCGAGGCCGCCATTTTGGCCGAAACGGAGCAGACGCCGGGCCAGGTGGTGGCCACGGGCGGCGGGGCGGTGCTTGTGCCGGAGAACCGGGCGGTCCTGGCCCGGGGGCTGGTCTTCTATCTTCAGGCCCAGCCCGAGCGGCTGGCCGAGCGGCTCATGGCCGACATGAACGAGGCGCAACGCCCCAAACTCACGCAACTGGGGCTTCGCGAGGAGATCACCGCCACCCTGGCCGAACGCGAACCCCTCTACCTGTCCTGCGCCCACGCCTGCCTGCCCGAGCGCGGCCCCGAGGAGCTGCTGCAATTCGCCCTGCGCGCCCTGGCCGCCTGGTAGCGGCCATTCCCCTGCGTCTGCCCGTGGGCTATGCGGCGGGCCGGGCCTTCTGCCCGACCATGGCCCCGGACGCGGCGGCGGTTGGGCGCGCCCGCGACCGGGTCGGCCTGCCCTATGACGGCATCCCCGAAATCCTGCTGGCCGCCCCCGGCGACGCCTTCCCGGAGCACCAGGGCTGACCCGCCCGGTCGGCCCAAACGGCAGGGGCGCGCCGGCCTGGCCGGCGCGCCCCCGAATGTGGCGTCCTCAAAACGGATAAGACTTTGTCTGTATGAAGGGACACGACCTAGACCGGGCAGAAAACCTCGGGATTCTCGGTAAAAGGCGTCACCCCGTGCTGGCCCGTGGATTCGATGACCGAGCGCCAGTAGTCGGAGGTGATGTTGAGCTTTTTGCGCCGCAGGGTCACCAGGTCCAGCGGCAGGTGGACATAGCGGCCGTAGAGCTTGGAGACCACCATGCCCGTCTTGCCGGCCATGGCCGCGTGTACGGCGTTTTGCCCCAGAAAGCCGCAGTAGACCCGGTCGTTGGCGTTGGCCGGCACCGAGCGCACGATGTAGCTCGGGTCGATGAATTTGAGCGTCATGGGCAGGTCGCGCTGCCGGAAATAGGCCTCGATCTCGGCGGACAGAAACTGGGCGATGTCGCCGAGCACCGGGTTGCCCGAGGCGTCGCGCAGCCCGGTGTCGGGCAGCAGGTGCTGGCCCGCCCCCTCGGCGGCCACGATGACGGCATGGCCCCGGGAGCGCAGCCGGGCCTCCAGGGACGGCAACAGCCCATGGGGGCCGGTCAGCGCGAAGGGGTATTCCGGCACCAGGACGTAGTTGACTTCCTTGAGGGCCAAGGTGGCCTGGGCGGCGATGAACCCGGATTCCCGGCCCATGACCTTGACCAGGCCCACGCCGTTTAAAACGCCGATAGCCTCGGTGTGGGCGCAGCGGATGGCCTCGGTGGCCTTTTCCACGGCCGTGTCGAAGCCGAAGGACTGGGTGACCAGGTTGATGTCGTTGTCGATGGTTTTCGGCACGCCGATGATGCTGATTTTCGAGCCGCGTTTGGCGATCTCCTCCTGGATGCGCCGGGCGGCCTTCATGGTGCCGTCGCCGCCGATGACGAAGAGCATGGCCACATTGAGGCGTTCCAGGGAGTCGGCGATATCCTCGGGCTTTTGCGGCCCCCGGCTGGAGCCGAGCACCGTGCCGCCGAACTGGTGGATGTCCGAGACGTTGTCCGGGGTCAGCTCCACCGGCGCCTGGCCGTAGGACTCGATGAAGCCCTGCAGGCCGAAGCGGATGCCGAGCACGCCGGCCACGTGGTAGTTGTGATGGGCCTCCATGACGATGGCCCGGATGACGTCGTTTAAGCCCGGGCACAGGCCGCCGCAGGTGACGATGGCCGCCTTGACCTTGGAGGAGTCGTAATAGATGCGGCTTCGGGGGCCGGCCAGCTCGAACTCGACGAAGCATGGCCCGGCTCCCTCGCCCAGTTCCCCGGCGTCGAGTTCCAGGCGGGCGCGGGCGTGGTCGGCGAAGCGGCAATAGGGCAGCGGCGAAGGGATCTTGGCCGGCCCGAGCACCGTTATGGCCGTGTTCACGGCCGCCTTTTCGCAGGAAGCTTCCGTCATGTCCGTCTCCTTGGGGATGGCAAGCCGTTACCAGCTTCCCGCCCCCCGGGCAACACGGGCCGGCGACGAACGTGCGGCGAGCCCTTGGCGGGCGGGCCGGCTAGAACCGCTCGAAATCGCCCTCCGGGTCGATCCCCGCCACGGCCTTGCCCCTCGCCGGCCCGGCCTTGCCCGCGGGCAGCCCCGGGCGGGGAGCGGGGGTGCGGGGAGCGGCCACCTGGCGGGCCGGCGGCGCGACCGCCCGGCGGTCGGCCGGCATCCGGAAAAAGCCCACGCTGGCCTGGAGCTGCTCGGCCTGGGCCGAGAGCTCCTCGGCGGTGGAGGCCAGCTCCTCGGACGCCGAGGCGTTTTGCTGGATGACCAGGTCGAGCTGCTGCAGGGCGCTATTGACCTGGCCGGCACCCTGGTTTTGTTCCTGGCTGGTGGCGCTGATCTCCTGGACGAGGTCGGCCGTGCGCTGGATGTCGGGCACGAGCTTGGCAAGCAGCGTGCCGGCATCCCGGGCGACCTGGGTGCTGGTGCGGGAGATGCCGGTGATTTCCGAGGCCGCGGCCTGGCTGCGCTCGGCCAGCTTGCGCACCTCGGCGGCGACCACGGCGAAGCCCCGGCCGTGCTCGCCGGCCCGGGCCGCCTCCACGGCGGCGTTAAGGGCCAACAGGTCGGTTTGCCGGGCGATTTCCTCGATGATGGAGATCCGGCCGGCGATCTCGGTCATGGCGGCCACGGCCTTCTCCACGGCCAGGCCGGTTTCGCGGGCGTCGGCCGCGGCCTTGGCGGCAATGCCCTCGGTCTGCCTGGCGTTGTCGGCGTTTTGCTTGATGCTGGCCACCATCTGCTCCATGGCCGAGGAGGACTCCTCCACGGCCGAGGCCTGGGCCGAGGCGCCCTGGGAGAGGGATTCCGAGGAGGCGCTCATCTCCTCGCTGCCCGAAGCCACGTTTTCCGCCCCGGACTGGACCTCGCCCACCACCTCGCGCAGCCTTTCCACCATGGCCGCCATGGACAGCAGCAAGGCGTCCCTGTCCGATCGCGGGCTGACGGTCACGGTCAGGTCGCCCTTGGACAGCCGCCCGGCCGTGTCGGCGGCCTGGCGCTCGGCCTTGATCATCCGGCCCAGGGCGGCCAGGAGCTGGCCGATCTCGTCGCGGCGGCCCACGGCCACGTCCGTGGAAACATCGCCGGCGGCCACGGCCTCGGCCACGGCGATGGCCCGGGCCACGCCGCCCCGGATGGCCCGGGTGATGGCCACGGCGCACACCAGCCCCACCAGCAGGGCCACGGCCGATACGCCCAGGGAAAGCAGGTTGGCGAAACGGGCCTCGTCCAGCCGGGCGGCGGTCTGGGCGGCCACGACCTCGTCGGACAGGGCGTTGACGCGCTCGCCGGATTCGCCCAGGGACCGGGTGGCCACGGCCAGGCTGTCGGAGGAACGGCTGAATTCGTCGATGGTCTGGCGGTATTCGGCCAGCTTGCCGCCGACCTCCTCGAGCAGCGCCCTGTTCTCCGGCCGGGTCAGCGTTTCCCGCAGGGCCTCCTGGCGGGTCCGCAAGGCCTGCAGGCCGGCCAGCGTTTTCTCCAGGGCCTCCTTGTCCCCGTTCCAGGCGTAGAGGGTCATCTGTTGCCGCACCCCCAGGAAGAGGCGGCTCAGGTCGCCGGCCCCGGTGCTGACCCTGGCCGCCCGGGAGGCCGCAGCCAGGTCGCCGGCCGCCACCATGTCCTCGAAGGCGCCCGCGACGTTGTGGCGCAGTTGCTCGATGCGTTGCAGGGCCGCGGCCCCGGTGGCGCCCAGCACCTTGACCGCGTTTTGCCGGGCGGCGGCGGCCTGATGAAATTCCTCGACCGTTTTGCCGTAGGCGTCCAGGGAGGCCAATATCCGGTCCAGCAGCGCCTGCTGCGCCGCCTCGTGCACGCTCTCCCGCAGGGCCTTGGCCTTCGCGGTCACCTCCTTGAGCCTGCCGCGCACGCCGTCCAGGTCCTTTTGGGCGTATCCCTGGGCGTAATGGCTCATGACCAGCCGGGCGGCGTTGAGGCCGTCGGCCAGGGTCTGGGCCTCGTTCTCCAGCTCCGACCGCTTCATGATGCCGGTCAGCCCCGTCCAATAGACGCCGGAGACGATCAGGGTGAACAGGATGCACAGCCCAAATCCCATACCGAGTTTGAAGGCGATCCCACGATTGGCGAACATGGCGCGCTCCTTTGCGGCAGTGAAGCAACCAAGTGACCCGGACGTTCTCGCCCCCGGCCTGCCGGGAAACACCAGGGGATGGGACGCTGTCCGGCTGGGCAAGCGGTCCCGGACGCTGTGCGGCGAGGCTGCGGGCCGCGCCGGCGCGGACAACATCGGGAAAAGGTCTGCAACGCCCGGAAGGATGCACGCCGGAGAGGCACGTGGTGTCAAGGATCTTGGCTGGTCACACGCCGTTTACGAGAGAGGCAAAACAGCAAAAACATCCCTGGCCACGGAAACTTTCACGAATACAGGCAAACAGGTAAGATATCATCCCGCTTTTTTTAAAGAAATTACAGCGCGCCCAGATGTTTTACAAGATAACTATATTGCCTTTTTTTCGCCCCAAAAAAACACCAAAAAAAGCGCCCCGCCAGAAAAGCGCGGGGCGCCCCACAGCGGCCATCCGTCTGCGCCGGGCCAACGCCCGGCCGGCGGGAAAGCCGCCTGTCTAATCCCAGCGGACGTCGGCTTCCGACGATTCGCCCCGGCCCGTGATGACCACCTTGCCGGCGTGGGCAAGGGTCACCCGCTGCCCGGGGGTCAGCACCCGGTCCCGGCCGTCACCCGTGGCCGTGACCCAGACCGCGCCGCGGCGGCATTCCACCCGGCAGTAGCGCGTACCGGACAGGCTCAGGTACTTGCCCTGGCCCAGGCGCACGGTCAGGCTGCGCTCGGGCGAAAAAAGCCGCTGCCCGGCCTCGGCGGCGATGCGCGCCAGGCGGCTGTCGCCAAGGCGCGCGAATAAAGCGTCCAAAAGCCCCGGCTTGGCCGCGGCGAGCAGTCTGTCTTCCTTGATGCGGTCAGCGAACATGGCGTCCTCCTTGCCCTTGGCGCCGGGAACCGTCCGGGCGCGCTTCCCTTGGACCAGATTCACTGTTATCATGACAGCCACAGTTTTTAAAAAAAACGGGCATAACAGATTGGGCGGAGGGAACGGCCATGACCCAGCCGGAAACCGATCCGGGCGTCTTTCGCTACGTGAGCGTGGAAAAACACATTCTGGGGCTCATCGAATCCGGCAGCCTCAAGCCCGGGGAACGCATCCCGTCGCTGCGGTCCCTGGGGGCCCGGCTGGGGGTCAGCGTGTCCACCATCAACCAGGCCTATCTGGCCCTGGAGCGGCGCGGGGTGGTGGAGGCCCGGCCGAAATCGGGCTTTTTCGTGCGCCAGGGCCCGGGCAAGCGGTCGCCGGCCCCCCGGCCCTCGACCCTGCCGGCCAAGCCGCCGACGACCGTCAACCGGGGGGCGCTGATCCGCGAGGTCCTCGACGGCATGGGCCGGCGCGACATCGTGCCCCTGGGCGTGGCCACAACCGACCTGTCCCTGCTGCCCACCCGCCAGATGGCGCGGCTGCTGGCCAAGACGGCCGGGTCCGACCACGTCACGGGCTACGAGGGCGTGCTCGGCAACCTGGCCCTACGCCGCCAGATCGCCTGGCGCCTGGCCGAGGCCGGCATCGAGGCCCGACCCGAGGAGATCATGGTCACGTCCGGGGCCATGGAGGCGCTCTATATCGCCATCCGCAGCGTGACCCGCCCAGGCGACAACGTGGCCATCGCCGCGCCGTCCTACTACTGCTTCCTGCAACTGCTGGAAAATTTCGGCCTGCGGGCCGTGGAACTGCCCTCCCACCCCGACGGCGGCGTGCGGCCGCAGGCCCTGGCCGCGGCCCTGGACCGCTACAGCATCGCCGCCATCATCCTCACCCCCAACTTCAACAACCCCGACGGTTCCCGCATCCCGGACGCGGCCAAGGCCGAAATGGCGGCCCTGGCCGCCGGTCGCGGCGTGCCCATCATCGAGGACGACGTCTACGGCGACCTCTATTTCGAGGGCGGCCGGCCGCGCTGCCTGGCCTCCTTCGACACCGGCGGCCAGGTGCTCCACTGTTCCTCCTTTTCCAAGACCCTGGCCCCGGGCTTTCGGGTGGGCTACCTCCTGCCCGGGCGCTACGCGGCCAAGGCCTTCGAGATCAAGGCCACCACCAACGTCTGCTGCGCCACGCCCACCCAGGCGGCCGTGGCCGAGTACCTGGCCCAGGGCACCTTCGAGCGCCACCTGCGCAAGACCCGGGCCGTGCTCGAACGCCAGGCCCGGATGATGGAGCAGCGCCTGCTGGAATGCTTCCCCGAGGAAACGCGCGTCACCCATCCCGGCGGCGGCACGGTGCTGTGGATCCAGATGCCCCCGGGCGTGGATTCCATCCGCCTGTTCTACGAGGCCAAGGCCAAGGGCATCGGCGTGGCCCCGGGCAACATCTTCTCCAGTTGCGACCAGTTCGCCGGCTTTTTGCGCGTCAGTTACGGCAACGCCTGGTCGCCGGCGGTGGAAGGGGCGGTGGCCGAATTGGGCCGCCTGGCCCGGTCCCAATGCGACGGCTAGGCGGCCGACCCTTGCCATGGTATGATGATTGCCCTATTCCTGACGGGGACGTCCTCGGGCGGTTCACGGACGTCACGGACAATTTCCGGCCTGGCCTGGGGCCGCCTGACGCCGGCGACGGCCCGCCGCGCCGCGATCAGGACATTGCCCGGGGGAAGAGGAGAGGCACGATGCAACGGCTTTCGCTGCGCCGCACGGATCAGGAGATGATCCTCGTCCTTTCGGGCGAGATCGTCATGGACATGGTCCTGGAACGCAAGGCCGAGGTCGCCCGGCTCGTGGAAGAATACGACGGCCCGGCCATCACCCTGGACCTGGCCGAGGTGACCTTCATGGACAGTTCCGGGGTGGGCCTGCTCATCGGCCTGCGCCGGCAGTGCCAGGAACGGGGCAAACGTTTCGCGGTCGTCAATCCCGCCCCGCCCATCCGCAAACTGTTCGAGACGCTGCGCCTGACGGACTATTTCGCCGTGCCCCAAACGCCCGCCGACCGCCCGGCCCCGTAAGCCGCGCCATGCGTATCGCCATCGCGGACGACTCCGACAGCTTTTGCACCTACCTGGAGAGCCTGCTGCGCGCCGAAGGCCACGACGACCTCGTCACGTTCCCTGCGGCCGAGGCGCTGCTGGCCGCCCTGGCCGAGCCCCGGGCCACGCTGCCCGACCTCGTGCTCATGGACTGCATCATGCCCGGCATGGGCGGCCTGTGCGGCACCAAGCGGCTCAAGGCCGATCCCCGGCTGGCCGACATCCCGGTCATCATGGTCACGGTCAGCGAGGACGAGGAGAACCTGGCCGCGGCCTTCGCCGCCGGGGCCATGGACTATATCCGCAAGCCCCCCCGCCGGGCCGAACTGGCCGCCCGGGTCGGCTCGGCCCTGCGCCTCAAGCAGGCCATCGACGCCCGCAAGGCCCGGGAACGGGAACTGCGCGACGAAAAGGACCGCATGGCCGCCATCCTGGAATACGCCCACGACGGCATCGCCGTGGTGGGCGGCGACGGCCGCTTCACCTTCGTCTCACCGGGCATGGAGCGGGTGTTCGGCCTGCCGCTGCAGGCCTATACCACGGCCGACCGCTTCATCGCGGCGGTCTTCCCCGAGGCGGCCGACCGGGCCGACCTGGCCGACATCGTGGCCTCCCGCCCGGCCCCGGGGCATGTCTGGCGGCGGCAGTGCCCGTTTACGGACAAAAACGGCCAGCGCCGGACCTGCCAGTTCCATTTTTCCACCATGCCCGACGGCGAACTGGTCTGGAACATCGAGGACGTGACCCTGTTCGCCAAGCAGAAGGAAGACCTTCTCAAAAAACACAGCCGGCACCAGAAGGACCTGGAGGCGGCGGCCGAGATCCAGCGCAGTCTGCTGCCCAAGCGCTACTCCATGTCCGAGAGCCTGCGCTTCGCCTGGGAATTTCTGCCCTGCGAAACCATCGGCGGCGACATCTTCAACGTCTTCCCCCTGGGCCCCAACCATGTCGGCCTCTACATGCTCGACGTGTCCGGCCACGGCGTGGCCTCGTCGCTGGTGGCGCTTTCGGTCTACAACTTCATGCACTACCAGCGTTCCACCCTCATCGACCGCTCGGGCGGGCATATCGACGTAGTGCCGCCCCAGATCGTCCTGGCCCGGCTGGACGAGGAATTTCCGTTCGAGAAGTTCTCGAAATTCTTCACCATCTTCTACATGACCCTGGATGTGCGCACAGGCCAGGCCCAGTACTGCAACGCCGGCCACCCGGCGCCCTTTCGCATTGCCGCAAACGGCGACATCGAAGCCCTGCCCTGCTGCGGCACCATCATCGGCCTGTCGGGCTTCCTGCCCTTTTGCGCCGGCACCTTGGCCATGCGCCCCGGGGACAAGCTGGTCGTGCTCAGCGACGGCCTGGCCGACACCCAAGCCGCCGACGGCCGGTTTTTCGGCGACGAGCGGACCTTGCAGGTGCTGCGCCGCCTGGCCCGATACCCCGTAAGCGACATCCTGTCCGGCCTGCGCCGGGCCGCCTCGGATTTTCTCGGCGAAACGCCGCCGCGCGACGACGTGAGCCTGCTTGGCCTCGAATTCGTGCGCGAAAAAGCCCTGGCCGTCGCCTGATACCCGGCCGACGGCCGTTTCCCCGCAACCCTTGCCACCGGTTCCCCCATGCCCTTTGCCGTCTATCATGCCGCCCCCGGCCTTCTGGCCGAACTGGTCGCCGAACTGGGCGACGCCGTCACGGCCGTACGCGACCCCCTGGTCGTGGCCGACGGCCCCCCCCGCCGGCCGGCCTTCGCCGCCAACGTCTGGACCGACCCGGCGTTTCTTCCCATGGACTCCATCGGCCAGGCCGCCAAAACCCTCAAGGCCATCCAGCGCAACTGGTCGGTGGTACCCAGCGGCCATTTCCGCCGGGCGACGCTCGTGGCCGACAAACTGCCCAAGGTCGCGGCCAGGCCGCTGGTTTTCGGCCAGCCCCTGCCGCACGCTCCCCTCGGCGCCTTCACCTTGTGGGAGGAAAACCTGCTTCTGGCCTCGCCCACGACCAGCGAACCCGTGCCGGACGGCGCGTACCGCTTCGCCGAGGACCGCGACGGGCCGCCGAGCCGGGCCTACCTCAAGCTGTGGGAACTCTTCACCCGCCTGCGCTTCGCCCCGTCGCCGGGGCAGCTGTGCCTGGACATGGGCGGCAGCCCGGGCGGCTGGTCGTTCGTGTTGGCGGGCCTTGGGGCGCGGGTGTTTTGCATCGACAAGGCGCCGCTGGCCCGAAACGTCGCCGCCGATCCGCTCGTCTCCTGGTGCCAGGGCAGCGCCTTCGGCCTGGACCCCCGCCACGCCGGGGCGGTGGACTGGCTTTTTTCCGACGTGATCTGCTATCCTGACCGGCTTTTCGACTGGCTTTCCCGCTGGCTGGAACTCGGCGAGTGCCGCCGCTTCGTGCTGACGGTCAAACTCCAGGGGGAAACGGATTTCGCGCTGCTGGACAGGTTCCGGGCCGTGCCGGACAGCCGGCTGCTGCACCTGTCCCACAACAAACACGAACTGACCTTCGTGCGCCTGGCCGCGGGCGAACTCCTTGCGGCCGACAATGATTAACGTCATACTGGGATCATCGCCGTAACGTTCCGCCCGCCGTGCCGTCGTGCCGGCAGACCGCCGGGAGGATTGGGCCATGAACCGACGCCAATTCCTGGTTGCCGCCGCAGTGGCCGGCCTTTCGCCGTGGGCCGCGGCCGGCAGGGGCGGCCTGGCCGAAGCGGGGAGCCTGCCCGTGGCGGCCATCCAGGCCGTGCTCGACGCGGCCGTGTCCGACGACGGGCTGCCCGGCCTCGTCTTCGGGGCGCTCACCCCGCGCGGCAACTTCCTGGGCGCGGCCGGCAAGGCCGACCTGGCCGCCCCCCGGGCCATGGAGCCCGGCGACCAGATACGCCTGGCCAGCATCACCAAGAACATGACCGCGGCGCTGATCCTGCGCCTGTGCGAGGAAGGCCTGCTGTCCACCGGGGACATCCTGGCCGCGCTTTTGCCGGACTGCGGCGTGCCCAACGCCGCGTCCATCACCGTGGCCCAGCTGCTCAACCACACCGCCGGCGTCTACGACCACGAGGAATCCACGGACCTCGACATCCTCTCCCCGGGAAACTTCACCAAGGACTGGACCGCGGCCGAGATCTTGGCCATCTCCAACGCCCACGGCCCGGCCTTCGCGCCCGGCGCCCAGTGGGGCTACTCCAACACCGGCTATTACCTGCTCGGGCTGATCGCGGAAAAACGCACCGGCCAGACCTTCGAGGCGGCCATTGCCCAGCGCTTCTTCAGGCCGCTCGGGCTTGCCCGCACGGCCGTCAGCCGCACCGGCGCCCTCGCCGCCCCCCTGACCGGCGGCTACTGCCTGGTGGCTGACGGGGATTTCCGGGTCATGACCGACTGGAACATGTCCTGGGACTGGACGGCCGGGTCCGGGGTGTCCACGGCGGCGGACATGCTGGCCTGGGGGCGGGCGCTTTTCACCGGAAAACTGCTTTCGGCCGCCTCGCTGGCGGTCATGACCACGCCCACGGGCAAGGCCGCCGACATCATCCCCGGCCAGGTCGGCTACGGCTGCGGCACGGAAGTCTGGACCGCGGACGAGTTCTTCGGCCAGCCCTGCTGGTCCCACGGCGGCGGCAACGGCGGCACCCGGACCTTCCTGCTGCACTACCCCCGGGCCTGGCGCACCCTGTTCATCGGGGCCAACCGTTTCGACTACGCCCCGGCGGGCGTCGACGCCACGGCCCTGGTCAAAAACGTCCTTACGGCCCTCGTGCCGTACCTGGATTTCCCGGCCCCGACCGCCGTGCCGGCGGTCAACGGCCTGTTGTTCGACGCGTAAACCGCCGCCATCGGCCCCGGCTCCCCGTTCCCGGGCCGAGACGAAGGGGTGCCATGCGGCACGAACGGGCAGGGCCCCGACTCCCCGCGACCGAACCGGACGACCGGCCGGCGCAACCGGGACGTAGCGACGGCTCTGTGCGAACCGACCGAAGGAGGGATGCAACATGGCGTTTCGCACTCGCTTTTGGCGCGCCGGTGCCTGGTGGCTCGGCCTGGCCCTGTTCGCCTGGCTCGTGACGCCCGGGCCGGCCCGGGCCGATTGGCTCAGCCAACTCGTCGCCGACGCCGAGGCCTGGCGACAGGCCGCCCAGATCCCCGGCATGGCCATGGCCGTGGTCGTGGACGACCAGGTGGTCTATGCCGGCGGCTTCGGCAACGTCAGCCAGGAAGTCGGCGCGGCGGCCGTCGACGCCGACACCGTCTTCGAAATCGGCTCCTGCTCCAAGGCCTTCGCCGCCGCCCTCCTGGCCGTCCAGGTCGACAAGGGCAGGCTGGCCTGGGCCGACCTGGCCCGAAGCCGCCTGCCGTCCTTTGCCATGTACGACGCCTGGGTGTCCGGCCAGTTCCAGGTGCAGGACCTGCTCGTCCACCACTCCGGCCTGGCCATGCAGTCCCTGCTGGGCATGATGGTGCTCAACTACCCGCCGCAGCGCATCGTGCCGGCCCTGCGCTACGAAAAGCCCATCACGAGCTTTCGCACCGCCTTCGCCTACCAGAACGCCATGTACATGGCCGCTTCGCTGCTGGCCGAGCCCCTCACCGGCCAAAGCTGGGGCGAGGCCCTGCGGGAGACCTTCTTCACGCCCCTCGGCATGACCCGCACCGTCACCACCCAGGCCGCCAAGAACTCTCTGCAAAACGTGTCCCTGGGCCACATGATGCTGGCCGACGGCGGACTGTGGACCATTCCCGCCGACTGGTCGGGCAACGCCATGGCCGACTACGCCCTGGGCGCCGGGGCCATCCGCTCGAGCGTCAACGACATCGCCAACTGGCTGCGGCTCCAGCTGTCCCTGGGCAGTTTCGGCGGCACGCAACTCGTGTCCACGGCGCAAATGCGCTTCCTGCAGGCCCCCCTGGCCCTGGTGGTGGACTATGCCCAGGGGCAGGACATCGACTACTGGGGGCCGGTCTCCTACGGCGGCGGCTGGATGTATTTCGGCTTTTCGCCCCAGCCCTTCCTGCAGCACGGCGGGTCGTTGCAGGGCTTCAAGGCGAGCATGGGGCTCATTCCGGGAAGCAAGGCCGCCGTCGTGGTGCTCACCAACATCGGCGGCAACTTCACCGGCGTGCAATCCCTCAACGCCCGCCCGACCACGGCCGACAAGATCGTCTTCCACTTCTACGACCTGTACATGAACCGCAACGTCACGGCCGGGCAGCTCGAGGAAAACATGGCCCGCCTGGCCGCCCTCCAGGCCGAGGCGCCATCGCCCCAGGCCGCCCCGGCCGGCGCGGCCAGGGCCGCCCCCCCCTTGGAGCAATACTGCGGCACCTACGTCCACCCGGCCTACGGCGCCTTCACCGTCAGCCTGGCTGGCGGCGGCCTGCGCATCGCCCTGGGGCCGGACGGCTACACGACGGACCTCCTCGCCGGCGACAGCGGGTTTTACGCCTATCCCAGGGACTACCCCACGGCCGCCAACCTGACCCTGCCCTTCACCTTCGCCTTCCCCGAATCCGGGCCGGCGACCATGACGCTCGGCGCGGTCATGGGCTTCCCCCAGGGCGCGGTCTTCACCCGCATCGGGCCCGTGGCGCCGGTGGGGCTTTTGCTCGGCGATTCCTGAACCCGAGGCGGCGGACCGGCACGCGTTCCGCCGCTCCCCCGGCCCGGCCGTGGCAAGGCAGCAGCATCCACGGCCGGGCCGGCCGCAGCCTTCGCCGCCCGCCCCCCCGGGACACCCGATCGCTTCCCGGCCGCCCGGGGATTATTCCCCTGTCTGGGGGATTTCCCGACTTACGAGGCCGCGGCCGCAGCCCGCTTGGCCCGGCGCCGGTTGCGCCGGGTGGCGCCCCACAGCCGCAGCCGGTCGAGGGAGAGGTAGATGACGGGCGTGGTATACAGCGTCATGGCTTGGCTGACGAGCAGCCCGCCGCAAATGGCGATGCCCAGCGGCCGGCGCAGCTCGCCGCCCTCGCCATGCCCGATCGCCAGGGGCAGCGCGCCGAGAAAGGCGGCCAGCGTGGTCATCATGATGGGCCGAAAACGCTTGAGGCAGGCCTCGTGGATGGCCTCGCCCGGGCCAAGCCCCCGCTCGCGTTCGGCCGTCAGGGCGAAATCCACCATCATGATGCCGTTTTTCTTGACGATGCCGATCAGGAGGATCACGCCGATGATGGCGATGATGGTCAAATCGAGCTTGCAGGCCATCAGCGCCGCCACGGCCCCGAGGCCGGCCGACGGCAGGGTCGACAGGATGGTCAGCGGGTGGATGGTGCTCTCGTAGAGGATGCCGAGCACGATGTAGACCGCGACCAGCGCGGCCAGAAGCAGCAACGGCTGGGTCCGGGTGGTGGCCTCGAAGGCTTGGGCCGTGCCGGCAAAGGAGCCGCGCACGGAGGTGGGCAGCCCGAGCGTGGCCACCGCGGCCTCGATGGCCGTGGCCGCCTGGGACAGCGACGCCCCGGGCGAGAGGTTAAACGAGATGGTGGCGGCCGGAAACTGGCCCTGGTGGTTGACGGACAGCGCGGCTTCGCTCTGGCGGATGGTGGCCACGGCGGACAGCGGCACCTGCTTGCCGCCCTTGCCGGCGACATAGATGTCCCGCAGCCCTTCGGGGCCTTCGAGCAGGCGCGCCGTCCCCTCGAGGACCACGTGGTACTGGTTCTGGTCGGTGTAGGACACGCCGACCAGGCGCTGGCCGAAGGCGTTGTAGAGGGCGGCGTCCACGGCGGCCGTGCTCACACCCAGGCGCGAGGCCGTATCCCGGTCGATGTCGATGGAGGTCATGAGCCCCTTGTCCTGCTGGTCGGCGCTAACGTCGGTGAGCAGGGGCAGCTTGCCCAGGGCCTGCTCGACCCTGGGCGCGCCGGCGACGAGGTCGGCGTAGCTGTCGGAGAGCAGCGTGTACTGGTACAGCGCCTTGCCCGGCCGGCCGCCCAGGCGCAGTTCCTGGGCCGGCATGAGGAAGGCCGGCGCGCCGGGCACGGCGGCAAGGGCCTTGCGCAGCCGCGTGAGCGTCACGGCCATGGGCGGGCGCTGCTTGGCGGGCTTGAGCGTGATGAACATCTGGGCGGTGTTGGTGCCGCCGCCGCCAGGCCCGCCGCCGCCGCCGGTAAAGCCCGTGACCGAGGTCACGTCGGGGTCGGCGCCGATGATCCCCACGATGGCCGCCATCTTTTTCTCCATGGCCTGGAAGGAGATGTCCGGCGCGGCCTGGATGAAGCCCATGACCCGGCCGGTGTCCTGTTCCGGAAAAAAGCCCTTGGGGATGGCGACATAGAACCAGACCGCCCCGGCCAGGGCGCCGACGGTGGCCAGCAGCATCAGGCGCGGGTGGGCCAGGGCCAGGCGCAGGCTGCGGTCATAGCCGCGCAGCAGCCCGGCGTAGGCCCGGGCGCCAAGCCCCGGCCGGGCGCCCGGGCCATGGTTTTTGCCCGCCCGCAACAGGGCGGCGCACATCATGGGCGTGGCCGAAAGGGACAGCACCAGGGAAATCATGACGGCAATGGACAGCACCATGGCGAATTCCCGGAACAGCCGGCCGACCATGCCGCCCATGAACAAGATGGGGATGAAGACCGCCACCAGCGAGACGCTCATGGACACGACCGTGAAGGCCACCTCGCGGGAGCCGACGATGGAGGCCTCGTACGGCGCCATGCCCTGCTCCATGTGGCGCGAGACGTTTTCCAGCACCACGATGGCGTCGTCCACGACGAAGCCCGTGGCGATGGTCAGGGCCATCAGCGACAGGTTGTCGAGCGAATAGCCCAGCAGGTACATGACCGCGAAGGTCCCAACGAGCGACGCCACCGTGGCCACGGCCGGGATGCAGGTGGCCCGCAGGCTGCCGAGGAACACGAAGACCACCAGGATGACCAGCAGGCACGACAGCAGCAGCGTGCGCTCCACGTCGGCCAGCGAGGCCCGGATGGGCGGACTGCGGTCCATCTCCACGGAGATGCCCACGTCGGCCGGCAAGGCGGCCGCGAGCTGGGGAATGGTCGCCTTCACGTTGTCCACGGTCTCGATGATGTTGGCCCCGGGCTGGCGGAAGACGATGATCATGACCGACGGCTTGCCGTTCACGAGCCCGGCCGTGCGGGTATCCTCCACCGAGGGCGTGATGGTGGCCACGTCGGTGAGACGCACGGGCGCGCCGTTTTTATAGGCCAGGATCAGCGGCTGGTATTCCCAGGCCTCGTGCAACTGGTCGTTGGTCTCCACCTCGAAGGAGCGGTCCCCGGCTTCCAGGCGGCCCTTGGGCAGGTTGACCGTGGTCTTGGTCAGCATCGTGCTGACATCGGTGAGGCTCAGGCCTTTGGCGGCCAGGGCGGCCGTATCGACATTGACCCGCACGGCCGGCAGCGCCCCGCCGCCCACGAACACCTGGCCCACGCCGTCGACCTGGGAAAGCTTCTGCTGGAGCACGGTGGAAGCCACGTCGTACATCTGGGTCCGGGACACGGTTTCCGAGGTCAGCGCCAGGACCAGGACGGGCGCGTCGGCCGGGTTCATTTTCCGGTAGGTCGGGTTCTGGCGCAGGGTCGAGGGCAGGTAGCCCCGGGCGGCGCTGATGGCCGACTGGACGTCGCGGGCGGCGCCGTTGATGTCGCGGTCGAGGTCGAATTGCAGGTTGATGCGCGTGGAGCCCCGGTTGCTCTGGGAGGTCATTTCCGTCACGCCGGCGATGCGGGCGAACTGGCGTTCCAGGGGCGCGGCCACGGAGGTGGCCATGGTCTGCGGCTCGGCCCCGGGCAGCTGGGCCTGGACGGAGATGGTGGGAAAATCCACCTGCGGCAGGGCGGCGGCCGGCAAGAGGCGAAAGGCGATGGCCCCGGCCAGCACCAGGGCCAGGGTGAGAAGCGTCGTGCCCACGGGCCGGCGGATGCAGATTTCAGGCAAACTGGCCATACGCTAGGCCTTGGCCGGCCGGCCGGCCCCCGCCCGGCGGCGGGCCAGGCGCTCGAAGAAGAGGTAGATGACGGGCGTGGTATACAGCGTGAGCACCTGGCTGACGATGAGCCCGCCGACGATGACGATGCCCAGCGGCCGGCGCAGCTCCGAGCCCACGCCCGAGCCCAGGGCCAGGGGCAAGGCGCCTAAAAGCGCGGCGAAGGTGGTCATCATGATGGGCCGGAAACGCAGCAGGCAGGCCTCGTAGATGGCCTCGCCCGGGGCCTTGCCCTGCTCGCGCTCGGCACTCAGCGCGAAATCCACCATCATGATGCCGTTTTTCTTGACGATACCAATGAGCAGGATGATGCCGATGACGGCCATGACGCCCAGGTCCTCGTGGAAAAGGAGCAGCGCCCACAAGCCGCCGATGCCGGCCGAGGGCAGGGTCGACAGGATCGTCACCGGGTGGATGAAGCTTTCGTACATGACGCCGAGCACGATGTAGACCGTGACCAGGGCGGCGAGAATAAGGAGCGGTTCGTTGCGTAGCGAATCCATGAAGGCCTTGGCCGCGCCCTGGAAGCCGCCGACGATGCTCTCGGGCATGCCGAGGCCGGCCGAGACGGCGGCAACGGCCTCCACGGCATCGCCCAGGGAATAGCCCGGGGCGGTGTCGAAGGAGACGACCGCGGCCGGGAACTGGCCCTGGCGGTTGATCACCAGCGGCCCCACGCCCTCGGTCACCGTGGCCACGGCCGACAGCGGCACCTGGGACCCGCCGTTGCCGGGCAGGCGGATGCGCGAAAGCGCGGCCGCGCCGTCGGCCATATCCGGCGACAACCCCAGCACCACCCGGTATTGGCTCAGTTCCGTGAACATGGTCGAGACCTGCCGCTGGCCGAAGGCGTCGTAGAGGATGTTGTCGATATCGGCCGGGGTGAGGCCGTAGCGGGCGGCGGCCACCCGGTCGATGGCCACGTTTAAGCGCAGGCCGTCGGTGACCATGTTGTCGCCGACGTTGCGCACCTCGGGCCGCTTGGCCAGGGCGGCCACGAAGCGCGGCGTCCACAGGGCCAGTTCGGCGGAACTGGGCGTGCCCAGGGCGTACTGGTACTGGGCCCGGCCGGCCCGGGCGTCCACGGTCAGGTCCTGCACGGGCTGCAGGGTCAGGCTGATGCCGGCCACGCCGGCGCCCAGTTCCTGGAGCCGGCGGGCCACGGCGGCGGCATCGGCGTCGCGCTTGGCCTTGGGCACAAGGGTCACGGACAGCCGGCCGGTATTGAGGCTGGGATTGATGCCGTCCACGCCGACAGAGGAGGCCACCGAAACCACGGCCGGGTCGGTGGCAAGCAGGTCGGCCAGTTCCTTCTGGCGCTCGCTCATGGCGGCGAACGAGACCGTGGCCGGAGCCTGGGTCACGCCCGAGAGCTGGCCCGTGTCCTGGACCGGGAAAAAGCCCTTGGGCACGGCGATGTAGAGCAGCACCGTGGCCACGACCGTGGCCACGGCCACCAGCAGCGTCAGGCCCTGGTGGCGCAGGACGACCGTCAGGCTGCGGCCGTAGCCGGCGATGGCCCGGTCGAAAAGCCCTTGGGTGGCCCGGAAAAACCAGCTTTTGCCGGCCAGGCCGGCATGGCCGAGCATGCGGGCGCACATCATGGGGGTCAGCGTCAGCGACACGCCGGCGGACAGCAGGATGGCCACGCCCAGCGTCACGGCGAATTCCCGGAAAAGCCGCCCCACCACGTCGCCCATGAACAGCAGCGGAATGAGCACGGCCACCAGCGAAACCGTCAGGGACAGGATGGTGAAGCCGATCTGGCCGGCGCCGGCCAGGGCCGCCTCCAGGGGCGAGGCCCCCTCCTCCACGTGGCGGGCCACGTTTTCGATCATGACGATGGCGTCGTCCACGACAAAGCCCGTGGAGATGGTCAGGGCCATGAGCGTGAGGTTGTTGAGGCCGTAGCCCAGCAGATACATGACGCCGAAGGTGCCGACCAGCGACAGCGGCACGGCCACGGCCGGAATGAGCGTGGCCCGGCCGTCGCGCAAAAAGACGAAGATGACGCCGACGACGAGGAGCACGGCCAGGGCCAGCTCGATTTGCACGTCGTCGATGGAGGCGCGGATGGTGACGGTGCGGTCGGCCAGGACGGCCAGCGTCACGGCCGCCGGCAGCGAGACCCGCAGGCTCGGCAGGATGGCCTTGACCCGGTCCACCACGTCGATGACGTTGGCCCCGGGCTGGCGCTGGATGTTGAGCACGATGGCCGGATTGCCGTTCACCCAGGCGGCCTGGCGCACGTCCTCGGCCCCGTCGGACACCGTGGCCACGTCGGACAGTCGCACGGGCCGGTCGTTTTTGTAGGCCACGATCAGCGGCCGGTATTCCTGGCTGGTCAAAAGCTGGTCGTTGGCGCCGAGGATGGAGGACTGGCGCGGGCCGTCGAAACCGCCCTTGGCCTGGTTGACGTTGGCCGCGGCGATGGCCGTGCGGACCTCTTCCAGGGTGATGCCGTAGGCGGCCAGGGCGGTGGGGTTGGCGTCGATGCGCACGGCCGGGCGCTGGCCGCCGGACACGCTCACCAGGCCCACGCCGGAAAGCTGGGAGATCTTCTGGGCCAGGCGGGTGTCGGCCAGGTCCTGGACCTCGGTGAGGGGCATGGCGTCCGAGGCCAGGGCCAGGGACAGGATGGGCGCGTCGGCCGGGTTGACCTTGCTGTAGACCGGCGGCGTGGGCAGGTCGTCGGGCAACAGGCTGTAGGCCGTGTTGATGGAGGCCTGGACCTCCTGCTCGGCCACGTCCAGGGACAGGTTCAGGGCGAACTGCAAGGTGATGACCGAAGCCCCGGAGGAGCTGACGGAAGTCATTTGCGTCAGCCCCGGCATCTGGCCGAACTGGCGCTCCAGCGGCGCGGTCACGGCCGAGGCCATGACGTCTGGGCTGGCCCCGGGGTAGAAGGTGCGCACCTGGATGGTGGGGTAGTCCACTTGCGGCAGGGCCGAGACCGGCAGTTGGAAATAGGCGATGGCCCCGGCCAGGATGACCGCCGTCATGACCAGGGTCGTGGCCACGGGGCGCAGGATGAAGGGGCGTGACAGGTTCATGACTTGTTGGCCGCCGCCTTGTCGGTCGCCGGTTTTTCGGCCGCCGGCGTGTCGCTGGCCGCCTTTTCGGTGGCCGGCTTGCCGGGCTGGCGCACGGCCACCTTGGCGCCGTCGCGCAGCCGGTCGGCGCCCTCGACCACCACGGCCTCGCCCGAGGCCAGCCCGGTATCGACCACCAGGTCCGTGCCCACGGCCAGCCCGGTGGTCACCGGGCGCATGGACACGGTATCCCCCTCGCCCACCACGAAGACATGGGCACCCTTGGGGCCGCGCATGACGGCCGCGGCCGGCAAAAGCACCACGTTCTCGCGCCGCTCCAGCAGCAGTTCGGCGTTGACGAACTGGTTGGGGAACAGGGCCTCGTCGGCGTTGTCGAAAAGCGCCCGCAGCCTGACCGTGCCCGTGGCCGTGTCGATCTGGTTGTCGGTGGTGGCAAGCGTGCCCTGGGCCAGCTTTTCGGTCAGGGTGCGGTCGAAGGCGGCCACGGCGAGGGTTTCGCCGGCCAGAAGCCGCTTGCGCACCCGGGGCAGATCGTCCTCGGGCAGAGTGAAGATGACGCTTATGGGCGACATCTGGGTGATGACGCAAAGCCCCGCATCGTCCGAGCTCTTGACCATGTTGCCGGGGTCGAGCTTGCGCAGCCCCACCCGGCCGGTGATGGGGGCGGTGATGCGGCTGTATTCGATTTGCAGCCTGGCGTTGTCGATTTGCGCCTTGTCCGAGCGCACGGCGCCTTCGTACTGGCGCACGAGCGAAGCCTGGGTGTCCTTGGTCTGGCCGGCCAGCATGTCCTTTTTGACCAGGTTGTCGTAGCGGGCCAGATCGGCCTTGGCGTTTTCCAGCAGGGCCGTGTCCTTGGCCAACTGGCCCTGGTACTGGTCGAGTTGGGCGGCGAACGGGCGCGGATCGATCTGGGCCAGCAACTCGCCTTCCTTGACGAGCTGACCTTCCTGGAAGCGCACCTCGGTCAACTCGCCGTCCACCCGGCTTTTGACCGTGACGGTTTTCAGCGGCGTGACCGTGCCGATGCCGGTCAGCGTCACCGGGGCCACCCCCAGCTTCGCCCGGGTCACGGAAACGGAAACCACCATGGGCATGCCCGGCGGCGGCCCCTTGGGCTGAGCCCGGCCGTCGCTTTCGACGAAAAACCAGAGCGCGCCGCCGGCCAAAAGGAGCAAGGCCACGACGGCGTAGGTGCCAATGGCCCCGCGTGGGGCCGGAATATTCTTGTCGGGCGACATGACGGACTTCCTTGTCATGGTTGACGGGACCGGAAAACAAATGCCGGAGACGGCGTCGCGAGTCCCACGTCGTTTCCGGCGGGCGAAAGGTTACATCAGGCCCGCGCCGCCGGCCAGGGTTCTCCGGCCCGCTTTCCAAACCGTCAGCTCCCGCCCGCCTCGAGCCGCACCCGCAACAGCCGCGTGACCCCGGACTTGCGCAGGCCGTCGCGCCGGCCGGACAGGTAGCGGGCCGTGAGCTCCGGCCCACCCAGGTCCTCGACCACCGCAAAGCCCAGGGCGGCCAGCCGACCGGCGAGCGTCGCCGGCTCGAAGGCCGAAAGCCACGGTTCGCCCTTTTTCGCCGCCCGGGCCATGACCGCCTCGCGCCCCCCTCGCTCGGTCGGCGACAGGAGTTGCGGCGAAACGGGATAGTCGAAAACGAGCTCTGTCCCGGGGGCCAGGGCGGACAGGCCGGCCACGGTTGCGTACACCGTCGCCTCGGGCAGGTACATGGTCACGCCGAGCCACGAAAAAAATGCCGGCTCCTCGCGGGCAAACCCGGCCGCCGCCAGGGCCTCGACCAGGGAATCAACCGTGAGGTCCACGGGCACGAAGGCGCAGTTTTGCGGCGGGCACAGCCCGGCCGCGGCCAGTCGGGCGCGCTTTTTGGCCTGGGTCGCCGGATGGTCGACTTCGAAGAGGCGGCTTTCCCGGTCGGGCGTGCGGCAGGCGAAGGTGTCGTAGCCGGCGCAAAGGAGCACGAGTTGGCGCAACCCCCGGCTGTGGGCCTGCGCCCAGGCGTCCTCGGCGAAGCGGCTGCGCACCGCGACCGAGGCCCGCAACCCGCGCAAGGGTCCGGCGTCGAACCGGGCCGGGTCGTTGCGGATGGCCGCTTCGCGTCCCGGCCCGACCATGGCCAGGGCCAGGGGATCGACGAACACCGGCGGATCGTCCAGGAACTGGTGGGCGGCGCGCAGGGTGGCCACGCCGAGCGCCGTGCCCGTGGGTCCGGCCGCGGTCGCGCCGTTGGCGGCAGCGCCAGGGGGCGCGGCCGGGCCACTGTCCGGGCCACTGTCCGGGCCACTGTCCGGGCCACTGTCCGGGCCACTGTCCGGGCCACTGTCCGGGCCACTGTCCGGGCCACTGTCCGGGCCACTGTCCGGGCCACTGTCCGGGCCGGCGGCGGCCAAGGCCGCCTGGGCCCAGGCCAGGGATTCGAGGCGAAACCCCGTGGCCGCGCGCACGCGCTCCTCGCGCTGCACCATGCCCCGCAGCTTGACGGCCAGCACCGGATCGCCGCCGGTGGTTTCCCGGGCCATGTGGCGGACAAGCCCGGCCAGCTCCCGGCCCAGAGGCGAATCCGGAGCCTGACCGTCGGCCATGGCCGCCTCGATGCGCGCCGCCACCTCCCGCCAGCCCTGCCTTCCCCCGGCCCGGCGCAGCCGCGACAGCTCGTCCTCGGTCAGGTAGCCGCGCAGCACATGCATCATGCCCAGGGCCTCCAGCCAATCGCCCATGCCCGTGGCCTCGTGGCGCTCCATGCGGGCCAGCAGCCGGGCGATGCGGTCGCGCAGGGCCTGCGCCTGCCTTGCGGTCTCGTCCAGGGCCGCCACCTGCCGGGCCAGGATCCCCGGCAAGGCCGTTTGGCCCTGGTCCAGGGCGCGGCGGATCTCGTCCAGGGAACAACCGAAGGATTTGAGCGTCAAAATGGTGTGCAGCCGCATGACGTCGGCCTGGCCGTAGAGCCGGTAGCCGCCCTCGGAGCGCTGCGACGGGCGCAGCAGCCCCAGGGCATCGTAATGGTGCAGGGCGCGCACGCTGATACCCGCGCGTTTGGCGAGTTCGCCGATACGAAGCGACATGGTTCGGCCCTCCTTTCGGGCCACCCTAAACCCTGACGTGGCGTCAGGCTCAAGCAGAATAATCATCCCCGGGCGGGAAGACAATTTTGTGGCCCGGCCTTTCGAAAACGTCCGAAAGGTGACGCCCGTACGCCCCGGGTTTGCCTGGAAAAAGACGGTGACGCCAGCGGGCGGCGGACAGCGGAAAAAAGAGTGGAACGTGTCGCGAGAACAACGGGGGCGGCGCACCCCGTCAGGGGGCCGGAAGGGGACGGCCCCTTCCGGTCGGGCGGCGGCCCGTCAGATGGCCCCGCTGAAACGGGCGAAACTCATGCATTCGAAACGGTTGACAAAGGGACAGGGCTCCTTGGCGAACCACTTTCGTTTCGGGCACCAGTAGGCGTTCTTGAAGGGTTCGTTGCACCCGGAGGACGTGGTGGCCTTGCGGGTGAACGAACCGATGCGCATCCTGCCATCCGAGTGGCCCAAGCGGATAACGGCCATGGTCGTCACCTCCGTTTCCAAAGTCATTGCATAAGCCGGGCCAAGGGAAAACGGCCTTTTTTGCCAATATGTTGCCATCAAAACCATCTGCCCGGCCCTTTCACCCCCCGCCCCGCCCCTGGCGCGGCGGCGGGATTTGATCTATCACCCCGGCCAGGCCACGCGCCGGCCGGCACCGCCGCCGGCAAAGGAGGACGCCTTGGGACTTTTGGCAGCAAGCGGCGGGTTCACCCGCTACCGGATCGTGGGGGAAGTCAAGCCGGACATCCTGCGCGAAGCACCGGATCGCCTGAAAAAATACGCGTTTAACGACATCGATACCACCGCCGACGAACGTTCCTTCGGCTGGGTGGCCTTCGAGGACTACCTGGACGCCGAGTGGCGCGGCGCGCCGCCGGAAAAAGGCCACTACCTGGCCTTCTCCCTGCGCCTGGACACCCGGCGCGTCTCGCCGGCGGTTTTCAAGAAGTACCTGCGCCTGGCCATCGACCAGGAAAAGGAACACAATCAGGCCTCGGGCAAGAATTTCATCTCCAAGGACCGCAAGAAAGAGATCGCCGAGCGCGTCAAACTCTCGCTCCTGTCCCGGGCCCTGCCCATCCCGGCCGTGTTCGAGGCCGTGTGGAACACCCTGGACCAGGTCATCTGGCTGGCCTCCACCAACGGCAAGGTGCAAACGCTCTTCGAAGACCTCTTCACCATGACCTTCGAACTGCACCTCGAACCGCAGACCCCGGCATTTTTGGCCGAACGCCTCCTCGGCGTGGAACGCGCCCTGGCCCTGGAGCACGTGGAACCCAGCCAGTTCGCCGGGTAGCGCGAGGGTTGGGGAGAGAATGCCTCCGGCGGCCAGGAGGGGCGTCGCCCCTCCTGGACCACCCCACCGGGGGGGATCATCCCCCCGGACCCCCTGGACGGGTAAGGGCCGGACGTGCCCGGCCCATCACGCGAGACGCGGGAGCAAATGATGGATATCAATATGGCGGAAGCGAAAAATCCGGTGCTGGGGCAGGATTTCCTGACCTGGCTCTGGTTTAAGAGCGAAAAAAGCGGCTGGCTGTTCAAGCTGCCCGACGGCGGCGAGGTCAACGTCTACCTGGAGCAGAAGATCTCGGTGCGCGGCGGCGAGGGCGAGGACGCCGAGACGGCCACCGTGTCCGGTCCCCACGCCCAGTTCGCCGAGGCCCGGCTGGGGCTCAAAAGCGGCAAGCGCGTGGACCGCTCGCTCATTCGCTTCGAACAGGACGGCGAGACCTGGACCGTCACGGTCAAGGCCGACGACTTCACCCTAAACGCCCTGCGCACGCCCAAGATGGAGACGCGCAGCGAGGAAGGCGAGGACCCGGACGCCAAGGTCCTGGAGAAGCTCTACCTGATCGAGAAATGCGCCGGCTTTTTCGACGCCCTGTATGCCCAGTTCCTCAACGTCCGGCTGGGCCAGGGCTGGCAGGGCGAATTGTCCGATTTCGCCGAATGGCTCAAGGAAGGCGTCTAGGCGCTATTTCGAGGTCATGACACAGACCCCGTCCCAGGTTTCGGGCGGGTTTTCCAGCAGGCGGCGGCAGCGTTTTTCATAGGACGCGGCCGCCGCGTCGTTTGCGGCCAGGGCCGAAAACCCCGCCAAGGCCGTGTTGAAATCCCCAGCCGTAAAGGCGCCCAACGCGGCGGCGAAAGCGGCGTGGGGCGCGGCCAGGCCGGCCGCCGCCTCGGGCCACAGCGGCTCGAAGACCTCCACCGGCTCGCCCCGGCCGACTACCGCCACGCAGGCGATGCGCCGCGCGGCGATTTCCTCCCCCACGGCCGCCCGCGTGGCCGCCGACATCATGGTGAACGTGCCGAACTGCTTGTTGACGCCCTCCAGGCGCGAGGCCAGGTTCACGGCGTCGCCGAGCATGGTGTAGTCGAAACGCGAATCCGAACCCATGTTGCCGACCACGGCCTGGCCGGTGTTGAGCCCCACGCGCATGAAAAGGTCGTGGCCGGACAGCTCCCGGAACAGCGGCCGCAGCTCGGTGAGCCTGTCCTGGCAGCGCAGCGCCGCCCGCACGCCACGCACGGCATGGTCGGCTTGGTCGAGAGGGGCGTTCCAGAAGGCGATGATGGCGTCGCCCTCGTACTTGTCCACCGTCCCCCCCTCCTCCAGGATGATGGAGGTCATGGCCGTGAGGTATTTGTTGAGAAGCGCCGTCAGCTCCTGGGGCGAAAGCCCCTCGGAGATGCCGGTAAATCCCTGGAGGTCGGAAAAAAAGATCGTCAGTTCACGCAGTTCGCCGCCGAGCGTCATGCGCTCGGGATGGGCGATCAGCGCCTCGATGACGTCCGGGCTCAGGTACTGGCGAAAGGCCGACTTGATGAAGCGCTTCTGGCGGCCTTCGGTGGCGTAGCCGATGAGCACGGCCACGCCGAGGCCCCCGGCCACGGCCGCTTGCGGCAGGGCCAGCGGCAGCCACCAGCCGAGCGCATAGCCGCCAAGGGCCAGCCCGAGCGGCAGCGGCAGGAAAACCAGGATCGCCACGGCCGAGGCCGCCGCGCCCGGGGCCAGGGATGCGGCCAAGGCTCCGGCCACGGCCAGGCCCGCGGCCAGGAGCCAGCCCGACCAGTGGGGCAGCACCCGCAGGAAATCATCGGTTAACAAGCTCTGCAAGGCCTGGGCGTGGATTTCCACCCCGGACGTCACCCCGGCCACGGGCGACGGGCGCATGTCCAGCAGCCCCGGCGCCGAAAACCCGAACAGCACGTAGCGGCCGGTCAGCACGGCCGGATCGATGACGGGCGTCCCCCCCTCGCGCAGGGCCAGTTCGCTTTGGATGACCGCCGCCGCCGACACGGCCATGAAATCCGCCGAGCGCCGCCAGCGGGGAATGGCCAGCCCCGCCTCGTCCAAGGGGACGTTCACCGGCCCCAGGCGCAACGTCCGGCCGGCGATGGCCGCTTTCATGCCCGGCTCGGCCAGCAGCCTGGCGGCCAGGGACAACGACGGCACGGCCCGGCCGTTAAAGACGCCGAAAAGCCCGACCTTGCGGTAAACGCCGTCGAACTGCGGCTCCTGGCTGACGTTGCCGAGCAGTGCCGCCCCGGCCGCCACCTCGGGCACGGGAAAGGCCGCCTTGGGAAAGACCGGGGCCTCGGCCGGGTCGACACCGGACAGCCAGGCGTCGAGGCCCCGGATCGACAGGGGATCGGCCGGCATGTCCGCCGGCCAGGCCGTGGCCTGGCCCGACTCCTTGCCTAAAAACATCGGCAGCACGAACCGGCCCAGGGCCTGGCCGGCCGTGGCCAGGGCCTTGTCGTCGGCCACGCCGTAGGCCGAGGGCTCGGTGTAGAGCACGTCGAAGGCCACGGCTTTCGCCCCGGCCCGACGGCAGAAATCGAGGATCACGCCGTAGACCTCGCGGGGCCAGGGCCAGGACAGGCCGTTTTCCCTGGCCCCCCAATCGAGGCTCGGCTGGTCGAGGAGGATCAGGCGCACGGCGTCCACCGGCGGCCCCTTGGGGGCAAGCAGCCTGGCCCGCCAGTCGAAGGTCCGGGCCTCGAAGGAAATGATGATGCCGGTCAGCGACAGCAGCCAGGCCACGAACAGGCCGGACAGGCCGGCGATGAGGCCGTGGAGAAGGCGTTTGCGGAAGAGGCCTCCGGCGGCCAGGAGGGGCGCCGCCCCTCCTGGACCTCCCCGCCGGGGGGGATCATCCCCCCCGGACCCCCTGGAAGGGGGCACGAATGATGTGCGCATACTTCTTCCCTTCGCCCGAAGGGCGACGGCCCTTGTTCGGGCGCGATTGTCCCGGCCTCGCTCGGCGAGGCCGGGACAATCGCGCCCGAACAGACGAGGGGGTCCGGGGGGCATCATGCCCCCCGGCCGCCGGAGGCATCTTCCCTCTTCGCCCTTATATGTTCCCCAAGGCCGCCTTGAACCTCGCCATACGCGCCGCGGGCTCCTTGACCTCGGCCACGCGGGCCAGGCTGGCCAGTTCGGTGATACGATCCTGGGGCGCCGGGTGGGTCTTGGCGAAATCCGCGCCGCCCGGGGTGAGGCGCTTTTGCATCTCGGCCAGCATGTCCGGCAGCCCGGCCGGGTCGTAGCCGGTACGCGTGAGGATGGCGATGGCGGTCTTGTCGGCCTGGTATTCCAGAGTGCGGGAATAGCCGTTGTTGACCATGGTGGACATGATGTCGCCGATGGAGTCGGCGAAGATGTCGGTCAGCCGGCTCAGTTCCGCACCACCGACCTGTTTGACGGCCTCACCGCCGATGATGGCCAGGGCTTCGGTGGTGCGCGAGCGTTTGATGGCCCGCATAGCGTCCTTGCCCTGGACATGGCCTATCTCGTGAGCCAGCACGGCGGCCAGGGCGTTTTCCCCGGCGCAGCAGCGCAGCATGCCGCGGGTGACGAAGATGAGCCCGCCCGGCGCGGCAAAGGCGTTGATGTCGGCGGAATCGAGAATCAGGAAATGGTAGCCGCCGTAGGTCTGCGGCATGTCGGAAAACATGGCCAGGGCCTGGCCCACCTCGTTGACGTAGGCATTGGCCTTGGCGTCCTTAAGCGGCCGGTACTTGCCCAAAAGCGAGGCGCCCACGGCCCGGCCGATGTAGTATTCCTGTTCGGGGGTGAAATCCTCGGCGGCATGGGCCACGGCCTGCACGCTTTTGGCGGCCGAGGCGGCGTAGTCGCCCACAGGCGCGCCGCCGAGGCTGGCGCCGAAGGAACCGATGACCCGGGAGACGGCATCGGGATTGTTGCAGCCAAACAGGAACAGTCCGCCAACGGCCAGCCAGGCCAGGGCAAGCAGGAAGCGCGGCTTCATCGGGCGCCTCCCTTGGGCGTGACGCCGCCCTGCTTGAGGAAGGCCAGCAGTGTCGCCGGATCGTAGCTGACGCGCTCCATGGCGTCGATGGCGGCGTAGTCGCCGCCGTGGCTGCGACGGTAGTCGGCCTCGACCGCGGCGGAAAAGCCCTTGCCGGCCAGCGCCATTTCCTTGCCGGACACATTGCCCGTGCCGGCCGCTCCGCCGGACAGGGCGACCTTGTTTTCGGTCAAGGCCGTGCGGTGCATCCAGCCCGACACGCCGCCGGGCAGCGTCACCTTGGCCCAGTCACCCTGCTCCTCGGCCACGGTCACGCTCTGGCCGTAGGTCGCCTTGCCGACGATGCTGCCGAAAAACGACGGCGTCTGCCGCACCTGGCCGTCGCGTACCGACACGTTCATGACCTTGGCGGCCAGGGCCACGGCACAACCGAGACTGACGGCCAGGGCCAGGGCCACGACCGATTTGCGTATGCCCACGACGATCTCCTTTGCGGCGCGGGGCGCGCCGCCGCAGACGCGCGCCCCGCAAACGGGCGGGCGCGGCCGTGTGTTTGACCACTATTCGTCAAAACGCCGATCAGCGCGAAACGGTCACATGGGCCAGCTTCTCGAAATAGCGAATGATGCTGCCGTGATCGTCCTCGCCGCAGCCATCGGCCAGCATGGCCTGCATGACCTCCATGACCGAGGCCGTAAGTGGCAGGGGCACATGCAAATTATTGGCCGTTTGCATGACGTTGGCCAGGTCCTTGACGTGGAGCCTGATGCGGAAGCCCGGATCGAACTTGCGGTCCATGACCAGCGGCGCCTTGGCGTCGAGGACCGTGCTGCCGGCCAGGCCGCCGCGAATGGCCTGGTAGACGAGCTCGGGCTCGACCCCGGCCTTGGCCGCGAGCACCAGTGCCTCGGACATGGCCGCGATGTTTATGGCCACCACGACCTGGTTGGCCAGCTTGGCCACGTTGCCGGCCCCGACCTCGCCCACCCGGGTGACCGAGGCGGCCATGGCCGACAGCACGGGCTTGACGGCCTCGAAATCGGCCGCGTCGCCGCCGGCCATGACCGTGAGCGTCCCCTCGATGGCCTTGGGCTCGCCGCCGCTGACCGGCGCGTCGAGAAAGCGCACGCCGGCCTTGGCCAGTTCGGCCCCAATCTCCCGGCTGGCCAGGGGGGCGATGGAGCTCATGTCCACCACGTACAGGCCGGGGGCGGCGCCGTGGAGGACGCCGTTTTCACCAAGGACCACCTCGCGCACCTGCGGCGAATCCGGCACCATGGTGATGACCAGTTCGCAGGCCTTGGCCACGGCGGCCGGCGACGGGGCGGCGATCGCCCCATGACTCGTGACCGCCGCGACGTTTTCGGCCGTGCGGCTGAACACCGTCAGCTCGTAGCCCGCCTTGAGCAAATTGCGGCACATGGGCTTGCCCATGATGCCAAGGCCGATGAACCCGATTTTTTTCATAGGGATACCTCTGTAAGAAAGCCTTCGGCGACCAGGAGAGGCGCGGCCTCTCCTGGACCTCTCCGCCGGGGGGAGCTTCCGTCCCAATCCCCCTGACGGGGGGATTTACAAGGTCAGGCCCATGTCCCCTATCCAGCCAAGGGAAGCCAGGGTGTCGGGGGCGGGGATGTACTCCAGGCCCACGAAGCCGTCATAGCCCAGGCGGTCCAGGGCGGCAAAAAGGAAAGGATAGTTGATCTCGCCGGTGCCGGGCTGGTGGCGGCCGGGGTTGTCGGCCACCTGGATGTGGCCGATGCGGGGCAGGTTGGCGGTGAGGGTGGCCGCAAGCTCCCCTTCCTCGCGCTGGGCGTGGTAGACGTCGTACTGCATGGCCACGTTGGGGCGGGCCACGGCCTCCAGAAGGGCCATGACCTGGTTTGTGCGCGAGAGCAGAAAGCCGGGGATGTCGTAGTGGTTGATGGCCTCGATGACCAGGGTGAGGCCCTGTGCGGCCAGGGCGTCGGCGGCGAAGGCCACGTTGCCGGCCATGACGGCGCAGGCCTCCTCCACGTCGGCGCCCGGGGGCAGTTTGCCGGCCAGGCAGTTGAGCCGGGTCACGCCGAGGGTGGCGGCATAGTCCAGGGCCCGCCCGACGCCGTCGCGAAACTCGGCCTCGCGGCCGGGCAGCCCGGCGATGCCCCGCTCCCCGGCCGCCCAGTCACCGCAGGGCAGGTTGAAAAGCACTTGCGTCAGGCCGTTTTCGTCGAGCAACCCGCGCAGGGTGCCGGCCGGGTGGTCGTAGGGGAACAGGTACTCGACGCAGCGGAACCCGGCTTCCCTGGCCGCAGCGAAGCGGTCGGGGAAGGGGGCCTCCGTAAAAAGCATGGTCAGGTTGGCGGCGAATCGGGGCATGGCATACTCCTTTGCGAAACGGCGGCGGCGCCTCAGGAAGCGGCCCGGGCCGGGTCGAAACAGGGCGCGCCGGACAGGAAACAGGCCACCATGGCCTCGATGCTGGCCTCGCTGACCATGAGCATGTCCGTCTGGCGGGTGAACTGCAAAAGCCGCCCCATGTGGGCGAGCTTTTCCTCTATAAGCGCGGCCGGGACTTTCTGGTAGCGCCCGGCCACCCGGTCGGCGGCGGCCTCCACGGTAAAGCCCAGGGCGTCCAGGATGCGGCCGATGGCCCGCGCCCGGCGCGCGCGCTTGACGTCGTCGGCCGCGCCGCCGGCGAAGGAAAAGGTGATGTAGTTCTTGTTGACCGTGGCCCCGCAGTAGCAGTCGAGCACGCCGTAGTGGTAGCCCACGCGGGAGCTGAAGTTGAGGTACTTGTCCGAGATGATGGCGTAGGATTTCTCGCCGAAGCGGTCGCTGCCGGCCGTGGGCTGGCTGACGAGCTGTTCGGACATGACCGAGAGGAAGCCGCCCAGGTTGACCGGCCGCAGGGCCTTGGCCTCCTCGGAGAGCACGAGCCCCGTCAGCAGGGCCAGAAAGGGCCGCGAGGCGATGTCGGCCGGGGCGACCCGGCGCTTGCCGGACGCCTCGTCGCGGATGCCGCCGCCGAGGTCGATGATGTGCAGGTCCAGGCCCGTGGTTGCGTCGAGCACGGTGGTCACGCCCCGCTGGCCGGCGGCCAGGTCGCTGACGGCGAACATCTCGCCGTAGGACCATTCGTGCAAAAGGCGCGTCACGTCGTGAAGGCTTTGGCAGCCTTCCGGCCGGAAGGTCGGGGCCTTGGGGTCGAGCAGGGTCAGGGGTGTGACGCACCGGGCCGCCGCGGCCAGGATGGCGTGGACCTGCGTGCCGGCCATGAAGGCCGGGGCTTCGTCGGGCTGGGTCAGCAGGCTTTCCACCCGGCCCCGGTAGACGCGCCCGGACGTGGCGTCCACGGTGACCTCCTGGCCGTTGGCCAGCCGGGTGGTGGCCTCGCCCAGGCCCAGCAGCGTCGGCACGTCGAATTCGCGCGACAAGGAGGCCATGTGCCCGGTGACGCTGCCCTGGTCGGTGACGATGGCCGCCGCCCGCTGCATGGCCACCATGAACTGGGGCGCGCTGTGCGGGGCCACCAGCACGGCGCCGGGCGGAAAGGAGTCCAGGTCCTCGTCGCCGTGGACAAGGTGCACGGGGCCGGCCCCGGCGCCGGAACAGGCGCTCTGGCCGCCTTCGAGCAGGACCTCGGCCCCGGGCACGGGCGGCCCGCCGGCCAGGCAGCCCCCTTCGGCCAGGGCCGTGAGCTGGCGCGATTGCAGCACCACAAGCTCCCCATCCCCGGCCAGCGCCCATTCCATGTCCTGGGGACGGCCGAAATGGCGTTCCAGAAACAGCCCCCAGGCGCCGAGCTTGCGGGCCTGGTCGTCGGTCAGACAAGGCTGGCCCCGCCTCCCCTCGGGCACGGGCACGTCGGTCAGGCCCCCGGTCGGCGAGGGGACGAGCATGCGGGGCTTCTCGGCGACCGTGCACCGGGTGACGGCCAGGGTCTCCCGGTCGAGGCACATGGCGTCCGGGGTGATGACCCCGTCCACGGCGTAGGGCCCCAGGCCCCAGACGGCGTTTATGAGCAGCTCCTCGCGGCAAGGCTCCTCGGGCAGCCTGGTATAGAGCACCCCGGCCGCGACCGACGGCACCAGGCGCAGGCAGGCGGCGGCCATGGCCACGTCGTCGTCGGGGATGCCCTTGAGCAGCCGGTAGGACATGGCCCGGGGGGTGTAGAGGCTGGCGATGACGAACTTGTAGGCGCTGGCGATGCGGTCCGGGGCGACGTTGAGCATGGTCAGGTACTGGCCGGCGAAGGACAGCTCGCCGTCCTCGCCGATGGCGCTGGAGCGCACGGCGAAGCGGGCCGCCGGGCCGTCGGGGCCGCAGCTGGCCGTGGCGGCGGCGGCGATGGCCTCGGCCAGGTCGCCCGGCAGGGGGGCGCGCAGGATGGCGGCCTGGATGTCCTCGGCGGCGGCGGCCATGGAGGCCGGGTCGTCGGGGGCGATGCCCAGGCGGATGCTGGCGATGGTTTCCGTCAGGCCGGCGGCGGCGAAAAAGTCGCGGAAGGCGGCCGTGGTCACGCAAAAGCCCCCGGGCACGGGCAGGCCCACCCGATTGGCCACCTCGCCCAGGTTGGCGCATTTGCCGCCGACCTGGTCCACCATGTCGGCCGTGACGTCGGCCAGCGCAAGCACCGGCTTGCCCCGGTGGGGATTGACCCGGCCCTCGATGACGGTCTTGATCGTACCCGAAAGGGACTCGACCAGGGCCAGCAGCACGGGCTGGGGCCGGCCGGACAGGCGCTCGAAGCTTTTGATCATGCGGATGGCGTGGAAAATGGCCCGGCTGGTGCGCGAGCGGATAAAGGCCATGCCGAAGACCTCGCGGCCTTCGAGCATGACCTCCATTTCGGAAAAGATCTTGAGCAGCTCGGTGTTGGATTCGAGCAGTGACTGGAATTCGTTGTACTTGTTGCGAAAAACCGTGGCGGTTTCCTCTTTGCCGCCACGGTCGCGGCGGGAGAACCCCGAAAACAGGCTGCGCAACCCCTCAAGCACGGTGCCCATGGGCATCCTCCCCAGGCGGCCCGGGGAGCCGCCCCGCCGCCCCGGGCGCATATCCTTTGCGCCCGGCCGTTTTCCCCGTTAGTCTGCCCTCGCCCGAACGCAACGGCCAGCGTGCCGCCGTCGGGCAGGAGGAGCGCATGGGGGCCAATCTCGCCATCGTCACGCTCGTGGTCGCCTTTTCCCTGGTGATCGGCATCTACATCGGCCGCAAATTGCGCCGCAAGTAAGGCGGCCCGTGCGTCGCGCCGCGACCGGAAGGCTGCCGCGGCCGGTGGCCCCGCCTTGGCCGGGCCGCCGTCAGTCGCACCGGTCCTCGCCTTCCCGGGGCCGGCCCCAGTCGTCCGCCTCGAGGCCAAGGCGGCGGGCCAGGCCCGGCACAAGGCCCAGGGCCTCGGCAAAGGCGTAGCGCTCGACGGCCGCGACAAGCGCTTCCAATTCCGGCGGTTCGGGCTTGTCGGCCAGGGCCTGGCGCAGGGCGAGCAGGTCCTCGTCGGCCCGGACGCTGCCGGCGCGCAGGTGCTCGCACAGCCCGCGCAGGATGGGCGCCAGGCCCTGACCGGCCTGGCCGGCTATCCTGCGGGACCCGCCGCGGCGCGGCGTATCGCCGCGCAGGCGCAGGACCTGGGCCAGGGCGTCGAGCAACACCTCGCGCTCGAAAATCTTGGGCAGGCAGGCGTCCATGCCGGCCGCCAGGCAGCGGTCCCGTTCCTCGTCCACGTCGTGGGAGGTCAGGGCCACGATGGGGATGTCGCGGGCGCAGGGCGGGTTGGCGCTGGCCGAAAGCAGCCCGCGGATGACGCGGCTGGCCGTGGGGCCGTCCATCACCGGCATTTCGATGTCCATGAGGATGCAGTCGAAGGGCCGGGCGGCCGGGCGTTCCCCGAACAGCAGCCGGCAGGCCTCCTTGCCGTTTTCGGCCGTGGTCACGTTGTGGCCGGCGCCGCGCAGGATCTGGCCGAAGACGGCCCGATTGAGCTTGGCGTCATCCACGAGCAGCACGTGCAGGCATTTCCCCTGTGGGCAGGCCGGGATCGCCTCGCCGGCCGGGGCCAGGCGGTCGGCGTCGGCCACCGTGGCCCGAAGGGCCCGGTCGTAGGCCTCGAGGCGCTCGCCCTCGGGCAGGTTCCCCGCGCCCAGGGCCGCCTCGAGGTCGCGGGCGGCCACGGCCAAGACGTCGGCCGCGATGTTGCCGGCCACGCCCTTGACGGTATGGGCCAGGCGCCTGGCGCTTTCCATGTCCCCGCTTCGGGCCAGCCCCAGGATCTCCGTGGCGCTGCCGGCGTAGTCGCGGGCGAATTCCGCGGCCACGCTGTGCAACAGCCGTTCGTTGCCGCCCAGGCGGGCCAGGGCCTTGGCCGCGTCGATGCCCGCCGGCGCCCCCTGGGCGGTCCCGGGCAAAAGGGGCGGCAGCGGGCCGGGCGCGGGCCGGGCCGCCCCGGCCGCCGTGGCGATCCACTGGCCCAGGGTGGCCAGCAACCGGCCGGTGTCGATGGGTTTGGTCAGATAGTCGTTCATGCCGGCGGCCAGGCAGCGGTCCCGGTCCTCGGCCAGGGCGTGGGCGGTCAGGGCGATGACGGGCACATCGGCCCCGCCGGGCAGGGCCCGTATGGCCTTGGTGGCCTCCAGGCCGTCCATGACCGGCATCTGCACGTCCATGAGCACGGCGTCGTAAAAGGCCCGGCCCACCATGTCCACGGCTTCGCGGCCATGCCCGGCCACGTCCACGGTCGCGCCCAGGCGCACGAGCATCTCCCGGGCCACCTGCTGGTTGATGGCGTTGTCCTCGACCAGCAGCAGCAACACCCCGGACAGGGGCGGGTGTTGCATCGCCCCGGCCATGACGTCGGCCGGCGTCTCCTCGGCTGGTCCCGGAAGCGGGGCTTGCGCCCCGTCGGCGTCCTCGTCGAACGTCGCTTCGAAGGAGAAGATGGTGCCGTGGCCGGGTTCGCTTTGCACTTCCAGCGCGCCGCCAAGCAGTACCGCGCCGCGTCGGACCAGGGCCAGGCCCAACCCCGTGCCGCCATAGGGCCGCGACAGGGAGCCGTCGGCCTGGGTGAAGGATTCGAGCATGTCGGGGATGGTGGCCCGGTCCATGCCGATGCCCGTGTCGCGCACGGCAAAACGCAGGCGCACCGCGCCGCCGCGCCGCCAGCAGGGCGTCACGATCAGGTCCACCCGGCCGCTTTCCGTGAATTTGACCGCGTTGCCGACCAGATGGGACAGCACGCCTTCGAGCCGGGCCTGGTCGCCCACCAGGCGCAGAACCAATCCCGGCGCCAGGCGCGACGCGAGCACCAGGCCCTTGGCCCGGGCGGCCTGGGCGAACCGCTGCGTCACCCGGGTCACGGCCTCTTCCAGGTCGAAGGGCGCCGGGGCCAGGTCCACCAGCCCCTTTTCCAGGCGCGAAAAATCCGTGATGTCGTCCACAACGCCGAGCAGGCCCCGGGCGCTGGCCAATATCTTGTCGAGGTAATCGATGAGCTTGGGATCGCCGGCCAGGGGCAGGGCCAGGTTGGCCAGGCCGATGATGGCGGAAAGCGGCGTGCGCATCTCGTGGGTCATGCGGGCCATGAAGTCGGCCTTGACCTGTTTGGCGGCGTCCGCCTCGCCCCGCAGCCGCTCGATGGTTTCCCGCGCGGCGGCAAGCGCCTGGCGCAGGCCGACATCCCGGGCCGGTGCGGCCGGTTGGCCCAGGGCGTCGGCGCGGTCTTTTTCCATGAAGGCTCCGATGAGTCCGGCCCTGGGCCGAAAGGCCCGCGCGCATTGAGCCGCTCTGATTGAAAATGGACGATTTTCCGGGCGGCCGTCAAGGCGGCCGTTGGACAAGGCGCCTGCGAGCCGATAAGAACACGGCCAGATGCGGGAGATGCCATGGCAGCGGATGCGGAAACCATCCTGTCCTTCGCCCTGACCGCCCTGGCCTGTCTGGCGGCGGCGGTGGCCGACTTGCGCACCCAGCGCATTCCCAACCGGATCACCTTTCCGGCCATGGCCGTGCTTTTGGCCGTGCACGGCGCCTTCTCGGGGCTGCCGGGCCTGGCCGACAGCGCCCTGGGGCTGGCCGGGGGCTTCGTCATTTTCCTCATTCCCCACATCTTCAAGGTGCTCGGTGCCGGCGACGTCAAACTCATGGCCGTGGTCGGGGCGGGGCTGGGGGCCGGGGCCGTGGTCACGGCGGTGCTTTTCACGAGCGTGGCCGGCGGCCTGCTGCTGCTTTCATGGCTGGCCTGGCTGCACCTGGCCGGCCGGACGGGCCGGCGGCCGGGCTTTCGGCCGTGCTACGGGCCGGCCATCGCCGTCGGCGCGCTGGCCGCCATGGCCCTGCGCCTGGCCGGGCAACCTTACATCACGCTGCGCCTGCCCTGGCTGTGAGGCCCGGGAAGGCCAAGGACCACCGCACCATGCCCTCCCCCGTCGCTCATACCGCCGTGCGCCGCCAAATCCTGGCCGCCGTGGGCTACGGCGGGCTGCTGCTGGCCGCCTTCTGGGTCATCGCCGCCTGTTGCGCCACACCGCAACGCGGGGCGCGGCTTTACGACGCCGGCCATTTTGAGGAAGCCGGGCCGCTTTTGGCGGCGGCGGCCGACCGGGGCTCGGTGCCGTCTTCCTACCGGCTGGGCCTGCTTATGGAAAAAGGGCTTGCCGGCCCGCCGGACCTGCGCCGGGCGCTGGCGCTGTTCACGGCCGGGGCGCGCCACAACCATGTCCCGAGCCTGTTGCGGGCCGGGGAGCTCTCGCGCAGCGTGGCCGGCGACGACGCCGCGGCCGCGCGCCTGTACCGCAAGGCCGCCGACCGGGGCGATACCGTGGCCATGGGCCGGCTGGGCCTCATGCTGCTGACCGGCGCGGGGGTGGCGGCCGATCCCGACGCCGCCTTGTCGCTGCTGCGCCGCGCGGCCACGGCCGGAGACGCCCAGGCGGCCACGGCCCTGGGCCAGGCCCTGCTGGCCCTGGGAGCCGCGGGCGACCCGCGCGGCGGCGACCCGGCCGACGCGGCCACCCTTTTGGCGGCAGCGGCCGCTGCCGGCGATCCCGAAGCCCAAAACCGCCTGGCCGACCTCTACGCCACGGGCCGGGGCGTGGCCGCCGACCCGGCCAAGGCCGCCGCCCTGCGCCGCCGGGCGGCCGAGGCCGGCTACGCCCCGGCCGCCTACGCCCTGGGCCTCGACTACCTCTCCGGCCAGGGCGTGACGGCCTATCCCCTGGAAGCGGCGCGCCTGTTCGAGCGGGCCGCCGAGGCCGGCCATGTGGCGGCCATGCTCAAACTGGCGGATATGTATTACGCGGGACTGGGCGTATTCCGCGACCCCGGCCGGGCCATGGCCCTCTACGATGCCGCCGGCGCGGCCAGCGACACCGCCGCCGCCGACCTGTGCCGGCTGTTCGCCGCCGGTCCCGAGGACCGCCGCGACGCCGCCCGGGCCGTGCGTTTTTGCACCAAGGCCGCCGACGCCGGCGACGCGGCCTCGGCCGCCCTGCTGGGCTTCGGCATGGTGCGCGGCCGGTTGCCGGGGGACGTGGCCACGGGCACGGGCTATCTGTCCAGGGCGGCCTGGGCCGGCGATCCCCAGGCCATGTACGCCATGGCCCTGCTGCACCTGGCCGGCATGGGCGTGGCCGGCAACCCGGCCGAGGCCTTCCGCTGGTGCCGGCTGGCCGCCAAGGCCGGGCTGCCCGAGGCCAAGGGGCTGCTGGCCGCCCTGTCCGAGGAGGAATTCCCCAGCGCCGCCAACCTGGCCAAGGCCATGGATTTCTACCGCGAGGCCGCCGAGGCCGGCGACGTGGAGGCCGGGTTCGCCCTGGGCTCGCTGCTGTCCAAGGGCCTGGCCGGGCCGCCGGATTTCACCGAGGCCCGCATCTGGTACGAAAAGGCCGCCGCCGCCGGCGACCCCAGGGCCCAGTTCAACCTGGGGCTCATGTACCTGACCGGCAAGGGCGGCCCGGTGGACGAGGCCAAGGCCCTGACCCTCATGCGCGAGGCGGCCAAGCGCGGCGACGCCCACGCCCGCACCAACGTGGCCACCATGACCCTGACCGGCCGGGGCACGGCCGTGGACCCCAAGGAAGCCTTCCGCTGGTACTGCCTGGCCGCCGGCCAGGGCTTTCCCCAGGCCCAGGCCATGCTGGCGGGTTTTTTCTACGAAGGCCGGGTGGTGCCGCGCGATTTCGAATCGGCCCTTTTCTGGCTGACCCTGGCCAGTGCCGCCCCGGGCAGCGACCCCCTGCTGCAACGGGCGGCCAAGGCCAAGGCCGTGCTGGAAAAAAAGCTCGTGCCCGAACAGATCGACCGCGTGCGCGAACGCCTGGCCGCCTACAAGCCCGCTCCCTTCGACCCCGAGGCCGAGGATGCGATCCTGGCCGCCATCAAGTTCCTGCCGCCAAGCGCGCGAGGCCCCGGTTTTTCCTCGCCCGCCGGCCCCCAGGCCCAGGCCGTGGCCCCGCCGCCGGCGTCCGAGGCCGACCCCAAGGCCCTGTTCTGACGGCGGGCAGAGTGGACGAGCCCTGTTTTTGCGGCGCCCCCCTTGCAAAACCGGCCCTCCCCTTCTAGTATCGGAAAAGCTTTCCCTTTCCCGAAACACGCGCGCCCGCCGCAAGGAGGTCCCCATGCAACGCCTGTCCGTCGTCTGGCTGTGTCTGTTCGGCCTGCTCTGTTTCGCCGCCAACGCCCCGGCCCAGGAACGCGGGACCAAGGAAGAGGCCGTGGCCATGGTCCAAAAAGCCGTGGCCGCCATCAAGGCCGACGGAACGGAAAAAACCTTTGCCGCCATAAGCGACCCCAACGGCCCCTTCCGAAAGGGCGACCTCTACGTCGTCGTGTACGACGTCAACGGCAAATGCCTGGCCCACGGGGCCAACGCCAAGCAGATCGGCAAGGACCTCCTCGAACTGCGCGACCCGGACGGCAAGTACTTCGTCAAGGAGCGCGTGGAACTGGCCAAGACCAAGGACAGCTTCTGGCAGGACTACAAGTTCCTCAATCCCGCCAACAAGCTCATCGAGCCCAAATCCATGTACATGGAAAAGGTGGACGGCCTGCTTGTCGGCTGCGGGGCGTACAAGTAGCAACGGCCGCGGGGCCCACAAGGAGCCGCCGCGTACCCGTCACACCAACCTGCCCGGGAGGCTGCCATGCCTGGTCTGCGCATGGGAACGCGCATCATCGGCGCGTTCCTGGTGGTTTCGGTCATTGCCCTGACCGTGGGCGCCGTCGGCTACATGGGACTGCGCCAAACCTCCTCCTCCATGGAGGACATCGTCCGAAACCGCCTGCCGGTCATTCCGGCGCTGCTGCGCATCGGCACGGCCATGCGCGAGATCATCGTGGCCCAGCGCACGCTGCTCATCCCCGGCATCGACGGCGCGTTTGCCGCCGAGCAGACGGCCACCGTCCAAAACGCCCGGGAAACCATCCGCCAGGCCATGGAGGAGGTCGCGGCCTCGCCCAAGACGCCCGAGGAGAAAGCCCGCGTCGACGCCCTGGTGGCCACCCTCCACAAGGCCCGCCAGGCCAATGACGCCCTGTTCGCCAAGATCCACGAATGGGAAAAAGACAAGGCCGACATCCTGGCCACCATGGACGTGCTGGCCACCACCTCGGACATGCGGGCCATGCACAAGCAAAGCCTGTCCGCCCTGGACGCGGCCATCGAGGCCACGGTCACGGCTTCGGCCGAGGTCTCCCGGGCGGCCGAGGAAACCGCCCGGGCCGATACCCGCAACATCGTCCTGGGCATGGCCCTGGGCGCCCTGCTCTCCCTGGCCTTCGGCCTGGGGCTGACGCGCATCATCACCCGCCCCCTGGCCGCAGTGGTCGCCTATGCCGACGCGGTCAGCCGGGGGCGGCTCGACGCGCCCCTCGAGGTGCGCTGCGTGGGCGAGCTGTGCCAACTGTCCGGGGCTCTGACGCGCATGGTGGCGGAACTCAAGCGCCTTTTGGCCGAGGCCCGGGACAAGGGCGAGGAAGCCGCCCGCGAGGCCCAAAAAGCCCGGGAGGCCACCACCGCCGCCGAGAAAGCCCGGGAAGACGCGGCCGAGGCCACGCGCCAAGGCATCGCCCAGGCGGCCTCGGAAATCGAGCAGGTGGCCCATATCCTGACGTCGGCCTCGGAGGAGCTCTCCACCCAGATCGAGCTGACCAGCCGCGGCATGGACCAGCAGTCCCGGCAACTGGGCGGCACGGCCACGGCCATGGACGACATGACACGCACCATCGCCGGCGTGGCCGCAAGCGCCGACGAGGCCGCCCGCACGGCCGAGGACGCCCGGGCCAAGGCCCAGGAGGGCCAGGCCGTGGTCGCCACGGTGGTGACCGGCATCGGCCAGGCCCAGGAGATGGCGCTCGGGCTCAAAAAGGACATGGCCACCCTCGGCGGGCAGGCCGAAGGCATCGGCCGGGTCATCGGCGTGATCAGCGAGATCGCCGACCAGACCAACCTCCTGGCGCTCAACGCCGCCATCGAGGCGGCCCGGGCCGGCGAGTCCGGGCGGGGCTTCGCCGTGGTGGCCGACGAGGTCCGCAAGCTGGCCGAAAAAACCATGGCCGCCACCGGGGAGGTCCACGTGGCCATCGGCGACATCCAGCACGGGGCGCGGGTGGCCATCGAGGGCGTGGAGGGGGCCGTGGCCGCCATCGCCACCTCCACCGACCTGGCCAACTCCTCCCGCGCGGCCCTGACCGCCATCGTGGGCCTCATCGAGCGGACTTCGGCCCAGGTCGCCTCCATCGCCACGGCCTCCAAGCGCGAAGCCGACGAGGGCCGGGAAATCGACCGCTCCATCCAGGACGTGACCGCCATCGCCGCCGACACGGCCCAGGCCATGGGCCAGGCCACCCAGGCCGTGACCGACCTGGCCCGCCAGGCCCATGTCCTGCAACAGCTCATCCTGGACATGCAGCGCCAGGCCTAGGCCCGCAAGAATCGGGCATATCCCTTGCCCGGCGGCCCTTTCCCGGCCAGTCCCGCCCACAGCCATGAAAAAAGGCCGCCCCGAACGGAACGGCCTTGCTCGCGGTCGCGAAACGACTCCCCCCTAGGGCCGCGTCACCGGCAGCTTGGCCAGCACGGCCTGGGCCAGGGCCTCGTGGGCCTTGTCCACGTCCTTGTCCTTGAGGGTCTTTTCGGGATGGCGATAGGTGAGGCGGAAGGTCAGCCGGCGATCGCCGCCCTCCTCGGGGGTGTAGGCGTCGATGAGCAGCACATCCTCGAGGATCGGCGAGCGGGCCTCGCGGACGGCCCCGAGGATGGCGCCCACGGTCACGCCGGCCGGCACGGCCAGGGTGATGTCGCGGCGCACCGGCGGAAAGCCCGGCAGCGGCGTGAAACCGGGCTTGCGGGCGTCCACCAGCCGGCGCAGGGCGTCGATGTCGAGTTCGGCGATCCACAGCGGGCTTCTGGCGTGAAAAGCGTCGGCGGTTTCGGGCGCCACCTGGCCGATGCAGCCGAGGAAGGTGTCGCCCAGGGTCACCGTGACATGGGGGGCCAGCCACGGCAGGCCGGCGCCCTGGCCATAGGCCGCCTCGGGCAGGTGAAAATGGCGCGCGAGCCCTTCGACCAGGCCCTTGATGTCGGCGTACCCGGCCGTCTCGTCCTTGGGCCAGGGCCAGCCTTCGGGATGGCGGGCGCCGTGCAGGGCGATGCCCAGGCGGCCGGCCTCCCGGGCCGTGGACGGAGCTTCGGGGTCGGCGGTGAAGATGCGGGCCACCTCGAACAGGCGCAGGTTGGCGTTGCCCTGGGCGATGTTGTGGCGCACGGCGCCCAAAAGCCCCGGGGCCAGCATGGGCCGCATGACATTCTGGTCTTCGGAGAGCGGATTGGCCACGGGCACGCGGCAGGCCGCATCCAGGCACAGCAGGTCGAGGTCGCCGTGGCCGACGAAGCTGTAGTTGACGGCCTCGCGCAGCCCAACCCCCACGCAGTAGGCCCGGAGTCGGGCCCAGAAGGCGAATTCCGTCTCGGGCGCGGCATCGTCCAGGGACTTGGCCACGCGCGGCAGTTTCGGGGCGATGCGGTCCAGGCCGTACACCCGCCCCACTTCCTCGATGAGGTCGGCCTCGCGCTCGAGGTCCAGCCGGTACGGCGGCGGGGTCACGGCCGCCACTCCCGAGGGGTCGGTGTCGGTGACGGCGCAGCCCAGGGCCGCAAGCGTCTTGCGGCAAAAGGCCTCGGGCATCGCGACACCCAGCAGCAGGCTGGCCCGGGCCGGGCGGAAGGCGATGGCCCGGGCGACGAAGGGCTTGGGCTCGGCGCTGGCTTCGCCGGGCGCCGCCGTGCCGCCGGCCGTTTCGAGCATGATCGAGACGGCCCGGTGCATGGCGTAGACCGAACCGACCTGGTCCACGCCGCGCTCGAAGCGGTAGGAGGCTTCGCTGGGCAGCGACAGGCGGCGGGCGGTCTTGCGGATGGCCCCGGGGCGGAAGATGGCGCATTCGAGGAGCACGTCGGTGCTGCCGGCCTCCATCTCGCTGTTGGCCCCGCCCATGACGCCGGCCAGGGCCACGGGCTTTGCGGCGTCGCAGATGAGCAGGTCGCGGGCGGTGAGGGAGCGCTCCTGGCCGTCGAGGGTGGTGATCTTCTCGCCCTCGCTGGCGTTTCGCACCTGGATCAGGTTGCCGGCCAGCTTGGCCCGGTCGAAGGCGTGCAGGGGCTGGCCGAGCTCGAAGAGCACGTAGTTGGTGGCGTCGACGATGTTGGAAATGGGCCGCTGGCCGATGGCCAACAGGCGCCAGCGGATGCGGTCCGGCGAGGGGCCGACCGTGACGCCGCTTATGAGCTTGGCCCGGTAGACCGGGCACTGGTCCGGGTCCTCGATGGCGATGGCCACCTGGGAGGCGGCGTAGGGGCCGGACTCGGCGTAGGCGACGTCGGGCAGCGACAGGGGCAGGTCGAAGGCCATGGCCGTTTCCCGGGCAATGCCGAGCACGCTCAGGCAGTCGGCCCGGTTGGGCGTAATCGACACGTCCAGGACGCAGGTGTCCAGGCCAAGCGCTTCGGGCAGGGCCTGGCCCACGGCGCAGGTCTCGGGCAGGACCATGATGCCGGCGCTTTTGCCCTCGGCCAGCCCCAGCTCGGACTCCGAGCAGATCATGCCCTCGGAGGCCTGGCCGCGGATCTTGCTTTTCTTGATGGTCAGCCCCCCGGGGAGCGTCACGCCAACCGTAGCCACAGGCACGAGCTGGCCGGCGGCGACGTTGGGCGCGCCGCACACGATAGGCAGCGGCGCCGGGCCGCCGACATCGACGGTGCAGCAGGACAGATGGTCCGAATCCGGATGGGCCTGCCGGGTGAGCACCCGGCCGACCACCACGGCCATGATGGCCTCGAAGGGGTTTTTGATTTCCTCGATTTCGAGGCCGAGCATGGTCAGGCGCGCGGCCAGTTCCTGGGGCGTGCCGTCATAGGGGGTGAATTCGCGAAGCCAGGCTAAGCTGAGCAGCATGTTCGTGTGCCTCCGGCGGCCGGGGAGGGAACCCCTTTTTGCAAAAAGGGGTTCCCTCCCCGGACCCCACCCTCCCGGAGCACTCCAAAGGAACGCTCACGGAAGGAATGCCCGACCACGTCGGGGCTGATCCGGGGAAAGAACCCCCTGGATTAAAACTGGCTTAAGAACCGAACGTCGTTTTCGAAAAACATGCGCAGGTCGCCGATGCCGTACTTGAGCATGGTCACGCGCTCGACGCCCATGCCGAAGGCAAAGCCGGTGTAGCGCTCGGTGTCGTAACCCACGGCGTCGAAGACGTTGGGGTCGACCATGCCGCAGCCGAGGATCTCGACGAAGCCCGTGCCCTTGCACACCCGGCAGGTGCCGGCTGCGGTCGCGCCCTTGCCGCCGCACAGCACGCAGGAGATGTCCACCTCGGCGCTGGGTTCGGTGAAGGGGAAAAAGCTCGGCCGAAAGCGCACGTTGGTGGCCGGCCCGAAGATGCGCCGGACAAAGGCCGTCAGCGTGCCGCGCAGGTCGGCCATGGACACGCCCTCGTCGACGAGGAGCCCCTCGATCTGGTGGAACATGGGCGTGTGGGTGAGGTCCGAGTCGCGGCGGTAGACCTTGCCCGGAGCGATGACCGCAACAGGGGGCTGTTGCGCCAGCATGGTGCGGATCTGCAGGGGCGAGGTATGGGTGCGCAGCACCACGCTGTCCGTGATGTACAGGGTATCCTGCATGTCGCGGGCGGGGTGCTCGGGCGGCATGTTGAGCGCCTCGAAATTGTAGTAGTCGGTCTCGATCTCGGGGCCGGTGACGATGGAGAAACCCAGTTCGCCCAGGGCCTTGCAGATCTCGGCCGTGACCAGGGTCACGGGGTGCAGGCTGCCGCCAAAGGGGGCCAGGCCCGGGGTGGTGGGGTCGAAATCGGCCAGGGCGGCGGCCTGGGCGGCACTGGCCAAGCTGGCCAGGCGGGCGTCGTACAGCCCGGTCAGGGACTGCTTGACCGTGTTGGCGGCCCGGCCGGCGTCGCGACGGCCGTCGGCGTCGAGGTGCGGCAGTTGGGCCATAAGCCCGGCCAGGCGCCCCTTGCGGCCGAGGTAGGCGACCCGGATGGCCTCGAGGTCCTCAAGCGTCGAGGCCTGGTCGAGGCGCGCGGCGCACTCCCCGACCAGGCCCTCAAGCTCGGTTACGAGCGTGGGTTCGTTTCCCACTTACATCACCTTGGCTTTGGCCAGCTCCGCCAGCTTCTGGAAGCTGTCCTTTTCCTTGACGGCCATATCGGCCAGGACCTTGCGGTCGAGTTCCACGCCGGCGAGCGTCAGTCCGCGCATGAACACGCTGTAGGACAGGCCGTTCTCGCGGGCGGCGGCGTTGATGCGCAGAATCCAGAGCTTGCGCATCTGGCGCTTGCGCTGCTTGCGGTCGCGATACGCGTAGACCAGGGAGCGTTCGGCGACCTCGCGGGCGGTTTCGTACAGCTTGCTGCGGGCTCCGACATAGCCCTTGGCCATGGCCAAATATTTCTTGTGCCGTTTATGGGCGGCTTGTCCGCGTTTGACGCGCATGCTTTCGGCTCCTTTGGCGTTTTTTGGACGAGGCCCAACGCCTAGGCGTAGGGCAGCAGGCGGCGCACGGCCTTTTCGTTGGCCGAATCGACCAGGGCGCCCTGGCCCAGTCGGCGGGTGCGCTTGGCGCTTTTCTTGGTCAGGATATGACGCAGGTTCTGGCGACGCCGGGTGAACTTGCCGGAACCGGTCTTGCCGAAGCGCTTGGCGGCGCTGCGGTTGGTCTTCATCTTGGGCATGTCGGACTCCTTAAAGCGCGCGCGATCAGGCGGGCGCCGGGGTTTTCTTGACTTGCGGGGCGAGCAGCATGGTCATCATGCGGCCTTCGGTGCGCGGCTCCTGCTCCACCTTGGCCAGTTCCCCCAGATCGGTCACCACCCGAGCCAAAATGACCTGGCCCCGGTCCTTGTGCACGATTTCGCGGCCGCGGAAAAACACCGTGACCTTGCAGCGATCGCCCTCTTCCAGGAAGCGGCGAATGTGCTTGAGCTTGGTCTGGTAATCGTGCTCGTCGGTCTTCGGGCGAACCTTGATCTCCTTGAGCTGGACCGTGGTCGCCTTCTTACGCGCTTCCTGCAGCTTTTTTTGCTGCTGATACTTGAAGCGGCCGAAGTCCATGATCCTGCACACGGGCGGCTCGGCGTTGGGGGCCACCTCGACGAGGTCGAGCCCCTTCTCCTGCGCCATGCGCAACGCCTCGCTGGTGGGGATGATGCCCACCTGGGCGCCGTCGTCGGCGATCACCCGCACTTCGCGGGCCCGAATCCGGTGGTTGCACCGGGGGTCACTACTGGGAGCGGAAGTTATAGCGCATCCCTCCACGCTTGAACGGTTCCTGGCAATCGGCCGTGATCATGAGAGCCACCTCGTCCAGGGACTTGACACCAAGGTTCTCCCCGGAGCGTAGCCGGACGTTCAGGCCGCCGAGTTCCTTTTCCTTATCCCCCACCACGAGCATGTAGGGGATCTTTTCCATCTGTGCCTCACGCACCTTGAAACCCAGTTTCTCGTTGCGGTCGTCGAGTTCGACCCGAATGCCGGCAGCGGCCAAGTGGTCGCGAGCCTGTTCGGCGAACTCCTTCTGGGCGTCGGTAACGTTGAGGATACGGGCCTGCACCGGGGCAAGCCACGTGGGCAGCGCGCCGGCGGTATGCTCGATGAGCACGCCCAAAAACCGTTCCACCGCGCCGAGAATCACCCGGTGCAGCATCACGGGCCGTTTCCGCTCCCCATCCGTGTCGGTATAGACGAGATCGAAGCGGTCCGGCAAGGTAAAGTCGCACTGCACCGTGGCGCACTGCCAGCGGCGGTCCAAGGCATCCGTGAGCTTGATGTCGATCTTGGGGCCGTAAAAGGCGCCGTCGCCCTCGTTGACTTCGTAGGGCAGGCCCAGGGACTCCATGGCATCGACCAGGGCCTTGGTGGCGCGTTCCCAGTCCTCGTCCGAACCGATGGACTTTTCCGGCCGGGTGGACAGTTCCACCTCGTAGTCGAAGCCGAAAAGCCCCACCACGTCCTGGACGAACTTGATCACGCCGGCGATCTCCTCCAGGAGCTGGTCGGGCCGGCACAGGATATGGGCATCGTCCTGGGTGAACTGGCGCACGCGCATGAGGCCGTGGAGCACGCCGGACTTCTCGTGGCGGTGCACCACGCCCAGCTCGAAGTAGCGCTGGGGCAGGTCGCGATAGCTGCGGATGCGCGATTTATAGATGAGCATGTGCGACAGGCAGTTCATGGGCTTGATGCCGTAGGCCTGCTCGTCGATCTCGGTGAAATACATGTTCTCGCGGTAATTGTCGTAGTGCCCCGAGCGCTCCCAGAGTTCGCGGCGCAGGATCAGCGGGCCGCGTACCAGCTGGTAGCCGCGCTTGAGGTGCTCGCGCCGCTCGAAATCTTCCAGGATGGTCCGCACCAGCTCGCCCTTGGGGTGCCAGATGGGCATGCCCGCGCCCACTTCCTCGGAGAAGCTGAACAGGTCGAGCTGGGTACCGAGCTTGCGGTGGTCGCGCTTCTTGGCTTCTTCAAGATGATGCAAATAGGATTTGAGGTCGGCCTCCGAAGCGAAGGCGGCGCCATAGATCCGCTGGAGCATGGGGCGCTTCTCGTCGCCGCGCCAGTAGGCGCCGGCCACGGAGAGGAGCTTGACCGCCTTGACCATGCCCGTAGCCGGCACATGGGGGCCGCGGCACAGATCGGTGAACGTGCCGTGGCGATAGAGGGAAACGGTGTCGCCCTCGATATTTTCGTCCATGATCTCGAGCTTGTACGTCTCCCCCTGGGAGGCGAACAAGGCCTTGGCGTCGGCCTTGGGCACGAAGGTGCAGGAAAACGGCTGATTAGCGGCGATGCTCTTGTGCATCTCCGCCTCGATGGCTTCGAGGTCTTCGGGAGTGAAGGGGCGCTCGAAGGCGAAATCGTAGTAGAAGCCGTTTTCGATAGCCGGCCCGATCGTGACCTGGACGGCGGGAAAGAGCTTTTTGACGGCTTCGGCCATGATATGGGCGGCGGAGTGGCGGATGACGGAAAGGCCCATGGGCGAGTCGGCGGCGATGAGTCCGAGTTCGCGAGTGCCTTCCTGCAGGGGCGTAGCCAGGTCACGGGGTTGCCCGTCGACAAGGCAGGCCACGGCGTTTTTGAGACGCTTCCCGGAAACAACGCGCGAAAGCGCCTGCCCGCACGGTTCGCCGGCCTGCGCTTCAAGGATTTTATCATCGACAGAGATATGCACGTCGCCTTCTCCGAACGGGATGCCCCCATTCTATAAAGAAAGGGAGGCCGGAGCCTCCCTGTCATTTCATGGTAGGACCGGGGAGATTTGAACTCCCGACCCCTTGCGTGTCAAGCAAGCGCTCTCCCCCTGAGCTACGGTCCTATAAACAGAATCAGGGAACAGGCTAAATGCCCCAAACTCGTCCCGAAGTCAACCCCAAATCTTTCGTTCCCCAGAAATTTTCGGGTACCAAAGACGTTGGCGCTTGTTGGCTCGTCGTTGGTCGGAGGGGACTACACTCCCACGGGCTGGGAGGTCAAGGGGAAAGTTTGGGAAATGTGCAGGTAGTGAATATGTTAAATTTGACACAAGTCAAAATTAACTAACAATCCCAAATGGTTCAATTGGTGAAATTACTTGCCATTGGTTTAGAAAAAGTGGTAACGTCTTTACAAACTGCGGCACCAAGGCCCTGTCAACACAATAGACCTCTAAAGGAGATTTAGTATTATGAAAATATCTAATAAGCTGATTGTTCTTGTAACGATACCGTTAATTGCATTCCTAACTATCAGTATTGTCTATATAAAAATAAGCATCGACGAATCACGTATCGTAGATGGAATGACTAAAAATACAAAGTTATTTGTTGCAGTGTCAGATTTAGTGCACGAATTACAAAAAGAACGAGGACGTACGTCGATATATCTCTCAGGTGGTTCTCTAGATGATATGAACACCCAGAGAAAAACTTCAACCAACCAAGTTTCACCTGTGATTAATGAATTAAAAACCGCGAAGGTCAGCGAAAGCACAAAAAACTTAACATCTCAAGCAATATCAGAAATTGATAAAATTCGAAACCGAGCTGACTCAAAAGGTCCGACAAAAGAAATCGTTGATGCTTACGGACAAATAATTGCAACTCTAATGGGAACAGAAACTGCTATTGCAAACTCAAAGACTACACGAGGATTCGGAAAAGCATTAACGACAATTATTATACTAGAAACTGCCAAGGAAAACGCTGGGAAACTCAGAGCCACTCTCTCTGGGATACTCACTTTAGACAAACCAATAAACGAAGAAATGTTTACTCGCCTCATAACGTTTAAATCCAACATTGATGCAAATCTTGATTCAAAGGCTATGGTTTTGAGTTCACAGGCCAACACTCTGCTTGACGAAAGCAAAAAGTCACAAGCCTGGACTGACACAAACAAAACATTCAACACAGTCTTAACCAAAGCTAACGACGGGAACTTTGGAATTAATGGTAAAGAATTCTTTTCTACAATAACGCAAGTTATCGACTCGTTAAACGCTGTAAGAACGAAAGAAATGGCTTCCATTGCTGCAAATCTTCTAAAGATTCAGGATGAAATATCTTCTGCCTTAATACGAGTTTTCTGTGGCGTTGGTTTTACATTAATTTTGTCATTATCAGTCGCATACTTACTTGCACGCTCGATAACACGCCCAATTAACCATCTAATTTTTTACGCAAAAGAAGTCTCTGACGGCAACCTTGACGCCAATCTTAACGAAAAGTTTTCACACGAACTCGGGAGCTTAAAATCATCTTTAAACGTGATGATTTCAAACTTAAAATCTAAAATTGCGGAAGCAGAAGCAAATAGCCAAAAAGCTGAAGAAGAGTCCAAGCACGCCAATGTTGCTATGAAAGAAGCTGAAGAAGCAAAAGCACTTGCTGAACATGCAAAAGCTGAAGGCATGACTGCAGCTGCTAACTCTATAGAAAGTGTCGTAGAAATTGTTAGCTCTGCATCAGAAGAGTTATCGGCACAGATAGAACAATCGACTCAAGGGGCTGAAATTCAGTCACAACGAGTAGCAGAAACTGCGACTGCCATGGAACAAATGAACGCTACGGTTATGGAAGTAGCGAAGAATGCTTCTCAGGCGGCAGAAACCGCAGACCAAGCTAAACATCAAGCACAAGATGGATCTACTGTGGTGACTGAAGTTGTCACAGGTATTGCTGAAGTAGAATCTACAGCTCTTGAATTGAAAAACGATATGACTTTACTTGGAAAACGAGCTCTAGAAATTGGGCAAGTTCTCAATGTTATTTCAGATATTGCTGACCAGACAAACCTTCTTGCCCTCAATGCAGCGATTGAAGCTGCTCGGGCAGGTGATGCAGGACGAGGATTTGCCGTAGTAGCTGATGAAGTCCGGAAATTGGCAGAGAAGACCATGACCGCGACGAAGGAAGTAGGCGATGCGATCAGGGGCATCCAGAACGAAGCCAATAAAAACATTGGAAACGTTGATTTAGCAGTAAAAAGGATCAGTTCGGTTACGATTCTAGCGACAAAAGCAGGTGATTCTCTCAATGAAATTGTCACGCTTGTTGATTTAACTACGGATCAAGTGCGGGCTATCGCAACAGCTTCCGAACAACAATCCGCAACTAGCGAAGAGATCAACCGAAGCATTGAAGACGTCAACAGGGTTTCCATGGAAACCTCCGATGGAATGAGACAATCGGCACAGGCAGTCGGTGAGTTGGCCACTCAGGCACAGGTCCTAAAGCGACTCATTGATGAGATGAAGTCGGACGGTGGTTCTAGTGCGTCTGCTCTTCCTGCCGGCAAGAAGTCACTTGCACTAGGGAAATAATGATGGAAAATAATATTTAAGCATATCAACCTACTGTCTGATCCGTTAGTGCATATCGTCAGTAGAAGCTTTGGCCAAGATCAACTGGGGTGAGTTCATATTATCTGGAAGACATTTGAGCTCACCCCACAACCATCACAAAAAATATGCCCTACAAAGATATTCGAATTATATCCAACGGCATCCTTGGCGAATCGACTTCAACAACTTTCGAAAAGAAAGTTCTACTCGTCATGTATTATTCCGAGCTATTAGCTCTCAACTTCAAAGAGATAGATGCTTTATTCCAAACACATAGCAGGGAACGCCTGTTCAACATATTCTACTTAGATGCAAATTTTGTCGAACATATCTACGCTCTTTTTCTAAACTCAGGGATAGACACTATCATGCCTGAAATTTTTGATAGGCTCATAAGAATCCAAGAACTACTCCACCAGAGAAAACTGCTTAAATCTTGCAAAACTTCTGGACTCTTCCAATAATTGCTTTTCAGTCCAGTCAAAAACGAAGGAAATTTCGTATTTGAAGAAATTGAGCTATTACTAGGTGTTAACGCCACGATTCAGCGTACCCAATGCTCAAGGACCAGGAAACAGGCCAGTTCCCGTGCCATTGTCACCATCACGGGTCTTAAAATTCACAGGATCCTGCGATCCGACACCATCGTTTCTGGTCGAAAATGTCATACAGCCCCAAATAGCCGAACTTTCTACCCATCTGCTGAAAATCAAAAGTTCCAGTAAACTGGACTTTTCAACTACCAGCAATATCGCAGTTTTTCTCTCAGCAATAAGCTGAAGCCCTTCTCTTGGGGGAATCTGGACTTGGTCTTTTCCCGGACACCCCTCCCCCGCTCTCTACCGGCCCATTCCTGGAGCTTTTCCAGCTGGGCATTTAGTTGGTAATACCCCTGGGCCAAAACCCCAGGAAATCGCAGCCTCCGCCCAACGTCCTTTTTCCATAGGGCTGTTTCCAAAACCCCACAAGTCCCCGTGACCGTCTCGTCTGCTCCAGGGTACCCTTGGTCCTAAACAGCAAAAGGATACCTCATGGACCAGAAACAGCCCGATAAACTCACGCTGAAGGACAAGATAATTATCGCTTTCCGTCCTATTGAGCAGCTCTTCCAGATTATGGATTCCACTTCCATTGAGCTTTATGGGGAGCTAACGCGCTCATACTCGGAAGTTGGCATAACACTGTGTAAAAACTTCCGTCAACGTCTCGATGCTATTTTTGACATGCAAAACGGAGGTAGCTCAGATGAGTAACGGCAAAGCTTTTGGAAACCTCATCTACAGCTACACCAGGGCACAGGCCATCGCTGACGGTGTCCTCATCGACGTCACTGACGAGGCCAAAGCCCACGGTTTCAAAATCCCTGTCGCCATTACCGATCATCTCTTCCACGGCTATGTCGCTTTTTTTCCAGAAGAATTAAAATCTCAAGGTCAAAGCGCGACTGGCCGACTCCATGATCTGCTGACACTGGCGATGATCGCTGCCCGGACCAGTAAGGGGAGCGACCGAGCGTACTTCAAAGTCGCGTTTCTGATGGCACCAGGCAGGACAGAAACCGTCCAAGTCATTGCCCACATCGGTCCCGGCGACACCGCTGAGCCAGTCCTGACGATCATGCTGCCCGAGGATGACTGATCGCGCTACCGGAACAGAGTCTGGGCCATGCTGAAAAAGGTACGCAACCGATCTTCATCCGCTGTCTCAATCTGCCGGATCAGGATCGCTTTGAGCTCCTCCGGTGGCAACCGAAACTCCTCCAGACTGAACAGTTCCGCCATGGGGATGTCCAACGCCTTGGACAGCTGCTCGATGCTGGTCAGGGATGGATTGCGCCGTCCGCGTTCGATCTCCCCAATGTACTGGAGGGATAGACCGGACAGGTCCGCCAGTTTTTCCTGGGTGATGTCTCTGGCGCGACGTATCGATTTGATTTTCTTCCCGAAAAGGTCTTGTACGCTGTCCATGCCATTCCTCCGCTAGTGTAGAGGATATGGCAATGATTCTGGCTACATAACAAATGATCGGCTGGTTTAATTGCAAATTATAGCAACTAAAGTTATTAATTGCTCCAACCGAAAACAACCTTAACCAGGAAAAGCACGAGGTTTGCCATGAAAACCAGGTTGATCGGTGCCGTCGTTGTCGCGCTTGCCCTCCTCTCCCCTGCCCCGGGACTGACTGACGACAACATCAAGTACAGCCAGTGCCTGAATACGTTCAAGGAGAAGGATGGGATACAGACAGGAACGATTGTCAAAATGGCGACTGGCGAAGTCTTTGAAACTTTAGGAAGCGCTTTCAGCTACGACAGGGATTTAAATAGCCCGCTGTGTACGATCATCAAGGACAGACGCCACTACTACTTACTCGTCAGCGGTGTCGGAAAGAAGATTCTTGTTCGGAGGATGAACTGAAATGAACAGAGTTGTTGTTTGCGTGCTTATCCTACTAGTGGTGCCGTTACCTTGCTTTGCTCAAAGAAGTACGGAACCGCTGAACTTTCGTGGCATCGAATGGGACACCTACTACTCCGCGATCCCAGGAATGACTAAGCAATATTCAAGGGATGAAAAAATCGACGTTTTTAAGAAATCCGGTGACGAGATGGCTATCGGTGACTGCAAACTCGACACTTTGACTTACGAAGGCTTCAACGGAAGGATTTATAAAGTAAACATGACTTTTTCTTCCTGCAATCCTGGACAAGTTTTTGATATGTTCAAGCAGAAGTATGGAGAATGTAGTTCTGTAGAAGATTCTTTGGAACAATATATAGGGACTTGGAATTGGAAACGCGTAAAATTGGTTTTCTTTATTGACGTGGAGTCTTCTGCTTCTGAGATTACGTATACGTATAAGATAACGGAGAGAGAGTACGTGACGTATTTGAAAGAGAAAGCTGGAGCGAAGAAGGACCAGTTTTAACGGCAAGTTGCGTCAGTTGGGTTCGACATGCCACGCGGCAATTCTATACTATTTTCAGATGAAATAGCTGCGACGCGACTTGAAACGAAGTGACCTCTCAAAAAAATGAAGGAACCTGCATTTTGGGGAAACGAGTCAAAAAAACTATAAATTAAGTAATCGCTACCCAGTTATGATTTGAATGGCCATCTTCGGAATAGAATTAGCCTGTGTCAACATAGCTGTCGCTGCTTGCGTCAATATTTGTTCTCGAACGAAGCTTGTCATTTCTTCAGCGACATCGACATCTGATATCTGTGATTCTGATTGCTGAAGATTTTCCGCCTGAATCTGAAGATTTGTGATAGTATTTTCGAGCCTGTTTTGCGTAGCCCCAAGGTTAGCCCTGGTTAAACTTACTTTTGTACCGGCATTTGTTAATTTATCCAGATAATCTTGCGCCTTTTCTTGAGAGTCAATGCTGAAAACAGGAGCAAATCTTTGCCCGAAAACTCCCCAAGAACTCCCATCTTGGTCCATGGAGTGCCAAACTGCCACGACTCCTCCATCAGTTAATCCAGCAATAGAGGGTCGATCCTGGTCATTATTCGATTCTGTACTAATTTTTACTTCTTTTCCTAGCGCATTTCCGTTACTGTCAAACTGTTGTCCATAAATTCCATAACCACTACCATCTTGGTTCTGCGACGCCCAGGACAACATAAATCCCCCACCAGCTAGGCTAGTGGCCGATGGTTCTTGTTGATTCAGAGTTGTATAAGAATTAGCCATCCTATTCGAACCCAATCTATTCCCAGTTGAATCAAACATTTGGTAGAAAATATCGTTTGTTCCTGATTGATCAGAAGAATAGGCTACAACAAAATTACCATTTTCCAGCGTTGTAATCTTTGGATCAATCTGATTTCCTGTCTGGACATCATTCACAATTGCTTCCGCCGTTACTGGATTTCCATCTGCACCATATATTCGCAAGTAAACGTCATTTGTGCCATTCTGATCTGACCGCCATGTTATCGCATATCCTCCATTCTGTAGACCTGAGATACTTGGGGTATGTTGTGTTCCAGGAACTGAACTCACTAACATTTCAGAACCGACAGCTGCGCCAGTTTTGTCATATTGTTGCTTATATATATTCGCATCGCCAGTATGGTTAGACATCCAAGTGGCAACATAACCACCATCGGGTAGCCCTGTTATACTTGGATTATTCTGAGCATTCGAAGTCGAAGTATTAACTAAAAACTCATCCCCTTCCGGTTGCCCTGCGGCGTTATATCGTCTAGCGAACACCCCCCAACTACTAGCATCAGGAGGTTGTGAGTCTGAATTCCAAGAAACTAAGAAGCCGCCATCCGCAAGACTTGTCGCCGTGGGTAAGGATTGTATCCAAGTAGTGTAGCTATTAACTTGAATATCACCAGTTAACACCTTTCCATCTTTATCATAAATTTTAGCATATATACCAAAATCGTCTCCGTCTTGACCAACTGATTGCCAAGTTGCAACGTAACCACCATTTGCAAGCCCTGTTACAGATGGGTTCGCCTGAACACTTGCTGTATATGAATTCACCTGAAATTCAGACCCATTTTCATCAACTCCATTCGGCTCAAGAATAGCGCCCACCTGACAATTGCTTATATTTACATAGTAATAATCTTCAGCCGATGAATTTCCTGTTCCAAAGTGAATCTTCGCAGGTCCAGCAGAATCCAAACTTGTTCCATCATGAGCAGCTGAGACGGAAGGATTTGACCATCCCCATGCTCCGGTAGCATTTGCCAAAGAATTATCAAGCAATTTTATGCCATTGAAATCTGTAGCTACGGCTATCCTTTGAATTTCACTGGCCATCGCTTGAAACTCTGAAGATATTATTATCCTTTGGTCGGATGTATATGTTCCTGTAGCTGCTTGTTCTGCTAATTCCTTCATACGAATCAGTTTTTCATCAACAACTTCTAAAGCACCATCTGCTGTTTGTATCATCGAAATCGCATCGTTGGCATTCCTGATTCCCTGATTCAGGGTGGCAACATCCGACCGCATAAGTTCTCGAACGGCAAGCCCTGCTGCGTCATCGGCGGCGGTACCGATCCTCAGGCCAGACGACAACCGCCGCGTCGAAACACTGAGTTCCTGGTAGTGATTCCCGAGGTTCCTTGCGACGTTAAGCGCCATCAGGTTGTGATTGATAGCCAGGCTCATAGAAAATTCTCGTAACAGACTAACATAATGAGATTCTTCTGAAGCTGGTCCCGACTGGCCCAAGCGCCAAAACGGAAATCTTTACCATCGTAAAAGTTTATATTCAAAAACTATACCCTGACTGCTTTTCCTGGTGACTGCCTCCCCGTAAAGAAACTACGGTGGGGTAACTCCATGGAAAGTTTGGAAAAACAGCTAGGGAATCGGATAAAGACCTTAAGAAAGCTGCGTGGTTGGACCCAGGAAAATTTGGCCGAGCAGGCCAAAGTTTCCGTCCAGCATGTGGGCGAGATCGAACGCGGTGACGGGAATCCGACGCTTCAAAGTCTGGAAAGACTTTCCAAGGGATTTGGCATCACGGTTTCGCAGTTGCTGGCCGTGGAGGACCCTGACCAGGAAACCGAGCTGCTCCGGGACCAGATATGCGAAACGGTAAAGGAGATGCCGGCGGCGGAACTCAAACTCTTGCAGGGTGTGATCAACCTTGCGAAAAGCTTGTCATTAAGGATGAAATAAGGTTGTGAACGGCACGCGGTAATTCTATACGATTTTCAGATGAATTAGCTGCGATGCGCTTTGAGACAAGTGGTGAAAAATTGTCAGAGAATCGCTATTTCTCGCTAGATTGTGGGAGATTGAAAAGTCATACCCCGGATTTTTGAGCACCCGCTGTCGAAAATCTGGGCTGAAGTGGGAAATCGCTTCCAAACCACTTCAACCTAGCCAATCAGCGCCTCCCCCAATTACGCGGTTTCCCGCGTTTTTGACCTTAATCGTCCTTGAGATCATGCTTGGCCGCTAATTTTTTTTCCTTTCTCTTTTTTCGAGAATCTTCTGCGGGGTCAAAGTATCTACCACGTTGCCTAGCTACTCGTTTAATCGCAGGCAAAATTTCATCATATTCAAAATCGCTGTCCCCACGCTTGATAGCCAATTTCCTTCTTTCGTAAACTTCCTTGTTCTTATACACGCCTTTCTTATTCAAATAGCTTTCCTCAAGACTTTTGAGCAACCGCCTTCTGAGCTCTTCATTAATTTCTGGCATCAATTTTTCTATCATCTTGTAGTGCATAAGAGTTGAGCCATCTTCCCATTCTTTATCAGCCTTTGGGCCGACAAGATACAATACGCTCTTTCTTATGGCGTGATATTTTGAAGCATTTCTTTTGCCAGATTGCTTTACAATGTATTCTTTATATTTATCCGAATCACAAAACGCGTATATATTCACAAAATCCAACCGAAGCAAAGACGAAATTGCCATAAGGAGAGCTTGGATGTTTCCCCAATGTTCAGACGTCTTTACTCTTTCGATAATTCCAACTCTTGCTTTAACCACAACAAAATCATTGAAGTTATCTTTAACCATCTTTGCATCGTCTTCATTTTCTCGAACAAACTCCCAACAAGCGTGCATATCCGAATTTATTTGTTGAATTATAGCTCCAACGTCAGAAAAACAATTTAATTTACTCTCACCAAGATCATCGGGGACATGGTAACAAAAAACAAGATCAGATTTGATCAAACGCGGCGCTTTACGTCCCTCACTCTTTTTCTTTGCCTTCTTCAAAACTGATTCAACATTTTTTAACGGCGAAGAGCGAAGTAGTTTTTTCAATTCTGTTTCATAAGATTCAATAAGCTTCCATAGCATTTCAATTTCAGAACATTCCCTTTTGAAAAAGCTATCTTTGTTAACATTTCTTGTCAAAGACCGCAGAAAAAACGAGCTATCTTTGTAATAGTTATAGATTTCTTCATTGAGACCTTTTTTCTTTCCCATAACATCCTCCCACAGCCAAGCCGGAACAGACGCTCTCTCAATGGGCTGATTTTTCGTACTAAACTCCACCGTACTTCGCAACCTACCCCGCCCGACTTTTTCGGGACTCCTTTGTTACCCACATCGGTATCCCCCCTCTCCTGACTCACATCGGACCCATTTCCGACGAGGGTCACATCAAATCCCATGCTTCGCGGGCCGTGCTAGGCCCACTTTCAAATTGAAAAAGGAGGGTCACCAAATGAGTGACATCCCGGCGTCGGATAAGCCCCGACAAAAGAACCAGGCGAGAATCATCCACCGCCCCAGCGCGGTCCAGATGACTCCCGTTTGGCCGGTTGAGGAACCCGGTCCGCATTTCGACCCCAATGCGCCCCATTGGGTCGAAATGTCGGAGAAGGACAATGCCCCCAACAAACCCGCCAACGGCATCGCTGAAGAAGTGGTTGTGGCCCCGGTGGCTACCCTGAACACCGCGCCGGCGGATGACGCCACCGTGTCCACGGATACGGCTTCGTTGACCGAGCACGAACCGAAGGACCAACCAGAAGGACCCCAAGCGGGTGCGGCGGCAGCCCAGAATGCTGACCAGGAAGCCCCCGCCACCGCGTCGTCCAATACTGATGATGCGGGTGCCGGCGAGGCGGGGGAGTCCACCTCCGAGAGCGAGGTTGTGCCAGCTGCCGCGCTGGATGCAGACAAACCGACTCAGAACACCACCGACACCACCCCGGCCTCGTTGGAGGAGAAGGAGGTTGGCGCTGGTCAGCACAAGCCCGCTTGGGAAAAGTCACCTCCGGCTAATGCCAAGATGGTCTCTCAGGTCGTGTCGTCCTTCTTGGACGGCATGACTGAAGAAAATGCTTCTGAAGAAAGCAGAAACAAAGCTCTGGCCAATTTCAACGTCTTTCGCCAGGCGATCAGAATCACCGTGGAGGGGAAAAAATCCCTCACGGAGAAGAGATGCTACCTCGATGAGATGCTCACTATGACGTTGCCCATCGAGAAAAAGGCGAAAGCGTTGAATAGCGTCATTAGCATCATGCGCGGTGACGCGGGTCAAGCGATGAAGAAGGGTATCCCGCACGGCGAGTTCATTCCCTTCCTCAAAAAAACATTCACCCAGCAGCGTGTTCGTAAAATCCAAGAGGACATGAGCATTTCGAAGATCAAAGGCGTTGAACGACATTGCGCCTTTGGACCGACGCTTCTCCTCAAGCTCGCTGCTATCATCAACAAAAGTAACGAGCTCAGCAAGCTGTCTGACCCCATTCAGACCATTTTGGACAAGGTCCAAAATGACACGGGGCTCCTGGATCAGAGCTACGAAACCCTGGCCGATATCGCCATCGCCGACTTCAAGTTGAAAAAGGCGCAGTTGGTGATCGACCTGGCTACGCTGCGGAAGTTCATCGCGGCTGGATACACGCTCGGGAGCAAAGACATCAAGGAAATGCTCGCGATGCAGCAGATGAAGGAAGAGGCCTTGGCGCGTGGAGAAGACGCCCCTGATCCTTCTGACTTCCTTATGGCCGTCATCGAAAGTGCGGGAACCCGCGTTTTTGCTCTGACCGGTACCCCCACTACGGAAGAAGAAATGGACGCGTCGCCGGACGTACCGCGAGCCATCCCGGAAATCAACAGCACCCTGGTCAAAACGACCGAAACACTCACCCAGGCGCTTCGTCTGCCGGAATTCCCGCAGAAGGATGTGGACCGTACTGCGGTTCGCAACTTGATGGAAGTCCTGAAGCGGATCGACGCCGCGACCAACCAGTCCTGAACCCTGTATCAGCGGCGGCTCCCCGGGGACCAACCCGGGGGGCCACCACGGAGGACAAATGGATTTCGATCTGTACCTTTCCTCACCGTTTGGCCCAGCCCTGGATGAAGTTATCCAGCGCTGTCCTGGTATGAAACTTAACATCCTGCTGACAATGGCCAAGATTCCGCCCAACTTCGAGACGCTTATGATCCGCTACCAAGGGATCATCTGTAAACTGGCTCTCGATTGCGGCGCATTTAGTCTCAACAACTCCAATCTTGGAATCACAACCTTGCAGCTCTTCATGCGCCTGATTGCATTTGCCAAGGCGAATAAGGAGCGCTTCGATCTGCTGTTCAGCTACGATCCGAACCATGATCCAGACAGCTTCGAAGAAAACCAAGCCTACCTGCTGGAACTTGAGAAGGAGGGCTTGCCCGTCGTGCCGGTCATCCACAACATGCAGAACCATGAAGTGGATACGCTCATTCAGGCCGGTTACAAGTACGTCGCCATCGGTAGACAGCAGAACAAGACTAACCCTAACGTCCTTATTCCCGCCGTGGTCGAGCTGCTTAGCCACGGGGTGCTGTCGCACCTTTTCGGCATTACGGACTTCAATTTGATCGTCAGCTGCCCGGCTGCATCGTGTGATTCAAAATCCTGGCTGGACGATGCCAATACCGGCGTCGTTCGGTTCTGGAATCCGGCCAAACCGGGAGAGAACAAAACCGATATTCTCTACTTCCCGGACAAACAGGGAAAGACGAAGCAGGGGACGCACGTCTACACCCAGTACGAGTACATTGACGAGTTTAAGCGCTTCCTCGGCAACTATGGTTTGACACTGCACGATATGCTTGGGTTGCGCGCTGGTATTTATCGCCAGTTCCTGGGCATCATCTACTACCGCACCTTGGAAGACGTGGTAACGGAAATCCGTCGAAAGAACCTGATCTTCCTCTAGACGGTAGTCTCCGTACGCAAAGGGGTGGTCAGAAATGGCCACCCCTTTTGCATTTAATAATCAATGAAACTATAAAGAAAATTACTCAATTGCAAAAATCTTATCACGTGCAGCCTTTTCTTCCGTTGTCTTTGCTGCGGCAACGGTTGCATCAAGGTCGATTGTAAACGAAGCTTCATCGATCAAGCGCATGCTTGATTTAATTTTCCTTGTCTTACCTAAATCATCTTCAAATTCAATATCAAAGGCCATAACTGCGACTTTTGTCGCCAAGCTATTAACCTTTCGCACAAGAGGAACATAATCTTCATCCCCAGCAAACAAAACCAGGATATCAAATTTTTTATGAACAGCCAAGTCATACGCCTCCAAAGCAAGCCAGACATCAATCCCCTTTTCCTTGAACTTTTCAGTATAAAAATCTTTTCTAAGTTCATACGAGTGGATAACAGTATTATTCCTCATCAAAAGTTCATCAATAAGCCTCTCTTTTCTCATGAACATAAAAGCGTCATTTTGATCTTTTTTGACTTCTCGCAGTTGAAACTCAGTCATCCTACCCCTAAAAAAATGAGATTCGATTATTTTGCATGAACCGATGTCCCGAATAGACTCATGCCGCGCGACAGTATTAATAATAAAATTTTCAAGACCAGGAAAATCAATAAACCGTGCGATACCATGCTTAAATCGGTAATAATCAGAAACTTTCAAGAAAAAAGTTCCATCATAAAAGACCGCAACCCTTAAAATCTGATTCCCTGAATCAATCTTCATACACCTCTCCAACAACATTTAGGTTAGGAATCCACAAGGAAAAATGAGTTTGCAATACATCAGCGTCAGACTGATGACAGGTAAACAACGAGAAATAGTTAAGCACAAATCATGCCATGACAAAAACAGGCTTTGGGAAAAATAAAAATTTTAAATAAGTGCTATAGTTGTCTACAAGGACCTTTTCAAAGGAATCGTATGCGACCTCACTGCATGTCAAAGAGCGCCCATCGACTGAAAATCCACATCAATAGGGGTTTGCCAACTGACACCCAGATCGAGAAATTGACTCAGGATAACGGAGCGATTTAAGCAGATTGGCAGGAGCGCCTCACTTTCTACCCGGCGGCTTTGTCACCATCAGTCATCACCATGGGCTCCCTCTGCTCTGCCCTGGTCATCCTCGCTTGCCCGCGTGGCCAGCTGCGACCACTCCTGCGCTTCCTCTGGATTGTCCACGAGACAGGCATGGTCCTCCACGGTCAGCATACGTCATGACCTGAGACAGAGAAAAAGAGAATAAACAGAAAAGGCTCGGCTACCCCTCTTCCCTCGCATTTGATATAAAAAAGAGTGTGCAAATAATATCTATAACATCTCCATCGACAGAAAAAACTCTATAAAGAGACGTCGCCAACTACAGTAAATAGATCGGTTACAGATTGTATAATTAAAAAGTGATTTCCATAGCTTGAAAAGTTTTTAAAAACAAGTTCCTGCACGCTATATGGTTCCGATATAGATTCAGTAGTTACACAGAGATTGACGGCTATTGCCTGCTCTGTCTCATTCGCAAACGAAAGCATTTTTACACAGATTTTTTGCAAGCCCAATAGACTAATCAAATTTAAGATCTTCAAGAATATTCTTTTCAAATTGGAGAAAGATTAGCAAAGTTTGTTTCAAAAGTTGCTGAAAGTTTCTTTCGTTCCTTTAACAGGGAAAGCTTCTGCTTCTTCAACATTGCTAAACTATTGTGAGACAGGAGGGGGTGCGTAAGCAACCCCCCTCTAATATATAACCAAATTTTTGCAGTTGAACCTGAAAGATTTTAACGGGTTACAGTTGCAAATCGCAAACTTGCAGTTGCAGCTGGGAAACAGCAGTAACAAATTAAAATCTTTAGATTTTTTGCTGCAAGTTGAAATTTTGTCGAAAGTTGCAACCGTTGCAACCCAACAAATCTTGCAGGTGGATTGTCAGTATAATCGGTCAAAACTGATAGGATATCGATCCTCTTGCCCCAGGAATGGCCTTAATAGCGTTTTTATTAACGGCATTATCGATGTACTTTACAGCCGTCACAGCAGTAATACTTCCAGCAGGATTTTCTGCCTTGTAAACATTAACAACTTCATTCTTCAGCACCGTTTGAGTCTGAGCAACTCCATTCAAATTTTGCAAAGCTTTTATGACATAGTAAGTGGTATCATTTTTTACACTAGATTGCTGGAGATTAGCCGTAAACCTCAAACTTTTTAATTCCAGCACAAGATCGTCGTTCAACATAAAGTTTCTAGCTTTTTTATGGATGAATTTGAATTTCTTGTCTTTTTCTTTATACTCGAGTTCCCAGGTGTTAGGAGACCAATCACCGATTGCACTTGCACCTCGCCCACCACCAACGCCTCGTTCTTGCTTAAATTTCCCATGGTGGTGTATAATTAACGGCGAAACCTTGATGCTTTCACAGAATTCTGAAAAATTGTCTAAAAGCCTACGCATCTCGTCATTTGAATTTTCATCCTTATTGTGAAAACTTATAAGCGGGTCTACGATGAGGATGTCGAATCCTATCACGCCATGCTGTTTTTTGATTACATCTTGAAATTGTTTACTATCGATATCACCAGAAGCCCTAATGTCATTTCTTCTACCGAGAAAGAAAAGCTTCTGTTTAATAACATCATCTGGGATAGCGTAAGCGCTGCGTATAAGTTCGAGCCTTCGTCTTATCCCAACCAAAGAATTTTCGGATTGAACAAAAAGAACACGATGTCCACCATGAAGCACTTTAAATTTGTCCAAGAACCCATTGGCTGGAGGGAAAACCAGATCCATTGCTATTTGTAAGGTCAGGACTGACTTGCCAGCCCCACCATACCCAGTGATCAGTAATGGTTCATCTTTTGGCCAAAAATTGTCTACAAGAAACTCAAAGCTTGTTTGCGCCGTTAGCACATCATACGCATTGACAATCCCATACTCTGAATCAGAAGAAGAAGGATTCGCTCCAGAAGAAAAACCGAGTTGCATATCAACCCCTATAGGATTTTGGGCAATAGTTTGCTTCGCTCGTTGAATTTCACGCTCAAACCACTTAGGATTTTCTCTTGCCTTTTCTCCAATGGGATAGCTTTGATAAATAGCTCTTATTGTCGATTCATCAACATTGGCATTGAGCAATCCCAAAAGAACGGACCAGGATGGTTCAGACCTTTGCCCTTGAGGAAATGTGGTAAGGATTTTCTGTTTCGTATCATCTGACAAATTCAAATTCGACAAAAAATGGTCTAGAGGAGCAATCTCCAGAACCTGTTTCTCGCTTATCCTGTCGGGAGGACTTTGTTCGTCGTCATCTTTCTTGCCACCATCGGACTTTTTACTCATTTCCAAGAGCCATACCGGCGCAGGGGCAATCGGTACTATTTCAGCAAAGACATAGGGCTTTCGTGTCTCTGGATGCAACGAACCGGGACAGAGGACTTGGCCACCGATGCCGCGTATGTCGAATATGCCCTTTACCGAACGGCAAAAATAGTCTTCATCCCCTGATGGATACTGGAAATAGTAATGGAATCGTTCCCCGTGGCCGCCAGTTTTCACTTTCAAGGTCACGGACAGCGGCTCATCTGGATGATTCTCTTGCATCCATGCGTCAAAGAGACGCGGATTATCGACATCGAGAACCAGGACACCACTGGCTGGGCCACAGGCGACACCAGCGCGGTCGGTGCTGAAATTCGTTCGGTCAAAGGGGCGCTTCTCGCGACACCACCGATTCCAACCTTTTTCGGTCGGAGCTTTGTACTTCTTAGCAGCTTTGGCCAGCGAACCGTGCTCCTCGATCTCTGCTGGGGTCGGAAATCCGTCACGGAGGGGGATGAGGGAAAACGTCTGTGCCAGAAATTCAAAAATCGTGAGCCGCCCACCAGCGTCAAGCTGATCGGCCTGCTGGACCAGTCGGTAAATTTCGTTCCAGGTGGAGTCCATAGTGATTCCAGCAGGTTTTTAGCACAGCGAATTTCCGCCCTCAACCACTCCCCGGTTCGATTGCCGGCATGGAGGCAGAACGATCCGCTTCTTCGACTCAGTCACTATTGCTGCAACTCGTAGAGATATTAATACCCGGCAAATTAACTATAGAAAAGTAACTTTGCAATTTACTCAACGCCATGGGCGCTTTGTAGATTTTAAATCCAGTCCTAGCAAATTCGCTGGGAGATGTCTTATCTTGAAGAGATATCAAGTCAAAAAATAAACGTTTCTTGGGATACCATGGGATTGATCGCAGCGATGCTCCTCGAATCACATCTCCCCAAGAACGACCAACTTGTTATGGAGCAATCCAGACAAGGGAGAGGTTGCGACGGAAGCTAGCCCGTATGTATCGAAGATGCAGAAGTCGTGGTGGCCCATATTACCGGACGAGGTTCATGGCAAACCGAAGTTCGTTGATCAAGATATTGATCTTCGCACAGCATGATAGATCAAGTGAAATCATGCTTTGGAATATGGATGCGATTAGACATGGGATGGCTTCAACGGATTGGAATTGACCAAAGGAAACCCTTATGGAAAAATTCTTATGGAGACGGAGAGCTTGATTTCCATAAGGGCGACTGAAGTTTGTGAGAAACTATCGATTGGTATTCGATGTATCAGGTAAATTGAAATTTGAAATGATCTATAGAAATATTGCCACCTATAAAAACTCAACCCCGCTGTTTAAGAGCAGCACAGCATTATTCAAAGCTGCTTAAACTTTCTAGACAACCTCGATACATCGAATACCGATTGACGTAGCCGTATGCGGAAAAACCGCTCGTACGGTTGCAACAGAGTGCTAGGGCCGGTGACGGTTCCTTTCGACTCTTAGAGCCATGTGTCCATCTGGAGCAATTCGGATGGATCGTGACTCTGTAAAATGCAAAGTAGGTTCTTTATACAGGCCTTCACTCAGTGAGGGCCTTTTTCTTGTTCGAACGGCAAAATCCAGCGTCAATCTGATCGTCCCCTGCTCCAGCCACGGAAGCGGTTCTGGGACACCCCCCGTAAAATCCCTTCTCCTGCGCGTTCGGGGCTCGACCCATGGTTTGGTATCCCCTGAGGGCAAAAACCCCAGGAACAGCCCCCTCCTGCCAATTTACGAATTCCATCCCAGAAACACGAGATATTTGATGCATTTTAACCCCTAAAATGCGCGTTTTCCCGCGTTTTTCAGCAATTCGTAGAGATATATACTGTAAAATAACATTTCCATGCAAAAGGAGCCGTTATGGGAGCCAAGAATGGTAATTCAACTGACGTTTCGGACGGGAAGGCGAAGAAGAAGATCGAATCGAAGTACGATCCGAAAACTCTTCGTAGCCTTGTCAAAGAAGGTCTGGATGCTCCTGCGATAATGGAGCGCATGAACATCAGGCATAAGCAGACGCTCAAGCAATATCTTCTGAAACTCATCAGCACGGATCGCGTGCTCTACGACGTGAAGGGATTGTACCTGAAGGACTCGAAGCGGCCGAAGGTGAATCAACAGGGCATCCTGAAGATCAACCTCAAGGCCCACGATCTCGGTGATCTCGAAGTCAACGAAAACGACGAGTTTTCGGTCGAGGTCAGCGACGGGAAAATCATCTTGACCAAGATTCTCCCATAACACTCCAACCGAAATGTCATGCGGATTCGTCTGCGTGGCATTTCTTTTTTTAACGCGTGAAATATGCACTGTACTTATTTTGGAATGAAAAGACTTCGCCTGTGCTGACGTGATCTTAGACAAAATCTGTCAGATAGCCAACGCATGATTCTTCGCATGTTATTTGCGATTTTAGCCACAAAACTACAGATATAATAATTCAGAAATACGTTTTAATGAAATAGAGGAACGAACGGTTTTACCAAATAACGTACATTGGCCCAAGTAAAATCAAGAACTGCAAGGACTACAAGCGGTTACAGAGCACTTTTCAAGGCCCAGTGTGAAGGAGGCAATTTTCAATGTTTCTTTCCAGCCTCCTAAAATTGAAAACCCCAATTGGAGGATTTTATGAAGGTCGAACCGATCGTCAGCGCCAAAGATATCAAGAGCATCAAAAGGCTCTTGAGTAATCGTCCTCGTGACCGATTACTCTTTATCTGTGGGTGCAACTCAGGATTGCGTGTACAAGATATTCTGGCTTTGAAAATTGGCGATGTAAAACACGCCAATATTGGTGATCGCATTGTCATCCGTGAGAAGAAGACGGGCAAGGAAAACGTTTTCATGATCAACAAGGAGATCAAGGAGGCGCTTGACGAGTATTTGAAGACCATCGAGGCTAAGGACGAGCACTTTCTGTTCAAGAGCCGAAAGGGCAAGAACAGTCCTTTGACCACATATGCGGTGACTATGTATGTGCAGCAATGGTGCGACGAGATCAACCTTTCAGGGAATTATGGAGCGCATTCGCTTCGAAAGACCTGGTGTTACCACCAAAGAAAAACTTATGGGACATCGTGGGAGATCATTGCAAAACGGTTGAACCATAGCAGCCCGAGTGTCACACGTCGTTACATCGGCGTGAAGGAGGAAGAAGTCGAAGAAGTTTTGATGAAATCGATCTAAACTTTTAACAAGGGGATTTACCTCCCCTTTATTTGAATCCCTTTCTCTCCTGCATTCCTCTTAGGCATTTAATTCGAACATCAACCTGAAACAGAAGAGGTTTTTTATGAGTGTCTATCAACGCGATAGCCGTTGGATGGTCTATTGGCATGTCAACGGCAAAAGACACGACAAATCCTTTGGTCGTGGTGATCTTGCTCAAGCCAAAGCACAGGTCTTCGACAAAGCTGTCCAGAATGCCATCGAACATGGTTTACCGATTCCAGATCCTGCGACAGCTACGGCATCCGTCCAGGTGGTCAAGACCGTCAGCACGATGGATGCGCCCACGGGAGAAGTCCTCGGACAGAAACCTGTCGGGATCACCCTGCTCGAGCTTGGCCACCGTTACCTGGATCACATGCGTGCGTCGGGACGGACGGATAAGCACATCCGCAACATCGAACGATTGCTGGAGAACCAGTTCGTTCCCGTCATTGGTGACAAGCCAGTCGACTCCCTGACCTACCAGGGCGACATGGTTCCGTTCATCCTGCACTTCAAAGGCGTCAGCGGCACCACCAAGAAGACCAGATCGCAGTACACGGTCAATAAATACTGTGATTATTTGAGTTTCATCTTCAACTTCGGCATCGACAATGGCTTAACCAAAGTCAACCCGCTGAAAAACTGGAAAAAGCCCAAGGTTCAGCCCTGGGACTTGAAGCTGACCCTGGACGACGCGAAGAAGATCATGGCCTGTGCCGAACCGCACCTGAGATGGGCTATGGAGGTGTGCTTCAACCTGGGCACTCGACCGGGGGAATCGGAGCTCCTGTCGCTACGATGGGAGAACATCGATTTCACCGCCGGTACCGTGCGTATCTACGCTACCAAAACCAAGACCTATCGGACGGTCCCGATCAATCCCTCCTTCCTGAAACGTCTGGAGGAGGAGAAGGCATCGAGCCAGTCCGAGTATGTCATCGAGTATATGGGACGGAAGCTGACGACGATCCGAAAGGCGTTCAAGCATGCCTGTCAGCGTGCCGGAATCACCTACCCTACTCGTATGTACGATCTTCGGCACCTGTTTGCGACCACCCTGCTCAGCAAAGGTGCTGACCTGGCTGCGGTGTCCAAAATGATGGGGCACGCCACAGTCAAAATGACGGCAGACACGTATTACCACTACATGGAGGGAGAAAAGGAACGAGCAGTCAAACTGTTACCAGCATTGGAAGTGGCTTGAGCGTGAAGGACGAGGAACCTTACCAGAGATTCCTCGTCTTTCTTATTTGTCTAACCCAAACAAAAAAAGAGGTATTCAATGCTTACTAAGAAATGTTTGTGGGATGAATCCCACTCATACGAAGTGAAGGAAAACGAAGAGTATAAAGTTCTTTGTCCAAAATGCTACCACGACATTTTTACAAAGACATACAGCAAAACCTACTCCTGGTACGACTTTGTGAAGAACATTAAGCTGTTTAAAATACTGCACCAGCTGAACGGTATGATTGACGACAATTCTGAGTTCAAAATCCAGTACGATTTAATATCCAAACAGATTCAGGGTGTGGAGAAAATGTGCCTCATGTGCGAAGATACTTTCCACACGGGGAAAGATGAAGACTTTAGATATCTTTGCAGCGATTGCTACAAGAAATTCTATTTGCCGTTGAAAGAATATTATAGCGTAAAAGAGATTGAATCAATCCTTACCAATATAAAGAAAGAAGGAGGCGACATGGTCGCTGATTTAGAAAAAGCAATACAAAAAGCAAAAGAAAAGAACTAAGCAAAAACAAGTAACAAGGAAAGACGAGGGAGCTCTAGCACAGATTCCTCGTCTTTCATTTTCCAAAGACAAAATAAGGATAGTACCATGCAGAAGAAATGCTTATGGGATGAAACCCATTTGTTTTATCCGAATTATAGATGCCATTGCAACTTCTTATGTGAAAAATGCAACAAAAAAATCTATGAACATTATCGTGTCTTATACAGCCCCGAACAGTTCAAAGAAAACATTGACATGATCAAGAAGCAAAGAAAGCTCGCCATGGAACGAGATTGGACTGTAGGTGAAACAAGGATTGTCAATATCTTCGGGTTGGATATGCTTGTAAAGATTGCTTTATTTGATAACAATCTCGTGTAAAATCTTGGGCTAACATGTTGATTCAACGGTGGACTTCTCTGGCACGGAGGTCCACCATTTTTTAACAGAGGTGTACGTGTTCGACTCAGCGCCCGGGACCGAAGCCAGTGACGCAGCTGGCCCGTTGAGGCGTAAGCTATCCCTTTGGGGGCACATTTGGAAGAACGGTGGCACTGCTGTTATCGATGAATACCCATAAATTCAGTATGATAAAAAAATGCAGGAAGCTGCGAAAACCGAAAAAGTACCTTTTACATGGTTTTTCGGAGGTCAAAACTCACAGGACCCTGTACTTTTCACGTCCATGCTAGCTATATAGGAGCAAAATCACCAGGATTTCATGGGAAAAGCGGATTTCCAGTCAATTTGACCAGTCCCGATGGCAGAGTCCTGCGATTTTGACCATAGGGAAGGACCAAAACGCGGTTTCCCACGTTTTTGACCCAGGTCGAGGAGACATTCTGTTAAAATCCAACGACCTTGACCTTGCACCAAAAAGTAGTATCATTTCTTCAATGAACAGCAAGCACAGAAGGACGCTGGAAGCGATCCGATCCAAGCCGGAACGGGGAGAACTCACTTGGGCTGCTGTCGAGGCATTGCTACAGGCAAACGGGTGTCGAAAACTCGAAGGTGAAGGATCACGAGTGCGATTTGTCTCAGCAGATGGGGCAATCCTTCGAATTCACCGGCCACATCCACGACCAGTTCTCGACAAAGGTGCTGTCAAGTCTGTGCGCCGGTTCCTCGACCAAATGGAGATCGAAGAATGAACGCTCTTCAATACAAAGGCTACGTTGGTACGTTCGAATTTGAGCCTGACGATGATGCATTTCATGGGGAGATTGCTGGCATCCGCGACGTGATTCACTTTACAGGTCGATCCGTCGATGAGTTGCGTCAGGAATTCCAAGAAGCTGTTGAGGACTATTTGTCCACTTGCGCGGAGATTGGTAAAAGTCCTGAGAAACCCTACTCGGGTCGTTTTATGGTCCGAGTATCGCCAGAAATTCATCGGTTGTCCGAAGCAGCTGCCAAAGCAACAGGAAAGAGCTTAAATACCTTTGCAGCTGAAGCGCTAGAACGTGCAGCAAAAGAGACTATTCATTCTTAAATAGAAAGTAATTATGACTTAACAGCAAAGTCATTACAGACGGAGAGCGATTACCACTGGATAACGCTGGCTCAAGCTTAGCGACGAAAGGGACATTCGCTCCCATCAAGACTACGATCGGGTTGACTCACAGCAGCATCTCTTGCACGTAACAGTTCATCCAAGAGAGCAAACTCTGGAGTCATGCCATCATAAGCTTCCTTGACATCAGGATTCGCAAGCATTTTTTCAGTGAGTTCGTCATGATGCAGCATATCGTTTCAAGAACCTATCCCAGGCAAAACATCAGTTTGCGAATCTTGATGCGACAGCTGGTCGGGACATATCTCGACAATATGCCCATCCTTCCAAAATATAAGAGGAGTTCCTGTCTCTCTAGCGATCTTTTCAGCTCGTCGAACAGCACGAGCAAGAGCCGCTTCGATACCTTTTGTATCAAGGCCAATTGTTGCGACTTTATCAGACATGGAGACCTCCCGTGGTGATCACTATCGGAGGATTCACAGAATTATCGCCCAACTGTCCACAAGTGAGGAGTAAGTTTCCTTATAATTCCGCAATCCTTTGATGAAGCGACGACGGATGGTTTAGAGGTCTCGACAAAAAATCTTTACTGGTTTGAACAATACCGGCAGGTTACCCAAATACGCGGAGAAACGCGTATTCGAAACAAGATTACCCCTCATCGTCCGTGCTCTGCCTATTGTATGATCGATCCTTAAGCCAAGTCGAAAATCCTTTTTCGTTAATTTCACCACTGGCTAGGGCAAGAACTGCGGCAACTACTTCGGGCTCCGGCGCGGTCAACTCCCAACCATTGATGTCCAGGAAGACATAAGCAGCGAGAAAACCCGTCCGTTTATTCCCATCTATGAAGGGATGATTGTTTACGATACCAAAGGCGTAAGCTGCGGCCAAATCAAAGACATCGGGAGCAGCATATTGCAAAAGGTGTTGAGGTCGCGCAAGTGCCGACAACAAAAGACCATGATCCCTGACGCCTCTTCCTCCACCATGTTCAGCGATTTGTTCGTCATGGATGGCAACAATCACCTTCTCGGTCAGCCACCGCCAGTCCATCACTTAGCCAGTTCCTTCAATGCATTGCGATACCGGGCCATCCCCTTGCGAGCAGATTCCATTTGCTCTTCAAATCCAGGATCATAGGGAGTGACGGAATATCCCTCCGGCGTCTCGGTGAGGTAGACGCTATCCCCTTTTTTAACTTTGAGACGCGCTGCAACTTCTTTCGGAAGGATCAATCCCGTGGAATTTCCAATTTGGGTGACGGTTGCTCGCATATCTCCTCCTTTGATGTACGAACAAAAATTATAACAGTATCTGCCATCGGTCAAGGGGTGAACACCGGGAAAAGATGAGAGTGCATCTAAAAAACTTCAATGGAATCAACAGAGAAACCGAAAATAGCTCTCTCAGTTGGCAGCACCCGCCACAGTCGCGCCAACGACTGACCAAAGTCCGATATTCTGGCCGAAAAAAAGAAGAAGATCCCGTTGGCTACTCGCCAACGAGATCACTTTTTCACAGGGGCTTTTGGAATTATTTTAAGGGGTTAAAGCGGGAAACTCGCGTGTCAAGCAAGCGCTCTCCCCCTGAGCTACGGTCCTATAAACAGAATCAGGGAACAGGCTAAATGCCCCAAACTCGTCCCGAAGTCAACCCCAAATCTTTCGTTCCCAAGAAAAAGTTGGGGGCCAAAACCGTTGGCTTCGTTGGCGCGTCGTTGGCTCGGGGTAAGTACGGATTTGGTACGGGGAGGTCAAGGGGTTTGTTGGGATTTTTTCACGGAGGGAGGAGAAACGGGGATTGACGGGGATGGGAATTATTCACGACTTGTTGAAATAAAACTTGACAAAAATCGAATTTTATGTAATAAGATAAAAAAGGTCTTATTAGTCTAAGATAAAGCGCTTAAGCACAGTATGGTGTATAAAATGATTTTGCAATAATAACCATCAGCATAACGACCACTATCATTGATACTTTTTCAGAAACTGAATGTGTCTGCAAAAGATTGGATACATCCTATGGAAAAACTGACCCTGAGAGATCTGGCCGGACCGATTATTAAGTCAATCGACAGCTTTAATTTTTTGCTAAAATCCCACCATAGACGAACAACCGCAATTGCATACCAACTTGGCAAGCAAATCCGCCTGAATAATGACGAGTTGTTTGAGCTTGTTGTTGCCGCTAGTTTGCACGATATAGGAGCACTGTCTATTCACGATCGGGATCAGCTCACACAAGAGGATGTGATAACGCCATTGCCCCATTGTATCATGGGAAGCTGCATGCTGGCACCCTTTGCAGCATTTCAGAACATAGCTCAAATCATTAGAAATCACCACATAAAATACTATGAATCTTTGCAAATATCCAATAAGAAAGCTCCCTTCCAAAGCCATATAATTAATCTAGCCGACAGAGTTGATATCTTTTTAAGTCACGACAGTCATAATCCCAATTTGAAGCTAAAGACGATGAATAAAATTAAAGCGAATGTTGGTACTATTTATCACCCAAAAGTTTTTAACGCATTTGAAGATCTCTCGGGCACAGATCAATTTTGGACAGAAATTAACTCATTAGACATTAGCCAAATTTTTCTTAGGATTGACTCGGATATTAATTTTGAATTATCGTTAGACAATATCGTGGATTTCTCCTTAATTTTGTCACGAATAATAGATTATAGATGCCACTTTACAGCCGCACATTCTTACACTGTTGCGCACTTATCAGGTTTACTTGGTGAATATTTTGGATTTTCAAGTGAAAAATGCACAAAACTGTTGATCGCTGGATATTTACATGACCTTGGGAAAATAGGCATTGACCCAAGCTTGCTTGACAAACCTGGCCCTCTTTCTGACCAAGAATTCAATATTGTCAAGCAACATGCTTATTATACAGGCCAGATTCTTAATGAACTAAATTCGTCTGAATGGTTTCTAGAAATAATAACTTGGGCGGAAAGGCATCACGAGAAGAGCGATGGGTCTGGCTATCCATATGGGCTAGACGATTCGAAACTTGATGTAGGCACGAAAATATTAGCTTTTGCAGATATAATCTCTGCCCTGATGGAAGACCGTCCATACCGCAAAAAATTATCTATCCATACTGCATTCGAAATAATAAGAAACAATATGGCATCTTTTATTTCTCCAGGTATGTTTCAAACAATTGAACGGCACGGAGACCAGATTAATGAACTTATAATAAAATGCCAAGCCCATACACTCGAACAATATAAAATATCCACAACTTATTGATACAGGCAAACACCAGCCATCTTTTGTATAGTTTTGGCACTTCACTCGATTGGAGAAAATGTGACTCAGCAACTATCACAATTATTACAAGAAAATGAAGCATGGCTCATGGAGCGCATTCTTTTTTATTCTAAACTATATAATTTTAGTAAATATACTTCTACATTACTAGTAGCTTGGCGTATGTCCATATCTGGCCTAACAAATTCTCTGTGCATGGCTTTTCAAAGCCATGCAGGGAAAGAACCTCAGTTTACTCCCGATGAAGATTATGCTGCCGATCCCATTTCGAGATTTGGAAGGCTCGAAGCCCAGCGGCATCGTGAGCGCGGCATCACCTTGAGTATGTTCCTTGGACTTCTTAAGTACTATCGCGATGCTTATGTTGAGTTAGTCAAAGAAAAAGGCCCAGAAGATTTCAAACAGATTTGGGCTCGTTTTGTATCGCGGAGTTTCGACCGTTTTGAAATTGCTTTGTGTACTGAATGGGTTACGACAAATAACTCCCAACGAATTTCAAGTCTTAAAAAGACGAATAGAAATTTAGCCAACGAAAAAAACAAGTACCTTACTATATTTGAAAGCATCCCTCGCCCTGCGTTTCTTCTAGACAAGGATATGTTGATAGACAGCATCAATATTTCAGCTGCTAATTTACTAGGTCTCACTTGTGACACTGTGGAAATTTATTATTCCGGTGGACATAGTACGGTAGGCAGAAAAACTGAAGGACACCGCAAGCCCCTTGACGCTTATTTGCCCTGGCTAACCGAAGAAATGAACGCATTTTTTACAGGAGACATTCTCTCCGACAGAGTAGAAATCAAAACAAACTTTTTTGGCGAAAATAAATATTTCGATGTGTTTTTTTCCCGCATGCTGGATGTTTCAGACAAATTTTCTGGAATTTTAATACTTCTTGATGAGATTACAGAACGAAAAAAATTAGAATTACAATTGAACCATCTTGCTACAACTGATGCCCTGACTGGCGTACACAACAGGCATCGTTTCTTGGAAAGAGCAGAAGACGAAGTTTATCGTTCAGAACGCTACAACAGACATTTATCTCTTTTTATGCTTGACATCGATCACTTTAAAAAAATTAATGATTCTTTTGGACACGCCATTGGCGATGATGTTCTCAGGGCTCTGTCCGCGGAGTGTCGAAAATTATTTCGCCAAACAGATATATTTGGCAGGATTGGAGGAGAAGAATTCTCGGCGATTTTACCGGAGACCACTTTAGAAGAAGCAGAACAAATTGCTGAAAGGCTCAGACAATCATTGGCTCAAATTAAAGTTGACGGGCTGCATGACAGCATTTCATTCACTGTATCTATCGGAGTATTTGAGCGAAAAGAGGGCCAAAATCTTTCCGATATATTGTATTATGCTGACAAAGCTTTATATATAGCAAAAAATTCTGGAAGGAACAAAGTCGTTACTTGGCATCATAATCTTGAAGCCAGCTAAAACTACTATTAACAATTTTTATTAATTATGCCGACTCATTTGCAATCATCAAAATTACTCGGGTGATCATGGGATATTTATGAATACTGACTTCCTCAATATTCAAAAACAATTGTCAGCTTTTACCTGCTTTGAAACAGACAATCCAGAAGAATGGCAGGCTTTTATATTAAATAAAACTTCTTTTACAAACTATTCTTTTGCAACATTAAATAAATTTTCAGCATTTTTCAATACGACGAAACTAGGAAAAGCTAGAATAAACAATATAGGAAACAACTCTATTTACACGCACCGCCTTATACATGAAAGCGATGATATTTTTTGCAATCTTTTAATTCATGGCAATTTTACGACAAAAAATAAAAATAACGAGGAACGCTACAAACGTAACGACTTGGCCGTATCCTATAAACAGGGCGATGTCCAAGATCTTTATTTAGACAGCCCCATTTCTTTACAAGCAATATTCCCAGTTTCAATTCTGTACAATCTCATTTATTCAGCGAACGAAAACAGTAAAACTAAAACATTAATTGAACATAAAGCTAATTACAATTGTACATACATCGGGTATACAATACAACACATTGCAAATTCGCTAGATTTATTCCCCCATCTAGCAAGCATTCCAATAATTGCAACACAATATGAGCAGTTACTTTATTTGTCATTCCTCTATTCACAACCTGATATTTTAAGATATTTTTTCACTAAAAAGTCAAATAGCTCAAAAAAAATTATAAAACTTGTAGAAGAATATATCGAAGCGAATGCTGAACGCCCTCTACGTCTAGAGGATTTGGTCTCTCTCACCGGACTAAGTATACGTACAATTCAGGAAGCATTCAAAAAATACCGTGGGTATTCACCCTCTCATTTCCTAAGAGAGCGTCGCCTGCTCACGGCGCATCAGATTCTTCAGCAAAGTCCACCTGATGTATCGATTTTATCCATCGCATTGTCCTGTGGATTCACTACCCATGCCCACTTCAGTGAATGCTATAAGAAACGTTTTGGGATTACCCCACTTGAATCGTTGAAAAAAGTCAGAACTTAAGTAAAAATCTTCTCTTTCCTTTTTTTTGCGTCTTTTCGGAAAAATTTTCTTTTTTCCGGAAGACGGGATTTATTCTGCGTTGTAGTTAGAAATTTAGTCCCTTCCATCTTTTCGGCGTGAGCTTTCGCTCAAAATTCTCACAACAATTTTTAGTATAGACGTTCGTGGCTCTGCACCGTTCATCGATGGTGCTATGGCTGCTCTCACTATTTACAGGGAGGCCCATGTCATGCTTGAAAGAATATCCACGCAAGTTAAGCTGATTATTTTCACACTAATTCTCTCGTGCTTTACAGCTATAGTGGGTTTTTATGGAGTTCACGGTTTTGACCAGATAAATAATGGAATTGTTGAAGCTTTTGATAAGGATTTTAAAGGAGTAAGTACCGTCAGTAACGTTGAGGCAAGTTTTCTTAAAGTCGCCTTTCTAGGCCTAGCTATTGCAGCATCATCTAACCACGATGATCTTGTCTCTAACCAAAACAAAATAAACGTATTATATAATGAGCTAGATACTGAACTTACCAAGCTCAAAGCAACAGCCATTACGGAGCACGGCCGCCAGCTAATGACTCAGCTTGAACAAAAGTTGGCCGAATGGAAGCCGCTGCAAGAGAAAATCAGCAAGTTGTCCTGGACAAATACTGTTGAATCAAATGCCGAAGCAGTTGATATTGCTATCCACGAAGGCATGGTTAAAACCATAAGCGTGAGTAAATGTATAACAGAATATAGTCTATTTAAAATTGAACATGCACAACAAACCAGAAAACAAATTGAAAAAACATCTTCAAATTTTAATTTTATTGCTATTTTACTAACATCTATTGGAGTTGTTGTTGGCATCATATTAGGTTTGTTTCTCGCAAAGACAACGATGAAACAACTTGGCGATGAACCAGCTGCTTTGGCTGCAATAGCTAAACGCATTGCTGATGGTGATTTATCCGCAAAATTCGATGCGACAAGACCAGAGATTGGTGTGTTCGGCGCTATTAAACACATGACGGAAACTCTCAAAAACAAGCTAGGGTTCGCTGAAGGTTTAATGAGAGGGATGACCACACCTCTCTTGGTTTCTGATCCAAATGAAAAGATGCTATTTGTAAACAGTCAATTGATTGAATTTACAGGGAGAGATGGAAAACCAGAAGATTACATCGGTACTTCCATCGCTAAGTTTTTCTACAATGACGAATCGAGACAAACAATAACACGCCAAGTTTTTGCAGAAAAGCGACCCATTCGCAAAGAAAACGTCGAATACAAATCCATATCTGGCGAAGCAAAAGTATGTAATATAGATTGCGCACCAATCTTTGATTTTGATAGCAAACTCATTGCTACACTGACCATTGCAACGGATCTGACTGAAATAGTTGAACAGCAACGCCTGGCAAAAGAAGCTACCGCTCAGGGCATACTCCACGCTGCTCAACAACTCGAAGGTGTTATCGAAATTGTCACCTCAGCATCTGAACAACTTTCTGCCCAAATTGAGCAATCCACACGAGGATCAGAAGAACAAGCGCATCGCATTGGGGAAACAGCAACATCGATGGAAGAGATGAATGCCACCGTAATGGAAGTTGCAAAAAATGCTTCAAATGCGGCATCGACTGCTGACCAAGCAAAGGTGAAGGCGGAAGAAGGTTCAAAAGTTGTCAGTCAAGTTGTTAAAGGAATTGAACACGTTCAATCTCAATCTCTTGAGATGAAAAATGACATGGGTAACTTGGGTAAACAAGCTGAAGGAATCGGTCAAATTCTAAATGTCATCTCCGACATTGCGGACCAGACCAACCTCTTGGCCCTGAATGCTGCCATTGAAGCGGCACGTGCCGGTGAAGCTGGACGCGGATTTGCTGTCGTCGCTGACGAAGTCCGCAAGCTGGCCGAGAAGACCATGACCGCCACCAAAGAAGTGGGCGCAGCGATCCGGGGCATCCAGGACGGAACCAAGAAAAATATCGACAACGTCGAGCGCTCGGGAAAAAATATCGAGGAAGTCACTAGATTAGCGAATCACTCTGGCGAATCCTTACGAGAAATTGTCTCACTTGCCGAAGTCACGACCGACCAAGTTCGTTCCATCGCAACGGCATCAGAACAACAATCCTCCGCCAGCGAGGAAATCAACCGAAGCATCGAAGATGTTAATCGTATTTCTTCAGAAACTGCTGACTCTATGCGACAATCCTCTCAGGCTGTAAGCGAGTTAGCGGATCAAGCTCAGGTGCTAAAAAGACTTATTGATGAAATGAAATCCGAAGGTGGATCGAGTTCAAATGCCCTCCCCACGGGCAAAAAGGCGCTTGCTTTAGGGAGAGGGTAATGGACGAGCCCACCACCTCAAAGCAGGAGAATGAACTTCTCCAGCTAGTGACCTTCGCCATCGGCGAGGAAGAGTTCGGCATTGACATCCTGAAAGTGCAAGAGATCATCCGCACCATGGCGATCACGAAAGTACCGAACTCACCACAACACGTCGAAGGAGTTATCAATCTTCGGGGCAAGGTTATCCCGGTCATCGATTTGCGAAGTCGTTTTTTACTGGAATCCAAGCAACACGACAACCAAACACGCATCATCGTTGTCGACCTTCATCGAATGATTATTGGTTTTGTCGTCGATGGTGTATCGGAAGTTCTTAGAATTCAATCCAATACTGTTGAACCGCCACCACCTGTTGTTGCTGGGATTGAATCGGAATATATCAAAGGTGTAGGCAAACTTGACGACAGATTGCTAATACTACTTGACCTGGATAAGCTTATTCCTGTCGAAGAATTGACCAGGAATCAATAGTTAAAAGCTAAAGAGGGTGAGTCCGTGTAGTTAAAACTTCACGCCGAAGTTTCATGGCCCACCCTCGCGAGGTCCTACGATATGCCATTTGAAGACGTACACAGGATTTCTAGAAGCATTCTTGGAGATTCCACACCTCCTGAATTTTCTAGAAAAGTTATTTTTGTCATGTACCTAACCGAAGTACAAGCGCTCTGTCTTGAAGAAATAAATACATTGATAACCACTGTCGGGCGCGACTCTATCTTAAGGATATTTTATTTTGATCCAGAATTCATTGACTATATTTACAGTTTGTTCCTCAGCTCAAAAATTGAAAAATTGATGCCAGAAATTTATACTCATCTTTTTCACATCTACAAAAGAGAATGCCATCAAAAAACTTTCCACATATCTGAAAAAATGTGGCCACACAACAACAAAGGCTTGCCAAACTGACAATATCGCCAAAACAGACAAAACACCGGTTTCAATATGCTCAAAATAACTATCATACCATTGCGTGGCGATGAATTTCATTGCGCTATAAATTTACATTCCAGTGAAATCAAAACAAATGTAAAATTAGAAAATATTCTTTCCAGCTCTCCGCCTCTTTGTCGTCGATGCTATGATGGAAAATTTTTGAACAATTGCAACCTACTTAATGCCCTGTTGCCATTTATCGTATATTTTTCCAACTTAGTTTCACACGAACAGGTGACTATAATCTATGAAGAAAATAACTATTATGTAAAATTTACGGAGACAGCCCAAAGAGCAGGTTTTGTCCTCTCTCTCTATCTTATGTTTCACTCGCATTGTCAGTTTTTCTCACGATTTGAGCCATTCCTAAGATTGTATCGAGTAAATATCACACATAAAATTTTTTTGCATTTAATTTTGTCAACAGCTTTAATAAAGAGACAAATTGATTTTAAAGAGAATCACGAGCAGATCGATTTGTTTACAGAAGTTAAAGACTTTGCTAAAGAAGTTAAGGAAAGATTGCTTTTTATTTTTAACGATGCAAAGATTCTTTTTAAGAAAGATGCAGCAGTAAATTCTTTAAATATTATATTTGCAGCATGCACACTGTCATCGGACAGTTTGCAAGAGTTTTATCAAGAGTTGATTCATGATATTAGCGATACACCATTTTGTGACGAAATATTCAGTAGTTAAAATTAGTATTGGCTTGATTTGCCCACGTCACCCCTTTTTACAGGACGACGTGGGCCATAATGCGCAACTATTCCCAACCAATCCAGCTGGCTAGATTTTTTCCAGAACGATTTTCCCCTCTTCCAAGCAGGAGACCTTGAACTCGTCGCCCTGGCTGAAGCCGTAGTTGGCCAGGAGCGTCGGGGACAGGCGGAGACCATTCTTCGAAAACTTCACGCTTCCAGATGCCACGCGAGCATCCATCCCTTCGATCTTGTAAAACTTCTCATCCAGCGATATCAGCTTCGTGAGATGGTTTTTCAGGGTGGTTTTGGGAATATCGAAGGCATCCATAATTTGCTGAGCGGTCTTTCCTTCGGTGATCATGGTGCGAAGTTTCATCGCGTCAAATTTCGATGCAACAGGCATGGGTAAAAATCTCCTTTCATTTTCGGTATCGATTTGTTCAAGACAAACCCTATCTCAAAAACAAAGGATGTCAACAGAAGTTGCTTGAAAGCTGATTAATCATTTTTAACGGCAAAAGATGCAGTTTCGTCGAGTAGGTAAATATAGGTTAGTCAAAAACGCGGGAAACCGCACATTTGAAAAGATTCGTAATATTAGGCGAATAGAGCGTATATCCCTGTTCGCCACCACTGGAGCAGGTTCAAGGCTTCATCACGCAAAATCTGTCGTTTTAGCACAAACACAACCCGGGAAATGGCAGGAGTCTGCCATCCGACACTACCTTTTTGTGCGAATTTGCTAAAAATCAAAATAAGCAGCGCCATGCATCCCAGAACTAGCTAAAATATCGATACTTTCACTGAGAAAGTAGTCCCAGCCCCCCTTGGGGGAAATTGGGGGTTGTGCTCCCACCCGGTCAGCCCCTGGATTCGCGCCCTCCTGCCCTCTCCTGGACCTTTCTCCTGGGCCTCCCCCATTGGCTCCCCCTTGATCCCAAGACTCAGGGAATCCCCGCTCCGGGCCAACGTCCGTTTCCGGTGCCGGCGCGTCCAATTTCTCCACCTCCCCCGTGACCTGGCCCCAGCTCCGAGGGTATCCTTCTTCTAACTCTGTGTTCCCTGAGGGTTAGGAGTAAATTGCCCATGCTTAAACTGGTCGCGACATGTTTCCGTCATTTCTGGATCAAAACCCTGACCATCGTCAGAAGTGCTCGGACCTGTTCTTCGGTTGCGCCTTCCAGCCGGGCCAATATCTCTTGTACCGCCTGTTCCCTCGTCATTTTGACGTCACCGAGGTCGAAAAGCTCCGTCAATTCGACGCTGAGTGCTTCGGATAACCGTTCGACGTTCACCAAGGTCGGATTCCCCCTGCCCCGCTCGATCTCGCCGACGCTTTGGAGGGACAGCCCTGCGCGTTCAGCAACCTGCTCCTGGGTCATGTCCTTAGCCCGGCGTAGCGACCGGAGACGTTTTCCAAAAATCTTAAGAATCTCGCCCATGATGACCGTCCTTTTCGGCCAGTCTAGGGCAAGCGGACTTCCTCTATAAGCAAACTAGGTATGCAATTTGCTAGATATTAACAAGTAAACTTTATGTTTTGCTAAATTGTTCCATGAGGACAGGGTTTCTGGCGGATCAGGAGCCGGATTGCCGGCAAAGAATTCCGGGAAATCACGGGAAACCGGACACGAGACAAGGAAGGAGATGCCGCCCATGGCATTGGTCATCAACCATAACCTGATGGCGCTGAACACCGCCAGAAACTTGTCGAACCACTATGGTGCGATGAGCACTTCGACCCAGCGGTTATCGTCGGGCCTGCGGATCAATTCCTCTGCCGACGATGCTGCCGGCCTCGCTGTCCGGGAGTTGATGCGCTCCGACATCGCCACCATGAACCAAGGGATCAGAAACGCGAACGATGCCATCTCGATGATTCAAACTGCTGACGGAGCCTTGCAGGTCATCGATGAAAAATTGATTCGGATGAAGGAACTGGCAGAACAAGCTGCGACAGGGACATATACTTCTGATCAAAGAATGATCATTGATTCTGAATTTCAAGCCATGGCCAGCGAGATTAATAGAATAGCTGAGGCTACGGATTTCAATGGTATCAAATTGCTTTCTGATAGCTCTGGTCTAAATAGCGGTCTTTTGCTCAACTACTCATTCAATGGCACACTGAAAGATTCATCTGGGAACATATCAGCAGCAATAACGTCAAATGCAAAGTTTACAGACGGGATAGGAGGAAGCCAGTCAATCGTTTTTGACGGAACAAACAATGATCTAAGTGCAAACTTCAGCATGAATACATCGAGCTTCACCTATTCTCTTTGGTTTAAAGTGAGCGATCTTCACGCTGGAGCTTCCCAAATCTTTACATCAACAGCATCCCCACTCGATCACAGATACGAAATCCAAGTCCTTGACGATGGCACATTGCAAACTTATCACACAAATTCCGTACGTACTGAACTGGATTCAGACCCTGGCGTTGTCAAAGAAGACCAATGGTATCTATTGACGAACACCTACGACAATGGAGAATACAAGGTTTACCTTAACGGAGACCTCATTCTTTCAGACAACTCTGGAACGGGAGCTGTTGATTTTTCGTCGCCAATTTATATCGCACACGATCCTTGGATGGGTGTTGCAGATTACGAGAAATTCATAGGCCAAACCCAAGATTTTCGTATATACAACCGAGCCCTTTCGTCAGACGATGTCAAATCTTATTACAACGGTGTGGTCAATGGGTATACTTTTACAAATGGAGACACAAAAATCCACTTTGGAACGGGGAATAGCTCAGCAGAAGATTATTACTACATCTCTCAATATAACTTGCCAACAACACTTGGTCTTCGTGACTACGACGTAAAAACACAGTCTGACGCTCAATCAGCTTTGTCTGGACTTGACACTGCGATCATTAAGAAAGATAAAATCAGGGCAAACCTGGGAGCAACTCAGAACCGTCTTGAGAATACGGTCTCGAATTTACAAATACAAGCCGAGAATCTTCAAGCAGCTGAATCGCAAATTTCTGACACCGACGTTGCTCAGGAGATGACATCGTTGGTTAAAGAGCAAATACTATCACAATCTGCCGTTGCAATGCTTTCTCAAGCAAATTCGCTCCCGAAGATGGCGCTACAGTTGATTGAAGGAAAATAATAACGAATCGCCAGCACCCTAGAGGTGCTACATTTTATCATTCAAGTTTCAAGACAAAATAGCCCTTTGCAGATACAAAATTTTCAATCTCTTTATAGTAGGGAGAAATTTTTTCCGTTTCTTTCTCTTGAGGGAAAGAGTTTCTTAAAAACTTGATTTTCCCTAATTCTTCCAACACACCTTCTGGGACACACGATAGATCGTTCTTCCTTCGCGTAAAAAGATACATTTTATGATTGGTTTTGCTTTGATGGATTGCAAACGGCATGATTTCTTTTCCTTCCTGTCGAAAGTTACGTTCCTGGGCGCTCGTCATTTCTCCGAATCACGAAACGCGGTTCCCACGTATTTAAAAAATTAAATCATATTATACAGATAGACGTTATTCCTTTGTCCTCCGCCACCACTGGAGCGGGTTCAGGGCTTATTCTACTTCATTCCGTCACTCCAGCAGAAAAAGGCACCTCGATATGGCAGCATCCTGCCATCCGACACCAGCTTTTTCCCAACACTACGAATAACCGTAACAATTTTATTGAAACTCAAAAGAAACTATGGGAAAGTCTGCCATGAAGGTGTTGGCCCACAAAACAGGCCTACACAACATAATTCCACAGTTCTCATATTCTATCAAAGGTGATGTCCCATGCCCGAGATAACGTATACTGTGACAACGAAATGGAAGCGACTGAGAAACTACAACAAAGATGGTGCCGACAACTTAATTAGTAAAATATCGAAATTTGACAAAAACATTTACACAAAAGTCTTAAACAAAGAAACCAGCGTACTTTTTAAAGGAGCGGACGCATCCAGAGCTACTAAAATAAAATCATTACTTACGAACGTTGGAATCGATGTCTTTGTAGAGGAAACACCATCATTACCAACAAGTCGAGAAGCAGGCACTCTCACCATCTCAAAGCCTGCCATCAAATTTAATTTTACAGTAGATTCTGTAGCAAAAGCAATTTTTTACTACACCAGACTTGCGTTAATATTCCCAGTCTCTCTATTTAATAAACTTAGTAAAAGAAAAGTTTCAACAAAGACCGCTTTTACAATGCTTACGATAGTTGCCGTTCTTGGGCTTTATAATTCGATTCTCGATGTGTTAATGAACCCTTTCTACGATTTATCTTATAGTTACTGCATGGATTCCTTCATTTCTATTGAAACTATTTTTATTATTTCCTCTATAGCAAAAAATATAACATCCATCAGCGTAGCCTCACTAACAGGCATAAGTGAATTTATTAGCAGAATATCTGGATTTCTTGAAAATAGCTTAATCGCCCTTACCGCCCAAACTGTTTTACTTAAAATTATGCAGCAAGGTTTTCTACTAAAATCTGGACTTACTTTAGGGTTCGGATTTGGAATATTCGAAACTTCAAGAAAATTTGGTGAAAAATTGGTATTTTTCACAATTTTTATCTATATTAGTCTTCCATTCTTTGTTGCCGCAGAAACATTTATTTTCAACCAAGTCACAACGCAACAAATACAAAACATAAACGCCGAATACACCAAACAGGGAGGTGCTATAGGCCTCTCCAAAAAAGCCGTAGTAGGGATAAGCAGCTATTTATACAATAAAATTCAAGATTTTATTTCAGGCAATTCTGACACAAAAGCAAACGAAAACGTTAAAGAATTGAAGTCGTTCTTCATGACCATATTGAACGGCATAATGTTTGTTTTAGTTTCAATAATTATACTCAGTATAGCAGCACCACTCGTTATATACAGATTGTTTAAACTAATATTTGCAAGCGTGATTGACAGCAACCTCCACATTTCACTTTTTGACGAAAATAAAACGCCTATCCCATAATTTTTATTAAAAATTTTACAACATTTAGAGCCATTTTATAGATCAATTTAAACTTACACTATACTGACAAATCCCACAGCATCTATGTACTTTTCCAAAAAATCAATTTTGAAAGATCTGCACTTACACACTAGAACCAGCTAAAATAACGCTACTTTCACTGAGAAAGTAGTCCCAGCCCCCCTTGGGGGAATTTGAGGGTTGTGCTCCCGCCCTGGACACCCCTGTATTTCGCTCCCTCCTGCCCTCTCCTGGACCTTTCCCCTGGGCCTCCCCCATTGCTCCCCCTTGATCCCAAGACTCAGGGAATCCCCGCTCCGGGCCAACGTCCGTTTCCGGTGCCGGCGTGTCCAATTTCTCCGCCTCCCCCGTGACCTGGCCCCAGCGCCGAGGGTATCCTTTCCCCTGTAGCTGCCTTGGCAGCATATCACGACAATCAATTGTAATTCTGAACAAAGTTACGGAGGTCGGCATTATGGTTGAGAATCCTTTTGGTCCGGTTGTTATTCCTGGCGCTCCCGACTTGGGCCCCGATCCTGAGCGGCAAGAGATGTACGATTCCTTCGAACGGATGCCCCCCGCAGAGCAGGAGGACTTCGTGAAGGAGATGAACGACGACGCCGACGGTTAATATCTTCAACGTGATCGCAGGGCGTCAGCAGTGGCGTCCTGCGATTTTTTTCAACGTCGCGTGTTTATCCCATAAATATGCAACGTTCTTAAGGATTGGAGTCCACATGGAACACGATCAACCTGATATGCTTGAGTTGAAGTCAGAGATTATCAATACATTCCGACCAATAGAACAGCTTTTCAAGATCATGGATAAATCGTCTTCGCCAGAGTTGCCTGGGGACATTGCACGTTCGTACGCTGAAGTCGGTCTCGAATTGTGTCAGAATTTCCGAAGGAAACTGGACCATATTTTACCCACGCAAGGAAAGGAGTCTGACGATGCCCGCTGATAACGATTGGAATCTGATCTACAGCTACACTCGAGCACAGGCCATCGCTGACGGCGTGCTCATCGACGTCACCGACGCCGCCAGGACTGTCGGGTTCAAGGTCCATACCGCCGTCTCCGAGCACCTCTACCACGGATACGTCGAACCGCCGGATGGACTTACCGGTGAAGGGCAAAGTACTACTGGCCGCCTCCACGATCTGCTGTTCCTGGTGCTCTGCTCCGCCAGGAAGAGTCATGCCGGCGCGGATCGAGCCACCGTTAGGATCGCATTCCTCATGGAACCAGGGCGGACGGAGACGGTGGATGTCATCGCCCACATCGGTCCTGGTGATCAGGGGGAGCCAGTTTTGACGCTGATGCTGCCGGAAGACGATTAAAGATTTGCAAACTTCTTCCTCATTTCACTTTATCACTGGACCATTTTTGGAAAAACTTTCCATTCTAATGTTTCCTTGAGTTATATTTCTTTGCAATGGTTGGAATCATATACGCCGCCTCTCTATACAGAGTCAGGCTAAGATAAAATACGAGGCCCACACAAAGGCCAATAGCAATCGCCCTTAATTCCATAACTACCTCTCTGAAATTTTTATCGTAATATTTTCCAAACATGACGTAATATCAATGAATTATCGAACACATGTTTCGGAGCTACACGCAGCAATTCTATACGAAAATACGATGAAATAAGTGCGTTTCGCTTCGAACAAAAGTGGTGAGATTTTGTACAAAATGGAGCTAAAAATCCTATCCGGTGGTAAATCAAAAAGTCTCACCACGGATTTTTGAGCACTCGCCCAAGGAAATGATGGCCAAAGTGGGAAACAAGGGTAAATGCTCATTTCCGAGCCCTTGGGCAGGCGAAGAATAGAATTTAGCAAAATCCAAGCCTCAAAATGGGTCGGGTAGACGAGGGAAGTTTCCTTCCCCCGCCCCCCACAGATCCGGACGTGCCCCTTTAAGGCATCCGGCTCCTCTGTTCATGGTCTTGCTACACGATGGCAGATAGAATGCATTGCTACGGGAATTGGTAATGGATAAGTCTTCTTCATGAGGTTGAAGTTTTGCCAGCTCATGTTGTTTCTTTGCGATCGCCGGTTCAACCACTTCCACCACAGCTTCTGCACTCCATCACGGAAGGCGTTAAGCCTGCGGGAGTTACCGGTTATCCCATAGTATTGGCAATGACCTTTGATTTTGAGTATGAGAGTCCGGTACTGATCGGCGATATCACTATGCCGATTGAATCGACACCACTCCCCTACCGATTTCAAGGCCCTGGCAAGACGATCTTTTGCCGTCCTGCGCTTGACAACCCAATTTCCCTTGAGCGACTTGCCCCAGTAGTGGGTAAAACCCAACAGGTCGAAGCTGAACCCTTGGTGTCCAGTACCTCCTGATCCGCCACAAGGCGGCAGGAATCGCACCAAGCGAGTCTTCTCTGGGTGAACGGCGAGACCGAACCGACCAAGTCGCTTCGGCAGCACCTCCTCGACCTTCCGGGCATCCATCTCGTTGCTGAAGACCATGACAAAGTCATCAGCGTAGCGGATGAGGAACGCCTCACCTCGCATACGCGGTCTGACGACGTGCTCAAACCATTTGTCCAGGACTTCATGAAGGTAGATGTTCGCCAGAAGGGGCGAGATCACTCCTCCTTGTGGCGTGCCGGCGTCTGGATACACAAGCTGGCCTGCTTCGAGAACTCCAGCCTTAAGCCACTTATCAATGACCCGTCGTATCACACCATCGCGCACCCGCAGGTCAAGAAAGCTCCGAAGATGTCCATGATCCAACGTGTCGAAGAACTTGCGGATGTCCACTTCGTAGACGTACCCGCCACCTATGCCCATGATGCCACGCCACAGCGTCTCCAACGCCTGGTGACAGGACCGGCCGGGACGGAAACCGTATGAGCAAGAGAGGAAATCTTGCTCGTAGACCGCTCCCAGAACCATGGTTACCGCGCGTTGCAGTACCTTGTCCTCGATGGTCGGGATGCCGATCGGACGGGCCGCCCCGTTTGTCTTGGGGATATACGCCCGCTTGACCGGAGGGGCCTTGTACGTTCCGCTCTTGAAACGATCCAAAAGCGACGTCAGGTTCCTATCCAGCTGTTCCTCGTACTCCGCTGCTGTCTGTTGATCCACGCCTGACGCCGCGTCCTTCCTGGTGAGGTGGAATGCTTCCTTCAGAAAGACGAGGTCGATATGGTGGGCCAACGTCGTGAACACCATTTCCGGCGCTTGCTTGGCCAGATCCGCTACCTTCTGCAGTTTCGTTGAGACGCTTTCCGGGCTCGATTTCCCATGCATCTTTCCCTCCAGAAGTTCCATGAACAGACGCCTCCTTCCCTCCTCTGGGTCCCCGGGTGGGTTCCCCTGATTCATCGGTACTATGAGGCGTTCCGACTCCCTGCCGTCCATCTCCTCAGACTTCGTTTCCTTCGCCTTCGGATACCGCTTGTCGTCTGGATTTTCGCTCCTGTTCCCGAGCAGACGAACCCGGGATAGGCCTGGAAGAAATTACCGGCTCTTCCCTTCCGTATTCTCAAGCGGAGACGACAGGGTCTCCCAGGTTCCTGGGAAACCCCCTGTCCGCATGCCTTGTTCTTCGACCCCGGCGGGACCTGAGAGCGATGCTGTCTTGCCCCCAGATGGTGCCTTCCGATATTCTGAAGTCGTCAGCTCCCGCGGGAACGCAATTTCGGGGCTCAATAGCAAGGCCTACAAACTCCCTGTGTACGCTTCACGTCCTGGATTGCTCCAGTCCGCGCAACACTCGGTTCCGGCTGTCAGCACACTTGGCCGGACGGGCTTGGGTACCCGTAGGGTTTCAAAGAAGGTTTCAGCATTCCTTACATCCTCCTTCTCCAGGCTTGGCCTGGCGCACCAGAATCCTGCCGTTGCCACCCCCTCGATCTGGCCATTTTCGCTTATTTGGCTCAAATCTCTTTGGGATTTTCCTAACAAGATGCTATTGCATGAATCTACCATCTTTGGGCAATGAAAGATTAAACGCAAAAACTCGATCAAACGCTTTGCTCTTCTTGAATTCATCGGTCTCTCTTTTTAGCTCAGGACTACGAACGATCCGATGTTCAAGCAGTCCAAACCACCATAGAGGACGCAAGATACGCGTATGAAAGGCAAACTCTGGCAAATCTCGTGGTGATTCCCAAAATCGCTTATCTGGAATTGCCGTCTTTTTCATGAGTATCTCTTCAGGTATCCACTCGTTATCAATCATAGTTAGACAGCAGAGAACAATTCCAATCTGTAAGTTTGGCCATCCATTTAAAGAAACACGATCAAAATAAGAAATATCAATTTGTTCGTAAAGAGCTGAATATAGTGAATTAAACAGAGCATTTTTATCGTCTTGATAAAGTTTTTTTCCTTTTTTCGTAGCTACGAGATGCCCTTTATACTTTCTGACTAGACCAGCAGCTTTCAAGACAACATGAAAGAAGTGTAGCGGCAAAAAATCTCTTTCATTAACAACTTTGCAGAATTGAAAAATTTCACCAGGACGATATAGTGGCCATTCAAGTTGATCAATTGACTTTACGACAAAGCTTCGATTCAAATTATCCTTCACCGTCAGCTTGATTCCTGGAGCCGTCATCGTCTCCGACAAGATAAGCTTAACAGCCTTCATCCCCAATGAGTTGTTTATTTCTTCAAATGACTCATTTCTATTTATAACAACCATTTCAATTGAAAACGGGAAAGATACCAAGAGCTTCTTGATATTCACCTCTCCAAGCGAAGGCCAAAGAGGTTTGATATCACCAAGCCACTGTTTGACTTGTTCAGTAGGCACAGATGAAGTATCAAGCATAATGGTTCACCAGACCAAGCTAAACAGAATTGACAAAAGAACTGTGACCAACAAATTGAATATAATTCAAATAATATTATTATCAAATCTAGAGTTGTACAACAAGACAAATTGGACAAGTTGTTCAAGCTACTTTGCCGTTCAATATCTAAAGCTATTTCTTCTTTTAATATATTTAGATTCATAACCATAACAATCTAGCTAATTCAATTTAAATTCAATTGAGTCTATGTTTCTTCTGAAGACCTCCTTCGTCAATGCAAACTCGTCAACACTTGTGATATGTAAGGGGGGTGCAAAGGCACCCCCTCTTTATATATAGGCAATTTTGCCTTTGCTTATCAAATAATTTCAACAAGTTACCCACGGCAAACCCATTTTGCTTTTGCCTGAAAAAATAAGCACTAACATTTTAAAATAATTATATTTTTTGAAAGCAAATCCATTTTGCCGGCAAATTGCCGGTTGCTTTTCCCTAAAAATTGCCGGGGGTGGTAGTTCTGGATGCACTTCAGAAGGTGTACATCTTACTATTTGAATTTTGGACCGCTGATTCTTTGATGTCACCTGACTTAATGGATTTTTTAATATATGATTTTGCTGTATTCTCTACAATTGAATTCCCTGGATTATTTAAACGATACACTCGCATCACCTCGTCTTTTAACGCTTTCATTGTATTTGCTGTGCCACCAAGGTTCTGAAGCGCAGTTACAACACATTGAATTTCATCGGCCAGCGCCTTGCTTCCGGTAGCCCTAAACCGAAGACCAACCAACTCCAACGTCAACTTGTCTTGAATCGTAAAGTTTCGAGCCTTGTTGTGCTGCAACGTATACTGATTTGCAGTCTTATTAAAACCCAATTCCCACGTATTCGGTGACCAGTCACCGATGGCACTGGCTCCTCTTCCGCCACCGGCACCGCTATCGGTAGCAAACTTCCCATGATGGTGAATCAAAAGAGGGGTAACACCAATCTCCTCCGTAAGAAGCGACACCTTGTCAAGAAGTCTCCGCATCTGATCGTTGGAGTTCTCATCTTCGCTATGGAAGCTTATCAAAGGATCAATCACCAAAATATCTATTTTATTCAACACAACAGCATCTTTGATGGCATCCTGAAAATGAGGGTCCTTTATGTCACCACTCGTCCGAACATCGTTATTGACGCCCAGGAAGAACATTCTGTCCTGAAGAAGTATATCAGGGAAAGCATAGGCGTTTCTGACAAAATCGATCCTTTTCTTCATTCCGATCAAGGAATTCTCTGACTGGACAAAGAGCACCCGATGTTCGCCAGGATTCACCCTAAAGACATTCAAGAAGCCCGTTGGAGGCGGCGAGATAAGGTCCATCGCAATCTGCAAGGTAAGGATCGACTTACCGGCACCACCGTGTCCGGTGATCAACAAAGGCTCACCTTTAGGCCAGAAATTATCTATAAGAAACTCGAAATTTGCGTTTGATTTGACAACATCCAACGCATTGAATGTCTTGTACTGACGCTTTGGAGCCGAAGGTTTCGATGGAGGTTGAGAAGCAGAAGACACAAGCGTTGGGTCAAAATTCGCTGCAATATGTTCTTTTGCCTTCGTTAGTTCTCGATCCAACCATGCTGCGTCATTCTCTCTTGCCTTTTCTCCAATCGGATAGGCGGCATAGATATGTCTGACCGTCCCTTCGGGCACCCCTGCGCTTAAAAGTGCCACCAGAACCGCCATGGACGCTTCCGACCGCTGCCCCTTGGGAATCGGGGTGACGATCTTCTCTTTGATATGCTCGGGCACCTGGAGTCCGGCGATGAGATCGCCCAAAACGGGATCCATCGCTGTGATCTGCGGGGTAGTTGTCGCCGGCATCGGTTCAGTCGCAGGAGTATTCGGCGTCATGGATTGGTCCTGGGTGTGATCGTGTGCGTCAGGGGTGGAAACGGTCACCTGGGGCTTTGTCGTTTTAAACAGGGAATAGCTCCGCAGCCAGTCCGGTGCCGGGGCCAGGTCTTCTGGACTTTCGACGATGACGTAGGGCTTCCCCGTCTCGGGATGGAGCGATCCAGGGCAAAGGACCTGGCCTCCGATGCCTCGGATGTCGAAAACGCCTTTGACGGATCGGTTGGGGTAGCGCTGCCCATCGTCCGGGTACTGAAAATAGAAGTGGTACCGTTCACCAGTGCCGCCGGTCTTCACCGTCAACGTGGCCGGTAGCTCTTCTCCGACATTTGCCGCCAGCCATTCCCGGAACTTCCCCATGTCGTCGATATCGAGGACCAGGACGCCGCTGGCGGGACCGCAGGCGACACCAGCGCGCTCAGGAGCAAAGTCCTTCCGGTCGAAGGGACGCTTCCGCTCGCACCACTGCTGCCAGTTGGGTTCCATTGGGCGCTTGAATTCACGGGAGGACTGGCCCGGAGCAGGGAAACCGCCAACCAAGGGGATCAAGGAGAAGGAAGCTGACAGAAACTCGAAGATATCCAGCCGGGTCTCGGCATTGAGATGGTCCGACGTCTGGATCAGGCGGAAGATTTCGTCCGGGCTGTACGGCATCAAGGCACTCCAAGGATTGGACGACCCCTCGGGGTAGATTCACATAGCAGGTGGCAATGGCACCGTCGTCAGCGCGAAAGTGCCTGTTCCGCACTGGCAAATCAAGAAAAACCATAATCCCCGAACAGTTACCCGAAAGAGAAGCGCCCCCCCGGATCAACATGCCAAAGAAATTTTTAAATATTTTCAAGCCATTCCGCGCACCCATAGGGCAGCATATTGGCAACGTCGGTCCCTCTTGCTACGAACGCCCCATGGCAGCAAAATCTGACAAAAACACCGTGTATAATACCGACCGCCTCAAACGGGTTGCTTTCTGGTATTGGGAGTACATGCGGAGGAATCCGCTGTACCGACGATACTGTGCCGTCATCGAACGCTATAATGACTATTTCAAATCCCTTGGCGTTTTTGATTATATGGAATGTCGTGAATATCTTGAGGAAATGGCAAGCTACACTTCAGCGCACGAGGACTGTCACGATCTCGCGCATAATCCCTTTAGAAGCCGATTAGAGAATGATTTTGGGAAAGAAGCAGGAATGAAATACTGGAAATATGGTTTTCTCAGCTATGGTTTTGAAAAACATTTCGGAAGGATATACAAGCACCACTCGATTGGCATCGACACCGATGAAACCTTGAAAAAACTTCTCTCCGGGGAAGATATCGTCTTCTCTGTCAAAGGTTCTGCCGACATATCTGCTCTTACAAAGCTCAATGGGAGCTGGATGATCAAAATTGATGAAATGACGCCAAGCAATTTTCTCTACAACCTAGAAAAATCCAATAGCATCACAATCGATCCAAAAGCGATTCTGAATAATCCGACGAAATTTGGCCTGGAAGTCCACGCCTTGAATATGATCAATAAAGCGGTTGAAAGCCTGTTCGGCAAACAGCACATTGACGAGGAAACGCTCCAATCCGTGTACAAGCTGAGCTTGTCGGGGAAACACATCAACAGTTCCGATACCATGCGACTCGCCATGCTCTGGCTCTGGGACAAGGCCCACGAAAAGGACGGGAGGAAGCCCGAGTCCTTTGACGCCGTCTATCCGCTGCTGAAGGATAAAATAAATGCTTCCGGCATGTTGGATGGAGCATGGGAACAAATCTTCACCCGTCGGAAGCGGATCGTGGGGTACTATGGGGTGACGGATTTTTGTATCCAAAATCACACCATAAAACCCTTTAGCAAATAGCTTTTTATCCCTCCTTCTCCTTCTGCCAAATTCTTTTTCCAAAAGTTGGCGGGGCTCGGCCCGCCCGTTTTGAGAGAGCTCCTCTCAACGGTCCCGGGGAAAGCAAGACACGCTCCCCAAAACACTTGGACCGGGAAAAGGAGTTTCTCATGTCTAAGTTCGAAGATTCCAACCTGGATAATGAGTCCGCTTCCATGAACAGCATCGGCGCTACCGGCGGCACGGGCGCCTCTGGTGGCATGCCCAGCACGGACCCTCTCTCGCCGCCGCCTCCTCCCTCGACACCGGCTATCGGTTCCCTCGGCGAGGACGACGATCCGATGCGGCACATGCTGATGCACTTCCAGGGCTCCACCGGAGCCATGGGCGGCACGCCCGAACCGGATGTCCAGATCGAGGACGGTAAGCCCGTTCCCATGGAGACGCTGGCGCGTGTTGCGGAGAACACGACGGGGCAGATCGAAAAGCTCAGCAAGGAGGAAACCCTGCGGCAGCTGAAGTCGCAGAATGTGGCGGCCGAGGGTGTCTTCAGCTCGGCCCGTTCGAAGATGGTCAGCATCGGATACATCATCGGGTGTCTGCTCGTGCACCTCAAGTCGCTGGTTACTGCTGAAAACGAAAATTGGGGTGACTACATCGAGCGTGAATTCCCGGAGATGAAGCGGCGCACTCGGGAAAAGTGCATGAACCTCGCCAACACCCCCGGTATCCTGAAGCACGCCTACCTTGGCATTGACGCGGCGGAACTGGTCATTCAGGCGATCAAGCCCATCAAGACGATGCTGTCCAAGGAAGATCCCATCGGCGACCTGTTTGAGCGCAACGGCGTCGTGCTCAACTACGATCAGATCGAAAAGGGCAGCCTGACGTCCCTGGTGAAGGGAGTCATCATGCGGCAAAAGCTTTTACAGAAGGAGCTCGATATCAACGTTCAAATCACCTCTGACTATAACAAGGTGGTCGGTGCAGTGACCCCCGTCGATATCGCTGTCATGCTTGACCGTAAGGAACACGGACGCTCTCCGGAGGAATACATGAAAGAGGTTATTAGTAAAAACGGAGTGCGCCCTAACGAAGTCAGTGACACTCAATCCTCCAAGCAGCCGATCAAGTACATCAACGCCGAAACGGTGAAGCTCAAGAGCTCCATTGAGCGTCTGTTGGAAGAAAAGGCTGATCTGAAGAAGCTCGATAAGACGCACCTGGAAGCCTTGCGCGCTGCCGTGGATACGTTGCTGGATCGTTTCTCGAAGTAGCCATTTGCAACCAAGGGCACTCCTCATGGCATGTGGGGAGTGCCCCATGGAGAAACATATGCACATTTACCAATCTTCCATGACGATTCGTCATTTGCGTGAATTCGCCAAGCGCCATCCCAACCTGATGCCGAATATCTTGTTGTCCTATGCCTTGTTGGCAAACGATCTGCCTCACTTTTTGCATAGGGATCGTTCCCTGTATCGGAGCATTATCCTGGACAGCGGTGTTTTCAGCTTGCAAAAGCCTGGAGCCAGGCAGACGCCCGAGGAGTTGTACCCGAAGTTTAAAACCTTTGCCCGGTACAACCCCGGGGCTTGGGATTTGATCTTCAACTTCGACCTGCATTTTGGCCTGGATTCCTACGACAAGAATCTGGAGTACCAGATTGACCTGGAGCGGGCAGGCATCCCCGTTGTTCCCGTCATTCACAACATCTACAACGATGACGCCGACAAGATCATCGCTCGCGGGCTCCCGGTGCATAAAACGGTCGCTATCGGCCAGTGCGCAGGACGGACGACGCTCAAGAACGTGAAGCCCGTCGTCATGAAGCTGCACAATGCCGGAGCCAGAATTCATTTCTTCGGCAGCAGCGAGTACCGGCTCATGGCCAAGCTCCCGATCTGGTCCTGCGACTCCAGTTCCTGGGCCAAGTACCCGAGCCTTGGAGTTGTGCTTTACTGGAACCCCAAGCGGAGCGGTTTCGACAAGACTGACAAGATTTACTTTCCGAAGCATCAGGAAGGTACGCCGCCGAGGGGAACCATCTACTACCGTGACTACGACTACCTTCATGATTTCGAGGACTACCTGGAAGTGTACCATGGGATGATTATCACCGATCTCATGGGAGAGGAAGACGACTTGTTCCGTGGAGTTGTCAACATGCTCTATTACTACATGCTTGAAGAAATTATCACCCAGCAGCAGCGTGCGCTGGGGTTTGACTTGCCTGAATAGGCCTGATGGCAGGAAGCTGCCATTGGAGGGGTGGGCGTTTCGCGCGTCCACCCTTTTTTCATGCTTTTTGACGGGTTCCGTCGCAACAGCCCATGTTTCGAGCGATTTTCAAAGAATCTGTTCGTTTCATTGGTGCCCGATGGCAGAGTTATGCCGTTTTGGGGTTCGAGGTTCACGGCATTTTATCTTTTTCACTGTGATCGACAGTATTTTCAAAAAAAGATCTCGATACAGCAACACTGCGAAATAATGAGTTTGCGGTAAACACCTTGGGAGAGGCTACTATGGCTTCCCCCATTCTTTTTTTCGGGCAAATGATGCGTAAAAAAGCCCCTCGACAGGAGGGGCTGCTCCATGGACCCCATGGAGGCGACAGATTGGCATTCATGACTACCGCTCCGTCATGACAAAATAAATGCAAGAAAACTTGCAATGAGAGAGTTATATCTGTAAAATTTTGTTTCGATTTGTCAAAACGCTCCTATGCAAGCAGAAGAACGACGGAAATCGAAAAGAACATATCCTTTTGGAATTTACCAATCCAACAGGTTCTTCACTGCACTCCACTCCACCACCATCTCATTCTTCAACAGGACACCGCTCCGTCTCCAGAAACTAACGACTCAAAAACGAGCTGTGTTATCATCATTCTTTGATAGATATTAAAAATTATACACTTTGTTCAAACAAGTAAGTATTGACAACAATCTTTTGCACAGCAAATAAAGTTGGTCATGGGAGCCGTGAAGCATCGGTGTCCAAGCTCTTTCACAGAGCAAAACAAGTCAAAAAATAAAGAGTCTCATGATAAAAGAAGATGATCACTTCCTTTTGAATCAGAATCCATGAGATGAACCAATCCGTTATCGAGCAATCGAGACGGAGGAGTGGTTGAGACGATTCAGTAGCCCGTAATCTCAAAGGAGATGAAGCAGTGGTGGCCAATGCGCAGGATGAGAACCATGGCCGTTCGAAATCTAATGAAAAATCATTATAGCACATTGAAGCGATTATGCTCGGGATATTGAAAACAAGGATACCGATTTGACCACGGGAACCCCATTTGTACGCCAAAGCCAAGGAAGCTTTGTACCTATGGGTGGCAGCGGTTCGTAAGGAATCATGAGATGATGCAGTAAACACAAAAACAATGCTATTCGATAAGATTGTAACAAATCAAGACTTAAAAGTTTGAACAACAAAAAGTGTATAAATTAATACAATACCTTTCAAATTTTCAGTTTATTCTAGCGCTGCATCATCTCATACAGCTGGATTCGGGAAAACCGAACGTCCAGAAGTAACAAGAAGCTTGGATTAGCGATAGTCCATTCGATCTTGGGGCTATCTTGGGTATCAATGTCATGTTGATACCCAGGATGAGCCAAAATGCTAGCGAAGCTTGTCCTGTTATGGGATGAGCTTCTTTTTGTTTCAGCTTGCCAGGGGATGCGGAGAATCGAACGGCGCGGTGTCGTTTTGCTCGGTCCCGTTCCTCGGTCCTGTCCGCCACCGGCTCAGCCCCAAAACAGGCCCCCAAATCTCCCTTCTCCTGGGTTTTCGGGACTGACCCCATGGTTTTGGTCCCGGACACCCCCAAAGCCCCGGAAATCGCAGCCTAGGGCCAACCAACGATTTCATCAGGTGTAGGGTCATGATTTTCATGCATATTTACGTGTTTTTCTGCGATTTTTAAGCAAAACTGCGCATTTTCAAGCACTTTTCGATGTTTTTCTTATTGTCTATTCAACAGTGACCTACAGATATTTATTAGTACAAATCCAACAAGGAGTTTTGTCATGTCAAAGAAAGACGATCAACCCGTCAAGGGAACCAAGATCGAGTCGAAGTACAACCCGACCTTGCTTCGGGAGTGCATCAAGAACAATGAATCAGCCAATGAAATCATGGCGAAGCTTGGGATTGCCCACAAGCAAACCCTCAAGCAGTACGTATTGAGGCTGATCAGCGATGATCGCATCTTCTACGAAGTCAAGGGCATGTACGTGAAGAGTTCGACCAGACCAAAGGTCAACAAGAACAACGAGGTCAAGCTCTATCTGAAGCATCTCGGACTCGGCGACCTTCAACTTACCGAAGGCGACGAGTTCACGGTGATGGTCGAGAACAATTCGATCATCCTGACCAAGATCGAGCACTGACGCCTTGTTGGGTAATGCCATGTAAGCAATTGCGTGGCATTATTCTTTGTTGCGTCTCCATTTTCAAGTTTAAGGACAACTGAACTTGAAGCATCTTTTCGCTCAATCCGATTTCTGCTTATGTAATTTTAAGCAAAACAATACAGATATTCAAAATTAAGCCAATGTACGATTTTGGCTAAAACCGTACATTGGGGACCAGAGCCTTCATAAGTCTTTGGATTCCAACAGGATCGTTCCGGTTCACCCGGGACCTCCTGCTTCCCCCCTGTTTTGAATGTGGGTTTACCCGTCATTTAAAACCAAAATCGAACTTTGGAGGAAGTTACCTATGAAAGTAGAACCCATCATCGATTTGAAGAACATTAAAAGCATCAAGAAGCTTTTAAGCAACAACATCCGGGATCGACTCCTCTTCATCATGGGAATCAATTCCGGGCTTCGAGTGCAGGACATCCTTGCGCTGAAGATCGGTGACGTCAAAACATGCAAGATCGGTGATAGGATCGCTATCAAAGAAAAGAAGACCGGCAAGGAAAACGTGTTCATCATGAACAAGGAAATATTTGCTGCTCTTCAAGACTACTTGCAGACTATTGATCCTAAAGACGATCATTTCCTGTTTAAAAGCAGGAAGGGAAGGAATTACCCACTGACAACATATGCCGTCACGCAGATGGTGCAACGCTGGGCTGACGAAATCAATCTCGTCGGCAATTTCGGGGCTCACTCGCTTCGAAAAACGTGGTGTTACCATCAACGGAAGACATTCGGTGTCAGCTGGGAAGTTCTGGCGAAACGTTTGAACCACAGTAGCCCGTCCATCACAAGACGGTATCTCGGAGTGCAAGAGGAGGAAGTCGAGGAAATATTGCTCAATACAATTTAGCTTTCCTCAAAAGGGGTGTTCTGCCCCTTTTGCTTCAATCACTCGTTTTCAAATGGTTTTTCTAAGAACTGAATAGCGTTGCTGTTCAGGGTCTATGTCTTTTGTCAACTGCAACAACACTGGAGATTTGTATGGGAATCTATCAACGCAACGAGAGGTGGATGGTTTATTGGCATATGAACGGCAAACGGCACGACAAGTCGTTCGGGAGAGGTGATCTGGGGCAGCGTAAAGCTGAGGTGTTCGACCATGCGGTTCAGGATGCCATCGAACATGGTCTGCCGATCCCTGATCCCAACACGGTGACAGCGGCTGTCCAAGTGGCGCAATTCGTGAGCACGAGCGACGCGCCAACCAACCTGGCTCCAGCTCAGAGCACTTCGGGGATCACCCTGGCCGAGCTTGGGAAGAAGTACCTGGATCACATGCGAGCATCCGGCCGGACCGAAAAGCATATCCGCAATGTTGAGAGATTGCTGGACAACCAGTTCGTACCCGTGATCGGTGACAAGCCCGTGGATGCTCTGACCTACCAGGGGGACATGGTCCCATTCATCCTGCACTTCAAGGGCGTCAGCGGGAGCACCGGCAAGGAGCGATCCCAGTACACGGTCAACAAGTACTGCGATTACCTGAGCTTCATCTTCCATTTCGGGATCGACAACGGTTTCACCAGCGTCAACCCGCTGAAGAACTGGAAGAAACCGAAGGTCCAGCCCTGGGATTTGAAGCTAACCCTGGATGACGCCAAGAAGATCATGGCCTGTGCTGAACCGCACCTGAAGTGGGCCATGGAGGTCTGCTTCAACCTGGGCACCCGTCCTGGGGAGTCCGAACTCCTGTCCCTTCGGTGGGAGAATGTGGACTTCGCCGCCGGCACCGTGAGGATTTTTGCCAGCAAGACGAAGACCTATCGGACCGTTCCGATCAACCCTGAGTTCCTGAAACGGATGGAAGCTGAACGAGACCAGTCGGTGTCCGGTTTCGTCATCGAGTACATGGGGCGTGGCCTGACGACTATTCGGAAGTCCTTCAAAAATGCCTGTCAGCGAGCCGGGATCACTTACCCGACCCGGATGTACGATCTGCGGCACTTGTTCGCGACTACCCTGCTCAGTAAAGGCGCTGACCTTGCTGCCGTGTCGAAGATGATGGGGCATTCCACCGTGAAGATGACGGCGGACACCTACTATCACTACATGGAGGGTGAAAAGGAACGGGCAGTTCGGTTGCTGCCCGGTCTAGTGGCTTAGTCCTGAAGGACGGGGAACCTCGGCAAAGATTCCTCGTCCTTCTTTATTTTGAGATCAAACAAAAGAGTTTAACTATGACCAGAAAATGCTTATGGGACGAATCCCATACTTATGAATCAAATGGTGGCGAAGACTACAGACATTTATGTCCAGCATGTTATTTTAACATCTATAAAAACCTTTACTCCGACAAGTACCAATGGCACGACTTCCTGAAAAACATCGAGACTATTAAGATAGAGCACAAAATAAATGAATTGAAAAAAGAATTGGCATTGTATGAACAAAAGCTAAAGCCGCTCAATGGCAATAGCAAAACAGTAGAAGTTGAATGTCTGTTTTGTGGCGAGGCGTTCAAGGTCGATCCCAAAGAGACATGGAGATACGCTTGTAATGATTGCTTCAAAACGTTCGTAGTGCCCTTGAGACAATTATACGATCAAAAAACAATTAGAACTCTCATCAGCGCCTTCAAGGAAGACCACGGTGGCGAATATTTTGAGCTTGAAGATGTTCTCAAATTTGCAAAAGAGTACTTCAATAACAAAACAGACGATTGAAGCATTTACAATAGAACTAGCGAAATTGTAGCTCTGAAGCATTGGACCTCTCATACAGAAGGAGGCGGGTATATTTTCTACCATACTCGCCTCCCTCTTCTTAGTTGTCAAAGATCGTTTATTTGCTGTATTGTCTTTACCTGTAGCACTACTGTTTCAGTAGCGCCATCCTGCGACATCTGCTTGAAAGTGTAGCAGATCAGTCCCTGGGATGAAAGGAGGAACTTGGACCGTAAAATTGGTCACGTCCGTCAACGTGGTGTAAATTCTGGTGTGCTTGAGGTGGCCCTCGGTCAGGCTGCTCTTGGTGGAATTTGGGCTGGCTGCGCCTCGTTTGGTTGGGTGTTGAGTTCGGCCATGGCCTCGACCTGCATGTAGCGGCTTTGCAGCTGCCACTCGTCGTTTTGCTCCAGTAAGATGGCCCCGATGAGCCGGATGATGGACTGTTCGTTGGGGAAGATGCCGACTACGTCCGCCCGCCGCTTCACTTCTTTATTGAGCCTTTCCAGCGGATTGGTGCTGTGCAGCTTGACCCGATGCTGCGCCGGGAAGGTCATGTAGGCCAGCACGTCGTGCTCGGTTTCGTCCATGAAGCTGGCGAGCCGTGGCCATTTTCCACGAAGCTGATCGGCGACATGCCGCCAGGTCTGGCTGGCGTTGGCCGCATCCGGCTGTAAAAAGGCCTGGCGCAGGGCGGCCGAGACCATGGCGTGCTGGGACTTGGGAACCCGGGCCAAGGCGTTTCGCATCCAGTGGACCCGGCAGCGTTGCCACGTGGCCCCGAACGTCTTGGCCATGGCGGCCTTGAGGCCTTCATGGGCGTCGGAGACGACAAGCCTCACGCCGCCAAGTCCCCGACGAAGAAGGCTTTTGAGGAAAAAAGACCAGAACGGCTCGGCCTCGCTGGGGCCGATGTGCAGTCCCACGATTTCTCTGCGGCCTTCGGTGTTCGCCGCCACGGCGATTATGGCGGCGACGCTGACCACCCGGCCGCCTTCGCGCTGCTTGAGGTAGGTTGCGTCCAGCCACAAATAGGGCCATTCGCCGGTCAGCGGCCGAGAAAGAAAGGCATGGACCCGTTCATCAATGTCCTTGCACAGCTTGGACACCTGGGACTTGGAGATGCCGGAAAGGCCCATGGCCTGGACCAGATCATCCACGCGCCGCGTGGAGATGCCGCCGATCCAGGCTTCCTGGATGACGGCCACCAAGGCGCGTTCGCTGGTCTTGCGTGGCTCCAGGAAGGGCGGAAAGTAGCTGCCCTGGCGCAGCTTGGGGATGCGCAGTTGCAAGGAGCCGATGCGGGTATCAAGGCTGCGGTCACGGTAGCCGTTGCGGTAGCTGACTCGCTCGGGGCTTCGCTCGTGGCGGCTGGCCCCGATGAGGCCGTCCACATCGGCTTCCATGAGAAGCTGCAGGACGGCTTCCGCCAGGGAGCGGAGAAAATCGCCGCCGTCGGCCTTTTGCATCAGCTCGATTAATGCCATGCTGTCCTCGGCCATCGTGGTCTCCTTTGGTTGCAGGTGCGGCGTCGTAACTTCACCTTACAGCCAATTGACCCGATGGCCACCTCGCCCATTCCGTCCGGGCCGGAGGCTCTCCCCCGGCCTGGACGACTTCAGAATTTACACCACCTCCGTGGACGCTACCGTAAAATTGATACAGAGAGGCCTGCACGTCGGAGAAATCACCAAGAACTCAAGAAATTCGGCATGTCGATTTCACAGGTTCCTGCGGATCGGAGGGACGGAGGAAACCCGAAAAAACTGAAAAATCCAGAAAAACAGAGTGATATAGTCGCTTGAAGTGTAAAAGCACCTGCCGGATGGCAGCACTCTGCCATTTTCCGGTTGGGAGAAGGTCAAAATACGCGGGGAACCGCGTTTTTACCCATGCCACCTCTTACTGATACCGATGCCCGCAGCATCTACCTCACATCCCGGCAACTCATTGCATTCTCGCGGTTCTTCTCGATGATATTGAAATGCTTCGGGATCGGGTTATGGGAAAGCAGGGAGCGCAGCCGAAGGTGGGCGACGGGTTCAGATGCGTCGTCGGGACCGCCGGGTGGCAGAAGTTGAAGGAGACAGCGACGGAGTAGGTGGGGAAGGTAGGCCACGAAATTTATTGGTGTACATTTAACGTTAAAAAATATGAAGTAAAAAAGACAATAATTTGTAACTAATATGCTCTAACTTGATTACGCCCAGCTTCTTTAGCTTGATATAAAGATCTATCCACACGTCGTAGGATGTCTTTACTAGACTCTCCACTCATCACAGTTGCAACGCCAATGCTTACTGTCCTATTGCCGGCTACTGAAAATATAAAATTTGCAATACGACTTCTCAGTAGCTCTGCCAATGCTAACGCCCCAGGGAGGTCAGTCTCTGGACAAATAATCAAGAATTCTTCGCCCCCCCAACGTCCTGGCATGTCGGTCTGGCGTACTCCCTCTGCGATTATTTCTGCGATCCCCTGGAGGACGGTATCTCCAACATCATGCCCGAATGTATCATTGATGACTTTGAAGTGATCAACATCTAGAAGTAGCAAAGAGAAAGGATGGCCATAACGATCGAACCGATTTATCTCACTAGAAAGCATGTCATCAATGCGACGGCGATTGGCCAACTTCGTCAACTGGTCAGTAATCGACAATTTTTCGAGAATATCACGTTGAATGGCTAGATCTGCATGGGCCTCTGCAAGTTTATTTTGAGTTTGTTTAAGAGCAGAGATGTCAACGGCTATGGTATACTTGACCAATCGCCCGTCAGGCCAAGTCATAGCACGTTCTTGCATTTGATACCAGCAATCATCAACCTCATTAAAATGTTCAAAAATTAAAGTTTCTCCATTAGGGAGACTGGCTTTTGTTAGCAATTTGTGCATATAGCAATCAATACAAGGTTCATCACGTTCATAAAGAACCTTGTAGCAGACTTGATTAACATGTTTGCCAAAGCGCTCGTTAAAGCTTTTGTTGCTAAAAATGATAGTGTATGTCGGAACCTCAACAATATAGATACTAAATGGGATGAGATCGAAGTGACTCGCAAACAGTTGGCTTTCTCTCATGGCTATCCCAATATGTCAGTAAATACTAATCAGTGTCGGCGACGAGACTTGGAGTGTAAATTTCTTGTGGTTTTATCAAATTTAAGATACACATCTATAGCTTAAAAATTAAAGGGAGTAGCGTTTGAGGACCATGGCAATGTGCTCTTTCAATTTTTCTGGATCAACGGGTTTGAGAACATAAGCCTTAGCCCCAGCTTTAACGGCGTTCATGACCATTTCCTCTTGACCGTGGGAGGTCACCATAATGATGAGAGCATCCTTGAACTCTTCCATTATCAACTTTGTAGCTTCGACACCGTCCATATCTGGCATGGTGATATCCATAGTCACCAAGTCCGGATTATGTTGCCGGTAGCAACTCACCGCTTCTGTGCCGGTTTTAGCAGTGCAAACCACCTTGTGGCCCATAGATTCGAGCATGGCAATCAGTTTCTTGGAAGTGATGCCAGAATCGTCCACCACCATGATATTGAGGTTATCCATAACTATTCTTTGCCCACATAGTTGAGGTTCTCGTCGAACAATTCCTTGGGAGCAATAAAAAATATATTAAACACTCCCTCACCAGTGCTCATCTCGACTGTAAAAAACTGTGCATTTTTGGCTCGAACAATTTGTTTTGCTTCAGTTATTATTATAGGAGGAGATAATGTGACAAGGGGGCCTGTGGGCGAAAGGTCTTGTGTGGCATTCCCAACAATAATATTTATAATATCACCTGCTGTCTCCGCTTCATATTGATCTTGTTCGTCGGCAGGAATGTCAATCTCCTGCGTGTATATTTTAAAGATATAATGAATAAGTTTTTTTTCAAAACTGTAAGCGAGGTAAATGCCCACATTTCCACCCAGGCTCATAAGAGAAGTCAGGTGTTTCAGTCTCAATGCCGTCACATGGCTTTGATAAAATTGTATCTGATCAACAGCAAGATGAATTTCTGTTTGTAGGAATATCTTTGTACGCCTGCTGATCACGTCCATAATTTTTTTAGTATCTTGCCGTGTCATCATTGTTCCACCTCAATCGATTCGAGGAAGGGGCAAATAAATCGAAAGGTTGTACCATGTCCCAAGATACTGCTGATCTCCATTCTTCCACCAATACGTGTCACCTCAGCCATTACGGAAGAGAGCCCCACCCCTCGACCTGAAAACTGGTCCGCAGTCATAGTGCTGGAAATACCATCCAGGGCCGCTAAGCGTGCGAGAGATATGGGGTCATCTAAATCCATACTACTAAACTCCACTCGACCAGATTTGATAGCTTTCTGCCGTAAACACTCTTTGTCAAGCCCTCGCCCATCATCCTCAATTTCAAGCAGAAAAGAGGTTTCAGCGACGGCCAATCGGCAGGTAATCGTGGCCTCCTCCGGCTTGTTTAACTGCATACGTTCCTCCGGTGACTCAATGCCGTGGACCACTGCATTGCGAAACACATGGACGAGGCTCCTAAAAAAGCCCTCATAGGGTGCCGGGTCAAGCTGCAGGTTATCTCCTTCGTAACATACTGGCGCTATGTTTTTTTCCAACCTCTTGGCAATCTGCGCCACCAGCCCGGCATAGGGACGCAGAAATTCATTGGCAGTTATGAAGCGGATACGCCGGAGTTCCATTAATGAGGCACGTTCTTCTGCATCAAGCAGAGCATCGCGTCGGGTAAGGAACTGTTTCGCCAAAGATTCAAGTTTCAGTGCTTTTGTCTGTGGAATCGTCAAAACGAAACGGTTCATGAGAAACTCACACCCCAATGCGCTCCTCAAAATGGCCAAATCCTCTTCCAATGCTTGGTGGCATACACTAACCGAGATGATATCGGCGATATCAGCAAATATATAACCAGGGTTATCCCTTATGTCCGAGAGATGTTGTTCAATTTCGTGCAAGACTAGTGGCAATGAGGGGAATTCCAATTGAGAAAACAGTCCCTTGTATGTATGGATGTGCCTGTAGATGACAGCTATAGCCGATTCCGAAGAACTTGAACCCTCCAGGATGGAGTCGAGTCCTTCCTTAAGGAAAACCTGAAAATCATCGAGGATTGAAAAAAAGTCACTGCGACAATTTATGATTGATACAATAAATTTTAGGCGCTGCTGCTCAATTTGCACTGCCCACTCCAACTCGCGCTGGTGTGTTACATCGGTAAATATAAACATCAACTCTCGTATAAAAATGCTAAACTTTTCTGTTCTCTTTTTAAAAATAGTTTTGCCATCTTCCGCAGTCTCCACAATCTTGTATTCAACCGCATACTGATGATCGTGAAAAGTATATTCTGACGGCAAAAGCGAAAGATATATGTCACGTTTAAAACTATCTTCTTCAGCTAATACCGATTGCAAATTCCGAGTAATGAATGACAACTTTGGGGCATTCGAAGCCATAATGAGCAAATCTGGCAAGGAAACACCTGCCAACTCATCCTGGCCAAAAATTACTTTGCATTCTGCGCTGTACTGAGGTTTAACGCATAGGTCCAAACCACACGACAAAAAACCCTGGCCAGAGTTATCCAGAAGCGTTCGAACTTGCCTCTGCGATTGTTTGATTGTCGTATTAAACTTGGATAGTTTTCGATTCCAAACAAAAAAACCGAATAAAAGTATCGTCGCGGCAGCGGCCACTTTCCACAAGAGGGTGTAATCAAATCCTTGATCATATTTGACAGATATCCACTTGTTAGCAATGGCTCGTCGTTCCTCATCGGTAATGGAGTCAACCGCCTTTTGCATAATTCCAGCCAAAAGTGGTTCATCATTACGAGATGCTAGGCTCAGGTCTACATCGAAATCCATTCGCCCAGCTATTTTGAGATCTAGCATTGAATATTTCTGAAGATAGAATCCTATGCTTGGCATTCCATCAATGTAGCCCCAGATATCTCCATTGCGAACCTGATCAAGACCGTCTTTAGCGTTTTCCACCTCCACAATCTGAATCTTTGGGTACCTCGCTCGAAGCTGCCCAAGAAAAGCGAAATCCTTTATCCCTCCCACTCTCCGGTTACCAATTTCTGAACCATCTTTGACGAAAAGTTCCTTCGATTCCGTTGCAATGACGAGTGGTTGGGAAAGATAGGGGGCGGTAAAGTTCATGCTGTGCCGACGATCAGGCAGGTCCTCAGCAATGGGAGTAATATCACAACGGTGCTCCTTGATGGCTTCAAGGCACTCCCCCCAAGTTTTTGTCGGTGTTAAGACAAACCTTACGCCAAGGCGTTGTTGCATCAGACCTATCATGTCGGCGCTAATGCCTTCATATTCGCCTTTTGCGTTTATGTGTGAAAACGGCATCCAGTCGGGAATGCCACACATCTTGAGTTCTTTTTTCTGCGTCAAGTAGGCTTGTTCTTCCGGGGTGAGGTCAACGTGCGGTGTTGGTTGGTCGTCCGGGATCTTGTCCGGGGTCCCGAACCATCGGGCTTGCAGGGTATCAAGTTCATCAGGCGTCAAAGAGGCCAAGGCCTTGTTGAGCATGGAAACCAACTCAGGTGCATTTTGCTGCACAAGAAACTTGAATCCCTCGGCGTTGCCACGGTCGAACTCCGTGGCCCACCCAGTTATTTTGATATTGCCGAGCCTATTTTTACGAATCCAATACCGGACAGAGCCTTCTTCTTCGACCAAGATGTCGGCTTTACCCGTGACCACAGCATTGAGCATCTCCTCTAGATTCTTTACATAAAGTAATTTTATTTCAGGATATTCTTTAGCAAAAAACTCTTCTGCCCACCACCCCTTGCAAACAGCCACAGTTTTATTACGCAACTGTTCGATCCTCGAGATGTCTGGTTCACCTGCACGTGTGACGTACACTGGACGGGTTCGGATATAGATATCTGTAAATTTGCCAAGGGCCTCACGCTCAGGAGTCTGGCTTAGTGTGTGCAGTAGGTCGAGCCTGCCCTCTTTAAACATCGCGAGTAATGGCTCCCAAGTGGTTTCGGTCACATACTTCACTTGGAGGCCAATTCGCTCCACCAGCAGGTTGAGCAAATCGATGCTGAAGCCACGTGGCTGATCGCCGGCAGAAAAATCATAGGGAGGGTAGTTTGCCTCATTGCCAGCCAGGATGGTGGGATGAGCTTGGACCCAGGACTGCTCCGCGTCTGAAAGCTTAATTTTTACTGTTTTAAACGCGTTACGAACAGTGGAAACTCCCAACCAATGACTGATTAGGGCTTGGCGTTCATCGTTGCTGATCGCATCAAGCCCCTTTTGCAAGATGGAGCGAAGGAGTGGTTCTTCTTTTTTGACTCCAAAACGAAGATCTTCCTTGCCGACATCAGGCAGATTTAGTTCATCGGCTAGTTGAATATTGAGGTATCCGTTTTTCGTGACGATGTGATTTATTCGTGCCAGATTGTTTATTAAAGCATCAATTTTTCCATATAGTAATGCCTTGACCATTTCTTCACTAGATTCAAACCCTACAAACGTGACACCTGTTAGTGCTCGTAAATTATTTTCATAGTAAATTCCCTTCGTATAACCGACTTTCACACCATTGAGGCTTTGAAGTCCATTGTAATTTTTAAAATCATTCCTCACATAGATAGCTGTTGGCATTTCAAAATAAGGCTTTGTAAACAGAGTGAAGTCTTCACGATCTTTCTTAAAGGAGATATCCGTAATTATATCTGCATCTTTTTTTATAAATTTTTCTAGGATGGACTCCCAGGCACCGTACTCTTTATGGAAGGCCAAACCGGTCTTGCTGGAGAGTAGCCGTAACAAGTCATGATCAAAGCCTATGCCCCCATTTCCTTCGTCAAACGAAAAGGGGGGATTCTCGGTCACCATGACAATGCGAGCGACTGGATGCTGGGATAAATATGCTTTTTCATCAGCGCTGAGTACAATTTTTGATTCCAATGTTGAAGAATGATCGCCTGTAGCACCGAACACGAAGTCCAGTAGCGGATTCAAAGAATTTGCCTGACCTAACTGAACGAACAATTCCGCCATGCGGCGTAGCTTATCCGATTCGATACTACCAATAGGATAAACTTTGGGTAGCATGACCTTGGTCGTTTCGGTAGCTTCATATTGCAGTTTGGCACGCCGCTTGCCTTGTGAATCGTATTTGCGTAAGATCAGGTCGATAATTTCATCTGGATGGTCGAGCGCATAGGCCCAACCGCGATTGGACGCATCGCGAAAAGCCTCGACAGTCTCGGGGTGCTCCTTCGCGTACGCGTCAGAAGTAAAAAGGTTTAGATCGTAAAATTCAGCCCCATAATTGTTAGGATCAAGAACATTAAAAGCTTTACCCCCTTCACGGACGGAATAGGGTTCGTTTGTGAGGAAAGCAGTGAGGGCGTTTGCTTTACCATCGATGAAGTCATCAACCCCAGAAAGAGAGGGAACGATAGTGACGTTCTCATTGCTTAATCCGAACTGTCGGAACATAGCTTGAATGCCGGCAGACTCAAAATCTTTTGGTGGTCCTATCAGTGTTTTTCCACGTAGTTCCGCTGGCGAACGAATGTCTGTACTGGTGAGGACAACTAGAGGGGATCGTTTAAAATAGTTGGCTACGAGCTTAATCGGGTTACCCTGTAGGCGTTCAGCAATAAGCTGTGAATCCCAGGTTCCAAACTGTTTTCTGCCCGAAAGAACTTCTTCTGTGATATTTGTATTAGGCATATATTCATAAAAATCGACTTCGAGACCTGCATCCTTGTAAAATCCCTTTTCCTTAGCTGCATAAAATCCAGCGAATTCAAACTGATGCTTCCATTGCAACTGAAGAGAAATTTTTTGAACAGGAGCAGCTATAACAGAAGCAGTTTGCAGGGCTAATGTAACAAAAATAAAAATACTTAAAATAAATTTACCTGCAAAACATGAATACTTTTGCACAGCCGAAGTTTGCATCGCGGCAGTTCCTATAATCTGGACATACGTAAAATAAAAAAGAAGCGCTTCATCCGGTATTGGTCAACTTTCGCGACATGCCGGGATTCTTATTCAGATAGTATATCCACAGCAAGAACCACTACATATCTAACTTTTTCTACACATGGAAGCCAAAATAAGGAAATAATACGCTAACCTACTGAAATAAATAAAAATAAACAATGGAACATAAGAGCTTGCACCATACCTGCTTGACCAATTAACAAATGCGGCCATCTTTGTATTCGCTACGGGACACGGATAGTCTGGCTCAATTTAAGGATAAATTCTAATAAAATCAGAGTGCAAAGAAGAATCAACCTGACCCAGTTGGCGGCACCCGACACACTGGCCCGTGCGATGGCAGAACTCTGCCATTAGCCAATGGGTGAAGGGCAAAAACGCGAGAAACCGCATTTTTGCGTATCCAAAGGTCACAGTTGGCAGCGCACGCCACAGTCGCGCCAACGGCGGACCAAAGCTCCGCCAACGTACGAATCTCAGGCCAATAAAAAGTAGAAGATCCCGTTGGCACTTCGCCAACGAGATCACTTTTTCACAGGGGCTTTTGGAAGGATTTTAGGGGGTTAAATCACGCTTGTGGTGTGTCAAGCAAGTGCTCTCCCCCTGAGCTACGGTCCTTCAAACAGAATCAGGGAACAGGCTAAATGCCCCAAACTCGTCCCGAAGTCAACCCCAAATCTTTCGTTCCCAAGAAAAAGTTGGGGGCCAAAACTGTTGGCTTCGTTGGCGCGTCGTTGGCTCGGGGTAAGTACGGATTTGGTACGGGGAGGTCAAGGGGTTTTTACTCGGGGGAGAAGAAAATCGGACATCGGGGAGGAAGTAATTGTAAGAATAATTAGTTATTTCAGTAAGTTAAACTATTCCGAAAGAGACTCAGAAAAAGATAAAAATAAATGCGCTATTTGATACGATTCTTTATCTCCTTAATCGCCTTATCGAATTCTTTTTTAGCTTGCCATCTATTCATTTTAGCAGCCACCTCAGCATAGTGCTCCAATACAGCTAAAGAATTTACACCCATCTCCTTAAGAGAATTTCGAACCACTGTATAAAACGGTGTTGTCTGCATTCCGACTTGCTGCATATTACTTCTATGTGTATTTCCATCGATTGTCTGGATACAAATTGATTCGACACATTCATCTGCTCTTGAAATTTTCGCCAAAACAATCAGTAATCTAAGCTTGTTTGAATTCCTACAATGCAGTATTTCATTGCTAAGTTTTTGCTTATCAAATGGCATTCTCTTTAAAAATAAATGTAAAATTTCATAGACATCCTTCTGAAATGAAACAACATATTCTAAAAAAGAATAATCTCCCTTAGATATATTTTCGAGGATATATGCTGCAGAAACAATACTAGAAACCAGTTCACTGGAGAACTTGTACCCCCTACCCTCTCGAATAAGCATTTGCGACAAGTCAACGACAGACCCTGTTTCTCCATACGAATAACCAATCAACGCATTAATTGAAGATAACCCGTGAGATTCTAAGGCTGCACGAACATTGCCTCCAACATCATCAAGATAACAGACAATGTCAGTTACAACCTTTCGCGCCAAATCTTCAGGAGAAGAAAATTTACTTCTTATTTTCTCGGAGACAAGTATTTTGAATTCTTTTAATTTTAAAGCAGCATCGCCAAATTCAATATTTTCTAAAAAAATCGGGTGTTTCTTTTCATCAATAATATATGTAAAAATATCAAGATTGCATTTTAATGTAGTTTCGTATTCTAATTGAGTGAAAGATTTTCCATGGCTAGAGGCCGACCCATACCTGCACCCTATAACACAAACCAGTATATCACTTTTTCTAACTTTTTCCAAGCATTTTTCAAGAGGTTCTTGTGGACCTGATCCCCAGTACTCCATTGCGTTAACAATTTGACCAAGAGCATGCAGAGATTTTGTAACCTCAATACGATGCTGTCTTAAGTCATCATACGTTGAGCTGATGAATATTTTTTTCATTGTAATTCCTACTGTAATTATACATTAGCTTTTTGCCCTAGCGAGGACAATTTCACCAAAATTTCCTAGACGATTTGATTGTTAAAAGTTGTAATGATCACCAATTTTATACGTCATATCCCCACGCGAAAAATCAATATTTACAACTATACCATCCGAATTAATCACGACACCATCTATTTGATTGTAAAAATGGCCAGTCCTAATTAAAGAGGCGATCGCTTCAAGGACTAAAGATTTTTTTAATTGAAGTTTCTGTGAAATTTCAACATGAATCCCTTTCCTCCACGGTTGTTGGGGGAGAAGCTGAGAAACTTTCTCTATCATATCATCAGTTAGGATGTTTATTTTGACATTATTAGTCCCCCCCCAAACACCGACAATCCCCACTCCAGAAATATTTTCATTAGTTCCAAACAAACGACAAGCCTCATCCATTCTTCTCAATTTATTTAAGTGCCTAGTTAAGACTGATGAGGCCCCGTGCAAAGAATCGTAACACTGGCTCAATAAAGAAAAAATATTTCCAATAAACTCAGGTGTTAACATATCTACATCGAGATCTAAAAATTCTGAATAGCTATAGTCAAAAGTACCAATTTGTTTTGCGACAGCACATAATGCCACCGCACCGCGCCATTTGCCTAAAACTCTCCTACCCAGAGAATTAAGGCTTGGAAGCGTTCTAGTCATGCCAAATTCCACAGACTTAATTATCGCTGCAAGGTGCGGCCAAATATGAATCTGAACTTTATCCGAAAAAACAGCCTCATAGCTACACCTGTTGCGCATAAACTTCGATTTTAAATTTCCCGCTTTTTGCGGAGATTTATTTATGAGTGCAACAAAACTTACCGCCAATAAAATTGGAGTGATAAATCTCTCGGCAGGCTTACCTATATACTTATAATAATTTTTTCTCCTTTCATAATACCAATCATATTTCTCGAGTATGTCCTCAATATCTCTTTGTATTCTATCGGTTGCATTTAAAGCCGCCAATTCAACTTGATTTTGGTTGTTCGTGGCTTTAATAATTGCATCACGAACACTTTCATCTTCTGAAACTATAACTTTGACCAAGACACATCTATTGTCTTCAATACTCCAATCTCTGCTAAAATGTCTAAATATAGACTGCGTAGTTTGTAAGCCATTTACAATTTGAACATCATGAAGTTGAATTGAATTACCACAAAAGGTTTTTCCGAGTGGGATTGCTGATGTTGCCAAAATTGTAATCCCATTATTTAACCACCAAAAGTTAGGCGAACTACCATTGTCAAGCGTGTCAGCAATATCCTGATTAACAGAACTCATTCCAAGAAAATCCCGCACATTCGAATCAAACAAATACCTCCGAAGTTGCTTATTTTCATCGCCTACAAATTGTGCATAAGCATCAATTTTAACCAGCAGCACAAATGCACCCTCATTGCTAGACAACTGCTCAACATACGGCAACTCTAATACAACTTTATTTTTTCTATGCAAAGCAATCAACTCTGTTGATCCAAAGAAATCTAACGTAACTGTAGCATCGCTAAAGTAATCGCTCACGATTCTTTTAAGCTGCTCTCCACGAGCTATTATATTTGTCTTTAGATCAACAACATCCCCACGAGAAGAATACGCAAATTTGAAGTTTAATCTAGGCAATCCACTAGCAGTTTGGCGAAACGCATACACTAAGCTTTGTCTAATTTTTTGTAGCTGATCTGAATATTCACCTTTAAATTCATTTGATTCTTTTGTAAAATCAAGCAACTCTTCAATTGTCGGGAAAATTGTATTCAATGGACTTTGCTGAAACGAATCTCGATGTTTGCAGCTAATAACCCAAACATCAAATTCTATATTTTTTCTCGGGAATACACAATTCGCCTCATTTCGCAACAATATTCCATTAAGAAATACAAAAAAACCGTCAATACCGCCATCATTTCTACCATCAACCCATCCAAAATCAATTTCTTCACGTGTCAAATCATAACTTTTCAATATTTGCTCAAAAGAAAACAGTTCAAATGCCTCTCCTCGATCAAGAACATCAGTGGCCATTTTATTTTCGATAATACTATCGAGTAAGACTACATCGTTTTTTGCCATTAATTTGGTAGCGTCCACGGAGGTGGTGTAAATTCTGAAGTCGTCCAGGCCGGGGGAGAGCCTCCGGCCCGGACGGAATGGGCGAGGTGGCCATCGGGTCAATTGGCTGTAAGGTGAAGTTACGACGCCGCACCTGCAACCAAAGGAGACCACGATGGCCGAGGACAGCATGGCATTAATCGAGCTGATGCAAAAGGCCGACGGCGGCGATTTTCTCCGCTCCCTGGCGGAAGCCGTCCTGCAGCTTCTCATGGAAGCCGATGTGGACGGCCTCATCGGGGCCAGCCGCCACGAGCGAAGCCCCGAGCGAGTCAGCTACCGCAACGGCTACCGTGACCGCAGCCTTGATACCCGCATCGGCTCCTTGCAACTGCGCATCCCCAAGCTGCGCCAGGGCAGCTACTTTCCGCCCTTCCTGGAGCCACGCAAGACCAGCGAACGCGCCTTGGTGGCCGTCATCCAGGAAGCCTGGATCGGCGGCATCTCCACGCGGCGCGTGGATGATCTGGTCCAGGCCATGGGCCTTTCCGGCATCTCCAAGTCCCAGGTGTCCAAGCTGTGCAAGGACATTGATGAACGGGTCCATGCCTTTCTTTCTCGGCCGCTGACCGGCGAATGGCCCTATTTGTGGCTGGACGCAACCTACCTCAAGCAGCGCGAAGGCGGCCGGGTGGTCAGCGTCGCCGCCATAATCGCCGTGGCGGCGAACACCGAAGGCCGCAGAGAAATCGTGGGACTGCACATCGGCCCCAGCGAGGCCGAGCCGTTCTGGTCTTTTTTCCTCAAAAGCCTTCTTCGTCGGGGACTTGGCGGCGTGAGGCTTGTCGTCTCCGACGCCCATGAAGGCCTCAAGGCCGCCATGGCCAAGACGTTCGGGGCCACGTGGCAACGCTGCCGGGTCCACTGGATGCGAAACGCCTTGGCCCGGGTTCCCAAGTCCCAGCACGCCATGGTCTCGGCCGCCCTGCGCCAGGCCTTTTTACAGCCGGATGCGGCCAACGCCAGCCAGACCTGGCGGCATGTCGCCGATCAGCTTCGTGGAAAATGGCCACGGCTCGCCAGCTTCATGGACGAAACCGAGCACGACGTGCTGGCCTACATGACCTTCCCGGCGCAGCATCGGGTCAAGCTGCACAGCACCAATCCGCTGGAAAGGCTCAATAAAGAAGTGAAGCGGCGGGCGGACGTAGTCGGCATCTTCCCCAACGAACAGTCCATCATCCGGCTCATCGGGGCCATCTTACTGGAGCAAAACGACGAGTGGCAGCTGCAAAGCCGCTACATGCAGGTCGAGGCCATGGCCGAACTCAACACCCAACCAAACGAGGCGCAGCCAGCCCAAATTCCACCAAGAGCAGCCTGACCGAGGGCCACCTCAAGCACACCAGAATTTACACCACGTTGACGGACGTGACCAGCGACAGCGCGCTCTTCCATGTGAAATAACAAGTCAATCTACACCAAATTACTTCGTCGAAAAAAACTCAAATAGCTTTTTCAAAAACGCCTCGTTCCCAGTTATTATAGTCACTAGGTTTGAATAAAACCCGATCAGAAACAAACCAAAAACAAATATTATTCTATAAAATGCATTTTTAGCAATAGCATCTTCAGCACTTTTATTCACAAGCCCCAACTTGAACAAGCAATTTGCTGGCAAGGCAAGCAACACTTCAAGTCCATCAAAAAACAATTTATAAATATTTACAAATGTCAATTTGCTTATACGCACATCAGCTATCCCCATATATTGTACAAGCAATCTGCGTACGTCGTCTATCATGGGCAGTGGCTCTATGGTTCGAATTGAATCTCCTAACAATGCTCCAACTCCTTGTGTCTGCTGTATATATACAGGGAGTAATTTAATAATCTTCGGCAAAACGTTAGGTATAAATTGATAGAATTCCCCATTCTCTTTGACATAGCCATTTACACCTAAGATGTCTTGCACCTTAACACTTTTTTCTATGAGCCATAAATAGTCCTTGTCGTCAGGTGCATAATTTTTAATCCAATTCACAAACCAGTTTAGATAGCTAGAAATAAATTTCTTATTTTGCCTATAACGATGCCAAAGCACTAACGAGCGCATATATCCTAAAAACACAAAAAATACAACAAAATACAACAGATTCAACCCGACACTTGCCATAGTATTTTACTACCCCTGACCTGCCGGTGTTCTTCGGACCAGTCAATTCTTGAGGGTGACTCCTTGGTTTGAGGTACTATCGAGCATCCGAGCAAAGGCCCCCGGCGTCATTTTGCCGAGGCTCGAATGCGGCCGCACCTCGTTATAGCTTTTGCGCCAATCCTCAATAACCACCTTGGCTTCCACTCTGGAACGAAACCACTCCATGGAGAGGCATTCATCCCGGAATTTGCCGTTGAAGCTTTCGACCATCCCGTTTTGCCAGGGCTTGCCGGGATCGATCAGGGCGACTTCGAGCCCTTGATTCGCCACCCAGCGCAAAAGCGCCTTGGAGACAAACTCCGGACCGTTGTCCGAACGCAGGTGATGCGGCGCCCCGCGTTCGCTGACCAAGCGCGACAGGATTTCGATCACCCGATTTGACCGGATGCTCCCGGCAACGTCAATGGCAAGGCACTCCCTCGTATATTCGTCAATGATCGTAAGGCATTTGAGCTGCTGCCCATTGGCGCAAGCATCGTGCACGAAGTCGTAGGCCCAAACCTGGTTGGCTCCTGACGGCAATTGCGGACGAGGCCGCGAGTGCGCCACACGTTTGCGCGGCCGCTTTCGAGGCACCTGCAGCCCGGCCTTTTGCCAAAGACGCAACGCTTTGTCGGGTCCCATGGCATGCCCCAACTGCTCCATGAAAACCAATATCCGCCGGTAGCCGAACCGGGGGAACTGGTCTGACAACTGCTTCATGGCCGCCAGGAGCGGACCATCACGAGCGTCGATGCGCGACGCATAGCCAAGCGTCGATCGAGAAACGGAAAACAGCGCACACGCCCTGCGCTGCGACAGTCCGCGTCGCTGCGCAAACACCACCTGCCGGCGTCTGGCGGGTGCGCCTACCATTTTTTTGCGGCGACTTCCTTCATGACCTCGATCTCGAGGTCCCGCTCGGCCAGGAGCCGTTTGAGCCGGGTGTTCTCCTGCTCCAACTGGCGCAGGCGTTTGACGTCGTCGGCGTTCATGCCGCTGAAACGCTGCCGCCAGCCATAGATCGTCTGTTCGCTGACGCCGTGGCGCTTGGCGACCTGGGCAACCGGATCCTTGTCGGCCTCGCGCAGGATGCCGACCATCTGCTCTTCGGAAAATCGTCCCTTTCTCATGGCTCCCTCTTCGTCGTCGGGAGTCACCTTCTCAAGTTTCAGATGGTCCGAAAAGGCCCAAGCAGGTCACCCCACCCATACCATTAAAACTACCCCAAAGTAGCGCTAGAGAACTCTAAGCAATAAGAGATCAGATGCACCATTTTCAAGGACTTCGCCCTACAAAAAAAGCTTATCCGTGAGCTGGTCGCGGAAAATTGGACAGTCTGCTAAGCTATAGTCCTCAAACGAGGAGGACGGTTTTCGATGTCCCATCGACGCAAGTTTTCAGCGGAGTTTAAGGCCAAAGTGGCGCTCGAGGCCCTGTCCGGCGAGTTGACCTTGGCCGAGTTGGCCAGCAAGTACGACGTGCATCCGACGCAGATTGCGGGTTGGAAGCGTCAGGCCAAGGAAGGTATGGTTGCTGCCTTTTCGGGGAGGGCTGCGACCGTGCAGAAGGATGCCGCCGCCGAAATCCGGGAACTCCACGCCAAGATCGGCCAATTGACCGTGGAAAAGGATTTTTTAGAGCGAGCCTTCGCCAAACGGTGAGTCGCGGGCGAAGGCGTGGGATGGTCGAACGCGAGCATCCCCGACTCAGTATTTGCCGGCAGTGCAACATCCTCGGACTGGCCAGGTCGACTTGGTACCATCGCCCTAAAGGCGAGTCGGCCATGAATCTGGACCTGATGCGGCGCATCGACGAGCAGTTTCTAGAGACGCCGTTTTACGGTTCGCGCCAGATGCGACGGCACTTGCGGCATCAGGGCATCGAGATCGGACGTGGCCGCGTGCGGCGGTTGATGCGCAAAATGGGACTGATGGCGATCTACCAGAAGCCCAAGACCAGCCAGCCACATCCCGGGCACAAGATCTATCCGTATCTGCTGCGAGATCTTGCGATCAAACGGCCGGATCAGGTGTGGTGCGCCGACATCACGTATGTCCGCATGAAGCGGGGCTTTCTGTATCTGGTGGCGGTCATGGACTGGCACAGCCGGGCGGTGCTGTCCTGGCGGCTATCCAACACCCTGGATGCCGATTTCTGCGTTGCCGCCTTGGAAGAGGCCATGAATCGTTACGGGGTACCGGAGATCTTCAACACGGACCAAGGCTCGCAGTTCACTGGCCAGGACTTCACCCAGGCGCTCAAGGATGCCGGCGTCGCCATCTCCATGGATGGCAAAGGCCGGTGGATGGACAACGTCTTCATTGAACGCCTGTGGCGCTCGGTGAAATGGGAATGCGTCTACCTGCGGGAATTCGAAACCGGCAGTCAGGCTCGCCAAGCGCTTGGAGACTGGTTCCGCTTCTACAACGAGCAGCGGCCGCATACGGCTTTTGACGGTCGCCTCCCCATGGACGTATACCGGGATGGCCACTCGGCCTCCAAGGCGGCATGAGCACCAACCGGACTATAGCTTAACTGCGCCGCCAACCTGTCCAACCTACCCGGACCACCTCAGTTGGTGGTGCCGACTTGAAAGACATGGAGGATATCGCGGACCCCAGGATACAGGTAGCCGCCGAAGACGCCAATGAACATGGCCGTGAAAATCCATACCGTCAGGAAACGATCCAGAAACGACAGCTTCTTGACAATGGTCTCAGCCATGACTGTCCTCCTGTTGCGTCAGCCGCAACTATTGAGTGGTTTGGCCTGGAGATGCTGTCGCAACTTCGCTTGATCCCGCAGGAGGATTTCATACTGCCCCATATCGTGGCGCAATACATCCAGCACCTTGACCAGGAGGGACTCACGCGGCGTTGCCAGTTTGTAATACATCCATTTGCCGCACCGTCGCCCGGAAACCCACCGTTCCTTTTTCAAGTAGCTCAAGTGCCGGGAAACAGTGGACTGGGGCATCTCCAGTGCCGTCATCAAATCACAGACACAAAGCTCCCCATCACGCAGCAAACCAATCAATCTCAGTCGATTAGGATCCGCGAGCGCCTTGAAGCCATCCGAAAGACTGTCCATAGGACCGCTATATATCCGCCTAAGCGGATTTATCAATGTGTTTTGCCGCAGCCCTTCGCCCCAGGGAAAAGGCCGTATGCGTTTCCTGAAACGCCCGTTCGCGCAAGGGGCTGCCCGCGCGGCCCCGCCCCTCGCCGCTTCGCCGCCCGGGGACGGCAGCGCCGCATCGCTGGCCAAGGCGGCAATTCCGCACCGCCACGCCAGCGCCGCTGCCCTACCCGCTTGCGCCCGACAAGGCCCTGCCCTCTTGCGCCCGCCGGGCGGCTCGGCCATACTGGGCCATGCCCTTTACCTTCCAAGCCCCTGGCAAAGTCGTTTTCGGCCGGGACACGGCCCGGCAACTCCCCGCCCTCGTCGCGGCGGTGGGAAGCGCCCCCCTCGTGGTCACGGGCGCCAAGGCCAGCCGCCACCAGGCCCTGCTGACCGCCCTGAGGCAGGCTGGCCTTACCGTGACGACCTACGCCGTGGCCGGGGAACCCACCGTGGAAGCGGCCACGGACGGGGCGCACCTGGCCCGGGCGGCCGGTTGCGACGCCGTGATCGGCCTGGGTGGCGGCGCCGCCCTGGATACGGCCAAGGCCGTGGCCGCCCTGGCCACCAATACCAGCGACGCCTTCGACTACCTGGAGGTGGTTGGCGCGGGCAAGCCCCTGACCGAACCGCCCCTGCCGGTGGTGGCCGTGCCGACCACGGCCGGCACCGGGGCCGAGGCCACGGCCAACGCCGTGCTGTCCGTCCCCGGGCGGCGCGTCAAGGTCAGCCTGCGCTCGCCCCTGATGCTGCCGCGCCTGGCCCTGGTCGACCCCCTGCTTTCGGCCTCCATGCCGCCGACGGTCACGGCGGCCACGGGCCTCGACGCCCTGACGCAACTGCTGGAAGCCTTCGTGTCCAACCAGGCCAATCCCATGACCGATGCCCTGTGCCGCGAGGGGCTTGGCCGGGCGGCCCGGGCGCTGCCGGCAGCCTACGCCGACGGAACGAACCTGGCGGCGCGCGAGGACATGGCCCTGGCCAGCCTCCTGGGCGGCCTGGCCCTGGCCAATGCCAAGCTCGGGGCCGTCCACGGCTTCGCCGCGCCCTTGGGCGGTCTTTTGGCCGCTCCCCATGGCCAGATTTGCGCGAGTCTTTTGCCCTTTGTCACGGCGGCCAACATCCGGGCCCTGCGCAGCCGCGATCCCGGCTCGCCGTCCCTTTCCGCCTACGCCGCGGCGGCGACGCTTTGCACCGGCCGCCCGCAGGCCAGCCCCGAGGACGGCGCCGCCTGGCTCGACACCTTGTGCCGCCAGCTGGCCGCCCCGTCCCTGACCGCCCTGGGACTGACCGCCGCCGACATCCCGCAGGTCGTTGCCAACGCGGCCAAGGCCAGCAGCATGCGCGGCAACCCCGTGGCCCTCACCCCCGGGGAACTGGCGGACATCCTGACCGGCGCCCTGGGCTAGGCCAGACCCGCCCCGGGCGCCATCCAGGGCTCGGTGGGCAAGCTTGCGGCCAGCATCCCGGCACAAGCCGCGCCCGCCCCGTTGCCATTGCGGCACGGTGGCCAGCCTCGCGGCCAGCATCCCGGCACAAGCCGCGCCCGCCCCGTTGCCATTGCGGCACGGTGGCCAAGCTTGCGGCCAGCATCCGGGCCCAGGCCGCGGCCGCGCCGGGCGCCGGCCGCTCTTTCATGGATACCGCACCGACAGAAGTGCCTTTCATGTGGCACGGCACGCGGCCGGCTGCCCCGCTTTCCCCCGGCGCCCCCTACCGGTGGCCCAGGCCCCGGCATGGCCTTGGCCGGCAAAACAAACGGGCGGCATGACCGTAACGGCCATGCCGCCCGTGGCGCGTGTGGGGAGCCGGCTTGCCTGGACGGGGCAAGCCGGCCCGCGACGCGGAGGGGGGCTTGGGTGCGTGTCCCCGAAATCCCGTGGCCGGATTCCGGGGACAACGCCGGTTCATCAACGCCGTGCCAGGCGGAACCGCATGCGGCCCGGCCGCAACGCCTAGGCCTCGATCCAGCTCTTGCCGCGTTCCACGGCCCGCTGCCAGTCGTGGAGCAGCTTTTCCCGGGTGGACTGGTCCATGTTGGGCTCGAAGCGGCGGTCGAGCTGCCACATGGCGCCGATCTCCTCCTCGCTTTTCCAGAAGCCCACGGCCAGGCCGGCCAGATAGGCCGCGCCCAGGGCCGTGGTCTCGGTCACCATGGGCCGTTCCACCGGCACGCCCAGGATGTCGGCCTGGAACTGCATGAGCAGGTTGTTGCGGGTGGCGCCGCCGTCGGCCCGCAGGGTCTCGAGCTTGATGCCGGCGTCTTTTTGCATGCAATCCATGATGTCGAGGGTTTGCAGGGCGATGGATTCCAGGGCCGCCCGGGCGATGTGGGCCTTGGTCGTGCCGCGGGTGATGCCGACCATGGTGCCGCGGGCGTACTGGTCCCAGTGGGGCGCGCCCAGGCCGGCGAAGGCCGGCACGAGGTAGACGCCGCCGTTGTCCGGCACGGATAGGGCCAGCTGCTCCACCTCGGGGGCGGTCTGGATGATGCCCAGGCCGTCGCGCAGCCATTGCACCACGGCGCCGGCGATGAACACGCTGCCTTCCAGGGCGAAATACCGGCCCGAGGGCGTGGCCCAGGCCATGGTGGTCAGCAGGTTGTTGTGGCTGGCCTTGGGGGCGGTGCCGGTATTCATGAGCATGAAGCAGCCGGTGCCGTAGGTGTTCTTGGCCATGCCTTCCTTGAGGCAGGCGTTGCCGTAGGTGGCGGCCTGCTGGTCGCCGGCGTTGCCGGCGATGGGCAGGGCCCGGCCCAGGAATTCGGGATGGATCTCGCCCACCACTTCCGAGGACTTGCTCACGCGCGGCAGCATGGCCCGGGGCACGCCGAGAAAACCGAGCAGCTCGTCGTCCCAGTCGCCGGTGTGGAGGTTATAGAGCATGGTGCGGCTGGCGTTGGAGGCGTCGGTGACGTGGACCGCGCCCTTGGTCAGGTTCCAGATGAGCCAGGAATCGATGGTGCCGAACAGCAGTTCGCCGTTTTCGGCCTTGGCCCGGGCGCCGGGCACGTTGTCGAGGATCCAGCGGACCTTGGTGCCGGAGAAGTAGGCGTCGATGACCAGGCCGGTCTTCTCGCGGATGACCGCCTCCAGGCCGCGCTTTTTGAGTTCGTCGCAGAATCCGGCCGTGCGGCGGTCCTGCCAGACGATGGCGTTGTGGATGGGCGCGCCCGTGGCCTTTTCCCAGACCACCGTGGTCTCGCGCTGGTTGGTGATGCCAACGGCGGCCACGGCCGAGGCCTCGACGCCGGCCTGGCTCAAGCATTCGCGCATGACCCAGGACTGGGTGTCGAAGATCTCGTTGGCGTTGTGTTCCACCCAGCCCGGCTGGGGATAGATCTGGGTGAACTCCTTCTGGGCGATCTGCTTGATGTCGCCTTCGCGGGAGAAAAGGATCGCCCGGGAACTGGTCGTGCCCTGGTCGAGGGCCAAAATGTACTGGCTCATAATTAGCACTCCTGCGCGCCGTCTTCGCAATAGTCGACGTCGGGGTCTTTGTTGAGGGCACCGGTGGTCTTGTCATAGATCAGCGCGCCCAGGGGGCCGCCGACCAGGGGGCCGAGGATGGGCACCAGCACGATGCTGGTGTCCATGAGGTTGGGCTGGGTGAAGCCGGCGATGAGCGCAAAGAACCGGGGGCCGAAATCGCGGGCCGGGTTGATGGCGTATCCGTTCATGGGCCCAAGGCTCATGCCGATGGCCATGACCAGCATGGCCACGGCCAAGGGTCCGATCCAGGGGATCTTGTTCTTGGCCCCGAAGTCGCCGATGGACAGGATGCCGAACATGAGCACGGCGGTGCCGATGACCTGGTCGATAAAGCCCGGCCAGAAGCCCGGCACGGCCGGGAAGGTGCAGAAAATGCCGGCCGTCTTGACCAGTTGCGGGTCGAACAGCAGCCATTTGGCCTTGTAATCCAGGAACACGATGGCCGCGCCCAGGCAGCCGCCGACGGTCTGGGCCAGGGCGTAGGGCAGCACCTTGCCCCAGGGGAAGCGGCCGGTCACGGCCAGGGCCAGGGTCACGGCCGGGTTGATGTGCGCCCCGGACCGCAGGCTGGCCAGCACGCCGAAAAACACGCCCATACCCCAGCCGAAGGTGATGGTGTCCCAACTGACGTTCAGGGCCTCGCCGAAAAAGACTTTCACGGCCACGCAGCCGGCGCCGAAGATGATGAGGACCATGGTCCCCAACAATTCGGAAAAGAGTTCCTTGCCCAATGCCGATCCATTACTCATGACGACCCCTCCTGCAACGCTTCAGACGTTTGTCTCCCCCCTTCCGGGCCGGAAAGAGACCGGTTGTCCAGGCCTGCCTCAGCCAATGCGTTCGTCCGCGGCAGCGTTGGCGCCCCATGCCCGGAAAACCAGGCATCCAGCAGCCGGCAGACGCTCTCCACCTCTGTTGCGCAATGCCGCTCGTCCCAGCCGAGCTCCCGCCCCATGATCGCCGCCACAGCCGGGGCCGCTTCCCGGGCATGGGCCATCTCCACCAGGCCCAGGGGCAGCCGCCGCAGCAGCACGTCCCCGACATGGCGAGCCATCTCGTGGCGCACGGCGAAGACGACCTGCGCGCCGAGAAACGGATGGTCGGGATGGATGGGCCGCATCAGGTCCTCGTCCTGGCGGCCGATCTCCAAAACCGTGCCGGCCTCGTCGCCGTACAGGGAGTACAGCGACCGGGCCAGGGCCGGGTCCAGGCCCTGCCGGGCGGCCAGGTCCCGCCAGGCCTCGGGATAGAAGGCCCGCGAACCCAGCAGGCGCAGCCGACCGGTGGCGCTTTTGCGCCCCGGCGCCAGGCCGAAGGCGGCGCAGGCCGCGTCCACGGCGTCCTCGGCCATGGACCGGTAGCTGGTCCACTTGCCGCCGGTCATGGTCAGCAGGCCGGACGGGCTTTGTTCCAGGACATGGGTGCGGGCCAGCTCCTGGGTGTTTTTCTTTTTCGGGTTAAAAACCAGCGGCCGCAGGCCGTTCCACACGGCCAGGACGTCGTCGCGGGTCACGGGCTTGCGCAGGTAGGCGCAGGCGTAGCGCAGCAGGTAGTCCACGTCGCGCTTCTCGGGCGCCGGGTCGAAGGCGACCTCGGCCGGCTCGTCGGTGGTGCCGAACAGCACGTGGCCCTGCCAGGGGATCATGAACAGCACCCGGCCGTCCTCGGTGCTCGGGATCATGAGGGAAATGTCGTCCGGGGTGGTGCCGGCCGGCAGCAGGATGTGGATGCCGGAGCTGACCTTGAGCATGTCCTGGGCCTGCGGGTCGTCCATGCGCCGGATGGCGTCGGCAAAGGGGCCGGTGGCGTTGACCACGCCCTTGGCGGCCACGTCCCAAACCTGGCCGGTGAGGCGGTCATGGAGCGTGGCGCCGCTTACCCGGCCGTTTTCCTTGACCAGCCCGGTGACTTCCACGTGGTTGGCGCACACGGCCCCGTAGGAGGCGGCGGTGCGGGCCAGGGTGACGGCCATGCGCGCGTCGTTGAACTGGCCGTCGCAGTAGATGACCGCGGCGGCGTAGCCGTCCAGGTTGAGCTGGGGAAAGAGCTTCTGGGCCGTGGCCCGGGTGACCAGCCGGCTGCGCCCCAGGGCCAGGCGTCCGGCCAGCAGGTCGTAGAGCACCAGGCCGATGAAGATGTAGGCGGCCTGGAACCAGGTTTTGACCGGGGTCATGAGGCGGATGGCATGGGCCAGGTGGGGGGCGTTGTGGAGCAGCCGGCCCCGTTCGCGCAGCCCCTCGCGCACCAGGTTGAACTGTTCGCGGTCGGCCTTGAGGATGGCCTTTTCCAGGTAGCGCACCCCGCCGTGCACCAGTTTGGTGCTTTTGCTGCTGGTGCCCTGAGCGAAATCGTCTCGTTCCACCAGGGCGACGCGCAGGCCCCGGGTGGCGGCGTCCAGGGCGATGCCGCAGCCGGTCGCGCCGCCGCCGATGACGAGCAGGTCGAAAAGTTGTCCGTCTTGCAGACGCCGTATGTGGTCCTGTCTGTCCATGGCTCCACCTGGCTTTAAGGGTTGAGCAGGCTGTGGGCGGTGGTGGCGTCCGTGACGAACACGTGGACGTAGCCGCGACGCAGCACGGATTGCAGTATGGGCACCTTGGCCATGCCGCCGGAGACGAGGATGATGTGCGGGACCTTGCACAGCCCGGCGAAATCCGGGGACATGCTGCACTGGTTGACCTCGTGGTCGAGCACGTTGCCGTCCTCGTCGAGGAAGCGGCCGAAAAATTCGCCCACCGCCCCGGCCCGGGACAGTTCCCGACGCTGCGCCTGGGTGATGGCGCCCAGGGCGATGTTGGTGGCCTGGGCGGTCATGTCGCCGACGGCGGTGAGGATCATGTCCACGTCCAGGGCTTCCTGGTAGAAGGTGCGGAAAAACGGCTGGGCGGCGATGGTGTGCCGCACCTCCGGGGTGGAAACGAACATGGGCGCCGGCAGGTGGTTGCAGACCTCGGCCGCGAGCTTGCGGGCGAACATGGCCGTGGAGTCGAAGGGATTGACCGGGCTTCGGGGCACGCCGCCGTAGAGCGAGGTCACGGAAACGCCGTGCATGCTGCGGATGACCATGCCGTTTATGGCCGCGCGCATGGTGTGTCCCCAGCCCACGCCGAAGCGCTGCCCGTCGCGCAGTTGCAGGGAGGCGTATTCGCCGGCCGGCCGGCCGATGGTGTCGTAGAAATGTTGCCCGCCGCGTTCCGGGGTGGGCACGACGATGGCCCGGGTCAGGCCGAAGCTGCGGGCGAGTTCCCCTTCCAGGGCCACGCAGTCCCGGAAGGCGGTGTTGATGACGACCCGGATGAGCCCGGCCTCGCGCCCGGCCTGGAGCAGCCGGTTGACTTTGAGCCGCGTCAGCCCCAGCCGCTCGCCGATCTCGCCCTGGGTGAGCTCCTCGTGAAAGTACAGCCAGGCAACCCGGGAGATGAGATGGTTTTCATCCTCGTCGAATCCCGTCACGGGAGCCTCCGGCATTTCGGTTGCGCGACGCGGCATACAGGCAGAACTATTTTGTCAGTTTGAATACAACTGTTAGAACAAATCGTCAATCGCTTTTTCCAGGAATCGCCACCGCTCATCGCGGCCCTGCATACCTCGCCCGGACGACATCCAAAATAAATACATTAAATTTTATATGGATAAAAAATATTTCCGCCCAAAACACGCGAAAAAATCGCCTCGGCAACAGTCGTTGTCGAGGCAATCATCTGATCATTTGTTAAAAGAAATGTAACGATGTTTGGCGTGCCACCTCACAATGGCCACGTCCGGCGAACAAAAGATCGCCCGCACAGCGCCGGCGCCACCCCCCTTGGCCGGCGACACCAAGGCACACCCGCCGGCCCGTGGCCGCGGCTTCGGGCCGGCGGAAAGGCTCCGCCGCCGGCCCGGCCGGAGAGCCGGCCAAAGCAACGCTTCCTGACCGGCCATGGCCGCGACAATGCAAGGGTACACACCACCGCCGGCCACCAAGACGCCCGTATGCCGGGGCGGCGGGAAGGCCGGATCAGTCGCCGTTGCGCAGCAACAGCAGTTGCCCGGACAGGTCCGGCCCGATGCCGGGGAACGTCTCGGCCGGGTCGTGGAGGATGGGCCCCGTGGTCAACACCGCCGGCCCGTCTGCGGGAAAGGCAAAGGTCATGGGAATAGTCATCTCGAAGCCCTCGGGATAGCCGGGCAAAACGGCCGTGAAGGCGTTGCCGCCCTCGGGTTGAAGCCGGGCCCGCCAGTGCCTGGGCCCCATGACGATCTCCAGGTGGTCCCCGGCCAGGTGCACCGCGAACAGCCCGTAGGCCGGATTGCCGTAGCGGCCGCAGTAGCGGGCCAGGGGCAGGTCGGGCACGGCCGTGGCCGCGCGGGCCAGCGGCAGGCCGGGCACGGTCGTGCCCGTACCGGCCCGGCCGGTTGCGCCGCCCGGCGGCGGGCCGGCCGGGCCGGCCGGGCCGGCCTGGGCTGGCGCGCCGGCCGCTCCGGTGTGGGCTGGCGCGCCGGCAGCCACGGTTTGGGCTGGGGTGGCGGCCGCCCCGGTGTGGGCTGGCGCGCCGGCAGCCACGGCTTCGGTTGGGGCCTGGGCCGAGGCGCCGGCCGTGCCGCCGGCGGCGAAAAAGAGGTCGTAGAACTTCCAGACGACATCCGTGGCCAGGCCGTCGCCGGCCAGGACGTTGGACAGCACGGCGATGCCGACGCCGGCCCCGGGCGCGAAGCCGACGGCGCTGCCCGAACCCATGGCCCCGCCCTCGTGGAAAAGAAACGGCTGGGGCGACAGGTCGTAGCGCATCCAGCCGGCGCAGTAGGAGACAGGACCGGCGTGGGGCGAGCCGGTCCCATGCTCCCAGGGGCTGACCAGCACCTTGGGGGCCAGCAGGTAATGGATCGTGTCCGGGGAGAGGACCCGCTTGCCGTCGATGCGCCCTTCGGCCAGGAAAAAGCGCAGCCACCGGCCCAGGTCGTTGGCCGTGGTGCGCACGGCCGCCGCGGCCATGGCCCGGTCCTGGGTCTCGTTCCAGAACCAGTCCGCCGGGATGGGCCACAGGCTGTCGTTGGCGAGCCGCAGATGGCCCACGGCCACGTTGTCCAGGGCGTCGACGTCCGCCTGGCTGGCCACGCTGCGGGTCATGCCCAGGGGCGCGAAGATGCTCCGGGCCAGATGTTCCCGCCAGGGCAGGCCGGTCACGGCTTCGACCAGTTGCGACGCCGTCGTGTACAGGACGTTTTGGTAGGCGAACGTGGTGCGAAAGCTGGTCACGGGCGCGACGAAGCGCACGCCGCGCACCCGGTCCGCCGTGGGGTAATCCAGAATCTCCATCATCGTCAGGGCGTACATGGGCAGGCCGCTGCGGTGGGAGAGCATGTCCTCCACCTGGAAGCGCTCGGACACCGCGGCGTCATAGAGCCGGAAATCGGGCAGGTGGCCGCGCACGGTGTCGTGCCAGCCGATACGGCCGGCCTCGGCCAGGACGGCGAGCTGGGCGGCGCAGAAGGCCTTGCTGGTGGAACCCAGGAGAAAGACGGTGTCGGCGTCCACCGCCCCAGGCTCCCCGGCCGTGCGCTGGCCGTAGCCCTTGGCCAGGAGGACCTGGTCGTTTTGCACGATGACGATGGCCATGCCGGGCGAGGCGTAGTCCTGCATCCGGGCCAGGGCGTAGGTTTCCAGCTCGGACAGCCAGTCGGCCCAGGCCGGGCCGGGGCACACGACCGCGACCAGGGCCAGGAGGCACCAGGCGATTCCCGCTCCTCGTCCGCCGCGAACCGAGCATGGTGTCATGGCCATCCCTCCTGCAGTTCTCAGGTCGCATGCCTGTCACAGGGAGCACTTTTTTGCGAAACTATTCGAAAACGGGGAGCGTTGCAATATGCCACACTACCGATACGGCGCACTGGCCATGCGCAACGGACTTGCAGCAATTAACAATTGAGCGACACCGGCAGAACGCACCTTCCCTGAAGGCATGACCTCGTTGTGTCCAGACATGACGCTGTCGGCCCGTACCTGCCATATCATGAAATACATACAAAGCCAGCCTCCCGCACACCTGCGGCGGGCATTGCCTCCAGCCGGGACTGGTATAGGCGTCGCCAGCGCGTCGCCTGAGCCTGAACCACTTCCAAGGCACCTTTGGCGTTGTTGCGGCTGTTACTGTTTCCCATGGACGTCCGCAGCATTTCCACGGTATACGGGCACGTCGTTGCCTCAAGCCGTACCCCCGGCCGGCGTGAGCGCCCTCCGCGCCGGTCGGGGTTGTTGACCAGGCCCCGCCTTCGCCCGCCCGGCGCCATGGCCGCGCGGCGCCGCAGGCGCCCCCGGACGCACGCATCCTCAACACGCGGAGCACGTATGAAACCGATTTTCCGGCCCCTCGCCGCAACCGCCCTGCTGGTCCTCATCGCCGCCACCCCGGTTGCCGCCAAGAAACAGCAACAGCCCCAGGATATCGATTTCGGGGCCGTCACCTGCAAGGAGTTCATCGCCGAAATCGCCGCCAGCGACGAGGAGTCGGCAGGCATCATCCTGATGTGGCTGGACGGCTACTTAAGCGGCGTGTCCGGCGACACCAAGCTGTCCTGGAAAAACCTCGAGTCCTTCAGCACCACCCTCATGGAGGGATGCGCCCAGAAGCCCGGCCGCAAGGTGCTGGAGGTGGCCAAGGAAGTCGGCATCAACTGATCCCGCGGGCGAAGCGGCGCCAAGAGTACCCCCCTGGCGCCACCGCAGGCGACGAGAGCCCGTCGGGCCATCGATGCCACGACGGATTTCCCACCAAGCCCGTCGCGGCCGGGGCGCGAAACCCGCTCCGGTCACGACGGGTTGCAGTATCAATAGCTATAGATGCCGTACTTGCGCATCTTGGCGTAAAGGGTGTTGCGGCCGATGCCCAGCGCCCTGGCCGTGTGGCTGACGTTGCCGCCGTGGTGGGACAGGGCCTCGCGGATGGTCTCGGCGGCCACGTTTTCGAGCTTGAAGGCGGTGCCGGCCGCCTCCCCGCCCCGGGCCGCCTCCCCGCCCCGGGCCGCGTCCGGCAGGGACGGCTGCCCACCGCCCGGAAGCGACGGCAGGTGCTCGGGCCGGATGATCCCCTCCTCCATGACATTGACGGCGTATTCCAGGCAGTTGAGCAGTTCGCGCACGTTGCCCGGCCAGCTGTGGCCGGCCAGCAGCTCCAGGGCGGCCGGGTCGATGCCGGCGTAGGGCAGCCGGAACTCCCGGCACAGCCTCCGGGCGTGGTGCTCGGCTAAAAGCGGCACGTCCTGGGGCCGCTGGCGCAAGGGCGGAATGTCGATGCGCACCACGTTGATCCGGTAATAGAGGTCCGCCCGGAAGCTCCCCTTGGCCACCAGCTCGGCCAGGTCGCGGTTGGTGGCCACCACGACCTTGACGTCCACCGGCCTGGCCTGGCTGCCGCCCAGGCGCACCACGCTGCGCTCCTCCAGGGGCCGCAGCAGGTTGACCTGCATCTCCAGGGGCATTTCGGAGATCTCGTCCAGGAACAGGGTGCCCTTGTCGGCCTCCTCGAACTTGCCGGTGCGGCCTTTGTTCACGGCGCCGGTAAACGCCCCGCCCCGATAACCGAACAGCTCGCTTTGCACGAGCTCCTTGGGGAGCGCCCCGCAGTTGACGGCCACGAACGGGCCGGCGGCCCGGGGGCCGGCCTCGTGGATGGCCCTGGCGAACAGCTCCTTGCCCGTGCCCGTCTCGCCGCACAAAAGGACCGTGGACGGGGTCTGGGCGGCTTGCCTGGCCCTCTGGACGGCCTGGCCCATGGCCGGGGCGCGGTAGAGGACGCCGCCGAACTGCCGGGCCGCCGGGCCGCTGTCCTGGTCCCCGGGCCGTTCGCGACGCGGCGTGGGATGCACGGCGTGGGATTCGACCAGGGTGACGATGGTGTGCTTGACCGGGCCGACAAAGGCATGCACCGGCGAGGCCCGCACGGTCAGGCGCGGGTTGACCTGGCAGGAAAGCGTCATGGGCTCGGCGCAGGCCGGGTCCTCCTTCTGGCGGGCCAGGTAGCGGCCGAAGCCCAGGTAGGCGTCGGCCCGCTGGCCGCGAAGCCCCCCGGCCTCCTGGCCGAGCAGGGCCTCGGCGGCCTGGTTGGCGTGGGTGATGCGGCCGCACTCGTCCACGGTCATGACGCCCGTGAGCACGGCGTCGAAGACCGCCGAAACCAGGGAGCGCGACTTGATCTCGACGTCGGCCAGATAGGTGCCAAAAAGCAGCCGCTCGATCTCCCGGGTGGCCGAAAGCACCAGGGGAAAAGTCTGGGAGAAGTCCGAGGACACCGGCCCGGAGATGTCGAAGGCGCCCCAGAGGTTGCCGTGGGGGTCGAAGACCGGGGCGGCGCAGCAGTTCCAGGCGTGGTGGCTGCGGCAGTAGTGCTCCTCGCCGTAGATCTGGACGGGCCGGCCGGCGATCAGGGCCGTGCCGATGGCGTTGGTGCCCACGCTCGATTCGGCCCAGTTGGCGCCGGGGCCGAAATTGAGCTTCTCGGCCTCGAGCAGGGTCTCCCGGTCGCCGCAGGTGCGCACCACCCGGCCCTTGGCGTCGGTCATGGTGATCAGCAGGTTCTTGCCCTGGATGGCCTTGTAGGTCTTTTTCTCGATGTCCCGGGTCAGTTCGCGCAGGTGGGAGGCGAAGGGTTCGAGCTGGGCCACCGGCGTGAAGTCCCAGCAGCTGCGCGGCGAGGGGTCGACGGCCATGTCCCGGCAGCGCTTCCAGGAATCGAGCAGCAGGGCGCCCGGCTTGGGCCCCCGCATCTGGCCCGTTTCCACGAAGCTCTTCCACTGGTCGTACAGGGGCCGCCGGGCCGCCGGCGCCCAGGACGAGCCCTCGCGCCAGAGGGCTTGCCCCTTGCGCTTCTCCACCCCGGCGCCGAGCGCCTCCTCGCGGATCTCGAAAAGTTCTCCCGTTCTTTGCAAGGTGTACACGTTGCCTCCCGGGCTGCCGTTTGCCGAGCGTCATCCCGCCTTAGCACGGATGTTGCGGACAGGAAAAGTGTTCCATTTTCGAACACCTCCCCGACGCGGGGACTGCCGCGACCCCACTTCCTGCGTTGGTGCGCCCCTCATAGCACGTCTTGTTCCAATTCTGAACAGATTCCGGCCCGCCAAGACGAATTTCACTCGATTACAGCATCAATTCAACTACATACCGCCCTGGCACTTGTGTTGCAAGTTTCCCGCATCTTCCATGCAACGGCCCGGCCCCACGGCCAGCGCCGGTACGGGCGCCGGGCCAGTACCATGCATGAAACGCGAGGAGGAGCCGCAATGGCGCATCAGGTCCTTATGCCCAAATGGGGCTTGACCATGAAAACCGGGAAGATAGCCCGCTGGCTGGCGGCCGAGGGCGACACCGTCCAGGCCGGCCAGCCGCTGCTCGAAGTGGAGACGGACAAGATCACCAACGTGGTGGAAGCCCCGGCCTCGGGCGTGCTCTTCCAGATCGTGGCCCCGGCCGGGGAGGTCGTCCCGGTCATGCAGGTCATCGGGCTTCTCGCCGATGCCGGCGAAACGCCCCAGCGCCTCCCGGCCGGCGCCGCCGCGGCCGCCGCGCCCACCGGTCAGGCGGCCGCCCCCGCCGCCCCGGCCAAGGCCGGCCCCACGGGAGCCGTGCGCGCCATGCCCGCCGCCAAACGGCTGGCCAAGGAACTGGCCATCGACTTGGCCACCGTCGCCGGCACCGGCCCGGACGGGGCCGTCACGGAAAAAGACGTGCGCGCCGCGGCCGCGAAGCCCCCGGCGCCGGCCCCGGCCGCGACGCCAGCCCCGGCGCCCGCCCCGACCGCCACCCCGGGCGCCCCCCGGGCCGGCACCATCCTGCCCATGGAGGGCATCCGGCGCCTGATCGCCGAAAACATGCAGGCCAGCCTGCAACAAGCCGCCCAGCTGACGGTCTTCGTCGAGGCCGACGTCACGGACATGGTCGCCCTGCGCGAGGTCATGCTCGCCCGCAACAAGCACGATGCCGGCTACCGCCTGTCCTACAACGACATCATCGCCTACGCCGTGTGCCGGGCGCTTTTGAAACACCCCATCATGAATTCCACCCTGGCCGACGACGGCATCCACCTCCACGACCACGTCAACCTGGGCATCGCCGTGTCGCTGCCCGACGGGCTGATCGTGCCCAACGTCAAGGGGGCCGACACCTACGGCTTGGAGGAGCTCAAGGCCAAGGTGCGCGACGCCGCCGGCCGGGCCCGCAAGGGCGGCCTGTCCATGGACGAGATCAGCGGCGGCACCTTCACCATCTCCAACGTCAGCATGCTCGGCGTGGACGGCTTCACCCCCATCCTCAACCCGCCCGAGACCGGCATCCTGGGCGTGGGCCGGGTGGTGGACAAGCCCGGCATCCACCAGGGCGCGGTCTGTCCGCGCAAGTTCATGACCCTGTCGCTGACCTTCAACCACATGGTCACGGACGGCGGCCCGGCCATGACCTTTTTGCGCGAGCTGGCGGACATGCTGGAACAGCCGGTGCGCATGCTCGTCTAGCCCGGCCCCGGTGCCCAAGGGAGGTTGCCATGGCCCGCAAGCGATTCGTCATCGAGCTCGGTTTCGGCGCCGACCTGCACGGCGCGGACATGACCAAGGCCTGTGTCCGGGCAGTGCGCGACGCCGTGTCGCGCAGCTGCCTGTGCGGCCTGGTGGAGGTCCACGGCCGCGGCGGCTTCGAGGGGGTATTCGTCCATGCCGACCTCGGCGTGCCCGACCCCGGGGCCGTGGATCGGCAGCAGGTCCTGGCCGCCATCCCCATCGGTGAGAAGTCCGTGGCCGTCCACCCCGGCGGCCTGCGCCTGGCCGGCCTCGAAGTACCCTGCTTCGGCCCCGGGGTCAGCGACATCGTCGTGGCCTGCGCCGGGGTCACCGTGTCCGTGGACGAACCCGACGGCCACCAGGAAACCCCATCCGCAACCACTTCCCGCGAGTGCCTCGCGGGAAACCCATAACGGAGGTGAATGCGATGAAAAGTCCCGACAAGAAGACCTTGCTTGCCATGTTTTCCACCATGAACAAGATCCGGGAGTTCGAAACCAAGCTGCAGGAATTCTTCGCCGCCGGCAAGATCCCGGGCTTCGTGCACCTCTACCTCGGCGAGGAGGCCGTGGCCACCGGCGCCTGCGCCGCCCTGACCACGGCCGACAGCATCACCAGCACCCACCGCGGCCACGGCCACTGCCTGGCCAAGGGCGGCGACCTGAGAAGCATGATGGCCGAGATCTACGGCCGCAAGACCGGCTACTGCAAGGGCAAGGGCGGCTCCATGCACATCGCCGACTTCGACCTCGGCATCCTCGGCGCCAACGGCATCGTCGGCGCCGGCGGCCCCCTGGCCTGCGGCTCGGCCTTTGCCCAGAAATACAAGAAGACCGACCACGTGACCGTGTGCTTCTTCGGCGACGGCGCCTCCAACCAGGGCACCACCCAGGAGTCCCTGAACCTGGCCAGCGCCTGGAAGCTGCCGCTCGTTTTCGTCAACGAAAACAACGGCTACGGCATTTCCTGTCCCCAGTGCAAGTCCATGGCCGTCACCGACATCGCCGACCGGGCCGCCGCCTACGACATGCCCGGCGTGGTGGTGGACGGCAACGACGTCCTGGCCGTGTTCGAGGCCGTCTCCGAAGCGGTCAAGCGGGCGCGCAAGGGCGAGGGCCCGTCGCTGATCGAATGCAAGACCTACCGCTGGCGCGGCCACTTCGAAGGCGACGCCTGCTCCTACCGTTGCGTCGAGGAACTCAACGAGTGGCTGGCCAAGGACCCCATCCCCCGTTTCGCCAAAAAGCTCGTCGAGGCCGGCATCGCCAGCCAGGACGAGCTCGACGCCATCGTGGCCGCCATCAAAAGCGACATCGAGGCGGCCGTGGCCTTCGCCGAAGCCAGCCCCTACCCCGAGGCGGCCGAACTCCTCGACGACGTCTACGCCTAGCCCGCCGGCCCAAATCGCCGCAACCCGCAACGACAAACGCAACGGAGACACACCATGGCGAAGAAAACCTACCTCCAGGCCCTCAACGAAGCCATGCGCCAGGAGATGGAACGCGACGAGAACGTCTTCATCCTGGGCGAGGACGTCGGCCAATTCGGCGGCTGTTTCGGCGTCACCCAAGGCCTGTTCGACCGCTTCGGCGAAGCCCGGGTCATCGACACGCCCATCACCGAAAGCGTCATCGTGGGCGCGGCGGCCGGCGCGGCGGCCAGCGGCCTGCGGCCCATCGCCGAGCTCATGTTCGTGGATTTCATCGGCGTGGCCCTGGACCAGCTGTTCAACCAGGCGGCCAAGATGCGCTTCATGTTCGGCGGCAAGGCCAAGGTGCCCATGACCCTGCGCATGCCCCAGGGCGCGGGCGTGGGCGCCGCCGCCCAGCACTCCCAGTCCTTGGAAGCCTGGTTCATGCACATCCCCGGCCTCAAGGTGGCCATCCCGGCCACGCCCTACGACGCCAAGGGGCTGCTGATCAGCGCCATCCGCGACGACAACCCGGTGGTCTTTCTCGAACACAAGATGCTCTACGGCCTGGAGGGCGAGGTGCCCGACGAGCCCTACACCGTGCCCTTCGGCCAGGCCGACATCAAGCGCGAGGGCGCGGACGTGACCGTGGTGGCCACGGCCTCCATGGTCCAGGCCGCCCTGGCCGCGGCCGAGGCCCTGGCCGGCGACGGCATCAGCGTCGAGGTCGTGGACCCGCGCACCGTCCAGCCCCTGGACATGGACACCATCATCGCCTCGGTCAAAAAGACCCACCGGCTGGTGGTGGCCCACGAGGCCGTGGGCTTCGCCGGCCCGGGCGCCGAGATCGTGGCCCAGGTAGCGGAAAAGGCCCTGGACTACCTGGACGCGCCGGTGAGGCGCGTGGCCGCGCCCTTCTCGCCCATCCCCTTCACGCCGCCCCTGGAAAAGGCCTGGATACCCAACGCCGACGACATCGTGGCCGCGATCAAGGCCATTTCCTAGGCCGACCGGCCGGCGACACGCGGCGGCGCCCGGGCCGGGCCCGGCGGTGCCTGGCCGCCGTCGGCGCCCTCCGGGCCCGCCGCCAAAACCGCCGGCCCGGCCCCAAACCGTCCCAAGGAGCGAACGTGCACACAGCGGCGATCCTGGCCAATCCGGCCTCGGGCAAGGACATCCGGCGGCTGGTGGCCCACGGCAGCGTCTTCGACAACCAGGAGAAGGTCCGCCTGACGCGCCGGCTCCTTTTGGGCCTGGAGGCGGCCGGGGTCGGGCGCGTGCTCTACATGCCCGACGCCTACGGCATCGTGCCCCGGGCCCTGGAGGCCATCGCCCCGGCCCTGGAGTGCACGCCCATCGAAATGCCCCTGACCAACAGCCAGCAGGACACCATCGTCGCGGCCGGCATCGCCGAGGCCCTGGGCGCCGGGGTCATGGTGGCCCTGGGCGGCGACGGCACCAGCCGGGCCGCCTGCAAGGGCTCCATAATAACCCCCATCCTGCCCCTGTCCACGGGCACCAACAACGTCTTCCCGGTCATGGTCGAGGCCACCGTGGCCGGCCTGGCCGCCGGCATCGTGGCCACGGGCCGCTTCCCCCTGGAGGCGACCTGCCACCGGGCGACCATGCTCGAAGTGCTCCTTGACGACGCCCCGGTCGACATCGCCCTGGTGGACGTGGCCGTCTACGACGACGTCTTCACGGCCTCGCGGGCGGTCTGGGACCTGGACAAGGTGCCCCGGCTATTCCTGTCGCGCTGCCGGGCCGACGCCATCGGCCTGTCGGCCATCGGCGGCCAGCTGGCCCACATCGAACCCGACGAGCCGCGCGGCCTGGCCCTGGAATTGGCCCCGGACGGCCAAACCACGGTCACGGCCGCCATCGCCCCGGGCCGCTTCGCCCGGGTGGGCGTCCGGGCCGCCCGGGACATGCTGCCCGGCCAGGCCCAGCCCGTCTCCCTGGCCCCGTGCCTGCTGGCCGTGGACGGCGAACGCGAGGTGTCGGTTGCGCGCGGCGTGCGCGCCGCCGTGCGCCTGACCACTTCCGGCCCCTTTGTCGTGGACGTCCGCCGGGTCATGGAACTGGCCCGCCGGGCCGGCCTGTTCGTTTCCGGCCAACCCGCCTGAACCCCGCAAGGAGAACCCCATGGACACCATCCTCAAGGCCGCCTTCATCTTCATCGCCCCCGAGGCCGATCCGGCCGTCCACCGGGCCTGGGCCCGCACGCCCAAGGTCCACCTGCTTACCGTCGGCGTGGCCAACTACGCCCAGGCCGAGGCCCTGGCCAAGGAACTCGTGGACAACGAGGGCATCGCCGCCATCGAACTGTGCGGCGGCTTCGGCAACGCCGGCACGGCCCGCATCGCCGCCGCCGTGCCGGTGCCGGTGGGCGTGGTGCGCTTCGACATCCATCCCGGGCTCGGCAACGTCAGCGGCGACGCCCTGTTCTAACGGCGCGCCTTCGCAAAGGATTCCCATGGTTTTCACACCCAATGCGAGCCTGCGCGCCGTCCTGGACGGCCAGCTCGAGGCCATGGCCGCCGCCGAGGACCTGTCCCCGGACAGCGTCGCGGCGGCCGTGGCCGCCGGCACCATGACCGTGCTGGCCAACCCCGGCCACGCCGGCGTGCGCCCGACGCTCATCGGCCAGCCGGCCGCCATCAAGGTCAACGCCAACATCGGCACCTCGCCCTTCCTGGACGATGCGGCCCTGGAGCGCGGGAAGCTGCGCATCTGCGAAACGGCCGGCGCGGACACGGTCATGGACCTGTCCACGGCCGGCGACCTGGACGCCATCCGCCGGGGCATGCTGGACGCCACTGTCCTGCCGCTTGGCACCGTGCCGGTCTACGCCGTGGCCAACCGCTACATCGCCGCCGAGGCCGACCCGGCCGGCATGACCGAGGACGAGATCCTGTCCGAGATCGAAAAGCAGGCCGCCCAGGGCGTGGACTTCATGACCGTGCACTGCGGCGTGACGGCCCGGGCCGTGGACCTGTCCCGGGAAGAGGAGCGCCTAACGGGCATCGTCTCCCGGGGCGGCGCCATCCTGGCCCGCTGGATGCGCCGCAACGGCCGGGAAAACCCCTTTTACGCCCGCTTCGACGACATCCTGGACATCGCCCGGGCGCGCAACGTGGTCTTAAGCCTCGGCGACGGCCTGCGGCCCGGGGCCGGGGCCGACGCCGGCGACGCCGCCCAGTGGGAGGAGGTCATCGAGCTGGGCCGGCTGGCCCGCCGGGCCAGGGCCCGGGGAGTGCAGGTCATGATCGAAGGCCCGGGCCATGTGCCGCTTAACCTCGTCGCCGCCCACATCCAGTGCATCAAGCGCCTGACGGCCAACGCGCCGCTCTACGTCCTGGGGCCGCTGACCACGGACTGCGCCCCGGGCTACGACCACATCGGCGCGGCCATCGGCGGCGCCCTGGCCGGGACCTTCGGCGCGGACTTCCTGTGCTACGTCACCCCGGCCGAGCACCTGACGCTGCCCTGCGCCGACGACGTGCGCCAGGGCATCATGGCCTCGCGCATCGCCGCCCAGGCCGCCGAGACCGCCCGGGGCCGGGAGCGGGCCGTTTCCCGAAACCGCGACATGTCCCGGGCGCGCAAGGCCCTGGACTGGGAGGCCATGGCCGCGCTGGCCATCGACCCGGCCCTGGTGCGGGAACGCCGCCGGCAGTTCAGCCATCAAAAGGAATGCGCCATGTGCGGCAAGTTCTGCGCCGTGCGCATGCAGGACGGGCTGTGAGGGCCCGCCCCGCTTTCGGCCCGGGTCGCGGCCGGGGATGGCCCGGCGGGTGTTCGCTTGCCGAACACTGTCGCGAAGGCGAACAGCCGCCGCGCCCCCGACCGGGCACGGCCGCCCGCCCCCAGGGCCGGTCGGCCATGGATCGCCAGGAAAAACGCCGCGCCCGAGGCCTGGCATGTCCCTTGCTATTTATGCTGCGGACCTGGCCGACGGATCGCCTGCAGGACAGCGGGCGACAGGGAAACAGCGGCGGTCCGCGTCAAGCAACATATCCGGTCCTCCCAGGCATAAGGCAATAAACCTCAATACCAAGGAGCATTCACGATGGCTATTGACGGAAAAGTCGCACTGGTCACCGGTTCCGCCCAGGGCATCGGTCGCGGCATTGCATTGCGCCTGGCCGCCGACGGCGCGAATATCGCCCTCGTCGACCTCAAGGAAGACAAGTTGGCCGCCGTGGCCAAGGAAATCGAAGGCCTCGGCCGCAAGGCCACCGTCTTTGCCGCCGACGTCTCCGACCGGGGGCAGGTCTACGCCGCCATCGACCACGCCGAGGCGACGCTCGGCGGCTTCGACATCATGGTCAACAACGCCGGCATCGCCCAGGTCAAGGCCCTGGCCGACGTCACGCCCGAGGAAGTCGAACGGATCTTCCAGATCAACGTCTTCGGCGTGCTCTGGGGCATCCAGGCCGCCGCCGCCAAGCTCCTGGCCAGAAAGCAGAAAGGCAAGATCATCAGCGCCTCGTCCATCGCCGGCCACGACGGCTTCGCGCTCATTGGCGCCTACTCGGCCACGAAATTCGCCGTGCGCGGCCTGACCCAGGCCGCCGCCCGCGAGTACGCCGCCGCCGGCATCACGGTCAACGCCTACTGCCCGGGCGTGGTGGACACCGACATGTGGGACGGCATCGACAAGGGCTTCCAGAAAGTCACCGGCGCCGCGCCCAAGGAAACCTATCACAAGTACTGCGCCGGCATCGCCCTGGGCCGGCCCGAAACCCCGGCCGACGTGGCCGCCCTGGTGTCGTACCTCGCCGGGCCGGATTCCGACTACATGACCGGCCAGGCCGTGCTCATCGACGGCGGCATGGTCTACCGCTGAGGCCGGATCGCGAGCGCACGAGCCCGCGTCCTGCCCCGGCCCCACGGCCGGTCGGCCCAGGGCCACGCCCCCCGGCCAGGCAGGGCGCGGGCAACAAAGGATCGAATGCCGGCCACAACCCGGACACATCAAGCACGCGGAGGAACAAGGCAGTGAGCGTAACGGTTGCGATGCCGAAACTGGGCCTGACCATGAAGACCGGCAAGGTCTCGAAGTGGCTCAAGGCCGAGGGGGACGCGGTCACAAAGGGCGAGGCCCTCTTCGAGGTCGAGACGGACAAGATCACCAACACCGTGGAGGCCCCCGAGGACGGCATCCTCTACCAGATCGTCGTGCCGGCCGGCGCCACGGTGCCGGTGGGGCTGGTGCTCGGGGTCATCGCCTCGCCGGGGGAAACCCCCGAGCGCCTCGAAGCCGGCCAGGCCGGCGAGGCCCCGGCCGGCGGCGGGGCCAAGGCGGCCAAGGCGACAACGACGGCCACGGCCGCCCCCCCGGCCGCGCCCAAGGAAATCATCGCCTCCCCGGCCGCCAAGCGCCTGGCCCGGGAACTGGGCGTCGACCTGGCCGCCGTGGCCGGGACCGGCCCCGGCGGGCGCATCAAGGAAGAGGACGTCGCCGCCCACCACGAGGCCGCCTCGAAACTCCCGAAAATCACCCCCCTGGCCGCGGTCATCGCCGCCAAGGCCGGCCTCGACATCCGCACCGTCACCGGCACGGGCGAGCGCGGCAAGATCACCCGCGAGGACGTGGAACGGGCGCTCCATCCCGAAGCGGCCGCGGCGGACGGGGCTACGGCAGTCCCGGACGCGACGGCGGGCGTGACCGTGGTGCCCATGACCGGCCTGCGCCGGGCCATCGCCGACAACATGGCGGCCAGCCTGGCCCAGGCGGCCCAGTTGACGCTCATTACGGAAGTCGACGCCACCGAAAGCCTGGCCTTCCTGGCCACCGTGCGGGCCATGCACAAGAAGGATCCGTCGTTCAAGGTCTCTTTGAATGACATCCTGATCCTGGCCACCTCCCGGGCGCTGACGCGCTTCCCGATGATGAACGCGACCCAGGTCGGGGACGACATCCATATCCACGCCGACGTCAACATGGGCGTGGCCGTGGCCATTGAGGGCGGGCTCATCGTGCCGGTGCTGCGCGCCGCCCACAAGAAAAGCCTGACCACGATCGCCCGCGAGGCCCGGGAAATCGCCGGCAAAGCCCGCACCGGGGCGCTTAGCGCCGACGACCTGGCCGGCGGCACCTTCACCATCTCCAACATGGGCCGCTCGCCGGTGGATTTTTTCACCCCCATCCTCAAGCCCACCGAGACGGGCATCCTGGGCGTGGGCCGGGTGGTGGAAAAGCCGGTGGTCCGCCAGGGCGCGATCGTTATCCGCTCCATGATGGGCCTGAGCCTCACCTTCGACCACCGGGTCATCGACGGCGCCCCGGCCGGGGAATTCCTGAAGCTGTTGTGCCAGTACGTGGAGCAGCCCTCGCTCATTTTGTTCTAAGCCAGCTTCCCCGCCAAGGCCGGGGAGAAAACCTACGAGGTGACAGGCATGTATGACGTGATTGTGATCGGCGGCGGCTCGGGCGGCTACGCGGGGGCCATCAGGGCCGCGCAACTGGGCGGCAAGGTCGCGCTTATCGAAGGCGGCCAGATGGGCGGCACCTGCGTCAACCGGGGCTGCATCCCGAGCAAGATCTGGCTGCACGCCGCCGCCATCCTGGACCAGACCCGCAAGGCCGGCGAATTCGGCATCAAGGCCTCGGTCGATGCCCTCGACCTGACCGCCATCACGGACCGCAAAAACGGCGTGTCGAGCGACATCCGCATGGGCATGGAAGCCCTGCTGCAAAATAACGGCGTGGACGTCATCCGCGGCCGGGGCACGCTGCAAAGCGGCACCGAAGTCCTGGTCGACGGCCAGGTCGTTGCCGGCAAAAACATCATCATCGCCACGGGCAGCTCCCTGGCCGTGCCCGACGTGCCGGGCCTGGCGCAAGCGGCCTGGACCAGCGACGAACTCCTGGAAGCCACGGCCATCCCGGCCTCGGTCCTGGTCACCGACCCGGGCTACATCGGCGTGGAGCTGGCCTACCTGCTGGCCGTCTTTGGAGCCAAGGTCACCATCGCCGTGCCCTCGCCCCGCATCCTGCCGGCCGAGGACCAGGACACAAGCCAGCGCATCGCCCAGTCCCTGCGCGAACGCGGCGTCACGATCCTCACCCGCCAGGCCCTGGCCTCGGTTACCCCGGCCGGCGACGGCTTTGCCTGCCTGCTTTCCGCCAACGGCAAGGAGCAGACCGTGGAAGTGGCCAAGGTGCTCGTCTCCACGCGCAAGCCCAACGTCGAGGGCCTGGGCCTCGAGGCTTTGGGCATCAAACGCCAGGACGACGGCGGCATCGCCGTGGACGAGCGCCTGCGCACCTCCGTACCCACGGTCTACGCCATCGGCGACGCCACCGGCGGGCGCATGCTCAGCCACGGCGCCTCGTCCATGGCCGTGTGCGCCGCCGAGAACTGCCTGGGCCAGGGCGGCAAGTACGCCGCCCACCTGGTGACCCGGGCCCTGTGGACCGTGCCGCAGATGGGCGCGGTGGGCCTGACCGAGGAAGAGGCCGAGAAGCGGGGCTTCAATGTCGAGGTCGGCGGCTTCCCCTATTCCATCAACGGCTACGCCATGCTGCGCGGCGAGGTGGACGGGGCGGTCAAAATCGTCACCGACGCCGACACCGGCGAGATCCTCGGCGCGCACATCGTCGGCGGCGCGGCCACCGAAACCATCGGCGAGGCGGTGCTGGCCATGCAGCTCGAATGTACCGTGGCCGAGCTGGCCCGCGGCATCCGCGTCCACCCGGCCTTCTGCGAGACCGTGGTCGACGCCGCCCGGGACGCCGCCGGCTGGGCCCTGTACCTGCCCAAACGTTCGTGACGGACCCCACGAACCGCCCGGGCACCCCGGAAACCGGTGGAGGCCTCGACCTCCAGGGCCTCCACGGTTTCCGCCTGAAACAAACCAACGCCCGCCGCGCCCCGATCGGCCGCGCGGGGCGCGGCCGGCCGCCGCAAGGACCGAAGCATGCCCGAACGCGCAACCGCGAGAGCCGATGACGCCGCCGAGGCCCCAAGCCTCGAGGTGCTGCGACCCGGCCTTGTCCCCTACGACGAGGCCCTGGCCCTCCAGCGGCGGCTTTTGGCCGAACGCATCGCCGACCAGGCGCCGGACCGGCTCCTGCTCCTGGAGCATCCGCCGGTCATCACCCTGGGCACGGCCGGCGGCGAGGACGACGTCGTGGCCGATGCGGCCCGGCTTGACCGGGAAGGCGTGGCCGTTTGCCGCACGGAACGCGGCGGCCGGGCCACCTTCCACGGCCCGGGCCAGCTCGTGGCCTACCCCATCCTCAAGCTGCGCGAAAAGGACCTGCACGCCTACCTGCGGCGCATGCTCGACGTGGCGGCGGCGGTGCTGGCCGCCTACGGCCTTTCGGCCGAGCTCGGCCTGCGCGGCCCGGGGGTGTGGGTCGGCGGGGCCAAGGTCGCGAGCATCGGCCTGGCCGTGCGCAAATGGGTGACCTTCCACGGCCTGGCGCTGAACGTGAATACGGACCTCGGCTGGTTTTCGCGCATCAACCCCTGCGGCTACGCCGGGGAACGCATGACCTCGCTGCGGGAGCTGCTGGGCCGCGAGCTGGACATGGACGAGGTCGCGGCGCACTACCTGCGGGAATTTCGCGCGGCCTTCGGCTACCCGGACCCGCACATGCGCCCGGCCGCCCGGCCGGGCTGGCTGCGGGTTCCGGCCCCCGATCCGGCCCCGGCCGGCCGCATGGAGGCCCTGCTTGCCGACTTGCGCCTTGGCACGGTCTGCCAGGAGGCCAACTGCCCCAACCTCGGCGAATGCTTCAACCGGGGCACGGCCACCTTCCTGATCCTGGGCACGGTCTGCACGCGCGGCTGCCGCTACTGCGCCGTGGAAAAGGGCCTGCCCCGGCCGTGCGACCCCGGCGAGCCCGAGCGCGTGGCCCGGGCCGTGGCCGCTCTTGGCCTGCGCCACGCCGTGGTCACCTCGGTCACCCGCGACGACCTGCCCGACGGCGGGGCCGGCCACTTCGCCCGCACCATCGCCGCCATCCGGGCCCGCTGCCCGGACACCAGCGTGGAAGTGCTCGTGCCCGATTTCGCCGGCAGCCCGCAAGCCCTGGACACGGTCCGCCAGGCCCGTCCCGATGTGTTCAACCACAACATCGAGACCGTGCGCCGCCTGTTTCCCACGGTGCGCCCCAAGGCGGACTACGCCCTGTCCCTGGCCATCCTGGGCCGGGCGGTCGCCGCCGGGCTCGCCGTCAAATCCGGGCTCATGCTCGGGCTTGGCGAAACGGACGCCGAGATCGCCGCGACCCTCGGCGACCTGCGCGCCGCCGGCTGCCGCCAGCTGACCCTGGGCCAATACCTCGCCCCGACCCCCGCCCACGCCCCCGTCGACCGCTACGTCACGCCGGCCGCCTTCGCCGCCTGGGCGGACGCGGCCCGGGCCATGGGCTTCGACAACGTCGCGGCCGGGCCGCTGGTGCGCAGTTCCTACCGGGCCGAGGCCATGCTGCGGCCTCGGCCGACGGCAACCGACCGGGCGCGGGTCGCCTGACAACCCGGCGGCGCGGCAACGCCAGCCCGCCGTCACAAAAGGATCGGACGCATGCACGTCGACGACACGATTTCCCCCCGCCGGGCAGCCAGAGCCACCAGCCGGCGTGCCGGGCCGCTCCTGGCCGGCCTGGCCTGTCTGGCCGCCCTGTGCGCCTGGCTTTGGCCGGGCACGGCCCGGGCTTCCTGGCTGATCGACCAGGCCCGCTTCCATGCCTCGGCCCACGGGAGCCTGGGCTGCGCCGGCTGCCATGGCGACATCGCCCCGGGCGCCGGCCATCCCGACCCGGCCGACGTCACCAAGCCCCTGGCCGCCTTCTTCAAGGCCGACCAGTGCCTGGGCTGCCACGCCGACGTCGGCGGCGATCTGGAAAAGGGCGTCCACGCCGGCAAGCCCCTGGCCCCCGGCCAAGACTACGGCCTATGCCTGGGCTGCCACGACCCGCACACGCAACCGGCTTCCAAGCTCCCGGCCGGCTTCGACCCGGCCAAGCCCGTGACGGCCCAGTGCGGCGCCTGCCACGAGGCGCGCCCGTCCCTGCCGGCCCCGGCCAAGGAAGACGCGGCCTGTCTTTCCTGCCACCGGCTGACCGCCCCGGGCGAGCCCGGCCGCCGCGAGGCCACGGACAAGCTGTGCCTGGCCTGCCACGGCGTCACCGGGCCCCAGGTCGCGGCCAGCCTGCCGGCGATGCCCACCATGGACAGGGCCACACTGGCCGCCGCCACGCACAAGACGTTGTCGTGCCTGGACTGCCACGCCGACGGCGCCCGCTTCCCCCACGACCGGCAGCAACGCGCCGCCTGCGCCACCTGCCACGCCCGCCACGACGAGAAGACGATCCACGACGCCCACCAAAGCGTCACCTGCGAGGCCTGCCACCTCTCCGGGACGACGCCCGTCAAGGACGCGGCCACGGGAACGATCGTCGCCAGGCTGGGCAAGGCCGCCCCGGGGCAGCTGGCCGTGCACGCCATGACCCTGCCCGCCGGTGATGCTTCCTGCCGCCGCTGCCACGTCCCGGGCAACGCCCTGGGCGCGGCGGCCATGGTCCTGCCGGCCAAGGGCGTCATCTGCCTGCCCTGCCACGCCGCCACCTTCTCCGTGGCCGATGCCACGAACCAGGTGTCGCTGCTGGTCTTCCTGGCCGGCATGGCCGTTTTGGCCGTGTCCTGGTTCTCGGGCGCGGGGCTTGGCTCCCGGCCCGAAACCGGACACGGCGGGGACAGCCCCGGGGCCGGCCACGGCGGCCACGGCGCCCGCCCCATCGACTGGGCGCGGGTCGGCGACACGATCCTTTACGACATCTTCCTGCAACGCCGGCTCTACCGACAATCGCGATCGCGCTGGGCCATCCACGCGCTGATCTTCTACCCCTTCGTGCTGCGCTTCCTGTGGGGCCTGGCCGGCCTGCTCGGGTCGCTCTGGGCTCCCCGGGCCGAGTGGCCGTGGATGCTCCTGGACAAGAACAACCCCGTGGGCGCCCTGGTGTTCGACGCAAGCGGCCTGGCCCTTTTGGCCGGCCTTACCCTGGCTGCCCTGTCCTGGCGGCGCCGCCGGGACGGCGAGGCGCCGGTGACCGGCCTGCCCGGCCGCGACTGGCCGGCCCTGGTTCTGCTTGGCGCCCTGGTGCTCGTCGGCTTCGTGCTGGAAGGGATGCGCATCGCCATGACCGGCTGGCCGGCCGGCTCGGGCTGGGCCTTCCTGGGCTACGCCCTGTCCCGGGCCTTTGCCGCCGACCCGGCCGGCCTGACCGCAATCTACGGCTCCCTCTGGTACGCCCACGCCATCCTGACCGGGCTGGTGGTGGCCTATCTGCCCGCCAGCCAGCTGCGCCACGCCCTGACCGCGCCCCTGGCCCTGCTGGCGCGGGCTCTCGGCAAGGAACAATAAACGACGCGCCCGCGCGCCGCCCTGTGGCGGCAGCGGGCGCGAAACCGACAACCGCAAGGCCACGCGCCGCCAAGGAGGCCGCTTATGGACATCGCCGGCTACAACATGCCCGAGGAACTCTACTACGACACCTACCACTTCTGGACCCGCGTCGACGGCGACACCCTGGTCATGGGCATGGACGACTTCGCCGAGAAGCTGGCCGGCCAGATCGTGTTCGTGCAGTTGCCCTTCGAGGGCAAGGCCGTGGTGGCCGGCAAGAAGTTCGCCAAGATCGAATCCGGCAAGTGGCTGGGCACGGTCTACGGCCCGGTGGACGGCGAGATCGTCGGCGTCAACCAGGAGCTGGAGTCCAATCCGGCCCTGATCAACCAGGACTGCTACGGCGCCGGCTGGATGTACCGGATTCGGCCCAAGGACCCGGGGCAACTCAGTCGCCTCATCCACGGCGGCCGGGACGTCCTCGAACCCTGGCTGGCCGAAGACATCAAGAAATTCAAGCAGGACTAGCATGAGCCAGACAGCCTTTCCCCTTGCCCGGCGCCTGGACATGGCGGCTTGCGCCTCCTGCCGGCTGTGCGTCGACGTCTGTCCGGCCGTGGCCGCGACGCGGGACGGCTCCCTGTCGGCCCTTGGGCGCATGAAGGGCCTTACGGACCTGCTGCGGCGCCGGGGCGGCCTGTGGCGCAAGCTCTTGCGCCTGCCCGAGCCGACGCCCGAGGAGATCAAGGCCTTTGGCGCCTCGGTCTTTCGCTGCTCGCTGTGCGGCAGTTGCCAGGAGGTCTGCCCCCTGGGCATCGAGCTCAAGGAGCTGTGGCTGTCGCTGCGGGAAGAACTCGTGCGCACGGGCAACAACCCAAAAAAAATCGAGATGATCCGCGACAACCTCGAAGAAAGCCACAACGTCTTCGCCGAGGACAACGCCGAACGGGCCGACTGGGTCGACGACATGCGCGACCCGCCGGACGACGGTTTCCAAAAGGACACGGCCGAAGTGGTCTTTTTCACGGGCTGCGTGGGGGCCTATTTCCCCCTGGCCCAGAAGATCCCCGTGGCCTTGTGCGAGATCTTCCAGGCAAGCAGCGTGGATTTCACGTTGCTTGGGGCCGACGAATGGTGCTGCGGCTTTCCGCTGGTCGGCGCCGGGCTGGGGGAGGGGCTGCCGGAATTTATCGCCCACAACGTGGCGGCCGTGGCAGCCAAGGGCGCACGCCAAGTCGTCTTCACCTGCCCGTCCTGCTACCAGATCTGGCGCGAGGCCTATCCCCAGCGCTTCGAGCTCTTCCACGCCTCGCAGTTTCTCACCGACCTGGTGGCCGCCGGCAAGGTGCCGCTTGCCCCCTTGGACATGACCGTGACCTATCACGACCCCTGCGACCTGGGGCGCGGGGCGCGGGTTTTCGACGCCCCGCGCGCCGTCCTTCGGGCCATCCCGGGCCTGACCCTGGTGGAGATGGGCCACAACCGCGAGCACTGCCTGTGCTGCGGCGGCGGCGGCAACCTGGAGATGCTCGACGCCGAGCTGTCCTCGGCCATGGCCAAACGCAAGGTCGAGGAGGCCGTGGCCACGGGGGCGCAAGCCGTGGTCACCACCTGCCAGCAATGCGTGCGCACCATGACCACCTATGCCCGGCGCAACAAGGTGGCCATCGAGGTACTGGACCTGACCCAGCTGGTGCGGCGGGCCCTGGCCGGCTAGCCCGCGGGCCAAGCGTGGAGGACGATCATGCGGACATGGCGACTGCTGGATTTGCCGCCCCTGACGGCGGCGGAGAACATGGCCCTGGACGAGGTGCTGCTGGAGCTCAAGGGCGAGGGGGCCGACGTGCCCAACACCCTGCGGTTTCTGCAATTTTCACCTCGGGCCGTGCTGGTCGGCTTCCACCAGTCGGTGGCCGAGGAGGTCCGGGTGTCCTACTGCCGGGCCAACGGCATCGACATCAACCGCCGCATCACCGGCGGCGGGGGCCTGTTGTTCGACGAAAGCCAGATCGGCTGGGAAATCATCTGCGACAAGGCCTTCTTCGACCTGGTGGTGCCCACGGACCGGCTGTTTCGGGAATTGTGCCGGCCCGTGGTCGCGGCCTTGCGGGCCATGGGCATCGACGCCCGGTTCCGCCCCCGCAACGACATCGAGGTGGCCGGCCGCAAGCTCTCGGGCACGGGCGGCACCGACCACGAGGGGGCCTTCCTCTTCCAGGGAACGCTGCTGACCGACTTCGACGTCGAAACCATGCTCAAAAGCCTGCGCATCCCGGTGGAAAAGCTCAAGGCCAAGGAGGTCGACTCGGTCAAAAAGCGCGTGACCTGCCTGGCCTGGGAACTGGGGCGCGCCCCGGAGCCGGCCGCGGTCAAGGCCGCCCTGGCCCGGGCCTTCGCCCGCCACCTGGGCGTGCGCCTGGAGCCGGCCGGGCTCACCCCGGAGGAGAAACGCCTCCTGGCCGAGCGCCTGCCCTATTTCCGCTCGAAGGAGTGGATCGACCTGGTCAACCCGAAATACGAGAAGACCGAGGTGGTCCAGGCCGCCTACAAGTCGCCAAACGGCCTGGCCCGCTGCACCCTGGCCGTCAACCTGCCCCGCAAGGTGCTGAAAAACGTCTTTATCACCGGCGACTTCCTGTCCTTTCCCAGCCGGGCGCTTTTTGACCTGGAAGCGGCCCTGCGCGGCCTGCCGCTTAACGCCGACATCCTGTGCGGCGTCATCCGGGGCTTTTTCGACGACGGCCGGATCGCCATCCCGGGCATGGAGGCCGAGGACCTGTGCAAGCCCATACGCCAGGCCCTGGAAAAGGCCGCCATCGCCCGCCACGGCATCCCGCTCGAATACTGCAACCAGATCAGCCTGACCAACGGCAGCTTCGACGAGGTCATCGCCCACAAGCCCTCGGCCCTGCTGCTGCCCTACTGCTCCAAGCTCAAGGACTGCGACCTGCGCTTTTCCAAGGACTGCCGGGCCTGCGGCCAATGCACCGTGGGCCAGGCCTGGGCCATGGGCCAGGAGCGCAACATGCGAAACGTCTGCGTCACCAGTTTCGAGGACCTGTTAAACGAGCTCGCCGCCCTGCGCCGGGACGGGGCCAAGGCCTTCATCGGCTGCTGCTGCCAGCCCTTTTTCACCAAGCACGTGGACGATTTCGCCAAGGCCGGCCTGCCCGGCATCCTGGTCAACATCGACGACACCACCTGCTACGACCTGAGCCAGGAAGACGAGGCCCACCAGGGCAGCTTCGCCAGCCAGACCCACCTCAACCTCGGCCTGCTGGCCGCCGTGCTGGACGCGGCCCGGGCCTGAGGACCGCCATGGAAACGCTGCGCTGCGACGTGCTGGTGGTGGGGGCGGGGCCGGCCGGGTCGTGCGCCGCCCGGGAGGCGGCCAAGGCCGGGGCCGAGGTGCTTCTCGTCGAGCGCCGGCGCCAGGTCGGGCTGCCGGTGCAGTGCGCCGAATACATCCCGGCGCCGCTTGTGGGCGAGGCCGGCGTCGGGCGCGGCTACGTCGTCCAGGAAGTGGCCGGCATGCGCACCTGGCTCCAGGGCGGCCTCATCCAGGAACTGCCCGCCCCGGGGCTCATGATCAACCGCGACCGCTTCGACCAGGCCCTGGCCGAAGCGGCCAGCCAGGCCGGGGCGCGCCTGCTCCTCGGCACCGCCGCCACCGCCCTGTCCGGCCAGCGCCTGACGGCCACGGACGCGGACGGCCGGCAGCTGGCCATCACCGCCCGGGTGGTCGTCGGCGCCGACGGCCCCCACTCCCGGGTGGGCCGGGCCATCGGCTCGGTCAACCGCCACTGCCTGCCTGCCGTGCAGTTCCGGGTGCGCCTGGCCAAGCCGCTCACCCACACCGAGGTCTTTTTCGACGACCGCCTCCACGGCGGCTACGCCTGGCTGTTCCCCAAGGGCGAACAGGCCAACCTGGGCCTGGGCATGCTGCGCCCGGGCCCGGGCCTGCCCGGGATCGTGGCCGTGCTGCGCGCGCTTTTCGCCGAACTGCGGGCCAAGGGTCGCATCGCCGGCGAACCGCTGGGGAGCCGCGCCGGCTGGATTCCGGCCGAGGCGCCGCGCCGGGTCGTTGCCGGCGGCGTGCTGCTTGCCGGCGACGCCGCCGGCCACACCCATCCCATCACCGGGGCCGGCATCTTCCAGGCCGTCATGGGCGGCAAGCTGGCCGGCCGCTGGGCGGCCCGGGCGGCCCTGGCCGGCGATACCGGGCTGCTGGGGGGCTATCAGGAGGAATGGGACGACTTCTACGGCGAAACCCTCGCCCGGGCCCACGCGAGGCGACAGCTCCTGGAAAGCAGCCCGGGGCGGCTGGACGCCGTCATCCGGCGCTGCTGGGTGGGGTTTCGGGAGTATTATGCCGAAGCGTAAGTCGCGGCTGGAGGCCGCCCGCGAACGCTCCTTCGAGCACCACGGCCGCCGGATCAGTTTCCACCTGCCGGGCATGTTCCTGGCCGGCCGGACCCGGGGCCGCTATCCGGCCGTTTCCATCACCGGCGAGGCCTGCGCGCTTTCCTGCGACCACTGCCGGGGCAAGCTCCTGGCGCCCATGCTCAAGGCCACGAGCCCCCAGGCCCTCGTGGACAAATGCCGCGCCCTGGAGGCGGACGGTCATCTGGGCGTACTGGTCAGCGGCGGCTGCGGCCCGGACGGCAGCCTGCCCTGGGCGGCGTTCTTGCCGGCCCTGGCCGAAATAAAGGCCGCAACCGGGCTTTTCGTCTCGGTGCACAGCGGCTTCGTCGACCGGGAGACGGCCCGGGGCCTCAAGGCGGCCGGCGTGGACCAGGCCCTGGTCGATGTCATCGGCAGCGACGACACCTACCGGGAGGTCTACCACCTGGACAACGGGCTGGCCCGCCTGGAGGCTTCCCTGGCCGCCCTGGCCGAGGCCGGCCTGCCCGTGATCCCGCACATCGTCTGCGGCCTGCACTACGGCGCGCTGCGCGGCGAAGCCCGCGCCCTGGACATGGTGGCCGCCATCGACCCGCCGCTCGTGGTCCTCCTGTCGCTTGCCAACCTGCCGGGCACGCCCATGGCCGCCGTGGCCCCCCCGCCGCCCGAGGCCGTGGCCGAACTGCTTATCGCCGCGCGGCTGCGCCTGCCCCGGGCGGAAATGAGCCTGGGCTGCGCCCGGCCCCGGGGCGTCGAGCGCCTGGAAATCCTGGCCGTGGAAGCCGGCGTCAACCGCCTGGCCCTGCCTTCGGACGCGGCCCGGCAGCGGGCCGCAGAACTGGGACTGGCCGTCGACTACCGCCGGACCTGCTGTTCGGTGCGCCACGGCCCGACCGAAAACCCGTGGTGACAGCCGGCCCGGCCGGACCTCGCCCGGACGGGGCCACCGCGCCCCTGGAGCCCATACCGATGGAAGCGTCGCAACACGCCACGCAACGCGAGCACCCCCGGGAAAGCCCGGACTATCTCCGCCTGAGCCTGGCCGCCGCCATGACCCTGGGCTTTTCCCCCGGGCTTTTCTACCGCGACGCGCGCCTATATTGCGTCAACCTGCTGCTGACCTACCCTTCGGGCTGCGCCGCCCGCTGCGCCTACTGCGGCCTGTCCGGCAAGCGGCCGGGCGAGGCGGCCGCCACGAGCTTCATCCGCGTCGCCTGGCCCAGCCATGCCCTGGGCGACATCATCGCGGCCATCGCCAAGCGCCAGGACAGGGTCAAGCGCATCTGCATCTCCATGCTGACCAACCGCCGCTGCGTGGAGGACACGGAAACGGTCTGCCGCCGGCTGCGCCAAAGCTTCGACATCCCGGTGTCGCTCCTGGTCTCGCCCACGGTCATCGATGGGAACGACCTGGCGGCGTACAAAAAGGCCGGCGCGGACAAGGTCGGGGTGGCCATCGACCTGGCCACCCCGGAGCTTTTCGACCGCTACCGGGGCGCCGGCGTGGGTGGCCCCCACCAGTGGGACGCCTATTGGCAACGCCTGGGCCAGGCCATCGACACCTTCGGCCGAGGCTTCGCCGGCGCCCATTTCATGGTGGGCATGGGCGAGACCGAGGCGGAGATGTGCGCCGCCATGGCCCGGGTGCGGGAGATGGGCGGCAACACCCACCTGTTCTCCTTTTTCCCCGAGCCGGCCTCGGCCATGGCCGGCCATCCCCAGCCGCCCATGGCCCAGTACCGCCGGGTCCAGCTGGCCCGCTACCTCATCGACGCCGGCCGGGCCCGGGCCGAGCGCTTCGTTTACGACGACGCCGGCCGGATCGTGTCCTATGGCCTGCCCGAGGACATCGTCGCCGCCGTGGCCGCCTCGGGCGAGCCTTTCCGCACCAGCGGCTGCACCGGCTACGACGGCCAGGTCGCCTGCAACCGGCCCTACGCCAATTCGCGGCCCGGCCCGGACATCCGCAACTACCCCTTCAAGCCCGACCGCAACGACATCCGGCGCATCCGCCGGCAGATGGAAGCGGACCCGGCCGGCCAGGCCCGGGACACGGCCACCTTGGCCCCTGAACAGGCGGCCGCTGCGGCCGGCGCCTCCTGAAGGCTTGGCCCACCGCCGCAACCGTACCAGCAACCCGCAACGCTTTTGAGGAATGCCGCCATGTCCCTGGACGAACGCATCATCACCGAAGCCATTCTCGAGACCTATTTCGCCAAGTTCAAATCCTGCCTCGACCTCGACGTAGCCGTGGTCGGCGGCGGCCCCTCGGGGCTTGTGGCCGCCATGTTCCTGGCCCGGGAGGGGTTCAACGTCGCGCTGTACGAACGCAAGCTGTCCCTTGGCGGCGGCATGTGGGGCGGCGGCATGACCTGGAACACCATCGTGGTCCAGAAGGAAAGCGTACGGCTGCTTACCGACGTCGGTGTGCCGGTGACCCGGTTTCGCGACGCCTACTACACGGCCGACGCCGTGACCGCCACCACCACCCTGGCCGCGGCCGCCTGCCAGGCCGGGGTCAAGGTTTTCAACTGCGTAAGCGTCGAGGACGTGGTGCTGCGCGAGGCCGACGGGGCCAAGCGGGTGACGGGGCTGGTGCTCAACGCCTCGCCCGTGGAGATGGCCGGCCTGCACGTGGACCCGGTGGTGGTGGGCGCCCGGTACGTGATCGAGGCCACGGGCCATGCCGTGGAGGTGCTCAAGACACTTGTGCGCAAAAACGACGTGGAGCTGTTCACGCCAAGCGGCGGCATCGAGGGCGAGCAGTCCATGTGGGCGGAACTGGCCGAAGCCAACACCGTCAAAAACACCCGGGAGGTCTTCCCGGGCCTGTACGTGGCCGGCATGGCCGCCAACGCCAGCTTCGGCTCCTACCGCATGGGCCCCATCTTCGGGGGCATGCTGCTGTCCGGCGAGAAAGTCGCCCGGGACATCGCCTGCCGGCTGCGCGACCGCCATGAACGCGTCTGACCGAACCGTATTTTCGGAAACGTTCGCAACGACACCAAGGACAATGGGTCCGACACCACAACAAAGGGGTTTGTTATGAGCGAAACGATGCGCGCCGCCGTCTGGCATGGGAAAAAGGATGTCCGCGTGGAGACCGTGCCTGTTCCGCCGCCCCCCGCCCCGGGCTGGGTCAAGATCAAGGTCGCCTGGTGCGGCATCTGCGGCTCGGACCTGCACGAATACCAGGCCGGCCCGATCTTCATCCCGGTGGGCGCCCCCCATCCCCTGACCGGCAAACAGGGCAGCCTCATCCTCGGCCACGAGTTCACGGGCACGGTGGTGGAAGTGGGCGAAGGCGTGACCAGCCTGCGGCTGGGCGACCGGGTGGCGCCGGATGCCTGCCAGCATTGCGGGGTGTGCGGCCCTTGCCAGGTCGGCCGCTACAACGTCTGCGAAAAGCTGGCCTTCACCGGCCTGCACAACGACGGCGCCTTCGCCCCCTACGTCAACGTACCGGCCGAGCTGTGCTACATCCTGCCCGAGGGCGTGGGCTTCGAGGCCGGGGCGGTCATCGAGCCCTTGGCCACGGGATTCAAGGCCGTTCGCGAGGCCGGTTCCATCCTCGGCGACACGGTGGCCATCATCGGCGCCGGCACCATTGGCCTGGGCGTGCTGCAGGCGGCCAAGGCCGCCGGCGCGGGCAAGGTCATCGTGCTGGAGATGTCGGCCGCCCGCACGGCCAAGGCCTGGGAATGCGGGGCCGACGTGGTGCTCAACCCCAAGGAATGCGACCCCGTGGCCGAGGTGAAAAAGCTCACCGGCGGCAGCGGCGCCGACGTTTCCTTCGAATGCGTCGGCCACAAGCTGACCGGCCCCTTGGCCGTGGACCTCATCCGCAACATCGGCAAGGCCATCATCGTGGGCATTTTCGAGGAGCCCAGTTCGTTTAACTTCTTCAGCCTAAGCGGCACGGACAAGACCGTCATCGGCACCCTGGCCTACACCATCCGCGACTTCAAGGGCGTGGCCACCCACCTGGCCAGCGGCCGGATCAAGGCCGAGCCCCTCATCACCGGCCGCATCGGCCTGGAAGACATCGTGGAAAAGGGCTTTTTGGAGCTGATCAACAACAAGGACGAAAACATCAAGATCCTCGTCAAGCCCGAGGACTAGCCGCCCCGCCGGGGCGCCCGCGCCGACCGTGGGCGCGGGCGCCCCCAAGGCCACCACGATCGAGCACTTGTAAACCGGCCGGCAGTCACCGTCATCGGCCGGAGCCTTTTGCGCCAAACCACCGTGCCTTGCCGTCGGCCGACGCCGCCTGGCAGACCGGGTTCGCCTTCACCGGCCATCCCGACTCGCCTGACGCTTCGCACGGCCCCGTCTCCCCTGCCAAGCGGTTGGGGACCGCCCCCCGGGCAGGGCGCGTCGGCCTGCCGGCCGAGGCGCACCAAAAGGCCGCAACTGTGGATTGTTCGGCGTATTTCGAAACCAAGGATCCGGACAAGTCGCCGGATTGCGGTACCTTCTGCCATTCCTGGCTCATCGGCGACCCGGTCTTCGCCCTGGGCCTCGCCATGCCCCTGGAGGGCGAAATCGATCGCAAGGTCTTGCCGACGCGCGAGAAAACCGCCGACGGCCTCAAACTCAAGCCCGACTCGCGGCCGCCCTACCAGAATAAATGGAAAACAGAGAGGCCGACCACGCCCTAAGGCCTCACCCTCGGGACGAAACGGCCGTTTCCCCAACCGGAGCGGAAGGAGGCAACCCTCCTGTCCCGAGGCTGCCGGCATGGCGGCCGTCCCGACCGGCGGGTCCGATGACGGATGCGCGCCCGGAAGGTTGCGTCCCGGGCTTCGGGTCTTGCCGCCGCCATTCGGTACTGCGGCCGATACGAGGTACGACTGGATTCGGCCCGGGCCAGGCCGCGCCGATGGGCCGTCTGGGCACGCTATCAGGAGCCGTTCAGGGCAGCCAGTGCGTCCATGCGGACAAAGCGGTAGGCGCCGCTGCCGGCGAGGTGCTCCAGAAAGGCCGCGTAGGCCGCAAGCATGGGGGCGTTGCCGGAAAACCGCTTCTCGCAGTGGGTCAGAAGCACCACCACGCCGCCGCTGCGGGCGATGGCCGCGGCCGTTTCCTTCCACAGGGCCAGGATGTCCCCGGGGCTGTACCCCATAAACAGCAGGCTGCCGTCCCGGGGCAGGCTGAGGGGTATCTCCAGCAGGCCCTCCAGGGCGAAGGGCCTAGCCGTGGCGCAGCCGTTGTTGGGCACGGGAAAGGGGCCGCCGGAAGTGGGAATGCTGCTGTCGAACCGGCAGCAGGCGGCCACGTCGTGCAAAAGCCCCCGGCTGCGCAGCAGCGACGGCGCCCGGTAGCCGGCCATGCCGAAGCGCCGGGCCAGATCCAACGACTGCTCCAGGCGGTGGCGCCGGGCCGGCCCCTCCAGCAACCAGGTGGTGTTGCCGTGGTCGTGGCCGTGGATGCCCAGGCCATGGCCCCGGGCCGCGATCTCCCCAAGCAGCCCCTCATCCAGGGGCCAGGCCTGCGGCACGACGAAATTCATGGACCGGGCGCCGTGGGCCTCTTCCAGGGGCAAGAACAGCTCGACCACGTTGGCCAGCCCCTCGGCCGAGTCCAGGTCGTGGCTGAGCACGACCGGGGTCGGGCCGGCCGGCCGGGCCGCAGCTTCCGGGCCGGCCAGGTCGGCCAGGAAATCGGCCCCGAGGTCCAGCGGCCACAGGGGAAAACGGGCCCAGTGATCCTGCCGGCCGCGCAGGCGCCGGCCCATGGCCTTGGCCACGAACTGGCGCACCACGGCCGGCAGGACATGGTAGGAAAAGGGCAGCCGGCTGCTGACCGGGCGCTCCTCGGGAAACGCCCGGCATTCCCGGACAGCGGCGGCGGCTGCCGCCGCCCCGGGCAGGGCCAGGCCATCGGGCAGGCGCAGGTTGCCCTGGCTGTCCAGGCCGGCGGCAAGCCCGCTGGCCTCCAGAAACGGGCGGGGAAGCGACAGGGTCAGGCCCTCGGCCCAGGCCAAGCCGGGGTTGTCGCCGATGCGCACCGGCCGCACCGGGATCATGTCGGCAAGCGCGATCATGAGGCCTCCCCGGCGGCCCTGGCCGGCCGGGCCTGGGCAAGGGTCAGCAGGTCGTGGCGCAGCTTGCCGAACCGGTGCGGCACCTCGGCCTCGCGCCGGGCAACCACCAGGCCCGGCCCGGCGGCGAGGGCCTGCTCGAAGGCCCGGCCGGCCAGAAAACGCGGCAGGATGAACATGTATTCCAGGCGGTCCTCCAGCACGGCCGCCGGCACCGAGGCGCCGTAGACGAGCCGGGCCAGCCTAAGCAGCGCCCACTCCAGGGCCGGGCCGCGCAGGCCGCGAAAGGCGCGCCTGGCCAGGCAGAGCAAGCGGTTGTGCGGGCCGTCCACGGGCAGGGTGGCCAGGACCAGGCCGCCCGGGCGCAGTTCCGCGGCGATCTTGGCGAAAAGCGTTTCGGTCGCGGCCGGGATCAGGTGCAGGGTGGACACCGAACAGATGAGGTCGAAGCCCGTGCCGTCGAAGCGCAGGTAATCGCCGCACACGAATTCCAGCCGGTCGCCGAGCCCGGAGCCGGCCAGGCGGGCCGCCGCCTGGCGGATATTGTCCTCGGAGATGTCCACGCCGACCATGCGCGCCTCGGGAAAGAGCCCGGCCAGGGCGAAGAGCAGTTCGCCCGTGCCGCAGCCGATGTCCAGGACGCGGAGGGGGCTGGCGGCGGGGAAAAGGGGCCCCGCGGCCGCGAGCAGTTGGGCGCAGCCGCCGGGCATGGCCCGGAAGGTCCTGTCGGTGTAGGTGGCCTCGGCCTGGGGCATGGGCATGGTCGTGTCGGTCCTCCGGCTGGGGGTGCGGGATGGCGTCCGCCCCATGGGCGCCGCCGGCCTCAGGGCCTGGGGCCGTTCCCGGGCTTGCCCCGGCCCTGGTCGAGGCCGAGGCTGCCGCTGACGAAATACAGGGGCCGGCGCATGGTTTCCTGGTAGATGCGCGACAGGTATTCGCCGAGGATGCCCATGAGCAGGAACTGGATGCCGAAGAAAAAGGTCATGACGAACATGAAGCTGGTCCAGCCGGGCATGGGCGTGCCGGTGAGCCACTGGGCCACCAGATAGACCAGGAAGCCGAGGTTGCACACGGCCACCCCCAGGCCCAGATGGGTCATGAGCCGGATGGGCACCGAGGAAAAACCGATGAAGGCGTCGTACATGGCCCGGATCATCCGGCTGACGGTCCAACCGGACTTGCCGGCCAGGCGACGCCGGCGCTCGTAGGCCACCACCTCCTGGTCGAAGCCGGTCCAGGCGACCAGGGCGAAGGTGATGCGGTTGTGTTCGCGAAAGCGCCGCAGGTTTTCCACCACGGCCCGGTCGGCCAGAAGGAAGCTGCCGGTGGTGAATTTCGAGCCCCGGGGCATGGCGTAGCGCTGGAGCAGGCGGAAGAACAGGTCGCTGGCGAAGACCCGCCAGGAGGCGTCCTCCCGGCTGGCCCGCTTGCCCCAGACGATGCTGGCGCCCGCGGCCCAGGCCTCCAGGAACCGGAGCACGACTTCCGGCGGGTCCTGGAGGTCGGCGGCCAGGGTGCAGTAGACGTCGGCCTCGGCCAGGTCGAAGCCGGCGCACAGGGCGATGTGGGCGCCGAAATTGCGGGAAAGGCGCACGCCCTGGAACCGGGGGTCCTCGGCGTGCAGGCGCTTGATCACGGTCCAGCTGCCGTCGCGGCTGCCGTCATCCACGAACAGCACCCGGGCGTCGCAGCCCGAGCCGTCCAGAAGCACCCGCCGCACCTCCTCGGCATAGGCGGGCAGCCCCTCTTCCTCGTTGAAAACCGGGGTGATGATGACCAGCCGGGGCCGGGCCTCCCGGTCGGCCGGGTCGCCGGGCAAGCGGTCGGCGGTTACCATGGCCGAAACTCCGGGCCGAGCAGCGCGGCCAGTTCGCGGTTGGGCTCGGCGTAGCGCCCGCGCAGCCACTGCCGGGTTTCCTCGGTCAGGGGCGGCGCGTCCGGCTCGCGGCTGGGATTGATCCGGCCCAGGTCCAGGGCGTCGCTGGGGCGCGGCTGCACGCCCAGAAAGGCGTGGACGCGGCTGAGGACCGCCTCGGGGCCGTCGCAGAGATCCTCGAAGCGCAGGCACAGGATGCGCTCGGCCGCAAACAGGGCGTAGTACGGGGCCAGCAACCTGGCGTAGAGGCCCCGGGAGAAATAGGCGTTGGGGTGCACGAAGCGCAGGCTTGCGTCGAGGTTGGCCTCGCGGGTTTCCTCCAGCTCCAGGGCAGTCTGGAAATCCTCGTCCTCATGGCCGTTCATGCGCGACCAGACGTAGTTGGAATAGGCCCGCTCCACCGGGTCGCGCAGGGTAAAGAGGAGCTTGACCCCGGGCAGGCAGTCGCGGATGCGCCGGGCGCATTCCGGGTTCTCCAGGTAGTACGAGCCCTTCTCGCCATAGACGCAGGCCGGGTCCGGGTCCGGGAACCAGGTCGCCCGGTAGTGGTCGAGGCCCTTGGCGTAGAGTTCGTCGCGGTGGAAGAACTTGGGCTCGGGAATGAACGGCTTGGCCATGACGATGGCCGGATGGCGGTCCAGGGCGTGGCAGAACCAGGTGGTGCCGCTTCTGGGCGCGCCGCCGATGATGAACTGGGGGATGTCGGTCATGGCGCGCGGGCTACTTGCCGGAGGTGCCACCGGCCGGGGCGGCCGGGGCGGCGGGGCTCTCCGGGTCGATGCGTTCGGCCATGCTGCGCCACAGCAGGCGGTGTTCGCCCGAGGCCATGTCCTCGTCGAGGTGTACGGCCAGCACCTTGCCGATGACCCAGGTATGGCTGCCCAGAAACTGCATGTGCTCCACGGCGCACTCGAAATTGAGCGGGCATTCCTTGAGCACGGGCGGGCGCACGTGCTTGGAGGCCACCCGGGTCAGCCCGGCCTTGGCGAACTTGTCCAGCCCGTCGCGGCCGGAAAGCGAGCCGCAGATGATGACCTTCTTGGTCATCTCCGGGGAAATGACCGGCACGTTGAGAGTGAACTCCCGGCTGGCCTCAAGCAGGGTCAACGAGTAGCGCGGCCCGTCGCCTCGGGTGGATTCGCCCTTCGTGAACATGGGAAAGCCCAGCATGAAGGGGTAGGCGTTGACCACCACGGTGCAGGCCACGGACATGACGTTGTCGCGGCTGCCGTCGCCTGTGGCGAGCAGGCCCACGGAGCTGGGGAAAAAGCTCGGCCACCAGCCGCCGTAAGCCTCGTGGGGGACGTCCTTGATATCCTTGACGCGCTTGCCGTCGGCAAGCTCCCCTTCGAAAAAGCCCGTTTTCTCGGTCGGATACTGATAAAACGGCGTATAGCCCTTGCCCATGCCCCCTCCCTGTGCCAACCGGCGCCCGTGTGGCGCCCCTTTCAAAAGAAATCGAAATATTTAAGAAAAGATTGTTATGCCCAGGCGTTGCACCGGAACAAACCCATTTTCTTTTCGAGGACGCGGCACGCCCCGTTTCCAGCCGCGCCGACGCGCTCCCCGCAGGCAACGCAGGCGGATGTATGCCTTTTTCGGCCGAGACTACCGTATTTCCCCGAGGAAGCAAGCCTAGCCGGCCAGGGCGCGGCCAAGGCCCTCCACGACCCGGTCCACGTCCGCCTCGGCCATGGACGCGTACAGCGGCAGCACGATGCCCGAGGCACTGGCCCACTCGCTGTGGGGCAGGCAGCCTTCGGGCCAGGCGTCCTGGTAGGGCGGTTCCAGATGGGCGCACATCACGGCCCGGCGGGTGCTTATGCCCTGGTCCTTGAGCGATTGCATGACGGCCGTGCGCCGGGCCGGTTCAGCCAGCCCGACGACGAAGCTTTGCCAATTGGTGCGGCCCCAGGCCGGCTCGCCGGGCGCGGTCAGGCCGGGCAGGCCGGGCAGTTGCTCCAGGTAGCGCGCGGCCAGCGCCCGGCGCCGCTCCACGATGCCGGCCAGGCGGCCGAGCTGGACCAGGCCCACGGCGGCCTGGATGTCGGTCAGGCGGTAGTTGTAGCCGGTCTCCAGGTAGCGCTCGAACACGACCGAGGCGCTTTTGTGGCGCTCGGCGTCGGACACGCTCATGCCGTGCTGGCGCAGCAGCCGGAAGCGGCGGTCATAGTCGGGGTTGGCCGTGGTCAGCATGCCGCCGTCGCCGGTGGTGATGACCTTGCGGGGGTGGAAGCTGAAGCAGGCCACGTCGCCGTGGGGCCGGCCGACGGGTTCCAGGGTCGTGCCGTCGGCGCCCAATAGCGCGCTGCCGGCGGCGCAGGCCGCGTCCTCCACCACCGGGATGCCCAGGGGCCGGGCCAGCCCCAGGATGGCGGCCATGTCGGCCGGCATGCCGATCTGGTGCACGACCAGGATGGCCCCGACCCGGCCCACCGGCCCGGCCAGGCCGTGCAGCGGGCTTTGGGGCCAGGCGGCCAGGCGGGAAGCCTCGCCGTACCAGGGCCGGCCGTCGCGCAGCGTGCAGGAAGCCTCGAGGAAGCGGCCAAGCTCCCGGGGGTCGAGGTTGCCGCTGGCCGGGTCGATATCCAGGAAAACCGGTTCGGCCCCGCAACAGCGCACGGCATTGGCCGTGGCGATGAAGGAATGGCTGACCGTGACGACCACATCGCCCGGGCCCACGCCCACGGCGGCCAGGGCCAGGTGCAGGGCGGCCGTGCAGCTGGACACGGCACAGGCGAAGGGGCTGCCGACCACGGCGGCGAAGGCACGCTCGAAGGCGGCCACGCGCGGGCCCTGGGTCACCCAGCCGGAGGCCACGGCCTCGGCCGCGGCCCGGGCCTCGGCCTCGCCCAGGTCCGGCAGGGCCACGGGTATGTCGGCCATCACCGCCCTCCCCTGGCGTCCCGGGCGGCAAGCCACGGCTCCGCCGGCACGTCGTTCCAGTTTTGCGGCTGCATGGAGGCCAGCACCGCTTCGGTCGGGGCCACGTGCTCGCGAAACCAGGCGATGGTGCGCGCAAGCCCCTCTTCGATACCGATTTGAGGCGAGGTGCCAAGCAAGCCGCGCAGCTTGGCCGGGTCGCCGAAAAGCCGCAGCACGTCGCTTGGCCGGCCCGGCAGGTGCACGGCCGCGACGCCGCCGCCGATGGCGGCCAGGATGGCCTCGACCACCCGGCGGATGCTCACTTCCTCGCCGTGGCAGACGTTGACGGTCTGGCCGGCGGCTTGCGGGCAGTCCATGAGCCCGATGAGGATGGCGGCCGTCTCGGTGACGTAGGTGAAATCGCGGGTCTGGCTGCCGTCGCCGTAGATGACCGAGGGCTGGCCGGCCAGGGACAGGAGAATGGCCCGGGGGATGAGTTCGCCGAGGACCCCGGCATAGTGCTCCCGTGGGCCGTAATTGTTGTGGGGCCGGGCGATGACCGTTTCCAGCCAGCCGGCGCGCTGGAAGACCTCGGCGTAGTATTCGCCGGTGAGCTTGGAGGCGCCGTAGATGGTTTCGGGCTTGTAGTGGTAGAGCTCGGGCATGGGCACGATGTCGGCCGTGCCGTTGACCTCGGAGCTCGAACAGTACAGCAGCCGGCGCACGCCCGCCCCGGCCGCCGCCTTGAGCACGTTGAGCGTGCCCGTGGCGTTGACCTCGTGGACTTCGGTGGGCCGCCGCAAGCTCAGGCGCACGTTGCGGCAGGCCAGGTGAAAGACCTCCTGCGCGCCTTCCAACAGACCGTCCAGGGCGGCTGCGTCGCGGATGTCGGCCGCGACCACCCGCACCCGGGGGTTGGCCGCGTGGTGGGCCAGGTGCTGGCGCTTGCCGCTGGAAAAATCGTCCACCACCAGCACGTCGCGGCCGGCGGCGACCAGGGCGTCGACCAGGTGGCTGCCAATGAAGCCGGCTCCGCCGGTGACAACACAAAATCCTTGGCTCATGCGTCAAGCTCCCGGGTGATGCGGGCCACCTGCCCGGCCACCTCGCGGACCTGGTCCGACGTGAGGAACGGGCACATGGGCAGGGACAGGACCTCGCGGGCGGCGGCCTCGGAGGCGGGGAAATCCCCCGGGCCGTAGCCCAGGCCGGCGTAGCCCGGCTGGAGGTGGACCGGCACGGGATAGTGCAGGCCGGTCTGCACCCCGGCTTCCTGGAGGCGCGCCTGGAGGGCGTCCCGCCTGGGGTGGCGCACCACGTAGAGGTGGAAGGCGTGGCGGCAGTCCGGGGCCTGCCAGGGGATGGTCACCCCGGCCTCGGCCAGGCACTGGCCGTAGAGGGCGGCATGGGCCCGGCGGGTGTCGTTCCAGGCCGGCAGGCGCTTGAGCTTTACGCGCAGCATGGCGCCCTGGATGCCGTCCATGCGGTAGTTGTAGCCGAGCAGTTCGTGGTGGTAGCGCTTCTTGGCGCCCCAGTCGCGCAGCATGCGCAGCTTTTCGGCCAGGGCCGCGTCGGCCGTGACCACCATGCCGCCCTCGCCGCAGGCGCCGAGGTTCTTGCCCGGATAGAAGCTGAAGCAGGCCATGGCCCCGAGCGACCCGGCCGGCCGGCCCTTGTAGGCGGCGCCGTGGGCCTGGCAGGCGTCCTCGATGACCGTGAGCCCGTGCGCCTCGGCCAGGGCCAGCAGCGGGTCCATGTCGGCGGTCTGGCCGTAGAGGTGGACCGGCAGGAGGACCTTGGTGCGGGGGGTGATGGCTTGGGCGGCCAGGGTCGGGTCCATGGTCATGCGGCCGGGCTCGACGTCCACGAACACGGGCCGCGCGCCAACGTAGAGGATGGCCGCAACCGTGGCCACGAAGGTGTGGGGCACGGTGATGACCTCGTCGCCCGGGCCGACGCCGGCGGCCAAAAGGGCCAGGTGCAGGGAGCTCGTGCCGGTGTTGACGCCGATGCCGTGGGCCACGCCGCACAGGGCGGCGAATTCGTTCTCGAAGGCGGCCACTTCCGGGCCAAGGACGTACTGGGCGCTGGCAAGGACGCGTTCGGCCGCGGGCAGGGCCTCGTCCTTGATGGCCTCCCACTGGGCGCGCAGATTCAGAAACGGAATCATATCGAATCTCCCAGCGGGACCGGGCTCCCGCCCTGCTCCAGGGAGCGGTTGGCGGCTTCGAGGATGCGCACGATGCGAAGGCCCATTTCGCCGGAGGTAAAGGGCGTGGCCTGGCCGCGCAGGCACTCCAGGAAATGCCCGGTTTCCCGGGCCAGGGCCTCGGTGCGGTCGTAGCACGGGGCGAGCATGTCGCCGGTGCGGTAGCCGATGCTGATGGCGTAGGCGTCGTCGCTGCCGCATTCCATGGTGATGCCGCTGTCGTAGATCTTGATTTTTTCGCTGGGATGGAGGTCGTCGAAGACCACCATCTTGCGGGTGCCGCTGATGAGCGTCTGGCGCAGCTTGACCGGGGAAAGCCAGTTGACGTTGATGTGGGCGATCAGCGGCGAGTCGTAAAAGACCGTGAGGTAGCCGAGGTTTTCCGGCCGGCCGGGGACGTTGCGGATGCCGGTCGCCGCCACGCGCACCGGTTTTTCCGGCAGGATGTAGTCCATGATGGACAGGTCGTGCACGGCCAGGTCCCAGAAGACGTTGACGTCGCACTGGAACAGCCCCAGGTTCACCCGGGTGGAGTCGTAATAGTACAGGTCGCCGAGCTCGCCGGAACTGACCAGGTCGTGGATCTTGCGCACCGCGCCCATGTAGACGAAGGTGTGGTCCACCATGAGCGTGAGGTTTCGCCGGGCGGCCTCGTCCACCAGGCGCTTGGCGTCGTCGCTGTTGTCGGTCAGCGGTTTTTCCACGAGGATGTGCTTGCCGGCGGCCAGGGCCTCCATGGCAAGGGCGGCGTGGCTGCCCACCGGGGTGGCGATGGCCACGCCGTGGATGTCCGGGTTGCGCAGCAGTTCGCGGTAATCTTGCGTGACCGCCACGGACGGGGAGGCCCGACGCACGGCGGCCAGCCGGCCGGGGCGCAGGTCGCTGACCATGACCACCCGGCAATCCGGCTGGGCCATGAAATTGCGGACCAGGTTCGGCCCCCAATAGCCGTAACCGATGACTCCGATTCCTATCATGTCGTCATCCAAGGCACTGTAGTGCCGGTGCTGGGCGTTGTTGCCGCATGGCGGGATGGCCTCAGGCCGGGGAACCCAGGCGGCGCACCAGCCTGGCCGGCACGCCGGCCACCAGGGCATGGTCGGGCACGTCCCTGGTGACCACGGCCCCGGCGCCGATCATGGCGCCCTCGCCGATGGTCAGGCCGCACAGGATCACGGCCCCGCTGCCGATGCTGGCGCCCCGGCGCACCACGGTGGGTTCCATGACCCAGTCCTCGGCCGTGAGCAGTTGCCCGTTTTTGCTCGCGCGGGGGTAGCGGTCGTTGGTGAAAAGGACCCCGTGGCCGACGAAGACATCGTCCTCGATGACCACGCCCTCGCAGATGAAGGTATGGGAGGAAATCTTGCAGCGGCTGCCGACCGAGGCGCCGGCCTGTATCTCGACAAAGGTGCCGATCTTGGTCATCTCGCCGATGGTGCAGCCGTAGAGGTTCACCAGTTCCGGGTGAAAGACAATGCTGCCTTCACCGATACGCACGTTGGCGCTTATGGGCATCTCCACCTCGGTTCGTCCGCCCGGCCCGGCCGCGCGCCCGTCGCCGGCACCGCCTGGGGCGGCACCGCTTCCGGGCAAGGGACGGCTGGCGTTCTAGCAAGTTTGCTACGGTTTGGAAAGCGCGCCCTGGCCGGCCTGATCGCCCAGCTGAAAGAGCACATCCCCCTGGCGGCGCGCCAGTTGGGCGCCCCGGCCGTAGAGGGCAAAGCGCAGGACGGTGTCCGCCGGCCCGGCCGGCCCCAGGTCCAGGGGGCATTGCAGGCCCACGGGCGTGCAGCCGGAGGGCGGGCTTTTCATGGCGAATAGCTCGCGAAAGCCGCCGTCCGGCTCCTGGCGCAGGACCTGCAAGCTGGCATTGGGGCCGCACAGGCGCGGGAAGAAAAGCGTCCCCGGGCCGGCGGCACCGACCGCCACGGTCAGGCTTCCGGGCCGGGCGGCGTCCACCGGGCTCACCGTGGCAAAGCCGGCCGCGTCGGGGGGTTCCACAGCCAGGTTGTCCTCGCCCAGGGTCCGCTGGCCGGGCAGGGCCGTGTCCACGAAACCCTGGGGCAAGGTCGAGGTATAGAGCCACTGGGCGCAGTCGCTTTCCTCGTCGGCCGCGCACACGGCCAGGCGCGTTTCCTTGAGTTGCAGGGTGCGCAGGATCGCCAGGTTGGGCCGCTCCTCGTCGGTGTCCACGCGCAGGACAAACCGCACGGTCAGGCGCCGGTAGGGCTTATCGCGCCGGATAGTGGCGGCGAAGGAGCTTCTGGGGTCCTTGCCCAGGCTTTCGAGCAGGGCGACCGGCGCCTCGTCGTCGAAGGCGTATTCGCAGCGCAGGCGGTTGCCCGGGGCCTCGTTGGCGAAGCGGAACCAGACCTGGATGCTGTGGCGGTCGCCTCCGGCCTGGTTTTCCAGGACATATTCCAGGCTGCCGGGCTGGCCGCGCCGGGTGGCCACGAGGCCGTACCCCCAGAACGGATGGATGGTCAGGTCGCGCAGGGCATGGGCCTGGCGGCACACGGACCCGGGGTCGGCGCCGAGGACGGCGGTAAAGGGCGTGGCCTCGACCCGAAGCGTGCCCTGGCGCGGATAGGCGAAGGTATAGAGGGTGCATTCCCTGTCGCGCACCACCCGCTCGGGCTGGCCCAGGCGGGCGAACACCTCGGCCTCGTCGTGGCCGAAGTGGGCGAAATCGTTGCCCGAGGTCAGGAAGTTGAAGCGCCCGACCGTCTCCCCCGGGGCCAGGCCCTGGCGGACGAGGGGATTGGGCGCGGTGAAGCGGTCGAGGTACCAGCCGACCCCCTCGCGAAAAAGGCTCTCCGAGACGGTGGTGACCTGGGAGGCGTCGATCAGGGCCGGCAACTTTCGGGCCACGTCCTTAAACGAAGCGAAGTGGAAAATGGCGGCCGCGTAGCCGTTGACGCCCCCGTAGAAATCGGCCCGGTGGCGGGCGAAAAACGCCCCGCCCGCCGCCAGCGTGGCCACGGCCACGACCAGGCCGGCCGGCGCGCGCCAGCGGCCCCGCGTCGCCAGCGCCGCGCCGAAAACCATGGCCGCCGGGCCGAGCATGAACAGGAAATAGATCGGCCAGACCGTGCGGCCCGAACGCAGGCCAACCAGGGCCGCCACCGGCACGGCCACCACCAGGCCCAGCAGGGCCGCCAGGCGGGCGTCGCGCCGGGCCAGGCGCCAGGCCCCCACGGCGGCCACGGCCGCGAACGGCCAAAACCCGGCCATGGTGCCGGTTGGCGAGGCCACCAGGGCCACGGCGGACAGGGCCGTCTCGGCGGCGGCAGCCACGGTGTCGGCCTGCAAGCCGGCCTCCTTGCGGCCAAGGAAGCTGACCAGAAACGGCAAGACCGGCAACGCGCCAACCAGGCTGGCCCCGGCGAACCAGGCCGCCGTGCGCCAGCGTCGCCGCAAGTCGCCCAGGGCGAAGGCGGCCACGGCCACGCCCTCGGCGGCAACCACGAGCAGCCCCAGGTAATGCAGGGCCATGAGCCCGGCATTGGCCAGGGCCAGGGCAAAGGGGCGCAACCGCCCCCGGTCGGCCAGGCCGTCGGCCAGAAGCTGCAAGGCCCACAGGAAAAGCGGCAGCATCAGGACATAGGGCCGCGTCTGGCGCGAAGCCCAGATATGGTAGGGCGAGACGGCCAGATAACCGGCCGCGGCCAGGGCGGCCGCCTGCCCGAGCCGCGGGGCCACCAGCCGGTACAGGGCGTAGACCGTGGCCACGCCGGCCAGGGCGAAGGGGAAACGCAGGGCGAAATCCGAAAGGCCGCAGGCGGAGATGGCCTTGAGCAGCAGATAGAAATAGGGGGAATTGTCGCTGATGCTCAGGGTGGAACGCAACAGCAGGTCGAGGGGCTTGACGGCGTTTAAGACGCTGTACATCTCGTCGGCCCACAAATAGGGCGCATCGAGGCGATAGACGCGCAGGAAAAGCGCCGTGGCCACGACCAGCCACAGGGCCACGGCCCCGGCGACCGATCCGGAGGGCATCCGGGGGGCGGCGGCTGGCGGGAGGCCTGGCGGCGTGCGCGGCTGTTGACTCGGCTCCATGGAGGTCACGGCTTGCTGGCGCCAGGGGAAGGCGTTGGCGCTTTTGGGAAAATACCGACCGTGGCGCTTATCCCAAAAGCCCCGGCCAGGCAAGGGGACCCCGCCGCCACAGGGGACCCCGCCGCCACCACAGGGGACCCCGCCGCCACCACATCGCGGCCGCCCCACCGGGCGCGGCCTCAGGCCACGATGACCTGCTTGCCGACCATCGTCCCCGTGCGCTGGCGCAGGTGGGCCTGGCGGACGGTTTCGGCCGTAAGCCCGGACAGCGTCCGGCCGAGGGTCGTGCGCAGGTGCCCTTCGTCCACGAGCCTGGCCACGGATTCCAGGATCAGCCCCTGGCGGGCCAGGTCGGCGGTGGCGAAAAGCGACCGCGTGAACATGAATTCCCAGCAGATGCGGGCGCTTTTTTGCTTGAACAGCCGAATGTCCAGCGGCCCGGCCGGGTCGTCGATGAGGCAGACCGCCCCTTGCGGGGCCAGCACCTCGGCCATGGCCGCCCAGTGTTCCTCGGCGTGGGTGGTGCAGTAGATCGCCTCCACCTGCTCGAGGCCGGCCGCCCGCAGGCCCGTGGCCAGGTCCTCGCGCCCGATGACGGCCATGGCCCCGAGCTCCCGGCACCAGGCGGCGGACTCGGGCCGGCCGGCCGTGGCCGCCACGGTCAGCCCGGCCCAGGCGGCCAGCTGGATGACCATGGAGCCGACCCCGCCGGCCCCGCCGACAACCAGCAGCCGCGCCCCCTGATTCGCCCCGGCCGCCGGGGTGAAGCCCAGCCGGTCGAACAGCCCTTCCCAGGCGGTCAGGCCCGTCAGGGGCAGGCCGGCGGCGGCGGCCGGGGCCAGGCTGGCCGGGGCGGCGGCCACCAGCCGTTCGTCCACGAGCTGGCTGGCGGCGTTGCTGCCGTCGCGGGCGAGTTCGCCGGCGTAAAAAACGGCCTGGCCGGGGGAAAAGCGCCTGGCCTCGGGCCCGACAGCGGCCACGACACCCCGGGCGTCCCAGCCGAGGATGCGTTCCTGGCCCGGGGCCAGGCGGTCGAAAACCTTGGTGTCCACGGGGTTGACGCCCACGGCCTGGATGTCGACCAGCACGTCGCGCCCCGTCGGCCTGGGGGTGGGGCGCGTCGCGTCGCGGAAGGCTCCGGGGTCGGCGGGGGCGAACCCGCCGGTGGCGATGACGGCGTGCACGGCCGGCCCTCCTTGGCCGCCGGGGGGGCGGTCGCTAGGCCTTGGACCGCCCGCCCGGGGTGGACATCATGTAGATTTCGTGGGGGTCGAGGATGAGCACCACCGAGCCGTCGCCCATGATGGTCGCCCCGGAGATGCCGCGCATGTCGAATTCCGAGAGGTAGGCACCCAGGGGCTTGATGACGATCTCCTGGCGCTCCAGCAGCCGTTCGACAATGAGCCCCAGCCGGCGCTCGTTGTCCTGGAGGATGACGATGGGCACGATGTCCCGCTCGCCCTGGTCCACGGGCAGTTCGAGGACCTCGGCCAGTTCCACGATGCCCAGGACCTCGCCGCGCAGGGTCACGCACTTGCGCTTGTTGACCTCGGTCATGCGCTTGAGCTCGATCTTGGTCGTCTCGGACACGGAATCGAGCGGCAGGGCGTAGATCTGGCCGGCGACCACCACCATCAGCGCGTCGATGATGGCCAGGGTCAGCGGCAGGGCCAGGGTGAACTTGGTGCCCTTGCCCACTTCGCTGGTCACGTTGACCGTGCCCTTGAGGTTCTTGATGTTGGTGCGCACCACGTCCATGCCCACGCCCCGGCCCGAGATGTCGGTGATTTTTTCGGCCGAGGAAAAGCCGGGCATGAAAATGATGTCGATGGCGTCCCGGTCGTCCAGGGCCTTGGCCTCTTCCGGGGTCATCAGGTTCTTTTTGACCGCCACCTCGCGCATCTTGGCCGGGTCGATGCCCTTGCCGTCGTCCTCGATCTCGATGGCCACGGAATTGCCGCGGTGGTAGGCCCGCAGCCACACCCGCCCCACCGGCGGCTTGCCGGCGGCCACGCGCTCGGCCTCGGTCTCGATGCCGTGGTCCACGGAATTGCGGATGAGGTGCACCAGGGGGTCGCCGATGACCTCGACCACGGACTTGTCGAGCTCGGTCTCCTCGCCCTCGGTGATGAGGTTCACTTCCTTGCCCGACTTGCGCGACAGGTCGCGCACCAGCCGGGGGAAGCGGGAAAAGACCGTGGACACCGGCACCATGCGCACCTTCATGATGGTGTCCTGCAAATCGTCGGAAATGCGGGCCATGGAATAGGTGGTTTCGGTGAGCTGCTGGCCGATGTGGGCCACGTCGTTCTTGCCCTCCTCCAGGGAGCGGGCCAGCATGGCGAAGCGGTTGCGGTTGATGATGAGCTCGCCGATGAGGTTCATGAGGTGGTCGAGCTTTTCGTGGTCCACCCGGATGGTGGCCGAAACCTTGGGCTTGGCGGCGGTGTCGCTGCCCGAGGCGGCCGGTTCGGGCGCGGCGGCGGGCTTGGGCGCGGCAGCGGGTTTCGGCGCGACGGCGGGCTTGGCAGCCGGCTTGGGCGCGGGGGCCGGTTCGGCGGCCTTGGGCGGCGTGGCTTGCGGTGCGGCCTTGGGCGCGGGGGCCGGGGCCGGCTGGGCCGCGGCCTGGGGGGGCGCCACCGGTTGGGGGGCGGCTTTGGCTTCCGGTTCGGCCTTGGGCGGCGCCGCCGGTTCGGGTGCCGGTTGGGCCTGCGGCGCGGGCTTGGGCGCGGCGGCCGGGGCCGGTTCGGGCAGCGGCGGCGCGGCCGGGGCGGCCGGCGCCTTGCCGGCGCGCAGCCCGGCCAGGGCGGCGGTCAGCATGTCGGCCAGGATGGCGCATTCCTGGCGCAGCATGTCCAGGAGCAGGTCGAAGGGAAGCCCCTGCTTGCGCGCCTGGGCCACGATGCCGGCGGTGCGCTCGGCCTGGACCTTGAGGTCGGCCAGGCCCATGTAGCCCGAGGAATTCTGGATGGTGACCAGGGCCCGGTACAGGCCGTCGACCATCTCCTTGGAGTCGGGATTGTCGGCCAGCCCGGCCAGGGCCTGGGTCATATAGACGAGCTGCTGGTCGATGGTGCTCTCGAAGACGGCCACGTCCTCGGGGTCGTAGCCCGGGGCAGCGGGCGCCGGCGCCTGGGCGGCCGGGGCCGGCTTGGGCGCAGGCTCGGGTTCGGGCGCTGGCGTGGGTTCGGGCTCGGGCTCGGGTTCCGGCTCGGGCTCGGGTTCGGGCTCCGGTTCGGGTTCGGGGGCGGCTTCGGGCTCGGGCTCGGCCACTTCGCCGTCTTCGGTGGCCTGCTTGAGGCGGGCGACCAGGGGGCGGATATCCAGGGGCTTGGCCGTGCTCGAGGCCGGCTCGATGTGGGAGACCAGGGCCTCGACCTGGTCGACCACGGCCAACAGCAGGTCGACCATGGCCGGCGTGGCCGTGATCTCGCCCTTGCGCACGCGGTTGAGCAGGGTTTCGGCCTCATGGGTGAGGCCGTTGAGTTCCTTGTGGCCGATGATGCCGCTGTTGCCCTTGAGGTTGTGGAAGTAGCGGAAGATGTCGTTGATGCTTTCGGAGCGGCCGTCGCCGGCGGATTCGAGTTCGAGCAGGGCGGCGTTTAAGCGCTCGATGATCTCCCGGGCCTCTTCCAGGAAGTCGGCCATGTGGCCTTCGCCGATGGAGGTCAGCGGATAGGTGTCGGGGGCAAAGGGCGGCAGTTCCTCGAAAATTCTGGCGATTTTGGCCGCGGCCAGGCTTGCGGCCGAAGGCGCGGCCGCAGGGGCCGGCGCGGGCTGCCCGTCGGCCTCGGGCAGGTCGGGCGCGGCCGCGACCGGATCGGCCGCCGCAGCGGGTTCGGGCGTGGCCTCGGGCTGTTTCGGTTCGTCCTCGGCCGGGAAATCCCCGGCGCCCGTTACGGCCGGCGCGGCCGGCGCGGCGTGGGCACCGCCTTCGAGCTGGGTGGCGATGCGGGCGATGACCGGCGCGGTGTCCAGGTTGCCCTCGTTGCCGGTCTGCTCGAGGTTTTCGATCATGGTGCGCAGGATGTCCGTGGCGGCCAGGATGACGTCCATGATTTCGGGGTTGACCGGGATGTTGCCCTTGCGCAGCTCGTCGAGGATGTTCTCGGCCTTGTGGGCCAGGCCGTTGATGGCGTTTAAGCCCAGAAATCCCGAAGCGCCCTTGAGGGAGTGCATGGGCCGGAAGATGTCGTTGAGGAGGCTTAAATTGCCCGGGTTGCGCTCCAGTTCGAGGAGGTTGGGCTCGATGGTTTCGAGATGCTCCCGCGCCTCCACGATGAAGTCGGCGAACAGTTCCGGATCCATGAAATCCTGGCTCATCAAAGCACCTCGCGGCTGTCGAACGGCGTTCGTCCTACCCCAGCAGCATCTTGACGTTGCGCACCATTACTTCGGGCTGGGCCGGCTTGACCATGTAGAGGTTGGCCCCGATGGACAGCCCGGCGTGGATATCGCGTTCCTCGCCCTCGGTGGAGAGCACCACGATGGGCGTATCCCGGTAGACTTCCTGCTCGCGCACGGTCTTGATGAAGGTGATACCGTCCATGCGCGGCATGTTGATGTCGGTGATGATCAAATCCACCTGGGGATCGGTATAGAGCTTCTCCAGACCGTCCAGGCCGTCCTCGGCCGCGGTCACCTTGAAGCCTTCCTTGCGCATGATAAAGGCCACCAGGTTGCGCACGGTCTTGGAATCGTCCACGATGAGGATATGCTTGGGCATCCGACCTACCTCCTCAACTCTTCAAAACCTTTTGAAAAAGACTGTCAACGGAGAGGATGGCCACCAGGGCGTCGCCGACCTTGAGCAGGCCCGACACCAGGTCCGAGGCCACGCCCGCCCGGGCTTCCAGGCCCCATTCCACGTCCTGGGCCTTGGCCTGGTGCATGGTGGTCAAGGCCTCCACGGGCAGTCCCAGAAGCAGGCCCCGGCAGCGGCACACGACGATGAAGCGGTCCTCGCCGCGTGCTGCGGAAAAATCCATGACGCCGGCCAAGTCGATCATGGGCACGATGCGGCCGCGCAGGTTGAGCATGCCCCTCACGTGGGCCGGCGCGGCCGGAAGCCGGGTCGCGGGCAGGGCCCGCAACACCTCCTGGACCTGGGCGATGGGCACGGACAGCTCCTGCCCGGCCAGGCGGAAGCCGACCAGCTTGAATTCCCCGGCCTCCCGCAGGGCCTGCTCCAGGGCGGCATCCTCGTCCAACCCGGCCCCGCCCGAGGCGCCCGGCGGCCCCGCCGCCTCGGCCCCGGCCAGCGGCCCGGTGACCGAGGTCACGGCCGACGGGCGGGTGAGCCCCTGCCGGGCGAGGACCACCTCGTAGTCCTCGCCCACATAGCGCGACAGAAAGGCCCGTTCGGCCTCGGTGAAGGCGCCGGATCGCGTCTCGGGCAACGGCACGCTTTCCTTGAAATACTGTTCCAGGCTCGGGCTCATAGGGCCAGCACCTCCCGGGCCAGGGCGGCGTATTCGCGGGCGCCGCGGCTGTCCGGGGCCACGTCCTGGATGACACGGCCGGCGGCGCTGGCCTCGCGGAACTGGGTGTCGAGGCCGATGACCGTTTCGAACAGGCGCGAGGCGAATTTCTCGCGCAAAAGGGCCAGCACCCGCAGGCAGGCCCGGGCGCGGCGGTCGAACATGGTGGCCAGGGCCCGGTAGGCGATGGGCTGGGGCAACACGGCGTTTAAGGCCCGCATGGTCTCGAAGAGGTTGCGCACGCCGTGCAGGGCCAGGAAATCGGTCTGGATGGGGATGAGGCAGACATCGGCCGCCACCAGGGCATTGACCAGCACCACCCCGGTATGGGGCGGGCAGTCGAGCAGCACGTGGTCGTAGGCCGGTCCCGCGGCCAAAGCATCCTTGAGCAACACACCCTTCCCCTTGCGATCCCGCAACTCCCAATCCATGTCCGCCAATCCCGCCTGGCTCGGCGCCAGGTCGAAACCGGCCTGTTCGGGCCGCACCACCAGCCGCCGCCAGGGCACCGCCGACGGGGTATCCGCCCGGAACACCTCGGCCACGGTGGCGGCCACGGCCTCGGGAAAGATGCCCACATGCGCCGAGGCGCAGGCGTGGGGATCGAGGTCCATGACCAGCACCCGCTTCCCGGCCAGGGCCAGGGCCGCGGCCAGGGACAGGGCGGTGGTGGTCTTGCCCACGCCCCCCTTCTGGTTGGCTATGGCCACAATACGCGGTGGCAACGCCGGCACTCCCCGTCCGTGGCGCCCGCCGCCATGTCCGCTATTCCTCCTTGCCGTAGATGATGGCCCCGGGATAGTGCTTGGGGCGAAAGGCCCGGGAGATGTTGTGCAAGGATTCCGAATGGCCGATGAGCAACTGCCCGCCGGGCAGCAGGTTGTCGTAGAAGGCGGCGATGACGTTTTTTTTCATTTCATCATCGAAATAGATGATGACGTTGCGGCAAAACACGATGTGGGAGCGCTCCACCCGCTTGAGCATCATCCGGTCGCTCAGGTTGATCTGGCCGAAGCTGACCAGCCGCTTGACCTCGGGCTTGACCTTGAAATTGGGGCCGTCCGGGATGAAGTAGCGGGCCACGATCTCCTTGGGCGTGGTGCGCAGGCTGTAGTCGGTGTAGACGCCCTCCCGGGCCTGGGCCAGCACGGCCTCGGACAGGTCGTTGGCCGTGATGCGGATGTCCCAGGTGGCCAGTTCCGTTCGCAGCACCTCGTGGAGGATGATGGCGATGGTGTAGGGCTCCTCGCCGGTGGAACAGCCGGCCGACCAGATGCGCAGCCGCTTTTGCCGGGCGGCCCGCAGCTTGTCCAGGACGTCCTTGAGCACCATGTCCTGGAAGACCTTGAGCTGGGGCGGGTTGCGGTAAAAGCTCGTCTCGTTGGTGGTGATGACCTCGAAGAGGCGGTTGAGCTCCTGGCGGCGGCCCGCGTCGTAGTTGAGGTAGGCGTGGTACTCGGCGAAGCTTTTGAGGTTGAGCTCCTTAAGCCTCGTGGCCAGCCGGTTCTCGACCAGGTACTTGCGGTTGTCGGCCACGTAGATGCCGGACTGGGCGTAGATGAAATCCCGCAGTTGGGCGAACTCCGCGTCGGAGATCTTGAGGTCCTTGCGCAGGGAAATCGTCTTGGAAAAAAGCGAGGTCATGGACTTAACGCTCCCCTTGCTCGTCCCGCAGCCTGGCCAAGCCGGCCTCGGCCGCGGCCACGAGTTCCGGGTCATCGCCCGAGGCCAGCTGCAACAAGGCCTCGAAGACCTCGGGCCCGCCGAGTTCGCCCAGGGTTTCCACGGCCTTGAGGGCCACCAGCTTGCTGTCCTCCCCGGCCAGTTCCAAAAGCCGCGTCACGGCCTCGCGTTCGCCCCGGTGGCCTAGGGCCTCCACGGCCCGGATGCGCACCCAGTCGTCGGGGTCGGACAGGGCCTGCTCCAGGTAGGGGTAGACCTTGTCGCTGTCGCAGCCGCCCAAAAGCTCCACCACGGCCAGGCGCACGTCCCGGTTCTCGTCGGAAAGCCCACCCACGATCAGCGGCAGCCCCTCCTCCTCGTGACCGCACATGTCGGCCAGGGCCTCCAGGGCGATCTTGCGGATGTCCGGCACCTCGTCGCCGAGCGCCTCCCGGATGACGTCCATGTGGTCGCGCACGCCCATCTTGCCCAGGGCGTAGACGGCCATGAGCCGGTCCATGGGCTCCTCGCTGCCGAAAAGTTCGCGGAAACGGGCGTCGAGGCCCTCGCCGCCGATGGCCACGCAGGCTTCCAGGGCCGCTTCCTTGACCGCGTCCGAGGGATGGCCCAGCAGGGCGAAGATGGCCTCGCCGGCCTCGGGCAGGCGCAGCTTGTCGCCCAGAAACGACACGGCCTCGAGCAGCAGTTCCTCGTCGTCGTCGCCCAGGAGGTCCAGGAAAAACGCCGTGGCTTCCTCGCCGGCGATGGCGGCCAGGGCCTTGGCCGCCACGGGCCGGATGGCCGGGGGCAGGTCCGGGAAGGCGGCCATGATCAGGCCGGCGCACTGCGGGCAGGGCAGCCCGGCCAGCACGTCCAGGGCGGCCAGGCGCCGCCCCTCGCCGCCGTGGCGCAGGGCCTCGCCCAGGGCCTCGGTCAGGCCCATGTCGCGCAGCGCCGCCACGGCGTGCTCGTAGCGTTCGGGATGGCGGTCCTTGTCGATATGGGCGGCGTGGCCCAGCACGGCGGCGGCCGCCTCCTCGCCGCCCACGGAGCCCAGCCCCGACACGGCCGCGTCCTGGACCTCGTCCTCGTCGTCGGACAGGGCGGCCAGCAAATAGGTGCGGAAGCGCTCCCGCTCGGTGGGCGACAGCAGGGTCAGGGCCTTGCCGCCGAGGATGCGCACCACGGCCTTGACGATCTTGTTGCGCAGGACCTCGGGCGAGGCGTCCATGCGTTTCAAAAGCATGGTCACGGCCTTGATGTTGCCGATCTCGCCCAGGGCGTCGACGATCATGGAGGCGACCAGGTCCGAGCTCTTGTCCAGGGCCTTGACCAGGGCCCCCACCGAGGCGGCGTCGCGGATTTTCGCCAGGGCCTCGATGACCGCGAACTGGACCCATTCCTCGTCGCCGAGCGCCTTGCCGAGGCAGGCGGCGGCGTCCACGAAGGCCAGTTCCCCCAGGCTCACCGCCGCCTGGTAGCGGACGTTGACCTCGTGGTCTTTCAGCAGCGCCTCGCACAGCGGGGCCACGGCCAGGCGCGAATCCGTGGAGCCGAGGATGTCCGAGGCGAAAATGCGGATGTCGGGGTCCGCGTCGTGGAGCAGTTCGATGAGCGTAGGGAAATCCTGGGCGCCCACGGCCCGCAGGATGTCCATGGAGGCGTTGCGGATGGGGGCGTCGTCGGAACGCAGAAGCGGCTTGACCGCGGCCACCACTTCCTTGCCGCCGATCTTGCGCAGCGCCCTGTCGGCCGCCTCCTGCACGCCCAGGTTGTGCGAGCACAGCAGCCCGGCCAGCAGCGGGACGGCCGCCACGCAGCCGTCTTCCCCGGCCTCGTAGGCCGCGTCCCGCAGCACGTCCGGATCGTCGCCACCGAGCCTTTGGCAAAGGTCCTTGCAGTCCACCATGCCGCTTTCCCCGCCCGTTCCCCGGGAACGGTCACTTGTAGAGGTTTTGGAGGATGGCTTCGCCCATCTCGTCGATGTCCACGATCTCGTCGGCAAGCCCGGCGTCCACGATGGCCTTGGGCATGCCGTAGACCACGCAGGTGGAATCGGACTGGGCCAGGGCGCGCCCGCCCTTGGCCTTGAGCGTGCGCATCCCTTCCAGGCCGTCGCTGCCCATGCCGGTGAGCACCACACCCAGGGCCCGGCGGCCGACGCCGGCGGCCACCGCGTCGAACAGCACCGAGGCCGAAGGTTTGTACAGGGCGTCCCGCGGTTCGTCGACCACCCGCACGTCGATGCGGCTGACCTTCTGGTCGATGCGCAGGTGGCGCCCCCCCGGGGCCACGTAAGCCACGCCGTGCTGGAGCCGTTCGCCGTCCTCGGCCTCCTTGACCGCGATCCGGCACACCCCGTCCAGACGCTTGGCAAAGGGGCCGGTAAAGGCGGCCGGCATGTGCTGGGCGATGAGGATGCCGGCCGGAAAATCGGCCGGCAGCACCGACAGCATCTTCTGCACGGCCGGCGGCCCGCCCGTGGACACGCCGATGGCCACCAGGTCGCGGCACTGGGAGCCCGACGGCCGGGTGCGGGCCGGGCGTTCCGCCACCGGCTGGGCCGGGGCGGCGCCGCCGTCCCGGGCCGGGGCGGCCGGACGGACCCGGCCGGCCAGGGACGCCCGGGCCAGCAGGTGGCTCATGCGCCGCCGGGCGATGGTCTTGACCTTGGCCCGCAGTTCGTCCTCGATCTTGACGATGTCCAGGGACACCTTGGAAAGCTGTTTGGGGATGAAATCCACGGCCCCGAGCTCCATGGCCTTGAGCGTGGCTTCGGCGCCCTCGGTGGTCAGGGAGCTGACCATGAGCACGGGGCGCGGCATCTCCATCATGACGTGCCGCAGGGCGGTAAGCCCGTCCATGCGCGGCATCTCGATGTCCATGGTGACCACGTCGGGCTGATGGCGCCGGATCATCTCCAGGCCTTCCTCGCCGTCGCGGGCCGTGGCCACCACCTCTATTTCCGGATCCTTATCCAGCATGGCCGCAAGGGCCTTGCGCATGAAGGCCGAATCATCGACCACCACTACCTTGATCACGCCTATCTCCTGGCGGCGTCCTTGCCGGTTCCGGAGGCCCGCCGGACGGCGGCATTTCCGGACGGGCCGTGCCGTCGACAATGATTAGATGACTCCGGACGTTCTGACAACCGAGATTAGTGCTTGCCAAAGCCCGCCCGATGCTCTAATAGCCTTTCTCTCACGTCGGGATGTGGCTCAGTCTGGCTAGAGCGCTGCGTTCGGGACGCAGAAGTCGGAGGTTCGAATCCTCTCATCCCGACCAGGAATTTCAAGGGGTTGCGCGCAAGCGTAGCCCCTTTTTCCTTTTGTCGGCAGCAAATTGCCGCCGTGGCCGGGCCGGCCCGCCCACGGGTGCCCACGATCCGGGGCCCGGGCCTCAGGCACCGGGCGCTTGCGCCGGCGGCGTCGGACCGGCGGCCATCTCCTCGGCCCGCTTTTCGGCCAGCCGCTCCACGGCCCGCACCAGCACCTCAAGCAACGCGCCCACATGGTTGGCGCAATACTGTTCGAGTCCTTCGGGGGTGGCGGTGTCCACCGACAGCCAATCCGGTTCGGGAAACAGCTGTTCGGCCTCGGCCAGACGTTGTTCCAGTTGTTCCAGCAGATCGTCGGCCCCGCCCAGACACAGCGCGGGCATGTCCAACACCATGCGCAGTTTCTCGAAGACCTCGCGCAGCCGCTCCCAACGGCTCGGCTCGCGGCTTTGCGCTTCCCAAAAGGAAGCCATCGGATCGGATTGCATGGGCCGGGCTCCTTTGCCGTCACCGTTTTCCGTCCATATCCTCAAAGGCGGCCGAAAGCCAGCCTCGGGCCGGGCCGCGCCGGGCTTGCCACGGCCGGCGAAATGACTAACCCCTTTGGGCATGGAAAAACCAGCCGCCCCCCCCGTCAGCATCCAGGTCCCGGTGTCGGGCATGCACTGCGCCGCCTGCTCGGCCCGCATCGAACGGGTGCTCGCCGCCACGCCCGGCGTGGAGGAAGCCGCGGTCAACCTGGCCGACGCCACGCTGCGCCTGCGCTTCGATCCGCAAACCACAAGCCTCGACGCCATCGGCGCCCGGGTGGCCGACCTCGGCTTCGGCCTCGGCCCGCCGCCGCCAACCGACACCACCGTCAACCTGGACATCAGCGGCATGCACTGCGCCGCCTGCTCCTCGCGCATCGAACGCGTCACGCGAAAGCTCCCGGGCATGCGCGCGGCCGACGTGAACCTGGCCGACGCCAGCGGCACCTTCACCTTCGACCCGTCCCAGCTGTCCCGCCGCGCCCTGCGCCAGGCCATCGCCGACCTGGGCTTCGGCACCACGCCCGCAACCGCCGGGGCAAGCCCCTTCGCCGCCCGCCAGCAGGAGGCCAAAGGCGAGCTGGCCCGCCAGAAACGCGCCCTCCTCCCGGCCCTTTGCCTGGCCGCCCTGCTGCTTGCGCTGTCCATGGGCCACATGCTGGGCCTGCCCCTGCCCCATTTCCTGCACCCCGACAGCGCGCCCGCCACCTTCGCCCTGGCCCAGCTGGCCCTGACCGCCCCCATCGTCTGGATCGGCCGGCGCTTCTACCGCGACGGCATCCCGGCGCTTTTGCGCGGCGGCCCCAACATGGATAGCCTGGTGGCCATGGGCACGGGCGCCGCCCTGGCCTACAGCCTGGCGGGCCTCGTCCTGATCCTGGCCGGCTCCGATCCCGTGGCCCGGGCCATGGACCTCTACTTCGAGTCCGCCGGCGTGCTGCTGGCCATGATCAGCCTCGGCAAGTACCTGGAGGCCTCGGCCAAGTTCAAGACTTCGGGCGCCATCGCCGCGCTTATGCGCCTGGCCCCGGACACGGCCACCCTGCTGCGCGACGGCGCCCAGCAAACCGTGCCCGTGGACGAGGTCGAAGTCGGCGACAGCCTCCTCGTGCGGCCGGGCGACCGCGTGCCCGTGGACGGCGAGGTCACGGAGGGCTCCTCGCGCCTGGACGAATCCATGCTCACCGGCGAACCGCTGCCCGTGGCCAAGGGCCCCGGCGACAGCCTCTCCGGCGGCACCCAAAATACCACCGGTGCCCTGGTCATGCGGGCCACGCGGGTGGGCGAGGACACCACGCTTTCGCGCATCGTGGCGCTCGTGCGCCAGGCGCAAGGCTCCAAGGCGCCCATCGCCAACCTGGCCGACACCGTGAGCTTCTACTTCGTGCCCACGGTCATGGCCGTGGCCATCGTGGCCTTTTGCGGCTGGTACTTCCTGGGCGGAGCCGACTTTTCCTTTTCGCTGCGCATCTTCGTGGCCGTCATGGTCATCGCCTGCCCCTGCGCCATGGGCCTGGCCGTGCCCACCTCCATCATGGTCGGCATGGGGCGCGGGGCCCGCCTGGGCATCCTGGTCAAATCCGGCGCCGCCCTGCAAACCGCCGGCGACATCGGCCTGGTCGTCTTCGACAAGACCGGTACGCTCACCCACGGCAAACCGGCACTGACGGACATCGCCCCGGGCCAAGGCCGCGACGCCGACGGGCTGCTGGCCCTGGCCGCGGCGGCCGAGGCCCGCTCGGAACATCCCCTGGCCAGGGCCGTGGCCGCGGCGGCCGAAGCCCGGCAGCTCCCCCTGCCGGCGCCCGAAACCTTCCAGGCCCACCCGGGCAAGGGCGTGGCCGCCCGCCTGGACGGGCACGACGTGCTGGTGGGCACGGCCGCCTTCCTGGCCGAACAGGGTGTCGCGGCCGACCCGGCCGCCGACGCCGACGAGGCCCGCCTGGCCGAGGCCGGCAAGACCGCCATCCGCGTGGCCGTGGACGGGGCCAGCGCCGGCACCCTGGCCGTGGCCGACAGCCCCAGGCCCGAGGCCGCCGCCGTGGTCGCCGCCCTGGCCGCGGACGGCGTTTCGGTGGCCATGCTCACCGGCGACGACGCCCGCACGGCCGCGGCCGTGGCCCGCAGCTGCGGCATCGACACCGTCATCGCCCGGGTGCTGCCCGACCGCAAGGCGGCGGAGATCGCGCGCTTCAAGCAAGGCGGACGCAAGGTGGCCATGGTCGGCGACGGCATCAACGACGCCCCGGCCCTGGCCGGGGCCGACCTCGGCATGGCTATGGGCTCGGGCATCGACGTGGCCGTGGAATCGTGCGACGTGGTGCTCATGCGCAACGACCTGCGCGGCGTGCCGGCCGCCCTGGCCCTGTCCAAGGCCGTCATCGCCAACATCAAACAGAACCTCTTCTGGGCCTTCGCCTTCAACACCATCGGCATCCCGGTGGCCGCCGGGGTGCTCCACCTCTTCGGCGGGCCGACGCTGAGCCCGATGATCGCCGGCGCGGCCATGGCCCTGAGCTCGTTTACGGTGGTGACCAACGCCCTGCGGCTGCGGGTTTTCACGCCCCGGTCGATCGGTACTTTGCATGAATAAAGGCGAAGACGCCTCCGGCGGCCAGGAGGGGATGATCCCCTCCTGGACCTCCCCGGCGGGGCGGGTGGGGAAATGGTCGGGAACGGCAGGCGGCGGGACGTCGGGCCGTATGCTGGCGGCGAAGCGCCGCAGGGGAAGATCGAAATCCTTCGATTGCCTCTCAAGAGGCTCCCAAAAAACAATTCCAAGACTCTCGGCCTGCAGGGCCGACGGCTGGGCGAGGCCGCGCACATCTATTTGCCCGGTGACCGCAGCCCCTGCCGCCCGCCACAGCCGACCGGGGGGTCGGGGGAAGTGATTCCCCCCGATGGGGCCTGGGGCAAAGCCCCGGTTCGGGGTGGCACCGGGAGAGGCAAGACCCAGCGAAAAGGGACCAGAGGGAGGGCGCCCCTGCCTCCGGGAGGTCCGAGACAACCTCCCCGCATCCTCCAGCCTGGGCAGTGTCCTGGCTCGCGCCAGGCAACACCTGCTTCGGAGCCCTGAATTCCGACTAAACATGAACAAATAATTCATGTTCGTGTAATTTTTCAACTTCTGAAAAGCATTGCCCCCATGCGCCAGGTAGTCTACATAAAAGCCTTCGGTTTCGCTGCCGCCATCCGGCTCCGCTTCAACCCTGCCAGCGCTAAGGTGGTGCTATGCCTCGATTGTCTCGTTTCTGTCTCGCTCTTTTGTGCGTAAGCCTGCTCGCCACCGCCGGCCCCGCCAGCTCCTGGGCCTATACCGTACAAGCCGGCGACACCCCGCTTTCCATCGCGAAAAAGCACAACATATCCGTCGACGACTTGATGAAGGCCAACAAGGGCCTCAAGGCCAACAAGATGAAGGTGGGCGACAGCCTGACGATCCCGGGAAGCACGTCGGGCAAGGCCGAGAAAAAGGAACCAGCCAAGGAACCAGCCAAGGAACCGGCCAAGGAGACCAAGAAGGAAAAGGCCGACAAGAAACCCGAAACGAGTTCGTCCAAGGAACGCGCCGCCGAGTCCAGGGAACGCAGCCAGGAAAAGGACCACAAGGCCGCGACGACCAAGGGCGGCGGGCATTATGCCGTCAAAAAGGGCGACACCCTGGGCTCCATCGCCAGCAAGCACGGCGTATCCGTGGACGACCTGCTCAAGGCCAACGGGCTCAAGCACAGCAGCACCCTGAAAATCGGCCAGGAACTGGCCCTGCCCGGCGGCGCCCCGGCGGCCAAGCCGGAAGCGGCGGAAAAACCCGCGGCCAAATCCCACAAGGCCCCCGAACCCGAAGAGCGCACCTCCACCTACACCGCCCACCGCAAGGACACCGTGGATTCGGTGGCCCGCAAATTTCACATAAGCCCCAAGGAACTCGCCCGCCTCAACCCCGACATGGGCAAGAAGCTGCATTCCGGCCAGAAGCTGGTGGTCCCTGCCAAAAGCAAGGCGGCTGCGGTCGAGGAAGCCGAGGAGGCGCCGGTGCGGGCCAAGCCGTCCAAGGCCGCCCCGGTGGTCGAGGAACCCGAAGCCGCGCCCGAACGCCCGACCAAGGCCGCCCGCACCCCCGAACCGGCCGAGGCCACGCCGTCGCTTCCCGACAGTAGGGAAACCGCCGACGCCGAATCGGCTTTCGAGAAGGGCATCGAATTCGGCAAGCAGAACAAGTTCCAGAAGGCGGTGGAGAGCTTCGACCGGGCCATCAAGCTCAACCCCAACCGGGCCGATTATTACGCCAGCCGCGGCCATGCCAACTACTACCTCAAGCAGTACCCCAAGGCCATCGACGACTACACCAAGGCCATCGAGAAAAACCCCAATTTCGCCCTGGCCTACTCCATGCGGGGCTTAAGCCGCACCCGGTCCGGCCGCTATCCCCAAGCCATCGAGGACTTCAACAAGGCCATCAGCTTCGGCCCCAACGAGGCCGACTACTACAAGGGCCGGGGCTTCACCTACCTGCACCTCAAGCAGTACGGCCCCATGTGCCAGGATTACCAGAAGTCGTGCGCCCTGGGCGATTGCGAGCTGCTCGACAGCGCCAAGAAGGAAAAGCTCTGCCAGTAGCCGCCGCGGCCCCGCGGCCAGGCCGGAAGGTCCCAGCCATTCCCAAGTCCCCGCCTCGGCGGGGACTTTTTTTCGTGCGGCCGGCGTGGCCGGGGACGCCCGGCCGGGCCGCGCAATCACGACTGCCGGCGTTTGGCGGCGAGGCGACTGCGGGCGCCACACGAAAAAGCCCCCCGGCGGGCTGGCCGCCGGGGGGCACATCCTGACCGCTCCGGGGGAAGCGGCCCTTGGGATATCGCATCCGTCTAGCGGATGAACAGCATCTCCTGGTAGCTCGGCAGGGACCACAGGTCGTCGGCCACCACGGCTTCCAGGGCGTCGGCCACGGCGCGGACTTCGTTCATGGCCGGCAGCACGGTGCAGCACATGTGCTTGGCCTCGGCCAGGGTGCCGTCGGCGCTGTGCTCGACGATCTTCTCGAGCTCGGCCACCTTGGCCTGCAGGTCGCGCAGCTTGGTCGTGACGCACTCCAGGGTGTCCATCTTGAAGTCGTGGCCGATGGCCTTGAGGTCGGCGCAGGTCTTGGCCAGCTCGCCCTGATACCGCATGGCGGCCGGGAAGATGATGGTCTTGGCCATGCGCACGACCAGGGCGGCCTCGGTCTGGACGGTCTTGACGTACTGCTCGAGGTAGATCTCCTCGCGGGACTTGAGCTCGGCCTCGCTAAAAACACCGTAGGTGGTGAACAGCTTGACCACCTCGGGGCTGGTGAGCACCGGCAGGGCGTCGGGCGTGGTCTTGAGATTGGGCAGGCCGCGCTTTTCGGCCTCGGCGTGCCATTCCTCGGAGTAGCCGTCGCCGTTGAAGACCACGGCGTCGTGGTCCTTGATGATCTCCTGGATCACGGTCTGGACGGCGGCGTTGAGCTTGGACGCGTCACCGCCGGTGGCGGCTTCCAGCTTGGAGGCGATGAAGTCCAGGGACTCGGCCATCATGGTGTTCAGCGCCACCTGGGAGCCGGCGATGGACTGGCTGGAGCCCACGGCGCGGAACTCGAAGCGGTTGCCGGTGAAGGCGAAGGGGCTGGTGCGGTTGCGGTCGCCCGGATCCATGGGCAGCGGCGGCAGGGTGTCGACGCCGATGTTCATGACGCCCTTCTGCTTGGAGCCCTCGATCTTGCCTTTCTTGATCTGCTCGAAGACGTCGGTGAGCTGCTCGCCGAGGTAGACGGACATGATGGCCGGCGGGGCCTCGTTGGCGCCCAGGCGGTGGTCGTTGGAAGCGGTGGCCACGGTGGCGCGCAGCAGGGCGCTGAACTTGTGCACGGCGCGGATGGCGGCGGCGCAGAAGACCAGGAACTGGGCGTTCTCGTGGGGGGTGTCGCCCGGATCGTAGAGGCTGCCCAGGTCGGCGTTGCCGATGGAGTAGTTGAGGTGCTTGCCCGAGCCGTTGATGCCGGCGAAGGGCTTTTCGTGCAGCAGGCAGATCAGGCCGTAGCGCTTGGCCACGGTGCGCAGCACGGTCATGACCATCTGGTTGTGGTCGGTGGCCAGGTTGCCGGTTTCGTAGATCGGGGCGATCTCGAACTGGCTGGGGGCCACTTCGTTGTGGCGGGTCTTGACCGGGACGCCGAGCTTATAGAGCTCACGCTCGACTTCCATCATGAAGGACAGGACGCGGCGGGGAACGACGCCGAAGTACTGATCCTCGAACTCCTGGCCCTTGGCGGACTTGGCGCCGAACAGGGTACGGCCGGCAATGAGCAGGTCGGGGCGGGAGAAGACGAAGTTGCGGTCGATGAGGAAGTATTCCTGCTCGGGGCCGGCGAAGGAGACCACGGGCAGCTTGGTGGCGGCGCCGAAGAGCTTGAGGATGCGCTGGGCCTGCTTGTTGAGGGCCTGGTTGGAGCGCAGAAGCGGGGTCTTCTTGTCCAGGGCCTCGCCGGTCCAGGAGACGAAGGCCGTGGGGATGCACAGGAAGGTGCCGTTGGGGTTCTCCAGGATGTAGGCCGGGCTGGTCACGTCCCAGGCGGTGTAGCCGCGGGCTTCGAAGGTGGTGCGCAGGCCGCCCGAGGGGAAGGAGGAGGCGTCGGGCTCGCCCTGGATCAGCATCTTGCCGGAGAACTCGGCCACGGCGCCGCCCTTGCCGTCGGGCACCAGGAAGGCGTCGTGCTTTTCGGCGGTCAGGCCCGTCAGGGGGTAGAACACGTGGGTGAAGTGGGTGGCCCCGCGTTCGATGGCCCAGTCCTTCATGGCGTTGGCCACGCAGTCGGCGATGGACGGATCGAGCTTCTGCCCCAGTTCGATGGTCTTTTTCAGCGACTTGTAGACGGCCTTGGGCAGGCGTTCCTGCATGACCTTGTCGCTGAAGACGTTGCAGCCGAAGACCTCGGTGGGTTTGGTCTCGCTGAAGTTCAGGGGGGCATGCGACGGCTTGTAATTGATGATGGCCGAGATCGCGTCCAGCCGAGCCTTGATTCCGCTCATAGGGTCCTCTTGCATTTGTGTTGAACAGGTTACACGTCGGGGCTGGGCCGCGTCCGGCCGCCGGCCAGAAAGCACTCCCGGCCGGAGGCCGGAAGGGAGCCGAAAATGACGATACGGCGACGCCCGGTCCCCGGACCGGCCGCCAAAGGACGTATCGTACGTCCTCCCCGCGGCCGGCGAAATCGAAATTTTTCCGCCTCTCACCACGCGGCCAAGTCTCTCTCCACGGCCGCCTGCGAACTCCCAATAATGTAAAATCCGCCACACGTCCATAGCCAATCGGCACTATGTGCCCGCACGCCCGCGCTTCGCGCATCGCGCCAACGACGCGGCGACATGGCCGTCGGCACGGGGGGATGAGAAAACAGTAATGTTCCTGGAACAAACATGTCGCTATCGACCAAGCCCCGGCCGGCACCGGGCGCGCGTCGCACCCCGGCCCCGTCGCCGAGCAGGCGCCGGATGGCCTTGCCTTCGTCGCAGGCCTGGCCCAGGACCGACACATCGCGGCCGGCACCGGGCGGACATCAGGCTCCGGGCGTATCGCCGAGCAGGCGCCGGATGGCCTTGAGTTCGTCGTAGACCTGGCGCAGGACCGAGGCGTCGCGGCCGGTGTCGGCCAGGCGGCGGCGGGCGCCGTCGATGGTGAGCTTTTCCTCGTAGAGCAGCGCCTTGATGCGGGTAATGAGGTCGAGGTGCTCGTCGGTGTAGAGCCGCTGCCCCTTTTTCGTGCGCACGGGCGCAAGCTGCGGGAACTCCGTTTCCCAAAACCGCAGCACGAACGGCTTGAGCCCCGTCAGACTGGCGACTTCGCCGATCTTGTAGGTTCTTTGGAGCATGGCGCCTCAAAATGCGCCAAGCAGCCCCCCCGGTCAAGCCCGCCGCCGCGTCCGGGCCGCGCCGCCACCGGCTTGTCACGCAATCTCCCCCTGGACTCGCGCCCACAGTGGTTATCTGGTAAAGGGGACCCGGAATCCGTCCGCCCGTCGCGGCCGGCCCGGGTTTGGGGCCTTTTGCCCTGCCCGCCCACCAACCTCGGCCCGAGGGCGCCATCGCCCGCCGGGCCGTGAGGAGTACCCGACATGGCCACCCTCACCATCAAGGATAGTGTCACGTTGTATTATAAGGATTGGGGCACCGGGCAGCCGGTGGTCTTCAGCCACGGCTGGCCGCTTTGCGCCGACGCCTTCGAGGACCAGATGTTCTTCCTGGCCCAAAACGGCTTTCGGGCCATCGCCCACGACCGCCGGGGCCACGGCCGCTCGAGCCAACCTTGGGACGGCAACGACCTGGACACCTACGCCGACGACCTGGCCGCGCTGCTGACCGCCCTCGACCTCAAGGACGCCGTGCTGGTGGGCCATTCCACCGGCGGCGGCGAGGTCGTGCGCTACCTGGGCCGCCACGGCTCGGGCCGGGTGGCCAAGGCCGTGCTCATCGGCGCCATACCGCCGCTGATGCTCAAAACCCCGGCCAACCCCGGCGGCCTGCCCATGGATGTCTTCGACGGCATCCGCGAGGGCGTGCGCAAGGACCGCTCCCAGTTCTTCAAGGACCTGACCCTGCCGTTTTACGGCTACAACCGCCCCGGGGCGACCGTGTCCGAGGGCGTGCGCGCGGACTTCTGGCGCCAGGGCATGATGGCCGGCTTTCCGGCCGCCTACTTCTGCATCAAGGCCTTCTCGGAAACCGACCTGACCGAGGACCTCAAGAAAATCGATGTGCCGACCCTGTTTTTGCACGGCGACGACGACCAGATCGTGCCCATCGACGCCGCGGCCCGGGCCGCCGTCAAGCTGGTCAAAAACGGCCAGCTCAAGGAATACCCCGGCGGCGCCCACGGCATGTGCACCACGGAAAAGGACAAGGTCAACGCTGACCTGCTGGAATTCATCCGCCGCTAGCCCCCTTCCCCGCCCAAACGCGAAAGCCCCGATGCGCCGGCACCGGGGCTTTCGTTTTTCCCGTCGGGTCACAGGCCCCCGTCAGGCCGCCGCCTTGGACCGCGGCCACAGCTGCGAGGCCAGCATGCCGGCGAACATCAGCGCGCAGCCGAAAAGCCCCCGTGGCCCCAGCGATTCATCGAGCACCAGCGCCCCGCCGATGGCGGCGAAGACCGTCTCGAAACTGAGCAAAATGGCGGCATGGGTCGGGTTGGCGTCGCGCTGGGCCACCACCTGCAAGGTGTAGGCAAGGCCCACGGAGAGAAGCCCCCCGTACAGGATGGCCCAGGCCGCCCCCCGTACCCCCTCCCAGGAAAGCTCCTCGAGGGCCAGGGCGCAAGCCAGGCTCAAGGCCGCGCACACCACGTACTGGGCCATGGCCAGGGGCAGGGCCCGGGTGCGCGGCGACAGCCAGCCGATGACCAGCACATGGCCGGCCCAGAAAAAGGCGCCCACCAGCTCCAGCCCGTCGCCCGGCGCCAAGGTGAACTGTTCGGTCACGGACAGGAAATACAGGCCCACGGCCGCGGCCACCGCGCCCACCACGTCGCCCCGGGCCGGCCGCTGGCCGATGAAATAGCCCAAAAGCGGCACCAGCACGACGTAAAGCCCAGTGATGAACCCCGCCTTGCCGGCCGTGGTGTACTTGAGCCCCACCTGCTGCAAGGCCGCCCCGGCAAAGAGCACCGAGCCGGCGAGCAGTCCGCCCAGCCAGGGAAACCCCGGATTGCCGCCGGCCAGAAACGGCGCAGGCGGCGGATACCGCATGGAGCGCAGAGCCAGCGGCGCCAGCACCAGCGCCCCCAGGGCGAAGCGGATGCCGTTGAACCCCATGGGGCCCATGTGGTCCATGCCGATACGCTGGGCCACGAAGGCAAACCCCCAGATCAGGGCGGTAATCAAACACAGGATGTCCGCCCGTATCGCCGCGTTGCGCACGTACTCACCTCCTTGGGGCATCAGTTCACGACTTGGCAGTCCACCCTGGGCATGGTCAGGGAAGGATGCCTCCGGCGGCCAGGGGCGCCGCCCCTGGACCCCGCCTGGCGGGGCTTCGCCCCTCCTGGACCTCCCCACTGGGGGGCGTCACGCCCCCCAGCCCCCCCGGCCGGCTTGGGCGGGCGGGAGAGGCAACGGTCACCGTTTGCCTAGTCCGGTGCGGGGCCAAGATGCGAGGCCGGAATCGCGCCTTCGATGCCGCCGCTTGCGCGGCAGGCTCGAAGGCGCGATTCCGGCCTCGCCCAGCCGTCGGCCCTTCGGGCCGAAGTCTTGAAATTTCGCTTTGAAAACCTCTTCAAGAGGCCTTCAAAGGAATCTTTTCTTCCAATGCGGCGCTTCGCCGCTGGCGCCCGTGGTGGCGGAAATGGGCCTGGCGTGCTGGCCGGTTTTGCGGCCAGCACGCCAGGCCCATTTCCGTCACCACACCGGCCGACGCCCCGCCGCCCGACGTTGTCTCCGACGTTCCACCCGCCCGCATCATCGGGGAGGTCCAGGAGGGGATCATCCCCTCCTGGCCGCCGGAGGCATCTTCCTCTTTCCTACCCTACTGCCCTGCTGCCCTGCTGCCCTGCTGTCCTACCGCTGCGCCTCGTTGCCCGGGGCGCCGTTCCCCCCGGCCGCACCGTTGCCGCCGGGGGCGCCGTTACCGGCGCGCGCGCCGCGCGGGACGATGAGCACGCGTTTGAGCGGCCCTTCGCCCTTGGAGCGGGTGGAGATGGATTCGTCCTCTTGCAGGGCCAGGTGGACGACCCGGCGGTGGTAGGAGGACAGGGGCTTGGTGGACTGGGGCCGGCCCAGGGTTTTGGCCTTGTCGGCCAGAAAGATGGCCATCTTGCGCAGGTTGTCGTCCTGGCGTTCACGGTATTCGCCGGTATTGATCTGGACTTTGACCGGGCTGCCGTGGCGGCGGATGACGATGCGGTTGACGAGGTACTGGATGGAGGCCAGGGTCTGGCCTTCGCGGCCGATGAGCAGGCCGGAGTTCTCCTCGTCGAGGATGAGCACCGAGACACGTTCGCTGTGGCCGGAAATTTCGAACTCGGGCAGCTGCCCCAGGATGCCGTCGAGCATGCGGCCGACGACGTCGCGCACGATGGCTTCGAGTTCCGGGGTCAGGGGCGCCGGCGGCGTTTCCGGGGCGGCGGGCCGGCGTTCCTCGCGGGGGGCGCGGCCGGAGCGGCGCGGGGTTTCCCGGGGCTCTACGGCTTCTGTGGCCTCGACGGCTTCGCTGGCCTCGTATTCATCGTCCTCGCCGAAGTCCTCGTCCTCGAGGGCGGGAGCGGCGTCGGACGCCGACACGGACGCGGCGGCCTCGGCCCTGTCGGCGACGGGGGGGGCCACGGGTTCGGGGGCGGCGGGCGCGGCAGCCTCGGGCGCCGGTTCGGGGGCGGTTTCGGGGGCGGGTTTGTTTTCGGCCACGGGGGGCGCCTGGCGCGGCGGCCGGGAAGGCCGGCCATTGCCCTCGGGCCGGGCGGATTCGTCCGCGGCATCCTTGGCCGCCATATCTTCGAGCAGGTTGATTTCCTTGCGCACCCTGGCCCGCACCTGGGCTTTTTTCTTGCCGACCAGGCCGAATATACCCGAGGAACCGCCGGAGAGGATCTCCACTTCCATTTTTTCGCGGGGCACGGCGAAATGCCGACAAGCCTCCTCCATGGCTTCGTCGACGGTCTTGCCGTTGAAGGTCTTGAACTCGCTCATATTCGCTCCTTGATTGCACTTGCGCCGCTTTCCACGCGGCCCGGGACGCTCTCCGACGATGGCGTCAGGATTTCTTGTTGAGCATCCAATACTGCTGGGCGATGGAAATGACGTTGTTGACCAGCCAGTAGACGACCAGCCCCGAAGGGAAGTTCAGGAACATGAAGGTGAAAATCACGGGCATAAACAGCATGATCTTGGCCTGGGTCGGATCGCCCGGGGCCGGGGTCATCTTCTGCTGCAGGAACATGGTGGCGCCCATGATCAGCGGGGTGATGTAATAGGGGTCCTTGGCCGAGAGGTCGGCCAGCCAGACCATGTCCGTAAAGGGCAGATAGCGGATGAAGGCGGCGTGGCGCAGTTCGATGGAGTGCAGCAGGGCCTGGTAGAGGCCGAAAAAGACCGGGATCTGCACGACCATGGGCAGGCAGCCCCCGGCCGGGTTGACCTTGTAGGTCTTATACAGTTGCATCATCTCTTCGTTCATCTTCTGGCGGTCGTCCTTGTACTTCTCCCGCAGCTGGGTGAGCAAGGGCTGGAGCTTTTTCATCTGCTCCATGGACTTGTAGCTCTTGTGCGACAGCGGCCAGAAGATGGCCTTGATGAGCACGGTCAAGAGGATGATGGCCACGCCGTAGTTGCCGACGTAATCATAGAAGAAATGCAGCAGCTTGAGCAGCGGCTTGGCGATGAAATCGAACCAGCCGTAGTCGATGGCCGCGGACAGGTTGTGGGGGGCGGCGGCGAGGTACTTGGGGTCCTTGGGCCCCAGGTAGTAGTCGATGGTCAGGTCGGTGCGGCCGCCGGCCGGGGTTTCGAGGCCGTCCTTGTCCACGGCCAGGCGGAAGACGCCTTCCTCGATCTTGGCCTTGCCGCGCAGGTTGTCGGCCTCGGGGATGACGCCGACCAGGAAGTAGTTGCTCATGACGGCGCCCCACTGCACGGGCTTTTCGTCGGCAACGCCCTCGGCCAGCTTCTTTTCGCTGTTGAAGAGCTCCAGGCCCGAGGTGTCGTAGAAGGCGGCCTGGGTGGGGTTGTAGCTGTCGCCCTCGGCCGAGAGGCGTTCCACGGCCACGGTCATGGACAGGCGGCTTTGCAGGGGCGTGGCGCCGGCGTTGGACAGGGAGAGCTTCTCGTCGACGAGGTAGCCGGCGCCGGAAAAGGTCATGGTGCGTTTGATCGCGACGTCGCCCAGGCGGCCGACGAAGGTGAGGGTGCCGGTATCGGCCGGCCCCAGGCGCAGGTCGCCGCCCTCGACGGACCAGTCGACGTTTTGCCAGGTGGGCGTGCCGTTGAGGATGAGCCCCAGGGGGGCCTTGGCATGGGCCTTGATATTGACGAGGTCGACGAGCGGCGAATCGGAGGCGATGGTCTGACGGAAGTTCTTGAGGGAAAACTGGGACAGGACACCGCCGGTGGCGTTGAAGACCGCGGTATACAGCGGCGTTTCCACGGTGACCTTCTTGCCCGGCGTGGGGGCGAAGGCGGCCAGGGTTTCGGCCTTGGCCGTGGGGGCGGTCGCTTCCTTCTGGGCGGGAGCGGGCTGGGTTTGGGCCGCCTGGTCGGTCTTAGGGACCGGGGGTTTGGCCGGGAACAGGAAGTTCCAGCCCACGAGGACGGCAAGGGAGAGCACTACGGCCACGATTACGCGTTTGTTTTCCATTGTCCTTCAAATCCCGTCGATAGAAGTGGATGGGTCGGCCAGGGGACGCGGCCTTAGGCGTCCGGGGGCGCGGCCAAGGGGCGAGCGGAACGGGGTCGAAGCCGCCCCGGGCGAACGGATGGCAGCGCAGCAGCCGCCACAAGGTCAATAGCCCCCCCTTGCATGCACCAAAGCGCCCCACCGCTTCCAGGGCATATTCGGAGCAGGTGGGGACGAAGCGGCAGCATGGCGGCTTGAGGGGCGAAAGGGCAAGCCGATACAAGGTGATGACCCAGATGAGGACGCTTCGCATGCACTCACGCTTCCCGTTGGGGCGGGCGGTCGAGGTCCCTGGCCATGCGCGCCAACAGCGGCCAAAGGTCGCGACAAGCCATATCCAGCGTCAGGGACGCCGGATCGAGGTTTTTTTTGGCGACGGCCACGATATCCAGAGCGGAAACGGCTTTCGGAGCGCCAAGGCGGAAGCACTCGCGCAGGACGCGTTTGACGCGGTTTCTGACGACGGCATTGCCGACTTTTTTGCCGATGGCCATGCCGAGGCGCCAGGGGTCTTCGCGCTCCCTGCGCGGCAGGGCGAACAGGAGGAAAGTCTTGCCATGGTAGCGGCGGCCCGCCTCGAAGCAGGCCGCGAACTCTCTTCGCGTCCGGAGCCTGTGCGCCGGAGGAAAGCCTAGACGGCCAGCCGTTTGCGGCCCTTGGCGCGGCGGCGGCGCAGGATGGCCTGTCCGTTCTTGGTCCTGGAGCGGACGAGGAAGCCGTGGGTACGTTTTCTGCGGATTTTGCTGGGCTGGTATGTTTTCTTGCTCATGCATGATCTCCGAAAGTTGTGATGAACTTTTTTCAATACCCATCGAAGGGGGTTCCGTCAAGGATGTTGACCGGGTCGCTTGCGGCGGGTTCCCCTGGAGCCGGTCTGTTGCGGGGGCACATCCCGTCGGGCGGGCCGCCACGGGCCGGCGGCGGCCAGGGCGAAAGCGCCCAGGGCCAGAACGGGGTCGGCGTCCCGGACAGCCAGGCCCGTCAGCAGGCACACCCCGGCCACGGCGAGGCATCCTGCCTTTTTTTTGGCTGCCAGGGAAGCGGCCAGGAGCCCAAACCCGGCGCCAATCAGGGCAATTCGCCAGAATGGATCCATAATACTTTATAATCGCGGAAGAAGTTTTCTCATTTCCGGCCGGGCCAAAGAATTCCACAAATTTCGCTTGACGGGAAGGGGGGAAGGGCCTAGAAGCATTTCTCCACTGACGCGGGGTGGAGCAGACCGGTAGCTCATCGGGCTCATAACCCGAAGATCGTGGGTTCAAATCCCACCCCCGCAACCAAGGAAGTTCAAGGGCTTACAGCTAAAAAGGCTATAGGCCCTTTTTCTTTCCCCAGCACTATCCCCAGCAGATACGACCATAACGGGTAGCAACCAGTATTAATGTAAGGGCCGCGTCCACCGCTGAGATGGGCACGAACGGCTTCCCCATGCTGGGGACTTGCTGGGGACAGTCTGCCTTTGACCGCCTCACCGTTCCTGGTGTGAAACGGCTTGTGGAGGACGGGAAGGTTTCCCCCACAGAATCGACCGCCCGACTGAGTTCCCGCCTGCCGTACCCACCGACCGCTCGACACATAACCGTGTTCAGCCCTGCCACTCGCGGCGCAGAATTGCGCCACCAGCCCGCCGACCACTCGGCGAAACAGTTCGCTCAGTGCCCGGCCTTCCCCGGCTTGAATTTGCGCTCCCCGGCTTGGGGGAACTCAACCACCCCGGCAAGAGGATGTCGTCAGCACCGACACCCCCTGCCCATGCCCACCCCGACCCCATTAGCGCCTGATACAGCCCTGTTTTCTCGGCAGACGATGCAAAGGCCATGCAGACGGCAAAACCGCAAAAGTGAGGCGCTATAGAGCCATACGGGCGTTGCAGCGTCATTTCGGCGTCTGACTCCGCAAAACTGCGGCGTCCTTATCCTGCCGGGCAACCAACACAGAATTGCGGGCGTCGCAACTGCAATCCAGGGTTGCATTATCCTGGCGGTCGCGAAAAAGGTGGGAATTCCCGCTTTTTGATCTGGCGGTCAAAAACTCCGAAAGAGGAGGTTTCTTTCGCCCCCAAGTGGGGCAAAAGGTCCGAAATCGGACCGTTAGAACCCCCGCGCGGCAAAGGGCAAAATCGTGCCCGCTGGGCAAGTGGGGTCCCCACCCCTATTTCCAAAGCTGACGATTCTCAACATTGCCCCACGCGCCATATCCGCCCCCAGGCTCGACGCCAGCCCCGCCCATAACACTTTGCCCCGCTCGATCGCCAGGACGCGAAAACAGGGCGCTACGGACCTCGGCAATCTTGCTTAATGACACGTGTCCTGGTTCCTGTTATTGAGGATCATGGAATGGATTTTTATCTGCCTTGCCGTGGGCCTCATCGCCATGTTGGCCATCTTCGCAATAGCTGCCAATAGCAATGATGGCGCGACTATCCCCGGGCATTTCGACTTTGATAAATACAAGTCCCAAGAACTTTCCAAGCGCGGGTTGTTCGACAAGACGAAGTGGTGATGTCGGCCGCCAGGATAAACGCCATTTCAAAAACGGCGATTCGCCGGTTCTAAGCAATTCCAGTATGTTACGAGATAATTCTAAAACCGTTAAATAGACGTTTTCAAATAATTCCAGCAGCTTGCGCGTACTCATCTAAAAGTAGCGATTCGTTACCTTTGAAGGATTCCAGCCACTTACCATCCTGCCGGGGACAGACGGGGGACAGCACGGCAACGGAAAAGCGGTCCACCTCCGAAGAAGCAGCCCGCCCATGACAAGCTATGTAGCGGGGCTAACCGTCACACCACCCCATCCGCAGTCCGAACCACACCCCATGGTCGAACATACCACCGCGGCCGTGGGACGCTTTCCGGAGGTTGCTTATATACCGGCGACATACCCCTTTTTGCCAGCCAAATCGGTTTTCCTGATGGACGAAAACCCCAGAATATTGTATTTCGTTGAATCTACTTCCTTTTAAATTAACGACAATCTTTCGAACGCTTCAGGGATCGGCTTTATGGACGAACGCCCCGTTGACGAGTCCGCGCATCCCAAAGCCCAGACAGGCAACACCATACCAGCCCACCCTCCTTTGCCTTTCCCCGTGGTGGCGCTGTGCGCCTCGGCCGGCGGCATACAGGCACTCCATACCCTCCTCGGCAGCCTGCCCGACCCCTTCCATGCCGCCTGCGTCGTCCTGATGCACCTGGCCAAGGACAAGGCGAGCCACCTGACGGAAGTGCTCGCCGATTTCACCAGCCTCCCCGTGCGCGAGATCGGCCAAAGCACGCCCCTCGAAGCCGGCGTCATCCACGTCCTGCCGCCCGGACGGGAACTGGACATCCAGCACGGCGTCCTGCTCCTGCTTCCGGCCCGGGTCCACGACCACAAGCTGTTCGACCGATTCCTCGAAGCCCTGGCCAGGGACCAAGGCGGCAACGCCGGTTGCGTCATCCTCTCCGGCGCGGGCGCGGACGGGACCGAGGGCGTCGTGCAGATAGCCCGAGCCGGCGGCCTGGTCCTGGTCCAGGACCCGGCCACGGCCATCCATCCGGACATGCCCGAAAGCGCCCTGACCACGGGCGTCGTCGACAGCGTGCTCCCCCCGGACGAACTCGCCAAAGGCCTGGCCCGGTGTTTCGAACAGACCGGGGAAACCGAGGCGGACAGTGCCGCCCGCTACCACAGGATTCTCGATCTGCTGCGCAGCGAGACGGGCCAGGACCTCTCCGGCTACCGGCAAAGCACCATCGCCCGGCGCATCGAGAAACGCCGGCTGCTGGCCGGCCACGCCCACCGCGACACCTATCTCGAACTCCTGGAAAAAAGCGCCGCGGAACGCCGCAGGCTCTACCAATCCCTGTTTATCGGCGTGACCTCCTTTTTCCGCGACCCCGAGGCCTTCGACCTCCTGCGCGACAAGGTCCTGCCGGGGCTCGCCGCCGGGCGCGTCGAGGGGGAACCCTTGCGGATCTGGGTGGCAGGCTGCTCCACGGGCGAGGAAGCCTACTCCGTCGCCATGCTCCTCGACGAGTTCCGCACGGAGGGCAGCCCGCATCCGGCGGTCAAGCTCTTCGCCACGGACATCGACGCCAAGGCCGTGGAGACCGCCCGCAAAGGATGGTATCCGGACAAGGCCCTGGAAGGCCTCTCCCCCGCGCGCCGCGAACGCCATTTCACAAAAGACGAGGCGGGCGGCACGGTGCGGCCGGAATTGCGGGAACGCATCGTCTTCGTCCACCACAACCTTCTGCAGGACCCGCCCTTTGTCCACATCGACCTGGCCATCTGCCGCAACCTCCTGATCTACCTGACCCGGCCCCTCCAGGAAAAGGCCCTGTCCCAGCTCGTCGGCTGCCTCAACCCGGGAGGCTTCCTCTTTCTCGGATCGGCCGAGACCCTGCCGACCGACGACCTGGGCCTGGCCGTCGTGGACCGGAAGTGGCGCATCTTCCGGTCCAAGGCCGAAGGGCCGGACAACGGCCCGCGCCGCCCGGCGGCCTTGCCGCGCCTCCGGCCCGCGGCCGCCCCGCCGCCGCCCGGCCGGCCCGGGTCGGCCAAACCGCCGGCGGAGGTGGTCGGCGCGGTGTTCCGGCGTCGGTACGACCCGCCGGCCGTGCTGGTGAACCCGGCCTTCAAGGTCCTGCACGTCAACGGGGACATGCGCCCCTTCCTGGGCCTTGGCGCCGGGGAGCCCAGCCTCCACCTGCTCCAGTTGGCCCGCCCGGACCTGCGGCGCCACCTGCGCTCGGCGCTGGGGCAGGCCGCCGCGACCTTGGCCCCGGCGGCGGCCATGGGCCTGCGCCTGGCCGAGGAGCCGCCCCTGCGCCTGGACCTGCGCGTGGAACCGGTCCTGGATGGCCAGGGCCGCCTGGAATTCCTGCTGGTGATCTTCGAGCCCGGCCCCTCGGGCGAGCCCACCGACGACGCCCTGGCGCCGCAACGGGAGGGCGAATCCGGCCTGGTGCGGCGCTACGAGGAAGAACTGCTCCAGGCCCAGGAACTGGTGGGCACGGTGACGGAGGAATACGAGAAGCTCAACGAGGAGCTGCGGGCCTCCAACGAGGAACTCACCAGCATCAACGAGGAGTTGCAGTCCACCAACGAGGAAATGGACGCCTCGCGCGAGGAGCTGCAATCCTTAAACGAAGAGCTCTCCGTCAAGGTCGAGGAGCTCGCCCAGGCCAACGCCTTTGTGGAAAGCCTGCTGCGCGGCGCCAACATCCCCATGGTCTTCCTGGACAAGCGCCTGCGCATCCTGCGCTTCACCCCCTCGGCCATGGAGGTGTTCTACCTGACGCCGGCGGACCAGGGGCGGGCCATCGGCGAGGTCAAGGCCCAGGTCCGGGACGAAGCCCTCCTGGCCCAGGCGGAAAACACCCTGGCCACGGGCCTGGAAGAGGAAACCGAGGTCTTCCACCGCGACGGGCGCACCTTGCTCAAACGGGTGTTCCCGTTCCTCGGCCGCCATGGGCAGACCGAAGGCGTGGTCATGACCTATGCCGACATCACCAAGCTCAAGGCCGCCGAGGAGGTGTTGCGGCGCAGCAACGAAACCCTGGAAGCCCAGGTCGCGGCCCGCACCCGGGAACTGGAGGCCGCCCGCCGGGAGTCCGAGCAGCGGGCGGTGGAACTGGAAGCCATCATGGAGCAGGCGCCGGCCGCCGTCTGGATCAGCCGGGACTCCGAGGCGGCCACCATCGTCGGCAACCAGGCCAGCTACCGCCTGTTGCGCATGGCCCCGGGATCGAACGTCAGCAAGAGCGCGGGCGGGCTCCCCTACCGGCCCATGCGCGGCGAGGTCGAACTGCCCGCCGGCGAACTGCCCATGCAGCGCGCCGCCCGGGGCGAGTACGTCACCGGCCAGGAAATCGACCTGGCCTTCGCCGACGGGCAACGGCGCACCATTTTCGGCAACGCCGCGCCGCTGCGCAACTTTCTCGGCCAGGTCTACGGAGCCGTGGGCGCGTTCATGGACATCACCGCCCTCAAGCAGGCCCAGGCCGGGGCCCTGCGCTGGCAGCACCTCTTCGAGCAGGCCGGGTTCGGCCTGGCCATCGCCCGGGTCCGCGACAACACCTTTGTCTCCGTCAATCCCTCGTTCGCCCGGGAACGCGGCTACACGCCCGAGGAACTGGCCGGCCGTTCCCTGCTGACGGTCTATCCCGAATCGGTGCGCCCGGCCCTGCTCGAACACATCGCCGACGCCGACCGCACCGGCCATGGCCTGTTCGAATCCCAACACCGGCGCAAGGACGGCTCCGTCTTCCCGGTGCTGGTGGAAATCACCGTGCTCACGGACGCCGCGGGGCGGCCCGAGACCCGGCTGGCCTACTGCCTGGACCTGACCCGGCGCAAGGCGGCCGAGGACAAGCTGCACCTGGCCCTGGCCGCGGCCAAGGCCGGCACCTGGGAATGGAATCTGCGCACCAACGCGAATACCTGGTCCCCCGAAACCTACCGGCTCTACGAACTGGACCCGGAGCAGGACCAACCCTCTTACGACGCCTGGTTGCGTTCCGTGCATCCGGGCGACCGGGAGCGGGCCGGGCGCGAAGTGACGGAACTGGCCCGAAACGAGGCTCCGCTGTTCGTGGAATACCGGGTGAACACCCATGACGGCCAGGAACGCTGGATCCTCTCCCTGGGCGAGTTGCAGCGCGACTCCCAGGGCAAGGCCGCCGGCTACCTCGGGCTGGCCCTGGACATCACCGACCGCAAGCGCCTGGAACGGGAACGCGCCGACTACCTTCAGGAAGTGGAGCGCCAGAAATCCTTCCTGGAAAGCCTGATCGGCAACGCGCCCATCCTCATCGGCGTGGTGGAAGGCCCGCAGCACCGCTACGTCCTGGCCAACGCCGTCTACGAATCCCTGCCCAAGGCCCTCCCCGGCCCCATGATCGGCCGTAGCGTGGCCGAGCTGTTCCCCGAGGTGGCCGAGGAGGTCACCGCTCTTTTCGATTCCGTCTACGCCACGGGCCAAACCGCCTCGTTGCGCGACTTTCCGGTTCCCTTGGCGGAGCGTCCGACCTGGTGGGACGCCGACTACATCCCCCTGGCGGACGCCGCTGGCAAGGTCCACCGCCTGCTCATCCTGGCCTTCGAGGTCACCGAACGGCACGTGGCCGGCGAGACGCTGCGCCAAAGCGAGGCCAAATACCGCTCCCTGTTCGAAGCCATGAACGAGGGCCTGTGCGTGCTGGAACTGGTGCGCGACGCGGCCGGCCAGCCCGTGGACTACCGTGTCCTCGACACCAACCCGGCCTACGAGCGCATTCTCGGCGTCGGGCGCAACGCCGCCGTCGGGCGCGAGGTGCGCGAGATCTTCGGCCTGGTGCAGGCGCCCAACCTGGATGTCTACCTCCCCCTGCTGCAAACGCGCCAGCCGGTCACCTTCGAAACCGCCCTCCCGGAACTGGGCAAGCATTTCCGGGTCTCCGCCTTTCCCCTCCAGGACGAGCGCTTCGTGACCATGTTCCAGGACGTGACCGAAGTCTGGGAAGCGCGCCAGGCCGAGGAAAGCAGCGCCAGGCGCTTCAGAGAACTGTTCAGCTTCTCGCCGGTGCCCATGGGCTATGTAGACCAGGAAGGGCGCATCCTCAACCTCAACAAACGCTTCACCGCGCTTTTCGGCTATACCCTGGAGGACATCCCCACCCTGGAGGCCTGGCGGACCAGGGCCTACCCCGACCCGGACTACCGCCGGCACGTCTTCGAGCATTGGAACCTGGCCCTGCAGGGGCAAGGGGCCGGCCCCCACGAGGTCGCCCAGGCCGAATACCGCGTCACCGCCAAGGACGGCCGGACGCTGTCCGTGCTCATCTCGGGCATGGCCATCGGCCAGGGCTTTCTGGCCAGCTTCGTGGACATCACCGCGCGCAAGCACTTCGAGGAGGCCTTGGCCGAACGCGAGGAGCAGTTGCGCCTTTTCGTGGAGCATGCCCCGGCGGCCATCGCCATGTTCGACCGCGACATGGTCTACCTGGCCGCCAGCAAGCGCTGGAGCGAAGACTACGGCCTGGGCGGCCGGACCATCCTGGGGCAGTCTTATTACGCGATCTTTCCGGAAAGCCCCGAACGGTGGAAAACGATACACCGCCGCTGCCTGGCCGGGAACGTCGAGCGGGCCGACAACGATCCCTTCGTGCGCCTGGACGGCCGCACCCAGTTCGTGTCCTGGGAGATCCGGCCCTGGCGGACGCCCGGCGGGGAGATCGGCGGCATCGTCTGCTTCAGCGAGGACGTCACGGTGCGCAAGCAGGCCGAGATGGCCATCCTCCAGGCCAAGGAGGCGGCCGAGGCCGCCAACCGGGCCAAAAGCGAATTTCTGGCCAACATGAGCCACGAGATCCGCACGCCCCTCAACGGCCTGCTGGGCATGCTCCAGCTCCTGCGCACCACGCCGCTGGACCCGGAGCAGGATCAGTACACCCACATGGCCATCCGGTCGGGAACGCGCCTGACCCGGCTGCTTTCCGATATCCTGGACCTCTCCCGCATCGAGGCCGGGCGCTTGCCCCTCGTCGAGGCCCCCTTGCGCCTGGACGACCTCGTCGACGCCCTGCGCGACACCTTCATGCCCTTAAGCCGCGAGAAGGGGCTGGGCCTGACCTTCGCACTCGCGCCCGGCCTGCCCCAGGCCCTGCTCGGGGACGAACTGCGCATCCGCCAGGTCCTGTTCAACCTGGTGGGCAACGCCCTCAAATTCTCCACCCGCGGCGCGGTCCACCTGAGCATCTCCGGCCTGCTTCCCGTTTCGCCAAGCCGGGTGCGGCTCCTTTTCTGCGTGGCGGACAGCGGGGCGGGCATCCCCGACGACAAGCTGGGCTCGGTGTGCGATCCGTTCATCCAGGCGGAAGGCTCCTATACCCGTTCCCAGCAAGGGGCCGGGCTGGGTCTGACCATCACCAAGCGCCTGGTGGACCTCATGCGCGGAACCATGGCCATCGAGAGCACCCAGGGGCAAGGCACGACCGTCTACCTCATGCTGCCCCTGGGGCTGCCCCAGGGGCACACCGGCGAGGCCGATGCCGCCCGGCCCCCCGCGCCCGGCCCCCGGACCGGCTGCCGTATCCTCCTGGCCGAGGACGAACCGATCAGCCAACTGAGCGTCCGGCGCCTGCTGGAGAAGGCCGGCTACCGGGTGACCGCCGTGGCCGACGGTCGCCAGGCCCTGGAGGCGCTGCGCCGGGAGCCCTTCGACTGCGTGCTCATGGACATCCAGATGCCGGTCCTCGACGGCCTGACCGCCACCAGGGCCATCCGCGGCGACGCCAGCGGCACGCTCGACCGCGACATTCCCATCGTGGCCCTGACCGCCTACGCCATGAGCGGCGACCGGGACATCTTCCTCAAGGCCGGCATGGACGCCTATATCCCCAAGCCCGTGGACCGGGAGGTCATGTTGCTGGCCATCGAACAGGCCCTGGCCAGGCGAAGCGGCGCCTAACCCGGGGTGACCGTCACGGCTTTTCCCGACGCCCGGGACCGCATCCGACTGGACAAGGACGCCCCGCCCGACGTATCGCCTCGTAGGACAGGACCAGGCCGACTTCGCCCCGGTGGGCGCAGGCCCACCCCACCCGAGCAACAGGAGCCCCCATGAACTTCACCATCCACGAACCGGCACCCGCCAACGTCGAACCGGAATTCGACTGCATTTTTTGCGAAAAACCGGCCCTGCGGTCCTCGGAAGCGGGCAGCACGGCCACGACCCGCACCGTGGAAGTGTTCTGCCGCCACTGCGGGGCCCGCAAAACCGTGACCACCCGGCTGTCCGCCGACGGCCAGCGCTGGGAACTGGCCGACTGACGGGCGGCCCACCGCCGGCCCGCCGCCGGGCCACCATCGGGCCAGGGCGCGGGCCAGGGCGCAGGCCAGGGCGCAGGGCGCCGCGACGGCGTCACGGCGCCCGTGCCTCAGAACGTATAGGTAAAGCCCAGGGCCGCTTTCCAGGCATCCTCGGCCTTGTGCGCCAGGCGGGAACCCCACACGCTGGTCTGGAACGCCCCGGGATGGGCCCAGCCGGTTTCCACAACCAGGGCCAGGTTTTCGTACAGCTTGTACTTGCTGTCGAAATTGAGTCCCACGATCCACTCGTTGACCGTCAGGTCGCGGCCCATGACAAACAGCGGATTGCTGCCGAGGATGGCGTTGGCGTCGCGGATGGCCCGGGGCGCGTTGTTGCCCCGCACGTACACGGCGGTCAGGCGCTGTTCCAGGCTGTCCAGGAACTTGACCTTGTTGATGGAGACGCCAAAGCCCCAGTTCCCGGCCGGGCTGACGGTCATGTTCGAGCCCTTGCCCAGTTCCTGGCCGCCGTCGAACAGGAAGCTGTTGCCGGCGTTCCAGGCCTGGGTGCTCTCCTTGTCGTCGTAATGCCCAGGAAAATAGACCGGCAGGCGCTCGGAGCCGTTGCGCATGGAGCTGTCCTCGCCGGTGGACCACCAGCCGAAGGCCTGGGGCACGAACCAGCCGAAGCCCACGTACTCGGCGGCCGCGTCCACGAACCAGCCCCGGCGCTGGTTTTTCTGGTACTCGTTGAGGCCCACGTGGCCCCACAGCACGTCGGCGTAGAACCGGAAGGGATCGAGGGCCGTCAGCTCCAGGGGCAGGCCGGCCCACAGCACGTTGATGAAGTTGTCCTTCCAGCCGGCCGGCGACTGGGCCAGCAGCCCGGCCGATATGAGCCCCTCGGCCCAGCCGCCCTCGGTGATGTAGTAGGCGCCCTTGCCGCCCACGGAGAAGTCGAAGAACGGCTTGGCGGTAAACCCCTCCAGGGTGACGGGCAGGATGAGGGCGTAGCCTTCCTGGTTGCGGTAGACCTCCTGGAGGTTGGGCTCGTAGGTCCGGGCGCTGGCGATGGTGCGGGTGTAGGCGAGCACCAGGGTCAGCCGGTCGGGCACAAGCGGCGCCGTCACCACCAGGCTCGTGGCCTTGGCGTCGAAAATGGGGCTGCCGTTGAAAAACGAACTCTGGGTGAAGCCGCAGGGCTGGAGCCCGGCCGTGACCTGCACGGCGCTGTCGGGCCATTTGAATTGCAGGTAGGCCTCGTAGACCTCCAGGGAGGCGGTCGGGTTGGCGGCGGTCAGGGTGCCGTGGCCCCAGACGTCCTCCACCTTGACGCCCAGGCGGAACTGCACCGCCTCGTTGGCCCGGAAGTCCGTGCGCAGGCGGAAGCGTTCCCAGATCTGGAAGCGCTCCTCGGTGCGCACCCCGGCCGGGCGCCAGGTCGGCGTTTCGCTGGTCCAGTAGGGGTTGTTCCAGCCGGTGAAGTTGCGGTTGGCGAAAAAGTCGCCGTAGACCCGGGCATCGCCGGTCATGCGCACCTCGGTCGCGGCCAGGGCCCGGCCCGACCCGGCCAGGCCGGCCAGGACGACAATAACGGCAAGCAGTCCCAAACGTCGCATATCCCCCTCCTTTGCAGGTTTCCATCCGCCGGGGACGGCGCGCGACGGCCGCTTGGCGCAACAATCCCCACCGCCCGTCCCGCGCGGACAAGCCCGAAAAAACCCCTCCCCTTCGGGTGCGAACCATGAACCCTGCCGCGGGGAGCCCCACGGCCTCGATGCGAATGGCGCGGGCGCCGGTTTCGGCTGCCCAGCCGGCGCAAGGGCGCCGCTTTAGCCCCGGCCGCCGGCGCGAGGACGCCGCTCTCGGCTGCCCCCACCGGCGCACGGGCGCCCTCAGGCCATGCAAGAAGGGCTCGTCCGGCGTCGCGTCACGAACGTCGACCCATCGGTTGGCACCATGGCTGTGCGCCGGCGCGGCGATGGGACGAGCCCTTGTCGGATGGCGGGGCCGCGGCCCCGTCGCGGCCCGGCGGACGCGGCCGGCCAGGCCGCCGCGTCCGCCGGCAGGCGTGCCTTACAGCGCGCCGGTGTAGATGTCCGCGATGTCCTTGTCCGTGGCGCAGCGCGGGTTGGTGTACTTGCAGATGTCCTTCTGGGCGTTGGCGGTCATGGTCGGGATGTCGGTGGCCTTGACTTCCTTGCCGTAGCGCTTGCCCAATTCCACCAGGGTGGCCGGGATGCCGACGTCGGCGGAGAGCTGGCGGATGGCCTTGAGCGCCAGTTCGGCGGCGTCGCGCGGCGACAGGCCGGCCGTGTTCTCGCCCATGATCTGGGCCATCTCGGCGAACTTCTCGACCTTGGCGATCAGGTTGAACTGCTCCACGTGGGGCAACAGCAGGGCGTTGCATTCGCCGTGGGGCAGGTTGTAGAAGCCGCCGAGCTGGTGGGCCATGGAGTGCACGTAGCCGAGGCTGGCGTTGTTGAAGGCCATGCCGCCGAGGTACTGGGCGAAGCACATGCCTTCCCGGGCCGTCAGGTCCTGGCCGTTGGCCACGGCCTTGCGCAGGTACTTGAACACCAGCTTGATGGACTCGATGGCGCAGGCGTCGGTCATGGGGTTGGCGATGGTGGACACGAACGCCTCCACGGCGTGGGTCAGGGCGTCCATGCCCGTGGCGGCGGTCAGCGCCGGGGGCATGCCGACCATGAGCACCGGGTCGTCGATGGCGATGCCCGGGGTGATGCGCCAGTCGGCGATGGCCATCTTCACATGGCGGGAGGTGTCGGTGATGACCGCGAAGCGGGTCATTTCCGAGGCCGTGCCGGCGGTGGTGTTGACGGCCAGGTAGGGCATCAGCGGCTTGGTGGCCTTGTCGATGCCTTCGTAGTCGTGGATGGCGCCGCCGTTGGAGACGAGGAGCCCGATGCCCTTGCCGCAGTCGTGGGAGGAGCCGCCGCCCAGGGTGATGAGGCTGTCGCAGCCGTTTTTCTTGTAGATTTCCACGCCGTCGTGGACGTTTTTGTCCGTGGGGTTGGGCACGGTCTCGTCGTAGACGACGTAGGGCATGCCGACGGCGTCGAGCAGGTCGGTGACCTGCTTGCAGATGCCCACGGCCACCACGCCCTTGTCCGTGACGAGCAGCGGTTTGCTGCCGCCCAGGGCCTTGATCTTCTCGGGGATCTGCTTGGAGGCGCCGATACCGATCAACGTGACGCTGGGGATGAAAAAGCCGTAGACTTGCTCTTGAACTGCCATGACATCCTCCGAAGTTGTTGATTCCTGTTGTCGCAATAAATCCATTTTCCAGCCGCCGTCAGGCGGAAAGGTCGATTATTGGACGCAACGCACGACAATAGAGGCATGAGTATCTCGTTTTCACTTCTTGTTTCCGGCGTTATACATGAGCGTTTCCCCATCCGCTGAAGCCGCAACGGAAGGCGTACCACCGGATACCGTCTCTCGCCTATGCGCAACATCCTGCCTTGCGATCACGTTTTTAGCAAAAGCCGGACCATTCCGGCGGCATGCAGAGCTAGGCGATGATTTCCCGATATTTCAGGATAATAAGCACAGCGGGCGAAGCCCCGTCCGGGCAGGGAGTGTCCGGAAACTGGACATGTCAGCTTGACATGTGATGCCACTGGACACCCGGGCAACCCGGGGCGCCGGGCGGCCGTGACCGGCACCGTTTCGATGCCGCCGGACACCGGGGACACCCCCGGCCGGCCGGGCAAAGGCCATGGCCGGGGACGGCCGGGCCGGGGGCGGGAAGCCGATGCGTGACGGGCCGGAAACCGGCCGTGCGGGAACGCGTGGCCGGCCGGGGGCAGGCCGGGCCTGGACGTTCGCCTGGCCTCAAGCGGGCCGCACGGTCAGGGCGCCCGGAAGGTGTCCGCCGCGATGCCGTACTGCTTGAGCTTGGCGTAGAGCGTGGTGCGGGAGATGTTGAGGATCGACGAGGTGCGCCGGAAGTTGCCGCCGGTTTCGCGCAGGGTGTCGATGATCAGCGCCTTCTGGATGCGCTTGAGCGACATGGACGGCTCGCCGGCCGGGCCGCGCGGCCCCCGGGCCAGGTCGGCCACGACGTCCTGGGGCAGGTCCGCGACGTCGATGCCGTCGTCCGGGGCCACGTTGACCAGCCGCTCGATGCAGTTCTCGAGCTCCCGGACGTTGCCCGGCCAGTGGTAGGCCTCGAGCGCGGCCATGGCCTCCCGGGACAGCCGCAAATGCCGCTTGTGCAGCGCGGTGGCGAACTTCTCCAGGAAGATCCGGGTCAGCAAGGCGACGTCGCCCTCGCGCCGGCGCAGGGACGGGATGTGGATGGTCAGCACGTTGAGGCGGTAGTAGAGGTCGCCGCGAAAGGCATTGTCGCGCACGGCCGTGGCCAGGTCCTTGTTGGTGGCGGCGATGATGCGCACGTCGATGCGCTTGGCCTGCTTGCCGCCCAGGCGCGTGACCTCGCTTTCCTGGAGCAGGCGCAGCAGGCTGACCTGGGCTTCCAAGGGCATCTCGCCGATCTCGTCAAGGAACAGCGTCCCGCCGTCGGCCAGCTCGAACTTGCCCGGGCTGCCCTCCTTGAGCGCCCCGGAAAAGGCGCCGGCCACGTAGCCGAAAAGCTCGCTTTGCACCAGGTTGCGCGGCAGCGCCCCGCAGTTGACCACCACGAACGGCCCCTTGCGGCGGTTGCCGGCGTTGTGGATGGCCTGGGCGAAGAGCTCCTTGCCGGTGCCGGATTCGCCGAGCAGCAAGGTGGTGGCCTCGCTCTGGGAGGCCGCCCGGGCCAGGCGCAGGGCCTCGCGCAAGGGCGCGGCCTCGCCCACGATGTTCTCGAAGGTGTACACGGCCTTGGCCCCGGCCACCCGGGCGGCGTACTTGCGCATGCGCCGGGCCTCGCGCAGGGTGAGGATCACGCCGTCCTCGCCGAAGGGGGCGCAGGACAGGGCGCAGGTGAGCCGGCCCTCCCGCAGTTGGAAGGCCACCTCCCGGTCGTAAAAAGCCGCGCGCTCGGCCAGGATGGCCCGCAGGGCGTCGCTGTCCGGGAGGTAGGCCCGGATGTTGCCGCCGACCGGCGGGGCCTCCAGGCCCAGCATGTCGCAGGCCTGGCGGTTGATGCTGACCAGGCCGCCGTCGCGGCACAGCACGATGACGCCGTCGTCGAGCAGTTCCAGGATGCTTTTCTGGTTGCGCACGAGGCTTCGCAGCCGCAGGTGCTCCTCGATGGCGTGGGCGGCCGCCTCCACCAGGCCCATGGTGTGCTGGTGGAAGCTCTCGGTGCTGATGGCCAGGTTGAGGGCGCCGATGAGTTCGCCGGCCAGGTTGCGGATGGGGGCGGCCGCGCAGCTCAAGTAATGCAGCGAGGCGTTGTAGTGCTCCGAGCTGACGACATGGACCGGCTTTTTCTCGATGATGCAAAGGCCCATGCCGTTGGTGCCGATGGTCGCCTCGTCGCAGCGCCGCCCCGGCACGCCGTAGGGCACGTTCTCCAGGTCCTGGCTGCGGGCCGAGGCGTGCAGCACCAGCCCGGCCGTGTCCACCAGGGTGACCACGCTTTTGGAAAGGTGGATGGACAGCACGAGCTTGTCCATCAAGTGCTTGGCGCTTTCCACCAGGTCCCGGTGGCGGCTGGAGGCCAGTTCCAGGGCCGGGGTGTCGATGGGGCACAGGGCCAGGCTGTCGCCGGGCAGCCCGGCCTCCCGGCAGCGACGCCACGAGGCCTGGATCATGGGGCGCACGGTGGAGGGGTCCACGACGCCGCCGGCCTGGAAGCGCCGCCACTGGCTGGTGATGTCCGCCATGCGTTCCTGGGACAGGGGAGGATAGACGGGGCGTTCCATACGATACCATCCTGGCGCGGCGGCCCGGCCGGGCCGCCCGGCATGGGTTGCGCCCCCGGTCGCGAACCGGCTGCGGGGACCGCGTGACACGAGGATAGCAAAAAAGCCGGCGCAGGGTAAGCCGTGCGCCGCACGCCCCCCGTTTCGCCGGCCGGGCGGCTTACCCGCTGCCTCCCGCCGCCCTGTGCCGCCCGGACGGCCTATCCTCCGCCTTGCGCCGCCCGTTTCCCGGGGCCAGCCCGCCGGCGCGGCCGGCAAGGCCACTGGTGCATCCAAGCCATGGCGGCCCACCCCGGGCCTCTTGCGCTTTTGCCGCCCGCGTTGGATACTGCCCGCGGCATGGGGCTTTTGCGCCCTGCAAGAACACGCCAAGGTGCGTGCCGCCCGGACAGGCCCTTGCCGCGTCCGTGGGCGTCCACCGTGGCAGGACCTCCGGCATGAAATGCTTTTCCGTGTTGCAACGACGGTTGCTTGTCCTCACGCTGGCCGCGATCGCCAGCCTGGCCGCCTACGGGTGGCACGAATATACGGCCCTGCAACGCGACTACAAGCGCGCCGTCGCGGCGGGCGCCACCACGCCGGACCCGGGCGGCCCGCCAGGGCCATCCTTCGACGCCTACCACAACGCCGTGGCCCTGGGCTTCCGCGACGCCCTCCGGGGCGGCCGGGTCGAGGCGTTTTTCTGCAACGACTCGGTCATGGGCGGCCACACCGACGACGAGGCGCGCACCACCATCGCCGCCATGCTCGGCCCGGCCGTGGGCCTGGACATCTATCCCGTAAGCGGCGCCGGCTACGCGGCCGTGCTCTACCGCGAATACGCCGGCCTGGCGGCCACGGCGGCCAAAAAACCGCGCCTGGCCATCATCGGCGTCAACCTGCGCAGCTTTTCCGACGACTGGCTCTTCACGCCCCGCTGGGTCTACGCCGCAACCGCCGCCTACCTGCGGCTTCTGGCCGCCCCGCCCACCCCGGCCGACCTGCCGGGCTGGCTGGGCCGGGGCAAGGCCGACCCGGACGCCTTCTGGCGGCAGCGCACCGACCGGCCCCAAGCCGGCCACGAGGCGCTCTTCGCCCGCCTCAACGCCGGGCGCGACGCCCTCCTGGCCGCGGCCCCGCCGGGCCTGTCCCCCGACGAGGCCGGCCGGCGCACCCACTTCATCAACAATTACATGACCCAAATCACCCCGGACCACCCCATGCTGGCCGCCCTGTCGGAAACGGCCCAGCGCCTGGCCCGGGCCGGCGTTCCCACGGTCTTCTACCTCACGCCCATCGATGTGGAAGGCGGCCGGCAGCTCGTCGGCGAGGCGCTCGTGGCCAACGTCGCGGCCAACAGCCAATGCATCGCCGAAACGTTGCGGGGCCAGGGCGCCACCTGCCTGGACCTGTCCGCCCTTTTGCCCACGGACCGGTTCGTCGACCGCGAATACGCCTGCGAGCACCTCGACCTGGCTGGGCGCCGCCGGGTGGCCGAGGCCCTGGCCCAGGCCCTGGCCCCCACCCCCTGACGCCCGGGGCAAGGCCGGGCGCGGGGAGCGGCCCCACGCCCCACGGGAAATCACGGCGGCTTGTGCCGGGGAAACGCCGGGCGCCGGGAATGCTCCCGCGCCGCCGCCACCCCGTGCCCGGCTCTTTCGGTGTAGGGCCGGGCACGGGGATCGCCCCTTTGGCCGGGATGGCCCAGGCCCTGGCCCGGCCGCGCCATCAGGCGCCCCGGCCCCGGCCTTGGGCGGCACCGGCCGCGACGCGCTCGCGTCGAAACCGCCGCCACAACACGGCCTCGACCAGCGCCACCCCCAGGCACAGGGCAATGCCCAGGGACTCCATGACCGCCACGGCCGTAAACAGGCCGCCGGTTTCCCGCGTGACGGGGTTTCGCACCAGATGGAAGGCGCCCGTGGCCAGGGCCGTGGCCAGGTCCCAGGCCAGCACCGCCCCCCCGGCCAGGGACAACAGGCAGGCGAAGCCCAAAAGCCGGGCCAGGACCCGGGGCGGCAGGGACGGCAATGTCGCCGGTTGCTTCATGCACACTCCCCGCCCGGCCACGGCGGCGTCCTGGACCCCATGGGGCCGAGCCCGTGAAAACTGGCTTCCCTGGCGAATACCCCTGGAAAGCCGTGCCGACATCTGCCATAGCACGGGAAGAACCGTTCACACGAACCGTCGTATCATGTGCGACCGCAGTCAGCCATGGCGGATACCAACACCACCCTCGACCTCACCGGGCTTTCCGTTCCCCTGCAAGCCTTCCCCTACCTGCGCACGAACGAGCCGGAGGCCATAAACAGTGCCCTGGCAGCGAATTTTCACAACGGCTCCATCGACATCCTCAGGAAAAAATCCTTTGAAATAGTCTACAATCACTGCAACCTCGGTGCCGTCTCCTTCAATGCCGCGGCCACGAACGCGGCCTGCGCTTTCCACGGCGACAGCGATCCCCGCAGTTTCGCCCTCATCATTGTGAGCCACGGCGCGGTCGATATCCGGACCAACGGCGCGACCTTGGCCTGTCGCCCGCGCAAGGCCGCCAGCCTCCTCGATTTCGAACACCGCTCCGTCATTTCCGTACACCCCTACTACAACAACCTCACCCTGCGCTTCACCCGGCCGGCCATCGAGGAAGCCCTGGCGAAACTGAGCGGCCAGGCGCCGCGCGGGCCGCTGCGTTTCGAAAACCAGCTCGACCTGACCCGGCCCGGGCCACGCCGGCTGCTGGCCATCGTCGACCAGGTCATCGCCCTGTTCGAGCAGGACCCCGGCCTGACCCAAGAGCCCCTGCTCGTGGCCAAGTACGAACAGCTCGTGCTCACGGCCCTGCTGACCTGCCTGGACCACAACGCCTCCGCCCTGCTGCGCACCCCGCCGCCCCCCGCGCCGCCCAAGGTGGTGCTGGCGGCCGAGGCCTACATCGAAGCCAATGCCGACAAGCCCTTGCGCCTGGCCGACCTGGCCGCGCTGACCGGCCTGTCCGTGCGGTCGATCCAGCTCGCCTTCCGCAAGCATCGCGGCTACAGCCCGTCGCGCTTTTTGCGGGAATGCCGCCTGGCCCGGGCCCGGGAGATGCTGCGCCGGGCCGAGCCGGGCACGAGCCTGCTGGCGGTCTCCCTGGCCTGCGGCTTCGCCTCCCAAAGCCTTTTTTGCCGCCTCTACCGCGAACGCTTCGGGGAAAAGCCCTCCGAGACCCTGGCCAAAGGCTGACCCGCCATCGCCCCGTCCCGGGCCGATCCACCGGCCTCGCCCCGGCCACCGCAACGGGCGCTTTCGTTCTTTTTGCAAACATTGCGTCTTTGAATAAGACAACCGCTGACGCTTTCGGTATGTCTCGACCAAAATGGCGAACGCTTCCGCCAGGCAGCCAAGACGGACCGGATGTTCGCGACGACGCAACGGGAGCCGGCCCTCGCCATGCAAACCGTTGGAGCCAGGCATGCGCTACAAACTCTTCCTGTCCCTGTTCCTCGTCATCTGCATCCTCGGCGCTGTCCCGGCCAGGGCCCAATCCACCCCACCCGCAACGACCGGCGACTTCCAATGGGCGGTCATCCCCTACGCCTGGCTGACCGGCCTAAACGGCACCATCGGCGCCAAGGGCTACGACACCACGGTGAGCGCACCCTTCGTCAACCTGGCAAAGTACCTGGACATCGGGGCCATGGTGCATCTCGAGGGCCTCTACCGCGACCGCGTGGGGCTGTTCACGGACTTCAACTATTCGCTGCTCGGCGACGAGGCCTCGGGCAAGCGCGTTTCCCTGGACGGCAAGACCAGCCTCCTGCTCACCGACATCGCCGCCTTCTACCGGCTCGGCACCTTCCCCATGGGCCAGGCCGACGGCTTCCTGAACTGCGACCTGCTGGCCGGGGCGCGCATCTGGAGCCTGTCGCTTCTCCTCGACGGCGACCGAGCCCGGGGCGGGCGCAACATCTTCGAGAACCGCTCCTGGGTCGACCCCATCGTCGGCGCCCGGGCCGAGTTCCATTTCAACAAGGCCTGGATGCTGTCCCTGCGCGGCGGCGTGGGCGGCTTTTCCATCAGTTCGGCCATCACCTGGGACGCCACGGCGGCCGTCGGCTACACCTTCTGGGAGCACGGCACGCTGCTTCTGGGCTACCGGGCCGTGGGCGTCAACCACGACGAAGGCAGCGGCAAAAGCGCCTTCAAGTTCGACGCGACCTTAAGCGGCCCCATCCTCGGCCTGGCCTTCACCTTCTAGCCACGGGACCAACCGGGCTCGCGCCCGATTCGCACCACCGGCGGGGGAGGACTCAGGCGCCCCCGCAAACCCGCCGGACCGGCAGGCATGACGTTTCCGCCACCGGTGCGGCGGCAAGGACAGGAGCCCACATATGCGCAACCGCTCCCTTGCCGCGGCCTTGGCCGTGCTGTGCCTGACCCTGCTCGCCGCCCCGGCCCGGGCCGGCACGGCCATCGACCCCCAGGCCGACACCTGGCTTCGGGCCATGGCCAGCCACCTGCAATCCCTGGCGGCCTTTTCCGTCACGGAAAAAAGCCTGGTGGACCGGGTGTTCCCCAACGGCCAGAAGGTGGCCTTTGCCCACAGCACGGCCATCAAGGTCGCCCGGCCGGACAAGCTGCGGGCCGAGGCCTCCGGCGACGACGTGGCCGGGACCTGGGTCCAGAACGGCCCGGTGTTCCAGGTCTACGACGCCAAATCCAAGGCCTATGTGTCCCTGGACGTGCCGCCGCGCCTGGAGACGGCCCTGGACGCGGCCCTGGCCCGGTTGCGCCTGGTCGGCCCCATGGTCGATTTCCTGGCCGCCGACCCCTACAAGAGCATGATGGAAGGCGTGCTCGAAGCCGCCTACATCGGCCAGAGCACCGTCGGCGGCAAGCCCTGCCACCACATCGCCCTGCGCCAGCTCACCCGGGATTTCGAGCTGTGGATCGACGCCGGCAAGGCCCCCTGGCCGTTGCGCCTGGCCGTGACCGACAAGACGCTCCACGGCGATCCCCGCACCCTGGTCGAATACGCCGACTGGAAGGCGGCCTCGGGATTTCCCGCCAAGACCTTCGATTTCACGCCGCCGGCCGAAGCCGTGCGGGCCAAGGTCGTCACGCCGCCGGCGGCCGCCGGCACCAAAAAGCCCTGACGGAGGCCAACCATGGGTAGCACCATCACGCGAAAATGGGCGCGCCTGGCCGGCCTGATCGGCCTGGCCGCCGGCCTGGCCCTGGCCGTTCCCCAGGAGGGACACGCCTTCCGGGGATTTGGCGGCGGCGGCTTCCACGGCGGGTTCGGCGGCGGCGGCTTCGGCGGTTTTCATGGCGGCGGCGACTTCGGCGGGTTCCATCCGCCCGAAGGCGGGTTCCACCCCCCGGAAGGCGGCTTCGGCGGCATGGACGGCGGCTACCATCCGCCGGCCCCCGGTTTCGGCGCCATGCCCGGCATGCCCCCGGCCGGGGCCATGCATCCGCCCGCGCCCATGGGGCCGGCCGCTTTCGGCCCCGAGCCCCATCCCATGGGCCCGGCCCCCATGCCGGGTGCCTTCGGCCCGGCGCCCATGCCCGGCCCCCATCCTGGCCCCTTCGCCCCGGCCTTCGGCCCGGCGGTGCCGCCGCCGCCCGGGCCCTGGTTCGGGCCGCACCCCATCGCGCCCGTGCCGGTGCCCGTACCGGGCGTGCTCCCGCCGCCGGTCATGGCCCCGGGGGCGGTGGCGGCCGCCGCCGCCATAACGACCGCGGCCGTGGCCGCGGCCACCCTCTACGCCCTGCCTCCGGCGGCGGCGCCCATCCTCGTCAACGGCCAGACCTACTACTCCGTGGGCGACGTCTACTACCAGCCTGTGATCCAGGACGGCACCACGGTCTACGTCCAGGTCAACGCGCCGTTCTAGGCGGCGAAAACACAGCCGGGGACCCGGTCCCGTGACGTACGCCCGTCAGCCAGGCACTCCTCGGACCGACGGAGGGAAAATATGAAACACATCCTCGCCACCATTGCGGCGGCGCTTGCCCTGGCCGCCTTCGGCCTTTCCCCGGCGGCGGCCCAGATCACCGGCACGCCGGGTTCGCCGAGCGCCACCGTCACCATTCCGGGCAACCAACTGCCGGCCCCGCCCCAGAAATTCGGCGGCGTCATCAAGGACACCGCGCCCCAGTCGAAACCCTACTGGCCGGCGCGCGTCATGCCGCGAAAGGGCGCGCCCAACGTGCTTCTCGTCATGACCGACGACTCGGGCTACGGCGTGCCGAGCACGTTCGGCGGCGTGATCCCCACCCCGGCCCTGGACCGCATCGCCCAAAACGGGCTGCGCTACACCAATTTCAATTCCACCTCCCTGTGTTCGCCCACCCGGGCGGCGCTCATTACCGGCCGCAACCACCACTCGGTGGGCTTCGGCGTCATCGCCGAGCAGGCCACGGGCTACCCCGGCTACGACAGCTTCATCACCAAGGACAAGGCCACCATCGGCCGCATCCTCAAGGACAACGGCTACCGCACCTCCTGGTTCGGCAAGGACCACAACACCCCGGCTTTCCAGGCCAGCCAGGACGGCCCCTTCGACCAGTGGCCCATCGGCATGGGCTTTGACTACTTCTACGGGTTCGTCGGCGGCGACGCCAACCAGTGGGAGCCGAACCTGTTCCGCAACACCACCCAGATCTACCCCTTTCTGGGCAAACCCGGCTGGAACCTGACCACGGCCATGGCCGACGATGCCATCGACTACATGCAGCGCATCAACGCCCTGGACCCCGACCAGCCGTTCTTCGTCTACTACGTGCCCGGCGGCACCCACGCCCCCCACCATCCCACCCCGGAATGGATCGACAAAATCAGCCAGATGCACCTGTTCGACAAGGGCTGGAACGCCCTGCGCGAAGAGATTTTCGCCAACCAGAAAAAACTCGGCGTCATCCCGGCCGACGCCAAGCTGACTCCCTGGCCCGACGACCTGCTCAAGAAGTGGGACACGCTCAGTGACGACGAGAAGAAGCTCTTCATCCGCCAGGCCGAGGTCTTCGCCGCCTACGTGGCCTACACCGACCACGAGATCGGCCGGGTGATCCAGGCCGTGGCCGACATGGGCAAGCTCGACAACACGCTTATTATCTACATCAACGGCGACAACGGCACGAGCTCGGAAGGCACGCTTGTCGGCACGCCCAACGAAGTGGCCATGTTCAACGGCGTGGTCGTGCCCGTGGAAGACCAGCTCAAGTACTTCTACGACGCCTGGGGCTCGGACAAGACCTACCCGCACATGGCCGTGCCCTGGGCCTGGGCCTTCGACACCCCCTTCCCCTGGACCAAGCAGATCGCCTCGCACATCGGCGGCGTGCGCCAGGGCATGGCCATCTCCTGGCCCAGGCGCATCACCGACAAGGGCGGGGTCCGCCACCAGTTCCACCACGTCATCGACATCGTGCCGACCATCCTCGACGTCACGGGCGTCAAGCAGCCCGAGACCGTGGACGGCATCAAGCAAAGCCCCATCGAGGGCGTGAGCCTGGCCTACACCTTCGATGCCAAAAACGCCCAGGCGCCCTCCACCCACAAGACCCAGTACTTCGAGATGATGGGCGACCGGGCCATCTACCATGACGGCTGGCTGGCCAACACCAAGGTCATGCGGCCGCCCTGGGACATGGCCTCCCCGGCCAAGGACCCCATGACCTTCCCCTGGGAGCTCTACGACCTGTCCAAGGACTGGACCCAATTCCAGGACGTGGCCGCGAAGCACCCCGACAAGGTCAAGCAGATGCAGGCGCTTTTCATGCAGGAAGCCAAGAAGTACCAGGTACTGCCCCTGGACACCTCGGTGGTCACGCGCCTGATCGCGCCGCGCCCGAGCATCACCGCCGGCCGCAACGTCTTTACCTGGACCAGGCCCCTTATCGGCACGCCCAATGGCGACGCGCCGTCGCTGTTAAACACCTCCTATACCTTCAAGGCCGAGGTCGAGGTGCCCGAAGGCGGCGGCGACGGCATGCTCATCACCCAGGGCGGCCGTTTCGGCGGCTACGGCTTCTATGTGCTCAAGGGAAAGCCGGTGTTCCTGTGGAACCTGGTCGACCTCAAACGGGTGCGCTGGGAAGGGCCGCAACTGACTGCCGGCAAGCACGTGCTGGAATTCGACTTCGCCTACGACGGCCTGGGCATGGGCACCCTGGCCTTCAACAACTTCTCGGGCGTGGGCCGCGCCGGCACGGGCGTGCTCAAGGTGGACGGCCAGGCCGTGGACACGCAAAAGATGGAGCACACCCTGCCGTTTATCCTGCAATGGGACGAGTCCCTGGACGTCGGCTCGGATACGCTGACACCGGTTGCCGACGCGGATTACCAGACGCCGTTCACGTTTACCGGCACCATTGACAAGATCACCCTGACCGTGGACCGGCCCAAGCTCACGGCCGAGGACGAAAAGAAACTGGCCGCCGCCCAGCGCGCCAAAAGCAGCAGCGACTAGCGTTTCCCCAAGCGGGCCGGCGACGCCGCAGGGCTCGCCGGCCCGCTTGGTTTCACCCCATCCCCAAGGAGACGACCATGATACAGCCTGAAAAATGCCGGACCGGCCTGGTCCTTTTGGCCCTGGCGCTGGCCTTGTCGGCTTGCGCCCGAACGCAGCAGGCCGCGCCCGGCGCGCCGGCCGCCACAGCCGCGCCAAGCTACAAAATGACCACCCCCATGCCCCCGGGCGTGGCCGCGCCGGCCAGCGTGGACACGCGCCTGGGCACCCTGCGCTACGATTCCGGCTTCCCCGACGAGGCGACCACGGCCAAGCTGTACGACAACCTGGACTTCCAGCGCGCCGTCCAGGCCTACCTGCTGGGGCTGCCGGCCGTGAACCAGGCCGCCAACCGCAACGCCATCCGCACCCTCGGCCCGGTCAACGGCACGGTGCCCATCTTCGAGCAGCTCGTGGATTCGCGTTCGATCTTTCTCACGGCCAACGACAACACCGTCTACAGCTGGACCTGGGTCGACCTCAAAAACGGCCCGCTGGTGCTCGAAGTGCCGCCCAAGGTGCTCGGGCTCATCGACGACATGTGGTACCGCTGGGTGGGCGACGTCGGCATCACCGGCCCGGACCACGGCCAGGGCGGCAAGTACCTGCTGCTGCCCCCCGGCTACAAGGGCGCGACGCCCAAGGGCTACCATGTGGTGCAGTCCCCGACTTTCAACCTCTGGATTCCCTGGCGCAGCTTCCTGGTGGACGGCGACCCCAAGCCCGGCATCGCCCTGGTCAAGAAGTTCACCAAGATCTATCCCCTGGGCCACAAAGGCCAGCCGCCCGAACTGCGTTATGTGGACCTGTCGGGCAAGGACTTCAATACCGTGGCCCCGGCCGACGCCAGCTTCTGGGAACTCCTCAACCAGGTCGTGCAGGAAGAGCCCACCGACTCCCTCGATCCGGTCACGCTCGGGTACTTCGCCGCCATCGGCATCGAAAAGGGCAAGCCGTTTGCGCCCGACGCCCGCATGCGCGCCATCCTGGCCGAGGCCGCGGCCGTGGGCGACGGCACGGCCCGGGCCGTGGCCTACCGGATGCGGGAGAAGGCCGCCTATTATTACGCCAACAGCGCCTGGCGCGTGCCGTTTCTGGGCGGCTACAAGTTCGAGACCCAGCCCGGCGTGGACAGCCTCGACGGGGCCATCATGTTCTTCTTCGCGGCCACGGGCGTGACCCCGGCCATGGACATCCAGATGGTCGGCAAGGGCTCGCAGTACGCCTGGGCCCTGCTCGACGCCAACGGCAAGCCCCTTGACGGCGGCAGGAACTACACGCTGCACCTGCCGCCCAACATCCCGGTCAAGGATTTCTGGTCGGTCATCGTCTACAGCAACCAGACCCGGTCCATGCTGCAAACCGACCAGCGCTTCCCCAGCGTCAGCAGCCAGACGCAGGGGCTGGCCGTCAACCCCGACGGCTCGGTGGACGTGTACTTCGGGCCCAAGGCCCCGGCGGGCAAGGAGAAAAACTGGGTGCAGACCGTGCCCGGCCAGGGCTGGAACGTCATTTTGCGCCTGTACGGCCCCCTGGAGCCCTGGTTCGCCAAGGCCTGGCGGCCGGGTGAGATCGTTCCCGCGCCGTAAGGGCGCCTGGACACGGCCGGGCCGTTTCCGTCGGGAGGGATGGAAACGGCCTGGCACTTCTTCCTCGGAGGACGCCATGGACGCTTCCCGCCAACCCGCCCCCGCCTGGCCAGCCCTGGCCCACCTCCTCCTGCTGGCCCTGCTGTTGGCCGCCCCGCAACCGGCCCGGGCCGATGCCGTCACCGACGCGGTGGACAAGGCCGCCCCCGCCTGCCGGGACATCGCGGACCGTATCTTCGCCCTCAAGGAACAAAGCGGAAAGGAATTCCAAAGCAGCGCACTGCTCAAAAACGAGCTGGCCAGGCTCGGCTTCACCGTCACCGGCGACCTGGCCGTGCCGGCCGACCTGGTACCGGGCGGTGTCTCCCAAACCGCCTTCAAGGCCGAGATGGCCGGCAGCGGCCCCGGGCCCACCGTCTGCATCATGCTCGAATACGACGCCCTGGCCAACGGCCATTCCTGCGGCCACAACCTCATCGCCGGCACCGGCCTGCTGGCCGCCGCCGCCCTGGCCCAGCGCATGCCGCAAACCCCGGGCAAGCTCGTGGTCATGGGCACCCCGGACGAGGAACGCGGCTCGGCCGGCGGCGGCAAGGTCGCCCTGCTCGAAGGCGGGCACTTCGAGGGCGTCGACGTGGTGCTCGCCACCCACCCGGCCGACCGCTTCAGCCTGGACCAGCGCCTGCTGGCCATGAAGCGGGCCACCTTCACCTTCCAGGGCAAGGCCGCCCATGCCGCCGCCGCGCCGCAACTGGGCGTCAATGCCCTGGACGCGGCCCTTTTGACCTTTCACTGCGTGGACATGCTGCGCCAGCACGTGCGCCAGGACGTGCGGATGCACGGCATCATCACCAAGGGCGGGGACAAGGTGAACGTGGTGCCGGAGCTGGCCCAGGCCGAATTCGGGGTGCGCGCCCTGGATACCGCCACCATGGAGAACGCCTACGGACGCGTGTGCGCCTGCGCCCGGGCCGGGGCGCTGGGCACCGGGGCCGGGCTGGAATTCACCGAACCCCGCGTGTCCATCGCCGCCCCGGTCCGGGTGGCGCCGCTGATTGACCGCATACGCGACGCCCTGCACCAGGCCGGCATCGACGACGCGGCCATCCGGGATTTCGACGAATTCGTCTCCTCGGACCTCGGCGCCGTGGGCGACGCCTACCCCACCGTCAATGTCTGGTTCAAGATCGCCCCGGACGGCACGTCCCTGCACGCCGATGCCATGCGCGAGGCGGCCGGCTCCTCGGCGGGCTGGCAGGCCGCCGTGGCCACGGCCAAGGCCGTGGCCCTGACCGCCGACGGCCTGCTGCGCCACCCCGACGCGGTCCGGGAGATCCGCCAGGCCTTCGACGCGGCCAAGGCCGGGCACTGAGCAGGCCCTTTCCAGCCCCCCAACCTAGCCCGAGGTCGCCATGGAACGGATCGTCGCCTTTGCCCTGGCCCTGGTCACGCTGTGTGCCGCCGCGGCCGCGCCGGATTACGGCAGCGGCATCCTGCTTGCCGTGGGGCCGCTTTTCGGGCTGGCCGTGGCCGCCAGCCACAAGGCACGCGGTGCCTTGCGGCTGGAAGCCATCCTCAAGTACTTGATCTTCTTCTTTGTCGGGGTCGGCGGCGTCTGGGGCGGGGTCGGGCATGTCTTTTTCGCCCAAACAATCGCCGCGTCCATCGGTTGGGCGCCAAGCCCTTTCCAGTTCGAGGTGGGCATGGCCAATTTCGGATTCGGCCTCGCCGGCCTCCTGGCCCCCTTTACCCGGCCGGGCTATTGGCTCGGCCTGGCCATTGCCCAATCCGTCTTCCTGCTCGGCGCGGCGGGCGGGCACATCGCCTCCATGCGGGCCGGCAACTTCGCTCCCAACAATGCCGGCGTCATTTTTTACACCGACATCCTCGGCCCCCTGGCCATGCTGGCCCTGTTTTACGCCTTGGGCCGGGCCGCCAAACGAAGCGCGCCCTAGGCCAGGCCCGCGCGGAAGGCCCGCAGCCTCGGCCGGCCAGCGCCCCCCCGACGGCGACAGGCCACACCGTCTCCGGGTGGCCCGCCCCGGCCCAGGCATGAACCGCCACTGAAAACAACGACTTTTCGTTGCCGCCAACGATCTTTCATCGCCCTTTGACGACCTGCGGCGCCTCACGCCAGGCCGTCAAGACAACTCACCGTATTAATTAATTTATTTTTGCCATTCCCCTGGCACGGGATTTGTAATTCGGAAGGTATTCTTCCCTTCCAAGCCGCAAAAGAAAAAGCTCCTTCCCCGAGGGAACGATACAAGAAAAATGCCTGCACCACAATGTATATCAAACTATAAGCACGGATTTCCTTTGCACAACAAAGACACCGCATCCATTCATACCAATTATATACGCCAACTGTTTTGTCGCCATACAGTGCCCATGCGCAAACAATTCGTCACCTCAACCTCCTGAAAAGAGAGCATCCGGTGCCAGATCTCCATCAAGACATCCGCGTCGTCAATGTCGGCCTGGAAGGATTCTACGAGGAACTCCGGGAACAGGGCGTCGCCGCCATCCAGGTCGACTGGCGGCCGCCCGCCGACGGCGACAGCGCGCTGATCGACAAGCTGGCGCGCTTGCAAAACCCGGTCGTCGAGGCGGCCAACGCCCGAACCATCGCCCGCATGATGGACAGCCGGCCGTTGTGGATCGACGTCCAGCCGGCCCTCGAGGCCATCTCCGGCCTGGAAGGCCATTTCCTGCTGCACTCCGGCCCCCCCATCGCCTTTGGCGACATGTGCGACCCCCAGCAACGCGCCGTGGAAGCGGCCGCCATCTTCGAAGGCTGGGTATCCGACCGGGCGGGACTCGAAGCGAAACTCCGCACCGGCGACATCAAACTCCTCCCCAACTCCCAGTTCGGCAGCGTCGGCGCCATGTGCGGCATCATCTCGCCGTCCATGCCGGTGATCGTCACCGAGAACGCCACCTACGGCAACCGCTCCTGGTCCACCTTCAACGAAGGCAAAGGCAACGTCATCTGGATGGGGACCTACGACAAAGGCACCATCAAGCGCCTGGGCTGGATGCGCGACGTGCTGGGCCCGAGCCTGCGCGCCGCCCTGCGCACCCGGGACCAGGGCCTCGACATCTTCAAGGTCATCGCCGAAGGCACGCTCATGGGCGACGAGGTGCATGCCCGCAGCGCCGCCTGCACCCTGCTGCTGCTGCGCCAGCTCGTGCCCATGCTGCTGGCCACCGACGTCAAGCGCGAGGCCGTCTCCAGGATCGTGGAGTTCCTTGGCCAAAACAACCACTCGTTCCTCAGCCTGACGCTCACCGCCTGCAAGGCCGCCGCCGATGCCGCCCACGGCATCCCCCATTCCACCGTGGTCACGGCCATGAGCCGCAACGGCGTCGACTTCGCCCTGCGCGTCGGCGGCCTGGGCGAGCAGTGGTGCATCGCCCCCACCGCGTCCATGGACGAGGCCATCTACTATTCCGGCTACGGCCCGCAGGACGCGGCCGGCGACATCGGCGACAGCGCCATCGTGGAAACGGTCGGCCTTGGCGGCATGATCATCGGTGCCGCGCCGAGCATCAGTTCCTTTGTCGGCGGTTCCATGCAGCATGCCCGCCAGGCCATGGCCGCCATGCGCGCCATCTGCGCCGGCGCCAACCCGGCCTTTGCCCCGGGCGCCGTGGACTTCACCCCGGCCCCCATCGGCATCGACATCCGCAAGGTCGCGCGCCTTGGCCTCACGCCCATCATCGATACCGGCGTGCTCCACAAGGCCTCGGGCGTCGGCCAGATCGGCACGGGCATCGCCCGCGCGCCCCTGGCCGCCTTCCGCCTGGCCCTGGAGGCCATGCCGGTCCCGTGCTGAGCCGCCCAACCCCATGGCAGGAGACACGACCATGACCAAGCCCATTGCCGTTGTGGCCTTCGGCGGCAACGCCATCCTCGATGCCGGCGACGACGGCTCCTTCACCACCCAGCTCGAAAAAGCCAAGGCGGCCTGCCGGCAGATGCTGGCCATCCTGCACCAGGGCTACCAGCTCATCCTGGTCCACGGCAACGGGCCGCAGGTCGGCAACCTGCTCATTCAATTCGAAAAAGCCCGGGACATCATCCCGGTGCCCCCCCTCGACGTGGCCGTGGCCTCCTCCCAGGGGCTGCTCGGCCACATGCTCGAAATCAGCATGCGCACCGTGCTCGAAGAGGACCGCATGCAGCGCGAGGTGGCCACCATCCTGACCCAGGTGGTGGTCAGCCCCGACGACCCGGCCTTTGCCCGCCCCACCAAACCCATCGGCCCGTTCTACACCCGGGAGCAGGCCGAGGGGTACCGCCTGACCGAGGGCTGGCACGTGGTGGAGGACGCCGGGCGGGGCTGGCGCCGGGTGGTCTGCTCGCCCCAGCCGCGCAAGGTCCTGGAACTGTCCACCATCAAGTACCTGGCCGAAAACGACACCGTGGTCATCACCTGCGGCGGCGGCGGCATTCCGGTCAACTACCTGACCGACCGGGTGGTCGGCACCGACGGCGTCATCGACAAGGACGCCACCGCCGCCCTGCTCGCCTACAACATCGGCGCGGAACTGTTCCTCATCCTCACCGGCGTCGCCCAGGTCAGCCTGGACTACGGCAAGCCGACCCAGCGTGGCCTGGACGCCATGACCGTGGCCGAAGCCCGATCCTGGCTCGACGCCGGCCAATTCCCGCCCGGCAGCATGGGGCCGAAGATCCGTAGCGCCGTCGAATACGTGGAAAAAGGCGGCGCCCAGGCCATCATCACCTGTCAGGAGAACATCGTCGCGGCCATGGAACGATCCGGCACATGCACCAGGATCATCAAATAGGGTTGTTGCAAATCGCAAGCGAGACAAGACCATGCAATTGCAAGCCATCGTGCGCAAGAACCAGTACCAGGATTCCGTGCGGCTCATGCAGATTTCCCGCCAGGCCAGCGAAACGCCCGACGTCAGGAAGGTCCTGGCCCTGCTCGGCACGGACAGCAACAAGAAGGTCCTCGCCGACCTTGGCCTCATGCAGGCGGCCATTGCCGCGGCCACCGCCAACGACCTGGTCATCTGCATCGAGGCCGCAACCGAGGCCGCGGTCGCGGCCGCCCTGGACACCGTGGACGCCTGCCTCAAGGCCGTGGCCACGGCCGCAAGCGCCGCCGAGGCCAAGCCCCGCTCCCTGGAGGAAGCCGCCCGGCGCCTGCCCGGCGCCAACTTCGCCATGATCTCCCTGCCCGGGCAGATGGCCAAGCTCGACGTGGCCGACGCCCTGGACCAAGGGCTGCACGTCATGCTTTTTTCCGACAACATCCCCCTGGCCGACGAAGCGGCACTCAAGGCCCGGGCTGTGGGAAAAGGGCTCCTGCTCATGGGGCCGGACTGCGGCACGGCCATCATCAACGGGGTGGCCCTGGCCCTGGCCAATGTGGTGCGCCGGGGCGACATCGGCCTGGCCGCGGCCTCGGGGACCGGCATCCAGGAAGTGACCTGCCTCATCGACCGGTTCGGGGGCGGCGTTTCCCACGCCATCGGCGTCGGCGGCCGCGACCTGCGCCGGGAGGTCGGCGGGGCCATGATGTGCCAGGCCATCCGCACCCTGGCCCAGGACCCGGCCACCAAAAAGCTCGTCATCCTGTCCAAGCCCGGCGCGCCCGAGGTCATGGCCAAGGTGCTGGCCGAGGCCCGGGCCAGCGGCCTGGAGGTCATCGCCTGCCTGCTCGGGGCCGACGGGGCAACAGCCGACAGCGACGGCATGGCCTGCGTTTCCACCCTGGAAGAGGCCGCCTTCCGCGCCCTGGGCCTTGCCGTTCCCCCGCCGGAGATCCCCGAGGGGCTTCGCCGCCACGTCGCCGGCCAGTCGCCGCGACGCCGTTTCCTGCGCGGCCTCTACAGCGGCGGCACCCTGTGCTACGAGACATTGTTCGTTTTGCGCGACGTCCTGGACATCGAATCCAACGTGGCCATCCGGCCGGAACTCAAATTGCCCTACCCGGTCAAGGGCCAGGCCCATTGCTGCGTGGACCTCGGCGAGGACGAGTTCACCCGGGGCCGCCCCCACCCCATCATCGACCTGGGCCTGCGCCTGGAGCGGCTGGCCGAGGACATGGCCGACCCCACGGTCAAGGTCATCCTGCTCGACCTGGTCCTCGGCTACGGCGCCCACCGCAACCCGGCGGCCGCACTGGCCGCCGCCCTCGACCACGCCCGCCGGGGACAGGCCGACGGCGGCCCCGCCGTCCTCGCCCATGTCTGCGGCACCGACGCCGACCCCCAGCAACGGCGGACCCAGGAAGAACTCCTGTCCAAGGCCGGAGCCTACCTCTTCGCCACCAACGCCCAGGCGGCCAGGGCCGCCCAGGCCATCGTCGCGGGGACCCTGTGAGGCGCGACAGGCCGGCGGCCCCGGCCGGCAACGGAGGTAGGCTCAGGCCCTACCAGGACGCATTCCGCCAGGCTTTCGGCGAGGCCGTCTCCTTCGACCCCGAGATCCTGCGCAGCTACGACCATGACCTGGGCGAAATGCCCGGGGCGCTCATGGCCCTGGTCCGCAACCGACCGCAGGCGGTCGTCATCGCCCGCAGCCGCGAGGATGTGGCCGCAGCGCTGCGCCTGGCGGACAGGTACGGCATCCCGATCACGCCGCGCGCCCAGGCCTCCTCGGGCTACGGCGGGGCCATCCCCAGCCAGGGCGGCCTGGTGCTCGACCTGAGCGCTTTTAACCGGATATTGGCCGTGGACGCCGCGAACGCCACCGTGGACGTGGAGCCGGGCCTGGTCTGGGAAGACCTCTCCCGGCACCTGGCGCCCCATGGCCTGGACAACCGGGCCTGCCCCACCAGCGCGCCGTCCTCCACGGTCGGCGGCTGGTTCGCCATGGGCGGGGTCGGCATCGGCAGCTTGCGCTACGGCTCCATCCGCGACAACGTCCTCGAAATCGACGTGGTCGGCCTCGACGGCCTGGTGCGGACCTACAGCGGCGAAGCCATGGAGCCCTACCACCAGACCTGCGGCAGCCTGGGGATCATCACCCGGTTGCGCCTGGCCTGCCGGCCGGCCGAGCGCCTCCTGCCGCTGGCGGCGCACCTGCCGGACGCCGCCAGCGCCGGGCGCTTCCTGGAGGGCCTGGAAGCCTGGCCGGCCGCCTATTCCGCCAGCCTGCAATCCGCCGGCTACTGCGCCCTGCGGGCGGCGGCCGAAGGGCATGCCCCGGCCATCGGCTCGGGCTTCCTCGTTTCCCTGGCCGTCTCCCCGGTGGGCCAGGCCCGGGACCAGGCGGCGGCCCTGGCCGCCCGGTGCGGCGGGGTACTGCTTGCCGAGGAAGCGGCCTCGGCGGAGTGGGCGGGGCGCTACTACCCCATGCGCATCCGCAGGCTCGGCCCCTCGGCCCTGGTCGGGGAATACACCCTGCCGACCAGCGCCTTCGCCGCCAGCTTCGCCGCCCTGCAAAACGCCCTGCGGCGGGATGCCTTCGGCCTGGAAGCCTTCGCCGTGCGCGGGGGCCGGCTGGCCGTGCTGGCCTACATCCTCGATGACGCCGCCGCGCCGCTCTATCCGCTGCGCCTGGCCAAGGCGATGCTGCCCCTGCGCCTGGCCGCCCGCCATGGCGGCAGGCCCTATGCCACGGGCATGTGGTTCGCCGCCCTGGCCAAAATAGTCTTCGGCCCGGCCAAGCTCGACCGGGTGCGCCGGTTGAAGGCGGCCCTCGATGGACGGGGGCTGCTCAACCCGGGCAAGCTCGCCGGGCCGCGGCTGCCCTTCGCGCCCTTCCTGGACCTGTCGCGCTGCCTGCTCGCGGCCACGGCCTGCCTGGCGCCCCTGGCTTCCCGGCTCCCTTCCAAGCAGCGCCGTCGCGCCTAAGCCCCTCGGAGTGTTGCCATGCCCACCCACGCCTCCCTGCCCATCGCCGGCGACCCCGGCCTGACCCGGGCCCTGGCTCAAGCCGTCGCCACCTGCGCCCGTTGCGGCTTTTGCAAGGTCAGCTGCCCGACCTTCCCCTTTGGCGGCGGCTACGAAACCTTTTCCCCCCGGGCCAAGGTGTATTTCCTGCGGGATTACTTCGCCGGGCGCGACGTGCTCAGCCCGCAGTGGGTGGACCGGCTCTACCGCTGCACCACCTGCGAGCGCTGCCAGGCCGTGTGCCAGACGGCCATCCCCCTGGTGGCGCTGTGGGAGGCGGCCCGGGCGGACATCGTGGCCAAGGGCCTGGGGCCCATGCCGGCCCACAAGAAGTTGCGCGCCCTGGCCGAGGCCCACGGCAACCCCTATGGCGAACCGGCGGTCAAACAGTCGCAGTGGCTTTTGCCCGAGCATCGCCCCGTAAAAACCGCCGACATCCTCATCTTCGGCGGCTGCACGGCCTCGTACCGCATGCCGTCCATGCTGCAAACCGGCGTGACCATCCTGACGCGCCTGGGCATTGCCTACGCCTATGCCGGCGGGCTGGAGCACTGCTGCGCCAGCCCCCTGCTGCGCACCGGCCAGATCGACGTGGCCGGGGAACTGATCGGGCGAAACCTCGACCTGTTCGCCCGCGCCAAGGCCCGCACCATCGTCACGCCCTGCGGCGGCTGCTCCAAAACCCTCAAGCACGACTATCCGCTGTGGGCCGATAAGCTCGGCAAACCCTTCGATGCCCGCGTGCGCCACTTCTGCGAAGTCTATGTGGACCTGCTGCGCCAGGGCCGCATCAAGCCGAGCATCCCGGTGGAAAAGACCGTCACCTTCCACGACCCCTGCCACCTCGGGCGCTCCCAGGGCCTTTTCGACGAACCGCGCGAGCTCCTGGCCGCCATCCCGGGGCTGACCCTCGTCGAGATGGCGCGCCACCGAGAAACGTCGCGCTGTTGCGGCGCCGGCGGCGGGGTCAAGGCCAACTACCCGCAAATGGCCGCCGCCATTGCCAAGGACCGGCTGGAAGAGGCCGTGGCCACGGGCGCGGACATGCTGGTGACCATGTGCCCGTTCTGTCAGGGCAGCTTCAGCCAGGCCATCGCGGAAACCGGCGCCGGCATCGGCCTGTCGGGCCTGGAAGAACTGCTGCTGGCCGCCTTGCCCCAATGAGCGCGCACAGCGGAGTGGCCGGCTGGCTGGCCGTGCCGGGGCCGGGCACGGTGTGGCACGCCCGGGTGCGGGCGGTTTTCGCGCGAAGCGTCCATGCCTGGGGCGACGGCCGCTGCCTGACGCTCGGCGACGCCAGCCTGCCCGCCCATCCCCACTCCATCCTCTGGCCCGGATTTCCGGGCGACTGGGCCATGGGCCAGGCGGTCGCCGTCACGTCCGAGGGGGTGTTCGGCCCGCGCGGCCGGCTGGTTTCCCTGCGCTCCCTCAAGCGCTTTGCCCCGCCCCCGGCCTGCCGGCCCCTGGCCGCGACCGGGCGCATCGCCGCCGCCCTGGCCGCCTGCCAGGCCCGGGCGGCGGCGATGCCGGCCAGAGGCGGCTTCCACGACGTTTTCCTGGGCTGCCTGGGCCGCCTGAGCCCGGCGTGCGTCGAGGCCTCCCAAGGCCTCCCCGGGGCCTTGGCCGGCCGGGGCAGGCGACTGGTCCTGGCCCTGGCCCGGCCGCTGCGCCTTCGCGACTGGGACGGCCTGGCCGGGGCGGGGCGCGCCCTGGCCGGCCTGGGCATCGGCCTGACGCCGGCCGGCGACGACGTTTTGGCCGGCATCCTGGCCAGCCTGCACTATCACGGCGCCTGCCTGGCCCAGCCCCTGCTGCCCCAGGCCCGCCTGACCGCCCTGGCCGGGGACTGGGCCGGGCACACCACGGCTTTTTCCGGGTTTTTGCTGCGCGGCGCCGCCTCGGGGCAGGTGGCCGCACCGGTCGGCGACTGGCTGGCCGCCGTCCATGCCGGGGACGCAACCACGGCCTTGCGCCGCCTCGGCCAACTGGAAAGCCTGGGCCATTCCAGCGGGCTGGACACTTTCGCCGGCCTGCTGCTTTCGCTGCAAATCCTCATGGGGGAACGGGCATGGATCGAAGCCTGACGCTGCCGGAACTGGTCAAGGCCCTTCGCGGGGCGGAGGTTTTCCGCAACAAGTGCCGCATCCGGCCCATGGCCGAGACCTTCGCGGCGCTCGCCAGCGCCTGCGGCATCCCAAACGGCGACGACGCGGCGGCCATCCCCGACGGCGACGGCTATCTGCTCCTGGCCGCCGAGGGCATCACGGCCGACCTCGTCCGGCAAAACCCCTATCTGGCCGGACGCTGCGCCGTGCTGGCCAACGTCAACGACATCTACGCCATGGGCGGGCGCCCCCTGGCCATGGTGGACGTCATCGGCACGCCCGACGAGGCCAGCGCCCGGGAGCTGTGCCGGGGCATGCGCGACAACGCCGCCCGCTACGGCGTGCCCGTGGTGGGCGGGCATTTGCTGCGCACGAGCCGGGACAGTTCCGTGGCCCTGGCCATCCTCGGCCGGGCCAAGGCCTGCATCACCAGCTTCGACGCCCGCCCGGGCGACCTGCTGGTGCTCGTCACCAGGGAACATGGCCAGTGGCTGGCCGACATGGGCTTTTGGAACGCCACCCTGCCCGAGGACGACGCGAGCCTGGTGCCCCATTTGGAGCTTTTGCCCCGCTGCGCCGAGGCGGGCCTGGCCCTGGCGGGCAAGGACGTGAGCATGGCCGGCATCGCCGGCACGGCCATCATGCTGGCCGAGGCCTCGCATGTCGGCTGCCGGCTCGACCTCGACCGGATCGCGCCGCCGGCGGGCGTGCCCCTTATCCCCTGGCTGCTGGCCTTTCAGTCCTACGGCTTCCTCCTGGCCGTATCGCCCGGCCGGCTGGAGGCCGTACGCGCCCTGTTCGCCGTCCCGGGCCTTGCCACGGCCGCCATCGGCGCCTTTTGCCGGGAGCGTCGCATCGTGCTGCGCCGGGATGCGGAGGAGGCCGTGTTGTGGGACCTGGCGGCCCAGCCTTTCGCGGGGGTGGCGCGATGAACCCGGCAGGCCCCGATTGGGGCGGCGGCAGCCGTTTCTACCTGCCCAACGAGGACGCGGGCGTGGTGCGCGCCGCGCTCGGCTACTTTCGCCCCCGCGCCCGCCGCCCGGTTTTCGTCGGCGGCTCGGGCATGATGCTGCTCGAAGCAGCGGCCGGCCTGCCGCGCCTGCAACGCGCCACCTTCGTGGATGTGGCCGATTTCCAGTGCGACTATTTCCACCGGCTGCGGCGCGCCCTGGCCGGTTGCGCCACACCCGGGGAATTGCGGACCTGGTTCGCGGATACCGTCTACCCCGAGCTTTGCCGCCACCACCAGGCCCGCGGCCGCGCCTACGGCCTGGAGCAAGTGCTGGAGGCCCTGCGGCAGACCTTCCGGCTCCGCTTCTTTTTCGACCCGGCGGCTTTTCGCCGCGCCCAGGCCGTCGTCGACCGCGTGGTCCCCGTCCGGGCGGATATCGCCGGCCACCTCGCCGCGACGCCGCAAGCGCACGACTTCATCTATGCCAGCAACGTCCCCGACTATCTGGGCCGGGACGGCCTGGCGGCGTTTTTCGCCGCCTGCCGTGGCCACGCCGCACCGGTCTACCTGCTGCTGACCAGCGCCTGCGCCGACCCCGAGGCCGTGCGCCAAGCCTGGGAAGCCGCCGGCTACGCCCCCCATCCCGCCGCGAAAGGCCTGGACGCCCGAAACCGGGGCCTGGGCTCGCCGCGCCTCGCCCGGCCCTGGAACCGGCCGGGCACCGTCCACCTGCTCGTGCCCCAAGACGCAAGGAGTACCCCATGACGCACCGACCGACCGCCCCGCCCCTTCGCCTCGCCCCGTGGCTGGCGCTTGCGGCCTGCCTCCTGCTGGCCGGCCCGCGCCCGGCCCACGGCGCCGCCGAGGCCAACGATCCAACCGCCATGGTGCGCCTGGCCTACCTGCAAAACGACCTGCACCACCTGGCCCTGTGGGTGGCCCTGGACAAGGGCTTCTTCGACGCGGAAGGCGTGCCCGTGACCATCGCCGGCGTCTTCCGGTCCGGCCCCGAACTCATGACCGCCTTCGGCGCCGGCGCACTCGACGCCGCCTATGTCGGCGAGGCTCCGGCCACCATCGCCGCCGTGCGCGGCACGGCCGACATCCGGGTGCTGGCCCAGGCCAACACCGAAGGCTCGGCCCTGGTCGGCTCCAAGGCCCTGGCCGCCGGCAGCCTCGCCCACCCCACCCTGGCCATGCCCGGCAACGGCACGGTCCAGGATTTCCTGTTGCGCAAAGCCCTGCCCGGGCTTGGCCTCGCGCCCGAGGCCGTGGACATCCTGGTGCTCTCGCCGCCGGAAATGCTGACCGCCTTGCAGGCCGGCCACATCGACGGGTTCATCGCCTGGGAACCCTACCCGTCCCGGGCCGTGGCCCAGGGCATCGGCCAGGTGCTGGCACCGTCCGCCGCCATCTGGCCCGAGCACCCCTGCTGCGTCCTGGTCGCCGGCACCGCCTTCATCCAGGCGCACCCCGTCGCCGCCAAGGCCCTGCTGCGCGCCCACCGCACGGCCACGGCCTTCATTCACGACCATCCCGACGAGGCCGTGGCCGTGGCCGTCAAATACACCGGCATGGACGCGGCCGTGGTCCGCCGCGCCCTTGGCCAGGTCACCTATACCGAGGAGCCGAGCCTGGACGGCGAGGAGGCCTACGTGCACTTTCTCCAGTCGCTCGGCCTGGTCTCGGTCCCCGACGCCAGGGGCTTTACCCGCCGGTTCATGGCGACCGCCGTGCGGGAGGCGGCGGACGGCAAATGAAGCCGCGCGCGGTCGGTCCGGTGCTTGCCGCCCTGGCCGTGTGGCAGGCCGTCTGCCTGCTCGGCCTGACCTCCCCGGCCATGCTCGCCTCGCCCGGGGCCGTGGCCACGGCCTTGGGGGAGCTCTGGGCCACCGGCATGCCGCCGGGCAAGGTCTTGCCCCTGCACGCCTGGCACAGCCTGCTGCGGGTACTGACCGGGACGGGGCTGGCCGTGGCCTGCGGCCTGCCGCTGGGGCTCGCCTGCGGCGCCAGCGCCAAGGCCCGGGACATGGTCATGCCCCTGATCGATTTTGTGCGCCCCATCCCGCCCCTGGCCTGGATTCCCCTGGCCATCCTCTGGTTCGGCCTGGGCCTGGCCTCGTCGGCCTTCCTCATTTTCCTGGGCGCGTTTTTCCCGGTGATGCTGTCCACTTGCGCCGGGGTGCGGGCCGTTGACCCGCTGTACGTGGACGCGGTCCGGCTGCTGGGCGGGGGCAGGGCGGCCGTGTGGGGCAAGGTCTTGCTGCCCGGGGCGCTGCCGTCGGTCGTCACGGGCGTGCGGGTGGGGCTCGGCATCGGCTGGATGACTTTGGTTGCGGCCGAATGCACCGGGGTCCGGGGCGGCTACGGCCTGGGCTACATGATCATGAGCGCCAGGGACCTCCAGCGCACCGACATGGTCATGGCCGGCATGGCCGCCATCGGGCTTATCGGCCTTTGCATGGAGTGCGGCATGAAGCGCCTGGCGGCAACCCTTTTGCATTGGCAGTGAGCATGGCCGGCAGCCTGACCATACGCGGCCTGGCCAAGGCCTACCGGGCCGGGGACGGGAGCGAAACCCAGGTGCTGGGCGGCATCGACCTGGACGTCCCGGCCGGGTCCATCGTCTCCGTGGTGGGGCTCAACGGCTCGGGCAAGACCACCTTGCTGCGCATCCTGGCCGGGCTCGAGGCGCCCACGCGGGGCGTGATCGCCATCGACGGCCGCCCGCCCGCCCTGGGCGGCCCCCGGGGCATCGGCCTGGTCTGCCAGGATGTGGCGCTGCTGCCCTGGCGCACGGTGCGGGGCAACATCGCCCTGGGCCTCGAAGTGCGCCATGTGCCGGCCGCCACCCGCCTGGCCCTGGTGCGGGAATACGAGGACGCCTTCGGCCTGGCCGATTCCAGCGGCCGCTACCCCCGGGAACTCTCCGGCGGCATGCGCCAGAAGGCGGCCATCGCCCGGACCCTGATCGCCGATCCCGGCGTCGTGCTCATGGACGAACCCTTCAGCGCCCTGGACTGCCAGACCCGAAACCGGATGCAGGCCTTCCTCCTCGATATCTGGGCCCGCCGGCGCGACACCATCGTGTTGGTCACCCACAACATCGAGGAAGCGGTCCTTGTAAGCGACCGCATCGCGGTCATCACCCCCAAACCCAGTCGCGTGGAAGCGGTGCTGCCCGTGGATTTGCCCCGCCCGCGCACGCGGACCGATGCCGGCGTCAACGCGCTGCGCGCCCGGATCATCGACACCCTGCGGCACCTGTGCCGCCAGTGACGTTGCCCCATGCGACCATGGTTGGGTATGGGGAGGCGTGGGCAATGATGCCGCCAAGGCAGGGGACGGGCCGGCGCGAACCCGCCGGGGATACCGGCGTGAGGCGGCCAGGGGCCTGAGAGGATCGACCATGGCCATTTTGGGATTCGTCAACGTCAGGAAGCTCCTGCTGGAGATGGCCCAGCACCACTGCGTGGAGGTGGTGCTCAAGATCGCCGTGGAAACCTTGGCGGATATTTCCAGTGTCGCCCTGGTCCGGATCTGGCTCATCGAAGCCGGCGACCTCTGCCCCACCTGCAAGGACAACGGCCAATGCCTCGACAAGAGCCGCTGCCTGCACCTCATGGCCAGCTCCGGCAAGTCCCTCCTGACCCGGGAGAAGGCCTGGTGCGGCATCGAGGGCTCCTCGTTCAGCCGTTTCCCCATCGGCATCCGCAAGGTCGGCCAGATCGCCCAGCTCGGGCAGCCCATCGAAATCCACGAGATCAACGCCCGGGAGAAATGGCTGGCCGACCCGGACTGGGTGCGGCGGGAAAAGATCAAGGGGTTTGCCGGGCAGCCGCTGATCTGCCGCGACGAAGTGCTCGGGGTGTTGTCGGTGTTCACGCGCGAGCCGTTGGAGCAGGGCACCCTGGACATGCTGCGCATGGTGGCCGACCATCTGGCCTATGCCATCGCCAATGCCAGGGCCTTCGAGATGGTCGCCCGGCTCAAGCAGCAAATCGAGCTGGAAAACGCCTACCTGCGCGAGGAAATCAACGAGGCCCAATCCTTCAAGGGCATCATCGGCCAAAGCGACGGCATCGAGCAGATTCGCAAGCTCATCCGCATGGTCGGCCCCACCGAGGCCAACGTGCTCATCTACGGCGAGTCCGGCACGGGCAAGGAGATGATCGCCCGGGAGATGCACAATCACAGCGATCGCTGCGCCAAGCCGATGATCAAGATCAACTGTTCGGCCATTCCCCGGGAACTGTTCGAGAGCGAATTTTTCGGCCATGCCCGCGGCGCCTTCACCGGCGCCGTCAAAAACCGCATCGGCTACTTCCAGGCCGCCGACGGCGGCACCCTGTTCCTCGACGAGGTGGGCGAGATCCCCACCTACCTGCAAAGCAAGCTGCTGCGCGTGCTCCAGGAGGGCGAATACCAGCGCGTCGGGGAGGACAGCGTCCGCAAGGTCAATGTCCGCATCATCTCGGCGACCAACCGGAACCTGCATGCCGAGATCCAGGCCGGCCGCTTTCGCGAGGACCTGTATTACCGGCTGCAGGTGTTTCCCGTCATGGTGCCGGGCCTTCGCGAACGCAAGATGGACATCCCGCTGCTGGCCGAGCACTTCATCAAACTGAGCAGCAAGAAGATGAACCGGCCGCGCCCGCGGCTGTCCGAACAGCAGCTCAAGCGCCTGATCGCCTATGACTGGCCGGGCAACATCCGCGAACTCCAAAACATCGTGGAGCGCATCGTCATCACGGCCCAGCCGGACCAAGTGTTACAGGAACTCGACCGCTCGCCCACGGCCGCCCGGGAGCAGCCCCCGGCCCGGCCGGCCGTGGCCACGCCCAGGCAGGTGCTGACGGAACGGGAGCTGCGCGACCTGGAGAAAGCCAACATGCAGGAAGCCCTGCGCCGGACGAACTGGCGCATCTACGGCCCGCGCGGCGCGGCCAAACTGCTCGGCCTCAACCCCACGACCCTGATTTCGCGCCTCAAAAAGCTCGGTATCTACCTGCCCCGCGCAAGCGAGGAGGACTCGCCGCCCTAGCCCAAGCCGAGCAGCCAGACGGCCAGCGGCGCGAACACCGCCGTGAGGATGCCGGCCAGGATCATGGCCAACCCGGCCATGGCCCCCTGCTGCTCGCCGACAAGGGCAAAAGGGACAAGGCGTCGGCGCTGCAATGGCCCAGGCACACCCCCCGGCCGTCGCACCGGCCGGCATCGGCCAGGCAGGCCTGCTGCCCCCTGATGACGAGAAGCCCCCGGGGGCAACTGGGCAGGCACTGGCCGCAGCCCAGGCAGCGCGCCGGGTCGACATGCACGACCGCGCGGGCGCCGGGCCGCCGGTTGGCGCCTTGCCGCCGCGCCGGCCCGGGAGGCGAGGCCGGGCGGGCGCAGGCCGCCTGGGCGTCACCGGCCATGGCCGGCTCCCCCGGCCGTAAGCGCCGCCACTTCCTGTTCGAGCCGGCCGACCACGTTGCAGAGGCGGCCGAAAGCCTCCTCCAGCAGGCCGAGCCTGGCTTCCAGTGTCGCCAGGGTCGTGCCGGCGGGACCGCATCCAGGGCCGCCCTGGCGCCCGGCGCCCATCCCCGGCAAGGCCGCCATGAGGGCCTGCATTTGCGCAAAATCGTCTTGCCAAGCGTCCTCGCCTGCGTCCGGTCGCCCCGGCCCCTCCAGCGGCTTGCCCCCGGGCTGCGGGGTTGCGGCGGCCAAACCCCGCTCCCGGCCCGGGCCGCCGTCGCCATGGTTCGCGTGCGCCATTCCTGCCTCCTTTCGTGTTGTGGTACAGGCCCCCCGCCGTTGCGACGGGCTGGCCGCGCCGGCCGCCCAAGCCCGCGTCACGGCGCCCGCGTTCCCTCGACCCGCAGCAGCGCCGCGCCCCAGGTGAAGCCCGCGCCGAAAGCGGCCAGCAGGATCCGCTGCCCGGGCCGGATCAGGCCGGCCTGACGGGTTTCGGCCAGGGCCAGGGGAATCGAGGCCGCCGACGTGTTGCCGCAATGGCCAAGCGTGACCACGGTCCTGTCCGGCCCGAGGCCAATGCGCTCGCCAATGGCCTCGATGATGCGCCCGTTGGCCTGGTGCGGCACGAACAGGTCGATGTCGTCCACGGACAACCCGTTGCGGGCAAGCAGCGTCAGGCAGGCCTGGCTCATGCGGCACACGGCCTGGCGAAAGACCTCCCCTCCCCGCATGCGCAGGAAGTAGGCCTCGCCGACGCGGCTGTCGGGCGAGGCATAGGCGGCCCGGCTGCCGCCGCCGTCGGCGGTGAGCAGGTCGCCCTGGCGGCCGTCCGAGCCAAGCAGGATATCGCCCAGCACCAGGCCGGCGCCCGTCCCGGCGCCAAGGACGGCCGCCCCGGCCCCGTCGCCGAAAATGACGTTGACGTTGCGTTCGCCGGGGGCACACAGCCGCGACATGGCCTCCGTGGCCACCAGCAGGATGCGGGCCTCCGGCTCCAGGCGCAGGATGCCGGCGCCGAGGTAGAGGCCGTAGAGAAAGCCCGAACAGGCCACGTTGAAATCCATGGCCACGAGCCCAAAGAGCCCGAGCTTGTGCTCCAGGGTGCAGGCGGTGTTGGGCACCAACCCGTCCGGGGTGCAACTGGCGACCAGCAGATGGCTGATGGCGCCGGCCGCGACGCCGCTGTCGGCCAGGGCGGCCCGGGCGGCCAGGACCCCCATGTCCGAGGCGTTTTGGCCGGCGGGCAGGATCCGCCGTTCCCGGATGCCCGTGCGCGAGGCGATCCATTCCGGCGTCACCCCGAAGCGTTGGGCCAGTTCCGTATTGGTCAGCACCTGCTCGGGCAGATGCCCGCCCAGCCCCAGGATGCGGCAGGTGCCGAGCCGTAGCCCGGCCTGGCCGACGGCCTGGCATCCGATGCCGGCCCGGTTGCGGTCGTAATTCATAGGCCCTGTTTCCCGTTGACGGTTGCTCCCACGCGCCCAGGGACGCGGGCTCCGGCCGGGCTCCCCGGCCCCGGCCGTGACCCGCCGCCTGTCGCGCAAGGCTCCTCAAGCAAATAGGGGGCCGAAGCGAACGGGAAGCCGCGTTGGCGCCGTACCCGCCCCATACCCTCGGCGAAAAGGACCCTTCCCCGGAAAAACAGGGCTTGGTGGCCAAGCGGCACGGCGGGAACGCCAGGCGAAATCTCGCTGTTTTCACCGAAACATCGGGCCGTTTCCACGAAATCCTGTTGCCCGCCCTGGCCAGGGCGCGGCAACGCCCTTCTAAGCGGCGGAAATCAGCAGTGATTTTACAAACCCGCAAATCCGGCCAGGCGGCACGGGCCTTGCTCTTTCATCAACAAGTTGCAGTATTCAAACCTGTTACAGAGGAGAGACAGCAATGCCCATGGTTTCCATTCCCCCCATCGCCATCGGTGAAGAGATCGTCAACCACGGCCCCAAGATCTATGAGGACATCAAGGCCAACCCCGGCGAAAAAGCGCTCATCTGCATGCACACCGTGCCCTTCGAAGGCTCGGTCGGCCTCATCAACATGCTGACCGCCACGCGGCTCGTCCGCAAGGGCTACGACGTGACCTTCCTGCTGTACGGGCCGGGCGTGCTCATGGCCTCGGCCACGCGCGGCTTCCCCAAGGTGGGCGACGAGGGCTTTGCCGGCAACCTGGCCTACAACAAGCAGCTCACCACCATCATCAACGAGGGCGGCAAGGTCGTGGCCTGCCGCTTCGCCATGGGCGCCCTGTACGGCATGCGCGAGACCGACCTGCTCGCCGGCGTCCAGGCCATCCATCCCCTCGACATCCTGGACTGCATCCTCACCCACCAGCGCGCCGGCGCCCTGATCCTGTCCACCTGGACCGTCTAGCCCCGGCCGTCCGTTTTCACGCCCAAAGGAGACACGCATGGAACGTTGCAACCACGGCGAGAAGGTCAAACGCAAGGTCTTCGATGTCCACAACCACATCGGCTTCATGGACGGCTTCAAGTACTACGGCCTGCCCGAGCCGGTGAACCCCACGGTCTACTGCGACAACGACCGGGCCGCCAAAATCGCCCTCATGGACACACTCGGCGTGGACCGCGCCATCGTCATGTCCAACTACGGCATCCCCGACCCCAGCCAGCCCTTCGGCCTCAACAAGGTCGTGCTCGACGCCTGCGCCCATCCGGACAAGCGCATCCTCGGCGGCGTCTGGTTCTCGCCCGCCCTCAAGATGAAGGAGGCCAACGAGGCGGCCATGCAGCTGGCCGGCGAACCGGGCATCAAGGTGCTCAAGGCCACCTGCCTGCTCGGCGGCACCTGGAACCCCGAGGAGTGGGACGAAGAAACGAAAACGATGTGGGAAGGCATCATCGACGTCTGTGAAAAGCATGATCACGTCTTCCACCTGCACACCAGCCCCGGCGGCGGCTCCGACGTCAGCAACTGCATCAAGTTCGTGCGCGCCTACGGCAAGCGGGTCAAGGTCCATGTCGTCCACTGCGGCGGAGGGGTCTCCGGGCACATCAAGTTCATTCCGGAATTTATAAAGTTCGTGAAGGAAGGCTACAAGGTCTATACCGACACGTCCTGGGCCGTCGGCTTTTGCAATCGCTACCTGTTCGACGAGATCGAGAAAAACGGCCTGGGCGACGACCGCGTCCTGTTCAGCTCCGACGAACCCTGGAGCGACTTCTGGAGCGAATACTACAAGTTCGAGGGACTGGGTATTTCCGAGGAGCTCAAGAAGAAGCTGTTTTGGGAAAACGCCGAGAAGCTCTACGGCGTCTAGTCTTGTGCCCCTTAAAAAATACGGCCGTATTTTTTAAGAAAAATAATGCTGCGGGCCTGTTGCCCCCGCCCCCCGCGAGTTGCGCCAGGGCGCGGCACGCGCCTGCCGCCCCATGCGGGAACGGAGCCCGGACGGCCTGCGCGGCCGCTCCGTTCCCGCAGCCAGGCAACCCGTTGCCGGCACCAAACCCTACGGATGCGACGCCATGACCATGACCCTTGCCGATTACGTCGCCTTGCAAAGTTACGGAGCCCAAATCGTGGACCAGGGCGGCGTGCGCCGGGGCGGGGCCGGGCCGGCCGATGCCGCCGCCTACGTCATCGGCGGGCACCCGGTGATGATTCCGGCCCTAAGCGCCACGGCCCGGGCTTCCGATTACGCCTTCGTCCCGGACGGCGACGGCTGGCGCATCGAACGCCAGGGCCGGCCGCTGTGCCGGGCCCGGGCGGTGCCCACCCCGCGCTTCTATGCCGGGCGCACGGCCGCGGGCATCCCCTACGCCAAGATCGCCCGGCTCCACGGCCAGGACTGCCTGGCCTCCACGGTCATCCAGGAATGCGCCCGCTACAACAGCCGCCGCACCCGCTGCCGGTTTTGCGCCATCGGCGCCTCCCTGGACCAGGACGCCACCATCCACACCAAGACACCCGAACAACTGGCCGAAGTGGCGCGGGCGGCCCAGGCGCTCGACGGCGTGACCCACGTCACCCTGACGGCCGGCACCACGCCCTGCCCCGACGACGGCGCCCTCTCCCTGGGCCGGTGCGCCGAAGCCATCGCCACGGCCACCGGGCTGCCGGTGGAAATCCAGTTCGAGCCCCTGCGCGACCCCGGCCTCTATGCCCGGCTGCGGGGCATGGGCGTCACCGATGTCGGCATCCATGTGGAGAGCTTCGATCCGGCGGTGCGCCGCCGCATGACCCCGGGCAAGGCCGTCATCGGCCTGGAGGCGTATTTCGAGGCCTTTGCCGCCGCCGTGGCGGTCTTTGGGCGCAACAAGGTCAGCACCTACGTGATCCTGGGCCTGGGCGAGGACGAGGCCCTGACCCTGGACGGCTGCCGGCGGGCGGCCGCCTTGGGGGTGTATCCGGTGGTGGTGCCGTTGCGGCCGCTGCTCGATTCCTGCCTGGCCGAGGCGAACCCCGTGGACCCGGCCTATCTGGGCCGCATGTACCGCCGCATCGGGACGCTGCTTAGGCAGGCGGGGCTTTCGGCCGAGGCCAGCACGGCCGGCTGCGTGCGTTGCCGGGCCTGTTCGCTGCTCCAGTTCACGGAAAGCGCGCCGGGCCGTACCCCGGCCCAGCCGGCGGCGCCCGGCGCCGTAGCCGATGCCGCGGCCGTCACCCTCCGGGTCGCCGCGAGCCCGGACGAATTCGAGGAATACCTGCGCCTGCGCCACGAGGTGTTCGTCTCGGAGCAGGGCCTCTTTTCGGATAGCGACCGTGACGCCCATGACGCGACGGCCATCCCCATCATCGCCCTTGTCGGGGGCAAGGTCGCCGGCGTGGTGCGCTGCTACCGGCACCGGGGCGGCGTCTGGTACGGCGGGCGGCTGGCCGTGCGGGCGGAATTTCGCGGCGGCGTCAACATCGGGGCGCTGCTCGTGCGCAAGGCCGTGGCGCTCATGCGGGCCAGGCCCGACGTCCGGCGGTTCCTGGCCACGGTGCAATTCCAAAATGTCCGCTTCTTTGAGCGCATCGGCTGGGTGAAGCTCGGCAAGCCCTTTTTCCTGCAGGGCAGAAAACACCAGGTCATGGAAAACAAGCTGCGCGAGGAGGCCCCGTAAGGGCCACGACCAGGCCTCCCCCCAGCCGTGTCAGCGGATCAGGGCCGCACCGTACAGGGTAGGGCTCAGTGATGCAAATGCGCTTCCTGGTGCGTGATCCAGGCTCGCCGACGGTGCGTTGTTGCAGGGGTTGCCGGGACAGGGGCAGGTGTACGGTAACCAGGGTGCCGTCCGCCTCCGAGGTCTCCCACGCAATATTTCCGCCATGCGCCTGAGCGGCGAGCCGCGCCGAATAGGCCCCGGGACCCGTGCCGCCAGGCTTGCCGGAGGTGGCATATTTTTTCGTGGAATCTTTGACGGATTCCCGGGGTATAGCCAGCCCGTTGTGAATGCGGATAATCGCCTCAGCCGTCGTCGCACGCAGGTCGACAGTGACGGCGTTGGCCCCGGAATCGACGGCTGCCGCTTCCAAGGCGTTTCGCACCAGTTGGAAAGCATGGGGTAGCACAGACTGCGATCGGCGTGGACCAGGAAGGCATCCGTCCCGGTTGCCGGTTTAGGCGATCTTGGACAGGCTCCCCGACAGGAGGAACCCTATGCAACTCAAAACCACACCCGCTTCCGACTTCTTTGAGACGGCCCGCCGTGAGTGGCCCACCCACTTCGGCATCACGGCCCTTCGTAAGCTCGCTCCCGACATCATCGCCACTGACACTGTTCACAACGCGATTTCCGCCGGCGTCGGCCCTCTTCATCGAAAGCGGAAGGCCGGATCGTCCTGGAGCGCGACAGCTTTTTGTCGTGGCCAAACACAGCCTCCTTGAACCGATCCACGTCGAAGCGACCGGCATGGGACCAAGGAAAATAAATCATAGTGGGGGCGCTTTGAATGTGTTAGCAGGTAGGCACGATGAAAAATGTCCTTATGGTAAACCCACAATTGCCCTTGTCGTTTTGGAGCTTTCAAGAAACCCTCGCTATGACCGGAAAAAAGGCCCTTCTTCCCCCTTTGGGCCTGCTGACCGTGGCCGCCTTGCTGCCAAGGGACTGGAACATCCGGCTGGTCGACCTCAACGTGCGGCCGCTGGTCGAGGCGGACTGGGACGGGATCGAGCTGTTGCTCGTCACGGGCATGCTGGTGCAGCGCGAAAGCCTGCTGGCGCTGCTCACCGAGGCCAAGGCCCGCGGCGTCGCCACAGCGGCGGGCGGGGCCTATCCCACCACCTCGCCCCAGGAGGTTCTGGACGCCGGCTGCGACTTTCTCATCCAAGGCGAAGGGGAAAACACCATCCCGGAGATGGTCGCCGCCATTGCCGCCGGCCGCACCAGCGGTACGTTCGTGTGCGGGAAAAAACCCGACCTGGCCGCATCGCCCGTGCCCTGCTTCGACCTCATTGCCCCGGGAGATTACGAATCCATGTCCCTCCAGACCTCCCGGGGGTGTCCATTCGCCTGCGAGTTCTGCGACATCGTGAGCCTGTTTGGCCGAGCCCAGCGCCACAAGACGCCGGAGCAGGTCCTCGGCGAACTGGAAGCCATCCGCCAGCTCGGCTTTCGGGGAACGGTGTTCGTGGCCGACGACAACTTCATAGGCAACCGCCCCCGGGCTGTGGCCCTGCTTGAGCGCATCATCGAATGGCAGGCCCGGCATGACGAGCCATTCGATTTCATCACCCAGGCCTCGGTGAACCTGGGCCAGGACATCCCGCTGATCGACCTGCTCACCGCCGCCAATTTCTCCTATGTCTTCGTCGGCATCGAATCCCCGGACGAGGACGTCCTGACCGCCGCGCACAAAGTCCAGAACGTGCGCAATCCGCTGCTGGATTCCCTGCGGGCCATAAACGCCAACGGCCTCAGCGTGATCGGCAGTTTCATCCTCGGCATGGACGGCGAAAAGGCCGGAGCCGGAGAGCGCATGCGAGCCTTTGCCGAGACGGCGGATTTGCCGTGGGTCATGGTCAACGTCCTGCGCGCCCTTCCCCTCACCGCCTTGTGGGACAGGCTCAAGGCGGAAGGCCGGCTGCACGACAGCATCAAGGAAAGCGGCTGGGACGCCCTGACCAATTTCACCCCCCAGCGCCCCATCGAGACGATCTTCGCCGAACAGGCCGCGGCCCTAAGCGCCCTTTACGCACCGGGGGCCTACCTGGGGCGGGCGTTTCGGGCCACGCTTGCCATGCGCCCGACCCGGGCCTCCATGCCGGGGGCCACCCCCAAGGCGAAAGCCGATCCAGCCCTGGCCGTGCCCCCAAAAAACAACAGCCCGGACTTCATGCCTCTGGTGCGCCTGATCTGGCGGCAGGGGGTGATAGGGGAGGCGCGCTGGCAATTTTGGCGGCAACTGGCCATCGTCGCCCGGCATAATCCCAGCCGTCTGCGGCGCTATATTGTCCTTTGCGGCATGGGGGAGAATCTTTTTTCCTTCGAGCGCAATATCCGCGACCAGGCCGAGACGCGGCGGCGCGCCATGTCCTCTCCAAAAGCCGCCACGATTGAGTTACGCCCTGCGGGCGTGCCCCGGGCTCTGTGAGAAGCACCTTTCATCCTGCCTGGCCACGCCCCCCTTGCTGGGGCCATATCCTCCCGTCAGCCGGGCCTTTCTCGCAAGGATGGCCGTTGACCGTCTGCCGAGAAAACGGCGCTGTATCAGGCGCTAATGCGGGAGGCTGGGACATGCCTGGGAGGTCTCCGCCGGTTTTGGCGAATACCCCGGCAGGCCGAGAGTGAAGGATTCTTCCCTGTGGCGGGCAGGCATGTTGATCCAGCGTCAACTCGGTGGGCAGGCCGGGCACTGAGCGCAAATTTGCGCCGAAAGATCGGGCGGCCCTTCGCCGGGGGACAGTCCCCCACGGCCCGCTTCCCATCCCCTCGGGCCTGGGCTATTTTCACCTCAGTTCATACCCCATCATTTTCAAAGTGGGGAGAGAGTGGGGAGAAAAACATGAGGCAAAAAAAGGCCAGCTTTTCAGCTAACCCTTTGATTTCCATGGTGCCGAGGGACAGAATTGAACTTCCGACACGGGGATTTTCAGTCCCCGCCAAATAGCTTCACTCCGGTTCACACGAAGCCACGAACCCCTTGACTTGCCAAGCATTAAACCCAATTCTCTCTTCACTGGCCTTCACCTGTCCCGCCTGTGCTTCACATAAAATAGCGGGACCAGAGCGGGACCAGAAACCCGGGGACTCTGTAGGTCTTCCTGAGAACAAAGCGGGACCAGTCCCGCCGATGGGGGCGCAATATGGCTCGGCAATGGGTAAAAACATCCTTCGTCGGCGTCCGATTCCGCGAGCACGAAACCAGGAAACACGGCGTCCGCCCTGACCGCTACTTTTCTGTCCGGTACAAGCTGGACGGCAAGGACAAGGAAGAAGGTCTGGGCTGGTCAAGCCAAGGGTGGACCGCCCAAAAGGCAGCCGAGAAGCTGGCGAAGCTCAAGGAGGCGCAACGAACTGGCGAAGGCTGCGTTACCCTTGCCGAGAAGCGCAAGCAGGCCGAGGCCCGTCGCGAACAGGAGCGCCAGAAGGAGGAAGCCCGCGCCCGGGACAACATCACTTTCGCCGCCTACTTCGCCAACGACTACCTTCCTCTCGCCCGCGTCACCAAAAAGCCCGAATCCAACCGCAAGACCGAGGAGCACGTCAAGAACTGGCTCGGCCCCGTCGTCGGTCGCCTGCCGCTGAAAAACATTCGCCAGATGCACATGCAAAAGGTGCTGCTGGCCATGGCGGGTGCCGGCCGGTCGCCCCGTTCCATCCAGTATGTCTTCGCCACCTTCCGGGCCATCTGGAACCATGCCCGCAATAACGGCTTCGTCCAGGTGCAAAGCCCGACCAAAGGCGTGGCCCTGCCCAAGGTCAACAACGAACGTAAGCGCTATCTGACCCGGACCGAGGCGGATGCCCTGCTGGCGGAACTGGCCGAGCGCAGCCCGCAAACCCACGACATCGCCTTGCTGTCCCTGCATACCGGCATGCGCTTTTCCGAGGTCACGGGCCTGACCTGGGGATGCCTGGACCTGGACCGGGAGCGAATCGACATCCTCAACGCCAAGGGTGAGAAAGACCGCTCCCTTCCCATGACCGCCAGGGTGAAGGAGCTTTTCGCATCCATGAGGACTGGCGCGTCCAACGAACTGGTCTTCAAAAGCCGCGTGGGTGGGCAGATAGGCAAAATCTCCAAGTCCTTCGACCTTGCCGTGGAAAAGCTCGGCCTCAACAAGGACGTGGACGATCCCAAGCAGATTTTCAGCTTCCATTGCCTGCGCCACACCTGTGCAAGCTGGCTCATCGAAGCCGGCACGGACCTGTCCGTGGTGCAAAAGACCCTGGGGCACTCCACGCCCGTGGTCACGCAGCGCTACAGCCACGTTGCCGACGCCGCGATAGCCAACGCCTTCCGGGCCATGGAAGCCGACACGGCCAACGCCAAGCCCGGCCATGTGGTGCGCCTGGGAGGCGCGACGCAGTGACGCCGATTGTTGTTGCCCGTGACGTCCGCTTGTATGTGGCCGAAGATGGCCGTTGCCCGTACAAGGAATGGCTGGAGGCCCTGCGGGATATTCGCGCTCAAGCCCGGATCGGCCAGCGCCTCGACCGCTTGGCGACCGGGAACCCCGGCGACGTAAAACCGCTTGGTGAAGGATTGGGTCGGGTAGACGAGGGAAGTTTCCTTCCCCCGCCCCCCACAGATCCGGACGTGCCCCTTTAAGGCATCCGGCTCCTCTGTTCATGGTCTTGCTACACGATGGCAGATAGAATGCATTGCTACGGGAATTGGTAATGGATAAGTCTTCTTCATGAGGTTGAAGTTTTGCCAGCTCATGTTGTTTCTTTGCGATCGCCGGTTCAACCACTTCCACCACAGCTTCTGCACTCCATCACGGAAGGCGTTAAGCCTGCGGGAGTTACCGGTTATCCCATAGTATTGGCAATGACCTTTGATTTTGAGTATGAGAGTCCGGTACTGATCGGCGATATCACTATGCCGATTGAATCGACACCACTCCCCTACCGATTTCAAGGCCCTGGCAAGACGATCTTTTGCCGTCCTGCGCTTGACAACCCAATTTCCCTTGAGCGACTTGCCCCAGTAGTGGGTAAAACCCAACAGGTCGAAGCTGAACCCTTGGTGTCCAGTACCTCCTGATCCGCCACAAGGCGGCAGGAATCGCACCAAGCGAGTCTTCTCTGGGTGAACGGCGAGACCGAACCGACCAAGTCGCTTCGGCAGCACCTCCTCGACCTTCCGGGCATCCATCTCGTTGCTGAAGACCATGACAAAGTCATCAGCGTAGCGGATGAGGAACGCCTCACCTCGCATACGCGGTCTGACGACGTGCTCAAACCATTTGTCCAGGACTTCATGAAGGTAGATGTTCGCCAGAAGGGGCGAGATCACTCCTCCTTGTGGCGTGCCGGCGTCTGGATACACAAGCTGGCCTGCTTCGAGAACTCCAGCCTTAAGCCACTTATCAATGACCCGTCGTATCACACCATCGCGCACCCGCAGGTCAAGAAAGCTCCGAAGATGTCCATGATCCAACGTGTCGAAGAACTTGCGGATGTCCACTTCGTAGACGTACCCGCCACCTATGCCCATGATGCCACGCCACAGCGTCTCCAACGCCTGGTGACAGGACCGGCCGGGGTCACGTCCGTCAACGTGGTGTAAATTCTGGTGTGCTTGAGGTGGCCCTCGGTCAGGCTGCTCTTGGTGGAATTTGGGCTGGCTGCGCCTCGTTTGGTTGGGTGTTGAGTTCGGCCATGGCCTCGACCTGCATGTAGCGGCTTTGCAGCTGCCACTCGTCGTTTTGCTCCAGTAAGATGGCCCCGATGAGCCGGATGATGGACTGTTCGTTGGGGAAGATGCCGACTACGTCCGCCCGCCGCTTCACTTCTTTATTGAGCCTTTCCAGCGGATTGGTGCTGTGCAGCTTGACCCGATGCTGCGCCGGGAAGGTCATGTAGGCCAGCACGTCGTGCTCGGTTTCGTCCATGAAGCTGGCGAGCCGTGGCCATTTTCCACGAAGCTGATCGGCGACATGCCGCCAGGTCTGGCTGGCGTTGGCCGCATCCGGCTGTAAAAAGGCCTGGCGCAGGGCGGCCGAGACCATGGCGTGCTGGGACTTGGGAACCCGGGCCAAGGCGTTTCGCATCCAGTGGACCCGGCAGCGTTGCCACGTGGCCCCGAACGTCTTGGCCATGGCGGCCTTGAGGCCTTCATGGGCGTCGGAGACGACAAGCCTCACGCCGCCAAGTCCCCGACGAAGAAGGCTTTTGAGGAAAAAAGACCAGAACGGCTCGGCCTCGCTGGGGCCGATGTGCAGTCCCACGATTTCTCTGCGGCCTTCGGTGTTCGCCGCCACGGCGATTATGGCGGCGACGCTGACCACCCGGCCGCCTTCGCGCTGCTTGAGGTAGGTTGCGTCCAGCCACAAATAGGGCCATTCGCCGGTCAGCGGCCGAGAAAGAAAGGCATGGACCCGTTCATCAATGTCCTTGCACAGCTTGGACACCTGGGACTTGGAGATGCCGGAAAGGCCCATGGCCTGGACCAGATCATCCACGCGCCGCGTGGAGATGCCGCCGATCCAGGCTTCCTGGATGACGGCCACCAAGGCGCGTTCGCTGGTCTTGCGTGGCTCCAGGAAGGGCGGAAAGTAGCTGCCCTGGCGCAGCTTGGGGATGCGCAGTTGCAAGGAGCCGATGCGGGTATCAAGGCTGCGGTCACGGTAGCCGTTGCGGTAGCTGACTCGCTCGGGGCTTCGCTCGTGGCGGCTGGCCCCGATGAGGCCGTCCACATCGGCTTCCATGAGAAGCTGCAGGACGGCTTCCGCCAGGGAGCGGAGAAAATCGCCGCCGTCGGCCTTTTGCATCAGCTCGATTAATGCCATGCTGTCCTCGGCCATCGTGGTCTCCTTTGGTTGCAGGTGCGGCGTCGTAACTTCACCTTACAGCCAATTGACCCGATGGCCACCTCGCCCATTCCGTCCGGGCCGGAGGCTCTCCCCCGGCCTGGACGACTTCAGAATTTACACCACCTCCGTGGACGCTACCCCGGCCGGGACGGAAACCGTATGAGCAAGAGAGGAAATCTTGCTCGTAGACCGCTCCCAGAACCATGGTTACCGCGCGTTGCAGTACCTTGTCCTCGATGGTCGGGATGCCGATCGGACGGGCCGCCCCGTTTGTCTTGGGGATATACGCCCGCTTGACCGGAGGGGCCTTGTACGTTCCGCTCTTGAAACGATCCAAAAGCGACGTCAGGTTCCTATCCAGCTGTTCCTCGTACTCCGCTGCTGTCTGTTGATCCACGCCTGACGCCGCGTCCTTCCTGGTGAGGTGGAATGCTTCCTTCAGAAAGACGAGGTCGATATGGTGGGCCAACGTCGTGAACACCATTTCCGGCGCTTGCTTGGCCAGATCCGCTACCTTCTGCAGTTTCGTTGAGACGCTTTCCGGGCTCGATTTCCCATGCATCTTTCCCTCCAGAAGTTCCATGAACAGACGCCTCCTTCCCTCCTCTGGGTCCCCGGGTGGGTTCCCCTGATTCATCGGTACTATGAGGCGTTCCGACTCCCTGCCGTCCATCTCCTCAGACTTCGTTTCCTTCGCCTTCGGATACCGCTTGTCGTCTGGATTTTCGCTCCTGTTCCCGAGCAGACGAACCCGGGATAGGCCTGGAAGAAATTACCGGCTCTTCCCTTCCGTATTCTCAAGCGGAGACGACAGGGTCTCCCAGGTTCCTGGGAAACCCCCTGTCCGCATGCCTTGTTCTTCGACCCCGGCGGGACCTGAGAGCGATGCTGTCTTGCCCCCAGATGGTGCCTTCCGATATTCTGAAGTCGTCAGCTCCCGCGGGAACGCAATTTCGGGGCTCAATAGCAAGGCCTACAAACTCCCTGTGTACGCTTCACGTCCTGGATTGCTCCAGTCCGCGCAACACTCGGTTCCGGCTGTCAGCACACTTGGCCGGACGGGCTTGGGTACCCGTAGGGTTTCAAAGAAGGTTTCAGCATTCCTTACATCCTCCTTCTCCAGGCTTGGCCTGGCGCACCAGAACTCCGCATAGACGACGGCCCCGGCTATCGGGTCTATTCCGGCCAGCACGGGCAAAGGTTGGTCGTCCTGCTGTGTGGCGGGGACAAGACGACCCAATCGGTAGACATCAAGACCGCCCGGCGATATTGGGCGGATTGGAGGGACCGGCCATGAAGGACATTTCCTACGACGACCACATGACCGAATGGCTCCGCGACCCCGCCCATGCTGCCGAGTACCTGAGCGCAGCCCTTGAAGACGGCGATTGCCCGGCCCTGGCCCTGGCGATTGAGCGCGTGGTCAAAGCCCGGTCTTTGCAATCCGCCGATCTGCCGGCCGAGGGCCTGGAAGCCCTGTGCCGCCTCAAGCCCTTTCTCGACGGCCTGGGGATGCACTTGGCCGTGACCGTCAGATAGCCGCTTGCCAGCCCCATCCCCGGACAGAGGATTCCTCTACCGCCACAAATTGACTTTTCCCGTTTTCTGGCGGTAAATCTGGCCAGGGAGAACCGCAACCATGGCCCTTGTCCTCAATGGCATCCTCGAAGAAAGCCGAGAATACTACCGCAAGCTCAAGCGGGAAAGCGTCGGCCGCCTACTCATAAATCCGAGAGGCTCTTTATACAGAAAGGACGAAGGGGGAAGCTCCTTTATCTATCTGCGGCGACTTGAGAGCGGGACCAAGCGGCATATCTACATCGGCCGGGATGATTCTGAGCATGCCGCCATCACGATCCGTGGCGTTGCCTTGCACAGCAAGGCTGTAAATGCTCTCCGGGAAGCCAAAGCCGCCATGAAGGAACTTGGAATGCCAAGCCAGGTAATCAGGACCGAGGACTATTTCCCCATCGTTCAGGAGTTGTTCCAAACCCTGGCCGAGGCCGGCCTGTGGGATGAGGGCGTTACGCTTGTCGGCTCCTGGTGTTTCAAGGTCTACCAGAACTATTGCGGCGTGGAGTTCTTCCCGGAGCGGACCCTTGACGTGGATTTCGCCATTCGCCTCCCCTACCGTGGCAAGAAGGTCAACCTGGGCGATATGCTCAAAAGCCTGGGACTCGAAGAGGTCATCAATCACGCGGACGGAACGGTTTTCTACCGGAGCGGCGAACTATCCGTGGAATTCCTCAAGGACCGCGTGGGCGACGGCCGGGAGCGCGGCAGCGTGTACGAAGCCGACGTCGGCATAGCCCCTGTGGCCGTCCCCTACATGCGTATTCTCCTTTCCAACCCCATGGAGATCAAGGCCCGAGACCTCGGCCGGGTGGTGGTTCCATCCATGGCGGCCTTCTTTCTCCACAAGCTGCTGGTGGCCTCGGAGCGGCGCAAGGAAGACAAGCGCCTCAAGGACTACCGGCAGGTGGAGGCCGTGGCCAAGGCCATCCTGTCCGACCCCGCCATGGTCGAGGACGTGAAGCGCATCGCTGGCGGCCTGCACAAGAAGTGGGTGAAAAAGATGGTTGCCTCGGCCAGTAAAGCCGGCGTGGGCCTCGACGCTGCACTTGCTGTTCTGCGGCGGGCGGAAATCATCGACGTATAATACCGACATTTCCCCGGCTAGGCCGGATATTGCACAATTCTCGCCGTCCTTGAACTTGTCGAACTCGAACCAGCCGCGAACCGTCCCGCCGTCATGGCGTTTGGTCCTCAAGACGAAGACCGCCACCAGGGCAAGAACGCCCACGGCAAGGGCGATGCCTATGATCCATTCCATGGCGGGCAGGTAGCACGTGGGGGCCGGACTTGTAACATGTTCGTAACGAAGTCCGTGTAACTTCTACTAGGGTTAGACGTCTCAAAAGGTTTCCGTGTTGATCCACCGTGATGAACCGGCCAGAAAGATGCTTGAGGGAGAGATTCTCTGCCTCGACGATCTCAAGCCCTTCTCGGTTCGATGATCTTAGGACGTGGTCGATACTGCCATGGGAGCAAAAATGACCAGCGTTCTCGGCTACGACCGCTCCATGTGCCCGGGGTCGACCCAGGCAATCGCCGCTAGGCTACAGTCAGAAAGAGCTTGTCCTGATGGTCGGTCCCATTGTCCTCGATGTCCCCCGGGACCGGAAATTCGCGTTTGCCACGGCCATTGTCCCTTCTGCGCGGGCTGGTTATGGTGAAGGGAGAATTTGAGCTATGGTGCCTGACCCACAACCTGCTCGAGTTCTACAGGCCCGGACTCGCTGGCGTGTAGGGCACTGAAGCGGCGAGAGCGTTCGATCTGCAGGGTGAAAGACGATCGAATATCAACCAACGCCCGCCTCGGGCACCCGAGCGTTGTTCGTAGGTCTGGAGAGAAAGCTGGCTACAGGATCGTCGCTCCATAACGGTCAACATCCGTGGGACAGGCTCTTTAGAAACGGCAACTTTCTCGGGAGGTTCTATGCCCCGCTTGCGTTCATGCGCCCTCTCCCTCTTATGTATCCTAGCTTCGCTTATCATTCTGCCTTCCCCCGCTAGGCCCCAGGGCCGAGACGACATGCCCTTGTTCCTTCCGGCCATCTTGGCCGGACAGAAATCGGCCATGGTCTTTGTCACCGAGGGCGAGAGTTTTTCCCCAGTGCTCGTGGTCGAAGGCAATCCGACTATTCGTTGGCTATTCGCCGATGGCACGACCAGTTCTTCCCCCACCCCCTCGAAACAGTACGGCTCGGCTGCGAAACGGGAAAACCGCCTCGTCGTCGATCCCTGGAGCGCGGTGCGGCGTATTAACATCGGCTACGACGCCGGGGACGGCGGAGCCACGGACATCGAATTCGTTCCCGACCAACAGGTGTCCGAGGTCCGGGGCCTGCATCTGGTTGCCCCGACCCTGGCCCAGTGGTGCTCCTCCTACAACCGAATCGCTCACCTGGATTTTCGCAACTTCACGAACCTGGACACCATCGAATGCTATTGGTCCGGGAGCCTCACCCAGGTGGACTTGGCCAACACTCCGGCCTTGCGCCGGGCATGTTTCGAGGACTGCTCCCTCTCCTCCCTGGATCTTTCCGGAAGCCCCAACCTGGAAGACCTGCGAGGGGCCCTCAACGACTATCCGACCATCACCTTTGGCAGCACCGGCTCCCAGGTTTGGCACATCTGCGTGCGCGACAATCCACAGATCACGACCAGGGCTCTTTTCGAGGACACGTCGCCGTTTCCCCTGCTCGCGGAACTGTTCATCTGGAATGACAACCAAAACGGAACGCTGCGCATACCGGCAACCAACCCCGACAGAGCGGTCTCCATCCTGGCCGATGACAACGCCTACACCACCCTGGACTTACGCGGAGCCCTGCAAAACAGTACCTCTACAGCAATCGTGCAGTTGCGTCGCAACCGCCTGACCGACGTGTTCATCACCGGTTGCAGCCAGTTGACTGCGCTAGACGTGCAGGACAACCAACTCAGTTCCGCCGCCCTGGACGCTCTTCTCGCCGAATTGGACAACCTGGGACGCAATACGGACAACACCCCCGAAGACATCGCCCTCCTGGTCGACATACGGGGCAATGCCGATCCCGGCGAAACGGGCTATACGCACGCCGAGAACCTGTCGGCCAAGGGCTGGACCGTGACCGCTACAAGTTGGACGTTGGAGCCGGGATTGCCCAACAACGGCGCCCAGCGCGTCGACTTCTCAACAAATGGGACGAACACCACCATGCGCTGCGATTTTCGTGGTTCTGATACCGTGGCGGTGTGGCACTGGTCCGACGGCACAAGCACGCCGGCGGAGTCCGGGCAGACCGTGATAAAAGACGGCCTTGAAGAAGGTACGCACGCCCATTACCTAAGCATCTCCAACGGAGCGGCCTTGCTCCGTTTCGGTGCCGGCGAAGCAGGCGCGGGGGGACTTGTGTCCATGACGGGCTTCGCCAACACCCCGGCGTTGCGCATCCTCTATGCCTACCAGGAGTCCCAGTTGGTCAGCCTTGGTCGCACCAACGCCACTCGGCTGCGGAATACCATTTAAAAGAAACCGCCCTTTCCGCCCTGGCCCTGGACCAAATTTTTGCCGACGCCGCGGCCAGCCAAGTGACCAACGGGCACATTTGGAGCGACTCGTCAGGTACGGCTGCAAGCGAAACGGACCGGACGACACTTGTCCAGCGCGGCTGGACATTGGAATCGCCCTAAAGTGAGGTAGCCGACGTCACAGCCCTCCACGGCCCGCTTCCCATCCCTGTCGGCCTGGGCTATTTTCACCTCACTTCATTCCCCATAACGTTCAACAGCGGGACCAGGGCGGGACCAAATGGGCCAAAAGAAAAAAGGCCTACAGTCTTTCAACCGTAAGCCTTTGATTTCTATGGTGCCGAAAGACAGAATTGAACTGCCGACACGGGGATTTTCAGTCCGGCGAAAGACTCCCCGCAAGCATACCTCAACATACCTAATATAATCATAACAAACTGTTGAGATGAGAAACATCTCCCCTGCCCTACCTTGACCCCGTTTTTTTCCGGGACTATTCCGGGACCATGGCTACCCGATGGAACCGCACCAACTATCCCGGCATTCGATTTCGTGAACACCCCTCTCGCAAGCACAACGGGAAAGCCGATCGCTACTTCAGTATACGTTACTATATTAACTATAAAGATTGCGAGGAAGGCCTGGGTTGGGCATCCGATGGCTGGAACCCCGAAAAAGCACATAAGGTGCTCGCCAAAATCAAGGAAGGCGTGACAACCGGCACAGGGGCCCAGAGCTTGAGTGACCTTCGCGCCGAGGCCGATGCGCGTAAGGTCGCTGAAGCACACGAAGCGAAATTGATCAGCGTTCAAGCCATGACACTTTCCGCCTTTCTTACCGATTTCTACCTGCCCGAAGCCAAACGAACAAAGCGCACCTGGCTGGATGATAAAGGGCGCATTGAAAAACATATCCACTCCAAGCTGGGCTCCTTCCCCCTCTGCGCCATTACCAAGGAAGACATCAAAACCTTCCTGGATTTCTTGAGAAAAAGCGGTGCTTCGGAAGCCACCGCCCTCCATTACATGGCAATATTGCGGAGAGCCTTTAACTTGGCCCGCGCGACTATGATTGAGGGAATTCCATTGCTTACAGGACCAAGTCCATTCGATGGTATAGCCCTGCCTAAACCTAAAAATGCCAGGGAACGCTTTCTCAGTTATGCGGAGGCGGACAAACTTCTCGAAGCAGCCCAGGAATGTGGTCATGCCGATTTGCATACAGCCATCGTCATTGCGCTGAATACTGGGATGCGATTGGGTGAAATCCTTCGGCTGGAATGGATCGACGTCGATATGGCACACGGTATCATCACTGTCCGCGAAGAAGTCGATAGAAAGCCTGGGGGAAAAGTCTTCATCAATACCGAAGTCTGAGGTGGTCCGGGTAGGTTGGACAGGTTGGCGGCGCAGTTAAGCTATAGTCCGGTTGGTGCTCATGCCGCCTTGGAGGCCGAGTGGCCATCCCGGTATACGTCCATGGGGCGGCGACCGTCAAAAGCCGTATGCGGCCGCTGCTCGTTGTAGAAGCGGAACCAGTCTCCAAGCGCTTGGCGAGCCTGACTGCCGGTTTCGAATTCCCGCAGGTAGACGCATTCCCATTTCACCGAGCGCCACAGGCGTTCAATGAAGACGTTGTCCATCCACCGGCCTTTGCCATCCATGGAGATGGCGACGCCGGCATCCTTGAGCGCCTGGGTGAAGTCCTGGCCAGTGAACTGCGAGCCTTGGTCCGTGTTGAAGATCTCCGGTACCCCGTAACGATTCATGGCCTCTTCCAAGGCGGCAACGCAGAAATCGGCATCCAGGGTGTTGGATAGCCGCCAGGACAGCATCGCCCGGCTGTGCCAGTCCATGACCGCCACCAGATACAGAAAGCCCCGCTTCATGCGGACATACGTGATGTCGGCGCACCACACCTGATCCGGCCGTTTGATCGCAAGATCTCGCAGCAGATACGGATAGATCTTGTGCCCGGGATGTGGCTGGCTGGTCTTGGGCTTCTGGTAGATCGCCATCAGTCCCATTTTGCGCATCAACCGCCGCACGCGGCCACGTCCGATCTCGATGCCCTGATGCCGCAAGTGCCGTCGCATCTGGCGCGAACCGTAAAACGGCGTCTCTAGAAACTGCTCGTCGATGCGCCGCATCAGGTCCAGATTCATGGCCGACTCGCCTTTAGGGCGATGGTACCAAGTCGACCTGGCCAGTCCGAGGATGTTGCACTGCCGGCAAATACTGAGTCGGGGATGCTCGCGTTCGACCATCCCACGCCTTCGCCCGCGACTCACCGTTTGGCGAAGGCTCGCTCTAAAAAATCCTTTTCCACGGTCAATTGGCCGATCTTGGCGTGGAGTTCCCGGATTTCGGCGGCGGCATCCTTCTGCACGGTCGCAGCCCTCCCCGAAAAGGCAGCAACCATACCTTCCTTGGCCTGACGCTTCCAACCCGCAATCTGCGTCGGATGCACGTCGTACTTGCTGGCCAACTCGGCCAAGGTCAACTCGCCGGACAGGGCCTCGAGCGCCACTTTGGCCTTAAACTCCGCTGAAAACTTGCGTCGATGGGACATCGAAAACCGTCCTCCTCGTTTGAGGACTATAGCTTAGCAGACTGTCCAATTTTCCGCGACCAGCTCAATCGGTCCTGGCCCAGGACGGAAAGGACAAGATCACCTTGTATGCGGCGCGAAAGACCATGGACGCGCCCCTGGAACGCCAACTGCCGGGAAACGGCGAGGGCGGCGTTGATACGCCTGGGCCGCTGCCGCCCATGCCGGATTACATCAGCGACAAGCCGGTCAAGCTCACGGCCAAGGAACGCAAGGCCCTGGAGTTGGCCCAGGATTGGGCGGCCAAATCCGTAACGCCAAGTCGCGACGGCAACGGCCGGGTGCTCTACGTGCACGGCGCGAGCCTGCCCACGGTCATCGCCTCGCCGTTTCAAGTCTGCGACGTGGAATTGCAGCCCGGCGAGACCCTCAACGAAGTCGTGGTCGGCGACTCGGCCCGCTGGCTCGTGGACGTGAGCAAGTCCGGTTCGGGTGAAAGCGAAACCGTGCACCTGCTCATCAAGCCGGTGGATGCGGGGCTGGAAACCTCCGCCGTGGTCACCACCAATCGCCGGGTCTATCACCTGCGGCTGGTTTCGGAGCGTTCCGGCCATACTCCGTATGTCGGTTTCACCTACCAGGAAGACCATGTGCGCCATTTCAAGGAGCAGGCAGACAAGGACGCCAAGGAAAAGCTTTGGCGCACGGCTTCGGTGGGTGGCCGGGACATGGATTTGAGCAGGCTGAACTTCGGCTACGCCCTCAAGGGCCGTGCCTCCTGGAGGCCCACCCAGGTCTACGATGACGGCAAGCAAACCTTTATCCGCCTTCCAGAGTCCACGGTTACCGGGGAAATGCCGATCCTGCTCGTGCGCAAAGCCTCGGGCAACGTGCTGGTCAACTACCGGTTGAAGGAGCGGACCATGGTCATGGACGGTCTCTTCGACCGGGTCCTGCTCATTGTCGGCGTGGGCAGCGATCAGGAGAAAATCGAAATCACACGGGAGAAAAGCTGATGCGCTTCTACATCATATCTCTCTGGTTGGGCCTTTTGCTGGCTGGTTGCGCGCCCCGGCATGTCGGGTCGTTTAGCGCCGAGGGGATCACACCGAAGCAGGAAACGGTCATTGCCGAGGACGCGGCGGGCAAGCTCGCGGACGAGTATCCCCCGGGCCGGACCGCCTTGCACCTGGAGCCCTCCAAGAGCGGGCATTTCAACGCCGCTCTGGAAGGTCGGTTGCGGGAACGCGGCTTCCGCCTGGAAGCGGCCGGCGGCTCAGGCGTCCTGACCGTGGCCTACACCCTCGACGCCATAAAAGACGAGCCCGGCGTCTGGTACCTCCACGTCAAAGCCTCCGACGGTTTTTCCGTCTCCAGGGTCTACTCCCTTGGTCCTGAAACCAAGCCCGACGGCGGCATGGTGCAGACCGTTTCGCCTGAGAAGGGGGAAGCATCGGAATCCGGGAATCCCCCAGAGGGCAAGGCGCTCCCGCAATAGACTCCCACGAGGCTCGGAAATACCATGTCCGACAACAGTCCCAACGAATTCACGCCGCCGGGAGCCTCCGGTCTGGCCGTGGCCAGGATGAGCAAGAAACCGCTCATCCTGGTCCTCCTTGTCGGCCTCATCCTGGCGGCGGTTCTGATCTATTCGGTCAACTTCTCCGAACGCCGCAAAAAGGACGATGCGAGGCTGACGGCGGATGCGGCCGCCGACAAGCCGTTGCTGCCTGTGGACGCCGGCCCGGGACTAGCCACGACACCTTCCAAGGAAAAAAGCCCGGCGATTCTTGAGCCCCAAAAGCCGATTGTCGTTGTCGCTCCGAAGAAAAACGACCAAGCCGAAGCCTGGCGAAGGGAACAGGAGCAGCTTCGCCGCTACAAGCTGCAAGCCCAGCTCAGTGCGCTGTCTTCTCCGCTGAGTGCCAAGAAAGGGGAACAGACACGGCAGACGGCACAAGCAAATGCAGGAACGAACGCCCCGGAGGCTCGGCAACCGGAATCAGGGGATGCGCCCAAGGGTTTGGCGGCAAGCCTCGCCGGACTCGCTCCCGGCGACTACAATCCGGCGGCCGACAAGGACAAGGAGGCGTTTTTCTCTCGCGCCAGGCAGCAAGGGGGAGCGGACAAGGAATGGACGCTCCCCGGTACGCGCACGCCCGGCCAGCCCTTTGAAGTGAAAACCGGCACGGTCATCCCCGGCGTCATGATCACAGGCATCAATTCCGATTTGCCAGGCTCGATCATCGCCCAGGTCAGCCAGAACGTCTTCGACACGGCCACGGGCCGTTATCTCATCATCCCCCAGGGCGCGAAGCTTTTTGGGGTCTACGACTCCCGGGTCATCTACGGCCAGTCGCGGGTGCTCGTGGCCTGGAACCGGATCATCTTCCCGGACGGTTCGGCGATCACCCTGGGAGCCATGCCCGGCGCGGACATGAGCGGGTATGCAGGGTTCAACGACGAGGTGAACAACCACTATCTCCGTGTGTTCGGCTCCGCCGTGCTCATGTCGCTCATCTCCGGTAGCAACGCCTTCGCCATGGACTCCCTCAACGTGAAGGGCAACACCTCAAGTGGCGTGCCCTCGATGCAGGACGAGATGGCCTCGGCCCTGGCCAGCCAGCTCGGCCAGACCACCACCAAGCTTCTGGAGAAAAATCTCAACATCAAGCCGACGCTCGAAATCCGACCCGGCTATCAGTTCAACATCATCGTGACCAAGGACATGGTCATGAAGGCCCCGTATGTGCCGCTTCGGTAAGCCGTCGACTTATTTACGCGTGGTTGGTCGCCACGGCCCGGTCAAGCGCCTCCGCCACCCAATGGTTGAGGCTCTTGCCATCGGCGTTCGCCTTCTGGGCGATGCGCTGGTGCAGTTCCGGGGCGATTCGGACGTTGAAGCGTCCGGAATACGGCTTTTCGGGCTTCCTGCCCTTGAGCGCACAGAATTCCAGGTAATCTTCGACGGAATCCGCCAAGGCCTGTTTGAGATCGTCGATGGACCGCCCCTGAAAAGTGATGACGTCGGCCAGGTTCATCACCTCGCCGTGAAAAATATCCGCGTCGGGGTCGTACTCGAACCGGCCCTGATAGCCCTCGTAGGTCAAAACGTTCATGGCTTGACTCCCGCGTTTTCAAGGAAACGCCGCATCGACTTCACCGCGCCTTTGTCCGTCGTGGGCTGTGGGTGCGGTCGATGGAACACCGAAAACCGGCCGTTAAGATCCACACGCACTCGCGATCCTCGGCCTTCGAGGATTTCCGCACCCAGAGCCCGCAGCAAGGATTCGATGTCTTCCCAGGGAATGGACGGGCTGACCGGGTCCGCGAAGATCGCCGCCAGGGTTTTGCGGTGTTTGTTGTTCACGACAAAATGGTACTACTTCCTAGTGACAAGTCAAGGCAGGCGCTCCAAAGAACGACCTGCCATTAGGGGAACACGAGGTGCCTGCTGACCGCCCCTACGGCCTCGGGAAGGCCAGACGCCAGCGCCGTTCTCGCTGGCCGTATCTCGTTTTCGTGGCCGTCCTGGCCGTGCTCGCCATGTCCGTCGCCACCCAGCGCGTGGCCTCCCTGTATGGTTTCCAGCCCGCTCTCGGGATTCCTCTGGCCAAGACCTTCGGGATTTCTTGGTATGCCCCCTGGAAGATCTTCGACTGGCAGAAGCGGATTGCGGATCGGCAGGGCCAGGTCCAGAAGTCGTTGGTCATCGCCCAGGCCATCTTCATCCTGCCCCAGCTCCTGGTTCTCGGGTTGTGGCTTGGCCGGATGCGCTTAAGCGATGGCCGCGACGACCTGCACGGTTCGGCCCGCTGGGCCGATGAGGCCGATATCCGGGCCATGGGACTCCTCGGCGGCCAGGGCGTCTATGTCGGCGGTTGGATCAAGACCTTTCGTGGTCTCCCCGCTCTGGGGCGTTCCCTTGGCGGGAAGCCGGCATCTGTGCAGCGCTACCTGCGCCATAGCGGACCGGAGCACATCCTGTGTTTCGCGCCGACCAGGTCCGGCAAGGGCGTGGGCCTCATCCTGCCCACGCTGCTTTCCTGGCAGGATTCCGCCGTGATCTTCGACATCAAGGGAGAGAACTGGAGCCTGACCGCCGGGTACCGGAGGTCCATCGGGCATACGGTGCTCAAGTTCGATCCCTCCGACGCCACGGGTGCTTCGGCCTGCTTCAATCCCCTGGAAGAAATCCGTCTGGAAACCATCCACGCCATACCCGATGCCCAAAATCTCGTCGGCATGATCCTGGACCCGCAAGGCAAGGGGCTGGCCGACTATTGGAACAAAGCTGCCTTCGCCTTTCTCGGCGGAACGCTGCTGCACTGCATGGTCATGGTCAGGCACAAGGAGCAGCGCACGGCAACGCTTTTTGACCTCTCCCGCACGCTGGCCGACGCCCACCGAGGCGTCCGGGAGATGTTCCAGGAGATGCTGGACACGGATCATGCCGCCTTGCTGGATAAGGTCTTCCCCGAGGGACACCAGGGCCAGGACCTGCACGCCTTCATCGCCTCGGCCGCCCGGGAGATTTTAAACAAGGCCGACAACGAGCTCTCCGGCGTGGTCTCCACGGCCGTGGCCAACCTGGCGCTGTACCGCGACCCGGTGGTGGCTCGGAACATCGGCCGCTCGGATTTCCGGCTGGCCGATCTCATGCACCATGACAAACCCGTCAGTCTCTATCTTGTCATCAGCCCGGCGGACATTGATCGCCTGCGCCCGCTCATTCGCATCGTCGTGAACCTGCTTTTAAGTCGCTCCACGGCCCGCATGGAATTCGGCGGGAAGTCCGAGGGCGCGGCTCCGAAGCATCGGCTCTTGTTGCTCCTGGATGAATTCACCGCCCTGGGCCGCCTCGACAGCATCGAACGGGCCATCGCCTACATGGCCGGCTACGGCATCAAAGGCTATTTTATCGTCCAGGATATCGTGCAGTTAAGTGCCGTGTACGGCAAGGACAACGGGCTTATGGCCAACTGCCACATCCGCGTGGCCTACGCCCCCAACACCATTGAGACCGCCCAGGTGCTTTCGGCCATGACCGGCAAAACCACGGTGGTGGAGAAGAAGACCTCGCTTTCAGGCTCCCGTAGCGGCTCGCTCAAAAACGCCTCAGTGAGCGTCTCGGAAACCGCCCGGCCGCTTTTGACCGAAGACGAGTGCATGCGCCTGCCCGGTCCCCAGAAAGATGCCACGGGCAAGGTCGTCGCCCCGGGCGACATGCTGGTTTTCTGCGCCGGCCGTCCGCCCATCTACGGCCGCCAGATTCTGTATTTTCTGGACCCGGTCTTCTCGCGCCGGGCGCGCATCGAAGCGCCCCTGGTCTCGGACTCCCTTTACCGCGAAATCACCATCCATACGGTTGTCGAGCCCGAGCACGCCCCCACAGCAGATCAGTCGGACAAGAGCAAGGGGTATGAAAGTTATCTTGAGCGCGTGTAGCCTCACACTGGCAGCCTTGGGCCTCTTTTGGGTCTTCGGCCTGCGGATCAACGCCACGGCTTCTATGCCCCGAGGCGTCTACCTCCTTGCTCCTGGCGCTCCGGAGCGCGGCGATCTGGTCAGCGTCTGTCTGGAGGATGGGGCTTTCGCCACCCTGGCCCTGAAGCGGAACTATCTGCGACCCGGTTCCTGCCCCAATGGCCTGGAGCCCCTGCTCAAGCGCGCCGCCGGCATGCCGGGGGACCATATCGAGGCTGACCAGGATGGCATCGCCATCAATGGCCGGTTGTGGCCCCAAAGCCGGGCATTGTCGCGGGACAGCCTTGGCCGCCCCATGCCCGAGGCCGAAAACTTCGGATCGCGGACGATCCCGGAGGGCCTGGCGCTGGTGCTCTCCGACCGGCATCCCGGCGGCTTTGACAGTCGCTACTTCGGGCTGGTCCCCATGGCCAGCCTGCGAAAGGTCGAGCCCGTCTTCCTTATTGTCCCCAAAGGAGAATGACATGGACAAGAACCGTCTCATGGCTGCGGCCACTGTGGTGGACGCCGAGGCCTCGGAATTCCCTGACCTCGGCATCCCGGTCGATCCCGACGTGGCGGACTTCATGGGGGCTTTCGAAGAAACGGCCGTTGGCCTTGATGACCTGGACGATCCCGAGGGGGACGCGGTGGAGGCCGGCCATGGCCGATGACAAGAAAAACCGCAAACCCTTTCATGAGGAGTTTGCCGAAAAGATCATTGAGGACCTGAAGCGCGGTGTGGCCCCCTGGCAAAAGCCCTGGCGGCCCGGCGAGGTGCTTGCGCCCATGAATCCGGTTTCCGGCACGGTCTACAGTGGCATCAATCGGGTCATGCTTTCCCGGTACGGCTTCGACGATCCGCGCTGGATGACGCTACGCCAAGCCAACACCCTGGATTGTCGGGTCAGGAAGGGCGAGAAATCCCAGTGCATCGTCTACTGGCAATTTTCCAAGGAGGAACCGGCCCGGGACGACGACGGGAAGCCGGTCCTGGACGGCGAGGGCAATCAGGTCATGGAGAAGGTCGAGCTGACCCGGCCCATTGTCCGTTTTTCATCAGTCTTCCACGTGAGCCAGCTTGCCGGCGAGATTCCTCCCCTGGACAAACCGTCACTGGTGCCGCCCTGGAACCCGAACGAAAAAGCCGAGGCCATCCTTCAAAACTCCGGTGCGGTCATCAAGCACAACCAGCGCAACCGGGCCTTCTACAGTCTGAGCACGGACGAGATCTGCCTGCCGCCCAAAGACCACTTCATGGGGCAGGACACTTACTACGCCACGGCCTTGCACGAGCTTGGCCATTGGACCGGGCATGTCTCGCGTTTGGCCCGGGAATTTGGCCCGTTTGGCTCCGAGGTCTATGCCCGGGAGGAACTACGGGCGGAAATCGCCTCCTGGATGCTCGGCCAGGACCTGGGCATCGGGCACGATCCGGGCCAGCATCTGGCGTATGTGGGTTCCTGGATCAAGGCCCTGGAGAAGGATCCCTTCGAGATCGTCCGGGCCTGCCGGGATGCCGAACGGATCAAACACTTCGTCATCGCTATGGAACAGAAGCAGGAACAGCGTCAGGAGTTGGTTGGAGGGCGTGAAGAAGATGTCGCGGCTCGCGCGCCGCTGGTTGGCCAGGATTCCGGCCAGGAGGCAGGCAGGGAACCAGTCGATCAGAAGGTCTTCCTGGCCGTGCCCTACCGGGAAAAGGGACGAGCCAAGGCTGCCGGGGCCAGATGGGACCCCGAGGCCAAGCTCTGGTACGCCCCCGAAGGCGCGGACATGGCCAAGCTCAAGGCGTGGTTACCGGAGAAGACGCCGGAGGTCGCCCCCGCCATACCGCCACAGGTGGAATTCACGCAGGCACTCAAGGCCGCTGGCCTCGACCTTGGCGGCCAGGAACCGGTCATGGACGGGAAGATTCACCGAACGCCTTTACTGGACGGGGTAGCGGGCAAACTCGACGGTGCCTATGTGGGCTACCTGGACGGCATCCCGGCCGGGTTCATCCAGAACCATAAGACCGGCGAGAAAACCAACTGGAAAGCGACCGGGCACGTGCTCTCTGAGGTGGTCCGGGTAGGTTGGACAGGTTGGCGGCGCAGTTAAGCTATAGTCCGGTTGGTGCTCATGCCGCCTTGGAGGCCGAGTGGCCATCCCGGTATACGTCCATGGGGCGGCGACCGTCAAAAGCCGTATGCGGCCGCTGCTCGTTGTAGAAGCGGAACCAGTCTCCAAGCGCTTGGCGAGCCTGACTGCCGGTTTCGAATTCCCGCAGGTAGACGCATTCCCATTTCACCGAGCGCCACAGGCGTTCAATGAAGACGTTGTCCATCCACCGGCCTTTGCCATCCATGGAGATGGCGACGCCGGCATCCTTGAGCGCCTGGGTGAAGTCCTGGCCAGTGAACTGCGAGCCTTGGTCCGTGTTGAAGATCTCCGGCACCCCGTAACGATTCATGGCCTCTTCCAAGGCGGCAACGCAGAAATCGGCATCCAGGGTGTTGGATAGCCGCCAGGACAGCACCGCCCGGCTGTGCCAGTCCATGACCGCCACCAGATACAGAAAGCCCCGCTTCATGCGGACATACGTGATGTCGGCGCACCACACCTGATCCGGCCGTTTGATCGCAAGATCTCGCAGCAGATACGGATAGATCTTGTGCCCGGGATGTGGCTGGCTGGTCTTGGGCTTCTGGTAGATCGCCATCAGTCCCATTTTGCGCATCAACCGCCGCACGCGGCCACGTCCGATCTCGATGCCCTGATGCCGCAAGTGCCGTCGCATCTGGCGCGAACCGTAAAACGGCGTCTCCAGAAACTGCTCGTCGATGCGCCGCATCAGGTCCAGATTCATGGCCGACTCGCCTTTAGGGCGATGGTACCAAGTCGACCTGGCCAGTCCGAGGATGTTGCACTGCCGGCAAATACTGAGTCGGGGATGCTCGCGTTCGACCATCCCACGCCTTCGCCCGCGACTCACCGTTTGGCGAAGGCTCGCTCTAAAAAATCCTTTTCCACGGTCAATTGGCCGATCTTGGCGTGGAGTTCCCGGATTTCGGCGGCGGCATCCTTCTGCACGGTCGCAGCCCTCCCCGAAAAGGCAGCAACCATACCTTCCTTGGCCTGACGCTTCCAACCCGCAATCTGCGTCGGATGCACGTCGTACTTGCTGGCCAACTCGGCCAAGGTCAACTCGCCGGACAGGGCCTCGAGCGCCACTTTGGCCTTAAACTCCGCTGAAAACTTGCGTCGATGGGACATCGAAAACCGTCCTCCTCGTTTGAGGACTATAGCTTAGCAGACTGTCCAATTTTCCGCGACCAGCTCAGCTGGGCGGAAGGCTCTCCTCAGCGCGCCGCGTAGTGCGCTAAGAGTCAAATTTGCCAACATGGGGAGCTGACTTTTAGTTGACCGTCGCCTCCTTATTTAATAAACGGATGGAAATGGATGGATAAATGGCAATGGTTGGGACATAATTATTGGATGAAAATGGATGGATCAATAGCATGACGCTCAACGCCGCAACGCTTCGCATCACGACAGAAATTTTGTCGCTCATCGCAGAGATCGACGAGTTCAAAGGGGCTTGGCGTGCGATTGGACGGATCGCGCCAGAGCGCCTCTCCAGCCTGCGCCGTGTCGCCACGATCGAAAGCATCGGTTCCTCAACCCGTATCGAGGGTGCGAGGCTCAGCGACCGCGAAGTGGAGAAGCTATTAGCAAACATTCGCGTCGGCTCGTTCTCCACGCGGGATGAGCAGGAAGTCGCTGGTTATGCCGAGGTCATGGAGACGATCTTCAACGCCTATGACGCCATACCCTTGACGGAGAACTATATCCGGCAGCTCCACCGTGATCTCCTGGTTCATTCGTCCAAGGATGAGCGGCATCGCGGGTCATACAAGACTCTCGCTAACCATGTCGAAGCCTTCGATGAGAATGGCAAGAGCCTTGGCGTTGTGTTCGAGACGGCCACGCCTTTCGACACACCACGCCGCATGGCGGAGCTGCTCGAATGGGTGGCTGAACGGGAGAAGGACAAGAGCCTTCATCCTTTGCTGGTTATCGCGATCTTCGTGGTGGTGTTTCTTGAAATCCATCCCTTTCAGGACGGCAACGGCCGTCTGTCGCGCATCCTGACGACGCTGCTCCTGCTGCGAGCAGGCTATGCCTATGTGCCATATAGCTCGCTGGAAAGCGTGATCGAGCAGAGCAAGGAAGGCTATTACCTTTCTCTGCGGCGGACCCAGGGGACAATCCACACGGCTGAGCCGGACTGGAATCCTTGGCTGGAGTTCTTCCTGCGGGCCTTGCAACGCCAGAAGCAGCGGCTTGAAAAGAAGATGGAGCGCGAGCGGATCATGCTTGCCGAGATGCCCGAATTGTCGGTGCTGATCCTTGAGCTGGCGCGGGAACATGGCCGGATCACAGTGGCGGAAGCTGCCAAAGTGAGCGGTGCGAGCCGGCATACGGTCAAGGACCATTTAAAATCGCTTGTCGAGCAAGGTCATTTGGTCCTGCACGGTGCCGGGCGTGGAGCGTGGTATGGCCTCGCCTGATCGTCTCCAATGCCGTTCGCCGACCACCTACGCTATCGCGTTCCTAACCGCTTCTGTCTACTCCGTTCCTTCGAAGCGCGGCTGTTCTCTGCCGTGATCGCAGGACGGCCAGGGCCACCTCGTTGCCTTGCCCGCCCCGCCAACATAAAAAGGTGCTCCACGAAGAATAAGGAAAAGCCTCCCGTAGTTTCTTCTGTAGTTCTTCCATTTCCCGGCTTAGTGTGTGTCTGGCCTTCGCCTTGAGCTGCCTGCCCTGCTGAAGCAGGGAGAACCGGTCCCGCTTGGTCAGGGGCATACTTTCAATCTCCCGCCGCCGATGCTGCCAAGCCCGCTCGAGTGATTCCCGATGGAGAATCCATTCTTTCCTGAGGGCCGCGAGCGCCTCCTTCCGCTTGACCATGCCTACCTGATACTCGGTGTATAGCCTGTCTCGTTCTGGGCTTTGCCGATGCAAGGGCTTGGCCTGATAGTGGTCCTGGGACTTGACCGCGTCTGCAGCCATGCCGGCTGGCTGAAACCAGCCATAGCGTTTTTCAAGGCTCCCTTTGGCCAGATTCCGGTCCAGGCTGCTTGCCTTGACCCTGTGCTTGCCGTGCCTGTCCTGGATGACCAAGCCGTTGCCGTAGGGCTTGATGACCAGACCATGCCGTGCAAAGACTTGGTGCAGGGACTGCCAGTCTACAACCTCCGCAGTTAGGCTGGCCAGGATGCTCGCACGGAAGTTCTTGGCGTAGCTCTCGAAGGATTCCTGCCCGGTATGCGCCTCCAGAGTGGCAGCGCTATCGCTGAGATGTTGCGCACTACCTTGACCGCGACCATTATCAATCGTCAAGCCGAAGCGTTTCTCCAACTCGCGGCAAACCCGATCCCGAGTGAGGTAGTCCCGAAACGGTTCATGTCGGATCAGCTTTTCCGGATGGATCATGTTGTAGGCCACATGGAGGTGCAGATTTGCGGTATTCTTGTGCACCCCGCAATGCCGTTGGTGCTCCCCGAAACCCAAGGCCTTGGCCAGCTCGACCTCAATCTCCTTGAGCACGGCTGGCGTCAGCTTGGCTTCGTCCTCAGGCCGGAAGCTCACGATGAGGTGATAGGTCTTCTCCTTAGCGGTCCGGGTGTTCAGGCCCTGGGTGTCGGCGACCTCCTGAATGGCCAGATCGTAGTCGTCGCCGTCCCAGCAGCCCGCGCACCAGGTCCGCAGGCATTTTTCCCCGGCCCGACCGGCGTCGGCGATGTAGTTGGCCAGACGGCGGTAATTGTCGTTTTCGGCCTTTCGGGCGATGCGACGACTGATCATATTCGGACTCGAGAGCAGATCAGATTCTGGCCACGGCAGCTTTGACTTCCCGCTGCCGGGCTTCGATTTCACGCAGCACTCGCCGGACTTCCTGGTGCAGGGAGACAAGCGGCCCCTCCTTCTCGGACAGACACAGCTTGAAAAGTCCTCCCAACCGTCCGAGGTCGGCATTCACCTTGAGCAACTCCCGCCGAGCCATCTGGTTTTCCAAACTCGGCACCGGCAGCCCCAGACATACGCGCTTGGCGAAGGTGGAAAGTGACAGGCCGGTCCTGTCGGCGCTCTCGATGATTTTTCCGTATTCCTCTGGAGTCAAATAGGTCTTCAGCACGGTCTTCTTTGAAGGCATGGCGTCTATCTCCCTATGGCGATCTGCGTTGAGCCGCAGGCGAATAAGCCGGCCCCGCAGGGCAGGACGTGAAGTAGGGACCACCTCAGTGGGCCTACTTCACCTGTCCTGCCTTCTGATGTCGTTATTCCGTACTACATCTTTTGTGCATTTCTCTAGGTCCTACAATTTCATTCTGTTAGTTTGAACAACACTCCATAAATTATGAATAAAGCATACTTCGTCACCAACAAAGGACAATACTAGACGATATTGACTTGTATATTACTAAACTCTGCTCAACATGAGAACATTCTGCCCAATACATCTTGGGAAAAGTCAGCCAATCTTGCCACTTACAAAAACTACACCTTACCGAGTTTTCTTTGAATGACATATTTCAATTTTTGTTTTTGGTTTTTATGCCCGACACGTGTAAGCCAACCTAGCGACACTTATTTCAAACACCCATGGCCTGAGCAGATGGCAGCTACCCCAAAAATGCCGAACGGCCCTATTCGGACCGCTCAAGAGGAAAAGAGTTCACGCCAAATACGAGGGGAGTGCGCCCAAGAGAAAACAAACAACGCGGTGCGGAGGTTGGAAGCGAGCGGGAAGACGCTTGGCTACTGCTCTAACCCTGGACTGTAGCCTGGTGGGTAGCCCAGGGTCTCATTCGTTCGCCGTTGGGCTGCCTGGACGTCCAGGCCAACCCGGACATGGCCCGCCCAGGTGACGTTCCAAAGGGCGATGCGCTGCTCCTTGGATTTCCCGCCCTGATGATGTTTGAATATGGGCCGTGCGCCGGCCACCACCCGGCGCATAAAATCCGCCAGTTTGCGGTTGGCTTTTTGCGCTCTGTGGCGAAGCGCCTCCGAAGCTCTGGCCCGTTCCCGCCGAAGCATCGATCCCAAGCCCAGCCATTCAAAAAAGACTGTGGTGATGACGCGGATGGCCCGGCAGCCAAAGTACTGGCCTTCGTCGCTTCGCCCCCTCGGCTGGGTCACCTGCATGAAGCCGGCCTCTCTGAGCTGCCTTATGGCACGTTCGCAACGGCGCTGGCCGAGACCGGAGTCGCGAACGATGATCTTCATATCGATGTCGATGAACCCGTTGGCCAGGGTCGGGACGCCGAGGCACAGGGAAGCCAAGTCAAGATGAGAGAGCAGTGCCTCCAGGACCACGAGGCAGGCCTCACGGCGTTCGCTTCGGGTTTTCCGATTGCCCTTGGTCAGCAGCGATGGGCACTTTTGGGGATGATTGTACCAAGCTTTAGTTCGCTCGGCGGCCAGAGAGAGGATGCGGGGAAGCCCGCCTTTCCCTTTACGGATGGGAACGTCCGGCGTTAGTTTTGGGTGGCCTGGATCATGGCCGCACCGATTACCACTCCTCTCGCGAACAAGACAAGGAGGAACGGGATGGGTAACGACACTGCCAGCAGACAATGCCGCCCCCTAGAAATTTTTTGGGGATTTTTTTCGTTCCGGGACTATTCCGGGACTGAACGTGATTTTGGGCAAAAAAGAAGGGCTACATTCGGGGGGTGTTTCCCGTATGTAACCCTTCGTTATTGTTAATGGTGCCGAGGGACAGAATTGAACTGCCGACACGGGGATTTTCAGTCGCCATCTCGCCTTTCACGCCGCTTCACTTTGACTCATAAAATCCTTGCATTTCCAAGCAGTAGTCCCTACCGTCTTTCACACGGATTCATGCCGAATCCCCTTCTTTCATCCATTTTGGTGGCACAAAAGTGGCACAACTTTTTGGGACGGGGATTTCCTTTTGGAGGTGAAAGGCCATGGCCGACAAATGGGAAAAGCTGGCTCCGGGCATCCGCTGCCGCCTGCATCCAACTCGCAAGCACGGGGTTAAGCCTGACAAATATTTCGTCCTGCGCTTCACCGTGGACGGCCAGAAGCGCCAGGAGTCCCTTGGCTGGGCAAGCGGAGGCTGGACCCTGGCGAAGGCCCAAGCCGAGCTTGCCCGCCTGAAGGAAGCCGCCCGGACGGGACAGGGGGCCGTCACCCTTGCCGAGGCCCGGCAGATTGCCACCGAACAGCGCCGCCAGGAAGCCGAGCGCAACATTTCCCTGGGGGACTACTGGACCAACCATTACGAGCCCTACGCCAAGCAAGAAAAGCGCCCCGAGACCTGGCGCGGTGAAGAAAAGGGCTATCGCGTCTGGCTGGCCCCGCGCCTCGGCAAGCTGGCCCTGCGAAACATCCGCCCCCGAGACCTGGAGGCCTTGCGCCAGGAGATGCGCGAGGCAGGCAAAGCCCCCCGGACGATCCAGCATGTTTTCGCCACATTTCGCGCCGTCTGGATGCACGGCAAGAAGTGGGGGCTCTTGGAAGGCGAACCGCCCACCGTCGGCGTGGAGCTTGGCCGCATCGACAATGCCCGACACCGCTTCCTCTCCCCGGCCCAGCTTCAAGCCTTGCTTGCCGAGGTGGAGCGCCGCGACCCAAACGCTTGGGAATTTGTTCTGGCCGCCGCCCATACAGGAGCGCGTCTCAGTGAGCTTGCCGCTCTGACCTGGGGGTGCGTAGACATGGAGGAGAAGACGTTGACCCTGGTCCATACCAAGACGGGCAAGCCTCGGGCCTTCCCCATGACGCCGCAGCTTTTCGATATGCTGGACAAGAAACAGCACGGGGAACCCGGCGACTTGGTTTTCATCAATTCAGAGGGCGGCCGGTGGAAGCTCATGCCCACGTGTTTTCGCAAGGCACTGGTGGCCCTCGGCTTCAATGACGGCCGCGATGATCGCCGGGAAAAAATCGTCTTTCACAGCCTGCGCCATACCGCCGCAAGCCTCATGCTGGCCGCTGGGGTGGACGCCCGGACCATCATGGAGCTTTTCGGCTGGTCCACGCTGGCCATGTTGCAGAGGTACACCCACCCGGGGGCCGAGGCCAAGGCCCGGGCCGTCGCCGCCCTTGGGGCTGCCGTGGCGGCCAAGCCGGGTAAGGTGCTGCCCATTCGCAAACATGCCGACGGGTAGTCTCGAGATGCGGCATACTACGCGGCGGTCATGCCGGCGGAAGCTGGCGGGGATGGAGGTTGAGGGGAAGGTGTGTTGAGGCCTATCGAACGACGACGGGCTCAGATATCCCTTTAAAGAACACCAGTAGTGGATAAAATAAATCGTATTTCGCGAAAACATAAAGCACGGCAAGCACAATCAAGACAAAAAAAATAAAACCCTTCACCTCTTCATCCTCCTCATTCCCTCACAAATCCCCAACCCCGGGGCCGGCTCCATCCCCGCCGGCAGGAACCTCCGATACTGATCCTTCGGCAGATCCTCCCCGCACCTGACGTTAGCCGTGGGTATGCCGGCCGCAGTCGCCTCGGGTATCGCCCCGGGCGGCATGCTCGGCGTGACGGTCACATAGCCCATGTAGGCCCCGGAGGGGCCGTAGACGGTGGCGGTTTGGGCAAAGGCCAGCCCGGCGAAAAGCGCCACCAACAACAGCCCGGCCAGGGCCGGCGACGTGCGGGCGGCGATGCGCTTCGTGAAGGAAGGGGTGCGGAAGCCGAGTTTCATGGCTTATGCCCTTATTCCCTGCGTCAGGGTATCGAGCGGGATGCCCAAACCATTATGCAGGGCGCGGGCCATGTCCAGGGTCAGCCGGCGTTTCCCGGCCAGGACTTCGGACACAACCCCTTCGCCGCCGATGAACGGTTCCAGGACGCGCGGAGTCAGTCCTTGCTGCTCCATGGCGAATTGGATGGCTTCAAGGGGGCTCGGCTTGGGGATGGGGTAGCGCTCGTCCTCGTATGCCTCGACGAGTTTGGACCAATGCTCCAGGCGCTTGGCGTCTTCTGTGCCTTCTCTGGCGTGCATGAGCGACAGGACAGTTTTCAGCGCCTCATCGTAGTCCGCTTCTGTCGTGATGCGCTTCATAACATCTCCACTGCTGGCCTACAGCCTCAACTATTCCGGTTCGATTCCGATTACTTCTGCCACAGGCGGCCATGGCCGTTACTTCATTTCCCCTTCGGCATCTTTCCCCGGCCCGAAAAAGCAAGTCCCAGCGAATGACGCTCCCGGAAATACTCCGGCATTCTTGGCGCGCAGACGAACGCCCAACCCTTCCGCCAGCAACGCTACGGCCAGGGTGTTCATGCTGACGCCCTCGGCCTCGGCCTGCTTCGCCAGCTTGGCATGAAGGCTTTTCGGCGTCCGCAGGTTGAACTTGCCCGAGGCCGGGCCGCCACTGCCAGGGGCGGGGAGCTCCCGGCCATCCTCGCGGTAAACGGCGATCACGCCTTCCAGGGCGTCCCGGCCATTGGCCAAAGCCTCTTCCGGCGTCTCGCCGTCCGACATGACCGCGCCGGGAAAGTCCGGGAACACAATCAGCCAGCCGCCGCCATCCTCTTCGGAAAGCGGCGTCAGGTTGAAGGGGTATCCGTGAAAATCCATATCCATGTGGCACCTCTATTCTTCCAGGGCAAGCACGTCATCGATCAACCGCACAAACGCCTTGATGTAAATCGACTTGATCGGTTTGTGGTCCGGTACAGTCGCCTCACCAAGCACGCCAGGGAATGAGTAGATCACATGGCTTGTCCCGCCCCGGCGGCGGCGTAGGTTGAATCTCCTGGCCAGAACGTCCACGTCCTCAATCCGCCAATCGCGTGGGTTTTGGCGCATCCGGGCCAGAAGTTTGTCCGCCGTGCTCATGGGAATACTAGTACCACATGCGGGGCCAATGTCAAGGGGCCATGCACACGACTCCCCTCTCCTCCGTTCATGTCTTTTCCCTCGCCCGCCCTGAAAATTTTCTCACGCAGGGGGCGGCGCGTGTCCATGGGGGGCCATAGGTTGGCGAGGAACCCGTTGGTTCACCGGGGCTAAGTAGCTTTCCAACCTGAGGGCGGCGCTTGTCCTCCACAGGCGCGATGCAGACGAGAAGGGAGACAGAGATATGGAAGGGATCGACGCTATCATCGCCGACTTCGAGCGCGAGGCACCGGCAATCGTGCCCCGCTCCGAACTCAAGAAGCATGGCTGGCCATGGTCCGATGGCCATATGGCGAACATCGCCAGTCTGAAGCAGGGGCCTCCTGTTTTCCGGGCAGGGGCGCGGGCGGTTTATCGTCGGGAAGACCTTGTTGCCTTTTTGCGAGAAAAGCTCCAGCCGGCCGGAGGATGCCATGTCTGAAAACGAAGAGCGCCGCCTCCCCGGCCAGGGAGACGGCGCAAAAAATGAAACCAGCAAGACGCTTTTGCCATCCCCTGCCCCCGTGGTCAACACCTCCGATCCCCGCCTGTGGCGCGCCCTGGGGCAATTCGATCGGAACCTCAAAAAGATCATCTGGCTGCGTGAGGAAAACGCGGCCCTCCTGGAGGAGATGCGGCGACTTCAGGGGGCCTTATGACCGCCCTGCGGGTTGCCGTCGTCCTTTGGTCCCGTGACATCGTGATCGGATTGGTCGCTGCCGCCGGGTGGCCCCGCTGGGGGTGGGCGCATCGCGCCGTGAACTGGTGCGAGGTTCGGGCCGAGGCACTGCGAGAAGGCCAGGGGTGCAGGCATGAATACTGATGAATTATCCCATCGAGGCTACGTCAAACTCTGGCGGAAGGCCATGCACTCCCAAGTCTGGGCTGACCCGGACTTGTGGAGGGTCTGGACGTGCTGCCTCATGCTGGTGAACCACCAGTCCGCGTGGGTCAAGGTGCCTGGGTTGGCTGCGCCAATCCGCGTTGAGGCCGGCCAGTTCATCACCGGCCGTTTCGAGTTTCACCAAGCCATGTACCCGAAAAAAAGGAAATCAAATCCTGCGGCGTACACGGTGTGGCGGTGGTTGCAAACACTCGAAACGCTCGAAAATCTGTGCATCAAATCGTGCAACAAGTTTTCCATAATAACTGTTGTTAATTGGGAGCGTTACCAATCAGGAGATGGGAATTGTGTGCAGCAAAATGAGCCCGCAACGAGCAGCAAGTGTGCAGCAAGTGTGCAGCACGCGTGCACAAACAAGAATGATAAGAATGAAAAGAAGAAGACCTTCTCGTCGGACTCTGCCGAGGTCCGACTTGCTGAGCTTCTTTTCGACCTCATCCGCCAGCGAAATCCCGACCACAAGGCCCCGGACCTTCAGGCCTGGGCGCGACATGTGGACTTGATGATCAGGGTGGATGCCAGGTCCCCGGAGCGCATCGAAGAGGTCATCCGGTGGACAGCTAGGGATCCTTTCTGGTCGAGAAACATTCTCAGCACGTCCAAACTACGCCAGCAGTTCGACGCCCTGGTCATGAAGATGGGCGGCACAACCATGTCCCGGATAAATCGGGGCGACCTCGCGGCGGTATGACCATGAAGACCTTCGCTGACTTCGGTATTCAGGTCCCGGCCGGTGCCACAGGTGACGTGAAGACCACTTGTCCGCAGTGTTCCCCTTCCCGGAAAAAGAGCACGGCCCCGTGCCTGAGCGTCAACGTCGAGGAAGGCGTGTGGCACTGTTGGCATTGCGAGTGGAGCGGAAGCCTTAAGAGCGGTGCCGAAAGGGCCGATGCCCGCCCCAGAAAGCCCGTGAAGCCCTCCTGGGACCCTTCCCGCCTGTCTCTGCCGCCCAAGGTTGTCGAATACTTCCAGGCGCGCGGTATTACCCCGGAGGTCCTGACGTCCAATCAAGTCGGGTACGGCCCCGCCTGGATGCCCGGGCCCAATGCCGAAGTGACGTGCATCCAGTTCCCGTATCTGAAGAGCGGGGAGGTCGTGAACGTCAAATACCGCGACGGTCACAAGAACTTTCGCCAAGCTAAGGACGCTGAGAAGTGCCTCTACCGCTTTGACGAGATCGAAAAGCGCGCCGGAGCCGACCGCGCATTGATCATCACCGAGGGCGAAATGGATGCCCTGGCCCTGGTGACCATCGGCTATCAGGCCGTAACCAGCGTGCCCGAGGGAGCCCCGAGCCCAGGAACGAAGAATTACGAGAAGAAATTTTCCTTCCTCGAAAGCGCGGAGGACCTGCTTGCCCGGTACGGCCGCGTCATCTTGGCCGTGGACAACGACGCGCCGGGACAGACCCTGGAGCGCGAGCTTGCCCGGCGCATCGGCTTTGAAAAGTGCTGGCGCGTCACCTACCCGGAAGGCTGCAAGGACATCAACGAGGTCTTGGTCAAATACGGCGCTGATGCCGCCCGACAGGTCATCGAAGAGGCCCGGCCCATGCCCATCGCGGGGCTGTACACGGCCGCCGACATCAAGGGCGACGTAGAGCTTCTGTACGCCGAAGGTTTCCGCCGCGGTTTGTCCACGGGGTGGCCGGCGGTAGACGAGCTCTATACCGTGCGCACTGGCGAGATGACCATCATCACCGGCATTCCGGGGAGCGGCAAGTCAAACTGGTTGGATGCCCTGGCCGTGAACCTGTTCAATCTGCACTCATGGTCCTTTTGCTTCTGTAGCCCGGAAAACTGGCCTGTCCAACGTCATGCCGCCGCGATCTTGGAAAAGATCGTGAGCAAGCCGTTCGCACCTTCCCGAGGCATTTTGGATCGCATGCGGGCCGAGGAAATGGAATTCGCCCTGGGCCAGATGGACGGCTACTTCAATTTCATCATGCTCGGCGATGAGGAAATGAACCTGGACATGATTCTATCCAAGGTCCGGGCCGCGATCTTTCGCCATGGTGTCAAGGGCGTGATCCTCGACCCCTGGAACGAGCTTGAACACTCCCGTCCGGCCGGGCTCTCCGAAACCGAATACATTTCCCAGGCGCTTTCTAAGGTGCGTCGGTTCGCTCGCATCAACGACGTCCATGTCTGGATCGTTGCTCATCCTACAAAACTACAGAAGGATAAAGAGACAGGGGAATACCCTGTGCCAACCCTCTATGACATTTCTGGTTCGGCTCACTGGTACAACAAAGCCGACAACGGAATCACGGTTTTTCGGCACATGGAAGCAGACTTGACGGATATCTACGTTGGGAAAATCCGTTTTCGTGAGGTCGGGCAGCGAGGAAAAGCTACACTGGCTTACTGCCGGGAAACGGGGACGTATCATGAACAGGGAAAGAGTTACGAAGAACGGTATTAGCCCGTCGCTACCTGAGAGAAGCAATGAGGCTGAAGCCCAGCGGGAGCGCGAAGGCTTGGCATGGTGTGAACGGATGGCCAGAAAGTTGGATCGGAAACGGAGTCAGGGCAAGACGCAGCGAGGAACCTATGATAATCGCAATCGATAACCGCGAACAACTTGCTTACAGTTTCAAGGACTATGATTGCACAGTCGAAGCTGCAACGCTCAATGTAGGCGATTATAGCATCATAGGTTTCACTGATAAGATCGCTTGTGAGCGAAAGTCTATTGACGACTTGCTTGGCTGCCTCACTTCTGGCCGTGGAAGATTCGAGAAAGAACTTGCCCGCGCAAGGGCGCTTGACCGTTTCTGTGTGATCGTTGAAGCGAGTTTCGAGGATTTAGCTAAAGGCATGTATCGCTCTCAGATGCGCCCACACAGTGCATGTCAGTCCATTATCGCATGGCAGGTACGCTACGGGACACCATTCATCTTTGCCGGGTCACGTAAGGCTGGCGAGTATTACACGCACAGCTTTTTGTCGAAGTACCTTTACGAAATCGAACAACGCCACCGGATGGCTACCAAAGCCCAGTCCCCGGCAAAAAGCGCGGCGGCATAGGGGGGGGAGGATGTCTGAAATTTCACCGAAAAAAGCACGAAAGCCACCGGCGACAGCGTGGAAGCCTGGGCAATCGGGCAACCCGAGCGGGAAGCCGAAGGGGGCCAAAAATAAGGTCACTCTCATGGCTCAAAGCTTGATCGACGGACAGGCCGGCGCTTTGGTGAAAAAGGCCATCGAGCTTGCGCTTGCCGGGGATGGGCCTGTCTTGCGGGCAATTTTGGACAGGCTGTGTCCAGCGAAACGGGATGCCCCTATTCTCGTGACCTTGCCGAAAATCGAAAGCGCCGCCGATCTTCCCGCTGTGACCGCCGCAGTCATTGACGCCGTGGCCAAGGGGCAGTTGACCCCTGCCGAGGCCCAAGCCGTGGCCGGGCTGGTGGAGGCGCACAGGCGAACGCTTGAAACCGCTGACATCGAAGTGCGGCTGGCTGCTCTGGAGGCAAGGGAGGAGGACAAGCAATGATGAAAGGACTGATAAAGAGACTGGCGCAATTAGAACGTCTTTTGGAACCCGAAGTGCCATTCAAGTCGGTTCCTGTCATTTTCCCGGATACTGATGGCGGTTTCCTTTGCCGTGGTATCCATTACGCCACTGAAGAAGACGCAAGGGCCGCTTTCCCTTATTCGGAGTTCTTCGTTTGCGTGCAAGTCGTGGATGGGCGCAAGCCACACAAGGAGGCGACTGCAAATGCCTAAGCTATCCAATCGCCTCGCGCATCTGGAGGCACTTAAAAAGGCCAAGGACGACGCACCACGTTACTACCTGAACTTTGCCGGCCGGGACTGCCCCCGTGTTCGGGCCAATGGCATACTTCTCGAACGCAGACCGGATGAGACACCCGATGAGTTCCAAGTCCGTATCGAGGCCCAACGCAACGGGGCACACTTCCTTATGGTCAACGCGGCTCTGACCGAAGAAGAATGGGTTGCTGATGTTGCGGAACACTATAGGAAGCATCCTGTCGGGCAGCCCTGGCAGGAATGAACAAACACAGGAGAAGGGAAAATGGAAGACATGAAGCTGTATTCGCGCAAGATGGTCACTATTCCCGGGCGTGGACTCGGCACAGCAACGGTTAAGGTGGATCAAAACCCCGACGGGACCTTTCAACTTGGCGGTCAATCTTTCTCCACCCTCGACGCATTGCCCGGCGTCCAGGGCCGGAAAGAGACGTTCGTCTTCCTGGGGCAGGCGGACAAGCGAATGATCCCGTAACGGCGAAAACTGCGCAAAATTGAGCCCCCTACTTGGCCCCGGTAGAATACCGGGGCCTTTTCGTGGGAAAAAGGTATCGTTCTCCGCCCGGCCGCGAATCCTTGGCCGAGGTCCGCGACAATCCGCGCCATGCCTTGCCCATCCCGGCCGCGAACGAAAACAAGCCCAGGGGAAAACCGGGAGCAATCCGGGAGCAATCCGGGAGTAGACCGGGAGTAGACCGGGAGTAGACCGGGAGTGTCCCAAGGGTAGGGCCATCCTGGCCCGGCAGGTGGGAAGCGCACGGCCTTTCCCTTGCCGGGTGAATTTCTCGGGCTTCGACAGTGATTTTCTTCCGATGCAGCAGGTTGAAATATTGGGTGTTTTTCGTGTCCATGAAATATTTCCCACTCAGCCCTCAAAATCAGCCCTTAAACGATGACGTCTCACCACTTTCAAAAATTTGTCACGTATTGGGTGTTATGTAAACTTCGTATTTACCACTTTTGACTTTGTTTAAATTAGTTGACGTCATTTTTAACTTAGAATAGCTTTTCCAAAAGATCAAGGAGGCACCGCGATGAAGGACAGCCCAGAAGGGCAAGAGCCGATCGGGTTAACCCTCAAGGAAGCTGCGGCGATGCTCAGGGTCCACGAAAACACCCTGGCAAAGCTGCTTCAAGACGGCCGTGTGCGGGGGGTCAAAATCGGCCGCGAATGGAGGACGTCCAAAAAAGCCTTGGAAGACTTCGTTGACGGGCAAGGCCCCCGCCCGCTGGCTGAAGACGAAGAATAACAAACGGCCCGGGCAAGAGGCTGGTCCCCTCTCGCTCGGGCCTGACCACAACCCTACCCCAAGGAGGTAGTGTCATGGCTGAGCATCCGCTTACCCTGTCCGCGTCCCGTGTTCAATCCTACGCCCTGGCCGAGGTCCACGCCTGGACGCTCCTGAAGGCCCTGTGCGGCCACTCTATCGGCTACTTCGACGATGGCCCGGACTCTCTCCCTGTGGAGCCCTGCGCGCCGATTTGCCCCGTTCTCGCGGGCGCTGCGGAGGTGGTGGCATGAACCGCTTCACCTACCTGACCCCGCCCCTGTTCCGTGAACTGGACGCCCTGGCCCGGACCTTCGCCGGCAAGCCCATCATCGTGAAGCGCGCCGAGGAAATGAAAGGCTGCTACGGGTTCGCTTCCGCCTGGGCAATGGGCCTCGTGATCCGCCTGGGGGAGCCTGACCGCACGGAGCGAAGCTGCATCACCATCGCCAACAAGGTGGACCTCGGCAGCCTCGGCAAGAATCCCTCCCGGGTGCTGGACTGGCCCGCCATCCCTGCCGAGGATTTCTATCGCTTTCTGACATGGCACGAGATCGCGCACACGGTCCATCTGGACGCGCTGACCTACTTCAACATGGACATGGACGCCACGCCCATGGACATCAAGCGCCGCGTCTACCGGCTGGCCGAGGCCCGAGCCGACCGACACGCCCGGGAGGTCCTATACCCCGGGAAGGAGATGCCGCTGCTGCCAGGGGCCGATGCACACTTGGCCGAAATCGAAGAAACCGCGCCATCGGTAGCGTCCACGGAGGTGGTGTAAATTCTGAAGTCGTCCAGGCCGGGGGAGAGCCTCCGGCCCGGACGGAATGGGCGAGGTGGCCATCGGGTCAATTGGCTGTAAGGTGAAGTTACGACGCCGCACCTGCAACCAAAGGAGACCACGATGGCCGAGGACAGCATGGCATTAATCGAGCTGATGCAAAAGGCCGACGGCGGCGATTTTCTCCGCTCCCTGGCGGAAGCCGTCCTGCAGCTTCTCATGGAAGCCGATGTGGACGGCCTCATCGGGGCCAGCCGCCACGAGCGAAGCCCCGAGCGAGTCAGCTACCGCAACGGCTACCGTGACCGCAGCCTTGATACCCGCATCGGCTCCTTGCAACTGCGCATCCCCAAGCTGCGCCAGGGCAGCTACTTTCCGCCCTTCCTGGAGCCACGCAAGACCAGCGAACGCGCCTTGGTGGCCGTCATCCAGGAAGCCTGGATCGGCGGCATCTCCACGCGGCGCGTGGATGATCTGGTCCAGGCCATGGGCCTTTCCGGCATCTCCAAGTCCCAGGTGTCCAAGCTGTGCAAGGACATTGATGAACGGGTCCATGCCTTTCTTTCTCGGCCGCTGACCGGCGAATGGCCCTATTTGTGGCTGGACGCAACCTACCTCAAGCAGCGCGAAGGCGGCCGGGTGGTCAGCGTCGCCGCCATAATCGCCGTGGCGGCGAACACCGAAGGCCGCAGAGAAATCGTGGGACTGCACATCGGCCCCAGCGAGGCCGAGCCGTTCTGGTCTTTTTTCCTCAAAAGCCTTCTTCGTCGGGGACTTGGCGGCGTGAGGCTTGTCGTCTCCGACGCCCATGAAGGCCTCAAGGCCGCCATGGCCAAGACGTTCGGGGCCACGTGGCAACGCTGCCGGGTCCACTGGATGCGAAACGCCTTGGCCCGGGTTCCCAAGTCCCAGCACGCCATGGTCTCGGCCGCCCTGCGCCAGGCCTTTTTACAGCCGGATGCGGCCAACGCCAGCCAGACCTGGCGGCATGTCGCCGATCAGCTTCGTGGAAAATGGCCACGGCTCGCCAGCTTCATGGACGAAACCGAGCACGACGTGCTGGCCTACATGACCTTCCCGGCGCAGCATCGGGTCAAGCTGCACAGCACCAATCCGCTGGAAAGGCTCAATAAAGAAGTGAAGCGGCGGGCGGACGTAGTCGGCATCTTCCCCAACGAACAGTCCATCATCCGGCTCATCGGGGCCATCTTACTGGAGCAAAACGACGAGTGGCAGCTGCAAAGCCGCTACATGCAGGTCGAGGCCATGGCCGAACTCAACACCCAACCAAACGAGGCGCAGCCAGCCCAAATTCCACCAAGAGCAGCCTGACCGAGGGCCACCTCAAGCACACCAGAATTTACACCACGTTGACGGACGTGACCTAGTTTTTGGTCCAAGGCTGACGGGGCGAATCGTTTTTTAGGTGGTTGTCATCCTGCCGGACTGCCGAGGCCCAAAGTGCCCGTTTTCGTGTCCTGATGACTGGTTCGGGAACCCGAATATGGCGTGGGGGCATTCTGGGGAGGGCAAAAGCAGCCTTTTCAAATCGCACCTTGCCCATTGTCCCAAAAAGACCGCAAAAATGGCACCCGGAAGCTTCGGAAACCACCAATCAACCATACCGGGCTGACTACCTTGACGAGTTGAGGTCTTCGGCGCTGTAGGGCTTGCCAGGAAGCTGCTTGATGACCGTCCGGAGATCCCCCAAGCGCCAGACAGGAGTGGCACCGATATAGCGCTGTTTGGGGATGATGCCCCGATCGATGTTGAGGTAGAACGTCGAAATGGGCATATCGGCCAGGAACTTCCGAGCGTCATTGCAGCGAAGAAGCCGGTCGTCGTCATCCATCAATTTCGGGTCCATTCTCTACCTCCTCTCATTATGTCCTTCCAGAACTCATGAGCACTTGGCCCCAGGCTTTCCCGCTTTCCATCCCAGCGGCCCTGAGCTATTTTCACTTCGTCTCACGTCCCTTCACGTAAAAAAGTGGCACAGGAGTGGCACAAAATGGCGCAGACAAAAGAAAAAAGGGCCAGCTTTGCAGCTAACCCTTTGATTTCTATGGTGCCGAGGGACAGAATTGAACTGCCGACACGGGGATTTTCAGTCCCCTGCTCTACCGACTGAGCTACCTCGGCGGCGGCGAGAGACGGTATTTATATCACTCCCTTGGGCTTGGCAACCTTTTTTTGCGAGGTTTCCGTGAAAAGAAGCGATTTTATTTTTTCCCTCCTCGGGCTATCCTTTTATCTCCTCGTCCTGTTCTACCTCTAGGAGACCCGACATGACCGAACTCGACGCCTTTCTCACCGGCTGGCAAGACGACTCCAACGGAGTCAAGGACGCCTTCCTGCGCCTCAAAAACGTCCTGGACAGCCTCAGCGAAGCCACTGTCAGCTTCGTGCCCAGGCCCCCGGCGACCTACAGCCTGCGCGCCGAACCGCCCCGGGGCCGGCCCGTCATCACCATGGTCGACGTGGCCAGCCTCGACGGCGAACGCTTCCTGTCCGTGTGCTTCTACGCCGATACCATCACCGACCCCGAGGAACGCGGCGACCTCATCCCCGGCGGCCTGCTCTCCAACGACGGCTACTGCTTCGACATCGACTCCAACGACGACGATCACGTCAGCTACGTCGAAGCCCGCATCCTCGAAGCCGCCGCCGCCTTCTCCCTGTCCGAAGACGGACCCTGCGCCGAAGTCGACGAGAACGATTAAGGCCCGCCCCGTCGCGTGTCCCCGAACGGCCCAAGCGCTTTCGGGGACACGTTTTTTTTGGCCTGACGAGCCGGGAGCGGCCTTGAGGACAGCGGGCCAGCCATAAAAAGGCCGCGCCGAAAAATGGGCCTAGCCCGGCTGGTAGAAACGCCCCGCACCGGGGACGTCCCCCAGGCCGAAAGCATCGGGCAGATGGCTGGCCGTCAGGGTATCGCCCCGGGCCACCACCGCCACCACGTCGAAACGGCACGGCCGGTCCCACAGCCCCCGCTCGGACAAATAGGCCATGGCCGCCTTGACCAGTCGCCCCCGCTTGGCCGGGGTGACGGCCTCGTCGGGCCGGGCCAACCCGCCGGACGCGCGCGTTTTGACCTCCACGAACACCACCGTGTCCCCGTCGCGGCACACGAGGTCCACCTCGCCGCCGCGCGTGCGGTAATTGCGGTCGAGCACGGCGAAACCCTTGGCCACCAGGAAGGCCTCGGCCGCCGCCTCGCCCTCGCGCCCCCGGCGCAGGTGCGGCGCGGTCATGGGTGGAGTGCCTCCGGCGGCCAGGAGGGGCGTCGCCCCTCCTGGACCTCCCCACCGGGGGGGATCATCCCCCCCGGGCCCCCCGGAAGGGGGGACAGGGGAACGGATGAAAGGCGGTGGCCAACAGGATGCGCCATGGCGTCTAGAGGCCGGGCAGGCCGAGTTGGCGCTGTTTTTCGGGCAGGACGCCCCGGAAGGTCAGGCGGTGGATGCGGCACGGCCCCAGGCGCCGCAGGGCGGCCAGATGGGCCGCCGCGCCGTAGCCCTTGTGGCCGGCGAAGCCGTAGCCCGGGAACTGGCGGTCGAAAACCGTCATCAAGCGGTCGCGGCTGGTCTTGGCCAGGATCGAGGCGGCGGAAATGGCCGGCACGCTGGCGTCGCCGCCGATTACCGCCTCCTGGCCGGGCAGGGCCGGGAGCCGGGAGAGATAGCCCACGGGGATGCACTTGTTGCCGTCGATGCGCAGGAGCGTCACGGCTCGCCCCATGGCCCGCACGGCCCGGGACATGGCCAGGAAGGTGGCCTGCAGGATGTTGATCCGGTCGATGTCCGCCGGCCAGGCCATGCCCACGCCCCAGGCCAGGGCTTGGGCCTTGATGGCCGGGGCCAGGGCCTCGCGCCGGGCGGCGGAAAGCTTCTTGGAATCGGCCAGGTACGGCAGGTCGTAGGCGGCGGGCAGAATGACGGCCGCGGCGACGACCGGCCCGGCCAGGCAGCCGCGCCCGGCCTCGTCCACCCCGGCGGTCAGGCCGCCGGCGTCAGGCGGGGCAACGGGCATGGCAAAAGACGGCCGCGCCTGTCCGGCCGGGCAACCGGCAACGGACAGGCGGCGGCCTGAAAAAGGATTCCCGGACGGTCCACGGCGAAACGCCGGGGCCTAGGATTCCCAGGACGTCTTGGTCTTGATGCGGGCGGCCTTGCCGCGAAGCGAACGCAGGTAGTACAGGCGGCTGCGGCGCACCTTGCCCTGGGACACCACTTCCACCCGCTCGATGAACGGCGAATGCATGGGGAACACGCGCTCCACGCCCACGCCGTCGGACACCTTGCGCACGGTGAAGGTGGAGTTGACGCCACCCTTGCGCAGGCGCAGGACCGCGCCCTGGAAGACCTGGATACGCTCTTTTTCGCCCTCGATGATGCGCAGGTGCACCTTGATGGTGTCGCCGGGGCGGAAAGCCGGCATGTCCAGGCGCATCTGCTCCCGCTCAAGCTGCTCGATCACGTTCATGACACTTTCTCCTCGGGTAAAGGCCCCGGGCGCTTGGCCGCCGAAAGCCTTGGAATGTCGTTGTCGCCGCCGGGCGCCCTACCGGGCGTCCCCGAGCAGCCTGTCGGTGAGGATGCCGGCCGCGGCCCGCACCGATAAATGATTGTAGTCCGAAAACGGCCGCAGCGGCGGCAATATCCCGTCGGCCCGGGCCAGCACCTCGTCGGCCAGCCCGTGGCCCGTGCCGAGGACCACCAGCGCCGGCCGGGAAGCGAGCAACGCGCGCGCCGCCGCGAACGACAGGCTGGCCGGCCCCCGGGCGCTCGTGGCCACCAGGGCGGCCGGACGGCCGTGATCGGCCGCAACCGCCGCCAGGGCCGCGTCCAGCCCCTCGTGCAGCCGCACCAGGGACAAGGCCTCGGCCCGGTCGGGGTTGGCCGCCAGTCCCGGCCCTTCCCGCCAATGGTCCACGATCCGCGCCGCCAGGGCCAGCTGGTCGCGAAGCGGGGTCACCACCTCGAAGCCGCCCAGCCCATAGGTACGGGAAACGCGCGCTATATCGTGAACGTCGAGGTTTGTCAAAGACACCGTCCCGACTTTCCCGTCCTTGAGCATCACCGGCCCGTGCACCAGGCCGATATGCATGTTGCGCCCCGGCCGCACCCGGGCAACACCTCGCAAATGCTGAATATCGTCGTTGGAAAGGGGGGTTGCGTCGAACAGGTCCGGACGGCGGGCCAGGGTCGTCTCCAGGGAGCGCTTGCGCCGCCAGGCGGCAATGGCCGCGTGATGGCCGGAAAGCAGTTCCGCCGGTACGGCCAGGCCCTCGAACACCTCCGGCCGGGTGTAATGCGGGTACTCGAGCAGCCCCGAAGCGAAGCTCTCCTCCTCGGCCGAGGCGTCCTTGCCCATGAACCCGGGCACGAGCCTGGCCACGGCCTCCATCAGGCAGCAGGCGGCTGATTCGCCGCCCGAGAGCACGAAATCGCCCACGGATACGGGCTCGATGTCGAAGAGGTCGAAAAGGCGGGCGTCGATGCCCTCGTAGCGGCCGCACAGAAGCGTGACCGCCTCCTGCCCGGCCAGTTCCCCGGCCAGCCGTTGCGTCAGCGGCCGGCCGGCCGGCGACAGCATGAGCAGCTTGCCCGGCCGCTTGAGGCCCCGCAACGCCGCCACCAAGGTCGGCAATCCCATGACCATGCCCGGCCCGCCGCCATACGGCCGGTCGTCCACGGTATGGTGCTTATCCTGGGCAAAATCCCTCGGATTGACCCGCGCGACCGTCACCACGCCGGCTTCCACCGCCTTGGCCATCAGCCCGCAGGACAGGAAGGAATCGAAAAATTCCGGGAAGATGGTCAGGATATTGAAAAGCACGGATGAAGATGCCTCCGGCGGCCGGGGGGGATAATCCCCCCCGGACCCCCTTGATGGGGGGCGGCGCCCCCCACAAAGGGTTCCAGGAAGATATGCGAAAAAATGTCGCAGCTTCCTTATCAAAACATTCTTGAAATGCGGCGCTTCGCCGCTGGCGCCCGTGGCCGCGCAATCGGCCCGGCCGAGCTGGCCGGCTTTGCGGCCTGCATCGGCCGGGCCGATTGCGCGGCCACCACGACCGACGTCTCGCCGTCCGACGTTCCCGCCGCATCCCCCACTCGCCCTATCGGGGAGGTCCAGGAGGGGATCATCCCCTCCTGGCCGCCGGAGGCCTCTTCCTCTTCCTCTCCCCCCTACTCGCCCTGGTACAGCTCCAGCAGCCCCGGCGGCGGGTCGATGACGACCACCCGCGCCTCCAGGTCGATTGCCGGCACCAGTTCGTCGGCGGCCGGGAACAGGATCTCGCGCCCCTGCCTATCCCGGATGACCCACAGTTCGGCGCCGCCGGAGTCGCGCACGTCCTCGAGGACGCCGAGGTCGGGGTCGGCCGGCGCGGCGGTGGCCAGGCGCACGCGAAGGCCCAGCAGTTCGTGGAGGAAGACCTCGTCGGGATCGGGCGGGGCCAGTTTCGAGGCCGGGACGCAGACGGACAGGCCGCGCAGGGTTTCGGCGGCGTTGCGGTCGGGCACGCCGTCGAGGGTGACGAGCAGGCGTTCCTTGTGGACGCGGGCGGCGCGCACGGCGTAGTCGCGGCCGCGCCCGGGCGCGCCGGGGGGGCACAGGCGCACCACGGCGCCGCGTTCGAAATAGGAGGGGGAGTCGGCGTGGCTGTCGACGCAGACTTCCCCCCGTATGCCGTGGGCACGTGCCACGTGGCCCACGATGATGTATTTTTCCTCGGCCATGGCAGGCGATGGGTGGGTGCGGCGCGGGCCGGGCGCGCCGGCCGGGTTATTCGAGGATCTCCAGCACCGAGCGCTTGCGGGCCTTGGTGGAGGCCGCGCCGAGAATGGTGCGCATGGCGCGGGCGGTCCGGCCCTGTTTGCCGATGACCTTGCCGAGGTCTTCCTTGGCCACCTTCAGTTCGAGGACCGAGGTCTGTTCGCCCTCGATTTCCGACACCTGCACCTGATCCGGGTTGTCCACCAGGGATTTGGCCATGTACTCGATCAAGTCCTTCAACATACGCACCTCCTCAGGCAACCGTAAGAGCAAGCGAAGGACTTCCGCCTCCGTTTCCGGATGCCCCCGGGCCGTACCCGGGGACGAACGCGGCGACGTCGCGGCAACCGGCCCGGACCTCTCCTTCCAAAGCGGTTTCGGCCGGTGGGCTAGACGCCAGCCTTCTGCAGCAGGGCGCGCACGGTATCCGTCGGCTTGGCGCCGCGCTCAAGCCAGAACCGCACCTTTTCACTATCCACTTTTATTTCCGCCGGGTCAACCATGGGGTTGTAATGCCCGAGGTACTCCAGGGCCCGGCCGTCGCGGCGGGTGGCCGAGTCCATGGCGACGATGCGGTAGAACGGGCGCTTCTTGGAACCCATGCGGGTCAGACGCAGTTTCATGGCCATGACGTATCTCCCTTTATTGCGATGCGTGATCGTTGTTGTGGAAGCGGCGCTTTCGCGTGGGCTAGCGCTTTTTCCGTTTCTTCCGTTGTTCCTTTTTCTTCTTGGCGGCGGCCTTGGCCGCGACCCGGGCGGCCTTGACCGCTTCGGGGTCGAGCGGCATGCCGCCACCGGGGGGCATGTCCCCCATGCCGGGCATGCCGGGCATCCCGCCCATGCCCGGGGGCATCTGCGGCATCCCGCCGGGCATCCCGCCGGGCAGCTTCATGCCGGGCGGCACCTTGGGCATGCTCGGCATGCCCTTGCCGCCCATCATGCGCTGCATCATCTTTTGCATCTGCGAAAAATTTTTCAGCAGCTGGCCGACTTCCACCACCGTGGTGCCCGAACCCTTGGCGATACGTTCCTTGCGGCTGACGTTGATGAGCTTGGGCGTGGCCCGCTCGGCCTTGGTCATGGAATTGATGATGGCCTCGACGCGGGCCATCTCCTTTTCCGGCATCTGCACTTCGCCGAGCTGTTTGCGGATTTGCGACATGCCCGGGATCATCTTGAGCAGGCCCTCGATGGAGCCGAGCTTCTTGATGCGCCGCATCTGGGTGCGGAAGTCGTCCAGGGTGAACTGGGCCTTGCGCAGTTTCTTTTCCATGGCCGCCGCTTCGTCGGCGTCCACGTCGGCCTGGGCCTTCTCGATGAGCGTGAGGATGTCGCCCATGCCCAGGATGCGCGAGGCGGCCCGGTCGGGATGGAAAACTTCGAGGTCCGAGACCTTTTCGCCCGTGCCCACGAGCTTGATGGCCTTGCCCGTGACCTGGCGTACGGAAAGGGCCGCGCCGCCCCGGGCGTCGCCGTCCATCTTGGTGAGCACGATGCCCGTGAGGTCCAGGCGGTCGTCGAAGGCGCTGGCCACGGTCACGGCGTCCTGGCCGGTCATGGCGTCGGCCACGAACAGGATTTCGCCGGGCGCGGCCTTTTCCTTGATGGCGACCAGCTCGTCCATGAGGGTTTCGTCGATGTGCAGCCGGCCGGCGGTGTCCAGCAGGACCACGTCGTGGCCGGTGCGCCTGGCCTCTTCCAGGGCGGCGGCGCAGATGTCCACCGGGTTCATGTCCGGCGTCGAGGGGTAGGCCTCGATGTCGAGCTGGCTGGCGAGCTTGTGGAGCTGGTCGATGGCCGCCGGGCGGTAGACGTCGGCCGGCACGAGGTAGGGCTTGCGCTTGAGCTCGCGGCGCAGCTTCAGCGCCAGCTTGGCGCAGGAGGTGGTCTTGCCCGAACCCTGCAACCCGACGAACATGATGACGGCCGGGCTGCCGGACAGGTCGATTTCCTGGGCCTGGCCACCGAGCAGTTCCACCATCTCGTCGTGGACGATTTTGACGACCTGCTGGCCCGGGGTCAGGCTCTTGAGCACGTCCTGGCCCATGGCCCGTTCGCGGACGCGTTCGATGAAGTCCTTGACGACCTTGAAGTTGACGTCGGCCTCGAGCAGGGCCAGGCGGACCTCGCGCAAGGCGGTCTGGACGTTCTCCTCGGTCAGCCGGGCGTGGCCCCGGATTTTGCGGAAGACGTCTTCAAGTCTGTCGGTCAGGTTGTCGAACATGGTCCTGGCGCACCTCGGTAAAGGGCAAAGTTTGAATTCATAACCGCACGCCGTCCAGGCGTCAAGGGAGACGGCCGGCCCGGTCGCGGGCTGTCGGAAAAAAAAGCCCCGTCCGGCTGGGGACGGGGCTTGGGCATCGAAAGTTGCCGGTGGTCCGGGGACTACCAGCTGTTGCGACGGGCGCCGCCGTAGCCGCCGCCGCCGCCGGTGCGGGGCTGACGCTCGTTGGCTTCGTTGATGCGCAGGTCGCGGCCGCCGAAGGCCTTGCCGTTTAAGGCTTCCATGGCGGCGTCGGCGCCGTCGGCCATCTCGACGAAACCGAAGCCGCGCAGGCGGCCGGTCTCGCGGTCAACGATCAGGTTGACCGACTGCACATCGCCGTAAGCGGCGAACAGGTCGCGGATTTCGTCTTCGTTGGTGGAGAAAGGCAGGTTGCCGACGTAGAGTTTCTTGGACATTTGCAAAAGCTCCAGGCTTGTATTTTCGGCTAATTCTTTTTCAAATCGTACGGGAGCTTGGCAAACGCAAAGATCCTCGGGGACGGTAGGCAAAGACTTAGCCGCATGGGATGGCCGGGAGTTAAACGCCCGGCCCGCATCTGTCAACCGCTATTTTTCACCGATGGCCCGGGCAAACCCCGGCTCCGACCGGTCGATGACCGCCTCGTCCACGCAAAACGCCAGCCGGAAATAGCCCGGCAGGCCGAAGCCGCGCCCGGGAACGGCCAGCACGCGCTCCTTCGCCAGGCGCGCCACAAAGGCCACCTCGTCCGGGTCGGGCGATTTGGGGAAGAAATAAAAGGCCCCGCGCGGCATGAAGAATTCATAGCCGGCCTTGGTCAGCACCCGGGCCATGGCCGCCCGCCGCCGTGCGTAGACCTCGCGGTCCACTTCCTGGCCGAGGGCGCGCAGCAGCAAGGCCTGGCCCACGGCCGGGGCGTTGACGAAGCCCATGATGCGGTTGGCGAAGACCATGCCGGCCACGAGTTGCTCCCGGCCGGGCATGTCCGGCGAGACCACCACATAGCCCACCCGCTCGCCGGGCAGGGACAGGTTTTTGGAAAACGACCCGATGACCAGGGAATAGGGGTACAGCGGCAACACCGACGGCACCGCCGCCCCGTCGTAGGCCAGGAAGCGGTAGGGCTCGTCGGCCAGCAGGTAGATGGGGCGCTCCCGGCCGGCGCTTTTGCGCGCAAGCATGTCCGCCAGCTCCCGCAGGCGCGCCTCGCTATAGACCTGGCCGGTGGGGTTGTTGGGCGAATTGATCATCACCACCCTGGTCCGGTCGGTGATGGCCGCCTCCATGGCCGCCACGTCGAGGTCGAAATCGCCGGGCCGGGTCGGCACCGGGGTGAGCGTCGCGCCGTGGTTGGCGGCGTAGAAGGCGTATTCCACGAAATAGGGCGAGGGGCACATGACCACGTCGCCCGGGCTGAGCACGGTGCGGAAAAAGACGTTGATGCCGCCGGCCGCGCCGCAGGTGAGAAGCAGGTCGCCGGGGCCGACGGGTACGCCCTGCTCCCTGGTCAGGTGCCCGGCCAGGGCGGCGCGGACCTCGGGGTAGCCGGGGTTGGGCATGTAGCCCAGGGCGAAGGGCTTATCCATCTGGCCGGACAGCTCGGCCAGGCACTGCCCCACCACGGGCGGCGGCGGCAGGTCGGGATTGCCCAGCGAAAAGTCGCAGACCGCCTCCTCGCCGTATTGTTTCTTCAGTTCCAGGCCCTGTTCGAAAATCTTGCGAATCCAGGCCCCGCCCGACAAATACTGTTCCATCTGTTCGGTGACCAGCTTCACGGCCCGCCCTCCCACGAAAAGTGTGTCGCGGGACCTTGGCACCAAACCCGACCCGACGCAATATGGTAACGAGTTCGGCATGGGCTCGTCGCCAGGCCGGCCAGGCCGCCGAGGCCTTGACAAAACCGACCGGTTGGTATCTTGAGCGGCCATGTGCCCATCGCACAGGAAGAAAAAGCAGCCCCAGCTGGTCCGGTCGCAGCTGCTCGCGGCCGCGGCCGGCATTGTCGTGGCCCGCGGCCTGGCCGGGTTGACCCTGGACCTCGTGGCCCGGGAGGCCGGCCTGAGCAAGGGGGGGCTCATCCACCACTTCCCCAGCAAGCAGGCCCTCATCGAGGGGCTGTTCCTGGAGATGCTGGCCGCCTTCGAGGCCGGCCTGGCCGCCGCGGCCGACCACGTTCCCACGTCCCGCCGCCGGTTCACCCGGGCCTATGTCGCGGCCATCCTGACCCCCTGCTTCGGCGCCTTCGACGGCAAGCTCCTGGGCGCCTGCGCCCTGGCCCTGTGCCACGACCCGGCCATCACCGGCCTGTGGGAGGGCTGGCTGGCCCGGCAGTTTTCGGCCTACGGCGAGGACCCGGCCGACGTGGCCGGCCGGCTGATCCGCTACGCGGCGGACGGCATGTGGCTGGAGATGGCCACGGAACAGGCGGGATGCTTGCCGGAGGACCGCCGGGCCGTGGTGGCCCGGCTGTTGGACCTGGCGGACACCCTGTAAGGGGCCGCCCGCCCCCCGTCCGCCCGGCGGCGGGGAAACATGCCTGGAGTACCCCATGTCGCAACGTGTCGTCTTCCTGCACGGAAGCCCGCGCAAAAACGGCAACACCCGCGCCCTGGCCGGCCTCGTCATGGAGGAGTTGGCCCGGCGGGGCATCGCCTCGGACACCATCGACGTCCCCCGGCTCGACTACGCCCATCCGGGCTGCATCGCCTGCTTCAAGTGCCAGCAAAGCCCGGACTTCGGCTGCCACGTGCCCGACGGGCTGGCCGAGGCGGTTTCCCGCCTGCCCGGCTACGACGCCCTGGTCGTGGCCACGCCCGTGTATTGGTTCAGCGCACCGGCCCAGATGAAGATGCTGGTGGACCGGATGTTTAGCCTCATCAAGTTCGGCGAGGACGAGGTCATCCGCTCGCCGCTGCGGGGCAAGGTCCTGGCCCTTTTCGCCACGGGCGGCGGCGAGGAGGAGGAAAACCTGGACATCCTGGCCAAGCAGTGGCGCGTGCCGGCCGAGCGGATGGGCATGCCGTTTTTATCCTGCCTGTTTCCGTTCTGCCATTTCCCGCCCGGCGAGGCGGCGTGCGACCCGGAATCGGCCCAGCAGGCCCGGGACTTCGCCGGCAAGCTGGCCGACCGGCTCGGGGCGGGCCTGGCTCGCGGGCAATAGGAAGGCGGCGGGAACGGCGGGAGCCCGCCGGCCGGCCGGCGAAGGCGGGCCCGGCTACCCGGGGCAGGCCACGACGGCGTTGCGGCCGCCTCTTTTGGCCAGGTACAAGGCCGTGTCCGCCTTGCGCAGGAGGGCCTCGAAGGTTTTGTCGTGCCGGGTCAGGGGGGCGACCCCGGAACTGATCGTGACCCGCACCGGGGCGTCTTCGTAAGGGACCGGGACGGAAGCGACGGCATGGCGAAACCGTTCCATGGCGTCCACCGCTTCCCGGCCGGCCGTGTCCGGCATCGCCACCAAAAACTCCTCCCCGCCGATGCGGCCAAGGACATCCTCGCACCGAAAATGGGCCTGGGCCGCCTCGCCGATGTTTCGAAGCACCGCATCGCCGGCGTCGTGGCCCCTGGTGTCGTTGACGGCCTTGAAATGATCGAGGTCGAAAATGACGACGCTGAAGTCCGCGCCCCGGCGCCTGGCCGACTCGAACAGCGCCCCGGCCAGCTCCAGGGCGTGCTGCCGGTTGCACAGCCCGGTCAGGCTGTCCCTGGTGGCCAGTTCCCTGAGCCTGCGCTTGGCCTGCTTATCCTTTGTCGAATCCACATAGATGCACATGCCGCCGATGCACCTGCCGTCGGCGTCGAAGAGCGGAAAGACATTGGCCAGGACATGGCGCTCCTCCGCCCCGTGATTGACGATGGGAACCTCGATATCGCGAAAGACCTCCCCCGTCCTGATGCTCTGCCCGACATAGGTCTTCCGCGACGGGTCGTTGTAGAACACCTCGGCCAAGGTCTTCCCGCAGCAGGACGCCACCGGGGAACGGATTTCGAGCATGTCCAGGCAGGCCTGGTTCGTTTTGACCACGCGCTCCTGGGCATCGACCAGCAAAAACGGCATGGGCAACCCGGCCAGGATACTCTTGGCCAAACCGACGCTCCAGCCATCCCAGGCACAGGCGGGGCCTGACGCGCCCCCGGCCTGGCTCTCCGCCATGTGATGCGACGACATACGGCACCTCACCCGCCGCCAACCCCGGAAAACTTCCCTTGCCCATCCCCCGGCGCCCCCCCAAGCGAGCGGCGCGCCCCAAGGCGATTCCCGGCCTTTTCCTCGTATAGCAAAGGATCGAAGCGGACGAAAGGGCATCCGTAAGCCCCTGTCGCGCCGACGATCCCCTGGCCCGGCCGGTTCACGTCGCCCAGGGCCGCAGCAGCCCCGGCCGCGAACGGTGGGCAACCGCCGCCCAAACCCCATGCCCCAGGCGCCCCTCCCCGGGGGTGTCCAAAAAAACGATTCCCCTCCTGGTGATATTCGCCTATCATGCCTGTCTCGCGGCATCTCCCGCCGACAATCCCTGCAAACGAGTATCCCTATGACCGAGGCGAAAAAGCCTGAAATCCTGGCCCCCGCGGGGGATCCCTATTCCTTTCTGGCCGCCCTGGCCGCCGGCGCCGACGCCGTCTACTGCGGCCTCAAACATTTTTCCGCCCGCATGCTGGCCCGCAACTTCTCCCTCTCCGAGCTGGCCGGCCTGGCCGAACTGGCCCGCGGCCGGGGCGCCCGCACCTACGTGGCCATAAACACCCTGCTCAAGCCCGACGAGGCCGACAAGGCCGGCCGGCTGGTCAAGCGGCTGGTGGCCGACGTCGGCCCCCAGGCGCTCATCGTCCAGGACATCGGCATGGCCGTGGTCGCGCGCCAGGCCGGCTACAAGGGCGAACTGCACCTGTCCACCCTGGCCAACGTGTCGAGCCCCACGGGCCTGGCCATGCTGCCGGGCATGTCCTTTTCCCGGGCCGTGCTGCCGCGCGAGCTATCCGTGGACGAGATGCGCGAGATGGCCGAGGCCGCGCCCGAGGGCCTGTCCCTCGAGGCCTTCGTTCACGGGGCGCTGTGCTACAACGTCTCGGGCCGCTGCTACTGGAGCAGCTTCCTTGGCGGCAAATCGGGCCTTCGCGGCCGCTGCGTCCAGCCCTGCCGCCGCCTCTACGACCACCGGGGCCAAAAGGGCCGTTATTTCTCCTGCCAGGACCTGAGCCTCGACGTCCTGACCAAGGCCCTGCTCACCATCCCGCAAATCACGGCCTGGAAGATCGAGGGCCGCAAGAAAGGCCCCCACTACGTCTACCACGCCGTGGCCGCCTACAGGCTCCTGCGCGACGCCCCGGACGACGCCTCGGCCAAAAAGATGGCCGCGAGCTTCCTGGAACAGTCCCTGGGCCGGGCCACCACCAACTACAACTTCCTGCCCCAGCGCCCCAAAAACCCCGTGGACACCAAGGAACGCACCGGTTCGGGCATGCCGGCCGGCAAGCTCACCCGCGGCGTCAAGCCCGGCCAGTGGAACCTGTCCACCCGGGTGTCCCTGGCCCACGGCGACCTGGTGCGCCTGGGCGCCGAGGACGAGCCCGGCCACCGCATCGTCAAGGTCACCCGCAGCGTGCCCAAGGGCGGCCGCTTGACGCTCACCTTCGAGGACGGCCCGCGCCCGGAATCCGGCATGCCGGCCTACCTCATCGACCGCCGCGAACCCGGGCTCCTGGAAAAGATCCGCCCCCTGGAAGAGGCCCTGGCCAAACTGCCCGAACGCGAGGCCGGGCCGGTGGAATTCACCCCCAAACTGCCCAAGCCCCGCAAGGCCGGCCGGGTCGAGCCGCTCTCCCTCAGTGTCTGGCGCCATCCGGACATGCGCAAGGAGAAGGGGGCGTTCGGCGTCTGGGTTTCCACCAAGCGGGCCCACAACCTGCCCCTGCAGCGCGCGGCCACGGTCTGGTGGTGGCTGCCGCCGGTGATCTGGCCGGACGAGGAAAGCGAGTTCGTCAGCCTCGTTGCCGCCATCGTCTCGCGCGGCGGCAAGCGCTTCGTTCTGGGCGCGCCCTGGCAGGTCGGGCTTTTTCCCAAGGGCGCCAAGGGCCTCGATTTCTGGGCCGGGCCTTTCTGCAACATCGCCAATCCGCTGGCCCTGGGCGAACTGGCCCGGCTCGGCTTCGCCGGTTCGTTCGTCACGCCGGAGCTGTCCGGCGAGGACCTGCTCGCCCTGCCGGCGCTCTCGCCCCTGCCGCTTGGCCTCGTGTACAAGGGCGCCTGGCCGCTGGGGCTGTCGCGCGTGCTCTCGGGCGAGGTCAAGACCTGCCTGCCGGTGGTGAGCCCCAAGGAAGAGGGGCTGTGGGCCGTCAAGTACGACAAGACCTACTGGCTCTACGCCAACTGGGAGATGGACCTCTACAAGCACCGCGAAGCCCTGGAAAAGGCCGGTTACGTGGTCTTCGCCGACCTGCGCGAGCCGCTGCCCAAGGATGTCGCCAGAAGGGAACGCACCAGCCATTTCAACTGGGAAGTGGGACTCTTGTAGATGGCCAGGCCGCGCAAGCTCTACATCGCCATGGTCGGCCTGCCGGCCATGGGCAAATCCACGGTCGCCGCCAAGATCAAGGAAAACCTGGAAAAGGACGACATCAAGGTCGGCATCTTCAACAACGGGGACGTGCGGCGGCGCATGGTCCCGGGCAACACCTCCCACGCCGGCTTCTACGACCCGGCCAACGCCGAGGCGGTGGCGCTTCGCGAGCGCATCGCCGCCGTCAACATCGCCGAGGCCAAGGCCTACCTCTCCACCGGCGGCGACATCGCCATCCTCGACGCCACCAACGTCTCCCGAAAGCGCCGCCAGACCCTGTGCGACCAGTTGCCCAACCATCCGGTGCTTTTCGTCGAATGCATCAACGACGACCCGGAACTGCTGGCCCTGTCCGTGGCCCGCAAGACCCGGCTGCCCGAATTCGCCCACGTAAGCGAAGCCGAGGCCAAGGCCAGCTTCGTGACCCGCATCGGCTACTACCGCCACATCTACGAGCCGCCGGTCGAGGTGCGCGACCTCGTGCGCCTCGATACCCTCAACAACCGCATCATCGCCGAGCGCGTCCCGGCCGAACTGCCCTACTACGGCCGCATCCGCGACCTGCTCATGTCCGACTGGATAAAAAACCTCTTTCTCGTGCGCCACGCCCAGAGCGAATACAACGTCAAGGACCGGGTCGGCGGGGATTCGGGCCTCACGGACAAGGGCCGAGGCCAGGCCTGGGCCTTGTCGCGCCATTTCATCGGCACGCCCCTGCCCTACATCTTCACCAGCACCCTGCGGCGCACCCTGGAGATGGCCGAGCCGCTTCTGGAGACGCGCAAGGGCCAGACCATCCATCACGCCTTTCCGGAATTCGACGAGATCGGCGTGGGTGCCTGCGAGGGCATGTCCTATGCCGAGATCGAGCGGGACATGCCGGAACTGTTCGCCGCCCGGGCCCGCAACAAATACAACTTCGTCTATCCCGGCGGCGAGGGCTACGCCACCATGGCCGGCCGGGTCTACCGGGGCATCAAGAAGGCCATCTACTTAAGCGGCAACTCCGAGCACATCATGATCATCGGCCACCAGGCGGTCAACCGCATGATCCTCTCGGACTTCCTGTTCCGCCGGGCCGAGGACGTGCCCTACATCTTCATCCCCCAGGACAAGTACTTCCACATCGTCTCGACGCAGACGAAAAAGCTCTTCGAGCTGCGCAAGTACTGAGGCCGGCGGGCGCCGGCCGCCCCGTTGGGCCAACCGGAACACCCGCCCAGCCGGGGCCGCATTACCCGCCCGGGCTACTCTCCCCGGCCCTGGTGCCCTTCCCTGGGCAAGCTCTCCGTCCGACCGTGGCCGCGCCGCCCCGCCGGGGTCCTCTCCCCGGCCTGGCGCCCCATTCCCGGGCAAGTTCTGCGCTCGGGCCGCCTGCGTTTTGTCGCCAGGGGACAAAATGTCCCTTGTCTTTCCCTGTTGTCGTGCTACACTTTCCCAAACTCATAATGCATACTGCAACGATACAGATACCAACAGCGCGGTTTCGCGCTTCTTTTCGCATTTGAGGTTCTGGCGCGTCATCGAACTGTGTAACAACGCTACACAAGGAGGAACGACATGGCTGACTGGGAAAAGAAGATCGACATCCGCAAAGTGTTCGTCCTGCAACCCACCCGCCCCACCACCTACTTCGGCGTGGGCGCCGTGGCCAAGGTCGGCGACATCCTGGCCGCCCTGGCCGGCAAGGGCCTGGACAAGGTCCTCGTGGTCACCGACGCCATCGCCTACAAGGCCAGCGGCGCCTGGGACACCGTCAAGCCCGCCCTCGACGCCCGCGTGGCCTGGAAACACTACGACAAGGTCCGCCCCAACCCCACCTACGCCAACTGCGAGGAAGCCGCCGCCCTGGGCACGGACTTCGGGGCCAAGGCCATCCTCGCCATCGGCGGCGGCAGCGCCATGGACACGGCCAAGACGGCCGCCGTGCTCATGCAGCATCCCGGCAAGACATCCGTGGATTTCTACGAAAAAGGCGCCCCCATCGACGGCGCCGTGCCGCTCGTGCTCATCAACACCTCCCACGGCACGGGCTCGGAATGCGACGCCTTCGCCGTGGCCCAGTCCGACGGCGAGGACAAGCCGGCCATCAATTCGCCCCACATCTACGCCACCTACACCATCGAGGACCCGCAGCTCACGGCCACCATGCCGACCAAACAGACGATTTCCACCTCCATCGACGCGGTCAACCACGCCCTGGAGGCGGCAACCACCATCACCACCACGCCCTACTCCATTGGCCTGGCCCGCGACGCCATCCGCCTGGTCGCCACCTACCTGCCCACGGCCGTGGTGGAGCCGGGCAACCTCACCGCCCGCTATTGGCTCATGTACGCCTCGGCCATCGCCGGCATCAGCTTCGACCTGGGGTTTTTGCACATCACCCACGCCATGGAGCATGCCATGAGCACCCTCAATGCCGCCGTCACCCACGGCGACGGCCTGGGCATCCTCATGCCGGCCATGGTCCAGGAGATCTACCCGGCCGTGCCCGAGGTGGTGGCCGCCCTGTTTGAGCCCATCATCCCGGGGCTTAAGGGCGTGCCCAGCGAGACGGACTTCGTGGTGGCCAAGCTGCGCCAGTGGTGCCATGGCGTCGGGCAGTCCACCTCCATGGCCGGCTACTACACCGAGGCCGACATCCCGGCCCTGACCAAGACGGCCCTGGCCTCGTCGCTGTCCAAGATGCTCTTCCCCCTGGCCCCCATCCCGGTCACCGAGGAGGTGGTGGCCCGCATCTTCCGCAATTCCCTGTGAGCCCTGGCCCATGCCAGCCCCCCGTGGCCCGGTTCCGCCCGGCCACGGGGGGCTGGCTATCGGCCCTGCTTGTGTGGTATGCTTCCGGTACATGAAAAGACTCGCCCTGCTGGGCTGTTGCTGGCTTGTTGCCGCCCTTTTCCCGGCGGCGCTTCGGGGCGCCGACCCCTCCCTTGCCGGCGGCCCCAACGGGAACACCTGCCAGGCCATCGTCTACTCGACCAATCCGCACTATCCCCCGTACGACTGGGCCGTCAGCGACGCCGCCTTCGACGGGGCCAGCATCGAACTGCTTACGCGGGTCGTACCCGAGGGCGTCACCCTCAAGCCCCTGGTCCTGCCCTGGAAACGGGCCCTGTACCTGGCCGGGCAGGGCGAGATCGACCTCCTGGTCAGCCTGCGCATCACGCCCGAACGGGAGCAGTACCTCGACTTCACCAACCACCGGGCCTTTCCCAACCCCATCGTGGCCTTCGTGCGCAAGGACAGGGCCTTTCCCTACCACGGCTGGGACGACCTGCGCGGCCGCCTGGGCGGGGTCAGCCTCGGCGACACCTTCGGCGGCGGCTTCGACGAATACCTGCGCGCCAATCTCCGGGTCGAGCAGGCCCCGAGCATGGAGGAAAACTTCCGCAAACTCGCCGCCGGGCGCATCGACTACTGCGTCACCAGCCTCTACGTGGGCCAGGCCTACCTGGCCAGGCACCCCCTTGCCCAGGCCATCGTCGCCCTCGAACCGCCCATCTCCAACCAGGACATCCATTTCGCCATGAGCAAGCGTTCGCCGTGCCTGGCCCTGCTCGACCGGATCAGCCGCGCGCTGGCGCAACTCGACGCGCAGGGCGTTCCCGAAGCCCTGCTGCACTCCTCCCTGCGGCGCTACCAGGAGCACGTCGCCGAGACCCCGAAGTAGCGCCCCCGGAACCCGCATGGACACGCCCCCCCCGCCGCCTGCCAAAGGCACCAGCATCAGCCGCCGGCTGCTGCGCCCCGTGGCGGCCGTGAGCCTGGCCGTCGCCCTGGTGCTGGCCGTCGCCCAGGCGCTGCTCACCTACCAGTCGCAACGGCGCGCCGTGGGCAACACCCTGCGGCTGATCGAAACCACCCAGGTCAACGGCATCGGCGAATCCCTGTGGGCCTTCAACCGGCCGCAGCTCGAGGCCCAGCTCGAAGGCATCCTCCACTATCCGCGCATCGTCCACGCCGCCGTCTCCTCCGACGGCTCGCCCTACGCCCAGGCCGGCCAGCCCAGGGACCACGACGTCACCACCGCCGACATCCCCATCCACCATGCCGGCCCGACGGGCCTGGTGACCCTCGGCAACCTCACCGTCCAGGCCGACACCTCGGGCATCCTGGCCGAGACGGCCCGCCAGGCCGCCGTCAACCTGCTCGTGTACTGCGCCATCGTGGCCATGGTCACGGCCCTGACGCTGCGCTTTTTCAGGAAGATGGTCACCTGCCACCTGACGGAGATCGACCGCTACTTCCGGGGCCGCGAAACCGGCCACGAAGCCCCGGCCCTGGCCATCGGCCGCCCGGCCCGCCACAACGACGAACTCGACAACATCGTCGATTCCGTCAACCGCATGCTCACCGAGCGCAAGCAGGCCTACACCTTCTTAAACGACCACAAACGGCTCCTCCAAGACATCCTCAACGCCGTTCCCCAGTCGATTTTCTGGAAGGACGCCCGCAGCGTCTACCTCGGCTGCAATGCCGCTTTCGCCCGGGATGCCGGCCTCGACGCCCCGGAGGGCATCATCGGCAAGACCGACCATGACCTGCCCTGGTCCGCCCAGCAAACGGCCGGCTTCCTGGCCGACGACCGGGAGGTCATGGCTTCCGGCCAGGCCAAGCCCCACATCGTGGAGACGCTACGCCGGGCCGACGGGGTCCAAATCTGGCTGGACACGACCAAGCTGCCCATGTCCGACGCGGCCGAACGCATCATCGGCGTCCTCGGCGTCTACGAGGACATCACCGAACGCATCCTGTCCGAGCGCCGGCTGCTGGAGGCCAAAAGCCAGGCCGAGATCGCCAGCCAGTCCAAATCCGCCTTCCTGGCCAACATGAGCCACGAGATCCGCACCCCCTTAAGCGGCGTGCTGGGCATGCTGCGCCTGCTCCAGATGACGGAGCTGTCCGGGGAGCAGACCGAATACGTCCTGGCGGCCATCAAATCGACCAACCGCCTGACCCGGCTGTTGTCGGACATCCTGGACATCACCAAGGTCGAGGCCGGCAAGATGCGCCTGGTGGAAACGGCCTTCCCGGTCGAGAACCTGCGCAAGTCCATCCTCGACCTGTTTACGCCAAGCGCCGCCGAAAAACGGCTCGCCCTGACCTTCGACATCGACCCATCCCTGCCGGGCCGGCTCGTCGGCGACGAGGCCCGCATCCTCCAGGTCCTGTTCAACCTGGTGGGCAACGCCGTCAAATTCACCGAATCCGGCCAGGTGGCCGTGGCGGCGACCCGGCTGCCCCTGTCCCCCGGCGGCGCGGCCCGGGTGCTGCTGACCGTCGCCGATACCGGCATCGGCATCCCCGACGACCAGCTGGCGGAAGTCTTCGCGCCCTTTGGCCAGGCGGAAAACACCTTCACCCGCCGCTACCAGGGCGCGGGCCTGGGCCTGTCCATCGTGCAAAAACTCGTCGCCCTGATGCGCGGCAGTATCGCCATCGACAGCACGCCCGGCGCGGGCACCACGGCCTATGTTTCCCTGCCCCTGGGCCTGGTCGCGCCGGCGCAGGCGCAAGCCCCCCCGCCCCCCGACACCCGCGGCCAGGCCGCCGGCCCGGCCCTGCGCCTCCTTTTGGCCGAGGACGAGGACGTCAGCCGCATCGCCACCAGGCGCCTGCTGGAAAAGCTGGGGTTTGCCGTCACCTGCGCCCGAAACGGCCAGGAGGCGGTGCGCCTTTTGGCCGCAAACGACTTCGACTGCGTCCTCATGGACGTCCAGATGCCGGTCATGGACGGCCTGGAGGCGACCCGGGCCATACGCGGCCTGGACCCGGCAAGCGGCAAGGCGGCCGTGCCCATCATCGCCATGACCGCCTACGCCATGGACGGCGACAAGGAGAAATTCCTGGCCGCGAGCATGGACGATTACCTTTCCAAGCCGGTGGATGTCGCGGAACTCCTGACCGTTGTGCGCCGGGCGACCCAGGGCCGCACCGCCGCACTGGCGCCGAGCCCCTCGGGTCAAACCGTATGATTTCAAGCCCATGCCGAAAACCGCCCCGGCTTGACGTCGCCCCTGCTTTGTCATAGCAGGAAACTGGCATAGCCGCTTACTGCGCTGGGGCGCCAGGGCGCTTCGGCCACGTACGGGCGGCGGCAACATCATGACGGCATCACCATTCCCGCGACGCGTCGCCTCCTGCCCGCTCCCCCGCGCGGCCCGTTCCCGCCCAGGCCCTGCCCCCTGCCCCGGCGACGCCTTTTCGCGCCCAATCCCCCGACCGGCTCGACCCATCGTCCCGCGTCCAACCGGCCCCGCCCCTTCCCGCCGACTGCCGGGCGTGGCCGTGCAAGCAGTGCCTCCATGTCGCCCCATCCCGCCCAGACACCTCTGATCTATTTCTCCTTTTCCGTCGTCGCCCTCTACGCCCCGGCCCTGCTGGCGGTTTTCGGCCTCTATATGTTCATGACGCGGCGCAAGACGCGCCTGGCCCGGCGGCAGGAGAAACACCAGCGCGTCCGGCAGGAGATCGCGGCCAGGGCGCAGGCCAAACGGCAACGCCTGGCCCTTGCCCACCAGCGGCAAAACATCCGCGAACTGGCCGCCATCGTCTCCGAACAGCTCGAAGCCAACAAGGCCCGCATGAGCCCCTCCATGCACCAGCGCACGTCGGTTTTCATCGAAAAGGCCGTCACCACCGTGGATTTCGCCAGGCTGCTGGCCCTGCACCGCTATTTCGCGGAAAACGACACCAGCCGGCTGCCGCTGGTCATGGACATTTTTTTCGAACAAACGAGGTAACCATGGCGTTTCCGGAAAACATCGGCCAGTTTTTTTCCCGGCTCATCAACTCCTTTCGCGGCGAGTCCGCCGCCTGGCGCCGGGAGCACCAGCCGGAACTCGACCGGCTCAAGGAAGAAAAGCTCATGGCCGCCTCGGAGCTCAAAAACCGCCTGGAGCTCATGGAGATCCGCTTCCGCGAGGAATGCCGGCGCACGCGCATGGAAGAGGAGCGGCAAACCGAGCAGTTCGCCGAATTTTTGTCCAGCATCGACGAGATGAAGGCCAACATGCTGGAATACTACGCCACCATGCCCAAGCCCCTGGCGCTGATGATCCACCACCACGCGGCGGAACTCCTCAAAGAGGCCTGGCACAGCCCCGACGCCCGGGACCGGGTGGAAAAGCAGGCCCGCTTCACCCGGTTCATGCTCACCGTCACCGAGGACCTGGCCGCCCTGGGCGACGGCCAGTCCGCCAAGGCCCTGCCCGAAAAGACCATCGCCTTCATCCAGGAGGAAAGCGACGAGCTTTCCGGACAGCCCGACGCCTACGGCCCCAGAATCAGGTAGACCGGCGGGATGGGGATGGGAACCGCCAGGCCGGTGAAGTCCGCGCCCCAGAAATTGCCGCACAGGTTCAGGCCGTAGTTGGTGATGTTGCCCTGGTTGTCCCCGGTCGGCGACAGGGACACGCCGGTGGTTGCGTACTGCGGCGGGAAACTCCAGCCCGCCTTGGCGGCGGTCAGGGCGAAAGCGGTATTGGAGGCCAGCTTGGAAAAGGCGAAGAGGCCGTTGGCGTTGGTCTTGACCGTCAGCGCATCCTTGGTGTCCCGCTGGTTGGTGATGGTCACGGCCACGTCGGCGATGGCCTGGCCGTCCTTGTCGCTGACCCGGCCGCTGACGACCTCGCCGCCGCCGGTCGTGTAGATGTTGTAGATGATCGTCCAGACGGTGGTGAACGGCGAGCCCTCGGGATCGATGACGGGCAGGTTGTACCAGACGTCCCACAGCCCGTCCCAGCCCATGTTGCAGTGGTAATAGGGCGTGGCGTCCTCGTAGCCGTAGCCGTCGGCCACGACCTCGTGCCCGGCGCTGCTGTTGGAAATGGTCAGCATGACCGGCAGCCCGGCGTCGAGGTTGGTGTTGATGGCGTTGCGGTACTGCTCGGCGCTCATGGAATACGCCGCCGTTGGCCCGCCGCTGTTCCAGACGGCGTTGGAGAAGCCGAACACGTCCGTGAGGGCCGAGGCGGCGAACCACTGGTAGGCCCCGGACACGCAGGTGGAATAGTCCATCTGCACCGTCGCCCCGGCGTCGGCCATGAGGGCGGAGATGGCCTGGCGCGCCGCGTCCGGGGTGGAGGTGCCCGGGGCCAGGGGCATGGCCGCGAAATCGTAGGCCCCGCCCTGGCCGTCGCCGCCCCGGGTGGCCATTTGCATTTCCCCGCACTGCTGCGGCGCGGAGCCGGAGCAGGACTGGCAGAGCTTGACCGGCCGGGCCGTCGTGCCCACCCCCCTGGTGGGGAACTCGAAAAAGCGCATGACCTGGGCCATGGCCGTGGCCACGCAGCCCGTCAGGGTGTTTTGCCCCCCGGTGGTCTTGGGGGTGTAGAGGTTGTAGAGGGGCTGGTCGTCCTTGTCGTTGCTTTGCCCCCATTTCGTCTGAAGAAACGGCGCCACGCGCACCGTGGAGACCGTGTCCCTGTGCTGGCGCGCCGCGGCGCCCCGGTTTTCGGCTCCGTCCAGGAGCAGGCGCCATTTGTCCTCGGCCGCCTGCCCGGCCGAGGTCCCCCTGGTCCGGCCGGCGGCGAGGCGGTCCGCCGCGTCCGTGGTGGCCAGGAAGTACAGGGGGCTGGCCGGGTCGCCGTCGTAGGCGCCACTGCCGGAAAAAGCCAGGATGGGTTCCATGGTGTCGTCGCCGGCCACCAGCACGAAGCCGGCCGGCGCCAGGGCGACCGTGTAGAAAAGGGTCGTGCCGTCGGTATCGGCCTGGGCGGTGACGCTGCCGGTCGGGCCGGCCGTGGCCGGGGCCAGGGCGCGCTCGGGCAACCCCAGCCAGGCCGTGGCCGCCGCCAGGGCGATCTGGGGGGAAACCGGCGCGGCGCTCGCCGCCAGGGGCCAAACGCAAAGGCAAAACAGGAGGACAAGGCGGGCAACCAGGGTCATGCGACACTCCCTGACGCCGGGGCCGCGAAACGTCCGGGCCGCGCGGTCGGCTCCCCGTGGCGGCGTCGAAAAAATTCGCCGGAGGGTAAGGTTTGCCGTTTTCCCAAGCCGTCGGTCAAGAACTTCCCGTCACCCGGCCCGACCACACCCGAAATGTCACTCGCAGGCTTCCTGCGCCTCCTCCCCGCCGCCGGCCGCCGCCGGCCGCCGCTGCCGGGCCTCGGTCAGGCAGGAAACACCTTCGCCGCGCCGCAGGGGCACGAAACACAGGTTGTCGCTCACGCAGGCCGACGGCCGCCGGTCGCCGGCCTGCCAGCGGGCCACCAGGCCGGGTTCGCGAATCAGCGGCCGCGACAGGGCCAGCAAATCGGCCGTGCCCGAGGCCAGCAGCTCCTCGGCCGTCTCCAGGCTGCGCAGGCCGCCGACCAGGGCCAGCGGCAGGCCGAGCCCGGCCGCCTTGAGGCTTTGGGCGGCCTCCCGGTACCAGGCTTCGCCCTCGGGAATGGGGAACCGCCCCGGCCGGATGGGCGAGAGCTTGCCCGAATCGAGGGTGCCGCCGGAGAGCTCCACCGCGTCCACCCCGGCCGCCTCCAGCCAGGTCACGATGCGGCGGCTCTCGGCGGCGGTCAGGCCGCCGTCGAGAAAATCCTCGCTGTTGATCTTGACCAGCAGCGGATAGTCCCGGCCGACCAGGCTTCGGATGGAGCCCACGACCTCCAGGAGCAGCCGGGCCCGGTTCTCCAGGGAGCCGCCGTAGGCCCCCTGGCGGCGGTTGGTGCGGGGCGACAGGAACTGGCTGATGCCGTAGCCGTGGGCGGCGTGGATCTGCACGCCGTCGGCCCCGGCGTCGCGGCAAAGCGAGGCCGCCGCGGCAAAAGCCGCCTCCAGCCGGGCCAGGTCCTCGGCGGTCATGGCCTGACAGGCGGCCGCGTCGGCATTGTCCGGGGAGGAAGGCCCCACAGCCGGTTCGCCGGACAGGGCCGGATCGGCCCGGCAGCCGGCATGGGCCAGTTGCACCACGAACCGCCCGCCATGGGCGTGGACGCGGCGGGCCAGCCTGGCCACCCCGGCCTCCATTTCCGGCTTGTGGACGCCCATCTGGCCGATTCCGGCCTGACCGCGCTTTTCCACGTAGGCATGGCCGGAAATCACCAGCCCCACCCCGCCCACGGCCAAGGCCTTCATGGCCGCCTCCAGCCGGTCCGTGACCGAACCGTCGGGCGCGGCCAGGCCCTCGGCCGTGGCCGAGCGCACGAAGCGGTTGCGCAGCCGCATGCCGTTGATGACGATGGGCGAAAAGGCGCGCACGGGGGTCAGGCCGCCTCGAAGCGGCCCATAAACCGCTCCAGGTCGTTTGGCTCGCCGTCCTTGTAGTCCTCGGGATACAGCAGCGCGCCCATGAAAAAGATGCTTTCCAGGGACAGGGCCATGGCGGCCCGGCGGGCGAAATCCTCCAGGCCCGCGGCGAAGGCCGCCGCCCCGTCGGCGCTGCTTGCAGCCAGCACCGGCCCGGCATCCTCGGGCAGGGCTTCCAGGACCAGGCATTTTTCCGTGAGCCTGGCCCGATGCGCGGCCGTGTCGCCGTCCTCGTGCAGGGCCCTGGCCGCCTCGGCCTCGAGCCGCCGGACGTCGCGGGCCGCCTGGCCGGCCAATTCCAGGGCCGTTTGCGGCACCTTGCGTTTGCCCATCGTTCCTCCCTTGCCCGCCGGCCGCGGCCGGGGGCCAGAATCCGTGGTAACAAAAGGCCGGCCCCAGGCCAAGACCCTCGCCGGCACGGCGGGGCATGCCCCGGCCCGTGCGGCCGCCCATCGACCCCCTCCGCCCAGGCCGGCACCGTCCGCCCCAACCGGTTCCGTACGCTCCGACCGGCTCCGTCCGCCCCGGCCGGGACCGTACGCTCCGACCGGCTCCGTCCGCCCCGGCCGGGACCGCGCGTCCCCCAGGCGACGGCCGGCGCCCCCTTGCGGCCTGGGGCGCCCCACTTCCCAAGACGGTTCTTTTTTCATAGGATGCAAGGCTGTTATGACGCCCCCTGTGCCCGAACCAGCCGCCGCGCCCCGCCCTGTCCGCCCCGCTGCCGGGGACGGCGGCCTTTTCGGCCGCCTGCACTTCGACCGGGGCGACCGCCGCCTGCTGGAACTCGTCGACGAGGTGCTGGCCAAGCCGTCCACCAGCCTGCGCCGCCTGCTCGCCCCGTACCTGCATCCCCACGGCATCAAGGAGATGGCCGCGCCGCCGGCCATGCGCATCGCCTACGCCACGGCCAGGCTGCTCGGCTCCCTGGAGGCGGACCAGGCCGAGGCCCGGCTGTCGGCCCTGCGGTCGCTGCGCGACGAGGTGCTTTTCTCGGCCGCGTCGGCCCTGCAAAAAAACACGGCCCGGGTCCTGTTGCAGATCATGAAGGAGCTCGTGCGCGCGGGTGGCGATGCCCGCCGCCGGCTGGAGCTGGCCCACGACTTCCGCACCGCCGCCCAGGGCAAGCCGCGCGTCGTGCGCCGGCTTCTGGCCGAGCGCCACCTGCTGGAGATGCCCGAGGCCTGGAATCAGCTGGCCTTCGACGACCACGTCCACGACGCCAATTCCAAGGGCCGCAAATCGCCCACCCACCTGGTCATGGACGCCTGGATCAAGGGCATCCGCCGCCTGACCGTGGTCCATTACCACTACGTGCGCCAGGACACGGCGGCCGAACTGCTGGAGGCGGCGGCCATCATGGGCATGGAGGCGGACATCGCCATCGAGTGCCTCACCCGCCACGAGGGCCGGGTGGTCAAGCTGCTGTGGACCCCGGTCGGGCTTGGCGAGCCGTGGCGTTTCGCCGCCTTCCTCGGCCGGCCCAACGTGCGCCGGTTCATGGAGGAGGGCCGGGCGCTGGCCCTGCGCTGGCGCGACCACGCCCTGGCCCTGCTCGAAGCGGTCAACGACCGCCACGCCCCGGCGTTGCGGGAGGCCGTGGGGCTTGCCCTGCCGCGCCTTTCCCCCGAGGACTTCCTGGCCTTTATCGGCACCGGCCAACCCAGCGTGCTCCATCTGGCCCGGTTCGTCCACGACGCGGCCTCGCGGGTCCTCGACGCCGAAACGCCGGACCTCGACGACCCCGAAGCCCGCAAGGCCCACCTGGCCCGGCGCGACGCCGTGGAGGTGGAGACGCTTTTAACGGGCATGCTCTCGCCCAAGGCCAACCCCGGCATCCGGCCGCCCGACGAGCCGGCCCCGGACGAGGCCCCGCCCGAACGGCTGACCCAGTCCCCGGCCGCCCTGGCCCGCCGCCTGGGCCACCTGCACCGGGACAACCACCTCACGCTGGTGGTCACGGAAATCAGCCGGGCCGACGCGCTGACGGTCCTATTTTCCTGCCACGGCGCCATCACCCACCTGGAGCTGTTCAACCTGCGCGTCTTCGAGACCGAAGGCCGCTCCAGCGAGGACGCCCTGGAATTGCTGACGGCCCTGGGCGCCGGCGACGTCTCGGCCGTCAAGCGCCGGCTCGTGGCGGCGGCGAACCAGGCCGAGGCCGCCGGCGACACCGCGGCCGCGGCCCGGCTGCTGGAGTTGCGCCAGGAGGCGGCCCCGCTTTGCGCCATCTACCGCCATGCGCCCCTTGGCGTGCGCCTGGGCTCGGATTCCGCCGGCCGCTCCACCCGCACCCGGGGCATGGGGCTGGTGGTGGCCGACACCTTGCCCGTGGGCGCCAGGCGCCATCTGGCCCGGCGGGCCGGTCACCCCAGGCAGAGCCTGCGGCGGGCCATTCCGGTGGGCGCGGCCGTCACCCCGCGCGAGACCGCCCTGGCCGACGCCTTCACGCCGGGGCCGCTGACAAGGCTTTTGCGGCGACTGCGCGAACTGCCCGGGTTGCGGCTTTCCGGCTACCGCTGGCGGCGCACCTGGCTGTGGCGGCGCACCTACAAGGCCGACGCCCGCACCGCCAACATCCACACCCTGGGCGGCATCCAGGAAACGGCCAGCGAACGCCTGGCCGAGGAGGCCGGTCAGCGCCGAGCCCGATTCCGCTGGCGCTACGTCAACGGCAATTTCAAAAACACGCTGAAAATCCTCACCGGCTTCGCCGTGGCCGCCGCCTCCTTCGCCGCGGTCAACTCCTGGTGGGTGCTGGCCTACGGCGGCGCCTGCATCTGGTTTGGCATCACGGGCCTGCGCAACCTGTTCCAGGCGGCCGTGGGTTGCGGCGGGGTGCGCCGCAGCCCCCTGGTCGTGTGGCGGGACTACGTCAGCGCCGACCGCATCGCCGATTCGCTTTTTTTCACCGGCTTTTCCGTGCCGCTGCTGGACATCCTCGTGCGCCTGGCCCTCCTCGAACGGGGGCTCGGCATCACCACGGCCACCAACCCCCTGGCCCTCTATGCGGTCATGGCCCTGGCCAACGGGCTGTACCTGGCCAGCCACAACCTCTACCGGGGCCTGCCCACCGCCGCCGCCGTGGGCAACCTGTTTCGCACCATCCTGTCCATTCCCCTGGCCCTGGCCCTCAACCAGGCCCTGGCCGCCGTGCTGGCCGGGGCCGGGGTGGCCTCGCCCCAGGCGGCCCTGGAGCCCTTCGCGGCCATCGTGTCCAAGTGCGCCTCGGACAGCGTGGCCGCGGCCATCGAGGGCCTGGCCGACCGCACCCGCTACGTGCGCATGCGCATCCGCGACTACCGCCATAAATGCCGCCAGCTCTTCGAGGCCCATGCCCAGCTGGAGCGGGCCTATCCCGACGCGGACGCCACGCGGCTTCTGGAAACGCCCAAGGCGCTGATTGCTTCGCTTCGCGAACGGCGCGGCGACCTGGAAAAGATCGTCATCGTCAATGCCTTGGATTTCCTCTATTTCTGGATGCACCAGCCCCAAGCCCGGCCGGTGGCCGAACGGACCATACGCGGCATGACCCTGGAGGAGCGGCGGATTTTCCTGCTGTCCCAGGACGTGCTGCTGCGGGAACGCGAGATCAGCCGGCTGCTCATCGACGGGCTGGTCGGCCGCAACTTCGCCCCGGCCCTGGCCTTCTACCTGAGCAACGCCCGCCGCTACCTGGACGACATGCGCGCCCTGGCCGAGCGCTATCCGCCGGCCGCCAGCCTAAGCCTCGAAAACACCCTGCCCGGCCGCCACGAAGCCTCGGACGTCTCCTGACGCGGCGGCCGCGACGCGCCTGCCGTCAGGTCTCGGCGCGGGCGGCGCCAAGGACCACCGGCGCCGCCGCCCCGGCCGGATGGCGCCCGATCCACCAGGTGGACAGGAAGCTGACCACGCCGGCCAACAGCACATAGCCGGCCACGAAGTACGGCCCGTCGTCGCCAAGGCCGAGCAGGGCCGTGGCGATCATGGGCGTTATGCCGGCGGCGTAGACCCCCGAGACCTGGTAGACGAACGAGATGCCGGTATAGCGGACCTCGGCCCGGAACATGTCGGCGAAAAGCGCGGCAATGGGGCCGTAGACCAGGGCGTGGAAGACGCCCAGGGGGATGACCAGGGCCGCGAAGACGCAAACCGGGTTGTCCGGGCCGGCCATCATGAGCCAAAACGCCGGAAAGGCCGATAGGCCGGTACACACACAGCCCAGCATGAACACCCTCGGGCGGCCGTAGCGGTCCGACAGGCGGCCGGCCACGGGCAGGCAGGCCATGAGCACCAGCGACGCGGCCATGACCCCAAGCAGGGCCACGGTCTTGTCCACGTGCAGGGTCCCGGTCAGGAAAGTGATGGAAAATACCGCGAAGATATTGAAAAAAACGCCGTCGATAAAACGCGCCCCCAGCCCGGCCAAGACCAGTCCCCGGGATTCCCGCCAGATGGCGGCCAGGGGCAGGGCCGGCGCGCCGCGCCGCCGCCGGGCCATGACCCTGGCGAATTCCGGCGTCTCGTTGACGTTGTTGCGGATCCAGGAGCCCAGAAACAGCAGCACCACGCTGAGCAGGAAGCCGATGCGCCAGCCCCAGGCCAGAAACTGCGCCTCGGTCAGCCCCCACGACAGCAGGCCGACCACGCCCGAGGCCAGGCACAGCCCGATGGACAGGCCCACCTGGGGCAGGCTGGCGAAATAGCCGCGCCGGGCCGGCTCGGCGAATTCGTAGGTCATCAGCACCGCCCCGCCCCATTCGCCGCCAAGGCCAAATCCCTGGAGCACGCGCAGCAGCAGGAGCAGGGCCGGCGCGGCGAGGCCGATCTGGTCGTAGGTGGGCACCAGGCCCATGCACACGGTGGAGGTGCCCATGAGCAGGAGGGTGAAAAGCAGCATCTTCTTGCGGCCGAGCTTGTCGCCGAAATGCCCGATGACCAGCCCGCCCACGGGACGGGCGACAAAGCCCACGGCAAAGGTGGCATAGGAAAGCAGCGTGGAGACCAGGGGCTGGTCGGCCGGGAAATAGAGCTTATTGAGCACGATCCCGGCCAGGACGCCGTACAGGAAAAAATCGTACCACTCGATGGTCGCCCCCACCACACTGGAGACCACCACCCGCCGCAACATCTTCTTGCCCGCGACATCCATCGCCCGCACTCCTTCGCCGTCCCTCTCCCCCCGCGAAAGCGCCGAACGCGCCACACCGGCCCGCCGGCCGGGCCCCCGGAACCGACCGTGCTCCGAACATCCTGCCCGAATCAAAAGGTTTAGGCATATTGCAAAGTTATCCTATTCGTTTTGCGGCGATTGGGAAAGGGGGGAGCCGGCCAGGGCCTGACCGGCGCCGGGCGACCATGAGGGTGTCAGGGCCGGCCTCGGCGGCATCGGGCGGCGTGGCGGGTGTCCGGGCCAGACCGGGCAAAAGCGGCAACAAGGACGGCAGCGGCTGCCTGTTGGCAACCACCAGCCGGTTGCCGCCAAGGCATTCAGGGCGCCCGGCCTTGTCGGGCGGAAACGGCCATGGGCCGGCAGCGGCTGCCCGTGGCGCGCCACCGGCCGGTTGCCGCCAAGGATTTCAGGGCCGCCCGGCCTTGCCGGACAGCAGCGGCAGCAGGGCCGGCAGCAGGTGCCGGTTGGCCGCCACCAGCCGGTTGCCGCCAAGGGGGTCGTCGCCACCGTCGATGTCGGCCACGGCGCCGCCGGCCTCGGTCACGAGCAGCGTCCCGGCGGCCACGTCCCAGCGGGCCAGGCTGACCACGAAAAAGGCGTCCAGCCGCCCGGCGGCCACGGCGGCCAGGTCCAGGGCGGCCGCCCCGGCCCGGCGCACCCCCGCCGCCTGGCGGGCCACGGCGCAAAACCGGGCCAGATAGTCGTCCAGGCCCGGGAAACGGGGCGGCGGCACGACCGTGCCGACCACGGCCTCGTCCAGGCGGGTGCGGCCCGCAACGGCCAGGGGCCGGCCGTTGCAAAAGGCCCCGCCCCCGGCGATGGCCGCGAAACACTCGGCCCGCGCCGGATCGGCCACCAAGCCGAGCAGGGGGCGCCCTTCGTGTTCCAGGGCCACGGACACGGCGTAATAGGGGAAGCCGCGCACGTAATTGACCGTGCCGTCCAGGGGGTCGACGATCCAGCGGAAGGGGGCGGTGCCCGAGGCGCCGGTTTCCTCGCCGAGGAAGGCATGGCCGGGATAGGCCCGGCGGATGCGCCGGCGGATGGCCTCCTCGGCCCGGCGATCGATGTCCGTGGCGATGTCGCCCGGCGCCTTGACCGTGTGCCGCAGGCCGGCCAGGTCGGCCTGGCCCGCGAGCAGTATGGCGCAGGCGGCCTCTACGGCCTCGGCGGCCACGTCCATGGCCGCGCGCGTATCGAAGCCGCTGCAACTGCCAGCCACGGCCTGGCCGGGGATGGGATCGAAGCCCCTGCCGTTGCCGGAGAGGGCCTGGCCGGACATCGGATCGAAGCCGCTGCCGGAGCCGGCCACGGCCTGGCCGGGGGTCGGATCGAAGCCGCTGCCGGCCACTGCCTGGCCGGATATCGAATCGAAACCACGTCCGCCGCCAGCCACGGCCTGGCCGGGGGGCGTATCGTAGCCGTTGCCGGTGCCGGCCCTGGGCTGGCCGGGTTTGGGATGCGTCATGGGGCCTCCCGTGGCGCCGCCATCGCGGGCCACGAAAGGGGCCGGCGGCGAACCGCCGGCCCCGGATGGGCTGGGCCGGGCACCGTGGAGGAGCGGTGCCGGAACCCCAAAGGGTGGGCTGGGCGCCTAGGCGCTCTCGTAGAGGCGGGTGAGCACGAATTCGCGGTGCCCCAAGGCCTCGGTGGCCGTGGCGCGGCCATTGGCGGTGCGCAGCATCATGTCCAGCAACTGGTCGCCGGCCTGGTCCAGGTTGCACTCGCGGCGCAGGACACCGGAGACGTCCACGTCGACGTGCTCGCTCATGGTGCGCACGGTGCGGGGGTTGGAGCTGAGCTTGATCACGGGCAGGATGGGGTTGCCGATGATGTTGCCCTGGCCGGTGGGGAAGAAGTGCACGGCGAAGCCGGCGGCGGCGCACAGGGTGACCATTTCGGCGGCGGCCGAGGAGGAGTCCATGAACCACAGGCCCGGGCCGGTGGGGGCGTCGGCCTTGTCGAGCACGCCGTCCACGATGCATTTCTTGCCGATCTTCTGGATGTTGCCCAGGGCTTTTTCCTCGATGGTGGTCAGGCCGCCTTCGATGTTGCCCTTGGTGGGCTGGGAGTCGCACAGGTCGTCGACCTTGTGGGCCTCGACCAGGGCGGCGTAGCGGTCGAACATGGCCTGGAACTGGTCGCGGATTTCCGGGGTGCGGCAGCGGGCGGCCACGAGGTGCTCGCCGCCGGTGAGCTCGGTGGTCTCGCCGAACAGCAGGGTGCAGCCGAGCGCGTAGAGCTTGTCGAAGGCGTCGCCCACGGTGGGGTTGGTGGCCAGGCCCGAGGTGGTGTCGGACTCGCCGCACTTGGTGGACACCCAGAGGTCCTTGACGTCGCATTCGGTGCGCGGCAGTTCGGTCGCGAACTGCACGAATTCCTTGGCCTTGCGCGAGGCGGCGCAGATGGTTTCCAGATCGCCGTGCTGCTCGATGGAAAAGCCGGCCACGGGCTTGCCGGTCTTGGCGATGCCTTCCACCACCCGGTTCGTCCAGACCGGCTCGATGCCGATGACCACCACGGCAGCCACGTTGGGGTTGCAGCCCATGCCGATGAGGGTCTTGAAATGCAGGTCGAGGTCGGCGCCGAACTGGAGGCGGCCGTAGGGGTGGGGCAGGGCCAGGGTGCCCTTGATGTTGTTGGCCACGGCCTCGCAGGCGGCATTGGACAGGTCGTCAAGGGGCAGGATCACGACGTGGTTGCGCACGCCGACCCGTCCGTTCTCGCGCCGATACCCCATGAACTTGGTCTTCATGCCTACCACCTTTTCGTCTTGACGTTGTGGACGTGGAGATGCCCGCCAAAGGCGATCGGAGCGACCACCTTGCCGATGTCGGTACCGTATTTGATCACCGTGTCGCCCACGGCCAGGTCCTTGAGGGCCAGCTTGTGGCCGATGGGAATGGCGTCCTTGACCGTGACCGTGATGGTTGCGTCGTTTTCCATGACCCAGCCGGTCAGTTCCTGACCGGCCTCGACACCCTCGACCACAACGACGCCGACCGAGTCGCCGGGCTCATGGACAAGAAATTGAATAGCCATGCATTCCTCCTGACAGTGTTGTTCATGTCGCGGCTGGCCGGCCAGGCTGCCGCCGCTCGCGCCATGGCAATGCATCCAGCGCATCGCCAGGCAATTCCCCCGACCGGGCAAGCGCGGGCGCTTGCCATTGCCGGCGAAGGCGCCGCATACCGCCTGGCTTCCCTTCTCTTCCCCGCGCCCCACGGCGTATCCACGCTGCCGCACCAGGGTGAGCCAAACCCGCGCCTCTTCGCCGGCCGTGTCGTTTCGGCTGGCCGGTCCCTTCTGGGGTCCAGCCTGAGCAAGGGCTGTGCCTGCGCTCGGACTGACAGCCAACCAATTGGAATAATACGCGTTACGGAAATCGCGACCGCATCGGGCCACCGGCGGCAAGCTGAATATTCGACTTCAAGCCCAATATTGGTCGTGTTCCCGGCCGGCCCTGGCTCTGCCCGGGGCACCCGTCGCCGGCCAGCCGGCCTTGGGCCCGAACGCGGCCCCAAGGACCGCGCCCGCGGCCCGGAGCAACTGTCTTCCCATTGATTTATAACACTCTTTTGCGGACACTGGCCGCTTCCCCTCCGTCGCGGCCGCCGCTGCGCCAGCTTTTGGGTTTTGTGCCCAATACTGGTCGCCCAACCCGGGCCAGGCCTGGGACACCGTCAGAAATGCCTTGCAAATCCAAGAGATAAACACGCCCCAACCAGTGGCATATGTCTTGCTCGAAAGGCGAAAATCAAGTCCGGGCGGGAGTCTTTCCCGCCGTACCGACCGGCCCGCCCGGGGAAACGACCCTGGGCACGGACCGGCCCGCCCCGATCACGGACGGCGCCGGGCTCGTCAACCAAGCAAGAAAGGAGGGAGCTTCCGGAACTGACGGCCGAACGAGGCGACCAGCGTACACGTAGAGAATCACCTTTCGGCGAGGGAGAGCACACATGAAAAGACGCACGCTTGTTTTGGTTTTGGGTTTTTGTCTTCTCGTTTTCGCGGGCGGCGCGGCCCTGGCGGCCAAGCCCGTGATCCGCGTCAGCGGCCAGCCCTGCCTGCACGGCATGCCCACCTGGCTTGCCATCGAGGAAAAGGCGGACGCGGACAAGCCCTTCGAACTGCAATTCATGCTTTTCACTTCCGGCGCGCCCCAGGTCGAGGCCATGGCCGCGGACCAGTGGGATGTCGGGGCCATGGGCACCATTCCGTGCATGATGGCCAGCCTGCGCTACGGCGCCTTGCTCATCGGCATCTCCAACGACGAATCCGAAACCAACGACATCTGGGTCCGCCCGGACTCTCCCCTGCTCAAACACAAAGGGGCCAACCCGAAATTCCCCGACCTCTACGGCACGGCCGAAGACTGGAAAGGCAAGAAGATCCTGGCCACCACCGTGTCCACCGGCCACTACGCCCTAAGCGCCAGCCTGGCCGCCCTGGGGCTCAAGGACAGCGACGTCAAGATCGTCCACATGGAACAGGGCCAGGCCCTGGCCGCCTTCGGCGCCGGCGAGGGCGACATCATCCAGTTGTGGGCGCCCTCCAGCTACCTGGCCGAGGCCAAGGGCTGGGTGAAGGTCTCCTCGGGCCGCCGGGCCGGGGCCACGGTGCCGGGCGGCATCATGGTGCGCAAGGAATTCGCCGAGAAGCACCCCGACCTGGTCACGGCCTGGCTTGGCATCTACATGAACTACATCCACAAGATGCAGGCCGACCCCCAGGGCAACATCGAGCCCCTGTACAAGTACTTCACGGAATACTGCGGCCTGGAGCTCAACAAGGAGATGGTGGCCCAGGAGTTCAAGCTGCGCCCCCTGTTCGACGTCAAGGAGCAGGTCGCGCTGCTGACCGACCCCGGCAAGGCCGCCACCTGGATGCGCGGCGTGGCCCAGTTCCTGCTCAATCAGGGGCGCATCACCCAGAAGGAGTTCGACAAGTACGTGCAGGCCAATTGCTACATCGACGCCAGCTTCATGAAGGCGCTCGAAGCCAAAAAGGCCGGCCAATAGCGACCGCAACCCGGCGCCGCCGGCCGGTCGCGGCGGCGCCCAGCCAAAGCTTGCGAGGTTAGCGCACCATGCAGTCCACCGATCCTTCGTGCCAATGCGACAGCCTGCCGCTGGGCAACCCCGCCTGCGGCCAGGACGCGCGGCAAACCCAGGAACGCCTGGCCTTTTTGCGCCGCGCCGCGCGCGAGAACTGGATATCCATCGTCAGCTTCCTGCTGTTTCTCGCCGCCTGGGAGCTGATCTGCCGCCTGGACATCATCGGCCCCTACCAGCTCGTGCCGCCAAGCCAGGTCATCTGGGTGTTCTTCGACAAGTTCGTCAATCCCAACCCGGACGGCGCCGTGCTCCAGCACCACATCGTCACGAGCCTGATCGTCTCCCTGTCCGGCTTCGGGGCCGCCGCGGTCATCGGCGTGCCGCTGGGGCTGCTCATGGGCTGGTACAAGCCGGTCAACATGCTGGTGCGGCCCCTCTTCGACGCCGTGCGGCCCATCCCGCCCATCGCCTGGATCCCCATCGCCATCCTGTGGCTGGGCATCGGGTTGTGGGCCAAGGCCTTCATCATCTTCCTGGCCGCCTTCGTGCCCTGCGTCATCAACTCCTACACCGGCATCCGGCTGACCAACCCCGTGCTCATCCGGGTGGCCCGCATCTACGGCGCCTCCAACTGGGAGACCTTCCTCAAGATCGGCGCCCCGTCGTCGGTGGCCATGATCTTCACCGGGCTCAAGCTGTCCTTAAACGCCGCCTGGACCACGCTGGTGGCCGCCGAGCTTTTGGCCGCCTCCCAGGGCCTGGGCTACATGATCCAGATCGGCCGGCGCCTGGCCCGGCCGGACATCATCATCGTCGGCATGCTGACCATCGGCTTCACCGGCGCGCTCATGTCCGTGGCCCTGACCTTCATCGAATCCCGGTTCGCCTCGTCCAGGAAGCTCAACATATGAGTGCCGCCACCATGAGGCACAGGGCCCTGTCCCTGGCCGCGCCCCTGGGTTCCGCCGTCATCTTCCTCGCGCTGTGGCAGGCGGCCGTGCTGGCCGTCGGCAGCCAGGCCCTGCCCTCGCCGGCCATGGTCCTGGCCGAGGCCTTGCGCCTGTTCTCCATCAAGATCGGCGGCAACAGCGTCTGGATGCACGTCTACTACAGCATGCGGCGGGTGCTCATCGCCTACTTCTGGGCCGGCCTGTTCGGCTTGCCCCTGGGGCTGATGATGGGCTGGAACCGGACCTGCGACAAGGTGGTCAAGCCCATCTTCGAGCTGCTGCGGCCCATCCCGCCCATCGCCTGGATCCCCATCGCCATCCTGTGGCTGGGCATCGGCGAGGGGCCCAAGATCTTCATCTGCTTCGTCGGCTCCTTCGTCATCTTCGTGCTCAACTCCTACATCGGCATGCGCTACGTCGACCCGCTGCTCATCGACGCGGCCCGGGCCTTCGGGGCCAGCCGCCGCCAGCAGCTGTTCAACGTGGCCATACCGGCCAGCCTGCCGTCGGTCTTCGCCGGCGTGCAAAACGCCCTGTCCATGTCCTGGATGTGCGTGCTGGCCGCGGAAATGGTCGGCGCCCGCGAAGGCGTCGGGTTCCTCATCATCCAGGGAATGGACCTCAACAAGCCGGCCATGATCCTCGTCGGCATGGCGCTGATCGGCCTGATCGGCGCCGCCCTGGCCGTCATGTTACGCTTACTGGAGAGGGGGCTGTGTCCATGGCGCAAAGAGCTGGTGTGAAAATCGAATGCAGGGGCATCACCAAGTCCTTCACCGTGCAAAGCGACGTCCTGCATGTCCTCAGCGACATCTGCCTGGACGTGCATGAAAACGAGTTCCTGGTCATCCTCGGCCCGGGCCAGGGCGGCAAGACCACGCTGCTCAACATCATCGGCGGCCTGATGGCCCCGGATGCCGGCGAGGTCCGCATCGACGGCCGGGACATGTATGGCCCGAGCACCGACCGGGGCATCGTCTTCCAGCAATACGCCCTGTTCCCCTGGAAGACCGTGGAGGACAACGTGGCCTTCGGCCTGGCCATGAAGGGCGTGGGCCGCGACGAACGCCTGGCCGTGGCCCACCGCTACATCGACCTGGTGGGGCTTGGGGGCTTCGAGAAGGCCTACCCGGCCCAGCTCTCCGGCGGCATGAAGCAGCGGGTGGGCATCGCCCGGGCCTATACCGTCAACCCGGACATCCTGCTCATGGACGAGCCCTTCGGCGCCCTGGACGCCCAGACCCGCTACGCCATGGAAAAGGACGTCCTGGCCATCTGGCAGAAGGAACAGCGCACCGTGGTCTTCGTCACCAACAACATCGAGGAAGCCATCTACCTCGGCGACCGGGTCGTGGTCATGTCGGCCATGCCGGGCAAGGTGAAAAGCAGCTACGCCATCACCACGCCCAAGCCGCGCAACTACACCGACCCGGAATTCCTCGAAATGCGCAAACGCATCTCCAACGATACCGACCTTGTCCTGTAGGAGAAAGGCCGTGCAGACCCAATCGTTCGCATCGTACAAGGAAGGCCGGGACATCAAGGTCAAGGTGGACACCCTGACCAAGTGCTACGATGACCTGCTCGTGCTCGATGACATCAGCTTCGACATCTACAAGGGCGAGATGCTGTGCATCGTCGGCCCCACGGGCTGCGGCAAGACCACCTTCCTCAACTGCCTCTCCCGCTTCATCCCCATGACCAAGGGCGACATCCTGGTCGACGGCACGCCGGCCGACCCCACCCGCCACAACATCGCCTTCGTCTTCCAGGAGCCCTCGGCCATCCCCTGGCTGACCGTGGAGGACAACATCCGCTTCGGCCTGCGGGTCAAGCGGGTTGGCCCCGAGCGCATCGAGGAGCAGGTCGAACGCATGCTCGACCTGGTGGGCCTGCGCCGCTACCGGGCCTGCTACCCCAAGCAGCTCTCGGCCAGCATGGAGCAGCGCGTGGTCATCGCCCGCAACTTCGCCATCGACCCCGACCTGCTCCTCATGGACGAGCCCTACGGCCAGCTCGACATCAAGCTGCGCTACTACCTCGAGGACGAGCTGATCCGCATCTGGAAGGAAGTGGGCAGCACCGTGCTTTTCATCACCCACAACATCGAGGAGGCCGTCTACCTGGCCGAGCGCATCCTGATCCTGTCCCCCAAGCCCTCCACCATCAAGGAGGAGGTGCTGGTGGACCTGCCCCGGCCGCGCCAGTTCGACGACCCGGAATTCGTCAAGATCCGCGACTACGTCACCGAATGCATCAAATGGTGGTAGGCGGCCGGCCGGCCGCCGGGAGGCAGGCATGTCGGCCTATCTGAAGGGCCTTTTCGACCTGACCGGGCACACGGCCCTGGTCACCGGCGCCAGCGGCGGCCTGGGCTGGGCCATGGCCCGGGCCCTGGGCCAGGCCGGGGCCTCCCTGGTCCTGGTGGCCAGGGACCCGGCCCGGCTGGACGCGGCCGCCCGCGACCTCGCCGCCGCCGGGGGGTCGGTGCGGGCCATCCCGTGCGACCTGGCCGCCGGCGACACCCTGGCCGACCTGGCCAGGCTCGCCGCCGCGGACGGCGAGGCGCCGGACATCCTGGTCAACGCGGCCGGGGTCAACCCGCGCCTGCCCTGGGAAGCGGTCACGCCCGAGGCCTGGGACGCGACGTTGCGCTTAAACCTCACCGTCCCGTTCTTCCTGGCCCGGGAGCTCGTCGCGGGCATGCGCCGGCGCGGCTTTGGCCGCATCATCAACCTGGCCTCCCTGCAAAGCGTGCGGGCCTTCGCCAACGGCGCGCCCTACGGCGCCTCCAAGGGCGGCGTGGCCCAGCTCACCCGGGCCATGGCCCAGGCCTGGTCCGGTGCGGCCAGCGGCATCACGGCCAACGCCATCGCCCCGGGCTTTTTCCGCACCGCCCTGACCGCTTCGCTGTTCGCCGACGAACGAACCGCCCGGGAACTGGCCGGCCAGACCGTCGTCGGCCGCAGCGGCGAACCCGAGGACATCGAGGGCCTGACGGTCTTTCTGGCCTCGCCGGCCGCGGCCTACGTCACCGGCCAGGTCGTTTTTTGCGACGGCGGCTGGTCAGCCGTCTGAGGGCCAGTCGTTTTCCGCACCGCTTCGACCACCCCGTACCCGCCAGGCCGGACGGAGCACGGCCCGGCGGGCAAACCCGCCACCGGCCGCCCGCCACCCCGGGCGGGCCGGCCCGCAACGCAGGCGCGCACGCCAAGGAGGTCGCCATGCCGCGATTGGGGAATTTGTCTTTCGCCCGCAAGCTCGGCCTGGGATTTGGCGGCATCATCTGCCTGTCCCTGTGCGTCATCGCGGTGTCCTTCGGCTATTTCGAAAGCGTCAGCCAAGCCAACCGGATCAGCGCCCGCACCTTCGAGGCCCAGGCCCTGCGCCAGGCCATCCTGACCGACCTGGTGGACATGGAAACCGGCAAGCGCGGCTACGCCCTGGCCGGCCGCGACGAATACCTGGCCCCCTACGAGGCCGGAAAGGAGCGTTTCGACGCCCACCTGGCCACCCTGCGCCAGCTCCTCGGCGAGAGCGCCGGGGAACGCGAGGACCTCGACGCCCTGGAGCGCACCTACCGCCAGGGCATCCTGCCCGAGTCCGAACGGCTCATCGACCTGCGCCGCGCCCTGCTGCGCTTCGAGGACATCGGCCGGGTCATCGACTTCGCCTCCAAAAGCGAAACCAAGGCCCACATGGACGCCGTGCGGGCCGCCCTGGCCAGGGGCGAGGCCGGCCGGGGGTTCGCCGTGGTCGCCGACGAGGTGCGCAAGCTGGCCGAAAAAAGCATGGCCGCCACCCGCCAGGTGGACGAAACCATCGACGGCATCCAGCAGGGCACCCGGGACAACGTGGCCCGGGTGGACGAAGCGGCCCAGGCCATCGGCACGGTCAGCGCCCTGACCCGCGACTGCGGCCTGGCACTCGCGGCCATCGTCGGCCTGGCCGAGCGCGTCTCGGGCCAGATCGGCGGCATCGCCTCGGCCAGCGAACAGCAGGCCGCCAGCAGCGACGCGGTCAGCCAGGCCGTGGCCGATATCGACCGCGTCAGCCTCGAAACCGACGCCGCCATGGAACGTTCGGCCGGGGCCGTCCAGGGGCTGGCCAGGCAGGCCCACGACATCCGGGAGCTCATCGGGGCCATGCGCCACGACGGCCACGCCCCCGCCCTGCCGGCCGGGGCCTAGCCAGCGGCGCCCCGGGGCGCCGCCTCAGTCGTCGCGGCCCGGCTGGATGCCGAGCTTGCGCATGCGGTACTGGAGGGTGGTGCGGGGGATGCCGAGCAGGCCGGCGGCGCTGTCCGGCCCGGAAACCCGGCCCTTGGCCAGGGACAGGGCCTCCTGGATGTGGCGCTTCTCCATCTGGCGCAGGGTGGCGAAACCGCCCGGCTCCTCGTTTGGGCGCACGCGCACCTCGCCGAGCAGCCCCCGCACGTCGCCCGGGGTTAACGGCCGATGGACGTTGGCGATAAGCAGGCGGCTTATGGTGTTGCGCAGCTCGCGGATGTTGCCGGGCCAGGCGTATTCCTGGAGCAGGGACATGATGGCCATGGAAAAGGTGATGTCCGGCACGCGCATCTGGGCGGACAGGATGCCGGAGATGCGCTTGGCCAGCACCGGGATGTCCTCGCGCCGCTCCCGCAGGGGCGGGATGGTGATGATCATGGTGGCCAGGCGGTAATAGAGGTCCGTGCGCAGCCGCCCGTCCAGCAAGGATTTGCGGATGTCGATGTTGGTGGCCGCGATGAGGCGGATGTCGGCCTTGAGCGAAAAGGACTCGCCCACCCGCTCGAAGCTGTTCTCCTCCAGGACTTGCAGGAGCTTGCTTTGCAGGTCCAGGTGCAGCTCGCCGATCTCGTCGAGAAAAAGCGTCCCCCGGCTGGCCATCTCGATGCGGCCCACCCGCTGGCTGGTGGCGCCGGTAAAGGCCCCCTTGCCGTGGCCGAACAGTTCGCTTTCAAAAAGCGTGGTCACTAAGGCCGGGCAGTTGACCTTGACGAAATTGTGCTTGGCCCGGCGGCTGCGGTCGTGGATGTAGCGGGCGATCATGGTCTTGCCCGTGCCGGTCTCGCCCTGGATGAGGATGGGCACCTCCAGGGGGGCCACCCGACGGATCTGCTGCATGATGGCCTTCATGGCCAGGCTCTCGAAGACCGGCCCCTCGACCGTGTCCGGCGGCGGGCTCGGCGCGCCGGCCAGAGGGCCGGATTCCAGCACGGCCACCCGCTCCCGGGACAGGATGGCGTCCACCCCGGAGGAGACGAAGGGGGTGAGTGCGGCGATGAAATCGACGATGTCCATGAGCCGCGCCGGTTCCTGGCGAAACGAGCAGTGCAGGGTGCCGAGCACATTGTCGCGCACCAGCAGCGGAAAGGCGATGGTGACGTTGAGCCCGGCCTCGGCCAGGGGATTGTCCAGCTCGTCCTTGAACTGGTTGGCCAGGTCGCGGATGACCACCGGCTCGCGGGAGGTGATGACCAGGCCGGCCACGGTGCGGGAGCTGGCGTTGCGCACGCTCGACTGAGCGCCGACCACCACGCCCTCGGCCGAGGTGAAGTAGCTGAGGATCTGGATGTCGGAGTCGTAAAGGTTGATGGCCAGGCGGTCGTAGGCGAAAATCCGGCGCAGTTCGTTGCTTAGGACCTTGAAATAGCCCTTGCGGCTCACCGAGGTCAGCACGGCGTCGTTTAGGCGCCGGATGACCTGGTGCAGCACGTCGACGTTGCGCAGGTCCACGGCCATGGCGGATTTCGTTTGCGGCATACCGGCGAAGCCTCCGGGCGTCGGGATGGCGGCCCCGGGCGGCCCCTCGGACGGGGGCGGCCCCGGCCGCCCGGGGCGCCACCATAGGGAAAATCGCCCCGATGCAAAACCCTCTTTCCCCCGGCGTTCAGCGGGCGGGGCGGGGCAGGAAATAGGTGGTGTTGGCGCTTGGCACCACGGCCAGGCGCGCCCGCGGCCCGAGCTCGGCCAGCCACCGGTCCAGCGTCTCCTGGAGCCGGACCTTGCGCAGATGGCAGCGGGCCAGGCTGGCCTCGTCGAGCTTGGAGACCACGCCCACCGTGAACCGGGTCAGGGTCCGGCTGAACAGGAAGGCCTTGTGGGCGCCCATGCGAAAGCCCTTGGCCCGAAACTCCTCCAACTGGGCCTCGGGACCTGGGAACCGGCGGACGTAGTCCTCGTAGGCCTCGTCGCCGATGCCCTGTTCGCAGGCGGCCAGAAGCAGGATGCGCCCGCCCTCCCGGGCGCACAGCGATGCCAGGTTGAGCCCCTTTTGGGCCTGGTACAGGCAAATGTCCTTGGGATGGCCGCCGCAGGAGGCCACCACCAGGTCGTAGCCGCCGCCCGTAACCGGCACGCCGTAGAGGCTGTCGCACAGCGGCGCCCCGGCCGCCACCACCGCCTCGGGCCGCCCGGCCCACAGCCCGAGCACGCGCTTTGCCGGGTCGAGGACCACGTTGACGGCGAAATCGACCCCGGCCAGGCGGCCGGCCTCGTCGAGGTCCTGGCGCACGGGGTTAGCGCCCAGCACCCCCACCTGCGCCCCCTGGCCGAACATCAGGGAATGGTTGGCCTGCACGGCCCGCACCGAGCCGCAGCCCACGACCACGCCCTTGGCCCCGCCGGTAAAGCCCACGAACTGGTGGGGATCGATCTGGCCGACGACGATTTTCAGCTCGGCCGCGGCATAGGCGGCATTGACCTCCACCGGCGTGCCCCGGCTGGTGACGCCGCAACGCGCCAGGGGCGAACGACGGGCGTCGTGGGCCATGGTGCGGCAGCCGCCCACGACCTCCGGTGGCAGGAGCCTGTCGAGGTCGGCCTGGCTGGCCGGCGGGTGCAGGCCGCCGCCCATGATGACAACGACGTCCCGGGGGGCCAACTGCGGCCAGGCGTCGAACAGGCGCCGCACAAGCGGCGGCAGCAGCAAGCCCAGGGGCGTCGGCCGGGTTTCGTCCGGCACGGCGATGGCCACGCTGGCCGGTTTGGGCCGGGCGGCGAAAGGCGCCGTGCCAAGCGGCGCATCCAGGGCCGCCTCCAGGGCCGCCGTGGGGTCGGCCAGGGGCGCCAGGGGGCTTGGCCGCAGCACGTCCACCGTCACGGTGTCCGGAAAACGCACCCGCCGCTCCTCGTGGCCGTAGCGCAAGGCAATATCCATGGCGCAAGCCTCCATTGCGGCCGCCGTGACAAGGCGGCGCGGGAGGGGCCGCTCCCCCCGCGCCGCACGTGGACAGTTCCGGCGGGCCGTTACCCGGCATCCCCGTGGGGGAGGATGAGCCACGAGGGCCTGGACGTCCCGCCCGCGCCTGTCCCGGCGCGTCCCGCCTGGCCTGTCCGCGAACGTTGCCTATGGGTCGGCCGCGGACGCCGCAGGCGGGCATGAGCCTCGGGCATCAAACCGCCGCCAAGGCTGCCGGGAAACGCCGGCTAGGCGCCGAGGCCGCCGATGCAGGTGTATTTGATGACCGTGTAGTCGTCGATGCCGTGGCGCGAGCCTTCCCGGCCCATGCCGCTTTCCTTGACCCCGCCGAAGGGGGCCTCGCACACCGAGATGATGCTCTCGTTGACGCCGACCAGGCCGTACTGCATGCCCTCGGACACCCGAAAGGCCGTGCCCAGGTCCTTGGTGTAGACGTAGGCGGCCAGGCCGAACTCGGTGTCGTTGGCCATGGCCACGGCCTCGGCCTCGGTTTTGAAGCGGAAAACCGGGGCCAGGGGGCCGAAGGTCTCTTCCTTGGCGAAGGCCATGGCCGGCGTGGCCTCGGCGATGACCGTGGGCTCGAAGAAGGTGCCGCCCAGGGCGTGGCGCTTGCCGCCGCACACGAGCTTGCCGCCCTTGGCCAGGGCGTCGGCCACTTGCCCTTCGACCTTGGCCAGGGCGCTGGCGTCGATCAGCGGCCCCTGGGTCACGCCGGGCTCCAGGCCGTTGCCGACCGTGAGTCCGGCGACGGCCTGGGTCAGCTTGTCCACGAACCGGTCGTAGACCCCTTCCTGGACGTAGAAGCGGTTGGTGCAGATGCAGGTCTGGCCGGTGTTGCGGTACTTGCTGGCCATGCCGCCGGCCACGGCCAGGTCGATGTCCGCGTCGTCGAAGACCAGAAACGGCGCGTTGCCGCCCAGTTCCATGGAGACCTTCTTCACGGTGCCGGCGCACTGGCGGATCAGCGTCTTGCCGACCTCGGTGGAGCCGGTGAAGCTGATCTTGCGCACGGCCGGGTTCTCGGTCAGCTCGGCGCCGATGGCCCGGGAATCGCCGGTGAGCACGTTGAACACGCCCTTGGGCACGCCGGCCGCGGCGGCCAGGTCGCACAAGGCCAGGGCCGAATAGGGGGTCTGGGTGGCCGGCTTGACGATGACCGGGCAGCCCACGGCAAAGGCCGGCCCGACCTTGCGACCGAGCATGGCCATGGGGAAGTTCCAGGGGGTGATGATGCCGACCACGCCCACGGGCTCGCGGGTGACCAGGATGCGCTTGTCGCGCCAGGGGGCCGGCACGATGTCGCCGTAGACCCGGCGGGCCTCCTCGGCGAACCAGCGCAGGAAGCTGCAACCGAAGCCGATCTCGCCCCGGGCCTCGGCCAGGGGCTTGCCCTGCTCCAGGGTCATGAGCCGGGCCAGTTCCTCCTGGTTTTTCATGATGAGCTCCCGCCAGCGCAGCAGGATGTCGGCCCGTTCGATGGCGGTCATGGCCCGCCAGGCCGGCCAGGCCTCGGCGGCGGCGGCGATGGCCCGGGCCGTTTCCGGCCGGCCGCATTTGGGGACGGTGCCCAGGGTTTCGCCGGTGGCGGGGTTGGTGACGGGGATGGCCTCCCCGCCGTCGGCGGCGACCCATTCGCCGCCGATGAAGCAGGCCTCACGCAAAAGTTCGGGTTTGGCTGACACGATGCACCACTCCTTTGTTACGCATCCCGTTGGTTGGCCTTCACTCTCCCCGGTCGGGAGGGCAGGCTATTCCGTGACCTTGTAGACGGCGTTGCAGTCCTCGGTGCCGAGCCCGGCGGCGCTGGCCTTGCGCAACACGCCCAGGGCGGCCATGATGGCCGGGATCTTCATGCCCCAGGCCACGGCCATTTCGCAGCCCAGGCGCACGTCCTTGAGGGCCAGGTCCAGGCCGAAACGGTTGGCGAAATCGTCGTTTGCGATCCACGGGCCGCGCACGTCCATCTGGAAGCTGCGCGCGCCGGTGTCCTGGAGCAGTTCGATGAGCACCGAACGCTTGATGCCGGCCTTTTCGCCGATGCGGATGCCCTCGGCCAAAACGGCCAGGTTGGTCATGCCCACCATGTTGCTGATGAGCTTGATGGCGCAGGCGGCTTCCACCGTGCCCATGTAGTAGGCCGGCGCGCCGATGATCGGCCACAGCCCGGCCAGTTCGTCGAAAACGGCCTTGTCGCCGCCGACGAACAGGGGCTCCTCGGCCTTTTCCGCATGGGCCGGGGTCTTGCCCAGGGTGCATTGGAGAAAGCGGCAGCCCCTGGCCCTGGCCGCGGCCTCCAGTTCCACCGAGGTCTGCGGGTCGATGGTGCTCAGTTCGATGTGGATCGCGCTGGGCTTGAGCTTTTCCATGAGCCCGCCCTGGCCGAGCATGACGTCCAGGACATGCCTGGGCAGGGGCAGGCTGGTGAAGACCAAGTCCTTGTCGGCCAGGTCGGCCAGGACGGTGGCGGCCTTGCCGGTTTCCCCGGCGGCCAGGGTCTTTTTGACGGCATCGGCGCTGAGGTCGTAGACGGTCACATCCTTGCCGGCTCGGATGAGGTTGCGGGCCAGCGGCCCTCCCATGAGCCCGACACCGATAAATCCGATCTGCATAGGCCTTCTCCTTGAGGCGTTGGCGTTGCCGCCGCACGGTTGCGGACTTCTATCTGCCACGGGACCGGTTCTCGCGCTTGCCGCGCGCGTGGATTTCGAGCTGCCCGCCGGCGCTCCCGCCGGCGTCCGGGCCTTGCCCCATCAAGAATCGTGCTGGCGCAACGCGCTGCCGCAACATGCTCTAATCAAATAGTATTTTCAAAACCCTCCCGGCAAGCCCCCGGCCGTGGCAGCCCAAATACCAGCGTCGCGCCCGACTCTGGGCAGCCCGCGCCGCATCGGGCCGCAGGGGAGAGGCGGCGCACGCCGGGCGCACCGCCCAATATCGGGCCGACGGCCGGCAGCTGCGCCCGGTGCGGGGCGGCCTTGAACAAACAGGCACTGTTTGATAAAAATCAATTTTCCCGGTGTGTTCCACGATAGCGGCGACACCCGGGCCGCCGGGCGCGCCCCGTTACTGTGCCCTGGCCCGGTTGCTGCAGGCCACCCGGCCAGGGCGCTCGCCTTCCCATGCCCCGCCGGCCCGCGGCCGGCCGACAGCCCCGCGGAAAGGACCCTCCATGGCCTACCCTCTCCGTGTGCTGGCCGAAGCCGGGCAAGCCGTGCTCATGGCCCACGGCATGCCCCCCGGCACGGCGGCCAGCGTCATGGACGTCCTGCTTACGGCCGAGGCCCGGGGCTTCGCCTCCCACGGCCTGCTGCGCCTGCCCGGGATCGTGGCCGGCATCGCCGCCGGGGCCATCGACCCGGCGGCCGAGCCGGTCATCGAGGCCACCTCCCCGTGCGGCCTGCGTGTCGACGGCCGCTACGCCCCAGGCCCCCATGCCGCCCGGCTGGCCATGGAGGCGGTCATCGCCCGGGCCGGGGCCAACGGGCTGTGCCTGGCCACGGCCAGTCGGCTGTCCCATTTCGGCTTCGGCGGCTATTACGCGGACATGGCCGCGGCCGCGGGCCTTTTGGGCCTGGTCCTGTGCAATACCCAGCCCGCCGCCGGCCCCTTTGGCGGACGCCGCAAGGCCCTGGGAACCAACCCCATTTCCTTTTCCTGCCCAACCGGGCGGCCGGACGGCCGTCCCATCAGCCTGGACATGGCCACCACGGCGGCGGCCCGGGGCCGCATCCTGGCCCACAAGCTGCGTGGCGACCCCCTGCCCCCGGACATCGCCGCCGATGCGCACGGCCGGGCGACGACCGATCCCGACGCGGCCCTGGCCGGGTTCCTGCTGCCCCTCGGCGGCCTGTTCGGCTACAAGGGCACCGGCCTGGCCATCATGGTGGACATCCTCGGCGGCGCCCTGGCCGGCGCGGCCACCGGGCTGCGGGTGCGCGGGACGCTCGACGCCGACACGCCCTGCACGGCGGGGTTCCTGTTTTTGGCCCTGGACCCGGCCTTTTTCTGCGGCCGCGAGCGGTTTTTGGCCGAGGTCGACCGGCTGGTGGACGACCTGCGCCAATCCGGCCCCGATGTGCGCCTGCCCGGGGAACGCGGCCACGCCCGGGCGGCCCGGGCGGCCGTGGCGGGCGTGGCGCTGCCGCCGGCCCTGGTGGAGCGCCTGCGCGCCCTGGAGGCCGAGGCCGGCCTGGACGCCTTGTCGCGATGGGGCCGGGACCGGTGAGGCGGGCATGAGCTGCGACGCCACGGCGGCCATCCTGGCCGGCGCCCTGGCCGGCGCCTTCGTGTCCGGGGTGTCGGGCTTCGCCTTCGGGCTCGTGGCCCTGTCCTTCTGGGCCTGGCAGCTCGACCCGCCGCTGCTGGGGCCGATGGTCGTCTTCGGCTCCATCGTCACCCAGGCCACGTCCCTTGCCGCCATCTGGGCCCGCCTGGATTGGCCCCGGCTGCGGCCGTTTCTGGCCGGGGGCGTCCTTGGCGTACCCATCGGCGTCCTGCTCCTCGGCGTCCTGGACCTGCGGCTTTTCAAGGCGACGGTGGGCGTGGTGCTCGTCGCCTACGGCGCCTATCTTCTGTTGGCTCCCCCCCGCCCGGCCGTCCGGTTCGGAGGCAGGCTGGCCGACGGCGCGGCCGGATTCGTCGGAGGGGTGATGGGGGGGCTGGCCGGCCTCAACGGGCCGGCGCCCGTGCTGTGGTGCACGGTGCGGGGCTGGGACAAGGACGTGCAGCGCGGCATCGTCCAATCCTACATCCTGGCCATCCAGGTCGTAACCTTCCTCGGCTACGGCGTGGCCGGCAAACTGACCCGGCCGGCCTGGGAGGCTTTCGGCCTGATGCTGCCGGCGGTGGCGGTTGCCGCCTGGCTGGGGGCGCGGGCCTGCCACCGGGTGAGCGCCGATCTTTTCCGGCGCCTGGTCCTTGTGCTGCTGGTGCTGTCCGGGGCGGCCCTGCTGGCGGACGTGCTCGGGCACGGGTAGGCCGCTTCCTCCTCTCCCGGTCAGGCGCCTTCCCGGGCGCCCTGCCGCGCCCGCTCCGAACGGGCGGGGCCAGCTTGCCGCTCCGGCTTCGAACGAGGCCACCTCCCCTTGGCCCGCCGGTGACGAACAGGCAGGCCAGGCTGGGCCTTTGGGGTCACTGGCCGTATTTTTGGAATCCACGTGAGCGCAAATAGACGGAACGGCGCAACCATCAGGCTGGAATAGAAGGCAAAAGATGCGGCACTGTCCGGTTGTCTCCGGCGGTTGCCCCGGCGTATCCTCCACGCTTACGCGCCGTGGCGAAGACGTGGCCGCGCCCGGGTCCCACGGGCCCGGCCCGCGGCGGACGGCGCGCCAGCCATCAACATCCCAGACCCGAAGGAGGCCGGCCATGCCCTTGCGGTTGCCGCCCGTTTTCCGTGTGTTCCCGGCCTTGGCCCTGGCGGTCGCCGTCTGCTGCGCGTGGGAGGCCCGGGCGGCCACCGTCACCGACGCCCTCGGCGCGACCGTCACCGTGCCCGACGCGCCCAAGCGGGTCTACGCCCTGTCCCCGCCGGACGCCCTGCTGGTCTACGCCATCAACCCCTGCCTGCTGGTGGGCTGGAACATGCCCCAGCCGCCGGCGGCCAAGGCCTGGTATCCGGCCTGCGTCCGCGACCTGCCGGTGCTGGGCGGCTTTTTCGGCCAGGGCATGACCCCCAACAAGGAGGCGCTGCTCGCCGCCGCCCCCGATCTCGTCATAAGCGGCACCATGGCCAGGTCCAACCGGGATTTCGACGCCTTTTTCACGGGCCTCGGCATCCCGGTGGTGCATATCGACAGCGGCACCGTGGCCGACTATCCCAAGGCCCTGCGACTGCTCGGGCGGCTCCTCGGCGACCCGGCGCGCGGCGAAGCCCAGGGCGCCTACGCCCAGGACACCCTGGAAGCCATCGCCAAGGGGGTGGCGGGCATCCCCGAGGACAAACGCCTGCGCGTCTACTACGCCGAGGGCGAGGACGGCCTGGCCACCGACGGCAGGGGCTCGTTCCACACCCAGGTGCTGGAGATGGCCGGCGGCATCAACGTCCACGCCACGCCCCAAACCCAGCGCTACGGCATGGACAAGGTCACCATGGAGACGGTGATCGGCTACGCGCCCCAGCTGATCCTGGCCCAAACGCCCAAGGTCCAGGCCGCCATCCAGGCCTCGCCGACCTGGCGGGTCATCCCGGCCGTGCGCGACGGCCGGGTCGTCGGCCTGCCGAGCCTGCCCATCAACTGGTTCGACCGGCCGCCCTCGTTCATGCGCCTGCTGGCCCTCAAGTGGATGGCCCATACCCTGTATCCGGACGCCTTTCCCTATGACATGGCCCGGGAGACCCAGGCCTTCTGCAAGCTTTTTTGGGACAAGGACCTGACCGAAGCCCAGGCCCGGGCCCTGCTGGAATCGGGCGCAGCCGCCAGGCCGTGAGCCCGCGCCGCCCCCTCCCCGGCCAGGCACCCCGCCGGACGAACGCCATGCCCTGGGCCCTGGCCGCGCTGCTGCTCGTCGCGGCTGTCTGGTCGCTGACGGTCGGCAACTACCCCATTTCCCTGGCCGACCAATGGCACTGCCTGCTGGCCGCCTGGGACCCGTCCGCGCCGCCGGCCACGGACCGGGCCAGGCTCGTCGGCGTGGTGCTCGGCGACATCCGCGCCCCGAGGCTTGCGGCGGCCGTGCTCATCGGTGCGGCCCTGTCCGCCTCGGGCGCGGCCTACCAGTCCATGTTCGTCAATCCGCTGGTCTCGCCGGGGTTGCTCGGAGTGCTGGCCGGCGCCTCCTTCGGGACGGCCCTGGGCATGCTGGCGGGCCTTCCCTGGACGCTGGTCCAGGGCTGCGCCTTCGCCGGGGGCATCGCCGCCGTGGGCCTGGCCCTGGGGCTGGCCCGGGTCAGCCGTGGCGACCGGCTGTTGCTGCTCGTCCTTGGCGGCGTCATCAGCACCGCCCTGTTCACCGCGCTGCTCGCGGCGGTCAAATACGTGGCCGACCCCACCAACCAGCTCCCGGCCATCACCTACTGGCTCATGGGCGGCCTGTCCCGGGCCGACCGGGGCACGGTTCTCCAGGCGGCGCCGCTGTTTGTCCTGGGGCTGGCCGGGCTGTTCCTCTCTTCCCGCCAGCTCGACCTGCTGAGCCTCGGCGACGAGCAGGCCCGAAGTCTCGGGCTGTCCGTGGGCGCGGTGCGGCTTTGGCTCATCGTCCTGTCCACGGTCTTAAGCGCGGCCACGGTCTCCATCGCCGGGCTCGTGGGCTGGGTGGGGCTGATCATCCCCCATGCCGGCCGGCTGCTGGTCGGGCCGTCCAACCGGCGGCTGCTGCCCACGGCCGCCCTGCTCGGCGGGCTGTACCTGCTGCTCGTCGACGACATCTCCCGGCTGGCCTTCGCCGTGGAGATTCCGCTGGGCATCCTGACGGCCCTGGCCGGCATTCCCTTCTTCCCGCTGGTGCTCAGGCATTCGCGCCGGACCTGGGGCTGACATGGGAATCCTGGCGGCGCAAGACCTGGCCTTCGCCTACAACGGCACCCCGGTGCTCGACGGGGTGTCCTTCGCGGTGGGTACGGGAGAGCTCGTCTGCCTGCTCGGGCCAAACGGCTGCGGCAAGACCACGCTGCTCAAGCTCCTGCTCGGGCTGCTCCCGCCGACCGCCGGCCAAGCCCTGGTGCGCGGCCGGCCGGCCCACGCCACGCCGCCCCGGGAACTGGCCGCGGCCGTGGCCTACGTGCCCCAGGCCCACCAGCCCGCCTTCGCCTACAGCGTGCTCGAGGCCGTGCTCATGGGCCGCGCCGCCCGGTCGTTTTTCTTCGGACCCCCGACCGCCCGGGACCGGGACATCGCCCTGGAAGCCCTCGACCGCTTCGCCATCGCCCACCTGGCGCACACGCCCGTCACCCAATTAAGCGGCGGCCAGCGCCAACTGACCCTGCTGGCCCGGGCCCTGGCCCAGGGCGCCAAGGCGCTGGTCCTCGACGAGCCCATAACCGGCCTCGATTTCGGCCACCAGGCCCGGTTCCTGGAAATCCTGCGCGGGCTTTGCCGCGAAGGCTACACTTGCGTGATGACCACCCACTTCCCGGACCATGCCCTGTGGGTGGCCGACCGCGTGCTTCTGTTGCGCGACGGCCGGATCGAGGCCGACGGCCCGCCGGCGGCGGTGGTCACCGGGGAGGCGCTGGGCCGCCTCTACGGCCTGGCTGTGTCCGTTTTCCCCATTGCCGCGGCCCTGCGGGTCTGCGTCCCGGACCGGATCAGCCGGTTGTGCCGGGAGGCGCCCGGCCGCCCCTAACCAAGGAGTCCCCATGCACTGCCCCGTCTGCGCGCGCGGCTGCGCGCTTGCCCCCGGCCAAAGCGGCGCCTGCGGCCGGTATGCCCGCCAGGGCGACACGGTCGTCGAACGCTACCCGGACCGCTACCTCATCACCGCCCCCATTTCCGTGGAAACCATTCCCCTGCTCCATTTCCACCCGGGCGCGCCGTTTTTCCAGATAAGCACCATCGGCTGCAATTTCGACTGCCCGGGCTGCATCGCCACGGTCACGGCCCGGGAGATGCCCCCGGACAGCCCGGCCCTGCGCCACCTCGCCCCCGAGGCCGTGGTGGACATGGCCGAGGCCCAGGGCTGCCGGGGCATCGCCTTTCTCATGAACGACCCCCTGGCCTCCTATTACACCTTCTTAAACGTGGCCCGCCTGGCCAAGGCCCGGGGGCTGCTGGTGGCCTGCGCCACCAACGCCTACTTCACCGAGGCGTCCCTCGCGCCGCTTCTCGGGCTGCTCGACGCGGTCAACATCGGCGTCAAGGGCGCCGGGCCAGACGGCATCCGGGCCTGCGGCGGCGGGGACCCCCGGGTGGTCGTGCGCAACATCCGAGCCCTGGCCGCCGCCGGCACCCACGTGGAGGTCGCCTGCATGGACCGCCTGGACAACCGGGACGACACCCGGCTGCTGGCCAGGCTGCTGGCGGAGATCTCCCCGGACATGGCCCTGCAGCTCATGCGCTACGTGCCCATCGAGGCGGCCGACCCGGCCCTGGAGCCGGCCATCGCCGACACCGAGGCCTTCGCCCGGGAGCTGCGCCAAGGCAGCCTCCCCTTCACCTACGTCTTCAATGCCCCCGGCTCCCGCGACCTGGACACGGTCTGCCCGGACTGCGGCGAGCGCATCGTCGCCCGCGACTTCTACGGCCCCATGGGGGCGCGGCTGCTGTCGCCGGCGCCGCAGACGGCGCACGGGGACGTGCGCTGCGGCCGCTGCGGCCGGGACGCGGCCATCACCGGCCCGGTCTCGCCGCCACAGCTGCGCGAGGGGGCGTTTCAGGGCGGCTATCCCTTCACCCGGGGCCTGGAGATCGTGGAGGCCATGTGCCTGGCCATGGGGGTCGACGAGCAGGCCGAGGTGGTCCTGGCCTGGGAACACCTGCTTGGCCAGGGCATGCTCACCCGGCTGCACCACGACATCCAGACCATCGACGGCTATCTCGGCCTCATCCGCCATTTCGGCGAGGTCCTCGGGCGTAGGTCCCAGGCGGAGCGGCTTGTGGACTACCTGACCGCCCTGATGGAGCCGGCCCGGCAAGCCGTCGCCGGTGTCAGCCGCCGCCCCAGGACCTATTACGCCATGGGCAAGCCCCTGTTCGCCATCATGGGCAGCCGCCTGGAAAACCATCTCGTCGGCGTGGCCGGCGGGGAAAGCGTCAACGCCAGCCTGGACCTGCGGGGCCGGCCGGGGCGCAGCATCGACGTGGAGACCCTGGCCCGCCTGGACCCGGAGGTCATCTTCATCTCGGCGTTCCTGTCCAACGCGCCCGAGGCCTTCCTGGCCGACTGCCGGGCCCTTCGCCTGGACGTCGCGGCGGTGCGCACCGGGCGGGTGTACACCTCCCCGGTGCCGGCCAGCGACTTCGGCGCGCCCAAATGGGTGCTGGGGCTGCGCTACCTGGCCAGCAAGCTGCACCCGGACCGGTTTACCTGCGACATCGAGGCCGACGCGGCCGCCTATCACGCCTTCGTCTTCGGCCAGGCCTATCCGCTGGCCACGATCAACCGGTCCTTTGCCAAGCCCAGCCGGTTGTGGCGGTTTCGGCAGGCAGTCGCGACGCCGGGAAGCGCTGGCGGGGAGGCGCGGTTCTCCTGAGACAGCCAGGGGCCGCTTCGGCGGATACCACCGCAGCCTGCAAAAGGGGCCGTCCGACGATGATCTGGCCGCAGACCGCACGATGGCGTCATTTCGGACGAAACCGCGACACCTGGTCGCTGAAATCGCACGACGTCCGGTACAACCGCGCTTCGACCCGGATCGTGTCGCCGAAATCGAGGTTCTGCTCGGTGGCGGCCTCGTAAACGGGCCAGGCAGGCAGCCCCGGCCCGTTGGGCTCGCCGGTTTTGGCGAAATTGAGCCAATAGGCCATGACCAGGCGCGACAGTTCCCGGTCCAGCTCCGTGTAGCCCGGGTCCGCCATATTGCCGAAGACGTAGGCCAGGTCCACGCCGTGGAAAGCGCCCAGTTCCCGGCCGCGCGCCGTATCCGGCCGCCGGGTGAACCGGTAGAGGAAGGCGTCGGTGCGGGCGCCGGCCAATGACCGGGCCATGAGACGGGCGGGGGCGGCATTGACGGCCACGGTCACCACCCGGTCGATGGCCCCGGGCACGTCGGCGTCGGCGGCAGCGGGAAACACCCGCTCGGCCTCGCCCGTCCGGTCGCCAAAGCGGACCTTGAGAAAGGCCTGGTACTTGGCCCGGTCGAGTCCTGTTTCACCCCGCAGGGAGGTCGTGCTTTCGTTGCCCGTGCTGCCCAGGATCATGGGCACCCGGGAGTGGCCGACGTCGCCCAGGGCAGTCGCGGGATCATGGAGCAGAACCTGGCCGTCGAAAACCGGAGCGAAAAAAGGCCCTCATCGAAAAGGCCGGTGCGGCAGTCGGCGGCCTTGACCACCTCCCGCGCCGGGACGGCCCGCAGGCAGGTCGCCTCGTCCGGGGCCGTGGCGCAGCCGAGGCGGGCGCTGAGTTCGCGCCCCATGGCGGCGGCGTGTCCCGGGTCGCCGTCAAAGGCCGCGGCCAGGTATTCCGAACCGTTGAGGGGACCGCCGCTTTGGGCAATGGCCCGGTTGAACAGCCCCCGGGCCATGGGGCTCAGGCACAGCAAGGACACCGAGCGCGAGCCGGCGGATTGGCCGAAAATGGTCACCCGCCCGGGATCGCCGCCAAAAGCGGCGATATTGCGTCGGACCCAACCCAGCGCCGCCATCTGGTCCAGCAGGCCGTAATTGGCCGAGACGCCGCCGCTTGCCGCAGCGGCCAGCTTCGGATGCACCAGAAAACCCAAGGGACCGAGGCGATAGTTGAGGGTCACGACCACCACGCCCTGCCGGGCGAGGTTGCTCCCTTCGTATTCCTCCTGGGAAGCCGCCCCGAAGTTGAACCCGCCACCGTGCATCCAGACCATGACCGGCAGGGCTTCGCCCGCCGTCTCCCCGGCCGGGGCCCAGACGTTGAGGAAAAGACAATCCTCGGCGCAACCGCCCGCCAACGGTCCGCCCTGGGGACAAGCGGGCCCGAAAGCCACGGCCTGGCGCGGTTCGGTCCAGGCCGTCACCGGCCGGGGTGGCCGGAAACGGCCCTCGCCACCGGCGCGGCGGCATAGGGTATGCCCAGATAACGGCGCACCCCGCCCTCCTCCAGACCGAGCACCGGGCCGCTGTCCAGGGCGACCCGGCCGGAAGGTGCCGCGGCCGCGCCGCCGGACCGGGTCGGGACGCGGAGCCCAAGGAGGCACGCCGCCAGCAGCAAGGACCGCCAAACGCTTCCCCCCGGCAGTTCCTTGCGGCGAGGCGCCCGGATCGTCCGGGAAACGGCGGCAGGGGGTAAGGCAACGATTTCGGGGCGCAGTGGCACTTCGGCCCCACGCCAGCATCCGGTGCGCCGGCCCGTGAGGGCGCGCAGGGCCTTCTGAAAGTGGAACCAGGCCAAGGTGAGGCTCCTTTTTGCGGAGCCGCACCTTGGCATACGCCAAGCGGGCGGGTCAACGCACCGAGAGTGCGACGCCCGGCCTTCACCAGCACCACCAGCCGGGCCGGGATGATTCCGATGAAACGGGTCCGTCAGACAGCGACCAGCCGCGCGTGACGCCCTGGCCGGCGGCCGGGCTTGACAAACCGACGGCATTTATTCATTCGAATGAATGAAATTGTCGTCACACAACCCGGCCCACTCAGGCGCATCCCATGGAAAGTGAAACCAAACGGCGACTTGTCGAGGCCGGCCTGCTGCTTTTCGGCCTGCACGGCCTGGAAGCCACCACCACCCGGGCCCTGGCCCAAAAGGCGGGCGTGAACCTCGCCGCCATCCCCTACCACTTTGGCGGCAAGGAAGGGCTCTATCGGGCGGTCCTGGAACACATCGTCCGGATCAAGCTCAAGGAAATCGCCCCCTGCCTGGAACGATTGCGCGCGGTTTGCGACACACCCGCGACCGGACGCGAAGAGCTGCTCCAATCCCTGCGCGAGGTGGTGCGGATCCTGGTGCTGGCGCTGCTCGACAGCCCGGAGTCGCGCAGCTGCGCCCAGATCATCCTGCAGGAACAAATCGCGCCCACGGCCGGTTTCGGCATCGTCCACGACCAATTCCTCGTGCAAATCCACACGGCCCTCGGCGACCTGCTCGGCCGTCTCCTGGACCTTCCGGCCGGGTCGCTGGAACTGTACCTGCACACCATGTCCTTCATGGGGCAGATGTTCATCTTTCGGGTGGGCATGCCGAGCCTGCTTGCCCTGGTGGGCAGCGACAGGCTGTCCGAAGCCCAGGTGATGGCGATCGTCGCGGTCTGCGTCAGGCAGGCCGAGGCCCTGGTCGCCGGGTTTGGGCCGACACCGCGCGGGAGTGGTTTATGAGGCGCAAATCCCTCTGGCTCCTGGTGGGCCTCGTCGTCTGCGGCCTGGCCTGGTACGCCGCCAGCCGCAACGGCCACCGCACCGACGGCCTGCGGCTCTACGGCAACGTGGACATCCGCCAGGTGGACCTGGCCTTTCGCGTGCCCGGCAAAATCGCCGCGGTGCGTGTCGACGAGGGGGACCGGGTCAGCGCCGGCGACGTCGTGGCCGAACTGGACGGGCAGCCCTACGCGGAGAGCCTGGCCAAGGCAACGGCCGAACGGGACGTGGCCCTGGCCGCCATGAACAAGTACCACGCCGGCTCCCGTAGCGAGGATATCGCCCAGGCCCGGGCCCAGGTCGCCCAGCTCGAAGCCCAGGTGGAAAACGCCGACCGCCTGGCCCGCCGCCGCCACAGCCTGCTGCGCAGCGACGCCGTTTCCGTCGAGGAAAGCGAATCCGCCGGCTACAGCCGCGACGCCCTGCGGGCGGAACGGGAAAAGGCCCGCAAGGCGCTGGCCCTGCAGCTGGCCGGTTTTCGGGCCGAGGACGTGGCCGCGGCCGAGGCCTCCTATCGTTCCGCCCAGGCCTCGGCGGACCTGGCCGCGACGGACCTGGCCGACACCCGGCTGGTATGCCCAAGCGACGGCCGCGTCCTGTCCCGGGTCCGCGAGCCGGGCGCCGTTGTCGCGGCCGGCACCACGGTCCTGTCCGTCTCCCTCGACAAGCCGGTATGGGTGCGGGCCTACGTGCCCGAGCCGGACCTGGGCCGGGTCCATCTCGGCCTGCCCGTGCAGGTCTTCACCGACAGCCGGCCGGATGCGCCCTATGCCGGGACCGTGGGCTTCATCTCGCCCGTGGCCGAATTCACCCCGAAAAACGTGGAGACCGAGGCCCTGCGCACGGACCTGGTCTACCGGTTGCGCATCGTGATCGAGGCCCCCGACGACGGCCTGCGCCAGGGCATGCCGGTCACCGTCCGGGCGGTGCCGCAACCCGGCCCGGGGGCGAGGCCATGACCCCGCCCCTGGTCACGGCCCAAGGCCTGACCATGCGCTTCGGCCGGGGCGCGCCGCCGGCCCTCGAAGCCGTCACGGCAAGCATCCGGGCCGGCCAGGTCACGGGGCTCATCGGCCCCGACGGGGCGGGCAAGACGACTTTTCTGCGGCTTTTGGCCGGGCTGCTGCGGGCAACCCAGGGGAGCCTCGCCGTGCTCGGTTGCGACCCCGCGACCCAGGCCGAGGCGATCCATGCCCGCATCGGCTACATGCCCCAAAAATTCGGCCTGTACGAAGACTTGAGCGTCATCGAAAACCTGCGGCTCTACGCCGAGGTGCGCGGGCTGCCCGCCGCCGACTACGACGCGGCGTTTGGGCGGCTGCTCGGCTTCACCGGCCTGGGGCCGTTCACGCGGCGCCTGGCCGGCAAGCTTTCCGGCGGCATGAAGCAAAAGCTCGGCCTGGCCTGTGCCATGATCCGCCAGCCGGAACTCCTGCTCCTCGACGAACCCAGCGTCGGCGTGGACCCCATCTCCCGGCGCGAACTTTGGCGCATGGTGCAAGCCCTGGCCGCCCAGGGCATCGGCGTGCTGTGGAGCACCTCCTACCTGGACGAGGCCGAGGCCTGCGACCATGTGCTGCTTTTCGCCGGGGGCCGCCTGCTGTTCGACGGGCCGCCGGCGACGCTGACCGGCCGGGTGCGCGACCGGGTTTTCCAGGTCCGGGGCATCGCCGGCAACCGCCGGGCCGTCCTGCGCCGGGCCCTGGGCCAAGACGGCATCCTCGACGGCGTCATCCAGGGGCGCCATGTCCGCCTCGTGGCGGCCAAGGGGGCGCCGGCCATCGACCTGGCCGCCCTGCGCGCCGGCCCGCAAGCCGCGCTCGTCCCCGTGCCCCCCCGTTTCGAGGATGCCTTCCTGGACATCCTCGGCGGCGGCCCGGGCGGGGTTTCGGCTCTGGCCCAGCACATGGCGCCCAAAAGCCCAAGCCCGGCCGCCGTGGTCGAGGCCAGGAAGCTGACCAAGCAATTCGGTGCCTTCACCGCCGCCAAGGATATCGACTTCGCCATCCGGCAAGGCGAAATCTTCGGCCTGCTCGGCCCCAACGGCGCGGGCAAGTCCACCACCTTCAAGATGATGTGCGGGCTGCTTACGCCCAGTGCCGGCCAGGCCCTGGTCGACGGGCTGTCCCTGGCCCACAGCCCCGGCACGGCCCGGGCGCGCATCGGCTACATGTCCCAGAAATTCTCCCTCTACGGCACGTTGTCCGCCCGCCAGAACCTGGAGTTTTTTTCCGGCATCTACGGCCTGGCCGGTTCCCGGCGCCAGGCGGCCATGGCGAACATGATCGAGACCTTCGCCCTCGGCCCCCACCTGGCCGATTCGGCCGACACCCTTCCCCTGGGCTTCAAGCAACGCCTGGCCCTGGCCTGCGCCGTGATGCACGAGCCGGCCGTGCTGTTCCTCGACGAGCCGACCTCCGGCGTCGACCCCCTCACCCGCCGGGAATTCTGGACGCATATCAACGGGATGGTCGAACGCGGCGTGACGATCATGATCACGACCCACTTCATGGACGAGGCCGAATACTGCGACCGCATCGCCCTGGTCTATCGGGGCCGGGTCATCGCCATCGGCTCGCCCGACGACCTCAAGGACGCGGCCCGCTCACCGGAAACGGCCGACCCCGGCCTGGAGGAAGCCTTCATCCGCCTGGTCAGCCGCAGCGACGAGGCCCAGGAGGCGCAAACAGCGGCATGAACACCGCAGCCTGGCGCCGGCTTCGGGCCATCCTCGTCAAGGAAGCCCTGCAAATCCTGCGCGATCCCTCCTCCATCCTGATCGGTCTCGTCCTGCCGGTCTTCCTGACGCTCCTGGCCGGCTACTCGACCAACCTGGACATCGAGCACCTGGCCATCGGCCTGGCCCTCGAGGACCATTCCCCGGCCGCCCGGGACCTGGCGGCTTCCTTTCGGGCCACCAAGTCTTTCGCGGTGCGCCAGGGCAACGACCGCCGGGAATTCATGGACGGCCTCACAAACGGCTCGCTCTACGGCCTGGTGATCATTCCCCCGACCTTCAGCCGGGACCTGGCCCGGGCCGAGCAAGCGGCCCCCTTCCAGGTCATCGCCGACGGTTCGGTGCCCAATACGGCCACCTTCCTCCAGAACTACGCCATGGGCGTCTGGCAGACCTGGCTTGCGCTGCGGGACCAAGAACGTCATGCCGCCCCGGCCCCGCTCGTGCAACTGTTGCCGCGCACCTGGTACAATCAGGAGCTCGTGAGCCTCAACAGCCTGTTGCCGGGCGGCATGGCCATCAACCTCACCCTGATCGGCACCCTGCTCACCGCCCTGGTCGTGGCCCGGGAATGGGAGCGCGGCACCATGGAAGCCATGCTCGCCACGCCGGTGGGGCGCTTCGAAATGCTGCTTGGCAAGCTCATCCCCTATTTCCTGCTGGGCATGGCGGCCATGTTCCTGTGCCTGGCCATCACCCTGGCCGTGTTTCACGTGCCGTTTCGCGGCTCGGTGGGCGCGCTGGTCATCGTTTCCTCGGTTTTCCTGCTTTCGGCCCTGGGGCTTGGGCTTCTGATCTCCTCGCTGTCCAACAGCCAGTTCGTGGCCTCCCAGTCGGCCATCCTGGCCGCCTTCCTGCCGGCCTATTTCCTTTCCGGCTACGTTTTCGAGACGTCCGGCATGCCGCTGCCCATCGAGCTCCTCTCGCGCTGCATCGCGGCCCGCTATTATGTCTCGTGCCTGAAAACCCTGTTCCTCGTCGGCGACTCCTGGGACCTGCTGCTGCCCAACATGGCCGGCATGGCCGGCATCGCCGCCGTCCTGTTCGGCCTCACCCTCAAGAACACGAGCCGGACATTGACATGAACATCGGGCGGATCCGGTCCCTGGTCATCAAGGAACTGCTGGCCGTGCTGCGCGACAGGAAAAGCCGGATGGCCCTGATCATGCCGCCCATCCTGCAGCTTGGCATCTTCGCCTTTGCCGCCACGCTCGAGGTGAAAAACATCTCCCTGGCCGTGCTCGACAAGGACGGGGGCAAGGCGGCGGTGGAACTGACCCAGCGCTTCGCCGGCTCGCCCTACTTCACCAAGGTTTTCCGGCTGCCCGGCCAGGCCGGCGTCGCGCCGGCCATGGAGAATGCCCGGGCCATGGCCGTCCTGGTCCTCGACCAGGGCTTCTCCCGCGACGTGGCCGCCGGGCGGCAGGCCGCCGCGCAGCTCATCCTGGACGGGCGGCGCAGCAACACCGCCCAGATCGTGGAAGGCTACGCAGGGCTCATCGTGAAACAGTATAACGACGACCTGGCCGCCGCGCGCGGGCAAACGGGCTTGCCCGCGACCCTGGTCGCCCGCAATTGGTTCAACCCCAACCTCGACTACCTCTGGTTCACGGTGCCCAACCTCATCGGCATGCTCAGCATGGTCGTCGGGCTGATCGTCACCGCCCTGTCGGTCGCCCGGGAACGCGAGCTGGGGACCTTCGACCAACTGCTCGTCTCGCCGCTTTCCCCCTGGGAGATCTTGGCCGGCAAGACGCTTCCGGCCATGATCCTCGGGACGGTGGAAAGCATCGCCATCGTGGCCGTGGCGATCGGCCTGTTTCGCATCCCCTGCGTGGGCTCGCTGGGGGCGTTGGGGTTTTGCCTGGTGCTCTACCTGTTCTCGGTCGTCGGGTTTGGGCTGTTTATTTCGTCGCTGTGCAGCACCCAGCAGCAGGCCATTTTGGGCACGTTCACCTTCATGATCCCGGCGACCCTGCTTTCGGGCTTTGCCACGCCCCTGGAAACCATGCCCCAGGTGTTGCAGCTCCTCTCCCTGGCCAACCCGATGCGCCATTTCCTGTTGGCCGTGCGCGGGATCATGCTCAAGGGCATGCCCTTTGCCATGGTCGTCGACACGGTCTGGCCCCTGGCGGTCATCGCGGTCGTCACCCTGGCCCTGGCCGGCTGGTTTTTCCGCCGCGGTCTGGATTGACGGCAGCAACCCCGCCCGCCCCGACCGGCGGCCCTTTCTGGGGCCTGCCCAAGGGCGCAGGCCAAGCCGCCGCCCGGGGCGGGGCCAAAAATGCCGGCATTTGCTGGGGATAGCCTGGGGCAAGAAAAAGGGCCTACAGCGGTTTTTGCTGTAAGCCCTTGAACTTTCTTGGCGTCCCCAAGGGGATTTGAACCCCTGTTATCGGCGTGAGAGGCCGACGTCCTAGGCCACTAGACGATGGGGACGGACTTGGCGCTGGTGGGCCGTGCTGGGCTCGAACCAGCGACTCTCTGCTTAAAAGGCAGATACTCTACCGTCTGAGTTAACGGCCCACACGGGAAGAATGTCACTATGCCCTTCCTCGCGGACTGTCAACGTTTTATTTCGCGTCCATCAAAAAAACTTCCCCGGCCAGGCTTCCCAAATCCGCCACCCCTGACTATAGCTGCCCCTCCATGGACATCGCCCACCTCTGGCATTCCCTGCTCTGGCCCCTGGCCAGGCTGCTTGCGTCCCTGGCCCTGGGACTGCTCGTGGCCAACTGCATCGAGGCCCTCAATTGGACCCGGTTCCTGGCCCGGCTGGCCGCACCCATCATCCGCCTGGGCCATCTCAAGGATGTTGTCGGCGCCAGCTTCTCCATGGCCTTCTTCTCCGGACTGGCCGCCAACTCCCTCCTGTCCGAGGCCTATGCCGCCGGAAAGCTCGACGACCGGGAACTCGTCCTGGCCAACCTCTTCAACAGCCTGCCCACCTATTTCCTGCACCTGCCGCAAATGTTTTTCATCACCGTGCCCTTTCTCGGCACCCGTCCTTCCCTCGTCTATGTCGGCCTGACCCTGCTCGCCGCCCTGCTGCGCACCGCGGCCATCCTGGTCTACGGCCGCCTGCTGTTGCCCCCCCTGGCCGAGGGTTGCGTCGTCTGCCACCTGGGCGACAACACCTTTTCCTGGAAAAAAGCCCTGGCCAAGGGCTGGAAGCGCTTTACCCGCCGCATCCGCTCCATGGTCCTTTTCACCGTGCCCATCTATGTCGGCATCCACTACCTGACTGTGTACGGCGCCTTCGACGCCGCCGAAAAGTGGCTTTCCCAGCACCTCGCCTTCCTGTCCTTCATGACGCCCCAGGCCGTGAGCATCGTCATGTTCCAGGTCGTGGCCGAATTCACGGCCGGGCTGGCCGCCGCTGGCGCCATGCTCGGGGCCGGCGACCTGACCACCCGGCAGGTCGTGCTGGCGTTGCTCATCGGCAACATCCTGTCCACGCCCATGCGGGCTTTCCGGCATCAGTTCCCGTACTACGCCGGCATCTTCTCGCCCGGCAACGCCATGCGGTTGATCGTGCACAACCAGGCCCTGCGGGCGGCGAGCATCCTGGCCGTGACCGTCGGCTACGGGCTTCTCGGCTAGGGCGCATGCCCAGGAACCGCACGGCAGCGGATCGCGGCGGGATGGGCACGAACTCCCGCTGCCCGGGCCGCCCGGCGCCCTTCGTCAAGCGGGCCGGCCTGACCTGCCTGGCCAGCCTGGCCGTGCACGACAAGGCCGCCGACGAAGCCGTGTTCCGGGCCGACCTCGCGGCCGTGGCCGCCGTGGCCGCCGACGACCGGCAACCGGTCAGGAAAGGCGCCAGCTGGGTCCTGCGCCAGATCGGCAAGCGCAGCGAAAGCTTGCGCCAGGCCGCCCTGGACACGGCCCGGGGCCTGCTCGCCCGGGGCGAACCCGCAGCCCGGTTCGCCGCCCGGGAGGCCCTGCGCGAACTGACCCGGCCGCCTGCGGCGGACAAGCGCGCCGCCGCCCGGCAAGGCCTGGCCTAAGCGGCGTTTTCGCTTGCAAAAAATCCGAAAAAAAACGCTCCACCGGCCACATTGTTGTTGTGTTTGTATTCGGCGTGTGTATAATGGGATAATATTATCAACGCGCATGTCTCCTTTCGCCGCTTTGCCCCCGATGGAAGTCCACCCCCAAAACGCCGAAAACGAATCACGCCAAAGACCGGAGCTACAGTACATGTCGAAGAAACTTTATGTTGGCAACCTGTCCTTCTCCTCCACAGAAGACGACGTCCGCGACCATTTCGCCTCCTACGGCGAAGTGATCAGCGTCAACCTCATTACCGACCGGGAGACCGGCCGTCTGCGCGGCTTCGGCTTCGTGGAGATGGATGACGAGGGCGCCAACGCCGCCATCCAAGCCCTGGACGGCAAGGAACTGGGCGGCCGCACCCTGAAGGTCAACGAGGCCCAGGACAAACCCCGTACCGGCGGCGCGCGTCGCGGCGGCGGCGGCGGCGGTTACGGTGGCGGCGGCGGTCGCTGGTAGCATTCGCTGCCTCGACGATCCCTGCCTGTCCGACGGCATGCGCGCATCGTAACGGACAGCGCGCCGGGATCCTTCGCCGTTGCGCACTGCAAAGGCCGGAACATCCGTTCCGGCCTTTTTCATTGCCCAAAAGGCCGCAGCAAAACGGCCGGAGCCCGAAGGCCCCGGCCGTGCGCGGCGTGGCGACAACAACGCGGCGAACACCGTCGCCGGATCCGAAGCCGGCTAGAACTTGTACGACAGACCGAAGGCCACTTTCCAGGTGTCGCCGTCACGCGACTGGCTGACCAGCCGGTGTCCCCACACACTCTGCTGGAACTCGCCGTGGGCCCAGCCGGTTTCCACGATCGCGGCCAAATTCTGGTAGATCATGTACTTGGTGTCCAGGTTGACGCCCAGGACGTATTCGTTGACGGTCAGGTCGCGGCCCATCTGGAAATAGGGGTTGCTGCCCATGGCGTCGTTGAGGAAACGGATGGCCTTGGCCGAGTTGGTGCCGGCCACGTACATGAAGGTCAGGCGTTGGGTCAGCTTTTCCATGAAGCTGATATTGTTAAGGCTCGCGCCCAGGCCCCAGGAGCCGACCGGGCTCATGCCCACGTTGGAATCCTTGACCAGTTCCTGGCTGTCGTCGAACAGGAAGCCATTGCCCGGACCCCAGTTGGGCCGCACCAGGGGCATGCGCTCGGAACCGTTGCGGGTCGATTTGTCCTCGCCCGTGGACCACCAGCCGAAGGCCTGGGGCGTGAGCACGTCCCAGCCCGTGTATTCCAGGCCCAGGTCGAGGAACCAGCCTTCGCGGCGGTTTTTCTTGCGGTCGCTTTGGGCGCCGGCCCCGTAGATCACGTCGGCGTAGAAGCGCACCGGATCCAGGGCGCTGACCTCGAAGGCGCCGCCCACCCACCAGAAGGGATTCTGGTCGTTTTTCCACAGCTTGGGCGAAATGTACGTGCCGGCCGAGGTCAGGGTGTCCGCGTAATACGACGACCCGTACTGGGAACCCTTGTTGATGAAGTAGTCGGCGTTGCGGCCGGCCACGGCCACAGCACCCCACGGCGTGGCCTTGAACCCTTCCACCGTCACCGGGACGGCCAGAAAATACAGGTCCAGTTCGTCGGCCACCTGGGTGGTGGTGGTGTCGTAGGTGCGGTTGGTGTCGATGAGGCGCCCGAAACCGGCCAGGATGGACAAGGTCTTGTCGATCAGCGGCCCTTGGACCACCAGGGCGGCCGCGTTGTCGCCGAACACCGGCGAGGCGTAGAAAAGACTGCTTTGCGGCAGGTCGACCCGCTGCAACCCGGCCGTGGCCTCGAAGGCGCAGCCCGGCACCTTGAACTGCAGATAGGCCTGGTAGGGCATGATCGACACCGCCGGGTTGGCCGCGGTGAAGGTGCCGTGGCCCCAGGTGTCCTCAACCTTGAGGGCCAGCCGGAACTTCACGGCCTCGCTGGCGATGAAGTCCGTGCGCCACCGGAACCGCTCCCAGATCTGGAAGCTTTCCTCGGTCTTGGTGCCGGCGCCCTTCCAGGTCGGCGTGGCCGAGGTCCAGGTGCCGGCGTTCCAGCCGGTGAAGTTGCGGTTGGAGTAGTAGACGCCGTAGACCAGGGCGTCGCCGACAATTTTCACTTCCGTGGCCGCCCGGGCCTCGGCCAACATGCCGAGACACCCGATGACGGCCAAAGCCCAGACAAATGCTTTTTTCATCTTTCCTCCCTCGTTGGCGATGCTACGCCGCCGTTGCCTCGCGCCGCCGCGCCCTGGCCTCTGGCACTGAGGCCAGAAGGAAAGATTATAGATCGGAAAGATTGACAGCAAATCGTAATACGGTTTTATATACTATAATTTCAGCATATTATAAAATGACCACTGAAAAGCCACCGTCACGCACCTTGTAATTTCTGTGTCATGAATGCAGTATTCATACTTTTACAATATAATACAACATAACTACAGTCACGATTTCCTGATTTTCGTGATCCATGCACGAGCAACAGCTTCATAGCGACATCACCTTTACCCACAAGATCACATCAAATGCCTTCCACTCCCCCACGCAACACAGGCTGACCAATCCGTGCTCCGCCCAAATACCTGGCAGAGCATCGGCCGATCGCTCCCTCACGCCCACCATTCCAGTCGCGCCAGGGCAACATGCCCTGCCCAGGGGGCACTCGCCCGTTTTGCGGCCTTCGCGTGACAGGACTTGTCTGGAAATAACTTTTTATCCACCTGGAATAACGAAAGAACCAATATCCACTGTCCCGTTGCCCGCTTTGCGGGCCTCGCGGTATGCTGGCCCGGACCTGTGCCGCCAACCGCCCAGGCCCAAGGGAGCCACCGCCATGCCGCACCATCGCCGCCGACGTCCCGCCGTCCTGGCCAGCCTGACCCTGGTCGCCGTGGCGGCCCTTTGGGCCGCAACCGCCCAGGCCCGGTCGCTGACCGATGCCGATGGCCAGCGGCTGACCCTCCCCGACGCGCCCAAGCGGGTCTATGCCCTTTCCCCGCCGGACAGCCTGCTCGTCTATGCCCTCGACCCCTGCCTGCTGGCCGGCTGGAACTATGCCCCCCTGCCGCCGACCCTGCCCTTCCTGCCGGCTTGCGCCAAGGACCTGCCCGTGCTCGGCGGCTTTTTCGGCAAGGACGAAACCCCCGACGAAAAGGCCCTGGCCGCGGCCAAGCCCGACCTTGTCGTCAGCGGCTCCATGGCCAAGCCCCAGGCCGCCTTCGAGGCCTTCTTCGCCGCCCGGGGCATCCCCGTGGTCCATGTCGCAAGCCAATCCCCCAACGACTACCCGGCCGCCTGGCGCCTGCTCGGCGAGGCCCTGGACCGCCGGGGGCGGGCCGCGGAACTGGCCGCCGCGGCCGAGGAGACGCTGGCCGCCGTGCGCCGGGGACTGGCCGGCATCCCCCAGGACAAGCGCCTGACCGTCTACTATGCCGAGGGCGGCGACGGCCTGTACACCGACGGCGGCGGTTCGTTCCACACCGTGGTCCTGGACCTGGCCGGCGGCATCAACGTCCACACCCAGCCACCCACCGACCGCAAGGGCATGGACCGGGTGCCCATGGAAGCGGTGGTCGCCTCTGCCCCCCAGGTCATCCTGGCCCAGGACGCCGCCTGCCGGGACATGATCCTGTCCTCGCCGGCCTGGGGGGAGATCCCGGCCGTCAAGGCCGGGCGGGTCTACCTGCTGCCGGACGCGCCCTTCGGCTGGTTCGACCGCCCGCCCTCCTTCATGCGCCTGCTGTGCCTCAAATGGCTGGCCAACATCCTCTACCCCGAGGCCTTCCCCTACGACATGGCGCAGGAAACCAAGGCCTTCTTCAAACTGTTCCTCCAGGTGGACCTGACCGACGCCCAGGCCACCGCCCTGCTCCAGGGCAAGGCCCCGGCGGTGCCCTGACGCCCGCCCCAAAGCCGCAACCCGACAACCCCCAAGGAGCTGTCATGGCCGAAGCCACCTTCGACCGGGATTTCTACATCTACGACGCCAACCACCGTTTCGCGTCCATGTATCCGCTGCTGGCCCGCCAGATCGTGGACGACTGCGGCGTGCGCCAGGGCCTGTGCCTCGACGTCGGCACGGGCAGCGCCGCGGTCATCATCGAGCTGGCCAAGATCACGGACCTGGACATGGTCGGCCTCGACGCCAAACCGGAAGTGCTGGACATGGCCCGGGAAAACGTCGCCCGCCACGGCCTGCCCGAGGCGCGGTTCCGCTTCCTCGAGGCCGATGTCACGGCCATTCCCCTGGAGGCGGGGTCCGTGGACCTGCTCATCAGCCGGGGTTCGGTGCCGTTTTGGGCCGACCACGTGGCCGCCTTTTCCGAGCTGTACCGGGTGCTGGCCCCGGGCGGGGCGGGGCTGGTGGGCTGCGGCTTCAGCCGCTACCAGCCCATCGAGGAAGTGCGGGCCATGCGGCCCAAATGGGCCGGCGACGGCGTCAAGGACGAACGCAACGACTGGAAGGCCGAGGGCTACCTGCCCCGGGTGCTCGAAGCGGCGGGCATCGCCCAGGCCACGGTGACCCAGGACGCCTATGGCGTGTGGGTGTCCCTGCGCAAAGCCTGACCTCACCCGGGCCAGCCGGGATCGGCGCCATCCGAGCGCCGCGCCGATCCCGGCCGCCCCACCCTCCCGCCGCCCGGTTGCCTGCCGCCCGGTCGCCCGCCGCCCGGTCGCCTGCCGCCCGGTCACCTGCCGCCCGGTCGCCTGCCGCCCGGTTGCCTGCCGCCCGGTCGCCTGCCGTGCGGATGCTTGCCGTGCGGAAAACTGCCTTGCGGTCGATTGCCTTGCGGACGCCTGCCTCCCGGTTGCCTGCCCTGCGGGCGCTTGCCGCTTGGGCGCTTCCCTTGCGGACGCCCACCGCTTGGCCACTCGCCTTGCGGGCGCCGGCCTTGCGGACGCGATATTTACTATCCACCTAAAATTACAAGAATAATATTCCTTGAGATTTTCCTTCCGCCAGGTCGGATTTCGCGTATATAAAACTATGGCGCTGTGCGGCCATCACGTCTGCAACTTCCTGCCATTTTGATAAAGAACAGATAAACCTAAAGGATTTGCCTATGATCAATCGAAAACTCTGGCTGATCGATGCCGGCTACATGTACCGGGGACAATCCATTTACAGTCGCGAGTACAGCATTGACTATGTCAAACTGAGAAACAAATTGGAAATCGAAGAGCCACTCTGGCGCGCCTATTATCTCAATTCCGTGCCGAATCCCACGCCCGATTCCCAGGTCGCCTTCTACAACTGGATGCGCAGCGCCCCGCCTCTGGGACCGAAGATCATCACCAAGCTCTACGAACTGCGGGCCAGCGAGATCACCGACCTCTACTGCGAGCAGTGCCGGCGCAAGGTGCCGGTGACCTGCCCCAACGACCACAAGCACCGCCTCAGCCGCGAACAGCAAAAAGGCGTGGACGTGGGCCTGGCCACCTTGGCCCTGACCCACATCGAGAACTACGACACCCTGATCCTGTCCTCGGGCGACAGCGATCTGCTCGACGCCGTGGAGTTCATCACCGAGAAAAACAAGCGCTTCGAGCTGCTGGTTTTCAAAAACGGCGTGTCCACGGACCTGCAATGCCGGGCCGACCGCATCTACTGGATCGACGAGTTCGCCCAGGAAGTCGCCCGCTAACCCAACCCTTCACACGCAACAAGCCCCCCGCAACGGCGTTGCGGGGGGCTTGTTTGTTTGACCGGCGCGTGCCGCCCGGCAATGTCGGCCCCGCGACGCCCCCTTTCGGGAGGTCCAGGAGGGGCCGTCGCCCCTCCTGGCCGCCGGAGGCTTCCCTTTCCCGTCCTGCCGTGCCCTGTTCTACCGGCCGGCCATTTCGCGCAGGCGGCGGATGCGTTCCTCGGTGGGCGGGTGGGTGGAGAACAGCGAGGCCATGGACATGCCGGCGAAGGGATTGACGATGAACATGTTTTCCGTGGCCGGGTTGGCATTCATGGGGATGCGGTGGGCATAGTCGTCGAGCTTGCCCAGTGCCCCGGCCAGGGCCAGGGGCGTGCCGGAAAGCCGGGCGCCGGTGGCGTCGGCCAGGTATTCCCGGGACCGGGAGATGGCCATCTGAATCAGCGAGGCCGCGATGGGGGCCAAGATGGCCATGAGCAGCCCGCCGAGCAGCCCGGATCCGCCGCCTTCCTCGTCGCTGTGCCGGCCCATGCCGAAAATCGCGCCCCATTGCAGCATGTTGGCCATCATGACCACGGCGCCGCCGAGCACGGCGGCAATGGACTGCACCAGGATGTCGCGGTTTTTGATGTGCCCCAGCTCGTGGGCCAGCACGCCGCGCAGTTCCTCGGGCGACAGCAGGCGCATGATGCCGGCGGTGACGCAGACCACGCCGTGTTCGGGGTTGCGGCCGGTGGCGAAGGCGTTGGGGGCTTCCTGGTCCACGATCATGACGCGCGGCTTGGGGATGCCGCCGTTGCGGGCCAGTTCCTCGACCATGGCGTGCAGGCCCGGGGCGTCGGCCGGGGAGAGTTCCCGGGCGCCGTACATGGACAGCACGATCTTGTCCGAGAACCAGTAGCTGCCGAGGTTCATGACCAGGGCCATGACAAAGGCGATGACCAGGCCTTGGCGTCCGCCCATGGCCTGCCCGACGATCAGGATGAGCGCGGTCAGCAGTCCGAGAAGCAGGGCTGTCTTGATCTGGCTGCTCATGATGGCTTCCGTCCTCCCGTATGAAAAAAGCCTCGCCCGGTCCTTTTGCGGGCCAGGCGAGGCGGATGGGTCATGTTTGCGCGTTGCTCTAAACCGTATTCCGTTACCCTTCCGTTACGGGCGGCGGACAGATCCGGTCATTGCAACCGGTCCGCGCCCTGGCGCTGGCGGGAGTGCGGTTGCTCCCGCCAAGCGGGTTCCGGAGAGAACCTCCGGTTCCGCGGCTGCGCGGCGAGGCATCTCGCCGGAGAGGGAACTCTCGTCTTGCTTGCGGGCCGCTGGGACCCGATTATCCACTCGGTTTCCGGAATCCGAATCACTTATCCCGTTTCCGAAGCGGCCTGCCGCCTTGTGGCGGGGGGTTGGCCGCCTCGCCCGCGATCGGGGAAGTCCTTTCGCCGTTACGGCCACCGGGCGGCCGTCAGTTCAGGGCGACTCTTTTCGCCGGATATGGCGTCATAAAACCCGTTGGCTTAAACCTCCGGTACGCGTTCGTCCGTGGCGTTACCGGTTGCAACTTTTTACAGTTCCGACAATTTCGCGCCGGAATTATCGGCCCCGTGGCCGTACCGGTCGCGCCTCTCCCGGCGGGGGTGGTAGGGCCCCCGCGCTCGCGGCCGCCGGGCGGCCGCCGTCAAAAGGCGACTCTTTTCGCCGGATATGGGCGTTTCTGGCCCATCGGATTGACCTCCGGCTTCAGGTGTCTTGCGCGTTGTCGAATCCAGGTCCTTTGCACCCAACTCGCTTGCGACGGTCTTTCTCGGCCGTTTTGGCCGTACCGCTTCGCTTTTCCTGGCGATCGGATATGTCCTTTCGCCTTTGTGGCTACGACGTGCGTCGTATCTTGCCAAGTTTGCGGGGCGACTCGCTTCGCCGGGTATGGGAGATGGCATTCGTCGCGGCGTTCCCTCCTGCTCGGGTTCGACCTCATATTCGAGGTTGCCGTTGATTCCAGAAATAATCCCTCCGCCAAATTTGTAAAGCAAAATCTTCGCAAAAAGTTCACCACCCCGCCGCCCGGCGCCTCTCCCGACGCCTCCCCATTGACAAGCCCGGCCGCCTACGCCACCTTGCGCCAAGCGCCAACCCCGCTTTGCATAAGGCTTTCCCGTCAGCATGCACCACCTTCCAAACGCCGCGCCGCGCCCCGGCCGACCCGACGCCGCCCTGCCGCTGACCTGCCTTTTTCTGGCCCTGTGGGCCGTGCACGCCCTGCTTATCGGGCCGCTGCGCTTCACCGGCGACGAGGTCCGCTACGCTGCCTACGGCCTGGGCCTGTTCCACGGCCAGGGCTTCCATCCCTCCGACGCCCTGTGGCGGGACATGCTGGCCGACGCGGGCGTCTCTTCCCCCCTGGCCGAAAGCCCGGTCGGCCGGGCCGGGCGGATCATCCATTCCGTGGTCTACCCCGTTCTCGGCGCGCCGGCCCTGGCGCTGTTCGGGCTCGACGGCGCGCGCTGGCTGTCCTTTGCCGTGGGCTGCCTGGGCCTGGCCACCCTGTTCGCGGCCCTGGCCCGCCGTTTCGACCGCGGCATTTGCCTCGCCACCCTGGCCGCCGTGGCCTTCGCCTGCCCGGTCCTGCCCTATCTGCGGCTTTTTTTCGCCGAGGTCCTGCTTTTTACCGTAAACGCCGTGGTCCTGCTCTTTTTCGTCTCGGGCCGGTACAAACGCCCGGAAAACGCCCTGCCAGCCGCGCTGGGGCTGTGCCTTTTGCCCTTTGTCCACGTCAAACTCTCCCTGGAAGCGGCTACCGCCTTCGGCATCGTCTTTTTTTCGCTGCGCCCGGCCCTGCCCCGGGCTCGCCAGGCCGCCATGCTCGGCCTGGCCGGGGCCATGTTCGGCCTGTTCCTGCTCTACAACCAGGCCCTGTTCGGCGCCCCCATCGGCGGCGGCAACCCGGCCTTCCCCGTCAGCCCCCTGGCCATCCCCGACCGGGTCGTGGTCAACCTCCTGGACATGCGCCACGGGCTTTTGCCCAACGCCCCCCACCTGCTTTTGGCCCTGGTCGGGCTCTTTTTCGTCTGGCGGGACCGCGAGGGCACCGGCCGCATCGTCCTGGGCCTTTTGGCGGCCTACTTTTTCACCATGCTCTGGGCCAACGGCAGCGAGGCCTACGCCGCCCGCAACTGGATGGCGGCCATGCCGCTCGTGGCCTGGGGCCTGGCCCGCTGGCTGGCCGAGCCGGACCGGGCCGGCAAATTCCTGGCCCTGCCCTTTTTCCTGCTGTCGTTTTGCCTGCTGTGCGTGTTCGTGCGCTGGCCCGAGGCCTTTCTCGACAGCCGCAACTACTCGGTCCCCTACGACAAGCTCTTCACCCTGCTTGGCCACTTCCACTTCGGCTACCTGCTGCCCTACGACTTCCTGGACCACGAAGGCGCGGGCCTAAACGCCTCCCTGGGCCTGGGGCTTAGCGTCGCCGGGGTGCTCGGGCTTTTCGCCGCCGGCCAGGCCGTCGCCGCCCGCACGCGCCACAAGGCCACGGGCGCGGCCCTCCAGGCCGCCGGCCTGGCGCTGATCGTCTTTTTCTCGCTAGTGGAGCGGGTCGAGCCCGTGGCCGTGTCGCTGGTTGCCGACGAAAACCACTACTACCTCAATTGCGCCCTGGACAAACCCGAGCGCCTGGCCTTTTTGCGCATCGACAACCCCGACGCGGCCATGAAGCCCCATGGCTTTTTCACCATCGCCCTGCTGGATAAGACCGACACCACGGCCCTTACGCGCCGGGCTTCGGTCATCACCCCCCTGCCGCCCTTCCTGCCGGTCGGGGCCCTCCTCCTGGCCGAGACCGTGGAGCGCCCGGAGAAGCGCTGGCTCGACACGGCCACGGGCGCGGCGTTATACCGGCGCGTGCTGTCGACGCCCTGACCCGGCGCCCAACCGACCCGCCAACCCGCAGGAGGCCCGTCATGGCTGCCCGCCCCGTCGTCCTCGTGACGCGAATGATTCCCGAAGCCGGCCTGGCGCTGTTGCGCCAGCGCTGCGACCTGCGCCTGGGTCCGGACGACCGGCCCATGACCCGCGAGGAACTGCTGGCCGGCGCGGCCGAGGCCAAGTGGGTCCTGGGCCAGCTCGTGGACCGCATCGACGCCGCCTTCTTCGACGCCGCGCCCAGGCTGCGCGGCTACGCCAACTACGCCGTGGGCTTCGACAACATCGATGTGGCCGAGGCCACCCGGCGCGGCATCCCCGTGTGCAACACCCCGGACGTGCTCACCGTCGCCACGGCCGAGATGGCCTGGGCGCTGGTTTTCGCCGTGGCCCGGCGCGTGGCCGAGACCGACACGCTCCTGCGCCGGGGCATCTGGCCGGCCTGGGGGCCGTTTACCTTCCTCGGCCAGGAGATCACCGGCAAGACGCTCGGCATCTACGGCCCGGGCCGCATCGGCACGGCCATGGCCCGCATGTCCCGGGGCTTTTCCATGCCCGTGGTCTACACCGGCGGCCGGCGGCCCAACGAGGCCCTGGAAAAGGAACTGGGCGCCCGGCGCCTGCCCTTCGAGGAATTTCTGGAGGCGGCCGACATCGTGAGCATCCACGCGCCCCTGACGCCCGAGACCCGCCACGCCTTTGACGCCGCCGCCTTTGCCCGGATGAAGCCCACGGCCATCCTGGTCAACACCGGCCGGGGGCCCATCGTGGACGAGGCCGCCCTGACCGCGGCCCTGGCGGCAGGCCGCATCGCCGGCGCGGGCCTGGACGTCTTCGAGGTCGAGGCGCCCCTGCCCGAAAGCCTGACCAGCCTGCAAAATATCGTCATCACCCCGCACATCGGCTCGGCCACGCAAACGGCCCGCGACGGCATGGCGACGCTTGCCGCCCGCAACCTCCTGGCCATGCTGACCGGCGGGCGCCCGCCGAGCTGCCTCAACCCCGAGGTCCTCGAGCCGGGAGCCTAGTGTCGCGTCCGCGAAGAGGACATTTACTTCTTCAAGTACAACACCAAGGAATAATTACTTTTTCTTAAAAAATACGATCGTATTTTTTGAGGGACGCAACACTAGGGACTGTGCCTCCATAAGGACGTTGTGGCGAGTAGCGAACTCAGTTTGCGAGTGCAGCCACTGAAAGGGCACATGCCGCCCGCTTGAGGGGGCTGGGGCGGAGGCGGGAACACCAAGGCCTGGGCTGCGTGCTGCAGTCCAGGCCTCATCTGGTGCCCTCCCCAAGAGGGGCAATGCAATTCAAACCAGATTCATTGTGCGTTTAGCAATATCGTAATAATACTTTGAATTGTTGACGACGGCTTTTGATTTACGGTAAAAATGGAGCCGGAAATATTGATTGTTCCGGAGCGCGTGCGGTGAGTCGTGTTGGGTGCGACGGTATAGACAACCTTTCCATTGCTCGTGCCGGATGCTCCTTCCGTGATGGTGAGCCACGGATCGCTGGCAGAGGCAACCCAGTCGCAATCCGCCGCGGCAGTGACATTGACTACTCCAGAACCTCCCTGGCTATCGAATGTAGCACTTGTGCTATCGATAACCACACTACAGGGTGTCGTGATCGAGACCTTGAGGATTTGTCCTTGGAATCCACAGAGGTAAATAATTTTATTAGCCTTGTCTGTGTAGACTCCTGTAATTTGAAAGCATTTTACCAAGGGAATCCAGGCCGTACCGTTATAGTAATATAACCGTCCGTCTTCGGAACTGCCGGCTGAGTAGGTGACAGCGAAGACCTCGCGGTCGGAGAAGCCTGTGATATGCGTTATATCGCTAACTACCGAGTCGATGTTGTTAAACTCTAGCTGTTCCCATGCGCTTCCGTTATAGTGATAGAGTGATTTTTCGTTACCGACAGCGTAGATATTGTTCGAGTCTGATCCCCATATAGCTCGAAGATTTGCCGACGGTAGATAGGTGTTGATTGCAGTCCATTGGGTTCCATCAAAGTGCAGCACCCTGGTTGTTCTGGCGTCCTTGGATTCGCCTACGGCATAGATATTCGTTTTGGAATTTCCCCATAATCCGTTGATTACCTTGTGATACGATTTGTCGATATCCATTTCGACCCAGGTGTCGGCGGACTTCACGTGGACTACTGGAATGTCATTGTTTACATGACCCCCGGCCAAAAGAACGTCGTCAATATCAAAAAAAGTCTTTGGATTTGATGGCTGATCTGAACCCCAAGTGCCAACAGCTGGCATAAGTTCCATTACTGCGCCATTATTGTCAACTTTGACAGCACCCCAAATGCCGTAATCATTACCACCTAGATAAAATGTACCATCCTTTGTTCTTATCCCGGTTTGAACATTTGCCGAGTTAAGACCATAGGGAGGTGGCGAAGGAATTCGAGAGAGATCGATTGCATTTCCATTGAGCATCAGGGGTGTCCACTGCGTCCCGTCGTAAGAAAAAATGGTGTTCTTTTCTTGGCCACCAAAATCTCCGCCTCCAGCAACGTATATTTGTGACGGACTTGTAGCCACAATGAAGTTGAAATAGTTGGAGTTCGTATAGGCACTTCCAAGATAATGCTTAGAGAAAAAAGTGTTCAGTATTGTCCAATTTTCGGTATAGTATTTTTGCAGCACGCCATAGCGATCCGTTGTGGTGAATATGCCAGTAGATATATCACCCCAACCTCCAGTGAAATGTCCGCCATAGCCTTGGCTGAGATTCGAAACCACAATATTGTTCCAATGCAGGCCGTCCCAATGTTGTATTTCGCCGCCTGGTCCAATCGAGTAAACATCATCGACAGCATTTCCCCAAAAATCAATCGGCGCTTCCGTTCCGTCCATTTGCATGGCAACAAACTGTGTTCCGTCAAATCGATAAATGCCATTTCCTTGCGAAACAAACATATCTGTTTCACTAAACGCTAATAAAGCATTGATCTCTGCGTTAGGATCGCTGATTCCGACAGGAAATTGTGTCCATACATTACCGTCATAGCGATATACAAAATTGTTGCCAGAGCCGATCGGCCAAGTTTTGGACCCTAAATAGCCAGAAGTATAGATGTCGCACGTTACAAACAGTTTTCCATCGACATAGGCTATATCCTTGAGCGTTTGGTATTGATTTATTGGTGTATACGGAAAATCGGCGACAGGGGACCAAATAGAGCCATCGTAATGTAAAATAACCCCTTTCCATGGATAAATACCACTATAGGCGTATTGAACCTTACCCACGGCGTAGAGATCGGTCGGACTTGCTCCACCAATGGAGTACATAGTGAAATTATAGCCCACAAGATCAGAAAATCCAGTAAGATCAACAGACATTGTTTCCCAGCGAGTTCCATCGTAATGCATGACTATCGGTATTGAGCCTTGGGTGTGCTCGCTATCATAGCCCTCTCCAACAACATACATGTCTGGGTCCGAAAATTTTTTGAATCCACGCAAGTTGGCTGTGGAATTTCCTGTGATATATGTAGTGAGCTTGGCGTTTGAATATTTATATAATATGCCGCATCTGGAAGGGATGTAGACATCCTGGCCATCCCTAACGACTTTATTCATGGAAAAATCACCAGGAATAGGATTCAGCGGCTCGATAACGGCATTCAATACAAGAGGAGATGCACTCCAAGCTGAAGATGCGTGAAATATCAATACCAGTGTTACAAGTAGTTGTTTTAGTTGGTTATGCTTAGTCATGGCGATAACCTCCTGTGAAATTATTTTGCTTACAGCTTTAAATAATGTTTAAATACGCACTATCCGTATTTATTAGGTCACAGACAATGCGCTGTCAATTATAAACACGTGGTTCATGCCTTCACTCTGCTTCCTAGCATAATGTCCAAGAATTCAGTATATTGATGAATATTTATGCCTGAGCCCTACACTGAGATGGACCTCATTGCTTTCCAGGTGATGTTCTCCACACAAGAGGTTTGTCGCGAGTGACTTTTCAAATTGCGATGACCTACCCTAAGCACGGCGCCTCGGCATGACATTTTAAAGTAGGTCAACATTTTCGTATCCACGCAAAAGCTATCATACAGGACACATAGGACGGGGTTCAGAAGAAACATTTGCAACGATATCTTGATGAATTCTGCTATCGTTTCAATTGTCTCTTCTGGCCAGGCCAAGATTTAGATCGTCTACTGCTGGCCTGCTCACGGGCAGGCCCAATGACCTATGCCGAGTTAAGGGGATAGCCACGTATTTTTTCCAAAAAATACTATCGCATTGTTAAAGCGCGCAACACGAGGGCCGATCTTGACATTTTTCGGCAAAAAGGCGCATTGCCCTGGCCGAAAACAGCCACATGACGGGTTTGCGACCCGCAAGGAGCGCCCATGCGCATACGCCACATGATGCAGGAGTCCCTGGCCGTCGTCGGGCCCGACGTCACTTTCGCCGCGATGCTTGCGGTCTACCGGGACACGGATTCCCGCCTCGTCTACGTCGTCGATACCCAGGGCAAGCTCCTCGGCGTGGTCAGCAGCTACGACATCCTGCGGGCCATGCTGCCGTTCTACCTCGATTCCAACCTGATCAAAGCCCTGCCCGACGACGAATCCATCATCCGCCAGGCCTTTCTCGGCTGCCAGGGCCGGCCCGTGTCCGAAATCATGACCACGGACCTCGTGGCCGTGGGGCCCGACGACCTGTTCCTCGAAGCCGAGGCGCTCATCGCCGAGCGCGGCGTCAACGTCCTGCCGGTGCTCGACGGCCAGGGCAAGCTCGTCGGCGAAGTGACCCGCCGGGCCATCCTCAAGTACATCGCCAGCCGCTGCGGCCTGGAATCCGGGGAGTAGCGCCGCATGTTCTGGACCGCCACCGCCATCTTCGTCTGTGCCTACGCCGTCATCGTCTCGGAAAAGATCAACAAGACCAAGGTGGCCCTGTTCGGCGCCGCGCTCACCCTGGCGCTGAAGGTCCTCTCCCAGCACGACGCCCTGCACGACATCGACCTCGGCGTCGACTGGAACGTCATCTTCCTGCTCATTTCCATGATGCTCATCGTGAGCATCATGACCAAGACGGGCGTGTTCCAGTACGTGGCCGTCAAGGCGGCCAAGCTCGGCCGGGGCGAACCCTTCGCCATCATGGCCATCTTCGCCCTGGTCACGGCCGTGGCCTCGGCCTTTCTCGACAACGTCACCACCGTGCTGCTGCTGGCCCCGGTCACCCTGCTCGTGGCCAAGGAACTGGAAATCGACCCCGTGCCCTACCTGATCACCGAGGCCCTGGCCTCCAACATCGGCGGCACGGCGACGCTTATCGGCGACCCGCCCAACATCATGATCGCCTCCAAGGCCGGCCTCGATTTCATGGACTTCCTCGTCCACCTGACCCCGGCCATCATCGTCATCATGGCCGCCTGGATGCTCGTGTGGAAAGTGCTCTTCGGCCGGCGCCTGCGCGTGGGCGAGGTGCAAAAGGCCCGCATCCTAGCCATGAACGAAGGCGCGCTCATCAAGGACCGCGTCCTTCTGGCCAAAAGCCTGGCCGTCTTGGCCCTGACCATCCTCGGCTTCATGCTCCACGGCTTTCTGGGCTACGAACCGGCCACCGTGGCCCTGCTCGGCGCCTCGACCCTGCTGCTCATTTCCGGCGCGGACCCGCAGCAGGTCCTGGAGGAAGTGGAGTGGCCCACCATCTTTTTCTTCATGGGCCTTTTCATCATCATCGGCGGCACGGTCAAAGCCGGGCTCATCGAATACTTTTCCCAGAAGGTCATCGCCCTGACCCACCCGACCAAGGACTCCATGCTGGTGCTGTCCATGGTCATGGTCTGGTTTTCCGGCATCGCCTCGGCCATCGTGGACAACATCCCCTTCGTGGCCACCATGAACCCGCTTCTGGCCGAACTGGCCGACAAGGTCCTCGGCCCGTCCACCGGGCTTTCCGGCCAGGCCCTCTACACCCATCCGACCATGCTGCCGGTCTGGTGGTCCCTGGCGCTCGGGGCCTGCCTTGGCGGCAACGGCACGGCCATCGGCGCCTCGGCCAACGTCATCGTGGTCGGGCTGTCCGAAAAGGCCGGCAACCACATCTCCTTCGCCCGTTTCCTCAAATACGGCGCGCCGGTGACGCTCGGCACCATCGTGATCTCCATGGCCTACATCTACTTGCGCTATTACGCCTTCACCGGGTAGACGGCAGGCATGAGACGGCCGAGCGGACCCCGGGCGACCCGCTTCTGCGCCGCCCTGTGCCTGGCGGCCGTGGCCGTGCTGGCCTTCTGGGGGACGCTTACCACCGGCCCGACCACCAGCGACGACCTCTACTACGAGCAAAACGTCCTGGCCGGCCGCCTGGGCCAGCTGACCACCCAACTGGCCACCGGGTCGGGGCGCTTTCACCACTACCTGCACGTGGGGCTGACCGCCCTGCCCTATTTCCTGGACAGCCCGCCCCTGCGCAAGGCCCTGTCCCTGGGCGCCTTCCTGGCCGGCCTGGCCACCTTTTGCGCCGTGGCCGGCCGCATCGCCGGAAAGCCCTGGCTCGGCTGCCTGGCCGGCCTTTTTGCCCTGGCCTTCTACCAGGACAACTGGCACCACAACATCCTGACCGCCTATCCGCTGGTCTTCCACTCCGGGCTTATCTGCATGAGCCTCGCCGGCGCCTGCCTGTGGCGCCACGGCCGGGGCGGCGGGCGCGGCTTCCTTATCGGCGCCAACCTGCTCGCCTTTGCCGCCTGCTGCCATTTCGAGGCCTTTCTCGCCTACGCGCCCCTGCTGTGGGGCATCGTCTGGCTTTCCCGGCGGGGCACCCCCCGCCGGCGCCTGGCCACCATGGCCGCCGCCTCGGTCGGCTTCGGCGCCTTTCTCGCCCTGAGCCTGGCCTACCGCGCCCTGCACCCGACCCAGTACGCCGGCAACGCCCTGGACCTGTCGAGCCCGCTGCGCCTGGCGCAAACCGTGGCCGCCTACAGCTTTTCCGCCCTGCCCCTGGGCTCGTTTCCCTTAAACTGCAACAGCATCAACCGCTTCCCCGTGATCACCACCCATCTGGTGCTGGACCTGGGCCAGTACCTCGCGGCCCTTGACGGCCAGTGGCCGCGCCTGTCCCCGGCCTGGCTCGCCCTGGCCTTGCTCGCCGGGGGGCTGACCTACCGGGTGCTGGCCCGCGAATCCCTGGAGCCGATGCGCTGGCGGCTTTTGCCCGCGTGCATGGCGCTGTACGCCGTGGTCTGCCCCAACCTGCTCATCGCCCTGTCGCCCAAGTACCAGGGGCCGGCGGCCTCGGGGGTCGCCTGGTACGTGACCTCGAGTTTTTCCGGCTATGCCGTGGCCGTGGGTTTGGCCGGGTTGTGCCTGTGGGGCGCGGCCCGGCTGACCGGCCGTCCGGGGGCCAGGCGGCTGGCGGCCGGGGTGGCGGCCGTGCTGGTCGCGGGCCTCGGCCTGGTGACGGCCTCGGTCAACGCCTCGGTCGGGGCCAGCAAGGTGGCCGCCGGCGCCCGCTGGCGCGAGGCCGCCCTGGCCGTGGCCAGCCCGGCCTTCGCCGCCGTGCCGGACGGCGCGCTCCTCGTCGCCCCGGACCTGTTTACGGCCGTAAACGAGGAAAAGACCCGGGAAGGCTATTGGGAGGACTGGTTCGGCCACTTTGCCGGCAAGCGGCTGTCCGTCGCCCCGACCGCCCCCGCCGCCCTGCCCGGGGACAGGCCGGTCTTCGCCCTGCGCCGCCTGTCCGGGCCGACCGACCCGGCCACGGCCCTGGCGCTCGCCCGCGTCACGCGCCTTGGCCCGCCAAACGCCGACCCCTACGCCCCGGCGCCGGATGCGCCGACCCTTTTTGCCGCCTCGGTGGCCATCGTGGCCGAGGCCGGCAACCGGTTTTGCGACGCGATCTACCAACAAGGGGAGCAGTGGCGGCTGGTCCCGGCCAATACCGTGGGCCGGCGGGGGCTGGCCGAAACGACTCTGGACAGCGGCGCCGCCGAGCCCATCGCCTTCGACTCCCTGGCCCTGGTCCCGGCCCGGGCCATTACCCCCTTCGCGCCGTCCCCGGTGTTGCTGCGCTTCGGCCAGGGATTTACCCCGCCCGAGCGGGCCATCACCGGCGACATCGCCTGGGCCGGCCAGGCCGGGCAACTGCGGCTGGTCAACGGCACGGCCGCCCCGGTCGGGGCGCGGCTGTTCGCGACCCTCATCGCCCTGTCCCCGGTGCGACTGGCTCTCACCGGGCCGGGGCTTGCCCGGGAAATCGCTTCCCAGGGGGCGACCACGCCCATTTCCCTGGAACTGACCCTGCCGCCGGGGGAATCCGCCTTCGACCTGCGGGTCCTGGCCCCGGCCGGCGACACGGCCAAGCGCTTCGGCCTTCTGGGCGCCGGGCTTACCCCGTTGCCCTGAAGCAGGCGGTTCCACGAAGGCGGGAACGCCGCGCCCCGGTTCCACGATTCGTCGAGCGACCCCCGGTCCATAAAAAACATCCCTTTCAATTTCAATGAATTGCGCCGACAACACGCCTTGGCACGCCGCCTGCTTTCTCCCTTGTCAAGACCGGACAACGGACACAACGACCAGCAACATATTTCCAAGGGGAGAAAGACCATGCTGCGCACCATCACCAATTTCGTTCGTGACGAGGAAGGGGCCACCGCGGTGGAATACGGACTCATGGCCGCGCTCATCGCCGCCGTCATCATCGGCGCCGTCACCACCCTGGGTTCGAACCTGAGCACCCTTTTCACGAACCTCGCCGGCCAGATCGGCACCGGCAGCTAAGGCCGAGGCGATCCCGCGAATTTTGCGCAACATGCCTGGGCCGTCTCCGGAAACGGGGGCGGCTCTCGCTTTTGGCCGTTGCCCGAAGCGTCACGGCGCAGCCTGCCGCCCGAAGCGTCACGGCAGCGGCTGGCCTCGCAAGCGCGCCTTGCCCTGGGATTCGTGGGCCTCTGCGACCGGCTCGCCCGGCTGCCCGGACGCAGGGTTCCATAAAACCAGGAACGCCGCCCCCCTGTTCCACGATTTGGCGAACGCTTCGTTCTTCTCCGGATATATATCTTTTTATTTCAGCGTGTTAATCTGAACACATGCCTTGGCACGCCACCTGCTATCTCCCAGGTCAGGAACGGACAACGGACGTAACGACCATCCACATATTTCCAAGGGGAGAAAGACCATGCTGCGCACCATCACCAATTTCGTTCGTGACGAGGAAGGGGCCACCGCGGTGGAATACGGGCTCATGGCCGCGCTCATCGCCGCCGTCATCATCGGCGCCGTCACCACCCTGGGTTCGAACCTGAGCACTCTTTTCACGAACCTCGCCGGCCAGATCGGCACCGGCAGCTAAGGCCGCCGCGATCCCGCGAATTTCGCGCACCATGCCTGGGCCGCCTCCGGAAACGGGGGCGGCCCTCGCTTCTGGCCGTTGCTCCGGGCGGCCACGGCGTCGCATTGCCCGGCACGGCCGCCGGCCAGGCTGCCATGGCGTCGCATTGCCCGGTGCGGCCGCCGGCTCCACCGCCACGGCGTCGTATTGACCGGCGCAGCCCCTGGCCGGCGGCACGGGTTCCATGAATACGGGAACACCGCGCCCCGATTCCACGATTCGTCGAGCGCCCCGCGACAAAAGGAACATACATCAATTTATTTCAAGATATTACACTGCCAGCACGACATGGCACGCCCCCTGCTATCTCTCTGGTCAGGAACGGACAACGGGCGTAACGACCATCCACATATTTCCAAGGGGAGAAAGACCATGCTGCGCACCATCACCAACTTCATTCGGGACGAGGAAGGGGCCACCGCGGTGGAATACGGGCTCATGGCCGCACTGATCGCCGCCGTCATCATCGGCGCCGTCACCACCCTGGGCTCGAACCTGAGCACTCTTTTCACGAACCTCGCCGGCCAGATCGGCACCGGCAGCTAAGGCCGCCGCGATCCCGCGAATTTCGCGCACCATGCCTGGGCCGCCTCCGGAAACGGGGGCGTCCCTCGCCTTTGGCCGCCTCGCCAGTGGCCGCCTCGCCAGTGGCCGCCTCGCCGTTGGTTGCCTCGCCGCTCCCGGCCGCCGCCTTGCCCCGGTAAACGCCTTTTGGCATGCTCGGCCAAAGGAGTCCGCCCATGCAGGAGCCCAACACCCACCCCCGCATCGCCCCGTCCCTGTGCGGCACCCCCGTTGCCCTCGCCCCGGGGCGCGCCGTGGTGCGCCTGACCCTCGGCCCGGCCATGGCCGTAGACGACCGTGGCCTCGTCCACGGCGGATTCGTCTTCGGCCTGGCCGACTATGCCGCCATGCTGGCCGTCAACGACCCACTGGTGGTCCTCGGCGCGGCCGAAGTCCGCTTCACCGCGCCCACGGCCGTGGGCGAAACCCTGGAAGCCGAAGCGGTCCAGGACGAAGACGCCGGCAAGAAACGCCGCGTGTCCGTCACGGTGCGCCGGGGCGATAAGGCCGTCTTCACCGGCTCCTTCACCTGCTTCGTGCTGCAACAGCACGTGCTCGACCTGTAGCCGGCCGGGGGCGAGGGGGCTATGACACCGTAGCGTCATGGCCCAGGCGACGGAGTTCCGTGGACTTTTCGACTGAAAAGTCGCATCGTGGCGGCTGTTGCCGGCCTGGGCACCGCCGGGCGACGGCGACAGGGCGGCCGGTGGCCGTCATGGCCCAACAGCGCCGCCAGGAAAACCAACCATGATCATGATGCGCGGGAGCCGCGCGTACGGCGACCCGCTCCCGCGCCGACCGCTAGCCGCGCCTAAGCGCCAGCCATGAACGTTTTTCGCCGCGACCCTCCCGCGCCCCCCCCGCCTTGCGGCGATGACGCCCGGCCCGCTGCCGCCGCCCCATCCGCCTGGGGTCCCCCATGCGGGCGCAACATCCGCCCCGGCGACCTGCTGGCCCTGTGTTGCATCACGGCCATTGCCGCCTGGCTGCGGCTGACCGATCTGGGCCTGCCCTCCATGTGGTGGGACGAGGTGCTCGTACCCATGACCGCCCGGCTGCCCCTGGCCACCATCGTGGAACGGGCGCTTGGCCAGGACATCCATCCGCCGCTTTTCTATTTCCTTATCAAGGCCGTCATGGCCGCAAGCCAGGCCGACTGGGCCTTGCGCCTGCCGGCCGCCCTGGCCGGCATCGCCGCCATTCCCTTGCTCTACCTGGCCGGCACCGCGATCCTGTCCCGGGAAGCCGGCCTGTTCGCGGCCGTGCTCGCCGCGGTCAACCCGCTGCTGTTGCTGCTCTCCCGCCAGGTGCGGCCCTATACACTGGTCTTCGACCTGTCGCTCGTCTCCCTGTGGGCCTTCGCCAGCCTGCTGCGGGGCGGCACCTGGCGGGCCATGGCCTGCCTGTGGGCGGCCAACCTGGCCCTGGCCCTGCTCCATTTCACGGCCCTGCTGGTCATCGGCGCCGAGGGGGCCATGCTGCTGTGCCTGGCGGCGACGACGCGCAGCCGGGCCAACCTGTGGCGGCTGGTTCTCTTTTCCCTGGGCGCCGCCCTGGCCGCCGGGGCCAGCCTGCCATTTCTTTTCGGCGCGCTCGGGGCCAATGTGGACGCCTCCGGCGCCCGCAAGACCCTGGCCGCCATGGCGGCCATGACCTCGACGCGCCTGGGCGAAACGTTCTGGTACCTGCCCAACCTCGTGGCCCGGCTGACCGTCACGGCCCTGACCGTCGTCGGCGCGGTCCGGCTGTGGCGGCAAAGCAAGGAAACCAGCCTGCTGCTGGCCGGCTTCGCCCTGCTGCCCATGGCCGCGTTGCTGGCCGCGCGCTTCACCACCTATTTCAATCCCTGGCATCTGACGGTGCTGCTGCCGGCCGCGCTGATCCTGGCCGGCAACGGCCTGCCCGTGCTCCTTTCGGCCGGCTGCCCCCGGCCCCTGGTGGCGGGCCTGCTGTGCCTGGCCCTGGCCGCGCCCTATCCGCTGTTCCTCCACGAACGCTTCTATGCCGTGGGCAGCCACACCGGGCCGTACAAATCCCTGGCCCAACTGCTCACCCGGACCATGGATCCCCATGACTGCGTGGTGTTTTCGGACCAGGGCCTGGCCAACGCCGTCAACTGGTACGCCGCCCAAACCGACCCGGACGGCGGGCGCCTGGCCCGGCCGCGCCTCGAGGCCGGGGACGCCAAGGTCGGGCTTTTTTTCGTCGCCGCCGGGGGCTACGGCCATCTCGCCACCGACGAGGCCACGTTTTTGGCCCACATGGGCGAAGCCTCGGCCGTGGCCGAGGTGCTCGGCACCCGGGTCTATTACTTCGATTTGCCCCGCCGGCCGGTGCTGCCCCTGGGGCCGCTGCCGGCCAAGCGGCTGGTGCGCTTCTATCCGCCCGAGCCCTACGTCGCGGCCCAGTCCCTGGAAAACGTCGCCAGCCTGCCGCTCTGGGGTGGGGGGCTCATCGCCACCCAAAACGACACCCCCGGCCAGGCGACCTTCGCCTTTGCCAACACCGCGCCCGTGCCCCAGCGCCTGACCGTGTACCTGGGATTTTCCGTCACCGCCCCGGGCAACCGCCTGTCCGTGGACTACGCCTTCGACGACGAGCCCTGGCGTGAGGGTTTCGGGCTCGACAAACCGCTCGGCGAAGGCGATGCCAGCTTCGCGGTGGAGCGCCAAACGCCCTACCGGCTTTTTCGCCTGCGCTTCGTCCTTGTGTGCGCCTCGCGCCGGCCCATGTACCCGGGCGGCAACCTGGAGAGCCTGCGCCTCAAGGACTTCCAGGTCCACGCCGAGGCCCAGGCCCTGGACACGGCCCCGGCCGCGCCCTGACGCCGCCCCGGCCAGTCCCGGCGGCCGGCCGCCCCGTCCCCGACGCGGCGGCGCCACAGTGTTTGCTTCGCCGGCCGGCCCACCTCAGTCGCAACCGCCCCGCACGTCCTCCCGCCAGCCGTCGCTGACCACCCAACGCCCGCCGCCGGCCATCTTGGCCCGGTACATGGCCATGTCGGCGCTGCGGATGAGGCCCTCGGGCGTGCCGCCATGGGCCGGGGCGATGGCGATGCCGACACTGGCCCCGATGGAGGCTTCGCCATCGTCCCAGACGAATGCCTCGCGCAGGGCCCGGATGACCCGGGAAGCCGCTTCCATGGCCTGGTTGCGCTCCTGCAACGCGACAAGCAACACCACGAACTCGTCCCCGCCCCACCGGGCCACCACGTCGCTGACCCGCAGGCAGGCACGCAGCCGCCGGGCGCATTCCCGCAGCACGGCGTCACCGGCCTCGTGGCCCTTGCGGTCGTTGACGGCCTTGAACCGGTCCAGGTCGATGAAAAGCAGCCCGACCAGGGATTGATTCCGGGCCGCACTGGCCAAGGCCTGGGCCAGGTGATCTTCCAGGAGCAGCCGGTTGGGCAGGCCGGTCAGGGCATCGTGGGTGGCCTTGTGAAAGCTCTCCTCCTCCTTGGCCAGGCGGTCGGAGATGTCCTCGCACAAAAGGACGTAGCCCAGCCCAGGGCGGTGCCGGTCCACATGGGCCGTGGAGACGAGCCCCCAAAACGTCGAACCGTCGGCCCGGCGCATGGGTGTCTCCAGGCGGCGCACGCCGTCGAGGCGCAGCGTTTCGAGCAGGGCCGCATCGGGCTGCCCGGTGCCGGGTGCCCGCGGCAGCAGGTCGGCCAGGGACAGGGAGGTCAACTCGCCCAGGCCGTGGCCAAACATCTGTTCGCTGGCCTTGTTGGCGTCCGCGATGCGCTCGCCCAGGATGCGCAGCATGGGCACCGGGCCGGAATCGAAAACCGCCCGCAATTCGGCGGTGCGTTCCTCCACCAGGGCTTCCTGCTCGCTGGCATGGTTGCGGATGATGCCGTCGCGCAGGGAAAGCGCCTCGGCCATGGCGTTGAAGGCCTGGGCAACCTTGTCCAGTTCCAGGCTGCGTTGTGGGGGCAGGCGCGCGCTCCAGTCGCCGCCGGCCAGCCGGCCGCTGGCCGCAACCAGCGTGCCCAGGGGCTTTTCCACCTGCCGGCGCAACACCATCCGAAACAGCGCCAACTCCAGCCCAAGCGAGCAGCCGCCCAAGGCCAGCAGCACCTGGGCTACCTGCCAGGCCACGCCGGTGACGGCCTTTTCGGGCAGCACCGTGACGAAATACCAGCCCGTATGCGGCAAAAAGCCGTAGCCCAGGTATTGGCCGCCGGCCTGGTCGTAAATCACGGCCGAGCCGGCCGGCAACCCGCCGACCAGCCGCCAGATCCGCCGCAGGGTGTCGTCGCCGTCCCGCAGCAATTGAAAATCCCCGTCGTGGGCCAGGATGGCCTCGGTGAGGCCGGGGTGGGCGATAAGCTGCCCCTTGCTGGTAAAAATCAGGTTCCAGGCCCCCGGGACGACGGCGTCCTCGTTGTGGGCGATGATGTCGTGCAGGCTGAGGTCCAGGCCGGCGTAGTGGGCGAAACGGCCCCCCTCGTCGATGGGGACGGTGCAGGTGATGTAATAGTATTCGGCGGCCCCGGCCTTTTTGGCCACTTCGTCCAGGTAGACCGCCGTCCAGGCGGGCCGGCGCTTCGGGTCGGCCTCGGGCGTGGCCACGCGAACCCAGGGGTAGTCGCGAATCACCTTTTCGATTTCCGGCGGCGCGACCGCAGCCCAGTCGGTATCGGGCAAAAACGTGGCGAACACGCCGTCGAGGGAGGCAATGTACGTGTTGACGAAGCGCGGCTCCCAGGCCAGGCCATACTGCGTGGCCATGTCCTGTTGTACCAGGAGCCTGTGCTTGACCGCCGCAGTGACGGGCACGTTGCGCGACACATAGCCGCCGGCCAGCAGGTGCGTGTCGTGCCCGGGGAGGAGGTGGCGGATGGTGCCGTCGGGCTTGCGCTCGAAGCGCGCGGCGAACCGTGCGTCCAGGTCACTCGGCGGGGGGGCGGCCAGGGCCTTGACGTAGCGGTCGCGCAACAGCAGCAGGTTGTCCTCGGCCAGGCGGAACAGCTGGTTTTCCCGTTCCAGGCGCAGGCTGATGTTGCGCTCCATATTTGCAAGCGAGGCATCCCGATAGGCCGCGTAGGCGTACCAGAAGCCGATGCCGGTGACGAGAAAGGCCACGATGCACAATCGCAAGGCAATGCGCGCAAGGGCGATTCTGGCCAACGGAGGCGGGGTAGGCATACGACTTTCCCATGCAGGAAACACGGTTGCACAACGAAGCCGCCAGGCGGGTTTTCTGGTCGGCAAGACAGGTAATTTGCGTCTGTTTGACGCGGGAATACCCTCTATCTGCCCATATCGAGTGTTAACCACATGTCGTGCTTTTGGCAAATACCGCGCGATGCACGGCCAGCCCACGGCGCCACAAGGCCTTCACGCCCGAATCGCCCCGAAGCCACGGCCCTCGCCGACCGCGGCGCGGCCCCGTGGCCCGGCGCCAAAAGGCTTGTCCTTGGGGCCGTGTCCTTGTAGGTTTCCTTCCCTCACCCGCACCCAGGAGGCTTCCATGACCACCATCGGCACGCCGCTGACCGTTTCCGCGACCAAACTGCTGCTGCTGGGCTGCGGCGAACTCGGCAAGGAAGTGGCCATCGAGGCCCAGCGCCTGGGCGTCGAGGTCGTGGCCGTGGACCGTTACCCCAACGCGCCGGCCATGCAGGTCGCCCACCGCTCCCACGTGGTCAGCATGCTCGACGCCGCCGCCCTTCGCCGCATCATCGAAGCCGAAAAGCCGGATTACATCGTGCCGGAGATCGAGGCCATCGCCACCGAGGAACTGCTGGCCCTGGAAAAGGAAGGCTACACCGTGGTGCCCACGGCCCGGGCCGCCAGGCTCACCATGGACCGCGAGGGCATCCGCCGCCTGGCCGCCGAGGAACTGGGCCTGGCCACCTCGCCCTACCGCTTCGCCGACACCAAAGAGGAATTCCTGGCCGCCTGCGACGCCGCGGGCTTTCCCTGCGTGGTCAAGCCGGTCATGTCCTCGTCGGGCAAGGGGCAAAGCCTGGCCCGCGACGCGGCCGAGGCCGAGGCGGCCTGGGACTACGCCCAGACGGCCGGACGGGCCGGAGCCGGGCGGGTCATCGTGGAAGGATTTGTGGATTTCGACTACGAGATCACGCTGTTAACCGTACGCCACGCCGGCGGCACGACCTTCTGCGCCCCCATCGGCCACCGCCAGGAAAAGGGCGACTACCGCGAGTCCTGGCAGCCCCATCCCATGAGCGAAGCCGCCCTGGCCGAGGCCAGGCGCATGGCCGAAGCCGTCACCGGCGCCCTGGGCGGGCGCGGTATTTTCGGGGTGGAACTGTTCATCAAGGGCGACCGGGTGCTTTTTTCCGAGGTCTCGCCGCGTCCCCACGACACGGGCATGGTGACGCTTCTTTCCCAGGACCTGTCGGAATTCGCCCTGCACGTCCGCGCCATCCTCGGCCTGCCCATCCCGGCCATACGCCTGTACGGGCCGGCCGCCTCCCGGGTCATCCTGGCCGCGGGCGACTCCACGGCCCCGCGCTACGCCATCGCCCCCCAGGCCCTGGCCGAGCCGGACACGGCCATCAAGCTCTTCGGCAAGCCCGAGGTCCACGGCCTGCGCCGCATGGGCGTGGCCCTGGCCCTGGGCGACGACGTGGAGCAGGCCAAGGCCAAGGCCATCCGGGCCGCCTCCCACGTCACCGTCAGCCTGTAGGCCCGGCCGCCCGGCACCGCGCCAGGCCGGCCAACGCCGCCCCCAGCGCCCCCACGAGCTCCGGCTCGTCCGGGATCAGCGGCGCCTCGCCCAAAGATTCGGCCAATAGCCGCACCACGCAGGCGTTTCGGGCCACGCCGCCGGAGAAAACCAGGGGGCCGGGGCCGCCGACCCGGCCGGCCATGGCCGACACCCGGCCGGCAATGGCCAGATGCAGTCCCATGGCGATGTTTTCCGGCCGCTCGCCCATGGCCATGAGCGTGGTGGCCTCGGTTTCGGCGAAAACCGTGCACATGGAGCCGATGCGCAGGCGCTTGTCGGCCCCCAGGGCAAAGGCGCCGAACTCCTCCAAGGGCACCTGCAAGGCCACGGCCATGAATTCCAGGAATTTGCCCGTGCCGGCGGCGCAACGGTCGTTCATCTCGAACTTGACCACCTTGCCGGCCTCGGACAGGGAGATGACCTTGGTATCCTGGCCGCCGATGTCCAGGACCGTGCGGGCTTGCGGGAAAAGCGCCCTGGCGCCCAGGGCGTGGGCCTGGATCTCGGTGATGTCCGACACATGCCCGAGGGTGGGCGCCCCGGCGAATTCCTGGGTGAAGAGCTTGCGGCCATAGCCCGTGGCCACGACGCGCGCCGCCTGCTCGCCCTCAAGGACCCGGCGGCACTGGCGCAGCAGGTCGTAGGTCGTGGGCACGGTCAGGGCCCGGGCGGTGCGGCCGTCCTCGAGGGCGACCAGCCCGATGCTGCGCGAGCCGATATCGACGCCCATGACGCGCCCGGGAAATGTCCGCTTGGTCTCGTCCATGGCAAGCCTGTCCGCCAGCGGCAGGCGCCGGCGCCGTGGGGGAATGCCCTTTTCCTTACGCGCACGGGAGGTTGCCGTACAATCGATAATGCCGATGGGTTCTGGCGGGACGCATCGAACCCAGGCCAGCCGGCGGACTGGACCCTGCCCCGGCCGCCGCAGTGCGCTTGCCTGGCCGCGCCGGGCCGCCAGGCCTGACCGGGCTTCTACCCCGCCTCGGGCGGCAGATGGCCGGCCAGCACCTCGTCGAGCAGGAAGATGTCGGTGAGCAGCGTACGCAGGTGCAGCGAGGCGTTGCAGTTGTCGATGAGCTGGGAGCCGATGCGCGGCTGGGCCAGCACCAGTTCCAGGACGGCCAGGGCCTTCGCCGCGTCCTGGCGCAGCAGGTCGCAAAAGGCCAGGGAGCGCCGGTCGGCATCCAGGCCCAGGGCGGCAAAGGCGGCCTGGCAGGCCTCGGCCAGGCCGGCGGCGGCCGCAACGGCCGCGCCCAGCAGCTCGCGCAACTGGCCGCCGTTGCGGCTTTGCCGGTCGTCGTCCACGCCCTGGGCGGCGTAGGCCAGCAGGAACTCGTAGCAGGCCTCCACGGCCTCGCAGCGCCGTTTGATGTCCGTCAGTGCCGTCATGCGCTGCCCGCCTCCTTGGCGGGCTCTTTCGGGGCCGGGCCCTCGCCGCCCCAGCGGGCGGGATCGTGGTGGCCGAGGTAGAAATCCCGGTCCATGGTCCCAACGAGCATGGACCGGGTGATGGGCCGTTTTTCCGGGCGGATGGCGAAGTAGACGTGGATGACGACCAGGCCGGCCAGGGCCATGGCCGCCAGGCCGTGCAGGGCATAGACCACACCCCAGCCGCCGTCACCGAAGACGCGATACGGATCGCGCGTGACAAAGGGCGTGCGCACCCGCCAGAGCATGGCCGTGCCGGTCGCGGCGAGTGTCAGGCCCACGACCACGGCGCCCAGGTGAAAGAGCTTGTTGCCCAGGGGGTATTTCCCGGCCCTGGGCATTGCGGCGCCGTCTCGCGGCGGGAAAAGGACGGCGCGCAGCTGCGGCCAGTCGGCCGGCACCGGCCAGATGGCCCCCACGTCCTGGCAGGTTATGGCATGGGCGATGTGAAAGGCGATGGCCGCCACCAGCACCGCCCCGGCCAGGACATGGGGGCCGACCCAGTCGAAGGCCAGGCCGAACCTGGGCGAAAAGGCCGTGGCCAGAAGCGTCAGCACGCAGGCGGCCATGAGCCAGTGGAAAACCCGGGCCACGAAGGAGTGGCGCGCCACGGCCCCGGGAAAGGCCCCCGCCAGTTCGGGCGGGACCGGGCCGGCGGGCGCGCCGGCCCGCCGGCCCGCCCACAGGGCATGGACGACGACGAAAGCCGCCGCGCCGGCCAGACACAGCCACAACAGGGACCAGGCGGCGTGGAGGATGATGGGCTGCCCCCAGGGGGAAGCGCCCCGAACGACCAGGTTCATGCGGCCTCCTTGCCGGCGATGGCGCGGAACACGAGGTTTTGGGCCAGGGTGACCTTGTAGCCGTTGTGGCTAAGCGGCCGCGCCTCGGCCACGGCCAGGCGCCCGGCCAGGGCGGCGGCCTCGGCCCTGGGCCGGCCGGCCACGGCGGCCTCGATGGCGGCCAGCCGCCAGGGCCGGGCGGCCACGGCCCCGAGCACCACCCGGGCCTTATCCAGGCGGTCGCCGGTGGTGCGCAGGACGGCGGCGCAGTTGACCAGGGCGAAATCCCAGACCGGCCGGTCGCGGACCTTCTCGAAAGCCCACGGCGCCCCGGCCCAGGCCGGGGGCAGGCGGATTTCGCCGAGCACCTCGCCGGGCTTGAGAATGGTCAGGCGCGTGATGTCGCGGTCCGGCCCGACGAAGAAGTCCTCGGCCGCCACCTCGCGGCGGCCGGCGGCGTTGCGGATGACCAGCCGGGCCTCCAGGGCGACCAGGGCCGGGGCCGTGTCCGAGGGCGAGACGGCCACGCAGCGGCTGGCGCCGAGGATGGCGTGCTCGCGGTTGCGGCCCTGCGGCGTGTCGGCGTAGCAGAGGTTGCCGCCGGCCCGGTAGCAGGTCCAGCCGGCCCGGTAATACCAGCAGCGGGTGTCCTGGGCGATGTTGCCGCCAAGGGTCCCCTGGTTGCGGATCTGGGGCGAGGCCACCTCCCCGGCCGCCCGGGCGAGCAGCCCGAAGCGCTCCCGCACCAGGGGATGGCGGGCGACGTCGGTCAGGGTGGTCATGGGGCCGAGGACCAGATCGTCGCCGTCGGCACGGATGCCGGCCAGTTCGGCCACCCCGCCGAGGTCGATCACGGCCTTGGGGGTCTTGTGGCGGTCCTTGAAGCGTTCCAGGCTGTCGAGCCCGCCGGCCAAAAGCCAGCCGTCCGGCCCCAGGCGCCCGGCCAGGGCCAGGGCCGCGTCCAGGTCCGCCGGCTGGTAGAGGTCGAAGGAAGGCATGCTGTCGCGTACCGTGGCCATATTCCACTCCCGCCGCCGGTCGTCGCCGGCGGCTTGCCTTGCGGTTCAGACGTTGGCCGAAAGCCCGTCTTGCGAAACCGGCGTTTGCGGGTACAGGGCGGCCAGGACCGTGTCGGCCATGACCGGCGCCCGCCGAAACGATGCGCCGCCCAGGGCGTCGGCCAGGGCGTTGAGCACGGCGGCGCAGGCCGCGCCCGTGGGCGGCTCGCCGATCCCCCGGGCGCCGATGGGCGTTTCCGGGTCCGGGATGCCCACCGACGACCAGCCGAACCTGGCCGGCAGGTCGAGGATGGTGGGCGGCTTGGTCTGGTGGAAACGGGTGGCCAGGGGCAGGCCGTAGTGCTTGTCGTAGACCCAGCGCTGGCCCAGGGCGTGGCCGAAGCCGAGCATGGAGCGCCCCACGAGCTGGCCGCCGAAGGCCCTGGGATGGACCACGAACCCGGCATCGGCCGCGGCGTGGAAATCCACGATGCGGTAGGCGCCCGTGGCCGTGTCCACCTCCACCTCGGCAAAGCTGGCCACGTAGGAAAAGCTCTGGCCGTCGCGGGGGAAGGTGTCCTTGGCCACGGCCACAAGCCCCTGCCCGGCCAGGGCGGCCACCGAGGCCTTGGTCAGGGGGTGGACCTCGGCCGGGCATTCGTGGCCGTCGTAGGCGCCGCCAAGCGCCACGGCCCGCCTGGCCGCCTGGCCGAAATCCAGGCCCTGGCCGGTGTCCGGGCGAAACACCCGGCCCTTGGCCACCACGTAGTCCCCGGGTGCGCCGCCAAGGTCGCGGGCCGCGATTGCCGCGAGTTTGCGTTTGGCGTCCAGGCTCGCGGCCAGGGCGGCCCGGGACATGGCGTGGATGGTCTGGCTGCCGCCGGAGATGCAGCTCCAGGGCAGGTGCTTGCCGGTATTGCCCCAAATGATCTCGCAGGCTTCCCAGGGCACGTCCAGGGCGTCGGCCAGCACGCGCTGCACGTCGCTAAACGATTCCGTGCCCAGGTTGCCGATGCCGCAGTGGATGCGGATGCGGCCCTCGGGGGTGATGACGCAAAGGCCGTCGAAGCCGATGGTGCCGGCCACGAAACAGCCCAGCCCCACGCCGAGGCCCCGGCGCTTGCCGGGCGCCGGGCTGGCCGGGCCGGCCTTGCGCCCTTCCCAGTCGAAGGCCCTGGCGCCCAGGTCCAGGGCCTCGCGCACGAAGGCGCTGGTGGCGTGAGGCCGCTTGCCGTCCGGGCCGGGGGCGCCCAGGAGGGCCTTGCCGGCCGGGGCGTTGACCCGGCGGATGGCCACCTGGTCGAGCTGCAAGGCCCGAGCCGCCTTGGCCAGGACCGGGTCCATGAGCATGACCCCCTGCACCCCGCCCGGGCCGGTCTGGTACATGCGCGTGGGGGTGTTGGTCAAAACCGACAGCCCCCGCCAGCGCATGGCCTCGGGCTGGTAGAGCAGCGACACGATGCGCCCGGCCAGGACGGCGTCGTGGTTTTCCTCGTAGGGGCCGTTGTCCTGCAGGGCGTACATGTCCAGGGCCAGCAGGCGGCCGTCGGCGGCAAACCCGGCCCGCAGCCGGCCGATCAGGCTCGGCCGGGCCCGGCCGATGGACTGCTCGAGCTCGCGCGACACGGGCAGCATGACCGGGGCATTGGCTTTTTTGGCCAACAGCGCCGGGATAATCAGTGAAATGCCGGCCGTGCCCTTGCTGCCGAAACCGCCGCCCGTGTATTCGCTAATAAAGACGATCTTGTCCGTGCCGATGCCCAGCCAGCGGGCGATGGCCGGCACGGTCTGCATGGTGCTTTGCGTGCCGGTGTGGATGAACACCTTGCCGTTTTGCCAATAGGCCAGGGTGGAGCGCGTCTCCAGGGTCTGGTGGCTGACGTTGGGGGTGACGCAGGTCTCGTCCAGAATCAGGGCGGCCTTGGCGAAACCGGCCTCCAGGTCGCCGTAGGCCCACTGCCGCGAGGGCTGGCCCAGGGGCAGCCGCGACGGCCCGGCGGCGGCGAAATCGGCCTCGGACCAGGCCAGCCGCCCCACCGCGGCGCCACCGGGCGCCTGGTTCGGCTCGAGCCAGACGTTGCCGTCGGCCCGGGCCACGGGGCCGCCGGGGCGCAGGCTGTCCAGGGGATCGATGACGAAGGGCAGGGGCGTCAAGGCGATGTCGATTGCGGCGATGGCCGCGGCGGCGGCTTCCTCGGTTTCGGCGGCCACGGCCAGGATGGGCTCGCCCATGTAGAGGGGTTCCATGGTCAGGGCCGGCTCGGCCCATTTGTTGGCCCGGATCACGGCGCCGGTGTCGGTGACGGTGTCGGCCGGGGCGGGCAGTTCGTCGGCGGTGAGGATGGCCCGCACGCCGGGGCTGGCCAGGGCGGCCCGGGTATCCAGGCGCGTCACCTTGGCGTGGGGCATGGGGCTGGTCAGCAGCTTGCACACCAGCATGCCCTCGGCCCGGAAGTCCTCGGCGAAGCGGGCGGCGCCGGTGAGCTTGGCCCGCAAGTCCGGCGTGGTGTAGTCGTGGCCGGTCAGTTTCGGGGTGAAAGGCGCGTTGTTGTCCGCCATGATTTCAGCCCTGCCTCATGTTGGCCGCGCCGCGCAGCAGCGCGGTGAGGATTTTGTCGTAGTCCTGGCAGCGGCACAGGTTGCCCGAGATGCCGCGGGCCAGTTCCTCCCGGGTGGGGTCCGGGTTTTCCTTAAGAAAGCCCAGGGCGGCCATGAGAAAGCCCGGCGCGCAGTAGCCGCACTGGAAGCCCTGCGCGTCGAGCACGCCCTGTTGCAGGGGATGCAGCCGGCCGTCGGGCCGGGCCAGGCCTTCCACGGTCAGGATGTCCCGGCCCCGGACGCCGTGGGTGAGGATGGAGCAGGAATAGCGCGGCACGCCGTCCACGAGCACGGTGCAGCCGCCGCACTCGGCCCGGTCGCAGCCGATCTTGAGGCCCGTGAGCCCAAGCTTGTCGCGCAGGGTCCGGGCCAGGGTTTCCCGGGGCAGCACGTCCACCCGGCGCTTCTGGCCGTTGACGGACAGGGTGATCAGGCGCTCCACCGCGCCGACCGGGGGCTTGGGGCCGGCTCCGGCCGGAACCGGAAACAAGACCCCGGCGCAGGAGACGACACCGGCGGCGATCACGCTTTTGAGGAACTGCCGCCGGTTCATGCCGCCGGGTCGCAGGGCCTCGACATCGATTGGGCGCATCGCGTTCCACCTTGCGGGCCTGGACGGGCCAGGCGTTACGGGTTTTCGCTTCGCGGCCGGACAGGTCCGGTCACGCCAATCCCCGTTTACGCGATTTCATCCGCCCCGGGGACGCCCGATCCTCCGCGAGGTGTGCCTGATCCTCCAATATCGTGAAAGGCGTGGAAAACGAATCTCCCCTCCTTGCCCGCGCCGGTCGGGACGGGATGCCAACGCCCGCAAGCGCCAGGCCGCCCCACGCCCGGCCGGGCCGCGGGACGCTTGCCTCTTTCTCCGAAATCATGCAGGCAAGGCACAGCGGCGCCCCGGCCGGCCCATGCCTGCCCTGGCGCCCGAGGGGGGCTTATGACATCGGATGCCGGACTCGGTGCCTTGCCGCACCTGCCCGTGGACAGGCGGATGGCGGATTTGATCGCCGCCCTTGCCCCAAACGAGGGCATCGTGGCCACGGACATCCCGGGCGTGTCGGTCATGCGCAGCAACCGGGCCCAGCCCCGCCGGCCCGTGGTCTACACCCCGAGCGTGGTCATCGTGGCCCAGGGCCGCAAGGTCGGCTACGTGGGCGAGACGGTCCACGTCTACGACCGCGACCACTACCTGGTGCTGTCGGTGCTCATGCCCTTCGAGTGCGAGATCGCCCTGGCCACGCCCCAGGAACCGTTCCTCGGCCTCAAGGTGGCCGTGGACACGGTGGTGCTGGGCGAGCTCATGATGGCGCTCGAGGCGGAGGGGCCGGGCGTGTCGCCCGTACCGGCCGTGTGTTCCAGCCGGCTGCCGCCGCAGCTGCGCGACGCCGCCCTGCGGCTGCTGTCCTGCCTGTCCTCGCGCCAGGACAGCCGCGTGCTCGGCCCCCAGCTCGTGCGCGAGATCCTCTACCGCGTGCTGCAAAGCGACCAGGGCCTGGCCCTGCGGGCCTTAAGCGGCGTGGGCGGCAATTTCGGCCAGATCGCCCGGGCCCTGCAACGCATCCACGTCGAATATGCCTCGGCCCTGGACGTGGAGAGCCTGGCCGACACGGCCGGCATGAGCGTCTCGGCCTTTCACCAGCACTTCAAGACGGTCACGGCCAATTCGCCCATCCAGTACATCAAGAGCATCCGGCTGCACAAAGCCCGGCTGCTCATGGCCAAGGCCGGCCATTCGGCCAAGTCGGCCTCGGTGGCCGTGGGCTATGCCAGCACGTCCCAGTTCAGCCGGGAATTCAAGCGCTTTTTCGGGGCCAGCCCCGGCGAGGAAACGGCCCGGGTGCGCCACCTGCAACTGGAGGCCTAGGCCTTCCCGGGCCGGCCGGCGGCCTGGCGCGAGGCTTCGGACGGAAACGCTCCGACGGCCGCCCGCACCACTTGCCCCCCTCGCCGCTTGCTCCCGGCCGCCCCCCCCACCCGGAAGGCAACCAAACCGGCCCGTCGCGGGGCAGGACCGGCCCGGCCGGCGCTTACCCGCCCAGCAGCAGCAGGTCGCGCGCGGGCAGGGGCGGCCCGGGCGGCGTGACCGGCGCCAGGCGCTGCGCCTCCACCGTGGCCAGCAGCGCGGCCAGTTCGGCCCGCTTGGCCGCGTAGGCGGCGTAGTTGGGGCTGCCGGGGTTGGCCACGTTGTCGAGCTCCTCGGGGTCCACGGCCGCCCCCGTGCCGTCCTTGAGGCAGTACATTTCGTAGACCTCGGTCGCTTCCCCTGCCGGATCGAAGTACCGGGCGTATTTCCATTCGCCGTCGGCGTCCTGGTGGACGATGCAGCGGATGTGGCAGGGCTCGGTGATGTAGGGCGGCACCGAACTCTGGCCGGCGTACTGGTCGTCGAAGGTGAAAAGCACGGTGTCCTGGACCGCGGCCGTGGTGCCGGCAAGCACCGGCGACAGGTCCTTGCCCGGCAGGTACGACCATTTCCATTTGGGGATGCCGCACAGGCTGGCCAGGGTGGGCACCACGTCCACCAGGGTGGCGTAGGCCGCGCACTCCCGGGCCTGGGGGAACAGCAGCGGATTGGAGAAGATCAGGGGAATGTTGATGCATTCCTCGTAGACGTTGAACATCTTCTGGCGCATTCCGCCATGGGCCAGGCCCACTTCCCCGTGGTCGGCGGTGCGCACCACCAGCGTGGAGTCCGTGAGGCCCTGATCGGCCAGGGTTTGCAGCACGGCATCGAACTGGGCGTCGATGATCGTTTGCAGGTAGCCGTAAAAGTTGACGTAATCGAGCTGTTTTTCCTCCTTGGCCAGTGTGCCGAGGCCCAGGGCGTACAGGTCAAGGGCCTGTTTCTGGACTTCGGGCTTGAGCGACAGGTCGTCGGTATTGCGCGAGTCGGGCACGGGCAAGCCCATGCGGAGGCTGGCCGTGTTCTTGTAGCTGGCCGGGCAGGACTCGTCGTCCCAAAGGCCCGGATAGGCCAGGATATCGTGGGGGTTGGCCAGGGAAACCACCAGGCAGAACGGTTTGGCCCGGGTCGCTTCCGGGGTGAGCGTCTGGAGGTAGGCCACGGCCTGGTCCACGGTGGGCTGGTCCATGTCGGCGCAGCCGCCGCCCAGGGTGTCGACGTCCAGGGCCTCGCCGACATTGGTGGGCACCCAGCCGGCAAAGCCGAATTGGGCCAGGTCCTCGGATGTGGGCGTGCCGCCCTCGGCGCTCTTGGACAGGTGCCACTTGCCCCGCAGTTGCACGTCGTAGCCGGCCTCGACCAGCAGGTGGGCCAGGTTGCGCAGGTCCGGGGAGAGGGTGGCTTCGGACGGCGAAAGCGGGCCGCCTTCGGTGAGGGTGAGCGTGACGCCGTGCTGGGCCGGGTAGAGCCCGGTGAAAAGGCTGCCCCGGCTCGGCGAACACATGGAGGCGCTGCAAAAGGCCCGGGAAAAATCCAGGCCGTTTGTCAAAAGGCGCTTGCGGGCCTTGTCGAGGTTGGCCTCGGCCCAGCCGGCCGGCCAGTTGCGGGGGTAGCGCTCCTGGTCGCTTACGAGGATGAGCAGGTTGGGCCGGTCCGGCAGGCTGGCGGCCTTGGCCGGGGCCGGGCCGCCGGCCAGGGACGGCAGCCCGGGCAGGGCCGAGGCCACCATGCCCACGGTCAGGGCCTGGGCCGTGTTTTTCAAAAACTCGCGGCGGGAAACGGTGGTTTTGTCCTTGTCGGGCATGGTCGCTTCTCCTTTGAGGGTCAGGCCGTCACGAGCCGAAAGGCGGGCTGTTGCCGGATAACCGCCGCCATGGCGGCCAGTTCCGGTGCGGCATGGGTCAGGAACGCCCGCAGCCCCGGGCACAGGTACTGGCCGGCCGGCCGGCCCGGGCCGGCCGCGAAACGGTCCTTGGGGCAGCCGCCGCCGCAGGCGACAACCATGTCGCAGGCCCGGCAGGGCTCGGGCAGCCCACCGGCCTTGGCCCGGCCGAAAGCGGCCAGGGCCGGGCTGGCCAAAAGCGTGGCCAGGGGGGTGCGGGCAAGGCTGCCGGCGCAGTGGTCGGCGTCCACGAAATGGTCGCAGGCATACAGGCTGCCGTCGTGCTCGAGCACCAGCGCCCGGCCGCAGTCCCGGGCCATGGCGCAAAGCCCCCCGGGCTGGCCCAGGTGGGCGGCCAGGGCGGCGTCGAAATGGCCGACGAAAACCCGGCCCACGTCCTCGCGGCGCCAGAGGTCCCAGACCGTGGCCAGAAAGGCGCCGAAGGCGGCCGCATCGACGCTGGCTGGGCCGAGCCCGCCCGCGCCATCCGGGTTGGAACCACCCGCGCCATCCGGGCTGAGCCCGCCTGCGCTGCCCGGGCCGACCCAGCCCGCGCCATCCGGGTTGACCCCGCCCGCGCCGTCCGGGTTGGGACCACCCGCGCCATCCGGGCCGACCCTGCCCGCACCGCCCGGGCCGGCTCCAGCCGCCTCGCCGCAGCCGACGATGGGGATGAACTGGATGTGGGTCGCCCCGGCCGTATCGCGCAGGAAACGGTAGACCTCCTCGGGCCTGTCCTGGTTGGCGGCGTGGACGGCGCACAGGATGTTAAAGGCCAGGCCGTGGCTTCGGGCCAGCTCCAGGCCGGCCATGACCGCGCCATGGGTCGGGCCTCCGTCGCGGCGGCGGCGGTAGGCGTCGTGACAGGCGGCCGGGCCGTCCAGGCTGATGCCGAGCAGGAAGCCGCTTTGGGCGAAAAACCGGGCGAAGTCCCGATCGAGCAGGGTGGCGTTGGTCTGAAGGGCGTTATGGGCTGTCTTGCCCGGCGGCGCATGGCGGCGCTGGAGGCGCACGGCCGCCTCGAAAAAATCCAGCCCGGCCAGGAGCGGCTCGCCGCCCTGCCAGGCAAACGGCACCCGGGGGCCGGGATGGAGCTTCATGTAACTTTTAACGAAGCGCTCCAGCACCGGTCGGCGCATGCGCGGATGGGGCTGGCGAAACAGCCGTTTCTTGGGCCGGTAGAAACAGTAGGCGCAGGACAGGTTGCAGTCCGGCCCGGCCGGCTTGGCCATGATGGAGAATCCGTCCCGAACCAGGTCGTTCACAGTTGCTCCGAACCGGACGTCATTGCCCTCGATACGGGAGAGCGGCCTGTGTCAAAGCCAGCGATGCCTCGCCGTAACAAACATCGGCCTATTGTACCAAGCAAGCGGCGGCGCTGTCAATGCAGTGCGACGAGAGCCGGCCTGCTGGCCTCGTTATGGGAAAGAAGTCCAATGCCATAGCGACACGACAACGCCGTTACCAGCCGCCGTTGGCCGCGATGGTTCCCCCACTTGCGATTGTTACCAGTATTACGGAGAAGGGCTCGACAATGCACAACGCCCGCCCGGTTTCCCGGGCGGGCGGCCCAGCGATGGTCGCAAGAAAGGACGCCTCGGAAAAATCCTGCCTGCAAGGCCTGCTGGCCGTGGCCGCCAACAGCAGCGAAGCGGCCCGCCTGTCCGGCCTCTCCCGGGGCCAGCCCCGCCAGCGGCTCAATAAACACGGCCTCGAGGTCTTCGGTCGGAATTCCCTCCCGGCGCCGCCAGAGGCCGCCTACCCGCGGGATCAGCGGATGTTGCGGGAGAAGACCGGATGGAGCTTCAATGTCGGGTCGGCTGCCGCCAGGGGGAAGAGCTGGCCCAGGTTGCCGGCCTCGCCAGGCGGCGCGGACGTGATGCCCAGACGCAACCCGGCCGCGCCGCCAGGGGCTTCGCCGGCGGCGATGCTGTCCACGTAGCCGTTGCGGGCCAGTTGCGACACCGGTGACGGCCCCGCCTCGGGCGCCCCCGGGGCGGCCGTCACGGCCACATGGATCGCATTGGGCACATGAAACACCTTTTTGAGGTAGACCGCCGGGCTGACCACGAGTTCGTCGTTTTCCCCCGCCCCGGCCACGAGCAGCAGCGGCCGGCCGGGTTCGGCCGCAAGGCGCGCGGCGATTCCGGCCAGCCGCCCCTGGTAGCCCCGGTTGGTGTCCACGAGGATGCGCACCAGATCCCTGGAAAACGACGGCGTGACCACGAAGCAATAGGCGCAGGCGAGGGCCACGGCCAGCCGCGCCGCACGCGCCGGGCCCAGCCAGGGCAGACGCGCCGCCGTGGCCAGGGCGAACCAGCCCAGGACAAGCCACAGCATGGCCGGGATCATGGAAAAGGGAACGGCGTAATGCTGGTTGCCGACCTGGCCGTCGTAAAAGACGAACTGGGACAGGCCAAACAGGAAAACAAAGGCCGCCATGGCGCAAAAACCCAGGGATTTGTTTCCAGCCGGCCGGCCCAGGCCCCCTGCCGCGCCGATCCAGGCATTGAGGCCCAAAAGCCCGGCCGCGGCCGCGACATACCATTGGAGGCCGGCCAGCGCGGCAAAGGTCCGCACGTCCAGATGGATGTCGTCGAAAAACGCCCGCCAGTCCATGGCCCGGCCGTGGACATCCGCCCCCTTGGCCGCCAGGGTGGCCCCGATGCCCCACAGGACGTAGAGGTCCGAGACAAGGACCACGGCCAGGAAAACCAGCATCCTGCCCCGTTGCCCCGCCCCCCCGCGCCGGATCCGGCAGGCGGCGAAGGCAAGCGGCAACAGCCCGGCCAGGACGAACGTCTCCTTGGTGCCGAGCAGGCAGAGGTTGCACAGCGCAATCCCCCCCAGGGCGCCGAGGCCGACCCGCTCCCGGTTCCAGCTTCGGGCCAGGAGGTAGGCCATCAGGGTCAGCCAGAAAAGGGCGTAGACCTCCACCACCCCGGTGTCCCGGAACAGCCAATGCCATTGCAGCACGGTCAGCACGAGGCAGCCCGACAACACGGCCGTGACCCCGTCGAAAAACTGCCGCAGGCTGAGAAAGGCAAGCACCACGGCGGCCAGGAACAGCAGGCCGTACAGGACGTACCACAGCTCGATGGCATTGCCCCAAAGGAAGGCGTTGACGGCGTAGGACAGCACGAAAAACGGCTGGAACCGGCCCGAGGTGTTGCCGACCACGACACTGAGCGAATCCACCTTGCGGCAATGGGCCAGGAACTCCTGAAAGGTCATGTGGCCGGAATCGCCGAGCATCATGGGGATGATGTAGTCGTCGGCCACGGCCCAGCTCGCCCGGGTCAGAGGCAGGCAGATGACGGCCACGGCCGCCAGGGCGCCGGCCAGGCCGAGCCAGAAAAACAGCCCGTCACGGCCGCGCCGGCCAAGCGCCGCCCAGGCGCCGCCGACAAGGGCCAAGGAAAAAATCGCGGCCCATTGGCCGCTGATGGAGTAGTCCTTGTGGGATAAAAGGAGGAAAACGGCGCAACCGAAAAGGAGTGCCCCCGCAAGCCCGGCCCAGCCGCCCCAGGCCCCCGCCCCCAGCCACCAGCCGGCGTTGTTCCGCTTCAAATCGCCCATCTCCCCTCGCCCGGCGGGATCGTCCGCGACCAGGCCCGTATCGCCCGCAGGCCAGGCATCCCCCCTCACCGGGCGCAGCGTCCCGGTCCGGCCAAGCCGCGTGGCGCCCGCGACCCAAACGGTGCCGACAGGGCATCGCCACGGCCCGGCCGGCGAACCGTTCCCACCCGCATCTTCGGTTGCGTGCCGTTGTTGCAGTCCTTTGCGGCCAAGGTCAAGCCGGAACCGGGGACGCCGCATGCAAATCGAGCCTACCCGCCGCCTCGCCATTTCATATCCTGATCGCGACAATACGCAAAACACTCTTTTCCCATCGGCTTCGCGCCCCGCCCGCTACAGGCGCGCCCCCGGCCAGCAGCATCTCCGGGCGCGGCCCAAGCCTTGTGCCCGCGCCGACCTGCGTCCGGCAGGAAAGCTTCGGCCGGGGGTGAAAAAGGGCTTTGACACGGGCCGTAACCAGGGGTATCAGCGCGGGAAGCGGACCCATCGTTCCGATTTACGGAACGGCCGTTGCGAAATACCGGCGGCCAGGATGGATTAATGGACAAAAAAGGCAAAATTTCCGAATCCATGTCCAAGGGGCTGGCCATCCTGGATCTGCTCGGCGTCGAGGACTGCGGCTACACGCTGCGGGAAATCGCCGACCGGGTGGGCATCAGCAAGACCTCGGCCCACAGGTATGTCAGCATGCTGTGCGACCAGGGCTACCTGCACCGCTCCCCCCGCTCGGGGCTCTACCACCTGGGCGTGCGCAGCCTGGCCCTGTCCCAGGCCATCGTGGAGCACAGCGAACTGGTCGGCCTGGTCAAGCCGCTGGTGGACGAAGCCGCCGCCCGCCACGGCCTGCACGTGGACGTGGGCATCCTGTCCGGCGACGCCATCTATCTCATCTACCGCCACGATTCCCAGGACACCCGGGCCTTCCGGTCCTTCAGCTACGCCTCGGCCCTGCATTACCTGGCCGCCGGCAAGGCGGCCATGGCCTTCCTGGACCCGGCGGAACTGGCCGAACTGGTCGGCCGGCTGGAGCTTACGCCCAAGACCGCCCGGACCATCACCGAGCCCGAGGCGCTGCTGGCCGAACTGGCCCAGGCCCGGGAGCTGGGGTTTGCCCGCAACAACGAGGAATCGCTGCCGGGGCTCATCGCCATCGGCGCGCCGCTTTTTTCCCTGCGCACAAGCGCCGTGGTCGGGGCCGTCAGCTTCGACTCGTCCACGGCCAACTATTCCATGAAAGCCTTCGAGGACCGGTTCTCCGGCTATCTGGTGGAACTGGCCAAGAAAGTGTCGGCCGTGGTCTCGCTGTGAGCGAAAAGGCTTGGGAACCATCGGGAACCAACATCAACGTGGAGGGAGTGTCATGCGCAAATTGCTTCTGCTGAGCCTCGCCCTGGTCGTGGGCCTGGCCAACCTGGCCTTCGCCGCCGACGACACCGTCAAGATCGGCGTGTTCCTGCCGCTGACCGGCCAGAACGCCTTCGGCGGCCAGCTCGAACTCGAGGGCGTGCAGATGGCCCACAAGGAAGTGGGCACCATCCTCGGCAAGAAAGTCGAGCTGTTCGTGGTGGACAACAAATCCGACAAGGTCGAGGCGGCCAACGCCGTGCAGCGCCTGATCGAGAAGGAGAAAGTCCAGGCCATCATCGGCACCTACGGCTCGTCCCTGGCCATGGCCGGCGGCGAGGTCTCGGAAAAGGCCCACATTCCCCAGGTCGGCACCAGCTGCACCAACCCGCTGGTCACCCAGGGCAAGAAGTACATCTTCCGCGTCTGCTTCATCGACCCCTACCAGGGCGCCGGCGCCGCCACCTACGCCTACAAGACCCTGGGCCTCAAAAAGGCCGCCCTGCTCGTGGACGTGGCCAACGACTACTCCGTGGGCCTGGCCAAGTTCTTCGAGCGCTCCTTCACCAAGCTCGGCGGCCAGGTCGTCTCCACCCTCAACTATCAGTCCGGCGACCAGGACTTCACCGCCCAGCTGACCAAGATCATTTCCGAAAAGCCCGACGTCCTTTTCATCCCCTCCTACTTCGCCGAGGGCGCCATCATCATGAAGCAGGCCGCCGAACTGGGCGCCACCTTCAAGATCATGGGCGGCGACGCCATGGACAACCCCAAGATCACCGACATCGGCGGCAAGGCGGTCGAGGGATTTACCCACACCACCTTCCCCTATGACCCGTCCATGAAGAACATGAGCGCCATGGCGAAAAAGTTCACCGACGGCTGGAAGGCCCAGTACCCGGGCAAGGAGCCCAACGTGAACGCGGCGCTCGGCTACGACGCCTACATGATCATCCTCGACGCGATAAAGCGCGCCGGCAAGGCCGACCCCGAAGCCATCACCAAGGCCCTGGCCGAGACCAAGGGCTTCGAGGGCGCAACCGGCGCCACCACCATCAACGCCACCCACGACGCCGAAAAGCCCGTGGGCCTGGTCGTGATCAAGGACGGCAAGAAGATCTACGAAGGCGAGATCGTCCCCGAACTCTAGGCCGCCAGCCGTACCCGCCAGCCGGGCCGCCCACGTGGGCGGCCCGGCCGGCCACGGCCGCGCGCCCGGCCCCACCGGGGCGGCAACACGCCACAAGGACTTCCCATGAATCTGGCCACGTTCATCCAGAATGTCTTGAACAGCCTGACGCTCGGCAGCCTCTACGCCCTGGTGGCCATCGGCTACACCATGGTCTACGGCATCCTGCGCCTGATCAACTTCGCCCACAGCGAAATTTTCATGCTCGGGGCCTACTTCGTCTTCTGGGGCATCACCCTGGTCCACCTGCCCTGGCCCGTGGCCATGGTCCTGGCCATCCTGGTCACGGCCAGCCTGGGCGTGCTGGTCGACCAGGTCGCCTACCGCCCCCTGCGCGACGCCCCGCGCATCTCGGCACTTATAAGCTCCATCGGCGTCTCCTTTTTCCTGCAAAACGTGGCCATCGTCTTTTTCCAGGCCATCCCCCGCGAGGTCTACCGCCCCTCCTGGCTGGAAGACCCCATCCTCATGGGCGGGGTGCGCGTGCTGCCGCTGACGCTGTTCGTGCCGCTGCTCTCCCTGGCGCTCATGCTCGGCCTGGTCTACGTCGTCTACCGCACCAAGACGGGCCTTGGCATGCGGGCCATCAGCAAGGACATCGAGACGAGCTACCTCATGGGCGTGCCCGTCAACCGGGTCATCGCCATCACCTTCGGCATCGGCTCGGCCCTGGCCGCGGCCAGCGGCATCATGTGGGCCCTGCGCTACCCGCAGCTCCAGCCCATCATGGGGACCATCCCCGGGTTCAAGGCTTTCATCGCCGCCGTCTTCGGCGGCATCGGCTCCATCCAGGGCGCGGTCATCGGCGGCCTCGCCCTGGGCTTCATCGAGATCATGACCGTGGCCTTTTTCCCGGATCTGGCCGGGTATCGGGACGCCTTCGCCTTCGTCCTGCTCATCCTCGTCCTGATGGTCAAACCCACCGGACTGCTTGGCGAACGACCGGAGGATAAAGTCTGATGCGCGGCCGCACCATCCCCCTCAACTGCCTGGCCATCGCCGTGCTCGGGGCACTGCTCTACCTGGCCGACACGTATTGCGACGGCTACCAGATCCAGATTTTAAACCTCATCGCCATCAACATCATCCTGGCCCTGTCGCTCAACCTCATCTACGGCTTCACCGGCCTTTTTAGCCTCGGCCACGCCGGTTTCATGGCCATCGGCGCCTATGTCTGCTCCATCCTGATCATGACCCCGGACCAAAAGGATATGCTCTTTCTGCTCCAGCCGGCCTATGACTGGGTGGCCGCCGCCCATGCCCCGTTTTTCGTGGCCGTGCTGGCCGGCGGGGCCGTGGCCGCGCTGTTCGGCGCCCTGGTCGGCATTCCCCTTTTGCGCCTGGGCGACGACTACCTCGGCATCGCCACCCTGGGCTTTGCCGAGATCATCCGGGTGGTGGCCAACAACATCCCCCGCCTGACCAACGGCGCCCTGGGCTTCAAGGGCATCCCGGCCTTCGCCAACCTGTGGTGGAACTACGGCTGGGCCTTGCTCACCCTCTACGTCCTGGTGCGCCTGCTGCAAAGCAACACCGGCAACGTGCTCAAGGCCATCCGCGACAACGAGATCGCGGCCAAGGCCATGGGCGTGGACGTCTTCCGCTACAAGCTCGTCTCCTTCACCGTGGGTTCGTTTTTCGCCGGCGTAGGCGGGGCGCTCCTGGCAAGCCTGCTCACCACCATCGACCCGAAGATGTTCCTGTTCACGCTGACCTTCAACGTGCTCATGATCGTGGTCGCCGGGGGCCTGGGCTCCATGACCGGCTCGGTCCTGGCCGGCATCGGCATCACCGTGCTGCTCGAATGGCTGCGCATCGTGGAAAACCCGGTGGACATCCTGGGCTTTTCCCTGCCGGGCATCCCGGGCATGCGCATGGTGGTCTTTTCCCTGGCGCTGATCGTCATCATCCTCTTTCGCCGCGAAGGCCTCATGGGCACGCGCGAACTGTCCTGGCGCACCGTCGCCGGTTTCTTCACCCGGGAGAAGGCCTGATGCCAAACGACGCTATCATCCTCGAGGCCCGCGACCTGACCATGCGCTTCGGCGGGCTGCTGGCCGTGTCCGACTTCTCGGCCGCCTTCCCCAGGGGCAGCATCACCGGGCTCATCGGCCCCAACGGCGCCGGCAAGACCACCTGCTTCAACATGATCACCGGCTTTTACAAGCCGACCTCGGGCCAGGTGGTCTTCGGCGGCGAAAACGTCGAGGGCCGTCCCCCGCACAAGCTCTGCCGAGCCGGCATCGCCCGCACCTTCCAGAACATCCGCCTGTTCACCAACGAAACCGTGCTCGAAAACGTCATGATCGGCCGCCACCTGCGCCAGAAGACCAGCTGGCTGCAAACCCTGGTCTTCACCCCGGCCTCCCGGCGCGAGGACAGGGAAATCCGCGCCCGCTGCCTGGAACTCCTGGACACGGTGGGCCTGGCCGACCTGGCCGGGGAAAAGGCCGCCAGCCTCCCCTACGGCGCCCAGCGCCGCCTGGAAATCGCCCGGGCCCTGGCCACCGAGCCGAAGTTCCTGCTCCTCGACGAGCCGGCCGCCGGCATGAACCCCCAGGAATCCGAGGACCTCATGGGGTTTATCCGCGCCATCCGCGACACCTTCGGGCTGACCATCCTGCTGATCGAACACGACATGAAGGTGGTCATGGGCATCTGCGAAAGCCTCTACGTCCTGGACTACGGCCAGACCATCGCCATCGGCCCGCCCGAGGCCATCCGGTCCGACCCCAAGGTCATCACGGCCTACCTCGGCGAGGAGCAAGCCCATGCTTAGTATCCGCGACCTCCACGTCAGCTACGGCGGCATCAAGGCCGTCAAGGGCATCTCCCTCGACGTGCCCACCGGCCAGATCGTCACGCTCATCGGCGCCAACGGCGCCGGCAAGTCCAGCACCCTGCGGGCCATCGCCGGCCTGTGCAAGAACCGCAAGGGCACCATCACCTGGGACGGCAAGGACATCACCCACAGCGACCCGGTCTCCATCGTCAAGGCCGGCATCGTCATGTCCCCCGAGGGCCGGCGCATCTTCCCCCACCTGACCGTGCTCGAAAACCTGGAACTCGGCGCCTACAGCCGCAACGACAAGGACGGCATCGCCAAGGACATGGGCTGGGTCTTCGACCTGTTCCCGCGCTTAAGCGAACGGCGCAACCAGAAAGGCGGCACGCTGTCCGGCGGCGAACAGCAGATGCTGGCCGTGGGCCGGGCGCTCATGAGCTCGCCCGCCCTGGTCATGCTCGACGAGCCGAGCCTGGGCCTCGCCCCCCTGCTCGTGCGCGAGGTCTTCGACATCATCCGCGAAATCAACGACCGGGGCATGACCGTGCTGCTCGTCGAGCAAAACGCCCACGCCGCCCTGAAAGTCGCCCACCACGCCTACGTGCTCGAAACCGGCCTCGTGACCCTGTCCGGCACGGGCGAGGAACTGGCCGCCGACGAACGCGTGCGCGCGGCCTATCTGGGCGGGTAGCGAGGGGCGAGGAGAGAAGAGAAGAGAAGATGCCTCCGGCGGCCGGGGGGCATGATGCCCCCCGGACCCCCTCGACGGGGCGAGTGGCGACCCTGCGACAACGTCGGGCGGCGAGGCGTCGGCCGGTTGGTGGCGGAAATGGGGGCAACCCGCAGGCCGCAAAGCCGGCCAGCACGTTGCCCCCATTTCCGCCACCAAGGGCGCCAGCGGCGAAGCGCCGCATGTTAAGAACATTCTGGAACCCTTTGTTGGGGTGGCGCGGTGGTGGCGGCTGGCTTTGCAGCCGCCACCACCGCGCCACCCCCGTCAAGGGGGTCCGGGGGGGATTATCCCCCCCGGCCGCCGGAGGCACTCTTCCATGCATTCCATGCAATTAGCCGTTTTTTCCATGGGCGGGACCATCGACAAGGTCTATTTCGACGACCTGTCCGATTATACCGTGGGCGAGCCGCAAGTCGCGGCCATCCTGGCCGGGGCCAACGTGGACATCGACTACGAAGTCATGGAGGTCGCCCGCAAGGACAGCCTGTACGTGACCGACGCCGAGCGGGAAGCGTTGCGGGAGCGTGTCGCGGCCGATCCCAGGCGCCACGTGCTCATCACCCACGGCACGGACACCATGACCGAAACCGCCCGGGTGCTGGCGGGCATTGCGGACAAGACCATCGTGCTCACCGGTGCCATGAGCCCGGCCCGCTTCGCCGCCTCGGACGCCACCTTCAACGTCGGCTGCGCCGTGGGCGCGGTCCAGTCCTTGCCTGCCGGGGTCTATATCGCCATGAACGGCCGCGTGTTTCCGGCCGGGAGCGTGCGCAAGAACCGCGACAAGGGACGTTTCGAGCCCCTGCCCTGAAGTTTTCCCCTCAACAAGGAAGCCTCCCATGATCACCCTCGACGATGTCCGTACGGCCGCCGTCAGGCTCTCCCCCCGGCTGCGCCCCACGCCGTTTCTGCCTTCCCACGTGCTCTCCGAGATGACCGGGGCGCAGGTGCTGGTCAAGTTCGAGAACCACCAGTTCACGGCCTCGTTCAAGGAACGCGGCGCCTTAAACAAGCTGCTCACCCTCGACGCCGACCAGCGCGCCCGGGGCGTGGCCGCCATGTCCGCCGGCAACCATGCCCAGGGCGTGGCCTACCACGCCAAAAAACTCGGCATCCCGGCCACCATCGTCATGCCGGCCGCCACCCCCACGGTGAAGGTGGAGCACACCCGGGCCCACGGCGCCACGGTGGTGCTGGCCGGCGAAACCCTGGCCGAGGCCACGGCCGAGGCCCTGCGCCTGACCGAAGAGCGCGGGCTGGTCTTCATCCACCCCTTCGACGACCCGGAAGTCATGGCCGGCCAAGGCACGGTGGCCCTGGAGATGCTCGAGGAAGCGCCGGACCTCGAGGCCATCGTGGTGCCCATAGGCGGCGGCGGGCTCATTTCCGGCGTGGCCACGGCGGCCAAGGGCGTGCGGCCCGGCATCGAGGTCGTGGGCGTACAGGCCGCCTGCTACCCGTCCATGCTGTGCGCGCTTCGCGGCGAGCCGCTCCAGGGCGGCGGCAACACCATCGCCGAGGGCATCGCCGTCAAGTATCCGGGAAAGCTCACCACCGAGGTCATCCGGGCCCGGGTGGACGACGTGCTGCTGGTCGAGGAGTCCCAGCTCGAAGAGGCCGTGGCCCTGTACCTGTTCGTGGAAAAGACCGTGGCCGAGGGGGCCGGGGCGGCGCCCCTGGCCGCCTTGCTCGCCCGGCCGGGCAAATTCCGCAACCGCAAGGTCGGGCTCATTTTAAGCGGCGGCAACATCGACCCGCGCCTGCTGGCCCAGGTCATCACCCGCCAGCTCATCCGCGAGGGGCGCATCGTGACGCTGCGCATCCCCCTAAGCGACCGCCCGGGCGGCCTGGCCAAGGTCACCGCCGTGCTGCGCGACCTCGGGGCCAACATCATCGAGATCCAGCACCACCGCACCCTGCTGGCCCTGCCGGCCAAGGAGGCCAGCATCGAGATCACCTTCGAGACCCGGGAACGCGAACACGCCCACTCCATCGTGGACGCGCTGCGCGCCGCCGGCTTCCTGCCGACCATCGTCTGAGCGGCCCGAGCAGACATCCTCCCCACGACGGCCGGCGGTGCGACAGGCGCCGCCGGCCGCCGTTCGCTTTTCCCGAACACACCATTCAAAGCAATTCGTTTGTCCAGCCGGGCTGTTGCGGGCTATGTTGCCGCCATACCAGATATCGGCGGCCCGACCGTTTCGTGCCGCCAAACACCCGCGAGGCACGCCATGAACGAAACGCTCGCCCAGCTGTCCCGGGACCGCAAAAAGGCCCACAAACGCCTGCTCGACCTGCGCTCCCCGGTCTACGCCGCCTTCCTGGACATGGAAAAAGCCGCCTACGCCGACGGCGCCCTGCCCAAAATGGCCAAGGAACTCATCGCCGTGGGCATTTCCGTGGTCATCGACTGCCGCTCCTGCATGCAGTGGCACATCGAGCAGGCGGCCGCCGCCGGGGCCGGCGTCCGCGAAGTCCTGGAGGCGGTGGAAGTGGGCATCGAGATGGGCGGCGGCCCGGCCACGGTCTCGGCCCGCTTCGCCCTGGAGGTCATGGAGGAGGTTTTCGGGGCCGAGGCCCTGCGGGGCACGGCGGACTAGCCTGGCAAACCCGCTTCCCGGTTTCCCGGCGACAGGCCGACGTCGTTGCCGTGCGGCGCCGTCCCGCCGCGTCGCGGTCCGTGCGCCCCGTTACGGCTCGACGCGCGGGACGGCGTCGGCGGCCAGCATGACGCTTAGGCCGCACACGACCAGGATGGAAAACAGGTACAGCCGCCGGGCCTGGCGCCGGTCGTCCGGGTCGGTGCCACCCCAGGCGGCCAGGCCGAGCCAGCCGAGGCCGAGGGCCACGGCCACGGCCAGATAGGCCCGGCCGGCGTAGCCGCACAGCCACGGCACAAGTGTGGCCAGGCCAAAGGCCAGGATGTGGCCCGCCAGCAACCGTTTGGTCGCGGCCACGCCCCGGGCCACGGGCATGACCGGCAGGCCGGCGGCGGCGTAGTCGTCGAGCCTATAGATGGCAATGGCGTAGGAGTGGGGAATCTGCCAGAGGCTGAACAGGGCCAGGAGAACGATCGCCTGGACGTCGAAGGCGCCCGAGGCCGCGCAGGCCCCGGCCACGGGCGGCGCCGCACCGGCCAGGCTGCCCACCACCGTGGCGTAAGGCGTACGGCGCTTGAGCCAGGCGCTGTAGACGCCGACATAGACCGCAAATCCGGCGGCCACGACACCAAGGCTCAGCAGGTTGGCCCCGGCCAGGAGCAGGGCCGCACCCGCCGCCATGAGCCCAAGGGCCAAGCGCAGGCCGTCGCGGCCGGACAGGCGGCCCGTGGCCAACACCCGGCCCCGGGTGCGGTCCATGGCCCGGTCCAGGTCGCGGTCGATGAGGTTGTTGCACAGGCAGCCGGCGGCCACGAACAGCGTGATGCCGGCCATGGCCGCCGCGAAGGGCCAGGCTTCAAGGCGCCCCCCGGCGGCGAACAGGTAGCCGGCCGCCGCCGACAGCACGTTGGCGGCCACGAGCCACGGTTTCGTGGCGAGCAGATACTTCCCGAACACGGCGTGCCGTTCTACATCCGGTAATGCAGGCCGTACATGATCCAGATCGAGCCCCCCACGAACAGGAAGATAATAAAAAAGGTAAACAGAAGCGACATGACGTTCCAGTACATGGCCGACGACCGGTCGAGGTGCAGGAAATAGCGCAACTGCACGAGCATCTGGGCGATGGCCGCCGTAAACAGGCACACGATGGTGGCCCCCTTGGGCAGGGCGCCGGTCATGGCCAGGCCGAAGGAGACGGCGGTGAGGAGAATGGACAGGGCGAACCCCGCCCCGTAGGACCGCACCGAGCCGACTCCGGCTCCGTTTTGTTGCTGTGCTTGGTGCATCTCAGACCACCCCCAGCAGGTAGACGACGGTGAACACGCCGATCCAGACGATGTCGAGGAAGTGCCAGAACATGCCCAGGCGCAGCAGCCGGCCGGCCACCGGCCCGGTCAGGCCCTTGGCCGCAACCTGGGCCAGCATGACCAGCATCCACAACAGCCCCATGGCCACGTGGGCGCCGTGGGTGCCGACCAGGGTGAAAAAGGCCGAGAGGAAGCCGCTGCGCTGGGGCGTGGCCCCATCGGCGATCATCTGGGCGAACTCGCGCAGTTCCATGACCAGAAAGCCCAGGCCCAGCAGGAAGGTGACCACAAGGCCCAGGCGCACGCCCTTGGCGTCGCCCTTGTGCAGGGCGATCATGGCCAGGCCGTAGACGGCGCTGCTGGTCAGCAGCAACAGCGTTTCGGCCAGCACGCCCGGCAGGTGGAACAGCTCCTTGGCCGTGGGGCCGCCGGCGAAGTTTTCGGCCATGACCACGTAGGTGGCGAAAAGGGCCGAAAAAATGACCAAATCGCTCATCAGGTAGAGCCAGAAGCCCAGGGAGCGCAGGGCCTCGGCGTCATGGCCGCCGTGTTCCCCGCTTCCGGGCGCGGCCAGGGCCGCCGCCTCGCTTGCCGTCATAGCCACCTCCGGTCCGGGCGCTCGTCGCGCCCCGGCATCGGCCATTCCCCCACCGGCCCGGGCCGGCGGCGTTGCCATCCGTGTTTGTCCGCGCCGAATCCCGCCATGCCCGCGGCCCGCATCAGGCCGTCCCCCGGCAGCGCGCGGCCTCGATGCGCGCCACCTCGGCCGCCGGGATGACGGTCATCGTGTCGTCGTCGCTGCCCCGCACGATGACCACGGCCACCATGGCCGCGAAGGTCGCCCCGGCCAGCCACCAGATGTGCCAGATCATGGCGAAACCGAAGAAGAAGGAAAGCACGCCGAGCACGAAGCCGTGCCAGCCGTTTTTGGGCATCTCGATGTCGTCGTAATGGTCCGGACAGGCGTGGGCCAGGCCGCGCCGCTTCATGTCCCAGAAGGCGTCGCGGTCGCGCACCTCGGGGATGACGGCGAAGTTGTACACGGCCGGCGGCGAGGACGTGGCCCATTCCAGGGTGCGGCCGTCCCAGGGGTCGCCGGTGGTGTCGCGCAGGGCCTCGCGCCGAAGGAAGGTCACGGCGAGCTGGACCAGCAGACAGCCGATGCCGGCCATGATGACCAGCGTGCCCAGGGCGGCGACGATGAGGAAGGGCTGCCAGGCCGGGTTGTCGTAGTGCTGCATGCGCCGGGGCATGCCCATGAATCCCAGCATGTAGAGGGGGGCAAAGGCCAGGTAGAAGCCCACCAGCCAGCACCAGAAGGACCGCCGGCCCCAGGTTTCGTCCAGCTTGAAGCCCGTGGCCTTTGGGAACCAGTAGACGAACCCGGCCATGAAGCCGAACAGCGTGCCCGGGATGAGCGTGTTGTGGAAGTGGGCGACGAGGAAGAGGCTGTTGTGGATGACGTAGTCGGCCGGCGGCATGGACATCAACACGCCGGTCAGGCCGCCGAGGACGAAGGTGGTCAGAAAGCCGATGGTCCACAGCATGGGCGTGGCCAGCCGCACCCGGCCCCGGTACATGGTGAAAAGCCAGTTGAAGACCTTGACCCCGGTGGGGATGGCGATGAGCATGGTGGAGATGCCGAAAAAGACGTTGACGTTGGCGCTGGTGCCCATGGTGAAGAAGTGGTGGGCCCAGACGGCGAACGACAGGAACATGATGGCCGCCGTGGCGTAGACCAGGGAATCGTAGCCGAAAAGCTTCTTGCGGCAAAAGGTGGCCACCACCTCGGAATAGATGCCGAAGGCCGGCAGGATGACGATGTAGACCTCGGGATGGCCCCAGGTCCAGAAGAGGTTCACGTACATCATCGTGTTGCCGCCCAGGTCGTTGGTGAAAAAGTGCAGGCCCAGGTAGCGGTCCAGGGTCAGCATGGCCAGGGCGGCGGTGAGCATGGGGAAGGCGAAGACGATGAGCACGCAGGTGAAAAGGATGGTCCAGGTGAAAAGGGGCATGCGCATCAGCGTCATGCCCGGGGCGCGCATTCTGAGGATGGTCACCAGGAAGTTGATGCCGGTCAAAAGCGTGCCCAGGCCGGATATCTGGATGGACCAGATCCAGTAGTCCACGCCGGAATCCGGGCTGTAGGCCAGTTCGGTCAGGGGGGTGTAGCCCGACCAGCCGGCCTTGGAGAATTCGCCCACGCCAAGGGAGACCATGACCAGCAGCGCCCCGGCCACGGCCAGCCACAGGCTCAGGGCGTTTAAAAAGGGGAAGGCCACGTCGCGCGCCCCGATCTGCTGGGGCACGACGATGTTCATGAGGCCCGAAAGGAAGGGCATGGCCATGAAAAGGATCATGATGGTGCCGTGGGCGGAAAAGACCTGGTTGAAATGGTCCGGCGGCAAAAAGCCCTGGGAGGCGCCCATGGCCATGGCCTGCTGGGCCCGCATCATCAGCGCGTCGGCAAAGCCGCGCAGGAGCATGACCAGCGACAGGATGACGTACATGATGCCGATCTTTTTATGATCGACGCTGGTGAGCCACTCGGCCCAGAGAGAGGGCCATTTGCGGAAATAGGTGATGGCGCCGACGATGCCGAGGCCGGCCAGCAGCGAGCCGACCACGGCGCCCATGACGATGGGGTCGTGGTAGGGGATGACGGACAGGCTGAGCTTTCCAAGCATTTTTTCGGTCCTCCTGCCGCCTCAGTCGGCGTGGCCGGCGTGGCCCGGCGCATGGGGCGCGGCGGGCGCGGCGCCATGGCCGGCATGTTTCGTCAACGGGTCGTACTGGTTGAGGATGCGGTCGAAAAGGCCCGGGGCGACCGCGGAGTAGCGGATCGGGCCGTCCGGCACGCCGGGCCGGCGCAGTTCCTCGAAGGCGGCGGCGTCGAGGGTGCGCGGCGCCTGGCGGACCTCGGCCAGCCAGGCCTCGAAATCCTGGCGGGAGACGGCCCTCGCCCGAAAGACCATGTCCGGGTAGCCGGCGCCGCTGAACTGCTGGTTCTGGCCGACATAGTCCCCTTCCTCGGAGGCGAGCAGGTGCAGGCGCGTGCGCATGCCGCCCATGGCGTAGATCTGGCTGCCCAGGCGCGGGATGAAAAAGGAGGTCATGACCGTGTCGGAGGTGATGGAAAACCCCAGGGCCGCCTTGGCCGGAAAGACGAAGTCGTTGACCGTGGCGATACCGAGCCTGGGGTAGATGAAGAGCCATTTCCAGTCGAGGCTGACCACCTCGACCTCCACGGGCTCGCCCTCCCCGGCCAGGGGCTTGTAGGGGTCGAGGCGGTGGGTCTCGCGCCACAGGATGGCCGAGAGCGCCACGACGATGGCCAGGGGGATCAGCCACATGACCGTTTCGATTTTTTTCGACTCGCCCCACTCGGGCTCGTAGGCGGCCTTGGTGTTGGATTCCCGGTACTTGAGCGGAAACCACACGGCCATGACGATGACCGGCACGACCACCAGGAGCATGAGCCCGAAGGCGATGAGGATCATGGTGCGCTCGGCCTCGCCCACCGGCCCCTTGGGGTCGAGCAGCGCCACATGGCTGCACCCTTCCAGGGCCAGGGCCAGGCCGGCCAGCAGCAGGCCGCGCGCGAACGCCGCTTCTTTTTTCATCCGCCCACCTCGACGCGTTGCGGGAATGCCGGCACCAGGCCGCGGCCTTCCCTTATTTCGCCCGCCGGCCGACCAGGCACAGTTCCTCGATGCCGGCCGCCTCACGCCCTTGCAGCCATTTTTCCGCCCCGGCTTCCGTCATGTAGACGACCAGGTTGTCGAAGCGGCAATACCGGAAGACCGAGTTGGAGAAGTACGCCGCGGTATAGGGTTTTTCCCCTTCCGGCACGACGATGAGGTCGCACAGGTGGAAGGCGCTGGTGCCGGCCTCGCAGGAGTCGTCGAGATAGACCGAGCCCGGGCCGGACAGGCCGCATTCCTCGAAGCGTTTCCCGTCGTGGGCAACGAGCAGCGGCGAATGGAAATCGGCCACGGCCAGCTTTTCCCGCTCGAAACGGCCCCGGCGCAGGGTTTCGGCCTTGGGCTCGTAGCTGATCAGCCGCAAGCGCCTGGCCTTGTCCACGGCGGCCACGGCCAGGACCACCACCAGGGCCACGCCGGAAAACAGCAGCGAGGTGAGGATGCCGACCACCAGCCACACGCCCACGACATTGGGCTTGAGGCTGCTCGTGAGCGAGGCGGCCAAAATGAGGCAGACAAGGGTGGCGACCAGGAAAATGGCCACCGCGTGCTGAATGAAAAAATTCGTGATCCGTCCCAGTTTTCCCTCGGTCGCGCCCATACCGCCCCCTGGCAAGGAATGTTATTTCAGTCTCTTCCACTTTCCGGCAGCCAAGTCAATCGCCGCGGCCGGCTCGAAAGAGCCCCGTGCGCGGCCAGGCAGGCCCCTTTTGCGCCCGGCGGGCAGCCGCCCGGCCCGGCCCCAGGACAGCCCGCGATGGCCCCCGGCCCTCGGGCGCCTTGACGCGCCGGCCCGGCCTGGTTCACTCTCCGGCCAGCCCTGCCCCGTATTCCGGAGTCATCATGGACAAACGCCTGCCCTGGCCCGACTACTTCATGCGCATCGCCTACCTGGTGGCCGAGCGCAGCACCTGCCTGCGCCGCAAGGTCGGCGCCGTGGCCGTGCGGGACCGCCGCATCCTGGCCACGGGCTACAACGGCTCGCCCACCGGCACGGCCCACTGCCTGGACATCGGCTGCCTGCGCGAGGAGCTGGGCATCCCCTCGGGCGAGCGCCACGAGCTGTGCCGGGGGCTGCACGCCGAGCAAAACGTCATCATCCAGTGCGCCCTGCACGGCGTGCCCATCGCCGGCGCGGACATCTACTGCACCACCCAGCCCTGCCTGATCTGCACGAAAATGCTCATCAACTGCCAGGTCAACCACATCTCTTTCAGCCAGGGCTATCCCGACCCCCTTTCGGCCAAAATGATCGCCGAGGCCGGCATCGGCTTCGACCAACTGGAGGGGCGCCATGACGGATGACGCTTCCTTCATGGCCCGGGCCCTGGAACTGGCCGAGCGCGGCCGGGGCGGCGTCGCGCCCAATCCCCGGGTCGGGGCGGTGCTCGTGCGCGACGGGGTGATCGTGGCCGAGGGCTGGCACAAGGTCTTCGGCGGGCCGCATGCCGAGGTGGAATGCCTGCGCGAGGCCGAGGCCAAAGGCGTCGCCGTGGCCGGGGCGACCATGTACGTGACGCTCGAGCCGTGCAACCATTTCGGCAAGACGCCGCCGTGTTCGCGCACGCTGCTGGAATCCGGGGTGTCGCGGGTGGTCGTCGGCTGCCTGGACCCCAACCCCGTGGCCGGCGGCGGGGCCGAACTGCTGCGCCAGGGCGGGGTCGAGGTGGTGGTCGGGGTGCTGGAACAGGAATGCCGGGATGCCATCGCCGATTTCGTGACCTGGAAGACCCTGGGCCGGCCGTTCGTGACGCTCAAGCTGGCCATGACCCTCGACGGGCACATCGCCACGCGCCTGGGCGATTCGGGCTGGGTGAGCGGCGAGGCCTCGCGGGCCCGGGTCCATGTCATGCGCGCCTGTTCCCAGGCCGTCATGGTCGGCGGCGGCACGCTCTACACCGACGACCCCAGGCTCACCCACCGGGGCCTGGCCGGCCCCCTGGCGGCCAATCCCCAACCCCTGGCCGTGGTGGTCACCCGGCGGCTGCCGGCCCCGGAAGCGCCGCTTTCCCTTTTGACCGACCGGCCGGGGGAACTGGTGCTCCTCACCGACGCGGCCAACGTCAAGGGGCTGACCGCCGAACGCCTGGCCGCGCGGGGGGTGCGCGTCTGGGGCCTGCCCGAGTACGACGACGGCTCCCTGGACCTGCTGCCCGGGCTGTGCCGGTTGCGGGAGGAGGCGAACGTCTATGCGCTGTTGTGCGAGGGCGGCGGCGGCCTGGCCGGCAGCCTGCTGACCCAGGGGCTGGCCGATGAACTGGCCCTTTTTTACGCGCCCAAGATCCTGGGCGACGAGGTGGCCCTGCCGGCCTTTCGCGGCCGGGACATCGCCCGCATGGCCGACGCCGTTTCCCTGCGCCTGCTGTCCACCGAACGCTGCGGCGAGGACCTGCTCCTTAGGGCCAGGCCGCGCAAGCCCGGCCCCCAGCCGTACCGGCGCTGAACCGGGCCGGCCGCCGCGAGCCCCAGCGCCGCGACGCCGCGCGGTTTCCTTGCGCCCGTCGCGGCTCGGACACCGACCGGCCGCCGCACACCGCCGGAGCCTGTGCCGGGCCGCCACGCACCGCTGCGACCTGCATCGGGACGCCACGCGCCGCCGCAACCTGGCCCGGGCGTCTCCCGACCGGGCCGTGCCGCCCTTAATCCATGCGTGTCAGGTATTGGGTGACGGTTTCCAGGTCCAGGGCCAGGACCGGGCCCTGGTCGGTCTGGCGCAGCAGCGGCGAATGGAAGGGGTCGAACTCGTGGGGGGCGATCAGGCCGTTGAAGATTTCGCGCAGGGCCCGGGCGCCGATGCGGCTGTTTTTGGCCGCCGCCTCGGCGATGGCCGTGGCCGCTTCCTGAGTCAGGCGCAGCTCCAGGCCCATGTGCCGGAAGTACTCCAGGCAAAGCCGCAGGGGCGAATTGGGGGCGCTTAAAAATATCTGGCGCAGTTCGTCCTTACCCAGGTCGTCGAGCATGGCGATGGAACCGAAGCGCGAGATGAACTGCGGCATCATGCCGTAGGTGAAAAGGTCGGCCAGGCGCAAATAGTCGCGCAGCTTGAACCGCGTCACCGTGCGCACGGACACGCTGCCGTCGGGCCGGCGCTCCACTTCCGAGACTTCCTTGAGGCGCCTGTCGTCGCGGCGGTTGACCACGAGCGTATACACCTGGTCGTAGAGCTCCTCGAAGGCCCCGCCGCAAATGAAAAGGAGCTTGCCGGTATCCAGGGCCAGTTCCGTCTCGACCTCCCGGCCGTCTTCCACCACCGTGGCCCGGTACAGGAAGCGCTCGCCCTCGAGCAGGGTCAGCAGGGCGTACTGGGTGGTGATGCCGGCCACGTTGGCCTTTTCCGACACCCGGCCCGAGATCTTGTCCACCTCGTCCACGCACACCGTGGCGTTTTCCAGGTAGTCCGAAAGTTCCTTGGCCGAGAGCGCCGAACCGAACAGCACCCGGGCCCGGGCTTCGAGCTTGCGGAAAAGCCGCGTGGTGCGGTCCTCGCCCTCCACCTCGGCCGACAGGGTGTTGGCGTTGATGATGACCATGACCCGAAACCGCATCAGGTCGTCGTAGGCGTCGTAGAGGTCGACGATGGCCTGCATGAGGGTGGTCTTGCCCGTGCCGGAGTTGCCGACGAGCAGCACGTTGGGAGCGGGCAGGCCGTGGATGTGCTTGTAGAGGGAAACGCTGATGCGGCGCAGCAGGTCGGCCTGGCCGAGCACCCGTTTGGCCAGGAAGGCGTCGATGTCCACGGGGAGAAGGGCTTGTTGCATCCGGGCGTCCTTTGGCGTTTTTTTCCCGTCCTATCCCCTTCGCCGGCCCTGGACAAGCCGGCCGGGGAGGGCTTGGCGGCCGCCCTTGGTTTTTGGAAGGGCATTTGCTATGACCCGCTTGCCCAAGACGGTTGCCCTTGGCGACCCCGGAGCACCATGCCGACGCTCAACATCGCCGATCTCTCCCTGGCCATCGTGTGGCTTTTTTTCGCCATCCGGGGCTACATGCGCGGCATCGTCAAGGAAGCCGGGTCGCTGGCGGCGATCGTCCTCGGATTCTACGTGGCCGGCGCCTACCACAAGACCCTGACCCCCCACCTGACCGAGTATATCTCCGGCAATTACGCCGGCACGGCCGCCTATCTCATCTTGTTCACCGTCACGCTCCTCGGCGTCTGGTTTCTGGCCCTGGCCATTTCGGGCATGGTCCGGGTGACCATGACGCAATGGGCGGACCGCTTCTTCGGCGGCGGTTTCGGACTGGCCAAGGGCGTGGTGCTGACCGCGGCGCTGCTGTTCCTCATCCACCTGGCCGCGCCCAACCCCGATTTCCTCAAAGGCTCCATGCTGGTGCCCCTGCTGGAGAAGGTCAGCGCCAAGCTGGCCAACTACATCCCGCCGGACCTCAACGAGAAGCTGCGCAAATTCAGCCACAAGGACGCCATCGACCCGATCAAGGCAGCGGTGGAGAAAAAAGCCGAGCAGGCCAAGGCCGCCATGGACAAGAAACCGCCTGAAAAGGCCGAAGCCGACAAGCCCGCCGAAAAAGCCAAGGCCCCGGAAGCCAAAAAGCCCGACACCGAGAAGAAACCGGCCGAAAAACCCCACAAACCGGAGTCCACCAAGGATTCCGCCAACGCCAAGTCCGACGGGAAGCCCAAACCCGCCTCCCCGGACAAGACGGCCCCCAAGGCCGACAACGCCGAGAAAAAACCATGAACGAGAAATCCCCGGCCGAAGCGCTGGCCGAACTGCAAGGCGTGCTCGACGCCCTGCTCGGCCAGGACGGCTGCCCCTGGGACAAGGCCCAAACCCCCCAGACGCTTTGCGACTACATCATCGAGGAATCCTTCGAACTGGTGGACGCCATCCGCTCGGAAGACGTGCCGGGCACGGCCGAGGAACTCGGCGACGTCCTGTTTTTGCTCCTGTTCGTGGCCACCCTGTCCGAAAAGCACGGCGCCTTCAGCCTGTCCGAAGCCCTGGAAACGGCCGCGGCCAAGATGGTGCGCCGCCATCCCCATGTCTTCGCCGACCTCCAAATCGGCAGCCGCGAGGAACTGCTGCGCAACTGGGAACGCATCAAGCGGGCGGAAAAGGAAAAGGACGCGGGGCTCTTCGCCTCGTTGCCCAAGGGCCTGCCGTCGCTGCTCAAAGCCTACCGCATCCATTCCAAGGCGGCCCGGTCCGGGTTCACCTGGGAGACCGACGCGTCCATGAAGGAAAGCCTGCTGGCCGAACGGGCCGAGTTCGAGGCGGCCGTGGCCTCGGGTGACGAGGCGGCCATGGCCGAGGAGTTCGGCGACTACCTCTTTATCGTCACCGAGTACGGCCGCCGGCTGGGGCTCAAGGCCAACGCCTGCCTGGACGCGGCCAACAACAAGTTCCTGACCCGCTACAAGGCCATGGAGCGCCTGGCCAGGCAGCGCGGCCTTTCCCTGGACAGCCTGGACATGGCCGCCAAAAACGCCCTGTGGGAAGAGGTCAAAAAGGGCCCGACCCCATAAGCCCTCCCCGGGCCTGCCCGCGCCATCGCCCCTGTCACCGTTATTTCGGTTGACGTCTTTTCTATTTTATCATTTCGTACAGACTATACGTATCGCCCTCCCGTTTTCCGTTGCCGCACCCGAACCCCGCGGGCCTTGGCGCCCGGCCGGCCCGTGGGGGATTCGGCGCGGCCGCCGCTTGGCAGCGGGCCTGGCGGCGGCCGCGCGAACCCCTGCCGCCGGGCGGTTCCCCCGGGCCGCCCCGACGGCCCGGGAAAGGAGACACAATGTCGTCGACAGCCGTCGTCACCCCCAAAGCCCCCCAACCGTCCCAACGGCAAGGCATGGGAACCATGCTCGGCAACGGCGGGGCGGGATTTCGCGTCTGGGCCCCCTTTGCCCAATCGGTTTCCGTTGTCGGCACCTTCAATGCCTGGGACGAGGCGGCCGCCCCCCTGGCCCACGAAGGAAACGGCTACTGGTCCACAGACGTGGACAAGGTGAGCGTGGGGGATGCGTACATGTTCGTCATTCGCCATGGCGACACGGTGCTGCGGAAAAAAAACCCCTACGCCAGCCAAGTCTCCCATTCCGCCGGCGTGGCCGTCGTCCACGACCCCGCCTTCGACTGGGGCGGGGACGACTTCGTCATGCCGCCCTGGAACGAACTGGTGATCTACGAACTGCACACCGGCACCTTCAACGACGTCAGCCCAAGCGGCCCGGGCACGCTGGACTCCATCATCGGCAAATTGAAGGAAATCGCCCTGCTTGGCGTCAACGCCATCGAACTCATGCCCGTTGTCGAGTTCCCCACGGATGTCTCCTGGGGCTACAACCCGGCCCAGCCCTTTGCCGTGGAACAGGCCCTGGGCGGCCCCGAAGCCCTGCACAAGCTCGTCAAGGCCGCCCATGCCCTGGGGATGGCCGTCATCCTGGACGTGGTCTACAACCATTTCGGCCCGGACGACCTCGACCTCTACCGCTTCGACGGCTGGTCCAACGCCACCAACGAGGACGGTATCTATTTCTACGACAACCCGCGCCGCAACACGCCCTGGGGGCCGCGGCCCGATTACGGCCGGGCGGAAGTGCGCCAGTTCATCCGCGACAATGCCCTGTTCTGGCTCCACAAGTACCATATCGACGGCCTGCGCCTGGATTCGGTTTGCACCATCCGCAACTGCTGCGGTAACGACAACGACCCCGCGAACGACCTGGCGGACGGTTGGGGCCTGCTGCGCTGGATCAACGACGAGGTCCGGGCCAGCCAGCCCTGGAAGATCGTCATCGCCGAGGACATGAAGCAAAACCCCTGGATCACCAAGGACACCGGCCAAGGAGGGGCCGGCTTCGGCGCCCAGTGGGACCCGGGTTTCGTCCACCCGGTGCGCCGGGCCGTCGTCGCGCTCCGCGACGAGGACCGGGACATGGAGGCCGTGGCCGAGGCGCTACGGCTGCGCGGCCTCACCGACGCCATGAAGCGGGTCATCTACACCGAATCCCACGACGAGGTGGCCAATGGCCACTCCCGGGTGCCCCAGGAGATCTGCCCCGCCGATCCGGGCGGCTGGTTCGCCCGCAAGCGCTCCACCCTGGCCGCGGGCCTCGTCTTCACCGCCCCCGGCATCCCCATGCTCTTCCAGGGCCAGGAGATGCTCGCCCCGGGCTATTTCCAGGACAACGTGCCCCTCGACTGGTCCCTGCTGCACACCTATTCCGGTATCAGCACGCTCTACCGCGACATGATCCGGCTGCGTCGCAACTGGTACAACGAGACGCGCGGCCTGCGCGGCCACCATATAAACGTCCATCACAGCAACAACACCGACAAGTGCATCGCCTTCCACCGCTTCGAAAACGGCGGCCCGGGCGACGACGTCGTCGTTGTGGCCAATTTCGCCAACCGGGCCTACCCCAGCTACACCATCGGCTTTCCCAGGCCCGGCCTGTGGCGGGTGCGGCTCAACACCGACGGCTACGTCTATTCCCCCGACTTCGGGAATTCCTTCAGTTATGATACCACAACGGAAGACCTGCCCCAGGACGGCATGCCCTACCGGGCCAATATCGGTATCGGCCCCTATTCCCTGATCATCCTGTCCCAGAACAATCCCTGAACCGCCGGTGCGCGGCAGGGACGCGACGCGGCCGCCGCCCCGGCGCAGGGGATGGCGGCCGCCCCGGTGGCGCCGGGTTGTGCCCTTGCCGTCGGTACGACTTGCCACCGGCCGCCCGACCGCCTACAACGGGCAAATGCTGGTCCATCCCGCCCGCGTGACGCCCCTGTCCGACAAGCCCGCCCTCCCCGGGCCGGTGGTGTATTGGATGCACCGCGACCAGCGCGCCGCCGACAACTGGGCGCTGCTTGCCGCCGCCGACCTGGCCAAGGCCAGCGGTTCCCCGCTGCTTGCGGCCTTCGCCCTGGCCCCGACCTTTCCCGGCGCCACCCGCCGGGCCTACGACTTCCTGCTGGCCGGCCTGGCCGAAACCGAGGGCGACCTGCGAGCGGCCGGCATTCCCCTGGCCCTGCTGCCCGGCGACCCAGCCGCCACCGTGCCGGCCTTTCTGCGCGACGTCGGCGCCGGCGTGTGCGTCACCGACTTCGACCCCATGCCGGTCATGGCCGGCTGGCGCCAGGCCGTGGCCGCGGCCTTTGCCGGCGCCCTGCTCGAGGTCGACGCCCACAACGTGGTCCCCTGCCGTATCGCCTCGGACAAGCGCGAATACGCCGCCGCCACCTTTCGCCCCAAAATCCACCGCCGCCTGGCCGAATTCCTGGAGCCCTTCCCCGAACTGCCCGCGTTTCCGGCCTCCAACCTGGCCGGTTTCCCCCCCGTTGCCTGGGAAGCGGCGGCGGCCACGGTGACCGCCGACCCGTCCGTGGCGCCGGTTGCGGACATCGTCCCCGGCCCGGCCGCCGGTCGGGAAACCCTGGCGCTTTTCCTCAAGGACCGCCTGGCCGCCTACGCCGAGCGCCGCAACGACCCCAACGCCGAGGCGACCTCGAACCTGTCGCCCTATTTCCACTTCGGCCAGCTCGCGCCCCAGCGCGCCGCCCTGGACGCCCTCGCGGCCCGCAAGGACGCCCCGGCCGGGGCCGACGCCTTCCTGGAGGAACTGGTGGTGCGCCGGGAGCTGGCCGACAACTTCCGCCACCACACCCCGCCCGAGGCCGACCTCTACGACGCCCTGCCCGGCTGGGCCCGCAAGACCCTGGCCGAACATGCCGCCGACAAGCGGCCCTCCCTCTACGACCGGGAAACCTTCGAGGCGGCCCGGACCCACAGCGCCCTGTGGAACGCCGCCCAGCGCCAACTGACGCGAAACGGCCACATGCACGGCTACATGCGCATGTACTGGGCCAAAAAGATCCTGGAATGGTCGGCCACGCCGCGCCAGGCCCTGGACACGGCCCTGTTCCTCAACGACCGCTACGGCCTGGACGGCCGGGACCCCAATGGCGAAACCGGCGTGCTGTGGTCGGTGGGCGGCCTGCACGACCGGCCCTGGGCCTCACGCCCGGTCTTCGGCCAGGTGCGCTATATGAACGAGCGGGGCTGCCGTCGCAAGTTCGACGTGGACGCCTACGTGAACCGCTTTTCGTAAGGAGTGCGCATGCTGCGCGGCAGTCTCGGCAAGATCCTCCTCGTCGCCCTGGCCCTGGCCCTGGTGGCCGCCTTTTTCGGCTTCGGCCTCGACAAGTACCTGACCCTGTCCTTCCTCAAGGCCTCCCGCGAGGCCCTGGCCGCGGCCTACGCCGGCGCGCCGGTCCGGTTCCTGGCCGTCTATTTCGGGCTGTACGTGCTGGTCGCCGCCCTGAGCCTGCCCGGGGCCACGGTGCTCACCCTCGCCGGCGGGGCGCTGTTCGGCTTCTGGACCACGCTTGTCGTCGTCTCCTTCGCCAGCACCATCGGGGCCACGGCCGCCTGCGCCCTGGCCCGGACCCTGTTTCGGGAGGCCATCGCCAGGCGGCTGACCGGCAAACTGAAGGCCATCGACGAGGGGCTTCGCCGCGAAGGGGCCTTTTACCTCTTCAGCCTGCGCCTGATCCCCCTGTTCCCGTTTTTCGTGATCAACGCGGCCATGGGCCTGACCGCCATGCCGCTGACAACCTTCTACGTCGTGTCCCAACTCGGCATGCTCCCCGGCACGGCCGTCTACGTCAACGCCGGGGCGCAGCTCGGGCGCCTCGATTCCCTGGCCGGTATCGTCTCGCCCGGGCTTGTCGTGTCCTTCGCCCTGCTGGGCCTTTTTCCCCTGGCAGCCAAGCGCGCCATTGCCCTGGCCCGCGACCGCCGTGCCCGAAACACCCGCAAGGGGCCAACCGCCTAAAGGAGAATCGCCATGAAAATCGGCATGATCGGTCTTGGACGCATGGGGCTTAACATGGCCCGGCGCCTGGCCCGGGGCGGCATCGAAGTGGTCGCCTACAACCGCACGGTGCAAAAGGCCAAGGACTTCGCCACCGAGGACGCCCCCAAGGCCAGCTCTGCCGAAACCCTGGCCGCGCTGGTCGCCGACCTGCCCGCGCCGCGCATCGTCTGGCTCATGCTCCCGGCCGGCGCGGCCACCGACGAGCACATCGACGAGCTCTTGCCCCTGCTCGCCCCGGGCGACACCATCGTCGACGGCGGCAACACCATGTACCGCGACGACCTACGCCGCCACGCCGCTGCCGGAGCCCGCGGCATCCGCTACTGCGACGCCGGGGTCAGCGGCGGCATCTGGGGCCTGGCCGAGGGCTACTGCATCATGATCGGCGGCGAGCCCGAGGTGGTCGCGCCCATAAAACCCGCCCTGGACGTGCTGACCGGCCCGGGCGGCAACCTGCACACCGGCCCCATCGGTTCGGGGCATTTCACCAAGATGGTCCATAACGGCATCGAATACGGCATGATGCAGGCCTACGCCGAGGGCTTCGAGATCCTGGCCGCCTCGCAGTTCGGCGACACGCTCGATTTCGCCGCCATCTGCGACCTGTGGAACCACGGCTCGGTGGTGCGCTCCTGGCTTCTGGAGCTGGCCCAGCGCGCCTTCACCGCCGACCCCCGCCTGGAATCCCTGGAGGCCTACGTGGACGACTCCGGCGAGGGCCGCTGGACGGTGGCCGCGGCCGTGGAAACGGCCGTGTCCGCGCCGGTCATCACCCTGTCGCTGTTCGAGCGTTTCCGTTCGCGCCAGGACAACGCCTTCCAGGACCGGGTCCTGGCCGCCCTGCGCAACCAGTTCGGCGGCCACGCCGTGAAAAGGAGGGAAGACTGATGCCCGACGCCGCCGATCCCGCCCTGGCCGAGGTGGTCCTCGGCCGGCCGAGAAACCCCGCCCCGGACGCCAGTTGCCGCTTCGACCAGGTGGACGGGCCGGTCACCTTCGTCATTTTCGGCGTCACCGGCGACCTGGCCGGCCGCATGCTCATGCCGGCCCTGGCCGCCCTGTACGCCGGCGGCAACATGCCGGAGCGTTTCGCCATCGTCGGGGCCAGCCGCACCGACCTCACCGACGAGACCTTCCGCGAACGCATGCGCGCCGCCCTGGCCGAATACGACCCGCCCGCCCTGGCCGTCTGGGACGCCCTCGCCCCCCGGCTCAGCTACCAGCGCGTCCACTACGACGACCCGGCCTCCTTCACCGCGCTGTCGGCCGCCCTCGACGCCCTGGCCCAGGCCCAGGAGCTGGGCGGCAACCGCATCTTCTACCTGGCCGTGCCGCCCACGGCTTACGAGGCCATCGCCGTCAACCTGGCCATGGCCGGCCTGGCCGACGAAACCAAGGGCCATGCCCGGCTGGTCATCGAGAAACCCTTCGGCCGCGACCTGGCCACGGCCAAGGTCCTGGAACAGGCCCTGCACACCCGCTTCGCCGAGCACCAGATCTTTCGCATCGACCACTACCTGGCCAAGGAGACGGTGCAGAACATCCTGATGCTGCGCTTCGCCAACGCCATCTTCGAACCGGTCTGGAACCGCCGCTACGTCGATTACGTGAGCATTCTGGCCGCCGAATCCATCGGCGTCGAACACCGGGCCTCGTATTACGACCACTTCGGCGTGCTGCGCGACATGTTCCAGAACCACATGATGCAGTTGCTTTCGCTGTGCACCATCGAGCCGCCGTCGCTGTTCGAGGCGGAACTGGTGCGCGACGAGAAAAGCAAGGTCTTCCGGGCGCTGCGCCCCTTCAACGCCGCCGCCCTGGCCGAGAACCTGGTGCTTGGCCAGTACGCCTCGGGGCTCGTCGGCGGGCAGCGCGCGCCGGCCTACCTCGACGAGGAAGGCGTGCCCGGCGATTCGTCCACCCCCACCTTCGCCGCCATGAAGGTCTACGTGGACAACTGGCGCTGGCAGGGCGTGCCGTTCTACATGATCTCGGGCAAGCGCCTGCCCGAGAAGCGCACGGAGATCGCCGTGCAGTTCAAGCCCGTGCCCTACTCCATGTTCCGGGAGATCTTTGGCGACCACATCAAGGCCAACCGCCTCACACTGCGCATCCAGCCCGACGAGCAGGTCAGCCTGACCTTCCAGGCCAAGGCCCCGGGCCCCATGTGCCTGCGCTCCGTGACCATGAACTTCAACTACTACCAGGGCTACGAAGGCCCGGCCCTGTCCGCCTACGCCAAGGTGCTGCTGGATTGCATGCTCGGCGACCAGACGCTGTTCTGGCGCCAGGACGGGGTGGAGCTGTGCTGGAAATTCCTGGCCCCCCTGCTGAGCGAGCCCGACCCCAACCGGCTGTTCCTGTACAAGGCCGGCTCCTGGGGCCCGCAGGAGGCCGGCAAGTTCCTGGCCGCCCACGGGTTGACGCCATGAACGCCGCCATCCGCCGTTTCCCCGACGCCGCGGCCATGACCCGGGCCGCCCTGGGCCTCGTCGCCGCCGAGGCCCGGGCGGCCATGGCCGCGCGCGGCCGCTTCGCCATCGCCCTGTCCGGCGGCGCAACGCCCCTGGCCCTGTATGCCGCCATGGCCCGGCAGGGCTTCGGCGCGCCGCCGGAGTCCACGCTGTTTTTTTTCGGCGACGAACGCCTGGTGCCCGTCTCCGACAGCCGCAGCACCTTCGGCGCCGTGGCCCCCATCCTGTTCACCCCGACCCCGGTGCCCGTGGGCAACATCCGGCCCATGCCCGTGGAGATCCGGCCGGCCGGGCTCGCCGCCGAGACCTACGAGGCCGAACTGCGCGAGGCCCTCGGCGCCGGGCCGGGAGAGGTGCCGGCCCTGGACCTGGTCCTGCTGGGCCTTGGCCCGGACGGCCATACGGCCTCGCTTTTCCCGGGCAGCCCGGCCCTTGGCGAAACGACGGCCCTCGTGGCCGCCGTGCCCGCCCCGACCACGGCCGAACCCCACGTGCCCCGGCTGACCTTCACCCTGCCGCTTTTAAACGCCGCCCGGCACGTGCTCTTCCTGGCCGTGGCCAAGGGCAAGGAAGCCGCCCTGAGCAAGGCGCTCGGCGACAGGCCCGACCCGGCCGTGCCGGCCTCGCTGGTGCGGCCCGACGGGGCGCTGACCTGGCTTATCGTCGAGGGTTAGGGCAGCAGGTGGCGTGGCCCGACTGGGGGCCGGCCTGGCCCGTCCGCGGGGGCGGGGCCGGCTATCCGTTGAAATAGGTGGTGGAGGCGTCGCCCAAAAGGCTCATGACGAAGTCGCCCGTGGAGGAGCTGTCGGAAAGCTGGGAGAGTTGGGTCAGGTAGGCGGCGTAGCCGCTGGTGCGCACCCGGGAGCTCACCTGCTGGCTGGTCAGGGACTTGAGGCTGGCGCTGTTTTGGGCCAGGGCGGAAAAGGCCTGGCTGAGCACGTCGGTGTCGGCGAAAAGCGATTCGATCTTTTCCTTGTCCGGATGGTCGTTGGTCACGACCACCTTGCCGTCGGCTTGCTGCGACAAGGTGATCGTCTGGCTCGTGTCGATGCCGAGGGCTTCGAACTTCGAGGCCAGGGTCTGGGTCAGCTGCTGTTGCAGGGCCTCGTTTTGGCTTTTGAGCTTGAGGATGGGGCTGACGAAGTCCGAATCCGTCTCGGACAGGGCCTTGGCCACCTTGGACCAGGTAGCGCTGTCGGCGCCGCCGCCGTCGGCGGAGTCGCAGACGGTGCTCGTGCCCGAGGCGTCGGCGGCGTTGAAATTCGCCGTGGCGCTGGATTGGATACTGAGCAGTTTGGTCAGGCTGTCGTAGCTGGTGGCGATGTCCATGGCGCCCTCCCGGGGACGCCGTGGGCCATGCAATAACCGTGCGTGGAAAAAAATACCTGCTACCCCGCCCCCCCGGACAGGCAGGCCAGGGCGTCCAGGCCGAAGGGCTCGGGGTCCAGGGCCGAGGCGATGGACAGCCCCCGCCCGGCCTCGGCGCAAAGGTCCAGGAGCCGGTGGGGCATGGCCCGGCCGGTGGCGTCGAGGACCAGCAGCAGTTCGGGGAAAAGCGGCCGGCCGGGGTTGGCTCCCCGCACGAAGCCGCATTCGCCGGAACTGACGCGCACGAAGCTGCCCACCGGATAGGGGCCCAGGAACTTGATGAAGCGTTCGACCAGGTTGGCCGGGAAATCCCGGTCGCGCATGCCGTAGAGCACGCCCAGGGCCCGGGTCGGCAGCATGGCATCCTTGTAGGAGCGCTTGCTGGTGAGGGCATCGAACACGTCGGCCACGCCCAGGATGCGGCCAAAGGGATGCACCGCCCCGCCCGACAGCCCTTTCGGGTAGCCCGAGCCGTCGCATTTCTCGTGGTGCTCGCCCACCCCCCGCAACACGTCCTCCCCCAGCCCCCGCCCGGCCAGGATGCGGCAGCCCAGGGCCGGATGCTCCTTGATTTGTTCGAACTCCTCCGGGGTGAGGCGCCCGGGCTTGTTGAGGATGGCGTCGGGCACGCCCGTCTTGCCCACGTCGTGGAACAGCCCGGCCAAGCCCAGGGCCTTGAGCCCCTTGGGGGGAAAGCCCAGGGCCGTGCCGAAGGCCACGGCCACCACGGCCACGTTGACGCCGTGGGTGAAGGTGTAGGCGTCGTGGACGCGCAGCTTGGTCAGGGCCAGCAGGGCATCGCGGTTGCGCACGGCGCTGGCGATGACGTCGTCGACCAGATGGCGCGAGGCCTCGACGTTGAGCTCGCCGCCGCTTTGCACCTCGCGCAGGATGTCATGGGCGATGGCCAGGCAGTCGCGGTAGAGCACCCCGGCCTCGGCCAGGCCCTGGGCCAGGGGCAGGGCCTGGGGACCCTCCTCTTCGGCCTCGCGCCCCGCGTCCGTCAACGCGGCGGCCGCGGCGACAAGCGGCGCGGCCTGCCGTGAATCCACCATGGCCCTGGCCGTGCCGAAGCCGCCCTTGTCCGTGTCGACAAAGGCCTCCTCGTAGCCGGCCGCGACGATCTCCCGCAGGGCGCCGGCGGTGCGCACCAGGCCTTCCTGGCTGTAGAGGAACGGATGTTCGAGCCAGGACAGCCCGGTATCGACCACGTACATGCCCACGGCCAGTTCGGCGATCCCGATTTTTCGCAGCATGGGAGCCCCGCTTGCGCGACGCGTCGAAAAAAGCCGGGGGGATCGCGCCCCCCGGCTTGTACAGCACTCCAATCCCCCAGGGGTTACTTCTTTTCCGTCACCACGCTTTGTTCACCGACAATGCGGTAGCCGTCACCGGCCGGGCGCAAGAGAAACGTGAACCTGGCCTGGCCGCGCACCTGCTTGTCGCCCTTCTGGGCGGTAAACGATGTCGGAACCGTCACGCGCAGGTCGCCGCCGGGCAACGTTTCCACGGACGCCGCCGCCGGGGCATAGGTCCGCTTGGGCCAGCGCTGGAAGTAATCGACCTTGTCCTGGCGCACGATGTCCTTGCCGCTTTTTCCTTTCTTGTAATAGTCGACCCGCTCGCCGTAGAGGTCGATGAGGCCGTTGACATCGCCCGAGGCGCTTTTGTCGAAAAAGGCGGCCACGAAATCCCGCACCACCGGCGACGCGGCCGCACCGGACGGCGCAGCCGACCCGGCTGGCGCGGCCCCGGCGGCGGGCCCGGGAATGACGATTTCCGCCCCGGCCTCCAGGTGGTCGGCGTTTTTCATGTTGTTGGCGGCCATGATCGCCTTGGCCGACACGTCGAACTTCTTGGCGATGCGCGACAGGGAGTCGCCCCGGGCCACGGTGTAGGTCCGGGTCGCGGGGGCGGGGGCGGCCGGCGCCGGCGCATCCACGATCACGGTTTCCACGACCTCGGCCGCGGGCGGGCTTTGCGGCGCGGCCGGGGCCTGAGCGGCCGGGGCCGGGGCAGCCGACGCGGCAGGGGCTGGAGCGGCGGGCGCGGGGGCGGCCGGAGCCGGCGCAGTGGGCGCGGGGGCGGCCGGCTCTTCGGCCTTGGCCGGCGCGGGGGCCGCGGGCGGCGCGGCAGTCTTGGCCGGCTCGGCGGCCTTGTCCGGGGCGGCGGCCGGGGGCGCGACGGCGGCGTCGAGCTTCTTGCCGCTTGCCCGGGCCTCGCGCAGGCGCTGGTATTCCTTTTCGTTGAGGCTTTCGTTGTGGTCGGCGTCGGCGGCCAGGAATTCCTCCACGGTCAAATCCGGAAACACCAGGATGAGCTCCTCGAAAATGACCTTGCCATCCTTGTCGTGATCCACCTTGGCAAAGCTTTGGGGATCCTCCTTGCTGCAACCGAACAACCCGACGCCCAGCGCCAGGACCAGGCCCACGGCCGTTGCGTACCTCATGCATCCTCCTTTTCGCCGGCGCCCGCGGACGCCTTGATGACGACAAGCGTCACGTCGTCATGACGCGGCTCGCCGGCCAGAAAACCATCGAGATCGGCCAGCACCGCCCGGGCCAGGCCGGCGGCGTCGCAACCGGCGGCGCGGCGCACGGCCCGGCGCAACCGGTCCTTGCCGTACATTTCCCCGGACGGCCCCCGGGCTTCCCAGATGCCGTCCGTGGCCAGAACCAGCACGGCCCCGGGGGCCAGCGCCGGCACGACATTGTCTTCGTAACGCCAGTCGGCGTCGATGCCGAGGGGTATCCCCCGGCCGGAAAGTTCCGTGAAGGCGCCGCTTCGCGGGTCGTAGAGCAGGGCCGGGTCGTGGCCGGCCCGGACGTAGCGGGCCTCGCGGCTCCCCCGGCCGATCTCCAGCAGAAACAGGGTCATGAACCGGCCGCTGTCGCCCATGTCGCGGGCAAGCAAGCGGTTGACGTCGCCGACGATGTCCGCCGGCGCGCCCGGGGACAGGAGCCTGGCCCGCAGGAAGGCCCGCACCGTGGTCATCAAAAGCGCCGCCTGGACGCCGTGGCCGGTGACGTCGCCGATGACGGCGAGCAGCGTCGCCGTGCCGGCGGCCGCGTCGCCGCGCGGCAGGAAATCGTAGTAGTCCCCGCCCGTGGCGTCGCAGGAAAGGCTCAGCCCGGCCACGTCGATGCCCGGCAGGGGCGGCGCCGCCCGGGGCAGCAGGCTCTGCTGCACCCCGGCGGCCAGTTCCATGTCGAAATCCATGCGCTGCTTGACCAGGGCCTCGCGGTGCAGCCGGGCGTTGACGATGGCCACGGCGGCCTGGGCGGCCAGCAGCGAAAAGATCTCGATGTCGTCTTCGGTGAAAACGCCGCCGCCTTCCTTGTTGATGCACTGGGCCACGCCGATGACCCGGCCCCGGTAGGACAGGGGCACGCAGGCCATGGACCGGGTCCGGTAACCGGTCAGGCGGTCGACATCGCGGTTGAAGCGGGGATCGGCGTAGGCGTCGACGAGCAGCACCGGCCGGGCCTCCTTGGCCACCCAGCCGGCCACGCCCTCGCCCGGGGCCAGGCGAAACCCCGAACGCAGGTCCCGGCTGGCCGGTCCCTGGGCCACGGTAAACACGAGCTGGCCCTGGCCCGGGCCGGGCGCCTCGTCCACCAGCAGCAGGCTCGAGGCCTCGGCGCCAAGGGCCTGACGCGAGGTGGTCATGATGCGTTCGAGCACCTCGGACAACTCCAGCGACTCGGTCACCAGGCGCGACAAGGCGAAACAGCGCGTCAGGGCCTGGAGCCGTTCGGCCAGGCGCGGTGCCTCGGCGCAGGCCGAGGCGGTCATGACACTACCCGCTTCTTCATGTCCTCCCCCCTACATGAAAAGCCCCTGGGGGGCAAAGCCGCCAGGGGGGATTTTCGGTTTCCGGGGAAAGCGGCGGCAATCAGACGCGGGGGCCGTCGAGCAGGGCGATGGCCGTGGTCTTCTCGTCGCGGAAGCGCGACTGGACGGCCTCGCGCACCCGCTTGTTGTGGCGGAAAAATTTCTGGCCGCGCAACCGGTAGACCTCTTCGATGACCGCCTTGTCAAAGTCCTGACGGCCGGCGCCGTTCTCGGCCTTCTCGATGGCCTGGGTGAAGATGCGTTCCGCGCCGTAGGGGCCGTGCTGCACGGCCGTGCTCCACAGCACCTCGCGCAGGGCGTAGGACCGCTTGGTCACGTCCAGGCCCGTGGTCAGCACGATGCTCTTGGCCGCCGGGGCGTAGTTGTTGGAGCGGATGAATTCGTGCTGCAGGGCCTCGAAGCGCTTGGGGTCGGCGGCGGCGAGCTGTTTCCAGACACTGGGCATGCGCCCGGTGGTGCCGCCGGTGTCGGCCGGGCCGGCGGCCCGCAGGCGCGCGGCCACATCCGGGGCCTTGTCGTCCAGGAACTTGAGGAAATAGTCCATGGTGCCGGTTTTCGAAGCGATCTGGTACTGGCCGTAGGAGGTGCCGCCCCGGCTGTCGTAGCCGATGCAGTCGATCTCGGCGTTGGATTCGTACTGGGCGCTCAGGCGCCCGGCCCGGTGTTCCAGGGCCGAGGGCAGGACCTTGCTCGTGGCCGCGGCCTGCGCCTTGGCCGCCTCGACCCGGCTGCTTTCGGCCAGGATGTTCTCGGCCCCGGCGGCGGCCAGGAGCAGTTCCTCCTCGCGCTTGGTGAACCCGCCGCTGGCGCTCGTGCCGGCCGTGCGCGACAGGTGGCCCAGGTCGTCGGGGTGGCGGGCGGCGGAGTTCGCGGCCATGCGCACCGCGGATTTGTCCACGGCCCGGCGCAGGCTGGGACCGCCCGAGGCGGCCGGGGTCGGATGGGACGGCGGGGCCGGGCGGGCCGGGCTCGAACCGCTGTCCGCGGCGGCCTGCTCCATGGCCAGGCGCGACAGGGTGGCCAGGGCGCTGCCCTGGAATTTGTCCAAGGCGCCCTGGCCGGCCCCCTGGCCGGCTGTCAAACCCTTGGCGCCGACGTCGTAGCCGAGCATGGCCAGGGCCGCGTCCTGGTCCGAATTGCCGCCCGAGGACAGCATCTCCAGGCCGGTGATCATGTTTTCCTTGGGAATGGCCAGCTTGCCCGACTTGCCAAGTTCGCCGTCCATGCCGTAGCCGCTTTTGAGCATGGTCGCGAACAGGCGCGAATCCTTGCCGGCCCGGGAGGTTCCCGGGGCAAGGGAGGCCGCTTTCTTGAAGAAGTTCTGGGCGGCGTTGTCGGTGGTCTGTATGGCCATGGGAGGTTCCCGGTGTTTCGGACTTGGCTGGGGCGCGCCAAGGGTACTGCAAGCCCCATGCCCAAACCTGCCGACGGAGGGGCCATGGAGGCCAGCCACCGCTATTTCGCCAATACCGCCTGCCGCTACTTCCCCTGCCACCCGGGCGCGGACAGCCAGGCCTTCAACTGCCTGTTCTGCTTCTGCCCGCTCTATTTCCTGGAGGACTGCGGCGGCGAGGGCGTGCTGCGCCAGGGCGTCAAGGACTGCACCGCCTGCCTGCGGCCCCACCGGCCCGAGGGCTACGACGAAATCCTGGCCCGGCTGCGGGAGGAAGCGGCCCGCAAACGCCAGGCAGCCGAAAAAAACCCGCCGCGTTGATCCCGATCAATGCCCGGCCCAGGCCCCTGGCGTAGGACTCGTCCCCACGGCCGGCCACCCCGGCCAAGGAGACAGCATCCATGAACAGGCGCGCCTTCCTCACCGCCCTCGGCACGGCCGCCGCCGGCCTGGCCGCGCCCGGGACGGCGGCAACCGTGCTGGCCCGGGACGCGAAACCGCAAACCGAACCCCTGGCCACCCTCTACGACCTCGCGAAATGCATCGGCTGCGGCGCCTGCGTGACCGCCTGCCGCGAGGCCCACGCCGGGGCCTATCCCGAACCCCAGAAGCCCTTTCCGAAAATGTCCCCGGCCCGGGTTGCGGCCGAGGACTTCTCCGAGGCCCGCGACGTCGACGATCGGCTGACCCCCTACAACTGGCTCTTCATCCAGTCCGCCACCGTCACCAAGGACGGCCGGCCCCTGACCGTCCACATCCCCCGGCGCTGCATGCACTGCGCCCATCCGCCCTGCGCCGAGCTGTGCCCCTGGGGCGCGGCCGCGAAATACCCGGACGGGGCCGTGCGCATCGACACGGGCATTTGCCTGGGCGGGGCCAAGTGCCGGTCCGTGTGCCCCTGGCACATCCCCCAGCGCCAGACGGGCGTGGGCCTCTACCTCGACCTGCTGCCGCGCTTTGCCGGCAACGGCGTCATGTACAAGTGCGACCGCTGCCAGGACAGGGCGGCCAAGGGCCTGGAGCCGGCCTGCGTCGAAGCCTGCCCCCAAGGCGCGCAGACCATCGGGCCGCGCTCGCAAATCGTGGCCGCCGCCCGGGAGCTGGCCCGCGCCACCGGCGGGTACGTTTACGGCGAAACGGAAAACGGCGGCACCAACACCCTCTACGTCTCGCCCGTGCCCTTCGCCGACCTCGACGCCGCCCTGGCCAAGGGCCCCGGCCGGCCGGGGCTGGCCCGAACGGCGGACGTCATGGGCGAACAGGCCAACCTGGCCGGGGCGGTGCTGCTGGCCCCGGTGGCCGGGGTGGTGGCCGGGGCGCTCAAACTGTACGCGCGCGCCAAGGGGCGTGGCGCCAAGGAGGACGGCCATGACCACGGCTAGGGGGCTTTTCCCGCGCTGGCAAAAGCGGCTGCTGCTGGCCTCGGCCCTGGGCCTTGGCCTCACGGGCATGGGCCAGATGCCCATTTTCTCGCGCTACTACATCGCCGACCTGCCCGGACTGGCCTGGCTGGGGGATTTCCGGGTCACGGCCGCCCTGCACCTGGCCCTGGCGGCGGTGCTGCTGTTTGTCCTCGGCGCCATGGCCACGGCCTACCTCGGCGCCGGGCGCGGCCGGCCGATGCTCACCGGGCCGGGCAAGTGGCGGGTGGCCCTGTACGCGGCCATCGCCGCCACGGGCCTTGTGCGGGTGCTGCAAAACGGCGCCGCGCCACCGCTTGGCCCGGGCGCCGTGCGCTACCTCGACTGGGGCCACCTGGCCCTGGCCATGGGGCTGCTCGCCTTCGCCCTGGGCTGGGGGCGCCAGGCGGCCACGCAACCGGCCGCCCTGACGACGGACGGCAAGCCCGGCAAGGAATGGGGCTAGCGCCCCATTCTCGAAGCAGGCGCCCGCCTTGCGGGCAGGCCGGCCCTGTCGGCCGCCGCGGGAAGCGGCCAGGCGTCCTCGCACAACAGGCCCGCTTTTTCGGGGACGACACGGAGGCAGGCGTCTTTTGGAAGGGATGCCACAACAGGAGGCGGGAAGCCGGACCGCGCCCGAAAGCGCGGTCCGGCCGTGCGGTCGGCTACCAGTTGGCGGGGGCGATCTCGAAATAGGCTTGCGGATGTTCGCAGGCCGGGCACTTGTCCGGGGCGTGGTCGCTTTCCATGGGGTAGCCGCAGTTGCGGCAGCGCCACAGGATCTTGGAGGGCCGCTTGAAGACCAGGCCCTGCTCGATGTTGTCGGCGAGCTTGGCATAGCGGCGCTTGTGGAAGCCCTCGGCCTTGGCGATGTGCAGGAAGGTGGCCGCCACCTCGTCGTAGCCCTCCTCCTTGGCCACGGTGGCGAACGACGGATACATGTCGTCCTCTTCGTAGGCCTCGCCGCCGGCGGCCTCGCGCAGGTTGGCCACGGTGCCGGCGATCACGCCGGCCGGAAAGGCGGCCGTGATTTCGACCTCGCCGCCTTCCAGGTACTTGAACAGCCGCTTGGCGTGCTCCTTTTCCTGGTCGGCCGTTTCGGTGAAAATGGCGCTGACCTGTTCGTAGCCTTCCTTTTTCGCCACGGAGGCGAAATACGTGTAGCGGTTGCGGGCCTGAGACTCGCCGGCAAAGGCGGTCAGGATGTTCTTTTCGGTCTTCGATCCCCTGAGCGATTTCATACAACCTCCATGTTCGCTTCGGTTTACTCGTCCAGATACTTTTCGGCCCATTTGAGTGCCGCCGCCACGGCCGGGAAGCCGATGGTGGTGGTCAGGGCCAGCAGGGCCTGGCTGATTTCGGCCGGCGTGGCCCCGGCCCGGGCGGCCCGCCGGGCATGGCTGGACACGGACGTCTCCGCGCCAAGGGCGGCGGCCGCGCCGAGCTGCACGAGCTGGATGGTCTTTTCCTCCAGCGGCCCGAGCTCCCGCGAGGCCACGGCCACATCGTCCAGGGCGGACATGAAACGGGGATAGTTGCGGGCCAGACGTTCGTAGTGCCGGGGAAGGGATTCATCCCGCATGGGGTACTCCTCTACGACACCGGCGTCGCCGGAAGGCACGGGCTTCACGGAGCGGCGTGCACGGCCTCCAGGGCCTTGATCAGTTCGCCCAGGTCCGGGCGCGTATTGATGTCGTGCACGCCAATGAAACGGATCACCCCTTTTTTGTCCACTACAAAAAGCGCCCGTTCGATGGTTCCGTCACTGCGCAGGATGCCGAGCTTGCGGGCCAGGCCGCCGTGGGGCCAGAAATCCGAGGCCACGGGAAACCACAGCCCGCCCATTTGCCTGGTCCAGGCGTACAGCGTCGGGATGTTGTCCGCCGAGATGCCGACCAGGGCCGCATCGTTGGCCTCGAAAATGTCCCGGGCGATGTTGTAGCCCGGCCACTGCCCGGAACAGACCGGCGTCCAGGCGGCCGGGACGAAGGAAAGCACCAGGTTCTTTTTGCCCAGGTAGTCGGACAACCGGACATGGCCGCCGCCCACGGCCGGCAGGTCGAAATCCGGCATCGCCTCGCCAACGGCCACGGCAAGCGTGCTGTCCGTGGCCGGCAGCGGCCCCACCGGACAGATGTTCTCGGCCAGGCTTTCGCTTGGCGTGTGCGTGGCCAGGGCCGGCCCGGCCGCCAGCAGCAAGGCCGCAAGCGCGGCCCCCATCAACGCTCCCAGCATGTTCGCTCCTTGCGGACGCCCGCTGCGCCCGCGACGTTACCACCCCGCGCCACACCAGTGTCGCGTCCTGAAAAAGGACATATACTCATTGAAGCGCAACGAATGAGGAAAACAAATTTTCCTTAATAAATACTATCGTATTTTTCAAGGGACGCAACACTAGATGCCGGCCTTGCGCGTGATGAAGGAAAGAAACTCGGCCGGCGAATTGATGACGCCGAGGCTGCCGTCGAGGACGGTGTAGCTGCCGTCCTTTTGCTTTTTGAGCACGTAGAAAAAGGGCGTGCCCACCTCGCCCACCCGGACATGCACGGCAAAGGCGGCATCGGAAAAAAGCGGGAACGGGATGGCGTACTTCTTGCGGAAGATGTCGACTTCCGCGTCGGAATTGCCCGCGCCGATGCCGATGACGGCGATGCGGTTGGACAGGCCGCGCTTGCCGATGAGGTCGTGAAGCGCGTTCACCGTGGGCGCGTCCTTCTGGCAGTACGGGCAGTACATGCTGAAGATCTCGACCACCAGGACCTCGGCGGTCAGGGCGTTGATGGGCGTCTGGGCCTTGCCCGGGGCGATGCCCAGGGCCGCGGCCGCCTCGGGCGAGACCGGGCCGATCAGAGGCACGTCGGGAAAGGCGCTGCCCACGGCCAAGGGCTTGGAACGCGGGGCTTCGGACGCCTCCACGGCCAGGGCCGGCGCGGCGGCGGCAAGCGCCACCAGCAAGGCGACGGCAAAGACGGTACGTTTCATGGCTCCTCCGTAAACGGGATTGCCGGCGACGCCGGGCCGCCGTTTCGCTGTGATAATCCTATTTGGCCGCCAGTCAAAGGCCCGCCGGGCGATCGGGACCGCCGTGTCTTCCCCTCGGCGGGCCGCCCCCCCGCCGCGCGCACGGGCCGCTGCCTCCCCGACCCGGCGGGAAGCGGCCGCAACCGGCCTAGGGTCGCCGGAAGCCCTGCGGTTGGCGCCCCGCTCAGGGCGTAAACGGCTGGGCGCTGACCGCGGCCCGGGCGGTTTCGTAGTCGGCCTCGCCCGGGCGGACGGACGGGCGCTCGCGCACGGCGTCGCAGGCACGGTCCCAGGCCGTGCCCGGGGACAGCCCCCCCGGGATGTCGAGCCGTTCCATGCCGAAGGTAAAAAGCACCGGCGCGTTGTCGGCCAGGCCGCTGTCCGTCACGCCCTGGCCGAAAAGCCGAAACGGCCGGCGGCTGGCGATGAGATTGTGGCGCGAAGGGTCGACGAGCAGGAAGTGCCCCAACTCCTTGTTGTTGTCGCACAGATACAGGGTATGCAGGTTGTTGTGCCAGCGAAACGTGGTCGAACGGAAAAACGTGTCCAGGCCGTAGCGCACGAAAAAGCCGTGCCCCAGGAGGCGATGGTTCTCGGTGCCGGCAAACCAGAAGGCGCAATGGTGCACCTCCTCGGTGATGGAGAGCAGGTAATGGGCGCGGTAGACCCCGCCCACCAGTTCGAAGAGCTTTTTCAGGGCCGGCGCGGCGTTGTAGGCCAGGTAGTCGTCCGTAAACGGCGGGGCGAAACCGAGCCCCGGCGCGGCCGCGCCCGCGAACCGGGCCGGCCGGGACATCCCCAGGGCGGCCCGGATGTCCGTGCCCGGCGACAGCAGCGTCCGGGGCGAGATGCCCAGGCATTGGGCGTAGGCCACCAGGCGCTCCTCGGGAACACCCAGGCGCATGTCCGCGTCGATGGTGGTGGGGCTGCGGGGCAGGGCCTGGGCCGACCAGGCTTCCCAGTTGCGAACGTGGTCCGGATCGTGGACGTTTTTGCGCCAGGTTTTTCCCAGCACCTTGAGCGCCTGGCGCAGGTGTTCCCCGGCCACGGGGTGGCGGGACTTGGCCGGCCGGCCGGTTTTGACAGCGTGAGCCATGGCGCGCCGTGATTTTCCGCTAAGGTTGCGTCCTTGTTGGTGTGTGCCAAACCTTGGCCGGCCTGTAAAGCGGGCCGGGGCAGGCCGCGCCGCCGCCGGCTGGGTTTCCTGTGTTTTCCTGAGGCGACAAACCCAACAAAGACATCTTGCACCATAGGCCCTTCCGGCGGCATAGGTATATCGGGGAAGGAGGCATCCACCAGGCGCGGCGCATCGGGCGCGGCCGGGCGGTGGCGTACGCGTCGCCAGGCCCGCCGCCACGATTGCGGCATCCCGTGTGGGCGCGGACAAAGGCTTGCCGCCGGTCCGCCCCTGTCACGCATCCGCTGTTGCGCAAGCCCAGGTGCCATTCCCCCCCAAAGCGACAACGCCCGCCCGCGCCCGAAGCGCCCGGCCGCTGTCTTGCCCTTACGGATCGGAAACCGGGAGGAAACGCCATGTTCGAGCTTTCGACGAAATGGGTTGTGTCCGTCGTCCTTGTCGTCGACCTCATCCTGCTGGCGGTCTTTCTCTTTTTCCGGTCCCGGCGCGGCAGGCAACGGCCGTCCACCGGCTTCTTCGACTTCGACCAGTACAAGGAACGGGAACTGTTGCGCCGGGGCCTGCTCGACCGGGCCAAATGGTGACCGCCGCCTAGGCTATTCCCGCCGCATCCAGAGCCCGGCCCAGGTCGGCGATGATGTCGGCCGCGTCCTCGCAGCCCACCGACAGCCGCACCAGGGTGTCCGTGACCCCGACCGCCAGCCGGTCCTGCCGCGACATTTTGGCATGGGAGGTCACGGCCGGGAAACACACCAGCGTCTCCACGCCGCCCAGGCTCACCGCTTCGAGGGCCAGTTCCAGGCCGTCCACGAATTCCCGGGCCGCCGCGGGCGGACAGGCCAGCGTAAAGGACAGCATGCCGCCGAATCCCCGCATCTGCCGCCTGGCGATGTCGTGGCCCGGATGGCCTGGCAGGCCCGGATAGTGCACGGCGGCCACGCCCGGCCGCGCCGCCAGGAATTGAGCCACGGCCATGGCATTGTCGTTGTGCTTGGCCATGCGCAGGGCCAGGGTCTTCATGCCCCGTTCCAGCAGGAAGCAGTCGTAGGTGTTGAGGGTGCCGCCGAAATTGACGGCCCGCTCGCGCACCGGGGCCAGCAGCGCCCGGGAACCGGCCACGGCCCCGCAATTGAGGTCGCTGTGGCCGTTTAAGTACTTGGTGCCGCTGTGCAGGGACAGGTCGATGCCCAGGGCCAGCGGCTTCTGGTTGATGGGCGAAGCGAAGGTGTTGTCCACCATGGACACGAGCCCCCGCCTTTGGGCCATGGCCGCCACACCTTCGAGGTCGACCACCCGCAGCAGCGGATTGCTCGGCGTTTCCACGTAGACGGCCCTGGTGCGGGGCGTCACGGCCGCTTCCAGGCGGGCCGGGTCGGCCTCGGGCACGAGGGTGAAGCCGATGCCCAGACGGGTGAGTTCGGCCAAAAGGAACCGGTGGGTGCCGCCGTAGAGGTCGGCCTGCAGGACCACGTGGTCGCCCGCGCCGAGCACGGATAAAAGTGCGGCGGAAATGGCCGCCATGCCCGAGGCCGTGACGAGGGCCGCCTGCGCCCCTTCCAGGGCGGCGATCTTTTCGGCCGGCGCTTCCTGGGTGGGAATGTTGCCGTAGCGGGGATAGCGGTAGGCCCCTTCCACGTCCGCGGCGGCCATGTAGGCGGCGGCGGTATGGATGGGCGTGGTCACGCCGCCCACGGCCCGGTCGAGCCGTTCCCCGGCCCGCACGCACCGGGTATGTTCGCCCATCCGGGAAGTGTCCATGACGCGACTCCTTCACATCGTTTTCCCGGTCATGTACATGGTCATCATCCAGGTTGCCAGTCCCGCCGGATCCGATTCCCGGGTTGCGGCAATCGCAACGGCCCCGCCACACGGGCGTCACGCGGGCCGTTCTACCTTCGTACCGACATCCGCCCACGGAGGAACACCCATGCGCCGATCCGCCCTGCCGCCTTTTGCCGCGGCCACCATCAACCGCGTGGCCTGGCTGGTGCTGGCCGCCCTGTTCGTCTGCGCCGCCGTCAGCCATGCCGATTCCGGCCCCCAACCCAAATACGTCTTTTTCTTCATCGGCGACGGCATGGCCATGCCCCAGCGCGGCGCCGCCGAGTATTACGCCGCCGCCAAGGACGGCAAAAAAGAGCCCGGCATCGTCAAGCTGACCATGAACAAGATGCCGGCCCAGGGCCTGACCAGCACCTATTCCCTCAATTCCATCATCACCGATTCCGGCGCCGCCGGTACGGCCCTGGCCGCCGGGGTCAAGACCTACAACGGCGCCATCAGCGTGGACGGGGCCAAGAAGCCAGTGCCCACCATGGCCGAAAAGGCCCGGGACAAGGGCATGAAGGTCGGCGTCGTCTCCAGCGTCTCCCTGGACCACGCCACCCCGGCCTGCTTCTACTCCCACCAGGCCAGCCGCAACAATTATTATGAAATCGCCCTGGACGTGGCCAAAAGCGGCTTCGACTACTTCGGCGGCGGCGGCTTCAAGGACCCCGAGGGCAAGAAGTCCAAGCAGGAAGGCGAAAAGCAAAACGCCCTGGAGGTCATGAAGGCCGCCGGCTACACCGTGACCAGCGACGCCCAGGCCGTCAAGGACGCCAAGCCCGGCGCCAGGCTCGTGGCCATAAACCCGGTGCTCGACGCCGACAAGGCCCTGCCCTACGCCCTGGACGGCGAAAAGGCTGGGCTTTCCCTGGCCGACTACACGGCCAAGGGCATCGAGCTCCTCGACAACCCCAAGGGCTTCTTCTTCATGGTCGAAGGCGGCAAGATCGACTGGGCCTGTCACGCCAACGACGCCGCCGCCTCCATCGCCGACACCCTGGCCTTCGACGCCGCCGTGGCCCAGGCCGTCACATTCGCCGAAGCCCACCCCGACGACACCCTCATCGTGGTCACCGGCGACCACGAAACCGGCGGCCTGACCCTGGGATTCGCCGGCACCCGCTACGGCAACTACTACGACTACCTCAAGAACCAGAAGGCCTCCTTCCTCAAGTTCACAGCCGCCCTCAAGGAATACAAAAAGACCCACGACGCCCAAAACGCTAGGTTCGAGGACGTCGCGCCCCTGATCACGGAGCATTTCGGCCTGCTCGTGCCGACCGAGGCCGACCTCCAAGCCATGAAATCCGCGCCCAAGCCCAACGAGGACAACACCTCCCCGGCCGATCCCCACGGCATGTACTTGAAGCCCTTCGAGCTGGTCGCCGTCAAGGAGGCCTTCGCCCGCACCATGCAGGGTGAAAAGGAGAAAGGCGACGACGAGATGGACTACCGGGCCTACGGCGGCTACGAGCCCCTGGCCGTGGCCCTGACCCACATCCTCGACAACAAGGCCGGCATCGGCTGGACCAGCTACTCCCACACCGGCGTGCCCGTGGTCACCTCGGCCATGGGCCCCGGCTGCCAGGCCTTCGCCGGCTACTACGACAACACCGAGCTGGCCAAGAAAATCATGGCCGCCCTGGGCGAAAAGGCCGTGGCCAGCAACTAGACGGACGGACGGAAGGAAGGAATACGGGAAGGCCGGAGGAAAAATGCCTCCGGCGTCCAGGAGGGGCCGAGGGCCCCTCCTGGACCACCCCATCCGGGAAGAGAGATGATGCGATGCGTGGGGTTGGTCCGGCCGGCGTCGATGAAGGCGCCGGCCGGACCAACCCCACGATCCGTTGCGGAGGCCTGATGGAAACAAAGGACACCCACTGTTCCTGGCCACGGCCCGGCGAAGCCGGCCCCGGCCCGGCCGAGCCGCCGCGCCGCCGGCGTCCCGCACGCGTCTTGCCGCGTCGCGAAGCGCTGTTCGTGCTGGTCGTCGCCGCCCTCACCGTGGGCCTGTGGTTTGCGCCCACCGGCTTCGAGGAGCGCCTGCCGGCCGACGCCGTGCAGGTCAAGGCCAGGGTGCTGGCCGTGGACGACGCCCACGTGCGCCAGTACGGCATCGTGCGCGAGGGCGAGCAGCGGGTCACGGCCGAGCCGCTGTCCGGCCCCTTCGCCGGCCGGCCCATCGTCGCGGACAACCTCCTGCTCGGCAAGCTGGAGTTCGACAAGGTCTTCGCCCCGGGCGACACGGCGCTCCTCGTCCTGTCGCTGCGAAACGGCGAAATCGTCTCGGCCGTGGCCCAGGACCACTGGCGCCTGACGCTCCAGGGGGCGCTGCTCGGGCTTTTCGCCCTGGCATTGGCCGTCTACGCCGGCTGGACCGGGGTCAAGGCCGTGCTGTCGTTTATGTTCGCCGCGCTGCTGCTGTGGAAGGTGCTGGTGCCGCTTTTTCTGCGCGGCTTCGATCCGCTTTTCGTGGTCCTCGGCGTACTGGCCGTGCTCATGGCCGGCATCGTCTTCCTGGTGGGCGGGCTGTCGCGGCGGTCGCTGGCCGCCTACCTGGGTTCGCTTGGCGGCGTGGCCGTGACCTGCCTGCTTTCACTGGCCACGTCCCGGGGCTTTGCCCTGCCCGGCGCGGTCATGCCCTTTGCCGAGACCCTGCTCTATACCGGCTACGCCCACCTGAACCTGGGCCGGATGTTTCTGGCCGCCATTTGCCTGGGCGCCAGCGGCGCCATCATGGACGTGGCCATGGACGTGGCCGCCAGCCAGTCCGAGGTGGCCGCCCACCATCCGGACATCGGGCCGTGGCCGCTGTGCCTGTCGGGCTTGCGGGTGGGCCGGGTGGTGGTGGGCACCATGGCCACCACGCTGTTGCTGGCCTACTGCGGCGGGGGGCTGGCGCTGCTCATGGTGGTCATGGCCCAGGGCGTGCCGCTGGTCAATGTCGCCACCATGCCCCACGTGGCCGCCGAGATCGCCAACACGCTGGTGGGCAGTTTCGGCCTGGTCACGGCCGCGCCGCTGACGGCCGTGGCCGGGGGAATGCTACTGCGCGGCCGGGCGCGCCTGGCCACGGGGCGGCCCTGACGGTCCGCTAGCCTGGAGAGCAACCATCTTGAATCATTATGGGATTCCAAAGGGCGGCAGCCCTTTGGCCGCCGGAGGCTCCTCCCCTGATTCTTGTTGCAAAACCCTCCGTCTTTTTCACGGGGCGCGACGTCAGCGGCGAAGCCGCCAATAGCCGGCCAGCAGGGCCGCGCCGAGCAGCGCCCCGTTGACCAGGGTGCGCGCGTCGCCGAGGAACTGGAGCCAGCCCATGACCGTCTCCAGGCAAAGCGCCGCCAGGACCGGGCGCAAGAGGTTGCCCGGGCCGCCGATGACCAGGAAAAGCAAGGCCTTGAGCGAAAGTTCCAGGCTGAACTGCTCGGGGCTGATAAAGCCCGTGTAATGGCCGTGCACCACCCCGGCCGCGGCCGAGAGCCCGCCGCCAAGGCCGAAGGATACCGCCCGGGTGGCCGCCCGGTCGATGCCCAGGCTCGAGGCGGCATGGCGGTCGTCGCGGCAGGCGGCCAGAGCCCGCCCCAGCCGGCTGTCGCGGATGGCCAGGAACAGATAGGCCCCCAGGGCCAGCAGCAGGGTGAACAGGAAAAAGGTCACCCGGTCCCCGCCCAGCTCGCCGATCCACGGCACAGCCAGCTTGCGCTCCACCATCATCCCGGCCGCGCCGCCCGTGAGGCCCTCGAGGCTTAGGGCCACGTTGACGCACACCAGCGACACGCACAAGGTGGCCATGGCCAGAAACCCCTCGCCGAGGCGCTCCATGGGCCGGCTGACAAGCGCGGCCAAAAGCCCCGTGCCGATGACCACCCCGGGCACGATCAGCAGGGTGGCCCCGGGGTAGCGGGCATGGAGCAGCACCGAGGCGTAGGCGCCCAGGCCGGCGAAGGCGGCCTGGGCCAGGGAGATCTGGCCGCCCAGGCCCAGGCAGAAATTGAGCGCCAGGACGTTGACGGCCAAAAACATGTGCTGGTTGACGCCCAGGAGCTTGTGGGCCGGCGTGAGCAGGCCGACAGCCACCAGGGCGGCGAAGAATACGGCCAGCGAGGCCTTGCGCGAAACGGCCGGCATGGTCAGGGCCGCTCGGCTTCGCTCTCGGCCGGGGCGGCCACGAGCAGCAGGATGATCAGCGCATAGGTGGCGGTTTCCTTGAGCTCCCCGGACAGCAGCAGCACCAGGGCCGCCTCGCACAGCCCCAAGGCCAGCCCGCCGACGAAGACCTTGCCCAGGGAGGTGTAGCCGCCGATGGTGGCCGCGGCGAAGCCCTTGAGCCCAAGGCCCAGGCCCATGTCGTAGCGCAGCCCCGTCTGCGGCCCGACGGCCAGGGCGGCCAGGGAGGCCAGCGCCCCGGCCAGGGCGAAGGACAACGAATGGCACAGCACCGGGTTTATGCCCATAAGGCGGGCGGCCACGGCGTTTTGCGACGTGGCCCGCAGCGCCCGGCCCAGGCGGGCGTACTTGAGGAACGCCCCGAGCACGGCCATGGCGCACAGGGCCAGCACGAGCCCCGTCACGGTGTCGCGGCCGAGAAACAGCGGCCCCAGGCGAAGGTCGGGCAGGGGCAGCAGGCGCGGCGGCATGAGCGGATTTTTCCCCCAGGCCAGGATGGCCACGCCCTGGAAGACGAGGCTCGCGGCCACGGTCAGCATGAGCTGGCGCAGGGGCGAGGCGCGCAGTGTGAGGCCAAGGGTGGTGGCGAACAGGACCCGGCCGAGCAGGAAGCCGGCCAGGCCGGCCGCCGCCACGGCCACGAGCGGCGAAAGCCGCATGACGCCGGCCAGGCTGGCGATGCCCAGGCCCCCCAGCAGCAGCAACTCGCCCTGGGCGAAGTTGATCAGGCGGCTGGCGCAGTAGATCAGCGAAAAGCCCAGGGCCATGAGGCCGTAGACGGCTCCCAGGGCCAGGCCGGAATTGACGATCTGGGCCAGGTACAGGGCAAGCAAGGCGACCTCGTTGGGCCTTGGCGCTTTGACGAAAAACGGGGGAACCGCGGCGCGGCGCGGTTCCCCCGGGGGCGTCAGGGGAGGCGGAAGGCTATTGCTCCGCGCCCTGGTCGATGCCGAACTCGCCGGGCTGGTTCATGCTCGTGGTGTCGAGCTTGTAGGCCAGCACGATGGTGCGCCGGGCGTAGACGCCCACGGCGCCGGGCCAGGTGTTGATGCAGACCACGAGCTCCTTCTGGCCGTCGTTGTCGATGTCGGACAGGGCGTAGCCGGTGATGGTGCCCTTGATGCGCCGGGTCTTCCACAGCAGGTTCATGCCCACGCCGTCCCAGTAGAGGGCGTGGATCTCGCCCTGGGAGAAGGTGCGGAAGGTCTCGAAGAACTGGGCGGCCAGGGAGATGTTCTTGCTGACCAGCAGTTCGGTGCGGCCGTCCCGGTCCAGGTCGGCCACGAGCATGGGCAGGGGAATGTAGTAGTAGGTCCAGAGGTGGTCGGTCTTGGGCTTTTCCATGGGGGCCATGAGCGGGTCGAACTCCAGGCCGATGGCCGAGCCGCAGTATTCCTCTTCGGTGGCGGCCACGCGTTCGCCCTTGGCCGTGTAGACGACCAGGTGGTCGCGGTCATCATTCAAGATGACCTTGTAGCCGCTTTTCTCGGGCAGGTAGACGAAATTGAAGGGGTTGGCTTTGCTCGGCAGGCTCAGCCTGGTGGACAGCGCGGGCTGGCCGCCGGAGAAGATGACGTTGTGCACGCCCTGGGCGAACAGTTCCTTCTCCTCGCCCTTGGAACCGACGAGCTGGCGGGTGAAGTCGGGCGGCACGGCGGCCACGTTGAGGTAGAGCTTGATGTCCTTGTAGAGTTCCTTGAGGTGGTTGCCGTCCAGGGACAGGATGAACGAGCGCGGCTCCTTGAAGTAGCTGGCCGAGACGATGATTTCGGCCTTGCCGTCGCCGTTGATGTCGAGCGTGCTGACCTTGAGCAGCTTGAGGTTGGGCGAGACCTGGTAGCGGGCGATGGGCAGCAGTTGGCGGTCCTTGTAGGTGTAGGTCTCGATGGAGTCCTTGGCCAGGATGACGACTTCGTTCTTGCCGTCGCCGTTTATGTCGTCGATGGCGATGCCGCTGGACACGATGGGCATGGACTGGCTGCGCCACACGCCCGGGGTGTCGGACGGGCCGGCGTAGCGGAAGGCCGGGTTGAGGTAGACCTTCTGGTTTTCGCTGGTCTGGTTGACCACGAAATCCGGGTTCATCTGGTTGATGGTCTGGCCGCCGGCCTGGCCCGAACCGGGCGCGGCCGGGCGCTGGAAGATTTCGTTGTTGAGCGACTGGGCGGCCCGCTCCATGGCCGGGATGAGCTCGGCCAGCTTGGCGGAAAAATTTTTCGGCCACTTCTTGCCGTCGCGGCCAAGCACCGTGATGTCGACGCTGGCCTGTTCGCCGGAGATGGTCAGGGAGCCGTAGGCCAGAAAGTCGGCGCCGATGTCGGCCAGGGCCTTTTGGGCTTCGGCCTGCGAGGCCGGGGCCTTGGCCAGGCGGGCCGTCACCTTGGCCTTGTCCACCGGGGCCAGGTGGCCGGGCCAGTTCATGCGCGATTCGAGCATGCTTTGGGCGCCCTGGCCCAGGTACTGGTACTTTTCGGGGCCGTGGATGGCGAAGGGGGCCACGGCGTAGGTTTTGACGTCGGCGGCGAGGGCCGTGGACGACAGGCACAACACGGCCGCGACCAGCAGGACGAGGCGTCGGAAAAGCGTCATAAGGGGTTCCTCCGGGTCCCGCCAGGGACCGATTTGTCCGGGGACGCGGCCAGGGACTGGGGCCGGCGGCCGCGCGCCCTGCATTACTATCAAAGCCGAGGCCCTTGCAAGGGCGGGATGCACCCCTTGCCAAGCGGCAATCGATGGTTGCGCCGGCAAGGCGCTGTGGTGTGGTCGTCCGGCGCCGCACCGGGTTACGTCCGGCGCTGTCGCCGCGCTGTCGCCGAAACGTCGCCGGCCCGCGCTTGCCAGAGTCGCCTCCCGAGGGTAGACGCTTGCCGCTTATGCTTGGGAGCGGTCACATGCCTCTGTTTTCGATTTTCCGTTTATTGGCCCTGTCCGTGTTTTTTGCCCTGACCTGTCAAGGCGGCCCGGCCCGGGCCGGCGACGCGGCCGAAACCGTGGCCGTGGACGCCTCCCGGACCATCCGGCCCACCAGCCGGGAACTGCTCGGCATCAACGTCAACTACCTCCTCGACGCCGACGCCAACCGCCGCCCCGGGGCCAAGCCCCTGGCCCGGGCCATCCTGGACCTCGGCGTCGGCACCCTGCGCTACCCCGGGGGCGAGAAGGCCGACGGCATGCTCTGGTCCAGGCCGCCCTTCCGCAAGCCCGAGCCGACCCTGGCCCGGCTTGGCCCCGACGAGTGGCCCTCCAACGACGCCCGGGTCTTCGACCTGGGGCGCCAGCGCTTCGTCCACCGCCCCCTGGACCTCGACGCCTTCATCCGCCTGTGCCGCCGCACCGGCGCCGAACCGGTCATCGTGGTGGCCTACGACTCCATGTACAAGCCGGGCACGCCCGGGGAGACGGTGCCGGATCTGGCCAGGCTGCTCGAAAACGCCGTGTCCCTGGTGCGCTACGCCAACATCGAGCGGCGCTTTCGCATCAAGTACTGGGAAATCGGCAACGAATCCTACTATTACGTCTACAACGGCGGCGCCCGGGCGGCCGACTACGCCCGGGATTTCGTCACCTTCGCCGCGGCCATGAAGGGCGTGGACCCGTCCATCAAGGTCGGGGCGGGCGGCCCGGCCGGCACCGACGACGTGGGCGCCCTGGACAACCTCCAGGGCGACGCCACGCCCTGGTGGCGCGAGGTCTTCGGCAAGGCCGCCGGCAGCATCGACTTCGTCTCGGTCCACGAATACCCGTGCTACGAATGGTACGGCTACGACTACTACCGGCAAAACCCGGTACGCATGCAGGCCGTGGACGCCATCGACGCGGCGGCCCGGCGCTACGGCCCGCCGGGGCTGGACAAGCGGCTGCGCTACCTCATCACCGAGACCAATTCCGCCGACTGGTACGCCCATCCCCAAAACCTCGGCTGGAAGCACGTCAACACCCTGGGCCATGGGCTGGTGCTCTTCGACATGCTCGGCCAGGCGGTCAGCGACCCGCGCGTGGTCACGGTGCAGATCTGGGCCACGCGCTGGCTGCAAAACGACGTCCAGCCCGAGTTGTGGGACGCCCTGGACCGCAAAAACGAGCCCCTGGCCACGGGCATGGCCGTGAAACTGCTGGCCCAGGGCCTGGGCGACCGCATCGTGGCCGCGACCGACGCGCCCGGGGTGCGGGTCGTGGCCGCCTGCGACGACCGCAAGGGCAGGCTGACGGTCTACCTGCTCAACAAGGACGCCGCCCGCACCGTAGAGGTGCGCGTGGCCGGCGCCAAGGCCGGCGGGGCCGCCAGCCGCCAGGTCTGGAGCGGCACCGGCCCGGACGATACCCGGCCGCGCCTGGCGGCCGAGCCCGACGTGGCCCTGCGCGACGGCCGGGCCAGCCTGGCCCTGCCGGCCCAGTCCCTGACCATCCTGCGCCTGCCGGTTGTGGCCAAGGGCCAGCCGGCCCTGGCCGGCAAAAGCGCCCCTCGGGGCAAGCCCAGGCGGCTGGGCTAGCCAGGGGCAGCCCTCCTTTCGCCGGGCGGCGACCCTCCTTTCGCCGGGCGGCGACCCTCCTTTCGCCGGGCGGCGACCCTCCTTTCGCCAGGCGACGACGCCGCCTGAGTCCGGCCCGGGCCGGCCCGGGCGGCCGCCGCCTCGCGAATGGGCCCGGCCCGCGCCCGGGTTGGCCGCCACCTTGCGAAAAGGATTTACAACGCCTCCGGTTGCGGTACAAAATCCCTGTCGCCGCATGGCGGCCAATACGCCCCGGAGGCTCCCCGAATGGCCAAAACCCTGCTCCTTCTCGCCGCGCTGCTCCTTGTGCCGGCGGCCCTTGCCACGGCCCAGCCGGCCGCCGAACCCATCGTCATCGGCGGGCTTTTCGCCCAGTCCGGCCCCGCCGCCGTGGTCGGCACCCCCAGCAAGCTCGTGGCCGAAATGACCATCGCCCAGTTAAACGCCATGGGCGGCATTCTCGGCCGCCCGGTCAAGCTCGTCAGCTACGACACCGAATCGTCTCCCGACGTGGCCCTGCGCCAGGCCCGCCAGCTCGTCGAGGGCGACAAGGTCCTGGCGATTATCGGCCCCACCTCCACCGGCGAGGGCCTGGCCGTCAAGAAGTACACCGAGGAGCAGAAAGTCCCGGTCATCATGACCGTGGGCGGCGACGCCATCATCTCCGGCGGCAAGTTTGGCCCCTACGACTGGACCTTCAAGGCCCCCCAGCGCACGGCCACGGCCGTGGGCAAGATCTACGAGTACCTCAAGGGCAAGAACATCGCCAAGATCGCGGTCATGAGCTCCAAGGACGCCTTCGGCCAGGACGGCCTGGCCGAGCTCAAGGCCAATGCCGGCAAATACGGCATCGACATCATCGCCGAGGAAAGCTTCGACCCCAAGGGCACGGACTTTTCCGCCCAGACCTTCAAGCTGCAGGCGGCCAAGCCGCAGGCCGTGGTGGTCTGGACCATCGGCCCGGCCGGGGCCATCGCCTCGAAGAACTTCGCCGCCCTGCCCGGCGAGCGGCCGCTGCTCGTGCAAAGCCACGGCCAGCCCGGCCCGAGCTACCTGGAACTGGCCGGCGAGGCCGCCGGCGGCACGGTCATGCCCGGCACCAAGCTCATGGCCCCGGAATCCCTGCCCGACGAGGACCCCCAGAAAATCGTCATCGAGTCCTTCATCAAGGCCTACAAGGACGCCGGCATCCAGGAGAAGTTCCCGCTCAATACCCACTCGGGCTACGCCTACGACGCGCTGACGCTCCTGCGGGCGGGCCTGGAAAAGGCCGGCAAGGCCGATCCCGAGGCACTGCGCGCTGCCCTGGAAAAGCTGCAGAACGTGGTCGGCGTCTCCGGCGTCTACACCCTGTCCTCCCAGGACCACAACGGCCTGCACGAGGACTCCATGGTCATGCTCATCGTCGATTCCGGCCGCTTCAAGCTCGCCCCGTAGGCGGTCCGGCAACGGAAACGGAAAGACGATGCGCGGGGAACCCCTTTTTGGAAAAAGGGGTTCCCCGCGCGCTCCCCTCCCGAAAAATGCCCAAGGGTGGTTTATGTCCCGCGCCACCGATGCGGCCAGACTCGCGTCCCCGAGTGCCCTGGCCGCCTGCCCGCCGCGCCTTGGCGGTGCCGCATGAAAACCCCGGTCCAGACGTTCGTCGTCACGCCGGCCGAGGCCGGCCAGAAGCTGCTCCAGTACCTGGTGCGGCGCCTGGACGGCGTGGTGCCGCAAGCCGCCTTGCAGCGGTTTATCCGCACCGGCCAGGTGCGCCTGGACGGCAAGCGCTGCAAGCCCTTCGACCGCGTCGACGAGGGCCAGAAAGTCCGCGTGCCGCCCTACGAAACCGAAGCCGCCCCGGCGAAAACCGCCCCGCCCCGCCCCGGCACCGCACCGGGCACCCCGCCCCCGACCGGCAGCCCGCCGGCCGCCCGGGACAGGGCCAGCGCGCCGTCCACGGCCCGGGCGCCGCACCCGGCCGCCACCCCGGACCTGCCGGCCCTGGACATCCTCCACGAGGACGCGGAACTGCTCGTGGTGGTCAAGCCGGCCGGCCTGCCCGTGCACCCGGGCTCCGGTCACGCCCTGGCCCTGACCACCATCCTGCACGCCCGCTCCCCGGACGCGCCCTTCCGCCCCACCCCGGCCCACCGCCTGGACCGCGACACCACGGGCATCCTGCTCGTGGCCAAAAGCTACCGCGCCCTGCGCCGCCTCCACGAGGCCATGGCCTCGGGCGAGGCCCACAAGGACTATTTCGCCTGGGTCTGGGGGAAATGGGAACTGGGCGAGGTCAACGAATGGCTGACCCTGCGCGACCGCCTGGCCAAGACGGGCGAGCCGGGCCGGCAGCGGGTGGAAGCGGGAGCGCAAGGCAAGGAGGCCGTGTCCAAGGTGCGCCTGCTCACCCACATGCCCACGGCGAGCCTGCTCGAAGTGCGCCTGGAAACGGGCCGCACCCAGCAGATCCGCGCCCAGCTGGCCGGGCGCGGACACCCCATCGTCGGTGACGCCAAGTACGGCGGCGGCGCGCCGCCCTTGCTCCTGCACGCCTGGCGGCTGACCCTGCCCGAGGCGGCCTTTTGCGCCCCGCCGGACTGGGCGGCGCCCTGGGGCGTCCAGCGCCTGCGCCGGTCCGTGCGCGACGCCTGCCGCCAGGCCGAGCCTAGTCCCGGGGAAACGCCAACGCCGCCAGCCGACCCAGAATGATGGCCCCGGCCTGGGCTACGTTCATGGAATCGAGCGGCCTGGCCTGGGGGATGCGCAGCAACGTTTCGCAGCGCTTGCGCACGCCCGGCCGCAGGCCCTCCTCCTCGTTGCCGAGCACCAATACAAGGGGGAAGGCGGGAGTGGCCGCGAAGGCGTTTTGCGCCCCGGCCTCCCCGGCCGCGCCAACCACGGTGAAACCGGCCTCGAGGGCCTCGTCCAGGGCCCGGGCCAGGTTGGTCGCCTTGGCCACGGGCAGGCGCGACAGCGTCCCGGCCGCCGCCTTGGCCGCCGCCGGCCCCAGGCGCGCCCCCTCGTGGCGCGGCAAAACGAGGCCGCCGCCGCCCAGGGCGTAGAGCGTGCGGGCCAGCGTCCCCACGTTGCCCGGGTCCTGCACCCGGTCGAGCGCCAGGGCCACGGGCAAGGGCGCCCCCCGCGTGGCGGCCAGCACGTCGGCCACGCTGGCCAGTTCGCCGGCCACGAGCCGGGCCAGCACGCCCTGGTGGTTGCCGGGGTAGATGCGGTCCAGGTCGCCGGCCGGCACGAAGCGAAAACGCACCTGCGCCTGCCGGCAGGCCGTCACGATGGCCTCGATGTCCGGGCCGCGCAACCCCTGGCGCAGCAGCACGTCCTCCACGGTCCGGGGCTGGTCGGCCAAGAGCTCCCGCACGGGCTTGCGCCCGGGCAGCACGTCGTCCGGCCCGGCGGCCCGGGGGGAAGGCGGTGTCTGCGGGGCTGCGGCTGCGGCCTCCGGCCGGCGCGGCGACGCAGAAGCGGACACGGCGTCCGGCCGATGCGGCGACGAAGAAGCGGCCACGTTCGGCGGGCGGCGCGGCGACGGGGAAGCAGCCACGGCGTCCGGTCGGCGCGAGGCAGGGGAAGCGGCGGGGGGGGACGCGGTCCGGTTACGCGGCCGCGCCGATGCGGCTGGCCGACGAGGGCGATCATGCTGAGACATGGCCCTTGGTGGCCCAAAGCCTGCGGGACCACAAGTCTTTTTTTCCCTTGCGTTTTCATCCACTTTGGACTAACTACTCCTTAATTGTTAAAAAATCACGGCAGTTAGAAATACCGACGACAACCTTCCGGAAGCCCCTCCCCCGGCGGCCGGTTGCCGTTTTGTTCCCTGGAGATCCCGCATGGTCCGTTATTTCCCGTGCCTCATCCTGTCGCTGCTGCTGGCCCTGGCCGGCTGCGCCGGCAACAAATACGACAAGAATAACGATATGAAGGCCAACCTCGAACCCGAGGTCTGGGACACGTCGCAGATCCTCAAGGATCTGAAGCGCGGCCGCCCCCTGACCGAGCAGGAGAAAAAAGCCCTGGCCTCGCGCGGCGCCATCCAGTTCAACCTGGACGTGGCCGACAACGAGGAAGTGGAAATGTTTTTGCAATACTTCACCATGGACAAGAAAGGCACCATGGAGAAGTGGCTGCAACGGGCCGAGCCCCACCTGCCCTATGTCCGGGCCGTGCTGGCCAGCTACAACCTGCCGCCGGACCTCATCGTGCTGCCGTTCATCGAGTCGGGCTACAGCGCCATGGCCTATTCCCCGGTGGGTGCCGGCGGCATGTGGCAGTTCATGCCCTACACCGGCCGCCGCTTCGGCCTGACCGTGGACTGGTGGGTGGACGAACGCCGCGACCCCTACAAGTCCACCGTGGCCGCGGCCAAGTACCTGACCAAGCTCTATCAGATGTTCGGCGACTGGAACCTGGCCCTGGCCGCCTACAACGCCGGCGAGGGCAAGATCTCCCGGGTCATGGCCGCCAGCGGCCAGTGCGACTTCTTCGACATCGCCAAGGACCCCAAGCTGCTCAAGCAGGAAACCCGCCACTACGTGCCGAAATTCCTGGCCGTGCTGAAAATCTTCCAGAACCTGGACAGCCTGGGTTTCAAGAAGATCAATTGGCAGGCCGGCCCCAACCTCAAGGAAGTGCCGGTGCCGGGCGGCACGGACCTGCTCGCCCTGTCAAAGGCCTGCGAAATGAGCTGGGAGCAGTTCCGGGACTACAACCCGGGGTTCCGCCGCCAGGTCAGCCCGCCCGACGCCACGGTCAACGTCTACGTGCCCGTGGCCAAGGAACAGGTCGTGCTGGCCTTCCTGCAAAACCCCGGCAATTACCCGTCCGGGGGCGTCCAGACCGTCACGGCCCAGGCCGGCGACACCTGGTGGGCCATCGCCCGCCGGGCCGGCATGCCCGTGGCCGAACTGCGGCAATTAAACGCCGCCCTGCCCGAGGAACTGCCGCCCGGACAGACCGTGCGCGTGGCCTTAAGCGCCTCGGGCGTCGACAACACCGCCCTGGCCGAAGGCCCCGACGCCTGCGCGCCCAAGCCCGTGGCCGCGGCCAAGCCGGCGCGCCACCGGGTCAACAAGGGCGAATCCATCGGCAGCATCGCCAGAAAGTACGGCGTGTCCACCAAGGAACTGCTGGCCGCCAACAAGATGAAAACCGAGCGCCGCCTGACCCTGGGCTCCTGGATCGTCATCCCCGGCGCCGCCCCGGCCCAGCCGGCCGCCGTGGCCGCCGCCAAATCCGGCCCCGGGCCGGCCGCGCCCGCCGCCCAGGCCGTCGCCGTGGCCGATGCCAGCCACCGCGTCCAGAAAGGCGAATCCGTCAGCGGCATCGCCGCCAAGTACGGCATAAGCGCCGAGACGCTCATGGCCGCCAACAAGCTGCGCTCCCCCAAGGACCTGCGCGCCGGGGCCAGCCTGACCATCCCGGGCAAGGGCAAGCCGGCCGCGCCGGCCGCCGTGGCGGTGGCGCCGTCCAGGGAGCCGGTCCAGGCCGCCCGCGACACCAAGGCGGTCAAAGGCGCGCCCATGGCCGCGGACCTCTCCCCCGCCCCCACGGCCGGGCGACTTTTCGGCGACAAGGCCGCCGGCGCGGCCAAGGCCCCGCCAGCCAAGGCCCCGGCCCCCGTCCAACTCGCGGCCAAGGCCGACAAAACACCGGCAAAACCGGCCGCCCCGGCCGCCGCCAAGCAAGCCCCGGCCAAGGCCGTCAACTACAAGGTCGGCCCGGGCGAGACGGTCTGGGGCATCGCCAAGAAATTCAACGTCGAGCCCTCGTCGCTGATGGCCTGGAACAACATGAAGACCCCGGGCTCCCTGCAAGCCGGCTCCCAGATCACCATCCGCAAGGATTAGGGTTCCCTTTCGGCCGCGTCCGTACGGACGGAGCCCGCGAAGCGAGCGTTCCGGCCCGGGCACTGGCGGCAGCGACGCGCCCTGCCAGGTCGGCGCCCCCACAACACCCGCCCGACGCCAACGGGGCGATGCCACGGCGGCATCGCCCCGTTTCCCATATCCGGCCCCTTGTGCCGCGGCCCGGGGGAAACCCCGCGACAACCCGCGACGCATGGAAAAAACGACCGCCCCTTGCAATTGCAAGGGGGTTGCCGAGGCGACAGCCTCCGGCTCCGGCCATTCGCCTGCTTGAAATGGCTTTCCCCCGCCCCTTCCCCTATTGCCCAAGCGCCCGGTAGATCGCCTCCAGGCGGCGGCGGTTGGCGCCGAAGTCGCTGTAGCCCACGCGCGAGGCGCTCCGGGCATGGAGCAGGCCGGCGGCGGGATCGTAGAGGAACTCGATGTCGTCCACGAAACCGAAACGCGGCGAAGAGGCCGTGGCGTGGAGGTAGCGTTCCGTGACGTCCCGCACCGTCAGGCCCTGGGCGGGCAGCACGGCGGCCAGTCGGGCAATGGGGTTTTCCGGTGCCGGGCGCGGGGCGATATAATGCAGCACGTCCCGTTTGGGAGCCGTGGAGGCGACCCAATTGGGTTTCGGGCCGCCCGGGCGCAGCGGCCCGCCCGTGGGCGAGACCACGGCCGGCAGGCGGCGGCTCACCCGGCCGAGCCAGGCGAACCAGGCCACCCCCACGATCACGGCCACCAGCAGGACCACGGCCGCCACCTGGCCCACGGCCTCGAAAAAACCCAGAATGCGCCGCAATGTTTCCATCTGTCCTGTCCTCCCCTGGCCGGCCGGCCGCACCGGAGCCGACGGATCGGCCGGTTGCGGCCTCGCCCGGGCCGCTCCCGGGCCGCGTTCAGGCCACGCTCAGGCCGCGCCCGGACCTGCTCAGGCTACGCTCAGGCCGCGTTGAGGCCTTACTCAGGCCACGCTTAGGCCATGCTCAGGCCGCGCCGTAAAGGGCCTTTTCCAACAGCGGGCGCAGCTCCTCGACCGGCAATACCCGGCCCGTCCAGAGCCGGAATTGCTCGATGGCCTGGTACAGGAACATGTCCAGGCCGGAAACGATGCGCGCCCCGGCCGCCGTGGCCTCGGCCACGAACCGGGTGACCCGGGGGTTGTACACGAGGTCGTAGACGACCTGGCCGGCGCGCAGGGCCTCGGCCGGAAAGGGCGAAAGCGCTTCATACCGGCCGGACATGCCCATGGGCGTGGCGTTGACGAGCAGCCCCGCCAAAAAACCGGCCCGGGCCTCCCAGCCCACGCTGTCCAACTCGAACTCCCAGGCCAGGGCGGCGGCCTTTTCGGGCGTGCGCCCCGTGACGCCGATACGCGTCAGGCCCAGGCGCTTCAAGCCGACCACGGCCGCCCGGGCCGCGCCGCCCGCGCCCAGGACAAGCGCCGTGTCCGGGATGTCGGCGGCCTCGATGAGGGGGCGGCAAAAGCCCTCCACATCGGTATTTTCCGCCCACAGCACCTGGCCGCGCCAATAGAGCGTATTGACGGCCCCGACTTCGCGGCCGAGGTCCGTCACGGCGTCGGCGTACCCCATGACCGGCGTCTTGTGGGGAATGGTGACGCTCAGCCCCTGGATCGGCGTTTGCCGCAACAGGTCCATGAAGGCGGCAAGGCCCTCGGGCGGCGTGTCCCAGGCCTCGTAGCGGCTGTCGATGCCGAAACGGGAGAACCCCCAGTTGTGCACGAGGGGGCTGAGCGAATGCGCCAACGGATGCCCGATGATACCATACAGTCCCGTCATGGCCGCTCCTTGGGGGAGGGAGGATGAAGGTGAGGAATCGGGGGGAGGGAACCCCCTTTTTGGAAAAAAGGGGGTTCCCTCCCCCCGGCCCCCCACCCTCCCCCCAAAACTTTTCAAGGGGGTATTCTCGGTTTCCCATTTTTCCGAGGCGGCTGGGCCGGTCCGGCAGGGAAGCGCAGCGCCCCTGCCGGACCGGCCCAGCCGCCTCGGGAGAAGGGGGGACCGGGGGGCCTAAGGCCCCCCGGCCGCCGGAGGCATCTTCCTCTTCGCCTCTCCCCCTCTCTCTTCCCTACTGCTTGTATGCTGCGCCGGCGCGCAGGGCTTCGGCGTTTTTGGGGATGAGGTGGCTGTAATGCTTGGAGATGACGTGGGAGAGGCTCTCCTCGACCACGGCAAGGGGCAGGATGCCGGTGGCCTGGACGTAGGCGCCGAGGGCCACCATGTTGGCCATGCGGGTGTTGCCCAGCCCGTCGGCGATTTCGTTGGCCGGCACGGCCACGACCTTGACCCGGGCGCTGTCGGCCAGGTCGGGGTCGATCAGCGAGGCATTGAGCACGAGCACACCGCCGTCCACGAGCTGGGGCTGGAACTTGTCCAGCGACGGCCGGTTCATGATGATGAGGCTCTTGGGGCTGCGGATGATGGGCGAGCCGATGGCGTCGTCGGAGACGACGACCGTGCAGTTGGCCGTGCCGCCGCGCATCTCCGGGCCGTAGACCGGGATGTAGGTGACATTGAGGCCATGTTCCATGCCGGCGTAGGCGAGCAAATTGCCGATGAGCATCACGCCCTGGCCGCCGAAGCCGGCCATGATCACGTCCTGGTATATGCCCATGACCCTAGTCCTCCTTGGCGACGTCTTTGTAGACGCCCAGCGGAAAGCCCGGGATCATTTCCTTGGCCACGCGCTCGTTGGCGGCCACGGGCGAGACTTTCCAGTTGGTGGGGCAGGTGGCGAGGATCTCCACGAAGCCGAAGCCCTCGCCGTTGATCTGCACCTCGAAAGCCCGGCGCAGGGCGCGCTTGGCCTGGGCCATGTTTTTGACGGAATTGACCGCCGTGCGGGCGCAGTAGGCCACGCCGTCGAGGGAGGCGATGATCTCGGCCATGCGGATGGGGCCGCCCTCGCGCTCGGCGCAGCGCCCGCCGGGGCAGGTGGTGGTCTTCTGGCCGATCATGGTCGTGGGCGCCATCTGGCCGCCGGTCATGCCGTAGACGGTGTTGTTGACGAAAACGACCGAGATGCGCTCGCCCCGGTTGGCGGCGTGCATGATCTCGGCCATGCCGATGGAGGCCAGGTCGCCGTCGCCCTGGTAGGCGAAGACGAAGGCGTCGGTGCGGGCGCGCTTGACGCCCGTGGCCACGGCCGGGGCGCGGCCGTGGGGGGCCTCGACGGTGTCGACGAGGATGTAGTTGTACAGGAACACCGAGCAGCCGATGGAGCTGACGGCGATGGCCTTTTCGACCAGCCCGAACTCCTCCAGGCACTCGGCCACCATGCGGTGGATGACGCCGTGCTGGCAGCCCGGGCAGTAGTGGGTGGGCACGTCGGCCAGGACGGACGGCCGGTCAAAGACCAGTTTCTCTTCGATTGCAGGCATGGAAGACATTTAGGCCCCCTTTGCGGCCGCCCGGATGGGCTCCACGAATTCGTCGGGCGTGGGCAGGTTGCCGGGAAAAACGCCGTAGAAGGCGGAATCGGCCAGACCCCGCACGGCAAGCCGCACGTCGTCGACCATCTGGCCGAGGTTGTGCTCGATGGTCAAAAAGCGCTTGCCGGCCCCGGCCAGCTCGCGCAGCTTGTCCTCGGGGAAGGGATAGAGGGTGACCGGGCGCAGCAGGCCGACCTTGACGCCGTCGGCGCGCAGGGTGCGCACGGCGGACTTGGCGATACGGCCGATGGAGCCGTAGGCCACGACCACCAGTTCGGCGTCGGCCGTTTCGAAATCCTCGAACACGACCTCGGACCGCATGGCCTCGTATTTTTTCTGGAGCAGCCGGTTCTGGCCGGCCAGGGCGCCGTCCTCCAGGAACAGGGACTTGAGCAGCCGGGGGGCACGCTCGCCGCGCCCGGTGAGCTTCCAGTCCCCGCCCTCGGCCGGGTCGATGGGCAGCGGCTCGCGGGGCGTGACCGGCTCCTTCATCTGGCCGACGATGGCGTCGCCCAGGATCAGGACCGGATTGCGGTACTTGAAGGCCAGGTCGAAGGCGGTGAAGGTCAGGTCGTAGCACTCCTGGCAGGTGGCCGGGGCCAGGACCAGGGTGCGGTAGTCGCCGTGGCCGCCGCCCTTGACGGACTGGAAGTAGTCGCCCTGGGAGGGGCCGATGTCGCCGAGGCCCGGGCCGCCCCGGTTCATGTTGACGACCACGCCCGGCAGCTCCGAGCCGGCCATGTAGGAGATGGCCTCCTGCATGAGCGAAACCCCGGGGCTCGACGAGGTGGTCATGGCACGCACGCCGCAGGCCGCCGCGCCGAGCAGCATGTTGGCCGCGGCCACTTCCGACTCGGCCTGGACGAACTGGCCGCCGGCGGCCGGCATGGCCGAGGAGAGCATCTCCGGGATGTCGTTTTGGGGCGTGATGGGATAGCCGAAGTAGCAGCGGCAGCCGGCGGCCAAGGCGCCCTGGCCGATGGCCTCGTTGCCCTTTATGAAGACGCGCTTGGCCGACATCAGTCGTTCTCCTTGGCTGTGCTTTTGACGCTGCGCCAGACTTTTATGGCCACGTCCGGACACATCTGGGCGCAGGCGGCGCAGCCCGTGCACGTGTCCTTCCCGGACTCGGTCACCTCGGCCACCTTGTAGCCCTTGGTGTTGAAACGCGAGGACACGGCAATGATGGCCTTGGGGCAGACCTGGGCGCACAGCAGGCAGCCCTTGCACCGTTCCTCGTCGATGGCAATCCGCGACATCGGTTCACTCCTTTGCGGGCGGATCGGGCCTGGGCGCAAGCCCATGCACGGGGGAGCCCGCCGCTCCCCCTGCCCGAAATTTCCTTGCGGTGTGCGGCGCCAGGCAGCGTCTAGCGCACCAACATGGCGTCGCCGTAGGAAAAAAAGCGGTAGCCGGAGGCGATGGCCTGACCGTAGGCAGCCAGGAGATTCTGTCGCCCGACCAGGGCGGCCAGCATAATCACCAGGGAGGATCCAGGCAAATGGAAATTCGTGACCATGCCGTCGACGACGCGAAACAGATACCCAGGGCGGATGAAGATGTCGGTTTCGCCGGCAAAGGCCGTCATCTCCCCGGCCTCGCGCACCACCCCTTCCAGCGCCCGGGCGGCGGTGGTGCCCACGGCGACCACGGGCCGGCCTTCGGCCTTGGCCGCCCGCACGGCCGCGGCCGTTTCCGCCGGCACCTCGATCCACTCCTTGTGCATGGCGTGGTCGCGGATATCGGCCACGCGCACCGGGGAAAAGGTGCCGATGCCCACGTGGCAGGTGACGGCGACGCGCTCGAACCCCCGGCCGGCCAGAGCCGCCAGCAGTTCCTCGGTGAAGTGCAGGCCGGCCGTGGGCGCGGCGGCCGAACCGAGCTTGTCGTCGCGGGCGTAGACGGTCTGGTAGGTCTCGCGGTCGGCCGCGTCGTCGGCGCGGCGGATGTAGGGCGGCAGGGGGATGTGGCCGATGCGCGACAGGATGTCGGGAAGCCGCCCTCGCCAGGACAGCACGAAGTCGGTGTGGCCGAAGGCGCCCCGGCTGGTGACGGTCAGATGCAGGTCCGGGGCGAAATCGATGCGGTCCCCGGGCCTTGGCGGGCGCGAGACGCGAAGGAGCCCGGCCGCCTGGGCGCTCGCCCAGCCGGTGGCCGCGTCGACGGTTGGCGCCAGCAGGGCCACCGGGGTCAGCAGCAGCAATTCCGCCGCGCCGCCGCTGGGTTTCTGGCCGAAAAGCCGCACCGGCGCCACCTTGGTGTCGTTGACCACCAGCAGGGCGCCGGGCGGCAGCAGGTCCGGCAGGTCGGAAAAGACGGCATGCCCGGTCGCGCCACCGGCCCGGTCCAGGGTCAAAAGCCTGCAGGCGTCGCGCTTGCGGCACGGCCGCTCGGCGATGCGTTCGGGGGGCAGCTCGAAACGGTAGGATTCGAGCAGGTCGTCGGGCGCGGGGGGCGTGGCGTGGGACAACATGCGTTCCGGAAAGAGGATGCCCCCTAGACCGCGCCGCCGGCCGGAGTGTCGCCGTTGAGCACGGCCAGCACGTCGGCGATGACCGTTTCCGCCTCGGCTTCCGGAACCTGGCAGGTGCCGACGTTGCGGTGGCCGCCGCCGCCGTAGGACAGCATGAGCCGGCCGATGTCCACCGGGTTGGAGCGGTCGAAGATGGACTTGCCCACGGTGAGCACCACGTTCTGCCTGGCCTTGCCCCAGATCACCTGGACGCTGACGTCGCAGTGCGGGAACAGGGCGTAGGCCGTGAAGCGGTTGCCGGTGAAAATCTCTTCCTGGGGGCGCAGGTCGATCAGCAGCACCTTGCCCACGACCATGGACCGCCGCCGCAGCATGGCGGCGAACTGCGCCTCCTGCTCGAAATAGCGCTTGACGCGCTCGGCCACGTCGGGATCGGCCAGGATGGTTTCCACGGGCTCGTGGCGGCACAAATCCACCAGGCGCATCATGAGCTGGTAGTTGCTGATGCGGTAGTCGCGGTAGCGGCCAAGGCCGGTGCGCGGGTCCATGATGAAGCTCAGCAGGATCCAGCCCTCGGGCTTGGCCACTTCCTCGGGCGTGAGGTTGCCGCTGTCGCAGCGGTCGACGAAGGCGAGCATCTCGTCGAAGCGGGCCGGAAAGGTCTCGTGGCCGCCGTAATATTCCCAGATGACCCGGGCGCAACTCGGGTAGTGCTTGGAGGCACCCGTAAATTCGATGTCGCCCAGGCGGTCGGCTTCGCTGGAATGGTGGTCGAACCACAGGCCGCAGCCCGGGGCATAGGGCACGTTGGCCAGGATGTCGTCCGGGCCGCAGGCCACCTTGCCGTCCTGGACGTCTTTCGGGTGCACGAACACCCATTCGTCCATGATGCCGGCTTCCTTGAGCAGCACGGCGCAGATGAGCCCGTCGAAATCCGATCGCGTCAGCAGCCGCATGTCCGCCTCCTTGGCAACCCGTTGCGGGGCCGCCCGTGCCGGCGGCTCCAAACGGTATTTCATAGCCGAGGGCCGGCCGCGAGGCAACCGCCGCAAACGTGGCGGGAGCGAACCCCCATCTCCACCCCGGAGGGCGCTCAATCCAGCCTGGAAACCATCAGCACCTGGTGCCAATACAGGTCATCGCCGGAAGGAAGCATCCGGGTAGTATTGATATTACCCTGCAAGACGTAAGGCGTCCTCTTCATGACGAAAACAAGTTCGAAAATTTGGTTACTTCCCATCAGGTCATTGCCCAGCCAGACAGAGGCGCCAAATGTCCCGTCACTCGAAACGCTGCATTCCGGTTGAATGGCATATACCTGATCTTGCTGGCTTTTTTGCAGGATATACAGATGCATGCCATTTCTTAATTCTTCAGGAACCTCTTGATAATTCACTATTCTCCCCAAGAGTTGCACGGGAAGCGGCTTGGAGAATGTCAACAGGGGCTCTGTCCTCGTCGCTTCCGGGCTTGTCTGGGTTATTTCAATATGCATGGCCCTATTGGCGCCCGGGCTATTTCCAGCCTGCTGCGCCTGCGCCAGCGAATGGCACCAGCACCATCCGCACACAACGGCTGCCATCGTCAACAACACTCTCCGACATCCCCCGGACATTCTTCCCTGCTTGTGCATGGCTCTCTCCTCACCCAGGCCACGGTCCTGGCTACAAATCATCCGACTACGGTTTGACCGGATGAAACCCGGCGCCTTTGTCTGCTTGCGGCTTTGCGTCCGGCTGTGCTTCTTTCAGGCGGTCCTCGTTTCGCGTCTGCATTTTTGTACACAGCGCCGCGAGTTGGACATGAATCTGCTCGAGCAGGACACGAATGTTTTTATTTCTCTCCGAGACCATATCATCCCTAGAAGCCTCGGACACATTCATATACGGACTGTCAATCACACCTTTCAAATTTTCGGCCATCTCCCTGCTGGCGCAGACATGAGAAGCAATCTCCTCATCCCTGTACGACTCTATATCTTTGACAGTTTGACGTCCAACATAGGATTGCCAGAATATTACAGCCAATGTCAGGAGCACTGAAAAGAAACAAGACAGATAGAATTGAAACCAGGAAGGATCTTTGCTCGTTGAAGCATTGTCCAGGCATGTTTTTTGCGCAATATTCATGGACATATTTCCATACCTTCTCTACATCGAGCGATAAATAATGTAGACGTAAATTATTTTTATGAAATCCATCACTCGTCGGCCGCAACCAGCTCGAAATATGGACATGCCAACCGACAACAATACCAGTTACCTCATAGCTTCCTCCCATATCATCGACGCGCCTACTCATTCATGTCGCGTGCCACGCGTGCCACGTCATAACATGTCGATCATAAATCATGACGTCTCCCCCATGCCGTGCTCCAACGGAGATTACGACAAGCTCCCCAGGTATACCTGTCAATACATATAGACTAGTCGAATAGATACTGCAAGACTTGCTGCAGTCGCCGGCAAGCTTTTTTTCCTTTGCCAACAAGTCGATTTTCCTGTGAAATACCTGACGAGTCGCCCCATGAGACACCGCTTTCCCGTCCGGGCCGTACCCATGCCCCTGGAGGACTTCTCCGCCCTGGTGCGCGAGACGGCCGTTTTGCGCCGTCAAGCGGCCGGCGCCATCCTGGCCGGCCGGCCCGTGCCTCCCGGCCTCGCCGCCGACCTGGGCCGGGTCCGCGACGCCCTGGACGCGGCCATCGAACGCGACGAGCGCCTGGTCCTGGAACTCGGCGACGAACAGCTGCTCCACCTGGAAATGGACGAAGAACGCGCCCAACTGGAAAACGACATCGTCTATCTGGAGGAAGGCCGCGAAGCCCTGCTCAAACACTTGGCCAAGCGCCATCACGGCTTTCGCGATGCCGTGCGCCGGGCCTTGCGGGAACTGGCGCCGCCGAGCGTGAACCTGCTCGTGTGCCAGGCCGGGGCGCTTTTCCGGGCGCCGGGGCAACGCCGGCTCACGGCCGTGCAGCCGGCCTGGAACGCCGTGGCCTTGGGCCGGTTCGCCGCCGCCCGGGCCAAACGGCCCGTGCTGTGGTCGGCCGGGCCCCTGTCCGGGCCGGGGCTGGCCGACCTGTGCGCCGTACCGCCCCAGGAGTTCACCCTGGCCGCCTCCATGGGCCGCCAGATCGTCGACACTACGGGCCGCGAAAGCGCCTGGCCCCTGCCCCTGGCCCAGGCCAGCCTGCTCGAATCCATCAACGCCCGGCTGGCCATGCTGCTGGCCGAACCGGACTGGCGGGGTTTTGCCTACGTGGGGTCGGGATTGCAGTTTCGGCGCGGCGAGACCGTCATCGCCCGCCAGGACGGCCGCGACAGCCTGGACGAGGACGCCTCCCTGGCCCTTCTGGAACACGTCCACGACATCGTGGACGCCGTGGACCCCGAACGCGACCACTTCCGCGTCGAGGACGACGGCCGCGACGTGACCGTGAGCCCCACGGCCCCGGGCGGCGAAACAAGCTGGGCCTTCAGCCCGGACGAGGGCCTGCGCGCCCTGGCCGACAGCCTGGCCTGCGACCTGGGCCAAGGGCCGCACCTGGCCTGCTGCGGCGGCCCGGCCGGCCTCGAACTCCTGGAGGCCCTGGTCGCCCACACCCGCGACGTGCGCTGCCTTTTCGTCACCGACCGGGAGGAACTCGGCCGCAAGGCCAGGGAGCTGTGCCCCACCACCACCGTGGTCGCCCACCCCGACATCGCCGCCGCCATTTTCTCCGCCGCCGCGCCCTGACCACTTGCCGGCCGGGCCGGGCTCATTCCACCTTGGTGTTGGCGATCCAGTGCTTGCGGTAGAAATAGAGTGTCATGCCGATGATGGTCAGGGCCATGAAACCCATCAGGCCGTAAATGCCCCACTCCTCGGATTTGAGTGGCAGGTTGTCGAAATTCATGCCGAAAAAGCCGACCAGGAAATTGAGCGGCAAAAAGATCGTGGCCACCAGCGTCAGGTACTGGCCCACGGCGTTCATGCGCAACTCGGCCTTGGTCATTGACAGCCCGACCATTTCCGAAAGCATCTCGCGCAAGGTCTCCACCGCGTCGAGCACCTGGTAGACGTCCTGGCGGATGTCGTTCCACAAAAAAGCCGCCCCCGGGTCGGCCGTATTGGACTCGTCGGCCAGATAGCGGCCCAGCACCTCCCGCAACGGCCAAAGCGACCGGTGCAAAAAAAGCACCTCCCGCTTGAGCCTATAGGTTTCGGTCAGGGTGTCGCCATCCACACCGGACAGAACGGCCTGTTCCAGTTCCTCGATGTCCTCGGCCAGCCGGCCCAGGGTCAAAATGTACTCGTCGAGCACGGCCGCGATCAGGGCATGGGTCAAATGCTCGCGCCCCCGCTTCGTCAGCCGGCCGCCACCCTTCTCCAGCTTGGCCGCCAGGGCGTCCCACAGGTTGGCCTCGCGCTCCTGGAACGTCAGCGCATAGCCGTCCGAGGCCACCAGGCAAACCTGCTCGGCCAGCACCCGCTTGTGCGCCTCGTCATACCCCAACAGCCGCAACAAAACGAAGATGCCGGAGTCGTATTCCTCCAGCACCGGCCGATGCCCCCGGGCCAGCACGTCGTCCATAAGCAGCGGATGCAGGCCGAAGCGCTTGCCCACGGCCCGCACAAAGGCCTCGTCATGCACGCCCACCACCCGCACCCAGTTGACCTTGCCCGGGGCCAACTCGGGGTCGCCCTCGCCGAGCGTGTCGTAGCGGCGCACGGTCACGGCGGTGGCGTCGTAGGAATAGACCAGCACATACGGGGCAAAGGACTGCGGCCCGGGAAAGGCGGATTCGCCCACGGCGGCCTGGCCGGCCCCGCGCGCCCGCCGCTTGAATCGCTCCAGCATGCTCGGCTCCTCGATGGTCGTCTCGGCGGCCCGTGGCAGCCTGATACGGACGCTTTAGACGCATCGGCCGTCGCCCGGCAAGCTGCGCCTGGGCCTCGACCCATCTGGGCTTTGCCCCGGGTCCCACCAGGGCTTTGCCTTGGACGAATCGGGGCTTTGCCCCGGACCCCATCGGGGGGCGTCACGCCCCCCGAACCCCCCGATCGGCTGCGGCGGGCGGAAGGGGCTGCGGTCACCGGGAGGCTTGGCGGGAGCGGCGCGAAGATGCGAGGCCGGGATTTGGCCTTTCGATGCCGTCGCTGCGCTCCTGGCTCGAAAGGCCAAATCCCGGCCTCGCCCAGCCGTCGGCCCTGCGGGCCGAGGGGTGTGGATTTTTTTGCTTTGAAAGCCTCTTAAAGGCCTTTTTCTTCACATGCGGCGCTTCGCCGCTGGCGCCCGTGGTCGCGGAAATGGGCCTGCCGTGCTGGCCGGCCTTGCGGCCAGTGTCGGCAGGCCCATTTCCGCGACCACAACGGCCGACGCCCCGCCGCCCGACGTTCCCGACCGTTTCCCCACCCGCCCCGCCGGGGAGGTCCAGGAGGGGATCATCCCCTCCTGGCCGCCGGAGGCATTCGTCCCCGCCATCCCTTCCTTGCCCTTCCCACCATTCCCGCGCGCCATAAAAAAGGGCGCGACCGGGGGAAGCCGCGCCCAACCATGAGGAGAGGGACAATAAACGGGGGGAACGATGGGAATATCAATCGCCGTTTCGCATGTTCTTGGCCACGGCCTTGATTTCTTCGCGGCGCCGTTCGCGGTAGGCCCGAATTTTTTCCATTTTGTCGGGCGGCAGAATGGCGGCGAGTTTGACGTCGGTTTCCTTGGTCACGGCACGCATATCCTCGCGCAGGGCGAGCATACCGGCCAGGCCGGGGTTGGCGGCCAGTCGGGCCCGGGCGATTTCCTGGCGCTTGCGGGTTTGTTCGACGAGGATGGGCCGCACGGCGGCGAGTTCCTCGGGCGAGAGGGTGACCTGTCCGGACAGGCCGCGCAGGAATTGGTCGGCCAGGGTTTCGGGCGACGTGGTCAGTTGGGGCGGCAATTCGGCGGCCCGGCCGGCGGCGGCGGCCAGGGCCAGCACGGCCAGCACGAGCAGCGCGGTGACGATCGGTTTGTTACGCAAAGCGAACCTCCGAGGGGACGGCGTCCCCGTTCTGGGGAGGAGGTCGCGAGAAGGATCGGGCCGGTTACAGGCCCCCGCGGCAGGCGTCCAAGGCCTGTTTGGCCATGTGGGCGACGGTTGCGGCTTCAAGCCGCCAGCCGTCGTACCATTGGAAGGGCTCCGTATCGGCGGCCAGGCGCGAGAGGGCGTCGAGCAGGGTGCGCGCGGGCTGCGGCCGCATCCGCGCCACGGCTAGGCAGGCCAGGCCTCGGGCGGTGGGGTCGCAGTCGGCCAGGGCCGCCGTAAGTTCGGGCAGGGCCGGCTGGCACAGCTGCGGGGCGGCCTCGGCCAGGCGGGCGATGGCCCACCAGGCGCCGCGCCGCAGGGGCGGGTGATCGATGAAGGTGCAATCGCCGGGCAGGTCCTGGACGTAGGAAAGCAGGATGCGGTGGTAGTCGCGGGCAAGCACCGGGCAGCAGGCCAGCGTCTCGCCCATGCATTCGGGGATGCCCCAGGCGATGTTGCCCGACTCCTCGTTGACGCGCCACATGAGGTTGCGCCAGACGTCGCGGGCGTCTTCCGGGCGGGCGGCGACGATGTCGGCCATGGCCGCGCCGAAGGCCGTGACGGCCCGCCAGCGCACAAACGGCTCCTTGTCCAGGAGCAACGAGAAAAGCGGCCCCAGCCGCGTCTTGGCCGGGATCGCCGACAGCGTTGCCAGGGCGGCCGCCCGGTCGTCCCCGGCAAGCGCCTGCCGCATCTCCCCGAGCAATTGCCTGCGTGACGGCATAATAAACCCTCTCCCCTTGCGAGGGGGCCCGGGGGGCATCATGCCCCCCGGCGGGGCCTGGGCAGCGCCCCAGTCTTCCTCTTCCCCGCCCCTACTTGGCCAGGCCGGCCTCGATTTCCTGGACCAGGCCGGGATGGGGCTCGAAGCCGGTGGCCCGGGCGCGGTCCACGAATTCCTTGGCCTTGGGGAAATCGCCGCGGTCCAGGGCGACCAGGGCCAGGGTGTTGATGGCCGGGCCGAAATTGGGCTCGACCTCCAGGGCCTTGGTGCTGTGGAACTCCGCGCCGTCCACGTCGCCCTTCATATAGAGCGCGTTGCCAAGCGTGGCCAGGGCCTGGACGTATTTGGGGTCGATCTTGACGGCCCGGCGCAGGGCCTTCTCGGCCTTGTCCACCTCGCCGCGCTGGAGGTGCACGAAGCCGATGTTGCCAAACGGCACGGCAAAAAGGGGCCGAGCCCGGCTGGCCTTCTCGTTCCACTCCAGGCAGCCGTCGAGGTTGCCCTTGTTCATGGCCAGGCCGCCGAGCTGCACGTAGGCCTCGGCCAGGCTCGGCGAACATTCCACGGCGGACAAAAATTCCGCCTCGGCCTCGATAAGCCGGCCCTTGGCCACGTAGGCCGTGCCCAGGTTGTAGTGGGACACGCCGCAGCCGGGATTTTGCGACAGGCGCTTTTTGAGTTCGGCGATGAATTCGTCAGGGGTCTGCGCGGTGTATTCCATGAATGATCCTTCGGGTCTTATTTGGACGGCCCCAGCTCGGCGGCGATGCCTTCCCGGGACAGCAGGTCCTTGTACCATTTGCAAAAGGCGTACATGCCCCGGTGGCGCTCCGAGCCGCTCATGACGCCCATGCACAGCTCCCAGGCGCCCTTGGCGAACTCCTCGGAGGCGCCGGGGGTGGCGGCCAGGAATTCCGTCACCAGTTGCTGGCCGGTGCGCCGCGAGGCGTCCTCGCGCATGTCCAGCGGGTCGTTGGGTTCCTGGAAGGGATCCCAGGCGTCGTAGCCGATCTTGTCGATGAACCGCCGGCGGCGGGGCTTGAGCTTGTCGTAGATGGCGCGCTTGAGCGTCGCCAGTTCCTCCGGGGAATGGGCCACGCACGCCTCCTTACTTGTCTTCGCCTTGGGGCGGGCCGTCGGGGCCGGGCAGGACCCAGGTGGTCTGGCCGCCGGAGCAGGAGGCGCAGGCATCGGAGCCGGCCGATTCGCCGCACGAGCCGCAGGACGCGCCCAGGGGCGCCGCCGGCGGCGCGGGGGGCTCGGGCAGCCGCACCAGGTCGTCCTCGGTGAAGATGCCCAGGTATTCGTCGTCGTACTCGGTGATCAGCGCCAGGGAGACCGGGACCAGCATCTCGCCCATCAGCGGCAGCTTGGTCGGCAGCGCGGCCACGACTTCCTGGGACAGCTCCATGAGCCGGTCCTGGAGCTTTTCGATCTTGACCGTGGGGTAGCGCCCGCCGGGCGCAAAGCCGGTGTTGCCGCAGGTGTGGGCGGCGCCGCCGATCTCCAGGGGCACGCCGTAGAGGCGGCAGGTGACGGGGCGGAAAGCGTAGAGGATGCAGCGGTCGTCGTCGCCCAGAAGCGGGCAGCGGATGCGCTCGCGGGCCAGGTCGGCCAGGATTTCGCTGGTCGGCACGCCCTGCTCGCCGGCCCGGAAGGCCTTGCGCTTGAGCTTGTAGTGCTCGCGGTCGGCCGTATTGGCCCTCTCCAGGATGGCGTCACGCTCGGGGCCCGGGGGAAAGGCCTGGTTGAATCGGTGATTGAGGTAGAGCGCTTCGATGAAGCTCAAATCGAACAGGGCGTGGCAGCAGTCGCTGCAGCCCTCGCCGCAGGTGACCAGGCCCGGGCAGGCGGCCGCGACCTTGGCGAAAGCGGCGTCAGCCTCGGCGGCGATGGCCTCGTAGCGGGCAAAGGCAGGGGAAAAATCCAGGGGCATCGGGCACTCCGCGTTCGCCCCGGCCAGCCCGCGCGCGGCGGCGGCCCGGGACGGAGACGGCAGCGGGAGCGGACGGTGCCCGCCCGCTCCCGCTGCCGGTTAATCTTTTGCAATCCTTACTCTTCTTCGACGATGATGGCATCCTGATCGCAGACTTCGACGCAGGATTCGCAGCCCAGGCATTCTTCCATGTGCACGGCCACGGCCTTGCCGCCCTGCAACGCATAGACTTCCACCGGGCACACATCCACGCATTCGCCGTCACCGATGCACTTCTGGCTGTCGACAATGACTTTGTATCCCATGAAATCCCTCCGCGACTCAAGCGGCCGGAGCAATTTTAGAAAAGCATTCCAATGCGTTACCCAACGCAGGCAATCATGGCTCCGACGGCATACGCTGCCTTAGCCTCGGTGTGCCCCCGTGTCAAGGGAACGCTCCCGCCCGGTGGAGGGCTCTCCAGCCCAAGCCACCGCGTCGGCCCGGTTCGTGACGGTCGGGCGGCACTTTTTTTTCGTTTTCCGAAGCCCCGTTTATTGCCATGTAACCGGGAGCAATGGGCAGCGTCGCTGCATCCCCTTATAAAAAATGATATTTTTTTTGAAATCCAGGGCTAAAGATCCTGGTGGGCTTTGCCGAAAAGGGTGATGTAGGCGTGATCTAACCTTTTAACGCAGGGATGCCTGAAAGCCAGGGACGGCCATGGGCAAGCTCACCTATTTACGCCCGCGTCGCGGCGACATCCGGCCGGTTCTGCTGCTGCTTACCTCGCACAGGCTCGACTGTTTCCTCATCTGCATACGCTGCCTGGAGCGTTTCACGGATTTTTCACGCCTCAAGCACGTCTATGTCGTGGCCAACGCCTTAAGCCCCGAACACCTGGCCATGGCCAGGCGCTTCGTCTCCCGGCACGACAACGCCAGCCTGGTCGAGCGCGGCCCCCGGGGGCTGGTGCCGGCCGTGCACGCCGCCCAAAACGAAATCCTGGCCAACCACCTTGAAGACGTCATCATCAAGATCGACGAGGACCTTTTCGTCACGCCGCACTGGCTGGAGCACCTCGTCGACGGCTACATCGACCACGCCGACCGCCCCGACGTGCCGCTGGTCATGCCGCTGGTGCCCGTGAGCCCCCCGGGCCGCCACGTGCTCAACCGCTTCCTGCGCGTGTCCTACCCGTCCGAGCGCCACATGTACTGCGGGCCGCCCATCGAAGAGAACTGGGTCTACCACCGCTGGATGTGGGAGAAGATCCTGCACGAGAACCTGGCCGAGGTGTACCTGCGCGACGCGCCGGCCAAGTACGGCTACGTCGGCTACCTGACCATCAACTGCGTGATCTTCGACGGCCGGCTCATGCGCCGGGTACTGCCCTTCCCCACCACCCCGACGGCCGGCCAGCCGACCACGGATGAAAAGGCCATCAACCTGGCCCTGGCCACGGACCACATGAAGGTGGCCGTGCTGGGCCGAAGCCTCGCCCACCATTACAGCTTTTCCAAGTGCGAGGACTACCTGCGCTCCCACGTACCCCTGGAGGCGGTGTGGCGCTACATGCAGGGCATCGCCGAAGCGCCGTTGGCAGCCGGCCGCCGTTGCCGCGCCCCGGTCGGCGGGGCGACGGAATTGACGCTGTTGCGGGCCGGCACCTGAGCCGCCCGGCCCTTCCGGGGGCCGGCTACGGACCCGACTCCTGCAACAGCAGGATCACCGGGCTCAGCGGGACCGCCTGGACGGTTCGCTGCACCCCGACGATGGTCGCCTCGTAAGAATACCCCTTGTACGCCCAGGTTTCATGGACGATCTCGCCTTCCGGCGGATCGTCCACGTAGGTGTAACTGGCGTATTCGGTGCCCGCATACCGTGTGCCCTCGTCCATCCTGGCCGTGAAAAACGTCTGGAGATAGGCCACGACGTTGTCCGGCCTGGTTTCCGGGACATCGAATATTTCCGTATCCATGAACTTGTTTTCGTGGGTGTACGTCCAGGACGTGATGCAGGCCTGGTGCGGACAGGTCGGATAGGTGGTGTAGCGGAAATATTTGTCCTTGGCGTTGCGCTCTATGGTCACCTGGGAGCCGGGTATGATGGTGGCGTACAAGTCGTCGTTCTGACTGCGCGCGGCACCGAGCATGGAACCGGGAACGGCAGGCAGTTGCAGGCCCGGATTGAAGCTTTCGCCGAGACCGGAGAAGCAGTGGATGTCGGCGGTCTGGTCCGTCATGTTGGCGGCGCACAGTTGGAGAGTCTGGCGGTAGTCGGCGATCGCCGGGTCGGTGATGTCCGCCTGGTTCAACTCGCTGATTTTCGTATAGTGGTAATTGACCGTCAAGACGAGGCAATCGGCCAGCACGGCCGACGGCGCGGCAAGCGCAAGCCAAATACCCGCCGCGGCAAGCCACTTGCCGGGCCTTTTCGGCAAACCCTCGGACAGGAGCATGACGTTCCTCCTTTCCGGCTCCGGATCTCCCCGGCGCACGTCCCCGCAACCGGAAACGGTTCGCCCAGGCAGAACGGACATCCTGCGCATGACGTACAAAGCATAATACACTTTTTGACGACACACAACCGTGCCTCACGGCCACAACCACGCGAAAAAGCATGTCCACGTCGAGAGCCTGCAATCGTCCCGTGCGCATTCGTATCGCGATGCCCGGCAAACGCCAGCCAAACAATAACCGAAAATCCAAAACAAAGTCAGGCATATTCGAAATCAAGACCCAACAAGACCTGGATTGCAAGGCAAGACAACGGCATCCCGGTGAACCACAGGAGCGACGCGGCACAAGACCCAACACCCTGCGCTCGTTCGCAAGAAGCCTTACGCACGAGCAGCAGGCAAAGTCACGCTGCCGTATTCGGAGAAACTTGCGGGCACACCGCAGGCGCTGTGCGTCGGCCAGGACGGCCTGTCCCACAGGAAACGCCCGGCCGACCCGCGCGGGCCGGCCGGGCGTGGCAAGCAAACGGCCGGTTCGGCCTCAGTCCACGGCCATGCGGGCGTAGTAGCCCCGGCCGCCCCGCTCGATCATGACCAGCACCGTGCGGTGCATGCGGCTTAAGTACACGGCCCGGGTGAATTCCTTCTGGCCGGCGAGCTTCTCGCCGCCGATCTGGACCAGCACGTCGCCGGCCTTGAGCCCGAGCCGGGCCGCCGGCGAATTGGGCACCACCCCGGCCACGGTCACGCCGCCCCGGGAAAAGGCCACGCTGACCCCCCAGCGCCGGCCGGCCACCTCGGCCGCCTCGCGGTCGCCGAAGGCCGTCGGCACGGCGGAAAGCCGCTCCTCGGCCTTGCCCCGGCGGATGACCAGGGGGATGGGCTCGCCCACGGTCGAGGTGCGCAGCACGCCCAGATACTGGTCCTTGTCGTCGAGGTCCGTGCCGCCGGCCGCAAGGAGCAGGTCCCCGGGCCGCAGCCCGGCCCGCTCGGCCGCCGAACCCGGCGCCACCTCGGTCACCAGCACCCCGCGCGGCCGGTCCAGCCCGAAATAGCGGGCCGCCCGCGCGTCCACGTCCTGGCCGGAAAGCCCCAGCCAGGCCGGGGTCACCCCGCCGCCGCCGACGATCTGCGCCACCACCCGGCGGGCCTTGTTGACGGGAATGGCGAAGCCGATGCCCTGCGCCTCGGCCCGGATGGCCATGTTGATGCCGATGACCTCGCCGGCCAGGTTGACCAGCGGCCCGCCGCTGTTGCCGGGGTTGATGGCCGCGTCGGTCTGGACCAGGTCGGCATAGGCGCCGCCCTCGTGCTTGAGGGACCGGCCCACGGCCGAGACCACGCCGGTGGTCACGGTGTTGGTGTAGCCGAAGGGGTTGCCGATGGCGATGACGGTCTCGCCGATCATGATGTTGCCGGAATCGCCCATGGCCGCCTGGGGCAGGGCCTTGCCGCCGCTGTCCAGGCGCAGCACGGCCAGGTCGAAGTCCGGGTCCGAGCCGACCAGGCTGGCTTCGAGTTCCCGGCCGTCCAGGAGCCGGGCCGTGATGGAGGTGCCGCCGGCGATGACGTGGGCGTTGGTGAGCACCAGGCCCTTTTGGCCGTCGATGATGACGCCCGAGCCCAGGCTCTCCTGGGTCTCGCGCCGGGGCTCGACGGAACCGGGGCCAAAGCCCGGGCCGAAGAACTGGCGGAAGAACTCGTCGTCGAAAAAGGGCCCCCGGCCGGCCCGGCGGTCCACGGTGCGGGCCGAGGTGATGTTGACCACGGCCGGGGCCACGGCCCGCACGGCCGCAACCACCGGTGTGGTGCGGGCCTCGCGGCCGGCGGCGGACAGGGCCGCCGACGGCAGGCAACACAGCACGAGCCAAAACAAAAGCAAGCACGGGCCAAGACGTCGCATGGCACGCCTCCTGACTGGGGATGAGAAAACGGGGCCGGACGGCCCGTCAACTGATGGGGATGCGGCGGCGCAGGCGTTCGGGCCGGACCTTGGGCACGACGACCACGAGCAGGCCGTCCTTCATCACGGCCGTGATCTCGGACCGGGACACGCCCTTGGGCAGGTCGAAACGCCGGGCAAAGGGGCCGTGGGAACGCTCCAGGGCCTGGTAGACGCCGCCGGGCTCCTTGACCAGGCGGCGCACCCCGGACACCACGAGCACCCGGCCCTGGGCCTCCAGGTGGACATCCTCCCGGGCCACGCCGGGCAGTTCCAGGGTCAGGCGGAAATCCTCCGCCGTCTCCAGGACATCGGCCACCGGCTGCCAGGCATAGCCGGCCTCGAAGGCCCGGTCCGTTTCGGTCAGCAGGTGCTCGGCCTCCTGGGCCAGATCCGAGAGCGCCATCCACGGCGTCCAATGCAGCTTGGCCATGCGGCCTCCTTGGCTAGTCCTTGACCGAGCGCTTGCCGGCTTCCCAGTCGGCGGCCGGCACGGCCTCTTCCACGAGCATGATGGGGATGTCCTCGCGCACGGGGTAGACCACGCCGCAGGCCGGGCAGGCCAGGCCCTCGCCGGCGGCCGGCGGGGTCAGTTCGCCCTTGCATTTGGGACAGGCCAGAATGGCGAGCAGATCGGGATGGATGGTCACGGCCGGACTCCTTTTTGGCAATGTGGGCCAGTGATAGCCAAATCGCCGGCCGCGCGCAACGGCCGTTCGACAACTCCCCGGCACCGCGCTAGGGTGGCCCCATGGCGCTTATCGACCTGCACACGCACACCACGGCTTCCGACGGCAGCCTCTCCCCGGCCGATCTCGTGGCCCTGGCCGCGCGCAAGGGCCTGGCCGCCGTGGCCATCACCGACCACGACACCCTGGCCGGCCTGCCCGAGGCCCGGGCCGCCGGCGAGGCCCACGGCCTCGACGTGGTGGCCGGGGTGGAACTGTCCGTGGCCGACGGCGACCGGGGCGTGCATCTGCTCGGGCTGTTTCTGCCCGACCGGGAAGGCCCCCTGGCCGACGCCCTGGCCTATCTCCGGGAACGCCGCCACAACCGCAACCGGCTGATCCTCGACAAGCTGCGGGAGCTTGGCGTGCCTGTGGAATATAAGGCCGTCACCGCCCTTGCCAAGGGGGCGGTGGGCCGGCCGCACATCGCCCAGGCCCTTTTGGACATGGGCGTGGTCACGAGCTTCAAGGAGGCCTTCGGCCGCTACCTCGGCGCCCACGGCCGGGCCTACGTGCCCAAGGACAAGCTGCCCCTGGCCCGGGCCGTGGAACTCATCCACGCCGAGGGCGGGCTGGCGAGCCTGGCCCATCCCTACATGCTGGGCCTGGCCGGTCCGGCCCTGGCCGAGGCCGTGGGCCGCTACCGCGACGCCGGCCTCGACGCCATCGAGGCCCTGTATACCGAACACTCCCAGGCCCAGACCCTGGAATACCTGGCCCTGTCCCGGCGGTTCGGCCTGGCCGTGTCCGGCGGCTCGGACTTCCACGGCGCGGCCAAGCCCGACGTGGACATCGGCCGGGGGCGCGGCAACCTGCGGGTGGATATCAGCGTGCTCGACGTGCTGCGGGCCAGGCGGGCCAAGCGGCTGCGGGCCGGGGACGGCGAAAAAGGGCTTGACCCGGCCGACGCGCCGGTGTAAGTGACGCCTCTTCCCTATCGGAGGTCAAACCCATGTACGCAATCGTTTTGGCTGGCGGCAAGCAATACAAGGTCCAGGAAGGGGCCACCATCACCGTGGACCTTCTCTCCGCCGAAGCCGGCGCGGCATACGTCATCGACAAGGTGCTGCTCGTGGGCGGCCCCGAGGTCAAGGTGGGCGCGCCTTACGTCCCCGGCGCCACCGTGACCTGCGAAGTGGCCGGACACGTCAAGGGCGAGAAGATCGTGGTCTTTCACAAGCGCCGGCGGCAGGATTCGCACAAAAAGCAGGGCCATCGCCAGAGCTACACCCAGCTCAAGGTCACCTCGATCCAGGCCTAGCCACATTTTTCCCGAAGGAGTCCCGACATGGCACATAAAAAAGCAGGCGGCAGCTCCAGAAACGGCCGCGACAGCGCCGGGCAACGGCGTGGCGTCAAACGTTTCGGCGGGCAGGCCGTCCTGGCCGGCAACATCCTCGTGCGCCAGCTCGGCACCAAGTTCCACCCCGGCGAGGGCGTGGGCATGGGCCGCGACTACACGCTGTTCGCCCTGGTCGACGGCGTGGTGAAATTCGAGAAGTACCTGCGCAACAAGAAGGTCAAGACCCGCGTCCTGGTCCTGCCGACCGCGGCCGGTTCCGACACCACCCAGTAGCGCCGGGCCGGCGGCCTTCCCCCGGGGACGGCGCCAGCCATGCCAGCTTTCGCGCGGGCGGAGGGTTTTCCCTTCGCCCTTTTCGTGCTGGCCTGGGCAGGCCTGGCCACAAGAGCCTTCCCCCCTGTTGCCCTTTGCCGTATCCATGCGTAACTTCCGCAAAACACGCCCGTCCACCCTAAGGGCGGCCGCAGTGCGGCCGATAGGGACAAGGCGGAGGACGCATGGCCGAGCAGGGGCATAAAGCCAACATCATCATCAAGCGGGTCAAAAAGGTCGCCGGCGGCGCCCACGGCGGCTCGTGGAAGGTCGCCTACGCCGACCTGGTCACGGCCATGATGGCCTTTTTCCTGCTGATGTGGCTTCTCAACATGACCCCCCAGGAAAAAAAGGAACAGCTCGCCTCCTATTTCAACGACTTCAGCCTGTTCCAAAACCCCGGCCCCTCGGCGAACATCCTCGACAGCGGCGGCCTCGGCCCGCCCGGGGCCATCGTCGGCAGCCAGGACGAACGCCCCGACGTGGCCATCGACCGGGGCGGCAAGCAGCCCACCGGCGGCCAGGGCCAGGGCACCGGCCAACTCGACGGCGGCCGGTCGCCCGAGGCCAAGGCCGCGGCCCAGGCCGCGGCGAAGGCCCAGGCGGCCGCCGAAGCGCAGGCCAAGGCCCTGGAACAGCAGGTCGAATCCGCCCTGGAAAAGGCCGTGCCCGAACTGGCCGGCCAGGTATCCGTCAGCCGGGAAAAGGACCGGGTGCGCATCGAGATCATGGACAAGTCCGACCGGCCGCTGTTCGACCTCGGCGGCGTGACCCCCACCCCCGACGCCCAGCGCATCCTGGCCGCCGTCACCGACGTCATCCGCAAGGAAGGGGTCAAAGTGGCCATCGAGGGCCACACCGACGCCTACCGCTATTCCGGCACCTACACCAACTGGGACCTTTCGGCCGGCCGGGCCCTCGCGGCCCGGCGGCTGATGATCCAGCAGGGCCTTTCCCCGGACCAAGTGGCCGCGGTGACGGGGTTCGCCGACACCCGGCCCTACGTGGCCGGCAACGTCTACGACCCGCGCAACCGCCGCATCAGCCTGCTGCTCTACCGCCCGGCCAAGGCCGGGGAAAAGCCGGCCGACGTCGGCGGTACGGGCGGCGCGCCCGGCCTGGCCGCGCCCAAGACACCGGAAGTGGGCGACGTGCTGGAGCAGCAGATCAACAACCTCTACGACAAGTCGACCGAGGGCCAGTTCTAGGCCCGGCGACGCTATGGCGAGGCTATGTTTGCGATAATCGGCATGCTCATCGTCATCGGCTGCATCCTGGCCGGCTTCATTCTGGAAAAGGGGAACTTCGACCTGCTCATTTCGGCCGCCCCCCCGGAAATGCTCATGATCCTCGGCGGCGCGCTGGGCCAGCTGGTCATCAGCGCGCCCAAGGACGTGCTCGGCGCCACCTTCAAGGGCGCCCTGTCGATCTTCGGCGGCATGCTCACCAGCAAGGCCTATTACCTGGAGCTTTTGACCACGCTGTCGGGCCTGTACATGAAGATCCGCCGCGAGGGGCTGGTGGCTATCGAAAAGGACGTGGAGCGGCCGGCCGAAAGCCCGATTTTCAGCAACTTCGCGAAAAACAAGAAAAACCACGAGGTGCTGAACTTCATCTGCGACACCATGCGCATTTTCTCCACGGTCAACATCGAGGCCCACGAGTTCGAATCCATCATGGAGGCGGACATCGAGGCCACGGTGCACGAGGCCCTGGTGCCGGCCCACGCCATCTCCAAGACCTCCGACGCCCTGCCCGGCCTGGGCATCGTCGCCTGCGTGCTCGGCGTCGTCCTGACCATGGGCAAGATCAACGAGCCGGCCGAGGTGCTCGGCCACAGCATCGGCGCGGCCCTGGTCGGCACGTTCCTGGGCGTCTTGGCCGCCTACGGCTTCGTGGCGCCGATTGCCACCAACATCGAGCACCGGGCCAAGGAGACGGAATCCATCCTGCTCGTGGCCAAGGCCTCGCTGACGGCCTTTGTCGGCGGCAACCCGCCGCCCGTGGCCTTGGAGGCCGGCCGCCGGGCCATCCCCATCCACAAGCGGCCCAGCTTCGAGGAACTCGAACAGGCCATCAAGGCCAGCAAGGGCAAGTAGGCGCGCCCCCGGGCGGTCACGGGCGGGGGCTGGTCAAAGCAATCAGGAGGACGGCCCCGGACCCTTTTCCAGATAGCCCGGCAGGCGCAAATCGGCGCAGGGAATGGGGCACGCCCCGGCCACCAGGGCGGCCACCACACCGGCGTCCAGCGTATATTCCTCGTAATACCCGGCCGCGTCGTAGGCTTGGGCCATGGCCGACAGGAATTCCACCGCCCCCTCGGGCGACACGGTCAGGTCGAGCAGCAAAAAGCTCCTGGCCGCCAGGGCCAGGCCCGGTTCGGGCGCCGGGCAGCCGGAAGATGCCCCGGCCGGATCGTATTCCGCCGCCAGGCGGGCCACGGTGCGGCCCCGGCCGTCCACGAACGACTCCCAGGTGACGGACTTAAGCCCCGGGGTCCGGGCCACGAGCTGGCCGAGCGGCAGCCCGGACGCGCCCATGGGCCGCCAGTTGCGGGCGGCCACCTGCTCCCGGGGCGCGAAACAGCCGGCAAGGAAAAACACAACCAGGCAAACGGCCAACGGCATCCGCCCCATACGCCCTCCTCGTGGGCAACAAGCAACAATGGATATCGGACGCGATACCGGCCCGCAACATGGCCCCATCCCCCAAGGGAGAGGTCCAGGAGAGGCCTCGCCTCTCCTGGCCGCCGGAGGCTTTTCCCCATCGACCGTATCAGGCGGCCGGGCGGACCTCGACGCGGTTGCGGCCGGCGCTTTTGGCCTGGTAGAGGGCGGCATCCGAGGCGGCGAGCAGGGCCTCGGGCTCGATGTCCATGTTGGGCACCACGCCGGAAATGCCGATGGAGACCGTGACTACGTCGGCCACGTTGGAGCTGGCGTGCTCGATGCCGGCCCCGCGCAGATTGGAGCGGATAAGCCCGGCGATGGACAGCGCCCCGGCCAGGTCCGTGCAGGGCAGCAGGGCCACGAACTCCTCGCCGCCGTAGCGGGCCACGAAATCCCCGGGCCGCTTGAGGGCGGCCACGATGCACTCGGCCACCTGGCGCAGGCACAAATCGCCTTGCAGGTGCCCGTAGGTGTCGTTGTAGTCCTTGAAGCAGTCGATATCGATCATCAGGGCCGAAAGGGCCGTGCCCTCGCGGCGCGAGCGCAGCCATTCCTTGCGGAAGACGTCCTCGAAGCAGCGCCGGTTGGGCACGCCGGTCAGGCCGTCCTGGTTGGAGAGCTGTTCGAACTTGCGCGTGAGCGCCTCGAGCTCCCGTTCCCGGGCCTTGCGCTGGTCCATCTCTTCCTTGAGCTTAAGCGCCGAGCGGACCCGGGCCCGCAACTCCATGCTGTTGACCGGCTTGGCCAGGAAATCCATGGCCCCGGCCTCGAAGGCGCGCTCGAGGCTCGCGGCGTCGTCTTTGACCGTGACGATGATGATGGGAATGTCGCGCAGCCGGGGATCGGCCTTGATCAGCCGCGTGGCGTCGATGCCGTCCATGTCCGGCATGACCACGTCCATGAGCACCAGGTCCACGTCCGGCACGTCATACTTGCGGCAGCGCTCGTCGAGCAGGGCCAGCGCCTCCCCGGCCGATCCGGCGCGCAAAGGCTCCACGTAGCCGGCCCCCTTGAGAATGGTGGACAGCAGCAAACGCGAAGAGTCGGAATCGTCCACGATCAGGATGTTCATGCCGATCCTGGTGCAGCTTCCTTGACCACCCTTGACCGGCGCGCCGGCGGCATACCCACCGCCTGTCCCTTCGCATTCCCACGCGCCGCAATCGCCGACAAACGGTCCGATCTGGCCGGAAGCAATAGCCATTGCCGGTTGCATCATGCCTCAATACGCGAAAAAAGCAACCGTCAGCCGCACACCCGGGCCCCCAGCCGCCCGGACAGCCGGTCCATGGTCTCGCGGTCCGTGAAATCGAAACGAAGCGGCGTCAACGTGATGTGGCCCTCGGTCAGCATGGCCCGGTCCGTCTGCGGCGCCAGCGTCTCGGGGGGGATGACGCCGGTGAGCCAATAGTAGTTGCGCCCGCGCGGGTCCTGGCGGGTGACGTACCAGTCGTCGTAGACGGCCGGCGTCGGCGGGCACAGGCACAAGCCCTTGGCCCGGGCCAGGGGAATGCCCGGGAAATTGAGGTTGAGCACGCAACGCGGCGGCGCCGCCTCAAAGGGCCGGGAGGCGATGAAATCGGCCACGTAGGCGCCCTGGTCGGTGAGGTCCGTGGGGGTAAAATCGTCGCAGGAAACGGCCAGGGCCGGATAGCCCATCAGCGCCCCTTCGGTGGCGGCGGAAACCGTGCCCGAATAGAGGATGTCCACGCCCACGTTGGCCCCGGCGTTGATGCCGGACACGACCAGGTCGGGCTTGGTGTCGCACAGGGTGGTCAGGGCGAGCTTGACGCAGTCGGCGGGCGTGCCGGACACCCCCAGGCCCCGAAACCCGTTCTCCGTGAATTCCTTGACCCGAAGCGGCATGGCGATGGTGATGGCATGGCCCACGGCCGACTGCTCGGACAGCGGCGCCGCCACCAGCACGTCGTGCCCGGCGGCCACCAGGCCCTTGTACAAATCGCGGATGCCCACGGCATGAATGCCATCGTCGTTTGTCAACAGGATGCGCATGCTCTCTCCCCGCAAGTCCCGGTCGAGGACTATGCCCGAGGTTGCGGCCATGTCAAGGCTGCGGCATTGACAACCGCCCCGGCCGCGGGCACCTTCCTGTTTCCTCTAACCACGGTGAAGCCCTCGTGACCGCGAAAACACAATTCGTCAAAGACCTCGTGCCGGGACAGCCCGCCGCCGACGTGTTCTGCCTCGGCGCGGCCAGGCTGGCCCAGGCCAAAAACGGCCCCTTCTGGACACTGGTCCTCGAGGACGCCTCCGGCCAGATCGAAGCCAAGATCTGGAGCCCGGCCGCCCGCGAGTACGCCGAGCTGTCCCCGGGCCAGTTCGTTTTCGTCGAGGGGCAGGTCGGCGCCTACCGCGACAAGCCGCAGGTCAACATCGAACGGCTGCGGGTGCTCCCGCCGGAAACCTATACCCCGGACCTGTCGCAGTTCGTGCCCACCAGCGCCGAGCCGCCCGAGGCGCTCCTGGAACAGCTCACCGAGCTTTGCCGCGCGGAAATCTCCCACGCCCCCTGGCGCAAGTTCTGCGCCAAGGTGCTGGCCCATCCCGACTTCCACAGCCGGCTCCTCGAAGCACCGGGCGCGAAAAACGTCCACCACGCCTACCGGGGCGGCCTGCTTGAACATACCCTGTCCGTGGCCCGGCTGGTGCTGGCCATCTGCGAGCGCTACCCCCACCTCGACCGCGACACGGTCCTGGCCGCCGCCGTCTGCCACGACCTGGGCAAGGCCTGGGAACTGACCGCCGGCCCGGCCCGGGACTACACCGACGCCGGCCGGCTGCTCGGCCACATCGTCATCACCCTGGAACTGGTGGAGCCGCTGCTCAAAAAAGCCGGCATCGACCCCGAACTGGGCCTGCACTTCAAGCATATCCTGCTGGCCCACCACGGCGAATACGAATTCGGCTCGCCGCGCCGGCCCAAGACCGCCGAAGCCTTCGTGCTGCACTTCGCGGACAACATCGACGCCAAGCTCAACCAGATCGAGGCGGCCTTCGACTCCGACGAACCCGGCCAATGGTCCCCCTTCGCCCGCACCCTGGACCGCTACCTCTACAACCCCAAGCGCACCCCACGGGAACTCCCGGAAAAAACCCCCAAGCCCCGGGAAAAGGACGCGCAGTGCTTATTACCTTTGAAGGCGTAGAGGGGTCCGGCAAAACCACCCAGATCACCCGGCTCACCCAGCGCCTGGAAGCCTCGGGCCACACCGTCTGCGTCACCCGCCAGCCCGGCGGCTGCGAGCTGGGCCTGACCCTGCGGGCCATCCTGCTGTCCACCAAGACCAAAAACCTCGACAGCCGGGCCGAACTCTTCCTCTATCTGGCCGACCGGGCCCAACACGTGGCCGAAATCATCCGCCCGGCCCAGCAGCGCGGCCACATCGTCATCTGCGACCGCTTCGCCGACTCCACCGTGGCCTACCAGGGCTACGGCCGGGGCCTGGACGTCAGCCTGCTCAACAGCCTCAACGACGTGGCCGTGGCCGGCGCCTGGCCGCAACGCACCATCCTCCTCGACCTCGACCCCGAACAAGGCCTGCGCCGCGCCCTGGCCCGCAACATCGAAAACGGCTCCGCCGTCAACGAAGGGCGCTTCGAAGCCGAACACCTCGAATTCCACCGCCGCGTGCGCCAAGGCTACCTCGCCCTGGCCACCCTGCACCCCCACCGCTTCGCCGTCATCGACGCCAGCCGCGACGTGGACCACGTCGCCCAAGACGTCTGGCAAGCCGTGGCCGAGCGCCTGGACGGGTAGGCAGCCCAGCAAGGACACCCCCGACCGGGGAAGGCGTCCCCCCTCCCTACTGGGCGTTGCCCCAGGCCCCACCAGGGCTTTGCCCTGGACCCATCGGGGCTTTGCCCCGAACCCCATCGGGGGGCGTCACGCCCCCCGAGCCCCCCGGTCGGCTGTGGCGGGCGGACAAGGCGTCGGTCACCGGGAGGGCATGGCGCACGCGGCACGAAGATGCGAGGCCGGAATTTCGCCTTTCGATGCCGTCGCTGCGCTCCCGGCTCGAAAGGCGAAATTCCGGCCTCGCCCAGCCGTCGGCCCTGCGGGCCGAGGGGGGTGGATTTTATTGCTTTGGAAGCCTCTTCAAAGGCAGTCAAAGAATCTTCATATACCGCGTTTCGCCAAGAATGGGATCTCGTCGCCAGGAATCGGCGCAAGTCGAAGAATTTTATTTCTCCATGCGGCGCTTCGCCGCTGGCGCCCGTGGTGCCGGAAAGGGGCCTGCCGTGCTGGCCGGCCTTGCGGCCAGCACGGCAGGCCCCTTTCCGGCACCACCACGACCGACGCCCCGCCGCCCACCATTCCCGACCGCTCCCCCACCCGCCCCGTCGAGGAGGGTCCGGGAGGGGGTCACCCCCTCCCGGCCGCCGGAGGCATTCTTCCCTCCAAGCCGCCCTCCAGGCCGGACATCCCGGCCTGGGCCTCCAACCGGGCGACGTCCAGTATCTCCAGGCTGCTGCCGGAAAGTGCGATGAGCCCGTCGTCGCCAAACCGGCGCAGCACGCGGGAGAGGGTTTCGGGGATGGTGCCGAGGTAGGCGGCGAGCTGTCCCTTGGGCAGGTCCAGGGTCAGGCGGTCTTTCTTGCTTTGGGCCCGCAGCAGCAGCAGGTGGGCGGCCAGGCGGGCCGGCACTTCGCGAAGGCTCAGGTCCTCGATTTTCTTGACGAGTTGCCGCAGGCGGATGGAGAGCAGGCCCAGCATGTTCATGGCCAGGTCGGGTTCGGTGGCGATGAGGCGGCGGAAGCGTTCGCGCGGGAAGAACAGGTATTGGCCGTCCTCCATGGCCTGGGCGCTGGCCGGGTAGACGCCGCCGGAAAAGACGGCCACTTCGGCGAAGACCTCGCCCGGCCCGAAGACGTGGATGATATGCTCCTTGCCGGAAAGCGACGTCTGGTAGATGCGCACCTTGCCCGAGGCCACGGAGAAAAAGCCCTGGGCCGGCTGGCCGGCGAAGAAGATATCCTCACCTTTGGCAAAGCGGCGCACCTCGGCCACGCCGGCCAGGGAGGCCTGTTCGCGCTCACCGAGCCCGGAAAACAGCTTGATGTCGGCCACGGCCTGGGTCTTGTCCATGTTCGCGTTCCGTTTTGACGTAAGTCAAAGCCCCGTCATACGGCTTGGGGCAGGATGTGGCCGCAAGCCGAGTCCGCAAGGAGCCGTTATGTCGTCGGATGCGTGTATACTGGAAACCTGCCGGGGCGTGAAGCCGGGCGGGTGCCGTTTCGGCCTGCCGCTTCCCGGGGGATTCGCCGGGGAGTTGGAGGCTCTTGCGGGGACGGCGCTGCCCGTGGCCCTGGCCGAGCTGGGGCGGCCGCTTCGCCATCACGAGCGGTTACGCCTGAGCCTGTGCGCCTGCCCCAACGGCTGCGTGAGGCCGCATGTGGCCGACGTGGGGCTGCTCGCGGCCCGGGACGTGGCCATCGACGCCGCGGCCTGCGCCGGCTGCGGGGCCTGCCGGGACGTGTGCCCGGACGGGGCCATTGCCCTGGACGATGGCGTTGCGGCCCTGGACGACTCACGCTGTCTGGGCTGCGGCCAATGCCTGGCGGTTTGCCCGGCCGGGGCCATCGCGGCGGGGCCGACGCGGTTTCGCGCCCTTATCGGCGGCCGCCTGGGCCGGCGGCCACGGCTCGGGCAGGAACTGGGCCGGCGACTGGACGGGCAGGCGGCCCTGGGGCTCGTCGCACGCTGCCTGGCCGCCCATGGCGCGCAGGCACGCCCGAGCCGGCGCTTCGGCGACATCATCTTTCCGGCCGGCCAACCCGGCCTGCCGGCCTGGATCTGGCCATGAACATCCTCGGGGTTTCCGCCCTCGTCCTGGGGCTGGCCGTCTTCGCCGCCCATGCCTTGCGCCTGGGCGAGGCCGGCCTTTGCGAGGCCGTGCTTTCGCTTTTGGGGTTGCTTGTTTCGCGGCGGCGTTTCGCGCCGTATATCCTTGGCCCGGCCGTGCTGCTGGCCGGGTTGCTGCTGGCCGGCGCGGCCAGGGATTTCATCGGCTTCCGGCTGGCCACCGGCCTGCCCTGGCTGCGGCTGGCCTCCATCATGGCCGGCGTGGTGGCGGTGTGCCTTGGCGGCGGGCTGTGGGCATTGTCGGTGCGGGCGGCGGGCTTTTTCGGCCGGGGCGGCGACAGGCCCGTGCCCCAGGCGGCGGCCTTTTGGCTCGCGGCCGGGCTGCTCTCCGTCGCCCGGGCCAAAGTGGCCTTCCCGATCCTTTTGGCCGATCGGTTTTTCCCGGGCTGGGGGTGGCTGGAAATCGCGCTGCTCGGTTTTTACGCCGCCTGGCTGGTCGGCCGAATGCTGGCCGCGCCGCGCTGGGGCGTGGTGCGCTCGCGCTACTGGGCCGCTTTTTCCCTGGTCTTTTTCGCCCAGCTCGGCCTGGGGCTGGCTGGGGCGACCGTGTTTCTCATGACCGGCGCCCTGCATCTGCCCGTGCCGGCGCTGATCGTCGCCGGCCCGCTCTACCGGGGCGAGGGGCTCTTCATGCCCATCCTCTATCTCTCCACGCTGCTGCTGGTCGGGCCGGGCTGGTGTTCGCACCTGTGCTACATCGGCGCGGCCGACGACGCCTGCGCCAGGCTCGGGCGCAAGGTGCCCAGGCGCCTGTGGCGGGGCCTGCCCTTTCTGCGGGCGGCGACCCTGGCCCTGGCCGTGGGGCTGGCCCTGGGGCTGCGCCTGGCCGGGGTCGGCACCGAGGCGGCGGCGTGGTGGGCGGCCCTTTTCGGGATCGTCGGCCTGGGCGTCATGGCCACGGCCTCGCGCCGCACCGGGGTCATGGTCCACTGCGCGGCCTACTGCCCCATCGGGCTCGTGGGCAACGTGCTGGGCCGGCTTTCGCCCTGGCGGGTGCGGATGGGGCCGGGCTGCGACGCCTGCGGCCGGTGCGCGACGGCCTGCCGCTACCTGGCGCTGACGCCGCAAGACCTGGCCAGGGGCCGGCCGGGGCTTTCCTGCACGCTATGCGGCGACTGCGTCGGCGCCTGCGGCAAGGGGGTGATGGGCTACCGTTTCCCGGGCCTCTCCCCCGAGACGGCGCGAAGGGCCTACTGCACGCTGGTGGTGGCCCTGCACGCCGTCTTTCTGGGCGTGGCGCGCATCTAAAACCCCTCAGCTTTCCTTGGGGGCCTTGGCCAGCGAGGCCTGGTAGCGCTTCCAGCCCGGGCACCAGCCCGTGTGCCAGCGCCAGAGCCTGGCCAAAAACGATTGCGGTTTTTTCTCGGCCAGTCGCCGCAGCGGACACTTTTCACAGGCATGCATGGCAAAACCTCCTTTCCCTACGTTTCCCGCTTGTCCATCTTCCCGACCGCCACGCCGCACGACTCCAGCAGCAGTTTGACCAGCGTGTCGCCGTTGTGAAAAGCGGCCACGCGCGGGGCCACGTCCACGGACTTGCGGGTGAGCGTATCGTGATTGTCGATAAAGCGCGAGACCGCCTCGATGATCGACAGCCCGTCGTGGCTGCGAATCAGCGTATAGCCGCAATCGAACTGCTTGACCTCCAGGGCCAGCGAGGTGCCCAGCGGCACGATCAGCGGTACCCCGAGGGCCATGGCCTCGATGACCACCTGGGAGGAGCGCTCGACGTATGCACGCGGCTGATACGGCAGCAACAGCGCGTCGAAGGAGGCGATGAGCCGGTGGAAGTCCTCGCCCACGTAGCAGCTCTCGTGGATGCGCACCCGGTCGCCGAAGGCGCGCAGGCGGGCAAGCGTGTCGTCGTCCACGAAGCGGCAGGCGAACTGCACCTCGAACACCACGTCCGGATAGGCCGGCAAGATCGCCTCGATCACCTCGGGCAGATAGCCCACCCCCTGCTCCACCCGGCCCTCGCCGGCATAGCCGATGCGCACCATCCCCTTCTCGGCCCGGCTGCGGTAGGGCCTGGCCGGCACCTCCAACTGGAGCGGCACCGGAAACACCGGGCAGGGCTTTTCGGCCATGGCCTTGATCTGGGAGCCGATGAGCTTGTTGCTGGCCGCGAAACGGACCTTGGGCTCATGGATGAAGGGCTTGAGCGCCAGCCGGAAAATGGATTTGGCCAGGGCCAGATGGTCCGGGGAAACGAAGCGGTAGCAGTGGTTCTGGAACTTGAGGACCAGATAGGGCCGCCTGTCCTTGGGCAGGGAGGTGTACCAGGCGGCGATGCCGCGCACGACCTTGGGGTCGGAGGTGTGGGAAAAGACGATATCCGACGGGTCGAGGTCGGTGCGCAGGTTCTTGAAGAGGTTGAATTCGGCCATGGTCCCGGCGATGAGGAAATCCTCCAGCCAGGCGCAGTACTTGTCCCCGGAATGGCTGGCGTACTGGGTGGGCTGGAGCACGGCCCTGGCCCGCAGCACCTTGACCGCCTCGGGCTGGCAGTCGGCGTAGACGAGAAATTCCACCGGCACGCCGCGCTTGACGCAGGCGGCGAGCACCCCGAGGTCGTAGGCGAAGTGGTGGCCGGCCAGAAACCGCAGGCCGTGGTCCAGGACGATCACCCTGGGATAGGCCGGGGCAGCCCCCTGGCCGGTGGCGGCCTCGGCCGCGCCCGGGCCGGCCTCGCTCTGGTCGGCGTCGCGCATGGCCCGGCGCAGGGTCCGGCCCCAGTTGGTGACGGCTGTGATGGCCAGGGACCGGGCCAGGGCGGCCTGGGCCTTGGCGTCCGGGACCTCGCCGTCCTCGGGGTCGGCCCCCAGGGCAAGCAGCGCTTCCCGGGCTGCGGCGCAATCCGGGTCCAGGGCCAGGGCCCGGCGCAGGCACGAGGCCGCCTCCTCGGCCAGGCCCTGGTCGCGCAAAAGCAGGCCCAGGTGCAGGCAGGGCGCGGCGGCCTGCCCATCGGCGGCGATGGCCCGGGAAAAAAACCGCACCGCCACGTCGAGCTTGCGCGCCCGCACGGCGATGGTGCCGAGCATGTCGAGCACGGCGGCGTCCTCGCCGCCGGTTTCCAGCAGGTTGCGGCAGATGGACTCGGCCACGGCCGGCCGGCCGTGGCGCAGGCACAGGCTGGCCTCGGCCAGGCCCGAATCGCGCAGGGCCACCAGTTCCATCTTGCGCGTGCCGTCGGCGGCGGCCACGTAGCCGTCGAGCGAGGCCCCGGCATACTGGGCCAGGCGGCCCGAGCGGCGCAGGTGCGACAGGGGCGAGCCCTCGATCTCGGCCGTGCCCGATTCCTGGAAGCTGTCCAGCGGCAGCGAGGCCCGGTAGCGCCGGGTATCGGCCACCTGCTCGGGCGTCTCGCCGGGCAGGCCCACGGTGAAGGTGCCGTGGACGGTCATGCCCAGGGCCTTGAGGTGATGGACCACGTCCCGGGCCTTTTCCAGGTCCAGGTTCTTGCGCACGATGTTGTCCACCACCCACTGGTTGCCGCTCTCGAAGCCGATCTTCACGCCGAAGCAGCCGCTGTCGCGCATGCGCCGCCAGGTGTCCCAGGAGACCGTGTCGGCCCGGCACATGGCCGACCAGGGGAGGTGCAAGCGGGCCATGACGGCGCAGACGCCCTCCACGTGCCGGTCGCCCAGGTTGAAGGTGTCGTCGTCGAAATAGACGCTTTTGAAGCCGTAGCGCCCGACCAGCTCCGTCAGCATGCCTTCCAGGTAGTCCGGTGCAAGCTGGCGCACCCGGCGCACGCCCGTGCCGTCGGGGTCGTTGTTGGACATCACCGCCGGCCAGACGCAGAAAATGCACTTGAACGGGCAGCCCCGGCTGGTCAGGACCTGCAACTGGGGAAAAATCTGGCCCTTGGGGTTGGCATCCCAGTACTTGTTGGCGTGGAGCGGATCGAAATAGGGATAGGGTGCGGCGTTGAGCTCGGCTTCGGTCAGCAAGTCGTGGGGCAGATAGCCCGAAGCCCCGCCGAGGACCTTGACCAGCCCCTTTTCGTATTCGCCGGCGATGACCGCGTGCAGGGGATGGCCTTCCAAAAGCTTTTCGCCGTAAGCGGCGATGGGGCCGGCCACGACGACGCGGGTGGCCGGATGGTTCTTCTTGATGTGGGCGATGAGTTCCGCGTCGTGGCCCCAGCTGGGCGAGGCCGATTCGATGACGACATAGTCGTAGGCGCCGGCGGCCAGGGCCTTGTCGAAGGCGACGTAGTCCTCGCGCAGCGCGATGGAATCGCGGAAGTCGACGGAAACACCGGTCTCCCGGGCCAGGTAGCTGGCGGCCGATCCCAGGAAGAAGGGATAGGGGATGTAGTCGCCGAAGCGGTACTGGCCGGGCCGCGAGCGCACCACCGACGTGAACGGCCAGCGGGAGCCGGCCCGCACCCCGGCCAGGAGCCCCGCGCCGTGGATGGCGTCGGGCTGTTCCACCCACCAGGGCGGATTCGCGCACAAGACTTTCATGGCGCCTCCTTGCGGGGCGCATCCTGCTCGATTTCAGGGCCGCCGTCACCTGCGTTTCGGCGCCTCCCCCCAGGCCATCGGGAAGAGGCGCCGGGCGCCTCCGCCCTACGCGGACAACGACCGCCGGGACTCCTCCCCGGCCTCGGCCTTGAGGCTGTCCACGAGCCCGGCCAGGACTTGCGCCTGGGACGCCAGCTCGGCCACGGCCCCGGCCGACTGGCGCATGGCGTCGGCGGTCTCGGCCGAAACCCGGCTGATCCCCTCGATGGTCCGGTTGATCTGCTCGCAGGTGGCCGACTGCTCCTCGGCCGCCGTGGCGATGGACGAGACCTGGCTCGAACTGGCCTCCACCAGGCCGACGATGCGGGCGAGGGCTTCGCCGGAGGAGGCGGCCAGGGTCGTGGCCGATTCGATCTTGTCCACGGCCCGTTCCACGTTGCCGACGTTCTTGCGCGTGCCGGCCTGAATGGCGCCGATGGCCTCGCCCACTTCCTTGGTGGCGGTCATGGTCTTTTCGGCCAGTTTGCGGACTTCGTCGGCCACCACGGCGAAGCCGCGGCCGGCATCGCCGGCCCGGGCCGCCTCGATGGCGGCGTTTAAGGCCAGCAGGTTGGTCTGGTCGGCGATGTCGGAAATCACGTTCAAGATCCGGCCGATGCCCTCGGCCTGGCTTCCCAGGGCGGTCATGTCGGCCTTGAGTTCCAGGGCCTGCCGCTGGGCGTCGGCGATGCCCTGGATGACCTGGGAAACCACGGCGGAACCGTCCTCGGCCTGTTTTTTGGCGGTGTTGGCAGCCTGGGAGGCCTCGGAAGCGTTCCTGGCCACCTCCACCACCGTGGCGGTCATTTCCTCCATGGCCGTGGCCGTCTCGCCCACCCGGGCCGTCTGTTCCTCCGTCCCCCGCGTGGACTGTTCGACCTGGGCGGCCAGCTCTTCCGAGGCCGAACCGATCACCCCGACCACGTGCTCGAGCTTGCCCGCGGCCTGGAGCATGCCTTGCGCCATGGCCCGTTCGGCGGCGACCCGGGCCTCCTCGGCCTCGCGGCCGGCCCGGGCGGCCCGGCTCGACTCCTCGCTGGCCAGCCGCGTCTTGTCGTCGGCCTCGGCGATCTTGCCCTTGAGGCTTGCCACCATGGTGCGCAGGCTGTCGGCCAGTTTGCCGATCTCGTTGGCCTGGCGCAACTCCAGGCGGCTGTCGAGGTTGCCGGCCGCAACCTGGGAGGCGTAGCCCTCCAGGCGCTTGAGCGGCCGCACGGCGATGCGCTCCAGGGCGAAGAAGGTCACCGCCAGCAGGGCGGCCACGGCGACCAGGCCGGCGATCCCCATGGAGTTGCGCAAGGCCATGGCCGGGGCCTCCATTTCCGCCACGTCCATGGTCACGGCCATGACCCAGTTCCAGCCCGGCACCCGTGCCCAGACGACCCGTTTTTCCCGGCCGTCGCGGACCATGGTCCCGTTGCCCGAGGGCACGGCCAGCAGGGCGGCCACGCCCGGCTCCCGGGACACGTCCTTGAGCAGCAACTCGCGGTTGACGTCGGCCACCACCACGCCCTTGGGCGACAGGATGAACGGGGCGCCGGTCTTGCCGATGCGCACGGACTCGACATAATCCGCGATGAGCCCGTCGAGGACATACGACATGCCCACCCCGCCGACCACCTTGCCGGCGGCGTCGAAAACCGGCGCCGTCACGGAGACGATGAGCTTGCCGGTGACCATGCTCTTGGTCGGCACGCTGCTCATGCCCGGTTTTCCGGCCAGGGCCGCCTGTATGTACTCCCGGTCCGCCAGGGCGTTGCGCTTGGTCGCCTTGCCCTGGGCCATGCACATGGCCTGGGTTCCTTCCTTGTTGAAGACGTAGAACGTATTGATATTGTCCGAAGACAAAGACATTGCCGCGGTGATCTGGCCAAGTGCGGCTTCGGATTGGCCGGAGGCGAGAAATTCCCGTGTGACGGGCATCAGCGAAACGGCCTTGACCAGTTCCGTTTGCTGTTCCCCGAACTCCGCCGCCGCCTTGGAGATCGTGGAAACCAGGAGGTCCATTTCGTGCTGGCGCGCCGAAATGCTGTCGTCGAAACTCATCTTCGATACGCCGAAGATGAGTAGGGCTTGTATGATTACGATCACTATGCCGATAATGACGATCATCGTCGAACGAACGCTTCGCATCGCAGCCAACCCCCTCCCTGGTCATGGCCATTCAGACACCGCACCAGTGCCAAGACATAGCCGCGGCCGCCCAGGCTGTCCACGCAATTCAAGGTTCGTTCGTCCCTCGGCGGCTTGACCTTTTTCCGGTACTGCGGTGTAAGTCCGAAGATCCCTCCTCCGCCCGGTCCGCCCGCCGTCCGGTATTTTCCCGTCCGGGCAGGAGCGCCTTTTTCCCGGACGGTTTGGCGAAAAAGCCCAGGCGAGCCGGGGTATCCCGCAGGCCATGCACGGCGGAAAGATCGTTCATACGCAAGGCCCGGGCGCGCCGGGGTATCCGCCCACGGGGAGGACGCCGTTTCGCGGCCCGAAAAAAACGGCTTTTTGACTTAGGTCAAACCGCTTCTTCCCCGGCCCGCGTAGACCCGAAACCACGGAAACGGACAAACCGATCGAAACCCCTAACGGAGGACGAAATATGTTTTGTTACCAGTGCGAACAGACGGCCAAGGGTACCGGTTGCGACAAACTGGGCGTGTGCGGCAAGAAACCCGAGGTCTCCGACCTGCAGGACCTGCTGGTTTACGCCCTCACGGGCCTTGGCCAGGCCGCCGTGGCCGCCAAGGCCGAGGGCAAGGCCGTGCCCCTGGAGACGGGCCGCTTCTTCGCCAAGGCGCTTTTCACCACCCTGACCAACGTCAATTTCGACCCGGCCGACTTCAAGCCCTGGATCGAGGAGACCGTGGCCAAGCGCGAAGCCCTGGCCGCCATCATCGCGGCCAAGCTGCCCGAAGGCCCGGCCGCCTTCCGCCCGGCCGCCGACCTCGACGGCCTGGTCGCCCAGGGCGCCAAGCACGGCCTCAAGGACATCCCCGAAACCGACGACGACATCCGCTCCCTCAAGCACACCCTGCTTTTCGGCCTCAAGGGCGTGGCCGCCTACGCCGACCATGCCGCCATCCTGGGCCAGGAAGACCCGGCCGTGTACGAGTTCCTCTACGAGGGCCTGGCCGCCACCTTCTCCACGGACAAGGACCTGGGCGCCTGGGTTGCCCTGACACTGAAGTGCGGCGAAGTGAACCTGCGGGCCATGGAACTGCTCGACGCGGCCAACACCGGCGCCTACGGCCACCCCACCCCGACCGTGGTGCCCCTTAGCCACAAGGCCGGCAAGGCCATCCTGGTTTCGGGCCACGACCTCAAGGACTTGAAGGACCTGCTGGAACAGACCGCCGGCAAGGGTATTTCCATCTACACCCACGGCGAGATGCTGCCGGCCCACGGCTACCCCGAACTCAAGAAGTACCCGCATTTCTACGGCCACTACGGCACGGCCTGGCAGAACCAGCACAAGGAATTCGCCGCCTTCCCCGGCGCCATCCTCATGACCACCAACTGCATCCAGAAGCCGGCCGAGAGCTACCTGGGCAGCATCTTCACCACGGGCCTGGTCGGCTGGCCGGGCGCCACCCACGTCAAAAACGGCGACTTCGGCCCGGTCATCGCCAAGGCCCTGGCCATGCCCGGTTTCGCCGCCGACGAGGACAAGGGCACGGTCATGACCGGATTTGCCAGGAACGCCGTCCTGGGCGTGGCCGGCACGGTCATCGAGGCGGTCAAGGCCGGCAAGATCCGCCACTTCTTCCTGGTGGCCGGCTGCGACGGCGCCAAGCCCGGCCGCAACTACTACACCGAGTTCGTGGAAAAGGCCCCGGCCGACACCATCGTGCTGACGCTCGCCTGCGGCAAGTTCCGCTTCTTCGACAAAAAGCTCGGCGACATCGGCGGCATCCCGCGCCTTTTGGACATGGGCCAGTGCAACGACGCCTACTCGGCCATCCAGGTGGCCGTGGCCCTGGCCAAGGCCTTCGACTGCGGCGTCAACGAGCTGCCGCTGTCCATGATCCTGTCCTGGTACGAGCAGAAGGCCGTGGCCATCCTGCTGACCCTGCTTTTCCTCGGCATCAAGAACATGCGCCTGGGGCCCAGCCTGCCGGCCTTCCTCACGCCCAACGTCCTCAACTTCCTGGTCGCCAACTACGACATCAAACCCATCAGCACGCCCGAGGAAGACCTGAAGGCCATCCTCGGCTAACGACGCCCTCCCCATCGACGGCGGCCCGGCGCGCCCGGGCCGCCCAAGGAATTTCGCCATGAAACGCAAGATCATCGAAATCGACGAATCCCTGTGCAACGGCTGCGGCCAGTGCGTGACCGGCTGCGCCGAGGGGGCCCTGGAAATCGTGGACGGCAAGGCCAAGGTCGTGGCCGACCATTTCTGCGACGGCCTGGGCGCCTGCATCGGCCACTGCCCGACCGGGGCACTCGCCATCATCGAACGCGAGGCCCCGGACTTCGACGAAAAGGCCGTGGAAGCGCGCCTGGCCTCCCTTGGCCAGGCGCCCAAGCCCCACCACCAGCCCGGCGGCTGCCCCTCGGCCCAGGCCATGACGCTCTCCCCCTGCCAGCAGGCCAACATTCCCACGGCCCAGCCGGCGGCGGCGGGCGCGGGCCTGTCCACCTGGCCGGTCAAGCTGCGCCTGGTGCCGCCCACGGCGCCCTTTTTCAAGGGGGCACGGCTGCTTCTGGCCTCGGACTGCGTGCCGGCGGCCTTCCCGGCCTTCCATTCGGCCTTCCTGCCCGGCCGGGTGGCCCTTCTGGGCTGCCCCAAGTTCGACGACGTCCAGGGCTATGTGGAGAAGCTCACGGCCATTGCCCGGGAAAACGACCTCGCCGAGATCACGGTCTTGCAGATGGAAGTGCCCTGCTGCGCCGGCATGGCCCGCATCGCCACGGCTTCCGTGGCCGCCTCGGGCAAGCGCGTGCCCATAACCAAGGTCGTAATCGGCCGGCGCGGCGAGATCGTGTCCATGGGACCTGTGACCAACCAGCCGCTTGGACTGGGCGGGGAATAGGCGAAGAAGGATAAAGATGCCTCCGGCGGCCGGGGGGCATGATGCCCCCCGGACCCCCTCGAAGGGGGAAATGGATCGGCAACAGAAGGTTAGGGATATGAAGAAAATAAACTTATTCGAGGAAGGGCCTTTCAAGGACACGGGCTACGGCATGCTCTGGGTGCATGATTCGCCCAACTTCCGGGTGGTCAACTTCAACTTCAAGGCCGGCCAGAGCCTGCCCGTGCATTCCCACGACACGGACGGGGAGCTGACCATCGTGGTCCTTGCCGGCGAAGGGGAATTCTTGGGCGAAGGCGAGGCCAGCCTGCCGGCCAAGCCCGGGGATGTGCTGGTGTGCCCCATCGCCACGCCCCACGGCATCAAGGCCATCACGGACATGCGGGTGCTGGTGACCATCGCCCCGCCGCCCTAAGGCCGGCCCGGGGCGCTCCCCGGCGTGACGGCGAAAAAAAAGCACGGCCCGAAATTTCCTTTTCGGGCCGTATGATTTGAAGGGGTTGCAACCGGGGCTGCCCTTGCCAAGGGCCTGGTTATGTGAAAAAAAGCGCAAAACGCAGTGTGAACGCCACCCGGCCCCATCCGGGCGGCGGGACGCAGGCGACGATGCGGGGACGGGGCGCGGCGAGGCGCCGGTGGCGGCGTACCGCCAACCACGCCGCAACCGGACGGAGCGCCTTGGCACACACGGCGGACGCGAACCCGCCGGCCTCCCAAACGGACCCCAAACCTCAAGGACTTCGGCGCACCGGCTTCGCCCCGCCCCTTCCCGGCATCGTCCGCCCCGAACGCCCCGGCCCCGTCCGGGGCGTTTGGTTGTGGGCCGCGACGCGCTTCTAGCCGGTTTCCACCCGGTTGCGGCCGGCCCGCTTGCCGCGATACAGCGCCGCGTCGGCCCGGCGCACCACGTCCGAGAGGGCCTCGCCGGGCGCCGCCGTGGCCAGGCCGATGGTGGCCGTCACCGAAAAAACGGCCCCCCGACAGTCGTGACGCCCGGCGGCGATGGCCGCGCGCAGGCGTTCGAGCCGTTCCCGGCCCGCCGCCATGCCCGTTGCCGGTAACACCAGCAAAAATTCCTCCCCACCCCAGCGGGCCACCTTGTCGCCGGCCCGCACCAGGGCGGTCATGGTCCGGGCCAGGCTGGCCAGCAGCCGGTCCCCGGCCTCGTGGCCGTGGACGTCGTTGACCCGCTTGAAGTGGTCGATGTCCAGCATGGCCAGGCAATAGCCCGTCCCGCCGTGTTCGAAGGCCGCGTGACAGGCGGCGGCGAAATCCTCGGCCTGCCGGCGGTTGGGCAGGCCCGTCAGGCTGTCCGTGCGCGACAGGGTCTCCAGCTTGCCGTTGACGGCCTCCAGTTCCTCCTTGGCCGCCCGCAGGGCCAGGTTGGAATCATGGAGTTCGCGGGTGCGTTCGCGCACCCGGCGGTCGAGGTTGCGGTTGAGTGTCGCCAGGGCGGCCTCGGCCCGCCGACGCCGCGCCCGGTTGACCACCAGCCCCAGGATCAGAAAAGTTTCCGCCACGACCAGGGCCACGCCCCCGAGCACCAGGCCCCGATGGGTTTCCCAGAGGGTGTCCGGCTTGAACTCCACCCGGCTGCCGGGCGGCAGCCGGCCCGCATCGATGCCGAAGCGCTCGAGCACCCGCCAGTCGAACGCATACTCGCTGGTCTTCGTGCGCACCGGCGCGCCGCCCCCGGCCAGACGCCCATCCAGCGCCTCCAGGAGCATCCCCCCCATGAACCGGCCGAAGGCCTTGATGTCACGGACATACCCACCCACCATGCCGTCGCCCAGCAGATGAGCGGCCAGGCCGAACACGGGCACCGGCGAGCGCCGGCACAACTCGCGCGATATCGCGGCCGGAATGAAGGTCTCGCCCACGGCGTCCCGGGCGAACCGCACGTAGAGCACGGCCGCGTCCCGGGGCGCCCGGGCGACCGTTTCCAGCAGGGCCGGGCCGGTCAGCCCATCGGTGACGACCACGGCCAGGCGCTTGGCGTATTTCGCCACAACGGGCGCGGCGGTGCGGGCGATGCGCCGCTCCTGGTCCGAGGCGCCCACCACCAGGTACACGGTCTTCGTCCCGGGGAGCAGCCGCAGGATCAAGGCCATGTTCTCGTCGATATCCCCCTCGGTCACGCCCCAGGTGACGGCGGTCATGTTGCCGGGCGGCCGATATCCGGCCTGTGGTTCGAATTCCATGGGAACGACCAGGGGCACATTCGCGAACACCCGGGACAAGAAGGCTTCGTACAGGGGAACGACCGCGTTATCGAGGGCGATGGCGTCCGGCTTCCACAGGGAATACTTCATGGCCAGATAGGCGGCCGTGTCCGCGACGTAGCCAGGCTCCCGTTCCAGGCTGGAAAGATTGAGGTACTCGGCACTGACGCGGACGTCGTATTCCTTTCTGGCCTGGAACGCTTCGCGGAGCCCCTGGTCGTACAGGGCCACGGCCGGATGGTCCTGGTTGAAATTGTGGAGCACGAGCACGTTTTTGCGCACCACGGCCTGGGCGGGGCCGCAACAAAGCGCCAGGACCAGGAACAGCCCGGCGAAAGACGAAATAACACCGCGCGCGGCCATACCACCTCGAAGCATTTGTAGGGCATGTCGCGCCCGAAACCGCCCGATACGGGGGAAGAACGCAAAACCGTCAGCCGCTCAAAAAGCCTAGGCCAGGACCGACAGCCCGCCGGACGGCGAGATGCCGGGGAAAATGTCGGGCAGGCGTTTTTCGGGCAGGCCCAGGTGGCGCACGGCGATCTGCCCGGCCGCCTCCCGCCAGTCCGTGGCCACGGCCACGTCGCGCCCCCCGGCCAGCCGATGGGCGGCCAGCCCCGGCCACTCGCCCAGCACCTGGCCGCCGGCCACCGGCCCGCCCAGCAGCAGCAGCACGCCGCCCTGGCCGTTGTCCGTGCCGCCGAAACGGTTTTCCCGGACCCCGCGGCCGAATTCGCCCACCGCCAGGATCACCGTGTCGTCCAGGGCCTTGCCCAGGCCCTCGGCCAGATGGGTCAGCCCCACGGCCGTCTCCTGCAAGCGGTCGGCCAGGTAGCCCTTGGCCCCGCCCTGGCCGGAGTGGGTGTCGAAGCCGCCCACGGCGAGGTAGGCCAGGGCGGCGTCCCGGCGCTTGGCCAGTTCCCGGCCGAAACGCTCGGCGAAATCCGGAAATGCCGGCGACGGGATGGCTCCGGACGAAGCCTTGCGGGATTCCTCCAGCACCTTGGCCAGGGCGTCCTGGCGGTCCTCGCGGCCCTTGGCGAAGGCCTTGGCCAGGGGTTCCTTGCCGGCGTAGAGACGGGCCACGTCGTCATAGAGGGCCTGGTCCTCCACGGGCAGCCCGGGAAGCGACGGGCCGTGTCCGGGCGGGGCGATCATGTTGTAGTGCGGCGCGCCGTCGTAGGCTTGCGAGGGGGTGGCCACGAGCATCTGACTCGAGGCGCCGCCCAGGGCCAGGGCCAGACGGCCCAGCCAGCCGGTTTTGCCGCCGGCCTTGGCCGAGGCCCCCCGGGCGAAATCGGCCTGGGCCGGGGCGTGGCTTTGCGCCGCGCCGGCCAGGCCGCAGGCCGGCAGCACGGCCAGCCGCTTCCGGGCGTAATACGGGGCCAAGGCGGCCATGGCCGGATGCAGGACAAAGCCCCGGCCGAGATCCGCGCCGCCGCAGTCCGCGGACAGGGCAATGGTCGGGCGCAGGGCCCGGTAGAGGGGGTCGCCGACCGGGGCGGCAATGGACAGGCCGTCCGGCCCGCCCTGCAAAAAAACCACCACGAGTTGCTTGCCGGCCCGCCAGACGGGTTTGCCTTCGGCCCTCGCCGCAGCCTTTTCCTCCCGGCCGCCGGCCTTGCGCGAGCGCGCCGCCAGGACGCCCCCCGGCCCCGCCAGCCCGACCAGGCCCAACCCGGCCAAAAAACGCATCGCCTCGCGTCGCCGCACCGTCACACCTCGCCTGCTCGCCTTACGTCACGCTCACCCGGCCCTTTTAGGGAGGCCCCACTCGCCCGTCCACTCCCGGCCCCTTGGGGCGACCCAATTCTCCCCGGCCTCCCCCATCGGGGAGGTCCAGGAGGGGGTCACCCCCTCCTGGCCGCCGGAGGCTCTCCAGCATCCATCTCCGCGCCCGCCCCTACCGCTCAGTACCGCATGGCCTCGGGCGCGGCCAGGATGACGGCGGCGCCGACCGCGGCCGGGGCCTTGGCGGCCGTTTGCAGCGTGTCTTCGCCGACGGTCGGGCCAAGGGTAGCGGCCAGGGCGTCACGGCTGATTTTCCCGGCCGAAAGCCCGAGCCCAGGGATGCGCCCGGCGGCCAGGTCGCCGGCGAAGCTCACCCGGCGCACCAGGGCGTCGGGTTTGAGCCACGGCCCGGCGGCCACGGGATAGCCTTCCGGGCCGCCGGCCGCGTAGAACGGCTGGCCAAGGCCGTCGAGCACGCCGGCCAGGGCCGTGGCGTCGGCAGCGCCGCCGCCGGCCGCCCGCACGGCCGAAACCACCTGGCGCAGGGGCGACTTGAAGCGGTTGCCCAGGTACTTGGGATCGAAAAATTCGGGGCCGGCGAAAAGCGTCCGCAAGGTCTCGCGGATATCGCCGCCGGTTTTGGCGAAGGTCTCGGCCAGGCGGGCGACCAGGGGGGCCGGCGGCTCGTCGGCCAGGAAATAGACGGCCAGCTTGCGGGCGATGTTTCTGGCCGTGGCCGGATGGGCGGCCAGGATATCCAGGGCGGCCGCGCCTTCGGCCAGGCCCGTGCCCTTGACCGGGTGGCCGAGGAGCGTCTTGTCCGAGGGGTCGTGGAGGTCCACGTCGAAATAAAACCCGCCGGTATCGGCCGCGCCCCGGGCCGCGCCGGCGCGCCAGCCGGTCAGGATGCGGGCCAGGGCCAACGTATCGGCCGGCTTTTGGGGGCCGCCCGGCCCCAGGGTCTGGTGGATAAGCACCGCGGCGTAGGCCGGGTCGATGGCTTCGCCCTTGCCGCCGGCCGTTTCCCGGTGCACCACGTTTTTCCAGTTGCCCCGGGCGATGAGCATGGCCGGATGGCGGGCCGTGGCGGCCAACAGGTCGGCGAACTTGCCCAGGGCATTGGGGCGGATGGCCTCGCGCTCGAAGGAGCCCTGCCACAGTTGGGCCAGGCCCTTGGGCGCGCCGAGGCTGAAGTGCTCGCACCAAAAGGCGACCATCAGTTCGGCGAGCTGGCGTTTGGACAGGATGGCCCGGCAAAGGCGCGCCTTGGCCGCCTCCAGGGCCACCAGCTCGGCCCGGTCGAAGACCTGGCGCATGGTGTCGGCCCCGGGCCTGCCGCCGGCGGCGGCCACGGCGGCGGCATCGGCCGGCGGGCCGTATTCCCGGAAAAGCCGCACCGTGTCCATGGACTGGGTGGGCAGTTTCTCCAGGGCCTCGGCCAGGGCGGTGGGTTCCTCGATGGCCTCGGGGGCAAGCTGCTCGGCGACGAAGGCCGCAACCCCCATGGCCGCCACGGCGGCCAGGTCGCCGGGAGCGGGGCCGTAGGTCAGGCGCGAAACGGCCTGGACCACATCGGGTCCCACGGCCGGCCCGGTCGCGTCGACGCTTGGCGGGGTAGCGCCAAAAGCCGCCAGCCCCAAGGCGAGGGCAAGCAGCAATCGCGCAAGGAAACGGTTTCCGGCTGGCGGCAGGGCGGGCATACGGGGAATGTGCGCGCGCCATGGCCAAATGTCAATTGCGCGAAGGGTGCGCAAAGGCGTGCGTTTCAACGCGAAAGAGGATAGTGTCGCCCGTAAGCAAGGAGTGCGATATGCCTGTCTACATGAACCAGACCGTGGTCAAGTACGGCGTGGGTTTCGGCTCGGCCCTGGCCATGGCCGTGTCGTTTGCCCTCAACAAATCCATCTTCTGGGCCATCATCCACGGCATCCTGGGCTGGATCTACGTCCTGTACGCCTGGATCTTCAAGACCTACTAGGCCCAAAGGTCGCGAAATCCGCGCCGTGGGGCACGGCCCCCAAGGGCCGGCGGGCGAAATAGACCCAGGCCAGGCGCCGCTCCCCGCCGGCCAGCATCACCGGGACCTCGCGGCGGCAATAGAGGCGGGGGTGTTCCTCCAGGGCGTCTATGGCCGGCAGCCGCGTCGCGTCCACGCGGTAGACCTCGCCCACGATGCGGCAGCGCGGCTCGTCGGCCACGAGGTAGGGAATGCCGCCGGAAACGTACATGGCGTAGGCGTCCGCTGTTTCGGCCGCGCCCAGGCACGGGCAGCCGGCGACGTAGTGGTGGTTGTGATAGCCCCGGCGCAGCGTCCCGTAGGCGAAGATATCCCAGGAGCGCGATTCCTCGTCCATGGACCTTCCTCCCAACCGCCAGCCGGAAAACTTCCCCCCATCGGGGAGGTCCAAGCGGGGATCATCCCCTCCTGGCGGGTCCAGGGCAGCGCCCTGGCAGGGTCCGGGACAGCGTCCCGGCCGCCGCAGGCTTTCTCCCCCGCCCAAGCCCCATCCCGCCCCTACCCCGCCAGCTTGCGGCGGTCGAGGACGCGGATGGTCTTGCCTTCCAGGCTGCGGGCCAGGCTGCCCGGCTCCACCAGGCGCACGGTCAGCCCCACGCCGAGTTCCGAGGCGAACCGGCGCTCCAGCTTATCCAGCAGGGCCTGATGCTCGGAGACGCGGTCGAAGAGCAGTTCCTCGGTGGGCTCGACCTCGACCAGTGCCTCGTCCAGGGCGCCCTTGCGGTCGAGCACGATGCGGTAGTTGGGCGTGGTGCCCTCGATTTCCAACAACAGCCCCTCGATGCGCGAGGGAAAGACGTTGACGCCGCGAATGATCAGCATGTCGTCGCAGCGGCCGACGATGCGGGCGATGCGGCGCAGGGTGCGGCCGCACGGGCAGGGCTCGGGGATGATGCGGGTGATGTCGCCGGTGCGGTAGCGGATCATGGGGAAGGCTTCCTTGGTGAGCGTGGTGATGACCAGCTCGCCTTCCTCGCCGTCGGGCAAGACCTCGCCCGTGGCCGGGTCCACGACCTCGATGAGGAAATGATCCTCGCTGACGTGCATGCCGGCCCGCTCCAGGCACTCGCCGGCCACGCCCGGGCCCATGATTTCGCTTAAGCCGTAGTTGTCCGTGGCCGTGAGCTTGAGGCGGTCCTCGATGGCGCCGCGCATGGCCTCGGACCATATTTCGGCCCCGAACAGGCCGTAGCGCAGGGACAGGGAATTGACGTTGACGTCCATGGCATCGAGGGTCTCGGCCAGGTGCAGGGCGTAGCTCGGCGTGGCCACGAACACCGTGGTGCGGTAGTCCTGCATGATGGCCACCTGGCGGCGCGTGCCGCCGCTCGAGGCCGGGATGACGGCCGCGCCCACGGTCTCGGCCCCGTAGTGGAAACCGATGCCGCCGGTAAAAAGGCCGTAGCCCAGGGCAATCTGCACCACGTCGTCGCGCCCGGCCCCGGCCGCGACCAGCACCCGGGCCACCAGGCGCGACCAGGTCTTCACGTCGTTTCGGGTGTAGCCGGCGACCACGGGCTTGCCCGAGGTGCCCGACGAGGCGTGCAGGCGCACCACGTCCCGCAGCGGCACGGCGAACAGGCCATACGGGTAGGCCTCGCGCAGGTCGGCCTTGGTGGTAAAGGGCAGCCGGCGCAGGTCAGCCACGTCGGCGAAGGTTTCGGGGTCGATGTCGTGCTCGGCGAAGCGCTTGCGGTACAGCGGCACGTTGCGGGCGACCCTGGCCAGGGTCTCCTGGAGGCGCTCCAATTGCACCTGGGCCAGTTCGGCCCGGTCCATGGCCTCGTAACGGGGCTCGAAACATTCGCGCACGGCCTCTCCTCCCTGACGCTCAAACGTCCTTTTCCCGGCCCAGATAGGCGCGGCGCACATCGCGGTTGGCCAAAAGCTCCTCAGACGTGCCGGACAGAAGCACCCGGCCGGTCTCCAGCACGTAGCCCCGGTCGGCGATGGCCAGGGCGCTCTTGGCATTCTGCTCGACAAGCAGCACGGTCAGCCCCTTGTCGCGGCGCAGTTCCGAAACGTGGCGAAAAATTTCCTTGCAAACCTGCGGCGCCAGGCCCATGCCCGGCTCGTCCAGAAGCAGGCAGCGCGGCCGGGCCATGAGCGCCCGCCCCAAGGCCAGCATCTGCTGCTCGCCGCCGGACAGCGCCGCCGCCGGCTGGGCCCGGCGCTCGGCCAGTACCGGGAACATGGCGTAGACCTCGTCCATGTCGGCCCCGGCCCGGCGTTTGTCATAGCAGGAATACGCCCCCAAAAGCAGGTTGTCCGCCACGCTCAAGGGGCCAAACACCAGCCGCCGCTCGGGTACCTGGGACAATCCCAGGCGCACGATGCGCTCGGGCTTCTCGCCGGCGATGCCCTTACCGGCAAAGGCCACCTCGCCGCCCGAAACCCGCTGCACGCCGGATATGGCCGAAAGCAGCGTGGTCTTGCCCGCGCCGTTGGCGCCGATAAGGGCCACGATCTCGCCCGGGGCGACGTGCAGCGACACCCGGCGCACGGCATGCACCCGGCCGTAATGGACATCGACATTGCGCAAGGTCAGCATGAGGGAAGATGCCTCCGGCGGCCGGGGGGGATAATCCCCCCCGGACCCCCTTGGTTGTGGGGCGCTCGTGCCGGGGCTGCAAAGCCAGCCCCGGCACGAGCGCCCCACAGGCAAGGGAATCCAGGAGACATTGTCTCACCCGATGCTTTCACGTCCATTTCCATCATTGTAGCCTTAAAAAGGCTTTCAAAGCAAAAAGTCCAAAACCCTCGCCCCGAAGGGGCGACGGCCCTGCGAGGCCGGAAATTTCCCGGCGAGCCGGGAGCGCAGCGACGGCAGCGCCGGGAAATTTCCGGCCTCGCCGACGGATGCCCGCCCGCCGGCCACACCGCCACCCGCATTCCCATCCCCCATCGGGGAGGTCCAGGAGGGGGTCACCCCCTCCTGGCCGCCGGAGGCATCTTCCCTCTTCCCTTCCCCGCTTCACCCTCGCGACTCGCCCTCGCTACTCGTCCTCGCCCAGGTAGGCCCGCACGACCTCGGGGTTGGCCTGGACTTCGTCAGGCGTGCCCGCGGCCAGGGGATGGCCGAAATTGAGCACCGTCACGTAATCGCTCACGCCCATGACCAGGTCCATGTCGTGTTCGACGAGGCCGACGGTGACGCCGAGCCTGTCGCGGATGGCGGTGATGACGTCGCCCAGGCGCGCGGTTTCCTTGGAATTGAGCCCCGCCGCCGGCTCGTCGAGGAGCAGCAGCTTGGGGTCGGCGGCCAGGGCCCGGGCCATTTCGAGCAGCCGCTGGCTGCCGTAGGGCAGGTCGCCGGCCGGCGTGTCGGCGACGTCGGCCAGGCCCACGAAATCGAGGCATTCCAGGGCGCGCGCTCGGCAGGTGGCCTCGGCCCGGCGAAACCCCGGCGTGCGCAGGAGGCTGGCGAACACCGGGTAGCGCGTGTGGGCGTGGCGGCCGGCCATGACGTTTTCGAGGACGCTGAGGGACGTGAAGACTTCGAGGTTCTGGAAGGTGCGCACCACACCGGCCGCGGCCCGTTCGTGGGTGGGCAGGCCGGTGAGTTCGGCCCCGTCCAGGCGGATGGCCCCGGCCGTTATGGGCACCATGCCGGTGATGGCGTTGAGCATGGTGGTCTTGCCGGCGCCGTTGGGGCCGATAAGGGCCGTGACCGTGCCGGGGGGGATGACGAAATCGGCTTCGGTGAGGGCGTGGATGCCGCCAAAGCGCACGGTCAGGCCGGCCACGTCGAGCATGGGGGCGGGAGGCGATGTCATGCGCCCTCCCCGCGCCGCCGCAGCCGGCGGGACAGGCGGGACAGGCGGGACAGGCCCCCGGCCAGGCCGTCGGGCAAGAACATGATGGTCAGCACCAGGATGGCGCCGTAGACCAGGATGTCGATGTCCTCGAATTCGCGCAGGGCCTCGGGCAGGGCGGTCAGGAAGAAGGCGCCGGCCACCGATCCCCAGACGCTGGCCATGCCGCCGAGCACGACCATGACCACGAGCTGGACCGAGAAGGTGAAGCCGAAGGAGGCCGGGGCGATGAAGCTCAGGTAGTGGGCGTAGAGCACGCCGGCGAGCCCGGCCAGGCCGGCCGAAAGCACGAAGACGAAACGCTTGTGGGCGGCGATGTCGACGCCCAGGCTCGCGGCGGCCTTTTCGCTGACGTGCAGGGCGCGTAAGGCCCGGCCGGTGCGGGAGCGCATGAGGTTGAGCGACGACAGGACCACCAGCGACAGCACCACGGCCATGAGGTTGTAGTAGCTGCGGTCGGTGTCGAAGGCGTAGCCGGCCAGGGCCAGGCGCGGGATGCCGACGAAGCCCGAGGGGCCGCCGGTCCAATCCACGGCCTCGTTGAAGACGATGGAGACGATGATGCCGAAGCCAAGCGTGGCCATGGCCAGGTAGTGGCCCTTGAGCTTGAGGGTGGGCGCGGCCACGACCCAGGCCACGGCCACGGACAGCGCCACGCCAATGGCCATGCCCACCGGAATGGGCAGGGAAAAACGCGTGGTGGCGATGGCCGTGGCATAGGCGGCCATGCCGTAGAAGGCGGCGTGGCCAAGCGATATCTGGCCGGCGTAGCCCATGAGCAGATTGAGCCCCACGGCGATGACGGCGCTTAGGCAGCCGAGAATGCAGATGCTCAGGTAGTATTCGTTGGGCAGCGCATACGGCACGGCCAACAGCAACAGGAGAAAGGCCCCGGCCTGGGCGGCGTTTCTGCCGAAAAAGGCCGGCCTCATACCCGCTCCACGCCGGCCTTGCCGAACAGCCCCGAGGGTTTGACGAACAGCAGCAGCAGCAAGACGATAAAGGCGAAGGCGTCCTTGTAGCCCGAGGAGATAAAGCCCGCGCCGAAAGCCTCGAGCACCCCGAGCACCAGCCCGCCGGCGGCCGCGCCGAAGGGATTGCCCAGGCCCCCCAGGATGCAGGCGGCAAAGCCCTTGAGCCCGAGCATCATGCCCACGTCGTAGGCGGTCATGGTGATGGGGGCCAGGATCGCCCCGGCGGCGGCGCCGATAAGCCCGCTTAAGCCGAAGGACAGCAGGGCCATGCGGGCCACGGAGATGCCGACCAGGCTCGCGGCCTTTTTCTGGCAGGCGCAGGCCAGCATGGCCTTGCCCTGGATGGTGGCGGTAAAAAAGAGCTTGAGCGCGGCCAGAAGCGCCAAGGTCACGGCCAGCACCCACAGGCTCTGGGGCTGGATGGCCGCGCCGAGCGCCAGGATGGGGGCCGTGCCCGTAAAGGCCGGCAAGGCCACGGTGTCCTTGCCGAAGACCAGCATGGCCCCGCCGCGCAGCAAAATGGAGACGCCGATGGTGATGATGACGGCGTTAATGGCCGGAGCGCCGGCCAGGGGCCGGATGGCCAGGCGTTCCATGAGCGCGCCGACCACGGCCGTGGCCAGGCAGGCGCCCAGCACGGCCGCGACAAGCGGCAGGCCCGAGGCGGTGAACCACACGGCCAGCATGCCGCCGAGCATCACGAACTCGCCCTGGGCGAAGTTGATGATGCCGGTGGTGTTGAAGATCATCGTGAACCCGAGCCCGATGAGGCCATAGGCGGCCCCCTGGGTGAGCCCGGAGACGAGGTATTGCGGCGCGCCGGAAAGCATCGAGGCCCGCACTACTCCCCGACGATGACCCAGTCGCCGTTGGCGATGCCGAGCATGATGAAGGCGTCGGGGCCAAGGCCGGCGTGGTCCTCGGGGGTGAAGGTGAAGACGCCGCCGATGCCGGGAAAGGCTTTCGTTTTTTCCAGGGCGTCGCGGATGGCTTCCGGCTTGTCGGAGCCGGCGTCGGCGACGGCCTTGACGACCAGGTGCAGCGAATCATAGCCGTGGCCGCCGAACGTCGAGACCGGGGCGTTATACTTCTCGCCGTAGGCCTTGGTGTAGGCCACGAGCAGGGCCTTTTCCGGGTCGCTGTCCGGCAGCTTGGCGGCGGCGGTGATCTTGCCGGCCGGGAGCAGCAGGCCTTCGGCGGCCTCGCCGGCCAGTTCGATGAACTTTTTGCTGGCCACGCCGTGGCTCATATACAGTGGGGTCTTGATGCCGAGCTGCACCCGGTTTTTGGCCACCACGGCCGGGCCGGGGTTGGTGCCCCAGCAGATGACGGCATCCGGGGAGGCGCCCTGGATCTTGGTCAGCTGGGCGGTCATGTCCGTGTCCTTGGGGCCGAAGACCTCGTCGGCCACCAGCTCGAAGCCGCCGGCCGGGACGAGTTCCTTGAGCACCTCGCGGCCGGCCTGGCCGAAGCCGTCGGACACGGTCAGGATGGCCAGCTTCTTGTACCCCTGCTTCTTGGCGTGGGACAGGATGCGGGCCGCGGCCAGGCGGTCGGACGGGGCGACCTTGAAGATGTAGGGGTTGACCGGCTTGGTGATCTTCTCGGCGGCGGAGCAGGAAACCAGCGGCACCTTGGCCGCGGCGGCCTTGGCCATGACGGCCAGGGAGTTGCCCGAGGTGGTGGGGCCGAGGATGGCCGAAACCTGCTCCTTTTTGAGCAGCCTGTCGGTCGCCAGCACGGCCTTGTTCACGTCGGTCTCGTCGTCGAGGATCACCACTTCCAGCGGCCGGCCGAGCACGCCGCCGGCGGCGTTGATCTTGTCCACTTCCATCTGGATGGTGTTTTTCTCGGGCTCGCCCAAAAAGGAGGCCGGCCCGGTGACGGACAGCACGGCCCCCAGGCGCACGGGATCGGCGGCGAAAGCCGGCAGGGCCGAGAGGATGGCGGCGCAAAAAGCCAAGGCGGCGGCGTGCAGTCGCATGGCAGGCTCCTGTTTGGAAAAGGTTTCGCGCGGCGGGGACCCCGCCGCGCGAGCAGTCGACATTAGGTGTTCACGTCCCGTCCCTATAGTCGAGAACGCGTCCGAAGGGAACCCAAAATGACCCGCCTGTTCGTTTTCGTGACACCCTCGAGCGGGCTACTTGTCGGCCAGCAACTTGAATTCGCCGCCGGCGATGGTGACCATGACGAAGGCGCTTTCGTCCAGGCCGTTGTGGTCCTCGGGCGAGAAGCCGAACACGCCGGTGATCCCCGCAAACCCCTTGATCTTCTCCAGCTTGTCCCGGATGGCCGCCGGCGAGGCGTCCTTGCCGTCGGCGATGGCCTTGGCCACGAGCATGAGGCCGTCGTAGGCGTAACCGCCAAAGGCCGAGGCCGGCGTCTTGAAGCGCTCCTCGTAGGCCTTGGCATAGGCGGCCAGGGCCGCCTTCTGGGGATCGGCCTCGGGAAGCTGGGAGACGACCGTCAGCTTGCCCGCCGGCAGCAGCAGGCCCTCGGCGGCCTCGCCGGCCAGCTCCACGAACTTGGCGCTGGCCACGCCGTGGCTCATGTAGAGCGGCGTGGCGATGCCGAGCTGCACCCGGTTTTTGGCCACCACGGCCGGGCCGGGGTTGGTGCCCCAGCAGATGATGGCATCCGGGGAGGCGCCCTTGATCTTGGTCAGCTGGGCGGCCATGTCCGTGTCCTTGGGGCCGTAGACCTCGTCGGCCACCAGCTCGAAACCGCCGGCCGGGACGAGTTCCTTGAGCACCTCGCGGCCGGCCTGGCCGTACCCGTCGGACACGGTCAGGATGGCCAGCTTCTTGTGGCCGGCCTTGCCCGCGTGCGCCAGGATGCGGGCCACGGCCAGGCGGTCGGACTGGGCCGTCTTGAACACCCAGGGGCTCACGGGCTTCACGATCTTTTCCGCCGCGGCCATGGACACCAGCGGCACCTTGGCGGCCACGAACTTGGGCGCGACAGCCAGCGTGTTGCCCGAAACCGTCGGCCCGACCACGGCCACGACGTTGTCCTTTTTCAGCAGCCTGTCGGCGGCCAGCACGGCCTTGTTCACGTCGGTTTCGTCGTCGAGCACGATCACTTCCACCGGTCGGCCGAGCAGCCCGCCGGCGGCGTTTATGGCCTCGGCCTGCATGGCCAGGGTGTTCTTCTCGGGCTCGCCCAGAAACGAGGCCGGACCCGTGGCCGAAACCACGGCGCCGATGCGGATGGGGTCGGCGGCCCCGGCAAACGGCGCGGAAAACGCCAGACACAAAACGGCGATCATCAGGGAAACAAGGGGCATGGGACCTCCGGGCGAAAAGTTGGCAAAGATTATTCGGGCTGTAACAGGCTTGCATACGACATGGAGCGGCTTTTCACAATGAGATCATATTAACAATTGCAAAAGACAACCAATTTTTCGATGCGGCCAGCCGCCCCATCCCGATTTCCCGTCGGCTTGCCAATGGCGCACCCGGTGGATTATGCCGCAACTAATCGCCATCGTACCATGAAGGAGCACGCCATGCAGACGATTTTGCGGGTCCTGTCGCTGGCCCTGGCCCTGACGATAGTTGCCGCCCTTCCCGCCCTGGCCCAGACCGCCGCCCCGGCGCCGCCCGCAGCCGATGCCGCCCCGGCCAAAAAAAGCGATGCCTCGGGCCGCAAAACCCCAGTGGCCATCGACCACGACGACAACGACCCCGTGGGCACCCGCCTGGCCTACCGGCTCAAGGAACTGCTGGGGCGCTCGTCGCTTATGCAACCGACCAACAAGGACGAGAAAAAAATCGTCATCGTGCTCAAAACAAAGGAAGAATTCCCCGGCCGCTCGGGACTGAGCTCCATCTATTCGATCAGCTGGCTCTTTTCCTCCAAGGAAGGCGCCCTCAAATACTTCCTGACCAGCGAAGCCGGCATCGTCGACAGCGCCGACATCGACCAGGTCACCGAAACCATCCTCGGCAAAACCGACAAACTGGCCAGCACCTACGGGTATCTGTTCTAGACGGCGACCGGGAACGGGCGGCGGTTTGCACATGGCCTGAGCAGAAACAAGAGCAGGAGCCTGCGGCGCCCCTGAACTGGGGCGTTGCCCCAGACCCCACCAGGAGGGGCTTTGCCCCTCCTGGACCACCCCACTGGGGGGCGTGACGCCCCCCAGGCCCCCCCAGCGGCGTCGGTGGGCGCAAGGGGCTGCGGTCACCGGGGTGATGGTCGTGCGCGGCGCGAAGATGCGAGGCCGGAATTTCGCCTTTCGATGCCGTCGCTACGCTCCTGGCTCGAAAGGCGAAATTCCGGCCTCGCCCAGCCGTCGGCCCTTCGGGCCGAGGGGTGTGGATTTTTTTGCTTTGAAAGCCTCCGTAAAGGCAATCCCGGGATTTTATTCTTCACACGCGGTGTGTTGCCACAGACGGTGCAATTGGCGGTTGCCGGACGGCCCTTAATCTTCAATATGCGGCGCTTCGCCGCTGGCGCCCGTGGTGCCGGAAATGGGGCTGGCGTGCTGGCCGGCCTTGCGGCCAGTGTCGCCAGCCCCATTTCCGGCACCACCACGACCGACGCCCCGCCGCTCGACGTTCCCGACCACACCTCCACCCGCCCCGTCGGGGAGGTCCAGGAGGGGATCATCCCCTCCTGGCGGGTCCAGGGCAGCGCCCTGGCAGGGTCCGGGACAGCGTCCCGGCCGCCGGAGGCATCTTCATCCCCACCCCCATCTCCACCTTCACCTCACCCACAACCTCTGCGTCTGCGTCCCTTACCGCAACGCCAGCCACACCCGCACCGCCCCCGCCGCGAACAGCAGCCAAGCCACCTCACGGGTGTGGGGCACATCCGTCAAGGCCGCCAAAAAAGCCGCGGCCAGCAGCAGCACCCCGAGGGCCAGGCGGCGCAGGTAGGGCCGCAGGCGTTCGCCGGCGTATTCCATGGTTTCGGGGGAGAGCTTGACGCGCAGGTTGGATTCGCTCAGATCGGTGAGCACGGTCTTGGCCCGGCGCATGGTCAGCGGCAGGCTCATGAGTTCCGAGCGCAGGGTGGGGAACAGCCCGGCCTCGGCGCCCATGGCCCGGGCCAGATTCTTGCGCAAAAGCGGCAGGATGTCTTTGACGCCGTTGAAGTTCTCAATAAACGTCGTGCCGAGGCCCTCGATGAGGGTGCTGGCGCGCATGACGTAGACCACGTCCTGGGGCACCTTGAAGGGCAGGTCCTTCATGGAGGCGAGCACGGAGAAGGCCAGCGCCTGCATGGAGGCGGCGGACAGGCCGGCGTCGCCGAAGATGTCGAACATGCGCTCGGAAAATTCCATCATCTCGGCCGGGTCGGCCCCGGCGGCGACGATGCCCAGGCGTTTGCAGGCCACGATGAAGCCTTCGTAGTCCCGGTCGTGGGCGGTTTTGGCCACCTCGATCATGGCCACGCGGGTGTCGGCGGGCAGGCGCTTGAGCATGCCGAAATCGAGCAGGGTGAGCCCGCCGTCGGGCCGCACCAGGATGTTGCCGGGATGGGGGTCGGCGTGGAAATAGCCGCGCACGAGCATCTGTTCGATGTAGAAGGCGATGAGTGTATCGAGGACCTTGCGGAAGTCGATGCCGGCGGCGGCCAGGCCGTCCTTGTCGTCGATGCGCAGGCCCGTTTCGAAGCTCATGACCAGGGCGTCCGGCCCGGAGAGCCCGGGCTCGGGCACGGGGAAGCGCACCGGGGCGTCGCCGTAGGCGTCGGTGAACTTGCGCAGGTTGGACAGTTCCACGGACAGGTCGACTTCCTTGACGATCATGGCCGAAAATTCCGCCAGCACGGCTTCCACGGAATTTTTCGTGGCCCGGGAGAAAAAGGGCGTGAAGACCGAGAGCATGGCCCGCACGAGCCGGATGTCCCGGCGGACCTGGCGGTCGACGCCCAGGCGGCGCAGCTTGACGGCCACCCGCCGGCCGTCGGGCAGGCTGGCTTCGTGGACCTGGCCGATGGAGGCGCTGGCGATGGGCGTTTCGTCGAAGGCGGCGAAGGGCGGCCTGTCGCCGAAGGCCTGGCGGAAGGCCTGGCGGAAATCGGCCTGCGGCATGGGCGCCACTTCGTCGTGGATGGCCTTGAGTTCCGCCAGATAGTCGTCGGTGAAAAAATCGGCCCGGGTGGCCAGGACCTGGGCCAGCTTGATGAAGCTGGCCCCCAGGGTGAGGATGGTTTCCTTGAGCCGGCGCGGCGGCAACGGACGCAACAACAGGAAGCTGTCCGCCCGCCGCACCAGCACGAAGACCGTGTGCAGGAACCGGAAGGCCAGCCAGACCCGCCTGGGGGCCAGTGCGGCCGGCATCAGGACGGCTGTTTCTCGATGAGGGCCTTCAGCGCCGCGATGTCGTCCTTGGTGGCCAGGCCCATGTCGGAGAGGACGCCCTGCAATTCCTCGCGGATGCGGGCGCGCAGGACCTCTTCCTCCTGTTTGGCTCGGGACTTGGCGTCCGCCAGGAAGTTCTGGGCGTCGGCGCGCGACATTTCGCCGCGTTTTTCCAGTTCCTCGACGAAGGATTCGACCTTGTCCTTGGCCAGGAAGGCCGCCCCCAGCCCCATGTACAGCAGATCGACGGGTTTCATGCGGATACCTCGCCTTTTTGCGGAGTTCTCATGGGAGTATGGGGCAGGGGAGCCGTGGCGTCAATCCCCGGCGCGCAGGGGCAGGAACGCCGATGGAACCTTGCCGCCACGGCCGGCCTCGCGCGGCCCGGGCTGGCGTAGCGGATGGGCGGCCCTAGAAATAACGCATGCTGACTTTTTTCAGTTCCTTGAGGCTGAAAAGCATGGCGTAGTCGTCCAGGCCCGTGGCGGCGCACAGGGCGGCGACCACTTCCCGGCACTGCTCCTGGGAACGGCCGTGGATCATGGTGTAGAGGTTGTAGGGCCAGTCCAGGCAGTTGACGCGGTGGTAGCAGTGGCTGATTTCGGGTCGCTCGGCCATGATGGCGCCGATGCGGTCCACGTCTTCCTCGGGCACGTACCAGGCCACCATGACGTTGGCCCCGAAGCCGGCCTTCTGGTGCTTGAGGGTGGCGCCGAAACGGCGGATCTCGCCGGTCTGCGTCATGCGGGACAAAAGCCCCAGCACATGGGCCTCGTCCGTGCCCACGGCGGCGGCGATGTCGGCGTAAGGCGTGGCCGAATCCGGCAGCGAGCCCTGCACGCGTTTGAGGATTTCCCTGTCCAGTGCCGAAAGCGCCGTGGCCGCGCCAGTCCCGCCCATGACTTCCCCTCCCGAGGCTGTGTCCGGAAAGCCTTTGTCTCTACCGGCTTTGTGTGCTAGAAGCAACAACGGCGCGGCTGCGAGGCGCGCAACCGGCCGCAGGGCGGCGCGGGGGAAACCGGAGGCGGAGAGCATGAAGATCGCGGTGATCGGCGGCGGCAGCTGGGGCACGACCCTGGCCGACCTGTTGGCGAAAAAAGGCAACGAAACCCGGTTGTGGGTGCGCGAGCAGGCGGTGATGCACGAGATGCGCACCACCCGCATGAATTCCTGGTACCTCCCCGACAGGCGCCTGGCCGAGGCCCTCGAGGTCAGCACCGACCCGGCGGCCGTGGCCGAGGGCGCGCGCCATTTCCTGTTCGCCGTGCCCTGCCAGTTCATCCGTAGCGCCTACCAACGGTTTTTCAAGTACCTGCCCAAAAACCCGGTGATCATCTGCGCCAGCAAAGGCATCGAGCTCGACAGCCTCATGACCATGTCCCAGGTGTGCGAGGACGCCCTGGCCAGCCTCAAGCCGCGCTTCGCCATGCTCTCGGGGCCGACCTTCGCCTACGAGGTCATCCGCGAGATGCCCACGGCCGTGACCCTGGGCTGCAAGGACAAGAAAGCCGGCAAGGAAGTCCAGGAAGCCCTGTCCACGCCCTATTTCCGCATCTACACCTCCTCGGACGTGCGCGGGGTGGAGCTTGGCGGGGCGATAAAAAACATCATCGCCATCGCCGCCGGCGTGGCCGACGGGCTGGGCTTCGGGGCCAACGCCCGGGCGGCGCTCATCACCCGGGGCCTGCACGAGATGAGTAGGCTCGGCAAGGCCATGGGCGGCGACCGCCAGACCTTCATGGGCCTTTCGGGCATGGGCGACCTGGTGCTGACCTGCACCGGGGACCTCTCGCGCAACCGCCAGGTCGGGTTGCGCCTGGCCAAGGGGCAAAAGCTCCTGGACATCCTGGCCGAGATGAAAATGGTGGCCGAGGGCGTCAAGACGACCGAGGCCGTCCATGCGCTGCGCGAAAAAATCGGCGTGGAAATGCCCCTGACCGAGCAGGTCTACGCCATCCTCTACCAGGACAAGGACCCGTCCCTGGCCGTGCGCGAACTCATGACCCGCACCCTCAAGGACGAATAACCCCGGCCACGGGGTTCCCGGCCGTACGGGCAGCGCGCCATGCCATCCCCTCCCCACGCTCCGCGCGGCCTGCTCGTGGCCGGCACGCGCAGCGGCTGCGGCAAGACGTCCGTGACGCTCGGGCTTTTGCGGGCCTTTTCCCGGCGCGGGCTGCGCGTGCAGGCCTTCAAGGCCGGCCCGGACTTCATCGATCCCGGACACCACGCCCTGGCCACGGGCACTCCCAGCCACAACCTCGACGACTGGATGTGCGGCGCGCAGGGGACGCGGCGCATCTTCGCCCGCCACGCCGCCGGGGCGGACCTGGCCATTGTCGAGGGCGTGATGGGCCTTTTCGACGGCTACGCCGCCGTGGACGCGGCCGGCTCCTCGGCTTCCCTGGCCAGGCTTTTGGGGTTGCCGGTGCTGCTCGTGGCCGACGCGGCCTCCATGGCCCGCTCGGCGGCGGCGCTGGTGGGCGGCTACCTGGCCTTCGAGCCGGACCTGGCCTTTTGCGGCGTGCTGTTAAACAACGCCGGCAGCCCCTCCCACGCCGAACTGCTGCGCGAAGTCATGGCGGCCAGCCTTCCCGCCACGCCGCTTCGGGGCGTGCTGCCCCGGCGGGCCGAGCTGGCCATGGCCTCGCGCCATCTGGGCCTGGTCACGGCCGCCGACGACGCGGCCGCGACGGAACGCCTGGACGCCCTGGCCGACTGGGTCGAGGCCCACTGCGACCTCGACGCCCTCCTGGCCGATCTGCCGCCGCTTATGATCGACCGTGACGATGACGCCAGCTTCCCCCTTATAGGGAGTCCAGAGGGGGCCTCGCCCCCTCTGGCCGCCGGAGGCTTCCCCCCATCTCCCCCCCACGCGCCTTCCCCGTCCCTTCGCCCTCGCCCATCCCCGCCGCCTCCGCGCCTGGGCCTGGCCCGGGATCGGGCGTTCTGCTTCTATTATGCCGAAAACCTGCGGCTGCTGGAGGCGGCGGGGCTTGAGATCGTGCCCTTTTCGCCCCTTGGCGACGCCGGCCTGCCCGAGGGCCTGGCCGGGCTGTACCTGGGCGGCGGCTATCCGGAACTGCATGCCGCGGCGCTTTCGCAAAACGCGGGCATGCTGGCCGCGGTGCGGGGCTTTTGCGCCTCGGGCCGGCCGGTCGTGGCCGAGTGCGGCGGCTTCATGTACCTCATGGAGTCCCTGGCCGACCTTTCGGGCCGGACCTTTCCCATGGCCGGCGTTTTTCCCTTCCGGGCGGCCATGGGCGAGCGTTTCGCGGCGCTGGGCTACCGGGCGGTGACCACCACCGCCGACACGCCGCTGGGGCCGTCCGGCACGCGGCTTCGCGGCCACGAATTCCACTACTCCCACCTGGCCGGCGACACCGGCGAGGTCCCGGACGTCTACGCCGCGACCGGGCGCAAGGGCCCCATTCCCGACCGCCACGGCTTTTTGCGCCAGGCGACCCTTGGCAGCTACGTGCACGTGCACCTGGCCGGCAGCCCCCAAGCGGCCTGGCATTTCGCCCGGGCCTGCCGGGAGGCGGGGTGAGGCGGCGGCAGGGCCTGCGCGAGGGCTTCACCACCGGCACGGCGGCGGCCGGCGCGGCCAAGGCGGCGGCGCTGCTGCTGCTCTCCGGGGAGCGCCCCGCAACCGTGGACGTGCCGCTGCCGGGCGCCGGCCGGCTGACCCTGCCCGTGGCCGAGGCGCGCCTTGCGGGGGAAGGGGCCTATGCCGCCATCGTCAAGGACGGCGGCGACGACCCGGACGTGACCCACGGGGCGGTGATCGGCTGCCGGGTGGATGTTTGCCCCGAAGCCGGCCCGGGCGGCGTCGCCGTGGAAGGCGGGGCCGGCGTGGGGCGCGTCACGTTGCCGGGGCTGCCCGTGGCCGTTGGCTTGGCGGCCATCAACCCGGCGCCCCTGGCCCAGATCCGGGCCGCCGTGGCCGAGGCGGCGGCGCTGGCCGGCCACGGCGGCGGCCTGCGGGCCGAGGTCACGGTGCCGGGCGGCGAGGCCATGGCCCGCAAGACCCTCAACCCGCGCCTGGGCATCGTGGGCGGCATTTCGATCCTCGGCACCTCGGGCATCGTGCGCCCCTTCAGCCACGCCGCCTGGGAGGCCTCCATCGCCGAGGCCCTGGACGTGGCCAGGGCGCTCGCCCACGACACCGTCGGCTTTTCCACGGGCCGGCGCAGCGAGGCGCTCCTGCGCCGGCAGTTGCCGGAACTGGCGGAAACGGCCTGCGTCCAGGCGGCCGACTGCTTGGCCTTCGCCCTTGGCGCCGCCGCCGGGCGCGGCTTCCGGGACATCGCCTGGGCCTGCTATCCGGGCAAGCTCGTGAAAATGGCCCAGGGCCTGGCCAACACCCACGCCCACCAAGGGGACATGGATTTTTCGGCCCTGGCCGGCTGGTGCCGGGAGGCTGGCTGGCCCGAGGCGGCCTGCCGGGCGGCCGGGGCGGCCAACACCGCCCGCCACGCCTTCGAGCTGGCCAAAGGCGCCCCGGCCAGGGCGGCCCTGGCCCAGGTCCTGGCCGGGGAGGCCCTCGGCCACATGCGCCGCTTCGCCGGCCCGGGGCCGCGGCTGCGCCTTTTCGTCTTCGATTTCGACGGCACGCCGCTGGTCAGGGCAGGGACGCGCCCGCGGTCTCGAAGCGGATGAGCCGGAGGTTTTCCGTCCACCAGCGGAACACGGACCGCAAGACCCAGGGAATGGGGATGACAAGCATCGTGCCGAGCATCCACAGGAGGCTCATGCCCAGAAGCCCCCAGCCCGAGCCGTGAAATTCCAGGCCGAAGCCCTCGCCCTCGATGTTGCGGCACACCCAGCGCGCCATGCCCACGGCGGCGAATGGCCCAAAAATAAGGGTCATGGCCGCGACGGTCACCAGCGCCGACCAGCCGAGAAAGGGCAGGTAGCGGCCGTGAAAACGGGCCGTGCCCCCGGGTGACAGACGGATGTTCTCGATGAGCCAGCGGTACAGCGGCAGCTTGACCGCCGCGTCGCAGGGAATGAGCACCAGGGCCAGCAGCCCCTGTACGGCCAGGCGCCGGCCGTCGTGTTCCATGCCCGAGGTGGCCAGTTGCGGCAGCACGGCCAGAAACGTGGCCACGGCGAAAAGCGGCCAGATGCGCCCCGCCCGGCCCTCGAAGTCGGCCCGCGTGCCGTCGGAAAAGCGCGCCGCGGCGCACCACCAACCAAAAAACGCCACCGCGCCCCAGGCGGTGGGGATGATGAACAGGGACAGGACGAGCCAAAGCAGCGGGTAGCCCAGGCTCGCCCAAACGCCTCCCGTGAAGGTCACACCGACATGTCGTTGTTCCATAACACCGCCCTCCTTAGGCTGGATTGTCATGAAATGACCCGGCCCGGGAAAAAGGGCAAGCCGCAATTGCCTGTCCGGCGCGGCCCCGCCCCATGACCGTTTTGTCATCGCGCCAGTGCGCACAGTCCTTTTGACCGCGGCCCCCGTCACGGGTACAGGGGGGCATGTCGTACGGCGAGCACCTCTCGTGACGGGCCATCCCCTTTGCGTGGTCGGGCTGGGCATCGGCCGGCCCTTTCTGTCCCCGCCGGCGGCGGCGGCCGTTGCCGAGGCCGACGTGCTGGTCGGCGGCCGACGCCAGCTCGCCTGCTTCCCGGACCACGGCGGCGTGCGCATCCCCATCGTCGGTCCCCTGGGCCTCGTGTGCGAGGCCATGGCGGCGGCCTTGGGGGAAGGCCGGCGTGTCACGGTCCTGGCCGACGGCGACCCGCTTTTTTTCGGCATCGGCCGGCTGTTGGCCGAACGCTTCGGCCCGGACCGGCTGGTCTTTTTCCCGGGGGTCACGGCCGTGGCCGCCGCCGCCGCCCGCCTGGGCCGGCCCTGGCACGACCTGCCGGCCGTGTCGCTGCACGGCCGGGACGACATGCTGCCCCTTTTCGCCGCCCTGTGCCGCACCGAGGCCGTGGCCGTCCATACCGACGCCGCCCACACCCCGGCCGGCATCGCCGCGGCCCTTTTGGCCCGGGGCGGCGACGCCTTCGCCATGACCGTGTTCGAGGACATGGGCCTGCCCGGCGAACGGCTGTGGCGGCTGACCCTGGCCGAGGCCGTGGGGCTTTCGTTTTCCCCGCTCAACCTGCTGCTTATCGAACGTGTGCGCCCGGTGGCCGTGCCGCTGGCGCTCGGCCTCGACGACGAGGCGCTGTTGCGCCTGGACCGGGTGTTCACCAAAAAGCCCATACGGGCCGTGGCCCTGGCCGCCCTGGCGCCCCGGGCCGGGGATGTCGTCTGGGACGTGGGGGCCGGAACCGGGGCCGTGGCCCTGGAAGCCTCGCTGCTTTGCGCCGGCGGCCCGGTCTTCGCCGTGGAGCGCGATCCCGGCCGGCTGGCGCTGCTGGCCGAAAACATTCGCCTCACCGGCGCGCTCACCGTGACCCCGGTCGGCGGCGAGGCCCCGGACGGCCTGGACGGCCTGGCCGATCCGGACCGGATTTTCGTCGGCGGCGGCCTGACCGTACGCGCCGACCTGCTGCCCTACCTCTGCCGGCGGCTGCGCCCGGGCGGCAGGATCGTGGTCAACAGCGTCCTTTTCGGCACCCTGCAACACACCCTGGCCGCTTTCGCCGCGGCCGGGTTGCGCGTGGAGGTGCTGCAAGTCAACGCCGCCACGGCCGCGCCCCTGGCCGGCGACCTGCGCCTTTGCGCCGAAAACCCCGTGACCGTCATCACCGCCGCCAAGGAGGCCCCCCGTGGCTGAACCGCTTTTCCCCCACGGCGGTGTGGCGTTTATCGGTGCCGGCCCCGGCGACCCGGACCTGCTGACCGTCAAGGCCGCCCGCCTCATCGGCCAGGCCGACCTCGTGCTCTACGCCGGCTCGCTGGTCTCCCCGGCCGTGGTGGCCCTGGCCCGGGCCGATGCCCGGGTGGTGGACTCCGCGCCTTTAAGCCTCGCCGAGACCCACGCGCTCCTCGTCGCAACGGCCCGCCAGGGGGGCTTGGCCGCCCGGGTCCACACCGGCGACCCGTCGCTTTTCGGCGCGCTCTCGGAACAGGCCCGCCTGCTCGACGCCGACGGCATCCCCTACACCGTCGTCCCCGGCGTGACCTCGGCCGCGGCGGCGGCCGCCGCCTTCGGCGTGTCCGTCACGGAACCCGAAGCCACCCAGACGCTCATCCTCACCCGGCTGGCCGGCCGCACGCCCATGCCGCCGGGCGAGTCCCTGGCGAGCCTGGCCGGCCACGGCGCCAGCCTGGCCGTCTACCTGGCCGCCGGCAACCCCGAAGGCCTGGCCGAGGCGCTGCGCCAAGGGGGACTGGCCGGCGAAACCCCGGTGGCCGTGGCCCACCGCCTGGGCTGGCCCGGCGAAAAACGCTTCTGGGCCACCATCGACACCCTGGTGCAAACCGTGCGCGCCGCCGCCATCGACCGGCAAACCCTCTTCCTGGTGCTGCCGGGACTGGGGCGGGGCGTCCCCTCCCATCTTTACGATCCGTCCTTCGGCCACGGCTTCCGCCCGGCCCGCGAAGACGGATGAAGGAGGCATCATGGAAACCTTCGAAGTCCGTACCGGTCTCCGGGAAGAACTCGTGCGCGTCACCGGCGCCCTCCAGGAACTCGTCACGGAAAAAAACTGGCGCGACGGCGCCCTCGTGGTCTTTTGCCCCCATACCACCGCCGCCCTGACCGTCAACGAGGACGCCGACCCCGACGTGGCCGCCGACCTCGTCCTGGCCCTGTCGCGCCTGCTCCCCAAGGAGGCGGCCGGCTACAAGCACGTCGAAGGCAACAGCGACGCCCACGTCAAAACCACCCTCGTCGGCCCCTCCCTGACGCTGATCGTCTCCGGCGGCCGCATCCAGCTCGGCACCTGGCAAGGCGTGTTCCTGTGCGAATGGGACGGCCCGCGCAACCGCAAGATCTGGGCGCAGTGGCTCGGCCAGTAGCGGGACAGGGCATGCCGATGCGGTTGCTGGCGCAGGTGAGGCGGTTGGAGGTGGACGTGCGGGCCTGGTGGATGAAGATGCCTCCGGCGGCCGGGACGCTGTCCCGGACCTTGCCAGGGCGCTGCCCTGGACCCGCCAGGAGGGGATGATCCCCTCCTGGACCTCCCCGACGGGGCGGGTGGAGATGTGGTCGGGAACGTCGAGTGGCGGGGCGTCGGTCGTTTGTTGGCGGAATTCGGGGCAACCCGCAGGCCGCAAAGCCGGCCAGCACGTTGCCCCGAATTCCGCCAACAAGGGCGCCAGCGGCGAAGCGCCGCATGGGAAGAAAAAGAGCCGTCCGGCCGGCAACCGCCAGTAGCAGCGTCAGTGGCAACGCGCCGCATGGGAAGAAAAAGGGCCGTCCGGCAACCGCCAATTGCAGCGTCGGTGGCAACGCGCCGCAGAACAAGAGAATCCTTAGAGTGCCTTTACAGAGGCTTTCAAAGCAAAAAATCCACACCCCTCGGCCCGCAGGGCCGACGGCTGGGCGAGGCCGGAATTTCGCCTTTCGAGCCAGGAGCGCAGCGACGGCATCGAAAGGCGAAATTCCGGCCTCGCATCTTCGCGCCGCGCACGACCATCACCCCGGTGACCGCAGCCACTCCCGCCCGCCACAGCCGACCGGGGGGCTCGGGGGGCGTGACGCCCCCCGATGGGGTTCGGGGCAACGCCCCGATGGGGTCCGGGGCAACGCCCCGATGGGGTCCAGGGCAACGCCCTGGTGGGGTTCGGGGCAAAGCCCCGATGAGGTGCGGGCCGGCGCCCCAGTTCAGGGCGCCGCAGGCTCCTGCTGCCGTGGCCTTGCCTGACGGTTAGCGCCCCAGGTCGATCTCGCCGGTTTTCTTGAGCTTGCGCAGGAGCTTGTCGCTTGCGGCCAGGGCCGGGCCCTTGGCGTCGAAGGCGGCCAGGATCATGCCGCAGAATTTGTCGCCCTTGTAGATTTCGATGCGGAAGATGGTGCCGGCCTTGTCCACGGAGTAGCCGGGCTGGAGGTCGGACAGGGCCAGCGTCAGGCCGGCCTCGTTGGCCAGGCCGGGTTTGCTGAAGCCGATGATGTTGGCCCGGTAGTCGGCGCCGGTTTCGACGCGGAAATTTTTCGCCACGGGCACGACCCGGCCGAAGGGCACCACGCGTTTGACACCGTCGATTTCCATGGGCACGGCCTCGAGGCTGGTGTCGTATTCGCAGTATTGGGGATCGAGTTCGGTGACGTTTTTATTGCCGAAATAGACCTTGAGGCTTTTTTCCGCCGAGACCAGGGCCATGATGGGGCTGCCGGGGCGGTATTCCACGGCGCTGCCTTTTTTGAGCGGAATGTAGCGCAGCCGTTCCCGGGCATTGCGCAGGTCCAGGTAGACCTTGTTGTCGAAAAACGACACGGCCACGTTGCTTTGCAGGGCATCGGCCACTTGCGGCGTGGCCAGCTCGAAGGCGCGTTCGAATGCGATGCCGAAGGAGCGCAGGAAGCTTTCGACCACGGCCAGGTGGTAGTAGGCCGACAGGAAGGGGCTGACGTTCTTGCTGCCCTCGATGCCGAAGGCCGGCTTGCCATTGTTGATGGCGAAGTAGGTCAGGGTCTTGGACATCTCCTTGGCGGTTTCGTCGTCGAGGCCCCGGGTGTGGGTGTTTTTGACGTGGTAGGCGTGCATGGGGTCGTAGAGGCGTTCGTTGGCCTCAGCGGCGGCTTTTTCGGCCAGGGCGGCCAAGTCGCCGAAGCGCGAGGCCGGCACGCGGTCCTGGTCGATGATGACGGACTGGCCCCAACGCTTGGGGTTTTGCCATTCGGAGACGTAGGTGGGGCTGAAAAAGCCCCAGCCGTCATGGAGGTGCAGCACGGCCTCGACGCGGGGATCGGTGATGATGGCCTTGATCTTCTGGATGGCCTCGTACTCCGGGTCCTTGGGGTCGAGGTCGGCGAACTTGCGGTTCATGTCGCCGTGCATGCCCCGGGAGTTGTGGATCATGGACAGGAAGTTGAGGTTGGGCACCACCCAGACGGCCCCGGATTTGATCTTGTAGTGGGAAACGAGCAGGGCGGCGGTGTAGAAGCCGCCGGGTTCGTCGCCCTGGATGCCGCCGACGACCAGGATGGTCGGGCCGGGGCGGCCGGAATCGAGCTTGTGCAGGGTGAAATCGAGATTGCCGCCTTGGGCGGTGGAGGCCGCAACCAGGAGCCAGAGCGTGGTCAAAAAAAGACGCATGGGACCTCGACGGGGGTGGTTTCGCCTGCCACAGCCCGGGGAAGCAAGCCCTTGTCACGTACTCCAAAAGCCCGACAAAGTCACCCGTGGCCTGGGCTTGCCGGCCACGGCCGTCATTGCGCCCGGGCCGCCCGGCGCGCCACCATGGCCGCCTTGAACTCGGGCGAATTGAGCCGGTTGAGGATCAGCATGTCCTCGGTCTCCAGGGACCGGCGCAGCTCGTTGATATCGCTTTTTAAAAGCTTGCGCAGGGCCAGCATGGTGGCCACCTGCGGCTCCTGGTAGTAGGCGGCCACCTTGAGCGCCTCGGCCTCCAGTCTGGCCACCGGCACGAGCTTGTCCACGATGCCGAGGTTGTGCGCCTCCTCGGCCGAAAAACGCGGCCATTGCAGCACTTCCGCCGCCTTGGCCCCGCCGAGCATGCGCGACAGGAAGTAGCCGCCGCCGCCCTTGGGGATGGTGCCCAGCTCCGCCGAGGCGTTTTCGAAGACCGCCTGCTCGGTGACGAGGCGGTAGTCGCAGGCCAGGCTCATGTTCAGGTGAAAGGCCGAGATGTTGCCGGTGTCGGCGTGGATGGTGACCTTGTTGAGCCCGGCCATGGTCACGGTGTAGTTGTTGACGAGGTTGAACAGCCGCTGGATGAGGTAGTCCTCGCGCCGCGACGTCAGGAATTCGTCGAAAAACTCCAGGGTTTCGGCGGCACCCTGCTTTTCGAGGCAGCCGATGAACACCACCACCCGCACCAGGTCGGTATGGGCGATGATCTCCAGGTGATCGAAGAAGGTGTCGATCTTCTTGAGGTCCCGGGCGTGGCGGGTGAAATGGGGCTTGCCCCGCACGATCAGGATGTTGTCGCGGCGTTCGCTGGAAAAGAACTCGTTGTCCGTGACCAGGCTGGTGGCGTATTCCATACAGGACCCTCCTTGCGGGCACGGGATGGGAATGAACGCGGCCGGGACCCCAGGAAGGCGGGAGACAACCAGCCGTCTTTATTGGAAAGTGCCACCCCTGGCCCGCCCTGTCAACTCGCCGGAGCGCGGCCGGGCCGCGTCCGCAAAACCGCGAAACCCCTTGCCTTGGCCGGGCGGGCCTTCTATCCTGGGCGCTACCCTCGCAACCCTTGCCCCTGGAGCCGCCGTTGAGCGCCCGAAGCCTCGATGCCCTCTTTCGCCCCAATTCCGTGGCCGTGATCGGCGCCTCCACGGACCCCAGGCATCCCGGCGCGGTCATCATGAAAAACCTGCTCGGCGGCAAGTTCCTGGGCCCGGTCATGCCCGTGGCCCCGGGCCTGGACGCCATCGCCGGGGTGCTGTGCTACAAGTCCGTGGACACCCTGCCGCTGACCCCGGACATCGGCGTGATCGTCACCGACCCGCCGTCGGTGCCCGAATACCTGCGCGACCTCGGCCGCCGGGGCGTGGGCGCGGCCGTGGTGCTGCCCCCGGGCTGGGCCAAGCTGCCCAAGGACGCCCGGCGCGAATTGCAGGCCCGCATGCTGGAAGCGGCCGCGCCGTCGGGCATCCGCATCCTCGGGCCGTCGGGGCTGGGGCTGGTCGTGCCCGGCATCGGGCTCAACTGCTCCCTGGCCGCCTCCGACGCCCTGCCCGGCAAGATCGCCTTCATCTCCCAGTCCGCCTCGCTTTTCACCGCTGTCCTCGACTGGGCCCGCACCAAGGGCATCGGCTTTTCCCACATCCTGTCGCTGGGCGACCGGGTGGACCTCAAATACGCAGACATCCTGGACTACATGGCCCAGGACCCCAACACGCGCTCCATCCTGCTCTATGTCGAGTCCGTCACCGACGCCCGGTCGTTCATGAGCGCTTCCCGGGCGGCGGCCCGCAACAAGCCGGTGCTGGTCATCAAGCCCGGCCGCAAGCTGTGGACCATCTTTCCGCCCGACCCGGCCGAGGGCCATGACGAGGTCTACGACGAGGCCTTCCGCCGGGCCGGCATGCTGCGGGTGGGCGAGATCGACGCCCTGTTCGACGCCGCCCAGACGCTTGCCCGCTCGAGGCCCCTGCGCGGCGAGAACCTGGCCATTTTGACCAACGGCGGCTCCATCGGCATCATGGCCGCCGACGCCCTGCTCGAGGGCGGCGGCTCCCTGGCCATGTTCGACGAGGAGGCCAGGGCCGCCCTGTCCAAGCTCCTTGGCCCCAACTGGCTGCGCCACGGCGTGGTGGACATGAGCTTCGACGCCGCGCCGGCCGACTACGCCGAGGCCTTGCGGGCGCTTTTGCGCGCCCCGGGCGTCAACGCCGTGCTGGTCATCCACGTGCCCTTCCCCGGGGTCAGCGCCGAGGAGGCGGCCAAGGCCATGGCCGAGGTCCTGGCCAAGACCAACCGCACGGTGCTGGCCTGCTGGATGGGCTACGACCCCGACGCCGGGCCGGCCCTGGCCACCCTCAACAACGCCGGCGTGCCCACCTACGAGACGCCGGACCAGGCCGTGTCCGCCTTCGTCCACCTGCTGCGCTACCGGCGCAACCAGGAACTGCTCATGGAAATGCCGGCCAGCCTGCCGGCGGAATACGTCCCGGACCCGGACGCCGCCCGGGCCGTGATCGACCGGGCCTTCGCCGAGGGCCGGCTGACCCTGACCGACCCCGAGGCCAAGGAAGTGCTCGGCTATTACGGCGTGCGGGCGGTGGCCTCCCAGTTCACCGAGGACGTGGACGACGCCGTGGCCGCGGCCGAGGCCCTGGGCTTTCCCGTGGCCGTCAAGGTCGTCTCCCCCCAGGTGCCCCAGCCCTTCGACGTGGGCGGACTGGTCCTCGACCTGGCCGGCCCCGAGGCCGTACGCGAGGCCGCCGTCGCGGCCCGGGCCAGGGTGCTCGAACACGTGCCCGGGGCACGCATCGAAGGCTACGTGGTCCAGGAAATGGGCCGGCGGGCCGGCGCCTTCGAGGTGACCATCAAGGCCCGGGTGGACGCGGTTTTCGGCCCCTACATCGTTTTCGGCCAGGGCGGCCTGGCCGCCCGGGTCACCCGGGACCGGGCCGTGGCGCTGACACCGCTCAACATGTCCCTGGCCCGCGACCTGGTTCGCCGCACCCGCGTGGCCGCCAATTTCCAGGGCGCCACCGGCCAGCCGCCCGTGGACGTGGACGCGCTGTGCCTGACCCTCAACCAGGTCTCCCAGTGCGTGGCCGACCAGGAGCGCATCGCGGCCATCGACCTCAACCCGGTGCTGGCCCAGCCCGGCGGGGTGCAGGTCATCGGCGCCTCCATCCGCCTGACCGCCGAGCCCGAGCCCGACCCCCATCGCCTGGCCATCCGGCCCTACCCGCGCGAACTCGAGGAGTGCGTGACGCTCAAAGGCGGCCGCCACACCCTGCTGCGCCCCATCCGGCCCGAGGACGAGCCGGCCCATTTCGAGTTCTTCAAGCACCTCTCCCCCGAGGACCTGCGCTTCCGGTTCTTCGGCGTGGTGCGCGAACTCACCCACACCGAGATGGCCAAGCTCACCCAGATCGACTACGAGCGCGAGATGGCCTTCATCGCCACGGCCCCGGACGCCGAAGGCAAGCCCGAGACCCTGGGCGTGGTACGGGCCTCGACCCGGCCGGACAACGCCTCGGCCGAATTCGCGGTCATCATCCGCTCGGACCTCAAGGGCCTGGGCCTGGGGCGACTGCTCATGGAAAAAATCATCCGCTACTGCAAGGGACGCGGCACCAGGGAACTGACCGGGCAGGCGCTGATGGAAAACGGCGGCATGCAGGGCCTGGCCGAAAAGCTCGGCTTTTCCGTGGTGCGCAACTACGACGAGGATGTGGTGGAAATGCGCCTGCCCCTAAACGACCCCGGCCCCGGAGAAACCATCCGTTGACCCCCGACAAGAAAGCGGCCGAAGAGGCCATATCGGCCCAGGAACTCAAGGCCTACCTGCCCATCAAGACCATGTCCCTGCGCCCCTGGGGCAAGGGCCGCTTTTCCGTCTACGTGCGCAAGGGAAATGGCCTGGTGCTCTATTCCACGCGCGGCGCGGCCTTTTCCGCCGACCAGTTGGCCAGGCTTCGGGCCATGGGCGTGGCCACGGTCTACATCCACAAGGGCGAGCGGCGCCATTACGAGAACTACCTGCGCGAGGCCCTGGGCGACGTGCTCCTCGACGAGTCCATCCCCCTGGCCGACCGGGCCGAGGTCTGGCACGAAAGCGCCGTGGACCTGGCCCGGGGCGTGCTCGAGGAAAAACTCCCCCACGGCGTCAGCCGCAGCCGCTTCGACCAGGTCGGCAAGCTCGTGCGCCAGTCCATCGGCTTCCTCCAGCTCCCCGACGCCGTCAAAAACGTGGCCAAGCTCATCAGCAAGGGCTACCAGGCCTACCAGCACGGCCTGGCCGTCATGGTCCTCACCTCGCTCGTGCTCATGGACCGGCCGGGCGTGGACGAGGACCTGCTGGTCAAGGTCGGCGTGGGGGCGCTGCTGCACGACGTGGGCAAGCTCGGGCTGCCCGAGGGCCTGCTGGACCGCCGGCCGGACGGCTGGGCGCCGGAGGAGGAAACGGCCTTCCGCTCCCACCCGGCGCTTGGCGTGGGGCTGTGCGTGGGCCTGCCCCTGCCGCCGGAAACCCTGCACTGCATCCTGTTTCACCACGAGCAGGAGGACGGCAAGGGCTTTCCGGCCGGCCTGCCCTCGGCCGGTATCCCCAACTATGTCAAGGCGCTGGCCGTGTGCAACACCTACGACGCCCTGACCCGGGCCTGCGTCTGGCGGCCGGCCTATCCGCCCTTCGAGGCCCTGCGCAAGATGGAGGCCCGCAAGGAAACCCTGGATCTGGCCTTCTTCAAGCGGCTGATCATGATCCTGGCCGACGCCGAGATGCTCAAGGGCGGCGGCAAGGCGGCTCAAAAAGGCGAATTGCCGCCGCCGCCCCAAACGGCCCAGGCCGCCACGCCCGACCAGCCCGCCGCGCCGGCCCCGGCCACGCCCGCCCAGGACGCCCGCGCCAACGGCCAGGCAGGCTAGCCCGGCACCCGGAACGACATGGCCACCTTTATTCCAGGAAAAATCCTTCGTTCGAATCGTCGTTCCCGGAGTGCGCAGGCGCGGATTCCGGGAACGCGACACTAGGCCATGTCCGCGAACGTGGCCTACGATCCGGCCGCGTTCGCCGCGGCCACCCCGGACACCTCCCGGCTGCGGCTCGTCCCCGGCCCGGCGGCGCCCCGCCTGACCGTGTGCCTGCCCCACGCCCACAAGGGCCACGTGTTCGGCGGGCTGACCTCCGTGCTGGAACTGGCCCGGTTTCTCGCTCCCCGCTATCCGCGCCTGCGTTTCGTGAGCCTTTCCCCCCTGCCCGAGGACGGCTCGCGGCTCGACCTGTCCCCCTTCGCCGCCGGCCGCGACGCCCCGCCGCCGCGCCTCGTCGGCCTCCACGACGAGGAACCCCTGGAGGTGGACGCCGGCGACATCTTCCTGTGCTCGTTTTGGCGGTCCGTGCCGGTCTGGGAGGCCTTCGCCGCCCTGCTGCGCCGCGACGGCCGGCCGGCCAACCCCTTTTACTATTTCATCCAGGACTGGGAGCCGGGGTTTTACCCCCTTGGCGCCGACCACCTCCTGGCCGAGACGACCTACGGCCACGGGGCGCCCTGCCTGGCCGTGGTCAACTCCCAGGAACTGGCCCGGTTCCTGACCCGCAAGCGCTACGGTTTCGGCGCCATGGTGGCCGTGCGGCCCTCCCTCAACCCGGCCCTGGCCCAGGTGTTGTCCGCCCTGGGCCGCCAGCTGCCGCCACGGCCGGCGGACCGCCTGACCATCCTGGCCTACGGCCGGCCCGGCCATCCGCGCAACTGCTTCCCGGCCGTGCTTTCCTGCCTGTGGCGGTGGCTGCGCGACCACCGGCCGGGCCTGGCCGTGCCGGTGCGGCTTTTAAGCGCCGGCACGCCCCACGAAACCGTGGTCTTCCCGGACGGCAGCGAACTGGCGAGCCTGGGCATGCTGTCCCTGCCCGACTACGCGGCCACGCTGCTGCAAAGCCATGTCGGCCTGTCGTTTATGGCCTCGCCGCATCCGTCCTATCCGCCCCTGGAAATGGCCGCCTTCGGCCTGGAGGTCGTCACCAACGCCTTTGCCGGCAAGGACCTGTCGCGGACCCACCCGGCCATCCGCAACGCCCCGCCCCATCGCCCGGCCGAAGCGGCGGCGGCCCTCGACCAGGCCATAACCGCCGCCCTGGCCCGGGCCGGCCGGCCCGGCCAGGCCGTGCTGCCGGCGTCGCTTTGCCCGGACGGCTGGCAGGCCAACTTCCGCCGGGCCGGCCTGCCCGTCCTGACGCCGGCCGTGTGACCGCGAGGCCGGGCGAATCGCATGGGCACCAAACGCCTGGCCTGGCTGGCCAATCCGCTCTTCGCCCAGGCCCTTGGCCCGATCCTGGCCCCGTCCGGCTGGCGGGTGGACCACCTCCCGGTGCCGGGCCACCGCTTTTTCACCTTTGACGCACTGGTGGACGCCTTCGGTTTCGTCCCCGACGCCCTGGCCTACGGCGACACGAGCGTGCCGCCCATGCTGCTCGGGCTCGAAAGCTACCCGTGCCTGACGGCCTTCGCCTGCGTGGATTCCCACATCCACGCCTGGTATCCGCTCTACGCCCAGGCCTTCGACCTGTGCCTGGTGGGGCTGGCCGACCATCTGCCCGGGTTTGCCGGCCCGTTCCTGCCGGAGGCGCGGCTGCTGTGGTCGCCGCCCTTTGCCGCCGCCGCCGACCGGCCCGGCCCCGAGGGGCTCGACGGGCCAAAGGACATGGACATGGTCTTCGTCGGCAAGGACGACCCGGCGCTCACCCCGGTGCGCAGCGCCCTGCTTCTCCGGCTGCGGGACCGCTTCCCCGGCTTCCGGTCCCTGGCCGGCCCCTACCGCGAGGCCTACCGGCGGGCGAAGCTCGTGCTCAATATCGCCGAGCACGGCGACCTCAACTACCGGGTCTTCGAGGCCCTGGGCTGCGGCGCGGCCCTGGTGACGCCGCGCGTCGGCCACGGCCAGGACGCGATTTTCACCGACGGCCGGGACCTCTTTGCCTACGACCAGGACGATTTCGCGGGGCTGTGCCGGCTGGTCGAGGCCCTTTTGGCCGACCCGGCCCGCCGCGCCCGGGCGGCCGCCTCGGGGCTGGCCACCGTCGACGCCGGCCACCGCGACATCCACCGGGCCCGGGCCTTCGCCGAGCGGTTCCTGGCCCTGCCCCACGAGGGGCTTGTCGCGGCCAGGCAACTCCGCGCCCCGGCCATCCGGGCCCGGGTCCTGCGGCCCCTGTTCCTCCACTGGGCCGAGGCCGAACGGGCCGCCCCGGCCCTGGCCGCCCGGTTCCTGAAGGCGGCCAGGGCCTGAAACCCGCGGCCCGGGCATCGACACAACCGGCCAAGCGCGTATCCTCACCCTGCGCAATCCCGCGCCAAACGGCCCGTACGCAACAAGGAGCCCGTCATGAAAATCGCGCTGGTCACCGGCGGCAGCCGGGGCCTTGGCAAAAGCATGTGCCAGCACCTGGCCCGCAAGGGCCGCGACATCGTTCTGACCTACCGGGAAAAAGAGGCCCAAGCCAAGGCCGTGGTGGCCGACATCGAGGCCATGGGGCGCAAGGCCGTGGCCCTGCCCCTGGACGTGTCCCGCAGCGCCGGTTTCGCCGCCTTCGCCACGGCGCTTGGCCAGGCGCTTCGCGAAACCTTCGGCCGGGAGGACTTCGACTTCCTGGTCAACAACGCCGGCTACGGCGCCCATGCCCCCTTCGACGCCACCACCGAGGACCAGTTCGACCAGATGGTGGACGTCCATTTCAAGGCGGCTTTTTTCCTGACCCAGGCGCTGCTGCCCCTGCTGCGCGACGGCGGGCGCATCGTGAACGTGTCCTCGGGGCTGACCCGCTTTTCGTATCCGGGCTACGCCGCCTACGCCGCGGCCAAGGGGGCGGTGGAGGTGCTCAGCCGCTACCTGGCCCAGGAGCTGGGGCCACGGCGCATCGCCGTCAACGTGCTGGCCCCGGGGGCCATCGCCACGGATTTCGGCGGCGGGCAGGTGCGCGACAACGCCGACGTAAACGCCTTCATCGCCTCCCAGACGGCCCTGGGCCGGGTGGGCCTGCCCGACGACATCGGCGGTGCCCTGTCCCTGCTCCTCGACGACGACGCCGGCTGGATCAACGGCCAGCGCCTCGAGGTTTCCGGCGGCATCCACCTGTGAGGAGCGGCAGCTCCCTGTGAAGGGAGGTATCGGCCAGCGGGAACCTTGCGGCCCCCGCCCTGCCGCACGCCCGGCCTACGGCGCTGCCGCCAGGTGGCCTGACCGGCCGGGCGCCACAAAACGGACGGGGGCGCCGTGGCGCCCCCGTCCCCAGCCGGGCCTTGGCCCGGCGGCTGTTCCATGACCCGGCCTAGCCGGGATAGCCCTCGTCGGCCGGCAGGTCGCGGGAATTGGCCGCCCGCTTGGCCAGCACGTCGCAGCGTTCGTTGTCGGGATGGCCGGTGTGGCCGCGCACCCACTGGAACTTCACCGTGTGGCGGGACAGCAGGGGAATGAGCCGGCGCCAGAGGTCCTGGTTTTTCACCGGCTTTTTCTCGGCGTTGATCCAGCCGCGCTTTTGCCAGCCGGCCAGCCAGCGCTTTTCGATGGCGTCGTGGACGTAGCGCGAGTCCGTGACCACCACCACCGCCATCGGCCCGGCCAGGGCCTCCAGGGCCACGATGACGGCCAGCAGTTCCATGCGGTTGTTGGTGGTAAGCTTCCTGCCGCCGGAAAGTTCCCGGCGCTCGCCCCCTTCCTCCCATATGGCCGCGTAGCCGCCCGGGCCGGGGTTGCCCAGGCAGGCCCCGTCGGTGTGGATGGTCAGCGGCGCCATGGCTGCCTCAATCATGCGTTGCTCCTTTTCCCCGGCCCGCCGCCTGGTCCAGGGATGCGGTCAAAAGTCCAAGGGAAGCCAGGATACCCTCGCGAAGCCGCCCTTGCCGGCAGGCCGCGTCGAGGTGTTCCCGGCCGAGGTCGTCGGGAAATCCCGCCGGCAGCGCCGCCACCGCCAGGGGCGCCAGGAGGACGCTGCTGGCCTGGCAGGCCGCATCGGCGAATAAAAAAGCCGTTTTCGGGCCGACGGCCACGGGCGCCGGCGCCGGGCCGCCGATGACGACCCGCAGTTCCAGGCCGTGGCGGTCGCGCAGGTCCCGGGCCTGTTCCAGGACCCAGGCCCGGTCGGCGTCGGCCAGCACATGGCCGGGGTCGGACAAGGTCCCCGAGCGCTGGGCCGTATCGATCACCGATTCGAAATGCTTCTGGAAGGCCACGACCACCAGGGCGAAGACCCCCAGCAGCAGCGCCCCCCGGGCCAGCCGCTCCAGGGGCCGGCGGCCCTTCGGCGCGAAAAAGGGCCGCTTCATCGATCCGGCGCGCCGTTTTCGGCCTTGCCGTCGCGCACCCGCACCACCCGGCCGCAGCGCCCGGCCAGGCCCGCGTCGTGGGTGACGAGCACCAGGGTGGCCGTGGCGGACAGCGAAAAAAGCAGGTCCATGATCCGCTCGCCGGTCTCGCCGTCCAGGTTGCCCGTGGGCTCGTCGGCCAGAAGCAGGCGCGGCGACGGGGCGATGGCCCGGGCCAGGGCCACCCGCTGCTGCTCGCCGCCGGACAGTTCGGCCGGATAATGGCCCAGGCGGTCGGCCAGCCCCACGGCGGCCAGCGCCTCTTCGGCCCGGGCGAAGGCGTCGCGCCGGCCGGCGAATTCCAGGGCGAGCGCCGCGTTTTCCAGTGCCGTCATGGACGGGGCCAGATGGAAGGCCTGGAAGACGATGCCCACGTTGTCCCGGCGAAAAGCGGCCAAGGCGTCCTCGGACAGGGCCGAGAGGTCGCGCCCGGCCACCCGGACCGTGCCGGAACTGGCTTTTGTCAGGCCAGCCAGGAGCATCAGCAGCGTGGTCTTGCCCGCCCCGGACGGCCCCATGACGGCCAGGCGCTCGCCGTCGGCCACGGCCAGGTTCAGGCCGCGCAAGATGTTGACCGGGCCGGCCTGGCTTTGTAACGTCAATCGGACGTCCGTCAACGCAACCATCGCTTCCACTGTCGCATCCATGAAAAACACCACCTCCGGCCACGCCGGCAACCGAGGATACCAGCTTGCCCGCAAAACACAAACTGGGCTTGTGGCCCTTGGTGTGGCGCTGTGCCTCCTTTCGGGGGGCCTCATGACCCGACCGGCATTCGCCGCCGCCCTCCGCCTGGCCGCCCTGGGCGACAGCCTGACCGCGGGCTACGGCCTGCCGGCGGCCGACGCCTTCCCGGCCCGCCTGCAAGCGGCCCTGGCGGCCAAGGGCCACGACGTGACCATCGCCAATTTCGGCGTCTCGGGCGACACCACGGCCGGCGGCCTGGCCCGCCTGGGCATGGTCCTGGCCGCGCACCCCGACGGCGTCCTGGTGGAACTGGGGGCCAACGACATGCTGCGCGGCCTGGACCCCGAGGCGGCCCGGGCCAACCTCGACGCCATCCTCGCGCGCCTGGCCAAGGCCGGCATCCCCATCATGCTGTGCGGCATGCGGGCGGCCAGAAACTACGGCGCCGACTACGCCGCCGCCTACGACGCCATCTATCCCGAACTGGCCCAACAATACGACGCCGTGCTCTATCCGTTCTTCCTCGACGGCGTGACCGGCCAGCCCGGCATGACCCTGCCCGACGGCCTGCACCCGAGCGCCGCCGGCGTGGGCGAAATCGTCGCGCGCATCCTGCCGTCCGTGGAAACCTTCCTCGGCCGCCTGCCGGCCGCCGCCAAATAGGCCTTCGCCATGCCCGCCCTGCTCATCGACGTCGGCAACACCAACAGCAAGTTCGGCCTGGCCGAGCGCACCGGGCTGGGGCCGTCGTTCGCCCTGCCCACCGACCGGGCGGCCACGCCCGACAGCCTGGGGCTGGCCATCGTCTCGGCCCTGTCCTTTCACGGCGTGAAGCCGGCCGACATCGAGGCGGCCATCGCCTCGTCGGTGGTGCCGCCGCTGTCGCCGGTGCTGTCCGCCGCCGTGTCGCGCTACCTGGGCGTGCGGCTGCGTTTCGTCCCCACCGACATCCCGGTGCCGCTGAAAAACCTCTACGGCCGGCCCCACGAGGTCGGCGCCGACCGGCTGGTCACCTCCTTTGCCGGCCGCATGCTCGTGGACGCCGAGAGCCTGGTGGTCATCGACTTCGGCACGGCCACCAACTTCGACTGCGTGCGCGGCGACGCCTTCCTGGGGGGGCTCATCTGCCCGGGCATGCTGACGTCGCTGTCGGGGTTGGTGGCCAAGACGGCCAAGCTGCCCCACGTGGCCCTCGACCCGCCAAGCGACGGGGCCTTGTCCATCGGCCGGTCCACGGGGGAGTGCATCAACCAGGGCTTCGTTTTCGGCTTTGCCGACATGGTGCAGGGCGTGACCTCGCGCCTCATCGCCCACCTCGGCGGCGAGGTGCGCGTGCTGGCCACGGGCGGGTTCGCCGAAAAGCTCGCCCCCATCTGCCCGGCCCTGCGCGACGTGCGGCCGGATTTGCTGCTCGAGGGCCTGCGCCGGCTGTGGCTGGGCCAGGCGCCGCGCCGGGGCGGCCCAAAAAACAGGTTGTCATAATCATCCGGCCATCGCACAATAGGCCCTGCAATCGGCGACGGCCGCCTCATCCCAAGCCGGCGCGCCACAGGACGGCGTCATGCTTCCGGAAATGCTCGGCTGCTACCAGTCCCAGAAAATCGAGAAGATGGGCAAGTCCGCCGCCTCGGGCCGCGACTTCACCCAGCGCATCGACTGGCTGGCCATCCGCCTGGACGTGGCCCGCATCCTCATCTTTCCCCTGGACGACAAGAAGCTGCCCCTGCCTTTGCAAAAAACCGTCACGCCCCAGGAATTCCTGAGCCATTTCCTGCCGGCGCCCCTGGTGTTCAACGAGCGCCTGGGGCCGGCCGCCCTGGTGCTGACCAGGCTACTGCGCGACGTCGGCTCCAAGCTCGACCAGAACGCCCTGCCCGATGCCGAGCGGGCGCTTTTCACCGTGCTGCTGGTGGCCCTGGCCGCCGCCGGGGTGCCCGACGACGACGCGGCCGCCCTGGAGGTCCTCACCCACTGCGGCGCGGCCCAGGGCGGCGAGGCCCTCAAACGCTCCATCAACGCGTTCGGCATCCACCTGCGCAAGCAGAAAAATTTCGACACCGCCGCGGCCTACTACCGCAAGGCCCTGGAACTGGCCCCGAGCGACGAGCGGATCCTGTTCAACCTGGCCCGGGTGCTCTACGACAAGGGCGAGCTGTCCGGCTGCCGGGAACTGCTGGAAAAAGCCCTGGCCAGCGCGCCGGATTTCTCCGAGGCGAGCAAATTCCTGCGCCACGTCCGCCGGCGCGAGGACGCCCTGGGCCGGACCGATTTTCCGGACATCACCGTCTAGTGCGGCGCCCCTTTATACATTCGATCATTGTTTTCGAGGACGCGACACGGCCGCGTCGCGAAAACGCCGTGGCCCGGGACTTATAAATCGCCGCGAATTGCGTTACAGCCTCGGGAGCCGGGCCGCCCGGCCCGCCACATCCGCACGCCATATCCACCAACGATCCATAAGGAGACGCGCATGAGCACCATCGCCGCCGTTTGGGCCAGGGAAATCCTCGATTCCCGCGGCAATCCCACCGTCGAAGTGGAAGTCACCCTGGAATCCGGCGCCTCGGGCCGGGCCGCCGTGCCCTCCGGCGCCTCCACCGGCTCCCGCGAGGCCCTGGAAATGCGCGACCAGGACGCCTCCCGCTACGGCGGCAAGGGCGTGACCAAGGCCGTGGAACATGTCCAGGGCGAACTGGCCGAGGCCATCATCGGCATGGACGCCCTGCAGCAAGTGGCCATCGACAACACCATGATCGACCTCGACGGCACCGAGAACAAGTCGCGCCTGGGCGCCAACGCCATCCTCGGCGTGTCCATGGCCGTCTGCCGCGCCGCCGCCACCTTCCTCGGCCAGCCGCTGTACAACTACCTCGGCGGCATCAACGCCAAGGTCCTGCCCGTACCGCTGATGAACATCATCAACGGCGGGGCGCACGCCCCCAACAACCTGGACATCCAGGAATTCATGATCGTGCCGCTCGGCGCGCGCACCTTCGCCGACGCCCTGCGCATGGGCGCCGAGACCTTCCACACCCTCAAGAAGATCCTGGCCGCCGACGGCCACATGACCGCCGTGGGCGACGAGGGCGGCTTCGCCCCCAACCTCAAGGACCACGACGAGGCCTTCAAGTACATCATCAAGGCCATCGAGGAAGCCGGCTACCGGCCGGGCAACGAGATCTCCCTGGCCATCGACGCCGCCGCCTCGGAATTCTTTAAAAACGGCAAATACGTGCTCGGCGGCGAAAAGCGCACCATGAGCTCCGACGAGATGGTCGCCTACCTGTCCGGGTTCGTTGACCGCTACCCCATCATCTCCATCGAGGACGGCCTGGCCGAGGGCGACTGGGACGGCTGGAAAAAGCTCACCGTGGAACTGGGCGAGCGCATCCAGCTCGTCGGCGACGACATCTTCGTCACCAACCCCGACATCCTCGACGAGGGCATCCGCCAGGGCGTGGCCAACTCCATCCTCATCAAGCTCAACCAGATCGGCACCGTGACCGAGACGCTGGACACCATCGAGATGGCCAAGCAGGCCGCCTACACCACCGTGATCTCCCACCGCTCGGGCGAGACCGAGGACAGCTTCATCGCCGACCTGGCCGTGGGCATCAACGCCGGCCAGATCAAGAGCGGCTCGCTGTGCCGGTCCGACCGCCTGGCCAAGTACAACCAGCTGCTGCGCATCGAGGAGGAGCTGGAGGACGCGGCCATCTTCTACGGCCCCTACATGGCCGACAACTGGTACGACACCGAGGAAAACGGCGAAGAATAAGACCGCGCGCGCCATCCGCGCCGGGGAGGCAACCCTTCCCGGCCGCCTGTTTCCGCAGCCCGGGGACGCCGGACAAGGACCGCCTTGCCCGCGTCTTCGGGCTGCGGCATTTGCGGTGGACGGGAATGGCCCTCGCCGGTAAACACCAGGCGATGGCGGGGGCGAGGCCCGCCGCCCGCGCCGAAGGAGAGACAGCATGTTGATCATCGACGGAAAAAAAGTCGCGGCCGAACTGCGCCAGAAGGTCCGCAACGACGTGGACGCCATCGTCCGGGAACACGGCCGGGCGCCACACTTGGCCGTCATCCTGGTGGGCGACGACCCGGCCTCCCAGATCTACGTCCGCTACAAGGAAAAGGCCTGCGACGAAGTGGGCATCGTCTCGCGCATCTGGCGGCTCGACGGCTCCACCACCCAGTGCGCCCTGGAAAAGCACCTGGCCGAGCTGTGCGAAAGCGACGACATCGACGGCATCCTGCTCCAGCTGCCCCTGCCCCGGGGCCTGGACGCCAACCGCTGCCTGGCGATGATCGACCCCCGCAAGGACGTGGACGGCTTCCACCCGGAAAACGTCGGCCGGCTGTCCATCGGCCTGCCGGGGCTCAAGCCCTGCACCCCCTACGGCGTCATGAAGCTGCTCGAATACTACGGCCTGTCCCCGGCCGGCAAACAGGCCGTGGTCGTTGGGCGCAGCAACATCGTGGGCAAGCCCATGGCCATGCTGCTGTCGGCCCAAACGCCCTTCGGCAACGCCACGGTGACCGTGTGCCACTCGCGCACCCCGGACCTCGGCGCCATCTGCCGCCAGGCCGACCTCATCGTGCCGGCCATCGGCAAGGCCAAGCTCATCACCCGCGACATGGTCAAGCCCGGGGCGGTCATCGTGGACGTGGGCATGAACCGCCTGCCCGACGGCAAACTGTGCGGCGATGTGGACTACGACAACGTCCTGGACGTGGTCTCGGCCATCACCCCGGTGCCGGGCGGCGTCGGCCCCATGACCATCGCCACGCTGATGGCCAACACCGTGGAGGCCTTCCGCTGGCGGCGCGAAAGGCCGCTGTGCCCGGTGGACTAGGCGCGCCCGGCCATGTTCTCCCTGGCCTCCATCCCGCATCTGGCCCGAAACGCCCGGCGGTTCGCGGAAATCGCCGGCGTTTTGGCCAAGTACGGCCTGGCCGAGTTCCTGGCCGCAACCGACGTCCCCTTCCTGCGCGACCACCTCAAGGGCCCGGCCGGCGGCGACCTGGCCGGCCTGCGCCGCGAGGAGCGCCTGCGCCTGGCCATGACCGAGCTCGGCACCACGGCCATCAAGATCGGCCAGATCCTGTCCACCCGCCCCGACCTCGTCGGCCCGGAAACCGCGGCCGAACTGGCCGGGCTTCGCGACGACACCGCCCCGGACCCGCCCCGGACCGTGCGCCGCACCATCGAGGAACAACTGGCCGCCGCGCCGGAAACCCTGTTCGCCGCCTTCGAGGACACGCCCGTCGCCTCGGCCTCCATCGGCCAGGTCCACCGGGCGCGCCTGGCCGACGGCAGCCGGGTGGTGGTCAAGGTCCAGCACGCCGCCATCGAGGACAACATCCGGGCCGACCTGGACATCGCCATGGGCCTGGCGGAACTGGCCGAACGCGGCATCGTGGAGCTGCGCCTCTACCAGCCCCTGGCCGTGGCCGCCGAGATGCGCCGCACCATCCTGCGGGAGCTCGATTTTTCCCGCGAGGAACGCAACCTGCGCCATTTCGCCGCCAATTTCGCCGGCGACGGGCGCGTGGCCTTCCCCCGGACCTACCCGCATTTGAGCGCCAAGCGCGTCCTGACCATGGAGGAGCTCGACGGGGTGTCGGTGGCCGCCCTGGCCGCCGCGCCGGCCTCGCCCGGGCAGGCCGAGCGCCGCACCAGGCTCGCCCGCAACGCCGCGGACGTCTTTTTGGAGATGATCTTTCGCGACAACTTCTTCCACGCCGACCCGCATCCGGGCAACATCCTGATCCTGCCCGGCGACACGCTCGGGCTGCTCGACTGCGGCATGGTCGGCCGCATCGACGAGCGCACCCGCCGGTCCCTGGAAGAGGCGCTGTTGGCCGTGGCCTCGGGCGACGCGGGGGCGCTCACCGAGCAGGTCATGCGCCTGGGCCGCCTGCCGCCGGGGCTGGACCGCCAGGCCCTGGCCGGCGACGTGGAGGAGTTCGTGGCCGACTACGCCGGCCAGGCCGTGGGCGCCTTCGACCTGACCGGGGCCCTGGCCGACGTCTCGGCCCTGGTGCGCCGCCACGGCATCCTGCTGCCGCCCACGGTCGCCCACCTCATCAAGGTGTTCGCCGTCCTCGAAGGCGCCTCCCGGGCCTTGCACCCCGGGTTTTCGCTCATCGAAGTCATCACGCCCTACGCCTCGAAGATCCTCCTGCGCCGTTTTTCGCCGGGCGAGGTGTTCGCCAGGCTGCGGCGCGGCTACCGGGACTGGAACGCCCTGCTCGAGAGCTTCCCCCGGGACGCGGCCGAGATCCTGCGCCGGGGCCGCGAAGGCCGCCTCGACGTGCGCCTGGACCACAAGGGCCTGGACGGCACGGTCAACCGGCTGGTCTACGGGCTGGTCACGGCGGCGCTGTTTCTCGGCTCCTGCCTGGTGCTGTCCAGCCGCGTGCCGCCGCTTTTCTTCGACGTCTCGCTTTTCGGCGCCCTGGGCTGCGCCTGCGCCATCGTCCTGGGGCTGCGGCTTTTGCGGGCCGTCAAGCGCAGCGGCGAACTCGGCGGGCGCGACTAAGGCTGTGCCCCGGGCCACGGTTTGCCCGTCCCTTTCCCCCTGCGGCCGCGCGGCCATGGCGCCGTTTGCGGCCCAAAAAAAACGGGCCCGCCCCCGTGGGGAAGCGGACCCGCCAGCAGGCCCGCCCGGCGGCCTCCGTCACGCGCGAAGGCCAGCCGGGCGAGGAATCCTACGCCTTGCCGCAGGCGCAGTCGTGGCCGCAGTCGCGGCCGGCACCGGCCGTGGGCGGCAGGGGGTTTTTCAGATGGCGGTCCAGGGCGGCCAGGACCGTTTCCAGGCTGGCCCGGTGTATCCTCTCCTCGCCGATTTCCACGTTGGGTCCGCTGGCGCAGGCCTCGTGGCAAAACGAGGCCTTGACCACCACGGCGTTTTCCAGGCCCTGGTCCACGATGTGGGCGAGCAGGCCGTTTAAGATGTCCTGGGCGCCGCGCAGGTGGCAGCTCGTGCCCAGGCACACCCGCACCTGCAGCCGCGGCTCCCGGGTGTCGCCCAGAAGCACCAGCGTCTCGTCGGAGATGCGCCGGCGGCTGCCGTAGGCGGTGTGGAGCAGCGCGTGGGCCTTGTGGCCGCCGACATCGCCCAGGAACTTGGCGTAGCACTGGTTGACGAAGACGTTGTCCTGGGCCTTGTGCAGCTGGCGACCCTTGTCGCTCTTGTACAGGCCAAGGGCCCGGCGCTTGCGCACGGCCAGGTCCAGGTTGACGGGCTGGCCGGCGCCGCCGACGCAGCCGCCGGGGCAGGCCATGACCTCGATGAGGTCGTAGTCGCACTGCCCGGCCTTGACCTTCTCGGCCACCACCCGGGCGTTGGCCAGGCCGTGGACCACGGCCAGGCGCAGCGTGGCCCCGCCGACCTCGATATTGATCTCGCGAAGCCCCGAATCGCCGCGCACCTCGGTGAAGTCGGTGTCATAGAGGGTCTGGCCGGTGACCTTCTCGGCGGCGTAGCGCAGCACCGCCTCGGTCACGCCGCCCGAGGCGCCGAAAATGACGCCCGCGCCCGTGCCGAAGCCGAACGGCATGTCGCGCGACTGGGGCTCCAGGTCGTTGAAGCGAAGCCCGGCCTGCTCGATCATCCGGGCCAGCTCCTGGGTGGTCAGCACGCAGTCCACGTCCGGGCCGCCGTCCTTGGCGAACTCCGGCCGGCGCGCCTCGAACTTCTTGGCCGTGCAGGGCATGACCGAGACAATGGCCAATTTCTGGCGCGAAACGCCCATCTGCCCGGGCAGCATCTCCTTGACCAGGGAGCCGAACATCTGCTGGGGCGAGCGGCACGAGGACAGGTTGGGCAACAGTTCCGGGTAGTACTGCTCGGCGAACTGGACCCAGCCGGGGCAGCAGGAGGTGAACTGGGGCAGCTTTTCGCCGGCGGCCTTGCGGGCCAGGAACTCCTCGGCCTCCTCGATGACCGTGAGGTCGGCGGCGAAGGTGGTGTCGTAGACCTGGTCGAAACCGATGGTCTTCATGGCCGCCACGATGCGGCCCATGGTCGGGTCGCCCGAGGGGGTGTTGAAGCACTCGCCGATGCCCACGCGCACGGCCGGGGCGATCTGCGCCACCACGGTCATGTCGGGGTCGGCCAGCAGGTTCCAGACGTCCTCGATCTCGGATTTGGGCGTCAGCGCCCCGGTCGGGCACACGCTCGAACACTGGCCGCAGTTGACGCACTCGACATCGGCCAGGCCCTTGCCGAAGGCCGGCAGCACGGCCGTCTTGTGGCCGCGGTAGGCGAAGCCGATGGCGCCGATGCCCTGGATCTCCGAACACATGCGCACGCAGTCGCCGCACAGCACGCACTTGTTGGGGTCGCGCACCAGCGACGGCGAGGACACGTCCACGGCCACGGGCTCCTGCACGGGCCGAAACCGCACCTGGGACACGCCGAGCTTGCGGGCGATCTCCTGGAGCTTGCAGGCGCCGTTGCGAAAGCAGGTCGGGCAGCTCTGGTCGTGGTTGGCCAGCAGGAGCTCCACGGCGATCTTGCGGACCTCGCGCAGCTCCTTGGTGTGGATGCGGATCTCCATGCCCGGTTCCGGCGGCGTGGAACAGGCGCCCAGGATGCCCCGGTCCTTCACCTCCACCAGGCACAGCCGGCAGGCGCCGTAGACCGACAGGTCGGAATGGTAGCAGAAGGTCGGCAGGTCGATGCCCACCTTGCGGATGAGCTCGAGCAGGTTGCGTTCCCCCTCGATGGGAACGGCCTTGCCGTCGATGACGACCATGGGTTGCGTATTCTTGGTCATGACTAGATTCCCTCCACCGCGCCGAACTTGCAGGCGACCGCGCAGGCGCCGCATTTGACGCAAAGCCCCTCGTCGATGCTGTGGGGCTGTTTTTTCTCGCCCATGATCGCCCCGACCGGGCAGGCCTTGACGCACAGGCGGCAGCCCTTGCACACGGCGGCATTGATGCTCGGGCGGGCCAGCGCCTTGCAGCGGCCGGCCCGGCAGCGCTTCTCGAAGACGTGCTCCTCGTATTCGTGGCGGAAGTGCTTGAGGGTGGACAGCACCGGGTTGGGCGCGGTCTTGCCCAGGCCGCACAGCGAGCCGATCTGCACGGCCCGGCCCAGGGTCTCGAGCAGCTCCAGGGTCCTGGCCGTGCCCCGGCCCTCGATGACGTCGTCGAGCAGCGCCAGCAGTTGCTTGGTGCCCTCGCGGCACAGCACGCACTTGCCGCAGGATTCGCGCTGGGTGAATTCCATGAAAAACCGGGCCACGGAGACCATGCAGGTCTTCTGGTTCATGACGACCAGGCCGCCGGAGCCGACCATGGCCCCGACCGAGCGCAGGGAATCGAAATCCAGGGGCAACTCGAGGAGGTCCGGGGTCAGGCAGCCGCCCGAGGGGCCGCCGATCTGCACGGCCTTGAAGCCGGCCTTGTCGATGTGGCCCCGGTCGTCGGTGACGCCGCCGCCGATGTTTAACACGATCTCGCCGAGCGTGGTGCCGAAGGGCACCTCGATCAGGCCGGTGTTGCAGACGTGGCCGGTCAGGGCGAAGGTCTTGGTGCCCGGGGAGCGCTCGGTGCCGAGCTCGCGGTAGGCGGCCGCACCGGCCTGGACGATGCGGGGCACCTGGGCCAGGGTCTCGACGTTGTTGATGACCGTGGGCTTGCGCCACAGCCCTTTCTGGGCCGGAAACGGCGGCTTGGGGGCGGGCATGCCGCGACGCCCCTCGATGGAGGCCATCAGCGCCGTTTCCTCGCCGCACACGAAGGCGCCGGCCCCTTCCATGACTTCCAGGCGGAAGGACTGGCCCGAGCCGAACAGGTCGTCGCCGAGTAGCCCGGCGGCCTCGGCGTCGGCCACGGCCTGGCGCATGCGTTTGACGGCCAGGGGGTATTCGGCCCGCACGTAGATGTAGCCCTCGTCGGCGCCGATGGCCCGGGCGGCGATCATCATGCCCTCGATGACGCAGTGGGGGTTGCCCTCCATGACGCTGCGGTCCATGAACGCGCCCGGGTCGCCCTCGTCGCCGTTGCAGATGACGTATTTCTTGGCGTTGTCCTGGAGGCGGGCCGCCTCCCACTTGCGGCCGGTGGGGAACCCGCCGCCGCCCCGGCCGCGCAGGCCCGATTCGGAAATGACGTCGCACACGGCCTTGGCGCCCATCGCGGCAAAGGCCTTGCGCGCGGCCGCGTAGCCGCCGTGGGCCACGTATTCCTTGATCTCGTCGGGGTCGATGAAGCCGCATTCCTTGAGCACGCTGCGGTGCTGGCGCTGGTAGAAGGGGATCTGGTCCGGGCCCAGGCACTTTTCCCCGGACCGGGGCTCGACGTAGAGCAGGCGCTCCACGGGCTGGCCCTTTTGCAGCGTCAGGTGGACGATGTCCGGGACGTCCTCCTCGGTGACCCTGGTGTAGAGGATGTTCTCGGGCAGGATGGTGACCAGGGGGCCCATCTGGCAAAAGCCCTGGCAGCCGCTGTGGGACAGGCGCAGGCCGTCGCCGTGGCCTTCGGGCTTAAATTCCAGGACGAGGTCGAGGCCGGCGGCGGCCATCTGTTTTTCCAGGGCGGCCAGGACCTTTTTCGAGCCGTTGGCCACGCAGCCGGTGCCGGCGCAGACGATGACGCGACGCAGCCCCGACTGGTCCGCGGCGACCGCGTCCGGGGAGACGGATTCGAGGATGGGGCCTTCCATTACTGCAACTCCTTGGCCCGGATGGCGTCGACGAGGGAAACGGCGCGCTCCGGGGTGATCTGGCCGTAGACGTCCTCGTTGATGACCATGACCGGGGCCAGGCCGCAGGCGCCGAGGCACGCCACGGTTTCCACGGTAAAAAGCATGTCCGGGGTGGTGGGTTTGTCTTCGCTGACGCCCAGGCGGTCGCGCAGGGCTTCGAGGATGGGGATCGAGTGCTTGACGTGGCAGGCGGTGCCGTCGCACAGGCGCACGATGTACTTGCCCTTGGGCGTGAGCGCGAAGTGGGCGTAGAAGGTGGCCACGCCGAAGACGTTGGCTTCGGGGATGCCCAGCGAAGTGGCCACGTAGGACAGCACCTCCTCGGGCAGGTAGCGGTACTCCTCCTGCAGGGCTTGCAATATGGGCACCAGGCGGGCGGGGTGTCGGCCGTAGTGGTCGAGGATGCCGCACAGTTTCTGGAATTTGGTGGTTTCCGCCAGGGAGGCGGCCAGGTTCGGCTCCATCCGTTGCTCTCCTTTTCGACTGCAGGCGTTGTTCGGAGTCTTCACGCCGGTTTTCGGGGGTGTCGCGCGGTCCCTGGCGGGCCTGCCGGTACGGTATCCCACGATCCGTCGGGGCAAGGCGCCCTCCCCGCAAGCCGCCTCCCCCCTGGCCGCCCACGGCGGTCCCCGGGCGCACGGCCAGGCCGCGTCATCCACGGGTCGCCGCGAAAGACCAGTCGTCACGAATCAGGGTCGAAATGACACGGCCATCCGGAGCGCCGGCTCCCGGACCATTGCCGGGGCACCCAAGCAAGATGCGTGCTACGCGGGAAAGAACGTCAGATGAATTTGCGCAAGAAGCTTATTTAAAACAGTAAAATATATGGATCGGGGGGCGCTGCCGCGGCGGGCCAGGGGCTTTGGCCGGGGCAGGCCGGCCCGGCGAGTTGCGAATGTGCATCAGATTTGCAAATTTGCAACATATCCGAGAAAAACAAGCGAGATTCTGCAACCGCCTCACCCCGAGACAAGCGCGTCATGTTGCATAATTTCAACATCACCCTCACGCCGGTAGCCGCCCAGCCCCCCCACTCCCGGGAGGACCGCAAACGCCCCGCCCCCCGGCACGGCCGGCTGGCCGGCGGCCGCCGCCCGGGACCGTCCCGGGCGTGTGGCGTTGGGGCCGGCCCGGCCACACCCGTCCCGCACCCCGCCCCAAGGGGATGCGTTCCCGGTCCGGGCGCGGCTCAAGAAGATGCGGCGCCCCCGGCGGCATTGAGGCGCGGCGGCGTCCCGCAAACACGCGCGGGGGCCGAACCGACGGCCCGGCCCCCGCGCGCCGCCCGTGGCGGCTCCGGGCTTGCGGTGGGATCAGGAGGGATGGTTGCGGAACTTGTCCTGGGTGTGCTCGCTGCCGCTGTGGCAGGGCTTGCAGTCCATCAGGCCCTTGGTGTCGTCGGCCGTCTTGCCCCGGCCGTGGCATTCGCCGCAGTAGGCCACGGATTCGGACTTGCCGGCCGGCGCGAACGCCCCGTCGATCTTGGCGTTGAGGATGGCGATGCCCTTTTGGGCCACGTCGGCCGTGACCCGGGCGCAGCGTTCGTTGCGCTGCTTGCTGCCCTCGGCGATCTTGGAGGCGAAGCACCAGCGGCTCACGGAAATGTGGCACAGCACCGAGTCCGACCGGCTGGTCGGCAGGGGGCCGGGCGCGCCCTTGGCCGCGCCGCCCGGGTCGAAGGCCGGAAAGGCGGCCTGCTCGTACCAGCGGAACAGTTCCGTCACCATGGGGTTGCGTTCCTTGCGGCCCCAAAACAGGGCATAGGCGCAGGCCACGCCCAGCAGCGCCCCGCAGATGGTGCCCCAGTCCGAGATGCCGCTTTTGCCTACCTCCATCATGGTGAAGGGGAACTGGTTGTAGGGGGCGCCATACTGCTCGGCCATGGTGCCGACGATGGCATAGAAGGTCCCGTAACAGCAGCCGTAGTCCTCGTGCCAGTAGCCGGCGTAGGCTGTGCGGGCGCAGGCCGCCGGGTCGAGTTTGCGCGGCGTCCAGCCGAAGGCCGGCGCGGCCTGGTCGAAGGGGGCGGCCATTGCCCGGCCCGCCGTTGCGGCCAGGGCCGAGCCCAGGGCCAGGCCGCCGAGGCTTGCCAACATCTCGCGTCTGCTCAGTGCCATGTGCAACTCCTTCCTGTACGTATTCCCGTGCCTCCACGGGTGAAATCCGTCATTTCGCCCCGCCGTCCTCCAGCGAGGCCAGCAGGGCGTGCAGGTTCCCGACCCGTTCGACCATCTCCCCGGCCGCCGCGTCGGCCAGGTCCATGGCCGCCGCCGCCCCGCCGGCCTCGGCGCCCATGGCTTCCAGGGACGTGGCCACGGCCCCCTGGGCCGCGCTTTGGCGGGCGGCCGCCACGACGATGGCTTCGGCCCGGCCGGCGGCGTCGGCCACCTGGGAGGCGATGCCGCGCAGCACGTCCCGCGAGGCCGCGGCCAGGTCGCGGGCTTCGGCGATGCCGGCCACGGCCGAGGAACGGCGCACCGCGGCGTAGAGGCTGTCCACGGGAATCGTCACGATCTCGGCCGTTTCCACCCGGCCGGCCTGGCGCGGCGGCTGGTCGAAGGGGTACTTGTCGCGCAGGTCGGCCGGGGCGTCCTGGCGCGCCTTGTGGCAGGGCAGGCAGCTTTCCCTGGTCACCTCGCCCAGGGCAATGACGTAGCAGTCCTGGCCGTCCACGGCCCGCACGCCCTTCCAGACGAGGTCCTTTTCGCCGGCGGCGTGCCGGGCATCCAGGGCGGCGATGCGTTCGGCCTCCACGGGGCTGGCCGTGTTGGCCGGATTGAGCGGCTTGGTCGCCGGGGTGCGGAAGGTCACGGCGTAGCGGTGGGTTTCGGGGATGGCGGCGAACACCTTGTTGGCGGCAAAGGAAGTGGACTGCAAGGACACGACGAAGCCGTCCTTGCCGATCAGTTTCGTGGCCTCGGGCCGCACGACGACGCCGACATGGGCGCGCACGGCCTTCATGCTCTGCAGGAGGATGTCGGCCTTTTCCTGGTACTGGGCGATGATGCTTTTTTCGAATTCGCTTTTGACGATGCACACGATGCTGGCAAAGGTGGCCAGGCAGATGCAACCCGTGATCAGCAGAAACATCCTTTGCAGATTCATGGCGTGCTCCCGGTGTTCCCAGCTTGCCCTTCACCGCCCCGGACGCCGCCGCGGCGGGGCTCCTCCGGCCTGGCGGCCGCGCCCTGCCGCGCCCCAGCGTCTTTTCGGGCCGCAGGCTCCCCCTAGCAAACGGGATACCAGCCGGCATGGCCAGGCCTACCCTTGAAATCATGCTGTTTTTTACCCAAGAAAACGGTTGTGATGCCAACTTCCGTTAGCACACGGCCGATGCCCATTAGCATGGGCCGGCACGAGGCAGGCGTCCCCCGGGCGGGGGAAGGGCACAGGGAAGAGGACCGGCCGGGGAGGAAACCAGGAATCCCGGCGCCGTCATCCCCGGCGGTCATGGCCCGGGCCGACGGCGTCGCAGGAGGAAGCGACGGGCTAGCGGCAGCGCACGTCCACCAGGCACGGCCCCGGCCCGGACAGGGCCTCGGCCAGGGCCGGGGCCACGTCCTGGGGCCGCTGGGCCACGAGCCCCCGGGCGCCCATGGCCCGGGCCAGGGCCGCGAAATCGACGGCAGCCCTCGCGGCAGGCAACCGGGCGTCGTCACGGCCCGGGCCGTGGGCCACCACGTAGGCGATGCCCAGGCCGTGCCGCACGGCCGTGGCCACTTCCAGGCCATACCCCAGCAGGCCGTCCGCGTCCGTGAGGCAGGCCACCGGCCGGTCGGGCAGGGCCGCCTTGACGCCCGCCGCCGCGGCCAAGGCCCAGCCTGCCAACGGCGCGCCCATGGCCGTAAAAAAGGTGCGCGGTTCGAAGGCGGCGAAGCGGCGCGCCGCCACCTCACGCGGCGGGCCGCCATCCACGGCCAGGCAGCCCCGCCGGGGAAGGGCCCGGCGCAGGGCCTCGGCCACGAAAGCCAAATCCGGTTCGCGGCCCTGGACCGGGCCAGGGCTGGCCGCAGGCCCGTGGGCCAAATCCCGGCCTTGCCCGGCCTCGCCCGCGTCCCCGGCCGATCCCTTGGCCCGTTTCTCCCGCAGCCAGGCCGCCCGGGCCTGGTTGCCCGACCGGAAACGGTTGATCCTGGCCGAACCGCCCTCCATCATGAGGGCCAGGGCTTCGCGGCAGTCCCCGACCACGGGCACGTCGGCGAAAACGTCCCGCCCGGGCACGGACGCGTCCACGTCCACCTGGGCCAGGACCCGGCCCGGCCGCAGGCGGGCCGCCATGGACGGGCCTTCGGCCTCGGCAAAAGAACAGCCAAGGACCACGAGCACCTCCAGGGCCTCGTCCGAAAGGACCCGGCCGGCCAGGCCGGGCCGGGCCGCCTCGAGGACGCCCAGGGACAGGCGATGGTCCTCGGGAAAGGCCCCCTTGGCCCGAAGCGTCGTGGCCACGGGGATTTCGAAGAGTTCGGCGAAGGCCAGCAGTTGCGTGGCCGCACCGGATTTCTCCACGCCGGCCCCGGCCAGGACAGCCAGCCGGGTGGGCGCCGGGCCGCCGCCTTCGGGCACGAGGATGCGCCACAGCCGCTCCACGGCCCGGCCATCCACGAAACGCGGGGCGTAGACCGCGGCGTCAAGGGGCACCCAGGCCGGCCCGCCCTCGGGGGCCGGCGCCGCAAACGGCAGTTGCAGGTGGACCGGGGCCTTGGGGCCGGCCAGCAGCCGCGTCAGGCCGGCCCGCAACCGGGAGGCGAGCCGGTCGGGCGCTGTCACGGCCACGGAAGCGGCCGTGGCGGCACGCAGCAGGGCCGTGGCGTCGGCCGGGTCCGGCCAGGCCGCGTCCCCCTGGGCGTCCGTGACGAACAGCACCGGCGAGGCATCGGCCCGGGCCGCGGCCGCGGCCGCCACCAGGCCGGCCACACCGGGGCCATTCCCGGCCAGGCAGACCCCGAAGCGTCCCGAGGCCCGGGCATAACCGTCGGCCATGACGGCCGCGCCAGCCGCGCCAGCGGCCACGATGGGCACCAGGCCGGCGGCGGCGGCCTCGGCGGCCAAAGCGGCACCGCCCGCCCCCGGCGCCAGGAACACGTGACGGACGCCCTCGGCGGCCAGGACGCGCAACAGCCAGGTCACGGCGCGCATGCTCCCCTCCTCCCTATGGCAGCCTCGCGGATGCGGCATGATGCGCCTGCGGCCAGCCAGCGTCAACAATCCCGCCCGGCCGGCCCGGCCACGCACCGCATTGCCTCGGGCGGCGCATTGATGCTACCGTGAAGGCAACGGTGCCGTCGTGCGGCATGACCGGGCGCTGTTACCGGCCCGACCGCAGGGGAGACCCATGGCCACAGCAACCGCGTCCGGGAAAGGGGAACCATCCGTGTCCCCTGGTGACTGCCACGAGGCCAGGCTGCTGGAGGCGGCCTTGCGCCGGCGCTACGACCCGCCGGCCGTCCTGGTCGACAGGGAAGGCGCCATCGTCAGTGCGCGCGGCACCCTCGCCCCCTGGCTGGCCCCGCCGGGCGCACGCCCCAATCTTCTGCGCCTGGCCCATCCCGGCCTCCAACCCATCCTTGGCCAGGCCCTGCGCCAGGCCATCGCCACGGGCCGTCCCGTGACCATGCCGCCGGCCTGGCCGGACGGTGCGACCGGCGCCGGCGTGGCCGTGGCCGTGGACCCCGTGCCCGGGGCCGACGCGGCGCCCGAGCGCTGGCTGGTGGTGTTCGAGCCCGCCCCGGCCAAAACACCGGGCAAGGCCCATGACGAGGGGCTCCACCTGGCCCGCAAGGAGTCCGAGCGCTGGGCGGCCACCCTGGAGGCGGCCCTGTCCAGCATGACCGACGCGGTCTTTATTTCCGACGCCGAGGGACACTTCGTCCATTTAAACGACGCCTTCGCCACGTTCCACAAATTCCCCGGCAAGGACGCCTGCCCCACGGTCGTCGAGGCCTATAACGACATTCTCGACGTCCGTTTCGAGGACGGCAGCCCGGCCCCCGTCGACCGGTGGGCCGTGCCCCGGGCCCTTCGCGGCGAGACCGCCATCAATGCCGAGTACCGCATCGCCCGCCGCGACACCGGCGAGAGCTGGACCGGCAGCTACAGCTTCGGCCCCATCCGCGACAAGGCCGGCGCCATCATCGGCTCGGTGGTGGTGGGGCGCGACGTGACCGAACAAAAACGCCTCCTCCAGGAACTGCGGGACAGCGAGAACCGCTTTCGCCTGCTTTTCGAAAACGCCCCCCTGGCCTACCAGTCCCTGGACGAGAAAGGCTTTTTCCTGGACGTCAACAAGAAGTGGCTGGACATCCTGGGCTATGCCAAGGAGGAGGTGGTGGGCCGCTTTTTCGGCGACTTCCTGGCCCCGGAATACGCCGAGCACTTCGACCGCAACTTCCCCATGTTCAAGGCGGCCTGCGTCATCGACGGGGTCGAGTTCGACATGCTGACCAGGGACGGGCGCCGTATCCGGGCCAGCTTCAACGGCCGGGTCCAGTCCGACGCCGCCGGGCGGTTTGCGCGCACCCACTGCATCTTCGCGGACATCACCGAGCGCAGCCGGCTGGAAGCGGCCCTGCGGGAATCGTCCGAGCGGCTGGTCCTGGCCCTGGAGGCGGCCAAGGCCGGCATCTGGGAGTGGGATACCCGCACCAACGCCAACATCTGGTCCGAGCAGATCTGGGCCCTGTACGGGCGGCAGCCAAACGACGCGCCCCCCTCGGCCGAGGCCTGGCTGCAATCCGTGCACCCCGAGGACCGGGACAGGGCCGTGGCCATCGCCAAGGCAGCCCTGGACAGCGGCGGGGACATCGCCTTCGAATGGCGCGTCGCCCTGCCCCCGGGCCAGGAACGCTGGCTGCTCTCCATCGGCCGGCCCTCGCGTGACGCCGACGGCCGGGTGGCGCGCTACCACGGCATCGTCCTCGACATCACCGGCCGCAAGCACGCGGAAAAACAACTCCAGACCATTCTCGACAGCATCGGCGACGGGTTCCAGGTCCTCGACGCCCAGTGGCGTTTCCTCTACATCAATTCCTGCGCCGAACGCCTGCTGGGCATCCACCGGGAAGACGTGCTCGGGAAAAACCATGGGGAGGTCTTTCCATCCTCGGTCGGGACGCCACTGGAAGCCGAATTCCGCCTGGCGGCCGCCGGCGAACCCCGGGATTTCGAATACTACTGCCCGGTCCTGGATCGCTGGTTCCACAACCGCTGCTACCCCCGGGAAGGCGGCGGCATTTCGGTCTATTTCCAGGACATCACGGAAAAAAGGACAGCCCAGGACGCCTTGCGCCTGGCCGAGCGGGAACTGCACGACGCCCAGCGCCTGGCCCACATGGGCAGCCTGTTCTGGGATGCCCGTTCGGGCACCACCACGACCTCGCCGGGCCTCCAGGCCATCTTCGGCCTGGCCCCGGACCGGCCCTTCCCCGGCCTGGAGGAGCAACGGGGCTGGCTTTACACCGAGGAAAACTGGCTGCAGCTGCGGCAAGCCTTGAGAATCGCCCTGGACACGGGCGAGGGCTTCGGCATGGACCTCGAGGCCCGGCGAAACGGCCAGCCGTTTTGGATCTTCACCCGGTGCGAAGTGGTCAAGGACGCCGACGGCCGGATCACCGGGCTTCGCCGCACCATCCAGGACATCACCGAACGCAAGACCCTGGAGCAGGCCCTGTCTTTCCTGGCCACCTGCGGCCGCGACCAGGAGGGACGGGACTTCTTCCAGTCCCTGGCTCTCTATCTCACCCGTGCCCTGCATGTGGAGTACGTGTGCGTGGACCGGTTGGAAGGCGACGGCCTGACCGCCACCACCCTGGCCTTCGTGAGCGACGGGCGGGTCGAGGACAATTTCCGCTATGCCCTGGCCGACACGCCCTGCGGCCTGGCGGTCGGCAAGGCCGTGTGCGTCTACCCCAGCGGCGTGCGCGCGCTGTTCCCCAACGACCGGATGCTTAAGGATATCGCAGCCGACGGCTACATCGGCGTCACCCTCTGGGACAACGCCGGCCGGCCCAACGGCCTCATCGCCTGCCTCAGCCGCCAGCCCATCCGCGATGTCCGCCTGGCCGAATCCCTCCTGACCCTGGTCGGCATCCGGGCCGGCAGCGAACTGGAACGACGCAAGGCCGAGGACACCCTCGTGGCGGCCAAGGAAGCCGCCGAGAGCGCCAGCCGGACCAAATCGGAATTTTTGGCCAACATGAGCCACGAAATCCGCACGCCCTTAAACGGTGTGCTCGGCATGCTCCAGCTTTTGTCCAACACGGCCCTCGACGCCGACCAGGCCGAATACATCCGGGCGGCCACGCTGTCCTCGCTGCGCCTGACGCGGCTTCTCTCCGATATCCTGGACCTCTCCCGCATCGAGGCCGGCAAGCTCGTCCTGCACGAGGCCGCCTTTGCGCCTTCGGCGCTGCGCGACGCAGTCCTGGACCTGTTCGCCGCCCCGGCCCGGGACAAGGGGCTGTCCCTGGACGTGACGCTCGCCCCGGACCTGCCGCCGACCCTGGTCGGCGACGAGGCCCGCCTGCGCCAGATCCTGTTCAACCTGGTGGGCAACGCCCTTAAATTCACGCACCACGGGCGGCTTCTCGTGGAGATGGCACCGCTTCGGCGAGACGATTCCCGGGCGCGCATCCTTTTCGTCGTGGCCGACACCGGCGTCGGCATCCCGGACGAACGCCTGCGCGATATCTTCGACCCCTTTGTCCAGGCCGAGGGCACCTACACCCGACGCTTCCAGGGCGCGGGGCTCGGGCTTTCCATCGTGCGCCGGCTGGTGCGGCTGATGGACGGCGGCCTCGACATCGACTCCGAGGAAGGCCAAGGCACCACGGTCTGCCTGTCCCTGCCGCTTCGCCTGCCGCAACCGCCGGCCCGGCGCGACCGGCCGGCCGGCCCCGCCCCCGCGGCCGCCGGCGCGGCCACATGCTCCATCCTTCTGGTCGAGGACGACGCAGTCAACATGCTGGCCGGCAAGCGCCTGCTCGAAAACCTGGGCCATACCGTGGCCACGGCCGAAAACGGCCGGCAAGCCCTGGCCCGCCTGGCCCGGGGCGGCATCGACCTGGTGTTCATGGACATCCAGATGCCGGTCATGGACGGGCTGGAGGCCGTGCGGTGCATCCGCCAAGGCCAGGCCCCACGGCCCGACATCCCGGTCATCGCGCTCACGGCCCACGCCATGGCCGCCGACCGGGACCGCTTCCTGGCCGCCGGCATCGACGACTACCTGTCCAAGCCCGTGGAGGGCCAGCATCTGGCCGCGGCCATCGAACGCGTCCTGGCCCGGCGCGCGGCCGCGCCGAAGCGGCGGCAGGCCGCCCCGGAAGACGGCCGGCTTGCCCCGCACGGCCGCGACGCGTAAGCTGGCCCGAGAGCCCCTCGGGAGGAGACCGCCATGGCCAAACAGACCGCTACCTTCGAAACGACCTGCCCCAACTGCGGGGAAAAACTGCGCCTGGTGGCCGAACGCGACCAGGTCGCCGACGGCAAGGCCCGCGTTCCCGCCGCCTGCGAGCGCTGCCTGAGCCGCTTCGAGGCCACCACCGACCTCGACTGCCTGGAATGGGACGAGGCCTGCACCAGCGAAATCGGCCGCCTGGCCTAGAGGCGCCCGCCCCATGCCCCGACACTGGCTGCTGAAAACCGAACCGGGCTGCTTTTCCCTCGACGACCTGGCCGCCGCCCCGGGACGGACCACCGGCTGGGACGGGGTACGCAACTTCCAGGCCCGCAATTTCCTGCGCGAAATGGCCCTGGGCGACCTGGCCCTTTTCTACCACAGCGTCACCAACCCGGGCGCGGTCGGCATCGTTTCCGTGGTGCGCGAGGCCTACCCCGACGCCACGGCCCAGGACCCGCAAAGCGGCCACTACGATCCCCGGGCCACGGCCGAAAAACCCTTGTGGTTCATGGTCGACGTGCGCCTGGACGAGCGCTTCGCCGCCCCGGTGCCCCTGGCCGCCATGCGCCGGGAGCCGGGGCTGGCCGGGATGGAGCTTTTGCGCAAGGGTTCGCGCCTGTCGGTCATGCCGGTCGGGCCCGAGGAATTCGCCCTGGTCTGCCGCCTGGGCCGGCAAGCCGCACAAAAGGCTTGACGCCGCCCCCCGGCCGGGGTGTAGCCGGTCGTGCGCCGGGCGCCCCAGGGCGCCCAATCCGCGCCCAAAGGCTTGCCCCGTGCACTGCGACGCATCCTGCCCCATCGGCATCTTCGACTCCGGCGTCGGCGGCCTCACCGTCGCCCGCGCCGTCATGGACCGCCTGCCACACGAGCGCATCGTCTATTTCGGCGACACCGCCCGCGTGCCCTACGGCGTCAAGTCCCCGGACACCGTGGCCCGCTACGCCGGCGAAATCACGAAATTCCTGCTGGATAAAAACGTCAAGCTGCTCGTGGTGGCCTGCAACACCATGGCCGCCGTGGCCCTGCCGGCCATCACCGCCCTCTCGCCCGTGCCCGTCATCGAGGTGGTCACGGCCGGGGCCAAAAGCGCCCTGGCCGTCTCGAAGACCCGGCGCATCGGCATCATCGCCACGCCCTCGACCATCGCCAGCCGCGCCTACGAAAAGGCCCTGGCCCTTTTTGGCGGGCCGGACGTGCGCGTGGTGGCCAAGGCCTGCCCGCTGTTCGTGCCCCTGGTCGAGGAGGGCTGGCTGGACCATCCGGCCACCCGGCTCGTGGCCGAGGAATACCTGCGGCCCCTTCTGGCCGAGGACCTGGACACGCTGATCCTGGGCTGCACCCATTACCCGCTTTTGGCGCCGCTGCTCCAGTCCGTGGCCGGGCCGGGGGTGCGCCTGCAGGATTCGGCCACGGCCATGGCCGAGCGGGCCGCCGCCGTCCTGGCCGAACTGGGCCTGGCCCAGGGGGACGGCGCGCCGCGCCACGTCTTTCACGTCACGGACCTGCCCCTGCGCTTCCGGGAGATCGGCGAACGCTTCCTGGGCCGGCCCATGGAGGACGTGCGCCTGGAAAAGATGTAGCCGCCACGGCCGCGCCCGGGGCGGCCCGGCGGTGCGAACGGCGCAAGCGGCTTAGGGCGCCCCGGGCGACGCGGCCGCGGCCGGGCTGGCGACCGGTGGCGATGCGCCGGGTGTGGCGGCTGGTGGCGCGGCGGGTTGGGCGGCTGGTTGGACGGCTGGCACGGCCGGCGTGTGGGGCGCGGGTTTGGGTTTGGGCGCCGGAGGCGGCGGCGGGGGCGGCGGCGGGGGCGGCGGCGGTGTTTCGGCCTGGGCGCAGGCCACCCGGGCGTTTTTGTATTCCGCCACGGCCGGGGCGAAGGCCGGGTCGAGGATCATGGCCCGGCGATAGGCTGACAGCCCCTCGCGGCAATCCCCGGCCATCATGGCCAGGTTGCCCAGATAGTACTGGACCTGGGCGCTTTTCGAGCCGCGCCTGGAAGCCTCGGCCAATTGCCTGGCCGCGTCCTCCCGCTGCCCGGCCTCGTACAGGGCGATGCCCAGGGCCTCCAGGGGACGCGGGTCGGCCGGGTCCAGGGCGGCGGCCTGGCCGAGATACTCCCGGCCCTTGGCCAGGTCGCCGGACCGGGCGGCGCACAGGCCGAGGTAGAGTAACGCCTCCGTGCCGCGCGGCTCCAGGCGGGCGGCCTCTTCCAGATCGGCCACGGCCTTGGCGCACTGGCCGGCGGCGGCGGCCCGCTTGCCCGCCTCCAGGCGGGCGGCGGCCGCGGGCTTGGCCGGGGCCGGCGAGGCGACCACCGGCGCCGGCGGCTGCTTCTGGCAGCCGAACAAGGCCAGGGCCAGGACCGCGACGCCGAAAGCCGCCCTGGCTGGGGAATTTCGAAACATGGCGCGTGACTCCTTGCGGCGCAGCAAACACCGGGAACCGCCGCGCGTTGGCGGCACCTCCCGGCGCCTGGCCTGTAGCCCCGGCCAGGGGTCGTGTCAATGGATCGCGGCCGCAGTCCTTGACGCCAACCGACTCTTTTCGTAGGCAATCGTATTCATCCGTCCCGTGCCCGGTTCGGAGCGTCCCCGGAGTCGCCGTGTACCGTCCCAAGTCCCAGTTTCATGCCCGAATCCGTTGCCGGCCGACCGCCATGACCATGCCGCCACCATGACAGGCCCCGCCCACCAGGAACTTGCCCTGCACGAGCGCCATCGGCCGGCGTCCGTTTGCGGCGGCTGCCGGTCCATGGCCCTGGCCCTGCTGGTCCTGTGCGGGCTGGGGCTGCTCGACTACCTGCCGTTCCACATCCTGTCCGAACTGGGCTGCCTGGTGGCCGGGGCGGCCGCCTTCCTGGTCGTCTGGAATGCCCGGGCCTTTGTGGAGCAGGGCTTTTTCCTGGTTTTCGGCGCGGCCTTCCTGATGGCGGCCGGCTATGGGTCCCTCCATATCCTGGGCCTGCTGGGGCTGATGCATTTCCCCTTGCCCGCAGCCGACCTCGAGGCGCTGGCCTACGCCGGCCCCCTTGGCCTGGCGGTCTCGCTTAGCCTGGGGGCCTGGTTGGCATCGGGCAGAACACTTTCCGCCGTCCCGACGCTTGCCGCCGTGGCCGGGGTCAATCTCGTCCTGGGTGCGCTGCTGGTCGTGTCCAGGAAGGCCTTGCCGGACGCCGAGGGACACCTCGCCCTGGCGGCCCATGCCCTGACCCTGGCCTGCCTGGCCGCAACGGCTTTGGCCCGTGCCCGCCTGGGCCTGGGACAGCGCCTGACGGCGCTGTTGCTGGTGATGCTGGCTTTTCTGGCCCTGGCCGAGGTGGCCTTTTCCCTGAGCGGGTACGGGCTGTGGCCGAACCTGGTGGCCCACGCGGCCAAGCTCGTCGGGTTCTGGCTCGGCTGCCGGGTGGCCGTGGTCACGGGCGTGGACCGGCCCCACGAGATGCTCCTGGACGAAATCCAGCGACGGGAACGGGAACTGGCGGCGCGCATGGTGCGCCTGGGCGCCCAGGCCCGGGCCATCTACGACCTGGCCGGATTGCCGTCCCTGGAAAATGGCGATTTTCCCGCCTTCGCCACCGCGCTGACGGAAAAATCCATGGCCGTGCTGGGTGTCGGCCGCTCCGGCGTCTGGCTCCTTTCCCCGGACGACGGCCGCCTGATCTGCCGTTTCGCCAACGGCGTGGCCCGCTCCGACGAGGGCTCGTCCCTGCGCCGGGCCGATGCCCCCGGCTATTTCGAGGCCCTGGCCCACGAACGGGTGCTGGTCGTCAACGACATCGCCGCCTCGCCCTTGACCAAGCCCCTGGTCGAACCCTACCTCACCCCGCGCGGCATCGTCTCCCTGCTGGACGCGCCCCTGCGGTTTTCCGGCCGGCCGGCCGGCGTGCTCAAGCTCGAACACACCGGGGCGGCGCGCCGCTTCGCCGACGACGAGCAGGCCTTTGCCGGCTCGGCCGCCGACCTGCTGGCCCTGGCCATGGAGGCGGCCGAACGCCGCCAGGCCGCCCGGGAATTGGCCGAGAGCGAACTGCGCCTGCGCTCCCTGGTGGAGGCCATGCCCGACCCGATCTGCTTCAAGAACGCCGACGGCCACTGGATCGTGGCCAACCAGGCCATGCTCGACACCTTCGGCCTGTCCCCGGGCGCCTGGCAGGGACTGACCAACACCGAACTGGCCGCCCGTTTCGGCCTGGACAAGGACATTCTCGAAATCGCCTCGGCCTCGGACCGCCGTGTCTGGGCCAGCCGCGAAACGAACGTCTTCGGCCTTTCCCTGCCCTTGCCCGACGGCCGGGAGCGCCACTTCGACGTCATCAAGGCGCCGCTTTTTCACGAGGACGGAAAACCCAAGGGCCTGGTCAGCGTCTGGCGCGACGTCACGGCCTACCGCGACGCCCTGCTGCGGCTGCGCGAAAGCAATCAGGAACTGGAGGCCATCTACAACGAGACCTCCGACGGCCTGGTCATCGCCGACGTGGCCAGCCGGGCCATCGTGCGGGTCAACGCCGCCGCCTGCCGCATGTTCGGCTACGCGCCAAAGGCCCTGACCGCCCTGTCCCCCTGGGACCTGCATCCCCTGGAGGAACGGGAACGGTCCCTGGAGCAGTTCGGCGCCATCGTGGCCGGCCGGCTGCGCCTGCTGGAGGGCATCCCCTGCCGCCGGGCCGACGGCTCGGTCTTTTTCGCCGACATCTCGGCCCAATCCATCACCTACGGCGGCCGGGCGGCCATCCTGGGCTTTTACCGGGACATCTCCGAGCGCCGCCAGGCCGAGGAGGCGCTCAAGGCCTCGGAAGCCCGTTTCCGACGGGTGTTCAACGGCACCTACGACGCCATTTTCCTCCACGGCGAGGACGGCGGCATCATCGACCTCAACGACAAGGCCCTGGAACTGTACGGCGTGCGCCGCGACGAGGCCGCCGCCTTTTCCATCGAACGCGACTACTCCGCCGAGGACAACCCCCTGGGCAAGCTCCGGGCCTTTTGGCGCGAGGCCATGGCCGGCCAGGACCGGTTCTTCGAATGGAAGGCCAGGCGGCCCCACGACGGCAGCGTCTTTTACGTGGAAGTCTACCTGCGCCGCCTGGATCTGGCCGGACGGCCGGTCATCCTGGCCAACGTGCGCGACGTCACGGAACGCAAGCGCATCCTGGCCGCCCTGGCCGCCCGTCAGGAGGAAGTCTCGGCCCTCAACCACGACCTGGCCGACCGGGTGCGCGAGGAAACCGAACAAAACCGCCAGAAGGACATGTTGCTGCTCAACCGGACCAGGCTTGCCGCCATGGGCGAAATGATCGGCAACATCGCCCACCAGTGGCGCCAGCCCTTAAACGCCCTGTCCATCATCCTGGCCAACATGCGCTTCGAATACGAGGCCACCTGCGACAACGAATCCCCGGAACTGCTGGCCGCCCACGCCACGGCCGGCGAGATCCTGCGCAAGATGTCGGCCACCATCGACGACTTCCGCAATTTCTTCAAACCCGACAAGCAGCGGGAAGCCTTCGCCGTGGTCGAGGCCATCGGCGACGCCTTGCTGCTCATCGAGGCGAGCCTCACCCAGCACGGCGTCACGGTCCGTTTCACGGCCCGCAAAAACCCCAGCGTCTTCGGTTTTCGCGGCGAATTCTCCCAGGTCATGCTCAACCTGCTCGGCAACGCCAAGGATGCCATCCTGGCCGGCCGCAAAACCGGCGGGGTGCTCGCCATCCGGGTCATGGAGCGCCACGGCCGGGCCGTGGTCACCGTGACCGACAACGGTGGCGGTATCCCCCCGGCGGCCCTGCCCCGCATCTTCGACCCCTACTTCACCACCAAGACCGAAACCGGCGGCACGGGGCTTGGGCTGTACATGTCCAAGACCATCATAGAAGAACACATGCACGGCAGCCTGACCGCCACCAACACCGCGGCCGGGGCGCGCTTTTGCGTGCGTGTGCCCCTGGTGCCCCCAGCCCCCCCTGCCGTGGCCGCCACCGCCCCCAACCAGCCCACCGGGAGTTGACCATGGCCAAGACCCCGTCCGCCCGCCAGAAGTACCGGTCCCTTTCCCGCCTCCACATCCTGGTCGTCGAGGACGACCGGCTGGCCCGGGAACAGATGGGGCTCATGCTGTCGCGTTTCGCCGGCCGGCTGTCCACGGCCGCGGACGGCATCGCGGGGCTGGATTTTTACAAGCACGAACGCCCGGATATCGTGATCACGGACATCAACATGCCCCATATGGACGGCCTGGACATGGCCGAGGCCATCAAGGCCATGGACAAGGGCACGCCCGTGGTGCTGGTCACGGCCCACAGCGACGCCCAATACTTCCTGCGCTCCATCGCCATGGGCATCGACGGCTACGTGGTCAAGCCCGTGGAGGCCGAGGCCCTGCTGACCCTGCTCTCCCGCCTGGGCGCCGGGTTGCTGGCGGCCAGGGCCGAAGCCAGCCGCGCCCAGTTGTTCCGGTTCACCCTGGACATCAACCCCAATTTCATCCTGACCTGCGACGGCGCCGAGGTGGACTACGTCAACCGGACCTTCCTGGATTTCCTGGGTGCCCCGAGCCTGGCCGCCCTCAAGGAAGGCCGCCACACCGGCCGCAGCCTGGAAATCGACGGCCGCCGCCACGCCGTGGCCGATTTCTCCTGGATCGCCAACATCGGCGCCCGGTCCGACGCCACCCACCAGGCTGTTTTCTCCCGCCTGGACGGCGAGGACGTCCGCCAGCGCACCTTCCTCGTGTCCGTGGCCGCCTTCCCGGAACTCGACCGGCGCATCCTGACCTTCGCCGACATCACGCCCCTGGCCGAGGAACGCCGACTGCTGCTCATCCGGGCCGCAACCGATGCCTTAACCGGCATCGCCAACCGGGCCGGCATCGACGAGATCCTCGATGGCGCCCTGCGCCGCACGGCCGGCGAACAGTCCGCCCTGGCCGTGGCCATGTTCGACATCGACCACTTCAAGGTCATCAACGACACCTACGGCCATCCGGCCGGGGACGCGGTGCTGGTGGAGCTGACGGGCCTGGTCGCCGACCACGTGCGGGCCGGCGACAGCCTGGGCCGCTACGGCGGCGAGGAATTCCTGATCGTGGCCCCGGGGACGCATCTGCAGGAAGCCCGGCGACTGGCCGAACGGCTGCGGCTGGCCGTGGAAAACCACCTGTTCCCGGCGGCCGGCCGGGTGACCATTAGCCTCGGCCTGGCCGAGGCCCGCCCCGGCGAATCCGCCGCCGCCCTGGTCGCCCGGGCCGACGAGGCTCTCTACCGGGCCAAGGAAACGGGCCGCAACCGCGTCTGCGCCGGCTAACCGCCAACCGGCCGAAAGGCCGCGCCCCGTCCGCCGTTGCCGGCGCCGGCGCCGGCGTCGGCGCTGGCGCGCGCCTCACGAATAGACCGTGCCGTCGTAGCGGTCGTTGAGCCCCAGGGCCAGCCGCCTGGCCGTGATGCGCCGGCCGATGGCCGCCGCCGCCCCGGCCGGGTCGGCTTCGACGCCATAGGCCTCGCCCAGGCGACAGCGCGGTTCGCAGCCGGCCGCCGCGGCCGCTTCGTGCAGCCCGATGCCGGCGGCCTGCCCCGAAGGCCCCTGGGGGGCGCACACGACCACGGGCAGGGCCTCGCCGGCCACGCCCAGGGCCTCGGCCAGCCAGGCGCACGACCACAGGATCGGCGCCGCTTCCCCGTCACCGTCCAGGCGCACCACGGGCGCCAGGCCCAGGTGATCGCAAAAATCCCCCAGCCCGGCCCCGACCGCTTCCGCGACCGAGTCCTCGAGCCCGCCGGCCGTTTCCAGGCCCGGTGCCGCGTTCGCCGCCACCAGGACCAGCACGTCCTGGCGGACCAGCTCCCGGGCCAGCGCCACCACGTGGTCATGGTCCCAGCCCTGGCCGATGATGCCGGCCAGGCCGCGCACCAGGCCGATGCGTAGCGCCTTGACCAGGGGGTCGAACGTCCCGCCGCAGGCGACCAGCAGGCCCGACGCGTCGGCGGCCTGCCCGGCCGCGCCGCCCGGGACGGATGCTTCGATGGTTTTCAACTCGTTGCCCATGCGATCCTCCCGCGCAGGCCGGCCGCATGGGGTCCACCGGCGGCCTGCACGGGCCGGAACGTACTTTTTTGTCAAAAGCGTGTCTGTCAGCCAGCCGACAGCGGCCCAGCCGTCCCCACGGCGCCGTCACGGGAGATGGGCGGAAAGCGGCACCGGGGCGGCTTCGGACAGCGTCGGCAATGCGGCGTCGGAGGAGTTCTACAAGCCCGTGTCCGAAGTCGCGGGGCACCGCTTCGGGCAGCGTCGGCAATGCGGCCGGGGGCGCGGGCTCTAAGAAAAGCTAGGCGTCGGCCAGGACCCGGAGCGCGGCCAGATCGGGCACGCGGATCACGCCCCGGCCCTCCAGGGCGATGACCCCTTCGCGCTCCAGGCTGTTGAGCAGCGAGGACACGGTCTGGCGCGAGGAGCCGACGATGGTGGCCAACTGTTCGACACTGAGCCCCAGGTCGCAGCAGGCGGCACCATCGGCCGCGGTTCCCGCCCGCCCGGCTTCCAGGGCGAGCAGATGGAGCAGCCGGCGGCGCACGTCGTAAAAGGCCAGGCCGTCGATGACCGTGAAGGCGTGGGCCAGCAGGTCGCCCAGGACCTTGACCATGGCCGCGGACAGGGCCGGCATGGAAAAAAGCAGCCGCCCCACCTCGGCCAGGTCGGCCACGAGCAATTCCAGATCGTCCAGGGCGGCCACATGGGCCCGGGTGTGGGTGGTGTAGACGTCGCCCGCGTCCAGGATGGCCATGGTGAATTCCTTGTCCCGCGAGGCCAGGTACACCCTGGCCCGGCCGCGCACGACGATGAAGAGCCGGTTGCGGGCCTCGCGCGGCGAAAAGACATGGCACCCCTTGGGATAGCGCTTGGTGACGAAGGCCTGGCGCAGCGCGGCGAAAGCGGGCTGTTCCAGTTCCGTGAGCAGATCGGCGTCGGTCAACCGCATGGGCGTTTCCCCGGGTATGCTGGCGGCCGCGGCCGCCGCGCCGTCGAGCCTAGCCTCTTTCCGGGCCCGGGAAAAGGCCGGCCCGGGTTCAGCCCGCCTTGGGGCCGCCGCCGAGGTGCGTCAGAAAGGCCGTGAAATTGCCGGTGTATTCGTAGTTGCCCACGTGGGTGAACACGCTGTGCACGTCGGCGTAGATCTCGCCGCCGATGTCCGTCCAGCGTTTGCAGAAGGCATAGTCCTCGGGCAGGTAGTCCCTATTGGCCGGATCGATGGCCGTCTCGAAAAAGGCGAAATTCCCCGTCTGGTCGTCGTTGGTGTAGGCGTAGTCGTAGGCCAGCTCGGGATAGGCCTCGGCAAGGCGCGTAAACACCTCGCGCTTGATCATCATGAAGCCCGTGGCCCCGTAGACCACCGGCAAAAGCCCGGTGACCGGCTCGGGCCGGCCGCCCGGCTTGAGCTTGACGGCGTAATGCAGCGAGGCCGCCTGGGCCACCCGCTCCAGCACGTCGCCCCGGATGGTGCGCAGCTTGTGCACGTCCAGGTGTTTGACCGGGTAGATGCCGCAGACCACGTCCTTGTCCGCCTCCAAAAACTTCCAGGGCAGCTCGGGCGGAAAGCCGATGTCCGCGTCGATGAACAGCAGGTGCGTGTATTCGGCCTGGCGCAGGAACTCGTTGGCGATGAGGTTGCGCCCGCGCGTGATCAGGCTCTCGTGGGACGGGGTGAGCATGCCCGTGCGGATGCCCTGGCGCTCCATGAAGCCCACCATGGGGATGACGGAACGCAGGTAGTTGACCGTCACGTTGCCGTTGTAGCACGGCGTGCCGATCATGAGCATCCGCCCCTTGGGGTCGACGGCCTCGGTCATGCGCACCTCCCTGGGCACGGGGCGGCCGGCAGACCCGGCCCCATGCGTGGGGCGGTTATCCGGTCAGGCCAGGGGGAAGTCAAGCCGGGCCGGCCTTGGACAGCCGCCCCCCCTTGGGCTATCACCATCCCCAGCATGGCCCTGCCCCGCGACATCCCCTGCGAAGCGATCATGGAATCCCTGGCCGACGGTGTGTTCACCGTGGACACGGATTTCACCATCACCTTTTTCAATCGCGCCGCCGGCGCCATCGCCGGCCTGGCCCCGGCCGAGGCGCTCGGGCGCAAATGCTGGGAGGTCTTCCATTCCAGCCTGTGCGACGGCGCCTGCGCCCTGGGCGCCTGCATCCGCGACGACACGACGCTCTCGGAACAAACCATCTTCATCGTGCGCCCCGACGGCCGCAAGGTCACGGTCAGCATCAGCGCCGCGCCCCTTCGCGACGCCACCGGCCGCATCGTCGGCGGCGTGGAAACCTTCCGCGACATCTCCGACCTCGACAGGCTGCGCAAGGAACTCCAAGGCGTGCGCACCCTGGAGGACATCGTCACCCGCAACCGGGAAATGGCCCGCCACCTGGACCTGCTGCCGCCCATCGCCCAAAGCGGGGCCACGGTGCTGCTTTTAGGCGAATCCGGCACCGGCAAGGAACTCTTCGCCCGGGCCCTGCACAACCTGAGCCCCCGCGCGGCCGGCCCCTTCGTCGCCGTCAACTGCGGCGCCATCCCGGCCGAACTGCTCGAATCGGAACTGTTCGGCCACGTGCGCGGCGCCTTCACCGACGCCAAGGCCGACCGCAAGGGCCGCTTCGCCCTGGCCAGCGGCGGCACGCTCTTCCTCGACGAGATCGGCGAACTGCCCCTGGCGCTCCAGGTCAAGCTGCTGCGCGTGCTCCAGGAACGCGTCTACGAGCCGCTGGGCGCCGACACCTCGGTCCCCGCCGACGCGCGCGTGCTGGCCGCCACCAACCGCGACCTGGAAGCCATGGCCCAGACCGGGGAATTCCGCCGCGACCTCTTCTACCGCTTAAGCGTCGCCCGGCTGGCCCTGCCGCCTTTGCGCCAACGCCCGGAAGACATCCCCCTGCTCGTGACCACCTTCATCGAACGCATAAACCTCCTGCGCGGCACCGCCGTCACGGGCCTCGCCGACGCCGCCATGCGCCGGCTGCTGCGCCACGACTACCCCGGCAACGTGCGCGAACTGCAAAACATCCTGGAATACGCCACCATCCTTTGCCCCGCCGGCCGCATCGGCCCCGAACACCTGCCCGACTACCTGCACCCGGCCCCCTCGCCCGCCGCCGCCGACACCGAGCCCCCCCGGACCATGCGCGCCGCCAAATACGCCGCGGCCAAGGCAGCCCTGGCCCGGCACGACGGAAAGGTCATGGCCGCCTGCCGCGAACTGGGCGTCACCAAGGATACGCTGCGCCGGATCGTGGAACTGGGACCGGGAGATTAGCCAGGGAACGGCAAAGGGTGGAAGGAGATAGAAGCAAGCGGAAAGCGGAAAGCGGAAGGCGAAGACTGGGGCGCTGCCCCAGGCCCCGCCGGGGGGCATGATGCCCCCCGGACCCCCTCGACGGGGCGGGTGGCAATGCGGTCGGGAACGGTGGGCGGCGGGGCGTCGGTCGTTGTGGTCGCGCAATGGGGGCTGCCGACACTGGCCGCAAAGCCGGCCAGCACGGCAGCCCCCATTGCGCGACCACGGGCGCCAGCGGCGAAGCGCCGCAGGTGAAGAAAAGGAGCCGGCCGGCAACCGCCCGTCGTAGCGCCAACGGCGAAGTGCCATATTTGAAGAAAAAGCCCTTCCAGAGGCTTTCAAAGCAAAAAATCCAAGACCTCGGCCCGAAGGGCCGACGGCTGGGCGAGGCCGCAATGGCCCCTTTCGAGCCGGGAGCGCAGCGACGGCATCGAAAGGGGCCATTGCGGCCTCGCATCTTCGCGCTGCGCACGTCCACCCTCCCGGTGACCGCAGCCACCACCGCCCAACGACGCCGATGGGGGGGACCGGGGGGCGTCACGCCCTCCGGCGGGCAGGGCGCTGCCCTGCCCGCCGGAGGCATCTCCCAAGATCAGGCAAGACCGAGGTCAGGCAGGCGCACGAGCGCAGGCGCAGGCGCAGGCGAGCACGCCCGCGGGGCTTGCGGGCTATTCCAGGCGGGCGGAAGCGATGTTGTCGCAAAACCAGTGATAGGTCTGGGCGAGGCCTTCGGCCAGGCTATGGCGCGGCTGCCAGCCGAGGGCGGCAAGGCGGCTGATGTCGAGGACTTTGCGAGGCGTGCCGTCGGGTTTGGAGATATCGAAGGTGATGGTGCCGGTAAAGCCGGTCACTGCGGCCATCCGTTCGGCCAGTTCGCGGATGGAGACTTCCTGGCCGGTGCCGATGTTGATGATTTCCTCGTCGTCGTAGCGCTCGAAGCAGGCCAGGGCGGCGGCGGCCATGTCGTCGACGTGGAGGAACTCGCGCAGGGCGTTGCCCGTGCCCCAGACCACGACGCTGTCCAGGCCATCGCGGCGCGCCTCGTGGAAGCGGCGCATGAGCCCGGGGATGACGTGGGAGTTGACGGGGGTGAAGTTGTCGCCCGGGCCGTAGAGGTTGGTCGGCATGAGGCTTATGGCCGAAAACCCGTACTGGCGGCGATAGGCCTGGCACATCTTGATGCCGGCGATCTTGGCGATGGCGTACCACTGGTTGGTGGGTTCCAGGGGGCCGGCCAGGAGCTGGTCCTCGCGCATGGGCTGGGTGGCCAGCCTGGGATAGATGCAGGAGGAGCCGAGGAAAACAAGCTTTTCCACGCCGTTTTTATAGGCAGCGTCGATGACGTTGGTCTGGATGAGCAGGTTGTCGCGGATGAAATCGGCCGGATAGGTATCGTTGGCGTGGATGCCGCCGACCTTGGCCGCGGCCAGGAAGACGCAGGCGGGGCGCTCGGTTTCGAAAAAGGCCCGCACGGCGGCCTGGTCGGTCAGGTCGAGCTCGCGATGGGTCCGGGTGACGAGGTTGGCCCCGAGGCGGAGGAGGGCCCGGGCGATGGCCGCGCCGACGAGGCCCCGATGGCCGGCGACATAGATGGGTTTTCGGGCGCTGACGGCTTCGGCGATGTTCATGGCCGGGATGTGTAGCAGTCCGTGGCCCGGCTGCCTAGTCCCGGAGGGGTCCGGTCAGGGCCGCAAGCGAGGCGCAAAGGGCCGGGATGGCGGTCGTCACCGCCGGGAAATCGCCGGTTTGGGCCTGTTCCTGGATGGCCTGGGCGGCCGCGGCCAATTCGGGCAGGCCGAGGTTGAGGAGGTTGCCTTTGAGGCCATGGGCCGCTTCGACGCAGGCGATGCCGTCCCGGCTTTCGGCGGCCTGGGCAAGCCGCGCCAGGGACTCGCCGAGCACGACGGCGGCCACGTCCAGGGCCTGCTCGGTTTCGGCGGTGGAAAGCAGCTGCTTGCGGCGCAGGAAGGCGTGGGCTCGGCGCCTGGCCTCAGCCGGGTTCATGGCCGTCCGGACCGGTCGCACCCACCAGGCCGACCAGCACTTTTTCCAGGTCGTTGATGCGGTAGGGCTTGGCGAAAAAGGCGGTCATGCCGGCCTGGCGGCAGCGGGCGGCGTCGTCGGCCGAGGCCTGGGCGGTCAGGGCGACGATGGGCGTGTCGATGCCGGCCTCGCGCGCCCGCCTGGCCACTTCCAGCCCGTCCAGGCCGGGCATGCGCAGGTCCATGAAGATCACGTCGTAGGGGGTTTCGGCCTTGTGGGCGCTCAGGAGCATGTCCAGGGCCTGGCGACCGTCGGCGGCGAAAGCCTGTCGGGCGACGCCCAATTTTTCCAGTATCTTCTGGAGCAGGAAGCGATTGAACGGGTTGTCCTCGGCCACCAGCACCCGGATGCCGCCGAGGTCGGACAGCGGCGACAGGGGCTGTCGCGGCCGCACGGCGGTGGCGGCCGTATCGGGCTCGCGCAGGCGCAGGGTGAAGGAAAAGGTGCTGCCCTGGCCCGGGCGGCTTTCCAGTTCCAGCCCGACGCCGCCAAGCAGGCGCACCAGCCGGTCGCAGATGGACAGGCCAAGCCCGGTGCCGCCGTGTTCGCGGGCCACGTCCTCGCCGGCCTGGACAAAGGGCTCGAAGATGCGCTGGCGCATGTCCTCGGGGATGCCCGGGCCGGTGTCGGCCACGGCGAAACGGATGGTGGTGGCGGCGGCTTCGCCGCTGCCACCCTGTATCAGCGAGGCGCTGAGCGTCACCCGGCCGCGCTCGGTGAACTTCAGGGCGTTGGACAGCAGGTTGAGCAGGATCTGCTTGAGGCGCACCGGATCGCACACCAGCACCCGGGGCAGGCTCGGGTCGCGGGAAAGCCCGAGCAGCAAGCCGCGTTCCTCGGCCAGGGGGGCCATGACCCGCCGGGCTTCCTCGAGCAGCCGGTCGATATCCACGGCTTCGGGCCGGATTTCCAGGCGGCCGACCTCGATGCGGGAAAAATCCAGGATGTCGTTGAGGATGACGAGGAGTTCCCCGCCGGCGGCCCGCATGGTTTCCAGGCTTTCGCGCTGCTCGTCGGTCAGGGGCGTGCGCAGCAACACCTGGGCCAGGCCCATGATGGCGTTTAAGGGGGTGCGGATCTCGTGGCTCATGTTGGCCAGGAAGGCCGATTTCATCCGGCTGGCTTCCTCGGCCTCGACCCGGGCCCGGATGAGGTCCGTGATGTCGGCGAAGGATTCGATGCCGCCGGTGACGTTGCCCGCGTCGTCGTGGATGGGGGCGGCGTTCTTGCGGATGGTCAGGCGGCGGCCGTCGCGGGTGACGATGCGGGCCTGGGCCTGGCGCAGGGGGGCCTGGCCGGCCTCGGCCGGTCCGGCCGACGGCGGCGACTCGCGCAGCAGCGCCCCCCGCCGCCGGCCCAGGGCCTGGTCCCGGGCGTAGCCGGTAATCGCCGTGAATTCGTCGTTTATGGTCAGGACCACGTCGTCACGGTTGACGATGCAGATGGCCGCGCCGGCGATGGTGATGACCTGCTCGAGAAAGCTCTTCTCGCGCTCCACCGACAGCCGGGCCTCGACCAGGGGGGTGACGTCGATGAGCGACACGATCAGCCCCCGGAAGGCACCGTCCTCGAAAACGGGCTGGAGCTTGACCGTGATGTCCCGGTCGGCCAGCCGGCTGTCGAAGGACACGGGCGCGTGGGCCGCCCCCCGGCGAAACAGGCCCAGGAACACGCTGGCCTGGTAGTCTTCGGTCTCCAGGCGCAGGGCCTCGATGCCCCGGCCGAGGACCTCCTCCCGGGCGCTGCCGAGCAGGGCCAGGCAGCGGTCGTTGACCTCGACCACCCTGTCGCCGGCGGTGACGAAGGCGATGCCCTGATCCAGGGCGGCCAGAATGGAGGAAAGGCGGGAGAGGCGGCCCGTGTCGTCCAGCGCCGGCGAGGGGGCCGGGCTCGGACGCCAGGTCCGCCCCGGCGGCCACGGCCTGGCCGCGGCCTTAGGTCGTGCGCGTCGCGGCCGCCGCGTGAAAGACATCCAGGCGCTCCTTGTAGGGAGGGTACCCGAAAAAGGCCGATCCCGAAACCAGCACGTCGGCCCCGGCGGCGACCAGGGCGGCGGTGTTGTCCGGGGTGACGCCGCCGTCCACCTGGATGCGGAAGGCCAGGTCGCGTTCCCGGCGCAGGGCGGCCAGGTCCTTGACCTTGTCCAGGCAAAACGGAATAAACGTCTGTCCCCCGAATCCCGGGTTGACGGTCATGATCAGGACCATGTCGAGCTGGGGCAGCAGGTATTCGACCATGGCCAGGGGGGTGGCCGGATTGAGGGCCACGGCGGCGTCGGCGCCCAGGCGGCGGATCTCCGAAACCGCCCGCTCCAGGTGGGCCGTGGCCTCGGCATGGACGCAGATGAGGTCGGCGCCGGCGTCGCGGAAAGCCGAAAGGTAGCGCTCGGGGCGCTCGATCATCAAATGGGTGTCGAAATAGAGGCGGCTGCGGCGGCGCAGGGCGGCGATGACCGGCGGGCCGAAGGTGATGTTGGGCACGAACAGGCCGTCCATGACGTCGAGGTGCGCCCAGGTGAGCCCGGCCTCCTCCAGGGCGGCCAGCTCGTCGGCCAGCCGGCTGAAATCCGCGGACAACAAGGACGGCGAAAGGACAAAGGGCGCGGTCATGGCGGCTCCGGCGGCGCGCGGGGATCCAGGCCCTTCAAACGCCGTGCCCCAACATAGACGCCCCTGCCGGCCGGGTCAAGGCACTGCCGCCGGTTGTCGGCGCCTTGGGTCCGTTGTAACAGACACATAAGGCAACATGCCGCAATAAAATAGGAATTTCGACAGGCCCAAGCGTCACGCGTTTTCCGCCCCCCTGTCACCAACCCGTAACATGGCATGCCTAGCTTTCCGACGCGAACAAGGGCGCTTCGCGCCAATCGTGGCGCGACAACCAATTTTGAGGAGGGTTCCATGAAAAAACTGATCGGTATCGTGGCCGCGTGTCTGTTGCTGGCCGCCAACGCCTTTGCCGACACCACCATCAAAGTGGACGGCTCCACCACCGTGCTGCCCATCATGCAGAAAGTCGTCGAAGCCTACATGAAGGCCCATCCGGACGTGAAGATCTCCGTGTCCGGCGGCGGCTCGGGCAACGGCATCAAGGCGCTCATCGACGGCGCCACCGACGTGGCCATGGCCTCGCGGGCCATGGAAACCAAGGAAATCGACCTGGCCAAGACCAAGAACGTCGCCCCCAACCAGATCGTGTGCGCCATCGACGCCATCGTGCCCGTGGTCAACCCGGCCAACAAGCTTTCCGAAGTCACCCTGGCCCAGCTCAAGGACCTCTACATGGGCAAGGTCACCAGCTGGAAGGACCTCGGCGGCGAAGGCCCGGTGGTTGTCATTTCCCGCGACACCTCCTCGGGCACCTACGAGACCTGGGAAGGCCTGGTCATGAAGAAGGAACGCGTGTTCCCCGGCGCGCTCATGCAGGCCTCCAACGGCGCCGTGGTTCAGGCCGTCAGCAAGAACAAGAACGCCATCGGCTACATCGGCATCGGCTACCTCGACGCCTCCACCAAGGGCCTTAAGGTCGACGGCATCGAAGCCACGGCCGAGAATGCCAAGTCCAAGAAGTACCCGGTTTCCCGCGACCTCTACCTCTACACCAACGGCGCCCCGGCCGGCGCGGTCAAGGGCCTGGTCGACTTCGTGCTGAGCGCCGAAGGCCAGAAGCTGGTCAAGGAAGCCGGCTTCGTGCCGCTGAACTAGCCGGCTCCGGCAAACGTCCACTACGCGCCCCGGCCCGCCACCACGCGGCGTCGGGGCGCGCCCTCGGGAGAACCACATGGCCCTTTCGCGCAAGTCCAAGGACACCCTGATCCGCAACGCCTTCTTCCTGACCGCCCTGTCCTCCATCGTCGCCCTGGCGCTCATCATGGTCTACCTGTTCGTGGAGGGCCTGCCGATCTTCAAGGTGGTCTCGGTGACGGATTTCCTGTTCGGCAACCTGTGGTACCCCACGTCCGACCCGCCGGATTTCGGCATCTTTCCGCTCATCGTCGCCTCCCTGGCCGTCACGGCCCTGTCCTCGGCCATCGCCATACCGCTGGGCGTCATGACCGCCATCTATTTGGCCGAGATCGCCAGCCGCAAGACCCGCGACATCTTCAAGCCCATCGTCGAACTCCTGGCCGCCCTGCCCTCGGTGGTCATCGGCTTTTTCGGCATGGTCGTGGTCGCCCCCTACCTCCAGGAAACCTTCGACCTGGCCACGGGGCTCAACCTCTTCAACGCCGCCATCATGCTGGCCTTCATGTCCGTGCCGACCATCTGCTCGGTGTCCGAGGACGCCCTGTACGCCGTGCCCCGCGAGCTCAAGGAAGCCTCCCTGGCGCTGGGGGCCACCCATTTCGAGACCATCGCCAAGGTGGTCCTGCCGGCCTCGCTGTCCGGCATTTCCACGGCCATCATGCTCGGCATGTCCCGGGCCATCGGCGAGACCATGGTCGTTTTGATGGTCGCCGGCGGCGCGGCCATCATCCCCACCTCCATCTTTTCGCCCGTGCGGCCCATGCCGTCGAGCATCGCCGCCGAGATGGCCGAAGCGGCCTTCCGGGGCAACCACTACCGGGCGCTTTTCGCCATCGGCATCGTGCTGTTCCTTTTCACCCTGGCCTTCAACCTCGTGGCCAGCCACGTGGCCGAAAAGCACAAACAGGTCGGCGCGGCCACCCTGTAGCCGCCAAGGAGCCACGCCATGAACCCCTCCGCCATCACCCACGCCGGCCTGGCCCGCCGCCACCGCACCCAGAAGATCATGTGGGGCGTGTTCGGCCTGTCCTCGCTCATCAACATGGCCGCCTTGGTGCTCATCTGCGGCTTTTTGCTCATCAAGGGCCTGCCGGCCATCTCCTGGAGCTTTTTAACCGAGATGCCCCGCGACTCCATGACCGCCGGCGGCATCCTGCCCTGCATCCTGGGCACGCTCTACTTGAGCCTGGGCACCATGTGCGTGGCCTTTCCCCTGGGCGTGGCCTCGGCCGTGTACTTAAACGAATACGCCCGGCCGGGCCGCACCCTGCGGCTGATACGCCTGGGCATCAACAACCTGGCCGGCGTGCCCTCGGTGGTCTTCGGCCTTTTCGGCCTGGCCTTTTTCGTGACCTTCTTCGGCTTCGGCGTGAGCCTTTTGTCGGGCATCCTGACCCTGTCCATCCTGGTGCTGCCGGTCATCATCGGCACGGCCGAGGAGGCCCTCAAATCCGTGCCCCAGACCTACCGCGAGGCCTCGCTGGGCCTTGGGGCCACCAAGTGGCAGACCATCCGGCTGGTGGTGTTGCCGGCGGCCCTGCCGGGCATGCTCACCGGCGCCATCCTGGGCCTGTCCCGGGTGGCCGGCGAAACGGCCGCCATCATGTTCACGGCCGCCGTCTTTTTCACCCCCTACCTGCCCACCAACGTTTCCGACGCGGTCATGGCCCTGCCCTACCATATCTACGTCCTGGCCACGGCCGGCACCGATATCGACAAGACCCGGCCGCTGCAGTACGGTACGGCATTGGTGCTGATCATCCTGGTGCTGGGCATGAACCTCGGGGCCATCCTCTACCGGGCCAAGCTGCAAAAAAAGCGCTAGGCCCCAGGCGAAAGGCCCGGGCGATGCGATGCAACCTTCCGACAGCGGGGTTGAGCCAGGCGTGAGCGCAATCCGGACCGCACGGTCCAGGCGGCGGCAGCGGCCGGGGTGCTGCGCCGCGATCAAGATGAGCCGAACGGGGCGGCGTGGCGCAAGGGGCGTCGCGCCGCCTTTTTCATTGGGAAGCCGCCCGGCCAGGGCGGTCCGCCCGGCCGATCCCCAAGCCTGGAGGCTGGCTTCGGGGCGCGGACGCGGCGGGCCTGGCCCGGGCGGCCAACGGACGCCGGCGGCGCGGGGGCGTTCCCCGGGCCGTCCGGCGCGGACGACGGATCGCAGGGAGGCCCTCATGACCCAGGCGCAGGACACGGGACGCAAGAACTACGTGCTCGACACCAACGTCCTGATCGAAAACCCCCAAAGCGTGCTGAAGCTGCGAAACGGCGTGGAAAACGCCATCCACATTCCCTACCACGTGCTCATGGAGCTGGAGTCGCTCAAAAAAACCCCGAAACTGCGCCACATCGTGGCCAATGTCATCCAGATCCTCGGCGACAACCGCGAGCACATCCACTTCATCCAAAACGACAAAAGCCACTCGGCCTTCACCGACATCGTCGACAACCACATCCTCGACGAGATCCAGGCCTCGACCATCGACGACCCGGTGCTCGTGACCAACGACCGCATCCTCAAGCTCCAGGCGGAGCTGCGCGGCATCAAAAGCGAGGAGCTGCGCGACTCCAAGCCCTTCGAATCCGAATCCCAGCGCTACACCGGCTTCGCCGAGGAAAACGGCGAGATCGTGCCCAACTGCTTCACCTGGCGCGACGGCAAGCCGGTGCTCCACGCCCCGGACGGGGAAAAAGTCATCAACTACACCTGCGACGTCTGGAACGTGCGGCCGCGCACCGTCTACCAGAACCTGGCCCTGGAACTCATCATGTCCCCGCACATCGACCTGGTGTCCATCCAGAGCGAGGCCGGCTACGGCAAGACCTTCCTGGCCCTGGCCGCGGCGCTTTTCGCCGTGCAGGAGAAAAAGCACTACGACAAGATCTTCGTGCTCAAGCCCACCATCGAGATCGGGGCCAAGCTCGGCTACCTGCCGGGGGATGTGTCCGAAAAGATGGAGCCCTACGTCAAATACGTCTTCGACCTGCTGGTCAAGCTCCACCGCTGCCGGGCGGCCAACAAGGTCTTCCTCAACCCCAACGACGAGATGCTGCGCATCAACCCGAAGAAATTCGAGATCCTGCCCCTGGCCTTCGTGCGCGGCATGAACATCGAAAACGCCTTCGTGGTCATCGACGAGGCCCAGAACCTGTCGCGCACCGAAGTCCGGGCCGTGCTCACCCGCATGGGCGAGGGCGTCAAGTGCGTGGTCCTCGGCGACACCTCCCAGGTGGACAACCCCTACCTCAACGAAGCCAACAACGGGCTCAACTGGATCGTGCGCAAGTTCAAGGGCTTTGCCAACTACGCCCACATCGTGCTCAAGGGCGAACGCTCGCGCGGGCCCATCACCGACATGGTCCTGCGTTCGAAACTCTGATGCCGACGGCCCCGGGGCGGCGCGCCGCGACCGCCGCCCCGGCGCCGTGCGCCCCGTGCTTGCGGCTGCCGGCGTATTTCCGGTCCACCGGCAGCAGGCACCGCGGGCTGGAACCCTGACGCCACCCTCCAAGGACTCGCCGAAAAAACGCCGGCCGCTTGCCCTGCCATCGGCATGGGTATATTCTGGGACACAATCGTTTCCACTGGCCGATGTTGCGCGCGGGCTCCCCGTACCGTGCCGAAACAAGCGAGGATGGTCCCGGTCGCCTCCTCCCCGGGTTTGACATGGATAATCATAAATACCGAAATTTCAACATGTTGCGCCTGACCTTGGCCTTGCTCATCCCGCTGGCGGCCTTTGCGCTCCAGTGGGTGTTCTGGGCGGCGATCAGGCCCTATATCTGGTTCCTGTTCTTTCCCGCCGTGTTCTTCAGTTCCCAGGTCGGCGGCATGCCCGGGGGACTGGCCGCCACGCTGCTCTCCGCCGGCCTGGCCTCGTTTTTCATGACGCCGCCGTTCTCTTTTCTGCGGGGCAATACCGTCAGCCTCATCTCCGTCCTGGTCTTTTTGGGCATGGGCTGGTTGTTTTCGCTCACCCACGCCCGTCTGTCCCGGGCCAAGCATGCCGCCGAAAAAGCCCTGGACGACACGCGCCAAGCCAACGACCACCTGCGCGAGGCCAACGAGGAGATTACCCGCCTCTACGAGAAGACGCTCGAACTCGACGCGCTCAAATCCAACTTCTTCGCCAACGTCAGCCATGAGCTGCGCACGCCCCTGACACTCATCCTCGGCCCCCTGACGCGGCTGCTGCACGCGCCCGAAACAAGCGAGGCCGCCCGGGCCGAACTGGCCGTGATGGAGCGCAATGCCAGGCTGCTGCACAACCACGTCTGCGACCTGCTCGACGTGGCCAAGCTGGATGCCGGCCGCATGGAACTCGGCTACGTCCGTTCGGACCTGGCCGCCGTGACCCGTTTCATGGCCTCGTGCTTCGAGTCCCTGGCCCGGGACAAGTCCATCCGTCTGCGCCTGGCCGTTCCCGACACCCTGCCCGTCCAGGCGGACCCGGAAAAGATCCGGCGCATCCTGCAAAACCTGCTGTCCAACGCCTTCAAATTCACTCCCGAGGGCGGCGAGGTCGAGGTGCGCCTGGAAAAAGGAGAGACAACGGCGCGCCTGACCGTTTCCGACAACGGCCCGGGCGTGCCGCCGGCCCTGCGCCAGGCCGTCTTCGAGCGCTTCCGCCAGATCGACGGCGGGGAAAACCGCCAACATGGCGGCACAGGCCTCGGCCTGGCCATCGCCCGGGAATTCGCGCTCCTCCACGGCGGCGACATCGCCCTCGAAACGTCCGCCGCCGGCGGGGCCTCCTTTGTCGTCACCCTGCCCCTGGCCGCCCCGGCCGGCGCGGCCGTGGACGAGGCCGGCGACGACGACTTCCCGGCCGCGGCCGACCCCCTGGCCGCCATTGCCCCGGCCGGACTGCGGCCCGTTTGTCCTGTCGCGCCCGCGGACGACGCTCCCCTTGTCCTGGTCGTCGAGGACAACGCCGACATGAACGCGTATCTGACCTCGGTGCTTGGCGGCCGCTATCGGCTCGCTACGGCCTTCGACGGCCGCGACGGCCTGGAGAAAGCCCGGGCCCTGCACCCGGACCTGATCGTGTGCGACGTGATGATGCCGGTCGTCAGCGGCCAGGAGATGGTGCGCGAACTGCGCCGCGAGGCCGGCCTGGACGACGTGCTCGTGGTGATGCTCACGGCCAAGGCCGACGAAACCCTGCGCCGCACGCTCCTGCGTGAAGGCGTTCAGGAATACATGGTCAAGCCCTTCGAGGCCGGCGAACTCCTGGCCCGCATCGACCGGCTTCTGGCCGACAAGGGCCGCCGCGACCACGACCTGCGGGCCAGCGAGCGCCGCTTCCAGGCCACCTTCGAGCAGGCGGCCGTGGGTATCGCCCTGGTCGCCCCGGACGGCCGCTGGCTTCGGGTCAACCGGAAACTGTGCGACATCGTGGGTTACGGCCAGGAAGAATTGACCGGCATGACCTTCCAGGACATCACCCATCCCGACGACCTCCAACAGGACCTCGCCCTGGTGCGCCGGATTCTCGACGGCGACATCGCGGCCTACGACAAGGAAAAACGATACATCCGCAAGGACGGCTCCGCGGTCTGGGTCAACCTGACCGTGGCCCTGGTCCGCGACGCGGCGGGGAATCCGGACTATTTCATCTCCGTGGTCGAGGACATCCACCGCCGCAAGACCGCCGAGGAAGCCTTGCAACGCTCCCGGGACGAGCTGCGCCATGCTGCTCAGGAGGCCACCGAACTCGCCCGGAGGGCCGAGGCCGCCAACCTGGCCAAAAGCTCATTTTTGGCCAACATGAGCCACGAAATCCGCACGCCACTCAACGGGCTCATGGGCATGATGCAGCTGCTTAAGACCACGCCCCTCGACGACGAGCAACTCGAATACGCCGACATGGCCATCCGCTCGGGCAAGCGCCTGACCCAGTTGCTCGGCGACATCCTGGACCTCTCGCGCATCGAGGCGGCCCGCCTGACCCTCTACCCGGCCCCGTTGCGCCTGGCCGAGGTCTTTGACGCCCTGTGCGAAACCTTCGCCCCCCTGTCCCGGGAGAAAGCGCTGCCGCTTACCTGCGTCATCGGCCCGGACGTGCCCCCGGTGCTGGTCGGGGACGAAATGCGCCTGCGCCAGATCCTGTTCAACATCGTCGGCAACGCCATGAAATTCACCGCCGCCGGCGAGGTCCGGGCCGAGATTTCGCTGCTGCCGCCGCTGCCCGACGGGCGGTTGCGGCTGCTCTTCCAGGTCTCCGATACCGGCATCGGCATTCCGGACGACAAGCTGGGCTCCCTGGCGGCGCCCTTCACCCAGGTCAACGACTCCTACACCAAGAACCAGCAGGGGGCCGGGCTCGGGCTGGCCATCAGCCGCGAGCTCATCCGCCTCATGGAGGGCTCCCTCACCGTGGAAAGCGAGCTGGGGCACGGGACTAACGTCTACGTCATGCTGCCCTTGGCCCTGCCCCGGGAAGAACCGGACGACGCCTGGCAACCGGGCGCGACCCCAGCGCGCCAGGCCCCCTGCCGCGTCCTCGTGGTCGAGGACGACCGGGTCAACCAGTTAAGCACGGCCCGGCTCCTGGAAAAGCTCGGCTGCCGGGTCAGCGTGGCCGAGAACGGTCAGGAGGCCGTGGAAGCGGTGGCAAGGGAACCATTCGACTGCGTTTTCATGGACGTGCAGATGCCGGTCATGGACGGCCTGGAGGCCACGCGCCGTATCCGCGACCGGGGTCTGTCGCAGCTGCCCATCGTGGCCATGACCGCCTATGTCCTGAGCGGGGACCGGGAAAAGTGCCTGGCCGCCGGCATGGATGACTACATCGGCAAGCCGGCGCCCCTGGAAGCGTTGGCCCAGGCGTTACGGCGGGCACTGGCGCCGGCCGGGGCCCGGCCCCGGAGACCGGCGACGGATGCCTGAGGCCGCCATCAAACCGTCATCAACCGTACATTAAACTGCCCTCAACCGGCTTGGCCAGGACGGAACCCCGGCCTGGCAACACAAGGAGATGCCGCCATGCCCCCTTCACGCAAACGCAAATTCGAAATGGTCCTGCCCCGGGTCGAGGCCCTGCGCGCCCTGGCCGAACTGACGGCCAAGGCCGGCGAAGGCAGCCTGGTCATCGGGGAGGAAACCGTCGCCCTGGAAGACTTCACCAGCCTCAAGATCGGCATCAAGCACCTGGGCGCCTCGTGCCTGCTCAAGGTGAGCCTCAAATACCCCGCCCTGGGCGTGGCCGCCCTGCCCTCGCCGGCCAGCATGGACGCCGAGGAGGCGGCACCCCGGGAACAGGCCGTCGACAGCGCCCCGGAACCCATGGACGAAGGCGGCAAGCCCAGGTACAAGAGCCTTAAAAAACGGATGAAGCACTTTTTCAAGGCCATCGTCACGTCGCTGCGGGCCGGGCTGCCCCCCGATGCCGACATTCTGGCCGCTTTTGTCGCCGACAGCCGGCTGATGACCAGCTACCCCGGCAAGGGCGACGACTTCTATCCGGCCTACGATGCCGAGGTGGACCGGCTGGAGGCCGCCGCCGCCGGCGGCGACCTGGACGCCATGACCGCCTCCGTGGCCGCCCTTGGCCGCATGAAAAAGGAGTGTCACAGCCGCCATGCCTGATGCCGCCGCCGTCGCGGCCCCCGGCGCCGCGCCCCGCCCGGCCGGCGCCGAGGAGGCCCGTTGCGTGGAGATCGACCTCTCCCGCCTGGATCCGGCCGTCACCGAAGAGGACGCGCAGGCCTTTTCACGCATAAACGACGTCTCGCTCTCGCCCGAGCAGACCGAACGCATCGTCTCGCCGGCACGCACCTACCCCCGCCAGGAATACGTCCTGGCCACCCACTGGCACCCCGAACACGTGCCCATGGAGCTGCTCAAGACCCGCATCGACCGGCTCTACCCCAACCGCGTGGACGAGCTGATCATCCCCACCCAGCACAACGTGCTGCTCGACTACGACGGCTACCAGGGCGTGGAGGTGGACTGCTATTCCAGCGGGTTCAACCACAAGGTGCAACTGCTGCTCCATTTCAGGGGCCTCGACGCCGAGCGGGCCGAGGTGCTTTCCTCCATGCTGCGCCACACCCACCGCTACCGGGCCTCCCAGCTGTTCGAATACCTCGACGCCCTGTGCGAGCCGGCCGGCGAAGCCCGCCGCCAACAGGCCGCCGCCCGGTCCAACGCCGAGGAGGAACTGGTGGGCTTCGTCGCCGTCCAGGCGGCCAAGGTCAAGGCCCTGCTCCTCACCCACGAGGCCGACCTGCCCGAGGACGCCTACAAGAATAAGCTCGTGCGCAACTTCCTCGACACCTTGCGCTCCCGCTTCGGCGAGCGCATCGTCAACAAGGCGCAGGTCTACGCCAAGGCCGTCAAGGACCTGGTCAAGGAAACCTTTTCGCTGTCCTATTTTTATCGGGCCACGGAGGTGATCGAGGAGGCCCGGTCGCTCGGGGCCGGCATCGTCATTCCCCACCCCGAGCAGTTCTGGCCGATCCTTTTGGCCGACTACGACGTGGACGGCATCGAGGTCTGGAACCCCCAGTCCCAGCAGTACACGGAATTCCTCATCAACGTGGTCAACCGCCGCAACCGCATGGGCTGGCACGGCAAGCGCCCCCTGCTCATCTTCATGGGCGACGACTGCCACATGAGCGAAAAGACCCGCGACCCGGCCGAACAGGACGCGGCCAAGGCGGCCCGGGAAATCGGGCTCCAGCCCGCCTGGCACGATTTCGCCATCCGCAAGAGCCTGATCATCAACGGCGTCAGCCGCCGCAAGATCATCAACGAATACCGGTCGCGACTGGGCTAGCCGCCACCGACGCTACGCCGCGCCGCCCGGGAGGGCGGCCGGGGCGTTGCGTTTCGCCGCAAGGAGTGGGACGTGGAAAAGGAAACACGGTTCAAGTACGAGTCCGTCCAGGACGCGCAGACGCTCGCCCGCTACCTGCAGGCCGTCACGGACGGTTTCGCCGCCGGCGAACTGCGTTTTTCCAGCCGCGAAGGCGAGGTGGCCCTGCATCCCGGGGGCGTGATCGGCTTCCTGATCGAGGCCAAGTCCATGGGCGGGCGCATGAAGCTCCATCTGAAGTTCTCCTGGCGCGAGGACGGCGGCGAGGACGGCGACCCCGGACTGACCATCGCCCCGGGCCAGACCGCCGGCCACGACGCGGACGAGTGACGCCATGCGCATACTCGAAGGCATCGAAGAGAACTTCCGCTTCATGGTGCTGGAGGTGTCCAAGCAGGTGGCCAGCGCCCTGCAGGTGGTGGAGCGGCCCGAACCCGACCATATCAAGCGCATCGAGAGCCGCGACGACTACATCGACAACCTCAAAAGCGTCATCGAGAACACCTGCTGGGGCCGCATCCACGGTTCGCGCGACGGCAACAAGCGCACCCTCGACCTGGTGCGCGCGGCCAACATCATCAACATCAACCTGGAACGCATCGCCGACTACGCCGTCAACATCGTCTCCCAGGTCCAGTACCTGACCGACCCCCTGTTCATCCGGCGCTACGACTACCGCGACGCCTTCCTGGACGTGGAAAAGGCCCTGGGGCTGGTCTTTCCGGCCCTGACCCGCCAGGACGTGCGTTTGGCGCTGCGCATCTGCCGGGCGGAATTTTCCCTGGACGACCGGTTCAAGGCCGCCTTCGACGCCGTGCTGGCCGACCTGCGCCGGGGCGAATCCCCGGAAAACGCCATCTCCTGCTTCAACATCTTCCGCTATCTCGAACGGATGGGCGACGCCCTTCTCAACATCGGCGAGGCCGTCATCTTCGCCGCCATCGGCGAGAAGCTCAAGATCCACCAGTACCAGGCCCTGCAGGATTCCCTGGCCCACGGCGGCGAGGACATCCCCCTGTCCCCCGGGGATTTCAGCTCCATCTGGGGAACGCGCTCGGGCTGCCGCATCGGCCGGGTGGAGGAGCACGGCCCGCGCTCCAAGGGCGTGCTGTTCAAGGAAGGCAACGCCGCGAAGCTGGCCAAGGAAAAGGAGAACATCGAACGCTGGGAGCGCCTGTCCCCGGGCCTGCCGCCGGGCATCCAGGCCTTCCAGACCGACGGCGACTCGGCCTCCATGCTGCTCGAATACCTGGGCGGCTGCAATTTCCAGGAGGTGGTCCTGACCGCCGACCGGGAGATCGTGGAAAACGCCTGCTTCCTGATCACCCAGACCGTGGGCGGCGTCTGGGAGCAGACCCTGACCCGGGAACCCGTGCCCACGGATTTCATGGCCCAGATGCGCGCCCGCCTCGACGACGTTTTTCGGCTCTACCCTGGCTTCGCCACCGGGCCCAAGAACTTGTGCGGCCTGGCCGTGCGCTCCGTGGCCGACTTGATCGCCGCGGCCGCCAAGGCCGAGCAGGGGCTTTGCGCGCCGTTTTCCGTCTTCCTGCACGGCGACTTCAACCTCAACAACATCGTCTACGACCACACCGCCCAGCGCATCCACTACATCGACCTGCACCGCTCCCGCCAGGGCGACTTCGCCCTGGACACGGCCGTCTTTCTGGCCTCGAACTTCCGGCTGCCCGTCTTCGAGACGCGCCTGCGCCGGCGCATCCAGCTGGTCATGGACCGGTTCCTGGAGTTCGCCCGGGGGTTTGCCGCCGAACAGGGCGACACCACCTTCGAGGCCAGGCTCACCTTCGGCGTGGCCCGGGCCCTGGCCACCTCGGCCCGGTTCGAGGTCAATCGCGCCTTCGCCCAGGAACTCTTCCTGCGCGGGGCCTATCTGCTGGAGCGCCTGGCCGCCCGGGCGGGGGAGCCGTTCGAGGGCACGGCCTTTCCGGACGCCGTCCTCGTCTATTAGGGCCGGGGGTCAGCCGATGGGCAGGGCCACGGTGACCCGGGTACCCTGGCCGGGCTCCGTCTCCATGTCGATGACGCCGTTTTGGCAAAGCGTCATCAGCCGGGCCGAATAGGCGCCCAGGCCGCTGCCGCCCTGCTTGCCGCCGGTGGCGTACTTCTCGAAAAAGACCGGGACGATGTCCTCGGGCACCGGGGCCGGGTTGGCCAGGCGCAAGACCCCCCGGTCCCCCTGGCGGGTCACGGACACGGTCACGGCGCTGCCGGCCGGTTCGGCCTCGATGGCGTTTTTCAGCAGGTTGGCGACGATGTTCTGGCACAACAGGGCATTGCCCAGGACGAACACGGGCTCGGCGGCGGCAACGCCCACGGCAACGCCCCTGGCCCGGGCGGCGGGAGACAGCATCTCCGCCACCCCCGACACGATGCGGGCAAGATCCAGGCGCTGGGCGGCCAGCACGTAGGTACCGGTCTCCATCTTGTACAGGTCCAGGGACAGCTCGATCTGCTCCAGCATGGCCTGCCCCGCCCGCTCGATCTCGGCCAGCATCTCCCGCTGCTCCTCGTTGACCTCGCCCACGGCCATAACGAGCCCGGGCAGGTTGACGATGCTGTTGAGCGGCGCCTTGAGGTCGTGGCGCATGATGCGTTCCACGTCCTCGCGCACCCCCTCCAGCTCCTTACGCGCCGACACGTCGTCGAAGACCCACAGCGAGCCCGAGGCCGGGCTGTCCGGATCGATGCGCCGGCCATGGATGGAACACCAAAACGTCCGGCCCGACGAGGTGCGCAACCGCTCCTCGGCATGCACCGCCTCCCCGGCCGCCACCCTGTCGAGCAGCTCCCGCCGCACCGCCTCCAGCCGGGCCAAGTCGCCGTGGATGTCCGAAAGCGTCCGGCCGGCCAGGGACTCGGGCGCGAGGCCGAAAAGCTCGCCGAACCGGCGATTGGCCCGCACCAGGCCTTCGTCGGGGCCCAGGTGGGCGATGCCCACCGAGGAGGCGTTGAAGATGGCCTCGAACTCGCGCATGAGCAGCCGCAACCGGTCCTCGCGCTCCCGCTGGGCCGTGATGTCCTCCTTGACGGCCACGTAATGGGTGACCTGCCCGGCATCGTCGCGCACGGGCGAGATGGAGGAATCCTCCCAGTACAGCTCGCCGTTTTTCTTGCGGTTGCACAGCTCGCCCCGCCAGATTTGCCCGGCGGCCAAGGTCTCCCACATCTCGCGGTAAAAGGCGTCCGGATGGACGTCGCTTTTGAGCACGCGAGGGGTGAGCCCCTTGGCTTCCTCGGGCATGTAGCCGGTCAGGATGGAAAAATGCGGGTTGACGTATTCGATGATGCCCTTGGTGTCGGTAATGACGATGGAGGCCGGCGACTGCTCCACGGCCGCCCACAGCAGGCGCAGGGCGGCGTCCTTTTCGCGCATGGCGCTGATGTCCTCCACCGAGGCGATGACCGGCGTGGGATTGCGCCCGGCCTCCACGGGGTTGAACATGCTGCGCACGTGGCAGCTCTTGCCGCTGATGCGGCTGGTGTACGGGCCTTCGGCCGAGGCCGGCTGGCCGGCCAGGGCCCGCTGCAAGGTGTCGCGGATCGGCGGCGGCAGCCGGTCCAGGAGGTTGTGGCCGATGAGCTGGTCCTGGCGCAGGCCCAGCAGTTCGAGGATGCGGGCGTTGCAGTTGACCACGGTGCCCGTCTCGTCGAAAAAGACCAGCCCCAGGGGGGAATTGTCGAAGATCACCCGCAATTGCCGCTCCCGGCTGGCCAGCACGGCCTCGGCCGCCTTGCGCTTGGTGACGTCCGTGCAAAAGCCGTCCAGCCGGACGATGCCGCCGTCGGCATCGCGCACGGCCCGCAGGTTGAGGGAGACCCAGATGACCTGTCCGGCCCGCGTGAGCCGGCGGGATTCGTAATCGACCAGGTGGCCCTGGCGGCCCAGGGCGTCGAGGAAGGCGTCGCGCTCGTCGGGGTCGAAATACATCTGGGCCTGGATGTCGGTTACGGACGCAAGGAGGGTCTCCGCGCTCCCATAGCCGTACATCGCGGCCAGGTGGTTGTTGACCTTGAGGTAGCGGCCTTGGGCCGTGGAGGTGAAAATGCCCACCGGCGCGTTGTCGTAGAGGGCGCGCAGGGCCTCCTCGCTTTCACGCAGGGCCCGTTCGGCGGCGAGCCGGCCCGAAATGTCCCGCATGTAGCCGCCCACGCCCACCTGCCCCCCGTCCAGGGGCACCGGGAACTTGCGCACCTCGAAGGTCCGCTCGCCCACGGTTTCGAGCAGCGTGACCATCTCGCCGCCCTCCCGGGCGGCCAGGTCGGACTCGTGGCAGCGCCCGGCCAGGGCGGGCGGCATGAGCTCGTAATCCGTGCGCCCCAGCACCTCCTCGGGCGTCTTGCCGAAAAAGGCCGCCAGCGGCCTGTTGGCCACCAGGTGCCGCAAGCCGGCATCCTTGAGGAAGGCCATGTCGCCCGTGGCGTCGATGAAGGCCCGATAGCGGGCCTCGCCCAGGCGCAAGGCGGCGTTGGCCTGGGTGAGCGCCACGGTGCGCGAGGCCACCGTGCGTTCCAGGTCGGTGTTGGCCGCGTCCAAGGCGGCCGTGGCCCGGGCCACCGCCCGGGACAGGCGGGCCGGCCAGGACAGGAATACGAAAAAGGCCGCCCCCAGGGCCAGCCAGGTGCAGCCGGCCGCGGCCACGAGGCTCGCCTGGGGCGGCGGCCACGACCAGCCGCCCGGCGGCACCGCGGCCAGCAGCCACGCCCCGCCCGGCACGGGCATGGCGGCCGTTTCCGGATCGGCCGCGAAGATCGCCGGGTCGCCGAAGAGCATGGCCCCCGGGGAGGCGTCGGCGGCCTGCTCCCGGATAGCCAGGCGCAAGCCCATGTCCTGGTCCAGATGCAGGCTTGCGAAAAACGTCCCGGTATCGATGATGACCGTGGCCAGCCCCCACAACCGGGCCGGCTTGGGCTGCGGGCCGGCCGGGTAGACCGGCTCCCGGGCGATCAGCCCCTGGCCCCCCTGGAGCAGGTCCACGGGGCCGGTGACCACGACGCGGCCGTGTTCGAGGGCTTCGCGCAAGGGTTGGCGCTGGCCCGGCGGCAGGTCCCGGACCAGGTTCAGGCCGAGGATCCCGTCATTGCCCGTTTCCGGAAAGACGTGGCTGACCACGCCGTCCCGGGCCAGTTGCAGGGAACGGATGCCCGGCACGCCCTCGATGAGGCTCGCGGCGAAGGCGGCGAAGGCCTGGCGGGTCACCTCGGGGTCGCTGGCGGCAAAGGCGGCCAGGGCATGCAGGAAGGCCAGACGGGCGTCCAGGGCCGCCCGCAGGGACAGCCGGATGTCGCCGAGATGGGCGCTGACCTCGGCCCGGCGGTTTTCGTCGAAACGCCTGGCCTCCAGGCGCCACAACAGCCAGGATACAGGCACGACGAGCACCGAGGCCACCAACAACGCCAAAACCAACAGTTTGGCCCTTTGTCCAAGGCCATGGATCATAACGGCCGCATCCTTCGAGGCTATCCGGCGCTCGCGCCGTGCGCCCGCGCTCGCCGCAGGGAGGAAACGATTTCCCCGTGTCTCCCTTTTGTACCCGCATGCCCAGGCGACCGCAAGACGCCCAGGCCAAAATCGCCTCCCACCCCGGCCTCGCCGGCTGACCGCCCCACGACGTCCATCAAAAAAGCCCCCGCCTCAGGGCGAGGGCTTTTTTGGATGGACGGACGCGCCGGTTAGAAGCCGAACAGCAGGGCGGCATTGAAATAGGCCGCCAGGGTTCCCAGATCGATGGCCGTCTGCACCTGGGTCGGCAGCTTGGCGTCGCTGGTGCTGGCCGGGTTGCCGAAATTGAAGTTCTCTTCAAGCGTGGTTGTAAGCCCCCATGAGGTCGCCACATTCGCGGCCGTCCCCGCCATGGCCGGGGTCGTGGCGAAGGCCAGTGTCCAGGCGCAGGCGACGGCCCCCAAAAACGTGAGCATTTTCTTTTTCATAAGAGACCTCCTCAGCGTTTTTTCGAACAGACGAACGTCCAAACCACCTGTGGCGGCACTATAGCAAAGCCGAACCGTATTTCAAGAAGCCCCGGCCAAAAAAAGCAAGAGGCCCTCGCCGGCTGCCGCCTGACACATACCTGCCCGCCAACATCCCGTTTTCACGTCCCATCGCTTGGGCAAGCCGGACGCGACAGCCCGGCAAGGCCGCCGGTCCCGCCGCCGCCAGGCATCTTGCCGGGCCGCGGCCATGACGCTAGTGTCGGCCCAGGCAACCCTGCCGCCGTCCCTCACGGACAACAACCGCGTCATCCGTTTCCCCGCGACGGCCCGCCGTCCCCGCGCGGAGAAGCGACACGAGTGCGAGAAGACATGCGCAACATCCTCGTTCCCTTTCCGGCCCTGGTGGCGCTGTGCCTGTGTTGCCTGCTTGGGCCGGCCCCGCTGCGGGCCGCCCCGGCCACCCCGGCCGTGGACCCTGGCTGGCGGCCCCTGGTGGACCGGCTGGCCGCCGAAGGCTTGAACCGAGCCCTGCTCGATCGCCTGTTCGCCCCGGGCGCCCTGACGTATTCCCCGGAAATCATGGCCCGCAAGGTCGACGCCATGGTGAAAAAGGAATTCGAGCCGCGCCCCAAGCCCAGCCGCAAGACCCTGGAGCAAAGCAATTACCGCCATCTGCTCGCCCCGGCGGTCATCGCCGAGGCCGTGCGCTTCGTGGGGCAAAACCGGGCCGCCTTCGACAAGGCCAGCCGCGAATACGGCCCGCCCGCGGAACTGGTGGCCGCCTTTTTGGTGGTCGAGACCCGCCTTGGCGCCTACCTCGGCGACCGCGACGCCTTAAGCGTCCTGGCCAGCCTCGCCCGGTCCTCGCGCCTGGAGGACATAGCACCCTTCATGCGCAGCCTGACCGGCGACCCGGCCCGGCGCGACTTCGCCGCCACCGCCGCCGCCGACCGGGCCGAGTGGGCCTTTCGCGAACTGACCGCGCTCGTGCGCTACGCCGGTGCCAAGAACCGCCAGCCCGGCAGCATTCCCGGCTCCATCTACGGCGCCGTCGGCATCTGCCAGTTCATGCCCACCAACGCCCTGCGCTACGGCGTCGACGCCGACGGCGACGGGGTGGTGGACCTGTTCTGCCCGGCCGACGCCATCGTCAGCGTGGCCAGCTACCTGCGCGGCCACGGCTGGAAGCCCGGCATGACCGAGGAAGAGACCCGGGCCGTGGTCTACGCCTACAACCACAGCGACCTCTACGTCCTGGCCGTCCTGGCCGTGGCCGATCGGATCAAGGCCCAACGGGAAGGGAGCGCGCCGGCAAGAAGTCCGGGCAGGGGCAAAAAGGCGGCGAAGAACTAGCCGGCGGCTACGGATTGGGGACGGGGAAAAACAGCGGATCGGGCCGGCGGCCCTCGGCCAGGAAGCTGCCTTCGAAATAGCCCTGGCCGAACCCGGCGAAATAGCCGGTGGCATAGGCCCCGGGGCGAGGCGCGCAGCCCCGGCGGGGAGGCCCGCCCAGCCGGCCATTGGCCCGGATGAGCATGTCCTGGCGTTGCGCCTCCAGGCTGGCGATGCGCTCCCAAACGCGTTCGCGGCGGTTGGTCTCGGGCACGTCGCCCTGGGCGAGCCTGGGGCCGCCCAGGAAGATGTAGACCACCAGGCAGATGATGCCGGCGAGGATGACCAAGTACTTCACACAGCCGCCCCGGAGGCCGGCGACGCGGCCGGCACCGTGCCGGTTACGCGCCACCCCCTTTCCATCCCTTTCGACCCCGGGACCGGCCATCTTTAGCCCGGCCGGCGGCTGCCCCCGATTTACGAGGCCCGCACGCCGGCGATGCCGTGTTTTTTGAGCAGCGCGTACAGGCGCGAGCGCGACAGCCCCGACACTTCGAGCATGCGGCCCACGTCGCCGGAAAAACGCTCGGCCAGGGCCCGCAGGTAACGGGCCTCGCCCTGGTCGCGGAAATCCCGGAAGCGGGGCAAGGCGTCCAGGGAGAGCCAGGCCCCCTCGCCGGGCCCGTCCTCCCGGCCGCCGGCTCCGGCCCGGCCGGTCACCCGGTTGCGGGCCGCGCAGACCCGGATGTGCAGCGGCAGATGCACGGGCAGCAGCACGTCGTCGCCCCCGGCCAGGGCCACCGCCCCTTCCAGGGTGTTTTTGAGCTCGCGCACGTTGCCCGGCCAGGGATAGGCCAGAAGCGCCCGGGAAAAATCCTCGGAAAAGGGCCTAGCGGCAAGGCCGATCCGGTGGGCCGCCTCGGTGGCGAAATGGGCGGCGAAATCCAGGATGTCCTCGATGTGGCCGGACAGGGGCGGCAGCTCGATGCCCACGCCCTGGAGGCGAAACAGCAAATCCTCCCGGAAAAGCCCCTCGGCGGCCATGGCCACCAGATCCTGGTTGGTGGCCGCAACCAGCCGAAAATGGCAGGGCGCCTCCTCGAGCCCCCCGACGGGCCGCACCCGCCGCTCCTGAAGCACGCGCAAAAAGGCCTTTTGCACCGAAAGGGGCATCTCGGCCACTTCGTCGAGAAACAGCGTCCCTTCGTGGGCCCGCAGCAGCACGCCCTCGCGCCGGCGGTCGGCGCCGGTGTAGACGCCCTTTTCCGAGCCGAACAGCACGCTTTCCACGATGCCCGACGGCAGGGCGGCGCAGTCCACCACCACGAAGGCCTTGCCGCGCCTGGGGCTGTTGTCGTGGATGGCCCGGGCGAAAAGCTCCTTGCCCACGCCCGTGGGGCCGGTGAGCAGGACGTTGACATCGCTTGGCGCGGCCTTGGCCGCCTGTTCCAGGCAGTGGGCCCGCTTGGGGTTGCCGCCGGCGATGCCGGCGAAGCGGAACGGCCCGCCGGCCTCCCGGGCCGCCCGGCCCTGGCGCCGATGCTCCATGGCGCTGACCAGGGGCGTGGTCATGGTTTTGACCGTGGGCGGCTTCTCGATATAGTCCCAAGCCCCCTGGCGCATGGCCCGCTCGGCCCCGTCCGGGTCGCCCCAGCCGGTGATGACGATGACTTCGGGGCTCGAGGGCGCGCGCCGGATGTCGCCGATGGCGTCGAGGCCGTTGCCGTCGGGCATGCGCACGTCGAGAAAGACCACGTCCACCTCGCGGTCCCCGGCCCGGCGCAGGCCCTCGGCCAGGGTGGCGGCGGTGTCCGGCACGTGGCCCAGGCGCGTCACCACCCGGGCCAGGGCGTCGCGTATGCTTTGGTCGTCGTCGATGATGAGCACGTTGCCCACGTCTGGCCTCCACGGTCGCCGGCGCCGTGGGCGCCGCCATGCCCTCGTGCATGCGCATCGCGGGCCGGCCTGTCAAGGGCGCGGGCCGGCGGGGGCGGCCGACACGCCCCCGCCTCGCGACGTCGCCGCCCTGTCGCCTCCCGGCACGGCCAGGCAACCGCCCTTCAGGGACAACGCACCGGACGGGTTGCTTCTTCCAACGAACGCCAAGGCCTTGGCCACACGGGGGCGCGGCTTACGGTTTGCCCGCCTTGCGTGGCGTGCCGGAAAGGCCGAAGTCGTTTTCCGGGACCACGTTGTTGACGTTGAGCGCCCGGGCCTTTTCCAGGTTGGCCCTGGCGCAGGCGTCGTCGCCCAGGCGCATGCAGGCCACCCCCAGATTGTAGTAGGCAAAGCTCAAATAGTCGACGCAAAGCGGCATGGTCACGGCCTGGCGCAAAAGGACGTCCGCCTCGGCGTTTTTGCCGGCCAGGAGCAGATCCGTTCCCCGCATGTACAGTTCCATGCCGGCCCGGCCCGAGCATTTCCACCAGGCCTTCTTCACCCGCTTGCCCGCATAGGCCCTGGCCTTGCCCATGGCCGCGTACTCGGCCTTGTCGATCTTGCCGTCCTTGTTGATGTCCAGGATGGCGAACTGCTCCAGGGTCAGGCCGTTGTTGAAGACAACGATCTCCTCGAACACAATGAATCCGTCGTGGTTTTTGTCCACATTGCCAAAGGGTGGTTTTTTCCAGGCAAAAGCGTTTCCGGCCAAACCGAGGATCAAAATCGCCACCAAGGCCATGAGCGCGCGCTTCATCGGGGAGCCCTCCTTCGGATGGTTGCATCGTTTTCGGATGGTTGTACCGTAGGGCCAGGCTAGCACAGCCGCGGGAACTTGGGCAGCCGTTTTGCGGCGAACACCAAAAAAAAGGCGGGACAAGCCCGCCTTCCGGTCACGTTGCAGCGATGCCTCAGTTGGCCGTGGGCGCCGCCCCCGGCTGGCCGGCCAGGCCGGCCAGGATCTCGGGCCGCAGCAACTCCTCGTTGGGCAGGCTGACGTACTTCTCGATGAGCGCGTGCCACAGCTTGTAGCCGTCCGGGCGCAGGTGCACGCCGTCGGTGGTCAGGGATTCGTTGAGCGCGCCGGCCACGGCGAAATGCCCGAACAGGTCGATGTAGACGCAGCCCGGCAGCTCGGCGCACAAGGCCCGCAGGCCGTCGTTGAGCTCACGGATCTTGTCGTTGGACAGATCGGGCCTGTTGACCACGGGCAGCACGCTCTGCACAAAAACGACCGTCTTGGGCGACCCCTGGTGGATGCGCCGCAGTATCTCGCGGTAGCGCGAAAGGATGCTGGCGTTGGGGCTCCATATTTCGTTGATCCCTTCCAGGATGAAGACCTTCTCCGGCTTCAGGGCGATCACGGAATTCAGGCTTTTCAATATCTTTGTTGTGGTATTACTGACGGCCGCCTTATTGACCACCTCGGAAAAGCCGCCTACGTATTTCCAGCCAGCCGTCTGGCTGCCACCCAGGAAAACCGTTTTGGCCCAAGCCTCCCCGGCGGCCAAAAAAAGAAGCGCCGCCGAAACGACGCCGATCCGAAACCATGCCGAAACCATTTCTCCCTCTCCTTGCGCGAACAATCCGGCCCCCGTGCCTCCCGTGAGCCAAGCGCGGGATAGCACGGCCGGCCGGGATTGAAAAGTGTCCGGTACCACGCGGCCGCTGGCCGCCGCCCGAGGGCACCGGGCGGGCCGGCCCTGGAAAACACCGCCCCGACCCGCAACCCCAACCGCCGCCCCGACCGGCCGCGCCCCCCCGAGACCCCATGAACGCGCATGCCAAGACGTCCCGCCGCCTCATGGAGGAAGCCATCGCCCAGCGAGCCCGCTGTTTCTTGGCCCTGCCCGAACCCATTACCGGCCTTGGCGAACTCCTGTGCGCCATCCTGGAGTCCTCCAGCCGCGGCCTGATGCTGGAAAGCGTCGGCAAGGCCGCCTGCGGCCCCCATTGGGCGGGCCTGCCGGTGACGGGCTTTTTCCGGGTCAAGCTGCGGCGCGGCCAGGCCGAAGAGACCTTCTACACCTTCGACAGCCGCATCCGCGAGGCCGCCCCCGGCCGCGCCGGCACGGCCCGGCTCGTCCTGGACGAACCCCGGGCCCTGGTCTTCGGCCAACGCCGCAAGAGCCTGCGCCTGGAACCGGAATCGGGGCAGGTCAAGTCGGCCTTTTTATGGCGCTACGACAAGGGCGAGGGCTTCACCTTGAACGCACCGAGCCTGCGCGACGTCGATTTCCGTTCCGGCCAGGCCCGGCTGGCCGACATCTCGGCCGGCGGCCTGCGCCTGGCCCTGCGCGCGGCCCTTTTGCGCCAACGCCCCCTGGAGCTGCCCAAGGGGCAACGGGTGGTGGTCCATCTCGAACTCAACGAGCCGCGCCTGCCCGGGGAGCACGATTTCTGGATCGTGGCCCGGGTGCGCCACCTGTCCCGGGACGACCTGTCCGGCGACAGGCTGCTCGGCCTGGAATTTCTGGCCAGCGGCCAGCTCGATCACCAGGCCGGCAAGATCCGCTGGCAACCCGTGCAGGGCCACATCATCCCAGGACTCATGGAAATCTTTTTCCATTGGGACCTGGACAAGCGGCGGGCCAAATCCGTCGATCTCCATCGTTGACGGCCCGTTACCGAGGCGATAATGGCTCGGATATGGACGAAAAGCCGGCAACCGACACCCCGGGCGCCCCGGGTCGCCCCCCCGGCCCGGGCTCGGCCGGGTCCGGCCCGACGGTGGAGCGCATCCTGGCCATCATCAAGGGGCTGCGGGAACTGCGCAGCCTGGACGGCATTCTCGACCGCCTGCTGCTGGAAGCCCGGCAACTGGTCCGGGCCGACTCCGGCACCATCTTCCTGGTCGAGGGCGACAGCCTCGTTTTCAGCTACGTGCACAACGACAGCCTGTTTTCGGACCGCGACATCGCCCGCCAGGTCTACCTGACCGCCCGGCTGCCCATAAACGGCGACTCCCTGGCCGGGTATACCGCCGTGGCCAACCAGCCCCTGGTCATCGATGACGCCCACGCCCTGCCCCCGGGCCATCCCGTGCGATTTAACGCCTCCTTCGACGCCCGCACCGGCTACCGCACCCGGGCCGTGCTCTCCCTGCCCATCACCTCCAGCCGGGGGCGAGTCATCGCCGTGCTCCAGATCATCAACCCGGCGACGGCGGCGGGCGCACCGGCCGTGTTCGGCCGCCACGACGTGGACGCCCTGTCCCTTTTAGCGGACCAGGCGGCGGCGGTCATCGAGACCGGCATCGTGACCGAGGATTTCATCCTGCGCATGTGCAGCATGGCCGAGTTGCGCGACCCCTGCGAAACCGGCGCCCACGTCAAGCGGGTCGGCGCCTTTGCCGCCGAAATCTACCATGCCATGCAGCGGGGGGCGGGGCTGCCCGAGCGGGAACTCAAGCGCCGCAAGGCCATGATGCGCGTGGCGGCCATGCTCCACGACGTGGGCAAGGTGGGTGTGAGCGACGCCATCCTCAAAAAGCCCGGGCGCCTGACGGCCGAGGAATACGCCGTCATGCAGCGCCACACGGAGCTCGGGGCCTCGCTGTTTAACAATCCCGTCAGCGAAGTCCACGCCTGGGCCCGCGACGTGGCCCTGCACCACCACCAGCGCTTCGACGGCACGGGCTACCCCGGCGGGTCAGCCGCGGCCGACGTGCCGGCCGGCGGGCCGCCCCTGGCCGGGGAAGACATCCCCCTGCCGGCCAGGATCACGGCCGTGGCCGACGTCTACGACGCCCTGACCAGCCGGCGCATCTACAAGCCGCCGTTTGGCGACGACCAGGCCTTGGAAGAACTGCACCGCCAGGCCGGCGGCCAGTTCGACCCGCTGGCGGTGGCGGCGTTTTTCTCCATCCACGACGTCATCCTGGCCATCCGGGCCAGGTATCCTGACCGGGAAGCCTAGTGCAGATTGACATTTGGCCCAGCCTGAAGTATCTAATAAAAAATTTTTATAATATAAATTATCAAAGCGGCGTTAATACAGAGCTTAGTGATGGCTAGTGCCATCTTAGACACCGCGAATGAAGCTCAACTTGTTGACTGAGCCAAACGAAGGAGGCTGCACCAGTATTCCAGCCGAGTTTCTGCGAAAGACTCCATAAGAAAACAACTGCCATTTCTCTTGCGGAAACGCGACTGCGAGCGCATTTTATGCGTCAAGCTATTGAAGACACGTTACAATTCATTATAATACTAGCTACACCACTGGCGTCCTTTCCCCTCACAATGCTAGCTGCTTAGCCCACTATAGCGACAGAACCAAGAAATCATAGCAGAGCATACACACGGAGGTGACGGTGAACACTATTCGAGTTATGGTTCTTGCAGTCATGCTGGTTCATTGCTTCTCTTCAAAATCTTTTTCCAACGACGACCTCGACATGCTTTTATTAACACCGGTAATCACAACAAAACAAGAAGCACCAGCTACTTATGTTTTTGATAACAGCGATATATTGTACATAGAGAAAAATACATCTTTGGCATACGCAACTGGATCAAAATCTAGCGACGGCAGCTGCGCTTCCGGAAACAGTTTTCAGTTTTATCTTACAAACAGCAACGGCAACAATCTAAAGGCAAATCTCACAGGCGGACTCATCACTGGAAATAAAATCCAAATAGCATTTGACGGAGACTCAACACTGGTAATGGAATATGATAGCGAAATGAAGATCGTCAAAAAGGTTTTTTCGACGAGAGCAGACAATGACGTGTGGACAGTTTTCAATATTCCAATGACTGCGAGTGCTTCGGCCAAGTCAAATTATCCCCAAACCCCTACAGACCATCGTCAACGCAACGACGTTGTTGCAGCAGGACCGGACGATTACGAAGAGTGGAAAAAACAATGCGAAAAGAATAACGGTCTCATCAACTGGAACACTATGTGCGACGCGTTCCTCGAACTCCCTACAGGAGACTTCTTGTGCGAACAAAATCCGACGCATATAAGCTGCACTGAAAACATCGGCAAGGCAATAAACGGCGCATTCGACCTACTACAAGCAGCGATAGCCACTTATGCATGTTCAAAATCCGGACAACTTGATTGTTCAAAAGATGCATACAACAAAAGAAATGGCATAAATCGTTACCAAAATGATTTGCTGCGCAATACCAGATGCCATTTCGATTACACCATTGAAAACTACGAAAACTGCCTTTGCCCTTCACCAGAACCCTGCACCAATGGCTGCAGTTACAGCAGGCTGGACGGGTCAGAGCAAAAGGATACCCCTGAGTATTTATGTAGAAGCTCCTCCCATTCGGAGAGTGCTTTTATTGGCAATGATGTACACGGACACTACTATTTCAACCATAAATTTTATAGAACAGTTGGCTATAAGCCCACCAAGGAGAATTAACCCAACCTTTTGAGGGACTGCAGCCTACCTACGCCCAGAAGGAAAAGACGTGCCCTGACCGAGAATCGTTTTCATCGGATGGTTGGGGCAAGATATGTGAATTGCTCGTCTAGCCGAACGGACGTCACAAGAACCTGACTGCCGTATCTCCAGAGAGACAAAATCGTCTGAAAGTAAACTCCATTAAAAAAGCTAACTTATAACAAAATCGTTCTTGACTGTAGCGGCGACAGGTGTTCGCCTACGCCAATTGACAACTCAACCTTTGGCATCCGGCGACGCCCGGCCGCGCAGTTCGTCAAGGCGCAGGCCGCTGGCCCCCAGCCGCCACAGGCCGGTCGCGGTCACGGGAATGTACTGGAGCAGGTGCATGGCCAGGGCCACGGCAAAGGCCCGGTCCCGGTCCACGCCGAACCAGCCCAGGGCCAGCACCATGGAGGCCTCGTACACGCCCATGCCCCCGGGCGCGCCCGGCAGGGCGAACCCCAGCGTGGCCACGGCGAAAACCGTCAGCACCAGGCGCGCATCCACGGGCAGCCCGGCCATCCAGCACAGGCCCACGCCATAGAGGACGAGGTAGCCGCTCCAGGCCGCGCCGGTCCACAGCCCCAAGCGGCAAAGAAAACCCAAGCGGAGGTTGGCCTGCAAAAGCCCGAGCATCTCGGCGCCGAAAAGCCGCAGCCGCTCCATGGGCACAAGCCGCAGCAGGCCGTGCGCCGCGCCCGGGCGCAGCCGCAGCAGCAGCAGAAAACACCAGACCCCGCCCACAAGCGCCAGCAGCGGAAAGAGCACCAGCCCCTGGCCCATGAGCGCCGCCACGGCCGCGCCCAGGACAAGCAGGGCGTTGAGGTCGAAAAACCGCTCCCAGAAAACCGCCTCCAAGGCCCGCCCCAGGGAGGCGCCGCTTTCCTTGCGCAGGTAGAAGGCCTTGGCCATCTCGCCAAGCCTGGCCGGCAGGACGTTGTTGAGGGCCAGCCCGATCAGGCAGGCCCACACGCCCGTGACCGGGCCGACGGCCCCGGCCATGAGGTAGCGCAGCCGCAACCCCGGCAGGACCACCACCAGCAGGCCCAAGGCGGTATAAACGATCACGGGCCCGGCCCGAAACGCGCCCAGGGCATGGGCGAGCCCAGCCAGGTCCACCCCCCACAGGGCGTAGGCCAGGCAGCCCCCGGTGAGGGCCAGGCGAAGGAACAAGGACAGGCGTGCGCGCATGGAGACTCCGCCGGGAAAAAGGGTTTGGCGCCTTGGCCATGGCCTTTTTCCCGGCGGGAAGCAAGGGCGGGGTTACTTTTTGGGGAGCGAGGCGTAATAGGCGGCGAGATCGTCGATATTTTCGGGAGACTGTTTTTGCATGATGGCGATCATGGCCTTGTTTTCGCCCTTGCCGTCCTTGTAGGCCAGCATTTTGGCCGTCAAGGTCGCGGCGTCCACGCCGTTGAGGTCGCCCTTGCTCTTATGGCAGGCGCAGCCCTTGGCCAGGGCCTCGCCCTTGGCCGCGTCGCCGGCGGCCACGGCGGCCGCGGCCACGGCGCACAGGACCAGTGCGCAAAAAACCGTCGCGATACGTTTCATGCTCTCTCCTTGGCGTCACGGTGCATCCCGCCGCCCCATGCGGCGAAGCCAGCCTCCATGCTACCCCAGCCTGAAAAAAAGGCAATCCTCCCGGGGAACTTCCCTTGCATTGGCGAGATTTTTGTTGCAATTCACCCTGCCCAAGGTAGGTTCTTCAGTCGAGGACATCCGCTTTTGCCAAAGGAACGCCCCATGCCGCCCCGCATTCTTGCCGCCCTGTCCGTCAGCCTGCTCCTTTTCGCCTGCGCCCCCACCGCTTCGGACCAGTCCGTGCGCCAGACCCTGCGGGAACACCCCGACATGGTCCTCGACGCCCTGTCCGAGCGCAAAGGCGAACTCTTCGCCCTGGTGGTCGCCGGCCAACAGGAAAACCAGGACGCCCAGCGCCAGGCCAAACAGGCCGAGGAACTCAAAAAGCCCCTGACGCCGGCCGTGGACCCGGCCCGGGCCGTACGCGGGCCGGCGGGCGCCCAGACCCTGATCGTGGTCTACTCCGACTTCCTGTGCCCCTACTGCGCCCAGGGCGCCAAGACACTCAAGGACTTCATGGCCCGCCACCCCGACTCGGTGCGCGTGCTTTTCAAGCATTACGCCACCGACGACCTGTCCCGGCAGACGGCGCTGCTCTACGAGGCCCTGGCCGCCCAGGACCCGCAGCTGGCCTTCGCCTTCCACGACGCGGTCTTCGCGGCCCAGCGCGAGGTCGAGCAGGCCGGCGAACCGGCCCTGTACGCCCTGGCCGTCAAGCTCGGGGCCAACGTGCCGCGCCTCAAAAAGGACCTCAAGGACCCGGCCCTGGCCAAGCGCATCGACGACGACGTGGCCGAGGCCAGGGCGTTTGGCATCGAAGGGACGCCGACGTTTGTCATAAATGGCGTGTCCGTGCGCGGCGCGGCACCCATCGGCGAATTCGAGGACGTATTGCGCCAGGTTTCCCGGGGCGGCGGCGAGGAAGCCCCCTGCGACACCTGCAACAAAAAGAAGCCGTAACGGGACGACCGCGCCCCGTTCGCTCGTGGTACCGCCATGCTGCCATTGCCGCGCCTCGTTGCGATAGTCGTCCTTGTGGCCGCAACCGGCCTCGTGTCCCCGGTCGCGGCTGCGGCCGAAGACCCGGCGGCCGCAACCGACCAGGCCATCGACGAGGCCACCCTCGTCGCCATGATGGACGATGTCGTCCGCTACTACGATGAAAGCCGCCCGGCGGAAGGGCGGATCCTGGAACTGTTGCAGGCCTACGAAAAAAACAAGGACAGCCTGGAATACAAGAAGCTGCGCTTCCTGTTCGACACCCACCAGAAGGTGACGACCAGCCTCAACAACCTCATCGACCTGCTCTATATCTCGCTCAAGCACGGCAACTACGAGGACAAGGAACTCAACAACTACCTCTATAGCCGCTGCAAGAACATCATCACCTTCTTAAACAACATGGTCTACTTCCTGACCGCCCGCAATCAGGAAATGGCGCTCGGCTCCTCCGTGGACGTGCAGCAACTCTACGAAGGCTACCTGGTCCGCCTGACCACCCTCTTGTACGACCTCAACAAGCTCCTGGCCCATTTTCACAAGTAAGCCAGCCCCCTCCTGACGACGGGTTGCGCCCGAGGCGGCGCGGGTTGCCTGCCCACCGTGGCGCGGCATGTGTGGATGCGGCTGTTGCGCCCGGGCCGCCACGGACTGCGCCGGCCCACCGGAAACACCCGTTGCGGCCGCGACAGCGCGGCTTGCCCGTCGCAGCACCGGGCGTTTGCGGCTTAGTGGCAACGCAGCCGGGCGGCCGTGGCGGCATCCACCGCGACGATCAGCGGCGTGACCCCGACGGCCGCGCCCACGGCCGCGCGGGCGGCCAGGGCAGCCCGTTTGTCGCCGAACCGGCCGGCCAGCACCCGGTGCCGTGTGCCGGCGCCCCCCCCCTCCTCGACCAGACAGGCCGGCATGCCCCGGGCCCGCAGCTTGGCGGCCTGGGCAGCGGCATTGCCGGCGTCGGCGAACAGGCCCGTTTGCAGGGCAACGAAGCCCTTGGCCGGCTGTCGGCCTTGCGCCGGTTCCCGGCCCTTGGCCGGCTCCCGGCCTTTGGCCGTGGCGGTATCTCGGGACGTGGCGGCATTGCCAGTCGCGGCCGTTTCATGCTTGGCGGCGGGACTGCCGACCGTGGCCGTTTCGCGTTTGCTGGCGGCACTGCCTGTTGCGGCCGTTTCGCCTTTGGCGGCGGCACTGCCTGTTGCGGCTGTTTCGGACTTGGCGGCGGCGCTGCCGGTCGTGGCCGTTTCGCGGCCCGCCCCAACGGGGCTTCCGGTTGCGCCCGGAACCGCTTCGCGGCCCTGGACGGCGCTCTTGCCCGTCTCGGACCCTGCCGCCTTGCGGCCGGCGGTGTTCTCGCCTCCGGCCGATGCCGGCTCGGCCCTGGCGGCGGGCGCGGCCCCGGTCGCGCCCCGTGCCGCCGGCGGTGCGGCCTCGGCCAAGGACACGGCGGTGTCGTCTCCGGCCTGGGCCGATGCGGCCTTGGCCGGGGCCAGGGGAGGCGTTTGGGCCGGCGGAACCGGCCGTTCCTTGGGTTGCGGTCCGGGCGCGGCGGCCAGCCCCTCGGGTGGTGCCGTCACGGCCTCGGGCGGTATCCCCCTGCCCTCGGGCGCTGCCGGCTTGCCTCCCCCGGGCGCTGCCGTGGCCGCCCCAGGCGCAAGCGGCGCGGCGGCGGCCACGCCCCCGGCCTCGGCCCCGACAGCCGGCGGCGGCACGACGAACGTCCAGGCACCCAGCGGCGCACCGTCCGCCACGAGTTCCAGCCGCCACGCCCCGGGCACGGGCGAGCCCGAGGGCGAAAACGCATAGGCCGCAACCGCCGCCTCGCCGCGCCGGGCCGGCACGAACCAGCGGTCCACGGCCGGCTCGTCGCCGAGCGCCGACGGCCGTGTCAGCCGGGCCTCGACCGCGACGGGGAGGCCGCCGGGCTTGCCCGGCAGGACGAAACGGCAGCCCAGGCCCTTGTCCGTGGGCAGGACCGCCTCGCCCAGCCGCACGGCCTTGGCCCCGGGCCAGGGCTGGACCAGCCCCGGTTCCACGGACAATGCCCCGCAGGCCTCGAAAACGCCGCCCACCGGCCCGGCCTCGCCGGTCGGCCCGGGCGGGGCAACGGCCCGGACCACGGCGCGGGCAGGGCCGGGGCAGGCCAGGGCGGCCAGGATCAGGCCGGCCGCGACAAGGCGGCGCGCGCAAGCGAGGGCGAACATGGGGCGTGGGGGCTCACTCGGTGAGATAGTCGAGCATGCGCCGGGCCGCTTCGTAGCCGGGGTCGAGTTCCAGGGCGATGCCGAGGAAAGCCCGGGCCTGGTCCAGGTTGCGGCAGCGGTGGTGGGCCGTGGCGATGTTGTAGGCCACGGACGGGGCCTGGCGGGCCAGATTGGGCTCCACGGCCAGGGCGCGCTCGAAATGCTGCAGGGCGATGTCGAACTGCTTGCCCTCGGCGTGGGCCACGCCGATGTTGTAGAGGATGCCCGGGTCGTCGGGGGCGATCTCCAAGGCCTTGCGGTAGTTGTCCACGGCCTGCGCCCACAGCCCCTGGCGGCGCAGCAGGATGCCCCGGTCGTTGAAAAGCCACAGGTCGCCCTGGCCCAGGGCCTCGCCCTTGGCCGCGATGGCCTCTGTGACGAAGCGCAGGGCCATTTCCTGGTCCTTTTCGCCGATGACCCGGACGATCTCCATGAGGGAATCGCTGACCATGTCCGAGGCCACCCGGGTGACCACGCGCCGGGCCTCCTCGAAATAGGTCCTGGCCGTGTCCGAGTCGCCCTTGGCCAGGTGCAGGCCGCCGATCTCCACCTTGCGCTCGAAATTGAGCGGCGAAAGCGTGTCCAGGCGGGTCAGGTAGGCCAGGCGCCGGTCGAACTCGCCGGCTTCCTGGCACAGCCCAACCAGGCGCTGCAACGGCTCGATGTAGAGCTTCTCCGCCTTGGCCGCGGCCAGGTAGTGTTTTTCCGCCGCGGCGAAGTCCCCGCGTTTCCGGGAGGCGTCGCCCATGAGCAGGTGGCATTTGAGGCTGTCGGGCTTGATCTCGAAGGCCTTGGCCGTCACCCGTTCGGCCTGGTCGAGGTCGCCGGCGGCGATGAGTTCCGCCGCCCGGTCGAGCAGCACGCCGAGCTGGTTGTTGGGCTTGACGGCGAAGGCCATCTTCTCGACCAGGGCATTGGCCGAGATGGGCTTGGTGATGCAGCTGTCGGCGCCGATTTCGTGGGTCAGCACCAGCTCGTCGCGCGACATCTCCGTGCCGGCCACGATCAGCCGCACCCGGTCGCCGTAAAAGGTCTTGAGCACCTTGACGGGCTTGATGCAGGTGGCCTTGCGGATGCGCCGCTCGATGAAAAGCAACAGCGGCGCGCTGACCCGTTGGCAGACCTTGTTGGCGAAGGCCACCAGCTCGTCGTAGTCGGCGGTTTCGCGAAAGGCCGCCTTCACGTCCACCCGAAGCCCCCCCAGGGTGAACTTGACCAGGCGGGAAAAGCTCTCGTCGTCCGTGGCCGCCACGGCCATGCCGCCCTCGGCGAAATAGTCGATGACGATGCGCTCGTAGCGCTTGGCCGCCTGCTCGGCCCTCACCCGCGCGATGTTGTTGGACATGGCCCGCCCGCAGCCGTCACCCGAGGGGCGACGCGTTTCTCACCCGGCGCAGCAGCGCCAGCAATTCGGGGTCGACGAGGCCGCAAGCCGGCTCCTCGCCGGCCGGGGCCAGCACCCGCAGCGTCTCCGGCCGGCAGGGTCCGAGTTCCCGCAAACGCGCCAGAAGCCCCGCATCCACCATCTGTCCGGCCGCGGCCGCCTTCTCGCCCGTGACCAAACGGATGTCCTCTTCCAGGATCATGCCCGCCGTCAAGCAGGAAAGCGGCGTCTCCAGGGGGGCATACCCCTCGCGCGAGCCGGCCATGACCCGCAGCAGTTCGAAGACCTCGGGATCGTACACCCCTTCCCTGGCCCGCATGGCCTCCAGGGCCGCCTCGCGCCCCGCCCCGGCGGTCAGCAGCCGGTCATAGTCCAGGGCCGCCTTGAGCAGCCGCGAGCCCAGGGGGATGTCCGGGCCGCTCGGGCCTTCGCCTTCGCCGGAAAACGGGCGCTCCTGGTGGCGGATGATGTCGGCCACCTCGTCGAGCCTGGGGATGCTCGCCAGCAGGTCCGCGCCGATGGCCGGATGGCGGCGAAACAGCTCGGCCCGGTCCCCGGCCAGGTCGCCCTCGGTGCGCAAGGCGGCGAACATGGCTTCGGGCATGACCAGGGCGCCGAGCTGGGACAGGGTGACGGCCAGTTCGATGCGCCATTGCTCCGGCGCCTCGAGGCTGCGGGCCATGTCCATAACCAGCCGCCGCACCCGGTTCGCCCGGCCCATGGCCTCGGGGTTTTGCAGGGCCAGCAGGTCGGTGAGCACCTTGATGATGCCGCGAAGGGCGGCCTTGAGGAATTCCTTTTCCGCCGTGGCCTGCTGATACTGGGCCACGCCGGCGGCCAGGGCCTCCTCCAGGGCGTCCTCGGCGCAGGGCTTGGACAGGAAGCGGAAGACCCCGGCCGCGTTGATGGCTTCCATGGCCGTGGGCAGATCGGCGTAGCCGGTCAGCATGATGCGGGCCGTATCCGGGCAGACCCGCCGCAGGCGGACGAAAAAATCCATGCCGTCCAGGCCCGGCATGCGCAAATCCGCCACGACCGCCGCGTAGGGGCCGCGCTCGGTGACGGCCTCCAGCGCCCGGATGGGGCCCACGGCCACATCCACGACATATTTGCGCCGCACCGCGCGCTTGAGCGCCGCGACCAGTTCCGCGTCGTCGTCCACGAACAGTATTTTGTATTTTGCGCCCATGCGTCCGCAACCCCTGACGCGTCAGCCCCGTCACGGCTTGTTTTGGCCGGCTTCCGCGACCGGGAACCGGATGAAAAACACGGCCCCTTCCCCCGGCCGGCTGGTGAAGTCGATGGAACCGCCGTGGCGGGCCATGATGGCGTTGCTGATGGCCAGGCCCTGGCCTGTGCCCTTGCCCGCGGCCTTGGTGGTGAAAAAGGGGTCGAAGATGCGCCCGGCATCGGCCGGTTCGATGCCCGGGCCGTTGTCGGCCACCGATATCACCACGTTTCCCTGGGCAAGCGTGGTGGCGATAGCGATGCGCCCGCGGGCCAGTTCGCCCCGGGCCAGCCCGTCCTCCACCGCCTGGGCGGCGTTTAAGACCACGTTGAGCAGGACCTGCGACACCTCGTGGGGCAGACCGTACACCAAAGGTAGGTCCGGGGCGAGGTCTAAATCCACTTCGGCCACATGTTTCCAGGCGTTGCGGGTGATGGTGACGATGTCGCGGGCGGCGGCGTTGAGGTCGAAAAAAAGCGGCTCGCCCGTGCCGGGATGGGACATCTGACGCATGGCCGCCACGATCTCGGACACCTGCCGGATGCCCTTGCGGGTGTTGGCGATGGCCGAGGGGATCTCTTCGCGCAGGTAGCCCAGGTCGATGGCCGCTTCGGTGTCGCGCACCCGGCGCAGGGCCGCCTCCAGGTCCGGGCCCGGCCCCGCCGCCACGGCCCGGGCCAGGTCGGCATGGGCGGCCAGCAGGGCCAGCAGGTCGTCGAAGGCCTCGTCGAGGAAGCCGGCATTGTAGCCCACGTACTGGATGGGGGTATTGATCTCGTGGGCGATGCCCGAGGCCAGCTGGCCCATGGCCTGCATGCGGCGCTCGTGCAGGACCTTGAGCTCCCGGGCCTTGATGCCGGAGAGGTCCTGGCCGAGGATGAGCAGGCCGGCCGGGCCTCTCGCCCCGGCCACGGGGTTGACCGTAAAGCCCAGCAGCCGCTCGCTGCCGTCCGCGAGCCGGCAGCGCACCTCGTCCACCCGGGCGGGGCGCAGCGACTCCCGGCTCGCGGCCAGGGCTTCCCGCACGCACGGCCCTTCCCAGGCGATGTCGAGCTCGAAAAAATCCCGGCCCAGGACCGTGTCGGCGGCCAGGCCGAAGGCGGCCTCGGCGCTGGCGTTGAAGCGGCGCACGCGGTTTTCGCCGTCCAGGCTCACCAGGATGGAGCGGATGGAGCCGAGCAGTGTCTCGATGTCCTGGTTGACCAGCTCCCTTTCCCGCCGGGCGGCAACGCGGGGGGTCACGTCCCGGCTGATGGCGGCCGCGCCGATCAAACCACCGGCGGCGTCGGACAAGGGGTAGCAAGTGCTCTCGATATGGCGCGCCGTCCCGTCCGGGCCGTCAAGGCAGGCTTCCCGGGCCAGGGCCCGCCCCTGGGCCAGGGCCTCCCGGACCGGGCAGATGCCGCACGGGCCGCCCGGGTGCTCCCCAACGCCCGCGCAGCCCGCCGCCCCGAACAGGCGGGCCGTGGCCGGGTTGGCGGCAACCGGCCGGCCGCTTGCGTCCAGCAGGCACACCCCCACGTCCACGGCCTCGAACAGGGCCCGCAGATAGGGGGCCAGGTCCCCGGCCGCGTCGCCCCCTTCGGCCGGGCTCATACCGCGTCCTCCCCCATCCGGAACACCACGGCCGCTTCCCCGTGGGGGGTCAGCCCCCGCACAAACAGGCACTGCTCGGGGGGATGGCCGAACCGCCCGGGCCGATCGAGGCGCGCCTCGGCCAGGCGCAGGCCGGCATCCGGGAGCATGTCGCCGAAATAGCGCAGGGTCGTCTCGAACACGTCGGCCCCGCCCGGCTCCCCGGCCAGGCGGGCGGCCAGCGCGGCGTCGAGGCCCACGGCCGCGGCCAGTTCGCGGCAGCCGAGCACCCGGCCCGTGATGACCGCCGTTTCGCGGCCCCGGGGCCAGTCAAAAACCTGGCCGATCCCGGCCGGTTGCAGGGCCTGGCCGGACAGGCGCCCCACCGCCCGGGACAGGGCGGTGAAAAAAAGCTCGGCCACCCTGTTTTCGGCGAAATACTCCTGCAGATAGCGCAGCTCCACCCGTCCCTGTTCGCGCAGGACGCCGTAGCGGCCCATGAGCTCCCGGTAGCGGTCCCGGTCGAGATGGCCAAGCAGCAGCAGGGCCTCGCCGAGGTAGACATGATGGACCTTCTGGAAAAACAGGAGCTCGTCCAGGGTCCGGCGGCTCATGCGGCGATCCCCCACGGCGATGTCGCCAAAAAGCCGGTGGTCTTCCTGTTGGCGGTCGCGGATGGCCAGCACCTGCTCGGCGGTGAGCACGCCCCGGTCCATGGCCACCTCGCCGATGCGGCGGTTGTTTTCACCCTGATAGCGCAGGCCTTCCTCGAGTTGCGCCTGGCTGACGGCGCCCTGCTCCACCAGAAATCGCCCCAAAAAGCTCATGGCTCCCCTCTTTGCCCGGCTGCCCGGGCCTCACCACTGAAACCGCTGTGGTGCAAGCGGCCTGGCGTCGGCCTCGGTTTCGGCCTCTTTCTTCTCGATGGCACGCAGCAAGCCGGTGGCTTCGCTCAGGCCGGGATTGATGCCCTGGGCCATCTCCAGGAATTTCCTGGCCAGTTTGAGCTTGCCCTTTTCGTAGTAGGTCCTGGCGATGTTGTAGTGCAGGTTCTCGTCGCCCTTGGTCAGGCGGTAGGCCTTGAAATAGTAGCGCAAGGCCTGGGGGTACATGCCGTGCTTGCGCATTTTGATGCCGAATTCGTTGAAAAGGTGCTTGTGCTCCTCGCCGAAGGCCGACTCCAGGGTGATGATGCGCCGGCACACCAGGTTGGCGTTGTCGAGCTCGCCCCGGTCGAGGTAGGTCAGCCCCAGGCCGAAGGTGGCCCGGATGTGTTCCTCGTCCACGCGCAGGGCGTTTTTGTATTCGAATTCGGCGGACATGTGCTCGCCCTGTGCCCGGTGCTGGTCGGCCACGTCCACGGCCTCACGGACCTGGCGCATCATGGGCACGACCTTGTTGAGATACAGGTCCGGCTCGGGCAGAAAGCTGGCCAGCAACTCGTCCTTGGTCACGAGCCTGGGCCTGCCCGAGGGAATGAAGTGCTTGTTGAGGTTGCGCACCGTAAACGAGCCGTCGGCCTGTTCCTCGGCGAACACGAAGATGTTCTGTTTGACCTTGCGCCGAGTCGTGCCGAAACCGATGACGGCCTGGCTTTGAGTGGAAAAGACGCCCTTGAAGCGTTCCCCCGCCCGCTGTGCGGCCTCGTTGTCCGTGGCTGGAGCGTCTTCCATGATGCACGCCTGATTCGGGTTGTCGTGGCAACGGCGCCGGGGCTAACCGTCCAGCATCCTGGCGAAGGCCAGCCGCTCGGCCGGCGGCACGAGCACGCGCCAGCGCGCCGTCCCGCCGGTCAGGTTCCCCAGGTCGAGCAGCCGGCGGATGGACAGGGCGTTGAGTTCGAGTCCCCGGCCCAGGGCCAATTCCCCGCCGAGGTCCGTCACGTCCTGGTCGAGCAGCATGCCCGGGGCCAGTTCCCGGGCCAGGGCCAGGCGCGGCTTGTAGCCGTCGGGCACCGCGGCCAGGGATTCCAGGGCGTCCAGGATGTGGGGGTCGTACCAGCCCGCGCGGTCCCGCATGCGCGACAGGCTCTCGAACACGGGATTGTCCGAGGCGCGCCGGTGCTGGTAATGGGCCTCCAGGGTGTCGAAATCCAGGGCCACCTTGAGGATGCGCGCCCCCAGCGGGATGCGCTCGCCCTTGGCCCCGTCCGGGGGCAGGCCGCCGCCGTCGAAGCGCTTCTCCTGGTAGCCGATGATCTCGGCCACCTCGCGCAGGCGCGGGATGTTGGAGACGAGGTCGGCGGCGATCTTGGGGTGCATGGCGAATTCGTAGGCCTTGTCCCCGGGCAGGGGCTCGCCCCGGTAGGCCTTGCGCAGGGTCTCGGCCGGCAGGGCGGCGCAGCCGATCTGGGACAGCATGGCCGCCAGTTCCAGGCGCCAGAGGTCCTCCATGCCCAGGTAGGTGCCCAGTTCCATGGCCAGTCGCTTGACCCGGGAGGATTTGCCGAACGCCTCCGGGCTGACCATCTCGAGCAGGTTGGTCAGCAGCTTGATGGTGCCGCGCACGGTGCCGCGCAACAGCTCCTTCTCGGCGGCCTGGAGCTGGTATTGGCGCAAGCCCGCGGCCAGCGCCTCCTCGAGGTCCTCCACGGGGCAGGGTTTGGTCAGAAAGCTGAAGATCTTGCTTTTGTTGATGGCGGCCATGGCCACGGCGATGTCGGCGAAGCCCGTCAGCAGCATGCGCACCACGTCCGGCCGCAACTCGCGCACCCGGCCGAGGAATTCCACGCCGTCCATGCCCGGCATGCGCAGGTCCGAGACCACCACCGCCACCTCGGGGCCTGTGCCCAGCATGTCCAGGCCCAACTCGGGGCCGGCGGCCACCTGCACGTCGTAGCGCTTGCGCAGGGCGCGCGTGTAGGAGGCCAGGATCTCCTGGTCGTCGTCGACGAACATGATACGCGGTTTTTCCACGCAAGCCCCCTGGCCGGGACCGGCCGTACGTGTTCCCTAGGCCATGGCCGCCCTTTTTTCAAGGCAACACCCCCAGGCAAGCACCCGTGCCCAGCCAAAGAAAAAGGCCCGTGGCCAGGCTCAAGGCCTGCGCCACGGACCCGGACAGAGGTCAACGGGCCAGTCGCCCGAGCCTTCTAGGACGGCAAGGTGAAGTCCAGGGAAACCCCCAACACGGCCCCAAGCGTGGCGCAGGCCTTGAGCCTGGCCACGGCCGCCTGGCGCTGGCCGGCCACATGGGCCGTGACGCGCAGCCAGTCGTCGTTGTTTTTGACCACCGCCGCCGCAAATCCCCCCAGCTCCTCGCCCGTGACGGCCGTGATGGTGCGAATGGTCGGGATCGGGTCCACCCAGCCGGTCGTGTCCGCCGGCAGGTCGGCCAGCGTCGGATCGGCCAGCAGTGCCCGCGCCTCGGCCAGTTGCGCCGGCCAGGTGTCGCGCTCGTAGACGCCGAACCGGGCGGCCAGCGGGGCCAGGATCGCATCGCAGGCCGCCGCCGCCTCGGCCACGCGCGCCGTTACGGCGTCCGTCAGCGACACCGACCAGGCCTGCCCGATCTCCACCGGCATGCTGTCAGGCACGGTGAGGGCAAGGCAGCCGGCATACCCGGGGACGCCGGATATATATTGGGCGTCGCCGTGCGTCGCCCTCACCAATCCGTCCGTGGCAATGACTATTTTCATGGCGTGACCTATGCGTTTGTGATGTAGGCGTTACCGTTGCCGACCGTATTGAGCGCGGGCGAATAGTTCGTGGTCACCTCGCGGAAAACCGGACTGGAGACTAGGCTCGTGTTGCTCCTGTATTGCGATATTGCCGTCGTGCATTTTGAGAAGACACAGGAGGCGTTGAGATTTACTATGGCACTATAGCAAACGGCGCCATATTCCGTGTTGTAAAAATAGACTGTCGTTAAATCAAAAACACTTCCAGCCCCAATAAAAATGCCTCGCCCCCATCCTTCAAGGACTACACGACTCCCCACTGTCGAGAATCCTGCTTTCGACGAGTAGATGCCACGGTATGACGACGTACCGACGATTCGAAAGCCACGGAGTCCATACAGGGCATGCGGGCTGGCGAACGTGAAGCCGTGGCTGCCCGTGAAATTGAGCAGGCAACGGTTGCACGGCTTGATGACCAGGCTGCCGCCGCCGACCGTCGCCGAAGCGACCGTGTCGCCGGAGCAGCCGATGGTGGTATAGCCGTCGGCATAGGAGACGGACGTGGCTTTATACGCGCCATTGGTGTTTGCCGTGGAGCTCCCCGTCACGCCGAAGACATCGCCGACCAGCAGCGTTGCGGTGTAGTCGCCCGCCACGGTGATGGTCTTTGCCGTGGTATCGATGGCTGATATCGATACGGTCGTTTCCGCCGAAATGTTTCCCAGGATTTGAATCTTGTCCAGGTCGGGATGACCGAGCAGTACCGTACTGTTGATCGTGTAGGTGCCGTCCGCGCACTGGATGGTGACCACCACGCCGTCGTCGATCGCTTTCGCGGCAATACTGGACAACGCCTTGGCGATGCTGGCGTAGGGCGCCCCCGCCGAGCCGTCGCCGGTCGTGTCGCTGCCGGTCGTGGCGACGCAGATGGTGGTATTGGTCGAAATGCGCAACCTTGTGGCCAAAGTCAGCACGTACCACAAAGCCGCCGCCGTGATTGCCTTGGCCGTGTCCATGCCGGCCAAGGCGATGGCGTTTGTCGCCAACTCGACGATGCCGGCCACGGCCGTGGACGCGGCCTCGATCCAGGACGTGAGCCAGCCCGAGGCGCTGGCAATGGGGATTTTCCCGGCCGCCGGCGTGGCCGTGGCATTGGCCGGGTTCTGGACGACCAGGGCCGCGGCGTCGAGGCTGGCCAGGCCGGAGGCGGCGGCCTTGGAAGCCACAAACGCATCGAGGGCGGCGTGGCTGTTCGTTCCGGCGCCGGAAAGCGTACCGTGGGCCACCGTCCCGCCGTCGGCCGGGCCGGCGTGGCCGTGGTGGCACAGCGAGGCCGGCAGGTCGTTGCCGTGGAGCTCGGCCGTCAGGCCGGCGGTCAGCCCGGCGCCGTCCAGGGTCATGGTCACGGTGGTCACATCCGTGGCCGAGGCATAGCTCGACGAGGACGCCACCGTTCCGTAGCGCACCCCGTCCGCGCCGCAGTCGGCCTGGATGCGCAGGCCGGCGGCGAACACGGCCGTCTGGTCGCCGGCGACGGTGAAGGAGGCGGCGCTGACATAACTGGCTTGCATGCTCTCCTCCTAATTGAAGCGCGGCCGGACGGTCAGCCGCGCGGTTTTGCCAAGCCCCGACCAGTCGCCCAGGGTCAGGGATGCCTGGATGCGGTAGACGCCGGCTTCGGCCAGGTCGCCGGGTTGGGTGACGTAGCGGATCAAGCGCGTCACGCCGTCGCGAGCGGCCAATGCCCCGGAGAAGCGGCGCACCGCGCCCGATGGCGTGCGCACCAGCAGGCCCGGACTTCCGGCCCCGGCAATGTCGCAGCCGCAGTCGACGAGGATTTCGAGCCCCGTGTCGCCTTGGTAGATTTCCGTCATGATGGTTGCCTCAGGTCTGTTCGGTTTCCACAAGGGAAGAAAGCGAAACGGCAGCCCGCACGGGGCTTGCCAGGCAAAGCCGCGTGGCGAGGGGCGAGAAAAGCCGCACCACCTCGCGCAGGCCCGTCCCGGCCAACCCGTCCCGGACCAGGCCGGCCAGGGCGCAGGCGGACAGGCTTGCCTGGGTCCGAACAGGTGCGGCAACCGCCCCGGCAGCACCGCCCAGGCGCGCGGATGCGGCACTGCCCCCGGCCAAGGCCCGTCCCGCGCCGTTTCCAACGGCCGGGTACGCCGTCGCCCGGCCCGCCGTCGCCACAACAGCCGCCAGCCCGCCTGGCCCGGCCGCCGCCGCGCCCAGGCGGCAGGCCAGGCCGGTCACCGCCGCGCCCGTCAGCGGGGCGAAGGCCCCAAGGCCGGCCCGGCAAGCCGACACCCCGGCCGCCACATCGCTCGAACCGAATCCGGGCGTTGCCTCGGTCCAGGCCGCGGCCGCATCCACCCATGGCCTGGCCATGGCTACTCCAGGACCAGGATGCCGGCCGCGTCGAACACGACCGAGAAGGTGCCGCCCACGACCCCCTTGTCCGCGCCGAAGTCGAGCAGGCACACCAGGGGGTTGGTCCGGCCGCCGGCCGTCTTGGCGGCGTAGACTGCGGCGTAGCGGGCCGTGACCGTGGCCGCGAGCCAGGACGGGTCGGCGGCGTCGAGCACGGCCGTGGCGCCGGACACCCCCCAGCTCACGCCGCCAAGGGCCGCCCCGCCGGACACGTAGCCCGTGCCCGAGGCCTCGTGGGCCGCGACATCGGCCCAGACCGCATGGGCCGTATCCGGGGTGTAGGCGCCGGTGAGCAGGGCGCACTTGAGCGTGTCGCTGCCCAGGGCGAAGACGCCGCTGCCGAGGCCTTCCTTGAAGGCGCTGTAGATGCAATTGGCCATGGTTCCTCCCGTATGCTGCACGTTGGTGTTCCAAGGGGACGGGCGCGCTGCGGCGCAGGGAAAGGCCGGCCACGGCCTGCCGCCCGGGCGCGGGCGGCCGGCTAGACCTTGTAATTGTAGTTGTGGTTGTAGCTTTCGCGGAACCCGCTGGACTTGGCCGTGCTTTCGCTGACCGAGCGCTGGGTGGATTCCGAGGTGTTCGTATTGGTGCGCTGGCCGATGGACTCGCTGTAGCCGATCTGGGCCGAAGCGTTGACGGAACTGAGGGCACTGGCCGCCATCTGGGCCGAGACTTGGGCGCCGGAGCGGATCTTTTCCGCCTCCAGGCGCAGTTCGCCCAGGGAGTTTTGCAGCAGCATGTCGGCCTCCTTGATGGAGACCTCGGCGGACTTGAGGTAGGCATCCAGTTGGGCCGCGTGATCCTTGGAGCGCAACTGGGCCTCGTCGCGCCGCACGGCCAGCCCGGCTTCGTAGGCGCGCAGGGACAGCTCCCTGCCCTTGAGGAGTGTTTCGGCCTTGGCCCGGGCCTGGGCCAGTTCGGCCTCGAACCGCGCCACATCGGCCTTGTGGGCCTCCAGGCGCACCCGGTTTTCCTCGCCGGACACGGCCAGGGCGGTTTCGGCCGCCGCCTTGGCCGCGTCCACCTGGGCACCGTAGGCCCGGACCTGTTCGGCAAAGACGCGGGCCTTGGCCTCCTGGCCGGCCATGGCCGCGGCCTGGGCGTTGTAGCGGACGGTGTTGGCGTTGACCGCAGCCACGTAGGCCTGGACCTGGGCCTCGTAGGCGCTCACCCGGTCGCGGCCCAGGGCCGCCTTGGCCGCCGCCCCCTCCATGCGGGCCTTGTACAGGGCAACCAGGGTGGAGGCGCCGGACAATTGGGCCAGGTACAGGTCGGCCGCGCGTTTTTGGGCCTCGCCCGACAGCCGCGCCCCTTCCAGCCGGGCCTTGTAGGCCTCGAGGTCGGACAGGGCCGCCCGGATGCGGGCCTCGAACACGGCCGCGTCGGCCTGGTAGCGGGCGAGCTGGGCGTTGTGCACGGCCACTTCGGCGGCCAGGGCCTCGTAACCGTACTGGGCCAGGGCCTTGGCCCCTTCGAAAGCCCGGGCGGCGGTCTGGTTGAACAGTTCGATCCCCTGCGCCTCCAGGGCCAAGGCGCCCGTCACGGCGGCCTGGCCCGACGCGGCGGCCAGGTCGGCCTCCTTGACCAGGATGTCCAGGTTGCCGGCGGCCACCTTGTCAGCGTGATCGGCATAGGCCTGGCGCAAGGCGTCGGCCAGGGGGCCGGACAGGGCGGCCGTGCCCCGGGCGGCGAAGCCGTCGCCAAGCTCCTTAAGCCGCCTGGCCAGCTCGTCCTCCAGGCGCTTGCTGGCCCGGGACCACAAGGCTTCCTCCAGTTGCTCGCCATGCCCGGCCCCGCCGCCCCGCACCTCGTTTTCCAGGCGTTCGGACAAGGCCTGGCGCAGGCTCGACCCGTACTCCCCGACCCGGGGCAGGACGAACAGGTTGCCCGGGGCGACAAGCTCGGGCAGGGGCGGCCGCTCGCCCTCGAAGGTCGGGGTGATGGGCCCGGGCAGCTCCGGGATGGCCACGGGATCGAACACCGGCGGTTCGGGCAACACGATGGCCGGATCGGGCGGTGTTTCGACCTCGGCCAGGTTCGGCGCCGCCCCGGGGCCGTCGGGCCAGACCAGGTCCGGCTCCCCGGGCAGGACGATCTCCGGCGGCAGCACCGCGAATGCCGGCACCGCGAAGCCGTCCAGGGCGGCGCTGGCCAGTTCCGGCAGCGCCGGCGCCGCGACCTGGTCCAGGTCCACGCCGGTCAGGGCCGGCGCGTCGGGCAGGCCGGCGTATTGCGGCGTATCGGGCAGCTCCGGCAGCTCCACGGACGGATAGGTGAGCTTGGCCACGCCGCCCAGGCGGTCCAGGAAGGCGATGGCCGCATACCAGGCCTCGTTGGCGTAGTTCTGGGCCGTGTCGAACTTGTTGCGGACAATGCCGGCCGCACCGGTGGAATCGCTCATGAGGCCTCCTTGGCGATGGTGACAGGGGTCAGGCCCAGGGCGGCGGCCTGGGCCGCCTCGGGGTCATCGGCCACGAAAAGCCCGGTCAAGGCCTCGAGTTGCAGCAGATAGGCCTGGGCCGGGGAAAGGGCGTAGTGGAAAAACCGGGGCAGGGCCACGTCCATCACCGGATTCATGCGAAAGGCGCCGATGGCCTCGCCCGAGCGGCCAAGGCGCAACGTCCAGGCGTTGTGCCCGCTTTTTTGGAAGTCGCAGTCCGCGTCCATGGCGCACAGGGGCTGGCTGCCGGCGTAAATGGTGGCCTCGGCGGCATCGGCGGCGGCCAGGTAGAGCCGGACCGCGCCGTCCGCCGCGTGGGTCATGACCACATGGTGCCAAATACCGTAGCCGAGGGGGTCGCTGACGGCCGGGGAGTAGCCGAACTGGCTCTCGAAATTTGACAGCCGTGCCCCGAGCAGCCGGTTGCCGTTACAAACGAACAGCCCGGCCGCCTGCAGGCCGATGATGCAGCCGTCGGGATTGGGGTAGTCCGCCCCGCGCGCGTCGCGGTAGGCCTGGCCGGCCAGTTTCGGCGCGCCGTCGCAGGCCGTTTCCACGCGCCGCACGCCGGTGACGGTTTCGGTATGGGCGGCGTAATCCTCGTTCCAGGGCGCCCAGGGATAGGTGAGCGCGGCCGACCAGCCCGGGTGGAGATGCGGCGAGCAAAACCCCAGCAGCGGCGAGATGCTCCCCGGACAGTCCCAGGTGTAGGTGTCGCCGTCCGCGCTTTGCAGGAAATAGGCCCGGACGGGGTTTTGCACATCGCGGTCGTCGTAGGTGTAGTCGTACTCCAGGGCGGCGTGCAGCCGCACCAGGCAGCTGACGGAAAAAGGCGCCGCGTCCGGGATGTGGTCGCGCCCGAAAAGCAGCCCCGAACCCGCGCCGCCCGGCAACACGAACACCCCCCGGTCACGGGCGATGCCGGCCTCGGGCAGGTTCTCCGGCTCGGGCAGCCCGGCCTCGGCGGCGGACAGGATGGTCACGTCGTTGCCCAGGCCCATGGTCCAGCCGGCCAGGTCGCCGTCGGTGACGGCATTTTCCAGGCTGTACAGTCCTTCGTAGCGGGCCAGGCAGTCCGGGATGGCGTAGAACAGGCCCTCCCGCTGCGGCCGCGTCGCCGGCCGGGAAGGCGGCCCAACCGGGCTCGCGCGGCGCGGCGCGGCCACGATGTCCACACAGTCGAGGCTGCCCGTGCGGCGACAGACGATGCGTTCGCCGCCGGGAAGGCGCACCTCCCGGGTATAGACCGACAGATCGTAGACATTGTCCAGGCGCATGGCTTCGAGTTCCCGCAGGGCCAGGCCGCGCAGGCGCGAAAAGTCCTCGAAAGCCTCCGGCTCGCCCGTCAGGCGCAGCCGCACCGTGGGCCGGAAGTCCCCGTTCACGGCCGCCTCCGGTCCAGGGGCGTCAAAAGGAGGCTTATGGCGCCGATATCCAGGGCCGCACCGTCCGTGGCCGCAAGCGTCACCCGCCAGGCGTTGCCGCGCCCCCGACCGAGCCGGGCCAGGCCACGTCCGGCCGCCTCCCGGCTGCCCACGGGCCCGAGGGTGCCGGCCAGTTCGCTGCCCTCGTCGCTTGCCGCCGCAACCGCGATTTCGCCTTCCCAAAACCCCTCGACCGCGACAGCCACCAGGCGCTTGGGACCCGGCAGCCCGCCGTCGGTGGGTGGCAGGGCGATGCGCACGGCAATGGGCTCGCCGGCATCGTCGTCCCCGCCCACCCGGTAGAGCCCGTCCGCGTCGGCGAGAAACACCGCGCCGTCGTGGACACAGGCGGCCCCACCGGGCAGGCCACGGCACGTCGCCAGGGCGCCGCTTTCCAGTTCCAGGGAAAAGCCCGCCGTGCTCATCGCCATTCCTCCCCGGCGGCGTGATCGAAGACAAAGGCTTGCCCGTCCCCGGCTACGTCCGCCTCGGCCCGCGCCGTCAGGGAGGCGGTCAGGGCCAGGGCGGCGGCCATGGCTTCGGGCAAGGCCAGCCCCTGGCAAACGGGCACCCGGGCCAGCAGCCGCCCATCGGCCAACGCGCCGCCAAGCCCGCAGAGCCGGGCCACCGGCCGGGGCAGCCGGCAACCGGCCCCGGCCAAGGCCCCGGCCGTGGCCCGGGCCTGGCCGCGCCAGGCGGCCAGGGAGGCACACCCGGCAACCAGACAGGCCACGCGGGCCGCGCCGCCAAGGCCCGGGCGCGACAACCGCGCGAAGCCCGATCCCCCGCCCGCCGCCGTGCCGCTTCCCCGCCACACCGGCGCCGCCAGCCCCGCCACGGCCCCGGCCGACGCCGAGGCCCAAAAGGCCGGCCAGTCCCCCTCGCCTCGGGCCGAACCGGCCGAGCCGGCCATCCTGAGCCCCGGCAGCCGGCATTGCCCCACGGGAGCCCCGACCGCGGCGCAGGCCAGCCAGCCCGTGCCCAGGCTGGCGCTTCCCCGAGCGCCAAGGCTGGCCACGGCCTCCACGGACAGCGACGGCAGGGCAAAACCGGCCTCGCTTCGGGCGAAGAAGTCGGCCGCGCTTTGGCGCACCGTGAAAAAGGCCCCGGCGGTCAGGGCATAGTCGACCAGGGCGTAATAGGCCGATTCGCCAAGGACCGGCAGGCCGGACACCGGCCCCTGGAGCGTGCCCAGGGTCCAATCCAGGGCAACCCAGGCGCCGTCGCTTTCGCGCCGGTAGCCCACCCAGGCATGGCCGGCCTTGTCCAGGCCCACCCGGCCAAAGGCCGTGACCAGGCGGTCGGCGGCCACCCCGGCGGCGAGCAGCAGGCCGTGGAGCAGCAACGCCCCGTCCTCGCAGTCGCCGCTTCCTATGGCGGCGGTGGCCAGGGCGCAGGCCCAGCGGTCCTCGCCGTCGCCCTCGGCCACATAGGTCACGGCACCGGCCACGGCGGCCAGGAGCCTGGCGGCCACGGCATCGCCACCAACGGCCGAACCGGCCCAGGCAACGGCCAGTCCGGCCAGCTCGGCGTCGCCTTGGCACAAAAGCCCCACCACCGCGTCCGAACCCGTGGCGTTGGTCACGGGGCTGTCCAGGCCGCAGGTATAGCCCGTGGCCGTTGCGGCCGGCCAAAGGCACACCGCCTCGCCGGTGCGGTCCAAGGTGCTGATCGCCGCCGCCGACAGGGTCCCGAGGGCGAGCGATCCGGCCGCCCCGGCCCTGGCCACGGTGAAAAGCGGGATCAGGGCGGCCTGGACGCGGATGGCCGGGGAAGCCTGGCCCGCGGCCTGTGGCAAGGGAAACAGCGGCGTGCCCCAGGCCGGATGCCACATAACCGTGGCGGCCATGGCCTCGGGCAAGGGCAACGGACAGGTGCCAACCGGGCGACAGTCCCCGATGCCCGCGATTTCCGGCAGGGGCAGGGCCAGCCCGTCCTCCAGCGTCGTCACGCCGCAGGTGCCGCTGCCGGCGACATCCCAGGCGAGGACGGCCAGCCCCGAGGCGGTCAAGGCCTCCTCGAGCAGGGCCTCCATGGCGTAAATGTAGTCTTCAAGGGCGGGCATGGGCGCTCCTTCCCGGGGCGACGCAGACCCAGCGGGCCGTGGCGAACGGGCTGACGCGCCCGGGGCGGGCCGCAGCCGCCGCGTGCGTTGCCGCCTCGGGCTGCGGGTCGTCGCCGGTTTGCGGCCTCACCAGGGGGGGGACGTCGCGGGCAGCGGTATTGTTGCTTGGCATGGCGTCACCTGTGCCTTCCATGATCGATGCGTTGGGAAACACGCTAGAACGTGCCGTAGAGCACCAGTTCCGAGATGTTATAGTTGCCGTAGATGTCGGGCTTGAAGGCCGAAACCACCAAGCGGTAGGCCAGGAAATAGTGGGGGTCGGCGATGTCCATGCGGTCGGACAAAAATACGCCGTCGTCCCACCACGAACAGTTCTCGGCCGGATAGGGGCTGGTAAAGGTCACGCGCATGCCGGTAAAGTCCGTCATGGCCAAAAGCGGCGTCCAGGTCTCCTCGTCATTGGAGCCTTGCAGGCTAAAGCTGGTGGGATGGCCGCAGGGCGCGGCCTTGTAGGGGCAGGAATCGGAGATGGAGGCGTTGGAGGCGAACTGGAAGCCCGTGGCCTGAAGCGGCGCGGCAAAACGCACGCCCACGTATTCGGGCACGGCGTTGCGCGGATCGGGCGCCCAACAGGCGTTGTCCAGGTCGCCGTTGCCGATCATGAGGTTGCGCACGCCCCAGGCCTCGTCCACGCCCAGGGTGGAATAGAAGACCTCGCCGCGCGTCATGACCAGGCCGTCGGCTTCGGCCGGCACGTGGCCGAAGACATCGCCCAGGCGCCGGGTCAACAGCAGGTCGCGGTAGAGTTGGGGATCGGCGGCGTCGGGGACCACGGGCACAAGCCCGGCGGCGGTCTGATGGTAGATGGTATAGCTTGTCATGGCGGGCCTCCTAGAGCTGGAGAGCGGCTTGGCCGCCGAGCTGGAGCCGCCCGGTGACGATGAGGCCGCCTGTGGGCATGTCGCCGACGAACAGGGTGATGCTCGTGCGCTTGGTGCCGTCGTCGTCCTGGAGGATCACGGCGTCGGGCAGCTCCGAAAGGTCCGTGAGGTCCGCTTCCGCCGGGACCAGGGTGTCCCAGACATCCACGGTCTCGAAGGAACGGCGGATGCCCGTCGCCTCGACCCGCAGGCCCTTGATGACGGCCAGGGTGTAGGAGGCGTCGCCGGCATGGGCCAGGTAGAAGCGGCCGTAGCCGTAATGGGCGACCTTGAGGTCGAAAGCGTCGTCCGCGCCGGTATCGCTGTAGATCATCTCCAGGGCGGGCAGGGCCTGGCCCGGGGTGAGCGTGCCGGCCAAGACCCCGCTTTGGGGCGTGCGGACGAGGTCGACGCGGCTGCCGAAGGAATAGGGCGTGGCCCGGGCCTCGGCAAAGGCCTGGCCGCAGGTGACCCGGATGCGGGCCGGAAAGCCTTCGAAGCGGCAGTGCATGGCAAGGGGGTAGATGTCGGGCATGGCCTCTCCCGCCGGCTTGAACGTTTGCGCGCCACCGGCGGCGGAACCGGGAAGGTGCCGGTTCCGCCGCGACCGAACGGTCGGCTGGGCTTACGAAGCGGGCATGGTGACGATGAAACTGTCGATGGTGGTGGTGGCGCCGGCGGTGATGGCGGTGCTCGACATGTTGAGCTGGGCGCCGGAGGTGGAAACCGAACCGTCGAAGCGGGCGTGGCTGGTGTCGGCGCCGGTGGTCCGGTCGTTGGCGTAGAAGCGGAACCAGCCGGCGGTGCCGGTGGCCGCGGCCGCCCCGGACCAGACCTCCGAGGAGGACTTGGCGCAGGAGCCGCTGGCCGGGGTGGCGAAGTTGAGGCCGTTTGTGGCCGTGCCCGGCGTGAAGGTGCCGGAGGAGACGGTGATTTCGAGCAGGTGGGTCGCGCCCTCGGCATCGTCGGCGCTGGAGGGCTGCACGCCCGGGAAGATGCGGATCACGCCGTGTTGCATGATGGTTTGGAAACCTTCGGTGCCAAGCAGCTTGTTGCGAAGACCGGTGGAAAGGCGAAGGGCCATGCTGGCGCTCCTTGCGGCAAGAGGGTTACGGAACGCGCCCTAGGGGCGCACGAAGAGCTGATAGCGGTTGCCCGTGGCCACGGCCCGGGCCTGGCCGGCCGGGATGTTGGCAACGGCCAGGCGCACGACCCGTCCCGAGGCCAGGCCCAGGTAGACGCCGTCGGCCCCGGCCCAGACGGCGGCCTGACCGGCCAGTTCCCGGCCGGCCACGGCCTCGCGGCGGCCGGCCGGCAGCGACACGTCGCTGCCCGGCAGGGGCGGCACCGGGCAGACCCGTTCGAAGGTCATGGTTTGGGGATCGTTTCCCCGGGCCAGCGTCACCCCGGTCGCGTCGCCGACGAGCAGGCCGGCGGCGATCGCCCGCAACAGGCGCACCTTGCCCGTGGCCGGCGGCAGGTAGCCGGCCAGGGAATCGACCCAGTCGGTGAGGCCCGCGCCCTCGGTGAAGCGCACGACCGCCCCGTCGGCGATCCAAACGCGGCCGGCATGCCAGGCGAGCAAATGCCCGGCCGGCGGCGGAACGTAGCGGCCGGCCCTGTCCGGGCCGGGCCAGACGCCGCCGCCCCAGGGCAGGGCCGCGCCGTCGCGCAGGCACCCCGTTTCGAAGCCGTTGGCGAAGTAGACCGTCTCGCCCACGCCCAGGAAGGCCACCGGGGCGCCCGGGGTCAGGCCGTCGCGCAGCACCATCGGCTCACCCTGGGCCGGGATGGCCAGGATGGCGCCGTCCCGGGCGCCGTAGAGCCTGCCGTCGTGGGAGAAAAGGCCGGTGTAGCCCCCCTCCCCCAGCCGGCGCAGGCCCGGCCGGCGCAGGATACGCCCGTCGCGGACGTCCACGTTGACGGCCTCGGCCAGGGCGTAGGTGCCCTTGGCCGGATCGCAGGCCAGGCCCAGGGGCGAGGCCGATGCGCCAAGCCCCAGGCAGCGGTGCAACCGGCAGGCGGCGCTCACGGCCAGACCCCGCCGCCGGCCCACGGCCCACCCGGGCCGGCCGCGATGTCCACTGCCTCGTCCTGGGTCACGGCCGGCCCGTAGAGTCCGACCAGTTCGGCCAGGGCGGCCTCGAACCGGGCGCCGTAAGCCCGGGTTTGCGGTTTCTTGCCGTCGGCGCCCTCTTCCAGGCGTTCGAAGAGGTCGCGGCAGGCAAAGCCCACCAGGAGCCGGCCGACCAGGTGCGGCGGCAGGCAGGACGGTTTGTCGGACGCCGCGACCAGGGCATCGGGCAGGCGGTGGTAGCCCACGGCGATGTCCAGGGCCTGCCCGGGCACGGGCCAGACATGGAGGCGCCCCGCCCCGGCGGCGGCGAAACGGGTCCGGCCGGCCCTGGCCTGGCCCGCCATCCGCCGCAGCGCGGCCGGATCCGGCAAAAGCCGTATCCGGCCGTGCCCGGGGAGGAGGAAGGCATCCGTGGGGCCGTGCTGCAGGTCCGCCGGCAGCGCGGCGGACTCCTGTCCCGGTCCGAAGGAGAGCTGCGCGCAGTCGGCCAGCGCCGGCAGGCGGGTGGCGGCGCTGGCGGCGAGTAACCCCCGCCACAGCGCCCGGACGATTTCCGGTTCGCCAACCGCCGGGTCGTCCACGATGCCCGACACCTCGGCCACAAGCCCGGCCAGGGTGTCGTCGCAGGCGTTGCGGGCTCCTTCGGCCGCCGTCCGGGGCAGAAAGCATTGCGCCTGGGCCATGAGTTCCTCCGTCGTCCGTGTCGTTGGCAGCGGTTTCCCGATGCGGGGGCTAGTCCAGGGTCAGGAAGCAGGGCTGGCAATGGCCGTCGGTGAAGGCGGCGGCAAAGGCCACGCCGGCCACGGGCTGGTCGATGTCCAGGCTGGCGTTCATGGCCGTGACGCTGCCGGCCGTGGCCCCGGGCACGAGCATGCTGCCAACCGGCGCCGTGCCGGCGGCCAGGCAGCAGGCCACGCCGCCGGTCTGGGCGAAGAAGTAGTGCCCGGCCGGCACGTCGCAGGGGGCGACGCCGACCGGCAGGTTCTCCTCCGTGGCCGAGGCCGCCACCCCGCCCCAGGGCGAGGGCACAAGGGACACCTTGGAGGCCGTGGTCAGGGCGACGCGCAGGGGCTCGGCCAGCGTGAGCACCACCGTGCCGCCGGCGGCGCAGGCGGTATTGGACAGGATGCGGCACTGCCGGCCCTTGCCGGCCGCGTCGGCCACCTGCAGGTAGCCGTCCTCGTAGGCGTTTTCGGCCACGGCCGTGGCGCCCACGGTCAGGGACAGCACCCGGTCGCCGACGGCCGCCGGGGTGGCGGCCAGGTTCTGGTGGCTGGAAACGGCCGCCGGGGCCATGCCGAGGCTGCCGGCGCTTATGGCCGTGGAACCGGCCTTGGCGTAGCGGAACTTGCGGCCGTCGGCGGTGATGCGCAGGGCGCCTACGGCCTCGCGCTTGGCCGGCGAGGTTTCGGTCACGTCCTGGGTGAAGGAGAGTTTCATGGGCTGGGCCATCGTGTCCTCCAAGTTGGGCGGATTGCGGTGGTTTCGTTGCGGCCTAGGACAGGTTCGAATGGCAGGCGTGGGCCTTGCGGTTGGAGCAGATGAGGTTGCCGTGCCAGAGGATCTTCATGGAGCGACCGGCCGGGCCGGCCAGGTCGACCCAGGGCTGGCGGGCGAAGAAGCCGTTTTGGTGCACGGCGAAACCCAGGTAGTTGGTGTTGACGGCAAAGAGGCACCCGGCCGGGCAATAGTCGTCGGCGGCCACGATCATGCCTTCGTAGACCAGGTGGGTGAAGCCGGCGCTCAAGACGCCATCGTCGGTCACGAAACGCTGCTGCACCTGGAGGATGCGGGAGACCTTGTTGTAGAGGGTCTCGGTGGTGACGGCGATGTTGGGCTTGCCGTCCCGGCCGTCGGAGACTTTCGCGGCGCTGCGCAGTTCCTGGAGCACCTCGAGGCTCACGGCCTCGGACGTGGCGTCGGTCACGCCCTTCCAGGGCTTGGTGCCGTCGGCGGCCACGAGGTCGTTTTCGGCGATGCCGCCGTAGGGCTTGTCGGCGTCGGGGCTGGTCAGCGCCCGCAGGCCGGTGAGGGTGGGCGCCTCGTCGCCGGCGGCGGAATACAGGGTGGCGGCCAGCCAGCCGGCGCAGGTGCGCTGGGCGGTTTCTATCTTCTGGGTCACGAACTGCACGGCGGCATAGTCCCCGGCGGCGGCCACCTCGTCGGTGAGGTAGACGGTGGCATTGCCGTAGGCGTGCTTCCAGTGGAAGGCGGCGGCGTTGACGCTGACCCGGTCGTCGCTCGAGAGCGTGTCGGAGCGGGTGAAAAAGCCGCCTTCGGCGTCGGAGTAGTTCAGCGGCACCCGGATCTTCTCGCCGCCGCCCGGACGCTCGAACAGGCCGGCCTGGCGGTTCATGAGCAGGTCCAGGAGAAAGGAGTTGCGGAAGTAGATGTCCACGGCCTTGCCGCCGGCGGCGGCGAAGTAGTCGCTGGTGATGGCTTCGATTTCGGTAAGCGTCAGGGACATGCGGGTTCCTCCTTGGGGTTAGGCGCCGGCGGACTGGCGACGGGCGGTGAGGCGGGCGGCCAGGACGGCGTGGACGCCGCCGAACTTCTCGGGCGCGGCCAGGTCGGGATCCGGGCCACGGCCCCGTTCGGGCGCGACATTGGCGGCGCTGAGCGTGCGGGCCAGCCCCTTGGTGCGCAGTTTTTCCATGAGCCCGGCCTCGGCCGCGGCGGCGCCTTCCCGCAAGGCATCGGCCACGGCGGCGTCCCGGGCCTGGCGTTCGGCCGCCAGGTGGTGGGCGAAGTAGGCCCCGACGTCGTCGAGAAGCGCGTTGGACCGCTTCTGGGCCTCCAGGGCGCCGTTTTCGGCCAGTCCCCGGAAATCCGGGTGCTCGGTGGCGAAACGGTTGAGGAGCGCCTCGCGCTCGGCCTGGCGGCGGCGGGCCTCCACCGCGTCGAGGCGGGCTTCGAGCAGGGCGTCCAGGCGCTTTTCCAGGTCGGCGAAAAACGGCTCCAGGGCGCCCAGGCCGGGGTCACCGGCAGCGGCGGCAACGGCGGCAACGGCGGCGGGAACCTGTTCGGGCGACGCGACGGTTTGGGTTTCCATGACCTCCCCTTTACGGTTGACGGTTGCGGAGGGACCGGCCGGCCGGGAAGCGGCCGGCCGCAAGCGACGGTTCAGGCGTCAGGGTGCCTGGCGGCGAAACGGGCCCGGACTTCGCGGGCGATCTCCGGGCCGAGCGCGGGCCCGGGGCGGGGCTCGCCGGGTTCCAGGGGGCGCAGCTTCTCGCCGGCCAGCCAGCGCCGGTAGTTGGCCCGGCTGGGCTCGGCCAGGAAGGCGCGCACGTGGGGGGCCGGCGAATCCTTGTCCACCACGGCCGTGACCGAGGGCAGCCAGTCGGCGTCGGCCCGGTAGCCGCGCCCCACGGAGATAAGCCGCTCGGCCGTGCCGCCGCAGGCGCACACGCCCTGCCCCGCATCCATCCTCGCCAAGGCCTCGAACGTCCGGCCACACACCCGGCAAGCAAAGTCATACAGCGGCATGTCCACCCCCCTGCCCTTCCCCCATCCGGGGGGTCCGGGGGGGATGATCCCCCCCGGCGGGGTCCGGGGCAGCGCCCCGATCTTCACTTTCCCCCTCCCCCTTCGCTCTCGCCTCCATGCGCTCCAGCACGGCGGCCCGGCCGGACCAGTCGAGCTTGTCCAGGAGGTCGCGGCGGTCGATGGCGCCCATCTGGTAGAGGGCCAGGGCCTCCTCGCGCTGCTGCACCCGGGAGACGGGCATGGTGGAGCCGGAGACCACGGTGAGGCGGGCGGGGATGCGGCAGTCGGCGCCGTGCAGAGGCGCGACGGACAGGCGGCCGTTTTCGGCGAAGCTGATCCAGCGCTCCTCGGTGTACCAGTTCTGCATATGGCTCAAGAACATGCGACCGCGTTCACGGATAAGCCTTGAGTAGTTGCGGATCTTGCCGCGCAGCATGGTGGCCGCCTGCTCGATGAGGGCGGAAATGGCCCGGTAGGCGATGACGGGGTGGTCGGGCGAGGCGGCCCGTTCCAGGTCGCCCAGGCCCGATATCTGGGCGAAAAGCTCCCGATAGATGGCCAGCACGCTTTCGATGTCTTTGGTGTTGTTGACAAATTCCAGGTAGCGGATGCCCTGGGCAGCGGCCATGGAGGTGGGGTTGACGATGCCCTGGCGGTTGGTGAAGGCGGCGTTGGCCACGCCGGAATCCCGGGGATTGATGATTTTCGGCCGGGCGCAGTGGTCCTTGTGGGCGGTGAGCTGGGCCAGGCACTTGTTGACCTCGTGCTGGAGGCCGGCCAACTGCTCGAAGTCCGAAGCGCCCCAAAGGCTGGCCGGATCGGTCAGGGAATTGGCCAGGGCGAAGGGAAAGCGGTCGTAGAGGTAGGTGGCCATGGCCTCGGCCGGGGTAAGCCGCGCATTGACCGAGGGATTGGGCCGGTCGGACAGCACCAGGTCGCCGGCCCCGGCCACGGTGACGCAGCGGATAAAGCCCGGGTACAGGGGGCCGTCCCCGGTCATGGTGTAGTCGCGGGCCCAGCATTCGCACACGAGCACCGCGTCGTCGCTCGGGCCGTCGCCGCCGCGCGCGCCCACAAGGGCCTTGAGCACCTCGCCGAAGCGGGAAAAAAGCCCCAGCCGCGAACCGTCGCCCGTGACCATTTCCCGGCGGTTGTCGCCAAGCGAGGCCAGAAGCGCCGCGTCGCTGGCGAGCCGGCCGGCGGCCTCGGGCCAGCGCCGGGCCGCCTCGGCCAGGGGCATGGCCGTGAAATGGAGCACGGCGGCGGCGTCCTGGAGTTCCAGGGTATCGGTGGGGAACACGCCAAAGGCGAAGGGGTCGACCACCACGGTGCGCACCTCGCCCAGGCCATATTCGAGGTCCGGGTCGAAGACGACTTTTTCCACGGCGATGCCGTAGGTTTCGCCGTTAATCACCGAGCGCTCGAACACGGACTGCTGCTCCTGCTCGATCCACCAGCAGGCGGCGGCCCGCTCCAGGCTGCGAAACAGGGCCTCGTCGCCGCCGGGGCCCACCCGGTTGACGTTGAAGGTGGGGTTGTTGTCCGTGAGCATGTTGACGGTGCGCTGGCGGTGCAGGTGGAGCAGGTTGGCGGAGGGGGCGGGGGCGGCCAGGGCCGCCTCGGCCGGCCAGACGCGGCCCAGGCCCAGGCGGTAGTGGCTGGTCCATTTTTCGGCCAGGCCCAGGCGGGCCTTGTCGCGCACCACGGCTTCGAGCAGCTCGAAGACGCGCGGCCCGACCAGGTCCGGGCGCGCCGCCGGGGGCAGCAGTTCGCGGTTGCGGTCGGCGTCGGCCATTACTTGCCCTCCTTGGAGCGACGGATCGGGGCGGCGGCCGGGATGACGATGGCCCCGCGGTCGGTTTCGAGGCTTTCCCGGCCGGCCGGGTCGTAGCCCTGGGGATGGTGGCGACAGAAGGGGCAGCGGGCGTGTTCGAAGGGAATTTCCGGATCAAAGGGCGGCGGGAAGCCGGTCTCAAGGGGGCCGAACACGGCGCCGGTCAGCGGCGGGCGGAGGTCGGCGGGGTCGAAGGCGGCAATGGCGGCGTGACACAAACGGCAGCGCAGGATCATGTTGGCTCTCCCCTTTTGGCGGCGGCGTTTCCCGCCGCCCGCAAAAGCCATCAGTCCATGGGAAGCGGACAGGCACCAGCCAGTTTCCGTCATTATTTCGCCGATCCGGCCGGGCCTTTGGCCTTGGCCCCGGTTTCAAAAACCGAGCACGCGCTCAGTCGCAAATAGCAAAATGAGAAAAAAATCACGAATAATCGCGGCGTTGCCCGGATTTCCATTGTGGCTGGCACGGCTTTCGGGTATGTAAAATGGCATTCCAAATTTTCCCTGGGAGGAAACGCCTTATGCTCGGCATGGAGAAAAAGGTCCGCGCGCTGTATGGCGACGATGTGGAGAGCAAAGTCGGCAACCCTGTGGTGGAGGCCAAGGAAACGGCCAATTCGGCCCGGGCCGGCCTGGCCCTGGCCATCCTGGCCATCGTGCTGGCTTTCGGCGTCTATGTGGCCCTGGATGCGAAGATTTCGGGCCTGAGCCAAACCGTGGCCGAGGTTCCGGCCAAGGTGGCGGCCATCGACGCCAAGGTGGCGGCCTTCGACGGGCTGCCGGCCAAGCTGCGCAAGCAGATGGCGGCGGAGAAGGTGGCGGAATTCGCGGCCGCGGCCGAGCGCCTGGCCACGGGCCTGGACGGCGCCGACCAGAAGGCGGCGGCGGCCAAGATTTCGGAGATGGCCAAGCAGCTGCAGGCCGACGTGGCCAAGTAGCGGCGGGCAAGGAGGAGGCCATGGCGGACTACGTTGTCGGCGTGACGGACGGCTACCATTCCATCGCCTTTGCCGACGGCCTGGAACCGGCCGAACGCCGCCCCTTTTCCATCACCTCGCCCTCGGACCTGACCCGGGCCGAGGCCGCCATCCCCAGGGCCACCCCGGCCCTGGCCGAAGTGCGCCGCGGCCGCCTCACGGACACGTCCGCCTGAGGCGGGACACCCCGCTCACGAAAAAAAGGCCGTCGCCCGCAAGGGCGGCGGCCTTTTGGCGTCGGGGCGTCGGGGCGTCGGGGCGTCGGGGCGTCGGGGCGTCGGGGCGTCGGGGCGTCGGGGCCGGGCAGCCGGCACCGGGCGGCCGGCGCCGCGGCTGGCGGCAACGAACGGGTTGCCCCGGATGTTCGGCTCAGACGGGCGGCACGAAGCGGTCGTCGCTGCGGGTGTCGGCGACGGTGTCGGCCCGGCCTTCGAGCCAGCCCGAACGCACCGGCCCGGCCGGGGCGTCGAAGGCCGGGGCATAGGGCTTGATGTCCAAAAGCGGCGTGCCGTCCAGGACATCCACCCCGCGCACATGCACCACCGGCCCGTCCACGGCGACCAGTTCGACCACGGACAGGCCGATGGGATTGGGCCGCTTGGGGGCACGGGTGGCGAAAAGCCCGCGCGGCGTATCGTCGAGATACGGGGTGACGGTCAGATTGTAGCCCTTGGAGGCGTGGAAGAGGTAGAGGAGGTAGATGTGGGAAAAGCCGTCCAGGTCGGCCAGGGCCGGGGCCAGGGCCGGGTCGAGTTCCAGCCGCCCCAGGGCCTGCCGGGCGCCGCCGGGCTGGATGGGCATGCCGGCCAGGGCCGTAAACGGCGAGCGGATGACGCCGATGGGGGTCAGGGTCACGGATGCGGCCATGCGAAACCTCCCGCGTATGGCACGCCGACAGGGGGCGCGCCGGTTCAGGTTTGCTTTTCGAAGGAGTCGCTGGCCCAGGCCACGCCATAGGCGAAGGCCATGCCGGCCACGCCCAGAAGCGGTGCGTAGTAGGCCGGCGCGGCCAGGGCGAAGCGGATGAAAAGCGTGGCCAGGGCGAAGCCGGAATTGCGGAACACCGAGCGGAAGGCCGGCTGGTAGGTGTGGGAAAGCAGCACGATGAAGATGTCGCTGAAAATGAGCACGGTGTAGAACACCGTGAAGAAGTCGTGGGCTTCCCCGGTCCTGGCGCTTTCCCAGGCGACCCACAGGCCAAACGACAGGAAAAAAAGCAGCAGGCAGAAGGCCAGGAACTTCTTGTTGGCCACGAACGGGTAGAGCCATGGCCCCTTGGGCGACTGCGGTTTGCTGCGGTAGCGGCGGTAGTACATGCCCAGGCCAATGAAGCACATAAGCGCGCCCGCGCCGTCGGCCAGCATGGGCAGCAGCACGTGGATGGATTCGATCAGGACGATGGGCTCGTGGAGGTGGACGAGTTCCTTGAAGGCGTCGCGCAACAGGATCAGGCACAGGATCTCGAACTGCTTGCCCAGGGATTTGGTGACCGAGCAGGGCAGCACGAAAATGAGGTCCACCACCTCCTGGATGAGCACCAGGGTGAAGGCGAGGTTGATGGCGTAGAAATGGGACGTGGGCGTCAGCTTGGCCAGCACCGGGGGCAGCAGGCCGCGCAGGTTGAGCTCGATGCCCAAAAGCCCGATGCAAAAAGCCACGACCTGGCTGACGGCCACGAAGCGCCGGGTTTGCGGCCGTTCCCAGAAGGAATGCAGGGGATCGAACAGATTGGTGGCGAATTCGTAGAACGTGATCATTGTCGTTACCCGTGGGCCTTATGCCAAAGGGCCGCTGGAAAAGGAAGAGCGGCGAAGCCCTTGCCATCGTGTCGGCCTTGGGTCATAGCATGGCCTATCATGGTCGACCTTTTCTCCGCCAGGGCGCATCGCGGCGGAACGGACCAGCAAACGGACCGGCATGGGTCCGCAATCCGGGGAATGCCTCATGAAAAGCATCCGCGACTGGCCCATAAGCCTCAAGATCGTCCTGGTCTGCATCGCCATGCTCACGGCACTCTCCGGCTTTTCCGTGGGTTTTTTCCTCTACGAGCTCGACGCCTACCGCGACCAGAATGCGGCGAAACTGCGCAACGACCTCTATGCCCAGGCAAAATCCCGCCAGCGGCAGGCCGTGCGCCAGGTATATGAAGTCGTCAACTATTTCTATTCCGTCTCCAAGGATGAGGAAGCCCTCAAAAAGCGCGCCCATGATCGCTTAAAGGCCGTGACAGACGCCGTGGCCAACCAGGCCCTGGCCTATTACACGGCGCACAAGGACAGCCTGCCCCGGGAGGAAATCGAGGCGCGCATCAAGGAAATGACCAGGGACGCCCGGTTCGACGACGGCAACTACGTCTGGATCAACGACATGGCCCCGCGCATGGTCATGCACCCCACCCAGCCGGCCCTAGACGGCAAGGACCTGTCCGGCTACCGCGACCCCAAGGGCACGGCGCTTTTCATGGACATGGTCCAGGCCGTCAAAAAGGACGGCCAGGGCATGGTCGCCTACCTGTGGGACAAGCCCGGGGCGCCGGGCGACCCCAAGCCCAAGGTGTCCTACGTGCGGCTGGTGCCCGAACTGGGCTGGGTCTTCGGGTCCGGGGCCTGGCTCGAGGACGCCACGGCCAGGCTGCGGGACGAGGCCAAGGCGCAGGTGTCCCGGATGCGCCTGCCCGACGGCAACTATTTTTTCATCTACGACACCACCAGCCCGGTGCCGCGCATGGTCATGCATCCCATCCGGCCGGACCTCGACGGCAAGGTCCAGGACGATGCGGCCTACAACCGGGCCACGGCCATGCAGGCCGGCCAGGACGCGCCGGTGACCCCGTTTCCCGGCGGCAAGAAGAACCTGGCCCAGGCCATGCTCGAAGCCGTGGGGCCCACGGGCGAAGGCTACGTCAACTACGATTGGACCAAGCCCTTGCCCGGCGGCGGCGAATCCCGCGAACTGTACCCCAAGCTCTCCTATGTCACGCTTTTTAAGCCCTGGAACTGGATCATCGGCATGGGCGACGCCATCGACGGCATCGACGCGGCCGTGGCCGCCGAGTCGGCCGCCCTGGACTCGGCCGTCCACGGCATCACGGTCAAGCTCGTGGCTGCCTCGGCCGTGTTTCTGGCGGCCATGGCCGTGCTGGCCTTCCTGCTGGTGCGCCGCCTGCTCAACCGGCCCATCCGGGCCATCGTGGACTACGCCGACCGGGTGGCCGGCGGCGACCTCGAGGCTGCGGTGTCCATGACGCTTACGGCCGAGATGGCGAGCCTGGCCGCCTCGATCCGATCCATGGTGGCGGCGCTCAAGGAGGAACTGGAATTCGCCCGGGGCATTCTCGATTCGGTGACCATGCCCTGCGTGGTGGCCGACCCCAGCGGCAAGGTCCTGCTGGTCAACCGCTGGCTGGCGCATTTCCTGGGCGAGAAGAAAGGCTCCGAGGCCTATGTCGGCCGGCCGCTGCGCCAGGTCTTTGCCGGCCACGGCCCGGTGGCCGAGACCCTGGAGGCGGTGCTGACCCGCCGGGAGATCATCACCAACGTGGAGTACGACGGGGCCTACGCCTGGGGCGAGCGGTTTTTCGTCAAGATCGACGCCGCGCCCATAAGCGGCAGCGACGGCAAGATGCTCGGCGTCTTCGCCATGCTGGCCACCCTGACCAAGGTCAAACTCCAGCAGGAGGCCCTGGCCGAACAGAACCGGCTCATCGCCCAGTCGGCGGCCACGGCCGAGGACATCGCCGCCCGAGTGGCCGACAACGCCCGGGAACTGGCCGTCCTCATCGACCGCACGAGCGAGGGGGTGGCCAACCAGCGCCGGCGTAGCGAGGAAACGGCCACGGCCATGGAAGAGATGAACGCCACCGTGCTGGAAGTGGCCCAAAACGCCGGCCTGGCCGCAGGCAGCGCGGACGAGGCCAAGGCCCGGGCCCGGGAAGGTTCGGCCATGGTCGGCCAGGTGGTGGCGGCCATCGAGGAGGTCAGCACCCTGGCCGAGACGCTTCGCGGCGACATGGCCGCCCTAGGCGAACGGGCCGAGGGCATCGGCCGGGTGCTCGAGGTCATCTCGGACATCGCCGACCAGACGAACCTGCTGGCCTTAAACGCGGCCATCGAGGCGGCCCGGGCCGGCGAGGCCGGGCGCGGCTTCGCCGTGGTGGCCGACGAGGTCCGCAAACTGGCCGAAAAGACCATGACCGCCACCCGAGAGGTGGGCCAAGCCATCGAGGCCGTGCAGCAAGGCGCCCGGCGCGGCAACACCGAAACCATCCGGGCCGCGGACGCGGCCGGGCGCAGCGCCTCCCTGGCCGAACAGGCCGGCGCGGCCCTGGACGCCATCGTGGGCATGGTCGAGGGCACGGCCGACCAGGTCCGGGCCATCGCCACGGCGGCGGAGCAGCAGTCGGCCACGACCGAGGAGATCAGCCGGGCCACGGAGGAAGTCAGCCAGGTGGCCAAGGACATCGGCGAGGGCATGGCCGCCTCGGTTACGGCCGTGCGCGGCCTCAACGACGAGACCGAGGAACTCAACGCCCTGATCGCCCGGATGCAGTCCACCACCGCCGGCGAGGACGAGCCGGGACAGCTGCCGGCCTGACGCGGCGGCCGCATCTGGCTTATCGGGACAAACGCGCTTCGTGGCCCGTTGCGGCCGCAAGGAGGAGCAGACGTGGCACGGATTCTGGTTGTCGACGACGCGGCCATCACGCGGGCCATGCTGCGGGCGGTGCTGGAGCGGGCCGGCCACGCGGTGGTCGAGGCCGCCGACGGCGACGCGGCCCTGGCCGCCTTCCGAGAGACCCCGGCCCAGGCCGCCTTCGTGGACATTTTCATGCCCGGCAAGGAAGGCCTGGCCACCATCCGGGAACTGCTGGAACTCGCCCCGGGGCTGCCCATCGTGGCCATCAGCGCCGGCAGCACCTTCACCGACACCGAGACCCTGGGCTGGGCCAAGAGCTACGGCGCAGCCGAGGTTTTGGCCAAACCCCTCGCCGCCGAAGCCGTGTTGGCGACCCTTTCCCGGCTGCTCGGCCGGTAACGCCCCTTTCCCGGCGGCTCGACCGGCCGGGGCGCGTTCCGGGTTGCTCGACTGCTCGTGGCGCCTTCCCGGCACGACACGGCGTCTTCCCTCCGGCCGGCATGCGCCGGTCAGTCCGCCGGTGCGATCCCCCGGTCGGCCAGGCCGGCCAGCACCCGGTCCAGTTCCTCTCCCAGGGCGGCGGCCAGGGCCGGGAAATCCGCCGCGCGGCCGTCCCTGGCGGCCATCTCCAGGTCGCGGGCCAGTCGGGCGGCCCGGCTTGCACCGATGACCCCGGCATTGCCCTTGAGGGTATGGGCGGCCAGCACCAGGCCGGGGCCGTCGGCGTCGTCCATGGCCCGCCGGAGTCTTCGCCGGTCGCCGGGCGTATCCCGGACGAAGACCGCGGCCAGCCGGTCGTAGAGGTCGGTATCGCCGCCGAGGTTTTCCAGGGCCTCCGCGCGCCCGGCATCGAAGGCTTCGGCCCCTTGGCCGGCCGGCGTTTCGGGTCCGGCCGCGCCCGTGGTTGGCGGGGGGTGGCCACCGGCGCCTTTTTCCCCTTGGACGAGGCGGGCCAGGGCGGCCAGGAGGGCGTCGAGGCTCACGGGCTTGGCCAGATAATCCGTGGCCCCGGCGGCCAGGATGCGGTCGCGGTCGCGCCGGGCGCCGTGGGCGGTCAGGGCCAGGATGGGGATGGCCGGGTCGCAGCCCGGCACGTCGCCCCGGCGAATGGCCTTGGTCGCGGCCAAGCCGTCCAGGACCGGCATGCGGATGTCCATGAGCACCACCTCGAAATGGCCCATGGCCAAGGCGGTCAGGGCCTCCCGGCCGTTGGCCGCCCGGGTCAGGCGATGCCCCCTGGGCACGAGGTAAGCCGCGACCATCTCGGCCGACAGGTTCGAATCCTCGGCCAAAAGGATGTCCAGGGGCGGCGCCGGGGGGATTTCCACGGGTTGGGCCGCGGCCTCGAGGGTCGCCTCCCGGGCCAGGCCGAAACGAGCCGTAAAGGAGAACTCGCTGCCCTCCCCCGGCTGGCTGGACACCCGGATGCGCCCGCCCATGAGCCCCACCAGCCGGCGGCAGATGGCCAGCCCGAGGCCGGCCCCGCCGCCCCCGGCCCCGTCGACCTGGCGGAAGTTTTCGAAAATATGGCGGCGCTGCTCGGGCGGGATGCCGATGCCGGTGTCGCGCACGCCCACCCGCAGCCCCACCACTCCCGGGGTCGCGGCCGTTGCCCGGCGCGGCGCGGCCCGGGCCATGGTCACGTCCACCCGGCCCGAGGGGGTGAACTTGAGGGCATTGGCCACGAGGTTGCCGACAACCTGGGTCAGCCGGCCCGGATCCCCGGTCAGCACCATTGGCACGTCCGGGGCGATGGCCCCGGCCAGGGCCAGCCCCTGCTCGGCGGCCTGGGGGCCGAAGCGCGACAGCACGGTCTCCAGGACCTCGGCCGGCCGGAAGGCGACGTTCTCCAGGGCCAGCCGCCCGGCCTCGCCCCGTGACAGGTCGAGCAGGTCGCCAAGCAAGCCCCGCAGGGAGGTCCCGGCCTCGCGGATCATGGCCAGGGCCCGGCCCCGATCGAGGCCTTCCTGGCCATCGGGGCGCGAAAGCAGGTCGGCCATACCCAAAATGACATTGAGCGGCGTGCGGATCTCGTGGCTCATGTTGGCCAGGAACACGGATTTGGCCTTGGTGGCTTCCAGGGCCTTGCGCCGGGCGGCGGCGAGTTTCCGGGCCGTGTGCTCGTGGGCCTCGATTTCGCGGGTGAGCGTCGCGTTGGCCGCTTCCAGGGTGGCGTTGGCCTGGCGCAGGCTGGCCGTGCGGCTTTCGATGCGGGCTTCCTGGTCCCGGATGAGCGTGTCCAGGGTCACCTGGACCTGGCGCTGGTCCGTGATGTCGGCCAACAGGCTGACCGAAGCCGGAACGTCGTCCCAGGCCATGAGCCGGGACACGGTGCGCACCCAGCGCACCTGGCCGTTTCGGGCCCGGATGCGAAACGTCTGCCCGGCCGGGGCCGGTTCGCCGGCCAGGCGTTTGCGGTGGTTTGCCACCACGCCCGCTCGATCTTCCTCGTGGAGGAAGCCGGAAAACGGCCGGGAGCACAAGGTGGCGGCGTCGTGGCCGGTGAGGCGTTCCATGAAGGAATTCACGTAGACGAGCCGGCCGGCCACGGCCACGACCACGCCCTCCATGGCGTTTTCGACGATGGCGGCCAACTGCCCTTGGCGCCGGGCGGCCTGGCGCCGGGCCATCTCCAGGTCCGTGACGTCCAGGCCCAGGACCAGGGTCCGCCAGGCGTCGCCCGCCTGGGCCAGCCCGTCCGGGCCAACGGTCAGGACGCGGTAGAGCCGCGCCCCGTGGGCCATGTCCACAGGCGCGGCCAGGGGCGTGGCCGGGAAGGTGGCGGGCAGCAACGGAAAGCGCCGGCCCGTGATGTCGCCGAAACACTCCCGGGTCCGGGGACTGGCCGCAACGACCGTCCCATCCCCGGCAAGGAGCAGGCAAAATCCGGGAAAGCCGTCGGCCAGGCAAGCATAGCAGGCGGCGGCACCGGCCGGGGCGTCCGGGGAGGGAATCATGTCACCTTGTTGCGCGGCCCCTTCCGGCTTGTCAAGGCGGGCGGACCGGTCGGTCAGGGGGACGGGCGGGCCGCCAGGGCGCTTTTGACCGCGGCGTAGACGGTATCGCGCCAGACGGCGGCGGCCTGGCCGTTTAAGTGCACCCCGTCCACGGTGGCCCCTTCCGGCCGGCCCTGGCGCCAGCGATCGAGGGCATCGTCCACGTCGGCCACCCGCGCGCCCAGGCGCTGGCCGATCTCGCGGATGCGCGTGTTGTAGGCCGCGATGCTCGGATGATGGAAATGCTCGGCGGCCAGTTTGCCGGGCTCCATGGGCGGCAGCGTGGCCACGACCAGGGCGCGGCCGCTGTCCAGCACGGCCCTGGCCAGGGCCTCGTAGCCTGCGGCGAACTGCTCGGGGCTGGCCACGGAAGCGCCGAAGGCGTCGTTGGCCCCGATGGACAGCACCACGAGGGGCCCCTTGGAAGCCGCCAGGACCTGTTGCAGAAACGGCAAGGACTCCAGGGCCTTGGATCCGGAAATGCCGGCGTTGACGACATTGAGGCCGTCCGTTGCGGGACAGTACATCTGTTCGACTATGCTGTCGCCGAAAACGACAAGGAGGGGATCGGCCTGGGACTTGATCTGCGTCAATATGATGGCGGACCTGGTACGATAATACAGGCCGCCAAGGTCACGCATGACCATGTTTATGGTGTCGACATTCGACGATATTTCCCGCAGCTGTCCGTCCACGACATGCCACCCTCTCCTGTAATACAAGGCAATGCAGGAAAGAATAACGATGCTACAACAAAGCAGCCCTACGATGACTTTGTTTTCTCTCAAGGGATTCACGCCGGAAAGCTGAGGTTGGGCCGTCTGTGGCCGGAAGTTGCTGGCAATAGCAGGTTCCCTCGGCCACGTAAACACCCATTCACTCCCGACAAACCCGGGCACGGCTTCCGGCAGCCGGCCCTTTTCCGGGCTTCGGCCGGGCAACCGCGCGGCACACCTTGACGCGCCTTCCCTTGGCCGCGCATAGATCATCCGTGGCCGCTTGCCGGGCCGCCTGGGCGCCCCGGCATACACCCCAACCCAAGGAGGCCGCCATGCGCCTGGCCCTGTGTTGCACGCTCGCCTGGCTTCTGTGCGCCACCGCCGCCCCGGCCGCCGATGTGCCCGACATGCGGGGAACATGGCGTACCACCGCCCATGAGGGCATCACCACCGGCAGCCGCCACTTCCCCCAAGCCGACCAGGCGCCGCGCTTCGTCAGCGGGGAGTTCGCCATGGAGATCACGGCCCAGGAAGGCCGCCGCTTCCTGGGCGTAAAAAAGAGCGCCAAGCACCAGGAGAAAATCATGGGGCTTGTGGCCTACGACAACGTGACCGTCCATATCCTGGAAGAGGAAGGCAATTTCCACGGCCGCCTCCTGCCGGACGGCTCCATGGAACTCGTCTATTCCCACGATGCCGGCGGCCGGCAAGCCATCGGCATCGCGCTGTACGTCAAGCAAAAGCCATGAGTGGGCCATCCCGCGACCGGGGAAACCGCACCCGCGCGTTCGCGCCGCGCCGCGGCTTCCGTGGCCGGCGCGGCCATCGTGGGGGCCGTGCCCGCGCGTTTATGGCCCTGTCCGCCCTGCTGCTCCTGGCCTGGCTGGCGCCGGACCGGGCCAAGGCGGCGGGCCTGGACTGCGCCAAGGCGGCCACCGCCGTGGAAAAAACCATCTGCGCCGACCCGGCCTTGCGGGCCGGCGACGCGGCCATGGCCGAGACTTTCGCCGACCTGCTCGGCGCCGTCCCGGAGGCGGACAAGCCGGCCGTGCGGGCGCAACAGCGCGAGTGGCTCGCCTCGCGCAACGCCTGCTCCGACGCCACCTGCCTGGCCGCCCGCCAGGCCGAGCGCCTGGCCGCCCTGCAGGCCGCCATGGCCGCGACGCGGCAGCGCTATCTCGACGCGCGGGCAAAACTGCGCGCCCGGCTGGGCTGGCCCCCATCCTGCGAGGCGGCCTACCAGGAGATGGTTTCCCCCGAGGGCATGGGCGCCACGGTCCGCTCCACCGGGGTCGATGCCTATGCCTTAAGCGGCGGGCGGACGCTCTACGTGGTGCAATGCGACCAGGCCGCCTACCAGGCCACGTACACGGCCGTGCTGACGGAACAGCCGGATGGCCCGGGGATGCCGTTGCGCTTCCCGGCCCTGGCCGACAGCGCCGCCCCGTCCCCGCCCGTACCCCAGGACGAACTGGTGGGCGATGTGTCCTTCGATGCCGCCAAGGGCACCCTGACCGTGCTGACCAAGGCCCGGGGCCTGGCCGATTGCGGGTCGCTGGCCGTGTACGCCTTCCCGTCGGGGGCACGCGTCAGCCTTGCGGAGATGCGGGTGCGGGAATGCCCCCGCCAGCCCAAGGGGTACGTCCCCCCCGAGCGCTGGCCGCTGCTGCGCTCCCGGTAGCGACCGCCCCGGTACTACCCGGCCGCCCATGCGAAAGGCCCCTCCCGCAACCGGGAGAGGCCTTTCCTTTGCCCCTGGCGACAACCGCGCCCTAGCCGAGGATGTTGGTCCCGGCCAGGGAGACCCAGCCGCCCACGGAGTGGACGACCGTGGAACCGGCGAAGTCGAGCATGGGGGCGTCGAGCGTGGACAGCCAGCCCCCACCCCAGATCCAGTGGCCGGAGGCGGGATAGATGATCGCCGTGACCACGAAGCCGAGGATCAGGCAGGGCACGAACTTGGTGCGCTCGGCGATGGCGCCGGAGACGATGGTTACGGCCGTGGCGGCAAAAACGCACTGCCGGACAGGAAGACTGGCGATGTGGCCACGCCCTGCATCGTGAAATCGGCAACACTACGCAGTCAACGACAGCCCAAGTTCGAGGCGAGAAATATCCCAGAGCCCCACCAGACCATCCAACAGCGTCCGGCCCGACCAGATCGGCCGATCAGCTGGCCAACGGCCGAAGAAAAACGCAAAGACGGTGAGGACGGCAACGGCCGGAGCGCCTCGTCCCCAGACGAAGATGGCTGTACACTTGGCCCCTCTCCCCAAAGGGCCGCACCCAAACGCCGGCCCCGCGTCTCGTAAACTGGGGGGCCGAACGGCCGGTTACCGTCCTTGGGATGCCAGGCCATCGCCGGGTGACGGCTGCGCCGGCCGGTTGGCAGCGCCTACTTGGTGCCGAAGATCTTGTCCCCGGCGTCGCCGAGGCCGGGCAGGATGTAGCCGTGTTCGTTGAGACGCTCGTCGATGGCGGCGGTGTAGACGGCCACGTCGGGGTGCTCGCGTTCGAGCCGGGCCAGGCCTTCCGGGGCGCAGACCAGAAACAGGCCCAGGATATGGCGGCAGCCGGCTTCCTTGAGCAGGTTGATGGTGGCGATGAGCGTGCCGCCGGTGGCCAGCATGGGATCGAGGATCATGGCCCGGCGCTTGTGGATCTTTTTGGCCAGCTTGACGTAGTAGCGCACCGGCTCCAGGGTTTCCTCGTTGCGGTACATGCCGACCACGCTGACCTTGGCCCCGGGGATCATGTCGAGCACGCCGTCCATCATGCCGAGCCCAGCCCGCAGGATGGGGACCACGGTGATCTTCTTGCCCGTGATGCGGTCCACTTCCACCGGGCCGGCCCAGCCATGGATGGTCACTTTTTCGGTGGGCAGGGACTTGGTGGCCTCGTAGGTGAGCAGGCGGGCGACTTCGCCGGCCAGTTCGCGGAATTCCTTGGTGCTCAGGCCCTGCTCGCGCATATGGCCGAGTTTGTGGCGCACCAGCGGGTGATCGACGACGGTAACGGGCATGGCAGGCTCCTGGCGTTTGATATGGGGTGCGGCGCGCCCGGTCGCGGCGCCGCAGCCATCATAGCGGAAATCGCACCGGGAAGCCATGACCGGGGATGGGCCGCCAGGGCAATAGCCACCCGAACCACGTCCGCCCGGCCGCGCCGTCCCGGATCATGGCCATGGACGGCTGGGCGGATATGTGCCACAGTATAGAAGTCTGAAATAGGCCAAGGCAGGCCCGAAAGCAGCCTCACCAGGGCCATTGGGCAACCCCAGCAACGGAGTCCGTCATGTCACGCCGCCACGCGGTCGTCCCCCTGTGGTTCCTCTTCGCCCTTGCCCTGCTCGTGTCCGCTCCAGGGACGGTGCGGGCGGATGATTTCGACATCAGCCTGCTGCCGCCGATCCTGGCCGGGCCGCCGCTGAGCCGCGACAGCGACGGCGACGGCCTGCCCGACTTGTGGGAGTTGCGCGGCTATACGGTTGGCGGCGCCTACGTGAATCTGCCGGCCTTGGGGGCCAGCCCCTGGCACAAGGACGTCTTCGTCTGGATGGATTACATGGTCACGCCCGGCAGCGTGAACCTCGGACCCAGCCAGACGGTCATCGACAACATCAAGGCTGTCTTCAATAACGCCCCCGTGACCAACCCCGACGGCACGACAGGCATCCACATCCACCCCGTGCTCAAAAACCAGGTGCCCTACGCCGAGACCCTCGGCATAAAAAACGATTACGTCCAGGTCTGGGTCGATTTCGACGCCCTCAAAAACAACTCCTTCGAGACGGCCTACGCCCCGTCCTTCCGGTACATGATCTGGGCCAATACCTACAATCAAGGGACCTCCAGCGGCCTGGCCCGAGGCATCCCGGCCACGGATTTCCTGGTGACCCTCGGCGGCTGGCAGACGGTGGGCGGCACGGACTGGCAAAAGCAAGGCACCTTCATCCACGAACTCGGCCACTGCCTGGGGCTGACCCACGGCGGCTCGGACCACATCAACTACAAGCCGAACTACTTGAGCGTCATGAACTACTCGTTTCAAACCTGGGGCCTCTACAGGAACGGCCATTGGGGCGACGACGGTTATCCGCTCAACTTCGACTACCAGCGCCTCAATACGCCCTCCCTCGACAAGGCCTCGCTCCAGGAAGGCCTGGGCCTGACCGGGGCCGACGACGTCAGCGCCTACGGCACGGTGTATTACTATGTTTCCGGCGACTACTATTACAACCAGATTGCCACCAATGCCGCCGGCGGCATCGACTGGAACCACAACGGCGTCATCGACACCTCCCCGGTCAGCGCCGACATCAACCGGTCCGGCGGCACGACCGGCACGCTGACGGCCCAAAACAACTGGCCCAACATCAATTACAGCGCCAACGGCCAGATCGGCCCCACCGCCGGCGAAGCCCGGCGCAAGGCCACCAGCCAGGAGATGCCCGAGGAACTGCGCCACGAACTCGACTTCGAAACCCAGCGGCAGATGGACACGGCCCGCCCGTCCGCCCAGCCCTGACCCGTGGCGGCCGCGGCCGCCGCCCCCCCCCGGCCCGACACCGCAAACCGGGATGACGCCGCCACGGCCGTCATCCCGGTTTTTGTTGCCGCCGGGCAACAGCCCCTTCGCGACGCCAGGGGAACGACCAGACGCGGCCGCCCCTCCCGGCCAGGCCGGGAAACGGTCGCACTGGCCCTGCCCGCCCGACGGAGAAGCGGTGCCCCGGCCGACCCGGCCCGCCCAATCGCCTGGTGACCCGATGCGGTGTCAGCCTGACAGGGAAGCGGTCACCCGGTCGATCTCCCGCAGCAGCAGGGAGACCGCGCGGGCAAGGCCATCCCGGTCTCCGGAGGCGGCCAGGCCGAAGACCTCCTCGGCCAGCCGGCGGCCGCCGTCGGCGCCGATGGCCCCGGAACTGTTCTTGATGGAATGGGCCACCTGGCCGAGGCCGGCGCGGTCTCCGGCTGCAAGGGCCGTCTCCAGGCGCGACCGGTAGCCCGGAGCCTCGTCCAGGAAGATCCGGCACAGCTCGCGGTACAGCGGTACGTCGTCGTCCAGGCGGGCGATGGCCTCGGCCCGGCGCACGGGGTCGGCTTCGCCCGAGGCCGTCCCCTGGCCGGCGATGGCCCGCAGCACGTCGGCCAGTTCGCCGAAATCCACGGGCTTGGCCACAAAGGCGTTCACTCCGGCCTCGCGGCAACGGTCCCGAAACGAGGAGAGCGCGTGGGCGGTCATGGCCACGATGGGCACGTTTCGCCGGTCGTCCCCGGCCGCGCCGGCCCGGATGCGGCGGGTGGCCTCCAGGCCGTCCATCTCCGGCATTTCCACGTCCATGAGCACGGCGTCGCAGGCCTCGACGGCCAGGCGCTCGATGGCCTCGCGCCCCGAACCGGCCACCGTGAGCGTATGCCCCAGCCGCGCAAGCAGCGCCCGGGCCAGGCGCACGTTCATGGGGTTGTCCTCGGCCAAAAGCAGGTGCAGGGGCCGCTGGCCCGCCCGCAGGCTGTCGAGGCTGCGGGCGGGCGGGCTCACGGGCCTGGCCAGGGAACGGTCCCCGGCGGGCAGCGGCACGGTGAACGTGAACCGGCTTCCCTGGCCCGGCGTACTGTCCACGCCGATGACGCCGCCCATGAGGTCCACCATCTGGCGGCAGATGGCCAGCCCAAGCCCCGAGCCGCCGAAGCGTTCGGCGATCTCGCCGCTGGCCTGGCGGTAGGGTTCGAAGATGCCGGAGACGGCCTCGGGGGCGATGCCGAGCCCAGTATCGGCCACGGTAAAACGCAGCCAACCCGCTCCGGCCTCGCGGCCGGGGGGCGGCGAGGCGGGTGCAACCGTCAGGCGGACCTCGCCTTTTTCCGTAAATTTCACGGCATTGCCCAGGAGGTTGGCCAGCACCTGGCGCAGCCTGGCCGCATCGCCGCGCACCACCGCCGGGCAATCCCGCCCCGGCAGCAGCCGCAACCGCAGCCCCTTGGCCCGGGCCTGGGGCACAAAGGCCCGCAGCAACGCGGCGAGCAACCCCCGCAAGGAGAAATGCTCCTCCCGAAGCGTCAGGCTCTTGGCCTCGGCCCGGGAAAAGTCCAGCAGGTCGTTGATCAGTTCCAGCAGTCCCCGGGCCGCCTCCAGCACATTGGCCAGGTTGTCGCGGATATCCGGCGACAGGCGCGATTGCAGGGAAATGTCCGTGAGCCCGATGATGGAACTGAGCGGCGTGCGGATGTCGTGGCTCATCTTGGCCAGAAAGTCGGACTTGGCCCGGTTGGCCTCCTCGGCCTCCTCTTTGGCCGCCTCGAGCTGCCGTTCGGCCTCGCGCAGTTCGCGGACATCCATCAAGCACTCGATATGGCCCCAGACCGCGCCGCCCTCGTCCAGGATGGGCGCGCTGTAGGCCAAAAACGGCAGCCCAAGCAAGGCTTCCTCCCGGGCCGTCGACGGCCGTACCCGGACCTCCGTTTCGCCGGACGCCTGGCCCAGGGGACAATCGGGGCAGGCCGCGTCGAGGCCGTGGAAGGCTTCGTGGCACTTGCGGCCGAGCACGTCCTCGCGGGCGATGCCCATGGCCCGCAGGAGGTTGTCGCCCACGTCCACCACGCGCAGGTCCCGGTCCACCACGTGGACAAAGCCCGGGATGGCGTCGAAGATGGCCCGCAACCGGCCGTGCATGAGGGTGAGTTCGGCCGTGCGCGCAGCCACCCGGGCTTCCAGGGTCTTGTTGGATTCCACGATGACGGCGTGCTGGCGGGTCAGGCGGTCGATGGCCTGGCGCAACTGGCCGGCCATGCGGCCGAAGGCCTCGGACAGGCTGGCCAGTTCCCGGCTTCTGGGCGCCGGCAAGGCCAGGTCCCAGTGGCCGCGCGACAGGTCGTCAGCGGCCGCGGCCAGGCGTTCCACCGGCCGGGCGATGCGCCTGGCCATGAACACCCCGGCCCAGGCGGCGGCGGCGATCCCGATCAGGACCACGGCCAGGCTTTGGCGCATGCCGGCCTCGATGCGGCCGGTGTAGTCCGACACCGGGGCGGCGGCCACGAGCAGCCAATCGATGCCCAGGCCGTCGCGAAAGGGCTCGGCCAGCACGTAGAGGTCGCCGGCCGCCCCCCGGACCTGGGCCAGGACCGGGCCGTCGATGCCGGAAAGCCCGCCCGGGGTTTTCTGGAGGTGCCCCACGGCGGCCTCCAGCATGGGGTCCCCGGCCTCGAGGGCCCCCAGGCGCCGGTAACTGCCGTCCGGCTGCGGCAGCAGGAGGCGGTCGGTTTCCAGGGACGAGGCGGCCACGACCGCGCCCGTGCGTTCGAGCAGGTAGACCTCGCCGCGCCGGCCGACCTTGATGGTGCGCAGGAACTCGTGGATGCGGGTCAGGGGATAGTCCGCGCCGAACACGCCCCGCAACCCGCCGTCCGGGCCGTAGGCCGGCAGGCAGGCGCTGATGGTGGGCACGCCCAGGGCGAAATGGCGGTAGATCGGCGTCCAGACCGGCCCGCCGGCGGCCGCGCCGGCCTTGTACCAGGGCCGGGTGCGCGGGTCGAAATTCTTGTAGACCTGCTTGAGCTCCCCGGCGTCACCGTCGGGCGTGACCGCGTAGTTGCGAGAATCCCCGCCGGTTTCGGCCCCGGCCCGCACGATCTGGACCGTGTCCGGGCCAAGGCGCCGGGCGCCGTAGAACTCGCCGTCCACGGTGCCGTAGAAGTTGTAGGCAATGGACGGGTTGGCTTCGAGGATGGCGGAAAAATAGCGCTGGACGTTTTGGGGCTGCCCGGGCACGAGCAACCCGCGCCGCAGGGCCTCGGCCCCCAGGGCGTTGACCTCCTCGGGCACGCGCAGATAGGCGGCCAGGGTCTGGCGAACCCGGAGAAGGACCTCGGCCCGCAGTTGCCCGGCCGCCTCGCCCACGGCCGCCCGGCCGCCCGAAAGGGCCAGCCAGCCGATGCCCAGGCCCGTGAGCAGCACCAGGGCCAGGACCGGGGCCGTGAGCAGCAGGCGAAGCGGCGGCTTGCGACGGCGGCCCGTGGGCTCTGGCGGCATGGTTTGCGACATGGCGAAACGACGCCTCGCACAGGATTGCGTCCCGATACACCGAATTGAGGATTGCCGATCCTACTGCGAAAGCCCCAGGGACTGTCAATGGAAACACGGTGACAACGGCCGGTTACCGCTGTTTTTTGGCAGGGGCAAGGCAGGCCGGCCGGCCACGCCGCCCCGAACCGCCACGATCAGGCGCACCGCGGCCGATACCGCAACGAAAGCGCAGCCTTGCCCCGGGTCCCGGCCATGGCGTGTCGGCCGCAGCCGCGGTGGCCGACACCTCCACCACGCCTGCGGCCGGTACGGCGGTGGGCCGCCCGCCTACTGCGCGGAAACCTGTTCGCTAGTCAGGCCGAAGCGCCGGGAGCGCTTGCGGAAGTCGTCCAGGACCGCGTCCAGGTGGGCCGGCGTGAAATCGGGCCACAGCGTCTCGGGGAAAGCGAATTCGCTGTAGGCGGACTGCCACAGCAGGTAGCCGGACAGGCGCATCTCGCCGCTGGTGCGGATGATGAGGTCGGGGTCGGGCTGGCCGACGGTATAGAGTTCGGCGGCCAGGCGCTGTTCGGTGACGGCCTCGGGGGGCAGGCCCTGGGCGATCAGGCGCCGGCAGGCGCGCAGGATCTCCTCGCGGCCGGAGTAATTGAGCGCCAGATTGAGCGTCATCTCCGTGCAGTGGGCGGTCTTGGCCATGACGTGGGAGAGCACCTTGCGGGTGGCCAGGGGCAGTTCGGCCAGTTCGCCGAGCACCATGAAACGGATGGACTGGGTGAGCAGCGTGTCGAGCTCGCGGGTCAGGAAGCGCACCAGCAGGTCGAACAGGAACTTGACCTCGTCGGCCGGCCGGCCCCAGTTCTCCTTGGAGAAGGTGTAGAGCGTCAGGTGGCGGATGCCCAGCTCGCGGCAACGGGTGACCACCCCCCGGGCGGCCTCGGTGCCGGCCCGGTGGCCTTCGCTGCGGGGAAGCCCCCGGGAGGTGGCCCAGCGCCCGTTGCCGTCCATGATGATGGCCACGTGCTTGGGGACAGACGTGGAATCGGCCACTAGATCTCCATGATTTCCTTTTCTTTCTTGGAAAGGATCTCCTCGGCCTTGGCGATGTAGGCATCGGTGAGCTTCTGGACGTCTTCCTGGCCCTTGTGCTGGTCGTCCTCGCTGATGGACTTGTCGTTTTTCTTCTTCTTGAGGGCCTCGTTGGCGTCGCGGCGGATGTTGCGCACGGCGACCTTGGCCTCTTCGGCGTATTTCTTGGCCACCTTGGCCAGGTCCTTGCGGCGGTCCTCGGTCAGGGGCGGGATGGAAATGCGGATGATCTTGCCGTCGTTGACCGGGGTGAGCCCGAGGTCGGACTTGAGGATGGCCTTTTCCACGTCGTTGAAGGCCTTGCGGTCCCAGGGCTGGATGGTGATGGTGCGGCTGTCGGGGGTGGACACCGAGGCGATCTGGTCCAGGGGGGTGAGGGTGCCGTAGTAGTCCACGCGCAGGCCGTCGAGCAGGCTCGTGGTGGCCCGGCCGGTGCGCAACCGCGCGAATTCCTTGTCCAGCGAGGCCAGCGCCTTTTTCATGCGCTCCTCGGCATCAGTAAGCACTGCCTGCATATCACTCGTCTCCTTTGACCACCGTTCCCACGGGTTCCCCGGTGAGCACCCGCGTCAGGTTGCCCGGGGTGAACATGTTGAAGACCACGATGGGCAGGTTGTTGTCCATGGCGAGGCTGATGGCCGTGGTGTCCATGACGCGCAGCCTCTTCTCCAGCACGTCCATGTAGGTCAGGCTGTCGTACTTGACGGCATCGGGGTACTTGACCGGGTCCTTGTCATAGACGCCGTCGACCTTGGTTCCCTTGAGGATGGCCTCCGTTTTGAGCTCCATGGCCCGCAGCGCCGCGGCGGTGTCCGTGGTGAAATACGGATTGCCGGTCCCGGCGGCGCAGATGACCACCCTGCCCTTCTCCAAATGCCGCAGTGCCCGGCGGCGGATGTAGGGCTCGCAGACCTCGCGCATGGAGATGGCCGACATGACGCGGGTGGACAGCCCCTGCTTCTCCAGGCCTTCCTGCACGGCCAGGGCGTTTAACACCGTGGCCAGCATGCCCATGTAGTCGGCCGAGGCCCGGTCCATGCCGGCGGCCTGTTCCGAGACACCGCGAAATATGTTCCCGCCGCCGATGACCAGGGAAATCCTGGCCCCGGCCGCGGCCGCCTGGGCAATTTCCCCGCAGAAGTTGGTGATGGTCAGGTTGTCGATCCCGAACGGGCGACCCCCGGCCAGTGCCTCGCCGCTGATCTTAAGCAAAACCTGGGAAAACCGCAAATTCGACATGAAACCCCCTTGGGTTGCGGGAGGAAGGGGCCCGGGGCGGGAAATCCCGCCCCGGGCGCAAGCGATGCGACGGCAAAAAAAACGGGCCTTGCGGCCCGTTTGGAAGTCGGTTCGCGACGGCCTAGGCGGCGTCCTCGCCCAGGGCCATGCGCGTGAAGCGCCCGATCTGGACGTTTTCGCCCAGGACGCCGACGAGCTCGTTGAGCAGGTCCTTGATGCTGACCTTGTCGTCCTTGATGAAGGCCTGTTCGAGCAGGCAGATTTCCTTGTAGAACTTCTTGACGCGGCCTTCGACGATCTTCTCGGCGATGGCTTCGGGCTTGCCCTCTTCCATGGCCTGGTGCTTGAAGATCTCTTTTTCCTTGGCCAAAAGGTCGGCCGGGACGTCCTCGGGGGCCAGACAGACCGGGTTGGCCGCGGCGATCTGCATGGCCACGTTTTTGGCGAATTCCTGGAAGCGCTCGGACCGGGCGACGAAGTCGGTCTCGCACTTGATCTCGACCATGACGCCGATCTTGCCGGTGGAGTGGATGTAGGAGCCGATGACGCCCTCGGAGGTGGCGCGGCCGGCGCGCTTCTGGGCCTTGGCCAGGCCCTTTTCGCGCAGCCAGGCCACGGCCTTTTCGTCGTCGCCGGCGCACTCGGTCAGGGCTTTCTTGCAGTCCATCATGCCCGCGCCGGTCTTGTCGCGCAGGGCTTTCACGGAGCTGGCGGAAATATCGGACATGGGGCGGTCCTCCTACTCTTCGGTGGTTTCTTCGGATGCGGCTTCCTCGGCGACGGGGGCCGGGGCCGGTTCGGGCTTTTCGTCCTTGTCCATGGCGACGGGGGCGTCCTTGGTCTGGGCGGCGCCCTCGAGGCAGGCCTCGCTGATGCTGGCGGCAAACAGCTTGATGGCCCGGATGGCGTCGTCGTTGCCCGGGATCACGTAGTCGATGACGTCGGGGTCGCAGTTGGTGTCCACCACGGCCACGATGGGGATGCCGAGCTTGCGGCATTCCTGGACGGCGATTTCCTCGCGCTTGGGGTCGATGATGAACGCGGCCTGGGGCAGGCGGTCCATGTTCTTGATGCCGCCAAGGGTGGCGTTTAATTTCTCCACCTCGCGGCCCATCATGACGATTTCCTTCTTGGGAAAGCGCTTGATGCTGCCGTCCTCGAACATGCGTTCCAGGTTCTTCAGGCGGTCGATGCTTTTCTTGATGGTCTGGAAGTTGGTGAGCATGCCGCCCATCCAACGGTTGGTGACGAAGAACTGCTCGGCGCGCTCGGCTTCCTTTTTCACGGACTCCTGGGCCTGGCGCTTGGTGCCGACGAAAATCACCCGGCCGCCGGTGGCCACGATGCCCGCCACGAAGTCGTGGGCCTTCTGGTAGAGCTTGACGGTCTGCTGGAGGTCGATGATGTGGATGCCGTTTCTGGCCCCGAAGATGAAGGTCCGCATCTTGGGGTTCCAGCGGCGGGTCTGGTGGCCGAAGTGGACACCGGTCTCGAGCAGTTGCTTCATGGTCACGTAAGGCATGGGATCTCCTTGGGTTTGTCCTCCGTCTCGCCAGGCGGTCACCGGTCCGGCCGGCACCCAGGATGCGGGCGAGGCGTGTGTTTTGGGAAACGGCGGTTTGTAGACCGACTGAAAAAAAAAGGCAAGGGGCAATCGCGGCCCTTCCGGCCGGGCGGCCGCGTTGACAGGGGCCGCGTTGACAGGGGCCGCGCCGGCCGCTACCCCACGGCCGTGACAGCCAACGGATGAACCATGCGCATCGTGCTCCACGCGGGACTCAAAAAAACCGGCTCCACGGCCATCCAACTCGCCCTGGCCCGCAAGGCCGGGCGGCTTTCACGCCTGGGCGTCTTCGTGCCGGACCCGGACATGGGGCTGGCCCCGGGCGGGGCGGCCCGCACCTCGGGCAATGCCTACGGCCTGGCCCTTCTGGCCGAGGCGGCCGGGGTGGACCCGGACGGCGCGGCCGGGCGCATCCGGGAGCATCTCCTTGCCCAGCTCGACGCGGCCGCCCGGGCCGCTTGCGACACCGTGCTCTTGTCCTCGGAGACCTTGTGCGCCCTGCCCGAGGCCGGCTGGCGGGCGCTGCTGGCCAGCCTGACCGCCCTGGGCCTGCCGACGCGGTTCGTGGTCTTCGAGCGCGACCCGTATGCCTGGTATTTTTCGGTCTGGCTGCAGGCGGTCAAGCGCGACGGCTGCGCCGATTGGCTGGACGCGGCCCTGGCCGGCAACGAGGAAGGCTACCTGCGGCCGCTGCTGGCCCCGGCTTTTCTCGCCCGGGTGTGCGCCGATTCGGGCGGGCTTTTCTCGCTGCTGCGCCTGGACTACGACGCCTGCCGCCACGACGCGGCCGGGGCCTTTTTCGCCGCCCTGGGCCTGCCGGCGCCCGAGGCGGCCGAGGCGCCACGGCCCGGCGGGACCGGCCCGGCCCGGTTCAACCGGTCGCTGTCGGCCGGGGAGGCCTTCGCCTTCCTGACCCTCAACCGGGCAAGCGGCGGCAACATGGCGCTGTGCCAGGCCCTGTGCGACAAGTACGTGACCGGCGACGCCGACCGGGAGCGGTTTTTCTTTTTCGACCCGGCCGTGCAGGACGCGGTCCACGCCTTCCTGGACCGCCACGGCGCCCCGCGCCCCCGGGCGGCCTACCCGGGCAGGCCCAACCTGACCTTCGCGGCCCTGGCCGCCGCCCAGCCGCCGCCGACGCCGACCGTGGCCGGGCTGCTCGCCGACGCGGTGGCCCATTTCCGGGATTTTTCCAGTTGCGTGGCCGCGGCGGCCCTGCACAAGGCCCGCCATTTCGCCGCCTCGCCGGCCAGGCCCCTGGTGCCCGAAGATTTCGACATCCTGTGCTACCTGATCGCCAACCCCGACGTGCTGGCCGCCGACTGCGACCCCTACCGGCATTACGTGGAATGTGGCCGCCGCGAAGGCCGCACCTGCCGGGTCTTCACGTAACCCGATCGGTTCCTGGCCTACTCCCCCGCCGGGGCCTGTGCGCAAGCGCGAGCCCCGCGGACGCCGGCCCGTTGGCGCCGGAGGCTTCCCGCCCCGGCCGCGTCACTGCAAGGGCGCCCGTTCGGCTTCGCCCCGGGCGGCGTTGATCAGCACGCCCACCTCGTCGATCTCCACCCGCACCTCGTCGCCCGGGGCCAGGCGGCCGCCGCCGGCCGGCGAGCCGGTGAGGATCACGTCGCCGGGCAGCAGCGTCATGACGCCGGACACGAAGCTGACCAGGTCGAAGGGGGAGACGGCCATGTCGGCCAGGCTGGCCTCCTGGACCAGGGTCCCGTTGACTCGGGTGCGCAGGGTCAGGGCCGACGGGTCGGCCACGGCGGTCTCGATCCAGGGCCCGATGGGGGCGAAGGTGTCGAAGCCCTTGGCCCGGTCCGGCAGGCCGTCGGCGGCGTACAGGTCGCCGGCCGTGACGTCGTTGGCGCAGGCGAAGCCGAACAGGCAGCGCGGCACCTCGGCCGGGGCCACGTTGTGGCAGGCCCGGCCGAGCACCACGGCCAGCCCGCCGAAGGCCTCCACCCGGGCGACGGCCCGGGGCAGCAGGATGGCCTCGCCGCTGCCGATGATGGCCGAGGGCGGCTTCAGAAAAAGGAGCGGGCCGTCGGCCTGGGCGCGGCCCCGGGGGCTGCCGGGGAAATTGTCCAGCACGCACACGACCTTGGAGGGGGCAACCGGCGGCAGCACCGTCACTTCCGACAAGCCCACCACCTCGGGCACACCCAAGGCCGGGTCCAGGCAGCGCACGGCCCGCTGGGGCAACAGCAGCTGGCCGTAATACGTCCTGTCCCCCCGGCGCACGCGCAGCACTTTCATGGCGCAAGGCCTCCCTGCGGACCTACAAGGTGATGACCAGCGGCACCACCACGGGATCGCGTTCCAGGACCTTGCGGAAAAAGCGCCGCAAGGCGGAGCGCATGCGCTCCTTGAGCAAATCGGATTGGCCCGGGGGCACGTTTTCGAAGATGTCGAGCACGATGCATTTGGCGTCTTCGAGCACGTGGCTGTAGTGCTGCTCGAAGACGAAGCCCTTGGAGAGGATGCTCGGCCCGAAGGTCAGCTCGCCGGATTTCTCGTCCACCACGAGCACGACGATGACCAGCCCCTCGCCGGCCAGGAGCTGTCGTTCCTTGAGCACCGTGACCCCCACGTCCCCCACGCCCTTGCCGTCCACGTAGATGTGCTCCACGGGGATGGACTCCTCCAGGCGCACCAACCCCTGGCTGAAGGTCACGGGCTGGCCGTCCTCGATGACGAGCGCCCGTTCCGGGGCCACGCCGCAGGCCACGGCGATGCGGGCGTGCTTGACCAGGTGGCGGTATTCGCCGTGGATGGGGATGAAGTATTTGGGGGACACGGTTTCGAGCATCAGGCGCAGTTCCGCGCCGTGGGCGTGGCCCGAGGCGTGGATGGCCTGGACGCGCTCGTAGAGGACCTCGGCCCCGAGCTTGTAGAGGCGGTTGATAAGGCGCGTGATGGCCCGGATGTTGCCGGGGATGAACCGCGACGACAGGATGACGGTGTCGCCCTTCTGGGCCTTGATCTGGCGGTGCTCGCCGTAGGCCAGCCGCGACAGGGCGGACAGGGGCTCGCCCTGGGAGCCGGTGACCAGCAGCACCACCTTGTCGTCGGGCAGGCCCGGCAGCTCGTCGAGGCTGGCCTCGGTGCCCGACGGCACGCGCAGATGCCCCAGGTCGCGGGCGATCTCGATATTGGAAAAAAGCGACTTGCCCGACACGGCCACCTTGCGGCCGCAGGCGTGGGCCAGGTCGTAGATCTCCTGCATGCGCTGGATGTGGCTGGAAAAAAGCGTCACCACGATCCGGCCCGGCGCGTCGCGGAAAATCCCGTCCAGGGTGGACTTGATCTCGCGCTCGGTCAGGGCGAAGCCCTCGCGCTCGGCATTGGTGGAATCGGACAGCAGCAGCATGACCCCCGGCTTGCCGAAGGCCTTGATGGCGGCCAGGTCCGTGGCGTGGCCGTCCAGGGGCGTGCGGTCGATCTTGAAGTCGCCGGTGTGGACGATGCGCCCGGCCGGGGTCTCGATGCCCAGGGCGAAGCCCTCGACGATGGAATGGCACACCGGGAAGAAGGTGACCCGGAAATCGCCGAGGGTCAGGGTCTCGCCGCCGGTGACCGGCACGAAGCGGGTGAACTCCTTGAGGCTGTGCTCCTCGAGCTTCTTGGCGGCCAGGGCCAGGGTGAAGGCCGAGCCGTAAAGGGGCGCGTCGCAGGAGCGCATGAGCCACGGCAAGGCGCCGATGTGGTCCTCGTGGCCGTGGGTGAGAAGGATGCCCTTGAGCTTGTCCTTGTTGGCCAAAAGGAAATCGAAGCGCGGAATGACCACGTCGATGCCGAACAGGGAGTCGTCGGGGAACATCAGGCCGCAGTCCACGACGATCATCGAATCGCCGCTGACCAGGGCCATGCAGTTGAGCCCGATTTCGCCGAGGCCTCCCAATGGGTAGAGGGTCACGGCGGGGTTGGCGTTCATTGTCGCATCTCCTGGTAGGCCCCGTCCATGCGGGCCCAAAGGTCGTTTTTGAAAGCCTCACGCTCCTTGAGCGTGTATTGTGCGTGCGGGTCGAACGGCGGCAGGGCGCGCACGGTCACCGTTCCGGAGCGCACCCGCTTGCCGTGCTTGGGCAAAAGGCCGGCCGAGCCGGTGATGATGATGGGCGCGACCTTGGCCTGGCACTTGAGCGCCACGATCATGCCGCCGGTCTTAAACGGGCCCAGCCGCGCGGTATCCACGGCGCGGGTTCCCTCGGGAAACACGAGCAGGCCCACGCCATTGGACACGAGGTCCGTGGCTTCCTTGATGGATTCCATGGCCTTGCGGCGGTTTTCCCGGTTGATGGCCACATGGCCCACCCGGCGCATGGCCGGGCCGAAGACAGGTATCGTGAAAAGGCTTTCCTTGGCCAGAAAGCGGAAATTGAAGCCGGACAGGACGGCGAACAGGATGGGGATGTCCATGTGGCTTTGGTGATTGGCCATGAAAATATAGCTTTCGCCCGGGGTCAGGGCCGACAGGTCGGCCTTGACGCGCACGCCGGCACACCACAGCAGGCTTGTGGCCCAAAGGGCCTCCAGCCGGTGGGAGAAGGCCCCGTTACGGCCGAGGCAGGCGAAAACCCAGCACAGGCTGCTGAAAAAAATGGTCAGCGGCGCCACGCTCAAGGCGAAAAAAAAGGATCTGATCATGCGGTATGTTCCCATGTTGCCCATGAAGCGGCGGGTAAGGGGGTCGCCCCTGGGGGCATTCTAGGGGCGGCGACGGAAAAAATCCAGCCTTCGTCCGGCCATTCCGGGTCGCTTACGTACTTGCATCAGTTTTCCTTTTTTGGCACCACGGCCTACATGGTCCGGTGCGGCCGGGCCAAAGGGGCGCCCATGAAAATACTCATTGTCGACGACGATCCGGTTTCACAGATCGCGCTTTCGGCCACCTTGTCCCGCTTCGGGGAGTGCGCCTGCGAGGGCAACGGCCGCGATGGGCTGGCCCGTTTCACGGCGGCACTCGACGCCGCCGAGCCCTTCGACCTGGTCTTCATGGACATCCAGATGCCGGTCATGGACGGGCAGACGGCGCTTTGCGCCATCCGCGAACTGGAGCGGGAGCGCAAGGTCGCGCCCGGCCGCGAGGCCAAGGCCGTCATGATCACCTGCCATGACGACATCAAAAACATCAGCACCTCCTTTTTCAAGGGCCAGGTGACCTGCTATTTCACCAAACCCATCGACCTGCGCGCCATGGTCGAGGAGCTGCGGCGGGAAGAGTTGATCTGATCCGCCGTGTTTCCGTGTTTCTTCAAAAAAGATTTTACATCGACACAAAGAGCGGATACCCCTTGGGCAAGGTCCGATCGTGCGCGGCGCGGCCAGGCTCGCCGCGCCAAGACGGCCTTTACCGAGGAGGAAGTGCATGTCCCTGAAGAAAAAGCCGCTGAAGAGCAAGCCGATTTGCAAGGTCTCCTTCAACCTGGCCAAGGAACAGGCCAAGGCCGCGCGTGAGGTGCACCTTGTCGGCGAGTTCAACGATTGGGAAATCGGGGCCACGCCCATGCGCAAGCAGAAAGACGGCTCGTTTTCGGCCACCCTCGACCTGGCCACCGGCCGCGAGTACCAGTACCGCTACCTCATCGACGGCGACATCTGGATCAGCGACCCCGAGGCGGACAAATACGCCTTTTCGCCTTTCGGCGATTGCGAAAATTCCGTGGTCACGGTCTAGCGGCGCCCCCGCGCGGCCAGGCGCCGCCAGCCGGCGCCGCGCCGCCTTGCCGCAAACGCCCCTGGCGACCGGCCGTCGCCGGGGACAAACGGCACGGGCGGCAACAGCTGCCGCGCCGCGCCGCCACACCCGCTTCTGGCGGCGAGCCGGGTCCGGGGACCGGCGACACGAGCGGCAACCGGCCCAAACCGACGATGGCGGTGACGGGGACCGAAAGCGGCCAGGGCGCGCCCGAGCCGTCCGCCACGGCGAGCAGGCCCGGCCGCATCCGACCGTGTAAACGGCGGGCCACAGGCCGCCCGACCGACGCAACGACGGCCGCCCCGCCCGGCGGGACGATAGCCGCCTCCCGGCGAGGCCTGGCCGGTCGTTGCCCCGCGGCACCTGCGGCCAAGGCCCAGGCGCCGCGACACCGCCAAAGCGACACCGCATGACCGCCCGCCCCGAAACAATCTGCCTCATCCATTCCCATCTGGGGCCGGCCCTCACCGGCCTGGGTTGCCGGGTCGTTTCCCTGGACCCGCCCGAGGGCCTGGCCGACCTGCCCCGACTGCTGGCCGGCCTGGCCGAACCCGTGGACTGCGTCGTGCACCAGGAGCACCTGGGCCGGCGGCTGGTCCTCACCGGCCTGGACAAGGCCCCCTGCCCCACGGTCTTCTGGTCCCTGGACACGCACCTCAATGCCTTCTGGCAGCGCCACTACGCCACGGGGTTTTGCGCCGTGGCCACGAGCCAACCCCATCTGCTCGCGGACCTGGCGCCGCCGGGGACCAGGCCCGCGGCCTGGATACCCTGGCACGGCCAGGACCGCCCCTTCGTGCCCCACGCCGACCGCGCCCAGGCCCTGGCCTTCGTGGGCAGGCTCAGCCCCCAGCGCCACCGGCGGCGCTGGTTTTGCGACCACCTCGCCCGCTTCGGGCTCAGCCACCGCCAGGACGCCTTCGGCCCGGCCCTGGGCGCGGCCTACGACACGGCCCGCATCGTGCCCAACGAGTGCATCGCCGGCGAGGTGAACCTGCGGCTTTTCGAGGCGGCTTCGAGCGGCTGCCTGGTGGTGTCGCCGCGCGCGCCGCGGGAGGTGGAGGAACTCTTCGCCCCGGACCGGGAGGCATTTTATTACGACGACGTGCTGGAACTCGACGAGCGGCTGCGCTTCGCCCTGGCCCACCCGGACCTGACCGAGCGCCTGGGCCGGGCCGCCTGGGCCGCCGTGGCCGCCAGGCATCTGCCCGAGCACCGGGCCGCCGCCCTGCTGGGCCTCCTCCGGCGGGCCGGGCCGCCGCCACGGGACAGCCAGGCCCGGGCGGGCACGGCCCTGGCCGTCTACCACCTCAACCGGGCCGGCCAGCTGGCCACGCCCCGGGCCGCCATCTGGGGGCTTGTGGCCGAGGCGCCGGGCACGCCGGCCATCGTGGCCGCCCGGCTGCAACTGGCCCTGGCCGACGCCAACCGGGAGCTGGCGGCCGCCTTGTGCGCCCTGTGCCTGACCCGGCCGGAACTGTCCGGCGACGCGCGAAGCGCCTGCGCCTGCGCCCTGGCCGCCCTGCGCCTTTGCGACGCGGCCACGGCGGCCCGGGCCTATGTCGGCTTCCTGGCCGCCTCGGGCCGACGCGACGCGCCGCGTTTGCGAGCCCCCCGCGACTATCTGCTTTTTTTCGCCAAGGCCCTGGAGGCCGTTGGCGAAGTCGCCGCGCCGGGCATGCCCTTCGACCCCGCCGTCCATCTGCCGGAAACCGCCGTCCAGTGCCTGATCGCCGCCCAGGCCCTGCATCCCCACGATGTGGACATCGAGCGGCGGCTGGAGGCGCTCCTGCGCCGCCAGCCCGGCACCGAGGCCGAACGGGTGGGCCTGCTTTCCGACCTGACCCTGCGCCGGCCCGACGACTGGTCCCTGGCCCTGGAGCTGGGCCTGGCCAATCTGCGCGGCTGCCGTCTGGAAGCGGGCGTCGAGGAAGTGCGTCTGGCCGGGGCCACGGCGGCCCGGCTCGGCCAGGGCGAACGTTTCGTCCGGCGGCTGGCCCTGGCCGACCCCTCGGGCCGCATCGCCCGGGCGGCCCTCGGCGGCGAGGACGGTGCCGTCCGTTGACGACGCGGGCGCCAGGCCGGCCGGCGGCGCGGAGGCCTTGCGGCTCTCCGGCGGCAGCGCAACCCGCCCGAGACGGATCATGCCGAGAGAAGACTCTCCATCAGCACAGACCCGACGTCTTGCCGTTGATTTCGTCCTACGGCCGGTAGGCCGGCAGGTTTGCCTCGCCGCCCGGCGCGGTCAAGATGAAGACGTCCATGCGCAGGCCCACGGGCAAGGCCGCCGGCTCGTCCACATCGACCAGGGTTTCCAGGATGCGGGTGTCGTTTTTCTCGGCCGGATCGTAGGTGCGGATGTTTTTTTTGCCGAGGATGCCGGCCACCCGGGAGACGTGGCCGACAAAGCGCCGGTCGCCGAAGGCCTCGGCCATGAGCAGGACCTTCTGGCCCACGGCCACCTTGTCGATGTCGCGCTCGTCCACGTCGGTGCGTACGCGCAGGCGGCTGACGTCGCCGACCGTGACCACGGGCGTGTCGAAGGACACGGACACCATCTCCCCGGCCCGGCGGTGCTTGCGCAGGACCACGCCGTCGATGGGCGAGCGGATGACGCCTTTTTCGGCCAGGGCCCGGGCTTCCTCGAGCCTGGCCCGGGCCTGGCCCACCTCGGCCATGGCCCGCTTGACGTCCTCCTCGCGGGTCGGGTCGTCCACGAGCCGGAAACGCTGCCGGGCGGCGTCCAGGCGCTCGCTGGCCACCCGGTATTCGCGCTCGGCCCGGTCGGCCTCCTCCTTGGACAGGACCTCGCGGGATAAAAGCCGCCGCCGGCGCTCGTTTTCCACCCGGGCCACGTCCAGGATGGCCCGCGCCTCGTCCACGGCCGCCCGGGCCTCCTTGCGCTCCATGTCCCGGGCGCCGGCCACGACCTTGGCGAAGGCCGCCTCGCTGGCGGCCAGCCCCTGCTCGGCCGCCTCCACCCGGGCCGGCAACTCGTCGGCGGCCAGGCGGGCCAGCACCTGGCCCTGGCGCACCCGGTCGCCCTCCTCCACCAGCACTTCCTTGATCTTGCCGGCCAAATCGAAGCCCAGGCGCATCTCTTCGGACAGGGGTTCCACCCGCCCCGGCGCGGCGATCCAGGCGACGGTAGCGGCCCGGGTGGCCGGCGCGGCCGAACCGGCGACGGGCGGCGATGTGGCCGGGTCGTTCGAACCGGCGCCAGGCGCGGGCGCGGCCGCCCCCTGGGGGACCGGTTGGCGCGGCCTGTCGACCCGGTTTCGGGACATCCACCAGGCGCCGGTGGCCACCATGGCGGCGGCGACGAGCAAGACCAGCAGGCGCTGCATCACGAGGGCTCCCGTGCTTCGGCCACGATGCGGCCGTCCTCGATACGGATGACCCGGTCGGCGAAATCGGCGATGCGCGGGTCGTGGGTGACGATGACCACGGACCGGCCGTGGCTGACGGCCAGTTCGCGCAACAGCCCAATGACGGCCCGGCCGGTTTCGGAATCAAGCGCGGCCGTGGGCTCGTCGGCCAGCAAGATCTCGGGCTCGGCCACCAGCGCCCGGGCGATGGCCACGCGCTGCTTCTGGCCGCCGCTCAAATCCCTAGGCAGCACGTCGGCCTTGTCGGCCAGCCCCACCGAAGCCAGGGCCTCAAGGGCCCGCGCCCGGGCGTCGTGGCCGGTTATGCCCCGCAGATCCAGGGCCACCTGCACGTTTTCCACGGCGTAGAGGGTGGGGAAAAGGTTGTAGCCCTGGAAGATGAAGCCGATGTGGGCCAGGCGCACCTTGGCCAGTTCGCGTTCGGGCAGGCCAGCCGTCTCCCGGCCCATGACCGCGACGCTGCCGGCCGTGGGCGAGAGGATGCAGCCGAGGATGGACAGCAGCGTGGTCTTGCCCGAGCCCGACGGGCCCATCAAAAGCGCCACCTCGCCGGCGGCCACGGACACGTCCACCCCGCGCAGGGCCGGCACCTCGACCTTGCCGAGGGTGAAGGTCTTGGCCACGCCCGCGGCGGCCAGCAGCGTCTCCCCGGCGACCATGCTCAGGCCCCCCGAAAGACCATGGCCGGGTCGATGGTCGTGACCTTGCGGATGGAAACCAGGCCGGCGGTGACGCACATGAACACGGTCAGGAAAAAAAGCCCCACGGACAGCGTCGGCGGCAACACGATGGAGGCGCCGCCCCGGGCGGCCAGGTCGACCAGGAAAAAGCTGATGGCGATGCCGCAGCCGTAGCCGACCAGGGCGGCGGCCACGGCCTGGATGACGATGATGCGGTGGATGTAGGCGCCCGGGGCACCCATGGCCCGCAGGGTGCCGAATTCCGGCAGGTGGTCCATGGTGGTGGCGTAGAGCGTTTGCGCCACCACCACCCCGCCGACCACGAGCCCGAGGCTTGCGGCGATCAGCAGGGCCATGCCGGCGCCGGTGGTGAACATCCAGTAGTGGCGGGTCAGCCCGGCGAACTCCTCGCGGGTGAAGACGTCCACGTCGCGCACCTGGCGGCGGATGGTCTCGGCCAGGGCCTCGGCCGTGACCCCGGGCACCGGCCGGGCCAGGACGTAGGTGCATTCCCCGTCGGCCATGCCGGTATAGCGCAAGGCGTTCTCGTAGGAGGCAAAGACGTAGGGCGAGGTGGTAAACGAGCGGATGCCCGAGGTTTCGGCCACCACCCGGGCCCGGCGGTCGCCGATCTCGGCCCGGTCGCCCGCGCCGGTGATGCCGAGCTTGTGGAAATAGAGCTTGTCCACGGCCACGGTGTCGGGCAGGCGCAAGGCGGCCAGGCCGCCGGTGGTGACGTCCCAGGGCCTCGCCAGGCCCGAGCCCGGGTCGAAGCCGACGATTTCCACGGATTCGCGGCCGCCGGCCGGTTTTTTCCAGTTGGCGAAGCGCACGATGATCCGCTCGGCCCGGGCCAGGCCGGGCACGCCCAGGATCTGGTGGAACTTGCTTGGCGGCAGGGGATGGGTGACGTCGAAATTGCGCACCCCGCGCGAGGCCACCCAGACCTCGGCTTCGGTGTTGTCGATCACGCAGGTGGTTGCCTGGGTGAAGCCCACGAACAGCCCGCCCTGGACGGCGATGAGGACCACGGCGAAGACGACGCCGGTGAGCGTCACGGCCAGGCGCACGCGGTCGTGCAGCAGGTTTCGCAGGGCGATGCGGATGGTCATGGCTGCCGCCGGCGACACGACACGACCGGCCCCTCGGCGCTACCCCATCGCCGCAGCCCCGTAAAGGGGGAACGCGGCCTCATGTCAACGCGGCGGCGGTGCCTCGCGCTGCGGGCGTGTCGCGGAAAGGGGCCACGGGACGCAGGGCGGCGCGCCCCGTGGCGACGGACGGAGGGAAGGGGACGGGCCGCCTCAGTTGGCGATGCCGAAATCGATGAGCAGCTTTTCCAGCTCGTTGATGGACAGGGGCTTGGGCACGACGAACATCTCGTTTTCGTGGACCTTCTTGGCCAGGGCCCGGTACTCGTCGGCTTGCTGGTGCTCGGGGGAGTAGTCGATGACGGTCTTGCGGTAGATCTCGGCCCGCTGGACCTGGTTGTCGCGGGGCATGAAGTGGATCATCCGGGTGCCCAGGCGGCTCGCCAGTTCCTCGATCATCTCGCGTTCGTTGTCGACCTTGCGGCTGTTGCAGATCAGCCCCCCAAGGCGCACGGTGCCGGCGTCGGCGTATTTGACGATACCCTTGCAGATGTTGTTGGCGGCGTACATGGCCATCATCTCGCCCGAGCAGACGATGTAGATCTCTTCGGCCTTGCCGTCGCGAATGGGCATGGCGAACCCGCCGCAGACAACGTCGCCGAGGACGTCGTAGAAGACGTAGTCGAGTTTCTTGTCGGCCTGGTAGGCGCCGAGCTGCTCGAGCAGGTTGATGGAGGTGATGATGCCCCGGCCGGCGCAGCCCACGCCGGGTTCCGGGCCGCCGGATTCGGTGCAGCGGGTGCCCTTGTAGCCTTCCTTGAGGATGTCATCGAGGTCGACGTCCTCGCCCTCCTCGCGCAGGGTGTCGAGGACGGTTTTCTGTTGCAGCCCGCCCAGCAGCAGGCGGGTGGAATCGGCCTTGGGGTCGCAGCCCACGACCATGACCCGGTTGCCCATCTCGGCCAGCCCGGCCACGGTGTTCTGGGTGGTGGTGGACTTGCCTATGCCGCCTTTGCCGTAGATGGCGATCTTCCGCATCCGATGGACCTCCGAACAGACTGTGTCGCTTTTTTCCGGCGGTTCCGGAAGGAGCGCGCGCAATTTCGCCCCTCCCGAAGCCGCCCCCCTGCAAGAAGCTTCCCTGCCTAGAGCACAGCCCGTACCATCGCCATTTTCCGCATGAATACCAGTGCAGTATCGCAAACACTCTCTGCGATTGACTGAACACACGCAAACAAAATCGTTGCAACCAGGCGACATCTCTACAAATTCGAACGGACACCATTTCATCTAAAGCGGTGTTCGAGCCGCACTGCGTCCAAACGCCCAAAAACAAAAACGACGTCGCCCGATGCAACGCCGTTTTTGTCGCCAGACACGGAAACCCAAAAGCCGATCACTCGAAGAAGCGCCGGATGCCGGCCGGCCAGGAGGAGGACACCCCATCCGGCCGCACATCCTTGGGAACTGGGGTCATTGTGCTTTATTCAAAGGCCGTGCCAACGGCGCCATGGCCCGCAAATGGCCAGGCCAGGCCGCCCAGGCAGCCCTTCCCACAGGCGAGGGCGCCGCAACGACGAACATTTTCGTCGGTCTGGCGACAATTTGGTAGGATATGCGGGGTGCGCGGTCCATGCGACGGGCAGCCGGCCACGCTGGCCGCGGCCTCGGCGGCCACCTCCGTCGGCGGCACAACGGATCAATATCGGACCCCTTTCCCGGCCTGATGCCCCGGGCGTGCGGCCACCCGGGGACCCGGTCGGTGGCGGCAAGACCTCCGAGCGGCCCGATACGGGGCACCATCCCCGGGGAAGCCGGGCGGCCCCGCGCCGACCAACAGGTCCGGGCGATACGTTCGGCCCTGGCCGACAGCCGGGTCATGGCCGGGCTGTTCCCGTGGTGTCCCGCCAGGATGCAGGCCAACCAGGCCGAGGTGGCCAAGGTCGCGGCCTCTGCCGGCAAGGCCAGGCTGATGTCCACCGTGGACTGCCTCATGACCATCGTGCCGGCCTCGGTGACGGACACGCCGTTCGCCCCGCCATCCGGCCGGCCGCTCCGCAACGGAGCACGGCGGGACGGCGGGACGGCGGGACGGCGGGACGGCGGGACGGCGGAGAGAGTTCCCGGCTTGGCGGCCAACGGCAACCCCCTGGTGGAAAAGCGGAAGCCGTTTGAACACTTCAATTATCGCCAAGCAAGAAGAGCGAAAACGGAACAGAGGGCGTTATCGGCGTGACCTGGCCGCCACGGACACAAAGCGCGTGGATGGCCGCCCCACCGAGCGTATCCGTATAGCCGAACTCCTGACTGATACCAAAGGCTCGTGTATCCCCGCCGTCTATCTTTGACGGAGTGCTCGACCAGAGCCACAGGGACGGATTGGCCGTTGTGAATGCCGCGTCGAGGGCGGGCGTGTCCGTGGAAAAATCGACGATGCTGTCCAGTTCGCGTATGTCCGGCAAGCGCCAGTCCGTATAGCCTCCGGTCGTCCGGCCATAGCAATAGGCCAAGGCGGAAGGCCAGCTCATGTCCGCGTCGCTGACATTTTTTTCCCACATCAATCCCGTGGCCTGATCGTTGACAACCGCATCCGCAGCGACGAATGGCCCATGGGGCAGGACTGTGCCGCGAACGCAGCGGGTGTAGGCTTCTCCGTCCTTGTTCATCGCCCCGGTGGCCAGTCCGTTGAAGGAAAGATACCAGGCATTCGAATTCTCGGCATGTGACGTCGTGTCGGACCAATATGGCCCGTCCCTGCGCGTATTGGGAAAAGCCATCTTGCTGATGCATGTGTTATCGATACAGGCATAATATTCATTGTTTTTTAAGTAATAAATCGTCTGAAGCTCTTTCATGCTCGGCAATCGCCAATCGTCATATTCTTCAAGAACCAATTCCGCGCAATAACTCACGGCCTCGGCCCAATTACGCTGGACGGCATCATCATTGCGCTGCCAGGTCAGACCGGTATGCGTGTCCACGGCCAGGCTCTGGTTGCCCAGGTTGAACGTTTGCATGGGCCTGCGGAAGTTCGCGTCCTGCCCGTAGCAGTCCTGTCCGGAATGCGGGCAGCTGACAGGCCAGCCATTCGCATCCTGGCAATCGGTGAGGCCGGTTCCTGTAACGGTCCAGGCCATGGCTTCGGAACAAAGGCAGGCAAAAAAAACCAGCAGAAACACTAGGTGCCTTTTCATACGTCACCTCATGCAGCACTGCGGTTAAGAAAACCCTGCCAGAGGGCAACGACCCCGACACTGGTGGAATTACCTCTCTTTCGACCGAACTTCACCGCTGTTGTCAAGGCCGATTCAACCGGCGCTCGGCCTTCCCTCCGGCGACCATTTCCCACCATCAGGGCCTGGGGAGGACTTTCACCTCCTCGATGCGCGTCATGCCTGGCACACAAAAACGACGCTGCCCGATACAACGTCGTTTTTGCCGCCAGACACGGAAACCGCAAGCCGATCACGCGAGGAAGCGTCGGGATGCCGGCCGGCCAGGAGGAGGACACCCCATCCGGCCGCGCATCCTTGGGAAATGGGGTCGCCAGGACTCCACAACGACCGCGCCAATGCGGCCTCGCGCCCTCTACCCAATTCAGGACACAACGCGAGCCACTTTCAAAAACATATAATTATATTAACGATATATACCAATTCCACCGTCGAAGTGGAATCGGAATTACATGGCGCCGCTAGGCCGTGCCCACGGCCCCGGCCCCAGGCGCCGGGGCACAGCGACGGACATTTTCGTCGCTGGGGCGACTGGTTGGTGGGAAACACGGGGGTGCGCGGTCAGCGCGGCGGGCAGCCGGCCACGATGGCCGCGGCCTCGGCGGCCACCTCCGTCGGTGGCGCAAGCGTTGCGGCCGGCAGCGGCTCGAAGGCCGGCGCGGCCTCGGGGCAGGCGCCCTCCAGGCCTTTTTGGCCGAACCAGCGCCCGGCCAGGGCCTTGGCCACCAGATCGCCGACCCAGGCGTTGCCCTCGGGGCTCCAGTGGGTATCGCGGCCGGAATAGGTCCCGTGGCCGTCCGGGGTCGTCCCGGCCAGGCAGGGGGTCAGGTCGAGGATATCCGCCTGGGGCAGCCCGACCTGCCGGGCCAGTTCCCGGGTCAGGCGAGCGGGCAGGGCCAAATCGAAGGCCTCCGGGGCCTGGCCCAGGTCCCGGGCGGCCTGCCGGCCGATGGCCGGGTCCACGGCCGCTTCCGGCGGCGCGAGCATGACCAGCACGGGTTTGCCCGCCTCCCGCAGCCTGGCCGCCGTGGCCAGCAGCAACTCGTACCAGGGGATGTCGTTTTGGTAGGCGAACAGGGTGTCGCGGAAAAAGGGCTTCATGGTGGAGCGGCGCTCGGAGGCCATCTGGGCCGGGGAAAGCGGCAGAAGCGACCGGTAGCGGGTGTCGGCGCCGTCGGGCAGGACGCCGAGCGTCTCCAGATCGGGCAGAAAGAGCAGGCGCCGCAACTCCTTGTCGCTTTGGAGCTTGAACAGCACCTGCGCCTTGATGAAGTCCATGAACCGGAAGGGGTACTGGTGCGGCACCAGGGTGTAGGGCCCGTAGGCCAGGCCCAGGCGGCAGAGGTCGGCCAGGCGGGCATTGAGGGCCGCCGGGTCGTAGGGCGTTTCGCGCACGTCGTTGAAGTCGTTGCCGAGGTAGACGTTGAACACCACGGCGTCGTACTCCAGGGCCTGGCTCCAGAAATACAGGCGTTCAAGATAGCCGGGAAAGGAGATGGAGGGAAAGCCCAGGTTGACCACCCGGACCGTGCGGCCCGGGACGAGGGCGCCGAGCTTTTTTTCGATGGCGGCGCACAGCCCGAATTCGGGCCTGGTCACGGAAAAGGTGAAGGAATCGCCGATGGCCAGGATGCGGAATTCACCGGCCGGTTTTTTCCGGGTCACGACGTCATGGTGGTCGTTGAGCAGCATCGCCTCCAGGGAATAGGAGGCGGCGCCCGGCCTGGCGTAGGAATAGACGTGTTCCTTTTCGTATTTGCGGAAAAAGAAATCCACCACGAGGCACACGGCCAGGATCTGGACAGCGACAAGGAAGACGATGCCGAAAAGGCGCAACAGGCGGCGTTTCATGGCTTGGGGGCTGGCTGGAAAAAGGGTTGGCCGCCGGGCACGCACAAACCGGCCCGGCCCGAAAACGGTCGGCGCACCCTACGTGGACGGGCGGCGGCTGGCAAGGCGCCGCAAAGCCTAGTTCTTGCGCAGCGCCCCTTCGCCGGCGAAAAAGACCGATCCGGCCGGCGGCGGCCCCTTGGCGCCCAGGGCGCTTCGGGCCGTGGCCGAGCCGTAGACGGCCTTGTAGCCGAAGGACACGGCGTAGTTGCCGGCGGCGGTCCCGGCCGGGGACAGCACGAATTCGAAGGGCACGGCTGCATCCGGGGCAAGGGCCATGGGCGGGAAGGGCTTTTCGGCCGTGGCCAGGACGTTGCCGGCCGGGTCGCGCAGGTAGGCGGCGAAGGTCAGCTCCTCCACCCGGTCGACCCAGGGCGGCAGGTCGGTGGTCACGGGCGTGGCCCGGCCACGGATGACGTAGGCGTCGCCGGACAGCATCCCCGTGAAGTCGAAGCGCCAGAATTTCATGGCCACTTCGGTCGGCGGCCCGGCCACGAGCGGGCGCGACGGCAAGTGGGAGACGGACAGCGACGAACAGGCGGCCGCGACGAAAAGCAGCCAGCCCATGGCCCCAACCGGCCACAACAGGCGCAAGGCATGTCCCATCCAGGCCATCTTTCCCCCCTTATTTCCCCTGTTTGGCCGCCTCGCCGCCGGGCGGGCCGGCCAGCAGCATCTCGGCCAGAGTCAGGTCCACCTTGGGCGGCCGCCCCGGCTTGCTGCCCCAAAGCTCCATTTCCAGCGCGGCCAGACGCTTTAATAGCGGCGTGCGGTCCATGAACTTGGCCCCGGGCCGGCCGGCGACCAGGCGCTGGCACGGCCCGCAGCCCGGGAACTCCCGCACGCCCATGCCCCCGATGAGCACGTTGGGCACGCCGTGCAGCCGGCAGATCATGAGCCGGTGGCCGTAGAGGCCGCACAGCCCGTCGTCGTTGAGCGGGCACAGCACCCGGGGCGTCTCGCCGCGCGCCAGGGCCTCGCGGCAGGCGGCGACGTAGGCCTTGGCCCGGTCGAGGAAAGCCTCGCGGCGCTCGGCCGGCAGGGCGTCGAGGCCAGCCTGTAAATAGAGCCATTCCACGTGGGTGTGGTGCTGAAAAAAACTCGTGCAGCAATTCTCGGCGCAGCCGGCGCAGGACAGCCCGGCCGTGGCCGCGGCGGCGGCGTAGGCCGCGTCCATGTCGGCGTAGAGCGTGGCGAGCTTGCCCAAAACGACCCGGCGGCGCGAGGCCGGAAACGATACGGTCACGAAGCGATTCCTCGCAGGATCTGTTCGACGCACGCCTCGGGCGTGACGCCGCAACTGGTTACGGTCAGGTCGGCGGCGGCGGCATAGAGCGGCTGCCGCTCGGCGTAGACATCGGACAGGCTGAGCCCGGCCGGCACCACGAAGGCGCGCTGGCCCGGATCGCCCACCCGCTCCAAGAACGTGGGCAGGTCGATGGCCAGGTGGACCACCGGCCCGCAGGATTTGAGCCGCTCCACGGCCCGGCGGCCGTAGATGACCGAGCCGCCCGTGGCCACCACGCAGCGCTTGACGCAAAGCCCGGCCACCACGTCCTCCTCCAGGCGCAAAAACCCTTCCAGCCCCAGCCGGGCCAGCAGCTGGGCCAGCCCTTCCCCGGCCGTGGCCTCGATGAGCCGGTCGGTGTCGAGGCTGGCCCAGCCCAGGCGCCGGGCGAGCAGTGTGGCCAGGGTGGACTTGCCCGCCCCGGCCATGCCGACGAGGCTGAGGCAGCCTTCGTCGGAAATCCGTGTCAGTAAGGATGGTTGCATGGGCTCGTTGCCGCCCGGCCGGCGGCTTGGCGCAACCTAGCCTTTTTCGGGGCAGTTGCCTAGGCGTGCTTACGCGTTGTCAGCGAGCCGGGCTTTGGCTAAGAAGGGCCTGTGCGACGCCTTGCGGGTATCGCGCCAGGGGGAGGCCATGTCGGAAACCACCATGCGGCTCATTGCCGCCTACACCGAGGAAGCGATCGCGCTGCGGGCGCGTTTTTTTGGCGAAAACGCCGCCCTTGTGGACACGGTGGCCCGGACCATGGCCGTGGCCCTGGCCCGGGGGGGCAAGATCCTTTTTTGCGGCAACGGCGGCTCGGCCGCCGACGCCCAGCACCTGGCCGCCGAATTCGTCAACCGCTTCGAGCTGGAACGCCCGCCACTGCCGGCCGTGGCCTTGACCACGGACACTTCGATACTTACCGCTATCGGCAATGATTACGGGTTCGACCGGGTCTTCGCCAAGCAGGTCCAGGCCCTGGCCCGACCCGGCGACGTGGTGGTCGGCATCACCACCTCCGGCAACAGCCCCGATGTGCTGGCCGCCCTGCGGGCCGCCCGGGACAAGGGCTGCGTCACCGTGGGCCTGGCCGGGCCCAACGGGGCCATCGTGCCCCTGTGCGACCTGGCCCTGCTCGTGCCCCACGAGCGCACGGCCCTGATCCAGGAGGTGCATATCGCCATCGGCCACTTGCTGTGCAAGCTGACCGACCACTACCTGTTCGAGAGCGTCATGGAGCTTGAACCGTATCTCGAAGCCCGCTAACACCTCCGGTCGCCCCAGGCCGTCCCCTTTGAAGGAGTCTTTGCCCATGCCCATTTACGAGTACACCTGCGAGAAATGCGGGGCGCAGTTCGAGGAGATCGTGTCGAGTACGGCCACGACCTGCCCGCCCTGCCCCAAGTGCGCCTCGGGCGCCACGAAAAAACTCATGTCCGCCTGCCGCACGCGCACGGGCGGCGGCCAGACGGGCGCGCGCACGGCCGCGCCGTCCTCGGGCGGCGGCTGCGCCGGCTGTTCCGGCGGCAGCTGCGCCACCTGCCACTGACGGCGCCGCCCCGGTATCCATGCCCCCGGGCCGCCGGCGACCGCGACGGCCCGGGCCTGCCGCATCAACAGCTTCGAAGGGATCGGAATCCGCAATGCGCGACAAACTCGTCATCGCCACCCGTGGCAGCAAACTGGCCTTGTGGCAGGCCAATTACGTGGCCGCCCGGCTGCGGGAAGCCCATCCCGGCCTCGTCGTGGACCTGTTGCCCATCAAAACCAAGGGCGACAAGATCCTCGACGTGCCCCTGGCCAAGGTCGGCGGCAAGGGGCTGTTCGTCAAGGAGATCGAGGAAGCCCTGCTCGACGGCCGGGCCGATGTGGCCGTGCACTCCATGAAGGACGTGCCGGCCGAACAGCCCGAAGGCCTGGTGGTCGGCATCGTGCCCGAGCGCGAGGACCCCTGCGACATGCTGCTGTCCGTGGCCCACGACTCCCTGGCCGCCCTGCCGGCCGGGGCCACGGTCGGCACGAGCAGCCTGCGCCGCAAGGCCCAGCTCACGGCCGTGCGGCCGGACCTGGCCATCGTCGACCTGCGCGGCAACCTGGACACCCGGGTGGGCAAGCTCCTGGACGGCCAGTTCGACGCCATCGTGGTGGCCGCCGCCGGGCTCAACCGCCTGGGGCTGGCCGCGCCCAAGGCCGAACGCCTGGCGCCGCCGCGCTTCCTGCCGGCCGCCGCCCAGGGGGCCCTTGGCATCGAATACCGCGTGGACGATCCCCAAACCGCGTCCATGCTGGCCTTTTTCGACCATCCCGAAAGCCGCGACGCCGTGGCCGCCGAACGGGCCTTCCTGGCCCGCCTGGAAGGCGGCTGCCAGGTGCCCATCGCCGCTTTCGCCGCCATCGACGGCGACCGCCTGACCCTGGACGGCCTGGTCGCCGACCCCCAAACCGGCGAAACCTTCCGCGACGCCGTAACCGGTCGGCGCGACGCGGCGACGGACCTTGGGCAGGCCTTGGCCGAAACCGTCCTGGCCATGGGGGCCAAGGCCGTGCTCGACGCCGTATGCCGGGATGCAACCTGAGCATGTCCAGGAAATTGCTCAAAAACCTGGCTTTCGCCGTCCTGGCCGCCGGCCTGCTGTCCCTGCTCGTGGCCATGGCCACGGGCAGCCGCCTCAATGCCCACCCCGACGAGCTCGACCACGTCAACGCCGGCCGGTACTTCATCCAGTACTGGGATTTTCCGGCCATGGACGACCCGCGCCTGGCCCATTCCTTCAGCAACTACGGCGTCACCTACCTCCAGCAGCTCGACATCGTCTATTTCTTCGCCGGCCGCTTCGCCAACCTGATCCTGCCCCTGGCCGGGCAGGACTACATGGCCCTGCGCTTTTTCGACATCTTCCTGTTCGCCATCCTGATGGCGCTTTTTTTGCGCCTGCCCGACGACCGCAAGATCGCCTTTGTGCCGCTTTTCATCACGCCGCAGATCTGGTATGTTTTCAGCTATTTCAATGGCGACGCCTTTCCGATGTTCCTGACCTTCTGCATGGTCTATCTGGCGGCCCGGCTCGATCCGCCCGTCTCCCCACCCCCGCTTGACCCGCGCCGGGTCGACACGCGGCGTCTGCTGTACATGGGCGCCCTGCTCGGCCTGGTCTGCATTTCCAAACAGAACTACTACGTCTTCGCGGCCTTCACCCTGGCCTTTTTCGGCGTCTGCGGCCTGGCCGGGCGCGACATGGGCGCGGCGGCCAAAAACGCCGCCCTGGTGTTCGCCGTGGCCGCCGCGCTGTTCGCCGGCCGCTGGGGGCACAACGTCTACGTCAACCGCACGGTGCGCCCGGAAGTGCCCACGCAAAACGCCGAAAAATACGCCCGCGAGGACTACAAACCCTCGGCCCAGGAAGCGGGCACGCAGTTCTGGGGCCTGCGCATGCGCGACCAGGGCTTGACCTATCCCCAGCTTTTCTCCGTGTGGACCTGGCACATCTGGTCGTTTCGCACCTCGTTTGGCGTCTACGACTACATGAAGGTCTACGCGCCCTACATCTACTACCGCTACATGGGCTACCTGCTCTGGACGCTCATGGGCGCCCTGGCCCTGGCCCTTATCCTGCACGGCGGCCGGGGCGGCACGACGGGCGTGCTCGTCTTCGTGCTGTTCGCCGGGTTGACCATCTTCCAGTCCACTTGGCACTCCTGGACCTCGGATTTCCAGGCCCAGGGCCGCTACCTCTTTCCCATCGGGGCCATGGCCGGCATGCTGCTGGCCCGGTTCGCCAAGGCGGCCAACCGCACCCTGCCCGTGACCGGGCCCCTGGCCGCCATCATGTGCGCCATGTCGGTCTATTCGTTCGTCTGGGTCGGGCTGGCGCACATCCAGAAATGACCCGGCTGCCCGGACGGCGCTTCCCCAAGTGAAAAGGCCCCGGGCGGGGCCTTTTCACCGGCAACGTCCATAAGGCGCTACGACTGCAAAAGCGGCTTGTAATGCATGGGAATCTTGATCTTGGGGTCGAGTTCCTTGGCCTTCTTGAAATCGGCCTTGGCTTCGTCGAGCTTGGTCATGGCGCCGTAGCTCAGGCCCCGGTTCTTGAAGTAGACGGCCTGCTGGACCCCGGCCTTGCTCAGTTCGATGGCCTTGGTCAGGTCGGCCACCGCCTCGGCGTGCTTGTTTTGCATGGCCAGGATGCGGGCCCGGTCGTAATAGGCCGCCGTATAGTCGGGCTTGAGCTCTATGGCCCGGCTCAGGTCGGCCAGGGCTTCGGCGGTCATCTTCTTGTTGGCGAAGGCCGTGCCCCGGTTGGTCAGGGCCAGCGGCAGGATGTCCTTGGGCGTGGCCGGGTTGTCGATGACCTTGGTCAGGGATTCGATGCCGGCGTTCCAATGGCGCTCGTTCACGGCTTGCACGCCCTGGGCGTATTCGGCGCTGATGCGGTCGGGGCCGGTCATTTTCCTGGCAGAGGCCTGGCCCGCGAAAAGCAGCAGCACGGCAGCCAGCAAGGCGATGGAGATGCGGCGGTACATGGTTTCCCTCCCGGGTTGTTGATACCGATTCTCTGTCTCAATTAATGAGGCCTCCACCGGCCCGACGCAAGAGCCGCGACATCACGAAAGCCTCTTTTTTTTCCTGTTGTTGCAACGGTTATCCGTTGCTATACAAACGAAAATCGCTATCCAGCCGCCACCACGACACCTTTTCCGTCGGCCCAAGCACTCGCCCCCGGACGGGGACGTCCGGGGGCGAGCAACATGACTATTTTGTCATCTTCCACCATGACAGGCAAACCCAGCGGTGCCATTGGTGCGCACCCGACCCCTGAAAGCAGGCCGGCCTAGGCGCCGCTATCCACACCCGCCGCGGCGAAGGTCGCCATCTTGTTGTAGATGTTCGCCCCGGCCCGCAGCAGGAACAGCGCCAGCACCGCGCCCGTCCCTTCGCCCAGGCGCAGCCCCAGGTCGAGCAACGGCTTTTGCCCCAGGGCACCCACGACCGCGGCATAGCCGGGCTCGGCCGAGGCGTGGCTGACGAAGGCGTAGTCGGCCACGGCCGGGGCGATGGCCCGGGCGGCCACGTAGGCGGCGGTGGAGATGAACCCGTCCACGGCCACGGGCCGCTTGTACGCCGCCGCGCCGAGGATCAGCCCGGCCAGGCAGGCGATTTCCAGCCCGCCCAGGGCGGCCAGGATGGCCACGGGATCGCCCGAGGCCACCACGTCGCCGTGCAGGCGCAGGGCCTTGGCCACCACGCCGGCCTTGCGGCGCACGCCGTCGGCATCGAGCCCCGTGCCGGGGCCGGTGATGGCCTCGGGCGCAAGGCCCAGGTAGGCGCAAAAAAGGGCCGTGGACGGCGTGGTGTTGGCGATGCCCATGTCGCCCGTGCCCAGGGCCATGATGCCCTCGGAAGCGGCCTGGCCGGCCAGGGAGGCGCCGAGCAGCAAGGCCTTTTCGCAGACCTCCCGGCTCATGGCCGCCTCGGCGGCCAGGTTGGCCGTGCCCGGGGCCACGCGGGAGCCGGCGAAACGGGGATGGGGCGCGAAGGGCTCGCCCAGGCAGCCGGCGTCGACCACGCGCAAATCGATGCCGGCGGTGTCGGCCAGGACGTTGATGCCCGCGCCGCCGGCCAGGAAATTGGCCACCATCTGCCGGGTGACCTCCTGGGGAAAAAGGCTCACCCCTTCGGCGGCCACGCCGTGGTCGCCGGCGCAGACGTACACCCGGGCCGGGTCGACACAGGGGGCCTTGCCGCCGCGGATGGCGAAAAGCCGCGCCGCAAGCTCCTCCAACCGCCCCAGGCTCCCGCGCGGCTTGGTCAGGTTGTCCAGGTGGGCCTGGGCAACGGGGAACAGGGCGGCGTCCACGGGGCCCACGGCGGCACACACTTCATCGAGGCTTGCGAACATGGGAACTCCTTGCAAAGGCGTCGCCGCGGGGAACCGGCCGGTGCCGGTCCGCCCGCGGCGCGGGGGTTGTCCGGGCCGCTTCCGGCGGCACGGCGTCAGGCGACGTAGGGCGTGAAACGCGGCTGGCCGGTGGAATCGAGCACGGCCTGCCAGTAGTCGGAATCGATGTCGATGCGCTTGCGTTCGCGGGTGACCAGCGGCAGCGGCACATGGACGTAGCGGTCGTTGACCGAGCCGATCATGAGGCCGGTCTTGCCGGCCATGCCGGCGTGCACGGCCAGCCGGCCGAGAAAGCCGCAGTAGACGGCATCGGCGGTGTTGGCCACGCCGGCGCGCACGATGTAGCTCGGGTCGATGAGCTTGAGCGTGATGGGCAGGCCGCCGGCCTTGCAGTGGCGCTTGACCGCCGAGGCGAGCAGGCCGCAAAAATCGCCCAGCACAGGGTTGCCCGAGGGGTCGAAACGGCCGGTTTCCGGCACCAGGTGCTGCCCGGCCCCCTCGGCGGCCACGATGACGGCATGGCCGCGCTGGCGCAGCCGCCGCTCGAGCACGTCGAGCACCCCGCCCTCCCCTTCCAGGGCGAAGGCCTCCTCGGGCACGAGCACCATGTTGACGTGCTTGAGCCCCATGCTGGCCTCGGCGGCGATAAAACCGGACTGCCGGCCCATGAGCTTGACCAGGCCGATGCCGTAGGGCGCGCCCAGGGCCTCGACATGGGCGCAGGCAATGGCTTCGGTGGCCTGTTCGGCGGCCGTCAAAAAGCCGAAGGTGCGCGAGACGAAGTGGATGTCGTTGTCCACGGTCTTGGGGATGCAGACAATGCCGATGGAAAGGCCGCGCGAGGCGATTTCGGCCTGGATGGCCGAGGCGGCGCGCAGGGTGCCCACGCCGCCGATGCAGATGCAAAAGCCGATGCCGAGCCGGTCCATGGCGTCCACGATCTCGTCCACGGCCTGGGGACCGCGCGAGGAGCCGAGGATGGTGCCGCCGAATTCGTGGATTTCGGCCACATTGGCCGGGGAAAGCTCCAGCACGTCGTGGCGGCAGGCCGGGATGAAGCCGCGCAGGCCGTAGCGGATGCCGAGCGTGGCGGCCACGCCGTACTGGTGGTGGGCCTCCATGACGATGGAGCGGATGACGTCGTTGATGCCCGGGCAGATGCCGCCGCAGGTGACCACGGCCACCTTGGTCTTGTGGGGCGAAAAAAAGATTTTCTGGCGCGGCCCGGCTTCCTCGAAAAACACGGGCGTGGCCCCGTCGCAGGTGACGGAGCCGCGCGTGATGCCGACCAGCACGCCGGCATCGTCGGGCACGTAGGTGCCCACGCGCTTGGGGCTGTCGCAGGTCGGCTGGCCGAGCGTGGGCACGGCCGTGGCCTCGGCGGTCAGCGTCATGTCCGGGACGGCATCCTTGTTGTTGCGCATGGCGACTCCTTGCGGCATCTCGGTTGCGAGGGGCGAGGGCCTTCCTGTTAGCGTTTTGCCCCGTCGCCGGCAACCGGGCCGGCCAAAGGAGCGTTGTGGGACGCATTTTCGTTTTTCTGCCGCCGCTTCGCGCTGTCTCCGGCGGCCTGGCCGTGCTTTGCGACCTCGCCGTGGCCCTTGCCGGCCTGGGCCGCGAGGTCGTGCTCGTCACGCGCGAGGCCGGGGCCACGCCCCTTGCCCTGCCGCCGCAGCTTGCCGCCGTGCCCCTGGCCACGGCCGGCCTGACGGCCGAGGACACCTACCTCGTGCCCGAGGGCTGGCCCAACGCCCTGGCCCCGGGGCTTGCCGCCGGAGCGCGCTGCGTCGTCTACTGCCAGAACTGGGCCTATCTTTTCAACGGCCTGCCCGAGGGGGTCGGCTGGGACAGGCTGCCGGTGTCGTTTCTGGCCGTGTCCGACCCGGTGGCCCGGTACATCGAGCTGGCCCTAGGGCACCTGCCGCCCATCGTGCGCCCGGCCATCGACCCGGCCCGGTTTTCCCCGCCCCCGGCCAAGCCGGCCCCGGCGCCCGTGCGCGTGGGCTTCATGCCCCGCAAGAACAAGGCCCTGGCGGCCATGATACGCCAGGTGGCCACGGCCCGGGCGGCCCACACCGGCCTGGCCCTGGACTGGGTGGCCATCGACGGCCTGTCCCCGGACGGCGTGGCTGCGGCCCTGCGTTCCTGCCACGTGTTCCTGGCCACGGGCTTTCCCGAGGGCTGCCCCCTGCCGCCGCTCGAGGCCCTGGCCTGCGGCTGCGTCGTGGCCGGGTTCGCCGGTTTCGGCGGTTTCGACTACATGCGCCAGGCCGGCGAGGGCGGCTATGCCCCAAGCGTTCCCCTGCGCGAGGTCCCCTGGGGCGGCAACGGGTTTTACGCCGCCGACAATGACGTTTTCGGGGCGGCGGCCTGCCTGGAGGCGGCGGCGGGCCTTTGGGTCACGGGCGGCGAGGGGCTGACGACGGTGCTGGAAAACGGAACAATGACGGCGAAAGGTTATGGAGCGCAGGAGCGACGGAGTGAATTGCTGTCTCTTTGTGGGTTGATTGGAAGTTAGCGTGGAGAGGATAACTTGTTCATTAGAGTTTGCTGATACCATTCCCTGATGGTTTCGGTTGCTCTAAGCGATTCTTGTACTGTAAAATCTCCTAGTTCCTTGCCAGACAAAATCCTATCGGCCGATTTTAAGAATTTATTCTCGATAACTGTGCGCACCCAGGTCAAATGCCCAATTTCCAGGCTGTCAAACGTTACCTTTTCTTTTTCATCCACAATCGCAGACATTATCTGTAGACAACCAGCATCCCGATACCAAGGAGAAAGAACACCTCTTCCTTTTCCAGTCGTGTAAAGTGACACAGCCGCCAAATGAAGAGTCAGGTAACAAGAGTAAAGATGCCACAAATAATCGCCAACAAATGGGCGCACCTCCTCTACAACAACACTACCAACTCCACACATCGCAACAACATATCTCGCATCAATGCTTGTATCAAACCCACTAAAATCATGCCGAAATATTTTTTCAAAATCGCTTTCAGGCATCGTATCAACAAACATTAGCACAACAGGCGTATTATTTCGAACTGTCAGCATAGCTTTCCATAAAACCTCAACGCCGCATAGCCTCTTTTGCTGCAACACCAAAGAACTCTCTCCAACAGCTTTATGCGCAGCACCCAAAACCGATGAATAACTAGCAAGTTCTGATTTATAATATTCAACTAATTTTAAATTAGACGCTGAAAGCTCAGCTTTTATTTTTTCTATTTTTTTGTCGTACTCAAATTTCACACCCTCTTTCAATCGCACCATGTACCAGTGTTTGACAATAAACAGAATTATCCCAGCCAACACGACCGAACTTGCTACAGACGAAAGAATCGACGCACCCAGTTCATTCATCGTTTGCTCTTTACAGTGTATTATAAAAACATTTTATATTCGATTTTGAAAAACGCCCCCAGTTTCCGGGCCATGGCGCCGCTGACCGGCCTGCGGCCGTTTTCCAGGTCGCTTATTACCGACCGCGTGACGCCGATGACCCGGGCCAGCGCGGCCTGGGTCAGGCCCTCGCGCAGCCGATACGCCCGGACCGCCGCGCCAGGCGTCCGGGAACCGAACACCGCCTCCAGAGAATACAGGACATCGTCGTCCAACGCTTCATCCGGCAAGGGCGATACGCAAGGCCCTTCCGGCAAAAGGGCCACGATGGCCCGAAGCGCCGCCGCCACCCGGTCGGCTTGCGCCTCGGGCACGCGCAACGAAAATTCAACAAAGCCGTCCGTAGTCCGCGCCTTCATGCGTTCCGACATACGTCACCTCCACCATCCCCTCGCCCGTTTCCTTCCAAATCGCCACATACGTCGGTCGCCCGCGCCGGATGTGGCAATGATGGCACCCCGGCCTGCCCGTGATCTTGCCGTAATGCGGCCAGCCCTGGCGTACAGGACCCAACATTTCGATTTCATGGACAAGCTGGCGAACGATCACCCGAACGGGCTCGGGCAACTGCCGTATCCGTTTGGCCACGCGGCCGGATATGCCAATTGCCCAGGCCATGACGCAGAGTGTACGCATTTTTTGTGTCAGGTCAAACGCCCCCGACACCTTTCGACAAAACGCTTTTATCTTCCCCGGCTTCGGGGTAGCCTTGGGCGACCGGCCGCGTTTCCGGGCCAGTCGCCCGCCACTTGTCGCGGCCTCCAGAGAGCCCAGGAGGTCCATCGTGCCCGCTTTCGCCAAGCGCATGTCCCAGGTGCGCCGCTCGTTTATCCGCGAGATCCTCAAGGTCACCGCCGATCCGTCCATCATCTCGTTCGCCGGCGGCCTGCCCAAGCCCGACCTGTTCCCCACCGGCCCCATGGCCGAAGCCGCCGCCAAGGTCCTGGCCGACAACGGCCCGGCCGCCCTGCAATATTCCGTCACCGAGGGCGAGCCGGCCCTGCGCGAGTGGATCGCCGCCCGCTACAAAACCACAAAGGGCATGGACATCGACCCGGCCAACGTCCTCGTCACCAACGGCTCCCAGCAAAGCCTGGACCTGCTCGGCAAGGTCTTCCTCGACCCCGGCGACATCGTGGCCGTGGAACTGCCCGGCTACATCGGCGCCATCCAGGCCTTTTCCGTGTTCGAGCCCCAGTTCGTCGGCGTGCCCCTGACCCCACAAGGCCCGGACATCGACCGCCTCGGCGACGCCATCCTGGGCAGGAAGGCCAAGATGTTCTACGCCGTGCCCAATTTCCAGAACCCCTCGGGCCTGACCTATTCCCTGGCGGCCAGGCGGGCCGTGGCCGAGATCCTGCGCGTGGCCGACACGGTCTTCGTCGAGGACGACCCCTACGGCGAACTGCGTTTTTACGGCGAGGCCCAGCCACCGGTGTCGGCCTTTCTGCAAGGCGACGCCTTCATGCTCGGCACGTTTTCCAAGATCGCCGCCCCGGGCCTGCGCCTGGGCTGGGTGGTGGCCACGCCCGACACCCTGCCCAAGCTGGTGACGGCCAAGCAGGCCTCGGATCTCCACTGCTCCACCTTCGTGCAGCGTGTCCTCATCCAGTACCTGGCCGACAACGACCTCGACGCCCACATCGCCACCATCCGCCAGGCCTACGGCGCCCAGCGCGACCTCATGGTCGAGCGCATCAAGGCGGAATTCCCGCCCGAGGTCACCTGCACCGAGCCCGAAGGCGGCATGTTCCTGTGGGTGACCCTGCCCGAGGGCTGTTCGGCCTTTGCCCTGTTCGACCTGTGCATCCAGGAAAAGGTGGCTTTCGTGCCCGGCGGCCCCTTTTTCGTGGACGGCGGCGGCGCGCGCGAGATGCGGCTCAATTTCTCCAACGCCGAGCCGGACCGCATCGCCGAGGGCATCGCCCGCATGGGCCGGGGCATCAAGAAACTTCTGGCGCAGACCAGTTGCGCCGCAGGCGCGTAGGACCCCGTGCCGCTCGCCCTCGAAGTCGCCGGCGACACCATCGCCGCCGTGGCCACGCCGCCCGGGCGCGGCGGCGTGGGCATCGTGCGCCTGTCCGGCCCCCTGGCCGGCCGGATCGGGGCGCGGCTGTTCGCGTCCGCCCGGCCGGGTTTCACGGGGCTCAAACCCTACCGCCTGCACCACGGCGACATCCTGGACGCGACCGGCCACCCCCTCGATCGCGGCATGGTCGCCCACATGCCCGGACCTAGCAGCTATACCGGCGAGGATACGGTGGAATTTTTCTGCCACGGCGCGCCGGCCGTGCTGCGGGCCGTGCTGGCCGCCTGTTTCGCCCTGGGGGCGCGGCCGGCCGGGCCGGGGGAATTCACCAAGCGGGCCTTCCTCAACGGCCGGCTGGACCTGTCCCAGGCCGCGGCCGTGGCCGAACTGATCGCCGCTCGCGGGGAGGCCGAAGCGGACATCGCCCGCACGCGCCTGGAGGGGGCGGTGGGCCAGGCCGCCCGGGAACTGGGCGCCGCCCTGGACGACCTGCGCGCCGGCATCTGCCTGGCCGTGGATTTTCCCGAGGAAGAGGTGGAATGCCTGCCCAAGGCGGCCTTTGCGACGGCGGTCGACGCGGTCATCGCTCGCATCGACGGGTTGCTCGCCGCCACGCGCCGGGCCAGGCCCTTTCGCCACGGGGCGCGGGTGGCGCTTTTCGGCCGGGTCAATGCCGGCAAATCGAGCCTTTTCAACGCCCTGCTCGGCGCCGACCGGGCACTGGTGGCCGACCTTCCCGGCACGACCCGCGACTACCTGGAGGAGGGGCTGGACCTGGACGGGCTGCCGGTGCTGCTTGCGGACACGGCCGGCCTGCGCGAGACGCCCGACGCCGTGGAAGCGGCCGGCAAGGCCCGGGGGCTGGGGCTTACCGCCGTGGCCGAACTGGGGCTTTTCGTGGTGGATGGCGCGGCGCCGTACGAGCCGGACACCGAGGCCGAAGCCCTCCTGGCCAGGCTTGGCCCGGACAAGGTGCTGGCCGTGCTGAGCAAGGCCGACTTGCCGCCGGGGCTGCCCGATCCCCGGGAACACCTGGCGGCCATGGGCCTGGAGGCGGTCGCCGTGTCGGCCATGACGGGATTCGGGCTGCCGGCGCTGCTTGCCGCCATGCGCGCCCGGCTGACCCGCGAGGCCGGCGCGCCCGAACCCGGGGCCGCGGCCCCAAGCGAGCGCGAGGCGGCAAGCCTCGGCGCAGCGCGCAAGGAACTGGCGGCGCTTGCCGCGGACATCGCGGCGGACGTGCCCTACGACCTCATGGGCGCGCGCCTGGAGACGGCCCGGGCGCTCGTTGCCGACGTGACCGGCGAGACCACGCCCGAGGACGTGCTCAACGCCGTCTTCGACACGTTTTGCATCGGCAAGTAAGCCGGGCGCCTACCGCTCCAGCTTGTCCCGGATCTCCAACGCCTCGGCCAGGTTGGGGTCCTGGTCCAGGGCCCGGATGGCATAGTCGTAGGCGTCGTCCTTACGATTCCACTTGAGGTAGAACTTGGCGATATTGAGGAAGGTCAAAGGGTGGCCGCCGAAGACCTTGACCGCGTCGAGGTACAGGGCCTCGGCCTTCTTGAATTCGCCCAGCCCGTCATAGGCCTCGATGGCCCCGCGCCAGGCCTGCTGGTCGCCCGGAAAGCGCTCGACGGCCAGGGCGAACATCTCGGCGGCCTCGGGAAAAAGCCCGGCCTCCAAAAACAGCCGGCCCACCTCGCGCACGATGTCCGGCTCCTCGCCGTAGGTTTCGGCCACCCGGCGCAGATAGACCTTGCCCTTGGGAAAACTTTTCTGGCGCAGATGTTCCCGGCCAAGGGCCAACCATTCGTCGCGCTGTTGGGTGCGGCGCTGGTCCTGCTGATCCTTTTCCCGCTGCTCGGACTCCTCCATCTTGATGCGAAAGGCCGTCAGCTTCTTGATCAGCAAGGTTTCGTCACCGGGTTTGTAGCGCAAAAAGACGCCTCCCGAGACGCCGATGCTTTCCAGAAAGGCCATGACCTTGGGATGGCGGCTGAACTCGTCGCACATCTCGGCGAAAAGCAGGTCCACCTCGGAGCGGCCCAGGCCCAAGGCCGCTCCGGTGCTCTTGAGCACCAGGGCGTCGTTGGCCGCCTCGATACACCGAAAGAGTTCGTCGCGGCGCAGATAGCCTCTGGCCCGGCTGATATTTTCCCGAATGGCCCGGGCGTCCGCCACCATCCGTTGATGATCGACCTTGCGCGGTTGCATGTCGTTGCCTTCCGTTGCGGCGGCCCCGGGATGCGCCGGCTTACAGCGTCGCCAGCGTCCTCAGGTTCGCCTCGTGCTCGCGGACCCAGGCAAGGAGGTCCTCCAAAATGGTCCTGGCGCTCCGTTTGGGCGCCCAGCCGTAATCGGCCGTGACCCGGCTGTTGTCGCCGATGTAGATGGCCAGGTCGGCCGGCCGGTCGACCAGGTCGCCGCGGATGGCGATGGTGTTGCCGGTCAGTTCTTCGCAAAGGCGCGTGGTTTCCAGCAAGGAAAGGCTGCAGGAAAGCCCGCCGCCAACGTTATAGATTTTTCCGCTCGCTTTCTCAAGATCGGCCAGTTGCGCATCGAGAAGATCGAACAGGTCGTCCACATGGAGCAGGTCGCGCACCTGCTTGCCCCGGCCGCCGAAGCCGATATAGGCCAGCTGGCGCTTGAAATAATGGGCCTGCACCCACAGCGAGAACACCCCCTGATCCACCTTGCCGAACTGCCACGGCCCGGCAATGACGCCGCAGCGGTTGACCACCGCCCGTACGCCGTACATGGCCTCGTATTCGCGCAGCACGAATTCCGAGCACAGCTTTGTCGCGCCGTACATGGACTTGGGGCCGTTCAAGTCAAAATCGACGTCAAGGCCCTGGGGCGACCAGCCGCGCGGCCCGGCCACGTCCTCCCAGACGAACCGCGTCGCGTCCTCGCGACGGGGCACGGCGTTGATAGGATCATAGGGATAGACGCGGCTGGTGGACAGAAACACCACGTCCGCCTGGTTTTTACGGGCCACTTCCAGGCAGTTGATGGTGCCGGTCAGGTTGGTGTTGACCAGGTATTTGGGCGAACCGCCGAAGCCGGCCAGCACCGAGGGCTCGGCCGAGCATTCGAGCAGCACGTCGATCTTGTCCTCGAACTCCAGGTCCTCGGGATTGCGGATGTCCCCGTGCACGACGCGGATGCCCTCGGCTGCCAGGCGCGGCAGGTTGAACTCCGAGCCCCGGCGCTTCAAATTATCGAGCACGATCACTTTCAAATCAGGATACTTGCGCTTAAACGCCACGGCCAGGTTGCTGCCCACGAACCCGGCCCCGCCGGTCACAAGCATGGTGCGCATGAGAAGGACTCCTTTGGGAGTGTGGAAGTGAGGAACCGGGGGAGGGAACCTTTTTTTGCAAAAAAAGGTTCCCTCCCCCGGACCCCCACCCTCCCAAAAAACTCTTAAAGGGTGAAGGGGAAAATGCGTGCGAAGGTTCGGCCGGTTGCCGTCTATTCCCTTCGAGAACCGGTCTCCAACGCATTGTGGGGTAGGCGTGGGGTCGGCTTGTCCGCCGCGAAGCGGCGGGCGGGCCGACCCCGCGCCTACCCCACCATCGGGGGGGACCGGGGGGATCATCCCCCCCGGCCGCCGGAGGCATCTTCCCTCAAGACCCGGCTAGGCCGTCTCGACGACGTCCTTTTGGGTCTCGTGGATTTCCTTGAGGATGGTCGGCACGTCGTATTGCATCTTCCAGGTCGGGTAGTGCTCCTCGAACTTCTTGAGCCCGCTGATCCACCAGATATGGTCGCCGATGCGGTTGGTCTCGTCGTATTCGTAATTGAGCTTCTTGCCGGAAATCTGCTCGCACAGGGCGATGGCTTCGAGCATGGAGCAGTTGGAGTAGCGGCCGCCGCCCATGTTGTAGACCTCGGCCACGCGCGGCTTCTCGAAGAAGTGCCACAGGCTGCTCACCAGGTCGTGGGAGTGGATGTTGTCGCGGACCTGCTTGCCCTTGTAGCCGTAGATGAAATACTTGCGGCCGGTGATGCAGCAGCGCATGAGGTAGGAGAGAAACCCGTGCAGGCGGGTGCCGGAGTGGGCCGGGCCGGTCAGGCAGCCGCCGCGGAAAATCCCGGTGTAGAGGCCGAAGTAGCGGCCGTATTCCTGGGTCAGCACGTCGGCCGCCACCTTGGAGGCGCCGAACAGGCTGTGCTTGGTCTGATCGATGGACATGGTCTCGTCGATGCCGTCCACGTAGGCATGGGAGGGGTCGATTTCCCAGCGCGTTTCCTGTTCGATCAGGGGCAGGGAGTTGGGCGTGTCGCCGTAGACCTTGTTGGTGGAGGTGAAAATGAAGACGGCCTCGGGGCAATGCTGGCGGAAGTTTTCCAGCATCACCATGGTGCCGTTGGCGTTGACGGTGAAGTCCATGTAGGGGTCGGAGGCGGCCCAGTCGTGGGAGGGCTGGGCGGCGCAGTGGATGACGGCTCTCACGTCCTTGCCGTAGCGGCCGTAGATCTTGGCGATGGCGTCGTTGTCGCGGATGTCGGCGTCGTAGTGGGTGTAGTGCTTGTGGGTTTCCTCCAGGCGCTTGCGGTTCCAGGAGGTGTCGGCGTCCTCGCCGAAGAAGGTCTTGCGGAAGTTGTTGTCGATACCGACGACGTCGAAGCCTTTTTCGCTGAAAAAATGCACGGTTTCGGAACCGATGAGGCCGGCCGAGCCGGTGACGATGGCGACTGCCACGGGGTTGTCTCCTTTTGGCGGATTGGGCGCGCCTTCCGGGGCGGCTATGCCTTGGCCTGGCGTGATCTTCTGGCCAGGTACAGGACGCCCACGAGAAAGCGCAGGAAATACATGCCGCAGGCCTTGCCCGGATGGGACAGGAGCCGGCGGTAGCGGCCTTGTTCGACGAAGACGCCAAAAAACCGGTAGGCCGCGCCGTACTGGCGGCGGATATCCGGGTCGTCCGGGTCTTGTCCGGTCCATTTGGCGATGTAGGCCTCGGCGCTGCCCGTGTAGTAGGTCTTTTTTTTCAGGTAGCGCACGAGGTCGAAGGCGGCTTCGTTGTGGAACAAAAGGGGGGTGTCCAGGCCCGAGCGTTCCTCGAAGGCAATTAGCGCCTCGGGGATGCCGTCCGGCGGCAATTGGGCCACGTAGGCGTCCACCGCGTCGAAATCGTAGCGCGACAGGAGGCCGATGGTACCCAGTCCCTTGAGTTTCTTGTCCAGGTCCCAGTCCTCGGGGCCGGTCAGGGAAGTGTCGAAGCCGCCGACGGCGGCGAAAGCGTCCTTTTCGATGATGCGGGCGCCGTCGATGACGGTGCCGTCGTAGAAGCTGCGCTCGAAACGGCGCACGGACGGAAAAAAGTCCGCGCCGAGCACGATTTCCGGGATATGCAAGGCCACGTGGCCGCCGACGGCCAGGGCTTCGACGCAACGGCGCACCACGCTGCGCGACAGGATCATGTCCGCGTCGAGGAACATGACATAGGCGCCCGTGGCCACCTCCAGCATGCCGTAATTGCGTTGGGCCGAGCGTTCCGGGCCCTTGTCGAAGACCAGGCCGGTATACTGCCGGGCGATGGCCTTGGTGGCGTCGGTGCTACCGTTGTCCACGACAATGATCTCCATCGCCTCCCGGGGATAGTCCTGGGCGGCGACGGAGGCCAGGCAGGCGCCGATGTTGCGGGCTTCGTTTTTGGTGGTGACCACCACCGAGACACGGTCCAAGCCTAGCGCTCCCTTCCCTGCCAAGCGGTACGGCCGGCCGTCGCGGCGCGGCGCGGGGGATCGATTCGCGTCATGGTGTCGTTTGGCCTGGGGGGTTCCTATTTGCAGCCGCAATCCTTGTTGCGGCTCTTGTTGAGCAGGTGCCCGAGCAGCTTCCCGGCGGCCCGAAACAGGAACTTCACGTCATCCACGTCGCGGATGCTCATGATTTTCCGGGCAATGAACGCTGGCGTCAAGGCGGCTTTATACAACTCATCCTTGAATTGCAACACATCGGCATTGGAGATCGGGCTTTTCCAGACCGAGGCGCGCATGTCGTAGTCGTCCCAGTTCTCGGTGGTCAGCCAGCCGTTAGCCTTGGCTTCCTCGAACAGCGGTGTGCCGGGATAGGGCACGACGATGGTCGCCTGCAGGGTGTTGAGCAGGCCCCGGGAAAAAAGCGACTTGGCAAAGTCGATGGTGCGCCGGGCGTCCTCGCGGGTTTCCCAGGGATAGCCGACCATGGTGGTGATGTGGGGCTCGAGGCCGGCCTTCTTGGCCATGGCCACGGTCTGCTCGATCTGGGAGACCTGGATGCCCTTTTTGAGCCTGTTGAGCGTGGCCTGGGACATGGACTCCAGGCCGATGAGGATGAAACGGAAATTGGCCTTTTTCAGCAGATGCCACTGGTCCTGGGTCAGCTCGCCCACGCGCATGTTGCAGCCGAGGACGACCTTTTTGTGCAGGCCCTTGTCGACGAGGCGCCGGCAGAATTCCTCGAGCCAGGCGCCGCGCGGAAAACAGCCCGAGTCGTCGAAGATCTCGCGCACGCCCCGTTCGTTGACCAGCCTTTCGATCTCGGCCACGTGGCGCTCGGGCGAGACCGTGCGATAGGTCGCGCCCGGAAAAAGCGTGGTCCAGGAGCAAAACGTGCAGCGGCCCCACCAGCAGTCGCGGCCGGCCATGACGTAGGTGCCGGGCGTGTACTTGAAGTTGCCGTTTTTATAGGCGTAGCGCTGCCACTTGGTCAGGTCGCGGTCGATGTAGGGCAGCTCGTCGAGGTTGTGGCTGAGGCTCCCCATGCCGCCGTCGACGATGGCGCCGTCCCGGCGGTGCCACACGCCCTGGGGCATGGCCACCGGCTTGCCGGAAAGATGGTCGGCCAGGTCGGCCAGGATGAAATCGAAGTCGCCGCCGGCGATGACGTAGTCCACGGGGCAGTGTTCCATGGATTCGCGCGGCAGGGCCGTGACGTGGTCGCCCATGAGCACCACGGCCGCGTGGGGCAGCCGCGCCTTGAGGTCGGCCACGATCGCCCAATGGCGCGTGACGACCGGCGTTTTCGTCTCCATGGCCACGAGCTGCGGCGCGCGCCGGACCAGGTCGGCCATGAAGGCCTCGTAGGTCATCTCGTCGGCGATGCCGTCGTCGAAGGAGACGTCGTGGCCGCGCGAAGCGAGCAGGCTCGCGGCGTAGGACGGCACCATGGGATAGATGTAGGTCGGGTTGGTGAACCACTGGAACTGCCGGTTTTGCGACAGGAGCGGCGTCCCCTTTTCCGAGGACAGCGGCGGATAGGCCACGGAAATCTTCATGTTACCTGCCGAGGCTGCTGATCAGTTTCGTTTTGGTAAGCCCGTAGAGAAAGCGGACCCCGTACCAGACGTGGGTCAGGGCCACGAAGGGCATGGCGGCCAGGGCCACGCTGGCGGGCTCGAAGCGCAGGAGATCGGCCCAGATGCCGAGCAAAAAGACGGCGTAGGCGGCCAGCCCCAGGCAAATGAGCGGCCCGCCCAACGGCAGGACCGGCACGCCGGCCAGGGCGGCCAGGCCGTGGAGCACGGCGGCGGCCAGAAAAAGCACCCACAGGGCCGGCAGGAAATAGCGCAGCCGGCGCGAGGTCTCGGGGTGGACGCGCACGAAATGGCCCCGGTGCAGGCCGTAGTTGCCGACCTGGCGCAGGTGCTTGCGCAGACCCGGCCGGCGGTGGTGCCAGACGAACAGTTCCGGCAGGTAGCGGATGGTGCCGCCCTTCTTGTGGACCAGGTCCAGGCAGAACTTGGTGTCCTCGCCGGGCCAGCAGGCGGTGTCGAAGCCGCCCACGGCGAAAAAGGCGGCGCGGCGCACGATGAGGTTGACGGTCGGCCAGTCGTCCACATCGCGGCTGGGTGGGGTGGGCCGGTAGCGCTCGGGGAAGCCGGTCAGGCGGCTTACAAACACCGCGCCCGAGGCCCGGGCCCAGAAGGGGTCGTCGGGCGGGGTCACGGCCGGGCCGCCCACGGCACTGAGCCTGGGGTTATCCTCGAAGGCGACCAGGGCCACGGTGAGCCAGGCCGGGTCGGGATAGGCGTCGTCGTCGATGAAGGCCAGGAATTCGCCCAGCGACCGTTCGGCGCCCCGGTCGCGCTTGACCGCCGGCGAGACCGCGCCGGTGGGAACGGCCCGCACCCGGGGGTCGTTGGTATAGGCGGCCAGGTCGAAGGGCTCGTCGGGCAGCAGGACGACCTCGAAGCGCGGCTCGCGCAGGGCCAGCAGATGCGGCAGGCTCTCGACGAGGTAGGGTCCGGGCGCCTTGAAGGGAATGATGACGGAAAAAACCGGGGCGTCGGGGAGCATCAGCCTTGGCCGTCCCAGTTTCCGGCGCGGCAGCGCACGATATACAGCGGCCGGTTGACCACCTCGGTGTGGATGTGACCGATATACAGCGACATCATGCCCAGGGCGCACAAGACCACGCCGATTAAAAGCGTGTTGAAGACCGTGAAAAAGGCGATGGGCGTGATGTTGGCCCCCACGGTCCAATTGGCCAGGACCATGAGGCACAGAAGCGGTATGGTCACGGCCATGATGCCCAGGCCTAGGTAGCCGGCCAGGCGCAGGGGCACCAGCGAAAAGGAAGTGAAGCTGTTGATCGCCAGGTTGAACAGCTTCTTGACGGAATAGGCCGGCTCGCCCTGGCTTCTGGCCGGGGCGCAAAAAGAGATGTACGTCTTTTTGTAGCCCATCCAGTCGATGAGCCCCCGGAACATGCGCGAGCCCTCGGTGAATTGCGCGAGCGTCTCCACGACCTTGCGGTCAAGCAACCGGAAGTCCGTGGAATTGGGCGGCAAATCCAGGTCGGTAAAGCGCTTCATGAACCAGTAGAAGCCCTTGGAGCCGAGCTTTTTGACCAGGGAGTAGTCGGCGACCTTCTCGCGGATGGTGGCCACGACGTCGTAGCCCTCTTCCCACTTGGCCACGAGCTGGGGGATGATCTCGGGCGGGTGCTGGAGGTCGGCGTCGAGGCAGATGACGGCCCCGGAGCCGACGGCGGCCTCGACACCGGCGGTCAGGGCCATCTCCTTGCCGAAATTGCGGGAAAAAAGGAGCCCCTTGAAGCGGGGGTCGGCGGCGGCGAGGCTGTCGATGACGGCCCAGGAATCGTCGCGGCTGCCGTCGTCGACCAGGATGCAGTCCCAGTCGTAGGGCAGGCCGTCCATGACGGGCACCAGGGCGTCGCGCAGGGCGCGAAGGCCCTGGCCCTCGTTGTAGACGGGCACCACAAGGGTGATCTTGCCGCCCCGGCGGCAGGCGTCGGGGCGGACAGCGTCGTCGTACGTCATGCGGTCAACGTTTCCGGCTTAGGGCTGCTCGCGCAGGAACCGGTCGAAGTATGCGATGGTTTTTTTGAGCCCCTCGGACAGCGGCACCTTGGGCTCCCAGCCGAGCTTGGCCTTGGCCAGGGTGATGTCCGGGCGGCGCTGCTTGGGGTCGTCCTGGGGCAGGGGCCGGTAATCGATGACCGACTTGGAGCCGGTGTATTCGATGACGAGCTTGGCCAGTTCCAGGATGGTGAATTCGCCCGGGTTGCCGGTGTTGACCGGGCCGGTGAAGTCGTCGGGCGTGTCCATGAGGCGCAAAAAGGCCTCGATGAGGTCGTCGACGTAGCAAAAGGACCTGGTCTGCTGGCCCTGGCCGTAGACGGTCAGGGGTTCGCCGCGCAGGGCCTGGATGATGAAATTGGAGACCACGCGGCCGTCGTTGGGGTGCATGCGGGGGCCGTAGGTATTGAAGATGCGGGCCACCTTGATGCGCAGGTTGTGCTGGCGGCGGTAGTCGAAGAAAAGGGTTTCGGCGCAACGCTTGCCTTCGTCGTAGCAGGAGCGGAAGCCGATGGGGTTGACGTTGCCCCAGTAGGATTCGGGCTGGGGATGCACGGACGGGTCGCCGTAGACCTCGGAGGTCGAGGCCTGCATGATCTTGGCCCGCAGCCGCTTGGCCAGGCCGAGCATGTTGATGGCCCCGTGGACGCTCGTCTTGGTGGTCTGCACCGGGTCGTGCTGGTAGTGGATGGGCGAGGCCGGGCAGGCCAGGTTGTAGATCTCGTCGACTTCCACATAGAGGGGGAAGGTGACGTCATGGCGCAGGAGCTCGAAATGCGGGTTGTCGAGCAGGTGCTTGACGTTTTGCTTGGCCCCGGTGAAATAGTTGTCCAGGCAGATGACGTCGCAGCCCCGTTCGATGAGGCGCTCGCACAGGTGCGAACCAAGGAAGCCGGCGCCGCCGGTGACGAGAACACGTTTTTTCAGGTGCATGGCTTAGGCCTTAAGCGCGGTTTGGATTTTTAGGTTCAAGACGGGCAAGGCGAAGCCTTAATCCCGTTTCCAGGGAATGTAAACTCATCCCCACGCGAGGCTGGCCCATTCCCCGGACTGCCGGATGACGGGCTCGGGCAGGCCGATGGCCTGGTAGGCCGCGGCCACGCCGGCGGCCTGGCCGGTCAGCACGCCCGAGAGCACGAGCAGGCCCCCCGGGGCCACGTGGCGCACCAGGCGCGGGGCCATGGCAATGAGCGGCGCGGCCAGGATGTTGGCCACCACCACCTCGAAACGGGCCTGGGGGGCAAGGCTCCCGACGCCGCCCACGGCCAGGGCCATGTCCCCTTCCACGTGGTTGCGGCGCAGGTTCTCGGCGGCGCACCACACGGCCTGGGGATCGATGTCCAGGCCGCAGCCCGTCAGGCCCAGCCGGCACAGGCCGATGCCGAGGATGCCCGAGCCGGTGCCGAGGTCGAGGAAGCGCTGGCCCGCACGGACACGCCCGGCGCGGAAGGCTTCGGCGAAGGCCTCCAGGCACAGGGCCGTGGTCGGGTGGTGGCCGGTGCCGAAGGCCATCTTGGGCTCGATGAGGATGGGCCGCAAGGCCCCCGTGTCCTTGCCTTCGAGCCAGGGGGGCAAAATCTCGTAGACGCCGCCGACCTCGATGGGGGTGAAAAAGGCCATCCAGGCCGCGCCCCAGTCCTCTTCCTCGATGACCGAGGCCTCGATGGCCAACTGCGGCCAGTCGCGCCGGGCTTCGGCATCGAAATCCCGGGCCGGCGGGCCGTCTTCCAGGTGCACCCGAAAGCGCACCGAGGAGCCGTCGGCGGCCGGGGTTTCCTCCCAGCCCTGGGCGGCGCGCCCGGCCAGCCAGGCCTCGAGGCGCTCGGACAATTCGGTTTCTTCCGGGCCGTCCCCGGTCAGGGGAACGGTGATATCGACTCGAAGCAATGTACGCACGCGCCCTCCCGGGCATGAAAAAACCCGCGCGCCCAACCCAAAGGCCGCCGCGCGGGGCCTGGTGACGGAAACCCGTCGTCACGACAGCCGCAGGCCCCGACGCCGGGTGCCCGCGAAAAAAAACGAAACCCCGCCCGTCGCGCCTTCGGCCGCTCGCCCGGCGCGCCGCTCGCCCGGCGCATCGCCGCCGCGCCGGAGGTTCGGCCGCAGCGGGCCGCGCCGGGTGTTCGACCGCAACGGGCCGCGTCGGGTGTTCGACCGCAGCGGGCCGCGCCGGGTGTTCGGCCGCAACGGGCCGCAACGGGCCGCGCCGGCCGGCCTGTCCGGCCTTCCCGAACGGCCCCACGACCGCCCCGCCATCCCCCGGCTCGGTGTCGGCGCCCGATGGCGTACGGCGCCCCCCAAACGGCTCCGGCAACCGCCCCCTAGGCGTTGGCGTCGGCCAGGGAGCCGATGCCCGAGGTGTAGGCGCCGAGCACGTCCTTGGAAAACTGATAGGTCTGGCTCATGTCCTTGGACGCCGAGGAGCCCGAACCGCTGTTCAAGTAGTCCAGCGTGTTGGAGACCACGGCCGCGCCGAAGGACTGCTTGTCCGTGGGCGTGTATTCCCCGGTGGCGGCGGAGGTGTTGTTCATGGTGTCGAGGGTCTTGGACACGATGCCGTAGGCCGTTTCGGCCCCCAGGGCATTGGAGAAGGTGATGGCGCTCATGACGATCCCCCAGGTCTTTGGGCGCGCCCGGGACGGGCGGCTGCCCGCGTTGCGGCCCGGCGACGGGTTGCGACGCGCCCGGTTCAGGCGCTGGCGTCGGGCAACGAGCCCACGCCCGAGGCGTAGGCCGTCCCGGCATCCCGGGCGGCCGCGCCGGCATCCGCGGCCACGAGGCGAACGGGCTCGCCGCGATCGACGGCCGAGGTGGGCGCGACTTCCCGGATATTGTCCAGGGTGTTCATGAGGAGCGAAAACCCTGCCGTACTCCCCATGACATCCCGCCACGCAGCATGCAGAGCCGTTTCTCCGGCGGTTGGCGGCAAGGCAACGCCCGATCCTTAACCGGGTCCGTGGCCACGGTCAAATGCCCGCCGCCCCAGGCCGCGCCGGATCGCGACGCCTTTTCCGCCAAGCCCGCCTCCCGGTCTTCCCTGTACCTTCCAGCCCCGTCCGGAGCCGGCAACCTAGCGCGCGGCCATGGCCACGGTGCCGCCGGGCAGGCGCACGGCCTGGCCCACGTGCAGGCGCACGGGGTCGAGGCCGGGGTTCTCCGACAGGATGGCGGACACGCGCACGCCGTAGCTGCGGGCCAGATCCCACAGGGTATCGCCCTCGGAAACGGTGTGCACCCGGGCCGGGCCGTCCAGGGCGGTGGGCGCGGCGGCCGGGGCTTCGGCCGGCCGGGCGGCGGCCGGGGCTTCGGCCGGCCGGGCGGCGGCCGGGGCCAGGGTCGGCGTCGCGGCCGTGTCCTTGTCCTTCCTGGGCGCCCCGGAAGCGGCCACGGCGGCCAGGGACGACGGCACGCGCAGGGACTGGCCCTCGCGCAGCCGCAAGGGGTCCACGCCGGGGTTGGCCGCCACCAGCGCCTCGACGCTGACGTCGAAGCGCCGGGCAATGGACCACAGCGTGTCGCCGGGGCTGACCGGGAAGACCAGCGCCTCGGCCGAGGCCATGGACTCGCCGCCCGGGATGGTCACGAGCTGGCCCACCCGCAGCCGGATGGGGTCGATTTCGCTGTTGACGGCGAGCAGCGCCTCCAGGTCCACGCCGAAGCGGCGGGCCAACCCCCACAGGGTGTCGCCCGGGGCCACGGGATACAGCGCCGCCTCGCCCAGGCCCTGGGCGGCGGGCTTGTCGTCGGAGGCGCGGGCCTTGGCCCGGCCGAATTCGGCCCGGGCCGCGCCGGGCAGGGTCAGGACTTGGCCGGGCTGGAGCCGCAAGGGATTGACGCTGGTATTGGCGCGGCTGAGGCGGTCCACGTCGATGCCCAGGCGGTGGGCGATGGACCAGAGGTTGTCGCCGTCGGCCACCACGTAACGGCCGTCGGGGCCCGGGGCCGCCGGGGCCTCGGCCGTGGCCGACCCGGGCAGGGCCAGTTCCTGGCCGATGCGCAGGCGCGTCGGGTCCACGCCCGGGTTGGCCTGGGTCAGGGCGGCCACGGTCACGTCGTGACGCTTGGCCACGTTCCAGAAATTGTCGCCGTCGGCCACCACGTGGGTGACAGAGGCTGCGGGCCGGGCGGCGGCGCCGCGGGCCGGAGCCGCTTCGGCCTTGGCCACGGCGGCCAGGTTCGCCCCGGCCGGCAGGGCCAGGGACTGGCCGATGGACATGCGGCGGGGATCCAGGCCGGGATTGACCCCGGCCAGGGCATCGGCCGAAACGCCCAGGCGCTTGGCCACGGACCACAAGGTGTCGCCGTCGGCCACGGTGTAGGCACCGGCGGCGGTGGCGGGCGCGGGGGCCGGCCTGGCCAGCACGGGTACGGCCGCGACGGCGGTCACGCGAGGCGCGGGTTGGGCCGGGGCCTCGGCCAGGACCAAGGGGGCCGGTTTGGCCGGCTGGGCCGGGGTCGGCCGGTTCTCTCTCGCGGTCACGGCGCTTGTGGGCGTGGCCCTGGTTTCGGCCAGAACAACCGGCTTTGCGACGACAGGCTTGGCTTCGGCGAGCGCGGCCTTCGTTGCCACAACGGGGGCCGTCGCCTCGACCGCAACGGCCTTCGTCGCGACGGCGGGGCTGGCCTCCACGGCGGCAACGGCCTTGGCCGTAGCGACCGGCTTGGCCTCCAGGGCGGCAACGGCCTTGGCCGCAGCCACAGGCCTGACCTCGGCGGCGGGCCGGCGGGTTTCGGCCAGGCGCACGGGCACGGCGGCCTCGCCGGTCATGGGCTGGGCGTCGCGGTCGGCCACGGCGGCCAGCAGGTCCTTTTTGGGCAGGCCGGCGGCGTCGGAGACGACATCCAGGCAACGGGCGGCCAGCAGCCGGGAACCGGTGCCGGAAATGTGCACGCCGTCGGCGGCCCGCAGCTTGACCACGCCGCCGTCCGGCACCCGGGCCAGGGGGGCGAACCGCCCCTTGGCGTCGGCCAGGGTGTCCTTGACGTCGATGAAGGCGCAGTCGGGCAGGGAGGCGGCGGTGGCGGCGATGACGCCGTTGACGTGGACCATCAGGGCATTGAAGGACGGGTCGCCCATGACGGGTACGCCGATGAAATAGACCGTGGCCCGGGGATTTTCCGCCCGGGCGATGGCGTGGAGCCTGGCCAGGCGCTCGGCGTAGGCCGCGTCCCAGGCCTTGGAGCCAAAGGCGGCGGACCGGCCGTCGGCGCCGGGCAGGGGCTTGTCGTCATTGGCCCCGAGCATGATGAGCACCACGTCGGGATGATGGGCCTTGACCTGGGCGGTGAGCTGGGCGTTCCAGTCGAAAAAGCCCGGGTTGGCCAGCCCGCTCGAAACCTTGCCGAGATGGGCGAAACGGACGTCGCCGCGCGAGGCGAAAACCGCCTCGAGCTGTTGGCCAAGGCCAATGGACAGGGAGTCGCCCACGAGCAGCACGGACCGGGCGCGCGCGGCCCCCGCCGACGCGGACACGGCCGCGCCAGCCGGAACCAGGCCCGGCGGCAGGATCAGGGACGCCATCAAAACGGCCAGGAGGAGGACCTGACTCGGGTTTCGCATACAACACCTCGACGCCTGCCCGGACGCCCTGGCGCGACCCCCATCGCGCGCGGCACGCCCCGGCGGCGGCATGATAATGTAAGAAACGCGACCCGGGATGGGATAACAATCTCAAACAGCCGGCGTCCCTGACACCGCGCCCCGCCCGCGTCCGAGCCTCCTGCGACGATTCGTTTCCCCAACGATTCGTGACGCTTGCGGAATGGCGCAGCCGCCATGGCTGCTTTCCCATCCTGGTCATGCACCATACCAGAACGGGAACCCGCTTTCAAGAAGAATACCAAAAAAGCGGAATAGGCGGAAAAGACAGGAAAAAAACTAGAACTGGAAATAAATGAACGGCAGCACGCCGTCCGGCCCGAGTTTGAGGATAAGCGCCGCCGCCAGGCCAAGGACCGCGCCCTGGAGCGGAAAAGGAAGCCATTCGAAGCCCTTGCGGAAAAAATCCTTCCCCGACAGGTCCAGCACCTGGACCAGGAGCACCACCCCCACCAGCACCAGGCAGGTCGGCCGGAAGCCCGCCCCGGACGGGTCCAGGGCCGCCACCCGGGCCAGGATGTCGCAGGCCTTGCCGGCGTCCTCGGCCCCAAAAAAGACCCAGGCCAGGCAGACATAGGCGAAGGTGACGCACCAGCACACCCCGGTCCACAGGGCCGCCCCGAAGCCCGGCACGGCCGGCGGCAGGCCCTTGGCCTCGCGGGTCGCCGCCCGGGAGGCCCGATACTCCACCACCAGGTGGTTACCCACCAGGCCAAAGCCGTGGATGAAGCCCCAGATGAGGAAATTATAGGCCGCCCCGTGCCACAGCCCGCCCAGGGCCATGGTCGCGATCAGGTTGGCGTATTTGCGAAACCGTCCTTTCCTGTTGCCGCCGAGGGAAATGTAGAGGTAGTCTCGCAGCCAAAGGGAAAAGGTGATGTGCCAGCGCCGCCAGAAATCCCGCAGGGACAGGGCGCTGTAGGGGGCGTGGAAGTTGTCGGGGATGTCGAAGCCCATAAGCAGGGCCACGCCCTGGGCCAGGTCGGAATAGCCCGAGAAGTCGCAGTAGATCTGGGCGGCGTAGGACAGCACGCCGACCAGCACCGCGGCCGAGGAAAACCCCTCGGGCGCGCCAAAGGTGGTGCGCACGATATGTTCGGACAAATAGCTCGAAATGATGATCTTTTTGAGCAGCCCCCGGGTGAGCAGATAAAAGGCCCGGGTGAAGTCCACGGGTTCGACCCGCTCCTTTTTAAGCTGGGGCAGGAAATTGCCGGCCCGCAGGATCGGCCCGGAGAGTATGGTCGGGAAAAAGGAGATGAAGCAGAAGACCTCGACCAGGCTGCGCTCGACCTTGGCCGGGTCGCGGTAGACGTCGATGGCGTAGCTCATGCCCTGGAAGGTGAAAAAGGAGATGCCGATGGGCATGATGACGTCGAGCAGCGGCACGGGGCTGGCCACGGCGAGCGTGCGGAACAGCCAGTCGGCCGAGAGGTAGAGCATCTCGTAATATTTGAAGAAAATCAGCATCCCCAGGGCAAAGGCCACATAGAGGATGAGGCAGAAGCGGCGGAAACGGACGTCCTTGGTTTCGGCGAAGACCACGGCGAAAAACCAGGTCAGGAAGCTGAAGACCAGCAGGATCAACAGGAACTTGGCGTTAAACGAGGCGTAGAAGACATAGGAGGCGATGAGCAAAAAGAGTCGGTACGGGCCGGAAAATCGGCGCAACAGCCAATTGAGCGGCAAGATGACCGCGAAAAACAAGGCGAATTCGAAACTGGTGATATTCATGCGCGCTGCTCGCTGGGCCGTTTGGGATTGCCGGGCAGGCTAGCGTCGCCGCCGCCAAAAGGCAACCGGCTTGGGGCCGGCCCCCGGGCAGCCCCCAGGCAGGCGTCAGGGGACCGACGCCCCGGCCGGGCGCAACGGCCCAAGGGGCCGGAAATGGGGCCAACGCCGCATCGGCCCGCGCCTTGCAATGCCAACGCCGAGCCCTGGCCGAGCGGTCCGGCCGGCGGCAAACCCGTAATCGCCATGCCAAACGCCCCCCTCTTGCCCCCGGTTCGACCGGCCCGCCGTCTCCTGACGGCCCTGGCCGTGGCCGCCAGCCTGTGCGCGGCCACGGGGCCGGCCTTCGGCGGCCCGGCCCCGGAACCCGACCTCGCCGCAAACGAGGCCCTGCGCGCCCTGGTGGCCGGCCGGGGCAGCCAGGAAACCCCGGCCGGCACACCCGCTGGCCATGCCGTGCGCCTGGCCGTTTCGCCCTTCGCCGTGCGCCTGGCCGTGGACAAGGCGGCCGTCCATCCGGGGAGCGCCCCCGTGGCCGTGCGGGAGGACCGCCACCTGGGCGGCCCGGCACAGCCCCTGCGCCTGGTCGCCCTGGCCCCGGCCCAGCCGCAGGCGCTACGTCCCATGCCCGAGCCCGCCGCCCGCGCCCTGGCCGCCGGCAGCGCCAGCCCGGCCGGCCCGCCGGCCAAGCCGTTTCCCGTGGCCGAGGCCCCGCCCACGGCGGCTCTCGTCACCGAGGCGACGGCCCAGGCGACGGCCGTGACCGCGCCCTCGGCCCAGGTACTTCCCGTGGCCAAGGCCTCGCTCAGGGCGGCTCCCGCAACCGTGGCCGTAACCACGGCCACGACGCCGGCCAAGCCGAGGCCAGAAGTCACCGTCAAGAACACGACGCCGCCCGCGCCCTTCGCGCCGGCAACGCCCGTTTCCGCCCCCGCGGCCCGGGCCGCGACGCCCGGTGGCAGCATCCTCGTGGCCGGCGATTCCCTGTCGCTGTTTCTGGCCGACGCCCTGCGGCCCATGCTGGCCGGGCGCCCGGGCGTGCACTTCGCCGCCAAGGGCAAGGTCTCCAGCGGCCTGGCCCGGCCCGACTTCTTCAACTGGGAGCGCGAGATGGCCGCCGCCGCCACGGCCAGCCGGCCGGACAGCGTGGTCATCATGATCGCCACCAACGACAACCAGACACTGACCCGGCCCGACGGCGTCAAGGTCGCCTTCGGCCGGCCCGGCTGGGAGGCCGAATACGGCCGCCGCGTGCGCCGGCTCGTGGACCTGGCCCGCCTGGGCAACCCCCGGGCCCGCATCTACTGGATCGGCGCCCCGGTCATGGCCAACCCCCGGCTCAGCGCCGACGTGGCCGCCATAAACGCCGTCATCGCCAGGGAAATCGCCGCCCTGCCCGGCTGCCGCTTCGTGGACGTGCGCCGCACCCTGGCCGACGCCGGCGGCCACTACGCCAAGGCCCTGCCGGCCCCGGGCGGCCCCCGCCCGGTGCGTACCGCCGACGGCGTGCACCTGACGCCCTACGGCGCCACACTCCTGGCCCACGCCGCCCTGGCCGCCATGAGCCCGACCGTGGCCAGCCTGGAAAAGCCCTGAGCCTTTACCCGGCCCCCCGGGCGTGGTAGGGCCGAGCCATGGACGAAGGTACCCTGCAACAACTCCTGGCGGTGCAGCAGGCGATTCTCGCCGAACTGCGCCTTTTGCGCCAAGCCCTGGCCCCCGGGGCCGTTTCCGCCGGCCAACCCGAAGCCGCCACGCCCCCCGCGCCCGCCGTGCAACCGGCCATGCCGCAACCGGCGGCCCCGCAACCGCCCCTGGCCGCGGCGCCGTCGCCCCGGGCCACGGACCAGCCCGCCCCGGCAGCACCGCCGCACGCCCCCATGGCGGCCCGTCCCGCTTCCGAGGCCGCGTCGCCGGCCCCTTCGGGCCCGGGCGCCATGCTCACCCTCGACGAACTGACGGACCTCGGCGGCCAGTTCCTGGAGCCCGGCCAGATGAACCGTACCCGGGTCAAATCCGTGGATGCCTCGGACCTGAGCAACTCCATCCTCGACGACATCAAGGCCAAGAACAAAGCCAAGCGCAACGCCTTCGCCGAGTTCGAACGCTTCGGCAAGGACCGCTGAAAGGAACGCGCGCCATGCGCACCGCCGCTTCCCGCCTTTCCCCTCCCCGCGCCTAGGGGAGGGATTCGCCTCGGCCCCAAGCCGTAACCGCCCGGCGCGTTTCCTGCGCCCGGGCTTTTCCGGCGCGCCCGCGTCACCCCCTCCCTTGTCGTGTTGCGGCCTTTGACCGGGCTTGCGCCCGGGTTTGCGCTCGTACGCGACCTGTCCGGCGGTCACCTTCCGACGGCGTCGCGGCTACCCCTGGGGAGGGGATTTCGATGCAGCGTTTTCTTGCCTTGGCGGGGCTGTGCCTCGCCGTGTTTCTGGCCATGACCGGCATGGGCCTGATCGTGGCCGCCCTGCCGGAAAAATACCTGCGTTGCCAGGGTGGCCTGCATGCGGCCGGCTGGCTGTCCGCGTCATTCGCCCTGGCCTCCATGGCCTGCCAGTATCCGGCCGGCCGCCTTGCCGACCGCGTGGGCGCCCGGTTCGTGCTGGCGGCGGGCTTCGCGCTGATGGCCGGCTCGGCCGTAACCTACGCCCTGGCCGAAACGCCGCCGTGGCTTTTCGCCGGCCGGGCGCTCCAGGGCGCGGGCGAGGCGCCGGTCTGGGCCCTGGCCCCGGCCGTGCTGGCCCGGCTCTATCCCGAACGGCGCGGCCGGGTCATGGGCCTGTACAATGCCGCCTTCCACCTGGGCCTCATGGCCGGGCCGCTGCTGGGGGCCTGGGGCGCCGCCCGGCTGGCCGGCGATCCCTTCACCGCCTTTGGCTGGCTGTGCCTGGCGGCCATGGGGCTTGCCCTGGTCGTGCCGTACGGCAGGCCGGGCCGGGCGACGGCTGGTGTCGCGCGCGCGGGCGTGGCGAGGCTGCCCCGCGTGTTGCTGGCCTTGCTGCCGGCCCTGCCCCTGGCCGGGGCGGCCTACGGCCTGCTGACGAGCTCCCTGCCCGTGCATCTGGCCGGCCAGGCAGGCTATGACAGCCGGGCGCTGGCCTGGGTCTTTTTCCAGGTCTACGCCGGCATCGCCCTGTCCCAGGGCCTGGCCGGCCGGTTGTCCGACCGCCTGGGGCGCCTGCCCTTCCTCGTCGGCGGGCTGGCGGTCATGGCCGCCGGGCTCTGGGGCGCGACAGCCTCGGCTCGGGGATTGGGCCAGGCGGCCTTCCCGGCCCTGGGCCTGGGCCTTGGCGCCTTCACCGTGGCCTCCCTGGCCCTGGTCAACGACCGGTGTCCGGCCACGGCCCGGGGCCGGGCCTGCGGCCTGTATTACCTTGTCTGGGGGTTGGGCTATTGCGCCGGGCCCCTTGTGGCCAACAGCCTGGGCTTGCCGGCGACCGTCGCGATTTTGGCGGCGCTGGCCCTGGCTGCGGCGGTTTTGGTCGGCTGGACAGCCCTGGGCCCCGGATCGCGGCCCCTGGCGGACTAACGTCGCGTCCGCGAAATACGCCCGGACGCATTCCGTGGACAACGTGTTTCAGGAGTTCCGGTTTTCCCCAACAATACGCTCGTATTGTTGGGGGACGCCGCACGAGGCGAAGGGGTCGTCAGCGGGGTGGCCGGGCAAGCCGGCCGCCCCGCTACTTCCTCGAAAAGGCCCAGGCCAGGCGGCGCAGGACGCCGGGGTCGGGCGCGTGGGGATTGTCGCCCGGGGCGGGGATGGGCAGGCGGTAGCGCTCGGCGAAGGGTGTTTGTTCGAGCAGGTCGTTGATGGCATGGGCCAAAAGCACCGGCAGGGCCAGCACGTCGGCGGCGTTGTAGGCGAGCAGCGTTTCCATGAGCGCCGGGTCGGCCGTCTTCACGTATTCGCGCCACAAGACCACGGCGAAGTAGCCGTCCGCGCCGGTCAGGTCGCCCCGGTCCACGCCGTAGTGGACCTCGCACTTTTTCAGCCCGCCCTTGATGCCGATGGCCGTGAGCACGTTGCGCAGGTCGATGTGGGCCTTGGGCAGGCTGGCGCCCAGGTGGGAGCGCAGGACCGGCGCGTCGAAACAGCGGCCATTGAAGGTGACGAGCACCTTTTTCTCCAGGATGTCCACGGCGAAGTCCTGGAGGTTTCTGCCATGGGCGTAGGTGCGCACGGTATCGCGGCCGTCGTAGAGGGACACGGCCGTGACCTCGTTTCGCGGCGTGCCGTCGGTTTCGATGTCCACGCAGGCGAGGTGGTCGCGGAAATCGAAAAAAAGCCGCCAACTCTCGGCCGGGGGCAGGCGGGAGCCGAAATAATCGGCGTCGCCGGCGGCCAGGCGCTCCCTGGAAGCCAACAGCTCGTCGCGCCACATCGGGACCTTGACGGAACCGAGCGGCGGCGTTTCGGCGGAAAGGAAATCGTCCCAGGTGAGGATGCCGGCGGCCCAGAGGCGGCGTTCCGTGGACGGGCCAAGTCCGGGCAGATGCACGAAAGTATGGGTAAGCACGGCTGAGGCCTTACGCCTTTTGCCGGCCGGCCTCAACCTCGGGGGAACGGATCGGCCGGGGACGGCATCAAAGATGCATGACTTACGGCGAATCGGATATTCTTGCCGCCGGGTGCGGTTCGACATTCCAAGGAAGGAGCCTCCATGCCGCGACTCACCGATGCCATCTCGCCCGCGCCAACCCGGAGTTTCGACGCCAGGGCCGGCCGGGAACCCGTCATCGCCCGCGAAATGTTCCGTCCCGGGCCGCTGCGGGACGATTTCGGGCGCCTGTCCCATCCGGCCACACCCATGGCCGATGCGGACATTCTCAGCTTCCTGGTCAAGTATTTCTACGCTTCGCTTTTTCCCGGCTCCGAGAACCATGCCGTGCCCTTGACGGAGATGAGCACCCAACTCGGCCGGTTTTACGACTTGTGGTCGAGTGACGGCCCCGACGGCGCCCTGCCCCTGGCCGGGCCGTACAGCGCCTTTTCGCTGCGCATGCTGACGGATTTGCCGCGCACGGCCCACATTTTCCGTTCCGTGGCCAACCGCCCCCTGCCGCCGGCCATGGTCCAGGACCCGTTTCTGGGCATCGATTGTGGCACGGGCAGCGGCATTTTGCTGGCCGCGGCCTGGTTCCAGGCCAAGCGCAACGGCGTGGCCGAGACGCGGCTTTACGGCCTGGACATCGACGCGGACATCGCCGGCCGCACGCAGCTGCTGTTCACCTCGCTGGGGATCGGCGAAGTGTTCGTGGCCGACGCCCGGGAACCGGACGCCTACCGGGGCTTGCCCGACGGCCCGGTGGCGTTCGTCGGCAACGAGAACGTGGCCGCGCCCACGGCCCGGCTGTCGGCGGAACCGTTTTCCGCCATCCACGCGGCGCTTTTTTCGGTGCTTTCCAAGCGGCTGCGCAACACGGTCTTCTTCCCCGAGGCCCTGGTCGTGCGCGACCGCGACGCGGAGATGGATGTGGTGCTGTCCAAGAACAACCGCTTCCAGTTGCCGCGCCATTACCGGCACCTGCGGCCGCGCCCTCGGGCCATCGTCATCGAAGGCCGGCTGACCCGCCTGTGGCAGGTGGGCAAGGATTTCCACCAGGCCATCCCCGAGTCCTGGCTCTCGATCATGCCGGGGCGGTGGTAAACGGAAAACGCCGGGGGAGCGGCCCTCCCCCGGCGATGCTCGCGGGCGCTACAGATTGCAGCGCTTGCAGACGATTTCCGTGCCGATGCCGGAATTCGTGAAAAATTCCAAAATAATGCAGTTCTCCACCCGCCCGTCCAGGATGTGGGCCTTTTCCACCCCGGCGTCCACGGCTTCCATGCAGCAGGTGACCTTGGGGATCATGCCGCCGGTCAGCACACCCGAAGCCATGGCCTGGGAGGCCTCGACGATGTCGAGCGACGAGATGAGGTTCTTGTCCTTGTCCAGCACCCCGGCCACGTCGGTGAGGAGCACCAGGCGCTTGGCCCCCAGCGCCGCGGCCACCGCCCCGGCCACGGTGTCGGCGTTGATGTTGTAGGTCTCGCCCTTCTCGTCCACCCCCACCGGCGCGATGACCGGGATGAAGCCCTGGCCCAAAAGCGTTGTGATCAGCCCGGTGTTGATGCCCGTGACCTCGCCCACCTTGCCGAGGTCGATGATCTCCGGGGGCGCGTCGCCCTTTTCCAGCACCATCTCCAGCTTGCGGGCCGTGATCAGCCGGCCGTCCTTGCCGGACAGCCCCACGGCCGTGCCGCCGTTTAAGTTGATGAGGTTGACGATGTTCTTGTTGACCTTGCCCACGAGCACCATCTCGACCACGTCCATGGTGGCGTCGTCGGTGACGCGCAGCCCCTGGCGGAATTCGCTGGCGATGCCCAGCTGCTTGAGCATCTGGCCAATTTGAGGCCCGCCGCCGTGGACGATGACGGGATTGATGCCGATGTATTTGAGCAGGATGACGTTCAGGGCGAAGCTTTTTTGCAGGGCCTCGTCCACCATGGCATGCCCGCCGTACTTGATGACGACCGTCTTGCCGAAAAACTTGCGGATGTACGGCAGGGCTTCCAGCAAAAGCCTCGCCTTGGCGTGTTCGCGATCCATGGGCCGTCCTCCAACGGGTGTTTACAGGATGTAGCGGGAAAGGTCGCGGTCCTCGGCCACGTCGGAAAGCTTGTCGCGGACGTAATCCGGGTCCACCACCACGGTCTGCCCGCCCTGGTCCGAGGCGGTAAACGACAGGTCGGACAGGATCTTCTCCATGATGGTATACAGCCGCCGGGCGCCGATGTTCTCGGTTTCCTCGTTGACCTTGCGGGCGAAGCGGGCCACCTCGCGCAACGCCTCGTCGGTGAAGTCGAGCGTCACGCCCTCGGTGCCGAGAAGCGCCTTGTACTGCACGGTCAGCGCGTTTTGCGGCTCGGTCAGGATGCGGTAGAAATCCTCGGCCGTAAGCGGCCGCAGTTCCACCCGCAAGGGGAACCGGCCCTGCAACTCCGGCACCAGGTCCGACGGCTTGGAGAAGTGGAAGGCCCCGGCGGCGATGAAAAGGATGTGGTCGGTTTTCACCATGCCGTACTTGGTGTTGACCACGCAGCCTTCGACCACGGGCAGCAGGTCGCGCTGCACGCCCTCGCGGGAGACGTCCGGACCGGAGCCGCCGCCCTGCTTGCCGCAGATCTTGTCGATCTCGTCGATGAAGATGATGCCCGTCTGCTCGACACGCTCCTTGGCCGCCTCGGACACCTTGTCCATGTCCACCAGGCGGTCGGACTCTTCCTGCAACAGCACGTCGTAGGCGTCGCGCACGCGCATGTTGCGCGTTTTTTTGCGCTGGGGGAACATCTTGGAAAACATGTCCTTGAACTGCGAGCCCATGTCCTCCATGCCCGGCATGGACATGATCTCGACCTGGGGCGCGGGCACGGATACCTCCACGGGCACGACCCGGTCGTCGAGCTTGCCCTCGCGCCAGAGCTTGCGCAGCTTCTCGCGGGTGCTCGTCGGGGCCTCGGCGGACGGGGGCGTCGGCGCCTCGGGCGCGGCCGGCATGGGGATGGGGATGGCCCCGCCACGCTGGGATTCGGGCAAAAGCAGGTCGAGCAGGCGCTCCTCGGCGTTCTTTTCCGCCTTGGCCGCCACCTTGTCCTGCTCCTCCTTGCGCACGAGGTTGACGCCGATCTCCATCAGGTCGCGCACCATGGATTCCACGTCCCGGCCGACATAGCCGACCTCGGTGAATTTCGTGGCCTCGACCTTGAAAAAGGGCGACCCGGCCAGTTTCGCCAGCCGGCGGGCGATCTCGGTCTTGCCCACGCCCGTGGGGCCGATCATGATGATGTTTTTCGGCGCGATCTCGTCGCGAAGCGTCGGTTCGATCTGCTGGCGGCGCCAACGGTTGCGCATGGCGATGGCCACCATGCGCTTGGCGTCCTGCTGGCCGATGATGTACTTGTCGAGTTCGGATACGATTTCGCGCGGCGTGAGGCTGGCGTGCATGCCGACTCCTTGGTCTCTCGTCATCCCCCCCGGCGGGGGTGGCCAATACGGTCATTTTCCCTGCAAGGGACGTCCCTGCAACCCGCGTCTCCCCTAGGCCCGGTCGATGGTCTCCACCACGATGCGGTCGTTGGTGTAGACGCAGATTTCCGCGGCGATGCCCATGGCTTTTTCCACGATCTCGCGCGGGGTGAATTCGGTGTGGCGCAACAGCGCCCGGGCGGCGGCCAGGGCGTAGGGGCCGCCCGAACCGATGGCGGCCACGCCGTCGTCGGGTTCGATGACGTCGCCGTTGCCGGACAAAAGCAGCACGTTGGCCGCGTCGGCCACGACGAGCATGGCCTCCAGCCGGCGCAGGTACTTGTCCTTGCGCCAGTCCTTGGCCAGCTCCACGCTCGCCCGCACCAGGTTGCCGCTGAACTCCTCCAGCTTGGCCTCGAAGCGCTCGAAGAGCGTGAAGGCGTCGGCCGTGGAGCCGGCAAAGCCGATCACGACCTTGTCATGGTAGATGCGGCGCACCTTGCGCGCCCCGTGCTTCATGGCCACGGCCTGCCCGAGCGTCACCTGGCCGTCGCCGGCCACGGCCACGCCGGCATCCGTGCGCACGGCCAGTATCGTCGTTCCACGTAGTTCCATATGGTACTCCAGAGGGGAATCGGGGGGAGGAACCCCCTTTTTGAAAAAAGGGGGTTCCTCCCCCCGAGCCCCCCTCTTCCCCTAAAAACTTTTAAAGGGGGGAGATTATCAAAAGACAGCCGTGCGGGCAGCCCGTGCGAGTCGATCAGGCCGACGATGGCAGCATTATGCGACCTTGGGCGTGGCCGTGAAAAAAAAGCGGGGAAAACGAAAAATGATCCGGCCATCCCGCTGCTTCGGATACTGTTCGATCACCTGGGCGAAGACGTCGGCCTCGAAGGCGGCCCGGTCCGCCTCGGGCAGGGCGCCCAGGTAGGGGCGCAGCCCCGTGCCCCGGTACCACTCCATGATGGCGGCGTGGGAGGGCAGCACATGGTAGTAGGTGGTTTGCCAGAGGTCAAAGCCCGCCGCCACGTCGGCGAGCAGGTCGAAATACTGCCCAGGCCGCAGATTGTAAAAGATGCGCGGGCGCTTAAACGCCCCCTGCCACTTCTCCCCGGCCACCAGCCCGGCAATGATCGTGTGGATGGGTTCGTCATAGTTCATGGGCGTCTGCACGGCCAGCACGCCGCCGGGCCGCAAAAGCCCCAGCAGCTCGCGCACGAGCCTCGGATGGTCGGGAATCCACTGGATGCAGGCATTGGAAAAAACCACGTCGAAGGCTTGACCCAGCTTCCCCAAATCCTTGCCCGCGTCGCACAGTGAAAATTCCAGGTCGGGGTGCCTGGCCCTGGCCGCCTCGATCATTTCCGGCGAACTGTCGATGCCGCGCACGCACGCCCCGGGAAACCGCTCGGCCAGCACCCGGCTGCTGTTGCCCGGCCCGCAGCCCACGTCCAGGACGTCGCGCACACCCTCGCGCCCGATCCGCGCCGCCAGGTCCCTGGCCGGCTGGGTCCGCTGCGCCTCGAACTTCAAATACTGCCCGCTATCCCAAGCCATACCTCTTCCCTTCGCCCCGCAGGGGCGACGGCCCCGCGCGGCCGGAATTTGGCCTTTCGAGCCAGGAGCGCAGCGACGGCATCGAAAGGCCAAATTCCGGCCGCGCCGACGGACAACCGCCCGCCGACCAAGCCAACACCCGCCGACCGCTTCCCCCGCCGGGGAGGTCCAGGAGGGGGTCACCCCCTCCTGGCGGGTCCAGGGCAGCGCCCTGGCCGCCGGAGGCATCTTCGTCTCCAGTTACCGCGCAATCCCAGCAAATAAGTCGTCCGCCACGGAACGCCAGAGGGCGTAGGCGTGTTTTCCGTGCAGGTAGAGACGAATCTCCCGCACAGCGCCCTTTCCGAGCGCCTCGGCCATGACGCCAAGGGCCAGGGGCGCGGCCTTGTCCACGGGATAGCCGTAGACGCCGGTGGACACGGCCGGAAAGGAGATGGTGGCCAGGCCCTTTTCCACGGCCCGGGCGATGGACTGGGCATAGGCCGAGCGCAGGGCTTCCGGTTCGCCTTCCGTGCCGCCGCGCCAGATGGGGCCGACGGTGTGGATGATGTAGCGCGCCGGCAGGTCGAAGCCCGGGGTGATGACGGCGCCGCCGGCCGGCAACCGGCCTATGCGGGCGATGATCTCGCGGCAGGCGCCGGGGAGCCCTGGCCCGGCGGCCCGGTGGATGGCGCCATCCACGCCGCCGCCGCCGGCCAGGGCGGAATTGGCGGCATTGACGATGGCATCGGCGTCATCTTTGGTGATGTCGCCTTCAAGGAGCGTCAGGACGCCGGAACCGATGGGATAGGTCGCCTTCTCGGGCATGGCGCGCACCTCCATGTCTTGCGCCGCGACCGGGAATCTAGGGGATCGCGGCCGTTGGCCCCAGGATGCACAGGCCGGCCTTTTCCGGGGCGAAGGACGCCCGGGCGATGCCGGCCAGGTCGTCACGCGTCACTTTATCCAACGCGGCGGCGGTTTCCTCAAGGGGAATGTGGCGGTCGAAGAGCAGGACGTTGCGGGCCAGGCGCATCATGCGGTTTTCCGACGATTCCGCGCCGAGGTAGAGCAGCCCCTTGAGGTGTTCGCGGGTGTGGTCGAGCTCCTCGTCGGTGACCGCGCCGCCGGCCACGGCGTCGAGTTCGTCGCGCACCACGGCGATGAGCTCGGCCGTGCGTTCGGGGTCCACGGCGGCCTGGATCTCGAAGATGCCGGCATCGGCCAGGCCGCTGACGCTGGCGTAGATGGAATAGGCCAGGCCGCGTTTTTCCCGGACTTCCTGGAACAGGCGCGAGGACATGTTGCCGCCCAGAAGCGTGGCCAGGAGCGTGTGGGCGAAGCGTTCGGGGCTTGTGTTGCCGACCGACGGATAGGCCAGGATGACGTGGTTCTGCTCGCTATCCCGGCGCACGGCCAGACGCGGCGGAGTGAACGCCCCGGCCGGCCGGGCGGCCGGGCGCGACGAGGCCGGAAGCGCGCCGAAGGTTTCGCCGGCCAGGGCCAGCAGCGTCTCGTGGTCCACGGCGCCCGTGGCCACCACGGTGACGGCGTCGGCGCGGTAGCGCTCGCGCCGCCAGGCCTGCAAGGATTTGGGCGTGGCCGCGGTCACGGAGCGCGGCGTGCCGGTGATGGGGTGGGCGATGGCCGGATCGGCCCAGGCGACGGCCCAGAAATCCTCGTGGACCTTCTCCTCGGGCGTCTCCTCCACCATGGAAATTTCCTGGACGATGACGGCCTGCTCCCGGGCCAGCTCCTCGGGGTCCAGGGCGGGGTGCAGCGCGATGTCGGCCAGCACGTCGAAAGCCCGGCGCAAATGGGCGTCCATGACCCGGATGTGGAAGCAGGTGGCCTCGCGCGAGGTGAACGCGTTGGCAAGCCCGCCCAGGATGTCGAGCTCCTTGGCGATGGCCAGGGCGTCGCGGGTCGCCGTGCCCTTGAACGCCATGTGTTCCCACAGGTGGGCCATGCCCTCCTGGCCCGCCCCCTCGTGGCGGGAGCCGGCCTCGATCCAGATGCCGAGGCTGGCCGTCTTGGCGGTGGGCATGGGCTCGGTCACCACGCGCACGCCGTTTTCCAGGCGGGTGATGCGACAAGGGGCGAAGGCGTCTGATGATTGGAGCATCGGCACGGGCTACGGGGCTTTGCCGCCGGCGTCAAGGGCGGCGGCATGCTTGCGGTACTGGCCGCGAAACTGGTGGTAGGAAAGGCCCAGCAGCGCCGCCGCCCGGCGCTGGTTGCCGCCCGAGGCGGCCAGCGCCCGGCGCAGGAAGGAAATTTCAAGGGCGGCCACGGCGGCGGGGAGGGAGAGTGAAGATGCCTCCGGCGGCCAGGAGAGGCTCTGCCTCTCCTGGACCTCTCCGCCGGGGGGGATCATCCCCCCCGGGCCCCCTGGAAGGGGGATGGAGGGAGGGGTGGGCGTGTTGTGTGTTGTGGCGGGAAGGCTCTCCGCCGGAGAGGGAAAGGGCGCGGCGAAGGGGTCGAGGGTGATGTGGTCGATACGGGAGGACCGGGTGTCGAAGACGGCGCGCTCCACGGTGTTTTTGAGCTCCCGGATGTTGCCTGGCCAGGCATGGGCCGAAAGGGTGCGCAGGGCGGCGGCGGTGAAGGCCGGGGCGTCGGGGCGGCCGAGCTCGGCGGCGAAACGGGTGGCGAAGCGCTCGGCCAGATAGGCGATGTCGCCGTGCCGGGCGCGAAGCGGCGGCACGTGGAGCACGGCGAAGGCCAGCCGGTCGAGGAGGTCGGGGAGCAGGCGGCCGTTTCGCACGAGCAGGCGCGGATCGACGTTGGTCGCGGCCACGACGCGCGCGTCCACGGCAATGGATTCCGAGGCGCCCAGGCGTTCCACGGTGCCGTATTCCACGGCCCGCAGGAGTTTTTCCTGTACGGCCTTGGGCGCGGCTTGCAGTTCGTCGAGAAAAAGCGTCCCGCCGTTTGCCACCTCGAACCGGCCGGCCCGGCGCTTGAGCGCGCCGGTGAACGCCCCGGCTTCGTGGCCGAAAAGCTCGGCCTCGACCAGCGATCGCGGCAGGGCGGCCAGGCTCACGGGCACAAAGGGCCGCTCCCAGCGCGGCGAATGGAAATGGAGCCTGGCTGCCGCCAGTTCCTTGCCCGTGCCGCGCTCGCCGACGAGGATGACGGGCCGGTCCACGGCGGCCACGGCGGACACGCGCTCCATGAAGGCCAGAAAGGCATCGGACTGGCCCAGGGCTTCGACCACGGCTTTCATGGCGAAATGCACCTCATTTATGGCGTAGAAAACCATTGTTTGGCAAAAATCACAACACATGCTCCACAAATAAATCATAACCCCTGGAAATCATGTGTTCCTCCGTTTGGCACACTCCCTGCTTTTCCGTCCGGTGACGCCGCGCACACCTGCGCGCACCGGAGGTATGCCATGGGTATTTTCAGCCGCTTCAGGGACATCATCCATTCCAACATCAACGCCATGCTGGACAAGGCCGAGGACCCGGAAAAGCTCATCCGGCTGATGATCCAGGAAATGGAAGAGACGCTGGTGGAGCTCAAGGCCGACTGTGCCCGCACCATGGCCCAGGCGGCCAAGTCCGGCCGCGAACTGGCCGCCGTGCGCGATCGGGCCGGCCGCTGGGGCGAAAAGGCCGAGCTGGCCGTGGACAAGGGCCGCGAGGACCTGGCCCGCGAGGCGCTTATGGAAAAGCGCGCCCTGGAAACCCGGGCCGAGGCCCTGGCCGGCGAACAGGCCGCCATCGAGGGCATGGTCGCCGCCTACCGCGAGGACATCGGCCGGCTGGAGGAAAAGCTGGGCACGGCCAAGGAGCGCCAGCGCACCCTGCTGCACCGCCACCTGCGGGCAACCGGGAAAAAGCGCGCCCGCGAGGACATGAGCCGCGTGGATTCCACCGAGGCCCTGCTGCGTTTCGACGAATTCGAAAGCCGCATCGAGCGCCTGGAGGCCGAGGCCGAGCTGGCCGGAACCGCCGCTTCCGTGCGCCGCCCGGCCGAGGGCGAATCCCTGGAAGCCCGCTTCGACCGCCTGGCCGCCGACGAGGACGTGGAACGCGAACTGGCCCGCCTCAAGGCCCGCCGCGCCGGTGGGGAGTAAGGGCGAAGATGCCTCCGGCGGCCGGGGGGGATCATCCCCCCCGGACCCCCCGGACGGGGAGAACGAGACGTGCGTGCGTCGGGGAAAAGGGATAAGGGTGCGGGAAAGACGGATACGCACGGCCTGAGGTGACGCAACGCAAGGAGTGACCGTGTTTGCCCATCATGCGATGTTTTACGGCGGCGGCCCGCATCTGCTGCAAGTGTTCCTCATCGTGGCCGTGATCGCGGCCATCGTCTGGCTGCGCCGCCGGGCCGAGGGCTCGGACCGGGCCGGGCGCGATGCCGACGCCAAGGCCGTCGCCCTGCTCGGCGAGGTCAAGGCCACGCTCTCGCGCCTGGAGGACCGGGTGCGCAACCTGGAAACCGTCCTCGGCAAGGAGGCGGACAAGGGAGGCGGCTCATGAGAAACCAGGGATGCGGCCCGCGCCGTTTTTCCGGCAGCCGCTTCGGACGCGGCCCCTGCGGCCGGCCCGGCGGGCTGGTCACCGGCGGCTACCGCTGGACGGCCTGGCAGCTGGGCCTGCCCGGCTGGGTGGTCGCGGCCTTCTTCGTGGTGCTGTTTTTGACCATCGGCTGGCCGGCCCTGCTCGTCTACCTGGCCTGCGCCCTGCTCCTGCGCCCAGACCGCGCGGACGGCGTGACCGCCCGCGACGACGGCGTGTCCGGCATCGACTTGTCCGGCGAGGCCCAGGGCATCCGCGACCGGGCACGCGACCTGGAAGGGCGCATCGCCGGCCTGGAATCCCGCGTCACATCCCGGGAATTCGACTTCGACCGGCGGCTGGCCGCCGCCGACCGGCCGGACCGCCGACGGCCGGCCTGAGGAACGCGCATGATGGGACTTGTAACCGCCCTGGTCATGGCCGGGGCCACCATTGTCGGGCTGGTGATCCTCGGCGTCATCTTCCTGCTCGGCATCCGCCTGCTGCGCCCCGGCGCGCCCAAGCCGGGCGGCAACGACGCCGAGGAGGCCCGGCTCCTGCAAGAGATTCACCGCAGCCTGTCCCGGCTTGAAGAGCGGGTGGAGGCCCTGGAAACCCTGGTCCTCGACGGCAAGGCCGGCAGGGAGGACGAGCGATGAGACACTATAGCGAACTGCGCCTGCGCGAGCTCTACCGCTCGCGTTCGGGCCTGCTCCTTGGCGTGTGCAAGGGCCTGGCCCGCTTCCTGGACGTGCCGGTCTTCTGGCTGCGCGCCTTCGTCCTGGTGCTGACGCCCTTTACCGGCGTGTGGCCCATGGTCGCCGCCTACCTGATCGCCGGCTTCGTCATCAAGCCCGAGCCCGTGATCACGCCGGACTCCGACGAGGAACGGGCCTTTTACGACGACTACGTCACGTCCCGGGCCAACGCGCTGACCCGGGTCAAGCGCCGCTTCGAACGCCTGGACAAGCGCATCCGGCGGCTGGAGGACCACGTCACCTCGCGCGAATACGACTTCGACCGCCGGCTGCGCCATCCCTGACCCCGGCGCCCGCCAGCCGCGTCCATGCGGGCAGGCGGGCGCCGCCAGGCGGCCTCGTGGCACGCCCCCGCCGCAGCGGCCCGCCCCGGGGGGGGCATCCCCCGAACCGATTCCTTTCATTCAATAACGCAGTTGGATTGCTTCCGGGATACCGCGCTAGGCCGCCGGCACAGGTTCGGTCAGGCGCTCGCCCAGGGCGAAGGCCTTGGCGCAGTCCGCGGGAAAGACCTCCTTGTGGCGCTTGCGCTTGGCCGCGGCGTCCCAGACCGTGGACAGGTACTTGCCGTAGTCGTCGAACTGCATGGTATCCGTGGCCAGCAGCAGTTCGCAGGCGCCGAACGTCCGGGCCATGACCCCGCGCATGCGCTCCATGAAGATGTCGTAGCCCCACTGCGGCAGCGCCGTTTCGGGGATGTTCATGGTATAGACCAGGGCGGTGGGGATTTTCCGGGGGAAGATGGCGGCATAGCCCGGGGTGTAGGTGAGGTAGGGAAAGCACAGCCGCTCCAGGAACGACCGGGTTTCGCCCGTTTCGGCCCCGAAATAGACCGGCGTGCCGACCACGAGGCCGTCGGCCGCTGCCGCCCGTTCGAGCACGGGCGTCAAGGCGTCCTTGACCGCGCAATGGCCGTAGTTTTTCCCGCCGATCCGCTTGCATTCGAAGCAGCTGACGCAGCCTTTGAAGTCCAGGTCGTAGAGGTGGACGAGCTCCACCTCGGCGCCTCGGCCCTTGGCCCCATCCAGGGCCTGACCCAGCAGGCTGGCGGTGTTCCATTTCTTCCGGGGACTGCCGTTTATGGCCATGATACGCATGGGAACCTCCTTTGCGAAGCCTTCCCCATACGTCCGTTCCACCTGCCGGACAATCAGGCACGAAAAGGAAACAGAGGCACCAGGCCGTTCCCCTCCCGCACCCGTCCAGGCGGGCCTGCCCCGGGGTTGGCCGCCGCGACGGCAAGGCGGGCGGCCAGGCCGTCATCGCAGCCTGGCCGCCCGCCTTGCCGTCGCGGACGGCCCGCAAACCGTTTTTTCCCACAATGCGGGGACATGTCCCGACCGTTGCCGGTACGTCCCGCCTCCCCGGCCGCAGTCCCCGTCGGTTCATGGGGACGAAAACATCTTACTGTAAATAACAGTTAGATGTATTGAGCATCTTGCTGCGTGTTTGTCAAGCCACCCCACTCAGGCCCACGCGGCAACGGCGAGGCGCCCCAACGGACTGGTGTTGCCCGAGGCGGCGCCTGAAAAAGACAGGGGAGGGGTTTGCTTAACCCTGAACCACTCGGGAGCGGCCCGACTGCCTGAAAGGCAACAAGCTTGGACTGTTACGGGATTCAAAGGAACGGTAGCCCATGGTCCGCCGGGGGCTTCTCCCCAGCCCCTTTGTGCAAAACCTGCCGGGGAGTTCCCTCGAAGGGGACGCGACGGATCCGGGGCGTTTGCGCTCCCGTTCAGGAAGCCGGGCCGCGCGGGGGCAGGCGATCGTAGGCGTGCAGGAAGTTTGTCAGCAGGGCGAGGCGATGCTCGATGTCCGCCTTCCAGGCATCCAGCTTGTCGTGCCCCGCTGCGGTCAGGCTGTAGACGCGCAGGGCCGGCCCGGCCCGGCTGGCATCCCAGGCGGAGGTGACGGCGCCCTCGGCTTCGAGCTGGCGCAACGTCCGGTAGACGGCGGCGGAATCGACGGCCAGCTCCAGGCCCTGGCTGGCGAACATGCCGCGCAGGCCGCCGCCGTGGAGCGGCCCCTGGGCCAGGGCCAGCAGGATGAAGGCCGGCAGGTGGCGGTATTGGCGTTTCTTGGCTTGTGTCATGGCGCTGGTCGTCCTGAGGCCAAAACGGACGGCTTCCGTTCGATGGGCAAAAGCGTTTGCGGGCCAAGGGGCCGGGGAGCGGTTAGCGCTCGGACAGCTCCTCGACGAGCAACACCCCATCCTCGCCGTCGAGTTCGGACACGGCCACATCCACGTGCTCGCCAGGCTCGGTGTGCACGCGCTTGCCCACGTAATCGGCCTGGATGGGCAGTTCGCGGTGCCCCCGCCGGTCGATGAGCACGAGCAGTTCCACGCGCCTGGGCCGGCCGTAGTCGAGCAGCGCCTCCAGGGCGGCCCGGATGGTGCGGCCGGAAAAAAGCACGTCGTCCACGAGGACCACGTTTTTCTCGGCCAGGGAAAACGGGATGTCCGACGGCCCCACCTGCGGCTGGACCTCACGGTTGGTCCAGTCGTCGCGGTAGAGGTTGATGTCGAGCTTGCCCAGGGGCACGTCGCAACGGCCCCGGGCGTCGATGAGGGCCTTGAGCCGCGTGGCCAGTTCCGCCCCGCGCCGCTGGATACCGACCAGGGCCAGGCCGCAGGACGGATCGTGGCGTTCGACGAGTTCGGAAGCCAGCCGTTCCAGGGTCCGGCGCACCTCGCCAGCGGTCATGATTTTTTTCCGTTTTGTCACAGGCATCCCTCGGGGCTTTTCCCGCGCATACCGCAAACCTCCCCGGCCTGGCAATGTCCCGATCGGTCGGTGCGCGTTGCGTAGCTGCCGGGGAGTACGCGCCGCTCGCGGAGGCCATCCGACGGCCCCGATAGGTCCGGGCGCGTTCCATTTGACTTTCCGATCGGTCGTGCTTAGTTGCATCGAACGAGCTTGCCCAGGAGGATTCCATGGTCGAATTGACGGTCAGTGCAAAAACCCAACTCGACGGGTATTTTGCCGAAAAAGAAAAAAGCCCCATCCGGATATACCTCTCGTCCGGCGGCTGAGCTGGCCCGAGACTTGCGCTGGCTCTGGATGAGCCGCGCGACACGGACGAGGTCCTCGACGTTTCCGGATATACCTTTGTCGTCGAAAAAGAACTGCTTGAGAAAGCCTCGCCCATGGTGGTCGACATGACCTACATGGGTTTTTCGGTCAGCTCCCGCCTGGAACTGGGCGGAGGCGGCTGCGGCTCTTCCTGCTCCAGCGGCTCTTGTTCCACGGGCTGATCCCCGGGAAATATGCCATAGGGAATCACCGAAGGTTGGCGGCCGTTCCATAGGGCGACCGTATTTGACAAGCCAATCTTCGGTGATTACCCCTTTGGCAACTCTTTCCTGGAGGATCGCATGGTTTCTTTGACGGACACGGCGCGCGCCGAACTCGACAATTATTTCGCCGACAAACAGAAAACTCCCATACGCGTTTACCTCAACAAGGGCGGCTGCTGCGGCCCGTCCCTCACCCTTGCCCTGGATGAACCCCGTGACGGCGACGACGTCTTCGATTTGAACGGCTATACGTTCGTGGTGGACAAGGAACTCATGGCCATGGCCACCCCCATCACCGTGGACATGACGGACTACGGTTTTTCCGTCAGCTCCAGCCTGCAGCTCGGTGGCGGCTCCTGCGGCGCCGGCTCCTGTGGCGGCGGCTCCTGCGGTGGCGGCTCCTGCGGCTGATCCCGCAGCGGCATACCCGACGTTTTCGCAGGGGACCGCATTGGCCGGTCCCCTTTTGTTCCCGTTGACAGCCGGTTTTCCTCGCCGTAACTCCTGGGCATGGACATGCACCAAGCCGATCTCCTGCGTTTGACACCGGCCGCCAGTGCCGCCCTGGCCCTGCGGTTTCCCGAAGGCCAGCGCCCTTGCCTGCGCGTCTTCCTGTCCTTTCTAAGCGACAGCGGCCCGCGCCTGGAACTCTCCCTGGCCGAACCCGCTGGCGACGACGCCACCTTCGACACGGACGGCTGGCAATTGGTCGTCAATCGCCAGTTGTTACTCCAGGCCGCCCCCCTGGTGGTGGACTGCGACGAGACGGGCTTTCTGATCCAGTCCAGCCTGGATTTTTCCGAAGCCGGCGGCAATTGCGGCGGTGCCTGCGATTCCCATTGAGCCGCCCCAGGGTCGCAGCCCCTTTTCGTAGTCGGGGGGGAGTTGTTCCGTTTGCCTCGCTTCTTCGCTCCGTTGGTACCAGGCGCCGAAGCGAAGCGGCACGGTTCGCCGCGGGGGTGCATCCCCCGCCCAACCGGCCCGCCGGCGTCCTCGCGAGGCGGCTGACCGGTCTGTCAGCGCCCGCACGAGGCGCCTGGCCGACTGGCCCTTATTGCCAGCCGTGACTACACTGCCTGCCCTGGTGCCTGGGCAGGAGCGCCGAACTGCACGACGGCGCTGTCGCGGCACGCCTCGCGGACAGCCCTACGCCGTCTATCGCCACCGACAACGGCGCGTGCCACGATCACGGCTTGGTCGTTTACGTAATTTTCATTTTTTTTCGTGACCGCCAGTCCCTTTTTTTTCTTTCCTAGCCGTTCCTTTTTTTTGGTATTTTTTGAGCCGTCACCGGTCAAGTCCCTGTTTCCTAGCGTATTCCCCTCCGTGACGACCGGTTTTACAGCGTTTTTTTTCGGGTCACGCCTTGCCAAGAATCAGTCCTTTCACTACTATTCGAGCTGGTTGGCGCCATCAAGGAGACCCGCATGCCCGGGAAGATACTCATCGTCGATGATGAGGTGCATATCCGCATGCTTCTTGAGCAAACGCTCGAGGAACTGGAAGAGGATCACGACGTGGAGATCCTTTCCGCCCAAAACGGCGAAGAGGGGCTGGCGCTGATTCGCTCCGCCAAACCCGATGTCGTGTTTTTGGACATCATGATGCCCAAGCTCAATGGCTACGAGGTCTGCCAGCATGTCAAGGAAGACCCGTCCATCACCGGCATCGGCATCGTGCTCCTGACGGCCAAAGGCCAGGAAGTCGACCGGCGGCAAGGCCTCGACCTCGGCGCGAGCCGCTATATGACCAAGCCGTTCGATCCCGACGAGGTCCTGCGCGTGGCCAAGGAACTGTTGGGCATAGGCGACTGACGCGCGACGGCTGCGAGGATCCATGGTTCCGCTTCGCCGTCTCCTCAAAAAAAGGCTGTTGGCACCCCTGCTCGACCGGGCCGAGACCTTTCTCGGGCCGGGTTGGCAGGCGCGCGTTCGCGAACATGGCGATACGCCGCCCACGGCCTGCCACAGCGAACCCCTGCGCCTCGACGGCGCCCTTGTCGGCTACCTGGATTGCTGCCCGCCGCCTGCGGCCTGTCCGGAGTCGGCCCGGGCGGCCGTACTGCCCGGCATGGCCCGCTTCGTCGCCGACTGCCTGGAACAGGCCATTGCCGGCGAAGCGGCCAAACGCAGCCTGGCGGCCGAGGCTCTGGGCAAATACCGCGAAATTTCCCTGCTCCACCGGGCGACCCTGAGCCTCAACGGCTCCTTGCGCCCCCGCGACGCGGCCCAGGCCCTGCTTTTGGAATGCCGCCAGGGCGAAATCCCTGCCGAGGCGGGGATGGTCTTCCTGCGGGCGCCGGGCAGCGACACTTTCACCCCCATCGCCGGCTACGGCGAAGTCGGGGACTGGCACATGGCCGACACGGCCCGCTCCACGCTGTTCTGGGACGTGGCCCGCACCCAGAAGGGGGAGATCGTCAACGACCTGGACCGGGACACCCGCTGGCGGGGCGAGGCCCGCCTGGGCTCCCTGCTGCTGTGCCCGCTGTGCGCCGCCAGCCGCTGCGTGGGCATGCTGGCCCTGGGCGCGGCCACGGCCGGGCGTTTCGAGGCCAGCCACCTGCAGTACGTGGGCACCCTGGCCACGGTCGCCGGCATCGCCCTGGGCAACGCCCTGCATTTCGAATCCGTCCAGGGGCTCATCAATTCCCTCATGCAGGCCCTGGCCACGGCCATTGATGCCCGCGACCCCTTCACCGCCGGTCATTCCCAGCGGGTGGCCCGCCTGGGCGTGGCCCTGGCCAGGGTCGTGCACCTGGATCGGCGTTTTTTCCCGGACGTGTGCTTTTCGCCAAACGACCTCGAAGAGCTTCTTTTCGCCGGCCTGTTGCACGACGTGGGCAAGATCGGCATCCGCGAGGAAGTCCTGACCAAGGCCACGCGCCTTTCCCAAGGCACCATGGACGTCATCGGCCAGCGCCTGGCCCTGGAAGCCCTGGTCACGGGCGCCCTGGCCGATGCGGATTACGAACGCCTTTCGCGCATCAACGCCGGGGATACGGTCAGCCGCGAGGACGCCCTGTTCGTGGCCGGCCTCGGCGCGCGCCAGGTCGGCATCGGCGACCGGTCGTTTTCGCTTTTAAGCGAGCGGGAGATCACCTGCCTGCTCATCCCGCGCGGCAACCTGACGCCCGAGGAACGCCGGGAAATCGAGCGCCACCCGGCGGAATCCCACCGCATCCTGCGCCACATCCCCTTCCCCGACAACATGGCCCGGCTGCTCGACATCATTTCCCAGCACCACGAGCGCCTGGACGGATCGGGCTATCCGGGCGGCCTCAAGGACGCCGACATCCTCCTGCAAAGCCGCATCATCGCCATCGTGGACATCTACGATGCCATCACCATGGCCCGGCACTACAAGCCCGCCCTGCCACGCGAAAAGGCCCTGGGCATCCTGTGGCAGGAAGCCAGGGCCGGGCGCATCGACGCGCGCCTGGTGGAACTTTTGGCGGACAATATCGGCGCGGTGGAGGCGGACTGCCAGCGCCTGGAAGGCCGGCCCGACCTGACGGCCTTTCTGGAAGCCGACCTGGCCTGATCCCGCCGCCCCGTCACACGGAGCCCACGGCCGGGCCGGCGCCGGCCTCGGGCATGGTCACCGAACGGCCCAGGCCGTGGGGCTCGTCCCGTCGACCGACCGGCTCCGCAGTGCGCGCGGCCCAGCCGACAGGCCGTTGGCCTTCCGGACCGTCAGCCCAAGGCTTTCTTGTCGGCCACGGCGGCGGACAATTCCGCCTCGGCCACGAGCACCCCATCCACATGGGCCTCGGCCCGCATCCGGCACAAGGTCAGCCGGCGTTTGAGGTCGAAGCAGCGCAGCCGCAACTGGTCGCCCGGCACCACGGGTCGGCGGAATTTGGCCTTCTCCACCCCGGTGAACATGAAAATGCGGTCGCCCAGGGGGCCTTCCAGGCTTTTGGACACGAGCACCCCACCGGCCTGGGCCAGGGCCTCCAGGATGAGCATGCCCGGCATGACCGGCGCGCCGGGGAAATGCCCCTGGAAAAAGGGTTCGTTGATGGTCACGTTTTTGATGGCCACAATGGACTGGCCCGGCACGAATTCGAGGACCCGGTCCACGAGCAGGAAGGGGTAGCGATGGGGCAGGAGGTCGAAGATCTCGCCGATGCCGATGCCGTCTGGCGCTGCGGTCATGGGTTTCTCCCGTTGGGTGTGAAAAGGGCCGAAGCGCAACGCGCTTCGGCCCGAACAACCGCCGGCACGGACACCAGGACCTGCCGTGATGCCTGCCGGATAGCAAGGTTCCGCTTTATCGCCCCAGTCGTCGGCCCGTACGGACGCGGCCCCACTCCCGGACGCCGGGTAGCCCGACCCTACTTGCTCTTGTCGAACTGCGCCTGGACAGCGGCCGTCACGTCCATGCTGGGATCGTAGTACGGCACGCTGCGGGCTTCCAGGATCACGGTGTAGCCGTTCTTGCTGGCGTACTCGGTGACGATCTTCTGCAGGCGCGACAGCAGGGGCTGGAGCACGGACTGCTGGGCCTGCTGCTCTTCCTGCTGCAGCTTGTTGCGGTCTTCGATGTACTTGCGGGCCTTGCCCTCGAAGTCGGCCGCCTTGCTCTTCATGGCGTCCTGGGACAGGGCCACGCTTTTTTTCTGCAGTTCGTCCTGCATCTTCTTGAGGTCTTCGCCCTGGGCGGCCAGCGCCTTCTCCCGCGACTCGAACTTGGTCTTGAGGCCCGACAAGGCCGTCTTGCCCGCGCTGGAGTTGGACAGGGCGTCATCAAGGTTGATGATGCCGATTTTGCCCTGGGCAAACGCCGTCATCGGCACAACCAAAAAAGCCAACACGATAACCATCCGCACCATAACGCCCATGCTCGACTCCTTGCTCGTCCGTGTTTCGGGGGGCTTTCGCCCCCCGGTTGGATAGTCCCGTTATCGACGGGGACAGACGCTGCGGCAGCCCATGCGTCGGTCCCGGCCCGTAACACGTGCGCCCGGTCGCGAAACCGGGCGCGCGCCATACATCCGTATTGCCCTAGAAGGTCTGGCCCATGGAGAAACCGATCTGCGACGGTTGCATGTTGTGGTCGGCCGCGTCGAGGCCGTAGCCGTATTCGACCCGGATCAGGCCCATGGGCGAATACCAACGCAACCCGGCGCCGACGCTCTTGTAGATGTCCGAGTTGATGAGGTTGTAGTTGCCCCAGGAATTACCGGCGTCGAAGAAGGCGACGCCGAGCAGGCCGATGGACTTGCTGATGGGGAAGATGGTCTCGAAGTTGGTGAAAGCCTCGGCCTTGCCACCGATGCGTTCGTGGGTCCAGGGGTCCTTGGGCGAGATCTTGTCCACTTCGTAACCGCGCACGTTGTTGATGCCGCCGAGGTAGAAGCGCTCGTAGACCGGGATGTCGCCGCCGGCGTTGGGGAAGATCATGCCGACCTGGCCGCGCCAGTGGAAGACCATGTCCAGGGGCAGCGGATAGAAGAAGTTGGAGGTGAACATGGGTTTGACGAAGGCATCGTCGCCGCCCACGATACCGCCGGCGTACTCCAGGGACAGGGTGTTTTTCGTGCCCTTGGTCGGCTTGGTGGCGCTGTCGATGGTGTCGCGGTCGATCTGGGCGAACACCGAGCTCGACCAGTGCCAGCCGGCCGACTGCTGGATGACGCTCGAGGCGTTCCAGTTGGTATGATAGATGTGGTAGTGGTCCAGGCGGTAGTCCCACGACAGGATCGTGTACTCGCCCAAGGGGTAGGCGAAGCGGAGCTTGCCGCCCGAGGTGGACTTCTTGAAGTCGTCGTAGGCCTTGTAGACCTGGTAGACGTCGGCGCCCACGGCCAGGTTGGAGTCGTACACGCGCGGGTTGGTGAACGACAGCACGCCTCGGCTGGACTTGCCGCTGAACATGCCCTGGAACTTGGCGTGGTAGCCTTTGCCGAAAAGGTTTTTCTCCTCCACGGAACCGCCGAAGAAGACGCTGTCCGAGGTCGAGTAGCCGGCACCGAGGCTGATGGCACCGGTGTTCTTGTCCTTGACCTTGACCTTGATGTCCACTTCGTTGGGGTTGTCGGTGGGCACGGTCTCGATGTCGACCTTTTCGAAGTATTCGAGCTTGTCCAGGCGCTCGTTGGACCGGCGCAGCTTGGAGCCGGAGAAGAGGTCGCCGTCGGCCAGCTTCACTTCGCGGCGCACCACGTTGTCGCGGGTCTTTTCGTTGCCCTCGATGGTGACACGGCGCACGTAGACCTTGCGGCCCTTGTTGACCACGTAGACGAGGTCGATGACCTTGGTGTCGGGATGCTTTTGCATGTCGACGTCGGCCTCGGCAAAGGCGTAGCCGTCGTCGGCGTAGAGCTCGGCCAGGGCATTGAGGTCGTCGCGCACCACGGACCGGTTGAAGTATTCGCCCTTGGCCGACAGCTCGTCGAGCTTGACGCGGTCCATGAGCTTGGGCTCGTCGTAGAGCAGGTCGCCGGAGAAGGCCACGGAACCGACCTTGTAGCGGTCGCCCTCCTCCACCCGGAAGATGACGGTAATGCCGTCGTCGCCGTAGACGACGTCGGGCTGGCCGACCTTGGCGTCCACGAAGCCGCGGTTGGCGTAGTAGGCCTCGATGGCCGCGGCGTCACGCTCGAGCATTTCCTCCTTGAGCACGCCCGACCCGGTGACCCAGGACCAGAAGTGCCGCGTGGAGGTGGACAGTTCCGACTCGATGTCGCCGGCCGGAATCTGCTTGGCGCCCTCGATCTTGACTTCCTTGATGTAGAGCTTTTTCGGCTCTTTGATGATGATGTTGAGGCGGGCCACCCGGGGGTCGGTCTGCTCGAGTTCGTAGGTGACCTCGGTCTTGTAGTAGCCCTTCTTGCTGTAGAGTTCGCGGATCTTGCCCAGGTCGTCGGCCAGGACCGTGAGGTTGAGGACGCCGCCGGCCTTGGTGCTCATGGCTTCCAGGACGTCGTCCTTTTTCACGTCGCCGTTGCCGGTGACGCCGATGGCCTGGATGCGCGGCTTCTCCTTGACCACGAAGGTCAGGCGCTTGCCGCCGGGCACGTCGTCGAGGCGCACCTGGACGTCGTCGAAGTAGCCCATGTCGAAGAGCTTCTTGATGTCGTCGTTGACGGCCTTGGGGTCGTAGGTCTGGTTGACCTGGCTCTTGATCTTGAGGAGGACGACCTCCTTGTCGAGGATGGAGTTGCCCTCCACGTCGACTTCCACGATGCGGCTGGAACCGCCCACGGCCGAAACGCGCGGGATGATCTTCTGGGCCAGCTCCCCGGCGGCGGCGTCGAGGCCGACGAGGTTTTTGGCCGCGGCGAAGACCGACTCGGGCGTGCCGCCCGTGACCCGGGCGATGCGGGCGTCGAGGCTCAGGCCCTCGCCGACCTTGGAAATGGAGCCGAAAACCACGTAATCGGCCCGGGCCCCGGCGGCCAGCTTGCGGGCCGCGGCCACGTCCGTGACGGCCTTGCCGCCCTCGGCCTGGGCGGCCACGCCGCCGGCCTTGAGCTTGTCGGCCAAAATACTGGGCAGGCTTCCCTGGACGGACTGCAAGGCGTCGGCCGCATTGATCTCAAAGGGCAGCACCAGGACCTTGCCGGACTGGGCCAGGGCCTGGCCGGCGGCCAGGACAAGGCAGGCGACAAGGAAAAGCCCCCTAAGACCGTGACGTTTCATTGCGCGCATAGAGTTCTCCACCCTGCAGCTCCAGTCTCCGGCCCATCGCAGCGGCCAGGTTATGGTTGTGGGTGACCACAACCAAGGTCATGCCAAGCTCGGCGTTGAGCCGGACGAGCATGTCGCCCACTTTCGCGCCAGTGGCTTCGTCGAGATTGCCGGTGGGTTCGTCGGCCAGCAGTACCTCCGGCCGTAATAGGACAGCACGGGCGATGGCCGCCCGCTGTCTCTCTCCCCCGGAAAGCGTTGTTACCCTGTGTTCGGCCCTTTCATCAAGTCCCACGAGCGACAAAGATTCCCTGGCCCGAGCAAAAGCTTCACGTCGGTCCATCCGGGCAATGAGCGCCGGCATGGCCACGTTTTCCAATGCGGTGAATTCCGGCAAGAGATGATGGAATTGAAAGACAAAGCCGATCTCCCGATTGCGCACCCGGGCCGCCTCGGCCGGGGACAGGGCGGCCAGGTCGCGGCCCCGGAACCGGATCTCGCCGGCCGTCGGGGTGTCCAGGGCCCCCAGCAGGTGCAGCAGCGTGGATTTGCCCGAGCCCGACGCCCCCAAAATGGCCACGGTGTCGCCGGCGGCAATCTCGCAATCGAGCCCTTTGATGACCACCACTTCCTCGGCCGGCCCCTGGTAGACCTTGCGCAGGCCGCGCAGCGCGTAAAGGGGCGCCTCAGTCATGGCGCAGGGCCTCCGTGGGCTTAAGGCGCGCGGCCTGGCGGGCCGGATACAAGGTGGCCAGAAAACACAGGGCCAGGGCCGTTGCGCCGATGACCACCATGTCCGGCCAATCCAGGCGCACCGGCAGATGGTCCATGGGATAGACGTCGCCGGGAATCTTGATGAACTGGTATTTTTCCAGGGTCAGCGCCACGCCCAGGCCCAGGGCGTAGCCCAGCGCCGTGCCCACGACCCCGATGATGGCCCCCTGGAGCATGAAGATGTCCCGGATGTTTTTGGCCGTGGCCCCCATGGACATGAGGATGGCGATGTCGCGGGTCTTTTCCATGACCAGCATGACGAGCGTGGTGATGATGGAAAAGGAGCCCACCAGCACGATCATGACCAGGATCACGAACATGGCCGTCTTTTCCAGGTGCAGGGCCTTGAAAAGGTTGCCGTTCATGTCGATCCAGGTGCGCACGTAGACCGGCGGCCCGCCCAGGGCCTGGCGGACCTTGGTCGCCAGGGCCTCCACGGCGTCCACGTCGGCCACCTTGAGCTCCAGCCCGGTGACGATGTCGCGCTTGAAACCGAGCAACTCCTGGGCGGCCGGGATGGAGACGTAGGCCAGGGTGGAGTCGTATTCGTACATGCCGGTCTTGAAAAACCCGCGCACGGCAAAGGTCTTGACCTTGGGCGAAAAGCCGGCCGCGCTTTCCTTGCCCGCGGGCGACATGAGGTTGAGCGTGTCGCCAAGGGACAGCCCCAGCCGGTCGGCCAGCTCGCGGCCCACGATGATGCCCGGGAAAATGCCCTGGGCATCGAGGTCCTCCAGGCGGCCGGCAGTCATCTCGCCGGGCAGGGCCAGGACCTTGCCGGCCGAGGCCGCGTCGACCCCGCGCAGGACCACGCCCTTGACCCCCCGGGGGCTCGACAGCATGACCTCGGTGTAGACGAACGGCGTGGCCCCGAGCACCCCGGGCACGGCCTGGGCCTTTTCCATGTCGGCCCGGTAGTCGTGCAGGGCCCCGCCGGCCACGGCCGCCACCATGTGGGCGTTGATGCCGAGGATCTTGTCGCGCAGCTCGGTGGAAAAGCCGTGCATCACCCCGACCACCACGATCAGCGAGGCCACGCCGAGCCCCACCCCGAGCACGGAGATCAGCGAAATGACCGAGATGAAGGCCTGCTTCTGCCGGGCCAGGAGGTAACGTTTGGCGATGAAGTATTCGAAACTCATGAACCGGGCGAGCCCTCGGGTCGCAGCAGCGGAAACAGGATCACCTCGCGGATGGAGGCCTGGTCGGTGAGCAGCATGACGAGCCGGTCGATGCCGATGCCCTCGCCGGCCGCCGGCGGCATGCCGTACTCCAGGGCCCGGACGTAGTCGTCGTCCATCTGGTGGGCCTCGTCGTCGCCGGCTTCCTTCTCGCGGACCTGCTCCTCGAAGCGCAGGCGCTGGTCCACGGGGTCGTTGAGTTCGGAGAAGGCGTTGGCCATCTCCCGGCCGGCGATGAACAGCTCGAAGCGGTCGGTGATGCTCGGGTCGTCGGTATTTTTGCGCGACAGCGGCGAGATCTCCGTGGGGTAATGGTAGATAAAGTGCGGCTGGACGAGCTTGGGCTCGACGAAGATGTCGAAGAGCTTGGCCTGGACCTTGCCGAGCTTTTCGCCCTTGAGGACCTTCTCGCCGCTTTTTTCCACCAGCGCCTTGGCCGCGTCGAAGTCGCCATACACGGCGGGGGATATGCCGCCGATGGTCTCCAGAGAGTCATGGAAGCGCACCCGGGCCCATTTCCCCTCGGCCAGGCAGATCTCCTGGCCCTGGTAGGTCACGGTGTCCGAACCGGTGACGGTGCGGGCGATGTGGGCGAACAGCCGCTCGGTCAGGTCCATGAGGTCGGTGTACCGGGCAAAGGCCCAGTAGAACTCGCACATGGTGAATTCGGGGTTGTGGCGGGTGGAGATGCCTTCGTTGCGGAAGTTGCGCCCGACCTCGTAGACCTTCTCGAAGCCGCCGACGAGCAGGCGCTTCAAGTAGAGTTCCGGGGCGATGCGCATGTAAAGCCCCATGTCCAGGGCATTGTGGTGCGTGATGAACGGCCTGGCCGTGGCGCCGCCGGGGATGGCCTGCATCATGGGGGTCTCGACCTCCATGAAGCCGGCGCCGTCCAGGAAGGCGCGCAGCTCGCGCACGATAGCCGTGCGGGCCTTGAAGATCTCCACGGATTTGGGCGTGACGATGAGGTCCACGTAGCGCTGGCGGTAGCGGGTCTCGACGTCCTTGAGGCCGTGGTATTTTTCGGGCAGGGGCCGCATGGACTTGGTCAGGAGGGTCACCCCGGCAGCGTGCAGCGTCAGTTCGCCGGTCTTGGTGCGAAAGAGCTTGCCGGTTACGCCGACGATGTCGCCGATGTCGAACTTCTTGAAGGTGGCATAGGCTTCCTGGCCCAGGGTTTCGCGTTCGGCGAAGGCCTGCAGCCGGCCCGAGGCGTCCTGGATGGTGAAAAAGGTCACCTTGCCGAAGGAGCGCAGGGACACGATGCGGCCGGCCAGCTTGAAGGTGTCGGCCAGGCCGGCCAGGGCCTCGTCGTCCAGGGGTTCGTGGGCGGCGGCCACGGCACCGATGTCGTCGGCCTTGGCGAAGTCGTTGGGGTAAAGCGGCACGCCCTCGTCAAGGAGCTGTACGGCCTTGGCGATGCGGTTTTTGAAAACTTCGTTGAGTTCGTCCCGGGCGTCGAGGCTTTCGAGCAGGGGGCGGAAATCCTCCACCCGCTTGGACTTGACCGGGAGCTTGTATTCTTTTTTGCGTGGCGCGTCGGTGCCCACGGGGATACTCCGTGTTTTGGGGCGTGTTGGCTTGGCGAAGCGGGCAAGCGCATTTGGGTACGAGAAATGCGTGACGCCGTCAAGAATTGCCGTCGGGACCGGACGGACTGTTTTTTCCGGTCCCGGCAAAAAGCGCTTGACGCCCGGGGCGGGGCGGTATAAATGGCTTCCTCGCTTCGATGTTCCCCGGTAGCTCAATTGGCAGAGCGGGTGGCTGTTAACCACTAGGTTGGCGGTTCGAGTCCGTCCCGGGGAGCCAGAATATCCAGGGCGTTGGCCGAGTAGGCCGACGCCCTTTTTCTTTTGCAGGCAGTTTTGTCCCCCACCTGTCCCCCAATTTGTGATTGTACGCGGGTGAAATCGTGCGAAGGTCACCCGGCCCGCTAGAACGCGCAACTTAGTTTGAGAATTTGTGTAGGTTAGTTTGAGAAATACCCCTGCGCTGTGCAGGGGGATTTCTCGGGTTACTTTTTGCGCTGCTCGGCCGCTCCGATGCGCTCGCCTGCCAGTCGGTAATACTCCCCTGACAACTCCATCCCGACGAATCGCCTGCCTGTCTCGATGCACGCCAACGCCGTGGTGCCGCCACCCAGGAATGGGTCGAGGACCATGCCTCCCTCGGGCGTGACGCTCAGCAGGTCGATCAGCAGCGGCAGTGGCTTGCCCGTCAAATGGACCTTTTGCGAGGTCACGACATTATGATGATAGACCCCGGGAAAGCAGCGCCGCGTCCAAGCCTTGCCCACCCGTATGATCCGCTTTATGGCCGGCTATCCTTGGGCAGGGTGATATTGATCGGCACCGCCAACACCTCGTCAACCGACATTGCGGCATAGATGCGGTCCACCAGTTTCCCTGCCTGCCCAATCACGGCTCCGCTTACGGTGGACCATGACAGGCGCTTTACCATGATCCGTTGGGCCAGCACAGTCTTTGTCACGCCGCTAGCCGTGGTCATGGCGTCGAGCATGGGCGTGGGTGCTTGGGCATCGGCCAGATACGCGGCGGCCTCCTGGGCCTGGGTATCCCATGTCTGGCGCTCCATGACGCCATAGCGAGAGGCCATCGGCAGCAGGATAGCATCACTGGCGGCGGCCACCTCTGCCGCCCGAGCTGCTTTGATCGATTCAAGCTCCTCGAGGCGATCGACAAAAAACTCACTGTACGACTCGTCATCCATACAATGCTCCGGGCCTGCGACAGCCCGGCAACCGTATACGCCACTTGTTTTTACCGCATACCCCATTATATATTATCCTCCCAGCCATAGACGGATGTCTTTGCTCCATTATCTTGAGCAACGTAGTAGTTTGTTGATTCTAGTAAAATACTACATTGCCTTGTGTAATAATACCCATTTTGATTGCTGCCCTCGACGTGAAATGCTGCAATCGATTGCGGCCAACCTGAGAATGATACGTCATTATTTGGAGTGACAAAAATACTCGCCCCATATACGCCCGTCACCAGTAGCAATATATGAGACGCTGTCGGGGGGACAAAGCCCGAAACCGAGACGGGACGCAGTGTTAGCGGATTGGTTAATGCGCCTATCGCTCCGGAAGATGCTATGGGCCATGCTTTTAAGTTGCCGGTAGATGAAATCTTGTATTGAACGCATCGGCCGTATTGCGTAAATCCCAATGGAAATTTGTTGGACGAATCAGTACGAATCCAGCCGACGCGTGTAAAAAACGTATAACCGTCTGGAAGCGCAGGAGCTGCTAGGCTAGATGACAGTAGGGCCGACACTGTACCGTTGGTCTTAGCAATCACGAAGACCGCATACCACGAATCGACTGCAATGGTGCCGTTATCCAACCCGCCATCACCGGTGACGGCCGTTGAGACGGTGGAAGAAATCGACCGCAGCGACAAGCCACTATTGGTCATGTCGCGTAGGACCAATTCCTCGGCGCCGATATGCACTATGGCATCGGTACCGGAGGCCGAGAGGTTAAGGCCTCGATACGCGCATGTGCAAGGCCCGATCGGGCCTTGTGGCCCGATCGGGCCTTGCGCTCCACGCTGCCCGGTCACGCCCTGCACGCCAATAGGCCCCCGTGGCCCCATGATGTTGATGACGGGGACCCCCCACGAGGCGGATTTGGGGCCGTAGACATCGCCGGTCACCGTGTCGAGATACATGTCACCGGGGTCGCCCATGCTCGCCAAGGGGACACCCGGCTCGACAACCCAGATCACGGACTCGCCGGCCGGCCCCTGTGGGCCGGCCGGTCCTTGGTCGCCTCGGGGGCCGGTCGCTCCGGGCGGGCCGGTCTCGCCACGTGGGCCGGCCGGGCCACGTGGCCCTGTCGCGCCTGTGGGGCCGGCCGGGCCTCGCGGGCCTGTCGCGCCTTGCGCGCCTGCCGCGCCTGTGGGGCCGGCGGCCCCTTTGAGCACGGCGACGGGCGCGCCCCACGAATCGGTTTTGGGGCCGTACACGGCGCCGCAGGCCGTGTCGAAATACATGTCGCCCCGGTCGCCGAGATCCTGGCCCGGGGCACCGGCCCCTTGCAGCCAGGCGGCGGCGTCGCCCGCCGGACCGCTATCCCCCTTGGGGCCTTGGAGGATGGTCGTGACGCTGATGTCCGTCATGGCTGTCCCACATCCGGCAAGCTGATGGCAAGCGGCACGGCCAGCACGTCGGCCACGGTCGTGCAGTCATTGAGGCGGGCCACGAACACTTGCCGCTGGCCGGCGACATTCGACACAATGGCCGTCCATGTTTCGTCATTGGCCAGCACGGATATGGCAAATTGCCCGACATCCTCTCTCGTGACAGCGGTGATTCCCCTGATGGTCGGGATGTGGTCTACGCGCTTTTCCGGGTCGTCGCTGTCAGGATTCGGCGCGTCAGCCAACGTTGGGTCGGCCAATAAAGCTTTGGCCTCGGCGAGTTGCTTGTCCCACGTCTTGGTCTCCCAGATCGGGAACCGCGCTGCCAACGGCGTCAGAACCGCGTCGCAGGCCGCCGCCGCCTCGGCCACGCGCGCCGCTACGGCGTCCGTCAGCGACACCGACCAGGCCTGCCCGATCTCTACTGCCGAGCCGTCAGGCACGGTGAGGACAAGACAGCCGGCATACCCGGGGACGCCGGATATGTATTGGGCGTCGCCGTGCGTTGCTTTCACCAATCCGTCCGTGGCAATGACTATTTTCATGGCGTGACCTATGCGTTTGTGATGTAGGCGTTACCGTTGCCGACCGTATTGAGCGCGGGAGAATAGTTCGTTGCCACCTCGCGGAAAACCGGACTGGAGACTAGGCTCGTGTTGCTCCTGTATTGCGATATTGCCGTCGTGCATTTTGAGAATACACAGGAGGCGTTGAGATTTACTATGGCACTATAGCAAACGGCGCCATATTCCGTGTTGTAAAAATAGACTGTCGTTAAATCAAAAACACTTCCAGCCCCGAGGAAGACCCCCCGGCCCCAGCCTTCGAGAATAAGCCGACTCCCCACGGTCGCGAATCCTGCTTTCGACGAGTAGATGCCACGGTATGACGACGTGCCGACGATTCGAAAGCCACGGAGTCCATACAGGGCATGCGGGCTGGCGAACGTGAAGCCGTGGCTGCCCGTGAAATTAAGCAGGCAACGGTTGCACGGCTTGATGACGAGACTGCCGCCCCCGACCGTCGCCGAGGCTACCGCATCGCCGGAGCAGCCGATGGTGGTATAGCCGTCGGCATACGAGACGGACGTGGCTTTATACGCGCCATTGGTGTTTGCCGTGGAGCTCCCCGTCACGCCGAGGACATCGCCGACCAGCAGCGTTGCGGTGTAGTCGCCCGCCACGGTGATGGTCTTTGCCGTGGGATCGATGGCCGATATCGATACTGTCGTTTCCGCCGAAACGTTGCCCAGGATTTGAATCTTATCCAGGTCGGGGTGGCTGAGCAGTATCGTGCTGGCGATCGTGTAGGTGCCGTCCGCGCACTGGATGGTGACCAACACGCCGTCGCCAATCGCTTTTGCGGCAATACTGGACAACGCCTTGGCGATGCTGGCGTAGGGGTACAGCGCCGTACCACTCCCCGTGGCATCGCTGCCGTACGGGGCGACATAGATCGTCGTATTGTCCGTGATCAGCTGCCGGAACGGGCGAATCCAGGCATCCAGATACCCCGAGGCATCAGTGAGCGGGATGCGGAGCGCCCCGGGCGTCTGCGAGGCGCTGGCCGGGTTTTGGGCGACGAGCACATTGTCGTCGAGGGTGGCCAGCCCCAGGGCCACCGCGCGAGTAGCAATGAAGGCGTCCAGCGAGGCCCGCATGGCTGCCTGGAGATCGGCCAGGTTGACCAGGCTGGCCGAACCGCTGTGCGGGTTGGGGGCTTGCGCATGGTCCTGCCTGTATGCCGTTTCGGCGGCTAGGCCCGAGCCAAGGGCCTCCAAAGCAGTATCGATCTGGGCGTGCGTCTTGGTGCCGATGTTGGACAGCTGTGTGTGGTCGGTGGTGCCAGGGGTGCCAGGCGCACCTTGCGGGCCTGTTTCGCCCTGCGGGCCGGCAGGACCTTCCGGGCCGGCCTCGCCCCGGGGGCCGGCCGGCCCCTGGACGCCGATTGGGCCTTGCGGCCCCTTGGCGTTGATAACGGGCACCCCCCATGTCGTCGCCTTGGGGCCGTAAATGGCGCCGGTCACCGTGTCGAGGTACATGTCCCCGGATGCGCCGACGCTCGCGGTGGGCGCGCCCGGCCCCACGATCCACGAGGCGGCGTCGCCCGGCTGGCCCTGTGGCCCCTGGGGACCGGTGGGGCCAGTTGGGCCGGCCGGGCCTTGCGGACCGGCTTCGCCCTGTGGCCCGGCCTCGCCCTGGGGACCGGTGGCGCCTTGCGAACCGGTCTCGCCGTAGGGACCGCTCGGGCCGATGGGGCCGGTCTCGCCCTGCGGCCCCGGCTCTCCTTTGAGGACGACGACAGCGTCACCCCAGGTCGTCGTCTTGGGGCCGTAGACAGCGCCGGACGCCGTATCGAGGTACATGTCCCCGGTGGCGCCGACATCCGCCGCCGGGGCGCCGACGCCCGTCGACCAGGCGCTGGCCGCGCCGCGCGGCCCGGTATCGCCCTTGGGCCCTTGCAGGATCTGGGTGACGGTGGTCTCAACCATATCAGCTCCAACCCATGGCGGCGAAACTGGTGGTAAGGACGTGGCCGTCACCCCCGGCGCCGCCCGGGGCATCGCCCCCGGTGCCTCCGGCGCCGCCGGTGGCGACCAGGTTGGGCGTGCCGGTGACGCCACCGAACACAAACAGGCCGGCAATGCCGCCGCCACTGCCGCCGCCGCCCGGGCCGTTTGATCCGGCACCGCCCGGCTTGCCGGCCGCCGAAATCACATGGCCGCTGGCCAGGGTCGCGGATTGGCGCACGAATGCCGCCAGCGTGCCGCCCGTGCCGTCGCTCCCGGCGACGCCCGCACCGACGCCGGCGCCGCCGGGATTGCCCGCGCCGCCGCCGGCGCCGTTGGTGTCCGGCACGCCGCTGGTCGCCGCGCCGCCCGGGCCGCCGTAGGGATCCCCAGGGTCGGCCGGAGCGTTTTTGCCGGTTGAGCCGACGGCCGCGCCGCCGCCAGGGCCGCCGCCCCAGATGCGCCCATGGCCGCCGCGTCCGGCCGAGCCGGCGCCGTTGTTGGCCATGCAGGCCGCGCCGCCGCTGCCGCCGCCGCCCGGGCCGCCACTGCCCGCCGCGCCGGCATTGCCCGCCGCATAGACGCCCCAGTTGTAGTTGATGGCTAGCCCGGCGCCGCCAGCCCCGCAGCCGGCAGCCGTCACGAGAGGCACGCCGTGCGGCACCCAGGTCGCCCAGTCGCAGCGGACGTCGCCCATGCCCGGCGGCGGGGCGGCGTACAGGACCGGGTCGAAAATGCAGAACCCCGTCTGCCTGATCCAATCCAGGAACCGCCGGTAGCTGGTATGGCGGCCGGTGAAGGTGATGGACTGCGGCACGAACAGGTCCCGGTCGACGGGCCAGCCGGCGTTGCCGGCCGCGCCGCGTCCGTCCATGGAGAGCTTGCCGGCGGCTTGCAGCACGAGGTTGTCGGCCACGAGCATCAGGCCCCGGCAGCGCACCGCCGCCGTCATTACGGCGGCCAGGGTCAGGGTGTCGTAGCGCGCGACCTGGATGGGGCCGTCCAACGTGGTCGCGATGGCCGTGTCGGTGCCGATCGTGGCGTCGCCGCGCGAGTCGTAGAGGGCGCAGAAGTGTTCCAGGCCGTTGCCGGGCGTCCAGGTGGCCGTCCAGGCAGGCGGATCGGACAGTTTGGATATCATGGCCTAATCCTCATCCCCGGACGCGAAAAAGGACATGCCGGCCACGGACGACAACACGCGGACCGTGTCCGGCGCCGTCTTCGCCGGCAGACAAATCTTGGTGTCCACGCTCACGGTATCGCTCGGGTCCAGCGTCGTGCGCACCAGCGTCGCCAGGATCGTCCCGGCGGCATCCGCGACCATGATTGCGACTTGGCCGGAATCGGAACCCGTGTTGCAGATGAACAGCCCCAGGACCACGGCCTCCTTGCCGGCGGCGGGTACGACCAGATCCGTGGCGACGTTCGGTGTCACGGAGCCCAGGGGCCAAATCTTGATCGCCATGGAAGCCTCCTAGAAAATGAGGGCCAGCCGTCTGGCCTGTTTGAGGATATCCTGGACCGACTGCGCCTGTGCCGCCTCGACGGCCGCCATGCGCGCCTCGATGGCCGTCATGGTGGCGGCCACGGCGGCCAGGGCGGCATCGACCGCGGCCAGCTTGGCGGCCACGGCGGCCGACTGCCCGGCCAGGTCCGCCTGGCCCTGGGCGATGAGGGCCTCGAGGTCCGCCCGCAGGCCCTCCACCAACGGCCGCACGGCGTCGTTGATGCGCGCCAGGCCGTAGTTGCGCACCTCGGCGATGGCCGCCTCCCAATCGGTGGACACGTTCTCCAGGACATCCAGTCGACGGACGATGTCGAAAAACCGCGTGTTGAATTCGGTGGCCGAGAGCGGGGTTATCCCATCGGTGAAGGCGTATTTTTCGGCGTCCTGGGTCATAGCGGCCCCTTATTTCGCCACGTCCATGCGCCCGGCGACGTGATAGACGCACAGCGCGGTCGTGGTCGTGCCCTCGATCTGGATCTTGTATTGGGACATGCGCCCCGCACATCTTGAGCGCGGTGGCCTTGATGGCGTCGGCCGCGCCCGCCGATGCTTCGATGGGGTGGATCAGGATGTCGCCGGAGTAGGCGTCGAAACGGTAGCTGGCCCGGTTGGGTTCGACCCCCAGTTCCATGGCCTCCACCAGCATGATGGTGCCGTAGAGGTTGAGGCCGATGCTGGAGTGCGACCCGCCGGGTTTGAAACGTCGGATGGCCCGAGACAAGAGCGAGTCGCCGAGCCAGGTGACGACGAACACATCGAGCTGCGGCCGCAACAGCTCGTAGGGGATGGCACCACGCTCCTTGGGGTAAGCGATCACTGGGCTCCCCCTTTGACTGGGCAGGCCCAGACCATGAGCGGGATGCAATCCGCGCCGGCCAGGCCGGAGGATTCGACGTCCGCCAGGTGCTCCAGGAGGCGGTTGCGTTCGGCCGTGGTGCGCACCAGGGCGGTGGTGGATTTCTCCAAGGCCGTGGCCAGGTCGCCAACCAACGCGTTCGGAGTGCGGACTTCGGCCAGCGTCCGTTCCAAGGACCGGGCCTCCAGCCAAACACCAACCAGAAAACCGGCGGCACAGCCGGCAACGAGGCCACACAGCAGCGGGAAGAGAAACGCGCGCTTATCCATTGCCGTCTCCTTTCTTGGCGCTGTCCACGATGGAGGTGGCGGACATATAGACGGCGGCCACGGCTGCGGCAGCCACCTGCGTGGCCGGGTGGAGCTGGAGCCCGAGAGGGTTCTGGACGAACAACCCAGCGATGGTGCCGATGGCCACCCATAAGGTGGGGCATTTGAACTTGTTTGCGGCCCTGGCCAGGACCGGGGCGGCCACGGGGGCCAGAGCCGTGCCGACGGACTGGCCGGCGGCGACCAACGGAGGCATCGGCGCTTTCGGGGTTTCCGCCTGGCCGGCCGCGTCCGCCTGCTCGGCCAGGGCCGTGCCGACGGCCTCGGCGATGATGTGCAGCAGCTTCGGCGGCAGCTCCACCGAGGACGGGATCTGCGCGCCATCAGCCATGGCTCACCTCCGTGGTGGGCCAGGCGCCGCCGGGGATGTGGGACAGCACGGCGTCGGGATAGTGGTTGCCGGGATTGTCCCAGTTGCCCGGGCCACCATTGTAGGCGCGCAAAACACCCGGCCAACCACCTTGGGCAAAATACTTGTCCCGCAGCCCGGCCAGATAGCGGCAGCCCCAGAACAGGCCGGTTTCCGGCAGGAGCAGTTCCCCGAACCATCCCCGAAACCCCTTGAACCTGGCCGTCTCCCCCATGATTTGCATGAGGCCCCAGCTCATGGCGCGCCCGATCCGTTCGGTTTCCCTGGAGCAACCGTTCGGGACGAATGTGACCGGCTTCCCCTTGAGGTAGCGCTCGTAGAAAGCCGGCTCGAAGCGGGTGGCGAAAGGGTTTCCCGTGCTCTCCTGGATCACCACGGGGCGCACGATGTCGATCGGCAACCGGGCGTTTCTGGCCGCTTCCTGAATCAGGATATCGATGTTGGCACCATTGCCGGCATCCGTCATGTCCGCACCTCCGTTGCAGCGCCGGGAAAACCCGACGCAAGGATGGGCGGACCCTAACGGGCCACCGGAAATTTCTCTTGTGCACGGTGCAGCGGACAAAAAAACAGCCCGCCTATACAGCGGGCGAAGGAGAGAGGTGTTTTAAACCCAGGGGGATGGAGTGACCGAGAGCGCGCTTTTTTTGAAACTCATCGAGAGCATCGGCTTCCCGGCGCTCATCTTCGCCGTTTGGTATCTGTACCACCGCTCCCAGGTCAAGGCCTGGGAATCGCAGCTCGCCACCCAGGCCAAGGCCTGGGAAGAGCAGATGAAAGCCATGAACGTGCGCGAGGAGCGCGTGTTTTCTCTTTTGACGGGCCAGTTGGAGGCGTTGCAGTGCGTCGTCGCCCAAAACGCCCGGATGGAATCGAAAATCGACACGAACCAGTGGTGCCCGCTGGTCAAAAAGGAGATGCACCATGCGGGATGAAATATTGCGCGCCAAAGGCCGTCTGTCCGAAGCACGCCGCAAGAGGAGCGAACTTTCCCTGGAGGGCAAGGGGCTGCTCATTCTGCTGCGGGATTGCCTCGATCCGTACGAACCGGACCTGGCCAAGCTGCACCTTCCCGAGGCCGGGGCCAACATGACGCGCCTGGTGGCCATCCACGCCGAGCTGCGCACCCTCGACGCCCGGATCGCCGAGCTGGCCGAGGCGCTGGGGGACGGCAATGGCTAAGGAGCAGCTCCACGGCCTGGAGGCCGAGCGGCTTTTCGTCATCGAGCAATGCACCCTGGCCGAGATCGCCGGCCGGCTCGGCGTCTCGGTGCGGACCATCCAGAACTGGAAAGCCCACGGAGATTGGGACGCCAAGCGCCGGGCCTACCTGGCCAGCCGGCGCAGCTTCCACGAGGAGCTGTACGAGTTCGGCAAGGATCCCGGTGCTTCTGGCCGGTGACGTTCAAAAAGGGGGGGCTCAAGTTCTGGCTGCGCTTCATCGAAAAGTTCGGCTCGGCCTGGATCATCGGCAAGCATTCCCCGCAAGCGGACAAAACCGAGATCGACGATCTGGCCGACAAGCTGGAACGGGCCATCCAGGATGCCGTGCTGGTGATCCCCGAAGGCAGCAGCGCCGAGATCATCGAGGCGGCCGGCAAAGCGGGCTCCTCCTCCCTGTATAAGGACCTCAAATCCACCTGCGACGAGGACATTGCCATCTGCATCCTGGGCCAAAACCTGACCACATCGGTGTCCGGCGGCTCCCGGGCCGCCGCCGAGGTGCACGAGCGGGTACGCCACGAGATCAAGGACGGCGACAAGAAGATCGTGGCCGAGACCATGGCAGACCTCATCGACTGGATCTGCGAGCAAAACTTCGGCCCTGGTGATACCCGGCCGGTCTTCGAGCTGTTCGAGGAAGAGGAGGTCGACCAGGAGCTGGCCACCCGGGACAAGACCCTTTCCGACACCGGCCAGGTGAAATTCACCAAGCGGTATTTCATGCAGGCCTACGACCTGGAGGAAGAGGATTTCGAGGTGGTCTCCGGCACCCCGGTGGCCCCGGTGCCGGGCGGCGAGGCCTCGTCCACCGATTTCGCCCAGGCCCGGGCCACCCTGGCCGGCGGCGACACCACCGATCCGCTGGACGCCATGGCCGCCGCCCTGACGCCCGAAACGCTGCACGGCATCGCCGGCCAGCTGCTCGCCCCGGTGCTCGACCTGGTGGAGTCGGCCGGCTCGGTCGAGGCCATCGCCGAGCGCCTGCACGGCGTCTACCCGGACATGGACGACACGACCTTCACGGACCTGCTCACCCGGGCCGTGTTCGTGGCCTCGCTGTGGGGGCGGTTGTCGGCGCAGGCAGAGGGAAAGGAGGCGTAGGCATGACACTGCTTCTTTTCGGCGTGGCCATCGTCGCCCTGGTCAACGACCATGGCGGCATTGCCCTCATCGCTGTACTGGGCTTGCTCCTGGCGGACTGACATGCCCGACCTGCCGGACCTCAGATTCGCCATCGGCCTGCCGCCCGAACGGGCCATCGGCTATTTCCAGGCCAAGGGCTACGCCATCAGCTTCGATTGGCACGAGCTGCTCGAGGAGGCCCAGGCCCGGTCCTTCACGGTGGCCAAGGCCATGCGCCTGGACATCCTGACCGACATCCGCGACGCCGTGCAAAAAGCCCTGGACCAGGGCCAGACGCAACGCCAGTTCGCCAAGGAGCTGACACCCACCCTCAAGGCCAAGGGCTGGTGGGGCAAGCAAGAGGTGGTCGACCCGCGCACGGGCGAGGTGAGACAAGCCCAGCTCGGCAGTCCCTGGCGGCTCAAGACCATCTACGAGACCAACATGGCCACGGCCTACGCCGCCGGCCGCTACCGCGAGCAGCTCGAAAACGCCGAGGAGCAACCCTACTGGATGTACGTGGCCGTCATGGACGCCCGCACCCGGCCGGCCCACGCCGCCCTTAACGGCAAGACCCTGCGCTACGACGATCCTTTCTGGAGCAGCTTCTACCCGCCCAACGGCTGGAACTGCCGCTGCCGCGTGCGGGCCATGGACGGCGACCGGGTCGAGCGCAAGGGCATCAAGGTCGAGACCTCGCAGGGGCGGGTCACCCGCGAGGACGTGCGGATCTCGCGCGACGGCCGCACGGCCGGCATGGCCGTCTACACCGACGGCGACGTGCGCATGCAGACCGACCCGGGCTGGGCCTACAACCCGGGCCGGTCCTGGCCGCTGACCGACCGCAACGGCGGCCTGCCCGACTGCACGGCGCGAAACTTCGCCGAGGGGGACAAGTGCATCAAGGTGCTCCAGGGACAACCGGACTGGCGGTCCCAGGGTCGTCCGGACCTTCGCGCCGTGCCCGAGAGCCAGCGCCTGGTCGCGCCGGCACTGCTGCCCGGCGGCAAGACCAGGGAGGAGGCCCTCGACATCCTGGCCAGGGCGGTCGGTCTGGAGGGCCAGGCGGCCCGGGTCGTGGCCACGCCCGTGGGCAAGGTGACCCTGCAACGGGATCTGCTGGCCCACCTGGTCGAAAAAGAGAGTAACGCCCGGGAGCGCTACGGGAATTTCCTCCTGCCCACGCTGCAAAAGCCCTACGAGGTCTACCTGACCGAGTACGAGGACGGCTTTCGCGAGCGCTACATCGGGCTCTTCACCGGAAAATACAACTTGTTGACCGTGGCCAGGGTGAACCGGGACGGGAGCCTGCTCTGGAATATGATGCAGGTCGACGACAAGCATTTGAACAAACAGCGGGTGGGGGAACTGCTCTACCCGAAAAAATGAAAGAGCCGGCGGAGCGTCCCACCCCCGTGGAGTCGCGGGCTCCACGACGGTCCTTCATCCCTTCCCAGCGCCCGAACGCTCCAGGAATCTCGACCCCGCCGGTCTTCTGGTCAATCTCTAATCCCGCCCGCCCCAGGAGGCAAGCGCCATGGCCGATATGATCGATATACGCATCGACTCCGCCAAACTGACCGCCGCCCTGCGGCGCCTCATCGCCAGCGGCCGCGACCTGACCCCGGCCATGCGCCGGGCGGCCGGCATCATGCACGACGCGGTGGAGGAGAACTTCGAGGAGGAAGGCCGGCCGAAGTGGAAAAGCCTGGCCGCCTCCACCATCAAACAACGCGCCAAGGACGGTTCTTGGCCTGGCAAGGTGCTCCAGCGCCGGGGCAACCTGGCCCGGTCCATCACCCGCCACTATGACGCCGACAGCGCCGTGGTCGGCACCAATCTGGTCTATGCCGCCATCCACCAGTTGGGCGGCCAGGCCGGCCGGGGCCGCAAGGTGAAAATCCCGGCCCGCCCCTATCTGGAATTGACCCGGGACGACGAGGACGCCATTGAAAAGAGCTTCGCCAAGTTCCTGGGGGAGGCGGTGGGGTAGGACGAAAGCGGCCCGCCGGATCGCTCCGACGGGCCGCCTGTTTCACGATTCCGGCCTTTCGTTTAACGGACCATCGCGTTTTGACCGGGTCCGTTCGGTCCCCGTTCCCAGGGCCGCGCCGCCCGCCGTTTCCGGTTGGCCACGGCCTGGCCGACGGCCTCGCGCACGAGCTGGCAGACCAGCGTCAGGCCGGCCAGGCTTTCCCGGCTCGGCTCCTGGCCGACCGGCGCGCAGTTCAGCGTGGCCGCGTATTCCCCCACCAGTTCCATCAACGACGCCACCCGGGCCAGGATATCGTCGGGGTGGTCGTCGGGCGTGGCCAGGGCGCACAGCATCATGACCGCACCTCCCAGGCCGGCTTGTCCGGGACCACGGCGAAGAGTTCCGGCAGCACGGGCAGCACGTGCCGCTTCCACCAGGCCAACAGCGCCGGGTTCTCGTCCTTGATCCGGCCCAGGCCGGATTGCGTCACGAAGGAAAGCTGCTTGGGGTCGCTCAAGCCGGCCCGGGCGCAGATGAAGCCGCTGGACACCCCATAGTCCGAGGCCATGGCCGCCAGGCTGACCACCACGTATTCCTCGTCGCGAATAAAGCGCAGGGACTTGAGCTTGGACTGCTCGCCGCCATGGCCCTTGTGGCCCATGGCCCGGAGGAAGTCCCGGGCCAGGAGCAACGGCCGTTCCCGAAAGAGGAAGACGTGGAGGAACCCCCCGTCGTAGGGAAAGCGCCGCAGGGGGATGTCCACGGCCGTGAGGCCCTCCAGGCGTTTGACCGCGTTGGAAAGGACGCGGACGTCGCCGAGGGCGGCCTCGTGCGCCTCGCGCATGGCCTGGATGGTTTTCTCCACCCCCTCGACCCGGGCCAGGGCCGCCGCGCCGGCCGAGAGCTTCACCTCCTGGAGCTTTTTTTCGCAGGCGATGAAGTAGCGCCGCGCCTGACGCCCCTTGTCGTTGCGTTCCACCATGGCCAACTCCTTGGCCATGTCCAGGGACAGGTGGTAGTCGATGCGGTCACGGGACCATCCATTTTTCTTCAATGATTTCGCATTCGCCAAATTTGGCGAAGTGGAATCATTGGAGATTTTAACAAAGTCTTGACCCTCGATAAAACCATATTCCTCAATCCGGTCCTTGATCCAGTTTGAAAAATCTTTTCCGACTTCCAGGAAGGTATGCAACTCCCTGGCGTTGACCGTCTGGATCTCTTCGCCCCCGATTTTGCCGGTTTGCACCGGGATCACATCCTTGCCCGTCATGGCAATCTCCTATGGGTTGGGATTTGGACAAAAAAAGGCGGCATGACGCTCCCCTGCCCATAGAGCAGCCGGGGCCTCGCGGACACCCGGACGTCATGCCGCCAATATGTCGCCACCCCACTCGGGGTGCTTGGGCGGTCAAAACAAAAAGCCCGCTCTTTCGCTGTCCCCTGGGACGGGACGGCCGAGGCGGCAGGACGCCTCTATGGGTTGGGACTTTCCGGTTAGGATTTTCAGGGTGGGAAGTCAAGCTACTTGCCTTTTTTGGGCTTTTGACCGGGCCTTTTGGCCTCGTAGGCTTCGATTGTTCGCTTTTCCGTAGCGCAACAACCGCATATGGCCACTTCAACTTGCTTTATCATCCCCTGTTCGGTTTTGACTCTCATCCCCATGCCAAGATTGCATGTCTTGCTGAAATCCGAGGTCGCAGTATAACACATGATGTCATGAGGCAAATCCACAGGACTCGTTGTGTCCAATCTTGCAAAATCACTCATAAACAGCCAGCGCACTTTGCCGGCTATCTCGGCTCGTATAACCGGATTGTTCAGGGGAGCTGGACCAAGGGGTTTGTAGACAATTACTCGGCTTTTCATGTCGCCATAATCCGAGCTCTGGTAGCTGTAGAAAAAAAGTTTTATGGATGTTTCAGCCAAGGCGAAAGTGTACGACGCTTGGCCATCGCTTACAATGAAGGAATTGACCTCTCGAGCTTGAGCACTGGAGACAGTTAACCCTACTAATAACCCCAAAAGAATAATGATTTTTCTTTTCATAATTCCCCCCTTGTAAAACGGTTACCAGACCTTTTTCCCTCCCGCATAAGGCACGGCCAGCCCTTCTTCAATGAGCGCCCGGCACAAATTTTCCCCAGCAATCTCTACGTCCACCACCATCCTTCCGCCGTATTTGTCGCGCCCGACATCCCGCAGGGTCAGGCGCATGCCGGGCGTGATCCGCTCGGCGACATAAGCTTTGGCCTCCCGGGCCTTGGCCGCGATCTCGGGGCGGTTGTCCCGCAATTCCGGCGTGTCGCAGTGGCGCAGCCGCACGGCCTGCGCCCGGAAACACCGGGGCATGCGGCCCAGCAGGCGCACCTTGATGGTGTCGCCGTCCACCACGCGCACCACCTTGGCTTCAAGGTCGGGGCCAGGCTCCCGGGCCAGGGCTGGACTGGCCAGCAGCGCCGCGAGGCAAAGGGCAACGACAACAGTGGATCGCATAGGCAAACCGTATCAAGATATGCGTTGAGACGAAAGGTCGCCGACCAGCACCGACTCCCCTTTCCCCACGGAAAACACCCGCCACTGCCCGTCCGCAAAGTCAGGGAAGTTTGAAACGGATGCGACATAACTCGCGGGTGGCCTCTTCCATAAGAAGTACCCCCATGCGGGCCTTTTCATAGAGGGACAACATTTCCCGCTCTTCGAAAGCCAGGTGCCCTTCAGGAATACAATCCACCTGCGAAGCCATCCATAAAAGGTTCTCGGCCTTTTTGGCTCCGGCCTTCAATTCCGCATCTGCCACAGCCTCTAGGATTTCCCTCAACCTTTGGCGCTTTTCATCGGGTGTCATATCGCCCATTCCTTCACACCAGCCTGTACTGGTCATTTTTCACCGGCGCACTGGCCACGGCGTCGTACACAAATCGCTCGGTCATACCTGTGGCCAGGGCCAGGATCTTGGCATTGGTGCCGTCATAGTGGGCGCGGATGTAACGGACGGCCGCGCGCTTGAGCGCGTACCGGGGAACGGACAATTGCGTGCCGCCCACCTTCATGACCAGGATCACGGCCACGTCGATGCCGCATTGCTCGGCCACGAGGGCGATGTCGCCCTCCAGGTCGTCGGGGGTGACCGTGTTCAAGAAATCGTCGCGGCCCAGCTCCGCAGGCGTCGGCGTGCTGTTCATTCCCGCTTCGCCCCCATGCCCTCCAGGGCGGCTATCAGCTTCTCGACGTCCCGCTGGCCGCACCAGGCGAGCTTCGGCTTGCCGGTGATCCGCACTGTGAATTTTTCCAGCGCCGCCTTCCGGGCGGCCTCGGTCTCCTGGCGGGAGACCTGCTTCCACAGCGCCGCGACCAGGCGCAGCTGAGCGTCCGAGGCCGCCCCGGGCCGCTTCCTGGGGGCCGGCGCGCCACCTCGGGCCTGCCAGACGCCGGCTGCGACGGCATCCTGTTCCAACTGCTCGATGCAGCGGGCCAGGGCGCGCGGCGACAGGTTCAGGGACGACGCCGCGCCGTAGCGTTCCAGCACGGCCCGGTAAGTGGGCTCGTCGAGGCCGAGCGCCCGGCGCAGGGCGTGCAATTTCTTGATCTGACCCGGTGTTGGTGCTTTTCCCATGATGGCCTCCTTTACAGCGCGACCGATCCGCTGAAGTCGTCTTCGGTATGGCCGGCCCCTTCCGGGGACGCGTGATCCGGGCAGCGACGCCAATACCCCGGGGGCAGGAGGCGACCGCAAACGACGCAATACCGTTTCTGTGCGCGCTTCGGCGCTGTCTTGCGGCAGGTGGCGCACACGTGTTCGTTTCCCTCTGGGACGAATTTCCCCAAACAAACCGTGCAGGCTCGATATGTCGGAGCAGGACGTTTTTCCTTCGGCTTGGCTGCAACGGACGGCTGCGGACGTTACGGCGAGGCGACAGGCGCGGTCGCCGTATTGGTGCCTTCCCGGGCCTGGCGCAAGGCCATTTCCAGCTCCGCGACGCGCGCCCGAAGACGCTCCACGACCTCCGGGCCGGGAAAGGCCAATGTCACGATATCCCCCGGCGACAGCTTGTGGAGCTGGCCGTTGACGTGCAGGCGATAATAGTTGCCGACACGGCTGATCCTGTGCCGCGTGTCCCGACGGCGGACATGGCCGGTCAGGGTCGCTTCGTAGGCCTCAAGCCCGGGGATGGCGCGCCATTCCACGGCTATCCCTCCCGGCCATCGCCGAGGAGCAGCAGGGCACATTCGGCATCGCTTTTGATGATCCCAAATTCCATGGAGAGTGCCGACACGGCCTTGAGCCTTTCCGCCACATGGCCGTCGCCCAGGATCACGCCAATCAAGCGGCGCGCCTCGATGGCCACCAGGGTTTCAATCCGGTCGATGAGTTCCTTTTTCGTCACGATCTCCTCCGTGGTTTGGGGTTAAAGCGCCGCCAGATCGAGGGCGATGGGCTCGTATTTGCCGTCCGGCCTCCGGGCATAGACCCGGAAATAGGCCTTGCTGCCGGCCACTTGCAGGCTGTCGGACACGGCCTGCATGGCGCGGTGCCAGCGTTCGTCGTCGATTTTCAGCCGCCGCAGGGACAGGACGCGGCCGGTGTTGATGCGGCCCTCCTTGTCCACCTGGAAGGCGTCGTTGATGAGCGCCCGGATCTCGTCGCGGCTGCCCTCGGTCCACTCGGTGATGCACTCGTCGATCAGGGATTTCGCCGCCTGCAACCGCTCGTCGAAGACCAGGGTTTCGGACACCTGCCGCTGAACCTTGAACGCGCCGTCGTAGCTGGTGAGCGTCAGATTGCCCTTGTCGCCGCCGACCTTGGCCCCGTACTGCTCGGCCGAGAGCGAGACGAAGGCGGCGATGTCGCCCATGACGTCGTCGCGAAACCCCTTCATGGCCTCGCGCAGGGCCAGGGCGCGGCCGGCGATCTCGCGCACCAGGCAGTCGCGGGCGATGTCCACGTCCTTGATGGAGCCCACCGGCACCAGCCGGTCCTGGGCGTCCCGCATGTAGCCCTCGGGGATGGCCGGCCCGCTCATGACGCCACCCGCTTGGCTTCCTCGGCCATGACCGCCTGCCCCATGGGCGTGTTTTCCAATTCCACGGCCAAGTCCGCCGCGTCAGCCAGCTCGGAGCGGCACACTTCCACGAAGGCGAGCGCATCCTTGTCGGCGAGCTTGTCTTCGAGCAGCAATAGCGACGTCCTGACGTTTAAAATTTTACGCGACAGCATATGTCAGCCTCCTTGTTTCGCGCCCCGCACGGGGCAGTTTGAACAGGTTTTGAACAGGCGCAGGGTTTCCGGGTTGCCGGCCCGCAGGCCGATGCGCTTGGCGCGCGACTGGTTGTCGGCGCAGGCGGCGGCATCGATCCCGCCGAGCACCGGGCAGGCGACGGTCTGACCGCCATACGTGGCCAGCACCCGGGCCTGCATCTTGTGGGTGCTGGCCGGGTATTTGCCGTTGACCAGCATGCTGACGGTCGATTTGGCCGTGCCCAGGGCCGTGGCCACGGCCACCAGGCCAAGCGCCTCGACGCGGTCGCGCAGGATGTCGCGCCAGTCCATCAGGCCGCCCCTTTCGCGGAGGGCTCCCGCGTCTCGGGTCGGCGCGCCCCGGCATCCTTGACCAGCGCCCAGACTTTTTCCCGGCCGTTCAGGCCGGCCTGGCGCACGTAGCCGTTGTCCCGCAGGACGTGCAGGTATTCGCGGCAGACGTCCTCGCCGCAGCCGGTCAGGCGGACCAGGTTGGACAGCGTGGTGCGGTGCAGTGTCCGCAACGTGCCCCACAGCTTGTCCCGGCAGGTCACGTGCGACCGCACCTGGTGCGCGCGATGCGCCCGAATGTCCCGGCGCACCACGTAGACGGGGTTTCGACGTTTCGGGCCGCATTCGCCGGGAGCCGGGCGTTGCCGGGTTTCCTCGACCAGGTCCAGCCAGCCTTCGCGCGCCAGCCGGTCCAACACCCGCAGCACCGGCCGGCGGGGACAGCCCGAGGCGGTCACCACTTCGGTGAGACTCACGCGGCAGGCCGGCCGGAACCGCCCGTCCACGACGCTTCGCGAAGCCAGCATGGTGCGCACCATGGCCAGGATCTTCGTGGCGGCGGCCATGGTCAGACTGCCTTGGCCTTGAGGTGTTCGGCCGTGACCACTTCCGCCTTCCTGGCCCGGGCCACGGTTTCGCAGGCCTGCGCCCAGCGGTAGAGGCTGGCCGTGCTGACCGTTTTGGCCGACCCCGCGATGGCCTCCACGGCCGAATCGTCCACCGGCACCTCGCAGATCTGGTCCAGCACCAACCGCACGTCGTCGGCGGTCAGGCCGTGGTAGGGCACCACTTGCGAGATGCGCCGCCACAGGGCCGGGAACCGCTTGAGCTTCTCGGGAGCCCAGGGCATGCCGATAAGGATGATGGGCGTGCCGGCCATGTCGCCGATGTCGCGGATGGTCTCGACCAGGGTCCGCTTGTCGGCCACGTAGTCGATCTCATCAAAAATGAGCGCCCGGTCGGTGCCCATGAGTTCGCCCACGATCTGGTGGAAGAGGTCGCTTGTGCGCTTCTCGGGCACGAGCCCCAGCTCGACCACGATCTCGTCGAGTAGCCAGCGCACGCCCATGGCCTTCTTGATGCGGATGAAGGCCGACTGGGGCGACAAGGTGTTTTTCCACCACAGGTTGGTTTCGGTCTTGCCCAGGCCCACCTCCCCGTGGATCAGCATGAACTTGTCGATGCCCGGGGGGCTGGCCAGCATCCGGTTGACCGCGACCAGGTAGCGCCCGACGTTTTGCGTCTCCGCGAATCGCTTTTTCACCGCATATCTCCCTGTTTTGCGCGCTGCCGCTGGTATTCCAGCTCCGCGCCGAGTTCCTCGGTCGAGAAAAAGTCCAGGCTGGTGGGGTCGATCAGCGGCCCGGGGCCGGAGGGGGCCGGCGCGACGGGCTCGGAAAAGTCGGGGATGGCGGGAACGTCCGGGGTGTTTTCGGCCTCGATCCGTTCCAGGCTCTCGGCCAGGCGGGGGCTGCCGGTCGCGGCCAGCTCGGCCACGGGCAGGATGTCGCGCGCCTCGGCGATGCAGCCCGCTTTGGCCAACTTGCGGACGATCTTCTTGGTGCCGGCTTTCAGGCGCTCGTGCTCGCCGAGGGCAACCTTGAAGTCGGAATAACCCTCGGCGTCCTTGCCGCCGATCAGCTTGAACATGGGATGCACCGCGCCCTGCCGCTTGGCCATGCACAGGTAGGTGCCGTCCATGCGGTAGACCCAGACCTGCCGCAGATCATGCCAGTCGTAGCGGATGTAGACCTTGTCCCGTAGGCCGTAGAGGGCTTCGTCGAAATATTCGCCGCCGAACCGCTTGATGCCGTTGTTGTGCAGGTGCGCTACTTCCTCATGCATCATGAGGTAGCGGATGGCGGCATGGTCCAGCCCCTGCCCGCGTCCGGCCGCGAACACCTCGCCCGGGCATTTGCCGCCGAGCCCCGAGTGGGGCTTCACGCGGTAAAAGGTGTTCAACCAGGATTCAAAAAGCCCGCTGGCCTCTTCCATGGTGAGGAGCGCCTCGGGCTCGATCGCCTGCATGAACTTCTCGTTGCGGCGCATGCGGGCCGGCTTGGCGGCGATATTGTTGCCGCAGTAGCTGGACACGGCCTTTTCAAAGGACAGGCCGGCCGTCTTGAAAAACGATTCGATGGGCTTCGATCGCGCGCTGTAGGCTTTCGGGAAATGGCACATAATGCCGAGGCGCCCATACAGCCCGGCCATGCCGGAGGTGGTCAGGTCGAGTTGCGTTTCGGCGAACACCTTGTTTTTGAAGGCCTTGCCGTTGTCAGGCATGACCATCCGAGGCAGCTTCCCCAGGCGCAGGACCGACCGATACAGCGCCAGGTGCACGGCGCAGAGGTCCTCCTCCAGCATGACAGAAAAGCCGGCGATGTCGCGGCTGGCCCAGTCTTCCAGGGCGATGAGTGTGGCCCGGCAGGGACGGCCGTGGATCGGGTGCTTGACCCGGAAATTCAGGCGGTGGCCGTCGGCGATGAGCACGTCGCCGACTTCGAGCAACGAGGCGTCGCGGCGCAGGAAGGGCGCGATCTTGTCGGTGAGTGCCTTTTCGCCTTCCCGGGCCAACGTCCAGACGTCGGCATACTCGCGTCTGAAGGCCTCGGCCCAGTTCCGCAGGGTGGAAGGGGATGAAGGCGAAGGGATGCCCTGGCGTTCCAGGTCCATCTTCACCAGGGTGATGGCCGTGCCGATTTTGAACTGGCTCTGCGAGAGGAGCAACGCCAGGAGCCGCTCCGCCTCGACGTCCGTCACCTTGCATGTGCCCTGGCGGTGCACCCCATAGCGCGGGGCGATGGCCGCGCAGTCGTAGTCCGCGCGCCGCAGTTCCACGGCCCAGCGCTCCAGGGATTTCCAGGAGGTGTCGCCGAGCTGCTCATGGATGGCCGGGCAAAGCTGGCCGCCGTTGTAGCCCAAAACAAAGGCTTCGCGGCATTGCGCCAGCGGCTTGCCGTGCTTGCGGCCCCAGGCCTTGGCTTCGAGGTAGGCCTTGACCAGGTCGGCCTTGAGGGCCGCCTTGCCCAGCGCCGCCGGAGGCAAGGCCGGCTCCGGCGACGCAGGCAAGGGGGAGGCGGGCATGGACGCGGGAGCAACGGCGGGGCTGGCGGCGGTGGCCGCCTTGCCGCCCTGGATGATCCCCAGGGCGGGGCGGGACGGATTGCGAAGGGCTATTTGAACATAGTCCGGCAGCTTGGAAAGGACGAACGCCTTAGCTCCCCCGAGCCCCTCACGACGGGCGACGGGCCATTGCTCCCGGTTGGCGCGACGCTGCACGGTCCGTTCCGCTATCCCGAGCGCTTTTGCGATATCGCTTGCCGTGACCGTGTCGTTCATTGCCGCGTTTCGCCTTGTTTCTTGTCGTTCGCTTTGTTACGCCCAGGCCAAATACTGGAGGATGCCATGGGCTTTCTGTCGCCGGCCGGGAATTGCCATGTCCTTATCCAAGAACTCGTTGAATCCCTTTCAGCAGAAGACGTCGCATGGCTTCGCCAAAAGTGTTGCGATCTTGGCCACCAAGGCTGGCTGATATGGCGCTCGGAGAATCGCGCCGATATCCTGGAGTACACATGCGAAACCCCAAGCGGGCGCAAGCGGATAAAAATCTGGAGAGACGGCGCAACGCGAAGGCTTTTGACTTTGGCAGCCATCCACCATCTTCAGGGAGCCGCAGTGCTGCTTGAATCGCTAGATAGGCGGCCTCTGTCCAAAGATAGCTCCAACAGGCATAAGGCGGTATTTTATGGGCTTGTCGCCAAGGATATCTATGACGGCAAGCCACATTTATGGCCGTTTGATGGGCCTGATCCGTTTGGGGAGTAACCATCACGCCGCCTCCTTCCCTTTCTTCATGTCTTCCGGCAGTGCCAGCCACTTCTTGGGCACCCCAATGGCGACCAAGGCTTGCAGCACCTTCCGGTTGTTCTCCAGGCCGTTGACGGTTCTGCTGGCCAGCGGCCGCGACACCTTGGCGAGGATGCCCACGTCGGCAATCGACATGCCGCGCCGCATAAGCTCCGCCCTGATTTCCAACCCGTTTCGCGTGCCGGCCATCTACAGCTCCTGTTCCAGCCGCCGCTTCTGGCGTTTGAGGTTCGCGATCTCGCGTTCGATTTTGGCGGCCTTGAGGATCTTCAAGTCGTCGCCGCCCACAAGGGCCAAGCCGTGGATGCCGGCCGCGACCTGGAGCGGTTCCGTATTGCCCGTGGCCAAAACGAACGCGTGGAGGGCATTGTGGCCCGGCACATAGTCCCGCTCGGCCGGATTGAGCCACTTCTCGAAGACATCCAGACTCAAGGACCTGGCATTCCGGTTGAGGCGATAGCCACCCATGGCTGCGATTTCGTTCATCTTGTCCACAATCTGCTCGCGCGACAGCCCGCACCCCTTGGCCGCCCGGTTCATGGCCGCTTTGATGAGCGGTTCCGTGTCCGGCACCTGGTTTTCAAACAGGGAGAGCTGCCGCATCCGATTTTCCCGGCCCTTCGGACATTGACCCCGGGCCAATCCCCGGGGTAGTTTCGCGCTGTAAGGACACAATCCGTAACTCTTTATGAGTCGTTTAGTGCATAAAAAGGGTTCTCGTCAACCCTTTTTGGGTGTCGAAGTTTTGTTTTATGCATTTTCATGCAACGCGCTGTTTTGCTTACAATTATCAACAAAGAACTGTCGGAGTTCCCTGTCGTAGTTCGGAACGAGAACTCCGTCACTGGCGAATTATGACTATTGGCGAAAGAATCCGGCATCTTCGAGGGGAGAAAACCCAGGCGGACTTCGCAGGCCTGACGAAAATCCCCAAAAACACTCTTGGCCGCTATGAGCGTGGAGAGATCGTTCCCGGCGGTGAGGCCATTGCCTTATTGTGCAAAAGCCTCGAAATTGACCCCAATTGGCTGCTTTTTGGCGATGGTCCTATGCGCCGTGGCGAAAGCGCGGCAGAAGCGCCCCAGGCAGCACCAGCGCCCACACCGCAGCCTGAAGAAGATTTCAAGATGTCGGATATGATCACCAAGACCGTCGAGGTTTTGGAGTCCGACACCATTTATCGGACGGCGTTAGCCAGCAATATCAACGCGTTCCATCAAGCCGTTCGGAGCGAGCGGCTGCTTGCGCAGTTGGTGGAACGCGTCGCAGCCCTGGAGGCCAGGGAGGAACGGTGGGCGCAAATAGAAGCGCGCATGACGGAATTGGAGAAAGAAAACGCGGAATTGCGACGTAGATTAGAACGTCAGGATGAGAACACCGCAAAGGCGGTGGGTGCGGACGGGTAATCTGATAAGCATTGTATTTCGAATAGATCAGATGACAAATACTGTCAAATCATTAATGTAATCATGCTAATTTTTAGCGTCGCCAAGCATCCGCGCGCCGCACCGGAACAAATTCTCAAAGTATCCTGAAGAAACCCGGCAAAATCGGCAAAAATTCTCAAACTCCCCTCGCGCCCCGCGCGCGCCCGAAATGCCCACCCCACGCGGCTTCCCGGCCATCGGCCTCCCTCCCTCACTTCTCATTCTTTCCTGAAAAAACTACCCGCGACGGGAAAAGCGGCCTGTGGGGATTGCCCCCCGGCCCGAAGCCTCCCACCCTGCCATGCCCATTACGGGCACCCGCTTGAAGCTCCCGCTCCCGGGTGATACCGACGCCCGCCCCTGGACAAGACTAGCCCTCATCCGGTCAGGAACTCCACCGTGACTGTCCTGGAGGCCCGGGGATATTTCGTCGTCCTTGAGGACGGCCCGGAGTCGGTCGTCAAGCTCCAGGGGCAGCTCGGAAAGCCTGCGGAGGAGGCCGCCCGCTGTCGGGTCTACCTGGCCAGGCACCGGGACAGGATCATCGAAGCGATGCGGACCTATGGGCAGGACGTTGGACAGAGAAAGTGCCCTGGTCCTCCCTATGGACTGGCCGTTTTGTCGAAGTCGGGGGGGGCGTGCAACTCATTTTGGCCCCTTGGTCGTAGATGAATTCCTCAAGTTTGTAGACGAGGGAAAAATAGCAGTCGACGAAGTACATTTACGCTACCCCCTCGCAAAATTGTTGCCATTTGCAACTGTTCGCAAAGCGTACAAAGGATCGGCCGCATTTACCAGAATTGAAGCGCACTGGCTTAGCCATGTTCTGGAGGACATACCTGGCTTTAACGATAATGAATCTGCACCCGTGAACCGTTAAACCGTTACGCCTGCATGGATGAAATATTTGACTTGCAAACATACGTGTTCAGCGTTACCAGAGAAGCCAATATTAAGGAGGAGTGATTATTTCCCTCTGATACCATCCCAAACACGCCTCACAACAACCCCGTCACAGGCCCCGTTGCGAAGCTAGGTTTTTCGCGACATCGTGTCGCAACAGGTTAATATTTCACAACATTGATCGACTCAAAAGCAATGGAGCTGCTTCATGGGAAGGATGAAGTTGTTTTTGATATTAATGTCTGCGTTATGTCTTATTTCTGCAAACTCTAATGCTTTTTCTGCATCTAATGACGACGCAGTGCTCTTCATCCCGGCCTCAGTCTCAGCTAGTATAAGAACAAGCCTGCTTCGCGCAAACATTGCTGGTGCAACACAGCTTTATACATTGAATGCTGCGGTAAGGAACGCTGATATCCGGTCTGGCGACGGCAACGTTTTTCATTACCAGCTTCTGGGCAAGGAGGCCGCCAAGGGCGCGACCGTCGGAACCAGCAACTTGTTCCAGGTGACACCAGGTGGCGCGTCGAGTTTGGCCCTGACCTCAACCACAGGCGCAGTCATGGCCCTGTATGCGGTGACCGACCCCACGGCCACGTATGTCTACATCGCCTTGGACTACACCGACGCGGATACCCTGGCACTCGTCAAGAAACTGAACACCGGCCTGATCCGCGTCAATCTGACCACTAACGCAGTGGAAAAAGTGGCGACGGGCTGCGTGGTGGCCCCGATTCCTTCCAACTACTATACTAGAATGCAAAGCGGCGATAAGCCGATCCAATTCGATGACGACTGGAACGTCGTTTTCAACGGCTACCGCTTGAAAAATGGCATTATCTCCACAAAACCAGGACTTAAACGTGTAACGCTTCCAGCCATGACGGTTACAGAACTTACTGACGATAGTCAATCTGTGGTATTCTTTAAGGCAATGGGCAATGGTGATATCGCTTTTCAGGCGATTAACACCCTGGATAGCTCCGCTCGACTCTTCTTGTGGAAAACTTCTGCAGGTGAAATCAGCCTAGCTAGCAGCCTTGTGTATTATCTCCTCAAGGACAGCTACAAGAACATCATTTACAAAGAGTCCACCGGTTCTGCCGTGACCTTCGCCCGCTCCAAGGACGGCGGCGGGGTCGATCGGGTCAAACTGCCGAACTCCACAGCCTATGCCCTGGTGGGTGACGATGGCAATTTCTACGGCCTTGACTCCAGCCAGCCCGATGGGGCGGGTTCTGTGGCCAATGTCCTCGTCTCAACGATTCTGCCCTACGCCGCCACCACGAGTAAGACCATTGCTGTGGACAATGTGATCGAGTTTCCCTGGACGTCGATGCCTGTCCAGATTTCCAAAGGCTATCTGTATTTTGTTGCGAATATCGACCCTGGCGACGGCTATGGCACCCGGAGCACCATCAATGTCCAGCGTCTCCACGGCACGGACCGTATCACCATTCTTTCCGACAAGCGCTATACCCTCTATGCTTGGCGTCAGACCGGCGGCTACGACAAACTCTATTTTACAGCCCGGGATATGCAAGCCACAGCGGCGACCATTTATTCAGGCGTCATCGATACCGTCAAATTGCATCAAGGCTTGCCCCAGGATCAGTACCTGACTCTACAGGCCGTGGCCTCGGCCACTGGGTCCGCCGCCCAGGTCAAGGACCTCGAAGTTCTCTCCCCGCAGGTTTCTCCAATCAATCCCGGTTACGTGCCCTACATCGCCGATGTCAGCAAAAGCATCTACTCGGAAGGCTTGACGTTCTCAAAGTACATGAACAACTCCAGAGTGGAATCCAATATCCAGCTTACTACCAAGGCCGGCGCTACCGTTCCCTATCTTCCGGTCTGGATTTTGGCATCGCTGTATATTGTACCTGACCTCAACGGACTGGGCAACGTCACCACCACGCCGCTTGACGAGAGTGTTTGCTATGCCGTGAACATGAACGTCAACAATATCGTGGACTACTGGGACGTCCCCTTATGGGATAAAAACAGTGTCCTGCCTGTTTTCATCGGCTCCGCCTGCAATGTGGTCAACTGCTCCTACATCCTGGATAAGTCGGCGCTGACATTCGATTCCGGTGGCGGTAGCCAGTCCGTGACGGTCACAGCCACTGCCGACAGTTGCGCCTGGGTGACTGCCATTCCGACGGATGCTTCCTCATGGCTGTCGGCGACTGCCGGGGCCACGGGCGGCGGCACGGCCTCCGTCACCGCCGCAGCCAATACGGCGACCGACTCGCGTTCGGCTACTATTCAGGTCGCGGGCAAGGACGTGACTGTCACGCAGACTGGTGCCACCCTGAGTTGCACGTTAACGGTTTCCCCGATGACGATAAGCGCTCCCGCTGCCGCCAGCACACAAACGATCAATGTGACTGTTTCTCCTAGTGGATGCACAGGAGGAGGCTGGACTGCCACAGAAAATCTGGGCTGGGTATCCATTACCTCAGGCAACAGCGGCACAGGTAGCGGCACAGTGACTCTGTCCATTGACGCCAACAACTCAACAACGAATCGCACAGGCACCGTCCAGGTGGCCGACAAGACCGTATCAATCAACCAAGCTGGATCGGCTACTTCCACTTTTACTTTACCAGATAGCGGGCAGACCAAATGCTACAACAATAGCATAGAGATCACTTGCCCCAGTTCAGGACAGGATTTCTATGGCCAGGATGGTAATTACCAGGGTGTTCAGCCTTCCTATCAGAATAACGGCGACGGCACGGTCACGGATCAGGTGACAGGACTGATTTGGCAGCAGGCCGATGACGGAGTGGCCCGGACCTGGAACGATGCCGGGACCTATTGCCAGGCCTTGGGGCTAGGCGGCCGTGCGGACTGGCGGCTGCCCTCGATCGATGAACTGCTGAGCATCGTGGACTCGGGGAGATTCAACCCGGCCATCAATCCAGTGTTCACCTGTTCCTCTGACTTTTATTGGTCAGACACGACCAACGCGGGTACCTCGAGCTACGCCTGGGCTGTGTCCTTCCGCACTGGCGACACGAGCAGCGACGGCTACGGGCGCCATACGAATTATGTTCGGTGTGTTCACGGCGGACCATTATATTGATCATTTGCTTCTGTTATACTTTGCAGACAGTATGACTAGTTACGAACAGTTGCCAAATTTCAAGAAGCTGGGGGTACAGGTCATGAAGCCCTGGGCGTTTTGCCGAGGCCACCCCATGGAGCTCCTTTCCCAACGGGGAGGATATGTCCAGGGACAACTATATAAACCAGATTCCCGGCTGGGAGGATTTCAATGAAACGGATGCGGACGAGCTCAGTCCTCATGGCCATGGGCCTTGTGGCGCTCCTGGCAGCCAGCCCGGCCCAGGCCGGCAATTATGCGGACAATGGCGACGGCACGGTCACCGACCAGACCACGGGGCTGGTCTGGGAAAAGGCCGGCAGCGCTTCCGGGATGAACTGGGGGCAGGCCCTGGCGTGGTGCGAGCAGACCACGACTGCGGGATATACGGACTGGCGTCTGCCCAACAAGCGGGAGCTAGAGCACTTGGCGGATAAATCGCGCCTCAGGCCAGCTATTGATCCGGCTTTTACGGAACCCATAAACTGGTATTGGTCTAGCACGACCTACGCGGGCAACTCGGCCAACGCCTGGGGCGTGAGCTTTGACTTCGGCGGCGCGGGCAACGACAAAACAAAAGGCTATACGGGCCACGTGCGTTGTGTTCGCGGCGGACCTCAAAGTTGATCATTTAATTCTTTGCCATTGCCTCGGCATCTCCCGCGAATCGTAAACTGAGCCATCGTTTCCCAAAAAGGAGGCCGCAAGGCCTCCTTCTTTGTTTCCGCGCTCAAGAAGATGTGCCCACGGCTGACTTGCCGGTCTTCTTCGGACCAATCAATTCTTGAGGGTGGCCCCCGGGTTTGAGTTGTTGCCGACCATCTGCGCAAAGGCCATCGGCGTCATTTTGCCGAGACGAGACCGCTGCGTAATTCTTATCAGTTGCTACTTGTCCGGTTCCTCCGTGTCGCGCGACAGTATTTATGGCCAATATTTCTCCAGCCCCAGGATATTTTCGACCCGCTGGCGTCATATGCCGGCCAACGGAGGCACGTCTCCTCAACAATCGACCTTGAGGACCGCTTTTTTCAGATTGAAGGCCATGGCGTTGAGCAAGAAGTCCAGTTCGACCTTGGCCAGACCGAGGTAGCGGGCTCGAAAGAAGCCGTAGCCACGCTTGAGGATGCCGAAGGCACGCTCCATCTTTGACCGAACGCTGCTGACAGGCGATTGGCCAAAGGGCTCCGCTCTCTGTACAGCGTGGATCCCCATGACACGTGCAGGCAGACCATGCGACGTCTCGCATGTACTCACCAGGGCCGAAACACGGCCCTTGAGCAGGGCAGTGAGCGGAAACAATTTTTTGCGTAGGAATGTTGCTATCCTGAAAACGGTTATATCAAACACACAACCTCCTTACAGTGATTGATATTTTTTTACAGAAAAAACAATCATTTCAGCCAAGCAATCAACACAACAAGGCGACACGAACTACACATATCAACTATTCCATAAATTTGACACACAAACACAGAGCTGCAATTTGACAATTCTATTTTGCCCGCATATTTTGAACACCCGCAATGAATGCGGACCACCACGATGACACTTTCGATATCCCATCGAAGCAACAAAAGAATAATCTGCTGCAATCTGGCATGATTAGAATTTTGAAGACCTGTATATGGACGTTCGTCCTCGCCGGCTTCGTCCTCTACGCGGCGAATTACCTGGTTCTCGCCCTGGGCTGGCAGCCCTTCCCCGACTCCAATATCGGCAGCAACATTCCCGACGAAGTCCTGGGCTATCGGCTCCGGGGCACCAGGCAGGTGTCCGGCGGCACGTACATCAATAGCCTCGGCTTGCGCGGCAGGGAAATCGAAACGCCCAAGGACGCCGCAACGCTTCGGATCGTGTGCCTGGGTGGCTCGACAACCTACGGCGTGGAAGTGGAAGACCACCTTACCTGGCCGGCCATCCTGGAAACCATTTTAAATAATATCGGCCTGGGGCACCATTTCGAAGTCCTCAACGCCGGCCTGCCCGGCTACCTCTCCGGCCACAGCCGCTACAAGCTCGACCACGAACTGCTCGCCCTGAAGCCGGACATTGTCCTGGTCATGGACGGGCTCAACGACATGGCCACGGCCTACAAGAAAAACCTGACCTCGGAAGCGGCAAGGCGGCACTATGGCCAGGCCTTCGTGGCCGGCAACGTGGAGCATGCGCGGTTGCTCGGCCTGCTCAAAGCGGCCCGCCTCGATGTGCTGGCCGGGTTGTATTGGCGGTTTCTGATCCGGAGCGAATCGGAAGAGCAGGTGAAGCGCACCATCGCCTTGGCCCTGGCCGGCTATGCCGCCAATATCGAAGCGATGGCCAAGGCCTGCCAGGCCGCGGGGGCCGCATTGTACGTCGTCAATGCCCCCTGGATTTTCAACACGGACCGGGGGATGCCGGACAATTGGAACGATTTGCACCGCGACTTCACGATCGCAAGGGAGGATTTCAACATCCTCTGGTATGGCGCCCCCCTGCTGCGCAGCGTCAATGACGCCCTGGGCCGCAAACTGGGCACCACGGTCATCGACGTCCAGGCCGCCATCGATGCGGCCCCGGACAGGCGCAGCCTTTTTGTCAAAAACGACTATATCCATTTCAACAAGATCGGTAATTTCTTGATCGCCTACGGCATAGCCACCGTGCTGGCAAACAGGATGGCCCCGGACAGCGGCGTGCCCTTGCCATTCGTCGTCGAGAAGGCTTTCCCCTATCTCTTGCCGTAAGCCCGGCCGCCGCCCCTTCCATTGACTTCCTCGGTCGCGGCAGCCATAGCTATGGGCCATTGCTGCGAGGGCCGGCGCCTCGCCAAGGCCATGCAGCCGCCTCTCCCCTGCAATGGCCCCTGACGCATTGGACCGTCGTGGAACAGACGCCCCGCCAACCGCAGCCGGAGCCAGGCCATGCCCCAAACCACCACTTCCGGCCCGGCGGCCCCTGCCGCTGCCCCTAAACAGATCGGCCTGTCCGCCGCCATCGCCATCGGCATCGGCGGCATGGTCGGCGGCGGGGTCTATGCCATCTTCGGCGCGGCCGCCGGGGTCGCCGGTTCGGCCCTGTGGCTGTCCTTTCTCGTGGGTGGCCTGGTGGCCCTGGCCACCTCCTACAACTACGCCAGGCTCGGCGCGCGCTACCCCACCAAGGGCGGGGCCGTGGAATTCCTCGTCCGGGGCCTGGGCGACGGCATCGTCAGCGGCGGCCTCAATATCTACATGTATATCGGCTACATCATCGCCCTGGCCATGTACGCCGCCGGGTTCGCCGGCTATCTCATGACCTTCTTCCCCCACGCCGGCATCCCCTGGCTGGCCAAAGCCAGCGCGGCCGGGGCGGTGCTCCTTTTCACCGCGGTCAACGTCTTCGGCGCGGCCTGGGTCGGGCGCTCGGAACTGCTCACCGTGTCCGTGAACATGGTGGTGCTGTCGGTTTTCGCCGTCTGGGGCTGCGCCACGGCCGACTGGGGCGCCCTCGCGACCACCGCCACCTGGGCCCCGCCCACGGGCATCGCCTTCGGCGGCGGCATGCTCTTTATCGCCTACGAAGGCTTCGGCCTGGTGGCCAATGCCGCCGGCGACATGGCCGACCCGGCCCGCACCCTGCCCAAGGCCCTCTACCTGTCGGTGGGCGCGGTCATCGTCGTCTACCTCGGCGTCTCCCTGGCCGTGCTCGGCCACCTCTCCCTGCCGCATATCGACGCGGCCAAGGACTATGCCCTGTCCGAGGCGGCCGGCACGTTCATGGGCGGCACCGGCTTCACCTTCATTGCCGTGGGCGCGCTGTTCGCCACGGCGGCGGCGCTCAACGCCACGCTTTTCGGCGCGGCCAACGTCTGCTTCATGATCGCCCGCGACGGCGAGCTGCCGGCCGGCCTGGACCGCCTGGCCTGGAAACGTGCCCCGGAGGGGCTTTTCCTCACGGCCTGCCTCGTGCTGGTCTTCGTGCTCTTTTTCGACCTCTCCAGCGTCGCCATGATGGGCAGCGGCGCCTTCCTGTTCATCTACGCCGCCGTGGCCTACTCCCACCTGCGCCTGCGGGCCGCAACCGGCGGCCGGCCGGGGCTCATCTGGCTTTCCATCGCCCTGTGCCTGTCGCTGCTCGGCGTCCTTGGCTCGAACATGTTCACGCATTCCAAGCCGGCCTTCTGGACCATGCTGGGGCTTTTCCCGGTCTGCTTCGGCCTGGAGTGGGCCTATCGCCGCGCCACGGGGCGCCGGCTCAAGGCCGGGGCGACGCCCGCCCCGCAAAGGGCCGCCTAGGGCCGCGCCTGCGCAGGGCGGGCATGCTTTTTTCGGGGACAACGGCCATGGTGGGTCGGACTCGCGCGCCGGACCGTCCGTGCCCACGCCACGACAACAACACCAAACCCCTTGCGGATACGCCATGCCCGACACCGCAGCCAACGGCCAGCCCTCGCGCCTCTCCGCAATCCTGCGGCCCCTTGGCGGCAAGGCCGGCGTGTTCGTGGCCGGCCTTGGCGTCACGGCGCTGGTGGCCGTCTTGTGCCTGGCCCGGCCCGGCTGGCTGGCCTACCAGGACCTCAAGCTCTCCGACGAACTGTCCAGGCACCAGCGCTTCGGCGCGGCCGGCAACCTGCCGGTGGTGGTGGACATCGACGAGGCGAGCCTGGCCGCCTTCGGCCAATGGCCCTGGCCCCGCTACCGCCTGGCCCTGCTGTTGACCCGGCTCAAGAACCTTGGCAGCCGGGCCATCGGCCTGGACATGCTCCTGGCCGAGCCGGACCGGGCCTCGCCCCGGGCCGTGGTCGAGCAGTTGTGGCGGGACCTGCACATCGAGGCCGCCGTGACCGGGCTGCCCGAGGCCCTGCGCGACTATGACCAGGTCCTGGCCGACGTGCTGCGCCAAGGCCCCTTTGTCCTCGGCTATTTCTTCGAATTCCCCCAGAAGGCCGGCCTGGGGGCCAGGCCGCAGGGCACCTGCCCCCTGCCGGCCCTGCGCCTGGCCGTGCAGAGCGCCCCCGGGGCCGCCCCCCTGGCGGACAGCCTGGTGCGGCCGGCCTGGCCGGTCTGCCCCCTGCCCCGGCTGTTGGCCGCCGCGCCCGGGGCCGGCTTTTTCAACATCGTGCCCGACGCCGACGGCATCCTGCGCCGTTGCCCGCTACTGGCCGGCTATGACGGCAAGGTCTACCCGAGCCTGGCCCTGGCCACGGTGATGGAGGCTTACGGCGTGCGCGACATCACGGTCCGCGCCACCTCGGGCGGCCTGGCCTCGCTCACGCTCAAAAGCGAGTCCCTGGGCCAGCGGGTCGTCCCCCTGGACGCCTCGGGCCTGCTGCTCATCAACTACCGGGGGCCGGGTGGCAGCTTTCCCCGCGTAAGCGCCGCCGACGTCCTGGCCGAACGGGCCCGGGAAGCCGACCTGGCCGGCAGGATCGTGTTCATCGGCGCCTCGGCGGCGGGCCTGCACGACCTGCGGGCCAGCCCACTGGACCAGGCCATGCCCGGGGTGGAGGTCCATGCCACCATCGCCGACATGCTCGTGGGCGGGGATTTCCTCTACCGCCCGGACTGGGCCCTGGGCGCGGAACTGCTCGCCCTGTGCCTGGCCGGCCTGCTGTCCGCGGCGCTTTTGGCCGTCACCGGCGCCCTGGCGCTGCTGGCGCCGTTCGCGGCCCTGGCCGCCGGGGTCTGGTACGGCGCGGCGGCGCTGCTCGGCCAGGGGATCTTCCTGTCCCCCCTGGGGCCGCTGCTCGTGCTGGCGGCCAATTTCACAGCCCTGACGTTCCTCAAATTCTGGCGCGAGGAGCGGCAAAAACGCTTCCTGCACGGGGCATTCTCCCGCTACGTCTCGCCGGCCGTGGTTTCGCGCATCGTGGCCAACCGCCAGGCTCTGGCCCTTTCGGGCGAAGAGCGCGAGATCACCATCCTTTTTTCCGACGTGCGGGGTTTTTCCACCCTGTCCGAGAACCTCGCCCCGACCCAGGTGGTCAACCTGCTCCAGGGCTATTTCACGCCCATGACCGGCATCATCACCGCCCACATGGGCACCCTCGACAAGCTCATCGGCGACGCCATCATGGCCTTTTGGAACGCGCCGGTGCACGTGCCCGGCCACCGCACCCTGGCCATGCGGGCGGCCCTGGCCATGCGCGACGAACTGGACCGGCTCAACCCCCGGTTCAAGGCCAGCTTCGGCCTGGCCATCAAGGCCGGCATCGGCCTGCATTGCGGCGTGGTCCGGGTGGGCAATTTCGGCACCAAGGACCTGTTCGACTACACGGTCATCGGCGACGCCGTGAACCTGTGCGCCCGGCTGGAAGGCCTGACCAAGGTCTACGGGGTGCGCCTGCTGGTCACGGACAGCCTGCGGGAGGAGGACAACGGGGAATTCGTGTTCGAGGAGATCGATGTGGTGCGGGTCAAGGGCAAGCGGCGGCCGGTCACCATCTTCACCGTCCGCACCCCGGTCGAGTACGCCGCCGGGGAAGCGGAATTCGATACGGCCCGGGAGGCCAGGGGCCTGTACACGGCCAGGCGGTTTTCCGAGGCCGCAACGGTCTACCAGGCCCTGGCCACGGGCTACGGCCGCCGGCGCTACGCCCTTTTCGCGGCCCGCTCCCGGGAACTGGCCCTTGCGCCGCCGCCCGAGGACTGGGACGGGGTGTACGAACCGCGCAACCGGTAGGGGGCCGCCACCGTGCCTCGGCCTAGCCCAACGCTTGCCTCGCCCCCGAAGGGAATGTTCATGAGGGGTTGGCCTATAGGGGCGCCGCGGGGCCGTGGCCCGGGGCGATACCGGAAGGTCGCCCTCCTGGCCCTGGCCCTTGCCGTGGCCCTGGCCGGCTGCGCCGGGGTGCCGTCCGGGGCCGCCCGGCGCCAAGCGGCCGAAGCCCTGGCCGCCTCCGGCCGGTTGCGACCCCTGATCCTGGACACGGGCCCGGCCTGCCGCCCGCCCCTGGCCGCCTACGCCAGAAACGGCCCCGGCCAGACGCTGACCGTCTACATCGAAGGCGACGGCCAGGCCTACAGCGACCGCTTCACCCCGGCCAACGACCCGACCCCGGCCGATCCGCTGGCCCTGCGCCTGGCCGGCCTCGACCCCGGGCAAAAGGTCGCCTACCTGGCCCGGCCGGGCCAGTACCTGCCGCCCGAGGCCCTGGCCGGCTGCGACCTGGCCCTGTGGACCACGGCCCGCTACGGCCCCCAGGCCCTGGCCTGCCTCGACGCCGCCCTGGACGCGGCCAAGACGGCCCTTGGCGCCACGAGCCTGCGCCTGGTGGGCTATTCCGGCGGCGGCGCCCTGGCCGTGCTGCTGGCCGCCGGGCGCCCGGACGTGACCGGCCTCGCGACCGTTGCCGCCAACCTCGACACCGAGGCCTGGACGGCCCTGCACCATGTGCCGCCCCTGGCCGCGTCCCGCAACCCGGCCGAAGCGGCCGCCGCCGTGGCCCACATCCCCCAGGCGCACTACGCCGGATCGAACGACCGCAATACGCCGCCCTGGCTGTGTGAGCGTTTCCTGGCGCGCCTGCCGGCCGGGGCCGACGCCCGCTGCCTGGTCATCGAGGGGGCGGGCCACCACGACGGCCTGGCCGCGGCCTGGCCGGCCCTCGTCCCCGGCCTGCCGCCGTCGACGCCCCCGGACCGGCCCTGACCAACCGGCACGGGCCGCAAGGAGGCCGGACACGGGCCGCCCCATGACGCGCCGTGACGATGGACAAGACCGGGCAGGCTCCTGCCTGAACCGAGGGAGAAGGATCGCCGGGGATGGCCGTAAGGAAAGCCTCCGGCCTCCCGGACGGATCGCGGCGGGGTTGCCGGGGCGCCCGGGCGTCCGATTGCGCGGATGGCCCGGACAGGCCGCTAGAAACGCCCCGGCCGGAAGATGGGCCGGTTGGATTGCAGCAGCATCTGGAGGCGCTGGCTGTCCATCTGGCTGCGGAAGACGCGCCGGGCGAACAGCCGCTTTTCCTCCTCGGTCAGGGGACGGGGGGCGGACAGCGGCGCGCCCTTGGCCGCGTCCACGCCGAAATCGGCCTGGGCGATCAGCCGGGCCTCGCCGCTTTTTCCCGTGACAGTGATGGGCGAGCCCGACAGCAGGGCCACGAGCTGGCCGTCGGCCGTTACGCGCGAGCCGATCTCCGTGCCGCGTATGCCGATGGAGGCATAGGGCGAATTGACCTTGTAGCGCTCGGGGTTGTGCTTGACGATTTCGCCGGTGACCAGCCGGCACACGCCGGTGAGGAAGGTCACGGCCATGGCCATGGCCCCGGGCTGTTGGTCCTTGTAGAGGAAGTCGTTGATTTCCAGGCGGCCCGAGGCCTGCATGGTGATGGCCGTGCCGTCCTGAAGGGTGACCTGCAAGGCGCCGTCGGCACCCGTTTCCAGGCTGTCGCCCACCCGGACCGGGGATTCCAGGGCCAGGGCCCGGCGCACGCCGTCGCGTCCCGTGGCCAGGGCCTGCCCCTCGATGGCCGTGACCAGGCCGGCCTGCTCCGGGCCGGCCGCCCGGGCCGGGGCGGCAAAAAGCGCCAGGCAGGCGGCGAGGCCGGCAACGAGGCCGGCGAGGACGCCAAGGACGCGGCGGACGGGGCGGGGCCGTGGCATGGGACCTCCCGGCTAGAAGCAGTAACGCAGGTTCAGGTCGAAGGTGGTGGCGTATTCCTGGTCCCGGAAAAACGTGTTGGAGACGAAGGCACTGACGCGCCACTTGGGGCTGGGCAGGAAATCCAGGCCGACCGTGCCGAGCATGTCGCTGCGCTGGCCGCCGGCCTGGCCCACCGTATCGTAGTTGTAGGCCAGGTCGAGGTAGGGAATGAGCTTCTCGGATTGCCAGGTCAGGCGCCCCCCGGCCTTGAGCAGGCCCAAGGCACTGCCCTCCACGCCGTCGGCGTAGGCGGTGCGGGAGCTGTAGGTGTAGCCGACCGTGGGGTTGAACAGGAACCTGTCCCACAGGAAGGCATAGGTGGCGAAGGCCCCTGCCGAGGCTGTCAGGGACTGGTAGTCGGTGTTGGTTTTGCCGGTCAGGCTCGTGCGGCCGTACTTGAGCCCGGCCTGCAGGCCCAGGAAGGCATTGCCGAAGAGGTTGAGGCCGACATAGGGGTTGAGCAGGAAGTAATCGTCCTGCTGGTCGCCGCCCTTGGCCACGTGGTAGGTGGTGTTGTTGCGGTTGAACCCGGCGCTTATGCCGTAGGTCAGGCGCTCGGAGGCCGTGCGGTCCAGGCCGGCCAGGATCATGTACTGGTTGGAGGCGTTCTGGGAGCCGGCCTTGGAACTGCCTTGCAGGGTAAACGAGCCGTCGACCCAGGCGGCCAGGGAGCCGGACGGCTCGTCCCCGGCGGCCAGGCCCCGGCCGCCCAGGCGGTTGGTGACCAGGGTGGTGAACAGGCGGTCGAAGATGGAGCGGTCGATGGCCCGCTGGCTGGCCAGGAGATTGAGGGTGTTGACGGTTTGCTGGGCGGCGGTGGAGACGATGCTGCGGACCTGGCCGCTGGCATCGTCCGTGTACACAATATAATGCTGCTGGCCGTTGACGGTATAGGACGCGAGCCGGCCCTGGGAATCATAGGAAAGGGCCTGGAAACTCGAGTCGCTCACGTTGGCGTAGGCCGAGCCCGAACGGGCCGTGTAGGACCAGCCGTTGACGCTGGCCGTTTCCTGCCGGCTGTCGCCGCTGTTGACCGCGTACACGAGCGTCGCGTTGCCGTCCTGGGCCAGGGCGGGCAGGGGGCACAGCGCGACAAGCAGAAACAAAAGAAGGCATCGCATGATCATTCTCCACGACGTGCGCGCCGATGCTTGCGATACGCCCCTGCCGCCCGGTCGCCAGACCTCCGGCCGACGCCGCCACGGACACGCCAAACTGGATTCGCTTGTGGTCGAACATGCTGGCGCATGTCCCGAATGTCAACCGTCCTCGAAACGGCGGCCGCCCGGCGGCGCCGCCGGTTATTTGGCCGCGCTGTCGCCCTCCATGCCCCAAAGGAGCCTTGGGCAAAACCACTGCTCGCGTTCACTGGCCGAATGGCCGGCCGGCACGAAGACCGAACCGTCCTGGTAGAACAGCGGCCCGGCGTAGGGGTCGATTTCCCCCGAGCCGAGCCCCGCCGTGAACCGCTCCAGGGCCTTGCGGGCCGGGGCCGGGAGCCCCGGCCCGGGCTCGAAGCCCACCGGGCTTTTGTCCGGGTCGTTTATGGCCGCGAAATACGGGGCCAGCCAGAGGAAGGACGGCTTGTAGGCCCCGGCCGCCACCTCCCGGGCCACGGCCAGAAACGGCGGCCCCCAGTTGAAATAGGGCACGCCCAGGCAGGCCTCGGGCGCCATGGCGCAGGCCGGCCGGTAGACGTAGGGCAGGGCGTACACGTCGGCGCCGGCCTTGCGCCGCGCCCCGGCCACGACCAGGGCCTCGGGCGCGTCGAGGCCGGAGATGACCACGTCGCAGCCCTGGTCGAAAAACGAGCCGGCCACCTGGTTGGGGTCGGCCGTCACCCCCGGGATGTTGAACCAGAAGCCGATCCAGGCCACCTTGAAGGTCAGGTCGTCGGGCTTTTGGCCGCGCACCTTCTCCCAGGCGTAGCGGGCGCCGAGGTAGGCGGCGTTGGCCACCCGCCGGGTCTCGGCGTTGACCAGCGGCCCCAGGTAGCCGATTTTCCCGGTCTTCGTGGTCATGCCCGCCGCGAACCCGGCCAGCATCTTGGCGTATTCGATTTTGGCGAACAGGTTGCCCAGGTTTTTTGGGGCCTTGCCCATGAGCGCGTCGTCGCCGGAGATGTGGACGAAGGCCAGCTCGGGGTGCTGGGCGGCGGCTTCGAGGATGCCGTCGCGCATATCGTCGGAGCCGGCCAGGATCAGCCGGGCCCCCTTGGCGGCCATGTCGTCCACCACCTGGGGAATGGTCAGCCCGGGCCGGTCGGCCGGATTGACCTTGTCGAGGTAGAGCATTTTCGCCTCGGGCAGGTGGGCCTCGACGTATTTGCCGCCTTCGTACTGGGCCTGGCTGTACCCTTTGTCGTTGGCCGGGCCGACCAGCAGCAGGCCGAAAACGAACGGCGTGCGCCCGGCAAACGACGGGTCCATGAGGGCAAGGGACAGCAACAGCATGGCCATGAGCACGAACACGGGACGCATGGTGGCCTCCTTGGCCGACAGGCTGCGGGCGGCCAGACTGTAAAAGAAGCGACGGCCGGGCGCCAGAAAAAAACGGTGCCTCAGGCCGTCAACACGATGCGTCGGCGGTAAAGGAGCCAGGCCGGCAGGTACAGGCAGGCCAAAAACAGAACCGCCCAGGCAAGCGAGGCCCACTCCGGGTCCGGCCAGCCGGAAAACAGCAGCCGGAACAGGGCGGTCTGGGTGTTGACCAGCCCGCCCCGGCCATCGGGAAAGGTGATGTGGCGCAGGGTCGAGGCCACAAACGAGGCCCCGATATACACAGGCAGCGCATTGGTGCCCAGGACGGCCAGGGGCGCCACCGCCCGTGGCAGGCGCGGCCGGCCGTCGAGGGCCGCATGGCAGGCGGCCAGCAGCACCGTCGCCCCGCCGCCGAGGACCAGTACGAAGGAACTCGTGCAAAGCGATTTGTTGAGCGGCAAGACGGCCGTCCAGGCCAAGCCCGCCGCCAGCGCCCCAAGGCCCAGGGCGGCGACGCGGCCGGCGCCCCGTCCGCCCCGGCGCAGCCAGCGCCCGGCCAGCACGCCGCCAAGCCCCAGGGCCACGGCCGGAAAGGTGGACAGCACGCCCTCGGGGTCCCAGGTCGTGCCGGCCTTCCAGATGTGGCTGCCAAGGACCAGCTGGTCCACGTAGCCCTGCAGGTTGGCCCCGCTGTCCAGGCTCGGCCGGCCAAGGCCCGGCACCGGGACCCAGGCCAGCAGCAGCCAGTAGCCCCCAAGGACGACGGCGATGGTCGCGGCGAGCCCCCGGTCGCAAAGGCGCCGGTGCAGCCAGGCCGCGGCCAGGTAGACGAGGGCGATGCGTTGGAGCACGCCCGGCAGGCGCAGGCTTTCGAAACTCAGGCGCAGATAGGCGTTTTCCAAAAGCCCCAAGGCAAACAGCAGGCAGGCCCGCCGCAGGATCCTGGGCCACACCGCCCGGGTGCCGGGCGCCTCCCGGTCGAGGGCCAGGGCCACGGATACGCCGACCAGGAACAGAAACAGCGGAAACACGCAATCCGCGACGGTCAGGCCATGCCAGGCGGCATGGCGCAACGGCGCGAAAACGCTGGTGCGATCGCCGGGATTGTTGGCCAAAATCATGCCGGCCACGGCCAAGCCGCGGATGACATCCACCGAAGGCAGACGCGCTTTGCGGCCGGCCGGCGCGGCGACGGGGCGAGGCATGGACGCAAGCCTCCCTTGTTCGCGCACAGGAACACGCCGCCTTTGGTCCCGCAAGTTACACATCGTTCAGGCGCACCGTCCCCGGGCTGCGGCATAATGGACCGGGATTGTCAACAATCCCTTTTTCCCGTATCGATTCCCGCATCATCGGCAGCGCCACGGCTGCTTTCACCTCCCGGTCCAGACACCCCAACCTCCGAGAGGATCGCCATGAGCCCTTTTTTCGCCGCCCTTGCCGCCCTGTGCCTCGTCCTGACCCTTCCCAGCCCCGGCCAGGCCGCCGGCGGGGACTTCGAACTGCCGCTTTTCATCGCCCCGCTCACCGGCGTCCCGCTTGGCCGGGATTCCGACGGCGACGGCCTGCCGGACGTGTGGGAGCTGCGCGGCTACACCGAGGGCGGCACCTTCGTGGACCTGCCGGCCATGGGGGCCGACCCCTGGCACAAGGACCTGTTCGTCTGGATGGACTACATGGTCAAGCCCGACAGCACCAGCCTGGCGCCGGACCAGACGGTCATCGACAACATCAAGGCCGTCTTCGCCAACGCGCCGGTGGACAACCCCGACGGCACCAAGGGCGTCACCATCCACCCCCTGCTCAAAAACCAGGTGGCCTACAAGGAGCAACTCGGCACGAAAGGGGACGACGCCTCGGTGTGGACCGATTTCGACGCCCTCAAGGACGCCGACACCGACTTCAACGCGGCCCTGGCCCGGTCCCACCGGTACATGATCTGGGCCAACGACTACCAGCAAAGCGGTTCCAGCGGCCTGGCCCGCAACATCCCGGCCACGGACTTCATCGTCTCCCTGGGCACCTTCCCCACCACCGGCGGCACGAGCTGGGAGAAACTCGGCACCTTCATCCACGAGCTGGGCCACTGCCTGGGCCTCAAACACGGCGGCACGGACGACACCAACTACAAGCCCAACTACTTGAGCATCATGAGCTACACCTTCCAGATGACCGGGCTGTACAAGGACGGCCACTTCGGCGACGCGGGCCATCCGCTGCTGTTCGATTACCAGCGCCAGGACACGCCAGCGCTCAACGAGACGGACCTCAACGAAACCCTCGGCCTGACCGGGGCCGGCAGCGTCGCCGGCTACGGCACGGTGTTCTACTACTACGCCAACCAGACCTGTCGGCAGGTCAACATCAACGACGCCAACGCGGCCATCGACTGGAACCAGGACGGAAAAATCGAGGCCGGCGTGTCGTTCGGCATCCATTGCGATCCGGACGAGCCGGCCGAGGAGGACAAGACAACGCTTGCGGCCCAGAACAACTGGGAAAACATCAATTACAGCGCGGACGGGCTCATCGGGCCCGGCCTCACCAAGGCCGAACGAAAAACGCGCCAGGCCGCGCCCATCCCCGAATCCCTCAGGCACGAGCTCGACCGCGAAACCTATCGCAAGCTGCAGCAGGCCCGCCAGTCCGCCACACCCTGACCCGGCGGCGCGCCGGACGAAAGCGCCTTGCGGGGCATGACTTTCGAGCCACTTCCTGATACCTCCGCCCGGTGATACACATCCCACCGGTACCGAGGCGTCATGGACAGCTGGTTTGAGAGCCATTACGAGCACGCCGCCCGCATGGTCCATGGCTTCCTGGCCGAGCGCCTGCCCCTGGCCGGGGCGCGCGTCCTGGATTTCGGCTGCGGCGACGGCATAACCGCCCTGGGCTTGTCCCGGCTCGGCCCGGGGGCCGTGGTCGGCGTGGACATCAACCCCGCATTTCGCCATCTAGCGGCCCTGGCCACGGCCAATCTCGATCTGCCGGCCTTGCCGCCGCACCTGTCCTTTGTCCAGGTGGCGGACGACTTGCAGTTGCCCTTTGCCACGGGGGCCTTCGACGCGGTCTATTCCTGGTCCGTGTTCGAACACCTGCGCGACGTGCCGGCCGCCCTGGCCGCCCTGCGCCGGGTATTGCGGCCGGGGGGGCATTGCCTCATCCAGATCGATCCGCTCTACTATTCGCCCTTCGGCTCCCACCTGCGCCGGCTGACGCCCAGGCCCTGGGGCCACCTGCTGGAGAGCACGGCCGCCTTCACGGCCCGGGCGGCCGCGGCCGACGACGGCGCCGACGCCACGGACAAGGGCGACCTGCTCTATGTCCACAACGATTTCGCCGGGTTTAAAAAGCACCTCCTCGAGCAGTTCCTGGACCTCAACCGCCTGACGGTGCGCCAGCTCCTCTACTTCGCCCAGGCGTCGGGCCTGACGGTGCTGGCGGCCCTGCCCGTGCGGGTGTCGGCCGAATTCGTCCCGCCTCCGGAACTGGCCTGCGCCTATCCGGCCGACGACCTGCTGACCAGCACCATCTATCTGGTCCTGCGCAAGGACGCGGCCTAGGGCGCCCCTCCCCGGGGAACCGGCCTTTTCCGCCGGCCGCCGCGGGAACACCCACCATCGCCGCCGCACGCAACAGCGGCAGTGTTTTGGGGCGCGTCGGGCCGACAGGCCACAAGGGCGGAGGCTGTCCGCCCCTTTTGGCCGCAGCCCGGCGGCGGGGTTTGCGCCCTTGCCGCGCCATCCCGTCCCTGCGGCTGAAGCACATTACATTTTTATAATGTAGCAACGGGAAAGGATTTCCCGGAACCGCTTTCCCGTCCCGCCTTGCATGTCTTCCCTGCCATGCAACCGCCGCTGTCCGTCCAACTTGTCGGCGCTGCGTTGCTTGCGCTCCCCATCGGGCCGTTATATGCAACCGAAAACAGTTCCGTTCGAGGAGGGAACCCATGAAAAAGTTGCTCGTGCTCGCTGCCGCGCTCACGCTCGTCCTGTCCGCCGCCCCGGCCTTCGCCAAGGGCAAGGCCGCCAAGAAGGCCGCCAAGGCCACCTGGCAGTGCAACGTCGGTGGCCAGACCACCATGACCCCCACGGTCGAGGCCTGCATGAAGATGGGCGGCATGGTCGCCAACTACCCCGGCCCGGACAAGGCCGCCCCGGCCAAGATGGGCAAGAAGGCCAAGAAAGGCAAAATGTAGTTCCGTTTTCATGAGGGGAAGGCGCCGCCGCCCGGCCAGTCCGGGCGGCGGCGTTTTTTTTGGGGGCTGTTCGCCAGCCGGGCCGGGCCGGGCTCAAGCCCTCGGCGGGGCCTCGCTGGCTTGGCTTGCTGCGCCCGGGCGCGGGAAGCGCCGGTTCGCGTCCGCCCTGGCCCGTCCCGCCTGGCCGCCGGCCTAGCCCAGGGCCTCGATGAGCAGCATGATGTTGAGCGCGATGACCACCGCCGCCACCACGGCCAGCACGGCCGTGGTGAAGGGCCGGTTGACGTAGGGGCCCATGACCGAGCGGCGCGAGGTCAGGCCGATCTGCAGCAGGATGGTGATGGGCAACTGGATGGACAGGGCGATCTGGGACCAGATCAGCCCCTTGAGCGGATCGCCCACGAACAGGATGGCCACGGCCGCGCCCACCAGGGTGATGACCACGCCCAGGCGGGAGTGGCTGTCGTGGATGTCGTAAGGTTCGCCGAAGATGCCGGCGAAGATGCTGCCCCCGGCCATGCCGGCCGTCACCGACGAGGCCACGCCGGCCAGCAGCAGGCTGATGGCGAAAACAAGCCCGGCCGCCGGCCCCACCATGGGCGAAAGCAGCTCCTTGGCCTGTTCCAGCTCGGACACGGACAGGCCGTGGCTGAAAAAGGCCGCCGCCGCGAGCAATATCATGGCGCTGTTGATGCAAAAGCCCACCAGCATGGAAAAAAGCGTGTCCAGGTACTCGTATTTGAGTTGCTTGCGGATCATCTCCGGCGAATCCAGGTTCCACTGCCGGCTCTGGATGACTTCCGAGTGCAAAAAGAGGTTGTGCGGCATGACCACCGCCCCGAGCACACTCATGACCACGGGCAGCGAGCCCTCGGGCAAAGCGGGCTTGACCCAGCCGACCAGGGCCTGGCCCCAATCGATGTGCACCAGGGAGAGCTCGAAGACGAACGACAGGCCGATAAGCGACACGAAGCCGATGATGTATTTTTCGAGCCGCCGGTAGGACTTCGAAAAGAGCATCCACAGCACCACGGCCAGGGTCAGGCAGGTCCCCAGGGGCAGGGGCAGGCCGAAGAGCATGCGCAGCGCGATGGCCCCGCCGAGCAGTTCGGCCAGGGCCGTGGAGACCGCGGCGGCCACGGCCGTGCCCAGGGCCGAAACCGCCACCGGCCGGGGCAGGTGCCTCACGGCCGCCTCGGACAGGCAAAGCCCGGTGGCGATGCCCAGGTGGGCGGCGTTGTGCTGCAAAATGATCAGCATCACCGTGGACAGGGTGACCATCCACAGCAGCGTGTAGCCGAAGTCCGAGCCGGCGGCCACGTTGGAGGCCCAGTTGCCCGGGTCGATGAACCCCACCGTGACCAGCAGCCCCGGCCCCACGTATTTGAAGATTTCGAGGGCCGTCAGGCGCGGCCGGGCATGATCCCTGCCGTGCACCATGTCCGCCACCGCCCCGGCCAGCCGTTTGATCGCTTCCCTCACGCCCGCCTCCCGCGATTTTTCATCCCCTACCCTGACAGAAGGCGCCCACGGCGGCAACCGCTTCCGCGCCCGCCGCGGCACCGGTGCGCCCGACCGATGGTTGCCCTTGACCAAATTCGTTGCCATGCCTATTTTCCGCGCGACAACTATTTATGGGCCATGACATGGACACCCCCTTCTTCTTCGACATGGACAACGCCGTGGGCTACGCCATCGGCCATACCGCCGCCCGGCTCAAGATCGGGTTGCGCCGGACGTTCTTGGCCCATGGCCACGACGTGACCCCGGAACAGTGGGTCGTGCTCTATCGCCTCTACGAGGCCCCGGGCCTGAGCCAGGCCGAACTGGGCGAGCGCACGGTCAAGGACAAGACCACCATCACCCGCATCCTGGACAGGCTGTCCGACAAGGCACTGCTGACCCGCCGCCGCGACCCCCACGACCGTCGCAGCCAGCGCATCGCCCTCACCCCGGCCGGCCGGGCCCTGGTCGAACGGCTCGTCCCGCTGGTGCGGGCCTATGCCGCCGCCGCCTTCGCCGACGTCCCCGACCAGGACAGCGAAACCTTGCGGCGCATCCTCGGCACCATCGAGGCGCGCCTGGACACTCTGCTCGAACCCTGAGGAACCCGCATGAAACGCATCTTCCGCGCCAAGCACAAGCCCGAGGGCCCGCCGTCGAACCGCAAGCGCCTCGCCCTGGCCGCCGTGGCCGTGCTGGTGCTGGCCAGCTTCGGCTACTACCTCTACACCCGGTCGCTGATCGCCACCGACGACGCCTTCGTCGACGGCCGCGTCCACCCCATCACCCCGCGCGTGGCCGGCTACGTCAACGAGGTGCCCGTGACCGACAACCAGCTCGTGGCCCCGGGCGACGTGCTGGTGGTGCTCGACCCCACGGACTACCAGGTGGCCCTGGCCCAGGCCAAGGCCGACCTGGCCGCGGCCGAGTCCCAGCTGGCCGCCCAGGACCTGGGCGTACCCCTGCAGCTGTCCCAGACCTCGTCCAAGGTCGACTCGGCCAAGGCGCAGTTGGAAAGCCAGCAACGCGGCCTGGACCAGGCCGTCAAGGAACGCGACGCGGCCGAGGAGCTGGTGGCCCAAATCCAGGCCCAGCTCGACCAGGACAAGCTCGATTTCAACCGCATCAGCCAGTTGCGCCACAAGGACGTGGTCTCCCAGTCCGACCTGGACAACATCGAGAACAAGCGCCGGGGCCACGAGGCCGAGCTGCGCGCCGCCATGGCCAAGGCCGCCGCCGCCGGCCGGGGCCTCGAATCCATCAAGGCCGAGATCAAGCGCCTCCAGTCCCAGATCGACCTGGCCAAGACCGGCGAGGACCAGGCCGTGATCCAGACCAAGGAAGCGGCCGCCCAGAAGGCCCGGGCGGAACTGGCCCGGGAAAAGGTCCGCCAGGCCGAGCTCAACCTGGGCTATACCCGCATCGTTTCCCCCGTGGCCGGGCATGTCACGAAAAAGCAGATCGAATCCGGCCGCCTGGTCGCCGCCGGCCAGGCCCTGATGACCGTGGTGCCGCTCGATCCGGACGAATTGTGGGTCACGGCCAACTACAAGGAAACGCAGCTCAAAAACGTCCACCCCGGCCAGCGCGTGACCATGGAGGTGGACACCTACCCCGGCCGCGAGATCACCGGCACGGTCGATTCCATCATGGCCGGCACGGGCTCGGTCTTCTCGCTTTTCCCCACGGAGAACGCCTCGGGCAACTACGTGAAGATCGTGCAGCGCATCCCGGTCAAGATCGTCTTCGACAAGGAAAACGGCGAACTGCCCAAACTGCGCCTGGGCATGAGCGTCGTGCCCACCATCCACACCGACTAGTGCCATGGCCGAACGCGCCCCCAACAAATGGCTCGTCACCATCGCGGTCATGGTGCCGACACTCATCGAGATCCTGGACACCTCCATCGCCAACGTGGCCCTGGGCCATATCCAGGGCAGCCTTTCGGCCGGCCAGGACGAGGTGACCTGGGTGCTGACCTCCTACCTCGTGTCCAACGCCATCGTCATCCCCATCAGCGGCTTTCTCTCCAAGGTCTTCGGCCGGCGCAACTACCTGCTGTTGTCGGTGGTGGTCTTCACGGTCGCCTCCATGCTCTGCGGCCTGGCCACGAGCCTTGGCATGCTGGTATTTTTCCGCATCGTGCAGGGCATCGGCGGCGGCGGCCTGCAACCCATGTCCCAGGCCATCCTGCTCGAGGCCTATCCGCCGCGCGAACGCGGCCTGGCCATGGCCATCTTCGCCATGGGCGCCGTGCTCGGGCCCATCCTCGGGCCGCTTTTGGGCGGCTACATCACGGACAACTACTCCTGGCGCTGGATCTTCAACATCAACGTGCCCGTGGGCGTCCTGGCCCTGGGGCTCATCTGGCTCTACATCAAGGACCCGGACTACCTGGAGCGGCGCAAGCGCGGCGATTCCGTGGACGTTATCGGCCTGGGCCTTTTAAGCCTGGGCCTTGGCTGCCTGCAGATCGTGCTGGACAAGGGCCAGCAGGACGACTGGTTCAACGACAACTTCATCCTGACCCTGTCGGTCGTCGCCGCCATCTGCCTGACCGCCTTCATCGCCTGGGAGCTGACTTGCAAGGAACCCGTCGTCGACCTCAAGGTCTTCGCCGACCGCAGCTTCGCCACGGGCAACGTGGTCATGTTCTTCGGCTTTTTCGCCTTTTTCGGGGCCATCGTGCTGTTGCCGCTCTACCTGCAAAACCTCATGGGCTACACGGCCTTCCTCTCGGGCGTGGTGCTCGGGCCGGGGGGGCTGATCATGCTCGTCATCCTGCCCGTGGTCGGCAAGCTGACCCAGAAGATCGACGCCCGGTTCATCCTGTTTACCGGCTTGCTCGTCAGCGCCTATTCGCTGTTCAACATGGCCGGCTTCACCCTGGGCATCGACCTCGGCACGGCCATCACCGCCCGCAACATCCAGGCCATCGGCATCGCCTTTTTCTTCGTGCCCCTGTCCTACCTGACCATGGCCTACATCCCCAAGGAAGGCATGAACAACGCCTCGGCTATCTTCAACCTGCTGCGAAACCTGGGCGGCTCCTTCGGCGTGGCCTTCGTCACCACCCTGCTGGCCCGGCGGGCCCAGTTCCACCAGGCCCGGCTCATCGAGAACCTCACGCCCTACGACCTGAGCTACCAGTCTGCCCTGGAGCAGATCAAAGCCTATCTCGGGACCAAGTTCCTCGGGGTCTACGACGCCTCCCAGATGGCCGGGGCGGCCCTGTACAAGCTCATGCTCCAGCAGGCCAACGCCATGGCCTTCTACGACGTCTTCCATGCCCAGGGGCTTTTTTTCCTGGGCCTGGCCGTGCTCATGTGGATCATGAAAAAACCGCCCATGGGGAGCAAGATGCCCGAAGGCATGCACTGACGCGCGCCGTCGCAATGCCGGTATTTCGGCGATTCCTCCAGGCCGCCCCGGGCGGCCTTTTTCGTGCCCGAGCCAACCCGGCGCCGATACGGACCAATTTATTTCCCAACCGCCTGGCACAATCCTGGCAAATACACTACCATGACACCACCGCGCCCCCTGGCGCGCGACCCCCAAACCCAGTCGTGCCAAACCCAAGGAGACGCCCCATGACCGTTTCGCGCCCCGCCGCCCTCATGACCCTGGCCCTGGCCCTGGCCCTGGCCACGCCATGCCAGGCCTTCAACCGCAAGACCACGGTGACCGGCCCCGGCAACAACACCGTCACCAACCAGGCCACCACCGTGCGCACCCCCGGCGGCTACAGCCGCAGCGCCACCACCACCGGCCCAGGCAACAACACCGTCACCCGCAATGCGGCCGGCCAGTACAATCCGGCCACCAAGACCTGGTCCACCGGCAGCACCACCACCGGCCCCTACGGCGCCACCACCTCCCGGGCCGCCACCACCACCGCCACCCCCGGCGGCTACACCCACAGCGGCACCGCCACCGGGCCGGCCAACAATTCCGTCAACCGGACCGCCCAGGGCCAATGGGACCCGGCCACCAAGACCTGGACCAACACCACCACCTACACCGGCCCCCAAGGCAACAGCGCCGACGTCAACCGCTCCACCACCGTCACCAAGTAGGTTTTCCCGGGATCAGACGCCCCGCCGCCGGATGGGCGGGGCGTTTGGTCGGCCCTCCACGGGCAGGCGACCGGTCTCGGGTCATATATTCCCATGTTTGTCCAAACGTGTTTCTTTTTTACCCATGCGCAAAAAACCCCGGCCCCGGCCGCCTGGCGCAGCCGCCAGGGGCCCAGGCTTCGGGTTTCACGGCGCCTTCGGGGTGTTATGCCACGTCCGACAGCGCACCAACTCCCTAATTTACTGGAATAATATGTAAAACTATGTGGCACGGGAATTGATCGGCCCCTTTCGCGACAGGCTGTCCCGCGGCCTGTCGGGACCGGAGCATGGGAGGCGCAACATGGGCGGTTGGGAAGCCAAGATCGACATCCACAAGGTGTTCGTCCTGCAACCCACGCGGCCGACGACCTATTTCGGCCTGGGCGCGCTTGCCCGCCTCGACGGCATCCTGGCCGACCTAGCCGCGGCCGGGCAGGACCGCATCCTGGTGGTCACCGACCCCGTGGCCTACAAGGCCAGCGGCGCCTGGGACTCCATCCTGCCCATGCTCTCGCGCCGGGTGGCCTTCGAGCACTACGACGGCGTGCGCCCCAACCCCACCTATGCCAACTGCGAGGCGGCGGCCAAGATCGGCAAGGCCCTGGGCGCCAAGGCCGTGCTCGGCATCGGCGGCGGCAGCGCCATCGACACGGCCAAGACCGCGGCGGCACTGCTGCGCCATCCCGTGCGCAAGGCTTCGGATTTCTACGAAAAAGGCGTGCCCATCAGCGGCGCCCTGCCCGTGGTCGCCGTCAACACCACCCACGGCTCGGGCTCGGAATGCGACTGTTTCGCCGTGGCCCAGTCCGACGGCGAGGACAAGCCCGCCCTGCACTCGCCCCACCTCTACCCGGCCTACGCCATCGAGGACCCCAGGCTCACCCAGTCCCTGCCGCCCCGCCAGACCGTCTTCACCAGCCTCGACGCCCTGTGCCATGCCCTGGAAGCGGCCACGGCCGTGACGGCCTCGCCCTATTCCATCGTGCTGGCCAAGGAGGCCGTGCGGCTCATCGTCGCCTACCTGCCCACGGCCCTGGCCCAGCCCGGCAACCTGTCCGCCCGCTACTGGCTGCTCTACGCCTCGGCCATCGCCGGCATGAGCTACGACCGGGGGATGCTGCACATCACCCACGCCCTGGAGCACGCCATGAGCGCCCTCAACGCCGACATCAGCCACGGCGAGGGGTTGGGGCTGCTACTGCCGGCGGTGTTGCGGGAGATCTACCCGGCCGCGCCGGAGATCCTGGCCGAACTGCTCGCGCCCATCGCGCCGGGGCTTAAGGGCGTGCCCGGGGAAGCCGCGGAAGCGGTGGAAAAACTGGGGGAATGGCTGACGGCCATCGGGCTTGCGCCGCGCCTGTCCGTCTACTTCACCGGCGCGGACGTGCCGGCGCTGTCACGCATGACCTTGCGCTCGTCCCTGGCCAGGATGCTCCTGCCCCTGGCCCCGGTGCGGGTGGACGCGCAACTGGTGGAGCGCGTCTTCCAACGGGCGCTGTGACGCCCCGTGCGACACCCCTTCTCCCATACGATCGTATTGGGGAAGGGGCACAGCGCTAGCGCAGGCGGGAATAGCCCCTGGGCGCGTCGTCGGCCAGGGACAGCCACAGGGCGGCCACGATGCCCCAGACCGCGTTGGCCGCCAGCACCACCACAGGGGTCCAGTCGCCCAGGTCCCGGCCCCACATGCCCTTGTCGAGCTGGCGCGGGAAGACCACCAGCAACTGGACCAGGGTCGGCCCGAGGCTGGCGAGGACGCCCCGCCAGAAGACCGAATCGGCCATCCAGCGCGGCAGGAATAGCAGCCCCCAGATGCCGCCCCAGACCAGCCGGGGATAGAGCCAGGCCAGGGTCCAGGCCGGGGCCAGCTGCACGCCCAGGGCCGCCGTCCAGCCGTAGTAGCCGGCCATCCACAAGGCCAGGCTGTTGACCAATCCGCCCGCCAGGCCGGCGGCGAAACACAGGCTCGTCCAGCCGAAGATATTGCGCATCCTTCCCTCCCCCCAAAAAAGGCCGGCCAGGCGGTGCCGGCCGCGCCACGGCTCAATTCGGCCGGGCCAGGATCGACATGGACCGGATCCGGTTGAGCAGGATATGGGACGGCCCCACGGCCGGGGCCTCCTCGCCGGCCCGCAGCGTGGTCACCACGGCCCGCCCCAGCACCAGCCGGCCGTCGCGGCCGCCCTCGCCGAAGGTCCGCAGCCCCCAGATGTCGTGGTAGACCACGGGCCGCCCCTTGTACTGACCGACATAAACGAGGATGTGCCCCTGCATCCAGACCAATGTGGCAAACGGCACGCCCTGGCTGAGGATGGTGGCTTCCTTTTGGTCGTTGGGCAGGTCGCCAAGGGGCACCGAGCCGCCGTAGGCCGCCTGGCTGGCCGAGTTGCGCGGCAGGTAGATGCCGAACGGCACGAAAAGGTCGTGGGTCAGGGCCGAGCAGTCGCGTTTGCCGTCGAGGCCGCCCCAGCCGTAGACCTTGCCCATAAACTGGTTGCCCACGCCGGCCACGTTGCGCGGCGTCATGGGCATGGGCATGACCGCCCCGGCCCCGGCCGGCAGGCGCACGCGGCGCAGTTCGGCCGCGCCCGACGGGGCGCGCACGGGCACGAGCACGGTCAACCCGGATTTTTCCGGCGGCCCGGCCAGGGGAAAGACCGCGCCCACGTCCACGGTGAGCCCGACCTCGGGCAGGGCGGTCTGGTCCTTGATGACGGCGGCCAGCTTGGTCGTGGCCAGGGCGGCCATGGCCGCGTCGTCCACGTAGGCCACGTCCGTGGCCGGCAGCCAGCCGAAGGTCAGGGCCGATTCGGCCAGGAGCCACGAGCCGTCGCGGCTGGCGTGGGTGACGAGCACCGGCGTTGCCGGCGGCAGGGCGGTGTGCTGGAGGTAGTCGAAGGGATAGCCTTCGCCGGGCAGGCTCGGGTCGGCGAAGCGGGGACTGGCCGTCGGCATGCCGCGCAGGTTGGTGTTCTTGACGGTCACGGCCTTGCGCACCACGTTGGGGTAGCTGCCCAGGCCGGCGGCGGCGTGCAGCGCGGTGGCGAACTCGGCCGGGTTGCGCCGCCCGCCCGCCCCGAAGCCCGGGGATTTCTCGAAGCGGCGGAAAATCTCCTCCACGGCCTTGCGGGGATAGCCGGGCTTGGCCATGTGCCAGGGCGCGGACCATTCCTGGACGAACCCGTCCAGGCGCAGGCCGATCTGTTCCTGGGGATAAAGGGGCTTGTCGGCGTTGTCGGGCCGCAGGTAGGCGTTGAGGTCCTGGGGCAGGACGCGCAGGTCCTCGACCTCGCCCTTGCCCTTGGCCTGGGGCGGCGGCGTGAAGGACGGCGCCGGCGGCTTGGCGCAGCCGAAGGCCAGGAGCAAAAAGGCGGCCAGGACGGCAAAACGGAAACGGCGAAGGGCACGGTTCATGGCGGACGGACTCCCTGGGCCGGCTTGACGGCCGGCACGGCCACCGACTATCCGGTTGCCGGGGGAAAGTAGACGTTGGCGCAACCGAAGACAAGCCCGATCCGGGCGGCATGTTCCTGAAAGGCCGTGGCAATGCGCGCGCGCAAGGTCATCGACGTCCAGGAGACGGCCCGGCTGATCGCCCTGGGGCTGCCGCCGGCGTTGCCGGTTACGGTGCGGGTGAGCGCCCGGGCCCGGGGCATCGTGCTGCGCATGTTGCCGGGCAGTGGCCTGGAGGTGGTGTCGCCGGCCGGGGTTGCGCCGGCCTATCTGCTCCAGGCGGTGGAGGCGCGCCGGGACTGGATCGCCCGGGTGTTCGGCCGACTTTCGGCCGAGGGCGGGTTTTCCGGCCGGGCAGCCGAGGTGCCGCGCCCGGCCCGGCTGGTGCTCACGGCCTTTTCCCGGGAGTGGGCGCTTACCTACCTGTCCAAGGACCGGCCCGGCTGCGCCGTGACCGCCCGTGGGCCGGGGGCGCTGGTCGTTTCCGGGGCGGTGCAGGAAGCCGCGGCGGTGGCGGCGGCGCTGAGCGCGTTTTGCCGCCTGCGCGCCGGGGAGCTTTTGCGCCCGGCCCTGGCGCAGGTGTCGCGGGAGACGGGGCTTCCCTACAGCGCCCTGACCATCCGGGCCCAGCGCACCCGCTGGGGCAGCTGCACGGCCAAGGGGCGCATAAGCCTCAACTACACCATCGCCTTCCTGCCCTGGGAGCTGTGCCGGCTGGTGATGCTCCACGAACTGTGCCACACGGTGGAACTCAACCATTCGCCGCGCTTCTGGGACGTGGTGGAAGGGTTCGTGCCCGGCTGTCGGGAGCTGGACGCCCGGCTCAACAGCGCCCGGCACTACCTGCCGCTATGGCTGTCGAGTTTATGAATCAACCTGGGGTTCACGCAACATTCGCAACAATAATGTTCACCACATTTCTTCGAATGGTGACGCTTCCGAAGAAGAATGCACCATATATATATCATCTTTTTCTCAAGTCCATATTCATCGTTATGCGATTCACGAAACACATACGAAAAACCAAGCCACAACGCTATTGAGCAAGCTATTGGGACAATTGAATACAACGGATTTATAAACAGAGGCTCTCCAACCGAAATCGTTGCAGCCCATACCATATAATAAGTTTGAATACAAATCAATATCCTTGCATAAATAAATACCCCTCCAAACCCTTGCACATCTATACGCCGAAGCTCATTTCTAAAACAATTTAACTTATCATCTTCGACCCGTTCAAATCTAAATGCATGCCAATCTCTTTCCCAATACGAATAATCCTTAAATCGCAAATACGCAGCATACAGCCTCACTCTTTTCCAAGCAGCCAAAGAAGCAATGTTTAAAATAAGCACCACCCCCCAAATCCAGTTAACCAGAATAGCAATATGCATCGATTCAATCGAATTTTGTGGCGGAGTAAATTTCAAGCCAGCCGATACCGCAAAGCCGAGTGCGGATACAGCTCCGATTGCTATTACAACTCTAACATTTCCTAATGTATTAATTTCATTGTGTATTTTTTTAAGATCATTATCCACCACCACATCATCCAAAGCCATAAAAGTCCCCTTTGATATACAGTTCTTTTACTAGGGCCGCTCGACCGTGACCTCGTCCAATTCCTCCTCGCGAAAATAAAAAACGGAAATAGGTTCGCCAATACGACGCACCACCACCAGCCGCCCCAGCGGGCCGTCGCCGGCCATGTCCAGGAGCGCCTCGCACACGGCCGCCGCCGCCTCGGGTAAGCAGGCCCGGCAGGCCGCCTCGAAGCGCAGCGATTCCGGCCCGGGCGTCACCTCCAGGCTGGCCACGTCGAGGCCGGCCAACGCCCCGGCCAGCACCTCGCCGGCCTCGGATTCAATCTCGCCCACCCGCTCGAAGGAATATTCGTCGGGATAGCGTATTTCACCAAGCAGCCGACAGGGTGCGTCGGGCATACCGCCTCCGAAACATGCTTTTTTTGGCAGATACCATGCCGCAATGCGCCCGGCAACGCGCCGCCGGGCTTGTGCCGCGCCCCAAGGGGCGCTAGACAGCGAAGAGCGCGACATCCGGAGGAATCATGGGAGCCAGGAGAAAACGGGGAAAAGCCCCGAAGAAACACGGGGCGGGACTCGACGCCGCCGTGGTGCTGCGGGTCTTCCGCGAAAGCGGCAAACCCCTGTCCGACAAGGAGGTGGCGCACAACTTAAAGGGCATCACCTTCAAGTTCCACGACCTGCGCCACCTGCTCGAGGACCTGCGCGAGGCCGGCAAGCTCATCCGCGTCCAGAAAGGCTGGGGCCTGGTCGAAAGCATGCGCCTGGTCACGGGCGTGCTGGAAATCAGCCGCTCGGGCGTGGGCTACGTCATCCCCGACGACAAGCGGCGCAAGGACATCTTCATCCACCCCAAGGACATCGGCGACGCCTGGCACGGCGACCGGGTGGCCGCCGCCGTCACCCGCGAACGCAAGGACAAGAACCACGAAGGCCGGGTGGCCCGGGTCATCGAACACACCGTGTCCCGACTGCCCTGCCGGGTGGTCAAGCGGCTGGCCCCTGACCTGTTCCTGTGCCGGCCCACGGACAGCCGCCACACCATGAGCTTCATGGTGGACTACCTGCCGCCCGGGCCGGGCGATCCCGAACCGGTCGCCGACGACATCATCAGTGTCGGCATCGGCGAAAAGATCGAATACAAGCTCTATTCCGGCAAGGGCCTGGAACTGCTCGGGGCGCAGGGCGACGTGGCCGTGCAGGAACGGCTGGTCAAGCTCAACCACGACATCCCCGGCCCCTTCCCGCCCAAGGCCCTGGCCGAGGCCGAGGCCTTGCCCGAACTGCCGGGCGAAGCCGATTTCGCCGGCCGAAAAGACCTGCGCGCCCTGCCCTTCGTCACCATCGACGGGGCCAAGGCCCGGGACTTCGACGACGCCGTCTACGTGAAAAAACGCGGCCGGGCCTACACGTTGTGGGTGGCCATCGCCGACGTCTCCCACTACGTGCCCGAGGGCGGCGCCCTGGACGCCGAGGCCCTGGAGCGCGGCAATTCCTACTACTTCCCCCAGTCCGTGGAGCCCATGCTGCCCGAGCGCATCTCCAACGGGCTGTGCAGCTTAAACCCCAACGTGCCGCGCCTGGCCGTGGTGGCGGAAATCGACTTCTCGGCCAAGGGCGAGCCCGGCCGCACGGATTTCTACACGGCGGTCATCGAATCCAAGGCGCGCCTGACCTACTCGCAGGTCAACCGGGCCCTGCTGCTTGGCGACGAGGCGGAGCGCCAGAACATCGCCGCCGTGCTGCCCATGCTGACCACGGCCGAAACCCTGGCCCGGGCCATCAACGCCGTGCGCGCCGCCCGGGGCAGCCTGGACTTCGACCTGCCCGAACCGGAGATCCTGTTCAACTTCCAGGGCGAGACCCAGGACATCCGGCCCAAGGTGCGCCATTTCGGCCACCAGATCGTGGAGGAGTTCATGGTGGCGGCCAACGAGGCCGTGGCCCGGTTTCTGACCGAACGGGAGGCGCCGGTGCTCTACCGCGTCCACCCCGAACCCGACCCGACCAAGCTGGAGGCCCTGTTCAAGCTGCTGGGCACCACCGACCTGGCCCAGACGCTGCCGGCCGCGCCGGGAGCAGCCGACCTGGCCCAGGTGCTGCGCCAGGCCTCGGGTTCGGACCTGGACTTCCTGGTCAGCCGCCTGGCGCTGCGCACCATGATGCAGGCCTCCTATTCGCCCAAGCTCGACGGGCATTTCGGCCTGGCCTCGACCTGCTACTGCCACTTCACCTCGCCCATTCGCCGCTACGCCGACCTGGTGGTCCACCGCTCGCTCAAAAATGTCTTCGCCGGCAAGCCCACCTCGGAAAAACGGGCGGCCAGGCTGGCCAAGGTGGCCGAGCACATCAGCCGCCGGGAACGCGTGGCCATGGAGGCCGAGCGCGAAATCCTCAAACGCGTGACCGTGCATTTCCTGTCCGACAAGACCGGCCGGCGCTTCACCGGGGTCATCGGCTCCATCGCCGATTTCGGCTTCTGGGTGGAGCTCAAGGAAGTCATGGCCGAGGGCATGGTGCGCCTGTCGTCGCTGTCCGACGACTACTACACCTACTTCCCCGAGCGCCACGAACTCATCGGCGAACGCACCGGCCGGCGCTTCCGGCTGGGCCAGCCCGTGGAAGTGGAGCTGACCAATGTGGACATGGGCCGCCTGTCCGTGGACCTGGGCCTGGTCGAGGGCGGCGAATCGCCCCTGGCCCTGCCGGCCCGGAAAAAGAGCTCCTCCCGCAGGCGGCGCAAATGACCGCCCCTGCCCGCCGCGACCGCCTCTTCGCCGCCCTGGCCGCCGGCTGGCTCGTGGTGGCCCTGGGCGCGGCGGCCAGCGACTGGCCCACGCCCCAAAAGCTTTCCGAGGAGCGGCTGCGCCTGGCCTACCTGTGGGCCAACGCCCTGGACAAGGACCTGCGCCCCTACGACGCGCCCATCGGCCCCGACCCCGACGCCCAGTACCAGGAGCTCGTGGCCGACTATACGGCCCGGTTCGGCGAGCGCTTCGACATCGCCTTCGTGGCCAACCGCCATGCCGCCTCCCTGGCCGGCATGGCCCGGGAACGGGCGGCCATCGCCGCCTTCGCCCTGGCCTCCACAGCCGCCGTCTGGGGGCTGTTGGGGGTGATCCGCAACCTTTTGCGAGGCAAGACGCCATGAAACCCCTGTTTACGCCGGCCCCGCGACGGGCCCGATTCCTGACGGCCGTTGCCCTGGCCCTGCTTTGCCTGTTTGGCGGCGCCTTTCGCGCCGGCGCGGCCGAGACCGCCCCCCTGGTCATCGCCGGCACCGGCGACAGCGAGGAACTGCTGCGCACCTTTGCCCTGCGCTTTATGCGCGACAACCCCGATACCCAAGTCGAGGTGCCCGACTCCGTCGGTTCCACGGGCGGCATCCGGGCGGTCGCGGCCGGCAAGGCCGAACTGGCCCGCACGGCCAGGCCGCTTCGCGACGAGGAAAAAGCCCAGGGACTGGCGGAGATCGTCTTCGCCAAGGCTCCGGTGGTCTTCGCCGTCAACCCCTCGGTCAGCGGCGTCGAATCCCTGACCGCAAGGCAGGTCCTGGAGCTTTTCTCCGGTGAGGTCACGGACTGGTCCGCCCTGGGCGGTCCGGCCGGCCCCATCCACAAGGTCTGCCGGGAGACGCCGGAAACCAGCCGCGACACCCTCAACGCGGCCATCCCCGGCTTCGCGGCCCTGGGCTGTCAGGGCCAGGCCGTGGCCTATTCCACGCCCGAGGCCGTCAAGCTCACGGCCGACCATCCCGGCGCCATCGGCTATTTCGCCAAGCCGGCCATGACCGGCTCCAAGTTGCGCGCCCTGGCCTACGACGGTGTGCCGCCCTCGCCGGAAAACCTGGCCCGGGAACGCTATCCGCTTTTTATTCCCTTCGCCCTGGTCTACAAACCACCCCTTTCCCCGCTGGCGGCCAGGTTCATCCAGGCCCTGGGCCTGCCGGACGGGCGCACGGCCCTGGCTAACTACGGCTGCCTGCCGTTGCCGGTCAAGATCGCCGCGCCGTAAAGAAAACCGGCATGCTGCGCTCGCTGCGAAACCAGATGCTGCTCGGCCAGTTCGCGCTGGTGGCCCTGCTCACTCTGGCCCTGGGTGGCGGCGTGTTTCATGTGGCCGCCTCGATTCTGGAGAACAAGGAGCGGGAGAAGGTCCGGCTGCTGGCCCAGGCCCTGGCGCGGGAAACGGCGCTGACGGCCGAACGCGGCGAGACCTTCCTGCGGCTTTTGGTCACCAGCCAGCCCTTCGAAACCTACCTGGAGACCGGCAACCCGCATCTGCTCCAGGCCCTGTTCGACCGCTACCGGGCGGCCTTCACCTTCATGGCCTACGTCAATCCCCGGGGTGTGCGGGAATACGCCGCCTCGGGCCCGGGCTACACGGACCGGGACGCGCCCGTAGGCGAGGACCCCCTGGTGGCCGCGGCCCTGGCCGCGCCGGGGACCATCGTCCACGGCCTGCGCAGCGCCTCGACCGGGGGCGAACCGACCTTGATGCTGGCCCTGGCCCGGCGCAGCCCCTTCGGCCGGGACATGGGCGCCGTGGTGGCCGCCTGCCCGGTGGAGGCCATCGCCCGGGGGGTATTGGCCTTGCGCCTGGCCCAGGGTGGGGGCGCGGTCCTGGCCGACGGCAGCGGCCGGCTGCTTTTCGGCGAGAGCCTGCCGGGCCTGCCGGACAAAATCGAGCCCGGCACCCCCCTGGCCCAGGCCCTGGCCGCCCAGAAACCCACGGACCATACCGAGGCCTTCGACGGCGCGCCCTACCTGTTGGCCGCCGCGCCCGTGGGCAAATACGGCCTGTCGGCCGTGGTGGCCCTGCCCCGCGAGGCCGCCATCGACCGGGAAATCGGCCGGCTGCGGTTCCTGGTGGCCATACTCGCGGCCGGGGCGGCCTGCCTGACGACGATTGTCGCCGTGTGGTGGACCGGCGGCATCGCCCGGCCCATGGGCCGGCTGGCCCGGGCGGCCCAGGTGGCCAGCAGCGGCGACCTGAGCGTGCGCGCCCCGGTGGACGGCCCGACCGAGACCCGCCAGGTGGCCCGGGCCTTCAACACCATGGCCTCGCGCCTGGCCGCCTCGCGCCAGGAACTGCAGCGGGCCAAGCACTTCCTGGAAAGCATCCTGGCCAACGTCAACGAAGTCATCATGGTGGTGGACCGGCAAGGCCGCCTGACCATGCTCAACCGGGCCGGGGAAATGCTGCTCGGCTACGCCCCGGGCGAGGCCGAGGGCCGGCCGGGCTCGGATTTTTTCCCCGCCGCCGACCCGCTGCGCGCCCTGCTGGATATGGCCGACCACCAGGACCTGCTGGCCACCGGCGGCGTGTCCGGGCTGGAAAAAGAGCTCGTCGGCAAGGACGGCCGCACCGTGCCGGTGCTCGTGTCCCTGGCCTTGCTGCGCGAATCGGGCCAGCCCGGGCAGGGTGTGATCTGCCTGGCCATGGACGTGACCGAACGCCGCCGGGCCGAGGCCCTCACCCGGGCCCGCAAGGCGGCCGAGGCCGTCAGCCGGGCCAAGACGGAATTTTTGGCCGTGGTCTCCCACGAGATGCGCACCCCGCTCAACATCGTCCTCGGCATCCTGGAGCATCTGCGCGACCAGCCCCTGCCGTCCCTGTCCCTGGCCGGCATCGACCAGGCCCTGGCCTCGGGCCAGACCTTGCAGGAGGTCATCGAGGCCATGCTCGATTACGCGAGCCTGGAAGCGGGCCGGGTGCTGCTGCGCCGCCAGGGCTTCGACCCGCGCCGGCTGGCCGGCGAGGCGGCCGCGCGCTTCGCCACGCCGGCCAGGCTGCGGGGCCTGGACCTGACCGTGGTCGTGGACGCGGACATGCCCCCCCGCATCATCGGCGACCCCGCCCGGCTGGGCCAGGTCATCGGCAACCTGGTTTCCAACGCCGTGCGCTTCACCCCGGCCGGCACGGTCGGCCTGCGCCTGTCCGTGGCCCCCGGGCCGCACCTGCACCGCCCCGGAGCCCGGCGCCACCTGCTGGTGTCCGTTACGGACACGGGCCTGGGCGTGGCCGAGGACAAGCTGGAATCGATCTTCGAGCCTTTCACCCAGCAGGACGCCACCTCCACCCGGCGTTTCGGCGGCCTGGGGCTGGGGCTGTCCATCACCTGGCGGCTGGTGGCCCTCATGGGCGGCAGCCTGTGCCTGGAAAGCCGCGAGGGGCAAGGCACCCAGGCCTGGGTCAGCCTGCCCGTGGAAGAGGCGGCCGAGGCCTGACGCGAAAGGCCCCGTCGCAGGGGCTGCGGCGGGGCCTTTCGCGTCAGGCACCGGTGGCGCGTGCGCGGCCTATTTCTTGCCGGAACCGAGGAACAACTCCTTGGCCGTCCCCGGCTCGAACTGGTAGCGGGCGGCCTTTTGCCAGAAATACGTCTTGCCGTCCTCGGTGCCGAGCACCCAGAAATCGAAGTCCCAGTCCTCGCGGCGGTCGCCGTGCTCGTTTAAGGCCAGCCAGCCGGTCACGCCGTACATGCGCTCGCACACCTGGGGAAAAAGCTGCTTGAACCGGGCGAAATCCCCGGTCCCGCCCACGGCCTGGGCCGTGAAAAAGGCCGCCCAGGCGATGTCGTAGGCGGCCACGGCCTGGGTGTCGGGAAAGGTGTCGACCTTGTCCTGGATGCGCTTTTCCGTCAGGGCGTAGACGTTGGCCCCGCCCTCGCCGTAGCGGGGGCTGGCCAGGCGGACCTTCAGGGCGAAGGCGGCGCTTTCGGGGTCCTTGGCGATGGGGTCGTACATGGAGGTGGCGTCGCAGCCGTACCAGGCCACGGCCGCCAGCTCCGGCCGCTTGGCCGCCGCCTTGAGGATGGGCACGATCTCCTCGCCGCCGGCGAAGTAGATGGCCGCCTTGCCGGCCTTGCCGTCCTTTTGCGCCTGGGCCAGCTGCCTGGCCAGGTCGTCGAGGATGGGGGCGAAGTCCTTGCGGTCCGCGGCGAAGCGCGAGCCGGGCAGGGCCTGGCCGCCGAGCTGCTTGAACCGGGCCTTGACGTGCACGACCAGGTCGTCGCCCATCTGGTCGCCGCGCCACAACGGCACGATGGTGCCCACGCCCTCCTGGCGCATGAGCCCGGTGACGGCCTCGGCCTGGTAGGTGTCCGAGGGCGAGAGGCGAAAAAGGTTGTCGCCGCGCTTGGCCAGGGACGGCCTGGAGCTGCCTTGGCTTATCAGCAGGATGTTGTTTTTGTCGGCGAAATCGAGGCAGGCCTCGACCTCGTCGTCGCCGTAGGGGCCGATGACCACCTTGATGCCGCGCCCGGCCAGGGCCTTGAGTTTTTCCAGGGCCTGCTGGGGGGAGCTGCCGGTATTTTCCACGCTGATGCTCATCTGGCCGCCGAAGCCGCCCGCGGCCAGGTAGGCGTTGATGTCGGCCTGGGCCAGATCCAGGGCGACCTTGGAGGTCTTGCCCCGGTCGGCCAGGGCGCCCGAAAGCGGCAGCAGCGCCCCGAAGCCGTACCCGCCCGCCTTTTGGGCGCCGGCCGGCCCGGCCAGGGCCAGCAGCGCCAGCAGCGCGGCCAGGGCCACGGCCACCCGTCCGGTCGATTGCACGAAACGCCCTGCGTTGTTTTTTTCCTGCCCGTTCATGTCCGCTCCTTGGCTTCCGGACCGCGGTCCGGGAAAAGGCGCCTGGCGCCTTCCCGGCCATACCCCCAATGCGGGCAAAAGAAAACCGGACTGACGCCTCCCGATGGCGGGGCGCCCCTCTTTCCAAGGCGCGGCCCTTGTTTTATGGGATCAGCAAGGCGTCCGATCCCGTGATCGATTCCCGACGCGCCCGCAAGGAAGTGTATGGCCGACTCACCCCGCGACGACGACCGGCAGGCCCGTCTGCGCCTGGCCGCCGAAGCCCTGCTGGCCGAGGCCCCCGCCGCCGCGGACGGCACGCTCCTCTCCCCGGTGGACATGGCCCGGCTGATCCACGAACTGCGTGTCAGCCAGGTGGAACTCGAACTGCAAAACGAGGAGCTGCGCCGCACCCAGGCCGAATTGGCCGAAACCCGGGACCGTTACGCCGACCTCTACGATTTCGCGCCGGTAGGCTACTTCACCCTGGACGCCCGGGGCGTGATCCTGCAGGCCAACCGCAAGGGCGCGGTCATACTCGGCCAGGACCGGACACGCCTCGTGGGCAAGCCCTTCCTCGTCTTCGTGGCCCGCAGCGACCAGGCCGCCTTCCACGCCGGCCTGGCCCGCCTGTTCGAATCCAGCCGGCCCGGCAGCTTGGACTTGCGGCTCACCCGCCGCGACGGCAGCCGCTTTTTCGCCGAGATCACCGCCGAACCCCGTCCCGCCATCGTCGCCACGGCCACGCCGGCCAGCCTGCGCATGACCGTCACCGACGTCACCAGCCGGCACGAATCCGACGAGGCCCTGCGCCTGGCGGGCCTCATCGTCGAAGCCAGCCCCGCCTACCTGATCCGCTATCCGGTCGTCGACGGCGAACCCGGACCCGTGGAATACGTCTCCTCCAACATCAAGCGCTTCGGCTTTTCCCGCGAGGACCTTCTCGCCGGAGCCGTCTCGCCGCGCGACCTGGTCCATCCGGACGACCTGGACCGTGTCGAGCAGACCCTGCGCCACAATGCCGCCACCGGCTGCGACGTCTTCAGCCTGGACTACCGCCTGCGGCCGCGCGACGGCCAGGTCCGCCACGTCACGGACCGCATCCAGCTCCTGCGCGACGCCAAGGGCCGGGTCAACGCCGTTCAGGGGCTGACCCTGGACGTGACCGAGGAACGCCTGGCCCGACGGGACCTGGAAACCGTGCTCGACAGCGCCCCCATCCCCATCGTCAAGGTGCGGGTCATGGAGGACGGCGACCGCGTCCTGGACTACCAGAACCCGGCCGCCGCCGCGCTTTTTGGCCCCGACGCCCTGGGGCGGTCGTGCAAGCCCTATCTGTGCAACAAGGAAGCCTGTCCGGCCTTGCGGGCCGATTCGGGCCTGGTGCGCGACCGGGAGTGCGCCATCAAGACCTTGTCTGGCGAACGCATCATGTACAAGACCGCGGCCAAGCTGCCCGACGCGCCCTGCATCATCGAGGCCATGGTCGACGTCACCGAGCTCATGCGCACGCGCGAACGCCTGACCCGGGCCATGGAGGGCGCCGAGGCGGCCAACCGGGCCAAATCCGAATTCCTGGCCACCATGAGCCACGAGATCCGCACGCCCATCAACGGCATCATGGGCATGACCGAGCTCGCCCTGCAAACCGAACTCTCCGACGAGCAGCGGGAATACCTCGACCTGGCCCGCCAGTCGGCCCTGGCCCTGCTCGACATCATCAACGACATCCTGGACTTTTCGCGCATCGAGGCCGGCCGCATGGAGATGGTGCGCGAACCCTTCTCCTTGAGCCAAACCCTGACCCGCTGCCTGCGCCTGTTCACCCCCCAGGCCTCGCGCCAGTGCGACGAACTGGCCCTGACCCTGGCCCCGGACGTGCCCGACAGCCTCATCGGCGACGCCGGCCGGCTGTTCCAGGTCCTGGCCAACCTGGTCTCCAACGGCATCAAGTTCACCAGAAACGGTTTCGTGCGCCTGGCGGTGGAGACGTCCCCGCCCCTGCAATGCCCCCTGGGCAAGACGTTCGAACGGCCGCTGACGCTGCTTTTCGCCGTGTCCGACAACGGCCCGGGCATCCCCACCGACAAGCAGGAACGTATCTTCGACCCGTTCACCCAGCTCGACGGCAGCCTCACCCGGGGCGCCGGCGGCACCGGGCTCGGCCTTTCCATCTGCAAGAGCCTGGTCGGGCTCATGGACGGCCGGCTGTGGGTGGAATCGACACCCGGCGCGGGCAGCACGTTTTTTTTCACCGCCCTGTTCGACCAGCCCCAGGAGGCCACCCGGCTGCTTGTACCGGAGCCGGACGATGCCTTCGCCAGGGAACCGGCACCGCTGGCCCTCAACATCCTGCTCGTCGAGGACAACTGCATCAACCAGCTGGTGGCCAAACGGCTGCTCGAGCGGCGCGGGCATCTGGTCACGGCCGTGGATTCGGGCCTGGCCGCCCTGGAACTGCTGCGGCAATACGCGTATGATTGCGTCCTGATGGACGTGGAGATGCCGGGCTTAAACGGCCTGGAGACCCTTGCCCGGCTGCGCGACGCCTCGGTCTACGGCCCGGCCGCCGCCCTGCCCGTGGTGGCGCTCACCGCCCATGCCGTCAAGGGCTACCGGGAACGGATGCTGGCGGCCGGTTTCGACGATTACGTCTCCAAACCCATCGACATGCGGGAACTGGCCGCCGCCCTGGCCCGGGCGGCGGCCAAGCGCGGCGCGCCCCCGCCCGCCGGCCAGGCCTCGGCGGCCGGGCGCGCCTGACAAGGAGGCCGGCCATGCGGCTTTTCATCGTGGAAGACGACCAGGAGGCCGCCGCCTACATGGTCAAGGGGCTCAAGGAGTCCGGCTACATCGTCGACCATGTGGCCGACGGCCGCGAGGCCCTGTACCGGGTGGCGGCCGAGAACTACGATGCGGTCATCGTGGACCGCATGCTGCCCGGCGTCGACGGCCTGACCATCGTGCGCACCATGCGCTCGGCCGGCAACCACGCCCCGGTGCTCATCCTTTCGGCCCTTGGCGACGTGGACGACCGGGTCAAGGGCCTGCGGGCCGGGGGCGACGACTACCTGGTCAAGCCCTACGCCTTCGCCGAGCTCCTCGCCCGCCTGGAGGCGCTGCTGCGCCGGGGCCGGGCCGACGCCCCGGACACGACGCTCAAACTGGCCGACCTGGAAATGGACCTCGTGGCCCGCACGGTCAAGCGCGCCGGCCGGCCCATCGAACTCAAGCCCAAGGAATTCGCCCTGCTCGAATACCTCATGCGCCACGCCGGCCACGTGGTCACCCGCACCATGCTGCTCGAAAACGTCTGGGACTACTCCTTCGACCCCCAAACCAACGTCATCGACGTGCATATAAGCCGCCTGCGCCAGAAGATCGACAAGGGCCACGACAAGCCGCTTCTGGCCACCATCCGCGGCGCCGGGTACAGCCTGCGTGATTCCAACTAAGCTCCTGCGTTCCTCGACGCTGCGCCTGTCCATCATCCACATGGCCGCCTTCGGCCTGTCGGTGCTGGTCCTTTTGTGGTTCATCTACACCTCCACGGCCGGCTTCATGGAGCGCCAGACCGACGAAACGATCAACGCCGAGATCCAGGGCCTGGCCGAGCAGTACAGCCAGCTCGGGCTCACCGGGCTGATTCGGGTCATCAAGTCCCGGGTGGCCAAGGACAAGGCCGGCTCCAGCGTCTACCTGCTGACGGACTGGAAGTTCAACCCCCTGGCCGGCAACCTGCCCGAATGGCCCAAATTCAAGGACACCGGCTCGGGCTGGTTCGACGCCACCCTGGAGGACACGGAGAATTTCGAGCCCCGGCGCGTGCGCATGCGCTACTTCCTGCTGCCCGGCAACTTCCACCTGGTGGTCGGGCGCGACGTGTCCCAGCGCCTCAAGATGGACCGGCTCATCATGGACGCGCTCCTCTGGGGCCTGGGGCTCACGGTGGTCCTCGGCGGCGTGGGCGGGCTTCTCACCAGCCGCTGGATGCTCAAGCGCATCGACGTCATCAACAAGGCCAGCCGGGAGATCATGGCCGGGGACTTGAGCCGCCGCATCCCCAGCCGCGGGGCCGGCGACGAGTTCGACCGCCTGGCCGGCAACCTAAACGCCATGCTCGACCAGATCACCCGGCTGATGGACGGGGTCAGGCAGGTCTCCAACAACATCGCCCACGACCTGCGCGGCCCCCTCAACCGCATCCGGTCCGGCCTGGAACTGTCCCTGTCCAAGGACCGCTCCCCGACGGAATACCGGGCCGTCATCGAAACCACCGTCGGCGAGATCGACAACCTGCTCATGACCTTCAACGCCCTTTTGACCATCGCCCAGGCCGAATCCGGGGCCCGGCGGCAGGATTTCACCGACATCGACCTGACCAGCCTGGCCGCCGACGCGGCCGAACTCTACGACGCCCTGGCCGAGGAGAAAGACCTCAGCCTGCGCGTATCCCTGGCCCCGGGGGTCCGCGTGCCCGGCAACCGGCACCTGCTCTCCCAGGCCCTGGCCAACCTGCTGGACAACGCCGTCAAGTACACCCCGGCCGGCGGCACCATCACCGTGCTCGTGACCAACCCGGCCACGGGCCCGGAACTGACCGTGGCCGACACCGGCCCGGGCGTGCCGGCCGAGCACCGCGAACTGGTGCTCGAACGCTTCACCCGCCTGGAATCGAGCCGCAACACCCCGGGCAGCGGCCTGGGCCTGTCGCTGGTGGCGGCCGTGGCCGGGCTGCACCAGGCCAGGCTGCTGCTGGCCGACAACCAGCCCGGGCTGCGCGTCACCCTGCGCTTTCCCCGGGCCTGAACCCAAAACTAAATTTTCGTTCATCTTGCGGCAATCCCCCCTCCATGACGCTCCTCTATTCGGTAGCCATCGGACAAGGCGGGAAGCCGGACCGATCCAAAAAAGCCCTAACCAAACCCTCTGTTTTGATGAGCCCTGCGGCTGGCCCCTCCCTTCCGCAACGGCCCATGGTTACTCTCCCCTCCTTACACGAAGCCCCCGCTCCCCGGCGGGGGCTTGCGTTTTTGGGGGAAGCCGTGGCTGGGCCGCGGTGTGCGAAGGCGGTGGCTGGCGGGTGGGCGGCGAAATGGCCGGGGCGTGCGGCGGCGCATTTCCTAACCAGAATTCATGTTGCGGCCATGCCTGGTCCATGGCCCGGTCCTATCTTGCTTCCAACGGCAACGGGGAATCCCCTCTCCTCCCCCGCCGTCCGCCCCTTGTTGTGATCCATGGCCGGCGTCCCCCCTCCCGCCCAAGCCATGGCAACCGCTCCCTCCTCGAACGAAGCCCCCGCCTCCCCCACGGCGGGGGCTTCCTTTTGCCGGCTGCCCTACGCAGAATTCATGCGCCGGCCATTCCCCCTCCATGTTCCGTGGTTAGTTCATACTCGACGGCGACTCCGCCTCCCCTCTGGCGGACCGCCGACAAGGCCGCGACCGGCGCGCACCACGCTGGCCCGACCATATAACTCTCTCTCCTCCCTCCTTGAGCAGGCCCTCGCTTCCCCGGCGAGGGTCTGTGTTTTTTGGGGCCAGGGAAGGTGGGGGCCTGGGAGCCAGGGTCAGGCGGCGGGCCTGGCCGGAATGTTTTCCACGAAAAAGGAGACGATGGCATCGCCGGGCTTGTTGACCAGCTCGTAGCGGGCGGCGCGCCAGGCGGCGAACGGCAGGCCGGCGCACCAGGCCGCGACGGCCCGGGCCTCGTCGGCGCCGCCGGGGTGGCCGGTGTAGCAGACCACGGCCAGGGCCCCGCCCGGGCACAGGACCCGCCGGGCCGCCTCCAGGGCGGCCAGGGTGGTCACGGGCCGGGTGGTCACGGTGGCGTCCCCGCCGGGAAGGTAGCCCAGGTTGAAGACCACGGCCCGCACCCGCCCCCGGTCCGCGGCCGGGACGATGTCGCCGAGCCGCTCGTGCCCGGCGTCGTGGAGCCGGGCCATGTCCGCAAGCCCGGCCGCGGCGAGCCTGGCCCGGGTGCTGTCCAGGGCCGCCGGCTGGATGTCCAGGCAGTGGACCAAACCGTTCGGGGCGACGTGGCGGGCCAGGAACACGGCATCGTGGCCGTTGCCGGCCGTGGCGTCCACGGCGATGTCGCCGGGGCGCAGGATGCGCGCCAAAAGCGCCTGGGAAAAAGTCAGGGCGGCGGTGGCCAGCATGGCGGGCTCGTCACGGCCGGGCGAAACAGGGTTGGCCACCGGGCAGGGCCGCCCCGGTTCGCGCCGTGTCGGTTGGCGGCGGGGTCAGCCGCAGCAGCGCTTGTATTTCTTGCCGCTGCCACAGGGACAGGGGCTGTTGCGGCCAACGGCCGCCCCCCGGGGCGCCTCGGGCGCGGGCGCGGCCGCGGCCCCGTCGTCGCCGGCCAGGCCGTCCACGTAAAACCAGTGCCCGCCCTTTTTCCGGAAGCGGCTGACCTCGTGGAGGGCCATGGGCTCGCCGGCCTTGACGTAGTGGGCGACAAATTCCACCAGGCCCGTCTCGTCGTCCGGGCCGCCGCCTTCGGTGCGCACGACGTCCAGCCCCGTCCAGAGGACGTCGCCACACCAGGCCCGGGTGGCCTCGGCGGAGAACCCGGCCCGTTTGCGGGGAAGCAGGGTCCTTTCCAGGTAGTCCATGTCGCCGCGGGCGTAGGCGGCGTAGCGCGAGCGCATGAGGGCCTCGGCCGTGGGCGCCGCCACGGCCCCGGCCAGGCAGGGGCCGCAGCAGGCGGCAAAGGCGCGGCCCGAGCCGCAGGGGCAGGGTTCTTCGGTCATGGCTTGTCCGGCAGGCCGCGCCGGGGCCGCCCGGCGGGCGGCCCCGGCGCGGCGCGGCTGGGTGATACGGTTAGAGGATGGGCAGATAGCGCTCGATTTCCCACTCGGTGACCTGGGTGCGGTAGGCGTCCCATTCGGCCTTTTTGTTGTCGAGCAGGGCCGTGTGCAGGTGGTCGCCCAGGATCTCGCGCATAAGCTCGCTTTTCTCCAAATTATCCACGGCCTCGCGCAAACTGCCCGGCAGGGAGGCGATGCCCTTGGCCGCCATCTCCTCCTCGGTCATCTTGAAGATGTTCTCCTCGATGGGCGGGGCCAGTTCGTAGCCTTCCTCGATGCCCTTAAGCCCCGCGCCGAGCATGGCCGCGAAGCACAGATAGAGGTTGCAGGCCGGGTCGGGGCTGCGCAGTTCGATGCGGGTGGCCGCTTCCTTGCCGGGCTTGTACATGGGCACGCGCACCAGCGACGACCGGTTGCGCCGGGCCCAGGCGATGTAGACCGGGGCCTCGTAGCCGGGCACCAGGCGCTTGTAGGAATTGACCCACTGGTTGGTGACCAGGGCGAATTCCGGGGCGTGGCGCAAAAGCCCGGCGATGTAGCTCTTGGCCTCGCCGGACAGGTGGTAGGCGTCGGAAGCGTCGTAGAAGGCGTTTTTCGAGCCCCTAAACAGCGACTGGTGGCAATGCATGCCCGAGCCGTTCTCGCCGAAAAGGGGTTTGGGCATGAAGGTGGCGTAGCAGCCGTGCTTGCGGGCGATCTCCTTGACCACCACCCGGTAGGTCTGGGCGTAGTCGGCCATGATCAGCCCTTCCTGGTAGCGCAGGTCGATCTCGTGCTGGCTGGGGGCGACCTCGTGGTGGGAATATTCCACGGCCACGCCCATGGATTCCAGGGCGAAGTTGATGTCGCGGCGCACGTCGTTGGCCAGGTCGCGGGGCGGGGCGTCGAAGTAGCCGCCGCGGTCGAGGATCTGCGGCTCGGAGGAATTGGCGAACAGGAAAAATTCGAGTTCCGGGCCGACATAGTAGGTGAACCCCATGTCGGCGGCTTTTTTCAGCAGGCGCTTGAGCACGTAGCGCGAATCGGCGGCAAAGGGCGTGCCGTCGGGATTTTTCACGTCGCAAAAAAGCCTGGCCACCGGACGGTCCGAAGGGCGCCAGGCCACCAGTTGGAAGGTGGTGGGGTCGGGAAAGGCCACCATGTCCGATTCCTGGATCTTGGTGAACCCGGTGATGGAGGAACCGTCGAAGCCCATGCCCTCCTCGAAGGCGTTTTCCAGTTCCCGCGGCGTGATCTGGAAGCTTTTGAGCACCCCGAGCACGTCGATGAACCAGAACTGGATGAAGGAGACGTTGTAGTCCTTCACGGCCCGCAACACGTCGTCGGCGTTTTTGCAGTGAAATACCGCCATGAATGTGTCCTCCTGTTGGTGTTCCAGCCTCAAAGCCCCAGGCGCTGCGAAACACGCGGCCAGCCGGCCGCAAAAGCAGGCCCTGCCGGCAGCCGCAACCGGCCTTCGTCCATTCCCCTGGGTAGCCCAGTCCGTGACAGGCGTAAAGCCCCATCGCCGCCGGGCAGGACGCACCGCCGCGTCCCGGCCGCAATACGCCTTGGACTGTCCTGGCTTTTTTGATACCCGTGAAGGTAATCCCCAAGAGCGGTCCGGAGGGTGACCATGCCCGTGCAAGCGCCTTTCCAAGCGGCAGACAAGGACGGTATCCTCGCAGAGAAACATGCGATTGTGAACCTGTTACGGGACGGGCACGCGCATGAGGCCGAGGACCTGGCCGGCGACTGGACCCGGCGTTACCCGGACGACGTCTTCGGCTGGAGCGTGCTCGGCTCCCTGCGCCTGACCCGGGGCCTGGCCGCGGCGGCCGAACCCTGCCTGGCCCGGGCCGTGGCCCTGGCCCCGGACGTGGCCGACCTCCACGTCAACCTCGGCCTGGCCCGGGCCGACTGCGGCGACGGCCAGGCCGCCCTGGCCTGCTATGACGCCGCCCTGGCCCGCAACCCGGCCTGCGTCCCCGCCCTGACCAACCGGGGGGCGGCCCTGCAGGCCGCCGGCCGCCTGGCCGAGGCCGTGGCCAGCTACGACGCCGCGTTGCGCCTGTCGCCGGACCATGCCAAGGCCCACTACAACCGGGCCAACGCCGTCAAGGAACTCGGCCAGTTCGAGGAAGCCTTGGCCGGCTACGACCGAGCCCTGGCGCTGGTGCCGGACTACGCCTACGCCCTGGCCGCCCGGGGCATCCTGCGGGCCGAGGCCGGCCAGATGCGCCGGGCCGAGGCCGACGCCCGGGCGGCCCTTCTCGCCGCCCCGGACCTGCCGCAAGCCCTGGACCTGCTGGCCCGCTGCCTGCTCTCCCGCGCGGCCGACCCGGCCGAGGTCCTGGCGCTCGTCGAACGCTCCCTGGCCCTCGACGCCGGCCTCGAGGCCAAGCGCCTTTTCGTGGAATGCCTGCACCGGCTGCCGCCCCAGGAACTCGCGGGCTCCCTGGCCCGGCGCCTGGCCACGGCCCTGGCCGAACCCTGGGATCGGCCCGAACGGCTCGTCCCCGTGGCGGCCCGGGTCCTGGAGCACGACGCCCTGTTGGGCCCGGCCCTGGCCCGGGCCGTGGCGGCCTGGCCGACCAGCCTCGCCCCGCAGGACCTGTTCGGGCCGGATGGCCCGGGAGCCTGCGGCGACAACGGGCTTTTGACCGAAACGCTGGCCGCCGGCCCGGTCTGCACCCTGCCCCTGGAGCGCTTTTGCACCCTGGCCCGCCGCTGCCTCCTGGAGGCGGGCCTGACCGGAAACGCCGCCTGGGAAGCCGACTCCGCCGGGCTGCGCTTTTTCACCGCCCTGGCCGGGCAGTGCCGCGTCAACGAATACGCCTTCGCCGAGGGGGACGACGAGGCGCGGCTGGCCGAGGCCCTGGCCGAGCGGCTGGACGCCGCCCTGCGCGCGGACGGGGCCGTATCGGCCCTGGCCGTCCTGGCCGTGGCCGCCTACCGGCCCGTAAACGGCCTGGCCGGCGCCGAGGCCCTGGCGCGACGGCCCTGGCCGGCGCCCGTGGCCGCAGCCCTGGGCCGCTGGCTGGCCGAGGACGCCGAGGAGCGCGGTTCCCGCGAGGCCATGCCGCGCCTGACGCCCATCGAGGACGAAGTCTCCCGGCGCGTGCGCCGCCAGTACGAGGAAAACCCCTATCCGCGCTGGATACGGGCCGCGCCCGTGGACGAACCCCAGCCCTTCGACGCCTTCCTGTCCCGCCGCTTTCCCTTTTCGTCCTTCGCGCCCCTTGGCCGCCACGACCGCCTGGACATCCTGGTCGCCGGCTGCGGCTCGGGCCAGCACGCCCTGGAGACGGCCCGACGCCTTCGCGGCGCGCAGGTGCTGGCCGTGGACCTGAGCCTGTCCAGCCTGGCCTACGCAAAGCGCAAAGCCCGCGAGCTCGGCGTGGCCAACATCACCTTCGCCCAGGCCGACATCCTGCGCCTGGGCGCCATCGACCGCCGCTTCGACGTCATCGAGTCCACGGGCGTGCTGCACCACCTGCACGACCCCATGGCCGGCTGGCGGGCGCTGCTGGCGCTGTTGCGCCCCGGTGGCTGCATGCGGCTGGGCTTTTACAGCGACCTGGCCCGCCGCGACATCCCCCGCCTGCGCGTGATGCTCCAGGCCAAAGGCTATGTGCCGACCCCCCAGTCCTTGCGGCAGTGCCGCCAGGAACTGTTGTCCCTGCCGGAAACCGATCCGGCACGCCGCCTCTTGGTACAGGATTTCTACAGCATCAGCGGCTGCCGCGACCTCTTCTTCCATGTTTGCGAATCGGCCATGACCCTGCCGGCCATCGCGGCCTTCCTCGACGGCAACGGCCTGCGCTTTCTCGGCTTCGACATCGAACCGGCGACGCTTGCGACCTACAGGGCGCGCTTCCCGAGCGACCCGGCGGCAACCAACCTCGATAACTGGCATGTCTTCGAACGGGAGAACCAGGACACGTTCCTGGAGATGTACCAGTTCTGGATACAAAAGGGCTTGGCCTGATTTTTCCGTTTGCTGCGTATGGATTTCCTCCGGGGTATCGGCTAGCTTGGCGCCATCCGTTGCCAATACTCCATTCAAGCCGCCGGAGAACCGCCATGCGCCGCAGTCTGGCCGCCCACTGCTTTGGCATTGCAATAGTTTTACTTCTTTCGGCTGTCGGAGCACTCCAGGCCGCCACCGCCCCCGTCGGCCGACTCATCGCCACCCAGGGCGACGTACGGCTGCGCCCGGCCGGCGAGGCCGGCTGGGGCGAGGCCGCCCCGGGCCGGGACCTTTTTCCGGGTGACAGCCTGCAAACCGGCCCCGCCTCCAAGGCCGCCGTGCTGTGCGTGGACGAATCGCAAATAAAACTCAACGAAAACACCATATTGGTACTCAAGTCCGCAGCCGTCTCGGCCCGCCTGGCCGGCGGCGGCCTGGTGCCGGCCAAGGCCGCGCCCGACCAGGCGGCCAGCCTCTACGAGGTGCCCCAAGGCGAAGTCTGGCTCAAAAACGAGGCCGAGCGCTTCCGTTTCGAAATGGCCACCCCGGCCATGACCGCCGCCATTCGCGGCACGGAATTCGTGGTGCGGGTGGCCGCCGACGGGTTTTCCTCGGTGGCCCTGCTCGGCGGCAGCCTGACGCTTTATAACGCCCAGGGCGAACTGGCCCTGGCCGCCGGGGAAATCGGCTCGGCCCGGCCGGGCCAGGCCCCGACCAAGCAGGTGCTGGTCAATCCAGAAAACGCCGTGCAGTGGACGCTGTATTACCCGGCCGTGGCCGACCCGGCCCGGCTGCTGGCCGCCGCGCCGCAGGGCCAGGGCGGCCAGACGGCCAGGGCGGCCCTGGCCAAGGCCGGCGCCGGGGACGTGGCCGGGGGCTATGCCACCTTGCGGCGCGACTTTTCCGCTGCCGGCGCCGACGCCGGATCGCTGTGCGCCGCCGCCTACGTGGCGCTCATGGCCGGCGAACCGGCCCAAGCCCGCCAGTGGCTGGCCGCGGCCCTGGCCCGAGACCCCGGCTCCGTCCCCGCCCGGGCCCTGGCCGCCCAGGTCGCGCTTTTCGAAAATCGCCGCGAGGCGGCCGCCAAGGATGCCGACGCCCTGCTGGCCGCCGCCCCGGACGCCCCCCTGGCCCAGGTCACCGGCGGCCTGACCGCCATGGCCGCCTTCGAGCTGCCCCGGGCCAAGGCCCGCTTCGGCCAGGCGTTGGCCCTGGACCCCGCTTTCGTTGCCGCCGCCGTGTACCTGGCCCGCATCGAACTGGGCTCCGACGAGTTGGAAGCGGCCTGGCGCACCATCCGAAAAGCCCTGGACACGGCGCCGGACGAGGCCGTGGTCCTGGCCACGGCCGGTTTCGTGCGCCTGGGGTTCCGTGATTTCGCCGGGGCCGAGTCCTTTTTTCAAAAGGCCCGGGAGCGCGACAACGCCCTGGGCGACGCCTGGCTGGGGCTGGGCTACGTGGCCTTTTCCAGGGGCCAAAAGGGCCTCGGGCTCGAACGGATGCTGGCCGCCACGCTGCTCTCGCCGCGCCTGTCCCTGCTCCAGTCCTCGCTTGGCAAGGCGCTCTACCAGAACCGCGATTTCGACAAGGCCCTGGCCACCTACGACTACGCCGCCCGCCTGGACCCCAACGACCCCACGCCCCACCTCTACAAGGGCATCGCGCTCACCGACCTCAACCGGCCGGGCGAAGCGGTGCGGGAAATAAACGCCTCCATCGCCAAAAACGGCAACCAGGCCATCTTCCGCTCGCGCCTGACGCTCGACCGCGACCTGGCCGTGCGCAACGTCGACCTGGCCCGCTCCTTCACCCTGCTCGGGCTGGCCGACTGGGCCTATTCCAAGGCCGTCACGGCGGTCAAAAACGATCCGCTGAACCCCTCGGCCCACCTGTTCATGAGCACCGCCTACATGGCCACCCGCCAGCGCGTCGGGGCCTCGGGCACGGAACTGCTCCTCTACCGCCTGCTCTCCCCGGCCAACCAGAACACCTTCACCGTCTACAACGACTACACGCCCATGTTCGAGATGCCCTACCTGCGCCTGCAAACCGTGGGCAGCGCGGGCATTTGGGGCAACGGCAAACCGGCCTGGTCGGCCTCGGCCGAGGCCTACGGCGGCGTGCCGGGCCTGGCCGGCGACGTCTACGGCTCCTGGTCCCAGGACGGGGGCATGCGGGACAACAACGGCGACACCCGCTCGCTCTACGGCTTCGCCCAGCTCAAGTGGGACCCGAGCGTGCGCGACGCGCTGCTCGCCGCCGTGACCTCCAACAACACCGACACCGGCGACAACACGAGCCAAAACGACTGGTACTACGCCAACTCGCCCCACCAAAAACAGTTCTTCGACAACAAGAACCTCGAGGCCGGCTACGTCCACCGCTTCGGCCCCCAGGCGACCTTCATCGGCTACGCCGCCGCCACCAGCAACATCTGGGACTGGAAGGACAGCACCTACTATTCCACCACCGAGTCCGACGCGCCCCTGGTGGAATCCTACCGGCAGTACCGGCGCACCCGGCAGCAGTACCTGAGCCTGCAGGCCCAGCAGCAGCTCGTCCTCGGCGACCACACCCTCATGGCCGGCGCCGACTACTTCAGCGGCGAGCTCGACTACCTGCGCAAATCCCGCGACTTCTACGTCTATTACGGCCAGGTCGCCGAGGATGCCTACCACCGCTACCACTACAACCCGGCCAACCGCTCCGGCGGCGTCTACGCCATGGACTACTGGAAGCTGGCCCCGGGCCTGGTGGCCGAGATCGGCCTTGGCTACGACGCCGTGGATTCGCCGCGCTACGGCTGGCCCGACCCCATCCACCGCGAGCTTATAAGCCCCCGGCTGGGTCTCGACTGGCAGATGACCGAGGCCCACACCCTGCGCCTGGCCTTCCAGCGCTATTTGAACACCCACACCCTGTTCCAGTCCGTGATCCAGCCCTCGGAAGTGGCCGGCTTCCCGGCCCGGCTCAACGCCGACGACGGCTCCACGGTCACGGAACTCGGGGCCGGCTGGGAGGCGCAGTGGGACCCGGACACCTTCACCGTGGCCAAGCTCACCTACCACAACGTCGTCAATCCCCAGTACGACCCTTACGCCAGCGGCAACCGGGAGGTCGACGTGACCGTCAGCCGCTACATGGCCACCCTCGGCGTCAACCGCATCCTGGCCCCGTATCTGGGGCTTTCGGCCTTCGGCGTGGCCAAGCGGCTCCTGCCCACCGAGGTCACGGCCCGGCGCTACCCGGCAAACGACTTCTTCGAGGCCGACGGCGTGCTGGCGCTCAATTTCCTGCACGAATCGGGGCTCGGCGCCGGCGTGTCCGGCACGGCCGTGCACCAGTACTACTGCGACAACCGCTACCAAAACGTCTACGGCGAGCGGCGCACGGAAACACTGTTCGGACTGTTGAATGCCCAGGTCTCCTACCAGTTCCCGGGCAAGCGCGGTTTCGTGTCGGTCACCGGCACCAACCTCACGGCCACGCGCTTCACCTACCAGCGCGAGGCCGTGGCCCTGGACGCCTTCTACCCGGACCGGCAGATCGTCTTCAAACTGGGTTGGTACTTCTAGGGCGAAGCCGCGACGCGCCGGGCATCCGCGGCAACGGGTGCCCCTCCCGGCCCGGCGCCGCCACAATCCCTGGCCCCTTTTGCAGGGGCGCGGCATAAGGACTTCCATGGCCGAGGCGACGGGACGGGACACGGGGCGACGGTTGCGGCCACGGGCCGCCCTGCTCGGCGGGCTTGTCGGCGGCTGCCTGTGGGGGCTGCTCGTCCTGGCCGGCGGCACGCCCCAGGGGCGGTCCCTGGAGGACCTGGCCCTGGATGCGGCCTACCTGCTGCGAACCCGAAAAGACCGGCCGGCGGACGTCCTGGTCGTGGCCGTGGACGAGCCCTCCTTCCAGGAGATCGGCCTGTCCTGGCCCTGGCCCAGGCGCCTGCACGCGAGGCTCCTCGACCGCCTGCACCGGGCCGGCGCCCGGGCCGTGCTCCTGGACATGGTCTTCGCCGAGCCGGGCGACCCCGTCGACGACGCGGCCCTGGCCGCCGCCCTGGCCGGCGGCGCCCCGGCCGTGCTGGCGGCGGCGCTGGAAACCGTGGACGACCCGGCTTTTTCGCGGCTGGTGCGCATCGATCCCCTGCCCCTTTTCGCCGCATCCGCCGCCGGGGTGGGCCTGGCCGTGCTGACGCCCGACCCCGACGGCGTGGTGCGCCGCTTCGCCAGCCGCCACGCCGGCTTGCCCACCCTGGCCGGCAGGGCGGCCGGGCTGCTGGCCCCGGACGGCCGGGTGCCTGAGGCGGCCGGGCTCATCGACTATCCCGGCCCGCCGCGCACCATGGACACGGTCTCCTACGCCGCGGTCATCGACCCCGACCATCCCCTGCCCGATTCCCGCATCGCCGGCCGGCTGGTGGTGGTGGGCCGGGCCATGGCCGCCTCGGCCGCGCCGCTCGGGCAGGCCGACACCTTTCCCACGCCCTTTACCCGCCAAACCGGCCAGCCGGCCTTCGGCCCAGAAATCCACGCCGCCATCCTGGCCACGCTGCTGCACGGCGGCCCCGGCCGGGAACTGCCCCCGGGCGCCGCCCTGGCCTGGCTGGGCCTGCTGTTGCCGGTGGGCGGGGCGCTTGTCTTTTGCCTGCGGCCGGTTGCCGCCGCCGCCACCGCCGTGGGCCTGGCCGGCGGCCTGTGCGGCCTTGCGGCCGGGCTTTTCGTCTGGCGTTTTTACTGGCTGCCGCCGGCGCTCGTCTCGGCCGGGCTGCTGGCCACGGGGGCGGCGGCCACCCTCTACCGGGGGCTGGTGGAATCGCGCGAGAAGCGGTTTTTGGCCCGGGCCTTTTCCCGCTACCTGTCGCCCGTGGTGGTGCGCGACCTGGTGCGCCGGCCCGAGCGGCTGGAACTGGGCGGCGAGGAGGCCGAGGTCACGGTGCTTTTTTCCGACCTGGCCGGATTCACCAGCTTTTCCGAGACGCTGGCTCCCAGGGAGCTCATCGCCGTTTTGAACGCCTGGTTCACCCCGGCCACGGACAGCATCCTGGCTGCCGGCGGGACCCTCGACAAGTTCATCGGCGACGCGGTCATGGCCTTCTGGGGCGCGCCCCTGCCCGAACCGCGCCACGCGGCCAAGGCCGTGCGGGCCGCCCTGACCATGGCCGGGGTCATGGAAACGGTTTCGGCCGGGCTTTCCGCCCGGGGGCTGCCGCGCCTGGCCGCCCGCTTCGGCCTGCACGCCGGGCCGGCCGTGGTCGGCAACGTGGGCTCGCGCGAGCGCTTCAACTACACCATCCTCGGCGACACGGTGAACCTGGCCTCGCGCCTGGAATCCCTCAACAAGCAGTACGGCACCACCATCCTCGTCAGCGCGGCGGTCATGGACGCGGCAGGCGACGCCTTTCCCGCCCGGGAGGTCGACCGGGTGCGGGTCAAGGGCCGGGCGGCGGCGGTGGCCGTGTTCGAGCCCCTGGGGCTGCCCGGCACGCCTCTGCCCGCGTATGCCGCGCCCTATGCCGCCGCCCTGGCCGACTACCGGGAACGGCGCTTCGCGGCAGCCCTGGAGGGGTTCGCGGCCGCCGACGCCGCCCGGGGCGGGGACGGCGACGGGCCGGCGCGCGTTTTGGCCGCCCGCTGTCGCCGCTATTTGGCCGCGCCGCCGGCCAAGGACTGGGACGGCGTGTTCGTGCCCGGTGAAAAATGACCGCTCCGCCCCTTGCGACAGGCACTGATTCGTCGTAGTTGTTATGGCAAAAATCCAACGATGGAAGGCAGGTCATGGCCCAGACCCTCTCCGACGACACCTTTGCCCGGGAAAGCGGCAACGTGCTCATCGACTCCCTGGTCTATGTCGGATTGCCCCTGTGGACGCAGGAAACACCATCCTCCGGGCTCACCGTCACCTACGCCTTCATGACCACGCCGCTGGTCCCGGCCGACAACGAGGAAGCCATCGTCGATTTCGCGCCCTTAAACGCCACCCAACAGGCGGCCGTGCGCCTGGTCTACGCCACGTCGGAGCCGCTGACCGGCCTTACCTTCGTCGAAACGTCCAATGCGCTGACGGCCGATATCTCCTTTGGGACGATCGACATCACGGACCCCGGCGTCATGGCCTACACCATGACCGGCTCGACCATAACCAAGGAGAGCAGCGGCCAGGTCACCATCGACCGCCAGGACTACGTCTACCTTGACAACAACGAATACGGCGCCGTCCTGTCCAATCCCCTGCCGGGGACGCTCGGCTACGAGACCATCCTGCACGAGATCGGCCACACCCTGGGCCTCGACGATACGGCCTACACGCAGACCCTGCCGGCCGTCCTGGACAATACGGACTACACGGTCATGTCCTACAACGAGACCGACACCTACAAGAGCAATTTTTCCGTCCTGGACATGCAGACGCTCCAGTACCTCTACGCCGATTCGGGCACCATCCGCTCCTTCGGCGTCATCCCGGTCGTCGGCTGGCCGGACGTGTCCACCTCCCCGAGCCTGGGCGCGACCCTGGCCGTGGGCTAGGGCCAAGGCGCGCCGTGGACTGAGGCCGGGCCGCTTCGCGCATCGGACGCCTGCCTGTCCATCGCATCGCCAGCGCACAGCCCGGCTCCTTTCGTGCGCAGGTCCGTAACGTCCCTCCGATTGTCACAATCCAGACAGCATCGCCTGCCTCGCCGATCACATCCCAAAGGCTTGTCCTTTGCGGCTTGGCGGGGCCGACAAAAACTACAGGGTGGCCTCGCTTTTTTTCATGTTTTTGCCAAGCCATCAAAACAATTTCGTGTAAAAAAAATAAACATCAACACCATTTTTTGGAATAGCTGTTTGCCATGCCTGCTATACTGTTGTATCCATCAACAGAGACATCCACAACTTGTCACATATTAATTATTACTCTTTTCATGCACAGTTGAACTTTATCTTGCAAACCCGCTCGAACTCCCTGTAGACATAGAGTGAGGCATCCTCACCGGGACAAACTGTTTCACCGCATTCCCACGCAACGCAACACGGACGGCATAACCTCGTTTCCGCAAGGGCCTTGCCCAAGGAGCCCACCATGCACCGCCTGTCCACCATCGCCCTGACCGGCGCGCTCCTTCTGGCCGCCCTGCTCGCCTTCGCACCCGCCGCCGCAACGGCCGCCCCCGACGACGATAGCCTGCTCCTGGTCTTGGCGGGCCTGCACCCGCCCCAATCCACCAGCGCCACCATCGGCGCGTCCGGCGGCAGCCTCAAACTGGGGCCGGGCAGCGTCACCTTCCCGGCCGCCGCCTTCGACGCCGCAACCGCCGTGACCCTGCGCCAGGCCACCCCGGAAGCCACCTACGGCCTCACCCCGTCCGGCAAGGCCTACACCCTGGACATGGACGATGCCTGCCTGCGCCAGCCGGCCAGCCTGCAACTGCGCCTGGGCGGCCCGGACCGGCAGGTGGCCGTGGCCCTGAGCGAAACCGTCAGCTTCGCCGCCGACAGCCAAAGCGCCAACCTGCCGGAAATCCAGGTCGGCACGGTCTCCGGCGGCCTGCTGACGCTGCCCCTGCCGGAAAGCGCCGAATGCCCGGCAGCAAGCGCCGGCGCGGCTGCCACCGGCCAGGCACCCGCCGCCGTGGCCACCAAACGGGCCATCACCTTCTGGGCCGTAAGCGGCTTCCGGGCCGAGGTCAGCACCCATTTCTACCTCGTCTACCCCATCGGCATCCTGGGCGAATCCGAGGACTATCCCCAGCTCGTCCTGGACGCCGCCGAGGAGGCCTACACCAAACTGTGCGCCATGGGCTTCGATTTCGCCAGCCGCTTTTCCTGGCCGTTTCGCATCAACATCCTCACGGGCCTGGGCGAACGCGACGGGGAAACCGAACTGCCCCTTTCCGGCAAGCGCTACCAGAGCGTCAACATCAATGCCGCCCTGTGCGTCCCGGGCAAGGAGAAACTCCTCAAGGCCACGGTGGGCCACGAATTCTTCCACGCCGTCCAGAACCTCTACGACCCGCGCTCGGCCCTGGCCATCCGCAACACCCTGTTGTTCAGCCCCCATTTCCTGTGGCTGGCCGAAGCCAGCTCCGTGTGGTTCGAGTCCGTCATGCTCGACGACCCGGCCTACGTCTCCTCGGTCTTTCTCGACAACACCGACATGGCCCCGCGCGGCCTGGAAACGGGCGCGAACCGGACGGAAATGCAAAACATCGGCTACTGGGCCAGCGGCTTCCTGCGTTTTCTGCGCCTGGACCAGGGCTCCGACGCCTTTATTTTCAATCTGTGGACCACCGTGCGCAACCAGGTCGCCGGCACCTCGGGCTACAGCGACCTGCGGGCGCTCATCGACACCGTGGGCAGCGGCATGGCCCTTGGCGGCAAGTGGACCACCTTCGCCACCCGCTTCCATACCCAAAGCACGGGCTATGCCGGCTGGCCCATGCCACCGAGCGACCGCACCTGGTACAACGCCAGCCTGGCCTCGGCCGACATCGCCTCGGACCTGGCGCCCTACAGCGCCCGCAAGCTGCTGTTCGTCTTCAACACCGCCGTGACCTCGCCCGACTACGCCGTAAGCGTGCTCACCCCGCCCGCCAACCTGACCTACGCCCTCTACAAGGGCCGCGACGTCGCCGGCCCCTTCACCTTTCTCGGCAACCTGCGCTTCGGTTATCCCCAGTCCATAACCGCCGCCCTGGGCGACATCTACCTGGTCTCGGTCACCAACACCGACAGCACCGCGCCCTACACCGCCACGGAGCAGGCCGCGGTCCACATCGGCCCCCAGGAAAGCTGCGCCTACTGCCCGGACGTGCCGGCCACGGCCGTCTTCGGCATGACCGTCTATTCGGGCAGCGCCTACAAGTACTGGCGGCCTGCGGCGGGAAGCTCGAACTACTATGCCTCGATCAGTTATTACGACGCGGCAGGGACCAAACCCAAGGATCTGGTCTGCAACTGGCCATCGACCTTCAACATGCGGCTGCACAGCACCTATTACTCCTCCGGCGGCCAGGAATATCTCCTGCCCTATGACACCAATGGCTCAGGCCACGGGACGCATTACTGGTACTACGAGAGCGGCACCCTGTGGTACGAAATGCAGTACAACCACGGCAAGAAGGACGGCGTCTGGCTGGTCAACCACTCCGACGGCCAGCCTGCCTACCGGGGCACCTACGCGGGCGACAAGAAAAACGGGGCCTTCATCAAGTACGACACGGCCGGCACCCCGGTCCTGACCTGCGTCTACGCCGACGACCTGCTGCAATCCGGGCCGACCGACGCCTGCTGGCAGGAATTCGGCAGCCTGTAGGCCGGCAGCGACGTCCGGCCATGGCGCGTCCTGTCGCCTGCAACCGGCTTGCACCCCTGCGCCGCATCGACGGGAACGGCCCAGGGCGCCGGATCGCCGCGACCGGCCCGCTGTGGCCCCCGGGGGCCGTCGCCGCGACCGGCCCGGAGCCGACGACGGGCGCGGGGCGCGACCTGGCCGGGCCATCCCCCATTCGTCATGCAATCGTCACGAAACGCTCACCTTTTCGTCGCCGCTTCGTCGCGCGAAAACGCCCGCCCTGGGCTTGAGTCAGTCCGCCGGCGGCCGGCCCCGGCGGAGGGAGGGATGGAACCGACTCGCATCGAAGCCTCGATCATGTTCAAGCACATGCTCGAACAGAAAAAGGTCCTGTCCGGCCGGGCGGGGGGGGTCCGTCCCCGCGTCGCCCCGCTGCTGGCCGCCGTGCCCGACATCCGGGACGACCGGCTGGCCCTGCTCACCCTGCAGGCGGCCGATTTCCACCTGAAGTTCGCCGGCATCGGCGTGGACGCCGGCATCGCCTGCCTCGGCGCCTGCCTGGACATCGCCCTGGACCAGTTCCCCCAGTCCTTCCCGGGCAAGGCCTTGCTGTGCGTCCAGGAAGCCTCCCCGGGCGACTGCGTGCTGCTGTTCGACCACGGCGGCGAGGACCGCAACGAGCTGTTCTCCTGCTACCTTTCCTACCGCACGGCGGTCCTGCGCACCGTGGCCGAACGGATGGCCGCCCTGACCGGCGAGGGCCTCGAACTGCGCGTCGGCTTCGCCTGCCTGGAGCCGGCGGGCGACGCCCCGGCCGCCACCGCCCTGTTCGCGGCCATGTGCAAGGCCAGGCGCATCTCCCAGCAAACCATCGATCCCGGGGCCTTCCCGTCGCGCGCCGAACTCAAGACCCTTTTTGCCGAAGGCCAGGCCGGCGTGGTCTTCCAGCCCGTCGCCGACCTGGCCACCGGGACGATACTCGGCTGGGAAGCCTTTGCCCGGGGCCGCTCCGGCATCGCCGTCCAGGACGCCCTGCGCCTGTTCGAGATGATCGGCTCCTCGGACCGGGGCCTGGAGATCGAACACGGCCTGTGGCGCACCGCCCTGGCCGAGGTCGGCCCGCTCAAGCCCCGCCAGAAGCTCTTCCTCAACGTCGGCCCGGCCTGCCTGGCCGCCACCGGGCAGCAGGCCTCGGGGTTCGCCCGGCTTGTGGAGGAGTACGGCCTTTCGCGCAACCAGATCGTGCTGGAATTTTCCGAACGCCTGAGTCCCGGCGAACTGACCGTCCTGCCCGAACGCCTGGAGGCCTACCGGGCGCTCGGCTTTGGCACGGCCATCGACGACGTGGGCGCCGGGCAGGCCAACATGATGCTCCTGGCCAGGCTGCGGCCGGACTATTTCAAGGCCGACGTGACGCTGACGCGCGACATCGAGTGCAACCCCTTCAAGCGGGTGATGGTGGAGACGCTGGTGCTCGTGGCCGAGAAAATCGGCGCCCGGGTCATCGCCGAGGGGGTGGAAACGGAGCTGGCCCTGACGTCGCTCGTCTCCATGGGCGTCCACGCCGGCCAGGGCTACCACCTGGGCGCCCCGGCCTATCCCAAGCCCGAGTCCAGCCGGGCCATGCCGCCCAAGGCCGGCTACGGCCAGGTGGCCGCCGGGGACTGGAAATGCGCCTCGCCCATCGGCGAACTGGCCGCGCCCTGCCTGGTGGCCCCCACCGAGGCCTCCATCGGCCAGGTCAAGGACATGCTGGCCGACAAGCCGGTCATGTGCTCGGTGGTCATCCTCGACGGCGACGCCCCCACCGGCCTCGTCATGAACTACAACCTGGACAAGGCGCTCAGTTCCAAGTTCGGCGTGGACCTCTACCACCGCAAACGTGTGGCTCGCCTCATGGACGCCGACCCGTTGTGCGTGGAGCACGACCTGCCCATCGAGGAAGCGGCCCGCCAGGCCATGAACCGGGCGCCGGCCAAGATCTACGACGACATCGTGGTCACGCGCGGCGGGGCGCTTGCCGGTACGGTGTCCGTGCAGAAGATGCTCGACACCCTGGCCAGGGTGCAGGTGGAACTGGCCAAGGGTTCCAACCCCCTGACGGGGCTGCCCGGCAACGTGTCCATCGAGCGGGAATTCTCGCGCCGGGCCGCCGAGGGCCTGCCCTGCTGCATGCTGTACGTGGACCTCGACAACTTCAAGGCCTACAACGACGTCTACGGCTTCAGCCAGGGCGACCGGGTCATCCTGCTGACGGCCCAAGCCCTGCGCGAGGCTGTCGGCAAACACGGCGCGCCCGGGGACTTCGTCGGCCACGTCGGCGGCGACGACTTCGTGGCCATCGCCGAGCGCGACGGCGCCGACGCCATCGCCGGGGCCACGGTGGCGCTGTTCGCCGCCGAGGTCCCGGCCCTCTACGACGCCGAGGACCGGGAGCGTGGCGCCATGCGCGGCAAGGACCGCGACGGCCGCCCCCGGGACTTCCCCCTCATCACCCTGTCCATCGCCATTCTGGACTGCCTGTTCGAGACGCGCGTGAGCTTCGAGGACTTGAGCCACCGGGTGGCCTCGGTCAAAAAGCTGGCCAAGGCCCAGGCGGGCAATTCCGTGGTCCGCGACCGCCGCGCCCCCTTGGGGGCGGCCCTGGCCCAGGCCGACTCGGCACGCGCCCAGAAAGAGGATGGATGCTTCTGCCAGGACAACGACTGAGCGGACTGCCTTTTCGTATCCCCTTGGCCCGTCCAGCCGGGAGGGGGCAACACGGGCCCCGGCGGGGAGCCGCTTGCCTGCGCCCCCGACCGTCACCAAGCCGCCACGCGGCGGTCACGCGCCCGAAAGCCGCCCGGGCTAGCCTCCCTGGGATTGCCCACCGGAAACGGCATACCCCGACCCGCCCAAGGAGCGTCGCCATGAAACGCCTCGTATTGTCCCTCGTTCTGCTCGTGGCCTTTTCGACCCACGCCCTGGCGGCGGAACTGCTCGTCTACACCGCCCTGGAAGACGACCAGATCCCCCGCTACATCAAAAGCTTCAAGGAACAAAACCCCGGGATCGACGTGAAGTTCGTGCGCGACTCCACCGGCATCGTCACCTCCAAACTGCTGGCCGAGAAGGACAACCCCCAGGCCGACGTCATCTGGGGCCTGTCCGCCGTCAGCCTCATGCAGCTTAAGCAGGCCGGCCTGCTCGCCCCCTACGACCCCAAGGAGGGGGCCAAGGTGTCCGCCCAGTTCAAGGACGCGGCCACGCCCCCGGCCTGGTACGGCATCGACGCCTGGATGACCGGCTTTTGCGTCAACACCGTGGAGCTTGGCGCCAAGAAGCTGCCCATGCCCGAATCGTACGCCGACCTGGTCAAGCCCGAATACAAGGGCCTGGTCGTCATGCCCAACCCGGCCTCCTCGGGCACGGGCTTCCTGACCGTCTCGGCCATCCTGCAACTGCTCGGCGAGGAAAAGGGCTGGGCCTACCTCGACGCGCTGCACGACAACATCGGCTCCTACACCCACTCCGGCTCCAAGCCCTGCAAGCTGGCCGGCACGGGCGAGGCCGTCATCGGCGTCTCCTTCGGCTACCGGGGGCTCCAGCAGAAGAAAAAGGGCGAGCCCATCGCGACCGTCTTCCCCAAGGAAGGCTCGGGCTGGGACCTGGAAGCCAACGCCCTGGTCAACAAGGCGGCCATCAAGCCCGAGGCCAAGGCCTTCCTCGACTGGGCCCTGTCCATGGAGGCCATGAAGGAATACGCCCAGAGCTTCGCCGTCACCGGCTACCCCACCGGCACGCCCATCCCCGAGGGCTACCCGGCCGATCCGGGCAAGCAGATGATCAAAAACGATTTCGACTGGGCGGCAAAAAACCGCGACCGCATCCTGGCCGAATGGTCCAAGCGCTACGACGGCAAGAGCGAAGCCAAGAAATAACCCCGTCCCGCGGCCGGGCCGCCTTGTGGCGGCCCCGGCCCGCTTTCCGGAGCAGGCCATGGAGCCGGCAACCCGCCCCACGCCCGGGCAGGCCTACCTGGCCGCCTCGGGCCTCGTCAAACGCTACGGCGCCTTCGCCGCCCTGTCGGGCGTGCGCTTCACGGCCGGCCGCGGCGCCTTCGTCAGCATCCTCGGCCCCAGCGGCTGCGGCAAGACGACGGTGCTGCGCCTGCTGGCCGGCCTCGAAGCCCCTGACGCGGGCCGGGTCGCCATCGGCGGCCGCGACGTCACGCAACTGCCGGTTTCCCGGCGCAACGTCGGCATCGTCTTCCAGTCCTACGCGCTGTTCCCCAATTTGACTGCGGCCGAAAACGTGGCCTACGGCCTGCGCGGCCAGAAGCTCGGCGGCCCCAAACTGGCCCGGCGCGTCAACGAGCTCCTGGACCTGGTCGGGCTGACGGCCATGCAGGGCAAATACCCGGCCGCCCTGTCCGGCGGCCAGCAGCAGCGGGTGGCCCTGGCCCGGGCCATGGCCCTGTCCCCGGACATCCTGCTTCTCGACGAACCCCTCTCGGCCCTGGACGCCAAGGTCCGCGTCCACCTGCGGGCCGAGATCAAGGCCCTGCAACAGCGCCTGGGCGTGACCACGGTCATGGTCACCCACGACCAGGAAGAGGCCCTGACCATGGCCGACCGCATCCTGGTCATGGACCAGGGCCGCATCGCCCAGGAAGGCGCGCCGCGCGAGATCTACGACCGGCCGGCCACGCCCTTCGTGGCCGCCTTCGTCGGTTCCATGAATTTCCTGGCCGGGGCGAAAAAACGCGGCGACGGCGGCTACGACCTGTCCGGCCGGGTACTGCCCCCGGCCCGGGAGCCCCGGCCCCTGTCGCCGGGCCAGGCGGCGAGCCTCGGCATACGGCCCGAGGACGTGGCCCTGGCCCCGGCCGCCCCCGGCCATGACGCCATGGCCGCCGTGGTGCGCCAGGTGGAATTTCGCGGCCCAAGCACCCGCGTCTCCCTGGTCCTGGAAGGCCCGGCGCCCGAACATGCGCCCATCGAGGCCGACATCCCGGCGGCCCGGGCCCGGGAGCTGGCCCTGGGCGCCGGCCAGGTCTTGCACCTCGTGCTGCCCCCGGACCGGGTCAGCGCCTACGCCGCCCCATGAGCGACGCCGCCGGCTTCCCGACCGCCATCCGCCCGCTACGGCTCTCCCTGGCCGAGGCGCTTTTTTCCGAGCGCGGGCTTCGGGCGGCGCTGCTCGTCCTGTGCGCCCTGTTCCTGGCCGCGGCGGTCCTCGGGCCGCTGGCCCAGATCCTGGCCAAGAGCCTGCAGGACCGCGACGGGCTTTCCATCGGCCTGGCCAACTTCCGGGCGTTTTTCCAAAGCCCCAGCCTGTCGCGGTCCCTGGGCAACAGCCTGTACATCGCCGCCGTGACCACGGCCCTGTCCGTCTCGCTGGGCTTCGCCTACGCCTACGGCCTCACCCGGGTGAACATCCCGGCCAAGGGCCTGTTGCGCGGCCTGGCCATGGCCCCGCTTTTCGCGCCCACGCTCCTGTACGGCATCAACCTCATCTACCTTTTCGGCCGCAAGGGGCTGGTCACCACCGGTTTTTTCGGGTCCCTGACCAGCGTGGCCGGCCTCGACCTGTCCTGGGACATCGGCCTGTACGGGCCGGTGGGCATCATCATTTCCGAAACGATCTTCACCTTCCCCCAGGTCGTGCTCATCGTGTCCATTGCCCTGCGGGCAACCGACGCCAGGCTCTACGAGGCGGCCCGGTCCATGGGCGCCGGCGGCGGACGCCTTTTTTTCACCGTGACCCTGCCGGGCGTGCGCTTCGGCCTGCTTTCGGCCGCCTTTGTCAGCTTCATCCTGTGCTTCACGGATTTCGGCGCGCCCAAGGTCGTCGGCGGCCAGTGCAACGTCCTGGCCACGGACATCTACAAGCAGGTCATCGGCCAGCAGAATTTCACCATGGGCGCGACGGTGAGCGTGATCCTGCTCATCCCCACGGTCCTGGCCTACTGCTGCGACCGGCTGGCCCAGAAACGCCAGACGGCGCTCATTGCCGCCAAATCCGTGCCCCTGCCCCCCAGCGACGACCCGGCCGCCAAGCGCTTCTTTTCGGCCTATTGCGGGCTCGTCGCCCTGGCCCTGCTCGCCTTCCTTGGCACCGGGGTGTTCGCCTCCCTGGTGACGGTCTGGCCCTACGACCTGCGCCTGTCCCTGGCCCACTACCGCTTCGGCGACATGGGCGGCGGCGGCTACGCCGCCCTGTGGGGCAGCCTGCGCATGTCCCTGTATTCGGCCGTGGCCGGCACGGCCATAACCTTCTTTTCGGCCTACCTCATCGAAAAGACGCGGGGACTGACCGGCCTGCGCCAGCTGGCCTATTTCCTGGCCATGATCCCGCTGGCCCTGCCGGGGCTGGTCATCGGCCTGGCCTACATCTTCTTTTTCAACGCCCCGGGCTTCAGCCTGGCCGGGCTGACCCTCCCCAACCCCTTCCATTTCCTGTACGCCACCATGGGCATCCTGGTCCTGTCCAACGTCACCCACTTCTATTCGGTGGCCTTTCTGACCGCCACCACGGCGCTGAAGCAACTGGACAAGGAATACGAGGCGGTTTCGGAATCGCTGGGCGTGTCCTTCCTGACGACCCTGCGCCGGGTGACCGTTCCCGTGTGCCTGCCGGCCATCATCGAGGTCGGCCAGTTCTATTTCGTCAGTTCCATGGCCACGGTTTCGGCCGTCATCTTCCTGTATTCGGCGGACATCCCGCTGGCTTCGGTGGCCGTGGCCAACATGGACGACGCCGGCGACATCGCCCCGGCCGCGGCCATGTCCGTGTGCATCGTGCTGATCAACGTGCTGGCCCGCTGGGCAAGCGGCCTGGCCGCGGCCGGCCTGACCCGCCGGGCCGGCCGCTGGATGCGCCGGGAAGGCACCTAGTGTCGCGTTCTCGAAATCCGGGCATGCGAATTTCGAGAACAAAATATTTAAATAATTATTTTTTACTAAAAAATATTAATATTTTTTCGCGAACGCCACACTAGTGTCGCGTTCTCGAAGAGGACGTTCGCTTTTTCACATAACACACCAAGGAATAATTATTTTTCTCTAAAAAATACGATCGTATTTTTTAGGGGATGCAACACTCGGCCGCGCCCGATCCCGCCAAATAAAAAAGCCGCCCGGGCACTCCGGGCGGCCGCAGGCGGCGCGCCTTGCCGCCGCTAGGCTTTTTCCTGTTCCTTCCGGGTCGTATAGAAGGCGAAATCCTCCTTGAGCTGGCGGATGAGCACTTCGCGCCGCTTGGCCACCTCCTCGACGGACCGCCCCTCCAGCATGGCCCGATGGTAGGCCGTCAGGGCCTGGTAGGTGTCCAGCAACTCCTCGTGAAAGGTCGGCTTGTCCGGCTCGATGTCCCGCACCGACACCACCCGGTGCCCCATGCCCTCGGCCAGAAAGCGCAGGGGCAGCGTGGAATCGCAGGCCCGCATGAGCGGCAGGAGCATCTCCACGCCGAGCTTGGCGCCCCTGTCCTCGGGGTCCAGCTCGCGCATGAGCGTCGAGTAGGGTTTCCCCACTTCCTCGGCGATGCTCTTGATGGGCCGCAGGCTGTTGTGGACCATCCGGAGGATCAGGTCCTGGATGCCCTTCTGCATTATAAAACACCTGTTAGATTATAAGCGTGTTGCATCTAACCCTGTTTGCGCTGATAGCATGAACAAGCGGCGAAATGTCAAGGCTCGATCGCGAGTTTCCGATCCGCGACAGGACGGGCCAAGCTCCCGTTTTTGCGGCCGCCCCGGTTGCGCGAAGCCCCAGGCGACGACAGAAGCGGACCCAGACAACCCATGCGGCGACACAGGAGGTCGAAGAAACAACCTGTTTCCACTGTGCCAGGCGAATATGGTTGCATGAAGCACAACGCACAGGCTACGCGCCAAGGAGCATGTTGATGGTCGACAGAATGAAGAAAATCGGTCTGCCGTTGGGTCCCGTCTTGTTCCTGCTCATCTGTATGCTGCCGCTGCCCCAGGGCATGTCGCAGCCGGCTTTGTACTGCGCCGCGACAACGGCGCTCATGGCCACGTGGTGGATCAGCGAAGCCATCCCCATTCCGGCCACGTCCATGGTTCCCATCGTCCTTTTCCCGCTGCTCAAGATCATGCCCACGGCCAAGGCCACGTTGCCTTACGCCAATCACTTGATATATCTGTTCATGGGCGGCTTTTTCATCGCCGTGTGCATGGAGCGCTGGAACCTGCACTACCGCATCGCCATGCACACCATCAAGCTCGTCGGCACGAGCCCCTCGCGCATCGTCCTCGGCTTCATGGTTGCGGCCGGCTTCCTGTCCATGTGGGTGTCCAATACGGCCACCACGGTCATGATGATGCCCATCGGCCTGGCCATCATCAAGGCCTGCGCCGACATCACCGGCGACCACGACCTCCAGCACAACCCCTTTGCCGTCAGCCTCATGCTGGCCCTGGCCTACGCCGCCTCCATCGGCGGCCTGGCCACCATCATCGGCACCCCGCCCAACACCATCATGGTGGCCCAGCTCGACAAGCTCTACGGCCAGACCGTGAGCTTCCTCGACTGGATGAAGGTGGGCGTGCCCCTGGCCGCCACCTTCCTGATCATCACCTGGCTGCTGCTGACCAAGGTCCTCTTCCGGGTCAAGGGCGACATCCTCCAGGGCCGCGGCGAAACGCTCATCCAGGCGGAACTGGACAAGCTCGGCCCCATGAAAAAGGAAGAAAAGCTCATCATTGGCGTCTTCATCGTGGTGGCCACGCTGTGGATTCTCATGGGTCTGGTCAAATGGCCCATATTCAAGGGCGTTTCCGACGCCTCGGTGGCCATCGCTGGCGCGCTGCTCCTGTTCGTGATCCCCTCGGACCTCAAGCGGGGCGTGTTCCTGCTCGACTGGAAGACGGCGGTCAAGATTCCCTGGGACGTGATCCTGCTTTTCGGCGGCGGCTTGTGCCTGGCCGACGGCTTCCAGGAAACGGGGCTGACCAAGTACATCGCCGGCCTGCTCGTCGACCTCGAGGGCATGCAGCTCATATGGATCATCGCCTGCATCGTGGCGCTCAACATCTTCCTGACGGAAGTCACCTCCAACACGGCCGTGGCCACGCTCATGATCCCGGTCATGGGCGCCATCGCCGTGGGCATGAAGATCAACCCCCTCGGCCCCATCGTGGCGGCCTGTATCGCCTGTTCCTACGCCTTCATGCTGCCCGTGGCCACGCCGCCCAACGCCGTGGTCTTCGGCTCGGGCGCGGTGACCATCCGCCAGATGGCCCGCACCGGGTTGTGGCTCAACATCCTCGGCATCATCCAGATCACCCTGGTGGTCTACTTCCTCATGCCGGCGGTCTGGCACGTGGACCTGACGACGTTGCCCAGCTGGGCCCTGCCCAAGTAGGGGACCTCCCTCCCAAGCCCCGGCCGGCGACATTGTCGGCCGGGGCCGGACCAGGCGCGGCCAACGCGCCCCACCCCGCCGACGCCCCGTTCGCCTGTCGCCAGCCCTGACCCCAGGGCCGGCGTTGCGGCCCATCGCCTTCCCCGGCCCTGGCCGCCGTCTCCGACATCGCCTGCCCTGGCCGCCGTCTCCGGCATCGCCCACCCGGGCCTTGCCCTGACCCCTTGGCCCAAGGGCCTCGCAGGCCGGCCGCGTTCCCGTGCCGCGCCTTTCGCCCCTGGCCCGACGGGCCGCCCCCAGGCCCGTGCGCCGGCCAGGGCACCCTTGCCACGGCCGTTTGCCGCGTTTTCCCCTTGACAGGGGAGGGATTTTCAAACAATTGTATTAAACACGTGTTTGAGAACGATTCGCCCAGGAGCCGTCCATGCCCCAGGAACCGAAACCCGACGCCCGCCGCGCCATCCTTGTCGCGGCCATCGGCCTTTTCGCCGAAAAGGGCTACGCGGCCGCGACCGTGCGCGACCTGTGCGCCCGGGCCGGCGGGGTCAACGTCAGCGCCGTCAATTACTACTTCGGCGGCAAGGGGAACCTGTACGCCGAGATCCTGCGCCTGATGCTGACCGGGCTTTTCGACGGGGCGCGCCCCGGCCCCACGGCTTCCGGCGAGGCCCCGACGGGCGAGGACGCCCTGCGGGCCTTCGTCACGGGCTATTGCCGCATGCTCTACGGCAGCGGCCCCCTGGCCATCGACCTGGGCCGCATCTACGCCCGGGAGATGCTCAGCCCCTCGCCCTTCCTGGACGCCGTGGCCCGGCAGACGCTGGCCCCGGGCGCCCAGGAGCTCCTTGACCTGCTGCGCCCCTTGCTCGGCCCCGATCCCGCGCCCGGGCTCGTGCGCCGGGCAGCGGCCTTCACCATCGGCACCATCACCTATTTCGCCTACAACAACGAGGCTTTCCGGCGCATCTTCCCCGACCATCCGGACATCACCGAAGCCTGGGAGGAGACGGCCGAGGAGGCCTGCGCCTTCATCCTCGGCGGCCTGGCCCGACTGGCCGTGGCCGCCCCAAGGGAGGACCATCCATGAACGCGCGTTGGGCCTTTTTCGACCGGGCCAGGTCCTGGCTGATCCTCGGCGTGGTGCTGCTGCACGCCGCCTGCGGCTACTCCCGCTACGTGCCCTGGTGGCACATGCGGGGCGCGCCGAGCCCCCTGGCCGATGTTCTGGTCACGGGGCTGGACGTGATCCTCATGCCGTTTCTGTTTTTCATTGCCGGCTGTTTCGCCCCGGCCTCGGCGGCGAAGGTTTCGGCCGGGGGGTTCGTGGCCAAAAAGGCCCGGCGGCTGCTCGCGCCCATCGCGCCACTGGTGTTTTTCTTCCTGCCGGCCATGGTCTATGCCGGCTACCGGCAGCGCACGGCCGACCCGGCCGGCTTTTTCGACTTCTGGCGCGCCTCCCTGGCCGGGCTGGCCAACTTCCGCCCCTGGTGCATCGCCAGCCTCCAACAGGCCTTAAGCAGTCAAAACAGCCTCTCCCAGCACCACCTGTGGTTTTTGACCCTGCTGTTCCTGTTTTTCCTGGTCTACCGATTCACGCCCGGCCTCGGCGCCCTGCTCGCCGGCCGTCCCCGGTCCCTGGGCCTGGCCTGGCTTTGCGCCGGGGCGGCCGTGGCCGCGGCCATGACGGCCCTGGGCACGGCCATGCCCATCGGGGTCTGGTGGCGCTGGAATATCGTGCTGCTGCTGCAACCGGTGCGGCTGCCGCTGTATGCCGCCGCCTTTCTCCTCGGCGCCCAGGCCGGCTTGCGCGGCCGGGATTTCGAGCGGCTGCGCACCGGCCGGGCCTGGCCGAGCCTGGCCGGCGCGGCGGCCGCCCTGGCGGCGGTTTTCGTCCTCGGCCCGGCCGTGTATGTCCCTGGCCCGGCCCCGGCCGGGGCCATGGCCCTGTACGCCACGGCCCTGGTCGCGGCCAACGGCCTGCTCCTCCTCGGCTGCCTGCGCCTGGGCGCCGCCCAGCCGCGCCCGCTGTCCCCGGCGGAAGCGGTCCTGGCCCGGGGCTCCTACGACATCTACCTGCTGCACATGCCCCTGGTGGTTTTCGCCGCCTTCGCCTTGCCGGCCGCCCTGGCGCCGAGCCTGGCCATGCTCCTCGTCACCGTCGCGGCCGCGACAGCCAGCCTGGCCCTCGGGGCGCTCGGGCGGCGCCTGGGGCCTGTGGCCAGTTTCGCCGGCCTGCTGGCCTTTTTCATCGGCATGTGCCTGGCCTTCCCCTGAGGCGCCGGGGTATCGGCCCGTGGCCGGGAGGCTTGCTGCGGGCCGTCCCCGGTCGTGCCGCCGCCAACCCTGGACGGCCGGGCCGCAAGGCGGCATAACGCCGGGAATCCATCACCTCCGGAGGCTCCCATGAAGACCCCGCTTGCCGCCTTGCTCCTGCTGTTGGTGCTGCTGCCGGCCACCGTCCTGGCCCAGGAAGCGAATACGCCCGTAACCGACGACCAAAAGCCGGCCGTGGACGCGGCCACGGCCTGGCTGGCCGGCATCGACGCCGGCGGCTACGGCGCCAGTTGGCAGCAGGCCGCAGCCTATTTTCGCGGCGCGGTCTCGCAAAAGGACTGGGAAACGGCCCTGACCGCCTTCCGCAAGCCCCTGGGCGGCCTCAAATCCCGCGAGGTCACCCGGGCCAAGAGCCTGACGAGCCTGCAGGGCGCGCCGGACGGCACCTATGTGGTCATGGAATTCGCCGCCTCGTTTGCCAACAAGAAGGAGGCTTTCGAGACCGTGGCCTTCTCGCGCGAGGACGACGGAAAATGGCGGGCCGTGGGGTATTTCATCCGCTAGGGGCACCGGAAGCGCCGCCGCCATCCGGCCCCGTTGGGAGGTTGCATGCCCATCCGTTTCCACAGCCCCTGCGTGTTCGTTGCCGACCTGGAGCGGGCCCGCGCCTTTTACGAGGATGTGCTGGGCCAGTCGCCGACGCTGGTCCTGGACGGCTACGTGACCTACCCGGGTTTTTCCCTGTGGCGGGCGGACACGGCCGGCAGGCATATCTTTGACGACGCCCTGGCCATCGCGCCCGGCCGGCTGGGGCGCGACAACTTCGAGCTGTATTTCGAGACCGAGGACGTGGCCGCGGCCTTTGAAACCGTGGCGGCCGGAGGCGAACTGGTCACCGCCATGCGGGTCCAGCCCTGGGGGCAGCGCTGCTTCCGGGTGCGCGACCCGGAGGGGCACATCGTGGAAGTGGCCGAACCCATGGAGGTTGTGGTGCGGCGCCTGGCGGCGTCCGGGATGGACGAGGCGGCCATCGTCGCGGCTACCATGATGCCGCCGGGGTTGGTGCGGGCGGCGCTTTCTTCCTGACGTGCGGCGACAGGCCGCGAAAACCCCGCGCGCTTGCCTTGCCAACCCGCGTCGCGTAGACTATTTCCCCCTTGGACCCGGCCCGGCCGGGTCTTTGGTCTTTTCCACACGGGCGGCCAAGGCCCCCCAAACGAGGTACACGCAGCCATGCGCATCAGCCCCATCGAGGAAGCCATCGAGGAAATCCGCGCCGGACGGATGGTCATCCTCGTCGACGACGAAGACCGCGAAAACGAAGGCGACCTCACCATCGCCGCCGAAAAAGTCACCCCCGAAGCCATCAATTTCATGGCCACCCATGGGCGCGGGCTGATCTGCCTGTCGCTGGCCCCCCACCTGGTCGACCAGCTGGGGCTGCCCATGATGACAAACGACAACAAGTCGCCGTTCGGCACCGGGTTCACCGTCTCCATCGAGGCGAAAGTCGGCGTCTCCACCGGCATCTCCGCCTTCGACCGGGCCACCACCATCCTGGCCGCCGTGGCCGAGGGCGCCGGCCCCGACGACCTGGTCACCCCGGGCCACATCTTTCCGCTCAAGGCCAAGGAAGGCGGCGTGCTCGACCGGGCCGGCCAGACCGAGGGCTCGGTGGACCTGGCCAGGCTGGCCGGGCTCAAGCCCGCCGGCGTGATCTGCGAGATCATGCGCGAGGACGGCAACATGGCCCGCATGCCGGACCTGGTCGAATTCGCCGAGCAGCACGGCATCAAGATCGCCACCGTGGCCGACCTCATCCGCTACCGCATGAAGTTCGGCCACCTGGCCGTGACCAAGGTGGCCGAGGCCGGCCTGCCCACGGCCTTCGGCACCTTCCGGGCCGTGGCCTTCACCGCCAGCGAAGACCACAAGACCCACATCGCCCTGGTCAAGGGCGACATCCACCCGGACGAGCCCGTACTCGTGCGCGTGCACAGCGAGTGCTTGACCGGCGACGTGTTCGGGTCGCTGCGCTGCGACTGCGGCAACCAGCTCCACGAGGCCATGCGCATGATCGAGGCCGAGGGCAAGGGGGTCATCCTCTATATGCGCCAGGAAGGCCGCGGCATCGGCCTGGCCAACAAGATCAAGGCCTACGCCCTCCAGGAGCAGGGCCTGGACACCGTGGAGGCCAACCTGCGCCTGGGCTTCAAGCCCGACCTGCGCGAATACGGCACCGGCGCGCAAATCCTCGTGGCCCTGGGCGTGTCCAAGATGCGGCTGATGACCAACAACCCCAAGAAGATCGTGGGGCTCGAGGGCTACGGCCTCGAGGTCGTGGAGCGGGTGCCCATCGAGACCCGGCCCTGCGCCGAGAACACCTGCTACCTGACCACCAAGCGCGACCGCATGGGTCACCTGCTGCACCTGCCCACCCAGGCGGCCAAATAAGCAACCCCGGCATCGAAGCCAATCGGGCGGCGCGCCGCCCGGGAGAAAACACATGCTGCACGTCAACACCATCGAAGGCCAGCTCGACGCCAAGGGGCTCAAATTCGCCCTGGTGGCCGGCCGTTTCAACGACTTCATCACCGAACGCCTGGTGGGCGGGGCCGTGGACTACCTGACCCGCCACGGCGGCGACCGGGCCGACATCACCATCGTGCGCGTGCCCGGGGCCTTCGAGATCCCCCTGGCCGCGAAAAAGCTGGCCGGCTCCGGCAAGTACGACGGCGTGGTGTGCCTGGGCGCCGTCATCCGCGGCGCCACGCCCCACTTCGACTACGTGGCCAACGAATGCGTCAAGGGCCTGGCCCACGTGATGCTCGAATCCAACGTGCCGGTCGGTTTCGGGGTGCTCACCGTGGACACCCTGGAGCAGGCCATCGAGCGGGCCGGCTCCAAGGCCGGCAACAAGGGCGTCGAAGCCGCCGCCGCCGTCCTGGAGATGGTGCGCGTGCTGGAGCAACTCTAACCCATGGCCCAAGCAGCGAAATGCATCATGCCGCAGTCCGAGGATAAAAAGCCCGTCGCCTCCAGGCGCAAGGGTCGCAAGCAGGCTTTCGAGTGCCTTTACGGGCTCATTTTCGAATCCGCCGCCGACGAACGGTCGCTACGCCGGGTGTTCGCGCGCTGTCCCCACGACGTCAGCGAGGACAGCGAGGCCGACGCCGGCCGCGACTTCGCCTGGGAGCTCGTTTCTGGGGTGTGGCACAACCAGACGGCCCTCGACGCCGTGATCGTGCGGTTTTCCAAGAACTGGAAGCTCTCGCGCATCGCCAAGGTGGAGCTGACCATCCTGCGCCTGGCCGTTTTCGAGATCATGCACCGGCCGGACATCCCCCTGCGCGTGGCCTTAAACGAAGCCATCGAACTGTCCAAGCGCTACGGCGACGAGAACTCGCGCAACTTCATCAACGGCATCCTCGACGCCATCGCCAAGGCCGTTGACAGCGGCGAGTTCGAAATCCACAAAGACCTCTAATGCATTAGGATACCAGCGCATCCGTCTTGCGCCATCGCCAAGGAGCGTTTTCCCATGAGCAAGTACGTGCCCGAGGACGTCGAGAAAAAATGGCAGGCCATCTGGGAAGAGGGCGGCCACTTCAAGGTGGAGGCCGATCCTTCCCGGCCGAAATACTACGTCCTCGAAATGTTCCCCTACCCCTCGGGGCGCATCCACATGGGACATGTGCGCAACTACTCCATCGGCGACGTGGTGGCCCGGTTCAAGCGCATGGAGGGGCATAACGTCCTGCACCCCATGGGCTGGGACGCCTTCGGCATGCCGGCGGAAAACGCCGCCATCAAGCACGGCCTGCACCCGGCCGCCTGGACCATCTCCAACATCGACTCCATGCGCACCCAGCTCAAACGCCTGGGCTATTCCTACGACTGGCGCCGCGAGATCGCCACCTGCCACCCCGGCTACTACGTCCACGAACAGCGCTTCTTCCTGGACTTCCTCAAAAAGGGTCTGGTCTACCGCAAACACTCGCCCCAGAACTGGTGCGAGACCTGCGGCACGGTGCTGGCCAACGAGCAGGTCATCGACGGCTGCTGCTGGCGGTGCGACCAGCCGGTGGTGCAAAAGGACCTGGAACAGTGGTTTTTGCGTATCACGGCCTACGCCGAGGAGCTGCTAGCCGACCTGGACAAGCTCTCCGGCGGCTGGCCCGAGCGCGTGCTGACCATGCAGCGCAACTGGATCGGCAAGTCCGTGGGCGCCCAGCTGTCCTTCGACCTGGCCGAGCCCGTGGACGGCGAGACCGGGATCACCGTCTTCACCACCCGGCCGGATACCCTTTTCGGCGCCACCTTCATGAGCCTGGCCGCCGAGCATCCGCTGGTGCCCAAGCTTATTGCCGGCAAGCCCCAAGAGACGGCCGTGGCCGCCTTCGTCGAGAGCGTGCGCAACATGGACCGCATCGCCCGCGGCGGCGAGGACCTGGAAAAAGAGGGCGTGTTCACCGGGGCCTATTGCGTCAACCCGGCCACGGGCGCGCGAATCCCCATCTACGTCGCCAACTTCGTGCTCATGGGCTACGGCACCGGCGCGGTCATGGCCGTGCCGGCCCACGACCAGCGCGACTTCGAGTTCGCCCGCAAGTACGATTTGCCGCTTCGGGTCGTCATCAGCCCCGAGGGAGAGACCCTCGATGCGGCGGCCATGACCGAGGCCTACGTCGATCCCGGCCTGCTGGTCGATTCGGGCGACTTCACGGGCCTGGCCAACGAAGAGGCCAAGGGGAAAATCATCGACTGGCTGGCCGAAACGGGCCGGGGCACGCGGGCCGTCCACTACAAGCTGCGCGACTGGAACATCTCGCGCCAGCGCTACTGGGGCGCGCCCATCCCGGTCATCTACTGCCAGGCCTGCGGCATCGTGCCCGTGCCGGAAAACGACCTGCCCGTGGAGCTGCCGCGCGATTTGGCCCTGCTGCCCGACGGCCGCTCGCCCCTGCCCGCCTCGCCGTCGTTTACGGACGTCGCCTGCCCCCTGTGCGGCGGCAAGGCCCGGCGCGAGACCGATACCCTCGACACCTTCTTCGAGTCCTCCTGGTACTTCGCCCGCTACGCCTCGGCCCGGGAGGCGGGCCGCCCCTTCGACCCGGCCGAGATCGGCTACTGGCTGCCGGTGGACCAGTACATCGGCGGCATCGAGCACGCCATTTTGCACCTGCTCTACTCGCGCTTTTTCGTCAAAGCCCTGCGCGACTGCGGCTACGTCGCCTTCGACGAGCCGTTTTCCAATCTGCTCACCCAGGGCATGGTCATCAAGGACGGCTCGAAAATGAGCAAGTCCAAGGGCAACGTGGTGGACCCGGACCTGATGATCGGCAGGTACGGGGCCGACACGGTGCGCGTGTTTATCCTCTTCGCCGCGCCGCCGGAAAAGGACCTGGAGTGGAGCGATACCGGCATCGAGGGCTCGTCGCGGTTCCTGTCGCGCCTGTGGCGCCTGGTGACCGAGGAGCTGGCCGGGCTGCTTTCGCCGGTGGGGGCCTGCGCCCCGGCCGGGGAACTGGGAACCGACGCCCTGCCGCCGCTTTTCGCCGAACTGCGCCGGCGCGAACACGCCACCGCCGCCAAGGCCGGGGCCGACATCCGCGAGCGCTTCCAGTTCAACACGGCCATCGCCGCGGTCATGGAGCTGGTCAATTTCCTCTACGCCAACGTGGACGCCCTCAAGGCCGAGCCCAAGGGGGCCAAGGCCGTGTCCTCGGCCGTGGCCACCCTGCTCACCGTGCTCTCGCCCATCGCCCCGCACATCTGCGAGGAGTTGTGGCGGCGCATCGGCCACGAAAAGCTCCTCATCGAACAGCCCTGGCCCAGCCACGACCCGGCCGCGCTCGTCACCGACGAGGTGGAGATCGTGGTCCAGGTGTGCGGCAAGCTGCGCGGCAAGGTGAGCGTCGCCCGCGACGCCGCCACGGAAGACGTGGAAAAGGCCGCCCTGGCCGACGCCAACGTGGCCAAGCACATCGAGGGCAAGACCGTGCGCAAGGTCATCGTGGTGCCGGGCAAGCTCGTCAACGTGGTGGTCGGCTAGACGCGCGATTCAAATGGTTCTTGAGGCCGGCGGGACGTCCGTTCCGCCGGCCTTTTTCGTTCGGCCTCGGCCGTGCCCCAGCGGGCGACGGCCCCGCGCCTCAATGGCCGGCCGGCACCGGCTGGCCGGCCCGGCCCGACAGCCACACGCAGGTGCCGTAGGCCCCGACCACGGCGAACACCAGCGGATAGAAGAAATCGTGGTCGAAGCGCGTGAACTCGAAGGTGAGCACGATGGCGGCCAGGGGCATGCGCATGGAGGCGGCCAGGAAGGCCCCGGCCCCGATGATGGCGAAGGCGGCCGGCGCCAGCGGCGGGAACACGGCGTTCCAGGCGCCGGCCGTGACCGTGGCCAGCATGGCGCCCAGGGTCATGCCGGGCGTGAGCAGCCCGCCCGCGGCCCCGGCCCGCAGGCTGGCCACGACGACGCCCAGTTTGAGCGCGAAAAGCGCCGCCGCCAACCCGGTACCCAGTTCGTTTTCCAGGCTGAGCTGGATGGGCCCCCGGCCGTTGCCGAGCAGTTCCGGAAAGGGGATGGACAGCAGGCCCAGCCCCAAAAAATTCACCAGGCACAGCGGGATGAGCCGCCGGTCCCGGGGAGCGCTTTCCCGCGCCGCCGCCGCGGCCCGGGAGAAACCGAAGGCCACGGCGCCCAAGAGCGGCCCGGCCGCCACGGACCAGCCGACCAGGGAGGCCGAAATGGCCAGCGGCGGGAACTGGTACTGCCAGACATCGCCCAGGCCCAGCCAGGCGACCATGGAGGCGATGCCGGCCGTGGCCAGGGCCGGGATGACGGCGGAAAACCGGTAGGTGCACAGCAAGGCTTCCAGGGTGAACAGCGCGCCGCCAACCGGCACGTTGTACACGGCGGCGAGCCCGGCCCCGGCGGCGCAGGCCACGATCACCCGCGTCTCCTCGCCGGTCAGCCCGGCCAACCCGGCCAGGCGCCCGGCATAGACGGCGGCGAACTCCCGGGGCGCCACCTCGCGCCCGAGCGGCGAGCCCAGGCCCACGGTGACGATCTGGAGCAGGGTGTGGGCCGTGGTGGCGAAAACCGGCATGCGGTGGTCGTCGGCGGCCACGGCCTGGGCGATGGAGACCAGCGGCCGGCAGTAGCGGCGCAGGCCCCACCAGCCCAACCCGGCCACCAGGCCGCAGACGCCAAGCGCCAGGACCCGCCGTTCGGGGCTCGCCCCGGCAACCCCTTGCAGAAAGCTCACCGTGCCGTGCCAGTGGCCGATTTCGTAGCCGAAGGCCAGGTGCTGGACGGCGTGCAACAGCAGGGCCAGGCCCATGCCGCCGACGCCGGCGACAAGCCCGGTCAGCACGACCACGCCGCCGAGCCGGTGCAGCGGCGAACCCGAGGCTTGGCCCGCCCGGGGCGGGGATGTCGGCTTGCCCATCGCCCGCGCATACCCCAGCCGGGCAGGACTTCGCAATGGCAAGGGCCGGCCACGCCCTTGCCAAGGCCTGCCCGACCAGGACTCAATGGCCAAGCAGGAGCAAGAGCGGCCAAGCGGGCAAGCGGCTGGAAAGCAGCGTCTCCATGTGCAGGATGTATTGCCCGTAGCGCGACGACCAGCCATGGACCTTGGATTCGGTGTCCGGGTAGACGTCGGAATTGTAGCAGGTGGGTGTCCACCGGGCGGGGTCGACATAGCTGTCGCCGCCGGCCAGGCCGATGTACTGGACGTAATCGGCGAAGGCCTGGCGGGCGTAGCCCAGGAATCGGGGCTCGCCGGTGTGCAGGAAGCCGAAGGCCGCCGCGTTGGCCGCCATGAGGATGTAGGGCACCTGGCCGTCGGTCGGCCCGGTGGCGATATCGACCATATACGGCATCTGCCGGGGCCGGTAGTTCCCCTCGGCATTGCTGTCCCCGCCGTAGGTCACGGCCATGAGAAACCCGGTCATGCGGCGGATGAGCCCCAGCAGGCTGGCGGCATAGCCGTCGTCCCTGCCCCGGAAGACCTCCTCGTAGGCCTTCATGAGGGGTTCGAGCACGTAGCAGTTCATGAGGGGCTGGCGCAGGTTCGGGTCCGGGGCATACGAATCCCCGGCGTACACGAACCCCTGGCCGCCGGCCGCCTGTTCGCGGTCGAAGACCGCCCGCAGGATGTCCTGGATGGCTTGGGGAATGGTCTTGGTTCCGTAGTTGGTCGTGGCAAAGGTCCAGGTGGGATCGAGGCGCCAGAGCGTCACCAGGGCGTCCACCATCCAGCCCGCGATGCGGATCTCGTTGGTGTCGATGTAGCCCTCGTTGTTGAAGGACTCGTAGATGTACTGGCCGAGGCCTTCACGGAGTTCCTCCACGGCATCCCTTCCCCTCGGGTCGCCGGTCAGGAGCCAATGCAGCGCGTAGCCCTGCATCCAGCCGTGGCTGGGGCGGCCCGGGCCGAAGCCGTTTTCCGGGCCGTCGTGGGATGGCCGCGACTCCCAGTTTTTCTGGTAATTGTAGGCGGTCCCGTCCGTGCCGCAGTGATAGAGGTCCATGTCGATCTCGTGCCGGGCCATGACACGGGCCAGATTGGCGAAACCTGTCCGGCCGGTCCGCAGGAAATGCAGGTACAGGCCATAGCTCCAGTCGTAGTGGTTGCCCGAAAAGGGGCCGAAGCCGCCGCCCCAGCGCAGGTCCCCGTAGTCGTGCCAGCTGTCCAGGTCGGCGGCCAGATGGCCGAAGGCCGTGATGCCCGGGATGTGGGGCAGGTCCTGCAACACGTCGGGGTCGACCTTGGCACGCTGCAGGCGCTCGAAATGGTCAAAGACCGCCTGGCGGCCGGCCGGCAACCCGGTCACGGGCGGGACCACGTAGCCGAAGGCCCTGGTGGCCCAGGTGTAGGCCGGGGCAGGCAGGGCCAGCGGCCTGTCGGCGGTCCAGCCCGGGGCGATCTGGCCGTTGACGTCGTAGCGGGGCTCGGCCAGGGTCACGCCATCCGAACCGGACACGAGAAGTTCGTGGGTCCTTTCCACTCCGGCGCCGAAGACGTAGGCGCCGCCCGCGGGCAGCAAGGCCAGGCCGCAGGCGAGCCCGTCCAGGGTCAGAGGCCCGGGGGGCGTGACCTCGGCGTTGAAGCCGGCCGGATTGTTGTTGCGAAACGTCAGGGCCGCCCGGTACCAGGTTTTGCCCCTGAAAAAAAACAACCGGGCCCGGAACCGGATCAGCGGGTCCCGCAGGCCGGCGCCGTCCCGCCGCCAGTCGCCCTCGATGCGGATCACGACCTTCATGGGGCCGGCCTCCTCCACGACCCAGCCTCCGGCTGCGGGCACGGCCAGGTAGTCATGGCCGGCATGGCGTGCCGTGTAGGGGGCGCCCGCCAGGGAAAGGGCGTCCTTGGCGAAATGGAAGACCGTGGCTCCCGTGTCGACATGCACGGCCACGGCGTCTTCGCTGACCGTGATGTCGGCCACCGGGCTTTGGCGCCGGCCGGTACGCAGGGTAACCACGGCGCTGCCGCCGGCCGGCAGGTCGCTTTGGAAATCGCACAGCAACCAGCGTACGCTTCCGTCCGGCCAACGGGCCGTGGCCTGGAACTGGCCGGGGATCTCCGCGCCGTCGCGCAGCAGGCCGACGTCGGCCGCGTCGGTGAGCACCCCGGGGGCAAAAGGCACGCCCGAGGTGATGGGTTCCGCGGTTTTCGCCACGGCTTCGGGATTGGTGATGGTCAAGGGCACATCCATGGCCAGGACCGGGCCAGGCAGCGCGGACAACACGAGACCGACGACAAGGAGCAGGTGCGACAGCGGGGCGGTGGTCATGCCGTTCCTCCAGACTGGCGCCAGGGCTGTGCTTGCCTTTGTGGCATATCAATAAATCAAGCCAACAAGCGAATGTACCATTTTGACATGATGCACAATGCAACCGAACCAATTTGCTTGGCAAACATACGAACAATCATAACCATTATGAATATTGCGGGACAGGAAGCAAGGAGCTTCCAGTGCATGCAAGCATTACACGGAAAATCCGGACAAGGTAATATTTTTTTGCCGTCTGGAATAATCCGTGCCAACCGCCACGAGCGGCCGAAGGTCCCGGGAGGGTTTCGTGCCGTGCCACCGTGACGCACCGGGCCGGAAGCGGCTCTGGTGAGAAATCACCTGGCCGAGAGACCGCAACGACCTTCGTGCTCGATGCTCACAAACGTGGTCGCAGCCGTCCTGGCCGTCGCAAGGACCGGCTTCCTCGACTCCAACTGTCATCAAACAGTGTGCATTCGGGGAAAAATGGCGAGAAAGACAGGAGAACAAAGACCAAAAAGCCCCAGGCGGCTACCTGAGGCTTTACTTTCATATGGTGCGAAGGGGAGGCACATATTTTATATATAACTATTCGTATTTCAACATGAAAAAAAATTGAAAAAATTTGCATGCCCCTAAATGTGCCCCTAAAATTTCAGGCTACCCCCATCACCTCCACCGCGCCCGATTTCACACCCGGCGAGCACGCCGTCGTCTAGGCCCGCGCCACAGGTGGACGGTATTTCGGCAATCGGCATCCCACCACCACACCCATGGTCCCGGCCCTTTTCGGGTGTAACCTCGATGTAATCTCCTGCCCTTTTTTCAGGTGTCCACTCACTGTCCACTGGTAGACCGCCTGGGCCTCGGCCTGATACCAGCCTGCCATGGCCAAGCCGTCGCTTACCGTCCTTCCCGGCTGGGATATGTACGAGTTTCACCTCGCCGCCGTCGCCGCGCTACGGAAGGCCGGCCTCCACGACGAAGCCCGGGAGCTTCACCAGCGGGGGCTAGACGTGCCATCATTTTACCACATGCGGGAACTGGTCTTGGAGTATGTGACCTTGCGGGCGGGGTAATGCACGACCGCCATTTTCAGGTGAAATTTCCTGTCCGAATCTGCGCCAAGCCCCACTCCGGTAGAACTCGGGGCGGGAAAAGAGAAGGCCCGCGCGGGGCGGGCCGGGGGGGAGAGGTTACTCTTCAGATTGCGGTAGAGCCTTCTTCTTTTCAGACTCTATTTTTTTGATGCTTTTTTCAGGAGTTGGCAGATCTTCAGGCATTGTCCCGCCAAGCTCTTTTATTGTTTGGCGGACTTTTGCGCCAACAGCATGATGTGTTTTGTTAGCAGCTAGTTTACCTTTAATATTTTCGCGGCGTAGCTTTTCTTCTGTCTGAGTAGCTCTAAATAAGTTTGCTGCCAATTCAGTGCTTCCCATATGGTCAAGAATCTGCTGGCTTTTCTTCAGCCCTTTCTTTGCCTTGATAGCTTTTGCGCCCAACCCGTTATACAGTCCTTTGTACCCATGATCTTGGAATATCGCATAATCAAGGCTTGTTAAAACACCAGCATCTTTAGCAGCGGCGCACAATCCCTTGTTGTGGTTGGCCATTTCAGATCGCAGAGCCAGCCTCCGATCATCCTCGGAGAGTTGGCCGAACGCCGAGCCATCCCGTAGTTCCTGCCGTCGTGTCTGAATTGCGAAATAAGCCTGGCCTACTGCAATCACTGGCTTTGAAGGGTCGCCATTTTGAACGATTAAGTAGCAAGCATACCTTGATAATTTTATGTCTTCGATCTGGCGATGCGCCCTAGAACCGATGGGGACCATTGTGAGGATGTCCTCAAAATGGTCATCCTCATTTTGTCCGCTACCCCGGCATGCCTCTTTCGCTTTTTCTATAACCGGAAGGAAGTGTCTAAACTGGGAATACCCTAATATTTCACTTAATTTTCGAGCAAGCCAATATTCACCCCCGTCGTCGTCAGAATTCCGAACTTCCTCAAACGTTTGGTGGTGCTCTTTTTCAATCTCGTCTGGGCTCATTATCTTTCCCCTTTAAATTTTTCCGCTCTGCCCCATCCCTTTTGTCTCTCACCCCCGCCAGCCCCGCCAATAACTCCTCGACCGATCGAAATATGCTCAGGCAAGAGCACTCGATCATCACATTGATGGCGGCGTGCAGGCGTGTCCCCAGTCTGTCGAAAGTCCGTGCGCAGGCCCAGGGGGCAGACGGAGAGCTTTAGTCGTCTTGGTAAGCTCCTTTATGCCTATCCATAGTTTCCAGGGCAACGACAAAGTGGCCCTGGAATCCATTCGGCAAGACATGGGCGCAAAGGCAAAGGCCATGCTCACGAGGATTGACCGGGGATAGTCCCCACCTCTCGCACGTGGGGTTCCTGGCGACCAAGCCGGTGACTTCGTGGTTACCATCCTCCCGCGCGTAGGGAACCCTGGTAACCGTCGTCAGGTTGCCACCCCTCGCGGTGAAGGATTTCGTGGAAACCGGAGTGGAAATCGGGCCGGGTTCTCCGACGCCTATGCGCGCGTGTGAAGAAATGCCGCGCACAAAAACCGCTCACAACCGAACACTCGTCACCGGAACGCCGCGCCCTTCCTGTCTTTCAGGGATATGAACTTGTTCGATTCGGTTTGACGGTACGCACTCTCGCGCGAAGGAATTTGTGCAAACCTGCGTGCGAACCGCAAACGATGGGACTGCCGCCACGCCTTGGGCTGACTGGTTTTGACAGGTCGCAAGCGACGTGGCCAGCCGAGAAGAACTGACTATTGCTTACCGCCGCAGGGACGGACGCAAGCGCCGTCGCGATCTCAATATTTATCAATACGACGCCAGCGCCGGGCACAAGTTTTCCCAAGCAGCAGGTCCAGCCACAAGCGGACGATCTCAGGTTTTTTCAGGTTCGGCACCATGCCTGCCAAACCTAGTTTTCCCTAGCGGCCCCCTCGCCATAGACGCAGCCAATGTGAGGTTTTGTGAGGTCCGACACCGTGGGCGGCGACTGAACTTTTCTGAAGGAGATCACGCCCGCCAACGTGAGTTTTTGTGACCACCCGGACGGCGACCGTGCCGGCGAAAATGGAAACGGCCGCCCCCGAACCGGAGACAGCCGCTTTGTGTATATTTTTTATACACACCTCGCCCGACCAGGGCCTCGACGAAATCTTCGTCGCAGGTGGATAGCCGTATTTGCCCGTAGTTTTCGGGCCAACGGGGCAAGTCACTTCAAGTCACTGTGTCTTGGCGGCGGTTCATATTCTTACGCGCGTGCGTGCGTACCGCTGTCCTTACTCCAAAACCTCTTCCCGGCTCCCCAACACGCTACCCAACCGCCTCACGGTCAGCCCCACCTCATAATGGAAGCAGGCCGCCCATGTGGGAATTTTTCAATGAGGTCTATTCCTCTGGCGTCAGCGTTGCTCCTTGTGACCGCAAGCTACTCGGCGCGTTCACTATGGCCTGCCATTCTCGGACCTGGCGTTTTCGCATTCGGGAAATCCTGGTTTCGTCCTCGCCGTCCGCACCGAAAAACAGGCCACGCTGCCGTGCCATTGCCGCATTCGTCTGGGCCTCGGCCTCTTCCCTCGCGCGTCGGGCCGCGTCGTCATCGTCGGGCACCTCGCCGTTGAGAAACCGCCGGGCCTGCTCCCAAATATCGAAACTCATTCGGTCCCCCTTTCCAGCGCGGGCTTGACGATCTCGCCTTCAATGGCGGACTCGGTTTTTTCGTAAGGCACCACGTTCACCGTGACTTGCATCGGCCGGGTTCCGTCCACCTTGTGGTCAAGCTCCACACGGTCGCCGTATTTCTTCGGCCGCAGCTTCCCGGCAAGCCATTTCCTGGCGTCGATCATCACACGCGCACGGTTCGGGTCGAGGTCCGAGTCGGCGATTTCGAGGATTTCATCGGCCAGCACGTCGGCTTGCACCTCGCGCGCGCGGGCGTATTGCGCGGCAAACTCCTGGTACTGCCTCAGCCAAGCATAGACCGTCGAGGCTGATGGCATCCCCTCCACGGCGCAGATCGTCCGAAGGCTCTTGCCCGCCATAAGTTCCTGACAGAGCGTGTCTGCCACATCCTCCGAGTACGTGCTCGGCCGCCCGGTCTTCGCAACCTGTATTTTACCCATGGCAATGGCTCCTTTTTTTATCGCCCGATGACGGCGGGATGACCCGAAGGAAGGGGCGGGCATGCTCCGTCCAATTTCGGGCGAAAATTCGCTTCTGAACCCGACCGGATGGCGTGCTCCCGAAGCCGTTCCTTGCGTCCTTCGCCATAGTATGGGGACCGCCCCGACCTGAAGGGCCAGACCGGACACGGCGACTGGTCGAGGTAGCATCTCCCAGCCGTGCAGCCGTTCCCCGCAGGTCGGCGGATATGTCGCGTTCGGCCAGCCCGCAGGCCACGGCGTAGCGGAAGACCTGCCCGGTGCTCTGCATCATCCGGCGGGCCGTGTCCTTGGCTCCCCGGGCTTCGATACGACGGATAACGGCCAGCAGTTCGGCCGCCTTGATGTCTTTGATGGGAAGCGCCCCCAGCCAGGGGAAAAGCTCGACCTCGAAGCGCCGCGTCATCTTGTCGGCGTGGGAATCCACCCAGGTGGGGCTGATCTTCGCCAGCCATTCCCGGGCCACCTTCTCGAAGGTCACGGCGTTGGCGCGGGCCTCGGCCTTCTCCTGCTTGATGGATGCTGCCGGGTCGATACCGCCAGCCACCAGGGCACGAGCTTCATCACGGTATTGCCGAGCCTGCTTGAGCGTCACGTCGGGCCACAGGCCGAAGACGATCCGCTTTTCCTGGCCATCCATGTAATACTTCATGCGCCAGGACTTGCCGCCCGATGGCAACACTTCCAGGTAAAGGCCACCGCCGTCCGCGAGCTTATAGGCCTTGGCCTGGGTCTTGGCATTTCTGACGGCCACGTCGGTGAGAGGCAAGACCCTTCTTGGCATGGGGGCACCTCATCCCTGATAGGGGCATCAAGCGTTTTCGGGGTTGGTTTGGGGCACTTTTCTGGTGTCCCGCATCGCCCGCAAACCCAAGGGCCACTAAGCCTCTTTCACATGTCCCTGGGCTTGCCTTCGAGATGCCCCTAGCAGACAGAGGCATTTCGTCCATGCCCCTACATGTGTCCCTAAGAATACTGGATGTCAACGGACGCAAAAAGACGAAACCGGACGATCTCTCGCCCGGTTTCTTAAGAATCTCGCGGTCTTTTGGACTAAATCGGACCGTGTCGGATGTTCAGATGGTGCCGAAGGGGAGACTCTGCACCCTCGGACCCCACCTCAAGAGATAACAGCCTAGTATATTTAGACTTCAAAAATAGTTGACAATCATTTTCTCTGATTTGGACCTATCAGTTTGACCCTCTTCCGGCAAGGGTAAAATTGTCCCGACATGACAGTTAGAGTCCCTCTATCTGACTGCAGTGCCTACAGACGCCCGGAGCAAGGGGCGCTAGGCCCAATAGACGCTATCTATTTATGGTCATATCTTTACACGGGGAACATCTAGATAGCGGCCCTTGTAGCCCCCACGGAGACTAATTATACCTTCTAAAATAGAAAATAATTTTTCATAATTATTACCGTCTAGATTAAACAGATTCTTCGGTTCAAATGTAGAAAATATTTCCACATGAGAACCAGAGTCATAATAAATCAAGTCATATTTTTGATAGTCTTTTTGGCGATTGCGTTCAATACGAATAATCCTAGCAAATTCAAGAATAGGCATCGACACTAGATTTAAAAAACTAAAATCAAAACACAAATAACTGCGAGAAAAACAAAGTCCGTATCCAAAGTAAACCCATTCCCTTGTCAATAGCTTTAGTCCAGCAACTGTGTATTTTGCACAAAAAATCAAGTCATTTTTAGTACAATCAAAACCACTTGGCACATCACAAAGATTCAAAGGACTACAAATATCTTCATACCCTTTGATAAAATAATCTGTGAAATTAGTTTTGTTTTTATCCAACCCCAATGCATCGACTAAAAAAGAACAGATATTGTTATCACTATCAGCCTCATCTACACCATCTTTTTCTGAAGTAGCAGGAAATACAGCCGCGACATCTTCACATGGCGTTTCTACATTAGACAGACAGCCTCCGACTAAATTAGGTTCAATAAGCATATTAGCAAGACGTATTCCACCCAAAATTTCAATAGCAATGTCAGAAAGAGGCAACGTTTTCGACACATCAACATTCAAACGAGAGATGGTTCGTGTAATAATTTTTTTCAAAGCAATATCTTTCGAGACAGACAATTCCTCACTTAAAGTTTCAACAATCTCAGACTTATCAATATAATGAAAAAGCAAAGCATGTATTGCAGTGAAATAATTAGAAGAGACGCTATTAATCGTTAATTCTCCGCCCATTTGCCTGTCAACGAACTGTGATAACACCAAGTCTTCATAAATATCAAAACCTTGATAAAGTATTTCCTCGATAGATTTTTCAACAAACTCCTGAATAGATATTTCCATTTTTGGATCTATCCCAACCAACTTCAAAGCTTTACGTAAAAAAAGTATATCTGTATAATTCCATTCGTCGCTTTTGTAATTATAAAAATCATTTACGATACGAAACATGCGAAAAAAATTTGTTTTAAACTTTTCCTCATACCCTCTCTCCTCTAAAGTCAAAACCCAACCTTGAAGATTTGTAGAAATCGCAAGTTGATCTACTCTGTTTTCTAATTCTTGAAATCTTTTCAATGCATTATTAGCTAAATCCAAAATCAAGAGGCGCGTCTCCTCTTCCTTTACTGCCAAAGCAACTAAATTGTTCTTCAAAGTAAGCATGGAATGAGCCATCATCAATTGCCTTTCCTGCAACAAACCGATATACCTCAAAGAGGCTTTTTGCATTAGAATTAAATCCGAAGTATTGGCTCGCTCCATTTCTCCAGTTTTTCCAGACAACTGTCCCCAACAGCGCCGAAAAAAACCTTGACCTTTTATTTGATCCAAACGGTCTTCAGTGCAGGAAAGAAGTCGAGCACAATCAAGTGCCAATTGTTCCGCTTCGACACTACGAGTTTTCGCCCATTCAAGAACAGGTTCAAGCTCAGTATCAAAGGTCTTCACTTCAGCGTCAGTAAGTGTAAGCATCATATTCTCCTAAATTTTTGCAATGACAGAACGAGCATACAAACCCGTTTCGTCGATTTTATCAAGTTTTGAAGCAAACAGTTGATCAAGCTGATGATCTCGTTCAAATACTTGTACAAACAACACTTGGCTTTTAAAAACAAATTGGGAAAGACGCTGTAGTTCACAAACTGCACCACGAAGATTTTCAGTATTATAGACCAATTCTTTGTATGGTTTTTCAACATGGTTCTCTATCGCCAGATTCATGGCTAATCCCGCAATCAAGCCCCCAGCAAGTCCCCCTACTAGTGGAGTAACCATAGCGATGTTTAATCCAAAACTTGAAGCTAAAGTTTGCGCACTAACAGCTCCGAGACTTCCTCCAAAAATGCCAGACGATGTATTCAGTATACCTTTTCCTTGGCGTTCAAAAAATTGATCTGATGTGATTTTATCAGTTCCCAACAAAACCAAATCCTTTATAGCATCAATCATACATACTACACCGACAGTGGCCGCGTTTGTTTTAAGTAAACTACTAACACTTTGCCTTGCCAAACTGTCAATAACAACGGATTCCGCACCATAACGAACAAGCAAACTTTGGGCGCAGACAACAGACCCAGCTTTTACTGCACTGTCTGCTGCAGAAGAAGCAGTTTCACAAATTATTTTTAAAATCGCCTCTTCCTCAGCAATTTCACCATTGCGAACCATTTGTATATATTTCACGACATTGACAGTCCCACAAACAATTGCAGACAATGCTGCAGCACCTGACGCAGCGTTAGTTACTTGTTGAATAGTCGATTGAGTTTGGTATTGAGATTCAATTTTTTTTATTTTTGACAAATCTCCTTCGCCCAACTTAGTCGCTTCCTCCTTTGTCAAGGGAGAAGAAGAAACTCCGTCCTGCTCAATAACATCCCTCACTTTTCGAGCCGTTTGAGCCGAAGCCTTAGACTCTATTGTTTTGCCAGCTTGTTCCTGGGCATACGATGCAGCTTCTGCATGCTCTGAAATGCCAGTGCACCCATCTTTTGCTTTGACCTGATCAGAAGGAGCCAAGTAAACATCATTATCACCATACTTAGGGACACTGTCTTTAACTTCAGATAAAGCTCGGCTTGTATCTTCAGCTGATGCACAATACTTTGATTGTGCTGTCAAAACTTCCTTACCGTCTTGAACGACGACGATATCAGTAGCACCATCATTCCCACGTCTTGACAAATTCAGCCACTCAGGATGATATTTATCTGTATATGCGCGTATATCTTTATTTTTTAAAATTGTATCAAGATTAAAGGACTCAACATGAAACTCTTCCGCTATAAAGCCTCCTCTATTCGCAGCAGCTAGACCGGGATGCGTTTGCATATTTTTGTTGCCACGCAGAATAGTCTCAACCATCTTCCCCATTTGCTGTTTAGCCTCATGACTAAACACCGGGGAAGTAGCAGAAGCCACAGAAAATGCATTTTCAAACTTTTTTTCTAAAGAATCATGATCCACAACGCCTACCTCGCAAGTTTAAAAATACAAAAAATGCAATAGAAAACTAAGAAAAGACAGAGGTTAAAAAATAAATAGCTCAGAGCAAATAATATTAAAACTATTTTTTGATATAAACATCTTTTAGCGAATTTAACTTACAAACAAATTCATCACGCAAATCTATAGGCTCAACAATCTCAGCCAATTGTCCAAAACTCAAAATCCAAGAAAAAAATTCTTCTTTACTACCAATTGTCAGCAGAAGATCTATTGAGCCATCATCTAATACAAAAATTTCTTGATCTTCACTCCACTTTCGCTCTGACACATACATCGAAATAGATTCATCAAAATGAACGCGAACTCGTTCTGAAGCTTGTTTCATAAAACCAAACGACACTTCATCACATACGGGATATTCTGTGAATTCATGCTTCCTTTTTAGCATCGGGTCAAAAGACTTAATTCTTTGCACAGCCAAAGTCATCGGCTGAATCACTTCTTGTCCATTTTCATTCTTAATTCTCCAACACTCAACATATAAACTCTCATGATACGCCATAATGCGCATTGGAGCGACCACAAATTCACGAATTTCTTTGCTTTTTATACTGCGATACAAAACAGTGCACACCCTTTTCTTGGGAATAGCCTGCATTATTTTTGTAACTATCGATTGAAATGGTGTATAATCAACAGCACCCTTCATACAGGACCTTGCCAACGGTGACAATGCATAGCTTCTTATTTCTTTGTCCGGGATCAATTCAGCAGCGCTATCAACAGTATCCCCCAATTCTACGACCAAATCTGCAGGCAATAGGCTAAAAAGAATATCTCTACAGAGAACTAATTGCTGTATATTTTCATGAGTAAATATTTTTGCTGTTCTTTTCGCTAATTTGTTTATTCTAAACCAACGCTCCTTTCCATCTTTCCCAGTATCTATAACTTCAGTAAGTTCGACATCTGTCATCAGACGAAGCACAGTTGCCTTGGAACACTGAAGCCTTTCAGCTAGCTTAGTTAATGTATGCTTCCTTCCAGAAAATACTAACAGACGAGGGTTTTGCAAAAATCGGTTTTGCTAAATAATCCTGCAAAACCGTATGGATAGGAGTAGAACGGAAGCTGGTTATGTGGTAGTTTGAGTTCACCACAAACCTAAACTAAAACCACACGAGCCAGCTTCCATGAGACTCCTATCACGCATCCTCGGTGCCATACAAGGTTCTTTGATTCCATGTTTAGAAGAAAAGTTTGGTTCTTTGACAGATAAGCAGAAAAGACTCGTTGAGATTATTGAGTTGGTTCGCATAGAAGATCATATTTCGGATTTGCCTCGATTCGGAAGAGGTAGGCCATCATATAGTCGCGCAGCTATTGCCAGAGCGTTTATTGCGAAAGCTGTTTTAAATTTTCCTAACACAAGGGCTCTCGTTGAAGCGTTGCAATTGATGCCAAGTCTTAGACGGATTTGCGGTTTTGAAGAACACAAAACTATTCCGCATGAATCTGTATTTAGTCGTGCATTTTCAGAATTCTCTTTAAAAGGTTTGCCTCAAAATGCCCATGAAAGACTTGTCAGGCTACATTGTAGCGAACGATTGATTGGGCATATTAGTCGTGATTCGACAGAAATTAACGCCAGAGAAAAACCAACTAAAAAAATGAATCCGCCCAAACCCAAAAAACGCCGCCGCAGGGGGCGGCCGATTAATAGCAAGACAAAGCCAAAGACAAAGAAGCTACTTGAGCGACAGATAGAAATGACTAGCGACGAAGCCAGAATGACTCTTCCTATGGCATGTGATATCGGTGCTAAATCTAGCAGTAAGGGGCATTTTCGTCGATGGATTGGATATAAATTACATATTGATTCGGCGGATGGTCAAATTCCTATCAGTTGTATACTTACTTCTGCTTCACTACACGATAGTCAGGCAGCCATACCGTTGGCAAAAATGTCCGCTGAACGAGTAACAAGTCTCTATGACTTGATGGATTCAGCGTACGATTCCAAAACAATTCGCGACTTTAGTCGTTCATTGGGGCACGTTCCGATTATTGATTTTAACAAAAGACGCAATGGAATAAAAAAAGAAATGGAGCCAGCAACTAGCATTCGATACAGAGAAAGAACTAATTCTGAACGTGTTAACAGCCGTCTTAAAGATGATTTTGGCGGAAGAAGTCTTATGGTTCGCGGTGGACCTAAGGTCTTTGCTCATCTTATGTTTGGCATCCTTGCGTTGACAGCAGATCAATTGATTCGTTTGTTGACAGTATAGCAACAATATGATTTTGATACTCATAAATCAGGATATTCGTTTCTGAATTATGTGCAAAATAGAAACACGACAGCATTAAAACACATTAGTGTTTAAAAATGAGCACTCATGCCCGTTGGAATGTGTTAATTCTGTAGCTCGTATTATTTTTGCAAAACCCTCAGACTATAAAGCTCAAGCATTTTCCTCGAACTTGATGAATCAGGATTGAGTCTTTGTGCCATAATTTATACGCCAGCCCACAGAAATAGTGATAACGGAACAAAGGCCATAACTCTGCTTGCTGTTAATAACCTTCACTAAAACACTTTTTCTTATCATCATAAACACTTTTTTTTGTCAACAGGTTGCCCGGCAGCGAAAGCTTTGTTCGTTCTTCTGGCTGACGCGGTCCGCGTCCCTTCCCATACATGCTCACCAGCGAACACAGGTTCCAGCCACAACAACCTCACTCGGGTTAAAGGTTTGAATACCAAATCATTGATGTAATATATATGTGAAATATGATGATCAGCATGAAATGCTGATCATCGTATCTATCGAATGAAATGAGATATAAATAAAATGAGTAGCACTATTTCATAAATAAAAAAATTATATATACAGTAAGACATATGGGGTGCGTTTGTGCGCACCCCATATGTCCTTTGTTACCGCAACAGCAACTGAAGCGCAGCTAGTGGAACACTCCGACGCTGCTGTGAGATGTTCCAAGTATACATGGTAGATCCGGTCTGCCAAGTACCCTGACTGTTTTTGCCCACGATCTCGATAGTGTGCTGACCAAAATTGAGGTTGTAGGTAATGGGAGTACTCACCGACGTTTCGTTTGAATAAGCACCTCCATCGATACGATACTTGTAGGCGACGACGTTGTCGCCTCCGACAGTGATCGTACCAGTTTTGAGATAAGACTCATATCCCGGGTAAGCCATAAGCTTGGCCACTGGTGCAGCAGGATCCACGATAGTCCAGGTATAGACCGTCGGTGCTGCAACATTTTGCCAATTGCCGGCAATATCCTTCGCCAGGATCTTAAGCACATGAGTGCCACGAGACAAGTTGTAAAAGCGTATCCCGTTGTATATACCAGCAGACTGTTCTACCCAATCACCACCATCGAGGCTGTACTTGTAGACCACAGCTTGTTCGTCACTCGTATCCACAAGTACATAGTAATCCACCTCAGTGGTAATAGGATCAGGAGGAGTAGTCCACTTCCCGATGGGAGCAACGGTGTCCACTATCCACGTGTAATTATTGGCCATGCAATTTCCTGCACGGTCGCAAGCATAAAACCAAAAATAATGTTCACCGTCTCTTGTGATGGTGAACTCAGCAGGTTGAGAGACAGGGGTTATTGGTTTTTCCAGATAAGTTTCCTCATCCAGACTGAACCGATACCCAACCACATCATCGATGTTGTTTATCCCACGCCACGTTAACGTGTACTTGGTCTGATTGGTGATTGCATCGGGGTATTGCGTTGGGATAATTATTGGAAATGTCAGATCCACTGTAAACGTATAGACCGTAGGCGTGGACTGCCAATTGCCAAGAAAATCACATCCGATCATCTCCAGTGTATGGAGACCTTCATACAGATTATCAATCATGATTAAGCCATCCGCACCAACAGTTTTTACTTCAGAGTAATCTCCTCCATCCATACGATACTTGTAAAACAGCACATCACCCGTAGCAACAATGCCTACGTAGTAGTAATTGAAATTACTGTATTTGATGTCGGAATTGGGGATCTTAGCACGATACTCAACATTCGGCTCAGCCTGGGAAATCACCGAACCTTCCATGACCGTGTTGAAGATGTTGAGAAATTGGGTGTAGCTGGAAGCTGATGCTTCTGCATAAGCAATACGGCCATAGCCATCCTCACCCCAATAGTTGCCCCAGGAGTTTTTGATGATGAAACACTTTTGGTCATCGTCATAGCCAATGACTTCCACTACGTGATAGCCGGACAACATGCCACCAGGCTTGGTGGATTGATATATGCCACTGACGTAAGATTGAAACTCGCTGGTAGCATAGATCGTAGCTACGAACGGACCCTTTTCTACGATGGTCCGCTTGATGGTCTCAAGATCCGTACCAGGGTCATACCAGTTTTGGATCTTGTACCGACCGGCAGTGGTCTTATGCTCGTCAGACACCACCGTGGCACAATCAGTCACCTTCTCCTGATAGGGAGCATACCGTTCAATGACCGTACCCTGATCCTTGATGAGATCATTGAGGACCTCGTCAAGATAGGAGCCGGTGCAACCGATCGAGGACATGCAGGACAGAATATACTGCTCACTGAAGTCCTGGGTCCACAGAGGACGATCGGCATAAGTATTGATGCGGATGAGCGACTCCAGTACAGCTGTAGTGGCGAACATCACGCAGGCGCCACAGCCGCCTTGGTTCTTGACCGGAGTCACGTAGTTGACACCATTTACATTGCGCCAGTCAAACTTGACAGGTAATGGCGTAACGCCGTTGGTACGCTTGAGTGGGGTGAGAGGCTTGTGCTGAGCCTTGATCTCATCGAGGTTGGGAGGAAGCAAAGCACCTCCGGAAAAAAGCGCCTTGCGTTGGTCATCCGGCATCTTGGTAATGAACGTTTCCCCTGCCTTCCAGGTAGCACCCCGTTGGGCGAGATGTGCATTAACGGAATTAATAGAATCAATGTTTTTGTTTTGAAAAATTTTTGTATCAGCCCACCCAACATCAGACAATTTAATAATAACTATTAAAACCAAGATTATGGCTCTAGACACACTACTAATCCTCGATAGCCTTTGATGTAACACCTTACTACACCTTGCTTAACTATTTTTACAAGTTTTCTTGCTGTATTTAGCACAACAACCAAGCATTATGCACCAAAAGTCTTTGCCCCATCCCGATGATAAAACGTTTTCATTCTCAAGCCATGTATCCCGAGAACGAATGGTAAAACAAGATAATTTCACTGCATAAAATTATAACTAAAAATTTTTGGCCTTTCCGGGTTTTTTACGCTCAGGTTGGCCGAAGCCGAGAAGCTCTGGACGAAGCGAACGAGGAACTGGCAAGAGATCGTGGCTCAGCTTTCGATCTTCTTCCGGGCCTCTCGTTCCTACCTTAATTGACCATCCCCAGGACCATCCCGCCGACACGTTGTCAAACGACAACACGTTGCAACCGATAGCCACTCTCCGCCGTCAACCGAGGGTGCTGGCCGCTTTGGTGTAGGCATTGATAACGTGGAACATGGTCTCCCCTTGCTACTGCGACCACGCCCACTCAACGGTCTCGACCTCGGGCTTTCCCAATTGAAACTGGCGGTTGAATGATCGCAAGGTATCCATGGGATTTTTCCCTTCTGATTCAAGTGAATATTGCAACTGCCTCTTTTACGCAAGCGTCACTATGCTGACATCGCCTACCACTGTAGGGAAATCGGCGAGTATCCGCGTCGAGATATGACGATACGAGGCTTCGACTTCCATCTTGGGAATGAGCCCATTGGTGCATACCAGCCGCAGAATGAAAGCGGAGATGGATAACGCTGACAGGCCGACTTCCAAATTGCCAATGAATATGCCGGGCTCATCCTGTCGTTTCCCTTCAGAGCAAACTCTTCTCCCTGGCTAAGGATAAACAACGTCATAAGCTACCGGTCTATACGACAACTAAACTCCAGCATCCATGAAAAAGCCCATTCTTTACTTCACTTTTAACTCCTGGATAATTTTGTTTGCTTCACAACCCTGCAAGTCACTTAACGACTTGCCAAACAAAGTATTGGCAATATCTTCAGGCGAAACAGTTTGATTTCTAGCTAAAGATGAAATCAGCGCCAATTGCTTCTCCGAGGCGGGCTTAAAGCCACCACCATTTTGAGCTTGATTGCACTGTGGTTTTTCATCCGTAATATCTGTATAATCAGCATCTATGATGTGACCACCTCCAGCACCATCTGGAGGCATATCCGCATCATCGATCATCACACTCTTGATATTGAAAGCATCTGAAAGCACTCTTCCCTTTGCTCTCGTGGCAGCGATCCGAGGGAAACTGTCAGCGCATCCTCTTGGTACATTGCTTGGCGATGCATCTGCAATATCAGAGAAGACTTTGTCATCAGCAGTCACCAGTTCAGCTTTGCAAAAACACATTTGACCATTTTGTTCAGAAGGAACCTGCAACACCTCTACCTTCAAGCTTTTTATGCCATATTGGTGAGCATAGTCCAGTTTACTTTCATAAGTGGTCACATCTTTACCTCTAATCTGAACCACACCAGCCTGCTTGATCTTGGGAAATTTCTTATTGGAATCCATGGAGATCCTCCTGTTTTTAAAAAAACATTGTTGTCACAGAGAGCTGTCCCAAAGATGCCTAAACAAAAGAGGGCAGGATATGGCCAGAGCATCCTGCCCTCTCTGTCTGCCTATAGAATGATGAACTTAAATTTTAAATCATTCCAGTCGAGACATACCAAAATTTCTCCAAGGGTCACCGTAGTCTCTTTTATCTTTTATCTTAGCCAAATAGGACAATTGACATATGACTGCATCGTACTTAGCTTGGGCTTCATCATGGTACATTTCAATCATAATGCCATTAGCATAATTTTTATAATACTTTTCTCCAATACAATAGTGTACCTGCCCAGAAACGTCTACTCCTAACGTACTAGCCCAAAGGCTCTGAGCATTCATAAACACATGACTAAAACTTTCTATTTTATGTCCATTGAGCAATAATGCAAAGTGATAATGAGGATGGTCACTTGTATTCTGTTCTCTTGCCCAGATATAAAATGGATCAAGTCCTTGTCTTTTATATTTTTGTATCAGTTTTTGAGTAAAGCTACTTATAAGTACATTTATTGCAACTGACATGTAATTTAATGGGAAGGTTAAATCAAATCTAACAACGAGACATTTACTGTGTTTGTTTAAATAAAAATTTAATAACTCTATTAATTTTTGAAATATAGAATATTCATAATCGTATCGTGTCATCAATACACTCATTTCATTCCAGTGATTGAGCATGATTGCTTCTCCTCCTTGCATAATTTCTTTATTGTACTTTTATTATATCTGAAACAGAAAGTTTGTTGTGTTTGGCATTACTGTTCTTTTATTAAATTTTATATTTGGTTACGAGGTTATTGTTTATTTTTTATATTAGTTTATTTTATAGATATGATTTATTTAGAAGAGATGATCTATTATGTATTACATAACATCCTGCACCAGTATCATTTTGAACACACCAGATATTAACGGCTAGACTTTTAATTGTGATCACATCTAGATCATACTATAGTGAGTGAATTAGTTAAAAATAATACACAAATACTCAGAAAGGTATTGTTTCATTGCTTCTTATGAATGATGCGATTGGAGATCTCATCAAAATACACCTATAAAAAACGATAGCGGCTATTCTGATTATCCTCATTGAAGTTAAAGACCTCTCAAAAACGCAGGTTTTAAGGAGAGGCTGTGGGATGCTCAGCCATTGAGTAAACCTCCCATTCTTAGTGCCAGTCGAAAGTTGAGACCGCTGGCGAGTTGATGGCGAGGGAGGATGAACTGACCAGGTGAGGTACATGCCAAACCTATCTTTTTGCGCTTTCAAAATTCCATACCAATGCTCTTCCATTGCCGGGCATTGGCGAGCTCAGCATAAGAAGTCTATTCACTTTTCGAACAGGCAGAGATAGGATTATTGATCATGCGCGGCGTAGACTTTAGTTGCCCGTTCACTTTACTGGCCCTGACCTGCCCAGGCCTTTTCTGCCAAGGATTTTTTCCTTGCCCTCTTTCGTTCCAGTCGAAAAGAAAATTTCATCTGACAGGACTATCTTTCACTCAAGTATTGTAAGGCAGCTATTGTCATGGGGAATTATAATGACTGAACTAGCTATTACAACTACTGAATTTGTCATCAAAAGTTCTTTTGCTCCAAAGATATCCTTTGCCTTGCATCAAAACTCCATTCCAGTGCTTTTGGAACTCTCTGTTGAAAATACCAGCAATCAAGACAGAGAGGATCTTGTCCTTTCCCTGCACTCCATTCCAGCTTTCTTCCGATCTCGGGACTGGCAAATAAGCAAAATCAGTCCGCAGCAGCGCTATACAATCACGGACTTGGACTTAAATATGGACGGGGGGCAATTGTTCCGGCTTACCGAGGCCGAAAAGAGTCAAATCGTATTTGATTTGCGTCAAGGTGACACCAGCTTATGCCGATTAGAGCAGTCAGTAGCACTGCTCGCCCGCAATGAATGGGGGGGATTGAATCAGTTCCCCGAACTGGCGGCGGCCTTCGTGAGGCCCAATGATCCGGCCGTGGACCGGGTGCTGAGAAAGGCAGCCGACCTTCTGCACCAGGCGGGGAAGGAATCTGCCCTGGAAGGATACAAAACAGGCGGCAAACTCCGGGTGTGGGAGATCATGGCCGCCATCTGGCAAGCTATCTGCTCGCTGTCCCTGAACTATGCCCTCCCGCCAGCCGGCTTCGAGCAGCAGGGCCAGAAAGTCCGCTCGCCTGAGCAGATTCTCCAGAATGGCCTCGCCACCTGCCTCGACCTGACCTTGCTTTTCGCCTCATGTCTTGAGCAGTGCCGACTCCATCCGCTCCTCATTTTCATAGACGGGCACGCTTTTGCCGGCGCTTGGCTCGTACCCGAAGTCTTTGCGACCACCGCCATCGACGATGTCACAGCCCTTCGAAAGCGTCTGCAACTTCAGGAAATCCTTCTTTTCGAGCCCACCCTTGCGGTGCGTGGCCAGCAGGACCCCGCCAAGTTCAAATGGTCATGCGAAGTAGGAGCACGCCAAGTTTCCGAGGAAGAGCCGCGGCCTTTTCAACTGGCGCTGGATATCCAACGGGCGAGGATGGAACGAATTTTGCCCTTGGCCAGCGAAGAAAGTCTCGTCCAGCCAGCGCCTCCAGAGGAGTCCGCGACGCAGATTCCCGATGTTCTTGATTTCGACGATGTCCCGGACCTCACGGAAGTCGAAACGCAACCTGAGAGCACGACTCCGAGTGGTCCTCAGGACCGACTCGGAAATTGGCAGCGCAAGCTTCTGGATCTTTCTCTGCGCAACAACCTGCTCAACTTTCGCTCTACCAGACGGGTCTTAGAGCTCATGGTTCCCGACCCCGGTCACCTGGAGGACATGCTGGCCGACGGCAAGCGGTTCAAGCTGCGGCCGGGCATTCGCCTGATGCAGGGGAACGACCCGCGCGACGAAGCCATTCATCAAGCGCGCCATAAAGAAGAGGTTGAACGAGAACATGCGCGGGAGGGCCTCGGTAAAGGCGAACTCTTCACCTGCCTGTCCGAGGAGGAAATGGAGCGTCGGCTGGTGGAACTGTTCCGTGCCTCTCGCATGGCCCTTCAGGAGGGCGGCGCCAACACGCTGTACCTTGTGCTCGGATTCCTGGTCTGGACCCAGGAGGGTAAGGACGGGCGCCGGCTGCGGGCTCCTCTGATACTGATTCCAGTCACGCTAAACCGCCAAGCCGTCCGCTCGGGTTTCTCCCTTGCGAGCCACGAAGACGAACCGCGCTTTAACCTGACCTTGCTGGAAATGCTGCGGCAGGATTTCCACCTGCTCCTCCCGGGCCTCGAGTCTGAACTGCCGCATGATGACTCGGGGTTGGACGTGCTCGCCATCTGGCGGACTGTAGCCACGGCCATCAAGGACATGCCCGGCTGGGAAGTGGCCGAAGAGGTCAGCCTTGGACAGTTTTCCTTTGCAAAATACCTCATGTGGAAAGACCTCACCGACCATACGGAGGAATTGAAACGAAACCCCGTGGTGCGCCACCTGATCGATACCCCGACTGAGACATACGGTGATCGAGCCGCCTTCATCGAACCGGGGAACCTGGACCGACACCTGCACCCATCTCATAATTTTTGTCCTCTCCCGGCTGATTCTTCTCAACTCGCGGCAGTGGTGGCCGCGGCCCAGGGCAATGATTTCGTGCTGGAAGGTCCTCCCGGCACCGGGAAAAGCCAGACCATCGCCAACCTTATCGCCCAATGTCTGGCCATGAACAAAACGGTGCTCTTCGTGGCCGAGAAAACCGCCGCTCTGGACGTGGTCTATCGCCGGCTCAAAGAGGTCGAACTGGGAGAATTTTGCCTGGAACTCCATTCCCACAAGGCCAACAAGCTGGAAATCCTCAAGCAACTCCAGCAATCCTGGGATGCTCGCGTCAGTGTCGATCAATCACGGTGGGAACAAGAAGCCGCCCGCATGGGCTCCCTGCGCGATCAACTAAACGCCCTCGTCAGTACCCTCCACCACCGCTGGCCTAACGGCCTGAGCGTCTTCACTGCCATAAGCAAGACCCTCTCGGCCCGAGACATGGCGATGATTCCCCTCCGTTGGTCTGATCCGGGAAACCATGACAAGGCAGACCTCAACAGGCTGATGGACATCGCCACCCGGCTCGGCATCAATGCTGACCAGGTCATGGATGCACCCAAGGATAGTCTGGCCCTGGTCACGGCCACGGAATGGTCGCCAGGGTGGGAAGAATCCCTGTCGGAGGCCCTGCGCCAGGCGCTCATGCTTTGCGAGGAGACAGAAACCGCCGGCGCCCAATTTTTTGCTGCAACCGGTTTACCCGCAGCAGCCCTGGCCGAACCCGTTCGACAGGCCCTGTCCTCGCTGGCCGCCCTCCTGCCTGAGGCATCCGGTCGGGACTGGAGCTTTCTCTTGCGCCCTGACGGGCCGGACCTCCTTGTCCGACTCGGGGAAGGGGAATCCTTCGTTGGCCCTCGTCGGGCACTCCTGGCCGAGCTTCAGGAACAAGACGCCGCAGGGGCCCCCACGGCCGGTCCTGCCGATGAAAATTCAGGACCATGGCCTGAGCTGGAAGAGTCGGTACAAGAGATGGAACGGAAATTGTCCCGGTACCGCGCATGCACCGAGGCAATCTCTGTATCGCCTTTTGGCGACAGTCAGGAAGCTCCCATTTTCTCAGGACTCGACGGGTTGCGGCAAGAGATATCTTCCTTGGCAACCACGGCCAAGGCCGTACATAAGACCGCGTTGGCCCGTTTGCAGGAGGGGCAGGCCCTGGTTACGGAGCGCCAGCGGTTGTGGGACCAGCTGTCACGGGATTATCTCCCTGAGGCTTTGAACCTTGACCTTGAGGGACATCGTCAAACTTGGCAGCAGGCGGCCACGGCTTGGTGGCCCAAAAGTACCCTGGCGCAGGGCAAAGTCCGCAAGGCTCTTCAGGCTGTAGCCAAAGCCAAGCCAGCCAAGACTCCGAATGACGCAAAGGACCTAGGCCTGCTCATTGGTATTCGGGATCTGGATGCCAAGCTTGCCCCCTTCGAAGACCTGAAAGACCCTATCGAGCACACCTGGGACTGGCCCGAACGCCACGCAACCTTTCAAGCAGCGTTCGACCGCTTCTGGCAAAAGCTGAATCGTGCGGCTGCCGTCTTCAATGCCCTCGTCAAAATACGGGATCTGGACACGAAACTCTCCGCCTATACCGCGCTGGGCCCGGCAACTGGCGGCCTCTGGAAAGGAGTGGAGACCAGAGCCGAGGACCTTGTCTTGGCCCGTAAATTGGGAGATGGACTCAAGGCCAGTCTAGCCGGCCTCTATGACTGTCCCGAGACGCTCAAGGCCGGGGTGGAAGCCCTCCAACGGCTTATCGGTGAAAACAACCTTCTGCTTTCCCCTTCAGGCGTGGTGGCTCGGTCCGGCGCCGATTTCGAAGCCAAAGTCGCTCGGTTGCGGACCGCACTGATTACGTTGAAAGAGTGGTGTGGCAGCGACACAACCGGGACACGCAGCCTGGAGGCCCTGACGTCCTCACGGCTTGCCGATTATTGCCGCGACATATTGGCGCGCCCCCAATTGTTGCGCCTCTGGTGCGCCTGGAACCGAGTCGTGGAAGAAGCGCATGCCGTCGGGCTGGGCGGACTGGCCGAAGCCCTGGCCAAAGGATCCATTGTCGCCGGGCAGGCCAGGGAGGCTTTTGCGATCAATTACTGCCGTTGGTGGCTCAGAGCCGTGGTGGACGGCGATGTCCTGTTGCGACGCTTCGTCTCATTGGAACACGAACAGGTCATTGAGGATTTTCGACGCCTTGACCTTGTGTTGGCCAATCTGGCCAGGGACTGCATTCGGGCAATTGTCCGCCAGGATGTGCCCGAGGCCGAGGAGACCAAACGCGCCTCGGAATGGGGCGTCTTGCGTCGTGAAATGGCGAAAAAACGTCGACACCTGCCCCTGCGACAGCTTCTCGAACAGTTACCTACGGCCTTGCCCCGGCTGACGCCGTGTCTTTTGATGAGTCCGCTGTCCATTGCCCAGTACCTGCCACCAAGCCGAGCCCTGTTCGATCTGGTGGTCTTCGATGAAGCCAGCCAAATCCCGGTGTGGGACGCCATCGGGGCCATGGCCCGGGGAAAGCAGGTCGTGGTCGTGGGGGACCCCAAGCAACTGCCGCCAACCAACTTCTTCAACCGGGCCGAGGATGAGGATGCTGACGATAGCGTGGAGATCGGCGGCGACATGGAAAGCATCCTTAACGAATGCCTGAGTGCCGGCCTGCCCTGCCAGCGCCTGAATTGGCACTACCGCAGCCGCCACGAAAGTCTCATCGCCTTCTCGAACAACCGATATTACGGCAGTGGCCTTGTCACTTTCCCTTCGCCCGTGACTGACGACAGCGCGGTTTCCTTGCACATGGTGGAAGGTGGGCACTATGACAAAGGCGGGAGCCGCACGAATCAGGTTGAAGCCAAGGCGGTCGTGGCCGATATCGTTCGCCAACTCCAGGCTCCAGACTTTGTGGCCAGCGGCAAATCCATTGGCGTAGTGACGTTCAACTCGCAGCAACAAAAGCTGATCGAGGACCTCCTCGACGAAGAGCGTCGCCGCGACACTGCGTTGGAAAGGTTTTTCTCCGATGATCTGAACGAACCGGTCTTTGTGAAGAACCTGGAAAACGTTCAAGGCGACGAGCGAGACCTGATTTATTTTTCCATCACCTATGGCCCGGACCTCGCAGGCCGGGTGTCCATGAACTTCGGCCCCTTGAACAAGGATGGCGGGGAGCGGCGACTCAATGTGGCTGTCACCCGGGCCAAGCACGGGCTGCGGATTTTCACGAGTCTTCTGCCTGATCAAATCGACCTGACGCGCACCAAAGCCAAAGGAGTGGCTGACCTGAAGCTTTTTCTCGATTATGCCCAGCGTGGCATCAGGGCCTTGGCTGAGGAAACAACTGCACTACAAGGTGACTTTGAGTCACCCTTCGAGGAAATCGTGGCCGCAGCTTTGTCCCGTCGGGGATGGACGGTCCACCCTCAGGTCGGTGTCTCCGCTTTCCGCATAGACTTGGGTGTGGTCGATCCTGAACGACCTGGCCGCTATCTAGCTGGTGTTGAGTGCGATGGCGCTACCTATCACCGGGCTGCTACGGCACGGGATCGGGACTGGCTCCGCGAGCAGGTCCTGAAGGGTTTGGGCTGGAGGATCGTGCGCATCTGGTCTACGGATTGGTGGCATGATGCCGAGACGGCCGCGAAGACCGTTGACTCTAAGCTGCGAAAGATCCTTGAAGAAACCCGAGAGGAACAGGCCAAAGCCGAAGCGGAACGGACGCATCAGGAAGCAGCCCGGCGCGAGGCACAAGAGTCAGCTTCAAACGAAATGATGGCTTCCCCAACGGATGAAAACGACAGTCCACGCCAGATCTCTTTGTTTTCTGCCACGCCCGCTGCGGATGTGCCCTCTGAGCCTGCGGCAGATGCTGTCTATGCCTTCCGTAGTGTTGCTCAAGAGACAGGCTGTGTGGCGGCTCCGGCAGTGGCGACGAGTTCAGACCTCCTCACCGATGGTCAGGAAACAGCACTCGCCGAAGCCATCCGGGAAGTTGTGGCCGCTGAAGGTCCAATCCGGAGTGATGTCCTGGCTAGGCGTATTGCCAAGCGGTGCGGCCTCCACAAGGCTGGCAGCAAAATTCGGGAGAAAGTCCTTAAGGTTGCTTCTCAGGAATTTACGAGCTTCGCAGAGGAAGATGGGGGTGTCTTTTTCTGGCCCGTCGGCACCACGCTCGGCCAGTGGGACCTTTTTCGGATGGAAGTGAACGGCGAGTCACGCCCGGCAGATGAAATCAGTTTAGCCGAACTCGCCGCACTCGCATGCGCCGCCTCCACTTCCCTCGCCCAGGCTGAAGACCCTGTAGCAGTGATGGCGCGTATGATGGGATTACAGCGTCTTCGTGCCGTCACAAGAGCCAGACTTGAACGAGCCTGGGATATGCGATTCTCCAAGCAAGCACGACCAGAAAAGTGAAACCGCCACCACCTGAAGGCAACGACATCTGATTACGACATAAGTCGACGATTCCGGCGAAAGCCAGTTCCGGCGTCTCTCCATTTGGAACGTCACCCAAATACTCTATTGAAATAATTGATTTTTATATTTATAAAAATCAAAATTTTCGCCAATTTGGACCAAAACTTGGCGCATTTTTGGTGCAACTTTGGAGGAAAATGCCGCCTTCCAGTACCGCTTCCATCAGTCAACGACAGCGCAAAAGTTACACCTAGGATTGACACTTTGGCTAGATTTAGCAACTTTTTTGTTAAGAACTTTGGCCTTGATCGCATCAATATCAGCAATTCAATTTTCTGGAAATCAGTTCTTTGCCAACAATCCTTGCTTGTTCACAAGAGTATAAAAAGTGTTTTTGACCTGCTTGGGCCTTTTCGGACCATCTGAAACTTGAGAAGGTGACTCCCGACGACGAAGAGGGAGCCATGAGAAAGGGACGATTTTCCGAAGAGCAGATGGTCGGCATCCTGCGCGAGGCCGACAAGGATCCGGTTGCCCAGGTCGCCAAGCGCCACGGCGTCAGCGAACAGACGATCTATGGCTGGCGGCAGCGTTTCAGCGGCATGAACGCCGACGACGTCAAACGCCTGCGCCAGTTGGAGCAGGAGAACACCCGGCTCAAACGGCTCCTGGCCGAGCGGGACCTCGAGATCGAGGTCATGAAGGAAGTCGCCGCAAAAAAATGGTAGGCGCACCCGCCAGACGCCGGCAGGTGGTGTTTGCGCAGCGACGCGGACTGTCGCAGCGCAGGGCGTGTGCGCTGTTTTCCGTTTCTCGATCGACGCTTGGCTATGCGTCGCGCATCGACGCTCGTGATGGTCCGCTCCTGGCGGCCATGAAGCAGTTGTCAGACCAGTTCCCCCGGTTCGGCTACCGGCGGATATTGGTTTTCATGGAGCAGTTGGGGCATGCCATGGGACCCGACAAAGCGTTGCGTCTTTGGCAAAAGGCCGGGCTGCAGGTGCCTCGAAAGCGGCCGCGCAAACGTGTGGCGCACTCGCGGCCTCGTCCGCAATTGCCGTCAGGAGCCAACCAGGTTTGGGCCTACGACTTCGTGCACGATGCTTGCGCCAATGGGCAGCAGCTCAAATGCCTTACGATCATTGACGAATATACGAGGGAGTGCCTTGCCATTGACGTTGCCGGGAGCATCCGGTCAAATCGGGTGATCGAAATCCTGTCGCGCTTGGTCAGCGAACGCGGGGCGCCGCATCACCTGCGTTCGGACAACGGTCCGGAGTTTGTCTCCAAGGCGCTTTTGCGCTGGGTGGCGAATCAAGGGCTCGAAGTCGCCCTGATCGATCCCGGCAAGCCCTGGCAAAACGGGATGGTCGAAAGCTTCAACGGCAAATTCCGGGATGAATGCCTCTCCATGGAGTGGTTTCGTTCCAGAGTGGAAGCCAAGGTGGTTATTGAGGATTGGCGCAAAAGCTATAACGAGGTGCGGCCGCATTCGAGCCTCGGCAAAATGACGCCGGGGGCCTTTGCTCGGATGCTCGATAGTACCTCAAACCAAGGAGTCACCCTCAAGAATTGACTGGTCCGAAGAACACCGGCAGGTCACTACGCATTTCTTTTCTATTAGATTCTTAGCAATAAGCAATTTAAGTCGATTCCGAGAGGTTTCACCACTGCGCTTCAACAGGCTATCAACATCTCCTCTTGTAAAATTATTTTTTTTATGGGCAAGCTCAACCATTATACGTTTCTCATCCTCACTCAACTGATCATATTCTGGAATATAATTTTCGTTATTTTCCGCACACGTTTCGGCAGAACAAGTAAAGCTACCATTTTCATCAACTGCAAAGATATGCCATACGGGCCCCTCCATTGAATTTTCCACATTCAATGGAAGATAGCATCCCCACCGTGCACCATCAAATTCATGCACATGTTTACATTTTTTTACATGCATTTCAAAAAGAGCCCCTTTCTTGTCAATGTACTCAAAAAAAGCATTATTTTCATTATTTTTATACTTTTCTTTAATTTCGAAACGATTAGTCAATGCTATAATTGTTTGACTTCTTTCTTCTAGTTCTTTTGACCCAGACGCCTTTTTAAATACAGCTCTAGTATCTTTGGTGTGGTGCGCTAAAACAATAGAAATCTTGAATTTAGATTGCAAGAGCTTTACCCAAACCAGAAAATTTGTGACCATGCATGGTTTTTGAACATTTCCAGGAAGAAGTGTATTTAGGTTATCAAAAGCAACTACATCTATTTTTCCAGACTCCAGCCATTTTTCCACTTGTTGTCGTGAAGCTCGCTCGGAAAAATTAAAACTATGGTCTCTAGGATACCCTTCATATCGGAACGGATCATTTTCAAGCAAAGGCTTCGACAGAGGGTAAGCAAATTGAATTCTTCGAAACATCTCTTTGATGCCACCTGGCGATGTTTCCCCATCTATCAGTAACACCCTCCTACTCTTCATAACTTTAATGCCAAACAGTGTCACACCATAACTAATGGCATACAGAATCGACATAAGAAATATTGTCTTTCCGGAATGACTAGGACCCAAAACGAGCCCAATATCATTATGTTGAAAAATATTATCCCACACCATACGATTCATGCCACTTGGCACTATTTCTGTTGTATTTATTGACGGAGGAAATTCTACATCGCTAATATCTTCTTTTACTTTGTCGTTAAACAATCCCATTCTTTTGCCAATCTTCAAAAATTCATCATGAGAAACACTCTTCCCTAGAATATCTAAAAATAAATCATTATTCAACTCAGAAATATTCACAGCCTTATCCGCAAGCAACTTCTCAAATGGATTCATTTTTTCAACTAATCCATTTCGAGGCAAAGTTTTTGTTAACACTGGATCTAACAAAATAGAAAATTTCTTAACCATTACGTCGACGCATTTCTTCTGACACTTTAAGATTTTTACATAACTCATTTTTTTCAAAGCCGGCAAGAAAATAACATGCCTTTCATGCAAATAACCAAAGTCTACACCATCAATCGCTTTATATCCTCCATACCACATAGTAACAAAATACTTATTATCAAAATCTTTCAATTTATCACGTATAAATTCTTTTAGTCTTATAGCAACAACTGGATCTTCACACAACAAGATCTTAGTGTCAGGCTGCAAATCCCTTAATACATCTGACCCAAACAGTTTAGATATATCTTTCTGCCCCATTGCCAAATAAGACTTTGTCGCAAATTTTACATCACCTCTCTCCGCAACTTTACCAGGCGGGATTTCATTTCCTGAAACATTACAAGGGATAACATACTTATCTGACAAATAATTAACATAGAATGGAATCAACAACTCTTTTTCAGTACCCCCACTCGGTTCATACAACGCCAAAGATCCTACGATCGAATCTGTTTTACATAAAAAAAAGTTAGACTTAAAATGGAACACGTCTGAATCACATAAAATAGTTTTTGGCTGCGCCGATACATCTAATTGATCAATGGAATCTTCTACTATAGAAAATCCACATTTTGAAAAAATAAATAGATCGCTCTCTGTCAGCTTATTTTCGCCTGCAAGCCGTTTAAAGGCTTCTAAGATAGAAATCCCATAAATTGTTGCATACAGATCAACAAAACCTTGTCCGCTTTTTTTTGTTATATTTTTCAGTTTATAATAACGATTATTCTCATCAATCTCCCAACGAAAATTTTCAATCCTTGGGTCTCCAAGAATTGGAAACTCCAAATTGTACCCCATGGGCTGCTGTTGAAGACAAAAAAAATCACTAAATCTATTACGAACAAAGTTTAAACCTTCTACACTATTAACCCTAGCAACTCGACAACTATAACTTAGCAAGCACTCTAGATTGGCATTAAGAATACTGAAAACCTGCTTCGCACTAAACAAGCAATCAGAAACGATATTACTTTCACCGACATACAAACAAAACTCAGAAGAAAAATTTTTACCCATCTTCACACTCCAATTTATGTAACAGCTGGCACTTGGTGTAACACCAAGTGCCAGCCATTAAACCAGACACTTCGGCAACACGTGACAGAGTCACATTGATCTCAGCCCAAAAACACAGAGCCCTATACAAGCTATGGCATTAACGGGGCAGGCTACCGCCCCACTCCAAACAAATCGATCAAGAAATATACCAAAGAGAAATTGATGTCACTATACCCCCATATCGTCCCATAGGGGGGATAGGTGTACTATGCCCAACCATTACTTATTCATCCATCTTTTCCCTGATAAATTCGAGCACAGCAATAATAACCGGCACCCACGGAAATCCATTCATCTCGCACCTCCATTTTCGTTTCGCAGCCCAGACGACTCCCGGCCCAACAACAGAAACCAGTCGGGAATTTTCCTCTCACCACACCACCCTGGCCCACAACGCTCCAAGCATCCGCCAACCCTTTTCATTGCCCTACTCCTGACGTCCCCCGTGCCAACGCCTTGTGCAGCAGCATAAACATCGCTTCCGGCAACTCCGACAACGACTGCACGCCCATACTGGATCGCGGCAGCAAGGCCTGTATGGCTGCGGACTGGATCCCGATCCCGTAGACCTCAAATCCCAAGACCTCAGCCGTTCGCAGTACCCTTTGGGCGGCCGACACCGAGTCCGGCTCACCGTCCGTCACGATGACGACCATCTTGCGTTCCTCCTTGAGCAACATCATCTGCTGCAGCACCCACCACAAGGCCTGGGCCAAGGGCGTGTAGCCTTCCGCCAAGATATCGAGGTTGGCGTGCACCTTCTCCCCATGCTTGATCAGAGGTGCCACGGTGACGCCGTCATGGGCACTCCCTGCCGGAAAAGCCGAGACCGCCACATTGACCCCCTTGATCCGCTCCAGGGCCAAGGCTACGGCATAGCAGGCCATGGCCGCCAACTTGAGCGGCTCCCCAGACATGGAACCGCTGCTGTCGAGCAACACGTGCACCGCCGTATGGACCGCCTCCTTTTGGCCCCAAGCGGCAAACACCCGGCCATCTCCTGTCAGCACCCGATGCAACCGCTTCGGGTCTAATCGACCACGACGCCCGCTTTGGCAGCGCACCAACTGCTGCGCCTGCAGCAGCCGATACAAGCGCGTTCGCATGGCCACGGACGCCTGCAGACAGGCCGCCACTTCGGAAGCGCCAAAAGGCTGCCCGGGCTTGTCGCCACGCCGGGCCACGGCCAGCGCCTGATCGGGCGCATCTACCGCATTGGCGCAAAGCGACTGCGCCAGCTGCTCCCCCAGGTGCAACGGCCAGTCGCCTTCCAGGGGCGCGTCCAGCGCTTCCAGCAAGCGTTCCCGCACCGTCTCTGCCTGGCAGGCCTGGGGCATCTCCTCCTCTTGGGTCGCACCCCCAAATGGCACAGGCGGCTCCGGCGCAGACGCCGCCCCGATGCCCTCATTGCCCCCTTCCGGTTCCTCCTTGTCCGGTTCCTCTTGCGTTTCGGAGCCCAGGCTCCCACCCTCATCCTCCGTCATCCCATTGTCAGACGCAGCCGCCTGTGCCTCCATGCGAAGCACGGCGACAATTTCCTCGGCAAAGGCCATGGCATCCTGGCTGCTCCGGCATGTTGCCCGCGCCCGGTCCAGGACCGCCTGGACGCGCAACCACAGCCCTGGCAAATCAGCCTCGATGGCGGCCACCCCCTTGTCCCGATTGGCCGACACACTTGGTGCGTCCCAGCAGCGCACGGTGAGCAAGATGGCGTTTTAAAACGGACAGGGCCGGGGTGTTGTCCCCGGCCCTGTCGTTTGCACCTGCGAAGTAATGCTCAATCAGCCACCTGAAATTGTGGCGACAGCCTGGGAAGAGGTCTCCCAGCTTGTTCTCCACCCGCCAGTCCTCCAGCGAATTCCAGATGTGCCTGGAAAACGGTGTCGCCGGCCAGGCGGCCAGCGCAGCAAAGTCCGTTTCCCGGATATGGGCCGCCTCATGATCGATCAGGCCCCGCACCAGGGGCAGCAGCGTCGCCTCTCCTTCCGCCGGCAAACTGGGCAGGCAAATGACCTTCCCGTCCGTATGGGCGTCCTTGCCGCCCATGACCACGGAAACGCCGTAGGCATCGCCAAGCACGGCCGCCAGAAGCGGCAGGGAACGCAGCACGTGGCGCATGGATCCCATGGCGCTCACCAAAGTCCCATACTGGGTATCCGGGCCCCGGCCACGGGCTCGGGCATGGGGATGGGCATGGGGGCAACCTCCAGCGCCTCCCCCTCCGGACCATCCAGCATCTCGTCCATGTCGCTGGCATCCACGGCCGGTAACGGCGCGCGCAGGACCGCGTCCAGCACCGTGGCCGGGCCATAGCCTTCGATGACCTTTTGGCTGTGCTCGATCAGCGCATCCGGATCGCGCAGCAGACAGACCAAGCCTTGGAGCATGAGCAGATCGGTGCCGGCAATGGTCCCCTTGCGCGGCAGACGCGACAGCGCCATCTCGAGGATCTCCGCCACCGGAGCCACATGGGGCTCGACAAAAGTGAGTCCCATGAGCTTTTGGTACATGGTGCGCAGCGGCGAAAGCGCCTTGTGGGTGACCTCCGTGCGGCCAGCGTACACCTTGCGCCAGGTCTCATCGGCAGACTTGGCGATCTCGGTGAAAAGCGCTGCGCCAAGCTGCTCCACCTCCTCATACAAGCCAGAGGCGGCCATCGTCGCGGCATCGGGATGCCCCATCAGCGGCGCGACCTTGTATAACTGCCAGGCAAACCCCAGCCGGGAGCGCACATAGTCGCTGCCAACGGTGGCGTTGGCCAAGATGCTGGCCCACGCGGCATGCCTGGCGATCCAATCCCGAACCAGGCCGTCGTATTCGGCCAGAAATACTTCCTTGCAGGCGAAAAACTCGTCGCGGATCACGGTCAGCTCCTGGACGATATCCGTGGCCTTGTCCTCGGGGATGGCCCAGCCGCCGAGAAAGCGGATGCCGTGCCGGTCCAGGAGCGCAAAGGCCCGCGCCTTGAGCGTGCCGAAGATGCGCAGACTCTCCGGCGGCGCGATGCGCTTGCTGCCAAGGGAGGCCAGATCTTCCGGCGGCAGGTCCACAGGACCGAAGTCTTCGAGGGTCAGCTTCCTGCGGGCCGACCACAGGGTGACGTTGAGATTGACGGCCAGGATGTTGTCCAACACACGGATATCGGAAAGGATGGGCGTATCCATTTTTCCTCCAAGTGCTTCGTTATGCCGTCAGCGGAAACATCCGCTGGGCCAGTTCGTGGAGTAGGGCCTGGGTTTCCCGGGTGGCCCGGTAGGCCAGGGCGCGGTCCAGGGCATAGGTCACCGGCTGGATGCCCTGACGGGAAAGGGGCTGGAAACGCAGGGTCAGGGCGGCCCAGCGCAACAGCGTGCGGGTGGAAAAGGTCACTTCGATCGTCTTGGCGATTTCGCCCGAGGTTTGCCCGACGAAGAGCTTGCGCACCTCCTGGGCATACTCCACCATGCGGGATCGCACCGACTCGGGCAGTTGCGCCGCCCGGCGCTCCAAAAGCGCAAGCTCGGCCGAGGCCTTGGGATACCCAACTTCGCACAACCAGAAGCGGTCCATGAAAGCCAGATTTTGCTGCAGCGTCCCCTGGTAGAGCCCGGTTTCGTCAAAGGAGCCGTTGGTGTTGGCCGTGGCCGCGAACCGGAACATGGGATGCGGCACCACGAGTTCCCCGCCGTTTTCGGCCAGGCAAAGCGGTTGGCCATCCAGGATGCCGTTGCAGCCTGCGGCCACATCGGGACTGACCAGATCGATTTCGTTGAGCAAAAAGAGGCCACCGTAGCGCATGGCCAAGGTCAAGGGACCATAGGCGTATTCCATGGAGCCCTCGCGCACGGCCAGGTGGCCGACCAGATCGGCGAATTCCAATCGGCCGTGGGCCGTCACCTCGAAGACGGGATAGTGGAGCCTGGCGGCCAGTTCCTTGATCAAAGAAGTCTTGCCGGAGCCGGTTGGGCCAAACACGTAGAGCGGATCGCTTCTGTCCAAAAACCAGACGATGATGTCGCGGCTCGATTCGTGGAACACGTAATCCAGGGACGGAATCGGCGTGTAGCGGCACGGCGCGGCAAATCCCCGGACCCCCTTCCCGGACGGCGTGCCGCTGAACACCGTCCCGGCATCCAGTTCCGTGGCTTCCAGGGCCTCGAGCTCCTGCAGGTCGCTTTCCATGGCATGCTCCATCAAGTTGCGGTTGCAAATGAAGAGGCCACCGCAGGATCGGTGGCCTCTGGTGTGGCGCGCATCGCCCGCACAAGCAGTCGTGTCGTGGGTTGCCCTCGCGTCTGGCACCGCTCGAGAAGCTGCTCCGCCTCGGCAGCGGACCCTGTGAGGGCAGCGACTTCTTGGCGGAGTTTCTCCGTATCGAGGCTACGTCGCCCGTTTTGCTGCGCCAATTTGCAGCGGTAGCCTCCGGCCCGAATCCAGGCGTGATTTGCCTGGCTCAGAGCGCAGGCGGACCGGATCACCTCCTCCTTTTCCTGAATCGTTTCCTCGAGCGCCTGCTTTTTCGCCTTCAGGGTAAAAAGCGTTCGCAGATCCCCTTCCCAGTCGGGATGCTCTTCCCCCCGAAACTTCGGGCAGTCCGCATTCCAATCGCAGTAGCCGCAGAGCCCATGGCAGCCGTGGGCCGTGGGCAATGTGTCGAGGTCGCCCCGGCCTTCCCGACAGGCCGTCACGTGCCCCCAAAGCGCGGACGCGGTCTTCAGGCACATCTCCAGCATGGCCGGATGGGCCACATACGGCCCAAACGCCTTCCCATCCGTCATGGACAGGCACAGGACCCAGGCTTGCAGGTCGACCTGCTCGGGGCTATTGGGCAGCGTGACGCCCAGGCAGGCTTGGCACAGTTCGGGAAAGGTCAGGCGGGAGGAGCACACCCGACCCGTGGCGTCCCGTAGCGAGAAGGCCTTGGTGTTCCAGGCGGCATGAAGAAGGCAGACCTGCCCGTACACCTGCGTTTCGTAAGACGTGTACAGCGCGTCCGGCAATCGCTGCGCACTTTTGCACTCCAGGATGCGCACCGTGGGCACCGGCGTCGGACTCACGAGCACGAAATCCAGGTGGGCGCGCAGGGGCGTGCCCTGGTGCATGATCTCGATCTCCAGTTGCCGCATGATGAGAAGATCGTGGGCGCTTAAGGCATGGCCGACCAGGTCTTCGAAGCAGTGCCCGCGCTGCAGGGTCAGGTGCCGGCGCAGCGTTGCCTGCACCACGTCCGGCGGCGCGTCGTGGTCCCCTCCCCTTGCCGGCGACAGTTTGGACGCCACCGTCGCCCGCATGCATTCCATGGCCCGGCCCACGTCGCTGAGCCCCACGTACCCCGTGCGATCGCCAAGGAATTTTTGCGTGGAAAGGGCGGCATACCGCTTGAGACCTTGCGAGAGAATTCCAAGCAAGACCGAGGCTTGATCTTTTTGCATGGCGAATTTCCTGTGCATAACGATCCCCCAAAACGAAGAGGGCCACCCGTGCGGGCAGCCCTCTTACGTTGACTGGATATTTTGCGACCGATCAGGAGGCATGGGCATACATCCACCACACCTTGCGTTGCGGGTTCCACCGAAAGCCAATTTCAGCGAGCATGTCCTTTTTCGCTGCCGTGTTTCCCGTGGCGATGACGCAGTTCCGCCCATTTTCGGCAGCAACGGTCTGGTAGGAAATGCCGTCGATCTTGGGCAGGGCAGACGGCATGGGTATGGATGCCGGCGTGGGCGTATTCGCTCCAGGGTTGGTGGCACCCGGTGCACAACGCGGCTTCTTCTCCTGCGCAGGGTGAGACGGCATGGACGCCCGAGCCCCTTGCCGTGGTGCCATCTTGGGTGGTGTTTGGGGCAGCGTTGTCTGCCGTGTCGCGCAGGCCCCTGTGCCGTCGTCGTCAGCGTCCGTGACGATCCCCAGCATGGCACTCAGCGAATAGCGTCTGGCATAGGTCATGGCGCTGCCCATCCCCTGGGGGTCGGCCTTTGGAAGCGGAACGACTGCGAGCGAGGCTTGCCACTGACCGGATTTGGCATGGGTGAGCTTGGTGACGAGTCCTAGGTAGCCAGGATCGGCGGGGACAGGAAACTGCGTCATCCAGATGTCGTTGGAGAGCAGTGCGTCTCGGCAGGAGTCCATGACGCTGTTGAGTGTGGCGTATCGGTTATGCACAAAGGGATTAGTCGCGTCCTTGACGGCAGGTTGCAAGCCTTTTTGCACGGCGATGAGAGCTTTTGCCAATTCAGAAGTCTCACCGGATTGATATTCGACCATTTATGCCTCCTTTTGATGTAAAAATTCCTCCCTATCTCAGTAATAATATATACTTGTATTTAATTGAAGTACACGCAAGACATCATTCAGAAGCTTATCGCTATAAACACATTACTTATCCCCATACTTGAGCAAGCTAAAATCTATCCTGTAATCCAGCAATGATATTAATTTATCATAACACATTTGAACATCAAACTTTGAACCATACTGACGACCTGCGAGTTCAGATATTTCATGGCCAAACACTTGCCGAAACAAATCGTTATGCATATCTTTCTTTTTGAAAAAATCACTAAAAGTATGCCGCAATGAATGAAACGTCTTGTTTCCTTCGATCTCCAGTTCGCGAATAAGCTTTCCAAAAGACTTGCCAGGCTGCTTTCCATACTTTGGAGAAGCCGCCGTCTTATTAAGCTCAGGAAATATTCTTTCCAGACCATCCACCTTCATCTTATTACAATATTCAATAAATCCGATTTCTACAAGAGTCTTGTGAACGGGAATTACCCTGGTCGCATTCTTATTTTTAAGTGTCTTGTCTACTTTCCCGTCTGCAGATGGCCGTGCATTGACATCGATAACAAACAATCCACTTGTTTCCGACTCATAAACATCCTCACAGCGCAACTGACAAATTTCTTCAAGTCTCATGCCCGTAAAAAGAGCTACCACGGGTGTCCAGAAAAATGATGGGTGTTTAAATTCGTTGCCAATATACTTTTTACAGGAAAATATTTTTTCCAGATCAGACACGTCAAACGCATCCCTAAGTTCAATTTGCTGTCTGTCATCCTTAACTATAATACCTTTTACAGGATTCTTTTCAAGATATCCTTCTTTAACACCCCATTCAAACAGGCTGGAAGCTGCTTCAACAATCATTTTGACCGTTTTAACATTCAACACCTTTTCAGGATTCATTTCGAGGATCTGTTCAATACTCTTATCCTTATACTGTTTTATTTTTGTCCTATTAGGAGGCAATCGGCGGAGAGTATCCCGAAATTTACGGATATCTTCTCGCGAAACCAATTCTATCGGCTTGTCACCCAATATTTCAACCAAATGCACGAGCCGTCCTCTATGGTCAGGCACGCTGTGTTTTTTCCAAAGACCATCCGACAACTTGACTTCAATATATTTCTCAATAAGCTCAGACAACGACAATGCTTTTTCTGTATTCGAAGAAGCAACATCTGAAGATTGAGCAACGTCTTCGTGCTCACAGGGCTTATATGGAGCAGCAAAAACAGCTTGCTCTGGCAAGTAATCGCCCCGTGCTCGCGCCTCCTGGATCCTATGATTAGTGATTTGAGCCTTCACATATTCTTTTGTAATTTGTAAAAAGTTACTCTTTGATATCTCATCTTGGCTAAAAATATCTTCTGCTACAAGTTCAGGAATTACATCAATTGAGATGTTAGCCAGTGACTTTGGCTCATTAACGATGCTTGTAAGTATATCAGCATGACAGAGCGAAGCTTGTCCGCTGGTTAATTCAATGTCAGGCCCCACCACCCGTGGCCGTGGATGAACATTTCGATCATCATTTTCAAGCAGCATCCGTAAATATCCGTTGATACGTTCTCGAATCTCTTTTTGAGAAACAGGTTTCTTATCCTCTTTTGCAAGAAGCTGAAGCAACCATTCCTTTAACTGCTGCCGGAGTTCTTGATAGTCCATGACGCCACTCTCCAATAAAATCCGAATTCTTGAACACATGGACACGGCCCGCACCCTTGCTTCACGCATATAGCCTGTTTCCAGGCTCATCCGAATTTCAGCACGGCCCAGCCGATCACGATAGATCTTGGAAAAAGCGTAGCGAAAATAAAAGAGATTTCCCTTGAGGTAAAGATAGCTGGGAGAGGTGCGCTTAAGGGATAGCGCTTCCTGGCGTGACGATCCGGCAAAGACGTCTTTCGAAGCCTGTGGGGGCGAGAGTGCAACCCTTCGGCCTTGGAGCGACTGGCAAGCTGGTGACATGGCTTTGGCCCACGCCGGCGTCCGGCATGTTTGACCCAGCACTTTGACCCTATTTGCTACTTTGGCCAAATCACTGGGCTTTTTGAAGCCTTGCCGCAACCCTGAAACCAAAAAGAAAAGGGGTTACAGCTGGTTAGCTGTAACCCCTGAAATCTTGGTGCCGAAGGGGAGACTCGAACTCCCACCCCCTTGCGAGGACTAGACCCTGAACCTAGCGTGTCTACCAATTCCACCACTTCGGCAGTGCGGTGCAGAAGGAGGTATTTACAGAAGGCCCCCACCCTTGGCAAGAAAAAAATCATCCCCAGACCCATTTTTTTCCCGAAAGCGACAACGCCCCCCTCCCGGGTTGAAGACGTCACGCTTTTACGCTAGCAACGAAGGTCGCGGGCGCCACTCCATTCCCCAGGCCCGTTGCGTGAATCCCCATGATTGTCGTCACCCGCGTCGCGGACATCCACGAAGCCTTAAATGGCGTCTGCCTGACCATCGGCAATTTCGACGGCGTGCACATGGGCCACGCCAAGCTGCTCACCCGCGTGCGCGACCGGGCCGCCGCCACGGGCCTCGTCAGCGTGGCCCTGACCTTCGATCCCCACCCGCGCAAGGTGCTGCTGGGCGCCTCGGCCCCCCCGGCCATCACCTCCATAGGCCACAAGCTCGAATGCATGGAGGCCGTGGGCCTGCAGGTGGCCGTGGTGCTGCCGTTCACCCGGGAGCTCGCCGCCCGCGAACCCGAGGATTTCGTGCGCGAGGTCCTGGTCGAGGGCCTTTCCCTCAAGCAGCTCGTCATCGGCTACGACTACGCCTTCGGCAAGGGCCGGCGCGGCAACTTCGAGCTGCTCTCGGCCCTGGGCCAGAAATACGGCTTCGGCGTCGAACGCCTGGACCCGGTCATCATCAACGGCGCCGTGGTCTCCTCCACCCGCATCCGGGACATGGTCCTGGCCGGCAACGTCTGGGACGCCAGGCCGCTGCTGGGCCGCTTCCACCAGGTGCGCGGCCTGGTGGCCCACGGCCACAAGCGCGGCCGCAAGCTCGGCTTCCCCACGGCCAACCTGGCCTTTCGTGAGGAGCTCGTGCCCCTAACCGGCGTCTACGCCGTCTGGGTGGAAGTGGGCGGGGTCATGCGGCCGGGCGTGGCCAACATCGGCAAGAACCCCACCTTCGGCGAGTTCGAGATGTCCGTCGAAGCCCATATCCTGGATTTCAAGGGCAAGATCTACGATCAGCCCATCCGGGTGCATTTCGTGCAGCGCATCCGATCCGAAAAAAAATTTTCCGGCCCCGACGAACTGGTCGCCCGCATCCGCGAGGACATCGGCCTGGCCCGGATGATCCTGGCCGCGCCCGATGCCAGGCCCTGACCGGCCATGGACCAGCCGCAACCCCAACCACGCCACCACGCCTCGCTGTTTCGCCGCCCGCGCATCTATTGGCGGCGCCTGCGCCGCCGCCTGACCGGCCTCGGCCTCATGCGCTGGCTGGGGCTCGGCGTCGTGGCCGGCGTGGGTTCCGGCATCCTGGCCTGCCTGTTCTACCTGGGCCTGGAACACCTCACCGCCTTCCTCCAGATCCGCCTGGCGGGCCTGAGCCTGCCCCACCCCTCCGGGGAATCCCTGGTCCACGCCACCACCGGCCCCTACCGCCCCTGGCTCATCCCGGTTTTCACCACGGCCGTGGGGCTTATAACCGGGTTTCTGGCCACCCGGTTCATCCCCGAGGCCATGGAAGGGGCCACCGACGGCACCGACGCCATGATCAAGGCCTTCCACCAAAACGCCGGCCTCATCCGGCCCCTGGTGCCCCTGGTCAAGGGGCTCACGGCCATCGCCACCATCGCCTCGGGCGGCAGCGCCGGCCAGGAAGGCCCCATCTCCCAGCTCGGCGCGGGCCTGGGCTCGTTTATCGGCCAGTGGCTGCGCCTGACGGCCCGGCAACGGCGCATCCTGCTTCTGGCCGGCGCGGCCGGGGGCCTGGGCGCCATTTTCCGCGCCCCCCTGGGCGGCGCCATCACGGCCGTGGAAGTGCTCTATGCCGAGGATTTCGAGGCCGAGGCCATGCTGCCGGCCGTGGTCTCGGCCGTGGTGGCCCATACCCTGTTCTCGTTTTTTTTCGGCCACGACGCCATCCTCGACACGCCCAGCTACGTCTTCGAAAACCCCCTGGAACTGCCCTTCTACCTGGTGCTGGCCCTGACGGTCTCCCTGGCGGCGCGGGTGTTCATCCGCACGTTTTTCTTCTTCAAGTTCCGGATCTTCGGCTGGATCCGGCAACGCTTCGGCCTGACCCTGCCCATGGTCGTGGGCGGGCTGGCCATGGGCCTTTTCGGCATGCACTACCCGCAGTTTTTAAGCGGCGGCTACGGCTGGCTGGAACTGTCCGTAAACGGCCAGCTGGGTCTGGGCTTTCTGGCCGGGCTTTTTTGCGGCAAGGTCCTGGCCACGTCCCTGACCGTGGGTTCGGGGCTTTCCGGCGGCATGTTCGCGCCGGCGCTGTTTCTGGGCGGTTCGGCCGGCGGCATGGTCGGCCAGGTCGGCCACATGCTGGCCCCGGACATCGTCACCCAGCCCGGCGGCTACACCCTCGTCGGCATGGCCACCTTTTTCGCCGGCGTGGCCCACGCCCCCATCGGGCCGCTGATCATGGTCAGCGAAATCACCCAGGGCTATGGCCTGCTGGCGCCGCTGATGCTCTGTTCGGCCGTGGCCCTGGTCCTTTGCGACGACATCCACCTCTACGAAAACCAGGTCCAAAACAAGTTCGCCTCCCCGGCCCACGTCGCCGACGCCACCAACAACATCCTCGAAGCCGTGCCCGTCTCCAGCGTCTTTACGCCCGGCCGGGCCACCATCCTCGAGGAGCGCGTGACGCTCAAGGCCCTGGCCCACATCATTTCGGCCACCAGCGAACTGGTGTTCCCGGTCAAAAACGATGCCGGCAAGCTCACCGGCATCCTGGCCCTCCAGGACGTGCGCGGCGTGGTCTTCGAGGAGTGCCTCCACGAACTGGTGCTGGTCAAGGAACTCATGCGCCCGGCTGTGACGGTGCATCCGGACATGTCGCTCTACGACGCGCTCATGCTTTTTATCGAGACGGACTTGAGCCAGTTGCCGGTGGTGGACGCACAGCGCCCCGACACGGTGCTCGGCATGCTCAGCCGCCAGCATGTCTTCACGGCCTACTCGACGACGCTGCGCCATCTGAAACAGGAATAGCGACAGCGGCTTCACCGTCGCACCGGCCCCGCCCCAGGCTGTCCCAAGCCTCCCTTGACACCCGACCGGCAACCCGTCAGTGTACCCTGGCGTATAGTATTTCGCGCACCAACGGGGGCTGCGCCTTTTGTATCCTGTACGGCAAACGCTTATGCACTCCGGTATTCCCAAGAAGGTGAGCCCGGGCTGGTCTGCGGTTTAGCGGTGCGTCACAACACGACGGGACTTGCCTTTTGCGGCCAAGGAAGAAGTACGGCCCCCCCAACAGCGCAACACCGGAACCTGCCATGAAGCTCAAAGCGAAATTCATCCTGCCGACCCTCGTCCTCATCCTCGCCGGCATGTCCGTTACGTCGTGGATCGGCTACACCCGCAGCACGGCCGCCTTGTCCACCGTCGCCGTGGACAAGGCCAAAACCAACCTGGAGGCCTTGCTCTCCATGGTCGACCTCTGGGTCGACGGCGCGAAAAACGAACTGCTCACCCTGGCCCTGACCCACTCCATGAAAGCCCCCCTGCAACAGGGCACGGCCGACTCCGACGTCATGGCCCGCGTGATGGAGCTGCTGCGCGCCTGCATCGAACGCCATCCGACCTTCGACGCCATCATGCTGATCGATCCCAAGGGAATCGTCCTGGCCAGCACCAGCCAGGCCCTTGTCGGGGCGAACCTCGCCGAGCGCGAGTATTTCCAAAAGGCCATGCAAGGCCAGACGTTCGTGTCCAACCCGATCATCAGCAAGGACAGGGGCGAAGCGGTCTTCGCCATCGCCACCCCGGTCAAGGACGGCGCCAAGGTCCTCGGCATCCTGTCCATGGGCATCAAGATCGGCGGGTTTTCCAAGCAGTTCGTCGCCCCCCTGGACACCCCGGCCGGCTTCGGCTTCATCTGCGCCCCGGACGGCCTGGCCCTGGCCCATCCCGACGCCTCGCTCATCGGCAAGTTCAACGTGATTAAGGACACCGACTACGGGGCCAAGATCGCCGGGCAGGACCGGGGCTCCCTCGACGTCGTCTCCCGGGGCGCGGACCGGCTGATCCTTTTCGAAAAATCCAAAAGCACCGGCTGGATCATCGGCATGGCCGTCAACAAGGACGTGGCCTTCGCCGACGCCAGAAGCCTCGGCCTGACGTTGCTGTCCCTGTCTTTCGGCCAACTGGTCGTGCTCATTGTCGGCATCATGGCGATCCTGTCCGTCAACGTCCTGCGCCCCATCGACACCCTGGTGGCCGCGGCCAGCCGCATCGCCGGCGGCGACCTCGACACGCGCCTGGACGCCGGCCGCAAGGACGAGATCGGCGTCCTCCAGCAGGCCCTGGCCACCATGGTGGCCAACCTGCGCACCAAGATCGGGGAAGCCGAGGAAAAAGGCCGCCAGGCCGAGAAGGAAACGCAAAAGGCCACCGAAGCCATGGCCGAGGCGCAAGCCGCCCGCGAACAGGCCGAACGGGCCAAACAGGAAGGCATGCTCCTGGCCGCCACCCGCCTGGAGGACATCGTCGTCGCCGTCACCGCCGCCTCCGAGGATATCGCCGGCCAGATCGGCCAGTCGAGCCAGGGGTCGGAAGAACAGGCCCACCGCGTAACCGAGACGGCCGCGGCCATGGAGCAGATGAACGCCACGGTCCTGGAAGTGGCCCAAAACGCCTCCCAGGCCGCCGACACGGCCGATTCGGCCCGGCACAAGGCCAACGAGGGCTCGGCCGTGGTGGCGCGGGTCGTGGCCGGCATCGAGAACGTCCAGAAAAAGGCCTTGGCCCTGCGCGACGACATGGCCGAACTCGGCCGTCGGGCCGAGGGCATCGGCGCGGTGCTGGGGGTTATCTCCGACATCGCCGACCAGACCAACCTGCTGGCGCTCAATGCCGCCATCGAGGCCGCCCGGGCCGGCGAGGCCGGGCGCGGCTTCGCCGTCGTGGCCGACGAGGTCCGCAAACTGGCCGAAAAGACCATGACCGCCACCAAGGAGGTCGGCGAGGCCGTCACCGGCATCCAGCAAGGCGCCCGCCGCAACATCGAAAACGTCGGCCAGGCCGCCGCGGGCATCGACGAGGCCACCTCCCTGGCCTCTTCCTCCGGCGAGGCCCTGGCCGCCATCGTCTCCCTCGTCGACGCCACCACCGACCAGGTCCGGGCCATCGCCACGGCCGCCGAGGAGCAGTCGGCGACCACCGAGGAGATCAACCGCAACATCATGGACATCAGCCGCATCTCCTCGGAAACGGCCGAAGCCCTGCGCCACTCGTCCCAGGCCTTGTCCGGGCTCACGGAACAGACGCGCATGCTGCGCGAACTCATCGACGAGATGCAGGCCGGCGACGGCGGGGCCAAGCGGCTGCCCGCCGCCGGCCGGCGCCGTGCCCTGACCTGAGCCCCCCCGGCCCCGGCCGGCCCGCCGCCGCGAGGGCGCGCGCCGGCCGGGGAGCCGCCACTTGCCCACTGCGCGGCCAGGGACTATGCAGTCACGACACCAGCCACGGCGCCCCCGCCCGTCCCAGAGGCCAGACACCATGCGTATCCGATCGAAATTCCTCGTTCTGCTGCTTGCGATGGTCATCATCCCCCTGGTCGCCCTGGGGCTGTACGCCTGGCGCCAAACAGGGCTCCTCGGCCGGGAACTGGCCCAGGCCGCGGCCCTGGCCCTGGAGCGCAACGCCTCCAAGGAACTGGCCCAGACCGTGGACATGATCAGCGAATCCTGCGCCGACACCCTGGACCTGCTGGAAACGTCCCTGTCGCTGACGGCCCGCGAGGCCGTGCAGCTCCTTTCGGCCCCGTCCGGCGCCCTGCCGTCCGGGCCGATCATCCTGGCCGGGGAATACGACAACCCCGCCTTTATGCCGGAACTCCTCACCGACCTGCCCGGCACGGACATCCGGGCCACCTACGACGGCCTGGCCTTCCACCTGGCCCCGGGCCTGGACCGCCAGGCGGCCCTGCCGCAGATGCAGGCCCTGTCCGGCATCCTGCCCTTTTACAAGACGCTTTTCGCCCGCCACAAAAACCTCATCCTGTTCGGCTACGTGGGCCTGGCCTCGGGGCTGCACTGCGCCTACCCCGGCCACGGCGGCTATCCCCCGGACTACGATCCCCGGCAGCGGCCCTGGTACCAGCACGCCGCCGCCTCCACGGGCATCACCTGGGACATCATGACCGACGCCATCACCCGCCAGGTCATGGCGACCATGGCCCTGGGGCTTCGCGACGCCGGCGGCCGGCTGCTGGGCGTGGCCGGCTGCGATATCCCCATGGGCGCGATTTTTCCCCAAAGCGACCTGTCCGGGGCCTGGACCGACGACATGCGGGCCATGATCGTCTCCCCCCGGCACAACGCGACGAACGGGCAACCGGAACTGGCCGTGGTGGCCTGCCGGGACTACGCCCAGCACAACCTGGACTGGACCGCGCCGGTTGCGCTCGAGCGCCTGGAATCCCCGGACACGGCGGCCCTGGGGGAAGTGCGCGACGAACTGGCGGCCGGCCGGACCGGGGTGCGGCGCCTGTCCTACCGGGGCCAGGACACCTTGCTGGCCTTCGCGCCTATCGGCTCCAAGGGGCTGGCCGTGGTCCTGGCCGCGCCCCGAGACGTCGTGGTGGCCGATGCCCGCAAAGCCGAGAACCGGGTCCTTGCGGCCGTCTCCCGCATGCTCGGCCATATCGGCTGGTTCGTGGCCGCGGCGGTGGTGGTCGTGGCCGCCATTTCCCTTCCCGCCTCGCGCAGCGTCACCCGGCCGGTGATGGAGCTGGCGGCGGCGGCGCGCAAGCTGGCCTCGGGGGATTTTTCCACCCGGGTCACGCCGTGCGGCCAGGACGAGATCGGCGAACTGGCCCGGTCGTTCAACGACATGGCCCCGCAGTTGCTCGAGCGGGTGAAGCTCAAAAACGACATGGCCCTGGCCATGGAGGTGCAGCAGAACCTGCTGCCGGGGCGGCCGCCCAGCGTGGACGGGCTCGATGTGGCGGCGCTGAGCCTGTACTGCGACGAAACCGGCGGCGACTATTTCGACTTCCTGGAATTTTCCCAGGACGATGCCGCCCATGCCGACGTGGTGGTGGGCGACGTGACGGGGCACGGCGTGTCGGCGGCGCTATTTATGGCCACGGGCCGGGCGCTGTTGCGCGGCCGGGCCCTGGACCGGCCCGGGCCGGCGGCGCTTCTCACCGAGGTCAACGACCTGCTGTGCCAGGACACGCACATGACGGGCCGGTTCATCACGCTTTTTTTCCTGCGCCTGGACCTGGCGGCCAAGGAGATCCTGTGGTGCCGGGCCGGCCATGACCCGGGGCTGCTCTACGATCCGGCCGGGGACAGCTTCGAACAGCTCATGGGGCCGGGCATCCCGCTTGGGGCCATGGCCGACTGGGAGTACGCCGAGCAGCGCCGGGGCTGGTTTACCCCGGGCCAGGTGCTGGTGCTCTACACCGACGGCATCCACGAGGCCCGCGACGGCGGCGCGGGTGACGGCATGTACGGCAAGGAGCGCATGGAGGCGATCATCCGGCGCGAGGCGGCCAAGCCGGCCTCGGCCATCGTCAACGCCCTGGTGGCCGACCTGCGGGAATTCAAGGCCGGCGCCCACCTGGAAGACGACGTGACGCTGGTGGTCATCAAGGCCACGGCCTAGCCGCCACCATAAAAAAACGGCCGGGGGTTCCCGGCCGTTTCGAGCATCGCACCTCGGCGCCTGGCTATTCCCCGGCGCCGTCCCCTGCCCCGTCGGGCTCGGCCTCGTCGCTTTCAGCCGCGGCCGCCTTGGCTTCGGCCAGGGCCGCCTCGGCCGCTTCCAGCTCCTCGCGGCCGTGGACCATTTCCACGATGCGGCGCATGGCCTCGCGCGGGTTGGGATGGGCCAGCACGTTGCGGCCGATGCAGGTGCCGGCCGCCCCGGCGGCCAGGGCGTCGGCCACCATGCCGGCGAAGCTGCGGAAATCCGCCCGCGACGGCCCGCCCGTCACCACCACCGGCGCCGTGGAGGCGGCCACGGCCCGGGAAAAACTGCGCGCATCCCCGGAATAGGGCACGCCCGTCATGTCGGCCCCAAGCTCGGCCCCGAGCCGGATGCAGTGGTTGATCAGGGTCGGGTCGTTCTCGTTGACCACCCGCTCGCCCTTGGGCGCGATGATGGCCAGCACCGGCACGCCCAGGCCATGGGCCTCGTCCACGATGGCCCCCAGATCGGCCAGCATGCGGTCCTCGAGTTCGTTGGCGATGTTGACCATCACCGCCACCATGTCCGCGCCGAGGCGCAAGGCCTCGGCCGCGCCGCACATGAGGCTTTTGGCATAGGGCGGCAGGCAGTGGCGCGTGCCCCCGGAAAGCTGGGCCACGGCCGCCGCATACAGCGGCACCTCGGCCAGATGGACGCGAAGCGCCCCCTTGTTGAGCACCACGCCCTGGATGGGGAAGGAGGCCACCATTTCCAGCAGCCGGGGCAATTCCTCCAGGCCGCTGAGCATTCCCTCCATGACCCCGTGATCCAGGGGCGCGATGACCGTCCTGCCCGTGCGGGGGTGGAAAAGCCTGGCCAGTTTGCGATCGCTGCCGTGCATGCGTCCTCCAAGAAGTGAAATTACCGGTCCGACCACAGGATACGCGCCCCCTTGCGGGTGGCGAACCCCAGGGGCAGGCCCTGGAAATACAGCCCCGGCCGGGCCGGCAGGCCGGTGCCCGCCAGGCTCTGGCCGGCCAGGAGCGCCTCGATACGGCAAAGCGCCGCCTCGTTCAAGCCCGCCCCCTCGCGCCAGGGGCCAAGGAGCAGCCTGGCCCGGGCATGGGGCCGGAACACCCCGGCCTTGTACGTGCCCAGGGCATGCCCCTGGTAGCGCAGCCCCGGGGGCAGCCCGGCCGCGCCGGCGTGCAGGAAATAGGCCTTGCCGCCGAAGTCCCGGACCATCCCGGGCGGCAGCCCGGCCGGGTCGCAGCCGGCGGCCACAAGCGCCGCTTCCGGCACCGGTGCCCCGGGCAGTTCGCCATCCTCGGGCGCCCCCGCCTGTCCCCCGGTCTTTTCGAAAAGCGCCAGGTAGAAGCCCTGGGCGGCCGAGGCCTTGCTGTCCACCCGCAGCACGCCCGAAACGTCGCCCCGGGCCGGGGCCTCGAAGACGAAACCGGCCGGCGGGGCCAGGGGCACGGCGACAAGCGGCAGGTTGTCCAGGGCGAAGCGCGTCTGGTCCTCGTTTTCGGCCACGTTGGTGGTGCAGGTGGAATAGAGCACCCGGCCGCCCGGGGCGAGCAGCCTGGCCGCCGTGGCCAGGAGCTTGCGCTGCAGGGCGACCAGGGGCGCCACCTTGCCGCCGACCCAGATCTTGGCGGCCTGCGGGTTCTTGTCCAGTGTGCCCCAGCCGCTGCACGGCGGGTCGAGCAGGATGTGGCTGAAAAACCCTTCGGGAAAAAACGGTTCCAGGTCGACCTGGGCGCAGGTGGCGGTGTTGGCCAGATTTTCCCGCAGAAGCGTCTGGCGCAGGGTGGCCAGGCGGTCCGGCGAGGGCTCGTTGCCCAGCACGAAACCCGTCGGCCCGACGAGTTGGGCCAGAAACCCGGTCTTGCCGCCCGGCGCGGCGCACATGTCGAGCACCCGCGCCCCGGCCGGCGGGGCAAGGAGCAGCGGCGGCAGCATGGACGAGCGGTCCTGGATGTGGAGATAGCCGAAACGGGCGGCCAGGGACGTGCCCAGGGGCACGGGTTCGGCCGTCAACCGCCGGCACCAGGGGGAAAAGGGCTCCGGGACCCAGGCGTGGCCGGTTTGGGACAAAAGGGCCTCCACGGCCCGGCGCTCGCCGGGGGGGCAGACCAGGCGGAAGGAACGGCCGGACGAGGCGGCGGGATCGGCGGCAGCGGCAACGGCATCGCAAGGCGGCATGGCCCGAACCTACCGTGCCGAGGCGCCCTTGAAAAGCCCCGGCCGCCCGGCTTCCGTGCGCGCCGTTTCCCTTTGCCGGACACCCGACAGCTCCGCTTGCATCCGCGCCATTTCCCTTTGCCGGGCAACCGGCCGCCGCGCCGCCCCGCCACGCCGTTTCCCCGCGTCAGGCACCCGCCGCCCCACGTCCCATCCGCGCCGATTCCCCTTGCCAAACGCCCGGCCGCCGCCTATGCAGTGGCCGCTGGAACCCGCCAAAAGGAGCCCGCATGGAGTTTCTCATGCATCTCGTGGACGTCGTGCTGCATGTCGACAAATACTTGAATGCCATCGCCGCCGATTACGGGGCCTGGACCTATTTTATTTTGTTCATGATCGTTTTTTGCGAGACGGGCCTGGTGGTCACGCCGTTTCTGCCCGGCGATTCGCTGCTTTTCGCCACCGGGGCGCTGTGCGGCGGCGGCGTGCTCGACCCCAACGCCATCTTCTTCCTGCTCGTGGCCGCGGCGTTTATCGGCGACAACCTCAACTACTGGATCGGCCGCCGGGTCGGGCCGGCCGTCTTCGAACGCGAAAAGACCCGGTTTTTCAAAAAGGAATATTTGCTGCGAGCCCACGCCTTCTACGAGCGCCACGGCGGCAAGACGGTCATCATCGCCCGGTTCGTGCCCATCGTGCGCACCTTTTCACCGTTCGTGGCCGGCATCGCCCGCATGACCTACGCCCATTTCCTGGCCTACAGCATCACCGGCGCCGTGATCTGGGTGGGGCTTTTCGTCTACGCCGGCTACTTTTTCGGCAACATGCCGTTTATCAAGCGCAATTTCAGCCTGGTGGTCGTGGTCATCATCTTCATCTCGATCCTGCCCGGAATCATCGAATACCTGCGCCACCGCCGGGCCGCGGCCAAGGCCCAGTAGCCCAGGCCTTATCGGCCGGCCGGGGAAGCCGTCGCCCGGCCGGCCGCGTCCGGCACTTCACCGACCGGCCGGCCACCACGGTTCCTCTTTCCTGGCCGCGCCGGCGGGGATGCCCCCGGCTGGTCCCCTGGCCGGCCGCCGGTACCGTCGCGGCCATCCGGTTGCCCAGCGGCCGCACTGCCGCCCATCGCATCACCACAATGCTTTTCGCAAGGGAGTCCAGCGGGCGCCGGCCCTGCGGCCGCCGGAGGCTTCCCCCCTGCCGGCCATGCTCCTGCCCGCGCTGTCCGCGCCTCAATGCACCGGGTAGCTGCCGGCGCAGATGTCGCCTTCCACGACGCCGTCGCGCCAGGGTTTGAGCTGGGCCGTGCGTTTTTCGGTCAGTTCGGCCAGGGCGGTGCACCAGCACAGGTTGAAGGACGACGCGTACATCTCGGAGGGGTCGACCTTGAACCGGGCGGCCAGCTCGGCGTCGCGAAAGGCCAGCCAGGCCCGCTGCGCCGCCTTGAACTTGTCCAGGAAGGCTTTCTCCCCGGCGTTTTTCTGTATAATCGCGTTGTAGACGGCGTTGAGTTCGGCATCGGCCTTTTTCGCCGCCTGGCAGGCCGAGGCGTTGAGATCGGCCTGGGACTGAGCCCAGGCGGCGGGAACGGACGCGAAAAAAAACAGGGCAACAAGCAACACAACGCGCATGGAACCTCCGCACCGGGCGTGCTGTTGAACCGATGGCCATTGACGCCGCAAGCGGCTTTGGGACATTTTCGAAGCCAAACCCTGACCCACAAACGGGAGCCCCCATGGACAGCGCCCCCACCTTCACCCCGCCCTCGCGGGCCGGCCGGCTGCTGTGGCTGGCGGCCACGGCCATCGGCTATCCGCCGGCCTTCCTCGTGGGCTACATGCTCGATGCCGGCCTGCCCTTCGGCGCCATTCCCCAGGGGACCAACGTCACCCTGCCGATCTTTCCGATCCTGTGGGCCATCCTGGCCCTGCTGGCCTACGCACGCTTCCGGCTGTGGCGGCTCTTGCGCCGCTGGCTGCGCCACGACACCGGGCAGGACGCCTGGGCCCGCTTCTGCCTGGCCCACCGGCCGGCGGCGCTGTGCCTGCCGCTGACCTTGCCGCTGTGCTTCGTGCCCATGGAGGGCAACGCCTTCGGCCTGCTCATCGTGCCGGTGCTGCTTTTGCTGACGCTGACCATCGGGGTCTGGGTGCAGATACGGCTGTGGCGCCGCCGGGGCGGCTAATCCTTTTTCCCCTTGCCCTTTGACGGCTTGGCGGCGGCCAGGTTCTTTTTGGGCGCAAGGCCCGGGTGGCTTTCCTTGAGCATGGCGTAGCGGTTCATGATGCGCGAGACGTAGTTGCGCGTTTCGGGGATGTCGGGAATGCGGCCGCAGCGGGCCACGGTCTCGGGCCCGGCGTTGTAGGCGGCCAGGGCCAGGGACAGGTCGCCGAAGCGGGCCAGCAGGTTTTGCAGGAACCTGGCCCCGGTGGCCACGTTGCGTTCCGGGTCGAAGGGATCGGCCACGCCGAAGGTGGCTTGGGTGGCGGGCATCAGCTGCATGAGCCCGGCCGCGCCCTTGGGCGAGACAGCGCCGGCCTGGAAGCGCGATTCCTGCTCGATGACGGCATAGAGCAGTTCCGGGTCCAGGCCGCAGGCCCGGCTCTTGTCGCGCACGAGGTCGAGCAGCGGCCCGGATTCGATGACCTCGGGATAGCCGCCGGGGCCGAGGGGGGCCGTGCCCATGCGGACATAGGACCGGGTGGCTTCGAGAATCCAGCCGTCCTTGCGGTCCTTGGAGACGGCGCCCAGGTCGTGGATACGCTTTCTGATGGCCGCAAAGCCCATTTTCGGGTCCTTGGGGCCTTCGTAGAGCAGGACGTAGGCGTCGCTTTGCCGCCATTCGCTCAAGTGCACGAGGCCATAGTCGTCCTCGTAGCCCCACAGGCTGTAGGCGCCCGCCCAAAGCGGGAACAGAAGCAAGGCTGCGCCCGTAAGGGCGGCAACGGCTCGCGCGCGCATCACACCTCCGGCCGGGTCGGCCATCCTCCCATAGGACGGCGAACCCGGCCGGTCAAGGGGCGGCTATTTGCCGAAGGGGCATTTGGGATAGGTGCAGGACCGGCAGGACAGGCACATGGACCCTTCGGCCAGGCCGGCCAGTTCCCGCCGGGTGATGGCCACCCCGGCCAGCACCCGGGGTAGCAGCAGGTCGAAGCTCGTGGTGCGGTGAAACAGCGCGCAGGCCGGCACGCCGATGACGTCCACCCCGCCGATGCGCCCGACAATGGCCATGGCCCCGGGCAGGACCGGCAGGCCGTGGACGGCGTCGGTCAGGCCGGCGTCGTCGAGCCCCAGGCGGGTGACGTCGTCGGGGTCGACGGACAGCCCTGCCGTGGTGACGATGAGGTCGGCCCCGGCGGCCAGCAGCCCGGCCACGCCCTCGGCCACGGCGGCCCGGTCGTCGGGCACCGTGACCGCGGCAACCACCGCGCCGCCCAGGGCCTCGACCTTGCCGCGCACCACCGGCTCGAACTTGTCCTCGATCAGCCCCGAATAGACTTCCGTGCCCGTGACCAGCACGCCCGTGCGGGGCTTGCGCATGGGCCGCACCACGAAAAGGGGGCCGTCGGCCAGCACGTGCCTGGCCGCCTCGAAGACGTGCCGGGGCAGATAGAGCGGAATGGCCCGGCAGCCGGCCACGGGCTTGCCCGCCTCCACCACCAGATGGCTCTGGCGGCTGGCGCACATGACGCCCTCGATCAGGTTGAAGGCGGTCAGGCGCTCCTTGTCCACGGTGAAAAAGCCGTCCATGGCGGCGGCGAGTTCGACCTTGCCCTCGCGCGGCGGGCCGGAAGTCACGAGCCCCGGGCCGCACATGGCCTCGGCGAAGGCCAGGGCGGACTCGTTTTCGTGCACGAAATCGCCGACCGGCTCGGACAGGTCCTCCACGTAGACCCGGTTCTTGCCCATGGTCTGGAGGCGGCAGACATCGCCGGCGGTGATGTCCGCGCCGGCGGAAAATTCCACGGTCTTGGAGGTGCCCGGCACGATGCGGGTCATGTCGTGGAGCACCCGCCGGCCGGCGGCCTCGCCCACGGGCATGGCCCGAAGCCTGGGGGCGTCGCCGTCGCGGCGGTAGGGGGCCTCGCCGGCGCAGCCCCGGCAGATGGCGCCGTCGGCCTTGGGATAGCCCTCGCCGCACACCGGGCACACGCCGATGGCCCCCATGTGGGGCTTGGCCATGAAATCCGGGCGCACCCGCACCTTGGCCACCCGGCACAGGGTCCGGGCACCGGATTTGATCTCGGCGAAAAGGCGTACCCGGTCCTGTTCCCTTTTGGGCTTGGTCTTGAGGTACCAGGCGTGGATCTCGGGCCAGGCCCGCATGTGCTCGGGATCGAGCCAGGCCCGGTAGCCTTCGCCGCTGTGCTTGTCGTAGAGCGTCAGGGCATAGCGGCCGAGGTTGATCACGCGCATCCAGCCGTTGCCGTAGCTGGGAGGGGTGAGGATCTGCACCGCGTCGGGCAGGCACTTCTTCGTTTCCACCACGGCGTCGAAGAGTGTCCCCTCGGGCAGAAACGCCCGGGCCGCGTCCACCATGAACCCGCCGATGATCAGCCCCGGCGCCGGATTGCCGTGGAAGGCCGCGGCCACGTCGAGAAACTCCTCGAAGGTATAGGGTCCGATGGAGCTGTCGTTGACCCTAACATCTGTTAAATTAGACATAATCATCCCCGCAAGGCGTCCCCTGGCGGGGACGGCGTCCTTCGCTGTTACGAAACGTTGGCGTAGAGGCGGTTGAGCAGGCTTTTGAGCGTCTCGATCTCCTGCTTGGACAGGCCCTGGCAGGCGCGTTCGTAGCAGGTGATGCCGAGGCCGAGGAGGCGGTCCTTGAGGGCGGCGCCGGCCTCGGTCAGGACGATATGGTGGCTGCGGCGGTCCTTGGGGTCGGGCCGGCGCGCGACGAGCTGCTTGTCTTCGAGGATTTTGAGCAGCCGCGTGACGTTGGGCTTGTCCTTGTCGGCGCGCCGGGCCAGTTCTACCGGCGTCTGGCCGTCGGCCTCCCACAGCAGGTTCAGGATGCCCCACTGGTCCACGGTGATGTCCTCGCCGGCCTCCTGCAAAATGACATTGCCCAGAAGGCGCAGCTTGAGCGCCGTGCGCACGAGCAGAAAGCCCAGGGACTGGCGCAAGGGAAAGGGACGCAGGTCGTCGGCGGAGGGCGGCGTATGTTCCATGTGGGTTATGTTGATAACAACAAGATGGCCCCGGGTCAACGGCGTTTTGGAATTTTCGTGACGCTGCCGCGCCGCCACCCTGACCGGCGGCGGCGGCGAAACGTCCGCCGCCATCACCGCGACGGACGTTTCGCCAGGGCCCAGGCACCTCAAACCGGCCGCACGCTGACAAAGTGCTCCTGCATGCAGACCCCGCCGCCGCCCTTGTCCCAGGTGGCGATACCGCCGGGCATGAGTTCGTTGTCGGCCACGCCCCGGCCCCTGGCCCGGCTCTCCACGGGCAGGGTGTGGCCGAAGCCGTGGACCATGAACACGGTCTCGGGGTGGATGCCCTCGGTGACCTTGGCTTTGAGCCGGCCGGCGGACGCCCCGTTGGCCACTTCCACCAGGGCGCCGTCGGCGATGCCGAGCTGTTGCGCGCAGGCGGCGTGAATCCACAGCTCGTTTTCCGGCATCTGGGCGAAGAGCAACGGGTTGTTGACGGTGTGCCCCTGGGTGTGCAGCCCCACCCGGCCGAAGGTGATGCGGAAACGGCCTTCCGGCGGCGCCCCCGGCGACACGTAGGGGGCAAGCGAAGCCAGGCCGTCGGCCTCGAGCTTGGGATTGACCAGTTCGATCTTGCCCGAGGCCGTCTTGAAGGTCTTTTCGTCCACCGGCCGGTAGAGCGGACCGCCGAGCCCGACGAAGCCCTTGGCTTCGAAATCGGCCATGGTCAGGCCGGTGTCCGACAGCTGGTAGGCCCAGATGTCCTCGATGGCGGCGAAATCGAGCTCGGCAATCCCCATGACCCGGGCCAGGTCGCGGTAGATCTCCCAGTCGGCCCGGGTGTCGAAGCGGGGCTCCACGGCCCGGCGGCGCACGAACAACGACGGCGACACGCCCTTTTTGGTGGCAATAAGCGACTCGCGCTCCAGATACGGCGACATGGGCAGGACCACGTCGCTAAACCAGGCCGTGTCCGACCAGGAGAAGGTGACGGACACGAGCAGTTCCAGGTTTTTCCAGCGCCGCTTGAGGTCGGCCGTGTCCGGGAAGGCCATGAGCGGGTCGTGGCGATGGGCGATGTAGGCCCGGATGGGATAGGGCTCCCCGGTCTCGATGGCCTCGTAGGCCAGGTTGACCAGGCCGGGGCCGGTGTCGAAATGGGTGCGGCCCTCCATCCAGCCCACGCCGTCCACGCGCTTGTCCTCGGGCTTGGGGAAGCGGTCGATGAGGTTTTTCAGGCCCTTTTTGCCGACGTGGCCGGGGCCGTTGACCAGCGGCAGGCCGCCCTTGGCCCCGATGGCCCCGAGCAGGGCGTTGATGATGTAGGCCGAGCGGCAGACATGGAACGAATCGCCGTAGCGGGCGGTCATCCAGCCGGGGTGCCAGATGACGGCCGGGGCGGCGGCGGCGAGCTGCTCGGCCAGGGCGGTTATGCGCGCGGCCGGCAGGCCGGTCTCGGCCGCGGCGTAGGCGGCCGTGTAGGGCGCGACGAAATTTTTGAGCGCCTCCAGGTCCTTGATCCAGGCCGCGGCGAAGTCCTTGTCGTAGAGGTCGCGGGCGAGCAGCTCGTGGATGACGGCCAGGTTGAGGACGTAGTCCGTGCCCGGGCGCACCATGAGGAAGGTGTCGGCCTTGGCCGCCGTGACCGTGGCCCGCACGTCGATGCAGGTGATCTTGCAGCCGGCGTCCTTGGCGTCGAGGAGGTCGTTGACTTCCTTGACGTTGATGGCCTCGAAGATGTTGCGCGTCTGGAGCACCACGTGCTTGCTGCTCTTGTAGTCGTAGGCCACGTCCTTGCGGCCGAAGCCGAACAGGGACAGGGCGGCGTGCTGGACGTTGCGGGCGCAGGCGGAATCGTGGTTGCAGTAGTTGGGGCTGCCCAGGGCCCGCAGGAAGGCCCGGTGCATGTCCCGAAACGGCCCGCCCCGGTCGGAGAGCAGGATGGACCGGGCGCCGTGGCTTTCCTTGATGCGCGACAGTTCGCCGGCGACATGGGCCAAAGCCTCGTCCCAGGACACCTTGCGCCACTTGCCCTCGCCGCGCTCGCCGGCCCGGATCATGGGGAATTGGGGCCGTTCGTCGTCGGCAACGAGGGCCGCGCCGGCCGCGCCCCGGGCGCACAGGGCGCCCTTGATGCCCGAGGCGTGCGGATTGCCTTGCAGATGCACGATGCGGTTGCCGTCAACGGTGGCCATCATGGGGCAGCGCACCGTGCACATGCCGCAGACGCTGTAGACCTGTTTGCGTGTCATGACTCGCTCCCATCGGGACGAAGTTGCATTTCGGGGACCCTTTCGATCCTTACACGCATTAGCAAGAATTCGTGACCGAGGGCAAGGGAAAAGTGTTGTGAAACCGGGAACGTGCAAACTGCGTAAACACGCTTATGCCGGACGATTTTTGTGAAGGCGGGAACTTGCGACCCAAACGTTGACAAGGGGCGGGAAAAACCGTTTAGACTGGGAAAACGGCGGCCTGGCGAAAGGGGCCTGACGCCGCGGGAGGGAAAACGTGACCGTAACCAGTCTCCTGGCCGAGGCGGCCACGGGCCTCAAAAGCCTGCTGATCGGCCTCGGCATCACCGGCAGGGCGCAGACCAAGCCGGTCGTCACGGTGCTCTACCCCATGGGCGAGGTGGACAACCTCGACACCTACCGGGGGCATGTGGAGCTTGTGGGCAAAGACGACGACCCGGCCACGGCGCGCTGCATCGCCTGCGGGGCCTGCGTGCGGGCCTGCCCGTCGTCGTGCCTCACGGTAGCCTGCCCGGTGGGCGCCGGCGGCCCGGGGCCGGTCGGCCGCGAGGCCGAGGAGTTCGTGGGCGAGCTCATCCCCCGGGCCGAGGCCATGGCCCCGGCCCCGCAAAAGGGCTGCAAGACGCCCGGCGCCTTTGTCCTGGACTATTCCCTGTGCAGCCTGTGCGGCCAGTGCGCCCGGGCCTGCCCGGTGGATTCGCTGCGGTTTTCGCGGCACGTTTACTATGTCGGCGCCTCGCGGGCGGATTTCCGCCTGGACCTGCTGGCCCGCCTGCGCGCCCAGGCGGCCGCCGACACCCCCAAGGAGCCCGCATGAGCAAGTACATGATCCAGATGGACAAGAAGCGCTGCATTTCCTGCCACGCCTGCGAGGTGCACTGCCAGGTCGTCAATGCCGTGCCGCCCTCGGCCAAGCCGGGCAAGCTCGTGACCGTCGGCCCGGACATGGTCAAGGCCCGGCCCCGGCTTTTAAACCTCTACATGTCCTGCTTCCACTGCGAGCGGCCCTGGTGCGTGCCGGCCTGCCCCACCGGGGCCATGACCCGGCGCGAGGAGGACGGGGTGGTCTATGTCCGGGAGTCGCTGTGCGTGGGCTGCAAGGCCTGCATCCAGGCCTGTCCCTGGCGCATCCCCCAGTGGAACGAGGCCACGGGCAAGGTGGTCAAGTGCGACTACTGCCGCGACCGCATCGACGCCGGCCTGGACCCGGCCTGCGTCACCGGCTGCACGGCCCATGCCCTGCGTTTCGTGCGGCCGGGCAAAAACAACGTGGACGAACGCGAGGTCTACGGCAAGCGCCTGCTGCTGCGCCAGTCGTGATACGGGAAGGGGAGAGGGAAGAAACCGCCGAGGGCCGGGGGGAGTGAATCCCCCGGCCGCCCTGGCGAGCCGTATCCGGCAACAACCTACTGTGACAATAAGAGTGTTTGGGCCGCTGTGGTTGAAGGATTGACGGGAACAGCCTTGAATGCGTGCGTCACCGCGGAACTGGGGCCGGTCTTGAAAAGCATATAGCCGGTCAGTTCTCTCTTGTCGTTGATGGAAAGCACGCTAAAATCATTCCAGCCCGGGAAGTACAAAATGTCTTGATTGACAACCGTATCGATAAATTTATATTTTTTGTTGTCGATATAAAGAACCGATATGTTTCCACAACGACCGACGATATCGCCCTTGTTGTTCATTGCCGATACGTTCGCAAGCTCCTTATCACCGCACATCGCTATTTGCGAAAAGGTATTATTTTCGTAAATATAAACATTCTTCTCTTTTAGCGTGAACGGGGCTATCAAAATTTGCCCTTTGTCATTCACCGCGCTTGCAAAGCATAAATCACCATATTCCTCTGGGCAGCCGATGTCGTTCGGCATGTCGTTTTCAAACGTACAGGCATGGAGTTTGGCGAGGGTCGACGTGCCAAAGTTAGCCCAGCCCACGATGAGATTCTTGTCGTTTATTCCATAGGCCTTGGAGTTCAATGTTTTCGGGCAGTGCCCATACTGGTCAATGTCGAAGGGGAAGCCGATGAATCGCATCTCCCCACCTGCATATCGATAGGCCGTTTCATTTCCACAGATTTCCGTATAACCAACGACACTGTCCGAGTTATTCATATCCATCACGTATGTCGACGAATAGACGCGTTGCGCGTAATTGAGAGGCAGAATCCAGGGACTGAAGAAGGTGTATCCCGTGTCGTTCAGAAGAAAAGCCCGTCTGTAGCCATACTCATTGTTTTCTGCGAATGTTCCGGTCACAGTACCATGATCGTTGATGGCGACAAGACCATTCTCGTTATTCCCAGAATACCACGCCTTGGGCATTTCATGCACCACGTCACTGCTTCCACCCAACAACGCAATCTGCCCATTGCGAAAGACAGCGCCATACCCCAGCGTTTGACTCCCCGCCGCGCACACCCCGATCACTTCAGAATTGTTGTTTATTTTTATCCCAACGCTATAGACAAGGTTGTTATTATGACTATCCTGCTGCTCTGGCAACGCACCGAGGTCAATGATATAATATTTCGGGTCAGCGAAGGCATCCTTTTGAAGGATCACCACAAAAATTATAATGACAACCATCATGCGACCAGATGCAACAAGGAAATTTCGCGACACTCCCGTCAACAACACCATCAGAACACGATATAATACCACCACGACTCGCGCCAAGCCAATACGAGACATTCAAATACTCCTTGCCATAAATTCACCATTGCAATAGTACTCTCTCGGGGAAAGGCCTATCGACCAATATGCTTTGGCGTAATCCCGCGCCACCCATCCACTCGAAAAGCAAACCTGGCCATCTTCACCATCGCGCCGTATCCACTTGGATGCCGCCAAACCCAAGCGCGCGGCAAACGGAGCCGTGGTGAGCAGGGGCCGCACGTCGTACATCCGCGTGACACCGTGATCACGGCGCACACACAAGTCAAGCGGCTTTCCCGCAGCGACGCCGGCTCGTCCCCCCCATGCGACGGCGCACACCGTCTCCGTGGGACACGTGGCCACCCTCGATCATGATTCTACCACAACGGTGCATCGGGGATTTTTCACCCAGAAAGAGTGGACATGGGCCTTGTGGCGCGCGCGTGGCGTTATCGCCTCCTGGCGCCAGGCAATAGGGAAGGTGCCCGGGTTCGCTGGGGCGCAACCCGGGGCCTGCCTGTCTCAAGCGCTACCAAGCGCGCAACGGGGCACTCTTTCAGGTATCCGACTTGGAAGGGAAATGCGGCAGGGCCCCGGACGGCTCCCGAAGCGCCCCCCCCTGTGCGTCCGGTACGCCTTGCGGCCTGGCGGCGGCCGCGTCCGCGTCGGCATCGCCGCCCCTTGCCGTATCCGGTTCCGCGGCCGGCATCTGGCAGCGCGTTTCCGTGGCCTGGGGTGCCGTGCGCACGTCGCCGGCCAGGGTCTTGGCCGCCTGGACCAGCGCCGCCTCGGCGAACTCCCCCTTGTCCGGATAGTGCATGGCGGCCAGGAACTCGCGTACCGCGTCCAGGCTCGGGCAGACGTGGACGTATTCCTGGCGGCCGGCGATGTCCTCGGTCTCGGGGTAGGCCACGGCGTAGTAAATCACGAACCGGCCGGCGGCGGACAGCAGAAGGCCCAGCCGCTCCACCCGGCCGGCGGCGGGCGGCATGAGGCCGTCGGGGGCGGCTTGCCGCCTGTAGTGGGCCAGGAGCTTCCCGGTCACGGCCACGGCCGCGCCGTGGCGGCTGAGGCGGTACTTGCGGGTTTTCCCGAGCAACTTGTCGCTGAAATCCTTTTGCGTCTTGGCACGAAACAGGGAGAGCATCGGCAGGGGCTCCACAGGGGACTGGCCGCGAACCGGGTCCGAGGCGGGCGTGGTATAGCGCGGCCCCGGTTGGGGGTCAAAGAGAAAGCCGCGCGGACAGGGCGGCCAACTGCGGCCGCTGGCACCTTCCTTCCGGCGCGCCCCTCTTGACTGCCCCGCCCGGCATGGGCATGGTTTCCCTATGACCCTTCTTTTCGACGATACCAAAAAACTCGAAAAGGCCTTGGGCGAAGAAGCCGCCGGGGTCCTGATCAAGATTCTCGAGACACAGGAAGCCGAGGCAAAACAGGACCTCGCCACCAAGACCGACCTGGAGCGGGGCCTGCGGGAACTGGAACTGCGCCTCGAGTATCGCCTGACGTTGCGCCTGGGCGCCATTGCCGCCTCGGCCATCGCCATCGTCGCCGCTATCGTCAAGTTCCTTTCCTGAACGCCACGGCTGCCCCCGTCGCCGCTCTCGATCCTGGCCGCGGTCCGAACGTGCCCACCTGATGCGCCACCAGTGCCCTGATTTTGGATGTTCCGTCCGCTGAGTCCCTGCCTTCCTTTTTCCCTTGTCAATCCGCGCCGGTTGTGCCAAACAAATCCCGACCGGCCCATGCGCCGGGGACTGGGCTTCGCCGAATGCGGCGAGGCCCTTTTTTGTGGCCTGAGTTTGTGAAACAAATCACAAAGTCCAGCCGTTTTTTCCCGCCTTGCCGGGGCGGAGCAGGAAAAAATTGCGAAAAACAGAACAACTGCAAGACTTCCTTGACAAATCGCGATTGTGCTGGTCTATGCTGGCGTAAAGCTGTCGCCACACCGTCACGGGCGGGAGGCGCACGGCGGCTCAACGGCCACGGCCGGCCGGCTGCCCGGGAGAAACAGTCGCCAGGGCGACAATCCCCCGGCGCCACACGGCCGGCAGCGGGTACGAGCTCCGTGTTGCGGCGGTCGACATGGTGTCGCGCCGCCTCTGGTTGGGGATGTGTGCCGGTTGCTGGCGCATCGCGCACATCCTCGAGCGCGATCAACGATTTCGCCGCCAAAAAAGGAGGCCCTTGTGAAAAACTGGAAACTGACCCTGCCTGTGGGGCTGGCCGTCCTGGCCGTACTGGCCCTGTGGATCGAACCGGCCCTGGCCGACAAGCTCTCCGACGCCATTGCCAAGGCCCCGGTGGGCACCGGCCCTGGCCAGATCGACCCGGCCGCGCCCAAGGGCTTCCTCGGCATCCCCGGCGCCCCGGAAGTCAGCCTGGGCCTGGCCTTCGGCTGGGCCGTCTGGGTGGGCTGGATCTTCTCCACCGTCGGCGCCTTCGGCGGCGTCATGGCCGGCGTGGGCCACATTTCGGTCTACGGCTACGGCGCCTACGCCAAGAGCTTCAAGCAGACCGCCCCGGAACTCAACAAGCTGGTCACCGACTCCATCCGCACCTCCAACCAGTGGCTGGTCGGCTTGTCGGCGTTGATTTCCTCGTTCAACTACTGGAAGATGGGCCGCCTGGTCCTGCCCCTGGCCGCCGCCCTGGGCCTGGGCTCCATCGCCGGCAGTTGGCTGTCCGTGACGCTCACCGCCGGCAAAGTGTCGTTTTCCTCCTACCAGGGCTATTTCGGCCTGTTCGTGCTGCTTTTGGGCTGCTACCTCTTCTGGGAAACCACTCCGGCCGGCCAGGCCAGCAAGAAGAAGGCCAAGGCCGCGGCCAAGGCCTTCGAAGACACCGTCAAGCGCCAGAAAAGCGGTGAGCAGATCGACACCAAGGCCCTGGGCGTCAAGGTCACGTCCTTTAGCCTCACCCGCGTCACCTTCACCTTCTACGGCGTGGAATTCGGCTTCAACCCGCTGATCCCGTTTCTCGGCGGCATCGTCATCTCGGCCCTGGCCGCGTTTTTGGGCGTCGGCGGCGGCTTCCTGCTGGTGCCCTTCCTCACCAGCGTGGCCCAGCTGCCCATGTACCTGGCCGCCGGCACCTCGGCCCTGGCCGTTCTGGTCAGCATGATCACCTCCATCACCACCTTCATGTCCGGCGGCGTGCCCCTGCACTGGCACATGATCGGCATCGAGCTGGTCGGCGTGGTGGTCGGCTCCATCATCGGCCCGCGCACCTCCAAGTACATCCCCGACATCTGGCTCAAGCGCCTGTTCATCATCCTGGCCCTGTACGTCGGCGTGGACTACGTGCTGCGCGGCTTCTTCGACATCAAAATGTTCGGTTAACAGACGCCCTCCCAAGCGTCGGCCCCGGGGCATGTGGCCCGGGGCCTTTTTTATGGCCGCGTGCGGGCTTCGCTTTCCGGGCCGACTCGGCTAGGCTCGCCCCGGCCCAACGCCCACGAGGTTTCCCGTGAACGAACTGCTCGACGCCGTGCTGATTGCCCCCTTCCGCCTGCCCGGCAACGCCGTGGCCGGCTTCTACCTGGGCACGTTCCTCCTGGCCCTGGCCAGCCTCCTGCTCGGCCGCGTCACCTACGACCTGGTCTGGCTGTTCAATCGCCGTCACTACGCCCGGGAAGAGGCGGAGATGGCCCGGATGCACAACCTGTCCGTGGCCGCCATCGAGGCCGGGGACAAGGCCGCCTACAAGGCCGCCAACAAGGAGGCCAACGAGGCTTTCGGCAAGTCGTTCTTCGCCGGGGCGGCGCTTTTTTCCGTGTCCGTGTGGCCGGTGCCCTTTGCCCTGGCCTGGCTGTCGGGCCGGTTCGAGGGCCTGGACGTGCCGTTTCTCCCCGGCCACGGGCTGCGCTACAACGCCGTGTTCCTGGGCTGTTACATCCTGTTGCGCCTGGCCGCCTGGCCGCTGTGGCAAAAACTTCCCGGATTCGGCCGGGTGGAGCGCGTGCGCCGCGACACGGCCGCCCGGCGGGCCAAACTGCGCGCCTGGACCGACCTCGCCAAACCCGCCGCCCCTCGCGAATGACCGCCCGGGCGCCCCGTTCTTCGCTCCCGCCCCCGCCCGGACGCCCCGGCAAAGGCACGGTGGCCGTGAGCCGAAGCGCCCCGTCCTTCGCTCCCGCCCCCGCCCATGCCCCTGTCGCGGCAAGCCAAGCCGGCGTCTGCCCAGTGTCCGCCCCATCGTGCTTGCTACGCGGTGGGATTCGGTTATTGTAGCGCTGTCACTTCATAACGCGTGCCCGGTGAACGCACCGGAAAAGGAGGCTCTGGAAACCATTCACCTTGTTAACTTTCCATACAGGAGTGCCAAAATGACCAATAACTGCATAGTGAGCGTTCTTGCGTTGTTGTTTAGCCTCCTCCCATCCACCACGGCCGCCGCCACGGGCGACTTTCTCTGGTCCGGCAGCATAGGAGGCGACGGCGCAACCTGGTCCACACCGCTTGTCTTTAACAATTACGTCATCATACAGGGCCAGGACGGCGGCCTGACCGCCCTGCGCGGCGACACGGGCGAACAGGTCTGGTACAATGCCACACCCCCCGGCGACATCACCTCCCCCATTCTCTTCAATAATCTTGTGTATATGATCGCCGGGTCCCATGTGTACAAGATCGCGCCCGCAACCGGGGCCATCCTGGCCGACCGCAGCCTGGCCGGTTCGGTCTACGGCCAGGCCCCGGCCGCCTCGGGCCAACTCCTGTTCTTCATCGAAGGCGGCGAATCCGCCTTCACCCTCCACGCCGCCTCGATTGCCAGCCTGGAGGATGTCTGGACCAAGCCCCTGGGCGCCTCCATGGCGAGCGTCCTCACCGACGGCACCAACCTCTACGTCCTGGCCGAGGCCCTGACCGCCCTCGATCCCCTGACCGGCAACCAGCGCTGGTCCGTGCCCCCGCCCGACGGCTACGACTATTTCAATGCCGGCTCCCTGGCCGACCGCACGCTGGTGGCCTTCGCCGCCAAGCAGTGGGAAAGCACCAACGTCCTGGCCGCCTGGTCCCTGGGCGACGGTTCCGCCGCGCCGAGCCTCGCCTGGACCCAGGACTTCGGCGGCGACATGACCGACGGATCGCCCCCGGCCATCGACGGCGGCCGGGTGTTCGCCAACTCCCGGGGCGGCGTCTTGCGGGCCTTCGACCTGGCATCGGGCAACCCCTTGTGGACCTACGCCGTGCGCAACACCGGCCTGGGCACGGCCCTGCCCGCGGCCGTGGACGGCAAGGTCTACCTCCAGCTCTTCCTCGACGCCCCGACCATGCTGTGCCTGGACGGGGCCACCGGGACCGTGGCCTGGCAGACGCCGCACAGCATGGCCATGTCCTGGAGCCAGCCGGCCATCGCCAACGGCCGGCTCTACCTGGCCACGGACTGGACCGGCGTATTCGCCTTCGCCGCCGGCCACACGGACTCCATCTGGCCCATGTTCAAGAACAACCCGGCCCTGACCGGATCGAGCGACACCCCGGCCCCGGCCGAGGCCGTCGCCCCGGTCGATCTGCTGCTGCTGGGGCAATAACCGCGCCGGCCCACCCGCGCCGCACGGCCGACGGCCCGCGGCGCGGGTCCCTTTCCAGCCGGCCCGAACTGGCGTATCCTGCCTCCTTAAGGAGGCCTGTCCCATGCGGCGACGCGATGTCTTGCTGGCGTTTTTCGCCCTTCCCGTGCTGCTGGCCGGCTGCGGCGGCGACGAGGAGGCCGTGCGCGTGGACCTTTCGCGCCGCGAGGAGCCGACGCTGCGCCTGCCGCCCAGGGCCGTCACCTACGCCTACCTGCCCCAGTACGCCCACACCGTCTCCTACGAGCGCCACCGGCTGCTGCTCGACTACCTCGCCCGGGCCACGGGGCTGCCCCTGCGCCAGATCTTCCCCGACACCTTCGAGGAACACGTGCGCATGGTGGAGCGCGGCGAAATCGACCTCTCCTTTTCCAACCCCTTCGCCTATATCCGCATGGCCCGTTCCGGCGCCCGGGCCTTTGCCCGCATCATCGAGCCCTCGGGCAAGCCGGATTTCCGCAGCCAGATCATCTGCCGCCGCGACAACACCCAGCTGCGCAGCCTGGACGACTGCCGGGGCAAGCGCTGGATGGCCGTGGACCCGTCCTCGGCCGGCGGCTACATCTACGCCCTGGGCGAATTTTTGGACCACGGCATCCGCCGCCGCGACTTCGCCGAGATCACCTTCGCCCCGGGGCCGGGCGGCAAGCAGGAAAAGGTCGTGCTGGCCGTGTTCGCCGGCACCTGCGACCTGGGGTCCGTGCGCGACGGGGCCCTGGACATCCTGGCCGGCAAAATCGACCTGGGCCAGATCCGCATCCTGGCCGAAAGCAAGGCCTATCCCGGCTGGGTCTACGCCGCCCGGGCCGGGCTTTCGCCGGAAATCACCCACAAGGTCGCCCAGGCCATGTTCGCCCTGTCCATGCAGCGCCCCGACGACGCCGTCATCCTCCAGACCGCCGGCATGCGCGGCATCATCCCGGCCACGGACACCGATTACGCCCCGGTGCGGGCCCTGGCCGAAAAGCTCGACCTCGACACCGCCACGGAGGCCGAGGAATGACCGCCCGGCCGCGCCAACGCCCGAACCGCGAGGATTCCCCCGTGCGCAGCGCCACGGAGGCCGAGCAATGACCGCCTGGCCGCGCCTGTCGCGCCTGAGCTTTCGCACCAAGATCAACTGCGGCATCGTGCTCATCGTCGCCTGCATCAGCATCCCCCTGGCCTACCTGACCTGGCGGGCCGCCGCCGGGACGCTGCAGGCCGAAACCCGCAAGCGCGGCCTGGTCCTGTCCGAGAACCTGGCCATGCGGGTGTCCGACGCCATGCTGTCCATGGATTTGCTGCGCCTTAAAAACATGGTGGACGAGCTCAAAAAGGTCGACGACATCGTCTATGCCTTTATCCTCGACCGCGACGGCAACGTGCTCGTGCACTCCTTCAAGGGCGGCTTTCCCGTGGAGCTGCGCACGGTCAACGCGCCCAAGGACGGCGCGCCCCATATCCAGCTCCTCGATACCGGCCGGGAATTCGTGGACGATTTCGCCGCGCCGGTGGTCATCGTGGGCACGCCCTTCGGCACGTCCCGCATTGGGCTCTCGCGCACCAAGGCCGAGGCCGCCGCCGACAGCCTGGCCCTGATGATCGTCTTTTATTCCGGCGCGGCCATGGTGGCCGCCCTGGCCTTTTCCACGCTGTTCGCCCGGCGCGTCACCGAGCGCTTAAACCGCCTGCGCGCCCACGCCGAGGAGGTGGTCAAGGGCAACCTGGACCAGCGCACCGGCCCCAGGGCCGAGGCCGCCTGCTCCACGGTCCTGTCCTGCGACAAGCGCCTGTGCCCGGCCTACGGCGACCGCGACCGGCGCTGCTGGCTGACCGCCTCCCCGGGCCAGCGCTGCGAGGGCCCGGAATGCTGCCAGGGCTGCCCGGTCTTCGAGACCCAAAAAGGCGACGAGATCCAGGACCTGGCCGAGACCTTCGACGTCATGGCCGTGTCGCTCAAAACCCACCTCGACGAACTGCGCCGGGCCAAGCAGGAGCTTTCGCGCCAGGAACGCCAACTGCGCACCATCCTCGACGCCACCCCCGACCTGGTCTGCCTGCTCGACGAGCGCCTCACCTACCTGGCCGTCAACCGGGCCTTCGCCGCCTGGATCGGGGCCGATCCCCGCGACATCGTCGGCGCCACCGACCGCGACGTCTTCCCCGACGACGAGGGGATGGCCATGCACGACGAAAATAGCCTCGTCCTTGCGACCTCGCGCCCCAGCGACCGGGAGGTGGCCGCCCGCCGGGCCGGGGCCAGCGTCTGGCTGCACGTGGTGCGCGTGCCCATCGTCGACGCCAAGGGCCGGGCCATCGGCATCCTGCGCACCGCCCGCGACGTGACCCAGCTCAAGCAGTTCCAGGAACAGCTCATCCAGTCCCAGAAGATGGAGTCCCTCGGCAAACTGGCCGGCGGCGTGGCCCACGAGATCAACACGCCCCTTGGCGTCATCCTCGGCTACGCCCAGCTGCTCCAGGAGGACGTCCCGGCCGAAAGCCAGATCCGCGCCGATTTGCAAACCATCGAGAAACAGGCCAAGGTCTGCCGCAAGATCGTGGCCGACCTGCTCGGGTTTTCCCGCCAGGCCGAAAGCGCCAAGATCGAAATGTGCTTCAACAACTCCCTGATGGAGGCCGTAAGCCTGGTGCGACACGCCTTTTCCCTGGAACGGACCGCCATCGCCACGGACCTCGACGAGCGCATGCCCATCATTTACGGCGACCCCGAAAAGCTCAAGCAGGTCTGGATCAACCTGCTCTCCAACGCCCGCGACGCCCTGGCCCCGGTCGGCGGCTCCGTGCTCGTGCGCTCGCGGCTTTTCGCCGGGCAGCAAAAGGTCACGGCCTGGTTCGCCGACACCGGCCCCGGCATCGGCCCCGACAGCCAAAGCCGCATCTTCGACCCCTTTTTCACCACCAAACCCGTGGGCCAGGGCACGGGACTCGGGCTTTCCGTCTCCTTTGGCATCATCAAGGACCACGGCGGGGCCATCACCGTACAAAGCCCCGTGCCAACTGGATTTTTCGACGACCTGAGTCTGGGGGCCAACCCCGGGCCCGGCGCCGTCTTCATCGTGGACCTGCCGCTCGAACACGAAGAAACCCTCGGCGTGCCCCGTGCCGCCGAGCCCGTGGAGGGATAACGCCCATGGCCGAGATCATTGTGCTCGACGACGTCATCGACGCCGGCGTGGTCATCAAGCGCATCCTCGAACGCAAGGGCCACCGCGTCGGCGTGTTCACCGAGGAAGAGGAAGCCCTGGCCCACGTGGCCAAAAAAAAGCCCGACCTGGCCATCCTCGACATGAAGCTCAAGAAATTGAGCGGTGTGGAGGTGCTGGAGGAGATCCGCAAGCGCTCCCCGGGCACCCGGGTCATCATGCTCACGGGCTACCCCACCCTGGAAACGGCCCGCGAATCCGTGCGCCTGGGCGCCTGCGAGTACTGCGTCAAGCCCATCGACAAGGAAGAGCTGGAGCGCAAGGTGGAAGAGGCCCTGGCCGCGCCGCACAGCTGACGGGGCCGGAGGGGACGTGTTTTCCAAGGAACTGTTTCGCCGCTGGACCTACCAGGTCTTCGCCCCGGGCGTGCTGCTGCGCGAGAAGTACAACGCCTTCCGGGAGCTTTTGCGCTTCGACGACCTGAGCCTGGAACTGATCGCCGCCATCGAGGACGCCCACTACGGCGCGGCCGTGGTGGACTGGGCCAGGGTGGCCCATCTGACCCGGCGGCTGCGCCAGTCGGTATCCGAGATGGTCACCAGGCTGGCCCGGCTGTCCCCGAGCCGGCACCTCGACCTGGCCGAATACGCCAAGAAGGTGGATTTCTACGTCCAGATGGCCCTGGACGTGCCGGCCGGGGACATGACCGGCCCCTTTGTCCGTGCCCTGGGCGACGTGGCCGGCGACGCCGCCACGGCCGGCGGCAAGGCGGCCAACCTGGCCCGGGCGGCCCAGGCGGCCAAGGCCCCCGTGCCGCCGGGCTTCGTGGTCACCACCGGCGCCTTCCGCTATTTCCTGGAAGCAAGCGAACTGCGCCCCAAGATCAACCGCCAGTTGCGCCGGGTGGACCTGTCCCGGCCGGGCGAGGTGGCCGAGGCGGCCGCCGCCATCCGGGCGCTGATCGCGGCCGCCAGCCTGCCCGACGAGGTGGCCGGCCCCCTGGCCCGGGCCGCCGCCGAGCTGGCCCTGGTCCCCGGCGGCGAGCCGCTGCTTTTGGCGGCCCGGTCCTCGGCCGTGGCCGAGGACGGCCGGGCTTCCTTCGCCGGCCAATACGAAAGCGTGCTGCATGTCCCGGCCGCCGACGCCGCCGCGGCTTATCTGCGGGTCGTGGCCGGCAAGTACGCGGCCAAGGCTATCACCTACCGGGCACTCACGGGCTTCGCCGACGAGGAGACGCCCATGGCCGTGCTCTACCTGCCCATGCTGCCGGCGGCGGCCTCGGGGGTGCTCTACACCCGCGACAGCGGTGACAGCGAAGCGCCCATGGCCGTCTACGCCGTGCCCGGCCTGGGGGCCGGCCTGGTGGAAGGCGTGGCCTGCCCCGAACGTTTGGCCCTGTCCCACGCCCCGCCGCATTTCCTGCTCGACCGGGTCAGCCTCGACGGCCCGGTGCTGCCCGACGCGGCCGCCCGCAAACTGGCCGGCATCGGCCTGTCCCTGGAGACGGCCTTCGGCGCGCCCCAGGACGTGGAATGGGTGTTCACCCCGGGCCGGGAGCTTTTCGTGGTGCAATCGCGGCCCATGGCCGTGGAAGCGGCCGAGCCGGACGCGCCGGGCACGGTGTCGCCCCCTCCCCGGCCGGCCGTGACGCCGCTGCTTTCCGGCGGCCAGCGGGCCTCGGGCGGCACGGCCACGGGCACGGTGCTTTTCGCGGCCACCGTCCTCGACGTGGACGCCATCCCCCCGGGCACGGTGCTGGTCACGCCCACCCTGCCCACGAGCCTGGCCCGGGCCGTGGACCGCCTGGCCGCCGTGGTGGCGGTTTCGGGCAGCCGGGCCGGGCATTTCGCCTCCGTTGCCCGGGAGTTCGGCCTGCCGGTGGTCACCGGCGCCGAGGCCGCCTTCGAGGCCCTGGCCGAGGGGGCGCGGGTGACCGTGGACGCCGACGCCGGAGCCGTCTACCCGGGCCGCGTCGAGGCCCTGTTGGCCCGCTCGCGCCTGGCCCGGGCCGACGCCGGTTCCCCGGTGGCCCGGCGCCTGTCCCGGCTGGTGCCGCTGCTGGCCGGGCTGACCCTGACCGATCCGGCCTCGCCCGATTTCACACCGGCCAAGGTCCGCTCCCTGCACGACGTGGTGCGCTTCGCCCACGAAAAGGCCGTGACCGAGATGTTTTCCCTGGTCGGCGACGACGCCAGGGGCATGGCCTCGGCCCGCAGGCTCAAAAGCCCCCTGCCCCTGAGCATGTATCTCCTCGACCTCGGCGGCGGCGTGTTCGACTCGGCGGCGGCGGACAAGGAAGTGCGGCCGGACCAGATCAAGAGCGCGCCCATGTGGGCCTTGTGGTCGGGGCTGGCCGCCGACGACGCGCCCTGGCCCGAGGGGCCGCCCATGGTCGACGACGTGGCCCTGGACCGCACCAGCGCCGGGCTTTTCCTGGGCGAGGACCGCCACCTGGCCAGCTATGCCGTCATCTCCGACGTCTACGCCCACGTCATGCTGCGCTTCGGCTACCATTTCACCGTGGTGGACGCCCTGTGCGGCCCCAAGGAGAACCAGAACTTCGTCCATTTCCGCTTCAAGGGCGGCGGGGCCGACCATGCCCGCCGGGGCCTGCGCCTGTCGTGCGTGCGCCGGGTGCTGGCCCATTTCGGCTTTGCGGTGCGGGTTTCGGGCGACCTGCTCGATGCGAGCCTGGCCCGCATTGCCGAGCACGTCGTGCAGAAGCGCCTGGCCATGCTCGGCTGCCTGCTCGCGGCCACGCGCCTGCTGGACATCCGGCTGGCCGACGAGGCCGAGGCCGAGGCCTGGGTCGCCTCCTTCATCACCCGTACGGACCGGTAGGCGGCCATGCCCGAGGCGACCGACCAGGCCTATCCCCTGACCTGGGTCACGGACCATCTGGCCGTGGGCGGCGCGCCCATGTCCTATGACCAGCTGCGTTCGCTCAAGGAACAGGGGGTCTCGGCCATCCTCAACCTGTGCGCGGAATTTTGCGACCTCCACGACATCGAGACGGCCTACGGCTTCGAGGTCCACTACCTGCCGGTGCAGGACGAGGAGGCCCCGGACCTGGCCGCCCTGGAGCGGGCCCTGGCCTGGCTCGACGAGGCCGTCTACCTCGGCAAGAAGGTGCTCATCCACTGCCGCCACGGCATCGGCCGCACAGGCACGGTCTTAAACGCCTATCTGCTGCGCCGGGGCCTGGGCCACAAGCTGGCCGCCCGGGTGCTCAAACCCCTGCGGTCCAAGCCGACCAACTTCGACCAGTGGTGGACCATACGGCGTTACGGCAAACAGGCGGGCAAGCTCACCATCCGCGAACCGCGCCTGGAATGCGGCCACCTGGTCGATTTGAGCCCCTTCCTGGCCGACTACGCCGGCCTGGTGGCCGTGGCCCGCCTGGCGGCCAAGGGGCTGCCCCGCTGCGGCCGCGACCACGCCCGCTGCTGCCGCCGGCCCCTGTCGCTGTCGCTGATCGAGGCCGTGCACCTGGGCAACCGCATCAACATCGGCCTGTCCAGCCAAACCCGCCTGGCCGTCATCGACGAGGCGGCCGCTGCTTCCCGGGAGATGGCGGACCTGTCCCGGCGCTACGGGGAGGGCAGCGGCCATTGCCTTTCGTCCTGGGCGCGGCTGTGCCCCCTGTCCCGGGAGGGGGCCTGCCTGGTCTTCGCCAACCGGCCCATCGCCTGCGTGACCGCCGGCATGGAGCCCGGGGCCGAGGCGGCCTTGTGGGAGCAAAGCCTCGAACCGGGCCTGGCCGAATTGTCGCGCCAGGTGTTCCTGGCCCTGGCCGGCAGCCTCAGCAGCCAGGTGTTGCCGCGTTTTCCCCTGCCGGACGTGGTTTCCGGGCGCTACGTGTCGGCGGTGTTCAAGTTCCTGCTGGCCCTGGAAAACGGCCTCGGGCGTTGACCGAGCCCCTCCCATCGGGCTACAAGCCGGAACGCATTTCCAAGGAGGTCGGGCATGGCCGAAGATTTCAGGACGCTGCTGATGGAGACGGATCGCCTGGAGGACGGGGACCGCTGGTTCGGGGACATCCAGATCGGCGGCTGGTTCTATTTTTCGGCCCAGGCCGGCCCGTTCCACGACAGCCGCCCCCAGACCCTGGTCGGCCCCATGGGCTACGATTCCTTCGAGCTGCGCCTGCAAACCGTCCAGGGCGTGATCAGCTACGGCCGCCACGGCGCCTGGGAAGAACTCGCGGCCAAGCCCTGGGCGTCGCTTTTCGTCCAGGACGGCCCCACCATCATGCGCGCCCCGGACGTACCCGTGGCCACCTGCCAGCAAATCTACGAGGACCTGCTGGTGTACGCCCGGACCCATCCGCTGCCGTAGCAACCGCCCCGGCCGGTCGGCCTTCTTTGGAAACGGCAGTCCGGCTCCAGCCGGGTTCGCTGTGGCCGGCTCCGCCTGCCAGGCCTTTCCTTCCCGGCAACCGGCCCGTTACCCCTCTTGTCCAATAACCGCTTGACCGGCGGCCAGGCTCGCGATGTTGCGAGCCGCCTGTCCGACCGGTTTGCCCTTGCCTATTGTATTGAATTTTTCTATTGAAAATTGCTGGAGGCATAGGCAATGCAAATACTCATCGTCCTTTCCAGCGCCGACCCGGAAATCAAGTGGAACGCCGTGCGGCTGGGCAACTTCCTGCTCGACAAGGGCGAGGAAGTCACGATCTTCCTCAACGGCCCGGCCGTGGACCTCGCGGCCGGCAACACCGACCGGTTCCCCATCGCGGCCGAAGCCAAGCTTTTCGGCTTGAGCGAAGGCAAGCTGGCCGCCTGAGGGAAATGCCTGGGCCTCCACGGTGTGGAAGCCGAAGCGCCGGTGAGCCTTTCCAGTATGCAGTTCCTCTACGAGCGGATGCGGCTGGCCGACAAAATCCTGTGCTACTGAGCCTTGAGCGAGCGGTTTCGCGGCCGCCCGCGTTGCCATTGGCCCGGCCCCGCGTTAGAGTCCGGCCATGAAAAACCCCGCGTCGGCGCTGCTGCGTCCCCTGGCGGCCGGGCTTGGCCTGGCGGTGCTCCTTTTGACCGGCGCCTGCGCCGGCGTGGCCGAAAACCCGGCCAGTGCGCCCGGGGCCAATCCCGGGCCCAACGGCTCCCACCAGGTGCGCCTGCCCGTGACCCCGCCGCCGGCGCCCACGCCCGCGCCGACCACACCCTGGAACACCCGCATCAGCCGCGGCAGCCAGCAGATCCCGAGCTTCGCCTCCCTGGCCCCGGCCGTGGACCGCTCCATCGCCTACGCCGCCCGCAAGCCCGCCTCGGCCCTGGCCATCGACAAACCCGGCGCCACCCTCACCTGGGGCCAGCTCCACCAGGCGCTCATCACCTTCCGGCGCATCCTGCCCGAACTCGACCGCGACCCCTCGGTCCTGTCGAAGTATTTCAAGTGGGTGCCCCTCGAGACCGACACGCTTCTCACCGGCTACTACGAGCCCATCATCGAGGTCTCGCGCACCGCCCGCAGCCCCTACACCTGGCCCATCTACCGCAACCCCGGGGCCGGCGCCAAAAAACACAGCCGCGAAGCCATCGACTACGGCGGGGCGCTGCGCGGCAAGGGCCTGGAGATCGGCTACGCCAAGGACCCCATCGCCGTCTTTTTCCTGCACGTCCAAGGCTCGGGCAAGCTGCGCTTCGTGGAGGACGGCTCGACCGAATACGTCCTTTTCGGCGGCAACAACGGCCACCGCTACGTGGGCGTGGGCCGGGTCATGGTCAACCGGGGCTGTTTTCCCGAGGAAGAAATGAGCATGCAGCGCATTCGCCGCTACCTCGAGGAAAACCCGGCCCAGATCCGGGAATACCTGACCGCCAACCCCAGCTACATCTTCTTCAAGGAATCCCAGATCCCGCCCATCGGGGCCATGGGCGTGCCGGTCACGCCCCATGCCAGCGTCGCCGTGGACCCGGGCTTCGTGCCCTACGGTGCGCTCCTGGTCGTGGACGGCGACCTGCCCGGTTTCCCGGGGCCGGCCCCGGAGCGCTTCACCGGCTTCGTCATGGCCCAGGACACGGGCTGCATGCGCGGCAACCATTTCGACCTCTACCTCGGCCCGGGCGAGAAAGCCGCCCACCAGGCGGGCCTCATGAAGGGCACGGCCAAGGGCTACATCCTCCTGCCGCGCTAAGGCGCGCCACGGCACAAGGCGGTCCCATGTCCCGCGTCCTCATCGCCGACGACAACCCCATCTTCCGGGAGATGCTCAAACGGCAGGTCACGGGGCTGTTCGGCTTCGAGATCGTGGAGGCCGAGGACGGCGACGGCGCCGTGGAACTGGCCGCCGCCACCAGGCCCGAACTGATCCTGCTCGACCTCATGATGCCGGGCGTGGACGGCATCGAGGCCACGCGGCGCATCCGGACCGTGCCGGGCCTGCGCGACGTGCCCATCGTGCTGCTTTCGGCCGAGACGGACCGGCGCAAGTGGGCCGAGGCCCTCTCGGCCGGGGCCAACGATTTCGTGTCCAAGCCCTACCACCACCAGGAACTGGCCGCCCGGCTGTCGCTGCACTTGAAGCTCTCGAGCCTCGGCCGGGAGTTGCGGGCCCAGAACGCGCTTTTCTCCCGGGAACGCTACCTGGCCGGCTGCGTCCAGCGCCAGCTGTTGCCCCGGGACCTCGACTTCGACGGCTTCGAATCGGCGGCCGTGTACCAGGCCCAGGAGCAGGTGGGCGGGGATTTCTACGAGGCCTGGGACGACGGCGCGGGCGTGTACCTGCTTATGGCCGACATCTCCGGGCATGGCGCCTCGGCGGCCATGCTCATGGCCGTGTGCAAGGGGCTGTTGCTGTCGCTGCAGGCGGCCAGGCTCGGCCCGGCCGAGATCGTGGGCCGGCTCAACCGGCTGTTGTGCAATCTGCTCGACGGCGGCGACCTGGACATGTTCGTGACAATGGTCCTGTGCCGCATCGACCGGGCCTCGCCGGTTTTGACCGCGGTTTCGGCCGGCCATGTGCCGGCCTTCGTGCTGCGGGCCCAGGGCCTCACCGAAATCGCCTCGTCCGGGCCGGCCCTGGGCATCATCCCGGATTTCGACTGGTCGGATTGCGTGGTGCCGTTTTCCCCGGGCGACACCCTGTTCCACTACACCGACGGCCTGACGGAACTGCGTTCGCCTTCGGGGGAATTTTTCGGCGACGACCGGCTGCGGGAGTTGCTGCGGCCGGACCGCCCGCCCAAGGACCTCATCGGCGAGATCATCGAGGCCGCCCTGCCCTTTTGCCTGGGAAGCCTGCACGACGACCTGGCCATGACCGCCCTGCGCCGCCTGTGACCGCCCGGTGCCCCGTGCCCGCTCCGACCTGCCGGGCCGGACAAGGTACGCGCGCGCCCACCCGGCCTCGGCCTTTCGTCGTGGCCCCGGGCGAACGGGCATGGCAAAGCCGCCCGACGGTCAGGCCCCCGCGCCGCAAAGCCGCTCCACCGCCGTCTCCCGGTCCGGGTAGGCTTCGAACAGCGTGCCGAGCGTCACCACCCGGATGATCTTCTCCACATGGGGATGCAGGCTGCATATCCCCAGCCGCCCGCCCCGGCCGCCGGCCGCCTTGCGCATGGTCACCATGGCGCCGATGGCCTTGCTGTCGAGGAACGTCACCTGGCCGAGGTCGATGAGCAGGTCCCGGGCGCCGCTCGTTTCGTAGCGCAGCAAGACCGCGTCCTTGAATTCCTCGCTCACCGTGTGGTCGACTTCCCGGTCCCCCACTTCCACCAAAAAACACGTCCCTACAAGCCTCGTCGTCAGATCCATGGGCACCTCGCGCAGTTTTGCCCGAAACGCCAGGCGGTTGAGGACGGCTTACCCGTCGCGCGCCGCCGGCCCGCCCGCCAGCGCCGCCAGGCCGGCCTCGCGCCAGGCCGGCAGGCGCCCGGACAGCCCCGACGCGGCCAGGTACAGCTCGTCCAGGGGATTGATGGCATACCCCTGGTGGATGACCACCAGTTCGTGCTCCAGGCGGTTGGCCACATGCACGGCCAGAAGCGGCGAAAACCCGGCCCGGCGGTCGCGCCCCGGCTCGTGGTGGAGGTAGACCGCCTGCACCACCGGGTCCTCCACGCCCCAAAGCCCCAGCAGGTAGGCCCCGACCTCGGCGTGGGAGGCCCCGAACACCTGCTGCTCCATGTCGAGGATGGTGCCCTGCCCGGCCTGGCAGGCGGCGATGACCTCGCGGTAGGCCTGGGGGAAATTGGTGGCCATGACCAGCTTGCCCACGTCGTGCAGCAACCCGGCGATGTAGCAGTGTTCCCGCTCCCCGGCCGAGCCCTCCTCCAGTTCCGCGATCACCCGGGCCAGCCGGGCCGTGCCGAAGCTGTGGCCCCACAGCTTTTCCAGGTCGAAGTCGCGGAAGGCTTCCTTGTCGAAGCGGTCGAACAGGCCGATGCCCAGCACCAGCGCCTTGACGATCTCGAGCCCCAGCAGGTTCACGGCGTGGGCCGGGCTGGCCACGTGGGTGCGCAGGCCGAAGAAGGCCGAGTTGACGAGCTTCAGGATGCCGGCCGACATGCCCACGTCCTGGGCGATGAGCCCGGCCACCTCGCGCATGGACGGCTCCTCCCGGGACAGGGCCTCGAGCAGGGCCGCATAGAGCCGGGGCACGGTGGGCAGCCGGTCGAGCCGGGCCACCACGTTTTTGACCCGCTCGTCCAAAAAGACCTCGCGCAGGGCCAGCCCCCGGTCGATGACGGCCTTGAGCGCCGCCGGCTGGCAGGGCTTGGGCAAAAACTGGTGGGCCGGCCGCACGGTTTGCAGGATCATGTCCCGGTCGGAATGGCCCGACAGCACGATGCGGATGGCCCCGGGATTGGCCAGCTGGGCCTCGCGCAAAAACATGGCCCCGTCCATGCCCGGCATGCGCATGTCGGCCACCACCACGTCGAAGGGCTGCTCGGCGATCATGGCCAGCCCCATGGGGCCGTCCGTGGCGAAGGCCATGTCCCAGGCCCCGCGCATGTCGTGGAACATGCGGCGCAGGGCCGACAGGACGTTGGGTTCGTCGTCGACGAACAGGATGCGGGTTTTCACGGCGTCTCTCCGGTGTGCTCGCGCGTGCCGCCGTCGCCGGCGAAGGGGATGCGCACGGTGAAGGTGGTGCCCACCCCGGGTTCGGATTCGAAATCGATGGAGCCTCCGTGCTTGACCACCACGATGTTGTGGGTGATGGCCAGCCCCTGGCCCGTGCCCTTGCCCACCTCCTTGGTGGTGAAGAAGGGATCGAAGATCTTGGGCCGGTTTTCCTCGGCAATGCCCGTGCCGGTGTCGGCCACGGTCAGCTTGAGGAACGCGCCGTCGGCTGTGGTGGCGATGACGATGCGCCCTTTATCGGCCGTGCCCTTGACCTTGTCGGCCACGGCATGGGCGGCGTTGACCAGGATGTTGAGCAGGACCTGGTTGAAGTCGCCGGGCAGGCACAGGACCGGCGGCAGGCTCCGGTCCAGGGCGAGCTCCACGTCGGCCACGTATTTCCATTCGTTTTTGGCCACGGTGACGGTGTTTTCCACGGCGGCGTTGATGTCGACGAAGGTTTTCTCCTCGCCGCCGGGGTGGGAGAACTTTTTCATGGCCGAGACAATGGCCGTCACCCGGGCCACGCCTTCCACGGACTGCTCCAGGGCCCGGGGCGCCTCTTCCAGCAGGAAATCCACGTCCGCGGCGCTTCTGGCCGCGTCCACGGCCGCCAGGTCGGCCGGGTCGCCGGTCAGTGCGGCCAGCCGCCGGGCCACGGCCTCGACATCGGCCAGGGCCTTGGACAGCCCGTCGAAGGCCGTGGCCAGGAAATGGAGGTTGTCGCCGATGTACTGGGTCGGCGTATTGATCTCGTGGGCGATGCCGGCGGCCAGCTCCCCCACGCTCTCGAGCTTCTGGGCCACAGCCAACTGGCGTTCCAGGGCCTTGCGTTCGCTGACGTCGAAGACGATCTCGAAAAGGCGCAGCTGGCCGCGCCGCATGGCCGAAACCACGGTCTTGACGATGGGCAGGATGCGCCCGTCGGGCCGCTCCAGGCGCATCTCCTCGTTGATGAGGTTGCGCTCGGCCAGGATACACTCGGTCAGGCGACGGCCGTCGGTGTAGCGCCAGCCGATCTCCTGGCAGGTGTGGCCGACGAGCGCCTCCCGGGTACGGCCGCACAGCTCCTCGGCCACGGGATTGACGTCCTCGATGACCATGGAGCGCGGATCGATGATGAATATGCCGGCCCGGATGCCCGAAAGGATGCGGCGCAGGACCTCCTGCTCGTCGCGCAGTTCCTTTTCCACCCGCTTGCTGTCCGTGACGTCCGTGGCCACGCCCACGATGCCCTGGGGCCGGCCGTCGGCGTCGTCGAAGCGGGCCCGGTGGAAGACCAGGTGGCGCTCCCGGCCCGAGGCGTCCTCCAGGGCCACCTCGAAGCGCTGCACGCCGCCCGCCTCGAGGATCTCGCGGTCCTTGTCCGCCAGGAATTCCCCGGTCTCCTCGGAAAAGATCTCCCGGGCGGTCAGGCCCAGAGCGCTTTGGATGGACACGCCGAGAAAGGTCTCGAAGGCCCGGTTGAGGCTCACGTAATGGCCTTCGGGGTCCTGGACGTAGATGGGGTTGACCGCCGCGTCCATGAGGCTGCGCTGGAAGGACAGCTGGTTGTTGAGTTCGATCTCGGCCCGCCGCTGGTCGGTGATGTCCGCGGCCACGGCCAGGACGCCCTCGGGCCGGCCGGTTTCGTCGCGGATGGCCGAGAGCGTGACCCGGCACCAGATCACGGAGCCGTCGGGGCGCACGTAGCGCTTTTCCCGCACGACGGTATCCCGCCGGCCGTCCAGGAGCTCCTCGCGGTCGTTGCCGCGCGCGGCCAGGTCGTCGGGATGGCTGATGTCACGGAACGAGCGGCCCACCAGCCCCATGGGCGTGCGCCCCACCATGCGGGCGAAGCGCTCGTTGACCTCGAGGAACAACCCCTCCGGCGTCTGGCGGTTGACCCCGACCCCGGCCTGCTCGAACACGGCCCGGAACCGCCGCTCGCTTTCGGTGACATCCTGGCAGCGCTGGGCCAGGAGTTCCTCGGCCCGCAGCCGCAACGCCCCCTCCAGGGCCACGGCCAGCTGGAACCGGTCCAGGGGCTTGAGCAGCAGGCCGTACGGCCGGGCCTCGGCCACCCCGGACAGGATGTCCTGGTCGCGGCGGGCGGTCATGAACACCACGGGGATGCCCCGGGCGCCGATCGCCTGCCCCAGCCCAAGGCCCGAAGCGGCGTCGGGCAGCAGGATGTCCACCAGGGCGATGTCCGGGGAGAGCCTCGCGGCCATGTCCATGGCCGTCACGGCATCGGCGGCCGGCCCCAGGGCCTGGTAACCCAAATGGGTCAGCAGGCGGCGCAACGGATCGGCCGAGACCGGATCATCCTCGGCGACGAGAACGCGCTTGCGCTGCGCCGTGCTGGTGTTCCCGTGTGCCATGCCACCGCCCGCCGCAAGAGTCTTCGCGGCAACTGACACACACTAGGGCAAAAGGAGCCCCGCGTTCAAGCACAATTCACGACACGGCGGATTTGGCCTCGGCCCGGGCCACCAGATCGGCCAGGGTGATGCCGTCCAGGGCCTGGTGCATGGCCCTGGCCGCCTCCACCCAGACCTCGCGGGTGAGGCAATCGGCCAGGCGCGGGCAAGGCCGGCCCGGGTCGGCGTCGCATTCGACCAGGCTGAGCTCGCCCTCGAGCGTGCGCACGATGTCGCCCACGGTGATGGCTTCCAGGGGCCTGGCCAGCTCGTGGCCGCCGCGCGGCCCGCGCCGGCTGCGCACGAACCCGGCCTGCTTGAGTTCCCGTACCAGTTTTTCCAGGTACTTGATGGACACGCCCTGGCGGGCGGCCACGTCCTTGATGCGCACCGGGCCATTGTGGCCATGGAGCGCCATGTCCAGGATCATCCGGGTGCCGTAGCGGCTTCGGGTGGTGAGCTTCATGATCGCCGCCTCCTGGCTGGCGGGTGAACGACTGGCGGCCGCCGCATGGGACGCACATTCATACGCCCATGGTAGAAAAATAGTCGGCCGCCGTCAACGCGCGGCGCCGTCCGGCCGCGGCCACCGCGCCGTCGCCCAAGGAGAAAAAATCCGCTCCGGATTCTTGACAGGGGACAGGGCCGGGCCTAAAGAAAAACCGACTGAGCACTCAGTCGAATTGTGCCGGACTTCACATGACACGCAAAGAAGCCATACGCTACGCCGCCACGGTGCTGTTCGCCCACAAGGGCTTCCAGGAGACCACCATGCAGGACATCTGCAAGGTCACCGGGACGGCCGAAGGGACGATCTTCTATCATTTCAAGAGCAAGGAAGGCCTGCTCATCGCCATCCTCGAACAGGCCAAGACCCGCATCCTGGAGGAGTACGACGCCGCCTTCACCGGCCGGGCCTTCGCCTCGGGCCTGGAGATGATGGAGGAGGCCGTGGCCCACTACTTCCACCTGACCGGAGTCATGGAGCACGAGTTCACCCTGCTCCAGCGCCAGTTTCCCCACCAGTTGGCCGAGGACAACCCCGAATGCCGGTCGCATCTGGCCGCCATCTACAACTGCCTGACCGACATCTTCGAGCGGGTGGTGCGCACGGGCCAGGCCGACGGCTCCATGGCCGATTTTCCGCCCCGGGAGACGGCCATGATCCTGTTCGCCATGGTGGACGGGCTGCTGCGCCTGAAGACCTGCAACCTCTACGACGCCGGGGCGCTGTACGACGAGCTGATCGCATCCTGCCGCAGGATGCTGGCAAAAAAGTGACGGGAGATGCCGATGCTGCTACGAATCTTTCCTTTTCTCGGCTGGTTTTCGGGCTACGACATGGCCAAGCTGCGCGTCGACGCCATTGCCGGACTCACCGTGGCCCTGGTCCTCATCCCGCAATCCATGGCCTACGCCCAGTTGGCCGGCATGCCGCCGTACTACGGCCTGTATGCCTCGTTTTTGCCGCCGCTCGTGGCCGCCCTGTTCGGCTCCAGCCGCCAGTTGGCCACCGGCCCGGTGGCCGTGGTCTCGCTGATGACCTCGGCCTCGCTGGCCCCCCTGGCCACGGCCGGCTCGGAAGGCTACATCGCCTACGCCATCCTGCTCGCCCTGCTGGTCGGCGTCTTCCAGTTCCTTCTCGGCGTGCTGCGCCTGGGCCTGGTCGTCAACTTCCTGTCCCACCCGGTGGTCAACGGCTTCACCAACGCCGGCGCGCTCATTATCGCCTCGTCCCAGCTGTCCAAGATGTTCGGCGTGTCCGTGGACGACGCCGAGCACTACTACGAAACCATCGGCCGGGTGGTGGCCGCCGCCTGGCACCACACCCACTGGCCGACCTTTATCATGGGCGCGGCCGCCTTCGCCATCATGTTCGGGCTTAAAAAGCTCAACCCGCGCATCCCCAACGTGCTGGTGGCCGTGGTCATCACCACGGCCGTCTCCTGGGCCGTCGGCTTCGAGCACAACGCCACGGTGGATTTGAGCACCATCAAGTCCGCCCAGGTGGTGGCCGACATCGAGGCCTTCAACAAGGCCGCTGCGGCCCTGCCGGCCATCGCCGCCAAGCGCGCCGAGCTCACCCCGCGCGAGGACGCGGCCAAGGCCTCGGGCGACCCCTCGGCCATCCTGGCCGTGGACCACGACATCGCCCTGCTCGACCTGGACAAGGTCAAGGCCCAGAAAGAGGCCGCCGCCTCTCGGGCCAAGCTGCGCCGCTACCTGCTCACCGGCGTGACGGGCGCGGGCGGGAGCCTTGCCTTCTACGAAAAGGGCCAGGAACCGGCCGGGGCCCAAACCGACGGCCGCACCTGGATTATGCGCGTGGGCAACTCGGCGCTGAAAACCGACAAGCTGCTGCTCATCGGCGGCGGCCAGGTCGTGGGCGTCGTCCCCTCGGGCCTGCCTTCCTTCACCATCCCCAGCCTCGACCTGAAGGCCATGCTCAAGCTTTTGCCGTTTGCGGCCATCATCTCGCTTTTGGGCTTCATGGAAGCCATCTCCATCGCCAAGGCCATGGCCGCCAAGACCGGCCAGCGCCTGGACCCCAACCAGGAACTCATCGGCCAGGGCCTGGCCAACATCCTCGGCGCCGTGGGCAAGAGCTACCCGGCCTCGGGCTCGTTCTCCCGTTCGGCCGTCAACCTGCAGGCCGGCGCGGTCACGGGCTTTTCCTCGGTGTTTACCAGCGCAACCGTGGTCATCGCCCTGTTCTTTTTCACCCCGCTGCTCTACAACCTGCCGCAAAGCGTGCTGGCCGCGGTCATCATGATGGCCGTCATCGGACTCCTCAACGCCACGGGCTTCATCCACGCCTGGAAGGCCCAGTGGTACGACGGGGCCATTTCCATCATCACCTTCGTGGCCACGTTGGCCTTCGCCCCCCACCTGGACAAGGGCATCATGATCGGCGTGGTGCTGTCGCTTCTGGTGTTCCTGTACAAGAGCATGCGCCCGCGCGTGGCCTCCCTGTCGCTGACCGAGGACAGCGCCTACCGCGACGCCTCGGTCTTCAAGCTGGCCGAGTGCCCCTACGTGGCCGTGGTCCGCTTCGACGGCACGCTTTTCTTCGCCAACGCGAGCTTCCTGGAAGACCAGATCACCGAGCGGATGCAGTCTGGCAAATCGCTCAAGCACATCATCCTGGCCGCCGACGGCATCAACGACATGGACGCCTCGGGCGAGGAAGCGCTGTCGCTTTTGGTCGACCGCGTGCGCAGCGCCGGCCTTGACATCTCCCTTTGCGGCGTGAAGGAATCCGTCATGGACGTCATGAAGCGGACCCACCTTCTGGAGCATATCGGCGAGGACCACCTCTATCCCGACCTGGGGCAGGCGCTTTGCGCCGTGCACCAGGATTCCTGGCACGCCTCCGGGGAAAGCTGCCCCCTGACCAGCGTCTGCCGTCTGCCCGGCGCGTAAGCACGATCACAAGGAGCGACCCATGTCCGTCATCTCCCTTTTCAGCGGCGCCTTTTGCAAGGACGAGTCCGTCGTCGCGGCCCTGGCCGGCACCACGGGATTGCCCATCGTCCGCGACGCCGACCTGGTCGGTCTGGCCGCCAAGCTCTCGGGGCTTGGCGCCGAGAAAATCGAAAAGGCCTTTACGGCCAAGACCTCGGTTTTCAACAAGTTCACCCACGAGAAACAGCGGGCCATCTCCTGGCTGCGCCTGGCCCTGGCCACGGAGTTCGTGGAGCGCGAGCGCCTGCTGGTGTCCGGGTTCTGCGCCCTGCTGCCGCCGCGCGACATCGCCCACGTCTTGCGGGTGTGCCTGATCGCCGACGCCGCCTTCCGCCGGGCCGTGGCCGCCGAGGAGGACGGGCTGGCCGACCGCGAGGCCCAGCGCGCCCTGGAAAAAAGCGACGAGGACCGCTCCCTGTGGGCGGCCCAGGCCACGGATGTGAAGGACCCCTGGGCGCCGGCCCTCTACGACATGGTCGTGCCCATGGACAAGACCACCGTGGACGAGGCGGCGGCCCTGATCCTCAAGCACCTGGCCGATCCGGCCGTGCGCGTCACCGAGGCCTCCAAGGCCTGCGCCCGCGACTTCCTCCTGGCCGCCCGGGTGGAGACCGTGGTCACGGGCAAGGGACACGACGTGGCCGTTGCGGCCAAGGACGGCGTGGTCTTTTTGACCATCAACAAAAAGGTCCTGCTCCTCGACCGCCTGGAAAACGAACTGCGCGCCATCGCCGGCAAGGTGGAAGGCGTCACCGACGTGGTGACCAAGGTCGGCAAGGGCTACTACCAGACCGACATCTACCGCCGGGCCGATTTCGAGATGCCGACCAAGGTTCTTCTGGTCGACGACGAGCGCGAATTCGTCCAGACCCTGTCCGAACGCCTGTCCATGCGCGAGGTCGGCTCCCACGCCGTGTTCGACGGCGAATCGGCCCTGCAGATGATGGCCGACGACGAACCCGAAGTGATGGTGCTCGACCTCAAGATGCCGGGCATCGACGGCCTGGAGGTGCTCAAGCGCACCAAGGCCGACCGGCCGGGTGTCGAGGTCATCATCCTCACCGGCCACGGCTCCGAGGCCGACCGCGAGGAATGCATGCGCCTGGGCGCGTTTGCCTACCTGCAAAAACCCGTGGACATCGAGCAGTTAAGCGATACCCTCAAGCGGGCCAACGAGAAGGTCCAGGCCCGCAAGGCCGGGGCGTAAAGCCCCCCGCGGCCGCCGGGCCAACGTCCGGCGGCCGCGATCCGACCAGGCGGAGAGGACAGCGCCATGGGGATGATCGATCGCTTGCGTCCGGCCTTCTGGGACGGCGCCGCCGACGGCGGGCCGTACCGGAGCCTGTTCAATTACAGGCGCCTGTGGCGCCTGTCCGTGGCCCTTCTGGCCGCGGTTTCCCTGACCCCGCTTTGCATCATGACGGTCATCGACTTCAACGTCACCAAGCGGGCCGTCAACCAGGAAAACATCAACCGCACCACCATCACCACCTCCAACACCCGGCGCACCCTGACCTATTTCCTGGACGAGCGCCTGGCCGCCCTGGGTTTCGCCGCCCGCGTCCAGACCTATGACAGCCTCGCCACCCAGGACCACCTGACCGCGCTGCTTCGGGACCTCAAAGCCGCCTTCGGCGGTTTCATGGACCTCGGCGTCATCGGCGAGGACGGCCGGCAGGTCGCCTACGTCGGCCCCTACGACCTGCTCGGCATCAACTACGCCGACCAGGCCTGGTTCAAGGAAACCCTGGCCTCGGGCTCCTACATCAGCGACATCTTCCTGGGCTTTCGCAACGTCCCCCACCTGATCATCGCCGTGCGCGCCGACATGCCCGGCGGCGGCCATTTCCTGCTGCGCGCCTCGGTGGACACCCAGCGCATCAACGACATCCTGGCCGGCCTCGACCTCTCCGGCAACGGCGACGCCTTCCTGGTCAACCGCGCGGGCGTGCTGCAAACCGTCTCCCGCTCCCACGGCACGGTCTTCGAGCACCTCACTCTCCCCGTGCCCGAACAGGTCGAGCGCACCGAGGTCGTGGAGACCTCCGACGCCGAGGGCGGGCTCATCGTCGGCTACGCCTCCATCGAGCGCACGCCGCTGGTGCTCATGGTGGTCAAGCGCCAGGCCGAACTCATGCGGCCCTGGTTCGCCATGCGCCTGAACCTGATGGGCTTCCTCGGGGCCAGCGTCCTGGTCATCCTGGTGGTCATCCTCGGTGTCGCCACCTACATGGTGGAAAAGATCTTCACGGCCGACCAGACAAGGGCCAAGACCATGCACCAGATGGAGCACACCAACCGCATGGCCTCCATCGGCCGCCTGGCCGCCGGCGTGGCCCACGAGATCAACAACCCCCTGGCGATCATCAACGAGAAGGCCGGGCTCATGCAGGACCTCATCACCTTCTCCAAGGAGCCCCCCTCCCCCGAACGCCTCTCGGGACTGGTGGACTCCATCCTGGCCTCGGTGGAGCGGGCCGGCACCATCACCAAGCGCCTGCTGTCGTTCGCCCGGCACCTGGAAGTGCACATCGAATCGGTGAGCCTGCAAAAGATCGCCGAGGAGGTCTTGAGCTTTTTGACCAAGGAGGCCGAATACCGGCGCATCACCGTGGACGTGACGGCCGACCCGGCCGTGCCGGCCATCGAGTCCGACCGGGGCAAGCTCCAGCAGATCCTTTTAAACCTCGTCAACAACGCCTTCCAGGCCATGGACGACGGCGGCAGCCTGCGGGTGCGCATCTTCAGGCCAGGCGAGGCCAGCGTGGCCGTGTCCGTGGCCGACAACGGCTGCGGCATCCCGGCCGCGGACATCAAACGCATCTTCGAACCGTTTTTTTCCACCAAGAAAAAGAAGGGGGGCACGGGGCTGGGCCTGTCCATCACCTATGGGCTGGTCCAGGAACTCGGCGGCACGCTGGCCGTTGCCAGCGAACTCGGCCATGGTTCCACCTTCACCGTGACCTTCCCCCTGGCCAAAGGAGACGACGGTGCGCCTGCTGCTCGTGGATGACGAAACGGAACTGGTTTCCGCCCTGGCCGAACGCCTGCGCCTGCGCGGCATCGAGGCGGACTTCGCCACCGACGGCGACGCCGCCGCCGACAAGGTGCGGGCGGGCGCCTACGACCTGGCCGTGCTGGACATGAAAATGCCCGGCTTAAGCGGCCTGGACCTGAAAAAAAAGCTGCAGCGCCTGCGGCCGGGCATGCGGTTCATTTTCATGACCGGCCATGGTTCCGAGGAAGACTTCCGGGCCGGCTCGGCCGAGGCCGCCGGCTACCTGGTCAAGCCCGTGCGCATCGAGGCGCTCATTGCCGCTGTCCAGGCCGCCCTGGCCGGCGGGCAGGGCTAAGGAGGCCCCCATGCCGGACAACGACGACCTGCGCTTTTTCGGGGCCGTGTGCGCCTCGGTCTCCCACGAACTCAAAAACGTCCTGGCCGTGATGCACGAGCAGGCCGGGCTCCTGGGCGATTTGGCCCTCATGGCCGAGCGGGGCATGCCGCTCGACCCCTGCCGCCTGGCCGCCGCCGCCGACTGCCTGCTCAAGCAGATCCGGCGCGGCGACGCCATCCTCACCCACATCAACAACTTCGCCCACACCACCGACCCGCCAGCCCCGTCCGTCAACCTGGCCAAGACCGCCGCCCTGGCCGTGGGCCTGTGCCGCCGCCGGGCAGAGATGCGCCAGGTCTGCCTGGCCGCCGAACCCGGCGAGGCCGCGCCCGTCGCCGGGGACCCCTTCCTGGCCGTGCGGCTGCTGGCTGCCTGCCTGGACCGGGCCATGGACGCACCCGGGGCCGAAAAAACCATCCGCGTCGCGGCGCGAAACGCCCCGCACGGCCCGGCCGTGACCCTGACCGGCCTGGACCCGGCGGCCGCCCTGCCCGACGACGACGCCCTGCACGCCCTGGCCGCCAGCCTGGGTGCCCGGCTTTGCCGCGACGCCGCCGGCCTGTCCGTGGTCTGGCCCGGCGCCTGACGGCAGGCTTTCCCCCGGCCTGTCCGTGGGCCGGCCCAACCCTGACGGCAGGCTTTTCCCGCCTGTCCGTACCCTGGCCCAACGCCTGACGGGCAGGCCTTCCCCCGGCCTGTCCGTGGCCCAGCCCAACGCCTGACGGCAGGCTTCCCCAGGCCTGTCCGTCGTCTGCGCCAGCACCTTACGGCAGGGCCTTCCCCGCCTGTCCGTGGCCCTGGCCCAACGCCTGCGGGGCAGGCCTTCCCCGGGGCTGTCCACGGCCCGGCCCGGCGCCTGTTAGCAGGGCCTTGCCCGCTCCCGCCGGCCCGCGGCCGGCGCGGCCGCCACGGCGCCCCCTGGTTCCCGGCGCCCCGGGTTTCAAAGGGGCTTGGCCCGGCGACATTCTTACTTTATTGTAATTCAATTGTTGCCACGGCCCGGCCCCATCCCCGAAACCGCGCCCGGAATTCCCCGACGCACCCAAGGAGCGCTCCATGCCTCGGACCCTGCCCAGGGCTTTTCTCGCCAACCTGCTCGGTGCCTCGCCCGACTGGTACAAGCTGACCATCGCCGCCTTTCTGGTGGCCAACCCGCTGCTGTTGGCCCTGGCCGGCCCGTTCGTCACGGGCTGGGCGCTCATTGCCGAATTCATCTTCACCCTGGCTATGGCCCTGTCGTGCTACCCCCTGCCGGCCGGGGGGCTGCTGGCCCTGGAGGCCGTGCTTTTGGGCATGACCTCGCCCCAAACCCTCTACGACGAGGCGGCCCACAATTTCCCGGTCATTTTGCTGCTCATCTTCATGGTGGCCGGCATCTACTTCATGAAGGACATGCTGCAATACGCCTTCACGAAAATCCTCATGAAGGTGCGTTCGAAGATCATTCTGTCGCTGCTTTTTTGCTTCGCCGGCGCGTTTCTGTCGGCCTTTCTCGACGCCCTGACCGTGACGGCGGTCATCATCGCCGTGGCCTACGGCTTCTACGAGGTCTACCACCGCCACGCCTCGGCCGGGAACTGCAAGCTGGGTGACGAGGCCGGCCTCGACACCGACTGCCGCCGCGACCTCAAGGAATTCCGGGGGTTTCTGCGCAACCTCATGATGCACGGCGCCGTGGGCACGGCCCTTGGCGGCGTGTGCACCCTGGTCGGCGAACCCCAGAACCTGCTGGTCGCCCACGAGATGGGCTGGCACTTCGTCGAGTTCTTCGTAAAGGTCGCCCCGGTCTCCCTGCCCGTGCTGGCCGTGGGCCTTGGCACCACCGTCGTGGTCGAGCGTTTCGGGCTGTTCGGCTACGGCCACGGGCTGCCCGCCGGGGTACGGGCGGTGCTGGCCGCCGACGACGCCCGGCGCGAGGCCGCAATGACCAACCGGCAGCGCGCCTCGCTGCTCGTCCAGGCCGCCGCCGCCGTGTATCTGGTCGCGGCCCTGGCCTTCCACCTGGCCGAGGTGGGCATCATCGGCCTGTCCATCATCATCGTGCTGACCGCGTTTTGCGGCAAGACCGAGGAGCACCAAATCGGGGGCGCCTTCACCGAGGCCCTGCCCTTCACGGCCTTGCTCGTGGTCTTTTTCGCCATCGTGGCCGTCATCCACGACCAGCACCTGTTCGCCCCCATCACCGGCTACGTGCTGTCCCTTTCCGGCAAGTCCCAGACCGCCGCCTATTACCTGGCCAACGGCCTGCTCTCCATGATCAGCGACAACGTCTTCGTGGCCACGGTCTACATCACCGAGACCAAGGCCCATTTCGTCAAACTGTTCGCGGCCATGCCGGGCCTCGGCATGGATGGGGCCGAACTGCTGGCCAAGCTCACCGACGCCCGCCTGGACCGGGCCGCCGTGCTGGCCGGGCTGCCGGCCGAGGCCCAGCCCCAGGTCGCGGCCGCCATGGCCCAGTTCGACCGCCTGGCCGTGGCCATCAACACCGGCACCAACATCCCGAGCGTGGCCACGCCCAACGGCCAGGCCGCCTTCCTGTTCCTTTTGACCTCGGCGCTGGCGCCGCTGATCCGCCTGTCCTACGGCCAGATGGTGCGCCTGGCCCTGCCCTATACCGTGACCATGACCGTGACGGGACTGGCCGCCGCCTGGCTCTTGCTGTAAGGCATGCCCGGGCCGCACGGCGCGCCCGGGGACCGGCCCCGGGCGGGATGACGGCCCGCAAGGAGGCAGGCCATGGCGGCGGAAGAAATCCGGCGGGGAAGGGATTACCAATTGCGGCTGCGGGAATTTCCCGTGGGCGCCCAGATGCTGTTCGTGGCCTTCGGCGCCCTGGTCCTGGTGCCGCTGCTGACGGGCCTTAACCCCAACGTGGCCCTTTTTTGCGCCGGCCTGGGCACCCTGCTCTACCAGGTGCTGACCAAGGGGCGCATCCCGATCTTTCTCGGCTCGTCGTTCGCCTTCATCGCGCCCATCATGTTTTGCGTCAAAACCTACGGCGTGCCGGCCACCATGGGGGCGCTGGCCGCCGTGGGCGTGGTCTACGCTTTGGCGGCCCTGGTCATCCGGCTGCGCGGCGTGGAAATCCTGCTGCGGCTGTTGCCGACCATCGTCACCGGCCCGGTCATCATGGTCATCGGGCTGATCCTGGCCCCGGTCGGCGTGGCCATGGCCATGGGCAGGACCGGCGACGGCGCGGCCGTGCTCTACCCCGAGAAAACGGCCATGCTGGTGTCTTTCTTCTCCCTGGCCGTGACCGTGACCGTGGCCATCTACGGCCGGGGCATGCTGCGGCTTTTGCCCATCCTTTCGGGCATCGGCGCCGGCTATGCCCTGAGCCTGGTCCTCGGCATCGTGGATTTTTCGGCCGTGGCCGCCGCACCCTGGTTCGCCGTGCCGCATTTCGTCGGCCCGGCCTTTTCCGTGGACGCCATGATCGTGATCGTGCCCGTGGCCATCGCCCCCATCATCGAGCATTTCGGCGGCATCCTGGCCATCGGCCAGGTCACGGGCCGCAACTACCTGGAAAACCCGGGCGTGGACCGCTCGCTTCTGGGCGACGGCGTGGCCACGGCCCTGGCCGGCTGCCTGGGCGGCCCGCCCCTGACCACCTACGCCGAGGTCACCGGCGCCGTTGCCCTGACCAAGATCTACAACCCGGCGCTCATGACCTGGGCGGCCCTGACGGCCATCTGCCTGGCCTTCATCGGCAAGCTCGGGGCGCTGCTCCAGAGCATCCCCACCCCGGTCATGGGCGGCATCATGCTGCTTTTATTCGGCGCCATCATGGTGGTCGGGCTCAACTCCCTGGTGCGCGAGGGGGCCGACCTCATGGAGCCGCGCAACATGGTCATCGTGGCCCTGATCATCGTGCTCGGCATGGGCAAGATGACCTTTTCCCTGGGCGGGCTGCACCTGGAGGGCATCGGCCTGGCCGGCGTAGCCGGCGTGGTGCTCAACCTGGTGCTGCCCCTGCCCCGGCGCAAGGCCGACACGGACTGACGCCGGCCAAGCGGGTCCATTTTGGCACGCGGGATGCAGGGACATGGGGCAAGCGGAGGTTACCCCAATGTTCGTCGAAAAGATTGTCATTGTTTGCCTGGTGGTTGCATCCTGCTACGCCCTGTCCTTGTTGGCCGATGCGGTTAACAAAGGCAAACGCGCCGATTAAGAAAATAAGAAAGTCTCCCTCCTCGCCGCGTCCGACCGGACGGGACCCCCGGTCGGACGCGGTCGTTTTTTTCTCGGGTCCCCACCGCGCGCTTGCCGAAAACGCCCCGCTCGATTAGAAACCTCGATATCCGAGGTTCCCGCATGCCCTTTCCCGCGTTCGTCCTTCCCCGCCCCCGCATAAGGCCCCTGTCCTGCTTGGCCCTCCTGGCCTGCCTCGTGCTTGTGGCCGCCGCCCCGGCCCGGGCCGCCACCTGGTACGTGGACGCCGCCGCCCCGGGCGGTGACGGGTCGAGCTGGGCGCAAGCCTTCACCACCATCGGCCAGGGCCTGCTGGCCGCCCAGTCCGGCGACGTGGTGGAGGTTTCCGGCGGCACCTACGCCGAAACCCTGTCCACGGGGCGCGCCGGCGTGACCGTAACCGGCAGTACCGCGTCCGGGCACAGCGGCCCGGTCACGGTCAAGGCCGCCGACGGCCAGACCGTGCTGTCCGTGGCCCACGCCTCCACCTGGCGGCGGCTGACCTTCGACGGCTCGGCCAACACCCAGAAGTACGTGTCCACGGTCCGGGTCACCGGCGGCACGCCCAGCTTCGAACAATGCGTCATCGGGCCGGGGCAGCAGCTGCTTTCCGTGGGCGCGGGCGGCGCCTCCTTTTCCCGCTGTACCATCCAGGGCGCTCGCCGGGGCGTCAACTACGGCCAGGTCGTGACCATCGACGCCGGCTCCTCGGACGTGACCTTCGACTATTGCCTCTTCGCCGACATGCAGTTCGGCTACATCCAGCCCAACACCGCCTCGCGCCTTTCCTTCAACAACTGCCTGCTGGCCGGCTTTTCCGGCTACGTGCTCTACAGCCCCCCCGGCGCCGCCCTCCCCGGCGGCACCAACCTGCGCAACTGCCTGCTCATAAGCAACGGCTACGCCGCCGACTACCTCATCTGGTCCGAGTCGGCCGCAGCCCCGGTCACGCTCACCAGTTGCCTGACCCAGCCGCGCAGCCCCGTGGACATGGACGGGGCCAAATTCAGCGCCCATGTCACCGAGGTGGACCCGCTGGCCCCGGGTTCGCCCCGGCTCCTGCACGGCCGGCGCCAGGCCCTGGTCAACCTCGGCATCGACGACGCCGCCAACATCGATTTCTGGGTGCAAGTGGCCGGGCTGTGCAATGCCCGCGGCATCAAATCCACCCTGGCCCTGGACGCCGCCGACAACGTCTCCGGCCAGGACTGGGCCACGATCCAAACGCAGGTCAACGCCGGCAACGAGGTGGCCGCCCACAGCGCCCACCATGTCGTGCTGACGGAAAGACGGCTCCTGACCATCACCTATACCGGCGCGGCCAGCGATGCCGCCGTGACCGTGGAAAGCGCCGGCACGGCCGCCCAGACCCTGCGCCTGACCGCGGCCGGGGCCACCGTCGCCGCCTACGACCTGGGAAGCGCCGCCTACGCCACCATCGGCGACGTGCAACAGGCCATCGCCGCCCTGCCCGGCTTCGCGGCCAGCCTCATCACCGTCCCCGGCACCAGCTACACCAGCGCCCGGGTGCTCTCCCAGGACCTCGACGCCACGAGCCAGGCCCTGCCCGCCGGCACGCCCGTCACCCTCGTGCGCAACGACACGCAGTTTTTTACGGACGAGATCGTCGTACCCAAGGCGATCATCGAATCCCACCTGAGCGCCCCGGGCAGCGCGACACCCTACACCTGCGACAGTTTCATCTACCCCTTCCTGGACGTGGACGCCCAGGTCCGCCAGGCCACGAGCCAGGCCGGCTTCACCGCCGCCCGGGGCGGCTACGAAGGCTCCTACGCCATGGGCGGCTTCTGGGCCGGGCCCACGCCCGGCGGCTACGACGTCCTGGAAATGTGGGCCACCCAGCCCGGCATCATCCTGGGCCGCCACCTGGACGCCACCACGCTTTCCCAACGCGTTTCGGCCCTGCTGGAGTGGGCCAAGTTCACGGGCGTGGCCATCGCGCTGTTCAGCCACGGCGCCAAGGAATACGACCTCGACGAATGGCGGGCGCTCATCGAGCAGCTCGCGGCCGACCCCGAGGTGTCCTTCGGCACGCTTCAGGACCTGCGCGCCTTCGTGGCCGCAAACGCCCAGTCCCACGACGGCTCGGTCTACGTGCGCACCGCCTGGCCCGACGTGGCCGACTATCGGCCGCAACCCGGGTCGCCGCTGCTGGCGGCCGGCAGCCCCTACGACCGGGTCATGACCGACTTCTCCGGCCGCCTGGTCCCGGCCGGCACGCTGCCGAGCGTCGGCCTCTACCAACTCTCCGGCGGCCTGCCGGCCGCCTTGCCCAGCGTCCTCATGTTGCTGCTCCTGAGCCAATAAACCCGCTGGCCTTTCTCTTGCAGTTGTCCGTCTGGCGACGGCCCCTCCTGGGCCGGCCAGGGCGTTTTCGGCCGCAACCAGGATTTGGCCGGGGGTCATGCTTTCCCCCAGCCGGGCCAGGCGTGCGGCAACTCCTTCAAAAAAAGAAGCTTTTCGCACGTAACGCCACCGGGGAGGACCGTGGGCGATCCTTGCGTCCGGGGGAGGGCAGACCCGGCCGGCGCGCAACGGCAAACGGATTCGCTCAAGAGATTAAGAAAGTGAAACGCAGCGGTCGGCAATCGACCCGACAGGGCATCGCCGGCCCGCCGCTTCGCAGGGAGCCACGACGATCATGGAAGTCTTTCCCCGGGAAAAACCCGACCGCCGCTTTCTGCCGGACATTCCCTCCAAGGGGGCGACGCGCCGCAGCCACGACACCCGGTATTTTTCCGACGGCAAGGCCGACGTCTACGCCGCCAACGACAAGTACCGCTACTGTTCGGGCAGTGTCATCAACATCTCCCAGGGCGGCATGCTGCTGGCCCCGGACAAGAAGCTGGAAGTCGGCCAGAAGGTCGTACTGCACTTCTTCCTGAACTCCGGCACCCTGCCCGAAGGCTACGAGTCCTTTCTCAAGCTGCCGTCCACCGTGGTGCGGGTGGACAGCCAGACCGGCCAGGTGGCCTTCCAGTTCCAGACGACCATCACCGAGGACCTGCAACGCAACCGCTGGCGCTATTTCGAAGCGGCGGCGCTGATTGGCATCATGCTGACCCTGGTCGGCGTGTGGTACATCAAAAAGGAAAGCATCTTCTACTTCTGGTTCGACGTGCCGGTCTTCCTCTACGGCCTGTGCGCCCTTTTTTACCTCATCACGCGCTTCTTCTTCGCCGCCCTCTACCGGCCCTATCCCGTGGACATGCACTTCACGCCGAGCGTGAGCATCATCGTCCCCTGCTTCAACGAGGAGGAATGGATCGAACGCACCGTGCGCGGCTGCCTCAACCAGCACTATCCCGAGGAACTGCTGGAAGTGATCGTGGTCGACGACGGCAGCTCCGACGGCTCGGTGGCCGCCCTGGAGGCGGTCAAGGCCAAGGTCTACGACGAGGTGGGCGAGCGCCTGCGCATCCACGTCTTCCCGAAAAACCGGGGCAAGCGCCATGCCATGGCCGCCGGCACGCGCCTGGCCAAGGGCGACGTCATGGTCTTCGTGGACTCCGACAGCTTCCTGCAGCCCGATTCGGTGCTGCGCCTGGTGCAGCCGCTCAAAAACCCCCGCATCGGCGCGGTGACCGGCCGCTGCGAAGTGGAAAACAAGTGGACCAACATGCTCACGCGCATGCAGGCCGTGCGCTACTACGTGGGCTTTCGCATCTTCAAGGCGGCCGAGAGCATCTTCGACGCCGTGACCTGCCTGTCCGGCCCCCTGGCCGCCTACCGCCGCGATGTGCTCATGGGCTACCTGGAGGTCTGGGAGCACCAGACCTACCTGGGCCGGCCGGCCACCTTCGGCGACGACCGCAGCCTCACCAACTACTTCCTGGGCAGCCACGACACGGTCTACCAGCACACGTCCGTGACCCACACCATCGTGCCCTCGACCTACAAGAAATTCTACACCCAGCAGATGCGCTGGAAGCGGTCCTGGCTGCGCGAGACCCTGCGGGCCTGCCAATTCATGTGGAAGAAGGAGCCGTTCATGGCGATCTCCTTCTACCTGGGCTTCATCCTGCCGCTGCTGGGGCCGGTCATCGTGCTGCGGGCCTTCGTGGTCGTGCCGCTGCTCTACGGCGTGTGGCCCATCATGTACATCGCGGGCGTGTTTTTCATGAGCATGCTCATGTGCACGTCGTATCTCTTCATCAAGCGCTCGAACCTGTGGATCTACGGCATCCCCTTCTGCTTCTTCTACCTGTTCATCCTGTTGTGGCAGATCGTGTGGGCCGTGCTCACCTTCTGGAAGTCCGAGTGGGGCACCCGGCCTTCCACCCATGACTCGGAAGCCCATTAGTCGACGTTGCGCCTGTCGCGCGGACACATAAGGAATCTAGCCCCGGGATCGACGCCATGAGGAAATGCATCCGTTACGCCTTGCAGTACGCCATCCTGGGCGCGGCGGCTTTTTTCGTCTACCACACGACCTTCAGCCGCGGCACGCCCCCGGCCCACGACCGGGCCGCCTGGAGCCAGCGCGACGGCTTCGTGGCTATCTCCTACGGCGGCCTGACCGTGGACGAAAAGGAAAACAGCCTGGTCACCAAGACGCAGTTGCGCCAGCAGCTCGCCGCCCTGGCCAAGGCCGGCTACACCGCCGTCACCACCGCCGACCTGCGCGACTTCTACACCAACGGCAAGCCCCTGCCCGACAAGGCCCTCTACGTGATGTTCGAAGGCGGCCGCAAGGACAGCGTACTGTTCAGCCAGCCCGTGCTCCAGGAAATCGGCTTCCACGCCTCCCTCTACCTCTACGGCAGCCACCTGACCGGCTGGAACCGCTTTTTCATGCGCGCCGACGAGATCCGCAAGGTGGCCACCAATCCCTACTGGGACGTCAATTCCATGGGCTACCACGCCGAATTGATCAACGTCAGCCGGGAGGGCGGCTACGCCCACTACCTCACGGCCCTCAAAACAGGCGCCGACGGCCAGCCACCCGAGACCCAGGAGGCCTTCGACGCCCGGGTGGCCGAGGACTTCCGCCTGGCCTACCAGTCCATCGCCGACGCCACCGGCATCCCGCCGCTTGGCTACGACTTCCAGCCGGCCAACACCCTGGGCGTCAGCCTGGCCCCGGAACTGGCCAAGCCCATCGATGAGGCGCTTAAGGCCACCTTTCCCGTGGCCTTCACCCGCGTGGGCGAGACCTACAATTCCCGGGAGAGCGACCCCCGCGCCCTGACCCGGTTGCTGGTCGGCCCGGACTGGACCGCCGACCGGCTGGTCCTGGAGATCGAATCCCGCCTGCCCCGGTCGCGCTACCTCGATTTCTCCGATTCGGTGCGCCAGGGCCTGTGGCAGGTCGCCTCCGGGGAGATCGCGGCCGAGGGCCAGCGCCTGACCGTCAGCGACGGCGACGGCAAGGACCCCTTCGCCAGGCTGCGCGGCTCCGAGGGTTTCGAGAACTTCCTGTGCCAGGTCAAGGTCGAGCCCAGCCCCAAGGGCGCCGGGCTGATCTACCTGCGCTACCGCGACGCCGGCTCCTTCGCCCGCATCCAGGTCACCGCCGATAGGGTGCTCGTCCAGGAGAAAAACGGCACCTCGCTCAACACCATCTTCCAGTACGTCCTGCCGCTGGACCACGACGGCCCGGTGGACCTCGACGCCTGCGTCAAGGCCAACCGGCTGCTGCTGCGCGTGGACGGCAAAAACGCCAGCCCCTATCCCATCCCGCTGACGGCCGATACCAGTCGAGGCTTCTTCGCCCTGGGGGCGCTTAGCGAAAAGCCGCCCCGCACCGCCTCCTTCACGGACCTGCGCCTGACCACCTTCCCGCCGCGCTGGCTCCAGGTGGCCGACATCCACGACGCGGCCCTGGGCGAGGCCCGCACCCTGACCACCATGATCCTGCCGTCCACGGCCCTGACCGCCGACCCCGTGGGCGACGCCTCGGCCTTGGTGGCCGTGTCCGCCGACGGCGTCAGCGTCTTTCTGGACATGCCCGAAGCCGAGGCGGCCAAGGCCCTGGACACCGTGGCCTTCGTGGAAAAGGCCCCGGCCGCCCTGATCTTCGCCAAGCTCCTGCGCGGCTTCGTGCTGCCCATGGAAGCCTTCCCCGACCTCAACGCCCTGTCCGACCTCGTGAAGGCGCTGACGGCCAAGGGCTTTTCCGTGGCCCTGCGCCTGGGCGAGGCCTCGGTCGCCCGCCTGGCCGCCAGCGACGCGCCCCTGGCCCCGGACTGGCTGCTCTTCGACGTCCCGCCGGCCGAGGACAACCCGGACATGGCCAGGCTCAAGAACCGTTACGACCGCTCCCGCATGCTCTTCCGCATTCCCGGTCCGGCCGACGCCACGGCCGTCACGTACGAGGTCAAAAGGTAGCGCCATGATCCGACCACTGCTCCTTCTCGTGGCGCTCGTGCTGGCCACGCCCAGCGCCCTGTCCGCCGCCGACGCCTCGGTGGTCACCTTGCTGCGCCAATCCCAGCAGGCCGCCGCCCGGGGCCAGGTGGAACAAGCCATGGACATGGTCGACCGGGCCCTGGCCCAGGACCCGGCCTATCCGCCCCTGTGGCGGCAAAAGGCCACGTTGCAGGTCCGGGCCAAGGACTACGCCGGGGCGCTCGACACCCTGGCCGTGGCGCTCAAGGTGGAACCGCAAAACGTCGAAAACAACGTCCTGGAGCTTTCGGCCCTGCTGCGCCTGGACGAACAGGCCGGCGGCAAGGGCCAGCAAGCCCTGGACCGCTACGTTTCGGGCGTAAGCGAAGACATGGCCGCCGCCCTCATCGAGGACCTGCTGGCCAAGCCCAAGGCCAAGCCCGACCTGGCCCGGTTTTTGTCCGCCTGGAAACCGGCCTCGGCCGACGCCAGGCTGGTGGCCAAGCTGGCCGCCGGCTACGCCGCCGGCGACCCGGCCGCCCTGCGCGAACTGGCCGCCACGCCGGTGCCGGACGGCCGCAAGGGCACCATCGCTGCCCTCCAGTTCTACGCCGGCAAGGAAGCCCTGGGGGGCATGCAGCTGGGCCTGGCCCACGACCTGCTGGAAAAGGCCATGGCCCACGGCTACGACCCCGTGGCCGTGACCGGCGAACTGGGCTGGGTGCACTACAACCAGGGCAACCCGGCCGCCGCCGCCGACCTGTGGGAAACGCAGTGGCGCAACGCCCCGGACGTGGGCCTGTGGGCCAGCTGGATCGCCGACGCCCGGCTTGTCTCCAAGGACTACGCCAAGGCGGCCGATTTCCTGGAGCGCTGCCTCCAGTTCTACCCCAACAACCCCCTCTACCAGGGCCAGTACCTGCTGGCGCTGCGGGCCAGCCACCAGGACCAGGCCGCCGACACCTTCGAGGCCCGGCTGCGGGCCGAACCCGGCCAGGATGGCCTGCACTTCGGCCTGGCCATGGTCGCCAAGCTGGCCGGCGACTACGCCCTGGCCGCCGAGGAAATGGGCCAGATCCAAAACCGCAAGCCCTTTCGCGAACAGTACATCGAACTGGCCGACGCCATGGTCGGCCAGATCGGGGCCAAGGGCGACCCGCAGCCGATCATCGACGCCGTGCGCGGGCTCATCGACGGCACGGACTTCCAGGCCGTGGTCCTTCGCGACGTGGGCTGGAAGCTGTGGGCGGCCAAACGGCCCGACGCGGCCGTCTCGTTCTGGAAGGAGTCCCTGTCCGAGGGCCTCACGGCCGGCGACCCCCTGCTGTCGCGCATCGTGCCGCTTTTGATCGAAACGAACAAATTCGACGAGGCCATGGCCCTGTTGCGCAAGTACGCGCCCGAGGTCACGCCCCTGGGCCTGGCCTGGACCCTGGCCGTGGCCAACCGCTGGGACCTGGTGGGCAAGGTGCTGGAAAAGGGGCCGGCCGGCCCCTACCCCGACCTGCTTTCGGCCATGGCCGGGCTGCAAAGCGGCCAGGCCCAGCTCGCCCTGGACAAGTTGCGCGCCCTGGCCGCCCTGCCGGCCGGGGGGCTCGGCCAGGCGCCCTTTTCCGGCTTCAACGCCGAGGGCAAGCTGGTGCGCGGCGTGCTGACCCCGGCCCTGGCCGGCGAGGTCTACCAGCGCATCAGTCGCACCCTCGTCGACTACCAGCTCGTGGCCGGCTTTGCCTTTCTCACCCCGCCAGCCTGGGCCACCGGCGTCGCGCCAAAGGCCATGGCCCCGATCTGGGCCGGGGCAGGCAAGGTGTTGTGGAACACGGGCAAGCTCGACGAGGCCGCCGGATTCCTGCAACGGGCCTTGCAGGCCGATCCCGGCCAGGGGCAGGCCCTGCTCTACCTGGCGCTGGTCAAAAAACGCCAGGGCCAGGCCGAGGAGGCCAAGCGGCTGCTGGACGCCGCCCTGGCCAAGGCCTCGCCCCTGGACAGGGAATTCGCCCTGGGCGAATTCGCCCTGCTCGACGGCGACCCCGCCGCCGCCCTGCCCCATTTCCAGGCCGCCCTGGGCCTTTCCCCCAACGATCCCACCCTGCGGCTTCGCGTGATCAACCTTCTGGTGGGGGCCAACCGCTACGACGCCGCCCGCCAGGCCGATGCCTGGTTCGAGGCGCAAGTGGCCAAGGGCGACAAGACCATCATGAGCGCCGCCGCCGCCGCCCGCCTCGACCTCGGCGACCCCAAGGGGGCCGAGGCCCTGTACCGGGCCATGCTGGCCGAAAATCCGCGCTCCGTGGACTATCTGTCCGGCCTTGGCCTGTCGCTCAACCGCCAGAGCCGCTACGCCGAGTCCGTGGCCGCCCTGACCACGCCCTATGCCGCCACGGGTTCACCGCTGTTGGGCGGCATCGTCTGCGAGGCCCTGCTGGCTCTCGGCGAATACCGCGAGGCCATCCGCCAGGCCGAAATCGGGCTGGCGCAGGTGCCAGGCGACCAGGAACTGCTGCGCCAGGCGGCCGAGGCGGCCGAATTCGCCCGGGACCCGGCCACCTGCGAGGGCTATGCCCGGCGCTACCTGGAAAAGGACCCGGCCTCGGTCACCATCCAGAACATGTACGGCCAGGCCCTGCTCGACCAGGAGAAATACGACGAGGCCATGGCCCACTACAAAGGCCTGCTGGACAAAAACCCGGCCTATCTGCCGGCGCTTCGCGGCATCTTCAACATCCACCAGTACACCGGCAACGCGCCCAAGGCCTACGAGGCGGCCCAGACGCTCATGACCGTGGCCCCGGACAACGCCACCCTGCGGCTGCAATACGCCATCGCCGCCGCGGCCGACCACGACTACCGGCCGGCCTACCCGACCCTGGAAAAAATCCGCAAGTTCGGGCCGGGCAGCCCCGTGCTGTGCCTGTATTACGCCGACGTGCGCGAGGCCGAACTGCCCGGCAAGCTGCGCCTGTCGCAGATGGCCGAGCACCTGCGGGCCGTGGCCGGGGCCGGCGGCACGTTTCTAAACCCCGCCGAAGTAGCCGCCCGGCCGGCCGGCGAAGAGGCCCTCAAGCAGCGCAACACCGACCTGCACCCGGCCGTGCTCGTCCTGGTCGACCGCACCGCCGGCCCGGTACTGGACAAAATCGACGCCCTGCTGGCCGAGGTCGGCGGCAAGGCCGTGCTGATCGTCGGCGGCGAATCCCTGGTCCCGGGCACGCCCTACATGCCCGATGCGGCCCAGGTGCGGCGCCTGGCCGGCAACGGCCGCTGGTCCCTGGCCCTGACCGACCACAATCCGCCCAAGGAGGACGCCACGGGCGCCGGTTCGGCCAACCTCTGGAACAGCATCGGCGCGGCCGAGGGCGCGGCGGGCGAGGCCACGCCGGCCGCCCGGCTGCAAGCCCGGCTGCGCGCCCTGGACCCGGACGGCACCATCCTCGGCGACGCCCGGCCGATCTTCTTCTACCCCGGCGGCGACGGCCCGTCCGATGTGCTGGCCGCCAGCCAGGCGGGCCGCGAGGCCTACGAAAAGGTCGTGACCGAGGCCTTCCCCATGGCCTTCGAGCTCACGCCCGAAGGCTACTGGACGCCGGTGTCCGACCCCCGGTCCATCGCGGCCAAGTCCGTGTCCCCGACCCTGGACGCGGCCGGCCTGACCCGGCTGCTCGAGCAGACCAACCCCATGCGCCAGGTGTCCCTGGAGCTGGCCAAGGTCTATTCCTGGCAGGAACAGCTCGGCCAGGCCGAGAACTATTTCAAGGAAGCCAAGGAGCTTGGCCTCAACCCGGCCGACCTGACCTACCACCACGCCGTCAACGCCTACTACATGCACGACGACCCCGTGGCCGTGGCCCGGGCCGAAAAGGCCGTGGCAGCGGCCCCGGACGCCCCGCGCACCCATATCCAGCTGGACCGGGCCAAGCTGCGCACCCGGCCCAAGGTCGAGGCCAGCCTGGATACCTGGTGGGACAGCGACAACCGCCACTACTGGTGGTGGGGGTTCGGCGGCGAGGTCCACGTCCTGGACAGCCTGGTGGTCTTCGCCAGGGCCGGCCGGGTCGAATGGTCCATCGACAGCTACCAGCGCCAAGGGAAGATGCAAAAGGCCTTCGCCAACACCCTGGAAAACGGCTACCTGTCCTCCGACGACCTCTACAGCGTGCTCACCTCGCGGCGCACCCAATACCTGGACGGCGAGGACCTGGTGGTCGGGGCGCGCTGGTTTTTTTACCCCGAATTCTGGCTGGAGGCCCAGGGGCAGCTCACCAACACCGACGGCGGCCCCTCGACCTGGCTCAACGGCATGGCCACGGTGCACGGGCCGCTGGCGCCCAAGGGCCTGCCCATCGACGGCACCTGGGACCTGCAGGCCGCCCACGAACGCATCGACACCGTGGAGGCCATCACCGACCAGATCATGGCCAACCGCCTGAGCCTTTTCACCCACAACCGGCTGTTTGACTATTACGACCTGTTTTTAAACATCCACGGCATCTCGCGCACCGACGGCAACAACACCGGCTCCATCGACGGCCGGCTGCTGGCCCGGCTGTTCGAGTTCCCGCTGGTGTCGCTCGGCTACGCCTTCCAGTTCGCCAACAGCGACCGCAGCCCGCCCCAGTACTGGGCGCCCATGAGCCTGGTCACCCACCTGGCCTACGGCACCTTCGGCTACTCCCCCACCCGCTGGTTCAACGTCAACGGGAGCCTCGGCTACGGCCCCTCCCGCGACCGCACCAACGACTGGCGCAACATCTGGCGGGCCAACCTGGGCATGGACATCACCATGCGGGAACGGCTAAAGTTGTCGCTGAAGTACGCGTACTTCAGCACCCCCACCTATACCCTAAGCGAAGCATGGGCAGGAATAAGTTACACCTTCTGAAAAAGTTGCGGGCCGCCCGCCGGGGTTCTTCCCTGGCGGCGACCCTCGTGTGCGCGGCCCTTTTCCTGGCCCTTTCCCCAGGCCCGGCCCGGGGGCAAGCCCGGGGAGCCGCCCCGGACGGGGCGGTCACGGCCTGGATCGCCGACTGGGACCTGGCCCGGGGCCTGGCCGAATGGCGCTCCCACCCGGGGCTTTTCGATTCCGTGCGCGTTTTTTCCGCCAATTTCGACAGCCGCGACCAGCCGGCCCTGGCCCCGGAATGGGCCAGGATCCTCGGTACCGACGTTTCCGGCGTCTTCGGCCCGGCCAAGGTCTACCTGACCGTGGTCAACGACGTGGCCACGCCCACGGGCAAGGGCAACCTCCTCAAGGACCCGGCCCTGGTCTCGCGACTCGTGGCCACGCCCGCCGCCCGGGCCGGCCACGTGGAGGCGCTGGTCGCCCTGGCCAAGCGCCACAAGTTCCCGGGCCTGGAAATCGACTACGAGAACGTGGCCGCCGCCGACTGGCCCAATTTCCTCGCCTTCGTCGAGGCCCTTTACCGCCGCACCCAGGCCGAGGGCCTGGCCCTGTCCGTGCTGCTCCAGCCCCAGCGGCGCTACCTCGCCTCGCCCCTGCCCACGGGGCCGGGCTACGTGCTCATGGGCTACAACCTCTTCGGCTTCCATTCCGGCCCCGGCCCCAAGGCCACGCCGGAATTTCTGGCCGACCAGGCCGCCGCCCTGCGCGCCATCGGCGCCCTTTCGGCCACCAGCCTGGCCCTGGCCACGGGCGGCTTCGACTGGACCGGCCCCAAGGCGGCCAGGCAGCTGACCGAAACCGAGGCCCAAACGCTTGTGGCGCAAAAAAACGTCCGCCCGACGCGCTCGCCGGCGGACGGCTACCTCGTTTCCCGCTACAGCGACGACAAGGGGCAAAACCACGACGTCTGGTACGCCGACGGCGAGACCCTGGCCACGTTGTGGCGGGCCGGCCAGGCGGCGGGGTTTACGCGCCTGGCCGTGTGGCGTCTGGGCGGCAACACGCCGTCGCTGTTCTCCTGGCTGGCAACCCTCAGGCATTAACAGGGAGATATTGCCGTGCAGTCGTTTTTCGCCACCTGCCGTCGCGGCCTGGCGCTTTGCTGTCTGGGTCCGGTGTTTTTTTCCGCCCTCGCCCTGGCCCAGGGCCTGACCCCGGCCACACGGGGCGTGCCCCTGCCCGGCCCCGGCCCCAAGGCCTACGTGGCCATCGTCATCGACGACCTGCCCAACCTGGAGCTGTGGTCGCGCCTGGCCACGGACTGCGACAGCCACGGCATGAAGGCGACGCTGGCCCTCAATACGCAAAAGGCCACGCCCGAGGAGTACGCCATCCTGGCCGGGCACATCGCCAAGGGCCACGAGGTGGCCAACCACACCCGCGACCACGTGGCCGTGGCCCCGGGCGCGGTCATCCGGCTGCGCTTTTTCCATCCCTCGGCCAAGTCGGCCTATGCCGTGGTGGACGCCGCCGCCGGCAAGCTGCGCCTGATCGTGGACGACGCAGCCAAGCCCCTGGCCGAGTTCGACCTGTCCGAGGCCGGGCGCACGCCCACCATCAAGCAACTCGTGGACGCCTTGAATGACACGCGCGGCGTGACGGCCGAGATGGGCGACCCCTACTACGGCAACATCCAGTCGCGCTTTCTGGCCGGCAAGGACAAGGTGGACATCTTTTTCAAAAACGGCCTGGTACCGCTGTTCGTGGACACGGCCCAAAGCGCCCGCTACGAGATGGCCGGCGCGTTGGACGACATGAAAACCGGGCTGCCCCAGTACGCGGTCACCTCCATGGTCTATCCGTTCCTGGTCAGCGACCCGGTGTCCCGGGGCATCGCCGGCGAGCTCGGCATGGGCTGCGGCCGCGTGGGCACGGCCGGCTTCGCCGCCCTCGGCGCGCCCGGCGGCTACGACCTGTACCAGATCTACGCCGGCAAGCCCCGCGACCTGTTCGGCACGGACACGGCCAGCCCGGAATTTCGGGCCAAGGTCGAGGCGTTTTTAAAAAAGATCAAGGAGATCGGCGGCGTGCTCTGCCTGTATTCCCACGGCCCGGACGAGTTCACCAACGAGCAGTGGCAGGCGCTTTTGCCCATGCTGGCCAAGGACAAGGACGTGGCCTACGTGGCGCTTCGCGACCTGGCCACGGCCGTCAAGAAGCAGGCCACCCTGCGCGACGGCCGCTACTACCTGCCCCAGCCCAAGTAGCCCGGCACCCTACGCCCCGTGGCCCGGCTTGGGCGCCGGCGCGGCCTCGGCGGCGAAGCGCAGCCGCAGCGGCGCGCCGGTTGCCACCGCGAACACGCGCGGCAAGGCCCGCGACAGCCCCCAGCCCAGCAGCGAGAGCCCGGCCATGGCCGCGAGCCCCACCAGGGGATAGGCCACGAGCTGGCCGACGGTCCCGGCCGGCGTCCACACGGCCAGCAGCCGCGATTGCAGCAGGCTGACCGTGGGTTCGTGGGTGAGGAAGACGAAAAAGCTCATGGCCGCCACCCGGTGCAGCAAGGCACTGCCCTTGAGCCACTGCCGCCGCGACAGGCACCAGAACGCGGCCACGCCAACCATCTGATAGACCTTCTTCACGGCGGCCAGGGCGTAGGGGTCGAGCCCCAGCCAGGGCTGCAACCCCACCAGGACCGTGCCCAGGGCGAAGATCGGCAGGACATACAGGTCCCAGCCGGCCGTGTCGCGCAGGTTGGCCCGGCGCCTGGCCAGATAGCCGCCGGCGTAGAAGGCGAAGGCGAAGCCGGCCAGGGAATATTCGCTGGCCGGGGACTCCAGGAACCACAGCGCCGCCAGCAACAACAGCCCGCCCCGGGGCAGGCGCCGGTAAAACACCAGGAAAATCGGGGCCAGGGCAAAAACAACCAGCAAATCGCGCAGAAACCACAGCGGATAATTGAACGGGGACGTGCCCAGCCCGAGCAGCTTTTGCGGAATGCCGGCGGCCAGGACGAAGGACCGGCCGCCGAACAGCGGTATGCTGCCCACCAGGAACACCCAGGCGATCCAGATGGCGTTAAAAAGCACGAACGGCACGCCGATGGCCACGGCCTTGGTGCGCAACAGCCGCCAATACGCGGCCGGGGTGGCCTCGAGCTTGCGCAGCAGCAGATAGCCCGAGATGGCGAAGAAAAGCGGCACCGCCACGCAGGTTGGCCCGCGGTTGGCCATGGTCAGGACCCACTCCACGAACGGCGAGGCGAAGGGAACCGTGCCGCCGAGGTAGCGGCCGCCGTGGCACAGGACGATCAGGCCGATGAGCACGGCCCGCAGCACGTCGATACGCGCCGAGACGTCGGCGTCGATGGGCTCGCGCACGGGCGCCAGGGGCGCCTGGGAACCGGTGGAAAAAAACGACAAGAAGCCTCCGAAAGGGACGAGGATTCGCAAACAGGCGCCACGGCCGACGAGGCGCAGACGTTTGGCCAGTCGGCGGAAGGGGGATGGCGGTTACGGCGAGGCGCCTGACGCACCCGGACAATAGACAAACAAAAAGTCCGTTAGTATACATGATCCAGCAATTCAGTCAAGAATCATGTCGCGCCGCCCCTCCCGGACGATCCCCTCCGGTGGATCGATGCCAGCCAAGGAGCCGACCATGCCGTACGCCAGCCTCGCCCTGGGCTGCCTGCCCTACCTGACCGCGACCGTCCTGGCCCTGGGCCTGGCCCGCCGCCTGACCCGCTGGCGGCGGGCCAAGGCGCCGCCAGCCCCCCTTTTTCCGGCCGCGACCTCGCGGCCGGCCGCCTGGGCCGGCATCGGCCGCGAAATCTGCCTGCTTGGCGGCCGGCGCACCGTCTGGACCGTGGGCATCGCCGCCGCCTGGGCCCTGCACGCCGCCCTGGCCCTCATGGCCCTGGGGCACCTGCGCGTCCTGACGGATTTTCCCCGGCTGTGGGCGCGCCTTGGCCTGGCTCCCCAGGCCGTGGACCGCCTGGCCAGCGTGTGCGGCACCCTCCTCGGCCTTGTCGCCCTGGCCGCCGTGCTGGTGCTGGCCCTGCGCCGCCTGACCGTTCCCGGGCTTCGGGCCATCACCCGGCCGGGGGACGCCTTGAGCCTGGCCCTGCTCGGGGCGGTCCTCGCCTCGGGGCTGGCCATGCGCCTGGCCGGCCAGGCCGACCTTGGCCCGGTGCGGGCCTATTTCGCCGCCCTGGCCCGGTTGCGCCCGGTTCCCCTGCCCGACGTGCCGGGATTCGCCGCCCATTTCCTGCTGGCCCAGGCTCTGGCCGTGGCCCTGCCCTTTTCCAAGCTGCTTCACACCCTGGGTGTTTTTCCGGCCAAGGCCGGCCTTGTCGCCGATTCCGGCGGCTTGCCGGCCGGGACATAACCCGAGGAGGCGCCCATGCATCCCGGACTGGCCGCCCTTGATGCCCACAAGCTGGCCTTGGCCCGCGCCGCCGTGGCCGACATGGCCCATGGCCCTCGGGCCTTGCAACTGGCCCTGGACGTCTGCCTGGCCTGCGGGCGCTGCGCCGCCGCCTGCCCGGTGAGCCTGGCCGATCCGAACCCGCGGCTGCTGCCGGCCCGGCGGGCCGAACTTCTGCGCGCCGCCTACCGGCGCGGCCGGGGGCCGGACGCGGACGCCTTGCGCGTGTGGATGCGCGATTTTTACGAATGCACGGGCTGCCGGCGCTGCGCCGTCTATTGCCCCATGGGCCTGGACAACGCGGCCCTCACCCGAAAGGCCCGGGCCATCCTCCACGCCCTGGGCCTGACCCCCTGCCGCATCAGCGCCACCCAGGAGGCGTCGGAGATCCACGGCAACAACGAAGGCGCTTCCGAAGCGGCCATTCGCGACATCATCCGCTTCCTGGAGGGGGAATTGCGCGAGGAGCACGGCACGGCCATCCGCATTCCCCTTAACGAACCGGCCGAGGCCCTGTTCGCCACGGCCTCGAGCGAGATCATGGCCCGACCGGAAAACCTCATGGGCTGCGCCGTCTTTTTCCACCTGGCCGGCATATCCTGGACCCTGTCCAGCCAGGGGTTCGACGCGGCCAATTTCGGGCTTTTCTCCGGCGACGACGACCACATGCGCCGCAAAAACAGGCTCCTGCACGAGGCCTGCCTGGAGTGCGGCGCCAAACGCCTGGTCATCGGCGAGTGCGGCCACGCCTACCGGGTGGCCCGCTTCATGGGCGGCCACACCAGCGCGCCGGGGCTGCCCTACGCCGTGACCGACATCTTCACCGTCGCGGCGCACGTCCTGGCCCGGGGCGGCATCCGCCTGGACAAAACGCGAAACCCCCAGCCCGTGACCTACCACGACCCCTGCAATTTCGCCCGCAGCGGCGGCGTGATGGAGGCGCCGCGCCAGGTGCTGGCCGCCTGCGTGGCCGATTTCCGGGAGATGACGCCCAACCGCGAGGCCAATTTCTGCTGCGGCGGCGGGGGCGGGCTGGCCGTGCTGGAAACGGCCGAAGGCACCGGCCGGGCGGATACCTTTTACGAATTCCGCATGAAGGTGTCCGGCAGGATGAAGATCGAACAGATCCGGGCCACGGGAGCGGGCCTCGTGGCCGCGCCCTGTTTCAACTGCCTGCGCCAGATCGAGCAGTTGGCCGACTACCACGACCTGCCCGTGGCCGTGACCACGGTCTTCGAACTCTTCGACCGGGCGGCGCGCCGTTAAGGAGGAGGCGGCGTGTCATAAATGGAAGAGGGGAATAGCCTCCGGCGGCCAAAGGGCTCCCGCCCTTTGGAATCCCGCAAGGGGTTTCAGGGTACCACCGCACGTCGGCCCTGACGCCTTCCGGCGGTTGTGGGCCGAATGGCTAGGGGGACTGGCCGGGGTCCTCGTCGTCGCGAACGGCCGGCCTGGCGGCGATGCGGAAAAAGGCCAGCCCAAGGCCCAGCCCGGCGGCGGCCAGCAGGCCGGCGAAAACCCGGGAACGCGAAAGCCCGCCCAACCAGCGGGAAAACGCCTCCACGGCCACAAGCCCCTTGCCGCCCATGACTTCCATCTGCCGGTTGTAGGCCTTGGTGTCTTCCACGGGCGCCGGATAGGCCAGGCCGTCCACGACCACGTAGCCCGAGGCCTGAGGCGCCGCCTGCCCCCGCTGCCAGGCCCAGGCCCCCAGGCCCAGGCCGGCGCACAGGCAAAGGACGCCCCACAAGCGCAGCGTCAGGCGCCGGGACCGCTCCCGGGCCGCCTCCCCCGCCGCCGGGCCGGGGCTCATGCCCCGTCGCCGCCCGGGCCGGCCTTGGCCGGGGTGTAATCACACAGCGGCTCCGGGGCCATGTAGTCGCCGGACATGGTCTGGGCCCGGGCCCGGCAGCCGCCGCAGACGCGGTGGTACTCGCACACGCCGCACTTGCCCTGGTATTGCCCCTTGTTGCGAAACTGGAGGAACTGGGGCGAGGCGCGCCAGATTTCCGGGAACGGGGTGTCGCGCACGTTGCCGCAGTCGAGGTCCAGGTAGCCGCAGGGCTGGACCTGGCCCACGGCCGAGATGAAGCAAAAGCCCGTGCCGCCCAGGCACCCGCGCGTCATGGCGTCCATGCCGAAGGTGTCGGGCGTGACGGAAACGCCCTCGGCCTTGGCCCGCTGGCGCATGATGCGGTAGTAGTGCGGGGCGCAGGTGGCTTTTAAGTGCATGCTGGTGGTCTTGCGGAAGTCGTAGAACCAGTTGAGCACTTCCTCATACTGTTTCGCCGTGATGATCTCGGCCCCGAGGTCGGCCGCGCGGCCGGTGGGCACGAGCAGGAAGATGTGCCAGGCGGCGGCGCCGAGCCTTTCGGCCAACCGGAAAATTTCCTTGAAATTTCCCATGTTGTGCTTGGTCACCGTGGTGTTGATCTGAAACTCCACGCCGGCGGACTTGAGGTATTCGATGCCGCGCAGCGCCCCTTCGAAGGCGCCGGGCACGCCGCGAAAGGCGTCGTGGTCGGCGGCATTCGGGGCATCGATGGAGATGGAGCAGCGGGCGATGCCCGAGGCCTTGATTTCCCGGGCGTTTTCGGCGGTGATCAGCGTGCCGTTGGGGGCCATGACGCAACGCAGGTCACGGCTGCGGGCGTGGCGCACAAGCTCGAAGATGTCCGGGCGCAGCAGCGGCTCGCCGCCGGTGAAGATGATGATGGGGCTGCCGGTTTCGGGAAAGGTGTCGATGAGCGCCTTGGCCTCGGTGGTGTCGAATTCGCCCGGCCAGGGATCGAGGCAGGCCTCGGCCCGGCAGTGCTTGCAGGCCAGGTTGCAGGCCCGGGTGACTTCCCAGGCGATCAGCCGCAGGGGCGGCATGCCGCCGGGGCCGGTTTGACCGTGCGGGGCGCCCTGGGGGTGGCCGCCGGGATGACCGTAGGGATGACCGGAAGGCTGGCCGCCGGGATGGCCGGGGGCTTTGCCGTGGGGATGCTGCATAGGGGGTTTCGCGGGCGGGGCCGACGCACGGCCGACGCCCCCTCCTTGGGCTTGATGTGACGCGCGGCCGACGCCAAACGCCGACCGCGCGATCTGTCTGCTATAATGACTGGCGGGGCCCGAGGCAAGGCGTGGCTATTTGAGCCAGGGCAGGACCTTCTCGGCGAAATAGGTGATGATCATGTCCGCGCCGGCGCGCTTGATGCCGGTGAGCGCCTCCAGGATGGCCCGCTTTTCGTCCAGCCAGCCGTTGGCGATGGCCGCTTGCAGCATGGCGTACTCGCCGCTGACCTGGTAGGCGGCAATGGGCGTGTCGAAGCTGTCGCGCAGCAGCCGCAGCACGTCGAGGTAGGGCATGGCCGGCTTGACCATGAGGATGTCCGCCCCTTCGGCCAGGTCCGCCGCCGCCTCGCGCAAGCCCTCGCGCACGTTGGCCGGGTCCATCTGGTAGCCTTTGCGGTCACCGAACGCCGGGGCGCTCTCGGCCGCCTCGCGGAAGGGGCCGTAGAAGGCCGAGGCATATTTCACGGCGTAGGACATGATGGGGATGTGGGAAAAGCCCGCGTCGTCCAAGGCGATGCGGATGGCCGCCACCCGGCCGTCCATCATGTCCGAGGGGGCGATGATGTCCGCCCCGGCCCGGGCATGGCTCACGGCCGTCTTGGCCAATAGCTCCAGGGTGTCGTCGTTTTTGACCTCGCCGTGGCCGTCGAGCAGGCCGCAGTGCCCGTGGCTGGTGTATTCGCACAGGCACACGTCCGTGACCACGGCCAGCTCCGGATAGGATTCCTTGAGCCGCACCACGGCCCGCTGGACGATGCCGTCGTCGGCGTAGGCGCCGCTGCCGGCCGGGTCCTTCTTCTCGGGCAGGCCGAAAAGGATCACCGAGCGCAGGCCGTCGCCCATGGCCTTGCCCACCCGGGCCACCAGGCGCTCCACGGACAGCTGGGACTGGCCGGGCATGGAGCCCAGCGGCTTTTCGTAGTCCTTCTCGGGCGTATCCACCACGAAATAGCCCTGGATGAGGTCGTCGGGGCGCAGTTCGGTCTCGCGGACCATGTCGCGCAAAAAGGCCGTGCGGCGCAACCGACGGCCGCGATGAAACTCGCCGAAAGCCATGGGAAACCTCGCTTGCTGGCGTTTGATCAGTTTTTGCGGGCCGGAAAGAACGCGCCCACGATGTCGTCGACCTGGGACTGGCCTTCCTCGGCCAGCTCGCCCAGCCGGCCGGGTTCGAGCCCCAGAAGCTCCCAGGCCGCCGGTTCGAGGGGCGGCACCATCACCGAGGCCGGCGGGGTATGCCCCAAGGCCACGGCCATGATGTCGGCCAGATGCAGGATGGCCGCCTCGACGTCGCCCGGGCAGGCCGACGGGGTGTGATGGCAGGAGACCGTGGCCACCAGGGCCTCGGGGAATTTCCAGGCCTTGAGCAGCAGGCCCCCGATGAGCGGGTGGGAAAAGCCCAGGACCTCGTTTTCCGCCAGGCACAGGGGCGTCAGGTTTGCCTTGGCGTAGTAGATGGCCTCCACGGCGGCGTGGGGGAGCTTTTTGAAGATGACCAGCCGGCCGATGTCGTGGAGCACGCCGGCCACGAACAGCCGTTCGGAGCCGTTGCGGATCACCGCCGTGCCGAGCAGCCGGGCAAAGACCCCAACCGCCATGGAATGCTCCCAGAACGTGCGCATGTTGATCAGTTCCGGGGGGATGTCCTTGAAGGCGTTCATGGCCGAGATACCCAGGGCCAGGGTGGAGACTTCCTGGCTGCCGAGCACCATGACCGCCCGGCTGATGGAGTCCACCCGGTGGGGCAGGCCGTAGAAGGGGCTGTTGACGAGCTTTAAAAGCTTGGCCGTCAGGCTCGTGTCCTTGCCGATGACGTCGGCCACCTGGGAGGCGGAGCTGACGGGCGAATCCAGGACCTGGCGGATCTTGAAATAGATGTCCGGGAAGGAGGCCAGTTTGACCTCGCTGTCCACGAGGTCCTCCACGCCGCCTTCCTCGCGGAAAAAGAGGTCGGCCATGGACTCGGCCCGGGGGCTCGGGCCGACATCGGGCGGGAGCGGCTGGCCGGCGGCCAGGGCCCGGGCCTGGGACATGACGGCGGCCTCGAACAGGGCGGCCATGGCCGGCTGGGCCAGGTCATTGGCCAGAAAACGCCGGCCCACGCGGGCGGCGCATTCCTCGAGCAGCGCCGCGTCGATTGCGGCCGCCTCCTGGCCGTCCCCGGGCGCGTCGATGTCCGCCCCGGCCACGCCGCGCCGGCGCAGGCTGGAAATGAGGCCGTCGGTCAGGGTCATGCCCTTGGGCAACAGCATCTTGCCGTCGGAGCCCAGGAGGTCCGACGCCAGCACCATGCCCGGTTCGAGCGCATCCACAGGGAGCCTGCCCACGATCTGGTCCTTCGCGCGCCGCCGCGTGTGTTACGGCTTCATCGCTTCCATTGTTTCCTATTCCTTTTCCCCGGCCATGGTCAACAGGCGGCAGCGCTTTACAGACCCGCGCCCCGGGAGTATGACGCCCGCCGGACATCACACGCCACGGGCGAAGCAGCGGGGAGAAGCAGGACATGAGCGCAGGCGCGGCATCACTGGCTAAGGTCACGGATCTCGAAACCATCGTGGAGGCCGGCACCAGCCCGGCCATGGACGACACGGCCAAGCTGGCCGTGGCCGTCGAGGCCCTCGCGGCCATCGCCGGTGAAAACGACCTGACCTGCCTGCGGGCGCTTTTCCGCATGCGCCGCCAGGCCGAAGTGGCCCTGGCCCGCATCCGGGGCGTGCGCACCGACCAGCATACCCTTTTCTAACACCCCTTCCCCAAAGACGAAAGGGCCGCGAGCATCCGCCCGCGGCCCTTTTTTCCGTTGGCCGGCCCGGCCTATTCGTCGGGCCGGATCTCTTCGTCGGTCAGGTAGCAGGCCGGGTCCGGCCCCCAGACGTCGCCGCTTATGGCCTCGGCCCGGGCCCGGAAGTTGCCGCCGCAGATGGAAAGGTAGCGGCAGCCGGCGCAGCGCCCGGTGACGTGGCGCGTCTTGTCCTTGAGCTTGGCCAGAAGCTCGATGTCCGGGTCGTCCCAGATCTCGGAAAACGGCCGCTGCCGCACGTTGCCGAAGACATGGTTGCGCCAGAACTGGTCGGCGTGGACCTTGCCGTCCCAGGAAATGCAGCCGATGCCCCGGCCGGAGCTGTTGCCTTCGTTAAACGACAAAAGCTCCTTGACCTCGGCCGCCCGGGCCGGGTCCTCGCGCAACAGGCGCAGGTAGACGTAGGGGCCGTCGGCGTGGTTGTCCACAGTCAGGACTTCCTTGGCCAGCCCGGCCTCGTGCAGGGCCCGGGTGCGGTCCATGATCAGGTCGACCAGGGCCCGGGTGGCGGCGTGGTCCAGGTCCTCCTTGATCAGTTCCGAGCCGCGGCCGGCGTAGACCAGGTGGTAGAAGCAGATGCGCGGTACTTCGAGGTCGCGCAAAAGATCGAACAAAAGCGGCACTTCGCCGACATTGCGCTTGTTGATGGTGAAGCGCAGCCCGACCTTGAGGCCTTCCTTCTGGCAGTTCTCGATGCCGGCCAGGGCCTTTTTGAAGGAACCCGCAACGCCGCGGAAACGGTCGTGGACCGCCTCGCCGCCGTCCAGGGAGATGCCGACGTAGGACAGCCCCACGGCCTTGAGTTCCCGGGCCTTGTCGCGGGTAATGAGCGTGCCGTTGGTGGAAATGACGGCCCGCATGCCCCGCGAGGTGGCGTGGGAGGCCAGCTCCGTCAGGTCCTTGCGCACCAGCGGCTCGCCGCCGGAAAAAAGCATCACCGGCGCGCCGAAAGCGGCCAGGTCGTCGATCATGGCCTTGGCCTCGGCCGTGCCGATGTCGTCGACACCCTCGGGGTCCACGGCCTTGGCGTAGCAGTGGACGCACTTGAGGTTGCACCGCCGGGTCATGTTCCAGACCACGACGGGTTTTTTGTCCGCGGAAAATTGCAGCAGGTGGGAGGGGAGCTTGCCGGAGTGGCGGCCGTAGCGCAGCGCGTCCGAGGGCTCGACCCCGCCGCAGTAAAGCTTGGAAATGCCGATCATGCGAAATCCTCGTTCTTCGTTGGGTGGGAAGGCCCTATAATACATTTTCCGGGGACGGGGTAGGGGGCGGCCCAAGGGACGGGGCGGCGCCAACCCCCCGGGATGTCGCGGCTTGATCGCTCAGGGCCGTTTGGCGGTCATCAAAAAAACCGTGAAGGGGCGCACGGTGCCGCACTTGGCCGGCTTTTCGATGGTGGCGGCCGTGGCCGCGTCGATGTCGGCGAAGCCCAGGCCGGCCAGGGTGTCGGCCAACTCCAGCCGGTCGAAGCCAAAGTGGTGCACGCCCTCGTTGTCGTCGTGGAAGGCGCCGCCCTCGGCGTCGAGGTCGGCCAGGGCCAGGCGGCCGCCTTTTTGGAGGGCGCCGAAAAGGCGCGTCAGCACCGGGGCCAGGTCCGGCACGTGGTGCAGGACCATGGCGCTGGTCACCAGGTCGTAGCGGCCGGGAAAGGGGTCGCCGGCGGCCAGGTCGGCCAGGATGGTGGCCACGTTTTGCAGGTCGGCCGCCTCGATCTTGGCGTCCAGGGCGGCCAGCATGCCGGCCGAAAAATCCAGGCCCGTGACGCGCTGGCAGCGCCGCGACAGCTCCAGGGTCAAAAGCCCCGTGCCGCAGCCGAAATCCAGCGCGTCGCCCACGGGTTCGCGGAACACGCCGGCCCGGTCCATGGCCGCGATGATGTCGGCGGTCAATTTGCGGCGGTGGGGGCTGGTGTCCCAGGCCGCGGCCTTGGCGTCGAAGCGGGCGGCGGCATCGGTCTCGGGCGCCTCGGGCGAAGCGGACGCCTCGGCCGAAGCGGGCGTCTGGGGCATATCGGGCATATCGGGGGCTCCTTGCCTGCGGTCAGGCCGAAGGCGGTGGCGTGTCGGCCTTGGCCTTGCCCACGGCCTCGACGAGTTTGGCGAGCAGTTCGTCGATGTCGCAGGGTTTGAGCAGGTAGTCGGCGGCCCCGGCGGCCAGGCCGTCCTTGGCCGCTTCCTCGGAGCCATGCCCGGTGAGCATGACCACGGGCATGGCCGGCACCATCTTCTTGAAAACCTTGAGCACCTCGATGCCGTCCATGTCCACCATCTTGAGGTCGCACACGGCGGCGTCGAAGTCGTTTTCCCGCAGCAGCCGCAACCCCTCGGCCCCGGACAGGGCCACCTCGACGGCGAGCCCCCGGCGGCGCAGCCGCTTGGCCAGCACCTCGGCAAAGCCCACCTCGTCGTCGACGAGGAGCACCCGCAAGGGAACCTGTTCGCTCATGCCATCTCCCAACAACCGGCCTCAGGGCTGGCCCGGCCGGGCCGCGGCAGCGGGCCTGCCCGCCGCGGGCAGGCTGACCCGGAAGGTCGCGCCCTGTTCCGGCGCGGAATCCACCGAAATTTCGCCGCCGAGTTTTTTGACGATGCCGTAGCAGATGGACAGCCCCAGCCCCGTGCCCTTGCCAACGGCCTTGGTGGTGAAGAAGGGTTCGAAGATGCGGGCGGCCACGGCCTTTTGCATGCCGTGGCCGGTGTCGGTCACGAGCAGCTCCACCCGGTCGCCGACAAGGCGCGTGGCGATGGTCAGGACGCCGCCATTGCGCTCCATGGCATCCAGGGCGTTGTTGACGAGGTTGAGCACCAGTTGTTGCAGCTCCGAGGGCGAGCCGGCCACATGGGGCAGCTCCCCGCCGAGATCGGTTTCGATGCGCACGTTGACGTAGCGGGCCCGCTTGGTCGACAGTTCGGCCATCTCGGCCACCAGGATGTTGAGGTCGAGCTCCTTGATGCGCTCGTCGGTCTTGCGGGCGAAGCTCAAAAGCTTGTGGGTGATTTCCTTGCAGCGCGAGCCCTGCAGGCGGATCTGGTCCAGGGCCCGGCGCATCTCGGCCATGTTGTCCGGCGTGTCGCGGTCGTCGTCGGACAGGATGTCGGACACCCAGCCGGCCTCTTCCATCATGATGGCCACGGGGTTGTTGATCTCGTGGGCGATGCCGGCGGCCAGCTCCCCCACCGAGGCCAGCTTGCCGGCCTCGATGACCTGGTCGTTTAAGGCGTCGCGCTCGGCGTCGGCGGCGGCCACCCGGGAGACCATGCGCCGGGCCAGGATCCAGGAGGCGGCCAGGATGACGCAGCCACCCAGGGCCACGATGGCGATGGCCAGCATCCTGGCCCGGTAGAGCGAGGGAAAGGCGTCGGTTTCGTCCTGCTGGTAGACCAGGGCCCACTCGCCGCCCTTGAGGACACTAGCCACGTAGATCATGGGCCGGCCGGTCTCCGGGTCCTCGCGGGAAAAAACCAGCGGCTTGTCCTCGGTTGCGGCCACGCTGAAGCCGGGCTGGCCCCAGATGTTGGCCCGCAGGTAGGCCACGTCGATGCCCTGGGCCCGCCGGGGCGTGGTTTGCAGCTCGCCCCGGGCGCTTAAGATGAAGGCCTGGCCCGTGGCGCCCTGGCCGATGTTTTCCACAAGCCTGTTGAAGGCGGCGAAATCGATGGCCGCCCGCACGAAATAGTCCCGGCCGTCGTGGGTCACCCGCACGGCCACCACGAAATGGGGCAGGCCCCGCAGGCCCAGAAAGACGTCGCTGACGGTCACGTCGCCCTTCTTGGCGGCGAGGAACCAGGGCGCCTCGGCATAGTCGGCCCGGCCCAGGCGGAACGGCCCGGCGTAGGTGACCAGGGCACCAGCCCCGTCCACCAGCCCCAGGTCCACGAACACGCCGCCGTGCTCGTGCTGCATGGTGGCCAGAAGGCCGGCCAGGGCCCGGTCGTCGGTGAAGTCGGCAAAGGGCGCGATCTCGGCCAGCACCCGCAGCTCGGCCACGGATTCGCGCAAAAAGGCGCCCACCTGCTGGCGGTGCTTGAGCACCAGCTCCTCGAGCTGGGCCACGACCTTGGCCCGGTAGGCGGTGTGGAACTGGTGGCCGAGGACCACGGCGCAGGCCAAAAGCGGCGCCAGGGCCACGGCCGTCATCCAGGCCACCATGACCCGCGTCAGGGACTGGTAATAGTGCCGGTCGCTCAAGGACGGGCTCCGGCGGCGGCGGGCGGGAACACAGTGGCCAAATGCATGAAAAAAGCATACGTCTCCGCAACGGGTTTTACAAGCCGCCAGTGTCACGAAACGGCCCGTTTCGCGGAGGTGTTCCGATGACCGAGGACGTCATAGACCTCAAAAAGCAGTTGCGCGAACTCAAAGCCCACGAACAGCTCTCCGGTTTCACAGGGTTTTCCCTGGACCTGGGCCTTGGCGGGCCACCCAAGGAAGGCGTGCTCAAGATCGCCGAATTCGTGCGGCCCGACGGGTCGGGCTACATGACCCTGACCTTGCAGACCGACGTGGACGTCGACCCCGCCTCCCGGGCCGCCCTGGCCGGCGTGTTCGACCGGTTCTCCCGGTTCGCCCAGGCCGCCGACGCGGCCACGGGCGCGGCCCGGTTCGGCCAGGGCTTCGAATACATCATGATGGTCTCCCAGGGGCTGGCCGACGGGGACGACTGGTTCGTTGTGGAGCTCGACCTGTATTACAAAGCCCTGCGGGGCCGGTTGCGCGGGCTCATCGAAGGCTCGGTGCTGCCCGGGCTGGCCGAAGTCCTGCCGGCCAGCTTCGAACCCGTCACCTGGTGGGATTGACGCCGCCCGGTTCGCGGGGGCATTGGACGACCGGGGCCTTTCGCCCGGCCGGAAAGGGCGGTTGCGCCCGGCCCGGAAAATAACCGCCCCGGCGGCGCAAGCCAAACGGCGCGGCCCGGCGGCACCACCGCCCGGGCCGGGGAGTCTCGCAGCACATCATGTTCGGCGCATCCTACACATCCCGCTGGCTGACGGCCGCCGTCGGCCTGCCCGTCCTGGCCGCGGCGGTCTGGGCCGGCGGCTGGTTTCTGGCCGTCCTGGTCGCGGCGGCGTCCGTGGCCGGCATGCGGGAATTTTTCGTCATGCTCGGCCGGCCCGGGCCGGTGCTCGAAACCGCGGGCCTCGTCCTCGGCGCGGCGGCCGTGGCCACGGCCGTGGTGGGCGGCTGGCCGGCCCTGGTCGCCGTGCTTACGGCCGCCCTGTGGCTGGAACAGTGCGGCTTCCTCGGCCGGTTCGCCTGGCGCGGCCAGACCGCGCCGCCCCGGGCGGTCGTGGTGGCCGCCCTGCTTTACATCCCGGTTTCGCTGCGTTTCCTGTGCCTTTTTTCCGTGCGCGAGACGGCCTTCGTCCTGGCCGTGGTCATGGCCGCCGACACCGGGGCCTATTTCGCCGGCCACCTCGTCGGCGGGCCCAAGGTCTGGCCGGCGGTGAGCCCGGGCAAGACCTGGGCCGGCACGGTGGGCGGCCTGGCCGCCGCCGCCCTCGTCGCCGCCGCCTTCGCCCTTTTTTGCGCCCCCGGGGCCTGGGCGCTGGCCGGGGCCGGGGTAGTCCTGGCCGCGGTCTCCCAGTTGGGCGACTTCTTCGAATCGGCCCTCAAGCGCGCCTCGGGCGTCAAGGATTCGGGGTCGCTGCTGCCGGGCCATGGCGGCATCCTGGACCGCATCGACGGGCTGTTGCCCGCCATCCTGGTGTTCGCCGCCGGCCGGGCCGCCCTGGGGCTCGGCTAACGGGAGGGTCTGCCGCCATGGACGATGCCGCCACATCCCTGTCCCGCGACGAACGCTTCGCCGCCTGCCTGGAACGGCTGGAGGAGCTCAAGGCCGTCAAGGCGCGGCGCGAGGTCCTGGAGGAGCGCGTCTTCCTGGAATTTCTGCGGGCCAACCGGGGGCGCATCAACGAGTTCCCCCTGCTCGAGACCGAGCAGCAAAGCCTCATGGACATGCTGCTGCGCCGGGCCGAGGGCCTGCACGCCGGCCACGCCGCCATCAAGGAGCGCTATGGCGCCTACCTCCTCGAACTCAACCACTACGGCAAGGCCAAGGCCGTGGGCGACGCCGCCGCCCAGGAAAAGCTGGCCGTACGCCTGGAGCGGGTGGAGACCGGGCTGGCCAAGTGCCTGCAGGGCGCGGTCTACGCCTCGAGCCTGATCAAGGACCATTTCAGCGACGCCGTGATCCGCCATTTCGGCGAGTCGTCCCTGGCCAAGATCGAGGAGATCACCGCCACCCTGGTCTTCGACGAACAGTACTGGAAGGCCTACATCGAGCGCTTCATCAAGGAGGAGGTCCGGGGCGCCTACGACGGCATCCTGGCCGAGCGGCGCTACAAGCTCTCCCGCGAGGGCAACCTCCTCGTCGTGGCCTTCCCCTTCGACGCGGTGCTGGAAAAGCTCCTGGGCACGGTCAAGCCCATCTCCAAGACCCGCGTCCAGACCGCCTTCGAGGAAACCACGACCACGGCCGAAGGCCGCACCGACTTCGAAACCGCCCTGGGCATCCTCACCCGGGCCGACCTGCCCGGCTGGGACCGCAAGGCCGACCGCGACGAAGCGGTTTTCGCCGCCCACGTCGCGGCCATGGACCAGGTCGCGCGCGACTACCGCCAGGAGCTGGCCGCCGAGGAGGTCGACGAGGCGGCCGCGGGCCGGCGGGAGGCCCGGGTCGAACAGATCACGGCCCTGTGCGTGGGCGCGGCGGTGTCGCTGCGGGTGGTGCGCGAGGACTTCTCCCGGGCCCTGCGCGATTTCGCGCCCAAGGAACGGGCCTACATCGTCCAGTCCGCCGGCACCTTCGACGCGGCCCGCCTGGGCAACGTGCTCGAAAACATCATGGAATTCGACTTCGCTTCGCTGTTGCGCGAAAAAGGCGAGGCCGACGCCGGGCGCATCCAGATCCGCTCGTCCCGGGTGCGTCGGGCCGCCCGCGAGGCCGTGGACGCCCTGGCCGCAACGGGGCTCAACAAGGTGCGGCGCAAGCAGTTTTTCGAGGACGACCCCGACCGGGCCGACGCCTTGCTGTTTCGCCCCAAAAACGGGGCCGAGCTGGAGGAGCGCCTGCGGCTGTTCCAGATCGAGCCCGAACTGGCCAGGGCGCTGGTCGGCCTGTGGGAGGCCGCCGCCCACAAGGTGGACCTCTACCTTTGCATCAACCTGACGGCGCTCGGCAAGGTGGCCACCAACCTGCCCGCCCGCATCACCGAACTCCTCGGCCGCTACGGCATCGCCCCCCCCGGCGCCCCGGACCCGGCCCGGACCCGAAACGACGCATGAGCCCAACCTCTTCCTGTCCGCCCCCCTGTCCCGACGCCGCCGCGCCCTCGGGCTACATCTCCTCCCTGGCCGTAGCCGCAACCGGCCGCCCCCGGCGGCTGGCCGTGCTCGGGGCCACGGGCTCCATCGGCGTCAGCGCCCTGCGCGTGGCCGCCGAGCACCCCGACCGCTACGCCGTGACCGCCCTGGCCGGGGCCACCAACGTGACCCTGCTGGCCGAGCAGGCCGCCGCCTTCCGCCCGGCCGCCCTGGCCGTGCTGGACGAGGCCCGGGCGGCCGCCCTGGCGACCCTGCTGCCGGCCGGCTACGCCCCGGACATCCTGGTCGGGCCGCAAGGCTACGCCGCCCTGGCCGGCGCGGCCGACGTGGACGTGGTGGTCTCGGCCATCGTGGGCGCGGCCGGCCTTGTGCCTACCCTCGCCGCCGTGGCCGCCGGCAAGGTCGTGGCCCTGGCCAACAAGGAATCCCTGGTTCTGGCCGGCGACCTCATCCGCGAGACGGCGCGCCGCACCGGCGCGGTCATCCTGCCCGTGGATTCCGAGCACAACGCCCTGTTCCAGGCCCTGGGCGGCCCGGGCCTGCCCGACCTGCCCCTGGTGGAGCGGCTGGTGCTCACGGCCTCGGGCGGCCCGTTTCGCACCAAATCCCCCGGCGAAATCGCCGCCGCCACCCCGGGCATGGCCCTGGCCCACCCCACCTGGGCCATGGGCCCGAAAATCAGCGTGGATTCGGCCACGCTGATGAACAAGGGCCTGGAGGTCATCGAGGCCTGCCGGCTCTATGGCCTGCCGGTGTCCATGGTCGAGGTGGTGGTCCATCCCCAAAGCATCGTCCATTCCCTGGCCCAGCTCCACGACGGCTCGCTTCTGGCCCACCTGGGCCCGCCGGACATGCGCGTGGCCATCGCCTATTGCCTGGGCTACCCGGAAAGGCTGCCCCTGTCCGTGCCCCGGGTGGACCTGGTCAAGCTGTCGCAACTGACCTTCGAGGCCCCGCGCGAGGGGGATTTCCCCTGCCTGGGCCTGGCCCGCCGGGCGCTTCGCGCCGGGGCCAGCCACACCGTGGTCCTCAACGCCGCCAACGAGGTGGCCGTGGCCCTGTTCCTCGACGGCCGCCTGCCGTTTCCGGGCATCGCCGCCACCATCGAGGCGGCGCTGTGCGCCCATGCCGGCGAGGCCCTGCCCGACGCGGCGGCCATCATGGACCTCGACGCCCGGGTCCGCCGGGCGGCCGAGGCCCGGGCCTGACGTTGCCAACGCCTCGGGACGGCTTATAGTAACGGAACGCATCGGCCCAAGCGGCGGCGCGGATCGCCCGCCCCCGCCGGCCGTCACAAACCCGCGCCCCCGCCCCCGGGCGGCGGCGCAGCCGAGTACGCATGATCGAAAGCATCCTCGCCGTGGCCCTGGTCCTGGGAGGGCTCATTTTCTTCCACGAACTGGGGCATTTCCTGGCCGCCCGGGCCTTCGGCATGGGCGTGGTCACCTTTTCCCTGGGCTTTGGCCCCAAGGTTTTCGGCATCACCCGGGGCCGCACGCGCTACCAGCTCTCGGCCGTTCCCCTGGGCGGCTACGTCCAGCTCGTGGCCCAGGACCCCGACGACCCCATCCCCGACGGCTACCCCCCCGAGGAGCAGTTCCGCCTGCGCCCGGCCTGGCAGCGCATGGTCGTGGTGGCCGCCGGCCCGGTCTTCAACTTCGTCCTGGCCTGGCTGCTGTTCTGGGGGCTGCTGGTGGCCGAGGGCCGCTTCGAGATGCTGCCCGTGGTGGGCCAGGTGCAAAAGGACAGCCCGGCCGAGGTGGCCGGGATCAAGGCCGGGGACACGGTGGTGTCCGTGGACGGCCGGGCCGTGGCCAACTGGGACACCCTGGCCCAGTCCATCCGGGCCGGCGGCGGCAAGGCCGTGACCCTGGCCGTGGACCGCGACGGCCGGACCATGACCTTTTCGCTGACCCCGGCCATGCGCACGGTCAAAAACCTGTTCGGCGAAGAGGAAAGCGCCCCCTTGGTCGGCATCGTGGCCTCGGGCAAGACCCGGTCGGTGCCGCTCGGGCCCGGCTCGGCCGCCGGCGAGGCCGTCAAGCAGACCTGGAACGTGGTGGTGGTCACCTACACCGGGCTTTTGAAGCTCCTGGAGCGGGTGGTCCCTCTGGACAGCCTGGGCGGCCCCATCATGATCGCCCAGATGGTCAGCAAGCAGGCCTCGGAGGGCCTGGGCAACGTGGTCGCCCTGGCGGCGCTCATAAGCGTCAACCTGGGCGTGCTCAACCTCCTGCCCATCCCGGTCCTCGACGGCGGGCACCTGCTTTTCTACGCCATCGAGATCGTCATGCGCCGGCCGGTGAGCCCGCGCATGCGGGCGCTGACCACCAAGCTGGGCCTGGCCTTCCTCATTGGGCTGATGATCCTGGCCACGGTCAACGACATCCGCCGCCAGTTGAGCGTCCTCGATGGCTAGCCCGGCCGGCCCGGGGCCGCTGCTCGTCTTAAACGGCGTCTCCCCGGAGCTGACCGTGCTGCTCGGCCGGCCCGGCTGGGCACCCCTGGTCCGGACCAACCCGGCCACGGGCCAGGCCGCCGCCCTGCTCGCCCCCCTGATCGGGGAACTGCTCGGCCAGGCCGGCCTGGCCCCGGCCGACCTGGCCGGGGTGGCCTGCGTGCGCGGCCCGGGGAGCTTCACCGGCATCCGGGTGGTCCTGGCCACGGCCCTGGGGCTGTCGCTGGGCGCCGGCCTGCCCATGGCCGGGCTCGATTTCCTGCCGCTGCTGGCCGCCTCGGCCGCCCGGGCGGCCACGGGTGCGATCCTGGCCGTCACCCATGCCCGGGCCGGCCAGGTCTACGTCCAGTCGTTTCTGGCCGACGGGGAGCTCGCGGCCATGGGCCCCCCCGAAGCGCTTTTTCTCGACGCGGCCCTGGCCCGGGCGGCCGAGGGCGCGGCCGTGGGGCCGCTGTGGCTGGTCGGCGACGGGGCCGTGCGCCATCGCGAGGCCTTTTTGCGCCTGGTGCCCCTGGCCACGGTGCTCGGCCCCGAGGCCTGCGCCCCGGACCCGGGCACGCTGCTGGCCGCCGCCGCCGCCGCCGACTATTCCATGGAACCCGTCTCGCCGCTCTATCTGCGCCCAAGCGACGCCGAGGAAAACCTGGCCGCCCTGGCCGCCGGCCGTGGGCTTTCCCCCGAGGCGGCCGCGACCATGCTGCGCCGGGCCGTGACCCGGGACTGAGCCCCGCTGCGCGGGCCGCCTCAGCTGGCGCCTGCCTTCCGATGCCGCGCCGGGCCGTGACCCGGCACCCCTGCCCGCCCTCCGGGCCGGGCCAGCCGGATACGGCGGCCGGCCATTCATTTTCTCAAAGACGCAAACAGCCGCCACCGGCCCGGTCCCGGCCGGTTGCCTCAGGCGCCCTCCCGGCAACGGGGCGGGCGCCTTTTTTTCGGTCCGCCGGGCGGGGCGCTAAAGAATCGATTTTCCGGGGTCGATAAGTCCATCAACGAAGCACACGCCGGTTGTCGTCGGCCGAGGGCCCGCGGCCCCAACCGGAAGCAAAGGGCAAGGACGCCCGATCCCTTCAAGGAGGAAACAACCATGTCGCTGACCATCAATTACAACGGTATGGCCGCCAACGCGGCCCGTAACCTGTCCAACTCGTATTCCGCCCTGGCCACCTCAACCCAGCGCCTGTCCTCGGGCCTGCGCATCAACTCTTCGGCCGATGACGCCGCCGGCCTGGCCATTCGCGAACTCATGCGGGCCGACGTCGCCTCCATCAACCAGGGCGTGCGCAACGCCAACGACGCCATTTCCATGATCCAGACGGCGGACGGCGCGCTGCAGGTCGTGGACGAAAAGCTCATCCGCATGAAGGAACTGGCCGAACAGGCGGCCACCGGCACCTACACTTCGGACCAGCGCCTGATCATCGACTCCGAATACCAGGCCATGGCCTCGGAAATCACCCGTATCGCCAACGCCACGGACTTCAACGGCATCTACCTGCTCAACGGCAACCTGTCCTCGTCCACCCACAGCGGTTCGGGCATCAACTCCACCGGCAAGCTCAAGGTCCACTTCGGCGCCGGCAACGCCAGCGCCGAGGACTACTACTACGTCCAGATCGGCACCTCCACGGCCTCGGCCCTGGGCGTGGGCATCGGCGCCGCCTCGGGAAGCGCCGGCCGGTCCATCTCCACCCAGGAACAGGCCCAGAAGGCCCTGGACGCCCTCAAGACGGCCATCGTGTCCAAGGACAAGATCCGCGCCAACCTGGGCGCCCTGCAGAACCGCCTGGAGAACACCATCTCCAACCTGCAGATCCAGTCCGAGAACCTGCAAGCCGCCGAATCGCAGATCTCCGACGTGGACGTGGCAACCGAAATGACCAATTTCGTCCGCGAACAGATCCTGACCCAGTCGGCCGTGGCCATGCTGTCCCAGGCCAACTCCCTGCCCAGGATGGCGCTCAGCCTCATCCAGGGTTAAAACCCGTAAAAAAGGCCGGGCCGCCCTGGCGGTCCGGCCTTTTTATTGGTACGATGATTGCAATAAAAACGCCGGAGTCTGCGCCCAACACAACAAACCTTCGCGCGGGATGACGTCATGTCCAGCACGGTCAGCGCCTATACGCCGGTCACCACCTCCGGCCAGATCACCTACTCGGGCCTCGGCAACGGGACCGACTTCGACGCGCTGATCACCAAGCTGGTCCAGGTCGAGCAGGGCCGCATCACCACCCTGCAAACCTGGAAACAGTCCTGGGTCCGCAAGCAGGAGGCCTTCCAGGAACTCAATTCGGCCATGCTCACCCTCAAGAGCACCCTGAAGGGCATGGACACCGTCGGCGAATTCCTGGTCAAGACCACCGATTCCACCAATTCCCTGGTCCTGTCCGCCACGACCGGCTCCGACGCCCTGGACGGCTCCCACTCGATCACCGTCAATCGTTTGGCCACGGCCAAGGCCATGGTCACCCAGACCGGCTATTCCAGCGCCGACACCGACATCAACGCCTCGGCCTCGGACGCCACCTTCGCCTACGTCTACCAGGGCACGACCTACACCCTGTCCGTGGGCGCCAACGCCACGCTCACCGACCTGGCCAGCATCGTCAACAACGACGCCAACAACGCCGGCGTCAAAGCCAGCGTGGTCTACGACGGCTCGAAATACTATCTCCAGATGCGCGGCATGGACACCGGCGATAGCGCCAGCCTGACCATCGCCTCCAACACGAGCCTGACCGGATTCACCGCCGCGAAATTCGACACCATCACCTCCAACGCCAGCGCCCTGCTCAAGCTGGACGGCTGGCCCACGGCCTCCAACGCCTACATCACCCGGGAAACCAACACGGTCACGGACCTTGTCTCGGGCCTGACGCTCAGCCTCAAAAGCACGGGCACCGTCACCATCACCACCGCCACGGACACCGATGCCGTCCGCGAGAACATCCAGACCTTCGTGGAGCAGATGAACACCGTGCGCACCCTGCTCCAGGACCTGACCAAATACGACTCCAGCACCGAGCAGGCCTCGATCCTGACCGGCAACTACGGCCTGCAGCTCATCGACACCAAGCTCAAGACCGCCGTGGCCGGCAAGGCCGTGGGCTTCGACTACACTCTGGACACCTACTCCGTGCTGGCCCAGCTCGGCATCACCACCGACGCCGAGGAGGGCTCGGACACCGAGGGCCTGCTGATCATCGACGAGGACACCTTGAGCGGCATCCTGGCCTCCAACGCCACCAAGGCGGCCGAACTCTTCGCCGCCAGCTACGTCGGCCGCTCCGACACCTCGGAAATGGCCTTGTCCTCCTACATCGCCAACACCACCCAATGCGGCTCCTACGAGGTGTCCTACACGACGGATGCCAGCGGCAAGATCACCGGCGCCACCATCAACGGCCACGCAGCCATGTGGCACAGCAATTCCAACCTCATCACCGGTTCCCACGGCTACGACGAGGCCGGCCTCGTCATCAAGGCCATCGACGTCACCGCCGGCACCCATACCGGCACCGTCTCCCTCAAGCAGGGCAAGACCGGCGAACTCGTGGACCTGCTCGGCGAGCTCACCGACAGCAGCGACGGCCCCCTGCACATCCTCGACGAGAACTACGACGACATCACGGCCATGATCGACGACAAGATCGCCTTCGAGGAGCGCCGCATCGCCACCTACGCCTCCAACCTGCGCAAGCGCTTCGCCAAGGTCGATTCCATGCTCTCCACCTACAACCAGATGCAAACCCAGCTCGACTCCCAGATCGCCCAGCTCTCGTCCGACAGCTGATTCCGGCCCGAACAAACCGTCACTTCGCCCCTACAGAAAATCCCCTCCCGTCCGATAAGAGGCAAAACAGGGAGAGGATTCCATGCAAAGCGCCGCCAGATCATACTTTCAGACCCAGGTCGCCACCACCACCCAGGGCGACCTGCTCATCATGCTCTTCGACGCGGCGCTGAAGTTCCTGCAGCAGGCCAAGGAAAAGATCGCCGAAAGAAACTATGCCCAAAAGGGCATCCTCATCTCCAAGGCCCTGGACATCCTGTCCGAACTCCAGGGCACGCTCAACGCCCAGAAGGGCGGGCAGTTGGCCGAGCGCCTGCAAAAGCTGTATTTTTTCTGCAGCACCAGGCTGCTGGCCGCCAACCTCAAGATGGACGCGACCAAGATCGACGAGGTCGTGCACATCCTCACGGGCCTGCGCGACGCCTTCAACGAGGCCAACAGCCAGGTGGCGACCAAGATCGTGACCACCCCGGGCACCCAGTCCTCGGGCCGCCTGCCCACCGCCCCGGCCGCGCCCCTGGCCTCCAAGGCCGCCGCCCTGGCCGCCTACCCCGGCCAGTCCGCCCCCGCCCGGCCCGCCGCCAGCCCGGAAGGCCCCGTGGCCGTCCAGGAAGCACCGGCCGCCACCAGGATCGCGGAGGCCGTTTCCAGCGCCCCGGCCGCCCACGTCAACATCCCGACGCCGCCCCGGTTCACCACCATCGAAACCCCCACGGCCTCGCCCGTGCGCCGGGCCATGGCCGCCTACGCCGCCAGCCGGACCCAGACCCAGGGCTGATCCCCGGCCGGCCTGGACTTTTCGACGCGCCTTGCGCTACAGCCCACCCGGAGGGCATGGTGCAAGGCGCGCATCCGTTTTTCACCTACACATCCGAAATTCTTGACTGGCGGCTCGGCGACGCACCGTCCCCCGCCCCGTGGCCGGCCACGGCAGCGCCCCAGGACGACCCCGGGCGCACCCAGGCCAGGGCGTCGCGCATCCTGCGCGCCGCCAGGGACACCCGCGACATCGTGCTGCTCGGCCTCGGCACGGGCGCCCTGGCCGCCGCCCTGGCCGACGGCCTCCCTGCCGACAAATTCCTGACGGTCCTGTGCCCGGACCCGGCCACGGCCCGCCGCCTGCGCGATGCCGGCCGTCTGCCCTGGTTTGGCCCCAAGGGCCAGGTCCGGCTTGTGGCCGACACCTCGCGCCAGGCCCTTTACTGCCTGCCGCTCGCCGCCGGCCTGGAGACCCGGTCCGCCCTGGTCACGGCCAATCCCGAACCCTGCCCGGCCCCCGAGCGCCAGGCCCTGGACTGGCTGCGGCGCATGCTGGCCCAAAGCGCGCCCCTGCCGCCGGCCGTCCCCCCGGCGCCGGCCCCGCCCGTGACCCTGGCCGTGCTGGCCAAACCTGGCGAGCCCGGGCTGGCCGATTTTTTCGCCGCCTGCGCCGGGCTGGCCGAAAGCGCCGTCCTGTGCTGGGACGCCGCCGCCGTGCCCCCGAGCGCGGCCGGCCTGGCCGAGGCCCTGGGCATGCCCGCGCGCCATCTGGCCCGCCCCCTCGGCGGGGATTTCGCCGCCCAGCGCAACGCCCTGCTTGCTGCCTGCCCGCCGGGCTGGATCCTGACCCTGGACCCCGACGAACGGCCCTCGCCCCACCTGCCGGCGCTCCTTGGCCGCCTGGGCCCGGACCCGGACTGCGGCGCGGCCTACTTCCCCCGCCTGACGCTCTATCCCGACGCCGGCCAGGTCAAGGTCGGCCACGGCCTGTGGCCCGACCTCCAACTGCGCTTTTTCCGCAACGCCCCGCCCGCCCGGCCGCGCTACGTCCGGCCGGTCCACGAACGCCTGGAAGGCCTGTCCGGCCGGGCCGTCCTGGCCCTGGACGCGCCGCTGACCCATTATAACCGCCTGCTGGCCGACGACCGGGCCGTGACGGCCAAGCTGGCGGCCTACGACGACGCCGCCGGCGCACCCCGCCACCACCTCAGCCCCGACTACCCGGTCCTGCCCCGGGCCTTTTTCGACGCCCTGGCCGCTGAGCCGGCACAGCGGAGGGTTTTGCTCCCGGCCGAGCTATGGTAACGAACCGCCCGACACGACGGCGGTTGCCTTGCCGCCGTGGAGCGGCTACACTGCATTTCGTCGGTTCACGCGTGGCGCCCCCGGCCAGGCGTTTGGAAAAGGGACACGATGCGCATCACTTGCCCGCAATGCGGTTTTTTTCGGGAATTGCCCGATCACAAGGTTCCCGTCACTTCGACCATGGCCACATGTCCGAAATGTCGCCATCGGTTCAAGTTCCGCCTGGACAGGGAACAAGCCGCCTCGCGCCCGGAATCCCGCAGCCGCGTCACCCTGCCCGTGCCCGAGGACGGCGAATCCTCCTGGCGCCGGCCCGGGCCGGCGGCGACCCGGCGCGAGGCCGAATCCACGGCCCGCTTCGAGCCCGAGCCCCAATCCGAGCCCCTGGACGAGCCCCTGGCCGAGCCCCTGGCCGAGGATGATCCCCAGGAAATTCCCGCCACCAGGACCCGGCGCGCGCCCAAGGCCCCTCCCCTGGCCGACGAGCCCGACGATCTTTCGGCGCCCCAGGCCGCCAGGAACCGGCGCGCCCCCCAGATCTCCGCCGCGCCCGAGGAACCCGACGATTTTGCCCCATCCCAGGCCGTGAGGAACCGCCGCACCCCACAGCCCGCCTCACCGGCCGAGGAGCCGGACGCATACCCCGCCCAGGTTCCCGGCAACCGGCGCGGCCGGCGACCCGAGCCCCAGGACGACGGGCCCGACGATGAGCCGTCGCCCCAGGCCCTGCGCACCCGCCAACTCCTGGACAAGCTCGCCGACGAAGAGGCGGCGGCCCCGCCACGGCAGCCGGCCGATCCGGCCCCGCCCGCCCGGGAAACCGGACGCGCGCGCCCCCTGCCGGACCTCGACGACGACGAGCCGAGAGAGCCCGCCCCCCCGATGACGCCCCGCGAACCGGTGCCTCCGGCCGACGACGACGAGCCCCGGCCCGTGCGCCGCGCGGCCCAGGCCCCGGCCCCCGAAACGCCGCCCCAACCCGGGGCGGACGAGGAGCCGGAGACGCCCGCCCCGCCCCGCGCCACGGCCGGCCGCCACCGCGCCGACGGCGTGCGCGACATCTGGGCCCGGCTCAAGGCCATGGACGACGAGGATTCCCAAAAGCGCCGGACGCCCGCCCCTGACGACGATCCCGACGAGGAACCCACGCCCCGCGAGGTCGTCACCGACCCCATCCCCTGGGAGCGGCTCGACGGCTACGGCTTCTTCCCGGGCCTGCTGCTGACGCTCAAGAAAATCCTGTTCACCCCCCTGGCCTTTTTCAGCCAGATGCCCGAGGGCCGGCCCAAGGGTAAAGCGCTGGTATTCAACCTCATCATCAGCGAATTCCTGCTCGTCCTCGATTTCCTGTGGTCGCTCATGGGGCTGCGGGCCAAGCTGGGCGGCCCCGCCGCCCAACCCGACCCCCTGGGGGCCGTGGCCACCTCCCCGAGCCTGGGTTTCCTCATCGCCCTGCTCCTGGTCCCCCTGGCCATCGCCTTCGGCATCTACCTCGACGCCTGGTTCACCCACCTGCTGCTGCTGCTTTTCCGCAGCGCCAAAAAGGGCTTCAACGAGACCTTCCGCGTCATGTGCTACAGCGCCGCGCCCACGGTCCTCACCGCCATTCCCGTGGCCGGCCAGCTCCTTTCCCCGGTCATCCTCGTCTGGTACATGGCCCTGCAAGCCATCGGCCTCAAGAAAGTCCACGACGCCGCCTATACCCAAACCCTGGCCGCCATCTTCATCAAATGGTCCGTCTACCTCTTCCTGCTGCTGGCCATGCTCCAGAACCTTTCGCCCGGCCATTAGCCCGGACCGCCATCCCCTTGACGATGCCCCGCCAATCCGCGACAACCACCATGGCGGCAAGCGCTGACGGACGCCTCGGACACGTCCGCTCCCATACGCCTTCGCCGACAAGGATGGGGTGAACCATGCTGGCCTGGTTGCGGACACTGTGGCGGAACCTGGCCGCCAAACGCCGTCTGGCCCGGGACATCCACCCCGAGACGTTCCGGACCATGGCCGCCGAACTGGCCGAACTGGCCGACCTGGCCTCCAAGGTCCGCCCCTCGGAACAGGCCTTCCAGCTCAAGGCCCGCCGCATCCGCGAGGAAATGCGCGAACTGGGCCGCATGGCCAAACGGCCCGAATTCCGCCTGCTGCCCTCGAAAAAACGCCTGGAACTGCGCGAAAGCCTGCTGTCCTCCCGCGAACAGCTGCTCAAAACCCTCTCCGACGCGCCCGTGGTCACCACCACGCGCCAATAACCCCGGCCCCGCCCCAGGAGGTCCCCATGCGCCCACCGTTTCCCCGCGCCCTGTCCGCCTCGGCGCTTTTGGCCGCCGCGCTGTGCCTGGCGATGGCCGCCTGCGCCGTGGAACCCAAACTCTCGGACAAACACACCGTCTACATCGACAACTACACCCGGCGCGGCAACCCGGAAGTCTACGTCGAGCCCATGCGTTCGCCGCCCGCGCCCGTGGGCGCCCTCATCGTGCCCTTCCAGGTCACCCAGGACATCCCCTATCCCCAGGAACTGGGCGAACAGCTCACCCGGGTGGTCTGGCAGACCTGGACCCGCGACCGCGTCTTCCCCAAACTCGTCTACGAAGCCAACCTGCGCAACGCCACGACGCCCCAGGCCGTGGCCCTGGCCCGCAAAATGGGCCTGAGCCTGGTCATCGTCGGCAAATTCACCTACGTCATGTCCGGCGGCACCCGCGGCGACAGCGGCGTCTCCTTCACCTGCGACGCCATCGACGCGCAAACAGGCGAACGCCTCTGGTCCATGGCCCACGCCGGCACCATGGAAACCGGCCTGACCGAAGACTACATCTTCTTCGCCCGCAAAAACCGCATGCCCACCGACCCCCTCTCGGCCATCACCGCCACCCTGGCCATGGACATGGGCGGCACCATGACCAAATGGAACTACGGCTTCGTGCCCCCCAAACCCGCCAGCCCCAACCCCACCCCGCCCCCGGCCCAACCGGCGGGCGCCGGGTCGTAGCGGCACGGGGATGCCTCCGGGACCCACCCCACTGGGGCGTTGCCCCAGCCCCCACCAGGGCTTTGCCCTGGACCCATCGGGGGGCGTCACGCCCCCCGAGCCCCCCGGTCGGCTGTGGCGGACGGAAGGGGCTGCGGTCACCGGTACAGTGGTCGTGCGCGGCACGAAGATGCGAGGCCGGAATTTCGCCTTTCGATGCCGTCGCTGCGCTCCTGGCTCGAAAGGCGAAATTCCGGCCTCGCCCAGCCGTCGGCCCTGCGGGCCGAGGTCTTGGATTTAACTATGAAAGCCCTTTTATAGAGGAAAGAGTCTTTTCATAAAATGCGGCGCTTCGCCGCTGGCGCCCGTGGTCGCGGAAATGGTCAGGCCGAGCTGGCCGGCTTTGCGGCCTGCATCGGCCTGGCCATTTCCGCGACCACAACGACCGACGCCCCGCCGCCCACCGTTGCCGACCTCGCCTCCACCCGCCCCGTCGGGGAGGTCCAGGAGGGGGTCACCCCCTCCTGGCCGCCGGAGGCATTCTCCCCTTCCCTTATCACTTCCCTTATCCCTTCCCGTACCCCTTCCCCTTATCCTTTCCCCGCATCCCTTCACCGCATCCCTTCACCCGCATTCCCTCACTTCGCTGGCACCGGCTTGATGCCCCAGATATCGCGGGCGTATTCCTGGATGGTCCGATCCGAGGAGAAGTAGCCCATGCGGGCGGTATTGAGGATGGCCTTTTTGGCCCAGACGTCCGGCCGGGCGTATTCCGAGCCCAGGCGGTCGTGGGTTTCGACGTAGGACATGAAGTCGGCCAGGTGCAGGTAGCGTTCGCCCCGGCTGAGGAGTTTCTCGAAGATCCAGTGGAAGGTCGTGGGCGCGTCGGGGCAGAAGCGGCCGGCCGAGATGGCGTCGAGGACCCGCCGGATTTCCGGGTGCTTGCCGTAGTATTCCCAGGGATCGTAGCTGCCCTCGCGCAGCATCCGCTCCACTTCCGGGGTGGTCAGCCCGAAGAGGTAGAAGTTTTCGTCGCCCACGCGTTCGCGGATCTCGATGTTGGCGCCGTCGAGGGTGCCGATGGTCAGGGCGCCGTTGAGCGAGAACTTCATGTTGCCGGTACCCGAGGCCTCGGTGCCGGCGGTGGATATCTGTTCGCTGACGTCGGCGGCCGGGATGAGCTTTTCGGCCAGGGAGACGCGGTAATCCGGGGCGAAGACCACCTTGATGGCGTCGGCGGCCCGCTTGTCGGCATTGATGGTCCTGGCCAGGCAGCAGATGAGGTGGATGATCGCCTTGGCCTCGAAATAACCGGGCGCGGCCTTGCCGGCGAACACGTAGACGCGCGGGGCGGGCGGGACGTAGCCGTCCTCGGTGATACGCAGGTAGTCGTGGATGACGTGCATGGCGTTGAGGAGTTGGCGCTTGTATTCGTGGATGCGCTTGGCCTGCATGTCGAAGACGGCGTCGGGCGAGAGGACGGTGCCGGTCATCTTGGCAATAAAGGCGGCCAGATGGTCCTTGTTGGCCCGTTTGACGGCCATGAACTTCTGCTGGAAGGCCCCGTCCTCGGCCAGGGGGACGAGTTCCTGCAGCCGTTCGAGGTCCGTGACCCAGGCCTGGCCGATGGCCTCGTCGATGAGGCCGGCGAGCCCCGGGTTGGCCTTGTGTAGCCAGCGGCGCGGGGTGACGCCGTTGGTCTTGTTGTTGAATTTTCCGGGCCACAGCGCGGCGTAATCCGGGAAGAGCACCTTCTTGACCAGTTCCGAGTGGAGCTTGGAGACGCCGTTGACCGAATGGGAGCCGACCACGGCCAGGTTGGCCATGCGCACCTGCTTGCCGCCCGATTCCTCGATGAGCGAGAGCCGGCGCAGAACGTCGTCGCCGGGGTTGGAGGTCAGGCGGACCTGCTCCAGGAAGCGCCGGTTGATCTCGAAGATGATCTGGAGGTGGCGGGGCAGGACCTTGCCCATGAGTTCCACGGGCCACATTTCCAGGGCCTCGGGCATGAGCGTGTGGTTGGTGAAGGCCAGGGTGCGGGTGGTGACGTTCCAGGCCCGATCCCAGGGGATGCGGCGCTCGTCCACGAGGATGCGCATGAGTTCGGCCACGGCCAGGGCCGGGTGGGTGTCGTTGAGCTGGATGGCCGTGAATTCGGGCAGCTCCTCGATGTTGCGGTTCTGCTTGAGGAACCGCCTGGTGATGTCGCGCAGCGCGCAGAAGACGAGGAAATATTCCTGGATCAGCCGCAGTTCCCGGCCGAACGAGATGGATTCGCTGGGATAGAGGACCTTGGAAATGAGTTCCGAATAGACCTTCTGGTGGATGGCCTTGATGTAGTCGCCCTCGTCGAAGATCTTCATGTCGAAGTTGTCGGTGGAGCGGGCGGCGAAAAGGCGCAGGTAATTGACGGACTTGTCCCCGTAGCCGACGATGGGGATGTCGTAGGGCACACCCAGCAGGTCCTGCCAGTCCACCCACAGGGGCAGGTAGCCGCCGTCCGGGCCCTGGTGATCCTCGATATGGCCGTAGACCGGCACGATGACGGCCTGGTCGCGGCGTTCGATCTGCAACGGCATGCCTTCGGCCATCCAGTAGTCCGGCCGTTCGACCTGGCGGTCGTTTTCGATGACCTGCTTGAACAGCCCGAATTCGTAATGGATGCCGTAGCCGCAGCCGGGCAGGTCGAGGGTGGCCAGGGAGTCCAGGAAGCAGGCGGCGAGCCTGCCCAGGCCGCCGTTGCCGAGTGCCGGGTCGCGCTCGAATTCGCGGATCTCCTCCAGGTCGAAGCCCCACTGGCGCAACAGTTCGCCGCAGGCGCCCTCGATGCGCATGTTGTCGATGTTGTTGCCCAGGCAGCGGCCGAGCAGGTACTCGATGGACAGGTAGTACATGCGTTTGGCCCGGGCTTCGCGGTAGCGGGCGCGGGTTTCGAGCATCCTGTCCACCAGCCGGTCGCGCAAGGTCATGGACAGGGCCATGGCCACGTCGCGGCTGCCGGCCTCGGCGCAGGGCTTGCCCAGGGAATGGGTGATGTGGTTGCGGATGGAGCAGGAGAGGGAATCGGCGTCGAGGGTTTCCAATGGGCAGTTGGCAACGGGCATGGGGGGGCCTCCTCAGGGGGACTCGGCACGAGGATGTTGCCGTCCCATAGCAAGAAAAACCCGGCGTTGTCCAACCAACGGGCTAAAGGCGCCTTGGTCCCCGGCCGATAAGGAGGCGAAGACGCGCAATCATATCCCCGGGAGGACACCATGGACGCGATATCGGGAACCGGAACGGGAACGCTGGCCTCGGCCTTCGAACAACAAAAACTGGGCGCCCAGGTCGTCACCGACACCTTGACCCGCCTCAACACCGATCAGGCCACCGGCCGGGTGGACCAGGATTTCGACTTCCAGACGAAGGTGCTCTCCGCCGCCACGGGCCTGGGGGGGACGCTGGACGTCAAGGCCTAGGCCGTCCGCGCGGCGCGGCCGCGCCACCGCCCACGAGGGCCCGGCCGGGGCACCCCCCTTGATTTGTCGGCCAGGCTGTCGCAGGCTCGGCCATGGCGACCATCCTCCACCTCGACATGGACGCGTTTTTCGCTTCCGTCGAGCAGCACGACGACCCGACGCTGGCGGGAAAACCCGTCATCATCGGCAACCATCCGCGCGGGGTCGTTTCGGCCGCCTCCTACGAGGCCCGCGTCTTCGGCGTGCGCTCGGCCATGCCCGTGGTCGAGGCCAGGCGCCGCTGCCCAGAGGGCGTCTTCCTGCCCGGCAACCGCCGCCGCTACGCCGAAGTCTCCCATAGCGTCATGGATGTGTTGCGCCGCTTTTCGCCCCTGGTCGAGCCGGCCTCCATCGACGAGGCCTACGTGGACATCACCGGCACGCAGACGCTCTTCGGCCCGCCCGAGGCCCTGGGGCAGCGCATCAAGGACGCCATCCGCGCGGAAACCGGGCTCTCCTGCTCGGTCGGCATCGCCCCGGTCAAATTCATCGCCAAGATCGCCTCGGACTACGACAAGCCTGACGGCCTCACCGTGGTCGCGCCGCAGGCCGTGGCCCTGTTTCTGGCCGACCTGCCCGTGGGCAGGATCCCGGGCGTGGGCAAGCGCGCCCTGGCCACGCTCTCGCGACTGGGCGTGCGCACCGTCGGCGACGTCCTGGCCTATCCGCCGGATTTCTGGCAGCGCCACTGCGGCAAATGGGGCCTCGACCTCCACGCCCGGGCAAAGGGCCGGGGCAGCGACGTGGTCGTGCCCGAGCATGAAGCCAAATCCGTCAGCGCCGAAAACACCTTCGGCACCGATACCGCCGACCGGCAGCAACTTGCCGCCTGGCTTTTGCGCCAATCCGAACGCATCGGCCGCGAACTGCGCCAGGAGGGCCTGCGCGGCCGCACCGTCACCCTCAAGCTCAAATTCAACGACTTCCGCCAGATCACCCGCAGCCGCACCCTGGACGAACCCATCAACAGCGACGCCGCCATCTTCGCCGCGGCGACCGCCCTCCTCGATGCCGAGCCCCTGCCCCGTTCCGTGCGCCTCATCGGCGTCGGCGTGGCCAATTTCGGCGACAAACCCCGCCAGTTGAGCCTGTTTGAATCCCCGGCCGAGAAGGAACGCGCCCACGACGGCAAAATCGACGCCGCCCTGGACGCCATCCGCGACAAGTTCGGCCGCGAGGCCATCGTGCGCGGCCGGCTGTTCGATGGGCGCAAAAAGGACCGCTGACGGCACGACCACTCCCCTCGGCCGCCTGCACGCCCACTCCCCTCGGCCGCCTGCACCGCCACTCTCCTCGGCCGCCTGGACGGTCGCCCACAAGGCCCGCGCCAGGCCAGCGGGCCGCCATCCCTGGCCCTGGGCGCGGGGATCGGGCCGGGCCGCATCGCCGGCTCCCCGGGCCACGGCCAGGCGATCTGGCCTCCCGGGGCGAAATGCGGTAGAGGGCCGGCACCCGCAGCGTGTTACCTCCAAAGGACCTTGCGCATATGGCCACAAGCCCCATCGCCCCGCCGTCGGCCCTCGGCCCGGACAGGCCGCGCCTTGCCGCCTGGCTCGACAACCGTTCCTGCATCCTGGCCCTGCTCGCGGGCATCGCCTTTGTCGTGCGCGCCTACCACCTGGACGGCCCCTCCATGTGGGGTGACGAGATCTTCGGCCCGATCATGGCCACCAAGCCCCTGGCCTATCTCATGCGCTGGAACTGGCTGGAGGACGTGCATCCGCCGCTGTTCTACTTTGTCATGAAGGGCGTGCTGGCCCTGAGCCACTCGGATTTCGCCTTGCGCCTGCCGGCCGTGGCCTGCGGCGTTTTAAGCGTCCTGGTCATGTACCGGGTGGGCGAGGCCTGGCTGGACAAGGACGCCGGCCTGCTGGCCGCCGCGGTGCTGGCCGTCACCCCGGCCCACTTGTACCTGTCCCGGGTCGTGCGTTTTTATTCCTTCACCGTGCTGTTGTGCCTGGTGGGGCTGTGGCTGCTCAAGCGCTACCTCGACCACCGGGAAAACGGCGCCCTGGGCTGGCTGGTGGCCGTGCTGGCCCTGCTGCTGCTGGCGGAATTCACGTCCCTTATGCCCCTGGCCGCCTTTTTCGCCATCCTCCTGGCCATCATCCTGGCCCGGCCCGGGCGCAAGGCGGCGCTTGGCCGGTGTATCCGCTACGGTGCCGCGGCCTTCGCCCTGCCGCTGGTCTTTCTGGTCATGACCACCCTGCAACGCCGGGGCTTTGCCGTCAAAGCCACGCCGTTCGAAGCCCTGGAAAATTTCTGGCGGACCGTGGCCGTCCTGGTCACCGCCCCGGCCGGGCCGAACCTCTCCTTTTGGTGGCTGTGGCTGCTGCCGCTGCTGGCCGTGGCCGGCGCCGTCCGGCTGGCGCGCACGGGGCGGCGCCTGCTGGCCGTGGCCCTAAGCTTCCTCGTCTTCCCGGCCCTGGTCATCATGGCCATCCGGCCGGCCTATTGCCTATCCTACTGGCATCTGTTCTTCCTTATCCCCATCCTGGCCTTGTTGGCCGCTGCCGGGCTCGAGGCCCTGGTGCCGGCGCCCTACCGCCCCCGGGCCGCCCTGGGCGTGGGCCTGCTTGGCGCCGTGGCCCTGCTTGGCCCCCTGGCCGGCCACTATTACGCGCCCACGGCCTATGGCGAGGACCCCCGGGAGGCCGCCAAGGCCGTGGTCGGCGACACGCTGCCGGGCAGCCCCATCCTCCAGGACGCCATGGGCGTGGATTTCGTGGATTGGTACGCCAGGCAGTACGCCCTGGACGACCGGCTGGCCGACCAGCGGGTGGAGCCGCGCCAAGGCCCCCTGACCCTCAACATCGTTTTGGGGGCGGGCGGTGGCCTGGGGCATCTGGCCGACGCGGCCCATCCGGTCTCGGACTGGGCCACGGTGACCGCCGATCGGCCCCTGGGCGTTTCCCGGCTGGTCAAGGCCGTGGTCCAGCGCCAGCCCGAGGTGCCCCTGGACCTGTCGGGCAAGCCCCTGGAACTCGACGCCCATCCGGCCCGGTTCTACACCTCCGTGCATCAGGCCGCCGGCGTGACCATCTACCCCTACTGGGGCAATGCCGTCATCGCCACGGCCAACGACGCGCCCGCCTCGTTTTCCTACCGCCTGACCAACCCCGGCGGCGGCGGCCACACGGCCATCCGCCTGGGGCTTTTGTACCGCAACATCGGCCGGGGCAACCGGTTCACGGCCAAGGCCAGCTTCGACGGCCAACCGTCCGTGACCCTGGTGGACAGCCACGGCCCCGAGGCCCCCAACGCCCGGCTGACCTCCGACGACCCGCTGGTCGAGCGCACCGTCAGCCTGCGCCGTGAGGAGCCCTTCACCACCCTGGACGTGACCTTCGAGCTGACCTGCGCCCTGATCACCCCGCACTACCCGACCTCGAACCTGATGACCGTGGGTTTTTCCAAGCTGACGGTGGCCGCCCGCCCCTACGGGCCGGACCTCATGGACGAGGCGGCAATGGACCCGCTTGTTTCCCTGACCGGGCTCGGCGGCGTGGAGCACGAGGGCGAGCGGCGCTGGCGCTGGGCCACGGGCCCGAAAAACAGCCTCGATTTCAGCCTGGAGCGCGACACGCCCCTGCGCCTGACCTATGCCTTCGTCAATCCCTTCCACGACCAGGGCTATACGCTTACGGCCAACGGCGCCGTCCTGGCCCGGGAGACGGGCCTGGCCCGCACGGACTGGAAGGACCCGGCCAGCCCGCGCACGGTCGCCTTCACGGGCAAGGCCGGCCCAAACAGCCTGGCCTTCGCCTTCGACAAGGTAAACCACGTCAACGACGCCTTCACCGAGGCCGACGCGACGCCGTACGCCGCCGCCTTCACGGTCCTGCGCCTGGAAACCGGGGAATAGGCTACGGGCGGGGGCAGGCCCGGGCCTCGCCCAGGCGGGCGAGGTCGGCCAGGGTCGGCCTGGGCTTGGCCGTCAGCACCAGCTGGTAGGCGAACAGGCGCCTGTTGCGGCGGATCAGCCAGCCGTTGACGGCCAGCATGGCCCGGCTGAGCCAGCCCAGGCCGATGGCCTTGGGGAAGGGCGCCGGGATGCCGGCGATCCCCTCGATGGCGTAGCCGCTTTGCTCGAGCAGGGCCTTGATGGAGGCTTCGGTGAAAAGCCGGGTGTGGGTGAGGTCCAGGATGCCGAGCTTGCCGTAGTGGAAGCTGCCGCAAAAAAGGCGCAGCCGCACGATGCAAAAGGCGACGTTGGGCACGGAGATGACGAGCCGCGGCTTGGGCAGGCCCGGCGAGGACCGGCGCAGGTGTTCGAGCAGGGCGTCGGGCCGGCGCAGGTGCTCCAGCACGTCGAGGAGGAGGATGACGTCGTAGCCCGAGGCGGCGAAGGCGTGGCGGCTGACGTCGAGGTCGATGCGGGTATAGCCGTCGAGGCCGGGCACGGCTTCGGGGTCGTGGCGGTCCAGGCCCCGCACGGCGCAGCCCCGCGCCTTGAGCAGCCGGGCCAGCGAGCCGTCGCCGCAGCCGATATCCAGCACCCGGCTGCCGTCCGGCACCCGGGCCAGGGCCGCGGTGTGCGACGAGGGGTAGCCGAGCTTGAGGCCGTAGGCGGACACGTCGTCCACCAGGTCGAACTGGCGCTGGTAGAAAAGGCTCATGCGGTGCAGGACGCTCAGGCCGCTGGCCCGCAGCATGTCCAGGCCGAACCGGACCTTGGCCCCAAAGCCCAGACGCTCGTGCGCATAGCCCGGGGCCGGCGCCTCGGCCACAGTCAGGCCCGACAGCAGGAACTGGATGATGACCTCGGTGTTGAACCGCCGCGACGCGGCGTTGTAGCGGTAAGGCAGCCGGGCCAGGGCCTGGGTGCGGTAGGCCCGGAAACCGCAGTGCCAGCCGGACAGCCGGCTGCGGCTGATGCGGTTGAGCAGGCGCGAGACGAACCGCGCCCCGGGCTGAACCTTGAAGCGCGGCGCTTCCCCGGCCGCCTCCGCCCGGGCCGGCCCGGACGGAACGGCCAGCACCATGTCCGCCGCGCCGGCGCGCAGGGGGGCCAGCAGGCTGCCCACGGTCTCCAGGGGATAACGCAGGTCGCCGTCCAGCACGACCACGGCCTCCAGGCCATGTTCCAGGGCGTAGTCGAAGCAAAGCTTGATCCGCTCGCCGTAGCCCAGTGGCTCGGGGTAGCCCAGGGTCACCAGGCCCAGGGTAGCCGGCGGCGCGGCGGCGCCACCGCTTTCGCGGGGGGCCTGGCCCGGGCCGGCCACGGCGAAGCGCAACAGGACCGCTTCCAGCCCCGCCGCGGCGCACCAGTCGCCAATGCGCGCCTCGGCCTCCCCGGCCTTCGTACAGACCGCGTCCGCGATGACTGCCAATAACACCCGCATGCCGGACATCCTTCGCCTCGGTCGCCTCCCGTGCCGCCAGGCCTGACCGGCCGTGGCGGCGCAAACGCCGATCCAGCGGGGGAGGTAAAGGATTTTCCCGGCCAAGGCAAATGGGCGGCCGCCGCAAACGCCCCCGGGCCGTGACTCGCCCTACCCCTTGCCCGGGTCGGGCTTGTCGGGCAGGGCGGGCGGCAGGTCCGGCCCGCCCGGCTGCGGCGCGCCGGACGGACGGCCTTGCCCCGTTTCGGGCGGGGAAACCTCGCCGGGCGAGCCTGGTTGCGGCGCGGGCTTCGGGCTCACGGCCGCCGCGCCCTGGCCCGGCTCGGCGCCGACGGCCTCGGCCGGGCCGCCCGGTTGCGGTTCGGGCGCTGGCGCCACGGGCTGCGGCGCCACCGGCTGCTGCGCCACCGGCTGCGGCGCGACCTGTTCCTTGGCGCTATCGGCCGCAGCAGCCTGGCCCGACGCGGCCGGCGCCTGCGGTTGGGCCTGTTGCGGGGCTTCGGTGCGGCCGGGGCCAGGGGGTTGCGCCGGCGCGGGCGGAGGGGGCGGCGCGGTTTCGCGCACAAGGGCCGGTTCGGCCGTGGCCGCAACCGGGGTCTTGTCCCCGGAAACGGTGCCGCGCATGGATTCGGAGCCGGTTTCCCCGGACAAAAGCGGCACATCGGCCACGATGACGTCCACGCGGCGGTTTTCCTGGCGGCCTTCGGGCGTGGCGTTGCTGGCCACGGGCTGGTAGAAGGCCCGGCCCATGGCCGTGAAGCGTTCCGGGTTAAGCCCGCCCTGTTCGGACAGGTAGCGGATGACCGAGGCGGACCGGGCGGTGGAGAGCTCCCAGTTGGACGGGTACAGGGCCGAGTGGATGGGATTGGAATCGGTGTGGCCGACGACGTAGATGCCCTTGTCCTTGACCTTGGCCAGCACCCCGCCCACCTTGAGCAGGATCTCGCGGCCGTGGGGGGTAATTTCGGCGCTGCCCGAGGCGAACAGCACCTTGTCCACGAAATTGATTTCGAGCTTTTCCCGGAACTGGCGCACCCGAATGTCCCGGCTGTCGACCTCGCCGCGCAGGTCGGCCACCAGGGCGTCGTAGGCGGTCTGGAGTTCGTCGGCCTTGCGTTCGAGTTCCACGGCCCGGGCCTCGGCCTTGCGCTCGTCTTCCTTGGACCGGAACAGCTGCTTGGTCAGGTTTTCCAGGGCCTCGGGCACGCCCTTGCGGTGGTAGAGGTTGTTGGCCAGGTAGGCGGTCAGGCCCACGGGCAAAAGTACCAGCACCACCATGAGGACTTTGAGCAAACGTCCGCGCATAGCGGTCCTCCACGCCGGCCGGCCTTGCCGCCGACGGTTGATTCGCCGTATGGTCATCGCGTCCGGCAAAACGTGTCGGACGGGGTCATGATTATCTGCAATCCCTGCAAAAGGCCACAGCCCCATGCCCAACCCGGACACGGACCGCGCCGACCTCGACATCGTGGAGATGCCCGCCAAGGCCCTGGCCGCCTACTGGCTGTCGCTCAAAAAGCTCATGGACAGCCGCAAGGGCGGCCGGGTCGTCCAGGAGGAGATGGCGGCCGTGTCCGAGCCCTACATCCGGCTGCTGCTGGAGACGGCCTTCGGCTCCAGCCTGCCCGAGGAGGCGGTGCGGCGGCTGTACACGGCCGGCCGGCGCCGGCAGCTCTTCGACCTGCGCCGCAAGCTCGACTGCATGGCCCGGGTGCTCGCGGCCATGGTCAGCGGGGACAACCCTCAGCGGGTCCTGTCGCTTCTGACCGCCCTTTTTGCCGTGCCGCCGGTGCGCGAGGCCGCTGTCATGGAACGGGTCTACGCCCAGGCGGACAAGGCCCGCGCCGCCACGCCCCCCGAAGAAGCCCCCTCCGGGGACCCGGCGGCCGTGGACCATGGCCTGCCCCCGGAGGTGCTGCTTTCCCGGCTGCTCCACTGCCTGGTGGTGGCCCGGCGCGAGGGCCGCGAGGCCTGCCGCAAGCTGGCCGATTCCAGCCGGTCGCTTTTTTTCGCCGAGGGGCTCATCCTGGTGGCCGACGGTTTCGACGAAGCCTTTTTGCGCCGCCGCCTCACGCTGCATCGCCGGTCCATCCTGGCCGACGCCGCGGCCAAGATGGTCCTGGCCGAGGAAATGTGCCTGGGCCTGCGGGCCAGGTATTCCTACGAGGACCTGTGGCGGGTGGCCCGGGCTCACCTGCCGGCCTGACCGGCCCCTTGCGCCGCCCTCGACGCGGCTACGGCGATCTGCTAGATGGTGATCACGTTTTTGTGAAGGAGCGATGCATGGATCTCGAAGCCGTTTGCGGCCCGTCCGTCCCGTTTTACAAGTTGCAGGGCTGCGGCAATGATTTCGTCTGCGTGGACAACCGCGAGCTGGGGTACGACCCGGCTGTGATGCCGGAGATCGTGGCGCCGGTGTGCCGCAAGGCGTTCGGTGTCGGCGCCGACGGCATGATCTTCCTCGACCATGCCCCCGAAGGCTCGGGACTGGCCTATATCTGGCACTTTTTCAATGCCGACGGCTCGCGGGCCGAGATGTGCGGCAACGGCTCGCGTTGCGCGGCCAAGCTGGCCTGGATGCTCGGCATCGCCCCGGCCCGGCATACCTTCGGCACCGACGCCGGCCCCATCGAAGCCGAGGTGGACACGGACACGGGCCTGGTCACGGTGCAGCTCACCGCGCCCAAGGGCCTGCACATGAACATGTCCGTGGAGATCGAGCAGCAGGCCTTTCCGCTGCATTGCGTCAACACCGGCGTGCCCCACGCCGTGATTGTCCTCGAGCACCTGGAGGCCGTGGACGTCTGGAAGCTCGGCCGGGCCATCCGTTTCCACGAGGCCTTCCAGCCGGCCGGCACCAACGTCAATTTCATCGAGAGCGAAGGCCCGGGGCGGCTGTCGCTGCGGACCTACGAACGGGGCGTGGAGGACGAGACCTATGCCTGCGGCACGGGCGCGGTGGCCTCGGCGGTGATCGCCCGGGAGCTGGGCCTGACCGGCGAGGAGACCATCCTCACCACCACGGGCGGCGAGGAACTGGGCGTCATCCTGCGCGAGGGCCGGGCCTATCTGCGCGGCGCGGCCGAACTGGTGTTTACGGGCGCGTTTTTCCCGCAAGCCCTGGGGATCGACCTGGACTAGGCGCCGTCACACCCTTTCCGGGAGTCCGTCATGCGATACACCGGCATCAATCACCTGGCCATGGCCACCAAGGACATGGACACGACCATCCGCTTCTGGCGCGACCTGCTGGGCATGCGCCTGGTGGCGGGGCTGGGCCGGCCCGGCTATCGCCACTATTTCCTGGAAATCTCGGAAAACGACATGATCGCCTTCTTCGAATGGCCCGGCGTCGCGCCCATCGAGCAGAAGGACCACGGCGTGCCCGTCAAGGGGCCCTACGCCTTCGACCACGTGTCCATCGGCGTGCGCGACCGCAACGACCTGTGGGAACTCAAGGACGCCCTGGAGGCGGCCGGGTTCTGGGCCTCGGAGGTCATCGACCACGGCTTCATCTTTTCGCTGTATTCCTTCGACCCCAACAACATCGCCATCGAATTCAGCTGCCCGGTGCCGGGCGTGGACATCCGCTCCCACCCGGTCAACGCCGACCGCCACCCCAGCGCCACGGCCCTGGAAGGCGCCGACCCCCAGCGCGGCAAATGGCCGGCTCCCGAGCGGCCCACCCCCCTGGCCGAACGCCGCATCTACCCCGGCGAGGGGCGCGAACTGGTGCTGATGGATGATGAATAGCCGGCCGGCAACCCCTTTTCCGGGTTGTCGCCCGGCCATGGCACAACGGGATCATGCCGGGGCCGCGGCAAGGACTGGCGGCTAGGTCACAACCCGACTCCACGAATAATATTTCACATCTTCAGAAAACATATGCTGCATGACAAGGCCATGCACGATGTGTTGCAACACACCGACCGCTGAAATGCCTGCGACGTCGTCATCCCGCACGAGCGCCCAGCCCTCCTGAAGCAACCGCCCATGCTCGGCGGCGTGCTCCTCGGCTTGCGGGTAGCCCATTTCCCGCATTATATGTTCTTCGTCTTCAAAATGCGTCTGCACATGACGCAACAGGCGGACGACACTTTCCCGCAGGTCGAAAGAGGCATCCCCGGAAAGGATTCCGGCCAGGAGCGCATTGGCCAAATCGACAAGCTGGCCATGCTGCCTGTCGAGCCGAGCATTTCCCGACGAGGAAGCGTTGTTCCAGAGTATTTTGACGGCACCCACCGGGCTGTCCCCGGGCCCGAGGTAGGCGTCTTCCGGGACGCCCCGGAAGCTGACCCGGTTTCTTCCCTCTTCCTTGGCCTGATACAAGAGCGCATCCGCTTGCCTGAGGATGTCGTCCGGTTTCGTCTGCGACTCGCACCGGAGGGAAACCACTCCGATGCTGACGGTGACGACAGGGGCCACCTGGGACTTGTTGTGTTCGATGGCCAGTTTTTGAATCGTGCCGCGGATGTTCTCGGCCACACCGACCGCGCCGAGGAGGTTCGTTTCCGGCAACAGGCAGGCGAATTCCTCCCCGCCGTATCGCGCGGCCAGGTCGGTCGGCCGTTTGAGGCACCGGGCCATGGCCTGAGCCACGCTGCGCAGGCAGTCGTCGCCCTGGACATGGCCATAGGTATCATTGAAATTCTTGAAGTAATCAATATCGAGCAGCAATACGGACAGCACGGCGCCGGATCGCGCATGCCTGGCGCACTCGTTTTCCAGGACGGCATCGAAATGCCGCCTGTTGGCTATCTTGGTTAGGCCATCCTCGTTGGTGATCGCTTCGAGTTTTTTGTTGGTCTTTTCCAGCGCAATCTCCATGAGCTTTCTTTCGGTGATCTCCTCGTGGGCAACAACAACCCTTTTGGGGCCGTCTCCAGGAAAAGGCGTGACCCGGCCCATGAACCACCGCTGCCGACTGGGCGAGTGGCAAGGATATTCCATGACGAACAATTCCTTGCTTCCGTTCAAAACGCTTTTCACCCCTTCGGAAAACACGAAGGCATCGCCGGCACAATACTCCGTTTCTGTTCCGCACACGCGTAAGTAATTGACGCCCTCCGAAACACGAACAGGGTCAATGCCATTGGCCCGAGCGAAGTCCCTCCAGGCCTTGTTCACGAGAAGAATGCCGCCAGACTCCTCCACCAAGGCTATATTCGCCGACAGACCATCCAACGTGGATTCCAGAAACAGTTTCGATGTTTTCAACGCGTCGGCGAGCTTCTGGTTCACGAGCACAACAAGGCCCAACGTCCAAAGCGTGCTGACCGTAATGAGTAGAACAAACGTTGCGGCCAAGGGAGCGGGTTTTTCGACAAACGAAAAACGCTCCCCCGGCAACAGGGGCACCAGGGAAAATGCCAGCATCCAAACGGCATTGAAGCAAAACAAGACGACCAAAAAACACGAAACCGGCCAGTTGCACAGTTGCCTTTTACTGATAAGCGCCCCGGCCGAAAGCAGGGACAACAAGGAGCAGGGGTAGCGTCCACGGAGGTGGTGTAAATTCTGAAGTCGTCCAGGCCGGGGGAGAGCCTCCGGCCCGGACGGAATGGGCGAGGTGGCCATCGGGTCAATTGGCTGTAAGGTGAAGTTACGACGCCGCACCTGCAACCAAAGGAGACCACGATGGCCGAGGACAGCATGGCATTAATCGAGCTGATGCAAAAGGCCGACGGCGGCGATTTTCTCCGCTCCCTGGCGGAAGCCGTCCTGCAGCTTCTCATGGAAGCCGATGTGGACGGCCTCATCGGGGCCAGCCGCCACGAGCGAAGCCCCGAGCGAGTCAGCTACCGCAACGGCTACCGTGACCGCAGCCTTGATACCCGCATCGGCTCCTTGCAACTGCGCATCCCCAAGCTGCGCCAGGGCAGCTACTTTCCGCCCTTCCTGGAGCCACGCAAGACCAGCGAACGCGCCTTGGTGGCCGTCATCCAGGAAGCCTGGATCGGCGGCATCTCCACGCGGCGCGTGGATGATCTGGTCCAGGCCATGGGCCTTTCCGGCATCTCCAAGTCCCAGGTGTCCAAGCTGTGCAAGGACATTGATGAACGGGTCCATGCCTTTCTTTCTCGGCCGCTGACCGGCGAATGGCCCTATTTGTGGCTGGACGCAACCTACCTCAAGCAGCGCGAAGGCGGCCGGGTGGTCAGCGTCGCCGCCATAATCGCCGTGGCGGCGAACACCGAAGGCCGCAGAGAAATCGTGGGACTGCACATCGGCCCCAGCGAGGCCGAGCCGTTCTGGTCTTTTTTCCTCAAAAGCCTTCTTCGTCGGGGACTTGGCGGCGTGAGGCTTGTCGTCTCCGACGCCCATGAAGGCCTCAAGGCCGCCATGGCCAAGACGTTCGGGGCCACGTGGCAACGCTGCCGGGTCCACTGGATGCGAAACGCCTTGGCCCGGGTTCCCAAGTCCCAGCACGCCATGGTCTCGGCCGCCCTGCGCCAGGCCTTTTTACAGCCGGATGCGGCCAACGCCAGCCAGACCTGGCGGCATGTCGCCGATCAGCTTCGTGGAAAATGGCCACGGCTCGCCAGCTTCATGGACGAAACCGAGCACGACGTGCTGGCCTACATGACCTTCCCGGCGCAGCATCGGGTCAAGCTGCACAGCACCAATCCGCTGGAAAGGCTCAATAAAGAAGTGAAGCGGCGGGCGGACGTAGTCGGCATCTTCCCCAACGAACAGTCCATCATCCGGCTCATCGGGGCCATCTTACTGGAGCAAAACGACGAGTGGCAGCTGCAAAGCCGCTACATGCAGGTCGAGGCCATGGCCGAACTCAACACCCAACCAAACGAGGCGCAGCCAGCCCAAATTCCACCAAGAGCAGCCTGACCGAGGGCCACCTCAAGCACACCAGAATTTACACCACGTTGACGGACGTGACCGGAGCAGGCAATGGAAATCGTCGTTCGACGAACAGGGATACTGTCATTAAAAACAACAGTATACAGCAGAACAACAAGCGTTCCCACATTGATCGTCAACACACCAAATCGATGAACATCCCTTTCCTTGAATCGAGCAATTCCCATATAAATAAACGAGAAGCTGAGAACGAACGACATGCCGTAAAGAACCACAACAACTTGCTTGACCAGTGCGATATCCCTGAAAAAGTTAACCAGGAACCCGCACACCAAACTCAGGCTGCTTGCCGTCCACCAGCCCGGACCCCGCACCGAGGCATTGGTTCTATAGTGCAAATAAAAAACAAGAAATTGCGAACAACAACAAATTCCAAAGCAAAAAGCCAAGGTCAGGACATCCAGGTTCTTGAGCATACGCCACCACATCAAGAAGGGAACGTGCTGGAACGGCCTTGCCTCCATCCTTTCGCCAAGGCAGTCGGGGCCGACCATGTAAAGGGACTGTGGCATAGCCGCGCATCGCTGTAAACCGCCTCGAAACTGGGACAAATCACCCCTGAATGAGTCAATTCCACGCTTGTACGCCCCTACGGACTGACACTACGAAAAAGGCCCGCCTCCTTTCGGAAGCGGGCCTTTGCATTGGCGAATGAAACCAGGGCTATTCGGCTTCGACAGCCGGCGGCGGCACCATGGACAGGTTGCCGCCCTCCACTTCGACACGCACTTCCACGGCGATCTTCCACAGCACCGTCAGCACGATGCCGCCCGTGGCGAAGACCATGAGCGAAATCATGATCTCCGGCAGGGTGGGGGAATAGACCGTCACGGTCTCGAAGGGGTTGGGCGTGAAACCGCCGATGAGAAGCCCGAGGCCCTTGTCGATCCAGGAGGCGATGACCAGCATGATCAGGCCGATGACCAGGGCCGGGGTCTTCTGCCGCACCGAGGTGGGGATCAGGAAGACCAGGCAGCCCAGGCCCAGCACCACCGCCGTCCACATGAACGGCACCATCATGTCGTGGCCGTCGATGCCCGTGAACAGGTACTGGAACGGGGCGATGTGGCCGGGCATGTTGCTGTAAAACGAGGTGAACACTTCCAGCAGGAAGAAGAAGATGTTCACGCACATGGCATAGGTGATGATGACGGCCAGGCGGTTGATGGCCTTTTTGCCGGGGTCGAAGCCGGTCAGCATCTTGAGGAACAGGATCAGCAGCAGCAGGATGGCCGGGCCGGAGCAGAAGGCCGAGGCCAAAAACCGGGCGGCCATGATGGCCGTCAGGAAGTAGTGGCGCCCCGGCAGGCCGGCGTACAGGAAGGCCGTGACCGTGTGGATGGAGAAGGCCCAGATGACCGAGACGATGGCCAGGGTCTTGCACCAGGCCGGCGGGGCCATGTCGTTTTTAAACGACTGGAGGCTGACCCAGCCCACGACGATGTTGAGGAACAGGTAGCCGTTTAAAACGACCATGTCCCAAAAGAGCACCGAGTGGGGCGTGGCGTTTAACAGCACGTTGAGCATCCGTTGCGGCTGACCAATGTCCACCACGATGAAGCCGAGGCACATGACCACGGCGGCGATGGCCAGGAATTCGCCCAGGATGATCATCTTGGAGAATTCCTTGTAGTGGTGGAAGTAGTAGGGCAGCACGAGCATGACCGCCGAGGCGGCCACGCCGACCAGATAGGTGAACTGGGCGATGTAGAAGCCCCAGGACACGTCGCGATTGAGCCCCGTGATCTTCATACCGAAGGTCAACTGGTAGACCCAGAAGCCAAGGCCCAGCAGCACGACCAGCCCCAGGCCGATCAGCGTGCCCCAGTACCTGGGGCTTCCCTTGAGCGCTTTTTCCAGCATGGCTTACCTCACAGAATGTAGTACACGCTCGGCGAGGTGCCGGCGTCCGGTTTGCGGCGGATGGCGAAGTGCTCGCGCAGGGCCTTGCGGACTTCGGAGTTCTCGTCGGACAGGTCGCCGAAGGCGATGGCCCCGCCGGCCGCCTCCACGCACACGGGCAGCTTGCCAATGGCCAGGCGCTCGGCGCAGAAGTTGCATTTTTCCACGACGCCGCGCATGCGGGTCGGGAACTGCGGGTTGAAGTGCTTGATGAACGGGCGCGGGTCCTGGAAGTTGAAGCTGCGCGCGCCAAACGGGCAGCCGGCCATGCAGTAGCGGCAGCCAATGCAGCGGTGGAAGTCCATCATGACGATGCCGTCCGGTCGCTGGAAGGTGGCCTGGGTCGGGCAGACCTTCACGCACATGGGCGCTTCGCACTGGTTGCACAGCAGCGGAAACTGCCGGTGCTCGACTTCCTCGGACAGGTAGTGGCCGTGCTCGGTGGGGAAGGACTCCTCGTAGGAGGCGCCCCAGAACCACTTGATGTTCTTGTTGCCGGGGATGTCCGGCACGTTGTGCTCGCTGTGGCAGGCCGTGCGGCACTTCTCGATGAGCTCCGGGGTCATCTTGGCCGAGTAGATGGCCATGCCCCAGTGCTTGGCCGTAAGGCCCTCCTCGAAATTGGCCACCGTGGGCAGCCCGCCGGCATGGGCCGGGGCGTCACCCAGGAAGCCGAGACGGCCGGCGCCGACACCGATGGCGGAGACGGCGGCCAGTTTCAGAAACTCTCGTCTGGTGTTTTTCATGGTATGGTCCCCTTAAGTGGAGGTGTCACCGGGCGCGCCGGCCTAGTGTCCGCCCGCTTCGCTAGTGGCCGCGAGGGGAATGGGCGAGGTCTGGTTCGGCGTCAGGTTGTGGCAGTCCCAGCAGTAGGGGGCCACGCCAACCGTATCGTGGCAGCGGTCGCAAAACTTGGCCTTGTCCGCGTGGCAGCTCATGCAGGTGTTGGTCAGGCTTTTGACGAACTTCTGCCCCTTGGCGTTGACATAGATGCGGTTGCCGTCCCGCACGGCTTCGTTGCGCCATTCGTTTAAGATCTGCATGTGCTTGTCGCGCATGGTCTGGGCGTCTTCGATGCAGTCCTTCTGGTCCTTGGGCAGTTCCGGTTTGACCTCGAAGTTTTTTCCCATGTTGTAGGCAACGGGGACAAAGATGAGGGCCAGGAAGAAGATAATGCCTGGAATGATGTATTTGGCATTGTACATAGGTTATTCCTCCTCGTCCTCCATCCCCGGCAGGGGGTTTTGCCTGAGGTCGGTGGTGCGCTTTTTCTCGCCGTCGAGAATGAGCGCATTGCCCACCAGCTCATGCACGCCGGAGACGCCGACACCCGGGGCCCAGTAGTTGCACAGGGGCGGCAGGGTGGCACGGTCGATGGCGCAGATGCAGGCCAGGTTGTTGACGCCGTGACGATCGCGCACATACTTGACCGCGTTGCCCCGGGGCAGGCCGCCGCGCAGGCGCGTCTCGGTGAATTCCTCGTTGTTGAGGCCCGCGCCGCCGCCGCAGCAGAAGGTCTGCTCGCGGATGGTGTTTTCGGGCATCTCGTAGAACTGGCGACAGACGTTTTTGAGGATGTAGCGCGGCTCCTCGAGCAGGCCCATGCCGCGGGCGGTGTTGCAGGAATCGTGGTAGGTGGTGACGAAGTTGTCGTTGCGGGACGGGTCGAGCTTCAATTTGCCGTTTTTGATCAGGTCGGCCGTGAACTCGCAGATGTGCAGCATCTTGGTGCCGGCGGCGGCGTCGAATTTCGTGCCGGTCAGCGGCGAGACCGGGGTTTCCAGGAAATCGGCCGGGCCGTTCATGGTCAGCATGTACTGGTTGATGACGCGCCACATGTGGCCGCACTCGCCGCCGAGGATCCACTTGGCGCCCAGGCGCTTGGCCTCGGCGTACATCTTGGCGTTGAGCTTCTTCATCATCTTGTCCGAGGTGAACAGGCCGAAGTTGCCGCCCTCGGACGCGTAGGTGCTCCAGGTGACATCCAGGCCGAGGTAGTCGAACAGGATGAGGTAGCCCATGTAGGTGTAGATGCCCGGGTCGGCGAAGATGTCGCCGGAGGGCGTGATAAACAGGATCTCGCAGCCTTTTTTATTGACATTGGGCCGGATGCGCTTGCCGGTGATTTCCTCGATGTCGTCACAGAGGAAATCCATCATGTCCTTGTAGGCGTGGGGCTGGATGCCGAGGTGGTTGCCGGTGCGGTTGCAGTTGGCGGCCGGCTCGAGTATCCAGTTGATGTTGCAGCCCACCTCGTGCAGCAGCTCGCGGGCCATCATGGTGATTTCGGCGGTGTCGATGCCGTAGGGGCAAAAAAGCGAACACCGGCGGCATTCCGTGCACTGGTAGAAGTACAGGAACCATTCCTTGATGACGTCCTCTTCCAGCTTGCGCGCCCCGGCCAGCTTGCCGAGCACCTTGGCCGCGGCCGAGAACTCGCCGCGGTAGATGGAGCGCAAAAGCTCGGCCCGCAGCACCGGCATGTTTTTCGGGTCGCCGCCGCCGATGAAGAAGTGGCACTTGTCGGCGCAGGCGCCGCAGCGCACGCACACGTCCATGAAGATCTTGAACGAGCGGTATTTCTTCAGCTTCTCGCGGAACTTCTCCATGACGAGGCGCTGCCAGTCCGGCGGCAGCTGCCAGTCGTCGTCCGTGGGGCTCCAGGTCCGGGGATTGGGCATGCCCAGGTACTTGAGGATTTCCGGTTTGCCCGGATAGCTGAAGTTGCCGGGCTTAAACGCGGTCTTCGTGTCCATCCACGACTTCACGGGCGTGGTGTAGTTGATCTTGATGAGTTCTTCCGGTGGCGGATACTTGGCCATGGTCGCTCCTCGCTTCTCTCCAGGATGAATGGGGTTGTGGCCCGCTTAGGCCTCTTTTTCCACAGGGAGTCCGGCTTCGATCATCTTCTCGCGGAAGTCGTCCTCATAGGCCTCGTACGAGTGCGGCTTGATGGAGGGGTCGTTCCAGGGATTGACCCACATGGCCCGGCGGCTCATGTTGGGCACGACGCGCGTGGGGGAGAGGAACACGCCGCCCATGTGCATGAGCTTGGAGAAGGGGAAGTAGATGAAAAGCGCGCACACCAGGGTCAGGTGGGCGTAGACCGAGGGGTCGATGGCCTCCTTGGGCAGGTGGGGGCGCAGGGTGACCAGGCCCATGGCCAGTTCCTTGACCGCGATCACGTCCACCTTGACCACGTAGCGCATCCAGATGCCGGTGAGCGCGATGGCGATGATCAAAAGCAGCGGGAAGTAGTCCTGCATGAGCGAGATGTAACGGACCTTGCCGTCGAAGACCCGGCGGCCCAGCAGGAAGAACAGGCCCAGCAGGATCATGGCGTCGGTCTGGTACATGACCGGCAGGCCGATCTGAAGGATGGAATCGAAAAATTCCGTCACATGCACGGCCCAGGGCACCGGCGCCATGAAAAAGCGCAGGTGACGCACGAGGATGACCAGGAAGCAGTAGTGAAAGATCAGGGCGAACAGCCACAGGAACTTCTCGGAGCTGTAACCCACCTTGGGCCCGTCCTGCTGGAGCTTGACCGCCGTGTTGCGGAAAAGCGAACGGAAGGTCAGCACCTCGAAGGCCATGCGCATGACCACCCCTTTGTTGTCATAGGGGTTGTCCCAGGGGCTGTTCTTGATCCAGGGCAGCGATTTCTGCTGGCCGCCGGTGGTGGGAATGCAAAACGGCACCGGGCTCTTGGCCCAGTCCACCACGCGCAGGACAAACCCCACCATGAACACGATGATCGCGATGTACGGGAGCACGATCCCGAACAACGCCCCCATCCCCATCCCGGCGCCCAGCCACGGGATGACGATGAGCGCCAAGACCGCGAGTAAGGAATAAAACGCTGCCATGTACCCTCACCTCGTTAAAGGTTTGCCCGAAACGCGCCTCACGGTTCCTCTCCCTCGGCGGAGAAGTCGCAGACGAGATTGGCCCTTTTCAGGAGCCGGTCGTATTGCTTCCTGACCTGGCTTATACGCAGTTCGGCAATCTTCTCGCGGCATTGGCAGTAGATGTCGAACGCGAACAGGGCCAGCACGTCGATGGCCGACTCCAGGGCAAGCAATTCCACGTACAGGTCGTGTTCGACCACCTTTTCCCACAGCGCTTCGCGAACGGCCTTCTTGAGCAGATAGATGAAGGCCGTGGCCTGGGACGGGGTGAAATCCTGCACGGCCCGCACCCGCACGATCTCGTCGAGCATGGGGGCGAAGACCTCGACCCGCGGGCACTCGCCGCAGCCGGCCAGGGCCACCACGATGCCCCGCATGCCGGTCTCGAACTTGTGCCGCACGGGATTGGCGAAGGGGTCGTCCTTTTTTTTCCACAATATCGCCGTATTTTCGGCGTAGGTATCCATGACCAGGTCGAACCAACGGTCGAGGACGTCCTTTTGTTCAAGGACCAAGAAATCCGCCAACTTGAGCATGTTTAATGTCCCTTTCTTCACAATCGCTTAACAGGCTGATTCCTTATCAGAAAAGCACAAATTGTAAAGGACGGGCCGGCCTTGGCCACGGCTCGCAAACCCGTGAAATCCCACTCCTTGCCTGGCAGGGGGGAAATTTGCTATTTTCGGAAAAAAAGAAGCGACCCCATGAAACCCTCCCCGCGACAACTGGAAATCCTCCGCGCCGCCGCGGCCTTCGCCACGGTGGAACGCTACCAGGGCAGCCTGCCCAAACGCCAGGCCCTGCTTTTTTCCAAGGACGACCTGCACCGCCTCGAAGAGGCCGGCCTCCTCGAGCGCATCAAGCTGTCCTACCCCTGCGGCCGGACCATGGCCGGCTGGCGCCTGACCCCGACCGGCAAGCAGGCCCTGCCCCCGGCCGACAGCGTCGCCGATCACGAGCTTTTTCCGGAACATATGCGCATCCTCAACGACATCTACCACTACTCCCGCATCACCGGCTTTCACGGCATGATGCCCAGGGAGTTGGCCAAGCAGTACGACAAGGACGACATGGAGGACCTTTTCGGCCACGGCTACCTGCTGCGCATCCGCATCAAGGACGCCGGCAAGGGCTGGGTCGTGTCCAACAAGGGGCTGGCCGCCCTGCGGCGGGCGCTGCGGCCCGAGGCCAGCCCGGCCGGGCCGGCGCGCCTTCCCCTGGACGCCTGAACGTTCCCGGCGCGCGGGAAAGCGCGGCGCAACGCCGCCATCGGCCGCGCCTTGGGCGGCCCGTCGCATGTCCCCATCGGGCAGGCCTGGTCGTATTCCTGTCCGGCGAATATCCGCTCCGGGAGGAAACCCCATGCCACCCCGCGCCTTCGCCCTGCTGCTCGCCCTCGCCCTGTCCCTGGCCGCACCGGCCGCGGCCGCGCCGCCGCCGGACGTCATCTTCCGCAACGCCACCTTCGCCACCCTGGATACGGCCGGCACCATGGCCCAGGCCGTGGCCGTCACCAAGGGCATCTTCACGGCCGTGGGCACGGATGCGGCCATCACTGCCCTGGCCGGGCCGGATACCAGGCTCGTGGACCTCGGCGGCCGTTTCGTCAGCCCCGGCCTCATCGACGCCCACACCCACCCCATGGAGACGTATTACCTGGCCAACGAATGGGTGGATTGCCGCTATCCCGGCACGCCGTCCGTGGCCGAGGCCCTGCGGCGCATCGCCGCCTGGGCGGCCAGGACGCCCAAGGGCCAATGGATCGACGTAGCCTGCGTGTCGGCCTCGGAGAACAAGTTCGCGGAAAAGCGCCTGCCGACCAAAGCGGAGCTGGATGCGGCCGCGCCGGACAACCCGCTGGTTTTGGCCAACGGCGCCCACCAGGTGGTCATCAACACGGCGGCCATCAAGGCCCTGGGCATCACCAAGGGCATGACCCAAATGCCCCACGGCGCCACGGTGGTCCTCGGCCCGGACGGCGAACCCACGGGCGTGGTCCTCGACTCCCAGGCCGACATCCCCACCAGCCCCAGCCCGGCCACCCTGGAGCGGGCCTATACGGACGGCATCCAGGAGCTGTGGAACGCCAACGGCTTCACGTCGCTTCTGGCCATCACCCCGGCCGCGGCCCTGCCCGTGCTGCAAAAAACCGCCGCCTCGGGCACCAAGCCCCACATCCGCTACACCGTTTCGGTCTGGACCGCCTCCAACGGGGCCGACATGCCCGAATCCCTCGACGCCTTCCGCATGCCGGCCAAGGCCGATCCGGCCTGGTACCGGTTCGCGGCCATAAAAGACTGGGTGGACGGGGAAAACGACGCCCGCAGCGGCTACACGTGCGAGCCCTACCGCGGGCATTCCCCGGACGACCCGCCGGGCGGCCACGGCACCCTGGTCACCCCCCAGGCCGGGGCCGACCGGTTCGCGGCCATTGCCGCCAAAAACGGCGTCATCCCCATGTTTCACTGTTCGGGCGACGCCGCAACCGACATCGGGCTTTCGGCCTACGAGCGCCTGGCCGCCTCCGGCCAGCCCCTGCCGCCGTGCCTTCGCATCGAGCATTTCGGCATGTTCCAGATCAAAAAGGCCCAGATCGACCGGGCCGTGGCCCTGCGCAGCCGGGGCCTTCGCGTCTCGGTCCAGCCCATCTGGCTGACAGAGCTGGTCAAGGCCGATTTCGAGAACATGGACCCGAAACTGGCCGCCTCGGGCTTCCGCTTCCGCGACCTGATCGACGCCGGCCTCGAACCGGCGGCCAGCACGGACATGACCGGCATCTACCTCGGCAACATCTCGCCCATTCGGGCCATGGCCGCCTGCGTCACGCGCCAGTCGGACGCCGGGCTTTTCGAACCCGGCCAGGCCGTCACGCCCGAGGAGGCCCTGCGGATGTGGACGTCCTGGGCGGCGGCGTCGCTTGGCGAATCGGCCGTCAAGGGCAGCATCGAGCCCGGCAAGTACGCCGACATGACGGTCTATTCCGGCAACCTGCTGACCCTGCCCAGGGAGCAACTCAAGGACGTCGCCGTCATGCGGACCATCGTCGGCGGCGAGACGGTCTACCAGGCGCCCTAGTGTTGCGTCCCTTCTACGCACAGATCCTTTTCAAGGACGCGACACGAGCCCCAACGCCAAGCCCCGGGGCCGGCCGTTTTCCGGTCGGCCCCGGCCAGGGCCGGGGGTTGCCCGGGGCAGCCCGCGCGCAACGGCCGGCGCCGTTGCTCACTGGTATCGTGGCTGCCGTAGCCCGGGCCCGCCCGCGCGCGACGGCCGGGCACTTCTTCCAATCGGCTACCCCGCTGGAGATCCCGGGCCGGCCCGGGCGCGGCGGCCGGGATGCGCCTCAGCGGACGGCTTGCCCGGTCCCGTGGTAGATTTTGGACTCGGTCTTCTCCGGATTTTTGCGCAAGTACGTGTAGCGGTTTCCGGCCACTGCCGCGAAGCGGGCCAGGATCGCCGGCAAGTCGGATTCCCGCAGCGCGGCGGCCAGCGGGGGATGGTTCGCCAGGCGCGGCGACAGCGCATAACCCGGGGGCTGTTGGGGCGTCAGGACGACATCCTCGTAGAGGACATCGAAAGGTTCGCCCGCCCCGGCCAACACGCCGTTGACGAGTTCCAGCAGGCTGTAGACGAAAAATTTCTGCACGTCGGCCGAGGACTCGGCCAGGCCCATGCTTTCGCGAAACTTCGGGACCAGCTGGCGTTCCAGCTTGGTAAACGAGGCAATCCTGCTCATAACGCCTCCCGGGTTGGGTTTGCCCCAACCCATACCGCAAAAACGCGGACAAGGGGAGCGTTCGGTCAGGATACGCCGCAAGGCCGGGTGGCGACGCCCGTCGCCCCCGCGGCCCGGCAGCATGCCGCAGCGATGCGGGATCAGAATTCGCCGCGCAGGCTGGCCAGCTCGGGCCGATGGGGGCTCCAGGACAGCCGGACGTCCAGGCCCTCGCGGTCGCGGCATTGGCTGGCCCGGATTTCCACGTCGAGCATGACCGCCGGCGACAGGTTCACGGACACCCGGCCGGCCGTAAGCCCAAGGCTGCCGGCCCGCAATTCCCGGGCCAGCCGTTCCAGCCTGTCCGCCGCTTCCCACACGCCCATCACCCCGCCCAAGCGGGCCGTTCTCGTCTGCATAGGCACCTCCCGGCCGCCTGTGGGCGGCTCTGGTCCCCCCTAGCCCGCCGGGGTGACCGGGCGGCGTCGACGCGGTGACGGACGCATGGTTATTCGGGTGCCTGCTCGGGCTTGCCCCCCCGGGCCATGGACAGCACCCCGGCCATGGCCTCGCGCACGGCTTGCCGCTTGACAGCCAGGCGGTCGCCGTCGAACTGGAAGCGTTTGACCGCCACGCCGTCCGGGCCGTGCCAGGCCAGCCAGACCGTGCCCACGGGTTTCTGGGGCGTGCCGCCGGCCGGGCCGGCCACGCCGCTTATGGCCACGGCCACGTCGGCCCGCAGCACGCCGTGGGCGCCCCGGGCCATGGCCAGGACCGTTTCCCGGCTGACCGCCCCCTTGGTTTCCAGGGTCTCCTGGGACACGCCCAGCACGTCGCGCTTGACGGCATTGGCGTAGGCCACCACCGCGCCGTGAAACCAGGACGAAGCCCCGGGCGCGTCGGTGAGGACGCTGGCCAGAAGCCCTCCGGTGCACGATTCGGCGCAACCGAGCATCCAGCCCCGCCCGGCCAAGGCCTCGCCCAGCCTCGCGGCCAGGCGCCGCAGTTCCTCCTCCATGGTTGCCTCCTTCCCTCTTTCGGCCCACCTATCCAAATTGTCCCCGGTTGTCACCGCCTCTTGCATCCTGATTTCCTGGACAATTTCGCCAATATTCCCTTGGCCGGCCTCCCCTTCGACATCGCTTCGCCCCGAGGGGGCCCGGGGGGCATCATGCCCCCCGGCGGAGAGGTCCAGGAGAGGCGGCGCCTCTCCTGGCCGCCGGAGGCCTCCGCTCCCTTGACGCGGCAAACGCCGCCCGCGTACATGGCCTTGCCGACCGCCATCACAAGGAGCGAGACATGCTGGACCTCAAATTCGTGCGCCAAAACCCCCAGGCCGTGGCCGACGGCATGGCCCGGCGTCGTTTTCCCCTGGATCTGCCCGCCTTCCTGGCCCTGGAGGAACGGCGCCGCGAAATCATTACCGAAGTCGAGCGCAAGAAAAGCCAGCGCAACACCGCCTCGGCGGAGGTGGCCAAGATCAAGCGCCAGGGCGGCGACGCCGCCCACGTCCTCACGGGGCTTGGCGCGCTGTCCGAAGAGATCAAGGCCCTGGACGAAAAAACCAAGGAAGTGGACGCGCTCGTCTCCGAATGGCTGCTCGGCGTGCCCAACCTCCCCCACGCCACCACCCCGGACGGCGCCGGCGAGGCCGACAACCCGACCATCCGCACGGTCGGCAGCCCGCGCGCCTTCGATTTCCCCATCCGCGAGCACCAGGATATCGGCGTCTCGCTCGGCGGCCTCGACTTCGAGCGGGCGGCCAAACTGTCGGGCGCGCGCTTCGTGGTCCTCAAGAAGGGCCTGGCCCGGCTGGAACGCGCCCTGGCCGCCTTCATGCTCGACACCCACCTGGCCGCCCACGGCTACGAGGAAGTGGCCACGCCCTACATCGTCAATGCCGAGAGCCTGGTGGGCACGGGCCAGCTGCCCAAGTTCGCGGCCGACCTGTTCAAGCTCGAGGGCCTAGCCTCCTACCTCATCCCCACGGCCGAGGTGCCGGTGACCAACCTGCACCGGGGCGAAGTCTTGCCGGAAGCGGCCCTGCCCGTGGCCTACGCCTGCCATACCCAGTGCTTCCGCTCCGAGGCCGGCTCCTACGGCAAGGACACCAAGGGCATCATCCGGCTGCACCAGTTCGGCAAGGTGGAACTGGTGCGCCTGGTCCACCCGGACACCTCCTACGACGAACTGGAAAAGCTCACCGGCCAGGCCGAAGCCATCCTGCAGGCCCTGGAACTGCCCTACCGGGTCATCGCCCTGTGCTCCGGCGACCTGGGCTTTTCCTCGGCCAAGACCTACGACCTGGAGGTCTGGCTGCCGGGCCAGGACAAGTACCGCGAGATCTCCTCGTGCTCCAATTTCGAGGATTTCCAGGCCCGCCGGGCGGACATCCGCTTCAAGCCCGAGGGCGGCAAGAAAACCGCCTACGTGCACACCTTAAACGGCTCCGGCCTGGCCATCGGCCGGACCATGGCCGCCATCCTGGAAAACTACCTGCAGCGCGACGGTTCGGTGGCCATTCCCAAGGCGCTCATCCCGTACATGGGCGGCCTCGAAGCCCTTGCGCCGGAGGGGAAATAGGCATGGACAGCGACAAACGGCAGCAATTCATGGAAGCCCTCAAGCGGGGCCTGCTCATCGGCGGCGCGGTGGGCGTCATCGGCGGCCTGTTTTTCATGGACATCCGCCGGGGCATGATCCTCGGCCTTGTGGGCGGCTTTTTCGCCGTGCTCACCCGCCGGGCCATCGACAAGCGCCGGGGCGGTTGAGCGCCGGGGCGGCGAAGGGCCGGGGCGGCGAAGGGCCGGGGCGGCGAAGGGCCGGGGCGGCGAAGGGCCGGGGCGGCGAAGGACCGGGGCGGCGAAGGACCGGGGCGGCGAAGGGCCGGGGCGGCGAAGGGCCGGGGCGGCGAAGGACCGGGGCGGCGAAGGACCGGGGAGAAGCCTCCGGCGGCCAAAGGGCTTGCGCCCTCTGGACTCCCTTCACGGGAGGGCCCCGTGGGCGGCCCCGTGCATCCGGCAGCGAGGGATACCGATCGGTTATAACCCGCTCGCAAGGGGGATCGAAGCCCACCACCGCGACGGCGCTACGACGCGCCACGAAAAAAAGGGCGGATGGCCACACGGCCGTCCGCCCTTTTGGGTTTTCCCGCTGTACGGTGCGCTCAGTTGGCGACCAGGCTCAGGTTCTTGATGCCCATGGCCACGTAGATGTCGGCCAGGGCGCTCTGGTAGTCGGTGAGCGCCTGGGTCAGGTTGAATTCGGCCGTGCTCACCCGGGCCTGGGCGTCGAGGACGTCGGTGCTGGTGCCGACCTGGGCCTGGTAGCGGGCCACGGCCATGCGGTAGCCTTCGCGCGAGGCCTCCAGGGCCGTGCGGGCCACGGAGATGCGCTTGGCCGCATCCTGGATGTTGAGGTAGCAGGTCTTGACCTGATAGCCCACGGTCAGGCGCAGGTTGGCCAGGTCGGCCTGGACCTTCTTGACGCTGTCCCGGGCCGCCTGCACGCCGAAATAGGTCGAACCCCAGTCCCAGGCCTGCAGCGAAGCCGACAGGAGAAAGGTGGTGGCTTCGGGCGTGGTGGAGCCGGACATGTCGCGCAGGGCCAGGTTGGGGTCGTTGCCCTGCTTGGTATAGGTGGCCTGGGCCTGGACTTGCGGATAGAAGGTGCTGGCCGCCCGGGTGACGTCTTTTTCCGCCATCTGCACGGTCTTGACGCCCATGAACAGGTCGGGGCGCTGCTTATAGGACGTGTCCAGGCACTCTTCGACACTCATGGTAAACGGCAGGTAGGTCAACTCGCCCACGTAGTTGGTCTGCTGGTTGAGCGGCAGGTTGAGCAGGGAATTGAGCTGGGCCGTCTGGACCAGGACCTTGTTTTCCGACTTGAGCAGGTCCTGCTCGGCCTGGGCCAGGTCGGATTCGGCCTGCAACACGTCGAGGCGCGGTTTGAGGCCGACGTCGTAATAGGCCTGGGCCACCTTGTACTGGGATTCCAGCCGGGCGACGGAGTCCTTGTTGCTCTGCACGTTGGCCCGGGCCTGCAGCAGGGTCAAAAAGGCCTGCTGCACGGATTTGATCAGCGACAACTCCGTATAGGAGATGTTGGCGTTGTAGTAGTCCTTCTGGAGGGCGGCCTTCTGGTAGGTGCTCAGGAGCTTGAAGCCGGTGAAAAGCGGCTGGGTGGCCTGGAGCTGCAACTGGTAGATGTTCTGCCAGTAGCCGACGCGCGCGTTGACGTAGCGCGAGGTCGACAGCGACGATCCGGTCAGGGAGTTGAGCACCTGGTTGGCCGGTATGGTTTGGCTCATGGAGCCGATGCCCTCGGCGTCCGTGCGCTGGAAGGTATAGCTGACCGTGCCCACGAAGCCGAAGTTGGCCATGGCCTGGCGCCGGACCTCTTCGGAGCCGCTGAGCAGGGCCCGGGCGGATTGCATTTGCGGGTTGGCATCGAGGCCCCGCTTGACGCTTTGCTCCATGTTGACGGGCTCGCCCTCGGCCGCGGGCAGCCCGGCCCCGGCCCGGGTATGCTGGGTCATGGCCGGGTCGGTCTGCTGTTCCTTGACAAAATCGGGCAGGGGTATCTTCTGGATCTTGGCATCCAGGCCGTCGGCCGGCCCCGTGGCCGCGGCATCGGCGCTCGGCTGGGCCTGGGGTTGGCGGGCGTAGCGCTTGGCCACCCGATCGGTGCCGGCCTGGGCGGCCGCGTCCTGGTTCTGCGCCTGGGCGAAGCCCTGGCCCGCCAGCAGGGCCGCGCTCACAAAGCCCGCCGCCACAACCAGATACGCCCATCGCTTCGAATGTGAAATCATTGCGTCCCTCTCCATGCCGGGCTATTACCCAGGAATCGGGCAAATTCCGATAATACAATTAAAACGGAATGTATAGCGTTGTGAACAAGCATTCACCTCGCCAGCGAACATGCCGACAATTTACCCAGGTTACCCTGTTTTTCAGACCATGTCGAGCGCGGGCCGCCTTCGGTTGCGCCCAGGCCGGCCCTGCCGTACAACCCGGCCAGCGACGCGCCGCGAAAAACGCGTTCAAAGGAGCCCCATGACCCTGGCCAAACGACTCGGCTTCGCCACCACCCCCGTCTTCCTCATCGACGGGAGCGCCTTTTTCTACCGGGGCTATCACGCCTTCCGGGACATCGCCCGCTCGGACGGCTTCCCGACCAGCGCCCTTTTCATGATTTTTCGCCTGCTGTTTAAACTCTTCAAAGAACAGGCCCCCAACCACCTGGTCTTTTTCCTCGACGGCCGTGGGCCTTCGTTTCGTAGCAATATCTATTCCTCCTACAAGGCCAACCGCGAGGCCATGCCCGAACCGCTGGCCAAGCAGATCGACCCCCTTCTGGAAGGCCTGGCCCTTCTCGGCGTGCCGGTCATCGTGCCCGAGGCCGCCGAGGCCGACGACGGCATCGCCAGCCTGGCCGCCAAGTTCGGCCCCGTGCGGCCGGTGGTCATCGTCGGGGCGGACAAGGACCTCAAGCAGTGCCTGACGGACACGGTGGTCCTGTACGACCCCTCGGGCAAGGCGGAAAAGCTCGTCACCAAGGCCGACTTTACGGCCGAATGCGGCATCGAGCCGGCCACCTGGCCCGACTTGCAAGCCCTGGTCGGCGATACCAGCGACAACATCCCGGGCGTGCCGGGCGTGGGGCCGAAAACCGCTTTGGACATCCTGCGCCGCTTCCCGACGCTGGAGGCCGTGCGCGAGCACCTCGATACCCTCAAGCCCAACGTCCGGGCCAAGATCGCGCCGCACATGGAGGACGTCTTCACCTACCGGGAGCTCACGCGCCTGCGCATCGACCTTTTGCCCGAAACGACCCTGGCCGATATCGCCAGGCGCCCGGCCGACACCCAGGCGCTGCGCCATTTCCTCGAAACCTTCGAATTCCGAAGCCTGGCCCGGGAAAGCGCCGACCTCGATGCCGCCACCCCGGCCGCGCCCCCGGCCACGGCCCCGGGGGGCCGGCAGCTGTCCCTCTTCGAGGCCCCGACGCCGGCCACCCCCCCGGCGGCGGCGCACGTGCCGCCGGCCGCCACCCTGGTCCCGGCCCTTGAGCTGCCGGACTTCTCCGGCCGCACCGTGGCCCTGGTGCCTACCGATGACGGGTTTTGCCTGTGCCTCGGCCAGGACGAGTTGACCACGGACGCGACAGCGGCGGCGCTGGCCCCGCTGCTGGCCAAGGCGGCCCGCCTGGCCGTGCCGTCGGTCAAGGACCTGCTTTCCCTGGACGCCGCCTTCGAGGCGGTGCCGCTTGCGACCTGGTTCGACCTGGGCCTGGCCGCCTATCTGCTCAACCCGGAGCAGCGCAATTACGGCTTCGCGCGCCTTCGCGACATGCTTTTTTCCGATCCGTCCGTGGACGCGGCGGACATCGCCCCCACGGACACGGCCAAGGCGGCGGCTCGCCTGGCCGAGGTGCTCGCTGGCCGGCTGGCCGCCGCCGGCCTGACCGATCTGGCCGCCCGGCTGGAACTGCCGCTGGTTCCGGTGCTGGTGGCCATGGAGCGGGCCGGCATCGGCGTGGACCTGGCCTCTTTGGCCGCCTTCGGGGCCGAGGTGACGGAGAAGCTCGCCGCCATGGAGGCCGAGGTGCACCGTTTGGCCGGCCGGCCGTTCAATCCCCGTTCCAGCCAGCAATTGGGGGAAATCCTTTTCGGCGAACTGGGCCTGGCGCCCAAGGCCAAGACCCCGGGCGGCGCGGCCTCGACCTCCCAGGAGGCCCTGGAGCGCCTGGCCGGCTCCCACCCGCTCATCGACCGCATCCTGGAATTTCGCAAGCTCGAAAAGCTGCGCTCCACCTATCTCGATCCCCTGCCCAAACTCGCCGACGCCGCCGGGCGCATCCACACCACCTTCAACAATCTGGCCACGGCCACGGGCCGGCTGTCGAGCTCCAACCCCAACCTGCAAAACATCCCCATCCGGGGCGATCTCGGCCGCCGCATGCGCCAGTGCTTCGTGGCCGCCCCCGGCAAGGCCCTGGTCGCCGCCGACTACTCCCAGATCGAGCTGCGGGTGCTGGCCCACCTCTCGGGCGAACCGGCCCTGCTGTCGGCCTTTGCCGCCGGCGCCGACATCCACGCCCGCACGGCCTCGCTGCTTTTCGACAAGCCGGAAGCGGCCATCGGCCCGGACGAACGCCGCCAGGCCAAGACCATCAACTTCGGCCTGCTCTACGGCATGGGCCCGCAAAAGCTCTCCCGGGACCTCGGCATCAAGCTCGACGCGGCCAAGGCCTTCATCGCCAAATATTTCGAGCGCCTCGCCGGCCTGTCCGCCTTCTACGACGCCGTGGTGGAACAGGCCCGCAGCCACGGCTATGTCACGACCCTGGCCGGCCGGCGGCGCCCCCTGCCGGACATCGACTCCCGCAACAGCCAGCTCGCCTCCCAGGCCCGGCGCCAGGCCATCAACACCGTGGTCCAGGGCGGGGCGGCGGACATCATCAAGATGGCCATGCTGGCCGCCCACGCCGACACCGCATTGGCCGGGTACGGGGCGACCATGGTGCTGCAAATCCACGACGAACTGCTGCTGGAAGCGCCCGAGGCCGAAGCCAGGGCAGCCGGGGACAGGCTTTCCGGACTCATGTCCGGCGTGATCAGCCTGGCCGTGCCGCTGGTGGTCGACTGGGGCACGGGCCGCACCTGGGGCGCGGCCCATTAGTTGCCGCCGGGACTTTTCATCGCGGCCAAACTCCCCTATCCTCGTGCAGTCCGGTTTTCACCGGCGGCGATCGCCGGCTGCCGCCGCCCATGCACCCCGAGCGCCCTTGCCAAGGAAAAGGCCATGCCGCCAAGTGCAAAAACCATTCGCGAAGACCTGGCCAGGGCCAAGGCGGCCTATGCCAAAAACGAGGACCTGCGCGCGGTCCAGTTGGTGGTGGCCGCCCTGCGCGCCTTTGTCGCGGTCAAGCTGCCGGGCACCGACCGGATGACCATCGAAAGCCAGCTGCGCGAGGCCTTGGCCAACTTGAGCAAGCTGCCGCGCGTGCTCCACTACGCCCCCAACGGCATTCCCTACGCCAAGGGAAACGAACAGAAGCTCCATGCCTCCCTGGCCGCCCTGGCCCAGAAAATCGAGGCGGACATCAACCGCGAAAGCCTCGATGCCATGCGCGAACGCAAGCTGCGCATCGACCATGCCATCATCAAGGGCGCCAAACTGCTGGCCGAGGGCAACTTGCTCGAAGCCCAGCGCAACTTCCGGGCCGCCGTGGCTGACTACGTGGACGAAAAGGGGCTTTTCCCGCTTTTGGCCTCCAAATTGATCGATGCCGGCCATTTCAAGGCCTCTTTGGAGTACGTCAAGCGGGCGGTGGAAGTGGCGCCGGACAACGCCCGGGCTTATGATTTCCTGCTGACCGTGGCGGCCAAGACCGAGGAATGGCCCCTGGCCGAGCGCATCCTGCTCGAAGCCGGGCAAAAGGGCCTGACCCATCCCCTGCTCGACCAGGCCCTGGCCCAGGTCGAGGCGCGGCTGGGCAAGTGGGGCGAAGCCCAAAACGCGGCCAAGCGCGCCGTGGAGGCCGATGCCCGCCTGGCCGAGGCGGCCCGCATCCTGGCCGCCGCCGGCAAACACCTGGCTGCCGCGGCCACGGCCAGTCCGGCGCCCTGACCTGGGGCCAACCGAGGGGCCGTGTCCACGTGCCGCGGCCGGCGGGCGCGGGCCTCGCCCGGCGGCATCGAAACAAGCGGGGCCGCGTTCGCCGCCTCCAGGCGGACCGCCGTCTTTTCTTCTCGAATTGCGCCCTCCGTTCGCAGGGATGCGCGGCTAGAGCCGGGCCAAGCCCGCCACCAGGGCCGCGCCGTGCTCGGGCCAGGCGGCGGCGAGCATTTCCCGCTCCTCGCCCGGACACGGCTCCATGAGCTGGCAGCCGACCCCGGCCATCTCCTCGGCGGAAAACGAGCCCAGGAAATCGATGAGCCCCAGCCCGCCGTCGCCCATGTCCTCGCGCTCGCCCAGGGCCCGGGCGAAGCCGGCCACGATGCCGGGTACGAGCCCAATATCGGCCAGCACCAGCCCGCCCACGCCGTCCACCCGGTCCAGCCGCGCCCGCATGGTCATGTTGGTGAAAAACTGGAGCCCGGCCAGGCGCTCGGCCATGGGGCCGGCCTCGACAAAGGAACGCGGCGCGCCGTGGCCGCGCACGGTGACGAGCCGCGCCGCCATCTCGCCCCCGGCCACCCGGGCCACGAAATCGCCGGCCGCGTGGTGCCACGGTCCGATATGGGCGCCCGTGAGGGGATCGTAGTAGCGGGTGAGGATGCGGGCGACCTCGGCATAGAGGCTTGCGGTTTCGTCCACGGCAAGCACCCGCTCGCCGGCGTCGAAATCCCACAGGCGCACCCGGCCGGCGCCGTCCTGGTGGAATTCGTGAAAGCCGGCGAACCACTCCTCCAAAAGCAGGCCAAGCCCGCCAATGGCGCCGTACACATGGGGACAGGGCAGAAATTGCGAGGCGAACCGTTCCCGCAGCCGCTCGAGCAATCCGGATTCGGCTTCCAGGCAGGCCACGGCCACGGGCGTGGCGGCCACATTGATGCACCACTTGGCCTCGCCCGCGGCAAAACGCGCGGTGCAGCTGGCCGGATGGTAGAGGGCGCCGTGTTTTTCCGCCCGCAGCACGATTTCGCGCACACCGCCAAGCCCCTCCGTGATCCCGATGCCTTCCAAGGCCCTGGCCAACGGTGCATGGCCATTGGCCGAAACGAACGCCTCCAGGGCGTCGAAATAGGCGCCGTAGGTCAGCCCCGTGCCGTCGCCATCCACAGCCAGGCCGGCCTTGTCCGATGCAAACACCATCGCCCCGTCGGGCGTGGCGATTTCCTTTGATATGAACATGAGTAATGCCTCCGGCGGCCAGGGCTTCGCCCTGGACCCACCGGGGGGCATGATGCCCCCCGGCCCCCCCTCTAGGGGAGGCCTTTCGGGGATGCAATAGAAAATTATGCCTTTCGGGTCACACAATTCGGGGCAGCCGTTGCCGGCGGCTTTGCGCCTGCAACGGCCGCCCCGCGACAGGGAGGGTCCGGGAGGGGCTTAGCCCCTCCCGGCCGCCGGAGGCATCTTCTTCTGCCCGCCGTGCCCACGCGCATATTCCCGGGACGCTGCCACGAAATTGGCCGCCCAATGGGGCGCGCCCCAGGCGTGGATGTGGGTGTAGGCGGCGAAGGTGTTGCGAAAAACGAGGCCGTCATGGCCGGCGTGCATGCCCACGCCCCGTTCCATGCGCAGGCAGAAGGCCTCGGGGCCGGGCAGGCCGGCGGATGCCCCGTCGCAGGTGCCCAGGGCGGCCTGGCATTTGGAATAGTGGAATTCGTGGCCGGCCAGCAACGTGCCCACGGGGTGGTAGGGGTTTTCGGCCATTACCCGGGCCAGACTGTAGCCAAGCCCCTGGGGTTTGGCGCAAAGCGTCGTATTGACCGCAAAGACATCGGCCATGGGATAAACGGTGCCGCCGATATCGAGCCCCCGGCACAGGTACATGAAGCCGCCGCACTCGGCGTAGATGGGCAGGCCCGCCGTGGCCAGGGCCTTGACGCCCGCGCGCCTGGCGGTATTGGCGGCCAGGGCGGCCACCTGGGTCTCGGGGAAGCCGCCGCCGAGGTAAAGCCCGTCCAGGTCCGGCCAGGGCGCATCGTCGAGGAGGCTTACGGGGACGAGCCGGGCACCGGCCCGCTCCAGGGCCTCGCAGTTTTCCGGGTAATAAAACCACAGGGCGGCGTCGCGCACCACGCCGATGACCGGCGCGTCGCCGTCCGCGCCCACAGGCGCGTCGGCTTCGGCCCAATCCAGCGGATCGGGCAGGGGCGGGGCGGCCTGGGCGATGGCCACCAGCCGGTCAAGGTCGACATGCTCGCGCACCAGGGCGGCCAGGCCGTCGAGGATGGCGTCCACGGCCCCGTGCTCGCGATTGGAGACCAGGCCCATGTGGCGTTCAGGAATGGGGTTGTCGGCCATCTTGGGCAGCATGCCGACCACGGGCACCTTGGCCAGGGTTTCGATGGAGCGGCGCACGATGTCGCGGTGACGCGGCCCGGCCGTGCGGTTGGCCACCACGCCGGCCAGGGCAAGGCCCGGTTCGAAGGCGGCCACGCCGGCGACCAGGGCAGCGGCGGTGCGGGTCATCTTGGTGACGTCCAGAGCCAGGACCACGGGCGCGGCCAAAAGCCTGGCCAGGGCGGCGGTGGAACAGGAGCCGGCCACGTCCAGGCCGTCGTAGAGCCCCCGGTTGCCTTCGATGACGGAGATGTCGACGTCGCGGGATTTTTGCAGGAACAGGCCCGGCAGGCGGGCTTCCGGCATCAAGAAAGGGTCCAGATTGGTAGCGTCGCGCCCGGCGGCCAGCCCGAGCCAAGCGGCGTCGATATAATCCGGACCCTTTTTGAACGGGCGGACGCGATAGCCGGCGGCAGCCAAGGCCCGGCAGACACCGAGGGTCAGGATGGTCTTGCCTGCGCCCCCGGAGAGCCCGGCCAGGACAAGACGCGGGCGATCATTCACGGCGCGTTATCGTTGGTGCCGTTTGCCGGCACGGCATGATGACGAGTCTCCATGGGGCAGCCGCCCCGTGGGGCCGCGTCCTTGCGTCGCGCGCAGGAGGGTGCCGCAAGCATAGGGGGTGCGGCGACCGCTTCCGCGCGCGGCCTGGACTATTCTTCCTCGGCCTTCTGTTTGCCGGCGCCGGTCATGCCGTACATGGTCGTGGAGCCGCTCGACCAGAACTCGAGCTTGCCCTCGTTGACCAGTTCGGTGAGGATCTTTTTGACTTCGCGCTGCTTTTTGTCCGGGAAGATCTTGCAGAAATCGCTGAAGTAGAACTTGGACTTACCCGTCTTCCCCGTAAGGAACTCGAGAACTTGCTCTTTCTCGGAAGGCATGCCGTGCTCCCTTTTTTAATCCGGGCGGGGAGGACCTCCCCGCCCGGAAGTTATTGGCTTAGGCCTCGACGTGCTTGGTGAACTTGAACTGGGTGCTCTGGCGCCAGGTGTAGTACGCCGGATCGCGGAAGTCGTCGATGCAGTGGTGGGTGAATTCCAGGTCGCACAGCTCGAAGAACTTCTCCCAGCCGATGCGCTCGGCCCATTCGCCCAGGCGCTCGTACTTCATGGCGTTGGCGGCGTAGACCTCGACGATGTGCTTGACCATCTTGGTCAGGGTCGGCCAGCGGGGCGGCTCGTTGGGGATGTAGGCCACAACGACCTTGGAGAACTTGGGCATGGAGATGCGGTTGGACACCTTGCCGCCGACCATGAGCACGATGCCGTCGCCCTCGCCGGAAGCGAGCGGCATGGCCGGGCACATGGTGTAGCAGTTGCCGCAGTACATGCAGCGCGAGGCGTTGACCGCGACGGAGTTGACCTTCTTGCCGTCGACCTCGACCTTGGTCGGCTTGATGGCGCCGGTGGGGCAGGCGGAGACGGCCAGGGGCACTTCGCAGATGTTGTCCAGGCGGTCGTGCTCGACGATGGGGGGCTTGCGGTGGATGCCGACGATGCCGATGTCGGAGCAGTGGACCGCGCCGCACATGTTGAGGCAACAGGCCAGGGAGATGCGGACCATGGCCGGCAGGGTCATGGTCTGGAAGTACGTAAACATCTCGTCCATGACGGCCTTGACCGGGCCGGAGGCGTCGGTGGCCGGGGTGTGGCAGTGCACGTAGCCCTGGGTATGGACGATGTTGGAGACGCAGGCGCCGGTGCCGCCGATGGGGAACTTGAAGCTGCCGCCGGCGAACTTGCGGGATTCGAGGTCGGCGACCAGGGCATTCAGGGCGGCCTCGGTCTCGACCATGAATTCCACGTTGTTGCGCGTGGTGAAGCGCAGGTGGCCGCCGCAGTGCTTGTCGGCGATCTCGCAGATCTCGCGGATGTGGGTGACGCTCATGAGGCGGGCGGCGCCGACGCGCACGGTGTAGACCACGTCGCCGGAAAGCGCCACGTGCTTGAGCACGCCGGGTTTGACGATCTCGTGGTAGTCCCACTCGCCCTTGTTCTTCTTGATAACCGGCGGATAGAACTCCTCGAAGTGACGAGGACCGATATCCGTGATCCGGTTTTCCATGGGTTTGTCAGGATTGTATCCGGAAGAAATGAATGCCATGTCAGTGTCCCCCCGCTTATCTCATGTGTCTCTGGCGATAGGCCTTTTCGTCATGGGCAAAGCCGCCGGGCACCTCGTCTTCCTTGAAGAAGATGTACGGGTTGGAGCGCGGCTCGACAACGTGCTGCGGCATGGCCTTGGTGTTGGTGACCTCGAGCAGCTTCTGGAAGGACAGCCGCTTCATGGTCTCGCCCACGCGCTCGCGGTTCTTGCCTTCTTCCATCCACCAGTCCCAGATGTTCTCGATGACTTCCTTGATCTCGTCGTAGGGCTGTTCGACCACGACGAAGGGTACGAGCAGGGAGGACATCTGCGCGCCGTCGAGGATCGGGGCCTTGGCGCCGACCAGGATGGACGCGCCGGTCTCGGCACCGATTTTCACGGCCGCGGGCATGGTGTTGATGCAGTGCATGCAGCGGGTGCAGTTGGCGTTGTCGATGGACAGCTTGGCGCCGTCGTAGCTCATGCAGCCGGTGGGGCAGCGATCCACGACTTCCTTGACGATGTCGAACTTGCCCCAGTCGCGGCCGGAGTGGGAGCCGCCGCCCGGCTTGAACTCGCCGGCGACGTAGGCCTTCACGCGGTCCTGGTCGATGCGGATGTCGTCCTTCCAGGTGCCGATGACCGAGAAGTCGGAACGGGCGATGGAGGCGACGCAGCCGTTGGGGCAGCCGTCGAACTTGAACTTGAACTTGTAGGGGAAGGCCGGGCGGTGCAGCTCGTCCTGGTAGTCGTTGGTCAGGGTGTGGCAGAGGTCCTGGGTGTCGTAGCAGGCGAATTCGCAGCGCGACTTGCCCAGGCAGTCGGCCGGGGTGCGCAGGTTGCCGCCCGAGCCGCCGAGGTCGGTGTTCATCTTGTGGGTGACGTCGTAGAAAATTTCCTCGAGCTGCGGGGTGGTGGTGCCGAGCAGCACGATGTCGCCCGTGGAGCCGTGCATGTTGGTCAGGCCCGAGCCGCGCAGGTCCCAGATGTCCATGACGCCGCGCAGGTAATCGGAGGTGTAGTACTTGCCGGAGGGCTGGGCCAGGCGCACCGTGTGGAAGTGGGCCACGCCGGGGAACATCTCGGGCTGGTCGCAGTAACGGCCGATGACGCCGCCGCCGTAACCGAAGACGCCGACGATGCCGCCGTGCTTCCAGTGGGTCTCCTTGTCCTTGAAGGACAGTTCCAGCACGCCGAGCAGATCGTCAGGGCAGTCGACCGGCACCTGGAAATCCAGGCCGTCCGGGTTGGACGCCCGGTGCGCGGCTTCCTGTTTGATGTCGGACACGAAGCTGGGCCATGGCCCGGTTTCGAGCTGGTCCAACAAGGGGGTTTGGTGTTTCGCCATTTGCTTCCTCCAGTGGGGTTTGAAGAGTTACCGCCTTAACCAGTCGACACGCGCTCCGGGCGGCGGCGCTGCCACCGCTCGGGCGCCATCCCCTCCGGCCGACCCTGCTCGCCGACGGGCGGGGCGTTATACACTTTGGGGTCTGGATGGAACGTGAACTATTGCACAATCGCTCCCGTCCTAAAATGATGGCAGCCTTCTGTCAACGGGAAAACGCAACGGCAGCGGTCCATCGTGCAACCAAACTTCTAGCACTTTAAGCCCCGCCCTGCAAAGCCTTTCGCCCCTTTGCCCGGCAAATTCGCCCCACGCCTTGCCAAGCGCCCGGTTTTGCCCCATGCACGCCCCATGCACGCCACCATGCCCGTTTGCCGCCGCTGCGGCCGCTGCTGCCGCCAAGGCGGCCCGTCCCTGTGCCGCGACGACCTGCCCCTGGTGGCCTCGGGCCCGCTCGGGCCGCACCGGCTCCTGACCCTGCGCCGGGGGGAGTGCGTCACGGACAACGTGGCCGGCGGGGTCGCCCCCCTGGCCGCCGAACTGGTCAAGGTGCGCCCGGTGCCGGGCGGGCGGGCCTGCGTCTTTTTCCGCGCACCCGACGCCTGCGCCGTGCATGCCGACCGCCCCCGCCAATGCCGGCTGCTTTATTGCGCAGCGCCCGAGGCCGTGCGCGCAACCTACGCCCGCGACCGGCTGACCCGGCGCGACATCCTGGCCCCGGACGACCCCCTGGCCGCCTTGTGCGCCCAGCACGAGGCCGAAACCGACCTGACGCGCCTGGCCGGGCTGTGCCGGCGGACCCTGGCCGGCGACGGCGCCGCCCGGGAGGAGGTGGCCCGCCTGGTCCGCCTGGACGCGGCTTACCGCGAACTGCTGCCCGCGCGCGCCGGCCTGCCGCCCGAGGCCCTGCCTTTCTACCTGGGGCGCCCCCTGGCCCAGGCCCTGCCCGCCTGTCGGGCGGCCCTGGCCCCGGCCGCCCTTTACAAGCCGCGGTCGAGCGCCTAAACAAGCTACGCCGGCATGCCCCATCGCCGGGAGGAATCCATGAAACGACTGCTGTTGACCTGCCTCATCGTCCTGGCCGCGGCCACTTCGGCCTGGTCCCTGGATTTGCGCCAGGGATTTGGCAAATACCGCTACGGCGAGACCTGCCAGAAACTTTTTGCCGCCCCCTCCTTCGCCGTGGAGCGGGCCCGCCCCATCTGGAACGCCCAGCTCCAGATGTTCGGCCTGGCCTACGACCCCGACGTGGTGGCCAAAAGCCCCTTTGTCCTGCGCTACGACAAGGACGAAAAGCCCAACTTCGACGGCGTGCCCTTAAACCGCGTCTACTACGGCTGCGACAAGAACACCGACCGCTTCTCCCTGGTGGTGCTCGTCCACGACCTGCTCGCCGTCAAGCAGCTCGTGGAAAAGACCACGGCCGCACTCGGCCCGCCCACCAACACCACCATGATCCAGACCATCTGGGCCCTGCCCGACCTCTACGTCCAGATCGACCAGGTCTATATGATCATCTACGACCGCCGCGCCGGCAAGATCTGACCCCGTCCATGACCTGCGCCACGCGCGCTTCGCGCCGGCTGCAATGGATCGAGGCGGCCCGCACCGTGGCCATGACCGTGGTGGTCTGGTCCCACGCCAGCAACACCGCCTTTTTCCGGGAAGGCGACTTTTCGGTCACGCCGCTTTTCTCGGCCTGCCTGGTCACCTTCGCCGTGCCGGCCTTTTTTTGCATCTCCGGCTACCTGCTCGGGCGAAACGACCTGGCCCGGCCGCCGGAGGTGCCCTTTTCCCGGCGCCCGGCCCGCCAGGCGGCCCGGTTGCTGCCGCCCTTTTTGGCCTGGAACGCCCTGACGCTCGTGTGCCTCAAGGGGCTCTACGGCGTGCCGCTGTTGCGCCTGGACCACCTGGCCGACCTGTTCACGGGCTCCATGCAACTCTACTTCGTCTTCGCCCTGCTCCAGTTCCTGGCCCTGCTGACCCTGGTCAACCCCTTTGCCACGCCAGGGCGCCTCAACCGCTGGACCCTGGCCGCGGCCGGCTCCACGGCGGTCTTCTACGGCTTTTCCCAGCTCCTTTTCCACCTCAGTCCGCCGGCCGATTTCCGTTTCGAACTGGTGGGCATCCGGCTGGCTCCGGCCTGGGCCTGGTTTTTTTTCCTTGGTGCCTGGCTGTCGCGCCACGAGGGGCTGCTCGAGGCCCTGACCCGACGCCTGCCCCTGGTCGGCGCCGCCGCCGTTTTAACCTTCGCCGCCTACCTGTGGGACGTCTGCGCCGAGGCCGGCCGGCTCGGGGCCAACTACCGCCAGTACTTCCTGCTCTCGGGCCTGGCCTTCCAGACGGCCGGTGCCCTGGCCCTGTGCTGCGCCTGCCGTCGGCTGGAGGCGCGCGGCGGCGGACGGCTTTTCGACCTTCTGGCCGCAACCGGGCGCGACACCCTGGGCATCTACCTGTCCCACTACGTCCTGATCCTGGCCTTTTACGCCGTGTTCGCCCCGCCCGTGGCCCCGGCCTGGCGGTTGCCCCTGGGCCTGGCCGCCATGGCCTTTTCCCTGGGCGGCGGCCTGTTCCTCACCCGCCTGGCCAGGCGCTTCCCCGACTCCCGGCTGGCCGGCCTGCTGTTTCCGGGCTGAGCGGCTGCCTTGCCGCGCCCTGTTGCGCCTTGACCCCATGGGGCCCCTTTATTTATCATTAAATCAATCGAATTTATAGCAACAGCCACCGCGCGGTCCGGCTCGGCCGACAGGGCCCCGCGCCGGAGCCTGCCAGGCCCCGCCATCCGCCCACTGCCGCCGTGCGCTCCTTCCTTTTAGCCGCCTCGACCCCGACATTTGTTGACACTGAATATCATTTTCAATTAAACACGTCCCGAAACGCATCGTGCCGGAAAACCCGGCCGCCGGGAGGAACACCCATGACGCGGAAAACCCTTTGGGACAACGCCGACTATGCCTGCCCCATCGTCGGCACCTGCCTGACCGTGGCCGAACTGCGCCGCATCTGCCGCAAATGCGGCGACGCCGTGGCCGAGGAGGCATCCGATTACGAGGCCCACGTCTTCCTGGTCGGCCAGGCCAAGGTGGCCGGCGGCGGGCCGGCCAAGTACCTGCAACGGTTCCTGGACAAGAAATACCGCCGGGAACTGCGGACCTTCCTGCGGGAGGCCGACCCGGCCAAGCTCAAGCGCCTGTGGCGCGAACGGGCCGACGCCGGCGACGTGCCCGGCCCCTTCTGGGCCATGATGTGCCACCCCACCGCCCCGGAGGAACTGCTGCGGGAAATCTACGGCGAAGTGCACATGCTCTCCCACCGGGTGGGCGCGGCCAACCGGGCCGAGCTGTCCCGCCTGTCCTGGCTGGAGGAAAAACTGGCCGAGGCCAGCGCCGCCCTGGAGGAAAGCAAGACCGTGCTGCGCCAGGCCGTGGCCGTGTGGAAAGGCCGCTGCCGCGAGGCCATGGAGGCCCTGGCCGCCGAGCGGGGCAAGCGGCAAGCCGCCGAACGCGAACGCATTTCCCTGCGCGAGGCCATCGAGAACTCGGCCGTGGCCGCCGTGCGCCGCGACCGCGACATCCTGGCCGGGCAATTGCGCGAGAAAGCCGCCCGCCTGGAATCCATCGAGGCCGAAGCCGGCCGTCAGGCCCTGGCCCTGGAACGCAGCCACGCCGCCCTGACCCAGGCCCGCCAGGACCTGGCCGACCGGGACAGCGAGGTAGAGGCCCTGGAAGCCTCGCTCCTGGTCGCCCTGGGCGACGCCGCCGCCGCCCACGCCGCCCACGCCGAGCACCATCTCGACGAGGTCGCTGGGGAGCTGGACGGCCACTGCCCCTGCCGGGAACAGGGCCTGCCCGAGGGCTCCTGCGGCCAGGCCTGCGCCTGCCGGGCCGCCGGCCAAACGGGCCTGGCCGGCAAGCGCGTGCTCTACGTGGGCGGGCGTTGTTCGCTGGTTGCCCACTACAAGCTTTTGGCCGCCAAGTTCGGCTGCGAACTGCTCCACCACGACGGCGGCCGGGAACAATCGGCCCATAGGCTCTGGGAACTGCTCGGCGCGGCCGATGCCGTGGTGTGCCCCGTGGACTGCGTGAGCCACGAGGCCTGCTCCCTGGTCAAGCAAGCCTGCAAAGGCTGTCTCAAACCCCTTGTCCTGGCCCGGTCCTCGGGCCTGTCCAGCCTGGCCCGCTCCCTGACGGAGCTTGGCGCCGGGCACGCCCACTAACCCGCCTCCGCCGGGGGGGCGGCCGCCGCCCCCCTCCCGCCTCGCCGCCCGCCGGCGGCCACGACGGGCAGGCCGGGCGACAGTCCCCGCCGGCCGTCACGCCGGGGCCGGCACCCCTTGCCGCGGGATTGCCCAGCCAGGCCCGCGCCGAGTTGACCGCCTCTTCGCCCCGCCTGTATGCTGCCCCGAAATGGCGCGGCGGCGCGCCGGGAGCGGCCCGTGAAAGTCCACGACCTCATGCAGCCAAGCCTCCACAGCCTGCGCCGGGACGACACCCTGCGCGCGGCGGCGGCGCTTTTCCGCCAATCCGGCATCGGCGGCCTGCCGGTCCTCGACCCGGCCGGCCATCCCGAGACCATCTTCACCAGCGACGACCTCATGCGCGCCCTGGCCGGCGGCGCCAACCTGTCGGACCCGGTGTCCCTGTACGCCCGGGGGCACCTGTGCGCCGTACCGCCGCAGATGCCGGTGGAGGAGGTCGCCTGGCACGGCAACCGCTTCCTGGCCGTGGTCGACGGCCCCACGGTCATGGGCTGCCTGGACGCCTCCCGGGTGGGGCCGGCGGACGGGCCGGGCAGTGCCGGCGGCGAGGCCGAGCCCTGGGCCCGGGCGCTGCTCTCCTTTCCCGAACCGCTGGTGCTGTGCCAGGCCGACGGGGTCATCCGCTGGCAAAACCACGCCGCCCGGCTCGTGCTCGGCGACGAGGGCCGCCGCGGCCGCACCTTGCGCCAGGCCCTCGTCGCCGCCGGCTTCACCGTGGAGGACGACCCGGCCGAGCCCTGGGCCGTGGCCCTGGCCGTACGCGAGGACTGCCGCTACCTGGCCGCGCGCTGGCGCATCGCCGACCCCACCCGCCCCGACGGGGCGCCCTGCCTGGTGGTCCACCTGCGCGACGCCAGCGACCGCCACGCCGTGCTCGGCAAGCTGCGCTCCATGCACGCCGTGGCCCGGGAGATGCGCGCCGTCATCGACTCCTCCTTCGACGGCATCTTCATCACCGACGGCGAGGGCATCACGCTGCTCGTCAACCGGGCCTACGAACGCATCACCGGCATCCGGGCGGCCGAGGTGCTGGGCCGCAACATGCGCGACCTGGTGCGCGAGGGGTTCTACGACGAGTCCGTCACCCTGCGCGTGCTCAAGTCCCGGCAAAGCGAAACCATCATCCAGAAGGTCAAGACCGGCAAAACCATCGTGGTTACCGGCAATCCCGTGGACGACGAAGACGGGGCGCTGTGGCGGGTGGTGACCAACGTGCGCGACGTGACCGAGCTCCAACGCCTCCAGGAGGAATTGGAAAAATTGAGCGCCCTGCGCGACCGCTACCGGCTGGAACTGGCTTCGCTTCGCGGCACGGCCGACGGCGAGGGCCGCATCGTGGTGCGCTCCAAGCGCATGCGCGAGGTCCACGAGCAGGCCCTGCGCCTGGCCCTGGTGGATTCCACCGTGCTGCTTCTGGGCGAATCCGGCGTGGGCAAGGAGGTGGTGGCCGGCATCATCCACGACCACAGCGCCCGCCGGGAGGGGCCCTTCGTCAAGGTCAGCTGCGCCGCCATCCCCGAAACGCTCCTGGAATCGGAACTTTTCGGCTACGTCCCGGGCGCCTTCACCGGGGCCAGCCGCTCGGGCAAGCCCGGGGTGTTCGAGCTGGCCCAGTTGGGCTCGCTGTTCCTTGACGAGATCGGCGAACTGCCGCTCGGGCTGCAGGCCAAGCTCCTGCGCGTGCTCCAGGACCGGCGGGTCACGCGCCTGGGCGACGTGCGGGCCGTGCCCGTGGACGTGCGCATCATGGCCGCCACCAACCGGGACCTGGAAGCCATGCTGCGCCAGGGGGCGTTTCGCAGCGACCTCTACTACCGCCTAAGCGTGGTGCCGCTTCTGGTGCCGCCCCTGCGGGAGCGGCCCGAGGCCGTCTTCGACTTCATCTACCGCTTCCTGGCCCGCTTCAACCGCCAGTACGGCCTTTCCCGCCAGATCGACCCCGACGCCTGCGACGCCCTGGCCGCCTGGGACTGGCCGGGCAACGTCCGCCAGCTGGAAAACACCATGGAGCGCCTGGTGGTTTTAAGCCCCGGCGACATCATCGGCCGCGAGGCGGTCCTGCGGGTCCTGTCCGGCAACGGCGGCACGGCCGCGCCCCTGGCCGCAACCAAGCCCCGGCCCGACGGCAGCCTGCGCGACATCGTGGACAAGGCCGAGCGCGAGGCCCTGCGCCAGGCCCTGGCCGTACACGGCTCCACCCGGGCGGCGGCGCGGGCCCTTGGCGTGGACCAGTCCACGGTGGTGCGCAAGGCCCGTCGCCATGGCTTGACCCGGGACTGATGCCATAAAGCATCGACCGATGCCATTTCGCATCGACAGCCACGAACCCATTGGCTACGCCATTATCGCCCGGTGGCCAGGCCGAAAGGTGCTCCAGACGATGCACTGCTGCATCGACCCGGCCGCCACGGTCACGCCATTCCTTGTCGTTACACTCACAACTAACTGAAATAGCGCACCTTCTCGAAGCACGTTCCTCCGGCCGACCTGGCACGAATCGTGATAACGACAACCAGTTCGCATGGCCCGGGGCCAATGCCCCTCGGCCGACGGACGGCCGGTCCCAGCCGCCCGAACCCTTTCCTTTCAGGAGGTAGCCTCGTGCGCACGGAAATCTTCTCCACCACGCCCCGCATCGTCCTGGGCGGCGGCTGCGCCGCGCGCCTGCCGGACGAGGTCAAGCGCCTGGGCGGCGCCTCGGTCCTCATCGTCACCGACCCGGGAGTGGTTGGCGCGGGCATCGCCGAGCGCCTGGAAAAGCTGCTGGCCGCGGCCGGGCTGGCCGTGGCCGTCTTCGACAAGGTCGAGGCCGACCCGCGCTACGAGATCGTGGCGGACGCCCTGGCCGCGCTTAAAGCCTGCGGCGCCGACACGGTCATTGGCCTGGGCGGCGGCTCGTCCCTGGACATGGCCAAGATCACGGCCGTGATGGCCAAAAACGAAGGGCCGGTCGGCAAATACTTCGGCATCGACCGCATCCCCGCCCCGGGCCTGCCCACCATCCTCGTGCCCACCACCGCCGGCACGGGCAGCGAGGTCACGCCCATCGTCATCCTGTCCGACCACGGCGAAAAACTCAAAAAAGGCATCGTCAGCCCCTACATCTACCCGGCCTGCGCCCTGCTCGACGCCGAACTGACGCTCGGGCTGCCGCAAAAGGTCACGGCGGCCACGGGCATGGACGCGCTCATCCACGCCGTGGAGGCCTACACCTCCATCAACGCCACGCCCACCACGGACATGCTGGCCAAGGAAGCCATCGCGCTTGTTTTCGGCAACATCCGCACGGCCTACGCCAACGGCGCGGACCTCACCGCCCGCGAGAACATGCTGCGCGGGGCGATGCTCGCCGGCATGGCCTTCGCCAACGCCGGGGTCACGGCCGTGCACGCCTTCGCCTACCCCATCGGCGCCGAGTTCCACATCCCCCACGGCATTGCCAACACCATCATGCTCGTGCCGGTCATGCGCTTCAACCAGGTCGGCAACCTGGGGCGCTTCGCCGCACTCGCGGCGCTTTTCGGCGTGCCCACGGCCGGCCTGACCGACCGCCAGGCCGCGGCCGCGGCCGTGACGGCGCTGACCGAACTGGCCGAGGACCTGCGCGTGCCCCAGCACCTGGCCGCGTACGGCGTGACCGAAGCCCACGTGCCGGCCCTGTCCGAGGCCGTCCTGCTGGTCACGCGGCTGCTCGCCAACAACCCGCGCAAGATGACCCGCGAGGACGCCGAGGCCATCTACCGCCAAGCCCTGTAGGAAACCCCCAAACGCCGGGAGCCCGTCATGAAAATGTACATGTTCGAAGCGGGGATACTCAAAAGCCAGCAGCACTTCTTCACCCTCAACAAGGGGGTGGGCGCGGCCTTCGACGTGCCCGTGCCCTTTACGCTCATCGACCACCCCAAGGGCAAGGTGCTCTTCGACACCGGCAACGCCTTCGAGACCATCCACGACAAGGAAAACCACTGGGGCGCCATCCTCGGCGCCTACGACCCGGTCATGACCGAGGACCAGTGGTGCGTGAACGCCATCCAAAAGGTCGGCGTGGCCCCCGAGGACATCCGCTACGTCGTCCTGTCCCACCTCCACCTCGACCATGCCGGCTGCGTGGGCCATTTCCCCAACGCCAAATACGTGGTCCAACGCGACGAACTACACTTCGCCTACGTGCCCGACCCCTACATGAAGCTGGCCTACATCCGCAAAGACTTCGACAAGGACGTGCCGTGGCTGATCCTCGAAGGCTGGCGCGACGACGGCTTCGACCTCTACGGCGACGGCGCCATCACCGTGCACTTCACCCCGGGCCACACTCCCGGCCACCAGTCGGTCCTGATCAACCTGGAGCGAAACGGCCCTATGTTCCTGGCCGCCGATTCCTGCTACACCACGGACAACCTGCAAAACGGCACCCTGCCCGGGCTTATGTGGAACGCTGGCGACACCGTGCGCAGCGTCAACCGCATGCGCCACCTCCAGGACGCCCACGGCGTGACCGTCATGACCGGTCACGACCCCGAGGCCTGGAAATCCGTCAAGCAGGCCCCTGAATATTACGACTGAACCGGCGGGACCGGGCGGGAAGCGCCCGCCCCGCCCGATCCGCCAACCCCATGCGTCCCGCGCGGGCGATATTCAGCGCAAAGAGGTCATCATGTCGCACCCCAAGGAAAGTCCGCTTTTTCGTGAAGCCTGCCTGGTAAACGGCCAATGGGTCCAGGCGGCGGACGGCCGGCGTACGGCCGTGACCGACCCGGCCGACGGCAGCCTGGTCGGCCACGTGCCGGACCTCGGCGAGGCCGAAATCGAGGCGGCCATTGCCGCCGCCGACGCCGCCTGGCGGCCCTGGGCCGCCCTGGCCGCCCCGGCCCGCGCCGCCGTGCTCGAACGCTGGCACGCCCTGATCGTGGCCAACGCCGGCGAAATCGCCGCCATCCTCACCGCCGAGCAGGGCAAGCCCCTGGCCGAAGCCAAGGGCGAGGTCGCCTACGCCGCCTCGTTCATCAAATGGTTCGCCGAGGAAGCCCGGCGGGTCTACGGCGACGTCATCCCGGCGCCCACGGCCGACAAGCGCCTGCTGGTGCTCAAGCAGCCGGTGGGTGTGTGCGCGGCCATCACCCCCTGGAACTTCCCGGCGGCCATGATCACCCGCAAGGCCGGCCCGGCCCTGGCCGCCGGCTGCGCCATGATCGTGCGCCCGGCCGCCAAGACGCCCTTTACCGCCCTGGCCCTGGCCGAGCTGGCCGTCCAGGCCGGGGTGCCGGCCGGCGTGCTCCAGGTCCTCACCGGCAGCTCCAGCCGCATCGGCGGCCTGCTCACGGCCAGCCCCGTGGTGCGCAAGCTGTCGTTTACCGGCTCCACCGAAGTCGGGCGCATGCTCATGGCCCAGTGCGCCCCGACGGTCAAGCGCATCTCCCTGGAACTGGGCGGCAACGCCCCCTTCATCGTCTTCGACGACGCCAACCTGGAGGCCGCCGTGGCCGGGGCCATCGCCTCCAAGTACCGCAACGCCGGCCAGACCTGCGTGTGCGCCAACCGCCTCTACGTCCAGTCCGGCATCCACGACGCCTTCGCCGCCGCACTCGCCGAAGCCGTGGCCGCCATGCCCGTGGGGCGCGGCACCGAACCGGGCGTGCTCATCGGGCCGATGATCGACGCGGCGGCCGTTACGAAGGTGGAAAGCCACATCGCCGACGCCCTGGAAAAAGGCGGCCGCCTGGTCCTTGGCGGCAAGCGCCACGCCCTTGGCGGCAGCTTTTTCGAGCCGACCATCGTGGCCGGCGTGACCAGGGACATGCGGGTGGCCCGCGAGGAGACCTTCGGCCCCCTGGCCCCCATCTTCCGCTTCGACACCGAGGCCGAGGTCATCGCGGCGGCCAACGACACCGAATACGGCCTGGCCGCCTATTTCTACACCGAAAACGCCGGCCGGGCCTGGCGGGTGGCCGAGGCCCTGGAATACGGGCTGATCGGTCACAACACCGGCCTCGTTTCCAACGAGGTGGCCCCCTTTGGCGGCTTCAAGCAGTCGGGCATCGGCCGCGAGGGCTCCAAGTACGGCATGGACGAGTACCTGGAGATCAAATACGTCTGCACCTGCATCGGCTAGCATCAGGCCTTGCGGCAAGGGCCACGGCCTTTGCCGGATGGCCGGGCCTCGGCGGCCCGGGCGCGGTTGCGTCCGGGCCGCTTCCCGGCTATCGTTTGCCGGGCGCGCCATCCCGCGACGCCTTGCATAAGGAGCCTCCATGACGCCTCGCCGCAACATTTCCTCGGGATCCAAGTGGGAGCCGCTGCTCGGCTACAGCCGGGCCGTGGTCGCCGGCAACACCGTCTACGTCTCGGGCACGGTGGGCGTGGCCGCCGACGGCTCGGTCCCCGAGGGGGCCTACGCCCAGACCAAACGCGCCCTGGAAATCATCCGCGACGCCCTGGCCCAGGCCGGCGCGGAACTGGCCGGCGTGGTGCGCACCCGCCTGTTTCTGGCCGACATGGCCGACTTCGACGCCGTGGCCAAGGCCCATGGCGAGGTGTTCGGCGAGATCCGCCCGGCGACCACCATCGTGGAGGTGGCCAAACTGGTCGATGCCGCCTTCGTGGTGGAAGTCGAAGCCGTGGCCGTCATCTAAGGCCGCCTATTGCCTCGCCGTTATCCCGGCACGGGAGAGGCGGGATTTATCTTGCCTCGGGTCTTGTTTGCGGATAACTTGTGAAAAAAGTGACAAGACAGGGGCCCGCAACCGCATGAAACATGAAATCGTCATCTGCATGGGCAGTTCGTGTTTCGCCAGGGGCAACAAGAAACATCTGCTCATGATCGAACAATACTTGGCCGACCACGGCCTGTCCGAAAGCGTGGTCCTCACGGGCAGCCGTTGCGAGGACCAGTGCCGTACCGGGCCCAACATCCGCATCGATGGTCAGCTCTACGGCGAAATCACCAGCGAGCGGCTCATGGAACTGTTAAGCCGCCACCTCTCCCAATAGCCCCGCGTCCGGCAACCCATTCCCCCTTCACGCTTTTCCTTGCCTTCGCGACCCATGAAGCAGACAATGCCGACCAGAGCGTCCGACACCGGAATCCAGGGAGGCGGCATGCTCAAGCACTACCCCATCTACACCATCGAGACCGAGTGCCAGGACTGCTACCGCTGCCTGCGCCATTGCCCGGTCAAGGCCATCCAGGTGGAAGCCGGCCGGGCCACGGTGGTGCCCGAGCTGTGCATCGCCTGCGGCCAGTGCGTGGCCGCCTGCCCGGCCCACGCCAAGCAGGTGCGCAGCGACATGTTCGCCGTCTTCAAGCTGCTGCGTTCCACCAGGCCCGTCTACGTCTCCCTGGCCCCGTCCTGGGTGGCGGAATTCCCCGACGTCTCGCCCCAGGCCATGATCGCCGCCCTGCGGCGGCTGGGCTTTTCCGGGGTTTCGGAAACGGCCCTGGGCGCCCAGGAGGTCTCGGCCGCCGTGGCCCAGTCCCTGTCCCAGGGCGGGCCCAAGCTCATGCTGTCCACGGCCTGCCCGGCGGCCGTGGATTTCATCCGGGGCTACATGCCGGAGCTCGTGCCCAACCTGTCGCCGCTGCTCTCGCCGCTGCTCTCGCACTGCCGGATGCTGCGCCGGGCCTACGGCCCCAACATCGGCGTGGTCTTTTTCGGCCCCTGCGTGGCGAAAAAAACCGAGGCCGACAACCATCCGGGCCTGCTCGACGCGGCCATGACCTTCACCGACCTGCGGGCCATGCTGCGCCAGGAAGACATCCACCCGGCCAGCCTCGTGCCCGGCCCGGCCGACGCCTTCATGCCCCAGGCGGCCAAGGAGGGGGCGCTCTACCCCATCGAGGGCGGCATGTCCGACACGGTCAAGGCCTATGCCGGCAACGCGCAGGTCTGCTTCACCACCCTGTCGGGCATCCCCACCATCGAGTCCGCCCTGCAGGGCATCGGCAACCACGTGCTGCCGCGCCCGGTTTTCGTGGAGATGCTGGCCTGCGTGGGCGGTTGCGTGCGGGGGCCGTGCGTGTCCAGCCACCGGCCGCGCCTGCTCGACCAGCTCGACGTCTTCAACCGGTCGGCCAAGCCCGTGCCCGACACGCCGGTGCGCCCGCCGGCCGTGTCCATCGTCGAGCGCAAGAACCCGGCGCCGGTGGACCTGCCGGTCTACAGCGAGGACCAGTACGTCAAGGTGCTGCGGCTGATCGGCAAGTTCGGGCCGGAAGACGAGATCAACTGCGGCGGCTGCGGCCACGAGTCCTGCCGGGGCCTGGCCCGGGCCATGCTGGAGGGGCTGGCCGAGCCGTCCATGTGCGTGCACTTCCTGCGCAAGCGGGCCACGCGCAAGGCCAACGCCCTGCTGCGCTGCATTCCGGCCGGCGTGGTCATCGCCGACAGCAAGCTGCACATCATCGAGTGCAACGAACACTTCGCCCGGCTTTTCGGCGAGGAAGTGCTCATGGCCTACGAGGCGAGCCCGGGCATGGAAGGGGCGGCGCTCGAAAAGATCGTGCCGTTTATTTCCCTGTTCCGCCGGGCGCTCGAAACCGAGACCGACATCCACCGCGACGCCCTGCGCCAGGACGACCGGGTTTTCAGCGTCACCATCTTCACCATCGAGCCGCGCAACGTCATCGGCGGCGTCATCTTCGACGTGACCGGCTCGGAGCTGCGCCGTGACGAGATCGCCCAGCGCGCCCGGGAGATCATCCGCAAGAACCTGGAAACCGTGCAGGAGATCGCCTGCCGCCTCGGCGAGAACATGGCCGACACGGAAATCCTGCTGCGTTCGCTGTCCGAGGGCTTTTCCAGCGGCGCCCGGGCGCTTTCGGAAAAAGAGCTGCGGGGGCGCCGGGCATGACGGGTGAGGAGGTCTTCGTCGAGGTGGAGGCGGCCCAGCGCAACCGCCACGGCGAGGACATCTGCGGTGACGCCTTCAAGACGCTGCGCCTGGCCGACGAGGGCCGCACCATCGCCGTGCTCTCGGACGGGCTGGGGCATGGGGTCAAGGCCTCGATCCTGTCGCTGATGACCGCGACCATGGCGCTGAAGTACACGGCCAGCGACACGGACATCGTCCGGGCGGCCGAAGTCATCATGGACGCCTTGCCGGTGTGCCAGGTGCGCAAGATCAGCTACGCCACCTTCACGGTGGTGGACATCCACGCCGACGGCGGCGCCCGGGTGGTGGAGATGGACAATCCGCCCATTACGCTCGTGCGCGACGAGAGGGCCGTGAACCTGGACTACGAGGAGGTGTCCTCGCCGCGCTACAACGACCGGGTGATCCGGGTCTACGACCTGGCGCTGCGGCCGGGCGACCGGCTGATCTTCACCTCGGACGGCGTCACCCAGGCCGGGCTGGGGTCGGAGCGGCTGCGCCTGGGCTGGCGCATCAAGGGCTGCCGGGAGTTCGCCCTGGAGGAAGTGGCCAAGGACCCGAATATTTCCGCCCGTTCCCTGTCCCAGAAGATCCTGGGCCAGGCCCTGCGCCAGGAACCCTTCCAGCGGGCCTTCGACGACATGACCGCGGCGGTGATCTACCTGCGCCGGCCCCGGCGCACCATCATCCTGACCGGCCCCCCCTACGCGGCCGGCCGAGACAAGGAATTCGCCGAGGCGCTGGGGGATTTCGACGGCCGCAAGGTCATCTGCGGCGGCACCACGGCCAACATCGTGGGCCGGGAACTCGGCCGGGCCATCCGCGACAGCCTCCGGGGCGGCGGCGGGGGCGACATTCCGCCGGCGGCGGAGATGGACGGCGTGGATCTCGTGACCGAGGGCATCCTGACCCTCACGCGCACGGCCCAGTTGCTTGAAAGCGACGAAGTGCCGCGCGAAAAAAACCCGGCCACCCAGCTCTACAACATTCTCCTGGACAGCGACGCCATCGAGTTCGTGGTCGGGGCGCGCATCAACGAAGCCCACCAGGACCCCAACCTGCCCATCGACCTGGAGATCCGGCGCAACATCATCAAGCGCATCCGCAACGTGTTGGAAGGGAAGTTCCTCAAAGAGACCACCATGCGGGTGTTCTAGCCTGGCCTCCCCATACATGGAGCAGCATTTTCGTGTGCGACCTTCCTTCGGGTGTCTTGCCCCATGGAGGAGCTTGCCCTTGCTTCGGTGACGCCACATGGAAAAAAAGCGCGCCCCGGCCGGAAACCACCAATCCGGCCGGAGCGCGCCGCCAGGCGACGGGTTTTCCCCGCGCCAGGCTCGTATCACACTCGCAATCGCTTTCCGCCTTCCCCCACGCGCCCGCTACACGGCCTCGGCGCATTCCCATTCGGGGGCGCGGGCCGGCAGGGCGGCGGCGAAATGCCCCAGGATCGTCTGATACAGCTTGCTGCCACAACCGGCCCGATCGCGCACCAGGGTCAGCGCCTTCTCGAACTCCCTGGCCGCCTCGTCCGGCCGCCCGGCTTCGTGCAGGGCCATGCCCAGCCGGTAGACCGAATGGGCCGTGGCCGTCGCCACGCCGCCGCCGGCTTCGGACAGGGCCACCGACCGGCGCAACAGCGCCTCGGCTCCTTCCGTATCGCCGTGGCTCAAGGCCTCCATGCCGGCTTCGCGCAACTGGCGGACATTGGACGAAAGTTCGCATTTTCCATTGGTGCAAGCCATAAGCCACCTCCCGGCGTATGCGGCCGTCCGTTGCCGGTCGGCCCTTTTCAGGCGCGCTCCGCGCGCCCCATGATCCAGTATCCCTTGCCTCTCCCGTCTCCCGGCGGGAGGCGCGCCTAGGCGGCGCTTCGCAGCACGTCCTTGGCCCAGGATTGCGCCTCGGCCGCGTCCGGCGATCCGTCGATTTTCAGCGGCAAATCGATGACCTTGGCGCCCAAGGCCATGGCCTTTTCGGCGATGGCGTCCACGGCGCCGCAAAAATGGGTATAGCTCGAATCGCCGCAGCCAAAGACCGCCACCCGCTTCCCGGTCAACCCGGCCTGATCCAGGTTGTCGAACAGAGGCACGAAATCCTCCTGCAATTCGATCTCGTCGTCGCCCCAGGTGGAGCAGCCGAACACGACCAGATCGTACCCCGTGGCCAGGCCGGCCACATTGACGGCCGCAGCGTTTTGCAAATCCACGACCATCCCCTCGCCTTCCAGGGTCTTGGCCACGACCTCGGCGACGGATTCGGTGTTACCGGTGGTGGAGCCGAACACGACAAGCGCTTTTCCCATGGCGTACTCCCGAACAGCTTTTTTGGCCGGCATGCGCCGCCCATGGGATCATTATTTAGTGATATTGAAATTCATTGTCAACATCAATTTCCCCCTCTTCCCCTCGGCGCAAAGGGCCGACGGCTGGGCGCGGCCGCAATGGGGCCTTTCGAGCCAGGAGCGCAGCAACGGCATCGAAAGGCCCCATTGCGGCCGCGCATCTTCGCGCCGCGCGCTTCGCATCTCCCGGGGGCCGGCGCCTTCCCCGCCCACCAACGCCGAACGGGGGGCTTGGGGGGCGTGACGCCCCCCAATGGGGAGGTCCAGGAGGGGCAACGCCCCGCCTGGTGGGGTCTGGGGCAACGCCCCAGTGGCCGCAGGGCAACGCATCAGCGGGTGCAGGGCAGCGCCCTACCCGCCGCAGGCAGCGCCTCGCCTTACCTAGCCCTGCCGCGCCTGCCCCGCTTACTGCGCGTCGTAGTACGCCTTGGCGAACAAGGCGCCGGATTCGGCGATGAGCGGGCCGAGGTCGTGGGTTTCGAGCACGTCCCAGCCGATGAAGCGGACCGAAGCGCCCTCGGGCAACCCGGAAGGAGCCTTGGCACAGGTGGGGGGAATCAGCGCGCCGGCGCTCATGGCGGCGGTTTCGGCGCCGCAGAAGAAATCCACCAGCGGGGCCAGGGCCTGCCGGGCGCTTTCCTTGACCATGACGAACAGCGGCGAGGCCAGCCCCCCTTCCCTGGGCCAGACCAGGCGGACGTCGTCGCGGCGCGGCGCGGCGGCGGCGAAGAAATAGGGCATGACGCCGATGGGCGGCGGGTGCGACCCCGGGGCCGGCCGGAAGATCTGCGACGGATGGGTGTCGCAGACCATGGCCCGGCCCAGGGCGGCTACGGCCTCGGGGCCGTGGCGCAGGCGGATGTTGAGCAGAAGCGTCGAGTCCCCGGCGGTTTCCGGCGGCCCGCACAGCCCGATCTTGCCGGCATAGGCCGGATCGAGCAGGTCGTCGAAGGAGCTCGGCACGGGCAGCCCGGACAGGCGCGAGGTGACCACGGCGATGACCAGCGGATTGACGGCATAGATGCGGCACACCCCGCGCGGATCGGCCAACCCAGCCCCGGCCAGGGCCGGGTGGACGTCTTGGGGCAGCCGGGCCAGCAGGCCGCCATCGGCGAAGCGGTCCCGGAAGCTTTTGGACAAAAAACCGTTGAGCCCGGCCGAAACCACCAGGTCCGGCACCTCGGCCGGCGCCTCCAGGCCCGAAGCCAGGTCGTTGAGGGTGTGCTTGCCGCAGCTGTCCATGAAGATGCGCGGCCAGGGGAAATCCGGCCCCAGGCGTTCCTTGAGGTTTTCCAGGGCGATGCCCATGGGGGCCTTGAGCGGACAGGGAAGGCTCAGAAACAGGCGCAGGCCCGGCCCGTCGGCGCGGTAGCCGTCGCAAAAAAGCGGCAGCATGCCGCCGGCCGGCGCCGTGGCGGCCAGGGCCGCCTCCAGGGCGGCGGGCGGCAGGCCGTGCAGGGCCAGCAGCGTGCCCACGGTCAGAAAAGGCGCGGCCGAGGCCAGAAATTCAGCATCGGTCACGGCGGCCACGCCCTGGGCGGCCAGGCCGTCGCGGGCCGCCGGATGGCGGGCCAAAAACCGGCTGACCGGCAATTCGAGAAGTCCGGGTTCCATCCACTACTCCTTGGCAACGGCCACGGCGCGGCCCTGGCGCAGGTCCTCGCGGGCACGGGTCAGGACGGCGTCCAGGTCGGCCAGCCGCTCCAGGGCCAAACGCTCGTCCGCAGACGTTTCCAGCACGGCGGCCACGGCCCCGCCACGAAAAACCAGCCGCTTGGCAGCCAGCAAGGCCAGCAGCGGATCGTGGGTGGCCACCAGCACGATCTTGCCGCTGCCGGTCAAGAGCGTAATGGCCCGGCGGCGGTCGATGCCGGCGTTTTCGATCTCGTCGACAAGCACGATGGGCGAGGCGCACAGCCTGGCCACGTCGGCGATCATCAGCGCCCGGCTCTGGCCGCCGGACAGGGCCGTCAGGGGCGTTGCCGCGTCAAAGGACTCGCCGGCCAGCTCGTTGGCCAGCGAGACGACCTCGGCGGCGGCGGCCCCGGGATCGGGCAGCAGCCGGCTTTCGGCATGGGCGCACAGAAACGGTCCCACGGCCATGTCCATGACGAAATGCATGTTCTGGGACAGCTGGGCCACCAGCCGGCCCGAAAGCGACAGGCGCTTGGCCGCGTCGGCGCTGGCGCCGTCGAGGAGGATGCGGCGGCGGGTGGGGGTGTCGCCGTCGGCCAGCCATTCGACGTCGGCCAGGAAGCGGCTCTTGCCCGAGCCGGTGGGGCCGACCAGGGCCACGACATCGCCTGGGCGCAAGGTCAGGTCCAGGGCTTCGGGCCGGCCGCGCTTGTCCGTGCCGCCGCGCACCGTCAGGGAGGCGACCGTGGGCCCGGCGGTGTCCAGGCGGGACAGGGCCGTCACGAACCGACTGAACCGCGCGGCCAGCTCCGCGCGGGAGCAGCCCGTCTCGGCCAGGACATCCTCGCCCAATGCGCTGAAGTAGATTTGGGGCGTCAGCTCGGGCGGCGGCACGGGCAGGCCCTGGACGGCGAAGAAATCGCGGGCGGCGGCCAGCTCGCGCCAGAGGTCCCCAAACGGCGCCCGGGGTTCGAAAACCGGCCCGGTCACGAGGCGGCCTCACTGAAATCCATCTTGCGCACGTTGCCCATCTGGTGGTCGAGGCCGACGCGGCGCTGGCCCAGGCAGTAGGAGCACACGGCGGCCGGCATGGTGAAGCGCAGGCTCGCGCCGTCAAGGGTCGGGGTCTCGGGCGCCCCGGCCAGGACGTGGGCCAGGGCGTCGGCCCCCTGGCCGGTCAGGCCGCTGACGAAAAGGACCGTGGCCCGGGGATTGACCCGGCGCACCCGGAAGGCGAAGACCTCGCGCTCGGCCTGGGAGACCACGTCGCCCTTGGTCACGGCCACCACGTCGGCCAGGCGCAGCATGGGGCCGATCTTGGCCGGCGTGTCCACGCCCGAGAGGTTGTCCACCACGCACACGGCCAGCACGCCCTCGATGTGGGGGGCGCAGCGGTTGCAAAGCCCGGCGCTTTCCACGGCCAGGATGGACAGCCCCAGGCGCTGCCCCCAGGCATGGGCGTCGGCGGCGTTGCAGACGTAGAAATGGTCCGGGCACAAGGCCCCGGACAGCCCCAGGGAGACCGGCACGCCGGCGGCGGCGAAGGCTTCCTTGTCGCGGCTGGCCAGGCAGTCGAACTTGACCACGCCCAGGCGCTGGCCCCGACCGGCCAGGATGGCGGCGGCCTTGAGCAGTATGGCGGTCTTGCCGGACGAGGGCGGTCCGGCCACGGTGACGACTTTCATGGGGCGGGCAAACACTCCTTCCTTCGGGCGCCGGATCAGCGGAACCGGTCGTCGGAAACATAGGTGCCGGCGTTTTCGGCCTTGGCGGCGAACCAGCCCACGCGGCCGGCCCGCCAGACGTCAAAGTGCGGCACATAGGGCTTGATGTCGAGCACCGGCGTGCCGTCGAGGACATCCACGTTGCGCAGGTGCACGGTGGTGCCGTCCACGCCGGCCAACTCCAGCACGGACAGGCCGATGGGGTTGGGCCGCTTGGGCGAACGGGTGGCGAAGATGCCGTGGTCGGCGTTGTCCAGAAACGGCCGCACGACCAGGTCGTAGCCCGTGACCCGATGCAGGTGGTAGAGCAAAAACACGTGGGAAAAGCCCTCGAGGTCCCGCAGGCCGCCGGCGAAATCGGCATGGACCTCCACGTGCCCGGCCACGCCGAGGGCGCCCACGGGCTGGATGGGCATGCCCTTGATGTCGCGAAAGGGGGAACGCAGGATACCGATGGCACGGTAGGCAATGTCTTGAGGCAGGCTGTTCACGGCACTTCCTTGCGGGCATGCGGCCCGGCCCGGGGGAGATATCAAGAATCGGGCCAGGCCGGGACACCCCGGGCTGACGGGTTTCCTGCCGGTTGGAGCCGGCACGCCGGACAATTCCGTATTGGAGCGATACAAAGTTGTCGACAGCAAGGCAACTGCCTTAAAAGACACGAAAATTGAATTTCGCGTGTCAGCGAGGCGGACAGTGGAAGGGTACGGCCGGCTCAGGCTTCGGCGCGGCTTGGGGAATTGGCGAGGGCGTCGGCGTGGAGGATCGTGTCGCGGGCCATGTCCTTGGCGGCCAGCAAGGCCATGTCGGCCAGGCGCATGAAATCGGCGCCGTTATCGGCCACCCCGCCCTTGTGGCTGGCCAGGCCGATGGTCACGGTCAGCGGGGCGGCCAGCCCCAGGCAGCGCCAGTCATGGCCGGCCACGGCCCGGCGCAGGCGCTCGGCCACCATGGCCGCCCGCTCGGGCGAGGCCCCGGAAAGCAGGACGCAAAACTCGTCGCCGCCGATGCGGGCCACGATGTCGTTGTCGCGAAGCTCCGTTTTGACGATCAGGGCCAGCCGGCGCAGGGCCTCGTCGCCCAGGGCATGGCCGTGACGGTCGTTGACGCGCTTGAAATGGTCGATGTCAATCAGGGCCAGGCTGGTCCAGCCCGGGCCGCAGGCAGCCGCGCGCAGCTCCCGGGCAAAGGCGGCCTCGAAGCCCCGGCGGTTCTGCAAGCCCGTCAGGTGATCGCTTTCGGCCATGAGGCGGACGTCCCGCTCGGCGCGGTCGCGATGCAGCAGCACGAATCCCAGGGTGCAGGCCATGAGGCTCGGTATGGCCAGCACGATGGCCACGTCCTGGGCCGGACCCGGGGCGAAGGGCTGCGGGTTTGGCAGCGGCGAAAACCACAAGGCCAGTCCCCGGACCATGTAGGAACAGCCGGCCAGGGCGTAGCCGGCGCCGAGCACGGCGATCGCCTGCCAGGTGAATTCTCGCATGCGCCGCAGCACCACCCAGGCGATGTTCCAGTTCAGGGCGGCGAACAGGATGGACAGCAGGAGGGACCGGACTTTGACGTCCTCGGCGAAAACGACGCACAGCAGCGTGGCCATGGCCAGCGGCAGGCCGTAGCGCCAATGCGGCCGCCTGTTGCCGAAAAAGACGTCGAAGGAGGCCCAAAAACAGACCACAGCCAGTGTGAAGAAGCTGTTGGCCAGGATGATGGAGGCGAGGTCCGGTATCTGGCCGCGCAGGCCGTAGAGGGGGACGGCCAGAATCTGGGCGACGATTCCCGCGATCCACAGGCGGGCGCCCCGGGCCCGTTTGTCGGAAAAGGTCACAAGGAGCAGCACGACAATGCAAATGTGGCTGCAAAAATAGATCACACAGGCGGTGCGGAAATCGAGGTTTTGCATTGCACGGATCGATAACCCGAAAACGGGACGCATGCAAACGTTTCCATTGTTTACCGCGCAAACTTCCTATCGCGACAGCAAGACACCATTCCTTCTGGACAGATACAGAACAGCTTCAGCGAAGCGGTTCAGCGGACCGCTCATGATATTTCGCCAGAGCAGTCACCGCAATATCACTTTAATATGCTGCCCCAGCAATCACTATTGTCAACAACACTCCGGCAACAACTGCTCAAAAGTCTTTTCCAACCTCCATTTTTGGCGAATCAACCCTATCCTGAAGCGATATTTACAGGGCAAGTAGCCTCTCATAGTGGCCAGACAGCCGGCACCGATCGCCTTTTAAAGTTCAGGCCGGACCGTCAACCGGCGAAACCCATAAAAAAGGCCGCCGGGCCATGGTCGCGGTTTCCATGGCCCGGCGGCACGGGTGGGGGAGGGCAAAAAGCCTAGTAACGGTAGTGGTCGGGCTTGTAGGGGCCGGCGGCGTCGATGTTGAGGTAGCCGGCCTGGGCCGGGGTCAGGGTTTCGAGCTTGGCGCCCAGGCGCGCGAGGTGCAGCCGGGCCACTTCCTCATCCAGCAGCTTGGGCAGGGTGTAGACGCCGATGGCGTACGGCTTGGTGGCCAGCTCGATCTGCGCCAGGGCCTGGTTGGTGAACGAGTTGGACATGACGAAGCTCGGGTGGCCGGTGGCGCAGCCGAGGTTGACCAGGCGCCCCTCGGCCAGCATCAGGATGGCGTTGCCCGAGGCCATGGTCCACTTATCGACCAGGGGCTTGATCTGGTCCTTTTTGCAGGTCGGGGTGGTCTCCAGGTAGGCCACGGCGATTTCCGAGTCGAAGTGGCCGATATTGCAGACGATGGCCCCGTCCTTCATCTTTTCCATGTGGGCGCCGGTGATGACGTCGCAGCAGCCGGTGGCCGTGACGAAAATGTCGCCCACGGGGCAGGCCCCGTCCATGGTCGTGACCTCATAGCCTTCCATGGCCGCCTGCAGGGCGCAGATGGGGTCGATCTCGGTGACGAGCACCCGGGCGCCGAAGCCGCGCATGGACTGGGCGCAGCCCTTGCCCACGTCGCCGTAGCCGGCCACGACCACGACCTTGCCGGCGACCATCACGTCCGTGGCCCGCTTGATACCGTCGGCCAGGGACTCGCGGCAGCCGTAGAGGTTGTCGAACTTCGATTTGGTGACGGAATCGTTGACGTTAATCGCCGGAAAAAGCAACTCGCCGGCCTGCATCATCTGGTAGAGGCGGTGCACGCCGGTGGTGGTCTCCTCGGAGACGCCCTTGATCTTTTTAGCCATGCGTTCGAAACGGCCGGCATCGGCGGCCACGACCGCCTTGATGCGGTCCATGATGATGGCCATTTCCTTGTTGCCGGCCGGGGCATTGAGGACGGCCGCGTCCTTGGCGCACTTGAAGCCATGGTGGATGAACAGCGTGGCGTCGCCGCCGTCGTCCACGATGAGGTCCGGGCCGGTGCCGTCGGGCCAGGTGAGCGCCATCTCGGTGCACCACCAATAGTCTTCGAGCGTCTCGCCCTTCCAGGCGAACACGGCGGCCAGGCCTTCGGCGGCGATGGCCGCGGCGGCGTGGTCCTGGGTCGAGTAGATGTTGCACGAGGCCCAGCGCAGGTCGGCGCCCAGGGCGTGCAGGCACTTGATGAGCATGGCCGTCTGGATGGTCATGTGCAGCGATCCGGTCACACGCAGGCCGGACAGGGGCTTTTGCGGGCCGTACTTTGCGATCACGGCCATCAGCCCGGGCATTTCGCCTTCGGAGAGCTGCATTTCCTTGCGGCCCCAATCGGCCTGGGACATGTCGGCGACCTTGTAGGGAAGGGTCAAATCCAGCGGCGTGACGCTCATTGGGCGCTCCTTGGGAAGGGTTGGCGGGGCGTGGCCACGGCGCGCGCCGCGACAAGCCCCCTGTTGACGGGATGTTCGGACCAATCCGCCAGGGCAAAGCCGGCGCGGTCCAGCCATTCGGAAAGTTTTTCCCGGGAAAATCCCAGCCAGCGGTCGCCGAAGCGGCGCCGCATGACCTCGTCCCCGTGGGGGGCGAAATCAATCACCACCAGCCGGCCGTCCGCAGCGAGGACCCGGCGGGCCTCGGCCAGGGCGGCGGCCGGGTCGGGCAGGTGGTGCAGGGTGAGGCAGATGACGATGAAATCGGCCTCGCCGTCGGCCATGGGCAGGTGTTCGAGTTCGCCCATGCGCGCCCCGACCGGCAGCCCGGCCGTGCGGCGCTCGGCCAGGGAAAGCATGGAGGGCGAGCTGTCCACGCCGATGACGTGCCTGGCCCGCTCGGCCAAAACCGGCAGCAACTCGCCCGGGCCGCAGCCGAGGTCGGCGGCCAGGCCGACGTCCGCCGGCATGACGGCCCGCACGAGCTCGGCCGGGTCGAGCTCGCCCAGCACCTCGCGGCGCAGGCTGGCCCAGTCCGGGGCGATGGCGTTGAAAAAGCGCCGGGTCTCGCGGCGCCGCTCGCGCAGGACCTCGTCCACGGCGGCGAGGTCGGCCTCGGGGCCGGCCCCGGCCAGCCAGGGGGCGAGCCCGGCCAGGAAGGCCGCCTCGGGCGCGCCGCCCGCCAGGCTGTAGAAGGTCCAGGCCCCTTCCCGGCGGCTGGAAAGCAGCCCGCAACCGACCAGGATGCTCAAGTGACGCGACACGCGCGACTGGCCCATGCCGAGCACGGCCACGATCTCGCCCACGGACAGCTCGTGGCGGGCCAGGATGCGCACCAGGCGCAGCCGCGTCTCGTCGGCCAGAGCCTTGAACCAGGCCAGGGGCGAAATAGTGTTGTTCAGCATATCAAGATATCCTGATATGCTGAAGTACGGACTTCATCCCCGCCCGTCAAGGGGAAAATACGTCCCCGCCGCGCCTTTGCCGGCAAGCGCGGGGACGGGCCACCCGAAGGGGTATGCCCATCACTCCCGCATGTCTTCGATCAGACGCATCAGATCCCCGGCCTGACCGGCCAGGTCCGAGACCGAGCCGGCGGCCTGGTCCATGCCGATGGCCGTTTCCTCGGCCACCTCGCCGATGGCCGAGACGGCCCGGTTGATCTCGTCGTGGGCGCTGGCCTGCGCCTTGGCCGAGGCGGCGATCTCCCGCACGGCCAGGGCCGCCTCCTCGCAGCGCGAGACAATGGCCACCAGGGAATCCCCGGAGCGCGACACCAGCCCGTTGGCCTCGTCCACGGCCTGGGTGGCCGCGACCGCCTTGCCGGCGCTGTCGTCCACGGCCGAGAGGACGGCATGCACCGAGGAAGACACCTCCCGGGTGGCGGTCATGGTCTTTTCGGCCAGTTTGCGGACCTCGTCGGCCACGACCGCGAAACCCCGCCCGGCCTCGCCGGCCCGGGCCGCCTCGATGGCGGCGTTTAAGGCCAGCAGGTTCGTCTGGTCGGCGATGTCGGAGATGACGGCGATGATGCCGCCGATGGACGTGGCCCGGCTGCCCAGGGCGTCCATGCTCTGGCGCAGCTCGCCGGAAATGTGGCTGACCTGGCCGATGGCCTTGGCCGTGCGCTCCACGGCCTCGCGCCCGGCCTTGGCCTCGGCCATGGCCGCTTCGGCGCCGGCCGCCGCCCCCTCGGCGCCGCTGGCCACGGCATCGAGGGCTTCATTGAGGCTCTCGAAAGCGGCGGCGGTCTCCTGCAACTGGGCCGTTTGGGCCATGGCCCCGTCGGACACGGCCGACACGCGGCTGGAGAGCTCCTCGGCATTGCCGGCCACATGCCGGGCGATGGACTCGGCCTCGCCGGCCACCCGGCGCAACATCTCGTTTCGGGTGACAATCAGCGCTTCCTTGGACCGGACGTCGGTCAAATCCACCACCAGGGCGAAGGCGCCGATGAGCCCCTCGTCCAGGTCGTACAGCGGCGCCGTGTCCACGCGTACGTGCCGCCCGGCCCCCGAACCGTCATCGAGCAGGAATTCCTCGCCCAGCCGGCAGGTGTGATCGTGCAAACAGCCCGTCAATTGGCCGGCGATGGCGGTATTGGCCCCGAAAACCCGGCCCGCCGGCTGGCCGAGCAGGGCCTTGTAGTCGTTGCCAAGGCCCAGAAGCGCCAACAGCGGCGGGTTGACGAAGGTGACCCGGCCCTCGGTGTCGGCCACCAGGCAGGGCAAGGTGACGGCCTTGAGGATGCTCGACGAGAAACCCAGCTTGTTTTTGATCTCGGCCACCATCATGAGCAGCCCCGAACGCAGGGATTCCATCTCGCCCCGCAGGCGCCGGGGCGGCGCGGCCGCGAAATTGCCGCCCGTCACGGCGGCCAGATAACCGAGGATGCCGGCCAGAGGGTTGAGGATTTCCCGGCGCAAAAAGACGGTGACAGCCACCAGCACCAAGGCCACCGTGACACAGGCCACCAAAAGCGACACCCGGCGCAGGCCGGAAGCCGCGGCATAGGCCTCCTCGGCCGGGGTGCGGGCAATAAGGGCAAACGGGACCGTGCCGAACCTGACCGGCGTAAAGGCCACCAGCGCCTCGCCGCCCTGGGCGCCGGCGTCGATCAGGTTGCCGGTCTCGCCGCCGAGGGCGCGGGAAACAGCCTGGCCGGTCGGCACGGCCGGAGCCTCGGTCCCGGCGGCGGAAGCCACTCGCACACCGGAATTGGTGCCCACAAGAAAAAAGTCCCGCGCCCCGCCCGTGCCCTCGCCCTGGCCCATGATGCGGGCAAGCTCCGCCTTGGGCACGCGCAGGATGGCCGCCGCCTCGATCATGGTACCGGTGTGGTTTTTCACCGGCGCGGCCACGAAGGCGACTTCCTCGCCGCCCAGGGGCGGATAGGGCGCGAAGTCGGCAAAGACCGTCTCGCCCTTCATGGCCGCGCGCCAGGCGGCGGCCAGGCTGGAATTTTTGAGCGCCCCTTCCTTGACGTCCTCGCCGACTTCCTTGCCCTGGGCCGCGCCGAAAAGCACCCGGCCGTCGTCGGCCACGAGCAGGGCGTCGCCAAAGCCCAGCACCTTGGTGAACGGCGCGAAGGCCGGCCCCACGTACTCGTGCAGGTCCTTGTATTCCGCCGTGTCCACGGCCGCCTTCTGGCCGGGCTTGGTGCCCATGAAATAATCGCGGGTCATGCCCACGGCGTTGTAGACTTCCTTGACCGAGGCCATGATGGCCGCTTCGCGAAGCCAGGTGGCGGCAGCGGCCTCCAGGGCCTCCTTGCGGCTGTCCCGGGCGGCGGACAGCCCGCCGAAGGCCTGCTCGCCGAGGACCCCCGAGGCCTGGCGCACGCTGACGACGGCGGTGACGGCCAGGGGCAGGATGCTGATGGCCAGACAGAACAGAATCAGTTTGAGCTTGAGCGTCATGGTACTTCTCGGAAACGGTCGGATTGCAACCTTCCTGGAAGCGGAAGGTCGGCCTCAGCTACCGCCGGCCCGGCCGCAGGACCATGAAGGCTTTGCGGCATTTGCGTGACGGGCGGCCGTCCCCGGCGCGCAACATTCGCCACCTCCGCGAAACCTGCCCGCATTGCGGCCCACGCCTCCGGCCCGTTTCCCCCAAGCGGCCGACACGGTCCGGTCACACGGCGAATTCCCCCTTGACGGCCACCGCTCGCCGTGCGTGTAACCGACCCGTGGCCGCCATCGACGTTGTGCCCAGACGGCCCGGGCAACGCCCGGATTCCCGCCATCCGAACCGCGGCCGCCGGACGCGTCCACCGGGGTGACCACGTGCAACAGCCTCCTTCCGCCCTCCCCATGGCACGCAACCGCCGGGCCGCAACGGGGGCGCACGCCTCGCGCCTGCTCCTGGCCCTGACCCTGGCCCTGGCCGCCGTGCGGGGCGTATCCGTGGCCGGCCTGCAGATGCCGTTTAACGGCTGGGACGAACTGCCCCACATCGCCGTGGCCTACTACGTCCACAAGACCGGCCACATGCCCACGGCCCGCACGCCCATGCCGCGCGAGCTTATCCCCTTCATCACCGCCCACCCCCACCCCACGGCCTCGCTGTGCATGCTGCGGGGCATCGACGCCAAGCCCTATCCGGGTGGCGCGGCCGCCTGCGGCGCGGAACCGCAAAAACGCTTCGACCTGTTCCTCTACCAGGCCCAGCACGGCCCGCTCTTCTACCACCTCATGGCCCTTTTATGCCCCGGCCCGGACCCGGCCAAGCTGCTCGCCTTCGCCGACGCCGGGCGCCTGTGCAACGTGGCTTTCGGCCTGGGCACCCTGTTGTTGTGGCGATGCATCCTCGGCCGGGTGTTCCGGCCCGAGGGGAGCCTTTCCTGGCTGCCGGACGGCGTCGTGTTTCTTTTGGCCAGCTTTTCCTACCTGACCTTCAACTTCGCCCGCTTCGCCAACGACGGCCTGGCGCTTTTTTGCGGCAGCGCCGCCCTGGCCGTCTATGTGGGCTGGGTCAAGCCGCGCGGGGCGGCGGGGCTGGCTGGAGGCGGGCGGGCGGCGGTCCTTGGCGCCCTGACGGGCCTGGCGGTCCTGGCCAAGGCCACGGTGTTGCCTTTGGTGCCGGTTTTTGTCGTGGTGCTGAGCCTGCCCGCGCTCACCCCGGGTCTGTCCCGGCGGCAGCGCCTGGCCGCCCTGGCCGGGCCGTGCGCCTTCCTGGCCGGCTATGCCGTGGTGGCCGGGGCCTACCATGCCCATTACCTCGTGCGCTTCGGGCAGCTCACGGGCATGCAGGAAGCCATCTACACGGCGCGGCGGGGATTTGGGCTCCTGGCCCTGCTCGGCGCGGCCAAGGACCTGGGCTACGGGCTTGTGCGCAATCCGCTTTTCTACAACGCCACGGTCTTTCTCGGCGGCTGGTCGAATCTGCAGTCTCCGGATTGGCAGAACCTCGGCTTCAAGACGGCGCTCGCCGGCTGCGGCCTGGCCCTTGGGGCGGCGCTGTGGCGCGGCGAGTCCCGGCGGCGGCTCCTGGAGCTGACGCGCCAGGCCCCGGAGCTGCCGCTGCTGTGGCTTGGCTGCGTCGCGGCCATGCTGTTCCACGCCCTGCACTCCACCCTGGCCTGGGGTTTTCCCACCACCGGCCCCTGGTACGGCATGCTGGCCTTGCCGGTGCTTTTTACCGGGCTCCTGCTGGGGCCGGCCCTCTGGGGAGGTCTGGCCGGGGCCCAGGCCTTGCTGCTGCTGGGCCTGCTTTTCAACGGGGGGGCCATGGCCGGCACCTACGGCACCTTGCTCGTCCAGGAAACGGCCACGGACAACCTGGCCGAGGCGGCCCGCATCGTCGCCGCCCACCATGCCCTCATTCCCGTCGACGCCGGCTGGACGGTGGCGGCGCAGTTCGTGCTGGTGGCCTGCGGCCTGGCCCTGGCCTTGCGGGAAGCCCTGGGCGCGACCGAGGCGGCCAAACGGTTGCGCCTGGTCGCCCTGCCCGCCCTGCGCCGCCGCAGCCTCCCCCAGCCGCCCCGGGACAGGGAGCGCACCGGCACCTGAGCCCGGGCTTGCCCTGCCTGGCGACAATCGGCGCCCACTAGGCCAGCTTGTCCTCGAGCGCGGCCCAGCGGGCGTACAGGGCTTCCACGGCCGCCTCGGCGGCCTGAAAGGTTTCCAGCCGGCGCGACAATGCGGCGCCGTCACTGGCTACGCTGGGGTCCTCCAGGGCCTGCCTGGCCGCGTCCAGGGCCGTTTCGGCCGTGGCAATGGCCTGCTCCATGCCGTCGTATTCGCGTTGCTCCTTAAACGAGAGCTTTTTGGAAGGGATCTGGGGCCGGGGCTTGTCGCGCGGCGTTTTCTCCACCTTGGCCGCCTTGGCCTGTTCCTTGCGCCGGGCCTCGAACTCGGCCTCCCACTGGGCGTAGTCGGCGTAGACCTCGCAGCCGCCGGCCCCGTCGAGCCCGAGCAGCAGCGTGGAGACCCGGTCGAGCAGCGACCGGTCGTGGGTAATAAGCACCACCGCGCCGGGAAATTCCAGCAGGCTTTCCTCCAGCATCTCCAGGGTGGGGATGTCCAGGTCGTTGGTGGGCTCGTCGAGGAGGAGCACGTCGGCCGGGCGCAGCATGAGCCGGGCGATGAGCACCCGGGCCTGCTCGCCGCCGGAGAGCAGCCCCACCGGCAAATCAAGCTGTTCCGGGCGCAGGGCGAACCGCCTGGCCCAGGTGACCACATGCACGGGCTGGCCCCGGTACAGGACGCTGTCGGCGTCCGGGGCGAAGGCGTGGCGCAGGAGCTGGTTTTTATCGAGCTGTTCGCGCTTCTGGTCGAAAACCACCACTTCCAGGCCCGGGGCAAAGGACACCTTGCCGACGTCCGGCCGCTGCTCCCCGGCCAAAACGCGCAGCAGCGTCGATTTTCCCGAGCCGTTGGGGCCGGTCAGCCCCAGGCGCCGGCCCGGCGACAGCACGATGTCGAGGTTTTCGAAAAGCGTTTTGCCCGCGTAGGCCTTGGCCAGGTTCTCGGCCACGGCCAGCCGCTTGGTCTGGCGGCCGGAGGCGGAAAAATCGATGCCCGCGCGCAGGGTTTCGCGATTGCGCGCCCGGGTGGCGGCCAACTCCTGGAAAAGCTCCCCGGCGGCCTCGATGCGAGCCTTGGCCTTGGTGGCCCGGGCTTTCGGGCCGCGGCGCAGCCATTCGACCTCGCGCCGGGCCTTGTTGGCCAGGCTGCGTTCCAGGGCGCCCTGGCTTTCGAGAAAGGCTTCCCGGGCCTCGAGGAGCGCGCTGTACGGGCCGTCGACGCTCAGAAAGCCGCGCGGATAGGCAGTGGACAGCTCGATGGTGCGCCGGCAGACATTTTCCAGGAAAAAGCGGTCGTGGCTGACCACCACGAAGGCGAAAGACGCGGCGCCCAAAAAGCGCTCCAGCCACAGGATGGTGCTCAAGTCCAGGTGGTTGGTGGGCTCGTCCAGGAGCAGGGCATCGGGTTCGGTCACCAGTGCCCGGGCGATGGACAGCCGCTTGCGCCAGCCCCCGGACAGGGCCTCCACCGCGGTCCCCGGCTCCTCGAAACCCAGCCGGCCCAGGGTCACGGACACCCGGGTGCGCTGCTGGGGATCGTCGGCCGGGCGGCCAAAGGCGGCCTCGGCCGCCGCTTCCACCACCGCCCCGACGGTCAGGCCCAGGGCGAAGGCGTCCTGCTGGGCCACGTAGGCCAGCCGCGCGCCCTGGCGCGTGGTACGCTCGCCGGCATCCGAGGCTTCCAGGCCGGCCAGGATCTTGAGCAGGGTGGATTTCCCCGAGCCGTTGGGCCCGACGAGCCCAATGCGCTCCTGGTCGGCCACGGCCAGGGAAATGTCGTCGAAGAGGCGGCGCACGCCGAAGGCTTTGGACACGTTTCGCAAGCTGACGCAGGTACCCATGGCCGGATGCGGTAGCCTACGGCGGGAGGCGCCGTCAAATGGTGCCGTCGCCGGCGACCCGGTTGCGGCCGCCCTCCTTGGCCCGATACAGGGCGGCATCGGCCCGGGCCACCAGGTCTGCCGCCTTTTCTTCGGTGGTATAGGCCGCCAACCCGAAACTGGCCGTGACCCGGCCGACGCCGGGAATGACCGTTTCCTCGAATTCGCGGCGCAGGTGCTCGGCCATGTGCCAGGCCTCGTCCACATTGGTTTCCGGGCAGACGATGAGGAACTCCTCTCCGCCCCACCGGCCAACGAGGTCGGTTTCCCGGGTCGCGGCCATGAGGATGTCGGCCGCGCGCACGAGCACCGCGTCGCCCACGGCATGGCCGAAGGCGTCGTTGATGTCCTTGAAATGGTCCAGATCGACCATGACCAGGGCAAAGGCAGAACCGTAGCGCCGGGCTCGGCGCAACTCTGCACCGAGGGCCTGATCGAGCTTTCGCCGGTTGCACAGGCCCGTCAGGCGATCGGTCAGGGACAGGGTGGCCAGCTCCCGGTTTTTCAGGTCGAGCTCGCGGTTTTTTTCGGCCAGTTCCCGAGTCCGCTGGCGCACCTTTTCCTCCAGCGTGCCCACCAGCTCCCGCAGGCGCAGGGTCATGGCATTGAACGTCCTGGACAGTTCCCCGAGCTCGTCGCGTCCGTCCTCGGGCAGCATTTCGTCGAGATGGCCGGCCCGCAGGGCCGCGGCATGGCCGGTCATGGACACGATCTTTCCGGTGATGGTGGCCTGCAGGACCCGTTCGGCCACAAGCAGGCAGACCATGCCGAGCAGGGCCGCCGCGATCAGGATGGTCCCGCCCAGGCGGCTGGCCCACTGGATACGCTGCTTGGCCGCGGCCACCTGGGAGGTGGACAGGACCTTGAGTTCGCCGGCAATGGGGTCCACGGACTTGGCTTGCAGGCTGAAGTCATTGGCATTGGCCTGAAGGGCGGCCGTGATTTCCAGGAGGCGGTCGGCCAGCCGGCCGAAATCGTCGAGGAGCGTCACGGCCCGTTCCCGCCTGTCCGCCGTCAGGTCGGGATCGTTGTCCAGCCGGTGTCGCAGCAATCGGGCCTTGTTGAGGGCCTGCTGCATGGAGGGCCGCTGCCTGGTGATCTCGTAGCGCTTTTCCAGAATGTCGATTTCCCGCACGAGCAAGGCTTCGTTGGAGGCTTCCCGCACCGTATCGCCCAGTTCGGCCAACGTCTTGCCCATGACCGTGCGGATCCCGGAATCGGGATTGTAGACCGTGGTCAGCAATTCCGTCTCGCTGACCAGGGTCTGGGAATAGCGCTTGGCCGTGGCGGCGAAGAGCCGGATGTCCACCCGGCGGGCGGCGATGGCAGCGGTCGGGGGGAGGCTGTCCACCTGCCGCTTGAGCTCCTCGCACACGGCGATCAGCCGGGCGGCCAGGGCCAGGGAGGGCTGGCAGTAGCGCTCGCGGGCCACGGCGAAATCCACTTCCGGCAGATGGAGCACGAAGTCCCGGTACAGCCGCCGGGAGGCCTCCATGAGGCCTTCCATCTCCAATATCCTCGCGCGAATCTCCATGTTGGCCTGGATGTCGTCCTCGGCCTGGCGCACCACGGTCAGGCCGATGTAGGACGCGCCTCCGGCCAGGCCGAAAATGGTGAACAGCATGCCAAAGACCAGCCAGAGTTTGGCGCCGATGCCGCATCGGGCCCAAAAGCCGGCCAACCTAGCGGGCATGGTCGTCTTCCGGGGCGTAGGTGGAGACGACATTGGCCAGCAACCCATTGACCCCGGCCCGGGGTTCGTCGAGGCGCAGTACATTGAAACGCGGCTTGGCGCAGTCGCCGAAGCGGTCGCAGGTCAGGCGTTCGGTCACGCCCGGGTAGTCGCGGGTGGCGGCCAGGGCGTCGCGCAGGGCCTGGCGCCCGATGACCGTATTGCCCTGGCCGTCGGCCTTGGCCGCTCGGGTGATGGCCGCAAAGAGGATACCGGCCGCGTCGTAGGCATTGGCGAAATAGGTCGTTGGCGGCATTTCGCCGTACTTGGCCAAGTAGTTTTCGGTCAGTGCGGCCAGGGCGGCATTGGGCGTGGGCGGGGTGGGGCCGACGAAGTACATGCCCCGGGCCGACTCCCCCACGGCGTCGATAAAGCTCTGCTCGATGAGCGAGCCGTCGCTCATCAGGCGCACGCCGGCCAGGGGCAGCATCCCCCGGGCAGCCAGAAGGACCTTGTTGCCCTCGGGCTGGAACAGGGGAAAAAAAAGCAGGTCGGCCTTGGCCGCGGCCACGGCCTCGAGGACTGGGCGCATGTCGGCATCGCCCTTGTCCACGGCCGTAAACAGCACGACCGTACCGCCGAGGCGCTCGAATTCCCGGCGAAAGCCCTCGGCCAGGCCCCGGGTGTAGATGTCGCCGTCATGGATGAGGGCGGCCTTGCGCACGTTCAGGGACACGTAGGCATACCGGGCCGCCGCCGGCCCCGAGTGTTCCTCGTTGGGGGCGGTGCGAAAGTAGCCGGGCTGCCACTTGGGCGCGCGCTCGCCGCCGATGGCGGTGAGATACGGCGCGCTGTTGTTGCCGGAGATCATGGACAGCCCGGCTTCGGTCATGACCTGGGCGGCGGCGGCCGCGTCCCCGGAACAGGTGGTGCCGAAGATCGCCACCACCTGCGA
>NZ_CP188261.1:5045000-5392042 GCF_049995385.1 Solidesulfovibrio sp. DCME
GTGACCAGGGGGACGTCGAGGCCGGAGACAGCCAGGGCCTGGGGGATGACGTGCATGTTCTTGCGGGGGTCGTAGGTGCCGACGAACAGGAAATAACGCTCGGGCACGGCCGGCGGCAAGGGGCCGTCCAGGGGATGGAAGACCTCCGGCTCGTGGGCGTTCCAGGTCACGCGGATGCGGCCCGGATCGAGGCCCAGGAGGCGCACCATCTCGGCCTTGGTGAAACCCGACACGGCCAGGAAACGCGACACCTTGGCCAGACGCCTGAAGAAAAACAGCCGGAAATAGCGCACCCGCTCCGCCGGATGGTGCTCGGGAAAGGTCAGCAGCGACAGGTCGTGGACCGTAAAAACGGTTTTGACCGACCCCGACACCCGAAACGGGAAAAACGCCGCCTCGTGGTAGACGTCGTAGCCCCGGGCGGCCTTGTAAAAGGCGACCTCGCGGGCATAGTGCCGGGCCAGGCGCACGCCAAGGGCCGCCAGCGGCGGCAGCTTCCACAGCAAATCGGTCAGGCGCGACCGGGCGGCCAGGTTCGCCGGCGGGCGCGGCGGCTCCCCGCTCACCCGCTTGCCGTCGAAATAGCCGATCTCCAGCCGGTCCCCATACGCCCGCTCCAAGGCCCCGTACAGGCAGCGCAGATACCGGCCGATGCCGGTATTGACCGTGGCCAGCGGCACGGCATTGACGATGACGCGTAGCTTTCTCATGTGCGGCCAAGGGAATCGGGGGGAGGGAACCCCTTTTTGCAAAAAGGGGTTCCCTCCCCCCGGCCCCCCACCCTCCCTAAAAACTCTTAAAGGGGTATTCCCACTTTTGCCTTGCTCTTCCCATGCGGCGCTTCGCCGCTGGCGCCCGTGGTCGCGCAATGGGCCAGGCCGAGCTGGCCGGCTTTGCGGCCTGCATCGGCCTGGCCCATTGCGCGACCACATGGTCCGACGCACCGCCATCCGACGTTGCCGACCATGCCCCCGCCCGCCCCTTCGAGGGGGTCCGGGGGGCATCATGCCCCCCGGCCGCCGGAGGCATCTTCACGCCTTCCCCGCGTCCATCCTTCAACTGGGCATCACGCCCCGCACCACGTCCCGCATCTTCTCCACGAACACCGCCGTGTCGAACAACCGTGCCCTTTCCTCGCAGGCCGGGCGCATGGCCAGGGCCGTCGCCCCGTCAAGCGCGGCCACACCCCGGGCCACATCCTGCGGCCCCGGGTCCGGCGGCAGCAAAATACCGGTCTGGCCGTCCACCACCGTCTCCCGCAGCCCGCCTTCGCGCACGCCAAGGACGGGTTTGCCGGCGGCCATGGATTCCACCGGGGAGATGCCGAAATCCTCGTCGCGGGGAATGTAGATGGTGGCCAGGCAGGTGCCGACCAGGCGGCGCAGTTCGTCGCCGGGCGTCCAGCCGCGGATGTCGATGTTGGGGCAGCCGGCGGCCAGGGCGCGCACGCGGTCGAGCTCCGAGCCGCCCGAGACCACGACCAGCCGCTTGTCCGGCAGGTCGCGGAAGGCGCGCACGATGACGTCCACCCGCTTGAGCACGTCCACCCGGGCCGTGGACAGGTAGAACGGCTCCTGGCCGAGGTTGCGGAAGGCGGCCACGTCCACGGGCGGAGGCACGACGGTCGCGGGCAGGCCGAGAAACGTTTCGATGCGCCGGCGCACGGTTTCGGAATTGGCGACAATGGCGTCCATGGCCCGGGCGGCCCGCTCGTAGGCCCGGCGGTAGCCGGCTGCGAGCAGGTCGTAGAGCGGCCGGCGCAGGGCGCTTTGGCGGGCGCGGTAGAAGTCGCGGTGATCGTAGAGGATGCGCGGCGGCGTGTGGCAATAGAGGATCTGCGGGCCGTGGATGCGGGCCTGGGCCAGCAGGCACAGGGTGCCGCTGTGGATGGCCAGGGGCGCGGCCGTCTGGGGAAACCGGGCGAAGGCCAGGCGCATGGCCAGGGTTTTCGAGAGCCGCGCGGCCAGCGGATGGGTTCGGGCGGCGTCGAGGCTTTGCGGCGGCGTGTCGAAATAGCCTTGGGGAAAGGCGCCGGGCGCGTATTCGCCGGTGAAAAGCGCCGCCCCGAAAGCCCGGGCCAGGGTCACGGCCACGTTCTCGCCACCGCCGGGAAAGGCGAAGGCGTCGTGGAGGACCAGGGGCTGCGGGGTTGGGCGCACGGGCATGGCGAGTCCTTGGCGGCGGCGGCCGGCCGGTCGGGGATAGCCCGGGCGGCGGCGTCTGGCAATGGGGGCCGGCAAAATCGCCGCGCCCCCTTGCCCTGGCGCCGGGCCGTGATAAAAGGAATCAAACGCGCCGGCACGGCGGCGAGGAGGCGGCCATGGCCTTTACGCAGACGCTCATCCTTTGCGGTGTGGAATGCGACTACGACCCGGAAAACCACATCGCGCTGATCTATTGTGCCAACTGTTCGGAACGCAACGAGGTGGAAGTCTGGATCGGCGACGACGGAGAACCCGAATACGCCGGGTTCGTCTGCGAGAAGTGCGGCGCCTTCAACAGTCCCGAGCCTGCCTGAGAGTTGCTCCGCGCCGCCGCCTCGGCTACACCTCCCTCACGGACACCGGGTGACCGGGAGGACGACGCCATGGAGCAGGACAAAAATATCACCTATTATCTGGAGCTGATCCAAAAGGCCCCCAGCTACCAGGACCTGGTGTTTTTCCGCAACAGGACCTTCGACGCCATCGAGGCCACGCTGCCCCCCGAGGATGTGGAAACCATCAAGCGGGTCTGGACCGACCGGGCCAAGGACGAAACCGTGCCGGTGGTGCCGCCGGGGCAAAAAAGGAACGCCGAAACGTAGGCTGGCGCCCCTGCCACCTTACGACCGCATGTGGCAAAATGAATGATTCGCCGGCATGGTCCTCGAAAACGCGCCGGCCTTCTTCGTGGATGCGGCGCTCGTGTTGCGTCCCTTAAAAATACGGGAGTATTTTTAAGAAAAATAGTTATTTTATGGTGTTGTTCCCATATATACACATATTCAAGGACGCAACGCTAGGGGCCGGCCCGCCGCTTGAGGTGCAGGGCGAGGCTGGGGCCGGTTTTGGGGGAAAAGACGGCCTCGGCCGTGTTCGGGCCGGTGAGGGTTCCCTTGAGCAGATGGCCGCTGCCGTGCTGGGCGGCGAAATCGGCGCCCAGGATCACGCCGGCCAGATGATAGGTGTTCGTGCCGCCGCCGATGTCCGGGATGACGACCACGCCCCGGATCATGTCGCCCTGGCGGGTGAAGCTGGCCGTGACCTCCTGGCCGAGGACCGAGGCCGTCCAGTTGCCGACGATGTCGAGCCCGGCCTGGGCCCGGGCCGGGCCGGCGGAAAGAAACAGCAGGCACAGCAGGCACACCGGGGCCAGGATCGCCTGAAAAGCCCTCTTCACAGCAGCCCCTCCCGGCGCATGAGTGTCACGAACTTGGCGCGCACGGCCCGCAACTCCGCGATGATGGACTCCACCTGGGCGTGATGGCTGGAGAATTTGACGGCCGCGTCGAGTTCCCGCTGCCGCTTGGCCAACCGCTGGTTGACGAACTCCAAAAAGGCCTGGGGTCCGGATTCGTTCGTTTCCAATACCTGCTCCATGAAAAAATCGAGGAAGGACGGCCCCATGGCCGCGCCCTTTGACCCAGGCGACAGCCCATCCGCCGTGGCGGTCCTTATCCTCTTTATCCAGGATTCGGTCGTGATTCAAGACTTTCCGGACGGGCCGGCGCGGCCCCAAAAAGCGGAAGCCGCCCGGGCCCAGGGAGTGACCCAAACGGCTTCCTAAAAAGGCCGTGGTGGCGTGTTGGGGGAGGAGGCTAGGGGGTGGCCGCCACGGCCAGGTGATTTGTGCGGTGTGGTTTCGGCTTTCGCCCACCGCGCTCGCGTTTTTCTAAAAGCAAATCGCGGGCCAAAACACACAACGATTGAAATTTATTTTAACATCAACAAAACAAGCGTGTTAGACTACACACCCCGGATCGTTCGGCAAAAACCACCCAGCCAGCCCGTCTGGGTCCTTTTCTTTCATTTAGCTTTATTACAATCTTAACCCACGCGCCGCGGGCGCGGGAAGGATAAACGGCGCAGCCGGAGGCGGGGCACGGTGGTCAAAGTCAATATCGACGCAGTGGTACACGGCATGGTGGCCGGCAAGGACATCAGCGGCCAGCACGGCCTCCTGCTGCTGCCCAAAGGGACCGTCATCTCCGAGGAACATCTGCGCTCCATGCGGGCCTTTGGCGTACGGGACGTGGAAATACTCGCCCCGCAACCCGACACCGACGGCCAGGACGAGGCCGACGACGGGGATTTCGCCGAAACCCTGGCCCGCTGCCGGGCCCTTCTGCGGCCGCGATTCGCCGCCCTGGACATCGCCGCCCCCTTCGGCCAGGCGGTCTTCGAGCTGGCCGCCGGGCGCGCCGCGTCGCGGGCCCTGGCCGAGGGCCTGGACCTGGACGCCGCCGCCCTCACGCCCTCCCTGACGGGGTTTGCCCCGGAACGCCAGCTTTTCGGCCCGGAAACCATCGACCCGGCCAGCCTCGTGTCCGGCGAAGTGGAACTGGCCACCCTGCCCGAGGTCCACGTCCGGCTGCTGTCGGCCCTGGAGGCGGAAAACACCACGCCCCAGGACCTGGCCGCCATCATCGGCCGCGACCCGAGCCTTTCGGCCAAGCTCCTGCGCCTGGTCAACAGCCCCCATTACGCCGCCCGCACGCCCATCGACTCCATCACCCGGGCCGTGGCCATGGTCGGGCGCAAGGAACTGACTACCCTGGTCCTGGGCCTGGCGGCGCTGACCGCCTTCGACGACATCGAGCCCGGGCTGTGGGACATGCGGGCCTTCTGGCGCCACGCCGCGGCCTGCGCCGTCTACGCCTCGCTGCTCGCCGCCGCCTGCCCGGGCACCGCCTCGGACAGGGCCTTCGTGGGCGGGCTGCTCCACGACATCGGCCAGTTGGTCATCCTGCGCAAGCTGCCGGCGGCGGCCGCCCGGGCGCTGCTGCTGTCGCGCGTGGAAGGGCTGCCCGACACCGAGGCCGAAACCGCGGTTCTCGGCTTCGACCACGCCCTGGTGGGCCAGACCCTGCTCACCGGCTGGCACTTTCCCGAGACCCTCACGCGCCTCGTCGCCGACCATCACCAGCCGCCAAGCGACGCCGCCTCGCGCGAGACCGCCCTGGTCCACGTGGCCGACATCCTGGCCACGGCCTGGTCCTGGCCGGCTTTTTCCGGTTCGCCCGTCCCGGCGCTGCGCGAGGCGGCCTGGCAGTCCCTGGGCCTGCCCGAGTACCTGCTGCCCGAGGTCGCCGCCGCCGGCGACGACCGCATCCGCGACATCGAAGCCGTGTTTTTCCGCCGCGACCAGGGAAAGCCCCAATAAGCCAAGGAGCAGGCCATGGCCGACAACGACCGCCCCACGTTCTCCCGCCGCCACCTCGTCCGGGCCCTGCTTGGCCGTGAAATCCCCAAGCCCGGCCCCCAGGCCGAGGCCCCCGACCGCCACGCCGCGGCCGAGGCGGCCTACGCCGCCGGTGATTACCCCGCGGCCGTGACCGCCTACCGGGCCTCGGTCCGGGGCGACCTGTCCAACCCCGAGGCCCGGTTGCGCCTGGGCCACGCCCTTTTCGCCACCGGCCAGATGATCCAGGCCCGGGTGGAATTCGAACACGTGCTGCGCCTGACCGACGGCGCCGCGCCTACGGCCCGCCTGCTGCTCGGCCTGACCCTTTTGGCCCTGGGCAAGCGGGAGAAAGCCGCCAGCCAACTGGCCGCCTTCACCGACCCGGACCGGCCGGAGCTGGAAACCGCCGCCCGGGAGGCCGCCAGCCGCCTGGAAAACGAGGCGGGGGCCGCGCCCGCCGACACGGACGCCCTGGCCACCCGGCTGCTGGCCCTGGCCCACGGCACGGCCCTTTTGCCGGAAACGCACGCGACCGCTTAAAACGCCACAGGGCATTGCCACCATCCGCTGTGCACGCTATGGTGCACACATGCGGGAAGTCCATCCGTTCGGCCGGCGCATCCGGGAAAAACGCCTAGCCCTCCTGGCGACCGACCCGGCCTATTCCTTGCGGCAGCTCGCGACACGCCTGGGCATCCAACCCTCCTACCTCAGCCGCCTGGAACGGGGCGCGTCCCCAAGCCTGTCCGAAGGCCACATCCTGGCCCTGGCCGCCGAACTGGGCGAATCGCCGGACACGCTCCTGGCCCTGGCCGGCAAGATTCCGGCCGACGTGCGCCAGGCCTTGCTGGCCCGGCCGGAAGCGATCCTCCCCCTGGTCCGGGAACTGGCCGCCCTGCCCGAACCGGGGCTGTCCCCCTGGCACGACCTGCGCACCCTGGCCAGTTCGTTTCGCGAAACCCAGCGCCTGGCCCGGGTCGGCAGCTTCACCCGCGACCTGGGCACGGGCCAGGATTTCTGGTCCGAGGAATTCCAGCGCATCTTCGGCCTGCCCCCGGGCAGCCCCATTCCGACTTATGACGCATTCCTCACCCTGGTGCATCCCGACGACCAGCCGACCGTCGCGGCGGTGCGCCGCAGGCTGCTGGTCGGCAAGGGGCTCCAGCGCTACACCTACCGGTTTCGCCGGGCCGACGGCCTGTGGCGGTACGGCAAGGCCGTGGCCCGGGCCGAACGCGACGCCTCCGGCCAGGTGACCCGTATCCACGGCACGGTGCAGGACGTGACCAGCGAACGCCAGGCCCAGGAAAACCTGCGCTCCATGGCCCGCTTTCCCGAGGACAACCCCCACCCGGTCCTGCGGCTGGCCCCGGACGGCCGGCTGGCCTACGCCAATCCGGCCAGCGCCCCGCTCTTACGCGCCCTGGGCATGACCGTGGGCGAGCCCGTGCCGCCGCCCCTGGCCGAAGCGGCGCTCCTGGCCAGGGAAACGGGAGCGATCCGCCGCATCGACATCCCCCTTGACGCGGCGGTCCTGGAAATCACGCTCTGTCCGCTTCCCGACAGCGACGCGGTCAACGCCTACGGCCGCGACGTCACCAGGCAACGGTGCCCCCTCCCGGAGGCGCAAACCGAGGATTCCCGCTACCGCCAATTCTTCGACGATGCCGGCCTCGGGCTTTTCCATTCCACGCCCGACGGCCGCATCCTGTGGGTCAACCAAGCCACGGCCCGCCTGTTCGGCTATGTCACACCCCGGGACATGATCGAGGCCATCGGACAGTCCGCCGCCAAGGTCTTCCTGGACCCGGACAAACGGGCGGCCCTCGTGGGGCAGTTGCGCCGCGCCAGCGGCCCCCTCCGGCTGGAAGCCGTCAATGTGCGCCGGGACGGCTCGACATTCACCGGCCGGATCTGCGTCCGGCTGGTGAAGCACGCGGGGCAAGCGGTGGTGGAGGGGTTTATCGAGGACATCACCGAACACAAGCGGATGGAAGCGGCACTGGCGGCCCGGGAGGAACGCCTCCAGACCCATTTGCGCAATTTTCCCCTGCCGAGCCTGACGTTCGCCCTCAAGGACCGCGAACTGGTCCTCGTCGACGCCAACAAGGCGGCCGAGGCCCTTTTCCGGGGGCGTATCGGCACCTGCCTGGAAGCCCCGGCCGGGGCCATCTTCGACGATGCCCCGGACGTCTACCTGGCCCTGTGGAACGCCTTCGAAGCCCGGCGCACCAGCCGCAAGCGACTGGCTTTCCGCCCGCCCGGGGCACCGGAACCCGGCATCTTCGACATGACCTTCGTCTTCGCCGCGCCGGACACGGTCATGCTCCACGCCGAGGACGTCACCGCCCTGGCCAAGGCCCAGGAGGAAATCGCAAGCAGCGCCCGGGAGCTGCGCACCATCCTCGACCACGTGCCCTACGCGGCCAGCCTGGTCGGCGCAGACGGACGCACGCTGTTCCTCAACAAGGCCTTCGTGGATATCGTGGGCTACACGGCCCGGGACATTCCCGATGCCCAGGCCTGGCTGGAAAAGGCCTATCCCGACCCCGAACTGCGGGCCCGCGTCGCCGCCGACTGGCAGACGGCCGTCGGCCGGCCTGGCTCGCGTGTGTTTCCGGTCCGTTGCGGCGACGGCAGCGACAGGAACATGGAATTCACGGCCGTGCCCCTGCCCGACGGCAAGATGCTTTTGACCATGCGCCTGGCCGACGGCCCGCCCATCGCCTGAGGCGCGGCGGGACACCCCGGCCCACGGGCCGTGCCCCAGGAAACGCTATTTTGGGAAAAAGGAGTGCGTTCGAAGCGCCTCCCTCGGAAAAGCCCAGGCTATCCTTGGGGGCTCAAGACGGGGCGGACAGTTGGGCCAGCAGGGCTTCGGTGGTGGTAAAATCCGCCCCGGCCGCGGCCATGGCCGCCACGGCCCGCTCCCCGTCGCCGGGGGCCAGGTCCACGGCGGCGATGGCGTCGCCCACCACGGTCACGGCGAAGCCCGCCTCCAGGGCGTGCAGCACGGCTTCCTTGACGCAGTATTCCGTGGCCACGCCGGCGACATAGAGCCGTTTCGCCCCCACCCCCCGCAGCAACGACGCCGCCCGGCCGTCGGCGAAAAGCGACAACGTGTCCTTGTGAATGATGATGTCCCCCGGCCCGGCGGCCAGGTCGTCCACCAGGCGCGCCCCGGCCGTGCCCATGACGCAGTGCACGGGCCAGTGGGCGAACTCCTCGGAATCCTCGGGATGGGCGTCGTTGTCGTAGACCACGGTGACCCCGGCGGCCCGGAAGGCCCGGCGCAGCCGGACGATGGGCGCCACGACCCCCTGGCCCATGGGGAAATAGAGGTTCCCGCCCGGGGTGATGAAATCGTTGAGCATATCGACGACGAGAAAGACGCTGTCCATCGCTGGCTCCCGATGCGCGGCGGCGGCTTGCGGTTATTGCGGCGCCGGGGCCGGGGCGGCCTCGCCCGTGGCCGGGCCGCCCTCCCCGGCCAGGACGGCCCGGCGCAGCAGGTCGGCCATGGCGGCGTGGAGCGCCACGTTGGCGTGGCTGTCCACGCCGTTGACCACCAGGCCTGCCGGATCGCGGCCGGCGAGAATCGGCGTCAGGTCCACGGTCTCCACGCCGCGCGCCCGGAAATAGGCGACGGCCTTGGCCGTCATGGGCGCGGTGCCGGCCACGTCGACAAGGCTCGGGATGACAAGCGCGATCAGCCGAGCCCGGTGCTCCCGGCACCAGCCGACCAGGGAATCGAGCTCCGCCTCGTGGGCGGCCCAGACGGCCGGATCGGCGTAGGCGGCCCGGAGCCGGTCCCAGAAGCCCTTGGCCGCGTCGTCCACGTTGCCCATGCGGGCCAACCGCCAGTAGACGAAATTGGCCAGGGCGAAGTGGTCGACCAGGTACTTGGCCACGGTGCTCTTGGGGAACTGGATGGTAAAAGGCAGCGGGAAGTTGGCCTTTTGCGCCGCCCGGTAGATGTCGTTGACGAAGTAGGCCAAAACCACCACGTCCGGCGCGACGGGATAGGCCCGCAGGGCCTCGTCCTCGTCCACCGTGTCCCAGCCGATCTTGGCCACGTTGGCCACCCGCCAGCCCTGGCCCAGGTCCCGGGCCAGCACGTCGCCGAACCGGTCCTCGGCCCGGTCGATGCCGTGCCCGGCGGCAAAGGAATCCCCGAGCACCACCAGCAGTTTCTCCCCCGCCGCCTTGGGGGCGGGCTCGGCGTCGCGGTAGCCCAGGGCGTTGACCGGGTGCCAATGGCGGGCGAACCAGTTGCGGCTGGACATGGTGATGTTGAAGCCGTCGGACTGGGCGAAAAAAAGGGCCATGCCGATTTCGATGGCCAAAAGGACCACCACGGCCGCGTCCAGGGCGACCAGCGCCCCCATGCCGGACGTGCGGCCACGCCCCGGCCGCAACCGGGACAGGCCCCACATGGCCAGGGCGTTGATCGCAACCAGGACTGCGAAAGCGTACGCGACGTGAATCATGCCGCAGCGGCACCCTTGCGCCAGGGTTTTTCCTGGCCGGCCCGCAACCGGGCGATGTTCTCGCGGTGCTTGTAGATCACGAGCCCGGCCACGACCAGGGCGGCCAGGGTCAGGGCGCACGGGCCGAGGAAAAAGACCAGGATCGGCAGGCACACGGCCAGGGTCAGCGAACCGGCGGACACGAAGCCCGTGGCCTTGATGACGGCAACGCAGGCAGCCACGGAAACAAGCGCCGGCAGCGGCGCGGCGGCCAGGAACACACCGATGGTCGTGGCCACGCCCTTGCCGCCCTTGCCGTAAAGGAAGGCCGAAAACATGTGCCCGGCCACGGCGACGACGATGACCAGCGAGAGCAGCACGGCCGAATCGGACAGCGCCCGGGCCACCAGCACGGGCACGAGGCCCTTGGCCAGGTCGAGCAGCAAGGTGACCACCCCGTAGCGCGTGCCGCAAAGCCTGGCCACGTTGGTCGCCCCGGTATTATGGCTGCCGGCCAGCCTCGGGTCGATGCCGCAACCGGCCAGGGCCACGGCCAGCCCGAAGGGAAAGGCGGCCACCAGGTACGTCAGCACGAGGTACAGCCCGCAGGCAACAACAAACGAAAAGCCCATATCCTCTCCATTTCCCTCTTAAGAAGGGTTTTGGTGGGGCCGTACCCCCTTGGGGGAGGTCCAGGAGGGGCCTCGCCCCTCCTGGCCGCCGGAGGCTTCCTTGCGTCAACTTTAACTGGCGCCGCCGGCGTCCATGAAATAGGCCTCGGCCCCCTCGGGCAGCCGGGCCGGAATCTCCTCCGCGCCGAAGACCCGCAGCTCGTTGGTCAGCGGATCGATCTTCCCCAGACGTAGCGCATACCGTTGGCCGATGTAAACCGCGTCGCCGAGCGTATCCCGGGTGGCCCGGACATACATCTGCAGATCCGGCAGGGCCAGGGACACGAACCCGCCGCCGCCCAGGTCCACCACCACGCCCTCGAAGGTGCGCTCGCGGCAGGTGCGCTGGAGATACAGCAGTTTCCAATAGCGCGGCCGGAAGCGCTGCACCCGGCCCACGGCCTCGACCCGGGCCGAGAGTTCCGGCAGGCGGGCCTCGAGCTCGCCCCGGCTCCAGCGCGGCGCGCCCGTGCGCAGCAGGTTTTCCAGCTGGGCCAGGTTGACCAGGTCGGCATAGCGCCGCAGGGGCGAGGTGACCGGGGCGTAGGCCGGCGCGGCCAGGGTGGCATGGGGCCGGGGGTCGGGCTCGGTCAGGGTCGGCGGCAGCTCGCGCACGGCCCGCTGGATGGCCGGCGGATCGTCGTGGATGCCGCGAATCTCCGGGGGGAGCCTCGCGTCCTGGGTGCGAAAGAGCATGGCCGCGCCGTTCGAGACGGCGTACTCGGCGGCGGCCGTGTTGCCGAGGATCATGAATTCGCTGACCATGAGCTGGGAGCGGGGGTAGGACGGGCAAAGCCCCACCCGCACCTGCACGTCCTCGGGATATCCGGTCAGGACGATGTCGGGTTCGGGCCGCTCGATGATGACCGCGCCGCGCTCCAGGCGCCGTTGCCGCAACTGCCCGGCCAGGCGGTAGCCGAGCCGCAGGTGCTCCGGGGCGCCCGGGCCGTCCAGGGCGGCCTCCACGGCGGCGTAGGTGGAATTTTCCGCCACCCGCACGAAGGACTTGCGCATGGCGAAGCCGACGATCTCGCCGGCGGCGTCGAAATCCCACTCCATGACCAGGGAGGGCCGCACCTGGCCGGCCACGAGGCTGTAGAGCCCGGTGCCGAGGGCCTCGGGCAGCATGTGGGACACGCCTTCGGGCAGGTAGAGGCTGGTGGCCCGGGCGGCCACGGCCGCATCGAGGGGCCCGCCGAATTCCCAGTCCAGGGCCGGGTCGGCCAGGGCCAGGGCCAGGCGGATGCCGCCGTCCTCGCGGGCGCTGGCGAAAAAGGCGTCGTCGATGTCCCGGGTGGTGGGCGAATCGACGCTGACGAAGGGGATGGGCTCGGGCTCGCGGCTAAGGGCGGCCAACCCGGCCTTGCGGGCCTCGACCTCGGCGGCGAGCGGCGCCCACCAGTCGTCACCCGGGGCGTAGTCGGCCTGGTCGAGCAGATAATTGTAGTGCGGCGGCACGATGCCCCACTGGGTGGCCAGGATGTAGGGCTGCAAGGGATGCTCGGGCAGGCCCTTGCGCAGCATGGCCCACAGGGTGGCGGACTCGGCGTCCTCGGCGTCGGCCATGAGGCGCTTTAAAAGCGCGGCCAGCCGCTTGGCCGCCTCGGGGTCGAGCTTGGCCGCAAGGGACTGGGCCTTCTTGCGGTCGCCGGTGAGCCAGCTTTGCCACAACTCCTTGAAAAAGGCCTGGCCGGCCACGACCACCTTCTCGCGTTCCTCGGCCAGGGCGGCCTCGGCCAGGCGCCGCTCCACCAGTTCGGCCGGGAAGACCTCGAATTTCGGCGGATGGAATTTGAAGTGGGTCTTGCAGGCGAGAAGCGCCCGGCCCATGGCCGCCACGGCGTCGACATCCGGGGTTTCGCCCACCAGCCCGGCGAACCACACGGCGGACTCCTCGCGGACCTCGCCCTGGGCCAGCTCCCACAACTCCAGCGGGTCGATGGCCCTGGCCGCGGCCTCGCGCCTGGCCTGATGGGCGGCCAGGATCTCCAGGATCTCGCTGCGGTCCCTGGCCCCGTCGTAGCGCGGCCCCATCCAGGGCAGCACGCGTGACAGCGCCATCTTCTCCTCGCGCCGGGTCAAGGTATAAAGCCGCAGCCGGCCCGAGGCCTCCTCCAGGACCCAGGCCACCTGCGCCTGGTTGCCCTGCATGTACTCCACCAGACACCCCAGCCCGGCATACCGCTCCAACGCCATGCGATGTATATCCTTTAGGGAAAGGAGGGGATGGAATCGGGGGGAGGGAACCCCTTTTTGGAAAAAGGGGTTCCCTCCCCCCGGCCCCCCTCCTTCCCCAAAAACTTTTTAAGGGGGGATTTATAATTTATATTGATGCGGGAGGCCGGACCTAGCGTGTTCCACCCCCCCTGTCCACCCCTCTTCTCGACGAGGGGGTCCGGGGGGCCTCATGCCCCCCGGCCGCCGGAGGCATTCTTCATTCCTCTCCCCCTAATGCCGGAACGAACGCTGCCCCGTGAAGACCATGGCCACCTGGGGCGCGGCTTCGTTGCAGGCGGCGATGACCTCGGTGTCGCGGATGGAGCCGCCGGGCTGGGCGATGGCCGTCACGCCCACGCCGATGCACAAGTCGACGCCGTCGCGGAAGGGGAAAAAGCCGTCCGAGACCACCACCGAGCCGGCAAGCCCACCGTTGGCCATTTCCGTCTTGGCCTGGATACCGGCCAGCAGCGCGGCGGCCTCGGGGTCGGCGGCGGCGGCCAGGGTCAGTTCGTAGAGCGACTTGCCGCAGGCGGCGAAGGCCAGGCCGTCGGCGTACTTGGTCTTGGCCTTGTGGATGGTCAATTCCACCACGCCCACCCGGTCCTGCTCGCCGGTGCCGATGGCCACGGTGGCCCCGTTTTTGGCGAAGATGACCGAGTTGGAGCTGACGCCGGCCTCCACGGCCCAGGCGAAGAGCAGATCCTCGGCTTCGGCCAGCGACGGCGCCCGAGCCGTGACCGTGGTCCCGGCCTTGTCCGTGGCCGTGGCGGCCAGGAAATCCTCGGCGGCCAGGATGCGGTTACGGAAGGAGAACTGGAGCACCAGCCCGCCGTCGGCCAGGGATTTGATGTCGAGGAACGGCTGGCCCACGAGTTTGTCCAGGGCGGCCAGGCCCGGCAGGCGGAAGATGCGCAGGTTCTTTTTGCTCTTGAGGATTTCCAGGGCCTTGGGCTCGTAGTCCGGGGCGGCCACGACCTCGAAATAGACGGCGTTGATCTTTTCCGCCGTGGCCACGTCCAGGGTGCGGTTGACCACGATGGCCCCGCCGAAGGCGGCGATGCGGTCGGCGGCGAAGGCGGCTTCGAAGGCCGGGCAAAGCCCTGCCTCGGACCAGGCCGCGCCGCAGGGGTTGTTGTGCTTAAGGATCACGGCGGCGGGCTTTTTGGTCAGGTATTGCAAAATGTTGACGCCGTTATCCACGTCGGTCAAATTGGTCTTGCCGGGGTGTTTGCCGGACTGGAGCAGGTGCTCTTCCGTGGCGGCGCAGACCAGGCCGTCGCCGGGGCCGCGAAAGGCCACGCCGCCCAGGGTCAGCCGGCCGTCCTTGGGGGCGTAGAGCGCGGCGGGCTGGTCCGGGTTTTCGCCGTAGCGTAGCCCCTTTTCCTCGCCGTCGATGGTCCAGGTCCGCTTGGCGAAGGCCAGTTCGGCCTCGCCGAGCCTGATGACCAGTTCGGCCGGGAAAGGGTCCTCGACCATGGTGGTGTACATTTTTTTCAGGTCGCTCATGGCGTGGCCGCTCCTTGCTGTGACGTGCGTGGGGATGCCTAGCACAGCCGGCGGCCCTGGGCAAATTGCAATTGGAAGGCCCGGGCGTTTCTGCTAACAAGGCCTGTCCGCCCGCGTTGCCGGCGGCATCTCGTGTGGGTGGGGTACGGTCGTGGAACAGGTGCTTTTGAAAATGGCCAGGCAGCTTCGGGCCTTCGACGAAGCTTCGCTGATGGCCCTGTGGGACAAATACGCCGAGGCGGTGGGCCGGTTCGAGCCTTCCCATCGCTGGGAAGAGGCGGTCCTCGTCCTGGCCATGATCCAGGGGATGCGCTTTAAAAATCAATTGTTCAACCATCATTGGGCCGAAGGCCGCCAGCCGGGGCAAGGCGCCGGCCCGGACGGCATCATCCCGGTGGCCGCCTCGGAAGCGCCCGCCGAGACGCACCAGCCCGAACCCCGGCCAAAGGTCAAAGCGCACCGGGCCAAGGTTCTGGAATTCAAGCCCAAGGATACAGGGGAGTCATAGGCTATGGGCGAATACCGCAATACGCCGGCCGCGGGCATGGGCCGGGGCGTCGTCATCCACGGAGCCCAATGGGGCGACGAGGGCAAGGGCAAGATCGTCGACCTGCTCACCGAATCGGCCAAGGCCGTGGTCCGCTTCCAGGGCGGCAACAACGCCGGCCATACCCTGGTCGTGGGCGGCGAAAAAACCATCGTCCACCTCATGCCCTCGGGCATCCTCCACGACGGCAAGGTCTGCCTCATCGGCAACGGCGTGGTCCTGGACCCGGAAGTGCTGTGCCGCGAAATGGACACCCTGGCCGCCAAGGGTGTCGACGTCTCGCCCGAACGGCTCGTGATCTCGCGCAAGACCCATGTCATCATGCCCTACCACCGGCTCCTGGACGGCGCCCGCGAGACGCTTCGCGCCGGCGGCAAGATCGGCACCACCGGGCGCGGCATCGGCCCCTGCTACGAGGACAAGATGGCCCGCATCGGCATCCGGGCCGGCGACTTCGCCGATCCGGAGCTGCTGGCCAGGAAAATCACCCTGGCGCTGATCGAAAAAAATACCCTCTTCACCAAGCTCTACGACATGCCGGCCCTGGACCCGGGCGCCGTGGCCGAGGCCATCACCCCGGTGACCCGGCGGCTGCTGCCCTACCTCGGCGACGTGTCCTCCATCATCCAGAAGACCCTGGCCGCCGGCGGCGACGTGCTCTTCGAAGGCGCCCAGGGGACCCACCTGGACATCGACCACGGCACCTACCCCTTCGTCACCTCGTCCAACACCGTCTCCGGACAGGCCGCCGCCGGCAGCGGCTGCTCGCCCGACGTGCTGGGCCGCGTCGTGGCCGTGGTCAAGGCCTACACCACCCGCGTGGGCTCGGGTCCCTTCCCCACCGAACTCTTCGGCACCATCGGCGACTACCTCCAGGAAAAAGGCGGCGAATTCGGCGCCACCACCGGCCGCAAACGCCGCTGCGGCTGGCTCGACCTGGTGCTTTTGCGCGAATCGGCCCGCCTGTCCGGCCCCACCGACATCGCGCTGACCAAGCTTGATGTCTTAAGCGGCCTCTACGAAATCAAGATATGCATCGGCTACCGCTACAAGGGCAAGATCCACGAGTACCCGCCCCAGGAAGAAGGCGCCCTGGAACACGTGGAACCGGTCTACGAGACCATGCCGGGCTGGGAGGAAGACCTCTCGGGCATCACCGCCTGGGAAGACCTGCCCCTGGCCGCGCGGGAATACGTCTCGCGCATCGAACAGTCGCTCAAAACGACCTGCTCCATCCTGTCCGTCGGGCCGGACCGGAAGCAGACGATCCTGCGCGGGTAGCGGGGTAGAGGAAAAGGCGAAGTAAAGGAAGAGGAAGATGCCTCCGGCGGCCGGGGGGCATGATGCCCCCCGGACCCCCTCGTCGACGAGGCGGGTGCAGACACGGTGACAACGTCGGACGGCGAGGCGTCGGGCCGTTTGGTGGCGGAAATGGGGGCAACCCGCAGGCCGCAAAGCCGGCCAGCACGTTGCCCCCATTTCCGCCACCAAGGGCGCCAGCGGCGAAGCGCCGCATCACAAGAAAAGGCTTTCAAAGCAAAAAATCCAAGACTTCGGCCCGAAGGGCCGACGGCTCGCGAGGCCGGAATTCGGCCTTCGAGCCTGCCGCGCCAGCGGCGGCATCGAAGGCCGAATTCCGGCCTCGCATCCCCGGGCCATGCCGCCGACCCGGTGACCGCAGCCCTCCCGCCCGCCAAAGCCGATCGGGGGGTCCGGGGGGCGTGACGCCCCCCGGCGGGTGCAGGGCAGAGCCCTGCTCTCCCCCATCGACCATACGCCACGCACCGAGGTGCCTTCCACCATGATGACGCCAACCACCCCTCACCTCTCCCTGGCCGCCGACGTGTTCGGCGTTTCGGCGCGCCAGGCCCATGTGCTGGCCGGCATCGACGCCTTGGCCCGGGCGATGCCCCAGGCGGTCATCCTGGAGGGCGGCTCGGCCGACGAACGCGCGGCCGTGGGCTTTTTCCTGGCCGCCCGCCTCAACTGCCGGGCCGGGTCGCCGCCGTGCGGCCTGTGCGCCATTTGTCGCCAGGTGCTGGAGAAGGTGTTCCTCGACCTCCAGTTTTTCGACGGCAGCGCCGAGACCATCAAGGTGGATGCCATGCGCGAGGTGCGCCGGCTGGTGGGCGAGCCGCCGCGCGGCCCGGGCAAGCGGGTGATCCTTTTGGCCGAGGCCCAAGGGCTGACCGAGGAGGCGGCCAACGCGCTGCTCAAGGCCATGGAGGAACCGCGGCCGGGCAACGTGTTCGTGCTGCTCGCCCCCCAGCGCGAGCGGCTTTTTCCGACACTTGTGTCGCGATCCTTCGTCATGACCCTGGCCTGGCCGGACACGACCGAGCCGTCGCCGCCCGGCGGCGAGGACGACCCCTGGCCGCTGCTCCACGGGTTGCATGATTTCTGGCGCACGGGCCGGGGCTGGTTTTCTGCCTCGCGGGGCCGGCCGTCGCGGGCCTGCGCCGAGCGGGTGCTCACGGAGCTTTCGCGGGAGCTGGCCGGATTTCTGGCCGGCCGAACGAATACGGAACTCGGGGCGATGCTTGGCGGCTGTTACGATCCCGACGTGCCCAGGCGCCTGGACCTGCTTTTGGCCGAAGGCCAGGAAGCGCTGATCCTGGCGGTCAATCCGGCCGTGGTCCTGGACCGGCTGGCGACGCGGGCCTATCTGTGGCTGCGGCGCTGACCGGGGACGGCCGCTCGGCCGGATAGCCGACGATCTCGAAGCGCCGCCAGGGCGGGTCGGCGGATTCGGCGAACACCCGGGCTTCGTTGCGCAGCTCCAGGCGCAGGTACAGTTCCCGCGCCGGGGCGTCGCGCAGGTCGATTTCCGCCAGCCGGCTGGTCTCGTAGCTTTCCGGCGCGGCCACGTCCGCGTCCGATCCGAACAGCACCGTCCTGTAGTCCCCGTCGTGGCGGGACCAGCCGAGCAGCACGTAGCCGTTTACGGGCGGCGCCAGCTTGCGGAAAAGTGTCACCGAAACCTGGTCAAGGGGCGTGTCGCTCTCCAGGCGCAGCACGAGTTCCCCCACCGGGCCGCGCCCGACGTCCGGCACCAGGCCGGCGATGCGGTTGCCGCCGTGGCCGGTGTCCACGGCCCAGGGCAGGAGGTTGTCGGTTCGCACGACCCGCACGCGCAGGGGGCCTTGGTCCACGGGGACGACCCCGCCACCGTCGAAGCGCAGGTTTACGCGGATGGGTGCCTCGTAGCCGAAGGCGGGAAAGGCCGGCGCCACCGTCACGTCGCACCCGCCGGGCCTGGGCGAGACCCGCAGCGAATCGACCACGGCGGCGGCCCAGACCGTGTTGCCCTCGGCGTTGACGTGGCCGTTTACGGGCAGCAGGTAGTAGCGCTCGACCTGCTCGCCGGACATGACCCGCAGTTGCCGGGCCAGATCCAGGACCGGGATGCCGTTTTCGCGGCAAAAGGGCACCAGGGCGGCGGCGGGCTGGTTATAGTCCTCACGGACCTGGGCGGCATCGGGGGCGATGACGAACAGCAGCTTGGCGCCGCTTGCGGCCACGGCGTCGCGAAATTCCAGGAGCGCCCGGCGGTAGTTGTCCCAGAAACGCCGGGCCTGCCCGTCCGAGGCCACGGACAGCTGCCGGTTGCGGTCGCGCAGCAGCGCCTGTTCCGCCTCCGTCGGCTTCAGGTGATAGGCGGCGAACGGCCCGGTCTCGGCCCGCGAAGGCCCCTGGGGCAGCCCGCCCCCGCGCACCAGCCCGACCAGCCAGGGGAGGTGGGCTTCGAGCCAGGCGTTGATGCGCCGCTCGGCCGCCTCCCGGCCGATGGCCTGATCGAAGGCGTTGTAGTCCCCGCCCTGGCGCACCAGCAGGTCCTCCCGGAAAAACGAACCGGCCATGGCTTCCAGGTCGTTGATGTAAAATTGCAGCACGACCACGTCCGGCGACAGGCGCGCGCCCTTTTCCCGGTAGTAGGCCAGTTCGTCGAAGAGGTCGTAGAAGGGGACGCCGGCGTTAACGACCTCGACGTCCAGGCCCGGCAGGCGCTGGGCCAGGATCGACCGCAGCTGGGCCGGATAGGCCAGGGCGTCGTCCACGCCCACGCCGTAGGTGTAGGAATCGCCCAGGCACAGCACGCGAAGCGTCCCGGGCTTGCGGGTGGCGCTGACGGGCCGCGAGCCCCGCAGCCCCTGGTTGTTGAGGCTGACCTGATAGGGCAGGCCGGGAATCTCCCGGTCCGTCAGGCGCAGCCGCGGCTCCAGGTCGCCGAGGACATTGCGGTAGCCCCGGGGCTCCACCTGCGCCGACGGCCGGCCGCCGGCCAGGGCCCAGACCAGGGCCAAGGCCAGATGCGCCGTCAGAAGCAGGCAAAAGACGCCAATCCCCGCCAGCCGGACATGCCGTCGAAACCCGGGCGCCCGCATCCCGGCCGAATCTTCCATGGGCACTCCATATCCGGCATCGGCCGGAAAAACAAACACCCGCCACCGGCGAACCGGCGGCGGGTGTGGCATGCGAAGCGGTGCGCGCGGCGGTTATTCGGCCGCGGCCTCTTCCTTTTTCTTTTTCTTGGGCACGCCCTGGAGGAAGATCGTCTGGCGCTCGGTGGCGACCGGGCGATGCTCCTTGGTCATGGACAGGCAGCTGGTGGGGCAGACGTCCACGCACACGCCGCAGTACACGCAGGACATGACTTCGCAGGTCCAGGTGCCGGCCTTGTTGTCCACGGTGATGCACTGGGACGGGCACTTGATCATGCAGGACCGGCAGAAGATGCACTCGTCGACGTTGCAGACGAGCGTCCCCCGGAAGCCTTCGAAATGGCCCCGTACGGCGATGGGATACAGCCGGGTGGAGCTTTTCGTCAGCAGGTTCGTGACGACGTTTTTGGTCATGTTGAACATGGAAGGGCGCTCCTTTTTTACCGTTCGGTGCAGCTGATGCAGGGGTCGATGGACAGCACGATCACCGGCACGTCGGCCAGTTCGCACCCCGGCAGCATGGCGAGTAGCGGCGGGATGTTGGCGAAGGTCGGGGTGCGGATGCGCACGCGCTCCATGTTCTTGGATCCGTTGCCCTTGAGGTAGTACATGAGCTCGCCGCGGGGCTGCTCCACGCGGGTGACGGCCTCGCCCTCGGGCTTGCCCTTGACCTTGGCGGCCACCAGGCCGGCGGGCAGGTCGAGGTTGGGCGGCGGGGCGGTGGTCAGGCGGTGGCGCTTGTCGCGGTTGTAGGCCTGCATGATGTCGCGGCGTTCGCCGGCGGCCACGGGTTTGGGGGTATCGTCCTCCATGGCGCCGTCGACGTTGGCGGCCGTTTCGCCGGCCGGCAGGCGGGCGATGGCCAGGCGCACGATGTCGATGGCCTGGAGCGTCTCCCGGAAGCGCACGGCGCAGCGGGCGTAGGAGTCGCCGTCGTATTCCACGATGGGGTCGAAGCCGAGCTCGCCGAAGGCGGCGTAGCCGGTCTGGCGGGCGTCCTGGGCCCAGCCCGAGCCGCGCAGCATGGGGCCGACGGCGCCGAGCTGGTAGGCCTGCTCCTTGGTCAGCACACCCTTGCCCACGGTGCGCTTTTTCACGGTGTAGTCACTCAGGATGGTGGTGCTGAGCTGCTTGATTTCCTTTTCGGAAATGGCCAGCTGCTCTTCGATCCACTGGCACTGCTCGGGGGAGAGGTCGCGGCGCACGCCGCCGATGACGTTGACGGAAACCACGACACGGTTGCCGCAGGTGGCTTCCATGATGTCCATGACGCGCTCGCGCACCCGCCAGAACTGCATGAACAGGCTCTCGAAGCCGAAGGCGTCGGCGAAAAGCCCCAGCCACAGCAGGTGGGAGTGCATGCGGTGCAGCTCGCCCCAGATGGTGCGCAGGTATTTGGCGCGGCGCGGCACCTCGACGCCCATGATCTGCTCCACGCCCTCGCAGTAGCACAGGGCGTGCAGGCAGGAGCAGATGCCGCACACCCGCTCGACGATCTGGATCATCTGGTTGAAATCGCGGACTTCGCACAGTTTTTCCAGGCCGCGGTGGACGTAGCCAAGGGTCGGCAGGGCTTCGACGACGGTTTCGTCCTCGATGGTGAGCTTCAGGTGCAGCGGCTCCGGCAAGACGGGGTGCTGCGGACCGAACGGCAATATGGTACGGGCCATACAATTCCCTCGTTAGGACTGTTTTTGAGCCACGCTGACCTTGCAGAAAGGCATGGCGCGGACTTCTTCTTCAAGGTAGAGGGCTCCGCCGAAATCGAGCACGATGTCGGAGAAGCAGATGCCGAACTGGTCGCGGATCTCGTTTTCAACGAGCAGCGCGCAGAAGTACACCGGCGAGATGCTCGGAACCACGGTATCCTTCGGAATGGACAGCCGGTAATGTTTCATTACCAGGTCCTTGTCGTAGTGGTAGAAAACGTCGAAGCTGTCGTCGCCGACCTGGACGGAGGACATGGTGACCAGCCGCCAGCCGTCGTCGAAGCATTCCTTGGCGACGTCGCGCACGGCGTCAAGGGTCAGGGGAATCGTTTCCAGCACGTTGGTATCCTCGCGCGGGGCCGGGCCCCGGTTGGGTCTTTTGTCCGGCCGCTCCGCCTAGGCGGTCATGCCGAGCAGGGTCTTGACCTTTTCCAAAGCGGCCACCACGCCGTCGATGATGGCCTCGGGCCGGGCCGGGCAGCCGGGGACGTAGACGTCCACCGGGATGACCTTGTCCACGCCGCCGACCACGTTGTAGGCCTCGCGGAACACGCCGCCGGAACAGCCGCAGGCGCCGATGGCGATGACGGCCTTGGGTCCGGGCATCTGGTCGTAGATGTTTTTGAGCACGTGCTTGTTGCGCTGGTTGACGGTGCCGGTGACGAGCAGGACGTCGGCGTGCTTGGGGTTGCCGACGTTTATTATGCCGAAGCGCTCGATGTCGTAGATGGGGGTCAGGCAGGCCAGGACTTCGATGTCGCAGCCGTTGCAGCTGCCGCAGTCGAAGTGGACCACCCAGGGGGACTTGATGCGTCCTTTATTGATCATGTTGCCTAACATGGGTTCTCCTTGGGCGACGGCCGCTTATTGGGCGTAGAGCCACAGCATGTTGATGATGGTGAGGACCACGCCCATGCCCACGGCCGACTTGAGCATCCAACGCCAGGTCAGGCGGGCCGTGACGTTGTCCACGATGATTTCGGCCAGGTAGGTCAAAACCACCAACACGATCATGCCGATGACGCTGGTCGACCAGAACAGCGCGCACAGCCCGAGGACCAGGATCACTTCGTACCAGTGGGCGATCTCGATCATGGCCAGGTAGGGGCCGGAGTACTCGGTGTACACGCCGCGCACCAGTTCCTGGTGGGCGTGGTGGCAGGCCGAGATGTCGAAGGGCGACTTGCGCAGCTTGATGGTCAGCGCGTAGCCCAGGACGATGAACATGAGCGGAATGTCGTAGAGCATGGGCCGCGACAGCTCGAAGACGGCGCTGACCTTGAAGCTGCCCGTCACCATGGCGATGGCGGCAAAGACGAGGATGAGCAGGGGCTCGTAGGCCAGCATCTGGAGCAGCTCGCGCTGGCCGCCCACCTGGCTGTAGGGCGAGGGGGAAGCAAGCGCGCCCATGACCAGGAAGACGGCGCCCACGGTCAGGACGAAGAAGATGAGCAGCAGGTCGGAGCCGATGAAAAGCAGCACCACCGACAGGGCCGCGCCGACGACGTAGACGTAGGCGCACAGGGCCTGCCAGGTGTTGGTGACCATGGGCTCTTTGCCGAGCAGTTTGAACACGTCGTAGAGCGGCTGCAGGATGGGCGGACCGTAGCGGGACTGCAGCCAGGCGGTGACCCGGCGGTCCACGCCGGTAATCAGCGCCCCCACGACGGGGGCCAGGACCAGGGCCAGTATGGCGATGATGATTTTGGTAATCACAGGGCGCCTCCGAAAAGCATGATCACGAGCACGGCCAGGGCGACGACGTTGATCCACTTCGTCAGCACGTTCTCGCCAAAAAACTGTTCCAGGTAGTAGCTGCCGGAGGAGGCGGCCACATTCAGGCCCAGGGGGCCGAGGAAGCCGGGCTTGCCGTCGACGGAGGTCTGCTCGCCGCACATGTAGGGGGCGGAGATCTGGGCGGCGGTCACCTTCTTGGCCTGCCTGACCGCGTAGTAGAAGCCAAGGCCGAGCAGAATGAACAGCGGGTAGACGATGAAGACACCCGAGCCGGAATCAAAGTTGCCGTAGCTCGTGGTATAGGCCGCCGCCTTGTAGTACATGGCCACGACCGGCGCGACCAGGCCGTTGTAGACAAAGGGCGAGGCCAGGCTCACCAGGACGGCCAGGCCGGCCAGGATCACCAGGGGCAGGCGCACGGAGCAGTCCTGGGTTTCGGGTTGGGGCTTGCCGAAGGGCGAAATCAGCAGGATGCCGGCCCAGCGGCACCAGAACAGCACGGTCAGGCCGGAGCCCAGCGCCAGCATGATCATGACCAGGAACTGGCCCTGGGCCGATTCGATGGCCATCCACTTGGCCATGAGCATGCCAAACGGCGGCAGCATCATGGTCAGGACGCCGATGATGGTGATGATGGCCGTGCGCGGCATGCGGGCGTAGAGGCCGCGCATGTCCTCGATGTCGCGCGAGCCGATCTTCTGCTCGATGGCGCCCACGCACAGGAACAGCAAGGCCTTGGAGATGGCGTGGAACAGGATGAGCAGGATGGCCGCGGTGATGGCGGCCGGGGTGTTGATGCCGGCGCAGGCGATGATCAGCGCCAGGTTGGAGATGGTGGAGTAGGCCAGGACCTTCTTGCCGTTGGACTGGCCGGTGGCCAGGGCGGCCGTGGCCAGGAAGACGAAGGCGCCAAAGAGCGCGATGAAGTTGCTTAAGTAGGTGCCGGCGTAGATCGGGGCCAGGCGCACGATGATGTACACGCCGGCCTTGACCATGGTCGAGGAGTGGAGCAACGCCGAGACCGGGGTGGGGGCGACCATGGCGCCGGTCAGCCAGCTCTGGAACGGGGCCTGGGCGGCCTTGGTCATGCCGGCGAAGACCAGCAGGAACATGGGGATGAGGATGGCCCCGCCGGCCACGGCGAATTCCGGCCCCCGGGCCAGGATATCGGCCAGGGACAGGGTGCCGGCCACCTTCTGCAGGATGATCAGGCCGAACAGGAAGGCCGTGCCGCCGAGCACGTTCATCCACAGGGCGCGTTCGGCGTTTTTGCGGGCGATCTCGGTGTCGTCATGGCCGATGAGCATGAACGAGCACAGGGTGGTGCACTCCCAGAAGAAGTACATCCACAGCAGGTTGTTGGCCAGAACCAGGCCGTTCATGGCGCCCAGGAACAGGACGATGTAGAAGAAGAACCGGGGTTGCTTCGACTTGGCCAGGTGCAGGTGCTCCTCGTGCTCCTTCATGTAGCCGATGCCGTAGACGGCGATCAGCGAACCCACGATGGAGACGATGCACACCATGACCAGGCTGAGGTCGTCGGCGAAAAACGCGGGCGTGGCCCCATGGTCCTGGACCATGAAGAAGTCGAGCCAAATGAGCCCGAGGATCTGTGCGATGGTCAGCCAAATGATGATCTGGTTTTTGCGTTTGAAACCGACGAACAGCACCACGAACAGGATGACGAAGTCGCCAAGGGTGACGAGGGAGTCATACAGTGGCGCCGGCGACAGGATGAACGCCCCCCCGCGCAGCATTGCCAGCGACGCGAGAATAAGCACTCCCGCCGTGGCCACCAGGATGACCTTGCGCACGTTTTGCTCACGCAAAACGAGCAACACGGCTGCTACCAGAAACGGCAACAGCACCGTCGCAAAGACCAACGTGTCGAGCATAGGCACCTCGGAAAAAAGTTTAGGGACCGCCATGGACACACGCCCAGCCCCCGCCGCGGGGCAGAGCAATCCACACGCAACGCGGCCGCCTGCGTCGGAAAACTCTAGGCCCCAAGGGAGAGAGCGTCAAGTTTAGGCGTCTTATAAGAAAATTCCAGCCAGTGCAATAGCGTGATCCCTTTCACAAGGTCGCCTCTCCTGGAAAAATCGCCCCGTCGCCCGGCCTTTCGCGGAGGCAATTGCGCTCTACCACAGTCTGAAATACAAAAAATAACGCTATCTCAGTCAATTATGGCGATCATGCTTTTTTCGCCTCAAAACCGATTTTTTTCCCCGCCGCCCCTTGCCTTTCGCCACGATGTGGTTAGATACATTCCCGCCCGCGAGTAGCACTCCCTTCGGACGAGTGCCAGGCCGGGCTTATCCCGCCAAACACCATTGGAGGTTATCGTATGAAGCTCAAACCCTTAGGCGATCGCGTGCTGGTCAAACGGCTGGAACAGGAAGAAGTGACCAAAGGCGGCATCATCATCCCCGATTCCGCCAAGGAAAAGCCCATGAAGGGTGAAGTCGTCGCCGTCGGCCCCGGCAAGCTCGCCGAGGACGGCAAGCACCAGAAGATGCACGTGGAAAAGGGCGACCTGGTCCTTTTCAACAAGTACGCCGGCACCGAGATCAAGCTCGACGACGAGGACTTCCTCGTCATGCGCGAAGACGACATCCTGGCCGTCATCGAAGCCTAGGGCCCGCGGCATACCCTCTTTTCCCTTTTTCCACTCTTTCTAAGGAGACGCATACATGGCTGCCAAAGAGATCCTGTTCGATTCCAAGGCCCGCGAGAAGCTGAAAAGAGGCGTTGACAAGCTGGCCAACGCCGTCAAGGTCACCCTGGGTCCCAAGGGCCGCAACGTGGTCATCGAGAAGTCCTTCGGCTCCCCGATCATCACCAAGGACGGCGTGACCGTGGCCAAGGAGATCGAGCTCGAGGACAAGTTCGAGAACATGGGCGCCCAGATGGTCAAGGAAGTCGCCTCCAAGACTTCCGACATCGCCGGCGACGGCACCACCACCGCCACCATCCTGGCCCAGTCCATCTTCACCGAGGGCGTCAAGCTCGTGGCCGCCGGCCGTAACCCCATGGCCATCAAGCGCGGCATCGACAAGGCCGTGGAGTCCGTCGTGGCCGAGCTCGAAGCCCTGGCCAAGCCCACCCGCGACCAGAAGGAAATCGCCCAGGTCGGCACCATTTCCGCCAACTCCGACGCCACCATCGGCAACATCATCGCCGAGGCCATGAACAAGGTCGGCAAGGAAGGCGTCATCACCGTCGAGGAAGCCAAGGGCATGGAGACCACCCTGGACGTGGTCGAGGGCATGCAGTTCGACCGCGGTTACCTCTCCCCCTACTTCGTCACCGACCCCGAGCGCATGGTCTGCGAGCTCGACGAGCCGCTCATTCTCATCAACGAGAAGAAAGTCTCCTCCATGAAGGACCTGCTGCCGATCCTCGAGCAGGTGGCCAAGATGTCCCGTCCGCTGTTGATCGTGGCCGAGGACATCGAGGGCGAGGCCCTGGCCACGCTGGTCGTCAACAAGCTGCGCGGCACGCTGCAGGTGTGCGCCGTCAAGGCCCCGGGCTTCGGTGACCGCCGCAAGGCCATGCTCGAGGACATCGCCATCCTGACCGGCGGCCAGGCCGTGTCCGAAGACCTGGGCATCAAGCTCGAAAACATCACCCTGGTCGACCTCGGCAAGGCCAAGCGCGTCATCGTCGACAAGGAGAACACCACCATCGTCGACGGCGCCGGCGATGCCGACAAGATCAAGGCCCGGGTCAAGCAGATCCGCGCCCAGATCGACGAGACCACCTCCAGCTACGACAAGGAAAAGCTCCAGGAGCGCCTGGCCAAGATCGTCGGCGGCGTGGCCGTCATCAACGTCGGCGCGGCCACCGAGACCGAGATGAAGGAGAAGAAGGCCCGCGTCGAGGACGCGCTCAACGCCACCCGCGCGGCCGTGGAGGAAGGCATCGTTCCCGGCGGCGGCGTGGCCCTGGTGCGTTGCGTCAAGAGCCTGACCAGCATCAAGCCGGCCGACGACGACGAGCAGGCCGGCATCGAGATCGTGCGCCGGGCCATCGAGGAGCCGCTGCGCCAGATCGCCGGCAACGCCGGTTTCGAGGGCTCCATCGTCGTGGCCAAGGTGCGCGACGGCAAGGACGGCTTCGGCTTCAACGCCGCCACCGGCGACTACGAGGACCTGATCAAGGCCGGCGTCATCGACCCCAAAAAGGTCACCCGCATCGCCCTGCAGAACTCCTCCTCCGTGGCCGGCCTGCTCCTGACCACCGAGGCGGCCATCGCCGAAAAGCCCGAGCCGAAAAAGGACATGCCCCCGATGCCCGGCGGCGGCATGGGCGGCATGGGCGGCATGTACTAGGCCGCGCCGCTTCCTTCGAAGGTTACCGCACGGGGGCCGGACGTTCGCGTCCGGCCCCTTTTTTTGGGCGGAGCCGCCTCAGGCGGCCGTGTCCGTCGCGGCGAGGCCGGCCCGATGCATGCGGACGTAGGTCATGATCGCGGCCACGACCATGGGCGCGACGCCGGCCCCGATGAAGACCACGTCCCCGGGCATCCGGGCCCATTCGATGAGCCGCGTCAGGTCGCGGCCCAGGTATTCGAGGCCCCGGGCATGCCAGTAGCCGTTTTGCAGTACGTCGTAGACTTGCAGCACGCCCCCGGGAAAGAGGCTGCCGGCCGCCATCAGGGCCAGGCCGATGTTGAGCCCCCAAAACGAGACCCGCACGAATTTCTCCGGCCCAATCCACTGGTCGTCGGACAAGACCTGCCGGAAGGTCAGCGTCATGAGGGCCAGGGCCTCCATGCCGAAAACGCCCATGAGGGCCAGATGCCCATGATTGGGCGTCAGGATGGTGCCCACTTCGAAATAGCTGACAATGGGCAAGTTGATGAGGAATCCGAAGACGCCGGCACCCACGAAGTTCCAAAACCCCACGGCCATCAGGAAATAGAACGCCCACTTGTGGGGGATGTTCACGGCCTGTCCGCAGACGTCGCAGCGCGAGCGGGTAAGCTTGACGAAATCCCAGGCGTCCAGGGTCAGCAGTGTGAGCGGCACCACTTCCATGGCGGAAAACAGGGCCGACAGCGACATGTTGAGGGTGGACTGGCCGCTGAAGTACCAGTGGTGGCCCGTGCCGACGATGCCGCTGCCCAAAAACAGGATGGCATCGAGATAGACGACCCGCACGGCGGTCTGGCGGGCCACCAGCCCGAGCCTGAAAAAGGTCACGGCCACCATCACGGTCACGAACAGCTCGAAAAAGCCCTCCACCCACAGATGGATGATCCAGAACCGCCAGTTGTCCACCACCGTGAAATGCGTCGTGGAGCCGAAGAAAAAGGCCGGCAGGTAAAAGACCGGGATGGCCAGGGCGGCCAGCAGAAAAAGCGTGGTGATCTCCCGGCGCTCGGGATCGAGCAGGGCCGGCAGGACGCTTCGCAGCAGCAGGCTCACCCAGCCGACCAGGCCCACGGCCAGCAGCACCTGCCAGGCCCGGCCCAGGTCGAGGTATTCCCAGCCTTGGTGGCCGAACCAGAACCAGGCTTCGCCCAGCCACTGGCGGATGCCCGCCAGCTCGCCGAGCAGGCTGCCGACCACCACCAGGACCAAGGCCCAGAACAGGGCATGCACGGCCGGGACCTGGCCCCGGGGCTCCTTTTCGCCCAGTGACTGGGCCAGAAGCAGGCCGCCGGCCACGAAGGAGGTGGCGATCCAGAAGATGGCCGATTGCAGGTGCCAGGTTCGCAGGATGTTGCTCGGCAGCCACGTCGCCAGATCGAACCCGTAGAAGCTGCCCGGGTCGGCCCGGTAATGGGCGGTCGCGCCGCCGAGCAGCACCTGGGCCAGAAACAGCAGGGCCGCGGCAACGAAGTACTTGACCAGGGCCCGCTGGCCCGGCGTGGCCCCCCCGGGCAGCATCTTCGGGTGGACGTGTTCGCCCGTGCCCTTCCAGCCGAGATAGTCGAACTTGCCGAAGGCGAACAGCACCAGGGCGGTGCCGGTCAGGAGCGTGACGAGGCTCAGGGCGCTCCACAGCACTGTCGCGCTGGTGGGCGTGTTGCCGAGTTCCGGGTCGTACGGGAAGTTGTTCGTATACGAATAGTCCTCGCCCGGCCGGTTGGCGATGGAGGCCCAGGCCGTCCAGACGAAAAAAGCCGTCAGCTCGCGCAGTTCCTTGGCCTCCCGGATGTACCGGGCCGCAAGGCCGCCATTGGCGGCCGGGTCGGAAAAATAATCGGCCCAGGAGGCGATCTGGCTTTGAAAGGACCGCGCTTCGGCCGGCGTGAAGGTCAGGATGCCGCGCTGGGGATCGTAACGGTTCTCTTTGAGGATTCGAGCGGCGTCCGCGACCGCCAGCCGGCGCTCGGACGCGGACAGCGCCTCCAGGTCCCGGCCGAATCGGCTTCGGGCCGCCTCGCGGCTGACGGACAACCCCAGTTCGTGCAGGGTCCGGGCCGAGAAGTCCGGGCCGAGATACGCGCCGTGACCCCAGATCGACCCGTTCTCCATGAGGCCGTATTTCAAGAAGACTTGTTGGCCGGCCGTGACCTCGGCCCCGGTAAACACGACCTGGCCGGCCGTATCGAGTACGGCCTTCGGAATGGGTGGCGCGTTTTGGTACGCTTGGAAAGCGATCAAGATTTCCAGCGCAAACCCGATAGACAAGGCCACTCCAACACCACGACGCCACCACGACGACAAGGCCGTTTCCCAGAAACCACCCGCATGCATGACTGCCTCCTTTGACTACTCCTACGGGAACCAGTCTTTCCTGTGTACGCCGTTGCGTCGTGAATGCAACGGCGTGGCGTTTTTCTCGGGGACCCCGCCTCGCCCCGCAAGGGCTTTCGCCAAAGGGGAATCGCCGCTTCACCGCGAGGCCGTGCCCATGGCTGGCCGGCCCCGCGTCCTGTTGACCCGGCGCATCCCGCCGCGCTATCCCAGGGCAGGCCCACCCCTAGGAGACTCCATGCCCGACACGACGCCCGCGACGCCGGAAAACCAGCCCTACGACCTGAGCAACCCGCAGGTCCTTCTCGCCTGGCAGCGCAACCACCTGGCCAACGAGCGCACGTTTCTGGCCTGGTGCCGCACGGGGCTGGCCCTTTTCGGCTTCAGCTTCGTCATCGAGCGCTTCGACTTCTTCATCCGCCAGATCCAGGGCGTGCCCATGTTCGAGGGCATGGCCAAAAAACACCTGCACACCGAGGAAATCACCCTGTCCACCTTCGGCGTGGGCGTGCTGGTCATGGTTGTGGCCACCTGGCGCTTCTGGTACATCCGCCGCTGCATCAACACCGGCGCGAAAACCTTTTCCGCCATCCCGGACATCGTGTTCACGGCGGCGGTGGTGGGCATCATCCTTGGCCTGTTCACGGTGTTTTGGCATCTGATCGTGCAATGACCCTCCACGCGGAGCCCTCGCCATGCGCCATGCCGCCCTTCTGGCCCTGATCGTCCTCCTTGGCCTTCCCGCCCCGGCCGCCGCTGCCCGTTCCGAGGCTCCGCCGCCCCTGGCCCAGGCAGTCATCGCCGCGGCCGCCGGCCGCCTGGACGACCAGCTCGCCGCCCTGGCCCAAAGCGCCAAGGCCCTGGGCACGGCCTACGCCGCCCTCTACCGCGACGCCGCCGGCCCCGACCCCGGCGAACGCGCCAAATTCCTGCAAAGCTACGCCGTGAAAGACGGCACCGTGGCCTTCCGCGACGCCGCCGGCCCCTGCGGCGGCAACCCGCAAGGCCAGGCGCCCTGCCAGGCCCTGCTTTACTACGACGGCGAGAACTTCACCGACGAGACCTTCCGGGCGCTTACGGCCATGGCCCGCCTGGCCCCGGCCATGGCCGCCGCCCACGACGCCATGCCCGCTTCCTGGGTCTACCTGACCACGCCCGGCCAGAACTTCGCCATCTACCCCTACCTGCCCCTGGACGAGGCCGTGGCCAACTACCAGCCCACGGAAAAGGACTTCTACACCGCCGCCGATTTCGCCAAGCGGGACTGCGGCTGGGAGTCGCCCTACCTGGACCTGGCCGGGGCCGGCATGATGGTCACGGTCTCCTGCCCGGTCTACGACGGCGACACGCTGCTCGGTGTCTCCTCGCGCGACCTGACCCTGGCCCAGCTTTCCCGCCACGGCCTGGCCGACCTGGCCGCCCTTCCCGGCGCCCGGGCCGTGCTCATGAACCGGCGCGGCAAGGCCATCGCCGCCAGCGACCCGAAGGTCGCGGACTTCATCGTCGCCGCAAACACCAAGGCCGGCGACGCCGTGGTCCACTTCCGGGACGACCGGGGCCTGGCCGCCCTGGGCCAGGAGAAATACGTGGAAAGCCCCGACGCCAACCTCAACGACGCCGCCGAGATGGTGCTCGAACAGGCCGAGGGCGAACGTACCCGGCCCATCGCCTTCACCCGGGGCAAGGAACTGGTGCTGGCCACCCGGCTGCCCTCCACGGGCTGGTACCTGATGCTCACCCTGCCGCAAAAGGCGGCCCGGTGAGGCAAGCCCCCTTCCCCCACGGCGGCAACGTCCGCGCCTTGGCCCAGGCCGCCGGGCGCGCCCCCGACGCCCTCTGCGACGCTTCGGCCAGCATCAACCCCCTGGGGCCGCCGCCCTGGCTGCGCCAGGCCATAAGCGCCGCCGTGTCCGACCTGGTCCACTACCCGGACCCGGACAGCACGGCACTGCTCGAAGCGGCCGCGACGCGCTACGGCGCGCCGGCCGGCCATTTCGCCGCCGGCAACGGCACGAGCCAGCTGCTCTTCGCCCTGCCCCGGGCCACGGGGTTAGCCCGGGCCGTCATCCCCACGCCCTGCTACGCCGATTACGCCACGGCCTGCCACAAGGCCGGCATGGACCTCCGGCGCCTGGCCGCCGTGGAATTCGACGACTTCGCCGTGCGCCTGGACCATGTGGACGCGGCCCTGCGCACGCCGTCGCTGGTCATCCTCGGCAGCCCCGGCAACCCCACCGGCAACGTCATCCCGGCCGCGGACGTGGCCGAACTGGCCTCGCGCCACCCTCAAAGCCTGTTTTTGGTGGACGAGGCCTTTGCCGATTTCGTGCCGGACTTCGCCTCCCTGGCCGGGGCGTCTCGCCCCCACAACGTGGCAGTGCTGCTCTCCCTGACCAAGTCCTTCGCCATTGCGGGCCTGCGCCTGGGGCTTCTGGCGGCAAGCCCGGACCTGGCCGGCTGGGTGCGGGCCAACCTGCCGCCCTGGTCCGTGAGCTCCCTGGCCCAGGCCGTAGGCCTGCGGGCCCTGGCCGACACCGATTTCCTTCGGCGGACCCGGGCCGCCCTGCCTGGCTTGCGCCAGACCCTGGCCGACGGCCTGTGCCGCCTGGGCCTGACCGTCTTTCCGGGCGCGGCCAACTTCCTGCTGGCCCGCCTCCCCACTGGCGCGCCCGCCTCCACGGACCTCGTGCGGCGGCTTTTGGCCGAACACGGCGTGGCCCTGCGCGACTGCGCCAATTTCCACGGCCTCACCGACCGCTACGTCCGCATCGCCGTGCGCCCGGCAGCCGAAAACGCCCGCATCCTGGCCGCCCTGGCCGCCGTGCTCGACCGGCCCCAGGGGCCGGCCTTCCTGCCCGAGCGCCGGCCGCCGGCGCTGATGGTCCAGGCCACGTCCTCCAACGCCGGCAAGTCCGTGCTGTGCGCCGGCCTGTGCCGGGCCCTGGCCCGGCGGGGCTTTCGCGTCGCCCCCTTCAAGTCCCAGAACATGTCGCTCAATTCCGGGGTCACGGCCGACGGCCTGGAAATGGGCCGAGCCCAGATGGTCCAGGCCGCCGCCTGCCGGCTGGCCCCGGACGCGCGCATGAACCCGGTCCTGCTCAAGCCCACCTCTGACAAGGGATCGCAGGTCATCGTCCTGGGCCGGCCCGTGGGCGTGATGGCCGTGCGCGACTACATCCTTTATAAGCCGCAAGCCTTCGCCGCGGCCAAGGCCGCCTACGACGACTTGGCCGCCGGGGCCGACATCATGGTGCTGGAAGGGGCCGGCAGCCCGGCCGAGGTCAATTTGCAGGCCCACGACATGGTCAACATGGCCATGGCCGCCCATGCCGATGCTTCGGTGCTGCTGGCCGCCGACATCGACCGGGGCGGGGCCTACGCCGCGCTCTGGGGCACCATGGAGTGCCTGGCCGAGGCCGACCGGGCCAGGGTGGCCGGCTACGTCCTCAACCGCTTCCGGGGCGACGTGACGCTGCTGGCCCCGGCCAACGCCTACCTACGGGCGGCCACGGGCCGCGACGTGCTGGGGGTGGTGCCGTTTTTACCGGCGCTTGGCCTGCCCGACGAGGATTCCGTCAGCTTCAAGGACGGCGCCAGCCTGCCGCAGCGCCCCGGGGCCGGCGACGACAGCCTGGACATCGCCGTCATCGACCTGCCGCGCGCCTCGAACCTGACCGATATCGACGCCCTGCTGGCCGAGCCCGACGTGCGGGCCAGGCGGGTGACACGGGCCGCCGACCTCGGCCGGCCCGACGCGGTCATCGTGCCGGGCAGCAAGAACACCCTGGCCGACCTGGCCTGGCTTCGGGAGACGGGGCTGGCCGGGGCCGTTTCGGACCTGGCCCTGGCCGGGAAAACGGAGATCGTCGGCATCTGCGCCGGCTTGCAGATGCTTGGCCGAAGCGTTTCCGACCCGCTCGGCCTGGAATCCGGGCGCGGCGAAGCGACGGGGCTGGGGCTGCTGGATGTGCGGACCGAACTGGTGGCCCAAAAGACGTTGACCAGTACCCGGGCCGTGCATGTGCCCACGGGCGAGGCGCTTCGCGGCTACGAGATCCACCATGGCCGCAGCCTGGCCGGGGACGGCTTGCCCGTGGCCGTCCGGCGGGCCGACGGGGCTCCCATCGGCTTCGCCCGGGCCGATCGGCCGGTCTGGGGCGCCTATCTCCACGGCCTATTCGACGCCGACGCCTTTCGCCGCCGCTTCCTCGACGGCCTGCGACGCCGCCGGGGGCTGGCCGCCCTCAAACAGCCGACGCCCTACGACCTGGAGCCGGCCCTGGACCGCCTGGCCGACGTGCTGGAGGCGTGCCTGCCCCTGCCGGCCCTGCTGGCTCGCCTGGGCCTGGCCTGACCGCCGTCAAGGAAGGGCTGGGACGGCGTTTGCCCGCCAATCCCCCGAACACGCGTACGGGCGCGGCCATTGGCCACCGCGGCCCGTTGCCCGGCGAGCACCTGCCCGGTTCGCGCCCCGGTTGTCCCGGCACCACAAAGCACGCGCCGTATGCGCTCCCTCCCCCGGACCGGTCGTCCGGGGGAGGGAGCGCATACGGCGCATCAGGCCCGAAAACGCGGGCCGCTTGTGTGTCCCTCAAAAATACGTCGGTATTTTCAAGGAAAATATTGCGTCACCGGTGTTGCCCGCAAAAAACTGCCGGCTGCTTCGAGGGCGCGGCGCCGGTGCTGTATCCCTTAAGAAATACGATAGTATTTTTAAGAAAAACAATCCTTCCCGGCTGCAGTCCTCGAATCAGCCTGCATCTGCTTGTCGGGACGCGGCGCTAGGAGGCGGTGCTGGAGCTGGCGGCCGGGGTCGCGGACCCGGCGCAGCCGGCGCAGCCGGTAGTGGCGGCCTTGTCACAGGCCGGGGCCGGGGCGGCGCCGGAATCGCCCTCGCCGGCGGGCTTGGCGGATTCGCTCTTGCCGTTGCCATTACCGCCCGAAGCGCTGCAACCGCCGTTGGCCTTGTAATCCGTCACGTACCAACCCGTGCCCTTGAGCACGAACGAGGTGTTGGACATGATGCGCCGGGCCGTGGCGCCGCAGGCCTCGCAGGGCGCCTCGTCCACGTCGAAGCTTCTTTGCAGGACCTCGGAAATCTGACCGCATTTGTCGCACTGGTATTCGTAGATGGGCATCGCACACTCCCCCGCCGGTCCTTTCGGCCGGCGATTTCGGCCGCAACAAGTCGTCCTTCGGCCCCTGTTTGTCAAGGGTCGATTGGCACTCGACCAGGTCGAGCGCCAAAAAAAATAAGCGGATTGTCCGGCCAGTCAAGAGGCGGCGGGGGGTTAAAATGCCGTCTTCCCGGACGGGGGGCGAAGCGGCCGGCGGCCAGGCCCGCGGCGGCCGCCCCCTCGCCCCTGGCGGCATCAGGCGGGGCGGGCGGCCCGGCCCGGAATCGATGCGGCACTACTCTTGGACCCGGCGCTCCCACAGCTTCATGTCGCGCATCTTCTTGCGGCGTTCCCGTTGCAGGGCCTTGCACACCAGCGGCATGCCCTTGGGGTAGCCCCATTTCTCGCGGTACTCCTCGGGCGTCAACCCGAATTTGGCCAGATGGCGCTTGGTCAGGATTTTGTAGGGCTTGCCCGACTCAAGACAGGTGATGGTGCGTTCCTTGACGGCCTTTTTGGGATCGCGCACGCCGTTGCCGGAAGCGGCGCCGCGGCCGTCGGCGTCGATGCCGCGAATGCTGCCGGCCAGCTTGCCGACCATGGACGTGATCTCTTCCTCGGACATGTTGCGGACCTTGGCCTGGGCCTTGACGATGTCCAGGGCGAGCGCCAGATACGAATCCATAACCATGTTCCTCCAGGCGAGTATAAGTCACACGGCGGCCGGGGCCTGCCGCGTCATGATGTCCAGTCGCCGCATCCGAAAAAAGGTTGCGCGCCGCCCGCGGAAAAAATATGCCTCGAAGGAATTTTCATACCAAGGAAGGCCCATGCATCGCACCCTCGCCCGAAGCCTCCAGGCCGCCGTGGTCGCGACAGCGCTGTTCGCCCTCGCCGGCTGCGGCCCGACCTACGTCAATCCCAACATCGTCGACCAGTCCCAGGCCAAACAACGCCTGCAAATCGACTCCGCCATCTGTCAGCGGGAAGCCAACAACGACGTGCCCCCGACCTACGGCCTGGAACGCTTCGAGTTCGACCCGACCATCGAGGCCCAGGCCACGCGCTGGGTGGCCAACGTGGCCGAGGACGACGAAAACCTCGATGCCTTCTCCACCTGCATGTACAACCGGGGCTGGCGCCTCAAGAAAAAGAAATAGGCAAGGCCGGCCCGCCGCCTTCCCCGAAGCGGCGGGCCGGCCCCCAAGGACCGGGCGGACCCGGAAAGCGGTCGCCGCCCCGGCTCGTGTCGCGCCCCTCAACAATGCGAGGGGCAGGCAACAACGGTCGGGGGAGAAGCCTCCGGCCCCCAAGGGGCTCCCGCCCTTTGGAATCCCATTATGATTGAGGCGTGTTGTCCTGCCGAGCAGCGGTCCGCGCTCGGGCGACTCGGATTTTTGCAACGCCCTCAAACGATAGCAGTTTCAAAAACCCGATTTTTAGGGCGTTGCCTCTGTAGACGCGCATAGCCTCTTCAGGGACGCGCCCTTAGTGCACCGTGCCGCCCGAGGGGTCCGGCGGGTTGCCGCCGGCGGCCAGGCTGGCGGCAAAGCGCGCCACGGCCGGGTCCTGGCGCCATTCGGTGAAAAGGCTTTCCCATTCGGCGAAGGCCATGACCGACGTGTCGAACTGGGCCTCGTGGCCCGAGAGCCACACGGAAAAAAGCCGCATCAGCAGGGCAAAGGCGGGGCTGTCAAAGGCCTTGGCCACGGTGCCCGTGGGGAACTCCCCTCCCTCGAAGGAGCGGAAGACGAATTCGCCCACGGCGCGCTGGGACGATTCCATGTCGATGGGCCGGCTGTTGATGCCGGCCACGAACTCGGCCAGGGCCGGATGGCCGGCCCGCAAGGCTTCGAGGGCCTCGGGCGGCACGCTCAGGTAGACCACGCCGTCCTGCTCCACGGCATAATAGAAACGGGCCCAGTGCTCGGCCATCAACACGCGAAGGATCTCCTCGCTCGCTTTCAAAATGGGGTCCATGCGTTTTTTTCTCCTTTATGACGGACGGGCGCAGCGCGCGAAATGCCCCGGAGCGACCTCGGCCAGCGGCGGCACCGCCTCCCGGCAGGCCGCCACGGCCCGGTCGCAGCGGGGATGAAACGGGCAGCCCGGCGGTGGCGCGGCCGGGTTGGGCGCCTCCCCGGCCAGGACGGCCGGCTGGCGGCGCCGGGGATCGACCGCCGGGGCGGCGGCCAGAAGCGCCCTGGTATACGGATGGACCGGGCCGTCGTAAAGCGCCCGGGTCGGCGCCGTCTCCACGATGCGGCCCAGGTACATCACCGCCGTGCGGTCGCTGACGTGGCCGACCACGGCCAGGTCGTGGGAAATGAAAAGGTAGGCCAGGCCCAGCCGCTGCCGCAGGTCGGCCAGGAGGTTGATGACTTGCGCCTGGACCGAGACGTCCAGGGCCGAGACCGGCTCGTCGCACACGATCAGTCGCGGCGACAGGGCCAGCGCCCGGGCCACGGCGATGCGCTGGCGCTGGCCGCCGGAAAACTGGTGCGGGAAGCGCCTGGCATGCTCGGGCTCAAGCCCCACCAAAGACAGCAGTTCCAGCACGCGCTCCCGGCGGGCCCTGGCCGAGCCCTGTCCCACGGCCCGCAGCCCCTCGGCCACGGTCCAGCCCACGGGCAGCCGGGGATTGAGGGAGGCGAAGGGGTCCTGGAAGACCATCTGGACCAGGCGCGGCAGGCCCTGGCGGACGCCGGCCTCCCCGGACCAGGGATCGCGACCGTCCAGGCGCACCGTCCCGGAGCTGGGCGGCTCCAGGGCCACGGCCAGCCGGGCCAGGGTCGACTTGCCGCAGCCCGATTCGCCCACAAGCCCCACGGTCTCGCCGACGCCGACGGCCAGGTCCACCCCGGCCACGGCCACCACCTCGCGGCGGCGCCCGGCGAAAAACCCCTCGCGCAGGCCGTAGCGCCGGGTCACGTCCGACAGTTCGAGCAGCGGCGCCTTGCCGGATTCCTCAGGCATACAGCCAGCACCTCACGCGCCGCCCGCCGGCCAGGGAAAAAAGCGGCGGCACCTCCCCGGCGCACGGCCCGAAGGCCCGCGGGCAACGGGGATGGAAATGGCAGCCCGAAGGCAGCCGGGACAGGTTGGGCACCATGCCGGGTATGGCGGCCAGGCGCCGGCCCCGGTCGGCCAGGCGCGGCAGCGAGGCCAGAAGCCCCTGGCCGTAGGGATGGGCTGGCCCGTCGAAAAATAGCGCCACGGGCGCGTCTTCCACCAGCCGCCCGGCGTACATCACGGCCACGGCGTCGGCCACCTGGGCCACCACGCCGAGGTTGTGCGTGACCAGCACCACGGCCGTGCCGGCGTCGCGGGACAGCCCTTCCACGAGGTCGAGGATCTGGCGCTGCACGGTCACGTCCAGGGCGGTGGTGGGCTCGTCGGCGATGAGCAGCTGCGGGGAGAGGATCAGCGCCATGGCGATCATGACCCGTTGCCGCTGGCCGCCCGAGAGCTCGTGGGGATAGCGCGACAGGACGCGGGCCGGGTCGGGCAGGCCGACCTTGGCCAGCATGGCTTCGGCCGCCGCAAGCGCCTCCCGTTTCGAGGCCCGGCGGTGGACCCGCACGGGCTCGGCCACCTGCTCGCCGACGGGCAGCACCGGATTGAGCGCGGTCATGGGTTCCTGGAAGATCATGGAGACCTTCGCCCCGCGCGCGGCCCGCCGCTCCCGTTCGGACAGGGCCAGCAGGTCGCGCCCCGCGAACACCGCCCGGCCCGAGGCCACCCGCCCCGGCGGCGGCACCAGCCCCAGCACGGACAGCGACAGCATGGTCTTGCCGCAGCCCGATTCGCCGACCACGGCCACGATGTCGCCACCGGCCACGGCCAGGTCCACGCCGTCCACGGCCGTCAGGCGGCCGGAGGGCAGCTCGAAGACCGTGGTCAGTCCCTCCACGGACAAAAGCGGCCCCGGACCCGCTTCCCCGGGCGGGATGAAATCTTGTTTATCCGTTGCGGCCAGGCCCGACACGGTGCGCCACTCCCCTTGCCACGCGCCTTCGCGCGCGTTATAGACCCATAAAGGACAGCCCGTCTTTCCAAGGAGGAAAATCAATGAGCTCTCCGTATCGCTCGATGCACACGACGCAGTCCCGCGTCGAGGTTGTAAACGCCTTTATGCGCGGCGTCTACGGCTGGATGTGCCTGGGGCTTTTGCTGACCGCCGGCGCATCGGCCTTCACGGTGTCGAGCCCGGCCCTGATGCAGGCCATCTTCGGCAACCAGATCCTCTTTTTCGGCCTGATCATCGTGGAATTCGGCCTGGTGCTCGGCATCTCGGCCGCCATCAACCGCCTGTCCGCCGGCGCGGCCACGGGGCTGTTCCTGCTCTACGGCGCGCTCAACGGCGTGACTCTGGCCGCGATCTTCGCGGTCTACGCCAAGGCCGTGATCATCAACGCCTTCCTGGTCACGGGCGGCATGTTCGGCGCCATGAGCCTGTACGGCCTGCTCACCCGCCGCGACCTAACCTCGCTGGGCAGTTTCCTGTTCATGGGCCTGATCGGCATCATCATCGCCTCCATCGTCAATATCTTCACCAAGTCCGCGATGATGGACTTCATCATCTCCTGCGTGGGCGTGCTGGTGTTCCTGGGCCTGACCGCCTACGATACCCAAAAGCTCAAGGTCATGGGCGAGATGGCCCCGGCCGACGACGCCACGGCCGTGCGCCGCGGCACCATCCTCGGGGCGCTGACCCTCTACCTCGACTTCATCAACCTGTTCCTCATGATGCTGCGCCTGTTCGGCGGCTCCAGCCGGGACTAGCCTCCTTGCCGGGCGGGGCGAGCCGGCCCGGCGGGCGGACGACCATCGTGCGCAATCGACATCCGCGAGCGGACCGCTGACCGTGCCCGGCGCCAAGAGAAGACGACCGGAGGGGCGAAACCGCCCCTCCGCTTTTTTTGCGACCCGCTTCGGCCCCAAGGAGCTGGCCCGCCGGCTCCTCGTGGCCCTGATGCTGCCCGTTTCCCGGCTCTACGCGCTGTCGCGGCGGCTGCAACTGCGGCTGTATGCCCTGGGCCTGTGCCGGACCTGCCGGCCACGGGCCGTGGTCGTCGGCGTGGGCGGCATGTCCGCCGAGAGCCGGGGCCGGGTGCTGCTGACGTCCTGGCTGCTGGGCTGGGCCAGGGCGCAGCAGGTGGAGGCGGCGGTGGTGGCGCCGCTTGGCGAGGGCCGCCCGCCCTTTTTGCCCCACCAGGTGGCGCCCGGCGGCGACCCCGACGATTCCGGCATCGAGGCGGCGCTGCTTGCCAGCTACGCCCCGGACGTGCGCTGCCTGGTGGACGCCGACCCCATCCGGGCGGCCGTGGCGGCCATGCGCGAATTCTCCCCCCACATGCTGGTGCTCCAGGACGCCCTGGGCGACCCGCGCCTGGGCCGCGACGCCGACCTGGCCATCCTCACCGCCGAGGACCTGGGGGCCGGCTGGGACCGCGTCTTTCCGGCCGGCGCCTGGCGGCGCGACGCTTCGGCCCTGGCCGGGGCCGCCGCCTACTGCGTCTTCGCCGGGTCGGCCAACCTCGAGGCCGCCTTGCAGGCGGCCGACAACCGCCTGGGCCATCGCGGCAAGCCCATCTTCAGCCTGAGCTTCGACATCTGGCGCTGGCGGGGCCAGGGCGGCAGCGTCGCGGCCCGGGAACTGGCCGACTCGCCCTACGTGGCCGTGCTGGGCGAGTCCGACCGCGACCTGCTGCCGCCCATGCTGCGCGACCACATCGGCGTGGCGCCCCGGATGATTTTCTACGTCCACGACCGCCACCGCTTCACCCGCCAGGATTTCGAGTCCCTGCGCGCCGACGCCGTTCGCCTCAAGGCCCGCAACATCCTGACCTCGCCCCGCTTCGAGCTCAAATTGCGCCAGGGCGGCGACGCCCTTGCCGGCCAGGCCGTGTGGACCTATGATCCGGAAGTGGTCTTTGGCCCCGCGCTCCATACGGACCTTTCGTTTCTGGCCTGGTGGGAATCCGTGTTCCTCACCGCCGCCCGGGGCCGCCTCAAGCCGTAGGAGCCTTCATGCCCAGCCGGTTTCGACTTGCCGCCGTCCTGATCGCGCTCCTGGCCCTGGCCCTGGCTTGGCCCGGCCGGCCGCAACCGGCCCTGGCCCGGCAAAACGGCCCGGAACTGTGCCTGGGCCTGGTGGCTACCTTCAGCGGCGAAGGCTTCCGCACCGGCCGCGACGCCCTGGAGGCGGCCCGCTTCGCCGTGGAGGCCGCCCAGGCCGCCGGCCTTCCGGCCATCGACGGCAAGCCCTGCCGGGTGACGCTTTTTCCCGCCGACGACAAGGATTCCCCGGCCGAGGCCGCCCGGGCCGTGCGCGATTTGGTTGCGCACAAAAAAGTTTCGGCCGTCATCGGCCCCTACCCCAGCGGCCTGGCCAACGCCGCCGCCCTGGCCGCCGATGCCGCCGGCGTGCCGCTGGTCGCCCCATCGGCCACGGCGGCCGTGGTCACGGCCGGCCGGCCCCACATCTTCCGCATCGCCTTCACCGACGCCTTCCAGGGGCTGGTCCTCGGCCGGCTGGCCCGCCAGGAGCTGCGCCTTTCCCGCGTGACCGTCATCGCCAACGGCGACAGCCTGTCCAGCGCCTCCCTGTCGAAAGCCTTCATCGAGGCGTTTATTGCCTGCGGCGGCCAGGCCCGGCTTTTCACCTACGCCGACCGGGACCGCGACTTCGCCGGGCTTCTGGAAAAGGCCCTGGCCGCCAAGCCGCAAGCCCTGTTTTTGCCCAACGCCACCAAGGAAGCGGTGCTGCTGGCCCTGGCCGCGCGCAAGCAGGGGTTCACCGGCACGCTCCTCGGCGGCGACACCTGGGACGGCCGCGAAGTCGCCCGCCTGGCCGCCTTCAACGGCGCCTATTTCGTGGCCCACTGGCGCGAGGGCGCGCCCGGGGAGCGCTCTCGGGCCTATGTCGCGGCCTTCCGGGCGGCCCGCAAACGGCCGCCCACGGAAATCGGGGCGCTGACCCAGGACGCCGTGGACGTGGTCCTGGCCGCCGTTTCCCGGGCCGGCTCCACCGCGCCAAAGGCCCTGACCGAGGCGCTCATGGCCCTGCCGCCCCACGACGGCGTCACCGGCACCTTCGATTTCGTCGACGACGGCAACCCGGTCAAATCCCTGTGCATCACCCGGGTGGCCGACGGCGGCACGAACCTCGAAACCCATGTCCTGCCGCCGCCCGCCCCCTGCCAGCCGGCCACGGCGCCCTAGGCCCGGGCCGCGGCCCAAGCCGGCGAGGCATGCCCTCGCCGGCCCCATCCCCCGGCGCGGTGTGGCGATCAGGCCTCGGGCACGGCCCCGGCCGGCGCCCCGTCCAGCCCCCCCGTGCCGGCCATTACGTGCGGCTCGGTCATGCCGCCATTCTGCCGGCTGACGGCCCCGGGCAGCCACCCCGCGTCGGCCAGGACGCGCAGCACGGCCATGCCGCCGCACTGCTTGCTGACGGCCGTGGCCGACCAGGCGCCGTCGGCCACGTACTTGCCGGCCGTGTAGGCCGTGGTGGCGCTCCACAGGTAGGGGCTGGCCGTTTCCGGGTGGTAGTTGCGGTAGCCGAAGCCGTTGTAGCGCTCCAGGACATAGGCGATGCCGGGCACGGACCAGTCCGTCCACTGGTGCAGCTTTTTGAGCCGCAAGGCGTCGCTGGCGCTGGCCTCCCAGGCAAAGGGCGGGTCGCCCGAAACCGGCCGGCCGGCCGGCACCCGGACCGTGCGGGCCGAAAGCGGATCGCCGTTGTGCAGGTGCCTGGTGAAATCCAGGCCGCATTCCAGGCTGTGCAGGATGCCGACCACCTGGGCCGGCACGCCCGTGGTGGTGGACACGGCCGCGTAACGGGCCATGGCCGGCGCGGCGGCGATGCGCGCGGCCACGCGCCGGACCTCGGCCAGGCGCCCGGGCCGCACCACGGCCCGATCGAACGTTTCCCGGTACTCCTTGGCCAAGGCCTCGGTGAAGGCAACGGCGGACATGAAAAAACGCTCCTGTTGCAGGTTGGGGACACCTGCAACCCCAGGAGTACATGCCGCCGGGGCGGCGTCAAGGCGGGGGAAGGAAGGCCCTAAACAGCCCAGGCGGCGCTGGCGCGGCGGGGGCCGGCGGAAAAGCGCATGGCCATTTCGTAGGCCACGTTGACGTCCTTCATGGCCTCCTCGTCGCCGCCGAGGTCGGGATGGAAGCGGCGGGCCATGTGGCGGTAGGCGACCTTGATCTCGTCCACGGAGCAGGGGTAGTCCAGGCACAGGATGTCGTAGGCGCACTTGAGGTTCATGCCGCCCCGGCGCGCCACCTCCCTGGCCCGGCTCTGGCGGCCCTCGTCCATGCTAAAGCCCGCGTTGTCCCGGCTGGCGTCGCCCCGGGCGGAGGCACCGGCGGCAGCGCCCGCCGCCGCCCGCCGACCGGCCTCGCGCCGGTCGCTGCCCGAGCCGGCCGCGCCGCCATGGGCGCTTGCTGTCCCGGTGCGCTCGCGAAAAGTCTGGCCCGCGCCCGGGCGCGACGCCCCGGCGGTATACGACCAGCCCGCGCCCGGGCGGGCTTTTTCCTGGGAACCGGCAAAGCCCCGAGCCTCCTCGGCAAAGGGCCGTTCGGACCCGGTCGCGGATCGGGAGGACGCCCCGGCGCCGGCCGTACCGTGGTAAGACGTGCCCGCCCCGGCCGCCGTCCGAAAGGATGCGCCCGCCCCGGCCGTGGTGCGGGAAGACGCCCCGGCGCCGGCCGTGGTCCGGGAGGACGCGCCGGCTCCGGTCGCCGTGCGGGAGGAGGCGCCGGCCCCGGCCGTGGCGCGGGATTCGTAGCCGGGCCGGCCCCAGGTGCGGGTGCGCTCCGACGAGGCGGCGCCGGGGCCGCCCACCGTACCGCCCCCGGCGGCCCCGGCCTTGCCGGCCGCGCCCTGGCCACCGGCCTGGGCGCCTGACTGGTTCGGCTGGGGCCGGCCGGCATGGGGACGCTGGGAGGGGCCCGGGCGGCGCCAGCCGTCGTGGCCCGAAAAACGGTTGGCCCCGGCTTCGGCGCCGGCCGTGGCAGAGGCCCGGCCGCCGGTGCGGGCCATCTTGAGATTGCGCAGGACTTCCTGGAGATGGACGAGGATCTCCTGCAGGATGGAGCGGGTCCGGTTCAGCTGGATCTCCAGGGCCTGCCAGTCCGTGACACCGGAGGCAGTTTTGGCCCCAAAGCCGGCCTGTCCTTGCGTTTGCCTGTGCATGGTGTGACGCCCGCGCTCCTCGGGTAACCGCCAACGCGCTCCGACCGTCCGTATCAGGAACACGCAACGACGTGGTATGGCGAATTATTCCAATAAGACCAGCAAAGGTCCTTACCATTCCTACTGGATCGCCCTGGTCAAGGCAAGGCGTATTTCCTGCCGCCCCCGGCCTTTCGTCCCCCTGGCGTGGTTAGTGACAGGCGGCTTGGTTTTGATGTAGGACCGATGTCGATACGACATTATGTCGCCTCGCCGGCCTTGCGCTTGCGAGCATTCCGAGGGAGCCCATGAAACCCACCGACGCCGAAGTCGCCAAGCCGTTCGTCGACGCCACCAAGCACGTGCTCACCATGATGGCCCAACTCGATCCCAAGCCGGGCAAGCCCTACGTCAAAAAGGCCGGCGCGGCAGCCGGCGACGTCTCGGCCGTGGTGGGCCTCACCGGCGACCGCAACGGCAGCATCTCCATCAGCTTTTCCAAAAAATGCGCCATCGCCGTGGTCAAAAACATGCTCGGCGACGACATCGCCGACATCATCCAGGACGCCAAGGACGCCGTGGGCGAAATCACCAACATGATTTCCGGCCAGGCCAGGGCGGGGCTCAGCCAACTCGGCCTCAACCTGTCCTCGTCCACGCCCACCGTCATCTTCGGCGACAACCACACCGTCAGCCACATCACCTCCGGACCGGTGGTGGCCATCCCCTTTTCCACCGAGCACGGGGATTTCACCCTGGAGTTCTGTTTCGAGTGATCCCCACGCCCGACGCGTCGCCCCGCATCGGCCGGGGCCGCGCCACGGCGTGCCGCGGCTTTTGATCGTCGCCATGGCCATCGCAGTTTCCCTCCCCTCCCCCTTTGCCGGGCCATTGCTCGGGCGGGCGATTTTTGCCGCCCGGGGGCACACCTGCAAGATGCGCTCCCGTCTGGCGCTGCTCGCGGCCCTGGCCTGGCTGCTCGGGGCCATCGCCGGCCCCGCGCCCGGGGTGCTGGCCGCCACGGCCCAACCGCCGGCCCAGGCGGCCGAGGACGCCGCGCCAGCCAGCCTCGAAACCGCCCTGTTCCGCCTGCCGGCCGGCGACCCTTCGGGCCGCGTCCTGGCCGTGCTGACGCTCGTCTCGGCGCCGGACTGGCATGCCTACGCCGTGGGGCCGGCCGAGTCGGGCCAGTCCGCCCAGGCCCAGCTCAGCGCCGGCGACGCCCAGGCCGTGGCCCTGTTTCCGCCGGGTACGCCCACGCCGGACCCGCTGGAGCCGGAAAAAACCGTGCTCGTCTACGAGGGCAAGACCCCCATTTTCGTGCCGCTCTCCGACACCATGCTGACCGCCGGGACCCTGACCGGCCGGCTGAAGGTCTTTTCCTGTTCGCCCACGAGCTGCTGGCCGTCGAGCCTCGAAGTGAACATCCCCCTGGCCGGCAGCGTCGATCCCGTCACGCTGCCGCTGGCGGAAAACGCGCCCTGGTGGCCGCTTTTCTCGGCCCTGCGCAGCGCCGCCCTGGCCATGCCGGCGGCGGTGTGCCCCGAGCCGGCCCATCCCCTGGCCTCCCGTCACGACCTCAAGGCGCCCCGCGGCGAGGACGCCGCCCCGGCCGAAGCCGCCGCCCTTCTCAACGGGCTGGCCCCGCGCTCCTTCACGCCGGCCCTGGAGGTTTCGGGGCTGGTCAAGGCCGCCTCGTTGGCCTTTCTGGCCGGGCTGGTCCTCAACTTCATGCCTTGTGTCCTGCCCGTGGTCAGCCTCAAGCTGTCGGGGCTTCTGGCCATCAGCGGCGAGGAGGGCAAGGCCGAGCGCCGGCGCATCCTGCGCGAGCACAACCTCTTTTTCGCCCTGGGGATCGTTTTTTATTTCCTGGTGCTGAGCCTCCTGCTCGGCGGGCTCGGCCTGGCCTGGGGCGAGATGTTCCAGTCGCCGGCCCTGGCCATCGTGGTCACGGTGGTGCTTTTTCTGCTGTGCCTGAGCCTTTTCGGCGTGTTCCACCTGCCGGTGGTCGACCTCAAGATCTCCTCGGGCGGCCGGGGCCATACCCGGCGAGGCGCCTTTTTGACCGGCACCCTGACCACGCTTCTGGCCACGCCGTGCAGCGGCCCCTTTCTCGGCGGGGTGCTGGCCTGGACGCTGCTCCAGCCGTTGCCCGTGGTCATGACGGTCTTTTCGGCCATCGGCCTGGGCATGGCCGCGCCCTACGGCATGCTGGCCGCCTGGCCTAGGCTCGTGCGGCTCATGCCCCGGCCCGGGGCCTGGATGCAGGGGCTCGAAAAGGCCATGGCCTTTATCCTCGCGGCCACCTGCCTCTATTTCCTGGCGCTTTTGCCGCCGCAGCGCCTGCTGCCGGCTCTGGTCGCCCTGTGGGCCGCCGCCGTGGGGGCCTATCTGTTCGGCCACGGCGCCCACCTGGCCCACAGCCTGGCCCACCGCACCGGCATGGCCCTGGCCGCCCTGGCCGTCACCGCCGGCGGCCTGGCCTTCGCCCTGGCCTACGCCCCCCAGGCCGAGGCCGACTGGATCGCCTACACGCCGGAGGCCTTCGCCCGCCACTTCGGCAAGGACAACCTGGTGGTGGATTTCACGGCCGACTGGTGCCCGACCTGCAAGCTGCTGGAACGCACGGTGCTCACCCCGTCCCGGGTGGCCCAGTGGGCGGCCCGGGGCAAGGCCGTGTTCATGCGCGTGGACCTCACCCGGCAAACCCCGCCGGCCATGGCCCTGCTCAAGGCCCTGGGCAGCCAGTCCATCCCGGTGGTGGGCTTTTTCCCGGCCGGCGACGGGGCCAAGGCGCCGCTGGTGCTGCGCGACCTCTTCACGGCCGGCCAGTTCGAGCAAGCCCTTTCCGAAGCCTTCATCCCGTCCGCTGCGCCGCAGGCGCCCCCGTCCGCGAGCCCCTAACCAGCCTTACAACCGTTTCTTGAATCCCCGGGATTCGAAATAGCCCAGGGCGGCATAAAAGGCCCGGCCCTCGTCCCGGCCGGGGCCGGAGACAAGCATCAGGTACAGGCAGTCCCGCTGCCGGGCTCGGCGTTCCAGTTCGGCCAAAAGCTCCCTGCCCACGCCCCGTCGGCGGTACGGTCCGGCCACCACCACATTCTCGACCACCATGAACGGCCGGCACTCCCCCACGACGTCGAGGCACACCACACCAAGCACGGCCCCGGCCAGGACGCCATCCACGGTGGCGCCGAGCAGGTGGTAATCGGGGCTTGCGGCCATGGCGCGGTACGTGGCGCGAAGCCGCTCCCTATCGGTGGCCAGCCCGGACAGGGACTGCATGAGGCCGGCCAGGGCCGGCAACTGTTCGGGAGTGACGTCCGCCACGTCCATGCGCGCCTCCGTGTTCCGCCACAAGGCTCGCCCAGGCAACGCCTAAAGGGAACGCCTAAAGGGAACGTAGCGGCGCCCCTTTTCGGCAAACCGCAACCGGATCGGCTATTGGCGCGTCTGGGATACCGGGGCCTCGGGCGAGCTGGCCAGGACCGGCGGCTTCTGGCCGGCCTTCTGGGCGGTCACGATCTTGAAGCCCTTGTCCAGGAGCTTGGCCGTTTCGCGCTCGCGCACCCGGGGGTTGCGCGAGCCGAGGACCACGGCGATAAGCCGGGTGTCGCCGCGCTTGGCCGTGGCGATGATGTTGTAGCCCGAGGCGCAGACGAACCCGGTCTTGAGCCCGTCCACGCCCTCGTAGCGACCGAGCAGGGAGTTGGCGTTGTGGCGCTGGCGGTTGTTGTGGGTGAAAAACTGCATGGAGTGGATGGTCAGCGCCTTGGGGAACTGCTCCAGGTAGGCGGCGGCCAGGCGCAGCATGTCGCGGGCCGTGGTCAGCTGGCCGTCGGCCGGCAGGCCGTTGGGGTTGAAAAAGACCGAATTGGCCATGCCCAGGCGCTTGGCCGTGTCGTTCATGAGGGCCACGAACGCGTCCACATTGCCGTTTTCCAGGTAGTCGGCCATGGCCATGCAGGCGTCGTTGGCCGAGGCCACGGCGATGCCCTTGATCAGGTCCGTGACCTTGACCGATTCGCCCCGGTGCAGGCGCATGTTGGACCCGCCTTGGGTGGCGGCCCGCTCGGAAACGTCCACCACGTCCCAGGGGCGCAGCTTGCCCTGGCGGATGGCATCGAAGATGATGTAGAGGGTGAGGACCTTGGTCAGGGAGGCCGGCGGGATCTGGACGTCGGGATTCTGCTCGTAGAGCAGTTCGCCGGTGGTCATGTTCCAGAGCATGGCCGATTTGACGGTGAGCGTCGGCACGGCGCACACGCCGATGTCGCCCTCTTCGTTTTCCTCGGCGGCGGCAGCGGCCGCGGCGGCCTTTTTGCCCTTGCGGGCCTTTTTGGGCGCCTCGGTGGCGGCGGCCTTTTTGACCGATTTGGCCTGCCCCTTGGGCTTTTGGGTCTTGGTGGCGGATTTGGCGGCCGGCTCGGCTTTCCTGGCCAGGGCCAGGCCGTCGCCGGCCAGTGGTGCGAACACCAGGGCGGCCACGGCCACGACGACCAGAAACAAAGCGCGGAAGGTTGTTGGCATGCGGCAGGATTCCCCTTGCAGGATCGAAACGTCTGTCCTGCGCGGCGCGCCTGGCCCGGGACGGCGCTCGGCGACCGTAACGCCCGAGCTTGTACCCGCGCCGGTCGGGAATGTCAAAAGCCTGTGGGGCGGCAGGCCCCGGGGCCGTTGCGCCCCGTGCCCGGTTGCCGTATCATGCGCTTTTGACGGGGGCGGGGACAAACGTCCACGATCCGCGAAACCCCTGGAGCCTGCCGTGCATTGTTCCCTGCTTTTCCCTTCGGACCGGCGTTGACGGCGACCCATGACCGATCATTTCGATTTCCCGGACATCCAGGAACGCCTGCAAAAGCTCGAAGAGGCCTTTGCCGACCACAACAGCTACCAGTTCAAGAAACTTTTGGCTGAGTTGCGCCGAGCCACCAAGATGCGGGCCAACGCCGCCGCGTTGGCCCGGGAAGAGCTCCTCGACTGCCGCAAGGAGTCCGAGCGCACCCGTAAGCAGTCCCTGGATTTGCAGGCCAAGCTCAAGACCGTGGTGGACCGCTTCGAGGGGAGCCTCACGGCCTTCGAGAAGTTCCGCAAGGCCATCCGCGTGGTGGAACTCATGCGCGGCCACGAGGACCTGCCGGCCATTCTCGACCGCATCCAGGACCTCTTCGGGCTGCGCGCCGTGAGCCTTTCCCTCGACGCCGCCGAATTCGGCCCCTTCAACCCGCCCGGCGCCCGCCTGGTGCCGCTGGCCGACATGCGCCGGGCCCTGGCCGCGCTCTCGCCCGAGGCGGCCAAGGGCAAACCCTGCATGTGCGCCATCCGGGCCGTGCCCGATCCGGCCTTTTTCTTCGGCCCGGGCTTTTGCGCCGAGCGCAAGGTGCTGCTTTTGGGCTCGTGCTTCATCTCGCCGCTGCGCGACAAGTTCGGCCCCCAGCGCCTCATCGGCATCCTGAGCTTCTTCGATTCCAACCCCGACCGCTACACCTCCGAAAAGGGCTCGGAGTTCGCCTCCCATTTCGCCGACATCCTGGGCTACACCATCGTCGACATCACGGACCGCAAAAAGGCCGAACGCCTGCGCGAGGATGTGGAGCGCATGACCCGCCACGACCTCAAGTCGCCGCTGACCGCCGTGCTCACCCTGCCCCAGCTGCTGCGCCGCGACGGCAACCTGACCGAGCGCCAGTCCGATATGCTCAGCCTCATGCAGCACGCCGGCTACCGCATGCTCAACATGATCAACCAGTCCCTGGACCTGTTCCGCATGGAGCGCGGCGCCTACGAACTGACCCCGGCCAAGGTGGACCTGCTGCCCATCCTGGACAACATCGCCGGCGAGCTCCACGGCATGCTCGAGGCCTGCCGGCTGACGCTTTCGGTCGTGGTGCGGGGCCGGCCGCGCGCCCCCGAGGACGTCTTCGAGGTGCGCGGCGAGGAGATGCTGCTCTACACCATGCTGTCGAACCTGGTGAAAAACGCCCTGGAGGCCTCGCCCGAAGGGGCTCGGGTGACCGTGACCCTGACCGACGGCCGCACCCTGGACGTGGCCGTCGCCAACGCCGGGGCCGTGCCCGAGAAGATTCGCGGCCATTTCTTCGAGAAATACGCCACGGCCGGCAAGAAGGACGGCACCGGCCTCGGCGCCTACGGCGCCAAACTCATCGCCGAGACGCATGGTGCCTCCATCGCCATGACCACTTCCGAGGCCGCCGGCACCACGGTCACCGTCTCCTTCCCCCGCCCCCGCCTGTCCCGGGCCGCCGCCCCGGACACCCCCCCGCCGGCCTCCGGCGCCGCCGCCGGCTGAGCCGCCGCCCGCCCGGCGGCCCCAGCCTCGCGTTGCCTCCCTCGAAAATACGGGGGGCTGCACGAATGGCCCCGGGAGAAGCCTCCGCCGGCCCGGGCGCCCGGGCCAAGGGGCAGGCCGCGCGAACTGTCGGCCTCTCCGCACATCTCCCGATCAGGGCGGGCATGCCCAGCCGCGAGCCCCGGAACAAACGTCCCGGCGGCCGGCAACGGGCAGCGTCTTTATGGAATGGAAGGGAGGCGGAAGGATGCCGTGGCCGTTGGCCGCCTCGGGCTTCCCCGGACGGCGAGGGCACGGCCTCAGACGCGGGAGGACAGCATGGCGCCCGAGGCGGCGGCCCCGGACAGGCCGCCGGACCGGGCATACGCCCGCAGCGCCCGGCCCGTGGACGCTGCGGGCGCGTTGCCCGCGAAAGCCGACGCCGTTTCGCCGCCGGAACCGGCCGGGGCAGCCGTGCCCGCGGCGAAACTCGCCGCCACGGCCGCCTGTCTCGCCCCGGCCTGGCCTTCGTCGGCGTAGCGCCGGCCTCCGGTTTCCGCGCCTGCCTGGTCCGACTCGGCCGCTGCCACTGGCGGGTTGCCGACGTCCGCCGCCTGGGCGGAAGGGACAGCCACGGCCGGGGCATTGGACGCGTCAACGACCCGGGGCGCGGGCGGCGGATCGGGCACGGTCACAGGCTGGGCCGCGTACAGCCCCACCACACCGAAGTTTCCCGTTTCCACCGCGTCGAGCATGACCATCTCCAAACGGTTTTTACCTTGTCCGCCGCTCTTATCGGCACCGGGCAGATGGTTCTTTAGGCCCGGGCGAAAAACGCGTAGGCTCGCCCTCCCATGCCGCAGCCCAAACCCGCCGTGTATGCCGTCACTGAAAAAGGCCTGGCCCTCGGCCGGCGCCTGGCCGACCACCTGGGCGCCGACCTGTTCGCCCCGGCCCGCCTGGCCGCCTGCGGCGCCGCCGTGCCCTTCGATGGCCTGTCGGCGCTTGTGGCCGAGACCTTCGCCGACAGGCCGGCCCATGTGTTCGTGTGCGCCTGCGGCATCGCCGTGCGGGCCATCGCCCCGCACCTGCGGGACAAAACCCGCGATCCGGCCGTGGTCTGCCTGGACGACACCGGGCGTTTCGCCGTAAGCCTCCTGTCCGGCCACCTGGGCGGGGCCAACGACCTGGCCAGGGAGCTGGCGGCCGTCATCGGCGCGGTCCCGGTGGTCACCACGGCCACGGACGCCGCCGGCGCGCCGGCCATCGAACTGCTGGCCCGGGACCTGGGCCTGGCCGTGGACGATTTCGCGGCCACACGGCGGGTCAACGCCGCCCTGGCCGGCGGCGGCCCGGTGGCCGTGTTCGACCCTCTGGGCCAATTTTGCCCGGCCGATCCCGAGGCGGCCCGGTTTTTCCAGTGGGTGGCCGCGCCGCGTCCCCCCGAGCCGGACATGCCCCTGGTCGTCGTGGACTGGCGCCTTGGCCCGGCTGCCCCGGACCGGCTGTACCTGCGCCCCCGGGTGCTGGTCGCCGGCATCGGCTGCCGGCGGGGCGCGCCGGCGGCGGACATCCTGGGCCTGGTCGGCCACGCCTGCCGGGAGCACGGCCTAGCCCGGGCGAGCATCGGCCTGGTGGCCAGCATCGAGGCCAAGCGCCACGAACCGGGGCTCATCGAGGCGGCCCAGGCGCTCGGGGCGCAACTGCGGTTTTTTACGGCCGAGGCGCTGGCCACGGTGGCGGCGCCCCATCCCTCGGCCACGGTGGAAAAGCACATGGGAGTGGGCAGCGTATGCGAAGCGGCGGCGATACTGGCCTCGGCGGGCGGGAAACTGCTCGTGGCGAAAACGCGGACCGGGTTTTCCACAGTGGCCCTGTGCCTGGCCGCCTGACCGTGGTGGGCCTGGGGCCGGGCGACGCCGCGCTGCTTGCGCCCATGGCCGCCACCGCCCTGGCCGAAGCCGAGGAAATCGTCGGCTACACCGCCTACGTGGACCTCGTGCCCCCGGCGCTTCGGGCCGGCAAGGCCGTCACGGCCACGGGCATGACCGGCGAGGTGGCCCGTTGCCGGGCGGCCCTGGCGGCGGCCGCGTCGGGCCGGCGGGTGGCCCTGGTCTCCAGCGGCGACGCCGGCGTCTACGGCATGGCCGGCCTGGCCCTGGAGCTCTACGAAGCCATGGACGCCGCCGCCCGCCCGGAATTCGCGGTCGTGCCGGGCATTCCGGCCGTGTGCGCCGCGGCGGCGCTTCTGGGCGCGCCGCTGACCCACGATTTCGCCGTGGTCAGCCTGTCCGACCTGCTCACCCCCATGGAGGCCATCCGCCGCCGCCTGGAAGCGGCCCTGGCCGCCGATTTCGTGCTGGTCCTCTACAATCCCCGGTCGCGCCGCCGGGAGGGCCATCTGGCCGAGGCCCTGGAGCTGGCCGGCCGGCACCGCCACCCGGACACGCCTGTCGGCATGGTCAAGAACGCCTTCCGCCCGGGCCAGGAACTCCGGGTGACGCCCCTGGCCCAGGCCGAGGCGGCCTTTGCCGACATGCTCACCCTGGTCGTGGTCGGCAACGCCTCCACGCGCCTGGTGGGCCGGTCCATGCTCACGCCGCGCGGCTATGCCGCAAAATACACGCTTGCGGAATGATTCCCGACTGTTTGGGGCTGCAATCTTTCCGTTTTTTCGGACGGGGCTCCTTGACAGGCCCTCCGGCCAGGCCGTACACACCACTGTGATCAACTATTCTTGGAAGGAGGTGTGAGGGATGAGAAAGGCGTTGTTTACGGTACTCGCGTGCGCGGCGTTGGTGGGCTTCGTGGGCCTGCCCATGCTGCAGGCCGTGGAAGCCCCGGCGGACCTGACGATCAAGGTTCCGGCCGGCATGACCGCGACCCAGGCGGAAGTGGCCTTCTCCCACAAGGGGCATGCCAAGATCGACTGCAAGGTCTGTCACCACAAGGGCGAAGCCACCCAGAAGTGCGCCTCGGCCGGCTGCCATGACAGCACCGACCCCAAGGACAAGACCAGCGAAAAGTCGTTCTACAAGGCCTACCACGACATGAAGAGCGAGAAGAGCTGCATCGGCTGCCACAAGAAGGAAGCCAAGGGCCCGACCAAGTGCCCCGAGTGCCATCCGAAGAAGAGCTAAGCCGCACGGCGAGGCCGGGCCTATCCCCCGGCCTCGCTCCCCCCTTTTTTACGCCACGCGTGGCCGAGGTACCCCATGGCGACCGACAAAAAATCCCTTCCCGACGCCGACGACGACATCATCGACCTGACCGACCTCGTCGAAGAGGGCTCGGATGCCGCCACGTCCGGCGATGACGGTCCCGTGGACATGAGCTTCGAGCAGGAGCTCGAGGACCTTTTCGGCGACGCCGCGCCGGAGGCAGCCAAAGCCGCCGCGCCGCCCGCCGCCGCCACCCCCGGCAGTGACGACGACGACCTCATCGACCTGGCCGGGCTCGGTTTCGACGACGACGCCCCGGCCCCGGCCAAGTCGCAGCAGCCCGCCGACGACGACCTCATCGACCTGGCCGGATTGGGCCTCGACGACGACACCCCGACCATGGCCAAAGCAGAGCCGACCGCCGCCGACGACGACATCGTGGATTTGGCCGGCCTGGGCCTCGACGAGGAGGCCGCGGCCAAGCCCGAAGCCGCCATGGACATGGACCTGGCCAATCTGGGCCTCGGCGACCTGGAGCCCGAAACGCCCACGGCCGAGGCCGACGACGAAGCCTTTCCCGACCTGGACGGGCTAGGACGCGACGAAGCGCCCAAACCCGCCCCGCCGGTTTCCGAGGACGACGCCCTGGCCGACCTTTTCGCCGCCAGCCCCGAGCCGGCCCCGGCCGTGCCGGCCGAGCCGGAAAACGAGGCCATGGATCTGACGGACATGGATCTGGGCGCCCTGGAACCGGACATGGCCAAGGCCGACAAAGCCCTGGCCGACATGCTCGAGCTCCCCGACGAGGCCCCGGACATCACGGAACTTTCCGCCATCGACGCCCTGACGCCCCCGGCGCAGCCGCCCGTGGCAGCCGACGCCCTCGACGCCGCCGGCTCCCTCGACGCCCCGGCCGGGCCGGTCGTGGCCGCGGCCGCCGTCGGGGCCGCGACCCTGGCCGCCGTGACCATGGCCGCCACGGCCGCCCCGACGGCGCCCGAACCGGCCGTGCACGTGGGAGCCATCGACCTCGGCGCCCTGGACAACCTCATCGACGCGGCCAAAGGCCCGCCGCCGGCGCCCGAAATCGAGGAGCCCACGGCCAAGGCCCGCCTGGACGCCCTGGGCGCCCGCCTGGAAGCCCTGGAAACGACCACGGCCACCCTGCTCGACCGGCTCGAATCCCAGACGGCCACGGACGGCGACAGCCTGGCCGCCGCCCTTTCGGCCCGGCTGGAGGACGCCTTGTCCGAGCGGCTGGAGGCCGTCCTGTCCGGGCTGCCGCCCGCGCCGGACGTCGCCGGCCTTCGGGCCGAGATCATGGCCGAACTCGACACCCGCGCCGTGCGGGACCGCACCCGCCTGCTGGCCGACCTGGCCCAGACCCTGGACAAGCGCTTCGAGGCCCTGGCCGAAGGCCTGGCCAACGCCGCTGCGCCCGCTCCAGTCGACGAATTGGTCGCCCTCGGCCAGGCCCTGTCCCGCCTGGAAGCCCAGGGCACCGAGCGCGAGGCCGCTTTCAAGGATTTCGCCAGCACCGTGGAGACGCGACTGGCCGAACTGCGCCGCGACCTGCCCCAGCCCGGCGAGTTCGCCACCCAGACGAGCCTCAGCGACGGCCTGGAAACCCTGCGCGAGACGCTTTCCCGGGACATCGCCGGCAGCCTCGACGAGCGTCTGGGCGAATTGCGCCGCGAACTGCGCGAGACCCTGGCCGGGGATATCGCGGCCAGCCTCGACGAACGCCTGGCCGAACTGCGCGGCGAACTGCGCCAGGCCCAGGCCGAGGACATGGCCGCCACCCTCGCCGAGCGCCTGACCGGCCTGGCCGAGGAGGCGCGCACCGCCGCCCGGGAGGAAACCCAGGCCCTGGGCGAGGTGCTTTCCGGTCGCATCGAGGCCCTGGAATCGGACCGCCTCGACCCCGACGCCCTGGCCGACCGGATCCGCGCCGCCCTGGCGGCCGAATTGCCCGACGCCGAGGCCCTCGCGGCCCTGGCCGCCAAACCCGACCGGCAGGAGCTGGACACGGCCCTGGCCAGCCTGCGCCAGGAGTTGTCCGCCTCCCTGGAAAAAACCGTGCCCAAGGTCGCGGCCACGGTCATCCGCGAGGAAATCGCCGCCCTGGCCAAGGAACTCCTGTAACCGGCGAGGGCGGACGCCCACGGCGGGCAACGGCCGGCACCCCGGAAACGGCGGTCACGCCTGGGGCAACCGCCGCCGACCGCAACCACCGCAGCGCCCGCGCCGGGCGCCCGTACGCGAACCCAACATGCACGCGGCCCCGGAGACGACCTCGTCTCCGGGGCCGCGTCTCCTTTTGGCGTCGGCCGATGGTCGGGCGGCGGCGTCAGTCCGGAATGATGATGACGTGCAGGCCCGGATAGGCGCACAGCCGGTCGAGGTCGAGGTCGTGGCCAAGGGCGGCCGGCACGAAGACCGTGCCCTGAAAGCCGCCTTCCACGGCCCGCCACAGATCGGCCTCCTCGCTCAGGGCCGTCGCCTCCCCCGGGCAGAGGAAATAGCGCCGGGCCAGCTGGCGCGCCCCGTTGCGGGCATAGATCAGGCAGGGCCTGGGCGCCACGGCGTCGTGGCCCTCGAGCAGCCCGCGCACCGTGGCCAGGAAGGCCTCCTGGTCCACGGGCTTGGCCACGGCGGCGTCGGCGCCGCTGGCCTCGCCTTCCCGGCGCGAAGCCACCGACACCACCACGATGGGGATGCCTCGGGTGGCCGCGTCCAACCGCAACCGCCGTATGGCCTCCTTGCCGTCCATGCCGGGCATGCGCAGATCCATGGTGATGCAGTCCGGCTGCCAGGAAACGGCCAAGGCCAGGGCCTCCAAGCCATTGCCCGCCTCGGCCGTGACATAGCCGGCCTCCCCGAGCAACGTCACCAGATAGCGGCGCACGCTGGCGTCGTCGTCGACCACGAGCACCCGCCGGATCCCGTTTCCCGCCTGCCCGGCCCGCATCGGCGCCGCCGGCAGGGGACAGGCGGCCACACGCGCGTCGCCAACCAGCACGGGCAGCGTGAACAGGAAGGCACTGCCCCGGCCGGGCTCGCTCTCGGCCCAGATGCGCCCGCCGTGTCGCTCGATAATCTGGCGGCAGATGGGCAGCCCCAGGCCCGTGCCCTTGGGTTTTTCGGTCAAGGTGTCGCCGGCCTGCTTGAATTTCTCGAACACGCGCTCCAGATCGTCCGCGGCGATGCCGCAGCCGCTGTCGCGCACGCTGACCAGGATCTCCGGCCCCACGGCCTCGGCCGCGACCGCGATCGACCCGGCCTCGGTGAATTTCACGGCATTGCCGATGAGGTTGACGAAAACCTGGACCAGCCGGTCCCGGTCGCCCAGGACCTTGGGCAGGCTGGGCGGCATGGCGCAGGAAAGCGTAAGCCCCTTGCGGGTGGCCAGGGGCAGGGCCGCCTTGACGGCATGCTCGGCCGCCTCGGCCAGGGACAGGGCGGCCATCTCCCACTCGTAGCGCCCGGACTCCATTTTGGCGATGTCCAGGACATCGTCCACCAGTTCGGTCAGGCGCTGCCCCTCGGCCACGATGATGTCGAGGTTGTCGCGGATCTGCTGGGCGGCGCGCCAGGTCCGGGGCTCGGCCTCGGCCAGGGCCGGGGCCACGCCGTCGGCGAACTTGCGGCGGATGATCTTGGCAAACCCCAGGACCGAGGTCAGGGGCGTGCGCAGTTCGTGGGACACCGTGGAGATGAACTCGGTCTTCATCCGGTCCACCTCCTTTTCGGCCGTGATGTCGCGCACGAGGAGGATGGCCACCTCGCGGTCCTCCCCGGCCAGGCGCACGGCCGTGGCCACGGCCTTGCCCGTGCCGCCGCCGGCCAGCCGCACTTCGGCGGCCGCCTGCCCCTCCCGGCGGGCGGTCGTGGCCAGGTCCGTCAGCACGGCCGGGAAGCTCGCCGTGGCCGCATGGCCGACCAGCCCTTCGGGGGCGCGGTCGAACATGGCCAGAAGGGCCGGGTTGTGCAGGGTGACCAGGCCGTCGGCGTCAAGGACCAGCAGGCCGTCGGCCAGGTTGTCGATGATGGCCCGGGTGTGGGCCAGGGAGCTTTGCAGTTCCCGGGTGGTGTCGGCCACGGCCCTGGTCAGGTCCGACACCAGCAGCGACAGCTGGGCGGCCATGGTCTCCATGGCCCGGGCCAGCACGCCCACTTCGTCGTCCCCGGTCCTGGGGGGCTTGGCCGAAAAGTCGTGGTCGCGGATCTTGACGGCATAGCCGGCCAGTTCCACCAGCGGCCGGGAGATGCCGCTGATCAAGGCGTAAAAGACCACCACGGCCACGGCCAGCACGGCCAGCATGAGGGCTTCCTGGCTCATGACCGCGCCGCGCATGGCGACCCAGATACCGGCCTTGTCCATGCCCACGGACACGCTGCCGGCCTGGCCGGCCAGGATCGGGGCCGTCACCTGGACATAGTCGCCAAGGCCCGGCAGCTCCATGTGGGCCACCCCGCCCCGGGCCGGGCCGGTCGGCGGGGAAACGCCCAGGGAGGCTGGCATGGCCGGCACGAAGGTGTGGGCCACGACCTCGCCCCGCCGGTTCGTCACGAAAATATAGCCCACGCCCTCGATACGCAGGAACTCGTCGATCATGGCCTGGACCGCGGCGGCGTCGCCCGAGGCCAGGGCGTCGGGGCTGCCGGCGGCGATGGCCATGGCGATGGCCCGGCCCGTGGTGACGTATTCGCCGGTCAGGTGCTGGTGGAAGAGCCAGGCCGACAGCAGGGCCGTGGCATTGGCCGCCACGCCGAAGACCACCACCACGGCCACCAGGGTCTTGCGGAAAATCCGGGACATGGCCGGTCAGTCCCCGCTGTCCGCGGACACGGTTTCCAGGGCGACGAGCTCGCCGCCGGCGGCCGTGGACAAATAGACGCGGTGAAGGGCCTGATGGTCGGGGTCGTCCAGGCGCAGCGGCAGGCCCAGGCCGATATCCACGCCGGTCAGGGACGTGGCGGCCGCGTCGAGTTCCCGCCGGTCCAGGGGATCGGGCATGGCCCGCAGCACCGCGGCGAGCAGGCGGGCGTTGCAGTAGCCTTCGAAACCCACGGCGCTGCCCCGGGCATGGTTGCCGATCCAGCCGCCGGGGGGCGGCAGGCGCTGGCCCAGGGCCTCCAGGTCGCGGCGGTAGTCGCGGGCGGCGGGCAGGCCGTCGTCGCGCCAGGACGGGATGACCTGGGAAAAAACCAGCCCGTCCTCGAGGTTGATTCCGGTGCGGCGCCCCTGCTCGGCCAGCTCGCGCAGCACGATCTCGCCGCCGGAAAAGGACACCAGGCCGAGGGGCATGGTCAGCCCCTCCCGGCGGATGTCGCGCACGAGCGCCGCGCAGGCCGGAGCCGGCCCGACCAGCAGCACGGCGTCGGGGCGGCAGCCGGCCAGGATGCGGGCCTGGGCGGTCATGTCCTCGTTGGCCGTGGCCAGCCGGGAAAACGTGGCCTCGCCGCACAGTGCCCGCCCCCGCCGGGCCAGGGCGCGCCCGGCCCCGTCCCAGCCGCTGCGGCCGAAGGCGTCGGCCTGGTGGCAGATGGCCAGGCGCGTCAGGCCGCGCTGGAAAAAGGCCGTGACCAGGGCTTCGATCTCCTGGCGGTAGGAGGCCCGCAGGTTGTAGACATAGTCGACATAGGGGGGCAGGCGCGAGGCCGCCAGCCCCGTGACCGGGAAGAACAGGCGCGCCTCCCTGGCGGCGTGCAGGCGCAGCACCGGCAGCATCCGGCTGACCGTGGGCGTGCCCAGGGCGGAAAACAGGGCCAGCACATGGTCGCCGTCCAGAAAGCGCACGCTGTTGTCGATGGCCGGATCGGGCTCGTAGCCGTCGTCGGCGGCCAGCAGTTCGAGCTTGTGCCCGCTTATGCCGCCCTCGCGGTTGAGGCGATCGATCATGGCCATGGCCCCGCGGTAGAGTTCCACGGCCATGGCCCGGGTGGGGCCGGTGAAGCCGGCGGTCATGCCCAGGCGGATCACCCCGGGTTCGGCGGCCGGGCAGGGCCGCGCCACGGCCCCGCCAAACACCAGGGCCAGGATCGCGGCCACGCGTAACCATTTCGCCATCCTTTGCCGATCCTCCCGCGTCCTCCAGGCTTTTTCCCGGTTAGCTTTTTCCTAGGCCCTTTCCCAGGCCGCGTCAAACCGGTGGCGCGACCGCAACGCCGGCAGCGGCGCCCTTGCCCCGGCGAACGAACAGTGTCACACAATCGTCACGGGCCATTCACTTCTGCGTCAAGCCGCCATGTTCTTTCGGTGGCCGAAACTTTCGAGGTGGTCGCATGTCCAAGGATTCCATCCTGATAGTGGAGGACGACGACGATATCGTCGAACTGCTCGCCTTCAATCTGCAAAGCGCCGGTTTCGCCACCGAAACGGCAAAAGACGGTTACGACGCCCTGGCCAAGGCCCGCCGGGCCACGCCGGCCGGCATCATCCTGGACCTGATGCTGCCCGGGCTCGACGGGTTCGAGGTCTGCAAGGAACTCAAGCGCGACCCCAAAACCGCCGCCGTGCCGGTCATCATGCTGACAGCCCGGGGCGAGGAGGTCGACCGCATCGTCGGCCTGGAGCTCGGGGCCGACGATTACGTGGTCAAGCCCTTCTCCCCGCGCGAGCTCATCCTGCGCCTGCGCGCGGTGCTCAAACGCCACGCCCCGGAACAGGAAAAACGCCAGGTGCTGTCCCGCGACGGCCTGTCCGTGGACCTCGGCGCCCACCGCGTCTCCCTGGACGGCCAGGAAGTGGCGCTGACGGCCACGGAATTTCGGCTTTTGGCCGAGCTGTTCCAGAGCACCGGCCGGGTGCTGACCCGCGACCGGCTGCTCAATTCCGTCTGGGGCTACGAATTCGAGGGCTATGCCCGCACCGTGGACACCCATATCCGCCGGCTGCGGCAAAAACTCGGCCACTGCGCCCGCATGATCGAAACCGTCCGGGGCGTGGGCTACCGGTTCAAGGAATAGGACGTGACCGCTGTCGCCAGCCTGGGGCTGCGGGCCGCGGGCGTGGGCCTGGCCGTGACGGCCGCCAGCTTGGCCGTGGCCGAACTGCTCCCCGCCGGCCCCCAACGGGTCGACCGCCTGCTGCCCCTCGCCGTCGGCCTGGCCCTGGCCGGCCTGATCTTTTTCATCATCGGCCGGCGCCTGGCCCGCTCCCTGGCCGAGGTCATCGCCGTGGCCCGGGCCATCGGCGACGGCGACTTCCGCCGCCGGCTCCACCTTTCCCCGGGCGCCGAGTTCACCGCCCTGGCCGAGGCCGTCAACCACATGGCCCGGCGCATCGAATCCCACATCGCCACCATCACCGACCAGAAGACCCAGCTCGAAGCCATTCTCGACGGCATGCGCGAAGGGGTGATGGTCCTCGACGCCGCCGGCCGCATCCGGGTGGCCAACCCGGCCCTGCGGCGCATCGTTCCGGTCACGGGCGAGGTGCTCGGCCGCCGGCCCATCGAGGCGGCCCCGAGCCCGGAACTGCAACTGGCCTGCGACCGGCTGCTTGGCGACCGCACCGGCGAATCCCCGCCCGCCGCCGCCCTGGAGGTGGAACTCACCCCGGGCCGCTTCTACGAGGTCTCCCTGGTGCGCCTGGCCCAGGGGCCGGCCGACACCCGGGCCGACCACGGCGCGGTGCTGGTGTTCCACGACGTGTCCGAAATGCGCCGGCTCTCCCGGGTACGGCGCGATTTCGCCGCCAACGTCACCCACGAGATGCGCACGCCCCTGACCTCCATTAAGGGCTACGCCGAGACGCTGCTGTCCGCCGCCCCGGAGCTCGCCCCGGAAAAGCGCCGTTTTCTCGACGTGATCCTCAAAAACGCCAATCACATGTCCAAGATGGTGGACGACATCCTCACCCTGGCCCGCCTGGAGGAACAGCCCGAGGGGGCCGGCGGGGCCAAGGGCCAGGCCGGGGCCGCGCCCACGGCCAATGCCGCCGCCGCCCTGGCCGAGGCCATGCGCGAATGCGAGCCCCTGGCCGAGGCCAAGGGCCTGGCCTTCGACAACCGCCTGCCCGGGGAGGAACTGGCCGTGCGCTGCGACACCGGCCAGCTCACCCAGGTCTGGCGCAACCTGCTGGAAAACGCCACCCGCTTCGCCCCCGAGGGCACGCGCATCGTCCTGACGGCCAGCCCGGATGCCGGCGGCGAAACCGTCACCTTCGGCGTGCTCGACCAGGGGCCGGGCATCCCGCCCGAGGAGCGCCAGCGCGTGTTCGAACGCTTCTACCGGGTGGAGCGCCACCGCTCCAAAACGCCCGGCAGCACGGGGCTGGGGCTGGCCATCGTCAAGCATATCGTGGAGCGCCACGGCGGCCGCGTCTGGGTCGACCGGGCCCGGGGCGAGATGACCGGGGCGGCCTTCCACTTCACCTTGAACCTCACCCGCCGGCCGCAATCCGAGGCCTAGTTGCGCCCCTTAAAAAATACGATCGTATTTTTTAAGAAAAAATAATTATTCCTGCATGTTGTATTTGAACGAGCAAATATCCTCTTCGAGGACGCGACACGAGGCAGCGGCTTGTCTCGGACCATCGACGCAATCGTCACGAAACATCCACACCGCTTCGGCAGGATAGGCCCGCAACAACGATCCCGCGACACCGGCGACGCACGAAAAGGAACGCCCCATGCCCGACACCGTCAAAATGGCCGCCGCCAACCTGAACTTCTACTACGGCCGGTTCAAGGCCCTGCAGGACATCCACCTGACCGTCAACGAGCAGCAGGTCACGGCGCTGATCGGCCCCTCGGGCTGCGGCAAGTCGACCTTCCTGCGGTGCTTAAACCGCATGAACGACCTCATCCCCGGCACCCGCGTCGAGGGCGAGCTGACCCTCGACGGCGAGCACATCTACGCCGCGGGCCTGGACGTGGTCGAACTGCGCCGCCGGGTGGGCATGGTCTTCCAAAAGCCCAACCCCTTCCCCAAGACCATCTTCGAGAACGTGGCCTACGGCCTGCGCGTGGGCGGCGTGCGCGACAACACCTACATCTCCCAGCAGGTGGAAAAAAGCCTCAAGGCCTCGGCCCTGTTCGACGAGGTCAAAGACCGCATCCACGACTCGGCCCTGGGCCTGTCCGGCGGCCAGCAGCAGCGGCTGTGCATCGCCCGGGCCCTGGCCATCGAGCCCGAGGTCCTGCTCATGGACGAACCGGCCTCGGCGCTGGACCCCATCGCCACCCAGAAGATCGAGGAGCTCATCCACGAGCTCAAGCGCAATTTCACCATCATCATCGTCACCCACAGCATGCAGCAGGCGGCCCGCGTCTCGGACCGCACCGCCTTTTTCTACATGGGCAAGCTCATCGAGGTCGACGCCACCGAGACCATCTTCACCCGGCCGGCCCAGAAGCAGACCGAGGACTACATCACCGGCCGTTTCGGCTGATGCTGCCCGGCGGAGCCGGCCGGCCGCCCGGCCGGCTCCTGCGCCCCGCCCCCCCGGCGGGCTGTCCGCCCCCGACGGAGCACCATCCCCAAGGGCCGCCTGGCCCCGGGCCGCGCGCCGCCCAGGGAGCCGCCGCCGGGAAACCCCCTGGACAGACCCTTTGATTTCGCGGCAATACCCGGTATGGAGTGTCCCTGACGCTCGGGAGCCCGGCAGGCCGTTTCCCGTCGCCCCCGTGCCGCATCCTCAACCAAAGGACGCACCGGCATGAGGTTTCCGCTTTTTTCCGCCAAGATCGCCGTGGCCGTCTTGCTTCCGGCCCTGGCCGCGCTGCTGCTGGGGCTTTTCGCCGTCTCGCGCCTCGACGCCCTGGCCGACCGTTCCAGGGCCCTGGAAACCGCCAGGCTGCCCCGGGCCGACCTGGCCGTGGCCGTGGAACGCCAGCTCCTGCTGGCCGCCCAGGCCATCCGGGGCTACGCCCTGACCGCCGACCGCGACGCCCTGGAGCGGGCCAAGAAAGACCTGGCCAAGGCCGCCGACGCCCTGCACGACGCCCGCGAGGCCGCCTCGCGGCCGGGCATGGAATCCCTGGCCGCCGAGGCCGAAAAGATCGGCTACTTCCTCGACGCCTACAAGAAGGCCGCCGAGGCCTCGGTGGTCGGCAACGAACGCCTGGAAGCCGACCGCCAGGCCCTGAGCCGGGCCGCCGAAACCTATACCGGGGCCGTGGCCGCCTACATCGACCAGAAGACTGCCCAGTGGGACAAGGAACTGGCCGCCAAATACCCCCAGCCCGAGCCCCTGCGCCAGCACGCCAAGCGCCTGAAGATCGCCCAGGCCGCCCAGGCCGCCGGCCGCGACGTGGCCCAGGCCGCCGAAACCGCCCGGGCCGGCCGCGACCCCGGCAAGCTCGCCGAGGCCACGGCCCGCTTCGACGCGGCCGAGGCCGCCCTGCGCGACGCCCGGGCCGGCTCCGACGACGACGCCAGGCGCTTGAGCCCCGCCTTCGCCGCCCTGGCCGACTACCGCCAGGCCGTAACCAGCCTGCTGACCGACTGGGAGGCGCTGCGGGCCACCGGCCGGCAGATCCTCGAAGCGGAACGGGCTTCGCTTGCCGCCGCCACCCAGCTCGGCGGCGCCTCCCTGGCCGAGGCCGCCGGCGACGCCGGCGCTTTGGCCGGTGCCCTGCGCGGCTCGCGCCTGACGCTTCTGGCCGCCGCCTGGGGCATCCTGGCCGTGGGCGCGGTTTTCGCTGTGGGCGTGGCCATGGCCCTGGGCCTGCCGGTGCGGCGCTGCGCCTTTTTCGCCCGGGACCTGGCCGATGGGCGCGTGACGGGCAAGCTCGCGGTTTCCTGCCGCGACGAAGTGGGACGGCTGGCCGAGAGCCTGCGGGAAATGGCCCGGCGCATCGGCAAACGGCTGGCCAGGTAGGCGGGCGGGCCATGACCGGGGCACGACGATTGGCGGCCATGGCGCTTGGCGCCCTGCTTGTCCTGCCGTCAGGCCTTTTGGCCGGCCCGGCCCCGCAAAAACCGGCGGAATTTCGCGGCATCCCCTTCGGCGCCGCCCCCGCCGACGTGCCGGGCCTGGAACGAACGGCCAGCTTCGGCGAAACCGATTTCTACCGCCGCTCGGACGAAAAACCGGTCCTCGGCGAGGACTGCCCAACCGACATCCGCTACGGCTTCTCGCGCGGGGCGCTTTTTTTCGTGCGCCTGACCCTGACCGGCTGCCAGGGCCTGGCCGGGCTCGTCGCCGCCTACGAGGCCAAGTACGGCCATCCGGTGCGCGAGGGCGCCCCGGGCATCATCCGCCTCGTCTGGCGGCTGCCGACCCTGACCGTGAGCCTGTCCCATTTCGCCCGCGACGGCGACACGGTGGTGGACTACGTCTACCTGCCGGAGCTGTCCCGGGACGAGCGCGAGGTCTGGCAGTCGGCCGAGGACATCCGCAAACGCGGCCCCATCGGCTTCCGGGGCTTGCGCTTCGGCCGCGAGCGCCCGTCCGTGCCCGGGCTCGTCCAGGCCTATCAGGAGGGGGCGGCCGTCTATTACCGCCGCCAGGGCGACAACCTGGAACTCGGGGAGATGCGCCTGTCGGACATCCTCTACGGCTTTTTTGGCGACCGGTTTTTCACCGTGGTCATGCGGGCCGAGAACGCCGAGGATTTCGAGGCGCTGCGCCGGGCCTACCAGACCAAGTACGGCCCGCCCCGGACCATCCCGGGCACGCTCGAGGAGGAGCTCGTCTGGAGCTGGCCCGAGGCGCAGATCGCGCTCACCCGCGACATGGAGGCCGGCGGGGTGGCCGTGCGCTACGCCGACGCCGCCATCCTGGCCGAGGTGGCCAAGGCCGAGGCCGGCTCGGGCGCGCCGCCGTCGCTTTCGGGCGGGCTGCGCATCTTTTCCAAGGGCGAGCCGCCCCGGTCCTTTCGCGGCGCGGCCTTCGGCTCCGCTCCCCGGTCGCTGCCCACCGGCGAGTACCTCTACACCCACCGGGGCCGCAAATACTACCGCCGCGCCGACGAACGGCTGGGCCTCGGCGACATTCCCCTGACCAGCGTGCTCTACGGCTACGACGAGGACCGCCTGACCGGCGTGACGCTGGTCATCACGCCATCGGGCGATGCCCCGCAAAAGGACTACGAACGGGTGCTTTCGGCCTACGCCGCCAAGTACGGCCCGCCGAGCGACCGCACCGGCGAGGACGGCGGCACGGTCCACCTGTGGACCTGGCCCGGTATTTCCATCGCCCTGACCCGGCCCAAGGTCGGGCCCATGGAAGTGCATTACGTGGACGCGTCGCTGCTGCGCCGCCGCGAGGCCCGCATCGCGCAAAAGGCGCTTTTGCGGTTGGACGAAAAGATCTTCGCCGACCCGGATAGCGCAACAAACCGCATCGAACGCCCAAACGGAGAGGAGTAGCCCGGACATGGACCGCGCCTTGTGCATCCACGGCCATTTCTACCAGCCCCCCCGCGAAGACCCCTGGCTCGGCCACATCCTGCCCGAAGGCAGCGCCGCCCCGAGCCGCCACTGGAACGAACGCATCTGCCGCGAGTCCTACGCGCCCATGGCCCGGGCCAGGCGCCTCGACGGCGCCGGCCACATCCTGGAGCTGCTTTCCTGCTACGAATGGATGAGCTTCAACGTCGGGCCGACCCTGCTCTCCTGGATGGCCCGCTCGGCCCCGGAGACCTACGCCCGCATCCTGGAGGCCGACCGCAAGAGCCTGGCCCGCCTGGGCCACGGCAACGCCCTGGCCCAAGTCTATCACCACGTCATCCTGCCCCTGGCCTCGGACCTGGACAAGGAGCTGGAAGTGGCCTGGGCCGTGGCCGATTTCACGGCCCGCTTCGGCCGGGCGCCGGAAGGCATGTGGCTGGCCGAGACGGCCGTGGACACGCCGACCCTGGAAGTGCTCGCTGCCGCCGGCATCGCCTTCACCATCCTGGCCCCGTCCCAGGCCGAGGCGGTCAGCGACGACGGCAAGGCCTGGCGCGGCGTGGACGCGGGAAGCCTCGACATCCGCCGGCCCTACACGGTGCTGCTGCCGTCCGGCCGGCCCATGGCCGTTTTCTTCTACCACGGCCCCCTGTCCCAGGCCGTGGCCTTCGAGCGCCTGCTGGCCGACGGCGAGCAGTTTTTCCGCCGCCTGTCCGGCGCGACCGGCCAGGGCCTGCTGTCCCTGGCCACGGACGGCGAAACCTACGGCCACCATTTCACCTTCGGCGAGATGGCCCTGGCCTACGTCCTGGACCAGGCCCGCAGCGGCCGCGACGGCATCACCCTGACCAACTATGCCGCGTTTTTGGCCGCCGATCCGCCGCGCCGGTTCGTGCGCATCCGCGAAGCCTCGGCCTGGAGCTGCGCCCACGGCGTGGAGCGCTGGCGCTCGGACTGCGGCTGCACCACGGGCGGGCACCCGGGCTACAACCAGCAATGGCGCGCGCCCTTGCGCAAGGCCCTGAACCTCCTCAAGACCCTCCTGGACGCCCATTTCTTCGCCGTGGGCGGTCCCCTTTTCGCCGACGCCAGAAAGGCGCTTGTCGCCTATGGCCGGGTCCTGGCCGGGAGCATGACGGCCGAGGCCTTCGAGGCCGCCCATTTCGCGGCGAAACTGCCGGCCGCCGGCCGGGGCGTCGCCTGGAAACTGCTATCCATGCAGGCCTGGGGGCTGTCGTCGTTTGCCAGTTGCGCCTGGTTTTTCGACGAGATTTCGCGGCTGGAGCCGGTAAACTCCCTGACCTTCGTCTGCCGGGCCATGGAGCTGGCCCGAGGCACGGGCATGGCCGATCCCGAGCCGGAAATGACGGCCATCCTGGCCGAGGCCCGCTCCAACGATCCCGAGATGGGCACCGGCCGCGACATCTGGGACAACCTGGTGCGCCCGCGCCGCGAGACGCCCAAGTCGCTCGTTTCCCAGGCGATGCTGCACCTGACCCTGGAGGGCCGGCTGCCGCCGTCCGGGGAGTCGGCCGAGGCCGTCTGGCCGGGCGTGACCGTGGCCGTTCGCCTGGACGATCCCGAGGACGGCGCCCGGCCGGGCACGGCCAGCATCCGCTACGCCCTGGAGACCGCCGTCGAGGCCTACGCCGTGCGCTACCGGCCGGCCGTCACGGCCGATCCCTATGACGGCTGCCTGAGCCTGGTCGCCCCCGGCGGTCTTGAGGAAGGCTTTTGCCTGCGCGACGTGCGCCTGCCCGTCAACAAGCGCCAGTCCCTGGCCGACGCGTTTGCCCGGCACAACGAGGAAACCTGGTTTGCCGCCACGCTTTCCAGGGCGGCCACGGCCCGCCGCCTCGTGACCGAATTGCAGGAGGCCCAGCACACCCTCAACCTGGCCACGCTGTGGCTGCCGCTGTGGCCGGGGCTGGTCTGGCACGACGTGTTCGATTTGCCGCTTCCCGAGAAAAACGCCGCCCTGCTGCGGCTTTTCCTGCTCGAAGCCGGGCGCAATTCGCCGGTCAAGGCGGCGCTCGAGGCGCGGCTTTCCGACGAGACGGCCCGGCGCCTGGCCGAACCGGACCCGGATTGCCGCAAGCTGGCCCGGCTGATCCAACGCGCCGCCGACCTGGACCTGCACCCCGACTGGTGGCCGGCCCAGAACGCCCTGTGGGAGCGCCGCCCCTTCGCCGGCCCCACGGCCGAGCTGGCCAAGGCGCTGGGGTTCGTGGTGTAGGGTGGAGGGAGGAAGAGAAAGATGCCTCCGGCGGCCGGGGGGCATGATGCCCCCCGGACCCCCTCGCTGGTGGGGCCGTTTTCCGGGCGACGCGGACGCCGCCCGGGAAACGGCCCCACGGTCGGTTTGGTGGAGAGGAAAGACGGATGCATGACGGCTGGATCAGTTTGACGGAGCTCAATTCCTACCGGGTGGAGGCCTATGCGGCCTGCTGCCTGTTTCCGGCAACCGTCGAGGAACTGCGCGAGGCCATGCGGCCGGCGGCCGGGCAGGCCGTGCACATGCTCGGACACGGCTGCAACGTGATCCTGGCCGGCAAGTACTATGACGCGCGCCATCGCTTCGTGTGCACGCGCCGCCTGGAGCCGGGCATCGTCGTGGACGGCCGCGAAGTGCGGGCCGGGGCCGGGGCGCGGCTGCGCGATGTCTGCCGCGCGGCGGCCAGGGCCGGGCTTTCGGGCCTGGAACGCCTGTGGGACATCCCGGGCAGTGTCGGCGGCGCGGCCTTCATGAATGCCGGCGCCTACGGGGCGTCGTTTTACGACGGCGTCGTGTCGGTTGCGGTCTACGAGCCGGCGGCGGACAGGCTGGGCACGCTGTCGCGCGACGACTGCCGCCCGACCTACCGCACCACGGCCTTCCAGGGCACGGACGTGGTGATCGTGTCGGTGCGCCTGCGCCTTGCGCCTGGCGACCGGGCGGCAATTTTGGCCGAGATGGGCCGCATCGGCAAACTGCGCCGTTCCAGGCTGCCCTATGACAAGCCCAGCGCCGGCAGTGTGTTTCGCCGCCCCGAGGGCGCGCCGCCGGTCGGCGTCATCATGGAGGAAGCGGGCCTCAAAGGTTTCCGCATCGGCGGCGCCCAAATCTCCCCCCGCCACGGCGGCATCATCGTCAACGCCGGCGGCGCGACGGGCCAGGATATCCTGGCTGTCGTGGAGGTTATGAAGCAGGCTGCGCGGGAGCGGTATGGGGTGGAGTTGATTTTGGAGCAGGTCGAAACATGAATAGCTATTGACTTATATCAAATTGCAAAATAAAATAGAGCAGCTAACAATAAGGACTGCCCAATATGTTTAATACAAACCAGGATTCCTACATCGCGTTCAGAGACGTAGTGAAAGAGAGGACAGGCAGTTTAGTAATATGGGCAGGCTCAGGAATAAGTGCATCGGGCGGTTTGCCAACCTGGAACTCGCTAAGAGAAAATTTAATAAATTGCGCCTTACGAAAAGCTGAATCCTTTTGCACTGATGACGCTACAACATGCAGGAATAAGATCGAAAATATCAAAAAAGAAGAGAATAATTGGGTAGTATTTCAACGTCTAAAAGACCTAATCGGACAAACCTCTTATAGGGAAACCATCAAAAGCGCCCTCACCCTTGCCGAGAGCATTCCACCTCCACCACTCTATACTCAGTTATGGAAACTTAGACCACGTGGCTTCATAAATTTAAATATCGACAAACTTGCCACGCGATCGTTCGCCCTGTTTAAAACACAGCGAGCAACAATAAATGAGTTATCAGGAAAAAAATGCGGGGAAATGCTACAAGTACTACAAGACCCAAAACCATTCATAGCAAACCTACATGGAACATTTGACGATGTCACCAGTTGGGTTTTCACAAAAGACGACTTAACAAAACTATTAGCAGATGTTGGCTATACCACATTTGTACGGTCTTGCCTAGCCAACAATATTATACTTTTCATTGGCATTAGCGCGGACGACATCGCCGCAGGAGGGCACCTCCAAAGATTGATGCAAAAAAACATCATCCCTGGAACTCATTACTGGATTACAGATAGACAAGACCAAAAGACAGACCTTTGGGCAGAGAACGCAGGAATAAGAACCATCAGATATTCTTCTTCAGAAAACCATGAAGAACTAAGTGATTTTTTAGACTTAGTTTACAAATATATACCCATCGACGACAACAACTTAAGCGCCGTCGTTTATCATACGAAAAGCAGCAAGTCCGCCCCCCTCCTCCCCTGCCCAAACGAGGTTGTTAATTACGACGCAAATGATATACGCGTCATATTGAATTACCATGCGAACTTAATAATCAACAACAACACCGAGTCGTCAAACAAAGCATTTGCTGACTTTTGCGAGAAATACGATGAAGCAATTTACAGAAGTTGGTATACAGATATCCGGCCAGGGAAGAACAAACTTTTTGACTATACATTAACAAAATATCGAGGACGAGGTGCGTTTGGCAAAGTATATCAGGCAACGGACGAATCTGGAAATATTTTTGCTGTAAAAATTCTCCTTGAGGAAATAAGAAGAGATCATGAGCTATTAAACAGTTTTCGACGCGGCATACGCTCAATGAAAATCCTGAGTAGCCACGATGTCCAAGGGATGGTGCAATATAAAGATGCCTCAGAAATTCCAGCTTTTGTTGTCATGGATTGGATCGACGGCCCAGACCTCAAAAAAGTCATCGAAAGCAAACAAATTACTTCATGGGGAGAGATTATTGAGATAGCCGCAAAACTTACGGAACTTATTCACTGCGCTCACTCCCTCCCTGAGCGTGTTTTACATCGAGATATTCGCCCGACAAACATCATGCTGCGCGACTACTACACAGACCCTGACCATCTTGATGTTGTTGTCTTAGATTTTGATCTTTCCTGGCACAAAGGCTCAACAGAACTTTCTGTAATTCATGGGTCCTCATCACTTGGCTTCCTTGCACCAGAGCAAATCCAGTCAATCAAAGGAGTTTCAACACGCCATGCCGCCGTTGATTCTTTTGGACTTGGAATGACATTCTATTATATGATTTCCGGGATTAACCCCATTCCAGACCAACACAAGCACAAAGACTGGGAAGAAACACTTATATCCGCAAGCAAAGCGAAACCAACAGATGAGTGGACTTCAATAGGCAATCGATTTGCAAGGCTAATCCTTAACGCCACGCAGGATAAGCAATACCAAAGATGGGATGTCAACCAAATATCTCTCGAACTGCAACGCTTAACATTAGCCTTAAATGATGGCTTCAAAATAAATTCTGCAGAATTGATCGCTGAAGAACTCCTTGCCCGTAGCAATTTTTCAAATAGATATAAATGGAATACGGATCAATGCTGCCCGTTTGTTGCCTCGCAGACCGGCTTGATCATTTCATTAATTCCAAACGAAGCCGACAAAACTATATCGCTAAAAGTTAACAGAACAAGACAGGAATATCAAAACAGGAAAGTTGCAGGAAGAAATGTCAAGCCCAAAGTAGACCAGGCGTTGGCCATGCTAAACTCATTAAAATGGAAAACCTTATGCAATGATTCTGACCCGCTACTTATCAATTTTGCGTGTCGAATTGATATCGAACAAATTTCGACAAATCCATCTCTTTATATTTCAAATTTAGAAAAAGTTTTCGAATTGTTAAGCTATGTATAACAGCAACTAACGACCTTCCACTCCCCCCACGCCTTCCACGCCCGCTCCGGATAGGCCATCTTCCGGTTCGCCTTCTTCATACGTTCCTCCAGGGGCGGCGTCAGGCCGAAATTGACGTTGCTCGGCTGGAACTTCTTGGCCGGCGTGCGCAAATGATTGAGCAGCGCCCCGAGCGCCGTCTCGCGCGGCGGCGGGACAATCTCCATCCCCTTGGCCAGGCGCGCCCCCAACTGCACCCCCAGCCACAGGCCGCAGGCCGCCGACTCCACATAGCCCTCCACGCCCGTGATCTGGCCGGCCAGATAGACGCCAGGCCGGGCCACAAGCTCCAGACGCTCGCTCAACACCTTCGGCGCATTGACGAAAGTGTTGCGGTGGATGCTGCCCAGGCGCGTGAATTGCGCCGCGTGCAGGGCCGGGATCAGCCGAAACACCCGCTCCTGCTCGCCGTAGGCCAGCTTCGTCTGGAACCCCACCAGGTTCATGGTCGAACGCTCGGCGTTTTCCGGCCGCAACTGCACCACCGCATACGGCCGCCGGCCCGTCCTCGGGTCGGTCAGGCCCACCGGCTTCATGGGGCCGAACGTCAAGGTGCGCTCGCCCCGCTCGGCCATGGCCTCGATGGGCAGGCAGCCCTCGAAATGGAGCTCCTTTTCGAACTCCCGGCTCGGCACCTTGCGCGCCCCGAGCAGCGCCGCCAAAAAGGCCTTGTACTGCGCCTCGTCCAGCGGGCAGTTGAGGTAGTCGCCCTCCCCCTCCTGCCAGCGCGAGGCCCAGAAAGCCTGCGCCATGTCCACGGAATCCGTGGCCACGATGGGCGCGATGGCGTCGTAGAAATAGAGGCTCTCGCCGCCGATGGCCTCGCCCAGGCTCGCCGCCAGCCGTTCGGAGGCCAGCGGCCCGGCCGCCACCACCACCGCCTCGAAGCCGTCCAAGGCCGGATCGGACAGGCTCATGACCTCGCGGCGAACGAGCGTCACCAGCGGCTCGGCCTCGACGCGCGCCGTCATGGCCGCGGAAAAAAGCTCGCGGTCAACGGCCAGCGCCTTGCCCGCCGGCACGGCCGTCTCCCGGGCGACGGCGATGACCGCGCTGCCAAGCTCGGCCATCTCGACCTTTAAAAGCCCCACGGCCGTGACCGGCTCGTCGGAGCGCAGCGAATTGGAACACACCAGCTCGGCCAGGTTCGGGCTCACATGGGCCGGGGAATAGACCGCCGGCTTGCACTCGAAAAGAGTGGACGCAACGCCCGCCCGGGCCAAGGCCAGGGCGCACTCGCACCCGGCCAATCCGCCGCCGATGATCGCTATGGACATGGTGAAGACTCCGGGAATGCGGGGAGGGAACCCTCGGGCCACGCGGCCCGCAGCAATGGGAAGAGTTCCCTCCCCGCGCCCCTCCTTCCCCGAAACTTTTTAACGGGGGGTCAGGGGAGTTTGTTCGGTGTTGTGGCCGGCATCCGCAGGACGTGCCGGTTCTGGCTGTTCCAGAGGTCGCGGTACACGGCGCAGCGTGAAAGCAGCTCGCCGTGGGTTCCATAATCGGCCAGGCGCCCGGCGTCGAGTACCAGGATGGCGTCGGCGCCAGCCAGCATGGACAGGCGGTGGCTGATGACGATGGTCGTGCGCTCCTGGCCGATGCGGGCCATGTTGTCCTGGACGATGGCCTCGGATTCGGCGTCGAGGGCCGAAGTGGCCTCGTCGAGGATCAGGATGCGCGGGTTGGTCAACAGCGCCCGGGCAATGGCCAGGCGCTGGCGCTGGCCGCCGGACAGGTTGGCGCCGTTTTCCTCGAGCGCCGTGTCGTAGCCGCGCGGCAGCCGCCGGATGAACTCCTCGGCCCCGGAAAGCCGCGCCGCCCAGACCACCTCGTCCATGGCCGCGCCCGGCCGGGCCATGGCGATGTTTTCCCGCACCGTGCCGGAAAAAAGGAAACTGTCCTGGAGCACCACGCCGATCTGACGGCGCAGGTGGGCCACGTCGCATTCGCGCAGGTCGTGGCCGTCGAAGCGGATGCCGCCTTCCGTGGGCAGGTACAGGCCCTGGATGAGCCGGGCCAGCGTCGACTTACCCGAGCCGCTGCGCCCGGCCACGCCGATCATCTTGCCGGCCGCGAAACGCACCGTCAGGCCGGAAAGCGCCGCCGGCGAGGCCGCGTCCGGGCCGTAGCGGAAGGTCACGGCGTCGAAGACCACCTCGCCGGCCAGTTTGGGCCTTACCCCCTCGCCCGAACCGGCCCGCTCGGGCGGCTCGTTCATGATGGCGGCCAGCATTTTCACGGCCAGCCCCTTCTCCTGGTACTCCTGGACCAGGGAAACGATCTGCACCAGCGGCTGGGTGACACGCCCGGCCAGCATCTGGAAGGCGATGAGCGCGCCCACGCTCAGGCTGCCGTCGAAGACGAGGAACACGCCGATCCAGGGGATGCACAGGATCATGACCTTTTCCAGGAAGCCCACGGCGGCCGTGGCGGCATTGCCGATGCGCCCCACGGTAAAGCGCGTGGAAACGGCCCTGGCGGCCGCGTCCTCGAAGCCCCGGCGCCGCGAGGGCTCCAGCGACAGGGCCTTGACCGTCTCCATGCCCCGGATGGTCTCCACCAGAAACGACTGCCGGTCGCCCTCGGCCTTGTAGAGGGTCAGCAGCCGGGCACGCAGGACGGGCACGATCACGGCCAGAAAGACGCCGAGCACGACGCTTAAGCCCAGCACGAGCAAGGTCAGCGGCACGCTGTAGAAAAAAAGCACCGGGATGAAGACCACCAGGGCCAGGGCATCGAGCAGCGTGAAAAAGAGCTTGCCGCTGAGAAATTCCCGAATCTTGTCGGCCTGCTGCATGTGCTGGATGAGTACGCCCACCCGAGACTGGCCGAAAAAGCGCAGCGGCAGGGAGGTCAGCCGGGCGAAAGTGCGGCCGGCCACCCGGATGTCGATGCGCGAGGCGGCGTGGAGCACCAGGATGCCGCGCAGGTAGGTGAACCCGGCCTCGAAGGCCAGGGCCACGAGCATGCCGCAACTGAGGACCTGCAAGGTGGACAGGCCCTTGTGGGTGAGCACTTTGTCGATGACGATCTGGAAATAGATGGGCATGGCCAGGGCCAGCACGTAGAGCATGAGCGCGGCCACGGCCGCGTCGGTGAATTCCTTGCGGTGGCGCAGGATCTCCGGAACGAACCAGCGCAGGCCGAAGGGCTGGTTCTCGTCGGTCAGCCTGTAGGACCGGCGCAAAAGGATGGCCCGGCCGTCCCAGCCGGCGGCGAAGGTGGCCAACGGCACCGTCTCGCGCACGGGCGGCAGGCGGGTGGGATCGACCACGTCCACGGCAAGCCCGGCCGCGTCGCGGCGGCAGCCGGCCAGGATGACCACCCGGTCGTCGGCAAGGACCGCCAGGACCGGATAGGCCCCGCCGAGTGCGGCCAGATCGTCCGGGGAAAGCAGGCGCGCCTCGGCCTTGAGGCCTTCCTTGAGGGCCACGGCGACCAGCTCGTCGGGTGTCGGTTCGGCGGCATCGAAGCCGTGGGCGTGGGCCAGGCCCTCGTGGGACAGGGGCAGGCCGTGGTGCCGGCCGACCATGGCCAGGGCGCGCAGCCCAAAGCGAGCCAGGCGCGGGACGGCCAGGATGACTTCCCCGGCGTGGCTGCGGGAAAAGCCCTCCTCGTCCACCTCGAAGGAACCGGGCGTGGCGGCCAGCGGATCGGCCACGCGCACGCGGAACGCGTCCGCGTCCTCGCGCACGCCCACAACCACCACGGAATTGCCGTTGGCCAGCCGGGCAATGAGCGGAAAACGGCCGTCCCTGGCCATTTCGCGCACGTCCATGACCGTGGCCGTGGCGTCGAGGCCCACGGCGGCGGCCATGGCCAGCAAGGTGTCGGTGTCGGGCTCGGCCTCACCCAGGCCGAAACGGTCGGCCAGGGAGCGCCGGTCGCAGCCCAGGCCGTGGGCCTCGGCCACGGCGGCCAGGCAGGTCAGGGCCGTGAGCATGGCACGCCCCGCGCCGGTCTGGCTGCCGGCCCGCCGTGTCGCCCAAAGGATCGCATGCGGTCGTCCATTCCTTCCATGATCCGGTTTCCCCCTGTTCGGGCCGTCCCCGCCCGGCGGACAAGGCTCCCGCCCTTGCCCTTTGCCCACGGGACGCGTAGACAATAGGCCATCGTCAACCCGCAAACGGAGCACATGGCTTATGAACGTGCTGATCGTCTACTATTCGCTCTACGGTCACGTGGCCGCCATGGCCCAGGCCGTGGCCGAGGGCGTGCACCAGGTACCGGGCGTGACGGCGACCCTGCGCCGCGTCCCCGAAACCCTTTCCCCCGAGATCATCGAGAAAATGGGCGCCACCGACGCCCAGAAAACCCTGTCCACCGTGCCCGTGTGCACCCTGGAGGAACTCGAACACGCCGACGCCATCATCTTCGGCACCCCGACCCGCTTCGGCAACATGTGCGGCCAGATGCGCCAGTTCCTGGACGCCACCGGCCAGATATGGATGCGCGGCGGCCTGGTCGGCAAGCCCGGCGGCGTGTTCTGCTCCACGGCCACCCAGCACGGCGGCCAGGAAACCACGCTCATGTCCTTCATCCACACCCTGTTGCACCAGGGCATGATCGTCATCGGCCTGCCCTACGCCTACGCCGGCCAGATGCGCATCGACGAAATCACCGGCGGCAGCCCCTACGGCGCCACCACCATCGCCGGCGGCGACGGCTCGCGCATGCCGACCGAAACCGAACTCGACGGCGCCCGCTTCCAGGGCCGCCACATCGCCGAGATCACCAAGAAGCTGCGCGCCTAAACCACATTCCTCACGCACCGTCCGGCGGGCAACACAGCCTTCGGCGTTGCCATGCCTCCCCCATCGGGGAGGTCCAGGAGGGGATCATCCCCTCCTGGCCGCCGGAGGCATCCCCCTTCATCCCTGCATCCCTCTCCCTGCGCTCCCCACACGCCCTACTGCACGCCCGAGGCCGTGATGCGGCCGTCGAGCTTGATGTCCAGCGGCGTATGGGCCCGCACCCAGGCGGCGGCCAGGTCGGCGATGGGGTCGCCGTCGCCGTCCACGTCCCGGGCTTTCTGGCCGAAGGTCACATAGCCGTCCCCGCCCCGGAACATGAAATCCGTCACCGCCAGCCGGTAATCGGCCTTGGGGTCGAGCAGGGCGAACCGGCCGGCCGCGTCGGCCACTTCCACGCCCGTCACCCGCTTGCCCACGGGCCGGGTCAGGTCGTAGGCGAAACGGATGCCCGCCACCTGGGGAAATCGGCCGCTGCCCTCGTGGAGCCCCACGGCCGACACGCCGTGCTCCAGCACCGCCAGCAGATCCCGGCCGGAAAGCGTGGCCACGACCAGGGTGTTGGGGAAGGGGAAGGCCGTGAGCAGGTCGCCGAGGGTCACCTCGCCGGGCGCGATACCGGCCCGCACGCCGCCGCCGTTGTAGATCGCCGCCACGGCCCCCCGGGACTTCCCACCGGCCAGCAGGGCCTCGGCCATGAGGTCGCCGCCGGCGCACTCCTCCTGGCGGCACATGGCCGCGCCCACGGCCGCGACCGTCCTGCCGAGCACCGTCTTGCGATAGGCTTCCAGGGGCTTGGCGAAGCGCTCCACCTCGGCCAGGGTGGCCGGGTCCTCGGGCATGGCGGCGTTTAAGGCAACGGGGTTGCCCCAGGCCTTGGCCACGGCCCCGGCGGCGTCGAAATCCACGTGGAGCACGCCCAGGTACCGGCCCCAATAGCCGGCCGTGACGATGTAGGCCTTGCCGCCGTCCGGGCCGTCCACGGCCAGCGGGCACGGCCCCACGGCCTCGGGATAGCCGTTGCCCAAAAGCACGTGGCTGTGGCCGCCGACGATGACGTCGATGCCGGGCACGGACGCGGCCAGCTTCTTGTCCCCGGTCAGCCCGGCGTGGCTGAGCACGATGACGATGTCCGCCCCTTGGGCCTTGACCGCGGCCACGGCCTTTTCCAGGGACGCAATGAAGGCCGGGAAGGAGACATCGGGCCCGGGGCTGGAGATGCGGTCGGCCTTGGGCTGGGTGGCGCCGACGATGCCGACCTTGCGCCCGTCGATTTCCCGAACGACGTACGGCGCGACAAGCCCCTTGAGCTCCTTGGATTTTTCCACATTCACATTGGCGGCCAGCATGGGGAACTTGAGGGACCGAATAAAATTCGCCAAAGTGCCCGGGCCGTCGTCGAACTCGTGGTTGCCCAGGGCCATGGCGTCATAACCCAGGCGGTCCATGAAAAAGGCGCAGGCTTCGCCCTTGTACTTGGTGAAAAAAAGCGTGCCCTGGAATTGGTCGCCGGCATCGAGGAGCAGGAAAGGCCCGCCCTTGGCGCGTTCCCTGGCCACGGCCGTGGCCAGGCGGGCCGCGCCGCCCAGGCACTTGCCGGCCGCCTCTTTCTCCTTGGGGCAAAACGCGCCGTATTCGTCGAAGGAGGCCAGATGGGCATGGATGTCGTTGGTGTGCAGGATGGTCAGCGAAAAATCCCCGCCGGCCAGGGCCGTTGCGGCCGTGAGGACCAGAAGGAGGAGCAGCGTGCCAACCTGTCGGAATCGGGCCATATTCTCGCCTTCCCTTTTTTGCGCCGCCCTGCGGACGACAACCGAAGAAACCCCTTGACAACAGCAGCAAAATCGAATTTTTAACTCAACATCAGGAGAAACGAAGAATGATCGACGAAATCGACCGTCGCATTTTGATGATCCTTCAGGACAACGCCCGCACCTCCAACGCCGACATCGCCCGGGCCGTGTCCATGGCCCCCTCGGCCGTGCTCGAACGCGTGCGCAAGCTCGAACGCAAGGGTGTGATCATCGGCTACGAGGCCCGCATCGACCCCTCGGCCGTGGAATTGGACCTCACGGCCTTCACCTTCGTCAAGACCGACGAACCCGTGGGCGCCATCGACACCGGCCAGCAACTGGCCGCCGTGCCCGGCGTCCAGGAGGTCCACTACGTGGCCGGTTCGGCCGCCTACCTCATCAAGGTCCGCGTGCCCGACACCCGCAGCCTGGCCGAACTGCTCAAGGTCATCGGCCGGCTGTCCACCGTGCGCGACACCAATACCACGGTGGTGCTGCAAACCGTCAAGGAGACAGGGGCCCTACCCCTGGGCATTTCACCGCAACCCGGAGAGGAGCAATGAATCCCGCACTCGACGATGCCATCCGCCAGCGTGGCAAAGCCTTTTTCGCCAGCATCCGCGGCGAGTCGCCGTCCATTTTCAACAAGGGTTTCTGGACCGGCAAGGTCATGGACTGGGCGATGCGCAACGAGGCTTTCAAGGTCCAGCTGTTCCGGTTCGTGGACGTCCTGCCCTACCTGACCACGTCCGGAAACCTGTCGCGCCACATCGAGGAGTATTTCACCGGCGGCGAGGCCGGCGACATTCCGGCCGTGCTCAAGTGGGGCGCCGAGAAATCTGGCATGTTCGGGGGCGTTGCCGCCAAGCTCATGGGCAAGGCCATCCGCTCCAACATCGAGGGCATGGCCCGGCAGTTCATCGTGGGCGAGCAGACCAGGGAAGCCGTCAAGAATTTGAGCAAGATCCGCAAGGACGGCTTCGCCTTCACGGTCGACCTCCTGGGCGAGGCCACGGTGTCGGAAATCGAGTCCGACGCCTACCGCGACGGCTACCTGGAAGTCCTCGACGCCATCGCCGCCGAGCAGGCCTCCTGGAAACCCTTCGGAGCCGCGACCGACGGCCTGGACTGGGGCAGCGCGCCCAAGGTCAATGCCTCCATCAAGCCCTCGGCCCTTTTTTCCCAGGCCCGGCCCATGGATTTCGAGGGTTCCGTCGAGGGCATCCTGGCCCGCCTGCGGCCGGTCTACTGCAAGGTCATGGCCATGGGCGGGGCGCTTTGCATCGACATGGAGCAGCTCAAGTACAAGGACATCACCATCGAGCTGTTTAGGCGCCTGCGGGCCGAGCCGGAATTTCGCGACTACCCGCACCTGTCCATCGTGCTCCAGGCCTACCTGCGCGACACCGAGCACGACGCGGCCGCGCTCATCGCCTGGGGCCGGGCCGAGGGCCTGCCCTTCGGCATCCGCCTGGTCAAGGGCGCCTACTGGGACTACGAGACGGTCATCGCCAAGCAGATGGGCTGGCCGGTGCCGGTGTGGACGCGCAAGCCCGAATCCGACATCGCCCACGAGAAAATCGCCCGGCTGATCCTTGAAAACAGCGACCTCGTCTATTTCCAGTGCGCCTCCCACAACATCCGCACCATATCGAACGTCATGGAGACGGCGGCGCAGCTCGGCGTGCCGGAAAACCGCTACGAATTCCAGGCGCTCTACGGCATGGCCGAACCCGTGCGCAAGGGCCTTTTGAAGGTCGCCGGCCGGGTGCGCCTGTACTGCCCCTACGGCGAACTGTTGCCCGGCATGGCCTACCTGGTGCGCCGGCTGCTGGAGAATACGGCCAACGAATCGTTTCTGCGCCTGAGCTTCGCCGACGGCGAGGCCGAGGACATCCTGCTGGAAAACCCGCAAAAAACCCTGGAGCGCGAGCTGGCCAAGGCGCCGGCCAGGGCCACGGCCGCCACGGCCCCGGTCGACGGGCTCACGGCCTTTCGCGACGAGCCTTTGGCCGATTTCACGGTGGAGGCCCTGCGGGGGGCCTTCCCCGAAGCCATCGCCGCCGTGCGGGCCAAGGCCGGGCGCGAGCTGCCCCTTTGGATCGGCGGCAAGGCCGTGGCAACCGCCGACCGCATCCCCACCGTCAACCCGGCCGACCCGACCGAGGTCCTGGCCCAGGTCTGCCAGGCCGGCACGGCCGAGGTGGACGCGGCCATCGCCGCCGCCGAGACGGCCTTCGCCGCCTGGCGCGACAAGGCGCCCCGCGAGCGCGCCGAGGTGCTGCTTCGGGCCGCGGCCATCGCCCGGCGCGACATCGTGGCCCTGTCCGCGGCCCAGGTCCTCGAGGTCGGCAAGCAGTGGGACCAGGCCTACAACGACGTGGGCGAGGCCATCGACTTCCTGGAATACTACGCCCGCGAGGCGGTGCGCCTGGGCACGCCGCGCCGCATGGGCCGCGAGCCCGGCGAGAAGAACCACCTGTTCTACGAGGGCAAGGGGGTGACCGCCGTCATCGCGCCCTGGAACTTCCCCCTGGCCATCTCCGTGGGCATGACCGCCGCCGCCATCGTCACGGGCAACACGGTCGTGTACAAGCCCTCGGGCCTGGCCTCCCTGGTCGGCCACGGCCTGGTGGACATCTTCAGGGAAGCTGGCCTGCCGGACGGCGTGTTCAACTACTGCCCGGGCCGCGGCTCGGTCATGGGCGACCACCTGGTCGCGCATCCGAAAGTCAGCACCATCGCCTTCACCGGTTCCATGGAGACGGGCCTGCGCATCCAGGAAAAGGCGGCCAAGGTCCATCCCGGCCAGGCCTACTGCAAGAAGGTCATCGCCGAGATGGGCGGCAAGAACGCGATCATCGTGGACGACGACGCCGACCTCGACGAGGCCATCCTCGGCGTGGTCTACTCGGCCTTCGGCTTCCAGGGCCAGAAGTGCTCGGCCTGTTCGCGTGTCATCGTGGTCGATTCCATCTACGACAAGTTCATCACGCGTTTGACCGAAGCCTGCGCGTCCCTCAAGATCGGCCCGGCCGAGGACCCGGAAAACGGCATGGGGCCGGTCGTCGACGCGTCCCAGCAGGCCAAGGTCGGGCAATACCTCGAAATCGCCCGCAAGGAAGGCCAGGTCCTGGTGGAGCGCCAGGCCTCGGGCCAGGGCTACTACGCTCCGCTCGTGGTGGTGGCCGGCATCCGGCCCGAGCACCGGCTGGCCCAGGAGGAGGTCTTCGGGCCGATTCTCGCCGTCATGAAGGCCGCAAGCTTCGACGAGGCCATCGCCTGGGCCATGAGCACGCCCTTTGCCCTGACCGGCGGCGTCTACTCCCGCAGCCCCCGCCATCTGGAGAAGGCCCGCAAGGAATTCCGCGTGGGCAACCTCTACCTCAACCGCAACTGCGTCGGGGCCATGGTCGGGCGCCAGCCCTTCGGCGGCTCCAGGATGTCCGGCGTGGGCTCCAAGGCCGGCGGCCCGGACTACCTCCTGCAATTCGTCGATCCGCGCGTGGTCACCGAAAACACGATCCGGCGCGGCTTTACGCCCATCGACGAGGACGACGAGTGGTTTGATTAGGCGAGGCTGAAGATAAAGATGCCTCCGGCGGCCAGGAGGGGCCCTGCCCCTCCTGGACCTCCCGCAAGGGGGACATCGTGACAGCCGGCCAGCCCGTCAGGCCTTCTCCCCGCCTTTTTCCGTCGCCGCAGCGACGGCCGCGAGCATCTGTTGCATGTCGACCGGCTTGGCCAGATACCCGCTCATGCCGCTGGCCAGGAGTTTCTCCCGGTCGCCGGCCATGGCGTAGGCGGTCATGGCGATGATGGGGATGGACGCCTTGGCCGCGCCCGCGTCTCCCGCCCGGATGCGCCTGGCGGCCGCGACCCCGTCCAGGACCGGCATCTGGACATCCATGAGGACGAGGTCGAAGTCCTGTTGCCGCAAGGCCCGCAGGACCTCCTCGCCGTTGCGGGCCGCGACGACCGTGTGGCCGGCCTTCTCGAGCATGTACACGCCGGCCAGGCGGTTGACGGCGTCGTCCTCGGCAAAAAGGATGCGCCGCGAGGGCGCGGCCACGCTGGAGACTTCGCCGACCGCTGTCGCTGCGGCGAAAGTGTCCTGGCCCACGGCCGCTGCTTCTGCAAAATCCCCGTCCGCCGCCGCTGCGGCGGGCACTTCCCCGGGCTGCGCCGCTGCGGCGGCAACGTCCTGGTCCGTCGGCGCGACGGCGGGGCCGTCCCCGGCCACTGCTGCGGCAACGCCCTGGTCCGCTGCCGCGACGGCGGGGCCGTCCCCGGCCGTGGCCGCTGGCAGGCACCGGCCCCGGGCGGGAAGGTCGAAGGGCAGCGACAGATAGGCCACTGTCCCCTTTCCGGAGTTGTCGATGGCGAGCTCGCCGCCCATGAGCGCGACGAGTTTCTTGACGATGGAAAGCCCGAGCCCTGCCCCCTGGAAGCTCCTGGTGTAGGTGGTGTCCGCCTGGGTGAAGGGTTCGAAGATGGTCTTGAGCACGTCGTCGGAAATGCCGACGCCCGTGTCGCTGACGACGAAAAGCAGGCGTGCCGCCCCGCCCGCCCCGGCGCCGAGGGGAAAAACCGCCACGTCCACCCGGCCGCCGGGGGTGAACTTGACGGCGTTGCCCACCAGATTGAAGAGAATTTGCCGCAATCGCGCCTCGTCCCCGACGAGCCAGGGCGGCACCTCCGGGGCGATGCGGCATTGCAGCACCACGCCTTTTTCCCGCGCGGCGGTTTCGAACATGTCCAGGACGGACTCCTGCTGCTTGGCGATCTCGAAGGGTTCCCTGCGCAGTTCCACCTTGCCCGCCTCGATCCGGGAGAGGTCGAGGATGTCGGCGAGAAGCCGCGTCAAGCGATACGACGCCTTGATCGCGTTGCCGAGGTATTCTTGTTGCTCGGCCTCGAGCCGGGTGAGCTGCAACAGTTGCAGCATGCCCAGTATGCCATTGAGGGGCGTGCGTATCTCATGGCTCATGTTGGCCAAAAACAATCCCTTGGCCTTGTTGGCGATCTCGGCCTGTTCCTTGGCTTCCTGCAGCCTGGCTTCATGCTGGACCCGTTCGGTGATATCCTCGAAGATGCCCAGTACGCCGAACAATTGGCCATGGTTGTCGCGCAGGGGCAACTTGGTCGTGTCGATCCAGATGGTCTGCCCCTCCCCCCTCGACAAGGGCTCGACGATATGGCGCATCTGCTGGTTGGTCTCGAGCACGGCCTGGTCATCGCGGCGGTAGCCCGCGGCCTCTTCGGGTCGCCAGGGCAGGTCCTGGTCCCTCTTGCCGACCACGCGCTCGGGCCTGTCCAGGTTGGCATACCTGGCGAAGGCGGTGTTGCAGCCGAGATAGACGCCATCCCTATCCTTCCAGAAAATCGACTGGGGGACGGCGTCGAGAATGCCGCGCATGAGTTCATGGCTTCTGTGAAGCGCCTGGACGGCTTCCTCCCGCAAGAGGTTAGCCTTGTCCATTTCGCGGCCGATGACCCGGCCGATCATCATGACCAGGGCCGTGGCCAGCATGGCCAGCAGCATCGCCCAGGCACCGACCATGAGGGGTAAACTCAACAGGGGCAAGGAGCGCATGAACTTGTCGCAAAGGGGAAAAGCGAGGCTTATGGCAAACATCGCGACCGGGAAGACGCGCAGGAGCCTGGCCTGCACGCCCCCGCCCAAAAAGGGCCGCAGGGGCAGGCCCGCTTCCCCGGCCGCCGCGATCATGCCGACGGCGAGGATCAGGAAGATGATCGCCGTCGACAGGGACATGGGTATGGCGTCCGTCCCGGCGAGCAGCGGCGTCCCGTAGACGTAGGCCATCATGACGATGAGGCTTCCTATGGCCAGCGCGCCGCCAAGGCAGCCTCCCGCGTCTTTCAGGCGGCCGGCCGGCCGGCCTGGCCCCTGGGAAGCGAAAAAAAGCGCCGTTCCCGTGCCCGACACGAAAAAAAAGAGGCCCGTCATGGGCGACATGGAGATGTTCGGGAGCGAAAGCGCGGTTTGCACCTCGTAGGCGATGCGGTCGACTATATCCCAGGTTGGGTCCAAATCGAGAGGCCATTCGCACACTTCCAGGACCCCATAGACGGCGACAAGCAGGGAAAAGAGCAGGCAGGCGGTTGTCATGGGCCGCCCGCGCGGGCCGGCAAGCAAAAGCAGTGTCAGGCCGCTTACGCAAAAACACAGGGCCGTGCTGAGGGCCATGGGGACGGAAATAGTCAGTATCCTGGTGAGGTCCACCCAGCCGAGCAGCCCGGCCGCCAGCCCCAGCAGCCCCGCGGCCACGGCCAGTCCGCCACAGGCATATTGTATGCGTGCGGTCGTGGCGACGGTTTCCCGCGCCGCCGGAGCATCCGGCACAGCCTGCATCGAGGCCTCCTCGATCGACAAGGGCGCGCCCCCGGGGTTGCTGCCCAATGCAAACGCCATCTGCCCCGATGCCGCAGGCCCGCGTCCTGGAGTGCCGGACCCGCCACGGCAGGCCCGGCCGGCGGCCCGAAACCCTTCGCGCCAACGGGGAGGGGGGCGGATATTCTCAACTCAATAAACCGGGGAACGCGCTATTGACAATGGCCGGGAAACGGTTCTAGCAGCCCTTATGCAAGCACCTTCGCATGCTCGCCCTGCATTCTTTTTGCGCCAACCCTTGGCTTCCCGGCGCGTACTGGCCCATAATTTGAAATACAAGGCATACCTTCGATGTCAATCATGAAACCGTTCGTTCTTTGTTGCTTGCTGGCGTTTGCCCTCTTCGCCGCCGGCTGTTCCCGTGGCCCCAGCGACGCGCAGGTGGAGATGGCCTTTCGCGAGGCCATGGCCAGAAACGACATCATGGGGTTACTGAGCAGCACGGTGCAGATCGAGAAGTTCCAGGTGGACAAGGTGGAGCAGCGGGACGGGGACATTTACCTGGCCACGGTGACGCTGGTCTCCTCCGCCCATGTCGGCCCCCTGTCCGTGGGCGGGGCCAAGCAGATGTCGCTGCGCCTCAAAAAGGTCGGGGAGCAGTGGGTGGTGTTGCAGTAATCTTGAAGAATGAATAACATATGATTTCACAATGATTCAAACGGCTAATCGCAACGATACTGCAATTGGTCAAAATGGATGGGCTCAGACGGTGACCATTCTTCAAACATTTTGACTTTACTATCTAAAACGCAACGATGAAGAAATGAACGATATTTTAGCGATCAACGCAAACTTAAAATACATTGAGTTTATCTTGAATTTGTTCGACAATGGAGAGGATAATATCACATTAGCTGACATAAGGTTGAAATTTCGTGAAAACTTCAAGATGATCCATCCTCTACTCAATCAAAACTTCGGCATATTAAGACTCTTGCCTATCGTGCTAATCCGCGAAGACATCAAAGGGTCGCCAAATAAAAACGACGACAAAAAAAACATTATGATCATCAGACATGCTGTTTGTCACAATGGATTTAGCATGTCAGAAAAAGGATATAAGTTTTCATGTGACAAGGGAGAGGTTGAATTTAATTATAAAGATTTTGTCGACTTTGTACATAGAATTGAAAATCTTTTTCACAATAATAGCCTATAGATTGAGAACTGAACATCCTCAAACTCGACCTGGCGATGCTAAGCCGGTTATATAAATAATTCTTTCACGTAACGTCCCCCAGCCCCGCCAGAATCAGCAGCAGCCCCCACTACCGTGGACGGCGAAATCGCCTCGGCAACCTGAACGTGGCTGAGCACCAGCGAGAGAGAGGGCGAAAAAAAAGGGCTTCGCCAACCGGGCGGCATTGACAGCGACCGCGCGCGCCGTAAGCTCCGTGACGCGGCCGCCGCCGAGCCCTCCAGGCCGACAACGCCCCCCGGTCGGGTCAGCCCGGAAAATTCACAGAAGTCCCAGGTATGTACACGAAAATGGAATACGTCACCATGCTGCTCGTCGTGGGCATGGTCGCCCTGGCCCAATATGTGGGCGTCAACGACGTCATCTTCCCGGAAATCGCCGCCCTGGCCTTCGGGGCCTGGGTCATGGAGGACCGGCCCTGGCCCGGGGCCGCCTGGACCATCTGGTTCTCTCCCACCCTCGGGGCCGCAACCGGGGTCCTCATCGTACACTGCCTGGCCACCTCCCTCGTGCTCATGGTCGTCGTGGCCTTCCTCTTCGTCCTGCTGGAACTCAAAGTCTGCCGCTCGGCCATGTCCCCGTCGTTTTCCGCGGCCATACTGCCGATCATCGCCCATGTCGAAGGCTGGGTCTATCCGGCCTCCGTCTGTCTGGCCACGGCCGTCATCGCCCTGCTCACGCACCGCAACGACAAAAGAAAGGCGCGCAACGGCCAGGCCGCGTTCAAAACACCGCCGCCCCGCTCCGGGCACGAAACACACCGCCAGGAATGGGTCCATTACGGCAAGCTGGCCCTGTTCATCGCGTTCGTGGCCGCGCTGTGCGCCCAATCCGACTGGCTCTACATCATGTCGCCGCCGCTGATCGTGGCCTTCATCGAGCTCAACCACCCGGGATGCGCCCTGCGGCGCCAGTCCATGCCGCGCTTCACCCTGCTGCTTTTCGCCTGCGCCCTGGCCGGCACGCTGTGGCTGGCGCTGGTGACGCGCCTGGCCTCCGGCCCGCCGTGGCTGGCCGCCGGGCTCGCCGTGGCCACGGCCCTGCTTTTGGCCAAACGCCTGCGCCTGGCCTCGCCGCCGGCCCTGGCCCTGGCGCTTATCCCGACCATCCTGCCGCCCAGGTTCCTGTACGTCTATCCGCTGCAGGTCCTGGCCGGGAGCCTCCTGTTCATCGCCGCAAGCCGGCTCTGGTTCAAATCCGCCGCTGCGGCCTGAAACCCGCCGCCACGGCCTCGGCTCAACGCCCCGCCCGCTGCACCCCCAGCCCGGCCAGGATCAGCACCAACCCCACCACCGTGGACGGCAGGATCGCCTCGCCCACGAAAAAATGAATCAGCACCAGCGAGAGAAAGGGCGACAAGAAGATGAGGTTGGCCACCCGGGCGGCGTTGACGGCGCAGCGAAGCGCCGTCAGCCAGGTGACGAAGGCCAGCCCCATCTCGAAGGTGCCCACATAGGCCGCCCCGGCCAGCCCTTCCCAGGACCCCGGCCAGGGATCGGAAAAACACAGCACCGCCAGCAGCGTCAGCGGCAGGCTGCACAAAAAATTCGCCATTAGCCCCACCACCGGGTCGCGGTCGTCCTTGGCCCCCAAAATCCAGTACAACGCCCAGACCAGCGTGGACACCAGCGCCAGCGCCACGCCCGAGGGACTGGCGAAACGCAGGCCCAGCACGTCGCCGTGGCTGGCGATGACCACCACGCCCGCATAGCTCACCACCAGCGCCAGCATGTCCTTGCGCCGCAGCTTCTGGCCCAGAAGCGGCACGGCCAGAAGCGACAGGGTGATGGCCCAGGTGTAGTTGAGGGGCTGGGCCTCCTGGGCCGGCAGCAGGTCGTAGGCGGCAAAAAGGATCGTGTAGTAGAGGAAGGGATTGAGCGCCCCAAGGAGCATGGAGCGTCGCCACTGGGGCCGGGAAAGGGCGAAAAGCGCCCCCAGCCGCCCCGTGGCCGCCAGCACCAGCCCGAGCACCAGGCACGAGGCCAGGCTGGCGTAAAAAAGCAGTTGCAACGGCGTCAGATGGGCCAGCGACAGCTTGAAGGCCGAGGCCACGGTGGACCACATGGCCACGGTGGCCAGGCCGTAGCGCGTGGCCTTTTTCTGATCTGGCATGGAATGTCCTTGGTTTCCGGCATGCTACACCGTGAAACGGGAAAAACCAAGCGCGTTTCCGACCACGCCTGTTGACAATGCGCGGAAAGCCCGTATTATTCGGTGTTGGCGCTTACCGGCCCAGAGGTGATGCCCCCGTCGACGCGGACAAGCTGCAACCCCGTCGCCCCTTCCTCAGGACGCTCCTTCCGGCCCAGTGCCATTGGCCCCGATCTTCCGATCCTGACGCGGCCCCGCAGCCCCCGTTTCTCGATTCCATGATCGCCGCCGCGCGACATATTTGGCGCGGCATCACGCTTTTGCCAAAGGATATCCTTTTGAGCTTCGATTCTTTCTGCCTCCATCCGACCATTTGCGCCAACATCGCGCGCATCGGCTACGAAACCCCGACCCCCATCCAGGCCGAAGCCATCCCCCACGTGGCCGCCGGCCGCGACATCATGGGCCTGGCCCAGACCGGCACCGGCAAGACCGCCGCGTTTTTGCTGCCCATCATCCAGCGCCTCATGACCACCAAGCCGGAAAAACGCGGCGTGCGCGCGCTCATCCTCGCCCCCACCCGCGAACTGGCCGAACAGATCTACCAGGCCGGCGTGGACCTCGGCCGGGGCACCCGCCTGCGGGCCACGGTCATCTACGGCGGCGTGGGCATGTTCCCGCAAGTGCGCGCCCTGCGCCAGGGCGTGGACATCGTCGTGGCCTGCCCCGGGCGCCTGCTCGATCACATGAACCAGGGCAACGTCCGCTTCGACGCCCTGGAGACGCTGGTCCTCGACGAAGCCGACCACATGTTCGACATGGGCTTTCTGCCCGACCTCAAGCGCATCCTCTCGGCCCTGCCGGAAAAGCGCCAGACGCTCCTTTTTTCCGCCACCATGCCCCCGGCCATCTCCGGCCTGGCCGGCGAGACCCTGACCGACCCGGTCACGGTGCGCATCGGCCACCTGGCCCCGCTTTCCACCGTGGAACACGCCATCTACCCCGTGTCCGGCCACCAGAAGCCCCATCTCCTCCAGCATCTGCTCGGCGAGGCCGGCAACGATTCCGTCATCGTCTTCACCCGCACCAAGCACCGGGCCAAGAACCTGGCCCAGCAGCTGTGCCGGGCCGGCCACAAGGCCACCTGCCTGCAGGGCAACCTGTCCCAGCGCCAGCGGCAAATCGCCATGGACGGCTTCCGGCGCGGCACCTTCCAGGTGCTCGTGGCCACGGACATCGCCGCCCGGGGCATCGACGTGTCGCAAGTCGCCCACGTCATCAACTTCGACATCCCGGACACGGCCGAGGCCTACACCCACCGCATCGGCCGCACCGGCCGGGCCGAGCGCGAGGGCCAGGCCCACACCTTCGTCACCGGCGAGGACATGGGCATGGTCCGGGCCATCGAGTCCCACATGCGTAAGCCCCTGCCGCGCCGGGACGTGGAAGGCTTCGAGCCCGATCCCGACGAATTCCGCCGTCCGTCCGCGCCGTCGCGCTTCCCGGTGCGCGGCCGCCAGGGCGCTCCGGCCGGCCGGCCCCGCCAGGGCGGCTACCGCGCCCAGGGCGACGGCCGTGCCCAGGGCGACCGGCCCCGGGCCGACCGTTTCCAGGGTGACCGCCCCGGCCGTGACGACCGGCCCGGCGAGGACCGTCCCCGCGCCGCCCGGCCCCGCGCCGACCGGCCGCGCGACGACCGGCCCATGGCCGCCCGGCCGCGCGAGGAACGCCCGCGCGACGGCGAGCGCCGCTCCACCTTCGGCCTGACCCGCAACCCGGCCGAGGGCGGGGGCGACAATCGCCCGCGCCGGCAGATGCGGGAAGCGGTTTCGGCCGCCTAAGCCCGCCCCTTTCGCGCCATGACGCCAACGCCGCCCCGGAGACCCTCCGGGGCGGCGTTTTGCATTGCCCCGACGTGGACAACGGGCCGCAAGTGCGGCACATCCCCGGGACCGGTCCCCGCGCCGGGAACGGCAACCGCGCCCAAGGAACCCGGCCATGAAGCCCCACAAGCAATACCGGCTCGAACTCGACCGCATCGAGGATTCGCTGCGCGACGTGCAGGAACACTTCGAGGAGATCAACGCCAAGCTCCTCATGCGCCGCGAACCCCTCACCGACCAGATCATCGGCAACCTGCTCGAGGGCTATGCCTACGTGGACGAACTGCTCGAGGCCGGCATCGAGGTCTTTTCCGCCTCGGGCCTCGACCACATCCTGGAGCTCAACCACATCGTGCTGTGCGGCTGCGACGACAGCCTGCGCCTGGAATACGGCCCGCACCTGCTGGAGACCCGGCGCCGCTTCGCCGCGGGCATCGACGAGATCGCCACCTGGTACGAGCGCAAACGCCACAAGTCGGCCTACCGCCGGGCGGCCGGGGTGTACGTGCTGTCGGTCAGCCAGCCCCAGCTGTTCCTCGAGGGCAACCACCGCACCGGCGCCCTGGTGGCCAGCTACATCATGGTCCAGGAAGGGCTGCCGCCGTTTGTGCTCACGCGCAAAAACGCCACGGAATACTTCAACCCCTCGACGCTCATCAAATACCGCCACAAGGAAAAATTCCTGGACCGGCAGTATTACCTGAAAAAATACCGCCGGGTCCTGCAGGAATTTTTCGAGGAGAACCTGGAGAAGCGCTTCCGGCGCTCCATCCGGCTGGACAAGGAAGAAGACGAGTCCTAGGCCGACTGCCCCGTCTTTTCGGACGCCACGGTCACGACCGGCGCGGGCTTCTCGGCCACGACCTCGGCCGTGATGTTGCGCTCCTCCATGGCGGCCTTGAATTCCCGGACGGACTTGCCCAGGTCGCGGCCGAGGTTGCCCAGTTTGCCCGGGCCGAAAACGATGAGCACTACCCCGAGGATGAGCAGCAGATGCATGGGTTGCAGCAAGCCTGAAAACATGTTCGCACTCCTTTTTCGCCGGCCTGTAGCACAATTCCCTGGTCGCGGCCTTGCAGCCGGGTGACAATGCGGAAAGCCCGGCGGCCCTGGCCGTGGTTCATTTTGCAACACGCCCCCGCTGTCCGTCTTCCGGGAAAACGACACCCCCTGCCGCCTTTCGGGCATATTCCATCCCCGTCCGGACGGCCCGGGAAGCCCCTGGCCCACAGCCGCGCCTTGGGGTATAGGGAGGCATGGACGCCGCCCTCCCGCCCCCGGCCCTCGAAGTGACCGCTGTCCGCAAGGACTATGGCCCGGTTGCGGCCGTGACCGACGTGAGTTTTTCCGTTTCGCGGGGCGAGTGTTTCGGCCTGCTCGGCCCCAACGGCGCGGGCAAGACCACCACCATCCGCATGATCTACGGCTTTTCGCCCCTTGGCGCCGGGTCGGTCCGCGTTTTCGGGGAGGACATCGTCACGGCCTTTCGCCGCATCCGGTCGCGCTTGGGCGTGTGCCAACAGGGCAACACCCTGGACCCGGACCTGACGGTGCTGGAAAACCTGCTGGTTTTCGCCAGCTATTTCCGCATCCCCCGCCGGGAAGCCCTGGCCCGGGCCGAGGAACTGCTGGCCTTTTTCGCCCTGGAGGCCCGCAAGCGCTTCCAGTACGAGGAGCTTTCCGGCGGTATGGCCCGGCGGCTGATGCTGGCCCGGGCGCTCGTCAACCGGCCGGACCTGCTCATCCTCGACGAACCGACCACCGGCCTCGACCCCCAGTCGCGCAACACCCTCTGGGACCGGCTGCTCGACCTCAAGCGCCAGGGCCTGACCATCCTTTTGACCACCCACGCCATGGAGGAGGCCGAGCGCTTCTGCGACCGGCTGTGCATCGTGGACGCCGGCCGGGTCACGGCCGCAGGCACGCCGCGCGGGCTCATCGAGGCCCATGTGGGCCGGCACGTGCTGGAAGTGGAGGCGCCCGAGCCGGCCTTTCTGGCGGCCGTGGCCCAGGGCGGGCTGCCGAGCGAACGCTCGGGCCGGCGCTGTATCGTCTACGGCCGGGACCGGGAGGAACTGGTCACCCTGCGTGACCTCTTCTGCCCGGAATACGGGCTGTTGCGCCCGGCCAGCCTGGAAGACGTCTTTTTACGCCTCACCGGCCGGGAGCTGCGGGAATGAACGGTGCCGACCCGCGTTTCACGAGCCTTTTCTGGGCGGTGTGGCGGCGCAACCTCCGGGTCTACCGCCGCATCTGGGCCATCAACTTCCTGCCGCCGATCCTCGAGCCGGTGTTCTACCTGCTGGCGTTTGGCCTGGGGTTTTCGGGCCTGGTTGCCGACGTCACCTGGCACGGCCAGGCCATGGGGTTCACCCGGTTTTTCGCCCCGGCCCTTCTCGCGGTCACGGTCATGTGGCAGGGCTACATGGAGACGACCTACAGTTCGTTCGTGCGCATGTTCTACCAGAAGACCTACGATGCGCTCCTGGCCACGCCGCTGACCCTGGAGGAGATCATCGTGGCCGAGATCGTCTGGGGGGCGACGCGGTCGCTGATCGCCGCCGCGCTCATGCTGGCGGTGATCGCGCCGTTTGGCTTCGCGCCAAGCCTGCAAGCCCTGCTGGTGCTGCCCATCGCCTTTTTCGGCGGCCTGGTCTTCGGGACCCTGGGCATGGCCACTACCAGCGTGACACCGAGCATCGACATGTTCAACATCCCGTTTTTTCTTGTCATTACGCCGATGTTCCTGTTTTCCGGCACCTTTTTCCCCATCGACGCCCTGCCGTCCTGGGCCGCACCGTGGGCCGTGGCCATGCCGCTGTACCATCTGACCGAACTGTGCCGGGCCGCCTGCCTGGGGCAGTTGGGCATATCTTCCCTTTGGAACGCGTCGGTTCTGCTGCTGGTCCTGGTGGTCTTCCTGCCCCTGTCCCTGGCCGGCATGCGCCGGCGACTGGTGCGCTAACGCGCAACTCGAAAGGCGATGCGGGCCGTACCATGCAAAATCCCCCATACGGCACGCACCGTACGGGGGATTTTCCGCATATCGTAACGCGCGTCTAGCGATTGACCGGGGCGCCGAAGCCCGTTCCGTCCTGCGGCATGGGTTCGCTGCCGTCACCGAAGCCGAGCATCAGGCCAAGTCCCGTTCCATCCCCCCAGGGGCATGAAATATCGCCGCCGAAACCGAAGCCTGCCCCGTATTCCCCTTGATCTGTATCCGTATTGACACCGAAACCGTTGCCGGCGAAGGCGGTGGAACCCAGGCTTAACAGAGAGGCGACCAGCAGGATAAGGAAAGATTTTCCGATCATAACGTTCCTCTTTTTTGCATTTACTGGATATACGAGACGCCGACGGGAAACGTCACAGAAGGTGACAACTTTTTTTTGCGGCAGTGGTCGCCACACGCTCAACCCCGGCCGCCCCGGCCCCCACCCGAGCCGCCGCAGGAACCGCCGCCACCCGAGCCACCTCCACCCGAGCCGCCCGAGCCGCCGGAACCACCGCTGCCCGAACCGCCGCTGCCCGAACCTGAGCCACCCGAACCGGTGCTGCCCGAACCCCCGCTGCCCGAACCGCCTCCGCCCGAGCCCGTGCCGCCGGAACCACCACTCCCCGAGCCGCTCCCGGAACCACTGCCGCTGCCGGAACCGTCGCCGGCCGCCCCCTGCCCGGCGCCGTTGCCGGCCCCCTTTCCCTGCCCGGCCTCGCCCGAGGCGCCCGTTTTCCCTCGCGTGGCGGTCGTGCCGTCCGAAAGCCCCAGGGACGTCCTGGCTCCGGCCAGGCTTTGGGAGCCGTTGGCCACGGCCAGGGCCGCGCCCGAGACAGCCGCGTCGCCAAGCCCCTCCGTCTTGGCCTCACGCACGAGCCAGGCCAATTCCAGCAGGGAAACGGGCAAGGCCTGGCCGGCCAGCAGCCCGTCGACGAGAAGCCCGGCCGCCTCGGGCGCCATGCCGGCCTGCCGGGCAGCGGCCAGGAACTCCGCTGCGCATGACATGCCGCTCGGGCGACCAGCCGTTGAAGGAGCCGACCAGGCTCACCCGGCCCGCCCCCGGCAGCCGGGCCACGAAGGTGACCTCCCGGCCCGGCTTCCAGGCCGGACAGCCGCAACCCGGCCGGCCCGGCCGCCGTCGGCCGCTCCCCCTGGGCCGGACCGGAAACCGGGAGCCAGCCCGGGTCCGTGGCCGCGACCCAGACGGCCACGGCCGCGCCGGCCCCCAGAAGCCGTCCGAAGCCGCCCCAGCCCCCCCAGGCGGCGCAGCCGGCGCGCCAGCCTGGCCACGGCCGTGGGCCGTTTGGGCCGGATGCCGGCCATGACCGCCGGCAGGATGTCCGCCGGCGCCTCGGGCCGCGGCAGGCCGGCGATGCGGCCGGCCAGGCGGCGCCGTTGCCTCGCCGCCCGTTCGTCGTCGGGCTGGGCCGGTCCGCATGCCCTTTCGATATCGGGGCGGCGCCGTTGCCCCGCCGCCCGCTGGTCATCGCACGGGGTCATGGTGCGGCCTCCCCGTGGCCTCTGTCGCGGCCACGCTCGGCGGCGTGGTGGTCGTTGTCGGGATGGGTCATGCCGCGGCCTCCTTCGCCGCCGCGTCGAAAAGCTCGCGCAGCCGGTCCAGGCCCCGGGAAAGGCGCACCTTGGCGGCACTGACGGATATGCCGAGGGCCTCGGCGATGTCTTTGACGGAACAGCCTTCCCGGTAGCGCAACAGCAGCGCCTCGCGCGTCTGCGTGCCCAGGGCGTCCATGGCCGCAAGGAGCAGGTCCGCGTCCATGGCCCGGATCAGGTCGTCGTCCGAGCCCGTGGCGGGCAGGTTTTCCATGAACCCCTCCGGCAGCCCCGAGGCCGTGACCTCGCCGTGGCCGCGCCGGCGCAGGTGGTCCCGGCCGAGGTTGAGGGCGATGGCGTACAGCCACGGAAAAACCGCGCCCCGCGCCTGAACCGGTCGAGCTTGGCATAGGCCGTGACAAAGGCCTCCTGGGTCAGGTCGCGGGCGTCTTCGGGATGGCGGCACAGGCGCAGCATGAGGGCGTGGATGGGCGTCTGGTAGCGCCGCACCAGCACGGCATAGGCCTCGGCCTCGCCGTCGAGGATGTCGTCGATCAGCCGCGCCTCGTCGTCGTGCTCCATGCCCGCTCCCCGTCCAGGTCTTTATTCCCTCTACGGCCGGGCGCAGCGAAACGTCACAGGCCACGGGCCGGCCCGGGCGATTTTCCGGTGGAGGGGCGGCGCGGCCGATTCCGGTGGCCGGTCGCGCCGCCGGGCGCATCGCGTGGCGCAACCGCCTAGTCCACGTACTTCTTGGCGTAGGCGGCGTCGTTGTAGAGGGCTTCGCCGTGCTTGTCCTTGCCGAAGGCGGCGATGATGCCCTGCCCCTCGGGCGAGGCCACGAAGGCGATGAACCCCTTGGCCAGGTCCGAGGACGGCTTGCCGTCTTTTTGGCCGCACAGGGCGTGGTAGGTGTTGACGAGCTTTTTGTCGCCGGAAAAAAGCACCTTGAGCTTGGGCACGTTGTTGCGTTCGGCGGCCCAGGTGCTGCTGTCGGTCATGAAGTAGCCGCCCTCGTCGTTGGCCCGCTTGAGCGTGGCCGTCATGAAGGCCTTGGTCACCACGTACCAGTCGCCCTCGGGCGTGAGGCCGGCATCCTTCCAGGTGTCCAGCTCCTTTTTATGGGTGCCGGAGTTGTCGCCGCGCGAGAAGAACTTGGCCTTGGCCGCGGCAATGGCCCGGTAGGCGTCGGCGGCCGAGGCGGCCTTGGCGATGCCGGCCGGGTCGGCGGCCGGGCCGACGATAAAAAACTCGTTGGAGCCGATCAGGGTCGGGCAGCCGGCCCAGCCCTCGGCCACGGCCTTTTTCTCGGCCGCCGGGGCATGGACCATGATCATGTCCACCTCACCGGCCTTGAGCATGTCCAGGGACTGGCCCGAGCCGGCCTTGACCCAGTCCAGGCGGCAGTCGCTCACGGCGCAGTAGGCCTGGCCGAGCACGGCTAAAAGCCCCAGCTCGCCGGGGCTGCCCGTGGCCAGGGAAAAGGGTTTCGAGCCGTTGCCGTAGGACGCTTCCACCGTGGGGCCGGCCATGGCCGAGGAAGCGAGGCAGGTCAAGAGGATCAGCGGCAAAAGGATGCGGGAGACGGGCATACGGGAACCTCCTTGGCTTTCGGGCCAGGATACCGGACGAATCACGCCCTCGTCCAGACATTCACATCGATTCGCTTTGGAATCAGCGCGTTATATCAAAACGAACACGATTTCCTTCCCCTCAAAACATCTCTTTACACGTAATGTCATTACGTGTTTTATTCCAGCCCGGGTGTGTTCGCCCCGGCGCGAAGCCATGAAAGACAACACCTTTGCCATCGCCTTCGGCCGCAGGTTGCGGCAGTTGCGCCGCCTGGCCGGCCTGACCCAGGTCGCCTTGGCCGAACGCTCCGGCGTGTCCCTGGAGCACCTCAACAAGATCGAGCGCGGCGCGGCCGCCCCCTCCCTGGCGGCCATCGAAGCCCTGCACCGGGCGCTGGACCTGGACCCGGCCTCGCTGTTCCTGTTCGACGACCCCGCCGACGCCGACGCGGGCTCCAGGGAAACCGAATCCCTGGCCGCCACCCGTTTGGGGCTTTTCAGCCTGCGCCCGGAGACGGACATCATCCGGGCGGCGCCGTCGTTGCGCCGGTTGCTGGGCTATGCCGGCAAGACCCGGCGCGAGGCGGCCGGCGATTTCCTGGCCGCCGTCTTCCCCGGCCAGGCCGAACGCATCGCCGCCGCCATGGCCGCCCTCACCGAGCCCGGCGACCGGCGGCTCCTGGTCACGGATTTCGTGCGCCGCGACGGCGAGGCGCGCCAGGGGGCCCTGGCCCTGGAGATGGTCCGCGAGGCCGACAGCCGGGGCAAGCTGGTCGTGGGCGTACTCACCGACGTTTCCGAGCGGCTGCGCCAGCAGCGCCTGGCCCGCCGCGAAGCCGCCCAAATCGACCGCCGGGTCCGCGAGCGCTCGGCCAGGCTCGAACGGGCCACGGAACGCCTGCGCCGCGAAAACGCCGACCTGGCCGCCGACCTGCGCCGGTTTCGCGGCGCCTTCGAACACAGCCCCGTGGGCGCCTGCCACGCCGACCCGTCCGGGCGCATCCTCGAAGCCAACCCCGCCCTGGCCGCCCTCCACGGCTTCGCCTCGCCCGGCCAGATGCGCCGCGAGGTCGGCAACATCACCCGGGACTTCCTTGTCGACCCCGCCCGCTACGAAGCCTTGCGCCAGTTGCTGCAAACAACCGGCCAGGCCAAGGACTTCGAAGCGGGCGTGCGCCGCCGCGACGGCACCATCGTGCCCACCCGCCAGGACATCCGGGCCGTGGCCGATGCCGACGGCAAGCTTTTGTACTACGAAGCCTTCGTCCAGGATTCCTCGGCCATGGACAGCGCCGCCCACGACCTGCGCCGCTACGCCCGCATGATCGCCGCCTCCTCGGACATGGTCTCGCTCATCGACGCCGACGGGCGCTACCTGTTCGTCAACGACGCCTACCACAAGGCCTTCGGCCAGCCGCCCAGCGCCATCGTCGGCCGCCATGTGGCCGATTTTCTGGGCGAGAGCTTCTACCTCGAGCGCCTCAAGGACAAGTTCGCCCGCTGCCTGGCCGGGGAGACCCTCCAGTTCGAGCATTGGACGCCCCTGCCGGGGCTTGGGCGGCGCTATTTGAGCGTGCGCTACACCCCCTGGACCGAGGGCGGCGACCACCGGCGGATCATGGTCAACATCCGGGACCTCACCGAGGCCCGGCTGGTCGAGGAGGACCTGCACGAAAGCGAAAAGACCACCACCATCCTCTACCGGGTGTCCAGCGCCGTGGCCTCGGAAGAGGACATGGACAGCCTCTACCGCACCATCCGCAACATCCTGGGCGAGGCCCTGGACACCCACGAGTTCTTCATCGCCCTGGCCGAGCGCGAGACGGACCGCTTGCGCTTCGTCCATTTCACCAGTGCCGCCCAGCCCGCCCCGGCGGCCTTGGAGGATCTGGCCAGGCGCCTGACGCCCGTGACCCGGGACAACATCGGCGACTACCACGAGGCCGACGCGCTCATCGAGGTCCTGCGCACGGCCCACCCCCTGCTCGTGACCCGCCGGGGCATGCGCCTGACGGGCCTGACCTGCCCGGGCCGCCAGCCCGAGGTGCTCCTGGCCGTGCCCATCCGGGTCCGCCAGGAAGTCCTCGGCGTCATGGGCGTCATGCATTTCGCCGATCCGGGGCGGTTCGGCCGCAAGGAAACGGAACTCATGCTGTCGGTGGCCGAACAGCTGGCCCTGGGCGTGGAACGGAGGCGCAACCTCGACGCCCTGCGCGCCGCCAAGGAGGAGGCCGACCGGGCCAACCAGGCCAAAAGCCGCTTCCTGGCCAGCATGAGCCACGAGATCCGCACGCCCATGAACGCCATCCTGGGCCTGACCGAAGAGGTGCTCAAAAGCAGGCTGTCCGCCGAGCAGCACGACTACCTCGACACCGTGCGGGACTCGGCCCGCCACCTGCTCGGCATCCTCAACGACGTCCTGGATTTCTCCAAGATCGAGGCCAAGCGGATGGTCCTTTGCCCCGAGGACTTCGACCCGTGCGAACTGGCCGGGGCCGTGGTCAAGTCCTTCGGCCTGGCCGCCGCGGCCAAGGGGCTGCGCCTGACGCTCGAAGTCGCGCCCGGCCTGCCTGAGCGCGTGCGCGGCGACGACGGCAAGGTCCGGCAGATCCTGGTCAACCTCGTGGGCAATGCCGTCAAGTTCACCGACGCCGGCGGCGTGACCGTGCGGCTGTCCCCGACGCCGGCCGGCCAGGGCGAATACTGCCGCCTGGCGTTTTCCGTGGCCGACACCGGCATCGGCATCCCCACGGCGATGCAGGAAACCATTTTCGACAGCTTCCGCCAGGCCGACGACTCCACGGCCCGCCGTTACGGCGGCACGGGCCTGGGCCTGGCCATCAGCCGCGAACTGGCCTCGCTCATGGGCGGGGAATTGCGGGTGCTGTCCACCCCGGATCAGGGCAGCACCTTCGTGTTTTGCGCCCCCTTCGGCAAACCTTCCCCCCCGGAACATCCGGACGGCGCCACGGGCGAGAGGTTGACGCAGCCCCGGGGGTTGCACGTGCTGGTGGCCGAAGACAACCCGGTCAACGTCAAGCTCATGGCCATCCACCTCAAAAAACTCGGCCATACCTGCGTCTGCGCCGCTTCGGGCGAGGAGGCCCTGGGGCTTCTGGCCGCCGAGCCGTTCGACCTGGTCCTCATGGACATCGAGATGCCGGGCATGGACGGGCTGACCGCCGCCCGGCGCATCCGCTGCGGCGGCAGCCCCGAGGCGCCCATCGCCCAGTCCGGCCTGCCCATCGTGGCTGTCACGGCCCACGTGTCCGAGGAGGTGCGCCGGGCCTGCGCCGAAGCCGGCATGGACGCCTATGTCGGCAAGCCCATCAACCTCAACGAACTGGCCGGGACCATCGCCCGGCTGGCCACCGCCAGACCCGCCTCCCGGCCCCAGGCCCCGCCCCCAGCCGGCCCGGGCCCGGCAACGCAACCGGACGGCGTCCTGGACGTGGCCTGGGCCCTGGCCCGCCTCGGCATCGACCACGACCTGTTCGCCCCCATCCTGGCCACCTCCTTGGAGGAATTCGCCAAACGGCTGCGGGCGGCCGAGGCCGCCCTGGACGCCGGCGACCGGGCCGGCCTGCGCCTGCACGCCCACACCCTCAAATCCACGGCCGCGACCATGGGCGCCCGCGACTGCCTGCGCCTGGCCGGGGAACTGGAAGCGGCGGCCAGGGAGTCGGAAATGCCGCCGGGCACCCTGGCCGAGATCCTCGGCCGGCTCGACCAGGCCTGGGAAACGGCCGCCGCCGCCGCCCGAAACACCGCGCTCGGACGACCTTGACGCCCCGGGCGTCGGATGCGAAGAGGCAACCTGCAACCCGGCCCGCCCATGCGCGGCACAGGACCATAGCCATGCCCACACTGCTTATCGCCGACGATTCCATGTTCCAGCGCTTCCAGGCGGCCAAGGTGGCCCGGGAAGCGGGATTCGCCGTCATCGAGGCCAAGGACGGCCAGGAATGCCTGCGCCTGGCCCTGGAGCACCGGCCCGACGCCTTGTTGCTCGACCTCAACATGCCCGACCCGGGGGGGATTGCCGTCATGGAAATCCTGTCGCGCGACATGCCGGGCCTGGCCATTGTCGTGGTCACGGCCGACATCCAGGAAACCACCCGGGGCCGCTGCCTGGCCCTGGGCGCCAAGGGGTTCCTCAACAAACCCGTGGACGGCCCCGCCCTGCGCCAGGCCCTGGAGCCCTATTGCCAGGAGCGGCCGGACGGCCCCCGATGACGACCATGCCGCTTTCCCCGCTGCAACTCGACATCCTCCAGGAGCTCATCAACATCGGCGTGGGCCGGGCCGCCGGCATGCTCAACCAGATGGTCAACACCCACATCCAGTTGCAGGTGCCGGTGTTGCGGGTGCTGACCCAGGCCCAATTGGCCCAATTATACGCCGAACGGCCGGATTCGGTTTTTTCCGCGGTCCAACTCGGCTTTTCCGGGGAGTTCGCCGGCATAAGCGCCCTGATCTTCCCGCCGGAATCCGCCTCCAAGCTCGTGGCCGTGGTGCTCGGCAAGGAGGGCGGGCTGCCGGGCGACGAGGCCATGCGCCGGGGCACCCTCCAGGAAGTGGGCAACATCGTCTTAAACGGCGTCATGGGCTCCATCGCCAACATCCTGCGCGAGCCCCTGCGCTACACGCCCCCGGACTTCATCGAATCCGACATCTCCGGCATCGTCGGCCAGGGCACGGGCATGATCCTGGTGGCCCGCACCCAGTTCAGCATGAAGGACCACCTCATCGAGGGCGAGGTCCTCATCATCTTCAGCCTCTCCTCCTTCGACTCCCTGCTTGCGGCCATCGACAGCCTGGCCGGCGCCTGAACCCGCGTCGCCCGCCGCGGGCGCCTGACGGGCGGCGGGCTCCTCGTTGCGGGACGCGACCCTAGCCGGCCACCAGGGACACGAGCTTGCCAATGGCCCCGGGCCAGACCGTATCGAGGGTCATCAGCGCCGTAAGCCCAATGAGCCCGACGACCGTGGCCCAGGCCACGGTGTTGAAGGCCGGGCCGTTGACGAAGCTGCCCATGAGCCGCTTGTCGTTGACGAGCAGAAGCATGAGGATGAGCACGAAGGGCAGGACCACGCCGTTGACCACCTGGGACAGGTACATGACGGCCAGCAGCGGCATGCCGGGGACCAGGATGGTCAGCGAGCCGACGACGATGCTGATGGTGAAAAGCCAGAAAAACTCCGGCGCCTTGCGGAAGTCCTTGTCGATGCCCAGCTCCCAGCCCATGGCCTCGCAGATGTAGTAGGCCGTGGACAGCGGCAGCACCCCGGCCGCGAACAGCGAGGCGTTGATAAGCCCCACCGCGAACAGCCACGAAGCGTACTGGCCGACCAGCGGCTCCAGGGCCCGGGCGGCGTCGGCGGCCGTTTCCACGGAACCGCCGTGGACGTAGATCGAGGCGGCGCAGGACACCACGATGAAAAGGGCCACGGCCACGGCGAAAAAGCAGCCCACCACCACGTCGAGGCGGGTGTAGCCGTACTTGTCGGCGGTGATGCCCTTCTCCACCACGGCCGCCTGCTGGTAGAACTGCATCCACGGGGCGATGGTCGTGCCCACCAGGCCGATCATCATGGCCACGTAGCCGCCGTCGGCCCGGAAGGTCGGCGTGACCGAGGCCTTGGCCACCTCGAGCCAGGGCACGTCGGCGGAAAGGGCCGCCAGGGGGTAGGCCAGGTAGATGACGCAGGCGAACAGGAACACCCGCTCCACGATGCGGTAGGAGCCCTTGACGATGAGCAGCCACACCAGCACGGCGGCCGCGGGCACGGACACGAACTTGGAGACGCCGAAAATCTCCATGCCGGCGGCGATGCCGGCGAATTCCGAGATGGTGTTGCCGAGGTTGGTCAGAAACAGCGCGATCATGATGTAAAAGGTGGTGCGCAGCCCGAAGGACTCGCGGATGAGGTCGGACAGGCCCTTGCCCGTGACGGCGCCCATGCGGGCGCACATCTCCTGGACCACGACCAGGGAGACCGTGGTGGGGAGGAGCATCCACAGGAGCGCATAGCCGTATTGCGCCCCGGCCAGGGAATAGGTGGTGATGCCGCCGGCGTCGTTGTCCACGTTGGCGGTGATGATGCCCGGCCCGAGAATGGCCAGGAACAGCAGGATGTTTTTGCGCGAAAATTTCTTGGCCGGCGCGGCGGCGACTGCGGTCATGGTCGATCCCCGTACACGACGCCGGCCTACAGGGCGGCGAAACGCTTTCTGGTGAAGGATTCGGGCAAAAAAAGCTCCAGCACGTCATCGGCCGGCACGATGCCGGCCATGTGCCCGGCCTCGTTGAGGACCGGCACGGCCAGCAGGTTGTACTTGGCGATGACCTCCATGACCTCCGACGGCGTGGCGTCCACGGGCACGGCCTTGAGCCCCACCGTCATGATCTCGGCCACCGGCGTCTTGGGCGGGGCCAGCAGCAGCCGCTTGAGGGTGACCACGCCCAAGGGCGTCTCGTCGCCCCGGATGACGTAGACGTAATAGACGTTGTCCACTTCGGCCCCGACCAGGCGGATGTAGCTTATGGCCTCCTCGGCGGTCATGGCCGGCGGCACGGCGGCGAAGAGGTTGTTCATGAGCCCCCCGGCCGTGTCCTCCTCGTGCTCCAGGAGCTCCTGGACCATCTCGGCGTCCTCGGCGTCCATGAGGCCGAGCAGTTCCCGGGCCTTTTCCTCGGGCAGGTCGCCGAGCAGGTCGGCCGCGTCATGGGGCTCCATTTCCTCCAGGATGTCCGAGGCCTGCTCGCTGTCCAGGCTGCTTATGACCTTGGCCCCGAGTTCGGTATCGAGTTCGCCCATGGTTTCGCCCAGGGTCTCGGGGTCCAGGGAGCCCAGCACGGTGCCGGCCTCCTTGTGGGGCAGCTGGGCCACGATATCGGCGATGTCGGCCGGGTGCAGGTCGGCGAGGCGCTCGCGGGCCACGGTCAGGGTCAGCCGGTCGGCGTTGGGGTCGAGCTGGGCCACGAAGCGCCAGTCGATTTCGCGCGTGGGCAGTTTCGCCCCGAACACCCCGGCCAGCCAGTTCCAGAAGCGCAGTTGGCCCAGCCGCCGGAACATGCCGCGCAGGCCCACGTCGGCGGCGGCCACGAACAGGCTCGCCCCCCGCGTGGCCAGCTTGAGGTCGTTGACCCGCACCACCTTGGCCCCGTCCACGTCCACGATCTGGCGGTCGAGGAGGTCGCGGCGCAGCCGGATGTCCGGGGAGCCGTCGGCCGGTTCCTCGGCCCGGCCCACGGCGTCGGGGTCGGCCGAAACCACCACCGGGGTGAAGAGGTGCACGGCCTTCCAGGGAATGAACCGGCGCTCCCCCCCGTCGCGGATGAAAAGCCCAGACACCACGGGCAGGGTTTCCCCCGGCTCCAGGCGCAGGTCGTCCAGGCGGCCCAGGGACGCGCCGGACGGGTCGATGACCGGACGCCCCAATACGGCGCTGACGTACAGTTCGCTCATAACGAAAGCCTCCCCGGGCTGCGTCGCGACCGGCCGGACACCGGGCGGACCACTCCCGCTGGCTGGCGCCGGCACCGCGCCGTGGCACGGGGACCGGCGCAAAAACAAGGGAACAGCGCGAAGGACGGCCACTTAGGCGGCCGTCAAGGGGCCCTACGAGGAGGGCAGGGGGCTTCGTGAGGGAGGTTCCGGCGCGGCGGTGGCCAGGGCGGCGCAGTACCGGCGCGGGCAGGGGAAAAAGCGGGCCGCCGCGTGGCCGCGGCAGGCGTTGGCGAGGCGTCGCAAGGCGACGATACGGGACCGGATGAAGGGGGTGTTCATCGGGCGCCTCCTTGGGGCCGCCGCCTGACCGGCGGGCTGGCGGAGGCGGCCCGGCTCCCGGAAACGGGGAGGGACGTCGGCGCGAACCGTGACGGCAGGGGCGCTATTGCAAAAGAATCGGCAAAAACACTTGGTTATTGCGACAACTACTGTACGGATCGTCCATTGGTTCCTCTAAAGGGTTGCTCGGTCGTTCGGCTTTAAGCCGGGGGGGCCGTGTTGTCAACCGCCCGTGTCAATCTGACACACTTGCAAGGGCGTGGCCCGGCGGCGGCCGCGCGGCGAGGCTGGCGGCCGTCGCGTCGCAGGGCCATGGGCTCAACCCGCCGCGCCGAAGGTGGTGGTCGAGGTGTTGCCGCCGGTGCCGCTCGTGCTGGAACTCGACGAGCTCTCTTCCTCCAGGGCCTCGGCGTACTCGGTTTGCAGTTCGGCCAGCTCGGATTCGAGCTGCATCTTCTTGGTCTTTTTCTCCTCTTCCGAGATATTCTCGCTTTCCACCTTCTCGATTTGCTGCTGCACCTGCTGGATCTGCTCCTTGATCTCGTCGGAGGTGGTGTCGTCGTCGTCCTCCTCATCCTCGTCCGAGGAACCCGAAGCGCTGCCGGCGGACATGCCCTTGGCCGAAGCCCCGCCGGCGGCGGCCGTCGCGCTCGTGTCGGTGTCGGCAGCGGCCGTCGTGGACGTGGCGGTGTCGTCGGAGGCGGTGGTGGACGTGGCCGTGCTGCCGGAGGACGTGGAGGCCGTGGTCGTGTCCTCGCCGGCCGTGCCGGACGCGGTGGTGGTCGAGGCGCTGGCCGAAGCCGCACCGGAAGCGGCGGCCGTGGTGGTGGTCGCCGAGGCGGCATCACCGGAGCCTGCCGCGACCGTGCCGGCGCCGGTCAGGGCGGCGGTGGCGGCGGCGTTGGCGTTGCTGGCCGTGGCCTGGGAGGTGGACAGGGAATAGGCCAGGGCCTTGGCCTCGTCGGAAATGGTCACGGTGTCGCCCGAGGAGGTGGTGGTGGACGTGGCCGAGGAGCCGGCAGCCTCGGCCTTGCCGGTTGCGGCCAGGCCGTAGCTCGTCTGGGAGGCGGCCGTGCCGGTGTACAGGGAAAGGCCGTTTATGGCGGTCATGGCGATCTCCTTGTGTTTAGCCTCCTATCGGACCGCCCTCCCGAATACTTAGGGTAGTTTTTATAATAATATTTTTTCTTTTGGCTGCTTCGGACTGTATCCGAAAACGATTCTACAACGTCCTCCCTGCATCTTTCTTTCACAACTAGCGCCGTACACGAGCCAATCGCGACAAGTTCGGCCTCCTGCCTTCCTCTGCCACGCCTTTGCAGTCGTAAATACCGTCGACGGCAAATCAATAAAAAGGTTACGCCACCAGCAAAGAATATTCCTGCACATACACGACCACGATTCAAGCCGACGTCCCAACCGCGCAACGTTTTCGCCGACGGCGAAAAAAACCCGCCCGGACGGCGGCGCGAAGCGGGCGCCACAGGACGCGGCCGGCCACGGGAAACGGATGGGAGCATACCGGTTGCGGGAAACGGGTGGCGCCAGCCAGGTGGCGGGAAGCCGGCGACGCCCGGACGGCGGCGCGCAACGGCCGATGCCGGCCGACGGCGGAAAACGGCAGGCACCAGGCCGGCGGCCACAGGGACGCGGAGACCAGGAGTCCCGGCCAGGCCTCCTGGCTCGGGACGACGGCGGCGCCAGGGCGCCTGACGCGGCCCAACGATCCGGCCCGTTACGGGCAGCCGCACTCGCCCGGCACCCCCCGGCGCAGGAACCGGGCGGCGGCCTCCTTGTCCAGGGGACGCGAGAACATGAATCCCTGCGCCTTGTCGCAGGCGGCCTGGCGCAGGCGCGAAAGCTGGTCGGCCCGTTCCACGCCCTCGGCGATGACCGTGAGCCCCAGGCTGCGGGCCAGGGAAATGATGGATTTGACGATTTCCTGGCTTTCGCCGTCACAGCCCTCGCCGCTGATAAACGAGCGGTCGATCTTCAAGTGGTCGATGGGCAGTTGGCGCAGGTAGGACAGCGACGAATAGCCGGTGCCGAAGTCGTCGATGGCGATCTTGACGCCCAGGGCCTTCAGGCGCGTCAGCTCCTGGGCCGTGTGCTGGGCGTCGTGCATGAGCACGGACTCGGTGATCTCGAGCTTGAGGCTCTCCGGGGCCAGGCCCGTGTCGGCCAGCACCTGGGCCACGTGGTCCACCAGGCCGTCTTTGACGAACTGGCGGCAGGAGACGTTGACACTGACCGAAAGCCCCCGCGCCTCGGGCATGTCCCGCTGCCAGTCGCGCAACTGCCGGCAGGCTTCGGCGATGACGAAACGGCCCAAGGGCAGGATGAGCCCCGTTTCCTCGGCCAGGGGAATGAACTGCCCCGGCGGCACCAGCCCGCGCGAAGGATGGTCCCAGCGCACCAGGGCCTCGAAGCCCTCGATGCCGCCGTGCCCCACGTCCACGATGGGCTGGTAGTGCAGCAGCAGCTCCCCGGCCTCGATGGCGTGGCGCAGGTCGGCCTCGAGGCTGATGGCCTCCAGGATCTCCTGGTGCATCTTGCGGTCGAAGATGACGGCCGGCCGGCCCTGTTCCTTGGCCCGGTACATGGCAATGTCGGCGTCGCGCAGGATGTCCTCGGCCGAGGCATAGTCGCGGGTGCGCAGCACGATGCCGATGCTGGCCCCCGGGGTCACGGCCGTGCCGCACAGGCGGCAGGGCTGGCCCAGGCAGGCCCCGATGCGGTCCACCACGGCCATGACTTCCTTTTTGGACTTGAGCTCCTCCAGGATGACGGCGAACTCGTCCCCGCCGAGCCTGGCCACGGTGTCCATGCCGCGCACGCAGCCGGCGATCCGCTTGGCCACCTCGACCAGCAGCAGGTCCCCGGCCTGGTGGCCGAGGGTGTCGTTTATGCCTTTGAACTTGTTGAGGTCGATCATGAGCACGGCGTACTGGTAGTCACCGCGCCGGGCGGCCCGGGTGAGCGCCCGCTCCAGGCGGTCGGCAAAAAGGCTGCGGTTGGGCAGCCCGGTCAGGGCGTCGTGGAAGGCCTGGTGGGTGATCTGCTCCTCGAAGGCCTTGCGCTCGGAAATGTCCTGGTAGATGTAGACGATGCCCTGGACGGCGCCCTTGATGACGATGGGGAAGCCGATCATGGACACGGGGATGAGCCGGCCGTCGCGGTGGCGGCGGGCGGTCTCGCGCACCACCGAGTTGCCGGAAAGAATGGAGCCGCGCACGTTCTCGCATTCCGTGAGCAGGTTTTCCGGCACGATGAACGCCCTCATGCCGTAGCCCTTGATGTCTGCCGCCCGGTAGCCGAACAGCTCCTCGAAGGCGGCATTGACGTCCACGATGTTGCGGTGGGTGTCGATAAGCGAAATGGCCTGGGGCGAATTGGCGAACAGCTGGGCGAAATAGGCCCGCTGGCTAGCCAGGGCCTCCTCGGCCAGCTTGCGGTCGGTGATGTCCACCACCGTGCCCTCGTAATAGAGGGGGTTGCCCTCGGTGTCGCGCACCACCCGGGCGTTTTCGGAAATCCAGATGGTGGTGCCGTCCTTTTTGCGGATCTCCGACTCGAAATCGCGCACCTGGTCGTGGGCGGCCAGCTCCCGCACGAAATCGTCCCGGCGGTTGGGGTCGACGTAGAGCTGGTTTTTGATGTCGCGGAAATGCTCGGTCATCTCGGCCACGGCATCGAAGCCGTAGATGCGGGCCAGCGTGCCGTTGACCTCCAGGTAGCGGCCCTGGGGCGTGGTCTGGAAGATGCCTTCCACGGCGTTTTCGAAAATGGAGCGGTATTTGCGTTCGGCGGCCCGCAACTGCTCCTCGGCCCGGCGGCGGCCGGAGATGTCGCGAAAAAGCACGCAGGACAGGGGCCGGCCCTCGTGGGAGCCCACCGTGAACTGGGAGACGCTGACATCGACCGCCTCGCCCTCGCCGGCGCTCCAGCGGGTCTGGCGCAAAAAGGCCGCGCCGCACAGGCTCCAGACCTCGCCCTCCTCGCCCGGCAGGCCCTTGGCCGGCCGCACCACCTCGCGCAGGTCATGGCCCACCACATCGACGGCCTCCAGGCCGAACAAGGCCTCGAAGGCGGCGTTGACGGCCAGGATGTGGCCGTCGGCATCGCGCAGGAGCGCGGCATTGGGGGTACAGAGAAAAACGCGACGGAAGGCGTCGTCGGGGACATCGGGGAAGGCGCCCCGGAAATGCATGGCCATATTGTCGCCTCTGGAAAAGATGCCCCGACCTTTGCCGGATGGCGAGACAATTGTCAACATGCTGAAATAATACGACTAAACACGGGAAACCCGTGACTATGTTACATTTTCGTCAACGATAGCGGCATCTTGATCGCCCCAGGGCCGGCCCGGGACCCGGCGGGCCGAAAAAAGGGAAAATCGCCGTTGACGGGCGAAAATCAGGGGATATAGTGGGAATAGTGTGGGCTCCTCTTCCGTGGGGAGGAGGGCCCCGTACCGTTCGGGTGAGCGCCGCGCCGGCAGTCCGGCGTGGCGAAATACGAAGGAGGCTTTTGTCATGAAGAACCGACGTATGTTCCCGATGTTCGTCCTGGCGTTCCTGGCGGTCGCCTTCCTGGGCGTGGCCGGCCTCGCCCAGGCCCAAGGCCCGGCCGCGACCCCGACCATGGCCATGGACTCGCTGCAACGGGCCATCGTGGCCGAGACCTGGACACTGACGCCCCAGCGCACGGCCAGGGCGGGCTTCACCGGCCTGCCGCTGCGCATCTGCGAAGGCACCTACTGCGGCGAACTGGCCAAGATGCCCATCGGCACGCCGGTCGGCATCCTCGTCGACGACCGCGAAGGCTGGGCCCTGGTCCATGTGCCGAGCCTCAACAAGTACGGCTGGGTCAACACCAACAACATCGTCTTCTAAGCCGCGAGGCACCGAGGCCGGCCGGCGCGCCCCAGGCCCGGCCGGCCATGCATCGCCCCCTTGCCTCTTCGGTTCCTGCCGGCAAGCCGGCGCCCCCCGCGCCCACCGGCGCTTTACTCCCACTGCGGCCGGCCTCATTTGACCCCTGGCCGGTTTTGGCCTATTTTCCCGGTTTCTCGCGGCCCTGCCGGCCGCTTGACCCCCACCCAGCAACGAGGTCCAGCCATGACCGCACCCGACGCGGACGACAAGGACAAATCCGGCCCCACCCCGGGCCGCGATTTCATCCGCCAGCTCATCGACGAAGACAATCGTACCGGCAAATGGGCCGGCCGCGTCCACACCCGCTTCCCGCCCGAGCCCAACGGCTACCTGCACATCGGCCACGCCAAGTCCATCTGCCTCAACTTCGGCCTGGCCAGGGAATTCGGCGGGGAGTGCAACCTGCGCTTCGACGACACCAACCCGGCCAAGGAAGAGGTGGAATACGTCGACTCCATCCAGGAAGACGTGCGCTGGCTGGGCTTTTCCTGGGACGACCGGCTCTACTACGCCTCGGACTATTTCGAGCGGCTCTACGCCTTTGCCGAGACGCTCATCGAAAAGGGCCTGGCCTACGTCGACGACCTGAGCCAGGAAGAGATCCGGGCCCATCGCGGCACCCTGACCGAGCCGGGCAAGGACAGCCCCTGGCGTAACCGCCCCGTGGCCGAGAACCTGGACCTGTTTCGCCGCATGCGGGCCGGCGAGTTCCCGGACGGGGCCAAGGTGCTGCGGGCGAAAATCGACATGCAAAGCCCCAACGTGGTGCTGCGCGACCCGGTCATCTACCGGATCAAGCACGTGGAGCACCACCGCACGGGCGACGCCTGGTGCGTCTACCCCATGTACGACTACACCCACTGCATCTCGGATGCCCTGGAGGGCATCACCCATTCCATCTGCTCGCTGGAATTCGAGAACAACCGGCCGCTCTACGACTGGGTGCTCGACAACCTGCCCGTGCCCTGCCACCCGCAGCAGATCGAGTTCGCCCGCCTCAACCTGTCCTATACCGTGCTCAGCAAGCGCAAGCTCATCAAGCTCGTCACGGAAAAGGTCGTGGCCGGCTGGGACGACCCGCGCCTGCCGACCCTAAGCGGCATCCGCCGCCGGGGCTACACCCCCGAGGCCATCCGCGACTTCTGCGAGCGCATCGGCATCTCCAAGGCCGAGAACATGGTGGACATGGCCCTTCTGGAACACTGCCTGCGCGAGGACTTGAACCGCCGGGCCAAGCGGGTCATGGCCGTGCTGAGGCCGCTCAAGGTCGTCATCGAGAACTATCCCGAGGGCCAGGTGGAGGCCATCGACTTCCCCTACCACCCCGAGGACGCGACCCTCGGTTCGCGCCAGGTGCCCTTTTCGCGGGAACTCTACATCGAGCGCGACGACTTCGCGGAGACGCCGGCCAGGAAGTGGTTCCGCCTGGCCCCGGGAGCCGAGGTGCGGCTGCGCTACGCCTACTACGTCACCTGCACGGACGTGGTGAAGGACCCGGCCACGGGCGAGGTGGTGGAATTGCGCTGCGTCCACGACCCGGCCACCAAAGGCGGCTGGTCCGGCGACGGGCGCAAGGTCAAGGGCACCCTGCACTGGGTTTCGGCCGCCCACGCCAAAAAAGCCGAGGTGCGCCTCTACGACCGGCTTTTCACCAAGGAAAACCCGTCCGAGGGCAAGGGCGACTTCATGGACTGCCTCAACCCCGATTCCCTGGAAGTCATCGCCGAGGCCCTGGTCGAACCGAGCCTGGCCGAGTTGCCCGTGGGGGAAAACGTCCAGTTCGAGCGGCTGGGCTATTTCTGCGTGGACAAGGATTCGACGCCGGCGAAACGGGTGTTCAACCGGTCCGTGGCCCTGAAGGATTCCTGGGCCAAGGCCGCCGGCCGCTGAAGCGCCGGTCAAAGGTTTTGTACGCGACCGGAAGGGGCCAGGCCCCTTCCGGTTTTTTTTGGGCCGGCGGCCGGGGCCGCCACCGCCCCGATTCCCTGGCCCCGCCGGCTCCTGTCGCTTCCGGGAAACCCAGGCAACGGCCCTCGCGGGGAACAGCGAAGAATCATGATTTGTTAAGGGCTTCGGCCCGGCCGGGCGGACGCCGGGGACAGGGCGCCGGGCGTTTTGCCGGCCTGCCGCCGCGCCCCGGCCCGACCCCCGCCTTGGCCGCGCCCCAAAAGCGGAAAAGGACCCCCAGGTCGCCATCCCGGGAGTCCTTTTCCTAAATTTGAGTTCTTGGAGGAAGGATGCTTTTCTTATAGCAAGGAGCGGGCCAAAAGCTCCAAGGATGCACACAAACAACATAAATCATATTATTTCAACGTATTACAACAACAGATTGCCGGCGCGTCCCCCCTGCCCACCGCTGGATGGGGTACAGAATCCTTGACCGGCCGGGGCCAGGGCCGCCGGGCGGTACAAGGCTTTGTACCCGGCTCCGAAACGCGCCGGCAACGCGCCCGACCGGCCTTTGGCCTTCCAAGACGTGCCCAGGCGGTATATCGTGTCCTCATGCGGGGAAACGGCCGGCCACCGGGCCCGCCGAAACGATCCGCCCCAAAGGAGCCAGGCCATGAAGCCGTTGTCGCTGCTGTTGCTGGGCGTCCTCGCCGCCGGCCTGTGGGGCTGTACGGCCAGAGCCATCACCGATTCCGAATTCCGGGGCTTTTGCTACACCTCGCTCGGCCCCCGGGCCTCCTGCGACACCATCACCATTTGCAACGAATACGATACCGACGTGTTGTCGGTGAAACACGCCACGCGCGAGGACTGCGCCAAGGGCTGCGACACGGTCTACAACCGGCAGTTCGTGCCCAACGAGTTCGACGGCTGCTCCCCGACCGTGCTCATGGCCTACAACTGGTGCCGCAAGTACTGCAACGGCAACTACCCCCAGTGAGGCCGTTCGGTTTCACCGAGTGAACCGACGGCGGCGGTCCGTATGCCGGGATCAAACGGCGCGCGCCCGGCGGGGCGGGCGAAACGATGCAGGGCCAAGCATTAACATGCTAAAATAATGTAACTTTTCAAGAAACCGCACGACTCCTGGCAATTTGCACGCTCCTTGCAAAGCTCCCGGCATTTCCGGGAGGAAGGTGCCATGTCCCTGCAAAGCGCCAAGGAATTCGTCGAAAGGCTCCGCCACGATTCGTCGTTCCGCTGGGCCCTTGGAGAGTGCCGCAACAAATGGGAGCGTCGCCGCTTCGTCATCACCCAGGGCTACCGGTTCTCGCCGGCCGAGCTCGTGTGCGCCACGAGCCCCGGCGGCGAGGTGTCCGAGGACCGCACGGCGACGATCGAACGGGTTCGCCGCCAGCACGGCCACGGCAGCTACGCCTTCATGTAGCCGGCCTCTCGCTGCCTTGCCGGCCCGCCGCCGCTCGCCACGGCACGCGGGCCGTTTGCCTTTGGGCGCCACGGCTCGCGGCCGGCCTGGCGCTGCCCCTTGCCCCCGGCCGGGCCGAGGCGGCCGAGGCCTGCTTGTTCTGGCAGGCCGCTCTCTCCCACCCCCTGTCCGACCTGTTCGCCGCCATCGGCCTGCTCGCCCTCCTGGCGCTGGTGGCCTGGCGCTGGCGGCGCTCGGCGGCCGCCGTCGCCCGCGCCCGGGCCGTGCGCCACGAACTGGCCGCCGAGCGCGACCTGCTCGAGGCCGTCTTCGCGGCCACGAGCGACGCCATCCTGGTCCTGGACGAGGACTTCCGCGTCCTGGCCGTCAACGAGACCGCCGCCGACCGCTTCGGCCGCCCGGTGCCGGACATGATCGGCTGCGACATCCTCGCCCTGACCGACCCCGCCATCGTCGCCTCCCGCCGGGAACGCTACCGCCAGGCCCTGGACACGGGCAAATCCCTGCGCTTCGGCGACGTGCGCGACGGCCGCGCCCTGGACAACACCGTCAGCCCCCTGCCGGCCGGGCCGGCCGGCAAAAAACGCCTGGCCGTCTACGCCCGGGACGTCAGCCACGAGGTCGCGGCCCGGCGAGCCGTGGAGGAAAGCCGCGACCGGCTGGAAAAGCTTCTGCGCCTGGTCCCGGCCGTCATCGCCGTCACCACCCTGCCCGAAGGGCGGTTCCTGGACGTCAACGAAACGTTTTCCACCATCACCGGCTACGCCCGGGACGACGTCATCGGCCGCAACATCGAGGAACTCGGCATCTGGCTCGACCCCGAGTCCAACGCCCGCATCGACCGGGCCATCGAGGCCCAGGGCCTGGTCCGCAACATGGAGATCGAGGTCCGGTTCAAGGACGGCCGTCCGGCCACCGGCCTTTTTTCGGGCATTCCCCTGGAGGCCTACGGCCAGCCCTGCCTGCTTTCGGTCATGATGGACATCACCGGCCGCAAGGCCATGGAACACGACCTGCGCCTGGCCAAGGAGGCGGCCGAGGCGGCCAGCCAGACCCAGAGCCGTTTCCTGTCGCTGGTCAGCCACGAGATACGCACGCCGCTCAACACCATCCTCGGCATGGTCGACCTCCTGCGCGATTCGGGCCTGGCCCCCGGCCAGGAGGTGCTGGTGCGCGCCCAGGAGGAGGCCGGCGAACACCTGCTGCGCCTTTTCTCCGACATCCTCGACGTCACGCGCATCCAGTCCGGCCGGCTGGCCTTGGCCCGGGAGCCCTACGACCCCTGCGAACTGGCCCACCGCCTCGGCCGGGAATACGCCCCCCGGGCCCGGGCCAAGGGCCTGGACCTGACCGTGGACACGGCCCCGGACGCGCCGCGCCAGGCCCTGGGCGATCCGGCCCGGGTCGGCCAGGTCCTGGGCAACCTCCTCGACAACGCCGTGAAGTTCACCCCGGCCGGGACGGTGCGCCTGACCGTGGGCCAGGCCGTCGGCCAGGCCCACTATGCCGTGGCCGACACTGGCATCGGCATCCCCGAGCAGGCCAGGGCGCACCTGTTCGAGCCCTTCACCCAACTCGACGCCTCGACCACCCGGGCCTTTGGCGGCACGGGCCTTGGCCTGGCCCTGTGCGCCCTGCTTTGCCGGCGTATGGGCGGCCAGATCCGGCTCGAAAGCGCGCCCGGCGCCGGCAGCACCTTCCACGTCACCCTGCCCCTTCGGGCCGCCGAGGCCTGACGTCGCGGCTGCGGAGGGGATACAGGCCGTTCCAAGGACAACGCCGTGGAATGGTTGTGTTCCGAAAACCCGATCGCCTGCATTCGGGGGGTCCGACCTTCGCCCCGGCCCCGCCCCAACCGCCCGCGTACCCTGGCGCCTTTTCGCCACCGGGCATGGACAGCCCCACCGCGAAAGGGTAATGCTGGATCAGAGAAACCTTTGCCTGCGGAGGAAACGCCATGCCCGTCAAACGCGGCTACCCCGATGAAGCGGCCAAGGAACTGCGGGAGATCGCCCGCCATGCCGGCGCCCTGCTCGACGCCACGGCCGGCGAGGCCGACGAGCGCATCCGCAAGGCCCGAGCCCAGTTGGAGGAACGCCTGGGCGCGGCCAGGGAAAAATACGCCTCCCTCGACGGCGTCCTCGAGGAAGCCCTGGACGACGCCGCGGCCGCCGCGGACCGGGTGGTGCGGGAGCGGCCGTACCATGTGGTGGGCGGCAGTTTTCTGCTGGGGTTGTTCCTCGGCTGGTTCCTGAGCAGGAAATAGCATGGCCCCTTCGCCGGGCACCCTCGCGGCCCTTGCCGATGCCTTTTCCGGGCTGACCGCCGCCGTGGCGGACATGCTGCTGTCGCGCCTGGAGCTGGCCGGCCTGGAGGCCAGGGAAGCCGCCGTGCGCCTGGTCCAGGTCCTGCTGCTGGCCTGCCTGGGCTGCGGCCTGCTGCTGCTCGGCCTGGGGCTTGGCCTGTTCGCCGTGATCCTGGCCACCCCGCCGGCCTGGCGGCTGGCAGCGGCCGGGGGCGGCGCGGCCCTGGCCCTGCTTGCGGGCCTGGTGGCCCTGGTGCGGATGCGCACCCGGCTGGCCGCCCTCTCGGGCCTGTTCGCCGAAAGCCTGGCCAACCTCAAAAAGGACAGGGAATGTTTCTAGACGGCCAACTGCGGCGGATCGACGCCGAAAAACGGCGCCTGGCCACCCGGGCCGAACTGGAACGGCGCCTGGTGCGCCTGGAGTGGGGGCTGGCCAAGACGGCGCTTTCCCGCCCCTTTGCCGGCTTTTCCGAAGGCCTGGAGGTGGCCGGCCGCCTGTTGCGCTGGCTGCGACGCCCGTAAGTCCCGGACCACGACCGCCGGAGAAACCATGTGAAGCCGCCCCGGACGCTTTCCATACGGATGGGGCTCGTCCTTGTCACCCTGCTGGCCGTGCTGCCCGCCCTGGCCCTGCAGCTCTACGACGGCTTAAAGCAGCGCCGCCATCTTGTGGCCGACGCCATGCACGAGGCCAGCCGCTCGGTCACGGCCGTGGCCCAGACCCAGCTGCGTGTCACCGAAGGCGCCAAGCTCCTGCTCACCACCCTGGCCGCCATGCCCGAGGTCAAAAAACTCGACGTACCGGCCTGCGGCGCGCTTTTCGCCACCCTGCTCCAGCGCAACCCGATCTACGTCAACATCCTGGCCGTGAACCGCCAGGGCGACATCCTGGCCTCGGGCCTGCCCTCTGGCCGGGTCAACCTGGCCGACCGCAAGCACTTCGGCGACGCCATGGCCACGGGTGAGTTTTCCACCGGCGAATACATCGTCAGCCGCACGGCCTACGACCCCGCCTTTCCCTTTTCCCTGCCCATCGTCGACGACGACGGCCACACCGTGGGCGCACTCATCGCCGCCATCAGGCTCGCCAGCTTCGATGCCTTCTTCGACCAGCTCTCCCTGCCCGCGGGCTCCGTCCTCGGCATCACCGACCACAACGGCCTGCGCCTCTACTTCCGGCCGAAAAACCCGGCCAACCCCCTGGGCCTGCCCATCAGGGAAGCGGTCTGGCGCGAAATGGAGGCCGGCGGCGACAGCGGCGTCTTTCCCCAGACGGGCTCCGACGGGCAACTGCGCTACTACGCCTACCAGAAGCTGTCCCTGGAACCCGGGCGGCCGCCCTACATGTACTTCGTCGTGGGCCTGCCCGAAGCGGAAGTGCTGGCCCGGGCCCAACGCTCGCTTCGCGACAATATGCTCCTGCTGGCCGCCTCCGCCGGCTTGGCCCTGGGCGTGGCCTGGTTTCTGGGCGGCGGCGTCCTGGGCAAAAGCCTGGACCGCATCGCCGCCACCGCCGACCGTTTCGGCCAGGGCGACCTCACCGCCCGCACCGGCGTGGCCCACGCGGCCTCCGGCATCGGCCGGGTGGCCAAGACCCTGGACCTCATGGCCTCGCTGCTCGCGGCCAACGATGCCGCCCGCGACCAGGCCCTGGCCGCCCTGCGCCAGAGCCAGGAACGCCTGGTCCACATCGCCGCCAGCATGGCCGACTGGATCTGGGAAACCGATGCCGACGACCGCTACGTCTACGTCAGCCCCAACATCCGCCAGGCCCTGGGCTACGACCCCGTCAGCCTGCTCGGCAAACGCCCCTGCGACTTCCTGGCCCCGGGCGAGGAGGAAGCCGCCCGCCCGGCCGTGGACCGGGCCAGCAAGGAGCGCGGCCCCATCCATGAGCTCGTCACCTGGCGCCTGGCCAGCGACGGCGCCCGGCGCTGCATCATGACCAATGCCGTGCCCTGGCACGACGAAACGGGCCGCTTCAAGGGCTACCGGGGCGTGGACAAGGACGTCACCGAGCGCGTGCGCGCCGAGCGGGAGCTGCGCGACTCCCTGGCGGAAAAGGAAATCCTGCTCAAGGAAATCCACCACCGGGTGAAAAACAACCTCCAGATCATCTCCGGCCTGCTCTACCTCCAGGAGGAGAAGGTCCACGACCCCGAGGCCCTGGAGGCCTTCCGCGAAAGCCGAAACCGCATCGCCTCCATGGCCCTGGTCCACGAGGAACTCTACCGTTCCGTGAGCCTGTCGCGCATCCGCCTCGACGACTACATCCGCGACCTGCTCCCCCGGCTGTTCGGCCCCGAGCCCTGGGCCGTGAACCTGGCCGTCGACAGCCAGCTGGACGCCGTGGAAGTGCCCATCGAAAAAGCCGTGCCGGCGGGGCTGGCCATCAACGAGATCCTGACCAACGCCTACAAGCACGCCTTCCGGGGCCGCTCCACGGCCGGCCTGCGCCTGCGCCTAAAGGAGCGGGCCGGGTTGGTCACGGTCGTCATCGGCGACGACGGGCCGGGCCTGCCCAAGGGCTTTCGCCTGGAGGAAGGCGAGACCCTGGGCCTGCGCCTCATCGTCAACCTGGCCCGCCAGCTCGGCGGGGAAATCGTGGCCGAAAACGACGACACCGGCGCGGCCTTCCGCCTGACCTTCCCCAAATAGCGCCCCGGCCGCCAGGCCTCTTTGCCCCCGGGGCACAATGTGCTAGCCTTTGCCGCGCAGCCGTTTGCTTGCCCCGGAGGCGCCATGACACCCCAATGGACCCGACACGACGAAAGCACCCATTACATCAATCTCGGCCGAGCCCTGCTCGTGGCCGTGATCCACGAAAAAATGGGCGCGCCGGGCTGGAAGATCCAGGTCGGCAAACGCTCCCTCAAGGATAAGATCCCTAACCTCGAGGACGCCAAAAAGGTGGCCCTGGCCTATGCCGAGCGGGTGGCCAGGGACATCCGGGCCGACCTCGACGCCCTGGGCGTTGCCACGCCCCCAAAGGACCCCGCATGATCACGCGCGAAACCGCCCTGGCCCTTGTCCTGGCCGAAAACCCCAATCCGGGCCTGATCGCCCACGGCCGCCAGACCGAGGCCGTCATGCGGGCCCTGGCCGCCGCCCTGGGCCATGACCCCGAACTGTGGGGCATAACCGGCCTGCTCCACGACCTGGACTATCCCCGCACGGCCGCCGCGCCCGAACACCACGGCCTGGCCCTGCGCGACGCCCTGCCCGAAGGCGCCCTGCCCGAGGAAGCCCTGCACGCCATCGCCGCCCACAACGACGAGCACACCGGCGTGGCCCCGGGCACGGCCTTCGACTACGCCCTGCGCGCCGCCGAATCCGTCACCGGCATCATCAGCGCCGCCGCCCTGGTGCGCCCGGACCGCATGGTCGGCATGGCCCCGAAAAGCATCAAGAAAAAGATGAAGGACAAGGCCTTTGCCGCGAGTGTCCGGCGGGCCAACATCCTCGAGTGCGAAAAGGCCGGCCTGGCCCTGGACGCCTTCCTGGCCCTGGCCATCGCCGCCATCGCCGGGGTCGCCGCCGAGACGGGCCTCGCCTGAGCCCGCCCATGGCCCGACTGCTTTTCCTGGGGGCCATGGCCGCCCTGTTTTTCAGCAGCACCTTCGTCCTCAACCGAGCCATGAGCCTGGAAGGGGGCCATTGGGTCTGGTCGGCCAGCCTGCGCTACGCCTTCATGCTGCCGATCCTGGTGGCCTGGACGCTGGTGACGGCCGGGCCGGCCGGGCTGGCCCGCACCCTGCGCCTTTTCCGCGACCATCCGCTGTTCTGGGTGCTGGCCGGCACGGTGGGCTTCGGCGTCTTCTACGCCGGGGTGACGCTGGCCGCCGCCTATTCCCCGGGCTGGGTGGTGGCCACCACCTGGCAGTCCACCATCCTGGCCACGCCGCTGGTCCTGGCCCTGCTGGGCCGCCGGGTGCCGGCCAAGGGGCTGGCCTTCACGGCGCTGATTTTCGCCGGCATCGTGCTGGTCAACCTGGAGCAGGCCCGGGGGGCGGCCGGGCTGGGGAGCCTGTGGGGCATCGCGGCCGTGCTGGTGGCCGCCGTGGCCTATCCCCTGGGCAACCAGCTCGTCTGGGAGGCGCGCCACGGCGGCTCGCGGCGCTTTGGCGCCATTCCCCGCATCGAGGGCGCCGAACTCGACGCCGGCCGGGCGCCGACCCTGCTGCTGACCCTGGGCTCGATCCCCTTCTGGATCGGCCTTGTGGCCGTCACCCAGCCGCCGCCCCCCTCCCGGGAACAGGTCGTGCAGACGGCCCTGGTGGCCCTTTTTTCCGGGGTGATCGCGACCACGCTCTTTTTGCGGGCGCGCGCCAAGGCCAAAAGCGCCTACGAACTGGCGGCCACCGACGCCACCCAGTCCCTGGAGGTGGTTTTTTCGCTTTTGGGCGAAACCCTGCTCCTGGCCGGGGCCTGGCCCGGGCCGGCCGGGGCCGTGGGCGTGGCCCTGGCCGTCACCGGGCTCGTGCTCTACGTCTGCCGCCAAGTCTAGGGGCGCGCCCCCGGAAACGCTATCCGCTTTTCCAGGCACAACACATAAGAAGAATTGTTTTTTTAAAAAATACTCTCGTATGAGGGTTTTGCAAAAATAATACGAGCTACAGAATTAACACATTCCAACGGGCATGAGTGCTCATTTTTAAACACTAATGTGTTTTAATGCTGTCGTGTTTCTATTTTGCACATAATTCAGAAACGAATATCCTGATTTATGAGTATCAAAATCATATTGTTGCTATACTGTCAACAAACGAATCAATTGATCTGCTGTCAACGCAAGGATGCCAAACATAAGATGAGCAAAGACCTTAGGTCCACCGCGAACCATAAGACTTCTTCCGCCAAAATCATCTTTAAGACGGCTGTTAACACGTTCAGAATTAGTTCTTTCTCTGTATCGAATGCTAGTTGCTGGCTCCATTTCTTTTTTTATTCCATTGCGTCTTTTGTTAAAATCAATAATCGGAACGTGCCCCAATGAACGACTAAAGTCGCGAATTGTTTTGGAATCGTACGCTGAATCCATCAAGTCATAGAGACTTGTTACTCGTTCAGCGGACATTTTTGCCAACGGTATGGCTGCCTGACTATCGTGTAGTGAAGCAGAAGTAAGTATACAACTGATAGGAATTTGACCATCCGCCGAATCAATATGTAATTTATATCCAATCCATCGACGAAAATGCCCCTTACTGCTAGATTTAGCACCGATATCACATGCCATAGGAAGAGTCATTCTGGCTTCGTCGCTAGTCATTTCTATCTGTCGCTCAAGTAGCTTCTTTGTCTTTGGCTTTGTCTTGCTATTAATCGGCCGCCCCCTGCGGCGGCGTTTTTTGGGTTTGGGCGGATTCATTTTTTTAGTTGGTTTTTCTCTGGCGTTAATTTCTGTCGAATCACGACTAATATGCCCAATCAATCGTTCGCTACAATGTAGCCTGACAAGTCTTTCATGGGCATTTTGAGGCAAACCTTTTAAAGAGAATTCTGAAAATGCACGACTAAATACAGATTCATGCGGAATAGTTTTGTGTTCTTCAAAACCGCAAATCCGTCTAAGACTTGGCATCAATTGCAACGCTTCAACGAGAGCCCTTGTGTTAGGAAAATTTAAAACAGCTTTCGCAATAAACGCTCTGGCAATAGCTGCGCGACTATATGATGGCCTACCTCTTCCGAATCGAGGCAAATCCGAAATATGATCTTCTATGCGAACCAACTCAATAATCTCAACGAGTCTTTTCTGCTTATCTGTCAAAGAACCAAACTTTTCTTCTAAACATGGAATCAAAGAACCTTGTATGGCACCGAGGATGCGTGATAGGAGTCTCATGGAAGCTGGCTCGTGTGGTTTTAGTTTAGGTTTGTGGTGAACTCAAACTACCACATAACCAGCTTCCGTTCTACTCCTATCCATACGGTTTTGCAGGATTATTTAGCAAAACCGATTTTTGCAAAACCCTCGTATTTTTTAAGGGACGCCACACGAGCCGTCACCCAGGGCCTCGGCCAGGACTTCCAGGTAGCTTTGCACCCGGATCCTGCCCTGCCCGGCCTGGCGCATGGCCACGTTGCAGGCCGAACAGGCGCACACCACGGCCTCGCAACCCTGGTCCGCGATCCAGTCCACGATCTTGCCGGCCATGGCCTTGCAGCACATGGCCTGGGGCACGTCGACCAGGGTCAGCCCGTCCAGGCCGCCCAGGAAGCGGCGGTAGCGCGGCCAGTCCAGTCCGGCGTCGGGATAGGGCTTGCGGTAGGAGCTGTGGCAGCCCTCGAAATAGGCCAGGCGCCGGGGCGGCACGGCCAGGGGCCGGCCGTCCAGGGCGTCGAGGAGGGCGTCGAGGATGTAGGCGTGGCCGGCGGCCTGGCCGGGCAGGGCCCCCTTGGCCGCGTGGGCGCAGCCGGCGCAGCAGTAGACGAGCTTTCGCGCCCCGAGTTCCGCGGCCGCGGCCACGTTGGCCCGGATATACCCCCTGGCCGCCTCCCGGATGGCACCCGCCCGCTCCCCCTGGGCCTGGGGCAGCAGCGGCAGGCCGCAGCAGTATTCCTTTTCAAGCCAGGTGAAGCCGACGCCGAGGCGGCCGAGGAGCCTGACCGCGTCGCGCACGATAAAGGGCGTGCTGAAAGGCCGGTAGCAGCCGAACACCAGGGCGTTTGCGGCCGTGCGGGCCGGCCGGCCGACGCCGCTTGCCGCCAGGGCCATTTCCCGCAGCACGGACGGCGCCGCGTGGCTGCCGTCGCGGGCCACGTCCGCGAGTTGCTCGTCCAGCGTCCGGCCGGCGGCCGCCTTGTCCAGCCAGCCGGCCGGCTGGGCCTGTTTCGCCGTTTCGTCCATGACCGCCTCCTTGGTTGCAGGCATCGGGAACGCCGGCATACCGGGCGCGCCCCGATGGAACCCTGCCATAAGCCCCTTCCCGGCCGCCGGCAAGCCGACCCGCCGGTCCGCCGGCCGAAGCTTCCGGGACGGCCGTCCCTTTCCGCGCCCCCTTTCCCCGGCGGCGACCACCCTCAAGGCCAGGGGCCGCGCCCGGCAGTGGACACGCGCCGCCGCACACCCTGCCCGCCGGACAATCGGCCGCGCCCGGCCCCTTGCACCCGCCGGGCCAGCCCGGCCCTGCTGCGGCACCGAACCACCGGCCGAACAGCCAGCCCGACGTCGCGCCTCCCTTCCCCCTTGCCCTTCTCCCCCGCCTGCCCTACTGCTCCCGAAACGGCCCGCATGTTCCGCCCCCGGGCGGCCTCACGCGCCGCCCCAACCCCTTGAAGCGTTTCTTGGGAGGGTGGGGGTTCGGGGGAGGGAACCTTTTTTTGCCGCCGCGGCGGGCCGCGTGGCCCGGGTGCCCTCCCCTGATTCTCCTCCTCCCCCAAAGGACACCATGAACAGACCATTCCACTGGCCGGCGGAATTCGGCCGGCAGGCGGCGATCTGGCTGGCCTGGCCGGCCAACGCCTCGGACTGGCCGGGCAAGTTCGCCCCCATCGCCTGGGTCTACGGCGAGATGGTGCGCCGGATCACGGCCAGCGGCCAGCGCGTGCGGCTGCTGACCGGCGACGCCGGCCGCGAAACGGCGGCCAGGCGGGTGCTTCGCGACGTCGGGGCGGACACCGGCCTGGTCGACTGGTTCGCTCGGCCCATGAACCGGGGCTGGACCCGTGATTTCATGCCCTTTTTCGTGCGCGAGGGGGAAAAGGTCGTGGCCGTGGACTGCCGGTTCACGGGCTGGGCCAAGTACCCGGACCATGGCCTGGACGATGCGGTGGGGCCGTCGGTGTGCGAGGAACTGGGTATCGAGGTCGTGCCCGCCCGCCACCAGGGGCGCCCCGTGGTGCTCGAAGGCGGGGCCATGGACGGCAACGGCGCCGGGGACGTGCTGACCACCGAGGAATGCCTGCTGGATACGGTGACGCAGGTCCGAAACCCCGGCTTCACCCGGCAGGATTACGAGGCCGTTTTCAGGCAATACCTCGGCGCGCAAAACGTCCTCTGGCTCGGCCGGGGCATCGCCGGCGACGACACCCACGGCCACGTGGACGACCTGTGCCGGTTCGTTTCCCGGGACACGGTGGTGCTGTGCCGCGAGGACGACCCGGCCGACGCCAACTACCAGGCCCTTTGCGAAAACCGCGAACGCCTGGCCTGCGCCCACCTGGCCGACGGGGCCAAACTCCAGGTCGTCGACCTGCCCATGCCGCACCCGGTAATCTTCCGGGGGCAGCGCCTGCCGGCCAGTTACGCCAATTTCCTCATCGCGCAGCACGTGGTGCTGGTGCCCACCTTCAACGACGCCCGCGACCGGCTGGCGCTGGGTATCCTGGCCGAACTGTTTCCCGGCCGCGCGGTGATCGGCATCCACGCCGTGGATCTGGTCTGGGGGCTGGGGACGGTGCACTGCCTCAGCCACGAGGAGCCGGCAGCGGACGAGGTCGCGTTCTCGAAATTCGTCACTACCAATCTCGAGAACAACACCTTGAGATAATTATTTTTTTAGAACGCCACACGGGGCGGCGGGATTCAGGCCGCCGACGAGGCGCCGCCCAGGGCGGCCAGGGCGGCCGGGATGTCGGACAGGTCGCCCACGACCAGGCGGCCGGTGGCGTCCAGGGACAGGGACGGGGTGGCCAGGACGGGGATGTTTTCCGTGCCCACGGGCCAGGCCCGCACGTCCAGGACCTCCAGGCGGCAGCCCGTGCCGAGCCGCCCGCCGCACCAGGCCCGGAAGGTTTCGCCCAGACGGACCTGCTCGGGGGCCTGGCCGTCGATAAAAAGGGTCAGCCGCATTCCCGCTTGTCCTCCCGTAAGGATTCGTCGCCGCTGCCCGGAGTCGGGTTACGGCGATTGTTATACCTTACGAAAGCAATGAGATTCCGTCAATGGCACTCCCGCAAAACGAACGGGCCAAAAACGGGCCGTTGAGCAGTTCCGGCTTGTTGTAGGCAAACGGCGCGCCGTCCGGGGCGGTCAGCTCGCCGCCGGCGCCGAGCAGCACGGCGTGGCCGGCGGCGATGTCCCATTCCCAGGTCGGTCCCAGCCGGGGATAGAGGTGGCAGGCGCCTTCGGCCAGGGCGGCCAGCTTGAGCGCGCTGCCCCGGCTGACGCGCCGGTGGCCGGGAAAGCGCGCCAGATAGGCGTCCAGGCCGGCGTCGGGATGGGACCGGCTGGCCATGACGACAAGGGGTTCGCCGGGCCGGGGCGCGACGGCGCGCAGGGCTTGGGGCGGGCCGTTTCCCGTGCGCCGCGTGGACGGGATGCCCGGGCCGCCGCAGTAGAGCCTGTCCGAGGCCGGGGCGTGGATGACGCCGCACACGGGCCGACCGTCCTCGATAAGCGCGATGAGCACGCAGTAGTCGTCGCGGCCCTGGATGAACTCCTTGGTGCCGTCCAGGGGATCGACCAGGAAAAAACACTTGTAGTTTCGCCGCTCGGCGTAGGGCGCGGCCTTGGTCTCCTCGCACACCACCGGCAGGCCGGGAAACAGCTGGTTAAGCCCGGCCAGGATGATGTCGCTGGAGGCGGTATCGGCGGCGGTCACGGGCGAGCGGTCGGCTTTTTGGGCCACGGTGAATCCGCTGCGGGCGATGTCGCGCACGGCCTGGCCGGCCAGCCTGGCCAGGCCGCCAAGGGCCGCAAGATCGCTGTCCTGCATGGGGAACCTCCCGGGTATCGGTCGGCCGGGACTATTTGTCCGGCGGGGCGGCCTGTCAAGGCGTCGCGGTTGCTTTTCGGGCGCCGCGCGGCTATGAATTGGCAACGTCGCGGCACGTCCGAGCGGAGGGATATTCGTGAGCGAGGCAGTACGCGTGCTTCTGGTCGATGACGAGGAAACCTATGTGGACACGCTGCGCAAGCGCCTGTCCCGGCGGGGGCTGTCGGTGCTGACGGCCAACAGCGGCGAGCAGGCCCTGGAAACGCTCGCGGCCAACCCCGTGGACGTGGTGCTGCTCGACGTCAAGATGCCGGGCATGGACGGCATGGAAACGCTTTCGCGCATCAAGCAGGCCCACCCCAAGGTGGAGGTCATCATGCTCACCGGCCACGCCAACGTGGACGTGGCCATACGCGGCATGGAGCAAGGGGCCTTCGACTACCTCATGAAACCGGCCGAGATGGACGACCTGTACTACAAGATCCAGGACGCCCACAAAAAGATCCTGCTGTCGGGCCAGGGCTGACGCCGATGGCCCCGGGTGACGTCAGGGAGGACACGGCCCGCCGCCGGGTGCTCATCGTCGAGGACGATCCGCTTTCCGCCCGGGTGGCGGCCAAGATCCTGGATAGGCTCGGCTACGGCGTGTGCGCCATGGTCGAGACCGGCGAGGAGGCCATCCCCATGGCCGCCTTGCGCCTGCCGGACGTGGTGCTCATGGACATCAACCTGGCCGGGGCCATGGACGGCGTGACGGCGGCCCGGGCCATCATCGAGTCCGTGGGCGCGCCGGTGATCTTTCTGACCGCCGCCGTGGACCGGGACATCCTGGACCGCGTGGCGGCAACCGGCGCCGCCGGCTACATCCAAAAACCGGTCAAGCTCCTGGACCTCAAGGCCAACCTGGAAATGGCCATCACCCGGCGCCGGCGCGAACGGCCCTGCCCCACGGACGCGGCGGCGGCGCTGTACCGCCGCCTGCTTCAGGCCGTGGCCACGGCCTGCGCCCGTCCCCTCGCCGTGGTCGACACCGACGGCCGGGTGCTTTTTTCCCATCCCGACCGGGGCCTTGCCGGCGAACTGTTCGCCGAGGCCTATCCCGACCAGCCCGCCTGTCCCCAGCCCACGGACACGCCCTGCCCGGACGCGGCCGGCGCGCCGCTTGGCTGGGTGCGGCTTTTGCCCGAATAGCCTTCGTTCCCGGCCGCGCGGCTACGGCGCGTCGGCCCAGGCCAGGCTCCTGGCCGGCGGTTGCGGCTGCCTGGGGCCGGGCCGGTCGGCCAGCCGACCGGCGGCGGCGGCATGGCGGTCGATGTTGGCCGCGAAATAGGCCGTAACGACCAGGCGTTGGCCGTCCCGGGCCATGGTCACGAGCCCGCCGTCCCTGGCCCAGGCCGCGCCGTCCGGCCCCATGGGCGAGGCCGGGCCGTAGCGCTCGGCCAGGTGCTTTTCCAGGGCCGCCCGGTAGGCGTCGACATGGGCGGCGATACGCAGGGTCAGCGTCAGCAGGCCGCCGTCGACCTCGGAAAAGACGGCCGTGCCGGCGAGGGGGGCGTCCTTGGCCGCCCGGCTGCCCGAGGCAGCGGTGTCGGCGGCAAAGGCGTAGGTGGCGAGCTGGCCGGGCACGGGGCCGGAAAGGGCGCAACAGCGGCGGCTGCGCTCGCGGATGAAGGCGGCCACGGCCTCGCGTGCACCGATGGGCCCCAAGGGGGCGGCGAAATCGCAAGCCTCGCCCCGGCCCGGGGACAGGCGCAAGCGCTTGCGTCCGAGCTTGGCGGCCAGGGATTGCGGCGTCTCGTCGGCGGCGATGTCGTAAAACGAGAAGCCGGACGAGACTTCCGCCCCGGCGGTGAAGCGCACCAGGCGCGACACCGGGGCGCGCAGCAGATAGCCCGGCGGCGGGCCGGCCCGCTCCAGCAGCGCCGCCGGAGGATTGGGCAAACGCGGCGGCCGGCGCGACAACTCCTCGTAGACAAAGGCCCCGGCGGTCAAGGCGAAGGCCGCGCCGGTGAAAAGCGTGGCCAGAATATATTTGAGCAGCCCCAGCCGCTCCAGCCTCGCGACAAAACCCACCTGTCCCCGTCCCATGACCGGCCTCCCGCCGACGATTTCGCCTCCTTCCTATCGGACGGGACCCACGAGCCCATTAGGGAACACGGAACGTTACCCTTGCGGGAGGTCCAGGAGGGGCGCGCCCCTCCTGGCCGCCGGAGGCCTCGCCCCGGCTTCCTCCTTTCCGCGCCGGTCGCGCTCGTGGCGGCCGGCCAGGCAGGCCCCGACCATGGCGGCGGCGGCCTCGCCCAGTTCGGGCAGGCTGGTGCGGTTGTTGAACGCGCCCAGGTGGGGGCCGGTTTCGAGTTCCACGTCGGCCTCGCCCCGGCGATGGCCGGCGGCGGCCTCAGGGGAAAGCCCCCGGGAGACGAGGAAATCCGTAAATCCGGCGTCGGTCATGGCTTCCTGGTCGGCCACGCGCACCAGTTCGGTCATGTGGCGGTCCACGCCCATCTCCTCGACCATGCGCGCGGCCAGGGCGTCCGGGCACAGCGGCAGGGCCCGGGGCGGGTGGCCGACAAAGCCTTCGTGGTAGCGGCCAAGGGCCTCGGCGACGACGCGGCCAAGCAGCGCGGTGTCGAAGAGGTGCCGGGCGTCCACGGGGCGGCCCTGGGCGTCGCGGCCGAGCAGGGCCGGGTCGCGCATGCGGAAGGCGCTGCCGGCCACCAGCAACAGGCTGACCAGGTGGTCGCCCAGGCGGCGGTAGAGCTTCCCGCCGCCCGTGTCCCCGGGGGACAGGGCGACCAGATGCTCGAAATCGCGCAGCCCCGAGGCGCCGAAATTGGGGTGCAGGGCGCTGTGCAGCCAACGGTCCAGCCGGCCGGGCAGGCGCCAGTCGTAGCGGCCGCCGTCCTCGCGCCGGTCGCGCTGCACCCGGTTGTGGAAAAGGGGGATGGCCGCCTCGTGGACGATGCCCCGGCCGGCCAGCCAGCCCAGCAGCAAGGCGGCCCGGCCCAGGGTGGCGACGAGTTCCTCGCCGGCCATGGGCCGCCCCGGCTCGTTGGGGTAGCGGAAATAGTCGGCCCGGGCCGCATAGGCCAGGCAGCGCCCGGCCGCATCCAGGCCGGACGGGCCGGCCGGCAGGTCGGGCACGGCGAAAAGGCCGGCCTCGCCCTGGCGGCAGGGCACCGGCACATGGCAGGGTTCGGGGAAATCCAAAGCGGCGCACCGCTCCATCCAGGCCGCCTCCAGGGCCAGGCCGCTGGGGTCCTCGCCGTGCCGCAGCCGCTTGACCACCACCAGCCAGCCCGGTCGGCGGGCGGCGATGACCAGGCTGCGCCCGGCCCGGCGCGGGGCCTTGGCGGTGTCGGCTCCGGCGGCGGCCAGCAGGGCCTCAAAGGTCGTTTCGGCCACGGCCGTGGACGGCTGCGGCGGTGCCGGCGCGGCCAGGCCCGGCAGGGGCAGGGCGCCGACCGCCTCGGCCGCGGCCAGGCGCGGTTTGCCGGCAACGGCCAGGGCCCCGCACAGGGCCCGGCGCGAGGCGGCGGCCAAATCCCCCGGCCCATGGGCCAGCAGGCTGACCAGCGCCCCGGCGGCCTCGCGGTAGAGGATGCGGGCCTGGGCCTGGCGGGCATGGTCGTTGCGGGCAAGCAGATCGGCCAGGGCGGCCACCGTGGCCGGGCACAGGGCGGCGGGCTCGCGGGCCGCCAGGTCGGCCACCCGGCGGGCGGCCAGATAGGCGGCGGTGAAGTCGCCGTCGAGCCCGGAGAAGGCCTCGAAACCCGGTCCGGTCAAGAGGGGCGGACTCCCAGCACCTTGGCAAGGAGTGCGTGCAGCTCGTATTCGTCCAGCGGCTTGGGCATGAAGGCGAAGGGGCCGGTTTCGGCGGCGCGGCTGCGGGTCTGGTCGTCGACGTAAGCCGAAACGAACACCACCGGGACCTGGCTTTGGCTGCGGATGGCCCGGGCGGTCTCGATGCCGTCGAGTTCGCCGTCGAGGCGGATATCCATGAGCACGAGGTCAGGGTGCTGGCGCCGAAAAGCCTCCAGGGCGGCCTCGCCGGACGTCACCGACGCCGCGACCACGTGGCCCAGGCGCTTGAGCATGGCGCCGGTGGCCATGGCCGTTATGACCTCGTCCTCGACGATCATCACCCGTGCCGGGATCATCGCCCCGCCTCCCGATGCAGTGAAAATACGTGTCAATCGTCATTATGATGGTCCGTGGATTTCGATTTGTCAATGTGCGCGCCAGCAAAAACCGCCGCCCGACAGGGTCGGACGGCGGTCGCAACCGAGACGGCCGGCGGCGCGGACAGCCGGCGCCCCGGCTATTTGGCGTCGCCGGCGGCCTCCTCGTCGATGAGGGCATCCTCGGGATCGTCGGCCAGGATCTCGTCCCCGCCGGAAAGGACGGCGGCGAGCTTGCGTTCGTCCAGGGCGTTTTCCCACTTGGCCACGACAATGGTGGCAATGCCGTTGCCGATCAGGTTGGTGATGGCCCGGGCCTCGGACATGAAGCGGTCCACGCCGAGCAGCAGGGTCAGCGAGGCCACGGGGATGGTGCCCACGGTTTGCAGGGTGGCGGCGAGCGTGATGAAGCCGCCGCCGGTGACCGCGGCCGCGCCCTTGGAGGTCAGAAGGAGGATGAAGAGCAGGTAGAGCTGGTGGGAGATGTCCAGCGGCGTGTTGGTGGCCTGGGCCAGGAACACGGCGGCCATGGTCAGGTAGATGCAGGTGCCGTCGAGGTTGAAGGAGTAGCCCATGGGCAGGCACAGGCCGACCACGGACTTGTCGGCGCCGGCCACCTCGAGCTTGGCCATCATGCGGGGCAGGGCCGCCTCGGACGAGGAGGTGCCAAGCACCAGCAGGATCTCCTCCTTGATGTAGACGAGGTAGCGCCACAGGGAAAAGCCGGCCAGCTTGCAGACCGAGGCCAGGACCACGAAGATGAAAATGATGCAGGTCGTGTACACGCCGAGCATGAGGTACAGGAGCTTGAAGAGGGCCTCGTGGCCCTGGGAGGCCACCACGTAGGCCATGGCGCCGAAGGCGCCGAAGGGGGCGAAGTACATGATGTAGTGCACGACCTTAAAAAGCCCTCGCGAGAACTCGTCGATGATCTTGACGAAATTCTTGGCCTTCTCGCCCAGGTTGGCCAGGCCGACGCCGAAGAGGATGGAGAAAAAGAGCACTTGCAGGATCTCGCCCTTGGCGAAGGCATCGACCACGGACGTGGGCACGATGTTCATGAGGAAATCGACGGTGGACATCTTCTTGGCCTTGCCGGCGAAGTCCTCGACCTTGGCGATCTCCTTCTGGTTGGACTGCATCTTGGCGGCATAGTCGTCCATGCCGGCACCGGGCTTGTACAGGTTGACCACCACCATGCCGATGGCCAGGGCAAAAAGGGTCATGGTCCAGAAGTAGACCATGCATTTGATGCCCACCCGGCCGACCTTGCCCATATCGCCCATCTTGGCGATGCCGGTGACCACGGTACAGAAGATGATGGGGGCGATGATCATCTTCACCATGCGGATAAAGGCCGTGCCGAACGGCTGCATGGACTCGGCAAAGGACTTGGTGGCCGGAATGAGTCCCAGCACAATACCGGCGACAATACCGAAGATGACCCAGAAATAGAGAGACTTGTAAATAGCCTTTTTACCCGTGGACATGCATTCGCTCCTCGCTTCTCCGCTCGTTCGACGCATCAATGGACGATCATGGTGCTCGGACGACAATCCACTTCGGCATGTTGCGCGTCAGGACCATTCTCCACAGACCACCCTGGCAACGCGATTTCGGCAGCAGACCTCCTTTCCGGGTCCAGTCGCTTGCGGGCCGCACCGAGCCAGCCCGGCACTATCCCACTGCAACGCCTCGGATACCACAGGTCAGCCTTTTGTGGAACCAGGCCGCCTTGGTGCGCAGGTCATCTGACGATTGTGCCGCATCATGCGTCGTTCGTGATTCCAGGCCGTGTTCCTTTGTTTTTGCTGCCACGGCCCACCGCCACCCAATATTTCAGTTTTGAAATCAGGCAGCCATCCCTCGAAACGTGCGGCCACTGCTTTCCCCCTGCAACAGCGGCGCCGGCCCGGCGAAAGAAAAGCGGCCCGCCGCTTGCGCGACGGGCCGCCGTCCGAACAAAGGCGACCAGGCCTCAGGCGCCCATGTCAATCAGCGAATTCCAGTCCTCGGAAAACTTGGCCATACCCTTGTCCGTGAGGGGATGGCCGATGGCGTAGCCGGTCCACGGCCCGTCCAGGCCGATGTCCTCGTAGGGGATGGGGGCCAGGCCCGGGGCCTCGTAGCGGTAGCCGGAGCCGGGAATGGGCAGGCCGGCCTCGCCCCAGGCCAGGAGGATGGAGGCCGGGGCGGTGATGATGTCGCTGCCCAGGGCCAAGGCGCACAGGAAATGCTCCATGGAACGCACGCTGGCCGTGAGCGTCTCCACATGGCCGTCGCCGGCCTGGTACATGCGCAGGATGTTGGCGATCAGGTCCATGCCGTTTTCGCCCCGGTCGTCCAGGCGGCCGATAAAAGGCGAGAGGAAGACCGCGCCGCGTTTGGCCCCCCTGGTCGCGGCGTAGACGGCGGCGGCCTGCGCCTGGGTAAACACCAGGGTCATGTTGACGCGGCGGCCTTCGCCGGTGAGCACGCCGGCGGCTTCCAGGCCGGCGGCGGAGGTGGGCAGCTTGATGTGGGCGTTGGGGATCCAGGTGTCGAATTCCCGGGCCTGCTCCAGCATGACCCCGACGGTGGTGGCCTCGTCGGCGTAGACCTCGATGGAGATGGAGCCGCCCGGCAGCATGGCCGACAGTTCCTGGCACAGCGCCTTGTAGAACTGGTAGATGGCCGTGGCGCTGAACTTGTTGCCGTCCACCTTGTGGGCTTGCGCCTCGGGGTTTTTGGCCAAAAGGCTGGGGTTGGTGGTCTGGCCGTCCAGGAAGCCCAGGGTTTTGATGACCCGCCGGGTCTCCTCGGGATCGGCTCCGTCCAGAAAGATACGCGTCTTGAGCGTCTCGGGTCGCATGGTCGCCTCGCAGCAGGTTGTTGGGGTTCCTTGGCGCAATCCCCGTCGGGCCGTGGCCAGGCTACACCCGGCATCTGGCCACGTTGTTTCCTTGGGCGCGTCGGACCGGCCTCGGCGCGGACAGGCCGCCCACACGGGCGGCCTGTCCGGGATATAAACATATTGTTGCGGCAAAAGGCAAACGGCGGCCTGTTTTTTCGCGGCCGGCCAGCCTGGCCGGCTGGTTTTTACTGCTGGTCCATGAGCATGATGACCGAGAGGGGAAAGACCAGGCGCGAAGCGGCCGTGCCGTCGTTGACGGTGACGGCGTCCTGTTCCAGCAGGCCCGTGATCTTGCCGTCGGCGTAGGTGCCAAGCAGGGTCCGGGCGTCGGTGCCGTTGGTATTGTAGAGGAAGACCTCGCCGTTGTTCCGCATATAGCCCAGGAAATGGTAGGGTGCGGCCGTGGCCGTGTAGAACACGTTGGCCACGCCGGTCAGGGAGGAGACCGTCTCGCCCACGCTGCTGACCGTGGTGGCGGCCATGGTGCCCTGGGCCTTCACGGACTGGGCGGTGGCCCCCCAGTTTCCGCTCAGGGAAACCGAGGACACCAGGGAGCCCTGGGCGATGTCCTGGGTCAGCACGATCCCGGTCAGGCGGCCGAGGAAGGCGTTGGAGGTGTCGTAGAGGGTGAGGTCGCCGGTCACCGTCGTGCCGCTGCTCGTGCCGATGAACAGTTGCCGGCCGGAGGTGGAGAAATGCCCGAGGTAGATCGTGCCATTATAGTAGAAGCCCGAAAAATGGTAGAGATCGTAGGACGAGCCATTGGGGACCTTGACGATGCCCTTGAGCGATCCGTTGTCGTCGACGACCTTGGCTGTGGCGATATATTGCGAATTGGAGGACCAGGAACCGGTAAAATTCACCGCGCTGGCGGCCTTGCCTTGACTCGTGCCGGCGGCGGCCGCGTCGCGTGCCTGCTTGAATTGTTCGTAGGCCGTGGCATACCGTGAAAAAGCATCGTCCGTTGCCCAGGCGCTGCCTGTAAAGACACAACCCCACACGGCCAGCCAACACAACATCACTCCGACTCGAATCTTCATGCCCCTTTCCTTGCGCAGATGGTACAGACAATCGCAACGCCGCCCTTGCCTGACACCACAGCTATCCCAGACGCTTTTGCGGTGTCAAACCGATTCGCCGCTCCGGCGCCGCCTCGACCCGAAACCGTCCGTTGACGGCGGGCGCCGCCGTCGGGTCGCCGGGGGGGACAGCCGCTTCGCTCGTGTCCTTTCGCGCCATGCGCCAGCGTCCATTTCGGCGACAAGAAGGGGAAAGACATCGGGGAGGAGCCCCCGACGGCAACAACGCCCTGTCCGCAAGAGTACCTTCGCGATTCCAATGAATGACTGCCTAGGCAAGCGCGCCGCCCCCGGAGGATTCGGATTTGTGCAAAACCCTCTCTTTTGCCCGAAGCGGGAGTACCCTATTGTAGGCAGGCCGGCCCCGTCGGGCCGCCGCACGGGCGCGGGACCACGCGCGCCCGCCACACCCCGCCAAGGAGGCACGCCATGGCCAGCCACGACGACGCAGCGCACGAAGAGGTCACCCGGGCCAAACGGGCCGCCGCCGGCCGGGCCGCGGCCCTGGTCGGGCCGGGCATGGCCGTGGGGCTCGGCCACGGCTCCACGGCCGTGGCCGCCGTGCCCGTTCTGGGGCAGCGGGCCAGGCGCGGGGAACTCGTGGGCACGGTTTTCGTGGCGGCGGCGCATTTCATGGCCGAGGCCCTGCGCCGGGAAGGCCTGCCCGTGGGCAGCCTCGACGACACGCCGCGCCTGGACTTGGCCATCGACGGCGCCGACGAGATCGATCCCCAGGGCAACTGCATCAAGGGCGGCGGCGGGGCGCTGCTGTACGAGAAGATCGTGGCCCAGGCGGCAACGCGGCTCGTCATCGTGGCCGACGCGGGCAAGCTCTCGCCGCGCCTGGGCACGCGCCACGCCCTGCCGGTGGAGATCACGCCCTTCGCCCTTCGCCCGGAGCTGGCTTTCCTTGCGGCCATAGGCGGCCGGCCCGCCCTGCGCCTGCGCCCCGACGGCGACCCCATGCGCACCGAGCGCGGCAACGTCATCGCCGACTGCGCCTTCGGCCCCCTGGCCGACCCGGCCGGTTTGGCCGCCAGCCTCGATGCCCGGGCGGGCATCGCCGGGCATGGGCTGTTCGTGGGGCTGGCCGGGCTGCTCGTCGTGGCCGGGCCGGACGGTATCCGCGAGATCGTCCCCCCCGGCCGGGGCTAATCGCCGGCGTCGAGGCTGGCCGGCAACCCGGCCACAAAAGCCCGGATGGCGTCGCGCACGGCCCGGTACGGCGCCAGGGCCGCCTCCTCGCTGGCCGCGCCCACGGCCAGGGCCGGCGGGTCCTCGAAGGGGACGTGGACCTTTTTGACCGGCCCCGGGAAAAACGGGCACAGGTCGTGGGCCGAGCCGCACAGGGTCACCACGTAATCGAAAGTCCCCTCCGGCAATTCGTCCACCCGCTTGGAGGCCTGGCCGGCGATGTCCACGCCGGCCTCGGCCATGACGGCCACGGCCCGGGGATCGAGGCCGTGTTTCTCCACCCCGGCCGAAAAGGCCTCCAGCACGTCGCCCCGGTCGGCCCGGGCAAAGCCCTCGGCCATCTGGCTGCGGCAGGCGTTGCCGGTGCACAGGAAAAGAATCTTTTTTTTCGCCGTGTTCATGCGCCCTTTCCACCCTCCCAGGCCTCGCCCAGGCCTCGCCCCCGGCCGGATTTGATTTCCTCGGCCAGGCCGCGCATGCGTTCCTTGATGCGGTCACGGATGGCCCGGACCTTGGCCAGTTGCGCGGCCGCGTCGCCGACGACCCCGGCCGGGTCGGGAAACGGCAGATGCAGCCGGTAGGTCACCCCGGGAAAGACCGGGCATTGCTCTTCCAACGACTCTTCGCACACCGTGATCACGATGTCATAGAGTTTTCCATCCTTATACAGGTCGAAGACCTTCCGGGTCTTTTTGCCCGAAAGGTCGATACCTTCCTCGGCCATGACCGCCGCAACCAGCGGATTGATGGCCGTGGGGTCGAGGCCGGCGCTTTCGACCTGGGCCGCCTGGCCGCAAAACCGTTGCAGATAGGCCTCGGCCATCTGGCTTCTGGCGCTGTTGTGCACGCAGATGAAAAGAACTCGCAGCATGACCGCCTCCCGGAGCGATTGCGTTTGTCCTGCCTAGCCCGAAACCGGTGTCGATCCCGTGACGGCGGGCGGCCATCGGCTCCTTGTTTGGCAAAATGGCCAAGAGGCGTCTCCTGTCGCCCCTGGGCCCCGAAACAACGGCCGGGCCGGGCCAGCTCCCTGCGGAACCGGCCCGGCCGGAAACACCCTGTCGGACGGCGAGAGGACGGTCAGATTATTGTTCCAGGCCCTTCTTGGCCGCCTCGTAGGCCTTGGCCAGGTTGTCCATGGCCGCGTCGTAGCCGGCCTTGAGTTCCTGGCCGGCATCCTGGCCGGCGGCCTTGAGGGCGTCGAGTTTGGCGGCGGCGGCGGCCCGCTTGGCCTTGAGGTCGTCCAGGGCCTTTTGGGCCTGGGCCTTGGCCTGGTCGGACATGGGTCCGGCCTTGGCCTGCAAGGCGTCGATATCCTTGTCCATGGCCGTGAGTTTGTTCGCCGCTTCCTGGCGAATCTGGTCGAGTTGCTCCTTGGTGTAGGCTGCCGTTTTCCCGGCTGCGTCCTTGATATCCTTCTTCACCTCTTGGGCCGTGGGGGCGGCAGCCTTGGTTTCGGCTTTCTTGTCTTCGGAGCCGCTGCATCCAAAAAACATTGCCGCAACGACAAGCAAGACCAAGGGGAGTGTATTGCGAATCCTTGCCATCATGTCCTCCTTCGTTTCTCGCCCATCCATTCGGGATTTGTAGAGCAGCATACCCGCTTTTTTTCCCGAGGCAACCCCGCGGCGTCCCCAAAACAGCCTTTCGGTGACCGGGGCCGCCGTCCACCGCCAGGCCCGCGGCCGGGTGCCTGGGTCGGTGTGGCAGGCCGGTGCCGGCGCGTCATTTCGACCCAGGACTGGCCCTGGAAGCGCCAAAATCGCAACATATTGAAATAAAACAAACTATTTTTGGGTCATTCTGTCCCAAAAGGGACAACCCGCCCCACCTCGATGCCCCTGTGACCTTTTTACCCAATCGCCGCGCCAGCGTGGGACAACTTGTCCATTTCGCCCCAACCCGCACGGCAGGCCGTTTTTTACCCAGCCCCTGCTCCGGCGTCGCCCTTTGGGACACACCCTGAAGCCCTCGGGACACCCAGACTGCCCCGCGGCCTTCCCAGGGATTACGCCAACATACTGAAATAATTGGACGACAAAAGTGGCCCGGGAATTGCTTCATAGGGGGAAGCGTTTACCCAAAAGCCGCAAGGAAATCAGGTTTGGGGTCCGTTCGCACAACCATAACCTTAACCCAAGTGAGGTTGGCACCATGATGATCACCGGTAACAATTATGGTTTCTTTATCCCCAGCGTTACCCAGATCGGCGTCGGCGCGGTGAAAATCTGCGGCGAGAAGATCAAGGCGCTGGGCGGCACCAAACCGCTGATCGTGACCGACAAAGGTATTGTGAAAGTCGGCGTCCTCAAGATGGTCACCGACGTCCTCGACGCCGAAGGCATGAAGTACGCGATCTTCGACGAGACCATCCCCAACCCCACTGACAAGAACGTTCACGACGCCGTTGATCTGTACAAGAAGGAAGGCTGCGACAGCCTGATCACCCTGGGCGGCGGCTCCTCCCACGACTGCGGCAAGGGCGTCGGCTTCGTCACCGCCAACGGCGGCAAGATCCACGACTTCGAAGGCGTCAACAAGTCCACCAAGCCCTTCCCGCCCTACGTGGCCATCAACACCACGGCCGGCACCGCCTCCGAAATGACCCGTTTCTGCATCATCACCGACCTGTCCCGCCACGTGAAGATGGCCATCGTCGACTGGCGCTGCACCCCGGGCGTCGCCATCGACGATCCGATCCTGATGATGGGCATGCCCCCCCGCCTGACCGCCGCCACCGGCATGGACGCCCTGACCCACGCCGTCGAGGCCTATGTGTCGACCATCGCCACCCCGATGACCGACGCCTGCGCCGAGAAGGCCATTGACCTGATCTTCAAGTTCCTGCCCCGCGCCGTGGCCAACGGGTCCGACCTGGAAGCCCGCGACATGATGTGCTACGCCGAGTACCTGGCCGGCATGGCCTTCAACAACGCCTCCCTCGGCCACGTGCATGCCATGGCGCACCAGCTGGGCGGCTTCTATGACCTGCCCCACGGCGAGTGCAACGCCATCCTGCTGCCCCACGTCGAGAAGTACAACCTGATCGCCTGCATCGACCGCCTGGCCGCCCTGGCCAAGCTGATCGGCGAGCCCGTCGCCGGCATGTCCAACCGCGCCGCCGCCGACGTGTTCCTGGATGCCATCCGCCGCATCTCCACCGACATCGGCATCCCGGCCGGCCTGGTCGAGATGGGCAAGTTCTACGGCAAGGAAGTCAAGGCTTCCGACATCCCGACCATGACCGGCAACGCCCAGAAGGACGCTTGCGGTTTCACCAACCCGCGCTGCCCGACCGACAAGGACGTGACCGGCATCTACACGGCCGCCCTGTAAGCAGAGCGACCGACGTGCTCAAAGGGGGCCTCCGGGCCCCCTTTGAGCATCAACGCCCCGGTGTCGGCCCGGCGGTCCGCCACGGCCGTCGGGGGATGGGCAAGCCGCACCGGGATTGTCGCGAGAATCGCTGGCGCGGCGGCGTCGAGGTGATGTGCGCCCCCTTGGCGCGAAACGGCAAGACGCGTCCCGGCCGGGCAAGGACGCGTTTTCCGCACCTGGCCCCCGAAAAGAGACCCGAAATACGTCCTTACGAAGTCCATTTATTACACATTTGTTCCAGATCGACACAAGCGACGACAAGGCGCAATTGCGAGCACAATTAAAAAATCTTTGAAATTATTGGAAAAAATCCTCCAGGCGCGACGCCCGGTCCGGGGTGGCAAAGCAATGACCGCCATGCTATCCACCTCGGACCGCGGCCGTCGTGTCCCCTGCCTCAGGCGTCAGGGCGAACCGCTTTTCATAGATTCAGTTTCTTTCACGTCAACCGGATAGGATCGTATGCAGACCATCAATTTCACCCGCGACTACGACGAGGATTTCGTTCACAGGGTGGAGGAAGCGTCCGGGCAGAAGATCAGCCTGTGCTACCAGTGCGGGAATTGCACGGCCGGCTGCCCGTACACCTTCGCCTACGACATCCCCGTCAGCCAAATCATGCGCCTGGTCCAGGCCGGGCAGAAAAAGACCGTACTGTCGTGCAAATCCATCTGGCTTTGCGCCACGTGCGAGTCCTGCACCACCCGTTGCCCCAACATGATCGACGTGGCCTGCGTCATGGACGTGCTGCGTCACATGGCCCGCCGCGAAGGCTACGCCGCCGTGCCGCAGGTCAAGACCTTCTGGGACAGCTTCCTGGATTCGGTCAAGGCCCACGGCCGCGTCTTCGAGCTGGGGCTCACCATCAACTACGTCATGCGCACGGGCCGCTTCTGGACCGACGTTGACCTTGGGCCGAAAATCTTCCCCAAGGGCAAGCTCTCCCTGAAGCCCCACGAAATCGCGGGCAAGGAGCACGTGGCCCGCATCTTCGAGCGTTTCGAGAGGGAGTCGAACTCATGAGCGAAGCCATTGCCTACTACCCGGGCTGCTCCGGCCTCGGCACGTCCAAGGAATACGACGCCTCCACCCGGGCCGTGTGCCGGGCGCTGGGGCTGTCCCTGGTGGACATCCCGGACTGGAGCTGCTGCGGTTCGACCCCGGCCCATACCAAGGACCACATCCTTTCCGCCGCCCTCTCGGCCCGCAACCTCCAGTTGGTCGCCGGCATGGGGCTGACCGCCGCCGCCACGCCCTGCCCGAGCTGCCTGACCAACCTGCGCACCGCCAACCACCGCATGGAAAAGGCCGAGAACGCCGAGAAGGTCAACAAGCTCCTCGACGACGCCTACGCCGGCGGCGTGGAAGCCATCTCCGTGCTCCAGGCCCTGGTGGAAAACATCGGCCTCGACGCGATCAAGGCCGCCGTGCGCACGCCGCTGTCCGGCCTGACGGTCGCCTGCTACTACGGCTGCATCATGAACCGGCCGCCCGAGCTCATGAAATTCGACGACTGCGAGAACCCCATGGCCATGGACAACATCCTGGCCGCCCTGGGCGCCACGGTGGTGCCCTTCCCGCTCAAGGTCGAATGCTGCGGCGCCTCCTACGGCATCCCGCGCCAGGACATCGTGGCCAAGCTCACCGGCAAGCTCCTGGACGCGGCCGTCTCCATCGGCGCGGACATGGTGGCCGTGGCCTGCCCGCTGTGCCAGATGAACCTCGATCTGCGCCAGGGACAGGTCAACCGGGCCCTGGGCAGCCACTTCCGCATCCCCGTGCCCTACTACACCCAGCTCATGGGCGTGGCCTTAAACGTGGCGGACGAGGAACTCGGTTTCGGCCAGCTGTGCATCGACCCGCGGCCCGTTTTGAACAAGGCCCTTTCGGGCGCGGACACCCAGGCGAAGGGGGCGTAGGCCATGCGAATCGGCGTTTTCATCTGCCACTGCGGCAGCAACATCGAAGGCACGGTGGACACCGCGACCGTGGCCAAGACATCCTTGGAATTCCCCGAGGTCGTCTACGCCACGGACACCATGTACGCCTGCTCGGAGCCCGGCCAGGACGGCATCATCCAGGCCATCAAGGACAAGAACCTCACCGGCGTGGTGGTGGCCTCCTGCACCCCGCGCATGCACGAGCCCACCTTCCGCCGGGCCGTGGAGCGCGCCGGTCTTAACCGCTACATGTTCGAAATGGCCAACATCCGGGAGCACGTCTCCTGGATCGGCAAGGACCGCGAGGCCAACACCAACAAGTCGTTGGACCTGGTGCGCATCGCCGTGGAAAAGCTGCGCCGCGACGCGCCGCTGGCCCCGAGCAAGTTCTCCATCAACAAGCGCGTGATGATCATCGGCGGCGGCGTGGCCGGCATCCAGGCGGCGCTGGACTGCGCCGACGGCGGCCTGCAAGTGGTCCTGGTCGAACGCGAGTCCTCCATCGGCGGCAAGATGGCCAAGCTCGACAAGACCTTCCCCACGGTCGACTGCTCGAGCTGCATCCTCGGCCCGAAAATGGTCGACGTGGCCCAGCACCCCAACATCACGCTGCACGCCTATTCCGAGGTCGACACCATCGGCGGCTACGTGGGCAACTTCCAGGTGCAGGTCAAGAAAAAGGCCACCTACGTCGATTGGACGCTGTGCACCGGCTGCGGCGCCTGCATGGAGAAGTGCCCGAGCAAGAAGAACCCCGACCGGTTCAACGAAAAGATCGGGCCCAGCACCTCCATCAACATCCCCTTCCCCCAGGCGATCCCCAAAAAGGCGGTCATCGACCCGACCACCTGCCGCCAGTTCGTCAAGGGCAAGTGCGGCGTGTGCGCCAAGGTCTGCCCGACCGGGGCCATCAAGTACGACATGGCCGACGAGATCGTGACCGAAGACGTGGGCGCCATCGTCGCGGCCACGGGCTACGACCTGTTCGACATCAGCAAGGTGACCGAGTACGGCGGCGGGCGCTACCCCGACGTCATCACCGGCCTGCAGTACGAACGGCTGCTGTCGGCCTCCGGCCCGACCGGCGGCCACATCAAGCGGCCTTCCGACGGCAAGGAGCCGAAAAACATCGTCTTCATCCAGTGCGTCGGCTCGCGCGACAAGTCCCTGGACCGGCCCTACTGCTCGGGCTTTTGCTGCATGTACACGGCCAAGCAGGCCATCCTGACCAAGGACCACATCCCCGACTCCCAGTCCTACGTTTTCTACATGGACATCCGCTCGCCGGGCAAGATGTACGACGAGTTCACCCGCCGGGCCATGGAAGAGTACGGGGCGCGCTACATCCGGGGCCGCGTGGCCATGGTCTACCCGAAAGACGGCAAGATGATCGTGCGCGGGGCGGACACCCTGGCCGGCACGCAGATGGAAATCGAGGCCGACCTGGTGGTCCTGGCCGCCGGCGCCGAAGCGGCCAAGGGCGCGCCGCAGCTGGCCGAGAAGCTGCGCATCTCCTACGACAAGTACGGCTTCTTCATGGAGAGCCACCCCAAGCTCAAGCCCGTGGAGACCAACACCGCCGGCGTGTATCTGGCCGGTTCCTGCCAGGGCCCCAAGGACATCCCGCAGTCCGTCGGCCAGGGCAGCGCCGCCGCGGCCAAGGTGCTGGCGCTGTTCTCCAAGGACCAGCTGGAAAGCGACCCGCAGATCTCGCGCGTGGACATCAAGCGCTGCGTCGGCTGCGGCAAGTGCATCCTCACCTGTCCGTTCAAGGCCATCAAAGAAGTGGAATTTAGGGGCCAGAAAAAGGCCGAGGTCATCGAGACGGTCTGCCAGGGTTGCGGGCTTTGCACCTCGACCTGCCCCCAGGGCGCCATCCAGCTCTCCCACTTCACGGACAACCAAATCCTCGCGGAGGTCAACGCCTTATGCCAGTCCTGACCGGCAAGGAACTGCGTATCGTCGGATTTCTGTGCAACTGGTGCTCGTACGGCGGCGCGGATACGGCGGGCGTGGGGCGGTTCAATCAGCCCACGGACCTGCGCATCATCCGCGTGCCCTGCTCCGGCCGCATCGATCCGCTTTTCATCGCCAAGACGCTGATTAACGGCGCCGACGGCGTGCTCGTTTCCGGCTGCCATCCCCGCGACTGCCACTACGCCGAAGGCAACTTCTACGCCCGGCGGCGCCTGGAAGTGCTCAAGCGCTTCCTGCCCATCCTCGGCATCGACCCGGGCCGTTTCGACTACACCTGGGTCTCGGCCTCGGAAGGCCAGCGTTGGCAGAAAGTGGTGACGGTTTTCACCGAACAGATTCACGCCCTGGGCCCCGCGCCGCGCTACGACGCCGTATCCGCGGACATGCTGGCCAAGGTGGCCGGAGCGCTCGGCCAAGGAGGCAACCGTGTCGCGGCTTGAGGAACTCAAAACCCGCATCAAGGAGGCCCTGCCCGGCCTTGAATGCGTCATCGGCTGGCAGAAGGGCTTCGACCCCCTCCACAACACGCCGCTGTTCATGCGCAGCGAAGCCGATGTGGACAAGCTGGAATGGGGGCCCTTAAACGTCCACAACCCGGCCGTCTACCTGCCCACCCTGGCGGGCAAGAAGGTCGGCATCGTGGTCAAGGGCTGCGACTCCCGTTCGGTGGTCGAGCTGCTCCAGGAAAACCTGATCAACCGCGACAACGTGGTCATCTTCGGCATGCCCTGCGAAGGGGTCATCGACCTGTCCAAGGTCAAGGCCAAGATCGCCGCCGCCGGCGCCAGCGCCGGAGCGGCCTCGGCCGTGACCACCGACGGCAAGACGGTTTCCGTCACCGCCGGCGGCCAGACCGTGGCCATGCCCCTGGCCGAGGTCCGGGCCGACAAGTGCGGCCGCTGCCAGTTCCCCAACGCGGTCCTGGCCGACACCTACGTGGGCTCCCCCATCGCCCCGACCGCCCCGGCCGCCACGGCCGACGCCGACCTGGCCGCCCTGGACGCCATGAGCGTACCCGAGCGCATGGCCTTCTGGCGCTACCACATGGAGCGCTGCATCCGCTGCTACGCCTGCCGCAACGCCTGCCCGATGTGCGTGTGCCGCGACCACTGCATCGCCCAGTCCCGCGAGCCCCACTGGCTGACCCAGGAAGACTCGGCCACGGAAAAACTCTTCTTCCAGGTGGTCCACGCCATGCACCTGGCCGGGCGCTGCACGGAGTGCGGCGAGTGCCAGCGGGCTTGCCCCATGGACATCCCGGTCCTGGCGCTCAAAAAGCACTTGAATCGTACCATCCACGACCTGTTCAGCTACCAGGCCGGCGTCGATCCGCAAGCGATCCCGCCGCTTCTGCAGTTCAAGCTCGAGGAAGACAACATCAAGGAGCGTAGCTGGTAATGGCCGCTGTCAAATATATCGCGAGCGAAAAGCTCCCCGATTGGCTCAAGTCCCTGGCCGAGAAAAGCCGGGTGCTCGTCCCTGTCGCGGAAGGCGGCGGCGTGGTCTTCCGGCCCTACGCGCCGGGCTGCCAGCCCGTCTTCGGTTCCGACGCCACCGCCCCGCCCAAGGGGTCCGTCTTCCCGGCCTGCCAGGAACTGTTCCGCTACGAGCGGGGCAAGGACGCCGAGGACCCGGGCAAGGGCACCCTCAAACTGCTCCCCTCGACCGAGGCCGAACCCACGGTCGTGTTCGGGGCCAAGCCCTGCGGCGCGCGCGGGTTTTTGATCTTCGACCGGGTCTACATGGGCGAGAAGTTCCCGGACCCCTATTACATCAACGCCCGCCAGGCCACGGCCTTCGTGACCATGGCCTGCTCCACCGCCAATGTGGAGAACACCTGCTTCTGCCACTGGGTCGGCTCGGGCCCGGCCGACGGCGCCGGCTCGGACGTGCTGCTCACGCCGGTGGCCGGCGGCTACACTGCCGAAGCCCTCACCGACAAGGGCGCGGCCCTGCTCGACAACCCCGCCCTGTCCGACGGCGCGGCCAAGGCCGGCGAGGCCGATTCCGTCAAGGCGGCCGCCCGCGAGGCCCTGGGCGAAGCCCCGGACATCGCCACCTCCCCGGCGGCGCTGCTGGCCGCCTTCGACGACATGGACTTCTGGCGCGACCAGTCGGACAAGTGCGTCAGCTGCGGCGCCTGCACCTACCTGTGCCCGACCTGCTACTGCTTCACCATCACCGACGAGCCCACGGGCCAGTCCGGGCGGCGCATGCGTTCCTGGGACGCCTGCATGCACTTCCAGTTCACCCTGGAGGCCTCGGGCCACAACCCCCGGCCGACCAAGGCCCATCGCCTCAAAAACCGCGTGGGGCACAAGTTCAGCTATTACCCGACCCTGCACGAGGGGATCGTCGCCTGCTGCGGCTGCGGCCGGTGCATCAAGAGCTGCCCGGTCTCGGTGGACATCCGCGAGATCGTGCAAAACGCCGTGGCCAGGGCCAAGGGCTAGAGGGCAAGACCATGACCGATCCGTTCAATCCCTATCTGCCGGAAGTGGCCACCGTCCTGGAGACCGTCCAGGAGACCCACAACATCAAGACCTTCCGGGTGCGCTTCGACGACGACGCCAAGATGGCCGCCTTCAAGTTCGAGCCCGGCCAGGTCGGCCAGCTGTCCGCCCCGGGCATCGGCGAATCCACCTTCGTCATCAACTCGCCCCCCACCCGCATGGACTACCTCCAGTTCTCGGTCATGCGGGCCGGCGAGGTGACCACCATGCTCCACGGCCTGTCCGCCGGCGACAAGGTCGGCGTGCGGGCGCCGCTCGGCAAGCCGTTCCCTTACGAAGCCATGAAGGGCAAGGACATCGTGTTCGTCGGCGGCGGCATCGGCATGGCCCCGCTGCGCACGCTGTTCCTGTACATGCTCGACAACCGGGCCGACTACGGCGACATCACGCTGCTGTACGGCGCGCGTTCGCCGGCGGACATGGCCTTCTCCTCCGAGCTGCCCGAGTGGACCAGCCGTAGCGACGTCAAGACGACGCTGACCATCGACCGCGAGGCCGAGGGCTGGGAGCACAAGGTTGGCCTGATCCCCAACGTCCTGCTGGAACTGGCGCCCAAGCCCGAAAACTGCGTGGCCATCACCTGCGGCCCGCCCATTATGATCAAGTTCACCCTGGAAGCGCTCAAGAAGCTCGAGTTCGCCGACGAGCAGATCTTCACCACGCTGGAAAAGCGCATGAAGTGCGGCATCGGCATCTGCGGGCGCTGCAACATCGGCTCGAGCTACGTCTGCGTGGACGGTCCGTGCTACTCGTACGCCGAATTGAAGGCCCTGCCCAACGAATTGTAACCGGAACGCGCGCATGGCGGCGAAGGCACGAAGCCAAGACGGGGGACGGTCGACATCCCTCATCCGGGGGGTCCGGGGGGGATGATCCCCCCCGGCCGCCGGAGGCCTCTTCACGCCAGCCCCACCTAACGGAGACGCATATGGCACAATTTTTTTCAGCCAGCGATATCGTCGGCACCGCCGTGGAAATCGAGCGCCGGGGCCGCAACGTCTACACCCAGGCCGCGGCCGCCGCGACCAATCCGGACGTCAAGCGGTTCCTGGAGTTCTTTGCCGGCGAGGAAGCCCGCCATCAGGCCATCTTCGAGGCCATGGCCGGGCGCATCGCCAAAATCGAAATCCCGGCCGGGAGCGATGAAGAGGAATACATGGACTACGTCCAGGCCCTGCTCGATTCCCACGCCCTTTTCTGCGGCGGCGCCCCGGAGAAGGACCTGGCCGACGCGGCCGACGCCATCGCGGCCATCGAACTGGCCAGCCGGTTCGAGAAGGACACCATCCTCTATTTCCGCGAGATGATGGACCTGCTGCCGCCGGCCGAATCCGGCATCGTCAAACAGTGCCTGGACGAGGAACGCGGCCACCTGCGCCAGCTGCGCGGCATGCTGGCCACCCTCAAACGCACGGCGTAACGCACGACAGCGGCGGGCCGCCTGCCACGGCGGCCCGCCTTTCGTTCACCGCCCGGTCCGTCCGATACGGGCGCGGACCGGGGCAACGGCGCAAGGCAGGGGGGAACCTCCATGTACCACGACGAAATCGGTTTCGACGCCATGCCCCTGGCCAACCCCTTCGACAACGACACCCGGCCCGGCCCGGCCGACGCTTTGGTGCGGGGCTTCTCCGGCCGCCTGGTGGAACTCCTCCTGGCCTCGGATCTTTTCGCCGCCCGCAATCCCGGCCCCCGGGTCCGGGTGGACGGCGTGCCCCTGGCCACCTGCGCCGAAGGCGCGGACATCCGCTACTGCGGCGAACGCCTGGACCAGGACGACCTGGACGCTTTTCTCGGCTGCGTCCTGCTGGCTTTCCGCGAATCCGGCAACGCCGGCGCGGCCCGTTTTCGCGTGCGCGACCTGACACGGGTGATTCGGCCCAAGGGACGCCGTTTCGACGCCAGGCGCCTGGAACGGTCGTTGTGGCGTTTGGCCGGGGCCCGCATCGAGATGGAGGAGGCGGCCGGCTGCCTGCGCATGCAGGCCAGGCTTTTCAACACCTTGCTGTGCGACCGCGTCGCCGGCATCTGCGCCGTGGACATCAATCCCCGTATCATGGAAGGCTTGCGCGGCGCGCCGGTGGTGGAGCGGCTGCTGGCCGTGCGGGCGCCGCTGGGGGCTGCCCCCTTCCCGCGCTGGCTGGCCGGCTTGCTGACCCATGGCCCGGCCTGCGTGCGCCTGGAGCTTTCCGCCCTGCGGCGGCTGTCGGGGCTCACGCGCCAGCCCATGCCGGCCTTCCGCCAGCGGGCCATCGCCGCCTTGCAGGATTTCCTGGACCTCGGCTATGTCGCCGCCATCGAACCGGCCGGCCCGGACAGGCTCGTGGCCCGGCGTCCCGTGGCCCGCGGCGAGGAGCCGGCCTGTCTGCTCCTGTCGTAATTCGTTTTCGTCCGGAGGACGACAGCATGGCCTCCCAGGATCACACGGAGCATCCCGCGCCAGGTGCGCCCCGCCCGCTGACGGGGGGAACCTGCCTCGTGACCGGGGCGCTTCGCGGCCTGCCGTTGCGTCGCCTGCCCCTGGACGTGGCCCGGGAGGGGCGCGAGTCCTTCATGATGCCCTCGCGCCTGCGGGCCTGCCCCTATCCGCCGATCCTGCTCGAGGTCCCGCCGGCCGAGGCCCCGCCCCAGCCCACGACGCTCGAGGACCTCATCGGCATCGAGCACAGCAAGCTCGGCTTTTACCAGGAACTACGCCAGAAGGTGCAGGAGCTGCGCGAGGCCCACGAGGAATCGGAGCTGCGCCGTCAGGAGATCGCCGCCATCCTCGACGGCATCACCGACATCATGATGGTGCTGACCAAGGATTTGCGCATCATCTCGGTCAACCACGTCTTCCACGAACTGTTCAGCGTGCCCCATCCCGAGGGCCAGCACTGCTACCGGCTTTTTCGCGACGCCAGCCGCCCCTGCCCCGAATGCCCGGCCCACCGGTCGTTTAAGTCCAACGCCGTGTGCCGCTGCATGGGCACCTTCAAGATCGGCGGCCTGGTCCGCCAGTTCGAAATGGTGGCCTCGCCCATCCACAACCCCGACAGCCCCGAGTCGCGCATCCTCATCTTCAAGCGCGACGTGACCATGGAGCAGGAATACCAGGCCAAGTACTACCAGGCCGAAAAGATGGCCACCATCGGCATGCTGGCCGCCGGAGTGGCCCACGAGATCAACAATCCCCTCACGGCCGTCTACGGCCTGGCCGAGGGCATCCGCCGGCGCCTGCCGGTCATCCGCGAGGCCGTGGAGGACCCCCTTTTTTCGGATGTGGCCGAATACACCGAGACCATCCTCATGGAATGCCGGCGCTGCCGCGACATCGTGCGTTCCATGCTCTCCTTTTCCCGGCCCCACACCCTGGCCTTCTCGCCGGTGTGCCTCAATGAAGTGGTCACGGACACCCTGAGCATCCTGCGCGGCCACCTGGAAGAGCGCGGCCAGCAGGGGCTGAGCCTCACCGTCAACCTCTTCCCCGACCTGCCCACCGTGCCCGGGGACGAGGCCCAGCTCAAGCAGGTCCTCCTCAACATCCTGGTCAATTCCATGGACGCCATCGACGGCCAGGGCGAGATCACCATCACCACCCATCCGGAAAACGACAACACCGTCAACCTTTCCGTGGAGGACACCGGCTGCGGCATCGCGCCGGAGCACATGGACAAGCTTTTCAACCCGTTTTTCACCACCAAGCCCGTGGGCAAGGGCATCGGCATCGGCCTTGCTGCCTGCTACGGCATCGTGCGCGAGCACCACGGCGTCATCGAGGTGGCCAGCGAAGTCGGCCTCGGCACGCATTTCACCGTGAAACTCCCCTTGGACAGCGGCCAATCCAGTGAATAATCCCTATTGCGTCCTCGTCGTCGACGACGAACCCTCCATCGGCAAGCTCCTGCTCAAGGAACTGACCACGCCGGCCCGCACGGTCCACGTGGCCGCCTGCGCCCGCGAAGCCCGGGAGCTCATGGCCAAAAACGAATACGAGGTGGCGGTCCTGGACATCCGCCTGCCCGATGCCAACGGTATCGAGCTCATGGTGGAGCTGCGCACCCGCCAGGAGGACCTGGAAACCATCCTCGTCACCGGCCACGGCGCCATCGACACCGCCGTGGAAGCCATGAAGCTCGGCGCCTTCGACTACGTGACCAAGCCGTTCAACCTGGCCGAACTGGAACTACTCATCGAACGGGCCTACCAGCGCACCTTCCTGCGCCGGGAGAACCGCCGGCTGCGCCATTTCCAGGGCCAGACCCCGCCGGTCAAACTGGTCGGCAACTCCCCGGCCATGAAACAGGTGCGCTACCTCATCGAAAAGGTCGCCCCGACCGAAGTGCCCGTGCTGATTACCGGCGAATCCGGCGCCGGCAAGGAGGTGGCGGCCCACCTCATCCAGTCGCTGTCCAAACGGGCGGACAAACCGTTTTTCATCAAAAACTGCGCCACGTTGCAAAAAGAACTAGCCCGCAGCGAGCTCTTTGGCCATCTGCGCGGCTCGTTTACCGGCGCGGTGGAAAACAGCGAGGGCTTCATGGCCTTCGCCAACAAGGGGACGCTGTTTCTCGACGAGATTGGCGAACTGCCCATCGAAGTCCAGGCGGCGCTGCTGCGGGTGCTCGAAAACAAGACCTATCGCCGGGTGGGCGAAAAGGAAGAACGCCGCGCCGACATCCGGCTCGTTTTCGCCACCAACCGCGAACTCGTCCGGGAAGTGGCCGAGGGCCGGTTCCACGAGGCGCTGTTTCACCGCATCAACGTCTTCAACATCGAAATGCCGTCCCTGCGCGAGCGCCGCGAGGACATTCCCCTGCTGGTGGAATTTTTCCTCTCGCGCCTGACCGCCGGGCAGGCGCCCTTCCGCATCTCCGACCGGGCCATGAAGTGCCTGACCAACTACGACTGGCCAGGCAACGTCCGGGAGCTGCGCAACGTCATGGAACGCTCCATCATCCTCTCGGAGAACAACCTCATCACCGAGCACGCCCTGCCGCGCGAGTTCCTGGAACCGGCCCGGGCCGAGGAGGAGATCCTGACCCTGGAGGCCAAGGAGAAGGAGCACATCGCCAAGGTGCTCAACTTCTACGACAACAACCGGTCCCTGGCCGCCGAGGCCCTGGGGATCTGCCGCAAGACGCTCTATCGCAAGATCCGGCAGTACAACCTTTTTTAGAGGTTTGTCCGAAGGGGACGCCAGTACCCATCGGGGCTTTGCCCCGTACCCCATCGGGGCTTCGCCCCGAACCCCATCGGGGCTTTGCCCCGAACCCCACCGGGGGGAATCATTCCCCCCGGTCCCCCCGGTCGGCTGTGGCGGGCGGAAGGTGCGTCGGTCACCGTAGGCGCGGGCGTGCGCGGCGCGAAGATGCGAGGCCGCAATGGCGCCTTTCGATGCCGTCGCTGCGCTCCAGGCTCGAAAGGCGCCATTCCGGCCTCGCCCAGCCGTCGGCCCTGCGGGCCGAGGTCTTGGATTTTTTGCCTTGGAAGCCTCTGCAACGGCAATGAAGGATTGAATTCTTACATGCGGCGCTTCGCCGCTGGCGCCCGTGGTCGCGGCAAGGGGCCTGCCGTGCTGGCCGGCTTTGCAGCCAGTGTCGGCAGGCCCCTTGCCGCGACCACCACGACCGACGCCCCGCCGCCCCCCACTCCCGACCGTATCTCCATCCGCCCCTGACGGGGTGGTCCAGGAGGGGATCATCCCCTCCTGGCCGCCGGAGGCATTCTTCCCGCCTCACCCGCACTCCCGCCCTTGTACGGGCCGTCCAGGCCTCCGGCCCCCACGCAGGGGCGGAAGGCGACGCTTTTACGCCATGGAAGGGATTGGCTTTCCGGACAGCATGAAGGGGAAACTGAAGCGGTCTATGCTTGAAGCAACATAAACAATAGCGTTCTCCTTTCTGTTTTCATTAATATAACACATTTTACTTTCGCCTTTCCCATGCGATTGGCGCATTATGACCCATCTTGTGCTACAAAGTGGTTCAAAATTTCTTTTCGATCTTTTCTAAAATAAAAACAGCATATTAACAAAATATCCGCCCTTCTGCCCGGCTTCGGGACACTGTCAGCGTGTCACACTGGCAGCCTGGCGCGCGTGACACTCGGTGTTTGCCCTCGCCGAAGCCCGGTTTTCCCGCCTCCTCGCCTTGGCCTGCTTCTTGCTGTGATTCTGGAACATGTGGCATCCAAAACGGCAAAATCAAGCATTTCTGGGAAAAATCACCTCATTGCCACGTAATGTTTCAGAGCCTGTGCCGCAACGAAATACGGCGTTTTTATGTTACCGCTAACACAAGAGCCGTTGCGGCATGCCGCCTCCATCAGGGGAAATGGCGTCGCATGGCCGACCATCCGCAGTAATAGGGCCCTCCAACGATCACGCTTTAAAAAAATCGTGACAGAGGATCCAGAAATCGTCACCCGGCGGCAATCCGGCCCGCCCATGTCCAGGCAAAGGAGCAGACCGCATGCGTAGCGTTCCCGTCGATCAGGCCCAAGGCATGGTCCTGTGCCACGACATCACCCGCATCGTCCCGGGCGAGGGCAAGGGTCCGGCCTTCCGCAAGGGGCACGTCATCGAGGCGGGCGACATTCCGACGCTGCTGCGCCTGGGCAAGGAGCACATCTACGTTTGGGATTTGGCCGAGGGGCTGGTCCACGAGGACGACGCCGCGGCGCGCATCGCCAAGGCCGTGGCCGGCCAGGGCACGACGCTGACCCAGCCCTGCGAGGGCCGCATCAACCTGCTGGCCGACCGCCGCGGGCTGCTCAAGATCAAGGCCGATGCCCTGCGCCGGCTCAATTCCATCGACGAGGTGACCATCGCCACCATCCACGGCGACATCGCGGTTTCCCCGGGCCAGATGCTGGCCGGCACGCGGGTGGTGCCGCTGGTGGTGGCCGCCGCCCGGCTGGAGGCGGTGGAGGCGGTTACGGCCGAAACCGGGCCGGTGGTTTCGGTCCTGCCGTTTCGGCCGCTTCGGGTGGGCGTGGTGACCACCGGCGGCGAGGTCTACCACGGCCGGATCAAGGACAAGTTCGGGCCGGTATTGCGCAAGAAGTTCGACGACCTGGGCTGTACGGTCTTCCGTCAGGTCATCGTGCCCGACGACCAGGACATGACCGTGCGGGCCATCCGACAGCTTTTGGCGGAAGGCGCCGAGATGATCGCGGTCACGGGCGGCATGTCCGTGGACCCCGACGACCTGTCCCCGTCGTCCATCCGGGCCGCCGGCGGCGAGGTGGTCACCTACGGCTCGCCCACTTTTCCCGGGGCCATGTTCATGCTGGCCGCCATCGGCGAGGTGCCGGTGGTCGGGCTACCCGGCTGCGTCATGTACCACAAGGCCAGCATCTTCGACCTGACGGTGCCGCGGCTGGTGGCCGGCGAAACGCTGGCCAAGGCCGACATCGTGGAACTGGGGCTGGGCGGGCTTTGCGCCATGTGTCCGGAATGCCGCTATCCGCTGTGCGGATTCGGCAAGCATTAGGCGTTACGCGACTGTTGGGTCGCTGTCAGGGGAAAATCCGCGCGAAGGGCGGCAACGGGCGCGACAAGGCGATGGCTCGGGTCCGCGTCGCGCGTCGGCGGAAACGATAAACTCTAACCCAGAAAACGGAGCAACCCCATGCTGGAAAAAATCCTCGTCGTGAACGGTTTTGAGCGCAAGCTCATCGTCGACCCGGATGCCTTCCTGTCCGACGTGCTGCGCAACCAGTTGCACCTCATCGGCACCAAGGTCGGTTGCGGTCAGGGCCAGTGCGGCGCCTGCTCGGTCATCATCGACGGCAAAGTGGTGCGCGCCTGCATCACCAAGATCCGCCGCCTGGCCGACTACGCGAGCGTCACCACCATCGAAGGGCTGGGCAACCAGGCCAACCTGCATCCGCTCCAGACCGCCTGGGTGGTCAACGGCGCGGCCCAGTGCGGTTTCTGCACCCCGGGCTTCATCATGTCCGCCAAGGGCCTGCTCGACACCAACCCCAAACCCACCCGCACCCAGGTCCGCGACTGGTTCCAGAAGCACAAGAACGTGTGCCGTTGCACCGGTTACATCCCCCTGGTCGACGCCGTCATGGACGCCGCCAAAGTGATGCGCGGCGAGATGACCCTGGACATCAACCACAACATGCCCGCCGACGGCAACATCTTCGGCTCCCGCGCCCCGCGCCCGACCGGCGTGGCCAAGGTCATGGGCCAGTGGCTGTTTGGCGACGACCAGAAGCTCATGCTGCCCCCGGACACGCTGCATCTGGCCATTGTGGAAGCGCGCGTCTCCCACGCCAACGTCAAGGGCGTGGACGCCTCCGAAGCCCTCAAGATGCCGGGCGTGCACAGCGTGATCACGGCCAAGGACGTCAAGGGCAAGAACCGCATCACCGGCCTGATCACCTTCCCCACCAACAAGGGTGACGGCTGGGATCGTCCGATCCTGTGCGACACCAAGGTGTTCCAGTACGGCGACGCCATCGCCCTGGTCGCGGCCGATACCGAGGCCAATGCCCGCGCCGCCGCCGAGAAGGTGAAGGTCGACCTGGAAGTCCTGCCGGCCTACATGAGCGCCCCGGCGGCCATGGCCGAAGACGCCATCGAAATCCATCCCGGCACCCCCAACACCTATTACGAGCAGAACCACGCCAAGGGCGCGGACGTCGCTCCCTTCTTCAACGACGCCAAGTACGAAGTCATGGGCGGCGACTACTACACCCAGCGCCAGCCCCACCTGCCCATCGAGCCGGACGTCGGCTTTGCCTATGTCAATGACGAAGGCAAGCTCGTCATCCACTCCAAGTCCATCGGCCTGTACCTGCACCTGTACATGATCGCCCCGGGCCTCGGCGTCGAGCCGGACAAGATGGTGCTCATCCAGAACCCCACCGGCGGCACCTTCGGCTACAAGTTCAGCCCGACCATGGAAGCCCTGGTCGGCGCCGCTGCCCTGGCCACCGGCAAGCCCTGCCACCTGCACTACAACTACGCCCAGCAGCAGTACTACACCGGCAAGCGCTCCCCGTTCTGGACCAAGGGCAAGATCGCGGTCGACAAGGCCACCAAGAAGATCGTGGCCTCCGAAATGGAATGGATCGTGGACCACGGCCCCTACTCCGAGTTCGGCGACCTGCTGACCCTGCGCGGCTCCCAGTACTGGATGGCCGGCTACGGCATCCCGAACATGCGCGCCAAGGGCTACTGCGTGGCCACCAACCACGGCTGGGGTTCGGCCTTCCGCGGCTACGGCTCGCCGGAGATCATGTTCCCCTCCGAGTCCCTCATGGACGAGATGGCCGAAAAGCTCGGCATGGATCCCCTGGAATTCCGGTATGTGAACGCGTACCGCCCGGGCGACACCACCCCGACCGACCAGGTTCCCGATTCCTGGACCCTGCCCGAGATGATCGAGATCCTGCGGCCCAAGTACAAGGAAGCCCTGGCCAACGCCAAGAAGAACTCCACTGCCACCCATAAAAAGGGCGTGGGCGTGGCCATCGGCATCTACGGTTCCGGCCTGGACGGCCCCGACTCCGCCGGCGCCGACGCCGAACTCAATGCCGACGGCACCGTCACCATCTTCAACACCTGGCAGGATCACGGCCAGGGCTCCGACGCCGGCACCCTGGGCTTCGCCCACGAGACCCTCAAGCCCCTGGGCCTGAAGGCTTGCCAGATCAAGCTCGTGCTCAACGACACCGCCAAGTGCCCCAACTCCGGCCCGGCCGGCGGTTCCCGCTCCAACGTCGTGGTCGGCCAGGCCATCATCAACGGCTGCAAGCAGCTCGTTGACGCCATGCGCAAGCCCGACGGCACCTTCCGCACCTACGACGAAATGGTCAAGGAAGGCATCAAGACCAAGTACAACGGCACCTGGACCGCCCCGGCCAAGGACTGCGACGGCAACGGCCTGGGCTCCCCGTTCTGCTGCTACATGTACGGCCTGTTCCTGGCCGAAGTGACCGTGGAACTGGCCACCGGCAAGACCCAGGTCGACAAGATGGTCATGGTCGAGGACATCGGCACCATCAACAACCGCCAGACCGTCGACGGCCAGAACTGGGGCGGCCTCGCCCAGGGCATCGGCCTGGCCCTGACCGAGGACTTCGAGGACATCAAGAAGCACTCGTCGCTGGCCGGCGCCGGTGTGCCCTACATCCACGACATCCCGGACGCCATGGAGCTGATCTACGTCGAGTCGCCGCGTGAGCACGGCCCCTACGGCAACTCCGGCGTCGGCGAAGTGCCGCTGTGCGGCCCGCACCCGGCCATCATCAACGCCATCTACAACGCCTGCGGCGTGCGCATCCGCCACCTGCCGGCCTACCCCGAAAAGGTTCTCGCCGGCCTCAAGGCCCTTGGCAAGTAACCCGAAGGGTTCTACCATCCGTTAAAACCGCGACGGGACGGGCGCATACCGCGTTCGTCCCGTCGTTTCCTCCGGAAGGTTCCCATGAATCAACAGGACCTGCGGACCATCGAAGCCCGGTGCATCGAGGAAGAACAGCCCAAATGCCAGGCCGCCTGTCCCATCCACGTGGACGTCCGGGCCTTTGCCGCCAAGATGGCCGCCGGCGATTTCACCGGCGCGCGCAAGATCCTCGATCGCACCATGCCCTTGCCGGGCATCCTGGCCCGCATCTGCGACCATCCCTGCGAGGCGGCCTGCATCCGCGAGCCCGTCGGCGGCCCCATCGCCGTGGGCGCCCTGGAACGGGCCTGCGCCCTGGCCACGTCCTCCGGCGGCAAGCCGCTGTGCATGCCGCAAAAGGGCAAGACCGTGGCCGCCCTGGGCGGTGACCTCAGCGCCCTGACCCTGGCCTGGGATCTGGCCAAGAAAGGCTTTTCCGTGACGCTTTACGTCGCCAGGCCGAGCGCCGGCGGCATTCTCCATGAAATTTCCCCCGACGTGCTGCCTCCGACCGTGCTGGCCGAAGACATCGAGACCCTCAAGCGCATGGGCGTGACCATCAAGACCGGCCAGACCGTGGATGCCGCCTTGCTCGCGGCCGTGCGCCGCGACTGCAACGCCGTCTACGTGGAATGCGCCAAGGATGCCAATCCCCTGGGCGTTTCCCGTGCTGACGTCGATCCGGTGACCCTGGGCGGCGGCGAGGAAGGCGTTTTCTACGGCGGCTGGCCCGCCGCCGACGGCTCCCGCTCCATCATGGGGCTCGTGGCCGACGGCCGACGCGCCGCCACTTCCATCGACCGGCTCCTGACCGGCTCGACGCTCACCGCCAGCCGGGAAAAGGAAGGGGCCTGCGCCACCCGCACCTACACGAATCTCGAGGGCATCCCCGCCGTGCCCCGCCGCGATCCGGCCGACGCCGTGGCCGGCTTCGCCCCGGAAGACGCCAAGGCCGAGGCGGCCCGCTGCCTCAAGTGCGACTGCATGGAGTGCGTGAAAGTCTGCGAGTACCTCAAGCACTACAAGGGCTATCCCAAACTCTACGCCCGCCAGATCTACAACAACCTGTCGATTGTCCTCGGCAACCATTCCATGAACAAGATGATCGACTCGTGCACCCTGTGCGGGCTGTGCACCGAGGTCTGCCCCGAGGACTTCTCCATGGCCGAGCTGTGCCTGGACTCGCGCCGCGACATGGTCAAACGCGGCAAGATGCCCCCGGCCGCCCACGAATTCGCCCTGGAGGACATGGCTTTTTCCAACGGCCCGGATTTCGCGCTCCTTCGCACCGAACCTGGCCAGGCGTCCTGCGCCCACCTCTTTTTCCCGGGCTGCCAGCTCGGCGGCGAGCCCGATGGCCGCATCCCTGAGGCCTACGCTTTCCTTCGCGGCAAACTGACCGGCGGCGTGGGGCTTGCCCTGGGCTGCTGCGGTGCGCCGGCCCTGTGGGCCGGTCGGCAGGCCCTGTTCGAGGAGGTCGTGGCCGCGTTTACGGCCCAATGGGAGGGCCTCGGCAAGCCCCGGCTCGTGACCGCCTGCGCCTCCTGCCTGTCCGTCTTTCGCCAGGCCGCGCCGGACATCCCGGCCGTGTCGCTGTGGCAGGTCATAAACGACGAAACCGGCCTGCCCGAAGCGGCCGGCTTCACCCCGGCCGCCCCGCTGGCCGTCCACGACTCCTGCACCTCGCGCCACGACGCCGCCACCCAGGCCGCCATCCGCGACGTGCTCCAAAAACGCGGCGTGCCCTTCGAGGAACTGCCCCTTTCCGGCCGCTACACCGAATGCTGTGGCTTCGGCGGCCTGGTCGGCAACGCCCATCCCGAGCTGGCCAAGGCCGTGACCGAACGACGGGCCGCCGCCTCGGACAGGGACTTCCTGGCCACCTGTGCCATGTGCCGTGACCGGCTGGCCCATGTGGGCAAGCGGGCCTACCACCTGCTCGACCTGCTGTTTCCGGCCAAGGAGGGAGTCGACCCGGCCACGCGGCCCGATCCCGGCTTTTCCATGCGCCACGAGACCCGGGCCCGGCTGCGCCGGGACCTGCTGGCCACGGTCTGGAACGAACCCGTCGACCCCAAGGCGCCGGCCGGGCCGGATTTCACGGTCAGCCCGGAAGTGCGCGCCCTCATGGAAGCGCGCCACATCCTCGACGACGACGTCAAACGCGTGCTGGCCCATGCCGAAACCACCGGCCGCAAGTTCAAAAATCGCGAAAACGGCCACTTCCTGGCCAGCTTCACGCCCCATCGCGTCACCTACTGGGTGGAATACGCCATGGAAGGCCCGACCGCCCGGGTCTTCACCGCCTACAGCCACCGCATGACCGTCGCCGGCGTGGGGAAGTAGGAAGAGGGGAAGAAAAGAAGGGAAGAGAAGAGAAGATGAAGATGCCTCCGGCGGCCGGGGGGGATAATCCCCCCCGGACCCCCTTGAGGGGGGTACGATGGGGGCCTTAACACGTGTGACGAACACGAAATCGAACAACCCGTAAAGGGGGACCGGGGGGGATTATCCCCCCCGGTGGGGTGGTGCAGGAGGGGCAACGCCCCTCCTGCCCGCCGGAGGCACATCCCGTATGAACGATTCGCTCGTCTATTTGCCGCAGTCTGGCGACTGGGTTTGCGCCTCGTGCGACGGGCCGTTTGAACCCTCGCCCACGGCCGTCAACTACCTCGAAGGCGGCTTCACCATCACCATCCTGGCCTGCCCCAAATGCGGCCTGTCGCTTCTGCCCGAGTACGTGGCCGTGGGCAAAATGCTCGAGGTGGAGCAGCTTTTGGAGGACAAGTAGTGACGCAGCCGGCCGCGCCGTACGAACGGGCGGATTTCCGTTGCGTGGCCGGCGACGCCCTGCGCCCCGGCGGCTTGGCCCTCACCGAGCGGGCCTTGGGCGTGTGCCGCTTCGCGCCGGGCGCCAAAGTCCTCGACCTCGGCTGCGGACCGGGCCTGACCCTGGGGCGGCTGACCGAGGCCGGCCTTTGCGCCGTGGGGCTCGATCCTTCGTCGGCCTTTACGGCCGAGGCCGCGGCCAGGGGCCGTGTCGTGCGCGGCCGCGGCCAGGCCCTGCCCCTGCGCGACGGCTGCCTGGACGGCGTTTTCTGCGAATGCGTGCTGTCGGCCACGGGCGACGCGACGGCCTGCCTGAACGCCATCGTGCGCGTGCTGCGCCCGGGCGGCCGGCTGGTCGTTTCCGACCTGTACCGGCGCGCCGGCGAGGCGGCGGGGCCTCAGGCGTCCGGGTGCCTGGCCGGGGCCGTCCCCCGCGAGGCCCTGGTGGAAGCGCTTGCCCGGGCTGGGCTGGCCATCCGTTTGTTCGAGGACCACACCCGGCTTTTGACCGAGCTGGCCTGCCGGCTGACCTTCGCCCTGGGCTCGGCCAAAAGCGTCATCGCCATGCTCACGGGCCGCGATCCGGCTTGCGCCGGCGGACCACGCCCGCGCCTGGGCTATTGCCTGATCGTCGCCGCCAAGGAGACGCCATGAACCCCACCATGCTCGAAATCATGCCCCTGGCCGCGAAAAACTACTGTTGCAGCCAGATCCTCATGCTTTTGGCCCTGCAGGCCCAGGGCGTCGAAAACTGGGAGCTCGTACGAGCCACCTCGGGCGTGTGCCACGGCATGGGCGCCTCGGGCCAGACCTGCGGCATCCTCACCGGCGGCTGCCTGGTGCTCGGCCTCTACGTCGGCCGGGGCCGCGAGGAGGAACTGCCCAACGACCAGGCGGACCTTCTCGTCACGGAATACGTGGACTGGTTCACCGAACGGGTCACCCCGGCCTACGGCGGCATCACCTGCCAGGCCATCCTCGGCGACGGCAAGCCCGACGTCACCCGGTGCGGCGGCCTTCTGGCCGACGCCTGGACCCAGCTTTTGACCATCTTGGCCGAAGCCGGTATCGACCCGTCGCAGCCCAGGGATTGACGTGACCGCGCCTTCCGGTTTTTTTCCGACCGCGAGTGTCTGCCCGGTGTGCCTGCGCCGGGTGTCTGCCCGGCGCGAGGTCGACGGCGCCGACGGCTACCTCGTCAAGGCCTGCCCCGAGCACGGCGAGTTCCGCGTCCGGTTCTGGCACGGCCCGCCCGGGCTGTCCGGCTGGAGCCGGCCCAAGGTGCCGGGCGAGCCGCCCCCGCGGCTGACCGCATCACACCTGGGCTGCCCCTACGACTGCGGCCTGTGCCCGGAACACGGCCAGCGCACCTGCACGGCCCTGTTCGAGATCACGGCCCGATGCAACCTGCGCTGTCCGGTCTGTTTCGCCACCGCCGGGGAGGCGCCCGCCGCCGATCCGTCCGTTTCCGCCCTGGCCGCGCGCTTTTCGGCCATCTTCGCCGCCGTCGGCCCTGTCAACGTCCAGCTGTCCGGCGGCGAACCCACGGTGCGCGACGACCTGCCCGAGGTGGTGGCCGCCTGCCGGCAGGCCGGCTTTTCCTTTGTGCAACTGAACACCAACGGCCTGCGCCTGGCCGACGACCCCGGCCTGGCCGGGCGGCTGGCCGCGGCCGGGCTCGCCTCGGCCTTTTTGCAATTCGACGGCGACGACGCCGCCTGCCGCGTCCTTCGCGGGGCGCCGCTTTACGCCAAAAAGCTCGCCGCCATCGACGCCTGCGTGGCCGCCGGCATCGGGGTGGTGCTCGTGCCGACCATCGCCCCGGGCGTCAACGACGGCCAGCTCGGCGACATTATCCGCCTGGCCCGGTCCAAGGCCCCGGGCGTGCGCGGCGTGCATTTCCAGCCCGCAAGCTCCTTCGGCCGCTATCCCTGGGAAACGGGGCAGGGCGCACGGGTGACGCTGCCCGACCTCATGCGCGGCCTGGAGGCGCAAACGGACGGCATGCTCCGGGCCGGCCATTTCCACCCGCCGGGCTGCGAGCACTCCCTGTGCTCCTTTTCCCAGCCCTATCTCCTGGAGGGCGAAACGGGCCTCGCGCCGGCGCCATCGGCCAGCAAGGCCTGCTGTGCGCCGGCCCCGGCCCTGCCGGCCGACGAGGGCGCCCGTCGGGCCAAGCGCTTCGTGGCCCGGCAGTGGGCCGCGCCGACCTTCCCGGCCAGGTCCGACGGCCCGGCCGACGATTTCGACCGCTTCCTGGCCGAGGCCGCGACCGCGCGCCACTTCACCGTCTCGGCCATGGCCTTCCAGGATGCCTGGACGCTGGACCTCGAACGCACGCGCGGCTGCTGCATCCACGTGGCCACGCCGGACAACCGGCTGGTGCCCTTTTGCCTGTACAACCTCACGGCCGCCGACGGCCGCACGCTCTACCGGGGGCACGGGCCATGCGCCTAAGCCCGGTGGACGCGCTGGTCGCGGCGGGGCTCGGCCGCCCGGGCGTGTCGCCGACGCCCCAGGCCCTGGCCGATTGGTGGCCCCCCGCCCTGGGCCGGGCCGTGCGCCACGCGGCCAGAGCCCCCTTCTACCGCGACCGCCTGGCCGGCCTGCCGGCGGATTTCCCGCGCGGCCTGGCCGATTTTGAGCAGTTGCCCTTCACCGTGCCGGACGACCTGACCGAGGCCCACGCGAGGTTTCTGGCCGTGTCCCAGGACGAAGTCGCCCGCATGGTGACGCTTTCCACCTCCGGCACCACCGGCGCGCCCAAGCGCGTGGCCTTCACCGACCCCGACATCGAGGACATCCGCACCTTCTTCCATAGCGGCATCGCCACCCTGGTCGAGCCCGGCGACACGGTGCTCATCCTCATGCCCGGGGCGCGCCCGGCCAGCATCGGCGACCTGCTGTGCCAGACGCTGCCCCGGCTGTCCGCCCGGGGCGTGCTCGGCGACCCCACCGGCGAGCCGCGAACCCTCCAGGCCGCCCTGGCCGAACACCGCCCCGACGTGCTGGTCGCCGCCCCGTCCCAGATACGCCGCGCCCTGGACGACGAGGCCGTGTGCGCCGCCGCCAGGGAGTGCCTGCGCAACGTGCTCCTTTCGGCCGAGGCCCTGCCGGCGGGCTGGAAGGAACTGGTGGCCGCGCGTTTCGGCGCCACGGTCTTCGACCACTACGGGGCCACGGAAATGGGCTACGGCGGAGGGGTGGAATGCGAAGCCTTTCACGGCTATCACCTGCGCGAAACGGAACTTTATTTCGAGGTGGTGGACATGGCGACCGGCGCCCCCCTGCCCGAGGGGCGCATCGGCGAAGTGGTCTTCACCACGCTGACCCGTCGCGGCATGCCCTTCGTGCGCTACCGCACCGGCGACGCCGCCCGTCTGATCCCCGGCCCCTGCCCCTGCGGCAGTGCCCTGCGGCGCCTGGGCCCCATCCTCGGACGCATCGAACACGGCCCGGGCGGCCCGCAACTCGTCAACCCGGCCAAGGGAGCGGCCCAACGCCCATGATCGAACTCATCCGTACCATCAACGACACCCTGGCCGCCGGACGGTCCCTGGTGGCGGTCACCATCGTGACCAGCGAAGGCTCCACTCCGCGCACCGCCGGCTCCAAGATGCTCGTTTTCGCCGACGACGCCATCGCCGGCACGGTGGGCGGCGGCCTGGCCGAAGGCTTGGCCATCACCGCCGCCAAGGGCGTCCTGGCCGACGGCAACCCGCGCCTGATGGATTTCGACATGACCGGCCAGGCCAGCCAGGGCGCGGACCTCATCTGCGGCGGGCGCATGCGCGTCTTTCTGGAGCGCCTGTCCCCCCAGCCGGCCACCATGACCCTGTATGCCGCCCTAGCCGACCTGCTGGCCAAGGGGGGGCGAGGGCTCGTGCTGACGCCTCTGGAAGCGCGGGACGGCTTCGCCAGTTGCCTGCTGTTGCCGGACGGCGGCCTGGTCGGCCGCGATCCCGGCGAGGCGGCCCGCAAGGCCGCCCGGGAGAGGGGACGGGGCATCACCGCCCCGGTGGTGTTTACGCAGGGCGGCCAACGGTTCTTCCTGGAACCGGCCGCCTCGCCCACCCCGCTGGTCATCTGCGGCGGTGGCCATGTCAGCCGGCCCACCGGGCTTATCGCCGCCATGACCGGTTTCCGGGTGACCGTGCTCGACGACCGGCCGGAATTCGCCAACGCCGAGCGCTTCCCCTTCGCCGCCGAAACAGCGGTCATCGACCCGGCGGTCGGCTGGTTCGCCGACCGGCCCCTCGGCCCCGACGCCTTCGTGGTCATCGTCACGCGCGGCCACGCCCACGACGCCGACGCCCTGGCCGAGGCCCTGGGCACGCCGGCCGCCTACATCGGCATGATCGGCTCGGCCTCCAAGCGCGACGCCATCTACGACAAGATGCTGGCCAAGGGATTCACCCGCGACGACCTCAAGCGGGTCAAAAGCCCCATCGGCCTGCCCATCGAGGCCGAAACCCCGGAAGAGATCGCCGTGAGCATCGCGGCCGAACTCATCGCCTGCCGGGCCGCCCTGCGCCCATGAGCGCGGCCGGCCGTTTCCCCGGGGCCTGCGCCGTCATCCTGGCCGGCGGGCTGTCCTCGCGCATGGGCGCGCGCTTCAAGCCGCTTTTGCCCCTCGGCGGCGATGGCGACTCGGCCCTGGCCGTGGTGGCCGCGACCTTCCGCCGGGCCGGCGTGCACGACATCCTCGTGGCCACGGGCCACCGGGGGGAGGAAGTGGCCAGGGAGGCGGCCCGCACCGGCATCCGCGCCGTGCATAACCCGGACTACGAAACCGGCATGTTCTCCACGGTCAAGGCCGCCCTGGCCGCCCTGTCGCCCGGGTGCCGGGCCGTGTGCCTGACCCCCGTGGACGTGCCCCTTTTCCGGCCGGCCACGGTGGCGCGCCTCCTGTCGCGCCTGGCCGAGGACGGCGCCCCGCCCGTGGTCTACCCGGCCTTTTGTGGCGAACGCGGCCATCCGCCCTGCTTTCGCGCCTCGCTCGTCCCGGACGTCCTGGCCCACGTGGGCAACGGCGGCCTGCGCCAGGCCCTGGCCCCCTTCGCCTTCGAGGAAGTCCCGGTGGCCGACGCCAATACCCTGGCCGACATGGACACCCCCGACGACTACGCCGCCCTGCGCGCCCTGGCCCCGCGCCGGGCTATCCCCACCCCGGCCGAGGCCGAAGCCTTGCTGGCCATGGAGCACGTGCCGCCCCAGGGCCTGGCCCATGCCCGGGGCGTGGCCGCCGTGGCCGAGGCCCTGGCCCGGGCCATAAACGCCGCCGGCGGGAGCCTCGATATCGCCCTGGTCAAGGCCGCCGCCCTGCTCCACGACGTGGCCAAGGGCCGGCCCCACCACGAAGCCGCCGGTGGGGAACTCCTCGCCGCCCACGGCTTCGACGCCGCCGCGCCCATCGTGGCCGGCCACCGCGACTGCGAACTTCGAGGCGACGCCCCCCTCACCGAACGGGAGATCGTCTCTCTGGCCGACAAGTTCGTCTTCGGCCGCTGGCTGGTGCCCGTGGCCGCCCGTTTCGGCCAGAAGCTCGAGCTTTTCGCCGGCGACCCCGAGGCCTGCGCCGCCATCGGCCGCCGCCGGGACAATGCCTTGGGCGTCCTGGCCCGGGTGGAGGCGCTCCTGGGGGCCAAGGCCGAGGCCGTCATCGAGGCCGCCGGTTTCCGCCCCGGCCCGCCGCCGGCCGAGGTCTACGCCGCCGCCCGAAAACGTTTCGCCGCCCGTGGCGACGACTGATCCCACCCAGGCCCGTCGCCGGCCGCGGCCCCTCAGGCCACCCGCCCGGGTTTCGCCACCCGTGGGGACGGCTGACCCCGCTCCGGCACGCCGCCGGCCACGGTCGCCGCAACCGGCCGGGCGGGTTTCGCCGCCCATGGGGTCTGCCGCTTCCGCCCCGGCGCGCCGCCGGCCACGGTCGCCGCAACCGCCCGTGGGGACGGCCGGCCCCACCTCCCCCCTTGCCGCAACACGTGCCTTGGGCGATAAGGGGTGACGGCCGCAAGCAAACGCGGCCGCCGGGGGGAAACGGTGAGCGTCGTTTATCTCTTGCGCCATGGGGCCATCTTCCAGCGCCGGCCCCGACGGTTCGTGGGCCAGACCGATTTTCCCTTGACCGACGAGGGCCGCACCCAAGCCGCCCTGTGGCGCGAGCCCCTGGCCGAGGTGCCCTTCGCCGCCGCCGTGTCCTCGGACCTTTCCCGCTGCCTGGAAACCGCCGCCATCGTCCTGGCCGGCCGGGGCATCCCGGTGCGGCCCGAGCCGCGCCTGCGCGAGATCAACCTCGGCCAGTGGGAAGGCCTGACCGTGGAAGAGGTCAAGGAACGCTTTCCCGGCGACTACGAGCGCCGGGGCCAGGACCTGGCCCACTGCCGCCCCCGGGACGGCGAAGGCTTCGCCGACGTCCAGGCCCGGGCCGTGGCCGCCGTGCGCGAGCTGGCCGGTATCCCCGGCAACGTGCTGGTGGTGGCCCACGGCGGCGTCAACCGGGTCCTTTTGTGCCACGCCCTGGGCCTGGACGTGAGCCACATCTTCCGCCTGGGCCAGGACTACTGCCGGCTCAACATCCTCGAGCTGGCCGGCGAGGACTGGCGCGTGGACACCGTCAATTGCGCCCCGGTGGTTCCCTGGCGCTTTCCGGGCCCCTGAACGCATAATTCCTATTGCGCCTCTGTGAAATAGCCTTGCGCCCACGCAAAACCGGGCGGCCTGTCGCGCGTGCGCCGTTGACAAAGCGGCCTGGCCGTGAAATGGCCTGAAACATGCGCAAAATATCCCTCCTCTCCTTGCTCGTTGCCGTGCTTGTGGCCGGCTGTTCCGGCGACAAACCCAGGCAAACGACCCGGCCGCGTTCCGTTTCCGCCCCTGTGCAGGCCGTGGAGCGCCGCCCTGTCGTCGAATGCCGGTCCTTTCCGGCCGAGGTGGAGTCCGAACAGAGCGTGACACTGGCCAGCAAGCTGACCGGCACCGTGGAGGCCGTGTCCGCCCGCGAGGGCGACAGCCTGCGGGCCGGCCAGCCCATCCTGCGCATCGACGACAAGGACCTGACCAGCCAGGAACAGGGCCTGGCCGCCTCGCGCGAGCAGGCCACCCGGGAAAAGCAGGCCCTGGCCGCCAGGGCCACCCTGGCCAGGACCACCATGGAACGCCTGGGCCGGCTGCTCGGCCAGCGCGCCATCAGCCAGGAGGATTTCGACAAGGCCAAGGCCGAGTACGAGGCACTGACCCGCCAGGTCGAGGCGGCCGCGGCCCAGGAGGCGGCCACCACGGCCAAGATCGGCGAACTGGCCGCCCTGCGCACCTATGCCGCCATCACCGCGCCCTTCGACGGCATCCTGGCCAAGCGCTACGTGGACCAGGGCGCCTTCGTCACGGCCGGTTCCCCCCTGGCCCTGGTCGACCGCTCGGGCGGCGGCTTCGAGCTGACGGCCCAGGTGGACGAGTCGCTTCTGGGCGGCCTGCGCCAGGGCCAGACCATCCTGGCCGCGGTGCCGGCCCTGGCCCGGGAGCCTTTCGCCGTAACCGTCTCGGCCGTGGTCGGCCGGGTCGACCCGGCCAGCCGCACCTTCAAGCTCAAGTGCACCCTGCCCGCCACCGTGCCGGCCGCCCTGGGCCAGCCCCGGGCCGGCATGTTCGGCCGGGTGTTCGTGCCGGCCCGCACGGCCGAGAAACTCCTCGTGCCCGAGGCCTGCCTGGAGCGGCGCGGCGACCTGCCCACGGCCCTGGCGGTCGACGCCGGCGGGGTGCTGCGCTTGCGGGTGGTCAAGACCGGGGCGGTCTTTCTGGCGGCCCAGTTCGGCGGCCAGACCTACCTCACCGATTCCCAGGCCTTCGAGGGGGCGGGCGGCGAGCGCTACGCCGACGTCTTAAGCGGCCTTTCCGCCGGGGACCGGCTGGCCTGCGCCCCGGGGGCGGCCCTTCGCGACGGCGACAGCCTGGCCGGAGAGGCAAAATGACCGAGCCCGCCCACCACGGCCACCAGGCCGACTGGCTGACCCGCCTCACGGCCGTTTTCGTCGATTCCAAGCTGGCGCCGCTTATGATCCTGGCCGCCGTGCTCACGGGCGTGCTGGCCGTTTGGGCCACGCCGAGCGAGGAAGAGCCGCAGATTGTCGTGCCCATGATCGACGTCCACGTGACCATGCCCGGGGCCACGCCCAAGGAGATGGAAAACCGCGTGATCACGCCCATGGAGCGCATCCTGTGGGAGATCGCCGGGGTGGAGTACGTCTATTCCACGGCCGGCCCCGGCGAGGCCCTGACCGTGGTGCGCTTCAAGGTGGGGGAGAATACCGAAAAAAGCCTCATCGCCGCCTACGCCAAGCTCTACCAGCACCTGGACTGGATTCCGCCGGGCTGTTCGCGGCCCATCCTCAAGCCCCGGTCCATCGACGACGTGCCGGTGCTGTCCGTGGCCCTGTGGGGCGGCCCCTACGACTCCCGGCAGTTGCGCCTCATGGCCAATGCCGTCAGCGAAGAGGTCCGCCGCATCCCGGGCGTGGCCGAAACCACGGTCACCGGCGGGCGCAAGCGGGCGGTCATGGTCGAGCCCGACCCGGACCGGCTGCGGGCCCAGCGCCTGGACGCCGTGGACGTCCTGGACGCCATCGGCCTGCAAAACGCCGGACAGACCATCGGCGACGCCTTCCAGTCCGGCCAGGCCGTGTCCATCCGCCTGGACAATTTCTTCCGCACCGAAAAGGAGCTGGCCCGGGCCGTGGTGGGGTTGCGCAACGGCCGGCCGGTCTACCTTGCCGACGTGGCCGCCATCCGCGACGGCTTCGACGAGCCCGGCGACTACGTCTTCTACCTGCCGGGCCAGAGGGCCACGGCCACCGACGCCAACCCGGGCGCGGCCTATCCGGCCGTGACCCTGTCCGTGGCCAAGCGGACCGGGGAAAACGCCACGAATATCGCCGACGAGGCCCTGGCGCGCATGACGGCCCTGCGCGGCTCCATCCTGCCGGCCGACCTCAACCTGACCGTCACCCGGGATTACGGCGAAACGGCCAAGGCCAAGGTGGACGAACTGCTCAAGCACCTGATCCTGGCCGCCGTGACCGTGGGCGGTGTGGTGGCCCTCTTCCTCGGCCTGCGGGCGAGCCTGGTGGTCATGGTGGCCGTGCCCGTGACCCTGGCCGTCACCCTGGCCACCTATTGGCTCATGGGCTACACCCTCAACCGGGTCACGTTGTTCGCCCTGATTTTTTGCATCGGCATCCTCGTCGACGACCCCATCGTGGACGTGGAAAACATCGTGCGCCACCTCGCCCTGCCCGGCTCGCGGGGCAGGCCCCTGTCGCACGTCATCGTCGCGGCCGTGGGCGAGGTGCGCGCGCCGCTGGTTCTGGCTACCTTCACGGTCATCGCCGCCATCGCGCCCATGGCCTACGTGGGCGGGCTCATGGGCCCCTACATGCGGCCCATGCCCGTGGGCGCTTCGGTGGCCATGCTGCTGTCCATGGCCGTGGCCTTTTGCATCACCCCCTGGACGGCCAAGCGGACCCTGCGCCCCGAGCCCGAGGGCAAACAGCCCCACGGCGAAGTCCCCGACGATGCCGGCACCCGGGCCTACCTCTGGCTCATGGACCGGCTGCTCAAGCGGCCGGCCTGGCGCTGGGGCTTTTTGGGGCTGGTGGGGCTGCTGTTCGCCGGCGCCTGCGCGCTGTTTCCGGCCAAGGCCGTGCTGGTCAAGATGCTGCCCTTCGACAACAAAAGCGAATTTTCCGTGGTCGTGGACATGCCGCGCGGCACGACCCTGGAGGAGACCACGGCCGTGTCCCGCGAGCTGGCCGACGCGCTCCTCGCCCGCGACGACGTGGCCGGGGCCACGCTTTTTGCCGGCGCCCCGGCGCCCATGACCTTCAACGGGCTCATCCGCCACTACTACCTGCGCAGCGCCCCGAGCGAAGCGGAAATCAGCGTCAACCTCCTGTCCAAGAAGGCCCGCGACCGGCAAAGCCATCCCATCGCCAAGGAAGCCCGGGAGCTGCTCTCGCCCATCGCCGCCAGGCACGGGGCGAAGATCAAGGTGGTGGAACAGCCGCCCGGGCCGCCGGTGCTGCAAACGCTCGTGGCCGAAATCTACGGCCCAACCGACGCCGGCCGCCTGGCCGTGGCCAGGCAAGTGCGCGACATCATGAAGGCCACCCCGGATGTGGTGGACGTGGACTGGTACGTGGACGACCCCCGGCCCGAGCGGGTCATCCGGGTGGAGCGCGACAAGGCGCGGGCCGCCGGCGTGGACCCCGACCGGGCGCTCAAGGACGTGACGGCAAGCGTGGCCGGCAGCGTGGCCGGGCTGTTGCATGACGAGGCCGCCCGCGAGGACGCGCCCATCGTGGTGCGCCTGCCGCTGCGCGCCCGGGCCGATGCCCGGGACATGGATTCCATCGCCGTGCGCGGCGATGGCGAGCGCATGGTGTCCCTGGGGCAGATCGCCAGCATCACCGAACACGAGGAGCCGACCCGGCTCTACCACAAGAACCTGCTGCCCGTGGTCTACGTGACCGGCGACGTGGCCGGCCGCGAGGAAAGCCCCATCTACGCCATGAACAAGGTCAACGAGGCCATTGCCGCCCTGGGGGCGTCGGGCCGGGGCGCCTGGCAGCAGGTGGACAAGGGGCCCCTGCCCGTCCTGTGGACGGCCATGCCGGCCCAAACCGCCGAGTACAGCCTCAAATGGGACGGCGAGTGGCAGATCACCTACGAGGTCTTTCGCGACATGGGCATCGCCTTTGCCGTGGTCATGGTGCTGATCTACATCCTGACCGTGGGCTGGTTCGGCTCCTACACCACGCCCATCGCCATCATGGCCCCCATTCCCTTGTCGCTGATCGGCATCATTCCGGCCCATGCCGCGGCCGGGGCCTTTTTCACGGCCACGTCCATGATCGGCTTCATCGCCGGGGCCGGAATCGTTGTGCGCAACTCGATTATCCTCGTGGATTTCATCGAGATGCGCCGCGGCGAGGGGGTCACGCTGGCCCGGGCCGTGGAGGAGGCCGGGGCGGTCCGGTTCCGGCCGATGCTCTTAACAGCCGTCAGCGTCGTGGCCGGGGCCTTCGTGATCCTGTTCGACCCCATCTTCCAGGGGCTGGCCATTTCGCTGATGGCCGGCGAGGTGGCGGCCACCATCTTTTCACGCATGGTGGTGCCGGTGATGTACTACCTCGACGCCCGCCGGGTCGAACGTTCGCGCGCCTAGTGTCGCGTTCTCGACCGTCAAAGCGGCGGGGCCTGCCATGCCGATTGCGCATGGCAGGCCCCTTCGCCTGCGATGAATGGCCCCCGGGGGAGGTCGATGCCTGCGCGCCGGACCGGTATTACCGGTATTACTTGTCGAGCAGCAACTCCAGCGGCGGGGGAGTCGCCGTTGCCGCGGAAAGCGGCGCCCCGATCGAGACGACCCAATACCCCACGGACCCTCCTTTATACCACACGGTTTCAACCAGCGGGCCCTGGGCCGTGCCATTGCTAAAGCGGTCGCTATACGGAATGCCGTATACGGTGTTGTTGGACATGCTGAAGATGACGTCGCCGTAAATGTTGTAGTACTGGTGGAGCGGCTGGATCGTCCTGAACGCCACTACCGGATCAAGATGCCACCAGTCATCGCTTTTCATGTCTTTGATAGGCGTCGACTTTCCCGCCGGGATATAGTCGCTGTTGAAAAAACCGCCGAGCATACCCGTGGTGATGTCCCCTATTATCTTATTCTTCGTCGTGTCGTAGGCGTTCAGGTCACTCAACGCCGGGTTGGCGCACACCTTGGCATCGCCAGGGTTGGTGCAGGGAACGCTGTGCGCGGACAGCGGGTTGAGCAAGGTCGTGTCGATGAAGGTCTTGAGCAGGCCCCAGGCAGTGCCGCCGAAGGTGACGGCGCCGGTCGCCACCTGGCCGTAGATGGCCGCATTGTACAGCGCCTCGCTCGATGGGTGGGTCGGGGAAATCGTGATCGTGGCCCCGTCCCAGCCGCCGCCATCGGGAATCGACGGGTTGCCCGGCTTGATGGCGGTATTGGTCGACACCGTGAGTTTCCCCTTGGCGGTGATGGTCCCGTCTTCCGCCACCGTGGCCGTCATGTCCGCCCCGAACGTGTAGACAGGCGTATCATCGGGCGCGCGAAAATTAAACGCGTTCTGGCAATAGATATTCGTGGACTGCCCGGCGGCGTTGATGGATTTCGCATAGGGGATGAAGGACGGCCAGGGGTTGCCGGAGGAAAAAACATTGCTCGGGCCGAGGTAGCGGACGATCTTGTTCTGGTCGTTCATCTTGTAGGCGGCGGCATTGCCCTTGGTGACGCTGGCGAATGTCGCGCCGATCTCGGCGGCGGTGTGCGAACCGAAGCCGACCTGCTGTAAAACGGGTTCGTCGGGGTATGTGTGGGGGTCGTTCCTGTAACTCTTGATGCCGAGCGGCGCGGTAAAGTAGTTGATGGCCGTGATATTGCCCTGGTCGCCATGGACTCCCATCATCGTCAGTTCAAAGTCCTGGAACCGCAGTTTGGAGGTGTCCTGCGAAGGCGCGGCGGTGCGGCTGGCGTCTTTCGGATCGTCGTAATAGATGAACAGATGCGTGCTTTGGGCATGGGTGATGGTGACCCCTCCCGAGCCGATGTCGGAAAGCTTGACGGGTTCGGACATGAGCACCGCGACATTGTCCTTCTTAAAATTGAAGCTTTGCCCGCTGCCGTAGGTTCCTTGAAAACTATTATTCGTCTTAGGATCGTAAAAGGGATCCATGAGCTGCAACCAGACCGTACCGGGATAGGCGCTCTGGTCGAAATACAGGGTAAATGCGGAGGCAGGCGAGACAAGCGCCATGAACAACAGCATGATTAGGATGGTTAGCCGCGGGCCATAGACCACGCAGCCCGGCAAAATCCGAAAACCGCTCGGAAACCGTTTGCTTCTTTCACGCATGGGTCTTCTCCTGGGTAACAATTTCCTGATGCCCTATCCCCCTGCAAAATTGAGCCCTGCAACGTCGATAAAAATGATTTCTTGATCCGTGAACAACATCAATTTCAATTCCTGTCAATATGGAGTTTGGAATTGAAAAGGGTGAACTTTATCCATTGAACTTTTTCCTGCCAGCCTTCTCAGCCAAGCAGAGCCTCATAGAGTATTGCACAACAAACAGCAGGCTGACAAAAAACCTTACCCAAGACTCATACGGCTTGGTTATTTCAAAAACCGAAGGCCTCCATCGCTTGAACAACTCAAGGACTGCGCTGGCATATCCGACCATGAAACACCAAGATTTCCGTTTTTACTTGGAAATATATTGCAAGCATCCTATTGCCTGGATACCGAAATGTCGAAAATACAATGTACAGAGACAGCTTCGCGTCCAGAAGGGGGATGCCTTGCGGAAAACGGTCGCGCGGCAGGGCTGCCCACAGCCTTTTGGCCGCGAATACGAAAACGGCCACCGGCGGCTCGACCTCCGCGAACGGGAGGCGCCCGGCGAGATCCCGAGCGCCTCGCCGGGCGCATGCATCAAATGCATCGCGAGGGGGAAGCCGCACACGGGCGCCGGCCGTGGTGACTGAAGCTTATGTCCGCCGTCTGGTCGTGGAAGGGGCGCACGGGGGCGCCGGCCGCCCTTTCGACCGCGCCCGGCACCGCCCGGCCGGCCGGCTGGTCCGTCGGGAAGGCCAGGAGCCGGCTTGACCTTTTACGGCGGCGCGGTATAGTTTTCGTCCGCAATTATTGACGTCTGGCCTTGGGGGACACGTCCGGCCGGCGGCCCCGGGCGCCTTTGCCGGCTTGGCCCGGGCCAGGCCGCCGCCCCACGGCCCGCGTGCGCCGGGCAGGCCCACGTCCGCCAAGCCGCCAAGGAGCGCCATGCGGATCAGCAAGTTCGCCATTCCCGAGATCATTTTCGGCCGGGGCAGCATTGTCCACCTGGCTTCCTGCGCCAAACGCCTGGGCGGCCGGCGGGTGCTGCTGGTCAGCGACCAGGGGCTGGTCGGCGCCGGCTGGGTCGACCGGATCATGGAGATCCTGCGCGACAACGGCCTGGAGTGGGTCTACTACGACGCGGTCAATTCCAACCCCCGCGACCACCAGGTCCACGAGGGGGCGGAGATCTACGTGCGCGAGCGCGCCGACGTCATCATCGCCGTGGGCGGCGGCTCGCCCATGGACGCAGCCAAGGGCATCGCCACCATCGTCGGCAACGGCGGCCGCATCAGCGACTACGAGGGCGCCAACCGCATCATGCGCCCCCTGCCGCCCATGATCTTCCTGCCCACCACGGCCGGCTCGGGCTCGGACATCTCCCAGTTCTGCATCATCACCGACGTCGAACGCCAGCTCAAGATGTCCATCATCAGCCGGTCGCTGGTGCCCAACATCTCCATCATCGACCCGCTGGTGCTTTTGACCAAGAGCGAGGAGCTCATCATCGCCTCGGCCATCGACGCCTTCGCCCACGCCGTGGAATCCTACCTCTCGCTTCTGTCCTCGCCGTTCACCGAGCACCAGGCCTTAAAAGCCATGCGGCTGATTTCGCGCAACCTGGAGCCGGCCCTCCAGGACCGCTCCATCGAGGCCCTGGAAAACTTAAGCATCGCCGCCACGGCCGCCGGCATGTCCTTTTCCAACGCCGGCCTCGGCGTCGGGCATTCCCTGGCCCACTCCCTGGGCGGCATGTTCGACGTGCTCCACGGCCTGGTCCACCCCATCCTTTTGCCCCACGTCATGCGCTTCAACCTGCCCACCAGCGTGGACAAACTCGCCGCCATCGGCCGCATCGTCTGCGGCCCGCGCATGTGCTCCTCCCAGTACATCGCCATGGCCGGCATCAGCTGGCTGGAACGGTTTTTCGCCGACCTCGGCGTGCCGGTGCGCCTGCGCGACATCCTGCCCGACCGCGACTGCCTGGAGACCATCGCCAAGGCGGCGGTCAACGACGCCTGCACCCTGACCAACCCCCGCTCGTCCACCTGGGAGTCGCTGCTGGGCGTGTGCCAGGAGGCCTGGTAATGCCCTGGCGGGCGCCGTCCCTTGAGGATCTCATCGGCATCGAGCACAGCAAGCTCGGCTTTTTCCAGGAGCTGCGCCAGACCATCGAGGCGCTCAAGGACGCCAACACCCAGTCGGCCCAGCGCCGCCGCGAAATCGCCGCCATCCTCGACGGCATCACCGACATCATGATGGTGCTCTCGCCGGAACTGCGCATCCTGTCGGTCAACCACGTCTTCCGCCAGACCTTCCCCGACCCGGCGCCGGAAGGGAAGTTCTGCTATGAAATCTTTCGCGGCGACGAGAAGCCCTGCCCCGAATGCCCGGCCAGCAAGTCCTTCGCCACGGGCGACATCTGCCGGGAAACGGCCATTTTCAAGATCGGCGGCAAGAACGTCCAGTACGAGATGGTGGCCTCGCCCATCCACCACCCCGACGACCCCGAGCACCACATCCTGGTGTTCAAGCGCGACGTGACCCGGGAAAAGGAATACCAGGCGAAATTCTACCAGGCCGAGAAGATGGCCACCATCGGCATGCTGGCCACGGGCGTGGCCCACGAGATCAACAACCCGCTCACGGCCATCTCCGGGTTCGCCGAGGGCCTGCGCCGCCGTCTACCGACCCTGCGCGAGAAGGTCGATGCCCGGGTGATGGACGACGTGGAGGACTACGTCGCCACCATCCTGCAGGAATGCCGGCGCTGCAAGGACATCGTCACCACGCTGCTCACCTTCAGCCGGCAGCGGACCGTGAGCTTTTCGCCGGTGAGCTTAAACGCCGTGGTCGAGGACACCCTCAAGCTCCTGCGCAGCCACCTCAAGCAGCGCAACCAGGCCAAGATCACCGTGCGCACCGAGCTGTGCGACAACCTGCCCCGGGTCCTGGGCGACGAGCACCAGATCAAGCAGGTCATGCTCAACCTCCTCGTCAACGCCATGGACGCCATCGCCGGGCCGGGCCGCATCGTCATCACCACCTTCCAGACCACTTCCGGCGCGGTCTGCCTGTCGGTCGCCGACTCGGGTTGCGGCATCAAACCCGAACACATGGACAAGCTCTTCGAGCCGTTTTTCACCACCAAGCGGGCCGGCAAGGGCATCGGCATCGGCCTCTCCACCTGCATGACCATCGTGGACAAACACCAGGGGGAAATCACGGTCAAAAGCGACCCCGGCCAGGGCGCGACCTTTACCGTGAAGTTTCCCCTAACCCCGGACAAACTCCCATGACCAGCCTCTACAGCGTACTGGTGGTGGACGACGAACCCTCCATCGGCAAATTGCTCAAGAAAGAACTGTCCACGCCCACGCGCGCCGTCACGGCGGCGGAATCCGCCCACCAGGCCCGGGAGATGCTGCGGCGCAACATCTACGAGGTGGTCATCCTCGACCTGCGCCTGCCCGACGGCGACGGCCTGGACCTGCTCGTGGAGATCCGCCAGCACTCCCCGGACGTGGAAGTCATCATCATCACCGGCCACGGCAACATCGATTCGGCCGTGGAAGCCATGAAGCTCGGGGCCTACGACTACATCACCAAGCCGTTTAACCTCGAGGAGCTGGAGCTCATCGTGGAGCGGGCCTACCAGCGGGCCTGCCTGCGCTTCGAGAACCGCCAGCTCAAGCACGCCCAGAGCCAGGGCCAGCCCCAACAGATCGTGGGCAATTCTGCGGCCATCAAGCAGATCCGCTTCCTTATTGAAAAAGTCGCCCCCACCGACGTGCCGGTGCTGATTACCGGCGAGTCCGGGGCCGGCAAGGAGGTGGCGGCCACGGCCATCCAGGCCCGGTCCCGGCGGGCGGACAAGCCCTATGTCATCAAGAACTGCGCCACGCTCCAAAAGGAGCTGGCCCGCAGCGAACTGTTCGGCTACGTCAAGGGGTCGTTCACCGGAGCCACGGAGAACCGCGAGGGGCTCATGACCTTCGCCAACAAGGGCACGCTGTTCCTCGACGAGATCGGCGAGCTGCCCATGGAGGTCCAGGCCTCGCTGCTGCGCACCCTGGAAAACAAGACCTACCGCCGGGTGGGCGACAAGGACGAGCGCGTAACCGACATCCGCCTCATTTTCGCCACCAACCGCAACCTGGCCAAGGAAGTCGAGGCCGGCCGGTTCCACGAGGCCCTCTACCACCGCATCAACGTCTTCAACATCGAGCTGCCGCCACTGCGCGAACGCAAGGAGGACATCCCGCTGCTGGTGGAATATTTCCTGGGCCGGGTGCAGGCCAGCGGCGCCTACCGGGTGTCGGACCGGGCCATGGCCTGCCTGATCAATTACCACTGGCCGGGCAACATCCGGGAGCTGCGCAACGTCATCGAGCGCGGGGTCATTTTGGCCGATGCCGGGGTCATCACGGAAAACGCCCTGCCCCGCGAGCTGTCCATGCAGGCCGAGGGCGAAAACGATTTCCTGTCCCTGGAGGCGGTGGAGCGCGAGCATATCGCCAAGGTTCTGGCCTGCTTCGCCAACAACCGGACGCTGGCCGCCACGGCGCTGGGCATCTCGCGCAAGACGCTGTACCGCAAAATCCGCGAATACGGCATCATGTAGCCCCGGCCCTCCCCCCACCCATCGGGTGGCATTCGACACACTTTCGCCGCCGCTTTGTGGCAAAAGTCGCCATGCGTTCTTGCTGCCGGCGGCCGGGGTGTCCGCAGCCCCCGGCCGCCGGCCGGCCAGGCCCTGGGCCATCTTCAAAATCCTCCATGTTTCGAGTCTGTTGGCGACTCGGTTGGCCGCTTCGCCCCGGGTTCCGTTTTCTGTCGCCAGCCAGGCGCCACAGCGAATCTTCGGTATATATCTTGCTTTAATTATCACGAATACGACTTGGCCGCGTGCCTCTCCCTCCCCTGCCCGGCGGGGCGCGCGGCGAGGCCGGGAAAGCGAGGCGTGGGCCGCCACCCGTCCGTGGCGGCCCCGCTCGCCGTCCAAAGGAGCTCGGACATGGGATGGCAGCGTACTCTCGCGTTTGTCGTGGCCGGCCTTCTGACCCTCTGTCCGCTCCTTGCCGGCCCGGCCCGGGCCGACGGGGCCCGCTACGTGGGCACGGCCGCCTGCGCCGGCTGCCACCCCACGGAGCATACAGCCTTCGAGAAGTACTCCAAAAAGGCCCACTCCTCCAAAAACGTCCGCCTCATGGCCGCAAAGCTCAGCCCCGAGGAGCTGGCGGGGTGCTTCGTGTGCCATGCCACCGGCTACGGCAAGCCCGGGGGCTTCACCTCCCTGACCGCCACCCCGGAGCTGGCCGATGCCGGCTGCGAGGTCTGCCATGGCCCGGGCTCGCTCCACACCGCCTCGGGCGACCCGGCGGCCATCAAGGGCAAGCCCACCGTGGACGACTGCCGGGCCTGCCACAGCGACGCCCGGGTCCGCGCCTTCGGCTTCAAGCCGCTGCTGCGGGCCGGAGCCCACTAAGCCGCGGATTCGCGGTTTTTCGAGCGAAGACCGCGTGGCCGCGCCGCGCGCTGGAGGCCGATGATGTCCAAACGCACCGGTTCCCTTGGGGCCAAAGCCCTGCTCCTCGTCAGTCTGGTGGCCGCCGGCACCCTGGCCGGCCTTTTCGCGGCCAACGCCTGGTGGCAGCGTCACATGTCCATGGACCAGATGCGCGCCGCCGCCCTGCGCTCGGCCGGGCTGATCGAACTCGTGGTCAGCGAGCCGATGCTTTTGGGCGACAGCGAGGGCACCACGGCCCAGATGGCCAAGATCGCCCAGGCCGGGGGCAAGTCCCAGGCCTTTCTGACCGACTTCCGGGGCGTGGCCACCTACGCCACCGAGGCGGCGGCCATACGCCGGCCTTTGAACCAGTTTTTCACCGACAAGGCCCTGCCCGCCCTCCTCGAGACGTCCCTGGGCCAGGGCACGGACAGCGACAGCCTGGAAACCGTGTCCGGAAAACCCGCCTTCGTCGCCATCCGGGTGGTGAAAAACACCCCGGATTGCCACCACTGCCATGGGGCCAGCCGGGGGGTCCTCGGCGCCCTGGTCACGGTGGAGGACGTCTCGCCGGAGTTGTCCGCCCTGTCCGGTGCCCAGCTCAAGGCCGGCCTGCTGTCCCTGGGCGGCCTGCTGGCCCTGGTGGCGGCACTGTGGCTTTTCATGAAGCGGGCCATCATCGACCGGCTGGCCTTCCTCTCCTCCCACAGCGCACGCATCGCCACGGGCGACATGGACGCCTGTCTGGAGATCCACGAACGGGTGAACAAGAAGGTCCTGGGCGGACGCATGGACGAGATCACCGTGCTTGGCGACGCCTTGTGCACCCTGGTCGACAACCTCAAGCTGAAAATCGCCGAGGCTGACCAGAAGTCCCGGGAAGCGGCCAACGAGGCCGAACGGGCCGGCTCCTGCCTGGCCGAGGCCGAATCGGCCCGGGAAGCGGCCGTGGCGGCCCGGCGCGAGGGTGCCGCCGCCGCCGCCCGGACCCTGGAAGGCGTGCTGGCTCGCCTGGGCCAGGCCTGCGACGCCCTGTCGGGCAAGGTCGGCCAGGCCAGGGACGGGGCCGAGGCCCAGCGCAATTCCGCGGCCGAGACCTCCCTGGCCATCGGCGAGATGAATACCGTGGTGCTGGAAGTGGCCAAGAACGCCGAAAACGCCGCGTCCACCGCGGCCGATGCCCGGGCCAAGGCCGACGACGGCTCCAGGACCGTGCTCGAACTGGTTTCCATGATCGGGGCCATCCGCGAACGGGCGGCGTCGCTGCGCGAGGACATCACTGTGCTCGGGCGCGAGGCGCAGGGCATCGGCGCGGTCATCGGGGTCATTTCCGACATTGCCGACCAGACCAACCTGCTGGCCTTAAACGCCGCCATCGAGGCGGCCCGGGCCGGCGACGCCGGCCGGGGCTTCGCCGTGGTGGCCGACGAGGTGCGCAAGCTGGCCGAAAAGACCATGCACGCCACCCGCGAGGTGGAGCAGGCCGTCACGGCCATCCAGCTCGGCACCAAGGAACACGTGATCAGCGTGGAGGAGGCGGCCTCGGCCATCGAGGGCGCCGATGCCCTGGCCCGGCGCTCGGGCGAGGCCCTGTCCGGCATCGTCACCCTGGTCGGCTCCTCGGCGGACCAGGTCCAGGCCATCGCCGCCGCCTCGGAACAGCAATCGGCCGTCAGCGAAGAGATCAGCCGCACCGTGGAATCCATCACCCACATTTCCCAGGACACGGCCGCGGCCATGGAGGACTGCGACGCCTCGGTGGCCGACCTGACCCGGGAGGCCGACAACCTCAAGGCGCTCATCGACGACATGCTGACCTGACGGCCGGGCCGGGGCCGACGCCCCGGTCCGGCGCGCTTGGCGGGAAGCGGCGGCCGCCGCTTCCCGTCCGTTTGCCGCCCCGTCCGTTTGCCGCCCCGTCCGTTTGCCGCCCCGTCCGTTTGCCGCCCCGTCCGTTTGCCGCCCCGTCCGTTTGCCGCCCCGTCCGTTTGCCGCCCCGTCCGTTTGCCGCCCCGTCCGTTTGCCGCCCCGTCCGTTTGCCGCCCCGTCCGTTTGCCGCCCCGTCCGTTTGCCGCCCCGTCCGTTTGCCGCCCCGTCCGTTTGCCGCCCCGTCCGTTTGCCGCCCCGTCCGTTTGCCGCCTCGTCCGAGTGTTGCCTCGTCCGAGTGTTGCCCCATCGTCCGCTTGCCGCTTGCTGGCCGTCCGCCGCCGCCCGGCTCCGTCGCTGCCATCCGGACGCCGCTTGCCGGGCGCTTGCCGCGGTCTGGCCGCCCGGCCACCGGTACCCCTTCCCCGGCCGCAAGGGCCATCCCCGCCGGGCACTGGGGGCCGGTCCCCGGGGCCGCCGACACCGCCATGGCCAAAGGGGGGATGCGGACGATGGCAAAACGTGCTACGCTTGTCCTAAAAATTGCCAGGCCCGTATCCGGGCCTGGCGGCATTCAGCGTCCCCAGGGGGAGGTGGCATTTTGACCCATTTTTTCCCGAAGGCTAGCGCACTTTGTCTTTGTGTCACCAACACATCGGAATCATTTAAACTATCCAAACGGTCGCGTCACGCCTTCCGGCCGCGACCGGAATCGGCAATCCCCCCTTGCCCCTCGCCGCGCTTCCCTAACGCGGCCCTATTTTCTATCCATCTGTTTTTCTATGATATTTTGTCATGGCCTGGTTTTTGCTGTTTGAGGGCCAGACTATGGAAACGACGGCAAAGCGCCTTGTATACCAAGGGAAGCGTTGCCGAAGGCAGTAAGCCTCCCTAGATTGTGAAAAATATCACAATCTGAGCCAGGGAAAAGGACCTTCGCGAAGCGTCGGGCGCGCCGCAACCAGGCCCGCCAGCCGCCTCGCTGTCCGGAAACATCAAAATTGCCGCAAGGAGAGGTGTCTGGGTATGCAAAATTCAACTTGTCAAGCGGTTGGCGAGTGCAGGGTTCCGGATCATGCCGTGCTGCCTCAGCCGCTCTACCGGGAAGTCGTCCAGTTCATCGAGGCCCTGCCCCAGAAGGAAGGCCATCTCGTCACCGTGCTGCACAAGGCCCAAAGCGTGTTCGGCTACCTTCCCATCGAGGTCCAGCAGTTCGTGGCCGACTACATGGAAGTCCCGCTGGCCCAGGTCTACGGCGTGGTCAGCTTCTACACCTTCTTCACCATGGTGCCCAAGGGCAAGTTCCCCATCTCCATTTGCATGGGCACGGCCTGCTTCGTCAAAGGCGCGGACAAGGTCGTTCAGTCCTTCAAGGAACAACTGAAGATCGACATCGGCGACGTCACCCCGGACGGCAAGTTCTCCATCGACACCCTGCGTTGCGTCGGCGGCTGCGCCCTGGCCCCCATCGTCATGGTCGGCGAGAAGGTCTACGGCAACGTCACCCCCGGCCAGGTGAAAAAGATTCTGGCCGACTACTAGCGCACGCACGCCAAGCCCGCCAAGGAGCGCTTCATGAGCACGATACAGTCCCTCGACGAACTCAAGGCCAAGCGCCAGGAAATCCTGGCCAGAAAGGCCGCCGGCAACGGCAAGGTCATCATCAACGTGTCCCTGGCCACCTGCTCCATCGCCGCCGGCGGCAAGGCCGCCCTGGAGGCCATGCAGGACGAAGTGGCCAAAAACGGCCTGTCCGGCATCGAATTCATGCAGTCCGGCTGCATGACCTATTGTTACGCCGAGCCCACCGTGGAAATCACCCTGCCTGGCAAGGCCCCCGTGGTCTTCGGCGGCGTGGACGAGACCAAGGCCCGGGAACTGGTAACCGAGTACGTCATGAAGGGCGAACCGGTCGAGGGAATCATCCCCGTCAACTACGAACGGGTAGTCCTGTAGGACGCGCCTACCGGGAGACGACGATATGGCAGCGACGACCACGGAAAAAAAGCAGCTTCGGATCGCCACCCGCAACTGCGGTTTCATCGATCCGGAAAGCCTGGATGACTATATTGCCGTTCGCGGCTACGAGGCCTTGGCCAAGGCCCTGACCATGACCCCGGCCGAGGTGGTGGAACTCATCAAGACCTCGGGCCTGCGCGGCCGCGGCGGCGGCGGCTTCCCCACCGGCGTCAAGTGGGGCATCGCCCTGGCCAATGCCGCCGACCAGAAATACATCGTGTGCAACGCCGACGAAGGCGACCCGGGCGCGTTCATGGACCGCGCCGTGCTCGAGGGCGACCCCCACTCGGTGGTGGAAGCCATGGCCATCGGCGGCTACGCCATCGGCGCCACCATCGGCACGGTCTACATCCGGGCCGAGTATCCGTTGGCCATCAAGCGCCTGCGCAAGGCCATCGAGGACGCCCGGGCCTACGGTCTTTTGGGCAAGAACATCTTCGGCTCGGGCTTCGACTTCGACATCGAGCTCAAGTACGGCGCCGGCGCCTTCGTGTGCGGCGAGGAAACGGCGCTGATCAAGTCCATGGAAGGCCAGCGCGGCGAGCCCGTGACCAAGCCGCCCTTCCCGGCCCAGTCCGGCTACTGGCAAAAGCCCACCATCGTCAACAACGTCGAGACCTTCGCCAACATCCCGGCCATCGTCATCAACGGCGCCGACTGGTTCGCCGGCATCGGCACCGCCACCTCCAAGGGCACCAAGGTCTTCGCCCTGGCCGGTAAAATCGTCAACGTGGGCCTTATCGAAGTGCCCATGGGCATCACGCTTCGCGAAGTCATCTTCGAGATCGGCGGCGGCTGCCCCGACGGCAAGGCCTTCAAGGCCGTGCAGACCGGTGGCCCCTCCGGCGGCGCCCTGTCCTACAAGGACCTCGACGTGGCCATCGACTACGAGTCGCTCATTGCCCGCAAGTCCATGATGGGCTCCGGCGGCATGGTCGTCATGGACGAGGACGACTGCATGGTATCGATCGCCAAGTTCTTCCTCGACTTCACCATGGACGAGACCTGCGGCAAGTGCACGCCCTGCCGCATCGGCTCCAAGCGCCTCTACGAGCTGCTCGACAAGATCACCAAGGGCAAGGGCACCCCGGCCGACCTCACGCGCCTCAAGTCGCTTTGCGACAACATCAAGGACACGGCCCTGTGCGGCCTCGGCCAGACCATGCCCAACCCCATCCTGTCCACCATGGACACCTTCGGCAACGAATACGCGGCCCACGTGATGGACAAGAAGTGCCCGGCCCACGTCTGCACGGCCATGCTGACCTACACCATCGATCCCGCCAAGTGCACCGGCTGCACGCTGTGCACCAAGGTCTGCCCGGTGGAGTGCATATCCGGCACGAAGAAGCAGCCGCATACCATCGATGCCACAAAGTGCATCAAGTGCGGCGCTTGCTACGACAAGTGCAAATTCGACTCCATCATCAAGCAATAAGGATCCAAGGAGGTCCGCAATGTCCATGCTGACAATAACCATAGACGGCAAGACGACGTCCGTGCCGGCGGGCAGCACCATCCTGGATGCCGCCAAGAAGCTCGACATCGACATCCCGACCTTGTGCTACTTCAACCTCGAAGAGCTCAAGATCAACAACCAGGCCGCCTCCTGCCGCGTCTGCGTGGTCGAGGTCGAGGGCCGGCGCAACCTGGCCCCGGCCTGCGCCACCCCGGTTGCCGACAAGATGGTGGTGAAATCCAACACCCTGCGCGTGCTCAATGCCCGCAAGACCGTGCTCGAGCTCATGCTGTCCGACCACCCCAAGGACTGCCTCGTCTGCGCCAAGTCCGGCGAGTGCGAGCTGCAGGCCCTGGCCGAGCGCTTCGGCATCCGCGAGTCGCCCTATGACGGCGGCGAGATGTCCCACTACCGCAAGGACATCTCCCCCTCCATCATCCGCGACATGGACAAGTGCATCATGTGCCGCCGCTGCGAGTCGGTCTGCAACCAGGTCCAGACCTGCGGCGTGCTCTCCGGCGTCAACCGCGGCTTCACCGCCGTGGTCGCCCCGGCCTTCGAGATGAACCTGGCCGACACCGTCTGCACCAACTGCGGCCAGTGCGTGGCCGTGTGCCCGGTGGGCGCCCTGGTCGAGCACGACCACAGCTGGGACGTGGTCGAGGCCCTGGCCAACCCCGACAAGGTCGTCATCGTCCAGACCGCCCCGGCCGTGCGCGCCGCCCTGGGCGAGGACCTGGGCATCGCCCCGGGCACCTCGGTCACCGGCAAGATGGCCGCCGCCCTGCGCCGCCTGGGCTTTGCCCACGTCTTCGACACCGACTTCGCCGCCGACCTGACCATCATGGAGGAAGGCTCGGAATTCCTCGACCGCCTGACCCGCCACCTGGGCGGCGACCAGACGGCCAAGCTGCCCATCCTGACCTCCTGCTGCCCGGGCTGGGTGAAGTTCTTCGAACACCAGTTCCCGGACATGCTCGACGTGCCTTCCACGGCCAAGTCGCCCCAGCAGATGTTCGGCGCCATCGCCAAGACCTACTACGCCGACATGCTCGGCATCCCGCGCGAGAAGCTCGTGGTCGTCTCGGTCATGCCCTGCCTGGCCAAAAAGTACGAACGGGCCCGTCCGGAGTTCTCCGTGGACGGCAACCCCGACGTGGATATCGTCATCTCCACCCGTGAGCTGGCCCGGCTGATCAAGCGCATGAACATCGACTTCGCCGGCCTGCCCGACGAGGACTTCGACGCGCCGCTGGGCGCCTCCACCGGCGCGGCCCCGATCTTCGGCGCCACCGGCGGCGTCATCGAGGCCGCCCTGCGTACCGCCTACGAACTGGCCACGGGCGAGACCCTGACCAAGGTCGACTTCGAGGACGTGCGCGGCATGCAAGGCGTGAAAAAGGCCACGGTCAAGGTCGGCCCCCACGAGTTGATCATCGGCGTGGCCCACGGCCTGGGCAACGCCCGCAAGCTCCTGGAGCGCGTGCGCGCCGGCGAGACCTTCCACGCCATCGAGGTCATGGCCTGCCCCGGCGGCTGCATCGGCGGCGGCGGACAGCCCTACCACCACGGCGACATCGAACTGCTCAAGCTGCGCACCCAGGTGCTCTACGACGAGGACGCGGGCAAGCCGCTGCGCAAGTCGCACCAGAACCCGTACATCATCGAGCTGTACGAAAAGTTCCTGGGCAAACCCCTGTCCGAACGCTCGCACCACCTGCTGCACACCCACTACTTCAAACGCCAGCGCCTCTAACAGGGGAAGGACCGGGAGAGGCTCCGCCTCTCCCGGCCCCTCTGCGCCGGGGGGGATCATCCCCCCCGGTCCCCCCGAAAGGGGGCAATGTTCTGTGACACCTCCTCCTTCCCCCGCGCCGCAGGCGACGGCCCTTGTGGGGGCGGATTTTCCGGGACGGCGACGGGCGGCAGTCAGACGCGCCGTCCCGGAAAATCCGCCCCCACGGCGAGGGGGTTCGGGGGGCATCATGCCCCCCGATGAGGTGCAGGGGCAACGCCCCTGCCCGCCGGAGGCATCCGACCGGCCCGCCGGAGGCGACCGCCCGGCTCGCCGGCGGCATCCGCCCGGCCAGCCGGAGGCGACCGCCCGGCCGCCCAAGGCGCCGGATGATCTTTCACAACGTTCGTGTTACCGAAGCCGCCGCAGCGTCCGCGTCGTGGCCGGATGGTCCGGCCCGTCGCCGATGCACTGGGTTGCCACTTGGGGAGTCGGCACATGCGACAGGAAAGCGATGCCCTGGGAGCCTTGCCGCTCCCCGAGGGCGCCCTTTACGGCATTCACACGCTTCGGGCGGCCGAGAATTTTCCCGTTTCCGGCCAACACCTTTTTCCCGAATTCCTCCGGGCCTACGCCCTGGTCAAGGCGGCCTGCGCCCTGGCCAACGCCGATGGCGGCGGCCTCGATGTCGCCCGCGCCGACGCCATCGTGGCCGCCTGCCGGGAGATCGCCGACGGCCGCCATGCCGACCAGTTCCCGGTGGACCCCTACCAGGGCGGCGCCGGCACCTCCACCAACATGAACGTCAACGAGGTCGTGGCCAACCGGGCCCTGCAACTGCTCGGGCGCCAGCCCGGGGACTATGCCTTCCTTTCGCCGCTGGACCACGTCAACCTGCACCAGTCCACCAACGACACCTACCCCACGGCCCTGCGGGTAGCCGCCCTGTGGCTGCTCAAGGACCTGGAAAACGCCGTGGCCCGCCTCCAGGAAGCCTTCCAGGACAAGGAGGCGGCCTTCGCCCATGTGGTCAAGGTCGGGCGCACCGAATGCATGGACGCCGTGCCGCTCACGCTCGGCATGGAATTCGGCGCCTTTGCCGAAGCCGTTTCCCGGGACCGCTGGCGCATCTTCAAGTGCCGCGAGCGCCTCAAGCAGGTGAGCCTGGGCGGCACGGCCATCGGCACCGGCCTCGGCGCGCCGCGCGCCTTCATCTTCCGGGCCGCCGACCATCTGCGCACCCTCACGGGCCTACCCCTTTCCCGGGCGGAAAACCTGGTCGACGCCACGGCCAACGCCGACCCCTTCGTCGAGGTCTCGGGCATCCTGTCGGCCTTTGCCGCCAACCTGCTGAAAATCTCCTCGGACCTGCGCCTGCTGGCCAGCGGCCCGGCCACCGGGCTTGGCGAGATCCGCCTGCCCGCCCTGCAGGCCGGCTCCTCCATCATGCCCGGCAAGGTCAACCCGGTCCTCCCGGAATGCGTGGGCCAGGTGGCCCTGCGCGTTATGGCCAACCACCAGGCCGTGGCCCTGGTCGCCGGGCTCGGCCAGTTGCAGATCAACCAATTCCTGCCGCTATTAACCCACAGCCTCCTGGAATCCCTGCGCCTGCTTACGCGGGCCACGGCCCTCTTCGCCGACAAGTGCGTGGCCGGCATAGCCGCCAACGAGGCGCGCTGCCGGGAGCTCGTGGAAAAAAGCCACGCCCTGGCCACCGTGCTCGTGCCGGCGTTCGGCTACGAAAAGGTTTCCCACCTCCTGGCCGAAGCCGACGCCAAAGGCGTCGCCCTGGCCGACCACCTGGAGGCCACGGGCGTTCTCACCCGCCAGGCGGCCCAGGCCCTGCTCGCCCCCAAACGCATGCGCAAGCTGGGGTACGAGGAGGCGGATTACGAGGGCCTGCGGCAGCCAGGAGAGGCGCCGCCTCTCCTGGACCTCTCCGCCGGGGGGGATCATCCCCCCCGGACCCCCGGCAAGGGGAGGGAGAAAGGGGGCGACGATGCCTGAGGACAAGGGGAACATTGCCGTTTACGCCGGACTGGGCGAGGCCCGGCTGCCCGAGTGGATCGCCCGGGCCGACCGGCTTTTTTTCCATGCCGGCATGTATTCCAATTTCGCCCGGGACCGGGCCATGGCCGACGCCCTGGAAATGGCCCTGTGCCGGCCGCAGTTTACGCGGCTGGACATCGTGAGCTTCGATCCGGCCGCCGGCGCGGCCTACTGGGAGGCCTTCCGCCGGGTCCTGCGCCGCGACATGCCCGAGGTGACGCTGCGCCGGGAATTCGCCGCCTCGGCCAGCTTCTGCGACGCCCTGGCCAGGCGCCACCCGACCCGGGTGCGCCTCTACCTGACCCCGTCCCTGCCCCTGGCCCCGATCCTGCTTGTCGGCGACACCATTTTCGCCGGCCATTACCTTCACGGCCCCCTGCCGGCGCCATCCGGCCTGTGGCTGGCCATCCCGGCCGACGTGGAAGACCTGCTCTCCCGGGCTGAGGACGACGCCTCCCCGGACAGGCTTGACCCGTTGACCCAGGGAGCCTACCGCTTGGTGTGCGAGTGCGTGGCGGCCAGAGCCGCCGCCCGCCGCCTGGCCTGAGCCCTTCCGGAGCGACCATGCGCCCTTCCGAAATCTCGCAACTGCTGGCCGGGGCCGACGACCCGGGCCTTTTTTCCGCCGCCGAGGCCCTGACCCGGGAAAACTTCGGCGACGAAGTCTACCTGCGCGGCGTGGTGGAATTTTCCAACCACTGCGTCAACAACTGCCGCTACTGCGGCCTGCGCCGGGCCAACCGGGACGTGCACCGCTACCGGCTGACCGTGGAGGAAATCGTCTCCTGCGCCACCCTGGCCCGGGAGCTGTCGCTGGGCACGGTGGTGGTCCAGTCCGGCGACGACTACACGTATTCCAAGGAAGACATCGGCCGGATCGTGACCGGGGCCAAAGAGACGGCCGATGTGGCCGTGACCCTGTCCGTCGGCGACCGGCCCAAGGACGATTTCCTCTACTGGCGGGAGCTTGGCGCGGACCGCTACCTGCTCAAGGTCGAGACCTTCGACCAGGCCCTTTACGCCGCCTCCCGGCCGGGGCTCGACCTGGCCGACCGGCTGGCCCGGGTGGAGTGGCTGCGGCGGGCCGGCTACGAGGTGGGCTCGGGCGTCATCACCGACCTGCCCGGCATGACCCCGGACATCCTGGCCGAGGACCTGCTGCGCCTGGCCGATCTGGACCTGGACATGATCGCCGTGGGCCCCTTCGTGCCCCACCCGGACACGCCCTACGGCGCCCAGCCAGCCGGCTCGGTGCTCACCGCCTTCCGGGCCATGGCCATCCTGCGCCTTTTAAATCCCCTGGCCAACATCCCCTCGACCTCGGCCTTAAACGCCCTGCGCGAAGGGTCGCGCGAACAGGGGCTCACCGTGGGGGCCAACGTCATCATGCCCTCGCTGACGCCGGAAACCGTGGGGGCCGATTACGCCATCTATCCCGGCAAGAACGCCTTTCGCGCCGACGCCGCCTCCCGGGTCGAAGCGGCCCGCGCCGCCATCCGCCGCGTGGGGCGCAGGCCCTCCACGGCCGTCGGCGGGTCCAAAAGGAGACGCCATGGCTGAGTCCGAAACCAAGGCCCCGCGCGGGGTGCGCCTGGTCATCACCCTGGTCGGGCGCACCAACGCCGGCAAATCGTCGCTTCTTAACGCCATCGCCGGCCAGGACGTGGCCATTGTCTCGGACATAGCCGGCACCACCACCGACCCCGTGGCCAAGCCCTACGAGCTGCTGCCCCTTGGCCCCGTGACCTTCTACGACACGGCCGGCCTCGACGACACCGGGGAACTGGGCAAACTGCGCATGGCCGCCACGCGCAAGGTCCTGTGGCGCACGGACATCGCCGTGGTCGTCACCGACGGCTCGGGCCTGGCCGCGGCCGAACGCGGCATCATCGCCGACATCCGCCGCCTGGGCATCCCCTTCCTGGTGGTCTTCAACAAGGCCGACCAGGCCGACCCGCCCCAGGCCGACCTGGACTGGTGCCTGGCTTCGAACGTCCGCTTCGTGCGGGCCAGCGCCGCCACGGGCCAGGGGGCCACGGCCGTCAAGGAGGCGCTCATCGCCCTGGCCCCGGCCGAGGCCATGCGCGAACCCATGCTCGCCGGCGACCTGTTCGGCGAAGGCGACACCGTGGTGTGCGTGGTGCCCATCGACCTGGCCGCGCCCAAGGGCCGGCTCATCGTGCCGCAAGTCCAGGTCCTGCGCGAAATCCTCGACGGCGACGCCGTGGCCGTGGTGGTCAAGGAGCGCGAACTGGAGGCGGCCCTGGCCAACCTGCGCCGGCCGCCGGCCCTGGTGGTCACCGATTCCCAGGTGATCCTCAAGGTTTCCGGGGACGTGCCCGACGACGTGCCGCTGACGACCTTTTCCACGCTTTTCGCCCGCTACAAGGGCGACCTGCCCAGCCTCGTGGCCGGCGCGGCGGCCATCGACAGCCTCAAGGACGGCGACACCGTGCTCATGGCCGAGGCCTGTTCCCACCACGTCCAGGCCGACGACATCGGCCGGGTCAAGATCCCGCGCTGGATTTCCCAGTTCACGGGCAAGGACCTGCGCTTCGAGGTCCACGCCGGCCACGACTTCCCCGACGACCTGGAGCGCTTTGCCCTGGTGGTGCACTGCGGCTCGTGCATGCTCGGGCGCATGGAAATGGTGCGCCGCATCCGGGAGTGCGCCCGGCGGGGCGTACCGGTCACCAACTACGGCGTGGCCATTTCCAAAGTCCAGGGGGTGCTCGAACGGGTGCTGCGACCAGTGCTGCGCTAGGCCGCGCGGCGGTGTATCCCTTCCAGGGCTCGGGGCACGGGTGTCGCGGCCGGTGCTGCGCAAGGCCGATGGGCGGCGGCGTCCTCCCAGGGCTCGGGGCAGGCGCACGGGTACAGCACCCGGTGCTGCGCGAGGCCGCCCGGCGGCGTCTCCTTTCCAAGGCTCGGGACACGGGTGTCACGGCCGGTGCTGCGCGAGGCCGATGGGCGGCGTCGTCCTTCCCGGGCTCGGGGCAGGCGCCCGGGTGCTGGGCCCGGTGCTGCGCGAGGTTTTTTTCGTCTTGGCAAGGCTGCGGGCCTGCCGTACAAGCGGCTTCCGCTGGGGCGGGGATTTCCGTTTTCGCCGCAATTTTTACAGTTTTATCGCAAAACAAAACGCCTACAACACCCATGGCATTCGCCTAATACATATACGTCATTGATATCATTTTGAAAACACAGCATGTTCCCAGACCCGTGACGGTTTTCACCCATGGCACGGTTTTTGGTTATCTCTTGCCAGAGCAGACAATACCTCCCTATTGTTCTGACCTCTCCTTCATCTCCCGCGCGGGGGCTCCCACAGAGCCCCCCATTTTTTTCCGCCCGGGCGCGTGGAGATCATTCGCCGGTTTTGTTACCAACCACCCCATGTGGCATAAGAAACTGTTCGCCCCGCTGGCCTTGCCCATTCACCTGTTCGCCGGAGCCATCGCGCTCGGCGCGGGCCTGCTGTGCCAGCCCATAAGCTGCGCCGGCACGCCGGTGTCCTTTCTGGACGCGCTTTTTACCGCCACTTCCGCCGCCTGCGTCACGGGCCTGGCCGTGGTGGACACGGGGACGACGTTCACCCGATTCGGCCACACGGTCATCCTGGCCCTGATCCAGCTCAGGGGCCTTGGCATCATGCCCTTCTTCACTCTTCGGTCTTGCACGGCTTCCAGGAACCGTTGCGCTACCGCTGGCCCGAGCAGGGCATGATGATCGGCTAGGGCGATGGCCCGCCGCCACGGAGGAAACATGGCCGGGGATCAGGTCTGCATCATCGGGCTTGGCAAGTTCGGGTTCCACATGGGCCGTTGCCTGGCGGAACTGGGCCGCACGGTCGTCGGCGTGGACGGCGACCCGGACAAGGTCAACAACGCGAAAAACGTCTTCACCCAGGTCTACCAGCTCGACGCCAAGGACAAGCGGGCCCTGGAGCAAATCCACGTGGAGGAGATGTCCCACGTGGTCGTGTCCGTGGGCCATTCCATGGAGGCGAGCATCCTCATTTCGCTGTACCTCAAGGAACTCGGCGTGCCCCAGGTCTGGGTCAAGGCCGTGTCCACGGACCACGAGAAGCTGCTGCTCAAGATCGGCGTGGACACGGTGTTCATCCCCGAGCGTTTCGCCGCCAGAAACATGGCCCACCAGCTGGCCAGTCCCGGGCTCATCGAGTATCTGCCCATGGACAAGAACGTGGCCCTCAAGGAAATCGGCATCGACGACTGGGCCGGCCAGACCCTGCGCCAGCTCGACCTGACCAACAAGCACCAGGTCCAGGTCATCGCCAAAAAGTGCCTGGACGCGGACCAGTATTCGTTTATCCCCAAGGCCGACGAGGTCCTCGCCGCGGGCGACAAGCTGGTGCTGGTCGGGCGCGAGGACCGCCTGGCCCGGCGGCGCCCCTAGGGCCGCCGCAAGCAACCCCAACGTGGATCACGCCCCCGGCTTCCGGTCCGGGGGCTTCGGAGGCGATATGCGTTTTGTGGACGAAGCCTGGATCATTGTCCGCTCGGGCAAGGGCGGACGCGGCGCGGTGTCGTTTCGCCGCGAGAAGTTCATTCCCCGGGGCGGACCGGACGGCGGCGACGGCGGCGCGGGCGGCGACATCGTGTTCGCGGCCGACCCGGACCTGCTGACGCTTTACGACCTGCGCCTGCGGCGCATCTACGAGGCCCGAAACGGCGAAGGCGGCATGGGCCGCCAGAAAAACGGCCGGGCCGCCGAGGACCTCGTCATCCGCGTGCCGGTCGGCACCGAGCTCTACGAGCTGCCGGCCCTGGGCGAGCCCGAGCCCGAGGAAAGCCCCGACGACGAGGACGACGGCACCATCGAAGGCCTGGTCGTGGACGAACACGGCCTGGTGCGCGAGGCGCCCGAAGACGCGCCCGACGAGGACATAAGCCCCGACGATGCCGAAAGCGAGGACGAGGCCCGGCTCCTGGCCGACCTGACCACGCCCGGCCAGACCTTCGTCGCCTGCCGGGGCGGGCGGGGCGGCAAGGGCAACCTGCATTTCGCCTCGGCCACCATGCGCACGCCGCGCTTCGCCCAGCCGGGCGAGCCCGGCGAGGAGCGGCGCATCCGGCTCGTGCTCAAGGTCCTGGCCGACGTCGGCATCATCGGCCTGCCCAATGCCGGCAAGTCCACCTTCATCGCCGCCGTTTCCCGGGCGCGGCCGAAAATCGCCGCCTACCCCTTCACCACGCTCACCCCCAACCTGGGCGTGATCGAAAACGACTACGGCGACCGGCTGGTGCTGGCCGACATCCCGGGGCTCATCGAAGGCGCGCACCTCGGCCACGGCCTGGGTCACCGCTTCCTGCGCCACGTCGAGCGCACGCGGCTGTTGCTGCACGTGGTCTCGGCCGAGGACGCCTCGCCGGAAGGCATCTTCGAGGCCTTCGACGTGGTGGACGAGGAGCTGCGCCTTTTCGACGAAGGCCTGGCCCAGCGGCCGCAACTGCGGGTGGTCAACAAGATCGACCTGCTCTCCCCCGAGGATCTCGCCGCCCGAAAGGCCGCCGCGGCCGCCGCCGGCCAGACGGTGTTGTTCATGTCGGCCCTGACCGGCGAAGGCGTCGAGGCGGTGCTGGAGGCGCTGTGGGCCGCCGCCGCGCCGGCCAGGCCCGAGCCCGAGGCGACGGACGAAGCCTGAGGATTCCCGAGGCCAAGCGGCCCCTTGGGGCGTCAACCGCCCAGGGGGGCCGCCTGGCCGGGCCGCTTTAAAACAGCCGGGAAACCAGGGAAAGCAGGAACAAAATCAGGAAGAGGTAGAACAGGATCTTGGCGATGCCGGTCGCCGTGCGGGCGATGCCGGTAAACCCCAGGATGCCAGCCACGAGGGCGACGACAAGAAAAGTTATGGACCATGAGAGCATACACATCCTCCGGTTCCATAGGTCAGCCCAAGGGGAAAACCATTCTCCCCACGCTCCCCTATAGGGAACGATCCCGGGCCTGACAAGGGCGCGGCGATGTTTTTCCTCGAAGCCCTCCTCAATCCCGCCGCAACAGCCGCAGGGTGAAGGACTTGAGGTAATCCGTCTCGGCCATGGCCGGATGGGCCGGATGGTCGGGACCCTGCCGGCCCTGAGCCAGCACCTGGGCCCGCCGGCCGGCGGCATTGGCCGCCCGCAGGGCCACCCGGCGCAGTTCCCAGGCATCCACGTGCTGGGAGCACGAGCAGGTCAAAAGGATGCCGTCGTCGGCCAGGACGTCCATGGCCAGGCGGTTGAGGCGTTCGTAGGCCCGAAGCCCCGCCTCCAGGTCCTTTTTGCGCTTGACCAGGGCCGGCGGATCGAGGCTGACGACGTCGAAGGTCCGGCCGGCGGCGGCGCATTCCTCCAGGTAGGCGGCCGCATCGGCGCGCACGGTTTCGACCTTGCCGGCCACGCCGTTTCGGGCGGCGTTGTCCGCGGCCATGGCCCGGGCCGCCTCCGAGGAATCCAGGCACACGGCCGCGGCCGCCCCGGCCAGGGCGGCGCGCACGGAAAAGGCCCCGGCATAGGCGAACAGATCGAGCACCGTGCGGCCGGCCACGAGCCGGCACAGGGCCGTGCGGTTTTCGCGCATGTCGTAAAACCAGCCGGTTTTCTGGCCGCCTTGGGCCGGCACGGAAAAGACCGCCCCGGCCTCGTTGATTTCCAGCCGCTCCGGGGTGTCGCCGTAGGCCGTCTCCACGGCCTTGCCCAGGCCCTCCAGGTCCCGGGCGGCCGTGTCGTTGCGCCAGATCACGGCCCGGGGGGAGAGTTCCGCCACCACCGCCTCCAGGATCGCCTCGCGCAGCCGGTCCGTCCCGGCCGTGGTCAGCTGGCCCACGACCACGTCGCCGTAGCGGTCGAGGATGAGCCCCGGCACGTGGTCGCCTTCGGAAAAAAGCAGCCGGTAATGGGGCGTGGCGTAAAACCGCTCGCGCAAGGCCAGGGCGTCGCGCAGCCGGCCCCGGAAAAAATCGACGTCCAGGCGGGTGTCGGGGTCGCGGTCCATGACCCGGGCGCAAATCAGCGAGCCGGGGTTGACCGTGGCCACCCCCAGCGGCCGGCCCCGCGAGGCCGTGACCACGGCCGCCTGGCCGGGCGCGAAGGCGGTGAGCGGTGTTTTTTTCGTGTCCACCTCGTTGCTGAACACCCACAGGTGTCCGGCGCGCAGGCGGCGTTCCTCGTTGTTTTTGAGCGTCAAGATAGGGGCGTCCATGGCCGGGAGGCTACTGGAGACGCAGCGGCCTGGCAAGCTAGGCGCGGGTGGGCAGGTTGTACTTGCGAAACAGGTCGTAGAGCCGCGAAACCGAAAGCCCGCTGACCGTGGCCGCCCGGCCGACCGTGCCGCCGCAGGCGGCCAGCAGGTCGCGCAGGTAGGCCTCCTCGGCCGCGTCCAGGGCGCGGCGGCGGTAGGCCTTCCAGGGCGGAACCGGCCGGCCTTCCACCGCCGGGGCGGCTTGCCGGCCGGCGGCATCGGGCTCGCAGGCCGCCCCGGCGCCCAGGACCTGGATGCGCAATTCGTCGGGCAGATGCTTGGGGTACAGGACCGGCTCGCTGCGATAGGCCAGCAGCACCCGTTCCATGGTGCTGCACAGTTCCCGCACGTTGCCCGGCCAGGTGTAGGCGGCCAGGGCCTGGAAGAATTCGTCGGCAAACCCCTTGGTCGGCAGCCGGTAGCGTTCGCACAAGCGGTTCATGTAGTGGATGGCCAGGGGCTTTACGTCCTCGGTACGCTGCTTGAGCGGCGGCAGGGTGATGACGATGGTGCGCAGGCGGTAAAGCAGGTCCTCGCGGAACACGCCGCCGGCGGCCATGACCGGCAGGTCGCGGTTGGTGGCGGCGACCAGGCGGAAATCGCTTTGCAGTTCGTTTTTGGAGCCCACCGGCCGGAAGCGGCCGTCTTGCAGCACGCGCAGGAAGGTCTTCTGGATGGCCGGGGACAGTTCGCCGATCTCGTCGAGGAACAGCGTGCCGCCGTCGGCCAGCTTGACCAGCCCGTCGCGGTCGCGGTCGGCGCCGGTAAAGGCGCCCTTGACGTGGCCAAAAAGCACGCTTTCGACAAGTGTTTCTGGCAGGGCGGCGCAGTCCACCACCACGAAGTTGTTGGTGGCCCGGGAGGAATTGGCGTGGATGGCCCGGGCGAAGAGTTCCTTGCCGGTGCCGGTCTCGCCGGTCAGGAGCACCGAGGCGTCGGAATCGGCGGCCTGGGCCACGAGGTCGAGGCAGGCTTCCATGGCCGGCCCGGCGCCGATGATGCCCTCGCGCTTGAGCACGGCGCGGGGGCGCCTGGCGGCTTTCTGGGCGCGGTATTCCAGGGCGCGCGTGAGCGGCAGGCTGACGCGGTTGGGGGTCAGGGGCTTTTGGATGTAGTCCCAGGCCCCGGATTTGATGGCCAGGGCCGCGCCCTCGGGGTCGTCCTGGGCGGTGACGATGATGATTTCCGGGGCGCCGGGCGCGGCCCGCAGCTCGGGCATGAGTTCCAGGCCGTAGCCGTCGGGCAGCCGCAAATCGAGGAGCACCACGTCGCAACGCCCCCGGGCCAGCATCTGCCGCCCCGCTTCCAGCGACCCGGCCCAGCTGAAGTCATGCCCCAGGCGCCCCATGAGCGCCCCGAAGGTTTCCTTGAGGATGGCGTCGTCGTCGATGAGGAGGATGTGGGCCATTAAAAACTCTACAGCCAAACAAACAGATAATTAACCGCAACTCACCCAGGAGACCCTACATAATAACTATAAATCGCTAGGTCTTACATAGTACTTTCCTAACAAAACTAACAGCCCAAAACAATAAACAAAAACCAATGTAAGCTAATACAAGAACAACAAACGGAGCATATCCTGAGGATATTACGAAAAATTTCGCATCCTGTTGTTTGACAAAAGCACTCAATCTTTTAACCCCAGCGACACGCCCAGTTACATGCACTGGATCAAGAGCATCCGACAAATTTACAACACCAACACGAAATTCAAACATGTCACCGGGATTCAATAACAAGGGGTCCAACTCAACAACATTATCACCAACTAATACAAGTTTTGGATCTAGTTGGTCAGGGTTTCTTTTTATAAGATCAGGCCTCGATATCGCTCTCCCCCTAAATATAAAACTAAGATTTCGAGAAAAATCTTCTGGCTTAATATAGGCATTCCCAGCATTTTCAATTGAAACTGTGACCAAAGAAAAGGAATCTATCTCTTCACCTTTGTAGTAAAGAGAAATGTCATCAATTTTATTACTCCCCATCGAGGCAACAGCAATAGGCTCCTCAATAATAATCGACAAAGCTTTATGCTCGCGAATCCAAAAATAACTAAACATCGAAGCAACAACGACAGACAACAACGCCTTGCCGAGCTGCGAAGACAAAAAAGAAAATGGATTTAGTTTTAAATCAGCCATTCTTGTGCATATTATCTGTAAGACATCCCCGCAATCTCAATGCAATATTAAAATGCCGGGGGGATACCATCCCCCCCGGCAACAATTAGTGCAGAACCTAAACTCCCCTACTCTTCCTTCTTCTTGCTCTCCGCGATCACCTTTTCGGCAATGGGCGGCGGGCATTCCTCGTAGTGGTCGAAGGCCATGGTAAACGCCCCCTGGCCGCCGGTCATGGAGCTGAGCGTCTTGGCGTATTCCTGCATCTCGGCCATGGGCACGTGGGCCTGGATTTCCGTGATGCCGCCGGTGGAGTCCGAACCCAGCACCTTGCCGCGCCGGCTGGACAGGTCGCCGATGATGTCGCCCATGTACTCGTCCGGGCAGCTCACGGACACGAGCACGATGGGTTCGAGCAGCGAGATCTTGAGCTTCTCGCAGGCCGCCTTGAAGGCGATGGAGCCGGCGATCTTAAACGCCATTTCCGAGGAGTCGACGGTGTGGAAGGTGCCGTCGTAGAGCGTCACCTTGAAGTCGACCATGGGGTAGCCGGCCACGTAGCCGCGCGCCGCCGATTCCACAACGCCCTTGTCCACGGCCGGGATGTACTGGCGCGGGATGGCGCCGCCGACGATGGCGTCCACGAACTCGTAGCCCGCCCCGCGCGGCTGGCCTTCCATGCGGATCCAGCAGTCGCCGAACTGGCCCCGGCCGCCGGTCTGCTTCTTGTGCCGGCCCTGGACCTCGACCTTGCCCTTGACCGACTCGCGGTAGGGGATTTTCGGGGCCTTGAGCACCGGGCTGACCTTGAAGCGGCGCTTGGCCTTTTCCACGGCCGTTTCCAGGTGCGTCTGGCCCATGCCGGAAATGAGGATGTCGCCGGTCTCCTCGTCGCGGGAGATCGACAGGGTGATGTCCTCGTCGAGGAGCTTGGACATGGCCGCGAAGACCTTGTCCTCGTCGCCCTTTTCCGCCGGGGCCAGGGCGTAGGAGATCATGGGCGGCGGCAGGACCGGCGCGGCCACGGTCACGGGCTTTTTGGGGTCGCACAGGGTCTGGCCGGTGGCCGTGTCCTTGAGCTTGGCCAGGGCGATGATGGAACCCGGGCCGGCCGGCTCCTTGGAAATGACCGTTTCCTTGCCCATGGGCAAAAGGATCTGGCCGGAGCGTTCCAGGGTGTCGGTGACCGGGTTTTGCAGCTCGTGGTTGGTGCCGAGCGTCCCGGTGAGCACCCGGGTCATGGACAGCTGCCCGGCAAAGGGGTCGAACTGCGTCTTGAACACGAAGGCCACCACCGGGCCGGCCTCGGACACGGGAATCTCCGTGCCGTCGGCGGCGATGAGGCGCTTGGGCCCGTCGGCGCCTTCCAGGGGCCCGGGCAGGAAGTTCTGCACGGCGGCCAACAGGCGGGCGCCGCCCATGTTCTTGAGCGCCGAGCCGCAGCACACCGGGCAAAGCTGGCCGGCCAGCGTGGCCTTGTGGACCGTGGCCAGAAGCTCCTCGGTGGAAATCTCCTCGCCCTCGAGGTAGCGTTCCATGAGCTGCTCGTCGGCCACGGCGATCTCCTCGACCATGGTCTCGCGCAGGGTCTCGACCTCGTCGGCCATGTCGTCGGGGATGGGGCCCTCGGTGGCGCCGCCCTTGTCGTCGAAGACGTAGGCCTTGCCCTCGAGGATGTTGACCACGCCCTTGAAGTCTTCCTTGGCCCCGATGGGCAGGTTCTGGATGTAGGTCTTGGCGCCGAGCTTTTCGCGGATGCCGGAAAGCGCCATGTCGAAATCGGCCCGGTCGCGGTCCATCTTGTTGATGAAAAAGACGGCCGGCAGGCCGAGCTTGGTCACTTCACCCCAGAGCTTCTTGGTCAGGGGCTTGACGCCGTCCACGGCGTCGACCACGAAGATGACGCCGTCCACGGCCCGCAGCAGAAAGGGCAGGTCGCCGTTGAAGTTGCCATCGCCCGGGATGTCCAGGAGAAAATGCCGGTTCTTGTTGAACAGGTAGGTGGCCAGGCCGGGCTGGGTACTGCCGCGGCGTTTGACTTCCTCGGGCTCGTAGTCGAGCGCCGTGGTTCCCTCCTCGATCTTGCCAAGGCGGGCTACGGCGCCGGTGGTGAAAAGCAGCATCTCCGCCACCGAGGTTTTGCCGCAGCCGCCATGACCGATCAGCGCGTAGGTGCGTTGGCTGGCAAGGTTGTCCGACATTCCCTTCTCCCTTGTTGTCGCGTTCGGTACGTGCTCAACATGCCGACATGTGTGCAACCCAAAGACGCTAAAGGCGCATCCGCAAAAAACACGCGGTTTCGTGCGAGGATGAACCGGGGCGCGCCAGAAGGCGGACCGCCGAAGCGAGCCGCGCGCGCCGTATCGCCAGCCGCCGGGAAGGCGGCCTGGAGTCTTTGCGAACCGGAAAGAGAAAGAGCGGAATCCGCGAAAGGAGGCCATTCCAGGCCTTTGGCTTTTTCGCGACTTCAGGCATAGTGGGGCAGGCGTCGCCCCCTTGTCAAGACACCAACCCCTTGAAATCACATATTCTACGGGAAAACCGTAATAAAACCGACACCGTGCAGCCACTCTTTTTACACCCACGCGACCTGGACCTCACCGCCCCCCACCTCTTCTGGTCCGCGCCGCCCGACGCCGCCCTGATCGATTCCCTGGCCAGCCTGGGCCAGGTCACCCCTGCCCTGGCCATCGTGACCGAGGGCCGGCCCATTCTGGCCGCCGGCTCGCGCCGCGCCGCCGCCCTGCGGGAGATGCGCGGCAAAACGCTGGCCGCCGTGGCCCTCGACCCGGACGACCCGGAAACGGAACTGGCCGGAGTGCCCCTGGAGTTGCGCCTGGGGCTCTACTACCTGGCCTCCAACCAGGGCCGGGCCGTCACCGACGCCATGGCCGTGGCCGCCGGGCGCTATTTCGCGGCCGCGGGCGGCCCCGAGGCCTTCGGGCGCCTGGCCGCGCCGCGCCTTTTCGCGCCAGGCGACCGCCGGGAACGGCTGGTGGCCCAGTGGCTCGCCCTGCCGCCGGCCCTGGACGGGCTTTTGGCCTCGGGCAACCTGCCGCTCGGCGCGGCCGGGCGCCTGGCCGCCCTGGACCGCGAATCGCTTCTGGCCTTGACGCCCCTTCTTCAGGCCCTGCGCTGGTCCCGGGCCAACCTCGACAATGCGCTCACCTGGCTGACCGAGGCGGCGGCCCTGGCCGGGGAAGGCCTGCCCGCCGTCCTGGGCCGGTCCGGGGCCTTGGGCCTGCCTGGCCGGGGGCTTTCGCCCAACGACCTGTGCGCCGGGGTCCTGGCGGCCTTGCGGCGCGTGCGCTATCCGGCCATCACCACCCTGGAGGCCCGCTTTTCGGCCCTCGGCCGGGCGGTGACCCCCCGGGGCAGCAAGGTCCGCCTAACCCCCAGCCAGGGCTTCGAGGCCGACACCGTGACCGTCACGGCCACGGCGGCAAGCCCGCAGGAGCTGGCCCGCGTCGCCGCCGACATCGCGGCCATGGCCGCCGCGCCCGAGCTGCCCCGGCTGCTGACCGTGGCCCGGGCCACGGACGGGGAGGAGCCGGCATGACCGGCGCGCCGTGGGACATCACCCTTGTCGCCGTGGACGCCGCGGTGGCCGGCTCGGCCATGGCCGCCCGGGCGGCGGCCGCCTTGCCGGGCGCGGCCCGGGTGACCCTGGCCCCGGGCGAGCCGCTGCCCCTGGCCCCGGGCGGCGGCCGGGCGCTGCACATCAAGGCCCACAAGGGCCGCTTCCTGCGCCCCTGCCCGGCCACGCGGCACTACCGCTGCTGCGGCTACCAGATCGTGCACATCGGCGAGAACTGCCCCATGGACTGCTCGTACTGCATCCTGCGGGCCTATTTCCGGGACCGGACACTGACGGCCTTCGCCAATACCGAGGCCATGTTCGCCGAGCTCGGCGCGACCTTCGGCCGCGACCGCACGCGCCTTTTCCGGGTGGGCACGGGCCAGTTCGCCGATTCCCTGGCCCTGGAGCCCATAACCGGCCACACCCGCGAGATCCTGGGGTTTCTCAAAGGCTACGACAACGTGACCGTGGAGCTCAAGTCCAAGACCGCCGACCTGTCCTGGCTGGCCGCCGATCCCCGGCCGGACCGGGTGCTGCCGGCCTGGTCGCTCAACGCCCCGGACATCGTGGCCGGCCAGGAACGGGGCACGGCCTCCCTCGAAGCCCGGCTGACGGCGGCCAAGGCCTGCGTGGCCGCCGGATTCCGCGTCTGCCTGCACTTCGACCCCATCTGCCACTACCCGGGCTGGGAAGCGGGCTACGGGGCCACCATCGACATGATCTTCGACTACCTGAGGCCTACCGACATCGCCTACATGAGCCTGGGCTCGTTTCGCTGCCTGCCGGAGCTGCCGGGGAGGCTTGCGGCCGAGGGCCGGGAGCTGCCGCTTTTCATGCTCGGGGAATTCACTCTCGGCGCCGACGGCAAGAAGCGGCTGCTGCGACCCCTTCGCGTGCGGCAATTCCGTTTCATGGCCACAAGGCTCGCCCGGCACGGCTTCACCAACGGCCTCTATTTCTGTATGGAATCGGACGAGGTCTGGCGCGAGGTGTTCGGGCGCACGACCCGGGACATGGGCGGGCTTTGCGCCCGTCTGCTCGATGCGGCCCGCAACCGTGGAGGTGCGCCGTCATGCTCGTGGACTACGCCGACATCCTGACCCGGCTGGAGCAGGCCCTGGGCCGGGCCTACGCCGACACCCCGTCGATCCTCAACATCCCCGGGGCCTCGGCGGCGCTCAAGCTCGACCCGTTCTACTACCTGGCCCTGCGCCCGCTTTTTTACCAACTCCTGGGCAAATGGGCGGCCGTGCCGCCGGGGCGGGTGGAAGAGACGCTCATGCGCACGGGCAACCTGGTGCTCGGGCCGGGCAAGGCGCGCTACATGCGCCCGCTGTCGGTCTACGAGGAAGCGACCGGGACGCGGCTGCAACTGGCGGCCGATTTCCTGGCCGCCTCCTGCATCGACCGGGCCGTGACCCTCTACGGCGGCAGCCCCGGGCCGCTGCCCGTGTCCGGTTTGCGTCTGGCGCTGGGCCAACGGCCGGAACTGGACGCCTTTTTCGCCGGGACGACCCGGCTGGCCGCCCTGTGCTTCGCCAGCCCGCCCCGGGCCTGACCTTCGACCGAGGCTCCCTTGACAGCGGCGACGCTTGGGGCCATGTGTGCATGAACTACGATCATACGGCCATTTCCGGCCTTGTGGAGGATGCGCGTGAAACGTCTGTTCGCTTTCTTGCCGATTGTATGCCTGCTGCTGGCCGGCTGTTCCTCGACGCTCAATTTCTTCGGCTTCGGCGGCAAGGACGAGAAACCGCAGGAGCCGACCATCGTCCTGGTCGACAACGGCATCTACGACGCTAACGGCGGCCTGATCCTGTCCACCACCGCCGTGCCCCGCAAGCTCGGCACCACCTTCGGCATGCGCTTCCGCACGCTCAAGCCCGAAGGCGGCTCGTCCAAGGTGAGGATCATCACCGCCTCGCCGGGCATCATCGATCCGGCCAAAAACGTCGTGGTCTTCAATACCGAGTCCACGGTCGACGTGGCCACCGGCAAGGAATACAACTGCACCTTCACCTTCGAGAAGGAATGGGAGATGGCCAGCGGCGACTGGACGCTGACGGCCGTGGCCGAGGACGGCTCGTCGGTGAAAAAGACCTTCCAGGTCTACAACCCGCAGCCCTAGGCGCGGGTACCCTCTTTTGGGCGCGCCCCGGGACGGTTCGGCCGGCCCGGGGCGCGGCTGTTTGCGCCCCCACGCCGCGCCTTCGAAGGGCAGGGATGCTTTTTCGGGGGCAACGGCCAGCGATACGTATTTTCACATAAAAAATCCGATCGCATCTTTTCCAGGACACGTCACGCGTCGGTTTCCCGCAGCACTTCCCAGTCCAGGCCCAGGGCGGCGGCGACCTTCTTGAGCGTGGCCGCCCGGGGCCGGGCCTTGGCCGCCTCGAACTGGGCCACGGCCGCCGGCGCAATCCCCAGCCGCCGGGCCAGCTCCTCCCGCGACACCCCCAGGTGCTCCCGCCAGGCCCGAATGGCCGACAGGCCGTCCCGGCGCAGCCAGGCCACCTCGGCCGGTTCGCCCGGGCGGGCCGGCTGGTCCGGTGTATCGTCATGGTGCATCACGTACCTCCAGCAAACGGTTCACGCCCGGGTCACAGGCCGCCCAGGGTCCGCATGGCCGCGGCGGCCTTGACGAATTTCACGGGATCGATGCTGATCAGCCCGGAAAAGGGTGTGTCCAACTCATAAAGCAGAAAGATGTTGCCGAGCACCATGGCCAGCATCATGCACATGAAAAAAATGTCTGCGCTGCGGCGGTCGGTTTCGATGAAGTAGAAGCCGGCAATGGTGAAGAGCACGCCCATGTAGATGATGCCCCAGATGGGGGCGTAGAGGTTGCCGTCGATGAGCAGCAGCCGCTGGTGGCGCAGCCGGTTGAGCTCGATGAGGCGGTCCAGCATGCGGTCGTAGGCGCGGTGGCCGGGCCCGTCGCCCGGGTCGGCCTCGCGCAGCCGATCCCAGATGCGCTCATAGCGCGCGTCGGCGCCGTCGGAGCTCCCGCCCGAGCGCATGTTCCCCCAGCCCGCCTCGCTGACGTAGTCCACGTAATCGAGCAGGGCCAGGCGCAGGGGCCGGGCGCCGGGCACGGACAGGGACAGCCGGTATTCCACCACGAGCAGGTCGCTCTCGTTGGTGATGGCCTCGTCGGCCCGGTTGTAGTCCTGCCACAACGAGACCACGGCAAAACCGAGGAAGAAGGTGTACAGCGTGGTGAAGTAGCCGTAATTGGTGGCGAAAAGGGTCCGCTCGGCAATGGACATGCCGCTTGCCCGGCGGCGCCGGAAAAGCCGGAGCACGGCCAGGGCCAAGCCCACGCCGCCCACAACGTAGAGCAGGTACTTGACATCCTCGTACACAGGCCCTCCCCCTCCAGGTCGACCGACGCGTCCCGGCCGCGTTCAGCCCCCGGCCTAGTCCGGGCCTCGTGTCGCGTCCTTGGAAAAGGATATATGAAAACGACACGACTCAAGCGACGCAACACGCGCCGGGTTGCCAGGCCACGGCGACGTCGCGTCCCCACCGACACCGGCCGCCGGCCCGACCGGAAAGCCCAGGCTACGGCCGTGGCCAGGCCGCGGCCACGAAGGGCACGAAGGCGTCGCCCTCCTGGCGGTAGAGGTCCATGGAGGCGTTGCCGCCGCCGCTGACGCGCACGGCCAGTTCCAGGCCGTCGTCGGTGCGGAAGGCGAACAGCGGCCGGTAGCCGTCCAGGGGAAATTCGCCGCCGTCGTCGGGCCGCCAGGCGCCGCCGGGGTCGGCCGTGGCCGGATAGTCGAGGAAAACCAGGCGGTCCGCCTCGGCATAGGCCAGGGTGGCCAGCTCGTCGCGTCCCTTGGGGGCGAACCGGGCCAGGGCCAGGGCGCCGCCGCCCTCCACGGCCGCCACCTCCCGGCACCACAGCGCCGCCCGGCCGGCCCGGGCCTCCAGGGCCTGGCGCAACCCGGCCAGGCACTCCCGGGCCGCCACCGGCGTCACGGCCAGCACCTGGCGCCCGGCCAGGAAACCGTCCGTGGCCACCAGCACCTCGCCCTCGGGGCCAAGGGTGCTGCCTGCCGCGAACAGCGCCCCGGACACCTCGCCAAAGGCCGCATCGCCGCCGGCCTCGTCCCCGGTGCGCACCCCGGCGTAGGTCAGGGGCACGATCTTGCCCGGCGCGGCCACGGCCTGGCGAAAGCCCTTCATGCCCCGGGCCAGCCCGGTCTCCACCGGCACCAGCACCTGCCGGCCCTGGCCGTCGGCATAGCCGAAGGCGCTGCCGGAAAAAATCTGGTTGGCTGCCGGATCGCCCTCGTCGTGCCCCGACTGGGCCAGGGCCATGACCGTGAGCGTCAAAACCAGTGCCGCCATGCCGCAGACCATCCGCCAGGGGAATCCCCCCTGGTCGGGCGTCGCCGTCTCAGCCATACGTTTCCTTCTCCCCCGAAAAACCGAAAAAACCGTCCGGATCAGCGCCGATGCCCCGGCAATCCCCAGACCTCGGCCACGACGCCGGCCACCGCCGCCACCACCCGGTCCCCGGCCCTGTCCCGCCGATGGACCAGGGACAGCCCGAGGGAGAGCCCCTCGCGCCGCCACAGGCAGACCTCGCCGGCGGCCTGGGCGTCCAGGGCGTCGTCGCGCCGCAGAAGCGTGAGCCCCAGGCCCGCCGCCACCATGGTGCGCAAGGTGGCGTCGTTGTCCCCGGCCATGACCTTGTTGATGGTCAGGTCCCGGCAGGAAAAGGCCCCCTCCAGCAGGTACTGGAACGGGCAATCCTGCGAGAACCAGACCCAGGGCATGGCGGCCAGGGCCTCCCAGCTCGCCTCGCACACGCGCCCCGCCCAGGACGTGGGGCCGACCACGGCCATGGGCACCTCCTCCAGGGAGGTGGCCGCGACCTCGTGGGCCGGCTCGATGATGTTGTCGTAGACGAACCCCAGTTCGAGCGTGCCCTGGCGCACGGCCTCCAGGATGCGCGGCGAACTGGAATTGACCAGATGGATTTCCACCCCCGGGTGGCGCCGTGACAGAAGCGTCAGCAACTCGGGCACGCGCATGCGGGCCGCCTCGTTATTGAGCCCGATGCGGGCCAGGCCCGTGACCTCGCGCCGCAGTGCCCCGGCCCGTTCCTGGACGGCCTGGAGGCTGGAAAGCGCCCGTTTGGCCTCGGCCAGGAGCGCCCGCCCCTCGTCGGTCAGGCGCATGCCCCTCGGCGTGCGTGCGAAAAGCGGCACCCCCAGCTCGTCTTCCAAGCCTTTCACATGGGCGCTGACCGCCGGCAGGCTGGCGTGCAAACGCTCGGCCGCCCGGGTGAGGTGCTCTTCCTCGGCCACGGCCACGAAAGTCCGCAGATGGTAGTATTCCACAACGCCCCTCCCGGCGTCGTTTGGCCGGCCTTCGGGATGGCGGAAGGCGTGCTTCCGGCATTGCGATTGGATCGCCGCCCCGAGGGCCTGCTACATCCGGTTCGTAGCGTAATTGGCCTATGGCATAGGCCCGGCCCGCCGTAAAGGCCGGGCGCAACCCCTCGACGCGGGAGGCGCGGCATGTCCGTTGTCAAGAAGATCCTGTCCGGTGTGGCCCTGGCCGCCCTCGTTTTCCTGATCCTGGCTTCGGCCGAAAATCCTTCGGCCGGGCCGGGGGCACCCGAACGTTCGCCAGCGGCCCAGGTGGCCCGGGCCGACCTGGCCGAAGCGGTTTTCGCCATGGTGCTGGAAAACGCCAAGGCCGGGGGCCTGGAAATGAGCCAGCCGCCCAGCCTGTGCCAGGCCTGCCTGGCCGCCCACCTGGGCCTGCCCGGGGCGGTGCTCCGCACGCGCTGCCAGCGGGCCTGCGCCTTGCCGTAGGGCGGCCGGCGGTTCAGGCCAACAGGCGCCACAGCAGGCCGTCGAGGACCGCGGCCAGCTCGCCGCACAGGCCGCCGCCGCCCGGCCCCTGGCCGAACAGTTCCCGACCCTCGGCGGCCAGCCCCGCGTCGGCCCGGTCCGGCCCGTCGACCAGGGACAGGGTGATCTCCAGGCGCCGGGCCGGGAAATAGACCTCCAGGCGGTCGGCGAAGGCGCACAGCCGGGCGGCGAAATCCGGCCCGGCGTCGCGCCAGTAGGCCAGGGCGGCCGCGTTCGGGGCCAGGGCGGCCGCGCCGGCCAGCATGGCCGCCAGGCTGGACAGGGGAAACCCCGGCATGCCCGGCCGCCAGCCGAGCAGCCAACTGTTGCGCCGAAAAAGCAGCCGGGCCGCCAGGCCGGCGGCGATGGCCCGGTCCATGGCCCGCCCGGCCGCGGCCAGGTGGGGGTCGTCGAAGCGCACCGGTTCGCTGGCCGGGTCCCAGGCCGGCACGCGGGAACCCAGGCCGTCGCCGCGGGCCAGAAGCCCCAGCAGATGGGCCAGCCAGGCATTGGCCTCGGGGGAATCCGGGGTCTCCAGATGGGCGTGGGACAGGACGTAGCGGCCCTGGCCGAAACGCCCGGCCACGACGCAGGCCCCGTCGTCGAGAAAGGCCGGCGTCAGGCGCAGGCCGAAACGCCGGCGGCAGGCCGACAGCCGCTCCCCGGGCATGGCCCCCAGCGCGATGTCGGCCAGCATCAGGTCCGGCCCGGCCCCGTCATAGGCAGCCACCACCACCACGTCCGGGTCGGCCTCGTCCTCGGGCGGGGCGAACCCGGCCGGCCACCACACCGGCACGGTCAACGACGGCGGCAACGACGGCGGGCACAGCGGCGAATCCGGGTCCAGGCGCAGCTTGACGTGGCCGCTGACCAGGTGGTCCAGGCGGTCGGCGAAGGCCCGCCGCGTCCAGGAACACAGCCCCAGGCCGTCGGCGTGGGACAGCGCCAGCCCGGCCCCGCCGCAAAAGCCGCAGTAGCAGCCGCCGCCGGCCACGTAGCCGCGCACGGCCCGCACCCCGGCCGGGCCCAGGGCGGCGAACTTGCGCCGGGCAAAGCCCCCGGGCACGCACAAAAGCCGTGGCGGATCGCGCCACAGTTCCCCCGAGGCCACCTCCCGGCAGGAGACGGGCGAAAAGTCCGCGCCCAGGGCGGCCAGCCCCCGGCACAGCAGCAAACCCCACAGATGCGAATGGTCCCACAGGACCCGAATGGGCGCGGCCATGGCCAAACCTACAAAGACAGCGCCCGCCCGGCAACAAGCGTCTTGAACTTCCCCGGACAAGGCCCTAGTTTTCCGGCCATGTCGTATCGCGGCGGGGCAGGCCCCGCCCGCCGAGGTGGCCCCATGAGCAGAAAAAAGGACGGTCGCGCAACGCCCCCCGACAGCCTCCCCACCGATGTCGTCTCCGCCGAGGCCGGCGAGGTGGCCGCCCCCCCTGCCCGGGACCTCTTCGTGGTGGGCATCGGCGCCTCGGCCGGCGGCTTCGAGGCCCTGGAGCAGTTCTTTTCGGCCATGCCGAGCGATTCCGGCGCCAGCTTCGTGGTGGTCCAGCACCTCTCCCCGGACCACAAGAGCCTCATGGTCGAACTGCTTTCCAAGCACACCCGCATGCGGGTGGCCCAGGCCGAGGAGAACGCGCCCCTCGTGCCGGACACGGTCTACCTGATCCCGCCCAAGAAAGTGATGACCGTCAAGACCGGGCACCTGCACCTGGTGGAACGCGAGGACCGGCCCATTCCCAACTACCCCATCGACGTGTTTTTCAACTCCCTGGCCGAGGTCTTCGGCGACAAGGCCGTGGCCATCATCCTGTCGGGCACGGGTTCGGACGGCTCGCGCGGCATCCGGGCCGTCAAGCAGGAAGGCGGCATGATCATGGTCCAGGACCTGGACACGGCCAAGTTCGACGGCATGCCGCGCAACGCCATCTCCACCGGCCTGGCCGACTTCGTCATGCCGCCCGGGCGCATGCCCGAGGAGCTGCTCAACTACCTGCGCCACCCCTTTGTCCAGGAAAAGCTGCGGGTCCCGGAAACGACGCGGGAAAACGACGACCGCCTGGCCCAGATCTACCTCGGCCTCAAGCAGCATACGGGCGTGGACTTCACCCTCTACAAGCAGTCCACGGTCCTGCGCCGCGTGGAGCGCCGCCTGACCATCAACCACATCTCCGGCCTGTCGGAATACCTCGAATTCCTGCGCCAAAACCCCGACGAGCTCACAAGCCTGTACAAGGACCTGCTCATCGGCGTGACCAACTTCTTCCGCGACCCCGAGGCCTTCGCCGCCCTGGCCCGGCGGGTGGTGCCGGAGATCCTGCGGGAGCGGCGCGGCCCCATCCGCGTCTGGACGGCCGGCTGCTCCACTGGCGAGGAACCCTATTCCCTGGCCATGCTGTTCCGCGACGCCCTCGACGCCGCCGGCGACGGCCGCGACGTCAAGATCTTCGCCACGGACATCGACCGGGCCGCCCTGGATTTCGCCAGCGCCGGCGTCTACCCGGAAAACATCGCCGCCGACCTGTCCCGGGAGCGGCTGCAGAAGTATTTCGTCCGCCGGGGCGACGGCTACCAGATCGCCAAGCCCATCCGCGAAATGGTCATCTTCGCCGCCCACAACATCATCAAGGACCCGCCCTTCAACAAGATCGACCTCCTCAGCTGCCGCAACCTGCTGATCTACCTCCAGCCGGTGCTCCAGCAAAAGGTCATGTCGTTTTTCAATTTCGCCCTCAACGAAGGCGGCCACCTGTTTTTGGGCTCCTCGGAGACCGTCGGCGGCTTTGCCAACTATTTCCAGCTGGTGGACCCCAAATGGAAGCTCTACCGTTCCCAGGGCAAGCACATTCCCCTGGACCTGGAAGGCTTTTCCATCACGCCGCCGGCCCAGCGCGGCCCACGGGGACGGCTGCTCGGCGCCCGGCGGCGCGACGGGGACGAGGGGCAGGCCCTGGAAGCGGTTTTCGACGCCCTGGTGGCCAGCTACCTGCCGCCCACGGTCATCGTCGGCGAGAACCACGAACTGGTACACGTCATCGGCGAGGTGGAACGCTACATCAAGCTGCGCCCCGGCCGCTCCACCCTGGACGTGTCCGGCCTGGTGCGCCAGGACCTGGCCATCGCCGTGGAAACGGGCCTCAACAAGGCCGCCCGGGACAACCGCGAAGTCCTCTACAAGGACGTGCGCCTGGAAGGGGAGGACAAAAACACCCGCCTGGACCTGGTCATCCGCCCCTACACCGACACCAAGGCCGACGGGCGCCTGTTCGCCCTGACGTTTCGCGAATACGAGCAGGAAAAGGACAAGGACCTGGGCGAGCGCTTCGACCTGGACGCCAAGGCCAGGCAGCGCATCGCCGACCTGGAACACGAGCTGCAATACACCAAGGAAAATTTGCAGGCCACCATCGAAGAGGTGGAGACGACCAACGAGGAGCTGCAAGCCACCAACGAGGAACTGCTCTCGGCCAACGAAGAGCTGCAATCCACCAACGAGGAGCTCCAGTCCGTCAACGAGGAGCTGATCACGGTCAACGCCGAGTACCAGAACAAGATCCAGGAACTGACCGACCTCAACAACGACATGAACAACCTGCTGTCCTCCACCTCCATCGGCGTGGTCTTTCTCGACCGCGACCTGTGCGTGCGCAAGTTCACGCCGGCGGCCAAGGAGGACATCAACCTCATGGATTTCGACATCGGCCGGCCGCTGAGCCACGTGTCCTTCAACTTCGCCTGCGACGACCTGGTGCACGAGGCCCGGCGCGTGCTGGAAACCCTGGCCCCCTTCCAGCGCGAGGTCAAAAGCGCCAAGGGCAAGTGGCTGTTGTTGCGCATCCTGCCCTACGTCACCGTGGAGAACATCATCAAGGGCGTGGTGCTGACCTTCCTCGACATCACCGGTGTCAAGCGGACCCAGGCGCAACTGGAAAAGCTGTCCCAGGCCGTGGAGGAAAGCCCCAGCATCGTGGTCATGACCGACCCCGAAGGCGTGATCGAATACGTCAACGCCTCGTTTTGCCGGGCCACGGGCTACGCGGCCGGCGAAGCCGTGGGCCAGCGCCCGTCGCTGCTGTCTTCCGGGGAGACGCCCGCCGCGGACATCCGGCACCTTTGGGCGGAGCTCGCCCAGGGCCGGATCTGGCAGGGCACCTTCCGCAACCGGCGCAAGGACGGGACGGTCTACACCGAGCGCGCCTCCATCGCGCCCGTGCGCGACGCCGACGGCCTGGTGACCGGCTATCTCAAGATGGCCGAGGACGTGACGGACTATGAAACCGCCCAGGCGGCGTTGCGGGCCGAGCGCGACCTCATCGCCCGCATCGCCGACACGGCGCCAGTGGCCATCATCGTGACCGACGCCGCCGGCCGGCTGACCTACGCCAGCGGCCGGTGCGAAACCATGTTCGGCCTGCCCCGCGAGGCGCTGCTTGCCCGCGCCTTCGACGACCCGGCCTTTGCCATCGAGGCCCCGAGCGGTGGCCCCTTCGCCCCCGAGGAACTACCCTTTTCCCGGGTCATGGCCACGGGCGCGCCGGTTGCCAACGTGCGCCACGACGTGCGCCGCCCCGACGGCACCCTCGTGCGCCTGTCCATCAACGCCTCGCCCATGTTCGACGACAAGGGCCGCGTCGCCTCGGTGGTCTGCGCCCTGGAGGACGTCTCCGACCGGCTGGAAAGCGAAACCCGCTGCGATTTCCTCTCCGCCGTGGTGGAATCGGCCCCGGAAGCCATCGTCGGCGTGGATTTGGGCGGCGCCATCGTCAGTTGGAACGCTTCCGCCGCCAGGCTCTACGGCTACCCGGCCGAGGCGGCCGTGGGCCGCAACGTCGCCATGCTCGTGCCCGAGGAGGGCAAGGAGCAACTGCGCCAGGCCGTGGCCCGCCTCCATCGCGGCGAGCCGCTCGCGCCGTTCGTGACCGAACGCCTGCACCGCGACGGGCGGCGCCTGCGCGTGCGCCTGACCATTTCCCCGGTGAAAAGCGCCAAGGGCGCCATCGAGGGCTATGCGGCCCTGGTCCAGCCCCTGGACGCGGACGACGCGCCGGCCAACCCGGCCCCCCCGGCCTGAGCGGCCACGGCAACAGTCGGGCGGCCGCCGCCCCGGGGATCGGCCGGGGCCGTGACATTGGCCGCAATCTTTTGTAACGAGTGCCGCCGAAGCGACGCTCTCGCGCCGCGTTTTCTCGAAGGAGCGCACAATGACCAGCGAGGCCCTCTCCAAGGGATACGAGCCGGCCGACGTCGAAGCCCGTTGGATCGCGTACTGGCAGGACGAAAAGACCTTCACTCCGGACCCCGACGGCCCGGGGGAGCCCTACAGCATCGTCATCCCGCCGCCCAACGTCACCGGCGCCCTGCACATGGGCCATGCCTTAAACGTCACCGTCCAGGACATCCTGTGCCGCTACCACCGCCAGCGGGGCCGCAAGGTCCTGTGGGTGCCGGGCACGGACCACGCCGGCATCGCCACCCAGAACGTGGTGGAGCGGTCCCTGGCCGCCGAGGGCAAGTCGCGCGAGGAACTCGGCCGCGAGGCCTTCATCGAGCGCGTCTGGACCTGGCGCGAGGAATACGGCGGCAAGATCCTCAACCAGATCAAGCGCCTGGGCGCCTCGGTCGACTGGACCCGCGAGCGCTTCACCTTCGACGAGGGGCTGTCCCGGGCCGTGCGCGAAGTCTTCGTGCGCCTCTACGAAGAGGGGCTCATCTACCGGGGCGACTACATCATCAACTGGTGCCCGCGCTGCCACACCGCCCTGGCCGACCTGGAAGTGGAATACGCCCCGCACATCGGCAAGCTCTACCACATCCGCTATCCCGTGGAAGGCACGGACGAATTCGTCACCATCGCCACCACCCGGCCCGAGACGCTCCTTGGCGACACGGCCGTGGCCGTGCATCCCGACGACGAGCGCTACAAGGCCCTGGTCGGCAAGTTCGCCATCCTGCCGCTGGTCGGCCGGCGCCTCCCGATCATTGCCGACGCCTATGTCGAGCGCGAATTCGGCACCGGCTGCCTGAAGGTCACGCCGGCCCATGACATGAACGACTTCGAGCTGGGCCGCAAGCACGGCCTGGAGGTCATCTCCGTCCAGGACGAGGCCGGGCGCATCAACGAGAACGCCCCCGAGAAATACCGGGGCCTGGACCGGCTGGCCGCGCGCAAGGCCGTGGTCGAGGACCTCAAGGAACTGACGCTGCTCGACGACATCCGCGACTACGAGCACAACGTGGGCGAGTGCTACCGCTGCCGCACGGTCATCGAGCCCTACGTCTCCAAGCAGTGGTTCGTCAAAACCACGCCCCTGGCCAAGGTGGCCCGCCAGGCCGTGGAGCGCGGCGACACCACCATCCTGCCCGACCAGTGGACCAAGACCTATTACGACTGGCTCGACAACATCCGCGACTGGTGCGTATCGCGCCAGATCTGGTGGGGCCACCGCATTCCGGCCTGGACCTGCGACGCCTGCGGGGAGCTCATCGTCTCGCGCGAGGACCCGGCCGAGTGCCCGGCCTGCGGCGGCACGCTCCTCTCGCGCGACCCCGACGTCCTGGACACCTGGTTCTCCTCGGCCCTGTGGCCGTTCTCCACCATGGGCTGGCCCGACGAAACCAAGGAGCTGGGGACCTTCTACCCCACCTCGGTGTTGGTCACGGCCTTCGACATCCTCTTTTTCTGGGTGGCCCGCATGATGATGATGGGCCTGCACTTCCGCCACGAGGTGCCGTTCCGCCAGGTCTACATCCACGCCCTGGTGCGCGACGCCGACGGCAAGAAGATGAGCAAGTCGCTCGGCAACGTCATCGACCCGCTGCTGATGATGGACCGCTACGGCACGGACGCGTTGCGCTTCACCCTGGCCGCCTTCGCCGCCATGGGCCGCGACATCAAGCTGTCCGAGGAGCGCATCGAGGGCTACCGCCACTTCGTCAACAAGATCTGGAACGCGGCCCGGTTCGCGCTCATGCACCTCACCGGCGGCGCGCCGGAGCTGGACCTGGCCGAGGCATCCAAGGCCGGGCTGTGCCATGCCTTCATCCTGTCGCGCCTGGAGCGGCTCAAGGCGACCGTGGGCACGGCCATCGAGGGCTACCAGTTCAACGAGGCGGCCCAGGAGCTGTACGGCTTTTTCTGGCGGGAATTTTGCGACTGGTACCTGGAGATGGTCAAGGTGGACCTGGGCGGCGAGGACGAGGCCAAGAAGGGCGCGGCCAAGCGCGTGCTACTCACCGTCCTGTCCGAGCTGCTCACCCTCATGCATCCCTTCATGCCCTTCGTGACCCAGGAGATCTGGAGCAAGCTGCCGGGCGCGGCCGAGCCCAACCTGGCTCGGGTGCCCTATCCCGAGGCGCGGCCGGGGCTCGTGTCCGAGGCGGCCGAGGCTTCCATGGAGCTGCTCAAGGCCGTTGTGGTCGGGGTGCGCAACATCCGGGCCGAGCTCAACATCAATCCCGGGCTCAAGCTCACGGCCCTGGTGCACACCGAGGACGAGAAGCAGGCGGCGGCGCTGGCCGACAATGCGGCCATGGTGGTCTTCCTGGCCAAGCTGGAGCGCTTCACGGCCGGCCCCGAGGTGGCGGCGCCCAAAGCCTCGGCCTCGACGGCGGCGGGCACGTGCGCGCTGTTCGTGCCGTTGTCCGGGGCGGTGGATTTCGACGTGGAATTTCTGCGCCTGTCCAAGGAAGAGGTGAAAACGGTCAAGGAGCTGACGGTTGTCGAAAAAAAGCTCGGCAATGACGACTTCGTGTCCCGCGCCCCGGCCGAGGTGGTGGCCAAGGAGCGCGAGAAGCAGGAGGCTCTGGGCGAGCGCCTGGCCCGACTGCGCGAGCTCAAGGACCGGATTCGAAAACTGATGGCCGAGTAACTCGGCTTGGCAGAGCAAACGACAAGGCGGGCGGCTCCGGAAGGGGTCGCCCGATTCTTTTACTTTGGCAACTTACTCTGGACATCAATCAAACTTATCATACCTTCTTCAACTCTTGGGAAATACTCTTTATCCATGCGTAAAGTCCCTAACGGCAATTTATTTGTAGCAGTAACATTATGAACTAGAGTAAAGTTTGTTTTCTGAAGTGCTCCAAACCCACTAATTGCCGCTCCGATATGGGAGTATGCTCCTGACAAAAAAGTCTCTGTCGGCACCTGAATGGTTCTATCAGACGCATTCTTTTCTATTACAGGCCGATAAGACAAGCCTTCTTCGACAACTTTCCCGGTTTTTATTTCTATTTTCAACACCAGAGGGCCAACAGGGTACGTTGCCTCTACAATAGTCGGACTTTGACTAACACCAACATCTCCATAATCGCCTAATTGAGTAACATCTACAGCAATTATATTAACGTCAGACGCCCCAACAATTCCATTTTTAATATAATCTTCAAACTTCTTAGCCTTATCTCTAATTGCCGACGTGATGCGCAACAGTATTTGCCTGAATGGAACATCTCTGACTTCTATTTTATCATCACTAAACTGGCGATCGAATTCATCTGGAAATCCTTCTGGCCGAGGAGAGACTGCTTCAAACCAAACATTCTTATCTTCAATACGTGTGAAAAAGTCTGGACCAATAGGCCTGGAACTAATTACACAACCACTATATTGCAAGATCTCCGCAAGATTTAACTCCCAAAGCCTCGAAAAAAAGTTATCACGACTTTGTCCATACAGTTGACTTTCAAAATCTTTGTCACCCAAGCCAGCATTTCTAAAGTCACCTACTCTTTGTTGCAATCTATCAACAAAAGCCGAACCTGCCTCAAACTGGCCATACCGCTTTACTACATAGGAATCGGAAATATTTGGCATTGCGATCACCATTCGACATTGTCGTGGATATTTTTACAAGATATCGTATAATATATACAATGCCAATCTCTTCACCTCTCTCGCAAAAAATTTTTTATGACTAAATCCAATTTTCGCAGTGAAGCCCCAACACCCTTGAAAACTCCCTAACATTGTTCGTCACCACCACCAGCCCCGCCGCCAGGGCCTGGGCGGCGATGAGCATGTCCATGGCGCCGATCACCTCGCCGCGACGCTCCAAATCCGCCCGTAGCGCCCCATAGCAGGCCCCCGCCGCCGCATCGAAAGACAGCACCTCCAGGGGCAGCAAAAATCCCTGCAAGGCGGCCGCGTTCTTCTCGCGATGCACGGATTTGGCCACGCCGTATTCCAATTCCGCCACCGTGATGGCCGAAATGGCCACGTCGCCATACGACAGGCCGGCGAAACGCGCCCGCACCTGGGGCGGATGGTGCTTGATGAGATAAATGCAGATGTTGGTGTCGAGCAGGTAACGCATCAGAAGGCGTCGTCCCGAGGCTGCACCGGCGGCTCGTCGCGCGACTCCAAAAAATCCGCGCTGAATGCGCCCAGCGCCTCGAACAGGCCGTCGAAGGGCGCCTCCTTGGGCAACAATACCACCGCCTTGCCCACCCGCTTGATGCACACCGTGTCGCCCTCGAAGCGGAACTCCTTGGGCAGCCGCACGGCCTGGCTGCGGCCGTTGATGAAAAGCTTGGCTTCCTGCATGGCTGGCCTCCGATATAGACTGTAAATATATACCGCACCCACCCCTGTCAATCCACGCGCCTGCGGCCGGAATTGCCCGACCGCAACCAGCGGCGGGATCTCCCCCCTAAGCCGTGGCCGCGAACATCGGCCGCGACAGGGGCACGGGATTGGCGGCCGCCCGGTAGGAGGCGGCGGCCAGGCGGCGGGTGGTGGCGTTGGGGGAAGCCGTCGTGTCAGACGCGAACTGGCCGGACTCGGCCAGCTGCGTGGCCGTGGCCGCCGCGTCCAGGGCCTCGGCGAAGGACGTCTGCGCCGTAGCCCCGGTCAGGTCGAATTCGTAGTCCGTGGCCGAATAGCGAAACGAAAACGGGCCGACCGAAACCGTCGTGTCGCGGGTGATGCGCTTGCCGCCCACCGGCGCCATGGCCGCGACCAGACGCGAAGCTTCGCGCTGATAGGCCGAAACGGCCGAGGCGGTGGCGGAAACGACGGCCATGGCGGACTCCGGGCGCACACGCGCCGCGACGGGGACACGAGCGTGCCTGCCCTCGCGGCCCCGAACGTCGGGGACCGGCTCCGTCCGTGGAGGAAAGGACTTCTACTGTAACCACCCCGCGTCGCCATGACAAGGGGAGGCGGCCGCAATCAGGCGACAAAACACCCGGCCAGCCGGGAATCGTTGTCGATCACCGCCCGCACCTCGCCCAGGCAGTCGCGAAGCGACAGGACCGTGAAGTAGTCGTCCTTGATCGACGGCGCACGGCGCACGGCCGCAAGCCACTCCTCCCGCGAGAACGGATCGGCCCGAACGGCCTCGAAAAAGCCCGTTTCCGTAAAAAGGCGCGACAAGGTCTCGGTCTGCTGGCCGCCCTGGAGGCGGCTGACGATATAGCTGGCCAGCCCCACCTGCAGGCCGTGGAGCCTCGGCCGGCGCGACCCCGCGTCCAAGGCGTGGGAGATGAGGTGCTCCGAGCCGCTGGCCGGGCGCGACGAACCGCAAATCTCCATGGCGATGCCGTTGAGCATAAGCGCCGTGCCGAGCAGTTCCATGCCCTTGGCGTCGAAACTGGGGTTGTCCAGGAACTGGTGGACCGTGGCGTCGGATAAAAGCGCCGCCAGGTCGTCCACGGGCTCGCCCCGATGGTGGAAGGCCAGCTTCCAGTCGAACACGGCCGTGAGCTTGGACGCCAGGTCGCCGACGCCGGACAGCCACAGGATGCGCGGCGCCGACAGGCACACCGAAACGTCGATGACCACGCCCAGGGGCAAGGCGGCGGCCAGGGACCGGCGCGCCCCGGCCATGGTCAGGCTCGATTGCGGGCTGCAAAAGCCGTCGTTGGACAGCGACGTCGGCGCGGCGTAATAGGGCAACCTGGCCAGGAAGGCCAGATACTTGGCCATGTCCAGGGCCTTGCCGCCACCCAGCCCGACCACGGCGGCGATCTTCTTGGGCAGGCCGGCAAAGGCCGTGGCCGCGTCCTCGAAACGGTTGTCCGCTACCGTGTCCCAGGCCGCGACGTCCACCTTTTCGGCCGCAAACCCCTCCCGGACGGCGGTTTCGATGGCCGGCGGCAAGCCCTGGCTGGCCAGGACCAGGACGCGGCCGCAGCCGGCCCGGCGCAGGTACACGCCCAGGCGCCCGGCGGCCCCGGGCTTGATGCGCACGAGGCTCGGCACGGCGATGGTCTTCATGACGCGCCTCCCGCCTCGAGCAGCATGGCCGCGATGTCCGACCAGGCGGCGAACGTCCGGAATGCCCGGCCGCGCTGGGTCAAGGCCCCGGCCAGGTCGCCCCGGGCGAAGCGGAGATGGTCGGCCACGAGCAGCGACGCCGGCAGGTCGGCCAAGCCGTCGCCGGCGAAGGCGACCTTGGGCGCCCGGGACAGGGCGTCCCGCACCACGGCCGCCTTGTCCACGCCCGTCTCCTCGCAGGTCAAGGGCGACGGCGGCGGCGCGTCCATGACCAGCGGCCCGCCCGGCAGGTAGACGCCCGGGTTGGCGTGGACCTCCAGGCGCACGCCGGCCCGGTCGAGGAGCCGGTCGATGTACCAGGCGCAACCGGCCGAGGCCACCACCACCTCCCAGCCGGCCGCCCGCAGCCGGGCCAGGGCGTCGGGAATCCCCGGGTCGAGGCCCATGGCCTCGGTGACGGCTATCGCATCGCTTTCCGGGGCGCGGATCTGGGAAAATATGGTACGCAGGGCCGTAAAATGGGTCATCTGGCCGTGCTCGTACTCTTTCCAGGGCTCCATGGCTTCCGGGGACATCAGGCGTTTGACCGCCAGGGAGAAAAAATCCTCGGCGGTCATGGTTCCATCGAAATCACTGACCAAAACGGCATCAGGCATGGCATGGCCTCCGGGTGAAACGTCGCGGCGCGCAAGGTACCCGCAGCGCCTCGTCTACCCAGGCATATGTCGAGCCCGGCCCGAACGCCAGCGACGATTGCGCACCGAAGAAGGCCCCGGCTTGACCCGTCCCGGCGCGGGGGTATTGTCGTCACGCAAAGCCCCGTCCGCCCGGAGACCGCCATGGAACAATGCGACCTGCCCCGCCGGCCCGGCCGCTTCGACGCCCTGCGTAGCGCCCTGCCCCACCTGTTGCCGTTTCTGTCCTGGTGGCCCCAGGTCAACCGCCGCACGCTGCGGGCCGACCTCTGGGCAGGGCTTACGGGCGCGGTCATCGTGCTGCCCCAAGGCGTGGCCTTTGCCGCCATCGCCGGCCTGCCGCCGGTCTACGGCCTGTACGCGGCCATGATCCCGGTTGTCGCGGCCGCGCTGTTCGGCTCGTCCCACCACCTCATCTCCGGCCCGACCACGGCCATATCCCTGGTGGTCTACGCCACGGTCAGCCAGTTGGCCGTCCCCGGCTCGCCGGAATACATCCGGCTGGTGCTGGCGCTCACGGTGCTGACCGGCCTGGCCCAGCTGGGCCTTGGACTGGCCAGGCTCGGCGGGCTGGTCAATTTCGTTTCCCACTCCGTGGTCACGGGATTTACGGCCGGTGCGGCCATCCTCATCCTGACCAGCCAGTTGGGGCACTTTTTCGGCGTCACCCTGCCGGGCGGCGGCGATTTCCTGGCCACCTGGCTGTCGTTTTTTGAACAGCTGCCGGCCGTGAACCCGCGCGTGGCGGCCATCGCCGCCGCGACCCTGGCCCTGGCCCTGCTTTTCCGGCGGCTGTCGCCACGGCTGCCGGCCCTGCTTTTGGCCCTGATCGGCGGGGGGATCGTCTGCCACTTCCTGGACGGCGCGGCCCACGCCGCCCGGCTGGTCGGGGCGCTGCCGGCCAGCCTGCCGCCCTTCTCCTTGCCGGACATCGACCTGGACACCTTCCGGGTGCTGTTTCCGGGTGCCCTGGCCGTGGCCATGCTGGGCCTGGCCGAGGCCGTGTCCATCGCCCGGGCCGTGGCCGTGCGCTCCCAGCAGCGCATCGACAACAGCCAGGAATTCATCGGCCAGGGCCTGGCCAACATCCTGGGCGGCTTTTTTTCCGGCTACGCCTCGTCGGGGTCGTTCACCCGCACCGGGGTCAATTTCGAGGCCGGGGCGAAAACGCCCCTGGCCGCGGTCTTTTCGGCCGTATTCCTGGCCATGGTGCTGCTGCTCATCGCCCCGGTGACGGCCTATCTGCCCATCGCGGCCATGGCCGGGGTGATCGTGCTGGTGGCGGCCAACCTCGTGAACCTGCGGGCCATCCGCCACATCGCCAGCACGGACAAGGCCGAGGCCGGCATCCTGGCCGCCACGTTTCTGGCCACGCTGTTCGTCGGCCTGGAATTCGCCCTCTACGCCGGGGTGATGCTATCGCTTTTGCTGTACCTGCGCCGCACCAGCCACCCGCACTTCATCACCCTGGCCCCGGATCCGGACTCGCCCCACCGGTCCCTGGTCAACGTGCGGCGCCGGCCCCTGCGCGAGTGCCCGCAGCTCAAGATCCTGCGCCTGGACGGCTCGATCTTCTTCGGCGCGGTCAACCACATCGCCGAGGAACTCCACCGCGTCGTCACGGCCAGCCCCGAGCAGTGCCACATCCTCATCATCGGCTCGGGCATCAATTTCATCGACGCCGGCGGCTGCCACATGCTCTTCCACGAGGCCGGGTCCATGCGGCTTTCCGGGCGGGAGATCTTTTTCTGCTCGCTCAAGGGGGAGGTGATGGAGCTTTTGACGCGCGGCGGCTGCCTGGCCCGCATCGGGGCGCAAAACGTCTTTCGCGACAAGGCTTCGGCCATCGCCGGCATCGTGTCGCGCCTCGACCCCGAGCGCTGCGCCTGCTGCCGGGAGCGGGTTTTTTCCGAGTGCGCGAAGCGCCCGGGCGGGGAGGCGGCGGTGTAAGGCCCCGCCCCGGCCAATCCCGCCTGCCCTTGGGCATGGGCCCCGCGCCACCGGGGTGCGGCCGGCCCGCGCCCCGCGCGCCTGTGGCCCTGGCGTTCCCTCAGGGGCGCGGGAAGGCTGGGCCGGACCCAGCCCGGCGCGCCTGCGGCCCGAGGCTTACGGCCGGCCCGTTACCCCGCCGCAGCCCGGGTCCTCGCCACCCGGCGGCTCGAGGGCCACGAGCAGGCCGCGCAGTTGCAGGCTGGCCAGGTTGCCCCCGGGATATTGGGCCGTTTTCCGGGCGCAGGTGAGCTCCACCCGCACGAGAAGCCGACGGAAGTCCCTGGGCGGCTCGAGCACGACCTTGCGGTAGACATGCCGGTCCGGCCCGAGGCTGGACAGGACTTCCTCCAGGGGGCCGTCGTCATAGCCGACCAGCAGGCGCAGGACGTTGCCCTCGCCGACATTGCCGTAGCGGCAGGCCAGGGAAACGCGGGGGCGCGGCTGGCCGGAGCGGTTGGCGACGCAAAATTCGATGCTCCCCTGGCGGTCGTTCCGGGCGGCCTGGACCGATTCGCCCCAGTAGGGGTTCACCACCAGGCCGGTTAACGCGTAACTGGCACCGAGGAAATCGGCCGCCCCGGCAAAGGTCCGTTCCCAGGGCACGGCCGTGGCCACCTGCACCGGGGTGCGCTGCACCACGGCCTTGAGGAAGGAGAGCCCCCCCACCGTGCCCACCTCGACCAGACCGGGGAATCGCCTGGCCAGGTCCTCCTTGGTTTGGGCCAGGTGGCCCATGGGGCCGAACCAGAGGAAATTGGTCATGACCTCGCTGTCGGTGGGGCGCACGTCCGTCGCCCGCAGGGGATTGCCCCGGCCCCGCCGGGCGACATGCCAGTCGAGGGCGTTAAAAAGCCCGTCTTCCGAGGCCATGACGGCCTCACCGGGCTTGATGAGGTCCGGGATGGCCGCGGCCGCGGTCTTGTAGCGAATCCAGGTCATGCCAAGCAGCGAACGCTCCTCGTAGAACTCCTTGGCATTGTTGACAATGACCGCCGAGAGCGCCACGGTCAGGCCCAGGCAGGCCGCCCGCGCGCCAACCGGCCCCAGCCGCCCCAGCAGCCAGGCCAGGCCGCAACCGGCCCCAAGCAGCAGGACCGGGAAAAAATTGAGGAAATAGCGCGGTTCCCCGGTCCAGCCCAGCCGCCCGGCCAGGACGATGGCCACGGGGACGAGGCACAGGGTCAGCCCGGCCAGGACGAGCCGGCCCCGGCCCCGGGCGGCGACAACGAAACCCAGGCCGCACAAGGCCAGGGTCGCCAGGGCCAGGGGGCCGGGGAAAAACCAGGCCAGCTTGAGGAGGCTCCCGCCGGCGTTGGCCAGGATTTCGCCAAGGGGCGCCGCGCCGACCCAATGGGGCAACCGGAACGTCAGGGCGAAAAACGGCAGGATGCTCAAAAAACACAGCGTATCCGCCGCGGCCAGCAGCAGGAACGGCCGCAGGGCGGGCCAGGACAGGATAAGCACGGCCAGCCCGACGGCCGGGGCCAGGACGACCATCATGTAATGCGTCCCGTACAACAGCAGCGTGGCCGCGAAAACGGCCAGCGCGTACCGGGCGGACCTGGTGGCGCGAAAGCGGACAAGGCCCCACAACAGGACGAGGTAGAGCAGCAGGTACAGGCTGTAGGGCCGCACGATGCGCGACAGCCAGATGGCGTAGGGGTTGACCGCCAGCAACCCGGCCGCGCAAAGCCCGGTCAGGGGGTCGAACAACGCCTCGCCCAGGCGGTAGAGGAAATACAGGCAAGCGATGCCCGGCAGGGCGGACAGCAGCCGCAAGGCGAAATCCGTTTGGCTCACGGCCGCGGCGGGCTTGATGAGCAGGTAAAAAAGCGGCGGGTGCACCTCGATGGTGCGCAGCCACTCGAGGATGGAGCCGACCGGAAACCGGGCGATCAGCGGCACCAGCGCCTCGTCCCACCACATGGACGGCGCATCCAGGCGGTACAGGCGCAGCCACGCCCCGATGCCAAGCACCACCAACAAAGGAACATGCTGCGTGAAGCCGATGCGACTGTTGCTACTCATCTGTGTCGTACTATCCCTGTCGTGCTCCAAGCCGGCCGCCCCGGGCGAAACCGCCCTGCCCGCGGACCTGATGGCCCTCGATCCCCCGGCCGTGCCCGCCACGGGGCTGCGGGCGGTGGAGCGGGCCGGCGGCATCGATTTCCGCTGGCTGACGGGGCCGGCGGCCAGCATGGACGTGCGCCTGCCCGGCCCGGCCCGGCTGCGCCTGGCCTTTCGCGTCTCCAATCCCCTGGCCGGCCAGGAGATCACCGTTTCGGTCAACGGGCACGAGCTGGCCCAGGTCGCGGCCCTCGCCGCCTCGCGCCGCCTGGCCGACTGGCAGGACTTCGCCTTCGATTTCGACGCGCCGGCCGGTTTGAGCCGGGTCACGCTGACCTTTTCGCGCTACAACCACCACACGCCGCAGGAGACCTTCGCCCCCGGCGACCAGGACCGCCTGGCCGTGCAGGTGTCGCGGCTGTGCCTGGGCCTGGCCGACAAATGACCGGCGTGGCCGGCTCTCCCGTATCAGGGAAGCGGCCGGCCTCCAAGGGGCGCGCCCCTCAGGGACCCGATTTCACGGCCGGCCCGCCCATGGCCGGCCCGGGGGAAGCGGACGGGACAGCCTGGGGCGTTTCCGAGGGCTGAGGCGAGCCGGGGCCAGGTGGCAAACCGGGGCCGGGTGGCGTGCCCGGGGAGTGAGCCGTGCCGGGGCTCGGTGGCAAACCGGGGCCGGGTGGCGTGCCCGAGGGGTGAGGCGTTCCCGGGGCGGGTGGCGCGCCGGGGCTCGGTGGCGAGCCGACGCCGGGGGATGTGCCGGGGCCGGGCGGCGGCCCGAGCGCGGTGGTGACGTGGGCGGCGAAATGGCGCCCCATGAGCAGGGCGATGAACACGGCCAGGTAGACCTGGCCGACCATGGCCTCGTAGGCGGCCAGCAGCCGGGCCACGTCCGACACCGGCACCACGTCCCCGAAGCCGGCCGTGCTGAGGGTGACGACGCTGAAGTAATACAGCGTGATGGAGGGGTGCGACCCCAGCGGCCCGTCCGGGCCGCGCATCGCCCCCGGCGTGGCGATGTTGACCAGGGCGAAAAGTTGGGCCCACAGGCCGGCCATGAACAGCAGCACGATGACGCCGGCCATGATGTTGTCGAACGGCATCCGGCGCTGGCGAAACAGCCAGATCAGCATGAAGAGGATGAGCAGGAAATCGAACAGGCTGTGCAGGCACAAGGCCAAAACGACCACGGGCTTGGTCTCGCTGTAGACGCTGCCCACGGTCGCGCCCAGGGCGAGCACGCCCACCCCGAGGATGCTCAGGGAAAAGACGTTGCGCTGGCTTAAAAGAAGAAACCCGGCCAGATACATGACCAGCAGGAGCATGGGGATGAAAAGCGTTGCCCGGCTCTGGGACAGGCCGGCCAGGAGCAGGTGCGCGACAATGATCAGGCTCAGGGCGATACTGTGGCGGTTGGCCACGATGGCGGCCACCACGGGCCGGTCGAGCGCCTTGGCCGAGGGCAGGAGAAGCAGGCGGTCCATACCCGGCCCGCCCTAGTGGCGCGTTGTCGCAGGGGAGTGGTGCGTGTCCACGGACAATGCCCGGGAAGGATTTTCTTTCATAAAAAATACACCGGTATTTTTTACGGGGCGCGACGCTAGAGGCGGCCGGCGGCCTTTTTCTGGCAGTCCGGGCAGATGCCGTAGAGGTAGAGCTTGTGGGCGGTCAGGCGGAAGCCGTGGCGGCGGGCCACCTCTTCCTGGAGGCGCTCGATGGACGGGTCCACCACTTCGACGTTGACCCCGCAGACCTCGCAAATGAGGTGATCGTGGTGGCTTTGGCCGTAGAGGATTTCGTAGCGCATGGCCCCGTCGCCGAATTCCACGGCCTTGGCCAGGCCGGAATCGGCCAGGAGCTTGAGGGTGCGGTAGACCGTGGCCTGGCCGATGCTGTCGCACTCCTGCTTGACCTTCTGGTAGAGCTCCTCGGAGGTGACATGCCCTTCCTCGGCCAGGAACACCTCAAGGATACGGCGCCGTTGCGGCGTCATCTTGAGTTTTTTGCGGGCGACGAAATCGGAGAAAATGGCGTTCGGATCTTTGGTCATGGGCGCATCCCGTCAAAAAGAGTGTTCCATAATACCCGGCCGGCCACACCGGGTCAATGCGGGCCGCCGCCGCGCCCGGTTGCTGCGGCCTTTCCCGCCGGTCAGGCCGCCGCCCGCCGGACGGCGGCCACCAGGGTGGGCACGTCGAGAATGAGCGACATGGTGCCGTCGCCGTTGATGGTGGCGCCGGAAATGCCGGCCACCGAGCCGATGTAGCTGCCCAGGCTCTTGATGACGGTCTGCTGCTGGCCCATGACCTGATCCACGGCGATGCCCGCCCGTTCGCCCTCGAAGCGCGTGACCACCACCTGTTCGATGGCCGGGGGGTCGCCGGCCAGGTCGAAGGCCTCGCGCAGCCGGATGTAGGGCACGATTTCCCCGCGCAGATGGATGGTGCGGCCCCGGCCCGAGGCCTGTTCGCCCTCGCGCGGCAGTTCCACGCACTCCTCCACCAGGGACAGGGGAATGATGTACTGGTCCTCGCCGGCCTTGATCTGCAGGCCGTCGATGATGGCCAGCGTCAGCGGCAGCTTGATGGTGATGCGCGAGCCCCTGCCCGGGGCGCTTTGGATGTCGATCTTGCCGCGCAGCGCGTCCATGCTGCGCTTGACCACGTCCATGCCCACACCCCGGCCCGAGACGTTGGTGATTTTTTCGGCTGTGGAAAAGCCGGGCAAAAAGACCAGGTTGTAGATCTCGCTTTCGGTGAGGCGCGCATCCGCGGGGATCAGCCCCTTTTCCTCGGCCTTGGCCCGGATGCGTTCCGGGTTCATGCCCCGGCCGTCGTCGATGATGGACAGCACCACCTCGCCGCCGGCGTGCTCGGCCGACAGGACGATGGTGCCGGCCTCGGGCTTGCCGGCGGCCAGGCGCTCGGCCGGCGGCTCGATGCCGTGGTCGATGCTGTTGCGCAGCAAATGCACGAGCGGGTCGTTGAGCTGCTCGATGACGGTCTTGTCGAGCTCGGTCTCGCCGCCCTCGGTCACGAGTTCAATGGACTTCTGCATCTCCGAGGACAGGTCGCGCACCAGCCGGCGGAAGCGGCTGAAGGTCGTGCCGATGGGCAGCATGCGGATGCCGAGCGTATTGTCGCGCAGTTCGTTGGACAGCCGTTCGATCTCCTCGGCCACGCTGGTCAGGGCCGGATGGGCCAGGCCCGAGGCCAGCTGGGTGAGCCGGGCCTGGGCGATGACCAGCTCGCCGACGAGGTTGACCAGGTCGTCGAGCTTGCCCGCGTCCACGCGCAGGCTCTGCATGGCTTCCTTCTTGGCGGCCGGGGGTTTCCTGGCTTCGCCCGGCCCCTCGGCCGGGGCCGCCGGGGCGGCGGACGGAACCGGGGCCGGGGCGGCGGCCCGGGGAACGGGCGGCGCCGGCGGGGCACCCGGGGGGGGCGGCGGGGGCGGGGCGACCGAGGCCGCAGCGGCGGGGGCGACCGCCGGGGCGGCCGGTGCCGCCGGTTGCCCAAGGGAGCCCTCCCAGGGCTCGATGACCACGTCGCCCGGATTTTCCAAAAAGAAAAAGACGTCGCGCAGGGCGTTGGCATCGGGCACGGCCTCGGTGTCGGCGGTCAGCACCGCCTCGAAGCGCAGCCGGCAATCCTGGGGAACCAGTTCGGCCAGGTCCGGCACGTCCGCGAGGTCGCAGCGCACGGCCAGCTCGCCCATGGCCCGCAGTTCGTCCCAAAGGGCCAAGGGGTCGGCCTTGGCCAGATGGCCGGGATCGGACGGGGCCAGGAGGATGCGCCAGGACCGGGTTTCGGCCGGGGCCGGGGCGGCCTGGGGGGCCTCGGCCGGGGCGGCCACGGCCGGAAGGTCGGCATTGCGCAGCAGGGCCTGGAGACGCTCCCGCAGGGCGGGGTCCTCGAGGGCGCCCTCGCCGCCGTCGGCCAGCATCACCGCGAACCGGTCCTTGGCGGCAAAGGCCGCGTCGAGCAGGTCCTTGCCCACGCGCCGCCAGCCCGTGCGCACCTGGTCGAACAGCGATTCCAGGTCGTGGGCCAGGCGCACCACCGCCGTGAGCCCGAACATGTCGCAAGCGCCCTTGAGCGTGTGCACGGCCCGGAAGATCCGGTCGACCACGTCCGTGTCCAGGGGGTTGCGCTCGAGCTCCAGCAGGGCGCCGTCCAGTTCGGCGAGGTTTTCCATGACCTCTTCCCGGAAAAGGGCGCGCATCTCATCGTTGACAACCATCGACAAACCTCCCGCCTAGGGCGCGAAAAAAAGTTCCGGCGCCAAGCCGACGGCGGCCAGGGACTCGGGGGTCAGTCCCGCCCGGGCGGCGATTTCGGTCAGGGCCGACGGCGGCCCGTCCTTGTGGGCCAGCCCCAGCCCGCGGGCGGCGTACGTCCGGCCGGCCGAGACCAGCACCTGGGCCAGGGCCAGATCGGCCGGGGCCGCCCGGCCGAGGTCCAGGGCCACGGCCGCGCCGTGGCCCAGGCCGGCCAGCAGCGCCTCGCGGGCGCCGGCGGCGTCCGGGCCGGCCGCGCCGGCCGGATCGGCCAGGCGCAGGCTGGCCGACCCGCCCTGCCGGCACAGCTGATACGCCCCAAAGGCCTCGACCGACGTGGCGGCCGTGGCGGGCGCGGCGGCGGCCTGGTCCGGGACGGCCGCGGCCGTGTCCGCGGCCGGGGCCTCGAGACCGGACAGGTCCACGGGGTGAATGCGCCCCGGGTCCAGGGCGAAGAGGTAGCCCACGATGTCGGGCTCCACGATGGAGGCAAAAAGCACGTAAAAGGGGATGCGGTTGACGGGCGGGGCGTCGAGGTCGCCCACGGCCGCCAGTTCCATGCGGCAATCGAGGATGAGCCCGCTCGATTCCATGGTGGTGATGACATCCAGCGGCGTCTTGCCCCTGGCCTGGACGTCGTGGATGAGGTCGTATTCCACAAGGTAGAGGTTCTTGCCGCCGGCAACCCCCTGGCGCACGCTGAGCGCGTCCTCGGTGAAGATGACCTCGCCGCCGGGCAGGGCGACGGGAAAGGCGGCGGCGGCCATGGCCCGCTGTTCCGGGGCGAGGTGTTCGGCCGTGAGCCCCGACAGGTCGGCGAGCATGCCGGCGATGTCCTCGCCGTCGCTGGCCGCGCCCATCTCCACCAGGGAGAGCAGGCGGTCGAAGCCGGCCAGCAGCTGGTTGATGACCCGGGTGTCGGGCACGACCTCCCGGCCACGCACCATGTGCAGCAGGTTTTCGAGCTTGTGGGCCAGGTCGCGGACATTGCCGAGGTTGAGGAAGCCGGCCCCGCCCTTGATGGAATGGGCGGCCCGGAAGACCTTGTTGACGAGTTCCTCGTCGATGTCCGCGCCGTCGCGCTCCATGTCCATGAGCGCCGATTCGATGTTGGCCAGATGCTCGCGGGTATCCTCCACGAACATGGTCATGATTTCGTCGTCCATCATATCCATGGGCTGCGACTCCCACCGGCCATCCCCGTTGGGGGGCCGGTTTCCAGGCCACGGCGCCCCGGGTTCGGGCCGGCCGCGGCAGGGGTGAAAAACGCCGACAGGGCTTGCACCGCCCCGGCCTCCTAGGCGGTCTGGACCTGGAAGTGCTTGTCCAGGCGCATGGTGCGTAGTAGCGCCGCCAGGTCGGCGTTGACGTGGCGCAGGGCCAGCCGGCCGCCTTTTTTGCCCAGGGTGTTGTGCACGGCGATCAAAAGGCCGATGCCCACGGAGTCGATGAGCTCCACCCGGGACAGGTCGATGACCAGCGGCCCGTCCGCGGCCTGGAGGATTTCCTTGATGCGTCCCCGGAGTTCGTCGGCAATCGAGGCCACGATGTCTCCGGCCGGGCACAGGACGGTCTGTCCGTCCTCGGTGCGAATGTCGTGCATGGGCGTGCTCCGTGTAGCGGCGACGGCGTCGCCGGCAGGGCTGGCCGGGCCGCGCAATCCGGCCACGGCCTTGGTCAGGGTCACCTGGTTGCCGGCGGCGTTGTAGCGCACGTCGTCGGCGTAAAGGGTCAGGATGGTCAGGCCCCGGCCGCTGGTGGCCTCGGGCGGGGCGAGGTTGGACAGCCCCGAGCGCCAATCGAAACCCGGCCCCTGGTCGGTGACGATCATGGTCACCCGGCCTGCGGCCGTGCGGACCTCGAGGCCGACCTCGAGCAGGGGGTCGCCGCGGTTGCCGTGGAGCACGGCGTTTAAAAGCGCCTCCCGCAGGAGCAGTTTCACGTCGAAGAGGCTGCCACTGGCGTTTTGGGCCTGGATGAAGCCCACGGCTTCGGCCACGGCCCGGTCGAGCAACGCCAAGGTCGCCGAGAAACGCAGGCCCAGGCCGCCGGGAAACGACTGGATTTCGAACATGGCCGTCACACCTCGATGCCCATGAGTACCATGTCGTCCTGAGGGGCCTCGCCGTCGGCGGCCATGGCCTCGGCCACGGCCGTGACAGCCGCCGCCAAAGGCAGCCCCGCCGCCCGCCGGCAATGGCCGACCAGGGCCGTCAAGCCCTTCTCGCGGCCCACGGCCCGGGGCCCGAACCGCTCGATGAGGCCGTCCGTGTACAGGAACAGGCGGTCACCCGGGGAAACGGGGAACTCCAGGCTGCCGAACTGCACCACCGGAAACACCCCGAGCACATCGCCCTCCGTGGCCAGCACCGAGGCCTCGCCGGCCGCGGAGACCAGGACCGGGGGCGGATGGCCGCCACTGACCAGGGTCAGGCGGCCGCGCCGGCGATTGACGCAGGCCAGGATCGCGGTCAGGTGCTTGCCGTCGCGCAGCAACGAGCCCAGCACGCGGTTGATGTTTTTGAGCGTCTCCACCGGCGTGAAAAGCGGGCCGATGTTCTGGCGCAACAGCGCCTTGAGCGACGAGGTCACGAAGGACGCCCCCAGGTCGTGGCCCGAGATGTCGGCCACCAGATAGCCCATGACCGTGTCGGACCAGGGGAAGACGTCGTAGAAATCGCCGCCGGCCTCGAGCACCGGCAGGTAGCGCACGGCGAAGCGGGCCTCGGGCAGGTCCTCGGGCGCGACGAGGATGGACTGCTGGGCGTCGCGGATCTGGGCCAGCTTGGCGGCCTGCTCGTCCAAAAGCGCCCGCATGCCCCGGCGCAGGCGGATGTGGATCTTGACCCGGGCGATGACCTCCTCCCGGGCGAAGGGCTTGGTCACGTAGTCCACGGCCCCCATGCGCAGGCCCTTGACCTTGTTGTCCACGTCGTCGAGGCCGGAAATGAAGATGATGGGGATGTCCGCCGTGGCCGGGTCGCGGGTGAGCTTGGCGCAGGTGTCGAAGCCCGTTTCCCCGGGCATCATGATGTCGAGGATGATGAGGTCGGGCTGCTCCCGGGCGGCGAGTTCCCGCCCCCCCGGCCCGGACTGGGCCTTGAGGGGCTCGAACCCGGCCTCCTTGAGCATCCAGGCCAGCGTCTCGACGTTGATCGCCTCGTCGTCGACGATGAGGATGCGGGGTGGGCCGGCCTGGCTCCCCATGACGGTGTGTTCCATGCCTCTTCCGGATCGCTTCGCGGCCGGGAAAACGGCGCGCCGTGGTTGGGGAAACGCGTTGCAATCAAGCCTGCCTGCCAGTATGACGTTTTCCGGGGCGCTTGACAACGCGGCCGGCCATGATTTTTCTTGGCGCGCCCTGCCTGGCCGGCCCGGGGCGAACATGGGACACGTGACGGAAAACATGTTGGATCTGCTTAAAAAACGCTACCAGGAACTCCTGGTCCTCGGCATTTGGTTCACGAGCCTGCTGCCCGGAGTCATCGTCTCCCTGCGCAAGGGCGATCCCTGGCACGCCACGGTGGTGGTCATTTTCATCCAGCTGCTGGCGTCGTTCGGCTCGATTACGCTCTTTGGCGTGATCACCCAGATCATCTGCTACAAGTACATCGAGTCGGTGGAGATCCACGACCGGATGATGGACGGCCTGTTCTTCGGCTTCCACGCCGGCATGGTCATCTGGATCTGCTACGGCTTCTACCACATTCTGTTCGGCCGCAAGATCATCGGCAACGTCAACGACCTGGTGGCCATCTTCGGTGTCAGCTGTATCGGCAGCTGCATCCTCGGCATCGCCATCGGCTTCCTGATCGGCAAGCTGCGCGACGGCAACGCCACCATCGTCTGAGCCGCCGCCAGCCCCAGGGAGAAAAACCATTTCCGCCAAGGTTCAAGGCAACACCGTCGGGCTCAAGCCCAGCCAAGTAAAGGCCCTGGAGCGCCTGGGCACCCGGCGCTACCCGCCCAAGGGGGCCATGACCCCGGACCAGGCCCGCGAACTGGCCGCCATCGCCTACGGCATCGGCCGCCAGGTCGGGCTGCTCATCGACCGCAAGGGCCGGCCGTCCCTGATCCTGGTCGGCACGCCCAAGGGCATCCTCATCCCCGAGCTGGAGCGCGCCCGCCTGGGCACCGGGCGGCTTCGGGGCCTGCGCCTGCTGCACACCCACCTGACGGCCGAGGGGCTGACCGAGGAAGACCTGACGGACATGCTGTTTTTGCGCCTGGACAGCGTGGCCGCCCTGACCGTGGACAACCAGGCCCAGCCCGTGACGCTCCATGCCGCCGTGCTGCTGCCGCCGGGGGCCGGCGACGCGCCCTACGACCTCCTGCCGCCCCGGCCCTTCGACAGGGTGGAGGAGGACTTCACCGCCCTGGCCGAGGCCCTGGAAGCCGAGCTGGCCCGGGAGGGCGGGACGCTGGCCGCGCCGGGCACGGCCGCATCCGGCCGGGAAAAGGCCGTGCTGGTGAGCGTTTCCAGCGCGCCCCGGGCCGTGCAGGAGGCCGCCCTGGCCGAGCTGGCCGCCCTGGCCGACACGGCCGGCCTGGACGTGGCCGCATCCGTGGTCCAGCGGGTGGCCACGGTCAATGCGAAATTCATCCTGGGCAAGGGCAAGCTGGCCGAAATCGAGGTGGCGGCGTTGCGGGCCGGGGCTTCGCTGCTGGTTTTCGACGGCGAGCTCTCGCCGTCGCAGATCCGCAACCTGACCGAGGTCACCCAGTTGCGGGTCATCGACCGCACCCAGCTCATCCTCGACATCTTCGCCCAGCACGCCGCTTCGCGCGGCGGCAAGCTGCAGGTGGAGATGGCGCAGCTCAAATACCTCCAGCCGCGCCTGGTGCGCCAGGACCGGGCCATGTCGCGCCTTATGGGCGGCATCGGCGGCCGGGGGCCGGGCGAAACCAAGCTCGAGGTGGACCGCCGGCGCATCCGCGAACGCATCGGCCGCATCAAGGACGAGCTCAAGGAACTGCGCAAGCGCCGGGCCGCCGCCCGGGCCGGCCGGGCCCGGGCCGGGCTGCCGGTGGTGTCGCTGGTCGGCTACACCAACGCCGGCAAATCCACGCTGTTAAACACCCTGACCGGCAGCGCCGTGCTGGCCGAGAACCGGCTGTTCGCCACCCTGGACCCGACCAGCCGCCGGCTGCGCTTCCCCAGCGACCGGGAGATCATCCTCACGGACACCGTGGGGTTCATCCGCGAACTGCCCAAGGAACTCAAGGAGGCCTTCCGGGCCACCCTGGAGGAGCTGGAGGCGGCCGACCTGCTGGTGGCCGTGGCCGACGCCTCCCACCCCGAGGTCGAGGGCCAGGCGGCGGCCGTGGCCGACATTTTGCGCGAGATGGGCCTGGGCGACATCCCCCGGCTGTTCGTGCTCAACAAGTGGGACGCCGTGCCCGAGACGGAACGCGGCCCCCTGCGCAACGCCTTCCCCGAGGCCATCCCCCTGTCGGCCCGCACCCGGGAAGGCCTGGACGCCCTGGCCGCGGCCATCCTCGACCGGGTGCGCCCGGGGCCGGGCGTGGTGGACCATGGCCCGGCCCTGGCCGGTGTCCCCGAGGAATCCGAGGTGCCCGAGGCACTCAAGGAGCCCGAGGAACCCGAGGCGGCCACGAAACCCGAGGCGGCCGAAACCGCCGGCGACGACGGCGACCCGGCTATGGCCCCGCCAAGCGGGCCTTGACGAACTCCTTGACATAGTTCCAGTATTCCGGCGCGTCCACGATGTTGTTGTGGCCGGTGCCGTCGATGACCCGCACCTCCTTGGGGCCGGTCCAGGCCGCGGCCAGGCGCTCGGCGTGGCGGGGCGGCACGTAGGTGTCGGCCCCGGCGACGAGGAACAGCGCCGGCGCCGTGACCCGGCCCGCGTCCGGCACCACGTCGAAGGGGGCTTTGAGCAGCAGGCGCACCGGCACGAACGGGTGGCTGTCCTGGCCCACCCCGGCCAGGGATTCGAAGGGGGTCACCAGGATGATGCCGGCCACGGGGCGCCGGGCCGCGACGTAGGCGGCCAGGGCCGTGCCGAGGCTGCGGCCCATGACCAGGATGCGCCCGCCGGGGCCGAGTTTCGCGGCCAGGGCGTCGTAGGCGGCCAGGGCGTCGGCCCGCAGCGCCGCTTCCGAGGCCTTGCCCCCGGACTGGCCGTAGCCCCGGTAATCCAGGCCGGCCACGCCGTAGGGCCGCAGTTCGTTGGGCGACCACAGGAAAAACCCGGTCTGTTCCTCGGCGTTGCCGCAAAAGTACAGCACCGCCGGCGCGGGCTTGCCGTCCAGGGTTCGGGGCAGGTAGTAGCCCCGAAGCGTCACGCCGTCGGCGGCGGTGACGGTGAAATCCTCCAGGTGCGGGTAGTAGCGGCGGATCTCCGCCTGCCGGGCCGGGTCCACGGCCCGCCCCGGGAAGACCATGGAGTCCTGGCCCAGGTAGAGCATGGCCAGGTAGCCGCAGTAGGCCAGGCCCAAGGCCAGGCCGAGGATGACGACAATTTTCATGAGGAGTGTTCTGTTCATGGTTGCGAGGCGGCTATGTCATCCGCTCCGGTGATGGTTGCGGCCGGGCGCGCCGTCTGGCGCGAGGCCCTGGCCCGGGTGGCGCCCATCGCCATGGGCTATGTCCCCGTGGGCATGGCCTACGGCGTACTGGCCGGCAAGGCCGGACTCGGCGCGCTCAACGTCCTGGCCATGTCGCTGCTGGTCTACGCCGGCTCGGCCCAGCTCGTGGCCGTGGGCTTTTTCGCGGCCGAGGCCTCGGCCGTGTCCATCGTGGCCACGACCTTTGTCGTCAACCTGCGCCATGTGCTGTTCTCGGCGGCCATGGCCCCGTTTCTTTCCGGCTGGCGCAAGGGGGAGCTGGCCGCCTTCGCCGCCGAGCTGACCGACGAGTCCTTCGCCCTGCACGCCGCCCGCTTCGGCAAGGGCGACCGCGACAAGGCCCTGACCCTGTCCATCAACGTCCTGGCCCAGGCCTCGTGGCTGGCGGGCACGGCCCTGGGGATCCTGGCCGGCGACGCCCTGGGCGACGGCCGGACCCTGGCCCTGGATTTCGCCCTGCCGGGGATGTTTCTGGCCCTTCTGGCCGGCCAACTCAAGTCCCGGTCCCAGGTCGCGGCGGCCGTGGCCGGGGCGGCCTTTTCGCTGCTGGCCAAAAGTGCCGGGGCCTCGGGCCTGGGCACCCTGGCCGCCGGGCTTGGCGGCGCCGCCTGCGGCATGGGAGTGGAAACATGGACGGCCCGGAAACGTTTCTGACCATCTGCGCCATGGCCGCGGTCACCTACGCCACGCGTTCGGGGCCGCTGCTGTTTCTGGCCGGCCGCAGCCTGCCCGAGGGGGCCAGGCGTTTTCTGGCCCACGTGCCGGCGGCGGTGCTGGCCGCCCTGGTGGCGCCGGCTTTGTTTTGCCCCGACGGGGCGTGGTCCCTGGGCCCGGGCAACCTCGTGTTGTGGGCCGGGCTGGCCGCTTTTGGCCTGGCCCTGCGCAGCCGGGGCTTTTTCGGCCCCGTGGCCCTGGGCATGGCCCTGGTCGCCGCCGGGCGCTGGCTGACCGGAGGCTAGGGCGGCGTCCGCGAAGCCACGGGCGGCGTTTTCGAAGACGCCCCCGCAGCATCCCTCTTTAGCTTGAAAAATCAGGCCATTCTCAGGGAATACGGCTCTCGGTCGTTTGGGGCGGGTACCATTGGCCAAAGACCGCCGCGACCTTCTCCCATTGGGCCCGCAGGGCCGCCCGGGTCCGGCCGGCCGCCGCCAGGTCGCCCGCGCGCAGGGCCTTGTCCAGTTCGCCGGCCAGGTCCCGACAGGAATAAGCGCCGAGCGTCGCCGCCGCCCCCTTGACCGTGTGGGCGGCGATGGCGGCCCTTGGCGTATCCCCGGCGTCCATGGCCGTCTCGGCCTCGGTCAGGCGACGGCCCGCCTCGGCAAAGCTCACCCGGGCCAGTTCCAGGTACTGTTCCCGGCTGATGCCCATGGCCTGCCTGGCCGCCTCCGGGTCGAACAGGCTGGCATCCGCGGCCGGCGCCGGCCGCGCCGCCCCGTCCGGGCCGGCCTCGGGTTCGGGCCGCCCGCCGGTCTGCTCCAGAATCCGTCGCAGCGTGGCGAAGTTGACCGGCTTGGCCACAAACCCGGTCATGCCGGCCTCCAGGCATTCCTGGCGCAGGTCCTCCAAGGCGTGGGCCGTGACCGCGATGATGGGCACGTGACGGTCCAGGACGGGGCTTTCGGCCTCCCCCCCGGCCCGGATGACCCGGGTGGCGGTCAGCCCGTCGATCTCGGGCATCTCGATGTCCATGAGCACTGCGTCGAAGCGTTCCCGGGACAGGATGTCGTAGGCTTCCCGGGCCGAGCCGGCCACGGTCAGTTCGTGGCCCATGCGCTCCATGTGCAACCGGGTCACGGCGGCATTGAGGGCGTTGTCCTCCACGAGCAGGATGCGCAGGCGGCGCGAAGGGGCTTCGGCCGAGGCGGCCGACACGTCGGGCTCCCCGCCGGCCGCCTGGGGCAGGCGCAGCAGGACCGTGAACACGCTGCCCTCGCCCGGGCGGCTTTGCACCGCGATGTGCCCGCCCATGCGGGCGACGATGCCCTTGACGATGGCCAGCCCCAGCCCCGTGCCGCCATAGCGCCGGGCGACATGCCCCGGCCCCTGCTCGAAGACCTCGAAAAGCCGGGCCTGGCGCTCCTCGTCCATGCCGATGCCGGTATCGCTGACCCGGATGGCCAGTTCCGCCTCGCCGTCCGGGCCGGCCAGCGGCTCGGCCAGGCCGACGGAGACGCGCACGCCCCCGACCTCGGTGAACTTGACGGCATTGGCCACCAGGTTGACCAGCACCTGGCGCAGTCGGCCGGCGTCCCCGCGCAGATGTTGCGGCACGGCCGGGTCGACCGTGGCGGCGAAGGCCAGGCCCTTGCCCTGGGCCTGGTGAGCGAAGACCGCAGCCACGCCGTCGAGCAGGCGGCGCAAGTCCACGTCGCCGCGTTCGAGGATGAGCTTGCCGGCCTCGATCTTGGAAAAATCGAGCACGTCGTTGAGCAGGCCCAGCAGGTGGGCGGCGGATTCCTGGATCGTGCGCAAATGGTCGCGCTGCCGGGGCGAGGCCGGCCCGGCCAGCAGTTCCTCGGTCAGCCCGAGGACCACGTTAAGCGGTGTGCGGATCTCGTGGCTCATGACGGCCAGGAAGGCGCCCTTGGCCTTGCTTGCGTCCTCGGCCCGGTCCCGGTCGCGCTCGGCACAGGCCTGGCGTCTGCGCTCCTCGGTGACGTCCACGTAGGAAAAGGCCCGGCCGATGGCCGCCCCGGCCTCGACGATGGGGGCGCTGCGGCGCTCCAGGAACCGGCCGTCGCGCAGCGCCAGCACGGCCACGTCCTGGCGCCACGGATCGTCCATGAGCGCGTCGTAGGCCGCCCGGACGGCCACGGCATCGGTCACCTTGGCCAGCACCATGTCCAGCCGCCGCTCCCGCTCCTCGCGGATCCAGTCCCCGGGCAGCTCCCACAGCTCGAGAAACCGGTTGTTGACGGCCAAGATATCCCTGGGCTGGGCGCTGGTTAGGCACAACACGCCCTCGGTCTTGGATTCGAGGATGGCCCGGTACAGGGCCAGGGAATGTTCCAGGCGGGCCTCGGCCGCCCGGCGGGCCTCGACCTCGGCCGTGAGGCGCTCGTTGGCCCGGGCCAGTTCCTCGGTGCGCTCCTCCACCCGGCGGGCGAGCAGCCGCCCGTTGTCCTCGATCTCGGCCCGGCTGCGGGCCAGGTCGTCGCTCGTCTCCTTGAGCCTGGCCGACATGGCGTTGAAGGCCATGGCCAGGCGGCCCAGGGCGTCACGGGAGGTGACCGGCAGGGCATGGCCGAGCCGGCCCGCCTCCACGGCCGCAAGCCCCTGGCGCAGGGTTTCCACCGGGGAAAGCACGAAGCGGTGGAGCATGACGTTGAGCGAGGCCGCCAGCAGCAGGTAGGCCCCGGCCACGGCCAGGCCGAAAACCAGCCATATCTGCTGGTTGAGAGCGCTTATGTCCCGCAGGGAGTAGCGCAGCCGCAGATAGCCGCGGATGCCGCCGTCATCGGAGACGGGTTCGACCAGGGAGGCGGAAAGCTTGCCGTCCTCCCCGGCGGACACGGTGAACACCCGCCGTTCGGGCATCCCCGGCTGGCTGTCCTCGCCGGCCAGGGGCGCGGCCCGGCCAGGGCCGGCCTGGGCCAGGAGCCGGCCGTCGGCCCCGAACAGGCTGGCCTCGGTCACGCCGTCCACCCGGACCAGGCGGTGGAGGGTGTCCTGGACCCGGGCCTGTTCCTGGGGCCTGTCCAGCAGCGGCCCCAGGGTATCGAGCCGGTGGGCGGCCAGGGCGCCGAGCAGGGCGCGGGTCCGGTTCTGGGCGGCGGCCTGGCGGCTGTCCATGTAAAAGGACAGGATGGCGCCAAAGGCCACAGCCGCGGCCAAAAAGGCCACCAAAATGGCGATATTGATTTTGACCCGCAGGGAGGTCGCGCGCATGGGCATGTCCACTACTTCGCCTCGCACGGGCGTGCAATGTCGCGCCCGCCTCGCGACGCGGCAGTCGCGGCCAGGCCGTTTCAGTTTTTTGCATTGTTAAAAAAAAGGGCGCCGCTGTCAAAAGCGACCTGCCGGAAGGCTCAGGGCGACAGGACCCGGTTGGCCCCGTAGTAGGAGGCCCGCCAGTAGGGGGCGAAAAGGCTCTCCTCCCGCACCCGGCCGCCGGGGGACGGGCTGTGGATGAAGCCGCCCCGGCCGTCGAAAATGCCCACGTGCAGGTCGCCGGATTTGGGCGAGGGCATGAAAAAGACCAGGTCGCCGGGGCGCAGGTCGGCCTTGGCCACGGGCCGGCCCGACCGCACCTGGTCGTCGGTGCGCCGGGGCAGGCGTATGCCGTGGCGGGCGTAGACCCACTGCACGAAGCCCGAGCAGTCGAAGCCCGTGCGCGGCGACTCGCCGGCCGTGTGGTAGGGCACGCCGATCAGCGCCCGGGCCGTCTCCACCACCGTGCCCTTGCCCGGAGGCGGCAGGTCGGGTTCCCGCCAGCCGCCGGTCAGGGCGCAGCCGCCAAGGGCCAGGCCGAGTCCGGCCAAGAGAATGCAGCGTATGATCGCCCGCATGGGCCACACCTCCCGTGCGGTCCCTGCAACCGGCATGCCCGCCGGACAGCCGCGGCCGGCAACAAACGCGGGCTGTCCCCGACCCCCGGCCGAAAGGCGGGCCGCCGCCCTGGCGGCCCGCCCCGATTCGGTCAAGCGCGGGCCAAAACGAAGACTGTTTTTTCATTTTCGGGAATACCCGTCGAACATTTCGCCCACCCCGGCCGGCGGCTGCCTCGGACGCCAGGCCGCGGCACCCGTTCCCGAATGGTAACAAATTCACCAAGTTCCACGCCCCGTCCCCGGCCTTCCCACCGCCGGCCTAGGCCCCGGCGACGCCCATGCCGCCGGCAATTTCCCCTTTGTTTTTTCTCTGTTTTTTTGTATGAACCCTGGTTCATGGCGCACCTGTGTCTCTCCGATGTCAGCGTCCACTTCGGGGGCCTGCAAGCCCTCACGGAAGTGTCCTTCGATCTGCGCCCGGGCGAGATCTTAAGCCTCATTGGGCCCAACGGCGCGGGCAAGACCACGGTCTTCAACGTCATCACCGGCGTCTACAAGATTTCCGGCGGCCAGGTGACCTACGACGGCGCCCCCATCTCGGGGTTGCGCCCCCACCACATCCTGGCCAGGGGCATCGCCCGGACCTTCCAGAACATCCGGCTGTTCACGGCCATGACGGCGCTGGAAAACGTCATGGTGGCGCGGCATTGCCGCACCCGGGCCGGCGTTCTGGGCTCGGTGCTGCGCTTGCCCGGCCAGCGCCGCGAGGAACGGGCCGTGCGCGAACGGGCCATGGAAGCCCTGCGTTTCGCCGGGCTGGCCGGACAGGCCGACACCGTGGCCAAGAACCTGCCCTACGGCCTGCAACGCCGCCTGGAGATCGCCCGGGCCCTGGGCTCGGACCCGAAAACCATCCTCCTCGACGAACCGGCCGCCGGGCTCAACCCGTCCGAAAGCCGCGAACTCATGGAAACCATCGCCCGCATCGCCGCCACGGGCATAAACGTGCTTCTGGTCGAACACGACATGAGCGTGGTCATGAACGTCAGCCACCGGGTGGTGGTGCTCGACCACGGGGTCTGCATCTGCCAGGGCTCGCCGGACGAGGTCCGGGCCAATCCGCAGGTCATCGAGGCCTACCTCGGCTCGGAAATCGAGGCCTAGGGCGCGGTTGCGGCCGGGCTTGCCGGCGCGGCGTTTTTCCGGGGGCCTTCCCCGTCCCGCAACGAGGGCGCAGGCCCGATCCGTTGCCGCGAATACGCCCGCACGGCCGCCTGGTGGCGGCGAGGGGGGCGAGACCAAATAAGGAGGTTTGCGGAACATGAAGACGAGAAGCATCATCCTTTTGGCCCTGGCCCTTTGCCTCTTGGCCGGGACGGCCACGGCGGCGACGCTCAAAATCGGCAGCCTGAGCCCGCTGACCGGCTCCTACGCCGCCGACGGCAACGACATCGCCAACGGCACCCGGGCGGCCATCGCCGCCATCGAGAAGGAAGGCGGCATCCCCGGCTTCGACAAGATCGAGCTGTTCGCCGAGGACAGCGCCTGCGACCCGCGCCAGGCCGTGGCCGCCGCCAACAAGCTGGTCAACGAGAAGGTCGTCGGCGTCATCGGCGCCTACTGCTCCTCGGCCACCATCCCGGCCTCCGAGGCCCTGGCCGAGGCCGACATCCCCATGCTGACCCCGGCCTCCACCTCGGAGAAGGTCACCGAGCGCGGCCTGGCCTACATGTTCCGCGTCTGCGGCCGTGACGACGACCAGTCCATCGCCGCCATGAAGTTCATCAAGGACGTCCTCAAGGGCAAGACCATCTTCATCGTCGACGACAAGACCACCTATTCCCAGGGCCTGGCCGACAACGTCGAGAAGCTGGCCAAGGCCGAAGGCATCAAGGTCATCGAGCACGACCACGTCAACCAGGGCGACAAGGACTTCTCGGCTGTCCTGACCAAGATCAAGGAAGCCAACCCCGACGTCTTCTACATGAGCCTGCAAAACTCCGCCTCCGGGGCGCTCATGCTCATCCAGGCCAAGCGCGCCGGCATCAAGGCCGCCATCATCGGCCAGGACGCCGTCTACCATCCCCAGCTGATGGAAATCGCCAAGGACGCCGCCGAGGGCGCCTACCTGACCTTCGGCTACATCGACGAAACCACCCCGGCCTACAAGAAGTTCATGGCCGCCTACGAGAAGTTCGGCAAGCCCGGCGCCTATTCGGCCTACGCCTACGACGCCGCCTACTCGCTGCTCTCCGCCATCAAGGCCGCCAAGTCCACCGACCCGAAAAAGATCAAGGAAGAGCTGCTCAAGATGGACATGGACGGCGCCTCCAAGAAGATCAAGTTCGCCAAGAACGGCGAATCCGGCTCCAACTACATCATCCGTGTAGTCAAGGACGGCAAGTTCGCCAACTTCTGGGACCCGCAGACGGGCAAAAAGTACTAACGGCATGGAACCCGGGGGGAAGGCCGCGCGCCTTCCCCCCGGAAAAGCGCGGGCGGCATGGAATACCTCATCCAACAGCTGGTCAACGGCCTGACCCTTGGTGGCGTCTACGCCCTGGTGGCGCTCGGCTACACCATGGTCTACGGCATCATTTCGCTCATTAACTTCGCCCACGGCGAGATCTTCGCCGCCGGCGGCTACATGGGCGTGATCCTTTTAAGCTACATGGCCTCCCAGGGCCTCATGGAGGCCCATCCCTGGTTCGGGCTGACCTTCGCCCTGATCCTGGCCATGGGCTACTGCGCCATGCTGGCCATGGCCGTGGAGAAGGTGGCCTACAAGCCCCTGCGCCAGTCCTCGCGCCTGTCCGTGCTCCTTTCGGCGCTCGGCATGTCCATCTTCCTGCAAAACGGCCTCATGCTGACCCAGGGTGTCTACGACAAGGCCTACCCCACGGAATTCACCCACGGCGGCTTCGAGACCCTGGGCGTGCGCGTAAGCTACATGCAGATCGGCATCATCGCCGTGACCGCCCTGCTGCTTTTCCTGCTCAACGCCCTGGTCTACAAGACCCGCATCGGCAAGGCCATGCGGGCCACGGCCCAGGACAAGGTCATGTCCGCCCTGGTCGGCATCCACTCCGACAAGGTCATCAGCACCACCTTCGCCATCGGCGCGGCCCTGGCCGCCGCCGCCGGCATCATGGTCGGGCTCTACTACGGCTCCGTGCGCTACGACATGGGCTTCGTCCCCGGCATCAAGGCCTTTGCCGCGGCCGTGCTCGGCGGCATCGGCAACATCACCGGCGCCATGATCGGCGGTTTCGTCATCGGCATGGTGGAGATCCTGGCCGCCGCCTACATCCCCCACGGCGGCGAGTACAAGGACGTCTTCGCCTTCGTCATCCTCATCCTCGTGCTCTATTTCATGCCCACCGGCATCATGGGAGAAAACGTCGATGACACGCGGGTCTAGGAAATCCTGGCTGTATTTCGGGCTGGGCCTGGCCTGGTTCTATTTGCTGCTGTGGCCGCTTCTGGGCATCCGCGACGGCAGGCTCCATTTCGCCGATTCCTTCCTGGTCTGGCTGCGCGTGGCCGTGGCCGCGACCGTCTGCTTCGTCCTTTTCCGCCTGGGCAAGCGCGGCGCCCTCGACCCCGTGCTCACGCCCCTGGCCCGGGCCCGCGACGGCGTGACCGGCACCCTGTCGCGCGCCCCGCGCTGGATGCTCTACGTCCCCCTGGCCGCCTTCGCCCTGGCCTACCCGCTCATCACCAACCGCTACGCCCAGGACGTGGCCATAAATGTCCTGGTCTACATCTGCCTGGGACTCGGGCTCAACGTGGTGGTCGGGCTGTGCGGCCTGCTCGACCTCGGCTACATCGCCTTCTACGGCGTCGGCGCCTACACCTACGCCCTGCTCTCGGTGCACTACGCCCTGCCGTTCTGGGTCTGCCTGCCCATCTGCGCCGTCTTCGCCGCCACGGCCGGCTGCATCATCGGCTACCCGACCCTGCGCATGCGCGGCGACTACCTGGCCATCGTGACGCTCGGGTTCGGCGAGATCGTGCGCATCGTGCTCAACAACTGGATGGCCCTGACCGGCGGCCCCAACGGCATCCTCGGCATCAAGGCCCCGGGCATCTACATCCCGACCTTTGCCGACGGCTCCTTTTCCTTCGAGTACCTGCTGCTGCGCAAGCTCGAATACCTCTACTACATCATTCTGGCCCTGGCGGTCTTCACGGTCATCGCCGTCTACCGCATCAATTTCTCGCGCATCGGCCGGGCCTTCGAGGCCATCCGCGAGGACGAGACCGCGGCCGAGCTCATGGGCGTGGACACCTTCCGCTTCAAGCTTCTGGCCTACGCCCTGGGCGCGGTCTTCGGCGGCCTGGCCGGGGCCTTTTTCGCCGCGCGCATGCGCTTTGTCAGCCCCGAGAGCTTCACCTTCATCGAGTCGGCCATGGTGCTGGCCATGGTGGTCCTGGGCGGCATGGGCTCCATTCCCGGCGTCATCCTCGGCGCCCTGGCCCTGGTCGCCCTGCCGGAGGTCTTCCGGGGCTTCGAGCTCTACCGCATGCTGGCCTTCGGCGGGGCCATGGCCGTGATGATGCTGGTGCGCCCGGCCGGACTCTGGCCGGCGGCGCGGATGGGCAAACGTTCGGACGATTCGGAGTAGCCGTGGCCGCCATCCTGGAACTTACGGGCGTATGCGCCCACTACGGCCGCATCCAGGCCCTGCGCGACGTGACGCTGACCGTCAACGAGGGCGAGATCGTCACCATCATCGGGGCCAACGGCGCCGGCAAGTCCACCACGCTCATGACCATCTGCGGCATCGTGCGGGCCAGCGCCGGCGACGTGCGCTACCAGGGCAAATCCATCCGCGACCTGCGCGCCGACAGGCTGCCCGAGATGGGCCTGTGCCAGGTGCCCGAGGGCCGGCGCATCTTCCCGCGCCTGACCGTGCGGGAGAACCTGGACATGGGCGCCTTTTTCCGCCGCGACGCCGACGGCATCGAGGCCGACCTGGGCCTGGTCTTTCGCCTGTTTCCGGTGCTGTTCGAGCGGCGCAAGCAGCACGGCGGCACCCTGTCCGGCGGCGAGCAGCAGATGCTGGCCATCGCCCGGGCGCTGATGAGCCGCCCGAAAATGCTGCTCCTCGACGAACCGTCGCTGGGGCTTTCGCCCATGATCTCCCAGCACATCTTCCGCATCATACGCAACGTCAACGAGGAGCGGGGCATGACCATCCTGCTCGTCGAGCAAAACGCCAACATCGCGCTGAAACTGGCCGACCGGGCCTACGTGCTGGAAACCGGCACCGTGGTCATGGAGGACACGGCCGAAAACCTGCGCGAAAACGTGGACATCAAGAAGGCCTACCTTGGACAATAACCCCGCCCTCGCCGCCATCCTGGCCAGGCTGCGCCCGGATAAGGCCGAGGCCGTCCGCGCCCTCGTCCTTGACGCCATTGCCCGCCAGTTCGGCGACAGCCCCGACCCCGCCGCCGTCACCCGCTTCCTCGACGACATCCGCGTCGCCCAGTCCATGTCCGGCATCGACATCGACTACGCCGAGCACTACACCCACATGCACCAGGCCGGCGTGGACTTCATGCGGCTCGTGCAGACGGTCAAGGCCGCGGATAAGGATTACAAGTAGGCGGAAGAAGGGAAGATGCCTCCGGCGGCCAGGAGGGGCAGTGCCCCTCCTGGACCTCCCCAATGGGGGAGCCGGGTGGGCGCGATCCGGCGGATTGGCCAATTTAGCGGACAAATAAGAGAAAAATAGTTCTCTAGTTTTTTCGCCGCCTTCCTTAATCGCCCGCTGTCGTCAGGCTGTTCGAAAAGGGTCCATCCCCCTCCCGAGACAGAAAAACCTTGCCAAGGGGGAAGGGACGGACGGCGTTGACACGGCCCAACGCTTTTCCCATACAGTGGGGCTGCGTTGGTGTCCGTCCGCCCCGGGGGAGGGAGCGGTACGGGCCGAAAGAGGGAATCCGGCGCAATTCCGGAACTGCCCCGCAGCGGTAAGCGAAAACGACCCCCGCCACCAAGCACTGGAGCACCCCTCCGGGAAGCGGCGGGCACTAGGCACCCCGGCCATCCGCCGGCCCGTTCGCGAGTCCGAAGACCTGCCAACGCCCGTCGGCCAACGGCCGGCGGCGTCGAGGGAGCCTCGCGGGAGGGCGACCCGGCAGGCGCGAGGGCCTTGGCCCCCGCGCCGCCTGTCCGAACCGCTTTCACGAACCGGCGCCACCGCGCCAGCCCAGACCAGGGAGACCACCCATGCTTTCGCCGACCGAGCACGGCAACCTTGCCGTCGATGTCGTCCGTTCCGAAAATGTCCCCGAAAAACCCGAAGCCCGCCCGCCGGCCGTGGCCGCCGTCCCGGCCCGCATCCGCAAGCGCGACGGCCAGGTCGTGCCCTTCGACGCCGACAAGATCCGCTCGGCCATCCGCCGCGCCGGCGCGGCCACCGGCGACTTCGGCGACGACGAGGCGGGCCTGCTCACGGCGCAGGTGGTCAAGGTCCTGTCCCACCGCTTCTCCGGCGGGGTCCCCGACATCGAGCGCATCCAGGACGTGGTCGAACAGGCGCTGATTTCCGCCAACCACTTCCGCACCATGCGCGCCTACTCCGTCTACCGCGAGCAGCGCGCCCGCCTGCGCCAGGACAGGAAAACCGTGGTGGACGTGGCCGCTTCGGTCAACGAATACCTCGACCGCCAGGACTGGCGCGTGGCCGCCAACGCCAACCAGGGCTATTCGCTCGGCGGGCTCATCCTCAACGTTTCGGGCAAGGTGGTGGCCAACTATTGGCTCAACCACGTCTACCCGCCGGAAGTCGGCGCCGCCCACCGAGAAGGCGACCTCCACATCCACGATTTGGACATGCTGGCCGGCTACTGCGCCGGCTGGTCGCTCAAAATGCTCTTGCAGGAGGGCTTAAACGGCGTCCCCGACAAGGTGGAGGCCGACCCGCCCAGGCACCTTTCCAGCGCCGTGGGCCAGATCGTCAACTTCCTGGGCACGCTGCAAAACGAATGGGCCGGCGCCCAGGCCTTTTCCAGCTTCGACACCTACATGGCCCCGTTTCTCCGCAAGGACAAGCTTTCCTATGCCCAGGTGCGCCAGTCCATCCAGGAGCTGATCTACAACTTGAATGTCCCCTCGCGCTGGGGCACCCAGACGCCGTTTACCAACCTGACCTTCGACTGGACCTGCCCCGAGGACCTGCGCGGCCAGCACCCGGTCATCGGCGGCGAGGAGATGCCCTTTACCTACGGCGACCTGCAAGCCGAGATGGATACCATCAACCGGGCCTACATCGAGGTCATGACCGCCGGCGACGCCAAAGGGCGCGTTTTTACCTTCCCCATCCCGACCTACAACATCACCAAGGATTTCCCCTGGGACTCGCCCAATGTCGACATCCTGTTCGAGATGACGGCCAAGTACGGGCTCCCCTACTTCCAGAACTTCCTCAATTCCGACCTGGAGCCCGGCATGGTGCGCTCCATGTGCTGCCGGTTGCAGCTCGATTTGCGCGAACTGCTCAAACGCGGCAACGGCCTCTTCGGCAGCGCCGAACAGACCGGGTCCGTGGGCGTGGTCACCATCAACTGCGCCCGCCTGGGCCATCTGCATCGCGGCGACTGGGCAGGCCTGGTGGCGCGCCTGGACGGGCTGCTGGAGACCGCCCGCACGAGCCTGGAGATCAAGCGCAAGGAGATCGGCCGCCGCATGGACGCCGGGCTGTTCCCCTACACCAAGCGCTACCTGGGGACGCTGCGCAACCACTTCTCCACCATCGGCGTCAACGGCATCAATGAAATGGTGCGCAACTTCACGGGCGACGCGGACAATATCGCGACGCCGGCCGGCCACGCCCTGGCAGTCAAGCTCCTCGACCACGTGCGCGCCCGCATGACCGAGTTCCAGGAGCGCACCGGCCACCTCTACAACCTGGAAGCCACCCCGGCCGAGGGCACCACCTACCGCTTCGCCCGCGAGGACCGCAAACGCTTCCCCGGCATCCTGCAAGCCGGCACCGACGACAAGCCCTATTACACCAATTCCTCCCAGCTGCCCGTCGGGTTCACCGACGACCCCTTCGAGGCCCTTTCGCGCCAGGAGGAGCTCCAGCGCAAATACACCGGCGGCACGGTGCTCCACCTCTACATGGGCGAGCGGCTTTCCAGCGCCCAGGCCTGCAAGAACCTCGTGCGCCGGTCGCTGTCGCGCTTCGCCCTGCCCTACGTGACCGTGACGCCCACCTTCTCCATCTGCGACGTCCACGGGTATCTTCCCGGCGAGCAGGAGACCTGCCCCCGCTGCGCCGCCGAAGGCCGCACGCAAGCCTGCGAGATCTGGACCCGGGTCATGGGCTATTACCGGCCCAAGTCGGCATTCAACACCGGCAAACAGGGCGAGTACGAGGAGCGGGTCTGCTTTGCGGAGCCGACAACCGCGTCCTAGTGTCGCGTTCTCGAAATTCGTGCATACGAATTTCGAGAATAATAATTTGAATAATTATTCTTTCTGAAAAAAACAGTTCCCTGTTTTTTTCAGAACGCCACACGAGGCCTATCGGGGCGGCCGGCGCCACCCGGCCGGCCGCCCCTTGCCCCCGGCCAGCGGGAACGGTAAGGGAGCCCGGATGGACGGACTGACCATCGGCGGCGTGACGCCCCTTTCGACCCTGGATTTCCCCGACGCCCTGGCGGCGGTCATCTACTGCCAGGGCTGCCCCTGGGGCTGCCCCTACTGCCACAACGAACCGCTGCGCAAAATCGGCGGCGAGGGCGAGCGCGACGCCGCCTCGGTGCTGTCCTGGCTGGAGAGCCGGCGGGGGCTTCTCGACGCCGTGGTCTTTTCCGGCGGCGAACCCACCCTCCAGGAGGGCCTGGCCGCGACGCTTGCCGCCGTGCGGGAGCTCGGCTTCAAGACGGGGCTCCATACCACGGGCATGTTCCCGGAGGCCCTGGCCGATGTCCTGCCGCTTTGCGACTGGGTGGGGCTCGACGTGAAAGCCCCGCGCGCCGCCTACGACCGCATCACCGGCCGCGACGGCGGCGGCCGGGCGGCCTTTGCCAGCCTGGCCCTGCTGCTCAAAGGCGCCGTTCCCTTCGAGGCCCGTACCACCTGGCACCCGGGGCTGCTCGACGAGGCGGAACTCGTGGCCCTGGCCGGCGAACTGGCCGCCGCCGGGGCCGACCGCTGGGTCATCCAGGCCTTCCGCCCGGACGGCTGCGCCGACGAGGCCCTGGCCGCCGCCGGCCAGACGGTTTTTCCGCCCGACCTCGTCACCCGGCTCCAGGCCGCCGCCCCGCGCCTGACCATCACCACCCGGTCATGACGGCCCCCGTGGACGCCTCCCTGCTGGTCATCCTGCCCGGCGTGGTCATCCCCGTGGACGAGTTGCGTTTCACGGCCTCGCCGTCGAGCGGCCCGGGCGGGCAGCACGTCAACAAGGTCAGCACCCGGGTGACGCTGCTTTTTGACCTGGCCGGCTCGCCGAGCCTGACCGAGGCCCAAAAGGCGCGGCTGGGCGCTACGCTTGCCGGCCGCATCGCCAAGGACGGCGTCCTGCGCCTCGTTTCCCAGACCACGCGCAGCCAGTCGGCCAACAAGGAACTGGCCGTGGAACGCTTCGTGGCCCTTGTGCGCGAGGCCCTGAGCCCGAGGCCCCCCCGGCGCAAGACCCGGGCCAGCCTGGCCTCGAAGCTGCGCCGCCTGGAAACGAAAAGCCGCCACGGCGCCGTCAAGCGCCAGCGCGCCGCCAGGCCCGACACCGACGAATAGCCCGGCCTTGACGCCCGCCGCCGCCACGGGCTAGGGAAGCCTGTCCCTTGAGCCTTCGCGGCGGCAACGCCGACGCCCCATCCGGAGCACACATCGCATGTCCTCACTGGAACAAAAGCGCCAGAAGAAATCGTTCTGGCTGTCCGCCACGCGGGAACAGGCCAAGGACACGGGCATGGCCCTGGTCCTTGTAAGCCTCATCGTCTTTTTCGTGACCCGGGAGATCCGCTACGTGACCATCGCCACGGGCCTGCTGCTGCTGGACATGATCTGCCCGGCCCTCTACAAGCCGGCGGCCAAGCTGTGGTTCGGCCTGTCCCACGTGCTGGGCACGGTCATGTCCAAGGTCATCCTCACACTCATTTTCTACCTGGTGCTCACGCCCATGGGCCTGTTGCGGGCCATGCTCGGCAAGGACCCCATGCGTGTGCGCCAGTTCAAGAAAGGCGAGGGCTCGGCCTTCCGGGTGCGCGATCACCAATTCGTGGCGCCCGACATCGAACAGCCCTTCTAGGGCAGGCCCGCGGCCGCTTCGCAGGGCACGGAACAGCCTGCGCGGCGCCTCTTGAGCGCGCCAGGCGCGCCACGCCTTCCCAAGGCCCGGACGCCCGAGCCCGCCCGGCGGCCATGACGCCGCCCAACCATCGCCGATGCGCCGCCTTGCGGCCGGCCGATATCCGTTACGGAGGAACCATGGAATTTTTACGCGAACTCTGGGGCTTTCTGCGGGTCAGGAAAAAATTCTGGCTGCTGCCCATCATCCTGGTGCTGCTGCTTTTCGGCGTGCTCGTGGTGCTGACCAGCGGCACGGCCGTGGCCCCGTTCATCTACACGCTGTTTTAAAGCGGGCGCGCCATGGCCGAATACATCCTGGGCCTTTCCGCCTACTACCACGACAGCGCCGCGGCACTGCTGCGTGACGGCGTGGTCGTGGCCGCCGCCCACGAGGAACGCTTCACCCGTAAAAAGCACGATGCCTCCTTCCCCGAGCAGGCCGCCCGCTACGTCCTGGAGGAAGCCGGCATCGGCCTGTCCGAGCTGGCGGCCATCGCCTTTTACGACAAGCCCTACCTCAAGTTCGAGCGGCTCATGGAGACCTACCACGGCTTCGCCCCGCGCGGCCTGGTCAGTTTCCTGTCGGCCATGCCGGTGTGGATCAAGGAAAAGCTCTTCATGAAAAAGATGCTGCGCGAGGAACTGGCCAAGCTCGGCCAGGGCAAGCCGCGCATCCTTTTCCCCGAGCACCACCTGTCCCACGCCGCCTCGGCCTTCTACCCCTCGCCGTTTGCCTCCGCCGCCATCCTGACCATCGACGGCGTGGGCGAGTGGTCCACCACCACCATCGGCGTCGGGCGCGGCAAGGACATCACCTTTCTGCGCGAGCTCGACTTCCCCCATTCCCTGGGCCTGCTCTATTCCGCCTTCACCTACTACTGCGGCTTCAAGGTCAATTCCGGCGAATACAAGCTCATGGGCCTGGCCCCCTACGGCATCGACGGTTCGGCGCGCGTGGAGGAGTACAAGGCCAAGATCCTCGACCAGCTCATCGACCTGCGCCCCGACGGCTCCATGCTGCTGAATATGGCCTACTTCGACTACGCAACAGGCCTGACCATGTGCCGCGACGCCAAGTGGGAGGCGCTTTTCGGCCTGCCCAAACGGGCCGCCGAATCCGGGCTCGCCCAGGAGCACATGGACATGGCCCTGGCCATCCAGCAGGTGACCGAAGAGGTGGTCATGCGGTTGGCCCGCACGGCCAGGGAGCTTTCGGGCGAAAAATACCTGGTCATGGCCGGCGGCGTGGCGCTCAACTGCGTGGCCAACGGCAAGCTGCTGCGCGCCGGGGTGTTCGACGACATCTGGATCCAGCCGGCGGCCGGCGACGCCGGCGGGGCACTCGGCGCGGCCCTGGCCGCCTGGCACGTCCGGGGCGGCCACGAGCGCGCGCCCTTGCCCGAAGGCGCGGCCGACCGCATGGCCGGCGCCTACCTCGGCCCGGAATTCACGCGCCGCGACGCCTTGCGCGTGGCCTCGCGAAACGACGCGCCCTGCGCGGTCTACGACGACTTCGACGCCCTGTGCACCGACGTGGCCGACCTCATCGCCGGCGGCAAGGTGGTGGGCTGGTTCCAGGGCCGCATGGAGTACGGCCCCCGGGCTCTCGGCGGGCGCAGCATCCTCGGCGATCCGCGCAACCCGGAGATGCAAAAAAAGCTCAACCTCAAGATCAAGTACCGCGAGGGCTTTCGGCCCTTTGCCCCGTCGGTGCTGGCCGAGGCGGCCTCCGAGTGCTTCGAGCTCGACCGGGCCTCGCCCTACATGCTGCTCGTGGCGCCGGTGGTGGAAAAGCTGCGCCACGGACTGCCCGAGGGCTACTGGCAAATGCCCATGTTCGAACGGCTCTACGTGTCGCGCTCCGAGCTTCCGGCCATCACCCACGTGGACTTCTCGGCCCGCATCCAGACCGTGCACAAGGCGACCAACCCGCGCTACCACCGGCTCATCGAGACGTTCTACGCCCGCCACGGCTGCCCGGTCATCGTCAACACGAGCTTCAACGTGCGCGGCGAGCCCATTGTCTGCGACCCGGCCGACGCCTACCGCTGCTTCATGCGCACGGAAATGGACTACCTCGTCATCGGCGACTGCCTGTTCGACAAGACGGCCCAGCCCGCCTACGCCGATGCCGGCGACTGGCGCAACGAGTACGAGCTGGACTAGGCCGCCATCGCCTTCCCCTGTCTTTGCGCAAACGGCGTCCGCAAGGGCGCCGTTTTTTTTCGCGCACGTGGCCGCTACCGGCAAAACGCCGCCTCGCCTTGTCACACGTCGCGGCCTGGGCTATTGAGGCAAAGTCGGGCCGGCCACCGGCCTGACGCGCCGCAGTTGTCGCGGCGCCACATGACCGCCTGCCCAAGGATGCCCCATGCCGTTTTCCGCCACTGCCTGGACCAGGATTGCCTCCGACGACACGGCCATCTACCTGCGCCCCGACGCGCCGGACTGGTTCGTGCCCAATGCCGCCGGCGACGCCGTCATCCAGGCCGCCCGCGCCGGCCAGCAGCCGGACTGCGCGGCCCGGCTGTTCCTCGGCCGCCTGCCCGATACCCCGCCCCTGCCCTACGACGGCCGCCAGGCCGCCCTGCCGGCCGGCCGGCTCAAGGAATTGTGGCTGCACGTGACCGACCGCTGCAACCTGGCCTGCCGCCACTGCCTGTTCTGTTCCGGGCCGGCCGCCGGCCGCGAGCTGCCGACCGACCTGGCCTTGGCCCGCCTGGGCGAGGCCCGCGCGCTCGGTTGCCGGGTCTTTGCCCTCACCGGCGGCGAACCCTTCCTGCACCCCGGGTTCACGGCCATTATCGAGGAGGCCCTGGCCGATCCCGCCGCCCATGTCGTGGTTTTGACCAACGGCACGGGCTTTGGCGCCATGGCCGACCGGCTGGGCCGCTGGCCCCGGGAGCGGCTGCATTTCCAGGTCAGCTGCGACGGCCTGGCGGCGCGCCACGACGCGCTTCGGGGCGAGGGGGCCTTCGTGCGCCTCATGGCCGACTTGCAGGCGGCCCGGCGTCTCGGCTTCCCCCTGACCGTGTCCTTCTGCCCGACCCGCGACAACCTGGCCGACCTGCCGGGCGTGGTGGCGGCGGCGGCCGCGGCCGGCGCGGCCGGGCTGCACCTCATGTGGCATTTCGCCGTGGGCCGCGGCCGGGACGACGACCGCCCCGACCTGGAGGCGCTCTACGCGGCCGTGGTCGCGGCCTGGGACTGGGCCGAGGGGCTTGGCCTGGCCGTGGACAACATCGAGGCCCTGCGGGCCCAGGTCTTCGCGCCCGTGGGCACGCGCCACGACGGCACCACCGCCGGCTACGAATCCGTGGCCCTGGGCCCCGACGACCGGCTCTACCCCAGCCCGGCGCTCATCGGCGTGGAGGAGCTGGCCACGCCGATCCCCGCCGGCGGCGGCCTGGCCGCGGCCTGGCGCGACAGCCCGGTCCTCGGCCGGCTGCGGGCGGCCAGTTGCCGGGAAAACCCCTCGCCCTGGAAATACCTCCTTGGCGGCGGCGACCCCGACCATTCCTACCGCCAGGCCGGCACCTTCACCGGCGACGACCCCTACCAGCCGCTGCTGGAACGGCTGGCCGCGCGCCTCATCGCCCGCGAGGCCCGGGCCGTGGCCGCACCCGCCCACAACGGCCGGCCGGCCCTGCGGCTCAAGATGGGCGAGACCCACGTGAGCTGCCACGCCCACGGCGAAGTCGCCCTGGCCCACACCAACTGCCTGCTGTCCCTGGCCGGCGAAGGCAGCCTCGGCCAGATCAAGGCCTTCTACACCGAGGCGGCGGCCGTGGAAAAAGGCGACATCGTCAACCCGGTCCACTACCCGCCGGAGATGGTGGAGCACATTCCGCCGCATTTTCGCGTGCGCGGCTACGGCTGCGGCTCGCCCATCGCCGACGCGGCCCCGCGCCCCGGCGAGACCCTGGTGGACCTGGGCTGCGGGGCCGGGGTGGAATGCCTGATCGCGGCCAGGCAGGTGGGGCCGGCCGGCCGGGTGATCGGCCTGGACATGCTGCCGGCCATGCTGGCCCGGGCCAGCGCCGCCGCCGCCGCCACGGCCCGGTCCCTGGGCTATGCCAACACCGCCTTTTTCCAGGGCTACCTGGAAGCCATGCCCCTAGCCACGGCCACGGCCGATTGCGTGACCTCCAACTGCGTGCTCAACCTCTCCACGCGCAAGCGCCAGCTCTACGCCGAGATCCTCCGGATCCTCAAACCCGGCGGGCGGCTGGTCTTTTCCGACGTGGCCACCGAGACACCGGCCTCGGCCTCCATCTGCAACGACCCCACCCTGCGCGGCGAATGCATCTCCGGGACGCTGACCCAAAGCGACCTGGTGGCCATCCTCGAGGAGGCCGGCTTTGTCGGCGTGCACATCCTGCGGCGGTTCCCCTACAGAGTCGTGCGTGACCACCCGTTTTACTCCGTGACCGTGGAGGCCCGCCGGCCCAGGCCCACGCCCCAGCGCCGCAAGGTCTTCTACCGCGGCCCGCACCCGGCCGTGGTCACGGCCTCGGGCGCGTTGCTGCGGGCCGGGGAAGTGCGGGAAATCGAACTATGGGAAGAGGACCTGGCCGGGGAGGCGCTTTTTGTCCTGGACGAGGCCGGCGCCATCGCCAACCCGGGCTTCCAGGTCGGGGAGGGCTGCTGCTGCGGCGCGCCGGCCAAGCCCGATGCGGCTTTAACGGCGCTTTTGGACAAGCAGCCGAAGCCTGGGGAACTGACGCCCCTGAACCTGGCGCCGCCGACCGCGGAAAAGCCTGCGCCTTAACGGACGATTTCCAGGGCCAGCTTGACGAAATCCGGACGGGAGGCGATCACCGTGTAATCCCTGTAACACGCGGTGCAATAATCCCGCAGGGCCGCATATTCATCGGTGCAATCCCGGGCCGTGAACTCGTCGAAGAAAATGATGGTGCCGGGCCGGATATGCCGGTCCAGGTGCATGAGGCAGTACAGGGTCGAGGAATACAGGTCGGCGTCCATGTGGATGACCAGCCTGTTGCGCGGTGTGAAGGCACGGGAAAAAGCGTCCACGGTTTCCTGGAACAACCCGTCTATGATGCTGACCCGGTCATCCTCGAATTGGGGCAGCCGCCCCTGCTGGTCGAAGGCCCCCTTGGGGCTGTCCGTAAGCCAATCTTCCGGCAGTCCCCGGAAGGAATCAAAACCGTAGAACCTGGACGTGGCATGGGTGTTGAGGCGCAACCACGAACGGAGACTGTCGCCACCGGCCACACCAAATTCCAGGTAATCGATAGGCTTGTTCCCGATAAACCGCTGATTGACACAGTGGTAGAACTTCCACCGCTCCCGGTATTCAAAGTCCATGAACATCGCATCCTTGGACTTTTCCGGGATTGTCGCATTGAAATCCCGAACGCTAAAGTGCTTGTTCCAGTCTGAAACCGTACCGTGCATCAGTAGTGTTATCGCATGTTTGACGAGATGTGCGGTGTTACCTGCCTCGACCTGCGGCATGGCGGCGCTCCTGCTGGCAATTTGCAAATAATTTGCATACACCATGCCAACGACAAACACGCCGACGCCTCCCGCAGCGGAGTATAAAACGTCAACGATTCCTGAGTATCACGACTCCGGGTTCGTACACGGGGCGGCCCGGCCTTTGGCCAGTCCGTCAACGTGGCACCAACCGGTTCCACGCGGCGGCTTGCCTGGCGTCAGAATTCCGTAGGGCGGGGAGCCCTCGAATACGCGGCGTGGCGGGCCGTGGGGACCCGGTCCACGGGCCACAGAACGACGTTGCGGCCACGGGCGCTACCGGCAATCCCCTCCGCTTCAAGCCGAACTGGAATCGCCCGGCGAGGCGCCGCTACTCGCCGGCCGCCCGCTTCATCTTGCGGAAGATGGTGGTGCGGTCGAGGCCCAGCCGCCTGGCCGCCTCGCCCACCGAGCCGAAATGGGCGATGGCCCGCTCCAGGTAGTCGCGCTCGAAGGCCGACAGGACTTCCTTGTAGGGCCGCTCGTAATCCGCGGGCAGGCCCGGCCCGGCCGGGGCGGCGCCGGGCGCGGCCGGCTCCTGCGGCCCGGCCGCCGGCAGGGGGCACTCCTTGACCCGCATGGCCGTGGGCAGGTCGTCGGCCGCGATCTCGCCGTCGCAGGTGATCACCAGGCCTTCGATGAGGTTTTCGAGTTCCCGGACATTGCCCGGCCAGTTGTAGTGGGCGAAAATCCGCTCGGCCTCCAGGGAAAAGGCCACCCGCTTGCGGTAGCGCGAGCCGAAACGCTGCAGGAACAGCCGGGCCAGGGGCAGGATGTCGTCGGGCCGGTCGCGCAGCGGCGGGATCTCCAGCACGGCCACGCGCAGGCGGAAAAAGAGGTCGCTGCGAAACGTGCCGAGCTTCGCCTCGTTTTCCAGGTTGCGGTTGGTGGCGGCGATGACCCGCACGTCGGTCTTGCGGGCCTTGCTCGACCCCACGGGCGTGAGTTCGCGGTCCTGGAGCACGCGCAAGAGCTTCGATTGGAGCGCCAGCGGCATCTCGCCGATCTCGTCGAGAAAGATGGTGCCGCCCCCGGCCATCTCGAAAAAGCCCACCCGGCCCTTGGGATGGGCGCCGGTAAACGCGCCCGGGGCATAGCCGAAAAGCTCCGACTCGATGAGGTTCTCCGGGATCGAGGCGCAATCCACCTTGACGAAGGGTTTCTCGCGCCTGGGGCTGGCCTCGTGGATCATGCGGGCGAAAAGCTCCTTGCCGACACCGGTTTCGCCCAGGACCAAGGCCACGGCGTCGGTTGCGGCGACGCGGCGCAGCAGGTCCATCAGCCGCTTCATGGCCGAATTTTCCGCGATAAAGCCCGTGACCCCGCCGCCCTCGCGGATGAAGAAATCCATCTGGTGCTGGTAGGTCTCGATGAGCTCCTGCTGGCGCGAGATGCGCTCGCGCATGCGGGCCATGAGCGTAATGTCGCGGGCGTAGAGCACGACCAGGCTCACCGTGCCGTCGGGGTCGCGCACGGGCTTGCCGTCGATGGTCATGGAACGGTTGTCGCGGGTGACCTGGATGGAGGAGGCCGGGCGGCCGGTGGCCACGATCTCGGGGGTGATGGGGGCGATGTTGAACAGGCCCTCTTTTTTGAGCTCCTCGACGTTTTTGCCGATGAGCTCCGCCTTGGTCATGCCGGTGAGCTGTTCGTAGGCGGCGTTGACCTTGAGGGCGTAGCCGTCGCGGTCGGCGATGAACACGCCGTCCTCGATGCTGTCGAGGATGGCGTCGAGGTGGCCGGCCACGGGATCGCGGTGGTTTTGCACTTTTTTTCTCATGAGGCCCCCTTTTTCGCCGCCCATTCGTCACAAATTTCCCAAGCATACCCGGTCGCGCCCCTGCAATAGCGCAACATGAGGCAACCTTGCAACATGTTGCAAAAATGCCAATCCGCTGTTTTTCCTCATTTTCCGCCTGAGGCACCCCAAAAAGCGGCTGCGTATTTGCAACATGGCATGGATTTCGTAGCGGTTTCATCTGATGATTCAACAATTCTTCCGCTATATCAGTGTGATATGAAAAATGGCACAGCCGTTGCTATAGGAAGGCAAGAGCGCGAAGCGCCATCCGGAAAAACAACCACTGGAGACATAAAGGAGAGCACCATGGACGCCACCCCGAACACCACCAAGGTCCGCCCCGTTGTGATGCCCCTGGACAACTATACCGTCGAAGGTGTGAGCGAATGTTCCGCCTGCGGCCGCTCCGTCAAGATGCAGCTGCGTATCGAAAACGATGTCATCGTCGATGCCGGCGGTACGGTCGAAAGCTGCGGCTACAGCCGCGAATGCATGGCCGCGCTGATTGCCACCGTCATCGGCATGAACGCCTACGACGCCCAGACCGTGTCCAGCGAAGATTTCCAGCCGCTCATGACCCGCGTCATCGAGAAGCTCGGTTGCGACAACTGGTGCGTCGCCGCCCTGCGCATCGCCCTGCGCAACTACCGCCTCCGGGCCGCGGCCTAGGCACACCGCGCCGCCCGTATCCCGGCCGTCCGTTCGACCCACGCGGACGGCCGGGGCAAGCCAGGGGACGGCCGCCGCTACCGTCCCCTGGCTTTTTTACGCCCGCGCCCCCGCCGGCCGTCCGGCCGCTTTTGACATTCCCCCGGCCCTTCCGTAGATCGTAAGCCATCCCTGCCGTTTTCCGCCACCTTCACCGGGAGAACAGCCATGCCGCCGGCCAGCCCGTCCGATTTCCACGACCTCGGCACCCTGGGCGAGGACATCCGCCGCCACATCCTGTCCAACCTCGGCAACGACCTCTACCCGCCCGACCCCTTCCGCTATTTCAGCGGCCTGGCCTATGCCATCCGCGACCGCCTCATCCGCATGTGGCTGGCCACCCAGACCTCGTATTACGACTCCATGAGCAAGCGGCTCTACTACCTGTCCATGGAGTTCCTGCCCGGCCGGTTCCTCATGAACTACATCACCAACATGGACATGGAGGCCGGCTGCCGCCAGGTCGCCACGGACCTGGGCTACGCCCTGGACGACCTGGCCGAGGAGGAACGCGACGCTGGCCTCGGCAACGGGGGCCTCGGCCGGCTGGCCTCCTGCTACATGGATTCCATCGCCACGCTCGGCATTCCCGGCTACGGCTACGGCATCCTCTACGACTATGGCCTCTTCCACCAGACCATCGCCGGCGGCTGGCAGGAGGAGCAGGCCGACAACTGGCGCCGCCACGGCAGCCCCTGGGTCATCGACCGGGTCGAGCACCTCTACGAGGTGCGCTTCCACGGCAGAAGCGAACCCTACCGCGACGACAAGGGCAACCTGCGCTACCGCTGGGTCGACACCGACTCCGTCATGGCCATGCCCTGCGACATCCTCATCCCCGGCTACGGCGGCGGCCATGTCACCAATATGCGGCTGTGGGCCGCCACGTCCTCCCAGGAATTTTCGCTGCGCGACTTCAACCAGGGCGATTTCGTCGGGGCCATGCAGGCGAAAATCCTGTCCGAAAACATCTCCAAGGTCCTCTACCCCAACGACGAACCCGTGGCCGGCAAGGAACTGCGCCTCAAGCAGCAGTATTTCCTGGTGGCGGCCACCCTGCGCGACATCGTGCGCCGCCACAAGAAATCCGGCCCGTCCTTCGAAGGCTTCGCCGACCAGGTGGCCATCCAGCTCAATGACACCCACCCGACCATCGCCGTGGCCGAACTGATGCGCGTGCTCGTGGACGAGGAGTTCCTCGGCTGGGACGCGGCCTGGGACATCTGCCGCCGGACCTTCGCCTACACCAACCACACCGTCCTGCCCGAGGCCCTGGAAACCTGGCCCATGGACCTCCTCGGCCGGGTGCTGCCCCGGCACTTGCAGATCATCGCCGAGATCGACCGGCGCTTCCTGGCCGAGGTGGCGGCCCGCCACCCCGGCGACGGCGGCAAGCTCGCCCGCATGGCCATCATCGACCGGGGCAGCTCCCGGGTGCGCATGGCCAACCTGGCCATCGTCGGCAGCCATGCCGTCAACGGCGTGGCCAGGCTCCATTCCGACATCCTGCGCGAGAGCGTGTTCAAGGATTTCGACGCCTTCTACCCGGGCAAGTTCACCAACGTCACCAACGGCGTGACGCCCCGGCGCTGGCTGCTCCAGGCCAACCCGGCCCTGTCGCGGCTTGTTACCGAGGCCATCGGCGAGGGCTGGACCCGGGACCTCAACGAACTGAAAAAACTCGTCCCCCTGGCCGAGGACGCCGCCTTCCGGGAGTCCTGGCGGGCGGCCAAACGCGAGAACAAGAAGCGCCTGGCCCGCTACGTCCTGCGCAAGACCGGGCTCGGCATCAACCCGGACACCCTCTTCGACGCGCAGTTCAAGCGCATGCACGAATACAAGCGCCAATTCCTCAACGTCCTGCACGCCGTCACCCTCTACAACCGCCTGCGCCGCGACCCCGGCCTGGCCGTGCCGCCGCGCACCGTGCTCATCGGCGGCAAGGCCGCACCCGGCTACTTCATGGCCAAGCGCATCATCCGGCTGATCACGGCCGTCGCCGAGAAGGTCAACGCCGACCCGGCCGTCAAGGGCCGGCTGCGCATGCTCTTTCTCCCCAACTACTGCGTGTCCCAGGCCGAAAAGGTCATCCCGGCCGCCGACCTGTCCCAGCAGATCTCCACCGCCGGCATGGAAGCCTCGGGCACGGGCAACATGAAGTTCGCCGTCAACGGCGCCCTGACCATCGGCACCCTCGACGGGGCCAACATCGAGATCATGCAGGAAGTGGGCGCGGACAACATCTTCATCTTCGGGCTCACGGCCCGCGAAGTGGACGCCGCCCGGGAAAGCGGCGTCGACCCGCGCCGGCGCCTGCGCGACGACGCCGAACTGGCCGAGGCCCTGGACATGATCGGCCGCGGCTATTTCGTCCCAGGCGAACACGACCTCTTCGCGCCCGTCCTGGACAACCTCCTCAACCACGGCGACTACTACTGCGTCACCGCCGACTACCGGGCCTACCTGGAAGCCCAGGACCGGGTGAACGCCCTCTACCTGGACCCCGAGGCCTGGAGCCGCAAATCCATCCTCAACACGGCCAACATGGGCTACTTCTCCAGCGACCGGGCCGTGCTGGAATACGCCCGCAACATCTGGCACATCGAGCCCTTGGGAGAATAGGCGGCGGGGAGGCGAGGAAGGAAAGAGAAGGGAAGGGAACGGAAGGGAACGGAGAATCGGGGCTCTGCCCCGAACCCCGCCGGGGGGCATGATGCCCCCCGGACCCCCTCGACGGGGCGGGTGGAACGGTGGTCGGGAATGGCAAGCGGCGAGGCGTCGGTCGTTGTGGTCGCGGAAATGGGGGCAACCCGCAGGCCGCAAAGCCGGCCAGCACGTTGCCCCCATTTCCGCGACCACGGGCGCCAGCGGCGAAGCGCCGCATTTTCGGAAAGACAACTTCCGTTAAAAGGCTTCCAAAAGCAAAAAATCCAAGAACTCGGCCCGAAGGGCCGACGGCTGGGCGCGGCCGGGATTTCGCCTTTCGAGCCAGGAGCGCAGCGACGGCATCGAAAGGCGAAATCCCGGCCGCGCGTCTTCGGGCCACTCGCGTCCGCCCTTGCGGTGCCCGACGCCTCCCCCGCGCCACAAAGCCGACGGGGGGGCCTGGGGGGCGTCACGCCCCCCAGGGGGGAGGTGCAGGAGGGGCGACGCCCCTCCTGCCGGGGTCTGGGGCAGCGCCCCAGTCTTCCTGCCCTATCCCCGTCTACCCGAGCAATTCATTGATCTTCTTCATGACCGCGAAGGCATCGGCCACGTAGAGCACGTCGGCCTTGCCTTGCGCCCAGCCGCAGGAGGCGTCGAGGTTGACGGCCCGGCGCTCGGCGATGAACCGCCAGCCCACGACATGGGGCTCCTCGCCGTGGCAGCAGGTGGCCAGGCCCTTGGGGTGACGCGGCGTGGCGCCGGTCTGGCCGACCTGGTGCAGGTGGGTGAGGAACGGCAGCACGGCCTCGCCTTCGCCACCCATGTCGACCAGCGACTTGCTGCTGCCCAGCGACGCCTTGGACTTGCCGAGGAACCCGAGGATCAGCTCGCCGGCCTCGGCCACATGCGGCGCGCCGTCGGCCTGCTTTTTCGTCCAGCCCGCGCCGGTCACGAACAGCAGCGTGGCGTCGGGGCGGATGGTCTGCTCGTCGGCCGAGGGGGCGATGACGGCCTTGACGCTGGTGCGCGTCAGCGCCGGGGTGACCGGCACGTCCACGGCCGTCACACTGGCTTCGCCCGGCACGCCGTCATAGGCGGCGAAGCAGCCGGCCGAAACGGTCAGGCACCAGGGCCGGCCGGCCCGGGTGAGTTCGGCCTGCATGCGCTGGCGGTAGAAGCCGCGCGTGGCCACGGGCTTGCCGTCCTTGACGGCAAGCCCGGTCACGTGGGCGTCGATGCGCCCGCCAAGCCGGGCGGCCACGCCGGGCAGCGCCCGGGAGGCCCGGGAATCATCGGCGGCAATGACGATGGTCGCGCCGCCGGCCTGGCACAAGGCCTCCATGGCGGCGGCGTCGGTGGCATAGCGGGGCAGGCCGAAGGCCTCGCCGGACACGCCGAAGACGGCGGCGGCGCCGCAACCGGCCACGGCGGCGGCCGCGGCGGTGACGTCCGCGCCGAACAGGCCAAGGCCAAGGGGCGCGCCCAGGCCGGCGGCCAGGGCCTTGGCGGCGGTCAGCGCCTCCAGGGAAGCTTTCGAGAGGCTGCCGTCAGCCTCGGTATGGGCGAGAAAGAATACGGTATCCATGTTGTGCTGCCTCCGCCTCAGCCTTGAATCCAGGCGATGATGTCGCGGGCGATCTCGTCCACCGGCATGTCCTTGACCAGGCGGGTCTCCCGCTTCTGCGCCGGCACGGCCACGGACTGGTAGTCGATGGCGGCCAGGTCCAGGGCGGCGGGCTTGGCCTTTTGCAGGGCCGGCATGACCAGGCGCATGTTGGCCATGCCAACTTGCGGGTTGTTGGGCGGTTCGGGCAGCTCCCCGGTGGCCCAGCCAAGCACGGCCGGCGCGCCGGCACAGGTCGAGACCAGGTAGGCCCCGCCCTCGATGCGCTCCATGATCTCAAGCGTGCCGTCGGCGCCCACGGTCAGCTTGTCCACGCCCTGGAACTGGTCGCTGATGCCGAGCTTCTCGCCCAGCATCTGCAGCGTGGAGCCCGAGCCGCGCGAGGCCGACTGCCAGCCTCCGAAAACCAGCAACTTGGCGGTATCCAGGCCGGCGATGCCGGAGATGGCGTTATGCAGCGCCGTGGCCACTTCGGCCGAATCCACGAAGCCGCCGGCCGGGCCGTCGGCCACCACCAGCTCGAAGGGCGCCTTCTGGGCCACGGTCATCATGACCTGCTGCAACTTGGCCTTGGGGCCGAGCGACACCAGCCAGACCTTGCTGCCGGCGGCGGATTTGGCCAGATGGGCCGCCTCGTACAGGGCGTGCGACGCCCAGGGATCGAGGATGGACGGCAGCATCAGCTCGTTTTTCAGGCCCCAGCCGGTCGGGCCCTTGACCGGCTCCAGCGTCTGCAGCGGATCGGGCACAATGCCGCCGCATACGACGATATGAAACATAGGCACTCCTTTTGAAGGGAAGAGGAACCGGGGGAAGGGAACCCGGGCCACGCGGCCCGCAGCAAAGGCAAAAAAAGGTTCCCTTCCCCCGGACCCCCTACCCTCCCAAAAAACTCCCAAGGGGTTCGTTGTAGCCGCTATCCCGTTTCGGGGGTGAAACCGGGAAAGTTACATTCCCGGCTTCACCCCCGCCAAGGGAAAAAACAGGGCCGCCTTACGTCGCTTCGCCCCAATCCCTCCCCCCCTTCAAGGGGGTTCGGGGGGGATTATCCCCCCGATGGGGAGGTCCAGGAGGGGCAACGCCCCTCCTGGTCTTCATCAGTTCTCGGCCGAGTGCAGGCCGCCGGCGGCGGCTTTGAAAAGGATGTTGGTGCGTTCGGGATCGGCCAGGGACGGCTTGGAGCAGTTCCACAGGCAGGCCCCGCAGTGGACGCATTTTTCCCGGTCGAAAAGCGGCACGCCGTCGTCGGGGTTGGTGGTGATGGCCTGGCCGGAGCAGGCCTCGATGCAGGTTTTTTCGCGGCAGGCCCGGCAGACCTCCGGGTCGTCGAAGACGACGTGGTCGGCGAAGCCCGGCGCGGCCTGCACCTTGCCGCCCAGAAGCAGCGCGTCCTGGTGGGAGACGAGCAGCTCGCCGTCGTAGGCGATGGCCGGCCAACCGGCCCTGTCCATGAGGGCGTCGTGCAGGGCCAGGCCCTTGGCCGTGGCCTCGCGGCGGATGCGCTCGATCTCCGCCGCCGGGATGCGGCCGCAGTAGTAGTCCTCGAGGCGCGGGATGCGCTTCCAGGTGGGTTTCGATTCGGCCGGCCAGCACAGAGCGCCCTTGGTCAGGCCGCACAGCCCCATGCCGATCAGCCCCGGCAGGAAACCGGCGGCGAAGCCTTCGCGGGAGCGGGCGGCGATCTTGGCCTCGGCGTCGAGCCAGGAGGCCCGGCGGTTGGCGACGTAGGTCCTTTCGAGGTTCTCGGCGGTAAAGGGCAGGCCCTGCTCCAGGAGCTTCACCACGGCTTCGCCGAGAAGCACGCCCGAGGTCCAGGCCTCGTCCACGCCGGAGCCGGTCAGCACGTTGGTGGTGCCGGAGCCTTCGCCGATGCGGGCGTAGCCGTCGCCGACGAGGTAGGGCTCGCCGTTGCGGCCGGCTTCCTGGAGGGTTTTGGCGCCGAAGGAACGCAGGCTGCCGCCCTTGATGTTCTTCCAGATGTAGGGGTGCTGCATCCAGTGCTGGAGGTAGCGGTAGGCGGTGCGCACGGGGTTGTCGAACCAGGAGGGCACGAAGATGCCGAGCGATGCCGTGCGGTCGGGCAGCACGTAGAGGAAGCCGAAGATTTCCGGCTCGGGGAAGCCGATGGTGTGGATGACCGTGCCTTCCTTCCAGGGACACTGGCCGGGCAGGTCGATGACGAGCTTCATGCCGACGGCATAGTCGCGCTGGTGGTGGCCGGCGGGAAGTCCCCGCAGGTTGTCGATGGCCCGGCCGACCGGGCCGACGGGGCCGTCGCCGATGACGGTGAGCTTGGCGCGCACGTCCATGCCGGGCATGTAGGCGGCCTCGGGCTTGCCGGCCTTGTCCACGCCCTGGTCGGCCAGGCGCACGCCCACGACCTGGCGGTTTTCGACCAGCGGCCCGGCCACGGGCGAGCCGGGCCAGATTTGCGCCGCGCCGGTGGCCATGACGTTGCCGGCCACCCACTGGTTGAACTGGCCCAGCGAAAAGGTCAGGCCGCCATGTTTTTGCAGGAAGGGCGGGATGTAGGGCAGCTCCACGGCCATGTCCTTGTAGCCGGGCAGCCGTTCACCCAGGGCTTTTATGGCCTTGTCCTTGAGCTTCATGAGCAGCGGCCGGCGGCTGGCCCCGACCGGGTCGAGGAGGTAGACGACCTTCTCGTCGGTGACGGGGGCGCACATGGGCACGTCGGCGGGCTTGAACCCGGGCAGGCTGGCCCGTATGCCGCGCGCCTTGGAGACCACGCCCGAGACGCCGACGCCCAGGTCGTCGGCGCGTTCGTAGCAGATGACCTGGGGCGGCATGCCCGGGGCCAACGGGCTCTCCATGACCGGCGAGCCGTCGTCGTTGACGATGCCTCTGGCCAGGGTGGTCAGAAAGCCGCCCATGGCCGGACCGAATCCGACGCAGACGATGTCCGTTTCCATGACCTGCCGCTCTTCCATGTATCCTCCGTGGCTGGGGTGAGAAGAGGGAACCGGGGGAGGAAACCTTTTTTTGCAAAAAAAGGTTTCCTCCCCCGGACCCCCACCTTCCCAAAAAACTCCCAAGGGTTTCAGGCGAATTAACACTCCCTTACCGGGGGTGAAACCAGGGCGGCGGCTGACCGCAAGGCGGACTGTCGACGACCCGGCTTCACCCCCCGCCAAGGGGGTCCGGGGGGGATTATCCCCCCCGGCGGGGCCTGGGGCAGCGCCCCAGTTTCTTCGCACTACATCGGGTAATCGAGCGCTTCCGGGATCATCACCTGGGTCAGTGCCTGTCCGGCCCGTTCGCGGGCGGCGCCGGCACCGGCGAGCGAGGCGTCCACGGCGGCGCGCAGGCTCGCGATGGCCGACAGGTCCGCGCCCTCGGGGGCGTAGCCGTAGGCCAGGGTGGCGCAGGCGCGGGCCGCCTCGCCGGCGGCCTTGGCCGCCTGGACCTTGGCCAGGTCGCTGAAAAAGGACACATAGCCGTCAAGGCCCTCGGCCACGACCGGGTTTTCCGGGCCCTTGGCCGAAAGCTCCAGCACGTCGAGGATAAAAAGCCGGCTGGCCAGGAGCGGACACAGGGCGTCGGCCAGGGGGAAGGTCACGGCCTGGCGGTTGCCGTGGTAGAGCTTCTTGCCGTCGGCGTCCTTGCCGGCTTCCAGGAAGCGCAGGCTGGCCTGCCACAGTTTCAGGCCGGCGGCCACGGAAGCGGCGCCGGTCTCGGGGGCGCTCCCGGCCACGCGCTCCATTTCCGTAATATAATTATCAAGGTAGGCGGCAAAGATGTCGCTGGCCATGGTGATGGACAGTTGGCGGCGCTGCACGCACTCGGGGCCTTCGTAGGTGGCTTCGAGTTGGCTGTCGTTCCACTTGTGGAACAGGAACCCGGGGCAGTCCTCGGTGATGCCGTAGCCGCCCATCATGGCCACGGCCTCGCGCATGACCGTGGCGCCGTGGCCGGTGTTCCAGAGCTTGCAGGCCGGGCACAGCACGCCAGCCTCGGCTTCCAGGGCCTGGTAGACGACCACGGGGTCGGCGCCCAGGGCGTCGAAGCGGGCGGCGTCGCGGCCGGCTTCGGGGGTGAAAAGCAGGTTGACGTATTCGATGGCCTGGGGCTCGACCTTGCGAAGGGCCATGAGCTGGGCGCGCATGCCCGAGACGCCGGCTGCGGCCAGGGCTTTTTCCTTGAGCTTCTCGGTGGGGTCGAGGTGGTCGAACAGGCGCGCCGTGGCGAACCCCAGCGACGCCCCGGCCTCGCCGGCCGCCCAGACCTCGGCCAAACGGATGGGCGCATCCTGCTTCTGTTGCAGGCCCAGCTCGAACTTGGGCGTGCCCTCGGCGCAGGCGTCGCCGCCCCGGAAACGGCCGCGCTGGTAGCGGATGACCGGCTCCACGGCGGAGAGCAGCTTGGCCGTGGTCATAAGGGCCACGGGCACGCGGGTACGGTGGAACACGGCGGCGATGATCTCGGAGTGGCTGTAGTTGGGGACGATGCAGCCGTCCTTGACCGTGTAGCCGCCGATGATGCGGCTGGCCGGCACCTTGAGGCTGAAGACCGGGTCGCGGGTGGAGGAAAGCTGGTGGACCATCTTGAGGGTCGGCGCGCCGCGGTCGAACAGGCCGGGGTCGGCCTCTTCGAGGATGACCATGCAGGAGGTCTTGATGCGCGGGTCGGCGGTGTCCACGGCGGCGGTGGCGAAATTGGCGAAGTCCATGCCGGTGATGAAGCGGCCGCGCTTGTCGACCTGCAGCATGGGCTCCTGGCCGTCCTCCCAGGAGTCGATGCGCACCTTGCCGACGAGCACGCCGGTGTCCACGCCGACGTAGGGCAACGGTTCGGTCAGGGCGAAGGCGCCGCGCCAGGGCTCCTTGCCCGGGGCCGGGGCGCACAGGCTCATGTAGTGGTCGCGCTGTTCGGTGGTGCCGCGCTCGTGGATGGGCGACAGGGCCAGGTTGCTGGCCAGGGAGCAGGTGGCGGCGCCGGCGTCGACCCAGGAGAGCTCGAAAGCGACCAGGGCCAGGGCCATGTTCTTGGGGCCCTCGATGAAGCCGCCCTGGTGGGGGTCGAGGAACACGGCGGTGATGCCGGCCTCGTCGAAGGCGGTCAGGAGCTGTTTTTTCTGTTCGGTCCATTCGTGGGAATGGCGCGCGCCTTCGGCCACCAGCCGGGCCACCAATCCGCGGGCCACGGCGCGGGCGGACTGGACGGCCATTTGCAGGTCGAAGCGGTCGGCGAAGCGCCACATGATTTGCCGGACGTCGTCGCCCGGGAGTGTGCGAAGCGTTTCCATAGATTTCGCCTCATTCGAGGTTTGGACGCGCCGAGGCGCATGATGAGATGACATCAAAAAGTATGAATAGGTAAATTATTCGTTCCCGGGCGTCAATTGGCCCGGCCGACGGCAGGCGGCAGGTGCGCCCGGCCCGGGGCAGGCCCCGGGAGTCAGGCGCGGCCGGGACTTGTGCAAACCCGGGGGGTTCGTTACGAGTCTCAGTATGGGGTATTAACCAGCAGGCAGCCCGGTCAACCGGCGAAACCGCATGTCGTACCTTCTCAAATACCATTTCGATCCGGATTACGAACGGCGCCGGCTGCGGCCCAAAAGCCGCGAGGACGGGTCCGTGGACCAGTACGACCTGGGGTATGCCCAGAACGTGGTGGCCGGCCAGCTCATCGCCGAGTGGGAGGAGCTCCCCCCGGACGAGCCCCCGGACGACGGCGCCGTCGTTTCCGATGACCTGGCCTTTCCCCACGGCGAAGGCTGCCGGGTCGACCCGTCCGACCCCAAGCGGCTGCTCGCCTCGGTCAACGGCCACGTGGCCAGCGTGGACGGCATCATCTGCGTGCGCGAGACACTGTCGGTGGGGCGCGACATCGATTTCCACACCGGCAACATCGTGGCCGTGGGCGACGTGCTCGTGGGCGGCAACGTCCGGTCGGGCTTCCTGGTCATGGGCCGCAACGTGACCATCCGGGGCTCGGTGGAGGGGGCCAAGGTCCGGGCCATGGCCACTATTTCCTGCCAGGCCGGCATTCAGGGCGGCGGCCGGTCGACGCTGCGGGCCGGCAAGAGCATCCGGGCCAAATACTGCGAAAACGCGGTGCTCCACGCCGGGCAGAACATCCTTATCGACGGCGCCAGCATGCATTGCCGGCTGTTCGCCACGGAGAAGCTCGCGGTCAAGGGCCGGCTGGTGGGCGGGGAAGCCTATTGCGGCGAGGCGGTCTACGTGGGCGAGCAGCTCGGCGGCGGCGGCCAGAGCCAGACGCGGCTGCTTCTGGGCTACGATCCCGAGCGCATCCACCAGGACCAGCATCTCAAGGCCCGGGTGCGCGAGGTGCTGCTGGAGCTCGAGGCCTGCAAGGTGGACATGGGCCGGGGCGACGCCCGGGCCGAGGCCTGCGGGGAGGAGTTGCCGCGCCTGGAAAGGACGCTGGAGTCGTGCAAGGCGCAGCTGGCCCGGCTGTGGTCGAGCCCGGCGGCCTTGCGGCGTTTTTCGACCTGCCGGGTGATCGTGCCGGGCAGCATCGGGGCCAACGTCGAGATCGGCATCGGCGAGGCCATCCTGGCCGTGCCCGAAGGCACCCGGGACGTGGTCTTCCGCTACGCCGACGGCGAGATCCTCATGGAGCATCCGGCCCTGCGCAAATAACCTACCCCCGGCCCTGCGCCCGGCGGCTGAGGACCAGGGCCAAGGCCGTGGTCAGCTTGACGATCTCGGTGTTGTTATTGCGCACCATCCGGGCCAGGCGCCGGGCCAGCACCGTCACCAGCCGCACGCCGATCTCCGGCCGGGCGGCCAGAAAGGCGAAAAACCGGTCGCGGTCGATGCGCAGAAACCGGCAGTCCGTGAGGCAGGTCACGCTGGCCGAACGGATGTCGCGGTCGAGGAGCGCCATCTCGCCGAAAAAAGGGCTCTGGGCGTCGGACAGTTCGGCCAGGGTCTTGCCCCCGGCCTCGGCCGCCAGCGCCGGCACGGCCACGCCCTTGAGCACCATGGACTTGCGCACCCGCACCTTGCCCGAAACCAGCAGGAACATGTCGTCGCCGGGTTCGCCCTCGACAATGACGTCGCGGCCGGCCGGCAGCCCCACTTCGTCGAAAGACGGCCGCACGGCCTCGATCTCCACATCGGTGAGGCCCTCGAACAGCGCGGCTTTCTTCCAGGTATCGTCGCTCATGCCGCGCCTCCCGCCCCGGCCGGCGCGGCCGCGTCCTCGGGCGCGGCGCCCAGGCGCAGCACGATCATCCCGTCGTAGCCGGACAGGTCCAGGCCGTCGCCGGGATTGGCCACCACGCGCGGCCCCTGGCTGCCGATGCGCCCCTCCTGGCCGTAGGCGGCGAAAAGCTCCAGAATGAAACTGTCCAGGGCCGAATCCGCGTCCAGGAGGTCTTTTATGGCGATATCCCGGCGCAGGCGGAACACGGCCACGGGCAGCTCGCCGCCGCCGGACAGGCACCTGGCCACCAACTGCGACCAGCGCAATCCCCGCTCCTCGCCGGAAAAGGCCCGCACGGCCATGCCCCGGCGGCCCGGACCGCCAAGCAGGCCCTCCACGAAATGCCACAAGGCCGGATGCGCGCCCAAGGTCTCCATCGCCCGGCCGGCCAGTTCGCCGCGCACCACCGTCACGTCCACGCCCGCCCGGCTCAAATGCTTGCGGTTGGTTTCGAGCAGGGCCTCGGCGTAGAGCGGCACTTTCGGGGCCAGCCCCCGGAAGGTCAGGGCGGAAAGCAGGGTCTGCTGGTCGGCCTCCTCCGGGGCCAGGCCGTCCTGGGACAGGATGTAGGCGGCCCGGGCCGTGGCCGGCGAGGCCCGGCCAAGCGTCGGCTCGTGGGCGGGATTGCCCCGGCAAAAGGCCAGGACGTCGTCGAGGGCCAGGTCGGCCGCAAGCCCGGCGAACGTTTCGGGATCGAGCGGCGCGACCAGGACAACGGCGGGCTTGCGCCCGTCCGGCGCGGACGCGGCCAGGGCGCGCAGCAGTTGCGGCGCCTGGGCGTTGTAGCCGAGCACAAGGCAGTGCCCCGAGGTTTTCACTGGCATAAGCCCCTGCCGTTTGCGGTTTTTACGTTCGATGAGCACCGAGGCGAGGTTGCCGGTCAAGGTGGCCATGACACCAACGCCAGCGGCCATGATGGCCATGGCCACCAGCCGCCCGCCCACAGTGGTGGGCACGACGTCGCCGTAGCCCACCGTGGAGAGCGTGACCATGGCCCACCACAGGGCGTCGAAAAAATTCTTGTCGGGAGAGGATTGGAACTCGAAAACATCGAAAGCGGCCGAGGCCGCGAGCAAAATGACCACCACCAGGGCCAGGGAAGTGGCCAGGGTCGAGCCCAGAAGCCCGCGCCACAGGCGCGCCGGCCCGTTCATCCGCGCCTTCGCGCCGGGCGGGGCCGTCCCCGGTAATCCTGTCGCGGCCGCCGGCCGCGAAAGCCTTGAACGCGCATGGAAGCTCTTGTAGGGTCAAAATGGTTTTTCGTCGATCGCCCCGTATTCCCCTACCCCAGGAGCGCCCATGTGGTTCGGACGCATTCTCCTGCTGACGGCCCTCGCGGCCTTCTCCGTGCTTTGGCCGGGCCTCGCCCCGGCGGCGGACATCGACAGCTACGCCAAGGCCTATGACCGGCTCCTCGCCCAGGACGCCCGGGCCGGCGCCGACGGCACCAGCGTCTGGGGCGACGCAACCCCGCGCCAGGGAACCGTTTCCCTGTCCTCGGGAGGACGGACCGTGCACCTCGGCCAGGGGCCGGGCTGGCTGTTCGGCCTGGCCGTGCCCCTCGGCGAAGGCAAGACACTCTCCCGCGTCGCCCTGGTGCGCCCGGACGGCCAGACCACCTTCGCCGCCGTAGACGCCCTGCCGCCCGGCCTGACACCGGTTGCGGCCAGCCGGCAAGCCCCGGCCGTGGCCGCCGTGGCCAGCCCCGAAGCGGCCCTGGCCGCGCTCACCGACCGGCTGCTCGGCCACAGCCTGCAGGGCCGGCGGGTGTACGCGGCCAACGAGGCCGTGACCGACACGGCGACCGTCGCCCTGTGGCGCGGCAAAGTGGCGCTTTCCGGCGGGCCGGGCTGGCTGTTCTTCGTGGACGACAAGCCCGGGGCCAACTGGGAACACCCCTGCCGCTACGTGCTCGTGGCCCGGACCGGCGCCATCACGGTGGCCCGGGCCACCATGCCGCCCAAGGACCTGTCGGCCTTCACGGAAGTCACCAGCCGGGCCGCGCCGGCGAGCAAGGCGGCCAACGGCGCGGCGGCCCCGACCGTCTCCCCGCCAACGGCCAAGGCGGCCACCGACGCCAGCCACCGTTACGCCGTCATCATCTCCGGCGGGGCCAACCGCTACAGCAACTATCCCCGCTACTGGAACGACTGTTCGTTTTTTTTCACGACGCTCAAGGCCAACGGCTTCCTGCAGGACAACATCTACGTGCTCATAAGCGACGGCAAGAACCCGGCCGTGGATCAGTCCGATGGCACGAGCTCCCTGTGGGACCTCAACGACGACGGCATCGACGACACCCGCTACAGCGCGACCAAGGCGAACATCACGGCCGTGTTCGACGAGCTGGCCGGCAAGATGACCAGCGAGGACATCCTCTACATCTTCACCACCGACCACGGCGGCAACAACACCGACACCAACCCCGCGCCCTACGCCAACAGCGACGTGGTCCTGTGGCTGTGGAACGATACGTTCATCACCAACACCGAATTCGCGGCCGAGGTGAACAAGGTCAGGGCCAAGGCCGTGGTGGGCATTTTCGAGCAGTGTTTTTCCGGAGGGTTCGTGGAGGGGCTCAAGGGGGCCAACCGGGTGCTGTTGTCCGCCTCGCGCTGGTGGGAGCTGTCCTACGCCGCCGCGGCGGAGGACCTGGACTACGACGAATTCTCCTACTACGCGACCCAGGCCCTGGCCGACCCGACCAAGGGCGATTCCAACGGCGACGGCATCGTCACCCTGGAGGAGGCCTATGCCTACGCCCTGGCCAAGGACTCCTACCAGTCGGAAACCGTCACCGACACCGACAACGACGGCGAGCACCCCAGCTACTACAGCAACCCCTGGGACCTCGGCCGCAAGCTGGCCCTGACCGGCGCCTATCCGCAAGCCAAGGCGCCGACCTACGGCGGCTATTCGCAATACGAGGTCAACGATACCTTCCCCAGCGACGGCCAGTCCACGGGCTGGAAGGGAACAGACACGTCCTGGACGCTGGACCTGCCCTTCGCCTTTCCGTTTAACGGCACGACCTACACAACGGTCAACGTCGGCAGCAACGGCATCCTGTCTTTCGGCACGGCCACAACCAGCGGCCTCAACACCGTGGACGACCTCAAGGCGGCCGTGGCCGTGGCCCCATACTGGGACGCGCTGGCCACGCCGTCCTCGGGCGACGGCATTTCCGTGGACTCGGGCGCGGCGGACCTGACCGTCATCTGGCGGGTGCACACCTGGGTGGACGACCGGCCGGTCAACGTGGCGGCAAGGCTTTTCCCCAACGGGGCCATCCGGTTCTATTACGGAACGGGCAACCGGAACACCTCGCGCACGCAGTACCGGGACAAGACCATCGGCCTCTCCCTGGGCGACGCGGCAAGCGGGAAGTACCTGCTGGGGCTGCGCAACGGGGAGCCCGATCTGGGCAACGCCAAATCGCTGCTCATCCAGCCGGCGACCATGGCCCCCCCTTCGACGGGGCTGCCCTGGGGCAGCCTGTTGCTGCAATAAGGCGCGTCCCTCCTCCCGTCGAGGGGGTCCGGGGGCATCATGCCCCCCGGCCGCCGGAGGCCTCGTCACCCTCGCCTGGCAAGAGCAGAAGGGTACTGAAAAAATGCGTTAATTATAAAACATAACTGACGTTATGTTTTACTTTGGCCTTACGCCCGCAGATGGGCGCGCCAGGTGTCGACGATTTCCTTTTCGCGGCGGGCGGGTTCGCTTTGGGGGCAGATGCGGCAGGCTTCCTCGGCCGCCTCGGCGGCCTGCTTCATCCAGCCGCCCTCGCGCAGGCTGCGCGAGGCCATGATGTAGAGCATCTCCGGCGTGTTGCCGTAAATGCCCCGGATCAGCTCCCGGTAGCCCTGGATGAAGACCTCGCGCACCAGGTCGTTGCGCTTGAACAGGAACCGGGCCAGCCAGTGGTTTTCCTGCTGGTCGGCGAAAAACAGCGGAAACAGCTTGCGGCACTCGCCGAAAAGGAACCGGATGCGGCGGATCTCGCGCTGCATGCTCTCGGCGGTCTGCATGAGGAGCTGAAAGAGCTCGCGGCTGATGATGAGGTCGGGCTCGGGCAGCTCGCGCTCCTGCATGGAGCGAAACCACGGCGCGTAGTTCTGCTGCTGGTAGGCGTCTTCCTTGAGCTTCATGGACTCGTGGAAGATGTAGCCGATGCACCAGTCCAGGAACTGGCCGACCAGGCTCGAGCCGCCGCCCTCGCGGAAGAGGTGGTGGGCCGTGTCCTTTAAGCGCCACAGCAGGCCCTTGTTCATCTCCTCGCCGAGCAGGTCCTTCAAGTCCTCGAAGGCCATGGTGCCGGTGCGGTCGAATTCGCGAAAGAGCTTTTCCAGCACCTGCACGGCCAGGCAGTAGTCGCGCAGCAGGTCGCGCATGAACTCGGCGCGCTTTTCGTCGAACCAGTTGCTGGCCACGGCCTAGCCCCTTCCCGGCTGGCCGCCGGGCAGCCCCGGCGCGAAACGGGCCAGGCGGGCCAGCCGTTCGTCGACCAGGGAATAGAGCGTCCCGGCCGGGAAGGAGCCGTCCGGGCCGGGAGCCCCGGCCGGGATGCCGGTGAGGATCTCCATGGCCTCCTCGATGGTGGTGACCGGAAAGATGTGGAAGCGCCCCTCGGCCACGGCGGCCACGATGTCGTCGTCGAGCATGAGGTTGACCACGTTGTCGGCGGGCAGCAGCACCCCCTGCTCGCCGGTCAGGCCCCGGCGGCGGCAGACCGTGAAAAAGCCGCGAATCTTCTCGTTTAAGCCCCCCACCGCCAGGATGGCCCCGGATTGGGACACGGCCCCGGTCATGGCGTAGCACAGCCGGATGGGCCGCTCGGCCAGGGCCGAGAGCAGCGCGGCCAGCTCCGCGCCCGAGGCCGAATCGCCCTCCACCTCGGCGTAGCTCTGCTCGAAGCACAGCGACCCGGTCATGACCAGGGCCTTGTCCTGGGCGAACCGGCCGAGGAGATAGCTTTTGAGGATCATCATGCCCTTGGTGTGGATGGGCCCGCCAAGCTCTGCCTCGCGCTCGAGGTCCAGGATGCCGCCGTGGCCCACGCCCACCGTGCAGGCGATCTGGTGGGGCAGCCCGAAGGCGTAGTCGCCGAACATGCGCACGGACAGCCCGTTGGCCCGGCCCACGGCCTGGCCGGTGGTGGGCACCTTGATCATCTCCCGGTCGTACTCCTCGAGGTATTCCTCCTCGTAGAGGTTGACCCGGAAATCGCGGGCCCGGCGGGCCTGCTCCAGGTGGGCCGCGCCGACCGTTTCCGCGCCCTCTCCCCGGGCCAGGGCGGCGGCCTCGATCATGAGCTCCCGGGCCAGGGGGAGCTTGAGCGACAGCCTGGCCTGGTCCTCGGCCAGCAGCGAGGCGTACTCCACCAGGCCTGCCAGGGCGGCCCGGTCGAAGGGCGGCAGGGCGGCCTCGCGGATGACCGTGGCCACCAGGGTCAGGTAGACCAGCACGTTTTCGGCCGTGCGCGGCATGGTTTCCTGCAGGTGGGCCTTGAGCTTGAAAAGCTTGCCGAAGCGCTCGTCGTTATACAGCAGCAGTTCGTAGGCCTCGTCCGGCCCGACCAGCACCACCTTGAGGTCCAGGGGCAGCGGCTCGGGCTCGATGGTGCGGGTGCGCACGTGCTCGCCGCCCTCGGCCGGGTCCTCCACGCGGCCGAACCCCGAGCGCAAGGCCCGCAGCAGGCTTTCCCAGGCACCCAGGTTGGCCGAGATGTCGTCCACGCGGATGATGAGGAAGCCGCCGTTGGCCCGGTGCAGCGAGCCGGCCTTGATGAGGGTGAAGTCGGTATACAGCGCGCCCATCTCGGACTCGCGCTCGATGCAGCCCATGAGGTTGAAGTAGGTCGGGTGGTCCTCGATGACCACGGGCGCGCCGGTGAGCTGGCCGTTGTCCACGAACAGGTTGGCTTCGTAGCGGTAGAAGGTGTCCTCGGGATAGGCGCCCTCGCCGTGGGGGGCCGGGGGCGGCGCGGCCTGGGCCGGCTGGGGCAGGAAGGCGTCGAGGTTGTCCAGGATGTCGGCCCGCATGGCCGAAAGGTAGCGGTCGATGGCCGGGCTGCCGGCGCGGAAATCGGCCAGGGCGGCCAGGTGGGCGTCCACGACCTCGCCGGCCGTGGCCCTCTCCAGGTCCTTTTCCCGATCGCGGTAGCCGCGCTCCTCCTTGGACAGGCGCCGCAGGGCCGTGCCCATCTCCTCCAGCAGCCGGTCGCCCTTGGCCTTGAGGGATTTTTTGAGTTCCGGGTCCAGGCGCTCGAACTCCTCGTCGGAAACGACCTTGCCCTCGAGCAGCGGATAAAGGGTGAAGCCGCCCTGGTCGTCGACGAACAGGCTGTAGCCCTCGCCCCGGGCCTTTTCCTCCATCTCGTCGAGCACGGTTTCCCGGTCGGCGTTGTAGCCGCGCAAAAGCGACTGCTTCTCGGTCTGGTAGGCCTCGCGCTCGAACCGGGCCGGGATCTCCTCGCGCATGTCGGTCACGGCCTTGGCCAGGGCGGCCTTGAAGCCCTTGCCCTGCCCGGCCGGCAGCGACACGGCCCGGGGCCGGTCGGGGTCGTCGAAATTGTGGACGTAGAGCCAGTCCGGCGGGACCTGGCCCTTGGCCGCGGCCGGGTCGAGGAAGCGCCGGGCGAAATGGGTGCGGCCCATGGAGGGCTCGCCGGCCAGGTACACGTGGTGCTCGCGGCCGCCGATGGACAACGCCAGGCTCAGGGCGGCGTGGGCCCGGGGCTGGGTCCTGGCTAGGGCGCCGGGGTCGTCGGGAATGTCCCGGCTGTCGGCGTAGGGCAGGGAAGCGGGGTCGCAGGCGGCGCGCAGGTCTTGGGGGCGAAGGGTGTTCGTCATGGATTCCGTCTGGGGAAGGGCGTTGGGGATGGTGGCCGGGCGCTCCCGGCCGCGTCCGTCAAGATACGAACGAATGGCCGCTTTGTCATCTGTGCCGCGCGGCGCCTTTTCAGCCGGGCCGCATCCTGATAGGGGGTGCCCGATGGAAGCGCAGCGCGGCAAGCCGGCCTTTCTGACCGGGCTGGGGGGATTTCGCGCCCTGGCCGCCCTGATCGTACTGACCGGCCACGCCCTGTCCTGGATCGCCCCCCTGGCCACCTTTCCCGCCGCGCTTTGCGCGAGTCTCGCCCGACTGACGCAGCTGGGGCTGTCCGCTTTCTTCGTGCTGTCGGGCTTCGTGCTCTTCTACAGCCACGCCCCGGGGCCGGGCCGGCCGCCCTTTGGCCCGGGCCGGTTCGCCCTGGCCCGGCTGGCCCGGGTCTACCCGGTCTACGGCCTGCTCGCCCTGGCCAGCCTGGCCGTGCTCCTGGTGCGCGAGCCCGCGATCGTCTCCGCCCATCCGGGGAGCTTGGCCGCCTGCCTGAGCCTGACCCAGACCTGGTTTTTCGCCCCGGACGTGCCGGCGCTTTTTCCCATCGGCTGGGCCGTCAGCACGGAAGTGTTCTTCTACCTGGTTTTTCCGCTGTTGCGCCGGCCCATCGGCGCCTTGCCGAGCCGGTGGGCCGCGCTGTGGGCCGGGCTTGCCGCCGTGGCCGTGCCCCTGGCGGCCGTCGCCTGGATCGCCCGGTCCTGGCCGGCCCTTTTCGCCTGGGTCCTGGGGCGCCACCCGGGCTACGCCGCGGCCACGGCCGACCTGGCCGGGCTTTTTTTCCAGTGGCTGACCTACACCAACCCGTATCTGCGGGTGTTCGAGTTCGTCTGCGGCATGGCCACGGCCCGGTTGTTCCTCACCGGGGCGCGGGGGCCGGCCTGGCTTGGCGTGGCGGCCGTGGCCGGGCTGGCCGGGCTTGTGGCGGCGCCCTTTCCCGGGGCCTGGTTTTTCCTGTCGGTTGCGGCCAACAACGCCCTTTACGCGCCGTTTCTGGCCGCCGCCTGCCTGGCCCTGGCCGCCCGGCCGCCGGCCTTCGCGAATCGGCGCACGTGCAAGGCCATCGCCGGAGCCAGCCTGTCAATCTACCTGCTCCAGCCCTTCACCCTGGAGCCCTGGACGGCCCTGGCCAAGGCTTTCCCCGGCCTGTGGCCCCTGGCCGTTGCGGCCGGGCTGGCCGCGACCACGGCGGCTGGGTTGGCTCTGTCGCACCTGGTGGAAGGGCCGGCCGCCCGGCGCATCCTGGCCTGGGGCAGGCCCGGGGCCTCGGGCCGCACGCCCGGAAACGCGCCGGCCGCGTGGCGCGGCACACGCCCGAAGCAGTAATTTTCCGGGCAAATACGCCCGGCTTCCTGACGGGGCGGCGGCCTAGTACCGTTTGGCCAGGGGCAGGCGTTCGCCAAGGGTGATGCCCTGGGGCGAGGCTTCGGCCCGGTAGGCCAGCACCAGCACCCCGGCGGCCACGGCGGCTTCGAAAAGGGCGGCATAGTCCGGATCGACGACCGCCGCCGGGGCGAAGCAGCCGCCGTCCGGCCGCTGGACGCAAAAAAAGAGCGCCGCCCGGGAAACCCCCTCCCTGGCCAGCCGCGTCAGCTCCACCAGATGCTTGCAGCCGCGCACCGTGGCCGCGTCGGGAAAGGCGGCCGCGCCGTCCTCGACCATGGTGACATTCTTGCACTCGACGAAGCAGGCCCCGGCCGGGCCGGACAGGGCGAAATCCAGCCGGCCGCCGGCAAAGGCCGGTTCGGGCCGGATGGCGTCGTAGCCGGCCAGGTCGGCGAAGGCCCCGGCCCCAAAGGCCCGGCGAAAGAGCCGGTTGGGGGTGAGCGTGTTGACCCCGACCCAGAAATCGCCCCGGTAGTCCGGCAGCCGGACCATCTCCAGGGTGTGGGCCAGCTTGCGGGCGGGGTTGTCGGAAACGGACAGCCCGACCAGGCGCCCCGGGCGCAGGAGCCCGAGCATGGAGCCGGTGTTGTTGGCGTGGGCGGTAAACGGCCCGCCCTCGCCGTCCACGTCGATGAGAAAGCGTTGCCGGCGGCGCAGGAAACGGGCCGTGACGAGCGGCCCGGCCAGGGGCAGCGTGACGGAAACAGCCGACCGGTGAACCATGATTTACCTTTGGCGCAATCCGCGCTATCGTACTAGACGGCCGTGTGCCCACGGCCGTCCGTCAAACCCCAACGCAAGGATTCCGGGCCATGCGCACCGCCCTTCGTATGCGTCTCGTCGCCCCGTCGGCTACCCTCGGCATGGCCGCCAAGGCCGCCGACCTGCGCCGCCAGGGCAAGGCCATCCTCGACCTCTCGGCCGGCGAACCCGACTTCAACACGCCCCAACACATCAAGGACGCCGCCAAAAAGGCCATCGACGACAACTTCACCCGCTACACCCCGGTGCCGGGCATCCATACCCTGCGCGAGGCCGTGACCGGCTACTATAAAAACCTCTACGGCGTGCCCGCGCCCAAGGAGGCGGTCATCGCCACCAACGGCGGCAAGCAGGCCCTCTACACCCTGTTCATGGCCCTGCTCAACCCCGGCGAGGAAGTCCTGGTGCCGGCGCCCTACTGGGTGAGCTACCCGGACATGGTGCGCCTGGCCGGGGCCACGCCCGTGCCCGTGCCGAGCTCGCCGGAGTCCGGCTTCCTGGTCGGCGTCGAGGATTTGGAGCGGGCGGCCACCCCGGCCACCAAGGCGCTCATCCTCAATTCGCCCTCCAACCCCACCGGCGCCCACTACACCGCCGCCGCCCTGGACGCCATCATGGACTGGGCCGTTTCCCGCGACATCGTCATCGTCTCCGACGAAATCTACGACCGCCTGGTCTACGAGCCGGCCAAGCCCGCCTCCATGGCCGGCTGCTTCACGCTCCATCCCGACCATGTGGCCGTGGTCGGCGGCCTGTCCAAGAGCTTCGCCATGACCGGCTGGCGCGTGGGCTACGCCCTGGCCCACCCGAGCCTCATCCGGGCCATGTCCACCCTGCAAAGCCAGTCCACCTCCAATATCTGCTCCATCGCCCAGAAAGCGGCCATCGCCGCCCTGACCGGGCCGCTGGATTGCGTGGAGGACATGCGCCAGGCCTTCAAGCGCCGCCGCGACCTGGCCCTTTCCATCATCGCCACCTGGAAGCGGGCCGTGTGCCCCACGCCCGACGGCGCCTTCTACCTCTTCCCCTGCCTGTCGGGCTACTACACCGAGGCCGTGCCCAATTCCACGGCCCTGTCCGAGGCGCTTCTGACCGAGGCCGGCGTGGCCGCCGTGCCGGGCGTGGCCTTCGGCGAGGACCGCTGCCTGCGCTTTTCCTACGCCACCGACGACGCCACCCTGGAAAAGGCCCTCACCGCCGTCGGCGATTTCCTGGGCAGGCTGTAAGGCCCGATCGAGGGCCGGGGAACGACGCGTGAAAAGGTCCGACCGCTCGGACGGAGCGCAATACCTGGGGCTGGTCAAGTTCCTGTCCTGGAGTTCCCTGGCCCTGATCCTTCTGGTCAACCTGTTCCTGTCGATTTTCCTGTCCAACTACGCCCGGCAGGACGTGCTGACCAAGCAGAAGGAATTCGCCCTGCTTCTGGCCGAGAACCTCAACCACCAGATCTACCAGCGCTTCACCCTGCCCACGGTCATCGGCTTCGGCCGGGTGGAGCTGTCCCAGCCGGCCCAGTACGACCGGCTGGAAAAGACGGTGCTCTCCACCATCCACAGCTTCCACGTCAGCGAAGTGCGCATCTACGACTTCGACAAGCGGGTGTCGTTTTCCACGGACAAGGAGCTGGTGGGCCAGACGGGCTACGCCGGCACGGCCATCCTGGAGGCCCTGGAGCAGGGCACCTCGAGCTTCCAGGTCGTCAGCCGCACGGGCATGTTCGGCGGCATCTTCGACTTCAGCCCCAAACCCGGGGCAGTGACGCTGCGCACCATCTACCCCCTGCGCACCGAACGCTCGCTGGTGCCGGGCAACCCGCAAGGGTTCATCATGGGCGTGCTGGAATTCACCCAGGACATCACCGACGACTACCAGAAGGTCGTGGATTTCCAGCGCATCATCATCGCCACCACCCTCAGTTCCTCGCTGGTGCTCTTTTTGATCCTGCGCGTGATCATAAGCCGCGCCGGGCGCATCAACGCCCAGCGCATCGCCGAGCGCGAACAGCTCGAACGCGAGCTCCAGCAGCAGGAAAAGCTGGCCGGCATGGGCCGCATGGTGGCCGGCATCGCCCACGAGATCCGCAATCCCCTGGGCATCATCCGCTCCACGGCCGAGCTGCTTTTAAAGCGCAACAAGGACACCGACGGCGTCAACGCCAGGCTGCTCGGGGCCATTTTCGACGAATCCAAGCGCCTGTCCAAGGTCGTGGGCGATTTTCTGGACTACGCCCGGCCCAAGGCCCCGCGCCAGGACGAAGTGGACTTAAGCCTCGTGTGCGACCAGGCCCTGACGTTCCTCGAGCAGAAATGCGAGGACCAGGGCGTGGCCATAACCCGGGGCTACGGCCCGGGGCTTGCGGTGCGCGGCGACAAGGACCTGCTCTACCGGGCCGTGTACAACATCGTCTCCAACGCCCTGGACGCCCTGGCCGAGGACAAGGCCAAGGCCCGGCCGCCGGCCATCGCCGTGGCGGCCACGGCCGGGCCGGAGGCGGTGGTCCTCACCGTCACCGACACCGGCCCGGGTTTTTGCCCGGAAAACAAGGACCGGCTGCTGGACCCCTTTTTCACCACGAAAGACGCCGGCACGGGCCTGGGCCTGGCCATCGTGCGCAACATCCTGGAAAGCCACGGCGCGACCCTGGCCCTGGAGAACGTCCCCGAGGGCGGCGCCCGGGTGGTCATGACCTTTCAGCCGGCCTAGCCTCTAAATCCCTTTCCCGGACGACGCCATGCCAAGCCAGATCCTCATACTCGACGACGAAAAAAACTACCTGCTCATCCTCGAAGCCATGCTCGGGGACGCCGGCTACGCCATCACCGCCCTGGACGACCCGGAAACGGGCCTGGCCTTCCTCGACGAGTCCGAAGTGGACGTGGTCATCACGGACATGAAGATGCCCAAGGTCACGGGCCAGCAGGTGCTCGAGCACGTCAAGCGCAACTACCCCTACATCCCGGTCATCATCATGACCGCCTTCGGCAGCATCGAGGGCGCGGTCGAGGCCATGCGCATCGGGGCCTTCGACTACATCGCCAAGCCGTTCGCCAATGACGAGCTGCTGCTGACGGTCGAAAAAGCCGCCCGCTTCGCCGCCGCCCAGCGCGAAAACATGCTGTTGCGCCAGTCCCTGGAGGACCGCTTCTCTTCGGACAACATCATCGGCCGGGGCAAGGCCATGCAGCGGGTGCTGGAAATGGTGGGCAAGGCCGCGCCCACCAAGTCCACGGTGCTCATTACCGGCGAGTCCGGCACGGGCAAGGAACTGCTGGCCAAGGCCATCCACTACGCCTCGCCGCGCAAGGACGCGCCCTTTATCTCCGTCAACTGCATGGCCCTGGCCTCGGGGGTGCTCGAATCGGAACTGTTCGGCCACGAGAAGGGGTCTTTTACCGGCGCGGTGGCCCGCAAGCGCGGCCGCTTCGAAATGGCCCACGGCGGCACCATCTTCCTCGACGAAATCGGCGAGCTGTCCCCCGAGATCCAGGTGAAGCTCCTGCGCGTGCTCCAGGAGCGCAAGTTCGAGCGCGTGGGCGGGGCCGACCCCATCGACGTGGACATCCGCATCCTGGCCGCCACCAACCGCAACCTGACCGAGGCCGTCTCCGCCGGCACGTTTCGCGAGGACCTCTACTACCGCCTCAACGTGGTCCACATCGAAACGCCGCCGCTGCGCGAACGCCGCGAGGACATCCCGATCCTGGCCGCCCATTTCCTGGAGCGCTATTCCGGAGAAAACAACAAGGCCTTCAAGGGCTTTTCCCCCGAGGCCATGGAGTACCTCACGGCCTACGAATGGCCGGGCAACGTGCGCCAGTTGCAAAACGTGGTGGAGCGTTGCGTGGTGCTGGCCAGCAGCGACGTGGTGGTGGTGGAGGACCTGCCCAGCGAAATCCGCGACGAGGAGAGCCAGTACAAATCCGCCGTGGACCTGCTGCCGGTCACCATCAACCTCAACGAAACCCTGGAGAAGATCGAGGCGGCGCTCATTCGCCGGGCGCTGGCCCGCACCAACCTCGTCCAGGTCAAGGCGGCGGAGATGCTCGGCATTTCCAAGAGCCTGCTGCAATACAAGCTCAAGAAGTACAAGCTGACCGGGCATTAGGCCGGTCCGGCCTCAAATCCCGTCGGGAACCCAGATCGCGCCGTCCGCGTCGCCGAGCGCCCTGGCCCGGCCTTCCAGGTAGCGGATGCCCGTGGCGCAGCAGGCCAGGGCGTCCAGACAGTCCTCGTAGGGCTTGAGCCCGGCCAGGGTCGTCCCCGGCGGCAGGGGAAGGGCCGGCAGCCCCAGCACCTGCCCGAGCATGTCGCGGATCACCTCGAAATTGTGCAGCAAAAACGCGATGCGCCCGTCCTTGGGCACATCCGGCCAATAGCGCAAGGAGCGCGAGGCCTTGTAGGCGCAGCGCCAAAGGGCGTTGCGGGCAACGCCCCCGACCTCGCGTTGCAGGCCGACAAGCTCCGCGTGGGGATAGACTTCGAGGAGCGCCGGCTTGGGATGATCGCCGCCGCCAACGGCCAACGGAAAGCCCTGAGCGAGAAACCCGTTGGTGAGGGCCGCGCCGAGAGCGCCGGGCCGCCCTTCGGTCGGGCTGTGGACGGCGCAGCCGTAGCGGCCCAAGGCCCGCGAAGCCTCGTTGTCCGCAACCCGTCGCCCCGGAAGCGGCGTGGGCGAAAGGGGCATGTCCACGGCCACGACGGTCACCTCGCCGGCACGGCCGGCCCCGGCCAGCAGCGCCCGGCAGGCGGCCAGCAAGGCCGGTACGTCGGCCTCGCCGCCCTGTGGCCGGACATGCCTCACCCCGCTTCCGGCCGGCCCGCGCCCGGCCTGGTCCGGCCACTGGTCGCCTGCGGCCAGCCGCCCGTGGGCCAGGTCGCAAAAAAGGCCGTAGCCCGGCGCCACGGCCAGGCATTGCCATCCGTGGCCCAGCCGGGCCGCCAGGGCCGCGCCGCTCGATCCGCCCGGGGTCCAGGCCACGTCCAGGCCAAGTACCGCCGCCATGCGCTTCCCCTTTTCCTACCCGCCGTCCGGCCGGGTCGCCCTCGAGCCGGGCTCTTTATCCACCACCACCCGGTCGCGGCCGGCGGCCTTGGCGGCATACAGCGCCTTGTCCGCCCGGGCGAGCAGGTCTTCCAGGGGATTTTCGCCGAATTCCACCAGTTGGCGGACCTCGGCCACGCCGAAGCTCGCCGTCACCGGCAAGAACACGTCGTCGACGCGGCAGGGCTCGCGGACCAGGGCGACCCGGATGCGCTCGGCCAGCTCCGCCCCCTGGGCCGCGTCGGCGCCGGTGAGCAGCACGGCGAACTCCTCGCCGCCATAGCGCGCCACCAGGTCCGACTTGCGCACGCTGGCCGAAAGCACCCGGCCCAGGTGCGCCAGCACCCGATCCCCGGCGCGATGACCGTGGGTATCGTTGATATTCTTGAAATAGTCCAAGTCGAGCATGAGGCAGGCGCACGGCCGGCCAGCCCGGGCGGCGGCATCCAGCAGTTTCGCGCCCCCGGAAAACAGGAACCTGCGGTTGAAAAGGCCCGTCAGCGCATCCTCCACGCTTTGCCGCTGCGCTTCCGCCACATGGCTTCGAACCTCGTCGGCCATGGTGCAAAACGCCTCGGAAAGCTCCGCCAGTTCCCGGGGCATGGTTCCCTGGACGGGCGGTGGGCAGTCCATCTTGTAATCCGTGGCCCGCAACTGCCGGGCATACCGGGCCAGAAACAAAAGCGGCCGCTCCACCCGGCGCAAAAACCGCAGCAAAAAAGGCGTCAGCACCAATATCGTCGCCAGGGCGCCGGCCCCCACCCAGACCATCTGCCGCCGGTATCCGGCCAGGACCTCGGCCGTGGGGGCCTGACGCACCAGCATCCAGTCGCGCACGCCCAAGGGAACGGTCGCGCCGATCATCTCCTGGCCCCTTGGCCCGGCATACACGCTGCCCTCCCCGTTTTCCCGAAGCACGTCCGGGGAGATGCGCGCCGCCCCCTGCCCGGCCTCCGGTCCCGCCCCGGACAGGACGCGGCCCTCGGCGGTGGCCAGAAACACCCGCCCCCCCGCCTCCAGGTCGTCCGACATGCCCAGGAGTTGGCTCAGGGAGTCCATCTCCACGGGCATGAAGATAACCCCGACGAACCGCCCTTGCCGGTCCGCAACCGGCGCCGAGACGATGCAAATGGGCCCCCCGGACCCCCGGCTGGCCTCCACGGCGGTAATGTCGGTCAGGCCCTCCCGGGCCTTGGAAAAATAGTCCCTGTCCCCGACGTAGATTCCGCCACCGCGCAGGGGGTCGGCGGCCGTGTAGCCCTCGGCCGTGGCGTAGACCACGGTCGTCACGAATTGGTGCGTCCGCCTGTAGGATTCGAAAATGCGCGTCAGGGCCGCCAAATCCCCGTCGCGGGCCGCATCAAGGGAGGCAAGGAACACAACGTCGCCAAGCCGCGACTCCATCCAAGCGGAAGCCGCCTTGCGTTCGGCCTGAAGCGTCGCGGTCAAATGGTTCAGGGCAACGCCGAGCACTTGCTCGCGTTCGAACAGCAGAAAAAAAAAGATGCCGAGCACGACGGGAGACGCCACCAGGAGCAGGCTGTAAAACCGGAGTGTTCCACGTAACGTTTCAAGGCCGAGAAACCGTTTCCATCGCATGCGGGAGCCCGGGGCAAAAAGGGCGCATCCGTAAGCCGACCAGTCGCGAAGCGGATGCCTGCGGAGGCAATACATCAGGCCTTAACGAGAAACGACCAATTTTACAATGCATTTTTCGCGTCAAATCGATCCGGCCCTCTTCACGGTCCTACCCAGGCGCGCCTGCGAACCGCGCGGGAAACGCCACCAAGCAGGCGCCAGGAAGACCAGGACCGCCCAAGGGCCCGACGGCGGCAGCGCGGCGCATCGGCCTTCTTGCGCAAACCGGCGTTTTGACCGATGACGGTGGCGACCACACGCCATACACGACCATGCCCGCCCCCGAAAACAATCGCCCCGGGACACCGCCGTCCCCCGAGCTGGCCGGCCACGACACGCCCGAACCCGGCGACGTGGCCGAGTACGTCTCCGCCCTGCTGGCCTCGGCCCGCCTGGGGCCGCAAGTCGTCCACCACCGCCTGCTGCCGGCCGCCCCGGCCGTTTACGCCGACCCGGCTCGGCCCTTTCCCCGCCACCTGGCCGGGCTGCTGGCCGGGCGCGGCATCGACAAGCTCTACGCCCACCAGGCCGCGGCCACGGACGTAAGCCGCGCCGGCCGCCACGTGGCCGTGGCCACGCCCACGGCCAGCGGCAAGACCCTGACCTACCTGCTGCCGGTGCTGGAGGAGATCGCCAGAAACCCCGACTCCCGGGCCATTTTCCTGTATCCCCTCAAGGCCCTGGCCCAGGACCAGAAAAAGGCCATCGAGGAGCTCACGGCCAACCTGCCGGCCTCGAGCCGGCCCACGGCGGCCATCTACGACGGCGACACCAGCCCGCACTTTCGGCGCAAGATCCGCGAAAACCCGCCCCACATCCTGATTACCAACCCCGAGATGCTCCACCTGGCCCTGCTGCCCGGCCACGAGTCCTGGAGCACGGTCTTCGCCGGCCTGTCCCACGTGGTGGTGGACGAGATGCACACCTACCGGGGGGTGATGGGCTCGCACATGGCCCACGTCTTCCGGCGGCTGTCGCGGGTGTGCGGCCGCTACGGGGCGCGCCCGGCCTTCATCTTCTGCTCGGCCACCATCGGCAACCCCGGCGAGCTGGCCCAGAGCCTGACCGGCCTGCCGGTGACCACGGTCACGGCCTCCGGCGCGCCCACCGCCCCGCGCCATTTCCTGTTCGTCAACCCCGAGCAGTCGGCTTCGACCACGGCCGTCATGCTCCTGGCCGCCGCCCTCAAGCGCGGGCTTCGCACCATCGTCTACACCCAGTCCCGCAAGATGACCGAGCTGATAAGCCTCTGGATCGCCGAACGGGCCGGGCCGTACGCCTCGCGGGTCTCGGCCTACCGCTCCGGCTTTCTGCCCGAGGAGCGCCGGGCCATCGAGGCGGACATGGCCTCGGGGAAACTGCTCGCCGTGGTCTCCACCTCGGCCCTGGAACTGGGCATCGACATCGGGGGCCTGGACCTGTGCCTTCTGTGCGGCTATCCCGGCTCGGTCATGTCGGCCTGGCAGCGCGGCGGCCGGGTCGGGCGGGCCCTTCGCGAATCGGCCGTGATCCTCATCGCCGGCGAGGACGCCCTGGACCAGTACTTCATGCGCCATCCGGCCGACTTCTTCGACCGGCCGCCCGAATCGGCCGTGATCAACCCGGACAACCCGGCCATCGCCGCCAGGCACCTGGAGTGCGCCGCCGCCGAACTGCCCCTTGCCGACGCCGAGCCCCTTTTCGTCTCCCCGGTCATGGCCCGGGAGATCGCCAGGCTCGAAGAAAAAGGCCTGCTTTTGCGCGACAAGGACGGCCGGCGCGTCTTCGCCGCCCGCAAGCGGCCGCAGCGCGACGTCAACCTGCGCGGCTCGGGCGGCCAGTTTTCCATCGAAACGGCCGACGGCGGCGTCATCGGCCAGATCGACGAGATGCGCGCCTGCCGCGAAACCCACCCCGGCGCGGTCTACATCCACCGGGGCGTGTCCTACCTGGTCGAAAGCCTGGACATCCCCGAGCGCCGCGCCCGGGTCGTCCCGGCCAAGGCCGACTACCACACCCGGGCCCGGGGCCAGAAGACCACGGAAATCCTCGAAGTCCTCGGCGAATCCTCGGTTCGCGGCGTGCCGGTCTTCCTGGGGCGCCTCAAGGTCACCGAGACCGTCACCGGCTACGAGCGCCGGGCCAACCGGGGCGGCCAGCTCCTGTCCATCGTCCCGCTCGACCTGCCGCCCATGGTCTTCGAGACCGAGGGGCTGTGGTGGGTCATTCCCCAGGACGTGCAAAACGAGCTCGACCGGCGGCTTTTTCACTTCATGGGCGCCATCCACGCCATGGAGCACGCCATGATCGGCATCCTGCCGCTGCTGGTGCTGACCGACCGCAACGACCTGGGCGGCATCTCCACGCCCCTGCACCCGCAGGTCGGCCGGGCTTGCGTGTTCGTCTACGACGGCGCGCCGGGCGGCGTTGGCCTTACGCGCCTGGCCTTTTCCCGGGCCGCCGAAGCCCTGGAACGAACGCTGGCCGCCGTGGCCGGCTGCCCCTGCGAAACGGGCTGCCCGTCCTGCGTCCACTCCCCCAAATGCGGCTCCGGCAACCGGCCCATCGACAAGGTCGCCGCCCGCTTCCTCCTGGAGACCCTCGTGTCCGCAAAATTTCCCGAGCAAGGCGACTGCCGCCCCGAGTGCGCCGCGCCGCAACCAGCCCAAGGCGACCTGCTTCCCGGCCTCGGGACCGCCAAACCCGCGCCGCCGGCCCGCTTCGGCGTGCTGGACGTGGAGACCCGCCGGGCGGCGGCCGAGGTCGGCGGCTGGGGCAACGCCCACAAGATGGGCGTGTCCGTGGCCGTGCTCTACGATTCCAGCCTGGACGACTACGTCGTCTACCGCCAGGAGGAGCTGCCGGCCCTGTACGAGGCGCTCGTCCGCCTCGACCTCGTCGTCGGCTTCAACATCAACCGCTTCGACTACAAGGTCCTGGCCGGAGCCGCGCCCTTCGACCACCGCGCCCTGCCCACCCTGGACATCCTGGAAAAGGTCCACGCCCGCCTGGGCTACCGCCTGTCCCTGGACGGCCTGGCCAAGGCCACGCTCGGCACGCCCAAATCGGCCACGGGCCTCGACGCCCTGGCCTGGTGGAAGGAAGGGCGCCTGGACGAGATTATCACGTATTGCAAGAAAGACGTGGAAGTCACCCGCGACCTCTACCTCTTCGGCCGCGACAACGGCTATCTGCTTTTTGCCAACAAGGCCGGCAAGACCGTGCGCCTGCCCGTGGAGTGGGCCTAGCCCTTAAACGATAACACGTGCGGGAGACGGCAGGGAAGATGCCTCCGGCGGCCAGGAGGGGATGATCCCCTCCTGGACCTCCCCAAAGGGGGGAAGGGGGCGGCGAAAGGCTTTATCCTGGGCGAAAAGGTGTGGTAGGGGAAGGGCATGCAACCTGAAGCCGGCGGAGACGTCGCGTGCTGACCATCGAAGGCCTGTCGAAAACCTACGCTGCCAACGGCCACGCCCCGGCCTGCGCCCTGGCCGAGGTGAGTTTTGCCGTGCCGCGCGGCGGTTTCGTCTCGCTGCTGGGACCGTCGGGCTGCGGCAAGTCCACGCTGCTGCTGTGCGCCAGCGGCCTGCTCGCCCCGACCGCCGGCCGGGTGGCCCTAAACGGCCGGGCCGTCACCGGGCCGCCGCCGGAAATGGCGCTGATTTTCCAAAACGCCGCTGCCTCGCTGTTCCCCTGGCTGACCGTGGCCGGCAACATCCGGTTCGTTTTGCGCCGCAAGCCCGGCAGCAAAACGGACAAGGAGGCCGTGGCCGCCAAGGCCCTGGCCGAGGTCGGCCTGTCCGCCTTCGCCGACCATTACCCCTGGCAGCTCTCCGGCGGCATGCAGCAGCGCGCCGCCCTGGCCCGGGGCCTGGCCTACGGCGCCGACGTGCTGCTCCTCGACGAGCCCTTCGCCTCCGTGGACGCCCAGACCCGCGAGGACCTGGAGGACTTGCTCGCCCGTGTGGCCGCCGAGCAGGGGAAAACGGTGCTGTTCGTCACCCACGACATCGACGAGGCCGTCTACCTCTCCGACACCGTGGTGGTGCTGACCGCGCCCCCGGCCCGGGTGGCCGCCACCCTCGCCATCGACCTGCCCCGCCCCCGCGACCAGGTCGCCACGCGCGAGGACCGGCGCTTCCTCGACGCCCGCAAAGCCATCCATGCGTTGCTGCGCCGATAGGGACAGGAGGAGCTTTGCCCCTCCCGTGCCCTCCCGACCAGGGCGCCGCCCTGGACCCGGGGGGATAATCCCCCCGGACCCCCTGAAGGGGGGAAACCGAGCAACCGATCCGCCGACATGCAGGCAATGCAGAGAGTAATGACGCCGTCCACCCCATCGCCCTGCCCCCTCCCCCCCCATCCAGGGGGTCCGGGGGGGATGATCCCCCCCGGTGGGGAAGTCCAGAAGGGGCAAAGCCCCTTTTGGCCGCCGGAGGCATTCCTCGGCTACTTCCTGCTCGCGCTTCTCCTCCTTGTCTGGGAAGCGGCGGCGCGCTCGGGCTGGATCGGGCCGGATCTGTTGCCGCCGGCCTCGGCCGTTGGCGGGGAGTTGTGGCGGCTGGCCGTTTCGGGCGAATTGTGGCGCCAGGGCGGGGCGACCCTTGGCCGGGTGCTGGCCGGATTCGCCGTGGGCGGCGCCCTGGGGGCGGCCTTGGGCTTTTGCTGCGGCGTGTTTCCGGGCCTTGGCCGGGCGGTCAGGGTCACGGCGGAATTCCTGCGCCCCATACCGTCGGTGGCGCTCATTCCCGTCGGCATTCTGTTGCTGGGCATCGGTTTCGGGCTGTGCCTGGCCATCGCCGCCTTTGCCTGCGCCTGGCCGGCCTATGTGGCCGCCTTGGCCGGGGCCGGGGCGGCCGGGACGGAGCTTCGCGACACGGCCCGGGTGTATGGGTTCACGCCCGGCGAGACCGTCCGGCTGGTACGGCTGCCGGCGGCCATGCCGCAAGTGCTCTCCGGGCTTCGGATCGCCTTGGCCGTGGCCGTGGCCGTGACCGTGACCACGGAGATGGCCGCCTCGCCCAGCGGCCTGGGCTCGTTCATCCTGGAATGCTCGCTGGCCCGGCGGCCCGAGGGCATGTACGCCGGCATCGTGGCCGTGGGGCTGCTCGGCTTTGGCGTCAACGCCTGTTTTTTGGCCCTGCGCGGCCGGCTGCTGCGCTGGCTGCCGCGAAGGGGACGCTAGCATGGCCCGGCGCTTTTCCGGCCTCCTGGTGGCCTTGGCCCTGGCCGTGGCCTGGGAGGCGGTCTCCCGGGCCAAGCTCGTCTCGCCGCTGTATTTCCCGCCCGTGACGGTCATTGCCGCCACCTTCGCCAAGCTGACGGTGTCGGGGCTGCTGCCGGCCCAGGCCGCCTTGACCCTCGGCCGGGCCCTGGCCGGGCTGGCCCTGGCCACGGGCTGCGCCGTGCCCCTGGGGTTGGGCATGGGCGTGTCCCGGCGCCTGCGGGGGCTTTTGGCGCCGCTGGTGGAAGTCCTGCGCCCGGTGCCGCCGCCGGCCATCATCCCGGCGGCCATGCTGTTTCTGGGCATCGGCGAGGCCATGAAGGTGTTCGTGGTCTTTTTCGCCTGCTTTTTCCCGATCCTGGTCAGCACGGCCGACGGGGCGCGGGCGGTACCGCCGCTTTTCCGGCTCACGGCCGCCGCCTACGGCGTGTCGCGCGTCGACACCCTGGCCCGGGTGCTGCTGCCGGCCGCCGGCCCGAGCGTGGCCGCCGGGTTGCGCACGGCCGTGCCCATGGGGCTCATCGTGGCCGTGCTCTCCGAGATGATCGGCGCCACAAGCGGCCTTGGCCACTACATCCTGCGCATGCAGCGCACCTTCGCCATCCCGGAGATGTACGCCGGGGTGCTGGCCCTGGGACTCCTGGGCCTGGGGCTCAACGCGGCGGCCCAATGGGGGCTGGCCAAACTTTTGCCCTGGCGGGAAGGCCCCAAGGACGGTATGGGGGACTAGGCCGGCCTTCCCCCGGCCCAAACCAGCCAAGGAGCTTGCCATGCGCCTCGCCGCCCTTCTCGCCCTGCTTTGCGCCCTGTGCCTGGCCGCCCCGGCCCGGGCCGCCGACCCGGCCACCGTCGCCGTGGGCTACATCCCCGTGGGCGACTGCCTGCAACTCTACGTGGCCGAGGCCGAGGGCTATTTCGCCGCCGAGGGCCTGGCCGTCAAAGGCCTGGCCATGAAGGGCGGCGCGGTCATCGCCCCGGCCGTGGAAGGCGGCGAGGTCGCCATCGGCTGGTCCAACACCGTGTCCATCATCCTGGCCCACGCCCGGGGCTTCGATTTCGCCTTCCTGGCCCCCGGCGCCGAGGGCAAAATCGGCAGCAACGACGTCCACGCCCTGCTCGTGCCGGCCGGCTCGGCCGTCGCTTCGGTCAAGGACCTGGCCGGCAAGACCGTGGCCATCAATACGCTCGGCAACATCAACGAGGCGGCCATGCGCGCCCTGGCCGAGAAGGCGGGCCTGGCCCCGGAGGCGGTCCGGCTGGTGGAAGTGCCCTTCCCGGACATGACCACCGCCCTGGCCAAGGGTTCGGTCGCGGCGGCCCTGGCCATCGAGCCCTTCGTCACCGACGCCACCTCGCGCGGCGCGGCCCGCATCCTCGACCCCTCGCCCCACGCCGCCTTCGGCGACCCCTACCTCATCGGCGCCTGGTTCGCCAAAAAATCCTGGATCGACAGCCATCCCAAGGAGGCGGCCGCCTTCGCCCGGGCCGTGGCCAAGGCCTCGGCCTTCATTGCCGCCCAGCCGCAAAAGGCCCGGGACATCCTGGCCGGGCGCACCAGGCTTTCGCCGGAACTGGCCGCCAAGATCGCCCTGCCGCGCTTCCCTGAGGCCCTGGACCCGGCTGCCCTGCAAGGCGTCATCGACGTCTGCGCCCGGTTCCGGCTGCTGGAGATGCCCTTTCCCGCCGCGGAGCTCCTGGACGTTCCCGGGCGTTGACGCCGGTCGGAGCGGTCTTATTTTCCCAATTCGGGGAAAACCTCCCCCTTCGCCCGGCGGCCTGGCACCGCTTGCGGCGGAGACCGGAAAAAAACATGTTGTCGCGAACCATCGACCGGGCATTGCCGACGAATCGTCGCAATATCTTCCGCCACGGCAGAGATTCGACGTTTTATCGCCGGTTGGACTTGCCAAATGCGGTGAAACACCCTGTCGGTTCCGTTCGTTTGTCCATTTCTTCCCTGCGGGAATTATTTACAATTTCCGCAAGACAGTCCCTTATTTTATTTTTCGCTTTACGATGCCCCATTTTGTCACTATGAAAAAACCCCCCTCAAATAGATACCGTTATTCGGAGTAGACCATGTGCCGCTTATTCGCCCTCAGCAGCCGGGACCCCGTGTCCCCCATGCGTGCCATCGAGGCGCTCAACGTCATGAAGGAGGGCCACGACGGCTCCGGCGTCGGCCTGTTCCTGCATGACCTGGGCGGTCCCTTCGCGGAAATGAAGGATGCGCCGATCCTGTCCGGGATCTTCACCGAGGACGGCCTCAAGCGCCTGGACGCCTTCATGGACGAACGGGGCTTCGTGACCAAGGCCACCCTGGTGCTCGATCCCCGCACCAAGACACCGGAAGGCACCCCGGTCCGGGGCGTCTACATGGCCCGGGCCTACGAGGTCCCGGCCGACCTCAAGGCCGCTTTCAGGGCCGAGCGCGAGTTGACCTACATGGGCATCCGCGTGACCTTGCGGCTTTTGGGCGAAGAGCGCGACGACATCCGCGTGTTCTCGTTTTGGCCCGACACCATCATGGTCAAGGAAGTCGGCGACCCCATGACCGTGGCCGAATACCTGGGGCTGGACCGGCCCGAGCTCTACGCCCGGCGCATCCTGGCCCAGGGCCGCCAGAACACCAACTACGCCATCAACCTGTACGCCTGCCACCCGTTTTTCCTCCAGGGCGTGTGCACCATGACCAACGGCGAGAACACGGCTTTCATTCCCATCAAGGAATACCTGCTCTCGCGCGGCTTTGAAGGCTACATGGGCTACCAGTCCGATTCCGAGGTCTTCGCCCACATCATGCATTTTACCTTGAATCGCCTGGGCCTTGGCATCGAATACTACAAGCACGTCATCACGCCGCTCAATGACGCCGAGATGGAAGGCCATCCCGACCGGGCGCTTCTCGGGCGCATCAAGCAGACCTGCCGCAAGCTCATCATCGACGGGCCCAACTGCGTCATCGGCTGCCTGCCGGAAGGCACCATGTTCATGGTCCAGGACCGCAAGAAGCTGCGGCCGGGCGTGGTCGGCGGCCATGACGGCATCTTCGCCTTCTCCTCGGAAATCTGCGGCCTGGACGCGGCCCTCCCCCACCGCGACCCCCGCGCCGACGTGCAACCCATGCACCTGGACACGGCCATCGTGCGCCCCGAATGCCAAGAGGTCACCTTATGCAATCAGCTGCAGTCATTACCCCGTCCACACTAAGCGTCGTCGATCTCCCCTGGCAGGTCGAGTGGAACAAGGGCACCTGCACCCTGTGCGGGCGCTGCACCTCCGTGTGCCCGGTCAGTGCCATCGAGCTCGGGGTCTTCCGCAAGCGTAGCGTCGAGGCGACCATCGCCCTGCAGAAAAAGCCGACCAACAGCTACTCGATCTACTACGGCATCCGCCAGCGCACCGACCCGGCCTACCGCTGCATCGGCTGCGGCATGTGCAACATGGTCTGCCCCAATAACGCCATCGCCCCCAGGCTGCGCCCGGAAGCCACCACGCTCAAGTTCCACAACAACCGCGGCGGCGCGGCCCGCACCCGTGGCGGTCGCCGCAACGATACCGGCAGCCTGCTCGACCAGATCAAGTTCATCCGCATTTCCATGCTCACGGACCCGGCCCTGGACGCCGGCCGCCACGAGTTCGAACTGCGCACGCTTCTAGGCCGCATCCTGCCCCCCGAGGACGGCCTGGCCGCCCTGGCCGACAACGCCTGGGTGCCGGCGGTGCGCGAGATCTATCCGCTGATGATCGGCTCCATGTCCTTTGGCGCGCTTTCCCCCAACATGTGGGAAGGGCTGGTCATGGGCGTGTCCTACTTAAACGAGGAAATGGGCATGCCCGTGCGCATGTGCACGGGCGAGGGCGGCTGCCCGCCCAGGCTCCTTCGCTCGCGCTTCCTCAAGTACATGGTGCTGCAGATCGCCTCGGGCTACTTCGGCTGGGACGAGATCATAAAAGCCCTGCCCGACATGAAGGAAGACCCCTGCGCCATCGAGATCAAGTACGGCCAGGGGGCCAAGCCCGGCGACGGCGGGCTCCTCATGTGGTACAAGGTCAACAAGCTCATCGCCGCCATCCGCGGCGTGCCCCAGGGCGTCTCCCTGCCGAGCCCGCCCACCCACCAGACCCAGTACTCCATCGAGGAGTCCGTGGCCAAGATGATCCAGTCCATGTCCATGGCCTGGGGATTCCGCGTGCCGGTCTACCCGAAGATCTCCGGCACCACGACCTCCACGGCGGTGCTCAATAACCTCGTGCGCAACCCCTACGCGGCCGGGCTGGCCATCGACGGCGAGGACGGCGGCACCGGGGCGGCCTACAACGTGTCCATGAACCACATGGGCCATCCCATCGCCACCAACCTGCGCGACTGCTACGAAAACCTGTGCATCGCCGGCAGGCAGAACGAGATTCCGCTCATCGCCGGCGGCGGCATCGGCAAGAACGGCAACCTGGCCGCCAATGCCGCCGCCCTGATCATGCTCGGGGCCAGCGCCGTGCAGTCCGGCAAATACATCATGCAGGCCGCGGCCGGCTGCCTGGGCTCGGAGCACGACCGCTGCAACGTCTGCAACATCGGCGTGTGCCCCAAGGGCATCACCTCCCAGGACCCGCGCCTCTACCGCCGCCTGGACCCCGAACTCGTGGCCGAACGCCTGGTGGACGTGTTCTTGTCCTTCGACACGGAGCTGCGCAAGATCGTCGCGCCGCTGGGTCGCTCCACGTCGCTGCCCGTCGGCATGTCCGACGCCCTGGGCATCGGCGACTACCACGCGGCAAACCGCCTCAAGATCAAGTACGTGGTCTAGGGCAACGACATCCACCGCACAAGCCAAGGCAGCAACCGACATGGAACAGCAATCCGTCACCATACACGGTTTTGAAAACGGCCACCGGGTCCAGTCCCGCATCCTGGAGGAACGCATCCAGCGGGCCGTGACCCAGGGGGCGCGCGCCCTGACCGTCGAGGCCTACGGCCAGCACGGCATCGGCGGCCGGCTTTTCCTCTCGCGAAAGGAACCCGTCACCGTGCGCATCACCGGTTCGCCCGGCCAGCGCACCGGCTCCATGGGCTTTCCCGGCACGAAGATCATCATCGAGGCCCCGACCTCCGACGACATCGGCTGGCTCAACGCCGGGGCCGAGATCGTCGTGCTCGGCAACGCCGGCAACGGCGCGGCCAACGCCATGGCCCAGGGCAAGGTCCTGGTCGGCGGCAACATCGGCGCGCGCGGCATGACCATGACCAAGCGCAACCCCAAGTACGACGCCCCGGAAATGTGGGTGCTGGGCTCGGTTGGCGACTACTTCGCCGAGTTCATGGCCGGCGGCACGGCCGTGGTCTGCGGCTTCGAGCCGCAAAACCCGGACAACGTGCTCGGCTACCGGCCCTGCGTCGGCATGGTCGGCGGCCGCATCTTCTTCCGTGGCCCTCACAAGGGCTTCTCCCTGGCCGACGCCAAGCTCGAACCCATCGACGACGCGGCCTTCGCCTGGCTCACCGACAACCTGCGCACCTACCTCGCCGCCATCGGCCGGCCGGAGCTGTACGACACCCTGGCCGCGCGCGACGACTGGCAGTGCATCCTGGCCCGCAGCCCCTACGAGAAAACCGGCAAGAAACGCCGGGCCATGGGCGAATTCCGCGCCGGCGTCTGGGACGCCGAACTCGGCCGGGGCGGCCTGATCGGCGACCTCGACGACAGCGACCGCTCGCCCATCGGGCTCATCGTCAACGGCGACCTGCGCCGCTTCGTGCCGGTCTGGGAAAACAAGAAATACCTCTCGCCCTGCCAGGCCAGCTGCCCCACCGGCATCCCGGTGCAGCAGCGCTGGCAACTCGTGCGCGACGGGCTCATGGACGAAGCCATGGACCTGGCCCTGGCCTATACGCCCTTTCCGGCCACGGTGTGCGGCTACCTGTGCCCCAACCTGTGCATGCAGGGCTGCACGCGCTCGGTGGGCAACCTGGTGCCGCTGGACACGGCCATGCTCGGCAAGGCCAACGTCAAATCCGGGCGCATGCCCGATCTGCCGCCCCTGTCCGGCAAGCGCGTGGCTGTTGTCGGCGGCGGCCCGGCCGGCATGTCCATCGCCTGGCAGCTGCGCCTGGCCGGCCACGAGGCCGTGATCTACGACCTCGAGGAGAAGCTCGGCGGCAAGATCACGGCGGCCATCCCGGCCACGCGCATTCCCAAGGACGTCCTGGACGCGGAAATCGCGCGCGCCCAGGAGGTGCTGCCCCATATCCAGCTCCCGGCGGTCATGGGCAAGGACGCTTTCGCCCAGCTCGTGACCGACTACGACTTCACGGTCCTGGCCGTCGGCGCCAACAAGCCGCGCATGCTGCCCGTGCCCGGCAAGGAACTGGCCCAGCCGGCCCTGACCTTCCTCAAGGCGGCCAAGAAAAACGCGGTTGCGGTCGGCAAGCGGGTGGTCATCATCGGCGCCGGCAACGTCGGCTGCGACGTGGCCACGGAAGCGGCCCGCCTGGGGGCCGAAACCATCACGCTCATCGACATCCAAAAGCCCGCCGCCTTCGGCAAGGAAAAAAAGGATGCCGAAGCCGTGGGCGCGACCTTTCAGTGGCCCTGCTTCACCAAGGAGATCACGGCCGAGGGGGTCCTGCTCCAGTCCGGCGAGCTCCTGCCCGCTGACACGGTCATCCTGTCCGTGGGCGACGTGCCGGACCTGGAGTTCCTCGACGACACCATCGCCACCGAACGCGGCTACGTGAAGGTCAGCGACATCTACCAGACCACGAACCCGAAGGTGTTCGCCATCGGCGACATCGTCAAACCGGGTTTGCTGACCCAGGCCATCGGCATGGGCCGCGACGCGGCGAAAGCCATCATCGACATCTTCGCCGGCAAGCGCCCCTGCGAGGACACCCGCAAGATGATCGACTACCGCCGGGCCAAACTCGAATACTTCGACCCGCGCATCATGGAATTCAATGACCTCGACTCCTGCGCCAGCCAGTGTTCGTCCTGCGGCGCCTGCCGCGACTGCGGGCTGTGCGAGACGATCTGCCCCACCGGGGCGATTTCGCGCCAGGCCAAGGACGGCAAGGAGTTCGAGATGGTGTCCGACCCGGCCAAGTGCATCGGCTGCGGCTTTTGCGCCAACGCCTGCCCCTGCGGCGTCTGGAGCCTAGTGGAGAACGCGCCGCTGGTGTAGCGGTTGATTGAGGGCGAAAGCCTTCGGCGACGAGGAGGGGCTCGCCCCTCCTGGACCTCCCATACGGGATAAACGAACCGGGCCGTCTCGTTGGAGGCGGCCCGGTTTGTTGCATCAATACGGCAGACTGTTAAAACGAAAACACTTTCGCCTCGGCGGCGATGTCGATCATGTCCGGGGCGGTGCTGATCGCGAAGTTTGGCGGCAGGTCGTCCCCGCTGATGAGCCGGGCCTCGGCGCAGGGCTTGCACACCAAAATCCGCACGCCCTTTTCCTGCAAGGCCCGGATCTGGTCGATCAGGGCATCGCCGGTGGGGATGCGCACCGTCTCGGCCATGCCCAGGTTGCTCCAATACACCGCGTCGTCGAGCAAAAACACCGTGACCTCATGCCCCTTGCCGGCCGCGACCTTGGCCAGGAAAAAGGCCCGGACCGCCCGGACCGGATCCTCCGGACCACGGGACAAGGCAAACAGAAATTGCGCCATGACTTCCCTCGTTATCGTCTGGGTTGAGGACATTGCCGACCGCAACACAATGAAAACGACCGTACGGCGAGAGTATAGCGCGCAAATGCCGGCAATGAAAAGACGCAACACTGCCCCTACCGAGGTTGTGCCCGACTCTCCAGAACCAGCCGCGTCGCCGCCGCCAGCACCTCCCGCCGGGCCGGCGCGTTGCGTTGCGGCTGCGTGAAAGAGATTGCCAGCACCAGCGGCCGGCCTTGCGGCGGCCACAGGACGGCCACGTCGTTGGTCGTGCCGAAATCGCCGCCGCCGGTCTTGTCGCCGACCGTCCAGCCCTGCGGCACCCCGGCCCGGATGCTGGCCCCGCCCGTGGTGTTGCTCCGAAGCCAAGCCACGAGCAGGTCGCGCTTTTCGGGGGGGAGCGCGTCACCGAGCGTCAGGCGCGCCACCGTGCGGACCATGGCCTCGGGCGTGGTGGTATCGCGGGGGTCGCCGGGGATGGCGCTATTGAGCTCCGGCTCCAGGCGGTCGAGGCGGAAGGTGCCGTCGCCAAGCCGGCGGGCAAAAGCCGTCAGCGCACCGGGGCCGCCAAGCTCGGCCAGCAGCAGATTGGCGGCCGTGTTGTCGCTGACCTGGATGGCGGCGGCGCACAGCGCGTCAATGTCCATGCCCCGGCTCAGGTTGGCTTTAGTGGCCGGCGCCCAGGCGAGGAGGTCGCGCGCGCCGTAGGCGACATGCTTGACGAGCAGCCCCGGCTCGTCCCGGGTCTTGTCCAGGACGGCCGCCGCCAGGACCAGCTTGAAGGTGCTGCACAGCGCAAACCGTTCGCCGCCCCGGTAGGTGAAACTCCGGCTGGTGGCCGGGTCGAGCAAGGCCAGGCCGAGCCGGCCCCCGGCTTCGCGCTCCAGGGCCGCCAGCCGGGACCGCAACACGCGATCATGCCCCGCTTGCCGTTGCGGATCGGCCTCGCGTTCCTCGGCCGCCAACCGGGAACGCAACACCGTATCCCCCCCCTGGCCGGCCCAGGCCGGCCCGGCCAAGCCGCACACGGCCACGGCCAGCGCCACCGACAGCACACACCGCCACAACACCCGATGCCGCATACGCTCCCCCGCTCGAAACGACAGCGGCGCAGCCTGCGTTTGTCGCCTGCTGCGCCACCTTTTCTGCCTGGTTTTCGTTTTTGCCCAAACCGGGTGCCGGTTCAAAAACTCGCCGATAATCGCTTGTCAGGCGGCCTCCCCCCCCTTGTGGGGAGGTCCAGGAGGGGGTCACCCCCTCCTGGCCGCCGGAGGCTTCCCCTCCCCCGACGTATTGCCCTACACCGTGGCCCAGCGGATGAGCCCCAGCGAATGGGAGTCGAGCAGCAGCGGATGGTGCGGCAGGATGCGCACCGTGTAGCCGAACCGGCCGGCCTCGCCGGGTTGGACCTCGCCCACGTAGACCGTCCAGCCGTCGTCCTGGCTGTCCACGGGCCGCATGTTCACGGTTTCGCGCTGGCTGAACTTGCCTTCGTAATCCAGGCGGCCGGCGTAGATCTGCACTTCCACGTCCTGGGGGCGGATGCCGTTTAAATGCACCTCGGCGCGCACGCGGATGGGGTCGCCGACATGGATCTGTTCCGGCTCGTCGGAACGGATGTTGCGGATGTCCAGGCTGCCCCACTTGGTCATCATGTCCATGCGCCAGGACGCCAGGCTCTTGGCCGCTTCGCAGTCCGTAAGAGTCAGGCGGTTGTAGTTCTCCAGGGCCGGGACATAGGCGATGCGGGCATAGTCCTCCACCATCCGGTGGGAGTTGTACAGGGGCGCCAGCTCGGCGATGGAGTCCTTCATCTTGCGGATCCAGTTGCGCGGCAGGTTGCCGTGATGCCCCCGGTCGTAGAAGGTCGGGATGATCTCGTTTTCGAGGATGTTGTAGAGGGTCTGGCTCTCCACGAAATCCTGGTAGCCGGCGTCCTCGTATTCCTCGCCCATGCCGATGGCCCAGCCCACGCTGTTGTCCGGCTTCCAGGCCTCGGCCCACCAGCCGTCAAGGGTGCTGTAGTTGAGCACGCCGTTGCACATGGCCTTCATGCCGCTGGTGCCGCAGGCCTCCAGGGGCCGGCGCGGCGTATTGAGCCAGACGTCCACGCCCTGGACCAGGTAGCTGGCGATTTCCATGTCGTAGTCTTCCAGAAAGACCATGTTGAACCGGCAGGCCGGGCTGGTGCACAGCTGCACCAGCTCCTGGATGAACCGCTTGCCCTCGTTGTCGTGGGGGTGGGCCTTGCCGGCGAAGACGAACTGCACCGGCCGGGCCTTGTCGCCAATGATGCGCAGCAGGCGTTCCTTGTCGGACAGCAGCAGGTTGGCCCGCTTGTAGGTGGCGAAGCGCCGGGCGAAGCCGATGGTCAAGGCCTGGGGATCGAACACTTCCTCGGCGGCCTGCAGCTCCTTGCGCTTGGCGCCCCGGGCCAGCAACTGCTCGCGCAGCCGTTCGCGCACGAAGCCCACCAGCCGTTCGCGCAGCCGCTCGTGGGTGCGCCACAGCTCGGCATCGGAGATGAGGTGGGTCTGGGCGAACACCCGGCCCGTGTCCGGGTCCTCCCGCCAGTTGGCCCCGAAATAGCGGTCGTAGAGGGCGGCCATGTCCTGGGACACCCAGGTCGGTACGTGCACGCCGTTGGTGATGGCACCGATGGGCACGTCCTCCACCGGGTACTGGTTCCAGACCCGGTTCCACATCTTGCGCGAGACCACGCCGTGGAGCTTGGACACACCGTTGTTGAAGCGCGAGAGCTTGAGCGCCAACACCGGCATGCAGAAATGCTCGGAGTCGTTGCGCGGGTCCTCGCGGCCAAGGGCCAGCAGGACCTTGAAGGCCAGGCCCAGGCGCTTGGCGTAGTCCTCGAAATAGGCCTGGATGAGGTCCGGCGGAAAGCGGTCGTTGCCGGCCGGCACCGGCGTGTGGGTGGTGAAGATGGAACTCGAGGCCACCAGCTCCATGGCCGCCTCGAAGGACAGCTTGTACTTGTCCATGAAGTTGGCGATGCGCTCGAGGCCCGCGAAGGCCGAATGGCCCTCGTTCATGTGGATGACCTTGGGCTTGAGCGCAAGCGCCTCCAGGGCGCGGATGCCGCCGATACCGAGCAGGTATTCCTGGCGCACCCGGGTTTCCAGGTCGCCGCCGTAGAGGCGGTTGGTCAGCTGGCGCGAACCGGGCTGGTTTTCCGGTACGTTGGTATCCATGAGGTACAGCGACACCCGGCCGACCTGCGCCTTCCAGATCTGGGCATAGACGCGCTCGCCGCGCAGGTCCACATGGATGAGGATGCGCTCGCCGGCCTCGTCGCGGCAAAGTGACACGGGCATCTGCTCGAAATCGTAGATGGGGTAGCGTTCCTGCTGCCAGCCGTCGGCCGTGAGGTACTGGCGGAAATAGCCCTGCTGGTAGCACAGCCCGATGCCGACCAGGGGCACGCAGAGGTCGCTGGCCGATTTGAGGTGGTCGCCGGCCAGGATGCCCAGACCCCCGGAATAGACGGGCAGGCAGGCGCTGATGCCGTATTCCAGGCTGAAATAGGCCACCACGGGCTGGCCGTCGCGGTCGGGGAACGGGATGGAGGTGGTTTTGCGGGAAAGGTATGTCTGGAGCGTCTGGCGCAGATCATTGACGCGTTCCACGAAGAACTCGTCCTCGGCCAGGCTGGCCAGGGTCTTTTGCGGCAGGCGGTTGAGGAAGCCCACGGGGTTGCCCGCGCAATCCCGCCACAACTTGCGATCGACCTGGGCGAAGAGCGAGGCAATGTCGTCGTTCCACGAAAAAAGCAGATTGTAGGCCAGATCCCACAGTGCTTTGAGTTTGGCCGGCAATTTCGGCACCACGCTATAGACGCGTAACGGCTGCATAGCTTCCCCTTTTATGAGCCCTCCGTCGCGGCGCGCATCGCCGCCCGGTCCGTGGCTTCGTGGCATCTACCCATAAGGCCCGGCAAAAGGCAAGGGAGGCCGCAAATCGTCACGACCATGACACCGAAGCGAGAACTTCCGCGATTTCAGCATGTTAAATCTTATTTACAAAATCAACGGATACGGTAGGTTAACCCCCCTATCGCCACCCGGAGGTTTTCCCCATGACCGCGCCGACCAGCATCCTTCGCCTCAAATTCCTCCGGGAATCGAGCCGGGCCAATCCGCCGAGCGTCGCCACCCCGGGCTCGGCCGGGCTGGACCTGCGCGCCGACATCGAGGCCGAAACGCTCACCATCGCCCCCGGCGCGCGCGCCGCCGTGCCGACCGGCATCGCCATCGAGATCGAAACACCCGGCCTGGCCGGCTTCGTCTATTCCCGCTCGGGACTTGGGGCCAAGCACGGCCTGACCGTGGCCCAGGGCGTGGGCGTCATCGACCCGGACTACCGGGGCGAAATCATCGTCTGGCTGCTCAACACCTCCGCCGAGCCCGTAACCATCGCCCGCCACGAACGCATCGCCCAGCTCATCCTCGCGCCCGTCGTGCGCCCCATCGTCACGCCCGTGGACGAACTCGGCGACACCGGCCGCGGCGAGGGCGGCTTCGGGCATAGCGGGAGAGTGTAGGGGAAGAATAAGATGAGGGAGGGGGAGAGGGGGGAGAAGATGCCTCCGGCGGCCAGGAGGGGATGATCCCCTCCTGGACCTCCCCGATGGGGCGGGTGGCGCAGCGGTCGGGAATGTCGGACGGCCTGGCGTCGGTGGTGGTGGTCGCGCAATCCGCCCGGCCGCTGCAGGCCGCAAAGCCGGCCAGCTCGGCCGGGCGGATTGCGCGGCCACGGGCGCCAGCGGCGAAGCGCCGCATTCGAGGAAGGCAGAGAACGGAATCCCCCTTTGAACGTTTTTTGAGGGAAGGTGGGGGTCCGGGGGAGGGAACCCCCTTTTTTACAAAAAAGGGGGTTCCCTCCCCCGGAATTCCACTCCGAAGGAGGTTCGTGATGAGCGAAGCGTATGACGCGCTCAAGGCGCGGGAGCAGGCGGCGATCATGAACACGTACGGCCGGTATCCCTTGGCCATCGTTTCGGGCAAGGGCTGCCGCCTCTACGACTGCGACGGTCGCGAATACATCGACCTTCTGGCCGGCATCGCCGTGTGCAACCTGGGCCACTGCCGCGAGGAGATCGCCGAGACGATTTCCGCCAAGGCCCGCGAGCTAGTGCATGTGAGCAACCTCTTCACCCAGCGCGAACAGATCGAGCTGGCCGAGGCGCTGACCGCCACCTGCCACGCCGGCAAGGCCTTTTTCTGCAACTCCGGGGCCGAGGCCAACGAAGGGGCCATCAAGCTCGCCCGGCGCTACATGCGCACGGTCAAAAACCGCGACGCCTACGAGATCGTGACGCTCAGCCACTCCTTCCACGGCCGCACCCTGGCGACGCTGACGGCCACCGGCCAGGACAAGATCAAGTTCGGCTTCGATCCCCTGCCCGAAGGCTTCACCACCGTGCCGGCCGGGGATATCGAGGCCCTGCGCGCGGCCGTTTCGCCCAAAACGGCGGCCGTGCTCCTGGAGTGCATCCAGGGCGAGGGCGGCGTAAACCCCTTTCCTCAGGAATACCTGTCGGCCGTGGCCGCGCTGTGCAAGGAAAAGGACATCCTTTTCATGTGCGACGAGGTCCAGTGCGGCATGTGCCGGTCGGGCAAGTTCTGGGCCTTCCAGAACTACAGCCTGGAACCGGACGTCTTCACCTGCTCCAAAGCCCTGGCCAACGGGTTGCCCATGGGCGCGGTGCTGGCCACGGACGCCGTGGCGGCCGGGTTCGCGCCGGGCTCCCATGCCACGACCTTCGGCGGCGGGGCGCTGGTTGCGGCGGCGGCGGCCAAGACCATCGCCATCATGCAAGATGACCGCCTGGCCGAACGGGCGGCGCGCCTGGGCGATTTCGCCAAGGCGCTGTTCGAGGATGTGCGGGAGCAGTTTCCGGACAAGATCGAGACCACGCGCGGCATGGGCCTCATGCTCGGCATCGTGCTGACCTTCCCCGGGGCCGAGGTCTGGAAGAAGCTGCTCGAGCGCGGCTTCATCCTGAACCTGACCCAGGACACGGTGCTGCGGCTGTTGCCGCCGCTGACCATCGAGCAGGAAGACCTGAAGCTTTTCGCCGCCGCCCTGGCCGACGTGCTGGGCGAAATCTAGCCCTTTCCTTCGCCGCGGGGGTCCGGGGGGCATCATGCCCCCCGGCCGCCGGAGGCCTCTTCTCCCCCGACCTTCCTACCGAAACGCCCGCATCACGAACGTCCAGGCGGACTTGAGCACGCTTTTCACACCTTTGCGCCGGCCCATCTCGATGAGGATGGACAGGCTCTGGCCGGGCTCGCTCATGTACTTGAGCAGCTTCTTTTTGGCCACCCGGCGCGAGAAGATGCCATACCAGCGGTCGATTTCCGCCGCCGGCAGGTCGGGGTAGCCCACCACGCAGGCCCCCATGCCGTCGAAGCTGGTCAGGTCCCTGGCCACGAGGTAGCCGTGTTCGCTGGCCCAGGCATACATGGGCGTGCCGGGATAGGGCACGGCCTTGGACACCTGCGCCGTGTCCACGTCGAGCTCCTCCATAAACGCCATGGACTTGCGGATGGTCGCTTCGGTCTCGCCGGGCAGGCCCAGGCAGAAGGTGGCATGGGTGCGGATGCCGAGCTCCCGGCACCACCCGACCACCTGCCGGCATTTGTCGAGGTTGAGCGGCTTGCCGATGGCCTTCAAGATGCCCGGGTCGGCCGATTCCACGCCGAACTTCATGCCGATGCAGCCGGCGTCGGCCATGGCGGCCAGGGTTTCGCGGTCCACGAACATGGCGTCGCCCATGACCGTCCAGGGGACGGTCAGGCCCCGGGCCTTGATGGCGGCGCACACGCCGAGCACGTGGGCTTTTTTCACCACGAAGCTCTGGTCGTCGAAATAGAACTGCTTCGCCCCGAAGCGCTTGATGCAGTATTCCATTTCCTCGGCGACCTTCTCGGGGTCGCGGGCGCGGTAGCGCGGCGAGGCGTACATGATGTGGCGTTCCTGGCAGTAGACGCAGCCGCAGGGGCAGCCCCGGGAGGAAATGATGTTGATGCAGGGCGAATAGAGGGTGAAGTCCGGGTAGATGGTGGCCGGAAAATCCTCGCGGTCGGGAAAAGGGAGGCTGTCGAGGTCGGCCAGCAGTTCGCGCCGGGCCGTGGCCAGGACGGCACCGTCCTTGCGATAGACCAGGCCCGGGATGTCGGCGAAGTCGTCGCGCCCGGCCAGCAACGCCTCCACGACGTCCTTGACCGTCATCTCGTATTCGCCCATGGCGGCGAAATCGAGGCAGTCGTTCTCCTCGAGCAGGGCGGCGGCGGCCACGGTGGCGTGGTTGCCGGCGATGAGCACCTTGCAGCCCGTGGCTTCCTTGACGGCGGCCAAAAACCGCAGGTCGTCGGCCAGGGTCAGGGCGGCCAGTTCGGTGACGAGCAAATCGGGCTTGCGGTCCGTCACGGCCACGAGCATCTCGGCGTCGGTGAGGTCCATGACCACGCCGTCGAGCCCGCTGCAGGCCGCGGCCGTGTCGCGTTTGCACAGGGCCAGGGCGTAGGCCAGCCAGAAGGGGAAGGGATAGTAGTCGACGGACTTGGCGTAGCCGATGGTCATGGGCCAGCGCGACCCGGCCTTGATGAAGTGGCGCACCTTGCCGTCGGGATCGACCTTGACCCCGGCCAGGTTGGCGAAAAGGACGTTCATGGGGCGACAGCCCTCCTTTGGCGGCCAAAAGCCGCCTCGTCAGGTAGCATCGGCGCCCGCAAAGATAAACCCCGGGGCTTCGTGTCGCCTCCGCGAAGAGGATACACCCTAGCCCCCAGCCAACACCCGGGAAGCGTTCTTGTTTAGGGACGCACCACTAGCGCAACTCCCGCACCCGCACCTCGATGCCGGAATCGGCCAGCAGGGCCACCAGCTTTTGCGGGTCCGTATCGCCGTAGTGATAGGGATACAGGATCTTGGGCGTAAACATCCGGGCCGCCTCGGCGGCCATCTCCGGCGTCATGGTATAGGGCAGGTTCATGGGCAAAAAGGCGATGTCGATATTTTTGAGGTTGGCCATCTCGGGGATGTTTTCCGTATCCCCGGCCACGTAGACCCGCTTGTCGCCGAAGGTCAGGACGTAGCCGTTGCCCCGGCCCTTGGGATGGTAGGGCGTGTCCGGGGCGCGCAGGTGCTTGATGTTGTAGGCCGGCACGGCCTCGATGCCGATGCCGGCGACCGTGGCCGTCTGGCCGTTTTCCAGCACCATGCCCCGCCCCAGGGTGGCCAGGCAGGCCCCGGTGAGCACCAGCGGCGTGTCCGGCCCGGTGATCTTGGCCAGGGCCGCGGCATCCAGATGATCCTGGTGCTCGTGGGTCAAAAGGACCAGGTCGGCCGGCGGCATAGAGGCGTAGTCGCCCACCTTGCCGTAGGGATCGACGTAGACGGCCTTGCCGGCGTAGTCGAACCGCAGCGAACCGTGGCCGATAAAGGTGATGCGTAGCGTCCCGCCGGACGTGTCGTAATCGTCGTTTGCCGGCGCGGCCGCCGTGGCGGGAACCGCCAGGCAACACACCATGAGCCCCGCCAAGGCCAATACTTCCGCGATCATGGCAACCTCCAGGGTTTGCCACATCCCTACCAGATTCCTCGGCCGGGTAAAAGCCCGGCCTACCCCTCACGGTGGTGGCTCAGGGTGTATTTGGTGGACGGGCCGCGGCCGTCCTTTTGCAGGATGCCCCGGCGCACGAGGTCTTGCAGGTCGTGCTGGGCCGTGCGCTGGGGCACGCCGCCGCCGGCTTCCTGGTAATCCTGGCGGGTGAAGGGGCCGTGTTCGAGCAAAGCGCGCAGGGCCTTGCGCTGCCGGCTGGTCAGGGGCGCGTCCAGGGCGGGCTGTTCCACGGCCACCTCGACCGGGAGCTTTTCCATCACGGGCTGGCCATCGACCATCTCGTCCTCGAAATGGATGTCCTCGGCCAGGATGAGTTCGCGTTCGGCCAGGGCGGCGGCCCGGATGATGCAGTTCTTGAGTTCCCGGACATTGCCCGGCCAGGGGTGGGCCTCGAGCTTGTCCAGGGCGCCCCGCGACAGGGCCAGCTCGCCCTTGCCCATGCGCCGGGCAGCCAGGCGCAGGAAATAGCCGGCCAGCACGGACACGTCCGCCTGGCGTTCGCGCAGGGCCGGCGTGGTCACGGCCAGGACCTGGAGCCGGTAGTAGAGGTCCTCGCGGAATTCGCCCGTGGCCACCAGTTCCTTGAGGTTGACGTTGGTGGCGGCCACGACCCGGGCGTCGAAAGCGGTTTCCTCGTCGCTGCCAAGGGGGCTGATGCGGCGCACGGACAGCGCCCGCAGCAGGGTCTGCTGGACGCGGGGGGAGGCGTTGCCGATCTCGTCGAGGAGCAGCGTGCCGCCGTCGGCGGCCAGAAAGGCCCCCTTGCGGTCGCTTTTGGCCTCGGAAAAGGCGCCTTTGACGTGGCCGAACAGGGCGTCCATGAGCAGGTTTTCATCCAGGGCGCCGCAGTTGATGGAAATAAAGGGCATGGGCGCCCGGCGGCTGAGGCGGTGGATGGCCTCGGCGGTGAGCTCCTTGCCGGTGCCGGTTTCGCCGATGATCAGCACGTCGGCGTCGGTGGCGGCGATCTTGCGGATGCGTTCGAGCAGGCGCACCATGGCCGCGCTTTCGCCGACCATGTCCTCCAGGAGCACCCCATCCTCGCCCCGGCGCGATTTTGGCGCGACTAGCGCGACCCGTTCCTTGGCGCGAGCCGATCGCAAGCGTTCATCCTTGGCTTTTATCTCCAATTCCTTGGACATGACCGCCGCGATCAACCGGTTGATGGCGCGTTTGAGGGTGGTCGACTCCAGGTCGCTTTCGGGCAGTTCGATTTCGTGGAGCCGGCCTTCCAGGCGCATCCGGCCCACGGCCTCGGTCAGCCGGGCCAAGGGTTTGGTGATGGCGCCGCCGAGGACCACGACCAGGGCGGTGAGGGTGACGATGGCGCCCATGGTGGTGAGGAACAGGATGTTGATCTGGCCGAATTCCGCCGCCCGGGGCAACAGGCTGCGGTCCACGTAGATGATGCCGCCCACGACCACGGGTTCGGTGGCCTCGCCTTCCAGAAAGCGCACGGGCGCGTAGCCGATGAAGTCCTCGCTGGAGGCGAGCTTGGGCGGCCCGAAATCCGGCTCGCTGCGCTCCATGCCGGACTGGCCCTGCTGCAGGCTGGTCAGGATGCGCCAGTAGCCCTCGTGGCGCGGCCCGGGCCGGAAGGCGCCATCGAAGCCGGGCTTGCCGTGATCGCCGCTCAGGCCGCTTTTGACATCCTCCACGGACAGCCGACGGGTCGGTTCCTCCACGTTTTCCGACTGGAAGAGCATCCAGCCCCGATCGTCCACGAACATGCTCTGGCGGTTTTCCGAGGTACGGCTGAAGCCCAGAATGGGCGAACGGTTGGAATTGTAGAGCGAAAGCAGGTTGCGCACGGCCCGGGCGTCGATGGACAGGATCAGGTAGCCGGCGATGGCCCCGCCCGGTCCGGCCACGGGCGTGGTCAGGCGCAGGATGGCCAGGGTGCGGGGCCGTGGCGCGACGCCAAGGCCCGTGGGCTGGTAGTAGACCTCGGCCAGGTCCGACAGGGCGACCTGGCCCGGGGCGTATTCCAGCGCTTTGCGCGATACCACCAGGGGACTGTTTTTCGCCTTGTTGGCGACATCGGCCGGCATTTCCTCCACGCCCTCGTCGGTACGGATGAAGGCGAACTGATGGTCCCCGTCCTCGCCCACGTAGGCAGCTTCGGCGTACAGCGCCCCCCGGGCGGCGGACGAGCCCTCCATGAATTCGCGCAACCGCTCGCGGGTCACCGGGCGGTAGGACAGGGACAGGATGTCCTCCCGACAACCCTGCAACAGGTTGTCGACCTCGTGGGCCTGGGCCAGGGTCAGGATCAGCGAACTGCGCCCGACGGCCAATTCGATGTAATAATTCGAGAAGAGATTGAGGATGATGCCTGTCGCCGCCAGGATGCCGATGACGGCCGGCAGCAGGAAGACCAGCAGTTTTTTGCGGATGCTCCATTGGGACAACCCTTCGATATAGCGGTCGCTGGGCTGGGCACGACTGTCGCGGCGAAACAGGTGCAGCATGCGTCCTCCTGGGGGGGCAAACGCTTGCGGGATTGGCGCAATACCCTTTGTTTTGCGTTTTTATTGCGCAAAAGGAGGGGGCTTCTGTCAAGCGCTTTTTTTCACGAAATAATTTTTAAGTGTTTTTTCAATAGGATAATCGCGCCGGCACACCCCTTGCTAAGTGTGGCGCATCGTAACGCCCGACACGGCAATAACCTGCGTCCAGGAGGTGGGAAACATGCAGATTCTCGTAGCGTTGGACCAATCCCCGTTTGCGGCGACGGTGCTGGAAAAGGCCATCGCTCTGGCCAAGAACCAGGGGGCGGCTCTGACCATCATGACCGTGGCTGAGGATTTCATGGATATCGGCGACTACATGGACACCGAAAAAGTGACCGAAAAACTGCTGGCCGACGCCAAAGCCAAGGCCGACGCCTACGTCGAGGCAGCCAAGGCCGCCGGCCTTACCGCCAACGTCCTCGTCGACCAGGGGACCTCGCCGGCCGACCTGATCATCGAACAGGCCCAAAAAGGCGGGTTCAACCTGATCGTGATGGGCCACCAGGGCAAGAAGGGCCTGTCGCGCTTCCTCATCGGCAGCGTGGCCGCCCGGGTCGTCGCCCACGCGCCCTGCTCCGTGCTTGTCATCCGCTAACCACAAGGGGAGTTACCATGCTTGCGAAATGGAAGGCGCTTCTGGCTGGACTGACCACGTTCCTGCTCCTGGCCCCGGCCGCGGCCTTCGCCGCCGGCGGCGGCGGCGCGCCCATCGTCATCGTCGCCGACACGCGCAAACTGACAGGCGTCATGGCCTGGTGGGCCAACCTCTACAACGAATCCCACCTCTACTTCACCATCCTGACCGTCATCCTCATTCCGCTGATTGGCGTGATCTTCGGCGTGCTGGCCGACATCATCATGCACTTCATCGGTATCGACCTGAAGTCCCGCGACCTGGCGGAACATTAAAATAACGCCCACGAAGAAAGGAGCATACCATGGACTGGCTATACATTCTCATGCCCATCGCGGGTGTTAAAATCTTCTGGCCCGGCCTCATCATCCTCGGTATCGGCGTGGGCGTCATCGGCGGCTTCTTCGGCATGGGCGGCGCCTGGATGGTCACCCCGGGCCTCAATATCCTCGGCTTCCCCATGGCCTTCGCCATCGGCACCGACATCGCCCACATGGCCGGCAAATCGCTCATCTCCACCATGCGCCACGGCAAGTTCGGCAACGTGGACTACAAACTCGGCTTCATCATGCTGTTTGGCACCATCGCCGGCTTTGAAATCGGCGCCCAGATGATCATGTGGCTGGAGCGCATCGGCAAAGTCGACATGGTCGTGCGCTGGATCTACATGATCCTGCTGGCGTTCATCACCTGGATGGTCTTCGCCGACGTGGCCAAGCGCAAGGCCAAGGACCGGGCCGCCATCGCGGCGGGCAAGGAAGTGGACAAGATGGCCACCGGCCTCGAGTGGCACAAGACCCTGCACAAGATCAAGATCCCGCCCATGATCCACCTCGACGTGGCCGGCATCTACTGCTCCGCCTGGCTGCCCATCGCCGTCAGCTTCTTCACCGGCTGGCTGGCCGGCATCCTGGGCATCGGCGGCGGCCTTATCCGCATGCCCTCCCTGATCTACCTCGTCGGCTGCCCGACCCACGTCGCCGTCGGCACCGACCTCTTCGAAGTCATGATCTCGGGCCTGTACGGCGCCGCCTCCTACACCTACAAGGGTCGCGTCGAGCTCGTGGCCGCCATCATCATGCTCATCGGCGCGGCCATGGGCGCGCAGGTCGGCGCCGTGGCCACCAAGTACATCAAGGGCTACGGCATCCGCATCGCCTTCGGCCTGGCCGTCATCGGCTGCGCCATCTCGGTCCTGCTCAAGCTCATCCCCGTGTACGTGCCGTCCGTCAACCAGATCTGCGACACCATCGCCACCTACATGATCCTCGGCCTGGTTTCCGCCCTGGCCATCTACATCACCTTGAAGATGGTCGAGGGCGCCAAGCGCGAGCTGGCCATCAAGGCCGCCAAGGCCGGCAAGGCCGCCTAGGCCGCAACCGAGAAGGGAACAAAGGAGATCGCCATGCGAAGGACGCTTCAAAAAATGCTGCTGGCCGCCCTGCCCGTTGTCTTCCTGGCCGGTTGCGTCGATTACGGCAAAGTGGACCAGGGCCGTACCGTGGCCGTGGACAAGGAGAAAAAGACCGTCACCATCATCCGGGACAAGGCCAACGACGCCCAGAAGCCCGATTACAACTATCTGCCGGCCCTGACCTATACCTTCCCCACGGAATCCGCCGAGATGGGGCCCGAGCCCAAGGCCGGCCTGCGCATGAAGCTTGACGCCGACAAGTCCGAAGTCGTGCTGTACGATCCGCAGAAGAAGAACTTCGTGACCATCCCCGTCCAGATCGTGGACAAGCAGGAAGGCATCGATTCCAGCCATCCCCTGGTGTACGACAGCGCCGCCGGCAAGGCCAAGGCTTTCCCGGCCGTGGACAAGGACAAGAAGATCGTGACGATCTACTCCGGGCGCCAGAAACTGCTCGTCTCCTTCATACCGCCCGACGAGTACGCCAGCCTGCCGGCCACGGCCTGGGATTCCGGCGACGAAGTCCGGGTCTACTACAAGGATGACGGCAAGGCCCTGCGGTTGATGAACGTCTCCAAGACAAACATCTTCAAGAAATAACCCACACCCCCCGCCAGGCCGTCCCGGTCCTTGACCCACGGGGCCGGGACGGCCCTTTCCCCCAAAGGAGTCCGCCATGCTGTTCGACCGCTCCGCCTCCCCGGCCCCGGAACTCAACGGCCGCCAGCGCCTGGCCGTCATCGGCATGGATGTGGCCGTGCTTGCCGAACTCACCGTTTCCGTCTACATGGCTTCCCATTCCACCGAGGATTTCACCACCGTTTTCCTGAAGGTATTTTTCGCCATGTGCATCCCCACCGTGGCCGCCGGCATCTACGCCATCCGCCGCTTCCGCGACCGCCATCCCGCCGCCGCCCCCACCGAGGCCGGGGCATGACGGAAGGCAAGCTGTTGCGCCGGCGCGCATTTTTCGGCTGGCTGGCGGCGCTGTGCTGCCTGTGCGCCGCCCTGGGCCTGGCCGACAGCTTCCTCAACAGTTTCCGCAGCGGACCCAATACGTTCTCCATGCTGCCCGGCGGCACCGAACGCCTCTCCGGCCCCTTGCCGCCGGAGGCCACCGACGCCTCGGCCCTGCGCGTGCATATCGACCAGCCGGGCGTGCACCTGGTCATGACCACCCAGTCCCAGGGGTTCTGGTTCGGCAACCGCATCTGGCAGGCCGAGGTCAAGGTCGCCCCGGACGCCGCCCCGGGCACCGCCACCATCGTGCTGCGCGACCCCGGCGCAGACGAAAAAGCCCCGGTCCAGGCCTTCGTCATCCGCGTCTTCCCGGACCAGGCCAGCCTCGATGCCGCCTCCAACGCCTACACCCGCCGGCTACTCGGCCTGCATCCCCTGGCCTTCGCCGCCGGAAGCCTGGCTGTCGCGGTCTGCTGCGGCGGCCTGGTCTACCTGACCTCCCGGCGCCTGGAGGCGCTGTGGACGCGCCAGGGCAAGGCCGTGGTCTACATGACCAAGAAAACGCCCGACGGCCTGCTCATCTCCTTTGGCCTGGGCACCGACCACGGGCTCGAAACGGGCGCCACGGTGGCCGTGGCCGACGAGTCGGGCCTGCCCGTGGCCACGGCTTCGGTGGTGCGCTGCGCCGCCGCCGATGCCTCGGCCCTGGTGCTGGGCGAAGGGCGCGTGGCCCTCGGCAACATCGTCAGCCGCCCCGCCGCCGCCTGAGCCGCGGGCTTCCGCCGGTCCGGGCTTTTCGTCGCCCTATCCCCAATTCCCGCCCAAACAAAAAGCCATGCCCGGCCCGCGCCAGACATGGCCCATCACCTTTGCGAGGGGGTCCGGGGGGGCATCCTGCCCCCCGGCCGCCGGAGGCGTCTTTCCCTTCCCTCCCGCTCCCCCTATCCCAGGTTCTTGGCCGCGAAGTCCCAGTTGACGAGCTTGTCCAGGACACCGTTTACGTAATCGGCGCGCCGGTTCTGGTAGTCCAGATAGTAGGCGTGCTCCCAGACGTCGATGACCCACAGGGGTTTGAGCCCCTCCTGGAGCGGGTTGCCGGCGTTGCCGGTCTTGACCACCGCAAGCTTGCCGTCGGGGTTGGCCACAAGCCAGGCCCAGCCGCTGCCGAACACGCCCATGGCCGCCTCGGACAGGGCTTTTTTCGCGCCGTCCAGGCCCCCGAACGAGGCCTCGATGGCCTTGGCCAGCTTGCCGGCCGGTGCGCCGCCGCCGGGCGCCAGGCCGTTCCAGTAGAACACGTGGTTCCAGGCCTGGGCGGTGTTGTTGAAGATGCCGGTGAGCTTGGGGTCCTTGCCGGCGGCCAGGAAGGCCTCCTCCAGGGACTTGCCGGCCAGGGGGCTGTCGGCCACGAGCTTGTTGGCGTTGGTGAAATAGCCCAGCGTATGCTTGCCGTAGTGGAAGCTCACGGTGCGGGCCGAGATGACCGGTTCCAGGGCGTTTTCGGCATAGGGCAGGGGCGGGGCCGCAAACGCCTCGGCCAGGGCCGTGCCGGGGCGCAGGAAGGGGCTGGCCAGGACCATGAGCCCGGCGGCGGCGGACAGACGCAGGACGTCGCGGCGGGAAAAAGACGTGGCGCGCGGCGATGGCATGACGATTCCTCCTTGGCACGGCCCGCACGGCGCGCGGACCCGTGTGCTTGGGTTGGCCCGGGCCGCCCGTGTCCGGGCGGCCCGCTGGATTTGTCGTCAGTATTGCCAGACTTCGCGGCGAAGGGGAATGGGAAACCTTTTTTACGGCCCGGGTTTCGGTGTCGCTGCCGGCGGCGGGGTCTCGGGCGCGCCCTTGTCGGTCGGGCCGGGATCGGTCCGTTCCCGGCCGTGCCCCGGTGGCGGCGGACCGGCGTCCCAGTCCGGGGGCGGCCCCATGCCGGGTCCCGGCGGCGGCCCGCCAAATCCCAAGGGCGGCGGTGGCGGCGGGAAACCGCCCAAATCCCCCGGCCCCATGCCCGGCGGGCCCGGCGGCGGACCATGGGGCGGCCCCATGCCCGGCGGGCCCGGAGGCGGCCCGAACCGCTCCATGGCCTTGCGCCGCTGCTCCAGCCGGGCCATGAGCGCCGTGAACTTCTCGCGCTGCTCGGGAGTCAGGATGGTCTTGACGTCCTCGATACTCTTGTCGATGGCCTCGCGGATCATGGGCTCCTGCTCCCGCCGGATCTTGGCCAGGGAGTCGCCGGTATTGAGCACGATGGGCCGCAGCTTCTCGCGCTGCTCGGCCGAAAGCTCCAGGTCGTCGGACAGGCGCCGCACGACCATTTCGGAAAAATGGCGGGAATCGCCATGAAACAAATCGAACCTGCCCCGCTCGGCCAGGAGCCGGGAGCCGAAAAAACCCGTCACCGCGCCGGAAGCGAACAGCAGCAGCCCGGCCAGGATTTTCGTCGCCGTGGAACGCATGGCGCCGCCTCAGATGCCCAGCAGCGAGACCAGAACCTGGCCGTTGGGGTCGTAAAACAACATCCGCCCGATCTCCTCTTCCAGCCCCGAGCCGAAAACCAGGGCCAGAAGCACCGTGGCCGCGGCCACGAATCCGGCTCCGGCGGCCATGCGCCACAGCACGCCGGTGGCCGCCGCGTCCTCGTCCACCAGGGGCGCGGCCTGGATGGCGGCCAGCACCGAGGCGGCCATGCCCGGATCAACAGGCGCCGCCGGCCGGCCGGCATGGGCCGCGCGCAGCACCGTTTCCAAACGGTCCACACGTCGGTTTTCGTTTCCGTCCATGGAGTCCTCCTTACGTGCCGATGACGTCGCCAAGCAGTTCCCGCAGCTTCCTGCGGGCCCGAAACGCCCGGACCTTGACGTTGGGGACGCTGATGCCGAGCATCTCCGCCGCCTCGGCCACCGGCCGCTCCTCCAGATGGGTCAGCGTGACCACCATGCGGTCCGTGGGCGAGAGCTTGTCCATGGCCCAGGCCAAAAGCTCCCTGGCCTCCCGCCGCGAAGCCGCCTCCTCGGCGGCCTCGCTGGTTTCCAGGGCGGCCGCCTCCTCGGCGAAGGCCCGGCACTCGTCGGACAGCTCGCTTTCCGGCCGTTCCCGGCGCCGGTACTCCGCCCGCCAGAAATCGTGGCAGGTGCGCACCGCCACCTTGGCCAGCCAATGCCCGAAGGGGCTGTCCCCCCGGTAGCCGGGCAGGGACCGGTAGGCCCGCACGAACACCTCATGGGTCAGCTCCGTCACCCGTTCCCGGGGGGCGTGGCCGGAAACGATCCCGGCCACGCGCCCCTGGTACTTCGTCATGAGCCTGGCGTAGGCGTCCACGTCGCCGCCCCGGATATCCACGAGGATCCGGGCGTCCTCCATGTCCACCACCGTTTCGGCCATAACGCTCCGGAGTTTAGTTGCCCGCGCCGGCGTGAGCGTCGATCCACTCATTGACCAACTCGTGGCCGACATGGAATCGCTCCTTGTTCTTCGGCGGAGGCGGTACGTCTTCCTCGGCCCAGGTCTTGCGTTGCTCGGGCGTCAACAAGGCCAGTGTCTTCGCTTCGACCTTGCCCCGCAGCACGGCCAGCTCCTCGCCGGCGTCGGCGATTTTCTTGCTCGCCTGGCGCACCAGTTGCTCGTTGCCGGGGTCGTTGCGCATGATCTCGCGCATGCCGTCGAAGGCCTCGAACATGGCCACGCTGGCGGCCCGGAACGCCTGCCGGTTCTCCTTGAGGATCACGGCCACGTCATGCTTCTGGGCGTCGGTGAGCTTAAGCGACAAGAGGCGGTTGAGCAAACCTTCGGGCCCGGGACCGCCGGGACCGCCCGGACCCGGTCCGGCGGCCACGGCGTAGGCGGAACCGACCAGGATCATCAAGGTCAGCACGCCGTAACACAATTTCTTCATGGAGAGGACCTCCCGCGTAAAATGGGCGGCATGCGCCGTCCGTTGTGCGCGTTTGGTCGCCGGGTATCCCCTCGGGGTTACAGACATCCCGAGGCGGGGAAGAGTCCCCGCCTCGGGAAGCATGGAGGCGCTCGGCGCCGGGGCCGCCCGGGACGACCCGCGTGTGGCGCCAGGCGAGCGGCAAGGCCGCAACCCTAGGCCACGGTAACTTCCGGGCACAGGTAGACGTCCTGGATGGCGTTGAGCAGTTTGACACCCTCGGCCATGGGGCGCTGGAAGGCCTTGCGGCCGGAAATGAGCCCCATGCCGCCGGCGCGTTTGTTGATGACCGCCGTCTTGACCGCATCGGCGAAGTCCGCCGCGCCCGAGGCGCCGCCGGAGTTGATCAGCCCGATGCGGCCCATGTAGCAGTTGGCCACCTGGTAGCGGGTGAGGTCGATGGGGTGGTCGGTGGTCAGCTCGGAATAGACGCGCTTGTCGGTCTTGCCGAAGCCGATGGCCGTATAGCCGCCGTTATTGGTGGCCTGTTTCTGCTTGACCACGTCCGCGCCGATGGTGGCGGCCAGGTGGTTGGCCTGCCCGGTCAGGTCGGCCGCGGTGTGGTAGTCCACGCCGCCCTTCACGAAGGCGGGGTTGCGCAGGTAGGCCCACAGGACGCAAGCCATGCCCAGTTCGTGGGCCCGGGCGAAGGCCTCGGAGACTTCCTGGATCTGGCGGCGGCTTTCCGGCGAGCCGAAATAGACCGTGGCGCCCACGGACACGGCGCCCATGTCGAAGGCCTGGTCCACGGAGGCGAAAAGCGTCTCGTCGTGGATGGGCGGGAGGGAAAGCAGCTCATTGTGGTTGATCTTGAGCATGAAGGGGATCTTGTGGGCGTATTTGCGGGCCACGGAGCCGAGCACGCCGAGCGTCGAGCACACGGCGTTGCAGCCGGCCTCGATGGCCAGTTCCACGATGCTGGCCGGATCGAAATAGACGGGGTTGGGTGCGAACGAGGCCCCGGCCGAGTGCTCGATGCCCTGGTCCACGGGCAGGATGGACATGAAGCCCGTGCCGCCCAGCCGGCCGTGGCCGAGCATGGCGGCCAGGGAGCGCACCACCGGCGCCGGCCGGTCGGACTGGACGAAGACGGTGTCGATGTAGTCCGGGCCGGGCAGATGGAGTTGCTGCTTGGGAATGGTTTTGCAGACGTGGGAAAGCAACGATTCGGCTTCGTCGCCGAGTAACTCGGTAATCCTGTCGATCATGGGGGCGGCCTCCTTTGGCTGCAACGGTAGCATGGCAATAGCGCCAAAACGCGTCCGGCGACAACCGAAATCCGCCGGCCGGCGCCATCCTGGCAGGAAAGGCCGGGCCGCGGGCGGCCGATCGGCGACAGCGGGCTTACGTTTTGCCGGCGCCGCCCGGCCGAACCTCGGGCCGCCGGGCCAGGTAGCCGGCCCAGAGCACGCCGGTGAGGTTTTGCACCAGGCTGAAAAGCGCCCCGGGCAAGGCGGTAAGCGCCGTGAAGTGGAGCTTGGCCAGGGCCACGGCCAGGCCGGAATTCTGCATGCCCACCTCCACGGCGATGGCCACGCGATCGGCCCGCACGGCGGTAAAAAGGCTCGCCCCGGCGTAGCCCAGGGCGAAGCCGCCGCAGTTGTGCAGCACGACCACGGCCAGTATCAGCCCCGGGAAGGCCAGCACCGTGTCGCGGTTAAGCCCCACCACGCAGGCGATGACCAGGGCGATGACCAGCATGGACACTGCCGGGAAAATCGCCAGCACCGGCTCCAGGCGGCGGCGCAGCAGCCGGCGCAGGACGAGCCCGTCCACCACCGGAAAGACCACGATCCAGAAGACCGAGCCCACCATGGCCCAGCCGTCCACGGCGATGACCGGGCCGGCCAAAAGGGCCGTGAGCGCCGGGGTGACCACGGGCGCGGCCAGGGTGGTGACCAGGGTGAGGGTCACGGCCAGGGCCAGGTTGCCGCCGGCCAGATAGGTGATGACGTTGGAGGCCGTGCCGCCGGGGCAGGCCCCGACCAGGATCACGCCCAAGGCGGCCTCGGGCGGCAGGTCGAACACCCGGGCCAGCCCCCAGGCCAGGCCGGGCATGACCGTGAATTGCAGCAGTGTTCCCACGGCCACCAGCCGCCACTTGGGCAGCAGGGCGGCGAAGTCGTCGAAGGTCAAGGACAGCCCCATGCCGAACATGATGATGCCCAGGGCCGGGGCGATAAAGGGCGCGAGCCAAGTGAAAAGCCCGGGCCAGGCCAGGGCCAGGCCGCAACAGCCGGCCACGAGGAAAAGATAGCCCGCCTCCAGGGCCTTGGCGACACGAACGAGCATGCCCGCTGGTAACGCCGCCGTCACACAGGGTCAAGCCGTGACCGAAGGCCGCCCCGCAAGGGTGGTCCGGGCGGGATGCGCCCTCCCGGCCGGCGGAGGTCCTCGCCCGGGCGCCCCTACCCCCGCAGATCGAAGGCGACCTTGACGCTGGCGCTGGTGCGCTTGTCGAAGGCGCAGGCAAAGGCCTCGCGCCATTTCTCCAGGGGGAAGCGGTGGCTGAGCAGGCCGGCCGTGGGATAGCGGCCCGAGGCCAGCAGTTCCAGGGCCAGGGCGTAGGTGCGCACCATGGCCCCGGGGTGGCGGGGATCGGGGGCGTCGGCGCAGCCCGACGAGCCGGCAACGGTCAGCTCCCGGAACCACAGGCTCGAAATATCGACGTTTTTAAGCCGTGCCCCGGCCCCGACCATGACATAGGTGCCGCCGGCCCGAAGGCTAAGCAGCCCGTCCTCGAAGGTGCGCGAGGACCCCACGCAGTCGAAGACCATATCCGCCCCGCCCTCGATGTTGCCCCCGCCAAGGCTCGTGGGCAGGAAGCGCGCGCCGAGCGCCTCGGCCAGTTCGCGCCGGTTGCGGGCCCAAACGATGCCGTCGGCCCCGCCGGCCACGGCCAGATCGGCCTGGCCCCTGTGCCGGGCGGCCACCAGCACCCGGGCCGTGCTGCCCAGGGCCCGCAGGCAGCGCACCACGTGCTGGCCCAAAATCCCCGCCCCCGTGACCAGCACCAGGCTTCCCGGTGCCGGGAAATGTTCCAGCACGGGCTGGAGCGCCGAGGCCAGGGAATCGGTCAGCACGGCCTCCTCGTCGGCCAGCCCGTCCGGCACGGCCAGGATGCGCGAGGGATGGGCGGCCGAGCGTTCGGCCATGGCCCCGCCGGCCCGGGCGGTAAAGCCCAAAAACGTGCCCGGCGGCAGCTCGCCGTCCAGGAAGCGTTCGCAACGGTTGTATCGCCCCTCCCGGCAGGGCCGGCAAAGCGGCAGGCCGCGCACGGCGCAGGGCAAGCCCGGCTCCACCACCACCCGGGCGCCGGCGCCGAGCCCGAGGTCCGGCGCGTCCACCTCCAGCCGGGCCACCATCTCGTGGCCGAGGACGAACGGCAGGCTGGCGTAGGGTTCGAGGAGCACGGATTCGGCCCCGCGCAACAAGCCCAGGTCCGAACCGCAGATGCCGCACAAAAGAGGCCGCAAGGCCAGCCAGCCCCGGGGCGGGTCGAAGGGCACCTCGGCCAGGGCCAGGGGGGCGAGCCCGGGGAAAAACCGCCGGGGGGCCAGGCGCGCCGCCAGGGCACAGGCCAGGTAGCGGGGTATGCTTTTTCGGTACAGCAGGGCTTTCATAGGCTTTTCCTTGGCCGACGCACCGGGAATGGCTTGAAATGACGGCCGATTCAAGTGTATAGCGAACAGACCGTCTCCGGCGAAACCCGCCGTGCGGCATCCGGGCCATATACCACAAGCGGCCCATCCTCAAGGGACCGTCAAGGAGCCAGACATGCTGATCAAGGATTGGATGAGCAAATCCCCGGTCACGGCCAAGCCGGCCACCTCCATCATGAAGGCGGCCAAGCTCATGAAGGAAAACGGCTACCACCGCTTGCCCGTTGTCGACGACGAAGGCAAGCTCGTGGGCATCGTGTCCGACCGCGACATCAAGGAAGCCTCGCCGTCCAAGGCCACCACCCTGGACATGCACGAGCTGTATTACCTGCTCTCCGAGATCAAGGTCGGCGACATCATGACCAAGACCGTGTTCTCCGTCGGGCCGGAGGACACGGTGGAAAAGGCGGCGGTCCTGCTCCTGCGCCACAACATCGGCGGCCTGCCCGTGGTGGACGAGGCCGGCACGGTGGTCGGTGTCATCACCGACAGCGACATTTTCAAGGTGCTGGTGAGCATCACCGGCGTTTTGAGCGGCGGCATCCAGTTCGCCCTGGACCTGCCCAACGAATCGGGCAGCCTCAAGACCGTGCTCGACGACCTCAAGGCCCACGACGTGCGCATCATAAGCATCCTGACCTCCTACGACGACGACAACCCCAGCCGGCGCACGGTCTACATCCGCCTGCACCCCATCGACGACGAACGGGCCGAGGAACTCATTGCCCGGCTCAAGGCCAACCACATCCTGCTCTACTGGGCCAAGGACAATTTCTAGTTCGGCCCGGCCCGCGCGCCGCCCCATGCGGCGCGCGGGCGGCCCCGGCCCCGGTCCGACCGGACGCGCCAGTTGACGCCCCCTCAATCGTGGCTACAGTTGAGCCATGCCGCCGGCTTTTTCGACCGGCGCCCAGCCGCAAGGAGACATGCATGCTCGAAATACGGTTTTGCCCCCACTGCGGGGTGCAGCTTTCGTCCTGGATCGGCCCGCCGGAATCGGGCTGGGGCGAAATCCTGGTCTGCAACAACAACGAATGCGTCTATTACCGCAATTCCCAGACGGACATCCGCAACAAGGACGAGGACAACAGCCTGGGCTGCCGCTACGCCGAGGACCCTGACAACGGCTACACGGCCTTCAACCTGCTGGCCTGGTACAAATAGGGCGGCGGGAAGCCGCGACCCGGCGGGGCCGGCCGCCCTCCGGCACCCCTGGCCTGCCCGCCCGGGACCCGGCCGGACGGTCACCCCGGCCCTTGCCTGTCCGGCCGGCTTTTCGCTAAGGTGCCCCAGCCGACGGGACAAGGGCGCGGGGAATGCCGCGCCCGGCCCCGCCCTTCACCAGGAAAAACGCCGCCCATGAGCCGCATCGCCATCAGCCACCGCCAGGGAGTCCTCTGGGCCAGCACCCAATCCGTGCTGGGCGGAAGCCTCGCCCTGGAACTGGAAGCCGCCATCCTCGAAGCCGCCGCCATCGGCCGTTTCGCCGTGACCGTCCTGGACATGGCCGCCGTCACGGCCATGGACAGTTCCGGCGTCGGGGCGCTGGTGCGCCTGCAAACCGCCCTGGCCACCAAGGGCCGCCGCCTGATCCTGGCCAATCCCCAGCCGAACGTGGCCGACGAACTGCGCCTGCGCGACCTCTACGGCTTTTTCCAGGTCTCGCGCGACATCCATCCGGACATGGACACCGAAGAACTCCTCCTGGCCCGCGACGCCTGAGTCCCCCCCCGCCTTGACCGGACCGGCCGAATCGGTCAGACAATGGGGCGTGTCCCCTGGCCGCCCGTCATGTGGCAGGCCCTTGTCGCGCAGAAGCTGTAACGGAGGAGCGCACCATGTCCGGTCCCACGGAAATCGCCGCGGCCATCACCGCCCTGTATCCCGAGATCGCCCGCCACGGCATCGACGTCTCGGTGGCCGACGACCCGGCCACCGGGGAATGGCTCGTCACCATGCGCCACGGCGCCCATTCCCTGTCCACCCACCTCGGCAAGGACGACGCCGCGGCCTGCCTGCGGGGTATTTCCTGCGCCGCCCTGGGCATCCAGATCGGGCGCTTCGTGGAAAACTACTGCCTGGGCCAGGGCGAGTGCCCGACCTAGCCGACCGGCTGTTCCCGGGCGCACGTCCCTGACACTTCCCGATCCCGCCCGGGCTGGCCCCCGCGCGGCCGCCGGGCCTTTCCCTGCGCCCGCGGCCGTGACGGACCGCCCCCTCCCGGCCCCCCGTCGCGGCGCGGCCCAGGCCTGGGCCGTGCGTTCCTTCGCCTTGCCGATAGGCGGTCCACGGCTCGACCGGCCGGGCAACCGGTCCTTCGTGAAGAAAAGAACGAAATAGGTCCTCAAAGCCCGGACAACCCTTTACAGGCTGGGCAAAACGTTCAACAATACCGCCACAGCACGCAGCAACCGCAAGCCGAGGAAGTCGTGATCGCCCATTCCCTGGACACCACCTGCGCCGGGCTCGCTCCCGAAGGCAACGGCCTGGGCGGGCGCGCCCCCCGCATCCTGGTCGTCGAGGACGAACGCATCGTCGCCCTGGACCTCAAGGCCATCCTGCGCCGCCTGGGCTACTGCCTGGCCGGCCTGACCAGCTCCGGGGCCGAAGCCGTGGAAATGTGCGACAACCTCCGGCCCGACCTCGTGCTCATGGACATCTTCCTCACCGGCGACATGGACGGCGTGGAAGCCGCCTGCGTCATCCAGCGGGAATGCAACGTCCCGGTGATCTACCTCACCTCCCACACCGACAAGGTCACGCTCCAGCGGGCCAAGCGCACCGCCCCCTACGGCTACGTGCTCAAGCCCGTGGACGAGAACTGGCTGCGCACGGCCGTGGAAGTGGCCCTTTTCAAGCACCGTACCGAGCAGGAGCTGCGCCGCAGCGAACTGCGCTACCGCCAGCTCTTTTCCGGCATGCTCAACGCCTTCCTGCTGCTCGAGCATATCCCGGCCCCGGACGGGCCCGGGGACTTCCAGGTCCTGGAAGCCAATCCGGCCTTCGAGCGGATGACGGAGCTCGCCCACGACGCCGTGGTCGGCCGGCCGTTGACCGAAGTTTTTCCGGGCATGGAGCCCTTCTGGCTGGAGACGCTGTGTGAAACGGCCCGCACGGGCCGGTCGGTGCGCTTCGAGAACTTCCTGTCCGCCCGCAACATGTATTTCCTGGCCCAGGCCTACAGCCCGGCGCCGGGCCAGGTGGCCGTGGCCCTGGAGGACGTCACCGAGCGCAAGCACGGCGAGGAGCGGCTGCGCTACCGCACCTTCCACGACGCCCTGACCGGCCTGCCCAACCGGGCCTTGTGCCTGGACCGCATCGCCCGGGCCATCGAGCGGGCCCGTCGCCGGGCCAACTATGTCTACGCCCTGCTGTTTCTGGATATCGACCGCTTCAAGCTCATCAACGACAGCCTGGGCCATCTGGCCGGCGACGAACTGCTGCGCCGCGTGGCCGACCGGTTGCGCCGGGAGGTGCGCCAGCTCGACACCGTGGCCCGGGTGGGCGGGGACGAGTTCGTGGTGCTGCTCGAGGAGATCGCCTCGCCGGGGGATGCGTTGCGCATCGTGCGGGCCATCCGCGAGCGGCTGCGAGCGCCGTTTTCCGTGGGCGGGCGGCAGTGCTACGTCACGGCCAGCCTGGGCGTGGTCCTGGGGCCGGCCGATTACGAGCGTCCCGAGGAGCTTTTGCAAAACGCCACCATCGCCATGGGCAACGCCCGGGCCGCCGGCAGCGGCCGGGTGCGGGTCTTCGACTGGTCCATGCGTGAGCGGGCCAAGCGGGTCATGGACCTGGAGACGGACCTGCGCCTGGGCATCGAACGCGACGAATTCGTGCTCCATTACCAGCCGATTTTCTGTCTTCGCACGCTGTCCATGCGCGGCGTCGAGGCGCTGGTGCGCTGGCGGCGGGCCGACGGCGGGCTCGTGCCGCCGGGTGAGTTCATCCCGGCCGCCGAGCAAAGCGGGCTGATCATCCCCCTGGGCGCCCAGGTGCTGGCCGAGGCCTGCCGGGCCTTTTGCCGCTGGCGTCGGGGGCTTCTGGGGGCGCGGCCCTTTTTCATGTCCGTCAACCTTTCGGCCAGGCAGTTCAGCCAGCCGGACCTGGTCAAGCAGATCGTCTCGGCGCTGCGCAGCGAAAACATGGACCCGGCCGACCTCAAGCTCGAGATCACGGAAAGCGTGCTCATGGAGCACCCGGAATCGGCCATGCCCAAGCTGCGGGGGCTGCGCGAACTGGGCGTGCGCATCGGCATCGACGACTTCGGCACCGGCTATTCCTCCCTGTCCTACCTCCAGCGCTTTCCCATCGACACCCTCAAGGTGGACCGGGCCTTTGTCTCGGGCATGGAGGAGCACGGCAACCGGGCCATCGTGCGTTCGGTCATCGGCCTGGCCCACAGCCTGGGCTACGACGTGGTGGCCGAGGGCATCGAGACCGCCAACCAGCTGACCGACCTGGCCGGCCTTGGCTGCGACCTGGGCCAGGGGTTCCATTACGCCCGGCCCCAGCCCGAAAACGACCTGCTCGGCCTGTTTGGCCGCACTTCCCCGGGCTGTTCCTGCTAGGGGTTTCCCGGCCCCGGCGCACGGCAACGGTTGCCGCGGGCCGGCCCAGCGGCTAGGACAGGCCCATGCCGCACCGCCCCGCGTTCCTCGTCCGCTGCCTGCGCTGCCTGTGCCTCGGCCTTCTGGCCGCCCTGTTGTGGGGCTGCGCCGCCAAGGCCCCCATCCCCCGGCCCTCGGGCCGGGAACCGGCGACACTGCGGCCCTACACCATCAAGGGCATCACCTACACCCCCCTGCGCTCGGCCAAGGGCTTTCGCGAGGAGGGCATCGCCTCGTGGTACAGCCCGGGCTTCCACGGCCGCCTGACCTCCTGCGGCGAGATCTACGACCAGTACCAGATGACCTGCGCCCACAAGCTGTTGCCCATGCACACCAAGGTCCGGGTGACGAATCTGGAGAACGGCCGGTTCACGGAGCTGCGGGTCAACGACCGGGGGCCGTTCGTGTCCGGGCGGGTCATCGACCTGTCCCTGGCCGGGGCCAAGGAACTGGGCGTCTACGCCCGGGGCACGGCCAAGGTGCGGGTGGAGGTGGTGGGGGACGTGCCGGGCGCGACCGCATCCGGCGAGCTGCCGGGGCCGTTTTACGTGCAGGTGGGGGCGTTCACCCGGCGGGAGAACGCGGAGAAGCTTTTTTCGCAGATCGTGGCCGCCGGCTACGCCGGTTCGCGCATCCACTACAAGGAGATCGACGGGACCCAGTTTTTCCGGGTCCACGCCGGGACCTTCCCCACCGTGGCCGCCGCCGAGGAGGCCCGGCTGCGGCTGTCCTCGGCCTTCGAGGGGGCGTTCGTTTTGGCCCAGTAATACGAACAGAAAACATAACGGACGTTATGTTTAACAAAGAGGAAACGTTGTCACCATGCGCGCGGCCGCCCAATGCCGCTTTTCAGGTGGAATCGGAATACGGCCAGGGCGCATCCGGACAGCCGGCGGCCGGCCCCGGCCCTCACCGAGGCCGCCGGCCGGCCGGGCATATCTCGGGAAAAGCCGGCGGACCGGGGCGAAAACAACCACCCTGTCGGCTGCAACGGCCGAGGGTCTACAGGACCTCGTCCGGATTGAGTTCGGCCCGGAACTTGCGCGAGAGCCGAAAAACCACGACCTTGCGCGGCGGCAGCATGATGGACTCGTTGGTTTGGGGGTTGCGGCCCTTGCGCGCCTTCTTGTCGTAGGACTCGAATTTGCCGAAGCCGCTGACCAGCAGGGAATGGTCTTTCTTGATGGACTGCTTCATCAGTTCCAGCAGATGGTCCACCAGCACCTTGACCTCGGCCCGGTTGCGTTCGGTCTTTTCGTAGATGTAATCGACGATGTCGGCTTTGGTGAGGGTTTTTCCGTTCATGGCATTCTCCTGCGAAAGGGCGTTGCGTTGATCCGGCCGCTTCGATCCGGTCTAGCGCGATGGGGCGAGGGCCTGGCGCACGGCTGCGGCCATGGCTTGCATGGCTGCGTTATCGGCATAGGGATGGCCGGACCACAGGCGCAGCCCGTCCCCTTCATGCCGGGGAATCAGGTGGGCGTGGGCGTGGAAGACCACCTGCCCGGCGGCGGCGTTGTTGTTGATCTGCACATTGAGGCCCGCCGCGCCGGTGGCCGCCATGATCGCCGCCCCGACCGGGGAAAGGGCCGCAAACAGCCGGACGGCCGCCTCCTCGGGCAGATCGAACAGGTTGACATGATGGGCCTTGGGAATGACCAGGGCATGGCCGGGGGCCACGGGCGCGATGTCGAGAAAGGCCAGCACGTGGTCCGTCTCGAAAACCTTGGCGCAGGGAAGCTCTCCCTTGACGATTTTGCAAAAAATGCAATCAGGCTGGTGCATGGCGTATCCCGTCTCCCCTGGCTGCGGCTGCTCGGCCTGGCCCGGCCCCACCTGGCCATGGCCGGGGGCCGAGCCGATGCATTGCCTTCCTGATAGACAAGGAAAAGCTTTTTTTCAAGTGGTTTAGGAGAAAAATATTGCAACACGCACCATCTCCGCCCCTCGGGAGTGCCAGGGCGGCCGGTCGCCAAGGCCCGCCAGGCCGCTTTTTCCGCCATCCCGAACCCCCAAAGCCCCGTTCCCGCATCTGGCCGGCCTATGTGACATTTCAGGGATGCCCCGGCCGGTGCGTGTTTTGCGCCCAGCCCCTCCAGTGCGGCCGCCCGGCCCAGGCGCCGGGGCAAGTGCTCGCGGACCTGCGCGCCGGCCTTGGCGCGGCGGCCGCGGCCGGGCGCGGCCCCTATGAGCTGGCCTTCTACGGCGGGGTGTTCACGGCCCTGCCCGACCCCTGGCCCGAACGGTTCCTGGAGGCGGCGGCGGGCTTTCGCCACCAGGGGCTCGTGACGCGCGTGCGCTGCTCCACCCGCCCCGACGCCTGCGACCCGGCCAGGCTGGCCCGGTTGCGCGCCGCCGGCCTGGATCTGGTCGAACTGGGCGGCCAGACTTTCGACGACGCGGTCCTGCGCGCCGCCGGCCGGGGCCACGACGCGGCCGCCATCCGCCGGGGCGCGGCGGCGGTCCGGGCGGCCGGGCTGGCCCTGGGCCTGCAACTGCTGCCCGGGCTGCCCGGCCACACGCCCGAGGGGCTTTGGCGCGACGCGGCCGAGGCCGCCGCCCTGGCCCCGGAAATCGCCCGGCTGCATCCCTGCCTGGTCATCGCCGGCACGCCCCTGGCCGGGCTTTTCGCGGCGGGCCGCTTCCGGCCCTGGAGCCTGGAAACGACCCTGGACGCCCTGGCCCGGGCCTTGCCCGTGCTGTGGCGGGCCGGGGTCCGGGTGGCCCGCATCGGCCTGGCCCCGGAACAGGGCCTGGACGCGGCCGTGCTGGCCGGGCCGCGCCATCCCGCCCTGGGCGCCCGGGTCCGGGCCAGGGCGCTCGTTGCCCTGGTCGCGGCCGAGGTCGCGGCCCTTGGCGGCCCAGCGGACGGCCTGGCCGTGCCGCGCCGTTTCGCCGGCGAGCTTTTCGGCCAGGCCGGCGAGCTTGTGCCGGCCTACGCCGCCCTGGGCCTGCCCCGGGAGCGCATCCGCTTCTGGGACCAGGAGGAATTCCATGTATCGGCCCGCCACGTTTGACTCCGCCGCCCACTCGTGCCACATCCAGGCAAGGAGCGCGGCCCGCTCCCGCAAACCCTCAACCCGTCCGGCGGATGCCATGAAACGTCTTCTTACGGTCCTTGCCTGCGTCGCCCTTTTCGCCACCGCTGCCCCGGCCCGGGCGGATGCGCCCAACATGCGCCAAAGCCTCAATTATTTCATGAATTATTTCAACGAGGCCGTGGTCCAGGCCATCCGCATCAAGGAATACGAGGCATCGGAAAACCTGGTGGCCAAAAGGCCCTACACCCAGGAATACATGGCCCTGACCGACCTGACCGCCCGGCTCGAGAAGACCCTGGGCCTGGCGCTCAACCTCTGCGACATCTACTACATCTACAACAAGACGACCTACTGCTTCACCAAGGACGAGAAAACCTACCTGTTCGATCGCATCGACAACATCCTCGACACCTTGGACAAGATCAAGACCACGCCCTACAACGTGGACGCCAGCCTCCTCGACGACAAGAAATCCCCCATCGCCCGCAACGTCGCCGAATTCGACGACCGTATCGACAAGCTGCGGGCCTTCATCAAATCCTCCCTTGTGGTCTTCCAGCGCTGATCCGGCCGATCCGCCCCGGCCGCGCGCCGTCGTGGCCCGAACGGCCCTGCCCATGGGGGACGCGGCGGCCGTGGACGACGCCGCCGTGCTTCTGGCCGGGCGGCGCATCCTGGACGTGGGCAAAAGGCGCCTGGTGCTGCGGGGCTTTTCCGGCCCCGTTTACGACCTGGGCGAGGCGGTCCTGCTGCCCGGGCTCGTAAACGCCCACAGCCATCTCGAACTGGCCGGCCTGCGCGGCCTGTGCCCCCCTCCGGCCGGTTTCGCCGCCTGGGCCGCCTGGCTCGTGGCCACGGGCCGCCGGCCGCCGACCGACGCCCTGCTCGACCGGGCCGTGGCCGCCATGGCCGCCTCGGGCACGGGCGCGGTCATCGACGTGGGCAGCCAGGCCGGCCCGGCCGTGGCCGGGGCCTTGCACCGGGCCGGGCTGGCCGGGCTGGTCTGCCACGAGGCCTTCGGCTGGCGCCGGCGACCGAAGGCCATGGTCCCGGCCGCCCTGGACGCGGCCGTGGCCACGGCCGCCGCCGGCTCGGCCGACCCGCCCGGCGGCAACGGCCCGGTGCGCGCGGCGGCCAGCGGCCACGCCCTCTACTCCACCAGCCCCGAGACCCTGCACCTGGCCCGGGAGGCCTGCCGGCTGCGCCGCGCCCCCTTTTGCCTGCACCTGGCCGAGCACGCCGAGGAAGACGCGCTGTTGCGCACGGGCGGGGGGGCGCTGGCGGCCCTGCTGGCCGGCTCGGTGCTGCCGCGCGGCTACACCCCCCCGGGCTGTTCGCCCGTGGCCGCGGCGGCCCGGGAGGGCCTGCTCGGGCCGGACGTCCTGGCCGTGCATGCCGTGTGGCTGGACGCCGCCGACCGCCGGCTCTTGGCCGCCTCCGGTACCAGCGTGTGCCTGTGCCCGCGCAGCAACGCCCGCATCGGCGTCGGCACGGCCGACGCGGCCGCGCTGTGGGCGGCCGGCGTGCCCTTGTGCCTGGGCACGGACAGCCTGGCCTCCAACGACGACCTCGATTTGTGGAACGAAGCCCGGGCCCTGCTGGCCGCCTGGGCGGACCTCCCCGGCCGGGCGCTCCTGGCCGCCCTGACCACGACCCCGGCCCGGTTGCTCGGCCGGCCCGGGGAACTCGGCTGCCTGGCCCCGGGAGCCCTGGGCGGGATCGCCCTCATTCCCGAGGACTTACGCCCGCGTCTGGCCGGCGGCCGTTGAACCGCCCCAGGTGAGGGATTGTGTTTGTCGGGCCATTCGCCTAGTTTTGAAAACCAAGACGGCGTGCCCCACCGGGCTTGTTGGTCATGTAACCGCTAGCCACGTTCGCCGAAAAGTCCTGCCTCGCCGAACACGCATCAGGATACCCCGTCATGGGCTCCGATCAAAACTGCACCCTGGACTGCAACTACGCCGTTGCCCGCCATCCCATCTACCAGGTGGACGGCGGGATTTTCGGCTACGAACTGCTCTATCGTTCCGTGGGCGGCCCCAATGCCGCCATCATCCCCTCGGACGCCGAAGCCACCCTGGCCGTGCTGGCCGACGGCATCCAGGCCATCTCCCGGGACATCGATGCGAATAAAAAGATTTTCATCAATTTCTCCAAGGAGATCCTGGAAAAAGGCTACCACGGCTTCCTCGACCCCGAGCGGTTCGTCATCGAGGTGCTCGAGCACGTGACCTGCGACGCCGCCTTCACCGAGCTGGTGCGCTCCATTCGGGAAGCCGGCTACGTCCTGGCCCTGGACGATTACGTGGGCGACCCTTCCTTCGACCCGATCCTGCCCTACGTGCGCTACGTCAAGGTCGATTTCCTGGCCCTGCGCGACGATCCGGCCCGGTTGCGGGCCGTCATCGACACCACCCTGGCCGCGGGCAAGACCGTGCTGGCCGAAAAGGTGGAGACCAACGAGGACATCGCCCTTTGCCGGGCAAAAGGCATTCCCCTGGCCCAGGGCTATTTCTACAGCCGGCCCCAGGTGGTCACGGCCAAGGTGCTTCCGGCCAACCAGGCGACCAAGCTCGGGCTGTTGGCCGAAGTCTCCCGGCCGGAAATCGATGTGCCCAAGGTCCGGGACATCCTCGGCGCCGACGTCTCACTGGCCTACAAGCTGCTGCGCTACGTCAATTCCGCCAGCTTCTACCGGGGGCAGCCCGTGGAATCCCTGGACTACGCCCTCAAGCTCATGGGGCGCGACGCCCTGGCCAGCTGGGTGGCCGTCAACCTCCTGGCCTCCCTGGGTTCCACGCCCCGGGAGCAGGAGCTGGCCTTCGCCTCGGCCGTGCGCGGCCGCTTCCTGGCCCTGATCGACAAGTCCCGGCCCAATCCCTGCCACCACGGCCAGTCCATCTGCCTGGTGGGGCTTTTGTCGCTGCTCGACGCCATGCTCGGCGTGCCCATGGACAAGGCCCTGGCCGGCGTGACCATCGATGCGGCCATGCGCCAGGCCCTGCTTGGCCAACCAAGCCCCAGCCGCCCGTGCCTGGCCCTGTGCCGGGGCTACGAAGGCAGCCCCGACGCCCAGGCGGCCCAGGTGCTTTCCAGCTTCGGCGTGTCCGCCGAGACGGCCTCCCGGGCCTATTTCGGGGCCCTGGCCTGGGCCGCGGAGATGTTTCGCGGCTCCACCAGCCGCCCGGCGCCGGGTCAAATCTCGTAGGGCGGCTCCACGGCGGCCAGTTCCATGCGCCTTTTTTCCTCCACCAGGTCGCGCAGGGTCCGGGTGTCGTAGACCCGCTCCAGGGCGAGCCTGGCCTCGTCCCACAACCCACGGAACACGCAGTCGCCGCGCAGCGGGCAATCGTGGCCGGGCCGTTCCCGGTGGCAGTCCACCGGGCTTATGGGGCCGTCCATGAAGCGGATGACCTCGCCCACGGTCACGTCCTCGGCCGGCCGGGCCAGGTAGAAACCGCCCTCCTTGCCCCGCTGGGAATCCACGAACCCGCCCTGGCGCAACTGGTGCAGGATGACTTCCAGGAACCGCTTGGGTATGGCTTGCCTGTCGGCGATGCCGCCGGCCGGGATGGGGCCCTCGCCCTTGCGCCGGGCCAGCTCGAACAGGGCCCGCAGGGCGTACTGGCATTTCTGGGTCACGGCCATGGCATGCCTCCTTATGGCCTCGCCGGCCCCCGGGCGCGCAGGCCCCCCCGACGTCGCGGACGCCGGGCTCGATCCGGGGACCAAATTGATCGGTTCAGTGCTGATTGTTGCCAAAAAGCCCTCCCCGGCGTCAAGAACGGGCCGGCCGAGGCGCAACGTACCGATTCGCTACCGAAAGGAGCCGCCATGACCGCCGTTGATGCCGCTTTGTCCCAGACCGCCCTGGTGCTCGTGGACATCCAAAACGACTATTTCCCCGGCGGGGCCATGGAACTCGTCGGGGCCGAGGCCGCCCTGGGCCGGGCCGCCCTGGTCCTGGCCCGTTTTCGCCGGGCCGGGGCGGCCGTCGTCCATGTGCGTCACGAATCCGTCCGGCCCGGGAGCACGTTTTTTCTGCCCGGCACCCCGGGCGCGGCCATCCACCCGGCCCTTACCCCGCTGCCCGGGGAAGCCATGGTCACCAAGGCCTTTCCCAACAGTTTCCGCGAAACCGACCTCCTGGCCCTGTTGCACGGGGCCGGGGCCAGCCAGCTGGTCGTGTGCGGCATGATGACGCACATGTGCCTGGACGCCACGGTCCGGGCGGCCTTTGACCTGGGTTTCGGGGTGACGGTGGCGGGCGACGCCTGCGCCACGCGCGATCTCGTTTTCGAAGGGAGGACGGTGGCGGCGGCCGATGTCCAGGCCGCCTTTCTGGCCGCCCTGGCGGCGGTCTATGCGCGGGTGGTTGCGGCCGCGGCCGTGGCGGACGGCCCGGCCTAGTCGCGTTCTCGAAATTCGGGCACCCGAATTTCTGGAACAACATATTTAAATAATTATTTTTTTCAAAACTAGGTCATGCGCCGGGCGTAGAGCAGAATGTCGCGCTGGGTCAAAAGCCCGATCAGGGCGCCGTCGGCACCGGTCACAGCCACGCGGCGCACGGCTTTCTGGCGCATGAACAGGATGACCTTGTAGACCATGGCCTCCCCGGGCACGCTGACGACCGGGGCGGTCATGTATTGCGACAGGGGCTCCAGCAGCCGCTGCGGCCGGCCCAGGATGCGGGTCAGGGCGTCGCTTTCGCTGAAAATGCCCACAGGCCGGCCGGCCTCGGTCACCAGGACGCATTCCGCGCCGCGCTGGCGCATGAGCGAAAGCCCCTCGCGCACGAGGGCATCCGGGTCGGCCGTGACCGGATCGGCCCGCATCAGCGCCTTGCAGGCGGCGTTTTCCACCATGAAATCCACGGCCAGGGCGTCGACCAGTTCCTTTTCCGTGACCAGCCCGAGCATAGAGCCGCTGAAATCGACCACGGGCAGGTGGCGGTCGTGGCGTTCGAGCATGATCTTGACCGCTTCCTGCACGGGCTTGTCCTTGGGCACGCTGGCGCTTGGCCGCACGAGGAAGTCCTCGATGGAGGCGGTCGGGTCCAGGTCCACGTCCAGGTGCCGGGCCAGTTCGCTTTCGGTCAAAAAGCCCACCACCCGGGCGCCACGCACGACCGCCAGGCAGCTGACGCCGGCCCGGGCCATGGCCTCGCAGGCTTGCGCCACGGTGGCGTCCGCGGCAACGATATGGGGCCGTATGGCCAGTTCGCCGACCCGTTGCTTGAACATGAGGGCTATCCGCCGTACCTGGATACGGACTTAAATATCCGGAGCGTCCCGAAAGTCAAGGAATCCCGGCGAATATGCCCGTGCCCCCGGCTTGCCGGCCGCGGCGAAATCGGCTAGCTTTCGGCACGACGTTTCCAGGGAGACCGTCGCGCCATGCATGCCCACGCCGCCGCACCTTCCGGCAACCCGTCACCATCGTCCGCCGTGGACGGATTCACTGGCCGGTTCCTGGCCTTCGGGGAGCCGTTGCGGCCTCGCGCCATGGCCGTGCCCCAGGCCGTCAAACCCTTGGGCGACCTGCTAGGGGCGGGCACCGTTTCCCTGGCCGACATCCATCCGCCGCCCCTGCCCGAAGCCTACCTGGCCCTGCGCCGGGTGGCCCAGGACCCCATGAGCTCCACGGCCGACGTGGCCGCCGCCCTGTCCATGGACCCGGCCCTGGCCTCCTACGTGTTGCGCCTGGCCAACAGCGCCCTGTACACCCCCTCGGCCAAGGTGGAAACCGTCAGCCGGGCCGTGTCCGTCATCGGCCTGGGCGAAATCGAGACCATGGCCGCCGGCTCCATGCTCACGCGCGTCTTCGACAAGCCGCCCCGGCCCGAACTGCTGGCCCTGGACGCCTTCTGGCGCCACGCCGTGGCCGTGGGCATGCTGGCCCGGGCCCTGGCCGAACGGGTGGGCGAACGGGGCGGGGAACGCTATTTCGTGGCCGGGCTGCTCCACGACATCGGCCGGCTGGTCCTGACCGTGGCCGAGCCGGACCTGGCCGCCCTGGTCCTGGCCCGGGCCGCGGCCCAGAATCTGCCCACCACCGCCGCCGAACGCCTGGAGCTCGGCTTCGACCACGCCAACCTCGGCGGGCGCATCGCCGAGAAATGGCGCCTGCCCGAATCCCTGTGCCAGGCCGTGGCCGGCCACCACGACCCGGCCCTTTGCCCGGACAACCTGGTCGCCGCCGCCGTCCACGCCGCCGATTTCATGGCCAACGCCCTGGGCGTGCGCGGCCTGGCCGCCGCCGGCCTGCCCCGGCTCGACGAACGCGTCCTGCCGGCCTTCAACCTGGTCCACGCCGAGCCCGAGGCCTTCTGGGAACTCCTGGAACAGGGCCTGTCGGCCATGACCGCCCTGGTGGCCCCGTGACGGCCGCCAGCGGCCTTGCGACTTGCCAATCCCCGGTGGCGGCGCTACGTACCGGAAAAAGGGAGCGACTCGCCATGGCACCGTCCGCTGTGACCCTCACCCCGCTGACCGGCTCGGCCATAAACGACATGATCCAGGAATACATGGCCTTGCGGGCCGATCGCCGGCGCGAGGAAATGGCCCAGTTTTTGTCCAACAGCCGCACCGTGCAAAGCGACATCATGGCCATGACCCTGCGCGGCATGATCCTTTCGGCTTCGGCCTGAACCCTTCCACCCCCCAGCGCCTATCCCATGAAACTGCACGCTGTCTTTGTGGCGGCCCTGTGCTGCCTGCTGGCTTGCGGCCCGGCCGCGGCCAAAAGCCCGCCCCCGGCCAAGCACCAGCCGGCCAAAAAAGCCGCCCCGGCCCAGGCCGACCATGAAACCGTGGAAACGCCCGGCAAGGTCATCAAGGAACCCAACGCCTTCCACGGCACCAAATGGGGCACGCCCATGGCCGCCGTGCCGGACCTGACCGTGGTGGAAAAGGACGGCCAGGCCGCCTACGCCACGGTGGAAGGCGCGGTCTACCGCATCGGCGACGCCTTTTTAAACAACATGGTCTACGGGTTTTGCCAGGACAAGTTCGCGGCCGTGATGGTGGATTACAAAGGGGCCAAGGCCCACGAGAGCATCCGCAAGTTCCTGATCGGCAAGTACACCCCGCCGGTGGAGGTGGAGGACAAGCCCGAGGACCTGGCCTGGCCGCTGGGCAACGTACTGATCCGCTTGCAGTTTTTCAAGGACAAGGACGCCGGCACCTTGAGCTACTTCTACCAGCCCCTTTTTGCGCCCTGTTCCGGCCCCGGGGGGACGGCTCCTCAATGAGGCGGCGCGAGGTTCTGGCGGCGTTGCCGGCGGCCGCGGCCGGGCTGGTGCTTTGGGCCGCAAGTGCCCGGGCCGCCGACGCCCCGCGCAGCCTGCCGTTTAACAGGCAGAACGTGTACAATTATTTCAAGCAGGTGGCCGAGGGGAAGCAGGCCTTTCCTGAGGAGATCTCGGGCAAGGACTACGAAGAGCGCACCTGCCTGCTCTATGCCACCACGCTCAAGAAAGCCGGCTACGATTTCGAGGCCACGGTGCAAAACGCCGTGCAGGGCGCGGATCGGGGCAAGGACCGGATGAACGATCCCCGGTTCCTCTTCCTGGCCGGGGTGTTCCAGACGCACCCGGACGTGTTTTTGCGCCTGAAGCTCCTGTCCAAGGCCACGCGCGACGCCGTGGTCGCCTATTTCAACAGCTAGGCCTCGCCCTCGTCCTTTTTGCCGCCCACGGCCCGCTTGTAGCGGCAGGAGCGGTTGGGGCAGGCGATGACCTCGCCGTCGCGGGTCTTCTTGCGCACGAGCACCTTGGAATCGCACTGGGGGCAGGGCTCGGGGATGGGCCAGTCCCACAGGGCGAAATCGCACTGGGGATAGGCGTCGCAGGCGTAGAACACCTTGCCGCGCTTGGAGCTTTTTTCCACCAGCGTGCCCGAACAGCCCTCCTTGGGGCAGGCCACGCCCGTGGGGAAGGGCTTGGTGTACTTGCAGTCCGGCCAGCCGGTGCAGGCGATGAACCGGCTGCCGGTGCGGGACTTTTTCACGGTCAGGTCCTTGCCGCACTGGGGGCAGGTGCCGACCGAAACGGCTTCCTCGGCCTTGCGCTCCCGGGCAATGACCGCGCCGTCGGCGGCCCGGTCGAACTCCTTGGTGTTCTTGCACTCCGGATAGCCCGAACAGCCCAGGAATTCGCCGGCCTTGCCGAAACGGATGACCATGGGCTTGCCGCACAGCTCGCAGGTCACGTCCGTTTCCTTGCCGGCCTTGACCTTGGCCATGTCCTTGGCCGCCTTGGCCAGGGCCGGGTAGAAGTCGCCGGTGAAGTCCTTCAAAAGCCCGACCCAGTCGCCCCGGCCCTCGGCCACGGCGTCCAGGGCTTCTTCCATGCCGGCGGTAAAGCCCACGTCCATGATCTTGACGAAGTGCTCGGCCAGCAGGTCGGAAACCGTCTCGCCGAGCTCGGACGGCACGAAGTGCTTGTCCTCGAGCCGGGCGTAGTCGCGGTCGAGGAGCGTGGAAATGATGGCCGCGTAGGTCGAGGGCCGGCCGATGCCCTTTTCCTCCAGCTCGCGCACCAGCGAGGCTTCGGTGTAGCGCGGCGGCGGCTGGGTGAACTTCTGTTCCTTCTTGAGCTCCAAAAGCGTCAGGACCTGGTCCTTGGCCAGGGGCGGCAGGGACTTGGCCTCGTCCCCGGCCTCCTGGCCGTAGACCTTGAGGTAGCCCGGGAAAATGAGCCGCTGGCCCTTGGCCTTAAACAGCCCGGGGCCGGCGGCGACGTCGGCCACGGTGTCCCAGAAGCGGGCCTCGCGCATCTGGGAGGCGACGAAGCGCTCCCAGATGAGCTTGTACAGCGAAAAGAGGTCCTTGGGCAAAAGCGCCTTGACGTCGGCCGGGGTGAGGGCGACGTCGACGGGCCGGATGGCCTCGTGGGCGTCCTGGGCGCCGGCCTTGGAGCGGAAATGCCGGGCCTTTTCCGGATAGTAGTCCGGGCCGAGCGTGCCCACGATGTATTCCCGGGCGGCGTCCCGGGCCTCGTCGGCGATGCGGGTGGAGTCGGTGCGCATGTAAGTAATAAGCGCCACCGTGCCCCGGTCGCCGAGTTCCAGGCCCTCGTAGAGCTTCTGGGCCGCGCCCATGGTGCGCTTGGCCGAGTAGCCCAGGCGCTGGTTGGCCGCCTGCTGCAGGGTCGAGGTGATAAACGGCGGCGGCGGCGATTTCTTGCGTTCCTTCTCGGCCACGGCGGCCACGACAAAGGGGTTGCCGCGGATGGCCGCCTCGGCCGCCTCGGCCGCCTCGGCGCTGCCGATGTCGAGCTTTTTGCCCTGGTACTTGACGAGCTCGGCCTCGAACTCCGGGGGGGCGTCCCCGGCCAGGCGGGCCTTGAAGTTCCAGTACTCCTGCGGCACGAAGGCCCGGCGTTCCTTTTCCCGGTCCACGACCAGGCGCAGGGCCACGGACTGGACCCGGCCGGCCGAAATGCCGCTTTTGACCTTCTGCCAGAGGATGGGCGAGACCTTGTAGCCCACGAGCCTATCCAGGATGCGGCGGGCCTGCTGGGACAAAAAGAGCTTTTCGTTGATGTCGCGGGGATGGGCCAGGGCCTCGCGCACGGCCTTGGCCGTGATCTCGTTGAACTGGATGCGGTGGATGGGCGCGTCGGTGCCCTTTAAAATCTCGGCCACGTGCCAGGCGATGGCCTCGCCTTCGCGGTCCGGGTCCGGGGCCAGATAGATGGTGGCCGCCGTGGCCGCCGCTTCCTTGAGCTTGGAGACGACCTTTTGCTTGCCCGGTATGATCTGGTACTGGGGGGCGAAGTCTTCCTCGTCCACTCCGAGCTTTTTTTGCGGCAGATCGCGCACATGCCCAACGGAAGCCTCCACGGCGTAGGCGTTGCCGAGGAACTTCTTGATGGTCTTCACCTTGGCCGGCGACTCGACGATGATAAGGTCCTTTCCCATGGCAGGCGTGCTATAGCCACCCGAAGGGGCCAAGGCAAGGGTTGCCGTTTGTCCTTTGCCGGGCTACGTGTCGATTTTCGAGCCAGGCGTATGAATTTATAAGAAAGACAAACGCGGCCCGATTTCGGGCCGCCCCGGAGTTCCCTTGGCGCACACCCAACGTTTCGGCCACGTGGTCATGCTCGGCCCGACCAACGCCGGCAAGTCCACCCTGCTCAACCGCCTGATCGGCCAGAAAGTCTCCATCGTTTCCCCCAAGCCGCAAACCACCCGCAACAGTATCAGCGGCATTCTGACCGAGGGGGACACCCAGGCCGTCTTCCTGGACACGCCCGGCCTGCACCGCCAGAAGCGCGGCATCGCGCCGCTTTTGTTGCGCAGCGCCTACAGCGCCCTGGCCCAGGCCGACGTGGTGCTCGTGCTCCTCGACGCGGCCCCGTTGGCCCGCCGGCCCGAGGGCCTGGCCACGGAGCTGCGCCCCATCGCCAAGGCCGTGGGCGCCGGGGCCGTCCCGGTGGTGGTCGCGCTCAACAAATGCGACCTGGTCAAGGAAAAGGCCCGGCTGCTGCCGCTGCTGGCCGCCGTGGGCGAGGCCTTGCCCGGGGCGGAGCTCTTTCCCGTCAGCGCGCTGACGGGAAAGGGCCTGCCCGAGATGCTGGCCGCCCTTTTTTCCCGCCTGCCCGAGGGGCCACACCAGTACGACCCGGACGAGGTGTCCACGGCGCCGGTACGCTTTCTGGCCGGCGAGATCGTGCGCGAAAAACTTTTTCTGGCCCTTGGCGAGGAACTGCCCTACGCCACGGCCGTGACCGTGGACCACTGGGACGAAAAATCGAAGCCGGGGCTGACGAAAATCCAGGCCACCATCCTGGTTGCCCGCGACAGCCACAAGCCCATGGTCATCGGCAAGGGCGGGTCGCGCATCAAGGACATCGGCCAGAAAGCCCGCCTGGAAATCGAGGAGATGCTGGGGTCCCAGGTCTTCCTGGAACTGTGGGTCAAGGTCCGGCCCGGCTGGGCCGACGATCCGTCCCTGCTGCGCGAGCTGGGGCTGGGGGAATAGGCCAGCCGTTTCGGGGAATAGGTCCGCCGTGTTGCGGCAGTGACCGAAAGGAGTTTTCGCGGTGGAAACAACAGCCGCAAAGCGCCTGGCCCGGGTGCGGGAGCGCATCGCGGCCGCCTGCGCCGCCTGCGGCCGCGACGTGGCCACGGTGACACTGGTGGCCGTGTCCAAGCTGCACGATGCCGCGGCCGTGGCCGCCCTGGCCGGGTGCGGCCAGACGGTTTTCGGCGAGTCCTACATCCAGGAGGCCCTGCCCAAGATGGAGGCCGCCCCGGCCGGGCTTGCCTGGCATTTCATCGGGCATTTGCAGCGCAACAAGGCCCGCTTCGCCGTGGGCCGCTTCGCCCTGCTCCACACCCTGGACAATGTGGAACTGGCCCGGGTATTGCAAAAACGAAACCGCGAGGCCGGCCTGACCCAGGCCGTGTGCCTGCAGGTCAACGTGGCCGGCGAGGCCCAGAAATCCGGGGTCGCGCCCGAGGGCCTGGGCGCCCTGGCCGAGGCCGTGGCCGCCATGCCGGAGCTGGAGCTTCGGGGCCTGATGGTCATCCCGCCGGTCTTCGACGACCCGGAGGGAGCCCGGCCGGCCTTCGCCCGGCTGCGGGAGCTTCGCGACGCACTGGAGCCGCGCCTGGGCTTGGCCCTGCCCGTGCTGTCCATGGGCATGAGCGGCGACCTCGAGGCCGCCATCGGAGAAGGGGCCACCCACGTGCGCGTGGGCACCGACCTGTTCGGCCCGCGATACTGCGCGGCCCGCTGACCGCCACGCCGGAGGAAAACCATGGCCGACGCGCCCGAAGCCGAAGAAGGCAAGAAAAAGAAAAAAGGCGGATTCCTCAAATACGTCATCCTGGTCGTCTTGCTGCTGGTCCTCGGCGGCGGCGGCTATTTCGCCTATCTGAAATTTTTCGCGGCCAAGCCCCCGGCGGCCGAGGCCACGGCCGAAGGCCAGCCCGCCCCGGCCGAGGAGAAAAAGGCCGAGGACAGCCACGCCGCGCAAAAGGCCGAGGAGAAAAAGGCCGAAGGCGGCCACGGCGAAGCCAAGGGCGGCCATGGCGGCAAGGACAAGGCCCCGTCCAACAACGTGGCCCTGCCGGCCTTCGTGGTCAACCTGGCCGACCCCAACGCCCGGCGCTACCTCAAGATCGTGCTCGATGTGGAAATGACCGGCAATCCGGAACTGCTGGAAGCCAACCAGGCCAAGATCCGCGACGCCCTGCTCATGCTCCTGTCCTCGAAGACCTCCCAGGAACTGAGCACGCTGGAAGGCAAGATCCTGTTGCGCAAGGAGATCGTGGACCGGCTCAACCAGGCCATCGGCCAGGCCAAGGTGGCGCGGGTCTATTTCACGGATTTCGTCATCCAATAACCGCTGCCGCGCAAGGACATTCCATGGCTCCGGACGACATCGATCAGGACAAGCTGGCCGCCGAATGGGCCGCCGCCCTGGAAGAGCAGGACGACGACAAACCGGCCTCCCAATCGGACATCGACGCCCTCTTCGACCAGCCCGCCTCCGGCGGCGGCAAGGCCAAAGCCAAGGGCGGCGGCGGCGACGACGCCCTGGCCGCCGAATGGGCCGCCGCCCTGGCCGACGAAGAGGAACAGTCCATCAAGCGCGAACGCGACCAGGATGCCCTGTCGCGCCAAAGCGCCTCGGCCCAGTTCAAGAATCTGACGCAGGAGGCCAAGGCGCCGCGCCCGGAAAACGTGCGCCGCGACCTGGACTTCATCCTGGACATTCCGCTGGACGTCTCGGCCGAGCTCGGCCGCACCAAGCTGCTCATCAACGAACTGCTGCAACTGGGCCAGGGCTCGGTCATCGAGCTCAACAAACTGGCCGGCGAACCGCTGGAAATCTACGTCAACGGCAAGCTGGTGGCCAGGGGCGAGGCCGTGGTCATCAACGAGAAATTCGGCGTGCGTTTAACCGACATCATCAGCCCCATCGAACGGGTGAAACAGCTTGCCTGATCCCACCCTCCCGACCGCCGGCATCCCGACGCCGCCGCCGTCGGACTACGGCCTGGCCGGCACGGCCATGCAAATGGCCCTGGCCCTGCTTTTCATTTTGCTGCTCATCTTCGCCGCCTACTGGCTGTTGCGCCGCTACGGCCCCAAGCTGGGCCTGGGCCCGGCCGGCCGGGGCGGCATGCTGCGGCTCATGGCCCACTTGAGCCTGGGCCCGCGAAGAAGCGTTGTCGTGGTCCGATTCCTGCATAAGAACCTGGTGCTTGGCGTCACCGACCAGGCCATCACGCTGCTTACCGAGGAAACGGTCGACGATGATGACGACTCCGACAAAAACTTCGCCGCCACCCTGGCCGCCAAGACAGGCAACCCGCCACACGGCGGCCCCGGCCCCGGCGCTTCGCCCTAGCCGGCCGGCCGCCCCGGCGCTTCGCCTTGGCCTGACGGCCCTTGCCCTGGCCCTGGCCGGGCTGTGCCTGGCCGCGCCGGCCCTGGCCCAGGACGCGCCCACGCTCTCGCTCAACCTGGCCGCCGGCCAGAACCAGCCCGAGCGGGTGGCCACCCTGCTGGAGATCCTCTTCGCCTTGACGGTGCTGTCGCTGGCCCCGTCGTTCGTGTTGATGGTCACCTCCTTTACCCGCATCATCGTGGTCTTTTCCTTCCTGCGCCAGGCCATGGGCGTGCCGCAGGTGCCGCCGTCGCAGATATTGGCCAGCCTGGCCATCTTCCTGACCTGCGTCATCATGTACCCCACGGGCCGGGCCATTTACGACAATGCCCTCAACCCCTACCTCGAGGAGCGCATCGGCTTCACCGAGGCCCTCAAGCAGGCCGAGATTCCCTTGCGGGAGTTCCTGTTCAAGCACACCCGGGAAAAGGACCTGTCGGTTTTTTACACCGTGACCAAGATGGAGCGGCCCAAGGACAAGGCCGAGGTGCCGACCTTGATGCTGGCGGCCGGGTTCATGATCAGCGAGCTCAAGACGGCCTTTACCATCGGCTTTCTGATCTACATCCCGTTTCTGATCCTGGACATGGTCATTTCGAGCATCCTGCTGGCCATGGGCATGATGATGCTGCCGCCGGCCACCATCGCCATGCCGTTTAAGCTGCTGCTGTTCGTGCTGGTGGACGGCTGGGGCCTCATGGTAGCATCCCTCGTCAACTCGTTCGCCACCTAAGGGAGGTACGGCCCATGACACCCGACATGGTCGTGGCCCTGTCCCGGCAGGCCATCGAAACGGCGCTTTTTCTGGCGCTGCCCATGCTTGGCGTTTCGCTGGTGGTGGGCGTGGTCATCTCCGTGCTCCAGGCGGCCACGCAGATCCAGGAAATGACGCTGACCTTCGTACCGAAGATCCTGGCCATGTTCATCGCCCTGCTTTTGGCCTTTCCCTGGATGATGGACAAGATGATCAATTTCACTAGGGATCTGTTCATGAACATCCCGCTGTATCTGCGCTGAGCGGCAAGCCGCCGCCCCCCGCCCCGCCTGTCTGAAGCACCCCCGTCGCGGCCGCAACCGCCCTTTTTGAAACGGCCACGGCCCCTTCGCCGGTCGCCCGGCCGGTGGCCGTGTTCCTTGTCGCGCCCAGTGACAGGACTGTCTTCATTCGTGACGGTTTCTGCCGAACAAAACAAGTAACATCCTAGAATAACGACGTTTATATCGGGAACATATATTGCTTCTTGGCCAGGACCGCAACGTCCCGAATGCCTGCGCGAACACGCCGGGAAGGAGCTGTCCGATGCGCGAAAAACCCAAGGTCAAAGTCGCTTGCGTCCAGGCGGCGCCTGTGTATTTCGATCTGGATCGAACCATCAAAAAGTCCATCGCCCTCATCGAGGACGCCGCCGGAAACGGTGCCCGGCTCATAGCCTTTCCCGAGGTCTGGCTGCCCGGGTATCCCTTCTTTTTCTGGCTTGGCGCCCCCATCGAAGGCTTGGCCCACATGCCGGGCTACCGCGACAATGCGCTGGTGATCGGCAGCGAACAGGACCTGGCCCTGCGCCGGGCGGCCGCCGACAACGGCATCTTCGTCTGCATGGGCTACAGCGAACTGTCCGGCAGCAGCCTGTACATGGGCCAGATGCTGCTCTCGCCCGAGGGCGTGCCCCTTGTCCAACGCCGCAAGCTCAAGCCGACCCTGGCCGAACGGTGCGTGTTCGGCGAGGGCGACGGCAGCCATCTCCAGGTGGTGGAAACGTCCATCGGCCGGGTGGGGGCGCTCAACTGCTGGGAACATCTCCAGCCGCTGCTCAAGTATGCCATGTATGCCCAAAACGAGGAGATCCACGTCGCGGCCTGGCCCAGCCTGTCCCTGTACAAGGGCAAGTCCTACGCCTTGGGGCCGGAAATGACCTGGGCGACGAGCCAGGTCTACGCCTTGGAAGGACAATGCTATGTCCTGGCCGCGACCCAGGTCGCCACACCGGAACTGGTGGCCAGGCTGTGCGATACGCCGCTGCGCCAGGGGCTTTTGCCCGTGGGGGGCGGCTGTTCGATGATCTTCGGCCCGGACGGCGCGCCGCTTTGCCAACCGATCCCCGAGGACCGCGAAGGCATCCTCTACGCGGACGTCGATTTCGCGGCCATCGGCCTGGCCAAGACGGCCGCCGATCCGGCCGGGCACTACGCCAGGCCGGACGTGGCCCGGCTGTTGCTCAACACCGCCCCGGCAAAGCGGGTGGTACCCATGGACGCGTTTGGCCAAACGGCACTGGCCATCCCGCCCGGTATCGGGCACGACGCGGCCTCGACGGTCGGCGCCGAGGAAATCTAGTGTCGCGCCCTTGAAAAGGATACGTGCGTATATGGAAACAACACTTTAAAATAATTATTATTTTAAAAATACTATCGTATTTATTAAGGGACGCGACACTCGCCCGAAACCGGCGAAACCGGCCCGGTTCGGCCCGGCTCCGGGAGTGTTCGCTGCCGGGTCGTGGGGTGGCGCGGGAAAAGCCTGGCAGGTTGCCGCGATCAGTCGACGAAGAATTCTGGCCTGGCGGCGGCGAAGTCCAGGGCCACCCGGAAGGCGGCCGGCGTGTGGGGCTCGAAGGTGGCCGTGGGGCGCAGGCCCCGGGCGGACAGCAGCCTAAACAGGGCATCGAAGGGAATTTCCCCCTGGCCCGGGCCGAGGTGCTGGTCGAAGGAACCGTCGTTGTCGTGCAGGTGCAGATGGAGCAGATACGGCGCCAGGGCGTCGCACCAGGCCTCGAGGTTCCCGAGCGCCTTGCCGGCGGCGAAACTGTACCAGTGGCCGACGTCGAAGCAGATGCCCACGCGTTCCCGATCGGCCTCGGGCAGCCGCTCCCGCAGGGCCGCCACCGCCCCGGAAACGGTCAGCGGATCGGTCTCGAAGGTGTTCTCCAGGCACAGCGGCGGATGCTCGGGCCACACGCGCAGCACCTCGGCCCAGGTGTCGGCCGCCCGGGCCGCCCAATCGGCGAAGGAGCGGATGTAGAGGAAGCGGTTGTAGGCGGCATGGCCGACCAGGCGGTCCGGGGCGTAGAGCGCGGCCGTATCTATGGCCTGGCACAGCCGGTCGCGGCTGGCCGCCCGGATGCGGGCATCGGCACTGCCGGGCTGGAGATCGAAAAAGGGCAGGTGCAGGGTGCGCGACAGCCCGGCGCCATCGAATCGGCCGGCCATCTCCCGGTGCCAGGCCGGGGTCTTGGCGTCCATGAGCACCGGGTCGAGGCCGAATTCCGCCGCCACGCCGGCCTCTAGATGGCGCGCCACCACGGCCGGGTCCTTGTCGGCCACCCGCAGGTTCAAATTGACGTAAAAACGGGTCATGGCGCGACGGCTACTCCCGGGGCAGCGGATAGACCTGGGCGAAGACGGTCTTGCCGGCGGGATCGAGGATGGTCAGCTTCAGGCCGTAGAGGTCCTTGGTGTCGATCTTGGCCGGCAGGGTCAGGCTGGCGGCGATCTGCTTGAACCGCTGGATCTGGAAGGACAGTTCGTCCTTTTCGGGCTTAAGCGGCACGAGGCTGGCGTCGTTGCCCACCAGGGCCGCTTCCACCCGGCCGACCAGATTGGTCTGCGGGGTGACGTTGCTCAAATCGAAATTGAGCTGGAGCTTCTTGTTGTCGATGCGGGCCCGCAGGTTGTCGACGCCGGCCTGGTTGGCGTCCACCCGGGCGAGCAGCCGGGACAGGTCGGGGCGGGCGGCCTCGCGTTCACGGGGCTCCACCTTGCCTTCCTCGACCTTGGGCTTCCACCAGCCGGGATTGTCGGCGCTGTAGGACCCGACCAGCGTCTCGAGCTCGGTAACATCTCTGGAGCGCAGGATTTTTTCGATATTTTGCAGGGTGATGAGCCCTTGGCCGGCGGCGTCGAGTTCGGTGCGCATGGCCTGGGCCTTGGCCGAGAGGTCCAGGTTGTCCTGGCGCAGATGATAGGCCACGGCCACGGCGGCGGCCAAAAGCAGCAGCAAAGCCAGGGGCGTCAGCCACAGCAGGCGCAAGGCGAAAAGGGAAACGCGAAACCGGCGCACCCCGGCCGCATCCCGCAGGATGAGGATATCGACCCGTTCGCCCGCGGCCATCTACAACCGGCTCCATTTCTCTTCGACAATGGCGAAACTGCCGGCCGCCGGCGCAAGGTACAGCGTCTTGAGCCCCTTGTCCGAGCCGCCGCTGCGGTCGCGGTAGTCCTGGACGCAGGTGACCACGAACCCGTCCTTGCGGGGCCGAATCTTCAGGTCGGAAAGCGTGACCTGCTTGGGCGCCTTGTCCTTCCACAGGCCGGCCTTCTGGTCGCGGATGGCCGACCGGCCTCGGCGGTCGCCCTGGACGGCATCGGCGGCATAGAAGCCGGCGTAGTCGTCCACGCGGCCGTGCTCCCAGGCGGTACGCCAGGATTCGACCAGGGAAGCCACCTGGCCGGTGCGGTCGACTTTGGGCGCGACGGCCGGCGCCACTGGTGGTACGGACGCCTGGGCCGCCCGGGCCACGGTTGCCGGCGCGGACGGACTTGCCGCAGCGGCAGCCGGCGCAGAATCCGGCTTTACGGCTGCGGAAGCCGGCATGGCGGCCGGGGCGGCGGCTTCCCGGCCTACGGCCACGGCACTGGCGGGCGCAACCGGCGCCACCGTGGCCACGGCCGGTTCCGGGCGGCCCCGCGACCAGCGTTCCTGGGCGATGAGCAGCTTGCCGCCGCTTTGGATCAGGCTCATGGATTTGAAACCCTTGCTCTCCCGGCGGCCCTTGCCCTGGTAGTCCATGGCGCAGACCACGGCATAGCCGTCGCCTTCGGGGGCCACGGAAAGGATCTCCATGGACACCCGGCCGGGCGAGATGCCGCGCCAGACGCCTTCCTTCTGGCGGCGGATGGCGTCCTTGCCGCGCAGGTTCCCCTGGCGGGCGCCGTCGGCGTAAAAGGCCAGGTAGCCGGCGATGTCGCCGCGTTCCCAGGCCGCCCGCCAGGCTTCGATCACGGCGGCGACCTCGGCCGCCTTGGCCGGGGCGACGGCAGGGACCGTCGCGGGCGCCGGGGCGGCGAGCTTACCCTCGAGAGGGGCGGGTGTGGGCGACGGCGGCACGGCCGCCACCTGGACCGGCGCCGCACTGGCGGCCGGCGTAGGCGCTGCCGGTTTTTCCTCCTTGGCTGCCGTCGGCAACACGGCCGCAGCAGTGGACAAGGGCACGGGGGCCGACGGCACGGCCAAAGCCGGTGCCGTTGCCACGGCCGGGCCTGGGGCCGGCGCCGACGGTTGCCCGGCCGGCAGGCCCGCGGCGGCCTGGGCCGAGGCGGCGCCCTCCTTGGCGGATGCGGCCGGCGGCGGCGACACCTGGCGCAGGGCGTCCGAGGCGAAAGGCGAAAAACCGGGTTTGATGGCGCCCTGTTCGGCCACATCCAGGATGGCCTGATCCTCGGGCGTGGGCTGGGCCTTGAGGTTGACCGAGGCAAAAGCTTTTTGGGCCACGCGTTCCATGACCGCCTGGTGGGCGTCCACCAACTGGCGGGCCTGGACCTCTTCTTCGCTGGGGCTGTCGGGTTTGCGGGTATCGGTTTCCATCTCGTCGGGCGAGGCCTTGCCGCGCTTGCCGCCACTCGCCGCCAGGGTCACGGGCATTTCCTCGTATTCCATGCCGATGACGCGAAAGCGCCGATCCGGGCCGCGCTGCCAATACAGCCGCTTGATGCCCTGGGAGATAAGGGTCGGCGACTGGTAGACCTGGACGAAAAAGGTCACCCAGTAGTCCGGCCCGGGCAGGGCCCGCAGATCGGACACCTCGACCTTGATCCAGGGCAGGGACTTGAACAGGCGTTCCTTGTGGCTGCGGAAGGAGGCGAAGGGCTTGCCCTCGGTCAGGGCGAACTTCTCGGGGTCGTGGAGGTCGAAAAAGGCGCTGGAACGGTTCTCCCAGGCCTTGGCCCAGGCCTTGGTGGCTTCCACCACCTCCCGGGCCTCGTCACGCATGGCCCCGCCCTCGGGGCCGCCGAGGCGCACCTCGTCGGCGATGACCACGGGCATGCCCTCGGAGAGCTTCGGGTCCACCCGGTGGATGTCCGGAGTACTGAGCGCCACGCAGCCCTGGGTCTCGTAGGGGATGATGGGGTGGCCCCGGCCGTGGATCCAGATGCCGTGGCCGGACTTGCGGCGCACCATGTCGGCCGGGTTGGGGAAATTGAGGGGAAAGGCCAGGTCGCCGTAGAGCTCGTAGTTGAGCCCGGCGGACTTGCGCCGGGTGATGAAATACACGCCCTCGGGCGTCTTGAGGTCGCCTTCCTTGAACTTGTCGCCCAGTTCCTGGCCCGTGGCGCAAGGGATGGCCTCCAGGACCTTCAGCGGGCTTTGCCTGGTGAGCAGGGCGAAGGACTGGGCCTTCTTGTCGACGGCGATGAAGCGTTGCGGCGACCATTCCATGTCCACGATGTCGGCCGTCCACTCCGCCCCGGCCGGGCGGCCGGAAAGGAGCAGAAGGCTGGCGAGGACTACGGCGCGGCCCAGTCGTTTCATGTCGCCTCGCGTCAGGGCGCCGGCTGCCGGCCGGCGGCGGCGAGCAGCGCGTCCCGGGTAAAGATGGAAAGCAGCGGATAGCCCCGCTCGGCCAGGCGTTCCGTGCCGCCTTCCCGGCGATCGAGCACCGTCACCACGGCCCCGACGACCAGTCCGGCGTCGACGACCCGGTCGATGACGGTCATGAGTGTTCCGGCCGTGGTCACCACGTCCTCCAGCAGGGCCACCCGGGCGCCGGGCGCGAAATTGGACAGCCCTTCCAGGAACTGGTTGGTGCCATGGCCCTTGGCCGCCTTGCGCACGATAAAGGCCGGCAGGGGGCGCCCGCGCAGAAACGACACGAGGCTTACGGCCGTGACCAGCGGATCGGCCCCCAGCGTCATGCCGCCCACGCCCACGATGTCCGCCGGCAGCAGGTCATAGAGCAGATTGCCGATCAGCCACGCCCCCTCGGGGTGCAGCGCCGTCTGCTTGCAGTCGAAATAATAGTCACTTTTGCGGCCCGAGGTAAGGACCACCTCGCCGGCCCGATAGGATTTTTCCAGCAAAAGGCTGGCCAGACGGCCACGCATGGCCGCGGCGTCCGGCTGGTCGCTTGCACACGACATGAGACTCCCCGCTTGGCCCCTTTTGTCCTTGTCCTACAAAAGGCGGGCCGGTTTGAAAAGTGATTCCCGTACCGGGCACCCGGGCTTGCGGCAAAAACCTTCCCGGCCCCGGCCGGCCTACGCTGCCGGGCCGAAGACCCGGGAATAGATCAGGTCCTCGTGGGCCAGATAGTAGCCCGGATCGAACAGCGCGTCCAAGGCCGCCGCGCCCAGTTTGGCCGTGATGGCCGCATCGGCCCGCACGGCCTCGGGAAAGGATGTCCGCCCTTCCCAACAGGCCATGGCCACGCGCTGTACGGCCTCGTAGGCTTTTTGACGGTCCATGCCCGCCTCGATAAGGGCCAGGAGCACGCGCTGGGAATAGAACAACCCGTAGGAGGCCATCAGGTTGCGGGCCATGTTGTCCGGATTGACCTTGAGGTTGCCGAGGATGCCGGTCAACCGGGCCACGGTGTAGTCGGCCAGGATGGTGGAATCGGGCATGATGACCCGCTCCACCGAGGAATGGGAGATGTCGCGCTCGTGCCACAGGGCCATGTTTTCCAGGGAAGCCAGGGCGTTGGTGCGCACGAGCCGGGACAGGCCGCAGATGTTCTCGGCGGAAATGGGGTTTTTCTTGTGGGGCATGGCCGAGGAGCCTTTCTGGCCCTTGGAAAACCCTTCCTCGGCCTCGAGGACTTCCGTGCGCTGGAGATGGCGCAGTTCCGTGGCCATGCGCTCCACGCCGCCGGCCAGCAGCGCCAGGGCGGTGAAAAAGGCGGCATGGCGGTCGCGCTGGACGATCTGGGTGGAGATGGGGTCCACGGCCAGGCCCAGGCGCCCCAGGGCGATCTTTTCCACCCGCGGGTCGAGGTGGGCGTAGCCGCCCACGGCCCCGGAAATCTTGCCGACCCTGACACCCTCGGTGGCCGTGGCCACCCGCTCCCGGTGGCGGGAAAACTCGGCGTAAAAGGAGGCCATCTTCATGCCGAAGCTGAGGGGCTCGGCGTGGATGCCATGGGTGCGGCCGATCATCAGCTGGCCCTTGAACCGCAGGGCCAGATCCTTGATCACGGCCAAAAGCCCGTCGATGGTCTCCAGGATCATGGCCCCGGCCCGGCCGAGCAGCAAGCCATTGGCCGTGTCCACGATGTCCGAGGAGGTGCAGCCGAGGTGAATGAACCGGGCCGGCGGCCCGACGCGTTCCTCCACGGCCGTCAAAAAGGCGATGACGTCGTGGCGGGTTGTTTCCTCGATTTCCAGGATGCGGGCCACGTCGAAGCCGGCCTTTTCCCGGATGGCGGCCATGTCGGCGGCCGGGATGCGGCCGAGTTCGGCCCAGGCCTCGCACACGGCGACCTCGACCTCGAGCCAGGCGGCGAAACGGTTCTCCAGGGACCACAGTGCGCCCATGGCCTTGCGGGTATAGCGCTCGATCATGCGCCCTCCTTGGCGGGATCGCCGGGTTGTTCCTCGGGACCTTCCGCCGCTTCCAGGGGGACCGACGGGTCGCGGGCCAATTGCGGCACGTCCACTTCCACGCCCTTTACGGTGCCCTTGCCGTCCTTTTGAAAGGAGCCGGGGCGGCGCTGGACGTAGTCGGTGGCGTGAAAGCCGCTGCCCTTGAGGGCGAAGGCGGACAGGGAAACGATGCGCGAGGCCGGGGTGCGGCAGGCGGGGCAGCTGGCCGGGGACTCGTCGCCGGCCCGGCGCAGTTCCTCGAAGACCAGGCCGCAGGCCGGACACTCGTATTCGTACAAGGGCATGGGACTCCCCACGGGATGGTGCGCGGCCCGGGCAAGGACGAGCCCCTGCCCGGTCGGCTGGCGCGTCGCGAACGATGACAAGCCCATCGCCGCGGGCGGGCGCGGCCATGACGCAAGCGGCCCGAAAGCCCGCGACGGAGGGGCGAAAAAGGCTACGGCAAGGCTTCGAAGCGCAAAACCCTAGGCTTTCTTGGCGGCAATGGCCTCGCGGATACGCTCCTTGAGCCGTTCCTTGCGGCGCTTGCGGCGGCGGTCCAGTTCCTTGTAGCGCTCGATCTTCTTGTGCTTGGACATACCAGATCCTCCATTCGGGTGAAAGAACCTGACCGCGTATACCAAACGGGCTTTGTTGTAAAGCCCTTTAGCGTTCCTGGCGCTTTTCCCGGAACAGCACGTTGCCGTCCGCGGCGTAGAGCTGGGTATGCCCGCCCAGTTCGACCTCCAGGTGCGTCGCCCCGGCGGCGGCAGCGGCGGACAGGCCGTAGCGCGAGCAAAACGGCATCCACAATCCGTCGGGATAGGTTTTTTGCAGCGAAAAAACCTCCCGCCGCGAGCCGTCGTCGCCAAGGGCCCAGATGGTCACCTTGTCGTCCAGGCCGCACAGCCGGGGATAGAGCAGCAATTCCTCGCCGGCGCCTTCCAGGGGCCGGGCCAGGTCCAGGCGGATGCGGCCCGGGCCGGCCCCGGTGTCGACCGGGGCCAGGGGTGTGAGGCCCTCCACGGGCTCCCGGCCCGGAGCGACGTTTTCCAGGGCGGCGATTTTCCCGGCCGCCGGCCCGTGCTGGCAGTCCTGGCCACGGTACCGGTCGCCCCAGGTGGCCAGGAAGTGGAAAAGCGGCTGGGAATCGATGGCATAGAGGTCCGGCAGCCGGCAGGAGGCCACGAAGGCGGCCAGCGGCGGCAGCCCGACCAGCCGCTGGTAGATCTCCCTGGCCAACAGCAGGTTACCGCGCTTGGTGAAATGGACCGGGTCGGCATAGAGGCTGTAATAGCCGTCCCGTTCGATCATGGCGTCCAGAAGCGGCTGGGGATCGATAAGCGGCACGCCCGTGGCCTTGGCCACCTGCCGATTGGCCCCGGCAATGCCCCGCCGGCCGAAGCGGTAGAGGTCCACGGTTTCCGGGGACACGTCCCAGGCCGGCGGATAACGGCGCAGGTTGGCCGCGGCGTCGAGGTTTTCGCGCACGCTCCAGGGGTAGTTGACCACCACCGTGGCGATGCCCTTGTCCTGGCGGCCCCGGATCAGGGCGGCCAGGTTGTCGCGGTAGCCGAAGGCCCGCAGCAGGTCGGCGTAGTCCTTTTTTCCCCGCAGCCTGGCGACTTGCTCCCGGGCCAGGCGGTAGAGGGCGCTTCGGGAGAGCAGCCCGGCCAGGCGGGCCAGGGGGCCCGGTTTTGCTGGCCCGGTTCCGATCAGGTTGGTCAGCAGGCCGCGTTCCCTTTCCAGGTCGGCCACGCTTTCCACCCCGGACAGCGAGGCGATGTCGTTGACCCCGTCCATGACCAGGTAGAGGTCCGGGGACAGGGCGTCGAGTTCGGTCTGGGCCCGGATGCGGCTGTGCCAGCTGTGGTAGCCCATCATGCCGGCGTTTATGACCTCGACCCGCCGGCCGCAGCCCTCCAGGGCGGTGCGGAAGATGTCCTCCAGCAGGGCCGGGTAGGACCAGTCGGAATTCTCCACCCCCGTGCCGTAGGTGGTGGAGCCGCCGAGGCAGATGATGCGGAAGGTGTTTTCGGGTTTGCGGCGGGCGTAGGCCCGGTTGTTGGAATCGACGAAGGTGTCGGCCGCGCCGGTGCGCTTGAGGCGATAGCCGAGGTCCGGGTCGCGCTCCACCACGAAATCGCGGTCCCGGTCGTTGTCGTTGATGAAAAAAATCTGCCGCTTGCCCGGTGACGGCCCGGGATCGGGCGCGACAAGGCGCGCCCCGGCCTCGAGCAGGCCGAAAAAGGCGGCCGTCACCAGCAGGCCCAGGGCGAGGTCACGCCACATACGCCAGCGCACCTTCGCGCCCCGAATCGGACCCGTGCGTCAAGGGTTGCGCCGCCACTCAGTACGACTCGATGGGCTCCACGGGCTCGGTGAGCAGGAACTTGCCCTGCTCGATCCAGCTCTTGAGGGTTTGCGCCACTTCCAGCGACATGGCCAGGCTGGTCATGGGCACGGCCTGGGTCGGCTTGCCGTTTATGACCACCTCGCCCGAACGGCATGCGGCATAGGTGACATAGCCCAGGGTGCGGCCGATGCCGTTGGGGTAGTCGTGGCCGTAGTCCTTGACCGGCATCTGGATGTCGGCGTCGGAAACGCCGGTGAAAAAGGCCATTTCCTCGTTGAGGATGGGAATGGGGATGCCCACGCCCACGGCCAGGGACACGCCGTAGCCGAGCATGGACACGGCCCGGACATAGCGGGCGTTCATGCCCTTCATGTCGCCCTTGAGCATGAGCGTGCCCGAGGCGGACAGGGGGATGCCGCGTTCGTTGCGCTTGGGCCGGGGGTCGTGCTGGGTGCCGGCGCCGATGACGTAGCCGATGCCGCCGCCGAGGAAAATGCGGGTGCCCAGGCCGATGGTCTTCAAGTACGGGTCGTTGAAAAGGGGCGAGAGCTCGCCGGCCGTGGCGAAGTTGGCGTTGCGGGCGTTGGGCTTAAGCGGCCCCATGTAGGTGTAGACGATGCGGCTGGTGAGGTTCACGGCCACATTGTAGTTCTGGTAGCAGTTGCGCGGATTTAAAAGCGCTGCGTACTTGAGCTGGGCCAGGGTGATATCCTTTTCCAGTTCGCGACGGGGATAGCAATCCGTGCCGTAGGCCTCGCACCACAACCGCACGGCCTTGCCGCGCAGCAAATCCTCGATGACGTGGGCGCCGCCGTACTTGAACCGGCCGGGATGGACCTTATTGAGGGGATCATCCTTGGAGAGCTCGGTGGCGCCGAGGTAGGCGTCCACGGCGGCCAGGCCGGCATGGGCCGGAATGTTGTTGAGCCGGACCTTCTGGGCCTTGATGACCGGCGGCTCCTGGCCGAAATTAAACAGCATGCCCGAGGAGCACATGGGCGAAAAGGTGCCCGTGGCCACCACGTCCACTTCCTTGGCCGCCTTGACCTTGCCCAGGCGCTTGACCGTCTCGACCATTTCGGCGGCCGTCAAGACCACGGCCTTGCCCTGCTGGATACGCCGGTTGATTTCGGCGACGCTTTTTTTCACCTCGTGGGTCATGCCCGCTCTCCCTTTGGCCGTCGCTTCCAGGCGACAGGGGCTTTTCTTGGCCCATTTCCGGCCCGATGGCAACACAACCGGCTGCCCCTTGGCTTCAGGCCCGAAATAGGCTATGTTGGGCTTTCTTCGCGACCTTGGGGAGGGGTCCGGAGACCTCAGCTTAACACATCAATATGCTTAAAAAAATTCTATCGGTCGGAAGCTGTCC